>NZ_JAJADQ010000010.1 GCF_020447315.1 Hymenobacter nitidus
CACCTGGCCCCGAAAATCCTGGTAGTGCTGCAGGGGCTCGTCGCCGATGGTAGCGGCTGTGGCCGCGGCATCGGCGAGGCGGTAGCCGGTGGTCTGGCGGCCGTAGCCCCGGCTCAGGATGGCGGGGTGCTGCCCGGCCAGCAGGAGTTGGCGCACTACCCAGGCCACATGGGGCGTTTTGCCCGTGCCGCCCGCCCGCAGGTTGCCGATGCTGATAACCGGCACCGGAAAAGCCACTGATTCTTTCAGCCCGTTGTCGTAGAGCCAGTTGCGCACGCGCATCACCCCGGCGTAGAGCCAGGCGAAGGGCAGCAGCAAAAAGGCAAACGGATGAGGCATGGCAAAGCAGCGGAAGCGCGGAGCCGCAAAAGTACGCCTACTTCTTAAGGTACGAAACAATATGCGTGGCGGGCTGCGCATTCCCTGCGTTTGCGCCCTGGCCGCGGCAGCGCACTGCCACCGGCCGGGCATCTGCGTATGCCAGGGTTCTACCCTGCCCGCCATGTCCACGTTTGCCGACCGTCTGCTGCACTTTCTGACCTCTTTTCCGCTGCCCACCGGGCTGCCCGACGAGGCCACGGCCCTGAGCCCCTACCAGGAAGCCATGCCCCGGGAGCTGTTCACCCGCTTTGCCCGGCGCTATTACCACGACAACCAGCCCCGCATTGCCCTGCTGGGCATCAATCCCGGCCGCCTCGGCAACGGCCGCACCGGCGTGGCCTTCACCGACCCCGTAGCCCTGGCCGACCACTGCGGTATTGCCAACGAGCTGCCGCGCCACCGGGAGCTGTCGAGCCAGTTTGTGTACGAAGTCGTGCAGGCCCTGGGCGGCCCGACCCTGTTCTACCAGGACTTTTTTCTGGGTTCCCTCTACCCGCACGTGCTGCTGCGCCAGGGCCGCAACTACAACTACTATGACTCGCCGGCCCTGCTCAAGGCCCTGGACCCGGCCATTCGGCTTTCCTTGCAGCAGCAGGTGCTGGAAGTGGGGCTGGTGCGACGAGTGGCCGTGTGCCTGGGCCGACGTAACGGGCAGCACCTGCTCCGGCTGAATCAGGAGCTGCAGCTCTTCGACCAGATTCACGTGCTCGACCACCCGCGCTACCTGATGCAGTACAAGCGCCGCGACCTGCCCGCGCACGTGGCCCGCTACGTGGCAGTGCTGACGGCCTGCCGCAACCAGATTGCCGCCGCGCACTAGCGCCTTTCCTATCTTTGCCCCATGCCTACCGTTGCTGACCTCGCCCGCGCCCTTGAGCAAGTGGCGCCCCTCGCCTACCAGGAATCCTACGACAATGCCGGCCTGCAGTGCGGCGACCCGCAGGCCCAGGTCCGCGGCGTGCTTATTGCCCTGGACTGCACCCCGGCCATCATCGACGAGGCCCTGCGGCGGGGCTGCAACGTGGTAGTAGCGCACCACCCGGTAGTATTTCGGCCCCTGAAGCGCCTGACAGGGGCCAACGAGGTGGAGCAGACGTTGATCAAAGCCATCAAAAACGATGTAGCCATCTACGCGGCCCATACCAACCTCGACAACGTGCTGCCGGGCGTGAACCACAAGCTGGGCGAGAAGCTGGGCCTGGAAAACCTGCGCATTCTGGACCCCAAAGCCGGCACGCTGGGCAAGCTCATTACGTACGTGCCCACCACCCACACCGAAGCCGTTTTGCAGGCGCTGTACCAGGCCGGCGCGGGGCAGGTGGGCCAGTACTCCGAATGCAGCTTCCGCGTGGAAGGCACCGGCACCTTCACGCCCGGTGCGGGCACCACTCCGTTTATCGGCACCCGGGAGCAGCCCGAAAAAGTGCGCGAGGAGCGCGTGGAAGTTCTCCTGCCGCTGCACTTGCAGGGTGCCGCCCTGCGGGCTCTGCGGGCCGCTCATCCATACGAGGAAGTGGCCTACGAGCTGGTAAAGCTGGAAAATACCGACCAGGACGTGGGCTCCGGTATGCTGGGCGAGTTGCCCGAGGCTCTGTCGCCGGCCGAGTTTCGCCAGCGGCTGCGCACGGCCCTGGGCGTGCCCGTGGTCAAGCACACGGAATTTGATAAACCCATCAAAAAAGTGGCGCTGTGCGGCGGGGCGGGCAGCTTTCTAATCGGCACTGCCCGCCGGGCCGGGGCCGACGCCTTTGTCACCGGCGACCTGAAGTACCACGAGTACTTCGGGGCCGAGGGCCAGCTGCTACTCTGCGACGTGGGCCACTTCGAAAGTGAGCAATTTACCGGGGAAATCTTCCGGGATTTGCTTACGGCCAACTTTAAAAGTACTTTTGCGGTCTTAATTGCTGAGACCCTCACCAACCCTGTCCGTTATGATTTCTAATCCTTCCACGGAAACCACCGTTGCCAGTAAGCTGGAAGCCCTTCTGAACCTGCAGCGCCTTGACTCGCAGCTCGACGAAATTCTGCGCGTGCGTGGCGACCTGCCCGAAGAAGTGCGCGACCTGGAAGACGAAATTGCTGGCTACGAGGTGCGCGTGAGCAAATTTGACGAGGAAATTCAGTCCCTGAACGACCAGATCAAGCAGCGCAAGCAGAACGCCAAAGATGCTGACAGCCTCATCAAGAAGTATGAGGACCAGCAGCAAAACGTGCGCAACAACCGTGAGTACGAGGCCATTGCTAAGGAAATAGAGCTGCAGCGCCTGGAAATCCAGATTTCGGAGAAGAAAATCAAGGAGGCCCAGTATCAGATTGAGCAGAAGAACGCCGATATCGCCGGCACCAAGCAGCGCCTGGAAGAGCGCAAGAAGGACCTGACCAACAAAAACCACGAGCTGCAGACCATCGTGGGCGAGAGTGAAGCCGACGAGAAAAAGCTGCTCGACGAGCGCGAAGAGGCCGTGAAGCCCATCGAGGAGCGCCTGCTGACGGCCTACACCCGTATCCGCGGCAACGTGCGCAACGGGCTGGCTGTGGTAATGGTAAAACGTGACGCCTGTGGCGGCTGCTTCAACACCGTGCCACCCCAGCGCCAGGCCGACATCATCTCCCACAAGAAAATCATCGTGTGCGAGCACTGCGGCCGGGTACTGGCCGACGTAGACGTGAAGCCCCAGGCTTAAAACGTCCCCGCTCGTTCTTCGAACGCACCCCAAAAAAGGAACGGCCCGCAAAGTCGTTCCTTTTTTATTGCCCTTCCGCTGTCTTGCCTCACTTCCCGCCGCTCCTGCGCTTCTCTGTTTCCCTCCGGCTGCCGCTGCTCTGGCTGCTGGCGTGGCTGCTGGGCGCGGCCGCCCCGCCCCAGCACGACACGGCCACCGCACAGGCGCCGGAAGCAGCCACAGCAGCGGCTGTGAGCTTATCGCCCACGGCCCGGCGCGCCTACGCCGAGTTGCTGAAGCTGCGCGTGGAGCCGGCCCGGGCCATTTTGCGCGAGGAGCTGAAGCGGGCCCCCACCAGCGCCGGCACCCTGCTCGTAGCCGACTGCATCGACTTCACCGAGCTGATGATTTTGCAGAATGCCAGCCGCTACGAGGCCGTGGTGGCAGCCCAGGACCAGCGGCTGGCCCTGCTGGAAAAGTCGGCGGAGCGGGGCCCGCTGCGCGACTACGCCCGGGCCGAAATCCGGCTGCACCAGGCCGCCGCCCAGGTCACCTACCAGCACGAAATTCAGGGAGCCTGGAGCCTGCGGCAAGCATATCAGCAGCTGCAAAGTGTGGTAAAGCGCTACCCGGACTTCATCCCGGCCCGCAAAACCCTGGGAATGTGCCAGTTTATGGTGGGCTCGTTGCCCGAGGGCTACCACTGGTTTCTGAAGCTGCTGGGCATGCCCGGCAGCGTGGAGGCCGGCGTGCGGAACCTGCGCCTGGCCGCCCAGAAGCCCAACGACTTTCAGCCCGAAGCCCGCATTATCCTGGCCCTGGTGCAGGAAACCTATTACAAGCAGGGCGAGGAAACAACCCGGCTCGTGCAGCAGCTGGCCAGTCAGCAGCCCGACAATCTGCTCTATAGCTACCTGCTCCTCAGCCTCAACAAGCGCCTGCACCGTACCGACCAGGCCCTGGCCGCCTACCGCAGCCGCCCTACCGGTGCGGGCTACCTGCCCATTGCCTACCTGCACCACATGGCCGCCGATTTGCTGCTCTACCAGGGTCAGTACGCGGCTTCCATGCGCGCCAACCAGCAGTTTTTGCAGGAGTACCAGGGCGTGCACTACCGCAAGGATGCCGCCTTCAAGCTCTACCTGGCCGCTTGGCTCAGCGGCGACGCGGCCCTGGCCGAGCGCTACCGCCAGCAAATCAGCGCGGGCGGGCGTACCGTGGTGGAGGAAGACACCTACGCCCAGCGCTTTCTGGAAGACAAGCTGCCGCTGAACCGTACCCTGACCCGGGCCCGGCTCCAGATTGACGGCGGCTATTACCGGGCCGCCCTGGCTACCCTGCGCGGCTTTGCGGTGTCGGGGCTGCTGCGCGACCGGCTGGAGGAGCCCTACCGCCGGGCCCGCGCCTACCACGGCCTGGGCCGCCTGGATTCGGCCCGCCTGTTTTACACCCGCACCATTGCCCTAACCGGCAAGTCGCCGTACTACTTCGGGCCGCAGTCGGCGCTGCAGATGGGCTACCTCTGCCAGGCCGACGGACAGCTGAACCTGGCCCGGCTGTACTTCCAGAAGGCGCTCGACTCGCCCAAGCACGAGTACAAGAACAGCACCGACGCCAAGGCGAAAGTGGCGCTGGCGGGGCTGCCGGCGGCCAAAGTCCGGTAGCGGCTGGCTACTTTTGCAGCCCGCCGCGCTTTCCCGCTTTTTGCACTTTCCGTTTTGGCTGAAGTCATCCTCTTTGCTGCTCTTCCGGTTTCGGCCGATGAATTCCGGGCCCGGGCGCTGCACTGGGCCGCGCAGCAACCGTATTGCGCCTACTTCGAATCGAACGACCTGGCCTACCCCCACGGCACCTTCGAGCGGCTGCTGGCCGTTGCCGATGCGGCCGATGCGGCGCCCGGCTCCCTGGCCGACCTGCAGGCCTGGCTGCAGCAAGCAGCGCAGGGCCCGCGCTGTGGCTTCGTGACCTACGACGTCAAAAACGAGATTGAAAAGCTGCACAGCCGGCATTTCGACGGGCTGCAGTGGCCGGCCCTGCACTTTTTCGCACCCAAGACCTGGCTATGCTGGCAGCCCGACGGAGTAGAAATCCACGGAAGGACGGCGGGCGTCTTGGCGGCTATTCTGGCGACGGTACTTCCGGCCGATACGGCACCCCCGGTGGGCCCAATGCGGCCCCGTTTGCTTAAAAACGAGTATCTGGCGGCAGTAGAAGCTATTCGGGAAGACATTCTCGACGGGGAAGTCTACGAGCTAAATCTGTGTCAGGAGTTTTACGCAGAAAATGTACCGCTGGAGCCAGTGGACACGTTTCTGCGCCTGAATGCGGCTTCGCCTACGCCCTTCGCCGGCTTCTACAAATGGCAGGACCGGTACCTGCTCTGCGCGTCGCCGGAGCGGTTTCTGCAGAAAAAAGGGCCGCAACTGATTTCCCAGCCCATCAAAGGTACCATCCGGCGCGGCACCACTGCCGTGGAAGACGCGCAGCTGCGCGAACAGCTGCGGCACGACGAGAAAGAGCGGGCCGAAAACCTGATGATTGTGGATCTGGTGCGCAACGACTTGGCCCGCGTGGCCCAGCCCGGCACCGTGCGGGTGCCCGAGCTGTTCGGCCTCTACCCCTTCCGCCACGTCTGGCAGATGATTTCGACCGTAGAGGCCGAGCTACGCCCCGGCGTTGATGTGGTGGATATGCTGCGCGCCACCTTTCCGATGGGCTCGATGACGGGGGCCCCGAAAATCCGGGCCATGCAGCTCATCGAGCAGTATGAGCGCACCAAGCGCGGCCTCTACAGCGGCAGCCTGGGCTATATCTGGCCCGATGGCGAATTTGAGTTCAACGTCGTGATTCGCAGCCTGCAGTACCGCGCCGATACCGGCTACCTCAGCTTCCAAGTGGGCTCGGCCATCACCTACGACTCCGACCCGCAGCGCGAGTACGATGAGTGTCTGCTCAAAGCCCGCGCCATGCTTGAGGTGCTCGGAGCCGAAGTGGCGAGATAGTGAGATGGTGAGTTTGCTGCTCGTATGGTGCAAATAGCGCGGGCGGCTGTCGGCACATGCAACACTGGCAAACGCCCTGTAGGTGCCGACAGCCTATTCACAAGTAGAAAAATGCCCGCCTCCTAGGCAGTAAGCACCTTTGGAAGGCAGACTGCTCATACCGCCTAGGAGGCGGGCATTTTCGTATCTTATGTAGCCTCTGCCGCCTAGGCGGGAGGGATTTTTGTAAGTACACCAGTGCCTCCCGCCTAGGCGACGCGCACTTTGGGAGTTGCGCAAGCGCCTCCCGCCTACTCGGGAGGCATTTCTGGAGTTGTGCAAGTGCCTCCCGTCCGGTCGACAGGCACTTTTGGCAAATAGCAACTGACGTTGCATGTAGAGACGCATACTTGGGTCTCAATCGTCGTTTGCCTTGGGCCCGTGAGGGCGAGGCAGAACAACGAGGAGACGCGTGTATGCGTCTCCTTGTTGTTCCGACCACCGGTGCGCAACCAGCGTTTCCCTATTTCACCACCTCACCTCTAAGCCGCCGCTCGAAGGCCTGCAGAAACTGGCCCACATGGTAGCCGTCGGCCAGGGCGTGGTGCACGTTCACGGCCACGTTCAGGTAGGTGCGGCCGTTTTCCTGGTAGAGCTGGCTGAAGGAAATCTTGGGGCAGCTGTCGGGATGAGCGAAGCTGCGGGCGTGGGTCAGGCCGGTGAAGCGCACCCAGGGAATGGCCGAGCAGTGCAGCACGTCGACACGGCCGGTGGTGTCGCTCAGGCGCAGGCCGGTGCTGGTCTGCACCGCCTCGATTTCGGCCGTGGCCGCCGCCACGAAGCCGGCCAGCTCGTCGTGCTGCTCGATAAAGGAAAAGGCGAAGGTGTGGTCCGCGCGGCCCAACGTGGCCGAGGCGTGCACCCGGTCATACAAGTACACCTGCCCGTCTTCGATGCGGGTGCGAAACTCGGGTACCTCGTTGGCCGCCTGCACGGCGTGGTAGAGGTAGTAGAGGAAAAACGACACGCCCAGCCGCTTGGCTTCGGCCTGGGCGCCGGTGCAGTCCACGGGCGCCACCAGCCCGAAAAACGGTTCTTCAAAGGCCCCGAAGAAGGCGAAATGGTCGCGGCGGTTCCAGGTCGTCAGGTCGATAAGCTGTTTCATGGCCGGCAAGTTCGGTAACTTTACGGCCTCCGCTGGCCTTTCCGGCGGTTTTTCCTGACGCTTTCCGCCATGTCCGTCCCCTACCTGATTGCCTTCGACGCCGACGACACCCTGTGGTCCAACCAGCCCCACTTCGACCAGGTGGAGGCCCGCCTGCTCGACATCCTGGCTCATTGCGGCGACCCGGCCCGCATTACCGAGCAGCTCAACGCGGTGCAGCGCCAGAACATGAAGCTCTTCGGCTACGGGGCCAAGTCCTTTATGCTGTCCATGATTGAAACTGCCATCCAGCTTACCGACGGCAAAGTGACGGGCGTGGAAATCCAGCAGATTCTGGATATGGGCAAAGACCTGCTGCGCTACACCATCGAGCCGCTGCCGGGCGTGGTGGAGGTGCTCACCGAGCTGCGCCGCCGCGGCCACCGCCTGATGGTGCTCACCAAGGGCGACCTGTTCGACCAGGAAAGCAAGCTGGCCCGCTCCGGCCTGGGCGACTTTTTCGACTACGTGGAAATCGTCAGTGAAAAGGACGAGGCCTCCTACCAGCGCATCCTGGCCCGCTACAATGCGCTGCCGGGCGAGTTTTTTATGATCGGCAACTCGCTTAAGTCCGATATTCTGCCCGTGGCCCAGCTGGGCTTTCGGGCCGTCCACGTGCCATTCCACGCCACCTGGATATTCGAGCACGTCGACCCCGAGAAGCTCGAAGGCCTGGAGTTTCACGCCGTTACGGACCTGCGTCAAGTGCTTGATCTAGTGTGCTAATGTGTTGGAATGTGTTGGAATGTGCTGATGTGCTAATTGTCTGTCATCATTGTTGATCCTGTCATTCTGAGCTTTCGAAGGACCTTCCTCACCTGAGTGACAAGGCTCCATTCAACACGAAAAAGCCCTTTACCATCAGTGTGGTACAGGGCTTTTCACTAGAGGAAACGCAGCGCATTTCAGAGGACGGATGGCGTCGTCATACTTCCTAGCAATGACACGGAACTTCATTTAGCACCTCAGCACATTCAACCATATTCGCACATTAATCAAGCTCTGCCATTCTGTCATTTTGGGGCAAAAACCGTTACCTTTGCCCTCCTTCTGTGTTTACGATACCTATGTCTCAGCCTCTGCTCACCCTCGACTTTCTGGATACGCCCGCCGCACCCACTACGGCCGACCATCAACCGGCTCAGGATGTGCGCGTCAGCCCGGCCACCCGCACCGGCCGGCAGCGCAAGCTCTACATCGAGAGCTACGGCTGCCAGATGAATTTCTCCGACTCTGAAATCGTCTCCTCCATTCTCTTCGAGGAGGGCTTTGATACCACCGAGCAGCTCAGTGACGCCGACTTGGTGCTGCTCAACACCTGCTCCATCCGCGAAAAGGCCGAGCAGACCGTGCGCATGCGCCTCTCGCAGATCAACAGCCACAAAAAGCGCAACCCCGGCCTGCTCGTGGGCGTGCTGGGCTGCATGGCCGAGCGCCTGAAAAGCAAGTTCTTGGAGGAGGAAAAGCTCGTGGACCTGGTAGTCGGCCCCGACGCCTACCGCGACCTGCCCAACCTGATCCGGGAAGTGGATGGCGGCCAAAAAGCCGTGAACGTGCTGCTCTCCCGCGACGAAACTTACGCCGACATCACGCCGGTACGCCTCAACTCCAACGGCATCACCGCCTTTGTAAGCATCATGCGCGGCTGCGATAATATGTGCTCCTTCTGCGTGGTGCCCTTCACCCGGGGCCGCGAGCGGAGCCGCGACGCGCACAGCATCGTGCAGGAGTGCCGCGACCTGGTGGCCGAGGGCTACAAGGAAGTGACGCTGCTGGGCCAGAACGTGGACTCCTATAAGTGGACGTCGGAGGACGGCCTGGAGTTCGTCAATTTCGCCCAGCTGCTGGAGCGCGTGGCCCTCATCAGCCCCGAGCTGCGTGTGCGCTTCTCGACCTCCCACCCCAAGGACATCACCGACGAGGTGCTCTACACAATGGGCCGCTACGAGAACATCTGCAAGTACATTCACCTGCCCGCCCAAAGCGGTAACTCGCGCATTCTCAAGCTTATGAACCGCACCTACGACCGGCCCTGGTACGAGGATCGGGTGCAGGCCATCCGCCGCATCCTAGGCCCCGAGTGCGCCATCAGCACCGACATGATTGCGGGTTTCTGCTCCGAAACCGAAGAGGAGCACCAGGACACGCTCAGCCTCATCGACTGGGTGCAGTACGACATGGCCTACATGTTCTTCTACTCGGAGCGCCCCGGCACGCTGGCCGCCCGCAAGCTGGAAGACGATATTCCGCTGGCCGTGAAAAAGCGCCGCCTGCAGGAAATCATCGATTTGCAGCAGAAAAGCAGCGCCGCCCGCAACCAGCTGGCCGTGGGCAAAGTGCACCGGGTGCTGGTCGAGAACTTCTCCAAGCGCAGCGACGAGCACTTGAGCGGCCGCAACAGCCAGAACCAGGTCGTCATCTTCCCCAAGAAGCACTACCAGAAAGGTGACTACGTGAACGTGCTGGTGCACACTGGCACCGGCGGCTCACTCTTGGGCAACTCGGTGGAGTAGCTAATGGCAAGAAGAGCCAATCGAACAACAAAGAGAAGGTTTTTTTCGGCGTTGTTCGTCTTCATCAGGGAAAACCTGGGGTTTTCTCTGCTAGCCTTCATTGCTTTAGGTTTTATCCTGAAGAATGCAGTTCGTAATCAATTGTTGAACTCCCTCGGTGTAGAAACTCAAGCCGTTATCATCAGTCAGAAGAATTCTCTTGGCAATAACAACGTAGCGCGAGAGCTCACCTACTCATATTCCTTTTCAGTTGCAGGTAAAATCTATTCTGGCAATTCACTTTCTCCAGAATATCGAATAGGCGACTCAGTCAAAATCAAGTACGTACCGGCTTATCCAGGATTCAATGAAATACTGGCATCCGAATAAAGCCTGGCTATTTACCCTTTAGCAGACACTCCCCGACCTTGACACCTTCCGAAATACAATCCATCAAACAACGCTTCGGCATCATCGGCAACGCGCCGGCGCTGAACTACGCCATTCAGGTGGCCGCCCAAGTCGCGCCCACCGACATGACGGTGCTGATTTCCGGGGAAAGCGGCTCGGGTAAGGAATCTTTTTCCAAGATCATTCACGCTCTTTCGCCCCGTAAGCACGGGCAGTTCATTGCCATCAACTGCGGGGCCATTCCCGAGGGCACGATTGACTCGGAACTGTTTGGGCACGAGAAAGGCTCGTTCACGGGTGCCCAGGAAGCCCGCAAAGGCTATTTCGAAGTCACCAACGGCGGCACCATCTTCCTCGACGAAATCGGGGAAATGCCGCTCGGCACCCAGGCCCGCCTGCTGCGCGTGCTCGAAAACGGCGAGTTCATCCGCGTCGGCTCCAGCAAAGTGCAGAAGACCGATGTGCGCGTGGTGGCCGCTACCAACGTGAATCTGCTGGACGCGGTGCGCGAGGGCAAGTTCCGGGAAGACCTCTACTACCGCCTCAATACCGTCCCGATTACGGTTCCACCACTGCGTGAGCGAGGCGACGATATCTACCTACTGTTCCGCAAGTTCGCTACCGATTTTGCCGAGCGCTACCGCGTGAAGCCCATTGCCTTGAGCCCCGAGGCCGTGACAGAATTGCAGCGCTTCAGCTTCCCCGGCAACATCCGCCAGCTCAAGAACGTGGCCGAGCAAATGTCGGTGCTGGAAACTGAGCGCGACGTGGATAATGCCCGCCTGCGCCAGTACCTGCCCGCCGAGCAGAGCAGCCGCCTGCCCATGCTGCTGAGCGCCTCGGGCACTCACGGCGCCGAGGCTAACTCCTACTCGGAGCGCGACCTGCTCTACAAGGTGCTCTTCGACATGCGCCGCGACATGACCGACCTGAAGAAGATGGTGCTGGACATGGCCGCCGGGCAGCGCCCGGCCGAAGCCCAGGAGCTGCTGCGCCAGAACAGCCACCTGTTCAATAACCTGAACGTGGCGCCGGTATACGAAAACAACCGGCTGTCCCGTTCTGGCCCTGCCGACAATGGTACTGCGGACTATTTCATCACGCCGCGCCCCGAAATGACGGTGGAGGATGCCGCCACCTACGAAGACGAGCCGCAGCGGGTGGAAGACATTCCGCACGAAACCGAGGAGGAAACTCTTTCCCTGGAGGCCAAGGAAAAGGAGATGATTATGAAGGCCCTCAAAAAGCACCACAACAAGCGTAAATACGCCGCCCACGACCTGGGTATCTCGGAGCGCACCCTCTACCGCAAGCTAAAGCAATATGATCTGGAGCAATTATAGGAAGCTGGCCGCCTGGCTGGTGGTGCTGGCGTTTTGGCCCCTGCTGGCCGGCTGCAGCGTATATTCCTTCACCGGCACCAGCATCGACCCGTCGGTTAAGACCATTTCCATTCAGACGTTTCAGAACACGGCCAGCAACGGCCCTTCCTTTCTGGCGCAGCGCTTTACCGAGGAGTTCAAAGACTATTTCCAGCGCAACACCACGCTCAAGCTGGTACCGCGCAACGGCGACTTGCAGTTTGAGGGACAGATTGTAGCCTACGACTTTGCCCCGGCCGCTATTCAGAGCCAAAACGGCGTCGACCAGGCCGGGGTGAACCGCCTCACCATTCAGGTGCGGGTGCGCTACACCAACACCCAGGACCCCAAGCAGGACTTCGAGCAGACGTTCCAGAGCTACGGCGACTTCCCGGCCACCCAGGATATTGCCCGCATCAACAACGACCCCGTGGCCCTGCGCCGCATCATGCTCAACATCATCACCGACGCCTTCAACAAGTCGGTAGCCAACTGGTAAACCTGGCTTAAACTAGCTGTTTTGCCGGCCGCGTGGGTTTCCTGCATAAATTGATGCACTTTTGCCGCCCCGCAATCATCCGGGCTGGCCTCAGCAGGGCTCTTTCTCCCATTACCGTTTCCGTCTATGACCCGCGCGTCGCTGTTGCACATTCTTGATCATGTAAGCGCTATTTCGGAAACCGAAATTCGTGAACTGGAGCAACTGGCGGCGGCTTTTCCTTACTGCCAGACGGCCCACGTACTGCTGGCCAAAGCCGCCCACGATCAGGGCAGCATGCTGGCCGGCCAGCGGCTGCGGCGGGCCGCTACCTACGCCGCCGACCGGCAACTGCTCCGTCAGCTTATCGAGCAGCCGGCCGCCGTTGCCACCCCGCATGTTGCCCCGGCCGAAATCGTCAGCCCCACCGTGCAGGAGCAGGCCCCCGAAGCAGCTAACGCTTTTATCCCGGCCACTGCCGACGCTACGCCCGTTGAGGAACCAGCAGTTGAGGTGCCGTCCGTGGACGAGCTGGCGCAAACCCAGGCAAGTGAAGCCGATGTAGCAGAAGCACCGGCTGCGCTGCCACTTACGGCGCCCGTTGACCTACCCGCGCAGGATGAAGAGTTGTCAGCCCTGGAGGAGGATGAGCAGCCGGAACCAGCCGCTGTTTCCTCACCCGATTATGAAGGGGAAATGGCGCTGGAGCCCAGTACGGAAGCAACGGTTGAAACCAGCCTTAGCCCAAAACCTACCGCGCCGGAAGGCACTTCGGAAGCAGAAGTGTTACTACCCGAGCTGGTCACTGAGCAGAGCAAGCAGGAAGAAATGGAGCCAATTTTCGATGCTCCCGAGCCCGCAGAATCAGTTGAGCCGATTAGCGGTAACCTCGCTTCTAATCAGGAGGTTATTTCGGACGCCCAGAAAAAAAACCCAGAACCGGCAGCTGATGAGCTACCGAAGCTGGCACAGGATGAGGCTGCGGCGGTAGAAGCTACTGATGACGACATTCTGCCGCCGGTGGCTCCGCCTATTCGGCCGCCGGTGGAAGTGGGTTCTTCCCGCTTCGAGTTCGGTCTGGGCCTGCCCGAGCCGGCCGACACGGTAGTTTATGAGTTGCCGGTACTGGAAGAAGACACCGGCGTTATCGACGCGCCGGTAGTTGCTGCTCCGGGCTTCCGGGGCGACGAGCACATTGGCTATGCCCTGGGGGGCGGCAGCCGACTGGGATTCTGCCTGCAGGTCGCCGACGAGCTGACCTTCGCCCTGCCCGACACGGCATTCTTTGCCCCCGATGCGCTGCTGCACGAGCAGGCCCCGCGCTACCAGCCGGCCCCGCCGCCCGCTCCGTCGCCGTTCGACCTGATCAATAAGTTCTTGCGCAACCAGCCCCGGCTGCGCACCCCGGCCGTGCTGCCCGCCACGGCCGAGGAACAGGCCGATTTGTCGGTCCGTAGCACGCAGGGCGTGCCTGATATTGCCTCCGAAAGCCTGGCCAAAATCATGGTACAGCAGGGCAAGATCCACAAGGCAATTGAAATATATGAGCGGCTAATGGTGCGCCAGCCGGAAAAAAAGGCGTATTTTGCCGACCAAATTCAACAACTGAAATCTACCGAGTAAATGTATTACGCTCTCATTGGCCTGATTCTCTTTGTATGCTTGCTGCTGGCGCTGGTAGTGCTGGCCCAAAACCCTAAAGGTGGTGGACTGTCGAGCCAGTTTGGCTCGGGCGGCGCAGCCAACCTGATGGGCGTAAAGCGCACCGGTGACTTGTTGGAGCGCCTCACTTGGGGCTTCGCTATCGGCCTGATGGTCCTGACCCTGGGCACGCACGTGCTCAACGGCACTTCCAGTGCTAGCGGTCCGGTTCGCAGCGTAAACCAGCAGCGCGCGCTGGAAGCCAAACTGCCCACGGCTCCTGCTGCCCCTGCCCCAACCGCCCCCGGCGCCGCTACGGCTCCCGGTGCAGCGGCTCCTGCCCAGCAGCCTGCCACTCCAGCCACGACCCCGCCCGCCGAGTAAGCACTCCGGCTTTACCAGATCTTACAAAAGCCGCTGGCTCCTTTTTGGAGTCAGCGGCTTTTGCTTTTCTGCCTTATTCGGTAGCCAGCGCAATCAGCTGTTAGTCCTGCTTTTTTGCCCGCTACCCTGACACGTGGGCACGCTACGGGGAAAAGCTGACGCTAAATAGGGCTTAAACGTGTTCATTCTGTCAGGTTCGGGGAGGCTGGCACAAGAAGTGTTGCCTGCGGCACAGGTTCATTTCAACCAACCCTTTCAACCAAAACGAACAATATGTCACTAAGCATGAAACCGCTGGCGGACCGCGTCATCATTGCACCGGCTGCTGCTGAGGAAAAAACCAAATCGGGCATCATTATCCCCGATACAGCAAAAGAGAAGCCCCAGCGTGGCGAAGTAGTGGCTGTAGGCGAAGGCAAAGTGGCCGACAGTGGCACGCTGATTCAGCCGCAGGTAAAAGTGGGCGACCAGGTCCTGTACGGCAAGTACGCCGGTACCGAAATCACCGTGGATGGCCAGGACTACCTGATCATGCGCGAGTCGGACATTTTCGCCGTCCTGTAAATCACCCTTCCCTTTCCGAATTCATCCTCTCTGTTAAATACGATGGCTAAGAACATCCAATTCGATACCGATGGTCGCGACAAACTGAAGCGCGGCGTAGACAAACTGGCGAATGCCGTGAAAGTAACCCTGGGCCCTAAAGGCCGCAACGTGGTTATCGACAAGAAATTTGGCGCGCCTACCATTACCAAGGACGGGGTAACCGTAGCCAAGGAAATTGAGCTGAGCGACCCAATCGAGAACATGGGCGCCCAGTTGGTAAAAGAAGTAGCTTCCAAAACCGCCGACCAGGCTGGTGATGGCACCACTACTGCTACCGTACTGGCCCAGGCCATCTACGCGGCCGGCTCGAAGAACGTAGCTGCTGGTGCCAACCCTATGGATCTGAAGCGGGGTATCGACAAGGCTGTGAAGGCCGTAGTTGAAAACCTGAAGCAGCAGTCCAAAAAAATTGAAAACTCGTCGGAAATTGCCCAGGTAGGCGCTATTTCGGCCAACAACGACATGGAAATCGGCCAGATGATTGCCGATGCCATGGACAAAGTGGGCAAGGAAGGCGTTATCACCGTGGAAGAAGCCCGCGGCACTGAAACCGAAGTAAAAACGGTGGAAGGCATGCAGTTCGACCGTGGTTACCTCTCTCCCTACTTCGTGACCAACCCGGAGAAAATGGAGGCCGAGTTCGACAACCCTTACGTGCTGATCTACGACAAGAAGGTGAGCACCATGAAGGAGCTGCTGCCCGTGCTCGAGCAAGTTGTGCAGACCGGTAAGCCCCTGGTTATCATCTCGGAAGACGTAGACGGCGAAGCGCTGGCTACGCTAGTAGTAAACAAGCTGCGCGGCTCGCTGAAAATAGCGGCCGTGAAGGCTCCCGGCTTTGGCGACCGTCGCAAGGCCATGCTGGAAGACATTGCCGTCCTGACCGGTGGTACCGTTATTTCGGAAGAGCGCGGCTACAAGCTCGACAGCGCTACGCTGGAGTACCTGGGCACCGCCGAGAAAATCATCATTGACAAAGACAACACCACGATTGTCAACGGCAAAGGTGAGAAAGAGACCATCACGGCTCGTATCAACGAAATCAAAGGCCAGATCGGCACCACTACCTCCGATTACGATAAGGAGAAGCTGCAGGAGCGCCTGGCCAAGCTGTCGGGTGGTGTGGCCATCCTCTACATCGGTGCTTCCACGGAAGTAGAGATGAAGGAGAAGAAGGACCGCGTCGACGATGCTCTGCACGCTACCCGCGCTGCCGTGGAAGAAGGTGTAGTGCCCGGTGGTGGTGTTGCCCTGGTGCGTGCGCTGGATTCCCTGGAAGGCGTTGACACGATCAACGGCGACGAGCGGACCGGTGTAAACATCATCCGCACGGCCATCGAAGCTCCCCTGCGTACCATCGTAGCCAACGCCGGTGGCGAAGGTTCGGTAGTAGTTCAGAAAGTGCGCGAAGGCAAAGGCGACTACGGCTACAACGCCCGCGAAGACCGGTACGAAAACCTGATGGCGGCCGGCATCCTCGACCCCACCAAGGTAACGCGCCTGGCCCTGGAGAATGCCGCTTCTATTGCCGGCCTGCTCCTGACCACCGAGTGCGTAATCTCGGATGAGCCCGAGAACGAGAAAGACAGCCATGGCGGTGGCAACCCCGGCATGGGTGGCATGGGCGGCATGATGTAATCAAGCCCGCCTGAGCTAGCTGCTCTAGAGTAGAAAAGCCCCGCTGGACATTGGTCCGGTGGGGCTTTTCTTATGAGGGCAATGCCTTTATCTATCAGGCGGGCTAATAGGGCCAGATGCTAGCGACTAGGCCCGCAACCAGCTCGGCTGCTACGGTGCTAAGAACCAAGCAGAGCGCCATCAGGCGGGCTCTGGTAGTAGCCGGGCCGTAGAGACTAATCAGAATTGGGAGTAAAAAGAGTAAGCAGATTATGGCCGTATGCAGCGGCAACGTGGCGGCCAGCCGCTCAAATTGAAAAGCGCTTAATCCCGCGCCCACCTCAAAATACTGCAGCAGTACCAGCAACACCGGAATAGCTCCAACCCCGGCTAGAATCAAACCGGCATTCCACAGTCGGTAGCCGCCAGTTGCCTGAGGTTCCCAACGCGTCCACAGAAACAACCCCAGCAGGGCACCCATCGGCACCAAGCTCCATATCATCAGTTGCCTTGGTTCGGGGGCAACGGTATAACCGGCCTTGGTGACTACAGCCAGCAAAAGGCTCAAGCCAAATACCCCCAGAATTTGAACAAGTAGCTTCCGGGGAGCAGGTTGCGTCTCTTCACCAGCGCGGGGCGTAACAGTTGACCACGCCAGGTAGCCTAGGGTACCCAAGAATAAGCTTCCTAGTAGCACAGTCAGCATTTTAGCTGAGCCACCCGCGGCCCTCAGTATAAGAATCAGCCCAGGGAGCACGCCCCAGTACTGCCGGATCAAGGACTTAGAGCTTACGGATGGCGCCGGGGGCAACAGGTAGCGGTAGCGCACTAGCAATAGTACCAACAAAGCTGCCAGGCAGCCAGCACTACCCAGAATCCATCCTGCTCCGAAGCGGCCTACAACTGTCCCTATGACCAGGGGCAGGATAATGCTGGCCAAGCCGGCAACCAAGCGTATCAGTAGAAAGTCCCGGGCCAAGGTGCGCAAAGAAAATCGGCCTAGCCCTGCTACTGCTACGAGCAAGCCGGGCAGCAGCAGGCCGGCCCCCATAGCGGGCAGCGCCAACAGCATCGGCAAAAGCACACTATCGTTTCCACCGAAAGCGGCTGGCCTAGCCCAGAAAACACCAGCCAAAGCCCCGAAGCCAATTGCTACCAGCAGCGCCCCAACCAGTAGCGTCCGCCGCACTCCCCAGTACAGATCTGCTACCCATCCACCGACTAGCAGCATACTGGCATTAAGCAGGGAAAATCCAACGAGCAGCTCTTGCGTGGAAGATACGCTATACCCCAAGGGAGCCAGCAAACCCAGCGCTAAGCCGGTTTGAATAGTCCCCATGCAAAGGCGTTCCAGGAGGGCAATTGCCAGCAGAACCCCCAGCGCCCAGCGTGGATGCACCGGGGTGGAAACTGATACTTCGGGGGTAACTAAGAGAGTAGAGCTCATCATATAGTTGGCGGACTAGGTCAAGAAAAAGCCCCACTGCTGAAAAACAGTGGGGCTTTTTCTTGTCACGGGAAGTAGCAGAAGCTTAAGCCTGTGGCGTCACAGGCTCCTCCATCATGGTATACAGGCGCTTGTAGATAAAGAACAGAATGAGCGACGCTACCGCCGACAAGCCCACGAAAATCATGAAGAAGTCGTAGAGGCTGGTGATCTGGAAGCCCAGGAACGAAGGCCACATCGACGTCAGCTCCAGCGCCTTCAGCTTCGCCGCTAGGTCGACCGTAACCTGGGAGCTGCCGTTGAGGATGGCAGGCAGGTTAATGCCTTCCTTAGCCGCTTTGGCAAACTCGGCGGGGCCGGGAGGATACAAGCCCGAGAGTACGCCAGCCAGCTTGTTGCCGGCAGCAGTAGCCAAGAACCATACGGCCATCAGCAGGGAAGCAAAGCGGGCCGGAGCCAGCTTGTTTACCAGAGCCAGACCGATGGGTGACAAGCACAGCTCGGCGAAGGTATGCACCAGGTACATGGTAATCAGCCAGAACATGCTCACCTTGGTATTAGCATCTACACCTTTCACGCCGAAGGCAATGATGAGGTAGCCAATGGCCATCAGCATCAGGCTAAAAGCCATTTTCAGCGGCGACGAAGGCTCAGTACCCCGCTTGCCCATCCAGGTCCAGAGCACGGCGAAGATGGGAGCAAACACGATGATGAACAGCGCGTTAGCCGACTGGAAGTACGAAGCCGGTACTACGCGGCCCATCAGGTTGCGGTCGGTTTGCTCGTCGGCGAAGAAAGTAAGCGAGGCGCCAGCCTGCTCGAAGGTGCCCCAGAAGAAGATTACAAAGAAGCTCAGAATGAAAATAACGTAGATCTTCTGCTTCTCGCGGCTGGTCAATGATGGGTCGGTGAGGATGGTAATGGGGGCAACAATCATGGCCGAGAATACCAGCGCACCAATCCAGTCGCGGTCCATAATCCAGGCAATGGCGGCATATACCACGGCAAACAGGCCGATGAGCATGGGCAGCTTGCTGGCGAAGCTCTTGGCAGCGGGCTGGGCAATGGTTTCGGAGCGCACGGGGCTGTCGGTTTGCACCGGCACCACGGGCGAGTGCTCTACGGCACGTTCGGGCTTAGCGCCCAGCGGAGCACCTTCGGAAGTCACCACGTACTTGTTTTTCAGCAGCTCGAAGGTGAGGCTACCGATGAGCATGCCAATACCGGCGGCCAGGAAGCCCCACTTAAAGTCGGCGGGGTTGTCCGTGTCGCCCAGTGTACCGCAGACCAGAGGCGAGAAAAACGCGCCCAGGTTGATGCCCATGTAGAAAATGGTATAGGCCGCGTCGATACGGGAGTCGCCTTTGGGGTAAAGCGAGCCGACCATCGAGGAAATGTTGGGCTTGAAGAAACCGTTACCAAAAATCAGGCAGCCCAGACCCAGGAAGAACAGCAACAGCTGCAGCTGCGGGGCCGACGTCTGGCCGGCTCCGTACATCGAAGCCGAGAAAAACAGGGCAAACTGCCCGGCAGCCATCAGCAGACCGCCCACCAGAATGGATTTGCGGTTGCCCCAGTAGCGGTCGGCCATGTAGCCGCCCAGCAACGGCGTGAGATACACTAGGCTGGTATAGTTGCCATAAATGAGCGAAGACATCTCCTTGTTCATCAGGAGGGCCTTGATCATATAAAGCGACAACAGGGCGCGCATGCCATAATAGCTGAAACGCTCCCACATTTCGGTAGCGAAGAGCACATACAGGCCCTTGGGATGACCAGTCGACGCGGGCGTAGTGGGTTGCTCGCGTACGGCGGAGGCTGTTTGCATGAAGGGGAAATAAAGGTGAAGGGAGAAAGAAAGACCCGCTGGCACATGCCAGACGGGGGTTGGTAAAGCTACAAAACTTTCGCAATTGGTAACCGTAAGGGCATTTTTCCCCTAATCACGCCGGACTTTAGCGAATTTTCGCTAAATTTTCTCATAAACTAACAGGTGTAAGCCCCTGTATCGGTTTTTTGTCTATTTTTGTCCTGCAATTCCCCCATCTCCCACCCACTTTTATCCCGTTTTCGGCCCCATGATGGATACTGCCGCTACCACCTCTCTCCGCAATCGTTTGCAGCCCCTGGGCTTCGACCAAACTGGCGAAGTACACCTCAACTTAACGCCGGCTGAGCTTGTAGAACACGCTCTGCGCCGTGGGGAAGGGACCCTCACCGACACCGGTGCCCTGATGGCCGACACCGGCAGCTTCACCGGCCGCTCCCCCAAAGACCGCTTCGTGGTAAAGGATGCCAACACCGCGGAATCAGTGTGGTGGGGTGACATCAACATTCCTTTCGAAGCCGATAAGTTTGACCAGCTGCACACCAAAATGGTGCAGTACCTGGCCGATAAGGAACTGTATGTGCGCGAGGCGTACGCCGGTGCCAACCCCGACTATCAGCTCAAGCTTCGCGTAGTAAATGAGCTGGCGTGGCACAACCTGTTTTGCTACAACATGTTCCTGCGCCCCGAAGCCGGGGCCGACACTTCCTGGCTGCCCGACTTCACCATTATCTGCGCCCCTGGCTTTGAGGCCGATCCGGCCGTAGACGGCACCCGTCAGGCGAACTTCGCTATCCTGAACTTCACCAAGAAGATGATTCTGATTGGCGGTACGGGCTACGCCGGTGAAATGAAGAAAGGTATTTTCGGCGTGTTGAACTACCTGCTGCCCCACGAGCACAACACCCTGAGCATGCACTGCTCGGCCAATGTGGGTGCTGAAGGCGACACGGCCGTATTCTTTGGCCTCTCGGGCACGGGCAAAACGACGCTGTCGGCGGACCCGAACCGCGGGCTGATTGGCGACGACGAGCACGGCTGGACTCCCGATGCCGGTATCTTCAACTTTGAAGGTGGCTGCTACGCCAAGGTTATTGACTTGAGCCGCGAGAAGGAGCCCCAGATCTGGGACGCCATCAAGTTTGGCTCCATTGTCGAGAACACGCGCTTTGTTCCCGGCACCCACACCGTGGACTACGCCAACAAGTCGGTGACGGAAAACACCCGCACGGCCTACCCTATCAGCTACATCGACAATGCCATTGAGCCATCGGTAGCCGATGCGCCCAAGAACATCTTCTTCCTGACGGCCGATGCTTTCGGCGTGCTGCCTCCCATCAGCAAGCTGGACAAGAGCCACGCTATGTACCACTTCATGAGTGGCTACACGGCGAAAGTAGCCGGTACGGAAATGGGCATCACCGAGCCCCAGACGACCTTTTCGGCCTGCTTCGGCGCCGTGTTTCTGCCCCTGCACCCCACCAAGTACGCCGAGATGCTGGGCCAGAAAATGGATGAGAACCCCGACGTCAACGTGTGGCTGATCAACACGGGCTGGACGGGCGGCTCCTACGGGGTAGGCTCGCGCATGAAGCTGGGCTACACCCGGGCCATGATTACGGCGGCCCTGAACGGGGAGCTGAACGAAGTAGCCTTCACTAAGCACCCCATCTTTGGCGTTGAAGTTCCCGCTTCCGTGCCCGGCGTGCCCACCGACATCCTGGACCCCCGCAACACCTGGTCGGAGAAAGAAGCCTATGACAAGACGGCCGCTTCCCTGGCCGAGAAGTTTGTCAATAACTTCCGCAAGTACGCGGACTTCGCCAACGAGGAAATCCTGGCGGGTGCGCCCAAAGTAGCCGAAGCCACCGTGACGGCGTAAGCACTTCGCTGTAAGTATGTAAGCCCAAAAAAGGCCCCGCCGGATTCTCCGGCGGGGCCTTTTTGTTTACTGGCTGTCTTACGGGGCTATTCTACCCACTGAGCCGTCTTGGATTCTGACGCTGGCTCGTGGCCAGTAGAAGAGCCATTCTTCGACTTGCGCACCAGTGCGGCCACGCCCAGCCCCACGGCGCCGGCTACGGCGGCCGTTACCAGAGGGTGCAGCGTCGCAGTGGTATAGTAGCTGCTTTCCCGGGTATGGCCGGGGTAGTTGCCACGCTCTTCGAGGCGGCCCGCAGCGTGGTCGAGGCCATTCTGGTGACGAGGACGCGGGGCGTAATCGGCTTTTTCCTGCTTGGCAAATACGTTTTCCATGAACTTGTCGAGCAGCCGCGGGGCCAGGTGGGCCATGGAGGTAATCATGCGGCCACCGCCACCCACGGTAATTTCGCGCTCGGGCGTTTCGCAGCAGTGAATAATGGCGCGGGCCACGGTTTCAGGGGCGTAGGCGGGCGGCGCGTGCTGCGCTTCGCGCTCCATGTAGTTCTTGGCGTGCAGCGGGTAGGGCGTGTCAATGGCGGCGGGCTTGATGAGGGTAACCACAACGGGCGCCTTGTCCATTTCCAGCTCCATGCGCAGACCGTCGGTAAAGCCCTTCACGGCGTGCTTGCTGGCCGAGTAGATAGTTTGCAGGATGGCTGTGCTTTCCGACAGAATGCTGCCGATGTTGATAATGGCCCCACCGCGCTGCTTCAGGTGCCGGGTAGCTTCCAGGGAGCCATAAATCAGGCCCCAGACGTTGGTATCGAATAGCTTGCGCATATCCTCAATCGGTACGTCCTCTACTTTACCATAGATAGACACGCCAGCATCGTTGATCCAGGTATCGAAGCCGCCGTAGGTGGCCTGGGCGGCCTGGGCAATGCGCTTCACATCGTCCTGGCTGCTGACGTCGGCTACTACATACGTGGCCTGCCCGCCGCCCTGGTTGATTTCGTCGCAGAGCTGGCGCAGGGCGTTTTCACTGCGGGCGGCCAGCACGAGCTTGGCACCTTTTTCGGCCGCCATGCGGGCCGTAACCAGACCAATACCGGAGGAGGCACCGGTAATGACTACTACTTGCTGGGATAGTTTTTTGAGTTTGGGTGTCATAGCGTAAGTGAGTTCAGAGGGTTAAGCCCTCTTCTACGACCTTCACCGGGCTTGGGTACATAAAATATTCTGGCCAATTCCCCGTCGCGCGCCCACCCTGCCAATGGCGCTTACCGTCCGGGAAGTCCTACTTTTGCGCCATGCCTACCTTCTACGCCCCCGACCTTGCCGGCTCCGCCTACACCCTGCCCGAAGATGAAAGCAAGCACGCCGTGCGCGTGCTGCGCCTGGGCCCGGGCGATACGGTCGAGCTGGTGGATGGGCGCGGCGGGCTCTACCAGGCCGAAGTGGCCGACGCCAACCCCAAGCGCTGTCAGCTGCGCATCGTGCGCCACGAAACGGTAGCGCCGCGGCCCTACTTCACCCACGTAGCCGTGGCTCCCACCAAAAACCTCGACCGGATGGAGTGGTTCGTGGAAAAAGCCGTGGAAATGGGCGTGGAGCGCATCACGTTTCTGCGCTGCAGCCGCTCGGAGCGGCGGGAGCTGAAGCTGGACCGGCTGGAGAAAATAGCCGTCAGCGCCCTGAAGCAGTCGGGGCAGGCGTGGCTACCGCAATTGGACGAGCTGACCGACTTCGCCCACTTTATCCCGACCGTTGCCGCCGACACGGCCTTTATTGCCCACTTAGAGGAAGGCGAGCGGACAGCCCTGGCGCAGGTGGCGGCGCAGGGTGCCGGCTGCTGCGTACTCATCGGCCCCGAAGGCGACTTTACGCCCCAGGAAATCGAGGCAGCGCGGCAGCGCGGCATTCGGCCCGTGACGCTAGGGGCCTCGCGCCTACGCACCGAAACAGCAGCCTTGGCGGCAGTGCATACCGTGCACGTGGTGCGGGAGCTGTAGGCCCGCCCGGCAAGGCTCTTACTCCGAAGAAAGCGCCGAACAGTCGGCCTGGGAGTCGTCGGCGGCCCGGCGGGCAGCTTCCTTGGCCAACTTTTTCTTGCGCCAAGGCGCGTCCTGCTCCCAGTCGCCGGCCATAATGCAGCCGTAGGGCCGGATTTCGTCCAAAGTAGTGGCCAGGTTGAAGTCCACAATCTGCCGCTTCACTTCTTCGGCATCTTTATAGGCGCTGGGCAGCTCGGAAATGTCAATCCGATTGAAGAAAAACCGGGCGTCGATGCCCTGGGTTTCCTCGGCAAACAGCTCCTCCCTGGTCTGCCCGATCTTGCTGTATTTGTGGCGCGTGCGGCTCAGGTTGCGCCCGGCCCCGTGGGGCGCAAAGCCCAGATTATTTTCCGTGGTCGAGCCTTCCACAATCAGGATGGGCTGGGCCATGTTCAGCGGAATGATGCGCGGCCCGGTAATGTCGGGCATAAATTTCGGGTCGAGCGGGGTGGCGCCTTTGGCGTGGTAGTACAGGTCGCCGTCACGAAACACGAAGTTGTGCTCGTTCCAGAACTGCTGCTGCACCGCCGCGCCCAGCTCCTGGGCAATGGCCTGGTGCAGGCACAGGTGGTTTTGCTTGGTCCACTTCCGGATGGTTTGCAGCGCGGCCCAGTAGTGCTGCCCTTCTTCCGACTGGCTGGGAATCCAGGCGTTGTGCGGGTCGGTGGCGGGCGAAATAGCCTGGCGAAACCGTTCGGCGACTTTCATGCCCTGCGTGTACAGGGCCGCGCCGGGCCCCCGGGAGCCGTGGTGGGTTACCAGCACCGTGTCGCCGGTGTTGCGCGAAATGCCCACGTAGAGAAAGTGGTTGCCGTCGCCCTGGGTGCCTAGGTGCTCCTGGGCCAGCTTGAGGCTGCGCAGGGAGTTTAGAAATGGATTGGCCCGAAACTCGGCCTCGATGTCGGTGGGCAGCGCAAACTCCCGCTCGGGCGGCCGGCCGCCGGGGCCGAAATGGGTAATCTGCTGGGCCGTGTCCAGCACCGTTTTCGGGTCCAGCTTGCCCAGGTTGGTCAGCATCACCGAGCAGCAGATGTCGGCGCTGTGCATGCCGGGGTGAATGGCATTGCGCGTCACGACGATGCCGCCCACCGGAATCGTACCCAGCGGCCCGGCCGGGCAGGCGTCGGGCATGATGGCCCCGGCTACCACCGTGGGCGTGCGCATCAGCTGCTGCATTGATTGGCGGACGTAGGCAATATTGGCTTCCTCCACCGGGGAGTCGGCGCTGATGTTCTCGTGAAAAGGCACCGGATGGGCCAGCAGCGGAATTTCCGGGGCCGGCTTCACCGTATCGAGGTAGGCCTGCAGCGCGTCGCCTGCCAGGGCGTGCGTGTTGATGTGCTCCAGTGCCTCTTTAAACCATTTGCCCGGCTGTAAGCCCAGGCTCAATAAGTCGTTACCGGTAATCATTATCCTTAATTAGGCAGAGTGCTTCGTCGCTACTCTTGAGTGGAAATAGGAAAGTCTTGCTCTATAAGAAAGGCATGGGGCATCCAACAATCCGATTTTTCCGTGCCCACCTCGTGGCCGTTAGAGCAAATCTTATTAGGTCCATCGGTGCCATCAAGCCCGCAGCAGCCGTTAAGCCGACTTGGATTGGGGTGATTGGCGCAGTTGAGCATATCCCGCACATTAATAATCAACTGGTTTGCGGAGTTGGTAAAATAGCTCCCGTCGCTAATCACAAAGAAGCCCTGCGGAATATAGTCTTCCCCTTCCTCCTCGCTGATAAGCGCCCGGTTGGGGAGCTCCAGCAGGTCATTGGTGAGCGGAATCTTACATTTACGGCAATACAAGACCATGCTAGGAAATTTACCGGCGCTCAAGGTACAGGTATTGCCCGAGTTGCAACCTTACGCTGCTATTCCAAGCCTTTTCAACTATCTGTTGTCGAACTTTTGAAAGCCTCTGCTCCTTTCCAGTAAAGCCTACGCTACTAGTTTCCCATGCTGAAAAACCTGCTGCTTTCCGCCCTTCTCCTGCTTTCCCTCACGGCCGCCGCGCCCGCGCCCAGCTTCCGCATTGCCAAGCTGCACTACGGCGGCGGCGGCGACTGGTACGCCAACAAGACCTCCCTGCCCAACCTGATTCGGTTCTGCAACCAGGCCCTGCGCACCAACATTGCCCCCGACGAGGCCATCGTAGAGCTGGATTCGCCGGAGCTGTTCACCTACCCCTTCATCCACATGACGGGCCACGGCAACGTGTCCTTCACCGAGGCCGAGGCCAAGAACCTGCGCCGCTACCTCACCGGCGGAGGCTTCCTGCACATCGACGACAACTACGGCCTCGACAAATTCATCCGGCCCGAAATGAAGAAAGTGTTTCCCGAGCTTGAATTCGTGGAGCTGCCTTTCTCCCACCCGATTTACCACCAGAAGTTTCAGTTTCCCAAGGGCCTGCCCAAAGTACACGAACACGAGGGCAAGCGGCCCCAGGGCTTCGGCCTGCTCTACAAAGGCCGGCTGGTGTGCTTCTACAGCTTCGAGTGCGACCTAGGCAACGGCTGGGAAGACGTGGGCACCTACGACGACCCGCCCGCCACCCACGAAGCGGCCCTGCGCATGGGCGCTAATTTGGTTTCGTATGCTTTGACGCAGGATTAATAGCAGGATTGCGTTGGCAACTCGACTCGAGCAGTTCCCATCTCTCAACATAACCTGCGTTATACAACCGACCGCGGAATAGTGGTGGTCTTGGGGCTGAATTTTTGCTGTTGCTATAATTGCATTCTGCCTTTTTTAGCCCATGTCGGAAGTATCGTATCCACCCTGGCGCAAGAACTGTTGGAGTTGAAAATAAGGGCTAGCTACATAATCAGCGTCGTAAGGCAGCCATAGCTTAAACGGCGGATTAGAATAAAACTCAAAGAGGCTTTCTGTTTCCGTATCAACCCAATTTCGGTCGGCTATCGTCCGCCAAGATGGTTGAATCCCCAACCATGCTAATGCCTTCCGTATCCCCACTGGGTGAGGCCAGCGAGCAAGCGGGGCGAAGGGTACCGCTATCCATTGGCTGGCTGAACATACCATCATTCGGTCGTGATAGAAAACAATTTCTGTTACCTCAGGTAGGCCTTCGGTGCGAGTAGGGACCACACGCATGATGTCTGTGGACATAGCAGTTAATTATTATTCAATGGTTTTACACGCTGCAAATAGTGGTCGATAACTTGTAAAAGGTTTACCTGCCTATTCCACCGCCGCGGCTGTGCTGCTGGGCCACTTGGCGTTGCGCCTCCTGCTCTGGCTGTGAGTTGAATTCCCCCTACTCAAACCTCCGCTTCAGTATCTCGCTCAGAATAAAAGCATCCCGCAGCTCGGCCGGGTTGCGGAGGCGGCTGGTCAGGGAGCGGCCGGACGATACGGGGGCGGCACTGGGCGACTGACGCGGCTGGTGGGCCGGCTGGCTGTGGTCCATGCCGGTGCCGCGCCGCGCTACCGGGGCCGGCCGTTCGAGCGACATATTCGTGGCGCGTCGCTCCTGCGAGAGGGCGCGCTGGGCGGGCCGTTCCAGGGTGCGGGCAGCGCGGGCCTGCTCCTGCGGCAGCTTGCGGCCCCCGGGCGTAGTGGCTGGCGCGGCCGGCGCATTGCCCCGCTGATTCTGCTGCTGCATCTGCTTGAGCAAATCTTCGAATGATGAGCCGGATTGCGACCTCTGACTCTGGGCCCGGGGCCGCTCCTGCTGCTCCTGCCGGGTGGTGTCGCGCATTTTCTGCACCATCCGCCACACGAAGAGGGCGAGTCCAAGCAGAATCAGACCGAGGGTTTGCAGTTTTTCCATAACAACGGGCGAGGCTTAACGCAGAAAAGGTACGCCTTTTCGGGACGTACCTTTTCATTTTCATGGGCCGAAAGCCGATTACAGCTTAGCGCACGCCTTTTTCCGGGAACCGGCCGGCCTTGGTGCGGTAAAATGCCTTGATTTGCTCCAGGTCCTTTTCGTAGTCGCCGGTGGGCCAGAAAGCGGGTCCTACGCCGGCTTCCTTGTTTTTGTAGTCCAGGTAGCCCAGCAGAATCGGGACATTGGCGCCCATAGCGGCGAAGTAGAAGCCTTTTTTCCAGCGGGGCTGGTAGGCGCGGGTGCCTTCGGGCGTGATGAGAATCACCAGCTCGTCGCGCTCATTGAAGAGCTGCACCATGCCATCCACGAGGCTGTTGTTTTTCTGCCGGTCTACGGGCAGCGCGCCCAAGGCCAGCATCAGCTTGCCCAGCACCGGAATATCAACCCACGATTTTTTTACCGTGAAGCGCACGTCTACGTCCATCAGGAAGAAGGCGGCCCGGGAAAACATGAAGTCCCAGTTGCTGGTGTGCGGGGCGGCAATCATCATGCTTTTGGGAATGCCGGGCGGCACCTGCGGGCCTAAATGCCAGCCAGTTATCCAAAACCAGAAACGGGAAAACTGATACCAGAACGTAGAGGTCTTTCGTGCTTTTTCCATGAATAATGTCAGCGACTATTGCCGAAATGGTAGTAGCCAGAGGTCAAAACTAAAGAAATTTCAATCCTGTCCATTAGCAGAGCCTTCGGCCAGCAGCTCCCGCAGGGCCGCCGCCTGGGCCATGGTGTGCGCATAGCCAATGTCGAATATTTCGGGGGCCCGCCGCAAATCCGTGACCCGGAACCGGTGCAGGGCGGGCGGCTCCAGGATAAAGTGGCACTGGGCCAGGCGCGGCTGCACGTTCATGGAAATAGCCAAATAGGCCGTCCGCTCCCCTACTTCCCGCAGCGTGGTCAGCGGGGCCTCGGGGCTCATCGGGTTGCAGTGCACGCCCACCACGGCCAGGTTGGCCTGAGCCAGCAGCGGCTCCACGGGTAGGTTGTTCATCACGCCACCATCCACCAGCACCTGCCCCTGCCACTCGACGGGCCGGCAGACGATGGGTACGGCCGCCGCGCCCAGCAGGGGCTTGAGCAGTGGCCCCTGCTGAAAATACACCGTCTGCCCCGCCGCCAGGTCGGTAGCCACCAGCGTCAGCGGCGTTGTCAGCGCCTCAAAGGTCGGGGCCGCGCCCAGGTAGTGCTGGTAGAGCTTCTCCACCAAATCGAGGCGCACCAAGCCCAGGCGGAAGGACGGCCGCAGCAGGCGCACAAACCGGGTGTCGGTCAGCAGCCGGAAAATCTCCCGCGGGGCAAAGCCCGCCGCGTAGAAAGCCCCCGCAATGGCCCCGGAGCTGACGCCGGCAATGTGGCCGATGGGCAGCTGCAGCTCATCCAGGGCCTGCAGCACCCCCAAATGGGCAATACCGCGCGCCGCGCCTCCCGACAAGGCCAATCCGAGCTTGCGCATACTATTGGGGTCAGGTTAAAGGTCTTCGAGGCGGAAGGTTTCGGCCACGCGCACGCCTTTTTCGGTGTGCTGCACCGTGCAGCAGGGCGTGGTGGGGTCGTGTTCGAGCACCAGTACCCAATTCTCGTCGGCGGCCCGGCGCAGCACGGCTTCTTTCTCGGTCATCGTCACCAGGGGGCGCATGTCGTAGCTCATCACGTAGGGCAGCGGGATATGGCCCACGGAGGGCAGTAAATCGGCCATAAACGCCAGCTTCCGGCCTTTGTAGTTCAGCACGGGCACCATCATCTTCTCGGTGTGGCCATCGGCAAAGATGATTTCCCGGAACTGCGACAGTTCGGCGGGCACCCCTCCGGCCCCGACGAAGCGCAGATGGCCGCTCTCCTGAATCGGCAGGATATTTTCCTTCAGAAAGCTGGCCTTCTCGCGCGGATTCGGCGTCACGGCCCAGTCCCAGTGGGCTTCGTTGCTCCAGTAGGTAGAATTCGGAAACGCCAGCCCCAGCTGCCCGCCGGCCGTGCGTACCACTGAGCCGCCGCAGTGGTCGAAGTGCAGGTGGGTCAGGAATACGTCGGTGATGTCGGCCGAGGTAAAGCCTTTCTGCCGGAGCGAAGCTTCCAACGATGCGTCGCCATGCAGGTAAAAGTGGCCCCGGAACTTCTCGTCCTGCTTGTCGCCAATGCCGTTATCGACCAGCAGCAGACGGTTGCCGTCTTCTATCAGCAGGCAGCGCATGGCCCAGGTACACATATTGTTGGCGTCGGGCGGGTTCAGCTTCTGCCACATCGACTTAGGCACGACGCCAAACATAGCGCCGCCATCGAGTTTAAACAGGCCGGTATCCAGGGTATGAACAGTCATAGAAAAGAGTGAGTTGGGTGGGGCAACAATGCAGCGGGAAAGGTAGCAAGGAATAAAAAAAGCGCCATGCCCAGCTCCGCAGAACCCAGCATGACGCTTTTACGATGCTTACGGCTGGTAAGCCGCCAGCGTTATTCTATTCGACCACGACACCCATGGCCGAGAACTTGTCGATGCGCTGGCTGATGCGCTCCTCAGCGGGCAGGGCTTCCAGCTCGTCCAGGGTTTTGATCAGGGTTTTCTTCAGGGTGTCAATCATCTTGGCCGGGGCAGTGTGGGCACCGCCCAGGGGCTCCTTCACAATGCCGTCCACGAGCTTGGCGCTCAGCATATCGGTGGCCGTAAGCTTCAGAGCCTCAGCGGCCTGCTCCTTGTAGTCCCAGCTGCGCCACAGGATGCTGGAGCACGACTCAGGTGAAATCACCGAGTACCAGGTGTTTTCCAGCATCAGTACCCGGTCGCCGATACCGATGCCCAGGGCGCCACCGGAAGCACCTTCGCCAATCACGACGCAGATAACGGGCACTTTGAGCATGAACATCTCCTTCAGGTTGCGGGCAATGGCTTCGCCCTGCCCCCGCTCCTCGGCTTCCTGGCCCGGAAAAGCGCCCATAGTGTCAATCAGCGTTACAACAGGCTTGTTGAACTTCTCGGCCAGCTTCATCAGGCGCAGGGCCTTGCGGTAGCCTTCGGGGTTGGCCATGCCGAAGTTGCGGTACTGCCGCTCCTTGGTGTTGCGCCCCTTCTGCTGACCAATAAACATCACCGAGCGGCCGTCGAGGTCGGCAAACCCGCCCACCATGGCCTTGTCGTCTCCCACGGTCCGGTCGCCGTGCAGCTCCACAAACTTGGAGGTCATGCCCTCGATATAATCGAAGGTGTAGGGCCGGTCGGGGTGGCGCGAGAGCTGCACGCGCTGCCAACGGGTGAGGTTGGTGTAGGTTTCCTTCTTGAGAGCCTTGATTTTCGCCTCGAGGGCGGTTACGGCCTCCGATACATCTACCTGGCTATCCAGGGCCAGTTGTTGCATTTCGCGGAGTTTGCCTTCGAGGGCAGCAATTGGTTGTTCGAAATCGAGGAGCATTGCCGGGGGTGAATGCGTCAGGGTGGCAGAAATGGGAATACGCCAGGGCTACCGCAGCGGCCCCGACGAAAGCAAAGGTAATTGAAACGTCTCCATACGTGCCTGCAATGGCCGGGAATGATTTTTCGGAAAAATAATGTCGCTGAAAAACAGCCACAAAGCCCCGCTGCTCCGTTTTATTTGCGGAAAAAGCGCGGCCATAGTTGTGTAATCTAAAAGGTCGTTCTACTTTTGCACCACTTCAACGGAAAGCAGCTGGCTTTGCAGAAGGAAATGGTTCGGTAGTTCAGTTGGTTAGAATGCCGCCCTGTCACGGCGGAGGTCGCGGGTTCGAGTCCCGTCCGGACCGCAAAAGGCTCTTAGCTTCACGCTGAGAGCCTTTTTCGTTTTCTGGCAGTCACCACGGTCCGTGTATTTCGCTACTTTGGGGCCATGAAGCCTCCTTTAAGCCTACTGGCCACTCCAGCCTCCGTCGTACCGCTGCTCGAAACCGCCGACCTGCTCCTGCGCGGCCCGCGCCCGAGCGACCTGCCCGCCGCCGCCGCCATGCACGCCGATCCGGCCTTTTACCGCTTCCTAGGCAACAAGCCCCATTCCCCGGAAGACGTGTGGCGCCGCCTGCTGGGCCAGCTCGGCCACTGGGCCATGCTCGGCTACGGGTCTTGGTCCATTGAGGAAAAAGCCACCGGCGAGTACATCGGCACCGTGGGCTTCTTCGATTTTCAGCGCGACCTTACCCCCTCCATCAGCGGCACCCCGGAAGCCGGCTGGGTCCTGTCGCCGCGCGTGCACGGCCGCGGCTACGCCAGCCAGGCCCTACAGGCCGCCCTGGGCTGGGCGGAGGCGAACATGCCCGCTGAGCGCCTCACCTGTATCATCGACCCCGATAATGTGGCGTCTTTGCGCCTGGCCGGCAAGTTTGGCTTCCAGGAGTTTGCCCGCACTACCTACCACGACGAGCCTATTATGCTGCTGGAACGGCGGCGCTGAGTTCCGGCCCCGGATGTCGGCGCAGCTATGCTACGCGGCAACGGTAGCCTATCCACCTTTTCTCACGGTCGGCGCCGCGCTCCAATCAGCTTCCGGCAGGCTTCACCAACAGGATTTTCAAAAATTAATCTCCCTTAAAACCAGCGACTACGGCGCAAACCGGCCCTTTTTTCGACAAAAACATAGCGCTTGGGTTGTGTAATCTAAAAGGTCGTTCTACCTTTGCACCACTTCAACGGAAAGCAGCTGGCTTTGCAGAAGGAAATGGTTCGGTAGTTCAGTTGGTTAGAATGCCGCCCTGTCACGGCGGAGGTCGCGGGTTCGAGTCCCGTCCGGACCGCAAAAGGCTCTTAGCTTCACGCTGAGAGCCTTTTTCGTTTTTACGCGTCCCTGCTGGTGGCGCAAAATCATGGCCGTTCATCATTGGACTTCCGATTCGCGGGCTGTGTCGTTCCGGCGCGGGGTTTGAACGAAGCAGCCCCTGCCGCTGTCTGACACTTGCGTATCTTTGCCCCGCAGTGGCTCAGCCACGACACGACTACCTTATTTGCTTGATGAAAAAGCTTTTTCTACTCATTACCCTTCTCTCCTCTTTTGCCGCTTCCGCCCAAATGGTTACGCCGGAGCGCAAACGCTATATGCGCCCTAAGAAGGACGAAGAATGTGCCCTGGTGCTCAACGTGACGAAAAACACGGATGAGGATTCCCAGAAAGATGCCTCCATGACCCGCGTGGCCTACCGGCCCTACGCCGAGCTGCTCACCGCCCTGGATGCCATGCGTGAAATGAACCGCTGGGCCGACAGCACTTACCAGCGCCGCTTCAAGGCTCTGCCGCCCGGTGGTGAGCTGCAGGTAACCATGTACCGCCGCGGCGCCCAGAATGCCGACCCCTCGGCCCTGTCGCTTTCGGCCAAGACCAAAGACGGCAAAGAGGTATTCGCCCAGACCCTGACGGCCGGCAGCGGCCGGTTCTGGAACCAGGATCAGTACAAGAGCGAGCGGGTTATTCCATTTGTAAAAATGGAGGCTCCCCAGCCCCTGACGCTGATCATCACCGATGCCAAGCTGAAGCAGGATTTCGAGTACGTGATTAACGCTCAGTAACGCGCTGCTCCCCTAAACAGTAAGCCTGATGAGGTTTTGTCCTCATCAGGCTTTGCTTTATCTGGTTTTTACAAATGGTAAAAACCCTGCTTTTCCAGGCGGCCTCCTTTGCTTAGCGTAGCTGGGCCCACTGCACGGCTATCAGGGTTTTGGCATCCTGCCAGGGCTCGGCGGCCAGCTCTTCGTAGCGTAGCGCCACGACTTCGATGTTCTCGTTTTCGTCGATGGCTCCCCCGCCGGGGCCGCTCTGGTGGCTCACCTCGGCGTAGTACAGCCACAGCAGTTCGCTGCTGCCCCCGGGCGAGGAGTAAAAGTTGGTGATATAGGTAAGCCGGTCGACGTCGTAGCCCAGTTCCTCCTGGATTTCGCGGCGCATGGCTTCTTCCGGACGCTCACCTTCCTTGTCGAGCATGCCGGCCGGAATTTCCAGCAGCTCCGATTCGGACCCAACCCGGAACTGCCGCACGAAGAGGTAGCGCTGCCGTTGGGTGTCGAAAACCAGGGCTGCTACGGCATTGCCCGGCTCGAACCGCTCCCGCTTGAGCTGCTGCCCGCCGGTCTGCACCAGCAATTGACTAAGTTTGTAGTGCCCATCGTGGAGAATTTTGCGGTTGGTGACGTTCATAAATAGTCGAGGTTAGTGGCTTTTTCATCCTTCAGCGCGTACAACCGCTGACGTACTGCCTGGCTTATACGCTCGTGGCTGTTTCCCGCTTGGCCGGGGCCAGAGTTTCTTTTTCTTCGCCAAATTTATCACGCTTACCCGCAGCCTGCTTTCCAAAAAAGGCTGCACCGGCCGTCTCAAGTAGTGCCGCGGCCTTTTTTCTTTCCATTTCCTTTCTGATGACGTTCGACGAACTCAATCTTATTTCGCCCATCCTGCGTGCCCTGCACGAGGAAGGCTACACCACCCCTACGCCCATTCAGCAGCAAGCCATTCCGCACGTGCTCGACGGGCGCGACCTGCTGGGCGTAGCTCAGACCGGCACCGGCAAAACCGCCGCCTTTACCGTTCCGATTCTCCAGATTCTGAGCCAGACGGCCAAGCTGGAAAATCATTCGCACTCCCGCATCCGCTGCATGGTGCTTACGCCTACCCGGGAACTAGCCATCCAGATCGGGGAGAGCTTCGCCGCCTACGGCCGGCACTTACCCCTGCGCCACACCGTTATTTTCGGTGGCGTGGGCCAGACACCCCAGACCAACGCGCTGAAGCGCGGCGTGGAAGTGCTCATTGCCACGCCCGGCCGCCTGCTCGATTTGATGAACCAGGGCTTCGTAGATCTGCGGCACATCGAAGTATTTGTGCTCGACGAAGCTGACCGCATGCTCGACATGGGCTTCATCAACGACATCAAGCGCATCCTGCCCAAGCTGCCAGCCTCGCGCCAGACGCTGTTTTTCTCGGCTACCATGCCGGGCGTGATTCAGGAACTGGCGGGCTCTATCCTGAAGCCTAACCCGGTGAAAGTGGCCGTCACGCCCGTTTCCAGCACCGCCGACACGATTACCCAATCCGTGTATATGGTGCCGAAAAACGACAAGCCGGAGCTGCTGGAGCATATTCTGCGCGACAAAAGCATCAAGCGGGTGCTGGTGTTTACCCGCACCAAGCATGGCGCCGACAAGGTGGTGAAAACCCTGGCCAAGGCCAACATTCCGGCTGAAGCCATTCACGGCAATAAGTCGCAGAACCACCGCCAGCGGGCTTTGTCCAACTTCAAAGCCGGTAGCACCCGCGTGCTGGTAGCTACCGACATTGCCGCCCGCGGCATCGACGTGGACGAGTTGACCCACGTTATCAATTACGAAATTCCCAACGAGCCCGAAACTTACGTGCACCGCATTGGCCGCACCGGCCGCGCCGGCGCCGACGGTGTAGCCCTGTCGTTCTGCGACGAGGAAGAGCGGGCTTACCTGCAGGATATTCAGAAGTTGATCCGCCGCCAGATTCCGGTGGTTTCCGACCATCCCTACTTCAGCGTATTTGTGGTACCCGTGCCGCTTACGGGTGGTCCCGCCATTCAGCGGCCCAAAGGCCCGGCCGGACGGGCTCCCCGCCCCGGCCGGGGCACGGATGCTCGTCCGCCCCGGGCGGCAGGTGGTGCCGCGCAAGGGACAGGCCGGAGCGCGGGCAGCACCTCCGGACGGGGTGAGTCGCGGCCTGCCTCTTCCGGCGGTGCGCGTTCTACCTCTGCCAATGCCAACCGCCCCGCCGGTGGCCGCCCCAGCGGCGGTGGCACGGGCGGCGGGCAGCGGCGCCGCTTCCGCGGCGACAGCAGCAACAGCCGGTAAGGCTCTCTGCTGGTAGCTAAGCTCCTGGTCAAGTACTGAAAAGGGTGTCTGAACGCTGATTCGGGCATCCTTTTTCGTTTTATTAAGAGTTAAGTCCTGGGCGCTGGCTGCTTTGTGACACCTAGAGAGGCATAGCATCTAGCCCCAGGGCATCTGCCAGACTGACCGGCAGCCGATTTGAAACAAAAAAAGCCGATTACGGCTTATAATACCGCCGTTGGCACCAATCTTTTAATCCCTCGCCTAATTTCTCTTTGTATGGCCCTCAGCTCGTTTCCTGTTATTCAGGCCCTGCGCGACACTGCCCAGCGCCTCGCTACGCAAGCGCCCTACCAGTGGGGGCACATGGGTAGCTGTAACTGCGGCCACCTGGCCCAGACCGTGACCCACCTGACCAAAGCGGAAATTCACAGCCGGGCCATGCAGCGCTACGGCGACTGGGAGCGGCAGCTCCTGGACTACTGCCCGACCAGTGGCCTGCCCATCGACCAGACGATTGATGAGATGCTGGCCATGGGCTTCACCCGCACTGACTTGTCGCATCTGGAGCGCCTCTCCGACCCAACGATTCGCGCCGCTATTCCATTTGAGCGCCGCAATGCCCTACGCCATAATCAGCGTGACGACGTTGTCTTATACCTCCGGACGTGGGCGCAGCTTCTGGAAAACCAGCTGGTGAGTACGATTCAGCTGCCAGCCGATTTGGTCGGCGCTCAAAAAACCGTGCCAGCGGCAGAGGCCTTACTAAGCCACTAAGGCGGCTTAAGTCTGCCTGGTTACATCACAGAACAACTCGAAATGCCAAAGCCCCGCCGACTTACGTCCGGCGGGGCTTTTATTTTTTAGGTAGAGCTGCTTAGCTCATCTGCTGGCAGCGTCCAAAGAGGGGCTACTAATTAGCGTTGCTGCGTTGCGCGTCGCGGTAGAGTTCAGCACGGTGGTTACGCTTATAGGCGGCATCAGCGCTTGGGTCTTTCTCGGGGTCAGGAGCTTGCTCACAGGAAGAAAGGAATAACGAGGCGCAGGCGGCAAACAGGAAGAGCAGACGGGACTTTTTCATGGCCCAAAGGTAAGCACCGACTCTAAAACAGCCAAGGATTATCCAGCTTCTCTTCCAAGACAGAATTTGCCAGTGATCAACGACCGCAAGCAGAAATGTAACCAAGCCTATTCGTCAGTTCTCAACCCGCAGCTACCATTTGCATCAATTACATATGACAACACCTGTTCCTTTCCACTTTTGCTTTTTACACGCTTGTCGGCTTCTGGATTCACAACCAACAACTGCTTCTTAGTCTTCGCTGAGCTTCAAGCCAGCCGCGCTAAAGGCATTAGCCTACTCTGCTGCTGGACATATTGCCTTTTTTCATGCTTCCGGCATGACAATGTTCTTAGCACCGCAAGGGTTTTATCAGTGCAGAAGTAGTAATACCAAACAACCAATTACCCATGAAACAAAACCAAGTCAATCAACTCCTGTAAAATGCCTAGCAATATCCAAACAAGCACTTTATTTGCAATTCATAATAGCACTGACTAACAGTATTTTAATTTTACATATTAACAGATTATGCTAATAGAAATAACTCTTGCATGTAATATAACATATACCATAAAATCCACTTGGCAACTTATAGAGAGGATGGCAAACTTAGCGACTCAGCAGGTGTTGAATAGAAGTCAAAATTCCCACTCTGCCAAATTGCACTCAGCTACCCACGAGCAAAAACTCAAAGTATAGTAGCCAAAGCGCAGGTAGTCTATACCACCTCCGGCTGATAATCGGAGAAGGTGCCGTCCTGATAGAAAATAACGATTCGTCTTATCTTCTTCCCAGTTTCGGCAAAAGCCAACGCAGTATTGTTCATTATATGAGAAGGAGCTACTTGCTGCTCTGGTAGGGCCGCTACGGTTGTAGGCAGGGCCGGCACTGGCGCTGCCGGGACGATTGGGGGAGCGGGCGGCACTGCTTCAGCAACGGCGCTCTGGACCGATTCGGTTTCGGCGGGCTGGGGAGTTGCTGCCGGTACCTCAACACGTGCTGTAGCCCCTGGATTTCGCTTTACAGGTGTCTCTACGGCTTTGGTGCTTTCCACGGGCGCTACGGGAGCGGCAACGGGCAGAACGCCTGCTGTGGAGCCGGAAAGAGCCATCATTGAACCGGTACCACTTAATAGCCAGGGCAGCGACAAATCCGGGAAAGCGCCGATGATCTTCTGCACCACTTCCAGGCTGGGCTTGTTGCGCCCGCTCAGAATGTGGCTCACAATAGGCCGGGCAACTCCAATAGCGTCGGCAAACTGAGTAGGCGTCAACTGCCGGGCTTGTAGAAGGGTGCGAATTCGGTCAACCATAAACAAAGCCTGTTTATTTACAAATGTACGGAATATCCGGCGAGGTATTACCGGATTTAATAGTTGATACAATTGTAATTACAATCATTCATACTAGTAACTTTTGTAATATACCAGAAATCCAGCCCACTCTGTTTACAAAAGTTATACAGATGTAAACTAGGGCAGCACACCCCTGAACTAAGCTCTGTTACCTCGCTTGCCGGAATACATTATTGTTAGTGTATTACTTAGTGCTGGTGCAGGCTCAGACGAACACCTGCCGTCATGCTATACCTGCCAGCAAAAAAAGAGGCCACCAGCATTTGCTGGTAGCCTCTTTTAGAGGCCGAGAGCCTCACTCTGTATTTCGCAAGCTTAGTCGAAGTACTCGCGGGCCAAGGCCTTGTCGTGGCTGTAGATGTCCTCCCGGAAATGTACGCTTCCAACCTCATCAACCCAGGCCGTGAAATATACCAGGTATACGGGCAGCGTTTCCTTCAGCGACACGTACTTCTCCTTGCGGTTAGCAATGGTATCCTGAATAGTCTGCATGTCCCAGCCGGGCTTGTTGCGCAGCAGATATTCCGCCAGCTTCAGGGGCTCGGCCACGCGGACGCAGCCGTGGCTGAAGCCCCGCTTGGTTTGGCTGAACAGCTCGTCGTGAGGCGTGTCGTGCAGGTAGATGTCATTCGAGTTCGGGAAGATAAACTTCACTTCTCCAAGGTCATTCTTTGGGCCGGGGCGGCGGCGCACCGTGTACTTAAACGTCTCCTGGGAGATGCTCGACCAGTCAATAGTGCTGGGGTCAACGACTACGGCTTTCTTGCCTGAGCCCTTCACCACCTCCATGTCGAGACGGTCGAGGTAGTTAGGATTATTGATCAGCTTGGGCTTAAACTCTTTCTCAATGATGCTCCACGGCACGTTCCAGTAGGGCGAGAGTACGACGTATTCCAGCTTGTCGCTGAACACGGGCGTAGCGTTCATTGTCTTGCCCACGATGACGCGCATATCGAAAACTTCCTTGTTGTTTTCGATGACGTGCAGCTTATAGTCCGGGATGTTGACCAGCAGGTAGCTAGGCTCAAACTTCTTCGGAACCCAGCGCCAGCGCTCCATATTCAGAATGATCTGGTCGATGCGGGCTGAGACCGGAATGTTCAGCGCCTTGAGCGTTTCGCCGCTCACGATGCCGTCGGCCTTGAGGCCGTTCTGCTCCTGAAACTGCTTAACGGCTTCTACCAGCTGCCCCCCATACTTCTCGGCCGGCGCTGCCGCTGGAGTCGTGTTGTTGGTGGCCTGCACGGGAGTATTCGGCGTATTTTCCGGCTGGGGTGCGGCCGTGGCCGCCCCGCCCAGCAGGCGCTGGCGCAGCAGGGCTACTGCCGGGGAAGCATCCCCGGGCTTGAGCTTGGTGGTAGCGGGCAGCGTAGGCCAGCCACCACTGCGCTGCATGGCGCGGTAGTCAGCCAGGGCTTTTTTCAGCCGGTCATACTCGGGGTGCAGGGGCTCAAACTCGTAGTACGGGTAAGTACTTTCCCGCTCCTTGAGAATGGTCATCAGGGCCTTATGCAACTTGATTTTGTTGCGCTTAACCTTCCAATCAATGCTCTTGACCTCGCGCGGATTTACCGTCCCCCGGTAAAAATCGGAAGCCCAGTTGAAGTAAGTAGCTGATAATGCGACGTCTATTTCCTTTTCCAGTGCGTTGCGCTTGGTCGAGTCCGACTGGGCCTTCTCAAAGGCGGCAAAGAGCTTGTCAAAGTCTTTTACCTTATAGTCCCGCGGGTCCAGGCCTTCGTCGGCAGCTTTGTTGATAACGCTGAGCAGAGTTTTGGCCTGGGGTACCAGCTCGTGGTTCCGAAACCAGCCGAGGCGAAAATCCCGCTCCCGGTAGAATTTCTTGCCCCACTCCAGCTGATCTTTGAAGGCCGGCTCGGCTTTCATGTACTGGATGACATAGGTGCTGTCGAGCTTGGGTTGCGCGCCGCCGGCCTTGGTGAGGCCGCCGGGTAGCGCATCCTGTATCTTATCTTTCTGATCCTGGCTGCACGCCGTCGTGAGCATGGTCAGGCTGACAAGCCAGAACAGCAGGACGGTGAGGAAGGCAGGACGCTTCGCTTGGTTCATGTACAAGGGGTGTGGTGAGGAAAGCAGAATTGGCTGCTGCCGGAGCCGGTCAAACAAAAAGCTGACCAGCCCTCCGGCGGAGCGCTCTGCGCGTTCTACTGCTTTCCGGCCCCGGGGGTTGTCGAAGCAGCAGAACTACACCACGGTGCAAGATAACAGTTTTGCCGCTACCCCGCCGCCGCTGTCCAGGGCAAATTAAGCCTTGGCATTACGTTATATTTACCTCCTTTCCCGGTTTTCCGTACACGGTGGTTATTGTTCTGTTTCCCCGGCTTCCCTCCTTATGCTGTTCACTCCCGACCCCCACAGCTATGCCCGCCCCGCCCAGGTGCAGGTACGCCACCTGGCCCTCGACCTGCAGGTTGACTTTTCCTCGCGCACCCTCCGGGGCCAGGCCACCTGGCAGCTGACCAACCACACGGGGGCCACCGAGCTGTGGCTCGATGCTCGTACCCTGCACATCGAGTCGGTGCGGCTGGACGGCCCGACCGGTGAGCAGACCACCTTCACGCTTGGCGCCGACGATCCGATATTAGGCCAGCCCTTGAGCATCATGGTGCGTCCCGACACCAAGGTTGTTTGTATTGAGTACACTACCTCCCCCGAAGCGGCGGCCCTGCAGTGGCTCATGCCCGAGCAGACGGCTGGCCGCGAGCAGCCGTTTCTCTTTACCCAGTCGCAGGCTATTTTGGCCCGCACCTGGATTCCGTGCCAAGACTCGCCGGGGGTACGCTTCACCTACGAGGCCCGCGTGCAGGTGCCCGCTCATCTGCTGGCGCTGATGAGTGCCGAGAATCCGCAGCAACTCGATTCAACCGGAACTTACACCTTCCGGATGGAGCAGCCCATTCCGGCTTACCTGATGGCCTTGGCCGTGGGCAACGTGGAGTTCACCCCGCTCAGCACCCGCACCGGCATCTACGCCGAGCCCGTCACGCTGCCTAGCGCTACGCACGAGTTTGTGGATCTGGAGAAAATGGTGGGTGCCGCCGAGGAGCTGTATGGCCCTTACCGCTGGGGTCGGTACGATTTGCTGGTGCTACCGCCCAGCTTTCCATTTGGAGGCATGGAAAACCCGCGTTTAACATTTGTAACACCTACTATTCTGGCCGGTGACCGGAGCCTGACCAGCCTGGTAGCCCACGAGCTGGCCCACTCGTGGTCGGGCAACCTAGTGACCAACGCCACCTGGAATGATTTCTGGCTGAATGAGGGATTCACCGTGTACTTCGAGCGTCGTATCATGGAGCGGCTTTACGGCCGGCCCTACGCCGACATGCTGCAGGTGCTGGGCCATACCGGCCTGCTCCACACCGTAGAGGAGCTTGGCCCAACCAGCCCCGATACCCACCTGCACCTCGACCTAGCCGGCCGCGACCCGGACGAAGGCCTCACCGAAATTGCCTATGAGAAGGGCGACTACCTCCTGCTGACCCTGGAGAAATTAGTCGGCCGCGAGAAGCTCGACTCCTTTATTAAGGAGTACTTTGCCCGCTTCAGCTTTCAGTCGATGGACACCATTTCCTTTGTAGCCTACCTGCGGCGCGAGCTACTGGCTCAGGAGCCGGGGCTGGAAGAGCAGCTGCAGCTTGAGACCTGGGTAAATGGCCCGGGTATTCCGGCGGTGGCCCCGCCCGTGTCGTCGGAGCGCTTTGCTGCCGTGGAGCTGGCCCTGCAGCAGTGGCAGCGGGGCACTCCCGCTGCTGCCCTCCCCACTGCGGAGTGGAGCAGCCACGAATGGGTGCATTTTCTGCACGGCTTACCCAAAAGCTTGCCGGCCGCAAAACTGGACGAACTGGATGCAACCTTCGGTTTTACCCATTCTGGTAACGCCGAGATTCTATCGGCGTGGTTTCCCCTGGCCCTGGCCGCCGGCTACCAGCCCGCCGACGAGGCCATGGAGCAGTTTCTGACTAAAGTCGGACGGCGCAAATTTCTGACGCCGATTTATAAGTCGCTGCTGGCGGTACCGGGCGGCGCTGAGCGGGCCCGAGACATCTACGCCCGGGCCCGGCCCAACTATCATTCGGTGGCCACCACCACATTTGATGCAATGGTGGGCCAAACCGCTTAATTTACCGCTCAGCTTTGGCGGGTGTGGCCTGAACCTTGCTTGCCCGTTCGGAGTTATTTTCCTTTCGTTTTCATTAAAGTTGATTTGTCGCGTTGAAAGCACCTAAACCTCTCGGGAAGTTAATTGCCATCGGAGGCAATGAAGATAAAGGCACCTACCCCAACCCACGCACCAAGAAGAAATACTACCTCAATTTTTTTGAGCTCGGTATTCTCAAGCGCGTGGTTACGGAGTCGGGCAAGACGAATCCGCGCATTGAGGTCATCACCACTGCCTCCATGATACCGGAGGAAGTAGCCAAGATTTATGTCTCGTCCTTCGCCATGCTCAACTGCATGAACGTGGGCATTCTGGATATCCGCACGCCCGAAGACGCGCAGCAGCCCGAATACCTGGCCCGTTTGCTCGAAGCCGACATTGTGATGATGAGCGGCGGCAACCAGTCGCGCCTGAAGATGATGTTTGGCGAAACGGAATTTCTGGACCGCCTCACTGCCCGCTACTACAACGAGTCCAACTTCGTTATTGCCGGTACCAGCGCCGGGGCCATGGCTATGTCGCACATCATGATTATGGGCGGTAGCGTACCGGACGCCCTGTTGAAGGGCGCCGTAAAAATTGGGACGGGCCTGAGCCTGAACAACAGCGTAGTCATTGACTCCCACTTCGTGAAGCGTGGCCGGTTTGGGCGCCTGATGGAAGCCGTAGCCTTGCACCCCAAGCTCATTGGTATTGGCCTGGGCGAAGACACGGGCGTGCTGATTACCGAAGGCAACCTGATTGAAACCATCGGTTCCAACTTGGTTATCATCATGGATGGACACAACCTGCAGCACAACAATGCCGCCGCCGCCAAGAAGGGCGCCGCTCTTTCGATGGAAAATATGACCCTGCACGTGCTGGCCAAGGGCAACACCTACGACATTCAGGAGCGCCGGTTCTACGCCGACCGGACGGCCTATGCCCCCGCGCCCACCGTGTCGCCCGAACCAGTGGCGGAATTGCCTACCGAAGCGCATACGGCTACGGCATAGCAACGCGGGTTGCTCAAAAGCAGAACGCCGGCTTCCACAGGGGGCCGGCGTTCTGCTTTTGAATGCTTAGAAATCTGCAAAAGAAGATTTTTACTCCTTATTATATAGGATGACCAGATTCAGCCTGCGTAGCTAGTCTTTGTAGATACCCACGTAGAGCGAGCCATCGGAGCTGAGGCTGGCGCGGTACATACCGTCGGAGTTGAAAGGCAGCGCAATCTGGCCGGTGCCGTCGACGGCCACTAGGCCACCCTCGCCCCCAACCGGCGCCAGCTTATCGTGGACCACAACGCGGCAGGCTTCGGCCAGGCTCAGGCCACGGTATTCCATCAGGCAGGAAATGTCGTGGGCCACAACGGCGCGCAGAAAAAACTCGCCGTGGCCGGTGCAGCTGATGGCGCAGGTGCGGTTGTCGGCAAATGTGCCCGAGCCGATGATGGGCGAGTCGCCGATGCGGGAGTAACGCTTGTTGGTCATGCCGCCGGTGCTGGTGGCGGCGGCCAGGTTGCCGTGCTGGTCACGGGCAACGGCGCCCACGGTGCCCATCTTTTTCTTCGGGTCCTCATCCACGAAAGCCACGGGCTCTTCCAGCGGGGCCTTCGCGGCTTCGCTGTGGTCGAGGCGCATGCGGCCTTCAGCCAGGGCTTCCTGCAGCTGCTCGAAGCGGTGCTGGGTGAAAAAATACTCCTTAGGCTGCATGGCCAGACCAAACTCGCGGGCCAGCTCCTCGTTGCCGGGATAAGCCAGCAATACGTGTTCGGTTTTGTCCATCACCAGGCGGGCGGCCCGAATCGGGTTCTGAATGTGGCGGGCCCCGGTGACTGCGCCGGCCGCGCGGTGGCGGCCATCCATCAGGGAAGCATCCATTTCGTGGTGGCCTTCGTGGGTGAACACTGCGCCGCGCCCGGCATTAAACAGCGGGCAGTCTTCGAGGCTGATGACGGCTGCTTCTACCGCGTCGAGGGCCACGCCGCCGTGACGCAGCACGTCATAGCCGGTTTCGAGGGCTTCCTGCAGCGCCCGCCGGTAGTTTTGCTCGGCTTCAGCCGTCATCAGGGTGCGCGAGATGGTACCGGCACCGCCGTGCAAGGCTAAAGCAAAAGGAAACTCCATAATAGTTGGGCTGTTTAGAGGGCTGAGGACAAGATCGAAAGGCAAAGATACGCAGCTGAACGGTCCGGATTTTGGCCGGGCCGGATAGCCATACCGCGTTTTTTTTCGTACGTTTGAACTACCGATTTCCCCACTTAACTATTTTTTTTATGGCTTACGACGCTACCGGCCGCCTGCACGAGATTTTTGACGAACAGCAGGTGAGTGAGAAATTCCGCAAGCGCGAATTTGTGCTGGAAGTTCAGGATGGCCAGTACCCTGAGCATATCAAGTTCCAGTTGGTTCAAGATAAAACGGCCCTCATCGACTCCTACAAAGTAGGCGACGAGGTGAAAGTTACCTTCAACCTGCGTGGCCGCGGCTTCAACAAAAACGGCCAGATGCTGTACTTCACCAACCTGGAAGCCTGGAAAATCGAGGCTGGCACGGGCGGTGGTGCTCCCGCTGGCGGTGGCTACAATCAGCAGGCGGCTCCCCGCGCTGCAGCCCCGGCCCAAAACCAGAACCCCAACCTGCGTGCGGCCCCCGCGGCGCCTATCGCCGGCGACGACGACAACGACCTGCCCTTCTAAGGCTGACCAACTCAGGCATTCGCCTTGAGCTGCAAAAACGGAAGCTGATGCTCTCTTGGGGGCTTCGGCTTCCGTTTTTGCGTGTTCGGGGCCTGGCACCTTTCCCGTTGCCAGGCCCGCCCGCTCATCAATCGATAAAAAGTAATACTTCCCGGTATCCTTTTATCGTTTACCCACAAGCCAGCCTCCCCTAGAGAGTGCCTGGCATCCGCTTTTTTCTGCCTCCTTCTGCCCGCTCATGGCCGCGCCTGCTGATTCACAACGACTTGATGGAAAAACAGTACTCATCACCGGCGCTTCGGGCGGGATTGGGCAGATAACGGCCCGCGAGCTGGCGCGGCGCGGCGCCCACCTGCTGCTGGTGTGCCGCAGCCCGGAGCGCGCCGAGCAAACCAAAGCCCTGATTCGGCAGACGAGCCCCGACAGTGAGCCCGATATTCTGCTCTGCGACTTGTCGGTACTGGCGCAGGTGCGCGAGCTGGCGGCTGAGGTTACGCGCCGCTACCCGAAGCTGGATGTGCTGATTAACAACGCCGGTATTATGCCCGGTCCGCTGACCATTACCGAAGAGGGCCATGAGCTGAGCTGGGTAACCAACCACCTGGCGCCGTTTCTGCTGACCAACCTGCTGCTGCCCCTGCTGGAAGCGGCCGGCGCGGCCCGCATTATCAATGTAGCGTCGGAGGCCCATTGGCTGGGCGAGATTGAGCCGGCGCAGAATTTTCGCAACGACCGGGAAAAGTACAGCCCCTTCACGGCGTACTGCGACTCGAAGCTGGCCAACATTCTATTTACCAATGAGCTGGCCCACCGCCTGGAGCTGACCGGCATTACGGCCAACTGTCTGCACCCCGGCATTGTGGATACCGGCCTGGTGAACCCGCGCAGCTCGCGGCTGCTAAAGCTGATGTGGCTGCTGGCCCGCCCCCTGATGGTAAAGCCGGAAGCCGGGGCTCAAACCAGTATCTACCTGGCCACCGACCCCAGCGTGGCTACCATCAGCGGCCGTTATTTTAAGAACAACAAGCCGGCCCGCAGCTCGGGCACGGCCCGCAACCGCGCCGAGGCCAGCCGCCTATGGCGTATTTCGGAAGAGGAAGCGGGCCTGGAGTAACTTCCCGGGCGACGGCATCCGTACCATAGCCGGGCGACCATTGCCGGGGCTTTCGTTTTTCACCTTCGGACACTATGCACATGTCGGAACTGCAGCAACTCATAAAGCACGGGGAAGGTGAGCGGCTTGAATTCAAGAAGAAGACCACGCACCCCACCCGCATTTCCCGCACCCTGACCTCGCTGGCCAACACCCACGGCGGGCACGTGCTGGTGGGCGTGGAGGATGATGGCCGCATTGTGGGCGTGCGCGACGCGGAAGAGGAAAAGTACGTGCTGCGCCTGGCCGCCGAGCAGTACATCGACCCACCGATTGAGCTGCACTTTGCCGAAGTAGAGGAAGACGGCCGCGTGGTACTCATCGTGACGGTGCCCGAAAGCCGCCACAAGCCGCACCGGGCCCAGATAGCCGAGGGCGACTGGCGGGGCTACGTGCGCGTGCGCGATGAGAGCGTGCAAACCAGCGGCCTGACCGAGAAGCTGCTGGAACGCCAGGAGCCGCAGCAGTTCGAGAAAATCCCGCTCAACCGCCACGAGCTGGCCGTGCTGGACTATCTGCGCAAGCATCCGCGCATTACGCTGGGCCAGTACATGCGGCTGGGCAACCTGGGCAAGCGCCGCGCCTACCAGACGCTGATTAAGCTGGTGCTGCACGGCTACATCCGCCACCACGACAAGGAGAAAGAACCCTACTACACGCTGTAGCAACCCACCTTTGCAGCGCAAAAATCCCCGCTGCCTCCGAAAGAAGCAGCGGGGATTTTCGCGTGGTACTAGCAAACGCGCAGTGGAGCTTATTCGCTGCTGCTGTTCTTGGCGCGTTTCTTTTCGTCCTTGGCCGCCTTTTTCTCCTTGGTGGTTTTGGCAGGCTCCTTTTTCTTCTCTTTGCGGGGTTCTTGTGCTTTAGCCATGATGCAGAATGGGTTTGGGGTAGAAAGGTGTATTCAGATTCCTAACGCAATGAGGCGCGCGGGTGTTGTGTAAAAGGCCTTTATGCCAGCAGGGGCAAATACCGCTCCCGCAGGATGCTGTAGTGGTGTAGCTCGTGGCCGGGCACGATGAAAAGCAGGGCCCGCACGCTAGTCGGGCCGCCGTTGGCCGTCCCGACCCGTTCGAGCTGCCGGGGCGTAAACGACTGAAACAACGACAGCGTGGCAGCCCGCACCGTGCTGTACTCGTGCAGGATGTCGCTCAGGCTCCGGTCGTTGGCGCCCGACTCAGGCACGTAGTCGTCCTGCTCGTAGCCGGGCAGGTCGGTGTGGTCGTTGCGGGAGAACCGCAGGGCGCGGTAGGCAAAAATCCGCTCGGTGTCGATGATGTGGACCAGCATTTCCTTGATGGTCCACTTGCCCGGTGCGTAGGCAAAGCGGGCCTGCTCGTCGGTGAGCTGGCCCACGAGCTGGGTCAGCTGGGCGGGCAGCTCCTGCAGCATCTGCAGCGGGTCGGCTCCCTCGGGAATGTGGCGGATGTAGGTAGCGGCGTAGGGCAAAAACTGGCCCTGCACGGGCCGGGTGGTCATCGACATAGAACGGAGGAGCTTGGTGGCGGGGCGAAGGTAACCAACTTCCCGGCCTGGGGCTGCGTACACGCAGCAAATCTTCTTCCTAACCTCTCTCCTATGTCGTCACTCGCCGAAAAAGGATTTTCGATTTCCAAAAACGCCCTGTTCAGCGTCTTTATCAACCGCGCCGGTAAGCTGCTGGGACGCCCGTTCAAAGTGGTGCTGGTGCTCAATGAAGTAGCCAATAAGCTGGCCGACAAGAAAAGCGGCGACAACAAGTTCCGGCAGCTGCTCGACGTAATGCTGACCGTGGTGCGCATGGTAAAAAGCTACGTGGGCGGCTCCTACCGCCAGATTGAAACCCAGACGATTCTTTCCGGCCTGGGTGTGCTGCTTTACACCCTTTCGCCCCTGGATCTGGTGCCCGACTTTATTCCCGTGGTGGGTTTTCTGGACGATTTGAGCCTGATGAGCTGGTTCGTAGGCTCGTTTCAGGACGAGATTACCAAGTTCCGGGAGTGGGAACGGACCCACGCTATTGAAGCCGGTGAGGCGGTGAAGGACGTGCCCGCGGCCGTAGCCGTCGACACGGACAAAGCCACGCCCGCCGTGGCCGAGCTGGGCCATTCGTAGCAGCCGGCTCCACATGTAGCATACTTCCCGAACCCCGGCGCCGTGCGTCGGGGTTTCTTTTTTGGTGACTTTGCTCAGTAGCTTCTGCTCACCGAAAAACTGCGAAATTTGTGCCGGCCGCGCTACGGCGGCTTATTCCTTTCCGCTCACCCACTCCACCTCTATGCGCCTTACTTCCCGGCTGGCTCTGCTGGCCCTTACTCTCCTTTCCTGCCTGCCGGCCCGCGCCGACGAAGGCATGTGGCTGCCGCTGCTGCTCAAGCAGCTCAACGAGGCCGACATGCAAAGCAAAGGCCTCAAGCTCACCGCCGAGCAGATTTACAGCGTGAACCAGGGCAGCCTGAAAGACGCCGTGGTGCAGTTTGGCGGCGGGTGCACCGGCGAAATTATTTCCGACCAGGGCCTGCTGCTGACCAACCACCACTGCGGCTACGGCCAGATTCAGCAGCATTCGTCGGTGGAGAAAGACTACCTCACCAACGGCTACTGGGCCATGAACCGGGACCAGGAGCTGCCCAACCCGGGCCTGACGGCCACCTTCATTGTGCGCATGGAAGATGTGACCAGCCAGGTGCTGGCCGGTGTGCCCACGAGCAACATCACCGAGGCCGACCGCGAAAAGCTGGTGCAGGGCAACATTGCCCGCGTGGCCCAGGCCGCCGTGCAAGGCACGCACTACCAGTCGTTTATTCGGCCTTTTTACAACGGCAACGAGTACTACATGTTCGTCACGGAGGTGTTTGAGGACATCCGCCTAGTGGGTGCGCCCCCGAGCAGCATCGGTAAGTTTGGTGGCGACACCGACAACTGGGCCTGGCCCCGCCACACCGGCGACTTTTCGATCTTCCGCATCTACGCCGGCCCCGACAACAAGCCCGCCGCGTATTCCAAGGACAACAAGCCCTTCAAGCCGCGCCACCACCTGCCCATTTCCCTCAACGGCATCAAGCCCGGCGACTTCACGTTGGTATTCGGCTTTCCCGGTCGCACCAACGAATACCTCACTTCCTGGGGCGTGGATGAGGTATACTCCCTGTCGAACCCGGCCAAGATAAAGGTGCGCGACGCCAAGCTGCGTATCCTGGACCAGGACATGAAGGCCTCCGACAAAGTGCGGATTCAGTACGCAGCCAAGTACGCCGGCATTGCCAACTACTGGAAAAAGTGGATTGGCGAAACCCGGGGCCTAAAAAAGCTCGACGCCGTGACCCGCAAGCAGGAGCAGGAAGCCAAGTTTACGCAGTGGGCCCAAGCCGGCACCGAAGCCCAGAAAGCGGCCTATGGCCCATTGCTGCCCCAGCTGGAGAAAAACTACCGGGCCGTGCGCGACTACACTCTGGCCCGCGACTACGTAACCGAAGCTGCCCTGGGCGTGGAGCTGCTGGCGTATGCCAACAGCCTGCTGCCGCTGGTAGATATGGTAGAGAAAAAAGCCTCGGCCGAGGAGTTGGCCACCGCCGTAGCCCGGGCCAAAAAGGGCGTAGCCGGCTTCTTCCGCAACTACACCGCCGCCACCGACCAGAAGGTGGCCACGGCGCTGCTGCCCCTCTACGCGGAAGGTACGCCCACGGCCCTGCTGCCGGCCTACGTGAAGAACCTGCAGAAGCAATACCCCGGTAAAACGGGCTGGGCCACCTACGTTAACTCTCTCTACAGCAAGTCGAAGCTCACGAGTGAAGCCAGTGCCCAGGCCGTGCTCGATGAAGTAGCCAAAGGCAACGTGCGCGCCCTCGCCGACGACCCCGCCGCCCAGTTGGCCTCGGCCATCATCACGAACTACCGCGCGGCTATTCTGCCGACGTATACCACGCACACCGACCAGATTGCCCTGCTGCAGCGCACCTACGTGGCCGGCCTGCGCCAGATGCAAACCGACCGGAAGTTCTACCCCGATGCCAACTCGACCCTGCGCGTGGCCTACGGCCAGGTAGCCACCTACGAGCCTGCCGACGGCGTGAAGTACGACTACTACACTACCCTCGACGGCATCATGGAAAAAGCCGACCCCACCAACCCCGACTTTGAGGTGCCGGCCCGCCTGGTAGAGCTCTACAATACCAAGGATTACGGCCCCTATGCCCTGAACGGCACGGTGCCCGTGGCCTTTATTGCCACCAACCACACCACCGGCGGCAACTCCGGCTCGCCCGTCATCAACGGCAGCGGCGAGCTGATTGGCACTAACTTCGACCGCAACTGGGAAGGCACTATGAGCGACATCATGTTCGACCCCGACCGGGTGCGCAACATCACGCTGGATGTGCGCTACATGCTGTTCGTGGTCGACAAATACGCCGGCGCTGGCCACCTGGTGAAGGAAATGACGCTGGTAGGCGGGCCCAACGGCACTGCGGCCCCCGAACCGAGCAAGGAAGTCAAGAAAATGAAAGTGAAGCAAAAAGCGGCCAAGGTAAAAGCCTAGTCCACTATTTACGGCTCACATGCTGCAACGCCCGCTGGAATGTCTAATTTCCAGCGGGCGTATTATTTCCCGGCTCCATGAAAAATGTATTGCGCATAGCCTTGGGCATGCTCCTGACCCAGCCGGCCTGGGCGCAAAAACCTGACCTTCACGCCATAGAGCAAAATATTCTGCAGGAAGGTTTGGCCCTTTACCGCTCCGAGCGAGCGTCCTGGGTGGCTACCGACTTGCTCATGGCCCGTAAACCAGATCTGGCCGATGTGGTCGGGTACCTGTCCTACGCCGAAGGCGACTCGTTGCGGACGGTGTTCTTTCAGCAAGCTTCCGACACGGCCCCGCTGCTGGCCCGCTATATTTTCAGCTTTCCACAAGGTGCTATTGAACCTAGGGCCGGCCGCCAGCTGAAAACCCGGCCCGCTTCTGCTACAGAGCAGAAACTCTTCACGGTTCGGCGGCACGTCATGGGAGAGCTTACGGCACATAAAGTCGCGGGTGCTCCGTATGATTTTCCGGAGAATACGCACCCCAACGTGGCTATCCTGGAGCAGGGCAATACTATCCGGGCTTATGTGCTTACGGGCCCGCAGCAAGGCGGGGTGCTCCCGATTGGCAACGATATTCTGATGCAGATAGGCCGGGATTTGCAAGTGCGCTCGGTTGAACGGCTCCATACCAGCTATCTGCCCATGAAGCTACCCGAAGGCCAGCAGGTAACTACGGGCATGCACTCCCACCTGCCCGCTCACCCCTACATTACCGCTACCGACATCTGTTCTTTGCTGCTCTTCCAGGATGCTTTTCCCGTGCCCCGTCACCTGGTTGTTGGGCGCGAGTACGTGTCGATATTTGACGCCAGCACGCAGAGCGTCGTCATTCTTACTAAAAAGGCATACGAGAAAATGGGCCGTGACAAGAAGTAACCGTTGCGCTAACTCTATCCCAATGCCGACCTGCTTGAACGTGACTTCGGAACTTCGCCACCTTGCTTTCGGCCTCCTGCTCGGGGTGCTTAGCTGCCCGGCCGTGGCTCAAAGCCCAGTCCCCAGCAGCAAACCTTCCTCACTGCTGCTGCGCCCCGCCGCCGTTTTCGACGGCGAAACCATGCACGCGGACTGGGCTGTACTGGTGGAAGGCGACAAAATCAAAGCCGCCGGCCCGGCTTCGCAAATCAGCGCGCCGGCGGGGGCCCGCACGGTAGAGTTACCGGGCCAAACCTTGCTGCCCGGTCTCATCGAAGGCCATTCGCACCTGCTGCTGCACCCCTACAACGAAACCACCTGGAACGACCAGGTGCTGCTGGAGTCGCAGGCCCTGCGCGTGGCCCGGGCTACGGCCCACGCCCGCGCCACGCTGCTGGCCGGCTACACCACCGCCCGCGACCTGGGCACCGAGGGCGCCGATTATGCCGATGTGGGCCTGAAACAGGCTATTGATCAGGGTCTTATTCCGGGTCCGCGCCTGCTGGTGGCCACCCGCGCCCTGGTGGCCACGGGCAGCTACGGCCCCAAGCTTTCCGTGGACGTGCACGTGCCTCAGGGCGCGCAGGAAGCCGATGGCGTAGATGGCATCGTGCGGGCCGTGCGGGAGCAAATCGGGCGGGGCGCCGATATTATCAAGGTATATGCCGACTACCGCTGGGGCAAGGGCGAGCCTTCCCGGCCCACATTCTCGCAGGATGAGCTAACCCTGATTGTGCAGACCGCCAAAGGCGCCGGCCGGCCCGTGGTAGCCCACGCCTCCACACCCGAAGGCATGCGCCGGGCCACGCTGGCCGGCGTCGAAACCATCGAGCACGGCGACGCGGGCACGGCGGAAGTGTTCAAGCTGATGAAGCAGCGCGGGGTGGCCCTGTGCCCCACCGTGGCCGCCGGCGACGCCATTTCGCAATACCAGGGCTGGAAAAAAGGCTCCGGCCCCGAGCCCGAACGAGTGCAGCAAAAGCGCCAAAGCGTGCAGGCCGCCCGCAAAAGCGGCGTCACCATTGTGGTGGGCGGCGACGTGGGCGTGTTCCGCCACGGCGACAACAGCCGAGAAGCCGAGCTACTGGTGCAGGAATTCGGCTTCAGCCCGCTGGAAGTATTGCGGGCCCAGACCAGCGGCAACGCCCGCACGTTCCACCTACCGGACCGCGGCCGGATTCAGCCCGGTCTGCTGGCCGACTTAGTAGCCGTGGAGGGCGACCCGACCCAGCAAATTACGGCCCTGCGCCAAGTGAAGCTGGTCGTGAAAGGCGGTGTGGTGTACAACGAGTAGCGCTTACCCCGGCCGCTCCACGCCCAGCGCCCGTAGCTGCTCGGCGTACTTGTCGTAAATCACCCGCAGATCCTCCCCGTGCTTGTCGGCATCGACGCCGATGCTGACGTTGCTGCTGTGGAAGCGGTGCAGGTGGCTGATGTGGGGCGAGAGTACCGGCAAGTGGCCGGCCAGCAGAAAGCGCACGTACAGGTCGAGGTCTTCGGCCATAGCCAGCTCCGGATCGTAGCCGCCTACTTTATCGAACAGGGCCCGGCGGTAGCACACGTTGCCCTGAATGAAGTGCTCGGCTTTGAAAATAGCCTGCAGCATAGCCTGGGGCGAGTCGAACCGCCAGGCGTAGTAGTCCTCACCGGGCAGGTAGCGCCGGTCCTGGTCCATGCGCAGGAAGTCGGCCACAAACCACTGCGGTTCAGGGCTCTTCTCAATCAGGGCGGCGTAGTGGTAGAGGCAGCGCTGCAGCAGAATATCGTCGTCGTCGAGGGGAACAATCCAGGCGGTCGCGTCAGTTTGCTCAATCAGGCGGTTGCGGGCCAGGCCGGCGCGCACTTTGTCGGGGTGGCTCCAGTAGCGCAGGCCCTGGTCGGGCTGCCGGGCCGCCTGCTGCAGCCACTCGGTGGTGCCGTCGGTCGAGCCGTTTTCGTAGATGAGGTGCTCCCGGGAAAAATCAAGCGGGGCGTGGACGCTGGCCTGCACGCTGGCAACGGCTTCGGGCAGGTATTCACGGCGGTTGTGGCTGGGGGTTATCAGGGCGAAATGCATACCCGCTATTCTGCTAAAGGCGGTAAAAAGTTGCCTTTTCAGGGGGTTCAAGCCCAACTTTACCGTGGGGGCCGGCGTTTACTTCCTACCTGATTCCTCCCGTATGGCCAAGTTTGTTGTCACCGTCCGCTTCCCGGATTCCTTTGACGAAGAGTTCATTGCGCTGATTCCCGAGCACCGCCACCTAATCAATGAGCTGATAGAGGCCAACGTGGTGGAAGCCTACGCCATTAGTGCCAACCGCACGCGGGGCTGGATTACGATGAACGGCAGCAGTGAGGAAGCGGTTCGGACCACCGTAGAGCAGTTTCCTCTGTTCCGGTTCTTCCTGCAGGTCGAAATCGACGAGCTGTTTGTCTTCGACAGCACAGCGTCGCGCTTTCCCCGGATCAGCCTTAATTAAGCCATTAACGACCATTTATCAGCTCCGGCGCGGTTTTGGCTCCGAGCGAATTTTCCCGCCTGCTATCCTCATTTTTACTTCTGCATGACTCGCATTTTCCGGCTTCCGGTTTTCGCCGCTCTTTCCCTGGTAGCCCTGGCTGCCGCTGCTCCCGCTCCCGCCGATAAGATTACCACCGAGCAGCTGCTCACCCGCCTGTCGGGCTCCATCGAAAATCTGAAAACCCTGCGCTGCTCGGTGCGGGCCCAGGAACGACTACAGGGCACCACCTACCAGCAGGCCCGCTCCACCATGAAAATAGCCTTCAGCCCGCTGAAGGTGTACGTGCGCAACCAAAAGGGCATTGAGGTGCTCTGGGTAACGGGCCAGAACAACGGCGATGCCTGGGTCAATCCCAACGCGTTTCCCTACGTGACGCTCAATCTCGACCCGAAAGGGGCCGTGATGCGCCGCAACCAGCACCACAGCGTACTAAGCGCGGGTTTCGGCACCATTGCCGACCTGATCAAAGGCTCGAGCCTGCGCCAGGACCACGCTTACGAGCGTAGCTTCCGCTACGCCGGCGACTCGGTGGTGGCCGGCCGGGCCTGCCACATCCTGCGCTCCGACTTTCCGCAGTTTCGCTACGTCACCTACAAAACCACCAAGGCCGAGCCCATTGCGCGCATCGCCGACCGGTTTGGCTGCGGCGAATACCGCATTATGGAACGCAACGGCCTGTCGGCGGGCGAAACCGTGCCGGCGGGCAAAACCCTGCAGGTGCCCAACAGCTACGGCCGTCGTACCATCGTCTGCGTCGACCAGAAGACATTTCTGCCCACAATGGTGCAGGTCAACGACGACAAGGGTTTGTTCGAGAAGTTCGAGTTTTCCGACGTAGTGGCCAATCAGCCCATTCCCGCCGCCGAATTCACCAAGGAATACAAAGACTATAAGTTCTAAGAAACGCTGCGGACGAAAGCCGCATATGACCTTTCCTAACACCAGCATCCCGGTTGCCCGGAGCCCCCGTAAGTGGGCCCAGGCAACCGGGATGCTGGTGTTATACCCCGGCGTCAATTACGTATTGGCCGGCCGGGCCGCCTGAATCAGGCCATCGTGATGCTCCTGCAGGCTCTTCTTGATTTCATTCAGGTACATGGCGTCGTTGCTGATATCGGCGGCATCATCCTCCGATACGTTCGCACTTTGCAGCTGCTCGGTGAAGCGTTCCTGCTGAACGTTGATGGCTTGAATAAGGAAGCGGATGGCTTTGGGTGACAGGTTCATAGGAGTTCTGCTTTAAATTTCTAGATCCGAACGAACGACGGGTTTACCAGAGCCAGGAGCGCCTTAAAATCGGCCAGCGTCATGGCGATGCGCGGCGACCAAAGGTAGTGGTTGCCGTGGTCATTGGCCACCACCAGGTTGCCGTTGTAGTTATAGCCCGAGGTGAGCTTCCATACGGGGCGCCCTAGTCCGGCGGCGGCGGAAGAGGTCGAGATGCCACCCGTGTTGGGGTCTACCCACGGCACCCCGCCCTGGTCGCGGGTCGGGATATCCTGGGGGCGCACATTATCCATGCGCGGGCCAGTGGCGTTTCCACTGCGAAATAAATCGACTGCTGTTGGCATATGCGGTTTGGTTTGGCTACAAAAGCCTGGGGGCAAGGGCCTTTCCGGGCCGACAGCCGAGGCCGGCCCTCACCCATAGGTCTTGTATGGATAGCGGATAGATAGTATTACTTAGCGGCCGATGCGGTCTGGCTTACTTGGGCCACGCCTTCCGGCTGGGGCGCCAGCGTCCAGGCCGAAACCATTCCGACAATCAGCGGCCAGTCCGACATCGACTGAATCACGAGTTGCCCGTTGCTCACGCTGGCCGTTGACTGCTGGCTGGAGCCCCCGGCTTTGCCACCAAAGAAGAAGGGCCCGATTTCGATGCCGGCTTCGGTCTGCCACTGCTCGTAGAGGTAGCTGGCAAACGATTCGCTGGCGTCGATGGTGATGGTAGGGCGGTAGGCCACAATCATCTTGGTGTAGATGCGGCTCAAGGCCCCGCCTTCGCCGAAGAAATAGTTGTCGTTGCCCGATTTGAAGGCAGAGAAGCCCGTGGCATACGGCCCTTCGCCGTACGAGGTAATATTAGCGCCGGCGTACCAGGCCTCCGGGCTCACCGTGACCGTGCCCAGATCCTGCCACTGAATGGAGATGTTGTAGCTCTCTGAGAAGCTCGTCCAGTCAATCTTTTGGTACGAGCCTTCGCCCTCAATGGAAATAAAGTCCAGAAAGGCCGCTCCGCCGCCTTCTCCATATACTTCGTTGTTGGTGTACTGCTCCGAACTGGCATCGAAGGTGATGCTATCTGCTTTTCCTTTGGTCGCATCGCCCCCGAAATTATTGTCGGTGATGGTTTCAACGTAGGTAAAAGGGTTAATGGGGTCGGTATTCCACAGCTTCACCGTCACAGATTTGCCCGAGTTCGGATCGGTCACGGCGCCCTGGTAGCTGGCGTTGCTGTACTCGCTGGCAATGGTAGCTACCGGCGTTTTGATCTGGTTGCGGTAGTTATCCAGCTCGGTCTGCATACCGGTCAGGTTCTGCAGGTCTTCGTTCAGCTGCCCGCTCAGCGCAATTTGGGGCGGCAATGCCAGCCAAGCGGCCAGCGTAGGGCCCGTGCCGCCGGTTTGGTTGGTCCAGGTATTCTGGGCATTCTGGTAGTCCTGGGTATACTTGGTGGCCGCCGCGTTGTACTGATCCTGCAACGACTGATAGTGCTGGTCCTTGTCCAGGTCGCCGATAGCCAGCGTGTTAAACCAGTTGCTGTAGGCCTGGTCGAACCCCGACTGGGAAGCGGCCGCGCTGGAGTTGCTGTTCTGGGTCGGGTCGGCGGGCACGACGTTCAGCGCCATCCACTCTTCGTAGGAAAACGAGTCGGCCATGGGTGAGCGGCCGCCCCAATCCCAGGTGATGTATGGATATACTACCTGCAGGGCTTCTCCCGAGCCCAGGGTAATTTTCGACGTGAGGGCCTGCATGTACTGCAGCCACAGCTGATTTTGCGTTACCATTTCGTTTGTTTTTAGGAGGTGGTGAAAGGGCCCGTTCAGGTAAGCACGAGGCCACTTTGCAGCAGGTGTGGGGCGGGCGAAAAGAGCGGAGGCGTTGCGCAGACGCAGCAATGGAGGTGACTTTGGGCCGGCCGGCGTATTCTCCCTCATTGACCGATTCAAAGGAAGCGCATCGGTCCAGGTATTCTCAGCGCAGAACCACCCGATTTCGCAAGCACGTAGATCTACCTACTCCCCTCGGCTGCCCGCTTGCCCGGCCCCAAACGCCAAGCCCCGGCCCGGGCGCGGCATAGGCTTAGGCTACCTACTACCACGCCCGGACCGGGGCTTTGGATATTCTGAGTTTCGCGGTTTGCTCGTCGAGCGGGCTGGCGCCGCAACCCGTTTCCGCGGCGGTGCCAGCCTACAGCAGCACGTCGTAGAGCTGGTTTTTAACCGCGAATAAGACCAGGCCGGCGGTGTTGCGGCAGCCGGTTTTCAGCAGCAGGTTATTGCGGTGCCCTTCCACCGTGCGCACGCTCAAAAACAGCTTCTCCGCAATTTCGGCGTTGGAATATTCCTGGCAGATCAGCTGCAGAACCTCCTTCTCGCGGTTGGTCAGGTCGGCGCCGCCCGGCAGCAGGCTCGAAGCCGGCCGGTAGGTATGGGTTTGCTGAATGGCTTTGAGCACCTGCGGGCTCATGTAGAAGCCCGTGCGGTGCACTGACCGAATGGCTTGCACCAGCTCATCCTTGTTGCAGTTTTTGGCCAGGTAGCCTACTGCTCCCGCCGTTATCATCTTGGCCATCAGCCGCTCCTGGGTGTGCACCGACAGCACAATCACCTTCACGGTGGGGTACTGACGCTGGAGCGCCTCGTTGAGCTCTACCCCGTTGAGGCCGGGCATGTTCATGTCCATCAGCACGATGTCGGGCAGGGCGGGCAGCCGGGCGCACACGTCCAGAAAGGCTGCCCCGTCGCTGGCTTCGGCTACGTGCTCAAAATCGGGCTCGTAGCCAATTAGGGCAATCAGGCTTTCACGAAACAGGTTCTGGTCGTCGACGACAGCCAGGCGAATCTTAGCGGAAACACTCATGCGAAAGGATAGAATAAGTTGTGAATAAGCAGGTTATAGCGGAAGACGGGCCACAAATCCGAAGCCGGCGCCGGGGGCCGTGTGCACCGTGTAGGTGGCCTGCAAGATGGTCAGCCGGCTTTCAATATTGTGCAGCCCCATGCCTTTTTTGCTGGCGGGTTCCCAGCGCATGCCCTGGCCGTCGTCGTGGCAGGAAAAAACCAGGGCATTGGGCTCGAAGTAGAACTTCAAGGCCACGTGCTGCCCCCCGGAATGCTTGATGGCATTGTTGAGCAGCTCTTCCACCACGCGGTAGAGGGCCGTGGCCTGCGGGGCGGGCAGCGCGTCGAGCAGGGCGGCAGCTTCATTATCGAGGGAGCAGCGCAGGCGGCCGCCATTGTTGAGCATGTCGGCCAGCTCTTCCACGGCCTCCGTGAAGCCGTACAGGTTCAGGCTGACGGGTGAGAGGTTGTGCGAAATCTGCCGTACCTCCCCCATCACCTTGTCGATAATGGTTTTGCAGGTGCTGATAAAGGCGGTAGGGTCGGCCGCGAAGCCGTCCCGCTGCTGGTACAGCTCCACGGTCATGCGCAGGTTCGACAGGGCCGTGCCCACGTCATCGTGCAAATCCTGCCCGATTCGCCGCCGCTCGGCTTCCTGCGACTCGATAACGGCCTCCAGCAGCTTCTGCTGGTATTGAATCTGGGCCTGCTGCAGTGCCTCGGCCTGGACCGAAAGCCGGTTCAGGTTGCGGAAATGCAGCAGTACGAAGGAAACAATGATGCCGAACGTGGCAACCATGCTGAGCATAATCAGCAGGTAGATATTATCGCCGTTTTCCAAGGCTTAGAAACCCGAAGGAGAATAGAATATACATAATCAGAACCAGCGTGGCGTGGAACAGGCCGATGATAAACTGCCCCTGGCGGCTGGCGTGCTGGTAGAGCACGTTGGAGAAGGCAAACATAAATATAGAGCTTCCGAAATATTGCAGCAAGCCGAAATTAATCCAGCGGTTGGCCTGGCCGTGCGGGCCTTTGCGGGCTTCCTCGGCAAAGAAGTAGAACACCGCCAGGGCCACCACTACTACGGCCGCGACCGAGCGGGGATAGGAGTTGAAGGTGAAGATGTCCTGCACGAGCAGGAAATTCAGAACGGCGGCCACCGGAAAGGCAATGCTAAGCCAGCCGAGGGCCCGACCCAATACCGGGTGCCGCAGAATTTTGCCGTAGTAGCTCAGCAGGAGCAGAAACTCGACAATAGTATAGATGTGCAGCAGCGGCAGGTTGTTGAGGCGGGCTTCCCCCAGCAGCTTGGCCAGGATGTTGGTAGCCCCCGCAACGAGCAGATACAGAAACACGGCCCGCAATTCGGGCTGAGCATAGACGCGACGGTACGCGCCTATGCTCAGCGGAATCAGGACGGAGGCCGGCAGAAATATGCCAACGTAGAAATAGCTGGCCTGAACAAAACCAGACTCCGGCGCCATCAAACCTATACGTGCATGGGGCTGGGCTTACCGCAAAAAATGGGGCAAGGCGACGTGAAGTCGTAAATCGAGCTTTTCGCCCCGTCGCTGAGGATGACGTCGTTGTACTGACCTTCCTCCTCCTCCACGGGCACCACCGAGCCGATCAGCCGCATCTTGCCTTCAAACTCTTCCAGTCCGAAGTAGATACGGATGCCCGACGCTTCCGGAAAATTCTTCCGCAGGCCGTCCAGGTCTTCGTGCTTGACCAGGATGGCCCGTGGAATATCCTCAGGGTGCTCCTGGAAATACTGAATGCTCTGGGCCTCAGTCAGCCATTTGGTGATTCGGGCCTGGGCCTTTTCCAGCGAGATTTCGGGGTATTGGGGCTCTTCCTGCGAATGAGCGTTTTGGTCGGGGGTAGTGGTCATGGTGAATAAATTGGGGTAAGGAAAGTATAGTCCGAAACGGCGGCTCCGGAAGGAAGCACAACAGTACGGGTTTATTTGTCAATAGAATACTAGCGGCGCATGGCCTTCTCAATTTCGTCCCACATGGGGGCCGGAATCAGCTCCAGCTTATTGAACTCGCCGGCTCCGTTGAGCCACTCGCCCCCGTCGATGGTCACGACTTCACCGTTGACGTAAGCCGAGAAATCGGATACGAGGTAGGCGGCCAGGTTAGCCAGCTCCTGGTACTCGCCCACGCGCTTGAGCGGCACCGAAGCGGCCGGATCGAGCTTGGCGGCCAGTGGGGCCGGAAACAGGCGGCTCCAGGCACCTTCCGTCGGGAACGGGCCGGGGGCAATGGCATTGGAACGGATGCCATACTTGGCCCATTCCACGGCCAGTGAGCGGGTCATGGCCAGCACGCCGGCTTTGGCCGCGGCCGAGGGCACCACGTAGGCCGAGCCCACGGAGGCGTAGGTGGTAACGATATTGAGGATGGTACCGGGCTTCTTATCGGCAATCCAGCGCTTGCCGAAAGCCAGGGTGCAGTTGTAGGAACCGCGCAGCACGATGTCCACAATCACGTCGAAAGCCTTGTGCGACAGACGTTCAGTGGGCGAAATGAAATTGCCGGCCGCATTGTTCAGCAGCACGTCGACGCCGCCAAACTCGTCGATGGTGCGCTGCAGCATGTTTTCTACCTCGTCGTATTTGCGCACGTCGCACTGCACGGCCAGCACCTTGCCGCCGGTTTGCTGACGCAGCTCCTCGGCCGTTTTTTCCAGCACGTCGAGCTTGCGGCTGCTGATGGTTACGTTGGCGCCCAGTTGCAGAAAATACGTGGTCATGGCCCGGCCCAGGCCGGTGCCGCCGCCGGTCACGACGATGGTTTTGCCTTGGAGCGCATTGTCACGGAGCATGGGTTGAGTGTACGCAGACATAGAAAGGGAGAGTAATGAGGGAAGGATGGAAAGCTGCAAGAACGGTAATTGTTGGCTTTGCCCCCAACTAAACCGAGAAGAAGGATTTTTTACCACCTTTGGCCCCAGATGACCGCTCCAACTCCTTCTGCCCTTCCCACTATTGCCGTGCTTGGCTGCGGCTGGCTGGGCCTGCCCCTGGCCAAAAGCCTCGTGGCGGCCGGCTACCCCGTGGTAGGCTCCACCACCACGCCCAAGCAACTGCTGACTCTGCGTGACGCCGGTATTACGCCGTATCTGCTGCGTTTGGGCCCCGATTTCAGCGCCACCGACGCCGACACGCTGCGCGCCATGCTCAGCGGCGTGGATGTGCTGGTGCTGAATATTCCGCCGAGCAAAGTGGGCCCGGGCGGCTACCCGGCACTGCTGCGGCCGGTGGGCAGCGCCGTGGCCGCCACGGGCGTGAAGCAGGTGCTGTTTGTCAGCTCCACGAGCGTATATCCCGACGAGCCCCGGCGCATGAGCGAAGCCGATGCCGTGGCCTCCGCCGAAGCAGCCTCCGACCTGCTGCGGGCCGAGGGGCAGTTTATGTCGGCGCAGGGCCAGTGGCAAACCACGGTGGTGCGCCTCAGCGGCCTGATGGGCCCCGACCGGCCGCCGGGCCGTTTTCTGGCGGGCCGGCAGGATGTGCCCAACGGGGACGCACCCGTCAACCTGATTCACCTCGACGACTGCATCGGTCTGCTTATCAGCATTATCCGGCAGCAGCGCTGGGGCTATACCTTCAATGCCAGCGCCGCCCAGCACCTACCCCGCCGCGAGTTTTACGCCGCCGCGGCCCGTCAGCTCGGGCTCGACACCCCGGTTTTTCAGGCGGTTTCCGCGGGCGGCAAAATCATCGACAGCACCCTGATTCGCCAGACTCTGCACTACGAGTTTGCCCACGACGACCTGCTGGCCGCCCTGGCGCATTGTTAGGCCCCGCTTAAGCAGGATTCATCCTTCTCCGTGGGTTATCTTTGCGGGGTGAATACAACGAAACTTACGGTAGTTGTGCTGGGCGGCGGGGCGGCCGGCTTTTTTGGGGCAATTGCCTGCGCGGAGGCCAACCCCGCGGCCCGCGTATATCTGGTCGAGAAAACGGGTAAGCTGCTGAGCAAAGTCCGGGTATCGGGCGGGGGCCGCTGCAACGTGACTCACGCCTGCTTTTCGGCCGCGCAGTTGGTGCAGCACTATCCGCGGGGCGGCAAAAAACTTAAAGAGCCTTTTCAGCAGTTTGGGGCCCAGCATACGGTGCGCTGGTTTGAGCAGCGCGGCGTGGCGCTCAAAACGGAAGCCGACGGCCGCATGTTTCCCACCACCGACTCCTCCGAAACCATTGCGCAGTGCCTGCTGGAAGCGGCCCGCACGGCCGGCGTGCAGTTGCTGCTCAACACCAACGCCGAGCACCTGGAGCCCCTTCCTGAGGGGGGCTTCCGGGTGCAGCTCACCGGCACCCACGCCCAAACCCTGACAGCCCACCGCCTGCTGGTGGCCACGGGCGGCGTGCCCAAGTCGGAAGGCTACAACTGGCTGCGCAACCTGGGCCACACCATTGCTGAGCCGGTGCCGTCCCTGTTTACCTTCAACGTGCCTGAGTCGCCGTTAAAAGAGCTGATGGGCGTGAGCGTGCCCCTGGCCCGGGTGGTTATTGCCGGCGAAAAGCTCGACTACGAAGGTCCGCTGCTGATTACCCACTGGGGCGTCAGCGGACCGGCAGTCCTCAAGCTCTCGGCCTGGGGCGCACGCCGCCTGCACGAGCTGCAGTACACCGGCACGGCCCTAGTCAACTGGATTCCGCCGCAAAACGAAGAAAGCCTGCGCCAGTGGCTACACACCTACCGGGACGAAAACGGCCGGAAAGTAGTGCTCGTCAATCCGCTGCTGGGCCTGCCCCAGCGCCTGTGGCGGGCGCTGGTAGAGCAGGCCGGAATCGGGGCTGAAACCCGGTGGAGTGAGCTGCCCGCCAAGCCCCAGAACCGCTTAATCGAGCTGCTGCTACGCATGCCGTTGGCAGTGCGGGGCAAAACCACTTTTAAGGAAGAGTTTGTGACCTGCGGGGGCGTGGTACTGGGTGAAGTCAATATGAAAACTATGGAAAGCCGCCGACACCCGGGCCTGTACTTTGCCGGCGAGGTGCTCGACATTGACGGCATCACCGGGGGCTTCAATTTCCAGGCGGCCTGGACCACTGGCTTTCTGGCCGGACAGGCCATGAGCCAGGCTTAGCGGGCGGGCAGCGGCGCCTGGGGTAAGGCACTTGAGTGGCTTACGAAGCTGGCCGAGTACGACGCTGGGTGCTACGTACTGCCGTTAACCTGCTCTTTACTAAGGGCTCAGAACCGGGTGCAAAATACCGGACAACTATTGTACTCCAGGGTGTTGCGGTTAGTGGTTAACGGGAGGCCGACACGATGTGCAAGCGGTGTTACCTAGCGCTTTTATAATACTTTTTTAACATGGAATAGCACTTATATAAAGTCTTCCAACTGCTGGTTTGCAACCTAAACGACTTTCCAGCAGTAAAGACCTTCATATTCTTCGTATCCACAACCCCACAATTCACTGACCTACTCATGGAAGCCAAAGCAACCCAAGCCCTGCTCAACGAACTACTCGAAACGCTGAAAGACGGCGAAAAAGGCTACTCCACTGCCACCACCGATGTTGATGATCATGATCTGAAACAGGTATTCAAGAAATACGCCGTGCAGCGCGACGGTTTCCTGACCGAGCTGGAAGACCAGATGCACCAGCTCAACCTGAAAGCCGACGAGGAAAGCTCGATTACGGGCACCGTACACCGCGCCTTTATCAACCTGAAGGCCGCCATTACCAGCAAGAGCCGGGAAAGCATCCTCAACGAGTGCGAGCGGGGCGAAGACTACGCCGTAAAAGCGTACCAGACGGCCCTGAAAGCGGAAGGCCTGCCCGGCCAGCTCAAGACCATCATCGAAAAGCAATACCAGGGCATTCAGGCCGCGCACAACGAAATCCGCACCCTGCGCGACGCCGCTGCCAAGAAGTAATAGTGCCGCATATGCACAAAAAAAAGCCCCGCCAGATCTGGCGGGGCTTTTTTTGGTTGGCAGAAGTAACCAGCGGGTGAGGCAGTGGTACTACCCTCCCCGCCAGTCATTTTCTATCTATTCGTCGAAATCCTGACGCGGGCGGGGAGCCGGGCTGCCGCCTTCGCTGCGGTTGCCGCCGCGGAAGCCGCCACCGTCGTTGTCGCGCTTGCCTTTGTAGCCGCCGCCGTAGCTGCTGCCCCCGTCACGGTTGCCTTTGTAGCCACCGCCGTAGGAGCTGCCGCCGCTGTTGCCACCACGGTAGCCGCCGCCTTCACGACCACCACCGTAGGAGCTGCCGCCGCGGTTACCGCCGAAGCTGCTGCCTCCGCGCTGTCCACCGTAGCTGCTACCGCCTTCACGACGCTCGCCGAAACCACCGCTCCGGCGCGGACGATCCTCACCGCCGCCGAATCCGCCGGGGCCACGGGTGTTGCCTTCCTGCTGCGCATCGCCTTCCTGGCGGGGCGTGGCAATGTTGAAGGATACCGGACGGCCCTGAATAGAGGTGCGGCCCAGCTTGGAAGTAATTTCTTCGGCAAACTCCGAAGGCACTTCCACAAAGCTGAACTTGTCGTAGAGGGCAATATCACCGACTTTGCTGCCGATGAGCGCCGTGTTTTCGGCAATCAGGTCCACGATGTCACGAGGATGAACCCGGTCTTTCTTGCCCATGGTTACGAACAGGCGCGTGAAGCCGGGGCGCACGGCGCCCTGCTGGCGACCCGCCTCGAGGCTTTTCTCGGCCTGCTTGTCTTCCTTCATCGTCATACGGAGCAGGGCGGCGGCCACGTCCAGCGACGTGATATCCTCTTCCTGATCCAGCAGACGCTGCACGCGGGCCACGTATTTCTCCAGCTTGCCCTTCTCGATGATGTCCTTGATCTGAGCCAGGAACAGCGTGGTTTTCACCTCCGACACATCTTCGAAGGACGGAATCCGCTCCTGCTTGATGGTAGCCTTGGTGAAGCGCATGATGTCGCGCAGCTTGTAGATGTCGCGGCCACTCACGAAGGTGAAGGCTTTGCCCAGCTTGCCGGCGCGGCCGGTACGGCCGATGCGGTGCACGTAGTACTCTTCGTCGGCGGGCAGGTCGTAGTTCACCACGGCTTCCACGTTTTCCACGTCGATACCCCGGGCGGCTACGTCGGTAGCTACCAGAATCTCGAGCGTGCCCTTGCGGAACTTGTCGAGGGTGTTCTGGCGCTGCTGCTGGCCCATGTCGCCGTGCAAGCCGTCGGCGAAGTAGCCGCGGGCCTGCAGTTCAGCCACGCACTCGTCTACCATACGCTTCGTGTTGCAGAATACGATGGTCGACTTGAGGTTGTACATGTCGATGATGCGCGAGAGCACATCCTTCTTCATGGGGTTACGCACCTCGTAGTACATCTGCTCGATGTTCGTAACGGTCAGCTCCTGGTGGTTGACTTTTACGATCTGCGGATTTTTCTGGTACTTTTTGGTGAGCTCCATGATGGGCTTGCTCATCGTGGCCGAGAAGAATACCGTCTGGCGCTCCTCGGGCATTTTGCTCAGCACAATCTCGATGTCCTCGCGGAAGCCCATATCGAGCATTTCGTCGGCTTCATCCAGAATGATCTTGGTGGCCTTGTCCAGCTTCAGGGTACCACGCTCCAGGTGGTCCATTACGCGGCCGGGGGTACCAATGACGATCTGCACGCCGCGCTCCAGAGCCTGGAACTGGCGGTCGTAGCTCTGCCCGCCGTAGATTGGCACTACGGCCAGACCACGCTTATACTTGCCCAGCTTCTGGATTTCGCCCGAAACCTGTACTGCCAGCTCACGCGTGGGGCACAGAATCAGGACCTGAACGGCTTTGCTGTTGGTATCAACGCCTTCAATGGCGGGAATGCCGAAAGCGGCCGTTTTGCCGGTACCCGTCTGGGCCTGGCCAATAACGTCCTGGCCGGCCAGCAGCACGGGAATAGCAGCAGTTTGGATAGGGGATGCTTCTTCGTAGCCGAGGTCGGCAATGGCGCGCATCAACTCTTCAGAGAGGTTGAGCTCTTCAAATTTTACTTTTTCCATGACTTTGTTAGATGGAATGGGAGACACTAGCTCTGAAAACAGCGGATTCAGCGACGTTCCTCTCCCACTCAACAACAACGACAAGCGACGGAAGCAACGGACGGAAGACGAAGGCGGCCAGCCTATTAGATTACAGCAGCCTATGCTGCGCGGAACATGGCCGTTCTCAATGCGGCTGCAAAGGTACGTATTTTCCGCGAGAAAAGATACGTAGCAGGCATTTTAGCTAATTCTTAATTCCTTATGAAACGGGATGATTGTCCGCCTCAGACGGGGATGTATGCTAGCAAAAGCCGGCTCCCTTCCGAGTTGGATTGGTGTAACTACACACCTTGCATAGAAGTTCAGCGGTATAGGAATATAGCCGCTACCCTACTGGGCATCAGTAGACTACAGTATCTGGCTTAAACGCAAAAAAGCCTGCTCGAGGCAGGCTTTTTTGTTTCACTTGCGAGAAGTGAGTAAGGTGATTTACACCAACGACACCTTAACGGCGTTCAGACCCTTACGGCCCTGAGCTACGTCGAATTGTACTTTGTCGTTCTCGCGGATTTCGTCGACCAGGTCGCTTACGTGCACGAAGATGTCCTGACCGTTTTCGTCAGATTTAATGAAACCAAAGCCCTTGGTGTCATTGAAGAATTTTACTGTTCCTGTTTGCATGGGGGTAAAGTATGGATGTCATTCAAGCAAAGTCGCCATGCAATCTGCTGCAGCTCTTCACAGAACGTATAACAGAATAGATGTGCCTATTATCTTAAACTTGAACCAAAGGTACGCAAATATGCCATACTAGTTAGATTGAGGCGACTTATCTCGCTTGTAGCAAGCGGCCAAAACTCATCAAACCGGCCTTAGCAGGCTTTAAAGGCCTATAATCCAGCTATGAATTTCGAAGAAACTTTTGCACAGCTTCGCACTTTGGGCACCGAACCGACCCGCAAAACCTATCAACGCCACGGCAGCGGCCCGAATACGTTCGGGGTAAGCTTCGCCCAGTACGCGGCGCTGAAGAAGCAGTTCGTGGGCCGTGGCAAAGACAAAAACCACGCGCATCAGGTAGCCAAGCAGCTCTGGGACACCCAGAATATCGACGCCCAGTCGCTGGCGACGATGCTGGCCGACCCGCAGCAGCTGACCGAAACGCAAGCCGAGGCCTGGGCCCGCGACGTGCACTACCACGCCCTGGCCGATTTGCTGGCGGGCCTGATAGCGCAGACGCCCATTGCGCAAGCCAAGCTGGCGCAGTGGACTACTGAGCCCGGGGAAATGCGGCAGCGCCTGGGCTATACCCTGCTGAGCCGCCTGGCCCTGGATGACAAAGCATTGCCGGATGCCTATTTCGACAAGTGGCTGCCGCCGCTAGAAGCCGGCATTTCGCAGGCCCCGAATCGGGCCAAAGAAGCTATGAACACGGCGCTCATCAGCATCGGCAGCCGCTCCCCTTTGCTGCGCGACCTGGTAGAGCAGGCCGCCGGGCGTATCGGAGTGGTAGTTATCGACCACGGCGACACGAATTGCCAGACGTTCGATATTCGCGAGTATCTGGGCCGGGTGTGGGACCGAAAGGCAAAACAGGCCGCAAAGAAGTAACTGAACGTCACTTGTATGTAGCCTGCCTCCGCGCAGCCAACGCGTTTCTTCCACCTTATAGTACCTGATTACCACGGCCCGCGGGATTCCCCGCGGCTTGGAATGACGTTCTTGTTTTCTCTGGTAGCCTTTTTCTATGTCTGACCCCGCACCCTCCTTCCGCTTTTCCCGCCTGCTTACCGTGGTTGATTCCGATATTGACGAACTGAACCATGTGAATAATGTGCAGTACGTGCAGTTTGTGCAGGACACGGCAGCGGCGCACTGGCACGCGGCTTTCCCGGTGGGCGAGCGGGAACAGTACATCTGGGTGGTGCTGGAGCACCGGGTGCGCTACCACAAGCCCGCCTATCTGGGCGAGGAGCTGCGCTGTACTACCTGGATTGGCGAAGTACGCGGGGCACAGTCGCAGCGCTTCGTGCGCATCGAGCGGGCCGCCGACGGGGTGCTACTCTGCGAGGCCGAAACCCAGTGGGTGCTGCTGGAGCCTAGTACGCAACGGCCGAAACGGGTGACGACGGAGGTGGAGCAGCGGCTGCGGGTGGCGGTGCAGGACGACTACTCTATATCCTGAATAAACTGAGCTAAATTATCAGCTTATTACCTCCTGTACTTCTTCCTGTTTTCTTCACTGAAACTAATTAACACAACCCATTCCATTCGCAATAGCTCACCTCTTCTGTATAGAACATCCCATCTAGGTATCGATTTTATTACCCGAGCTGCTTCTTTTGCATAAACACTACTATCTTTCATTCTTATGTCCACACTATCGATAACACCTTTTCTGTTCGCTGAAAAAGAGACGAGCAAGCTTTTTCCATTAGTTGCATTTGGAATCTTATTCCAATCAATATTTCTATATATAAATTTTTTCAGCTTCTCAGGATTAGTCCTAAATGCAGAAATGCGAGACTTCGAGTTGTCATAATTTTTTGTATCTATTAACAAGCCACTTTCAAACTGTAGCTCTACTTCTTTCTCATACAAAGACCCATATCCCATATGAACATAATAAAGCAGCTTTCCTTGGGGTGATACGATCTTCCCTGTGAACCAATCAGCTTTCACCCTGCCATTGATGCATTTTTCACCGAAAAGGTTTTTTAAATCGGCACTTACTTTATCATCGTTATAGCAACAGCTATATATCCCGACAAGATATAGATTATCTTCACTTATTTCCCATGTCGCCTGATAGCCTCGCCAACAAGCAGTTGATTCGCAGGCTTCTTTTGCTCCAAAAAAGGCAGGATGCAATGAGTCATTCGAATACAGTTGTTCTAGTGGGTTCGCAAATATTTTGAGGGTATCTCCCTTATAAATCATTCTATCTGGAATTTGTCCGGTTGCATAAACGTGCACAACAGAAGACAGCCAGAGAACTATTGACAATGCATAGCATGTATATTTCATAGCTTTTCTTAAAAAGACATTGCGTAAGAATAGAGAAGAGCAATAATAGCTACAATATCCTATTCCCGGCGCTTATCGAGTATCTTGCACCCCGCTTTTCCCTGCCGCAATGCCCGCCACGTTCCGCATTTACTCGTCCTCCGCCGGCTCCGGCAAAACCTACCAGCTGACCAAGGAATACCTGAAGCTGGCCCTGGGCTCCGAGGACCCGGCTTACTTCAAGAGCATCCTGGCCATTACCTTCACCAACGATGCAGCGGGGGAAATGAAGGAGCGTATTATCAGCGCTTTACGGCGCTTTGCCTACCCCACCGAGTCCAACCAGGACGACGCTTTGCTGCGCGATATTGCCCGGGAGCTGGCCGAGGAAGGGCTGCTGCCGAAGCGCGCCGAAACGCCCGAGGAGCAACGGCAGGAGCTGCGGCGGCGGGCGGCGGCCACGTTCCGACTGGTGCTCTACCACTACGCCGACTTTGGCGTGAGCACCATTGACTCCTTCGTGCAGCGCATCGTGCAGGCCTTTACCCGGGAGCTGGGCTTGCCGGCCACGTTTGAGGTAGAGCTGGACGGCGACGCGGTGCTGCAAAGCGCGGTGGCCCTGCTGCTGGACCGCGTCAACCGGGACCCGAATGCGGCCCTGCTCAGCCGCTCCCTGGCCGACTACGCCCTGAGCAAGGCCGACGAGGGCCGCAGTTGGAATAACCTCTCCGACGAGCTGGTGCAGTTCGGGCGCTTTCTGCTCTCGGAGCCCGTGCACGAGGCCGTGAGCCAGCTGCAGCGCATGTCGTTGCAGGACTACCGGCGCCTGCACGAAACGCTGCGCAAGCGCAAGGAGGTCATTGAAGGCAAGTTTCAGCTGGCGGCGTTGCAGGCTATTGTGGCCCTGGAAACGGCCGGCGTGACGGAAGCCGACTTGTACCAGGGCAAAAACGGCATCATCGGCTACTTCACCAAGTGGGAAGAGCGGCTTTTGCCCGACAAGGAGGCCAACAGCTACGTGCGGGCCACTATGGAGCAGGATAAGTGGTACAGCGGCAAGGTGAAGACGGCCGCCGACAAGCAGCGCGTAGATGCCGTGAAGGAGGAAGTAACGCGCTACTACCTGGAGCTGGAAAACCTGCGCGCCACGCTGCTGTCGGACTATATTCTGGTGAACGGGATGCTGCCCTACCTGTTTCACGTGTCGCTGCTGAGTGAGCTGAGCAAGGCCGTGGACCAGCTGAGCCGGGAACGGGGCGTGGTGCTCATTGCCGAGTTTAACCGCCGCATTGCCAGCATCGTGCTGCGCGAGCCGGTGCCGTTTCTCTACGAGCGGATGGGCGAGCGGTACCTGCACCTGCTCATCGACGAGTTTCAGGACACCTCCGTTTTGCAGTGGAACAACCTGCTGCCGCTGGTCGAAAACGCCGTGTCGACTGGTAATCTGTCGTTGGCCGTGGGGGATGCTAAGCAGGCTATTTACCGCTGGCGGGGCGGGGAAATGGAGCAGATTCTGCGCCTGCACCAGAACGAGACGCAGTACCTCTACGGGCGCGTGGCCGACGAGGAATTGCGCGGCCTGCTGCAGGACCGCTACTACACCCTGGACCAGGCCCTGACGCCCGAGCACCTGAACACCAACTACCGCTCGGCCCCGGAGATTATTCAGTTCAACAACGACTTTTTCGGGCAGGTAAGCAGCTCCCACCCGCAGCTGCCGCTGGTGCAGGCTATTTACGATGAGCACTTTGGACAGCAGACGCCCGGCGGCGGCGCCGGCCACGTGGAGCTGCTCTTCACCGAAGACGAAGCCCCCGCCCGCCGCTACGACCCCGTATCGGGCGCCTATACCGAGGAAACCCTGCCCGGCGTGGGTCCGGATGAGGTATTCGACTACGAAGCCAGTACGCTCTACCTGACGTTGCAGTTGGTGGAGCAAGCCCTGCAGGATGGGTTTCGGCTCCAGGATATTGCCGTGCTCTGCCGCCGCCGCGACTCCAGCCGCCGGGTCGCTAAGTTTCTGAAAGAGCGGGGCTACCCCATTATTTCGGCCGATTCGCTGTCTTTGGAGTTTGCCGAGGTAGTAAACCTGCTGGTGGCCTTATTCCGGGTGCTGAACCGGCCCGCCGACACCCTGGCCCGGGCCGAGGCGCTGCTCTTGGTGGATAAAGTAGTGCGGCAGCTGGCCCCTACTCCGGCCCGGGCCCGCCACATTGCCACGCTGGCCAACGCCGAAAAGGCCCAGGAGTTCTTCGACGAGCTGCGGACCCTGGGTTACGACGTGCGGGAGCGGGAAACCGGCAACCTCGGCCTCTACGAGCTGACCGAGCGGCTGATGGGCACCTTCGGGCTGCTGGGCCGTAACGAGGAAAGTGAGTACCTGTTCCGCTTCCTGGACCTCACGCTGGAATACAGCCTGCGCTTTGGCAACAACCTGAACAACTTCCTGGCTTACTGGGAGCAGAAGAAAAGCGCGCTGAGCATCAACGCCCCGGCCGGCCGCGACGCTATTACCATTACCACCGTGCACAAGGCCAAGGGTTTGGCCTACGGAGTCGTCATCGTGCCCTTCGCCGACTGGAGCCTGACGCCCTACCGCGGCACGCTGCTCTGGGGCCAATTACCCGACGACGCCAAGCCGGTGCCGGAGATGCCGCCCATTGCGGTGGTCGGCCAGACCCAGGCCTTGCTGCGCACCCCGCTGGCCCAGCAGTACACCGAGGAGCTGGAAAAGACGTTTTTGGAAGGTCTGAACATGCTGTACGTGGCCTTTACCCGGCCCCGCCACCGCCTCTACGCCATCAGCCGCCGGCCCAAGCCCACCAAAGCCGTCAAGGAGTTTGAAGCGCCGACGACGGCTGAACCAGCCAAAACCGTGGCCGAATTGCTGCACCGCTACCTGCTGGCTACCGGCGCCTGGAACGACGAGCGCACGGCCTATGCCCTGGCCGACAGCCACAACTTCGTGCCCGAGTTGAAAACCAAGGCCGCCACTCAGACCTACCCCCTGGCCAACCTGAGCAGCACCCCCTGGGAGGAGCGGCTGCGGCTGCGCCGCCACGCCAACACCATTTTCGATTTCGACGACCAGCAGGTGCAGCGCGAGTGGAACCGCAAGCTGCACTACGCCCTGCGCCGCCTCGAAGTAGCCACCGACGTAGATCGGGTAGCAACTCAGCTCGTGGCCGAGGGCTTGGTCAGCAGCAAGGAAAAAGGGCAACTGGTGAGCCTGCTGCGCCGCACAGTGGAAAACCCGCGGATGGGCCACTACTTCAGCCCGGCCGTGGCGGTGGAAACCGAGCGGGAAATCCTGGTGGGCGGCACGCGCCGCCAGGACTACAAGCCCGACCGGATTGTGTTCGAGCCCGAGGTGAAGCCGGCGCCGGGCCGCGTCACGCTCATCGACTTCAAGATTCCGCCGCCCGAGCCCCAGCACCGCCGCCAGCTGCAGCAGTACGCGGGCCTGTTCCGGCAGCTGGGCTACTCCGACGTGCAGTGCGTGCTCTACTACTTCGACACGGAAGAGGTAATCGTATTTTAAGCGTGTATTCTGGCCGGGCCTTTCCCCGCCCTACCGCAGGCGGATAAACTCCTTATTGAACTGCCGCACGGTTTGCCATTGCTTTTTCTGCCAGGCAGTAGCCTCGTTAGCCGCCGATACCGAGTCGCGCAGGGCGCGGGTTATCATGGCCGCGGAGGGGGCAGACCGCAGCGGGTCGGTGATGCGGAAATAGACGCTGTCGGGGGTAGTTTTGGTGACCTGCATAAGCGAGTACCGACCGGCATCCATCGGCATCAGGTACACCGCCCCGGCAGTGGGCAGCACCGCAGCGTCGTTGGCGGCGGTGTCGGTGGGTTTGGCGGTAGCCGGTGGTGCCTCGGCGGCCGGAGCAGCCGAAGACTTGTCGCTGAAGAGGCCCACGCCTAGCATAAAGAGGACACCAGCCCCGAGCAGAATCAGGGCCAGATAATTGGTAAGCGGCAGGCGGACCTGTTGCTGAATAGCGGCCACGGGAGCCTGGTACGCGGCGGGCATTTCCTTCTGTTCCAGCACCTGCTTGCAGTGGCCGCACTGAGTCAGGCTGAATTTGCCCAGCGGAATTACCGGAATCCAGAACACGTGAAAGTAGCGCGAGAATACCGTGGCCGTCACAGAATTCGGGGCGCTGCAGTAAGCGCAGGCAACACCCGCCAGGGGAGTTGTCGTAATGCGGGTCCGACCTAATCCAAAGAAAAACAGCATAGGCAAAGAAGAATAAAACGTGGAGGATCCAGCCGCAAGAAAACCCACGTATGCGGTTTGCAGGCGTATCCCGGATACGGATTGCCCCAACAGTTGATACATTTCAGGCCAACTATATTCAACTTTGTCATCCTGATTGCGTAAAATTTTAGTATTTTAGACGCGCCAAAAAAATTAGCAAACCAGATTTATCATGTCCGATAAACGCCAGGCCGCCCTCGGCTTCATCTTTATCACGCTGCTGCTGGACGTTATTGGCTTCGGCATCATCATCCCCGTCATTCCCAAGCTGATCAGTCAGCTCATCGGGGGCTCTTTGAGTGAGGCCTCCAAGTACGGGGGCTGGCTCATGTTTGCCTTTGCCAGCATGCAGTTCCTGTTTTCGCCGGTGCTGGGCAACCTCTCCGACCAGTACGGGCGGCGGCCGGTGCTGCTGTTTGCCCTCTTCGGCTTCGGCCTCGACTACCTGTTCGTGGCCTTTGCGCCCACCATTACCTGGCTGTTTGTGGGCCGTATTATTGCGGGCATCACCGGGGCCAGCTTTTCCACGGCCTCGGCCTACATTGCCGACATCAGCACCCCGGAAAAGCGGGCTCAGAACTTTGGCATGATCGGGGCGGCGTTTGGGCTGGGCTTTATCATCGGGCCGGTCATTGGCGGAGTATTGGGGCAGTACGGGCCCCGCGTGCCTTTCTACTTCGCCGCGGGCCTGACGCTGCTCAACTGGCTCTACGGGTTCTTTATTCTGCCCGAGTCGCTCGACAAAGAGCACCGCCGTAAGTTCGACTGGCGCCGGGCCAACCCCATCGGCTCGTTGCGGCAGCTACAGAAATACCCCGTGATTCTGGGCATGGTGGGCTCGTTGGTGCTCATCTACATTGCGGCCCACTCCACCCAGAGCACCTGGTCGTACTACACCATGTACAAGTTCCACTGGAACGAGGCCTGGGTGGGCTACTCCCTGGGCGTGATTGGGGCCCTGACGGCCCTGGTGCAGGGGGTCCTGATTCGCCACCTTAACCCCCGCCTGGGCCCCAAACGCTCGGTATTTCTGGGCCTGGCCTTCTACGCCCTGGGCTTTCTGCTGTTTGCCCTGGCCCCTACCGGCTGGCTGATGTTCGTATTTCTGGTGCCCTATTGCCTGGGCGGCATAGCTGGCCCGGCCCTGCAGGGCATTATGTCGGGGCAGGTGCCGCCCAACGAGCAGGGCGAGCTGCAGGGGGCGCTTACCAGCCTTGTGAGCCTCACCTCCATCATTGGACCGCCGCTGATGACCAACCTGTTCTCCTTTTTCACCAGCAGCAAGGCCCCCGTGCACTTTCCCGGCGCGGCCTTCTTGACCGGTGCCGTGCTGACCGTTATCAGCATGCTACTGGCCATGAAGTCGTTGCGGCACTACGTGGCTCCGGCGGTGCCTACGGCCGTACCGGAAGAAGCAGTGGCCAGTCATTAGCAGCAGTCCCAGTAGAAGTAGGCCTTATTGAACTCGCCGTTTTGCAGGGCCTGGGGAGCAATGAAAAAGTGGGCCACGCCGGAGTCGCCGAACATAATCTGCTCGTCCGTATCAATTTGCAGCAGCTGCACGTCGTGGGCCGTGCCGGGGGTATACTCACGCGGGTCGCCCTGGGTAAACATGGCGTAGCCGCCCAGCTTGTGTCCTTCACTGTTGAAGAATTTGGCAAATTCCCGCTTCCGTTCCATGGGTAGCTTCTTGCCATAAGCTCGAGCAGCGAGTCCCTGGAAGTCAACGTCAAAGCGGCTATCCTGGAAGCCACCGTACTCAGTGGTCAGCTCGAAATGCAGGCGGTGCTCACACTGCATGGGGCTGTCGTCGTAGTGGTCGGCGGGCAGAAAGCTGAAATCCTGCTGCATTTCCTCGGTCAGCTGCTCCGGCCTGATATAGCGCACTGCGGCCTCCTCCGTATTGTAGAGCGCTGAGGCCGAGGCGTAGAACTGCAGCAGGCCCGCGGCGGGCAGCCAGTCCGTGGGCGGCAGCTCGGCCAGGTTAATCTGGGCCAGCAGCAGCAGCGGCGCCCCTTTCCCGTCCCGGGGGTAGGGCACGCTCAGGGGCAGAAACGGCAGGCCACGAAACTTGCTGGCCGCCGAGGCCGGCTGGTCCTCCGAAAGCGGGGTGGCCTTGATTTTAATGCTTTGCAGCGCATAGTGCTGGAGCTGCTCGACGAAGGGGGCTAAGAATTCGGGTATCATGGAGTTAACGAAATGAGCCTGGTGCTGGAAGCTGATAAACCAACCGAAATGCCTGCCACGGGGCCGAATAACCCGCGGGATATCCTTGCCCGCAAGGTATCTTTACTTTCTATGGAAACCATTGCCTCCACCCTGCCCATCACCACTACCGACTCGTTCCTGAGCCAGGCCGCCCGCGACCTGCTCACGCGCTTTCCCGGCGCGGAGCTGTCGGACCTGGTGGTGGTAGTGCCCACGCGGCGGGCGGTGGTGTACCTGAAAAATGAGCTGAGCCTGGCCGCCGAAGTGGGCTCGGCGGTGTGGAGCCCCCGCGTGGCGGCCATGGAAGACTACATGGTGGAGCTGTCGGGCGTGCAGGTCGAGGAGCCCATTGCCCTGCAGCTGCTGCTCTTCGACATCCTGCGCGACATTGACCCCAAGCTCGACTTCGACCAGTTCGTGGGCTGGTCGGGCCTCTTGGTGCAGGACTTCTCCAACCTCGACCAGAACCTGGCCTCACCGGCCAAAGTATTCGAGTACCTGACCCAAGCCAAGGCCCTGGAGCGCTGGGAGTTGGCCGACACGCCCGCTGAAGTCAGCACCACGGCCGCCTACTTCCGCTTCTGGGACGACCTGGAAAAGGTGTACTGGCGGTTGCGCCGCCGCATGGAGCAAACTCACCTGGCCTACCCCGGCCTGGCTTACCGACTGGCCGTGAACAAGGTGCAGAACCGCCTGGAAAACGGCGACACCCTGCCCCGCCACGTATTTCTGGGGCTGGGCTCGTTGTCGAGGGCCGAGCAGCGCCTGATTCAGCTGCTGCTCAAGGAAGGCCGGGCCGAGGTGCGCTTCGACGGCGACGCGTTTTACCTGGAAACCGACTCGCCCAACCGCGCCGGCCAGCACCTGCGCCAGTACCGCAAAAACTGGGATTTGCCCGCCGAAGCCTTTGGCGACACCGGCACGGGCCTGCCCAACCTGCTGCGGACCCTGGAGCGCGAAATCCAGTTTGTGGGCGTAGCCAACGCCAGCATGCAGGGCAAAGTGGCCGGGCAGCTGCTAGCTGCCTCCCGCCGCGAGAATCCGCGGGCTAAAGTGGCCGTGGTGCTGCCCGACGAAACCCTGCTGCTGCCCGTACTGCACGGTTTGCCGCCCCGGGAAGTGCCCGAGTACAACGTGACCATGGGCCTGAGCTTCCAGAGCACGCCCCTATTTAACTTGGTGGATCTGCTGTTTGAAGTCCACCTGACCGGCATCCGGGAGGGCAGCGCCGAAACTGGCTACGGGGTGCCGCGCTACCACCATTTGGCCGTGAGCAAGCTGCTGGGTCACCCGTTCCTGCGGCGCTACCAGCAGTGGCTCGACAAGCAGCCCCAGAAGCAGTACCACGGCCTGCTCGACAGGATCTGCAACCAGATTATCAAGCGCAACGCCGTGCTGCTGCCGGCCTCCGAACTGCTGGAACTGGGCCAGCAGCACCCGTTGGTGGAGGCCCTGTTTGCCACCTGGGACACCTGCGACGATATTATTGCGGCCTGCTACACGCTGATTGACCTGCTTAAAAAAGCTTACCAGGACCAGCATTCGGCTATTGAGGCCGAGTACCTGTTCCTGTTCTTCACCCTGGTAAAGCGCCTGGATTCGGTGTTCGACTGCCGGGAGCAGCGGCTGTCGGTGCGCTCCTTCCGCCGGTTCTTGTACGAGCAGATGACCCGCACCCGCCTGCCTTTCAGTGGGGAGCCCATTGCCGACGTACAGGTGATGGGCCTCTTGGAAACCCGGGCCCTGGACTTCGACCACGTTATTATTCTGAGCTGCAACGAGCGGGTGCTGCCGGCCCCGAAGAACAACTCCTCGCTGTTCCCCTACGACGTGCTGACCCAGTTCAAGATGCCAACCTACGCCGACCACGAGGCGGCCACGGCCCACCAGTTCTGGCGCCTGCTGCAGCGGGCCCGCCGCGTGGACCTGCTGCACGTGCTGCCCGGCGCCGAGGGCACCCGCACCGGGGAACGAAGCCGGTTTCTGCTGCAAATCGAGAATGACCTGCTGCCCCAGAACCCCCACCTGACCCTGCGGGACTTAACCGCCAGTGTGCTGGACGACGCCCCCGACTCGGCCGCCCGGCGCGAGTACGGCGGGGATTTGGTGCTGGAAAAAGACGCCGAAATGCTGGCCGCCCTGCGCACGTTGCTGGAAAAAGGCCTTTCTCCTTCGGCCCTGAATCAGTACCTGAACTGTTCGTTGCAGTTCTACTTTGCCCGCCTGGCCAAGTTTCAGGAGGCCGACGAGGTCGAGGAAAAGCTGGGGGCCGACAGCTTCGGCACGGTGGTGCACGAAACCCTGGAAATGCTGTTTCAGCCCTTCGTGGAAGCCCAGAAAGCCATTACGGCCGAAGATATTCCGGTGCTGGTGCGCCTGATTCCCCAGGAGCTGGAGCGGGCCCTACGCCACGAGCAGGATGAGCGCCACGCCCGCCCCGACGAGGGCCTGAACCACGTGCTGGGCCAAGTGGCGGCTCAGCTGGTGCGGCGCTACCTGGAAGGCCTCGCCGAAACGCCCGGGGCCCTGCCCCTGCGCATCGTGGCCCTGGAAAAGATTCTCGATTCCCGGGTACCCGTCACGCTGGAAAACGGGGAGAGCTTCGACCTGATAGTGTTCGGCTACACCGACCGGCTCGACGAGCTGCCCGACGGCCGCCTGCGGGTGGTCGACTACAAAACCGGCCTGGTGCAGCCCTACGACCTCAAGCTGCAGAAACGCGGCGACGATGCCGCGGCCGCCACCCAGCGCCTGCTCCACGATGCGACCTCCTCGGCCGACAAGGTGCGGCAGCTCTGGCTCTACCGCTTTATGCTGGAACGCGCCGGCCGCCCCGCCGCCGATGCCGCCATCATTTCTCTGCGCAACCTTACGGCCGGCCCCATGACGGCCGACATGGCGTTTCTGACCGAAGACGGCACCTCATTCGTGGAAAAAGGGGAAGAACTGCTCACCCAGTTTGTACGCAAAATCATGGACCCACTGGAGCCCATCCGCAAAACCGACGACCTGGAACGGTGCCAGTACTGCCCCTACCGCGGCATCTGCGCCCGGTAGAAACCGGTTTTCACTTCTGTCATCCTGAACGCAGGGAATGACCTTATTCACGTTAGCCTGAGTCGTTGTTAAGCTTGTTGTTCAACCGCTATAAGGTCCTTCGCTGGGCTCAGGATGACACACCGTTTTTAGACAGGCCGTTTTTCACTAGCCCAAAAAAGCTGTCCAGGAACATTACTTTTGCTTTCTTCACCTCTCTCCACTCAAAATAGATATATCATGGATGAATTCATGCAGGCCGCCATCGACGAGGCGCGCCAGGGCCGCCAGCAGGGCGGTATTCCCATTGGCTCAGTACTGGTGCGCGACGGCAAAATCGTGGCTCGCGGGCGCAACAAGCGCGTGCAGGAAGACAACCCCATCAAGCACGGCGAAATGGATTGCCTCTTCAACGCCGGCCGCCAGCGCAGCTACCGCGACACGGTAATTTACACTACTCTGATGCCCTGCTACATGTGCGCCGGCACCATCGTGCAGTTCAAAATCCCGAAGGTGATGGTGGGCGAGTCGCGTACGTTCGGCGAGTCGCGGGCCTTCCTGGAAAGCCACGGCGTGGAAGTCGTGGACCTGGACCTGCAGGAGTGCGTCGACATGATGAACGAGTTCGTCGAGGCCGAGCCCACGCTCTGGAACGAGGATATTATGGAGCTGTAACCCGGCTTCTAGCTTCTAGCTACGCGTTAGAACGTCAAGCAGAGGCGTAAGCCGAAGCATCTCGCGTGCTGACGTTTTCAAACTAATCGTCATGCTGCGCTTGCCGAAGCATCTCTCCCACTGCAGTAATTCAATTTACTTTGGCGGCAGAGATGCTTCGGCAAGCGCAGCATGACGTTCTGGTTTTTAGCCTTGGTTGAAAAGCAGGCGGGCAGGAATGTTTCTGCTTTATTCCTGCTTCGTTATTGCTTTTCCAACGGCTACCTGCGTGGTTAGGAGCCTACTTCCTTCGCTCCCGCCCCACGAATTTTGCCCGTATGAGCTTCTCTACTGCCCGTTTTACTGCCGCCCTCGAACGGTTTGACGCCGCCAACACCGAAGACCCCAACCAGGATACGGATACCGAAGGCCGCAGCTGGCCCAAGGAGCTGCTCTACGCACAGCGCATGAGTGCCTGCCTGGCCCGCGTGGCGCCCGAGGCCCCGGAGGCGGTGCAGCTGGCGGCCCGTTGCCAGCACATTCGCCGCTGGGCCATCCCGCGCCACGACTTCCCAATGGACCGCGCCGGCTACCATCAGTGGCGCAATACGCTCAAGAAATACCACGCCGACGTGGCCGGCCAGATCCTGACGGAAGTGGGCTACGATGAAGCCACCATTGCCCGGGTGCAGGCCCTGCTACAGAAGCAGCAGCTCACCCGGGACGCCGACGTGCAGCTGCTGGAAGACGTGATTTGCCTGGTGTTCCTGGAGTATTACTTCCTGGATTTCGCCCGCCAGCACCCCGAGGAGAAAATCATCGACATCGTGCAGAAAACCTGGCGCAAGATGACCCCGCAGGGCCACGCCCTAGCCCTGCAGCTCCCACTGCCCCCCGATGCTCAGGCTTTGGTAGCCAAGGCGCTGGCTTAGCGCACCAGTCGGTATTTCGTGGCCCAGGGCCACCACTGCGCCAATTACAATCAGGGCCGGGTAGGTAATCTGCTGGCTGGCGACCAGCGCGGGCAGGGTGCGGACCGGGCCCACGGCCAGCTTGCGCTGGGGCAGAGTGAGGTGCTGCACCACGGCGGCGGGCGTGTCGCCCTTGCCCATTTCGCAGTAGGCGGCGGCAATTTCGGCGGCTTTTTTCAGGCCCATGTAAATTACTACGGTGGAGTTGCTCTGCATGGCCAGGCGCAGGTCCACCGACAGGCTACCGTCCTTTTTGGTGCCCGTCACCATCCAGACGCCCTCACTCACAATGCGGTGGGTCAGAGGAATATCCTCGAAGCCCAGGGCCTGCATGCTGGAAATGCCCGGAATGTAGTGCGTGGCAATGCCGTGGGCGCGGGCAAACAGGATTTCCTCGAAGCCGCGCCCGAAGATGAACGGGTCGCCGCCCTTGAGGCGGATGACGCGGCCCCGGCTTCGGGCTTTTTCCAGAATCAACTCGTGAATGGTTTCCTGGGGCGTATAGTCGCCGTAGGGCTTTTTGCCCACGTACAGGCACTCACAGCCGGCCGGGGCCAGGGCCAGCAGCTCCTGGTTAGCCAGGTTGTCGTAGAGAATGACGGCGGCGGTTTGCAGCACGCGGTGGGCTTTGAGCGTGAGTAATTCCGGGTCGCCGGGGCCCGCTCCTACCACGTACAGCTCCGGCACCACGCCGGGCAGGTTTTCTTGCTTGCTACTCAAGTGTTCTGGTCTTTTTGGGGTCGGAAGAGGAAAGCCGGGCCCGCATCTGCACGGCGGCCAGGGCGCCGGCAGCCAGCAAAGCGCCCAGGGCCACGCGCCGCCACCGCCGCGTGGCCGGCACCTCGAAGCCGGGGCCGCCGGCCAGCCCGGCCGTTACCGCATTCAGGGTGCGGACCTTGGCGGCAAAGTCGCCGGTGAGCTGCTGGCGGATGGCGGGCATTTTCTGCAGTACCGCGTCGAGCTCGTCGGGCAGGGCTTCTTCCAGCACCGCCCGCACCCGCTTGGCCACCGTGGGCGACTGGCCATTAGTGGAAACCGCAATTTTCAGCGCCCCTTTCTGCACCACCGACGAGAGGTAAAAGTCACACAGTGGCGGTGTGTCGGCCACGTTCACCAGCAAACGGCGGCTGCGGGCTGCTGCCTTGATGCGCGCGTGCAGGGCCGGGTCGTCGGTGGCGGCAAACACGATGTCGGCTTCGTCGAGCAGCTCATCGGTGTAGGGTTCTTCGCGCAGCTGCACCTGGCGGTAGCGGGCGGCCAGCTCCCGCAATTCGGGCAGAAAGGTGATGCTGACCACCGTTACGGCCGTGGCCGGGCTGCTGCGCAGGATGGCCGAGACCTTTTCCAGGCCCACGTTGCCGCCGCCCACGAGCAGCACGCGCAACTGCTCCAGCTTGAGAAAGACCGGAAATAGAGGATTGGCATTGGGTGGGGGAAGCATGGAGACGGGAATACTGAAGTAAAAAACCAAAAGCCGGAAGCCGGACGATTTACGGAGCAGCCCCAATGGCGCTCAAACCGGCGCCGACCGACTCTTCCCACGCTTCAAACCCGGTGGCCGGGGCCTCGCAGGTCGGGCAGCGGTAGTCGGGCAGCGCGGCCCAGGGCGTGCCCGGCGCGACGCCCTGCTCCGGGTCCCCGTACGCCGGGTCGTAGACCGTCAGGCAGCGGCGGCAGCGCGGCAGCGGGGTCGTAGCCGGCCGGGAATTTTCCACCGGCGACAACACGGCTACCTCTTCCTCCCGCGGCATTTCGGCCCCGGCCTGGGTGTAGAACTGGTGGCAGAGCTCGGCCAAATACCAGCCCAGCATGTCGGGGCGCACCTGCTGGCGGAAGGAGACGAAGTCGCGGGAGTTGGGGTTGAAGTCGCGGGTGTGCAGAATTTCGTACTGCTCGGCGCCGGGGCGCCCCGGCTGGCTCCGGATGATAATGGAGCCAAATAGGCCGGTCTGGGGCCGGGTTTTGATGGCAAAGCAGAGCTGGTAGGTGCGCACGTCTTCCTCGTGGAGGTAGCGCACCAGCTCGTGCTTGAGGGCCAGGCCGGCGGGGCAGTTATCCTCCACCTGCCAGTTTAGCTCGTTGGCCGCGTGCCGCACGTTGATGCGGTGGCGGCAGAGCACGGCGTCCCACGCCGGCCGGTCGGCGGGGGCAATACCTTTTATAATCAACGACTTCCAGGGCGTGGTGCAGAGCTGGCCCACCCGCGTTTGCAAACACACCCGGGCCAGGTCGCGCAGGAAAGCCACCGAAAACTGCTCGTTGCGCCGGTAGATACCCAGCCACAGCTGTTGCCCGCTGCGGTTGAAGCCCTCGTAATAGGGCAGCATAAACGGCGGCAATGCCAGCGGCCCGGCTACCACGCGCTGTCCCAGCGGCAGGGCCGCGCTGACCAGCGCGTAGAGCCGCGCGCCGGCCGTCGTCAGGTCGTTGTCAAACTGGCCGACGGTCGGCAGCAGCACCCGCTCCACGGCTGCGCTCAGCACCGGCACGTCCTCGGAATACACCAGATGAGGCCAGGCGTAGAGGTGGCCGGTGCGGGGAAAGCGCACGTGCAGGTGCCAGTAGTTGCTGGTGTCGGCGGCAATAAAGTTGAGGTGGCCGGTGAAAAACGGCACGAAGGTCTGCCGGCTGTCGACCAGGTTGATTTTCAGCCGGGGCCGGTAGTCGAACAAATCCAGAATATCCTTGTACACGCCTTCCCGCAGCCAAGCCGCGCTGTAGAACACGTCCTCGCCCACGTAGGAGCTGACGATGTTGGGATGATCTTCCGGGTCAGGCTCGGCCAGCACACCGGCCGCGGCCAGCGCCTGCAACAGGGCGCGCCGCTGGGCCGGCTCCACAGCCAGCAGCAGCTGCTGCCGGTGCCCGAGCTGCACCTGCTCAATGCCCGCTGCCTCGGCGGCCGTCAGCACCGCCAGCAGGTCGCCGGCCGGCACGATGCCCCCGGACAGGTTTACGGCCACTACCTGGGCAGAAGCGTCAGCGGCTTTCATACGGAATCAGCGTAAGTCGCCACCACTGGATGAGGCGCCAGCTCGGCCGGCCTGGTGCCGGCCAGCCCGGCGGCCAGGATTTGCTGTACTTCGGGCTGGCAGGAGCCGCAGCCGGTACCCGCGCCGGTAGCGGCGCACAGGCCCTGGAGTGTAGTGCAGCCGGCGCCGATGGCCTGGCGCAGGTTATCGGCACCGACGTTGTTGCAGCTGCACACCAGCTTACCCAGTACCGGGGTGGCGGGTCGGCCGCTGCGCAGCAGTTGCAGGCGTTTGTCGCTCAGCTCGATTTTGCCCTCAATCAAGGCCCGAAACTCCGCAAACTCGGTTTTGTCGCCGATGAGAATGGCCCCGACGAGCCGGTCCTGGTGCACGATGCACTTCTTGTAGTAGCGCCGGGCTTTGTCAACGAAGGTAATTTCCTCGTAGCTGCCGTCGTCCGGGGGGCACTCGGGCAGGCCGATGCTGCACAAATCGAAGCCGTGAATCTTGATGATGTTCATGAAGGTGCTGCCCCGGTACACACTGCCCACGTCGCCGCTCAGGTAGCGGGCTACCACGGCGGCCTGCTGCTCGGCGGCGGCCGTGATGCCGTAGAGCGTGCCGTCGAATTCGGCAATTTCGCCCAGGGCAAACACGCTGGAGTCGGAGGTCTGCAGCCGCTGGTTTACCACCACCCCGCGGCGGCACTCCAACCCACTGTCGCGGGCTAGTTCCAGGTTGGGCACCGTGCCGATGGCTAAGATCAGCGCGTCGCAGTCGAGGCGCCGGCCGCTTTTCAGGCCCACCCCGGTGAGGCGCGCACGGCCGTAGAACAGCTCCACCTCGTCGTTGAAGTACAGCTCGCAGCCCTGCTCGGCCATTTCTTCCTGCAGCAGCTGGCTGCCCAGGGCATCGAGCTGCCGGTCCAGAAAGCGGGAAATGCGCTGAATGATGGACACCCGCACGCCGGTTTCGCGCAGGGAAGCCGCCATTTCCAGCCCCAGCAGCCCCCCGCCCACAATGACGACGTGGGCATTCTGGGCCGGCAAGTGGCTGGTAAACGCATCGGCGTCGAGGCGGCTGCGCATGGTGAAGATGCCGGCCAGGGCGGGCACGTTGCGGGGCACGGCCGCCCGGCTGCCGGTGGCCAGGATCAGCACGTCGTAGTCGGTGCGCTGCCCGCGGGAGTCCAGCACGTACTTCTCGGCCCGGTTCACTTCTTCCACGCTCACGCCCCGGCACAGTTCGATGTTATAGCCGGGCTCCTCGTCGTCGCGCATTTTGACCAGCTGCGCCCAATTTTGGTGGCCGCTGATGTAGTCGGGCAGCATTACCCGGTTGTAAAACGGAAAGTCTTCCTTGCTGAAAATGGTGATGCTGTCGTCCTGGTTCAGCTCCCGGTAAGCCCGCACGAACCCAAAGGCCCCGGCCCCCGCGCCCACCACCACGATGCGCTGCCGGGGCTGGCGGTACCTGGCGAGCTGTACAGCGCAAAACTTGAAGTCGGGCTCCTTGGAAACCGGGTCCACGGCGCCGGAAGTCACGTTGTTGGCCCGGTGCAAATCCGAGCCGAGCTGTTTGCCCCAGTGCATGGGCAGAAACACCACGCCCGGCCGGATGCCCGCACTCAGCCGCGCCGCCACCCGCACCTCGCCCCGCCGCGAGCTGACCGTTACCAACTCCCCTTCGGCCACCTGCAGGGCCGCCGCGTCCTGGGGGTGCAGCTCGATAAAAGCCTGCGGGCTATGCTGGCGCAGCTTGCTGACTTTGCCCGTTTTGGTCATCGTGTGCCACTGGTCCCGGATGCGGCCGGTGGTCAGGATAAAGGGGAAATCCGCGTCGGGCATCTCGCTACACCCGGCCACGGCCACCGGGTGAATCCGGGCCCGGCCCGAGGGCGTGTAAAACTGCCGGTCGGTGAACAGGCGGGCCGTATCGGGGTCGGCCTGCCCGGGGCGGTAGGGCCACTGCACCGAGCCGCGCTGGCGCAGCACCGCGTAGGTCAGGCCCGAAATGTCCAGGGTGGTGCCGGCCGTCAGGCGGGTGTGCTCCTGGTAAATGGCCTCGGTCGTGGAGAAGTCGAAGCCGGAAAAATCCATCTTCCGGGCAAAGCGGCAGATGATTTCGGCGTCGGGCAGGGCTTCGCCGGGGGCGGCCACCACCCGGGGCAGGTAGCTAATGCGCCGCTCGGAGTTGGTCATGGTGCCCTCCTTCTCGGCCCAGGCGGCGGCGGGCAGAATCACATCGGCGTAGGCCAGGGTTTCGGGCTTGTTGCTGATGTCCTGCACCACCACGAATTTGGCTTTGGCCAAAGCCGCTTCGGCCTGGCGCACGTTGGGTAGGCTGGTCAGCGGGTTGGTACAGATGATCCAGATGGCTTTGAGGCGGCCGTCTGCCAGGGCCTCAAACATTTCGGTGGCCGTGAAGCCGGGTTTTTCCGCCAAGGGGCCGCTGCCCCAGAACTGCTGCACCTCGGCCCGGTGCGCGGGGTCGGCCAGGGTACGGTGGGCCGGCAGCAGGTTCGAGAGGCCGCCGACTTCCCGCCCGCCCATGGCGTTGGGCTGGCCGGTCAGGGACAACGGCCCCGCGCCGGGCTTGCCGATCTGGCCGGTTAGCAGGTGCAGGTTCAGCAGGCTCAGGTTTTTGTCGACGCCGACCACGCTCTGGTTCAGGCCCATCGTCCACATCGACAGAAAGGCCCGGGCCGAGCCGATGTAGCCGGCCGCCAGGCGAATATCCGCCTCGGCTACCCCACACAGCCGGGCCGACTCAGCCACGGTGCGTTCCAGAATGATGGCGCGGTAGGCCTCGAAGCCTTCGGCGTGCTGCTCGATAAAGGCCATATCCAGGTCGCCGTTTTCCAGCAGCACCCGGGCCAGGGCCTGGTGCAGCACCACATCGGTGCCCGGAATCAGCTGCAAGTGTACGTCGGCCAGGGCGCAAGTATCCGTCACGCGCGGGTCTACCACAATGATTTTGGTGGTCGGATTGGCCACTTTGTGGGCTTCCACCCGCCGCCACAGAATCGGGTGGCACCAGGCCGGGTTGGCCCCGGTCACCAGCAGGCAGTCAGAAAGCTCAATGTCGTCGTAGCAGACCGGCACGCTGTCCTCGCCCAAAGCCATTTTGTAACCCACCACCGCGCTGCTCATGCACAGGCGGGAGTTGGTGTCGAGGTTGTTGGAGCCGATAAAGCCCTTCATGAGCTTGTTGATGACGTAGTACTCCTCCGTCAGGCACTGGCCGGAGGCGTAGAAAGCCACCGAATCGGGGCCGTACTGCTCAATAAAGGTTTTGAACACGGCGGCCGTGCGCTCCAGGGCCTCGTCCCAGCTCACACGCTGCAACGGGCGGCTTTTGCTGTAGCGCATCTGCGGAAACAGCAGCCGGTCCGTCCGGTCGTTGACGGTGTACTGCAGGTTCAGGCCCTTGCTACACAGCGCCCCGCGGTTCACGGGGTAGTCGGGGTTGCCCGTCACGGTCACGTCGCCGTTCTTGTCGGGCCTGACGAGCACACCACAGCCCACGCCACAGTAGCAACAGGTGGAAGCGGCGGCGGGGGCAGTCAGGGCCATATATGCTGGTTGGGTGAGGCAGTCAGAACAATCGGTTTAAGCACCGGCCAGCGTCAGGGGAGCTTGGGCAGAAGTGTCGGTGGTCGGCTCCCCGATTTGCTTGCCGACCAGGCGCACGAGCAGCACCAGGCCGCCCACGGCCACCACCCCGATGCCGATGTAGAGAAAGGCCGTGCTGTAGCTGATGGAGGCCGATTTGAACAGGAAGCCCACCAGCATGGCGCCCAGGTTGCCGCCCGCCCCCACCACGCCACTCACGCTGCCCAGGGCCTGCTTATTCACGAAAGGCACAATGGAATAGGTGCAGCCGTTGGCCATTTTCAGGAACAGGGCAAACCCCAGCATGGCGGCAATGGCCAGGGGCAAGCTCGGGGCCAGGGCAAACAGGGCAATACCCACGCCTTCCAGCACCAGCAGCCCGCTCAGCAGCAGCCACTTGCCCTGCATACCGTAGGCCCGCCCGGCTTTGTCGCTCACCCAGCCGCCCAGGCCGCGGGCAAAGATGTTCATGAACCCGAAAATGCCGGCCAGCAGTCCGGCCACAACTAGCGTAGCCCCGAACTGGTCGACGAAGTAGACGGCCGCCACGTTGTCGATGGTGATTTCGATGCCGAAGCAGGCCCCGTAGGCCAAAGCCAGCACCCAGGTGCGGGAGTCGCGCAGGGCCAGCAGAAACGTACCCTTGGGCTTCTGGGCCGACTCGCGCTGGATGTCGGCGTAGTTGCCGCGGGGCGTATCCTGGGTGTATTTATAGTAGAGCCAGGCCATGAGGAGCAGAATAACGCCCGGCACGACCATGGCCAGGCGCCAGGAATTGGCCTGATCCACGTAGCCCAACGAGACGAAAGCGGCGGCCACCAGGGGCATTACCATGTTGGCAATGCCCCCGCCGAGGTTGCCCCAGCCGCCGGCCACGGCATTGGCCGTGCCTACCACATTGGGGGCAAACATCATCGAGGTGTGAAACTGGGTGATGACAAACGAAGCCCCGATAATGCCGATGGCCAGGCGAAACAGCAGAAAGCTGGTGTAGCTCTGGCTCAGGCCGATAAGCAGCACCGGCACGGACCCTACTACCAGCAGCAGCGTATAGGTAAGCCGCGGCCCGAGCGTGTCGCAGAGCTTGCCGATAACCAGGCGGGCCAGAATGGTGGCCGACACCGAGGCAATGACGATGTTGCCGATCTGGGCCTTATCGAGGTGGAGCTGCTCGCGCACCAAAGGCATAAGGGGCGCAATGCCGAACCAGCCGAAAAAGCAGAAGAAAAACGTGAGCCAGGTCAGGTGAAAGGTGCGCATTGGCACGCCCGTGAAGGCAAAAATGCGGAGCCGCTGCAGGGGCTGCTGGTCGGAGTGCGGGGCATCCATAGGCGTAGGGCCAGGGCGTTAGTAGTTAAGAATAAACCCAGCCGGCTCAGGCCCAGCCGATGTACACCACGCCGTCTTCCACCTTTACCGGGTAAGTCTGAATGCTGCACTCCTCGCCGTTCAGGCACTCCCCCGTGAGCAGGGAAAACGTGCGCTTGTGAAACGGACAGGCCACTTTGGGCTCACAGGCTTCGCCGGTGCTGCCAATCATGCCCCGGGCCAGGGCCATCTGCTGCTTGTGCGGGCACAGGTTCTGGGTGGCGTACCACTCGCCACGGCGGGCAAAGTTGAAAATGGCTACCTGCTCGCCTTCTACCAGGGCGCAAGCGCCCCCGTCGGCCGGAATGTCGGTGGCCCGGCACACGGCCACCCACGTTACGTCAATGACTGCTTCCATTGGTTGTAGCTTGGTTTGAAAGAATTTGGGCGGCGAATGAGCGGCGCTGCAACACCACCCACCGCGCCCGGTTGGCTCGTTGGTCGGCCGGGCCACCCCGGCGTGGGGCGGCAGTAGTTCCGGCGTAAAAAGTGCGTGGGGAAGCCCGTTACCAGGCTTTTACAATCTTCTGGCCCCGCACCGGCTCGAACTCAATCGAGGGGTCTTTGAGGGTGGGCGCATTCACGAAGTGCGTGAACTGCCGGCGCAGCTCGGGGTTTTCGACCACCTCCCGCCACTCGCAGTGGTAGTTCTGGATGAGCAGGGCCATTTCCGCTTCCAGTTCGGCGCAGATGCCCAGGCTGTCGTTGATGACCACGTTTTTGAGGTAAGCCAGGCCGCCCTCCAGCTTGTTGAGCCAAGTGGCAGTGCGCATCAGCGGGTCGGCGGTTTTGATGTAGAACATCAGGAACCGGTCGAGGTAGCGCACCAGGGTTTCCTTGTCCACGTCGGTGGCCAGCAACTGGGCGTGCTGGGGCTTGGCCCCGCCGTTGCCGCACACGTACAGGTTCCAGCCCTTCTCGGTGGCAATGATGCCGAAGTCCTTGGCCTGGGCCTCGGCGCACTCCCGCACGCAGCCGCTCACCCCGCTCTTGAGTTTGTGGGGCGAGCGGATGCCCTTGTAGCGGTTCTCGATTTCGATGGCCAGCGACACGCTGTCGTGCAGGCCAAACCGGCACCAGGTGCTGCCCACGCAGCTTTTCACCGTCCGCAACGACTTGCCGTAAGCGTGCCCGCTCTCGAAGCCCGCGTTGATGAGCTCTTCCCAGATATCGGGCAGGTCACTCACGTGGGCCCCAAACAGGTCGATGCGCTGCCCGCCGGTAATCTTGGTGTAGAGCCCGTACTTCTGGGCCACCCGGCCAATGACCATCAGCTGCTCGGGCGTGACTTCGCCGGCGGCAATGCGGGGCACCACCGAGTAAGAGCCACCCTTCTGGATGTTGGCCAAATACCGGTCGTTGGTGTCCTGAATGGTGTTCTGCTTGACAATCAAATCATTCCACAAACCCGACAGAATGCTGCCGATGGCGGGCTTGCAGGTCTCGCACCCGTCGCCCCTACCGAAGTGGTCGAGGGCCGCGTCGTAGGTACGGATGTCATTGATTTTGAGCAGGTCGAACAGCTCCTGCCGGGAGTATTCGAAATGTTCGCACAGCACGTTTTTGATGTAAGCGCCCTGGGCCAGCAGCGTGCCCTGAATCAGGTCCTTAACCATGGGCACGCAGCCCCCGCAGCCAGTGCCGGCCTTGTTGCACTTCTTCATGCCCTCCACCGTCGTGATGCCCAGTTCGGTGACGGCCCCGCAGATGGCGCCTTTGGTGACAGCCTCGCAGGAGCACACCAGGGCCTCGTCGGGCAGGCTCAGCACCCCCGCGCCTTCGGTTGCTTCCCCGCCCCTGGCGCCCAGAATCAGGTCTTCGGGGTGAGGCGGCAGCACGATTTTGTTGTTGACCGTCTGCAGCAGCAGGTTGTAAGCCTCCGCATCGCCGATGAGCACGCCGCCGAGCAAGTACTTGCCGTCGGGGCTGATGTTGATGCGCTTGTAGACGCCGCGGTGGGCATCCTCGAACACGATGGAGCGGCTGTGGGGCTCGGCAATGAACGGGTCGCCGAAGCTGGCCACGTCCACGCCGATGAGCTTGAGCTTGCTGCTCATATCGTAGCCGGTAAAGGCGCGGGCGCCCTGGGTGAGCTGGCTGGCGACTACCTCGGCCATGTCGTAGCCGGGCGCCACCAGGCCGTAGATCATGCCCCCGTGCAGGGCGCACTCGCCGATGGCAAAGATGCGCGGGTCACTGGTCTGCATTTCATCATTGACCACGATGCCGCCCCGCAACCCCACTTCCAGACCGGCCAGCCGGGCCAGCTCGTCGCGGGGCCGGATGCCGGCCGAAATCACCAGCATGTCGACTTCCAGCCGGGAGCCGTCGCCGAAGTGCAGGGCGTCGATTGTATCCTCGCCGCCGATGCTACTGGTGGCCTTGCTCAGGTGAATCTGCAGACCCAGGGCTTCGAGCTTGGTTTGCAGCATCTGGCTGCCGGCCGCGTCGATTTGTCGGGGCATGAGGCGGGGCGCAAACTCAATAACGTGGGTTTCGGGCACGCCCAGGTCGAGCAGGGCTTTGGCCGCTTCCAGGCCCAGCAGCCCCCCGCCCAGCACGGCCCCGCGCTTAGCCGTGGCGGCATAGGCCTTGATTTCCTCCAGATCCTCGATGGTGCGGTAGACCATGACGCCGGCTTTTTCCACGCCGGGAATGTCGGGCACGAAGGCCGAGGACCCGGTGGCTAATACCAGATAATCGTAGGGCTGCACCAGGCCGCCACGGGAATGCACCGTCCGATTGGCCCGGTCAATTTCCTGGACCGGGTCGCCCAGGTGCAGGGTTATAGTATTGTCGTGGTACCACTGCAGGGGCGCCAGCAGCAGGTCGTCGGCCGTCTTACCCCCGAAGTACTCGCACAGATGCACCCGGTCGTAGGCCACGCGGGGCTCCTCGCCGAAGACCACCAGTTTGAAGGCCTGGGTTTTGGCGAGAAGCTTCTCGCAAAACTTGTAGCCCACCATGCCATTGCCAATAACAACGACGGTAGGAAGCGGCTGCAGTACCATATGCCTAAGGATTAGGACGACAAAAAGAGACGGGGCTTAAGAGTGGGTGGGATGGGTAGAGCGGAGCGGCTACTTCATGAAGGGAATGAAAACATGGACCCTTCAAAATTTATAGTGGTTTTACTTTCATTTCTACAAGTATAGGCAATCACACCTTATACACAAAGGTCATTTCCCATATTTCATGTATAATTTAAATAAATACCCCTTTATTAAATGGGTAGTATTTTATAAATGCACAATTTCGTTTTAGCCCATTCCTAGTATAAAGCTGGCTTAACCAGACATAGCAAGGCCCCCCTGAAACGCTGTTCAGCGGGGCCTCTCCAGGTCAGAATTCGAGTCGTATCTTCCTAAAATAACAGCCGGTCGGCCAAAGCCTCTATTTCGGCCCGTTGCACCAGCACCTGCCGCCAATCGGCCGGAATCTGCTCTACTCCATAATACAGCCCAGCCAGGCCACCCGCCACGGCCCCGGTGGTATCAGTATCGTCGCCCAGGTTGACGGCTGTCAGCACTGTATCGGCGTACGATTCTCCGCGCAGCAAGCACCACAGCGCGGCTTCCAGGGTGTGCACCACGTAGCCCGAAGATTGAATATCCGCTTCCGGAACCAGGGCCAGCTGCTCGTCCAGCACCCGGGCGTAGCGGTCCACTTCCTTTGCTAGTTTGGGCAACAGGCCCGCGGCCACCTCGCGCCGTAGCCGCTGGTGCGCCTGCGCCGGCGTTTGGCCCTGCAGCAGGCCCCAAGCCATTTCCAGGTAGAGGTAGCAGCCCAGCGTGGAGCGGTAGTGGCCGTGGGTAAGGCTGCACACCCGGTGCGTGAGGCGCTGCCGCTCGGCCCCGTCGGCCCGCTGCCAAAGCGGGTGAAACACCAGGGGAAGAATCCGCATCAGGGCGCCGTTGCCGTTGTCGTATTCCCGGGTGCCGCCGGCTTTTTCGGGGGCCGTACCATCCCGCAGCCGACTTATAGCCTCGCGCGTGGCAATGCCTACGTCGAACACCTGGCCGTGGGGCGTCCAGTAGCCCGCGTCCAGCCAGTTCCTAAAGCGGCGGCTCAGATCCTGCACGTCGATGGCGTAGGCCCCAACGTACGTTAAGGAGGCAGCCAGGCAAAACGTCAGGGAGGAATCATCCGACCAGGTCCCGGCGGGCTGATGGTGGGTGCCATATTCGCGCATGCTCACCACGGGGTCAAGGTGGCGCCGGGCCCGGCTTTCAAACTCAACCGGTACGCCCAGCGCATCGGCTACGGCCAGGCCCAGCAAGGCCCCACGGCATTTATCTGCATTCATCATCTCGGCTATTTTACCCGTAAAGTAGAGGGATTCTTTTGCAACGAAGGTCCACTTCCTGCAACCACATGATTGTGTAGGGCAGGTGGCGGCCAACTCCGTGGCCCGTGGCTTACCTTTGCGCCATGAACGACGCTGCGCCCCTCTCCGCCTCCAAAAAGTGCCCCCATTGCGGCTTCTGGTCGCCCTGGCAGCAGAAGTCGGACGACACCTGCCAGCGGTGCGGGCAGCTACTGGACCCGGTGCGCAACCGCAGTGAGCAGGTGCGGGAGCAGGAGGCCAACGAGCCCCTGCCCCAGTTCATGATGATTGAGATTAAGCCCGAAGACAAGGGCCTGGTGCGGTTTGCCAAGCAGATTATCCGGAGTGGACAGCTGGCTTTTGCCGCCACCGTTTCCTTTATTCTGTGGTTTCTGACCCTGGCCGCGGGCTAAATGAGCTGGCCCCGGGAGTTCCGCCGCCCGGCCTTCTGGCTGCCGCTGCTCACCTATTTGCTCTACCAGCTCAACGCCCGCCTCTGGCACCGGCCCCTGCCCACGCTGGTCACGGCCTACCTCTCCGACCTGCTGGCCATGCCCGTCATTCTGACCCTGGCTTTGGTGGTGCAGCGGCGCTGGGTGCAGCACCGGGCCGACTTCCGGCTGCCCGACTCCTGGCTGCTGGGCGCCTGGCTCTACGTATCGGTGTGGTTTGAGCTGGTGATGCCCCGGCTGTCGGGCGGCTTCGTGAGCGACGTGCTCGACGCAGTGGCCTACGGCCTGGGGACGCTGTTTTTCCGGCAGTTTCTCAACCGCTCGGCCTAGCCCGGCCCAACCTTCGGCGGCCCGGTGCTCGTACACCCTGGCTTGGGCCGGGCGCCGCAGGAGTGCCCGGTCAAGGTTGCGTACTTAATTCAAGGGCATGTTATCCGATCTGCAGCGCGTACTGAACACCTACTGGCAACAGTTTTTATACATCTCTCCCAAGCTTCTTATTGCCTTTATCGTCCTGGTGCTGGCCATTTTTGTCGCCAACCACCTGAGCAGCCTGCTCGGCAGCAAGCTGCGGGCCAAGTCGCACGACCCGCTGATGGCCGAATTCCTGACGCGCTTCAGCAAGTGGGCCCTGATTCTGGCCGGCCTGGTGCTGGCCATGGAAGTCGTGGGGCTCTACGCTTTGGTAGGTGGCTTGGTGGCCGGCGCGGGTCTGTCGGCCTTTATCGTGGGCTTTGCCCTCAAGGACATTGCCGAGAACTTCCTGGCCGGCGTGGTGCTGGCCTTCAACCGCCCGTTCCGCATTCACGACACGGTGCAGATCAAGGACCTAGTGGGCAAGGTGGAAGATCTGAGCCTGCGCGTGACGCTAATCAAGACCTTTGACGGCAAGCACATCTTTCTGCCCAACGCCATGGTGCTGCGCGAGCCCCTCATCAACTTCACCCGTGACGGCTACATCCGCCAGGATTTTCTGGTGACCGTGGACCTGGGCGAGCAGGGCGACTCCCAGCAGGCCACCGCCCTGTTGCTCAACTACCTGAAGGCCAATAAGGGTGTGGAAGTCAGGGAGCCGCACACGCCCTACGTTATCCTGGAAAAAGCCAGTGCCAACACGGCCGACCTGCGCGCCTATTTCTGGACTTTTTCCGAGGACTACCGCCGGGGCACGCTCGAGCTGAAAAGTGAGCTGATGCGCGACGTGAGGGCGCGCCTCTCCGACCAGGGCTACGCCGTGCAGAACGTGGCGCAATAGTTTTTTTCGGGTTTGCGGGCCTGGCCATACCCGTTTTTCGCTATCATGCGTTGAGGTAACCTAGTCGAGCTGCGGCATGCTCGCGCCATTTGCTTTCCGCCCTTTCTGCCGATGCCTAAAACGCTTCTACACCGAACGCTTAGCCCCCTGCTGCTGTGGCGCTTACGCCACGTCAACGACCGGGTCTACCTGATTTTGGTGAGCGTGCTGGTGGGCGGCCTGGCCGGCTTGGCGGCGGTGCTGCTGAAAACCTCGGTGCAGAAAGCCCAGGAGCTGCTTTATTCCTGGGTACCCGAGCAGGACCGGGTGTTTGCTCTGTTTCTCTACCCCATTATTGGCATTGGCCTCACAGTGCTCTTCACGCGCTACGTGCTGGGCGGCACCCTGAGCCGGGGCATTGGCCCCATCATCTACAACATCGCCCGGCAGGGCAGCATCGTGCCCCGCAGCAAGCTGTACTCCCAGCTCGTTACGTCCTTTCTGACCGTGACCTTCGGCGGCTCGGCTGGTCTGGAAGCCCCGATTTCGGTGACGGGCTCAGCTTTGGGTTCCAACCTGGGCCGGATTCTTCGCGTGGGCCGGCGCGAGCGGCGCCTGCTGGTAGGCTGTGGCGCGGCGGCGGGCGTGGCGGCCATTTTCAACAGCCCCATTGCCGGCGTGCTGTTTGCCGTCGAGGTAATTCTGTCGGAGCTGTCGGCGCCGTTTTTTATTCCCCTGCTCATTTCCTCGGCCACGGCTACGGTGGTGTCCAAGTCCCTGTACGCGGGCCAGCCCTTCGTACTGATTACCACCACCTGGCCGGTGCAGGCCATTCCCTTCTACCTCGTGCTGGGGCTAATGGCCGCGCTGCTGTCGGTCTACATGATTCGGGTGTACTTTTTGGCCGACAAGTACTTCGAGCGCAAGAAGGGCACAACCAGCAAGGTGCTGCTGGGCGGGCTGGCCCTGGGCATAATGGTGTTCATCTTCCCGCCGCTCTATGGCGAGGGCTACAACATCGTGCAGCTGCTGCTGGGCGGACAGCCCGAACGCCTCACCGATGGCTCCGTCTTCTCAGTCTACCGCGACGAAAACGTGTGGACGCTACTGCTTGTGGCCGTGGCCAGTATGCTGCTCAAAGTGTTTGCCACCTGCATCACGGTAGGCTCGGGCGGCAACGGAGGCATGTTCGGCTCCTCGCTGTTTGCCGGGGCGCTGGTGGGCTTCGTCACGGCCCGCCTGATTAATCTGAGCGGCCTCTACCCCATTTCCGAGGTCCACTTCATCGTGCTGGGCATGGCTGGCACCCTGGCCGGCGTTATTCATGCCCCGCTCACCGCCATCTTCCTCATTGCCGAAATCACCGGCGGCTATGCCCTGTTTGTGCCCCTGATGGTGGTCTGCTCCAGCTCCTACCTGATTACGCGCTACTTTGAGCCCTACTCGGTCTATACGCGCAAGCTCGTGACCCGGGGCGTGTACATGCACGCCGACCGTGACCGAAGCCTGCTGGCCCAGCTCGACCCAATGTCGCTGGTCAGCAACGATTTCGTGGCCGTAAGTCCCGACAGTACGCTGGGCGAGCTGGTGATGGTGTTTCGCCACGCCTCGCGCAACCTGTTTCCGGTGGTGGAGGCCGACGGGCGCCTGGTCGGCATCGTGGCCCTGGATACCATGCGCGACGCGCTCTTCGACGACGCGCACTACAACACGACCCGGGTGCGCGACCTGATGACCCAGCCCCCGGCCACCGTCAACCCCGACGACACGATGCTCGACATCCTGCGCTGCATGGAGCAGCTCGACGCCTGGGCCCTGCCCGTGGTCAGCAACGGCCGCTACGCTGGCTTTATCCTCAAAGCGGCCATTCTGGCCAGCTACCGCCGCCAGCTGCTGAAAGAAACGGAGTGATTGAGGTGCTCGGGGGCTGATGTGTTTTGAATGTGCTAAATGTGAGTGAATGTGGGTGAATGTGTCCTTGCGAGGCACGAAGCAATCCGTCCGCTGCGAAGCGCCGAGCCTTCTAATGTAAAAAGCCCCTTACTACTGTGTGTAATAAGGGGCTTTCTGGTAAGAGGTCAGGTCATACTGCCCAGCGGACGGATTGCTTCGCAAGCTCGCAAGGACACATTCACCCACATTCCTCACATTCACTCACATTTAGCACATTCCTCACATTTAGCACATTCCCCTTTAGTACTCCCCTATTTCCGGCTCTTTGCGGGTGAGCAGCAGGCCTACCATCATCAGCACGCCGGTGAGCAGAATAACTACGAACAGGATATTCTCGCTGATTTCGCCGATGAGGTGCTCGGGCGGAATGCTATAAAACAGCAGCACCGTTATCAGGCCTTTGGGGGCAATAAACAGTTCGGGTATTAGCTCGGTGCGGGCAATAAAGCGCAGGTACACGTAGCGGATGGCTACCAGCACGGCCACGATAAGTACGCCCTGGAGCAGCAGCGAGAGGCTGAGCAGGCTGGCCAGGGTGATGGAATAGCCAAAGAGCAGAAAGAAGAAGGTGCGAATCAGAAAGGCCGACTCGGCGGTAATGCTTTTGAGCTGGTGCAGCTCACCGGCCAGCCGCTCGGGCCGGAACCAGCGCTTGAGCGGGCCCTTCAGAAACAGCTCGGCATTATTCACGGCCAGGCCAAAGACCAGCACCAGCAGCAACGACGACAGGTGCAGCTTCTTGGCCACGCTGTACATCAGAATCAGAAAGGCGAAAATCAGGAAGAACTTGATGTGCAGCCGAATCCGGTCGAGCAGAAAGGCCAGGGCTGCCGTGCTCAGAATAGCTACTACTACAATGGCCACCACGTCGCGCGAGAAGGTGATGACCGACACGCCCTGGGCGAAATCGTCCTGCAAGGCGAAGTTGAAGAACATGATGCCCAGGATGTCGGAAAACGTGCTTTCATAGACGATAAACTCCTGCTTTTCGCCCCACAGCCCGGCCACGCTCGGAATGGCAATGGCGCTGCTGATGACGGCCAGTGGAATGGCATTCACCAGGCAGCTCTGCCACGACACGCCCAGGTAGGCGTGCAGCAGAGCCGCAATGGCCACGGCCTGCACCACCAGCATCAGGGCCGCGGCAAAGAAGGAGCGCCGGATCAGCGGGGTTTTCTCCCGGCTGATTTTCAAATCCATAGCCCCTTCCAGCACAATCATGATCAGGCCGATGATGCCGAAGATCTGGAGCACCACCGAGGGCACCTGAAAGGCAAAGTCGAAGTAGTCGGCGGCCTGGCGCAGAGCAATGCCGGTGAGCAGCAGCATGAGTACCGAGGGCACCTTGGTGGCGCGGGCGGCCAGGTCGAACAGGTAGGACAGAATGACGGCAATGCTCAGCCCAATCAGAATGGAATATGGCCCCATAAGCGCGGAAAAAGGGTAAGGAACAGCTCGGCTATACGGGTTTCCGGTGCCGGCCGCCGAGTTTGCGGGTCCGCAGCGCCCCTCTCCGGCCCCGCACCGTCGCCCGACGGGCGTGGGCTTTACCCGCCTGGCGTCGTACCTTGCGGCCCGATGAACACTGAATCTAGGGGCTCTTTTATTGCCGTTGTCGGGGGCGGACCGGCGGGGCTGCTGGCGGCCCAGCACCTGGCCGAAGCCGGCCACCGCGTCACGGTATTTGAAGCCCAGCCCACGGTAGGCCGCAAGTTTCTGGTGGCCGGGCACGGGGGCTTCAACCTCTCCAATGCCGAGCCGCTGCCCACGTTCGAGCAGCGCTACGGGCCGCGGCAAGCCAGCTTCGGCTCCTTTTTGCAGCATTTTTCCCCCGACGACCTGCGCCAGTGGCTGCATGCTCTGGGCATTGCTACGTTTGTCGGCACCAGTGGCCGCATCTTTCCCACCGAGGCCCACAAGCCGGCCCAGGTGCTGCGGGCCTGGCTGAATCATCTGCACCAACTGGGGGTGGAGCTGCGGGTGCGGCACCGCTGGCTGGGCTTTGCGCCCAACAAGGGGCTGCTACTGCGCGACGAACTCACGGGCCAGGAGCTGACGGTGCAGCCCGCGGCCACGGTGCTGGCCCTGGGCGGCGCGAGCTGGAGCAAAACCGGCTCCGATGGGCAGTGGACCACAGCGCTCCGGCATATCGGGGTGCAGTGCGTGCCGTTTGCGCCCTCCAACTGCGGGGCGGAAGTGGCTTGGTCAACGTTTTTCCGGGAGAAAATAGGCCGGGCGCCCCTCAAGAACATTGCCCTCTCCTGCGGCGGCCACACTGTGCGCGGCGAGCTGCTGCTAACCGACTACGGCGTGGAAGGCACCCCGGTATACGCCCTGACGCCCGCTCTGCGCGCCGCCTTCACGACCCACACCCCGGCCCCGCTGCAGCTCAACCTCAAGCCCGACCTTTCGGCCGAGCAGCTGGTGCAGAAGCTGCGGGCCCCACGCAATGGCAAGTCCTTGGCGGTGTACCTGGACAAAACGCTCCGCCTGGGTTCGCCCGTGCCCACGCTGCTGCGCGAGCTGGCCCCCGCCGACGCCGGCGCTACCCCGGAGGCGCTGGCCGCCCTGCTGCAGGCAGTGCCCATTCCCGTAACCGGGCTGCGGCCCCTGGAAGAAGCCATTTCTACGGCGGGCGGCGTGGCCTGGCAGGAAGTAGATGAGCAGCTGATGCTGCGGCGCCGGCCGGGCGTATTCGTGGCCGGCGAAATGCTCGACTGGGAAGCGCCCACCGGCGGCTACCTGCTGCAAGGCTGCCTCAGCACCGGCGCCTGGGCGGCGCGGGGCGCGCAGCAGTGGCTGGCCAGCCGGAACGAGTAAACCCAAGCTGTGCCTTCGTGGGCGCTACTCTTCGTCCTCAATCTTCACGCCCCGGGCCCGGGCTTCGTCGGCGGCCAGAATGGCTTTGACCTCGGCCAGCAGCTGCTCACCCCGGTCCATTTCCTTGCGGTAGAGCAGGGCAAACAGGATGAAGAACGAGACGATAGGCAGCACGCAGCCCAGCGTAAACCATAGCCAGAACGAGCGGCCGTAGCTGTAGGCGCAGTAGCCAGTCGTCAGCGGCAGGAAGGACAAGGCGCAGAAGAAAGCCAGCAGGATATCAATAAACATAACGGCAGCCGCTCGGCCCTGACAACGCGTGGACGCAACTATTCTGAGTTTCCTAAGTTACGCTTCTGCCCAGGCAATGACAAGCAGAAACCATGCTTTTTCTCCCGGTCATAACCGCCACTTCGGGCACTTGTTGGGCGGACGGGCCACAATGTTGCGGGCGGGCGGCATTACCTTATGCGGCGTTTTCCCGTACCTTCCGCAGTACGCCCCTTCCTCTCGCTCGTTTGCCCGCCCCCAGAATGCCCATGTGGGACCATCAAAGCCTATTCCGTGTCACGGCCCAGTTATTTGCCGATGGCATTTTTAACCTGCTTGACCGTAATCTTAAGCCTGAAGTTTTTTTGCTTGGCCTGGCTTCGGCCCGTGAAACGGACGAGCCCCAGGCCGTCGTGATTGAGCCCGCCAGCCACCGCTACTCCCCCGCCGACTTTGCCGACGTGAAAGCCCAGGCCGCGGCCCTCGAATCGGATGGCCCCCGCGACATGGTCTACCACCTGTACTCTACCGACCAGGACCGCTACGAGAAGCTGCGCTGGTACGATTTGATGCGCCGCGCCACCCTGCGCCTGCTCACTGACCTGACCGAGCAGCGCGGCGAAGATCGTATCAGCTTCTGCTCCCTGCCCGTGAGTTTGTATGGGTACCTGGTGGTGGTGGTGCTGCAGCTGTCGAGCGAAACTTACCACAGCTACTACTCGCTGCCGGCCCAACCCCGCGGCACCCGCGCACCCTCGCTGCTGAACGCCGCCGTGTACGAGTTTCTGCAGGACTGCTCCCGGGCCCTACGCGAGTCTGATACCGACGAGGACCGCCCCATTCTCGACCGCGACTACAACGAGGTTTTGCGGGCGGCGGGCCGGCGCTTTATGCTGCGCGCCGCCGCCGGCACCCACGGCCTCTACGATGCCTGCAACGGCGTGGCGGCCCTGCGCCACGAGGGCGACGAAGGCGTGGGGACCATGCTCGTGGCGCGCCGCCACCACCCGGCCGTAGTGCCCGTCCTGACGCTGGAAAGCCCGATTCCGCTGCGCGACCACCGCTCGATCCGCAAGCTACTGGAGCTCAGCGAGGGCCGTACTTCCCTGATTACCGATGCCTCCGACGTGTTTGGCCTGGGCCACGTAGTAGAGCCCAGCGACGCGCACTACGAGCCGCTGTTTACGGTGCACTTTACCAAGCACTACAGCTGGGAGCTCAGCCACGCCGGCCACGTGATGATGAAAGTGGTATCGAATACGCCCCGCCTGCCCCAGGGCCGCGTCGATGCCGAAAACTTCGCCAAGGCCGTGGGTCGCATCTTCCCCGACCTCGACGAGCCGAGTATTTCCTACCTCTGGGAGCTGACCCAGAATGCCACCAGGCAAACCAACGGCACCATTCTGGTCATTTCGGAAGGGGCCGCCCAGGAGGCCGTGCGCCTCACGCGCCAGTGCTTCCGCGTGACGCCCCGCATCATGACGCCCTCGGTGCTGCGGCTGGTGACCAACATCGACGGCGCCGTCTTTATTGACCCCAGCGGCGTGTGCTACGCCATCGGGGCCATTCTCGACGGCCTGGCCACCGAAAAGGGCGACTCTTCCCGCGGCTCCCGCTTCAACTCGGCCGTGCGCTACGTGGAAAGCAGCCGCTACGCCTGCGTGGCCATTGTAGTGAGCGAAGATGGCCTGATTGACCTGCTGCCGCCGCTGAAAAGGTAGTCTGCCCAGCACCAGTGCCCCGGCGGGTACGGCCGCGTCGGAGGCTCTTCATTCTAGCCTCTCAAAACCTGCCAGAAACCCTGCACCAGTTCCTTCCCGGTGGCTGACCGGCAGGCCTATGCTTATTTTTAGAAGATTGAATAAAATATATAACAAATCATACAAACCGCGGTTGGCATAGCTACCGTATGTTTTCACACTCACATCAATTGCTCAATTTTCATTTTTCCATGAAGCACGCCTACATGTACCTGGCCCTCGGCGCCGTTAGCCTCTTTACTGCCTGCAGCAAAAACGACGACGAGGCCACGCCGGCCCCCGTAACTACGACTGAGCTGGTAGCAACCGTCAACAGTGCCCAGCAGGTGCCGACCAACAACTCTACTGCTACCGGTACCTTCGCGGGCACCTACAACAGCAGCACCGACCAGATGACCTACACGCTTACCTACCAAGGCATTACGCCCACGGCTATGCACATCCACATAGGTGGTCCGGGCACCGGCGAAGGTCAGGTAGCCATTCCGCTGACCCGCGCGGCCTCGCCCATGACCGGCACGGTAGCCGTGACCAAAGACCAGGCCGCCAAGCTGTTAGCCAACGGCATGTACGTGAACATTCACTCGTCTGCTTACGGCCTGGGTGAAATCCGCGGTGATATTCGCAAAAAGTAAGTAGCATACGGCCGGCAGTAGATGCTTTCGGCTTACGCCTAGTACCCAAAAAAACGGCCGCTCCTGAATGGAGCGGCCGTTTTTTGTGCTTGGGAAACCTGCGTACAGGTACTGCCGGCTTAGCCGTTCACGCTGCGCATCATCTGCTCGGGGTAGCGCAGGCCGGCGGCCGCACCCTGCGGGGCAATTTCATTGATCTGCTCCAGCTCCTGACGGCTGAGCTGTACCTGCAGGGCCCCCAGGTTTTCTTCCAGGTAGCTGATGCGCTTGGTGCCGGGAATCGGGACGATGTCCGGGCCCTGGGCCAGCACCCAGGCCAGGGCCAGCTGGCTGGCCGAGCAGCCTTTCTGGGCCGCCAGGTCCTTGATGCGGGCTACGAGGTCCAGGTTTTTCTGGAAGTTCTCCCCCTGAAACCGGGGCGTGTGGCGGCGGTAGTCGTCCGGGTCGAGGTCGTCGAACTGCTGAATCTGGCCGGTCAGGAAGCCGCGGCCGAGCGGGCTGTAGGGCACGAAGCCAATGCCCAGCTCCCGCACCGTGGGTAGAATCTCGTCTTCCGGCTCGCGGCTCCAGAGCGAATACTCGGTTTGCAGGGCCGAAATCGGGTGTACGCGGTGGGCCCGGCGCACGGTGTCGGCAGCGGCTTCCGACAGGCCCAGGTAGCGCACTTTGCCTTCTTCCACCAGCCGGCTCATGGCACCCACGGTTTCCTCGATGGGCGTATCAGGGTCGACCCGGTGCTGATAGTAGAGGTCAATGTAGTCGGTGCCGAGGCGCTTGAGGCTGGCGTCGCAGGCTTGGCGCACGTACTCGGGCCGGCCGCTCACGCCGCGCTTGCTGGGGTCGTTCGGGTCGCGCAGGATGCCGAACTTGGTGGCAATAACAACCTGCTGACGCCGCCCCTGGAAGGCGCGGCCCACCAGTTCTTCATTGAGAAAGGGGCCGTACATATCGGCCGTGTCGAAAAAGGTGACGCCCAGCTCCTGGGCGCGGTGCAGGGTGCGGGTGCTTTCGGCATCGTCGCGCTGCCCGTAGAAGTCGGACATGCCCATGCAGCCCAGGCCCAGGGCCGAGACGCGCAGGCCTTGCGGGCCCAGATTGCGAGTTTCCATAGAAGTGTGTGGTTGTGGTTAAAGAGTATTGAGGAAGTATAACCTACGAGCGGCCGGCTTGATTGGCTGCGCCCCCGGAAATTGGCTTCGCCATTTTGGCTACTCGTGCGTTAAAGGCAGAAAACCCTCCCGTCATGGCCGCCCCGACTCACTCTACCACTTCGCCCACCGCCCCTGCCACCTTCGACCAGGACGAGCGGCTGCGCTGGGTGGAGCGCATTGCCCGGCTGATGGACAGCCAGTTCAAGCTGCCCGGCACCTCGTTCCGCTTCGGCCTCGACCCGCTGCTGGGGCTGCTGCCCGTCGTCGGCGACTTGTCGACCTTTGCCGTGTCGGGGGCCCTGCTGATGACCATGATGCGGCACGGAGCCAGCGGAGCAGTGGTGATACGCATGGTGCTCAACATCCTGCTCGACACCATCGTGGGAGCCATTCCCATCCTGGGCAACATCTTCGACTTCGCCTATAAAAGCAACGACCGGAACGTGGCGTTGCTGCGCGCCCACTACGCCGAGGGCAAGCACACCGGCAGCGGCCGGGGCCTGCTTACGGTGGTGCTTATCGGCTTTTTGATCTTTTTGGCAGCGCTTATCTGGGGCCTCTGGACGATGACGGCCTGGCTCTGGCAGTACGGCAGCCAAAACTGGTGGTAAAGGCCGGTGGCAGCTGCGCACTGCCGGAGCAATGAGCCAGTCAGATGCTTTCTACTAGCCGCTTCTAACACTATTAAGACGTCATGCTGCGCTTGTCGAAGCATCTCTGCCGCCAAAGTAAATTGAATTACTGCTGCGGGAGAGATGCTTCGACAGGCCCAGCATGACGTTCTTTTTATCCGGGTTTGCTCGCCATACTTAATAGGCAAAGCAAGCTCATTTTCTTATTCCTGCTCTTCCTCAGCCGAAACAGCCGCCGGGCCTTCGGGCAGGTTTAGCAGTGGGCCCAGCAGCAGGGCGTTGGCAAACAGGCGCGAGGTACCGTGCCAGTAGTGGCGGAAGTTGGGGTCGTCGGCGAAGAGCACGACCCGCCCCGCGCCTACTTTGCTTACGACCACCGCCGCCGAGCTGCTGATCTGCCGCAGGTTGGCCGGCGACACGTAACCGCTCACCAGGGGCTGGGCCGTGTACTGGGCCACGGTGGCGTAGGGGTTGCGGCTAGGCCTGAGGAAGGTGGTACCATTGCGGAACACGTAGAGCCGGCGGTTGGTCAGCCCGAAGCCGATGGGGTTGGTAATGTCAATATCGGCCGAGTAGATAGAGCCGGCAATGGCGCGCGTGCCCTCCTGCTCCTGCTGCACGAAGTCGGCCCGGCGGCCTGGGGCAGCTTTGCCTTTCGCACCGACTACCGTGGTGTCGGCCCAGCCGCCAGAAGCCGGAATCAGCAGCTTTTCTTTCACGATGCCCTGCCGGATGGCCCATTCGGAGGCGCTTTTCAGGGTAATGAGCGTGCCGCCATCCTGCACCCACTGCCGCAGCTTGGCCACGGCCGCCTTATCGAGGGCCGCGTAGGTGCCGCCCACCAGCACAAGGCTGGAATAGCGCCCCAGCGGGGCCCGGCCGAAGTTGCCGACTTCGATGCGGCTCAGAGGCACGCCCAGCTGCTGGCTGGCCACGAACCAGGCCTCGCCCACTTCCGAGGAGTTGGTTCCCTGCCCCACCAGAATGGCCGCCCGGGTTTCGGGCGCCGTGCGCACGTTGTTGGAGCCCAGGTCAATACCATTGGCACTGAAGCCCGTGCCGACGCTGGTGAAGGTGACCTGATTCTGGCGGCTGATGCGGCTCACAATCTGGAAAACCGAGTCGGCGGGCAGCTTCTGGGCCGCTACGGGAATCACCAGCGTGCCGTAGCCGAAGTCGGTAGCATTATCGGTAGTGCCGGCACTGAAGGGCTTGAAGCTGACTTTGGCCACCAGCCCGGCCCGCTGCAATGCCGTCAGGCTGCGCGGGGCGTTGTAGTCGGACCAGGGCAAGAGGTAGGCGTAGCTGCTTTGACCGCCGCGCACGGTCCCGGCCAGGGCTTTCGGGGCCTGCACCGGGGCGCCCTGCACCAGGGTGGTATTCTTCTGCTTCGCCACCGCCAGACCGTAGGCGTGAGCCTGGCTCCAGCCGGTTACGTCGTAGAATACACTGTCATGAAAAGCGGTCAGCTCCTCAAACAGGGAGTTGACGATGCGGTACTGGGGCTGGGCCGTGGGCACCACGTAGGCTTTGCCCTTTTCGAAGGGCTGCTTGTCGAGCGTCACGGTTTTGCCCAGCTCGTGCACCTCGATTTTGTGCTGGAGCAGCAGGCTCAAGAACTTGTTAGTCAGCGTCTCGTCCTGGGCGTTGCCGAAGACGTAGGCCTTGGTCGGAAACTTGCGGGCGTCGGTGAGGGCCGAGGCAAAAAACTCCCGCTGGTGCTTCAGGTACAGCTCTTTTTCCTCCACCGCCCCGCGCACCGTGGCCAGGCCGGTAGCCACGTGATTGCGAATCGTGAAGGGAAACGTGACCACGCCGTTGGTACCTTCCTGAGCTAGGCCCCGTGAACTGCCTACTTCGAAGGTAATGCCCACCCCACCCTGAAAATCGGGGTAGGTAGAGCCGTAGATGGGCGAGAGGTTGTCGAACTGCTCTTTGGTCCAGTACAAGGAGCCCAGGTTGTCGAGGGCCTTGGCAAAGTACTTGGCCAGGTGCACGTTGAGCACTTCGTAGGTAGCCCGCGGAATCAGGTCGTTTTCAGTGCTGAAGGGCTTCGACGGCTCGAAGTAGTAGGTTCCGTTGGTGCCCATTTCGTGAAAGTCGATCATCACGTTGGGGTACCACTCGTGGAAAAACGCCATCCGGGCCCGGCTTTCGGGTTGGGTCAGGGCTAGCCAGTCGCGGTTCAAATCGGTATAGAAATGGTTGGTGCGGCCGCCCGGCCAGGCCTCGGTGTGCTCCCGGTCGAGCGGGTCCGTCACGTTGGGCCACGACTTGTTCTGGTCGAACCAGTGGGAGGCCCGGTCGCGCCCGTCGGGGTTTTCCAGCGGGTCGATGGTAATGACCGACTGTTCGAGCCACTGCTGGGTTTCGGGGCTGGTGGAGGCCGTCAGGTAGTAGGCCAGCAGCAGGGCCGCTTCCGACGAAGAGCTTTCATTGCCGTGCACCCCGAAGTTGAGGCTCACCACCACCGGCAGCTTGCGGTAGTCGGGCGCCGGCTGCTTCGGGTCGACCAGGGCCCGGCGGGCCTGTTGCAGCCCGGCCAGGTTCTGCTGGTTCTGCGGGGCCGTGATGGTCGCCACTACCTGGGGCCGCTCCTCAAAGGTCGTCCCAATCGTGCGCAAACTCACCCGATCTGACACCCGGTCCAGTTCCCGCAAATAGGCCACAATTTGGTCGGTGCGGGTGTAGTGCGTGCCGATGGCATAGCCCAGAAACTGTTCGGGCGTGGGGATTTGGGAGTCGAAAGTGGAGGCCGGGGCGGCGGGGAAAAAGTAGCTATTCTGGGCCACGGCCGGCTTATGGAGCGCCAGGCCCAAGGTGAGCAAAGCGGCGGAAGCGTAGATTTTAAACATGAGTATAAAAGGCAGTGAAAAGCCGGTTGAGGGTGAGGTTGTGGTTGTAAAGAGCAAGCCCGAACGTCATGTCGAGCAGCGCGAGGCATCTCGCGTGCCGTGGTATTGTCCTGCTTGATCTGACGTCCGCTTGTCGAAGCATCTCTACCACTTCGTTGATTCGGCATTGAATAGCGTTGCAGTAGAAATGCTTCGGCTCCGCTGAGCAGGACAGTTGGCTTGGCAACATCAGCACGCGAGATGCCTCGCATTGCTCGACATGACGTTCTGTTTGTCCTAAATGGAGCCTAATACCCCGGGTTCTGTTCCAGGCTCCGGTCGGCCACCAAGTCATTAAAAGGAATCGGGAACAGCCAGCGGCGCTGGTCCGTGACGCCGAGGACGGTGGCGGCGCGGCCGGTGCGCACCAGGTCAAACCACCGGTCGGCTTCGAAGGCAAATTCCACGCGCCGCTCGTTTTCGATGGCCAGCAGCAAGGCTTCGGCGGTGACAGCTTTGCTGGGCTCTATCCCGGCGCGGACCCGCACGGCGTTCAGGTCGGCCAGGGCATCGGTCAGCTTGCTTTGCCTGGCGCGGGCTTCGGCCCGGATGAGGTACTGCTCGGCCAGACGCAGTACGTAGCTCGGGTCGTCGCGCTGGGCCGAGCGGCTGTAGAGGTTGCCGTAGGTTACGCTGCTGCCGTTAATGGTCGTGGAGGCCAGCAATGCCGAGCGGCTGCCGCCCGTGGCGGGGTCATTGAGCAGGGTAATGGCGGCCGGCACGGGCTGGAAGTTGAACTGCCCGCCCAGGGCACTGGGAAACCAGTTGTTCCACATGCTGTTGGCGTCGGAGTTACTGAAGCTCAGCTCAAACACTGATTCCTGACTGAGGAACGGAGCCGTGGAAATGGCGCGGTAGGGCGTCACGAGGCGGTAGTTGCTGCTGCCGATAACCTGGGTAGCGTAGGCTTCGGCCTCGCTCCACTGCTGGCGGTAGAGGTGCAGGCGGGCCCGCAGAGCCCGGGCCGCGGCTTTCACGGCGCGGTTGCGGGTAGCGGTTTCGGGCAGTAAGCTTTCGGCCTGAGTCAGGTCGGAGAGCACCTGGTCGTAGGTCTGGGCCAGGGAGCTGCGGCGCTGGCCACTGCCGTTTTCCTTGGTGCGCGTCGGGGTGAGCACCAGCGGCACGCCGCCCCAGCCCCGGCCCAGGTCGAAGTAGACCAGGGCCCGCAGGAAGTGAGCCTCACCGAGCAGCTGGTTTTTCTCAGCCGCCGGCAGCAGCGGGTCGTTAATGGCGGGCAGGGCAGCCAGCACGTTGTTGGCCCCATTCACGGCCTGGTACATCTGGGTCCAGGCCTCGGTAATCAGCACGTTGTCGGCGCTAAGCTGGTTTTGGTCAATCTGCAGAAACTGGTTGAGCGTGCCGTTGAAGCGCACATTGTCGCCGGGCAGAAAGCCCAGCACGGGCCAGTTGAGCTGGTAGTAGGCCTGCACCCGGTCATACACGCCGATGGTAGCCGAGCGGGCACTGCCGGCGTCGGTTATGGCTTTGTCGTCGGCGAGCTGCTGCACCGGCGTGGGCTCCAAAAGGTCATTGCAGGCCGTGATGCTGAGCGTAGTAGCGCCGAGCAGGGCCGCGAAAAACAGGTGGTGTATCGTGGATTTCATCGTGGGTTGTCCGTTTTAGAGTCCGACTGTAACGCCCACCTGGAAGGTGCGGGGCTGGGGCACGGTGGCCCAGTCGAAGTTTTTGGTGTTGCTCACCCCGCTCTGGGAATTGACCTCGGGGTCGAGGCCGGAATAAGGCGTGAGGGTGAACAGGTTAGCGGCCTGCACATACACGCGCACCGAGTTCAGGCGGGCCTTGGCCAGGGTTTCCTTCGGGATGGTGTAGCCCAGCGTGAGGGTGCGCAAACGCAGGAAGGAGCCGTCTTCGAGGTATCGGTCACTGAGGTTTTGCACCACCCCGCCGTAGTTGTTGCTGGCCGCGTTGGTCGTCAGGCGCGGAATGTCGGTCTGGTCGCCGGGCTTTTGCCACCGGTCGAGCTGCTCGCGCAGGTAGCCAATATTGCTCTGGGTACCACCGTGCACGAGGAAGAAGCGGTTCATGTTCATGATTTTGGCGCCCTGCTCGAAGTTGAGTGAAAAGCCAAAATCCACTCCTTTATAAGTCACCGAGTTGGTCAGCCCGCCGAAGTAGTTGGGCCAGGCATTGCCCACCAGCTGCCGGTCGGCTACCGAGAGCAGCCCGTCCCCATTCACGTCCTCGTACCGGGCGTCGCCGCTTTCGGGGTCCACGCCAGTCTGGTGGTAAAGCCAGAACGAATAAAGCGGCGCGCCTTCTTCGAGGCGGAAAATGTCGCGGGAGCCGGTGGTAATGGGCGCGGCCAGCTTCTCGATGCGGTTTACGTTGCGGGACACATTTACCGTGGTGCTCCATTGCAAGGCGCCTTTCGCCAGCCAGTTCACCGTCGCCTGGGCCTCGAAGCCCTTGTTGCTGACGGCTCCGTAGTTTTCGACCACCGAGGCAAAGCCGGTTTTGCGCGGCACCGGTACGTTCAGCAGCAGGCCCGAGGTGTACTTGTCGTAGTAGTTCAGCTCCAGCAGCACCCGGTTGTTGAGCACGGCGGCATCCAGGCCCACGTTCCATTGCCGGGTGCTTTCCCAGCTCAGGTTGGGATTAGCCAGCTGCAACGGGGCCGTGCCGGGCAAGTCGAGGTAGTTGGCCCCACCCTGCACGAGGCCCAGGGCGGCAAAGTCGCTGATGCCGGCCTGATTGCCAGTTTTGCCTACGCTGGCCCGCAGCTTGAGCTCCTGGAAAATATTCAGGCTCTGAATGAAGGCTTCCTCGCCCAACCGCCAGCCTAACCCCACGGCCGGGAAATAGCCCCAGCGGTTGTCACGCCCGAAGCGGGAAGAAGCGTCGGCCCGTACGCTCACGTCGGCGGTGTAGCGGCTCTTGTAGGAGTAGGTGGCCTTGCCAAAAAACGACACCAGTCCGGCCTGGGAGCGGGACGAAGAGCCCGTTTGGGTAGCCGCCGAGGCAATGGTGGTCAGGTCGTTGCCGGGAAACTGCTGCCCGGCCAGGCTGGTGCGCTGAAAGGTATTGCGCTGCAGGGTATTGCCCACCAGGGCCTGCAGAGAGTGGTTTTCGCCCAGCTCGACGTTATAGTTCAGCGTCTGCTCGTTGAGCAAGGTAATGTCGCGCGACAGGAAGGAGGAGGCCGTGCCCCGGGGCTGGCCGGCCAGAATCAGGGTGTTGTTGAAGTTGTTTTCGTACATGTCGTTGAAGTCGATGCTCCAACTGCTGCGCAACGTCAGATTCTTCAGGAAGCGGTACTCGCCGTAGACGTTGGAAATAATGCGGGTGCCCACCGCGTCGTTGTTCAGGTTGTCAATCAGGGCCTGGTGGTTGTCGAAGGAGCCGTACTTGGCGTAGGAGCCGTCGGGGTTATACACCGGCAGATTGGTGCGCGGAAACAGGGCCGAGTTGATGACGCCCACCGGGTTGTTGTCGTTGCTGCTCACGTTGCGGTGGGTGCGGGCCAGGGCCGTACTGGTGCCGATGCGCAGCTTGTCAGTCACCGAGTTATCCAGGTTCACCCGCAGCGAAAACCGGTCGAAGGCGCTGGGCCGCGCAATGGATTCCTGCTGGAAATACCCCGCCCCGATGTAGAACTGGGTTTTGTCCGAGCCCCCGGCCGCTGATAATTCGTAGCTCTGAGTCTGGGCTGTGCGAAACACGTCGGAGAGCCGGTCGAAGGTGGGCTGCTCCTCGGGCAAGCCCCGCCCGCCCGCGGCCACCGGGCGGTAGGGCAATTGTGCCGGGTTGCCGCCGTCGTTCAGGAACCGCTCATTTTCCAGCGCCGCCAGCTCGGGGCCGGTTACCAAATCGTACTGCTTGGCGGCTTTCGACCAGCCGTGGTAGGTGTTGAAGGTAATGCGGGTTTTGTCGCCGGCTTTGCCGCGCTTGGTCTGAATCAGCACCACGCCGTTGGCCCCACGGGAGCCGTAAATGGCCGTGGCGTTGGCGTCCTTCAGAATTTCGATGCTCTCAATATCCTGCGGATTAATATCGGCCAGCGGGTTCGACGACACCTGGTTGCCCAGGCCCGTGGCAATCAGGTTGGTGTTGTTGATAAACACGCCGTCGACCACGTAGAGCGGGTCGTTGCTGGCATTCACCGAGTTGCTGCCCCGGATACGGATAAAGATGCCGCCGCCCGGCACGCCCGAATTGGCCGATACCTGCACGCCCGGCGCCTTGCCCTGCAACAGTTGGTCGGGGCTGGCGGCGGGAATGTCCTTCAGCGCGTCGCCCCGCACCGAGCTAATGGCGCTGGTCAGCGTCTTGCGGTTCTGCTCGCTGTAGCCCGTCACCACTACCTCGGACAGCTGCTTGACGTCGGCTTTCAAAGCAACGCGCACCGTGCCACCGGCGGCACTCACGGTCTGGGTTTCGTAGCCCACCGCGCTGATGACCAACGTACTGCTGCCCGCTGGCAAGCTCAGGGTGAACTGCCCACTGGGGTCGGTGGAGGCCCCGACGGTGGTGCCTTTCACCACGACCGTGACGCCGGGTAAGGGGCTGCGGTCGGTGGCGTCGGTAATGGTACCGGTAACGGTTTGCGCGTCGGCCGATTGGGCAAAGCCAGGGCTGGCCAGGCACACGAGGGCGGCTGGCACCGCCAGAAAAGTAAAGGATTTCATAGGAATGAATGGCGGTTTGATGGAGCATACTGCTCCCGGCCAATCCGTCCCGTTTTCGACAACCCGGATTCGTTTTCATCAGGCTTACAGCACTTTGCGCAGCTAAACCCAACGACTATAAAGGCCGAAGTCTGCCCAGCGCAACGCTGCCTGCGAAGCCGAACGAGTAGAAAAATGTCGAAAAACTGGTTGCTTCTCTCCCTGCGCCCGACTCGTGCACAGTCGGACTGTTTCAGCCAACTAAAGCCGCTGAAATAGAATTATGAGAAGGCAGAATGGAGTGGCCAGAAATATGAATCTGGGTGGCCCGGGCTCTAAACCGTCCGGAACGGCTGTAGCCGGGCCCGCAGGGCGCAAATGCAGCCCAAGCGAGGGTGCAGCCAGCCAACGTGCTAGGTCAGCCGACTACGCGAGCAAACAAGAAGGAAAACGAGGAAGTACCTGATCCTTAGCAGCTCAAGCCCGGCGCGGGCATACAGACCGCGCAACACCGCATGCCACAACAGCCCGTTGACAGGGCAGCGCGGGGGGTCACGAAGGCGAGGGAGCTGGTAAAGGCTTTCACGGCGTTGTTGTTTTTATATGGTCAGGACTTGGCACCGTTCCGGATGGTCCGGGGGTTGCCGGCGTTTCATAGAGCCTGTCTCTCCACGCCTCTGTATAAAAACAATCCTTTGATGAACTCAAGAATTGATACTCCAAAGGTAAAGACGCGAAATTCAGAAACGCAAATATTATTTTTCACCCGGGTAGATTACTGAAACTTCCCTCCTGCTTGGTGCGGACCGAAAACCTTGCGTTCCTCGCTTCCCTGCCTATATTTGCCGCCTCTGGCTGCGGTTAGACCACCCGTAAAATTGGCAGCTAACTTCGGTTTCTTTGCCCTCTTTTTGCCCGCATGCACCCCGTCAAGCTGACTGAAACCCGCCGCTGTTGTTGTTGCCCCGCAACTGCCTGAATACCGCGTAGTGGTAGCCCGTGGGCCGCCCGTTTCCTTCCGCTTTTCGCTTCTGCATGACTTCTGCTCCCGTCGCCGCGCCGCGGCTTGATCTGGTGCGCGGTATCCGCCGCTGGGACTTCGTGGCCCTTATCGTCAACATCACCATCGGGGCCGGCATTCTGGGTTTGCCGGCCAAGATTTATGCCCTGGTCGGGGACTACAGCCTGGTGGCCTACGTAGCTGCCGCCGCTATTGTCGCCCTGATTATTCTCTGCTTTGCCGAAGTCAGCAGCCGCTTCAACGGGGCCGGCGGGCCCTACCTCTACGCTCGGGAAGCCTTCGGGCCCCTGGTCGGCTTTGAGGTCGGCTGGCTGTTGTGGGTGTCGCGCCTGGCGAGCTTCGCGGCGCTCTGCAACCTGTTCGTGGACTACGCGGCCTACTTCTGGCCGGGCGTGGGCGCGGGGTTGGGCCGCGGCTTGCTGATGGCGGCGTTGATTACGGCCCTGACGCTGCTCAACCTGGTGGGCGTGCGGCGGGCGGCGGTGGCCAACAACGTGTTTACCGTCAGCAAGGTATTGCTGCTGATTCTGTTCACGGTGGTCGGCTTGTTTTTCGTGGACTGGCAGGCGTTTTCCTTTGCCGTGGCGCCCACTTATTCGGGCTTTTCCAGCGCCGTGCTGCTGCTGATTTTCACCTTTTCGGGCTTCGACGTGGCTGCTATTCCGGCCGGGGAAATCCAGCAGCCCCAGCGCAACGTGCCCTTTGCCCTGTTCACGGCCATTGCCACCGTGGCCGTGCTGTTTCTGCTGGTACAAGTGGTCTGCATCGGCACCCTGCCCAACCTGGCCTCAGCCGAGCGGCCCCTGGCCAGCGCCACCCAGCAGTTTCTGGGCCCGCTTGGGGCGGCCTTCGTGGCCGCGGCGGCCATGCTTACGGCCCTGGGCACGCTCAATGCCCTAATGCTCACCGGTCCGCGCCTACTGTTTGCCCTGGCCGAGCAGGGACAGATTCCGGCGTTTTTTGGGGCCACGCACCCGCGGTTTCGCACACCTTACGTAGCCATTCTGGTGTCGGCGGGGCTGAAGCTCGTACTGGCCATTTCCGGCACCTTCATCTACGCCCTGACCCTGAGCACCATTATCCGCCTGGCCTACTTTGCCCTGACCTGCGCCGCTCTGCCGGTGCTGCGGCGGCGCCACCCCGCGTGGCCCGCCCCGTTTCGCGTGCTGGGCGGCCCGGTGGTAGCCGTGCTGTGCGTGGCCTTGTGCCTGTGGCTGCTCTCGAACAGTGCGGCCAATGAGGCCCGCGACGTGACTAGCGTGGCCGTAGTCGGGCTGGTGCTGTACTTTCTTTCCAACCGGCGCCGTGCCAGCTCCCCTGGTCGGTTGTAGCTTGGTTCCCTTTTCGGTTAACTCTTCCTCCGTTCTTATCCGGTGTTGCCGGTCCTGATTTCTGCCGATGCTTTCCACTCCCATTTCCCCCGTTGCCATCCGCACCCCGCAGCGGGTGGCCGAAATATCCTGGTTTGACGACCTCTGCGGCGGCGACACCCAGTATCTAAGCGTGCTCGACGGGGCTTACCGCAGTTCCTGGGCCCACTGCCGCGACATTGTGCTCCGGTCCGAGGAGCTGGGCTACTCCAACATCCTGCTGCCCACGTCCTACACCGTGGGCCAGGATGTGATGACCTTTGCCGCCGGCATTGCGCCCCAGACCTCGCGCATCAACCTGCTCACCGCCATCCGGACCGGGGAAATCCATCCGCCCATGCTGGCCCGGGCCCTGGCCTCGCTCGACCACATGCTGGAGGGCCGGCTGACCATCAATATCATCAACTCCGACCTGCCCGGCCTGCGTGAGGTGCCCGAGCTGCGCTACCAGCGCTGCGCCGAAACCATCGAAATCCTGCGCCAGGCCTGGACCCAGGAGCGCATCGTGCACAAGGGCGAATTGTACCAGTTCGATATGCCCGCCGACCCGGCCAAGCCCTACCAACAGAACGGCGGGCCGCTACTCTATTTCGGCGGCACTTCGGAAGGCGCCCGGGCCGTGTGCGCCCAGTACTGCGACATGTTTTTGATGTGGCCCGAAACCGAGGAAATGCTTTACGACACGATGCAGGACCTCAGCGCCCGCGCCGCCGCCCACGGCCGGCAGATTGACTTCGGCCTGCGCATCCACGTCATCGTGCGCGAAACCGAGGACGAAGCCCGGGCCTACGCCCAAAAGCTCATGTCCAAGTTTGACCCCGTGAAAGGGGCCGAAATCAAGGGCCGGGCCCAGGATTCGTGGTCGTTGGGCGTGCACCGCCAAAACCAGCTGCGCGAGCACGCCGACATGGAAGGCTTCGTAGAGCCCCTGCTCTGGACCGACATCGGCAAGGCCCGCTCCGGGGCCGGCGGGGCGTTAGTCGGCAACCCCGACCAGATTGTGGAGAAGCTCAACCGCTACATGGACATGGGGTTCCGGGCCTTTATCTTCTCGGGCTACCCCCTGCTGGGCGAGGCCGACTACTTTGCCCGCTACGTGCTGCCGCGCCTGCCCAACGTGTCGATGCCCCACTTCCAGGGGCGGGTGCCGAGTGAAACACCCGTGACGCCGCTGACGACGGCCCCGCTGCGCTGAGGCCCCCACTCCACCATGCTAGTGCGGGCCGCGTGGCTTACCTTTGCCGCGTGTTTACTTTCCGTCCTTCTCTGCTGCTGGCCGCCGCGTCGGTAGCCCTGCTGGCCGCCTGCAGCCCCGGCCCCGATGAGCAGCAGCAAGTTGCCGCCGCCGAACAGGCCGTGCTGGCCAGCCACGACACGCTCATGGCCCGGATGGGCGAGCTGTACGACCTGCGCCAGAAGCTGCAAAAAGCCGCCCTGCCCGATACGGCCCTGGCCGGCCGGCAGCGCCGCAACCTGCTCACGGCCGACGCAGCCATGATGGGCTGGATGCACCAGTACCGCAAGCCGGCCGACTCGGTAGCCACCCCGACCCAGCTGGCCTACTTTGCCGCCCAGCAGCTGAAAATAGATTCGGTGGGCCGGCTGATGCGCCAGAACCTTGACTCGGCCAAGCTGGTTTTACAGCAGGCTGCTCCCTCTTCTAACACTCCCGCTCAATGATTTCTTCCTCGTTTCGCCATGCCCTGTCCGTTGCCTTGCTGACGGTGGCCGGCGCCCTGGCCTTTTCATCCTGCTCCGACAAACCCGATACGGCCCAGACCCTGCCCTTTATCGGGGAGCGGGACGTGCGGCCCCGCGCCGACGGCGGCCCGGCCGATACCATCTTCGCCGCCATTCCCAGCTTCACGCTAACCAACCAGGACGGGCAGACCATTACCAACCAGACCTTTGCCGGCAAGGTCTACGTGGCCGATTTCTTCTTCGCCACCTGCCCCAGCATCTGCCCCAAGATGCAAAGCGAGCTGCTGCGCGTGTATGAGCAGTTCAAGGGCAACCCGCAGGTGTCGTTTCTGTCGCACACCATCGACCCGGCCCACGACTCAATTCCGGTGCTGCGCGACTACGCCCAGCGCCTGGGCATTCAGGACGCCAGCCGCTGGCACTTCGCTACCGCCCCCCACGACACGATTTTCAGCCTGGCCAGCCGCTACATGACGGCCGCCCAGAAGGACAGCGGCGTGCCCGGCGGCTACGCCCACAGCGGTACCTTTGCCCTGATTGACTCCGACCGTCACATCCGCGGCGTGTACGACGGAATGGTGAAGGAGGAAGTGGACCGCCTGATCAAGGAACTGCCGATTCTGTTGCAGGAGGAGGCCGCCAAACAGAAAAAAGCCCAATGAAGCCGCTGAAGCAGCCCGTATGGTATCTGCGCGGCCTGGCGTTGCTGGGCGTGGCAGTCAGCGTGGGAAGCTGCTTTTCCAACCGGCAGAACGAGGGCGCCACGCTCTACGCCAGCCACTGCTCGAACTGTCACGGCGCCCAGGGCGAAGGCCTCAAGCGCCTGATTCCGCCCCTGGCCGGCGCCGATTACCTGACCAAGAACCGCAACGGGCTGGCCTGCCTGGTGCGCAAAGGCCTGCAAGGGCCCCTCATTGTGAACGGGGTGGACTACAACCAGGTGATGCCCGCGGCCGACTCGCACCTGACCGACTCGCAGATTACCAACATCCTGAACTTTGTGCAAACTTCCTGGGGCAACCAGGGCGAGATATTCACCATCCGGGAAGTGACCGAGCAGCTGCGGGCCTGCGGGGCCAGCGACGGGCAGTAGCCGGCGCAGGAACCCGTTGGGAACCAAATTGCTACCACAAAAGTCATAGCAAGGAGCATTTTTGGCGGCATTCTTCCGCAAACCTCACTAGCTTGCATATCCAATCTACTTCGTCCTATGGGTCTCTTCGACTTTCTGAAATCCAACAAACCGGCGGCACCGCAGACGCCGGCTCCCTCACCGGCACCGGCCACTCCCGGAGCCGCCGCTGACGCGCCGGCTCCCGCCGGGCCGCGCTACAAAGGCGCCAGCTATACTTCGCCTACTCCCGCCGCGCCCACGCCGATTCCGGCCATGCCCGCGCCCCAGCTCCCGATTCCGGAGCTGCCCAGCATGCCCCACTTCGAGCCCAACAACGTGCTGGAGCAGCTGCTGTTCAACGCCGCGACCATGCCCGAGTTCCGCCCCGGCTTCTACCAGGCTCTGCTCAACGAGGAAGTCTTTGTAGTAACCATTCCGAAGGAAGGCCAGCCCATGGGCGAAATAGCGCCGGTGGAAGGCATGGAAATCCAGCTGCAGGTGCTGAACGACGGTAAAATCCCGGTTTTTACCTCCAAGGAACGAATCTTTGAAGCTGAAGGCACCGAAGACACGCTCCCCTTCATGCGCCTGCGCGGCCTCGACTTCTTCCAGATGGTGCAAGGCGCCGACTGCGCCCTGAACCCCTTCTCGACCGTTGGTAAAATGCTGCCCGCCAACGAAATTGCCGAACTGCTGAACAGCGACCTGGCCCAGGCCCCGGCCGGCAACGTGCAGGTGATGCTGGGCGCGCCTACCGAGGAACACAGCAAAATCGTGGCGGCCCTGCGGGAATTTGCCCTCAGCAAGCCCCAGGTAGAAACGGCCCACGTAGCCGTGGTGCACTTCCAGGACAACGCCACCCCCTCGCGCCTGCTGCTGGCCTTCTACACCGACGACAACGACCCGGCTTTCCTCGAAGAAATGGGCCCCGTGATGCAGGGCAACATCCAGGAAAACGACCTGGTCGACGTGATGGTGCTGGACAAGACCTCGGCCGAGCCGCTGAACCAGTACTTCCTGCAGGCCGAACCCGTCTACAAGCGGGCCGAGGCGTAGGCAGACTTTTCTTCCTTAAAAAAAGCCCCGGCCGCTATGGCCGGGGCTTTTTTTGTGGGTGCACACCGGGCTAGGCGGGCGTAGCGGCCTGCCGGGCCAGCAGGCGCCGGAACACCGGCTTCAGCCCGAAATACAGCAGCAACCCCAGGGGTATCGATAGGGCGCCCCAAAGCAGCACGGCCCCGGCCCCGGCCCGCCACAGCAGGCTCAGGGCACTGGACCAATCGTGGGAAAACAGGGTGCGCAGCTGGCCCATCGTCAGCTCGGGGCCCTGGCCGTTGCCGAGCAGACGAGCTCCCCAGCGCAGCAGCGGAATAAGCACCAGCAGCTGTAAGGGGCTCATCAGGTGGCTGATAATGAGCAGGGCCGCCACGTTCAGGCGCAGGCGCACGGCGGCAAATGTGGCCAGCACGGTGGTAATACCCAGAATGGGCACCAGCCCCAGGGGCACGCCCAGGGCGACGGTGAGGGCCAGCTGGGGCGGCGTGAGGCCCTGGCGCAGAATGTTGCGCAGGGGTTCCAGCACGCGGCGCCACCAGCTGGGGCGTTGGGGCGGCGCGGAAGGCAGCGCAGGCGGGGCAGAAAACGACACGGACAAGGCGGAGTAGAAAGAGTCTGGGCAGTACGACGCCGGCACCTTACCTTCGCTCTTCGCACCAAACGGCTTTGCGCTGAACTTCGTACGCGAAACCGATGACAAATGTACGCCAGCCGGGGCAGCCCCGGCGAAAAGTCTGGACAGATTTCTTCCTGCTGCTGCGCCGCGCCGCCAAGGAGTTTGCCCTGAACGACCCGCTCCGGCTGGGGGCCGCCACGGCTTTCTTCACCACGTTTGCCCTGCCGCCCATCCTGATTATCCTGATTCAGCTGCTGGGCTCGGTGTATTCAACCTCCGGCATCAAACAACTCCTGCTCCGCAAGCTGTCGGCCATTCTGGGCACGTCGGCGGCCGAGCTGGTGGAGCAAATTCTGCTGAACGTGAGCAACATTGAGCGCAGCCGCCTGCTGACCTGGCTGGGCTTCGGATTTCTGCTCTTTATTGCCACCACCCTGTTTGTGGTCATCCAGAACTCGCTCAACCAGCTCTGGCAGGTGCGCTCCAACCGCGCCACGGGCCGCTTCAGCAAGATGCTCAAGGAACGCAGCCGCTCCCTGGGCCTGCTCCTGACCACGGCCCTGTTATCATTGGCGGCGTTTCTGAGCGACGCGCTGCTGGCCGTCTTTGCCGACTACATCCGCGACTTCGACCCCAACTTCGGCTACTACCTGATTCAGGGCCTCAGCCAGGCCGTCTCGCTGCTGATTCTGGCCGTCTGGTTTGGCGTCACGTTTCGTAACCTGAGCTATGCCCACGTACCCTGGAAAGCCGTGCTGCGCGGCGCCATCCTGACGGCCGTGCTCATCGACCTGGGGGAGTTTGCCCTGGGCCACCTGCTGGTACCGCGCAACCTGGGCCCGATTTACGGGCAGGCGTCCAGCATTGTGCTGGTGCTGCTGTTCGTGTTCTACTCGGCCATGATCTTCTACTTCGGCGCCTGCTTCACCAAGGTGTATGCGCACTACGTGGGCATGGATATCCGGCCCAAGAAAAACGCCGTGCGCTACCGCCTGGTCGATTTGCCCGAGGAGAAAAAGCGCGGGGCCTCCGGCAGCTGGTAACCGCCGGGGGGCCGTTGCGGCCGGGAGGCGGGGCCAGTATTTATCTAAGCTGTAGTATATAGATAAAGAGAGTTGCTAAGTTTAGTCCGGGCCGGCGCCTTCTGCCCGGTGCCCAGCAGAATATGTATTCCCGTGAATGCCTATGGAAACTCAGTTACGCTCGCCTGCAACCCCTACTACCCCAAGCACCAAGCCGCACTATGCTATTCTGGACGGGCTGCGGGGCGTAGCCGCGCTGATGGTCGTGGCTTTCCACCTGTGCGAGGCCCACGCCACCAGCCACCTCGACCAGGTTATCAACCACGGCTACCTGGCCGTCGACTTTTTCTTTCTGCTCTCGGGCTTCGTCATTGGCTATGCCTACGATGACCGGTGGAGCAGTATGACGCTGCGGGACTTTTTTCGCATCCGCCTTATCCGCCTCCAACCTCTGGTGGTGCTGGGTATGCTTATCGGGGCCGCCCTATTCTACTTCCAGGATTCTCCCGTGTTTCCGGGCATCGGGCAGGTGCCGGGGTGGAAGCTGCTGCTGGTGCTGGCCATCGGCTGCACCCTGCTGCCAGTGCCCCTGTCGATGGACGTTCGGGGCTGGCACGAGATGCACCCGCTCAACGGGCCCGGCTGGTCGTTGTTCTACGAGTACCTGGCCAACCTGCTGTACGCGCTGGGCGTGCGCAAATTCTCCCGCCCTGCCCTCACCGCACTGGTGGTGCTGGCCGGCGCGGCCCTGATTCACTTCGCCGTCAGCAGCCCCGCCGGCGACGTGGTCGGGGGCTGGTCCCTGAACCCTACCCAGCTGCGCGTGGGCTTTACCCGGATGCTATACCCGTTTTTTGCCGGGCTGCTGCTGTGCCGGGTCGCCACGCTGGGCCGCGTGAAGCACGCCTTTTTGTGGTGCAGCCTGCTGCTGATTCTGGTGCTGGCCTTCCCCCGGGTGGGCGGGGCCAATGATCTGTGGCTGAACGGCCTCTACGATTCGCTCAGCATCGTCATCCTGTTTCCTCTGGTGGTCTGGCTGGGTGCTAGTGGGCACATCACCGGGGCCGGCCCCACCCGCCTCTGCCAGTTCTTCGGCGACATCTCCTACCCCATCTACATCACCCACTACCCGCTTATCTACACCTACACGGCCTGGGTCAGTGCCACCAAGCCGAGTTGGCAGCAGGCCCTGCCCGTGGCCCTGCTCACCTTTGGCGCGGCAGTAGTCTTGGCCTACGCCAGCCTCAAACTCTACGATGAGCCCGTGCGACGGTGGCTGCGCGGGCAGCTAGTGGCCACCACATGACCTGGGCTGGCAATGCCGCAACCCGCTTTAAGCCGACCCTTTTCGCGGAACAACTGCCCCGGGGTTCCGGCTCGCTGCGTACCTGCCTACCCCGGCAGCGCCAGCCGCCGTGGTACTGTTACCCCGATCAATTTGTTGTTTATTTTTATGCTCGCTAATAATAAACAACAAATTGCTTTTTGATTTTATTGTTTATTTTCAAATATTTATAAATAAACAACAACTCTTTTCTAACGCCTCTCACCCCGGCCCGCACCCAGCGCCCGGCCCCATGCCTTTGCGGGCACCCGGCCGATGGTCTATTACCACTCCCGCCGAAATCCGCCGTACCTTTGCAGGGTACTATATCGTTTCGCATGCCCTCTTTTGCCGACCTTGGCCTCGCGCCTACCCTGATACAAGCCCTGGAAGAGCTGAATTTCACCGTCCCTACCCCCGTTCAGGAGCAAGTTATTCCGATGGCGCTGGCCGGGCAGGACGTGGTAGGGCAGGCGCCCACCGGCTCGGGCAAAACGGCTGCCTACGGCCTTTCCATCCTGCACCAGGTGGATCTGAAGCTCGACGCGGTGCAGATCATTGTGCTGGTGCCCGCCCGGGAACTGGCCCTGCAGGTGCGCGACGCGCTGAAAAAGCTTGGTAAATACACTGCGAACCTGCGCGTGGCGGCTTTCTACGGCGGCCACGCCTTCCGCGACGAAACCGTGGCCCTGAAGCAGGCCCCCCACATTGTGGTAGCCACCCCCGGCCGCCTGCTCGACCACTTCGAGCGCCGCACCATCATTCCCAACCAGCTCAAAGTGCTGATTCTGGATGAGGCCGACAAGCTGCTGGAGCTGGGCTTCCAGGATGAGCTCGTGGAAATCATCAAGCGCCTGCCGCGCCGCCGCCAGACGCTGCTGTTCTCGGCTACGATGTCGGACAAGGTACTGGACCTGATCCGCAAGAACCTGACCCGCCCGCGCGTGGTGAATGCCGGCGAAGATGAAGGCTCACTGCCCGAAAACCTCACCCTACGCGGCCAAGTAGGCCCCAGTGAGAAAAAGCCCGCCGCCCTGCTGCACCTGCTGCACCTGCCCGAAACCGGCCGCGCCCTGATTTTCTGTAACACCCGCGAAAAGTGCTCCGAGCTGGCCCGCTTCCTGCAGGGCCGCGGCGTAGCGGCCGAGGTGCTGCACGGCAAAATGCCCCAGCCCGAGCGCGACAAAGCCCTGATGAAGCTGCGCAACGGCTCCAGCCAGGTGGTAGTAGCCACCGACGTGGCGGCCCGCGGCCTCGACGTGACGGCCCTCGACACGGTAATTCAGTACGACGCGCCCGACAAGGCCGACTCCTTCCAGCACCGGGCCGGCCGTACGGCCCGCGCCGGCGCCGAGGGTGTAGCCCACATTCTGGCCACGCCCCACGAGCAGAAGCACGTGCAGAAGTGGCCCGTGGCCGAAACCATCCAGTGGACGGATATGCACGCGCCCAAGCTGCCGCCTGCCGCGCCCAAGGCCCCCCGCCCCACCAGCACCACCCTGCACGTATCGGCCGGCCGCCGCGACAAAGTCAGTGCCCACGACCTGGTGGGTACCTTCGTAGCCCACGGCGGCCTGGAGCGCGACGCCGTCGGCCACATCGAAGTGTTCGACCACTACAGCTACGTGGCCGTACCGCGCGAGCAGGCCCAGGAAGTAGCCAACCGCGTGACGGGCGCCAAGATTAAGGGCCGTAAAATCCGCGTTTCGGTCGTTGAGTAAGGAGAATCCCTTGCCCGCTGAGGCCCGCCAGCTGCTGTTTATCTGCAGCCAGAACCGCTGGCGTAGCCTCACGGCCGAGCGGCTTTTCGACGAGCACCCGCACTACGAAGCCCGCTCGGCCGGCACCGAGCCGGGCGCGCGGGTGCGCGTGGCCGCGGGCCATATCGGCTGGGCCGATGTGATTTTCGTGATGGAGCGCCGCCACGCCGATATTCTGCGCGACAAGTTCGGCGAGGCCCTAGCCGGCAAGCCCATTATCAACCTGCGCATTCCCGACAAATTCCAGTTTCTGGCCCCGCTGCTCATTGATTTGCTGCGCGAGCGGCTGCGGGAGCATTTAACCCAATTATAGTACCCTTGGCTTCTTAGCTTATGATTCGACGCTTACTCCTGGCTGCCTGTTTTGCGCTACTTTCCTATGGCACCCAGGCCCAGGCCTTTGAGCCGGGCTACCTGGTGCGCAGCACGGGCGACACCCTGCGGGGTGAAATTGAAAATGGCTTCTGGGTCGAGCCGCCTACGTTCATCCGCTTCCGGTTCTCGCCCAGCAGCCCCAGTCAGGTGTTTCAGCCGCGCCAGCTACGCGTTGTCAGCTTCACCGGGGACCGCTATTTCCGCTACGAGGCGCTGCCCATCGACTACCAGGCCGAAACCCGCATCGAGCGCCTGAGTCACAGTTACAAGCCTAGTTCCCAGATTGATTCGCTACTGGCGGAAGTGCTGCTGGAAGGCGACGTGTCGTTGTTGCGGGTAGCCCAGCCCGGGGCCCAACACTACTTTCTGGTGCAGCAAGGACGCCCAACTCTGGAACTGAGCGAGCGGAAATACCTGCGGGACCTGCCCAAGACCAAAAACGTGATGATGGACGCCAACAATTACAAAGGTCAATTGCTGGTGTATTTCGGAACGTGCGCCGCGGCCAGTGAGGCGGTTCCGACCACGCTGTTTACCCCCAAGAGCCTGGTGAAGCTCGTGGAGCTGTACAACAAGGAATGTGGCGCAGCCCGAGTGCCCGGCCGTCAGTGGCTGCCCCAGGCCAAGCCCCGGCGGCGCCTGTCGCTGCAGGGCGGACTGGTGGCCGGCATGCGCTACAACCGCATCGAGAGCGGCTCCCCCAGGCTGGCTGGCAAGTGCGTCGACTGCGAAACCCACCCGTTCGCCGGGCTCTACGCCGATTTGCTGCAGCCCAGCCGCACAACGGCCATCTACGGCGAACTAACCCTGAGCCGGTTCAAGAGCCAGGGAGCCCACTACGCGTATGACCCGGTAACCAAAGCAGAATCTACCACCGAGTTTAACTACCGAGCCACGATGGGCACGGCCCGGATTGGAGTGCGCTATTTTATGCAGCTCCCGCGCGAGCATCAACTACTGCTTACGGTCGGGTATGAGCTCAATTCAGTATTCGAATCGAGTGCCAGCGTTACGACCACCAGCGGCCGCAACTACAGTGTGCCCAAAGACGACCTGATTTTTGCCAGCACAACTCTTTTTCCCAATGTGGGCCTGGGCTGGCGCTACCAGCGCCTAACTGTTAATTTTGATGGGCAGATGTACATCGCCAGTAAGGAAGATGACCTTTCCGGCATTTTTGTCGGCAGCAACCACGCCCTGCGGCTGAGCCTGGGCTACCGCCTGAGCAAGAATCCCGATGTTACGTTGAAAGCCCCGGCCCCGCTACCCTAAGAAAGACCAAACAGTTGGGCCGCAATCCGGATGAGCTCACCGCTAATGCGGCCCCAAGCCCTAATTCAGAACTAAAACCCGGGCTACCCGTTTAGCGGGCCATGAATTATCTTGTGTACCTGGCCGTGCTGGCCGGGATTATTTTCCTGTTTTACCGCTACGTCACCCGCGACGCCCGCGTGAAGGCCGCCGCCCTGGCCGCAGATTTCCCCGAGAAGTGGCGGCAGATTCTGGCCTCCCGCGTGGCGTTCTACCTCTCGCTCACGGTGGATGAGAAGAAGCGCTTCGAGCGGGAAGTGCAGGTATTTCTGGCCCAGACCCGCATTACCGGCCTGCAAACCGAGGTGGATGACGTGACGCGCATCCTCGTTGCAGCCTCGGCCATCATTCCCATTTTCGGCTTCCGCGACTGGGAGTACGGCAACCTGGGCGAGGTGCTCATCGTGCCCGACGCCTGGAAGGAAGCCCGCGACCCGAACCGGGAAGTAGCCCCGCTGCAAGGACAATTGCTGGGCTCGGTGCGAGGCTTCCAGAACCAGCACTATATGCACCTGTCGAAAGCCTCGCTCGAGCAGGGCTTCAAGGACGGGCTCGATAAGCAGAACGTGGGCATTCACGAGTTTGCCCACATGCTCGACGAGGCCGACGGGGTAATTGACGGCGTGCCCAAGCTGGCCCTGCCGCCCGAGCTGCTGCAGCCCTGGGCCGAGGTGATGGCGCGCGAGATTGAGGCTATCCGGGACGGCAAGTCGGAAATCAACTCCTACGCGGGTACCAACGAGGCCGAGTTTTTCGCCGTCGTGACGGAGTACTTCTTCGAGAAGCCCGAGAAGCTGCAGGAAAACCACCCTGAGTTGTACCAGCTCCTGAGCCGGGCCCTGCGCCAGAACCCGAAGAAACGCTTCCTGCGCTTCGCCATCGACCCGCGCGAGTGGCTGAAGACGCTGCGCTCCAAGCGCAAGTTTGGCCGCAACGACCCCTGCCCCTGCGGCAGCGGCAAGAAGTACAAAGAGTGCCACATGCAGCAGCACGAGTCGACCCAGGCGGCGTAGGTTTTTCCGTATCACGACAGGAAAACACCAGTCATGGTGAGCCCACTTGTCATTGCGAGGCGCAAGCCGAAGCAATCCGTCCTCTGAAATGTGCAGAACGCCTTAAAGTGGAAAGCCCTTTATCGAACCACCGATAAAGGGCTTTCTGGTAAAAGGGCGGTTATCACCAGCAGAGGACGGATTGCTTCGTGCCTCGCAATGACAACGGCTCTTTGTACTTCCTGAGCCAAGGCAGAGCAAATACTCTGGGCAAAGACCGGCTTCGGGACCATTTTGCCGGCAAGTGGCTATTTTAGCCAGCGAAATACCACGTTGCCCTTTCCGGTCTACTTTCCTTCCAATGAAAAAACCACTGATTTCCGGTCTGGCTCTGGCTACGCTGGGCTCGGCGCTCTGGGCCTGCGCGCCCACGGCCAAAACCACCACGGCAACTACGCCGGCGGCCGATGCTGCTCCCGCCCAGGCCGCTACCCCACCCGCCCCGGTCGACTGGGGCCGGCAGGCCGATGAGTTTTTGCAGAACTACTCGGCCGAGTATCAGAAGCTCTACACCCAGTCGGCGGAGGCGGAATGGCGCTCCAACACGCGCATCGTGGCCGGCGACACCACCAACTCGGCCGCTACGGCCCGCGCCAACGAGGCCATGGCCGCCTTCACGGGCAGCAGCCGCAACATTGCCGATCTGCGCCAGCTGCTGGAGCACAAGGACCAGCTCTCGGAAATCCAGATCAAGCAGCTGCAAACGGCGCTGTACAACGCCGCCAACTCGCCCCAGACCATTGCCGAGGTGGTGAAGCGCCGCATCAAGGCCGAAACCCAGCAGACCGAGAAGCTCTACGGCTTCGACTACAAGTACCAAGGCAAGTCGGTGACGACCAACGACCTGGACGAGCTGCTGCGCAAGGAAAAAGACCCCAAAAAGCGCCAGGCCATCTGGGAAGCCAGCAAGGCCATCGGCCCTACGCTTAAGAACGGCCTGCTGAACCTGCGCGGCCTGCGCAACCAGACCGTGCAGGCCCTGGGCTACCCCGACTACTTCACCTACCAGGCCTCCGACTACGGCATGAGCCGGGAGGAAATGATGCAGCTGGTGCGCAAAATCAACGAGGAGCTGCGGCCCCTCTACCGCGAATTGCACACCTACGCCCGCTACGAACTGGCCAAAAAGTACGGCCAGAAGCAGGTGCCCGACTACCTGCCCGCCTCCTGGGTGCCCAACCGCTGGGGCCAGGACTGGAGTGCCATGGTGGACGTGAAAGGTGTGAATCTGGACGCGACGCTGGCTAAGAAAGGCGCGGAGTGGCAGGTGAAGCAGGCCGAGCGGTTTTACCAGAGCCTGGGCTTCCAGGCGCTGCCGCCGGTGTTCTGGGAGAAAAGCAGCCTCTACCCGCTGCCCAAAACCGCCACCTATAAGAAGAACAACCACGCCTCGGCCTGGCACATGGACCTCAACAACGACGTGCGCAGCCTGATGAGCGTGGAGCCCAATACCGAGTGGTACGAAACCACCCACCACGAGCTGGGCCATATCTACTACTACCTCACCTACACTAACCCCGAGGTGCCGATGCTGCTGCGGGGCGGCGCCAACCGCGCCTACCACGAGGCCATGGGCAGTCTGATGGGGTTGGCCGCCACTCAGAAGCCTTTCCTGGTGGGCCTAGGTTTGCAGGATGCTAAAGCCAAGACCGACCAGACCCAGACGCTGCTGAAGGAAGCCCTGAACTACGTGACCTTCATTCCTTTCTCCTCCGGGGTGATGAGCGAGTGGGAAAACAGCTTCTACGCCGACAACCTGCCCGCTGACCAGCTCAACGCCAAGTGGTGGGAGCTGGTGAAAAAGTACCAGGGCATCGTGCCGCCCGCTACCCGCGGGGAGCAGTACCTGGACCCGGCCACCAAAACCCACATCAACGACGACCCGGCCCAGTACTACGACTACGCCCTGAGCTACGTCATCCTGTTCCAGCTCCACGACCATATTGCCAAGAAAATCCTGAAGCAGGACCCGCACGCCACCAACTACTACGGCAGCAAGGAAGTGGGCACGTTCCTGGCCGACATCATGCGGCCGGGGGCCAGCAAAGACTGGCGCGCCGTGCTCAAGGAGAAAACCGGCGAAGACCTCTCGGCCCGCGCCATGGTGGATTACTTCCAGCCCCTGATGGCCTACTTGAAAGAGCAGAACAAGGGCCGCAAGTACACGATGTAACTCTTTGATTATCTGCCATGAGTGATGCACTGGTGTTTGTTGCGGAAGTAGAAAGGGACTTTTTCCTTACGACCCTCTTCCTGGGTTCAGGTATAGCTGATTTGCACCAGGAGGCCCAACACAACCAGCATTCGTTGTCTCTGACTGCCAACCAGGCCCAGCAGCTTACCATTGAGGATCTGCGGCAGCTGATCCTGCGCATTGTGGCCGCGAAGCGGGAGCAGCTGCGGACGCAACGGGGCAACGGCTACCCGATGCAGTTTTACTGTTGGCACGATGAGCTGGCGGCGCAGCTGCGGTTTAGTCTCGTTGCCGCCCAAGCAGCCTTACCTTTTGGCTGTAAGGTTCGGCTCGTTCCTGACCTCAGCACTATTCTAGCATCGTTTCTGAGTGCCCACCACCCCGAAGAAATTGCTTGGGACGGCCTGCCAGCGGTTGATGAGGAAGCCGCCTATTGTCTTGACGTTTGGCAAACGCAGCTGTAGCAGTTAAGCAACAAAGCCCGGTAGCGCCGGGCTTTGTCATTCCCGATTTCACTCGTATTCCATGAATAGCTGTTCTCACTTACTTCGCCCAGGGCTTCTGCTCCTGCTTTTTGTCACCGCTTTTGTTGCTCCAGCCACTGCCCAAAGCAAAGCTACTCCCCTGGCTATTGGCCATACATTTACCCTTGCGTCCAAAGCCCTGGGCGAGACGCGGCGCATCAACGTGTATTTGCCGGCGGGCTACGCCGACTCGAAGACGCTGCGGCTGCCGGTGCTGTATATGCCCGACGGCGGCCTGGCCGAGGATTTTCTGCACGTGGCCGGCCTGGTGCAGGTTTCGGTGGGCAACAACACCATGCGGCCCTTCATCCTGGTGGGCATCGAAAACACCCAGCGCCGCCGCGACCTGACCGGCCCCACCACCAACGAGAAAGACAAGAAGATTGCGCCCAAAGTAGGTGGCTCGGCCGCTTTCCGTCAGTTTATCCGCCAGGAGCTGATGCCGCAAATCCAGCAGCGCTACCGCACCACCAACGAAACCGCCATTGTGGGCGAATCCCTGGCGGGCCTGTTCGTGGTGGAAACCCTGCTGCTGGAGCCCACCCTGTTCGACCACTACCTGGCCTTCGACCCCAGCCTGTGGTGGAACAACGAGCAGCTGGTGAAGCAGGCTGCGGCTACGCTGCAAACGTATAAAGGCCCGGCCAAAACCTTGTATCTGGCGTCGAGCAACGAGTCCGAAATTGTGGCCGGTACGCAGCGGCTCGCCGAAATCCTGAAGGCTTCGGCCCAGCCCACGCTCACTTGGCATTACGAGCCCCTGCCCACCGAAACGCACGGCACCATTTACCACCCGGCAGCGCTCAAGGCCTTCCGGCACGTGTTTAAGCCCGCGGCAGATAGTGCGGCGAAGTAAGCTGTCAAACACCCTGTTTCGGTAACGATTCACTTCAACAGCACTCTAAGCGTGCTACTGGAAAGAAAGAATAGGCTGTCAGGTGCTGCGGACTGTAACCCATCCATTGCCGTTCCCTGCTGCATAAGCCGCCTGCTGAAGGCGGCCCGCCACGTGTAGTATTCGCGGGTGGTGCGAGGCTTTGCCCTGCCCTACCCGGACGGCCGGGACAAAGCGGCGGACTACGCATTTTCCAAGGGCGCATCTGGACTACCCAGGCGCGTATTTTCCGCGTGCTTGCCTGGGGCAGCTCCTGGTGCCCCCAAACGAGAAAGCCGGGCGCGGGCCCGGCTTTCTCGTTTTAGTTACGCATATGAGGCGGCGCCTAGTAGTTGGCTTCGGCGGCCGGCAAGTCAATCAGGATAAATTGCGCATCCTTCTGGGCCCGGATCTGCACCACGTGCTCGTCGGTCATGCGGGCCTGATCGTTAGGGCCCAGCTCGGTACCGTTCACGTAGATGGTTCCTTCCTTGACGTAGATAAAGGTGTTGCGAATCGGGAAGGTCTTGAACTCTATTTCCTTGTCCTCCTTCAGATTGGCCCAGTAGATGGTGGAGTTGGAATTCATGTACACCACGTCTTCCAGCACTTTCTGGCCCGACACGATGGGCATCAGCTCGTTTTTGCTGTCCAGCAGGTCCAGGTCCTTTTGCTCGTAGCTGGGCGCCAGACCTTTCTGGTTAGGCAAAAACCACAGCTGGTAGATGTGCAGGGGCTTATCCGAGCGGTTGAACTCGGAGTGCGCCAGGCCGGTACCGGCCGTCATGCGCTGCACCTCGCCTTTCGGAATGGTGGTTTTGTTGCCCATCGTGTCCTCGTGCGTTACCTCCCCGTCCAGCACGATGGTCACGATTTCCATTTCGGAGTGCGGGTGCTGCGGAAAACCCGAGTTGGGTGCGATGCTGTCGTCGTTGAACACCCGCAGCGGCCCGAAGTGCATATTGTTGGGGTCGTAGTAGTCGGCGAAGGAGAACAGGAAGTAGCTGCTCAGCCAGCTCACGGGCGCGGCATGATGACGGTCGGTAGCAGGGATATACTTCAGCATGGGTTTCAGGGGTGTGGTTATGGGAGCAAACTGCCTACGGCATACGCACCAAAGCCCGGCGAAGTTAGAAACCACCCGCAAACAGCAAGGCTCACCCGTAAGAAGTACGAGTGAGCCTTGCATGAAGTGGCGCCAAGCGGCGCGGCGCTGATCGGCCTGTGAGGCTAGGCCTTTTTCAGGGTGCTCATCTGCTGCTGCAGGTCGAGCACGATGCTGGCCAGGCGCGAGAGCGAGAGGTCGGCAATGGGGAACGTGCTGCTGATGTAGGACTTGGCTTCCCAGATTTCCACTACATCTTCCACCCCGATTTCGTAGGGCGAATACACAGGATTGTCGGAGTGCAGGGAAAGCGTGGCGCCGTCTTTCAGCTTATTGAAGATGCGCTTGAACACGATGCCTTCCTTGCTGCTGACCACGATGCAGGGCGTGCCATCCTTGATGGTCATCCAGTCGTCGACGTAGCGGCCCACGATAACGGTGCCCGAGGCAATGGGCAGCATCGAGTCGCCGGCTATTTCGAAGGCGCGGTAGGTGCCGCCGCTGCCGAGCATGGGCAGGCGAAACTTGGGCAGTTCCTCGATGAACTCGGGGTCGGCGTAGCCGTTGAGGTAGCCGGCGGCGGCCTTCAGCGGCACCAGCTCAATGTTCTCGTTTTGCTCCTTATCAACGGTAAGCGCCAGAATGCGCAGGCCGTTGGCCGGACGGGGTGAGGGGGGCTCGGGCGTAGTAGTGGCAGGCTCCAGTTGGCGCAAAGCCGCTTTTTGGGCGCTCTTCTTGGTGAAGTCGGTGGTCACCAGCGAGTCGAGGCTGATGCCAAACAGGCGGGCCATATTGACCAGCGTGCTGAGCTTGGGCTCGGCTCGGCCTTCTTCGTAAGCGCCTACTAGAGAGCGTTTGATACCTAGTTTTTCGGCCATCTGAGCCTGAGTCAGGGCCAGTTCGCGCCGCCAGAATTTCAGGTTGGTGTTAATCATCGCGGGTAGGGAGCCGGGAAAGGCTTCGACATCAAAGGGTTATCGGCTCGTGAAATTAGCAACAAACCCGCAGCTTTACTAATTCAATTAGCTTTATTTTTTATAAAAAAGTTCCGCCGGTTTTATCCCTGCCGCCCCGCACTTAAAGCGAATCAGAAGCAGCCTCGGCCGTTACTATCTCGGCCTCGTGCCACCACTCGTCGTTTTCCCAAAACTCACCCCAGCCCAGCTTGGCATACTTCGGATTTACCTCTGGGCCCCGCTCTCCGACGTTAAAGTTCTTAAGTACCGATTCGCCGTAGCTCCAGATATAGTACACCCACACGACCGGCTTCTGCCGCTTGGTCGCCAAGCTGGTCCAGGTTCCGTCCAGGGTAATGCCACCGTCCCGGGAGGCGGTGTGCCGGCCTTTGTTATAGATTTCCAGCTGTTGGTCGGCACCTACCAAAAAGTCGATGACCACGGTTCCGGCGTAGCGCCCTGCGCCCCGCACCGTGGAATCTTCCACCAGCTCGAACGTACCCACTGCAGAATAGGTGTTTTCCGGTTCCTGATGCTTGTTCTTGTCCAGCCCGGCCACATTCGCCTGGTCGAAGAGCTGGGTTAGCGTTATCGAGCCCGACAAAGGCGTCATGACGTTTTTGTAACGGCTTTTTCCGCTCACCCGGTATAAGTTGCTCTGGCTGCTGTCCGGTACCACCGCCGTCAGCACGAGCTCGGTGCGGTAGTGTTCGGGGCCGATAAAGCCATTCAGCGGACCATCATCCCGCACCAGGAGCTTGCCCACCGCATACTGCCGCAGAAACGCCAGCATTTCCGGCGTGGGCACCGCAGTGGCCACGGTGGCGGGGGCTGGGGTGGGCAGCGCTGCAGCTTTGGGAGCCGCCGGAACGGTCACGGCAGTAGCCGAAACCTGTACCGGCACCGTTTGTTGCTGGCAGGCAGCGGCAAAAACAAGCACAAAACTGAGCAGGTAGAGCGGCTTTTTCATCAGGTGCTAAAGTTAGAGAAGTAAGGCAATAGGTGCACACGGCAGCAGGTCGCTACAATACTGGCCCCGGCTCCTCCACCCACCACTCGTCGTTTTCCCAGAAGCGTGACCAGCCCACGCGGGCATATTTGCGGTTGATGCCCGGGCCCCGCTCCCCCACGCTGAAGCCGTCCATAATGGAGTCGGCAATATTCATGAAGTTGCTGGCCCACACCAGTTTCAGGGGCTGCGGATGCGTGGGGCTGGTCCAGGTGCTGGTGAAGGTAGTGCCTTCGCCGGCCGGGCCTTCCGCCCACCAATACGTCCGGCCGGGCAGGTAGGCCAGCCCCTGCGGAGTCTGGGAAAAGGTAGCCGTGAACGTACCCGCAAACGTGCCCGCACCCTCTTCCTGCCCGATTTCGGCCAACCGGAACCGGCCGACGGCTCGGTAGTGGACCGGAGCTTTCACCTTGCGCAGAGAGGTGACGGTGATGGTGCCCCGAAACGGCAGGATACGCTCCCGCTCCCGGCTTTTGCCCTGCACGTGGTACAAGGCCGGGTTTTTACCGTCGCGCACCACTTTTTCGTACACTAGGTCGAAGGGGCGGTACTGCGGGCCCATGCACCCGAGCATGGTCTGCGCCTCGGCTTCCCTGGCCGACACCAACCAGAGTGAGGCCAGGTTCAACCTACGCACCAGGGTGGCCGAGCTGGCGGCGGCCGGGGCCTTGCGCGCGGCCGGCTTCAATGTGGGCGTGGGAGGAGTGGCCAGCAGACTGGCCAGTAGCACGGGGAGCAGCAGGAGTTTCATAGGAGCAATAGGTTGAGGAGAATTCTTGCCTGAAGGTGAGGCGGCCGGGGCTGGCCACAGCTCACTTCCGTGGCCGTACTACATTTTTCAGGCGGGCCGCGGCACTGCTCGGGAATGCTGCCCGCAACAGAGGCGCGGGCCGGCCGTCGGCCCCACAATTTCTGGTGAAGATCCGATACCGATAACCCGGTTAGCGGTTTATTACCTGCGCGGGCGGCGCGTGAAAGGAGCGCACCAGCCGCCGGGCCGCGCCGGCCTGAATCAGCACCTCGGCCAGCACCAGGTTGCCCGTCCACGACAGCCACGTTACGGTGAGGTAGGTTTCAATGGGCTTGGTGCCAAACACGTAGTAGAGCAGGTAGCTTTCGGAGCGCAGACTCAGGGCGGCCAGCGTCACGGCGAAGCTGCGCAGCATCCACTCGGTGTGGGCTTCCCAGCGCCGCTGCCGGGCCAGATGGTAGGCCTGCCAGGTGCTGAGCCACCACACCACGCACTGCAACGCAAACCCGACCTTGGCCACCAGTCCGCCGTTGGCAAAGCCGGCCAAAATCAGCCCCGAGGGCGCGGCCAAGGCCAGAACGGAGGCCACGTAGAGCTTGCCCAGGGTGCGGTGCAATGCGGCCCGGCCCGGAAACAGGCGCGGAAAAAACTGCACCAGCCCGGCCGCCAGCACCCACAGGCTACTGGTGATATGCACGTAAAAGCCCAGCCGGAACAGCCCGCTCCCGTTGGTGGCTTCCGACTTGGTGGTCAGGAAGTGAATACCGGGCTCCAGGGTCCGATACGGCCACACCTTGCTGATCATCAGCACCAGAAAGGCGGCTACGGCCGCGCCGGCAAGCCACTGTAGCAGGCGCGGGAAACTGAAGGAAGAAAGCATGGGAAAGCAGGCGAAGCGCTAGGACAATATAACGCGGCAGGTATATTGTTATGATATAGCCCGAAGAATTAAATTTTTGCCTGCTCTCAAAAGCCGGAAGCTAGTGACTTATTCCGCTGGTGTAGCCGGCTTTTAAAATGCAGCAAGGCTGTTGAGCCAGGACTTTTACCAGGCCAGGATCAATCTTTAGGCGTTTGGGAACCTGCCGGGCTGTTACCTTGCATTACTTTTCTCTCGTTTTTCGGCCTTGTATATGTTCAAACCTGGTACTCTGCGCATTTTTGCTATTCTTGCTATGTTGCTATCGGTGGCAGGCTTGCTTCTCAGCCTGCTGCTGGTAAAGCAGTCCGGCAGTTTCCTGCTGCCCATTATTTCATGGGCACTTATGCTGTGGGCTAGCTTCCTGGGCTTCCGGCTCGCAGCCTACAAGCTGTATGCGGAAGAGTACAAAAAAGTAGGCATCCGGATCTATGCCATCAGCCTAGCCTTTATTGCGTTTCTGACCGTGGGCCTCATGTTAGGCTTTGTGTTGTCGCTCGGCATTCTGGGCTCGTTGTGGGGGCTCAAGCGGAATTATGACGAATGGCCCAGCACCTCTGTTGAAGAAGCTGACGCTGATACTGTTTAAGTAGCCAACGCCGCCAAATGAAAAGCCCTTTCCCGTAACAAAGAGAAAGGGCTTTCTGGTAAAAGGACGTGACGACCTGTGCAGAGGACGGGGTGCCACGGCTGCGCCTCGCAAGTTCACAACTTCATCACATTAGCAGATTAATTTCCGCGCAGGCGCTTCTGGTACATCACGGCCAGGCGCAGCTTGAAGTAGTCGTACTGCTCGCGCAGGTGGTCGAACAGGTCGCGCAGGGGCGGGTCGCCGCCGAGCTGGCCGATGGCGGTTTGGATCTTGGCGAATTCGTCCATGCTCAGAAACTCCTCCAGGCGGATGGGCTGGCCCTTGGCGTAGAGCGTTTCAATGTGGGCCCGGATGGTACTGGGGCTCAGCGTGCGACGCTCGGCAATGGCCTCCACGCTCAGGCCGGCGCGGTGCAGCTGCAGGGTCGTTTCGTGGGTGTCGCCGGCCTCGCGGGTGCGGCGCGCGGGCTTGGACGCCGCGCTGGGCAGCTCGTCGTCCTCCTCGTCGTTGGTGGCGTCGGCGGGGTTGGGCGCGCCCCCGTACTCCAGAATAGCCTTGATGAAGACCTCCCCGTAGTTCTCGAACTTCTTCATGCCCACGCCGCCGATGGCCAGCATGGCCGTGCGGGTAACAGGCCGCTCGGCCGCCATTTCCTGCAGCGTAGTATCGGTGAAGATGACGTACGGGGGCACGTTCTGCTCGTCGGCAATGCGCTTGCGCAGCTGCCGCAGCCGGTCGAAGAGCTGGGTGGTGGCATCGGTGGGCGCAGTGGCCGAGCCGGCGGCTTTCTTGCCCCGGGGCTGCTTTTCGGCCTTTTCGGCGGGCTGAAACTTTTTCATCGCGAGCTGGCGCTGGCCCTGCAGCACCTGCTTGCCCAGGTCCGTGATTTTCAGCGCGTAGCCTTCCTCGTAGGCAATGTAGAGGAGCCCGTCGTTGAGCATCTGGTGGATGTAGCTGTACCAGTCCAGATACGGCAGGTCGCGGCCGGCGCCGTAGGTCTTGATCTGCTCGTAGCCGCCCTGGATGATGGCCTGGTTGCGCATGCCGCGCAGCACGTCGATGAGCAGACCGATGGGGGCCCGCTCGCGCATGCGCACCACTGCCGACAGGGCCTTCTGGGCCAGCTCGGTGCCGTCGAAGGTGGTGGGCGGGTTGCGGCAGATGTCGCAGTTGCCGCAGTCGGTAGCCAGGGTTTCGCCGAAGTAGTTGAGCAGGATTTTGCGGCGGCAGGAGGCGGCCTCGGCAAACTGCTGCATGCGCTCCAGCTTGGTGAGGCTGAGCTGGGACAGGCGCGGGTCGGCGTCCTTGGTGAGCATGTCGCGCAGGCTCATCACGTCGGCGAAGCTATAGAACAGCACCGCCGTGGCAGCGGCCCCGTCGCGCCCGGCCCGGCCGATTTCCTGGTAGTAGCCCTCAATGTTCTTGGGCAGGTTGTAGTGAATCACCCAGCGCACGTTGCTCTTGTCGATGCCCATGCCGAAGGCAATAGTAGCCACAATTACCTGCAAATCGTCGCGCAGAAAGGCTTCCTGCACGGCGGCGCGCTGGTTGGGCGTCATGCCGGCGTGGTAGTGGTTGGCGCGTACGCCTTTCTCCTTGAGCTTCTGGGCCAGGGTTTCGCACTGCTTGCGCGAGAGGCAGTACACGATGCCCGCCTCCGAAGGCCGGGCCGTGACAAACTCCACGATGCTGCCCACCCGATTCTGGCCGGGGCGCACAATCAGGTTCAGGTTGGGCCTATCGAAGCTGGAAAGAAACACCTGAGGCTCGTGCATGCGCAGCTGCTGCTGGATGTCGCGCTGGGTGAGGCGGTCGGCGGTGGCGGTGAGGGCAATGATGGGCACCTGCGGAAACTGCTCGCGTAGCACCCGCAGCTGGGTGTATTCGGGCCGGAAGTCGTGGCCCCACGACGAGATGCAGTGGGCCTCGTCGATGGCGAACATGCTGATGCGCAGGCGCTGCAAAAACTGGATAAAGCCCGGCGAGACGAGCTTTTCGGGGCTCACGTAGAGCAGCTTCAGGTAGCCGTTGAGGCAGTCGGAGGCAATGCTATTCTGCTCGCTCTGGCCTACGCTGCTGTTGATGTACTCGGCCGGAATACCGTTGGCCTTCAGGGCTTCCACCTGGTCCTTCATTAGGGCAATCAGGGGCGAGACGACCACGCAGACGCCCTCCTGCACCACGGCCGGCACCTGGAAGCACACCGATTTGCCCCCGCCCGTGGGCATGAGCACCACCGTGTCCTTGCCGCTCATGATGTTGGAGATAATACTCTCCTGCATGGGGCGGAACGTGTCGTAGCCGTAGTACTGCTTCAGGACGCGCCGGGCGGAAGCCAGCGTGGGGGCAAGGGGTTCGGGGGCAAATAACATTCGGTAAAAATACGGCTAAACCAGGACTTGACAGACGTAAATAAACCACGGCCGGGGGGAAATAGTGCACGGCTTCCGCAGAATCCGGCACCGCTCCGCCCCGGTATTCCCCGTAAGCCTTAAGAACGAATTGTTTCCACTTTACACCTCTGCTTCATGCAACATTCTCATGCTTCCGCCGCTTCTCCCACCCCGGTCAACCAGGCCCTGCTCGATGCCCTGAACCGCTGCGTGGCCACCTGCGAAATGTGCGCCACGGCCTGCCTGCTGGAAGCCGACGTGCAGATGATGGTGCCCTGCATCCGGCTCGACCGGGACTGCGCCGACATCTGCGCCCTGACGGCCCGTCTGCTGGCCCGCGGCTCCGACCATGCGCGCCACCTGCTGCGCGAGTGTATCGAGGTGTGTACCAGGTGCGCCGATGAGTGCAGCCAGCACCAGGATGAGCACTGCCAGCAGTGCGCGGCCGCCTGCCGGGCCTGCGCCGAGGCCTGCCGGCAGTACGCGGGCCAATAGCCTCACGCGGCCCTCACCAGCTCCGTCCCGCTTTGCTGCAACGTCAGCGCCAGCGTGTAACGCCGGCGACCATCGGGTGTGTTTCCGGTGCGGCGCAGCGTGGCAGTAGCCTGCCAGCGCGGCACCTGCCCGCCCCGGGGCAGCACGGCCCTCGCCACCGTCCCATTGGCAGTGGATGGGGTGTGGCGGCGGGTAAAGCCCCGGGCATCGGAGTCGCCCACCCACTGGCCGGCGCCGTAGGTATAGTAATCGTTGAAAATCTGATACGCGGGCACTGGACCGCTGCGTTGCACTTCGAAGGAGTAGTAGAGAGGCGACAGCGCGGGAAAGGCCAGCCGCACCGGAAACACGCCCGGCCGGAGCGGGCCCAGGGCGCTGGAGCCAAAGGATTCGGACAGCTCCAGCACCAGATTGCCGGCCGCGTCCGGTTGGTGGGGCCGGGGTCCGGCGCTTCGGTCCCACACCACGATGGGCTGCGGGGACAAGGGCCGGCCGGCCGCGTCGAGCAGCCGCAGGGTGAGCTGGTAGCTGACGCTGCGCTGGCCGAGAGAGAAAATCAGGAGCAGGGTCCCGACGCCGGCCACCGCTATTCCGCCCAGTATATACAGTAGAGTTATCATAGTAGCGGGCGGCATAAACGCCAAAGCAGCCTGTTTCCTTGTCAGGCTCAACCGGCCATTCCACACCCGGCGCCCGACCCGGGCAGCGGAACTGCCGGGGCTGACCTGCCGATTTATTACGGAGCGGAGGCAACTGTCCCGGGTTGGAGCAGTTTCCTTTTACCAGTGCTTCTGGGCATTGAGGCTCCTATTTACTTGAATTACAGGTAAAATACCTAGTTTGGCCAATCGTTCACCTTCACGTACATTTTTTATGAAGCTACATTTACCGTGGTTGTGGGTTGTAGGATTCGTCACGCTGAGTGCGCCGGGCTGCGCCGATAAGCAGGCCGAAACCCAGGAACTGACCGTGCACCCCAAGGCGGCCCCAACGGTGGGAGCCAGTATTTCCTCGGCGCAGGCCGTCACCTGGACCCACCGCTTCCAGCGGACCCACCCCACCGAAACCTGGACCAGCTTTTTCGACCGCAGCATCTACACCCAACTGCTCGACCAGGCGGGGTGCCGGGGCCTGCGCATCTATAACGCGACCAATCAGCAGGGGGCCAATACGTTTGTGCTGACGGGCGTAGACGCCACCGGCGACATGACCAAGGGCAAGCTGGCGAATCTGCCGGCCCCCAATCCGCCGATGCATTACGCCAGCATCCTGCTGGCCAAGCAATCCGGCGAGGTTCACCCGTCTGCAGCATCGTCGGGTGAGCCCGTTGCGCTGGAGCGCGCCCGGGCTATGACGCATCTGTACCAGGCGAACCACCCGGAGCAAGCCAAGTCTTACTACTATAGCGCCGCTGTGCTTCGGAAGCTGCTGGCCCAGGACGGCTGCGTTGGCATTCGCCTCTACCAGGCCCTGGACGACAACAAACAGGAACACCTGGTGTTGGTTGGGGTCGGTGAAGATGGTTCGGACCTTACCAGCGGTGCGCTGGTGGACTACGAGGAGAAATGTCCGCACAACTGCGACGGCAGCGAATTGATACCCTAACAAACCGCCAAAGCACACGAAAAGGCCCGGCCACTACCTTAACCAGTAGTGGCCGGGCCTTTTTTGCGGGTTGCCTGTCAGCTTACCAGCGGCCTTACTTCGCCAGCTCCAGCACGAGGGCCGTTTTGGCCGGCAGCTGCAGCGTGGCCAAGCTACTGAGCGCCTCATTGGTCAGCACGTTGCGGGCTTTCGTGAAGCCGGCCATGCGCTCGGAGAAGCGGGCCGTGGGCAGGGCCGCGGGCTTGTCGGTGGAGTTGGTGGCCACTAGCACGGTGCCCGAGGCATCGTAGCGGAAGTACACGTAGAGGCCGTTTTCGGGCAGGTACTGCATCAGCTTACCCGAATGCAGGGCTGGGTGGGTTTTGCGGTAGGTGGCCAGAGTGCGGATAAAGTTGAAAGCTTCGTTTTCCTTAGTCGAGCGGCCAGCCGCCGTGAATTTATCCTCTTTGTCGCCGGGCCAGCCGCCGGGGAAATCTTTGCGCACCTCGGCGTCGGTGGGGTCCTTGAAGTTCTTCATCAGAATTTCGGTGCCGTAGTACATGCTCGGAATGCCGCGGGTGGTCAGCAGCCAGGTCAGGCCCATCCGGAACTTGTCGATATCCTCCCCCACTTCCGAGAGGAAGCGGTTGTGGTCGTGGTTGTCGATGAAGGTGACCAGCCTGGTGGGGTCCTGGTACACGGCATCCTGGGCCAGGGCTTGGTAGAGGCGCTGCACGCCGTTGTCCCAGCCGGTGGCGGCGGGGGTGCCTACTTCCTTCAGGCCGGCCAGCATGGCGCCTTCCACCACGAAGTCGAGGCCGCCGGGCTGGTTGGACTTGAAGGGAAAGTCAATCTTGTTGCGCACGTAGTAGGCCTGGTCCACGATGCTGCTCACCGACGACTCGCCGAAGATGTGAATCTTGGGATATTCGGCCAGCAGGGCCGCGTTGCAGCGGTTCATGAAGGGCTGGTCGTTGTACATGTAGGTATCGATGCGCCAGGCGTCCACCCCGAAGGTTTCCACCGACCAGATGGCGTGCTGAATCAGGAAGTTGGCCACGTAGGGGTTCTGCTGGTTCAGATCGGGCAGAAAGGGCACAAACCAGCCGTCCAGGGTCACGGCGCGGTCAATCTGGGCGGCGTGGGGGTCGGTAATGGGCTGCTGCCGGTAGCTGGTGTTGGTATACGCCGGCCACTGGTGCAGCCAGCTTTTCATCGGCAGGTCCTTGATAAACCAGTGGCTGTTGCCCACGTGGTTGTAGACGGCATCCTGCACCACTTTCAGGCCGGCGGCGTGGGCCTGCTGCACGTAGCTTTTGTAGGCCGCGTTGCCGCCCAGGCGCCGGTCCACGGCATAATGGTCGGTGAAGCCGTAGCCGTGGTAGGCCGAGCGCATGGTGTTGCCCTCGTTGGTCAGGCCCTGGTTGTTTTCCAGCACGGGCGTAAACCAGACGGCCGTCACGCCCAGATCCTTGAGGTAATTGATGCGCTGGGCGGCGCCCTGCAGGTCGCCGCCGTGGCGGAAGAAAGGGTTGGCCCGGTCGTGGTTGGGGTCGGCCATGTCGGCAAACTTGTCGTTGCCTGGGTCGCCGTTGGCAAACCGGTCGGGCATGGCCAGGTAGATAAAGTCGGCCTGAGTGACGCCCTGGGCTTTCACAGCGTTGGTGCGGGCCAGCAGCTCCCACTTCTGGGTCAGGATCGTCGCGCCCTTTTTGCCCACGATGCTCACTGTACCGGGCTTGGCGGTGCCGGCAATGGTCAGGTCCAGAAAGGCGTAGTTCGGGTTTTCCACCGTACTGGTTTTCACCAGCTTCACCCCCGGATAGGTGATGGTGTAAGCCAAAGTGCCGGCCTGCGGACCGTAAACGAGCAGCTGCACGCTGCTGTTCTTCATACCCACCCACCAGTTGGTCGGGTTTACGCGGGTAATGGACTGGGCCGGGGCCAGCAGCGGCAGCAGCAAAGCCAGCAGCAGGCCGAAAGAGCGTTGTTTCATACGGGGCGGGAATTGGGAGAGAAAAAGCGCAGACAGCCGGCAGCAGCCACCGCTGGCGCCAGGCTACAATACTAGCAATAAATGACGCAACAAAAACCGCCGCTCTGGCGCGTTCCGCTGCGCCGGGTACCGGCCGTAAAACAGCCGCGCCCAGCCCGCCGCTCTGGCAGACTGGGCGCGGCTGGCAAGGCGCGGCCCTACTCCGGCTTCGATACTTTGCGGGTGCCCTGGTAGAGCTCGTACTTGAGCAGGCGGCAGTCGATGGGGCCGTTGAACAGTGGAATGCGGCGCGAGGCTTTCAGGCCCACCCGCTTGGCCGCCTCCAGGTTGCCGGTAAACAGGTAGGCGTCGTAGCCCTGGAAGCCGGTTTTGAGCGTGTCGCCGATGGTTTTGTAGAGCGTCTCCATCTGCTCCTCCTCCCCGATTCGCTCCCCGTAGGGCGGGTTCGACACCACCACGCCGGCCGGCTCGTTCTTGGGGGCCTGGGCCTCTTTCACGTCGCGCACCCCCAGGCGGATGTAGTCTTCGAGGTCGGCCGCCGCCACGTTTTCGCGGGCCAGCTCGATGTACTCTCTGGACAAATCGGAGCCGGCAATATAAGCCTGGGGCTCCTCGATGCGGGCACTGCGGGCGTCCATCAGCACCGAATCCCAGAGGGCCTGGTCGAAGTCGGCCCAGTTCTGGAAGCTGAACTTGCCCTGGTGATACAGGCCCGGCGCGATGCGCTGGGCAATGAGGGCGGCCTCGGTGAGCAACGTGCCCGAGCCGCACATGGGGTCGATAAAGGGCCGTTTGCCGTCCCAGCCGGTGAGCAGGATGATGCCGGCGGCCAGGGCCTCGTTCAAGGGGGCCACGTTGGTTTGCTGGCGGTAGCCGCGGCGGTGCAGCGAGTCGCCCGAGGCGTCGAGGCTGAGCACCACATCGTTCTCAATCATGTGCAGATGCAGCCGGATATCGGGATTTTTTACGTCCACGCTGGGCCGCGAGCCGGTCCGGTTGCGGAACTGGTCCACAATGGCATCCTTGGTGAGCTGGGCCACATAGAGCGAGTGCTCGAAGGTCGACTTATTGACCACGGCCGTGATGGCAAAGGTCTGGTCGGGGCGGATGTAGTCGGGCCACTCGATGCGGCTTACTTCGCGGTAGAGGGCTTTTTCGTCGCGGGCGTAGAAGCCGGCGAAGGGCTTGAGAATGCGCACGGCGGTGCGGCACCACAGGTTGGCCTCGTAGAGCAGCTGCTTGGTGCCGGTAAACTCAATGGCCCGCTGCCCCACCTTCTCGATTTTGGCGCCCAGGCCGCGCAGCTCCTGAGCCAGCACTTCTTCCAGGCCAAACTGGGTGGTGGCAGTCATAAAGAAAGTGGCGTCGCGGCGGTTTTCGGACATGGGGCGGGGTAGCTAAAGAAAGGAGGAGCGGCAAAGGTCGGTTTTTTTGGCCTGTTCTCCTGCCTAGGCTGTCTTCCCCGCTGAAAGTCCTTCGCTTGAATTCCTATCTTTAAGGCCCTCATCCTTTCCATTCCCGCCCGCATGGCCGCACCGGTTTCTTCCTCTTCTGTTTCCACCAGCACCGCCCCGGCCCGCTCCTACGCCGGCCCCATGCTGCTGATGACGACCCTGTTTTTCCTGTTCGGGGCCGTCACCAACTTCAACGACGTGCTCATGCCCTACCTCAAGGACGTGTGCCAGCTCACCGATTTTCAGTCGACGGCCGTGCAGTCGGCCTTTTTCGGGGCTTACTTTCTGATGTCGTTGCCGGCCGGCCGGGTGCTGGAAAAAATCGGGTTCAAGCGGGGCATCGTGCTGGGGCTGCTGGTTATGGCCGTGGGGGCGCTGCTGTTCGTGCCGGCCGCCAATACGCGCCTGTTCGGCTTGTTTCTGCTGGCCCTGGGTCTGCTGGGGGCGGGCGTTACCTTGCTGCAGGTGGCAGCCAACCCCTACGTGTCGGTGCTGGGGCCGGCCCGCACGGCGGCCAGCCGGGTGAGCATCGTGGGCGTGGCTAACGGCCTGGGCGGCACCATCTCCCCGCTTATCGGTGGCCTGATCTTGTTCGGCGGCTCGGCCGTACTTCAGGCTCAGCTAGCGGCCCTGCCCCTGGAGCAGCGCCTCACCCAGGAAGCCACGTTAGTAAAGCCGCTCTACCTGGGCTTGGCGTTATTTCTGGCCCTGCTGGCCGTACTGTTTTTCCTGGTGCGCCTGCCCGAAATCGAGAGTATTCCGGCCGAGGAAGAAGCCGCCCTGGCCGCCGAAGCCGGCACCTCTGGCCGCCGCTCGGCCCTCGACTACCGTCATCTGGTGCTGGGCATCGTCGCCATCTTCACCTACGTGGGCGTGGAAGTGGGCATCGGTTCCTTTCTGATTCGCTACGGTGAGAGTCAGGGCATCAGCCAGCTTAGCGGCTTCACTCAGCAGCTGGTGCGGGGCCTGAGCGTAGCCACGAGCTGGGCCGCGGCTCTGTTTGGCCACTCCCCCGAGCCCATCGACACCAATACGGGCTTCACCAAGGCCGTGGGCGCGGTGCTGGTGTCCTCCTACTGGTTTGGGCTGATGGTGGGCCGTATCATCGGCATTCCCCTGCTTTCCCGCTTCAATGCCCGCAAGCTGCTGGTGGGCGTGTGCGCGGCCGGCACTTTGTTTGTGGTAGCGTCCCTGCTGAGCAGTGGCGAAACGGCCCTGTGGCTGGTGGTGCTCTGCGGCCTGTGCAACTCCATTATCTGGCCCGTGGTGTTCCCCTTGGCTATTACCGGCCTGGGCCGCTTCACCAAGCAGGGCTCGTCCTACCTGATTATGGCCATCGTGGGCGGGGCCATCATTCCGCCCCTCATGGGCTGGATTGCCACCAACGGCGGCGGCCTGCGGGTGGCCTTCGTGCTGCCCGCGCTGTGCTACGCGTACCTGCTGTTCTACAGTGTGCGGGGCTACCAGGTGCGGTAGCAGAACGGCGTTTTAAACTTGATTTCGTTGGAAGTCTCCCGGCTGCCGGGAGCCTTCCACATGTTTATCTATTATCAGAATGAAGCTGTTTGATTATTGGTTTTACTGGATTGCCCGGGCGTATTACAAGCAGGATGGCAAAGGAGCAGCAACGGCATTTGTCGGGCTCAGTGTGCTGCAATCCTTCCTGGTATCGGCCGTAACCCTACCTCTGATTCGGGTCTATTTGCTGGGCCCCGGGGCTCCTTCTCCCAAAACGTTCGGCACTATTGGCGTCGGTATTCTTATCCTGCTCTACCTGGTCAATCTAAAAAGGTACTGGAACAAGTACGACCTGCTGGCCGAGCGGTGGCAAACTGAAACGGCGGCCCAAAAACGAGTCGGCGCCACGCTCGTCGTGCTGGCTGTACCCGTCGTGCTGGCCCTCAACATCTTCCTGCTCTGGCTGACCGCCCGGCGGTAGCTGTCGTTCTACCCTGCCGCGAATCAGTGGACCACGGGTCTTTGCTTCGAAAAACCGGCGGCGGCTTCGTGCCGGGCGGCACCCTGGTTTCGGCAACGGCCAAACGGCTACCTTTGCCCAAAACCACTTCTTTCCGCATATGGCTTCGGCTCCCGTTCTCGAACACCACGTTTCCCTGCTGCCCTACAACACCTTTGGCATTGATGCCAAGGCCCGCCTATTTGCCCGCTTCCGCACGGTGGACGAGCTGCGCGCCCTGCTGGCGTTGCCCGAAGTGCAGCAGGCCGAAAAGCTGGTGCTCGGCGGCGGCTCTAACCTGCTCTTCACCCAGGATTTCGACGGCGTGGTGCTCAAAAACGAAGTAACTGGCCTCGAAATCATTGCCCAGGACGAAACCCAGGATACCGCCCTGGTGCGGGCCGGGGCCGGCGAGTCGTGGCACGGGCTGGTGCAGTACGCGCTAAGCCAGAACCTGAGCGGCATCGAGAACCTGTCGTTGATTCCGGGCACGGTGGGTGCCGCGCCCCTGCAGAACATCGGGGCCTACGGGGCCGAGCTCAAGGACACTTTCGACCACCTCGAAGCCGTGGAAATCAGCTCCGGGCAGCTGCGCACCTTCACCCACGAGCAGTGCGGCTTCGGCTACCGCGAAAGTGTATTCAAAGGCCCGCTGCGCAACCAGTACATCGTCACGGGTGTGGTCTTGCAGCTGCGGCGCAAGCACCAGCTCAACGTCAGCTACGGGGCCATCAGCACTACCCTGGCCGACATGGGCATCGAAGCCGACCCCACGCCCCACGACGTGAGCGAGGCCGTAATTCAGATCCGGCGCAGCAAGCTCCCCGACCCGGCCCAGATCGGCAATGCCGGCAGCTTCTTCAAAAACCCGGAAATCTCCCAGGCCAAGTACGATGAGCTCAAGGCCCAGTACGCGGATATTCCCGGCTACCCCGTGCCCGGCGGCGTGAAGGTGCCCGCTGCCTGGCTGATCGAGCAGTGCGGCTGGAAAGGCCGGCGCTTCGGGTCCCACGGCGTGCACGACCGGCAAGCCTTAGTGTTGGTCAACCACGGCGGGGCCCAGGGCGGGGCCATCCGGGATTTGGCTCACGACATCATTGCCTCCGTGCGGGAGAAGTTTGGCGTGGAGCTGCACCCCGAGGTAAACATTCTGTAACGCCCCGCGCTTTTTGGCGGCGCTAATCAATCTGGCAAGCATACCGGGGTTTTTATGCCGAATCGGTAATACAATTAGGCTGGAAATAAGCATATTTGTGTTTTACAACCTGGTCTGCTCCCAACCACTTATTGCTTTTTAGCTTGATGAAAACCGTTACTCTCCTCGCGCTGCTCGTAGGCGGCGCAACCGTTGCGCATGCCCAAGCCCCCGCTACCATTTCCGCCGCGCGCACGGCGGGCCCCGGGGCCACCGTCACCATTCGCGGCACGGTGAGCAACGGCCCCGAGTTGGGCGGCCTGCGCTACGTGCAGGACAAAGACGCGGGCCTGGCGGCGTACTCCCTCAGCGCCCCCGGCTTTTCTTCCCTGGTGCTCGGCGACAGTGTCGAGCTGCGCGGCACGCTCAAGAACTACAACGGCCTGCTGGAAATGGACCCCATCAGTTCGGTGAAAGTGCTGGCCAAAAACCGCCGCCTGAGCATTGTGGAAGTACCGGCCACGGAGATGACCAAAGTGTTTGCCGAAGCCTACGAAGGCCGCCTCGTGAAGCTCAAGGGCGTTACTTCGCTCACGACCACCAACGGCTCCCCGCTGGCGGCCATGAACGGCAACAGCAACTACCTGATCAATGGGCAGAAAGGCGCCCCGATCCGCATCAACACCGCTTCCAACGGCGACAATGGCCTGGTCGGCAAGCCCGTACCAGCCAGCGAGTTTGACTTGGTGGGCGTCGTCAGCCAGTTTGCTCCTACCGGCACCGGCGGCTACCAGATTCTGCCCCGCCTCTATACCGACTACATCCTCGGCGGCGGCCTGCCCAACGTGATGGGTGAGCCCGTGCCCACGGAAATGAGCCGCACCGGCTTCACCGTCACGTTCCAGACCCAGAACCCCGGCGACACGAAGGTGGAATATGGCAAAACCTCGGCCCTGGGCACGGTAGTGGCCAACGCCACGCCTACCACCAAGCACAACATCTCCCTGACGGACCTGCAGCCCGGCACGGTATACTACGTGAAGGTATCGTCCACTAACGCCGTGGGCACGTCCTCGTCGCCGGCCGTTCCCATGATTACGGACACCAAGAAGCGCGCGGCTCCGCGCACCCGGACCACCGAAGGCGCTGAATAAGCGCAGGCCTGAACTATTCTCCCACCCACTGGCTTTGCTCAGCAAACACATATTAGCTATAAGGTAACCTTTGGCTAACATGTGTTTGTGTTTCTTTGTACGCGTTTTTTCAGTGCCTCCTACCCACTTTTCATGAAAAAATTTACCCTTTTCGCCCTGCTGACTCTCGGGGCAAGCGTACCTTCTGCCCTGGCCCAAACGGTTGAGACCATCGCCTCAGCCCGGGCAAAGGGCGTGGGCGCTACGGTCGCGGTACGCGGCACGGTGTCCAATGGCTCCGAGCTCGGCGCTATTCGCTACCTGCAAGACAAAGAAGCCGGCCTGGCCGCTTATTCCACGGCGGCCAACTTCACCAGCCTGGTGGTGGGCGACAGCATCGAGGTGCGCGGTACGCTCAAGAACTTCAGCGGCATTCTAGAAATTGACCCGGTTACCTCCGTAACAGTACTGGGCCGCAACCGTCCGCTGCAGGTGACGGCGGTGGATGTGGCTAATGCCGCCACGGTGTATGCCGAGGCCTACGAGGGCCGCCTGGTGCGCCTCAACAATGCCACGAGCATTAGCACCGCCTCGGGCGCGCCGGTGAGCGTATTTTCCGGTAACACCAACTACACCGTAAATGCCCCCAGCACCCTGACGGTGCGCACCAACTCGGCCTCGACCGGCGCGGCCGGCCTGGTAGGCAAACCGGCTCCGGCGGGTCCCTTCGACGTGATTGGCATCATGAGCCAGTTCTCGACCACGGGCGCCGGCGGCTACCAGCTGCTGCCCCGCCTCTACGCCGACTTCGTGCAGGAAGGCCCCAAGATCATCAACGGTCCGCTGCCCACGGCCCTGACGCGCACCAGCTTCAACGTTACGTTCCAGACTCAGAACCCCGGCGACACGAAGGTGGAATACGGCACCACGCCCGCCCTGGGCACCGTGCTGACCAGCACCCCGGCCACGACCTCACACCAGATTTCTCTGTCGGGTTTGCAGCCCGCCACGGTGTACTATGTAAAGGTGTCGTCGACCAACGCCAGCGGCACTTCCGCCAGCGGCATCGTGCCCATGATTACCGTGTCGAACTCGACAGGTAAGATGCGCAACTACTTCAACGCCTCGGTAAACACCAGCCTGGCTCTGCCCAACAACGCGGCCCTGTACCTGAACCAGACCGTACCCGACACGCTGGCCCGCTACATCGACCGCGCCCAGGAATCGGTGGACGTAGCCATCTACAACTGGGACAATGCCACCATTGCCGACGCCCTGAACCGGGCCCAGGCCCGCGGCGTGAAAGTGCGCCTGATCTACGAGGCCACCAACACGATGCGCAGCCTGCCGCTGGTGAACCCGGCCATTCCGCGCATCGGCCGCGACTCGGACAACGACGCCAGCAACCGCGGCATCATGCACAACAAGTTTGTGGTTATTGATGCCAACAGCGCCAACGCCAACCGCCCCTGGGTCTGGACCGGCTCGACGAACTGGACCGTGGCTCAGCTCTTCACCGACCCCAACAACGTTATTGCCATTCAGGACCAGAGCCTGGCCCGCACCTACACGATGGAGTTTGACGAAATCTGGGGCTCGAACGGCATGACGCCCGGCACGCCGGCCTACGGCAACCGCAAAACCGACAACACGCCCCACTTCTTCCTGATTGGCGGCTCGCGCGTGGAATCGTGGTTCAGCCCCACCGACAACGTCAACTCGCGCCTGCTGGAAACCATCCGCACGGCCGATAACGACCTGCACTTTGCCACGATGCTCATCACCCAGGCTGAAATCGGCCAGACCATCCGGGACCAGGTGCAGCTGCGCAACATTGCCGGCTGCTCGGAAGGTCTGCTCAACGATACCTCCAACACCGGCACGGGCGCTATTTTCCGCACCATCCGCACGGCTTTGGGCAACCGCATTATGGTGAAGAACACGCCCGGCATCATGCACCACAAAACCATCATCATCGATGCCGGTGCTTCCCAGTCGGATCCGCAGGTGTTTGTGGGCTCGCACAACTGGAGCGCCTCGGCCAACACGACCAACGACGAAAACACCCTGGTGGTGCACGACGCGCTGGTGGTAAACCGCTACTACCAGGAATTTGCCAGCCGCATTGCCAGCCAGAACCGTGGCGTGACGGTGTGTAACCTGGTGCTTTCCAACAAGACGGCCACCGTGCAGCAGTCCTCGGTGCAGGTGTACCCCAACCCCACCAGCGGTAAGTTCCGCCTGCGGGTAGAGGCCAGCAAAGCCCGCACCGCCACCGTTACCCTGCGCGACGTAACCGGCCGCGTAGTTCTGACCCAGACCGAGAATATCGAGGCTGGCGAAGAAGTGAAAGTTGATGCTTCGGCCCTCGGTGCCGGCTTGTACATGGTACAAATCGTTACGCCCGAGTCCACACAGGTTAGCCGCGTGATTGTGGAGTAACTTCCGCAGCTTTCTAAAAGCAGAAAAGGCGGCTCCCAGATTGGGAGTCGCCTTTTTTTATGATACCTGGGTAAGTGAAGTAAGCTGAAAGCTGCGTTCTACATCCCGCCGCAGCAGCCCGGTTGATGCCCGGTGCAGAATCCATAAAGAACCGCTGCTCAGGGCCCAGGAACCGAGGCTGAAGCCGACATGCAGCCAGTGCATTTTCCATAGGCAGGAGAAACCGGCCAGGATGGCAAACAGGGAAATGCCGTAGAACAAGGGCTGCAGCAGCGGGGCCGGGTACACAATCAGCATCACCTGCGCTCCAACGGCTGCGGACTGGATTTCAAGCGTAGCCCGTTGCTTGCCGGAAAAGCGCAGCCTACCCAGGGCCACCTTCGGCGTTACTTCAAGCGCCGCCGCCGACTGCCAGCCGGCTGAGTAGACATTTGGGTGCAGCGGGCCACCCTGCCGGGCAATAAACTCGTCGGCCGAAGCCCGGAAGGCTTCGGCCGATAAGCTGCTCTGGTAGGCAAAGTGCTGGGGCTGGCTGACGAACATCGGCTACTTCAATACCGCTACCGTGGCACCGTCGCCGCCCCGGTCGGCGTGCTCGTCGGCCACGCTGGCGGCGGCCCGCACCCGGTGCAGGTAGTCGCGCACCACCTGGCGCAGAACGCCATTGCCGCGGCCGTGCAGGAACTTGATTTCGGGTATGCCCAGCATCACGGCGTCGTCCACGAAGGCCATTACCTTTTGCAGGGCATCTTCGGCACGCTCCCCGCGCAGGTCGAGCACGGGACTGAAGTTGGCCATGCGCCCGGTCAGGTCCATGCCCATGCTGGCCGAGGCGCTGAAGCTGGCCTTTTCGGCTTTCTTCTCCCGCTCCCGGATTTCGGCCCGGCCCACCTTTTCCAGCTGGCTGGCTTTCAGGATGGTTTTCATCCCCCCAAATAGCACCTCGGCTGTTTTGCCCTTGATGCTGATCAGCTCCCCGTAGCCATCCTGCCCCATCAAGGCCACTTTGTCGCCGGGCTTGAGGGTTTTGGGGTCGGCTACTTCGCGCGAGGCTTTGGGCTTGGGCGGCTCAATCTGGAGCTTCTCGCGCACGAAGGTGTCGAGCTTGTGGCGGGCGTCCTTGGTCTTTTCCTTGTCGGCCTGGTTGGTCCGGATTTCGGCAATGGTGGCCTCTATCTGCTGGTTGGTGTCCTTGAGCAGCAGCTTGGCCTTGGCCTTGGCGTCGCGTAGCACTTCCAGGGTGGTGTCGTCGAGGTGCTTGCGCAGGTCCTGGTATTCCTGGGCGGCCTTTTTCATGCGCTTCTCGGCTTTGGCGGCCTCGGCATTGCGCAGCTCCAGGTCGGCCTTTTCCTTTTCCAGACCTTCCAGCAGCCGGTCGTAGCGGATTTTGTCCTTACCCACCAACTGAGTGGCCCGCTCCACAATCTGCTTGGGCAAGCCGATTTTGCGGGCAATTTCGATGGCGAAGCTGGAGCCAGGCTTGCCGATTTCGAGGCGGTAGAGGGGCTGCAGCCGCTCGGGGTCGTAGCGCATGGCCCCGTTCACGATGCCGGGCGTGCGCTCGGCATAGTTCTTCAGGTTGGTGTAGTGGGTGGTGATGACCCCAAAGGCACGGGCCCGGTTGAGCTGATCGAGCACGGCTTCGGCAATGGCGCCGCCCAGGGCGGGCTCGGTGCCGGTGCCAAATTCGTCGATGAGCACCAGGCTGCGCTTGCCGGCCAGGGTCACAAACTGCTTCATGCTCAGCAGGTGGGACGAGTACGTACTCAGGTCGTTTTCCAGGCTCTGCTCGTCGCCGATGTCGAGGAAAATATCGTCGAACACGCCGGCTTCCGAACCGTCGCCGGCCGGAATCAGCAGGCCGCACTGCAGCATGTACTGCACCAGGCCCACCGTCTTCATGCTCACCGATTTACCCCCGGCGTTGGGACCCGAAATCAGCAGCATCCGCTGGTCGGGGTTCAGCTCCATATCCAGGGGCACCACTTCGCGGGGGTTGTCCTTGAAGTGCTCCTTGAAGGTGAGGTAAAGCAGCGGGTGGCGCACCTTTTTCCACTGCATCAGCGGACGGGGCTGCAACACGGGCATCGTGGCTTCCAGGCGCCCGGCCAGCAGGGCTTTGGCCCGGATGAAGTCGAGCAAGCCCAGGTACTGGTAGGCCTTGCGCAAATCCGGAATATGGGGGCGCAGCTGGTCGGTGAGATGGGTCAGAATGCGGATCAGCTCGCGCTGGTAGGCATTTTCGAGGTCCTTGATGTCGTTGTTCAGCTCGAATACGGCTTCCGGCTCGATAAATACGGTCTGGCCCGAGGCCGACTCGTCATGAATCAGACCTTTGACGCGGCGCTTGTGCTCGGCAATAACGGGCAGCACCAGGCGGCCGCCGCGGATAGTAGGCTCAGCGTCGCCGGGAATCCAGCCTTCGTTTTTGGCGTGGCGCAGAATGCCCGCAATCTGCTTGCGCAGCATGCCCTGGCGGTTAATCAGCTCCTGGCGCAGCTGCGACAACAGCGGTGAGGCATTGTCGCGCACCTGGCCCTCGTCGTCAATCACCTTGTCCATGGCCGCCAGCAGGTTGCGGTCGACCTGCACGCCGATGCCGAGCAGGCGCAGCGTGGGATACAGCGTTTCCTCGGCGTGGGTGAAGAAAGTAAGCGCCTGGCGGATGGTGCGCAGCGACATTTTCACGGCGAAAAACGCCGACACGTCGAGGTAGGCGCCGGGCAGGCTGGCGCGCACCAGGTGCGGGTGCACATCGTGGTAATGCTGGCTGGGGAAGTCGGCGCCCGACTGGAGCAGGACGCGGAACTCGTCGGTTTGCAGCAGCAGCTTTTCCAGCTGGTCGTGCTTGGTCTGGAACTGCATCTTGGCCACAAACTGGCGGCCCAGCGCGCTCAGGCACAAGCTTTCCAGCATCTCGCGCAACTGCGCGAAGCCGATTTTCTGCTCGAAGTTGTTGGGAAGAATCAAACTCGGTAGAGGGTATTTAGGGTATTGGGAAGGAGTGTAAAAGTAAACATCTGCGGCGAGGCGAAAGATTCGCGCAGGTTAATAATTAGCGAAGAAAAGTCTGGCTACGTGCTAGCGGCGCTGGGTGCGGGTGTTGTACCAGCTAACCGCGTAAAGCACAAACCCTACGCTTAGCAGCGCCAGGAAGAACAAGGCCGAGCCACTGCCATCCGCCGAGTGATAGTACCAGCGGGCAAAGTAGCCGAAAGCGCCCAGTAGCAGCGTATACACGACTAGCCAAGCGGTGGCAACCTGGCTGCCCCAATAAGGGTCAGTCCATACCCCAGCTGCAGCGCCGGTATGGGTTTGCTGGTAGCGTTCCGTATTGGCCCTGAGCTGGCGCACCATGGCACTGAACGGGACGTAATCTTTACTGCCCAAAGAAAGCCGGGAGCCATCTCTAAGCTTAAGCTGCAGCCCCAGGCTTCCTTTGCCCACCACGAAACGGCACGTGGCCATAGCCTCAAACGGCAAGTGCAGTTCCTGGCCGGTAGCCCGGTTTTGTATCGACAGCTTCTCCTGCGAAACGGTAATACGAGCGTACTGGCGGATCTGGGCCTGAATAAACCGGAACAACCCGTACAGTGCGCCAACTGCCAGGATCAACAAACCCAGCTGCATAGCTCCGCTGGCGTGGGATAAAGAATAGAACAGGCCCAGCATAGCTCCCAGGGCCAAACCCAGCCAGCCCAACATGAGCCACCCAGCTTTGCGCTAATCGACTAATAGCAACTCGAATTGCGTTTCCACGGGCGGCTATCCAGCAGTATTCTTGCGGCGGGCATTCAGCCAAGCTCCCACATAGGCCAGCCCAAAACCGTAGAGCGTAAAGAGCGAGCCTGATTTTCGGCTGTTGCTGTCGGGCCCAAATGCTTTCCAGCTGAGGTAGAACAGCACGATGGCAAAGCCGATGCCCACTACCGTAGCTATAGGCTTCTCAAAAAACGGGGTTTCCCGCTTCATTGCCGGGCTCAATCGAGTTCCTGAGTCCGGGGCCTGAAATGCCCGGGCTTCCAGATCGGCCACCAGTTTTTCGAGGTCATCGGCCGCGCAGAAATGCTCGTTATGCCGGAAAACAATCTTCTCCCCGGAATGCAGCTGTAGGCGCAGCCGATTGGTTCCGCTAAAGGCATTGTAACCAAAGGAAACAACCTCGCTGAGGGGCACGCGGCGCGCTGGCGCAGTCTCCCCGGCCCGAATCTGCAGCATGTCGTCGGCTACTACAACGTGATACCTGCGCACGGCCAGCTTCTTGGTCAGCACATGAAACAGCACCAGGGCCAGCAGGGCTACAGCTAAAAAGGCGAGTTTGTGGCTGCCCCACCCATAAGGCAGCAACGGGAAAATGCTGATAGTAAGCACCGCCAACACAAGGAGAAGGGCCAGGCAAATGCCGACGTGCAAGGTCTGAATGGTGTAGCTTTTCATGGGATTTAGCTGCTATTGGTTCCCTATAGCTTCTTCTCCTCCACCCCCAGCCCAAACAAGGCAAAGTCGTATTTCACCGGGTCATTCGGGTCTAGCAGGCGCAGGTTGGCGGTCAGCTCCTCTGCGGCCCGCCAATCCACAACGGGACGGGTGAGCAGACCCAGCTGCCGGGCCTGGCGCTCCACGTGCACGTCGATGGGGCACACCAGCTCGGCCATGGGCAGGCGGGTCCAGAGGCCGAAGTCGACGCCGTGCGAGTCCTGGCGCACCATCCAGCGCAGGTACATATTCACGCGCTTGCAGGCCGAGCCGCGGGCGGGCGTGGCCACGTGCTTGCGGGTACGCTGGGGCGCGTCGGCGAGGCTGAAAAACAGGTTGTGGAAGTTTTCGAGCCGCTCGCGCTGGGTAGGGCCGTGCAAAAAGGCGTCTTCCAGCGTGGCGTGGCCCTGTTCCCGGTAAAACCAGCGCAGCCAGTGCACGAAGTACAGCAGGTCGGTGTCGCAGAACGTGCGGTGGCAGAAGCCGAGCAGCTTTTTCAGGTCCTCGTCCTGGTGCTGGGTAATGAACTGATGGGGCGCGTCATCCATGCGGCGCAGCAGCTCCGTCACCTTGCTGATAATGGTGGGCCGCCGGCCCCAGGCCAGCAAGGCCGCAAACAGAGCGCTGATTTCCACGTCGGCCCGCTGGCTGAAGCGGTGCGGAATGCTGATGGGGTCGTGCTCAATAAAAGCCGGCTGGTTGTAGCGCACGTAGCGCTCCTCCAGCACGGCCCGGATGTTTTGGAGTTGGGCGGTTTGCACGGGCGGGCAGGCGTAGATAAAGCAGTAAAAAAAGAAAGGCTATCCTGTCGGTAGCCTTTCCATTGAGGTTTGCAAAAGCAAAATAAGACGGGCGGCCGCTTACGGCACGTACGACGTTTCCACGCGGAAGCGGGCATCGGGAGTCGCCAGCTTCTGCACGGCCCGACGCGAGAGGCGCACCAGCACGTTGCTGTTCTCCCCCGTGTCGGGCAGCTGCCCAATCACACGCACGTACACCGACTGCCCATTCATGATGTTGCGCACCTGCATGATGGTACCCACGGGCGCCGTTTTGTGCAGGGCCAGATACTTGTCGGTGCCGCCGCCCTCGATAATGGCCGCCAGGCCACCTTCGGTCACCTTGCGCACAATCTCACTGGCGCGCTCGGGCACCTTCTCTTCCTCCTTAGCCGGCGTAGCGGGCATGGCGGCAGTGGCTGGGGCAGTTTCCTTCTCCTTTTCCCGGTCGGTGTCCTCGGCCCGCTCCGGCCGGTTGGTGGGCGCCGGGGCTTTCGGGGCCGCCGCCGCTACGGGCTCTGGCGCCGCAGTACCGGCGGCCGGGGTGACAATCAGCACCTGCCCCACGCGCACCCCGGCGTTGTCGGGCAGCTTGTTGAGGCGGGCCAGGGCATCGGGCGTCGTGTTGAAGCGGCGGGCAATAGAAAACAGGGTCTGGCCCTTTTCCACCTTGTAGGTTTTGTTGCCCCGCGCGTCGGTGGTCAGGTCGCGGCTGGCGGCTGCGCTGGGCGCCGGGGCCGCGGCGGGTGTTTTGGCCGCGCCGGCCGTGTTCATCACCACGCGGTTGCGTGGCACAAGCACAATCTGGCCGGTTACGAGCGTGCCTTCCAGCTTGGGGTTGGCTTCCACAATCTGGTCGACGGGCACTTTGTAGCGGCGGCTGAGCCCGTAGAGGGTTTCGCCGGGCGCGACTTTGTGCTTGATCAGGACTTTATTATTCCGGTATTCAACCCCGATGGAATCGGGCAGGATGGTGGGGCCAACGGCTGCCGAAGCAGAGAAGCCACCGAACACACACGCGGCAAACAGCAAGGAAAAGCGGGTCATACGGACAGGGCGCGAAAAACAGGCAACGGGCGAAAAACGAGACGGGTGGCACGCTGCCAGCAGAATAAACGCAGCCGAAAGATAAATAAATAATCCTTGAGCGGACTGGATAAGGCGGGTAATCCGGGCCGAAACCCGGTTATTCCGCCGCTGCAGCGCGTGCCGACAGGCGGTATAGCCAATTTAGCGCCACATTGGGTAGAAGCCTACATTTCGCCTACTTTCGACTCTTCATTCCCGCCCTACCGCCTTTCTGATATGCTGAACGCTATTGGCATTATTCCCGCCCGCTACGCTTCTACCCGCCTGCCCGGCAAGCCGCTCACCGATCTGGGGGGCAAAACCATGATTCAGCGGGTAGTGGAGCAGGCCCGCCTGGCCCGCCTGAGCCGCGTGGTCGTCGCCACCGACGACGAGCGGATTCTGACCCACGTGCTGGACTTCGGGGGCGAAGCTTTTCTCACCTCCCCCGACCACCCCAGCGGCACCGACCGGGTATTCGACGCCTACTGCCAGCTCGACGTGCCGGCCGACTGCATCATCAACATTCAGGGCGACGAGCCATTTATTCAGCCCCAGCAGATCAACGCCCTGATTGCCCTGTTTGAGGCCGATCCGCGCACCCAGCTGGCCACGCTGGTGAAGCCCGTGGAAACCCAGGAAGAGCTGTTCAGTTCGCACATGCCCAAAGTTGTGCTTGATGCGCGCGGGCAGGCGTTGTACTTCAGCCGCCACCCACTGCCCTACCAGCGGCAGTTTCCGCAGGAGCAGTGGCTAACCCAGCACCGCTACCTGCGCCACATCGGGCTCTACGCCTACCGCCCCGATATTCTGGCCGAACTCACCCGCCTGCCGCCTTCCTCCCTGGAGCTGGCCGAGTCGCTGGAGCAGCTGCGCTGGCTGGAAAACGGCTACCACATTCAGACGGCCGAAACCACGGCCGCCACGCTTGGCATCGATACGCCGGAGGACGTGGTGCGGGCCCTGCGGCTGCTGGCGGATTCGAAGCAGCAGGCGTAGCGCGGCCGGGGCTACGTCAGGGGCTTATCGGCTAGCTGGTCGGTTTGCCGGGCTATTTTCTGCTCCCCTTCCGCCCGCTGCTCATCTTTCATCTCCTTGGTCAGAAAGAAGTTGAGGGCCGTCCGAATAATAGCAATTGCGCCCAGCTTACCGATTTGCTCCCAGCTGGGCGCTATGGCCGTCGAGAGAATGTCGGCTCCCAGCTGAAACTCCAGGGCTAGGGCCAGGTAGCGGGCCAGCGTCAGGCGGATGGCCGTGAAATCGGCGGTGCGCCGGTGCCAGAGGGCCAGCAGAAACAAACGCCCGGCCACCAGGATTCCGAGCCCGATAATCACAGCCCCTATCGTTTCGATACCGAGCTTGAGCCACTGCACGGCATCGATTACGCCGTTTTCGGCCAGGCTACGGATGGTTAGAGCTTCAACAGGCATAAGAGCAGACAAAACGGGAGTCAACTGCCCGGCGGGCCGGGATACTGCCTATACGGCACATTTGCCCGGCGGGCAGGGCGGGCCTGTTATCCGCCCGCTTTTTTGGCCTTATACTTCTGCTCCAGCAGCACGGCCAGCACTTTGTCGCGAAAGTCGCCCTGAATCAGGATTTCGCCGTCTTTGGCGTTGCCGCCCACGCCGCACTTGGTTTTGAGCAGCTTGCCCAGGCTTTGCAGGTCGGCATCCTTGCCCACGAAGCCGGTGATGAGCGTGACCTGCTTGCCGCCACGGGACTTTTTATCGAGCTGCACGCGCAGATTCTGCTGCTGGGGCGGCAGGGTTTCCGCTTCCGCGTCAGCGCTATGCTGGTATTCAAAATCGGAGTTGGTCGAATACACCACGCCTTCCCGGCCGCGGCGGTTTTTGTCGTCTTTCATCTGGTGAGGTGGTGAAATGGTGGGAGGGTGAAATGGCAAGATGGAGAGTTGGGGAAATTGCCGTTCTACTGGCGCGAGTATGGGCATATTGAACGACAAACTCACTACAGCACCATCTCCCTACCTTACCTTTTTTGCGGGTACGGCGACTTCCAGGGCCAGGGGTTCGAGGCGAACGTCGAAGTGCTGCGCATCGCCCACGTAGTCGCCATCGACGTGGAAGCCCAGCGCCTGAGCGGCCTGCACGTGCACCTGGCTGCAGGTATGATACACGGCCTGGCCCGAAGCGGGCAGGTTGCCCAGTGCCAGCCCGATACTCACCCGCACGGCCCGCAGCAGCGGCATGGCATCAATCAGGCACAGGTCCAGCAATCCGTCACTTATATCGGCCAGAGGGGCAATGTAGGCGTTGTTGCCGTACTGGGCCGCATTGGCAAAAGCAAGCACGTAGCAGTTGGTTTCCTGCGTGTTGCCCTGCATCGTGAGGCTAATTGGGGTGGGCTGGAAGCGGCGGTATTCGCGCACCGCTACCTGCACGTAGGTACCCAGCCCCCGCGTGCCGGCTAGGGCAAAGCACTTGCTCACGTGGGCATCAAAGCCCAGGCCGGCCGTGCAGAAAAACGGCCGCTCGTTGATGTAGCCCACGTCGATACGCTGAAAATCGGGCCTAACGAGCTGGCGGATGGCGTCGGGCAACGCCAGGGGCACGCGCATGTGCCGGGCCAGCCCGTTGCCCGAGCCGCGGGGCAGAATGCCCAGCGCAGCCTGCGTACCGAGCAGCCCCCGCCCTACTTCGTTCACGGTACCGTCGCCGCCCACGGCCACCACGATGCGGAAGCCGTCGGCGGCGGCCTGCCGGGCCAGCTCCACGGCGTGGCCGGCGTACTGGGTCAGCCGCACTTCATAGTCGACGGGCTCGGCGGCCAGATACTGCGCCAGCAGCGCCGGCACGTCCTGGCGGCGGTTGGTGCCCGAGTTGGGGTTGATCAGAAAGCAAATGCGCAGCTTCTCAGGCATAGACGGCAACAACGCAGCGGGAAAGGAAAAGTTAAAAAAAAGCCCGCCCAACCGGGCAGGCTTTTTTTACGAAGGACGATGAGCAGTCCGAATTACTTGGTCATGGCCTCACCCAGCTTCTGGATCAGGTCGGCCGTGCGGGTGCTGTAGCCGGTTTCGTTGTCATACCAGCCGATAACCTTGGCCAGCGTGCCGCTGGCGGCCGTCAGCTCCGAGTCGAAGATGCAGCTGTGGGGGTTGCCCACGATGTCGATGCTCACCAGCGGATCGGTAGCGTACTCGATGATGCCCTTCATGGCACCATCAGCTGCCGACTTCAGCGCCGCGTTGATTTCTTCCTTCGTGGCTTCGCGCTTCAGGACAACGGTCAGGTCGGTCATCGAGCCATCCGGCACGGGCACGCGCATGGCCAAACCGTCGAGCTTGCCTTTCAGCGTGGGCAGCACCAGACCAACGGCCTTGGCAGCACCAGTGCTGGTGGGGATGATGCTGTAGGCGGCGGCGCGGGCGCGGCGCAGATCTTTGTGGGGCGCGTCCTGCAGGTTCTGGTCGGAAGTGTAGGCGTGCACCGTGGTGATGTAGCCTTTTTCAATGCCGAATACCTCGTCCAGTACCTTCGCCATCGGGGCCAGGCAGTTGGTGGTGCAGCTGGCGTTCGAAATGATAGTTTCGTTGCCGGTCAGGATATCTTCGTTGACGCCCAGTACTACGGTCGGGATGTTGCCGGTAGCGGGAGCCGAAATCACAACTTTCTTAGCGCCAGCGGTGATGTGCTGACCAGCGCCAGCCTCGTCCACGAAGCGGCCGGTCGATTCGAGCACTACGTCAACGCCCATGCTGCCCCAGGGCAACAGCTTGGGGTCGCGCTCAGCCAGGGCAGCAATGCGCTGGCCATTTACCGTCAGGCTTTCCTCGTCGTAGGTCACGGTGCCGTCGAAACGACCGTGCACCGAGTCATACTTCAGCAGGTGCGCCAGAGTCTTGTTGTCCGTCAGGTCGTTGATAGCTACAACTTCCACGTTGTCGCGGCCAAGCAGCGACTTGAACGTCAGGCGGCCAATCCGGCCGAAACCGTTGATGGCGACTTTAATTTTAGCCATAATAAAGGGAGATGGGGTTTAACGGCCCCAACGGGACCGAGTGAAAACGCGGAGCGAAGGTACCGGGTCCGGCCAACTTCGCCAAATCAATATCTACCCCGAAAAAATGCCCTTCCGCTCCTGCTGTTTCCTAACCGCTCCGGCCGGAAAAAGTCCCGCCCCACAGTGACTCCGCCGCCGGCCGGGAGGTTAGCTGCTTTTTTTCAAACTGAATATCAACGAATTTACCCCGGCAGCGCACTTTTTTTTGGTCCGGCTATTGTGCGCAAGGTTCCCTTATCTATCTTTGCAGCATCAAAACGGGATGGGCTGTTTATCTGGTCCGTTCGTCTAGGGGTTAGGACAGTAGATTTTCATTCTACCAACAGGGGTTCGATTCCCCTACGGACTACTACCCGTCCTGTTTTGAAATGGTCCGTTCGTCTAGGGGTTAGGACAGTAGATTTTCATTCTACCAACAGGGGTTCGATTCCCCTACGGACTACGCACTCTTCTGGAGAACCTAAAAACGCCCTTTGCACTACGCAAAGGGCGTTTTTGTTTTCATGCTGTGCCGTGTTCCTGGCTAAAATGCCCGGAACGAGCACTAGTTCAGGTTTGCTGCAATCCGTTAAGCCAACAGCGGCCGGCTCCTTCCTGCTGGAAAGAACCGGCCGCTGTTGTGAGGAGCTGAAACCGCCGCCGAAACCTATATTTTTTCGGGCAGCAGCGTGGCTTCGGGGTAGTTGCCGAGCACGGGCTGGGCGGCGTCGCCTTCCGTCACGGCTTCCACCAGCAGCTTGCCGCCCACGAAAGCCCCTTTCCAGGACTCGCCCAGGCCGCCAAATACTTCTTCCCGGTCGCCGCGGGAGCGGAGCTTGTTCACGCCCACTTTAAAGGCGCGCACCTCCCGCGCGGTGCGGGCGGCCCACTTCGCGTCGTCGGAAGCCACGGCGGCTACCAGGGCCCCGTTGCTGATGTTCATTTCGCCCACCAGCTCCTCTACCCTATCCACCAGCACAATGGAGTCGATGGGGCCGAAGGGCTCCTTGAAGTATAGCTCGCTCTGCCGGGGCAGGTTTACCAGGGCCCGGGGGGCGCGGTAGGCACTCATGTCCTGGCCGGGCAGAAACAGGTTTTCGTCGAGTTTGCCGGCGTAAATGGGCGTGGCGCCGGTTTTCAGCGCATTGTCGTAGAGCCGGTCGAGGTCTTCGGCCTGGGTTCGGTTGATAACCGGGCCAAAAGCCAGGTCGGGCAGGGCGTCGCCGGGGTTGTCGACCAGCGTGGGGTTGCCCACCTTCAGGCTTTTGATGGCCGTGTGGTAGGTTTCCAGGAACTCGGGAAACAGGCTGCGCTGCACCACAAAGCGCACGTAGGCCGTGCAGCGCTGCTTGCCGTAGTCGTAGCCCTTCTTGAGCTGGTCGGCCAGGCTCTGCCAGTCGCTGTAGTCCCAGATGCCGTAGGTGTTCACGCCTTCCATTTCCAGCATGTAGCGCTTGTGCTCCGAGCTCAGGGCGTCGGCAATGTTGCGGCCGTTGTAGCGCCCGCCCACGAAGGAGAGGCAGTCGACGGCGTCGTTTTTCACCAGCACTTCGCTCAGCTCGCCGCCCCCACCGCTCACCAGCGTCACGGGCAGGCCGCAGCGCCGGGCAATGGCAAAGGCGAAGCTCAGGGAAATAAAGCCGCCGTCGGTGGGCGTTTTGGCAATAACGGAGTTGCCGCACAGCACCTGCACCAGCACGGCGTGCAGCAGCACCGAATGCGGGTAGTTCCAGGAGGCAATGTTGGAAACCAGGCCCAGGGGCTTGCGGGTGCCCAGCATCTCCTCGATGTTGTCGACGTACCACTGCACGCCCTCAATGGCGCGGTCAATATCAGTAAAGCCCAGCTTGTAGGTTTTGCCGATTTCCCACATCAGCAGCTTGCCGACCAGCTCCACATGCTCGCGCAGCTGGTTGAGGCAGTCCTGCACTTTCTCGCGGCGGGCGTCCAGGTCGGTGCTGGCCCAGGCGGCGGCTTCCTTTTTGGCCGCCTGCACGGCCTTCAGAGCCGTTTCACGGTCCAGCATCGGCATCCAGCCCAGCTGAGTACCGTCGATGGGCGAGAGAAATTCGCGGGGGGTGCCGGGCTGCTGCCAGCGGCCTTCCATCAGGTTCTGAAACTTGCCGTCGGGCGTGAATATTTCGGGCGTAATCTGCTTAACCTGGTTCAGCAAGGCGCCGAACTCCACCGTGGGCGAAATGATTTTGGGCATGAAGGAAAGGTAAGGGTGTTGGATGAGACCAGGCGGGCGGGAAGAAAACCAGAGCGGCGCGGATGCAATATGCGGTAAGTAAGATATTTTAGCGGGCTTCGCCAACCGCGCTGCTGACGGCCGGCTCGTTTTCCATGCAGGCTACCAAGTCGTCGACCATGGCCGAGGAGCCGATGAAGAGCGGGGCGCGCTGGTGGTAATCAGTGGGCACGATGTCGAGGACGGCCTCGGTGCCGGCCAGGGCTTTGCCACCGGCCTGCTCGATGAGGAAGGCCAGCGGATAGCCTTCGTAGAGCAGGCGCAGCTTGCCGTTGGCATTTTTGGCCGTGGGCGGATATAGGTAGATACCGCCCTTAAACAGGTTGCGGTGGTAATCGGCGACCAACGAGCCGATGTAGCGTCCACTGTAGCGGCGCTCCTTGCACTGGGTGAGGTAGCTGCGCACCCACTCGGGGTAATCAAACCAGTTGCCTTCATTGCAGGAAAACGTGGTGCCCTGCTCGGGAATCTGCACGCCGTCGTGGGACAGGAAAAATTCCCCCAGGGAGTTTTCGTACGTGAAGCAGGCCACGCCATGGCCGGTGCTGTAGACGAGCATCGTGCTGGAGCCGTACAGAATGTAGCCCGCGCCCACCTGCTTGCGCCCGCCCTGCAGAAAGTCTTCCCGCGTGGCCTTGCTGCCGATGGGCGATACGCGGCGGTAGATGCTGAAAATAGTGCCGATGCTCACGTTCACATCGATGTTGCTGGAGCCGTCGAGCGGGTCCATGGCTACCACGTAGCGGCCCTGGTCGTTGCCGGTGTGGATGATTTCGTCGTCTTCCTCCGAGAGAATGGCGCAGGCCTCACCCCCGTTTTTCAGGGCCCGGATAAAGCGGATGTTGGCTACCACGTCGAGCTTCTGCTGCTGCTCGCCCTGCACGTTCTGGGCGCCGTAGTTGCCGGTAATATCCATCAGGCCGGCCCGGTTGATTTCCCGGTTCACGATTTTGGCGGCCAGGGCCATGTCGCGCAGCAGCTGGCTCAGCTCACCGGTGGCGAAAGGAAATTCGGCCTGCTTGCGCATGATATAGCGGTCCAGCGTGGTGCCGACGGGGCTGGCCAGGGTATTTTCTTGGGGTGCGGTCATGGGTGGGAGTCGGAAAGTGTCGGATACGATGAGGCTCAGAAACCAGTTTCCCTCCGCGGAGGGAGGGAAACTGACTTTGGCGCTTGGTTACTCTATTAGCTTTTGGCTTCAGGCTGCTTCTGGCTTTGCCAGAGCACCACCTGCCAGCCTTTCTTGGCGTCTTTCACCTGCACCACCACGTACTTGAGGTGGGCAATGTTGGGCGTGCCGTCGGGCTTATTGGGCTGGGTGATGGTGATGGTACCGTTCACCACGGCGGCTTTGCCGTCGTTGTAGGCCCGCACGTTCAGAGCTTCCACGTCGATTTTGTCGTAGACGCTCTTGCCGTCCCGGATGCTCTGGATGTAGTCGGGCTTGCCGTTCTGCTTGCCGTTGGAGTGAGTGTACACCAGGTCGTCGGCAAAGACTTTCTCCAGAAAGGCATAGTCTTTTTTCACCTGGGCCTCAAAACGCTGGCGCTCCAGGGCTTCCACTTCCTTGACGGCCGCCATATCTTTCTTGTTGGTTTTGGATTGGGCCAGAGCCGCCACGCCGAGCACGAGCAGCAGGGCAAACGTGAGAAGTCGTTTCATGAGTACCGCTAATGCTTAGGCTTCGAGGTCGATTTTCTTCATGCGCGGGGCCAGGAAGTGCATCAGCACCCAGGCCAGCAGGTAGGCGCCCCCGCAAATCCAGAACATGATAAAGTAAGCCTTGTCGAGCTGGCCGATGCTTTCGTAGTAGACGAACATACGTTTCTGCACCAGGGCCGTGAGGGCAATGCCGCCCAAGCCACCGGCCATGCCGCCAATGCCGGTTACCGAAGCCACGGCCCGCTTGGGGAACATGTCCGACACGGTGGTGAAGATGTTGGCGCTCCAGGCCTGGTGAGCCGCGGCGGCAATACCGATAACCAGCACGGCCAGCCACATATCAATCTGCCCCAGACGCTGGGCAAACACAATCGGGAATACGCACAGGGCGATGAGCAGCATGCTGGTTTTGCGGGCTTTGAAAGCGGGCATGCCGTTACGGATAAAGTTCAGCGGAATCCAGCCGCCGCCCACGCTGCCGATGCTCGACAGCACATACACGGCCGCCACGGGCAGGGCCACGGCGGTGCCTTTCAGACCGTACTGCTTGTTGAGGAAGTCGGGCAGCCAGAACAGGTAGAACCACCACACTGGGTCGGTCAGGAACTTGCCCAGCACGAAGGCCCAGGTCTGGCGGTAGGTCAGGAGCTTAAACCAGGATACTTTGGGCTCCGTCTCGATGGACGCCGCGGCCAGGTCGTCCACGTCGGAGTGGATGTAGTCGAACTCGGCCTTGGTGAGCTTGGCGTGGCGGGCGGGCACTTCGTAGAGCCAGAACCACAGCCCCAGCCAGACAAAGCCGATGGCGCCGGTGATGATAAAGGCCCACTGCCAGCCGATGGTTTCGGCAATCAACGGCACCGTCAGTGGGGCAATAATAGCCCCCACGTTGGAGCCCGAGTTGAAGATACCGGTGGCCAAAGCCCGCTCCTTCTGCGGAAACCACTCGGCCGTGGTTTTGATGGCGGCCGGGAAGTTACCGGCCTCCGTCACGCCCAGAAACGCCCGGGCCACGCTGAAACCCAGCGTGCTACTCACGAAGGCGTGGCCGATGGCGGCCAGGCTCCACAGAAACGTCGATAGGGCATAGCCCATCTTGGTGCCGAGCTTGTCGATGATGCGGCCTACGCCCAGCATACCTAGCGAGTAGGCCAGCTTAAAGGCAATTTCGATGTTGGCGTAGTCGCCCGAGTTCCACTTGAACTCGACTTCCAGGTAAGGCTTCAGCAGCGAAATTACCGCCCGGTCGAGGTAGTTGACCGTGGTGGCAAAAAACACCAGGGAGCAGATTGTCCAGCGGTATTTGCCGATGGTAGAGTCCAACGAGGGCGGGTTGGGCACGGTTGGGGGGATAACCGGGGCTGTGTTCATCACGAAGCGCGAGAGGTGAGAAATTGCATAAGTGGCGCAATCCGCGGCGCGAGGACGGCCACGTCGTCGGCGCCTTTAAAGAGCTGGGAGCCAATCCCAACCACATTTACGCCGGCCCCGAACCACTCGGTGAGGCTGGCCTGGGTGGGCTCTACCCCACCGGTTACCATGAGCTTCACCGCGGGCATGGGCCCGCGCAGGCTCTTGATAAAGTCGGGACCGAGCACGTTGCCGGGGAAAATCTTGACTAGGCCCGCCCCGAGCTGGCTGGCGGTGTACACTTCGGTGAGCGTCATGGCGCCGGGCACCCAGGCCACGTCGTGGCGGCGGCAGGCCTCGGCCACGTCAGTGGTCATGATGGGTTGCACCACGAAGTCGGCGCCGGCGGCAATGAACTGCTCGGCCTGGGCCGCGGTGTAGATAGTACCGATGCCCAGCAGCATCTCGGGCAGATGCTCGCGCACGTAGCGCTGCAGCTGGGTAAAGACTTCAAAGGCATTGGCCCCGCGGTTCGTGAATTCAAAGACGCGGACGCCGCCTTCGTAGCAGGCCTTGACCACGCGCTGGGCGTAGGCCGCGTCGGCGTGGAAGAACACCGGCACCAGTGGGGCCTGCAGCACGCGCTCCAGAACTTCGGCGGAAGAGTATCGGGACATGGGTTTTGGTTTTTAGGTACTGGTTGTTGGTTTTTGGCTCCTGGGATTCAGCATTCTGGGCCAAAAACCAACAACCAGCAACCAAAAACCAATTTAGCGGAGCAGGCGCCCCGAGGTGTTGCCTTTCACCACTTCGTCGACTTCGGCCTTGGTGGCCAGGTTGAAGTCGCCGTGAATGGTGTGCTTGAGGGCGGAAGAAGCCACCCCGAAGGTCAGGGCCTGCTGCTGGTCGTGGGTCGTGAGTGAGCCGTAGATAAAGCCCGCAATGAAGGCGTCGCCGCCCCCGATGCGGTCCACGATAGGCACGATGTCGTAGCTGGGGCTTTCCACGAAGCTCTTGCCATCGTAGAGGATGCCTTTGAGCTGGTTGTGCGAGGCGCTCAGGGTTTCGCGCCGCGTGGTGATGACCTGCTTCACGGTGGGAAAGCGCGCCATCAGCTGTTCGGCCATCGAAGTAAAGCTATGCGAAGCACCTTCTTGCGGTACAATGCCGAATAAATCTTCGGAATCGTTTTCGGAAGCCACGATGACGTCGCAGCCTTCGACCAGCCCTGGCATTACATCCTGGGCTTTCTGCCCGTACTGCCATAGGTTGCGGCGGTAGTTCACGTCGCCCGACACGGTGATGCCCAGTCGGCGGGCCGTAGTTATAGCATCCTGGCAAGCCTGGGCGGCGGCGGCGGAAATGGCCGGCGTGATGCCCGTCCAGTGAAACCAGCTGGCGTCTTTCAGGATTTCCTCCCAGTTGAAGTCTGCGGGCCGCAGGTTGGCAAAAGCCGAGTCGAACCGGTCGTACACCACCTTGCTGGGCCGCATGGAGGCCCCGACTTCCAGGAAATACAGCCCCAGCCGCTCCCCGCGAAACACGGTGTGCTGCATGTTCACGCCATAGCGCTGAAAGTGCTGGGTAGCGGCTTGGCCCAGCTCGTTGGCAGGAAAGCAGGTGACGTGGGCCGCGGGCATGCCCAGCTGGGTCAGGGACGCGGCCACGTTGGCCTCGCCGCCGCCGTAGGTGGCTTCGAACGTGGGGGTTTGGGTTAAGCGGTAGTTCAGCGGCGGCGAGAGCCGCAACATGATTTCGCCGAACGTGACTACCTGCTTCATGAAAGGAGTGGTTGTGAGGAAAGAATCAGGAAAAAGAGCGGGCCCGCAAAGCAGCCGGCCCGCCGCAAGCTAGGCTTTCTCGGCTACGCGGGCGGCTTCTACCGGCTCGGCCTGGCTTTCGAAGCCAAAATAGCCCTTGGCGTTGTTGTAGCAAATGTTCTGCACCATGCCGCCTAGCAGCTCCATATCATCGGGCAGCTCGCCGTTTTCCACGTCGTTGCCCAGGATGTTGCACAGGATGCGGCGGAAGTACTCGTGGCGCGGGTACGAGAGGAAGCTGCGCGAATCGGTGAGCATGCCCACGAAGCGGCTCAGCAGGCCCAGGTTCGACAGGGCGTTGATCTGGCGCTCCATGCCGTCTTTCTGGTCGAGAAACCACCAGCCCGAGCCGAACTGCATCTTGCCGGCCACAGTACCGTCCTGGAAGTTGCCGATCATGGTGGCAAACAGCTCGTTGTCGGCCGGATTCAGGTTGTAGAGAATCGTTTTGGCCAGCTTGTCCTGGGTGTCGAGCCGGTCGAGGAACTTCGACAAGGCCTGGCCCTGCGAGAAGTCGCCGATGGAGTCCCAGCCCGTGTCGGGGCCCAGCTGGCGCAGCTGGCGGGCGTTGTTGTTGCGCAAAGCGCCCAAATGGAACTGCTGGGTCCAGCCTTTCTCCCAGTCCAGCTCGGCCAGGAATACCAGCATGGCCGACTTGAATTGCAGCACTTCCTTCGGCTTCAGGCTTTCCCCGCCGCGCACTTTGGCGAAGATGGCGCTGATTTCCGCGTCGGTGTAGTCGTCGGCGTAAATCTGCTCCAGGCCGTGGTCCGACAGGCGGCAGCCCAGGGCGGCGAAGTAGTCGTGGCGCACGCGCAGAGCTGTGAGCAGGTCCGGGTACGAGACAATATCCACGGCGGCGGAGGCACCCAGCTTATCGAGGTAGGCGTTGTAGGCCGAGGCATCTTCGGGGCTCATGGCCTTATCGGGGCGGAAGGTGGGCAGCACCTGTACGGCAAACCCCGAGGCGGCCAGGGCCCGGTGGTGTTCCAGGGAGTCGGCCGGGTCGTCGGTGGTGCACAGCGTCTTCACGTTCATCTTCAGCAGCAGGCCGCGCACCGAGTACTCGGGCGTCTGAAGCAGGGCGTTGCAGTGCTCGTAGATGCGGCGGGCGCTGTCCTTGTTTAGCACCTCGGTCACGCCGAAATAGCGCTGCAGCTCCAGGTGGGTCCAGTGGTAGAGCGGGTTGCGCAGGGTGTAGGGCACGGTTTCGGCCCACTTCTCGAACTTCTCCCAGTCGGAAGCACTGCCCGTGATGTAGCGCTCGTCGATGCCGTTGGTGCGCATGGCCCGCCACTTGTAATGGTCGCCGTAGAGCCAGAGCTGGGTGATACTCTCAAACTGCTTGTCCTCCGCAATCTGGTCGGGCAGCAGGTGGTTGTGGTAGTCGATGATGGGCATCGGGGCGGCATACTCGTGGTAGAGCATGCGCGCGGTTTCCGTCTGCAGCAGGAAATCAGTATCGAGGAAGGGCTTTTTCATAATCGTTAAGTGGGGCCGGGTGGGAAACCGAGTGTTAATAGGAGGTCGGAGGTTACAGGAGCAAGGTAAACGGCAGTAAAAGTATCCGCATCCTGAACTCTCCTGCTAGCGAAGAAATGCGGGATGCGGCCCTGCTACTCTACAAGGATACGCCGCGTTTCCAGGGAATAAAGTCGGTCTGGCCGTGGCGCACGGCGGCCACTTCCTCCCCGCTGGCCACGCGAACCACGTAGTCCAGAATCCGCTCCCCGGCCTGCTCGATGGTTTCCTCGCCGTCGATAACGGTGCCGGTGTTCAGGTCGATGATGTCGGGCATGCGCTGGGCCAAGGCCGTGTTGCTCGAAATCTTCACCACGGGCGCAATCGGGTTGCCGGTAGGCGTGCCCAAGCCGGTGGTGAAGAGCACGATGTTGGCGCCCGAGCCTACTTCAGCCGTCGTCGATTCCACGTCGTTGCCGGGGGTGCAGAGCAGGTTCAAGCCGGGCTTGGTCACCAGCTCGGGGTAGTCGAGCACGGCCACTACCGGCGACGAACCGCCTTTACGCGCGGCCCCGGCCGACTTCATGGCGTCGGTAATCAGCCCGTCCCGGATGTTGCCCGGCGAGGGGTTCATGTCGAAGCCCGAGCCCACGGCCACGGCCGATTCGCCGTAGGCCTTCATCAGGGAGCTGAACCGCTCAGCCGTCGGCTGGTCTACCGAGCGGTCGACCAGCTCCTGCTCCACGCCGCACAGCTCGGGGAATTCGGCCAGAATAACCGAGCCACCGAGGGCGACGAGCATATCCGACACATGGCCCACGGCGGGGTTGGCCGAAATACCGGAAAAGCCGTCCGAGCCGCCGCACTCCAGACCGATGGTGAGCTTGCTCAGGGGCGCGGGCTGGCGGTGCTGGGCGTTGGCCTGCATCAGGCCGGCAAAGGTCTGGCGCAGGGCCGTGCTGATCAGGGCCTCTTCGGTCCCGATTTTCTGCTGCTCCAGAATGTAGAGCGGCTTGTAAAACTGCGGACTGCGCTTGTTTATTTCGTCCTGCAGCATCGAAATCTGGGCGTTCTGGCACCCCAGGCTCAGCACCGTCGCGCCGGCCACGTTGGGGTGGGTAATGTAGCCGGCCAGCAAACCGCAGAGGGTCTGGGCGTCCTGGCGAATACCGCCGCAGCCGCCTTCGTGCTGCAGAAACCGCACGCCGTCCACGTTGGGAAACAGCTTGGGCTTGTGCTGGCTGGTTTCGGTCGAGTGCAGGTCGGTGGCCAGAATTTCCTCCACCGTTTTGCCCGCCTGCATCAGCTGAATCAGCTCCTGGGTCTGGGGCTGGTAGCTCTTCTTGCGGCCGTAGCCCAAATCGTGCACCAGGGCTTCTTCCAGCACCTGAATATTGCGGTTCTCGCAGAATACCAGGGGAATAACTAGCCAGTAGTTGGCCGTGCCCACGCGGCCGTCGGCGCGGTGGAAGCCCATGAAGGTGCGCTCCTGCCACTTGCTCACGTCGGGCACGGGCCAGTTCAGGCGGTGCATACCGGCAGTTTGGTCAAATGAGTCGGTGGCGTGCTGAATGTTGGAAGTAGTGAGCAGGCCGCCGAGCGGAATGCTCTGGCGCACTTTGCCCACCAGCACCCCGTACATGTGTACTAAATCTCCGGGCTCGAAGGCCTGGGGCGCTACTTTATGCTTGGCCGGAATAGCCTGGGTCGTCGTTATCATGCCATCCTTCCACGGCACGGGCGTCCCGATGGGCAGGTCGGTGAGGGCGACCAGCACGTTGTCGTGGGGATGAATTTGGGCTACTAAATGCTTCATGAGGCAAGGGAAACCTTGTGGGTAAAATAGCTGGCCAGCGTGGCCGCCGCGCCGTCCTGCAGCAGCTGGTGCAGGTACTTCTCGACGCGGGCCGCGAAGCCGGGCAGTTGGGCCAGATCGTGGCCCCAGAGGGTTTTATTACGCAAAACAGTGGCCGTTAATTCCGCCGGGCCCTGCTGTTGCCACAGCTCGGCGAAGTAGCCGGCCTTCTCATCCTGAATCGGGTAGGCTTGACCGTTGGCCTCGCCGTACCATATCTGGTCGTGCTGCTGGGTGCCGCGCATAAAGAGCAGGTAGGCGGCAAAGCCCAGGGCCACGTAGTCGGGCGCCACGCTCAGCTTCTGGTAGTAATGCAGCAGCGTGGGCACGTTGCGCATCTGAATTTTCATGGTGTAGTTGAGCGTGATGCCCAGCCAGCGGTGCTCGATGTAGGGGTTGCGGAACCGGTCGAGCACCTGCATGCCAAAGCGCTGGCCTACTTTCTCGTCCACGGCGTACGGGATGCCGGGCAGCAGGTCGGCCAGCATCAGGTTCTGGATAAAGCCGGCCATAGCCGCGTCGTCCATAGCCGCGCGCACCGTGTCGAAACCGCTAAGGAAGGCCAGGCCGCAGCTGAGCGTGTGCGTGCCGTTGAGCAGGCGCAGCTTCAGCTCCCGGAACAAATCGATGTTGGGCTGCACGATTACCCCTGCGTCGACCTGCTCGAAAGACAGCACCGATTTCACGTGCGCATCGCCCTCAATGGCCCAGAGCAGGTAGGCTTCCGACATCGTGAGCAAATCGTCGGAGTAGCCCAGCTCGACTTCCAGGGCGGCCTGGGTGGCGGCGTCGGGGCGGCCGGGCACGATGCGGTCCACGAGCGAGTTACAGAAGTGGTTGGCCGATTCGAGCCACTCGATAAAGTCCGCGTCGAGGCCATTGAGGTGGGCCAGCTCCAGCACGATGCTTTCCAGCTTGGTGCCGTTGCCCGGAATCAGTTCGGTGGGCACAATCACCAGGCCCTTGTCCTGAGCACCCCCAAACGCCTGCCAGCGGGCAAAGAGCACGGCCAGCAGCTTGCCCGGAAACGACACGGGCGGGGCCTGCTGAATCGACTCGGAAACGAGCTGAATGCCCACTTCGGTGGTGTTGGAAATGACTACCTGCAGCTCAGGGCTCTGGGCCACGCGCAGCACCTCGGCCCACTGGCTTTTAGCCGACAGCACCCGGCTGATGGCCGAGCACACCACGTTTTCCTCCACCGTCTGACCATCGGCAATACCCCGGATGCTGAGCGTGTAGAGGCCGTCCTGCCGGTCGAAGGCAGTAGCGTCGCCCCCATCCGTGGACTTCACTACCACCACGCGGCCGTTGAAGACGCCCTGGCGGTTGGCCTTGTCGATGAGGTAGTCGGGCAGGCCGCGCAGCAGCACGCCGGTGCCGAACTGCAGCACCTTTTCGGGCAACTCAAAGTGTGCCGCCTCGGGCATAGCTACGGCCGAGGGCGAGAGGGCAAGTGCCGCTTGTTTGGATAAACTGGCCATAATTCCGAGCCTTAAATTTTGCTTTCTGCTTTCTTCTCCCACTTCTGCTGCCACTTCGGATAGTCCTTGGTCAGCAGCTTCTGCGGCCAGTTGCTGGCGTACACGTAGCCCGCCCGGCGCTCATTCTCAATCTCACTGAGCTTGCTGTGCTTCTGCCCGTCGCGGCCTACGTAGATGGGCTGGTTGGTTTCCAGGTCGTAGAAGCGGGCCCACACCACGCCGCCGGCCTCGGGCACAATCACCCGGTCGCGGCCGCTGGGCTGGCTGGCATCCACGATTTCCTTCATCACGAAGCCGTCCATCTTCACCTGCTGCAGCCAAGCCACGGCCGCTTCTATCGACTTGCGGACTTCCGGCGAAGGATTGTCGAGGCTCATCAGAAACTGCACGATGCCCACGCTTTCCATGCCGCTGAGCGAGGCCAATTCGAAGGCCCGGGCCTTCACCGGCAGCAGGGTTCGGCGGTCGTGCTGGGCGCACCAAGCCGTGAGCTTGCCGCGCTGCACGTACTGGGTTTTCAGGATGCAGCTCACGCCGCGCTCCACGGCCTGCCGGGCGGCGGGGGCCAGACTCTGGTCGAGGGCGGCATAGTCGGCTTTGCCCTCGGCCACGGCCTTGAGCAGGGTCAGCACCCGCACCATGGCGTTGTCGTTGTAGGTAATCTGGGCCCGGTAGCCGCTGCTGTCGGGGTAAAACTGCGGGAAGCCGCCGTTTTTATGCTGCATTTTGAGCAGGTAGCGGATACCCTTTTCGGCGCTCTGGCGGTAAGCCGCGTTACCGGTGGCTTTGTAAGCCTTGGCCAGGTACTCTATTTCCCGGGTCGTGGCGTTGTTGTCGATGGTGGCGTCCTTGCGGTTGCCATCGGCCAGGGTGGCGGCTTTCAGGGCGGCGCTGAGCGGAGCCTTGTAGTCCACCTTTTTCTCCTTCACCGCCTTGGGCCAGCCCCCGATGCTGCGCTGGTAGACCAGCATTTTTTCGGCGGTGGTATCAATGGTTTCGGCCAGCTTTCCGCCCATTTTCAGAGTTTCGGAAGCCGAAGCCGCGTGGCGGATGACGGGCAGGCGGTTGACGGCGGCCTGCATGGCCGGGACGTTGCCCGGGCCACGCAGAGCCACCGTCAAGTGCTGGGCGTCGGCCGGGGAAACCTCTCCCAAAATTGCCCCTGCCAGCACCAGCATTGCCTTTTTATACCCTTTCATCACGTTATGTCGTCAGGTGGGTTGCCCCGGTTCTATACAAAATCTTCGCGCATCGGCGAGAAGGCATCCAGCAGCACGCCAGCCTCCAGGCACACCACGCCGTGCCACACGTCGGAGGGCACGTAAAAGGCGTCGCCGGCGCGCAGCACCTGCTTTTCCTCGCCCAGCGTCACTTCAAACACGCCGCTCTGGATGTAGCTCTGCTGCACGTGCACGTGGTGGTGCAGGGCCCCCACCCCGCCGGTTTCGAAAGTCACCTTCACCAGCATCATCTGCGCGTCGTAGGAGATGATGCGGCGGCGCATGCCGGGCCCAACGTCGGTCCAGACGGCATCCTGCTCGGTAATAAAGCTGGCCGGAGGTTGCTGAGTGGCAGTTGTCATAAGCTGAAATCGTGGCGGGCAAACAGATTAGCGGAGCTGGTCGAGGGCTACGGCGTCCATGTCGGTGTACTCCCGGTTTTCGCCGGCCATACCCCAGATAAAGGCGTAGTTGGAGCTGCCACAGCCGGTGTGAATTGACCACGGCGGCGAGAGGATAGCCTGCTCGTTGCTCACCCACAGCGGACGGGTTTCGTTGGGCTCCCCCATCATGTGCAGCACGCGCTGGCCGGCGGGCATGTTGAAATAGAGGTAAGCCTCCATGCGCCGGTCGTGGGTGTGCGAGGGCATCGTGTTCCATACCGAGCCGGTTTTGAGCTGGGTGAGGCCCATCACCAGCTGGCAGCTCTGAATGCCTTCCGCGTAGATATACTTGTAAATCGTGCGCTGATTGGCCGTTTCCACGGCGCCCATTTCCACGGGCGTGGCGTCGGCCTGGGTTTTGAGCGTGGTCGGGTGCTGGGCGTGGGCCGGGGCCGACAGCAGGTAGTAGCGCGCCGGCTCATCGGCTGAGGAACTCAGAAACTGTACGTCCTGCGCGCCTTTGCCCACGTAGAGGCAGTCCTGGTTGCCCAGCTCGTAGGTCGTGCCATCCACGGTCACCTGCCCGGCGCCGCCCACGTTGAGGATGCCCAGCTCCCGGCGCTCCAGGAAGTAGTCGGCCTTCAGATTCGGGGGACAGGGCAAGGCCAGGGGCTTGTCGGTCGGCACGGCACCGCCCACAATCATCCGGTCGTAGTGCGTATAGACCAGGGTAATATCATCAGCCACAAACAGGCGCTCAATCAGGAAATGCTCCCGCAGTTCGGTGGTGTTCATGCCCGCAGTTTCGCGGGGGCTGACGGCATATCGTTGGGTCATCGGTGAGGTGGTGATGTAGTGAATTGGTGAGTGAATTGGGCTTTGGTGACCTAGAAGAGCGAAGAACTCACTACATCACCAAGTTGCTAATTCACCTATCGGCCCATCCAGCCGCCGTCGACGGTAAGGATGGTGCCGTGGATGTAGTCGGCGGCGGCGGAAGCCAGGAACACCGTGGGGCCTTTAAAGTCGGCGGGGGTGCCCCAGCGGCCGGCCGGAATGCGGCTCAGGATGCTCGTGGAACGGTCCGGGTCGTTGCGCAGGGCCTCAGTGTTGTCGGTGGCAATGTAGCCGGGCGCAATGGCGTTGACGTTGACGCCGCGGCCGGCCCACTCGTTGGCCAGGGCTTTCACCAGGGAGCCAATGGCGCCCTTGCTGGCCGCGTAGCCGGGCACGTTGATACCGCCCTGAAAGGTCAAGAGGGAAGCGGTGAAGATGATTTTGCCACTCCCCTGCTCCAGCATGCGCCCCCCGATGGCCCGGGCCAGGCGGAAGGGCGCGTCCAGATTAATATGGAGCACCTCGTCCCAGAGCTCATCACTGTGCTCGGCGGCCGGGGCACGCTTGATGGTACCGGCGTTGTTGATCAGAATGTCGATGCGGGGAAAATCCTGCTGCACCTTTTCAATGAAAGCATCCAGGGCGGCGCGGCTGCTGAAGTCGGCCTGGTAGGCGTGAAACTGCCGGCCCAGGGCCTGCACCTGCTGCTCGGTTTCCGAGCCGCTCAGGGCCAGCGTGGCCGATACGCCGATGATGTCGGCGCCGGCTTCGGCCAGGCCCAGGGCCATAGCCTGCCCGATACCCCGATTGCAGCCCGTGACGATGGCAAGTTTACCGGCAAGGCTGAAGCTGGGGGCAGTACTCATAGGGCGAAGGTAGTTTGGTAACTTTTTAGAGAATGACTACTGGTTTGGGGCACTAAGTGCTCAGAAACCGGTTTGATAAGTTTACATGACTGCTCAGGCAAAAGGAAGAATAGCACAATGTTTATTTGCGCAAACGTTATCGGGAACGTTGCCGATAGCGCATTTTGCGGGTAAGCAAAACCGGGATGAGAAGAAATTCGGAATAGAACTCTACTTTAGGCCCCGGAATGGCCGCATTCTGAGCATTTCCCACAATTGCACTTTAACAAGCCCATCCCTTGGATAACGTTACCATAAAGGATATTGCCAAGGCCCTGAACCTCTCCACTTCCACGGTATCACGGGCGCTGCGCGGCAGCTATGAGATTAATGCTGAGACCAAACGGCTGGTCATGGAATACGCCGAGCGGCTCAACTACCGGCCCAACCCGATTGCGCTTAGCTTAAAGGAAAACCGCAGCCGCGCCATCGGCGTCATCGTTCCCCAGATTGCCAACTACTTCTTTTCCCAGGCCATCAACGGCATCGAGGCCATTGCCTACAACCGCGGCTACCACGTCATCATTTTCCAGACTCATGAGTCGTACGAGCGGGAGGTGGTCAACATGCAGCAGGCCGTGTCGCGCCGCGTCGATGGGCTGCTAATTTCACTTTCCAGCGAAACCTCCGACGTCACGCACCTGCGCGAGCTGCAGGACCAGGGCATGCCGGTGGTACTCTTCGACCGGGTTTCGTCGGAGCTGAACGCCACGCAGGTCGTCGCCGACAACTTTAAGGGCGCCTTTGAGGCCACCGAGCACCTGATCTGGTCGGGCCGGCGGCGCATTGCCCACCTCACCATTCCACCGTTTCTGTCCATCACCCAGGAGCGGCTGGCCGGCTACCGCGCCGCCCTGGAAAAGCACGGCATTCCCTACGACGAAAACCTGATCCGCTACGGCACTTTTGGGCCCGATGAAGTAGGCCCGATGGTAGACGACCTGCTGGCCCTGGAGCCCCGCCCCGACGCCTTCTTCACGGCCTCCGACCGGCTGGCGGCGGGCTGCCTGGGGGCCCTACAGAAGCGCAACCTGCGCATTCCCGAGGATATAGCCCTCATTGGCTTCACCAATATGAACGTGGCCGAGCTGCTGGCCCCGCCGATGAGCACGGTGGTGCAGCCGGCCCAGGAAATCGGGCAGGTGGCCGTCGAGCGGCTGATTGAGCTGATTGAGCGCAAGCAGAAAGCGGCCCCGCCGAGCGTCATCAAAATCCCGACCACGCTCATTGCCCGCGAATCGACCCGCACGGTGGTGAAGTAGATTCCCTACCCCTAGCGTGGCAAGAAAAAGTGCGCTGGCTACATGTCGGCGCACTTTTTCTTTGGCGGCAGCGCCAAAAAGGCCCGAATTCAATCGGCCGTTTCCAGCGACGAAACCAACCCTATTACCACGATTCCGAGCGTGGCCATCAGGGCAAACGACCAGCGCAAATCGGCAGCCGAGGCAATGAAGCCCACCACGGGCGGCACCAGCAGAAAGCCGATGTAGCCCACCGTGGACACGCCCGCAATGGCCGCCCCCGAGCTGAGCGTACTCACCCGCCCCACCATGCTGAACACCATCGGCACCACGCACGACACGCCCAGGCCCACCAGCGCGAAGCCCACGGCTGCCGGCAGCGGCAGCGGGAACAGCGCGGCCAGCGCCAAACCCAGCGTCATGAGCAGGCCGCTAACCCGCAGCAGGGGCTTCACGCCGTAGCGGTTCACGAGCCAATCACCGACGAAGCGGCCGGTGGTCATGGCCACCATATAGGTAGCAAAGCCGGCGGCGGCCCACTCCCGGGGCGCGTGCACAGCTTTTTCAAAGTATACCCCGCTCCAGTCGTACATCGTACCCTCGCAGGCCATAGAGGCAAAGCAGATCAGTCCAAACTTGAGCAGGTGCTTGTCGGGCAGGGCAAACCGGGGCCGGGCGGGCTTGTCGGGGTCGGCGGGTGTTGGGGCCAGCTCCAGGCTGCGCGGAAAAAAGGCCAGCGCCAGGCCCGTCAGCACTATTCCCACGGCCACGAAGTGGTAGTCGGGTGCAATATTGGCCCCAATCAGGACGGCACCCAGCGCCGCGGCGGCAAAGCCGGCCACGCTCCAAACGCCGTGAAACGTGGCAATAATGGACCGGTCGTAGAGAGCCTGCACGCCCACCGACTGGGCGTTCATGGAGATATTGAGCAGGTTACGCGAGGAGCCGAAGCAAAACAGCAGCGCCACCAGCTGCCAGGTTTGGGCCGCGAAGCCCAGCAGACCCAAAGCCACGTTGTAGAGCACGGCGCCCGTGAGCATAATCTGTCGGCTGCTGAAGCGCTGCAGCAGGTAGCCCGTCACGGGCAGCGTGAGCATCAGGCCCGTGGGCAGGGCCAGCAGCACGCCGCCCAGTTCCGCCTCGCTCAGCCCCAGCTCGTGTTGAATCGTGGGAATGCGCGAGGCCCAGGTGGCGTAGCCGAAGCCCGACACCAGGAAAAATACGGTTATAGCCCAGCGGGCCTCTGCTGCTGCGGGTGTTGCGGTTACCTCCGGCTCTTTATCAACCTGTTGTGCTACTCTCATTGCTCATTATCCAAACCTGACTTTCAGCGGCCGTATACGCTCTTCCTCCCTATCGACTGCCCTATGCTGAGGATTTTTTGTTTACCGACGGCCTTCTACAAAGCAAAGCGCCGCCCGGCTAAGCCGGGCGGCGCTTTGTATTTTACGTGCGGGAGGCTACTACAGCTTTACCACTTTGGACGTGATGCGCTGCTGCCCATCCGAGTACTCGACCATGTACATACCGGCCGCCAGCGTCGACAGCCGCACATCGGTACTGGTGGTGTTGGGCTGGGCCGTGAAGGAAGCTACTTTCTGGCCGTTGAAGGAATATACGGCTACCGTAGCCCCTTTCGCGGCGGCGGGGTGCGCCACCTGCAGGTTGTCCTGCGCAGGGTTCGGATACACATTCAGGCTCTGCTTGGCCACGGCCTGCTTGTTGGACAGAGCCGGCTGCCGGCTTTTCAGCGTCACGTTTTTCAGCAGTACGTAGCGGCCTACGCCGCTGCTGCCGGCGCCGAAGTACAGGCGCATGGTCAGGGTCTGACCGGCCGTCAGGGTTACGCCGTCAGTACCGTTGAGAGCGAAGCGGAACGTGCTGGGTACCCCGCCTGTGGCGTACTGGGGCAGTACGGCGCCGTTCGAGGAGATGCTACCGGTACCGGTGCCAAAGGAGCCGTTGGCGTTGGCGGGCAGCACCCCACCGGGCGTAATAACGGTTGAGTTGTTAATGGCCGGTCCTTTCGAGCCGGTAATACTGGCGGAGTCGGCGGTGAAGTTGCTCAGCGAGTACATCACCACAATCTTCCCGGCAGCCGTGCTGACCATGGCAGCATCCAGAATCACGGAGTCGAGGCGGGTAGCGGCAGTAGCGGTGGCCGTGAACTGCTGGTAGAAGGTGCGGCGCGGATTGGCGCCCGGGCCGGGGGTAGGCGTAGCGTTTGAGCTCCAGCCGCCGCCATTGGCCTGTACGGCGAAAGCCTGCCCGGTAGCGGCCGAATAGGGAGCGTAGGCCGCGGCTCCGGTGGGCACCTGCCCATCGGAAAGGGTCAGGCGGCGGAACGTGGAAGGCGCGCCCGTGAGGCCGGCCCGCACGGCAGGATTATCCTGGTTGTTGGCCGTCAGCGGCCACTGTGCGAAACCAGCGGTTTGGGCGGCAGCCTGCTCCGACACGAACAGAGCGGCTAGGAGAGCAAAGCCAGTGAGTAGATTTTTCTTCATATCGAAGGGTAACTGTTGTGGGAATTAAGGTAATGCCAGCGGCCGCGACAAGCCGCGAGCCAACTCGTAAGTGATTCAATTTGCACCCGCAACGGCGGAATGGGAAGCAGACGCCGGTTTAAATTTCCGCAATCGTTACCGGGAACGTTGCCAGCCCGGCTTTGCAGGAACGACTTAGGCGGGCAGCACCTACGTTTCGGGCGAAGCCAGCCCTAAAGCTTGCCCACTCCGGCGCCCTGCAACACGATTTCCCGCACTTTCGTCGCCTCGTGCAGGGCAGCAGCATACTGGTAAGGCGGCGTAAACGAGCAGGTGCTGGTGGTGGGCTGCGAGCCGGTGCAGTCCTTATACAAATTGCCCGCGGCGTCCCAGTTGCCCGGCACCGTGCTGTTTTTGGTCGTTACCGGGTTCTTGGTGTCCTCGAAGTAGTTTTGCTCGACCCGCAGGCAGGCATCCATGCGGCTGTTGATGCCGGTGCCGTACACGTGCTTGTAGTAGTTGTTGAACGCGTGGCCGGTACCAAAGCGGTAGACCGGTACCCGCTCATGGATGTTATAGTAGTAGTTGTGGTGAAACGTCACTTTCCGGTCACCGGTGTCCTTGTCGGAGTTACCGATTAGGTGGGCCTTGTGGTGGTCGTGGAAGTAGTTCCAGGAAATGGTAATGAAGGCGCTGGCGCCCTTGGCGTCAATCAGGCCGTCGTAGAGGTCCTGATTGGGCTGGGCAATGGGGTCCTGGTTGAAAAACTCGCAGTGGTCAACCCAGATGTTCTGGCTCGTGCCCTGAATCGTGACACAGTCGCCATCATTCACCGCCACCTGTGCCCGTTGCTCATCGTTGATTTTGGTGTTGGTGACCGTGGACATGGTGAACTTCAGGTTCTGCACGATAATGTTGCGCTTGCTGCTGATGTTGAGGCCCACGCCTTCCAGAAAGCCGGCCGTACCCACGCCCAGCAGCGTCTTGTTGGAATTCACATTGATCGAAGCTCCCTGCGTCCCGCCCGAAATCGTGCCGGCAATGGTGATGATGAGCGGCTCACTGCTTTTGGCGTATTCCGTCAGCTCGGCCAGGGTAGTCGCAGCCACCGTGCGCCCGGCGGCCCCACCGGTCGTGCCGCCGTTTTCGGTAGCAAAGCCAATCAGGCCGTAGCCGCTACGTTGGCCGCCGGGGCTGGCGGGCGCAGCACTGCCCACGGGGGCGGCGCTGCTGCCCGCGGGGAGCGGCTTTTTCACGCAGGCCTGCAGGTTCAGCAGCAAGCCAGCCGTAAGGGCCGGCAGCGCGAAGGCCGTAATGCGTTTACGCAGGAAACTACGCCCGGCGGCCGGGCAAATCGGAGACTGTTTCACAAGTGGAATACACAGAAGGGAAGAGGAAATCCGGCTCCGGCATGCCAGAAATGGCAGTGGGGCGGCGTAAAAAACGGGAAAGCGCAAACCGGTCGTTGGCCGCTCCGGCCGCTTCCCGGGCGGGAAGCGGCCCGAACTTTCCTCACCACGAGGCCAACGTCCGATCTGCGCTCTGCGCCTAGCGTTTCGACTGTTGCAGCAGCCAGTTTGCCAGATCTTTTCCCGCCTGGAAATTCTCGTACTCGGCCGGAATCTTGCGCCCGTCGACGTACTCGTTGTACAGCCACGGGTCGCCCACGGCCAGCACGGTGCCCTTGCCCAGCTTGGCTACGGCTACAATATTGTCCGGCCCCTGGATGATGACCGGTTTGGCCGAGCCCTGCAGGCTTAGGGGAGAAAGCTCCTTGATATAGGCCGTGCGGGCCTTGGCAAACACCGGATTGCCGGCCGTCAGGGCCACTTTGCCCTGCTCAAACTGGCTGCCCTTCACCATGTTCACGCTCTTGTCGGTGAACTGAATGCCGAAGTTTTTGGCCAGCTCGTTGAAGCGCTTGATTTCGCAGTTGGCCGTGTCGTTGGCCATCAGCACCAGCACGCCGCCGTCCTTCACCCAGTCGGTCAGCACCTTGCTGTCGGCGGCCGTGACGAAGTTGGGCTTGGCCGTTTCCTTCCTGGTGTCCGGATCGACGATGATGTAGACGTCTACGCCCTTTAGCGCGGCTTTGGTGGGCGCGGTGGGGATGGAAACCGTTTTGGCGCCTAAGTCGCGGAAGGTGTTACCCCAGAGCCAGAAGCCCGAGTGCTGCCGGTCTTCCCAGGTGTAGTGAAACCGCTCCTGCTGGCCGGTAATGGGGCTTTTGCGGTACTCGTTGTTGAAATAGTAGTCGAGGCCGATGGTTTTGTTCTGGCCCACTTTCAGGGTTTCGGCAATTTCCATTTCCAGGCTGGCCAGAATAAACGGGCCCACCCCTTTCAGGTCGTTTTTGCGCAGAGGCTCCGAGAGGTAATACTCGAAGCTCCCGTCGCGGTAGGGGTTGCCGCCCAGGCCACCCACGCTCACCGTGCCGTTGAAAGCCAGGGCGCCGTTTTCCTCAGCCACGAAGGTTTTCACCAGCCCGTCGTAGCCCTTCTTGGCCACGTCGGCGTACTTTTTATCCAAGTAACCCATGCGTACGCCCTTGGCCAGCATGTACACAAACATGCTGCTGCCCGAAGCCTCGGCGTAGTTGCCCTTGCGCGAGGCCTGGTCCACGACCAACGACCAAGTACCGGTTTTGGGGTCTTGGTACTTGGCCAGCACCGGGGCCAAACGCTGCACGTCCTTGATGAGCTGCTGGCGCTGGGGGTGGCTGGCCGGGAAGTAGTCGAGTACGTCGACCAAGGCCATGGCGTACCAGCCCATGCCCCGGTCCCAGAAGTTGGGGCTCTGGCCGGTGGTTTTGTTGGCCCACTTCTGCTCCCGGCTTTCGTCGTAGCCGTGGTACATCAGCCCGGTTTTGGGGTCCACGAGGTGTTTCTCAATCAGGGCAAACTGCTTGGCCACGTCGTCGAAGCCCGCGGGCTGGTTAAACACGGCGCTGTACTCGGCATAGAACGGCTCGGCCATGTACAGGCCATCGAGCCACATCTGGTTGGGATACAGCTTCTTGTGCCAGAAGCCGCCGGCCTTGGTGCGGGGCTGCCCCTCAAGCTGCTTGCGCAGCAGCTGGGCCGCCTTGATGTACTTTTCCTGCTTGGGCACCGAGCTCTGGCTCATCGTGAGCAGGGCGTGGCCGGTAGTCAGGTTGTCGAGGTTGTAGTCCTCCAGCTTATAGGTGCGGATGGTACCGTCCTCGCGCACAAACTGGTCGAGGTCTTTCTGTAGGTAGGTGAAGTACTTCGCGTCGCCGGTACGGTTCCAGACGCGCTCCAGGGCCTTGAGCATCAGCCCCTGCTCGTAGTCCCAGCGGGCCGTTTTGCGGTTGCCAATCAGGATGGAGTCGGGGTGCCAGCCGATAAAGGAATCGGCCATGCGCTGCGACATGGGCTTGGCCGGCACCGGGGTCTGGGCCTCGGCGGCGGCACTCAGAGCCAGCAGGCTCAGCAGCAGGGAAACGGGCTTTTTCACGGGTCTTAGCGCTTGGAAATGGTTACCGTTTTCTTGGAAACTTTGTCGCCAAACTCCAGGTCTTTCTTGGCCCCTTTGGTGTCGGTGTTGGCCAGCTTCACGTTCTTGGCCCGGTCGCCCGTCACGCGCATCAGCAGGGTGGCGCCCGGCGTGTAGCGGATACCGTCGAGGCTGACGTCTTTGCTGTTCTGAATTTCCATTATCGGCATCGTGTCGGTCGAAAGCAGGGTCACGTTTTTCAGCCGGATATTCTCGGCCTCGATGCACACCAGGCCTTTCTTGCTTTGCAGCACCGCGTTTTCAATCACGATGTCGCGCACCGGCATTTCGGGCAGACCGCGCAGCATAATGGCCGTTTCGGCCCCGTTGCAGGTGATGTCCCGAATGTCGATGTGACGGAACTGGGGCGTGCCTTCGCCGAGCGGCTCGGCCTTGATAACGGGCGGGGCCGTCGACTCACCGGCCAGCGGCACCGGGTCTTTGGCCATGTAATACAGGTCGAAAATGATGGCCTGGCCCACGATGTCCTTCATGTCCACGTTGTTGATGAAGATGTTCTCCACCACCCCGCCCCGGCCGCGGGCGGCCTTGAAGCGCAGGCCCACGTCGGTGCCCATAAAGGTCAGGTTGTAGGCGTAGATGTTGCGGGCCCCGCCCGACATCTCCGAGCCAATCACGAAGCCGCCGTGGGCGTGGTAGACTTTCGTGTCGCGGATGATGAAGTTCTCGGTGGGCATGCCGCGCTGCCGGCCCTGCTCGTCGCGGCCGCTCTTGATGCAGATTGCGTCGTCGCCCACATCGAAGGTGCAGCCCTCCACGATGCCGTTCTTGCACGACTCCAAGTCGATGGCATCCGTATTCTGCCCGTACTCGGGGTTGAGCACCGTCACATTGCGCACCGTAATGTCCTCGCTCATCAGCGGGTGCAGCGACCAGGCCGGCGAGTTCTGGAAGGTCACGCCCTCCAGCATCAGGCGCTTGCAGTGGTCGAGCACGAGCATGTCGGGCCGCAGGAAATCCTTGATTTCCTCGTAGTCCTTCACCTCTTTGCCCGGCTTCAGGTAGAAGGCTTCGGGAATGGTGGAGCCCTTCAGCGCCGAGGCCGAGGGGTACCAGGTATCTTTCTTTTCATTGAGCACCCCACCGCCTTCCACCAGGCGTTTCCACTGGGTTTCGGTCAGCTTGCTTTTCTTCACCGAGCGCCAGGTGCCGCCGTCACCGTCGAAGGTACCTTGGCCGGTAATGGCAATGTTTTCCAGGTCTTTGCCGTAGATCTGGGCCTGGTTGCGCACGGCTGCCACGCCTTCCCAGCTGGTCTTGATCAGGTGGTAGTCGGCGCGCTGCTTGCTGAACTGCACGAAGGCACCCTTGGCCAGGTGCAGGTTCACGTTGCTGCGCATCTCAATGGGAGCCGTCAGCCAGTGGCCGCGGGGCACCAGCACCACGCCGCCGCCGGCTTTGCTGCTGGCGTCAATGGCCTGCTGAATGGCCGTGTTCTTGGTCAGGCCATCGGCTACAGCCCCGAACTTGAGAATGGACAGCGTATCGGCCCGAAACGAGGGAGTCTTGACGGCCGGCAGGTTGGGCTTGGGCTGGTCGGCTGCCGCCGAGGCGCTCAGACTGGTGAGCAGCAGGCCAAAGGCGGCCGTCGAAGCAAAGGGAAATTTCATACGGGGTGGTTAACGTCTACCGGAAAGTGGGAAAGCAGACTACGAAAGGAGAGAATCGGCGGTGAAGCCTGTTATACAAGCTTAGCCCCAGATTACATTATTCCAAGAATAGGGCCAGACCAGAGCCTTCCCTATCCTTTCGTTAAGATTGGAGGAAATTCAGGATTGTCCGCAGAATCCCCTTTATTTTCTATGCAAACGTTACCGGGAACGTTCTCATTGGCCCGGGTTTGCTTGCATTTTCCCTTTCCTGACTTCCCCTTTTTCCCCTCAACTCACCTAAAGCCATAATTTCCCCAGCGCGGTACAGCTTCCGCAATTGGCTTTTCACGCCCTGGCTCAGCAAAGCCACCCGATTCAGCACACACGGATCAGATAGATATTCTATTTAAACTAATTCTAAATAAAGTTTGCAAAGCTGACTCCACCTCTTACATTTGGAAACTATTTAGATAAATTCTAAATAAAAGACTGCGCCGCCACTTCTGCTTGGCGGAGTGACTTCTTATTTACTACACGACTACTTTTTATGAGCCAGTACCTTCACCACAACGATTTTGGCTGCATTTCCCGCTGCCCGAGTGGCTGCTGCCTGCACCTGTATTTTGGCAACGTAGCACTGTGCCTACAAGCGGATGAGCTAGCCGACTGGCGGCAGGTGGCTGCTGAGCTGTACCAAAAGCACGCACCCCACCTGGCCGACCCTACCCGCCGGTGCATCACGCTGCCGGGGCCGGTGGCGTATCAGGCCTTCGTGTTCACGCTGGAGGAAGTTTTCCTGCTCCACGACCTGCTGATGGGGGCGGGCCTGTTGCTGGAGGCTGAGCAGATTCTGGCGGGTCAGACGACCTGACAACGGGCTTCGGCGGCGGGGCCGGGGCCGGGAATTTCGCGGGGCATATTGTTTACTATATATTGCTACCAGACAATGGTTTACACCTTACTACGGGTAGGCTTTGTCGGTGAGCCTCGGCCCCGAAATGCGGCTTTTTTTAAGCAGTATCCGGGTTTCTTGCGTAAGCACAGGGCACTAGAATACGAATCCTTCTACTCATGTCCCGCACGATTATCGTTTCCAACCGCCTTCCAACCAAAGCCCAACGCACCGAGGAAGGCCTGCATTTTACCCCGAGTGAGGGCGGCCTGGCAACCGGCCTGGGCTCGATTTACCGGGCCGACGGCAACGTCTGGGTGGGCTGGCCCGGCGTCGAAATAGAAGACCCCACCGAGCAACAGCTCGTAACCGAGGAGCTGCGCAATGACAGCATGGCCCCGGTGTTTCTGACCCAGGAGGAAATCCGGGACTACTACGAAGGCTTCAGCAACGAGCTGCTGTGGCCGACCTTCCACTACTTCAGCCAGCACGCCGTGTACGAGCAGGCGTACTGGGACGCGTATGTAACGGTAAACCGCAAGTTCTGCGACGCCGTGCTGGCGCTGGCTGGCCCCGAAGACACTATTTGGGTGCACGACTACCAGCTGCTGCTGCTGCCCCAGATGCTGCGGGCCGAGCGGCCCGACGCCAGCATCGGCTTCTTCCTGCACATTCCTTTCCCGTCGCAGGAGCTGATACGGGTGCTGCCCTGGCGGCGCGAGCTGCTGGAAGGCATGCTGGGCGCTGATTTGCTGGGCTTTCATACCTACGGCTACATGCGCCACTTTCTCAGTTCGGTGTCGCAGCTGCTGGGCTACCCCAGCCAGAACGGCCTGATTGAGGCCGGGCAGCGCAGCGTGCTGGTCGATGCCTTCCCGATGGGCGTCGACTACGACAAATACGCACAGGTAGCCGAATCGGAAGAGGCACGAGCCAGTGAGCTGCTCTACCGCGACGCGCTGGGCGACACCCGCGTAATTCTGTCCATCGACCGGCTCGACTACACCAAGGGCATAGCCGAGCGCCTGCGGGCCTACGAGCGGATGCTGCAGCTCTACCCCGAATGGCGGGGCCGCGTAACGCTGCTGATGCTGGTGGTGCCCTCGCGCGACCAGGTGGAAAAGTACCGGGCCCTGAAGGTGGAAATCGACGAGCTGGTGGGCCGCATCAACGCCGACTACCGCACCATCACCTGGACGCCGATTCAATATTTCTACCGCTCGTTTCCCCTGGAGCAGCTCTCGGGCCTGTACCGGCTGGCCGAAGTGGCCCTCGTAACGCCCATGCGCGACGGGATGAACCTGGTAGCCAAGGAGTTTATTGCCAGTAAGGGGGAACGGCCCGGGGTGCTGATTCTGAGTGAGCGGGCCGGCGCGGCCCGGGAGCTGTCGGATGCGCTGATTATCAACCCCACCGATACGCGGCAGCTGGCCGAAGCCATGCACGAGGCCCTGGTGATGCCCGAGGACGAGCAGCTGCTGCGCCTGAGCAACATGCAGTCGGTAGTGAGCACCTACAACGTGTACCACTGGGTGCGCCTGTTCATGGACCGCCTCACTTACATCAAGCTCAAGCAGCAAACTCTGGCCACCGATACGCTGGGCCCCAACGAGCTACAGCAGATGCGTACCGACTTTGACCGGGCCCCGCAGCGCCTGCTGTTTCTCGACTACGACGGCACGCTGGTGCCCTTCACCAAGAACCCGCAGCACGCCCGGCCCGACGAGGAGCTGCGCCTGCTGCTGAGCGCCCTGAGCGCCGACCCGCGCAACCGCGTCGTCATCATCAGCGGCCGGGACCGGGACACGTTATTCCGCTGGCTCGGCGACCTGCCCCTGGACTTTATTACGGAGCACGGCGTGTGGCTGCGGGCCGCGGGCGAAGACCAGGACTGGGCCATGCTGCAACCCATGTCGGACAGCTGGAAAACCGAAATCCGGCCCGTTATGGACCTGATTGTGAGCCGCACGGCTGGCTCGTTTCTGGAGGAAAAGGAGTATTCGCTGGTATGGCACTACCGCCGCGCCGACGCCGACCTGGGCGACGTGCGGGCCCGGGAGCTGGTGAGTCACCTCAACTTCCTGGCGTCCAACACCGACTTGCAGGTGATGGAAGGCAACAAGGTGGTCGAAATCAAGAATGCCGGCGTCAATAAAGGCGCGGCGGCGGCCCGGTGGCTGGCCACGTACCCGGCCGACTTCATCCTGGCCTTCGGCGACGACCGCACCGACGAGGATACCTTCCAGGCCATGCCCGAGGATGCCTACACCATTAAGGTGGGTGAAACCGGCCGCTCCTTTGCCCGCTTCCACATCAAGTCGCACCAGGACGTGCGGCGCATCCTGCGGACGCTGCTATAGCCGCTGCGTATCTTGATACAGCAAAGAGCCCAAAGCCGATTCGCGACTTTGGGCTCTTTGCTTGCCAGGAATTTCAGCCTTCTTGCCGCTGGCTTTATTGTCCGACTGTAGGCTGCATGGCGGCCAGCAGGCTTTGCACCTGGGCCGTGAGGCCGGCCGGGTCTTCAGTTTGCAGCAGGCGCGAGTCGATGCCGACGCAGGTGGCCCCGGCCTGCATCCAGGCCGCTACGGCCTCGGCGGTAGGCTCGATGCCGCCGGTGGCCATAAAGCGCACCTTCGGCAACGGCGCCTTCACCGTTGTCAGGTACTTGGGCCCCAGCATAGCGGCCGGAAACAGCTTGGCAAAAGCAGCCCCGAGCTGGTTGGCCTGGTAGATTTCATTGAGCGTGGAAACGCCCGGCAGCCACGCCAGGTCGTGCCGCTGACACAGGGCCGCCACCTCCGCGCTGATAATGGGCTGCACGATGTAGTCGGCGCCAACGGCAATAAACCGCTCGGCTTCCTCCACGGTGTAGATGGTGCCGACGCCGAGCAGCAGATCCGGGTAATCGGCCTCCACAAACTGCTGCAGGTCGGTGAATATCTCGAAGGCGTTGGGGCCGCGGTTGGTAAACTCGAAGAGCCGCACGCCGCCTTCGTAGCAGGCTTGCAGCACACGCCGGGCGTAGGGTTCCTCGGCGTGGTAAAACACCGGAATCAGAGGGCTTTGCTGCGCCTGGTTGACGGCATCTGCAGTGGTGAAACGAGCCATATAAATGGAAAAGCGGGCAAGAAGCGGCCAGCGCGGCCGATACTACAAGGTAAGGTCTGGGCCTACAGGAAATTGGGCCGGTCGAGCTTTTTGGAAATGCGGTAGGCCGCGTTGACCAGCCCTACGTGGCTGTAAGCCTGGGGGAAGTTGCCCCACTGCGAGCCGGTGCGCGCGTCCACGTCCTCGCTGAGCAGGCCCAGATGATTGGTGTAGCCCAGCAGCTTCTCAAACTCGCGGGCGGCATCGTCGAGGCGGCCTACGCAGGCCAGGGCCTCCACGTACCAGAAAGAGCAGATCAGGAAGGTAGTTTCGGGGGTGCCGAAGTCGTCGGGGTGGCGGTAGCGGTAAAACAGGCCCTCGGGCGTTTTCAGCTCTTTTTCCAGCTCCCGCAGGTGGGTGCGGGCCCGCTCGGAGCTCGGGTCGAGGTAGCCCATCAAAATCAATTGCAGGCCGCTGGCGTCGAGGTGGGGCGAGCCAATGGCGTTGGTATAGACGCCCCGCTCGGCATCGTAGCACTCCTCGATTTTCTGGGCCGCCACCCGGGCCAGCTCCTCGGCCATGTCCTCAATATCCTGGTTGCCCAGGTAGCGGGCCACCTTGCGGGCGGCGTGGGCGCCGGCCCAGTGAAACAGGTAGGTATAGCAGTGGTACTGGGCAATGTGGCGGAACTCCCAAAGGCCGGCATCGGGCATTTCCATGGTTTCCTTGATCAGGCGCAGGGCCTCGTACATCATCCGCTCGGAGTCGGCCCGCTCGGCCCCTACGAAGCGCCGGTCCACATACAGCGGCAGCAAAGCCACCAGTACCTGCCCGTACACGTCGTTCTGAATATGGGTGTAGGCGTCGTTGCCGATGCGCACGGGCTGGTTGCCCAGGTAGCCTTCCAGCGGCAGCTCCTGCTCGATGAGTTGCGCGGCCCCGCTGATGCTGTAGAGCGGCTGGTACTTGTCACGCACTTTGGTCGAGATATTGGCGATGTAGTGGAAATAGCGCTCCATCTCCTCGAAGTGACCGATGTTGTTGAAGGCCGTCAGGATGTAATAGGTGTCGCGCATCCAACAGAAGCGGTAGTCCCAGTTGCGGGTGCTGCCGGGCGCTTCGGGCAGGGAGGTGGTGGTGGCGGCAATGATGGCGCCGGTGTCTTCGTACTGGTGCAGCTTCAGGGCCAGGGCCGAGCGAATCACCTGGGTCTGGTAGAAGTTGCCGATGCTGGTGCTTTTCACCCAGCGCTGCCAGTACTGCACGGTTTTGCGCAGAAACTCCTCGGCCGTGCTGTGAATGGCTGCCTCCAGCGGGGCCCCGTAGGTGAGCACCAGGTAGCGGGTTTCATTCAGCACAAAGCCTTCCCCGTCCAGTATATAGGTCAGGGGAATATCGGTGGTCAGGCGCACTTCCTCCTCCATGCCCAGGAAGGCAATGTGGTTGGAGCTGCGCCGGCGCGTGAGCTGTTGCTGCCCGTACTCGGCCACGGGGTTGCAGATTACCTTCACCCGCGGCAAGCCGGCCAGGGGCTCAATCTTGCGGATAAACATCAGGGGCTTGTAATTCCGGTCGTACTGGGCAAAGCGCGGGGCAAAGTCGGTGACGCGGTAGCGGCCCTCGGCGTTTTCAATTTCGGTGCACAGCACGTTGGTATTTTCCAGGTAGTACTGGCGGGTGCGGTAGTCGGCGGCCTCGGCGGGCTTGATGCTGAACTCACCACCCTTTTTGCTGTCGAGCAGGGGGCCAAAGACAAAGCTGCTGTCGAAACGGGGCCAGCAGAGCCAGGAAACAGAGGTGTCTTGCTTAATCAGGGCGAGGTAGGCGCAGTTGCCGACCAGGCCCATGTCATAGGTATGTTTGCTCATTGCCGAGGAATCAGGTGAGGCCCAGCCGGGCGCTTTTCGCGGAGTTTGGAGCTCCTTAGTACCCCATTGCGGCCGGCCGGGTTGCCGCCAACTACCGCCGCCGCCCTGCGTACAGACCAAACAGCCCCCGCGCCGAAGCCCGGCAGCCGGCCGTTGCACGCTTTTCTTCCACCTTTTGCTCCTCGTCTTTTGGCTGATTCCGCTGCTGACTCCCGCCCCAAAAAATCCAGCCGCCTGCCGCTCTACCTGGCCGGCGGCCTGCTGGCCGTGCTGGTGGCCTGCTACTTTCTGTGGCCCGCCTTCCAGACCGGGGCCAAGGAGGCGTTTACCGTACTCAAAAGCGGGGAGCAGGACAAGGTATCGGCCTGGGTGAAGCAGTTTGGCTACTGGGGCCCGGTGGTGATTGTAGGCGGCATGGTGGCCCAGATGTTTCTGGTGGTCATCAACGTGGTGCTGCTGATTCTGGTGGCTATTCTGGCCTATGGTCCCATCTGGGGCTCCTTGCTGGCGCTGCTGGGCGTGGTGGTGGCCTCGTCGGTGGGCTACTGGCTGGGGCACTCGGCCGGCGAAACGTTTATCAGCCGGCTTATCGGGGAGAAAAACGAGAAGAAGATGGTGGAGGAAGTGCAGCGCTACGGCACCTGGGCCGTGGTTATTGCCCGCCTCTCCCCCGCCCTCTCCGACGACGCGGTGAGCTTCGTGGCCGGTGTGGCCCGGCTGGGCTACTGGCGCTTTATGCTGGCGACCGTGGCCGGGGTGGTGCCCCTTATTGTCCTGCTGGCCTGGCTGGGCGAAAACAGTGACCGGCTCAAAACCGGCCTGTGGTGGGTGTCGGGCATCAGCCTGCTGCTGTTTGGGGCCTACGTATGGTGGGACAAGCGCCGAAGCAAGACCCAACCCGAACCGGCACTGGCCAACAAAAACGGATAAAAATTGGACGGAAACCGGTGAAATAGGATTCGGTAGCTGCTACCTTTGCGCGCTACACCGGGAAACGAATTGCCGTTTTCCCGCTCCCCTCACTTCTGATGCAGTGCCCCGTGCGTTTTTCTCCGGGTTTTAGCTGGCTTGCCAGCTTGGCCGTCCTCCTGTGCCTTTCCTTCCCGGCCCACGCCCAGCTGGCTCCCGCTGCGGCGCCCCTGCTGCGCGACCTGGTGCTGCGCACCGATACGACGCGCTACTCGCTCAGCCGCCACACCATAGCGGTGCAGGGCGAGCCGAACCTGTATTTTTACTACCGCCAGGACGACGAAACGGCCGAGCTACAGCTCTATCCCCAGCAGTGGCAGAGCAAGGCCCCGCTGCGCCTGCGCCGCTCCGCCGACTTCGTGCTGCTCGACTCGGTGACGGCCGTGGGCACGCAGTACTACCGCACCAAAATCCGCTTTAAGGACTTGCCGGCGGCGCGGTTTCTGCAACTCACCTTCACCCAGGCCAACGACAGCGCCGGCCGCCCCCCGCTGACCCAGACGGTGAACCTGCTGCCCGTGACGCGCACCACCCTGGAGTTCAAGCCCACCGACACGGAGCTGTTCGTGGGCGAGGAGAAGGTGTTTGACCTGAGCAGCAACAACCCCAAGAACATCCGCGTCTCCACCGAGTGGACCAAGGGCCAGGACATCGACTACCGCATCGTGCAGGAGAAGGGCCAGCTGCGCCTGCGCGTGGTGCCCAACGAGCTGGGCACGCGCCTGCTTACGGTGCGGCCCCAGACCGAGCGGCCGTTTCTCACCGACAACAACCGCCGCCTAACCTACGCCCTGGCCCCGCTGCGCCAGGAATTCACGGTGAAGGCTTCGCGCCTGCGCTTTCTGAGCGTCGATAAAAAGGAAATTACCCTGGACGACGTGTCGCGGCGGCGCGGGGTGGAAATCATTCTCGACAACGGCCGCACCTTCGATTTGAAGCGCACCTACCGCATTGAGGACCAGGAGGAAGCCGGGGGCGCGCTGATGGCCGAGCTGTTTACCCGCCAGTACCTGACCAACGACCGGGTGCTGTGCTGGCTGCGCGTGTATAACACCCACCGGCAAACCGACAGCTACCTCTACATCAAGGAAAACGACCTGCCCAAGTACATTACCAACTTCAACATCTCGCCCAAAACGGCCATCAGCAGCGTGCAGGTGCGGCACCGGGGCGGCGACTGGAGCGGCAGCCTGAACGTGAATCCGGGGGAAACGGTGGACGTGCGCCTCGAAGGCGAATCGTTGCAGAAGGCGCGCTTCCACTTCGAGGATCTGGCCGTTATTCCCTCCGATTCCTCTATTCGCTCGGATGCGGCCGTGGTGTACCGCGTGCAGGTGCCCCTGACCATCGACAAGCGCCGCATCACCATTTTCAACGCCGGGCAGCCCACGGGCTATGCGCTGGCCGTGAAGGAGTTCCAGCGGCCCCACCCGCTCGATTTCGTGGCCGTCAATTTCGGGGAAAGCCCGCGGGTGATTAACCGCCTGAACGGGCCCGTGCTCTACGACCGCACCATCTCCGACGTAGTGTTCAGCTTCAACCCCAACGGCATCGATACCGAGAGCCAGCTCTACGGCAAGCAGTACCTCACCTTCGACATCCGGACCCAGAACGCCAAAGGCGAGCTGATTGAGATGCGCACCCTGGACAACGTAGTGGTGTGCCCCGGCGACAACTCGGTGCGGGCCGCCTTCTACCAGGACAAACAGTGCCAGGTGGGCAACATCAGCCTCAACAACCTGCTTAGCTCGCGCAAAACCTACGACCTGGACGACTGGAGCACGATTATCATCACCATCCGGCACAACCAGGCCCAGTACCAGGAAGCGGGCTTCACCCAGAAGCTGGAGCTGGTGCTCAAGCGCCGCCTCAAGTTCGACATCGACGTGAGCTTTCCCGGCGGCCTGCTCACTAAGTACAAGGGCGAATCGAGCTACACGTCGTTTGGCGGTATTTCCCTGGCCATGCTGGGCCAATTGAGCTTCTACCACCCCGAGAAAATCAACCGCCTGCGGCCCTACAAAGTCGGGGCCGGCTTCGTGGCCCTCAACGCCTTCGACCTAAGCAAAAACGGCGGCAACCGTGACCTGGGCGTGGTTATTCTGGGCTCCATCTACCCCACCCGCCGCGACGCCAAGCTCACCTTCCCGCTCTACCTGGGCGGCGGCTACCTGCTCTCCGCCGGCCGGCCCTTCTTCCTGCTGGGCCCCGGCATCGGCGTACGCCTATAGTTTTTTTGTGCTGATGTGCTAATCGTTTGTCCTTGCGAGGAGGCACGACATTCCGCGCATCAGGCGGCGTCAATCCGTCCGCTGCGCAGTACGGCCCGCCCTTTACCCAGAAAGCCCTTTGCTACACGCAGTAGTAAGGGGCTTTTCGCATTAGAAGGCTCAGCACATTTCAGCGGACGGATTGCCGCGTCTCTGCTTCATGCGCAGAATGCTTGCAAGGACACATTCAACCACATTCCGCACATTCAAAACACATTCTCCACATTAACCTCACTGCTTCACCGTTATTTCGATAGTGATGATGGAGCCTTTGCCGGGGCGGGAATCGACTTTGAGGGTGCCGCCGAGCAGGTCGAGGCGGTTGCGGATGCCGGCCAGGCCGATGCCTTTGGTGGGCGAGTCGGTGGTGTGCTGCTGAAAGCCCACGCCATCGTCTTCGGCCGAGATGTGCAGGTGGCTGTCTTCGTGCACCACATGGATAAAGGCTTCCTGGGCCTGGGCGTGCTTGATGATGTTGGTCAGCAGCTCCTGCACGATGCGGTAGGTGGCCACGTCGTAGAGACGGGGGCGGGGCTGCTCGAGGCCCAGCAAGTGGAGCTGCACGTGCAGCTGCTGCTTCGGGATGCGTTTCACCAGCTCTTCCAGGGCTATTTTCAGGCCGAAGTCTTCCAGAATGCCGGGGGTCAGCTCGTGGGAGATGTTGCGGGTGGTGCGGATGCTCTCGTCAATCAGGCTGAGGGCGGCTTCGCGGTAGGTCGGGCCGCTGGAGCGGTTTTCCAGGTTAAGCTTGGCCGCGTACAGGAGCTGGCCCACGCCATTGTGCAGGGCCTCGGCAATGCGCTTGCGCTCCTCTTCCTGGGTGGTGAGAATGGCGGCCAGCACTTCCTGCTGCTGGCGCAGCTTCAGGCGGGTGGCCTCCTCGGCCATACGCACCCGCTCGGTCACGTCCCGGATGTGAATCAGGCCGCCGCTGATGTCGCCGGTGGGCGAGGCCAGGGGCACCAGGTAGGATTCGAAGTGGCCCCTGCCCTGGTGAAACGGCAGGTCGTGGCGCATCAGGCGCTGGCCCCGCAGCACCTCGTGCAGGCTTTGTTCAGCTTCGGTGCCGCGGTACTCGGGGAATACGTCGAGCAGGAGCTGGCCGATGATGTCGGCGGCGGGGCGGCCCGAAAGCTGCTGCAGCACCTTGTTCCAGGCCGTCACGCGCAGGTCCTGGTCAAAGGCCAGAATCCCGTCCACGCTGTTGTCGAGCAGGCTTTCGGAAAACTCCTTCTGCCGCAGCAGCTCGGCCCGGGCGGTGCGGGCCGCGGTAATATCGCGCCACACGATATGAAGCAGCTCGGTCTTGCCCTCACTGGCAAAGGGCGTAATGACGGCTTCCACCCAAACATCTTCGCCAGTGAGGCGCCGCATCAGCACCTCCAGCTTGCCCGAGCCGGCCCGCACGGCCTGCCGCACCACGCTGCCAATGAGCTGCAGGGTGTTCTGCCCGTCGGGCTGGGTTTCGGGGAAGAACTCGGTTACGGGGTGGCCCACTACCTCGTCGCTGTCGAGGGCCGCCAGCAGCGTCAGGGCCGAGCTGTTGCAGTCCAGGTAGTGCTGGTTCTGCACCAGCACCACCGCGTCGTGGCTTTGCTCGAAGAGCTGCCGGAACCGGGCCTCACTGGCTTCGAGCGCCTTTTTCACCTCATACTGCCGGGTGATATCGACAACGACCAGCCGCAGCTGGGTGGGCACCTCCTCAGGTTCATGCGTTACGGCCAGCCCTTCGAGCAGACCATAAAAGGTAGTGCCGTCGTCGCGCTGCAGCAGGGCCTCCAGGGTCTGGCGCTGCCCGCTGGCCGCCAGCGTGCGGCTCACGAACTGCTGGAAGTTGGCGCGGTGCTGCGGGGCCACGTACCAGGCGAAGCGCCGCCCCACCAGGCGCTGGCGCACCGAGCCCAGCTGCTGGCTGGCTTTCAGGTTGAGCTGCACGATGTTGCCCACAGCATTGAGAGTGAAGTAGCCGATGGGCGCAAAATCGTAGAGGTCGACATACCGGGTGCGCATGGCTTCGAGCTCGACCTGGGCCAGCAGCAGCTCCTCGTACTGCATTTCCAGCTCTATCTGGTGCACCTGCAGCTCCTGCACCAGCCGGTGCGCCTCATCGGGCACGCCCTCGCCCAGGCTCTGCGTCACGAGGCTTTTGCGCTTCTCGGCCCGCGCCCGCAGCTCCTGCAGAGCGGCGTGCACCGAGCCAGCCGATGAGAAAGGGGGCGTGTCCATGGGGGAAAGCTAGAGAAAATAGGCCGAACCGGGAAGCTGAGCCGTGGTAGCTGATTTTCCCTCAGCCACTTAGACTACACCGCTTCTATACGCTCGATGCCCAGCAACAGCTGACTGGTTTCGTGCCCGTCGCTCATGATGCGGCGGCCGTAGACGTGGGCCACCTGCCCGGGGCGGCCCGGCAGCTGCAGCGCCAGGCGCAGGCCGTCAAATTCGGCCTCCTGGTTTTCGAGCAGGCTTTGCAGCTGGTGGCGTAGCTCGGGCTGGTTCCAGGCCCCGTCGTTGAGCTTGGCCAGTGACAGGTTGCGCACGGCTTCCACCTTCACCTCAAACGCCTGGGCAAACGAGCGGCTGATGGTGATGACGTGCAGGTGCTGATCGAGCACCACCAGCGGCTCGCGCACGGTTTCGATGATGCTCTCCACGAAGCGGGAGGTTTCCTGGAGCCGGGCTTCCAGCTTTTTGAGCCCGGTAATGTCGGTGAAGGTGATAACCGTGCCGCTGATGTAGTTGTCGAGGGTGCGGTAGGGCAGAATGCGCATGGCGTACCACTCGCCCGTGGTGGTCTGGATGTTGGACTCGATGCCCACCAGGCGCTGGAGCACCTGCTGAATGTCGGCGGCCAGGTTTTCGTGGCGCAGGGTGCTGGCAAAGTGCGTGATGGGCCGGCCCGCGTCGGAGGGCAGCAGCTTGATGATGCGGCCGACCGAGGGCGTGAACCGCTTGATGACCATGTCGTTGTCGAGAAAGATGGTGGCAATTTCGGTGGCGTCGAGCAGGTTCTTCATGTCGTTGGCGGCCATCGACAGCTCCTCCGTCTTGCTCAGGTACTGCATGTTCAGGGTCATCAGCTCCTCGTTCAGGCTCTGCATTTCCTCCTTGTTGGTCATGGCCTCCTCGTTGGTGCTCTGCAGCTCCTCGTTGGCGCTCTGCAGCTCCTCGTTGGTGCTCTTGAGCTCCTCCACGCTGCTTTCCATTTCCTCGATGGTGGTCTGAAGGCGGCGCTTGGTGTACTGCAGCTCTTTTTCCAGGGAAGCCACCACGGCATCCTTGCTCAGCCCGGCCCCGCTGCTGGCCTTGCTCAGGCGCACCCGGCGGGGCGTGGGCTGGTCCTCAAACACGACCAGCAGCAGGCCCGAGAGCGTGTCGGTTTCCTCCAGGTACTTCACCGTGATGCGCAGCAGCTGGTAGCCAGTTTCGGTTTTCACCCGCACGTTGTCGGCCACGGCATCCTGCCGGGTGCTGTTGGCCTTGTGCACCAGGCTGCTCAGCTCGAAGTTGAGGTCTTCGCGGGCCATTTCGAAGAGGTTCATGCCGCCCAGGCCCGGGGCCGGCTCCAGGTAGCGCCCCGTGCGGCCATTCACGTACAGAATTTCGCCGCGGGCGTTGATGACGACGGCCGGGGGCGTGTAGGTGCGCAAGAGCATCTTTTGCACCAGGGAGGCAAAAGGACCGTCTTTGCGGGGCGAGGCAGGGTGCATAGTACTGGCAGCGGAGAAGCTGGCGGCCGTCTGGCGCGTCAGGGAAAAAGGAAAGTTGACGATGCGCGACAAAGGCGCCGACGTCTCGGAGCGGCGCGAAATCTTCCACTTCACGTCCAGGGGCTGAAACAACTCCTGAAACCCGGTCAGGTTTTCGGACGGCCCCAGAAATAAGATGCCGCCGGGATTGAGGGCGTAGTGGAAAACGGGAATGATGTTTTTCTGCAGCTCCGCCGACAGGTAGATCAGCAGGTTGCGGCAGCACACCACATCGAGCTTGGTAAAGGGCGCGTCCTTGTTGAGGTTGTGCAGGGCAAAGATGACCGTGTCGCGCACTTCCTTGCGAATCTGGTAGTGGCCATCAATCTTCTGGAAAAACCGCTCCAGCCGGGCCGGGCTCACATCGGCCTCAATGTTGGCCGCATACAGGCCCGCGCGGGCAAAGTCGATGCCCTCGGCGTTGATGTCGGTGGCAAAGATCTGGATGCTGAGGTGGCGGCCCGGGTCCACGCCGTCCAGGGCTTCGAGCAGGGTCATGGCCAGGGAGTAGGCCTCCTCCCCCGTCGAGCAGCCCGGCGCCCACACCCGGATGGTGCTGTCGACGGGCTTGGTGCGCAGCACCGGCAGCAGGCGCAGCTTGAGGTGGTCGAAGGCTTCCTTGTCGCGGAAAAACTTGGTAACTCCAATCAGCAGCTCCCGAAACAGAGCTTCCACTTCCATCGGGTTTTCCTGCAAGTAGCGCACGTAGTGGGTAAACTCACTGATCTGGTGGGAGTTCATGCGCCGCTCGATGCGCCGGAACACGGTATTGCGCTTGTAGAAGCTGAAGTCGTGGCCGGTCTGAGCCCGGATCAGGATAAAGATTTTCTGTAGGGCGTGGGCCGGCTTGGAGGCCGACTCGGCCACCTCGCGGCGGGGGCGCTCCATCAGGGGCTTGTGCACGTATTCGAGCAGCTTGGCGGGCAGCTGCTCGGCGGGCAGCACGTAGTCCACAAACTCGGTGGCAACGGCCGAGCGGGGCATGCTGTCGTACTCGGCCGTGTCGGGCGCCTGCACCATCACCATCCCGAAGTTTTCCATCACCATCTTCAGCCCGATGGTGCCGTCGGTGCCCAGGCCCGATAAGATAACGCAGATAGCCCGCTCCCGGGCGTCCTTGGCCAGACTCTGGAAAAAGAAGTCGATGGGCAGGCGCTTGCCCCGCGGCTGGGTGGGCGCAAACAGCAGCAGCGTGCCGTGCAGAATGCTCATGTCGCGGTCGGGCGGAATGATGTAGACATGGTTGGGCCGCACCTTTACGCCGTCGGCAGCTTCGGCCACCGGCATGGGCGTAATCTGCTGCAGCACCTGGGCCATATTGCTGGGCTGGTCGGGCACCAGGTGCATCACTACCACGAAGGCAATGCCGCTGTCGAGGGACATGTTCCGGAAAAACTTCTCCAGGGCCACCACCGAGCCGGCCGAGCCGCCCAGGCCCACGATGGGAAATTTTTCCTGGCTGTTGTCGTGGTGCTGCATATCGCGCAGCTGCTGGGCCGTGGGCACGGGGTCCGGGGGCAGCTCATCGGGCTCAATGGGGCTGATGACCTCTTCGTCGGCGGAAATTGGCTGTAGGGGAGTCTTCATGGCAACGCGGAACCGTAGGGCCGGGCGGAAAAATTCTTACCGGATGCCCTACGGGCAACACCACCGGCTTCCTCCTACGGCAATTCTCCAAAAGTACGCACAAAAAGCCGCCTTTACAGGCCCCTGGCGGACGCCAGCGCCGAAAAAGCCCAAGCTCAACCCTGGCCAAAATTCCGCACCCTGCGTACATTCTTCTGTTCAGAGCGCCTTTTTTCCGGCCCGGCGCAGGCCCCGTGTTTCACCTTCTAGCTTCCCCCCTGTGGCGCACCCTAACTACGTAATTGTAATAGGCGCTTCGGCCGGTGGCATGCCGGCCCTCTGCCAGCTCGTGGCCCAGCTGCCCGCCGACCTGCCGGCCGCCGTGCTCGTCGTGCAGCACTTCGCCCCCGACTCCTCGGGCCAGCACCTGATTGAGCGCCTGGCCCGCCACACCGACCTGCGCTGCAAGCTGCCCGCGAACAACGAGCCGCTGGCCCCCAATACGTTGTATCTGGCTTCCCCCGACCGCCACCTGCTGGTCAAGGAAGGCCAGGTGCTGGTGACCAAGGGGCCCCACGAAAACCACTACCGCCCCGCCGCCGACGCCCTGTTTCGGTCGGCCGCGGCCTATTATGGTCCCAACGTCATCGGGGTGGTGCTCACCGGCATGCTCCACGACGGCACCGCCGGCCTGGAGCTGGTGAAGCGCGCCGGCGGCCAAACCGTGGTGCAGGACCCGGCCGAGGCCGAGTTTCCGAGCATGCCGGAGAGTGCCCTCAGCAACGTGCCCATCGACTACGTGGTGCCCCTGCGCGAAATGGGCTTTCTGCTGAATCGCCTGGCCCGCATGCCCGTTGGCAGCGTCAGTAATATTCCGGAAGACATAAAAATGGAGGCCGCCATTGCGGAAAGAATCGTGGGAAGCATCGAAGAAGTAAGTCAGCTGGGCCGCACCGTGCCCATGACCTGCCCCGACTGCGGCGGCTCGCTCTGGGAAATGAAGCACGGCAAGCTGCTGCGCTACCGCTGTCATACCGGCCACGCCTTCTCGGCCGACGCGCTGCTGCAACGCTCCCAGCACGGCCTGGAGGAAAGCTTGTGGGTGGCGCTGCGCATGATGGAGGAGCGCAAAAACCTGCTTACCAACATGGCCAGCCGCGGCGAAGGTGCCTACAGCGTGCAGCAGGAAGAGCGTATCGAGGAAATGAAGATGCATATCAACCGCCTGCGCGAGTTCCTGCTCAACGGTATTAAAAGTCAAAACGGCAGTACCGATACGGACAGTACGCAGAACATGCCCACGGGCAGCCGCAGGGCGACGCCCCACAACTAGGGCCGGCGTCGTTTGCGCGGCCACCCATGGCCGCAATATAAAAAGCCTCGGAGCCCGTGCTTCGGGGCTTTTGCGTGCCTGGCCCCGCCGCTCTGCGCCTTGTACGCAGGTGAATATCAGTGTTTACCGTCCAGTTTTTCAGTAGCTACCCGCGAGTAAGAAGCAGGCGTTTCCCGTTTCTTTGACCTAAAAGCTCCCACGCTCTGCCCTTCGGAGGCTCTGTTCCTGTTGCCGGACCGCCCGCTGCTCCGCTCCAACTACCCAACCTGCTTTTCTGCGCTATGAATCAGTCCGTACCTTCTTCACCTTCCTGCCTGGGGCGGGTCTGCATCCTGGACCTGGCCGCCAATGGGTACCAAGCCGCCGCCGCTACTTCCGGCATGCGGCAGCAGCCTTCCACGCTGGTCGGCGCGGTGCGGTTTGTGCTCCGCCAGGTGCCGGGTAGCATTTCCTGCCTGCACCTGTCCTTGTACTGCCACGACCAGCAGCTGGCGCACTGGATGCTGCTGGGCTCGTCGGCGCGGGAGCTGGCGCTGCGGCCCCCGGCCCAGCTGGTGGAGACCTCACTGGCAGTACCCGTCCCCGGCCGCATCATCGATGCGGGCACCTGCCAGCTGCGCCGCTGCGCCACCGACAAGGCCACCCTGGAGCACGACCTGCGTGCCGGCTCCCTGCAGCTGATGCTGGGCGGCACTAGCCTGCGCGGCTGGTTTTTTCTGGAGCGCAGCCACTACCGCAGCCAGACCTGGGAGCTGGGCCGCATGCGGCAGCCTTACGCGTTGCGGGCCGACGCCTGAGGGCCACCCCGCCCCGAGGCCAATTCGGGCACTGTTCAGCTACAACTACGGACAGCTAACCCGTAGTAGCCGCCCGGCAAAATGCGTGCAAATACGCTGGCAACTTTGTAACTCATTGACTAAATTCACTTTCCAGTAGCTGACTACTGCGGAGCAGCGGCGGCGGCGGCTGTGCTTACCACCCGCCCGGCGCCAATCAGAAGGCCTGCCCCCGTTCTTTTACCACTAACGCCACGACCATGAACAGCCTACCTACTTCCGGAACCGATGACTTGACGCCCTACCTGATTCGGGTAAACCTCGACGAAATAAAGCCCATGGAGCTGGCCCGCATGCTGATGCGCTACAGCAAGCTGCGCCGCCCCCGCCTGCTCATCGACTGCCAGAGCCTGCGCTGCCTGCGCACCCGCGGCGTGGCCTACTTCGCCTCCCAGCTGCTGACCCTGCAGGCGGCCGGCGCCAAGGTGCTGCTGCGCAACGTGGACCCGTTCCTGCTCCGCACCCTACGGCTGCTGCAGCTGGATAAAGTGTTGCAGATCGACTCGCCTGCGGACATTGAAGCCACCCGGTCGGGCCAGTCTGACTCTTTGTCGCTGCGGGCCGTGCAGGCTCAGTAAGCCGCAACCCAACCTTTCTTTTCCACAACCTACACCCCACCCGGCGCGGCTGTTGCCGGCCGCTTGCCGCTGGTTCCGATTACTCATTTTGGTAGCCCGCCTGCTGCTCCGATGGAGACAAGCCTCCGTGAAGTTTGTTCCGGGGGCTTGTTCGTTTTCCTGTCTTCCCGGCCTGATTTTCTGCCCATGCGCCTTTTCCAATCCCTGTGCCGTGCCAGCCTGCTGGCGGGCTTGCTGCCCCTGCTCCCGGCCTGCGGCGACCAGAACACCAGCTCGCCGGTGGAGGCGCCCGGGGCCGGGAAGTCGGCCAAGACGCGGGTGCTGGAAGCCGGGGCCGACGTGCTGCAGGGCAAGGCGCCCCTGCAAAAGCTGAACCTGTACCTCGACGGCTTTCACTTTTACAACGGGGCCCTGGGCCAGCAGATGGAGGCCCATCACTTCTGCGCCAAGCTGAACGAGGACGTAACCCAGTGCGTGATTTACGACGGCAACGGCGCCGACGCCAAGATTATGGGCATCGAGTACATCGTCACCAAAAAGCTATTTAAACAGCTGCCCACCGAGGAAAAGAAGCTCTGGCACAGCCACGTGCACGAGGTGAAGTCGGGGACGCTGGTGGCACCCGGCCTGCCCGCCGTGGCCGAGCACGAGCTGATGGAAGAGCTGGTATCGACCTACGGCAAAACCTTCCACACCTGGCACACCGACCGGGACAAAACCCTGCCCCTGGGCACGCCCCTGCTCATGATGGGCTTCACCCGGGACGGGCAGATTGACACCACGATGGTGGCCCGGCGCGACCAGCGCCTGGGAATTTCCTCGCGGGAAAAGCGGCGGCAGCGCGCCGACATTGCGGCACCGCCCGTAGCGCCCGGCGCCGATGCCTGGGAGCAGGGCGAGGTGCGCCAACTGGGTATCGTGCCCGACGCCAAAGCGGCTCTGCATCAGCACTAGCGCCAGCCGCTGAAGGCATACGCAGGCAACTCAGATCCGCCGTCCTGAGTATTTCTTTCTATGCCTGCTTCTGCCCCCACGGCTTCGGCCGCCCCCGTCAGCTCCTCCCCATTTTCGCCCCTGCGGATTCCCTTTTTCCGCATGCTCTGGATTGCCTCTTTCGTGTCGAACATCGGTACCTGGATGCAGAACGTGGGCGCCGTGGGGTTGATGACCGAGCTGACGCCCTCGCCCATTCTGGTGTCGCTGCTGCAAACGGCTTCGGCCCTGCCGGTTTTCCTGCTCAGCCTACCCGCCGGCGCCCTGGCCGACCTGGTAGACCGGCGCCGGATGCTGCTGCTCACCCAAACCTGGATGGCGGCCACGGCCTTGGTACTGGCTACCGTCACGCTGCTGGGCTTCACCACGCCCTGGCTGCTGCTGCTGCTCACCTTTATGCTGGGCCTGGGCGGGGCCCTGAACAACCCGGTGTGGCAAACCGTGACGCCGGAGCTGGTGCCGCGCCCCGAGCTGCCCCAGGCCATAGCCCTGAACAGCGTGAGCTTCAACCTGGCCCGCGCCTTCGGGCCCGCCCTGGGTGGGCTGGTTATCGGCTACTTCTCGGCCGGAGCCGCGTTTCTGCTCAACGGTATTTCCTTCGTGGCCACAATGTATATGGTCTGGAGCTGGAAGCGGGAGCCCCAGGCTACTTCGCCGCTGGCCACCGAGCGGGTTGTGGCCGCCATCCGGGGCGGCATCCGGTACGCGCGGTTTGCCCCGCCGGTGCAGAACATTCTGATGCGCGGCGTGTGCTTCACCTTCGGGGCCAGCGCCCTGTTTGCCCTGATGCCGGCCGTGGTAGTGCGTCGCCTGCACGAACCCACCTCGTTCTACTCCATGCTGCTCTCATGCATGGGCCTGGGCGCGGTGCTGGGCGCCGTCATTCTGCCCCGCCTGAACAAGTACCTGAGCATCAACTGGCGCGTAACGGCGGCTACCGTGGCCTTTGCCGCGGGCCTGACCGGGCTGGCTTTTGCCGACAACCACTGGCTGCTCTACGGTTTGCTCACGCTCGTGGGCCTGGCCTGGATGCTGGTACTCAACTCCTTTAGCGTGGGCGTGCAAACGGTGGTGCCGCGCTGGGTGCAGGCCCGTACCATCAGCCTGTACTTGCTTACCATTCAGGGCGGCATGGCCCTGGGCAGCATTGTGTGGGGCGCCGTGGCCGAGCGGCTCGATACCACCTGGGCCCTGGCGGCGGCGGCCATCTGGCTCATGCTCAGCACCCTGCTGGTGTTCCGCTTTGCCCTGCGCAGCGGCGAGGCCCTCGACTTTACGCCCGCCCGGCCCCGCCTGGAGCCCGTGCTGGCCCAGGAGCCCGTGCCCACCGAAGGCCCGGTTATCATCACGACTACCTACCACGTGCTGCCTGAGCACCGCCAGGCCTTCGTGTTTATCATGGATCAGCTGGCCGACATCCGCCGCCGCGAGGGCGCCATCCGGGTGGGCACCTACGCCGACCTAGCTGACCCCACCCGCCTGGTAGAGTACTTCATGGTGGAAACCTGGGAAGAACACGAGCAGCAGCACGAGCGGGGCGTGAGTCGCGAAGAAGCCGAGCTGAAGCTTCGGGCCCGGCAGTTCCACGTGGGTCCCGAGCCGCCCGTTATTGCCCACCTGCTGGCCCAGCACGCCCTGCCCCTGCCCCCCGAGCAGCCCATGGTGCCCGGCAGCACCCGCCTGGTAGCCAGCACCGCCGGCGAGGCCACATCGTAATGTGCTGATGTGAGGAATGTGGAGAATGTGGGAATGAACAAGAAAGTGTCATTGTGATGACGCAGGACATTCTGCGCCTCAAGCGGCGTCAATCCGTCCGCTGCGCAGGTAGTCACCCTCTTTTGTTACAAAGCCCTAACGCCTGAGCAGACGTTAGGGCTTTTCACTGAAGGAACCTCGGCACATGTCAGCGGACGGATTGCTTCGTGTCTCGCAAGGACACATTCCGCCTTTTCTCTACATTCCCCACATTCAGAACACATTCCCCACATTAAACATATGGTTTCTGTCCCCAAGCCCTGCGCTCAGCCTTGGGCAGCTATGTTGCCCACCGCAGCGGGCCGCCACTGCGCCGCTTGTGCTACCGAGGTGGTCGACTTCACCCGTCTCAGCGAGGCCGAGATTCTGGCGTTTCTGGCGCGGCAGGGCGGCAAGCCGGTGCGCCAAGGCCTACGCATCGCAGCTGGCCCCGCCGCCCGTGAGTTGGTGGCGGCGCTGGGCGCTGGCGGGTCTGGCACTGCTGGGCTGGCAGGCAGTTTCCTCGTGCGCCACCCAGGCTCCCCAGCCGCCTCCCACTACGGCAGCCGTACCGCCCCCTACCGCTTCCGGGCAGCAACAGCAGTCGGTCATGATTCGAGGACAGGTGCTCGATGGCAACAAAGGGCCGGGTGTAGCCAGGGACTTTTTGTTTATCAACGACACCTAATATGGCACCGTAACCGACGAAAACGGCCGCTTCGAGCTGGTGCTGACTTCCGGCTGGGCTCCCGTACGTGCGGGCCTGCTTACGCTGCGAGTGCAGAGCAGCCCTTTCGCGTTCAAAGTCAAGGAAGTATCGGTGAAAGTGGCCGGGGGCGGGCCGCCCGTTGAGCTGCTCATTCCAATGGAGCCGGTAGAGGGCCGGGGGCAGATTATCGGCAAAGCCGTCCTGACCAAGCCGCCGCTGGCTCCACCAAAGAGGTAAGCGGCAAACATTCTGGCCGCAGATTATGGTGCAACCGAAGATGCCAGCACAGGCGGTAAGTATCCTGACTTGCCGGCCCGACGCATGGCGGAGCTCATTGCAGATGGGTACAACCCTTTCCGCTGCGCGGCGGAGGCCATTGCAGATAGTACAGGGCCACGGGGCGCGTGGCGCAGGTCACTGTAAACTTCTACAAGGCCCTCTGCCACGCGCCCCGTGGGCTTGTAAATGGTGATGCTAGTATCTTACAGTCGGCTTCGGCAACCCGCCCGCCGACGTTGCGAGGCTCAATCGTTAAAACTTATAGCCCCGCTTGCCGCTTTGCATCTGAATATTCTCTCTCTGCTCCACACATGAAACTTCTCTACAGCTACCTGCGCCACTATTGGGGCCTGTTGGCCCTGGCTCTGGGCCTGGCGGCCATCAACCAGGTTTTCTCCTTGCTCGACCCCTATATCTTCCGCCAGATCATCGACCGGCACGTGGTAAAAGCCGGCGAATCATCGTTGCAGAACGGTTTCTGGGGCTTTCTGCAAGGCGGTGCCGGCCTGCTGATTCTGCAGGCCATGGGCGTAGCCATGGTGTCGCGCATCGCCAAGAACTTCCAGGACTATTACACCAACGTCATTACCCAGCGCCTCGGGGCCGAGCTGTATTCCGACGGCCTGCGCCACTCCCTGGAGCTGCCCTACCAGGTGTTTGAGGACCAACGCTCGGGCGAAACCCTGGGCAAGCTGCAAAAGGTGCGCACCGACGTGGAGCGCCTGATTCTGAGCTTCGTCAACGTGCTCTTTATTTCCCTGGTGGGCATCGTTTTCGTGATGTGGTACGCCATCAGCGTGTACTGGCCCATTGCGGCAGTTTACTTCCTGACTATTCCCATTCTGGGCTCCCTAAGCTTGTTTCTGAGCCGCCGCATCAAGGTCATTCAGAAAACCATCGTGGCCGAAACCACGGCTCTGGCCGGCTCGACTACCGAAAGTCTGCGCAACATCGAGCTGATAAAAAGCCTAGGGCTGGCCCAGCAGGAAACCAAGCGCCTGAACGCCACCACCGAGAAAATTCTCAAGCTGGAGCTGAAAAAGGTGCGCTACCTACGCTCCTTGTCCTTCGTGCAGGGCACCTTCGTGAACCTGATGCGCAACGTGATTCTGCTCATGCTGCTGTTTCTGGTGGTGCAGAAGATTATTTCGGTCGGCGAGTTCTTCTCCTTCTTCATCTACTCCTTCGCCATTTTCGGGCCGCTGCAGGAAATGGGCAGCATCATCAACGTGTACCGCGAAACGGAGGCTTCGTTGGCCAACTTCCAGCTCATTCTGGATACGCCCAAGGAAGTCAAGCCCACCCACCCGCAGGTTATCGACCAGATTCAGACCCTGACCTTCGCCGACGTGCGGTTCAAGCACCTGTCGGCCGCCAACTCGGCCCTGGATGGCATATCGTTTGAAACCAAGCTGGGCGAAACCATTGCCTTCGTGGGGCCCTCGGGCTCGGGCAAAACCACGCTGGTGAAGCTGCTAGTGGGCCTTTACCCACCCCTGGCCGGCGAGATTCGCTACAATGGCATTGCCGGCTCTCACCTCGACCTGGACCGGCTGCGTGAGCAAATCGGCTTCGTCACCCAGGACACGCAGCTGTTTGCCGGCACCATCCGCGAAAACCTGCTCTTCGTGGCTCCCCACGCTACCGACGAGGAATGTTTGCGCGCCCTGCGCCAGGCTGCTGCCGACGGCCTGCTAGCCCGCGCCCCACAGGGCCTCGACACCGTTATCGGGGAAGGCGGCGTGAAGGTATCGGGTGGCGAAAAGCAGCGCCTGAGCATCGCTAGGGCCTTATTGCGCCACCCCACCCTGCTGGTATTCGACGAAGCCACGTCTTCCCTGGACTCGCTCACGGAAGAGGAAATCAGCACCACGGTGCGGGAGCTGTCGGGCTCCCGTCAGCACATCACCATTCTCATTGCCCACCGCCTGAGCACCGTGTTGCACGCCGACAAGATTTTCGTGCTGGAGCGGGGCCACATTGCCGAGCAGGGCCGCCACGACGAGCTGCTGGCCCAGAAAGGCCTGTACTACGCCATGTGGCGCCAGCAAATCGGGGAGCGGCCAGCTCCGGCCGTGGCCAAGCAGCTGCAGAAAGCATAGCAAGGCCACTGTCCCGGCTGTCAGCGGGCTGATATTTTGTCAGCTACGACGGGGCCAGTGCATAGCTACCCTGTCAGCCTTCCCCCTGGCGTCTGCCGACGAAGAACCGTGTCGCCCGGCCCCGCTGAATCTTACTCCAAGCAGCCAAGCCCTTTACCGATAGTGCGGTAGAGGGCTTTGTTGTGTTGAGTCAACCTAGTTATTCCGATGTGAGAAGATTCTTCGCGGGATATGAGCAAATGAGCCGGGCCATAACCGGGGTCGAAGCTTGCCACCAGCTCTAATAATGCCTTCACGCAACCTTCCGCGCCGCCTACGGCTCTTTTCTTGGCAACGGCGCCGGGCACCCAGATTTCTGGTTGAGCTAAGCACCAAAACCGATGCATTTTCGTTGTTCTCATAGCCCCGCCCGGCACGCGCCGCAGCCCGTTTTTCGGCAGGGTTCTTGAATTAGTGTTTCTATCAGCCAAAAGGATTTTTTCATGACCCACTTCCGCATTTTCCGCCGCTTCGCAGGTTTGATGCTTGCCGGGTGGTTACTGGTAAATAATTCGGCTACAGCCCAATCGGGCAGCCGCGACGTACTGCGCGACATCACCGATGTGGTCGGCCTCAAGCCCCGCTTCGAGCTCCAGGCCACTTCGCAGGTGCAGAACGCAGCGGCCGTTGTGTATAACGGCAAACGCTTTCTGCTCTACAACCCGCAGTTTGTGGCTTCCGTGAACCGTGCGGGCCGCACCGACTGGGCCGGCACCAGCATTCTGGCCCACGAAATGGGCCATCACCTGAACGGCCACACCCTGCGCGCCGGCGGCAGCCAGCCCACCGACGAGCTGGAAGCCGACGAGTTTTCGGGCTTTGTACTACGTAAAATGGGTGCCAGCATGGCGGAGGCCCAGGCCGCTATGGCCGTCGTGTCGGATGAGGAAGCCTCGCCCACGCACCCTGGCCGTGCCACCCGCCTGGCGGCTATCGGCAAAGGCTGGCAGCAGGCCAACACCCAGATTCTGGCCAGCAGCCGCACCGCCGCTCCTTCGTCGGCTCCGGTAGCTATAGCCAGCGCGCCTACCCCGGTGCGCCCCGTTGCCAACACTGCGGCGCCCATGAGCGTAGTGGGCCAGATTGTCTTCCGCGACAACCCCGACCAGCGCTACTACCTCACTAGCAAGCTGAACGTGGTGCGGATGCAGCACAACTCCAGCACCGGGCAGGTAGTGGGTCGCGTAACCCGCTCCAACAGCGCCAGCTTCCCCTATATCTTGGTCGATGGCCAGGACCGTCGCCTCTACATCAGCTCCAGCGGGGGCGTGTTCAACAACCGCGGCCAGCAGGTCGGCCTCCTCTCGGATCCTTCCTAGCCTTAACATGTATCAGACATCATCAAGGCCTGCTCTATTGAGCAGGTCTTTTTTGTGACCAATAAACGAAGGCAGAGCCAGCGTCCAAGTCAATTCTTAGCTTTACGCCTTCCCTACTTCTTTTCCTCATGCCTACTTATCCGTTTCTGCTGGTTGATGCGTTTACCACCACCGCCCTGGGCGGCAACCCCTGCGCCGTAGTGCTGGACGCCGACGACCTCTCTGCTGACACCATGCAGCGTCTGGCCCGGGAGTTCAACCAGTCGGAAACGGCTTTCGTGCGCCGCTCAACCGTGGCCGAGTTTGGGGTGCGCTACTTCACCCCGGCCGAGGAAATTCCCCTGGCCGGCCACCCCACCATTGCCACCATCACGGCCCTGGCGCACACCGGGCAGCTGGCCCTGCCCTCACAACGCACGGAGCTGCTGCTGGAGCTGCTGCACGGCCCCATTGCCATTGCCGTGGAGAAGTCTGCTACTGCCGGCCAGCCGCCGCAGGTGCGCATGACGCAGCGCAAGCCCGTGTTTGGCGCCGTGCACGACCCGGCCGTGGTCTTGCCCCTGTTCGGCCTCTCGCCGGATGACCTGGTGCCTGGTTCCCTGGTGCAAACCGTCAGCACCGGTACGCCCCAGCTTATGCTGCTGCTGCGCGACCAGGAAGCTTTGCGCCGCGCCCACATTTCCGATGCGGCGGCCTTTGCCCGCTACCGCGCCGGCAGCGACTTTTTCAGTCCGCACCTGTTTTGCCTGGGCGGCGCTACGGCGGCGGGTCACACGTTTGCCCGCCACTTCGGCACCCCACCCGATATTGGGGAAGACCCCGTGACGGGCTCCGCGACCGGGGGCATGGCGGCCTACCTCTGGCACCACGGCTACCTGCAACAGCCGGAATTTGTGGCCGAACAGGGCCATTGGATGGGCCGGGTGGGCACCGTGCACGTTAGCATAGCTGGCCCGAGGGAAGACATCGAATCGGTTACCATTGCGGGCCAGGGCGTGGTAGTGGTTGAGGGGCAGCTGACGCTGTAGCCAGCCGGGGTCAGCTGAGCCGTAGTGCAACTCCCGGGGGCTATTTGGTGTTACCCAAAGCCCCCGGTATCCTCCCGGCAGCCGGGGCATCAAGTTGCACTATCTGTCCATAATCTACCCGCTGTGCCTGAATTACCCGAAGTAGAAACCTACCGTCGTTTCCTCGACGAGCTCATTTTAGACCAACCCATTACGGCCCTGGAGGTGCGCGACGCCCACGTGCTTGGCACCGATGAGGACACCTTGCGCCAGCGCCTGGCGGGCCAGCACGTAACGGCCACCCGGCGCATCGGTAAGAACTGCTTTCTGGAGCTGAGCGACGGCTCGGCTTTGGCGTTGCACTTTGGCATGACCGGCGACGTGGGCGCCTACCGCGACGACCACGACGCGCCGCGCTTCACCCGCGTAGCTCTGCACTTGGCCAACGGGCTGCGCATTGCGTTCATCGACCCGCGCAAGTTTGGCCGCATCCGGCACGCCGAGAGCGTAAGCCAGTACCAGATAGCCAAAAAGCTGGGCCCCGATGCGTTGGATGTGACGGCGGCCCACCTGCAGCAGAAGCTGGGCCCCAAGAAGATGTTCATCAAGCCGCTGCTGCTCGACCAGGGCGTGACGGCGGGCCTGGGCAACTGGATAGTGGACGAGGTGCTGTTTCAGGCCCGCATTCATCCCGAGCGGCGGGCCAATACCCTGACCACGAAGGAATTCAAGGCTATACAGGAAGCTATTCAGCTGGTCCTGCACACCGCTATTGGTCACGAGGCCACTTACCGCCACTTCCCGGCCTCCTTTCTGATTCATGCCCGCGAGTGGGACAATTCGGCCACTCCGGGCACTGAGCAGCATTTATTCTGCCCGCGTCACCCGAAAGTACATATAGCAAAAAGCTATGTTGGCGGCCGCGCCACATATATCTGTCCGCGCTGCCAACCGATTTTGAAGGGGCAAGAATAATACTATTCAACTTATTAAAAACCCTGCTTATGGTGTCACAGGCAGGGTTTTTACGTTTACCAACTACATGAAGCACAAAATCTTATGTTTGATTTGTCGAGTTGAACTTTGTCTATATAATGTTTGAATAATTGTCTTTTTCCGCGAAAGTTCGAACTAAGTGTATTACCTTTGAGTTAGGTCCACATCTTCAAGGCGGGAGCGGAGAAGAGATTGTGAAGTTGGAAGTAGAAAAAGAAGAAAATCATTGCCTATGCCTTACGGCTACTACGCGTTTTTGCGTGTTGTTTCACTCACCAAATTGTCGTTTTCATGAAGAAACTGCCCATTTTCCTGAGCCTGGCGGCTGCCACCCTGTCGTTGGTAGCTTGTAATAAAGAGTTGGATGAAGTAGCGGAGCCTGTTCAGGAAGTTGCAGCTGTTAAATCCCAATCGGCTACCGAGCTGCTCTCGACCGGCAGCTGGCACCTGACGGACATGACCTCGCGCACGGTTACGGCCGGCCAGCCCGAGACGGCAACTGTGAGCATGCTGGCTCGTTTGAAGCCCTCGCTGCGCGACAACATCATCGACTACAAAAGCGGTGGCTCCTATAGCGTGAGTGAAGGCTCGCTGAAAGCCACAGCCGAAAGTCCCCAGCTGCTTAGCGGTGCCTGGCAGCTCAGCGCCAAAGGCGACTCGCTCATCATTCGCCAGGACAACGCGGTGCGCCGCTTTGCCATTGCCGAGCTGACGCCCTCGACCCTGCGCCTGAACTACTCGGAAGGCACCAACCCGGTAACGACCTACACGTCGGTATTCGGCCACTAAGCACGAGTTTCCACCGTTCACAGTACCAGACAAGCCTCACTTCCGGCCGGAAGTGAGGCTTGTTTTTTGGCAGCGGCGCAAGTTATTACCGGTTGCTGCTCAGCTCGTTGTTTTCCCGCTCGGCTTTGCGCGTCAGCGTCGTCAGCCACGACTTTGACACCTCCGACTCGCTCTCATAGCCGCGGCGGCGCTCGTTGCCCAGCTCGCCGGTGCGGCTCGGCAGGGCCCGGTTTACCCAGCTGAGCATGTCGCTGGTGGTGCCGGGCAGCAGGCCGTGCAGGCCCGAGAGCAGCTTAGCCGGCAGCCCCAGAATGATTTCGGCGTCGCCGCGGCGGCAGGCATTCCAGATCTGGCGGGCGGCTTTTTCGGCGTCGAGGGTGAAGGCCGGCAGCGAATCGGCAATGATAAAGGTGGCAAACTCCTTTTTGTGCTGACCTTTTACCAACGCGTGGCGGGCGCTGCCGGTGCGCATCAGGCCCGGGCATACCGTCGTTACCACGATGTTGTGCTGGTTCAGCTCGGCCCGAAAAGCTTCGGACAAGCCTACCAGGGCAAACTTACTGGCGCAGTAGGGCGCCAGATGCGGTACGGCCACTTTGCCGCCCACGGAAGCAATATTGACGATGCGACCTTCCCCGCGCTGCCGCATACCGGGCAGCACGGCCTGCATGGCGTGCAGCGGGGCCCAAAAGTGGGTATCCATTGAGTCCTGGTAGTCGCGCAGGTCGGTGTGGTCGAGCGGGCCGGCCGTGATAATGCCCGCGTTGTTGACGAGCACATCGATGGAGCCGAGCTTCTGCTGTACCTCCTCAACCAAGGAATGTACTTCGGCAGCGTCGGTCAGGTCGCGGGCCAAGGCCAGTACCTCGGCCCCACCGGCCGTGAGTTCCTGGCGGGCCCGCTCCAGTTCCTCGGCGTCGCGGGCGCAGATGGCCACGCGGGCCCCTTCGGCCACGGCCTGCCGGGCCAGGATCAGGCCCAGGCCCCGGGAACCGCCAGTGATAAGCACCACGCGGCCTTCCAGATCGTAAAAGCCGCGGCGGTTGGTCCACAAAGAGGCGGCTGCCATCAGGGCGCCTACGCCGACTGCTGTCAGCCAGTTGTTTCGGGTTTCTCGCTTCATATACTCTTGTAAGCAAAGCGGCGGGAAAGGTTACGTAGAACCGGTCCGCAGACAAGAAAACCGGCTGCCGCAACGTTCACAGGGCCAGTTGCGTCTTTTTTGGCACCATCTTTACGTGGGGAAGGTTCTCAGTCCACCTGTTCCCGCCTTTTTGCCCCGCTTACCCTGACGATGATGAAGAACTATTTGCTGGCCTCGCTCGTGCTTTTCCCGGCCGCTCTCTACGCCCAAACGGCCCCGGTTAAAACAAAAACCAAGACGGAAGTAGCGGGTACCACGGTGAAAACCAAGGCCAAAACCACCGCGCCGGCTCCTGGCAAGCCCGCTGCCACCAAGCCGGTGCCGGTGCCGCCGGCCGAAAAAGTAGAAGCCAAGGCCACGGCCCTCACCGACAACATGCGCCAGGCCCTGAACCTGACGCCCGCCCAGACCGAGAAAGTGCGCCAGATAAACCTGACCAGCGTGCGCAACGTGGAAACGGCCCGCCTGCAGTACCGCAGCGACGTGCGCAAGCTCAACGCGGTGGTCGACGACATCGGCCAGTCGCGCCTGGCGATGCTGAAAGACGTGCTGGCTCCCGACCAGTTTGCCAAGTACCAGCGCAAGCGCGAGGAAAAAATGGGCGTGCCCACGGCCACCGGCAGCCAGGGCAACGGCGTACCCGGCCTGCCCAGCCGCGACGAATAACGCGTGAAGCTACTAGTGGAGCGGGGCGGTCTGCAAAGGCGGCCCCGCTTTGTTTTCGGGCTATAGGACGAGTCCTTGTGCCAGCAACCGTCCACTCGCTGCTACGTTTGCCCCGGCCAGCTCGCCAACAAAATGTGTCAAGCCGGGGTTAGTCGGCCGGTAAGCGCGCTTTGGTGGCGCCCGTTTTTTCACTTACTCCTAGTTGCATGCCGCTTTCAGTAGACAGCCTGATTTTTGACCTCGACGGCACCCTGTGGGATGCCACTGCCACCGTGACAGAAGGTTTCCGGCGGGCCCGGCAGCGCGTCAGCTACGTGCCAACCGATATTACCCTGGAGGCCGTGCGGGCCGTAACCGGGCAGCCTTACCCGGTGGTGTACGAGCGGCTGTTTCCTTACCTGACGGCCGAGCAGCGCGAAGAATTCCGCCTGATCTGTGCCGAGGAGGAGCTGGCCAGCGCCCGGCAGCACGGCGGCCAGCCCTACCCGCTGCTGCGCGAAACGCTGACGTACCTGGCCGCCAAGTACCGGCTCTTTATCGTCAGCAACTGCCAGACAGGCTACATCGAAGCCTTCTTAGAGCACAGCGGAACGGGTTCCTATTTCGAAGGCCACCAGTGCTTTGGTACCAAAAACCTGCCCAAGGCCGACAACGTCCGGGAAATCATTGAGCGGTTTGGCTTGCAAGCCCCGGCCTACGTGGGCGACACCGACGGCGACTACCAGGCCAGCCGGGCCAATGGCATTCCGTTCGTTTTTGCCGCCTACGGCTTTGGAGAAGTGCCCGAATTTGAGGCCCGGCTAGAGCAGTTCAGCGACCTACGGAGTATTCTGTAAACGAGGCTTGCGTTTACTAAGAAGTCCGGCCGACTCGTTGCAACGGATCGGCCGGACTTCTCTATATCCAGGTTGTATGACTTACACCGACTTAAAGGTTTCCCAGCCCAGCTTAAGGATAAGTCCGCACACGACCACCAGGAACAGCACCCGCACGAAGCCGACGCCTTTGCGCACCGCCAGGCGGGCACCCAGCGTGGAGCCCAGCATGTTGCAGGCGGCCATGGGCAGGGCAATGTGCCAGACGATGTGGCCCGTAGCGGCGAAATAAGCCAGGCTGGTCAGGTTGGTAGCCACATTCACCAGCTTGGAAGAAGCCGAGGCGCTCAGGAAGTCGTAGCCAAACAAACCCACGAAGGCAAACAGCAAAAAGCTGCCGGTGCCGGGCCCGAAAAAGCCGTCGTAGAAGCCGATAATGAGGCCGATGAGGGCTCCGTAGTACGGTTCCTTACGCTCGGGCAGGCGCGGGGCGTGAATCGTCCCGAAATCCTTGCGCCAAAAGGTGTAGATGGCAATAACGACCAGCAAACCCAGCACCAGGGGCCGTAGCAATTCGGAGGGCAGCAAACTCACCAGGCGGGCCCCGATAAAGGAAAACACCCCGGCCGTAACGGCCGCCACGCCCACGGCCCGCCAGCGGATGGGCACCTGCCCCATGTAGCGCCGCAGGGCCGCCGCCGTACCCGCCGCCGACGATACTTTGCCCGTGCCCAGCACCGTGGGCAAGGGCACGCCCGGCAGCAGCAGCAGCATGGCCGGCAGCTGAATCAGGCCGCCACCGCCCACAATTGAATCGATAAAGCCAGCCAGAAGAGCAAAAGCGCAGAGCAGCGCCAGGGTTGCGTCGAGAAATTCCAAGTTCATAAGAGGCGGCAAAGATAGCCGCACCGGCCACTTCCCGTGGCGGCAAGCAGCATTTTTCGCGCTGTTTCAGGATCTTAGCCCCGAGCCGGCCTGGAATGGTCACCCTGCGGCCAAATCTGCCGTACATTCGGCTCATGACCGAAAATCTTACCCAGCGCAGCCGGATGCTGACGCTGGCGGGCGTGCTGCTGGCGCTCTTCCTGAGCTCCCTCGACCAAACTATCGTGGCCACGGCCCTGCCGCGCATTGTGGCCGAGCTGCACGGCTTCGACCGGTTTGCTTGGGTGGCCACGGCCTACCTGGCCGCCAGCACGGCCCTGGTACCGGTGTATGGCAAGCTGGCCGACATGTACTCGCGCCGCAACATTGAAGTCACCGCCATCCTGATTTTCCTGACCGGCTCGGCCCTGTGCGGCCTGGCCGGCGAGTTTGGCCCCCTGCCCGTGCTGGGCGACGGCATGAGCCAGCTTATTATTTTCCGGGCTGTGCAGGGCCTGGGCGGAGCCGGACTGCTGGCTATGGCCTTCATCATCATTGCCGACCTGTTTTCGCCCGCTGAGCGGGGCAAGTACCAGGGCTTTGTGGGTGCGACGTTCGGGCTGGCCTCGGTGCTGGGCCCGTTTCTGGGCGGCCTGCTCACCGACCACGGTTCGGGCCTGCTGCCGGGCGTGGCGGGCTGGCGCCTGGTGTTCTACGTCAACCTGCCGCTGGGCCTGCTGGCGCTGTGGTTTATTCTGGGCCGCATGCCGCGCCTCAAGCCCCGGGGCGAGAAAAAGCCGCTCGACTACCTCTCGGCCCTGCTGCTGATGGCCGGCCTGGTGCCCCTGGTGCTGGGTTTGCAGCTCAACAAAGCCCAGTATGGCTGGACGGCTCCCCTGACCCTGGGCTTGTTTGCCGCCGCGGCGGGCCTGCTGCTGCTGTTCGTGTTTCGGTCGTTGCGCTCCGACAATCCTATTCTGGACCTGACGCTCTTTCAGAACCCGGTGTTCCGGACGGCCAATATTGCCACTTTCCTGCTCGGGGGCGCTTTTCTAAGTATCGTCATTTTCGAACCCCTGTTCATGGTGCACGTGCTGGGCGTATCGGCCACCAAGGCGGGCTTGAGCCTGATTCCGCTGTCGTTGGGTGTGGTGGGGGGCTCGATGCTGGCCGGACAGATGGTAGCGCGCTTCGGGCACTACAAGCACTGGATGCTGGCCGGTGGGCTGCTGCTGCTGCTGGGCCAGGGTCTGCTGGCTACCATGCCGCCCACGGTAGCCTACGAGCAGGTGCTCCTCTACGTGATGATCTGCGGGCTGGGCCTGGGCCCCTGCATGCCGCTGTATACCTTGGCCATTCAGAATGCCATTGACCCACGCCTTACCGGCCAAGCCACCTCAGCCAGTCAGTTCTTTCGGCAGATTGGCGGCGTAATGGCCGCTGCCTTGCTCGGCACCGTGCTGACAATGAGCCTGGCCCAGACGCTGCCGCCTACTGCTACTCCGGCTCCGGAAGTCGCCGCGCAAACCACGGTAGCCGAAGGCATTCCGTTTCCGACGACGGCCGCCGCCTTGAGCGGGCCCACGCCCGAAGCGCGGGCAGCCTTCAGCCACGCTATTTCGCGCGTCTACCTCTGCACACTGTGCCTGGTGCTTTGCGGCTGGCTGGCCACGCTGTTCATTCCCGACTTGCCGCTGCGCACTTCCAACGCCGTAAAGCCCGTGCCGGTGCTGGCCACGCACGCGGCCAAGTAGCAGCCGGTTCTGAAACCGGCGTCATGGCCGCCGTTGAGCCCCTGGGGAAACTACTGGGTGCGGAATCGGTTTTACAGGTAGAACTGTAAGCAAGCCGGGCCCGACACACCCGCCCGCCGGCCTACGCGCCCCTGACTATGACCAACAAACCTCTTCGCCTGAGCATCCTCGACCAGTCGCCGGTGCGGCAGGGCGGCACGGCTCGCCAAGCCATTCTGGAAACCATTGAGTTGGCCCAACTGGCTGACCGGCTGGGCTATACCCGCTACTGGGTTTCGGAGCACCACAACACGCCTACCCTGGCCGGCTCGACGCCTGAAGTGCTGATAGCGCATCTGGCGGGCGTCACCGAGCACATCCGCGTGGGCTCGGGCGGCGTGATGCTGCCCCACTACAGTGCCCTGAAGGTGGCCGAAAATTTCCGCATGCTCGAAACCCTGTTTCCGGGTCGTATCGACTTGGGTATCGGCCGGGCCCCCGGCTCCGACCGGCTCACGGCCTCGGTGCTGAACCCCTCAAACACCTTCACCGAGTCCGACTTCATCGAGCAGCTCATGGACCTGAGCCGCTACCTGACCGACACCGTGGAGCCCGATGCCATTCAGGCCAAAGTGAAGGCTACGCCCCTAGCGGCCACCGTGCCCGAGCCCTGGATACTGAGTTCCAGTGGCCAGAGCGGCCTGTTTGCGGCCTATCTGGGCATGGCCTTTTCGTTTGCCCACTTCATCAACCCGGTGGGCGGGCCTCAGATGGTGAAGATGTACCAGGACCGTTTTAAGCCCTCAGTGCATTTGCAGGAGCCGCTGGCCAACGTGGCTATTTTTGTACTCTGCGCCGAAACCGAGGAAAAAGCCCACCAGCTGCACCAGTCCTTGGCCGTGCAAATGCTACGCCTGGAACGAGGCGAGCGGACCCCGATGCCGCCCTACGAAGAAATTAAAGATTACCAATATTCGGAAGCTGAGCAGGAGCGCCTGGCCTACAACTGGCAGCGCATTATTAGCGGCACGCCCAGCCAGCTGAAGGCGCAGATAACTGAGTTGGCTCAGCAATACGGGGTTGAGGAGGTCGTGGCCGTTACCATCACCTACGATTTTGCCGACCGCCGCCGCTCCTACGAGCTGTTGGCTGAAGCATTTGCACTTACCCCGGCTCCTACTGCCATGGCTATGCGCTGATACATTTTTATATAGCCCGGCAAATTTATACGAAGCTTCGGATGGTTACATCCGGAGCTTTTTGTATTTTTGCCACCCTCCCTTTACCCTGATTTCTCCTAACTCGATGAAAAAGAGTTTTTTCCTGCTGGCTTTTCTCGTCAGCCTGGCTTCCGTGGCCTGCGCCCAGACGGCCAGCAAAGAGTTGTACACGGCCGTGGTAAAAAATAAGCCCGCGGATGCCGAAAACCTGCTGAAAGCCGGTGCCGACGCCAACGCTTCCATCGAGCTGGTACCCGGCTTTCCGACCACCTACCTCATCACGGCGGCTGGTAACGGCAACCTGGATCTGGTGAAAGCCCTGGTGAAATACAAGGCCCAGGTCAACAAGGCCGACGCTTTTAAGGGTACGGCCCTGATGGCGGCCGCCACAAAAGGCAACAAAGCCATTGTGGAGTTCCTGCTGGCCAGCGGCGCCGACACCAAAGCCAAAGACGACGACGGCAAAGACGCTCTGGCCCACGCCAAGGAAGGCGGCAACAAAGAAGTTATTGCCCTGATTGAGCAAAAGATGATTTAGATTCTGGCCCAAGCGGCTGTGCTTACCGGCAATTCGCCCCGCCCCGGCACCCGAAAATTCGGGGCCGGGGCGGGGCGAATTGCGTTTCCGGACGCTTTCTTTGCCCGACCACAACCCCGCTAGCCCCGTACAAGCGCCTATGTCTGCCCCTCAGCCCACTTCCGCTCCCACTGCTCTCACCCCGCCGCCCAGCCTGTTGGCCCGCCTCGGCATCGACTGGTTTCTGGGGGCCCTGCTGCTCGTGGTGAGCTTGGCATACCTGGCCCCCGGCATCGGCAGCAAGAGCAGCCCCGTGCCGTGGTCGGCCCTGACGACGGGCGGCGTCGCGGTTATCTTCTTTTTCTACGGGCTGCGCCTGAGCCTGGACAAGCTGCGGGCTGGCATGCGCAACTGGCGCCTGCACCTGGTTACGCAAAGCGCCACGTTTGTGCTGTTTCCGCTGCTGGCCCTGGCGGTGCGGCCGTTTTTTCAGGGAGCTAAGGCCGAGGCGCTCTGGGCCAGCATCTTCTTCCTGGCCACGTTGCCGTCCACGGTTTCGACGTCGGTGGTCATGGTGTCTATTGCGCAGGGCAATATGCCGGCCGCTATCTTCAACGCCAGTATTTCCAGCCTGCTGGGCATCGTGCTTACGCCGTTGTGGGTGAATCTGGTGCTGCACACCGGTGCGGCGCAGGTAGGCCTGGGTGGCATGGCCGCCAGCCTGGGTGGACAGGTGCTGCTGCCCGTGGCCCTGGGCATAGCCCTCAACTCCCGCTTCGGGGCCTGGGCCGAGGCGCACCGCCAGCAGCTGCGCATCTTCGACCAGCTCATTATCCTGACCCTGGTGTACACCTCCTTCTGCGAGTCGTTTGCCGAAAACCTGTTCCAGGATTACCGCGCCGCCGATTTGCTGGGACTGGCAGCCGGCATGGTAGCCCTGTTTCTGCTGATTTTCGGCCTGATTACCGTTATCAGCCGCCTGCTGGGCTTTTCCGACGAAGACCGGATTACGGCCGTATTCTGCGGTTCCAAAAAGTCATTGGTGCACGGCACGGTGCTGGCCAAGGTGCTTTTTGCCAACACCATTGCCTTGGGCACTCTGCTCCTGCCCCTGATGCTCTACCACGCCCTGCAAATCATGATGGCCAGCGTCATGGCTCAGGCGGTGGGCCGGCGCATGAAGACCCGGGAGTTGGCGGCTGCAGCCCCGGCGGCTCGTTAAGCTCGACAGCACGCATTTTTACCGCCTTGACGCTGAGGCCCAAATCTTTTGCGGACCCTAAACTTCGCGGTTAGGGCCGTTTAAATGCCCTTTTCTACCGTATACAAGCCTATCAAATCTACCAATCGGAATATTTTATCGTGTGATATGAACTATCAAATGATAAATATGATTGTGACCCTGAAAACATAAAACATCTACTATGCTTACGGTGCAGTTGGAAAATGCGGGTTTCTACAAAATCTCCTGGCCTACTCAGGTTGAAGCGGGCACTACCTTTATCCGGCCCGGCATGCGGGAATCGGTGCGCGTGTTCGTTCCCCAGGATTCCTCGGAAGTAGAGGTGTACGCCGGTGCCCTGCGTGAGGGTCGTCTGGTGTACCAGGGTCCCGCCAGCGCAGCTTCCCAGCTGGCTTTGCTGGCCCTGCCCAACAACTAGCCTGCTACCTGATTGCTCCACAAAAGTCCGTCGTGCCGCACACCGTGAGGCCTTTCACGTGCTGACGTTGAGCTGCTGATCAAACCAAGCCATACGGGACACTTCGTTTCTGCCGGACGCCCGGCAGGCCCCGAACGAATTTGCACTTGTCAGCCGCCCCAATAAAAAAACAGCGCCGGAGGTTAGCCTTCGGCGCTGCTTTCGTGAATACGCTGTACTTAAAACACTGCTTTAGCGCAGCTTATCCTGAAAGAAGGCCAGCGTAAGAGCCCAGGCTTCCTGAGCCGCGGCGGCGTGGTAGCTAGGCCGCTCGTCGCAGTGGAAACCGTGGTCGGCGTAGGAAATGACAGTGTTGATGTAGGGTTTGCCGGTCGCATCCAGGGCCGCGGTTACGGTATCAATCTGCTCCTTGGGAATGTGCTTGTCCTGCCCACCCCAGAAAAACAGGTGGGGCGCGTGCAGCTCACTAGCCCGGCTGGCCAGGTGGTGGGTGCCCCCGCCGTAGTACGACACGCCCGCCGCCAGCGGCACCACCATGTTAGCCAGAAACGACACCCGCCCACCCAGGCAAAATCCGATACTGCCGATTTTTTCGGTCACGTTATCCTGAGCCCGGAACCAGTCGTAGCTGGCCTGCACATCGGCGGCCAGGCCCTCGGGCGTAATCACCTGATAGTGCGGCAGGGCGCTGGCAAAATCGGAATACGGAATTTCCAGCCCCGGCGCGGCCGTGCGGTGAAACAGCTCGGGGGCAATAACCACGTAGCCCGCCTGGGCCAGCCGGTCGGCGACGCTGCGAATGTGGCCGTTTACGCCGAAGGCTTCCTGCAGCAGAATAATGCCGGGGTGCGGGCCTGCGGTGGTGGGAAACGCGGTGTAGGCGTTGAGCTGGGTGGTATCGGGGGCAGTGAGGGTAACGGCGTTGGGGTAGCTCATGCGGGTTGTGGGGTTGGTAGTTGAGTTGCTAAAGCCCGCTCGGGCGTCTTTTGTTGCAGCCAGCAACTACTCCCGCTTCCTTGTTCTTAAGGCCAGTTGCTGGTCAATGTCCAACGCTGCGGCTATGCACCATGCGCGCATAGATTCGAGGCTGGTACCGGTTATTTCCACCACCGGCCCGTGCTCAGAAGTCAGCGTTGCCCGCAAGCAGCCGTTCGATGCTTCCTCTACCCTCCAGCTCCAACCCGGCGGAATCGGCTTATGGTCTTGGCCTGTTATCTTATCGGTTCCGTGGTTTTCCATCTTATCCCCGCATCTGCAGGAGCCGCACTACCAAGCCAGTCCAGCCGGTTTGGTGGTTGGCGCCCATGCCGCGGCCGTTGTCGCCGTGGAAGTACTCGTGGAAGAGCAGGTTGTCCTTGAAGTGGGGGTCAGTTTGCAGCTTCTCGTCGGTACCGAAGGCGGGGCGGCGGCCGTCTTTGTCGCGCAGCAGCAGCCGGGTGAGGCGCCCGGCCAGGGCGGCGGCTACTTCCTGCAGGTTCAGGTACGTACCCGAGCCGGTGGGGTATTCCACCTTAAACTTGTCGCCGTAGTAGAAGTAAAACCGCTGCAACGACTCGATAATGAGGTAGTTAATCGGAAACCAGATGGGCCCGCGCCAGTTCGAGTTGCCCCCGAACATGCCCGATTCGGCCTCGCCCGGCACGTACTCCACCGTGAAGTCGGCCTCCTCGGTGCTGAACACGTAGGGGTGCTCCAGGTGGTGGCGCGACATGGCCCGGATGCCGTATTCCGACAGGAACTCCGTTTCGTCGAGCATGCGGGCCAGCAGACGCTTGAGGCGGGAGCGGCGCAGCAGCCCCAGCAGGTGGCGCGCGCCCCGGCCCGGCTCTTCCCAGCGGCTCACCAGCTGGGCCAGGTGGGGCCGGTTGTCGAGCAGCCAGCGGGCCCGGGCCGTGAACTCGGGCATGGCATCCAGCAAATCCTGCTCCACCACTTCTACGGCAAACAGCGGAATCAAACCCACGATGGAGCGCACTTTGAGCTTGGTGCGCTCCTCGTCGGGGGTGTGCAGCACGTCGTAGTAGAAGCCGTCTTCCTCGTCCCAGAGGTTGAAGAGCCCGTCGCCGCCGCGGGTCATGGCGTCGGCAATGTAGAGGAAGTGCTCGAAGAACTTGCCGGCCATTTCCTGGTACACAGGGTTGGTTTTGGCTAGCTCCAGGGCAATGCGCATCATGTTCAGGGCAAACATGGCCATCCAGCTCGTGCCGTCGCTCTGCTCGATGAAGCCGCCCGTAGGCAGCGGCGCGCTGCGGTCGAACACGCCGATGTTGTCGAGCCCCAGGAAGCCGCCCTCGAAGATATTCCGCTCGCTCTTGTCCTTGCGGTTTACCCACCAGGTGAAGTTCAGGGCCAGCTTGTGGAACACCGCCTCCAGAAACACCGTGTCGCCGCGGCCCTCGTTGAGCTTCTTATCCATCTTGTACACCCGCCACGTGGCCCAGGCATGCACCGGCGGGTTCACATCCGAGAGGTTCCACTCGTAAGCCGGCAGCTGCCCATTGGGGTGCATGTACCGGTCGCGGGTGAGCAGGCGCAGCTGTTCCTTGGCAAAGCCCGCATCGACCATAGCCAGCGGCACGCAGTGGAAAGCCAAATCCCAGGCCGCGTACCAGGGGTACTCCCACTTGTCGGGCATGGAGATGATGTCGGCGTTGTAGAGGTGGCGCCAGTGACGGTTGCGGCCCCGGGCGCGCTCGGCAGGCGGCGTGAGCACCGCCGGGTCGCCGGCCAGCCACTGAGTCACGTCGTAGTGGTAGAACTGCTTGCTCCAGAGCATTCCCGCAAACGCCTGCCGCTGCACGTTGCGGGCGTCGGCGTCGGGCAGGTTCTCCTGAATGCAGTTATAAAACTCGTCGGCATCCTGCTTGCGGGCCGCAAAGACGGCGTCGAAATCCTGGAACGGTGCCACCTGGACGGCCTGGCTCAGCCGCAGCCGCACCGTGCCCGATTGCCCCGGCTGCAGCAGCAGCTCGTACTGGGCCGCTACTTTGGTACCCTGCTGCTCCTCGTTGATGGCCGCCCGGTCACCATCCACCACGTAGTCGTTGATGCCGTCCTTGAAGTGGCGCCCTTCGGCGGGCAGGTCGTAGAGGCGCGGGCCGTTGGTTTCGTTCTCGCAAAACAGCAGCTCCGGCGCCTGGTCGCAGTAGAAGTGGTAGCGTCCCAGCAGCGGGTGCTCGGCCGCTACCACGCCGGGCGCGGTTTGGCGCAGCCCGGGCCGGGCCTCGTCGTAGCCCCAGCTCCAGGTGTTGCGAAACCAGAGCTGGGGCAGCACCTGCACCGGAGCCTTTTTGGAGCCGCGGTTGTGCACCGTTATCTGCACCAGAATGTCGTCGGGACCCGCCTTGGCATATTCCACGAACACGTCGAAGTAACGGTCCTTATTAAAGATACCCGTGTCGAGCAGCTCGTATTCGGGCTGCTGCCGGGTACGGCGGGCATTTTCCTTCACCAGCTTGCGGTACGGAAACTCCCGCTGCGGATACTTGTAGAGCATGCGCATGTAGGAGTGCGTGGGCGTGCTGTCGAGGTAGTAGTACAGCTCCTTCACGTCCTCACCGTGGTTGCCCTGCCCGTTGGTGAGGCCAAAGAGCCGCTCCTTTAGAATACCGTCCTGCCCGTTCCAGAGGGCCACCGAAAAGCACAGCAGCTGCTGGTCGTCGGAAATGCCGCCGATGCCTTCCTCCCCCCAGCGGTAGGCTTTGCTGCGGGCCATATCGTGGCTGATGTAGTCCCAGGCGTTGCCGTCGGCGCTGTAGTCTTCGCGCACCGTGCCCCACTGCCGCTCGGTGAGGTAGGGGCCGAACTTCTTCCAGGAAGCCTGTTGCGCGTTATGTTCCGCTAAGCGTAGTTGTTCCTGCGTCATAGTAACTAGTGAGTCCCCTGAATATACCATGCCGCCGCCACATTGGGGAGCTGGGTCTTGGGGCCGGTAGTGGGCCCGGAAAGCGGGCCGAACACCCGGGCCACACGAATCGGGCCGAATGAAGTTCTCGCCTACTCCTTTTTCGCCGGTGGGGTTGCTACGGAGGAGGTACGAGGCGCGGGCAGTGGCTATCTTGGGAACCCGCTTCTCCCCTGTTATGAAAATTGCCCCTGCTGCTTTCCTTTTTTCTCTGCTGGCCTTGCTCGGCGCCTGCGAATCGAAAAGCCACGTGCCTGCCACCCCTACGACCCCGACCTTACCTCCCGCCTCAGCCCGGGAGCAGGAGCTGCTGCGGCAACAACGCACCTGCCGGCAAGGCCTCGCCCAGGCGCGGGCCGACGGCCAACAGGGCACGATGAAGTACTACTTCTGGGGCATTGGCATTCCTGGCAGTGTCGACAGCCTGAAACCAAAATATGGCATCATTCCCCACATTGCCGGCTGCTCCGTGGACCCCGAGGAAACGGCGCGCTGGGAGTGCTATAACAAAGTAATGGACAGCGTAATCGTGGCCCGATTCGGCACCAATGTCATTCCCTAAAAGCAAATGAAGCCTATAAAGCGCCGGCAACTGGAAACGTTGATGCAGGACTTTATAAGCCGATAACCGAAATTTGGTCTACTCCCCAACAACAACGAAGCCGCCCCTTCCGGGAGCGGCTTCGTGCGTAAAAGCACCGCGGCAGTTTAGATAAATACGGCGTTCAGCACGCCCGCCAGCCGGATACCGGCCTGCAGAAGGCGGTCTTCCACAGTGGGCAGGTGGCCCGGCACGTACTTATAGTCGAAAGTGGCATTCTCGGCCGTTTCGGCGTAGAGCTGCTGGCTGATGGAGTAGGACTCCCAGAGCCACTTGGTGATGTCGTCTTTCTGCCACTGCTGCACCTGCATGGGCGTGGGCTTATCCAGCACCAGGGTCAGCTCCGAGTAAGTCATGCCCTCGTAGTCGAGCAGGCCGCTGTCCCAGAGGCTGTGCAGGTTGGTGTCTTTGCCCTGGTATTTCACCGTAATGGCGTTGCCGCCCTTGTCCTCGGCCCGGCTCACATGCATGGGCTGGTGCACGTCGCCCACGATGTGGGCCACGAACTTCAGGGCCACCCGCTTCTGCTCCTTCGTCGATTTGGGGTCCTTCAGCTCCTTCAGGTTCTGGGTCAGGGCCAGGTAGGCGTTGGGCTCCTGCATGGCCGTCACCACGCCCGCGTACTCGGCGAAAGGCAGGCCCAGGGCGGTATTGATGAAGTGCCAGGGCGCCGTAGAGCTGTACTCGGGCGAGTAGCGCACCTCGTCGGCCCAGGTCGTAATCAGCGGGAAACGCTCGGTGCCCAGCAGCAGGGCAATCTGGTCCTTGGCTTTTTTGGTCAGGTGGTTTTCGGCAATCTTGCCCACTACCCGGTGCCCCTGCACCCCCCAGGCCATCAGGCTGAAGGGCAGAACACTAAAGCACACCAGGGCAACACACTTTTTCAACATAGAGGAAGAAGAGAAAGACGACAACGTCGTCGGACGGGAAATAGGCGGCAAGCGGAGTAAACCACAAAAGTAGCACGAAAGCCAGAACTTGCCCCAGCTGAGCCGTGCTCATTTCGGGCATTTACGTGGCATGCGTGCTGTATTGCGGCTTTCGGGGCCCGCGCCGCGCTTTTGCACGCCAGCCCTACCCCGAAAAGCCACCGGGCGCCAATAACCCGGAAGTAGCGCCCGGGTTGCACGCGCCGGGCCGGTACTTACTTCACCGAGCAGGTCACGGCCAGATAATAGAGGCCGCCCACGCCGGGCCCGCCCAGAAAGGAGGTGTAGTAGCGGTTCAGCACGTTGGTAGCCCCCAGCTTGAAGCGCAGCGCGGGCCGGGCCACGGTGTAGCTCAGCTGGGCGTCGAGGCTATGGTAGGCCGGCACCCGGCCGCTTACCAGAAAAGTTTGGGAGTAGTAGCCCTGCTGCCAGTGGTAGCCCAGGCTGCCGCCCAGCTGGCGGTAGAGCTTTTCGTGGCCCAGGCTCAGGTTCAGCAGCCAGCGCGGGGTATTGAAGCCGTCCTCCAGCCCGTCGCCCGACTCGGTGCGGGCCAGACGGGCGTAGGTGGCATTGGCCCCGGCCAGCAGCCCGCCGGGCAGCTCGTAGCGCAGCCCCACCGAACCCCCGAAGTTGTAGACGCGCGTCTGGGCGTTGGTCCAGAGGCGGTAGCGGCTCTGGGTAGCGCGGCTGCTCAGGTAGATGGCGGCCGAATCGGGGTTTAGGGTTTTGGGCACGTAGGCTTCTACCTGGGCAATAAAGTCGCGGTAGGCGTTGTAGTAGAAATCCAGGTCGAGCAGCAGGCGGCCCCCGGGCAGCAGGGCCGCCTTGTAGCCCAGCTCCAGGGAGCCGATCTGCTCGGGCCGCAGGTAGGTGTAGGGGTTGCGGCGCAGCAGCCCCTGGCTTTCAGTTATGGCCTGGCTCTGCTTCTGGGCCGGCGTGAGGGTGGTCGACGAGTTGGCATTCACACTGGCCGTCACGGCCGCGTTGAAAGCGTCGATGCTGCTGCGCAGGTAGCTGTTCTCAAACACGCCCTGCGACATCACCCGCAGCCCGCCGATGCGCTTCACCTGCCCGCTGTTCACGTTGGAGAAGCCCTCAAACAAGCTCGGAAACCGATAGCCGCGCTGGTAGCTCACCCGAAAGTTGTGCCGCTGGGTGGGCGAGTACACCGCCGTAAACCGCGGACTGAAGCGCACATCGAAGTAGTCGTTCTTGTCGGCGCGCACGGTGGCCGTAAGGTGCAGCTTCTGCGCCAGTAGCCGCACGCCACCCTGCACGAAGCCGCCGGTCTTGCCGTAGGTCAGTGGACTGAAGGGGTCGTTGCCGTTGCCGGGGTTAATGAAATAGTTGCCGTCGGGCACGATAATGTAGGTGCGGTGGTCGGCGCCGGCCAGCACATCCACGGTGGCGGGCAGCCAGCGGTGGCCGGTGCGGCGCAGGGCCTCGGCCAGGTTCACCTGGGTTTCGGCATGCACCAGGTTGGCCTGCACGCGCAGGGCTGCACCCTGGTCCCAGTTGTTGATGTTTTGCAGCTC
>NZ_JAJADQ010000011.1 GCF_020447315.1 Hymenobacter nitidus
GCCGGCGACTCATACGCCGGCCCGCCGGCCAGCTCGGCCGTCACGGCATTCAGCGACTTCACCTTATTGGCAAAGTCGCCGGCCAGCTTGCCGCGGATGATGGTCATGTGCTGCAAGACTTCCTGCAACTCGTTGGGCAGGGCGTCGGCGAGCACCGTGCGCAGGCGCTTGGCCACCGTGGGCGACTTGCCGTTGGTGGAAATGGCAATTTTCAGGTCGCCCTTCTGCACAATGGAGCCCAGGTAAAAGTCGCACTCGTCGGGCGTGTCGGCCACGTTGCAGAGCAGGCCCAGCTCGGCGGCGTGGGCCTTGATGCCGCGGTTCAGCACGGGGTTATCGGTAGCGACGAACACGATATCGTGGCCCACCAGGTCGGTATGCGTGTAGGGGTGGTAGCGCAGCTGCACCTGCGGGTGGGCCTCGGCCAGCAGCACAATGCCGGGCAGAAACGTCTCACTGACCACCGTGACGGCCGTGGCGGGGCTGTTGCCCAGAATGGCGGCCAGCTTTTCCAGACCCACGGCCCCGCCACCCACCACCAGCACCCGAAACTTTTCCAGCTTCAGGAAGATGGGAAACAGGTTATTGCCCGCCGGCTCGGCGGCACCGGGCAGAGCCAGCGGCGGCAGGGCAGCTTCGGAAGGAAGAGGCGAGGAGGTCATGAAAAGGTGATTGGCGGACGAAAGAAAGGGCAGGTAGGAACGGGGAGCGGAGCAGAAAGAACCCGGGGCTAGGCGTGGAAGTTCTGCCCGTGGGTGGTAGCGGCCACGAGGCCGCGGCGGAGTACGAAGTCGCCGAAACGCTCGGCGGGCTGACGCTCAGCGGCGTAGGCTTCGAGTAGGGGCGTGAGTTCCCGCAGGATTCCGTCTTCGTCGAGCATCTCTTTGTAGAGCTTGTTGAGCCGCTCACCAGCGTGATTGGCACCTAAGTATAAGTTATAGCGGCCAATAGCGCGGCCCACCAGCCCGATTTCGCCCAGGTAGGGCCGGGCGCAGCCGTTAGGGCAGCCCGTCATCCGAATCAGGATGCCGTCGTCGGTCAGGTCGTTGGCCCGGATGACTTGGTCAAGCCGGTCGAGCAGCTGCGGCAGGTAGCGCTCCGCCTCCGCAAATGCCAGGGAGCAAGTGTTTAACGCAACGCAGGCCAAGGAGTTAAGCCGCAAGGCGGTCTGTTTTTCGGTGCGGCTCCACACGCCGTTTTCTTCCAGAATAGCCTGCAGCCGGCTGCGGTGCCGGGGCTCGACGTTGGCGATGGTCAGGTTCTGGTTGCCGGTCAGGCGAAACTCGCCGGTGTGGAAGCCGGCAACTTCGCGCAGAGCGGTTTTGAGCAGGTAGCCCGGCTTGTCGTACACCCGGCCGCCCTCAATAAACAGCGTGACGTGGGCCTGCCCATCCTGGCCGCCGCTCCAGCCGAAGGCATCCCCGGAGGTTTCGAACCAGTAGGGCAGCGCCGGCGTCAGCTCGTAGCCCAGGCGCTGGTGCAGCTCTTGCACGAAGGCGTCGAGGCCGACTCTATCAATGGTGTACTTGAGGCGGCTGAACTTGCGGTTTTCCCGGTTGCCCCAGTCGCGCTGAATGGTGAGCACCTTCTCGCACACGTCTACCACCTGCGCAGCCGGCACAAAGCCGATGACGTCGGCCAGGCGCGGATAGGTTTCACTCATCCCGAATGTCATGCCCAGGCCGCCGCCGATGGCTACGTTGAAGCCCAGCAGCTGCCCGTTCTGCTCAATGGCAATCAGGCCAATGTCGTTGGCAAACACGTCGGCATCGTTGGTGGGCGGCACGGCCAGGGCTATTTTGAACTTGCGGGGCAGGTACGTTTTACCGTAAATCGGCTCGAAATCCTCCTGTTCGCCCTCGTTAATGGCGCTGGAGTAGGTCGATTCACCGTTCAGCCACAAGTCCCAGTAGGCCGTGGTGCGGGGCGTGAGGTGGTTGCTGATGGCCACGGAAGCCTCGTACACCTGCCGGTGCAGCTCCGATTCTTGGGGGTTGGCGCTGCACATCACGTTGCGGTTCACGTCGCCGCAGCCCGCAATGCTGTCCATGAGCACCTGGTTGAAACCCGCAATGGTCTGCTGCAAGTCGCGCTTGAGCACGCCGTGAAGCTGAAACGTCTGGCGGGTGGTGAGCTTGAGCGTGCCGTTGGCGTAGGCGTCGCTCAGGGCGTCCAGGCGCTGCCACTGGTCGGCCGAGGCCACGCCGCCGGGCACCCGCACCCGAATCATGAAGGAGTAGAGCGGTTCGAGCTTCTGGCGCTTCCGCTCACTTTCCAGGTCCCGGTCGGCTTGCTGATAGGAGCCGTGAAACTTGATCAGGTGGGTGTCATCCGGGTTCAGGGCCCCGGTCACCCGGTTTTGCAGGCTGTCGTCGATGGTGCCGCGCAGGTAGTTGCTGCCGTCCTTTACGTGCTCGACTTCGGAAAGCTTGATAGTCTCAGCCATTACGGTTGGGGAATTACGGGAGAAGTAGGAGTGGGCGCCGAAGCCACGGCGGGCCGCAAATCGAAATTGTGGAAGTAGAAAAGCCGGATGGTGTGCTGGTTGCGGTACACATTGCCGGCCGGCAGCTGCTGAAACAGGTGCATGTAGCCGCCGTGCAGCTGAGCGTGCTTATTGAGCTGAAACACGAGGCCCGCAAACAGCCGGTTCTGGTCGAAGTAGTTGAGGCGGATTTCCTTGCCGAAATTCATCATTACCTCGTTGTTGAGCAGAAACTGCACCCCGCCCGGCTCGAAGCCCCGCTTACTCAGGGGCACAAACAGGGCCGCGTTGTAGCGGGTGCGGTAGTTGAAGTCGAATTCATCGAGTTGCTCGTTGCTGCGAATCGTGCGCCGAAACCGCTCCTCCAGCCGCACCCACTGCATCAGCCGGGCCTTCGGGAACTTGCTGAACCACTGCACCTGCTGCCAGGGCCGGTGCTCGGCCTGCGAGATGGCGCGGGCTCCGTCGGGGAAGTGGTGCACGTAGGCGTAGCCGCCGGTCAGGCGCACGTCGTCGGTCAGGTAGTACGTCAGGCCCACGCGGGCCAGACCCTGGAAAGTTTCCCGCACAAACTGGTCGTGCAGGCGCAGGTGCAGATCGGTCCAGGAGCCCCAGCGCTGGGAAAAGCGCGTCTGGTTGAACACGCCCAGCCAGGTTTGCCGCTCCTGCACGTACTCTTTCTGGGCAAGTAGCGGCGAGGCGGCGAGCAGCAGGAAAAGTGGAAGGAGAAAAAGGCGTTTCATGGGAAAAAGGCAGCTAGAGCTAGAAATCCGGGGTTAAATCGTTGTCATGCTGAGCGAAGTCGACGCATTTCTGCATCGTTGAGAGCAGGCGTTAGAAATTACCATCGCGGTAGAGATGCTTCGGCTTCGCTCAGCATGACGTTCTCTCACCGTTCTGTCTCTTACCGGATTACCGTGTTGTCAAAGGTCAACGCCACATAGTAGAGGCCACCGATGGTGGGGCCGGCGGCGTACTGCACGTAGCGGTTGTTGAGCAGGTTGGTGCCACCCACTTTGATGGTAGATTTCAGGTTGGGCACACGCACGTTGACCTGGGCGTCCACGGTCTGGTAGGCCGGAATCCGGCCGTTGGCCAGCTGGCTTTCCCAGAGGAAGGCGTTCTGGCGGCGCCACACCACGTTGAAGCCCACGTTGCGCACGATTTCCCGGTTGCCGAAGCTCACGTTGGTCACCCACTTGGGCGTGTTGAAGCCGGTTACAAACACGTCGGCCTGCTCGTTGCTGGCCAGGGCGTTGTAGTTCGCGTTGCCCGACACGGTGTATTTCTGGAAGAAGTTGTAGGTGATGCCCAGGACCGAGCCGTAGCTGCGGTAGGTGTTGCGGGCGTTGGTATACACGCGGTACCGGTCCTGGCGGGCCCGCACCAGCATGTCCTGCACCGAGGCATCCGAGCCCACCGGGCCCGACTTAGGCACGGCCACTTCCACCTGGCCCAAAAAACCCGTGTACTCATTGTAGTAGGCGTCCAGGTCGAGGGCCAGGCGGTTATCGAGCAGCACGCTCTTGTAGCCCACCTCGTAGGCGTTGATTTGCTCGGGCTGCATGGTAGGCAGGTTGGCTACTTGCAGCACATTGCGGTTTTTCAGCGCGGCCCGGGCCTGCTTCTCGGCCGTGGTGCCGGTGGGGTCGGCCGCTACGTCGCGGTTGACGGCGGCCGTGAAGTTGTCGAGCGAAGCCAGGGTGTAGGAATTCTCCAGGAAGCCCAGGCCCTCGTTTACCCGGCCCAGGCCGCCCACGCGGCGCACCGAGCCGTTGTTCACGAAGCTCAGGGCCTCAAACAACGCCGGGAAGCGCCAGCCGTTCTGGTAGGAAGCGCGCAGGTTGTGCTTGTCTACCAGAGTGTACACGGCCGCTACCCGCGGGTTGAGCTTGGGGCTGAACTCGGGGTTGTAGTCCACGCGCAGGGAGGCGTTCAGCTTGAGCCGGTCGTTCAGCAGCAGCTTGGTAGCCTGCCCGAAGGCGCCGACTTTGCGGTAGTACTGATTCTCGCCGCCGGGCGTGGTGCGGTCGGAGAGCGGCTTGCTGAAGTCCACGAAGTTGTTGCCGTCGGGAATGACCTCGTACACCCGCGCGTCGGCACCCAGCAGCACGTCTACCCACTCAATGCGCTTGCCCAGGTTCCACTGCGCCTCGCTGTGGTAGGTGCGGCTGCGCTGCCACAGGGCCGCCCCGCCGGTGGCCGGGGCGCCGGGCACGTTCACGCCAATATCCCAGTTGTTGATGCCGGTAATCGTGTTTTTGAGCTGCTCGAAGGCGGCGGTGCCGGGCTCGGCGCGGCCCCGGTCGGCCACGGTGCGGGCCAGCTTCATGGCCGAAGCCAGGTCTACGCCGGCATCCACCTGCTTTTGCAGCTCCGTGCGGAACTTGCCGCCCCACACGCTGTTCGAGCCGTTGTTCAGGTCGAGGTTGGTCGCCAGCGGGTTGAGGTTGTAGGAGTCGCCGGTATTCTCGACCAGCACGTAGCCCCGGGCCACAAAGTCAGCGCCGCGCAGCTCCAGCTTGTGGCTTTGCACCGTCACGTTCTTGAGCTGAATCTTGTTGCCGCGCTGGAAAATGCCGTCCATCAGCCCGTAGCGGTAGCCGTACGACAGCTCGGCCTTGTCGGTGAGCTTGTAGTGCAGGCTGCCGTCGAACTTGAGGTTGCGCACCGTGGGGTTAATCAGGTCCTTCTCGTAGTAGCCCGTGCGGCGCACGTTGAAGGTTTCGGTCTTGCCGTTGTAGTTGATGGCTACGGGCACGTTGCCGCTCCGGTCGTCGCCGTAGCGGTTCCAGAGGTCGGCGGCGGGGTTGTTGGCGCCGCTCAGCTCGGGGAAGCGGGGGTTGGCCGCGTTCAGGTTCTGGGGGTTCTGGTCGGTCTGGGTGTCGGAAAGCCAGTCGGTACCCTGCAAATAGGAGCCGTTCACTTTGTAGGCCCACTGCTGGCGCCGGCCAAACACCTGGGCCCAGCGCACCGCCGACTCGGTCAAGAGGCTCGGGTCGTAATCCTTGCCGTCAACGTGGTTGACGCCCAGCTTCTGGTACACGCTCAGTCCCTGGTACACGAAGGGGCTCTTGGTGGTCAGGTTGGCCATGCCGTTGATGGCATTCATACCGTACAAAGCGGAGGCCGCACCGGGCGTGATTTCCACGCTGGCAATGTCCAGCTCGGTGGGCCCAATGGCGTTGCCCAGCGGCACACCCAGCGTGGCGGCCTGCATATCCACGCCGTCCACGAGCTGCATGAAGCGGAAATTGTTGGGGATGTTGAAGCCCCGGGTATTGGGCACCTTGAAGGTGAGGCTGGAAGTCGTCATCTGCACGCCTTTCACGTTTTCCAGCGCGTCGTAAAAGCTCGGAGCGGGCGTTTCCTTGATGGCCCGGATGTCGAGCTTCTCAATAGCCACCGGCGACTTCAGCCGGCTTTCCTCCACCCGCGAGGCCGACACCACCACCTCGTTTGTCAGCAGGGCCTTCGACTCCAGCGCCACCGACACGAGGTTCGTTGCATTCACGATTTCAACCTCCTTGGCGTCGTAGCCTAGCATGTTGAACACCAGCGTGAAGGGGAAGTTGAGCTTGGCCTTCAAGGCGAAGTTGCCGTTGGCGTCGCTGAGCACGCCCACCGCGCCGTTTTTGACGCTGATGCTCACGCCGGGCAGGGGCTGATTGGTGCCGTTTTCGCGCACCACGCCGCTGATGGCAATAATGGCGTCCTGGGCCCGGGCCGGGGCCACGCTGGCCACCGCCAGAATGGGGGCCAGTAAAGAAGCAGTAACAAGTTTTTTCATGATCTGGAAAGCAGGGTTGGAAAGGAAGCAGCAGGTAGACCGCGGCCGGCCGCCCACGGTGGCCCGGCCCGGTTTTCAGGCGCGGCTACAACATCGATTCAGGCAACCCAGGGCAGTCATGACAGCGGAAAGGCGGTTAGTGGAGAAGAGTGGAAGGACGTGCGGGAGCAGGAGAGGAAGTGGATTTTCGAGGAACAGAAAAGCTGTTTTCTCCGGTGTTTTTGCGCGTAGCAACGCGTATTCGCGTCTCTCCCGCTGCGCGGGGGCTAGTACACGTCTTCCAGGTAGCGGCGCTGCTTTTTGAGGGCGCGCAGGTAGTCGGCGGCATCCTCGGCCGAGCAGCCGGCTTCCTGCTGCACCACCTGCTTCAGGGCTTCCTGAATGGCCGAGCCCAGGCGGGCCTTGTCGCCGCAGACGTAGAAGTGGGCGCCGTTTTCAAGCCAGCCGTACACGTCGCGCGACTTTTCCAGCAGCCGGTGCTGCACGTAGATTTTCTGGGCCTGGTCGCGGGAAAACGCCACGTCCAAATGGCGCAGCGTGCCGCGCTTGAGGTGCTGCAGCCACTCGGTCTGGTAGAGGAAGTCGGTGGTGAAGTTGGGGTTGCCAAAAAATAGCCAGTTGCGGCCCTCAGCGCCCAGTTCCACCCGCTCCTCCACAAAGGCCCGGAATGGGGCCACGCCGGTGCCCGCGCCCACCATAATAATGTCGGTAGCCGCGTCCTGGGGCAACTTGAAATACTCGTTGCGCTCCACAAACACCCGGGCCGTGTGGTCGATGGCGAGGCGGTCGGCCAGGTGGGAGGAGCACACGCCGTGCTTGGTGCGGCCGTGGGTGGCGTAGCGCACGGCCCCCACCGTAAGGTGCACTTCCTCGGGGTGCACCAGCAGGCTGCTGGCAATGGAATAGGCCCGGGCCGGCAGAGGCCGCAGCACCGCCGCCAGCTGCTCGGCCGACAACTCAGCCGGGAATTCGCGCAGCAAATCGGCCACGTCGCGGCCGTACACATACTGCTGCAGCTGGGGAATATCGGTCACGATGTCGGCCAGTGGCTTGTGCTGCGGGGCGGCGGCGGCGTAGCGTTCCAGCACGTCGCGGGTCAGCACCGACAGCTCCAGCTTCTGGGTCAAAGCCGTGCCCAGCTCGAATTCTACCCCCGACAGCTGAATCGGCGCGGCCCCGTCGAGGTGGGCCGCTTGCAGCACTTCGGCTACCAGCGCCTCGCCGTTGCGCGGCACCACTGACAGCGCGTCGCCGGGTTCGTAGTGCAGGCCAGAGTCGGCCAAGGACAGCTCGATGTGGTAGGTTTCCTTGCTAGAGCCGCGGCCGTTGAGCTGAATCTTTTCCAGCACTGTGGCCTCAAACGGGTTGTGGTGCGAATAGGCTTCCTGGGCCGAAGCCACGAGCGTTTCGGTAGCCGTGAGGGGGCCGTGGCTGCTGCCCGCGTTACCGGCGTTGGCTTCGGCGGCAATAACTTCCAGAACCCGGTCGGCCCAGGTCTGCGCCGCTTCCTGGTAGTCCACGTCGCACTCCACGCGTTCCAGCAGCCGCTGGGCGCCCAGCTCGGCCAGGCGCTCATCAAACTCGCGGCCGGTCTGGCAGAACTGCAGGTAGCTTTTGTCGCCCAGGGCCAGCACCGAGTAGCGCAGGTCGGGCAGCTTGGGGGCGCGGTTGCTGAGCAGAAACTGGTGCAGCTCCTCGGCTGCTACCGGCGGCTCCCCTTCACCCTGCGTGCTCACCACCAGCAGGAGCTGCTGCTCAGTTTTGAGCGAGCGAGTGGCGTAGTCGTTCACGTCCTGCACCGTCACCTGTACACCGCGCTGCTTGGCTTTCTCGGCCGTTTGCTGGGCCACTTTCTTGCTGTTGCCGGTCTGGGAGCCGTAGAGAATCGTGAGCCTGGCCGCCGCTGCTGGTTGCGCAGCCTGGGCCTGCAGGGCACTCTGCACCTCGCCGCGGCCCGCCGCCGTGCGGCCGTAGAAGTAACCGCTCAGCCAGATCAGCTGCTGGTCATTGAGGCCCGTGGTCAGGCGCTGCAACGTGTTATCGTCGAGGCCGAGGGGCAGCGTCTGGTCGTGGGAAAGAAAGCTCATGGCGGATGGAAAAGGAAAGTCGGGTGCTGGAATGAACTCAGGGTGTCATGCTGAGCGCAGCCGAAGCATCTCTACCGCTTCGTTGCGCAGGCATCAGATTTTACCATGGCGGCAGAGATGCTTCAACTCCGCATTGCTCCGCTCAGCATGACGATTAAGCGACCTTGGCGTAGGAAAGCAGCTCGGAAAACACAGTTGGTACGGCGGCATCGGCCTTGGCCAAACGCGCCACTTCGCCGATGATGATGATGGCCGGGGCGCCAATGCCCGCCGCGGCGGCCCGGGCCGGCAACTGGCTCACCGGGCCCGTCACGAGTTGCGCCGTGGGCAACGTCCCGTTCTGGATAATAGCGGCCGGCGTCTGGCTTTGCCCGTGCTGGCCGAAGATTTCCACGATGCGCGTCAGTTGGCTTAGGCCCATCAGAATCACCGTCGTAGTGCGGGAGCGGGCCGCCTCGGTCACCGCCGCCGACAATTCGCCAGTGGCCGTGGTGGCCGTAACGACCTGAAACCCCTCACTGCTGCCGCGGTGCGTCACGGGGATGCCCACGCTGCCGGCTGCCGCCACGGCGCTGCTGATGCCCGGTACGTAGTCGGTCAGCAGACCGTGCTGCTCGGCGTAGAGCATTTCCTCCCGCCCCCGGCCGAATACGAACGGGTCACCGCCTTTCAGGCGCACCACGTGGCCGTGCTGCCGGGCGCTGGCCACGATGAGGGCGTTGATTTCGTCCTGCCCGTAGCTGCGCATGCCGCGGCGCTTGCCCACAAAAAGCTGCGGGGCACCGGGCCGCACGTAACTCAGCAGGTCGTTGTTGGCCAGCGCGTCGTAGAGCACCACGTCGGCCTCGCCCAGCACCCGCACGCCTTTCAGCGTGAAGAGTTCCGGGTCGCCGGGGCCCGCCCCGAGCACGGTTAGGCGGGGTGCGGAAGGTTGGCAGTTGGACATGGCGTGGGAGCTGTAGAGATGCCTATTCGCGTCTCAATCGTTGCGGATGTTGTTTGCACTGGCGCGGTTCCGGTCGTTCTGATGGGAGACACAAGTATGCGTCTCTGCATCGTCCGGCTAAATCGTGAAGCCCAGCGGCTCGGGTACGAAGCTGTTTTGCATAGTCTCGACCATGCCGGCGGCCAGCGTGTCGCCGCTGAGCTCGTCGACCAGGATAAAGGCTCCGGTGGCGCGGTTCTGCTGGTAAGAATCCACAACCAGCGGGGCGGCCGTTTTCAGGCGGATGCCCACGATGTCGTTGAGCTGGGCCGACTCGGTGGCGGCGCGACCGTAGGTGCGCACGTTCACCTTATAAGTAATAGCCGACACGACGGCCTTCACCACCGCCGAGTGGTGCTGTACCAGCAGCTTGCGGCCGGGCCACAGGGGCCGCTCGTCCATCCAGCAAATGGTAGCTTCCAGCTCCTTGGCCACGTGAATCTGGCTGCCGACGGGCACAATGGAGTCGCCGCGGCTGATGTCCACGTCGTCGGTGAGGCGCAGCACCACGGCCTGGGGCGCGGCGGCGCTTTCCACTTCCTGCTGATTGACCTCAATGGCCTCAATCACCGATTCCTGGCCGCTGGGCAGAATATGGACCCGGTCGCCGCGGCGGTAGGTGCCGCTCTGGATGCGGCCGGCGTAGCCGCGGTAGTCGGGGTAGTCGTCGGTCTGGGGCCGAATGACGTATTGCACCTGAAAGCGGGCGTCGGCAATAGTAGCTTCCTCGAAGGCCGGCACGCTTTCCAGATGCTCCAGCAGGCTCGGCCCGGTGTACCAGGACAGGTTTTTGGAGTGGGCCACGATGTTGTCGCCGAGCAGGGCGCTGAGCGGAATGGCCGTGACGTGGGGCAGCTTGAGCTGGTCGGCTACGGCGGCGTAGTCGGCCACAATCTGGTCGAACACCGCCTGGTCGTTATTCACCAAATCCATCTTGTTCACGGCCAGCACAAAGTGCCGGATGCCCACCAGGGAGGCAATCAGCGAGTGGCGGCGGGTCTGCTCCACCACACCCTGCCGGGCGTCGACCAGCACAATGGCCAGGTCGGCGGTGGAGGCGCCGGTTACCATGTTGCGAGTGTATTGCACGTGGCCAGGCGCATCAGTGATGATGAACTTGCGGCGCGGCGTGGTGAAGTACTTATAGGCCACGTCGATGGTAATGCCCTGTTCGCGCTCGGCCCGCAGGCCGTCGGTCAGCAAGGCCAAATCCACGGTGCCGTGTACGGTGGGGCGGTTTTCCAGTGCTGCCAGCACGTCCAAAGACACGGAGTCAGAATCGTAGAGCAACCGGCCGATGAGGGTGCTTTTGCCATCGTCGACGCTACCGCAGGTGATAAATCGGAGAAGGTCCATGTGTGATTTAGTGAGGTAGTGAATTAGTGAGTTGATTGGCGATTTGGGAGTTGTTAGTCGTCCGCGCAGGCTGAACGACAACTCGCTAAATCGCTGCCTCACTAAATCACCATTTAGAAATAGCCGTTGCGCTTGCGGTCTTCCATGCCGGCCTCGGAGATGTTGTCGTCGAGGCGGGTAGCGCCCCGCTCGCTCACTTTGGCCAGCAGCAGGTCTTCGATGATGTCGTCGATGGTGGCCGCGTCGCTTTCCACGGCGGCGGTGCAGGTCGAGTCGCCCACGGTGCGGAAGCGCACCTGGCGCTCCACGATTTCGTCGGTTTCATCGAGGCGCAGGTGCTCGTTGAGGCCCAAAAGCTGGCCGCTGGGCAGTACCACGCAGGTACGCGGGTGGCCGAAGTAGATGCTGGGCAGGGCGATGTTTTCGCGCTGGATGTAGCGCCACACGTCCAGCTCGGTCCAGTTCGAAATCGGGAACACGCGCACGTTTTCGCCCCGCTGGATGCGGCCGTTGTACACGTTCCAAAGCTCGGGCCGCTGCCGCTTGGGGTCCCACTGGCCAAACTCGTCGCGCACCGAGAAGATGCGTTCCTTGGCCCGGGCCTTCTCCTCGTCGCGCCGGGCTCCGCCGATGCAGGCGTCGAACTGGAACTCCTCAATGGTTTCGAGCAGGGTATAGGTCTGCAGCGGGTTGCGGCTCGGGAACTTGCCGCCCGGCTCGCGCAGGCGCTGCCGCTTGATGGTGTCTTCCACGCTGCGCACGATGAGCTTTTCGCCCAGCTCGGCGGCCAGCGAGTCACGGAACTGGAGCACTTCGGGGAAGTTGTGGCCGGTATCAACGTGAACGAGCGGGAAGGGGAAGCGGCCGGGACGGAAGGCTTTTTCGGCCAGGCGCGTGAGCACAATGGAGTCTTTGCCACCCGAGAACAGCAGGGCCGGGCGCTCAAACTGGCCCGCTACTTCCCGCAGAATGTGAATGGCTTCGGCTTCCAGTCGGTCGAGGTAATCGAAATGAGGAGTACTCATAGAGCTATGATGTCGGTTTTTCAACTTCTGTCATCCTGAGCTTGCGAAGGACCTTATCACAGTAGAACGAGTTGTGGTAACGCCTGTCGTTCGTAGCCTATAAGGTCTTTCGCAAGCTCAGGGTGGCAGGTGATTTTAATTAGCCAAAACCGGCTCTACCACCGGATCTGGCCCATTGTGAGTGCTGTGCAGGCCGCACTCCTTGGCCGATTGATCTTCCCACCACCAGCGCCCGGCGCGGAAGTCCTCACCGGCCTTGATGGCCCGGGTGCAGGGCGCGCACCCGATGCTCACGAAGCCCTGCTGGTGCAGTGGGTTGAAAGGAATGCTGTGGGCGTGCACAAAGTCCCAGCACTGCTCGAAGGTCCAGTCGAACAAGGGGTGAAACTTGATGAGCTGGTGGCCGGCGTCCCACTCCACCGCGTGCATGTCGTGGCGGTTGGCCGACTGCTCGGCCCGGATGCCGGTAAACCAAGCCTGCTGGCCCGCCAACGCGCGGCGCAGCGGCTCCACTTTGCGAATGCCGCAGCACTCCTTGCGGTTGTCCACGTTCTCGTAGAAGCTGTTGGGGCCTTTTTCGAGCAGCAATTGCTCCACGCTGGCTTGCTGCGGGAAGTAAGGCGCAATGGCTTGGCCGTAGCGCAGCAGGGTCTTGTTCCAGGTGGAATAGGTTTCCTGGAAGTTGCGGGCCGTGTCAAGCGTGAAGACCTTAATCGGTAAGTTGTGCTCGAAAATCAGATGGGTGATGATCTGGTCTTCGAGGCCGAAGGAAGTCGAGAAAACGGCGGTACCGGGGAATTGCGTAGCTACCGCGGCCAGCAACTCGACGGCGGAAAGCCCGGCGAGCTGCTGACGCAGGTCGGGGACCAGCGACACAGAGGCTGCTTGCATAATGCTAAGAGAATGTGGCTTTTCCTGGGGAAATAGCCGAAGATGGGAAGGCCCACGGCCCACAGAACCTGTGCGAGCCTAGGCCGACTAGCCTGCGGTAGTCGAAAACGGGGTTGTGCGCAACAGGCTCAGTTAACGGAGCTTAGGACACGGCAGGAAAAAGGCGGGAGCGTGGCTTGCTAGCAACACCGGCAGCGCAGCATCATACCACAACATCCATGCTGTAGGGCAAGGAAAGCGGGAGGAGTAGTGCGGGCGTTGGACAAGGTTTTCACGACGTTGTTGTTTTTATATGGTCAGGACTTGGCACCGTTCCGCGTTTGCGGTGGTTGCCGGCGCTTCGTCGAGCCTGTCTCTCCACGCCTCTGTATAAAAACAATCCTTTGATGGGGAAAGAATTGGTGTTGCAAAGGTAATAGCAGGAATTTCATAATTCCAAGTTATACCAGTGGCAAGTAGTAATAATTTGACTTAAAGCGTGCTAATAATCTGTAAAACAAACGGTTGTTTGTGTTTTTAGGAGTGAAATGAGGCAGGTCGATGCTATAACTATAAGTAATAATGGGAATGCCTTAGGGCTATCTTTTTAGAATAGTTTTCTGAGTTTTAAATTAGCCAGACGCATATTCTAACCTGCCGGCTGTCTAGAGCATAGTTGCAAAACGTAGATAAAGGCGCTTAACGCAGCCCCAATTTATGGTGTAGGGGCACGCTAGAAATAACCTGGCGGCTGCCTTTACATTTCATTCACCACAATCCGAATATCGGTGTTGCGGCCGTGGTCGTCGGCGCAGGAAATCTTGAGCGTACCGGGTGCGGGACGGAAAAAGACCCGCTCGGTGGCCGCGGCCGTGCGCAGAAACTGGTCGTTCACGTACCACGACACCTGCCGCACTTCGTTATCGGTGGCGCAGCTGAGCAAGAGTTGCTGCTGCTCGCCTTTGTTGAGTACGTATTCGGTGTTGGCCAGCGGCGAGGTGATGCTGGGGGCCTTTTCACGGCCACCCCGCACGAGCTGGCAGCCGGGGTTATGGGGCGGCAGCCGGCGGTACGGGATGCCCTGGGTTTCCTTAAAAGCGGCTACTTCGGGCAGCAGATTGGGATACAGCTCGCGCCGGTAGCCGGCCGCCGGAGCGCAGGCCCGGCAAAACGCATACTGTGCATCAGCCGAGAGCAGCACTTCCTTCTGGTGCTGGCAGCGCACTCCCGACGACACGCCGGGCAGGAAATAGTCGATCAGCTGGTTGGGGCAATTCTCGCCCGGCGGGCGGCCGGTTTCGGCGCATACCAGCCGGAAATCCAGGGAGGCCGGGGGCTGAAACCAGTTGTTGGGCGAGTTGTAGGCCAGCGTATTAAACAGGTCGAACAGCAGGGGCGTGGCTACGTCGGAACCGGTGAGGGCCGGGCTGCCCTGCCCGCTGAAGTTGCCCACCCACACCCCGATGGTGTACTCTTTGTTGTAGCCGATGCTCCAGGCGTCGCGGCGGCCGTAACTGGTGCCGGTTTTCCAGGCAATCTTGGGCAGCCGGATACTGGTTTCGTAGCCCACCGGCAAATCGGGGCGGGTGAGCTGGGCCAGGATGTCGGTGACAAGAAAGGCGGCGCCGTCGGAGAAAAGCGGCGTGCCGGGGGGCGTAGTGAGCTTTCGGCCGGGCTGAGTTGCCCAGTGCAGTGGGGCGTACCGGCCGCCGTTGGCCAGGGCCACATAGAGGTTGGTCAGCTCTTCGAGCGTGGCGCCGCAGCCGCCCAGAATTGTACTCAGGCCTAAGTGTGGGGCGTTCTTGGCCACGGTCCGGAAGCCGGCGGCGCGCAACTTGGCCGTGAAGGTGGGCACGCCCATCTCGGACAGCACCCGCACGGCCGGAATGTTGAGCGAATAGGCCAGGGCGCGGTCCAGAGGCACTTCGCCGCTGCAGCGCTTGTCAAAATTCTCGGGCTGGTAGCCGCTGAAGTTGGTGGGCACGTCGGGGAGCAGCAGTTTGGGCGTCACCAGGCCGCGGTCCAGGGCTAGGGCGTAGAGAAAGGGCTTGAGCGTGCTGCCCGGCGAGCGGACGGCCTGCACCCCGTCGTTCTGGCCTTTGCCGGCCGCATCCAGAAAATCGGCGGAGCCCACGTAGGCTTCCACGGCCCGGGTGCGGTTGTTGATGAGCAGCACGGCGGCGTTGGTAATACCCAGCTCCCGGAGGCGACGCACGTAGTTGCGGGTCAGGTCTTCGGCCTTGGCCTGCTTGCCGCGCTGCAGGGACGAGGCTATGATGGGCCGACCCGGAAACTGCCGCACCAGCCGCCGCGCCAGGTGGGGCGCCAGGGCCGGGGCAGCGTGGCGCTGCACGTCCAGGGGCTCCAGCAGGGCGTCGGCAATGTCCTGCTGTGGAAACAACCCTTCTTGAGCAAAGCGCCGTAGCCACCGGTTGCGCTCTTGTAGGATGGCCGCGTTGTGGCGGCCCAGCACCAGGCCCCGGGGCCGGTTGGGAATGATGGCCAGCGTCACGGTCTGGGCCAGGGAAAGGTAATCGGGGGGCTGCTGGAAGTAAAGCAAAGCCGCCGACTTCACGCCCTCGATGTTGCCGCCGTAGGGCACTAGGTTCAGGTAGAGCTGCAGAATTTCGGCCTTGCTGTAGTGGGCCTCCAGCTGCACGGCGCGCAGCATCTCCAGCAGCTTGTTGCCCACGGTGCGCTCCTTGGGCTCCAGCAGGCGGGCCACCTGCATGGAAATGGTGCTGGCCCCGGTGGTGCGGCCTTGCCCGAACATATTCCGCCCCGCGGCCTGCACCAACGCCAGGGGGTTCACGCCGAAATGATAGTAGAAATACCGGTCTTCCTTCTCGATAATGGTGCTGCGCAAAGCCGGCGTGATTTCGCGCAGCTCGGTTTTCATGCGCCACTTCTGGGTCGGGTTCAAAAAGGCGTGCAGCACTGAGCCGTCGGCGGCCAGCACCAGGGGCGAATACTGGGGCGGGGGCGGCACGGGAAACAGCCAATCGAGCCCCCAGCCGAGGAAGCCGAGCAGCAGCAGCGTAAGCAGAATCTTAAGGGGGCGTTTCATGCACCGGTCAGCCGCTAGCCGGGACAAAAGGCGCCCGGAAGAGCCGGCAAGATACGCGGTGGCGGGCGGTATTATCGCCTTATCTGGGCGGCTCGGGCACCGTCACGTCCAGCTCAAAGTCGCGGGAGGGCGGCGCGTCGTTGTTGGTCGTGCTGCGGTAGAGAAACCGCACCGTGGCTTTGCCCGGGTTCAGGGCCTGAAACTGGAACGGCACTTCCTGGGCGCTGCCGGGCTTGGATTTTTTCCTGCTTTTCTCCGGGTCGGTAGCCGGTTGCTGGCTGGCCAATTGCAGCACGTTGCCTTCGATGGGCATCACCTCCCAGGCGTGGTCGGAGCCGACGGTAGTGCCCAGCTTAATCAGCAGCAGGTCGCCCTTGTTTACTGTTACCTGGCTGTGGTTGCCATACTCGGTGATGTTTACGTTTTTGGCCACGCCCGGCTGGTTTATTGTGACGTAGGTGTGGAAAAAGTTGCCCAGCGGCGCGTAGCCCGAGCCCGGCACGGCCGACACAAAAGCCAGGTCAAACCCACCGGCTCCGATGGCCTGCAAGTGGATTTCGTGGGTGGCTGGCGCCCCCGCCACGCCGCTGCTGATGCCCGGCAGCGTGACGCTGCTTACCACCGTGAGCATGCCCGGGTAGCTCTGGGCCAAGCGCCAGCCGTAGCGGGAGCTGGCCGTGGGCAGGCGCACAATCAGCCGGTCGCCCACGCTGAGCTGGATTTGCTTGCCGTTGTCGGCCGCAGTGAGGGTCGTAATGCCCTGGGCCCGCAAGGACGTCCAGGCCAGAACGCCAATTAGCAAGAGCACCAGGCGGAGTAAGATGTGGTGGAGCCGGGCCCCAACATAGCGGCGGATACGCATGATATACCGGAAGTAAAGTAGCTGAACGATAACGGCATTGTCACAAACGCCACAGCCGGCCACGGGAGCGGCCGGCTGGGAGAAAGTGTCGCTTAAGGTGTACGGCGCTACGGCAAAAAAGCTACGGCCGCGCTTCCCACAAGGTTCCGTAGCCTAAGGCACCGACTGCTGGCGGGAGCGGCGTATCCGGAGCGTGTCGAAACGCTGGGCCAGGTCGTCGGTGCTGATAAACATGGCCGGATTGGCATCGGCGTCGCGTAGGGAATCTAGCAGGACTTTGGCCTTATCGTAGTCCTGCTGGTCTGTCAGGGCGTCGGCGCGGGCCAGTAGCTGCTGGCCACGGGCGGCCGCTTCGGGGCTTTCGGCCTCGCGTAGCACGTTGCCGCGGCCGTCGGTGCGGAAGTAGAAGAAGTAGCCCATCCATAGGATCAGGCCCAGCAACATGGCAACAGAGGCGATTAAGACTACACGTAGGTTGACCATAGAAATGAAGAGTATGCGGTAAGGCTTAGTAGCGCGAACTGTGTAGTTGGCGTGCCGGAACGACAATCGTTACAACGGCGCGGGCTACGCGAGCTACACAGTTCGCGCTACTGCTAAACGGCTACTTTACCCGTACCACACCGGCGCCGTTGTAGCTGTGGTACTCGGCGTTGTACATGGCATCGGCGCTGACCGGGCCCAGGCGGAAGGTGCCCTTCGACACGGCCCGGGCCACGTAGTAGAATGACTTGGGCGAAGTTGAAACAGTGGTAAACAGGTTGATCCGGTCGTCGCGCATGTCGAGGTAGTCGGGGGTGGCCGCGTCCTTGGCCCAGTCGATGTCGCGCACGGCCCCAATGCGCGGATTCTCGATTTCCAGCCCGGCGGGCAGCAAATCGGTAATGGCCACGTTGGGCACTTCCCCGGCCGCGTCGGCCGACTGAATCGTGATGCGCACCACCACCAGGTCGTTCTGGCGGAAGTTGGGTGAGCCCACGGCCTTGCCGGTGCGGTCCAGGAACTCGCGGCGCACTTTCAGGAAGGAATCCTCCTCGCGCACCGTGTTCAGCGGCGACACGCCCTCGGTTTCCCAGAAGTAGTACAGGCTGCCGGTGCCGGTGGTGCGCAGGGCTACTTTGCGGTTAGCCACGTTGTTTACCGTCAGATCTTTGCCCGAGAACTTGCCGATTTCCTTGGCGTCGGCCAGCAAGGACGCCGTAACGGTAGCACTGGCATTCTGCCGGGCTACTTTGCCCAACGCCAACAGCGAAAACGCTCGTTCCTGAGTGTTCAGCCAGGAAGCCTGCTTCACCTGCCGGCTGAGCTGACGGGTGAGCTTGGGCACCAGGGCGTTGCCGGGGTCAGCTTCGAGCAGGGAATTGAGCACCAGGGCCATGTCACGGATGGGGGAGTAGAACGAGCCGTCGAAGGCGCGGTGGGCGGCGGTTTCGGTGAAGGTGGTGGGCAGCAGGTCGCGGTAGGCTTTCTGGTTGCCGCCCACGGCCTGGGCCGCCGCCAGCAGGAAGCGGGAGTCCTGGGCCAGCAGCTGCCGGTTCGATTTGTAGTAGTTGAACGCTACGGCATCCTGGCGGCCGGCCAACGCCAGCACGTAGATGCTGTAGGGAATTTCCTTTTTGGCAATGACCTTGCGGCGGGCAATGGTGCTTACGTCGAAGTAGTCGTACTCCTCAGTTTCGCGCTTGCGGGTGCGGGCCTGCAGGTATTGCAGCACCTTGTCGAGGTGGTTCTTGTTCACTTCAAAGCCGGCGCGTTGGGCTTCGAGTAGGAAGTGGGCGGCGTAGGTGGTGGCCCACCAGTTGTCGTAGTCGCCGCCGGGCCAGTAGCTCAGGCTGCCGTTGTAGAGCTGCTGGGACTCGATTTTGCGGATGGCTTCCTGCACGTTGTAGTTCGGGTTGAAGCGCGTGCCCTTGGCCTGCTTGCCGGTTTTCTGGCCCAGCGTGGCGGTCAGGTCGCCGTAGTACAGCTGGGGGAAAGCCGCCGACACGGTTTGCTCAAGGCAGCCGTAGGGATACTGCAGTAGGTAGCGCAAATCCTTGGCAAACTCCGTCATCGGCGAGCGGCTCACCACCAGCTGGCTGCGTAGCGTGGCGGGCAGGAAGTTGGTGGCCAGGTTCAGCGCCTGCGTGCTGCCGCCCTTCACCACGCCCGAGCCGGACACCTTTTCCAGCGGAGAAGCCGGCCGAACAGGTATTTCTATTTTTTCAGAAAAACTCTCACCGTCGAGGATTTTTGCAGAAATCAATATTTCACTGTTTCCAATACCACTAGCTATCAGCGGGTATTTTAGGGTGAAACGCTTTTCTGAATTAGGCGCAATAGTTTGATAGCCCCAACCTTGGCTCTTTCCCTGAAGTACCTTTCCTACGTCGGCAGTCATAACTCCTGGTATTGGGAAAGCCAAAGCTCCCTTTACCTCTGATGAAGTAGCTACTTTAATAGCCTTCCCCGTCGTATTCGTCAGCGTGACGGGCACGTCAATCGTGTCGCCGGGGCTGAGGAAGCGGGGGAGGCTGGTGCTGATAACCACCGGGTCGGCGATGCGCATGGTTTGCTCGGCCGAGCCGAAGGCGTCGCCCTTGTAGGCCACGGCCATGACGCGCACGGCCCCGCTAAACTGCGGGATACGCACTTTGTAGCGCACTTTGCCGTTGGCATCAGCCCGCAATACGCCGCTCCACTTGGCCAGCAGCTTCACCCGGCGCGAGGGCACGGGCGTGGTGCGACGGGAGAGGTCGGCCCCGTCGCCGCCGGAGGAGCTGGTGCCCAGCTCGGGCAGCAGGAAGGGGTACACGTCGTAGGCATTTACCTCCAGGGCGCGCTTCTGGTAGAAGTAGCTGTAGGGGTCGGGCGTGCGGTAGTCCTTCATCTGCAGAATGCCCTCATCCACCACGGCAAAGGTGACCGAGGCACCCGGCGCGGTGCTGGCCTCAATGGTCTGCCAGGTCTGGGAGCGGCTCTGGGCGGCGACTTTCAAAGCTACGGGCAGCTTGGTACCGGGCTTTTCCACCGTCAGCGGTACGAAGCCCCGGGCCACGGTGAGCGGCAGGCGATTGTCGGTAATTTCGCGGATGGCGGTGGCCGTCACGTAGATGTTGGGCACGTGGTTGCCCCGAATCGGGATGCTTACCCGCGCCGACTTCTCATCGGTATCGACGTAGAAATGGTCGAGCACCTTGTCGCGCTCCACGGTGATGAGGACGCGGCCGGCAAAGGGCGTTTTGAGCAGGAGCTTGGCCGTTTCGCCGGGCTGGTATTTCTCTTTGTCGGCTTCAATCGTGACTTCGCCCTCGTTATTCACCTCGAAGGAATTGCTCTGGGTGTCGCCGTAGCCGTAAGCATAGAAGCGGCTGACCACATAGGTAGCCGCGCCCGGCCGGGCCACGCGCACCTCGTACTCGCCCGACGAAGCCGGGGTAAAGTCCAGCGTCGATTCGGAGCTAATCGTGCGGTTTTGGGTCAGAATGGCCTGTTCGCGCTTCTGGGACGTGTAGCGGTAGCGCCCACCCTGCCGCTCAATGACGGTTTCCCACAGCAGCCGCACTACCTTGATCTGGGCGTCGGCGCGGGTGGGCTGGGCGGTTTTGGGCGTGAGGGCCACGAAGCGCATGGTCAGCGGCTGCTGGGTGCTCACCAGCTCGGGCACCTGCTGCACCCCGAACATCACGCTCTGGGTTTGCACCTCGAAAGTCGCGAGGCGGTTCACGGGCCGGCCACTCTCGTCGAACACCGTGGCGAAGGCCGAGCCTTCCAGGGTGCCCAGGTCTTCGTAGCCGGGAATTTCGTAGCTGGCCGTGCCTTGGCCGCTGGCGTCGGTGGTGCCTTCGCGGGTGGTTTTCTCGAACCGGTCGGCCAGGGAGCTGGTTTCTTCCCCCGAGTCGTAGCTACGAGTACGGTTCTCGCCCGAGCTGATATAGAAGTTGTAGCCGGGGTAGTTCTTGGGCTGGAAGGGCTTCTCCTTGAGCGAGAATTCCACCTCAAACTTGCGGTCGGAGGCTGGCGGGCCATACAGGTTCAGGGCCGTGATGCTGGCATTCACCGTCTGGCCCGGGCCTACCACGGCCGGTGCGGCTTTCACCGTCACCTTGAGGCGGTCGGGAATGAATTCTTCCACCGAAATCTGGCGGGAGGCCAGCAGTACGTCGTTGCCGGTCAGCACTTCCAGCGTATAGAGGCCGGTCATGATGCCGGCGGGCAGAATGAAGCGCGACTCGAATGAGCCGTCGGCGGAGAGCTTCTTGCGCAGGCTGGCGTATTCCTTGCCCGTGGGCAGCAGCAGCCTGATTTTTACCGGCAGATTGGCCGGCGGGGCCTGCCAGCCCTCGGTGCGAATGACAGTGTTGGTTTGGATGGTGTCGCCGGGGCGGTACAGGTCCCGGTCGCCGTAGAGGAAGGCCTGGTAGCGGGCCGCGTTGCTTTGCAGGCCGCCCACCTCGAAGCGGGAGGTTTCGACCCTACTCGTGGGCAGGTTCAGGAAGGTGAAGTCCGACTCGCGCTGGGCCGTGACCATCGTCAGGCGGAAGCGGCTGGTGGCGGCGGTGCTGTCGAACACGGCCACGCCCGCGCTGTTGGTAGTGGCGCTGCTGATAACCTGGTTGTTGGAGCTCACGAAGCGCACGTTCACCCCGCCCAGGGCCTTGGCATTGCGAATCGAGTTGGCGAATACCAGCGTGCGGCCGGCCTTACCCTGCTTCACAATCAGGCCGATATCCGACACCGACACGAGCTTGCTCACCTGCAGCCACTGCCGCTCGGTGTCCTGAATTTTCACCACGTACAGACCCTTCATCGGGCCGGTAAACTCCAGGTCCTTGAAGCTCAGATTGAGCAGGCGCAGGCCGTTTTCCTTGGGCAGACCGGCCACCGAGTAGGTCCGCTCGGTCAGCACGTTGCCGAGCTGCTCCACGTCGTAGTAGTTGTAGGACTTGTCCTCGTACTCACCCCCGTCGTCTTCCCCGCCGCCTTCCTCGTCGTAGTCGTAGCCGTACTGCTTACCGCCGCGCAGCAGCTGCTGAATGTTGTTGGCGTAGACCTTGGCAATGGTGACCTGCACCTTCTCGATTTCGGCGATGCGCACGCCTAGGTTGCGGGTGCCCAGCGCGTCGAGGTACATGGCTTTGTCACCGTTGGCAAAGCTCAGACTGGGCCGCTCATCCACGAAGGCGGCCGTTTGGGTGAAGGGCTCGGCCAGCTGCCCACCCAAGGCCCCGCGCAACCCGCTCCGCAAGCTGATCTGATAGGTTTTGTCCACATCGAAGCCGCCTTTGAGCGTAAAGCCGCTTTCCAGGGCTTCCACCGAGTAATCCACGGCCGGCTCCACGGTCAGCAGGGCCGGTATTTCCGTGGCCGATACGGGCTGGTTGGTGAGCACCGTAATAACCGGGTCGCCCTCCACGATGGAGGCCACCACTTCGCGCACGAGCAGGGTTTGCTGGTCGGGCACGGCTACCTGAGCGGTCAGGGCTTTGGTCGTGGCCCGGTCCGAGCCCACGGGGTGCAGGCCGGGCGCCAGCTCCAGCGTAACGGGGGAGCCGGGGCGCACGTCCTGGGTCAGGGCCACGCCCACGATGCTGTCGGCCTCGGCCGATACCACCTCGAAAGCTACTGGCTGGCCGTCCTGGGTAATCTTGAGCAGGGGCTGAATGTCACTAGGCTTCACGGCGTAGTTGAACAGCAGGTTGGCGCGCATCTCGGCCGTGCCCGCCACCCGCCGGCTCTGGCTCCAGAACAGCTGGGGCTCGTGCATCGTCAGGCCCGGGGTGTGAAACTTGGTTTTGCTCAGCGGCGGCTCTTTCTTGAGCTTCAGCGCTTCCAGGGCCACCGGCCGCCACTGCGCTTGAAACGCCGTGGCGGGCCGGAAGGGCTCGGAAGGGGAGAAGGTCAGCTCCCGGTCACTGGTCCACTTGAATTTGCCGCGCACGGCGGGCTCAAACTCGACGTACTGCAGGGTGTCCCAGCGGCTGACGCGGCCTTCGCCCAGAGGCTCGTCGAACGTAAATACGATGTTCTGGTAGGGGCTGATTTCCTCGCCCTCGGGGCTGGAATCGTTGTTGGAGCCCAACTTGGAGCAGGCACATAGCAATAGCAGCAACACCAGCAAAGGCAGGCGAGATACACGTTGGGTAAGCATAAGAATAAAGGGAAGAAAATGGACGCGGGAAGGTATAGAAAAAGGGTGATATACGGTTGAGGTGGGTGGCGTTTTAAGACTAAAAGAAGCCAGTAAATGTATATTTCAGCCAAAAAGCTCAATAGCTCCGGTTTCAATCTGTATGAACATTGTCAAGACGCTTACACCTGTACTCCTTGGGCCTGGGTTGGTATTCACTTGCTTCAATTCCCCTATCCGTGGCAACCCGTTTAAGCAGCTTGCCAACCCAGTTTATAGCCAAGCGCTGGACTCCATCACGAGGCAGTACCTAAACTCAGCGCACCCAAACAATAGCGTGTGGAAACTACACCAAGCGCTGGTTAAGCAGCTTCGCAAAGCCCGGATTGACACGATTCTGTACTACCAGGCCGGTTGCGTGGGCTGTGAGGATCTGCCTGAGCGGAGTGAGTTGGGCAAACCTGCCGGGCGCTGTACTTGTGCTGAGGATGAGCAGACCGTGTATCTGTTCTGGCAGGATGCGGGGAAGGTATTCGGGAAACGTCTGCACTGTTGTCGGAGCTTCCCGGTGGCCAAAGCCAACCCTGCCGTCATCAGTTTCTATTTTCAGAACAAACAGCACTTTCAACGTGGCGAGCAGTTCTACCGCGACTTCGAGGCGTACAATCGTAGTCACCCCCAAGCGGTGAAGTTCCTGCCGCCTTTCGCAGTGCACGACGACGTGGAACAGGTTTTCTTCTACCTGAGAAAGGATACGCTGCACTTTCAGGTCAGGAAGTACGACTTCACCAGCGTCGGCAAACCGAAGTATCTGCCCTACCAATGGAAGTAAAAACAGTGGCAGTGGGCTAGACTAATTGCAAAAGCAGTGCAGGTGCCGTGAGCGTTTGGCTTCCCTGCCCACATCCTGAAAACAAAAAAGGCGGAGCCTGCGCCCCACCTTCACTACCAAGACCCACCCGTGCCGGAATAGTTGGAATGATATCTTCACTATACGCAGCTTACTCCACTTGCCGCATAATTAGCTCCCGGCCGGGGCTTACAACCTCTATCTGGAGCAGGCGGCGGGTAGAAGGGTCGAGCCAGTAGGTGACGGTGGTTTTGTCCGAGCCGAAGGTTTGCACCACCCAGGCCGGGCGGCTGGTTTTGCCGTCGGGGGCGGGCAGGGGCTGGGCCCCCACGATGCGGCCCCGCACCCAGTCCGGCCCGCCCTTCTCGTACACGTACTGCGCAAACTTAAAGGCCTGCCCGGCCCGCAGCGGCAGCGCCAGCACCACCAGGTCGGCCGAAAAGGAGTCGAACAGGGCTGCCGAAGTAGTCAGGTCGACGGCGGTGCGCTGTGAGCCCACCTGGTTGAAGCCCGTAACGCGGGGCCCGGCAAAGTTTAGAGCCAGGGTGCGGCCGTTGGGCTGGTGGGAGCGGTGCGCCAGGGGGTAGAGCGTGCGCCGGTCCACGGTGCCACTGTCGACGATAGCGCCGGTGGGAAAGGTGATGACGGACCGCTTGAGCCCAAGTTTCGGCCCCGGCAGATATTCATACGAAGTAGCCACGCTGCCGACGGGCTTTTCCTGGCCCTCGCGGCGCATAAGCATGGTGTAGCGGGCCGAGAAGGGCCGGATGAGTTGCCCCTCCACGCTGCGGCGCGGGCTGAGCAGCAGCGTATCGGTGGGCGGCGCGGATTGGGCGTGCGCAGAACCCGCCAGGGTCAGGGCCAGCAGTAAGCCGGTAAGTTTCATAGCGTACAGAGTAAGGTGAGGGAAAAGACAGCCGCCAAGTACGCCCAACGCCCGCGGCTTCCTCGCGCTACTCGACCGTTGCGGCGGCTTATTCGGCTGTTGCCGGGCTTTGCTCAACCACTGTCCTGCTGCTGAACTAGCGGCTACTGCCGGCCCAAGGGTCGAGGAAAACCGGGCAACGGTCGAAAATTGGGCGGGAAGTGGAGTGCGGCCGCGGTGCAGCGGGTATCTTGGGGGCCTATCTGCTCTTTACCGCCATGCTCGGGCTTCTTCGCCGCCACCGGGTGCTGCTACTGCACCTCTCGTTCTGGGGCGTCTACTTTTCGTTTTACTTCTACCAGATCAGTCGGGAAGTGGGCTGGCGGCTGGCTTTGGCCAACTCGCTGGTACCGCTGGTGAGCAACCTGCTCATCGGCTACCTCAATTTCTTCTACCTGCTGCCCCGGGGGCTACGGCGGCAGCGGCTGGGGCGCTATTTGCTGGAGCTGGCCGCGCCCTTTACTCTGGTAGTCGCACTGCGGGTGGCGGTGCAGCGGCAGCTGGCGCCAGGGCAGCTGCCGCAGAGCTACCTGGAGTCGCCGGCCTTCGTGCTGTCGGTAGTGGTGGGCACCTTGTCTATCGTGGCCTTTCTGAGCATGCTGCACTTCGTGGTGGGCTGGTTTGCCCTCGACGCCCGCACCAAGGCTCTGGAAAACGAACAGCTCACGGCCGAGCTCAAGCTGCTCAAGGCCCAGATCAACCCGCACTTTCTCTTCAACACGCTCAACAACCTCTACTACCTGGCCTACACCCAGTCGCCCAACACGCCGGAGGTGGTGGCCAAGCTGGCCCAGATGATGCGCTACATGATTTACGAGTCGAACCACGCCACCGTGGCCCTCAGCCAGGAAATCGAGTACATGCAGAACTACATCAGCCTGGAAAAGCTGCGCCTCAACACCCCCGTTCCGGTGCAGTTCGTGGTAGAGGGCCCCGCCGAGGGCGTGCGCATTGCTCCGCTGCTGCTGATCACCTTTCTGGAAAATGCCTTCAAGCACGGCGTGAGTACCACCGACCCCCAGGCCTGGGTCACGGTGCTGATCCGGCTGCACGGCCCCGAGTGCGTCTGCACGGTGGCCAACGGCCGGCTGCCGCACCCCGCTCCTGTACCGGCTGCCGCCGGCACCGGCCTGCAAAATCTGCGCCGCCGCTTGGCCCTGCACTACCCGGGCCGGCACGTGCTGCAGGTAGAAGACGGCCCCGCCGAATACCGCGTCCACCTCACCTTGACCCTGACCTGATGCTGCGCTGCCTGATTGTGGATGATGAGCCGATGGCCCGGCAGCTGCTCACTGATTACGTGGGAAAAGTGCCGTTTCTGACCCTGCACGCGGCCTGTGCCAGTCCCCTGGCCGCCCTACAAGAGCTCAGCGCCCACCCCATTGATCTGCTGCTGCTCGACGTGCAGATGCCCGAAATTACCGGCCTGGCTCTGCTCAAGATTCTGCCCCGCCAGCCCCTGGTAATCCTGACTACGGCCTACTCCGAGTACGCCCTGGAAAGCTACGACCTCGACGTGGTCGACTACCTGCTCAAACCCATCACGCTGGAGCGCTTCCTGCGGGCCGTGCACAAGGCCCAGGCCCGGCTGCTGCCCGGCGCCGCCCCGGTGCCGGCGGGCCCGGCGCTGCCCCCGCCCGGGCCGACGCCGGCCGAGCCGTCGCCGTTTCTGTTCGTGAAGGATGGCACCCGCCTGGTCAAGATCCGGCAGGCCGACATCCTGTTCGTGGAAGGCCTGAAGGACTACGTGGCCATCCACACCCCGCAGCAGCGCATCGTGAGCCTGCAGCGGCTCAAAACCCTGGAGCAGCAGCTGCCCGCCACGCACTTTGTCCGCATTCACCACTCCTACATTGTGAGCCTGGAGGGCATCGACGCCGTGTTCAAGGACAAAGTGCAGATTGGCAGCCGGTTTTTGCCCGTGAGTGAGTCGTACCGCAAAGCCTTCCGCGACTTCATCGACCCGCGCTTGCAGTAGCCGCCGAACACGGGCAGTAGCTATTCAAGACATATTAATACTGACCCGAGCAGCCGAGAAGAGGGCCACACAAGCACTGTTCAACTGCTGTTGATTCTCCATTGTCTCCTTATTCTCGTACAGAGCTACTAAGGAGACAATGGCTTTGTCTCCTTAGTATTAAAATTCAAAATTTAGGAGACAAGTTCAATTATGCCCCGTCCGCTGCGCACCACCACCGTTCCGCACTACCTCGCGCTTATCCGGGCCGGGCTGGGGCTTACCCAGGAACAATTGGCCGGGGCCCTGGGCGTGTCGCGCCACCTGGTCACGAAGATAGAAGCCGGGCAGCGAGTATTGCCAGCGTCGGCCGGCATAATTTTGTCGTGGCTGACCCAGGCCCTGCCCACACTGGGCCCCCCGGCGGCCCCAGGGCCGCTCTTATCAGCCGAAGCGGAGCCCCTCCACAAGCGGGCCGCGGCCGTGGCCTCCGAACTGCAGCAGCTCACGCGGCGGCTGGAACGCGGGCAGGCCCGGGCCCGCCGCGCCCTCGACTGGCTACAGGCGGCCCCGAAGCTGCTGGCTACCCTGCCCCCGGAAGCCGAGCGGCAGCGGCAGTGGGTAGCGGCTACCACGGCTGAGGCCCAGGGCGCTTTGGAAGGGGAGGGCAGCCCGGTGCTGCACCGGCTGCTGATGGCCCGCTTGGCCGGACTGCGGGCCGAGGCGGCGGCGCTGGCCGGCTACCTGGCGGAATAGCGCGGACTGGTACGCTAGGCAGTCCTTAGGGGCGGCGCTATGCGCGGGCCGCCGCAGGGCTTTTTCAGGCTGGGTGCAGGAATGGGTTTCAGGCTCGGGAGAAGTGCGTTGCATAACTGCTGCTGTCGGCCTGCGTATAGAAACGGTGGGCTGCCTGGTGATTCAGCAGCCCACTTTTATCCTGTTCTCAACCCGCTGCCCCGGCAGCTTACTTCCCGCAAACCATGGCCAACACCGCAAAAAACAACGATAAGAACCAGAAAGCCGCCGATACCAAAGGTGCCATCGGCGCTTCGGCCGCCAACCCGATTGACCCCGCTACCACTTCGCCCACCATCGACACCGAAGCCGGCGTGACGATGGGCGACGGTATCCGCCACCTGCATAGCCTGGCCAAAGGCGACGAGGACTTCATCAACGGCACCGACGACCACGCCGACCGCCGCAACCAGCCCGATGCCGAGCAGGAGCAGCGCCAGAAAAAGTAAGTTGCCCACCGCTGGCAAAGAAAAGCCCCGACCTGCAACAGGTCGGGGCTTTTTTGTGGGTGAAGCGGCCGGGTTACTTTACCATCAGCGTCCGGACGGCCCCGGACTTTTTGTCGACCTCAAAGGCGGCTTTGTTGGGCATGCGGCCGGCCCAGTCGGTGCGGGGCACCAGCACCTGCCAGTGGTCGTCGATTTCAAGGGCCGTGGCCGAGTCGAGCACGAACAGGCTGGCGTTGGGCAGCGCCTGCACGTGGCGGCGCACGGCGCTGCGGGCTCCGTCGGCGGTGGCGGCGCCCAGGTCGGGCGAGGCCGTAGTTTCGGCCGAGGCGGGCAGCATGGAGGTATCATTGCCAGGCGTCTGCTGGCAGCTGGCAGCGCCCAGGGCACCGAGCAGCAGGAAGGGAAGGGCTTTGAGCATGAGGCAAAGTACGGCAGCAAATACTAACCGCCCGGCTTACGGTAGCCGCCGGGCCGTGGTTTACTCATGTAATGATACGGCCGCCCCCGGCAGCCGCAGTCCTGGAGAACTCCGGTTCAGGACTTTTCAGAGCCTTCCGAAGCTATTGGCCAAGGCGTTACTTTGCCGGTAGGGGTGCAAACCGAACCTGTATATCCCCGGTTTGCTTATCGACTTCAAAGGTTGCCGTGTTGGGTTTGCGTCCGTCGCCGGGGAGGCTGGGCACCAGCACCAGCCAGTGCGCATCGGCTTCCCGGGCCGTGGCCGCGTCAAAATCGTACTCCCCGCCTTCGGGCATCTCCTGCAGGTAGAAATTTACGGCGCCGAGCGCCTGGGCTGCCGTGGTAACCTGGCCACTGGTAGCGTCAGGCGCGGTGGTGGCCGCCGGAGCGGGGGCAGTGGTTTCGGCCGCGGCCGGCGCGTTGGTCTGGTCGGCCGTCGGTTGGCAGCCGGCCGCACCCACCGCCGCCAGCAGTATTAGGGAAAGGGCTATTCTCATGCGGCAAAGTAAAGCAGCAAATTGCCAGCGGCCGGATCAGGGCTGTTGCAGGTCGCGGGCCTGAAACTGATAGAGGCGGAAGGAGCGCCGCACGTAAAAAGCCGGAAAGGTAATTTCGCCCTCCGCCCCGTCGGCAAAGTAAGTTTTGCGGGTTTTGGCCGCAATAGAATCGTAGCGGAAGGTGACGCCCAGCACGTTGCGGCCCGTCGTGTTGATAATCGTGTCGAGGCGGGTGCGCTGCTGCCGCGACTCGGCTACCACCCGGTGCGGGCCGGGCGGCAGGCGCAGGTAGCGGCTGAGCCGGTCGTCGGTGGTTTTGTACTGCGCCACCAGGGTATCAAACACCGTTTCGCCGTCGCAGCGCACGGTCAGGTCCACCACTTTCTCCTGGCTGTCGTTCACGACCTGCAGCCGCACCAGCTCGGTAGGGGAGCAGCCCGCCGCCAGCAGGAAGAAAAGCAGGGAAAGCCACGTACGCACGCCGAAAGCTACGCAAACGGCGGGTTCAACGGTGGCGCTTGGTACCCCACTAAAAAAGCCCCGACGGCCAACGGGCCATCAGGGCTTTTTCGGTAAGTCGGGGCTGACTATGAGTCCCGACGCTTGCGCTTCTGGCGGCGGCGCTCCTGGGCCTGCTTTACGCGGCGGTAGAGGGCCTGCTGCGCGGTTTCGGTTGTGGCCGTAGCGCCGGTCTGGTCCTGCTGGGTATTTTGGGTGTTGTCAGTTGCCATGATGAGAATGTTAGGCTGAAACATGAAGGTATGTGGCCTATACTTGGGCTGGCTCCGAAGAGTTTTACCCGCGGCACGAGTTTTCGCGCGAAATTGGCTACCCGCGCAAGGTACGCTTAATAACCCATACGCTTGTCGGCACTACGCACCCATTTGCGGGGCCGGGCCGAGCCGCGGCCGGGCCCACGAGCGGCCGAAAACCGCCTCTGGCCCGGCCGGACGCCGTTTTTAGCGTGCCTCAAGGATTCATCAGCTGGCCGATGAAAAGAATGGCGTTGGTTGATTTTTCCCGAATCATGAACAGGCAGGCGCGGTCCACGGACACCGTGGGAGGCACCGACGTATTGATTATGCCCACCGAGGTAACGGCGGCGGCTTCGGTGCCTTCCTCATTTACTTCCACGTAGGTCTTGTGCAGCACGTCGCTGATGGCCAGCCCCGAGGTCCGGCCCACCAGCATCCGGCTGAAATTGGCCTGGCCGGAAAAGGCTTCACCCATGCCCAGCGTTATGAGCATCTCGTTGAGCGAGTTCTTGTACTCCATCTTAAACTTGGGCAGGCGCAACACCAGCGTCGTGGGCTTGGCGCTGCTCAGCCAGCTGCTGAGCTGGGTGCTGCTGATGGTGCGCGCCAGGTCGTTGACGGTGGTCTGGCCCTGGGGTACTACCAGCGTCATGCTGAACTGCTGGTTGCCGTAGGGCAGGTCGATAACCTGCTGGGCGGCATCCTGGTAGTAGTGGTAGCTGCCCTTTTGCAGGGTCATAAAGTCGACGCTGGCCGAGCTGCCATCGGCGCGCTTAAAGGGTGCTTTCTGGGTCAGCTTCGCGTCGAACGGGTAGGTCCAGGTGCCTTTAAAGTACAGGGCGTTAACCAGCACCATCACCTGGTCGGGCGGCAGCGACTCGATGATGCCGTCAATCTTGCCCTTGGTTTTGTCGCGCACCCAGCCGTTTATGACGTCCTTGGCTTTAGCTGAGCTGAAGTCCAGCGGCTGCACGGCGGCCTCGAAGTAGGTGGTGTTTTTCTGCACGAAAGGTGCCTGCAGCTCATACTGCGGGGCGTACCAGATGGAGTTGGCCGCCGTGAAAGTTACGCGCTTGTCCATGCCGCGCAGCAGTTCGGTCAGGGTCTGGTAGGCCTGGCTGATCTGCTCGTCGGTCTGGGGCTGAAAACCCAGGGTTTGGCGCATGGCCTCCTTTGTGGTGCCATCGGCCCCGTTGTAGGCCATGGTGAGGGCGGCCGAAATGCTCAGGGGCGAAATAAACACGTTGCCGTTGGCCGCCTTAGCCTGCAGGGCCGCAAACGAGCGGAAGGCAAAGTCGTTGGCGCTGCTCACGTTCCGGGTTTCCTGGGTGGTGAGGGGCCGCACGACGGGCGTGTTGTCCTCGGCCGGCGTGACTGGTGCGGCCGTTTCCTTCTGGCAGGCCCCGAGCAGGGCGCTACCAGCCAGGGCCAGCACCGCGAATGTTGCTTTGGTAAGGTTCATAGCATGGAGTTTTGGGTTGGGTAATCAGGCGGAACAGCGCCCACTACAGCGGGCTATAGGGAAGAGGAGCCTCGGGCTGAAATGGTTGCAACGGCAGCGGCGGCCCGGTGGGAAAGCTAACTGTTCCGGCTGCCAGGCACCCTGGCTGCCCGGCCGTCCGGCTGCAATACCGTATTATTGGCCCACTTACTCAGTTTATTTTGCCGTGGCCGTCAGGACCTGGCTTCTCAACTATGCTTCGGATGAAACCCAGCCTTTTTCGTTTTTGCTTCCGGGTGCTGGTGCTGGTGTTGCTGACCGGCTTCGGGGCCAGCGCCCAGCGCATCACGGAGCGCGACTATCAGTCGTATTTTGCCGCCTACGGGCTGCAGGGCTCCTTTCTGGTGCTGGAGGCTGGGGCCAATACGTACACGGCCTACAACCTGCCACGGTGCCGCCAGGGCTTTTTGCCGGCTTCCACCTTCAAGATTCCCAACACGCTCATCGGGCTGGAAACCGGCGCGGTGAAGGATACGACCGAGGTCTTCCGCTGGGACGGAGTGAGCCGCAAGTTTGCCCAGTGGAACCAGGACATGACCCTGGCCCGGGCCCTGCGCGTGTCGTGCGTGCCGTGCTACCAGCAGCTGGCCCGGCGCATCGGGGCGACGCGCTACCAGCAGTGGCTGCCCCGGCTGCAGTTTGGCCGCATGGCCGTCACGGCGGCCACCGTCGATACTTTCTGGCTGGCCGGTACCTCGCGCATCACCCAGTTCGAGCAAATCGACTTTCTGCAACGCTTGCAGCGCGGGCAGCTGCCGGTATCGGCCCGCAGCATGGCCCTTACCAAGGCTCTGCTGGTGCTGAGCCGCGGGCCGGGCTGGGTGCTGCGCGGCAAATCCGGCTGGACTATGCAGAGCGGCCACGACAACGGCTGGTTTGTGGGCTGGGTGGAGCAGGGCAGTAAAACCTACTTCTTCGCCCTGAATGCCGAGCCGGCCAACGGCGGCCCCGCCACCGAAAAATTCGTGCTGGGCCGCCGCGCCGTCACCGAGCAGATTCTGCAGCGTGAGTTCGGCTTGCTGAAAGCCGAAGCCAAGTAGCAGTGGGCTGATTCCGAAAAGCCAGCCGAAGTCACGCCCCATGCCCGAGCAAACCGGGAATGAGCTGGTCCGTTCGGCGGCGGTGAAGGTCGGCGCCGGTTTACTTCTGCGGGGCAGCTTCCGGCGCTTCCGCTGAGAAGTCGGCCGGCATACCCGGCGAGGTATCGAAGGCGGAATCGGGGGTGAATCGGTCTTTGAAGCGTGCATACAGGGCATTCATGCCTAGCAGCAGCATACCCATCAGAATGAAAACCACCGCCCGGGTGATGGTGCCGCTCTGGCTCAGGTCGAAAAACACCAGCCGAACCAGGCAGATGGCCACGCCGGCCAACGACGCGTACCGGAAATCTTGGCGGCGCAGCAGCAGGCTGCTCACAAACAAGGCCACCACTTCCAGCATCAGCAGTACCGTCAGCACCGACCGGTCGAAGGACTGCACCAGCAGCACGGTCAGGGCCACGAAGGCCGGGTAGAGCAGCGCGGCTACCAACTGCCGGGGCCGGAAATGCCCCAACCGGCCCAGACCCGCCAAGCCGGCTGGCCAGTACACGGGCGCTGCCGGCGCCGCATACGCCTGCAAAGCCACGGCCGCGTAGCCAAACTGCAGGGCCACCGCGCCGGCCGTCGTCAGCCACCGGATGCTGAGCAGCTGCCCCGGCGCCAGATACCGCAGGGCCACGTAGCTTGTCCAGAGTGGCACCAGCCAGAAAAACAGCAGCCCGTAGAGCCGCAGGCGCCGTAGCCGCTCGGGTAAGCGGGAGCCTCCCAAGGTGAGGGCAAAGGCCAGAGTTAGCCACAGCAGAGCCTGCCAGGTCAGCGCTACTTCCCGCCACAGAGTAAAGCTCAGGAACAGCAGCGTCAGCTCGGGCAAATAGGGGTGTAGCAGCTGCCAGCTGCGGTAGCGCGGGCCACTGGTGGGTTCTGCGCGCCAGGCCAGGCCCGCCAGCACCAGCGTCAGCGCCGCGGCTGTGAGGCGGCGGGCCGGCAGGCGCCACAGGGTTTCGGTGCCAAAAACCAGGTAGGTGAAGTGCCAAAACAACGCCAGGGCCAGCACGCCGTAGGCCACGTGCAGCAAAAACCGGTCGGGACTACCCTGGCTGCTCAATACTTCGGCGGTGGCAAAGCGCGTGCGTACCCACTGGGCCAACCCGGCCGCACCGGCCGCCAGCCCAATCCAGAGCAGCACGGCCAGGGCCTCCGAATGCGGGGCAGCCACGGCCCAGGCCCCAATTGTGAGGTGCAGGCCCAGCAGGTAGAGCCAGGGCCAGCGCACCTGCCGGTCCCGGTCGGCCCACTTAGAATAAGCTACCCCGACCCCCGCAAGCAGCACCAGCGGCAGCAGGTAGGCCAGCACCCGGCCCGTGCCGAGCGGTGCTTTTTTCAACAGCACATAGTGCCACTGCAGGCCGTGGTAGCCCGCAGTGGCCAGTACCAGACCGGTCCAGAGGCCGGGCACGGCAACGTAGCGGCGCAGCACCAGCAGACCACCCCCGATGCCCACGGCGGCCCAGCCGGCCCAGGTGTGCTCATAGAGCAGCCCGGCGGCGGCCAGCAGCAGCAGGCCCGGCATGGCCCCCAGCAGGCGCAGGCGGTAGGTAGGGTCGTAGGAGAAGGGTAGGGCATCGTAGGGCGAAGCGGCCAGGCGCACAGCGGTGGCCTGCGCGGCTGCCGTGGCCAGGGCCGCCACCGTGAGCAGTAGGGCCCGCAACTCCGAACTCAGGCTGCCCGTGCCGTATACCAGCGCGGGCAGGACCACGGCCAGCAGCAGCGTGCCGTAGAGCAGCACCCGATACACCCACCACTCGCGGCGCCAGGCCAGCACCAGCGTCATGAGCAGCATTTCGAGGTAGAGCAGTACCGTGGTCAGCGGCCAGCTCAGCCCGGCTTCGTGCAGTCCCAGAATGGCCACGCTCAGGAATATCTGGCCCGCCAGCAGGTGCAGGATTCGAAACCATTCGGCCCCGTTTTGCAGCCACTGGCTCAAGCCAAAAAGCACGGCCGCCGCCACTACCAAGCCCGCAATCAGTCCGGCTACGGGTGGGTTTGGGGGGCCAAACAGCGCCAGCAGCAGCAGACCCGCCGTGCCCAGGTAGAGCAGCCCAGTGAGGCCCCCGACGCCGTGGTGCAGGCTGTGGTCGGGCGAAGCGCCTGTTTGGGCGCTCAGCCACAGCTGCCGGGCCAGCAGCTGAAAGAAAACGGCGCTGCTCAGCCCGGCCAACAGCAGCAGGGCTGCGTTGCGGTGCAGGCTGGACGCCGGCAGTTGGTGCCAGGCAGCACTGCTGAGCAGCAGCCAGCCGCCGGCCAGCAGCGCGCCACCGCACACCAGGCGGAAGGCCGCCACTTCGGTAGCCCGCCCCAGGAGCCAGGCCAGCAGCAAGGTTTCGAGGTAGAGCATGGCCGCCGTAGCGGGCCACACCAGCCCGAGTTTGTGCAGGCCCAGAATGGCAACGGTCAGCAGTACTTGGCCGGCAGCCAGGTGCAGGGTGCGAAACCAGGCCGGCTCACCGCGCAGCCAATACGCCAGGGCAAAGATGCCCCCGGCTGCGGCTGCCGCGCCACCCACCAGCAGACCCGCGGGCGGCGAGATGATACCGAACAACGCCTTGAGCAGCAAGGCCGCCACGCCCAGATACAACGCGCCGATAAGCCCGCCCAGGCCGTGGTGCAGGGCCCGGTTGGTGGTAGTAGCATCGTTTTCCGGCGCAAACAGGGGTTGGGAATAAGTCAGCCGGAAATAGCCCGCGCCCATACTGCCCGCTAGGAACAGCAGGAAGGCATTGCGGTGCAGCTCGGCGGGCGAGTAGCTGCCGAGGTGGGCCAGCACCATGAGCAGCAGGCCCGCTCCGGCCAGCAAGGCCCCGGTAGCGGCCACCCGGAACACCAGGATTTCCCCCTCCCGGGCCATGATAAAGGCAATCAACAGGGATTCGAGCAGCATGAACAGCCCCACGACCGGCCCCGTGGCGTGCCAGCCCAGCAGGGAAAAGGCCGTAGCCAGAGCCAGGATCAGGGAGATGATGGTGTCGGTCTGGAACAGCCACTGGATGCCCAGCTGCCGCGCCCGCCGGGCCACGTAGAACGTCAGGACCGCCCCCAGGCCCAGCGGAATCGTTTTCCAGGGCGAGCCGGTGCTGTACTGATAGAGGTTGAAGCCCAGTGTCGTCCAGTTCAGCACGTGGGCCGCAAACAGCAGCGCATCAAACGCCGTGCGGGCATACACGCGGCGGTACTGCACCACCGCGGCTGCCACGCCCACCAGCACCACCAGGGCCATAGCCACCAGCCGGGCGCCGTTGCCCAGCGGGGCCGCCAAGTGGAAGTGCCAGTACTGGTGAAACACAAAGAAGCTGACGATGCTCAGCAGCAGCTGGTATTTCCAGCGCTGCCGGTAAGTAATGGCAATGCAGAAAGCCGTAACCGCCGCCGCCGTACCCAGCGTCAGCAAGTCGGACGGAATAACGGCCAGGGCCACCAGGCTCAGCACCCCGTGCAGCGTGGCCACCGATTCGCGGCTGCTGGTCCAGGCCAGCCAGAGGTTGGCGGCCACGCCGGCCAGCAGCAGCAGGTAGCTCAGCGGCGGCGCGGCCCACTGCAGGCCCGGCACGCTGCTGGCGCCCACGCAGGCAAACAGAAAAATGGCCGCCGCGCTGCTGTGCAGCCACACGTGCAGGCGCTCGGCAAACGGCTTGGTGCGCAGGTAATAATCGAGGCCGAGCAGGGCGGCGGCAAACCCGGTAATCATGGCGAAGCGCACGGGCGGCGTCACCTGCAAGGCGGTGTACACGCCCAGGAACCCCACGCCAATGACCAACACCACGGCCCCCAGAATACCGGTCCAGTTGTCGAGCAGCACCTGTTCGGTCCGGTCCCACCACGTGGGCTCGGCCGGCACTGGCGGCGGGGGCGGAGCCACGGGCCGGGGTGGCGCGGGCGGGGGGACAAAGGCAGGCTGAGGCTGGGGCTTGGGGGCGGCTACTGGTGGAGCTGGGGGGATAGGTGCCGAAACCGGCGGCGCAGGGGCCGGAGCCGGTGGTGTTGCAACCGGCGGAGCCGGAGCTACGGGAGTAGTAACGGGAGGCACTACAGGCTGCGAAGGCGCGGCCGGCGTTGGTGGCAGGACGACCGGTAGGGGCGGTACTACTGGCGGCAGAGGCGCTACCGGAGCTGTTGCCGCCGGCGCTCCGGTAGCTGCTGCCATGAGCGGCCCGGTGGCCTGTACCGGCGGCGCGACGGGCGCGGCAGGCGGAGCCGTGCGCAGCTGCTGTACCTCACTGCGCAGCTGCTCCACCAACTGCTGCAGCGCCTTGTGTTCCTCTTCGCGCTGGCGTGTGCGCTGCTCCAGGCCCTTGAGGCGCTCCTTAAAACCCTGGTAGACCACGGCCAGAACAGCCGTGACCAGAACCACTACCCAAGTGTCCATAAACTGCTTTTGCTGGAAAAATTCGGCGGCGTACCGGCCGGCGGCAGCTGGCAACGCCAGCCAGATAGCAGGAAAGCTGGCCGCCCGGGCCCGGACCTTTGGAGCGGAAACATACTGATTTATTTGCGTGCGCAGGCAGTATGCCGCTTCTGATTGCGTAGAAATACAGCGGAGCTTGTACCACCGCGGCGCGGGCCGAGGGCCGGGAAGGCGCGGCTGCTTCTTTATTGCCGTATCCGATTGTCGTATTTTTAGCGCCTTATGCTCTCCTACAAGCACGAAATCTTCCTGGAAGTGGCCCGCCTGCTGAGCTTCACCAAGGCCAGCCAAAACCTGTTCGTGAGCCAGTCGGCCGTGAGCAAGCACGTAAAAGCCCTGGAGGAAGAATACAAAATCGGGCTGTTCGAGCGCCTGGGCAATACCGTCAAGCTCACGCCCGCCGGCCGGCTGCTCTACCAGAAGCTGCTGGTGGCCAAACAGCTGCAGCACGAGCTGCACCAGGAATTCACGGCCCTCAGCGCCGACTACTCCCCGCGCTTCCGCATGATGATTGGCGCCAGCACCACCATTTCGCTCTACGTGCTGCCTCCGGTGCTGTCGGCCTACCTCAACAAGAACCCCAACATTCAGCTCACGCTCAAAAACCGCAACAGCGAGAATATCCTTAAGGCCCTGCTCGACCACGAAATTGACCTGGGCATTATCGAGGGCATCAATAAGGTCAGCAACGTGACCTACACGCCGTTTCTGACCGACGACGTCATTGCCGTATGCTCGGCCAAAAACCCGCTCAACACCCAGAATCTCACGGTGCACGACCTGCACCAGGTGCCCCTGGCCGTGCGCGAAGTGGGTTCGGGCACCCTGGCCGTGCTGGAAGAGGCCCTGGCCGAACATCACCTGAAGCTGCCCGACCTACCCGTAAAAGTGCGCCTGGGCGGCACCGAAGCCCTGAAGAACTTTGTGCGCGTGGATACCTGCCTGGCGTTTCTGCCCCGGCAGGCGGTGGTGAAGGAGCTGGAAACGGGGGAATTGCTCGAAGTTCCAATTCAGGGCCTGAGGATGCGGCGGCAGTTCAACTTCATTCAGCGCCGGGGCACCGAAAACAACCTGCCCTACAAGGATTTCGTGCAGTTCATGAAGCGGCACTATTCGAAATTGGAATAGCCTATTCCGAATCACTATTTTGTTTCCGCATACCGGCGGGGGTATTTGCCGTTCCATAGCTCAACCCTACTTGCCCCGCCCCATGGAAACCTGCCCCACCCTCACCTCCCGGATTCAGCAGCTGGAATGCTCGGCCTGCGGCAAGCCGCACTCGGCCTTTGCCCTGCAGCGCGTATCGGAGTGCTGCCAGATGCCGCTGCTGGCTACCTACGACCTACAGGAGCCGCTGAGCAAGGCCAGCATCTGCCAGACCGACGGCTCGATGTGGCGCTACCGCGAGCTGCTGCCCCTGCTCCACGATGAAAACAAGGTGACGCTGGGCGAGGGTTTTACGCCTATTCTCGACCTGCAGCGCCTGGCCAGCCGCTACAATCTGCACTCGGTGGTGCTCAAGGATGAGGGCAAAAACCCGACGGGCTCGTTCAAGGCCCGGGGCCTGAGCATGGCTATTTCCAAGGCCAAGGAGCTGGGCATTCAGGGCTGCATCGTGCCTACGGCCGGCAACGCGGGCGTGGCCATGGCCGCCTACTGCGCCAAGGCCGGCATGCGGGCCGTGGTAGCCATGCCGCGCCACACGCCCAAGGCGTTTCGCGAAGAGTGCTACTGGTACGGGGCCGAAGTGCAGCTCATCGACGGCCTGATCAACGACTGCGCGGCCTGGGTGCGCCAAACCAATGCCAACGGCGAGCTGCTCGACGTCTCGACGCTCAAGGAGCCCTACCGCATCGAGGGCAAGAAAACCATGGGCTACGAAATTGCCGAGCAGCTGAACTGGCAGCTGCCCGACGTGATACTGTACCCCGCCGGCGGCGGCACTGGCCTGATTGGCATCTGGAAAGCTTTCCAGGAAATGAAAGCCCTGGGCTGGCTGGGCCACAGCGTGAAGCTGCCCCGCATGGTAGCCGTGCAGGCCGCCAACTGCTGCCCGCTAATTGAAACCTATACGGGCCGGCAGGCCAACTCCCACCACTACGTTGGCAAGCCCACCATTGCCAACGGACTGGCCGTGCCGCGCCCCTTGGGTGAACCCCTCATGCTGGAAGTGCTGCGCGAATCGCAGGGCACGGCCGTCAGCATCACCGACGCCGAGATGGTAGAAGGCATGCGGGAGCTGGGCCGCCTCGAAGGAATGTTCGTGGCCCCGGAAGGCGCCGCCGTCTGGATGGCCGCCCGCCACCTGCTCAGCACCGGCTGGCTGCGCCCCGACGAGCAGATTCTGCTGCTCAACACCGGCTCGGCTCAGAAGTACCTGGAAAACGTGGAAGGCCAGTACTAAGAAGTTCAGCAGCAAAATGTCGGCTTTCTAGTAGCTTGCAGCCGTACTCTAAGTGGCAGCATGGACGTAATCTGGGGCTGGCAGCACGTGGATTTCTACCCCGACGAGCGGCGGGAGCAAGGCCCGATTACCGAAGCCGCAGCTCTGGTTGCCTACGCCGACTTTCCCTGGACCGAGCAGCTCACGCAGCTGACCGCGCGCTACCGGGCGGGCCTTACCAGCGTGCGGCCCGGTATCTGGTTTCGGCGCGGCCCCGAAACCCTGACGCTCACTGCCACTGACGAATGGGCCGTGCTGGCCGAGTATCAGGTAGGCAAGCAAGCGTATTTTTACCAGCTTTCCCTGAGCTGGTGGGCCCACAACCTCGATCCGGAAGACCTGATTCAGATGCTTTTCGCCGGCACGCTAAGTCAGTGGCCCGGCTGGCAACACCCCGACCCCTACCTCGACCGGGCCACGGCCGCCGCGCCGGCACCCGTGCGTTTCGCGTCGCAAAGTCGCCCGGCGTGGCAATGGTGGTGGAAGCCAGTGGGCGTAGAAGCTCTGCTCATTTTGGGATTCTTGTTTACTCAGTTGCCTTGGAGTGCCTTGCTGCTAGGCGGGCTGTTGGCTTTGGTGACGGTGGTGCCCGAAGCCTGGCTGGCTTGGCAGTATGCCCGCGTAAGCCGGGGGCAGCAGGTAGAAATAGACCCGGTACGGCGCTGGTTGCGGGTGCAGGACCAATGGGGCGTACTGGAATTTGGCCGGGAGCAGGTGCGCGAATGCGTGGTGGTGCAAAGTGTGCCAGGCCGCTTTTCCCGGCAGCAGTATAGCTACGTGACCTTTGTGCTGAAAAACCAGCAGGTGTGCGTCATTCCCCGCGAAACTGGGCCGCCCACCGAAATTGCCGAGCTGCTGGGCGTGCATTACCGGCTGGAGAAAACCGGATTTGCCTCCATCGGGCACCGGCGCTTATCGGCCCGGGAGCTGACGGTGGCCCAACGGAAGCATCAGCAGCGCATTGCTGAATTCCGGGAGCGGTTTGCCGCTTATAGCGCGGCGCAGCTGGAAGAAGTAGTGCAGAATTCGCAGTCGTATGCGAGCCACGCCGTAGCGGCAGCGGAGGAGCTGCTGCAAAGCCGGACCATAACTAACCGCTGATTTTGGGGTATAAGAACCTTATGCCAAAATTCTTGGTCATCGTGGCTGCTGCGCTGTTCGTTGGGGGCCTGCTGTTTGCTGGCTGGAAGAGAACCAGCCGGAAAGTGTTGTCGACCTTACCGCAGGGGAATGCCATGAAAGCCGATCAAAGCCGCTTGTACGCCGATGTGGAATTTCTGACTTCGCTGCGGCCGGCGCGCAGCTACCGCCACCCGGCTTCGCTGAACAAGGCCGCGGATTATATTCGGGCCGAGTTTGAGAAGCTGGATTGCCGGGTCGAGGAGCAGCCGTTCCGCGTCGATGGGCAGTCTTACCGCAACATCATTGCCTCCTTCGGGCCCGCCGAGGCCGAGCGCATCATCGTGGGAGCCCACTACGATGTATGCGGCGAGCAGCCCGGCGCCGACGATAATGCCAGCGCCGTAGCCGGCCTGCTCGAAACCGCCCGCCTGCTGTACGTTCAGCAGCCCACGCTCACCCGCCGCATCGATCTGGTGGCCTATTCGCTGGAAGAACCCCCGTTTTTTGGCACCGACGACATGGGCAGCGCCGTGCACGCCAAGTCGCTGCACGACCAGCAAGTGCCGGTGCGGGCCATGATTTGCTACGAGATGATCGGCTACTTCAGCGATGCGCCCGGCTCCCAACGCTTCCCCAGCGAGCAGCTGGCTCGGCTTTACCCCAGCACCGGCAACTTCATTACGGTAGTAGGCAAGCAGGGCCAGGAAACTATTGTGGAGCAGGTGAAAAAGCTCATGCAGGCCCACGCCGACATCGACGTGCAAAGCATTAATCTGCCCAGCGCCGTGGGCCTGGCCGGGCTGTCGGACCACCGCAACTACTGGCGCTACGGCTACCAGGCCCTGATGATAAACGACACCTCGTTTCTGCGCAACGCCAACTACCACCAGCCCACCGACACCATCGACACGCTGGACTTCCGGCGCATGGCCGAGGTCGTGAATGGCGTATTCAGCGCCATTCTGGGCTTATAATGAAATGGCCTTAACTGCTGCGCAGACCCATAATCCAGACATAGGCCAGGGTGCCCAGCAGAAAGCCGCCGAAAAGCATATTTTCACCGGGCAGAGAAAATGCCTGGGCCAGCACCGCCAGGGCGCCCACCGCCGCCAGGCCCAGTCCAAACCACCGCGACTGTTGCTTGCGCTTGGGTAGCCACTGGCGCTGGGTGCCCACCAGCGGAAACAGCAAGGCCAGCAGCACGATGCCCGCCGTGGTGCCAACCTCAACCCCAGCAAAGTAGCCCACACCCAACAGGGCCAACCCACTGAGCAGCACGGCCAGAAACTGGTTGGAATCGGTGGTGTCTTCCTTACTCAGGGCAAAGCGGCCGTAGCGGTTCAGGCGCAGCAGGGAGTTGAACAAGGGCTCGGCAAACCAGCTCATGTACACAAACACTAGGTAGAGCGGCAGCAGTACGGGCAGTACCCGCGAAAGCAGAAACATGCCGATAAATAGTCCCTGCCGGGCTCCGCTACTCAGTGTCTGGGCCCAGACGGTGAAGCGGTAGAAGCCATTGTAGATCCAGAAGCGGGCTTTCAGGGAAGCTACCAGTCCTTCGCGGGCGTAGTCGGAAGTGGGGTTGAGGCGCAGCGCATCCTGGAAGTGGCGGGCGGCATCCTTGGCCCGGCCCCGCTCCAGGGCCACCCAGCCCAGGTCGGCGTGGGTGCCGGCATCGGTGGGGCTGTGGCGCAAGGCTTCGTCGAGGTCGGCGGAGGCTTCGTCGCGGCGGCCCAGGCGGGCTAGGCAGCGCGCCCGCAGCCCCAGGCAGTCGACGTGGGTAGGATCGGCCTGCAGGCCGGCTTCGGAGGCGCGCAGGGCCGCGTGCAGCTGGCCCTGCTGGAAGCGGATTTGCCCGAGCACGTGCTGGTAGTCGGCATCCTCGGGGTTGAGCGCCAGGGCTTCCTCTATAGCCTCGAGGGCGGCCGGCAGCTCGTGCTGGCGCTGCAGGGCAGCACTGAGCACGTAGAAGGCAAAGGCGTTTTCCGGGTCGGCATGAATGGCCTGCTCAGCGGTGGTCTGGGCTTCGGGCAGGCGCCCCAGCTCCAGCAGCGCCAGGGCCAGCAGGCACTGCAGGTAGCTGTTGTCGGGGTCGTCGCGCAGCAGGCGGCGGGCCTCCTGCTCGGCATCCTGGGGGCGTTTGTGCTGCAGCAGAAGCTGGACGCGGCTGAGAGACTGGTAAGATTCCATAAGAGGAAAAGGAATAGAAAGGCCACTTACTTACGAACCGAAGGCTGGCGCAACGCTAAAGTACGCCAAGCCCCCGCGCTGATATCAACCATCATTATTTTATTTGGCTTGGTCCTGCTGCTGGGCCAAGGCGGCGCGCAACGCTCATTCCGGGGCCTTGCGCTGCAAAGTTCCGCTCCAGATACCATGCATGCACAGAAAGGCGGGCAGCAGTACCAGCCGCAGCAGTTCTACCGCGTACGTCTTGTGCCAGCCGGCCAGACTGTACCAAGCCAGGAAGGCCAGCCCAGCGGTACCGAGCAGCAGCGCAGCCAGTTGCCAGGGCCGTAGAAACCCTTTGTGATAATAGCCGCCCGCTACCAAAGTCCCCACGGCCCCCACCAAACCGCAGTAGCCCGCAAAATACGGCACCGACTGCGCAGAAGCCTGTAGGGGCGGTCCGCCAGTCAACAGAATCAGTCCCAGAAAAGCCAGCCAGCCCCACCACGGCAACGGGTTGATAACGGGCGCTTTCCCGGCCGGGTCGGGAGCCTCGGCAAGTTCCCGCTTGGCTTCCCTGTAGGCCGCCCGCAACTCCGGCAACAACTCATACTGGCTGTTTTTAGCCACCACGAGCAGCTGCTCAGCGCCTGAATCGAGCGGGTCGAGGCGCAGGGCTTCCTGAATATGGGCCTGGGTTTCGGCATACTGTCGTTGACGCAGGGCTTCCTGGCCGAGCAAAAGGTGGGTAGCGGCCAGGTTGGGATGCGCGGCCCGCAGGCGGTACAGGGCCTCTTCCAACGCAGCCCACAGTTTCTGCTGGCACAAAGCCTCCACCCACACGACCAGACAATCGGCATGCACGGGGTTGTGGGCCAGGCCCCGCTCGGCCGCCGCCTGGGCTTGGGCCCACTGCTTCTGGTGCAGCAGGAACTGGGCCTGCACCGCCAGATACTTGGGGTTGCGGGGCTGCAGGCGCAGGGCCTCAGTCAGGGCGGCGCGGCTGGCCGTCGGCTGGCCCAGCTGATTCTCAAGTAGGCTCAGCAGGTAAAACGCCTCACTGGCGGCCGGGTCGAGGGCCAGGGCCGCATGCGCGGCGGCGCGGGCCTCGGGCAGGCGGCTTTGTTTGTAGAGCGCCAGCGCCAGCAGAATATGAGCAAACACTTCCCGCGGATGCCAAACCAGGTGCCGGCGCAGCACTTGCTCGGCCTGCTGGGGCCGCCGCACGGCCAGCAGATCCTGCACCGCGTCCTGCCACCGCGCTTCCGTGGGGTAAGGCATCATGTAAGAAGGGGAGGCTACTTTTTGATGCCCAGATACGCCAGGATGTCGTCGTAGTTACCGCCCTCGTTGGAGTACAGCGCATAGTTTTTGGCCGTAGCAAACCACTCCTTGGTGCTGGGCCGCACCTGTTTGGCCGCGGCCAACAGGTGGCTTTGCTGCACTGGCAGCGGCTTGCCCGCCTTCATCGACTCGCGCAGGCAGCCTTCCACGGCCACATCCACCACGGCCTGCAGGTCGGCCCCGGAGAGGCCGGCGGTTTGGGCGGCCAACGCAGCCAGGTTGATGCCAGCGGCTACGGGCTTGCCACGCAGCAGCACTTCCAGAATGGCTACGCGGGCGGGCTCATCGGGCGGGGTTACCAGCACAATCCGGTCGAAGCGGCCAGGGCGACGGAAGGCCGGGTCGAGGTGCCAGGGCGCGTTGGTAGCAGCCAGAATCAGGACGCCGTCGTTGGAGTGGCGCGCCCCGTCCAGCTCTTCCAGAAACTGGTTGATGAGGGTGCGGCCTGCACTCTGGCGCAGGTCGTGGCGGTTGGCAGCCAGGGCGTCTACTTCGTCGAAAAACAGCACGCAGGGCGCCTGCACGCGGGCCAGCTCAAACAAGTCGTGAAGCTTCTTCTCACTCTGGCCCATCCACATGTCCAGAATGTCGTTGATGCCCACGTGAATAAAGGAGGCCTTCACTTCTCCGGCCGTGGCGCGGGCCAGGTGGGTTTTGCCGCAGCCGGGCGGGCCGTACAGCAGCAAGCCACCCCCGGCGGCTTTGCCATAAGCCTTATATAAATCCGGGAACTGCAGCGGATGAATGATTTTGAGGCGGATTTCTTCTTTCACGGCTTCCATGCCGCCCACGTCGCCGAAGGTAATCTTGGGCTTCTCCAGGCCCGCAAACAAAGCCCGTTCATCGAGGCCCTGGTCGGCGGAAATACTGGCGGTGTAGTCGGCCGGGGCCCCACCGCCGGCGGGCTGGGCGGCGGGGCGCAAACCCAGTTGCTCATCAAGCGCCGCGTCGCGCAGCCGGTTATCCAGCTGCAGGGCCTGCTGGTAGGCGGCACGGGCTTCGTCGGGCGGACCACCGGCGCGGGCCAGCACGCGGGCGTGCAGCAAGTGGGCCCGGGCGTGGTCGGGGTGGGCACGTAGCAGCTCTTCCAGCACCACCAGCGCGGCCGAGGTTTTCTGCAGGGCCGCGTAGGTTTCGGCCAGGCCCAGCTGCAGCTCCTCGTCGTCGGGAGCCTGACGCAAGCCGGTGCGGTAGTGGTCTTCGGCTTCGGCCAGGCGCCCGGCCTGCAGCAGCAGAGCGGCTACGTGGCGGCGCAGCGGCACATTTTCCGGCGAAAAAGCCAGAGCATCCAATAAGGGTTGTAAGTCGGAAGGATTGGGAAAAGCAGCCATAGCAGACACCTGGGGATTGGTGCGCAAGCTACGCGTTTTGCCCCCAAGCAGCCAGCAGCGGCCGGCGGTGGCCGGCATTTTTTGCGTTGCCACGGGAAGATGCTTCCGGCCGACTTTGCTGAAAGGGAAATGAGAAAATAATTTGGTAAGGCCTTTGTTGAGAGGGTGGGAAGCTATGGAATGATTAAGAAAATCGATGATAGACCTAAAATTATACAGTCAGTATGTCGAATTATGTAGGTGATAGTGTAAATTGACCCTTGAAAATAAAGTACTATACAAATTAATCAACTTATGAGTCATTCTGCCGCACTGCGTCCTAGTTATAGTCTGCTGACTTTGGCTGGGCTTATTCTTCTGAGTACCATCGCCGCTTTTGTAGAGGTGCCGCATCCGGCCGCGGCCCCAGGCAGTCTGAATGGGGCCGACATGGCCTGGATGCTCACCGCCACGGCTTTTGTGCTGATTATGACGCCCGGCCTGTCGTTTTTCTACGGCGGCATGGTGCGGCCCAAAAACGTCATTTCCACGATGCTCCAAAGCTTTGTGGCCCTAGGTGTTATTTCCCTGGTGTGGTACTTCGTCGGGTTTTCCCTGGCCTACGGCGACTCCTGGCACGGCCTGATTGGCAACCCGCTCACGTTTGTGCTGCTGCGCAACGTGGGCACGGCGCCCCACCCGGTGTTGTCGCCGAGCATTCCTTTCGTGCTATTCTTCGCCTTTCAGCTCAAGTTTGCCATTATCACGCCGGCCCTGATTACCGGCTCGTTTGCCGAGCGGGTGCGCTTCAAGGCATATTTGGCCTTTATGGTGCTGTTCTGCATCTTTATCTACTGCCCCCTGGCCCACTGGACCTGGCACCCCGAAGGCTTCCTGCGCAAGTGGGGCGTGCTCGATTTTGCCGGGGGCACCGTGGTACATATTTCGGCCGGTATTGCTTCGCTGGCCGCAGCACTGGTACTGGGCCCCCGCTCGGTGCACGGCCGCAAAACATCCTTTGTAACCCCCAACGTGCCCTACGTACTGCTGGGAACCGGCTTGCTGTGGTTTGGCTGGTTTGGCTTCAACGCCGGCTCGGCGCTGGGCGCCAATGAGCTGGCAGCCCTGTCGTTTGTGAACACCAACATGGCTTCGGCCGCGGCTCTGGTGGCCTGGTTGCTTATCGAGGTGGTGCGGGGCGGCAAGCCCACGGCCATGGGCGCCTGCATCGGGGCGGTCGTAGGTTTGGTGGCCATTACGCCTGCCGCCGGCTACGTCACCTACGGGCAGAGTGTGCTTATCGGGGTGCTGGCTTCGCTCATCAGCCAGGCGGCGGTGCACTGGCAGAACAGCCGCACATCCATCGACGACACGCTGGATGTGTTTCCCTGCCACGGCCTGGGCGGTATCGTGGGCATGCTGCTCACGGGTGTGTTTGCCGATAAAGTCGGCCTGATTCACGGTTCGGCCACCACGTTTGGCTACCACGTGCTGGGGCTGGCCATCGTTATTGTCTTCACCTTCGCCGGCGCCTGGGTACTGCTGAAAGTCACGGACCTGTTCTTCGGTCTGCGCGTGAAGCCGGCGCAGGAGGAGCTGGGCCTCGACCTGAGCCAGCACGAGGAGTCCACCTACCACATCGACGAAGAATTTGAGCAGACCTACCGCAAGGAGCAGGTGGGCGAGCGAATCTAGCGCTAGCCGCTGGGGTTTGCCACCGCCCGGCTTTTACGCAGTTATTAACTACATATTGGTAAGCAAAAGGGCCGTTGGGTAAAACCAACGGCCCTTTTGCTTCTACCTCCGTGTTCGGGCAAACTGCCGGAACAGTGGTTCAGCCCAGCTTGCTCAGGAAAAAGGCGGCCAGAAAGCCCAGCACCGTGATAAGGCCGGTGAAGTTGTGGGCCACCGCAAATGCCTCCGGAATCATCGTGTCGGCTATCATGGCCAGCACCGCGCCGGCGGCTACGGCCGTGGTGGCGGCTACTACCTCCTGGGAAAAGTGGCTGAAGATGGTGTAGCCCGCCAGGGAAGACAGGCCCGAAATAAGCGTAATGCCGCCCCAAAGCAGAAACACGTAGCGCGCCGGCCGACCGGCTTTGCGCATGCCGGCCGCGCTGGAAAGTCCCTCGGGCAGGTTCGAGAGGAAAATAGCCACCACGGCCACCACACTCACGACGCCGCCGGCCAATAAGCTCAGGCCGATGACAATGCTTTCCGGGATGCCGTCGAGCAAAGCTCCGATGGCCAGGGCCAGGCCGTTGTCGTCGCCGGGTTCGGTGTCTTCCTTGGCCCCGGCCTGTACCTTCTGGCGCTCCTCTTTCTGGTGCTCGCCCGAGCGTTTGCGGTGCTTGGCGCCCCGGCGGGCCAGCAGCCAGTTGGCCAGCGTGTAAACGGCCGCACCTCCGACAAAACCCAGTCCGGTCGAGTCGAGGCCGCCTTTTTCGTAGGCTTCCTCCATCAAATCCAGGGAAAGCGTCGAAATCAGCACGCCGCTGCCAAAGGCCATAACGGCGGCTATAATGCGCTGCGGCACGTGGGCGTAATACCCGATGGCAGCACCGAGCAGCAGTGCCGAGCCCGAAACCAGGCCCCAGAAGCCGGCAACAACCCAAGTGGGAAAATCCATGTGTGGTGAGGTAAGAAAGAGCGGTACTTAAGGCCTGGCCACGGCCAGAACCGTAGTGCATACTTGTTCCGGCGCGGCATGGTTGAGCTGTCGGCCGGGGAAGTCAGCAGCGGTTACTCCCGGTACCGGGCCAGCACCTGTTGCAGGGCGGCTTCCTCCAAACCCCGCACCTGCACCTTTTTGAACGGCGCCGTGTGGCCCGTGAGCAGCTCCACGCTGGATTTGCTGACGTTGAATACTTCCGCCAGATAAGCCAGCAGGCAGGCATTGGCTTTGCCGTCGTGGGCCGGTGCTCTCAGGCGCACCGTGAGGCTGCCATCGGGCGCCACTACCAGCCGGTTTTCCCGACTGTTGGGCTTGGCTTTCAGGTGCAGCGTAACGGACATAGCAGGGAGCAACAAGCCGCCAAGATACTACTTCCCCGGAGTGGGCTCCGCGGGCTTGCCCAGCCGCGCCTGCCCGAAAGGGCACTGGCTCAGCAGCACGCAGCGGCCACAGGCAGGCGTGTGGAAATAGCAGCATTTCTGCCCGTGAAACATGAACGCCTCGTGGTGGTCGTACACCTGCTGGGCATCCCAGTCGGGGGGGAGCAGGGCCTCGAGGAGCTTGTGAGCGGGGCCTTCGCCTACTTTGGGCCCAATGAGCCCCAGACGCTGGGCCACGCGGTGGTGGTGGCTGTCGACGGGCATGGCCGGAATGCGCAGGGAGCTGAACAGCAGGGTGGCGGCGCTGGTTTTGGGCCCCACCCCGGAAATTGACTCCAGCCAGGCGCGGGCCTCAGCCACGGGCATGTCGGCCAGAAACGTCAGGTCGCAGGGGCCGCCGCACCGCTGGCTTATTTCGCGCAGCACGGCCTGAATCCGGGGCGCTTTCTGTTCGGGCCAGGTGCAGGGATTTATAGCCGCTTCTACTTCGGCCGTAGGCGCGTCGCGCACTTCTTCCCAGGTCGGAAACCGGGCCCGCAGCTGCTGGTAGGCTTTGTGCGACTCCTGGTTGCGGGTGCGGTGCGAAAGCAAGGCGCTGATTAGCTCACTGAGGGCATCCTTGGTGCTGAAAAAGCGGAACGGCGCCCCATATTCGGCGCACAGCTGCTCGTGAGCCCACAAGGCCCGGGCCTGGCAGGAAGCAAAGTCGGTGCAGACAGAAACGGTATTTTCCACTCTTGGCCTTACGCCCGGCAGCCCGGCGGGTTGTTGAGCCGGCCGGCCGCAGCGGTTGAGGCAGTAAGCAGTAAGAGGTTGGGCGGACGGAGTCGAAGTACCGACAAAGGCCGGCTGCTTGGCAGCAGTAAAGGAAAAAGCCCCTTCGACAACCGGTACCGGCGGCCAAAGAGGCTTTTGCGGGGAAAATGGCTAATTGAAAGAGCTACTTCAGCAGCTGCTCCAGCAAACTGATGCTGTCGACCATATCGGTGCCAGTTTCAAAGTCTACGGGCTTCAGGATGTAGCCGCTGATGCCCAGGTTCTGGGCCCGCAGCCGGTCGATGTCCATGGCCGAGGTGGTGGTGATGAACACCGGAATTTCGCTGAGCTCGGGGTGGCTGCGCAACTCGACCAGAAACTCGTGGCCGTTCATTTTGGGCATGTTCAAATCCAGCAGGATTACCTCCGGCAGCGGCTGAATGGCCTCGGCGCCATTTTGGCCGAGCAGCAGGTCTAGGGCTTCCAGGCCGTTGAAGGCCGTGTAGAGCTTGTGCTGGATACTAAACTTTTCGAAGGCTTTCTGCACGGTCATCGTGTCAAAAAAGTCGTCTTCTACCAACAAAACAGAGCGCATAAGCCAGGAATACAAGAAATACAGGAGGGAGAACGACACCGGGTCCGGGCCTCAGCAAAAACGGTGCAAGCTAGCGTCTATATTGCTTTTTCGGTAACAGAAACTTTCGGCCAGGTGAAAATAAAAGCGGTGCCGTGGCCCGGCTCCGAGCTGACCCGGATGCTGCTTTTCTGCTCATCCAGGATTTTCTTCACGATGCTCAGCCCGATGCCGGTGCTTTCGGCCGTGTTCCGGTCGCGCAGGGTCTGGAAAATCAGGAAAATCTTCTCGTGGTATTCCGGCGCGATGCCCGGCCCGTCGTCGGCCACGGTGAATTCGTACTCCTTTTTGGCCTCCGTGCAGCTCACCGTGATGGTGCCCTGGCCCCGGTGGTGGTACTTCACCGCGTTGCTGAACAGGTTGGTGAATATCTGCTGCAGGCTGAGTCGGTCGGTAACCAGCAGGGGCAGAGCAGTGGCAATGTGCAGGTGAAAATCGGGGGGCACCACCATGTCGCGCACTTCTTCCACCAGCTGCTGCACCTGTACCTGCTCCAGCTTCTGCTCGGTGCGCCCAATGCGGGCGTAGGCCAGCAGGCCGTTGATGAGGTCTTCCAGGCGCGTCAGGCGGCCCTTCATCATGCCCAGGTACTGGCGCATCTGCTCCGACAGCTCATTGGTCAGCTCGTCTTCAATCCACTTCACTACCGTCATTACGCCCCGCAGCGGAGCTTTCAGGTCGTGGGAAGTCACATAGGCAAACTGGTCCAGCTCCCGGTTGCGGTTTTGCAGGGCTCCGAAGGTGTCGTCCAGAGTCTGGGTCATGCGGTTGAGCGAGGTGGCCAGGTTGCCCAGACTGTCCTTTTCCTTGTCTTTGATCTTGACCTTGTAGTCGCCCTGCACCACCTGGTTGGCCAGGTTTTCAATAATCTGAATCCGCTGGGTGGTAGCGTGGTGGATGCTTTCCAGCTCCTGCTGCAGCTTTTCGTTGGCCGCAATTTCCCGGGATATTTTCTGAAACAGCCACAGCGTAATCAGAATGGCCAGCGTGGCCGAGGTGATGATGGTAATGGGCGTGATGGTTTCAAACACGTTCTGCAGCCGGTTGCGCTCAGCCAGCAGCTTCAGCTCGTCGGCCTTCATGCGCTCAAACAGGCTGGTGATGGCGCGCATCGTCTGGCGGCCAGTGTCCAGGATGGTCTGCGTGGACGAGCTGGTCACCGACCGGTTGGGGTCCAGCAGCAGCCGCATATTGCGAAACTTCTGGTCCACCAGCTGCCGCATCGAGTCGAGGCGCACGGTTTGCCCGGCATTGTCGCCCGTCAGGCTTGCCAGGCGTTCGAAGCCGCGGCCTATTTCCTGCTGGGAAACGTCGTAGCTCTGCAGATACGACGTATCGGCCGTGAGCAGGTAGCCCCGCACCCGCGACTCAGCCTCGCGCACCCGCGAGGTGAGCTGCTCGGTTTCCTGAATCACGCGGTAGGTGTGCTCTACCTGCCGCGTCTGCACGGCCAGCTCCCGGATGCTCAGAAACGAGGCAATAGCCGTGAGCAGCAGCACGCCGGCCGCCACGGCAAAGCCCAGCAGAATTTTGGTGTTAAGATTAAGTCGCATAGGCTGCAAACCTACGGGCTTCGGCGCACTTGCCCTAGCGAAACTGCGCCCGGGGCGGGGCGTACCGCCGCGGGCTGCGTACCTTCGCGACTGTCTTTGCCCGCTTTCGCCTATGCCCGCCGCCGACCCGATTACCAGCCCCCAGAATCCGCGCATCAAAAACCTGCTGCGCCTGCAGCAAAAAGCCTCCGAGCGGCGCGAGCAGCAGCTCACCATCATCGAAGGTCACCGCGAGCTGACCATTGCCCACCAAGCCGGCATCGAGATTCGCAGCTTGTTTATCTGCCCCGAGCTGGCCGGTGAGGGGCGGCAGCGCGACCTGCTGGCCGCGCTGGGCCCGCAGCTGGAGTGGTTCGAGGTATCGAAAGCCGTGTTTGAGCGGGTGGCCTACCGCGAAGGCTCCGACGGCGTGCTGGCCCTGGCCCGGCCCCCGCAGCGCCAGCTACGCACCCTGGAGCTGCCCGCCAACCCGCTACTGCTGATTCTGGAGGCCGTCGAGAAGCCCGGCAACCTGGGCGCAGTGCTGCGCACGGCCGACGCCGCCCAGGTCGACGCCGTCATCGTCTGCGACCCGCGCACCGACCTTTACAACCCCAACGCTATCCGCTCCAGCATCGGCTGCATCTTCACCGTGCCCACGGTGGCCTCCACCCGCGAGGAAGTGCTGGCTTGGTGCCAGGAAAAAGGCATCCGGACCTACGCCGCGGCCCTCACGCCCGATGCGCTGCCCTACACCGACTACGATTTCCGGGGCCCCACCGCCTTCGTGATGGGCACTGAAGCCGACGGCCTCACCCCCGAGCTGCGCCAAGCCTGTTCCCACACCATCATCATTCCCATGCGCGGCTACATCGACTCGCTCAACGTGAGTACCGCCACCGCCGTGCTCACCTTCGAAGCCGTGCGCCAGCGCCAGTAGCCGTTTTGTTTCTGTTAGGCCCATGACCGAACACCGCATTCTTCACATTCACGGCCGGGTACAGGGCGTGTTTTTCCGCCAGAGCACCCGCGCCGAAGCCCAACGCCTGAGCCTGACCGGCTACGCCCGCAACAACGCCGACGGCTCGGTCACCATCGAAGCCGAAGGGCCCACCGCCGCCCTGGATGCGCTGGAAGCGTGGTGCCACCACGGCCCGCCCGCCGCGCGGGTCGATAGGGTGGAGGCCGGGGCGGGCGCCCTGGAAGGCTACACCGTCTTCGACATCCGGCGCTAGACCGACGGTTACAAGGAGCAGACCAAGCCAGGCCGGGGCCTTATAATTTGGTCACGCGCTGGGTGAAAGTGCCCGCCGCAGTTTCTATCCGGATTACATACATGCCGGCCGCCAGCGCCGAGAGGTCGAGCTGGTGCCGGGTGCCAGTGAAGGACGAGGCCAGGTGCGGCTTGCCCAAGGCGTCGTACACGGTCAGGTGGCCCGTTGTGGCAGCGGGGGCCTGCAGCATCAGGTAGTCGGCAGCCGGTACGGGGTAAATCTGCCAGCCCGCCTGGGTGGCTTTTTGTTGGCCCAGAACAACATTCGACAGGCTGAAGTCCTTGACCGTGATGGTGAGCTGCTCGGTGGTGACGGCGCTGACCTGCACGCGCACCCACCCCATGCGGTCAACCGTAAGGCTCATCAAGCGAATGGCCACGTAACCGTCCTCAGTGGTCAGCCAGTTGCCGAAGCGGTTGCTGCCTGCCGGGTTGGAGCCCAGCCGCGTTAGCCAAGAAAAGCCGTAGGGGTAAATCGTGCTGCGGTTGGCCCACATCCGCGACGGTACCAGCGGGTTGGGCTGCCGTATGTTGTGCTGTATTGTGTCGCCGGGGACAAACCGCGCAATCATGGGCGTTTGAATGTCGGTGTACAGACGGATGTCATCGTGCAGCGGCATCAGGCGGGCTTCGGCATCCGTTGGGAAAGAGCTGCTGCTGGCATAAGCCGTAAATTCCAAGTCGTTGCGCCCGTCCTGGTTCAGGTCCAGTAAGCCCGATACAATGTTGGGCCCTGCCCGCCGGGCCGTCAGCACCTGGTCGGGCACCAAGTCGGTGTAGCGGGAGGGCATAATGTCGCCGGTTAGCACATATTGGGCCTGGAGCGGCCGGCTAACACCGCCCAGGGCCAGCAACAGGCCGCAGCGCAGCAGAAGAGAAGAGTAGAGGTTAGCGGCCATAGAGCGTTGATAATGTTTCCTGAATATAGACAGGTTTCGGCTTACGCAGCCACAAAAAAGGAGGTCGGCCCTTTTTGGGGAATACACCTCCGGGCCATTTTCTTGTTCGACGCCGCCGCATTTTCATACGCGGGCCGGTAGCGTACCGGGAAGCCAAGTTGAAGGCTAGAGCCACGGCTCGTACGGGGCCGGCTGGCTTCACACCCGCCGAATCTTCTGAACCCACACGTCCAAATCGTCGGCGGCGTACAGCAGCGGGGCCCCAGCCGGGGTGGGCAGGCCATGGCTCTCCACAACCGTCGATTCCCAGGAGTGCAACGTAGCGGTGCGCAGGGCCCAGGGGGCGTGGTACAGGTCGCCGCGCCACAGGTGAGGGCCGCTGATGCCGCTGAGCAGGTCAGGTCCGGCCGTGTAGAGATGGTAGCGTTCCGTGAGAAAATGCTGCAACGTGCCGGGCACTGAAACCGGTAATTGGCGGCCGGGCGTCCAGGAGGCGGAAAAAGTAGCGGCGGCGGCACCCGGGTGCCGCCGCTCGGCCTCGGCCCGTAGCGTGGGCCCGGTTTGGGTCAGGCGCATGCGGGCGTGCAGGTAGGGCAGGTGAAACAGGGTGCGGGCCGCCCACACGCCCAGCGGCTGGGTGGCATCCAGCGACAGAAACCACACGCCGGGTACGCCATCCAGCCGGGCGTAGGTGCGCACGTTCAGCTCGTGCAGGCGGTTCAGGCCGGGCACGGCCGGCAGCCCCAGTGGCCGGATGCCGCTCATCGTAAACGGCACTACGCCCAGCCATGCCTGCCCGTCGAACAAGTCCAGTTCCAGCCGGGCCGGTAGGTACGGCCGCAGCACTGCCGGGGCCACGGGCCAGTGGGCAAACAGCAGCTGGCTCCAGCGCTGCCGCATCAGGGGCAGGCGGGGCCGGGAAGAAAGTGGGGCGGGACTCATACGGGCGGATAACAAGCTAAGCCCGGAAAAAGCTGAACCGGGGCCGTCCTAAAGCAACAAGGGGTGCAGCCACCGGCTGCACCCCTTATTGAAATTCCTGATCAACTGAACAGTTAGTCGATTTTCTTGGCCGAGCGCAGACGCTCGTTTTCGTCGAGCAGGATCTTACGCATCCGCACCGACTTAGGCGTTACTTCCAGGTACTCATCCTTCTGGATGTATTCCATGGCTTCTTCCAGCGAGAACTGGCGCTTGGGCACAATCTTGGCGTTTTCATCCGAGCCCGAGGCGCGCATGTTCGTCAGCTTTTTGCCTTTCTGGATATTGATGGTCAAGTCGTTGGGGCGGGTGTGCTCCCCGATAACCTGGCCAGCGTACACCTCTTCGCCTGGATCCACGAAGAACTCACCACGGTCCTGCATCTTGTCGATGGTGTAAGCGGTGCCGGCACCGGTGTCCATCGAAATCAGCGAGCCGGAGATACGGCCGGGAATTACGCCTTTGTAGGGCTCGTAGGCCGAGAAGCGGTGGTTCATGATGGCCTCACCAGCGGTGGCGGTCAGCACGTTGTTCCGCAGGCCAATCAGGCCGCGGGCCGGGATGTTGAACTCCAGGTGCTGCAGGTCGCCCTTGGGCTCCATGATGGTCAGCTCACCTTTGCGCATCGTCACCAGCTCAATAACCTTACCGGCGGTTTCCTCCGGTACGTCGACCACCAGGTGCTCGATGGGCTCCAGACGGTTGCCGTTGTCGTCCTCGCGGAACAGAACCTGGGGCTGACCAACCTGCAGCTCGAAGCCTTCGCGACGCATGGTTTCGATCAGGACCGACAAGTGCAGAATACCGCGGCCATACACGAGGAACGTGTCTTCCTTATCGGTTTCCTTTACGCGCAGGGCCAGGTTTTTCTCGGTTTCCTTGAACAGACGGTCACGCAGGTGACGCGAGGTCACAAACTTGCCTTCTTTACCAAAGAAGGGCGAGTTGTTGATGGTGAACAGCATGTTCATCGTCGGCTCGTCGATGCTGATAACGGCCAGACCCTCGGGGTTCTCGGCGTCGGCCAGCGTATCGCCAATGTCGAAGCCTTCGATGCCGGTTACGGCGCAGATTTCGCCGGAGCTAACCTCGGTAACTTTGTTTTTGCCCAAGCCTTCGAACACCTGCAGCTCTTTGATCTTCACTTTCTTGATCGTGCCGTCACGCTTCACCAGGCTCATGGTAGCGCCTTCACGCAGCGTGCCGCGGTGTACGCGGCCGATGGCGATACGGCCCACGAACGACGAGTAGTCGAGCGAGGTAACCTGCATCTGGGGCGTGCCCTCCAGGGTAGGAGCGGGCGGGATGGAAGCCACAACGGCGTCGAGCAGCGGGATGATGCTGTCGGTTTTGGTTTTCCAGTCGGTGCTCATCCAGCCCTGCTTCGAGGAGCCGTACAGCGTCACGAAGTCCAGCTGGTCTTCGTTGGCGCCGAGGTTGAACATCAGGTCGAATACCTGCTCGTGCACCTCGTCGGGGCGGCAGTTTTCCTTATCGACTTTATTTACCACCACGATGGGCTTCAAACCCAGGTCAATGGCTTTGCCCAGTACGAAACGGGTCTGGGGCATGGCACCTTCGAAGGCATCGACGAGCAGCAATACGCCGTCGGCCATCTTCAGTACGCGCTCCACCTCGCCGCCGAAGTCGGCGTGACCGGGGGTGTCGATGATGTTGATTTTAACGTCCTTATAACGGACGGATACGTTCTTGGAAACGATGGTAATGCCCCGCTCGCGCTCCAGATCGTTGTTATCGAGGATCAGGTCGTCGAACTGCTGGTGTTCGTCGAACAGCTTCGAGGCGTGGATAATCTTGTCCACGAGCGTAGTCTTGCCGTGGTCAACGTGCGCAATGATTGCGATATTCCGAATGTTCTGCATACAGATGGTTTTGCGGGTGCAAAGGTACGCATTTCTGTTGGCAAAAGCCCGAGTTATCAAAATGTTAGCTGATTCAGGCTGAAAGGCACGGCCTTACCTAAACCGAACCGAAGCCCTGCCGCGTATGTTTCCTGCCTGCAGCGGGGCTCTTGCTTGCGTTGCGGTACTCCTAATTTTTTCAGCTGTCTTCGTATGCGCACCTCCTTTCTGGTTCTATTGCTCTCCTCATTGACCCTAAGCTCGGCCTGCTCCCAAAAGCGTCAGAATCTGGCCGCGGAGAAGCCCCAGGCTGCTACTCAGCCCACGGCGGCGGGCAAACAATATCCCAAGGCCCAGCCCGTAACGCACCGGCCCGACGAGTTTCCGATTCGCAAAACCGACGCCCAGTGGAAGGCCCAGCTCACCCCGGCCCAGTACTTTATTCTGCGCCAGCAGGGCACTGAGCAGGCCTTCAATAATAAATACTTCGACAACCACGAAAAAGGTTCGTACTACTGCGCCGCCGACCACAACCTGCTCTTCACCTCCGAGGCCAAGTTTGAGAGTGGCACGGGCTGGCCGAGCTTCTGGGCCCCGGCTACCGACAGCAGCCTGAAAGTAACCACCGACAACACCCACGGCATGAGCCGCGACGAACTGGTGTGCGCCAAGTGCGGCGGCCACCTGGGCCATGTCTTCGACGACGGCCCCAAGCCCACCGGCCTGCGCTACTGTATGGACTCGGACGGGATGGTTTTTGAGAAGGCCAAATAAAAGTGCCCGATATTTGTTGGGCCCAGTAACAGCCCGCCGAGCACTTCGGCGGGCTGTTATGTTGTAGGGCCAGTCAAGACAAGATTCTGTGACTGTGTCGTTTTCTTTGCTTCCGCATCTCTTTTGCTATGATTTCCACCGACCCAATCCGCACGCTCCAGCAGCAGCTGGCCCCCAGCCGGGAGCAGCTGGTAGCCCACAACGTGTACCAGGGCATTCAGTCCTTGGAGCATCTGCGCCAGTTTATGCAGTACCACGTCTTTGCCGTCTGGGACTTTATGTCGCTGCTCAAGTGCCTGCAGCGCGACCTGACCTGCGTGACCGTGCCGTGGGTGCCCCGCGGTAATCCGGCCACGCGCCGCCTCATCAACGAAATCGTGCTGGAAGAGGAAACCGACGTAGACCAGCACGGGCAGCCGGCCAGCCACTTCGAGCTGTATCTGCGGGCCATGGAAGAGTGCGGGGCCGATACCCAGCCGATTCGCCGCCTGCTTGATGCGCTGTCGGTGGGCGAAACCGTGGAAATGGCCTTGCTGAAGGCCAAGGTGCCGTACGCCGTACAGCAGTTCGTGCTCAGTACGTTCAACGTCATCAATACCGGCAAGTCGCACGCGGTAGCGGCGGCCTTCACCTTTGGCCGGGAAGACGTTATTCCGGATATGTTCCGCCACCTGGTGACCGACCTGAACCAGCATTTCCCCGGTCAGCTCGAAACCTTCATTTATTACCTGAACCGTCACATTCAGCTCGACGAGGAAGTACATACGCCCCTGGCCGAGCAGATGGTGCGCGAATTGTGCGGCACCACGGCCGAGAAGTGGGAGGAGTGCCGCGAGGTAGCCATGCGCTGCATGCAGGCCCGGGTGGCGCTGTGGGACGGAATTCGGCAGGCCATGAGTCCGGCAGTGCCGGTTTCCACTGTCGGCTAACTTCCGGAGGCTGCTGCGCGTTGTAGGAGGGCAGCCCGTGTGGGCTGCCCTAACTATTTCGCCATGTCGTTCTTTTCCATATCTACCCTGGGCCGAATGGCGCTGCTGCTGAGCATTGGCTGGCTGGCCGCCTGCACCGCCTCCCAGGAAAGCAGTGCCGAGGTTGACCGCGCCCCGCTTCCCGACGCTATTCGTACCGATGCGGACCGCCAGGCAGCCTACAACAGCAACGGCGGCTACGGGGGCTCCGTGCCCGACGCTACGCCCGGCCGGGTGCCGGTGCGCGAGCAGGCCAGTGGCATCAACTCCCGCAAGCGGGTAGAAAGCGTGAATACCAACGACCCCAACAACACAACGCCCGAAACCCGGCTGCGCCGCCTCAATGGCGCCCCGCTCGACACAACCCGGCGCCTGCCCTAGAGCCAGTAACCACAACGAGCCGGCCCCTAAAAAAGAGAACCGGCTCGTTGAAAAAAGCGTGGTGTCTGTTAGCTGCTGGCTTCGTCGCCGGATGTTTCCTGCGCCGCCGGAGCGGTGGCCGCTGCGGGCTTCTGGCTCCGGGGAGCAGTGCTGGTCGAGCCGGTAGGCCGGCCCCGGCGGGCGGGGGCCGTTGCAGCCGATGCCGCAGGGCGGGGCTTCCGGGGGGAGCTGCTGGTTTTGCTGGCCGCGCCATTTAGCGTCTTGCGGCTGCTGGTTTCGGCGGACGATGCCGTACCGTTGCCAGTAGAGATGCTGTCGGAAGCGGCCGTCGATGCGTTGCCATCGTAATGACGCACGATGGTGTGCAGGGCTTCTTCAAACATGCGCTCGGTGTCAACATCCAGGCGCTTGGTTGCCTCTTTGACTACTTCCTTAAGCTTGGCTTTCGTTTCTTTGCGGATGCGGTCTACTACTTCCTTCAAGCGCAGATCCAGTTCCTTCTGCAGCTGCTTGGCCGCCGTTTTCAGGGATTTTTTCTGACTGGCTTTTTTCTCGGGGCGCTTGTCAACCAAAACAGCCGAAGCACGAGCCGCCTTTTTTTCGGCTTTGCGCTGCGCCTTTTGCGTGGGGTCTTTCTTAGCCTTTTTCTCGGGCTGATCTTGAGCAGTTTTTTTCATGGGGCGGAAGGGGAGTAAGTGAAATAAGCTGACACAAAAACAGCGGTAATAAGTAGCGTCGCTGTGCCCAAATGTAACCGTATTTACCTGTCGTGCTACATTAAGGTTTTAAGACCCCATTAATACTTTTAAATCCTTGTTTCTTTGTGGGTCAATACGCGAATTACTATTCGTGAAAATGGCTCTTTTCTTCACCGAATTTCTGATGTAATGTCTTCTATACAATCTGAACCTCAGCGCTATACCGTCACGGCTGCCTTGCCCTACGCCAACGGCCCCGTGCATATCGGGCATTTGGCGGGGGTGTATTTACCCGCCGATATCTACGTGCGCTATCTGCGCTCAGCAGGCCGCGACGTTAAGTTTATCTGCGGCTCTGACGAGCACGGCGTGCCTATTACTATCCGGGCGCAGAAAGAGGGCGTAACGCCGCAGCAGGTGGTCGATAAATACCACGCTATTATCCGCGACTCCTTCGCCGACTTCGGCGTCTCATTTGATATTTATTCGCGCACCTCTTCCCAAACGCACAGCGAAGTCGCCAGCGGCTTTTTCAAAAAGCTTTATGAGGATGGGAAATTCATTGAGCAGACGTCGCAGCAGTACTACGACGAGAAAGCCGAGCAATTTTTGGCCGACCGCTACATCGTAGGTACTTGCCCCAACTGCGGCAACGAGAATGCCTATGGCGACCAGTGCGAAAAATGCGGTTCGTCGCTAAGTCCTACCGAATTAATTTCGCCCCGTAGCATGCTCAGCGGCAACCAGCCCGTGCTGCGCGAAACCAAACATTGGTATTTGCCCCTCGACCAGTACGAGCCCTGGTTGCGCGAGTGGATTGTGGAAGGCCATAAGTCCGACTGGAAAGCCAACGTGTACGGGCAGTGCAAATCCTGGATTGACCAGGGCCTGCAGCCCCGCGCCGTCACCCGCGACCTGGACTGGGGCGTGCCCGTGCCGGTAGAAGGGGCCGAGGGCAAAGTGCTCTACGTGTGGTTCGACGCGCCCATCGGCTACATTTCTGCCACCAAGGATTTATTGCCCGATACCTGGGAAACGTATTGGAAGGATAGCGGCAGCAAGCTGGTGCACTTTATTGGCAAGGATAATATCGTGTTCCACTGCATCATTTTCCCGGCGATGCTCAAGGCCCACGGCGATTATATCCTGCCCGATAATGTGCCGGCCAACGAGTTCCTGAATCTGGAAGGCGACAAAATATCCACGTCCCGAAACTGGGCGGTGTGGCTGCACGAATATCTGCAGGAATTCCCCGGAAAAGCCGACGTGTTGCGGTATGTATTGTGTGCCAACGCTCCGGAAAACAAAGACAACGATTTTACCTGGAAGGATTTTCAGGCGCGCAACAACAACGAGCTGGTTGCCAACCTCGGCAACTTCGTGAACCGTGCCGTGGTGCTGACGCACAAATTCTTCGCGGGCAACGTGCCAGCTATTAGTGGCGATTTGCAGGCCATTGACCTAGAAGCGCTGGCCCAATTAGCCGAATTTCCGCAGCGTATCGGCGAGCTAATCGAAAATTACCGCTTCCGCGACGCACTGAACGAATTAATGAACCTGACGCGCGTTGGCAATAAATACCTGGCCGAAACGGAGCCCTGGAAATTAATTAAAACCGACGAAGCCCGCACCGGAACCGTGCTGCACGTGGCCCTGCAAATTGCAGCCGGTCTGGTGACATTAATGGAGCCTTTCCTGCCTGCATCGGCGGCTACGCTGGGCGAAATGCTACACCTCGAAAAAGGAACCTGGCAAACGGCAGGTCGCCCCAACGCACTGGCGGCTGGCCACCCAATCGGTGCGGCCGCGCTGCTGTTCGACAAAATTGAGGATGCCACCGTGGAAGCCCAGGTGCAGAAGCTGCTGGATACCAAAAAAGCCAACGAGCTAGCCAATGCCGTGGTAGAGCCCGCCAAGGAAGACATCAGCTTCGATGAGTTCGGCCGCATGGATTTGCGCGTGGGTACGGTGGTAGCGGCCGAAAAAGTCGCTAAAACCAAGAAGCTGCTCAAACTCACCGTCGATACGGGCCTCGACCAGCGCACCATCGTCAGTGGCATTGCCGAGCACTTTATTCCCGAGGCCCTGGTGGGCCAGCAGGTGTTGGTGCTGCTGAACCTGGCGCCCCGCGAAATCAAAGGCATCCAGTCGCAGGGTATGCTGCTGCTGGCCGAAAACGCCGACGGTTCCCTGCTGCTTATGCAGCCCGGCCAGCACGTGCGCCCCGGCAGCCACGTGGCGTAGCAATAATTGTTATTGCGAGACGCAGCCGTGGCCAGCTGTCCTTTTACCAGAAAGCCCTTTTCAGAATGTTCTGAAAAGGGCTTTTCGCTTTACGAAGGTCTCCGCATTTCAGCGGACGGATTGCTTCGTCCTTCGTGCTCGCAGCGACACGCGTTTAGTCATCAGCACATTATTCTTTCACATTTACCACGTTCATAGCGCGCTCCAGGCCGATGGTAGCAAATGCCAGAATAGCGTCGGCGGCTTTTTCGATGCGCAGGGGCAGGTCGATTTTTTCATCCGCCGAAAATGGGTTCAGTACATAATCCACCTGCCGGCCTTTGGGGAAATTGGCATCGACGCCGAAGCGCAGGCGGGCATACTCATCGGTGCCGAGCGTTTCCTGAATGTGCTTCAGGCCATTGTGTCCGCCGGCCGAGCCTTTGCCTTTCAGCCGCAGCTTACCGTAGGGCAAGGCCAGGTCGTCGGTAACAACCACCATGTTTTCCTTCGGGATTTTCTCACTGGTAAGATAATGCGCGGCGGCTTTGCCGCTCAGGTTCATGTAGGTAGTAGGTTTCACCAGCACCAGCGTTTTGCCCTTGTGCTTTATTTCGGTGACAAACGCGTGGCGCTTCAGCTCAAACTGCGCGTCGTGCTTGGCAGCCAGATAATCGGCCACCATAAAACCGATGTTGTGGCGCGTATCGGCGTATTCGGGCCCGATGTTGCCCAGGGCCATGACGAGAAACTTCATAAGGCGAAATACGGGGTTTTAACGCAAGAAATCCTGCCCCGCCGAGGCAGGACAGGATTTCCTTACTTACCGCAGAGCGGAGAGATATTACTTGTCGGCGTTCATCTGGCCTTTCAGGGCACGTGGGATGGCAACGGTAGCAATCGGAGCAGCACCGTTGGTCAGGATGGTGAAGTTCTGGGCTTCCACCTTGCTTACCTTGATTGACTTGCCCAGCTCGAGGTCCGAGATGTTCACTTCAACGTAGTCGGGCAGGTTTTCGGGCAGCGCCTTTACTTTCAGCTTACGCAGCTTGCTTACCAGCTTACCACCGGCCAATACGCCCGGCGAAACACCAACATATTTCACGGGGATGTCCATCTTCACTTCTTTGCCTTCCTGCAGCAACAGGAAGTCAACGTGCAGCAGCATTTCGTTCACGGGGTGGAACTGGGCATCCTGCACGATGGCGCGGTACACGGTGCCTTCAACGTTTACGTCAACAACGTGTACGTCGGGCGTGTACAGCAATTCGCGGAAGAGGATGGCCGGAGCCGAGAAGTGCACCTGCTCGTCGCCACCGTACAATACGCACGGAACATACGAGTCAAGACGCAGTGCTTTCGCATCCTTCTTACCGAGATTCGCTCTTTTAAACCCTACAATCTCGAGGCTTTTCATAAGCTTGTGTTTTTGAGAAAAAGTAAATTGTGTTTTCCCGGCCAAGCTGACAATCAGCCCAAAACGGGCCGCAAAGATAGCGCTATTGTTTTATAAATGGAAACCGATTACTTAATCAGATCAGATAGTAGGGCATCAGCACTAGTTTGCCCTTGCGAGCAACGCGAAGCAATCCGTCCTCTGAAATGTGCTCAGCTATCTAAACTGAAAAGCCCTTTCCCACGCGAGTAGGAAAGGGCTTTCTGGTAAAAGGTTGTGTCGTACTGCGCAGAGGACGGACGGCTTCGTTCCTCGCAAGGACACACAAAGACTATACTATATAAACAGCGAGCTAATGCTTTCGTGAGTCACTACGTTGCGGATAGCCTGGGCAAACAGATTGGCCAGGGAAATGACCTTGACCTTGTGGTTTTCCTCTTTCAGCGGAATCGTGTCGGTAATGACGAGCTCTTCCAGCACCGAGTTGCGAATCCGCTCGTGGGCCGGACCGCTGAGCACGCCGTGGGTAATCACGGCCCGCACCGACTTAGCGCCGCGTTCCATCAGCAGCTCGGCGGCTTTGCAAATCGTGCCGGCCGTGTCCACGATGTCGTCCACCAGTACCACGTTCATGCCCGTCACGTCGCCGATGACCTGCATGGAGGCAATTTCATTGGCCCGCAGGCGCATTTTGTCGCAGACGACGATTTCGGCTCCGAACTTCTTGGCAAATGCCCGGGTGCGGACTACGCCGCCTACGTCGGGAGAAGCGAAGATCAGGTCATCCAGCCCCAGGGACTTTATATAAGGCGCCGAAACGGTGGCTCCATCCAGATGATCGACGGGAATATCGAAGAAGCCCTGAATCTGGCCCGCGTGCAGGTCGCAGGTCATCAGGCGGTCGGTGCCCACGCTCTGAATGAAGTCGGCCACTACTTTGGCACCGATGCTTACGCGGGGCTTGTCCTTGCGGTCCTGGCGGGCGTAGCCGAAGTACGGCATCACCACCGTCACGGAGGCAGCCGAGGCGCGCTTGGCGGCATCTACCATCAGCATCAGCTCCATCAGGTTTTCGGCCGGAGGGTTGGTGCTCTGAATGAGGAATACCGCGCAGCCCCGCACGCTTTCGTTGAAGCTAGGGCCGAGTTCGGTGTCGGCGAAGCGCTGAATGCTTAGGTCGCCGAGTTGGGTGCCGTAAGCTTCGGCAATTGCTTTACCGAGTTCAGGAGAAGCGTTTCCTGCAAAGATTTTAACCTGCTGAGCCATGGAGAGGGGAAAGGGGGCGAAAAACGGAAGAAACTGAAAAAGCGAAAGGCGCCGATTCTTCCGGGGAGGAAGGATCAGCGCCTTTCGCGTTACTTAGTCGGTTGTCCGACCAGGGCTCGAACCTGGACTTTCTTGAATCAAAATCAAGCGTGTTGCCAGTTACACCATCGGACAATTTCCAAGCGGCGACCGGTGTGGGTGTGCCGTTTGGGTGTGCAAATGTACTACGGGAAAGATTCAAGGCAAATTTATCCACAAAAATTTTTCGAGAAATTTTCGGGCTCGGCTTCCTGAAATATGCGGTTTTTGCCCTTATGGGCTGATAATCAGGCCGGATTGGGGGTGAAAAAAAGGCCCGAACTTTCCTCTGGCCGGGCTTTGGCAAAGCCGGGATTAAGCCGTAGTTTTGCACCCTGAAAACGTTGCACCCATCTATATAAAGACTCGCAATGGCGAATAACGGTAAAATCACCCAGGTAATCGGTCCCGTTGTGGACGTGAGCTTCGCGGGTGAAGGCTCTAAGCTTCCCAATATCCTCGACGCACTCGAAGTCACGAAAGACAACGGCCAGGTAGTAGTCCTGGAGTGCCAGCAACACCTCGGTGAAGACCGTGTGCGCACCATCGCTATGGACTCGACCGAAGGTCTGACCCGCGGCGCGGTAGTGCGTAACCTGGGCGCTCCGATGTCGATGCCCACCGGCGAAGGCGTAAAAGGACGCTTGTTCAACGTCATCGGCTACGCCATCGACGGCATTCCCCAGCCTAAGAGCGACGGCCCGATGTCGATTCACCGCCAGCCGCCACCCTTCGAGGATCTGGCTACGTCGTCGGAAATCCTGTTCACGGGTATCAAAGTAATTGACCTGCTCGCTCCCTATGTAAAGGGTGGCAAAATTGGTTTGTTCGGTGGTGCCGGTGTAGGCAAGACCGTACTGATCATGGAGCTGGTAAACAACATCGCTAAGGCGTATGCTGGTCTGTCGGTATTTGCCGGTGTAGGCGAGCGTACCCGCGAAGGCAATGACTTGCTGCGCGAATTCATTGAGTCGGACATCATCAAGTACGGTGAGGAGTTCAAGCACTCGATGGAGCAGGGCGGCTGGGATTTGACCAAGGTTGACCAGAACGAGCTGCTCAAGTCGCAGGCTACCCTGGTGTTCGGTCAGATGAACGAGCCCCCCGGAGCCCGGGCCCGCGTTGCCCTGTCGGGTCTGACCATTGCGGAGAACTTCCGCGACGGTGATGGCACCGGCGCTGGCCGCGACATCCTGTTCTTCATCGACAACATTTTCCGCTTCACCCAGGCAGGTTCGGAAGTATCGGCTCTGCTGGGCCGGATGCCATCTGCCGTAGGTTACCAGCCCACGCTGGCTACCGAAATGGGCGCCATGCAGGAGCGTATCACCTCGACCAAGCGTGGTTCTATCACGTCGGTACAGGCCGTATATGTACCTGCCGATGACTTGACTGACCCGGCTCCGGCTAACACCTTTGCTCACTTGGACGCCACGACGGTACTGTCGCGGAAGATTGCTGAGCTGGGCATCTACCCCGCCGTGGACCCCTTGGACTCCACCTCGCGCATCCTGTCGATTGAAGTTCTCGGCGACGAGCACTACAACACGGCCCAGCGCGTGAAAGAGATTCTGCAGCGCTACAAGGAACTGCAGGACATCATCGCCATCCTGGGTATGGACGAACTCTCGGAAGAGGATAAGCTGACTGTAACGCGTGCCCGCCGGGTGCAGCGCTTCCTGTCGCAGCCCTTCTTCGTAGCCGAGCAGTTCACGGGCCTCGCCGGCGTACTGGTTGACATCAAGGATACCATCAAAGGCTTCAACGCCATCATCGACGGTACCTACGACCACCTGCCCGAGGCTGCCTTCAACCTGGTAGGCACCATTGAGGACGCCGTAGCCAAAGGCGAGCGTCTGATTTCGGAAGCCAAGTAAATTTCTAATGTGAGGAATGTGCTGATGGGGGAAATGTGGAAATGAATTGTTTTCACGCCCGCATCAGCACATTCAGCACATTTATACATTTCTCACATTAGAAACCATGCATTTAGAAATCATCACGCCGGACCGCAAAGTGTTTGCTGGCGACGTAGTGTCGGCACAGTTTCCGGGTACCGACGGCCTGTTTGAAGTCCTGAACAACCACGCCCCGCTGATCAGCGCCCTCAAATCGGGTGATATCACGGTAGTGGGTGCTGCCGGCCGCGAATCCTTCCGCATCGAAGGTGGCGTGGTGGAAGTGCTCCGCAACAATGTGATTGTATTGGCCGAAGGCGCGGTTGCGTAACCAGCCTGGCCCACAGAAAAGCCCCGCATCTGGCAACAGGTGCGGGGCTTTTCTGTGGCCAACATTTTCTGATGCTATTCACTAGCAGCAAGCTGAAGAAGATTCTGCTTAGCATAACTTGCACTACCCACCCACTGTATCTTGTAAGGATTTAGTATATGCGTAAGCTGATTTTTTCTTTGCTGCTGGCCTTGGCTTCCCACGCTGGCTACGCGCAGAATTATAACAGTGACTTTCGGCGGGCTATGCAGGCCCAGGATACTGCCAAGGCCCGCAAGGTGCTGACTAGCTGGCAGCAGAAAAAGCCTCAGGACCCCGACTGGTACGTGGCCCGCTTTAATTACCTGCTGAAGCAAGCTTACCGGGTGGTGGTCAGCTCAGATCCGAGCAAGCAAGGCGGGATGGTGTTCAACAAGGCCAACGGCGAAGCGGCCGGCTCTATTGGGGAAGGATACGAACCCACTCTGCTGGCCGCGGCCCGCACCACGCTGCGGGAGGGAATTGAGTTAGCTCCAGACCGGCTGGATATGCGCTTTGGGTTGGCCAAAACCTACGAGATGACCGGGGAGGCAGCGGCGGAAATTGACGTGCTGGCGGCAGCTCTGGCCGACCGGCAAACTAGTGGTAAGCCCTGGCGGTGGCGGGATGGAGCGGCTTTACCCGCCGCCGAAGCCAATTTTTTGCCCGAAAGCATGGAAGAGTATATGCTCCCATACTGGCAGATGCAGAGTGCTGAAGCCGATGAGGTGGTACGGCAGATGGCAGAGCTGCTGGTCAAGTATTATCCGGCCAGTTCTTTGGGGCCATTTAACCTGGCGACTTATTACGCGCAGAAAAAACAGTGGGGAAAGGCGCTGGAATTGTTTCAGCAAGCTAATGCTCGCAAACCCAACGACTGGCAGACGCTGGCTAATCTAACCAAAGTAGAGATTGAGCTGGGCCACAAAGAGCAGGCGCAGCAGTACCTAACGGCCCTGCGCAAGCTGCCCGAGGGCCGCCCGGCCGCTACCGACCTGAGCAAGGAAATTCAGCAGCTGAAATAGCGCGGCTCCTGCCGTGGCCTTACCTTGCCGACTCATTTGCTTTTTGCCTGTCCTCCACCCATGAAGATTGCTCCCAAAATCACTCCGATTTACCAGACCTCCGTGTTCAAGTTCGACGACCTGAACGAACTGGAGCAATATTTTGGGGAGCCGGGAAGCCGGTATATGTATTCGCGCAACGGCAACCCCAACTCGGACGAGCTGGCCGCCGCCGTAAATACGCTCGAAGGCGGCGCGGGTGCAGTAGCCACGGGCTCGGGCATGGCGGCTATTTTTGCCGCTATTCTGGCTTGCTGTCAGGCCGGTGACCATGTGCTGTGCGCGGCCGACATCTACGGCGGCTCTTCTTCCTTGCTGAACGCCGAGTTGGGCCGCCTGGGCATCACGGTAACCTACGTGCCGTTCGAGCAGCTCTATGAGCTAAACGGTTTCGTGCAGCCTGCCACCAAGCTGCTGCTGGCCGAGACAATCAGCAACCCGCTGCTGCGCGTGGCCGACCTGCGGCGTCTGGCTGCCGAGTGCCATCGGCACGGCCTGAAGCTGGTGGTCGACAATACGTTTGCCTCCCCCGTTATTACCCGGCCGCTGGAGCTGGGGGCGGATATTTCGCTGCACAGCGTCACGAAATACATTTCCGGGCACAGCGACGTAACGGCGGGCGTGGCCGTAGCCGCCGACGAAGAAGTGGCCGCGCGGCTCAAGCAAATCGGGGTATTGTATGGCCTCACGCTGAGCCCGATGGAAAGCTGGCTGGCGGTGCGCGGTCTGAAAACGCTACGGCTGCGCATGCGGGAGCACAGCCACAATGCCCTGGCGGTAGCAGAGTTTCTGAGCCAGCACCCGAAAGTGCGGCAGGTATATTACCCGGGCTTGCTTGATCATCCGCAGCACGCGCTGGCCACGGAGCAGGGCGCGGGTCTGTTCGGCGGTATGCTCTCTATTTTACTGGAAGATGAGGCCGAGGCCGTCAACCGCTTTATGCAGCGCAGCCAGAAGTTTCCCTTCGCGCCTTCTCTGGCTGGTGTCGACTCTTCTATGTCCTACCCCCTCGGCACATCTCACCGCTACCTGACGACCGAGCAGCAGCAGGCGCTGGGCATAACGGTAGGACTGGTGCGCCTCTCCATCGGGATTGAGCCCATTGTAGAACTGCTGGCTGACTTGGACCACGCGCTGGAGTAGCACCAGGACAATGTACCAGAGCGAATAACTTTGTACTACGAGGGCTGAGTTTTGTACTGCATGTACTTACGAAGGAACCTTATGTACTTCGCCGACGCTGCTTGTACTGAATACGAGCAGCTTTAGGGGCGGAGAATTTCTTGCAGGGCATCGGAAACCCGGCGTAGGTCCGTTTCGGTGAGGGAGGAGCCGGAAGGCAGGCACAGGCCGCGGGTAAATAAATCGGTACATACTGCGCCACCATACATGGCCGCCTGCGCGAAAAGCGGCTGCTGATGCAGCGGTTTCCACAGCGGCCTTGACTCTATGTTGTGCGTTTCGAGGTGCTGGCGCACTTGCTCGGGGGTAACGCTGGTGTGAGCGACGTCCAGGGTGATAGTGGTCAGCCAGCGGTTGGAGAAGCCCAACGCCGGCTCGGTAGGGCCAAACTGCAGGACGGAAATATGCTTCAGGTTGGCTTGGTACCAGGCAAATACCTCGCGGCGGCTTTTCACGCGGCTGTCGATAAGCTCCATCTGGCCCCGCCCGATACCGGCCAGAATGTTGCTGAGCCGGTAGTTATAGCCTACCGCGGAATGCTGGTAATAAGGAGCCGGGTCTTTGGCCTGGGTGGCCAGAAAACGCGTCTGCTCGGCCCACTCAGTCTTGGCAGTTACCAGTGCGCCCCCGCCGCTGGTGGTAATAATCTTGTTGCCGTTAAAGGAAAAGACGCCGACGGCCCCGAAGGTGCCGAGCCGGCGGCCGTCGTAGCGGGAGCCCAGGGCTTCGGCCGCGTCTTCGAGCACGGGAATATCATACAGCTCGGCAATGGCCTGCAGCTGGTCGAGCTGGGCCGGCATGCCGTAGAGGTGTACCAGAATAAGCGCCTTGGGCTTCTTGCCGAGCTGAATACGGTGCTCAATAGCCTCGCGCAGGCGGTCCGGACACATGTTCCAGGTCGTGGCTTCGCTGTCGACAAACACCGGGGTGGCGCCCAGGTACAGAATCGGGTTGGCCGTGGCCACGAACGTAAAGGAGGGGCAGAGCACTTCGTCGCCGGGCCCAACGCCGAGTAGAATCAGGCCGAGGTGAATAGCGGCCGTGCCCGACGACAAGGCCACGCAATGGGCCGCGCCGGTGTAGTGGCAGATGTCCTGCTCGAAACCGGTGAGGTTGGGGCCGGCCGGGGCCACCCAATTGTCCTCAATGGCTTTGTGGACGTAGTTGAGCTCGTGGCGGCCGAGGTGGGGCGGGGAAAGAAAAATCCGGTCGTGGTCCTGGCTATGCATGTACTTTGATAACGGTAGCGGGAACTCCCACGGCGGTGCAGTCGGCGGGCAGGTCGCGCACGGCTACGGCGCCCGCCCCCACAATGGTGCGGGCCCCGATGCGCACTTGGTTGATAACGGTGGCATTGGTGCCCAAATACACGCCGGTTTCTAAATGCGCTTCACCGCCGACGTTGGCATGGGGCATCAGGGAGCAAAAATCTTCCAGTACCGCATCGTGGCCGATGGTGCAACCCAGGTTGAGCAGCACGTGGCAGCCCAGGCGGATGTCGGTAGTGAGAATGCAGCCCTGCCCGATGATACTGCCTTCACCAATCTGCAGGTGCTGGTAGGGCTGGCAGGCGATGGCCGGGTGCACCAGCGTGGCAAAGCGCAGCAGGGGTGAGGTGAGCCGCTGCACGATGCTGGCCCGGCTACGGCCGTTGCCCACCGCAATAACCACCTGCAGGGGCTCGGAAACCGAGTTCAGCGCCTCAGTTCCGCCCAGGTAGGGCACGCCATGAATAGTAGCCGAAGCCGGGGCCTGATCATCGAAAAAGCCGGCCAGCTGCCAGGTAGCCCGCACCGCGTTGATCTGGTGCACCAGTACCAGCACCTCGCGGCCCAGGCCGCCCGCCCCGAAAATAACCAGCTTGGGCAGGTGGCCGGAGCGAGCTGCGGCAGCATTTTCGGCGAAAGAATCACGAACGTGCGTCATGCAATAGGAGGATGAGAAGAGGGCGGCGAGCCGGTAAAGGCTTCGGTAGTAGCCTGGCCCGGGGCCGTAACACCCCGTGCGCCCAGCACCCGAAAAGCGGTGAGCAGCAGAATGCGCAGGTCCAGCGGCCAGGAGACGTGGTCGACGTACCAGACGTCATATTCGAATTTTTGTTCCCAGGAAATGGCGTTGCGCCCGTTTACCTGGGCCCAGCCCGTAATACCAGGCTTCACGGCGTGGCGGCGGGCCTGCCGGGGCGAGTACAGCGGCAGGTACTGGGGTAGCAGGGGCCGGGGACCAATCAGGCTCAGCTCGCCGCGCAGCACGTTCCAGAGCTGGGGCAGCTCGTCGATGGAAGTGGCGCGCAGCCAGCGGCCCAGGCGGGTGAGGCGCTGGGCGTCGGGCAGCAGCTGACCCTGGTCGTCGCGGGCGTTGGTCATGGTCTGGAGCTTGTAGAGCGTAAACAAGACCCCGTGCAGGCCCGGCCGCAACTGCCGAAACAGCACCTGTCCCCGGTTCTGGACGGCCAGCACGGCCGTGGCCAGCAGCAGCAGCGGCAGCGTGAGCACGGCTGCCGGCAGGGCCAGGCCCAGGTCGAGCACCCGTTTGCCCCAGGCCAAGTACCAGGATGTGGAAGAGGAAACAACCATACGCGAAAACCAAGGCTGCCAGATGCTGACAACGGGCAAAAATATGCTTTTTGTGCCGCGCCTGCCGTAGCTTGCGCCGTATGCCGCCGCTGGCGCGTTCAACTGCTGTTTTCGGTGGAAGAAACGCTCCGGCTATGGGGCTTCCGTTTTGCTCTACGTGCCTGCCAAGACTATGCTTGTTTTTCCGAACGCCAAACTAAACCTGGGTTTGTACATCACCGAGCAGCGGCCCGACGGCTTCCGCAACCTCGAATCGGTGTTTGTACCGCTGCCCTGGTGCGACGCGCTGGAAGTGCTGCCCGCCCCGGAAAACGCGCTGACGCTCTCGGGTATTCCAATTCCCGGCGAGCCGGCTACCAACCTGTGCTGGCGCGCCTACGAGCTGCTGCAAGCCGATTTCAGCCTGCCTCCGGTGCAGATGCACCTGCACAAAGCCGTACCCATCGGAGCCGGGCTGGGCGGGGGCTCCGGCGACGCGGCCTTTGCCCTGCGCGCCCTGAACGAGCTGTTCAGCCTAGCATTGACTCCGGAGCAGCTGCAGCACTACGCCCGCCGCCTGGGCTCCGACTGCGCTTTTTTCATCGAGAACAAGCCTGTGTTTGCCTACGAGAAAGGTGACGTTTTTGAGCCGGTGGCGCTTGATCTGGCCGGCGTGGCCTGCAAGGTGGTGTATCCGAACCTGCATATCAGCACGGCCGAAGCTTATTCGCGCATTGCGCCCCGCACCCCGCGCCATGCCTTGCGCCCGAGTTTGGCCCAGCCCCTGGCAACATGGCGCGAAACGGTGACCAACGATTTTGAGGAGGTGCTTACGCCGCATTATCCGGTACTGGCTGCCGTGAAGGCCGCCCTGTACGCCGCCGGAGCCACGTATGCCAGCCTATCGGGCTCCGGCTCGGCTGTGTACGGGCTGTTTCCGGGCCGGGAGCAGCCGCCGCAGATTGCCTTTCCGGCCGAGTATCAGGTGTGGGATGGGCAGTTGTAGCCTGACCTAACTTCGGGGGCTTGAGGCCACGCTTACGGATTGGTAATGATAATTTCTTCCGGCACGGGCTCCTGCCGCCGCCGGGCCCGGCGCTGGTTCCACTGATCGAGCACGGGGTGAATAAGCACGCTGAGCAGAATAATGAGCGTGCCCAGGTAAAAGCCGGTCGACATCTTTTCCTGGGCTCCGAAAATCAGCACGGCCAGGATGATGCCGTACACGGGCTCCAGGTTCACGGTCAGATTAATCACAAAGGCCGACAGACGCTTCATCAGCTCCACCGATGAGGAGAAGGCATACACGGTGCACACGCCGGCCAGCAGCAGGAGCCAGAGCCAGTCGAGGGGGCGCAGGGCCAGCTGCAAACCGGCTCCTTCGGTGTAGTAGCGCGCGTACACCGGGAAAAACAGCGCCACGCTCAGGCAGGCCCCAGCCATTTCGTAGAACGTGAGCTTGATGGGTGAATGGCGCTTTACCAGCTTGACATTCAGCACGCTGAACAAGGCCGAAATTCCCGCCGAAATAATAGCGACGCCTAAGCCCAGCAATTGGTCAAACTCGGCCTGAGACACCAAGTAAAGCCCCACCATCGTGAGCAAGCCCAGGCCTACTTCGTAGGCCCGCACGCGCCGCCACAGCAGCAGGGGTTCGAGCAGGGAAGTCCACAGGGCCAGCGTAGCCAGGCCCGCCAGGCACACACTCACCGAGGACAGCCGGGCGGCCAGGAAAAAGGTAATCCAGTGCACGGCTACCAGCGCCCCCACGCCCAGCAAGCGGGCCGCATCGGCCGGCGGCACGCGCCAGTCCTGCTTGCGCATGAGCAGCAGCAAGCCCAGCCCCCCGGATGCCAGCAAGGTCCGCCAGAAAACCAGCTCTACCGGCGGCACCGAAATCAACTTGCCCAGAATAGCCGTGAAGCCCCAGAGCAGGACAATAAAGTGCAGACGCAGGTAGTCTTTGAGCATAGGTTATTTGGTGATTCAGCGACTTCGTGAATTAGTGAGTTGCTGTTCGGCTGGCGCCAATGGCGCGGTATTGAACAGCAAACTCACTAATTCACGATGTCGCTGAATCACCGTTACTGTGGGACGAAGCGGTAGAGGACGGCCCCGATGAAGGTGAAAATAATGCTGGGCACCCAGGCTGCCAGCATGGGGGGCATGTCGCCGACCTGGGCCAGGTTGCGGCTTAGAATCACGAAGATCAGGAAGACGAAGGCTAGCACGAAGCCCAGCGCAATCTGGCCGCCCACACCGGCCCGGGATTTGCGTGCACTCAGGATGACGCCGATGGTGGTCAGAATGAAAATGGCGTAGGGATAGGCAAACCGTTCGTATTTCTCGCTCAAGTACACCTGCGTGTCGTCGGCGCCCCGGTCAATCTTCTGCTGAATGTAGGCGTTGAGCTCGGGCAGGGTCAGGGTTTCGGACAGGCGCCAGGTGCTGGCAAAATCCTTGGGGTAGAGGTTCAGGGTCGTGTCGCGGGCGGGCAGGGTAAGCAGCTTTTCCTGCTGCCCGTTGAAGGTGCGCACCAGCTGCGGGCTGAGCTTCCAGGCCCGGCGCGTCGAGTCCCAGGTAATGGCCTCGGCCGTCATGCGGCGCTTCAGGGTGGTGCCCTCAATGGTTTCCAGCGCGAAGCGGTAGCCCACGTTGTTCACGTTGTCGTAGCTCTCCATATACACGTAGGCCTTGGGCCCGATCTTGATATGGATGTTGCGCGCATCGTAGCGGTAAGGGTTTTTGATGTACTTTTTCTCGAAAGCCACCCGCGTTTTGTTGGCCATCGGAATGCCCCAGCCAATGAGGCCAAAGGTGATGACGCCAATCACGAAAGCACCCATCCAGTAGGGCACCAGCAGCCGCTGAAAACTCACACCACTGGCCAGAATAGCCACAATTTCGGTACGCGCCGCCAGCCGGGCCGTCACGAATACCACGGCAATAAAGACCGTAATCGGGGAGAGCAGGTTGGCGTAGTACGGAAACAGGTTGAGGTAATACTCCGAAATAATCTTGCCCGCCGACAGGTTGTGCTGAATGAAGTCGTCGTTTTTCTCCGTGAAGTCAATCACGCAGATAACCGTCACCAGCACCACCACCACGAAGAAAAACGCGGTGAGAAATTTCAGCAGGATGTACTTATCGAGGAGCTTCACGTTGGTTTTTAGTTATTCGTTTTTGGTTTTTGGGTGTCCAATGGTCTTTGGGTCAAGCAAGAAGCCAGCAACGAAAAACCATTAACCAAAAACCACTCCCTACAGCCGCGTCATTACCTGCTTCACCATCTTGTCTTTCCAGTCACGGAAGGTGCCGGCAATGATTTGCTCCCGGGCCTGCTGCACCAGCCAGAGGTAGAACGACAGGTTGTGAATCGAGGCAATCTGGGGCCCCAGCATTTCCTGGCTCTGGAACAAGTGCCGAACGTAGGAGCGGGAGTAAAACGTACTCACGTAGCCGCCTAATTCCCGGTCGAGCGGCTCCAGATCCAGCTGCCACTTCTTGTTGGTGATGTTGATAATGCCCTGCGTGGTGAACAGCATGCCGTTGCGGGCGTTGCGGGTCGGCATCACGCAGTCGAACATATCCACGCCCAGGGCAATGTTTTCCAGGATGTTGGCCGGCGTGCCCACACCCATCAGGTAGCGGGGTTTGTCCTTTGGCAGAATGTCGCAGACGAGCTCGGTCATTTCGTACATCATGTCGGCCGGTTCGCCCACGCTCAGCCCGCCAATGGCGTTGCCCTCGCGCCCCTGCTCGGCAATAAACTCGGCCGACTTGATGCGCAGATCCTTGAAAGTCGAGCCCTGTACGATCGGGAACAGCGTCTGGTCGTAGCCGTAGTGGCCCTCAGTGCTGTCAAACCGCTCGATGCAGCGCTTGAGCCAGCGGTGAGTCATGTCCAGGGAGCGGGCGGCGTAGTCGTACTCGCAGGGCCAGGGCGTGCACTCGTCGAAGGCCATCATGATGTCGGCCCCGATGGTGCGCTGGATGTCCATCACGCCCTCGGGCGAAAACAAATGCTGGGAGCCATCAATGTGGGAGCGAAACTTGACGCCTTCCTCCTTGATTTTGCGCGTGCCGCTGAGCGAGTATACCTGGTAGCCGCCCGAGTCGGTCAGAATGGGCCGGTCCCAGCCGTTGAACTTGTGCAGGCCGCCGGCGGCGCGCAGCACGTCGAGGCCCGGGCGCAGATACAGGTGGTAGGTATTGCCCAGGATAATCTGGGCCTTGATATCGTCTTTCAGGTCGCGCTGCTGCACGGCTTTCACCGTGCCGGCCGTGCCCACCGGCATAAAAATGGGCGTCTGGATGGCGCCGTGGGCCGTGTGCACCACCCCGGCGCGGGCTTTGGACTGCGGATCGTGGGCTACTAAATCGAAGGTCATGCGTGGGTAAGAATTCCTGGTTGAGGCCGCGAAGTCCGCCGGTAAGCTGTTGGCTTAATGCGGAATACTCCCGGTGCCCCAAGGCAGGAAATGACGTTTGAATCTGCAAAGGTAAACCCTTACCACGGTTCCCTCGTGTTGAATCCCTACTTTTGCCCACTTACTCAACTCCCGCGCGTTGTCCGTTCCTTTTTCGCCCGCCATCTGGCTGCTGCTGGCCTCGGTGCTGGTGCAGCTGGGCTACGCGGCCTACTACTTTCTGCCTTTCGCGCTCCGTCCCGAAACTCCGCCGCCCGCCGCCGGGCCGGCCGATTCGGAACCAGTTTCTGTGCTGGTCTGCGCCCACAATGAGCTGGAGAATCTGCGCCGCCTGCTGCCTTTGCTCCTGCAGCAGGATTACCCGGCCGGCTTCGAAATAATTCTCATCGACGACCGCAGCGCCGACGACACGTACCTGTACGTGCAGCAGCTCACTCAGTACTACCCCAACATCCGGCTAGTGTCGGTGGAGAAGACGCCCGAGGGGTTGTCGCCCAAAAAATATGCCTTGACCCTGGGAATAAAAACGGCCCGCCACCCGCGCCTGCTTTTTACCGACGCCGATTGTATTCCGGCTACAAATCAGTGGGTTCGGCTGATGCAGCGCGGCTTTGCCCGGCCTGCCGATTTAATTCTGGGCTATTCGGCCTACGCCGAGGCGCCCGGATTCTTAAATAAACTCGTCCGTTTTGAAACCCTGCTCACCGGAGCACAGTATCTGTCCTTCGCGTGGCGGGGGCATCCCTACATGGGCGTGGGCCGCAACCTGGCCTATACACAGCAGTGTTTCCGCGCAACCAAAGGCTTTGCTTCCCACATCCGCAGCCTCGGCGGCGACGACGATCTGCTCGTGCAGGATGCCGTGCGCCACGGGCAGCGGGTGACGATAGAAGCGGAGCCGGCGGCGCATACGCTGAGCGTACCAGCCGCAACTTGGCAGGCCTGGTGGCGGCAAAAGCGGCGGCATTTGTCGGCCGGCCGGCACTACCGCCTCGCTGATAGATTACGAATTGGAAACTTTATTGGCACTAATCTGCTTTTTTATTTCACAACTTTGGTGCTGCTGTTTTCCCGCCCCGATTGGGTACCTTTGACCGTCTTGTGGGGTGTTCGTACTTCGGTGATTTGTGCTGCGTATGCAAAGCTCGGCCAGCGACTCGATGACCGACTGCCCACAGTGTTGCTGCCCGTGCTCGACGCTGTTTATTTTTTTTACTATCTAGCTCTGGGAATTTCGCTGTTCCTCTACCGTAACCTCCGATGGAAGTAAACAATCAGGAAATTCAAAAGCAGTTTTCTGCCAAAGCCAAGCACGACTTCAAGCTGATCCGCGCTGCCGTAGAGCAGTCGGATGAGAAAGCCTATGCCGAGCTGATGCAGATCTACAAGAAGCCGGTGTACCACGTGGTGCTCAAAATGGTGCGCAACCCCGACGACGCCGAGGATTTGACCATTGAGGCCTTCGCCAAGGCTTTCCGCAACCTGCACAAATTCAACCCGGAATACGCCTTCAGCACCTGGCTGTTCCGCATTGCCACCAATAACTGCATCGACTTTATTCGCAAGAATAAAATCAAAACGATGTCGATTGACTCGGCCATCAAAATCGACAACGGCGACGAAATTACCATCGACTTCCGCGACCAGAACCTGAACCCGCAGGAGACGGCCATCAAAAATCAGAAAATCGAAATCATGCAGCACGTCGTGTCGCGGCTGCCCGATAAGTACCAGCGCCTCGTGACCCTGCGCTACTTCGATGAGCTGAGCTACGAGGAAATTGCCACCGAGCTGAAAGCTCCGCTCGGCACCGTGAAGGCCCAGCTGCACCGCGCCCGTGAGCTACTCTATGACATGGTGAAAAACAAGAAGCACATCATCTAAGCCTAAAATTAAGAAAGCCCCGCCGCAAGTCGGGGCTTTTTTGTGGCTAGACTTTTCTAATAGAACGTCATGTCGACCGTAGGAAGACATGACGCGCTTTCCTGATGCTCTACTTTTCACCAGTCACCCCCGCGCATCACTATCTTTGCCCCGATGGATATTCTGGCCCACTACTTCCCCGACCTCACCGATCAACAAAAGCGGCACTTCGCCCAGCTCGAAACCGAGTTTCGCAGCTGGAATGAGCGCCTCAATCTGGTCGCCCGCACCGATGTGGACAACCTTGCCGAGCGGCATTTCCTGCACTCTCTGGGCATTGCCAAAGTGGTGCAGTTTGCGGCCGGCACTTCGGTCTTGGATGTCGGTACGGGTGGAGGCTTGCCGGGCTTGCCGCTGGCCATTCTGTTCCCCGAGGTGAAGTTTCACCTAGTCGACAGCATCGGGAAGAAAATCCGGGCGGTGCAGGAAATGGCCCACGCCCTGGGCCTGCACAACCTTACGGCCGAGCAAACCCGCGCCGAGCAGGTGCGCAGCAAGTTCGACTACGTGGTAAGCCGCGCCGTCGCCCGCCTGGCCACCTTCCATCCCTGGATTGCCCACCGCTACAAGCCCCAGGGCAATGCTACCACCGGCCTCTACTACCTGAAAGGCGGCGACCTGACCGAGGAAATCGAAGAATCGGGCCTGGTAGCCCACGTTCATAACTTGAGCGACTATTTCCAGGAGGAGTTCTTCGAAACCAAAAAGGTGGTTTTCGTACCCAACTCGTAGCCTGTCCTTGCGAGCCTGAAGCAACCCGTTCTGTGCACAGTACGACACTCTCTTTTACCAGAAAGCCCTTTTCTACCTGCGTGGAAAAGGGCTTTTCAGTTAAGGCTGAGCATAGAGGACGGATGGCCGCGTCTGTGTTTCATGCGCAGAATGCTCGCCATGACAAACGATTAGCACATTACCCCGGTACTTCCGCCAGTAGAAATTCTACGGCGCGGCGCTCCGAATAATATTCTCCATCGGGTGTGCCTTCGGCGAAACCCACGTGGCCGCCTTCGGGCGGTGTTTCCAGAAATACGAATTCGGACGCGGCGGCAACATCCCGGGGAAAGCAGGAGGGAGCCAAAAACGGGTCATTCTCCGCATTCACCAGCAGCGTGGGAATAGCAATAGTGGCCAGGTAGCGCCCCGAGCTGGACTGCTCATAATAGTCATCCGCCGACTTGAAGCCGTGCATGGGCGCCGTAAACCGGTCGTCGAACTGCGGGAAGTCGCGCAGCAGCTCCAGGTTTGCCACGTCAATCTGGCCCGGCAGCAGCTCGGCCTTCTGGCGCATTTTGGCTCTGAGCGACTTGAGAAAGCGCGCCAGGTAAATCCGGTTTTCGGGCTTGGAAATCTGGTAGGAGCTGGATTTTAGATCCGTCGGCACGGAGAATACGGCCGCCCGTGCCACTTCCTGCGGCACGCGGCCGGGGTTCTCGCCCAGGTATTTCAGCGTTACGTTGCCGCCGGCACTAAAGCCGGTCAGGAAAATGCGGCGGTAGCGGCCGGTGGCCAGGGCGTAGCGCACCACAAAGTCGAGGTCGTCGGTGTCGCCGAGGTGGTAGGAGCGCACCAGGCGGTTCATTTCGCCGCTGCAGCTGCGGTAGTTCCAGGCCAGCGCATCGAGGCCGGCCCGCTTGAGGGCCCGCACCATGCCGCGCACGTAGGGCCGTCCGGCGTCGCCCTCCAGCCCATGCGACACAATAGCCAGCGTATCGGTTGGGGTAGTGGTTTGCCGCGACCAGTCGAGGTCCAGAAAGTCGCCATCGGGCGTTTCTATCCGCTCGCGCTGGTAGCGCACATCGGGCACCGAGCGCCACAGGCTGGGTACGATGGTCTGAATATGCCCATTGAACATATAAAACGGCGGCTGGTAGCGGGAGTGCGAGATAATTGGCATATCGGAATGGCAAGCCGGGCAATGCGAAATAGGCATGACCGCTAGGGAAAGATAAGAAGAATATTGGTATGCATGCATACCAATAAGGCAGTAGGGTAAAGCTAAAAGGCCTGCTGCAAAACCACCGCAGAAAGCGGAAAGTTGCGTGTCGGCCGGCGTTCCGGATAGCAGCTTATGTATTCATACTGCAGTGCAATTCGTCCGTAGTATTACAAATTATGACGATAAGTAGCTGAACTGTAGTGTCTTGATTTTTTAGAATTGCGTACAAGCCTAGTATCTCTGAACACAAACTATAAAGATCATGAAAGCAGTTACCTATCTTCTGGTGGGCAGTATGCTAGCCCTCGGCACGGCCTGTGGCAGCGCCAATACGAGCATGGGCTCCGCCTCCACCTCCGGCAGCTCAACCGGCACCAGCTCCAGTATGGATGCCACCAGTGGCACTTCTTCTTCCAGCAGCGGCACCACCAGCGGCTCCAGCGGTAGCACCGGCGTTATTGGCTCCGGGGCCGGCTCCGATGCTTCCATTGGCACCAGCGGCGCCACCGGTACCAGCGGTGCTACCGGCTCCAGCGCGGCGCCCGGCACCGATTTAAATGCTTTCATGGCCAGCTTTGCGACGATGGAAGATCCTACGTTCCTGATGACGGCCGCCAGCAGCAACCTGCTGGAAATTCAGATGGGGCAGCTGGCCGTGCAGAAGTCGACGAATGCCGACGTGAAGAAGTTTGGCCAGATGATGGTTGACCATCATACCAAAGCCACCCAAGAGCTGAAGACGGTAGCCACGCCGCTGGGTGTTTCCCTGCCCCAAACCATGATGCCGGTTCATCAGGCCATGGCGGATAAGCTGACGGGCAAATCGGGCAAGGCTTTCGATGAGGCCTACATGGATGCCATGGAAATGGCCCATAAGCTGGATGTTACCATGTTCGAAACCAAAAGCAAAGCCCCGGCCGCGGCTCCGGCTGTCAAGTCGTTTGCCACGAAAACCCTGCCCATGCTACGCTCGCACAGCACCATGGCCAGCGACGTCGAGAAAAAGGTAGACTAGCCTTAAGACAGTGGCGCGCCTCAGGCTGCGGCCTGCTGCTTTGGCTCATAGCCCCAATTCCTGCCCAGGAGTTGGGGCTATTCTTTGGGGGCTGTAGCAAGCGAAGAGACACTCAGGAATAATGCCACCGCCGCCGCAACGGCGGCCGAAAGCCCAAAGGCTGCCTGCGCCCCCAGCGTTTGCCAGATAACGCCCGTAATGCTGCTGGCCCCGAGTGCCGCCAGACTGCTCAGGCCCGCGAAGGTGCCCAGGGCCGCGCCCTTATCGGTTGGGGCGCACAGCTGACTGATCCAGGCCTTGCTGATGCCCTCGGTAGCAGCGGCGTATAGCCCATACAGCCCAAACAGCAGGCCAAACCAGGGCCAGGTATGCGCCTGCGTAGCCCCGCCATACACGGCAGCAAAAAGCAGCAGCCCGAGCACGAGTATGCGCCGGGGGCCCAGGCGGTCGGCCAGCAGCCCGGTGGGAAAGGCGGCGGCGGCATACACCAAGTTGTAGAAAATATACACCCCAACCACGGCCGCCTCGGAGAGACCCTGCTGCCGGGCCAGCAGCAGCAGTAGGGTATCGGAGCTGTTGAAGAGGGCAAACACAAGCAGGGCCCCGCCGATCCGTCGGTAGGTTGCCGGAGCACGCCGCCAGTAGGAAAATGACGCCCAAAATGGCACAACCGGCCTGCCCGAGGGGAGGGAAGGCTTTTCCCTGACCAGGAACGTCACCAGAACGGCTACCAGCCCCGGCACGAAGGCCAGCAGAAACAGCGTGCGGTATTGCCCGGGATGCTGCGCAAGCCAAAGCAGCGCCACCGCCGGCCCCACGACGGCTCCCAGGGTATCCAAGGCCCGGTGAAAGCCAAATACGGCCCCCTGGCGGCCCACTGCGGCTTCGTCGGCCAGCAGTGCGTCGCGGGCCCCGGTGCGCAGGCCTTTGCCCAGCCGGTCGAGGGTGCGGGCCAGGAACACCCACCACGGCATCGCCAGCACGGCCAGCATTGGCTTAGACAGAGCACTCAGCCCGTAGCCCCACTGCACGAAGGGCCGGCGCTGGCCCAGCCGGTCCGACCACTGCCCGAAATAGCCTTTGCTCAGGCCCGCCGTAGCTTCGGCCACGCCTTCCAGCACCCCAATCAGCACCACCGAGAAGCCGATGCTCTTCAGGTAGAGCGGCATTACGGGATACAGCATTTCACTGGCTAGGTCAGTAAAGAGACTAACCAAAGAAAGCAGCCAGATGGTGCGGGTGAGGTATTTCATAGCCTATTGCGGGAACGTCCTGCCAAATAGCATATTTTCGCCGAGCACGGCCATTTTGCGCGGGTTGGCAGTAATATGGGTAATTTGCAGGACCCGCGGGCAGGGGAGAAGGTGCCGTGGAAAAGCAAAACCACGACAGGTATTTGTTATTTCAAACCAAAGGCTTACCTTTGCCAACCCAATTGAACCCAATTCGAGCAGAACGTCAATTTTACCATACCCATGGCAAATCATAAGTCGGCCCTCAAGCGTATCCGTTCCAACGAAGCGAAGCGCGTGTTGAACCGTTATCAGGCTAAATCGACCCGCACCGCTGTTAAAAAGCTGCGCGCCACCACCGATGCTTCGGAAGCACAAGAGCTGCTGAAGAAAGTATCGTCGATGCTGGATCGTCTGGCCAAGAAGAACATCATTCACAAGAACAAAGCCGCCAACAACAAATCGAAGCTGGCTAAGTTCGTGAAGTCGCTGGCTGCCTAAGCACCACTGACTTTTCTGCTCTTACATAAAAAGGCCCTGCGCGCAAGTGCAGGGCCTTTTCTGTTTGCGTTATCAGTAGTACTAAATCTAATGTTTGTTGTATATTTCCTCTGTTCTATCCTCTTTTTTTCTTATTCCACTGATGAAAAAACTCTACTGCTTACTGATTTTATTCACTAGTCTCAGCTGGCAAGCAACTCAGGCGCAGAACTGGCGGCCCTTCCGGTCCAATCAGGATGTGCACGCTTTCCGCGGCGCCTCTGCCGACTCGGTGCTGACAATACGGCTGGACTCGGCCGCGCTGCAAGGGCCGGATTCTGTTTATTACTTCAACCGTACGATGCGCCGGGCCGGCAGCAACTATCAGTGGCGTAAGTCGGCGAATAACATATTCGGCAAACTGCTGCGCTACAACCCGGCCGAGCGCACCTACTCGCTGCACTGGGAGGGGGGCTTCATACAGGGCTTTATCCTGAGCCGCACGTTGGTGCTGAAGCCATTTGCGAAAGTGGGAGCTACGTGGTCGAGCTCTTTCACGGACTACGGCGTACAGACTACGCTGCTGTCCCGCGGCACCAGTCTGCTAGACGGTGTAACGGACTCTGTTGTGACGTTTCGGCTAAGTACCGGCACCACGGTGGTGCTCAGCAAGAACTTTGGGCTCGTGTCGGCCCCCGCCGACTTGTTATTTGGAGTTCCCTCGCCCAAAATCCTGACTATGGCCCGCCGGCCGGCTCCGGCCGGGCAAAGCTACTACAACCCGCTGGCGCTGCTGGACCTACAGCCGGGCGACGAACTGGGCTACAAGCAGGAGGCCTTTTCCTATGGCCCATTCCCTTGCTACGTGGGCTGGTTGCTGCGCCAGGTGCTGAGCCGGCAGGTAACGGCCGACAGCGTGGTGTATACCATGCGGGAGCAGCGCCGCATGACGTTCAGCAGCGCTCCGGGGTGCTCGGGCGCGCCTCCCATTGTTTCGCCAATAGCAGTGGTGCGACTGGCCGCTTCGCTGCGCACCGGACAATGGGTTGGAAAGGGTGCCGGTGCACTGGTACCCACCGATGCCGAGCTGCTGAGTTATGCTTACCGGCCGGCGTTTCCGAGCGGATCCCCCCAGATTCTGGTTATGGGCGACCCGGTGGTGACTGGCCAGCCGGCCACGAGCTGCGGGGCGGCCTTGTTGTCGCAGCGCCGACTATACCGTAGCTCCTCCACTTCGGAATACACGGTAGGGCTCGATGCCTTGAACTGGGAGCAGACAGTGGCGCTGGGAGCCGGAGTACTGGCCCAGGGCGAATATTCCCTGACCTATGCCCGCCGAACCGTAAACGGCACCCCGCAAGTCTGTGGCAGCCGCACCGACTTTGGCACGCTGCTGCCAGCCAGGAAAACGGCCCTCATGGAGCCGGTACAGTTGTATCCCAACCCGGCCTCGGAGTCGGCTACGCTCATGCTGCCAGCGGCCAGTCACGGTAGCGTTACGGTGCTCGTGCGGGATGGCCTGGGACGCGTCGTCAGCACGCAGCAGCTGGCAGCCGGTCAAACCACGGCGGTAGTGAATGTGCGCAACTTGGCAAGCGGCTCCTATATAGTAGAAGTGCAGGCCGTCGATGAGCAGCCCCGTTACATCCGCCTCCAGCACCAGCAATAGACATATAGTGAACTACAGAAAAGGCCCGTCTGAGCTATCAGACGGGCCTTTTCTGTATTGGCTTCGGGCTGATTTATGCTACGCTCACCTTCACCATGTTGGTCTTGCCCTTCTCATTGATGGGCATGGAGGCCGTGTTGATGAACACGTCACCCTTATTGAGGTGACCCGTCGTGGTCAGGATGTATTTGATATCCGAAACCGTGCCGTCGGTGCTCAGCATCCGGTCGTAGTAGAAGCCGCGGACACCCCAGATCAGGCTCAGCGTAGTGAGCAGGGAGCGGTTGTCGGTAAAGATAAAGATGTTGGCTTTAGGCCGGTACTTGGCAATCTGGAAAGCCGTGTAGCCCCGGTGCGTCATGCCCGTAATAGCCTTGGCCCCCGTGTTTTTGGCCAGGTGACAGGCCGCCGAAATAACGCTGTCGACCATAAAGGAAGGCAGCTCGGGCGTGATGGGGAACCAGTGGTTGTAGAGGCTCGGCATGCGGGTTTCGACGCTCAGAATGGTGGCTACCATCGAGCGGATAACCTCGGCCGGGTATGCGCCCACGGCCGTTTCAGCCGACAGCATCACGGCATCAGCTCCGTCGATAACGGCGTTGGCCACGTCGCTGGTTTCGGCCCGGGTGGGGCGGGGAGCCGTAATCATGCTTTCCATCATCTGGGTGGCCACGATGACGGGCTTGCCGGCCTTGTTGCATTTCTCCACGATGAGCTTCTGGGCCATCGGCACCTCTTCCATCTTCACCTCCACGCCCAGGTCGCCGCGGGCTACCATCACGGCATCAGTCAGGGCAATGATTTCGTCGAGGTTCTTCAGGCCTTCGGGGGTTTCGATTTTGGCAATAACGCGGGCCGTTTTGCCGCTTTCGGCAATCAGACTTTTGATAAAGCGGATGTCTTCACCACGGCGGGCAAACGACAAGGCAATCCAGTCCACGTCGTTTTCCAGGCCGAACTTCAGGTCTTCAATATCCTTTTCGGTCATGGAAGGCGCCGAAACGTCGGAGTCGGGCAGGTTGATGCCTTTGCGGGGCTTCACCAGGCCGCCGTAGATGACCTCCACGTCCACTTCCTTGTCCCGGTCGGTGGCCAGCACGCGCAGCTCGATTTTGCCGTCGTCGATCAGAATCATGTCGCCGGGCTTCACATCGCGGGCCAGGCCCAGGTAAATCGTGCTCAGGCGCGTGGCCGTCGTAATTTCCTTCTCGCCGCACACCAGCTTGATTTTGTCGCCGGCTTTGATTTCAACGCCGCCGCCCTCTACATCGCCCAGGCGAATCTTAGGCCCCTGCAAGTCCTGCAGCAAACCCACATTGGTACGCATATCCTTGTTGAGGCGGCGCACCGTGTTGATAACGGACAGGTGGTCTTCGTGGGAGCCGTGGGAAAAGTTGAGCCGAAACACGTCGACGCCCTCGCGGATGAGCATGCCCAGCTTTTCGTAGGTGTTGGACGCGGGGCCCACGGTGGCCACGATCTTGGTTTTATTAAAATGCGGAGTCGATTCCATGTACTATGGTTCAGGGTTAGATAGCAAGGCTGGTCTGAGGGCAAGCGAAGGACCTCATCCCGTGGCTCGTAACCTGCCTCAGAACGCTATTCTGAGCAGATTTGAGCGGACGAAATAAGGTCCTTGGCTGCAGCTCATATAGCCGCCGCTACTTGTGCGAGCTCAAAAGAGCAGATTTTCTTTGAATTTTAGCGTATTCGGATCGAATTGACAGGCGTACTGCACCTCCGGCAGGCGCGTGAGCTGCCCGAGCAGCTCCTCGGCTGCCAACGGCCCGGCCCCGTTGCTGACCTGAATCAGGTAGTCGTACTCTTTGATATCGGGGGCCAGAAACGGCTTTTTCAGCGGGGAAGGGTCCACCGAGCGGTTGCGCAGCAGGCGCAGCGTGCTGTTTTCGGTGGCGTGCAGGTAATTGCTGATGACCAAACGGCCCTGCGTAAATAAATCGTAGATCAAATCCTGCTGCTTTACCAGGCGCAGACGCAGGGTAGAGTTGAGCGTCCAGGCTAGTTTATGCTCCCGGCTCGACGACACAATGCCGAACAAGTCGAAGTCACAATCATAGTCTACGTCCAGTGTGAGCGTTTTCATAAGGCACTACCAAAAACAAGGAAGAACAAAATTACACACGCAACAGGGCCAAAGAAACCACCTCAGCCATAATCTTACACTGCCAAGATTACAGGCCGCCGGTTTGAAAATGTTAGGGAAGTTAGTGTTATTTGTGCCGAGTTTTCTCTAAACCCCCACGGAAATGTCTGAAATTGCAGAAAAAGTAAAAGCCATTATCATCGATAAACTTGGTGTTGAAGCGTCTGAAGTAACTCCTGAAGCTAGCTTCACGAACGACTTGGGTGCTGATTCCCTGGACACTGTCGAGCTGATCATGGAGTTCGAAAAGGAATTCAACGTGTCTATTCCAGACGACCAGGCTGAGAACATTGCCACCGTTGGCCAGGCTATCAGCTACCTGGAAGAGCACGCCAAGTAGGGCTTTGCTTCTTTCTCCCCCGTTTTAGTGCTTACCGGCCGGCTAGCCGCCGGCCGTTTTGCTTTTTATTCAGTCTCCACTTTCGCCTATGTCTCTTCGGAGAGTTGTTGTGACCGGCCTTGGTGCCATTACCCCGCTGGGCAAAACCGTCGCCGAATTCTGGGACGGGCTCTCCCGCGGCGTAAGCGGTGCGGCCGCCATCACCCGCTTCGACGCCAGCAAGTTCAAAACGCGCTTTGCGTGCGAGGTAAAAAACTACAATCCTGACGACTATTTCGACCGCAAGGAAGGTCGGAAGATGGACCTGTTCACGCAGTTCGCCGTCATTGCCAGCGACGAGGCCATTAAAGACGCCAACCTTGAAGGCGTCAATAAGGACCGCGTCGGTGTCATCTGGGGTTCGGGAATCGGGGGGCTGAAAACCTTCCAGGAGGAGTGCTTCAACTTTGCCAAAGGTGACGGCACGCCCCGCTACAACCCGTTTTTTATTCCGAAGATGATTGCCGACAGCGCGTCGGGAAACATCTCGATTAAGAACGGTTTCCGCGGCCCCAACTTCGTGACGACTTCGGCCTGTGCTTCCTCGTCCGACGCCATCGTGGCGGCTTATAACTACATCCGACTGGGCATGGCCGACGTGGCCGTGACCGGAGGCTCCGAAGCTGCCATTACGGAAGCCGGGGTAGGGGGCTTCAACGCCCTGAAAGCCATGAGCGAGCGGAACGACGACCCGGAATCGGCCTCCCGCCCCTACGACAAAGACCGTGACGGTTTCGTGTTGGGAGAGGGTAGCGGCGCCCTGGTAGTCGAGGAATACGAGCACGCCAAGGCCCGCGGCGCCAAGATCTACGCCGAAATCATCGGTGGCGGCTTGTCGTCGGATGCCTACCACATTACCGCTCCCGACCCTACGGGCGAAGGCGTGGTGCTGGTAATGCAGAACGCCCTGCGTGATGCCGGTATCGGTCCGGAAGAAGTTGATTACATCAACACCCACGGCACGAGCACGCCTTTGGGCGACGGGGCCGAAATCAAGGCTATCCAGAAGGTTTTCGGGGATTATGCCTACAACCTCAACATCAGCTCTACCAAGAGCATGACCGGCCACCTGCTGGGTGGAGCGGGCGGTATTGAGGCGCTGGCCAGCATTCTGGCTATCCAGCACGGTATTGTTCCTCCTACCATCAACCATTTCACCGACGACCCCGAGCTGGATGCGCGCTTGAACTTCACGTTCAACGAGGCTCAGAAGCGGGACGTGACGGTGGCCATGAGCAACACCTTCGGGTTTGGGGGCCACAACACGTCGGTTGTATTTCGCAAGCTGCGCGACTAATGCTGCGACCAGGCCAGCCACTACCGCTCTTCGGATTTTTCCGGCGGCTGCTGGGGCAGGATCGGGCTTTTCGCCAAGCCATTGCTACGGTAATCGGCCGCACGCCTGACAACGTGCGGCTTTACCATTTGGCCTTTACCCACTCCTCGGTGGTGCGGCAGCAGGGTGACACCGCCCGGCACCAAAGCAACGAGCGCCTGGAGTTTCTGGGCGACGCGGTGCTGGGGGCCGTAGTGGCCGAGTACCTGTTTCGCAAGTTTCCGTACGAGCAGGAAGGCTTCCTGACCGAGCTTCGGTCGCGCATCGTGAATCGGGAAAGCCTGAACGGGCTGGCCCTGAAGATCGGGCTGGATAAGCTCGTGCAGCTCGACCCGGCCCAGGGCCGCGCGGCCCGTTCGCGCTCCGTGAACGGCAACGCCTTGGAAGCTCTGGTGGGGGCCATTTACCTGGATCAGGGCTACAAAGCGGCCCGCAAATTCGTGCTGAGTCGTTTGATTAAGCCGTTTGTCGACGTTAAATCCCTGATTGAAACGACGGCCAACTTTAAGAGCAAACTCATTGAATGGGCGCAGCGGCAGGGCAAAACCATTCGCTACGACCTGAGCGGCCAGCCCCGCTCGGGCGGCGTCATGGAATTCTCGGCCACGGTGATGCTGGACGACGAGCCGGTGGCGACGGGCATGGGTCTGAGTAAGAAACAGGCCGAGCAGCTGGCCGCCGAACGGGCCCTGGCGGCGCTGGGCGTATAAAACACACTGCAGCTTCCGCGTATCTTCTGCGTCCTCTGCGGGCTAACTTCGTACCAACGACTTAGCCCGCAGAGGACGCCGTGTTTTCGCAGAGGGCGCAGCGGTTTGGCAACCCAATCAAGGTAAATGGAGTTGTTTTGCAGTATCAATATTATCCTTTGAACTTATGAGACTAGCCGGCGCCGCCCTCAACCAGATTCCTTTTGACTGGCAACACAACCTGCGCACCATTAAAGAGGCGCTGGATCAGGCCAAAGCCGCGGGCGTAGAGCTGCTGTGCCTGCCCGAGCTGTGCCTGACCGGCTACGGCTGCGAAGACTTATTTCTGAGCGATTGGCTCTCGGCTGAGGCGCTGACCTATCTGCAACAGATCCGGCCCTGGACCCACGGCATAGTGGTGTGTGTGGGCCTGCCCGTACGGCTGGATGGGCGCACCTACAACACGGCGGCAGTGCTGCGCGACGGCGAAATCCTGGGCTTTGCGGCCAAGCAGTTTCTGGCCAACGACGGGGTACACTACGAGCCCCGCTTTTTCAACTCCTGGCGGGCCGGCGAAACCGGCACCGTAGCCTGGGAAGGCCAGCAGTGGCCCATCGGCGACTTGGTGTTTGAGCACAAGGGCGTGCGGTTCGGCTTTGAAATCTGCGAGGATGCGTGGCGGCCCGACGATGAACGGCCTGCGGCCCGGCTGAAAGGCCGCGTGGATTTGATTGTGAATCCGTCGGCCAGCCACTTTGCCATGAGCAAAACCGACGTGCGCTACAACCTGGTGCTGAACGCCTCGCGCAACTTCGATTGCACCTACCTGTATGCCAACCTGCTGGGCAACGAGGCCGGCCGCATCGTTTACGACGGCGAGATTCTGGTGGCCCGCAACGGCCATTTATTGCACCGCAACCAGCTGCTGAGCTTCAAGGAAGTAGATATGGAGTGCGTAGACGTGGATTTCACGACGCCTCTGGAGCACGCCGAAGCCATAGCTCCGTTGCCCGTCCCGGATGAATATCGGGAGTTGAACCAAGCCCTGAGCTTAGCCCTATTCGACTACATGTGCAAGGCCCGCACCCGCGGCTTCGTGCTGAGCCTGAGCGGCGGGGCCGACTCGTGCATGTGCGCCGTAGCCGTGGCCGAAATGGTGCGGCTGGGCACGCAGGAAATCGGGACGGCGGAGTTTATGCGCCGTTCGGGCTGCTTCCCGGCCGAGGATATTACCCGCATTGCCGGGCCCGCCACCGCGTCGGTCGACCAGGCCGCCGCCGGCCCCAAAGAGGCTTCCCTGACGCTGCCCGACGCCGAGCAGCAGCGTCAGCAGCGGGAAATAACGGGGCACCTGCTTACCTGCGCCTACCAGGGCACGGTCAACTCTTCCGACGACACCTACAACTCGGCCAAAGAGCTGGCCGATTCCATCGGAGCGGTATTTTACAACTGGGGCATTGACGAGGAAGTAACCGGCTACGTAGGTAAGGTTGAGCACGCCCTGGGCCGGGAGCTGAGCTGGAAGACCGATGACCTGGCCCTGCAAAACATTCAGGCGCGGGTGCGGGCCCCGGCCATCTGGCTGCTGGCCAACGTACAGAATGCCCTGCTCATCACGACTTCCAACCGCTCGGAGGCCTCGGTGGGCTACTGCACCATGGACGGCGACACGGCCGGCAGCATTTCGCCCATCGGCGGCGTGGATAAGGACTTCGTGAAGAAGTGGCTGCGCTGGGCCGAAACCGAGCTAAACTACCCCGGTCTGCGCTACGTGAATGCCCTGCAGCCCACCGCCGAGCTGCGGCCCCTGGAAGACAAGCAGACCGACGAGCGGGACTTGATGCCCTACATTTTGCTCAACCGCATCGAGCGGCTGGCCTTCTACAACCGCCTGAGCCCGCGGCAGGTGCTGGCCACGCTGGTGCAGGAAGAAAAGGATATCGACTCCGAGCAGCTCAAAACCTACGTGAAGCGCTTCTACTCACTCTGGTCGCGCAACCAGTGGAAGCGGGAGCGGTTTGCCCCGGCCTTCCACCTCGACGACTACAACGTGGACCCCCGCTCGTGGCTGCGCTTCCCGATTTTGAGCGGCGGCTTTACTCACGAGCTCAACAACCTGTAGCGGCTTGGCCGCCTAAGTGCGGCATTCAGGCAGCATTCCGTACTTTCGGGCCCTAACCCCTTCTTTCGTTTATGAGCCTGCTTGCCTTTATCACCTGGGACGTGTCGCCCATCATTGCCGAAATTGGCCCGCTGACGCTGCGCTGGTACGGGCTGCTGTTCATGTCGGGCTTCGTGTTTGGCACGTTCATTCTCTCGCACATCTACAAGTCGGAGCGGGTGTCGCCGCGTTGGGTCGATGTGATTACCATCTACATGCTGGTGGGCACGGTGGTGGGTGCCCGGTTAGGCCACTGCTTATTTTATGACCCCGAGTATTATCTCACGCCGGAAAACTTCCTGAAGATTTTCAAAATCTGGGAGGGCGGCTTGGCCAGCCACGGCGCCACCATTGGTATTTTGCTGGCCTGCTGGCTGTTTGCTCGCAACAATAAGTTCGATTACCTCTGGGTGCTCGACCGGATTGTAATCGTAGTAGCCCTGGGCGGGGCCATGATTCGGCTGGGCAATCTGATGAACTCCGAGATTGTGGGTGAGCCCACCGATAAACCTTGGGCCTTCGTGTTTGTGCACGATGCTGAACACCTTAAGCCCGTAACCCGGCCCTTGCCTGCTGGCGCGGTGCAGGTAGCCGCCGTGCCTGCCACCAGCGCCGATGGCAGCCCTACGTACCGGTTGCTGGCCAAAGGTACCCCCGTCGCGCCCGACGCGCCGATGGCCGTGCCGCGCCACCCCACCCAGATCTACGAGGCCCTGTTCTGCTTCGTGCTGCTGGCTTTGCTCTACTCCATGTGGAACCGCACCAAAGACCATACGCCGCGCGGCTTGCTGTTCGGCCTGTTTGTGGTGCTGCTATTCACCCAGCGCTTCCTGGGCGAGTTCCTGAAAGAAAACCAAGTGTCGTTTGAAGACAAGCTGCCGCTGAACATGGGCCAGCTTCTAAGCATTCCGCTGATTCTGGCTGGTGTCTGGGTGCTGCTGCGGGCCGGCAAAAATCCGAACAACCCTTACGGCTACGCCCCCCGCGACCTGGAGCCGGAAGAGGAAAACAACAAACCGGTAGCAAAGCTCCGGTAACGCAAAAAGGCCCGATTCAGCTACTGAATCGGGCCTTTTTGCTTGGTGACGGGGTGCTACTGAAGCTTGTATTCGTAGATGTTTCCTTCCTCTGTGCTGATGAACAGCGTGTTGTTATCGTCTTTGTGGAACACGATGCCTTCCGTCTGGCCGGCTCCTTTCAGCGCAATGCGGCGGGGCGTCGCCTTCAGGGCGGCCTCGAAGCTGCTGCCTTCCAGCAGAAACAGCTCCTCGCGGGCCAGCAAGGCAATACGGCGGCCATCGGAGCTAACGTCGGCGCCGGTTACTTCGCCGGTAATGCTGATGCGGGTCAGCAGCTGAGCCTTCTGGGTGCCGGGCTGGTCGGAGAGGGTATAGACCTTACTGGTTTGGCCCGCGCCCCGGTCTTTGGTGAACAGGTATACCTTGCCCGCGTGCCAGAGCGACGCTTCACAGTCGAAGTTGCGCTCCTTCTTGCTCGGTGGAAAGGCTTTCTGGTCGGCGTAGGTGAAGGCCGTTTTGCTCAGGTCCTGGGAGTTGGGGTTCAGGCGGTACACCACCAGGTCGCGGCGGCTGTTGTCGTTATTACCCGCATCCACCACAAACAGGTTGCCCTTATCATCCTGGGCCAGGCTTTCCCAGTCCACGTTGGAAAACGGCAGCGTTGCTTTGCTCAGCAGGCGGCCCGTCATGTCGATTTTGTAGAGTACCGGCTCATTGCCCGCGTCGGCGTGGGTGTAGAAGGTCCCGGCCGTTTCAGCGCGGGCCAGGCCCGAGCTTTCCGGCACGCCCCCGTTCAGGGAGCCTACACGTCGTAACCCGGGCACGGCGCCGTCAATCAGGCTGTTTTCCAGGCTTTCCTGTTTGTCCTTCTTCTTGCCGCCTTTGCCTTTTTTCTCGTCGCTCTGGGCTTCGGAGCAGCTAGTGGCAAACAGACAGGCAGCCAGGGTGGTACTGAGCAAAATAACGCGCATACAAAGCAAAGCTAAAGCTGAAAAAAAGCCTTTGCCGCACGGGCAAAGGCACTGAAAGGAAATAGGCTATACGGGAGCGGCAGCGGTTAAGGTACAGGGTCGTAGCCGTGGCCGCCCCAGGGGTGGCAGCGGCCGATGCGGCGCAGGGCCAGCCAGCCGCCCCGCCACGGTCCGTGTTTCTGCACGGCCTGGGCCGCGTAGGCCGAGCAGGTAGGCTGGTAGCGGCAGCTGGGTGGCGTAAGCGGCGAAATCAGGTGGCGGTACACCCAGATCAGGCCCAGAAGCAGCTGGCGAAACAGGTAGGACATACGGAAGGCTGGAAAAGCAAGGTGGGAGGACGAGTTGGCGGGAAGGGCAGGAGAAGAACCGGAAAGGCTTTTTGTAAGTTTGACCTGACAAACGCCGGCCTGGTTGCCGGGGTGCCTTTCTCCAATTCCCCACTCCATTCCCCACCTATGCGTACTAAACTCTGGGCCAAGCTGTTGCTGCTGGCTCTGCTGGTGCCCGCCGCCGCCCGCGCCGACGAAGGTATGTGGCTGCCGCTGTTTGTGAAGCGTCTGAACCACGCCGACATGCAGAAAAAAGGCCTCAAGCTCACGGCCGAAGAAATTTACGACGTCAACAATGCCAGCCTGAAAGATGCCATTGTGCAGCTCGGCGGCTTTTGCACCGGCGAGTTTGTGAGCAGCCAGGGCCTGATGCTGACCAACCACCACTGCGGCTACGACGCCATTCAAAGCCACAGCACCCCGGAAAACAACATCCTGGAAAAAGGTTTTTTCGCCGCTAACAAGGGTGAGGAAAAAACCAATCCGGGTTTGTTCGTGGATATTCTGGTGCGCATGGAAGACGTGACGGGCAAGGTGCTAGACGGCATTACCCCTCAGACGTCGGAAGTGGAGCGCAGCGTCCTAATTCAGCAGCGCCAGACCGAACTAGCCAACGCGGCCAAGGAAAACGGCCAGTACGTGGCCTACGTGCGCGACTTTTTCGCCGGCAACGAGTACTACATGTTCGTCTACCAGCGCTTCGGCGACGTGCGCCTGGTAGGGGCCCCGCCGGAAGCCATTGGCAAGTTTGGCGGCGACACCGACAACTGGATGTGGCCCCGCCACACCGGCGACTTCTCGATGTTCCGGGTGTATGCCGACAAAAACAACAAGCCCACCGCCGGCCCCCAGGCCGACAACGTGCCCTACGTGCCCAAAAAGCACCTGCCCGTGAGCCTGCAGGGTGTGAACGAAGGTGACTTTGCCATGGTGTTCGGGTTTCCGGGCCGCACGCAGCGGTTTCTGCCTGCCGCCGGCCTGCAGCTGACCCTCGACCAAACCAACCCGGCCCGCATCAAGCTGCGCGACACCCGCCTCAAAATCTGGAAGGAAGACTCCGATGCCAGCCCGGCTATTCGCCTGAAATACGCCTCGAAATACGCCAGTATTGCCAACTACTGGAAGTACTTTATCGGCCAGAACGAGGGTATGAAGCGCCTGAAAACCGTAGACCAGAAAAAGGCCGAGGAAGCCTCCCTGATGCAGTGGATTGCGGCCGACGCCTCGCGCGGGCAAAGCTACGGCTCGGCCCTGAACGACATCAACCAGGCCTACGCCGGCCTGCGCGACTACAACCTGAGCGTCGTGTACGTGAGTGAAGCGGCCAACGGCACCGAAATTGTGGCCTTTGCCGGCCGCATGGCCCCGCTCTACGCCCTGCTCAAAGACCCCAAAGCCGATAAGGCCGCCATTCAGCAAGCGGTAGCCGCGCTGCGCGGTTCGGTGGAAGAGCACTTCAAGGACTACAATGCCCCGACCGACAAAAAGGTATTTGCGGCCCTGATGCAAATGTATTCTGCCGACGTGCCCAAAGCCCAGCAGCCCGACGTGTTCCAGACGGTCAGCAAGCAGTACGGCGGCTCGATGCAGAAGTACGCCGACTACGTGTTTGCCAACTCCTTCCTGGCGTCGAAAGCAAAGACGGAGGCTTTCCTAGCCGCGCCCACCTTGGCTAAGCTGGAAAACGACCCGGGCTTCAAAACCTGGAACTCGGTGCAGCGCAACTACAGCCAGAATATTCTGCCCAGAGTGCAGGGCTACCAGGCCACGCTGGCCCGCGCCAACCGCGCCTACGTAGCCGCGCTGCGCGCCAAGAACACCGACAAAGTGTATTCGCCCGACGCCAACTCGACGCTGCGCCTGAGCTACGGCTCGGTGCGCGACTATTCGCCCCGCGACGCGGTAGACTACAAGTTCTACACCACCGCCCAGGGCATTCTGGACAAGGAAGACAATACCAACCCCGAGTTCGTGGTGCCTAAAAAGGAGAGTGAGCTGCTGCGGGCCAAGGACTACGGCCGCTTCGCCGACAAGGACGGCACCCTGCACGTGGCCTTCACCACCGACAACGACATTACCGGCGGCAATTCCGGCTCTCCCGTCATCAACGGCCGCGGCGAGCTGGTCGGCATTGCCTTCGACGGCAACTGGGAAGCCATGACCGGCGACCTGGCCTACGACAAAGACCTGAAGCGTTGCATCAACGTGGATATTCGCTATGTGCTCTGGTGCGTGGAGAAGCTCGGCGGCGGCAAGGCCATCGTGGATGAAATGACCCTGGTCAACAATGGTCCGAACCCCGGCGTGGCCCCCCAGGCCAACGGCAGCGCCCTGCTCAACCAGCTCGGCGACGCGGACAAGCTGAAGGTGAAGGCGGACGAGGACAGCCGCAAAGTCAAGGTGAAAAAGAAAAAAGGCAAGGAAAAAGAAGCGGCGGAAGCGGGCATGTAAGCTCGTTGGTCGTTTCTTAATGCCCACAAGGCCCCGGTGCATCGTGCGCCGGGGCCTTTTTGCTGCCCGCCCGAAAATAGCCGGACCGGCATGGCTCATTTTTCCGGAACATTCGGGTACTTAGGGAGCGGAAAAACGTCTTCCAACCCGCGGCGCCAGCCTATGCCAAAAATCTACTTTTCACTGAGTGTCTTCCTGTTGATTTCTTCCCTGGCCGTAGCCCAGGGCAACGGCCCCGGTATCCGCGGGGCGCGGGCGGCCGCGCTGGGCAATGCTTCCGTTACGCTATCCGACGTATGGTCTGTCGGCAACAACGTGGCGGGCCTGGGGCAGGTAACCAGCCCGGCAGTGGGCTTCTACGCCGAAAACCGCTACCTGAGCCGCGCCCTGAATACGGCCGTGCTGGCCGCCGCGCTGCCTGTTGGCGCCACTACCAACGGCAAGGCTACGCGCGGCGTGGTAGGCTTCGAGGCCCAGCGCTTCGGCGACAAGCTCTACTCCGAGCAGCGCATCGGGGCCGGCTACGGCTACCGGGGCAGCCTGGTAAGCGTGGGCGCCCGCCTCGACGTGCTCCAGGTCAGCATTGAGGGGCTGGGCAGCAAACGGGCCGTGGCCGTGTCGCTTGGCGGGCAGGCCGAAGTGGTGCCCAACCGGCTGATTTTTGGGGCCTACCTCTACAACCTGAACCAAGCCCGGCTGGCCGAATATGAGCAGGAGCGGGTGCCCACCGTGCTGAAGGCCGGCCTCTCATTCCGGCCCACCGATAAGGTGATGCTGAACGCGGAAACCGAGAAGGACGTGGACCAGGCCGCCGACTTCAAGGCCGGGGTTGAGTACCAGGTGATTGAGGCGTTGGCCGTGCGCGCGGGCTTTTCCACGCTCAGCCGCCAGACCACCGGGGGCGTGGGCCTGCGGGCTGGGCAGTTCCGCATCGACTACGCCGCCGCTTGGCACATGGCCCTGGGGCTGAGCCAGCACCTGGCCATCGGCCTGCAGCTAAACCGCGCCGCGAAATGAAACGGCCCTTCCTTTCACTCGTCGTGCTGGCGGCGCTGCTGGCCGCTCGTCCGGCCCTGGCCCAGGAATACGTGCGCCCGTCCGCCGACCTCGACCGGCTGGTGCAAGAGCTGTTTGCCGAAATTCAGAGTGACCAGGTGCCGTATGAGGACCTCTACGAAACCCTGCTGCTCTATTACCAAACGCCGCTGAACCTGAACACGGCCACCCGCGAGGAGCTGCGGGCCCTGCTGTTGCTCTCCGAAACCCAGATTTCGGGGCTGCTCGAGCACCGCCAAACCCAGGGCAACCTCATCAGCCTCTATGAGCTGCAAAGCGTGGAAGGCTTCGATCTGCGCACTATCTACCGGGTGTCGCCTTTTATTTCGGTGCAAAGCAGCACCGGCAACGCCGCCCGCGGGCCCCTCTGGAAACGTATTGCCCAGGAAGAAAACAATGCCCTGTTTGTGCGCTACGAGCGGGTGCTGCAGGACCGCCAGGGCTACGCCGCCCCCGATACTACCAGCACCGGCCGACCCGCCAGCCGCTACCTGGGCTCCCCCGATAAGCTGCTTGTGCGCTACCGCGTCAGCCACCAGCGCGACTTCAGCCTGGGCATTACGGCCGAAAAAGACGCCGGTGAGCCGCTGGTCTGGAGTCCGGGTACGCGCCGCTACGGCGCCGACTTTTACTCCGGCCACTTTGTGCTGCAGGAGCGGGGCCGCCTCAAAACCCTGGCCTTGGGTGACTATCAGCTGCAGTTCGGGCAGGGCCTGCTGCTTTCCTCGGGCCTGCAGGTGGGCAAGGGAGCTGAAACCATTACCACCATCCGGCGCAGTAGTCTGGGGGTGCGACCTTATTCGTCGGTGCTGGAAAGCACGTTTTTTCGGGGCGCGGCGGCCACGTTCAACCTCACCGCTACGTTGCGGGCCACGGCTTTCGTGTCGCGCAAGCGCGTGGATGCCAACGTGCAGACGGCCGCCGATTCTCTGGCCGAGTTCGACGAGTTTTCGTCGGGCTTTCTGATAACGGGCTTTCACCGCACGGCCAACGAGCTGGCCAACCGCCAGGCCCTGCGCGAAACCATCGGGGGCGGAAATCTGAGCTACACCAGCCGCAGCGGCAACTTCAACGCCGGCCTCACGGCCGTCAACACGTACTTCGACAAGCCCCTGCAGCGGCGGCCGGAGCTTTACAACGCTTTCGAGTTTCGGGGGCGGCAGAATCTGGCCGTGGGCGCGCACTACAGCTACGTGATTCGCAACATCATGCTGTTTGGCGAAACGGCCCGCTCCAGCAGCGGCGGCATCGGCACCGTAAATGGCATGCTGGCCAGCCTGGCGCCCAACGTGGACGTGTCGTTGCTCTACCGCAACTACGCCCGCGACTTTCACACGTTTTATGGCAATGCCCTGAGCGAAAACACGCGCAACATTAACGAAAAGGGTTTGTACGTGGGGCTGAAAGTGCGGCCCGTGTCGCGCTGGGAGGTGTCGGCCTATTACGACCAGTTCAGCTTTCCGTGGCTCAAGTTCCAGGCCGGCACGCCCACCCAGGGGCGCGACTGGCTGCTGCGCGTGGCTTACTCGCCCTCCAAAACCAGCCTGCTCTACGCCCAGATTCGCACGCGCGACAAAGAATACGACATTGCCAGCCCGAGCAACCTGCCCCAGACGGCACCCACGCAGCGGCGCAGCCTGCTGCTGTTCTACGACACCAGCCCCACGCTCATTCTCAGTTTGCGCACCCGCCTGCAGGGCACACATTACAGCGAAGATGACGGCCCCCGCAGCACGGGCTACGTGCTGGCCCAGGACGCTTCCGTCAAAATCGGGCGCCACCTGCAGCTCAGTGGCCGCTACGCCCTCTTCGATACCGACGACTTCGATACCCGCCAGTACGTGTTTGAGCAGGACGTGCTCTACGCCTTTTCGGTGCCGGCCCTGAGCGGGCAGGGCACCCGGGCCTACGCCATTGCCGAGGTGAAATGCACCAAGCACCTGACCCTGTGGCTGCGCTACGCCGAAACTCACTACCGTCACCAGAACACCGTGGGCTCGGGGCTGGAAGAAGTACAGGGCCCGCGTCGCTCGGAGGTGAAAGTGCAGGCCCGCTACCGGTTTTAAAAGTTCTTTAACCGTTTTTCAAGCTACGGTAAACAACAAAAAGGGCGGCTCCTCATTGAGGAGCCGCCCTTTTCAGGCTTCAGACGGTGCGGACTACTGCTTCATCAGGCGCTGAACCGACGTACCCTCGGGCATATCGATGTGCAGCTGATAGATGCCGGTGCTGAGCTTGCTCAGATCCAGGTCGTACTGTAGCAGCGCCGCGCCCTTGGTCAGGGTGTGGGTGGCTACCGTGCGGCCCATGGCGTCGGTTACGCGCAGCGTCATGGTGCCGCGCTGGGCGTTGTCCACGTTCACCTTGAAGATGCCCGAGCTAGGGTTCGGATACACCTGGATGCCTTTCAGCTGCGTGGTGCTCTTGTTGCCCAGTACGTTGGACTCGTTGGTGTAGTCGGAAGCGCCAACTGTGTTAACCGAGCGCACGCGGTAGAAGTAGCGGCCATTCACGGCCACCTGGTCTTCGTAATACGTGTTGGGGGCGGCTACCGTCGCGATGCGCTGGAAGTTGGTGTTGGTCTGGAAAGAGCGCTCCACTTCGTAGGAAGTAGCATTCGACGATGCATCGGCTGCCCATAGCACGTCTACTTTGCCGGTGCCGTTGCTGAACGTGTTATACAGCGTCTGCAGGGAGAAAGGAGCGGGGGGCACAGCACCCAGGGTGCACAGCTCCAGGCTCCACGAGCGTAGGGTGCCACCGTTGGACGCGTTGTTATCGTCAATCGTCAGCTTCCATTCTCCGGTTACTCCTTTGGCCGACTCATTGAGCAAATCTGCCAGGCGGCCTACGGGGCGCACCGTAGCCCCGGTGCTCAGCGGGCAGCTGATAGCGGCAGTGGCCGCATCATCGAAGTTCAGCAGAATATCGGCCGTGCCGGGGCAGGCATTGGCTACCAGTACCACCGAGCGGCCCTGTGGGTTGGTCAGCGTCAGCGTCAGCTCGCCCGTATTCGGGTGCGTCAACGACAGGTTCCGGATTTTGATGTCCGATACAATTTCCGACGTCGTCACGAACAGGCTGGAAGTCACGGTGCGGGTGGCGCCGGCCGGAATGGCGCGGGGCACCTGGGTCGAGGCTATCGTCTGGCAGACGGCAACCCCGGTCTGGAACTGCGTGGCCGCCGAGAAAGGCGCCGTGCCGCAGGGGCTGGTGCCGCGTACGCGCCAGAAATAGGTGGTGTTGGGCTGCAGCGAAATGCTGGGCGTGTAGCTCGTGGTCGAGCCCGCTACGGCGGTCAGGGGCAAAACCGGGTTAGTGAAGGCTGCGTTGGTCGCTACCTCGATTTCGTAGCCGGTAGCGTTGGGCACGGCCGTCCAGGTAAAGCGGGGCCGCAGGGTCGACTTGCTCGTGGCCGCGGGTGTAATGGTATTGGCCGTCTGCGAAGCCAGCGGGCTGACCGTAACCAGGAACTGCTGCTGCTGGGTGAGGCTGCCGCTGGTACCCACCAGGTTAATCAGGTAGGTGCCCGAGGGAGTAGCCGCCGTCGTCGAAATGGTAGCCTGCGTCGAGCCGCCAGCGTTTACGCTGGTGTTGGTGTAGCTAACCGTCATGCCCGCGGGCAGGTTGGCTGCCGACAGCGCCACGGCGCCCGTGAAGCCCTGGAGCTGGCCTACGGCCACGCTCAGGGTGGTGGAGGTGCCGGGGCAGATGGCGGGAGCATCACCCGAAGCCGTGGTCGGCGTCAGGAAGAAGGTCGGAGCCGTGGGAGCCTGAATGGCGAAGTCGCTATTCGAGATATCGAAGAAGATATTGCCCGAAGCCTGCACTTTGATGCGGGCCGCCGCGGTGTTGCCCACGTTGGCGGGCACCGTTATCTGCTGCTTGCCGTCGTTGGGCGTGTTAGCCAGCAATACCGTGGGGAAAGTGCGGCCACCGTCGGTGGACAGCATAATGTCCACGTTGGCTGCGCTGATAGGAGCTGCCGTGGTGTTGGCTACGTCCCAGGTTACCTGCTGGGGCGTGCCCGCCAGCCAGCGCAGCGGGGTCGAAAGGGCCGCGTTGGGGAAGGTTACCAGGAAGGGGCCGGCCGTCGGCACCACTACCACGTTCATCGAGTCGTAGTCGACGCCACCACCGCCCACGCGGTTGTCGCGGGCCACGAGGCGGAAAATCAGCCGCCGACCGTAGGTAGGCAGGACTTCACCAATCGTGTCGGTGTTGGTAATCAGGTTGTAGATCTTGGGGAAGGTGCGCGAGGGCGAGGGCGTCGGGGCGAAAAACCGGAAAATCGGGGCGTCGCCGACCGGAATAGCCGGGTCGCCGGTAGGGCCCAGGTTGTACTGCTCCCACGAGTAGGTCAGTGGGTCGCTGTTGGGGTCGGTGGCCGCGCCAGTGAGCGTGAAGGGCGTGCGTACCGGAATGCGGTAGTTCGTACCAGCGTTGACCACCGGGGGCAGGTTGTTGGTGGCCGTCACCACGCCGCAGTTGCCGGCACCCGTGATGTGGTTTACAATCTGGTCGAAGCTGCGCGAGTGGAAATAGGGCAGGCTGTTATCGGCCAAGTCCTGGACGCCGCAAATACCGGCGTAGGCCATAATGCTCGTGCCGCTGCCGGGCTCATAGGCCGATACGGCCGAGAGGTTGTTGCCTGCGCAGTTGCCGGTATTGCTGTTGAAGGTATGATCGGCACCGAACTGGTGGCCGATTTCGTGGGCTACGAAGTCGATGTCGAAGGCGTCGCCCACTGGGTTCGGTAGGCCGGTTACGCCGCGGGCCTTGCCCTGGCTGAAGCTGGCGTTGGTCGGCAGACACACCGAAGGCTTCTGGGCTACCCCACCATTGGTAGTGCTGAAGGCGTGCCCGATGTCATAGTTGGCTTCCCCGATAATGGTGGAAACGGTCCGCTGGTTCTGGTTCAGCATGGCCGAGGCACTCGTGTTATCGAAGGGGTCGGTGGTGGGGTCCAGGTAAATCAGCTGGTCCGTATTGGCGATGAGCACCAGACGAACGGCCAGCTCCTTCTCATACACGCCGCTCACGCGGTTCACCGACGTGACGATGGCGGCCAACGCACTTTCCTTGGTGCCGCCTTGCCGGGCCGTATACTCGGCCGAGCACGACATCGCCAAACGGTAGGTGCGCAGCTGGGTGCCGTTGGGCTGCCGCTGAAACACCGTAGGTTCCGTCAGGCCCACTGCTTTCTGCTCGTCGGTGGTCTGGCAAATGAAGTTCGACGCCAGGTTCATGGCCTGCCGGTTGAACACCAGGTAGTTCTCCGTATTGCCTTTGGCGGCGGGGTCGATGTAGACCATCCGACCGTTGCTGCCCAGAATCAGGGCGTGGAAGCCGGCCGGCGTGAGGTCCAGGCGCGCGATGGCCGCCGGATCATCGATGCCCTGGGCTTCGTAGGTTTTGATGGAGGGATATTTGGCCGCCAGGGCCGGGTGCATCACGGGCACTTCCGCCACACGGAAACGCTGGGAGCTGCCATCAGGCATGGGCAACGACAGCACCGTGGGTGAGCCCTTAGCCCCGGCGCCTTTGGCGGCGGGTGCTTTCTGGAGCACGTCGCGCACGGCGGTCATCTGGAAGGAAACCGGCCGGTATTGCCGCAGGGCGGCAGTGGTTTGCCGGGCGGCGGCGGGTACTTGGCTATCGTCGGCCCAGAGGACACGCTGAGCAGCCGCCTGGTGCGGGGCGCCCACCGCCGCCAGCAGCAAACCGCCCAGAAGGGCCGGCCGCCACGTGCGCCACGAGTTCGTAAAGGTTGGAGTCATAAACAGAATCAGGAAAAATGAAAGAAAGTCAGGAGGTAGTTAAGAGGGCCTAAGATACTAATTTTCACCGGCGACCCAGCGGGCATTTCGCCGGTTTTGCCGTCGAGGAAAGCGCCGCCCCGGTTCTAGCGGCCCGCCTCAAAGCCTTGTTTGCTGCCGGCGGGCAGGTTGGCCTTGTCGAAACAGAGGTAATGCCGGGTGTCGCCGGGGCGGTAGGGCTCGATAAACAAAGTGCGGCCGTTGCGAATCAGCATGGCCCGCACACCGGTCGGGGTTATTTCCAGGCGTGCGCCGTTGGCGGGGTTGGCGGTTTGCTGCCCGGCGTAGGTGCGCAGATTGGGGTAGCGCGCGGCCAGCTCGGGGGCCATGATGCCGGTCGTACGCATCTGGTAGGCTTCCAGCGTGCCGTCGGGCAGGGGCAGCAGCACCCAGGGCCCGGTTTGGGCCTCCGTCGCTGTTGCCAATACCTTTTGCAGGCCCGGCAGATCGAGCCGGAAAACCCGGTAGGCCGTGGGCCGCAGCCGGGGCTGGCCCAGGCGCTTGGCCTGAGATGCGGCTACCGGCTGCCAGAAGCTGGGCAGCGCGGGTTTTTTTGGTGGCTGCGCCTGCGCCCGTGCCAGGGCAAAGCTGCCGGCTACAACAGTGGCGGCGTACAGCGGCAGAAGCGTGAGGCGCATATGATAGAAGGGCGAAGCAAACAAGACCCGAGGATAAAGCCAACTGACCTGAAACGCTGTGCCCGGACGCCAGCCTGAAAAGAGCGGCGCGGCCCCGGCCGCTACTACTCTGAAACAAGTCGGGAAATAAGGCCCGAAGGTTGCGTCTCGCTGGCTATTCACCCGAAAAACAACAAGCCCGGCTGCTCAAAGAGACGGCCGGGCTTGCGAAGCGGAAATACTGGCTCAGGAATCGGTCTTGACAAAAACCACCTGGGCCTTGTCGGCGGCGCTTATTTTGCGGCGAAACTCCACGTAGCCAGAGTATTCGGTGCGGGCAAAGCGCGTGACGGGCATGCGCAGCTGGCGCACGTACTGCAGGGTGCCGTCGGGCAGCGTCTGAATCTGGCTGGAGTAGGAGCCGAACGCGGTAGTCAGCTTCACCGGCGTGGGGAGACTTTCGGGCTTCAGGCCGGCCGGCACGTGAATCCGGATGGTATCGGAGTAGGCAAAGGCGTTGTCGAGCCAGATGTCGGCGCGCCGTTCGCCCACCGCTGCCGGCAGCGACGACCAGCGGCTGAGCAGGTTAGCTGACATAAACACCCGCTTGCCGCTCGGCGGGGCGAAGTTGGGCAGCGTCAGACCCAGGTTTTCCACCATCGACGGCACGGTGGCCGAGGTGCCGGGTACCAGGGCAAACTTGGTGATGTTGAAGTTGGCAAACGGCAGCACGTCGGCTACTCGTTTCTTCTGCTCGGCCGGGGCCAGGTTGTGAAACAGCATGCTGAAGTCGTCCTGCTCCAGGCCCGTGCGTAGCGTCCGGATGGTGGCCGTGGCGTTGCCCTGAGCGTCTACATACACGTCGGCACGCCGCTCCCGCCGGTTTTCGGCCACCCCGTAGCGCGGGGTGCGAATGAGCTTGCCCCCGGCCGGGGTGAGCAGCAGCGCGTGGCGGTTGCCGGTGAAGCCGCCCATGTAGTTAAAGGCCGTCGTCTGGCTCGTGCACTCCAGCCACACGGTATCGGGCTTAGCCGATTTAGCCAGCGGCACGCACAGTATCACGTGGTTGAACTGGCTGCTAGGGAATTGCGTGCGGATGTCGGGTTCGTCGGCGCGCACCAGGGCACAGTAGGCCGTCACGTCGGCAGCCTGCAGCAGGGCCTTGCAGTAGTTGGTCAGGGCTTTGCAGTCGCCGTAGCCATTGGCCGCCACCGACGAGGCCGGGAAGGTTTGCCAGCCCCCGATGCCCAACTGAATGGAGATGTAGCGCGTGTTGGCCTGCAGAAACTCGTACACCTTGCGGATGCGGGCCCGCTCGTCGGTTTCGCCCTGCACCAGAGCTACGATGCGCGCTTTTATGGCCGGGGGCAGCTCGTCGCGGCCGGCGTTCAGATCGTAGGTCCACTGGCCCAGCGTTTGCCAGGACGTAAGCGTGCCCCGGTGGCCCTGCACTTCAAACGCGGTAGGCGCCGTGAGTACGGCCGGGGTTTGCTCAGTAATGGGCGGAGCGTCATTTTCTTCTTCCAGAGCCGGCAAATCGTGCACCTGCCACTGGTAGACGTGCGTGAGCCCCTCCTGGGTATGCACCACGGCCGAGCCTTCCGGCAGGCGCTGCTCCTGGTAGCGCAGGGGCATATCAACGGGCGTAATGACCCGAAACGAAGAACTCTCCACGGCCAGCTGCTCCCGGGGCTGCGGGTGCCACGTCGAGTAAAAAAGCGGGTTGTTGGAGACTACCTCGTACTCAAACTCGACCGTGTAGGGGTAGGTAGGCTGGCGCAAATCGGCGGCGCGGCCCCGCCCGTCGTTGGCTAGGCTGATGCCGTCGGAGAGGCTGTAGTCGCGGATGTCAGCGGCGCGCAATTGGCGCACGACCAGCCCGGCGGGGTTGTATACCGTGCCCCGCAGGTAGCTCACGGTGTTTAGCTGGTCGTAGTACACCAGCTCGGTGGCATAGTCGGCGCCGGCCTCGTCCAGTATCGTCACGGCCCGGCGCATGGTTGCCACCGTCCGGGCCGCCGACTTGACCGTGAACGTCTCCTCCTCGTTGCGCACCACGGCGTGGGCGTTTTCGCGCAGGGCCGCCGGCAGCGCATCCACCGGATATTTCGGTACCGCGCCGCCCACCGCCTGGGAAATCGGCCCGGTCTGTAATAAGGCTACGACCAGCGTAGGCAAGAACAGGCGCCTCATGATTTCTTCTTGATAACGATCTGCTCGGCCTGCTTGGCCAGCATGCGGCTGTAGAACTCGCGCAGAAAGCCGTATTCCTCGGCCGAGTACATGGGCTTGCGCAGGCTCATGCGGCTGGCAATCTGCACGGTGCCCTGGCCGGTATCCTGCACGGTGTAAGTGAAGCGGCCACCGTTGTCGGGCAGCTCCACCACGGCCGGCTTGGGCAGCTCCTCGGCCTGGTAGCCGGCGGGCAGCGTAATGGTCATCATCACGGTTTCATCGACCTGGGCGCCAAAGTCGACCGGGAAACGCCGGGTTTCGTGATGAAACGGATTCTTTTCCTCCGAAAACTGGCGCATCGGGTTCATGTAAATCGTGCTGACGGGGGCATCCGAGCCAGCCACGACAAACTCGTAGTCAACAGCCAGGGGCTTAGTCAGCACTTCACGCTCCTTGAAGGCGAACTTGGGAATCGTCCAGCCTTCGTGGCTGCTGGCTACTTCCTCCATATACTTCTTCTCGCCGCTTTTCTGCAGCTTTTCGCGGCTCGACAGGGCCGCGTAGCCGCTGTGCTCCTGGTGAATCTTACCGGTGTAGCCGCCCCGCTCGTCCATGGTCAGCTGAACCTGACGGTACTGCAGAATGCGCTGGGAGGGGTTCAGGTTTATCCAGCGCGACTCGTGGGCCTTGGGCATAATCAGGCGGCCCGTGCCGCTGAGGCAGCGGGGGGGCAACATGCCGCAGGGCACCAGGGCCTCGGTGGCGTCCACAAACATTTCCTTGCCCTCGGGCAGGGCCACGTGGGCCACCACGTAGTTGAACTTGGAGAGCAGGGGCACGGCCTCGTTTATCATGCCATGGTCGCGGGTGCTGAGCAGCACGGGGTTAGCCGGCACGCCCGCGTCGCGCAGCAGGGCAATAAGCAGCAGGTTCACGTCGGCGGCCGAGCCGCTGTGCTGGTCGTAGCTGTGGCGCAGGGTGCTGGTGGAGTAGAACTGGTCGGTGCCGTTGTACTTCACCGACTTGCGCACCAGCTCGTGCACGGCGGCAATGCGCTGCGGCACGTCGGGGTATTTGGCCACCAGGGCTGTCGTCTGCTCTTTCAGGAAGCCGCCCCGCTTGAGCTGCGCGCCAAAGTTGTCGTCGTCGAGCAGGCTCTGGTTGATTTTCTCCCAGGTGTTGGCCACGCTCTTGTAGGGCTCGTCGGGCCATTTAATGCCGGCCAGCTCGAACTCAATCCGCGAAACGTAGTCCCGGGCCGTGGTCATGAAGGGCTCCGAGCGCAGGGCCACCACGTCTTTCATAGCCCAGCGGTGGTTGGTTACGCGTGCCATTACGGCGGCCGAGCCCGACGCGTGCACGTTGCTCGTGGGGTCGGCCAGCTGGCTGCGGCTCCAGCGCACGGTGTACTGAGTGTTGGTTTCCTCGCGCTCCTGCACGGTCAGGGGCTCGTAGCCGCCCATGAGCATCTTATAGTCGAAATACTCGGGAATGGCGGCCCGGTACTCGCTCCAGCGCGTGGGAATGGAGTGCTGAAACTGCCAGTCCTGGAAGTTAAAGATGAAGTCGGAGTTGATGACGTAGGTATACTCGATAACCGAGCCTTCGCGCACGTTGGGCAGGGTAAACTTGCGGGAGAAGTTGTTGACCGAGTGCTGCTCGGTAAATACGGCTTCCGTGGCCAGCTTTTCCTTCACCACCTGCCCGTTCACCAGGTTGTAAGTGAAGCCCTTCAGGTTGACTAGCTTCTCGGTCTGGCTGTCCTTCTTATAGAGCGGCACGCGCACGGTGGCCCAGTCGTAGCCCGATTTCTTTAGAATCTTGATGCGCGTAACCCGCTCGAATACGGTCCGGAAGCCGTCCTCGGTGGGCTCGAAGCGCGAGCGGCCGAAGTCGCAGAGGACCACGGCCTCGGCGGCGCTGTCGGCCACGAAGTTGGCGCCGGTCAGGTCCTTCTCATCGATTTTGCCAAACTTGATGGGGTCGGCCTGGCCCAGGACGGGCAGCGTAATGCACACGCTCAGCACGGCTACCGCTGAAATACAGCGTAGTAAAGGTGTAATCATACAGGGAAAAAGTATGGTAGGAAAACGGGGATATGCGGGTAAAAGCAGCTTGCCTTTTGCGGGCAGAAAGAACTGGAAATCAACAGTAGATAGAGGCGAGTCGGAGAGGGCGGATAATTCGTAGTTTAAAGGTGCGGAATTTTAGCATCACTGCCAACTGCCCGCATTTTCAGCCATGCTTTTTGGTGGGCATCAATGCTGGCGCTTCAGCACCAAGGGCTCGGCCTGCTTGGCCACAATGCGGGCATTAAACGCACGCAGGGCCGCGTATTCCGCCGGGCCGTACACGGGCCGGGCGTACTGGAGCCGGCTGAGCAGCTGCACCGATTCGGGTGTGGGCTGAGTTACCTGATACGTATAGCGCCCCCCGCCGGCCGGCAAGTCCAGCACCAGCTGGGCGGGCAGCTCCTGAGCTACAAAGCCCTTGGGCAGGGCCAGGGTAATAACGGTGGTATGGTCGCGCGGCATGCCAAAGTTGATCGGGTAGAGGCGGCTCTCAGCCCGGAAGTCGTAGGGCAAGGCTTCCGGCAGATTCAGCAGGGACAAGTAAAAAAGCGGGGCATCGGGGCTGTTGAGGGTGTGGTGCAGGGCCAGCTCCACCGACACAGGCTTTTCCAGGGAATCGACCACTAGCCGCGGGGCGCCTGGCTGCCACTCCTGCCAGCGCTGGGCGAGCTGGCCGGTATATTCGGCCGCCGAAGACTGCCGGATCTGGCGCCGTGCGGCTACGGCGGCGTAGCCGGCATATTCCAGTTTCATCGTGCCTTCCAGCTGGCCCTGGGGCGAAAGCCGCAGCTGGGCCGTGCGGTATTCGGTGTGGCGGCCCCCGGCCTTGAGGGGCACCCAGCGGCCGTTGGCGTCGGCCAGGCGGCCCTGGCCGTTCAGGCAGCGCTCGGGCAGCATGCCCAGGGGCAGCTGGGGCTCGGTGGCATCCAGCAGGATATCGGGGCGGCCCCGCAGACTCAGGTGGGCGGCCACGTAGTTGAACTGGCTTACGACCGGCACCACCGTTTGCACCTGGCCATGGTCGCGGGTGCTGAGCAGCAGCGGGGTAGCCGGCAGTCCGGCGGCGCGCAACGTCTGCACCAGCAGCAGGTTGATGTCGGCCGAGTTGCCGAGGTGGCGCTCGTAGGTGTGGCGTAGCGGCTGCGATACGTACAGGCGCGGCTCGTCATTGTACACCACGCTGCGCTGCACCAGGGCTAGCACGGCCGCCGCGCGCGCCACCGAGTCGGGGAAGCGCTGGCGCAGGGCTTCGGCGGCGGCGGTCAGCGGCGGAACCGGCTTTTTCAGGGCCAGCCCAAACTCAGCGTTGGTGCTCATGCTTTGCCAAATAGCGTCCCACTGGCCGGTCAGGTCGTGGTAGTCGCCGCTGAAATTGACGCCCGCCAGCTCGAAGTGGATGCTGCTCATGTAGTCGCCGGGCGTGGTCATGAACGGCTCGGGCCGGAAGGCAGGAACGTTCTTCATCACCCAGCGCATCTGCTGGGCCATGGCCGTAATGTGCTGGTCGGTGCCCGGCGTGATGCCCTGGGCCGCGGTGGTCACGGTGGTGCTGTAGCGCACGTCCAGGGCTTCTTCGATGGCGAAGGGCCGGTAGCCGTAGGTGATGGTTTTGTAGGTGTAGAACTGGGGCAGGAAAGCCCGGTACTCGCTCCAGCGCACCGGAATGGTGTGCTCAAACTGCCAGTCCTGCAGGTTGAAGACAAAGTCGGAGGTGATGACGTAGGTGAACTCAATGATGGAGCCCTCGCGCACGTCGGGCAGGGTGAAGGAGTACTGCAGGTGGTTTTTGTCCAGCGTTTCGCGGAACATCTTGCTGCCATCCAGCTTGGTTTTGACCAGCTGCCCGTTCTGCAGGTTGTAGGTGAAGCCCTTCAGGCGGGTCAGGTGTTCGGCTTCCCCGTCGCGGGTGTAGAGCGGTACGCGTACCGTGGCGTGCCGGTAGCCCGCTTTGCGGTGAATCTGGAGCCGGGCTGTGCGCTCGAACACCACCTGGAAGTGCGCGTTGCTGCCCTCGATTTTGGTCGTGCCGTAGTCGCACAGGTACTCGGCTTCGGCCCGGGTGCTGTCGGTAGCCGGGGCTGGGGCTGTAAAATCAGCGGCCGAAACAGCCCCGAACTGCAGCGGCGGCGGACCCGGCTTTTGGGCGAAAGCTACCCCATGGCTGCATACTAGTAAAGCGGCGAAAAGCCACAGGCGGGTAACGGTTGAAATCATGCGGAAGGCCCCTGGTAAAAAGAAAAGGACCTTAAAGGTGGGGGAAATGCCGGGCCCCGCCAAAAGTATTTTCAGGCCAGCACCGGAGGCTGCTTTTTCACGCCCCACAGCAGGTAGAGCAGAGCCAGCAGCGTGGAGCCCACACTAATGGCGTGCACGTAGGGCAAGTGGCTGTCGATGTTGCCATACACCCAGCCGGCCAGCAATGCCCCCAGTCCGATACCGACTTCCAGGGCAATGTACATGGTGGCCACGGCCCGCCCGCGCCGCGCCGGGTGGCTCAAATCCACTGTCCAGGCGTAGAGCGTGGGCGAGTTCAGGCCCGTGGCCAAACCGAACAGCACGGCCGAGCCCAGAAACAGCGGCACCGAGTGCTCCACCAGGGTCAACATAGTCAGGGCCACGACCATCATGGCCGTGGAAAGGCGCAGCACCGGCAGGCGGCCGTACTTGTCGGAGGCGCGGCCGGCCACTAGGCGCACCAGCAGGGAGGCCAGCGTGTAGCAGGTGTAGAACAAGCCTTTCTCGCCCGCACTCAGGCCCAGAGCCCGGCTTTGGTCGGGCACAATGGTGAGAATGGCGCCGAAGGGAAACAAACACAGCAGCGTGACCAAAGCCGGCGACAACACCCGGGGCTCCAGGATTTCATTCCGCCAGTCGAGGCGCAGCAGGCTCCAGCTGAAGCGCTGCCGCTGGGCTTTGGGCAGGGTTTCGGTCATGGTGCCCTGCACGGCCAAACTCAGCAGGGCCAGGCCCGAGGAGCAGTAGAACAGCGTGTTCAGGGAAGTGGCGGCCGTGATGTAGGGGCCCAGGGCCGGCCCGGCGGCCATGCCCAGGGAGCCAGCCACGCCCAGCAAACCCATGGCCTCGCCGCGCCGCTCGAAGGGAATGATGTCGGCAATAAAGGCGGCCGTGCCGGTGGGCTTGAACCCGGTGCTGAACCCGTGCAGCAGCCGCAGCCCCAGAAAGCCGGCCACGGTCGTTACCCAGGGATAAAAAAAGCCGCAGACAAAGCACACCAACGAGCCGAAGACCATCACCGGAATCCGCCCCACGGTATCGGCCAGCTTGCCGCTGAAGGGCCGCGAAATACCGGCCGTGAGGGTGAACAGCGCAATGATGAAGCCCTTGTACTCCGCCCCGCCCAGCCGCGTCAGAAAGTCGGGCAGCTCGGGCAGGAGCATGTTGAAGCTCATGAAAAACAGAAACGACGAGAGGCACATCAGCCAGAAACCAGCCGTGTACACTTTCTTGGAAGGTGGCAACATGAAGACGCGGGCGCGGATAAGGCCGCAAAGGTCGGCAGAAAATACGGGCGCTGCCGCAGCGGGTTCAAATGAGACCCGCGGCGGGCATACGCAGGGGCCGCGGGCCAGTGCTGCGTATCCTGTCATCCTTGATCTGACGTCCGCTGCCGTTTGGCACGGTTAGAACTGCGCCTGCAAATAGGGCCACGTGAAATAGAGAACAGCCCCTTGCAGCAGCGTCAGCCCTAGGGTAACGCCCCAGAAAGCAGCTTTGCGGTTTTTATGATGGAGCAGCAACATTGCCGCCCACGCCCCGGGCGCCGCGCCGGGCAGCGTCGCGAGGTGCAGCGTTTTTTCGGCAACGCGCCGCTGGTTCCGTTGGGCTTTGCGCTTATCCAGGGCGAAGAGCAGGAAACACAGGAAGTTGAAAAATAACAGGCAACTCAAGAGTAGCTTCATGGTGCGGGAGCGGGCCTTTCTGACCAGTCTGTCCTGAATTTGACCTGAATGGCTGCCCTGATCTGAACTGGTTGGGCGGGTTCAAAAAGGGGCGAGGAAGACGGGATACCAGCCGAGCCGCAAGTTATGGAGCTATGTTCAAGGAACTGGTCGTTTTCGTTAATCACGAGCCGTGGGTACTACTCAACGGGCTAATGTGCCAGCTTTCAAAGAGACTGCCAGCAATACTAACAAAGGGTTTGGGCCATAAGCCGGAACGCCTTAGAAATCTGGGCAGGGTCAGGGCAGGAGGAGTTCTGCAGAAAAGCTGCCGTAATACAGCTCCGACTACCCTGCGCTCGTCCCGCCACCGGATACTTCGGTTGCCCCTGCCAAAACGGCCGCTCACCAACTCCGGCCCGAAGTGTGTCGTAACCAGCGGCTATGTCCTGGTTATCCAAAAAGTTTTCGAAAATATCGGCCAAGCGGCCCCGGCCCGATGGCAAGCCGGCCCTGAGCGTGCGGGAGCGGGTGTCGGCCCTGAAGAACCTGCCCGAGTTTCTGCGCCTGATCTGGGACACCAGCCCCGCGCTGACGATGGGCAACATTGCCCTGCGCCTGGTGCGCGCGGCCCTGCCCGTGGCCATGCTCTATGTTGCCCGCCTGATCCTGGATTCGATTATCGGCCTGAGCCGCACCCCGGGCAGCTCCCTGACGCCCATTATCGGCCTGGTCGGCCTGGAGTTCGGCCTGGCTGTTCTTTCCGACCTGCTGGGCCGGGGCGTGGCCTTGCTCGACAGCCTGCTCGGCGACCTGTTTGCCAACCGCTCCTCTATCCGGCTGATGGAGCACGCCGGCCAGCTCGACCTCGACCAGTTCGAGGACAGCGTGTTCTACGACAAGCTGGAACGGGCCCGTCGCCAGACCTTGTCGCGCACGGTGCTCATGTCGCAGGTGCTTTCCCAGGCCCAGGACATCATCACGATGCTGTTTCTGGCCGTGGGCCTGGCTGCTTTTAACCCCTGGCTGCTGCTGTTGCTACTGGTAGCCGTGGTGCCGGCCTTTCTGGGCGAGTCGCACTTCAATGAGCGCAGCTACTCGCTGGTACACAGCTGGACGCCCGAGCGGCGCGAGCTGGACTACCTGCGCCAGACCGGGGCCTCCGACGAAACGGCCAAGGAAGTAAAGATCTTCGGGCTGTCGGGCTTCCTGATCGAGCGGTTCCGGATGCTCTCGGATGAGTTCTACCAGAAAAACAAAGCCCTGGTGGTGCGCCGGGCCGGGTGGGGGGCGCTGTTTGCTGCCATCGGGGCCGGGGGCTACTACGCGGCCTACATCTACATTATTGCACAAGCGGTGCGGGGCAATATCTCCATCGGGCAGCTTACGTTTCTCTCCGGCTCGTTTGCCCGCATGCGGGGCTTGCTCGAAGGCATCCTGAGCCGGTTCAGCAGCGTAGCCGAAGGAGCCTTGTACCTGCAGGACTTCTTCGACTTCTTTCATTTGCAGCCCCGCATTGCCCGGGCCGAAGGGCAGCGGGTACGCCCGTTTCCGCGGCCCGTCCGGGAGGGCTTTACGTTCGAGGACGTGGGCTTTCAGTACCGGGGCTCCAGCAAGTGGGCGATTCGCAACCTGAACTTCACGCTGCGGGCCGGCGAAAAGCTGGCGCTGGTGGGCGAAAATGGCGCGGGCAAAACCACCCTGGTCAAGCTGCTCTCCCGCCTCTACGACCCCACCGAGGGCCGCATCCTGCTCGACGGCCACGACCTGCGCGACTACGACCCGGCCGAGCTGCGCCAGGAAATCGGGGTTATCTTCCAGGACTTCGTGCGCTTCCAGCTTTCGGCGGGCCAAAACCTGGCCGTGGGCCGCATCGAGGAAAAGCAAAACCAGGACCGGATTCAGTCGGCTGCCGCCCAGAGCCTGGCCGATACCGTCATCAAGAAGCTGCCCGGCGGCTACGAGCAGATGATCGGCCGCCGCTTTGCTGGGGGCGTGGACCTAAGCGGGGGCGAGTGGCAGAAGATTGCCCTGGGCCGGGCCTACATGCGCGAGGCCCAGCTCCTGATTCTGGACGAGCCCACGGCCGCCCTCGACGCCCGCGCCGAGCACGAGGTGTTCCAGCGCTTCGCCGACCTGACCCAGGGCAAGACCGCCGTGCTGATTTCGCACCGCTTCAGCACCGTGCGCATGGCCGACCGGATTCTGGTGATTGAGAACGGGCAGTTTGTGGAAATCGGCTCCCACGAAGAGCTGCTGGCCCGCAACGGCCGGTATTCCGAGCTCTTCGCGCTGCAGGCCGCCGGGTACCGGTAGGATGCAAAAGGGCCTTGCGAGTGGTATTTTGTTGGAATGGAGCTGCCGACAAAATTTTTTTGCTAGTTTTTTGTCGCCAAACCAATACATAAGCCTCTCGGATATCGTATCTTAGGGTAATCTGCCTTTAAGTGATGCGCTGCCCATGAAACTACCCGCTACCCTGCTTTTTGGGCTCAGTTTGGCCCTTTCCGGCTGTTTTGCCGCCCGTGAGGCCCGAATTGAGTCTGATTATAGTTATACCGGTAATTTCCGGCGCTACCGCACCTACGAGTTCGTAACGGGCCAGGGTCTGGCCGCCGACACGAGCAAGCTGGGCGAGGTGCTGCGCGACGCTATCCGGACGCGCATGCGGGTGCAGGGCTACAAGCCGGCCCGCAGCCGCCCCGACCTGCTGGTGATGTTCCGGCTCTTCGAGGGCGACATGGCTTTTCGGGGCTACGCGCAAGAAGATCTAAGCCGCTGGATGACCTCGGGCATGGTAGAGGACGATGAAACTCCCAAGGAAAACCGGCAGGGGTATCAGCCCGTCAAGATGGTGCTGGCCGAAGGCACCCTGCTCGTCACCCTGATTGACAACCGTACCAATCGGGCCGTCTGGAACGGCTATGCTTCCGGCGTGACAGTACCGCCCGGCGTGCAGGGTGAGGCCGTGCTGCGGCGCTCCGTGCGCTCCATCTTCGACCAGTACCGCGTCTTCACCGAAGGCTACCTCGAAGGCGCCAGTCAGTAGTGGGGAAGTTGTTTGGAAAGCCACTCGAAACAGAAAAAGAGCGTCATGCTGAGCTTGCCGAAGCATCTTTACCGCAGTATTAACTACTTACCATTGCTTTAGAGCTATTTCGGCAAGCTCAACATGACGCTCTTTTGTTTTACTCTAACATAGCTAGCCCCGACCGGCATTGCGTACCTGAATCAGCTCTGCCGCTACGCTAATGGCAATTTCCTCGGGTGTGCGGCTGTGAATAGGCAAGCCAATAGGGGCATGCACGTGCGCCAAATCAGCTTCTGTATAGCCCGAGGCCAATAGGCTGGCCCTTAGCTCCCGGATTTTGGCCGCACTGCCCATCAGGCCCAGGTACTTTACCCGGTGGCGCAGCAGCTGGCGCAAAGCCACCTCATCGGGCCGGTAGCCGAAGGTCATAATCACCACATATTGGTTGTTGCCCTCCGCTATTTGCCCGGCCAGGGCCTCGTACTGCACCGTGCGCTTGTGGTGCGCATAGGGGTTGAGCTGGTGCGTATTCAGGCCAGCCCGGTCATCGAGTACCGTGATTTCAAAGTCGAGCGTAGCCGCCACGCGCGACAACGCCAGGGCCACGTGTCCGCCCCCTACGATGGTCAGCTGGTCGCGGAAGCCGAGGCGCTCCTGGTAGTGCCAGTCTGTACCGCGGCGGTACGAGTAAAAAGCGGCGTTTTCTGTCTCATCTAGTAAGCTTATACCGGCGGCTGACAGGTGTAAAAAGCCGGGGGTAGACTGCCGCAGCGCCTGCTCAATGGCATTTACGGCGGACAAGTCGTTAGGCATTACGGGATAAAGCAGCAGCACCTGCTCACCCGAGCAAATCATGCCAGAACGGTCGTCGGGGGCCTCTTTGCGGTGAATCTGGGCGCGGATAAGCGGCTGCGTATCGGCTGCCAGCATACGGGCCCGGGCCAGCTCCACGAACTTGTGCTCCATGATGCCGCCCCCGATGGAGCCAGCCATGTCGTCAGCCGATACGCTCATCTTAAATCCCTGCCGGCCCGGACTGCTGCCCGTGCTGCTGAGCACGCACAGCAGCGTGACGGGCTGCCCGGCCCGCAGGCTGCGCGCTATGTGCTGCCACACCGGAAAGTCGCGCGGCAGGGAAGGAGGAGCGGAATGTGAATCCACAAAAAGTACTGGGAGTAAAGAAAAAGCCCGCGTTTCTGCCCGTAAACGGCAAAATGACGCGAGCTTATAAAACTACGCTACGGTGCTGGATGCCAGCCGCACTACTTCCTCAGCCACCCCACTAGGGTACAGATTCAGCAACGCTTTTTCGGGCGTAATAGGCGCCGAGAAAGTGGGCCGGTGCGCGGGGCGGAAGGCACTAATGGCATCCCGCACCGCGAAATAAGCCCCGATGCCGTACATCAGCGGCGGCTCGCCCACGGCTTTGGAGCGCAGAATAGCCCGTGGGTGGCCAGGCGTTTCCAGGAAATGCACGTCGATGCGCTGGGGCACCGAATACAGGTCCGGAATCTTGTAGCTGTTGAGCGAGTTGCTCAGCAGGCGGCCTTCCTCGTTGTAAATCAGCTCTTCCATCGTCATCCAGCCGATGCCCTGCACCGCCCCGCCCTCAATCTGGCCCAGGTCGATGGCCGGGTTCATGCTTTCCCCAAAGTCGTGGACAATGCGCAGGGCGTCGAAGGTGTAGGTACCGCGCAGGCAGTCGAGCGTGACGGTGGTGTAGGCCGTGCCGTACACGTGGTAAGCAAACGGGTAGCCCTGGTTCGTGACCGGGTCGAAGTGAATATCGGGGGTGGCGTAGTGGGCGTTTTCGGTCAGGCTCACCCGTTTCCAGTACGCCGACGACACTAGCTTCTCCCAGTTCGTATCGGCGGGCACGCCGGCGGCCAGTACCTGCTCGTCCCGGATTTCCAGCCCTTCGTAGTTCAGCGTATACTCCAGCACGGCGTGGCGCAGCAGCCGCTCCCGCAGCGCTTCGCAGGCCATCTGGGTGGCTTTGCCGTTGAGGTCGGCGGTGGCGCTGGCGGCGGAAGGGGACGTATTGGCCACCCGCGTTGTATTCGTCGATTCTACCTTGATGCGGCTGGGCGAAATGCCTAGCGTCTGGGCTGCTACCTGGGCAATCTTGGTGTTCACACCCTGGCCCATTTCCACCGCGCCGGTGCTCACGCCCACCGAGCCGTCGGTGTAGATGTGCACCAGAGCGCGGGCTTGGTTCATGGGGGTTTTGGTGAAGGAAATACCGAAGCAGATGGGCATTACCGACAAACCCTTTTTCAGCTGCTCATTCTGCTGGTTAAAGACGTCGACTTCCTGGCGCAGCTTCGGCAAATCGTAGAGGTTGGCAGCCGTGTCCCAGGCCAGCCCGGCGTTGCACATTTCGGCCGGCTGCCGGTACGAAAACAGGTCGTTTTCGCGCAGCAGATTGCGCCGCTGAATCTCGCTGGGTGAAACTCCGAGCGTCTCGGCCGCCTTCACAATAGCCGACTCCATTACAAACATGCCCTGTGGTCCGCCGAAGCCCCGGAAGGCCGTATTGGGCGGCAGATTGGTGCGGCAGCTGTAGGCTGTGACCTTCACGTTGGGAATAAAATAGGCATTCGTGGCGTGAAACAGCGTACGCTCCAGCACCGCCGGCGACAAATCGGCGGCGGCCCCGGCGTTTTGGTAAAAGGTGACTTCATAGGCCAGAATCCGCAGGTTTTCATCCAGCCCGATGCGGAAGTCGGAAGAATAGGGGTGGCGCTTGCCGGTCATGCGCATGTCGGCCATCCGGTCCAGCACCAGCTTCACGGGCCGCCGCACCACGAAGGCACCCAGCGCGGCCAGGGCGCCCCAGGTCGTGGCCTGGTCCTCTTTGCCGCCGAAGCCGCCGCCCAGGCGCGTCACGTCCACCTCAATCTGGTGCATGCCGATGCCCAGCACGTGGGCCGTGTGGCGCTGCACAGCCGTGGGCCCTTGGGTGGAGGAAATGATGCGCACCCCGCCCATTTCCGTCGGGAAAGCATAGGCGCCCTGCGTTTCGATATACAGATGCTCCTGCCCGCCTGATTCGGCTTCACCCTCGAAAATATGCGCGCACTGACTCCAAATGGCGTCCGGGTCGCCGAGGCGGAAGGTGCGCGGCGGCACAATCAGCTCGCCCTGGGCCGCGGCCACGCGCGGGTCGGTGATAATAGGCAGCGGGTCAATGTCCGCGCGGATGAGGCGCAGGGCGGCCTGGGCCTGGTGCTCGGTGTCGGCCAGAACCAGCGCCACGGGTTGCCCGCGGAAGTGCACGTGGCCCTCGGCCAGCAGGGGCTCATCGGGCACGATGCCGCCAATCTGGTTTTCGCCGGGAATGTCGGCCGCGGTCAGAATGCGAAATACGCCGGGCGCCTGCCGAGCCTCGCTTAGATGAATGGCGCGCAGCACCCCGTGGGCCAGCGGCGACTCGAACACGGCCGCATACAGCGTGCCTTGCTGCACTGGAACATCATCCAAATATTGGGATTCGCCGCGCACGTGGCGCACCGGGTCAAGATGATTCATGGGAGAACAATTCGGGGAGAAAAGTAGGCTTGGGAGTAGCGCGGCTTCTCAGAAGTATTGTAAAAATGTAGCTGTCCGTCATGGTGAGCGGAGCCGAAGCATCTCTACCGCTTCGTTGTACTGCTGGTTGATTACCACTGCGATAGAGATGCTTCGACAAGCTCAGCATGACATTCTGTTTTCAGCAACGACCAAAAGAGTCAGCACGCGAGATTCCTCGCTGCGCTCGAAATGACGTTCTGCAGGGAACATAGTGCTTTACACCAGTTCGCGGAAGTTGAGTCGCTCGGGGAAAAATTGTAGAAAATGCGCGAACATCAACTGGCGTAACAACAAACGCTTGTACTCGGCCGTGCCGCGGGCGTCGCTGATGGGACTGATTTCCGTCTGGGCAATTTCATTGGCCGCGGCCAGCGTAGCCGGCGTTATTTCCTTGCCGGCTAGGAAAGCCGAGGTGCGGGCCAGCCAGAGCGGAGTAGGGCCCACCCCACCGGCCGACAGCCGCGCTTCCTGCACAAAACCGCCGCTGGTACGCAGCCACAGCGCCGAGTTGACGCTGGCAATATCGAGGTGGGTGCGTTTGGAAACCTTCTCGAAGTTGAAATAGTCGTCGGGCTGGGGCGCCGTGAAGCGGATGTCGAGTACCTGCTCGTCGGCGGCTTTCGTCAGGGTTTTGTAGCCGCTATACAGCTCGTGCAGCGGAATCTCGCGGCGCGGGCCCGCCGGGGCGCCGACCGTCACGGTGGCATTCAGGGCCAGGAAAAAGATGGTCAGGTCGCCGATGGGGGAGGCATTGACGAAGTTGCCGGCCACCGTGCCCATGTTACGAATAGGCGTCGACGACACGAGCTTCATGTACTCGGGCAGGCGCGGAAACAGCTGCTGCATCAGGGGCGAGGCGCGCAGGTTCTCGGCCGTGGTAGCGGCCCCCAGCACGATGCGGCCATCAGCATCTTGGCGAATGCCGCGCAGATTGGTTTGGTCATACACCAGCTGCACGGGCACTTCGCGCACATGCTCGGGGCGCTGCACCAGCAGGTCGGTGCCGCCGCCTACTATTTGGTGGCTAGTTGCTGGTTGCTGGTTGCTGGTTTCGTTCTGAAGCTCGGCTTTTAGTGCCTGAAGGTTGCGGGGCACTTCCTTAAAATAGCCGGGCACAAACTGCTGTTCGCTAAGCCAGCTTACCACGTTTGCGGCGGGGCGGGCGGCCAGCTGCTCGGTGAGCACGGCTGTGGCGCGCTCCAGCGACTTGTAGCCCGTGCAGCGGCAAATATTGCCGTCGATGGCGGCCAGGCCAGTTTCGGTGGTGGCGGACTTGGTGCTCAGGCTGTGGCCGGTGAGCGACATCACAAAGCCCACGGTGCAAAAGCCGCACTGCGAGCCACCTTCCTGCACAATGGCCTGCTGCACCGGCGTGAGCTTGCCGGCCGCGGCGTTGATGCCTTCCACCGTGACGATGTGCTTGCCGTGGGCGTTGCCCAGCGGCGTCAGGCACGAGGTCATCGACTGGTACTGCACGGCGCCATCGGGCTGCAATTCGCCCACCAGCACGGTGCAGGCCCCACAGTCGCCCTCGCGGCACCCGATTTTGGTGCCTTTCAGATGCTGCTGGTAGCGCACGAAATCGAGAAGGGTGCTGCCCGCCGGCTGGTCGGTGCGGATACGCTGATTATTAAGGTAAAAATGGAGCATGCAGAACGGAAAAAACCAAAGCGAAGAGCGGAAGTTAGCAAAAAGTCAGCAGGCCGGAAAACCCCGTTCCTTCATTGCTGCCAGCTGCCGGCGGTTGGTTTTCTTTTCCGGGCTGCCCGCAAAAGAAAAGCCCGGTTACCTGAGAGCAGGCAGCCGGGCTCGAAGCGCAGGCAGTGGCGGCTAGTTGCGGCCGGTCGGGATGCGGAACTGCAGGCCAATGGAGGGAATAAAGGTTAGGCCGCTGAGCTTGCTGCTCTTGTTGTTCAGCAGTTGGTAGGTGCCGTAGTTCTGGTAGTAAAGCGCCAGCGCCGGCACGATATAGGCGTATTTGAAGCCTACTTTCACGTTGGCAAACGCCCCGTACGAGGCAAAGTTCTGCTTGCGCTCCAGGCCCGGTATCAGGTCGTTGCCGGTGTAGATGTTGCGGGGCGCAAAGCCGTAGCGAAGAAAGGTGTGGGAATACACTAGGCCGTAGGAAACGGCCCCAATCTCCTCTTCCGGGCCAAACGAGTGGCTGAAGACCAAAGGAACAATCAAGTCGTTGCGGGTGGCCTTGAACTGCAGCAGCGCGTCGATGTCATCCAAGAAAGGAATGCTGGGCAGCTTGGCCCGCTGAGTGGCAAACTGCAGCCCGATGCTGCCATACATGGCCCCGGCCGGGCCGCCGGGCCGCTCGGGCGTGCCGGTAGGACCCATAAACTGGTACATGCCGTCAAAGACGTGAGAGCCGAAAGCGTATTTGTAGCCCACATCCAGCCGCTCGGCCACACCGTAGCGCACAAACAGGTCGGCGGCGGGCTGCACCGGGTCGAGAGCGTAGGCCAGGGCCGCTATCTGCACCTTGTCGACTAGCTCGCCCGAGGTGCTGTAATCCACTTTTTCCTGCTTGGCCAGTTGCACGGCGGCTTCTTTGATGGCCGAGCCGGTTTTGCTGATGGTTTCCGTCGGAATGTTGAAGGCCTGGTTGCCTCCTACTTTAAACTCGCCGCGGGGCGTGACTTTGCCCGACATCGTCATGACGCGGGGGGCCGTGCAGGCGGTGGTGAGCAGGGTAGCCAGGGTCGTCAGGGCCAGACCGGCACGCAGGAAAGGAAGTCGTTTCATAAGCCGAAGCGGAGAAGTAAGGGCGGCAAGGTCGCAAGAAAGCCGCAACCCGGTTGCCAAAACCACGCCGAATGTACGCGGCCGGCGGGTTCTGATGGTGCGGAACCGGACTTTGCGGGCCGGTGTCTACCTTAGCAACAGCAAAAGGTGGGCGGGGTCAACCGGCCCAAACCGCCTTTTCGAACCAGTGCAGAATGGACTATGAGTAAGCTGCTGCCTTTTTTTCGGTTGACGTGCCTGCTGGCTCTCGGTCTGCTGGTGGGGGCGGGGCGGCCCCAGGCCAGCAAGCCCGCTCCCAAGGCCACGGTGTACGTATTCCTGTCGGATACCTGCCCGATTTGCCAGACCGCGACGCTGACCCTACGGCAGCTGCACGCGGCCTACGCCCCGCAGGGCGTGCAGTTTGTGGGCGTTTTTCCGGATCAGGAGCTGCGGCCCGCCGACCTGATTCTGTTCGGCAAGCAGTACAAACTCCCCTTCCCGCTGCGCCTCGACGAGCACCAGATCCTGACCCGGCGGTTCCAGGCGCGCATCACTCCGGAGGTTGTCGTGACGGCCGCCGATGGCCGCACGGTGCTCTACCAGGGCCGCATCGACGACTCCTACGTGCGCCTGGGGCAGCGCCGCATGGTTATTAAAAACCACGAGCTGCAGGATGCTCTGGCCGCCATTGTGGCCGGCCGGCCTGTGGCGCCGGCCCGCACCGAGGCTGTGGGCTGCTTTATTACCACGCTCACGCCCTAGCGGCCAGCCGCGCGGTGGCGCTGTGCCCGATATTTCAGTTATTTGACGGGTACAACCAGTCACGAATTCCTTCCATGAATATTCTGTATGGAGTGCCGGGCGAGGGCCTGGGGCATGCCACGCGCAGCAAAGTGGTCATTGCCCACCTGCTCAGCCAGGGTCATAATGTGTGCGTTGTGAGCAGCGCCCGGGCCTACCAGATGCTGGCCGCCAACTTTCCGGGGCGCGTGCACGAAATCCGCGGGTTCCACCTGGCCTACAAAGACCTGACAGTATCCAAGTCGCGCACGGCCGCGCTTACGCTGCGCACCGCCCCCGACAATCTGCGCGTCAACTTCGCCAAGTACCGCGAGCTGCTCTGCGACTTCGTGCCCGAGCTGGTGATTTCCGACTTCGAGTCGTTCAGCTACTTCTTTGCCCGCTGGCGCCGCCTGCCGCTCATTAGCATCGACAACATGCAGATCATCAGCCGCGCGCAGCTGGATGTGGCGGTGCCCAGTGCCGAGCGAGGAAACCTGAATGTGGCCCGGCAAATCGTGCGGGCCAAGCTGCCGCGCAGCCGCCACTACCTGATAACGACCTTCTTTCAGCTGCCCGTTCTCAAGCCCGATACGACGCTGGTACCGCCCATCATCCGGCCCGAAATCCTGGCCGCTGTGCCTTCCCAGGGTGAGCATGTGCTGGTGTATCAGTCGGCTACCAACCAGAAGGATCTGGTGCCGATGCTGCAGCAGCTGCCCGGTCAGCAGTTTCGGGTGTACGGCTTCAATAAGGATGAAACCCACGGCAACGTGCAGCTGTGCGCCTTCAATGAGCAGGGCTTTATCGATGATCTGGCCAGCGCCCGGGCCGTTATTACCAACGGGGGCTTTTCCCTGATCAGCGAAGCCGTATACCTGCGCAAGCCCATCTGCGCCATTCCGATTCCGGCCCAGTTCGAACAGTTCCTCAACGCTGCCGAAGTGGAAAAGCTGGGCTACGGCCGGCATTTCGACGCGCTGACGGCCGACAGCGTCAAAGCCTTCCTCTACGACCTGAGTGGCTACGAGCAGGCCCTGAGTGGCTACGAGCAGGCCGGCAACGACGCCCTGTTTGCTCACTTGGAAGCCTTGCTGCAGGACATCAGCGGACCAGCCCAAACGGCGAAAAAAATGTTGGCGCCCCGGTAAATAGTTTGGCAAACCAGCCAGATAGTAGGGCAGGGGCCTGGCGGCAACAGGGGAATTTGGCTATTTTCGGGCACCCATGACTCACCACAACTTCTGCCGTTGGGCGCTGCTTGGCGCCCTGGCAACCGGGGCGGCTACCAGCTTCACGGCCTGCACCGCTCCGCCCCAAACTTCCGCTGCCGCTACCGTCGCCAATAAGTTTGGGGATGCCACGCTGCGCCAGATTGCTACCGCGCAGGATGAGCGGCAGAGCGCGACCCTGCTGCCTTTTTTGAATGGGCCCGAGGCCCTCTACCGCCGCGAAGCTGCTCTGGCCCTGGCTTCGGTGCAGGATAAAGCCGCCGTGCCGGCCCTTACCGCCCGCCTCACCGATGAGGATGCCAGCGTGCGGCTTGCCGCGGCGTATGCCCTGGGCCAAACCGCTGATACTACCGCCGAAAGTGCGCTGCGGGAGCGGGTAACGCAGGAGAAGGATGCGCAGGCCCGCTTCTACACGCTGGAAGCACTGGGCCGCTGCGTGTCGCGGGCCGGGCTGAGCAATCTGGCCAAGCTGCCCCCGGCGCTGGGCGCCGATACGGCAGCGTTGGCGGGCCAGGCCTGGGGGCTCTACCGGGCGGGCTTGCGCGGAGTGACATCAGAGGTAGCCGTGGCGCGACTGGTGCAGCTGCTGGGGCCGGCCAATCCGTACCGGGCCCGGCTGGCGGCCGCCAACGCCCTGGCCCGCACCCGGGGGCTAAACCTGAATTCCTATGCCGTTGCCATCGGGACCAGTGCCCAATCCGACCCCAGCTACGCGGTGCGCAGCGCATCGGCAGCGGCCCTGAGCAAGGCCAGTGCTGCCGTCACCGTGCCGGGCGTGCTGACCACCCTGGCCCGCCGTGACCCCGACTACCGGGTGCGCATCAGTGCGCTGCGCGCCATGACGGCCGCTCAGTACGCCCCCGTGAAAGAAGCGGCCTGGGCGGCCCTTACCGATGCGCACGAGCATGTAGCGTTAGCCGCCGCCGAGTTTTTCCTGAACCACGCGGCCGGCGAGCCGGGCGTGCTGTTCCTGGAAAAGGCCAATAAGCTGAGCGCTTGGCGGCCCCGGGCTACGTTGCTGGCGGCTGCGCTGAAACTGGGTGGCCCCGAGCAGAACGCCATTCGGGCCGCAGTGCAGGAGCGCTACAAAGCCACCTCCGACCCATACGAGAAAGGCTATCTGCTGAAGGCGCTGGGGGAAGATCCGGCCGCGTACGAGTTTGTGCGCAATGCTACCTTCGCCACTGAGCAGCCCGTGGTAATCGGCACTTACGGCATAGAGGCGCTGGTAGCCATGCGTCGCCTGCCGGGCTTTCCGGTGGAGCAACAGCCCACGTTTGCCCTCACTCTGCAGCGCGCCATCGGTACCCGCGACGTAGCCGTGATGGGCACCGCCGCCGAGGCCATCCGCGACCCGAAGCTGGATATGCGCCGTCTGTTTGCCAACGCTGCTTTCCTTAAGGAGGCCCGCGACAAGCTCGTGTTGCCCCGCGACCTGGAGGCCTGGCAGTCGTTGCAGCAAACCATCGACTATTTGGAAAAGAAGGACGCTACGCCGTTGCCGGTTGCCAAAGCCGCTACCCACCCCATCGACTGGGCCGCCGTGCGGGCTATTCCGGCCGGGCAGCGGGCCCGCATCAGCACCAGCAAAGGGGCAGTCGTGTTCCGGCTGTTGGTGAATGAGGCCCCGGGCTCGGTGGCCAGCTTCGTGCAGCTGGTAAACCAGGGCTTTTACAACGGCAAGAACTTTCACCGGGTCGTGCCCAACTTCGTGGCCCAGGGCGGCTGCCCGCGCGGCGACGGCTGGGGCAGCTCCGACTACAACCTGCGTTCTGAATTCGCGGATCTGCGCTACGGGGAAGGTGCCGTAGGCCTGGCTTCGGCGGGCAAAGACACCGAAAGCTGCCAGTGGTTTATTACCCACGCGCCCACGCCCCACCTGGATGGCCGCTACACCATTTTTGCCCAGGTCGTTAGTGGCATGGACGTAGTGAGCCGCCTGGAAATCGGGGACCGGATTGAGAAAATAGAACTCGTACGCTGAACCCGCTTAGCACCGGTAAATCGGTAGAAACAGCAAGGGCCACCAGTAATCTGGTGGCCCTTGCGTTTGGATACGGCACTCGTTTACTGCTTGAGCAGGCGCATGGCTTTACTCGATATGCCCTTTCCTTCTACCTGCACCAAGTAGGTGCCAGCGGGCAAAGAGGCGGGCAGTAGCACCTGCAAGTTGGCTGAGCCCGTGAGCGTCTGGCGCAGCAGCACCCGGCCCGTCAGGTCGGTGAGGGACACCTGCAGCGGTCCGGTAACCGGGGCCGAAAACTGCAGGGTGGTATAGTCAGAGGCGGGGTTAGGAGCCAGGGCCAGTTTCGCCAGTTGGTTTTGGTCCGGGTTGCGGGTAAGGGAAGCTACCGGGGAGTAGGCCGTTGTGCCATCCTGGTCGACTTGCCGCAGCCGGTAATACACCAAGCCACCTGAAGCGTCGAGTTGGTCCTGATAAGTGTAGTTGCTGGGCGTACTCACCGTGCCGCGGCCTTCCACGAAAGCCAGCTGCTGCCAGCCTTTGCCGTCGAAGCTGCGCTCTACGCCAAAGCCCTTGTTATTTTGCTCGGAAGCCGTCCGCCAGTTCAGCGTGACAACGCCGGGCTGCCGCTCCGTAGCCGTGAAGCTCACCAGCTCAACTGGCAGTGGTACGTCGGAGGCGCCGAGCGTGAAGGCCCCGAAGCCGGCCACTGGTCCGGCCGAGACTACCGAGCCAGCCGGCAGCGCGCCATCCAGGCCACCGTTGCCTTCCGATACCCAGCTTGAGCCGTCGAAGCGGGCTACCTGCAGCTCGTTGGTGAAGGCGTCGATGCCGCTGCGGGCACCATTCTCCCAGTACAGACGCACGCTTACGGCATCGGTTGAGCCGGCGCGGTCCAGGTTCCAGTACTCCACGGCGCTTACTTTTTCGAGCGGTGGGGTAAAGCTGCCGTTGCCAAAGGCCGAAGCAAAATACTCGCCGGTAAAGGCCGAAGCCTGATTAGCGGGGGCCGAAATGCCCAAGCGGGCCCACACGCCGCCTTTGCCCAATGGGAATACGAAAGCCGTGTTGCCCAGTTTGCGCAGTGGCCCTTCCACGTACGAAGCCGCGTTGCCTGCACTGGCGGTGGCGCCTGCGGTTAGGGTCAACAAGCTGGTGGGAGAAGTGCGCAGCAGGCCGGACGTCAGCGTGAGGGTGCCCGACAGGTTGAAGGGCGCCGCCAAGCCGGCCGTTTTGCCGGGCGCATTCAGCACCAGGTTTTGCAGAATAGTGGCCCCGTCGTTGGTGAGCGTCACGTTTTTGGTAATCGTGGCGGTGCCATCGTAGGTGGCCGCCACCAGCTCTACCGTGCCGTTTTCGGCTACATCGTTCAGGGCTTCCTGCAGGCAGGGCGCAACCCCCAGGTTGGGGCTGAACCAGTCGCCGTGCAGGTAGCTAATGTCGCTCTGAAAGCCTGTGGTGGCAGCCGCATCCGTATTGGTGTGCAGAAACGGCGTGTAGTCGAGGCGGCCGGTAGGCTCCAGGGACGACACCTGCGCGAAGCTGGTGGCAGGTCCCGCCAGCGTAATTACCCGGCCATTCAGGCCACTGGCGCCCCGCACCGCTACTACTTGGTTGCTGCCCAGCCAGTTCAGGGAGGCATTCACCACATTGCTCAGATTCACGGCCCGCAGCGAAGTAGCGCAGCTGTCGAGTCGGTTGCTCCGGATACTGTCGCCGACCGAAACCAGAGAGGCATTGCGGTCAATATCAAAAAATGGTGTTGAGCCCGAGCTGTTGGCGGGGCGGTCCTGTACTTGAATACCGCGCTGGCAGTTGGCCACCACGTTGCCGAAAACCTTGTTGTTGGCTCCTTCCAGCACCATGCCGAAGCCGTTGATGTTAAAAGCGGTGCGCAGGGCATCGGCCAGGTAGCCCCGCACAATGTTGTTCTGAATGTAGGCCCCGCCCGTGGTCAGGTCGCCTGTCACGCCGCCGCCGATGCCGATGATATTCCGGTCCCGGTCGATGAAGGCAATGCCCGCGTTGTCTTCCGCCAGGTTAGTCGGTGCTCCGAGGCTCCGCACGATGTAGTTGTTGCGCAGCACCAGGCTACCGGGGCCGCTGCCCCGGCCCGTACCCGTGCTCGACTTTATTTCCAGGCCGTTGGAGGCGTTGTTGCGGATGAAGTTGTTCTCAATGAGTGCGGCTGGGGTGGTGTAGTTGCCGTTGGCATCGCGCAGGCCGGCGGCTCCCAGCACGGCTATGGCCGGCCCCAGGTTGAAGCCCAGGCGGCAGCCCCGAATCACGAGCCCGCTCACGCTGCCATCGTTGATGTCGATACCGGCTCGGCGGTTCTGCTCGAACACGCCGTCTTCAATCACAATGTTGATTTTGCTGCCATTGACAATGAACAGGCCCCGGCCCGCGCCGCTGTTGCGCGTGTTGGGCTCCAGGGCCGTTTTGGTGGCCCGTACCCGCCGAAAGGTAATGTTCTCGGTGAAGCCTGGCTGGCCGTTCCAGTAAATGCCGAACTGCCGGTTTTGGGTGGTAGCAACGTCCTCAATGAGGAAGTTGACGTGGTTGACCTGGTTGTCGCACTGAATGCCGTAGTCGTAGGCCCGCACTTTCAATCCCGCAATCTTTACCGGGTTGGTTGGGGTGCCGCCGGCGGCCGTAATGAAAATGCCGGTTTCCTGGGTTTGCACGTCGCTTGGGGCCAAGCCGCCGTCGAACACGGTGCGGGCCGTATCCACGCCCTGCAGGCTCACGTTCTTGTTGAGCACGACCCGCTCCGAATATGTGCCGGCATCAATGAAGATGGTGGCCGTGGAGGCGTCGGCACTGGCCAGGGCCCGGGCTACGGTGGCAAAAGGAGCCGTGCTGCTGCCGTCCCCGCTCAGGTCGTTGCCCGCACCGGTCGTGTACACGTCGCCGGCCTGGGCCGCGTCATTCACATACAGGGCGACGGCGGCAGGCTTGCCAGTCTGGGCATGGGCGCTAGACAGAAATCCGCTGGTAAGTAGAAAAAGGGAGCTGACCAGGGTACGGTGTATAGTGTGTTTCATAGCCAAAATGGGAAAGTAGAGTCTGGCCTCTGAACGGTATTTCCCTAAGTTAGTTTAGGAATAATTCACTTTTGTCAGGGCCGCGCGTTTTTTTTCAGCCGGTGCCGGATAATGCCATCCAAGCAAGCGGTGCGGCGTATATAATATGTGTTTATGAAATTTAAATGATTGTATTATAGATGTATATACATCAAAGCAAGTTGTTGGTTCGCGGCTTCCTACATTCGTCTGCAGGACCAAAAAGAGCCAATTACCTTAGCGCTATGCTAACCCGGGTACGCTAATTCGAATCAGATTAGTACAAGTATTCACCAACAAAAATGCCGGCCCATTTCGGAGCCGGCATTTCCCATTTTGAATCAACTTGGTGGATTAGGCGTCTTCGCGGCCGTGCACCTGGGCCGGCGGGGTCGTTGCTTCCACGGCCGTAAAGGCTTCCAGAATCTTGTAGGTGTGCGACGAGCCTTTGGGCACTACCCAGGAGTTGCCGGGCTCCAGCACCACCATCTGGCCTGCCAGGTGCAGCTCGGCCCGACCACTGATAACGTAGCCCACCGTTTCGTAAGGGCGAGTTACTTCGGGCTTGGCTTCGCCGGGCTGCTCGTTTTCCCAGAGCCGCATGGAAACATGCACGCCGGAAGCCAGGTATTTTTCGCCATCGTGGCCTTTGGGGGAGAAGGCAGAATCGACTTTCGTGATGGAGGTATCAGCCATAAGTGAAGAAGAGTAAGGTGAGTGGTTTGGAATACAGATGAGTTCTGTACCCTAACGCAAGGCACCCGGCAGCGGTTGTGGCCTAAACCTTCCGACGGACTCATGGTTGCAGCATACGTCGTGGCCGTTATCTTGCCACCGCAAGGTGCCCGCTTTCCGGAGGCGCCCTTTTTTGTCTGACCTCATGCACGCTGCTTTTATCCAGTCCCTGGCCGATGCCCACCGCCAGGCCACGGCGCCCTTGCCGGGGCAGGCGTTCTGCACGCTCGCCGACCAGCTGCTGCAGGTGTTGTTTCCCGAACGGGCTGCCCGGCCGCTCAACAGCTCCGATGCCATCGAAGCCGTGCTCTACCACTGGCAGACCGAACTAGCTGAGCTGCTACGCGCAGTGCTCGACGGCAAGGAAGCTGAGCGCATCGCCGCCACCTGCATGGCCGGCCTGCCCCAGTTGCGCGACAAGCTGCTGCGCGACGCCGCCGCCATCGTGGCGGCTGACCCTGCTGCTCAAGGCGCGGCCGAGGTTATCAGTACTTACCCGGGGTTTTATGCCATTGCCCTGCACCGGTTTGCCCACGGCCTATACCAGCTGCAGGTGCCGCGCGTGCCCCGGCTGCTGAGCGAGTATGCCCACACGCGCACCGGCATCGATATTCACCCCGGCGCGCGCATCGGCCAGTCGTTCTGCATCGACCACGGTACGGGCATCGTTATCGGCGAAACCGCCGTAATCGGGTCTTACGTCAAGATTTTTCAGGGCGTCACGCTCGGGGCCCTGAGCGTGGCCAAGCACATGGCCAATATCAAGCGCCACCCTACCATCGAAGACCATGCGGTAATTTATGCCGGGGCCACTATTCTGGGCGGCAGCACGGTGGTGGGCAGCCACAGCATTATCGGCGGCAACGTGTGGCTGACCGAGAGTGTGCCTTCCCACTCGCGCGTGTACCACCGGGCCCAGATTCATGTGACCCGTTCGGAAGACCCCACCGCTGATATTACCTTTTCCATTTAAAGCAGGCCCGCGGTTACTGGGCACAGTGGCCGCCGGGCTTTCTGCTCAAGCCTTTACTCATTCAACCCTATTTCCAATGAAAGCCAACACCATTCTCGATACCATCGGCAACACGCCCCTCTTGCGCCTGAACCGTCTGTTTGCTCATCGCCCCGACGTGGAGGTGTGGGTGAAGCTGGAACGCGCCAACCCCGGCGGCAGCATTAAAGACCGTATTGCGCTAGCCATGATTGAGCAAGCCGAGAAGGAAGGCCTGCTGACGCCCGACAGCCTGATTGTGGAACCAACTTCCGGCAACACCGGCGTCGGGCTGGCCATGGTAGCGGCCGTGAAAGGCTACAAGCTGACGCTGGTGATGCCCGAGTCAATGTCTATCGAGCGGCGCCGGCTGATGACGGCGTACGGCGCCAACCTGGAGCTGACTCCGCGGGAGAAAGGCATGAAGGGTGCTATCGAAAAAGCCCACGAAATCGTGCGCGACACGCCCGGCGCCTGGATGCCCATGCAGTTTGAAAACCCGGCCAACATCCAGGTGCACGCCGAAACCACGGCCCAGGAAATTTTGCGCGACGCGCCCGAAGGCTTTGACTTCCACATTACCGGCGTGGGAACCGGCGGCCACATCACGGCCGTGACGGAGGTACTAAAGCCCACGTTTCCCAACATGCAGACTTTTGCCGTAGAGCCCGAGCTTTCTCCCGTGATTAGCGGCGGCGCTCCCGGCCCACACCCGATTCAGGGTATCGGCGCGGGCTTTATTCCGGCCAACCTGCACACCGCTATTCTTGACGGCACAATCCAAGTCAGCCAGCAGGAAGCCTTCGATATGGCCCGCCGCGCTGCCCGCGAGGAAGGCATGTTCATCGGAGTGTCTTCCGGTGCTTCCCTAGCGGCCGTAGCTAAAAAGCTTCCCGACATGCCCCAGGGCAGCCGCGTCCTGACGTTCTGCTACGATACCGGGGAGCGGTACCTGTCCGTCGACGGCCTGTTCGTGTAGCGGACTATTTCTGTCTATAAAAAGGAAAGCCCGGCCATCTGGTCGGGCTTTCCTTTTTATAGACCTTGCTGCGGTAAGGGCAACAAAAAAGCCCAACCGGGTAGGTTGGGCTTTGTGTGGAGAATATCGGAGTCGAACCGATGACCTCTTGCATGCCATGCAAGCGCTCTAGCCAGCTGAGCTAATCCCCCATTTGAGTGCCATTCGCCGGTTGCGTTTGGTGGGACAAAAGTACAGCAGGTTTTTGATTATGCAAGGCTATGCTTCAGAAATAGTTGAAAAAAAGGGCCCTATTCTGATAGGTGCTGCCGTTTTGGTCCTGTAATCCTCTGGTTTTTATGCGAATATGGTGTAGATCCTCGGCTGAAATATTTTACCTGCAATACCTCTGCAATAGCCAAGGTAAGCTGAACAGGACGGAGCAAATAAAAAAGGGCCGAAGATATCTTCGGCCCTTTTCGAAAAGCTTGTCAGCTCGTTTCTAGTTGTGCAGCACAGTAGAAAGGCCGAGCGGCGTAGCAGAGTTAGCGGCATTGGTACCGCGGCTGTAAATCGTGTAGATTTTACCCGACGCAAACGTGAGGGCAGTCGTTGGAATGATTACTTGGGAAGCGTTATTAGTAATCTTATCCGAACGGCGAACCTGGAACGAGTAGGCACCGGCGGGGATATCCGTGAAGTTCGCGAAGTTCAGGGTCCGAGAGGCCCGGGCCGGCGTGGTAGCCGTTGCCAATACCGCTGGAATTGTGAACGTGGTTGTCCGATACGACCGACCGATCGGAGCGAACATATACCGGTTTGGTAGAGCAATAACGTTAGCCGGGGGAACTGGCGGCGTGGCGGAAATCGGGCTGGTAATGGTAAACAGGCCCAGGCTGTCGGCACCACTGGAATAGCTCGGCGACAGGTTGATGAACCGAACCCGGGCACGTCCCGAAGCAGGAGCGGCCAGGTTATCGGAAAGAACTACCGAGCGCACACCACCCTGGTCGGTAGCTGACGACGCACGAGTCGGCAGATCCGTTAGGAAAACCGTGTAGCTCGAATTCGAGTTAAAGCCGTTCCGGGCACCAATCAGGTTGTTGTTCAGATTGGTGGCCGTTGAGAAGAGCAGCAACCGCTGACCAGCCGTAATAGATGCGTAAGCCGACTGTGCCAGATACGATACAGGAGCTGGGAGGGTCGTCAGCGCAGTATTGTCGACGCTTTTCAGTTGAGCATCACCAGCGCCGGGAGCGGCGTTAACAACCAGGTAGCGACCGGTGAGGGTAGTTGGGGTCGTCTCTGGTTTAGCAGCCGGGTACTCAGGCTCTTCACAGCTAACCAACGCCGTAGCTACCGTAGCAGCAAGCGTTAGTTTGGTGAAGAAGGAAGGAATTGAATAATTCATGAGAGGAGTCTTTAGCAAAGCCTACGAAACGATTAAAACAAGTAGCGGACACCAAATTGCGCCTGCCACCGCGAGGTGATCTGGCTAACTTGATAGGCCTCCTTAGGAGTCGCGCTCGTGCCCGTGCCGTAGCTGAACTGCGGACGACCGGTTGAGCCGCCTTCCAGGCCCTGGTAACGCAGCAAACCGTAGTTCTGGTTCGATACGAAGTAATCGCGGCCCCAGTCTTTGTTCAGCAGGTTGCCAAAGTTGAGCACGTCGACCGACAGCTGAATAGTGTGCTGCTTGCTGCCAATGGTCGTATAGAAATCCTGCAGCAGACGTACGTCGATGCGGTGCTGCCAAGGCGTGCGCGCGCCGTTACGAGCAGCATACTCGCCCCGGTGCTCACGCAGGTAGTCGTCATTTTCGATGAAGGAATTCAACTCGCTCCAGATCTGATCAACTGAACGACGGTCGTTCGGGCCATCCGTAATCAGCACGATTTCGCTCTGGTTGCGGGGAATGTAGATCAGGTCGTTTGAGTTACCCGTAGCAGTACCACCGTCACCGTTCAGGTCGGTACCGTAGTAGCTATACGAGAACGGAGCACCCGACTGGCCATTGTAGAAAGCCGAAATAGTCGTGGCGAAGTGCTCAGCATAGGCTTTGCGGTACGAGAACGAGCCGATTACGCGGTGACGCAGGTCGAAGTTCGAGTACGACAGGGGCAGGTTGTTAGGACCAGCAACGTGGGGGTTGAATTCCCAGATCGACTGAGCCGTAGAGCTCGAGCCGGAGTACACGTCGCGCGACTGACCGTAGGTATAAGCTGCCGAGGCGAACAGGTCGGTAGTTACCTGCTTCTTCAATTCAGCAGTGAGGCTGTACTGGTAGCCCTTGCTGGTGTTGGTCAGCAGGAACACGCTGTTGAAGTCTTTGCTGTTGCGGTAGCGGTTAGCACCTTGCGTAGCGTTGTTGGTACCGGTAGGATACACCGGACGACCGTCGCCGAGCAGTACGCCCGTAGGGTTTACCAGGTTGATGTCCTGGGGCAGCACATCGTTCAGCGTCTTCGAGTAGATACCTTCCAGCGTACCTACGATGCCCAGGGGCAGACGGTAGTCAACGGCGAAGTTGGTGCGGATCAGCTGGGGGTTTTTGAAGTCCTTAGCGGTAACGGCTACACTGCCTTTAGCGGCGCGCGAATTCAGGTTCCGAACCTGGCCTACTAAGTTGTTGTAGTTCGACGACAAGCCGAAGCCACTGCTAGGAACGTTGTTGCCAGCCGTCTGGCTGTCGTAGTTCGAGAAGTCGACACCGGTGCCGCCGTACTGGTTGGAAATCCACACGTAAGCCGGACGGCCGGTGAACATACCTACACCACCACGCAGCTGGAACGTCTGGTCTTTGCGCACGTCCCAATTGAAGCCGATACGGGGCGACACCTGAAGCCGGCTCTTAGGCAGGCGGTTGGTCCGAACGTCGTAGGCATCCGTCTGAGCGTTGGCCGTAGCGAAGGTCGAGTCAACCTTGTAGTTATACGAAGGCTTGTCGAAGTACACGGGCAGGTCGAAGCGCACACCCGTCGTGACGCGGAAGTTATCCGTCACGTTGTATTCGTCCTGTACATAGGCGCCAAACTGAGCAGCACCGAACTTAGCCGTCGGCTTGCCACCGGGCAGAGCGAAGTTCTGACGGTACCGGAAGTTGGTTGCCGCCACGTCGTTGGTCAGGAAGGCATTCAGCGAAGGCCAGTCGTAGCTGCCTTCCGTACGCTGCACAAACAGGTTATCGAAGCGGAAGATTTCGTTGTTCGTACCAACGGTCAGCACGTGCTTGCCGGCGAATACGTTGAAGTTATCCGTGATTTCGAGCACATCCTGGCTTAGGCGGTTCTGGGTCGAGCTAACTTCCGAGCCAGCGGATACCGTGCCGTTACCAACGCTGATGGTAATGGAAGGGAACAGGGCACCTTTGGTCTGGCGGCTGTCGCGGATGCGCGAGTAGCCTACCAACAGGTTGTTGGCGTAGCGGCTACCGAAGCGGCTCTTCAATTCCATTACCGTCGAGTTGGTCTTGCTCAGGAACTGGTAAGCGTTGTTGCCAAAACGGAAGTTGGTTGTGCCACGCGAGATGTTGTCATCCAAAGCGTCCACGAAGTTGTGGCGCAGCGTGAGCTGGTGGTTCTGGCTGATGTTCCAGTCCAGACGGGCGAAGGCCTTGTTGCTGCGGGTCTCGGCGTTTACATCACCAAAGCCGCCAGCATCGTAACCGTACTCGGCCAGTTTGTTCTGGATCTGCTGCAGCTGGTCAGAGTTTACGAAACCAACCACGTCAGTACCGGTTTCGCCGGGAGCACCGGCACGGAACAGTACTGGAGCGCTACGACGGGTAATTTCGCCGTTGACGAAGAAGAACAGCTTGTCCTTAATGATGGGACCACCCAGACGGAAACCGGTCTGGTAGTCGTAGAATTCAGCCAGCTTGGTGCGGTTGCCCGACGCATCTGGGGTTACGCTCTTACCAGCCGTGTTCTCGTTACGACCGAAGGCGAAAACCGAACCCGAGAAGTCGTTGGTACCGGAACGGGTTACGGCGTTGATAGCACCGCCGCTGAAACGGCCCTGGCGTACGTCGTAGGGCGACAGAACAACCTGAAATTCCTGGATGGCGTCCAGCGAAATCGGGTTGGTGCCAGCCTGACCACCGGGAGCACCGGAGTTGCCCAGACCGAACAAGTCGTTGTTGGAGGCACCGTCAATCTGGATGTTGTTGAAGCGGCCGTTACGACCACCCAGGGAGTTACCGTTGGCCTGGGGAGTCAGGCGGGTGAAATCCTGGAAGCTACGCGACAGGGTGGGCAGACGCTCAATCTGTTCGCGCTGCACGTTGGTGGCGGCGCCGCTGCGCTGCGAGTTCAGCGTAGGATCCTGCTTACCCGAAACCGTAACGCCAGCCAGCTCCGTGGTGGCTTCGCTCAGGTTGATGTCCAGCCGCTGGTTCTGACCCAGCGTCAGGAAAATGCCTTCCCGGTTCGTGTCCTTGTAACCAATAAAGGTTACGCGCACCGTGTAAGGGCCTCCTACACGCATGTTGGGAATGTTGAAGCGTCCTTCCGAGTTGGTCGGAGCCACGTACTGGGTGTTGGTCGGAGTGTGCACCGCAATGACGGTAGCTCCGGGCAACCCTGCGCCAGCCTTATCGGTAATAATACCGGTCATGGCCGAAGTCGTTGTACCCTGACTCCACGCCCCTGGGGCTGACAACAGCGTCAACACCAGCAAGAGTAAGAGGCGTAAACGTGAATGTTTCATAAATGGGTAAATAGGTGAAAAAAGAGGAAGCTTAAAGTGAAAGGGAATGCAAAAGTACGGACGTTTTTTACCGGGTTCGTTATCAAATCTTTGTCTTTCTCCTCAACCGGCAGGCTCTGGCTATTTCGACCGCAAAGGTAAGGGGGAAATTCACAATACCGGCCTCACCGCCTTGATAAAGCGACTAAGATAATAGTCACTTTCCAAGCTATTCTCTACGACACCTAACGAGCTGGAAGAGTGGATGAACTGTACGCTTTCCGGGCTGGCTTCCGTCACCAGGCCCACGTGCGTGATAGTTGCGCTGCCAGGTGAAGCTCCGAAAAATACCAAATCGCCGGCTCGTAAGTCTTGTGGTTTTACCGGGGTTCCCCACACGGCCTGCTCGTTGGAAGAGCGCGGAATTTGCACGTCGATGGCGGCAAACGCGGCGCATAGCAGCCCCGAGCAATCCATGCCCAGGCGCGTGGTTCCACCATACTTATACGGGGTGCCTTCGTAGGAGCGGGCGGCTTCAATAACGGTCGCCAAATCCTTGGACACGGTAGCGGCACTGCTGCGGCGCTTCACCACTACTTTGGACTTGCCCACGGGCGAAGCTGTCTTGGATTTGGCTTTCGCGACTGGCCTAGCGCCGCGCCGCCGCCGCTCTTCCGCTTTCATGCGGGCCATGTCCCGGGCCGAATAATACCGGCCGTTGCGCTGGTTGAGCTTGCGGGAGCTTCCGCAGCCAGCCAACAACACTAAGATACTAAGCAGTACTATCGGCCACCAAACCAAGCGTTGGTGCGAATAATGTACCTTCGTAAGGTGTTCCCGCATCGGGACAAAGATACGCGAATCGCTCATTCTGCCTTCTATATATGAATTTTCAACCCCTGACTCCCGCCCTGGTGGCTGCTTTCGAGCAAATCGTGGGCGAAGCGTATGTGCTTACTGCTCAGCGCGTCGAAGCGGATGTGTACGCCGACTATGGCCGCGACCATACCGAGGATTTGCATTTTGCCCCAGATGTTGTACTCCGGCCCGCCAACGCCGAGCAGATCAGCAAAATTGTCCGGCTGTGCCACGAGAACTTCGTGCCAGTTACGGCCCGGGGTGCCGGTACGGGCCTGAGTGGGGGCGCTCTGCCTATCCACAACGGCGTCGTTATCCTGACCGACCGGCTTAACCGCATCGTTGAAATCGACGAGCGAAACCTGCAGGCCACGGTGGAGCCGGGCGTAGTAAATGAGGTGTTCCAGAACGCAGTGAAGGAAGTCGGATTGTTTTACCCGCCCGACCCGGCCAGCAAGGGCAGCTGCTTTCTGGGCGGCAACCTCGCCCACAGCAGCGGTGGGCCCAAAGCAGTGAAATACGGCACCACCCGCGACTACGTGCTCAATCTGCAGGTAGTGCTGCCCACGGGCGAGATTATCTGGACGGCGGCCAATACTCTTAAGAACTCCACTGGCTATAACCTGACCCAGCTGATGGTAGGCTCGGAAGGCACCCTGGGCATTATTACTAAAGTGGTGTTCCGGCTGCTGCCTTACCCGCAGCACAACATTCTGATGCTGGTGCCTTTTCGGCAAGAGGAGCAGGCCGCCGAAGCCGTATCGGCGGTGTTCCGAGCCGGCGTTATTCCCTCCGGCATGGAGTTTATGGAGCGCGAGGCCATTGCCTGGTCGTCCGACTACCTGAAAATTCCGCTGAGTCTGCCCGAGGACATCAAGGCCCACCTGCTCATCGAGCTGGACGGGCAGGACATGGACCAGCTCTATAAGGAAGCCGAGCAGGTATATGGCGTGCTGGAGCGCTACGACGTGGGGGAAATCCTGCTGGCCGACAACGCCACCCAAAAGGACGAGCTGTGGAAAATCCGGCGCAACATCGGCAATTCGGTACGCTACAACTCGGTGTATAAGGAAGAGGATACCGTCGTGCCTCGCGCTGAGCTGCCCACGCTGCTCAAGGGCGTGAAGGAAATCGGGCAGCGCTACGGCTTCAAGAGTGTGTGCTACGGCCACGCCGGCGACGGTAACCTGCACGTAAACATTATCCGCGGCGAGCTGACGGATGAGGAGTGGAACGTGGGCTTGCGCCAGCCCATTACCGAAATTTTTGAGCTCTGTGTGAAGCTCGGCGGCACCATTAGCGGGGAGCACGGTATTGGGCTAGTACAGAAGGGCTACATCGGCATTGCCCTGCACGAAACCAACCTGCAGTTGATGCGCGGCATCAAGAAAGTCTTCGATCCGCACGGCATCCTGAACCCGGGTAAGATCTTTTAACCGGCACCACGGATTTGGCGGATTTTTGGGATAGGTCGGATTTTGTGGAAGATTACCCTGAATTAACTAAAAAGGCCACCCGAGCGGGTGGCCTTTTTAGTTGTCTTGGCTTTTGCAGATGTAGCGGATTGTGCTGGCGGCTGTGCCATCCATCAAATTCACTTCCGACTAACCCGTGATTCAGAGACTAGCTCTGGTCGCCTTTGAGCTTGTCTTCGCCGCCGTAAGGGGCGCCGGCCGTAATGTCGCCGTGCAGGCCGCCCTGCGACACACCAGGGCCGCTGTTGGGCTGCTGGGAAGTCGTGGTATTGTCATTAGCCTCCACTTCGGGGCCCGAAGCGGCATCGGCACCGCCTACCTGAGCGGCCGTGGCGGCCTGGCCGCTGCCAGTGATGATGTTGGTTTGCTCGCCGATGGGGCCGGCCAACGCATTTACTTTCTCTACGTATTGGCGCTTGGCATCGTCCTCGCTCACGCCTTTGAACTTGCTCCAAGAGTCCCATTGGGCCTGCGACATGCCGGGCGTGCCGCTGGGGTTGTCGGGTGAGTCGTCGCCCACCACTTCTCCTTTCGTGTCATGGTCGCCTTCGGTGGCCTGCTTATATAAGCCGTAGAGTTCGGTCATGTGGGCGGCGGCTTTGTCGCCCGGCAGGGTGTCTACGCGCGATACAGCAGCTTCAAACTGCTGTTGTAAATCCATTTGCTGCTGAAGATTCATGGGTCAGAAATAGCTAAAGAGTGGAAAAGTAAGTGGGTTTACTAGCATGGCACGGCTTTGGTTGCGGGGGCGCGCCGCTACTTTTTCAGGACGCAAGTCCGTAGAGTTCGTACTTTTGCCCGCCAATTATGTGTGGAATCACCGGAGTATTCGCTTTTACCGACGCAGGACGCCGTTCGCTGTCCGCGTTGCATGCCTCAACCGACGCTATTGTTAGCCGTGGGCCTGATTCACAGGGGCATTTTGTGTACGACCGTTGCGGTCTGGGCTTTCGCCGGCTCGCAATTCTTGACCTGACGGCCGACGGCAACCAGCCGATGACCGACGAGTCGGGCCGCTACACGATTGTCTTTAACGGCGAGATTTTCAACTTCAAGGAGCTGCGCCAGAAGCTGGTCAAGAAAGGCCACCGTTTCCATTCTCAGACCGATACGGAAGTTATTCTGCAACTCTATATTGCGGAAGGCCGCGGCTTTCTGAAGAAGCTGAACGGCTTTTTTGGCCTGGCCATCTACGATAAGGAGGAAGATTCCCTGTTCATTGCCCGCGACCGGATGGGGGAGAAGCCCCTGCTGATTTACCGCGATGAGGACAAGATGTTCTTCGCCTCGGAGATGAAGTCGCTGCTGGCCTTGGGCGTGCCCCGCAAGCTCGATTATGTGGCCCTGAGCCACTATCTGCAGCTTAACTACATTCCCGGTCCCGCCACGATTTTCAAGGGCGTCAAGAAGCTGCTGCCCGGCCACTACCTCTTTATTAAGGGAGGAAAGGTGGTCAAGAAGCGCTACTACAAGATTCCGTACGACCCGAAGAAGACGGCCAAAAACAAGCTGACCTACGAGCAGCAGCAGCAAAAGCTGGTTACGCTGCTCGACGATGCTACGGCCCGCCGCCTCGTGGCCGACGTGCCGCTGGGCGCTTTCCTGAGCGGTGGCATCGACTCGTCGGTGATTGTGGCCCTGGCCTCGCGCCATACCCAGCACCTGAACACGTTCAGCATCGGCTACCGCGACGAGCCCTTCTTCGACGAAACCAAGTATGCCAAGCTGGTGGCCGAGCGCTACAAAACCAACCACACGGTCTTCTCGCTCACCAACCAGGACCTCTACGACCACATCTTCGATGTGCTCGACTACATCGACGAGCCGTTTGCCGACTCTTCGGCGCTGGCCGTGTATATCCTGAGCAAGCGCACCCGCGAAAAAGTAACGGTGGCCTTGTCGGGCGACGGTGCCGATGAGATGTTTGCCGGCTACAACAAGCATATGGGCGAGTTCCAGGTGCGGCAGGGCGGCTTCAAGGCCGAGGCCGTAACGGGCCTGAACCTGCTCTGGGACATTCTGCCCAAGTCGCGCAACTCGTTTTTCGGCAACCGCGTGCGGCAGTTTCAGCGCTTCTCGCGCGGCATGCTCAGCGGCCCCAAGGACCGCTACTGGGACTGGGCCACGTTCGTGAACGAAAAAGACGCCCGTAACCTGCTCAGCGCCGATTCGCGCCGCAAAGTAGGCAAGAAGCTCGCCGAGAAGCGCCGTAAGGACGTGTTGCAGAACCTGCACGCCGACGGCGACCTGAACGAGGTGCTGCTCACCGATATGAACTTGGTGCTGCCCTACGACATGCTGGCCAAGGTAGACCTGATGAGCATGGCCAACTCCCTGGAGGTACGCCCGCCCTTCCTGGACCCTAACGTGGTGAACTTTGCCTTTTCTATTCCCGTCGAAAGCAAAATCGACGCGAAAATGAAGAAGAAGATCGTGCAGGATGCTTTCCGGCCCATGCTGCCCGAGGAATTGTACAAGCGCCCTAAGCACGGTTTTGAGGTGCCGCTGTTGAAGTGGTTCCGCAACGAGCTACGGCCCTTGATTGAGGATGATCTGCTGTCGGATGGCTTCGTAGAGGCCCAGGGTATTTTCGACGTGGATGCTGTCCGGGCGTTGAAAACCCAGCTGTTTTCGCGCAACCCCGGCGACGTGCACGCCCGCATCTGGGCGCTCATCGTGTTTCAGCACTGGTGGAAGCGGCACATGATGTAAGAGCCGCTTCGTCTCGCTGCCGTTATTCACGCATTGCCCGTCTGATTTGATGATATCACCGCCTACTTCACCTCTTCTGGGTATTCAGTTTCCGCCGCGTACGCTCTCCATCGTTATTCCGGCCTACAACGAAGCACCCACGATTCACCTGATTCTGGATCAGGTCAGGAAGGTGGAGCTGGCTGGCGGCATGAGCAAGGAAGTCATTATCGTCAATGACTGCTCGCGTGACAACACGGAAGAGGCTATTGAGCGGTACGTAGCGGCCAATCCGGATTTTCCCATCCGCTACCTGAAGCACGCCGTGAACCTGGGCAAAGGCGCCGCCCTGCACACCGGCATCCGGGAAGCTACCGGCGACTACGTGGTTATTCAGGACGCTGATCTGGAGTACGACCCGCAGGAGTACAACCTGCTGCTGAATCCCGTGCTACGCGGCTTCGCCGATGTGGTATACGGCTCCCGCTTCGTGGGCAGCAACCCGCACCGCATCCTGTTTTTCTGGCACAGCATCGGCAACTACTGGCTGACGATGCTGTCGAATGCCTTTTCCAACCTGAACCTGACGGATATGGAAACCTGCTACAAGCTGTTCCGGCGAGACATTATTCAGGGGTTGCGGCTGGAAGAGCAGCGCTTTGGCTTCGAGCCCGAAGTCACGGCGAAAGTCTCCCGCGTGCCCAACGTCCGGATTTATGAGGTCGGTATCAGCTACTTCGGGCGGACTTACGCGGAGGGCAAGAAAATCGGGTGGCGGGACGGATTCTGGGCCATCTACTGCATTTTCAAATACGGCTTGTTGGCGCGTATCTAAAGCCTAAACATCCTGGCTAGCGCAACGTTAGCTGGTTTTTTCAGTAAACTCGCCCGCTGTTAGCTTCGGCTGCAGCTTTGGTAATCAACTCTCCCTCGTTACAGCGAGCCCCAGACTTTTAACCGAATATCTCTCTCCAAACACAACATATATGAAAATCGCAGTAGTAGGTACCGGCTACGTAGGGCTGGTTACTGGCACATGCTTCGCCGAGGTCGGGATTGACGTCACCTGCATCGACATCGACCAGAAGAAAATCGACAACCTGCACAAGGGAATTCTGCCGATTTACGAGCCCGGTCTCGAGGAAATGGTGAGCCGCAACGTGGAGAAAGGTCGTCTGCACTTCTCAACCAGCCTCGCCGAGGGCATCAAGGATGCCGACGTGGCCTTTATTGCCGTGGGCACGCCTCCCGGCGAAGATGGCTCGGCCGACCTGAAGTACGTGCTGGCCGTAGCCCGCGGTATTGGCGAAAACATGAACAACTACGGCGTTATCGTGACCAAGAGCACGGTGCCCGTAGGCACGGCCGCCAAGGTGCGCGCCGAAATCGAGCAGGCCCTGGCCAAGCGCGGAGCCGACATTGAGTTCGACGTAGCTTCCAACCCCGAGTTCCTGAAGGAAGGCGCCGCCATCGACGACTTCCTCAAGCCCGACCGTATCGTGGTGGGTGTAGCTTCGACCCGTGCCGAGGAGGTGATGAGCAAGCTCTACAAGCCTTTCCTGCTCAACGGCCACCCGATTATCTTCATGGATATCCCGTCGGCCGAAATGACGAAATATGCCGCCAACTCGATGCTGGCGACCAAGATTTCGTTTATGAACGACATTGCCAACCTGTGCGAAATCATGGGTGCTGATGTAAACATGGTGCGCAAGGGCATTGGCTCCGACGCCCGTATCGGTACCAAGTTCATCTACCCCGGCATCGGCTACGGTGGCTCCTGCTTCCCCAAAGACGTGAAGGCCCTGATCAAGACGGCTTCCGAGAACGGCTACGAAATGCAGGTTCTGAAGGCCGTGGAAAGCGTGAATGACGCCCAGAAAGAGGTGCTGTTCGACAAAGTATACAAGCACTTTGGAGGAGAGCTGAAAGGCAAGAAGATGGCCGTTTGGGGTCTGTCGTTCAAGCCCAAGACCGACGACATGCGCGAGGCTCCCTCCCTGGTTATCATCGACAAGCTGCTCGACGCCGGCTGCACCGTTTCGGCCTACGACCCAGTGGCTATGGAAGAAGCCAAGCACACGCTCGGTGACCGTATTACCTACGCCAAGGATGAATTCGCCGCTATTATCGACGCCGACGCTTTGCTGGTGGTAACCGAGTGGCCCGATTTCCGCTCGCCCAACTTCGAAGTGGTAGCGCGTCTGATGAAGCAGAAAGCCATTTTTGACGGTCGTAACATCTACGACGCCAAGGAGCTGCACGAAGCGGGCTTCACCTACCACTGCATCGGTATTCGCACCGACCATAAAGAGCCCGTTGCCTAATTCTGCGGCAGCTTCAGCTTATATCTCATCACGCGCCCGGCCGTAGGGTCGGGCGCCAATTGCTACCAAATGGCTACTACTTCCGATAAAAAACGCGTCCTGATTACGGGTGGTGCGGGCTTTCTGGGCTCCCACCTCTGTGACAGGTTCCTGGCCGAAGGCTACCATGTCATTGCCATGGATAACCTCATCACCGGCGACCTGAGCAACATCGAGCACCTGTTTGGCAACGAGGACTTCGAGTTCCACCACGCCGACGTGTCGAAGTTCGTATTCGTGCCCGGCAAGCTGGACTACATCCTGCACTTTGCCTCGCCCGCCTCGCCCATCGACTACCTCAAAATTCCGATTCAGACGCTGAAAGTAGGCTCGCTGGGCACCCACAACCTGCTGGGCCTAGCCCGCGTGAAAGGCGCCCGCATGCTGATTGCCAGCACTTCGGAGGTATATGGCGACCCCGAAATTCACCCTCAGGTAGAGGAGTACTTCGGCAATGTAAACCCCGTGGGTCCCCGTGGCTGCTACGACGAGGCCAAGCGCTTCCAGGAAGCCATTACCATGGCCTACCACAACCACCACGGGCTGGAAACCCGCATCGTGCGGATTTTCAACACCTACGGCCCGCGCATGCGCCTGAACGACGGCCGTGTATTGCCAGCATTCCTGAGCCAGGCCCTGCGCGGTGAGAACCTGACCGTATTCGGCGACGGTTCCCAGACCCGCTCGTTCTGCTACGTCGACGACCTGGTGGAAGGCATCTACCGCCTCTTGCTGAGCGACTATGCCTTGCCCGTGAACATCGGCAATCCCGATGAAATCACTATCAAGGAGTTCGGCGAAGAAATTGCCAAGCTTATGAACGTGGAGTTCAAACCCACCTACCAGGAGCTGCCCCAGAACGACCCGATGAAGCGCAAGCCGGACATTACCAAAGCCAAGGAAATTCTGGGCTGGGAGCCGAAGGTAGACCGTGCCGAAGGCCTGCGCCGTACTCTGGAGTACTTCAAGGAGCACGTTCAGGTGGCCGCTGCCGGCCAGGTTGATAACACGCCACGCACGTTCTAATAACTTCCCCGACGCATATGCAGAAGCCACATTTAATCGAGTTTCCAAAACTGGGCGCCTCCGACATTGGCTACATTTCCGTCGGGGAAGCTAACGGGCTGATTCCGTTTCCCATTGAGCGTACCTTCTGGACCTATTTCACGCCGGAAAGCATCGTGCGCGGGCGCCATGCCCATCACGCCACCGAGCAGGTGCTCATTGCTGTGGCCGGCCGCATCATCGTCACCACAGAAATGCCCGACGGTGAGGTGCATACTTTCGTGCTGGAGTCGCCGCACGTGGGGGTATATGTGCCGCCGAATGCCTGGCATACCATGCAGTACTCGCACACGGCCGTGCAGCTGGTATTTGCCTCCACCCGGTACAACGAGCAGGATTACATCCGGAAGTACGAAGATTTTCGCCAGGTATGGGGAGCCAAGTAAATGCGGAACTAGTAGCGGCCCGGGCAGATAAGCTCTTCTTTTACTCGCCCTACAATTTCCTGCGCAAGCTTAACGTAGAAACTCAGCAGCGGCTGTTTGGCACCGGAATGGCCGAGCAGTACGCTGCTGATGCTTCGCATCGGATTTTCGAATTTGAGCAGGCCGGAACCATCGTGCAGTTTCTGTACGCATACCTGCCCTGGGACAGTGACTTCTTCAAGTCGGCCGTCTACAAAGTTTTCACCATGCTGTTTGCCGACGATACTTCCGCGCAGGTACTGGCGGCGGCAGGTAAGGCTTTTCGGCAGCAGTTGCAGCAGGAGGGAGCCACGTATTGTTTCGCGGAGCTGCCCGCCGAGGATACCCGCGTGGCGCAGGCCCTGGGTTCGGCAGGGTGGCGCATGGTCGAAACCCGGCTGCTGTTCTTCCACGATGCGGTGGCTACGTTTGAGCAGCCTCGCTACCCGGTGCGGCTAGCCCGAAAGGAGGAAGCCCCGGCTATCGGCCGGATTTCGGCCGCGGCCCGCAACGAATACGACCGGTTTCACGCGGACCGCTGGTTTGCCGGCGACACCGGTGACCAGTTTCTGGCGCGGTATGCGTCGGCGGCTGTGGAAGGGTATTGCGATGCCGTGCTGGTGCCGGCTGAAGATAATTTACCGGTTGACTCCTTTCTAGCCATCAGCGACCTGCAGGCCCACGGGGCAAGTTTAGGTACCGGTTTTTCCCGTGTTGTGCTCACGGCAGTAGGGCCTGCTAATCGAGGTTGGCATTTGAAGCTGGTTTCGGAAACGGTGCAGCGCGCCCAGCAGCAAGGCGCTGAGTATGTGCTGATGACCACGCAGGCGACCAATCGGGCTGTGTTTCGCACCTGCGAAAAACTCGGCTTTAAGCTCGGCGGTTCGAGCCACGTACTGGCATGGTCGGTGTAATTTTTAGAGTACGAATGCGTTGTTGCGCTTGATGCATGAGCTAAATAGGGTATACATTTATTGCTTCGGACAAGCAGAAGATGATTTTCTGCTTGCGTAAGGGATGCGGATTTTCCCGATGACTAGCAGTACATACTGGTCGCTGTGAGGGAGTAAATATTTGGTTCTAAGCCAAGATGCTGGCAGACCAAATTGGGTTGGCGGAATGCCAGCAAGAGGTAAAGGGCTGTTTTTTCACCACAGAGCTAGGAAGACAGTTAGAAAGGAAACAGGAAGCATTTCTGGGCTTTCCTAACCTGCAGCCCAATGGCTCTCATTTCTTACTCTTAACTAGATAAGCACTGTATGATGGAAGTTGGCACTAGATCCAATCAGAGAACTATAAAAGAAAATGAACGCCAAGCCGACCGGCCTGGCCTGCGCACTAGCCTCCGCAGCACCTGGCAAAGTGTCTGGCCTCTGCTGGCGGTAGGACTAGTACTACGCTTGTTGTTCCTGGCCTTCGGAGCTGAAATCTATTATTCCAGCCGCCAAAGTGATATTTACTCGAATGGGGATTCCTATTCCTACGTGCTGAGCTTCCACAATCTGCTTGAGCATGGACGCTATACCTTTGACTTAACGGAGCCTGAGGCGGCTGTCGGCCGCTTGCCGGGCTATCCGTTTTTCTACGGGGCGCATTTTTTGGTGTTCGGGCAACAAAAGGTACTGTTTGCCACTGCGTGCACCCAAGTGCTGCTAGATACCTTAGGTATCTGGCTGATATACGTCATTACGGCTCGTTTGTCTTCTCCTACTTCCTGGGCCCCGTTTCTGGCGGCGTTACTGCTCACCCTTTATCCTTTCAGCATCGTCTGGGTTACCATTACAGGTACTGAAACGCTGGGTTTGTTTTTGGTTTTATTGTGGTGGGCAGCTTTGCTCCTTATGCGCCCTCGTGCCCTGAATTGGGTATTACTCGGAGTATTACTCGCGGTAATTTTATATGTCCGGGAGTTTTTGGGCGTGTGCGTAGCAGTTACAATGCTGTACTTGCTGATTGGGTCTGATAAAAAAGACCTTAGAACAATAGCACATCCTATTGTACTGGTACTAGCCGGTTTTCTTTCCCTGTATATCTGGTGGCCGGTTCGAAACTACATGGTGTTGGGGCGCTTGATTCCGCTCAAGCCAGCAGCTGCCGGCTACGCCAACCTGCAGGAAGACGCGCAGACCGCCCTGGCCTGGATGCTTACTTGGACTAACGATGTGACAATGGGTTTTGACGAAATCATGTTTGCCGAAAAACCCTCTTTTCCGGAACACGTTATCAACACCCCTGCGGAAAAGCAGCTAATAGATTCCCTGGTAACCTTAAGTCGTACCTGCGCCTCTAGCTTCCACGTCCGGATGCTCTTGCTGAGGGGAAGTACTTCAGAAACCGACGCCTCTGCAGGAGCGGGCTTCAATCATTACCAGAAAGCGCAGCAGGTAAATACGTTACGGCATCACAACTGTAACGACGTAGTTAGTGCGGGCTTCAATCGGTTACGGGCCAGCTACATTCATCGGCATCCGATTCGGGCCCGGGTAGAAGTACCATTGCTTAATTTTCAGAAGATTCTCTTCAAAAGTCAGTTTAAACCGATATCTGGAGAAAAGATTACCAGAGCCCAGCAACTCACCTCCGTTTTATTCATGTGGCGCTCGGTTCTGCTGGCGCTCGGTTTTATAGGAGCTTGGCGCTATCGTAAGCTGCCCGGATTATGGCCCGCCCTGATGTTTGCTGCTGTCATTTTTGGCTATATGGCTATTGTCTTTCGCACGATGGAAATGCGCTATCTGCTGCAGGCCGATGTATTCATGCTGGTGCCAGCGGCCCTCTTATTGGCGAGTTGGGTACCTCAGCGCTGGGCAAAATCCGTACGTAGCGTTGCCACCGCCTGATGCCTTTGCCCAACTAATAATTGTCTAAAACAACGTTCTTCTCTACCGGCTTACCCGGTATCCTTTATCTTCGCCGTATGAAAGTCCCTTTTCTCTCCTTTACGCCCCAAAATCAAGCTGTTCGTTCCCAGGTGCTTGAGGCCATGAGCCGGGTATTTGATTCCCAGTGGTATGTGCTGGGTGAGGCCGTCAAGCAGTTCGAAGCTGAGTACGCCCAGTTCTCTACAACCACTGAGTGCGTAGGAGTAGCCAATGGCCTGGATGCGCTGCACCTGGCCCTGAAAGCCCTCGATATCAAGGAGGGAGATGAGGTAATCGTACCCTCCAACACGTACATCGCTACGTGGCTGGCAATTTCCTTTGTTGGAGCTACGCCTGTTCCGGTAGAGCCTAATCCGACGACTTATAATCTGGATCCAGCGCTGCTGGAGGCTGCCATTACGCCCCGCACCCGGGCCATTATGCCCGTGCACCTCTACGGTCAAGCCTGTGAGATGCAAGCCATTATGGACGTCGCCAAGCGTCATAACCTGTACGTGGTGGAAGATAACGCTCAATCGCAGGGCGCTACTTACAACGGCGGTATCACAGGTAGCTTCGGCGACGTGAATGCAACTAGCTTTTATCCGGGCAAAAATCTGGGTGCCCTCGGCGACGCCGGCGCCGTCACTACCAATAATGCTGACCTAGCCAAGAAGGTGCGCACCCTGCGCAACTATGGCTCCCAGCAGAAATACTACAACGAAGTCATCGGCCACAACTCCCGTCTCGATGAGCTGCAGGCTGCCGTTCTCAGCGCCAAGCTGCCCTTGCTGATGGAGTGGACAGGCCAGCGGCAGGAAGTGGCAGCCCTCTACGATACGCACCTGGCCGGTATTACCGATTTGCATTTGCCGGCTGTGGCTCAGGGAGCCACCCACGTGTACCATTTGTATGTGGTGCGCACGAGCCGCCGCGACGAGCTGCAAAAGTATCTGGGCGAGCAGGGCATCGGCACGCTGATTCACTACCCGATTCCGCCCCACCTGCAGGAAGCCTACCGCTTCATGAATTTCAAGGCTGGCGCTTTTCCAATTGCCGAAGAGCTGGCAACCAGCTGCCTGAGCCTACCCATGTGGCCCGGTATGACGGAAGCGGAAGTAGAAGTTGTGAGCAGCGCGATTCGCACCTTCTTTCAATCGTAATTTCTGCCCTTATTTCCCCTCAATGCCCAAGTTATCGATCATCATTCCTTGTTACTTCAACGAAGGTAATATTCCAGTCACCAGCCGGGAGCTGATTGCCAATGAGGCCCTGTTTCCCGCCGAGCTGACGTTCGAGTACGTTCTCGTCGATGATGGCTCGGGTGATGGAACCCTGCGGGAGCTTCTGGCTTTTCAGGCTGCTTATCCGGAGAAGGTTCGGGTAGTAGAGCTGGCCGGCAACGTGGGGTCTTACAATGCCATTGTAGCCGGCATCGAGCAGGCTACCGGCGACTGTATGGCCATCATCACGGCCGATATGCAGGACCCGCCCGAGCTGATGGTGCAGATGTATGACTACTGGAAAAAGGGGCTGAAGCTGATTATCGGCAACCGTCAGGATCGGGAGGAAACCGGATTACAGCAGCTGTTTGCTAAAACCTTTCATGCTCTGATGAAGAAAATTGCCCTGCCCAACATCCCGGATGGGGGCTTCGACTTCGTCTTTTTCGACCGGCAGGTAGGAGAGCATATCCTGGAATTAAAGGAGCGTAACAGCAACCTGTTTTACCTAATGGTGTGGCTGGGTTACCCCTACGTAAACATTCCGTACGTGCGGCGCAAGCGTGAAATCGGTAAGTCGCGCTGGACCATCCAGAAGAAGATTAAGCTCTTTATTGATTCCATTCTGGCCTTTTCTTATTTTCCCATTCGGGCCATTTCGGTTGTGGGCGTAGTCATGGGCTTTGTTGCGCTGCTCTACGGGCTCTACATCCTGGGCGTGAAAGTGTTTGGCGGCATCGAAGTAGAAGGGTGGACTACCCTGATGCTGGTCTTGCTCTTCGTTTCGGCGTTCCAGATGATAGCTCTGGGCATCATTGGCGAATATGTGTGGCGTGGCCTTGATGCCGCACGTAGCCGTCCGCTGTACGTGGTCAAAAACCTGTACGCCAAGTAAGCTTCACAAATCCCTGTAATTTTGGGGGCTTAGTGCGTTATTTCTGATTTGCTCCCCGGTACACTTTGCAAAACATGCAGGAGCTAAAATTCGTACCTACCCAGCTTAACTGAGACCGGAGCCGAGCCAACTCCGCACAAGCGCTTCGCTCAGCTCTCAGCTTTCGGCGTGAACCCCGCAGCCATGAACACCGGAATTATCCGATACTCACTTAATAGCATTGGCTATTACCTTTCTACGCCTCAAAAACGCAAAGCCATCTGGATGTTTGTGTTGCTGCTGCTTGCTTCCTTTCTCGATGTGGTTGGCCTGGCCTCCCTCGTACCGGTTATGATGGTAGCCGCGGAACCAGGCGGAGTGCAAAAAAGCAAATATTTTGCGCCTGTTTACGAAGGACTAAATTTTCAATCGGAACAAAGCTTTCTGCTCGCGCTGATAGTCGGGGTATTTCTGTTTTTTCTGTTCAAAAACTTATTCTCCACCTGGGTCAACTATCTGCAAACGCGCTTCACGGCTGATGTTGGTTTGAGTATTATCCAGAATCAGCTGTCCAAATACCTGAATTTTCCCTTCTGGTATTTCAACGACTTAGGCTCTTCTCAGCTGATTAACAGCACACTGCAGGTGCCTAGTACGTACGTGAACATGATTTTGCGCCCGCTGTTTATCTTCTTCTCCGAAGTAGCAGTCGTATTGGTCATTGTGGTCAGTATCTTGGTTTATAAGCCACTGCTATTGGTAATTCTGGCTTTGGTGCTGGTGCCCACAACCCTGCTTACCTACGGCGCACTACGTGCCCGGGCACAGTCGATTGGTAACCGCGTGAATGAGCTGCGTCCTATTTCCTTCAGCATTATCGGCGACTTGTTCACGGGTTTCGCCGAGTTGAAGCTGGCCAACAAACAGCAGCGCTTCAAGGACCAGTTGCTGGATAACCAGCGGGAAATTCAGAAGCTTGATGCCGAGGTGTACCTCTACACGTTGCTGCCGCTGAAAGTAATTGAGATGGTTGCCATTCTGGGTGTCCTGACGATTTTCCTGTATGCCATCTATGTGCCTGGGTCCTCCACGAATCTCATTACGCTCGTTGGCCTCTTCGCCGCCGCTGCCTACCGTCTGATGCCCTCCGTAAACCGCATGTTGATGGCTATGGTGCAGCTCAAGCAGTGCCAGTATACCATTGAAGATCTGGAAGCCTACCGTGAGCCGAAATACCAGGTTGCGCAACCTCTACAACAGGCCGAGTTGTCGTTTCAGAATAGCATCAAACTGGATAATCTGGTTTTTAGCTTCCCCGAAGCCCCCAGCGCTGCTTTGCAGGGAGTGTCACTCACCATCCAGAAAGGCCAGAAAGTGGGTTTTATCGGCAGCTCCGGCTCCGGCAAAACTACGTTGATGAACCTGATGCTGCGTTTCTATATCGAGCAGCAAGGACACATTCTAGTTGATGGCAAGGTTTTGGGGCCAGAGCACATAGAGGCTTGGCACCGCATTATTGGCTACGTGAAGCAGGATACTTTCCTAATGGAGGCATCCATTAAGGAGAATATCACCCTGGGCGATACGAATGTGGATCAGGAACGCCTTGGCTATGCTATCGAGCAGGCCTCGCTCCGTGGCTTTGTAAATAGTTTGCCCGATGGCGTTGATACGTTCATTGGTGAGCGGGGCTCGAAGCTTTCGGGCGGACAGCGTCAGCGTATTGGCATTGCCCGTGCTTTGTACAAGCGAACTGAAATTCTGATTCTGGACGAGGCAACTTCCGCGCTGGATAACGAAACGGAACGAGAGGTGAACGAGGCCATTGCCCGCCTGTCGAGCACAGATATGACCATTCTTATCATCGCTCACCGCATCACTACTTTGCGGGATTGTGACCAAATTTATGAATTGAGCGCGGGTAAGATAGTGTCTACGCACCAATATCAAGACCTGCTCAACCGGGTGCTATAGTTCCAATTTCCCCTTTCATTTCCTGCATTTCTTGCCACGTCAGGTTGCCAATTATGACGCATAGTTCCGCTCCGCGGCTTTCTATTTACTCACTTTTGGTGGGTGCAATAGCAGCAATTTTAATTGGTCTTTTTCTCTGGGCTATTGATAAGGGATTCGACTTAACCGACGAAGGATTTTATTTGCTGGGCTACACCTATCCCGAGGAGTATAGCTCCGGCTTTACAAGCTTTAACCTGCTGGTAAGCAAGGTGCTGAGTCCGGCTTACACCTCTATTATCGGGTACCGGGCAGCCAGCTTGTTTACAACAATCACGTCGGCCCTACTATTGGCAGCTGGTATCTGGAAATGGATACAGGAAAAATATCAGGCAGTATCGTTGCCGTACTGGCTAATTGCTGGTCTCTTCATTATTGGCAACTTTCTGCAGTACTCCATCTTTCCCCGAACTATTTTTTATAACAATATTAATTCTTTCTGCATAGCCATTTTTGCCAGCAGTATTCTACTGTACAGCGCTTACCCAAGCGCCGACAAGCTGAAATGGCGGCACGCTTACCTCTATATAGGAGCGCTCTTCGTTGGCCTTGATTTGTTTGTTAAAGGTAGCTCTAGCGTAGTGGCTTTAGGTACGGGCCTACTTGTGCTTAGCTTATATTCTGGCTTAGCCAACGTAAAGGAATGGTACAAACCAGTTGCTTTGGTCGTTTTAGGCTTTTTGTCAGGCTTGTTACTGTTTTTTGTTAGTATTCAGTCCTTTGGCGTTTGGAGTGCCAATTTTGTGCACGAAACTCGGCTGCTACTACAAACCAGCTATAATGGCGGCTTGCTGGTGCGTTACCTCAAAGATGCATACCCTATTATCCGTACGCTGATTTATCCTTTCTCTCCATTCATTCTGATGAGCTTCTTACTGACGCGGGCCTGCCTGCGCGGCAAGTTGCGTCTAACACCTCTGGTTCAGATTGGTATTGGGTTGGCAATCATAGCTTTTCTGATATACCAGGCGCTACGGACTGATTTATACAAGAATACGCACCTGAATTATAATCGGTCGGCGGTATGGTTTTTAGCTATCCTGCTGATTGTTACGGCAATGTTCTGCGCGGCCTACCTGGAGGAGCCATACAAGAAATTGAAATGGCGCAAGCTGATTATTGCAGGATGGCTGTTTATGTTACCTTTTGTAGGAGCGATAGGTACCTACAACAACTTGTTTATGAACTTCATGCTTGATATCAACTATTGGTTTGCCTTGATGTTGATTATGTTCGTCAGCATGCCCGTAGTGGCAAAAGCAGCAGCGGCCCGGGTCTTGGTGTTCCTAGTGCCGGCACTGGTCATAGCTGAGCAATGTGCCTACGGAATGCTGCTGGCTCCTTATGTACAAGCCGCCAATATGCTGGAGCAGACCGTGCCCGTCACGTTTGGTAAAACACACGCTCCGGCCGTACTAAACCTGGACCCCAAAACCGCGCAGTTTATGGGCGACGTGTCGCAGTCGATGAGCAAGGCCGGCTTTCAACCGGGCATGCCCATTGTCGCCATGTACGATTTGCCGGGCCTAGTATATGTGTTGAATGGAATATCACCGGGAAACCCATGGATATTCGGGCAGCTTGATGTACGAAACTGTGATGCACTGGCAAAAACCAAGATGGATTTGACCACGGCTTTTCTGCTGATTAATGAGAAACCAGGTGACGAGCTGCTAGCCTGTATGAATAATCATGGGATGCACTTTCCGCAGGATTACGTGGAAATCAAGCGGCTGCTGAGTCCCTACAATCCCAACCAGTATAACTGGCGAAATTATCAGGATACGCTAACCGTATATGCGCCCCGCAAGGTGCAGGCTGCTCAATAAGCGGCTCCAGCTGTCAGCCAGCATACAAACCCGCCGCACAGGATTACCTCAATTGCAGAATGCGGTAACCCTATGCGGCGGGTTTGTTATTAATAAATAGATATGGGTTTTGCATTATTTGTTTCGTTATAAATTGGTTTCAGCCAGTAGTTCTATTTTGCTTTTGTGAGTGCTCCCTGATTCAGGAACTACGTTGCCCGTCCAGTAAAAATGGAAGTACAGTAAAGCTGGTACTGGGGCCATGTTTTTAAGTGCAGCGAGGTATAAATCCGGCTCACTGAATTTCCATTTCGCTGTTCTGCAAAGCAATTGTCGAGCCGGAAGGTAGGCAGCCAGAGCAAGCGGCGGAGCCGGGCTTATCGTCGGGAAGGCTTGGTTAGCAGTTTCAGGATAGCTATAAACAAGCTATCTGCTACAAAATCCTTAACTTTGCCCCACCTAGAATTTGAGGGCTACCAACTTGATGAGGCGTTCTATAGCGACCTTTCCGGTAGTTTTGCAGGCAGGGCACAGCACATGAGCACCATAAACCTCCGTTATTCATCTGGCAGTATTAGTCCTATTCAGGCTTCTTTGCTGATGATTCGGGCGGGGGTGGTGCTTGACATGTCAGTTGCGACAGTTGAAGGGTGGCGAGGAGTAGGGCTTGGAGAAGTACAAAATATCTTCTCTATTCCAGCTCTGCCTTCCACTCCGGGTGATTTATTGGTAACGGCTTCCGTGGGGGCTGAGCTGTTTGCGGTAATGGGCCGCGGCTTAGCCGCCGGGCTGCATCTCAGTACTCACACCTTCATGAATTTATGAGCTGCTTCTGTTAGTAGCTTTCCTGAGGAGCTCCAGGTTTTCTGCCTCTATGTAGCTTACCAGCTATTATGGCCCGCATATTTTTCACTACAACATGTTTTCGCTTGTATGAGCATTAATGTAACCAAGTCTTATTTGCCTCCAATGGAGGAATATGCGGGCTATCTGGCGGGCATTTGGGAGCGGGTATATTTAACCAATGCTGGACCGTTGGTAGTCGAGCTGGAAAAGAGCCTGAAGGAATACTTAGGCGTGAAGCACCTGTTCTTTGTTAATAACGGCACCATTGCCCTGCAGATAGCGCTGAAGGCGCTGGACCTGAAAGGGGAGATTTTGACTACTCCCTTTTCCTACGTTGCCACCACCTCCAGCATCGTGTGGGAGGGGAGCACGCCGGTTTTCGTTGACATAGACCCTGAGACGCTGTGCATCAACCCCGAATTGCTGGAAGCTGCTATTACTCCCCAAACAGTGGCCATCATGGCAACGCACGTTTACGGGAATCCTTGCAACGTAGAAGCTATTGAAGCCGTGGCACAGCGGCACGGCCTGCGCGTTATCTACGACGCGGCGCATGCTTTCGGCGTCATGTATAAGGATATGTCGGTGCTCAACTACGGGGATGTTTCTACCCTGAGCTTCCACGCGACCAAGCTGTTTCACACCGTAGAGGGAGGTGCTATTGTAACCAACGATGATGACCTAGCGCACCGCATCAGCTACATGCGCAACTTCGGCCACAACGGGCCAGAAGCCTTCTGGGGAGTGGGCGTAAATGGCAAAAGCTCTGAGTTTCATGCCGCTATGGGACTGTGCGTACTGCCCAGGGTCGACGAGCTAATTCGCCGCCGCCGGGAAATCAGTGAGCTTTATGATGCCCTGCTGGCCGATACGCCGGTGCGCCAGCCCCGGCTGCAGGAGCACACCACGCGGTATAACTACTCATACTATCCCACCGTGATGCCATCCGAACCGGTGTTGCTGGCCGTGCGCGATGCCCTGAATGCCGCCGACGTAACCCCGCGCCGCTACTTCTACCCGTCGCTCAACACGCTCGAATACGTTGGGCATCAGCCGGCGCCGGTTTCGGAGGATATTTCCACGCGCGCCCTGTGCCTGCCGCTCTACTACGAGCTGACCGATGAGGAAGTACAGTTGATTTGCAGCATCATCAGATCCGCTTTGTAGAGTTGACCGCCGGAGCTTGCGGCCAGGTAAAGCGCTGATAAAATACCTTCCTCATTGAACAGCTAAAGGTTAACTGCATGCTAGTAGTAGGTGCCCGTGGCCATGCAATAGAAATTCTGCAGTGTCTGCCTCAGTTTGCGGCGGGCAATCTGTATTTCTTTGATGACGTGACGCCGGATCTGGAGCCGCTGTTGTTCGGACAGTTTCCGGTGCTGCGTAGCCTGGATCAGGTACCCGCGCTGTTTCAGCAGGACCCGGCCTTTGTGCTGGGGCTGGGCGGCGGCCGGCTGCGGCAGCAGCTGGCCGATAAATTCCGTGCGCTGGGCGGACAGCTGCAGTCGGTGGTGGCATCCTCGGCGCAGATTGGCCAGCACGGCGTCGTGCTAGGGGAGGGCCTGAACGTTATGCACCATACCTTTGTCGCCAATGCTACCCGGCTCGGGGAGGGCACTCTACTGAACGCGGGAGCAGCCGTGCACCACAACGTGACAGTGGGCAGCTACTGCGAAATCTCACCCGGCGCACGGCTGTTGGGAGGCTGCCGGCTCGGCGACATGGTGATGGTTGGAGCCAATGCCACAGTACTGCCCCGCCTCACGATTGAGGCTGGTGCCAAGATTGGAGCCGGTGCCGTTGTCATCCACGATGTGCCAGCTGGGGCTACAGTAGTGGGTGTTCCGGGTCGGGTGGTGCGGCGCCCGGTAGCAACCGAATAGTTGCACCTTTGCATAAGCTTTCCAGTCATTTAATACTTTCCCCGTTATGCCTACCGTAAGCGTCTGCTGTATTGCCTACAATCATGAACGGTTTCTGGCCCAGGCCATTGACTCAGTTCTGATGCAGAAAACGAGCTTTGACGTCGAGCTGGTATTAGGGGAGGATTGCTCGACGGACAGCACCCGGCAGATTGCCCTCGACTATCAGCGGCGCTACCCGGACCGTATCCGCTTGCTGCTGCCGGAGAAGAACCTGGGAGTGATGGGCAATTTCCTGGCAACGCTGGAGGCCTGCACCGGGACCTACATCGCCATCGTGGAAGGCGACGACTACTGGACCAGCCCCGACAAACTGCAGCGCCAGGTCGATATTCTGGAGCAACACGCTAGCTGCACCACCTGCATCCACGATGCAGAGGAGTTTATGGATGACGACTCCAAGCCGCCCCGGCTGTTCAGCGACAAGTACCCGGCGGCGCTGGCCAAGCATGAGAAGGAGATTACGCAGGGCGACATTGCCGAGCATGGCTGGTTTATTCCGACGGCTTCCATGTTGTTTCGCCGCTCGGCGCTTTTTCCCATTCCGCAGTGGATGCACGAGGCCTTCAGCGGCGACTACACCCTGCATTTGCTGCTGACGCGCACCGGTAACATGTATTACCTGCCCGAGGTAATGTCGCGCTACCGGGTGCACCCCGGCGGCATCATGTCGGCTACCCAGAACGAGCGAATTATTGCCCGCAACAAGAAGCAGATTTTTGAAACCAGCTACTACAAGCAAATGGTCGATAACCGGTACCACGGCCGTTTCAACGAGTTTCTGGAGGGTCTGCATTTCGACCAGAGTGTCCGCCTCAAGCAGGGAGGCAACACGCTGGAGAGCTACTACAATTACTGGAAGGCTATTTCGGTGGTCAGTAAGCCCCGCACCGTTAGCCACCTGAAACAACTTGCTTACCAGTGGTACAAAAAGCTTTCGGGCAAGTAGAAGTCAGTTGGCCTCGGCCCGCTACTTCCTGACCTCTACTCCCAGCTCCTTTTGCTATGAAGATTGCCCCCCAAGAACGCGGTATAACCGTCCTGATTTGTACCTATAACAGCGCGGCGCGAATCACAGAAACGCTGCAGGCGCTGGCGCAGCAGAAAATACCCGCTGCCACCTTTGGCGTGGAAGTAATTCTGGTCGATAATGCCTCATCGGATGCCACTTCACAGGTGGCCGCCACCACGTTCGAGCAGCTCAATTTCCCTTTCCCGTACCAGATTCTGTACGAAGGCAAAAGCGGCAAAAGCAACGCGCTGGAGTTAGGCTTTGCCACGGCCCGCTACGAGTACGTGTGCATCGTGGACGACGACAACTGGCTGCAGGAAAACTACCTGGCTCTGGCGTGGGAAGTAATGGAGCAAGACCCGCAGATTGGCGCGCTGGGCGGCATTGGCCGGCCCGAATGTGAAATTCAGCCCCCTTCCTGGTTCAAGGACTTCGCCGCCATTTACGCGGCCGACAAGCAGGCTACACACCAAGGCGACATCACGGCCGGCCCCAGCTACGTGTATGGCGCGGGCTGCGTGGTGCGCAAGGAAGCCTGGGAGAAAATCTACAAAGCCGGCTTCAAGTCTATGCTCACGGGCCGCCACGGCGACAAGCTGAGCTCGGGCGAAGACAACGAGATGTGCTACGCCTTCGTGCTGGCCGGCTACAAAATCTGGTATGATGAGCGGCTGCGCTTTCAGCACTTCATTCCGGCCAAGCGCCTGACCTGGGATTACGTGGAGCGCATATTTGCGGGCAACGCCGAATCCGAGGCTGCTTTACGGCCCTACATCGACTACATTGCGGCTCTGCACCGGTCTACGCAGGCTCAGAAGTCATTTATCTGGCTTCGGAACGCCAAGTATTCGCTGCAGTACACACTTTCCTTTCTGGGCAAAACGCTCCGGAACCGGGAGTTTTTCCGGGAAGGCGAAACGTCCGCCATTCGCGCCGGCTACTACTGGCAGCAATTCAAGGCGCTGGTCAAAAAGGAGGTTAGCGGCGACAAAAGCTACGACGAGGTGCAGGCCTTTATTGGCCGGCTGCGGGCGTTAGATAAGTAAACATACAGCCTACGCCCGCCGACAAATAACAGGCTCAGTGGGCTGGCTTCTACATTAAATTCTTGAGAAAGTGAACGGAATAACTGTTCTGATTTGCACGCATAATGGCGCTAAGCGCCTGCCCGATACGCTACGCTACGTGGCGGCCCAGCAGGTAAGCAGTACTGTGGACTGGGAGGTTCTGCTGATTAGCAATGCCTCTTCCGATAATACGGTGGAAGTCGCCCAAAGCCTGCAGCACACGCTCAATTTTCAGGTGCCGTTTCGGGTCTTGGAAGAGCCCGTGTCCGGTAAGGAAAATGCGCTGATTCGGGGATTTAATGACGCCGCTTACGAGAACATCGTCATCATCGATGACGACAACTGGATAGCACCAAACTACCTCACGCTGGTAGATGAAATTATGAGCGCCCACCCCGAAATCGGGGTGCTGGGTGGTCACGCCGAAGGTATGTTTGAAATACCGGCACCCGACTGGTTCGAAACGTTTCAGGCCGTGTACGCCGTTGGCCCCCAAAATGGTGGCAAAAGTGGTCCGTTACCGGCCCACGAAGGCTACCTCTACGGAGCCGGCTCGGTGGTGCGTAAGTCGGCTTGGCTGAAGCTGCTGGCCCACGGCTTTCAGTTCACGACCTCGACCAAGCGCGGTAAAATCATCGTGAGCGGAGAGGACGTGGAGTTGGGTGATGCCATGCAGCTGGCCGGCTACAAGCTGTGGTATGATGACCGCCTGCGTTTTAAGCACTTCATGTTCAAGGAGCGTCTCACCTGGAGCTACCTGATGCGCATTGGGCAGGGCACAGCTTCCTCGCAGCTTACCAGCATTGTGTACTACTTCATTTTCCGCAACCCGGACCTGACGGAAAGCAAGTTTCGCTTCCTTTACAACAAGCGGCTGGTATGGCTGGCCGGGCAGATGGCCCGGCAGCCCGGCAACCTGCTGAACGCCGCCTTCCGCCGGGATAAAGAAGGTCTGATTAGCAATTTTGAGACGTTACGGCTGTTCTATAATTTCCAGACGTCTTTAAAGCAGCGCGAGGAAGCAGTTAAAGTATTCCGGCAAATTAGTGCGCTACGCCAGCGCCTGAGCGGTAAATAGCCCGGCCAAGCCCCCGAATACTACCACCACAAGTAACGTCGATGAGTACTCCCAGTAACCGTATGCACATTGCAATAGCTTTCGATGAAAACTATCTGACGCCGGTGTATGCGTTACTCACGTCCATTTTTGAGAATAACCGGGCCGAGTCGATTGCTGTTCATGCTATTGTAACCGGCATATCGGCTGCCCAGCAGGAAGAACTCAAGCACTACGCCCGAATCTACGCGAGCGACATTTGCTTCTACGCGCTCAGCGAGAATTTCGCCACTGATTTTGCCATCCCATCGAGCCTGTGGTGGACGCCAGCCGTATATTACCGGCTAATGTTTCCCTCCCTGCTGCCGGCCCAGGTAGAAAAGTTTATTTATCTGGACACCGATATTGTCGTCCTAAAAGCCCTGCGGCCGCTTTATGATACTCCCCTTGATGGCTTCCCGATAGCTGCAGTTCGGGACTTTGTCGATTCGCGGCCTGACTTAGGCATTACCGCTGCCGATAGCTACTTCAACTCCGGCGTTATGCTCGTTGATCGGATAGCGTGGGTGCAAAATGACATCACGGGCAAGTGCATAGAGTTTATAAAACATAATCCGGAAAAGCTCAAATACGTGGATCAGGACGCGCTTAATGCAGTGCTGATTAACAAGTGGAAAAAGCTGGACAGCCGATTTAACATGATGCTGAATGAGCTGCCAGCCGGCGTACCGCTAAAGCAACTGCTGCATTTTCTGCGGGATACGGTTGTGGTGCATTATACCACCCAGAATAAGCCCTGGTCTATGATCGGGCGAAACCGGCTGCGCGACCTGTATTTCAACTACCTGAAGAAAGTGCCGAAGAAATACCGGCAGCGCTATAATGATTTCACGTGGGACCGTCACCGGATCCGGGAGATGATTGAAATCAGGTTGCAGGAGCTGGTAATTGATTATCCGGTATTGAGCACACCCTGGCGCCGGAAGTAGCCCGGTGACAGAGCTTGCCGGGTCAGCCACCGGCCGGGTGATAAGGGTAATTGCGCCGGGCGCCGTACCTTTGCGCTATTATGCCTACCACAACGTCGCCGCTCGTTTCCGTGATTATTCCTGTCTTCAATGCCGGGGAATACTTGCGGCCCGCTATTGATAGTATTCTGCAACAGACGTTTCAGGATTTTGAGCTCATCATCGTCGATGACTGCTCCCGCGACGAGAGCCTGGCAGTAGCCCGCAGCTACGAAGCCGACCCGCGCGTAACGGTGCTGGCCAACGCGCAAAACAAAGGCCGCTCTTTTACCGATAACTACGGTGCCGAATACGCCCGCGGCAAGTACATCGCCAAGATGGATGCCGACGATATCGCCCTGCCGCACCGGCTGCAAACCCAGGTTGATTTTCTGGAGCAAAACCCTGCGGTAGGCCTTACCAGCAGCTTTATGAAGTGCTTCGGGGAGTCGGATATTGTGTATGAGTATCCGATTTCGGCTGATGCCGTACGCAGCTTTATGCTGTTTAATATGCCGGTGGCTAACCCTACGGCCTTCTTCCGCCGCTCTTTGCTGCTGGAACACGGCCTGCGCTACGACGATACGATTCAGGACACTTTCGGCGAGGATTACGAATTCATCGCCCGCCTGGCCCAGGTAGCCGACATCGTGAATCAGCCGGAAATTCTGCTGCACTACCGCACCCTGCCCCAGACGCTGAAGGCCGATGTGCACGCCCGACGCAATGCCAAGTCCAACCAGATTCGGGAGCGGCAGCTGCGGGTGTTCGGCATTCCGTTTACCGAGCGGGAGCTGCTCGTGCACAACACGATTTCGTATTTCCCCTTCACCCTCGGCGACATCACGCTGGCCGAAGTGCACGCCTGGCTCTGGAAGGTGCATACTTTCAACCAGGCGCGCCGCTACGCTGCCCCCGATGCCATGCTACGCTGCGTAGCCGAGCGCTGGTTTCTGACCTGCTACCTCAACCCGGACAAGAAAGTAAACTCGCTGCGCGAATACCGGCGCCATACCCTGGCCCAGCATCACCAGCTGCCGGCTAAGCTGAAGGGTAAATTCATGCTGAAAAGCTACGTACTGCGGCATTTGTAAGGCGCCAGATTATGACGAACACTTCGACGCCCGTGCGTAAAAATATTCTGCTGCTTATTCCCCAGCTTACCTACGGTGGAGCAGAGCGCGTTTTTCATGACCACGGCCAACAGTTGGCCCAGCACCACCACGTGGTAGAATGTGTGTTTGACAGCGCCACGGAAGTTGCCTTCCCTACCTCCAATACCCTGGTAGCGCTGGACGTACCTGCCGGAGCAGGCGTCGTGGGTAAGCTGCGCAGCTTCATCGGCCGTATTCAGCGCGTGAAGGAGTTGAAGCGTGAGCACCGGATTGACGTGTGCATCAGTCACCTGGAAGGCGCTGACTACCTGAACCTGCTGAGCAAAGGTCCCGAGCAGGTGCTCTTGTGCATTCACAACTCCAAGCGCCACGACCCCAACATCCGCGGGGCACTGGGCTGGCTGCGACGGCGCGTGCTGATGCCCTTGCTCTACCGCTCCGCCGACCGCATCGTGCCCGTGAGCCGCGACCTGCGGCAGGAGTTGATCGATATGTTTGGCCTAGCACCCCGGAAGGTGTTGACCATCAATAATTTCTTCGATGTAGAAGGCATTCAGCGCCGGAGCCAGGAGCCACTGCTGCCCGCCGAGCAGCGGCTGTTTGCGGAGCATCCGATTCTGATAACGGCCGGCCGCCTGGCCCGCGAGAAAAACCAAACGGCCCTGCTGGAAGTGCTCAGCACGATGCGCGCGGCTGGCCAGCACTCGGCCAAGCTGGTACTGCTGGGCGACGGGCCGCTGCGCGCTGATTTGCTGCGCCGCTGCCTGGAGCTGGGGTTGCGGGCCTGGCAGGTGTGGGAGGAAGCACCCATGACGGCTGACTACGACGTCTACTTCCTGGGCTTCCAGAGCAACCCGTTTCAGTACATTGCCCGGGCCGCCGTGTCGCTGCTTTCGTCTTCCACCGAAGGCTTCCCGATGGCGCTGTGCGAAGCTATGGCCTGCGGCGTGCCCGTCGCCTCGACTGACTGTCCCACGGGGCCGCGCGAAATCCTGGCCCCGCAAACGCCGGCTACTGCCTATGCCCAAGGGCCGGAGTGGGCCGAGTTCGGTTTGCTGCTGCCCTTGCTCGGTGCCGGCCCGGCCTTAAGCCAAAGTGCGCCCGTGTGGGCCGATACCCTGAGCAGCTTGTTAGCCGATCAGGAGAAACGTACGTACTATGCCGCGCAAGCTTACCGGCGCGTCCAGGATTTTGCCCCCGGCAAGATTATGCAACAGTGGCAAGCCCTGCTAAACGAACCAACCAAATAATGAAGCTGCGTCACGTAATTGCCTACGTCTACAATAGTTGTAACGACCCCCTTTTCAAAGCCAATATGCTGCCCTTTATGCAGCACGCAGGCCGGCAGCAGCCCGACCTGCGCCAGCACCTGATTACCTACGAGCAGGAGGATTACGCCCTGACGCCCGCTCAGGCCGCCCAGATGCGCGCCGATTTGGCGGCTTACAACATCGAGTGGCACCCGCTGCAGTGGCACTCGGGCCGCTTCAAGCTGCTGAAGAAAGCCTACGATCTGCTGAGCGGCTTTTTCCTGGTAATGAAGCTGCGCTTCAGCCCGGGAGCCCGCAGCATCGGGGCGCTGGGCACCATTGCGGGGGCTTTTGCCTTCATTATGGCCAAGCTGCTGGGCCTGCGCTACTACGGTTTCCAGTACGAGCCGCACAGCGAGTTTATGCGCGACTGCAACGTGTGGCCCGAAACCAGCCTGGCCTACAAGGGCCTGCACTACATGGAGCGGGTGTCGGGTATGCACGCCGATATTCTCTCGACCGGCACGGTACACATGATGAACCGCATGAAGGAGTGGGGCTCACCGGCCAAGGTATACAAGCTGCCCAGCTGCGTGGATGAAACCAAAATCTACTTCCGTCCCGAGGGCCGGGAGCGGATCCGGGCCAAATATGGCATTCCGGCCGACCAGCAGGTGGTTCTCTACCTGGGGAAGTTTGGCGGCATCTACTACGACCGGGAAATTGCAGTGCTGTTTCGCGTGTTTCATAAGCTCAACCCCAACCTGTTTTTCCTGATTGTGTCGCCCGATGCGCCGGCTCACATTGCCAGTCTGATGCAGGCCGAGGGCTTGCCCGAAACCAGCTACACCATCACGCGCAGCCCCTACGAGCAGGTGCAGGAGTACATTTCCGCCGCCGATTTTGGCGTGGTGGCCGTGCCGTCCCAGCCGTCCCAGAAATTCCGCTCGCCTATTAAAGTAGGGGAATACCTATGCTGCGGCCTGCCGTACCTGGTGTGCGCCGGCGTATCGGAGGATGACTTGGTGGCCGAGAAATACGGTGTGGGCGTGGTGGTAAACGGCTTTTCGGAGGCCGAGGCTACGCGGGTGTACCCGCAGGTGGAGCAGCTGCTGAACCGGGAGAAAACCCAGCTGCGCCAGCAGTGCCGCGAGGCGGGCATTGCCTACCGGGGCCTGAGCCAATACCTGCCCACCGCCGATCAGATCTTCGCCCAGCTCTAGGATTTTTTAGGCGGCGGCGCGTAAAACCGCAGCCTCGCCGGCCGTGTTTCCGTATTACACGGCGGCGCAGATCTTCGGCCATTCTCTTACTTTTGTGGGCCCCGGTCGTCATGGCCCGTAGTGCACCCGCTAAGTCGTACAACCCCAACTTAATATCTCCTCAGATGAGCCAGGAACTAATTGATTTCGAAAAGCTGCAAGCCCATGCCAATGAGCTGAAGCAGCAGTGGAACGACCCGAAGAAGCCATTTCATTACTTGGTGTATGATGGTTTTTTCCGCCCCGAGGCGGCTGAGCAGATTTTGGAGGCTTACCCCGACGTGACGACCGGCAACTGGGATGGCACGACCTATATCAACCAGAAAAATAAGTTTGCCCTCACCAAGTTCGGCAATGAGTATCCGCTGTTGCAGCAGGTGTTCGACGAATTCAACGGCGAGAAGTTCCTCAAGGTGGTAGAAGGCATCACCGGAATTCCCGAGCTGTTGGGCGACGATGAGCTGTTCGGCGGCGGCCTGCACCAGTCCGTAACGGGCGCCTTCCTCGACGTGCACGTTGACTTCAACTACCACCAGACCACCAAGTACCACCGGCGCATGAATGCCATTGTGTACATGAACAAGGACTGGAAAGACGAGTACAACGGCCACCTGGAGCTGTGGGACATGAAGAAAAAGAAGCAGCTGGAAAACGTTGCTCCCCTGTTCAACCGCTGCGTTATTTTCGAAACCAACGAAGTTTCCTTCCACGGTCACCCCAAGCCTCTGGCAGCCCCCGGCGGCCTTACCCGCAAGTCGCTGGCTGTGTATTACTACACCAAAACGCGCCCCGCCAACGAAATTGCTGGGGAGCACAACACGGTGTATGTGAACACCGAAGGCACCGGCGGCCTGCTCAAAAACCTGAAGTCAGGTTTGAAAGCTGCCGTGGAACGCGTGAAGAAATGAGCTAAGCCAACCAGGCATTCCGGCACCTAACGGCCGGTGGCCTTGGGCTTGTAAGCACCCGCTCAGGTTCGCCTGGGCGGGTGTTTTGCTTTGTAGCCACTACCAGGCAATCTGACTAGCCCATCAGGACGCGGAGCCGCCGGTATAGAACTGGTATATGGCTGTGAGCACGCGCTGCTGGTCAGACTCGCTCAGCTCGTAATACAGCGGCAGGCGCACCAGGCGCCCGGCGTGGGCGGTGGCGTGGGGGAGGGGGCGGCCATCGTGCTGTGCCTGGTAGAACGGGCTGGCGTGCAGCGGCTGGTAGTGCGACACGGCCAGAATCTGCTGTTGCCCCAGATGCTGAATCAGCGCATCCCGCTCCCGCTGATTGTTGCAGAGTAGGTAGAAAATATGCGCATTGTGGCGGGCATACGTCGGCACAAACGGCAGCGCGCAGCAGCCTTGCCGGGCCAGCTCCTGCAGCGCCTCGTAGTAGCGGTGCCACTGGGCCATGCGCCGCGTCTGAATCTGGGGGAGCTGCTGCAATTGGCCCCAGAGGTAGGCCGCGTTCAGCTCAGAAGGCAGAAACGACGAGCCGATATCCACCCACTGGTAGCGGGCCACTTCGCCCCGGAAAAACGCAGCCCGGTTGGTACCCTTTTCCCAGAGAATTTCGGCCCGGGCCGCGAATACCGGGTCATTGATAGCCAGCAACCCGCCTTCACCGCAAATAATGTTCTTGGTTTCGTGGAAGGAAAAAGCGGCCAGGTGCCCCACCGCGCCCAGGGGCTGCGCATGGTAGAAGCTCTCAATGCCCTGGGCCGCGTCCTCCACGATAAACAGGTCCTTGTGCGTCTGCGCCAGAGCCAGCAGCGGAGCCATGTCGCAGGCCACGCCGGCGTAGTGCACCGGCACAATGGCGCGGGTACGCGGCGTTACCAAGGCCGCCACCTGGTCTACATCCAGGTTGGGATGATTCGGCAGGCTGTCGGCAAAGACGATTTTGGCCCCGCGCAGCACAAAGGCGTTGGCCGTTGACGTAAACGTGAAGGAGGGTACAATCACCTCGTCGCCGGGCCGGATGTCGAGCAGCAGGGCCGCCATTTCCAGGGCTGCCGTGCCGCTGGTGGTAAGCAGCGCGTGCTGCAGGTCGTAACGGGCTTTCAGGAACTGCTGGCTCTGCTGGGTGAAGTAGCCGTTGCCGGAAAGCTTGCCCCGGGCTACGGCTTCCTGAATGTAGGTCAGCTCCTGGCCGGCAATAAACGGCTTGTTGAACGGAATTGGGGCCTGCGCCATAGCTCTAGGTTGTGGCTTCCACTACGTACAGGGGCCGCTGGCGGACACTCTCGAAAATTTTGCCCACGTACAGCCCCACGGTGCCCAGGGCCAGAAGAATCAGTCCGGAAAAGAAGCTGATGGCCAGCAGCAGGCTGGTGTAGCCCGGCACGGTAATCTGCCCAATGGCGTAGCGCACCAGCGTGATAAGGCCGAGCAGAAAGGCCCCACCCGAGAGCAACAAACCGAGGTAGGCCATCAGGCGCAGGGGCTTGTCGGAGGAGGCCAGAATAACGTCGGTAGCCAGCCGCAGCCGGCGCGCAAAGCTGTAGGTGCCGGGCCGGCCCTCGGGCGCGTGCTGCACGGGCACGGTTATTTGCCGGAAGCCCACCCAGCGAACCATGGTGGGGAAGTAGCGGATACTCTCGCGCAATTGCCCCACGGCGGCCACGACCCGGCGGTGGTACAGCCCGAAATTAGCCACCCGCGGGTCTTGGTGCGTGCCGGTGAGGTAGGAGAGTAGGGCGTAGAAACCCCGGGAAATGCTGGTTTTCAGCCATGCATCCTGCCGCGAGGTGCGGCTGGCCAGCACCACGTCGTAGCCCTGCCGGGTGCGGGCGTAGAGGGCCGGAATTTCTTCAGGCCGGTCCTGCAGGTCGCAGTCCATTACCACTACCCACTCACCCCGTGCGGCGTCGAGGCCGGCCGTAATGGCGTGATGCTGCCCAAAATTGCGGCTGAGTCGCAGGCCACGAATGCGCGCATCAACTGCGGCCAACGCCTGGATTTTCCCCCAGCTACCATCCGGGCTGCTGTCGTCGACGAGAATGATTTCGTAGGAGTCGGTTAGTGGTGCCAGAACAGCGTGCAGGCGGGCCACCAGCTCATCCAGCAGATGCTCAGCCCGGTACACGGGGCTGACCACTGAGAAATAAGGCTTGGTGGGAGGGGTGGGCATGCGGGAACGACTCGAAGGCAGAAAAATGGACGGCCATGGCCGTCCCGTAGCGAAAATAAGCCACTACTTTGCCAAAGGTAATACGAGCCCAGGCTTTTGCCCCGAGAATAAAACGAGGGTAGGTCGGCGGCTTCTCTTTACTTAATTCCAACCCGAATTTTCATCCCATTCCGCTTTCTATGCCTGCCATCGGCTCTATAACTCACCTGGAATGGGACAGTGCCTTCCTCGGCTTTCCAACGGGCCAGCTGTATGCCTCAGGTATGGCAACTGAGGCGCTACGGGCTTTACTGGCGCAGGCCCAAAAAGAAGGATACAAGCTGCTATACTGGTTTGTACGGCCCGATGATGCTGCGTCCCTGGCAGCTGCAAGGGCTGTGGGCATCACCCCAGCAGACGATAAGCATACCTATGCCCGCGCCTTACCACCACTGCTGCCTTCGCCACTAGCCCCGGTGCAGCGGGCGGCCCCCACCGATGCTCCCGAGCTTTTGTCCCTGGCTTTGCAAAGCGGTGCGTATTCCCGCTTCCGCCTCGATCCGCTTTTCGGGCCCGCCGTGTTCGAGCAACTGTATGCGCAGTGGTTGCAGAACGCCCTGAATAATGACAAGGTGCTGGTGTGCCGGCAGCCAGGAACAGAGGGAGCGGCTCTGGGGCTGCTGACGCTCGAAAAGCAGGCTGCAGAGCTGACTATCGGCCTGTTGGCAGTGGATAGCCGCTGGCGGCAGCAGGGAATCGGGCAGGCCCTGCTGGCCGCGGCGTATCAAGAGGCGCAGGCGGCAGGATATACAGCGTTGCGGGTCACGACGCAGGGCGCCAACCCGGTGGCGTGCCGCTTCTACGAGCGGGCCGGCTTCGCGCTAATTGAGCGGCAGCTCGTGTTTCATCTGTGGCTGACGCCGCCGCAGTAGGCTTGTTGCTAGGAGTTGCCGTACTTTTGCAGTTCGCTTCGTATACGACGGCCTACTGGCTACTTCTCTGTTTATGCATATTTTGTTTTTGGTGCCGTATCCTCCCGGCAAAGCTCCTTCCCAGCGTTTCCGGTTCGAGCAGTACCTGCATTTTCTGGCCGGAGCCGGCCACACCTACCAGCTGGAGTCGTTTATTTCGGACGCTACCTGGAGTATTCTCTACAAGCCGGGCCACACGCTGAGCAAGGCATTGGGCATCATTGGCGGGTTTCTGCGGCGCTTTCTGCTCCTGTTTTCCGTCCCGAAGGCCGACTTTGTGTTCATTCACCGTGAAGCCTCGCCCATCGGGCCGCCCATCTTCGAGTGGCTTATTGCCAAGGTCTTCGGCAAGCGCATCGTCTACGACTTCGACGACGCCATCTGGATTCCGAATACCTCGGCGGCCAACAGCATCGTGGCTGGGGTGAAGTGGCACCACAAAGTGGGCAGCATCAGCCGCTGGGCCTACAAAATCAGTTGCGGCAACACTTACCTGCGGGATTATGCGCGGCAGTTCAATTCCAACGCCGTGGTCAATCCGACTACGATTGATACCGTCAACCTGCACAACCAGGTGAAAGACCAGCGCACCGATAAGCTGGTCATTGGCTGGACGGGTACGCACTCTACCATGAAGTATCTGGAGCAGGTAGTGCCGGTGCTGGCCGAGCTGGAGCAGCACTACGCCTTCGAGTTTCGGGTAATATCCAACCAGGAGCCGCAGCTGCCGCTTCGTTCCTTGTCGTTCCGCCCCTGGCGCAAAGACACCGAAATCGACGATTTGCTCACGTTCAATATCGGTCTGATGCCACTGGAAGACGACCCGTGGGCCAAGGGCAAATGTGCTTTCAAGGCCCTGCAGTACATGGCCCTGGGCGTACCGGCCATGGTGTCGCCGGTGGGAATGAACAGCGAAGTGGTGACGGATGGCGTGAATGGCTACATCTGCGCTTCTTACCAGGACTGGTACCAGGGGCTGGAAAAGCTGCTCAAAGACCACGACCTGCGCACGCGCTTTGGTCAGGCGGCCCGCGCTACCATTGAGGCCCGCTTCTCGGTAGAGGCAAACCGGACTAATTTTTTGGCGCTGTTTGCCTGAAACTGCATGATGTAGAGGGCCGCCAGGTAGAAGGGCATCAGCGGAATCTTATAGCGCACCAGCGTGCCGAAGTTACCGCTGTTGGTGCCGACTCCGATGGCAAAGACGATGGCAAACAGAAAGCAGAACGTGACGATAGGCGTGCTGGCAATCTGCCGGAAGCTCTTAAATATGCCCGTTCGATAAAACATCATCACCGTTAGGTAGATGAACATGGTGGCCTCCATAGCCGAGAGCAGCATAACCGGGTTGCGGGCCTCAAACAGGAAAGGCCGCCACAGGGCCACGACTATAGCCTGCGGAGCCACCGTAACAATGCTGCCCAGGCTACCGTCAATCGTACCGATATTATAGGCCGAGCCCTGGTCTTTGGTCAGACCGTAGAGGTATTCCTGGTTGATTTTAGTCCGCTCCCCGATTTTGTCCACGGCGAAACGGTCATCGTCGGCCGTCAGGTTGGTAGCACCCAGGTAGCCGGCTCCCAGGCCCAGCAGCAGAAAGAAGGGCTTCAGAATGGTGCGCAGGGCAGCACTTTTGATGCGGCGGTTATTTTCGATGAACACCCAGAGCAGGGCCGGCGGCATGAAGGAAAGCAGGATGTACACCTTTACCGTCATGATGACGTAGGCCGCCAGCAGACCCACAGTGGCCGAAAAAAGGATGTTTTTCTTGAGTACAGCCGCGTGGTAGAAGCCGTAGAACACCCAGCCCAGCGCCCCAATACAGATAGAGTCTTTCATGACGCCGGAGCCCCAGAAAAACACGGAAGGCAGAAAGAAAATAGCAATGGCCAGGCGCTTGTACAGCAGCGGATACGCCCGCACAAAGGTCAGGTACATGGCCCACATACCGCTGAAGCTGAGGCCCGCAAATACCAGGGCAATAACCGAATAGGTATTGAAGCTCAGCAGCGCAGCCACGGCGGCCACCCGCACCACGAAATACTCCGTCGTGGAGGTGTACCAGGGCATCTGGCTGGAGTAGCGCGAGGTGAGGGCATCAAATTCGCCGTCGGCAAAAATCAGCCGGATGGCCGCCGCCGGAGAATCCCCGAAGGCGTTGTAGATGATGGTGGAGTGCTTGGTGTAGTTGAACGTGTCGCCGCCGCCGTAGTAAAACTGGTAGACCACGCCCAGGGCAATGGCGCCAATAAACTTCACCGTAAGCGCCGGAATGAAGTAGCGGCGCGTGAAGGCATTCGTAACCTTGCCCCGCACGCCGTAGGCAATGCCGTAGAAGATGGCCAGGTAAAACGGCGTCAGCAGCAGGTCTTGTAATTCCATTCGGCAAAAGAGGGCAACCCCTTTATTTCTTGTTCTTCTTCACGTAGGCCTTTGCCTCCTTATACTCCGCCGACTTGTGCTCGGCCTTGCTGGCCACGACGTTGTAGTAGCGTAGCGCCGTTTGGGTGTCCTTTTCCTTATCAGCAATCTGGGCCAGCTTCTGATTGGCATACAGATAAAAGCCGCCGCTGGTGTCGCCGGTGCTTTCCGCAAATACGATACTGCGCTGGTAATAGTCTTTGGCTTTTACCCGGTCCTTGTACTTGTTCTGCATCAGCCAGCCCAAAAAGTAGGTGGCGTAGCGTCCACTGATGCCTTCGTAGCCCGGCAGGCCCCGATTGAGCTTGTCCAGAATTTCCCGGCTCACCCGCTCACACTCCGGAAAATTTCCTTCGTTAAAGCAGAGCAGGGCGTAAAAGCGCTGAAAATAAGCGTTGTCCGGAAAGGTATTGGCCAGGTAGCGCGCCACGGGCATGGAGGCCGCCGTGTTGTTTTCCTCGTTGTTGAGGATGCGCATCAGGAAGGTCTTGGCTTCCAGACCGGTGTAGAAGCCGTTGTCGGCCACACTCTTCAGCTGCTGCAAACCCAGGGCGCGGTTGCCTTTCGGGAAAAACAGCAGCACGGGCCGTAGCAGCGGGTAGTTTTCCGAAATCCAGACGGCGTAGTAGTTAAACAGGGCCTGGCCAAACAGAAACTCGGGACTCAGCCCGTTGGCTTCCTTGCTTTTCTCCAGGTAGTCGAGGGCCCGCTTGCTGCTGACGGTAGCTTTGCGCCAGTTCTTACGCTCGGCGTTCAGGCGGGCATCGAAGCCGTAGGCCGCCGACAGGAAAAAGCAGGCCTCATAGTTCTTGTTATCGGCCTCATACAGCCGCTCCCCGTAGGTGACGGCGGTATCCATGTAGGCGAAAAATGACTTGTCGTAGACCTTGGTCTGCACGTTGGTCGGTACAATTTTCCACCATTGGCTCAGGCCCAGTAAAAAGTAGGGCATGGGGTGCTGCGGGTAGCGGCGGCGCAGGGAGCGGAATTGCTTTTCGGCCTTGTCGTATTTGAAGTTGTAGAGGTTCTGAACCGCGCCTTCGAGCTCCGTCTGAATGTCCTTGTCGAGCAGGAGCCAGCCCTTGGTATCGACGGCTCCGGGCGCAATATCCACGTTTTCCAACTCGATTTTACGAATGGGCGCGGGCGTACGGGTTGTATCGGGCTGCTGGGCCTGCGCTGCCAGCGGCAGGAACAGAAGCAACAGGATAAAACGGAGTTTTTGAATCATGGGAGCGTTTGGTGGCGGGCGGGCGGGCAGCTTGCACTGACGTAAAGCCACGCAACGGAAAAGCTAAAGTATGACTTTTATCCTAGATTTGGACGAATAAACACGCTGCTATGGACCTTCTACGAACCTTATGCCAAATAGCTGCCCCGGCTGGCAATGAGGCCCCAATGACTGAATTCCTTCTAAACTACATTGCCCAGCAGCAAAGCTCGTGGCGTGTGCAGCCGCAGGTCTTAGCCGGGGAAGAATTTCAGGATTGCATTATTCTGGTATTCGGCAAACCCCGGACGGCCGTTTTTGCGCATATGGATAGTATTGGGTTTACGGTTCGCTATGGGCAAGAGCTGGTGCGTATCGGGGGCCCGCGCGCCGAAACCGGCTACAAGCTGGTGGGCCACGACGCGCAAGGCGATATTGCCTGCACTCTTACTGTCGATAAGCAAACCGGGGAGTTGGGTTATGAGTTCACCCGGCCCATTGCGCGGGGCACGGAGCTGACCTTCCAGTGCGACTTCCGCGAAACGGAAACCACGGTTCAGTCCTGCTACCTCGACAACCGCCTCGGCGTCTGGAATGCCCTGCGCCTGGCCGAAACCCTGGAAGATGGCATTCTGGTGTTCAGCTGCTGGGAAGAGCACGGCGGCGGCTCGGTAGCCTACTTGGCCAAGTACATCTACGAAAACTACGGGGTGCGCCAAGCCCTGATTTCCGACATTACCTGGGTAACCGAAGGCGTGCACCCGGGCCAGGGCGTAGTTATTTCCCTGCGCGACTCCCTGATTCCGCGCCGCTCCTACGTGGAGCGGATTCGGCGCATTGCCGAGCAAGCGGGTATTGCACACCAACTGGAAGTGGAAGGCAGTGGCGGCTCCGATGCCAAGGAGTTGCAGCACGGCGCCCAGCCCTGGGACTGGTGCTTTATCGGGGCTCCGGAAGACCATGTGCACTCGCCCGACGAGCTGGTCGATAAACGGGACATAAGCAGTATGGTGGCACTATACCAGGAATTGTTACGAGAATTGTAGAGCAAATACTTGGCTCGTTAGTCGTGGCGAAATGGCGCTATTACTGGCTGGCCGTGCCGCTCGTAACCTTCGGCAGCTACCTGCTCTACTGGGTCACGGAGCGGGTATCGGTTAACTACTTCCGCAAAGTATAGAAGCGCTGGGATATTAGGGCCGTACTGGGGTTGGATTTGCTTGTAAAACCTCTATTTTACAAGCACAAAGCTTTTCCAACTACCACCAAAACCCTAAAATCCCACCACCGCTTCTATGATGAATATTCTTTACGTAGCACCTGCGTTGGGCATACTGGCCCTCGTGTACACATGGGTTCGTTCGGGTTGGGTTACCAGGCAGGATGCCGGTGATGAGCGCATGCGCACCATTGCGGGCTATATTGCCGATGGTGCCATTGCCTTCCTGCGTGCCGAGTACAAGGTCTTGGCCTTGTTTGCCCTCATTGCCTGCGCCTTTCTGGGGTATCTGGGCACCACCGGCGAAAAGTCCAGTCCCGTCATCGTCATTGCCTTCCTGATAGGGGCGGTTTTCTCGGCCCTGGCCGGCTTCATCGGGATGAAGATTGCCACCAAAGCCAACGTGCGCACGGCCCAGGCCGCCCGCACCAGTCTGGCCAAAGCCCTGAGTGTGTCCTTTTCGGGCGGCTCGGTGATGGGCATGGGCGTGGCCGGCCTGGCCGTGCTGGGCTTGGGTTCGTTGTTTATCGTTTTCTACCAGCTTTTTGTAGTTAGCAAGGGTGGCGGTGCCAACGGCATTGAGATGGAAACGGCCCTGGAAGTGCTGACGGGCTTCTCGCTCGGCGCCGAAAGCATTGCGCTATTTGCCCGCGTAGGCGGCGGTATCTACACCAAGGCTGCTGATGTCGGCGCCGACCTTGTAGGCAAGGTAGAAGCCGGCATTCCCGAAGACGACCCCCGTAACCCCGCCACTATTGCCGATAACGTCGGCGACAACGTGGGCGACGTGGCCGGTATGGGGGCCGACCTGTTTGGCTCTTATGTAGCTACCATTCTGGCTACCATGGTGCTGGGCCGCGAGGTTGTAGCCGCCGGTGACCAGTTCAATGGCCTTTCCCCGATTTTGCTGCCCATGGTTATTGCCGGTATGGGCATCGTTGCCTCACTAATCGGCATTCTGCTGGTGCGTGTGAAGGAGGGAGGCAACGTGCAGGCTGCTCTCAACATGGGCAACTACGCTTCGGTCATCGTGTCGGGCATTGCGTCTTTCTTCATCATCCGCTGGATGCTGCCGCCTGGTGAACTGGTCATTGGCCGCGCCGGCTCGGTGCCCTTCACGTCCATGGACGTGTTCTGGGCCGTGGTAGTAGGCCTGGTGGTAGGCACTCTGATGAGCATCATCACGGAGTATTACACGGCCATGGGCAAGCGGCCCGTGATGAGCATCGTGCAGCAGAGCAGCACCGGCCACGCCACCACCGTTATCGGCGGGCTGGCCGTAGGCATGGAATCTACCGTGCTGCCGATTATCGTGCTGGCGGCGGGCATTGTGCTGTCGTTTGAGTTTGCCGGCCTGTATGGTGTAGCTATTGCCGCTGCGGGCATGATGGCCACCACGGCCATGCAGCTGGCCATCGACGCCTTCGGGCCCATTGCCGACAACGCCGGTGGCATTGCCGAAATGAGTGAGCTGCCCAAGGAAGTGCGCGAGCGGACCGATATTCTGGATGCCGTCGGCAACACCACGGCCGCTACCGGCAAAGGCTTTGCCATTGCCTCCGCCGCTCTTACGTCGCTGGCCCTATTTGCTGCCTTCATGGGCACGGCCAATATTTCCAGTATCGACATCAGCAACGCCCGGGTGCTGGCCGGCCTGTTCGTGGGCGGCATGATTCCCTTTATTTTCTCGGCCCTGGCTATTTCGGCTGTGGGTCGGGCGGCCATGGCTATGGTGCAGGAAGTGCGCCGCCAGTTCCGCGAAATTCCCGGCATCATGGAAGGTACCGCCCGGCCCGAGTACGAGAAGTGCGTGGCTATTTCCACCCAGGCTGCCCTGCGCGAAATGATGCTGCCCGGCGCCATTGCCCTGATTGTACCTATCATCATCGGTTTTGCCTTTGGGCCCGAAGTGTTGGGTGGCACGCTGGCCGGCGTCACCGTGTCGGGCGTACTGATGGCCATGTTCCAGAGCAACGCCGGTGGGGCCTGGGACAACGCCAAGAAATCATTCGAGAAGGGCGTGCTGGTAAACGGCAAGATGGAATACAAAGGCTCAGATGCCCACAAAGCCTCCGTCACTGGCGACACCGTCGGTGACCCATTCAAGGACACCTCCGGCCCTTCGATGAACATCCTGATTAAGCTCATGTCCATCGTTTCCCTGGTTATTGCGCCCCACATTGCGGCTCCTGAGAGGGGCGTTGCACCGCGGCCCATAGAGCGCCCCACATTGAGCCTGGAACCCAAGGTGCGCTATGCCGAGCTGACGCCTGAGGCAGCCAAAGTTCTGTTTGTGCTGCTGCGCGAAACCCGCTAGTGCCGCAAATCCCCGAGTGTTCCTGACCAATAAGCTGCCTCTCCTCACCGGGGGGGCAGCTTTTTTGTACTACCTTTGGCTTCCCGTTTTGCCCTGAGGACCAACCCAACCCGGATGCCATTGTCCACTATCTCGCTGCATGACAAGCAGTTTGCGCCTTACCTGACCGCCGGCCAAATCACGGCGGCTGTTCGTGAGCTGGCCGCTCAGCTTAACCGCGACTATGCCGGCAAGCAGCCGCTGTTCATAGCGGTTCTCAACGGCTCCTTCATGTTTGCCGCCGATCTGCTGAAGGAAATTCAGCTTCCCTGCGAAATTGCCTTCATCCGGGTGGCCTCCTACGAGGGCACCAGCAGCACCGGCACCGTGCGCGAAATCATGGGCCTGCAGGAAGAAGTAGCCGGCCGCGACCTGGTTATTCTGGAGGATATCGTGGACACGGGCCACACCATGAAAGCCCTTCTGGAGCTATTGCGGGCTAAAAACCCGGCCTCCGTGGAAGTTGCCACCCTTTTCCTCAAGCCCGAGTGTTTGCAGCACGAACTAGCGCTACGCTACGTTGGCCTGAGCATTCCCAACGATTTTATTGTGGGCTATGGCCTTGATTATGACGGCTTAGGCCGTAATTATCCCGACGTCTATACCGCCGTTTAGCAGAAGGGCATACCCTAAACTAGTTGCCTGCCGTAAGGAGCCTTTTGTTTCCGATTCGTTATCTTTCCCAACTCCAGCCGCTTTTCCTCTCCCGCGAAATACCCCGCTTTTATGCTCAATATCGTACTCTTCGGCCCGCCCGGCGCCGGCAAAGGAACGCAAAGCCAGAAGCTGATTGCCCGTTATAACCTCGTGCATCTTTCTACCGGCGACTTGCTCCGCTCCCAGATTACGCAAGGTACCGAACTTGGTCTGCGGGCAAAAAAGCTCATGGATGAAGGCCTGCTCGTGCCCGACGAAGTGGTTATCGGCATGATTGAAAGCCAGTTGGCTAACAACACCACGGCTGCCGGCTTCATCTTCGACGGCTTCCCCCGCACCGTGCCCCAGGCCCAGAGCCTCGACGCCCTGACCCAGCGCTACGATACCGGCGTAAGCTGCATGATAGCCCTGGAAGTAGCCGAAGAAGAGCTGGTGAAGCGCCTGCTGGAGCGCGGCAAAACCAGTGGCCGCCCCGACGACCAGGACGAAACCAAAATCCGTAAGCGCGTGACGGTGTACAACACCGAAACCGCACAGGTAGCCAGCTACTACGCCCAGCAAAGCAAGTTTCACGGCCTCAATGGCATCGGCGCCATCGACGATATCTTCGGCCAGATCTGCGCAATCGTAGATCAGCACCAGCCTGCTACGCCCGTGGCCGATAGTCAGGCTGCAACCGACGAAGTAAAAGCGTAACTTTGCGGCTGTAACCGCATCCTCTTGTCATCCTGACGCGAAGGAAGGACCTTATCACGTAAGAACGGTTGTTGTCGCAACAGCTCGTTCTGGCCTGGTAAGGTCCTTCCTTCGTCAGGATGACAGCTGTTTTTTCGACTTACGTGAAGATTCAGCTTTCAACATTCAACATTTCCCGCTGTGGCCTCCAATAACTTCATCGACTACGTCAAAATCAATTGCCGCTCCGGAAAAGGCGGCTCCGGCTCGGGCCACTTCTTCCGCGCCAAAGGTCTGCCCAACGGTGGGCCCGACGGTGGTGACGGCGGCCGCGGCGGCCACATTATTCTGGAAGGCAACTCCCAGCTCTGGACCCTGCTACACCTGCAGTACCGGAAGCACCTCATTGCTCAGCCCGGCGAAAGCGGCGGCGAAAACCTGCGCACCGGTGCCCAGGGCGAAGATATTATCATTCAGGTACCGCTCGGTACCATTGCCCGCGACGCTGAAACCGGCGCGAAAAAGCTGGAGATTACCGAGCACGGCCAGCGCCTGATTCTGACGCCCGGTGGCCGCGGCGGCCTGGGCAACGACCACTTCAAGTCCTCCACCAACCAGGCGCCTACCTACTTCCAGCCCGGCGAGCCCGGCATCGATGAGTACGTGATTCTGGAGCTGAAGCTACTGGCCGACGTGGGCCTGGTGGGTTTCCCGAATGCCGGCAAAAGCACGCTGCTGTCGGTAGTATCGGCGGCGCGGCCCAAGATTGCCGATTACGCCTTCACCACGCTGGTGCCCAACCTGGGCGTGGTGGCCTACCGCGACTACAAGTCGTTCGTGATGGCCGATATTCCCGGTATTATCGAGGGCGCGGCCGATGGCAAAGGCCTGGGCACGCGCTTCCTGCGCCACATTGAGCGAAACTCGATTCTACTGTTCATGATTTCGGTGGACAGCAAGGATATTGCCGAGGAATACCAGATTCTGCTCAGCGAACTAAGGCAGTTCAACCCCGAGCTGTTGGAGAAAAAGCGTCTGCTGGCCATTACCAAGGCCGATTTGATTGACGACGAGCTGGAAGCCGAAATCCGCGAGACGCTACCAACGGATTTACCAACCATCTTCATTTCCAGCCTGGCCAACAAGAACATCATGCAGCTCAAGGACATGATCTGGCAGGCGTTGCACGCCAAGGAGTAGCCCGCTGTAGCTTACGGATTGTGCAGCTGATCCCGCACGCTGCTAACCAGCAGGGTTAGAATCAATAGTCCGTAAGCCTCGGCTACTCGGCGGCCGGAGCAATGGCGGAGGGCACGGATGAAAGCCCCGACCGTGGGTAACAAGGCAACCCAGCTAATGAGCATTTGTTGGGCATAGAGCTCGGCGGTGTGGTAATACCAGCCGCCCTCGCCCATGGCCTCTTCCGAGCCAAAAGGGTAACTGGCAATTGTCGCCGGGTCTTTGATAAAACCAATGTTTACCCACTCCGCAAAACTTATAATCAGTAAAAAGCTGGCTAGCAGTAGTCCGGGCGCAAGTATCCATCGGGAAAATGGTTTCGTTGCCGGCGAGGTAGCGGAAGGATGTTGCATAGGGGCCAAGTAATGCCGCCACAGCCGGTAATGCAAATACCTGCAATAAGAAAGGGGCCAGTTTATCTGAACCAACTGCCTGGCTTCCGAAGTTCCTGTGCCAAACTGACAGCCAAAGCCGCTTTGGCAAACTCCTTGCGCCCCTAGCAAAGCCCAACGGCAACATCCCGTGAAAAACCCTTTCCGACGAATATTTACCAAAATGGCTGAAGATACCAACCTGCCCCAGGACGACAATCTGTCCGTTGAACCTGACCACACGGCTGGCGAATTGCCCGAAGACCCCAACGCGCCCGACTTGGGTGAAGTAGAAGGTGCCGACGGCGGCGCGCCCAAAGCTGAGGCTTCCAAAACGGATGCGGAGCTGGCTGAACTGAAAGACAAATACCTGCGTTTGGCCGCCGAGTTCGACAACTACAAGCGTCGCACGGCCAAGGAGCGCACCGACCTGTTCAAAACCGCCAGTCAGGAGCTGATGGTGGCGCTGCTGCCCGTGCTCGACGATTTTGACCGGGCCCGTCATCATACCAAAGACACTGAGGATGCTTCTGCCGTGCGCGAAAGCATCGATATCATATCGACCAAGCTCCAGAAAACCCTGCAGCAGAAAGGTCTGACCCCGATGGAAACCAAGGGTGGCGCTTTCGATGCGGACCTGCACGAGGCCATTACCCAGATTCCGGCGCCTTCCGAGGACCTGAAAGGCAAGGTAGTGGACGAGGTAGAAAAAGGATATTACCTGGGCGACAAAGTAATCCGGCACGCCAAAGTGGTGCTGGGAGCTTAACACAGAGCGTTTGTCATGCTCAGCATGACAGTTAGTAACCATACAGATGGCAACGAAGCGAGATTATTACGAGGTGTTGGATGTCGCCAAGACCGCGTCGGCTGAGGAGATAAAGAAGGCTTACCGTAAGGTGGCCATCAAGTTTCACCCCGACAAGAACCCCGACGACCCAACGGCCGAAGACAAGTTCAAGGAAGCCGCAGAGGCTTACGAAATCTTGTCGGATGAGCAGAAGCGCGCCCGCTACGACCGGTTTGGGCACCAGGCTGGCGGTGGTGGCGGTGGCCAGAACATGGAGGACATCTTCTCCCAGTTCGGCGACATCTTCGGCGGTGGCGGCTTCGAGGGCTTCTTCGGCGGCGGCCAGGGCCGCGGTGGCCGGCGCGTCAAGAAGGGCTCCAACCTGCGCATCAAGCTCAAGCTGGATCTGGAGGAAGTTGCCAACGGCGTCGAGAAGAAAATAAAGGTGAAGCGCTACGTGGCCTGCCAGCCCTGCTCGGGCACCGGCGCCAAAAACGGCACCGACCTGAAAGACTGCGGCACCTGCCACGGCCAGGGCCAGGTGAAGCGCGTGGTAAACACGATGCTGGGCCAGATGGTCAGCTCCTCGACCTGCCCCACCTGTAACGGGGAAGGCAAGATCGTGAGCAGCAAGTGCGACGTGTGCCACGGCGAAGGCCGGCAGCTCCACGAGGAGGTTATTCCCATCAACATTCCCGCCGGCGTGGCCGAGGGTATGCAGCTGAGTATGAACGGCAAGGGCAACTACCCCGAGAGGGGCGGCGTGCCCGGCGACCTGCTCATCCAGATTGAGGAAGAGCCGCACGAGCTGCTCAAGCGCGACGGCAACAACATCATGTTTGAGCAGTACATTTCCTTCGTGGATGCCGCTCTGGGGGCCAGTATCGAGGTGCCGACCATCGAAGGTAAGGTGAAAATTAAGGTGGACCCGGGCACCCAGCCCGGCAAAATCCTGCGCCTGCGCGGTAAGGGCATCAAGGACCTGAACGGCTACGGCCGCGGCGACCAGCTGATTCACCTCAGCGTCTGGACGCCCAAAAACGTGAGCAGTGAGGAGCGGGAGCTGCTGGAGAAGCTGCGCAACGCCCAGAACTTCACGCCCAACCCCGGCAAAAACGAGAAAGGCTTCTTCGAGAAAGTGAAGGAGTACTTCCAGTAGCCTGAACCACGGATTTCGTCGGAATTTTCGGATTCATCGGATTTTGTGGACGGATACAAGCCCGCTTTCCAGTTGTGGAGAGCGGGCTTTTTTGTGGGTAACTAGGATTGATAATAGATTACAGCCTGAAAGCAGAACAACCAGGCGAAAAATATTTTGCTGCTGGATGTAATGGCGGTATTGGCTGGGCGATATATAGTGTGTACTTCGGCCAGAACCTTCTGCTGTGAACTCCGACCCTGTTAGCTCCGCCTTTCTTGCTGTCATCAATGCCAACCAGGGCATTCTGCACCGCGTGTGCAAGCTGTACTGCCAGGACGCGGATGACCGGCAGGACCTCTACCAGGAAATGGTGCTGCAGCTCTGGCGGGCGTTTCCGCGCTACGAGCCCACGGCCAAAATCAGTACCTGGCTCTACCGCATTGCCCTGAACGTGGCCATTTCCAACCTGCGGCAGCGCACCCGCCGCCCGGCCCCCGAGCGCCTGGGCTTGGCCGTGCCCGAAGTGCCCCTGCCGCCCAGCGAAGGGCCCGACTCCGAGGATCTGGCTCAGCTCTACCGGGCCATCGAGCGGCTTTCCGACGTGGAAAAGGCCTTCGTGCTGCTGTATCTGGAAGAGCGCACCTACGAGGAAATGTCCGATATCCTGGGCATTACGCAGAACAACGTGCGCGTGAAAATGCACCGTGTGCAAGACAAGCTTCGTCAACTACTTACCCAACCCGCATAATGGAACTCGACGACCTTCGCCGCCACTGGCAACAGCCGGAACCCCAGCCAACCGCGCTGCCCGAGCCTGCCCTCCAGGAGCTGCTCAGCCGCCAGTCGGGCAGCCTGGTGGCCAGCATGCGCCGCAATGCCCGGGCTGAGCTGACGTTTACAGTGCTGGTGATGCTGGGCCTGGGGTACTTTCTGCTGCAGCCCCAGAAGGGTTTTTACCAGATGTACGCGGTATTTATGCTGCTGCTGAGCGTGGCTACGCTGTACTATTTCTACCGCAAGCTGCGGCTGCTTCGGCAAATGGACTGTGTGGAGGATAACGTGCAGGGGCATTTGCAGCACCTGACGGCCAGCCTACGGCAGCTGCTGGCCTTTTACTACCGCCTCACGCTGTTGTCGGGCCCCTTGGCGCTGCTGCTGCTGCTAGGCTATGACGTAGGCCGGGAGCTGGCCCGGCCGGAAGCTTTCCGCTGGAACCTTATGGGCCTCAAAGCTGCCGCGTTTCTGGTGTTTGGCGCCGTGCTGCAGGTAGTAGCGGTGTATGGCACCCGCTGGTACATGCAGCGCCTCTACGGGCAGCACCTCGACCGGCTGGAAGCAGCTAGCCGCGACTTGGAGGAGGAAAAATGACACCTCGGTAAGTTTCTGGCGGCGCTTATATAGCAAAGTCCCTACATTTAGCTACAACCACTTTCATTCCTTCTTTCAACCGTGAACCACATCCTGCAAGCTATTGACGTGCACAAGGCCTACGCCGCGCACGTCGCCCTGAACGGGGTCAGCCTCGATATTCCGGAGCGCAGCATCTTCGGGCTGCTGGGGCCCAACGGGGCGGGCAAAACCTCCCTCATCCGCATCATCACCCAGATTACCGGAGCTGATTCCGGCGAAATCCGCTTCCGGGGCGAGCGGCTCAACCCCAGCCACATTGCCCAGATTGGCTACTTGCCCGAGGAGCGGGGCCTCTACAAGAAGATGCGGGTAGGCGAGCAGCTCCTGTACCTGGCCCGCCTCAAGGGCCTGAGCAAGGCCGACGCCACCCAGCGCATCAAGCAGTGGATAGACCGGCTGGGTTTGCGGGACTGGGTCGAGAAGAACGTGGAAGACCTGAGCAAGGGCATGCAGCAGAAGGTGCAGTTTATTGCCACCGTGCTGCACGAGCCCAGCCTGATTATCCTCGACGAGCCTTTCTCCGGCTTCGACCCCATCAACGCCAACCTGATTAAGGACGAAATCCTGGCCTTGCGCGACCAGGGCGCCACCATCATCTTTTCCACCCACCGCATGGAATCGGTGGAGGAACTCTGCGACAATATTGCTCTGATCAACCGCTCCCGTAAGGTGCTCGACGGGCCGGTAAGCCAGATCAAGGACACCTTCAAAACCAACACCTACGAGGTGGAAGGCAAGGGCCGCCTGATGGTCATCCATCCCGACTTTGAGGTGCTGGAGCACAAGGAGCGCGAAAACGGCCACTTCTACGACCGGATTAAGCTGCACCACAACACTACCCCCAACGACTTGCTACGCTACCTGATTGGCAACGTGGAGGTGCATGCCTTTCGGGAGCAGATTCCCAGTATCAATGAAATCTTTATTCGGCGCGTGCAGGAAACCATGCCCGAAACCCTCGAAACCGCTAACGCTCTGCTCTAAGTACTATGGACAAAATCTGGCTTATCGCGCAGCGCGAATACCTGACGCGCGTTCGGAAGAAAAGCTTCCTGATCATGACCCTGATAGCGCCCCTGATTATGGCGGGCTTTATCATCGTCCCGCTGATGCTGTCACAAGTATCGGAAAGCAAGAAAGTGGTGGCCGTGGCCGACGCCGGCAACATCTTCGCCGGCGAGCTGCCCAACGACCCCGACAACGAGATTCGCTACGTGGCCGCCGCCAGCACTAACCTGGAAACGGCCAAGGCGGCGTTCCGCAAAAGCAAAAACGCAGCCCTGCTCTACATTCCGCGCTACGACGTGAACAACCCGGTGGGCTTCCAGATTTTTGCCCGCGAAAATCTGAGCTTGCCCATGCAGGTGAACATGGAGCGGATGCTCAACCGCAAGATTGAGGCGGCCCGCATGCGGCAGGCGGGGCTGGACAAGGAAGTGCTGGATAAGATAAAGGCCGATGTGGACCTGCAAACGGTGAACCTGAGCGACTCGGGCGAAACGGCCAGCAGCACCGGAATTACTACCATGATTGCCTATGTGGCAGCCTTCCTGATCTACTTTTTCATCTTTCTGTACGGGGTGCAGATCATGCGCGGCGTGATTGAGGAGAAAACCAACCGCATCGTGGAAGTCATGATTTCGTCGGTGAAGCCCTTTCAGCTGATGATGGGCAAAGTAATGGGCATTGCCGCCGTGGGCCTCACCCAGCTGCTGCTCTGGATTGTGCTCAGCACGGCCGTTACCACGGGGCTAGCCAGCGTATTTGGGGCCGAAAAAGTGGTAGCTGCCCGCACTGGTCAGCTCAACCAGGCCACCGTGGACACCGACAACTCGGCCGCCGCTTCCGCCGCGGTAGCCCCGGCCGACGCCCCGGCCCCAAAGAAGCTCAGCGGCGCGGCCAAGTTTCAGCAGGAGTTTTCCAAGGGCCTGGACGGCCTGAACATTCCCCTGATTCTGGCCAGCTTCCTGTTTTACTTTCTGGGCGGCTACCTGTTCTACGGGGCGCTGTTCGGAGCCATCGGCTCGGCTGTGGATAATGAAACCGACTCTCAGCAGTTTATGATGCCCATCACCATGCCGCTCATCCTGACCATCGTCATTGCCCAGAGCGTGATTATCCGGGACCCGAACGGCAGCGTGGCCTTCTGGATGTCGATGATTCCCTTCACCTCGCCCATTGCCATGATGATGCGCATCCCGTTCGGGGCCGTGCCGGTGTGGCAGCTGCTGCTCAGCATGGGCCTGCTCATTGCTGGCTTCGTGTTCACCATCTGGCTGGCGGGCCGTATCTACCGGGTCGGTATTTTGATGTACGGCAAGAAGGTAAACTACCGCGAGTTGTCGCGCTGGATGTTCTACAAAGGCTGAAGCCTCTGACCTGGCACACTCATGACGAAGCAAAGCAATCCGTCCGCTGCCAGCGACAAATGACCTTTACCCAGAAAGCCCTTTCCTACTTGCTTAGGAAAGGGCTTTTAGCTTATAAGGCTTTCTTTATTTCAGCGGACGGATGGCCCCGTCTCGACTCTATGCGCAGTAGGCTCGCCAGGGCAACACGAGCCGGCGTTTTACTTTTGGCTTCTGAACACCTTCCTGCCCGCACGTTGTTTGCCTGCTATGACCAGACTAAAATTTCTGCCGTTCCTGCTGCTGCTCCTGAGTTTCCGCCCGGCCGACGACAAGCCCGCCTACCGTCTTTTCACCGCTGCCGGCAAGCCTACCGGCTACGACAAGATGCTGCGGGAGCTGGCCGCGGCCGACGTGGTGTTCTTCGGCGAGCAGCACAACGACCCCATCGGGCACTGGCTGGAGCTGCAGGTAGCCAAAGACCTGCTGCGGCTGCGCCAGGGCCAGCTGGTGGTGGGCCTGGAAATGTTTGAGCGCGACGTGCAGCCGCTGGTCGACCAGTACGCTACCGGGGAGCTGGACGACAAAGCCTTCGAGGAGCAGAGCCGACCCTGGCCCAACTACACCACCGACTACAAGCCGCTGCTGCTGCTGGCCCGGCAGCAGAAATTTCGGGTGGTGGGCACCAACGCGCCGCGCCGCTACGCCTCCCAGGTGGCCAAGGGTAGCCTGAGCGCGCTGGAAACGTTGCCGCCCGCCGAAAAAGCCTGGCTGGTGCCCTTGCCAATGACGGTAGACTACGAGCTGCCCGGCTATAAGAACATGGCCAAAATGTTCGGCGGCGACGCGGCCCACGCGGCCGGTGTGCAAAACATTATTCAGGCCCAGGCCCTGAAGGACGCCACCATGGCGCACTTCCTCAACCAGGCCCGCCCCGACGGGCACTTGCTGCTGCACCTCAACGGCAGCTACCACTCCGACAACCACGACGGAATTCTGGCCTACCTGCGCCAGCTAAACCCCAAGCTTAAGGTGCGTACCATCAGCACGGTGCTGCAGGAGCAGCTGGTTAAGCTGGAAAAAGAGCACGAGCAAAAGGCCAATTTTGTGCTGGTCGTGCCCCAGGACATGACCAAAACCTACTAACCTACGCCAGCTTGCGGCCGCCCAGGCAGGCCGCGTCGTGCAGCTCGGTCAGCAGCCGGGCCTCGGGCGTCATGTGGCCGCTGCCGTACTCACCCACAAGCTCGCAGACCGAGAAAGCCGCGCTACGGGCCGCGTACTGGGTTTGCCACTGCTGCTGTTGCTCGGCTTGCTCGGGTGTATCATACGGGAAAGGCTGGGTAGGGCGGTGCCAGCCGATGCGCCAGGGCTTGGGCGTCAGGCGGGCCCGGTAGCAGTCCTGGCTTTGGCACAGGCGCACGTAGACGGCATCGGTGAGCATGGCGGCAAAAATCTCCTGGGCCTCAGTACTGGTAGGAGCCAGCAGCTGATGCGTGACCAGCAGCCGAAAGCCCAGCCGGGTGCGGTAGAGGCGGAAATTCCACTCCGGATGCAGCTGCAGCCACGCCGCCAGCCGGAGCTGCAGCTGCTCCTGGAGTGCCAGCGGCGGCACGGGCGGTGGTGGGGGAGCAGCCGGAGAGAACAGCTCCCGGAAAAAGCGGATCAGGCTGAACGGCTCAGTCGGGCGCTGGCGGATCAATGACTGACGCAGGTCGAGGTCATCGACATCCAGAAACATCACGCGGTGGGCATTGAGCACCACGCTGCCGTAGCGGTTGCGCGTGAGGGCGGCTATCAGGGTGCCGTGGGTGTCATAGATGCGCTGCTCCAGCTGTTCGCGCAGCGGAGCCTTGCCCGTCGGGTATTCGCCCAATTTCTCATCGGCCAGCAGCCGGGCCTGCCGATGCTGCAATACCTGCCGGCCGGCGGCTTGTGCGGCGGCCAGGCTTTCGTCGCTGCCCGTGTAGGCAATCAGCTGGATGGGGGCGCCGTCGGCGTTTTGGGCAGCCAGGGTGGTGCGGGCCCAGTGGGAGTATATTTGCATGGCAGGAAGTGGAAAGGCGGGAAAGATAGGGGCAATCTGGCTGGCTTTCGGCCCGCCAAATACGTATCCTGACTTCCTGACTTAGCTTTACGCCCATGATTTCGACCCGCAACCACGCCGCCCTGCCCGCTGCTCCCGCCCTGCAACGCCTGTGCAAATCTTTGGCGGTGCTCGACGCCGTCAACTCCCAGGAGTTTGAGTACCGCTATTACTCCTACAACCCCGAGTGGGCCCCCGACGAGGAAGTATTCGAAATGAACGATGGGGAAGGGGACCAGATGCTGATTCTGTTCCGCCCCGAAGGCTGCGTTATCAACGGCTTCGTGCAGGAATACGACCAGCCCGACAAGGCCCAGGTGACGCGCGGCCTGCCCGCCGTGTTCGACGAGTTCATCTTCGGTGAGCCGGTCAATTCCATCGGCACCACGTTTTGCCTGTGGTACACGCCCGCCCACGGCTGGCAAACCGGTGTGGTAGAGAATGAGGACGATGGCTCGGAGGAATTGCTGTTCATTCTGGACGGCCAGCCCGAAACCTATGCTGAGTGGGCCACCGAATATTTCACCGAAGACACCGACCGCAAAGCCGTGACCCCCGAGGCCGTGGCGCCCATCTACCGGGGTGAGGCCCTGACCAAAAGCATGGTGCTGGCCCTCGTCGACGACCTGCCCGACTGGGTGCAGCTGGCCACCGACCTGCAGGAAATCAGGTATCCGTACAGCTTTGCCTAAGATCGGCTGGGGCGCGAGGCCGGTTTATTTTTCTGGCCGTGGCGCCGGCGGCTGGGCCCACACCTGCACCGCCTGCACGGCCCGGTGCCAGTGGCCGATGCCTTCCGCAATAGCCGCCTGATTGGCCTTGGGAGTGAAGGCCGTGTCGGATTGCCCCAGGGCCTGCAGCTCGGCCACGCTGCCCCAATAGCCTACGGCCAGGCCCGCCAGATAAGCAGCGCCCAGGGCGGTAGTTTCCGTGATGCGCGGCCGGACAACCTTGGTATTCAGTACGTCGGCCTGAAACTGCATGAGCAGGTTGTTGGCCGAAGCGCCGCCATCCACGCGCAGCTCGGCAATGGGCAGGCCCGAGTCGGCTTCCATGGCCCGGAGCACGTCCATCACCTGAAAGGCAATGGCCTCCACGGCGGCCCGGGCAATGTGGGCGGCCGTGGTAGCCCGGCTCATGCCGAAGAGAGTGCCGCGGGCGTAAGGGTTCCAATGGGGCGCGCCCAGCCCGGCAAAGGCCGGCACGAAGTACACGCCCTCGGTGCTGCCGACCTGCCGGGCCAGCTGCTCCACGTCGGCCGCCGTTTTGATAATGCCCAGGTTGTCGCGCAGCCATTGCACCACCGCGCCGGCCATAAAAATGCTGCCCTCCAGCGCGTACTGCACCTGCCCGTCGAGCTGCCAGGCCACGGTCGTCAGCAGGTTATTGCGCGACTCCTTGGGTTCCGTGCCAGTCTGCATCAGCATAAAGCAGCCCGTGCCGTAGGTGTTCTTGACCATACCTGGCGTGGTGCACAGCTGCCCGAACAACGCCGCCTGCTGGTCGCCGGCAATGCCGGTAATGGGAATCTTGGAGGCAAACACGGTGGTTTTAGTTTCCCCATACACCTCGCTCGACTGCCGCACCTGGGGCAGCATGCTGCTCGGAATGTCGAACAGGGCCAGCAGCTCCTCGTCCCAGCGCAGGGTGTGAATGTTCAGCAGCATGGTGCGCGAGGCATTCGTCACGTCCGTGACGTGCAGCTCGCCCTGGGTGAAGTTCCAGATCAGCCAACTGTCGATAGTGCCGAAAGCCAGCAGCCCAGCTTCGGCTTTTTTGCGGGCCCCGCGCACGTTGTCCAGAATCCACTTCACCTTGCTGGCCGAGAAGTAGGCGTCGAGCACAAGGCCGGTCTTGGCCCGAATCATCGGCTCCCGGCCCTCGGCGCGCAGCTGGTCGCAATACGGAGCCGTGCGGCGGTCCTGCCACACGATGGCGTTGTAGATTGGCTTGCCCGTCTTGCGGTTCCAGACTACCACCGTTTCGCGCTGGTTGGTGATGCCCAGGGCGGCAATGCTCTTGCCGTTTTGCCCGGCCTTCACCGTAGCCTCGGCCGCCACCCCAGCCTGCGTCGACCAGATTTCCAGCGGGTCGTGCTCTACCCAGCCCGGCTTGGGAAACAGCTGGGCAAACTCCTTCTGCGCCTGCGCCACGATGCGCCCCTTACGGTCAAACAGGATAGCACGGGAGCTGGTCGTGCCCTGGTCCAGCGCAAGAATGTATTTGGCCATGCGGTGAGGTGGTGAAATGGTGAGGTTGATGTTCCGCTGCTCCTTGTTTTGTTTGTTATCCTTGATCTGACGTCCACTTTGCGAAGTACCTTATCACGCCAGAACGAGTAGTCGTTATGTAAGTCGTTCCTATCCCATAAGGTCCTTCACAGGGCGGACGTCAGATCAAGGATGACAGGCGTATTAGTGGCTGCTCCACCTGCGCCGGCTCACCTTCTAGCACATAATACCGGGCTACCTGCTCGAAAGCCGCTACCTGCTGCTGTTGCCAGGCGGTGTCCTTGTCCAGCTCCCGGGCCAGCAGCGCCGCTACTTGCGGGGCCATGCGCAGGGCGGCGCGGGCATCCAGAAACAGCACCCGCACCCGGCGCGCCAGCACGTCTTCCACGGTGCGGGCCAGCTCGTGGCGGGCGGCCCACACCACTTCGGCCCGGCTGAATTCCAACGACTCGTCCAGCTTTTCGCCTAGCTCGGGCTGCTCGCGCATCAGCTGCTGCAAAGCCGGCAGGTCGGAGCCGTACACGCTCAGGTGGCTGCGGTGGTCGGGGGTGGACTGGGCGCCGTGAATACGCAGGTGGGCCGTCTGGCTGGGCGCGGCGGGTAATTGGCCCAGGGCAATGGCTTTGTCCACCACATCCTGACCCATGCGGCGGTAGGTGGTCCACTTGCCGCCCGTGATAGTAATCAGGCCGGTTTCGGACACCAGAATCTTGTGGCTGCGCGAAATTTCCTTGGTCTTGTCGGAGCCATTCTGCGGCGCGGCCAGGGGCCGTAAGCCGGCAAAAATGCTCAGCGCGTCGTGGCGCTGCGGGGCACGGGCCAGGTAGCGGCCGGCCGTGCGCAGGATAAACGCAATTTCCTCCTCCAGCGCCCGGGGCTCCAGACTGGCTTCATCCAGAGGGGTGTCGGTGGTGCCCAGCACTACGCGGCCGTGCCAGGGCACCGCAAACAGCACCCGGCCGTCCTCGGTGCTCGGAATCATCAGGGCCGCGTCGCCGGGCAAAAAGGAGCGGTCCACCACAATGTGCACGCCCTGACTGGGCCGCACCAGCTTGCGGACGCCGGGCGCGTCGAGCTGCCGGATGTCGTCCACGAAGATGCCGGTGGCATTCACTACCGTTTTGGCGTTCAGCGCATAAGTCAGGCCGGTTTCCGCGTCGGTGGCCGTTACGCCTGCCACTTGGCCCGCGGCATTTTTGCGCAGGCCCGTTACCGGCAGGTGGTTGAGCAGGGTGCCGCCCAATTCAATGGCCGTCTGGGCCAGGTTCACGGCCAAGCGGGCGTCGTCGAACTGCCCGTCGTGGTAGAGTACCCCGCCGCGCAGCCCCGCCGGCCTGATGTTGCCCAGGCGCCGCAGCGTGTCGGCTTTACTCAGGTGCTCCGAGTCACCCAGGCTGAGCTTGCCGGCCAGCAAGTCGTACATCTTCAGGCCCAGTGTGTAGAAAGGCCCGCCCCACCAGGCGTAGTTAGGAATGATAAAATCCTGGTTTTTGACCAGGTGAGGCGCGTTTTCGAGCAGCAGGCCCCGCTCGTACAGGGCTTCGCGCACCAGGGCCACGTCGCCCTGGGCCAGGTAGCGCACCCCGCCGTGTACCAGCTTGGTGCTGCGGCTGCTGGTGCCCTTGGCAAAGTCGGACTGCTCCAGCAGCAGCGTCTTGTAGCCCCGGCTGAGGCCGTCCAGCGCCACGCCCAGGCCCGTGGCCCCGCCCCCGATGACGATTAAGTCCCACTCGGGCTCGGTGGTCAGGTTGCGCAGCAGCGTGCCGCGGTGGAAAAGGGTGCTGGAAGTGTTGCGCATGGTTCAGGTGCTTACTGGCTTAGCGGCCAATACGTTTCCCTCAAAGGTATTCTAACCCTATCTGGCTCCGCCTCCATAATGGAATGAACCGGCCGCGACTAGCCCGTTTGTCAAGCAACACCCCAATTACGATAACCGAAATTCCAACCTACGGTCACCAAAATCCCAAGGTGTAGTCACCAGAATGCCCAGCTCTGGTCAAAACGACTCCGGGTGTAGTCGCAGGCGTTCCGGGGCTGGTCCCAACGGTTCCGGGTATAGATTCAACGGTTCCGGGTCTGGATTCAACCGTTCCGGGAGTAGCCCCGCTCGTTCCGGGTGCGGCCGCAAGGGTTCCGGGTCCAGATTCAGTTGTTCCGGGTGTGGCCCCGATGATTCCGGGTCTGGATTTAGCTTTTCCTGGGCCCGTTCACTTTTTTTCTACCTTTCCGCCTCAACTATGCCCATGCGCTACCGCGAAGCCCTTCTCGCCGACATTCCCCCGATGAGCACCGTGCGGCTGGCCGTGCGCGAAAACCAGCTGTCGGACCCCACCCGCGTCACGCCCGCCGACTACACCGACTACCTCACCCGGCGCGGCAGGGGCTGGGTCTGCGAAACCGATGGCGGCACCATCGTCGGTTTCGCCATTGCCGACGTGCTGGACCACAGCGTCTGGGCCCTCTTCGTTCACCCCGACTACGAAGGCCAGGGCATCGGCAAGCATCTCCACGACCTGCTGCTGACCTGGTATTTCGCGCAAACTCCGCATCCCATCTGGCTCAGCACCGGCCCCGGCACCCGCGCCGAAGAGTTCTACCGCCGCCAGGGCTGGCAGGAAACGGGGAGGACGAAGAGCGGGGAAGTGCGGTTTGAGCTGCAGGCTGAACATAGGTTCAATAGGCTTTAGAATCTCCTGCCTTTCCCTGGTACTGTCAGCCTCCAACGCAGCCGATATAATTCACTTCGCTAATGACCACCGTTCTGTTGCTGGCCTTGCTTACGTTTGGCATATTCACCGCCGCTTACCTGCACCGGATTAAAAGTCGTGCTCAGCTTCCAATGGCTGCGGTACCGGTTCAACCACTGCCCACTGGCCCGAACGACAAGCTACTCATCGTGGATAATGTAGCGCATGCGCAGCTGGAAACGGTGCTTAGGCATTTCTGCGCCCTCTACAATGCAGCGCAAGTTCAGATTCGGCTGAAGCTGGTGAACCTGTCAGCCTCGCGCTTTGCTATTGTTTTCCCCACTAATATCAGCTTCGGGAATTTCTGCTTTCTGGTTAACTACCTACAGTATCCGACAGATCAAACCTGGGATGCCCGACTGTTTGCCTGGGACACGCTGCAGGCCGATAATGACTGGTTCACTGCTGACTATGTCGGCACCAGAGTTATTCTGTTCGTGCCACCTGACGATAAGGAGTACGACAACATATGTGTTACCACTCAGGATAACAGAGGTTTTAAGCTTGGATTCGGTGGTGCCCCGAAAGCTCAGTCACTGCACACTCCCAAAGAACTATATGCGGAGGCCCCGGTAAGCGTGGCTGCGCTACTAGCCGCCGAAGGGCAATACATCCAGTAGTTTACTTTTTTCTACGCTTACCAACTGCAACTTAAGTCTACCAAGCATTATGAGCACTATTATTACCCGCATCTGGCACGGCACCACCGCTGCCCTCGACGCCGAAGCCTACTTGGCCTACCTGCAGCAATCCGGCATTGCCGACTACAAAAACACGCCCGGCAACCTGGGCGTGCAGGTGCTGCGCCGCCTCGACGGCGACATCTGCCACTTCTGGACCGTCACCCGCTGGGACAGCTACGACAGCATCCGGCGCTTTGCCGGCCCCGATTACGAAAAGGCCCGCTACTACCCCGACGACGCGCAGTATCTGCTGGCATTCGAGCCCACGGTGCTACACTGCGAGACGTTCGAGTTCTAGAACTCATAGCGCAAATGCCCGCTGGAAATTCGTGCCGGGAAGAGGAGGGAAGTAGGGGAAGAGCCCGGCTGCTGGCGGGAAACTATAACTTGTGGCGCTTATTAATGGTAGCCGCTGCCCCGGCCAACGACCTCAACTTCTGTTACCGATGTGGAATACGACTTCCCGCCTGAGCCAGTGGCTCCCGGCCAGCACCCTGCTTTTCCTGGCCGCCTGCTCCTCGCCCTCGGGCCCCGCTTCTGCTCCCGCCCGAATGGAAGGCGCGGTCAGCACGGTGCATTCGCCCGGCCGCAAGCTCACGCTCAAGTTTGGCCTGAGTGCCGACGGGCAACCTACTTATCAGCTGCAATTCGGTTCCAAAACCGTGGTGCAGCCCAGCCGCCTCGGCCTGCTGCTGCAAAATCAGCCCGGCCTCGACCAGGATTTCACCATTGCCCGCCTCGACTCCAGCCAGCACGACGACACCTGGGCCCCGGTTTGGGGTGAGGTCAAAAGCATCCGCAACCACTATAAGGAGCTGGCCGCCACGCTGACCCAGGAAGCCAAAGGCGACCAGAAAGCGCGGCGCCTGGTGGTGCGCTTCCGCCTCTACGACGACGGCCTGGGCTTCCGCTACGAGTTTCCGGCCCAGCCCGGCCTCACCTATTTCACGGTGCAGGACGAGCGCACCGAGTTCAACCTGCCCGCCGACCACAAAGCCTTCTGGATTCCCGGCGACTACGATTCCAACGAGTACGCCTACGTCACCAGCCGCCTGAGCGAGGTCGATACCGCGCCCATCGAGGTAATTCAGCAGAAAGCCGCGCCCCATACCGTCCAGACGCCGCTCATGCTCAAGTCCGACGACGGGCTTTACGTTAACATCCACGAGGCGGCCCTGGTGAATTACCCGGCCATAATGCTGAATGTGGATACCAAAGGCTTCGGGCTGAGCAGTCAGCTGGTGCCCGATGCCACGGGCGCCAAGGCCTATTTGCAGGCCCCCGAGCACACGCCCTGGCGCACCATCGTAGTAGCCGACAATGCCCCGGCGGTGCTGGCCTCCAAGCTGATTCTAAACCTGAACGAGCCGACCACGCTCACCGAAACCAGCTGGATTAAGCCCCAGAAATTCGTGGGCGTGTGGTGGGAGATGCACGTCAATAAAGCCGGCTGGAACTACGCCGATACCAGCAACATCAAGCTGGCCGGCACCGACTGGACCAAGCTCAAACCCACCGGCCGCCACGGGGCCAACACGGCCAACGTGAAGCGCTACATCGACTTTGCCGCCCGCCACGGCCTGCAAAGCGTGCTGGTGGAGGGCTGGAACGTGGGCTGGGAAGACTGGGCCGGCAACTGGAAAGAGGAAGTATTCGACTTCGTGACGCCCTACCCGGATTTCAACGTGACGGAACTGCAGCAGTACGCCGCCAGCAAGGGCGTGAAGCTGATGATGCACCACGAAACCAGCTCGGCCGTCACCAACTACGAGCGGCGGCAGGAGGAGGCCCTGCGCTTCATGAAACAGCACGGCTACGACGCGGTGAAAACCGGCTACGTGGGCCGCATTATTCCGCGCGGGGAGCACCACGACGGCCAGTGGATGGTGAACCACTACAACCGCACCGCCGCCAATATGGCCCGCCAGCAAATTGTGGTGGACATGCACGAGGCCGTGCGCCCTACCGGCCTGCACCGCACTTATCCCAACTGGCTGGCCAGTGAAGCGGCCCGCGGCAACGAGTTCAACGCCTGGAGCAGCGGCAACCCGCCCGAGCACGAAACCATTCTGCCCTTCACCCGCCTCATGGGTGGCCCGATGGACTACACGCCCGGCATCTTCCAGATTCAGCTGGAAAGCTGGAACCCCGGCTGGAACAAGGGCCGGCAGGTGCATACTACGCTCACCAAGCAGCTGGCCCTCTACGTGACGCTCTACTCGCCCCTGCAGATGGCCGCCGACCTGCCCGAAGCCTACAATCAGCACCTCGATGCTTTCCAGTTTATCAAGGATGTGCCCGTCGACTGGGACGATACGCGCATCCTGCTGGCCGAGCCCGGCGAGTTTATTACCACGGCCCGCAAGGCCAAGGGCAAAGATGAATGGTACCTGGGCAGCATCACCGACGAAAATGCCCGTGAGCAAACCGTCAAGCTCGATTTTCTCACGCCGGGCGTACAGTACCAGGCCACCATCTACGCCGACGCCGCCGATGCCAGCTGGGACGATAATCCCATGGCCTACCAGATTCGCCGGCAGCCGGTGGACCGCAACACGGTGCTGCCGCTGAAGCTGGCCGCGGGCGGTGGCACGGCCGTGAGTATTAAGCCAGTGAGCAAATAAAGGGACACCCTGTAACGGCTAGCATATATGAGCATCCTCAATTGGTTCAGAACCGGTAAACCGGCGCCCAAAACAACTCCGGAAATGGACCCGCTGACTCAGGAGGAGTTCAGTAATGCGTTACTGTCCCTGGCGCAGCACGACTCTATGGAAACGGAAGACGTCATTGCCGATATGGTAAAGCGAGGCATTAAAGAGGACAGGGCCCTGGCGCTTTACCTGTTCGTGCCCATTGCATTTTGTCGCCGTTTTATTCCCGAAGCACAGTACCTGGACGAATACGTGGAGTATGATGCGGCCAGAAAAAAAGAAGTGAAAATGAGCTTCAAAGCCAATCATTTCTACGCTGAAATCGAGCGATATACTCTAGCTTATTTTACTCAAAATCCGGAGCGCAATGTTGTGCTAACTGTTGCTGGTTGCAGCGCCGAGTTCAAGGCAATTAATCAGGCTCTTGACAATGGCAGCCAAATCGAAGATCTGGAATTTGCGCCATTGTTTATAGTAAGGTAAATGACTTGCCTACGGCAGAATACCTCCACTAACTCCTGTTGTATGCAAGCCGCTGGTTTATCCGTTTACGAAGAAGTGTATGTTTCCCAACTGGGAGAATTCAAGCTGGAAGTAACTTCAAGTAACACTTTATTCAGGGTTGAGCAGTGTGCGAACAGCCTGCATACCGTGGGCCATACTATCACCGCTAAACGGTTGCAGCCTGCCCAGGAATGGCTGCCAGCCCACATGTACGTGGAAATGGCCACGGCCTGGCTATTTTACATCACGAAGCGCAACGCCAGTCAAGAGCAGTTAACGTTCAGTATAGCGTTGCAAAATCCGGCCCTGACGGCGGAGCCCGAAACCGGCGAAAATCTAGTCGCCGTCGGATTTGGGAATGGCATTCGGCAACTGCATATCGGCACCGAATATGAGGAAGCAATGGCATGCCGGGCGGCAGCCAACGACTGGATGCCAACTCGTCTAGAGCGGGTATTACGGACGGAAATGGGAGTTAATTTAACCACCATTACGCCCCACGGGCTACGTACCCGGCTTCCTTTATTAGAGCCGGGGGAGAATTTTTATTTCCATTACACTCTGGCCGAAAACCCATATCGGAAAGCGCTAGAATCTCTGGGTTATATGGACATTTCCACATGGTTTGCCGTCGAACAGACCAAGGCCCAGCTGGAGCGTTCCTGGCAAGAAAATAGGCAGTAGTAATTGCCGTAAAATTCGGGTTTTCTATTGGAAAACAAGTGCTTATTGCTTTGGCAAACACGCCTGCTGGCCGCACTTTATTTCGTCTGTAGAAATCCAAAAATCTCCCTGCGGAAAAGCCGGAAAATCGGTACCTTAAGTAGCGCACTCGGGAGGTTGGTCTGGCTATGGAAACGCGACGGAGCACTACTGTTTTTCAGATCCTGCTGGTTGGCAGCAGCTGCTACATGGGAGCCTGCGGTGAAACCAACTCGCCGCCGGCCGCCGCCAAAGACCCCTGCGACAACCCCGACGCGGCCATTAGCTGCTGCTTCACCAACGCCCCGGCTTCCCTGACCTCAGTGCTGACTATGGGTAACCGCCACACGCCCGGCGAGCCGCTGCGTATTTTCGGGACCCTGCTGCGGGCCGATGGCAAAACACCCTACGCGGGCGTGCTGCTCTACGCCTACCAGACCGGCCACACGGGCCATTACACCAGAAAAGGAAACGAAACCGGGGTGCAGAAGTGGCACGGTCAGCTGCACGGCTGGGCCCGTTCCGACCGCCTGGGCCGCTACGAAATTCGCTCGGTGCGGCCAGCGCCCTATCCCAGCCGGACCATGCCCGCCCATATCCACGCCGCCATTCAGGAGCCGGGCGGCCAGGCCCCGTATTACATCAGCGACTTTGTGTTTGCCGATGATCCGCTCATTACGGCGCAGTACCTGACGGCGCTGCCCGAAGTCGGCGGTTCGGGAGTGGTAATGGTGCGGCGCACCAAGGCCGGAAGCTGGGTTGGCCAGCGGGATATTATTTTGAAGAACTGAAGTCTGCGCCGGGTAAGTATTGTCAACGAAAAAGCCCCGGCCATCCGGTCGGGGCTTCTTGCTGGTGCGTACAAAGCATGTATTTACTGGCCCGGCGAATACGTCCGCTCGGCGTGCTTTTTCACGTCCTCGGGGTAGAACAGTACGTCTTTGAAATTCTCCTCGACATACAAACCAGCCTGGTCGGTGAAATGGGGAGAAGCCGGCTGGTTGCTGTTGCCGCCGGCCAGTACCGAGCGCGCCTTGATGCGCGGGCCGAACTCTACCACGGCAATAAAGCTGTTGCCCACATAGCCGTAGCGCTTCTTGGTGTTGGGTGCCGTCTTGGCCCCAAAAGCCGCCAACGAGCCCCAAGCTGAAGAAGTGAAGGCCACCGGCAGGCTGGGCTTGGTGTCGTCATAGGTTTCCTGGATGTTGCCGGTCAGGCGCTGGAAGCGGTTTACTTCGCCCCAGGGCATGCGCCAGGTCCCGAAGTCGCGCGTCAGCTCGTCCAGGGTTTCCTGCAGGGCGGCTACTTTTTCCGTCGGAGTAGTTTTGGCAATGACGAAGGCTGTGAACGAGAGATTATCCAGGCGCATATCGGGTGTCACGCGGGTACGGGCCAGCTTCTGAATTTTCTCGCCCCAATAAATAGCCAGGGTCTGGGCCACCGAGGTTTTGCTGTAGCGCTTTTCCCAGCCCCGCAGCAGCTTCATGGCTTCCACCACGTCGCCCTGGGGCGGGTCCGCGCTGTCCAGCACAAATTGGAAGTCTTTGGCCAGGGCCGGAATCAAATCCTCAAAACCGGCCAGATAAGGGTCTTTGGCCGCGGCAATGAGCGTGTCGAGGGTGAAGCTGGTTTTGCGGCTCAGCACCCGCACCGCATTTATGCCGCGGTAGTTTTCGGCGTCGGGGGCCATGTAGGCGGGGTACTTGCTGCGGGCCGGGCTGCTGGGGCCCGCCACCGTGAAGGGCGTAGCGTTGCAGTTCTGCAGCCAGCCACTCCCCGGATTTTTTACCTGTACGATTTCCTCCACCTTGTGCAGACCCTGCCAATCGGTTTTGGGGTTGCTGCCGTCCACGGGCATGCTCCAGTCGAACTGCGGGTCGCGCCGGGGCATGAAGTTGCCGTGCCAGTAGGCAATGGTACCCTTACTGTCGGCAAATACGGTGTTGTTCGAGGCGTTGCCGTTCAGCTTCATTACCTCCCGGAAGCTGGCGTAGTCGGTGGCCTTGGTGCGCAGGTACGACTGCTCCAGGGCTTCGAGCGGCGTGTCCATCATGCGCACCGTCACCCACTTATTATCGGCCTGCTGGCCCACTACCGGTCCGTGGTGAGTGCGGTAAGTAGTGAACTGCCTGCGGCCCAAGCTGCCGTCGGCCTGCTTGTAGGCAATGGAAATTACCGCCGTTTGCACCGGTCGCAGCTTGCCGCCGTAGCGGTACTGGTATTTGTCATCCTTTTTCTCCACGGTTTCTAAGTACTCGTCCATCGAGTCGGCGAAGCTGGAAGTGTGCATCCAGCCGCAGTGCTGGTTGAAGCCCTGGTACACGAAAAACTGGCCCCAGGTTACGGCGCCGTAGGCGTTCAGGCCGGCTTCACTGGTCATCTGCACCTCGGGCCGGAAGTAGAAGGAGGTGTGCGGGTTTATCAGCAGCAGGGCGTGGCCGCTGGCACTTTTGGCCGGGGCAATGGCAAACCCGTTGGACCCCACCGGCTCCCGGTCGGGCCGCTCGAAGTCGGGCCGTACCCAGGACGTCGACTTACGCTGGCTGCCGTAGAAGTTCTTGAGCCGTTCGAGCGGTACCACGCTGATATTGCCCCCGATGCTGCCTTCGCTGAACATGAGCGGCATCCAGGGCTGGAAGCGGCGCAGCAGCCGGGGTTTCACGGTGGGGTGGGAGTAGAGGTAAAAGTTGGTGCCGTCGGCAAAGGCATTGAGCAGCTGCTTCATCCAGGCCGGGCTTTTCTGGTAGATGCTGATGGCCCGGGTGCTGTCCAGAAACAGGCGGGCCCGCAAATCCTGGTAGATGGCCGCTTCGCCTTCCACTTCGGCCAGCCGCCCGATGTTCACGATGTAGTTGTCCTCGACGCGGGCAAAATCGTCCTCGCACTGGGCGTAGAGCAGCCCAAACACGGCGTCGGCGTCAGTCTTGCCAGTCACGTGTGGCACACCCCACTTGTCGCGCACAATGGTGACCTGCCTGGCCTGCTGCTGCCAGCGGACTATTTCGGCCGGGGTAAACGCCTGGGCCTGCCCCAGCACCGGCAGGCTGCCCAGGAAGAGAAGAATCAGAAGAGCTCGGGTCATAGTCAAGGCATAAAAGAAAAGGGCGGGACTTTGTTTCGGGGCCTAAAGTAAGGCAAAGCCCGCCGATCTGGCCGGCCGGCTATTTCGGCTGATGCTTGTCTTGTTAGGGTAAAATTCGTATATACCCTACTGATAGTTAGGCTAGTGTCAGGAAGCACGTATGGATATTCTGCAACGAAACAATGTACGGGTGCTGGGCCGGGGACCGCGCAAGCTGGTTTTTGTGAACGGCTTCGGCTGCGACCAAAGCATGTGGCGCTACCTGCTGCCGGCCTTCTCCGATTCCCAGCACTTCACCATGATCCTCTACGACCATGTGGGCGCCGGGCAGTCGGTGGCCGCCGCCTACGAGCCCGGCAAGTATTCTTCCCTGCAGGGCTACGCCCAGGATTTGCTCGACATCTGTGAGCGGCTCGACCTGAATGAAGTAACCCTGATTGGGCACTCGGTCGGGGGCATGATCGGGACGCTGGCGGCCATTGCCGAGCCCGCGCGCTTTCAGCAATTGCTGCTCCTGTGCCCCTCGCCATGCTACCTCAACGATGACGGCTACCGCGGCGGCTTCGACCGGCCCGATCTGGAAGCCATGCTTACTTTCATGGAAACCGATTATGTGGGCTGGGCCGATACGTTCGGGCCCTTCATTATGGGCGCCCCCGACCGGCCCTCGTTGGCCGCCGAGCTGATTCATAGCCTGTGCCAGACCAACCCCGCCATTGCCCAGCAGTTTGCCCGCGTCACCTTCCTGTCGGATAACCGCGCCGACGTGGGCCACCTGCAGCAGCCCTGCCTGCTGATTGACTGCGAACAGGACCTGATTGCGCCGCCCGAAGTAGGAGCCTATTTGCAGGCAGCCATTCCCGGCGCCCAGCTTGTCACGCTGCCCGTCGCCGGCCACTGCCCGCAGCTCAGCGCCCCGGTCCAGACGCTGAACGCCATTGAAGCTTTCCTGGCCTTGTAGCACCCCGAGAGCCGCAAACGCGAAAAGCCCCGACCTGACGGCCGGGGCTTTGTAGTGGCTATGCTGAAGGCAGAAGCTTACGCCGAAAACGACGAGCCGCAGCCGCAGGTGCTCTTGGCTTGGGGGTTATTGAAGACGAAGCCACGGGCGTTCAGGCCATCTTGGAAGTCGACTTCCATACCCAGAACGTACATGGCGTGCTTTTTATCCATAATGAGCTTCAAGCCGTCGAGGTCGTAGACTTCGTCGTTGTCCTTGGCTTTGTCGAAGCCCAGCAGGTAGCTCATGCCCGAGCAGCCGCCGCCCTGCACCCCGATGCGCAGACCGTACTCGGTCGGCACTTTCTTTTCCTCGATGATATTTCTTACCTCGACCAAGGCCCCGGGAGTGAGGGTGATGGGAGCAGTTTTAGTTGAAACGGCCGTTGCCATAGTGCATTCGTTGTTAGAAGAGTAGGCGCAAAGATACGAAGCCTTCTGCATACGCCATCGGCCCCGACGCGTATAGAACAGCAGGGGCGGGTATCCGGTTCACCAAATATTTCCCGACCTTGTTCCCTCTAAAATAGAAGTTTTCCCCACTGCATGGACACCACCGCGTACATTTTCGATCTGCTCAAGATTATCCTGCCGGCTCTTATCGTCGCCGGCTCCGTTTTTTACCTGATTAAGCAGTACCTGGAAAAAGAGCAGCAGCGCCGCCTGATTGAGCTGCGCCTGGAGAACTCGAAAACGACGCTGCCCCTGCGCCTGCAGGCCTACGAGCGGGTCACGCTGCTGCTGGAGCGCATCACGCCCAACAACCTGCTGGTGCGCCTGAGCAGCTCGGGCCAAACGGCCTCGGAATACCACCGGGTGCTGCTCACCGAAATCCGGGCCGAGTATGAGCACAACCTCAGCCAGCAGCTCTACATGAGCGCCGAAACCTGGGAGCAGGTAAAGCAGGCCAAGGAAAACATCCTGACGATGATCAATAAAGCCTACCACGCCCTGCCCACGCCCCAGCAGGCCCGCGGCACCGAACTGGCCAAGCGCATCCTCGAAACCCTCATCACCGAAGAGCTGGACCCAACCACCCAGGCCCTGCTGGCCGTTAAGCGCGAAGCCTCGGGGCTGTTTTAGATTGGTTACTGATTGTTTTTGGTTTTTGGCTCCCTTGCACATAGACCAGACGAAAAAAGCCCGCTCGATGCATTGAGCGGGCTTTTTTCATACAAGTGAGAACAAGCACCTGCTGCCAAAAACTAAAAACAAACAACAAACAACCAACTTACACCGCCGCCAGCTGGGCGTCAATGGCGCGCTGGTAGCAGGCTTCGTAGAGGGGCACGATATTTTCGACGGCAAATTCCTCGGCGCGGGCCCGGGCGGCTTCCTTGAAGCGGGTCAGGTTGTCGTCTTCCAGCACGTAGAGCGCATTTTTGACCATGTCTTCCACGTCGCCGATTTCACTGAGCATGCCCGTTGCGCCGTGCACGTTCAGCTCGGGAATACCGCCGGCGTTGGTGCTGATAACCGGCACTTCGCAGGCCATGGCTTCCAGAGCGGCTAGGCCGAAGCTTTCCTTTTCGGAGGGCATCAAAAACAGGTCGGCAATGCTGAGCACTTCTTCCACGGCTTCGAGCTTGCCCAGAAAGCGGATGTCGTTGCAGAAGCCAATGTCGCGGCACAGCTTCTCGATGCGGGGCCGGTCGGGCCCGTCGCCCACGAGCAGCAGCTTGGCCGGAATTTGCTTGCGCACCCCGGCGAAGATGTGTACTACATCGTCCACGCGCTTCACGGAGCGGAAGTTGGAAGTGTGCACCAGCAGCTTTTCGCCCTCGGGCGCAATGGCGGCCTTGAAATGGCCCTTGTTCTGCTTTTTGAACCGCTCCAGATTGATGAAGTTGGGAATCACCTCAATGTCTTTCTCAATGGCAAAGTACTCGTAGGTTTCCTTGCGCAAGTCAGCCGACACAGCCGTTACCCCGTCGCTCTGATTGATGCTGAAGGTAACGACGGGCTCGTAGCTGGCATCTTTGCCCACCAGGGTAATATCGGTGCCGTGCAGGGTGGTAATGACGGGAATGGTGATGCCCTTGGTGCGCAGAATCTGCTTGGCCATAAAGGCGGCAGAGGCGTGCGGAATGGCGTAGTGCACGTGCAGCACGTCGAGCTTTTCGTTCTGCACGATGTCGACCATCTTCGAAGCCAGAGCCAGCTCGTAGGGCGGAAACTGGAACAGCGGGTAGGGCGGAATATAGACCTCGTGGTAAAACAGGTTCTCGTTGAAGAAGTCGAGCCGCACGGGCTGGCTGTAGGTAATAAAGTGTACCCGGTGCCCTTTCAGGGCCAGGGCCTTGCCCAACTCGGTAGCTACTACGCCGGAGCCGCCGAACGTAGGGTAACAAACGATGCCAATATTCATAGGGGTGGGACGCAGCAGCGCGCAGCTCCAGCTACGGCTTTGGTGGTGGGGTATACCGAGAAAAAACGAGTTAGAACGGGGCGAAGGTAGTGGGTTCGGCGAAACGCGGAGCTGGAGCTGGGCGCAACAAAAAATTGGCGGCGAGCCATCTTGTTATAGATGCCTCACCGCCAATTGCGAGTCAGGGAAGATGAAGTGTCAGGCAACAAATCATGTCTTCTGTAAAGACTTGTAAATAACGTCGTGGATGCGTGTGCGGATGTTGTACTGGCGCAATTTGTTGTTGCCGCCGTCGGGGTACACCCGATTGGAAAGAAAGATGTAGAGGATTTTGTTTTCGGGGTCCATCCACACGCAGGTACCCGTGAAGCCTGTGTGGCCAAAGGTGCTGGCCGGCGACAGGTTGGAAGTAGGGCCCTCGGGCTTCTCGGGGTTGCCATGGTCCCAGCCCAGGCCGCGCTTGTTGCCCGCCACCTGCGACCGGGCAAACTCCGTGACGACGGGAGCCTGGAAGTAGCGCTGGCCGCCGTAACGGCCGTTCTGCAAATCCATCTGCATCAGGATGGCCAGGTCGTTGGCATTGGCAAACAGACCCGCATGGCCGGCCACCCCGCCCAGCAGAGCCGCGGCTTGGTCGTGCACGGTGCCCTGAAGCTGGGTTTTGCGGAAGTAGGTGTCGTTTTCGGTGGGCGCAATGCAGGATTTGGGGAAACGCTCCAGCGGGTTGTAGGTCATCGAGGCCAGGCCCAGCGGCTTGTAGAACGTGCGGGCCAGGAAGACGTCAATTGGCTCATTCAGCACCTTTTCGCTTAAGCGTTTCAGCACCATAAAGCTCAGGTCGCTGTACTCAATCGGGTACTTGCCCTTCACCTTGGGCAGCATGCTGCTGCGCACAATCCAGGTCCAGACGGAGTCGTCGACGGCCTTGGTGCTGAATGTGCCGGGGGCTACCTCGTTGGGAAAGTCGTCGGAGCGGGTACTGGCGTAGAATGTCGGCTTCAGTCCGGTCTTCGACACGGTTCGTTCCCAGGTCGGGATGCCCGGTTTGAGGCCCGCCTGGTGCAGCAGCACGTCGCGCACCGTCATGTCCTTCTTGTTCGAAGTCTTCAGCTCGGGCAGGTAATCGGCCACCTTAGCGTCGAGGTTGATTTTACCTTGGTCCTTCAGGTACATGACCGCCTGCAGCGTGCCGGCTACTTTCGTCACCGAGGCTAAGTCGTAGAGCGTGGTGTTTTCTACCGGCTGCGTTTTGTCGTAGGTGCAGTAGCCGTAGCTTTTATCGAATACCACTGCGCCATCCTTGGCCACCAGCACCTGGCAGCCAGGGGCCGCCGCATATGCCACCGACTCCAGCGCAATGTTGTCGATCTGGCTCAGTACTCTCGAATCCAGTCCCTGGCTTTCGGGAGTAGCGTAGCGCAGGCGGCGGAAGTCGGGCGTGGGCAGGCCCAGACCGGCTTTCAAAGCCGGCGACACGGTAACGGGCAGGCGGCCTTTGGCGGGCAAGGCGCCGAAGAGCACCTGCGGCACCACCAGCTGCGAGGGGTAGTTGTCTTCGTAACCGCACACCAGGTTGCGGGCTTCTTCCACGTACTTCAGCGCGTAGGCATTGCCCATCACTACTACTACCGTTTTCAGCTTGGGGTTGGCCTGCAATTCCTTCAGAAATTTCAGGGCTCCTTCGCCGATGCCGTAGTTGTGAGCCGGCGTATTGTTCATGCCGTGCAGGCTCACCACCACCACGTTGTAAGGCGTCAGGCGGGACTGAATGCGGGCGAAGGTCGAGTCGACGGCGTACCGGTTGGGCACCGAGTAGATAGCGCCGCCCTGGTACTTGTTCATGATGGTGCCGAAGGTGCTGCCCGTGCCGGTACCAATCGTGACGGTAGCAATACGCAGCGTGTCGAGGCGGTGGAAGGGCAGCAGGTCGTCCTCGTTTTTCACCACCGTCACGGCGTGCTCATAAATCTGCTGCTGCACGGTGCGGCTCAGCGGGCGGTTCAGGTTTTCCGTCAGGTTGGGCACGTCCACGGGCTGGTAGCGGTTCAGCCCGGCCCAGTACTTGGCCCGCAGAATCTTGCGGACCCGCTGGTCGATGTCTTCCTGGCTGATTTTGCCGGCCGCCACGTCCTCCCGGATGCGCTGCAGGGCCATGGGCACGTCTTCCGAAAACAGCAGCACGTCGTTGCCGGCCAGCAGCGCCAGGGCGTCCAGCTCACCGGGCTTATACAGGTTCGACACGCTCTTCATGTTGAGTGCATCGGTGAAAACCAAGCCTTTATAGGCCATCTTCTCCTTCAGCATCCCAGTCACCAGGTTGCGCGAGATAGTAGCCGATACCGACTGCACCGTATCGAACAGGGGCATGTAGAGGTGGCCGACCATCACGCCCATCACGCCGGCCTGGAACGCCTGCTGAAACGGGTAGAGGTCCACGTTGGTCAGGCGGGCCAGATCGGAGTTAATAACCGGCAAAGCCACGTGCGAGTCCACGTCGGTGTCGCCGTGGCCGGGAAAGTGCTTCACGACGGCCATAATGCCGTGGTCCTGCAACCCGCGGATGTAGGCCACGCCGCGCTTGGAAACTTGCTCCTTGTTTTCCCCGAACGAGCGGTTACCGATAACCGGGTTGTCGGGGTTAGAGTTGACGTCAATAACGGGCGAGAAGCTCACGTGCACGCCCAAGGTTTTGAGCTTGAGGGCAATTTCGCGGCCCATCTGGTACACGTACTGGTCGTCGTCCATGGCTCCCAGCGTCATCTGCTTGGCGAAGTGCATGGAGGAGTCCAGGCGCATGTCGAGGCCCCACTCGGCGTCCATGGCCACCAGCAGCGGCACTTTGGCCTGGGCCTGGTAGCGGTTGGTAAGCGTGGCCTGCCGCTTGGGGCCGCCCTGCAGGAACATCAGGCCGCCCACGCCATACACTTTCACCAGCTCGTCGATGCGCTGGGCGTGCTTCTTATCCTTGTTGGAGTAAGCCGCCACCATGAACAGCTGCCCCAGGCGCTGGTCGGGGGTGAGGGAGGCAAATACGCTGTCGACCCAGGATTGCTCGGCGGCCGAAATGGGCCGCACGTCCTTATTCTTGGGTGCCGACGACGAGATAATCAGCCCCGTAACAGCTAGTAGAACCAGTAAGAGGCTAATCCGAAATTCCTTGAGCATTGACTCCCGTGGTATCGTCGTAAAGTTGAATCTGAGCGGAAATAGCCCTACTTTTGTGCCCTGCTGAAAGGAAAATCGTGCCAGGGATTTGGCCGCTGTTGCCGGCCTCAAGCCCCCTGCTTTCTTTTCTTTAAACGCGCCAAAACGGAGAACCGTATGGCGTTGCGCACACAAAAGTTGGCCGCAAACTTACGGATAAATTCCCGAGGTCGGACGTTTTTCAACCCCGGGCCTGCGTAAGTAGCGTTGCTAACCAGTTCAGTATCACCTTCAGTTCCCGGTCGATGGCGGATGTAATTCAGTTGCTCCCCGAATACCTTGCCAACCAGATTGCGGCAGGGGAGGTGGTCCAGCGTCCGGCGTCGGTAGTGAAAGAGCTACTCGAAAACGCCGTCGACGCCAAGGCCACGCAGGTGCAGCTTATCGTGAAAGAAGCTGGCAAGCAGCTGGTGCAGGTCGTCGACAACGGTGCGGGCATGAGCCCCACCGATGCGCGCATGAGCCTAGAGCGCCACGCTACCAGCAAGATTCGCACCACCGAAGATTTATTCAAGATCCGGACCCTGGGCTTCCGCGGCGAGGCCCTGGCTTCCATTGCGGCCGTGGCCCAGGTAGAGCTGCGCACCAAGCAACGCGACCAGGATACGGGCACGCTCCTGCTGATCGAAGGCTCGCAGGTAATGAGCCAGCAGCCCGTGGCCTGCCCCGACGGCACCAGTATTGCGGTCAAGAACCTGTTCTACAACGTGCCGGCCCGGCGCAATTTTTTGAAAACCAATGCGGTGGAGATGCGCCACATTCTGGACGAGTTCCAGCACGTGGCTCTCTCCAACCCCCAGATTTCCTTCTCGCTCTACCAGAACGAGCTGGAGGTTTTCAACCTGCCCGCCGGCCGGCTCAGCCAGCGCATCGTGGCTTTGCTCGGCAACGGCTACAAGGAGCAGCTGGCCGCCTGCGAGGAAGTCACGCCCTTTATTTCGGTGAAAGGCTTTATCGGCAAGCCCGAGTCGGCCAAAAAAAGCCGGGGCGACCAGTTTTTCTTCGTCAACAACCGCTTCATCCGCTCGGCTTACCTCAACCACGCCGTGCTGGCCGCCTACGAAGGCCTTTTGCCCAAAGACACGCACCCGTTCTACGTGCTGTTCCTGGAGCTGGACCCCAAGGCCATCGACATCAACGTGCACCCGACCAAGACGGAAATCAAGTTCGAGGACGAGAAGACCGTGTACGCCATTGTGCGGGCCGCCGTGAAGCAGTCCTTGGGCATTCACAACATGGCCCCGTCCCTGGACTTTGAGGGCGACGTGAACTTCGCACCTATTCAGCCCCTGCGCGCCTCGCCCAACGCCAACCCCTTCGGCGACGACTACCGGCCCGACGCGTTGGCTTCGGCCGCGGCCCGGGCCGCGGCTCCCACGCCCAAGGAAGGCGCTAAGGGCGGCTCCACGGAACGCTCGTTGCCGCCGCGCCCCACCGAGCAGGCCAAGCGCGAGCTGGAAGCCTTCTATAAGTCATTGGGTCAGACCATCGTGCCCGATTTGCCGGAAGGCGACGCGGAGACCATCGAAAAGTTTGAAAAAGCTAGCTCGCCACTCGTGGTGCACAATCCGGTGCCGGCGGCAGAAGCGGCGCCGGAGCTGCCCCTGCCCGAGCAAACCGTGGGCCCCGGCAACCGCGTGGTGCAGATCAACCAGCAGTATCTGGTAGTGCCGGTGAAATCGGGCATGATGCTCATTGACCAGGTAGCGGCCCGGGAACGGATTCTCTACGAGCAGTACGCCCAAGCCCTGGAGCGGCAAAGCGGCAGCTCCCAGACCCTGCTGTTTCCGCGCACCGTCACGTTTTCGCCCCAGGACTTCGCCGTGCTGCGCGAAGTGACGCAGCCTCTGCACGACCTCGGGTTTCGCTTCAATGAGTTTGGGCCTAATACCATTGCTGTGGAAGGCATTCCGGCCGACGTGGCCAATCGTGACGAGCGGGAGCTGTTGGAAGGCCTGATTGAGCAGTTTCGGACGCACGCTGGCCCTGTGCGCCTCGACCGGCGCGAGCAGCTGGTGCGCGCCCTGGCCCGCCGCCTGGCAACCAACAGCGACCATGCGCGGTTATCGGATATGGAAATGACAGCCCTCGTCGACCGGCTCTTTGCGTGCTCGGTGCCCAGCTACACCCCCGACGGCCGCCGCACCCTGGTGCTGATGGAGCTTAACCAGCTGCAGGACCTTTTCCGTAAACCCTGATTTCGCCCTGAAACTCCCGGCATGTTCAACCTGACGCCCACGGTACGCATCCTGCTTTTTATCAACCTCGGTGTGTATCTGCTGCAGACGCAGCTGCCGCACCAGATGAATATGCTGGCTCTGTATCCGATTACCTCCCAATACTTTCAGCCCTGGCAGTTCGTGACCTATATGTTTATGCACGGCAGCATTATGCACCTGCTGTCGAACATGTTTGGTCTGGTTTCCTTCGGCCCGCTGCTGGAGCAGCGCTGGGGCGGCAACCGCTTCCTGACCTTCTGGATGATCTGCGGAATCGGGGCGGGCATACTGTATTCGGGCGTGCGCTATTACGAGTTGGACAAGATGCAGCACGATATTGAGGTGTTCAAGCAGAATCCCACCGATGTCAACCTGCTGGATTTCGTAGAAACCAACATGCCGGGCTACGAAGCGTCCTATCAGCCCATCGTGCGGCAGCTGCACGCTACCCCCGACGACCAGTCGCTGGTGCAGGGCGTGCTGACTTCTTTGGAATCGACCTACATGCGGAGCCTGAACTCGCCGATGGTAGGCGCCTCCGGGGCGCTGTTTGGGCTGCTGTTCGCCTTTGCCTTCCTGTTCCCGAACACGGAGCTCATGCTGCTCTTCTTTCCCTTTCCCATCAAGGCCAAGTATTTCGTGGGGCTTTATGCGCTGTATGAGCTCTACGCGGGCATTCATCGGGTGCCGGGCGACAATGTGGCGCACTTTGCCCACCTGGGCGGATTGTTGATTGGGTTTATTGTGTTAAAATTCTGGGAGCGGAGCCGCACCCGATTCTACTAGCTTAGCCCACCATGAGTATTGTCAACGATATCCGGACGGCCTTCAGTCGGCGCGACAACGCGTTGAATCAGCTGCTGCTGATCAACGTGCTGGTATTTGCCGTCCTGATCATCCTGAAGGCCATCCTGTTTCTTTTCGACGCCCAGCCCGCCTACAACGTCGTGATGCGCCAGCTGGCCATGCCTTCCGACCTGCCCAGCCTGCTGCGCCACCCCTGGACCATCCTGACCTATGCTTTCACCCACGAAGGCTTCTTGCACATCATCTTCAACCTGCTGAACCTGTACTGGTTTGGCATGCTGATTCGCGAATACCTTGGCAACCGCAAGCTGGTGAGCCTCTACATTCTCGGGGCACTGGTCGGGGCGGCCTTCTTTCTGCTGAGCTTCAACCTGCTGCCGGTTTTTCAGGCGCGGCTGGGTATTCCCATCGTAGGCGCTTCGGCTGCCGTTACGGCCATTATTGTGGCCGCCGCCACCTTGCTGCCCGACTACACCTTCAGCCTGATTCTGCTGGGGCCGGTGAAGATCAAATACATTGCCTTGGTGGTCGTGCTGGTTTCCCTAGCCGGCATCAACGGCGGCAACCCCGGCGGCGAAATAGCCCACCTGGGTGGGGCCCTCATCGGCTTCCTGTTCATCAAGCAGCTTCAGGCCGGCCGCGACCTGGGCCGCCCCGTGCAGGCCGTCGGCGACTTTGTGGCCAACATCGTCTCGGGCCGGCCGCGCATGAGCGTCACGCACCGCAGCCGCCCGGCCGAACCCGCCGCCACCAAGAAAAGCAACTTGGCCCGCCCCGAGCAGGAGGAAATCGACCTGATTCTGGACAAGATTTCCCGCTCCGGCTACGAAAGCCTGTCGAAGGAGGAAAAACAGAAGCTGTTCAAGGCCAGCCAGAAATAACCACTCGGCCATAGCCAGCCGCCTTCCAGAAAAAAGCCTCACCGATTTACTCCGGTGGGACCTTTCTATTTCCGCATATAATGTTGCCGCTGGCTGGGTGGCAGCCGCTCTACAGCGTAGCGCAACGCCGTGCGGGGCAACTGGCCGTGGTGGTCGGTGAGAAATTCCTCCAGGGCCTCTTCGTTGCGCTTGCCAACTTCGCGCAGCATCCACCCAGTGGCTTTGTGAATCAAATCGTGGGGATGGGAGAGAAGCTGCTCGGCCACGCCAAACGTATCCTGAAACTGGCCCTTGCGGATAAAGGCCAGCGTGGAAACGATGCTCATGCGCTGACTCCAAAGGTGGGGCTCGGCGGCCAGTTCGTAGAGCAGCGTGCGGTCCTTATCGAGCAGGTAGGTGCCTAGCAGCAGCGGGCAGGTAATATCTACTAAGTTCCAGTTATTGACGCGGCTCCGGTGGCGCAGATACGCCTCGTGAATGGCCTGCCGCTCCATGGGACCGGCTTTCTGGAACTGCAGCGTCCAGACGATGAGGGCTGTTTGCCGGTGCTCGTGCCAGGGGCTGGCCAGTAGTTTTTCGGTTTCCGGCCGCGGCAGCGCCCGGAAGTTGCGAGCTACCAGCCGCTGCTGGGGCAAGGTGAGGCCCAGAAACTGGTCCCCTTCGCCGTACTGGCCCGGGCCGGTCTTAAAAAAGCGCTGCAGCAGCAAGGCGCGCACCGGGTCGGCCAGAGTATCAATTGCTTGTTGGAGCTGGGCGGCGGTCATAAGCAGCAGGTGAACCGGGGCGAATATAAAAAAAGCGGCCGTTCTGCACTCGCAGAACGGCCGCTGGCACGAAGCTCAGGAAAGCTAAGCGTTGGCTTTGGTCATGTTGTCCAAGGCGTCCATTACTTCTTTCACGTGGCCGCGCGAGGTTTCCAGCATAGCCAGCTCCTCGTCGTTGAGCTGCAGCTCGATAACCTTCTCAATGCCGTTGCGGCCCAAGATAACCGGAGCACCCAGGTACACGCCATTGATGCCGTATTCGCCCTGGAGCTCGATGCACACGGGGAACACGCGGCGCTGGTCGCGCAGAATGGCCTCTACCATCTGGGCGGCGGCGGCACCGGGAGCATACCAGGCCGAAGTGCCCATGAGCTTCACCAGTTCGCCACCACCGACGGCAGTGCGCTGCACGATGGCGTCCAGCTCAGCCTTGCCGATCAGCTCGGTAACGGGAATGCCGCCCACGGTGGTGTAGCGGGGCAGGGGCACCATGGTGTCGCCGTGGCCACCCATCAGCACGGCCTGAATGTCTTTGGGGCTAACGTTGAGGGCCTCGGCCAGGAAAGCGCGGTAGCGGGCCGTATCCAGGATGCCAGCCATGCCAAACACCTTCTCGCGGGGCAGGCCCGAAGTGAGGTGCGCCTGATAGGTCATTACGTCCAGCGGGTTCGACACCACGATGATAATGGCGTTGGGCGAGTATTTCACTACCTGCTCGGTTACCGTTTTCACGATGCCGGCGTTGGTCGAAATCAGGTCGTCGCGGCTCATACCGGGCTTGCGGGGCAGGCCCGAGGTGATAACCACCACGTCGGAATTAGCCGTGCGGCTGTAATCGTTGGTAACGCCTACGGTGCGGGTGTCGTAGCCGATAACGGGGGCTTTTTGCCAGATATCCAAGGCTTTGCCTTCGGCGAAGCCTTCTTTAATGTCAACCAGAACAACTTCGTTGGCGATTTCGCGGGTGGCTAATACGTCGGCGCAAGTAGCGCCCACGTTGCCAGCCCCAACTACGGTAACTTTCATTGGGTGAGGGTTGGGTTGAGAATTTTATTCGCAGCCGTAAAAGTAAGCGAAAAGCCGTAGCGGCCTAGAACAAGTTACGGGAACGATACCGGAGGGCGTTGAAGGCTCAATGCGGCCGACGACTACATGCGGCGCACTGTGAGCACGCGCTGAGTTTCCTCGGTTATCTTGTACCGGTCGTCAGGGCGGAAACCGATAATCCAGGCGATTTTCTGGTCGGCAGTGACGAGCACGCGCACGTCTTCCTTCAGGTTGAGAGGCACTTTCTGGTCAATCAAAAAGTCGGAAAGCAGCTTTTTGCCTTTCATGCCGATGGGCATAAACCAGTCGCCTTCCTGCCAGCGGCGCACCGTGAGCGGAAACTGCAGCTTATCAGCATCCAGGGCAGCCACCGACTTGCTGCGGGAAATTTCGGCCCCGGTGTTGTCGCTCAGCTCGGCGCGCAGGTTCAGGCCTTCCGCTTTCAGCTCGGTCTGGCCGGCCTGCAGCTGGTAGGTACCGAACTGAGTTAGGCGTTTGGGCTTGACGACCAGCTGCTCCCGGTCTTTGACCAGCGTGTGCGTGGGCGACTCGAACCGCCGGCCCGACTCGGCCTTGAAAGCCGCCACGATGTCCTTGACCACCAGATACGAAAAGCCGAACGGCTTCAGCAGCTCGTGCAATACTAAGGTAGAGGCGGCGGTGCGCTGCAGGGTCGGGATGTTGAGGTAGGTTACCTCGGCTTCGTCGCGGCGCGCGGCGGCATTGGTGTCTTCCACGTAGCGGCGCACGATTTCCTCGGCCCCGCCCACCCGCTCGGCCGTGATTTGCAGGGTCTGGTCGAGGTTGGGGTTGATGTCGCGCAGCACGGGCAGCACGTCGTGGCGCAGGCGGTTGCGCTGGTAGAGGGTGCTGTCGTTGGAGGCATCTTCGCGCCAGGCCAGTCGGTTTTCCACCAGGTAGTCGTACAAATCCTCCTTGCCGATGCCGAGCAGCGGCCGAATGATGCGCCCGTTTTTGGCCCTGATGCCGTGCAGGCCGGCCAGACCGGTGCCGTGGGTGAGGTTGAGCAGCATGGTTTCGGCCGCGTCGCGCTGGTGGTGGGCCGTGGCAATGTAGTCGAGTTGCTGGGTCTGGCGGATGCGCTCAAACCAGGCGTAGCGCAAAGTGCGGGCCGCCATCTGGGTTGAAATTCCTTCCTGGGCGGCAAACTCTTTGGTTTGGAAGAACTCGGCGAAGTAGGGCACTTCGTACTTTTTAGCCAGCTTGCGCACGAATTCCTCGTCGGCATCGGCTTCCTCGCCGCGCAGGCCGAAGTGGCAGTGGGCAATGGCAAACTTCACTTCCAGGCGGTGCAGCACGTCGGCCAGCACCACCGAGTCCATCCCGCCGCTGACGGCTACCAGGATATAATCGGTAGCGGGGGAGAAAAGCTCCTGTTCTGTAATAAACTGACGGACACGCTCAAGCATAGAAAAACTGATTCGGGAAGGCAACAGTGGGCACTAGCCTGCAAAGATGGGCGTTACCAGCGGGCCTTCCGTACCTTTGCCCCGAAATGCGTTTTATAAAGTTACTTTTTCTGCTGTTGCTCGCCAGCGTGCCGCTGCTCAGCCAGGCCCAGCAGCGGCCCCGGCCCGCCGCGCCGCCCGCCGCCCAGCCTGCGCCACCCAAGGGGCAGCGCATCGAGCTGCTGCCCGGCACCCAGAAGCTGGTGGGCGGCACGTTCAACGGCGTGGAAATCCGCAAGCTGATTGGCAACGTGAGCTTTAAGCAGGGCACTACGCTGCTGTACTGCGACTCGGCCTATCAATACCTGGAGAAAAACGCACTGGAAGCCTTCAGCAACGTGCGCATCATCCAGAACGATACGGTAACTATTACGGGCGACCATGCCACCTACGACGGCGACACCCGCAAGGCCCGCATGACCGGCAACGTGGTGATGCGCGACCCGCGCATGACGCTGACCACCAACCTGCTGGACTACGACCTGAATAAAAACCTGGCTTACTACAGCACCGGCGGGCACCTCGTAGACCCCGAAAACACGCTCGACAGTCAGTTTGGATACTATAACACCACCTCCAAGGTGTTCAGCTTCAAGCGCAACGTGAAGCTGGTGACCAAGGAAAACAACATCGACACCGATACGCTCCAGTATAATACGGTGTCGAAGATTGCCTACTTCTTCGGACCCACGCGCATCACGGGCAAGCAGGGCAATTTGTACGCCGAAAACGGCACCTACAACACCCGCACCAAGGTTTCCAACTTCCAGCGCAACGCCCGCATTGAAACCCCGAACTACCTGCTCGGCGGCGACAAGCTGATCTACGACGAAGCCCGGCAGTACGGCGTAGCCACCGGCCACGTGTCGATGACCTCGAAGAAGGATAACATCGTGCTGCGCGGCGACGTGGGCCGCTACTGGCGCGGCACCGGGCGGGCCAAGGTGTACGGTGGCAGCCCGGTGATGCGCAACATTTCCGACAACGACACGCTCTACTTGGCCGCCGATACGCTGGTGAGCGTGGAAGGCCGCCCGCCCAAAAACGAGGCGGGCGTGCTGTATGCCTACCCTAAGGTGAAGATCTTCCGCACCGATCTGCAGGGCCGCTGCGACTCGCTGACCTACGACCGGCAGGACTCGATTATCTACCTGAACAAGCGGCCGGTGCTGTGGACGGACCAGAACCAGCTGACGGCCGATAGCATGGAAATCCGGCAGCGGCGCAAGAAAATCGACCAGATGCGTCTGTACGCCAACTCGTTTATCATCGGCCAGGATACCATTCGCAACTATAACCAGGTGAAGGGGCGCAATATGATTGCCTACTTCGTCAATAACAAAATAAAAAAAGTGGACGTGCTTGGCAACGCCGAGAGCATCTACTATGCTCTTGAGGGAGACACCGCCGTTACCGGCGTCAACAAGGCCCTGAGTGCCAACATGGCCCTGCGCTTTGCCGACAACAAGCTCCAGACCATCACCTTTTTGACTAACCCCGACGCCAGCTTTATTCCGCCCCATGAGCTAAAAGCGGAAGACGAAAAGCTGAAAGGCTTTACCTGGCGGGCGTCGGAACGCCCGACGCGCCGCTTGGTGTTAGGTAAGCACTTTGCCCTACCGGTGAAAGCCAAGCCTAAAACCGCCACGAAAGCCAGAGCCAAACCGGCGGCTAAGCCAAAAGCGGCACCTAGTAAGTCAGTGCCGGCCAAGCCGGCCGTAAAACCTGTTTCCCAACCGAAAGCGCCCATAACGCGCGCCTCGAAGTAAGCCCGCCGGGCCCACCTTTGATTCGGCCCCGTAATCCGTTACCTTTGCCCCCCTTATGCTGTCTTTCCGTCCTGCCTTCTTTGTTCTGTTAGTGAGTACGTTGCTGCTTGGCTCGTGCTCCGGCTACCAAAAGCTGCTCAAGAGCGGCGACGTCAACAAGAAGTACGAGGCCGCCGTGCAGTACTACGAGAAAGGCGACTTTTTCAAGGCCGGCACTTTGCTGGAAGACCTGATTCCGCTGCTGAAAGGCCGTCCGGAGGCTGAAAAGGCCCAGTTCTACTTCGCCAATACCAACTACAAGCAGCGCAACTACGTGCTGAGTGCCTACTACTTCAAGTCGTTTTCGGATACCTACCCGAACTCGACGTATGCCGAGGAGGCCAACTTTCTGCACGCCAAATCCCTGTTCCGCGACTCTCCTGAGTTCGAGCTGGATCAGACCAACACGTTTTCAGCCCTGGAGTCCATCCAGGAGTTTCTGAACCGGTACCCGACCAGCCAGTTCCGGCCCGAGGCCGAAAATATGTCGCAGGAGCTGCAGAAAAAGCTGGAAAATAAAGCCTTTCAAAGCGCCAAGCTCTACTACAACGTGCGTTACTACCAGGCCGCCGTTACGGCCTTCGGCTCGTTTCAGCAGCAGTATCCGGCCTCGGCCTTCAACGAGGAAGCATCGTTCCTGAAGCTCAACGCCCAGCACGACCTGGCCAAGGAAAGTGTGGTGGAAAAGCAGCGGGAGCGGTATCTGGAAGTGCTGTCGTTCTACCAGCAGTTCATCGACAACTACCCACAGAGCCGCAACCTGAAGGACGCTGAGGTGATGTACACCAATGCCCGCGAGCAAATTGCCAAGCTTAAGCCGGCCGATACGGCCGCGAAATAATTTACAATGTGTAAAATGTGTTTTCAATGTGCTTAATGTGAACACAAGCGGGAAGCCCAAAGAGTAACTCCTGACTTCATGTCCCACATTTCTCACATCTTTCACATTCCATACATTCTCTCTTTGCACATTAAATAGCCTCCATCATATGAAAACTCCGAACAACGTCTCTGCTTCCATCGTGACCCGCAACATGTCGGACTTCACCCACGAAACCGGCAACGTGTACGAGTCAATTGCCATCATCTCGAAGCGCGCCAACCAGATTTCGGTGAAGCTGAAGGAAGAGCTGAACGGCAAGCTGGCCGAGTTTGCTACCACGGTCGACAACCTGGAGGAAGTATTCGAAAACCGCGAGCAAATCGAGATTTCCAAGCACTACGAGCGTTTGCCTAAGCCGACCAACCTCGCCATTGAGGAGTTCCTGGAAGGCAAAGTAACGTTCCGTACGCTCGAGGAAGAGGCACTGCCCATCGTGGCTCGTCCTACCGAATAAGTAGCCGGTTCGGGCAATGCCGCTGCAAGGCCGCAAGATCATTCTGGGCGTGTGCGGCAGCATTGCCGCCTACAAATCTGCCATGCTGGTGCGGCTGCTGATAAAGGCCGGGGCTGAGGTGCAAGTCATTCTGACGGCCTCGGCCTCGGCCTTTGTCACGCCCCTCACGCTGGGCACGCTCTCCAAAAAGCCGGTGCTCACCAGCTTCCTGCGCGACGAAGCTGCCGGCCAGTGGCACAACCACGTGGACCTGGGGCTCTGGGCCGATGCGCTGGTTATAGCCCCGGCCAGCGCCAACACCGTGGCCCAGCTGGCCAACGGGCACTGCCCCAACCTGCTGGCGGCCGTGTATCTGTCGGCCCGCTGCCCGGTGTTTCTGGCCCCGGCCATGGACCTGGATATGTACGTGCACCCGGCCGTGACGCACAACTTTGAGCGGCTGCGCAGCTTCGGCAACCACGTGCTGGAGTCGCCGGTGGGGGAGCTGGCCAGCGGGCTTTCCGGCCCGGGCCGCATGCTGGAGCCCGAGGACATTGTGAAAGAGCTGGAGCAGTTTTTTGTCAGTCAACAGTGAGTGTCATGCTGAGCGAAGGTTCGGCATGACGTTCTTTTTTATCCTTCTACCTGCATTTATGCGCGTCCTCATTACTGCCGGGCCGACCTACGAGCCGATTGACCCGGTTCGGTTTATCGGCAACCACAGCACCGGCAAGATGGGCTACGCGCTGGCCGAGGTATTTGCCGAAAGCGGCGCCCAGGTTACGCTCATCAGCGGGCCAACCAACCTGCCCGACCCCGGCAATAAGCTGATTGCAACAACCCGGGTGGAAACGGCCACGCAGATGTATGCCGCCGCCGCCGCTGCCGCGCCCGAAGCCGATATTTGGGTGTTTGCCGCTGCCGTGGCCGATTACCGCCCGCGTGCCGTGGCCCAGCAAAAGATTAAGAAGGACGGCGACACGCTGACGCTGGAGTTGGTCAAGAACGTGGATATTGCCGGCACGCTGGGTCAAATCAAGCGGGCTGAACAATTTTCGGTGGGTTTTGCGTTAGAAACCAATGATGAGGAAGCCCATGCCCAGGGCAAGCTGCGGCGCAAGAATTTCGATTTGATTGTGCTCAACTCCCTGCGCGACCCGGGCGCGGGCTTCCGCCACGATACCAATAAAGTGACGCTGCTGGACGCGGCCGGGCAAAAGACTATCTTTGAGTTGAAGCCCAAAGCCGCCGTGGCCCACGATATTGTCCGAACCGTTTTTGCCTGCCTTTCCTTTCGCAATGCGTAAAATTCTCATTCCGCTGCTGTTTGTGCTAATGCTGCTGGCTTCCCGGGCCGGGCAGGCCCAGGAACTCCAGGCCGAAGTGCAGGTAACCACGGAAAACGTGACAATTTCCGACCCGCAGCTGGTGCAGCAATTGCGAAACGACATGCAGTCGTTTTTGAATACCCGCTCCTGGACCAACCAAACATACCGGCCCGAGGAGCGGATTCGCTGCCGCTTTTTCGTGGGCATCACCAATATTCCGCAGTCGGGCACTTACCTGGCAACGGTGCGTATCGTGTCGTCGCGGCCCGTATATGGCACCGGCTACGAAACCAATCTGCTGTCCTTTGCCGACCGGGGTTGGGTGTTCAACTACTCGCCCCAGAACCCGATTGACTACTCGGAGAATACTTTCGTGTCCAATCTGTCGTCGCTGCTGAGCTTCTACGCCTACATCATCATCGGCATGGACCAGGACAGCTTCTCCAAGCTCGGCGGCTCGCCCTACTACGACCGGGCCCGCAATATTCTCAACAACGCGGCCAACCAGAGCGTAACCAACGAAACCGACCCGGCCTGGCAGGATGGGGAGTCGCGCAACCGCTACTGGCTGCTCAATAACCTGCAGGACCCGCAGCTGGAGGCCATGCGCACGGGCATCTACGCCTACTACCGCCAGGGCCTCGATATCTTTATTCAGAAGCCCGAAGAAGCCCGCACCAGCCTGTTTACGGCCCTGCAGGGCGTGCAGGCGGCCGCCATTCGCCGACCTGGCACGCTGCTGGCCCGCGCCTTCTTCGATACCAAGTCGGATGAAATATCCAACATCTTCCGCACTGCCCAAGACCAGCAGCAGAAGCAGCAGGTGGTAACGATGCTCTCGGAAGTGGACCCTACCAACTCGGCCAAGTACCAGACGATTTTGCGCCAACCCTGAGCGTTGTCGTTGCAGCCTAACAAAAAGCCCTGTTCGACTCCCCGGACGGGGCTTTTTGATGGAGAACAGCGCCGGGTATAGGCCACCACGAGTTTATGGCACCGTGGATTACTGCTGCCTTCCTCATGTCCAGAATGAGTGGTCACCACCTGAGCCGGGATGAAAGGCGTGGAGTAAATAGCAGTATAGACAGCTGACTTTTAAATGCTCAATAAACTTGCTTACGTCATATTTTATCAGAATAATATCCGACCTTTATCCTGCCGGACAGGTGCCCGGTAGTTTTTACTTTAGTCCTGTTGCATGATGAACCTGTACTTCTTTAAGCGGTTTGCCCGCCATCTTACCGCGCCGCTGGGTGGACTGGCCCTGCTGCTGGCGTCGGCCGGCGCGGCTCAGGCCCAAACTCCCGCTACTTTCGCCCCGCTAACTACCTACGCTACCGGCGGGAGCATCAGCCTGCGCGTCGTGACGGGCGACCTGAACGCCGACGGCCGCCTGGACGCCGTAACGGCCAACATCACGTCCAACAACGTGAGCGTGTTTCTCAACAGTGGCAACGGGACCTTCGCAGCAGCCACCCGTTACAATGTGGCTCCGGGAGGCGTGCAGACTCAGGGGGTAACCCTGGGCGACGTCAACGCCGATGGGCGGCTCGACATCGTAACCGCCAACAACGGCAACAATACCATTGGGGTGCTGCTGAACCAGGGAGCCGGAATCTTCGGAACGGTTCTTTCCTATGCCACCGGTACCAACACCGCTCCCCGGAACGTGGCGCTCAGCGACGTGAACGGGGATGGAGTGCTGGATGCCGTGACCGGCAACAGCGGTACGGCCACGACCTCCGTGCTACTGGGCCTGGGAGGTGGAGCCTTTGGAGCGCCTACGTCCTACGCTACCTCCGGCCTTGGCTTCGACGTGGCTCTGGGTGACGTAACGGCCGACGGCCGGCTGGATATTGTAACTGCCAACTACGCTACCAACTCCGTAAACGTGCTGCCCGGGCTAGCCGGGGGCACGTTCGGCACGTTCGTGAACTATGCTACCGGAGTGAATTCCCAAACTGTGGGCCTGCGGCTGGGCGATGTGAATACCGATGGCCGGCTGGACGTGGTAGCCAGCAATCAGAACAGTACGATATCCGTGCTGCTGGGTCAAGCTGGAGGTACCCTGGCTACCACCAACTACTCCACCGGGGCAATCACCGGTGCCTATGCTGTTGGTATTGGGGATGTGAACGGCGACGGCCTGCCCGACTTGGTGCCGGGCAATTTTTCGAATAACCTAATCGGCGTATTGCTGGGACAAGCCAGCGGCTTCGGAGCCGTAACGACTTATAATGGTGGTAACGGTGCACAGGGCGTTGCGCTGGCCGACGTGAATGCCGACGGCAAGCTTGATGTGCTGACGGCCAACCGCAACGACAATACGCTCGGTGTTCTATTGAACTCAACCAACTTCGTGGTCCCCACGCTGACCAGCGTAAGCCCGACCAATGGCCCGGTCGGCACGAGCGTTACGCTCACCGGGGCCAGCCTGACGGGCGCTACCGGCGTGAGCTTCAACGGCACGGCGGCGGCCACCTTTGCGGTAGTTAATGCTACTACTATTACGGCTACCGTGCCCCCGGGCGCTACTACCGGCAATATTACGGTGACCACCAGCGCCGGAACCAGCAATGGCGTGGCCTTCGCCGTGAACCCTACGGTGGCTATCAGCAGCACGGCCGGCGCCTCGGGTGGCACGACCAGCACGGCGGTCATTCCTTTCGTGGCTACCTTCTCGCAGAGCGTAACCGGCTTTGTGGCCGGCGACATTACCGTCGTCAACGGCTCCGTACTCAACCTAAGCGGCTCGGGCACTACGTACTCGTTTACCGTTGCCGTCACCACGCCTGGCTCGCCCACCACGGTAGGCATTGCGGCCAACGTGGCCCAGACCAGCGCCGGTACCGGCAACGTAGCTTCCGCTACCTATAGCCTGCAGTACAATGCGCCGGTTACCAGCACCGTCTGGACAGGCAGCGTTTCGACCGACTGGTTTACGGCCGCTAACTGGACCGACGGCGTGCCTACCAGTTCCCTGGATGCCACCATTCCGGCCGGTGCTCCCCGCTATCCTGTACTGACCACCAGCACGGCTAACGTGAAAGACCTGATTCTAAAAGCCAACGCCTCGCTCACTCAGAGCGGTGGTACGCTGGCCGTGGCAGGGCAGGGCTTTGCTATTGATGGCACCTTTAGCGCCACCGGCGGCCTGCTGAGCCTAGCTGGCAGCAGCGAGCAGCGCCTGGGTGGCACCCGGGCCACCTTCTGGGACCT
>NZ_JAJADQ010000012.1 GCF_020447315.1 Hymenobacter nitidus
CCGTAGACCTGACTAGTCAGGTCTACGGGCCCCTCCAGTGCACGGTTTCCGTATCGTGGTCTTTTTTTGCAATGACGTAACCTACGACCAGCTTGTGCGTATCTGCTTAAGCAGATACGCACAAGCTGGTCGTACAATTCGGATCCTTTTGTTGGGATGTAAGCAAAGTAGTATGGATGCGAATCCCTGTACTGTACTTGGATTCTCTTTGTAGGCGAGTGACATCTTCTCTCATTCAGTACCACATAACCGGGTATTCATCCCTACAAACCCATCGTTGGTCCACGAGTGACAGATGCTATATAACAAATCGCTATACTTGTAACGGGCCTAACATCTGGTTATAGATGTTGCTTGCTAACTTCCTAGCATTCTGACTAAAACATTTCCTTTACTACAAAAAGGGTGTACTAGCCGAACCTGAAAAAAAGCTATTGCGTTATAACCTGAACCTGCTACATTTGTCATAATTGTAACCAACGGTTATAGAAAAACCGTTTAAAAACCGCTAGTCATGTCAACTGACTTCAACACCCAGCAAGCTAATCAGCCTGCTGCTCGCGGTGCGAATGTCATCAGCACCATCTTGAAAATGAAGAAAGCTGCTGATGCAGCTATTCGTAGTGGCCAAGTGAGCAAGCTGAAAGAGGCCGGCTACAACTTTGTTGTATCCTAAGCCACTGATTAAGTACGGGGTAAGTGCTGATAGCCGTAGTGTCCGATGTTTGACCCGTACTCAATCACAGTAGAAGAAGGCTCTACTTATTCCTTCGTAACCCAACACTCAGTACAATATCAAGCCTACTTTCTGGCTGTCCCTACCTCAGAGGCACCGGAAATCGATGGCTTGATATTTACGTTTTCATTCGTGGCTAATCATGAAGCGTGTGACTTTCTCCCTCCCTCTGATTACCGTGTAAAAGCGACGCTACGCCAAATTATCCGTGATTTTCTGGCGAAAGACTCTGAGCGTGTGTTATGCTTCACTTGTGATTCAAATGATGGCAAGCATCACAAAAGACAGATAACCTTTGAGCGGTGGCATAACGAGGAAGACCCCCAGAAGCAGTATTACTACTGGCCATTCTCTATACCAGCACCTTCAGAGGATGAACACCCGACTTTAGGCGGGTACTTTATCCACAAGGATCATCCAATGCGCGGTGTTATTCAGGAGCACTTTGTAGAGTCAGTGATGATGTTCACAGACATCAAGACTCAGGCAGCCTAATTTCACTTTGGTATTCGAGCCCCGCTTCGAAAGAATGCGGGGCTTTTTCATGCTTCCAAGTCATGCAGCTTGACATACGCCGCATAGTCTTCTAGGCACCGCGTGCTGGTAAACGCGCGTGTGCGCAGCATCTCGTTGCTCTCTGGGTCATAGTACACCTCGGCGAAGAAGGTGCCCATGTGGTAGAGGTTCACGGCATCGTCTTCCTCCCAGCGCGTGGCCAGGAAGGTGCCCTCAGCCCAGATGGCTTTGAGCCGATCCTCGAAGGGCAGGGCGCGGAAAGCATAGTGGGAGAGGGGCATCAGAGTAGTTATGGATAAAGCCACATCAATAGGCGAGCCAGCCCGATGAGCAGGGCCACACCAAGCACTTTCATCCACCACGGTGGGGTGTCTGGGTCTTCGTAGTCGTTGTAGGGAGAGTAGCGGCCCATATAGGCAAGAAACGAAAAAGCCCCGACCTGCGCCGGGGCTTTTTGCTACAATAGGCTTTGCCCAGTGCACACCTCTGTGAATTCTGGGCAAGGCAAATATATAGTGGCTTATCGGCTCACAACAAACTTCTTACCGGCAGTGGCTCCAGTGGCCGAGGTTACCCGGTACACGTAGGTGCCGGCGGGTAGCTCCCGTGCGCTGAGCTGCAGGTGGTCAAACGTCGCGTCGACCTGGTACGACTTCACCACTTGGCCTGTCATGTTGAGCACGTCGAGCGTGGCCACCTCGCCTTTCTTCACCAAGTAAGGTAGGCGGATAGATTCAGCGGCTGGGTTGGGGTAGGGGGAGGCTGTGAGTTCATCCAGTTTGGTGGACGCTTTAAGTGGTGTGTACGTGCCACCTATGCTATAAAACCTAGGGCCTTCCTTAGTCCGCTTTATGTTGTAATTACGGTCAACGATCATCTTAGTCCCCAAGGGAGAGTTAAAAAACTCTACTGACGACACAGAATCAATGCTGGCTAGTAACGTACCAGCTTCTGTAATTACTTTGTATGCTGTATTTGAGTACGTTGGGGTTGAAACCTTAATGCCGAACTCCAGTGCTGCATCTTGATTGAAGAGCTTGTCACTTACTAGCTCAATGTAAAAGTTGCTACTCAGCAGTGCTGTTGGTAAAGTGACTTGTCGAAACAGAGAATGGTCTTGATTGTAAAGTCGAACAGCAGGGTCGTTATCCACCGTCAAAACATACTTTACGGCACCAGTAGACAGCTTAATAGGAGTCACGTAGCTGCCACTGTTACGAGTGTACTCTTTCTCAAAAGTTATTTGAGCACTGGCGGCAAAAGCGGAAAACGAAAGAATGAGAGTAAATAGTCTTTTCATAAAATGACTTAGAGTGAAGCGCAAAGCTATGCATTTGTAATATTCACCCTAAGTCATCTCATGCTAAAAGCTGTGGACTAGAGCCCGATCCACTGGCGAGCTGCCAGAGTGATGAACGGCTGGCGGTTTTCGTGTGCTTGTCCACCACCGGCAGGGTCCGTCTGGAACATGGCTGGTCCTTCACCACCTTTTACTCCTCCTTTCAGCGTAACGCTACCATCATTAGGCCCATTAGGCGAATACGAATCCCGCTGCCGGTGCACGTGATTCGGCATCTGGGCCGCCGTCAGCGTGACCGTCTTTACGCCCCCGGTTTTGCCAATGGTATCGTAATCCGGATCGGCCGCATCGAGAGCCACCGCAACACGCGACCTGATATTTTTCGTGCCATTGTTCCCGTCGGCCCGGGCCCAGCCGTAGGCCTCCGTCCCATACTTACCCAACCCATTCTCGTAGTCGTCGCTATTCCACTCGGCCAGCCACTGAATTTCGGATTTGGCCCGTAGCCGCGCCTGCTGCACGTGCCACCACGTTTTAGTGCCGGTCGCCAGCACGGGAATCTTGCTGACGGGTTCCGCCGATGCCTCCCGGCAGAGAGCTTGCTGTTCCACGATACCGGCCCGACTGGAGCCATCGGCATAGGCCCGTTCCTGGATGGCTTCCACCGGCCCAAGCACCAGCTCCGCCGGCAGCACCTGGTTACTGGCCCCCACGAACCGCACAATCTGCCCGCCCAGGAATACGATGCCACTACCAATATTATAAGCATTCGGGCCGGCAGGAGTGACTTTGCAGCCCTCCAGGACGAAGGAGCCATTGCCCAAAAACTGAGCACTCATGGCCGTGTAGATTTCCTGTTGGGGTACGATCAGGTCATCGTTGGTGATTTCGCGGCCGTTAATGTCGGCTTGTAACATTTGCATAGGAAAGCGCTTAAAAGAAAACTGTCGTGTGTTGAATGGTGGCCAGCTTGTAGCGCACGATGAAGGCGTCGAGTCTGGCGTAGTAAGCCCTGGTGCCGGCGGCATCGCTGGCATCGGGTAGCAAGGAAGCCGGTACAAAGACCGTGAACCCGGCAGCGACGGCCTCCCGGGTAAAGCGCAAAAACCGCTGGGTGCGGTCGGGCTCGGCTTCGAACCAGACTGGTATCGGTGGCTGTGCCTCTACCTTGAAAGAGAGAAAGAGTGGCTGCACGTCCACATCATTGTTCTCGATGTAGATCCGGCGCAAGGCCGGATCGAACGTGTCATTCAGCGCCTTCTCAAACAGCAGCGTCTGCGAGTTGTAGCTGAGCAGCACGCGCACGCGCTGGGCATAGCTCTGCAGCTGCTGGTTGAGCTCGACTACTGGACGGAGCAGGCAGAGCAGCCAGGCGACCATGCGCGGGCGCCTCAGGAAAGAAGGCAGCAGGTCCCGCACCAGCGCCGGCACCTCCAGCTGCGTGCCGGCGTCGCTGGGCAGCTTGCTAATCGTCTTGTTTGGGTTAGCCATTGTAGGGGATGAATTCCAGGGTGTCGAGCCAGCTCAGGCCGGACTCATCTTCTTCTACTACATAGCCCGCTCGGGTTTCCCACACGCGGTCGAATACTACGGGCAGGTCATTGCCCAGCCGAATGGATGCCTCCACAATGTCCTGGTCAATGATGCCGGGCACTTTCTGAAACTCGTCTACCAGCTTGGCTTTGTAGAGCACGCCGGCAAAGTCTAAGGCCTTGGTGTAGGTGGTCAGGCCCGCCCGCAGCGCCGGCTTTATCTGGCCCTCCAGGTCGCGCAACGGGTCGTAGTACACCTGGCCGTGGAGCTGCAGGCGGTCGGCTTCCCGGCTCACCAGGCTGATTTTCACACCAGCCGGCCGGATGCGGTCCAGGTAGGAAAACACCTGTACCTGTTCCTCATCCGTCAGGCCCCGAAGCGTGTCGGCCGTGGTGCCCAGGCCGGCGACCTTGATAATGAGCTTGCCTTTGGTATCCTCCTTGGCCGCGGCCCGTGTCACGATGCGGGCACCGGTGGAGCCCACCTTATACTGAATGATGTTGTTGCGCACCTCCAGCGTGTCGTTGAGTTGAAACAGCAGCACCTGCCGCTGAAACCAGGTTGGCGTGCCGTACTGGTTATTGGCAATGGCCGTATCGACATCGGCCCGGAGCCCATCCATGAGCACCTCGTGAAAGTGGTGCACCGTGGCCACCACGTAGGCCCACAGCCGGTGCAGGGCTGTCGCGGAGGGCGAGCTCAGCGCGGCCAGCTCGGGACTGGTGGCGCGGGCCACCTGGATAGAATCAAAGATTTCGGGTATCGTGCGGGCCATCTTAAATCGTCAGAGAGTGAAAAGGAGGATGCACCGGGAAGTCCACCGCCCCGAGCGTGGTGATGGTGATGGTGGTATCAGCGAAGATTTCCGGGAAGTCGAGCAGGCTGCACAGGGCACACACGTAGCGGCCATCAATGGAGCGGGTGGCCCGGAAGGTGTTTTGGCCGTTCACGTAGCCGGCGAAGCGGGTGGCGAAACTGGCTGAAACCACGGCGTAGTAGTTAGACAACATATCGATTGAGGGCTAGTTGAAACTCTCTGTTGAGCTGCTCGATGGCGGCCAGTTCTACCGGTGTGAGGCCTTGCTTGGCATACCAGGCGGTGCCGCACTCCCGGGTGGTGCCGTAGAGCACGTCGAAAATCAGCAGGCCCCCGATGGTGAGAATGTTGGTGGGCAGTAGGCCCTCGAAGGGCTGCGAAACCAGTTGCACAGTATCCCGGTACAGGGCCGCCGGCGTGCCGGTGCCAAACGAGCTGGTCATAAAATGGCCGTAGCCCGGGCCGGCTTCCCCGTACATGCTGGAGCCGGCATTGCGCGCCGCCGGTCGGCCATCGGTGCCCTTGGTCACCAGCAGCAAACTTTGAGAAGGCGTGTTGTTGCTGCCCATGTCGATTTCACCCGGGGCAATAATGTCCTCCCGGCTGTAATAGCCCATGGCCACGCCGGTTTCCTCCGTCGAAACGCCCGCGGGCGTCAAGTGGCTCAGGGCATACTGTGTGGTGCCGTTCCAGTCGATGCCGGTGGCCGCGTGCAGCGGGCTACCCACAAATTCCTGCCGGAACGCATCGTTCGTATCGCGCGGGTCCCGCAGGTTCCATTTGTGGCTGAAGGCGGTGCCGCCAATCAGCGGATACCAAAAGCCCAGCTTCCACCACACGCCGGAATCCTTGAGGCCTTTTACCAACCGGTTCAGGGCGCTCCACAGGCCCGAGCCGCCAATTTCGTACGGGGTATCCGGGTAGTAGATGCCCCCGTATACGATGCCTGCCGCCTGCAGAAAGGCCCGGGCGTCGGCGTCGAATACCGTGGCCGGGTGAAAGCCCGGGTTAAGAATGGAAAACGCGCTCGTCATTATTTCACCAGGGAAAACACGGCCGTCACGTCGCTTTCCAGCGGGCCGAAGCAGTACAAACTCAGGATGCCTTTCTTGTTGGCGGGTAGGGCGGCCGGCGCTCCCTCGCCCAGCCAGTCCCACCCGGCCGGAAAGGCCAGCGTACGGCTACTGGCGTCGCAGATAATGCGGATCATCTTCTGCCGGGCATTGCCCCGGTTGCTCGTGCCCGAAATCGTCAGGTTGCCCGCCAGCACGAGGTTGCGCACGTTATCGGTGGCAAAGTCCACCGTGACCGACGCGGCATAGCCCATGGCCGACAGCACGTCAGCGGGAGCCTTGCCGTTCCAGGATGCCTTTTCCGCGTCGGTCACGAAACGCGCTGTAGCGGAGGTCAGAATCTGGGCCGGGGCAAATTTGCCATCCCCGTCCGGGTCGTAGGTGCTGGCCAGCATGTCACCGCCCACGGTGGCCTCCGGGAGCTGATCCGCCGGCACCTTGCCCGTCGCATCGAGGGCGGCGTAGCCGTTGGGCTGGCCTTTCTCCGCCGCGCCCTGCTTGCCGTTCCAGGTGTTCCTTTCCGCATCGGACACAAACCGGGCAGCCGCGGTGGTCACAATCTGCCCGGGGCTGAATTTGCCGTCGCCGTCCGGGTCGTAGGTGGCGGCCATCATGTCGCCACCGGTCACGGCACCGGGTAAGTGCTCAGCCGGCACCTTGCCGTTGTCGTCCAGGCCGGCGTAGCCACCGGGCTGCCCTTTCTTGGCGCTTTCTTCGCGGGCATCCCAGCTTTGGATCTGCGTATCCTCCACGAACATCCGGGAGGCGGTGGGCTCAATCAGCGCCGCCGAAATCTTGCCGTCGTTGTTCGGGTCGTACACTGACCGGAGCATGGCATCCCCCGCCACGGGCACCTCGCCGGTGGGGGCAGCACTGGCAGTGAAGCGCAGGCGCCAGATATCGAATTCATCCGTGCCGTTGCTCAGCTCTGGCCGGCCCACGCACTCGTAGAGGGCGTACTGGGTTTCACTCAGCAGGTGGTACCAGGCATCCCCCGTCCGGCCCGGGTTGGCATTGGTCGGGGCGTAGGATTGCCAATTGATGGTATTGCCATCGGCTCCGTTCTGACCATCCTGGTAGTCCACCCCTTTGATGGGCGTATAGCCATTTTCCCCGTCCCGGTAGTCCACCCCCTTGATGGGCGTATAGCCGGGCTCCCCGTCGAAATAGTCTTTGCCCTTCACCGGCGTTTTGCCATCCTTGCCCCGCATGGTGAACTTGTACACCCAGCCTGTTGCCTGCTTGCGCGACAGGTCGCCGGTGGTTTCGTTCAGGTACACATCGTTCAAGCTGCCCAGGGAGGCGACCGGTGCTCCAGCACCAGACAGGATTTCATTGGCGTGCGTGACGGTAAAGAGGGCCGCTATTAGCGCCTCTTCGTAGGCCAGCACTTCCTCCGTCCGGACCTTATTCTCTGGGTTCGCGGGGTTGAATGGCCGGAAAACCTGACGCGCCAGCAGCTGGAGCTGGAGCATCAGGGGTTGCGTAATGCCGATAGGGTTAGAAGCTGCCATTATTCTGTATTAAAACCATTGTAGATGAAGCCATTCGGCGTTGTCCCACTGCTGCGGCCCTTCCTCCACCGGTTCGGGGTCGGGACCGACAGGCAGCAGCTCACTGCCCTGGCCGGTATTGATGCGCTGCTGCCGGCTGGCGAAGTAGGCGGCTATATCCGGGCGGCTGGCTAGGCTCGCAGGAATCACCAGGCGCTGCCCGGCCTGAAGTGCCGATGTGATGCGTAGACCGTTGGCCGTGGCCAACTCGGGCGCTACGGCCACCGTGCCCAGCTCCTGCAGGCAGATGTCGAGCAGGCTTTGCCCGTCGCTTACCTGAATCATAGTCGTTCGGCGTTGAGTTTGAAGTCGGACAGGTCGGCCACGTCGAGCTCCAGTACTTGCAGCCCGTCTCGCTCCAGCTGCACGGAAATTTCCCGGCCCAGAACAGCAGCCTGCGCGGGGCCATAGGGTGCCTTCAGGTAGCGGGCAATGCCCACGCCCACGAGCGGGTTTTCGCGCCAGTCGCCTTGCCGGCTCTGGAGCAGCAGATCCACGTGCTGCGCCTCTGACTCGCCCAGCACGAAATCTCCCTGGGCCGATACAGCCAGGTCAAACGACTCATCGAGCAAAATATCGAGGCTCTTCATAGGATGGTGCCGGTTTGCGTAGTGGCCGAGCCGGTGGTGGTGACGGTACCGGTTTTGATGTGGGCCGTGATGGCCACGGCCAGCTGGTGGGCGAAGTCCTTGCGGGCCTGCGCCGGGTTGTCGGTGCGCTGGGCCTGGTCGTCGAGGATGCTTAGGATGGAGGTTTCGAGCTGCGGGGTGTTCAGGGGCATGGCTACTTTACAAAGAGGTTGGGCAGGCGCTGGGCCAGCTGCTGGAAGGCGGGCAGGTTGATGGGAGGGCCGCTCTGGCCGGTACCCGTCGTCACGGTGAGCTGCATGATGGCCTGCAGCACGTCCTGGGCCCAGGTGAGGAAACTCTCCTGCTCGGTGGCCAGGCGGAAGTGCGTCACCTTGTCGGCCGAAATGAGGAAGGTATCGACGAGCCGGTTTTCCACCAGCCCGATGAGCACCTCGGCACCCACCGCCGGGTAGATGCCGTTGAGCAGCGCCACATCGAGCACCAGGGCATCCCCATTATCGGGCTGCACGTCGCAGGTATCCTCTTCCGGCCGCACGGCTGTTACCGTACCACTGATGACGGCCACCGGAATCTGGCCGTTCACCATTCGCTCGAATTCGTCTTTTAACTCGCTCATGCTTTTGGCCCTAGTGTGATGACGCGCCGGCTGCCGCCCACGCCGAATGTCTTGACTACCTTATCCACCGCGTAGGCCCCTTCCCGTTCCGGATACAGCGGGTCCTGAATCACCACCACGTGGCCATGCTCCACGTAGGGCGCCCCGAACGTGGTGAGCGTGCCCCGGTAGCCGTCGAAGCGCAGGCGGGCCAGCTCGGCTTTCGCGCGGGCCTCCAGGTCGGCCTCGGCCACACCCACGAAATTGAGCGTGCGCAGCTCCCCATCGAGGATATCCCCGAATTCTTTCACGATGCGCTTGCGGCCCCGTTTCTTGCCCTCAATGTGGCTGATGGCCCGCACCTTGATGCGCACGTCGGAAGCCCGCACGTACTGCAAATCGTTGGTGATGACGTTGCCGCCGAAGGTGAGCAGATGGCGCGGGGCCGTGGCCACCGCCTGGTAGGGGTCGCCGGCGATGAGCACCCCGGCCCGGAAAAAGCTGCGGATGCCGTAGTCCTTGCGCAACGCGTCGAGGGCCTGGGCGCCCGTGGCCTGGTTGATGGTGAATTTGCCCAGATCGGCCGCGCCCAGTGTCTCGATGCCGAACGACAGGCCGGCCTGGGTGCGGATATACTCCAGTAATCCCTGTAGCGACACTGCCCGCCACGAGTGGGTCAGCGGCTTGCGCTTGAGTAGGTACATTTCATCCTCACACTGGATTTCGGCCGGTGGCCCCGTCTTCACGCCCACGATGTAGCCAGCAAACTCGGTGCGCAGCACGCCATCGTAGCCGTATTTCACCTCCACCCGGTCGCCCACCCGTAACGCGTCGGGCAGCAGCTTGCCCCCCAGCACCAGGGCGCGGCGCGGAAGCTTCAGCGTGCAGGTGTCGGTGAGCTGCTGCCAGGAGCTTTCGATCTGGATCTCGTTGACGAAATCCAGGGTAAAGCGCCCGATGGTGAGTTGGCAGGTGAGGCGGAGCATTAGGTCGTCGGCGAGAAAGCGAAGCCCAGGGCGGGCAGGGTAGCGGTTTGTAATTCGATGGCCTCGTCGCTGAGGCAGCGCAGCTCGTAGGCCTGCAGGTTGGTGAAGCCCGGCAGCGACGGCCACGAGTGGCCCTTTATCACCAGGTTGCGAATGCCCAGCAGCTTGAACAGCCGCCCCGTCACGGGCAAAGCTTCCTTAGCGTTGATGATTGCCTGGAGCGCCTGCACTTCCCGGGTAGGGTAGCGCCGGGCATAGCGGCCGTCGTGTGGGTCACTGGCCAGCACCCCTTTGATGGTCACGGCATAGTCGCCGTTGCTGATGAACTCCTTCACGGTCCCGTCGCGGCCCTCGATTTCGGTCGTCACGATGAGCTTGTCGCGGCTGATTTCCACAATCGGGTCGTTCAGCACCACCTGGGCCCAGCCGGCGGCGGCCAGAAATTCTACCCGCGCGAAGACGGGCAAGCCGAGCAGGCCGGTGCCTTCGAAGTCGGGCGGGAGGGGCGTGCCGTAGAGTTCCTTCGACGGGCCTTCCTGCTCGGGCTGCTCGGGCAACTCATAGCGGATCAGGGGCGCGTAGCCGAAAGCCTCAGCGGCCAGGGCGCGCAGGTTGATATTGTACTGCATCAGGTCGTCATGGCGTTAGCGTCGTTGAGCACCGAGAGCAGGGCCCCGCGCACGCTCTCTTTCATCTGGGTGGTGCCTTCGCGCACGGAGGTGCTGTGAATAGTCGTCTGGCCCAGGCTCTGAATGTTGATGGTAATGTGCGTGACGCCCCGACCGGCCCCGGTCGCGCCGCCACTCTTGCCCTTGGCATCGGGCAGGCCCACGCCACCGCCGGTAGGCGTCGGGCCAGCGGCACCAAGTACTTGGTCGGGCGAGGTGCCGACTTTTGAGCCTCCACGGAACGACTCAACCCCTTTCCCGTAGCCTTCCCGGTACCGCTTGCTGATGTTCATCAGCTGCTCGACACCACGGGCTACCTGCATCGGGTTGATGGTAAAAGCGCCAGCAATCACGTTGCCCAGGCCCTTGAACAGCTCCATAGCGCCAAAGGCGAAGCCGTAGAGGAAGGCCCGGAAGCCTTCGAACTTATTCCAGCAGTAGAGCACGCCCGCTACCAGGGCCATAATGCCCGCCACCACCAAGCCGATGGGGTTGAGCATCATCGCTCCGTTCAGCAGCATTTGGGCCGTCGTCCAGAGCCCGGTAACCATAGCCGCGGTGCGCACATAGGCCGAGTAGGCCAGCACGCCGGCCACGACGGGCAGAATAAAGGTGGCCAGCACTTTGAAGGCTGTGGCGTGCTCCTGCACAAACTGCGTAGCAGCGCGCACCACTTCCATCGTGCTACGCACGCCAGCCATCAGCTCCATGACCGTAGGCAGCAGGGCCTCTACCAGAATGGTTTTGGTTTTGAGCCAGTCGTTATCGAAGCGGTTCAAATTGGCCTGGGTAGAATTCACCGCTTTCGCTAAGCCAGGACCGAAGACTTTCTGCAGCTGGGCGGCAAACCTGGGCAGGAACACGTCGGAGGTGAGCTTGCCGTCGTCCATCATCTTGTTGAGCGCGGCCTGGCTCACGCCCATAGCATCGGCGGCAATTTTGAAGGCCCCCGGGATTCGCTCCCCAATCTGGCCGCGCAGTTCTTCCGCCTGCACCTTGCCCTTGCTCATGATCTGACCCAGCGCCAGGAACACGCCTTTCTGGTCGTCGCCACTGGCACCCATCACGGTGGTGGCGGTGGCCACCTGCTCAAACATGCGCCGGGTGCCTTCGCCCTGCAGCTTGGTGCCCATCATCGAGCCGGCCAGCGTACGGTAGCCCTCCGTGGCACTGAGCAGGTTCAGGCCCAGCTTATCACTGCTACGGTCCAAAAACTGCAGCGTGGTAGCTCCTTCCTTCGCTGAGCCAGCGGCGAAGGTGATGGCGTTGTTCATGCCCTGCATCTGGGCTGTATCGCGCACGCCACCCATCAGGCCGGCCACACCGCCGGCAATGGCCAGGCCACCCATAAGCCCACCTAGGCCGAAGCCCCCACCACTGCGGCGGCCGTGGTTTTCCAGCTGGTCCATCTTCTGCTCGACTTCCTGAATGGCGCGGTTGGCGAGGGCCAGGTCGTTGAGATTGAGGGCCACACGTCGCTCGTTTTTCAGCGTGTTGAGCTTTATCTCCAGCGCGTTCAGGCTGCTGGTGGCGCGGGTGCTCGTGCTCAGGATACGCTGATTAGCGGCCGAAAAGGAGCTACCCATCTGCACCGCTTTGGCGGCGGCACCCTGGGCAGCCTGACCGAGCTTCCCCACCGCAGCCGCTCCACTCGTGCCGGCCTTGGTCGTAGCCGCCTGCACCCGCTGAGCCGCGCGTGTTACCCGGCCCATCGACGACTCTCCATCTGCCGCTGCCTTGCGGAGCGGAGCCGTGAATAAGTCGACGATTTTAAGGGTGTAGGAAAGGAGATTGGCCATAGAGGGAAAAGCGAAGGGGAGCCACCGTGGCGGCTGCTCCCCTTACTGTTGTTCTTGAATGATCCGGTGCAGCCAGTTGGCTTGCCCGGCTTTGTCCTGCCACACGTCATCCGAAAGGGCTTCCGGATGCGGAATGTGGAGGTAGTAGCTAATCAGCGCATCGGCTTTGCGCAGGCCATCTTTGCCTGCGCGCTCGTCGATAGGCAGCGGCGTTAGTTTTTTTTAAGCTCCCCGTCGAGCATCTCCACCAGCTGCACGGCCTGCATGGCGGCCGACATTTTCACCTTGGGAGTGCTGAGTATCGAGTCTTCGCCGGCGACCAGGCAGTTTTCCAGCAGGAACTCGCCAGCCTCGAAAACTTTGGTTTGGGCAATGAGCGACATGGCCCGGGCCACCTGGTTGCGGTCCGGATCTTTCAGGTAGGCCGTAGCCACCACCTGGCCAGACTTGTCGTTGAGCGTGAGCGTGTGAATGTCGCCGTGCTCTTTCTTGAGGTCTTCGATGTTTACTTCCACTGGATGTGCGAAATGATGAGTTCGTGTTCTACTTCGATTTTGGTGTCGCCTGCTTTCACGTCGCGCTTATTGCCCTTGAACTGGCAGTTCATCAGCTTATGCGTCACAGTTTTATTAGCGGGGTTGACATAAGCCACCGTGATGGGGAACGGGGGAATGTCCTGGATGCGGCCGGTGGGCGTGGCTTCCACGAGGCGCTCGGATTCCTTGGCCTCGATGGTGATGGAGGCTTTGGATTTGAGCTGACCATAGCCGCGGCTGGTGGGCATCATGCCGGCACCGAAGTTGTCCTCCATCACCTGGTCATCCTCGTAGGAAATGGCCGTGATGCCGTACATGGTTTTGCCCAGAATCTGGGCGTTGATGTCGGCCCAGCTATAGGCCACACCGTTGATAAGCGGCTGAATGTCGTTGAGTCCAGGCATTGCTAGGAGAGATTAAAGGCTTTTGACAAAGCCGATGGTACCCACGATTTCCCGCGCTACTCCCACCGGCACGATAGAGTAGTCAACCCCCACCCGGCTGGTGGCCAGCACGTCCTGGGCCGGGTCGATGTACACGTCGCAGGCCGAGAATTCACCGGCCCGGCCCATGTTAGCGTCCAGGGCAGTTTTGCCTTTGGCCTCCAGATCACCCACCACCTGAGGTTGCAGCAGGCCATCGGCCGTGAGCCGAAGTGGGCCTTTGAGCGAGGGCAGCAGCGACTGGCGCACCACGCGGGCCACCTTGTTAAGCGTGCGGGTGTTCTCGATGTAAGCATAGTCGCTGTCCAGGGGCGCGCAGGTATGCGAGTCATTCCAGTACAGGCCATCAAAGCCGGTATGCTTCAGCGCGAACAGGTAACCTTTGCTATCGAGGGCACCCAGGTCGGCCGGCAGGATGGTGCTCAAGGCATCGCCGTTGGCCAGGCCTGCTTTCAGGAAACGGCCATCGGAGGCAAGGTTGAACTTGTCGAGCCAGCCAATATCCTCGTGCACCTGGGCAAAGCTGAGCGTACCCAGCAGCGTACCCACCGCCGGCACGCCGGGCTTGGTCACGTGGTCCGTACCGATAACGACACACACATTTTCGGCATTCTGGGCGCGCAGATCCAGCACGCCGGCCAGGTTGGTCGCCAGGCCGTGGCCGCCGAGCAGCACGAGCACCGGGCGGTGCTCGATGAATTCCTGCGCGGCCAAGCCTTGAGCCAATGGCAGCGCGGCTACCACGTCGGCATCGAGGCCATTGACGATAGAGGTCGGCGTGTAGCCGGCAGCCGAGTCGAGGCAGATAGCCAGCTGCTTGATTTTCCCATCAGCTTCGACGAGCAAACGCTTGGCGTGGGTGAGGGTTTTGTCGGCCATCTGGGCCATCGTGACCGTGCGGGCCACTACCAGCAGGTAGAGCACGCCGCCCTGGCTCATGCGGAAGAATTCCGACACGTGGTAGTGCAGGTCGGCACTGTTGGTGGTGTCGTAGTCGGCATCCACGCCCAGGGCTTCGAGCTGCCGCAGGGAGCGGAGTTCGTAGACGGTGCCGAGCTCCAGGCCACCATCAACGGCAATGCCCTGGGTAACCAAGCCACAAATACCGTCCTCGGTGGGGCGCTGCCGGCCCAGGCCGCCGCGGCCTTTTTTTAACAAAACGTCAGCCATTACGGGAGCGTATAAGTAATGAGGGTTGAACTGTCGCCACTATTGTAGGCTGTGGCGGCCTCGGGGGTAGTGAAGTAGGCCCCATCCCCGGTGCCATAGAGCACCGCGACACCGAGCAGCTGCAGGGTGTCGCGGGCCCGGGTAGCGTCGGCCTTAGTTGGCCTCTTCTTCTTCCGGCTCGTCATCGGCATCGTCGCGGGTCACAATCGACACGGTATTGTCGCCCAGGAATTTGGCGTGAGACTTGGCGGGGCCTTCTTTCAGAAATGCCTGGTTGTCGCTGGTGACGTAGAGTTCCTCGGCAGCGGGGTTGGCTTCGAACGTCGAGCTGAAATCAGGGGTAGCTGCCTCCGTAGTGGCTTCTGCGCCTTCAGGGGAGGATTTGCGGCCCTTGCGGGCTTTCTTGGGGGTTGGGGTATTCGGGTCCATCCTTACAGGTGAATTGCGCCGTACCGGCGACGGTGGTAAAAAAGACAAAAGCGTATTTGAGGTAGCCCATCACCACGTCGGGCACGAGCTCTGGCTCCAGCTTGAGGGCGGCAATCACGCCCAGGCCGAACAGGGCCAGTTTTTGGGCGCGCCGCCAGAACGTGGGCATCTCAGCCCGTAGCCGGGCAAAGGGGACGAAGAGGCTGGAAAGCAGGGTTCTCATCGGGTAGCGCGTAAAACGAGGGAGCAAATCACAAGGCAGAAGCCAACACCCGCTACGAGGCCGGCTAGGAATGACCACCACCAGGGCCAGCCGCGCGGGTCATACCACAGATATTCCGGAGCATCAGGGCAGGGCACCAGCTTGGTTGCCACCACGTCGGTTTTGCTGGTGGCCTCGATGGCCTTGCGCACCACCCAGACCTGGTAGGTATCTGCTTCGCGCCACACCCAGCCTTTGACGCCCAGCGTGTCGAAACACAGCGTGTCGTTGAGCACCGGCCGGCTCTGCACGTATTTGATCACCTGGTGGCGGGCGGCGGCGCGCTGGGCGCTGTCGAGGGAGGCCTCCACGTGGCGGAGTAGCGAATCCAGGCGCAGGCTTTCCCGCTGCTCCCGGAGGGTGTCGCGCACCGGCACGTATTGGGTCCGAAACTCGACCTGGGGCACGACGACTGGCACCTCGACACGAATCGTTTCCGTGGCTGTCAACTCAGGATGCTGTTCGACGAGGGTGGCCAGTTTCTCCTGAGGCGTGGGCTGCTGCAGGACGGCGCAGCTGGAGAGGGCCAGGCTAAGAAGGGCGGAATACAAGATTTTCATTTGGCGGATGCTTTAGGTATGCCCAGGGCCCCACGGATGGCAGCCATATCCACTTTCACGTCGTTGACGGCTTGCAGCACCTCCTTTTGGGTCTGGTCCTGGGTGTTGAGCCGCTGGTACACATCAGCCTTGGTTTCCTTGGCTTCATTGATGTGCGCCTGTAGGGCCTGCTCCGTGCTCGTGAGCCGGTGCTCGGTGTTGAGGGCGTACCCAAAGGCGCCGCTGCTGAGTAACAGAGCGACGCCCAGGGCCCACTTCACCCATTCACTAGTTGATTGCACACTCACGATACAGAAGCATAAGCCGCGGCGAGGCGGCGGTCATAATTGAATTGTTTATAGCCTGCCCCATTGTAGTAGTATGCCACCATCGCCCAATCCTTAGCTTTCACCGCGCGGGCCAGGGCGGGTTTGCTCTGGATAAAGCGGAGCATGCCGGCGAGCTGGTTGGCTTCACTTTCGCGGAAGCTATCCACCAGCGCATCCACCGTGGCAAAGCCCAGGGCCGCATGGTTGAACCCCATCATTTGGGGCAAGCCCCACGAGGTTGACAGCATAGCCGCCGTCTTATCGATGGAAAAAGCCGCGTTGAAGGCTTCCCACTCGCGTCTCTGGCCTTCCACGCCGTTGGCCTGGGTGGTTTCCCAGGCGGCAATCAGGGACAGTTGAATGGTCGAGGCGGTGCCGGCGGCGCGGGCCAGCCGGGCCCGCTCGATTTCCAGGAGCCGGGCTTTGCTGAGTTTGCGCCGAAACCAGCTGGGTTCAAACTGAATCAGCAGCTTGCCCGTGGTCAGGTCGTAGCCACTGCCGCCGGTTTCCACCTTCAGGATGGCCTGCACGGTGCGCGGCTCGAAGCCGGCGGCCATGGCGGCACTTTTGATCTGCAGGGGAGTGAGGCGGTTCATAGGACAGGCTTTTGCCGCCACAAGCGGCCACCCCGAAGAGTGGCCGCTGGTTTGCGGTTAAGCGTTGCGTGCTGGAGCTTAGACAGCCGACTGGCGAATGGCCACCACGCCCTTTTTGTCGGTGCGCAGCAGCTTCATGCCGAAGCGCACGGCGTTGTTCATCAAGCCGCCCAGGTACTGCGCCTGTGCTTCGTTGATATAGACTTTCACAGCGCCCTCCACACGGCCGATGGCATTCTCATTCCAGATGAGCATACCCTCGTTGTCGTCGGCAGCAGTAGCAGCGCCCACCGCCTTGGCAACGCCCGCACCGGTGAAAATGGCTGCGGTGCTCCGCTTGTACCACTCCACGCCCATCACCGAGCCGAGGGCACCGGTGAGCAGCGCCGACTTGTTGCCGGTCTTCTCGTAGTCCACGAAGCCCTCGATTTTGAGCAGCTCACTGTAATGGGTCGCACCCACCAGGCCGTAGCGCTTGCCCTGCATGTCGGTGCGGTCGAGGATTTCGCAGGCCTTGATGATGTCGTTTTTGGTTACGGCCTTGCGGTTGCCGGTCAGGCCAGGCAGCGCAGCAGCGGCAGCGTCACCCGAGGTCAGTACCATGGCCCCGGAGGCCACTTGCGACATGCGGTTGAGGGCTACGCCGGCAGCCATCTGGTCGAGCACAGCCGCGTGCAGGCTCAGGAAGCTGGCGCGGCGGTCGTAGCTGGTTTCCAACTGCTCCCGGTCACCCAAGCGGGTCGGCTTGGTGGCCAGCAGGCTCAGCGTCACGATTTCGTTACCACCTTCCAGCTCTTCAATGGGCAAAGGGAACGTAGTCGGGTCGGTAATGCCCTCGGGCATCTGGAGCTCTTGCGGGATCTGATAGGAGGCCGCCGCAGTACCAGGTGCATCCGAATCTGTGTTCAGCTTCTTGGTGCGCTTGTAGAAGCTGTTATCCGGGAACAGGATTTTCTGCAGGTCCCGGGTGAAAATGCTGGTCAGCACATCGTCGAAGGCCAGGCCCGGCATTTCTACCGGCTTGGTGCAGGCGCGCAGCACCTGGGCACCGAATACCACGCCGCCGGTGAGCAGCGGGTTGAGGCCCATGGCCGAGCCGATGATGGCGCCCACGAACAGGGCAATCAGGAAGCCAATAGCCAGCTTACCGATGAGAAGGAGATTTTTCATGAGAAATAAGAGAAGTAAAACAGTCGGATAGGGCGTGCCCTGGTAGATGCTGGAGAGAAAAGGGCTTAGATGATGCCGGAACTGGTCAGTAGATTCTGGTACTGGTCGGGGTCGTTGCGCTTCATCTCGCGCAGGCCCCGCTCATCTTCCTTGCTCCACTTGTCGAAGTCCCAATCGTTGCGAGCGGTGTTGGCGGCACCTGATGCGGCTTGCGAGTTGGCGCGCTGGGCGGTTGACGTGCGGCCGGGCATCGAGTCCAGCGCTTTGGTGGTGTTGGTGAAGTCCGCCTTCAGCAGCGACGTGTAAGTATCTTTCTGCGTGGCCGTAATCTTGCCCGTGCTGATGGCCGAATTCACCACGTTTTCGATTTGCTTCTGCTGGTCGGACTGGCGCGACTCTTCCAGATCCTGGATTTTCTTGCGGAGCTTGGCCAGCTCGTTGTTGTCATCTTCCGACTTCGGCGCGGGCGCCTCGGGCGTAGGAGCCTGGTTTTTCAGTTTGGCAATGGCAGCCAGTACGTCGGCATCAATGGCGTCAGCGGCCAGGGTCACGCCGGCTTGAGCCAGTGCGTTTTTCACTTCGTCGAGTTTCATCTCGTTTGTTGGGGGAATGAGTGACATATAGTATTTGTGCACGTCGGCCGCAGCCATGCTGGCGTCGGCGGCAACGAGGCCAGGTTTGGCCGGAAGCACTTCCGTGCAGAATTCCATTGTGTGGGCCTGTTCTGCGCTGAGCCAGGTTTCAGCCTCCATCAGTTGCTCCCATTCCTCCACCGTCTTGTTGGAGGCCACCACATACATTTCGGCGGTGGAGCGGTTCAGGGCTTCCTGAGCAGCCACGGCCTTTTTCAGCTCCTTTACCTGCACATAGCCCGGCTCACTTGATACCTGGTGCATCATGAACTTGGCGTGGGGCTGGCACTGGCGGACGTTGCCGGCGGCGTAGAGCAGGGTGGCCGCTGAGCCAACCAGGCCCTCGTTCACGGTTGTGACCTTCAGTTTGCTGCTGAGTAGCTGCACACGCATGAGCTGGCCAGCCATCCAGGAGCCGCCGGGGGAGTTGATGCGGATGGTAGCCGTGCGGGCCCCGCTGCTCTCCAGTTGGGAGAGAAAGGTGCTGAGATGGGCCACATGCCACATCTCGATTGGCTCAAACAGTTTGTAATCGCGCTCCATTGTGCCCCAAAACTTGCCCTATGCAGCGCAGGGGGCAAATTGGCGGGGACAGACACGGTACCAGAAACCCGTTATTCACGGTAAAATTTGCCGTGATTGTCTTCTGAAAATTGACGAAAAACGGCATTAGGGCCACATTTGAGGCACTTATGCCCTCGAATTCGAACGAACAGCGTCAAGACGCCCAGCGCAACCAGGCCAAAATCCAGAAGGAAATAGCCCGGATCATCCGCAAGGAGATGCGCAAGCCTACCGTGCAGGAGTTGGTGGCCGCCACCGGCTTGTCGGATAAGACGGTAAAGGCTCACCTCAAGCGCGTAAAGCTGGGGGATGGGGCTACCAACGTATTCCAGGCCCTGACGCCACACGTGATTCTGAAGCTCTACGAGCGGGCCACGGGCTACTCCCACCAGGCCGTGAAGTTCATGACCGTATCCGCCGGCCAGGGCCTGGGCTCCAGCGTGGAAGAGCACGAGTACACCGAGCACTACCCGCCCGACACGGCCGCAGCCAAACTATTTGTGCAGCTCGTCGAGGGCTTCAAAGAGAAGTCCGAAACGGAGCATAAGCTGCCCGCTGGTGGCTTCACCTTCAAGTATGTAGTACCTACAGACCCCAACGCCGATGGCCAATAAAGCGAAGGCAGCCGCCAAGCTCAAGGCCAAGGAGGATGCTGCGTACTTCGAAGGCGCCGGCGTCAACTTCCGGCCCAGCTGGAAACAGCACCTGGCCTGGCAGGCTCTGGAGGATGACACCACCGAGGAAGTGATGTACGGCGGCGCGGCCGGCGGCGGGAAATCGTACCTGGGCTGCTCGTGGAAGGTGTACCGGCGCATGCGCTACGCCGACAGCCGCGGCGTTACCGCGCGTACCCGCCTGATCGACATCAAAGAGTCGACAGTCATTACCTATTTCAAGGTGCTGGCCGAGTGGGGCCTGGTGATGGGCAAGGACTACCGGTACATCACGCGCTCGGGCGCTCCGGAGGCGCTCATCTTCAACAATGGTAGCCGCGAAATCTTCAAGGAACTGGCCTACTCGCCGGCCGATGAGGACTACCAGCGCCTGGGCTCCCTGGAAATCACCGATTGCTGGATTGAAGAGGCCAACGATGGCGTGCCCGAAAAAGGCGCCGACATCATCAAAAGCCGCATCCGCTGGAAGCTGGCTGAGTTCGGCCTCATCCCGAAAATCCTCATCACCTGCAATCCGGGCTACACCTGGGTGCGGCTCAAGTACGTGTATGATGTCGAAAACAACCCGGTACTGCTCAAGCCTTACCAGCAAGTAATCCAGGCCCTGGTGACCGATAATCCGGACCGGGAGTTTGTGCGCATCTACAAAAAGAGCCTGGAGCAGCTGAAGGACTACGACCGGCAGCGCCTACTGGAAGGGGACTGGAACGCCGTGGAGAAAACGGGCGGCGAGATGTACCCCAGCTTCGATACGCAGCTGCACGTGGGCGACTACGCCGGTACCTACGACCCGGGCCTGCCGCTGCACATTACGCTCGACTTCAACCTCACGCCTGGCGTGACGCTGAACGTGTGGCAGGTGCGGGGCAAGCAGGCTACCCAGATTGATGAGTTCACCCAGGACAGCAAAACCAAACTGGCCTGCCAGCGCTTCATGCGCAAGTATGGCCAGCACAAAGCCGAGGTGTTCCTCTACGGCGACCCAGCCGGCAAGCACGGCGACACCCGCACCGAACAGGGCTCCAACGACTTCACTATCGTGATAAAGGAGCTGCGCGGGCTTCCCAAAGTCACCCAGCGCATCGAGGCCTCGGCGCCATCGGTGAGCATGCGGGCCCTCTGGATTGATGAAATACTGGAGCATGAGCAGGACGGCATCCGGATTCGGATTGACCGCAAGTGCAACGTGACCAGCACCGACTACCAGAAGGTGAAGAAGGCCAGCGACGGGACCAAGGACAAAAAGAAGGTTCAGGACCCGAAAACGAAGGTCAGCTACGAGCCTTACGGGCACGCCACCGACGCCAACGACTATTTCCTCTGCCGCTGCTTTCAAAGCGAATGGCGCGCCTACCAGCGCCAGGGCAACAATAAACCCGCCGTGGGCAACCGCTCCGACGTTCACCAACGCGCCTTTTAACCATGGCCTTTCTCACCGCCGCCGACTACGGCACCCTCATCAAGCAAGAGCAGCTCGACATCGTGCTGCAGGGCAACGCCACCGCCTTGAGCGGGGCCGAGCTATTCGCGCAGCAGTTTATCGAGAGCTACCTCCGGAGCCGCTATGACGTGGCCAAGATTTTCGGCGCGCTCGGCGCTGAGCGGAGCCAGCTCATCATCACCTACATGGTGGACATCACGCTCTACACCGTGCACAGCCGCCACGGCCGTGTGCAGATGCCCGACAAGCGCATCGACCGCTACGACCAGGCCGTGGAGTGGCTCAAGGCGGTGGCCGCCGGCAAGATATCCGCCGATTTACCGCTGCTGCCGCCGGCGGAGCGCACGGGTGGCTTTAAGTGGGGCTCCGCGCCTCAGCAAACCCTCAGCTGGTAGCTTATTTATCGGGCCAGTTGCGCTTGTAGCGCAAATAGAGAACAATGACGGCCCCGAAACCCAATATCACTTTCACAAAAAGTAGATATGCCTCTGAAGTGGAAGGGTCTTCAGCTGCATAAGCACTGATAGGCAAGCAGCCTATAAACAGAAGGGTGAGCCACAAGCCCGCGCGGTTTTTCATGATTCAATAATAGCTCCGAAAGTAAGATGAACCTGCACCAACGACTCCAGGCCCAAGTGGGCGCCGTCAATACGAATATCACCAAGATGGGCCGCCGCTCGGTATCAAGCCGCATCCAGGAGCACCAGACTGCGCGCCTGCGGGCCGACCTGAGCCACTGGCGCATGGCTCTGGCCAACGCCGAGAATAAGGCCTATCCGGACCGCACGGAGCTGTACCGGCTTTACCGGGAGGCCATTATCGACTCCCACCTCACCAGTGTGATGGAAACCCGCACGCTCAACATCCTGTGCCAGCCTTTCAAGGTCGTGAGCATCAAGGGCCAGAAAGAGGATGAGAAACTGACGCACATGTTCATGACGCCGTGGTTTTTCAGCATCCTGAAGGAAGCCATGGAAGCCGTGTTCTGGGGCCCGCGGGTCGTCGAGCTACTCGTGCCCGTCGACGGAGAGTTTTCCGGTACCGAAGTCATCCAGCCCGAAATGGTCGTGCCCGAGTGGGGCCTCATCCGCTCGGCACCGGGCAGCGCCACCGGCATTCCCTACCGGGAGGGCGTCGAGGCGCAGTGGCTGGTGCAGTTGGGCGACTCCAAGGAGTTGGGCTTGCTGCACAAGGCCATTCCGCACGTCATCTGGAAAAAGAACAGCATGCAGGCCTGGGCCGAGTACTGTGACCGGTTCGCGCTGCCGGTGCGCACCGTGGAAATGGATCTGGGCGACGAGGACCGGGTGGAGGTGGAGAACATGCTCAAGAACATGGGCCGGGCTGCCTACGCCATCCTGCCACCTGGTGCGCAGAACTTCACCTACCACACCCCGCAGAACTTCCAGCAGGGCGTGTTTTCGGGCATGATTGACTACCCCAACGCGGAGCTGAGCAAGCTCGTGCTCGGGCAAACTATGACCACCGAGGACGGCAGCAGCCGCAGCCAGGCCGAAGTGCACGAGCGGGTGAGCGACAAGTACACCAAGGCCGACAAGATGTACGTGCGCAACTTCGTGATGTGGGAGCTCTGGGACCGGCTGCTCATCCATGGCTACCCTGTGGGCGGCTTCGAATTCAAGTGGGACGAAACCGAAACGCTCACCAAAAAGGAGCAGTGGGACATCGTGCAGGGCATCATGCAGCACTCGGGCTACCGCGTGCCGGCCAAGTACATTCTTGACACCTTCGGGGTAAACGTCGAGGAAAAGCCTGAGCCCGTGGTGGTGCCGGCGACGCCCGGCCAGCCAGCACCAGGTAAGCCAGCACCCGCGCCGGGAAAGTAGTCGGCGCGGGTGTAGCCGCTCTCTACGCCCGCGCCTGCACCCATGGCCACGAACATGGCCTCGATACTGTACGCGCCGCCGGCGACGAGTCGGGCAACGCCTTGCTACAGGAGTTTATGGCCCTGGCCCGCGCGGTGCACAAAGCGCAGTCCCCCGGAGCCGGCCTGCAGCTGGGGCTGTTCACCCAGACCAGCAATAAGCTGATGAGTGGGGTAGAGGTGGGCTACAACTCTACCGACGAGAAGGCCACGGATTTTCTGCGGAAAAACGTCTATCTGTTCTCGGCCGCGAAGACCCGGCACCAGGCCGTGGAGCTGAGCAAGCAGCTGCTCGACGACGAGGGCCAGATACGGCCGTGGCGGGCGTTTCGGAAAGAGGCCCTGGGCATTCACCAGCAATACAACGTGCGCTGGCTGGAGGCCGAGTATGAGCACGCCGTGGCCAGTGCGCAGATGGCCAGCAAATGGCAGGAATTCGAGGACGAAGATGTACTCCAGTACGAAACCGTAGGTGATAGTCGGGTGCGTCCGGAGCACAAAGCCTGGGACAGCATCACGCTGCCCAAATCGGACCCGTGGTGGCTCACACACTACCCGCCCAACGGCTGGCTGTGCCGGTGCACCGTCATTGGGGGCGCGCCCGGGGCCCGGCACACGCCGCAGAGCATCCTGCCGGCACTACCCGAGCCGGATGGCATTTTCCGGGGCAACGTGGGCAAAACCGGCATCATCTTCCCGCTGGAGCATCCTTACTATGCTGAACTGACCGCCGGCGAGCAGCAACTTGTGCAGAAGGCGGCTGGCCAACGCCACATCAGCGACCTGGTAACGCACAGCAAGTCGCTGGCCGGTGTTCGGCGGGATGGCGTGAGCTCCGCGCTGCAGGCTATCAACAAGGTGCACGTGCTGCCTGAGTCACCCACCAGCAATAAGACACTGCCCATTTCCTTTGCCAAAACGGCCCAGGGCACCAATGGCGTGTTTAGCTACGTGCCCCTGCGGGACGTGCCACCGCCCACGCTGAAACTGTCCTCTGACCTAACCGATGCCGGCCAGATTGCCTTTACTACACTACACGAGTTGGCCCACTTCATTGACCATACTTACCTGGACCTGCCGCGCATGGTGACCAAGTACATGGATAAGGTCGATATCGAGGACGTGCTCAATGCCGTGAAGGAAACCAAGCTCTGGCAATCGTATGATACCATGTTGGCTGACCGGCTGCTGCCCCGCAACCGGCGGGCGTTTCTGGAGGACTATCTGATGCAGCCCTACGAGGTCTGGGCCCGGGTGTACAGTCAGTATATTGCTGAACTCTCCGGCGACGAAGCCATCATCGCGGCCATGGCCAAGGGCCGTACCGGCATCATTGCCGACCAATGGGAGGATGAGGATTTTGAGCCTGTCCGGAATGCCCTACGCTCACTATTTGTTAAAAAAGGATGGACACCAACCGAGTAACAGAGCTAGAAACCAAGTTTGACCAAGGCACGCTCACCTTCGATGAGTATGTGGCGCTGAGCGTCGAGCACTACGGTGAAACCAAGGAAGATGCCGAGCGCATGTGGGTGGGCTATCTGGCCAAGCACACCCCCAACTACGGTAACGGCATCCTGTTCTAATGCAGTTCAACCTGAAGCAGCTGGAGCGGCAGGCCGCCGCCATCGAGCGGTTCATGGCCAAGGCCCCGCGGCAAGTGGGGCAGCTGGCCGTGCGCGAATTCGTGGGCAACTTCAAACGGCAGAGCTTCCAGGATGAGGCCGGCGCTGAGCATGCGTGGCCCTCTCGAAAAGTGCGGCGGTACCGGCGCACGTCGAGCAAGGGTAAGAGCAGCCGCCTGGTGCTCACGGCCGCCGGCAAAGCCGACCGGGGTCGGGCCCTGCTCGTGGACTCGGGCAAGCTGCGCCGCTCCATCCGGGTAGAAGCCGTCGACAAGGACAGCGTGACCGTGGCCACCGATAGTGAGTACGCCCAGGCCCACAACGAAGGGCACCGCTACGACAACCACACGCTGCCTCAGCGTCAGTTTATGGGTGGTTCGAAGCGCTTGAATAATGAGATGATTACTTACCTTAAGTCTGGCATTGAAGCCATATTAAAAGCATAAATGAATTAATATGTTTGAATTTAAAGAGAGATGGCCATGGATTTTGTTAGCCCTTGCTGTTTTTATGTCAACTCTTTATGAGTATGGCTACTGGTCAACATTTCAGTTTAACGCGTTCGAGTATTTCTCTATAGAGGCCTTGATCAAAAACTTTGCTTATGTAGTTATCTCTGGTTTTGCTCCATCAGTTCTGTGTCTGTTAGTTAATCTTGTTCCCAGCATAATACGCGAATACAAGGGTGAGGAAAGCTCATATTCGCTTATTGAGGATTTTGAAGAAAATTATCCGAAGGCTAAGCTAACGTTTGAATTGTTTGCTGTGGCAATGTTTTTTTTTGTTACTGTCTACATAGGCTCCTATTCCAAGTTGCAAGATATTCCATCATGGATAGTCATGATCGATTTAGGGTTGCTTTCACTTTACATAGCATTAGATGATAATTATAAAATATTTGGCAAGAGACAGATTCGTGGTTTAGTTTTATACTTTGTTGGATTCTATTGTTGGGTTGCTGTTAGTACGGGACGTAAAGAGGCAATTGCTATTTTGCGCGGACATAATTGCTTTTATGTGAACCTTTCACCAGGAGAGCAAAAAGATTTAGGTGCTAAGCAGGCAAAGTATATAGGTGCATTAGGTGATTCGTATGCATTTGTTACTGTGGATAACAAGAAGACTTTCTTAGTTACAAAGGAACATATGCCAGCTCTACGGCTGGAAAGATCAAATAAGAAAAGAGGTCTTCCTCGTTTACATTAATATCCAACAAGAATGCTGCATATCCTTTACCCTCAACTGGCTAACCACTTGCGCCAGGCCGTGCCGTCGCTGGGTACCATTGATCTAGATATGGCCCAGCTCGACTACCAGAGCAATGAGCCGATCAGCTACCCAGCGGTGTACATCGACCTGGAGGATATCCCATGGCGCGACATGGGCGCGGGCATCCAGACCGGCCGGGCGCTGCTGCGCTTCACCGTGGCCACCGAAGTATCAGAGGAAACGCACCAGGGCAGCGGACAGGTTGAGGCCGCCGTGGCGCGCCTGCTCATCGTGCAGCAGGTGCATGCGGCCCTGCAGCACTACCAGGGCGAAGGCTTCGGGCCGCTCGTGCGCACGAGTTACCGCCGGGACCGGCCGCAGCATCCGGAGGCCTGGTGCATGGCCCTGGGCTACGTGACCGAAGTAAAGGACGAGGACGGGGCGAAGCGGGGCATTTTGGTAAGCGACGTACAGCTCAGTGCGAGTCCTGGGCTTCGGCCTGTAGTAGAGGAAGAGGGCAACTATATAGTGCCTCTCAAAGAACGGTCATTTGTATAAGGGCTCTAATTCAGCATCTATCTCCATTTGACATAGATATGCATCAGGCATATCTATAATCTTTAACAGCATGCTGGATGTTGATAATGCGCATCTCACCGCCAAGTCAAAAAAGTGTATGCTGCCTCCGAATTTATCGTAGGTAAGCCTCTTGCTAAATGATGAAACGTGGGCTTGCTGAGATAAAGCCGTATAAGCAAAACTCAAGTCCTTTATCAATGTGCTTTGGGGAGTATTGCCTACGTATTCGCATATTTCTGAAAAAGTATACTTCCTTGTCTTCAATGGCGATATACTTTCCGCGTTAGTTGTGAAATTATTAGGGGCAATGTTTCTCCATCCTTGATAAATGGCCTGAATTTCTGCTTCTGAAGAGCTTTCTCGAAGCTTGTTGGTATTTGTTCTTATGAAATTGGCATCTTCACTCATAAGTCTTTCGGGGAAAGTCTTATCATCTTCGAAGAGCCAATAAGCCATGACCATATCATATATAAGTGCTCTGAATATTTGGCTCAGAGGGACTAATAGATTTTTAGTGTCTCTAAGAGGGTCTATCATATAAAGAGCGCCTCTGCAGTTATAACATACTCTTTCTAAGAAGTCAAACGCTACTAAAGCCATTTTGCTATTAACGCTTTTGCCATCAAGTGATTCTAGAAACGGGCTAACTATTTTATAGTAACCTTCTAAGCACTTCTCAATGCGATTTACTCTAAATATAAGTTCTGCTATATGGTTTTCTGGATTCTGCATAGTGCTTCAGGAGTAGAGTTTTGTCTTTGCAATATAGATAACTGACAAAGTATCTTCGCCTTATTTAAATAGACTACGCAGCTGCTTTGGTTTCCTCCGAAGCGTAGATGATATCCTCTACTGTGTGCATCGAGAGGTAGTATTCCTCGGCCAGCTGGGAGATGATGTACTCTCTGGAGTATTTGCGGGGCCGGGGCGCATCGGTGTACCGCTTCTTGAATTGGGCCCGAATCCGGGCGTTGCGCTTCTCTCGATTGGTTTTGCGGGCTAGTACGCGTTTTGTCATAGAATGAGCCAGGCCCCCACGCCCCAGAGCACCAGCGCCACCGCCGCCATCCACGTGCGCTGCTTTCCATTAAAGTCATTCCGGGCCGTGGTGGTGGGCGACTGGTAGCCGTACTGGTATTCGGTCCAAGCAAGGTCCCATGCAGCCCAGTCGGCATATTCGTGCCCATCCTTACCCCACTTGTAGGTAATCCACAGCCGGGTGAAGTTATAAGCCTCATCGTGAAACAGGGGAAACAGCAGCGCCGCCGGCACCAGCTCGAAGCCCACGTAGAGCATCGAGCCGGACCACTTATAGAGCAGCACGCCGGCCAGCGGCAGGGAGGCAACGACAATCCGCTGCAGCACCATTTCGGCATGCTCATTCCGCGTGAAGGCTTCGGCGCCTCGACGAGAATACAGAACGGCCTCGATGATGCCACTCAGGATGCCGAAAAGTTGATACAGCAGTACAATCATTACTTAGCCTCCTGATTTTGGCCCGATACCAATACCAGCACCAGCAGGCCACCCACTACGATGCTACCTGCTATGCTCCAGCCCACGGCCGCAAACGAGTAATCATGTGGCAGGCCCCGGACTATCCACGTGGCAGCAGAGCCCACAATAGCATGGTAAGCAGCACAAGCGGGGTAGGCCACCGGCTGCACTGCTGTTGAAACGAAGTTGAAAATAGATTTCTTCATGATGTAGGCGTTTTGATTTTACCTGTTCTCTTGTACTTAACAGGTATCAAAACTGGCTCCATTCATCATTCAGAGCTAGAAAAGGATAGTTAAAAGTTGATGACGCAGAATATTAATTTACCTTAACGATCTACTTCCGGTATTCTTCAGTAACGCCTCAGACCTAATGATAAACCTTCTTACTTCTCCCCCTTGGCGTATTGTTCAGAGTGCCGACCAAACTATACCACTAGCTACATACAGACACTTAGAAAAACAGTATGTTGAGAGCTTCTTTGCAACTGGTGCATTGCGGTTAAGTTCTGTAAAGAGATTCTCAACTCACACAGACGAGGTTAGAGGAGATAACCAAGAGCATTCTGCTATGTATATGTCGAACTATCGACCTGAAGAGGGAGAGGGAGCAGGACATGCCATAGTGTTCGGCATAAAAGCAACAGAGAAAGCATTTATACTCTGTACAACTCAAACTCCGAGTAATGAGCAGACATTCGAGGGGTGTGACTATGACGCTAGTTTCAGAATCAACGATCCTCTAAGATTCGCTATAGAAGTTGGTAAAGTCCTAGCTACGTTTCGAGGGGGACTACTAGGACCATGCCTTTACAGAGAACCTCCGATACTGACACTGGATCTAGGTAAGTTTAACACAGTAGACTTGAGCCCATCCCAATTGCAGGAAAAGGTAGATCAAGCACAAAGATTAATAGCTGACGACCATGAGATACTCTTCCTAAAAAGAAAGCACTTCGAGAACCAGACAGAATACCGAATGATTTGGTTTGTTGATAATGAAGAGGAATACATAGACATATTCTGTCCTGAGGCAGTAAGATTCTGCGAAAGGCTTACCTGATAAGTAGCTTTGTAGAGAGAGCCTCACCACCGAAGTGATGAGGCATTCCCATTACTGTTTTCTTTATTCTTCTAGAGCAGCTGCTTGAATGGCTTTAAGGCTTTCAAGAGGTAGAACACGGGTTATTTGCTCTTTTTGCTGAGCATTAAACTCAGCAAGCATCCTCCTATAAATTTCTATCGAATAGGAATGATGAGAATTTATATCTTGGCCATGCAGCTCACGATACAAGCCCAACTTTTCGATCAAGAACTCAGCTATGGAATAATGAGGGTCGTTATTACCATCGAACCCTTGGAATTCAAAAGTGAATTGTGACCGCTCTTCAGCAGGTAGTAGGGCAACCGCATTTTCAAGGACTCGAAACATGGTTAATATGTCATACGTCTCTCGGACAGTCGACTCTGGCACTTCTTCGCTCAGAACGTCAAAGATTTTGTGATACAGTCCGATATAACCACGTTCTAATATCTCAGCCTGCATTTCATAGTCCTTGCGCTGGGAATCGTCTAAGAGTGCCAGGATTCGAAACTGATTGATCAATTGGACACGCTCTGTGTTATTCATAATAAGTTTCTTAAAGGTGAGCTTCAATATACGGGCTTAACTAAGCTCATCAAGCTCGGCCCCGCTTCTTCAGTTCAGGGTGGGCATTGATGAAGTACTTGAGGCTGCCGACCGTGCGGCCCAGTTCTGAAGCACAGGCCGCCGCCTTCTTCTGGCCATAGTTCATCAGCAGGTAATTGTAGTCGGCAGTCCGGTAGGCCCGCCGGGATTGGATAGTACGGGTTGGGGGCATATAATCAGGTGGTTACAGGTCGCTAAATGCTTTCTGAAAGGGGGAAGTTTCTCGGAGTTTCTCAGTAAGGATGGAAGCCGTTTTGATCCAGTAGTTTCTTCAGGGTCTCCCACCGCTCCGGGCTCATGCTGTTGATTTTGCAGTTCATTAGCCCATGCTCTGTCTTGGATTCGGCGGCCATGTAGCGGGGCCGGTCGGTGGGTGGCTTGGGGCCGGGCGTTATGATGCGCCCGGCCAGGCCTTCCGCGGTAAAGCCTTTCGCCATTACTGGGTAGAGGTAGGTTTCTTCTTCCTGGCCGGTGCTTTGGGCTTGACTGTCGGCACGGGCGTGTTCAGCCTTTTGACCTCCACCACCAGTGCCTCAGCAGCATCCGCAATGCGGCATAGCGCTGAGAGGAGAAGCAGTTTGTTGCCAGCACGCTGGTTGGTAGGAAGCGTCCTGTTCCGGCTCAGATCGGTGATTTTAGTGCTCATGGATTCTTGAGAGTGTAAGTGATGAAATTGGAGTTTGCTCAGGCAGCCTTGGAATTGTGGCTCAGGTCCGTGAGCCAGGTGAGTAAGTCGGTGCCACGGGCTACGTGGTAGCGAATCCACTCGCGCAGCACCCGCTTTTTGCAGTTGTTGATGACCGTCGTGGCCAGGGGGTGCTCAGCCGGCCAGCCGTGGCGGAGCTGGTGGGCGAAGGTTTTGACCTGCCGACGAACATCTTTTTCCAGGCTCTGGGCTTTGGTGAGGTTGATAGACTCTTTGCGCATCATTTCCTGGTACTGCTCGGGCGTTTTGAAGCCCGAGAAGGCCCCGACGCTTTTCAGCCAGTTGTAAGCCAGATTGCCGGCGTCGAGCGGATTGGGGAAATAGCCGAGCGTGGCCACCTGCCGGGCCAGCTGGGCCACCGCCGCCGGCAGCTCATGTTCGAAGGTGGGCGCGGGCAACTGCTTCCGCTCTGCTTCGGCCGCCGTCTGCAAGGCCTTGAGGGCATCGGCGCGGCACGTGGCCTGGTAGCTGCTCAGCCAGTGGGTGAAGTTGGGCAGCGACGGGGCTAGGAAGCCGTTGGGGAGTAGCCACTCTCCAGAGGCACCCCGAATCAGGGCCTCGGTAATCTCGGCCAGCTTCAGGGCCGGGAAGCGCCGGTGCACCACGGCAGCCAACGCCGTGCCCATTACCTTCAGGTCCTTGGCTTCGGCCAGGGCGTTGTTGTGGCCCAGCAGCAGAGCTACGGCCGAAAGAGGCTGGTACAGGGCTTTGCGCAATTCCACCGACGTGAACGTATTGGCGGCGGGCTCTTGGCTGAGCACCAGGGCAGCGGCCTGGCGCACTTGAGGGGAGAGGGAGGGAGGCAGCTGGCGCTGCAGCTCCGGACGGAGGGCAAGGGCTGTGCTCATCGGGCTACTGGTTTTCTTCTTCATCATCCAGGGCCATGGCTGCCTCGATAGCGCTACGGCGCTTATCAACCTGGCCCACTTTACCGGGCTTGCCGCCGGCCACCGGCATCTTGGTCACGAGGCCGGCATCAGAGTCCCGTTCCCGCTTCAGCCAGGCGTGCACGTAATTGCGCCAGCCGGCTTCGTCCCGATCTTCCTCCCCCAAAGCTTTGACCTTCATGTCGGGCAGGTAGTACTCAGCGCAGGCCGTGGAGCAGTTGCATTGGCTGGCCAGCTCTCGGAAGCCCTCCAGCGTAGCAAACTTGGAATCTGCGAAGGGCCGCCGCGCCGCCCCCCTAGTGTGCGAAGCCGACGCGGTAGCGCCACCAGGACGAACAGCGTTCAGGCTGTTGCGGAGCTGGTCCCGCTGGTGGGTAACTGTCTCCAGCTTGGCCGACAACTCCTCATTTTTTTTTGAGGCGGCGGCGAGGGCGGAGCGCAGCGCCTCCACCTCCACCGTCTGGTCGTTCTTGGTCGTATGGTCGTCTCTATATACGCGCGACCCTACTTGGCTATAGTTTGACCCCAGTTGTCCATAGTTGGTGCCCTGGTTGTCTATAGTTTCGGACAAAGTGGCTATAGCCATTCGGTCCGTTTTGTCTATAGTTGGGGCCGTTTTGTCTATAGTTAGGGCTTGCGAAACGAAGCGTATTGCCGCCGGCATATCGGTACCGGCGTAGCACGCCCGCAGTTGCGGAGAGGGCAGCATCTCCCGCTTGTTGGTGGCGCCCGACACGTCGAGCAGGCCCAGCGCTTCCAGGCCTGCCAGCGTACGCGAAATGGTACGGGGGCTGGCCTGGAGCCGCTCGGCCAGGTACTCATTGGATGCGTTGCAGGTGCCGGCGGTACCATTCTCCACCAGCTCACAGACCTCAATCAGCACCGCCTTATAGGTGCGGTTGATGCCGGCAAGTTGGTTGAGGTTCTGACGAATGGGAAGCATGCGGCGGGAAGGGGTAAAGGAGCCGCCCACGTGGGCGGCCATCATCGGCAGGGCACTCATGGGCGGTCAAGGTGTCGGGGTGGATACTTGCGGCCCTCGTCCCGGCCGAAGAGGCTGGCCTGCTCCACGGGCCGCATCGCCGGGTAGAGCTGGTACATGTCTTCGATCAGTTCCTCGATGACAGCAATGCGGTGGGCAGCATCCTCAGCACTAATGCCGGTTTTGGAATTCTGCCGGTGCTTGTCAATCCAGCCAGGGTACACGCGCTTGCGGGTGCTCAGCTCCCGGAGTAGCTCGGTTACGCGCTGGCCAGGGGTGGTCTTAGGCACGGGCCACCTCCTTTCCTGCCAGCAGGGCCAACAACTGCTGGGCTGCCTTGTGAAGGGTCGGACCGCCAAAATCCGATACTCCATGCTCACCAGGGAGGTAGATGCTCCAGACTGCACCGCCCACATGAAATAGAGTGCCGAGCCAGGTACTGCCTTGGTAGACATAATAGTGTACATCTCCCATCTGCTCAGCCTGCACACGGGCCACTAGGCCGCCGGGCAACACCTGCTTCGGCGCATCGGGTTCTGGGCCTTCCGGATGCGGCCCCAGCCGGCGGATAGGCTGCCGCTGAGGGGCAACGAACAAGGAAAGCTGGCTACTCATCGTCGAGCGTCCTCCCCCGTAGGATTTCAGGAAATACCATGGACAAAGGGCTAAACACTAGCATGTGCATGGTTTTCTACCTGTGCCATTTCCTCCATCAGCCATTCCATGCCCTGCTCTTTCTCCAGCAGTAGCGATGCGGTGGCCACGGTAGCATCCTGGCAGATACCCATCAGGCGGCCGGTTTCGGCAACACCCAGCGCGGCCTGGTTCTGCTCGGCAAACTCATAGAGGGCAGCCGCTGCGGCGGTGCGCTCTGTGGCCAGCTCCTGTTTGCGCGTGGCGCAGGCTTCCACAAACAGCTGGTTTTGCTGGAGGTGGGCATTGGCTTCCCAGATCGGCTTCACTTTGGGTGCGGTGGCCAGCTGGGCCAGCACCTCAACTAGTGGGTTTTCTTCGGACGCCGCGGGTGCTGTAGGGATTACTGTAGCCGGCACGCTGGCCACGGGTGCCGGCTGGGTAGGGCGCACAGCGTCTACATCGTCCAGCGTAGGCGCGCCCACATTTTTGGACTGCTTGAACTCATCGGATTCCTCTTCCCCGTACACGCCCAGCTCATAGAAGCCCATCAGCATGAGGATGCTGCGCGACTTGGCGCGCTTCTCGGCCATCTCGGCGTAGTAGCTCACATGACTATTCTTGGCATTCGCGGAACCCAGCGACTGAACGCTGAGCCTCCTGCGGTCAACCGAACGGACGGCCGTGGCCTTCACTACGGCGAAGTCTGCGCCGGCAGCAGCCAGCTCAATATCAACTTTGATGTTATTCAGGCCCTGAATCTTCTCGATGCCGGGGCGGCTGATAATCCAGTTTCCGGACTGCTTGTGCTGCCATACATCGGTTTTACCCAGGCCGTTGGCTTTGCACAGGTTGCGGAAAGTTTCTAATTGTTCTATGGTTTGCATAAGTTTGCGGCCAGTCCCGGCCTTTCTTGGTGAAAAGGTTTAGGAGGGCGGCACTCGGTCAGGGGTGCCGCCCTCACTTTTTTAGTAGCCGTTGGGGTTGGCTTGCTCTCTATCCTGCAGGGAAACTGCCTTAGTCGGGGCCAGCTTCTTCTGGCAGGCACTCAGCACCAGGCTGCCCACCACGAAGGCTACCACCAGCACCAGGCCCACCAGCGCTTCCACCTTCTGGCCCAGCGTTGAGAGCAGGCTTACCGCCTCGTACTCTTCTGCCTCAGTAGGTCCATTGTAGGAGAGTGTGGCAGAAGCCGGGGTAAAATCGTTGACGGCGTAAGGCATGGTGGAGGGCGCAGCAGAGCAGAGGTCGAGCCGGTAAATCATATCGTGCCGGCCGGTCACGATGAAGCTGGTGCCGTCTGAGGCTTGCCAGCGAAGGGCGCCGCCGGCATCGATGCCCAGGCGGCGCGACAATTCGGAGTGCAGGACGGTCTTCATGCTGCTTGCTGTGTTGCAAGTGTCAGCTGAGTCTGCATCGGCTGGCGCTGCCGGTTCAGTTCTTTTTGGGCAGCCTGCCGGCACTGGTACTCGGCGTTCAGCTTCGTGCGGCAGCCATCGACACCACACAGGTAATGGCTGTTGTAGGTTGCCGTGGCGCTCCAGCCGTCGGCGTACTTCTTGGAGGTGATACTAAGCATCGGTCAGAATGATTAGAGGTGAGAAAATGAGGTTTAAGCGGCTTCTTCGAGGTCGTCGTATTCGTCTTGACCGAGGTTGTCGTGCTCTTCCAGCGCTGCCGAGCGGGCCTCTAGCACGGCGGTGAAGTGGGCCAGCAGCCATTCACGCTCAGCCGGGTGGCACACCATGGCCAACTCCCGGGCCTGCTGGTATTCGTCGCGCGGGTCGATGAGCACCTCGTGGGCCGACAGTACCGCCAGCAGCTCACGCGGGTGGATTGAGTCAGCGGGTACTGGCACCTGGTGCTTGAGCTTTTCCCGCTGAGCCTTCAGGCGGGTGGCTAGGCGGTGCTGTTCGGTACTGCTCCAGCCTGGGTACTGCTCCATGCGCTCTTTCACTAGGTCCGGATGCTTTTCCAGCAGCAGCGGGTTGGTGAGCCAGAAGGCGCAGGCCGCGCGGGCTGGCATTCGGGAAGGCAGCAGCACGAAAGCGGTGTTAATAGAGGCGGTGGCCAACAGTGTCATTAGGCTGCTTCCTGTGTGGTACCAACCAAATGAGCATAGCCAGCTGGGTCGAGGTAGCGGAACACCGCCGACTCACTCACCACGATTTTCTTACCCATGCGCTGATGCTTAATAGCATTTGCGCGGAGCAGGGCGTAAGCTGTGTTCTTGCAGCAGCCCAGGCGCTCGTGCAGTCGGTCATCGTAGTCCAAGCCTTCGGTGGGCTCGTCGCTCAAAACGTAACGGCGCGCCAACATTCTGAATTTGGCTTCCTCAGAAGCTTGAGCAGCAGCAGCCATTCCCAGAATGAACTTCTCTTGGGGGGCAGTCAGGTTTAGGCCTACGCCTGTATTGTTTATTACTAACTCCATGATTTAAATGGTAAGAAATGTGGTGAAATGGCTTGTTGGAATGAGAAAAAGCTTAACAAAACGATGCAGACAGGGCAAAAAAAAGCCTCAGCCTTTTTTGGCTTTTTCTTCTATCCACTCGGCGGCAATATCAACGATTCGCACTCGCTGGCCTGTGGCTGCTTGCCTACGAGCTTGCTCTTTTACCAAGGCTGTTCGGGCATCTTGAGATACCTCAGCTTGGACGCTGTAAGTAGACTTGGTTGCTTTCTGTCGCATGGCGCTATGGTATGTTCTTCATAACAAATATACGTAACATAACTTACCACAGTATACCAATATGTAAAATATTTTTACCATATGCTTTGTATGGAGTTGTTTTGTAAAGGATTCCTTGCTCAAAATCATGTCTGCTGCGCTCTCACAAACCAAATCGAACCAAGCCACTCGCCTTGCCGAGCTTCGCCGCCAGAGCGGGATGTCACAGCGAGAGGTAGCAGACAATATCAATAAGCTAGGCGTGAAAATAAGCTACCCCCGTATTGGTGCTTACGAAGCGGATAAGGACATCCAAATAAAAATGCCTGTGCTCAAAGCACTGGCGAAAGTTTACAAGACCACAATTGAGTTTATCGAGCGTGGCGACACAACTCCACCTAAACCCACCGGTGCTAATATAGAAGTGCAACCACTCGCCACTGGCGGGGAAGGGGGCCGCATCCTGGGTAGTTTACCTTTTATGGAATACGTGAACCTACCATTCATCCCATACACGGCTTTCGGCACCTTTGCCGAGAATTGTCGGGACCCCAACTACGAAGAGTTTCGCTTCGTCCCCGTTTTAAAGCGGCCAGGCCTGGACTATGATAACGCTGTCGTTATCGAGGTACGGGGAAACAGCATGGCCCCACGCTACCCGGATCAGAGTTGCCACGTGGCACGCCCCGTCTCAGATGGTAATTGGCAATATGCCACTGGTGTACATGGACTATCCTTGCGCAACCACATGTTTCTGATTAAGCGCATTGTGGGTAATAAGGAAGGTACCATCACCTTAAGCAGTGATGCTACCAATGAGCAAATGGAAATAACGCTCGGGGATATTAACTGCATGTGGAAGGTCGGGGAAGCTGCTTATATGCCCTCCGAGGATTAAATCAACCAGTCTTATGAAAAAGTATGCACTTCCGCTTCTGCTCCTAATAAGCTGTGGCGGACCAGATTCGTCATTTCGTTTGATTCCTCAAACTCAGAAGCCAAACCACCTCTACCTGCAGGTTGTCAACTTCCACGGTGAGTGGGGAGCTTTGCAAGATTCTATGCAATGGTATGCTGATGGAGTTGCGGGGCCTGAGCAGTCCGTAATGGTGCACGTGCTGGATACGACTATGAGTGCGCCCCCTGTATCTGGGCTGTATGGGGGAAAGCAAATGCAGCAAAAAGTAGTTGCGCAGTTGGTACGGCCAGCTGGCGGGGGCGAAGTAATATTCTCCCAAAACCCTTTCGATAATTCACGCTACAAGTAATTCTCGTGAACCTGTCGATTCGCCAACGCACCGACCGGCCAGATAAGAAGGGGCAGTGTCAAATCTTCTTTGATATTACCTGGAACAATCAGCAGTTGCTCGTGGCTACTGGCGTTAAGTGTCTGCCGGCACACCTACAGCCAAACAAGAAGCTTACCGTATCTGGCAAGGATCTGCTCGCTGGCGAAAAGAACGATAAGCTTGACGCGGTACTAGCAGCCATCAGTGGTGTGTTCAAGCTGGCCTCAGCAACGGATGCGCTTGTGACACCCGACCAGCTCAAATCCGCGGTGGCCCTGGCTGCTGGTCGGAAACAAGCAGCCAAGCCCGAGGCAACAGCGGCGCCCGCCTGCACCCCGCTGCAAGCCTTGTACGAGGTTTGGAAACGGGAGCATCCCAATCAGAGTCTCGACGCTGCCCGGCGCTATACCCAGGTAGTTGCCCGCCTCGAATCATTCCAGCCCGGCCTGACACTGGAGCAGCTGACCCGCCCGATATTCATGGACTACCTGAGCATGCTCTACGAGGCAGGCCTCAGCGACGGGACTATTTCCCACCACGTAAAGTTCCTGCGCATCTGCCACCGCCTGGCCGAGCGGCCGGTACCGGTATGGCTGAAAATCAAAGTACGCTATGGCCGCGCGGTTTCCCTACGGCGCGAAGAACTGCAGGCGGTGCTCAGCGTCGACCTGAGCAGCACGCCCTACCTGGAACGGGAGCGGGAGCGGATGCTCTTCCAGACGCTGCTGCTGCTCCGGGATTCTGACCTACGCCGCATCAAGCCCCACCACATCACCGAGCAGGAACTCGTGGGCTTCGGCCGCCTGCACGTGCTGGAGTTCTACCAGAAGAAGACCGGGGAAGAGGTCCGATTACCGGTGCCGCCGGCGGCCGTGGCTATCTGGCAACGGTGGGAGGGTAAGGTGCCCAACGTGACCCAGCAGAAGCGCAACATGTACCTGAAGGAAATGGCCCGGGCAGCCGGCCTGGAGCGGGGCTTCGTTCGAGTGCGCTACCACCAGGGCCAGCCCCTGGAGGAAGTATTGCCGCTCTGGCAGGTGGTGACGACCCACACCCCCCGCCACACCGGGGCCGACCTGGTGCTCTGGGGGAGCAATGGTGACCAGAATTTAAAGGAGGTTGCCCTGGGCCACTTGGCTGGGGCCAGCGTCTACGGCTATGACCGCATCGAGCGCTACGGCCCGCTGTTCCTGCGGGCGTGGGCAGAAGTATTGGCAACTCCGATTTCTGCCAATACTTTTCTTGGTACATCAGAGCAAGCAGATAGTAAGACCTGTGACGTAATGGTAAATCAGATGCCGTTTACGGGCGCTTTCTACCGTGTCGTGCCAAGCTATGGCAAATAGGCAACTCCCTGCAGCTCCACTTTAAACCCGCCTTACAGCATTGTAGGGCGGGTTTTTTGGTTTCTGCGCCTCATTGTGGCGGCTTGGTTTCAACTCGTTTCTTTTCAGTCCAGGCTCTTGCCTGGCTTTTGAAATTCTTTGCTTGACGCTTGTGATACTTGCTGGCCGGGGCAGCGCTACCACAAATTTTGATGCGCTGAAGCGAAGGTGCGGTTCCGAAAAAGCCGGGGGTGGCCGCTGGTTGCCCGCCCCTATAAGCTCTAGCGCTGTCAGTCGCAGCGGCTCCGTTGGGCAAGCAACGGTTATACGCTTACATAACACGTAGAAAAGGCTGTTGAGAGCTTCGTATAGCTGTTTTTTATATATAAAAACAGCCCGCTGGTTCCAGGATAAATTCGTGGCTTCCGATTGGGGTTTTAGCCCTGGTTTCGTTACCACCCGGGCTGATGGCAGCAAGTCGTTACGTCGCTTTAATACCCCTTTATATTGTTGGCAGGCCTGGCTATTCTAGGTTGCCGCCGCCGTTTACTGCCTCGGGTGCATACGGGCATGAGTGCTGTAGCTGTAGTGCGCGGCCCACCGGCAATGAACTGAGCGGGAAGTTCTGCTGGTTGTTGCTATTTCAGAAAAAAGCGGAAACTGCCCGGCCTTAAGTAGGCGACTACACTGTGTCTTTGTCCCGCGGGAAACTAGAAAACATTGATAGCCAGCAGGCAGCCCTGGTGCGTCGCCAACGAGCAGATGTGAGGCTTGCCTGAGCCCAAGGATTCTGCTTTCTTCAGGAAAGAAACCAGCGTTTGCCGACTGGTTTCTTCTTAAAAAATGGTTTCGCTTCGAGGCCGCCCCGGCAATTGCCAGGTCCCGCGCCTGCCGTCCCGCGCCATTTTTCGCCCAATAGACAGCATTAACCGCCAGCCACTAGCGCCGGCCTATACTGACGCTTACGGCGCACCCCCGACCATAGGTCCGGGGAAGGTAGCTGCCCGCGTAGTCGTGCCTCTGTTACTTCCGACTTCCTACCTGCTTCTGACCTGAAATCGACCACCCCGTCTTCCCGACGGTCCGGGTATGCTGCTCCCGTGGTCTTGGCACCACACTAGGGGCAGCGGTTAGATGACAACAAAGCCCGCCGCTGAAATCGTGTTGACTTGTGCGCAGGTAGGTATACCGTAGTACGCTTCACCCTTCTTAATTCTCTGCTTATGAAACGCACCTTCCGCGCGGTCGGGCTCCTGGCTCTGGGCCTGCTGCTGAGCCCGTCGCTGCCTGCTCAAAAAACGTCCGGGCCCGCCGGGCCTGCTGCACCGACCACCGCCGCCAACGACCCCAAAATGCAGCGCTTCATCGATGAGCTGATGCGCAAGATGACCTTAGAGGAGAAAATCGGCCAGCTCAACCTGATTACTGTCGGCTTCGACGTGACCGGCCCGGTCGTCAGCAAGGACGTGGATGCCAATATCCGCAAGGGTTTGGTCGGTGGCGTGTTCAATACCTACACGCCGGTGGCCGCGCGCAAGCTCCAGGACATGGCCCTGAAGGAGTCGCGCCTGCATATTCCGCTCATCTTCGGCTACGACGTTATCCACGGGCACCGCACGATTTTCCCGATTCCGCTGGGGCTGTCGGCTACCTGGGACATGGCAGCCGTGGAGCGCAGCGCCCGGATTGCGGCCGAAGAGTCGGCGGCCGACGGGCTGCACTGGGTGTTTTCGCCCATGGTCGATATTGCCCGCGACCCGCGTTGGGGCCGCGTGGCCGAAGGTGGGGGCGAAGATCCTTACCTGGGCAGCCAGATTGCCCGCGCCATGGTGCGCGGCTACCAGGGCACCGACCTGAGCAAGAACAACACCGTCATGGCCTGCCTCAAGCATTTTGCCCTGTACGGCGCCGCCGAAGCCGGCCGCGACTACAACACCACCGACATGAGCCTGCCGCGCATGTACAACGAGTATCTGCCGCCCTACAAGGCGGCCATCGAGGCCGGCGTGGGTTCGGTGATGAGCTCGTTTAATGACATCAACGGCACGCCGGCCACCGGCAACAAGTGGCTGCTAACCGACTTGCTGCGCGGGCAGTGGGGCTTTAAAGGCTTCGTGGCCACCGACTACACGGCCATCAACGAAATGGTAGCCCACGGCGTGGGCAACGATGCCCAGGTGTCGGCCATGGCTCTGAATGCCGGCGCCGACCAGGACATGGTGGGGGAGATATTCCTGAAAAACCTGGCCCAAAACCTGAAGGACGGCACCGTGAAGCAGGAAACTATCGACCTGGCCTGCCGCCGCATTCTGGAAGGCAAGTACAAGCTGGGCTTGTTTCAGGACCCCTACCGCGGCGTGAGCGAGAAGCGCGCCAAGGCCACGATGATGAAAAAGGAGTTTCTGGACGACGCCCGCGCCATTGCCTGCAAAAGCTTTGTCCTGCTCAAAAACGATAACAACGTCCTGCCCCTGAAAAAGGCTGGTACCATTGCCTTGGTCGGCCCACTAGCCAGCCGGCAGCGCGACCTGATCGGGAGCTGGAGTGGGGCCGGCGACTGGAAGCAGGCTGTTTCGGTAGAACAAGGAGTGCGCAACGTAGCGGGCAGCGGAGTGAAAATCGTAACGGCCCAGGGTGCTAACATCACCGACGACGCCCAGCTCGTGGAGCGCCTGAATGCGTATAGCGGCGACATTGTGCCCGACAAACGCTCGTCGGAGGAAATGATTCAGGAAGCTGTGCGCGTGGCCCAAGGTGCCGACGTGGTAGTGGCCGTGGTGGGCGAGTCGCAGGGTATGACCGGGGAAGCCGCCAGCCGCGCCGACCTGGGCCTGCCCGGTCAGCAGCTGGAGCTACTGAAAGCCCTGAAGAAGACCGGCAAGCCGCTGGTGGTCGTGCTCATGAACGGGCGGCCCCTCACCCTGAGCTGGGAGCAGCAGAACGCCGATGCTATCCTGGAAACCTGGTTTGCGGGCAGCCAGGGCGGCAATGCCATTGCCGACGTGCTCTTTGGCGCCTACAATCCCTCGGGCAAGCTCACGGCTACCTTCCCGCAGTCAGTGGGGCAGGTACCGCTCTACTACAACCACAAAGCCACCGGCCGGCCCTTCGACGCCGCTGACCCCAAGGAGCGGCTGACCAAGTACAAGTCTCGCTACCTCGACGTGAGCAACGAGCCGCTTTACCCGTTTGGGTTTGGCCTGAGCTACACCACGTTTTCCTACTCCAAGCCTACGCTGAACACGTCTACGCTCAGCGCCAGCGGCGTGCTGGAAGTAAGCGTGACGGTGAAAAATACGGGCAATTACGATGGCGAGGAAGTAGCACAGTTGTACCTGCGCGACGTGGTAGGCTCGGTAACGCGGCCAGTGCGGGAGCTGAAAAGCTTCCAGAAAGTGCTACTTAAGAAGGGAGAAAGCCGCACGCTCACTTTCCGCCTGACAACCGAAGACCTTAAGTTCTACAACAACGACTTGCAGTGGGTAGCTGAGCCCGGCGACTTTCAGGTGTTCATCGGCCCCAATTCCCGCGACACCCAGGAGGCGTCGTTTCGGCTGGTAGAAGGCACGGCGGCTAACTGAGGTCTAGCTGACCATCCTTGACATTCAACACAGAGGGCGTGCCCCCCCGCGGAGCACGCCCTCTGTGTTGAATGTCAACGGGCGCATTATTTATTCACGGCCACGGGTGAGGAGCGGAAAAACTGAATCTGGCCCGCTTGGCCATTGTCGCCCATTTCACTGGCAATGTACAGGTCGCCGCTGGGTGTGAAGGCCAGGCCCTCAGGCTGGGGGAAACGCTTGCGCGGCAGCTTCTGCACGGCCAGCAGGCTGCCCTGGGCATCCAGCTCCACTAGGGCATTGCCGCTGGCGGCCAGCACGAATACATGGTGGGTAAGCGGGTGAATAGCCACGGCCGAGGGTGCAAACCGGTTGATGGTATTACCCTGGCCCTGGCGGCGGTCCAGGGCAATAATGTCAGCCACATCCAGCACGAAGGCGGGTTTGGAACTGGCCTGGTAGGTTTTGGGGTCGAGGCGGTAGAGGGCCCGTTTCTGGTCGGGCTGGCCCACGCCGGCCACACCCTTGCAGGCCACCAGCAAGGTTCCGGTGCGCGGGTCGTAGGCCAGGCCCTCGGGGTCGTTGGCGGCCGTCAGCCCGGTGGCGTAGGAGGTGGTCGTGCCCTTATCCGTGTACTTGAACAGCATCCCGTCGGCGCGCAGCACCAGCCAGGCGTCTTTCAGGCGGGCCAGGTCCTCGTAGTCGCCCTGCTTGCCAAATTTCAGCGTCGATTCCACCTGTTTGGTGGCCGCGTTGTAGATGTAGATGCTGCCCGTCTGATCTTCCACGCACCCCAGGCGCTGCCCCGCCAGCAGTGCAATACCCGATATTTCCTGCAGCTCCTTGGGTAGCGTATAGGTGGCGCTGGGCTGCTCCAGATCATAAGCGGCCGGCGGCGCTTCAGCGGGAGTAGCGGCGATACTGACAACCAGAAAACTGGCTACTACACAGGCAGGTAGGTTTTTCATAGCAAAGAGCGAAAAGGCGGGACAGACAGTATTCTTTCAACGCAGGCAACCCTATGAAGTTGACTTCACGTAGGCACGAGCCCAAACCGGCCCTTGCGCTGGGGCGGTATTTTTTCGGCACCGGCATGCGACGATTTGATGCCCGGTCGTTGTTCACGAGCTGAGCCGGCGCGTGCGGATGGCAGATAGTCTGCCGCGTTTTTTACCGTAACCCGGCGAACTTCATCTGCCTTGCCTCCAGGTTGCGTCCTTTGTTGTTCAGTCTTCTCGTTCTTTTCAGCTGTATGCCTATTTCCTTTGCCCGCACTATTGCCACTCTGGTTCTGTGGACGACTTCCTTTGGACCGGTCCTTGCCCAGGTGACCCCGCCCACCTCACCCGCGCCCACCGATACGACTCGGAAGTATGAAAACCCGGCGGGTGTGTCGGGGCAAGCCAAGCAGCCCTGGTACAAGAGCAAACTGGTGAAAGCCACGGCCGTACCGGCCCTGCTTATCACCTATGGCGCCATTCATGCCAACAACGGGGGATTTTATACCAACGAGCAGGCCAACCGGGATATTCACAAGCTGTTTCCCGGCTACCGCACCCGCCTCGACGACCTGCTGATCCTGGCGCCCTACGCCGAACTGGGGCTTGTGGCGCTGGCCGGCGTCGAGTCGCGGAGCGACCGGCTGAACCTGCTGCTGGTCGTGCTGAAAAGTGAGGCCATTATGCTGACCAGTACTTTCGCGGTGAAGCACTTAGTACAGTCGGAACGGCCCGACAAGTCCGACAAGCTGTCTTTTCCCTCGGGCCACACGGCTCAGGCTTTTCTGGCTGCCAGCATTGTGCACACCGAGTTTCGCGACCAAAGCCAGTGGTACGGCGTGGGGGCCTACGCCATTGCGACCAGCGTAGCTGCCCTGCGCATGATGAATACCAAGCACTGGCAGAGCGACGTAATAGCCGGTGCCGGCTTCGGTATTCTCTCGGCCCACCTGGGCTACCTCACTCACCGCAACCGCTGGGGCCGTCAGCCGCGCCTGCCCAAAGGCATGGGCTTTTCGCCTACCTGGCAAACCGGCTACACGCCCACCGGCAGCCTGGCCGGCGCCCCGGGCCTGCGCTTCACCTGGCAGCTGCAATAGGCAGCGGAAAGTGGCGCTGACTATACCTCATAAAAAACGGCCGCCCCGGAAGGAGGCGGCCGCTTTGCTTATGGCATAAGCACGCGTGTCCTTAATCGGGTTGAACTGTTGCTAGATGCTCAGCCGGAACAGCGGACCTTTGCCTTTCAGGGATGATTGCCGAATCACCAAATCGCCGGACAGCACGTAGGTGCGGGGTTTGAAGTTTTCCTTGAGCCGTACCTGGTCCAGAAACAGACGAGCGGCTTGCTGGCCGATGCGGTAGGGGTGCAGGTCTACGGTCGTCAGGGCCGGCTCGATCATGGAGGCCAGAAACTCGTCGCCGTAGCCAACCACGGCAATGTCTTCCGGAATGCGGATGCCGCGCTGCTTCAAGGCCTGAATTACATCCAGGGCGTTGGTGTAGTTCACCGCGAAGATGGCGTCGGGTGGCTCGACCAGCGCCAGCCACTGGTCCAGGGCCGCCACTGCCGACTCGGAGCGGAAGTCGGTGTTGATGCGCAGCTCTTCCATGGGCTCGATGCCGTAGTGGTGCAGCGCGTTGAGGTAGCCGCCAATGCGCTGCTTGCTAATGAGCAGCGCATCGGGGCCAGCCAGGATGGCAATGCGCTGACAGCCTTCCAGAATCAGGTGCTCGGTTACGGCGAAGGCACCGCCCCAGTCGTCGAGCATCACCTGGGCGCTGTTCACCTCGTTGCACACCCGGTCAAAATGTACCACCGGAATTCCGCGGCAAGCATCGGCGCGCACGTGGTCGAAGTTCTCGGTTTCGCGGGAGTGGCAGATCAGCAGGCCATCGACGCGGCTGGCAATCAGGGCCTGCACGTTGCTCACCTCCGTCTGATACGATTCCTTCGACTGGCAGATCATCACACGGTAGCCCGATTCGGCTGCTACCTGCTGAATGCCACTAACGGCGGTGGCGAAAAAGGGGCGCTCAATGTCCGGAATCAGCACCCCGATGGTATAGGTCTCACTGCTTTTCAGGCTTTGGGCCAGCAGATTGGGCTGGTAATCGAGCTGGCGGGCCACTTCCAGAATGGCCTGGCGCGTGTTGGGGCTGATGTCGCTGTGTCCATTCAGCGCGCGTGAAACGGTGGAGGAGGCCACGCCTAGGGCCTTGGCTACGTCGCTGATGGTGGTTTGGTGGCGGCGGCGCTCAGGCACTGCTGCCGATTTTTCTTCCGTGAAGTGGTAGTCGCAGGCTTTGCAGAAGAACCGCTGCCGGCCCCGGATGAAGCCGGCTTTCATGACATCGTCAGCCAGCTTGCATTTAACGCACTTTATCATGGTGAATAGTATTTTTTAACAATAAGCCGGGTGGGAGGGTAGCAGAGCGGGTGGCTTACCGTTTCATTATTCGAAGATAATGTACTAAATATTTTTCGTGCTATGCCAGAGCAAAGATACCTATCACAAACGTTTCCGGAAACGTTTTCGGTATTTTTATTTCGAAATCAGTTAGTTATGGCGGTTTTTGACTTGTTTTTGATAGGTCTACCTACCTTATCTTTAAGGACCGGATACGCACCGATAGCTATTTCCGGCTTGTATTGCTCAATGGCCGCACCAGCCGAGGAGTATACTGAAAATTGTATTTTTTGTTCTGCTCTGCTATGCTTCACACCATGCGCTGGTTCGGCCCCCACGACCCGGTTTCGCTTTTCGATATTCGTCAGGCAGGATGCGCCGGTGTGGTAACTGCTTTGCATCAGCTGCCGGTCGGGGCAGTATGGCCCGTTGAGGAAATTCGCCGCCGCCAGGAGCTGATTGAAGCCGATAACACGCGCTACTCGCCCCTGCACTGGGCCGTGGTTGAGAGCCTGCCTGTGCACGAAGACATCAAAAAAGGCCGACCCACGCGGGCGGCTTACATTGATAACTATAAGGAGTCGTTGCGCAACTTGGCCGCCTGCGGTATTCGCACCGTGTGCTACAACTTCATGCCCGTGCTCGACTGGTCGCGCACCAACCTGAGCTACGAGCTGCCCGATGGCTCGTTGGCCCTGCGCTTCGTCTGGCAGGACTTTGCTCTGTTCGACCTCTGCATTCTGAAGCGCCCCGGCGCCGAAGCCGACTACGAGCCGGAAGTAGCGCAAGCCGCCCGTGCGCAGTTTGCCCTAATGAGCGCCGAGCAGATAGCCGAGCTGACCAACACCGTGTTGCTGGGGCTGCCCGGTTCGGAAGAGGCGTTTGAGCTGGCCGGCTTCCAGGCTCTGCTCGATGAGTACGCCACCATCGACAGCAAGGCGTTGCGCGCTAACCTTTACTACTTCATTCAGGAAGTAGGCCCCGTGGCCCAGGAAGTTGGCATCAACCTCTGCATTCACCCCGACGACCCGCCGTATCCGCTGCTGGGCTTGCCCCGGGTAGTTAGCACCGAGGCCGACCTGGCCCAGCTGCTGGCCGCTTACGACGCACCGGCCAATGGCCTCACGTTTTGCACCGGCTCCTTGGGCGTGCGCCCCGACAACGACTTGGCCGGGGTGGTGCGCCGCTTTGGCTCCCGCATCCACTTTGTGCACCTGCGGGCTACCAAGCGCGAAGAAAACCCGCGCAACTTCCACGAAGCCGACCATCTGACCGGCGACGTGGATATGTACAGCGTCGTGCGGGAATTAGTGCTGGAAGAGCAGCGCCGGGCCCGCACCGGGGAAGGTAATGCATCCTTGCCCATGCGCCCCGACCACGGCCACCAGATGCTCGACGACCTGAAAAAGAAAACCTACCCCGGCTACTCCGCCATCGGCCGCCTACGCGGGCTAGCCGAGCTGCGGGGCCTGGAGCATGGCATCCGCCACGCCCTGGCCGCCGAAGCGCACGTAGCCGCCCGCCTCACTTCCGAGGTTTTGCTGGCCAGTCGCTAGCCTCCCATTTCGCTTTCCGCCTTTCCCACCCCGCCCATGTTTCTCCGCCACCTCTTGCTGTTTCTGTTCTGCTGCGCTGCCGCTCACCCGAGTGTGGCCGACGACGGATATCGGCTGTGGCTGAAATATGACCTGATGGCCGACAACGGTCTGCGCAAAGACTACCAGAAAGCTACTGGCTTTATTGCCGGGACGGGCAACTCTCCCATTCTGAAAACGGCGGCCGAAGAGCTGCAGCAAGGCCTGCAGGGGCTGCTGGGCCAGAGAGTACCAGTACTAGCCGGCGCCGAAAAGAGAAAAGGCGGGGTCCTTTTTGTTGTAGATGCTACCGCAAACGTTTCCGGTAAGCCTCTGGCCAAGGATGGCTACCGCATTGCCGCGCAAAATGGCAACGTGGTAATTACAGGCAGCTCAGAGTCAGGGGTGTTGTACGGCGCGTTTGCCCTGCTACGCCAGATCCAGACCCGCCAGCCGCTCAAAAACATCGACCTGAGCAGCAGCCCCCGAATTCAGTATCGCCTGCTCAACCACTGGGACAACCCCAACGGCACCGTGGAGCGCGGCTACGCGGGCTCCAGCATCTGGAAATGGTATGAACTGCCCGAGCGCCTCGACCCCCGCTACCAAGACTACGCCCGCGCCAATGCCTCTATCGGCATCAACGGCGTGGTGATAAACAACGTGAATGCCAGTGCCCGCTACCTCACGCCCGAATACATCGGAAAAGTAGCCGCGCTGGCCTCCGTGATGCGGCCCTACGGCATCCGGGTGTATATGTCGGTGCTCTGGGCCGCGCCCAAAGTCATCGGCGGCCTCACAACTTCCGACCCGCTCGACCCCAAGGTAAAGCAGTGGTGGACGGCCCGCACCGACGAGATTTACCAAGCTATTCCCGACTTCGGCGGCTTTCTGGTGAAGGCCAACTCGGAAGGGGAGCCCGGCCCCCAGGATTACGGCCGCGACCATGCCGATGGCGCCAATATGCTGGCCGACGCCCTGGGCAGTCACGACGGTATTGTGATGTGGCGCGCCTTTGTCTACAAAGCCAACTCCGACGGGGACCGGTTCAAGGAAGCCTACCAGGAATTCAAGCCCCTTGATGGTCGCTTCAAGCCCAAAACCCTGGTGCAGGTCAAGAACGGGCCGATTGACTTTCAGGCTCGGGAGCCGTTTCACCCGCTCTTCGGCGCCATGCCCCGCACCCCGCTGGTGCTGGAAGTGCAGCTCACGCAGGAATATCTGGGCTTTGCTACCCATATGGTGTACCTGGCGCCCATGTTTAAGGAAACCCTCGACGCCGATACCTACGCCAAAGGCAAAGGCTCGACGGTGGCTAAAGTAATTGACAGCTCGGTAGATAACCACCCCATTAGTGGCATTGCTGGTGTGGCCAACATCGGCTCGGACCGCAACTGGACCGGCCACCCCATGGGTCAGGCCAACTGGTACGCCTTCGGCCGCTTGGCTTGGGACCACACCCTGACGTCGCAATCCATTGCGGAAGAGTGGACACGCATGAGCCTGACCACTGACGCGTCGGCCGTGCGCACCATTGCCGACGTGATGGTGAAGTCGCACGGCATCTACACGCGCTACACGATGCCGCTGGGCCTGCACCACATCATGGGCCAAAGCATCCACTTCGGCCCTGAGCCCTGGCTGGCCAGCAGCGCCCGGCCCGACTGGACGTCGGTGTACTACCACAAAGCCGATGCCGTGGGCCTGGGCTTCGACCGCACCGCCAAGGGCAGCAACGCGCTGGGCCTCTACCGGCCCGAAGTGCAGCAGCTCTGGAACGACCCCAAAACCTGCCCGCCCGACTACCTGCTCTGGTTTCACCACGTGCCCTGGACCCAGCCGCTGAGTACCGGCCGCACCCTCTGGAACGAGCTCTGCACCCGCTACTACACCGGCGCCGACTCCGTGACCTGGATGCAGCAGCAGTGGGCCGCGGTAAAGCCCCAGATTGACCCCGAAATCCACGCCGATGTAACGGGCCGCCTGCAAACCCAGCGCAAGGAGGCACTCTGGTGGCGCGACGCCTGCGTGCTGTACTTCCAGACCTTCGCCAAGCAACCGATACCCGCACCGTTCAGCCCACCCGAACGCACCCTCGACGACATCAAACGACTGGTAATGATCTACCAGCTTCGGTAACGACCTGAATTTCAAAATTTTATTGTCATGAAAACTTTGCCGTACGTGAACGGTCACGCCGTTCATACCAGCAGTATTACGCACCAGAACAGCTTTTCCCTGGAAGGGCGTCTGGCTTTGATTACCGGCGGCGGTAGTGGTATCGGTTTGGCCATTGCCCAGAGCATGACCCACGCCGGCGCCCACGTCATCATCACCGGCCGCCGCGAAGAAGTACTGAAGGAAGCTGTGGAAGCCCTAGGCGAATCGGCTCAGTACATCGTGAACGACATTTGCGACCTGGCCTCCATTGAGGACATGGTCGAGCAGCTCGAAGCCACCCACGGCCCTCTGGACGTGGTGGTGAACAATGCCGGTATCAACCTCAAAAAACCCGCCCTGCAGGTAACCGACGAAGAATTCAACAACATCCTGCACACCAACCTGAACTCGGTGTTCTCCCTAACCCGCGCCTGCGCCCGCCGCATGGTGGAGCGGCAGCGGGGCGTAATTTTGATGATTTCGTCGATGGCCGCCTACTACGGTATCGATAGGGTAGTGGCTTACGCCGCGTCCAAGTCGGCGGTGGAAGGCATGGTGAAAGTACTGGCCTCCGAGTTTTCCGGCGACAATGTGCGCGTGAATGCCATTGCCCCGGGCTTTATCGAAACTGAGATGAGCCGCAAGGCCATGAACAACGACCCCGACCGCCGCGACCGGGCCATGCGGCGCACGCCTATGGGCAAGTTTGGCCAGCCCGACGACATCGGCAACGCTGCCGTGTTCCTGGCCTCTGATGCCGCCCGCTACATCACCGGCGTCTCGCTGCCCGTCGATGGCGGCAACTCGATTGGCTTCTAATTTCAAGAAATTTCAAAAACACCTTAAAATTCCCACACTCCTATGTATCAACCCATACGCAAAACGGCCTTCTGCCTGAGTTGGCCGCTGTTTGTGGCCTCCGGGCTACCGCTGGCTGGTGCGGTGCTGCTGCCTTCCAAGGCCTGGGCCCAAGCCACTCCGCAAACCATTTCGGGCAAGATTACCAGCTCCGACAACGGCGAAACGCTGCCCGGCGTGACGGTGCTGCAGAAAGGTACCACCAACGGCGTCTCGTCTAATGCCGACGGCTCCTTCGTGCTGACGGCACCCCTGGGTAGCACGCTGGTAATGAGTGCCGTAGGCTACGTCAGCAAAGAAATTGAGGTGACGGGTACTACCCTGAACGTCACGCTGGCTTCCGATATCAAAGCCCTGAGCGAGGTAGTCGTAGTTGGCTACGGCACGCAGCGAGCGGAAGCGGTAACGGGTTCGGTGGCCTCGGTCAGTGGAGAGACCTTGCGCGAAGTACCCGCTGCTAACATCACCCAGGCCTTGCAAGGCCGTTTGCCCGGTGTAGAGTTTGCGCAGTCCTCCTCCCAGCCTGGTGCTACCACCCAAATTCGGATACGCGGTACCCGCTCACTTGGTGCCAGCAATGATCCATTAGTGGTATTGGATGGTATTCCTTTCCCGGGTTCAATCGGCGACATCAACCCCAACGATATCCAGAGTGTGGATATCCTGAAAGATGCGTCGGCCACGGCTATTTATGGCTCACGTGGGGCGAACGGTGTTGTCCTGATAACCACCAAAACCGGTAAAAAAGGGCAGAAACCGCAGATAACCTACGACAGCTTCGTTGGCGCAAAAACCCTTTTCGCCAAATACCCCATGATGAATGGGCCTGAGTTTGTTGCGCTTCGCAAAGCCGCCGGCCTGTATAAGAATGGCTTGGATGAAGCCGATGATGTAGATACCGATTGGCAGGATCTGTTGTATAAAACCGGTATTCAATCCAACCACAACCTGGGTGTTTCCGGTGGCACTGAGAACGGGCGTTACAACTTCAACGCGGGTTATTACAAGGAAGAAGGGGTAATTCCTACCCAGCAATACACCCGTTATTCCGTCCGTGGAACGCTTGACCAGGGAGTTGGTAAATACATCCGGTTGGGTTTCACTACCAACAATACCTATAGCCTGTCGGAGGGCTCTAACGTGGGTATATATGGTGTCCTGAACTCGTCGCCAATCGCCAATCCTTACAATCCTGATGGTAGCCTGAAAAGAACCATCAGAATGCCGTTGGATGAGCAATGGGTGTATACCCGCGACGTAGTAGAAAGCTTGAGTGATAGATGGTTAAGTGAAACCAGATCTATGGCCACCTACAATACCCTATTCGCGGAAGTTAAAATGCCGGGCGTAGAGGGGCTGAAGTACCGGGTCAACCTGGGGGTAAACTACCGGCAGGGCCAGGGTGGTTCTTACACCGGACAGGGAATCACCGCAGTGAACCCTACTACCCTTTCTACAGCATCCGTCAGTAACTCAGTTACCAGAGACTGGACTATTGAAAATATTCTGTCCTACGACCGCACCTTTGGTGAGAAGCATAACATAAATGCCATAGCCTTATACTCTGCCTCAGATAACACCTTCAATCGGTCGCAGGTTAATGCCCGGGATATTCCTTCTGATGCCTTCCAATACTACAACCTGGGACTGGCCGCCGGCGAAATCACCGTACCCACTGGTAATAATGAACAGCGGTATGAAAAATACGGTTTGTTGTCCTACATGGGGCGGGTGATGTATTCCTACGATGACCGGTATCTGTTATCTGCTACAGTCCGTGCAGATGGCTCCTCCAGACTTGCCCCCGGGAACAAATGGAAAACCTACCCGGCTGTGTCGGCAGGCTGGAACGTGGCCAAAGAGTCGTTTATGCAGGGTATTTCTGCCATAAACATGCTGAAGCTGCGTGCTGGTTACGGTATAACGTCAAACCAGGCTATTACTCCGTATTCTACCTTGGGCCGTTTGAGTACCCGGTTCTATAACTTTGGCCCCACCGGTTACCAGACAGGTCTGTTCGTAAGCCAGCTGCCGAACGCTGACTTAGGTTGGGAATTCTCTAAAACCTGGAACTACGGGTTGGATTTCGCTGTCCTGAAGAACCGTATTTCGGGTACCGTTGAGTACTACCTCACCAACACCGAGGATGTTCTGCTGCCCTTGCCATTGCCTGCCACTTCAGGCGTAGAGAGCTACACGGCCAACATCGGATCTACCCAGAACAAAGGGGTGGAACTGTCCTTGAACGGCGTGATTCTGGAGAACCTCAATGGCTGGACTTGGGAAGTGGGTGTCAACATGTACGCCAACCGCAACAAGATTACGTCGCTGGCCGGCGAGCAGCAGCGGGATGAAGGAAACTGGTGGTTTGTTGGCAAACCGATCAACGTCATCTATGATTACGAGAAAGTAGGCCTGTGGCAGGAAGGTGACCCATACCGAAGCATCCTGGAGCCCGGCGGAAACGTGGGTATGATTAAGGTAAAGTACACCGGCGATTACAAGGCAGATGGTACCCCTTCCCGAGCCATTGGCCCACAAGACCGGCAGGTGCTGGACGTGACCCCGAAATTTCAGGGTGGCTTCAATACCCGTGTTGCGTATAAAGGATTTGATTTCAGCGTAGTAGGTGCTTTCCAGAATGGCGGTATCCTCAACAGCACCCTGTATGGTGCATCGGGCTATCTTAACCTGATGAACGGTCGTCGGGGCAACGTGAAAGTGGATTACTGGACGCCGGAAAACACGGGTGCCAAATATCCCAAGCCAGGTGGCCTCGCTAGCGGCGACAATCCCAAGTACGCCAGCACGCTGGGTTACTTCGATGCCTCCTACCTGAAGGTGCGCACCATTTCGCTGGGCTATAACTTCGATAACAACGCGTGGCTGAAAAGCACCGGTATTAGCCGCCTACGGGTTTACGCAACGGCTCAGAACCCATTTGTAATCTTCTCTCCCTACAAGAAAGAGTCGGGCATGGACCCTGAGACCAACTCTTACGCCGACCAGAACGTGGCTGTAACTACCGGCGTTCCGGCCCGTCTGTTGACCATAGGTACTAACTCGCCTGCAACCCGCACCTACCTGGTGGGCCTGAACTTTACCTTCTAATAAAGAGCAAAATGAAAAGCTTCAACATAAAATTCTTTATCGGAGCGGCCCTAATATCAATGGCCGCGCCAGGCTGCACCGACCTTTTGGACGAAGAACCCCGGAGTATTTACACGCCCGAATTCTTTCAGACCGAAAGAGGCGTGAACGGTGGCTTGACCTCCATGTACGCTCACCTGCGCTACATCTACGGGGACGCTTACTTCTACAACGCGACGCTGACCGGCACCGATGAGGTAACCTACGGCCGGGATGCCGACGAGAACTTTCTGGCCATGGACTTCTCCGGCCGGGCGGTGCTCAACTCCAATAACAGCCGGGCGGATAGATTGTGGACGGCTGCCTTCCCGAACATCAACACGGCTAATGGTATTATCAAGAATGCCAGCGCAGTACCAAGTATTTCGCCAGCCCTGGTTGCTGAAGCACGGTTTTTCCGCGGCTTCGATTATTTCATGCTGGTCCAAACCTTTGGCGGGGTGCCGTTGGATTTAGGGGCGGGAGAGCTGCAGTTCAACGTCAATGCTTACCGCACCTCGGTCCGCAATACGGTACCCGAAGTTTATACCAAAGCAATTTTCCCTGATCTGCTGCAGGCAGTTGCTGACTTGCCGGCAACTCCGCGGGTGATAGGTGGTGCTACCAAAACGGTGGCCCGCCTATATCTGGCCAAGGCCTACCTGACCTATGCCTGGTGGCTGGAAAACCCGAACGGTATTCCAACCTACCCAGCGACTACCAGAACCGACCCTGCCGGTCGTACCGCCCAGTATTATTATCAGCAGGCGTATGATGTGGCAATGGCTGGTATTGAGAGCCCCGGCCCATTCCGTTTGCAGCCAACGTACTACGATGTACACCTGGCAACGAATGACCGCAATGCTGAAATGCTGCTGTTTGCTGACCACACCGAATCCAGCGAGCAGTACAACGGTGGCAGCCTGACCTTTGGTAACGGCGGGGCCCCAGATAACTTTGCCGGCTGGATGATGACCTGGAACTATACCAACATCAGAAGCGCCACCAATGCGAACGGATCTAATCCTGTCTCGTCGGTTCAGCGGGAGGCAGTTCAGCAGCTGGGTCGTCCCTGGAACCGGATGGCGCCTACCATTGGCGCCGTGGAAACCACCTTTGCCGACAAGACGAACGATTCTCGTTACGACGGCACCTTTACCACTGTTTACCGTGGCAACTGGCCCAAAGGCGGCATCGCTAACGCAACCTTGTACAATGCCAACAATCTGCCCGTTAGCCCAGGTGCCCCAATCCTGACTTTCCTGAACGAAGAGCCTACGACTGCTATTACGTACCCCACCGGAGGCGGTGCGAGCAATGTAGGAGCAGGAACGCTGCCTAACAGAGCGGATTATGTGATTTCGCCGCGTGGCATAAGCAGAATTGTGTACCCCGGCCTTTGGAAGCTTGGACCTTACCGGACCGATAATGGCTCCGGATTAGGACAGCCTAATGCTGCCAGTACGCGTCCGTTCAATATTGCCAAATTCTCGGAGCTGTACTTTGTAGCGGCAGAAGCTGCTGTAAAAGGAGCAACTACTAAAGCTGGTCAGGGTGCCAGAGAATTGATCAACGTTATTCGGGCCCGGGCCGGTAAATGGCGTTTCGACCAGAACGGCAACACGGCCAAGGTGCAGGATAATAGCGCGGCCATGGTTGCGGCCACTCCGGCTACAATCGATATCAACTACATCCTGGCAGAACGCTCCCGTGAGTACTATGCCGAGGGCTACCGCTGGTATGACTTGGTGCGTACCCAGAAATGGAATGAGTTGGCTTCTACCTACCGTATTGGCGGAATCAACTACGGAGACCATACACCACAAACCGTTACGCGTACCATTAAGCCGACTGACTACCTGCGTCCTATTCCGCAGGTTCAGCTTGACCGGATGGATGTGCCAGCATCGGAAAAAGCTGCTTATCAAAACCCAGGCTACCTGTAGCCTAGTGGAGAAGGGGTAAAAAGAGTGGGTGCTCGTAACTGAGCACCCACTCTTTTTACCCCTTTTTTTGACGCATTGTCAGGAAACGAATGCCGACTGGTACGTGCCGGTCTGTGGAGCTTCTGCAGCGTCGCCTACCGACGGAGCCAGCAACTACGGTTCCGGTGCGGCCTACGCGTTGCAGCCCATTGTACAGCGCGAAACTGGCCGTGCGGGCAGCAGGACAACGCAGAGCCCTGGTTACCGGCAGTAAGGGTAACCGTTGTCAGAACAGTTGAAATAAGCTGTGATTTCGCTCTGAAATCACAGCTTATTTTATGAGGGGGTACTGTACAACGGCCTAATCAATATAATGGCTTTAATAATCTCATGATAAACAATACGTTAAAGGTTTCGTTGCTGCTGACCATAGCCGCCGCGCAGCCAGCCACAGCTCAGGTGCGCCTGCCCAAGCTCGTGAGCGACGGAATGATTCTGCAGCGTGATGCCCCCGTAGCCGTGTGGGGCTGGGCCGCGCCCGGCGAGAAGGTAACCGTGACGCTGGCCGGCAAAACCGCCGCCACCACCGCCGGGCCCGACGGCCAGTGGCGCACCAAGCTGGCCAGCCTGAAAGCTGGCGGCCCCTACGAAATGACCGTCGCGGGCACCAACCGCATTACCATCAAGGATGTATTGGTCGGCGACGTGTGGGTGTGCTCGGGCCAATCCAACATGGAAACGCCCATGTCACGCTTGCGCGACAAGTACCCCGAGGTCGTGGCCCAGGCCAACAACCCTATGATCCGGCAGTTCAATGTGGATCTGCGCTACGCCTTCAACGGACCGAAAGCGGATGTAGCGGGCGGCAAGTGGGTAACGACTACGCCCCAAAATGTGCTGGCCTTTAGCGGGGTAGGATACTTTTTTGCCAAGGCGCTTTTCGACAAATACCGGGTGCCCATCGGAATTATCAAGTCGGCCGTGGGTGGTTCGCCTGCCGAAGCCTGGCTGAGCGCCGAGGCTCTGAAGGCTTTCCCGACCTACCAGCAAGCCGCCGAGAAAGTAAAGGACAGTACCTACGTGGCCAGCACGATTGCGCAGGGCCAGGCCGCCTCCCGGGCGTGGTACACCAATCTGCGGCAGCAAGACCAGGGCCATGCCAAGGGCTCGACGCCCTGGTATGCCCCGGCCTACAACGCCACGGATTGGAAAACCATGAAAATTCCCGGCTACTGGGCCAACCAGGGCCTGGGCCCGGTGAACGGCGTCGTGTGGTTTCGCAAAGAAGTAGACGTGCCGGCCAGCATGGTGGGCAAGCCCGCCCGCCTGGAGCTGGGCACCATCGTCGATAGTGACTCGGTGTATATCAATGGGCAGTTTGCGGGCACCACGGGTTACCAATACCCGCCGCGCAAGTACGAGCTGCCCGCCACGCTGCTCAAGCCCGGCCGCAACCTGCTGGTAATTCGCGTCATCAACAACGGTGGGCGCGGCGGTTTCACCCTCGACAAGCAGTACCGGCTCGTGGCGGGCGGTGAAACGCTGGATTTGCGCGGCGACTGGCAGTACAAGCTGGGCGCTGCGACGCCACCCACGCCCGGCTCCGTTTCCTTTCAGAACCAGCCCGGCGGCCTGTATAACGGTATGATAGCACCGCTGCTGCCCTACGCCATCAAGGGCGTGCTCTGGTACCAGGGCGAATCGAATACCGCCAAGCCTGAGGAATACCAGCCGTTGCTCACGGCCCTGATTGCCGATTGGCGCCAGCACTGGCAGCAGCCGGAGCTACCCTTCCTGTATGTGCAGCTGGCCAACTTTATGGCGACCAAAGACCAGCCCTCGGAAAGCAACTGGGCAGGCGTGCGCGAAGGTCAGCGCCGCACCTTGGTTGTGCCCAACACCGGCATGGCCGTGGCCCTGGACCTGGGCGAGTGGAACGACATTCACCCGCTCAACAAGGAAGACGTGGGCAAGCGCCTTGCTTTGGCCGCCCAGAAAGTAGCCTACGGCGACAAGAAAGTGGTGGCCTCAGGGCCACTGTATCAGAGCATGAAAGTGGCCGGCAATAAAGCCACGCTCAGCTTTACCAGCACCGGCGGCGGCTTGATTTCCAAGGACGGCAAGCCCCTACGCTACTTCGCCATTGCCGGCCCCGACAAGAAATTCGTGTGGGCCCAGGCGCGCATTGAAGGCAACAAAGTGGTTGTCTGGCACGACCAGGTAGCCACGCCGGTAGCCGTGCGCTACGCCTGGGCCGACAACCCCGAAGGCGCGAATCTGGCCAATAAGGAGGGGCTGCCGGCTTCGTCGTTTCAGGCAGAATAAGGTCGCGTTGCTCGCACTCCACCACTCAACTCACCCAATGCATGAAGAATACCTTTCTCACCCTGGGGCTGGCTACGCTGCTGGGCTGCGCCTCAAGCCAGCGCCAGCCGAGCGCAACGGCCGCCGCCCCGGCCGCAGTGCCCGAAGCCGCCACCGCCGTTAATCCGGCCGATCTGCCTTTCCGAAACCCCAGCCTGCCCATCGACCAGCGCGTGGATGACCTGGTGAGCCGCCTCACACTACCCGAAAAAGTGTCGCAGATGCTGAACGCCTCGCCGGCCATCGACCGGCTCGGCATTCCGGCTTACAACTGGTGGAACGAGGCCCTGCACGGCGTGGCCCGCACCAGCATGAAAACGACGGTATTTCCGCAGGCCATCGGCATGGCTGCCACCTTCAATACCGACGCCATGCTGCGCATGGCTACCATCACCTCCGACGAAGCCCGGGCCGTGCACCATGAGTACGCCCGGCGCGGCGAGCGGGGAATCTACCAGGGGCTTACTTTCTGGACGCCCAACATCAACATCTTCCGCGACCCACGGTGGGGTAGAGGACAGGAAACCTACGGCGAAGACCCCTACCTGACCGGCCAGCTAGGGGCGGCCCTGGTGAAGGGCTTTCAGGGCGACGACCCGAAGTATCTCAAGATTACGGCCTGCGCCAAGCACTTTGCCGTGCACAGCGGGCCCGAGCCCTCGCGCCACGAGTTCAACGCCCAGATTGGCGACTACGACCTCTGGGACACGTATCTGCCGGCTTTTCGGGACCTGATTGTAGATGCCAAAGTGGCCAGCGTGATGTGCGCCTACAACGCCTACGCCAGCCAGCCCTGCTGCGGCAGCGACAAGCTGATGAACGAGATTCTCTACGATAAGTGGAAGTTCAAGGGCTATGTCACCTCCGACTGCGATGGTATCAACGACTTCTGGCAGCACCACAAAACCGACCCCGATGCCGCTACCGCCGCGGCCAACGCCGTGATGCACGGCACCGACCTCGAATGCGCCACCGGCAAGCTGTTCACCTACAACTCGCTGCTGGAATCGGTGCAGCGCGGGTTGATTACCGAACAGCAGATCGACGTATCGGTGAAGCGGCTGTATAAAATCCGCTTCCAGCTGGGCATGTTCGACCCCGTGGAGCAGGTGAAATACGCCCAGATTCCGATGAGCGTGGTGGAAAGTGCCCCGCACCAGGCCCACGCTCTGCGCATGGCCCAGGAGTCGGTGGTGCTGCTCAAGAACGAGAAGAACACGCTGCCGCTGCGCAAAAACCTGAAGAAAATCGTGGTGCTGGGTCCTAATGCCGACAACGAAACCGCCCAGCTCGGCAACTACAACGGCTTCCCGACCAACAACGTGACGCCCTTGGAAGGCATCCGGGCCAAGGTGGGCCCCGGCACGCAGGTCACCTATATCCAGGGTGTTGATTATGCCAGCAACATCGTGTACGAGACGCTCGACCTGAATAAAAACCTGGCCTACGAAGGCAAGCCAGGCTTCAAGGCTGAGTACTTCAAGGGTACAGAGCTGGAAGGCCAGCCCGTGGCCACTGTGCAGGAAGCCGGCCTCGACCGGTATCTGGCCAATGTGAAGCAGGAAATCGTGCCGGGCCTGCTGGCCGAAAATGTATCGGCCCGCTACCGCACCACGTTCACCCCGGCGAAGTCGGAGCAGATGGCGTTTCAGATTACCGGCGACGACGGCTACCGCCTGTTTGTGAACGACAAGCTGGTGCTCGACAACTGGAAAGGCCGGGGCGTATCGACCCAGCAGCACACGATGCAGGTGGAAGCCGGCCAACAGCTGGACCTGCGGCTCGAATATTTCCAGACTGACCGCCGGACCATTCTCAAGTTCACCGGCGCACGGGTAGTGCCGATGAATGCGCAGAACATCCGGGCCCAGGTGAAAGACGCCGATGCCGTGGTGTTCGTGGGTGGCATCTCGCCCCGCCTCGAAGGCGAGGAAATGAAGGTGAACGTGGAAGGTTTCAGCGGCGGCGACCGAACCAGCATTGCCCTGCCCAAAGTGCAGACCGAGCTGCTCAAGGTGCTGCACGGCACGGGCAAGCCTGTGGTGTTCGTGATGATGACCGGCAGCGCCATTGGCTGCCCCTGGGAAGCCCAGAACCTGCCGGCCATCGTCAATAGCTGGTACGGCGGGCAAGCCACCGGTACGGCCCTGGCTGATGTGCTTTTCGGCGACTACAACCCGGCCGGCCGCCTGCCCGTCACGTTCTATAGGTCGGAAAGCCAGCTGCCGCCCTTCGAGAACTACGATATGGCCGGCCGCACCTACCGCTACTTCAGCGGCACGCCGCTCTACCCGTTCGGACATGGCCTGAGCTACACCACTTTCGGCTACCGCAATCTGAAAGTGGCTTCCACGGCTCAAACCGGTACTCCTGTAACCGTATCGGTGGAGGTGCAGAACACCGGCAAGCGCGCCGGCGACGAAGTAGTGCAGCTGTATGTGCGCCATACCGGGGCGAAAGGCCGCGTGGCGCTGCACGCGCTGCAAGGCTTCCAGCGCGTGCCGTTGCAGGCAGGGGAGAAGAAGATCGTGCAGTTTACGCTCACGCCCCGGCAACTGTCGCGGTTGGATGCCAACGGCCGGCGGGCCGAGCAGCCCGGCACTATTCAGCTTTTCGCCGGGGGCGGGCAGCCCGTTAGCCAAGCCGTAAGCAAGGGCAAAGTGCTACAGGCCGCCGTTACCCTGACCGGTACCAGCGTTGCCCTCGACTAGAGACGCCGGAATTGATTTCCTTTCTCGGCCGGGGAGAGAAATCAGTTCCGGCGCTTTCGTCCTACCAATCGGTAGCCTCTTCACTATTCAATGATTATCCGGTAATTATTTCCCGAAAAATATTTTTCGGGCGCTCACCTATCGAAACCGTTTCCGGAAACGGTTTCGATATTTTATCTTCGAAATTGGCCTGTAAACAAGGTTTTTACATGGGCTTTCCTATCTCCGAGCCCACTATCTTCGAAGAGAAGTCAGGCCTACCGGCCGGCCACCGCTCTGAGTACCGCTCGTTGCAGGCATCATCGGCAAGGATGAGCGCCTGGCACTTTCTCTTCAAAAACCCCACCTGGCAATGCTACCCTCTCAGAGGTAGTGCGCGCCATCTTTCACCCCCATGAAATACCTCCTCGGCTACGACATTGGCAGCTCGTCCATCAAGGCGTCGTTGCTCAGTATTGACACCGGCCGGTGCGTGGCTTCGGTCACCTCGCCGAAAAAGGAGATGGAAATAACCGCGCTCCAGCCCGACTGGGCCGAACAGCGCCCCGAGCGGTGGTGGCAGGAAGTCGTAAATGCTACCCTGCAGCTGCGCGCCGACTACGATTTCGACACGGCCCTGATTGCCGGTATCGGCATTACCTACCAGATGCACGGCCTCGTGCTCGTCGACAAAGACGGTGAGGTACTGCGCCCCGCCATTATCTGGTGCGACAGCCGCGCCGTGGATTACGGCAACCAGGCATTCCAAGACCTGGGCCAGGAATATTGCCTGAGCAACTTCCTCAACTCGCCCGGTAACTTCACGGCCTCCAAGCTGAAGTGGGTGCGCGAAAATGAGCCCGCCATCTACGAGCGGATTCACAAAATCCAGCTGCCCGGCGACTACATTGCTTTCAAGCTTACGGGCCAACTCCAGACCACCGTGTCGGGCTTGTCGGAGGGTGTGTTCTGGAATTTCAAGCAGCAGGCCATTGCCCAGGAGTTGCTCGACTATTATGGCATCAGTTCTGCCCTGCTGCCCGAAGTCGTCGACACCTTCTCGGTGCAGGGCCACCTGAGCGCCGAAGCGGCGCGGGAGCTGGGCCTCACGGCCGGTACGCCCATCAGCTACCGGGCCGGCGACCAGCCCAACAACGCCTTTTCGCTGAATGTGCTGCAGGCCGGCGAAATAGCCGCTACGGCCGGAACCAGCGGCGTGGTCTACGGCATCAACGAAACCATGACCTCGGATTCCCGTTCCCGGGTCAATTCATTTGTGCACGTAAACAGCACGCTGGAGCAGCCCAAGAACGGCGTGCTGATGTGTATGAACGGCACCGGGATTCTGAACAGCTGGCTGCGCAAAGTCCTGGGCGATATTCCCTACGAGGACATGAACCAGCTGGCCGCGCAAGCCCCGATTGGCTCCGAGGGCCTCACGTTTCTGCCCTTCGGCAACGGCGCCGAGCGAATTCTGGAAAACCGCCAGCTCGAAGCCGAATTACGCGGCCTCAACTTCAACCAGCACGGCCGGGTGCACGTGGCCCGCGCCGCCCAGGAAGGCATCGTCTTCGCCCTGAACTACGGCGTCGACATCATGCGCGAATCCGGGGTGCAGGTGCGCAAAGTGCGGGCCGGCAACGCCAACATGTTTTTGAGCCCCATTTTCCGCGAAGCCTTCGTGAATAGTGCGGGCGTGGAGCTGGAGCTGTTCAACACCGATGCAGCCCAAGGCGCGGCCCGTGGCGCGGGCGTCGGGGCCGGCATCTACGCCAGCACTTCCGAGGCGTTCAACGGGCTGGAACGCATCCTCACGCTGGAGCCCCAGGCCCAGCTGCAGGAACAATATCAGGCTGCCTACACCCGCTGGCAGGCCATTCTCAATCAAATCGTACCATTACCAACCACCCCTCGGCATGTCATCCAACACGCTTTCTAAAACCGAGTATTTCACCGGCATCGACACCATTCGCTTCGAAGGACGCGAATCGGACAATCCGTTGGCCTTCAAGTGGTACGACGAAAACCGCATCGTAGCTGGCAAAACCATGAAGGAGCACCTGCGCTTCGCGGTTTCGTACTGGCATACCTTCACCGGCACCGGTGGTGACCCGTTCGGCCCCGGCACCAAGCAATTCGCCTGGGATTCGCACCACGAAATTATCGGCCGCGCCAAAGACAAGATGGACGCCGCCTTCGAGTTCTTCACCAAGCTCGGCACGCCCTACTACTGCTTTCACGACATTGACCTCGTGGACGAAGGCAACTCGCTGGCCGAGTACGAGCGCAACCTGGCGGCCATCGTCGACTACGCCAAGGAGCACCAGGCCGCTACCGGCGTGAAGCTGCTGTGGGGCACGGCCAACGTGTTTTCGAACCCGCGCTACATGAACGGGGCCAGCACCAATCCCGACTTTCAGGTGGTAGCCCACGCCGCTACCCAGGTGAAAAACGCCATTGACGCCACCATTGCCCTGAACGGCGAAAACTACGTGTTCTGGGGTGGCCGCGAGGGGTACATGACCCTGCTCAACACCAACATGAAGCGCGAGCAGGAGCACATGGGCCGCTTCCTGACCATGGCCCGCGACTACGCCCGCCAGCAGGGTTTCACCGGCAAGTTCTTCATTGAGCCCAAGCCCGCCGAGCCCACCAAGCACCAGTACGACTTCGACGCGGCCACGGTAATTGGTTTCCTGAAGCAGCATGGGCTGGAAAACGACTTCATGCTCAACCTGGAAGTAAACCACGCCACCCTGGCTGGTCACACCTTCGAGCACGAGCTGCAAGTGGCGGCTGATGCTAACATGCTGGGCTCGATGGACGCCAACCGTGGCGACTACCAGAACGGCTGGGACACCGACCAGTTTCCCAACAACCTCAACGAGCTGACCGAGTCGATGCTCATCATCCTCGAAGCCGGTGGTTTCAAGCACGGCGGCATCAACTTCGACGCCAAAACCCGCCGCAACTCGACCGACTTGGAGGACATCTTCATTGCCCACATTGCCGGCATGGACACCTTCGCCCGCGCCCTGGTAACGGCCGATGCCATCCTGGAAAAGTCGGCCTACCGCAAGTTCCGGCAGGAGCGCTATGCCTCATTCGACTCCGGTGCCGGTGCCGCTTTCGAGAAAGGTCAGCTGACGTTGGAAGACCTGCGCAAGATTGCCCACGAAACGGGTGAGCCTACGCCGAAGAGTGGCAAGCAGGAGTGGCTGGAAAGCATCATCAACCAGTACATCTAGAAACTAAAAAGGTGAGAGAGGAACGTTGGCCGCGCCGGTGCTGTAACGCCGGCCGGCCAACGGAACTTTCGCTCACGGAACAGCTTTCCTGAAAGCCCGGCCCGGTGCCGCCTTTCAGGTAGTGTGGGAGAGGGAAGCAGAAAAGAGGCGTACCAGCGCGCAGTGCGAATCGAGGGAGAGCTTTTCGCATTGCGTTGGCAGCTACGATACTGCCGGCTGGCACGCCTCACTGCGCCTCCTTTTCAACGCTTCTAATTCAGAAATAAGGCTTGAATTGCGGCGGCCCCTGCTTTTCTACTGGAAAATATCTGGTAGAAAATCAGGGTTTTATAGCAAAATAAACTGCCTGAGGTAAAGCCCAAAGAAGTAGTTTCCTCATCTTTGGAACGACTTCTAACTGAAACCCTATGAATCCATTAGTTGACATCCGTCAATTCGACCAAAGCATCTGGCTGGACTTTATCCGCCGTAAGATCCTGATCAACGGTGAGTTGCAGCGGCGTATCACCGATGAGGCTTTGCGCGGCGTAACTTCCAACCCGGCCATTTTCGAGAAGGCCATTGGCGGCTCCGACGACTACGACGCGGCCATCCGCAGCCTGGCCCTGCAGGGCAAAACCACCGACGAAATCTACACCGCCCTGGCCGTGGCCGACGTGCAGCACGCCTGCGACCTGTTCCGTCCGCTCTACGACAGCCACGATAATTCCAGTGACGGTTACGTAAGCCTGGAAGTGTCGCCGGCACTGGTGAATGACACCGAAGGCACAATTGAGGAAGGCATCCGTTTCTGGAAAACGGTGAACCGCCCCAACGTCATGATTAAGGTGCCGGCCACCCTGGAAGGCCTGCCCGCCATTCGTCGTCTCATTGCCGAAGGCATCAACGTCAACGTAACCCTGATTTTTGGTCTGGAGCGCTACCGCCTCGTGGCCGAAGCCTTCCTGGCCGGCCTCGAAGACCGGGTGAAAGCCGGTCTGCCCATCAAGAACATTGACTCCGTCGCCAGCTTCTTCCTCTCGCGCATCGACGTGCTGATTGACCCGATGCTGGAGAAAATTGCCGCCGAAGGTGGGGCGAAAGGCGAGCTGGCCCAATCAATGGTGGGTGAAGTAGCCCTGGCCAGCGCCAAGCAAGCCTACCAGATCTACAAGGAGATTTTTGCCGGTCCGCGCTGGGAAGCCTTGGCCGCCCAGGGTGCCGATACGCAGCGCCTGCTGTGGGCCAGCACCGGCAACAAGAACCCTAAGTATGACGACCTGAAGTACGTGGAGAACCTCATCGGCCCCAAAACAGTGAATACCGTGCCGGTGGAAACCCTCGACATCTTCCGCGAAAAAGGCAAACCCGCCAATCGCCTCGAAGACGGCCTCGACAAAGCCGCCGAGGTGCTGCGCCGCCTGCCCGAGCTGGGCATCAACCTGGAAGAGCAAACCAACTTCCTGGAAGTCGACGGCGCCAAGAAATTCAACGAGCCCTTCGGCAAGCTGATGGACTCCATCGAGAAAAAACGCCTGACTTCGCTCGACACGACCGTAGCCGAAGCCACCATGCAGCTGGGCCAGTACCAGGCCGCCGTGGATGCCAAGGTGCAGGAGTTCAACGCCAAGAACTTCACCCGCGGCTTCTGGGACAAGAAAGCCGACTTGTGGGTGCAGGACGAGGACGGTCAGAACAGCATCCGCTCGTTTATGGGCTGGCTGCGCGTGGCCGAAACGATGGTGGGCGCGGTGCCCGAAATCGAGCAGTTCGTCAACGAAGTAAAAGCTGCGGGCTTCAAGCACGTGGTGGTAATGGGCATGGGCGGCAGCACGATGGCGCCGATTGTGTTCAAATCCTCGTTCCCGATGGGCGAGAACGGCCTGCCCATGTCGGTACTCGACACGACGGACCCCGGCACGGTGCGCCAGATTGAAGAATCGGTGCCGCTGGCCGAGACGCTGTTTATCGTGGCCAGCAAGTCGGGCACCACGGCCGAGCCCCTGGCTTTCGGCGACTATTTCTACGACCGGCTGAAGCAAATCAAAGGCGACAAAGCTGGCGAGAACTTCGTGGCTATTACCGACCCGGGCTCCAAGTTCGTGACTTCGGCCACCGAGCAGGGCTACCGCCGCATCTTCCTAAACTTCGCCGAAGTGGGCGGCCGTTTCTCGGCTTTGTCGTACTTCGGGCTGGTGCCCGCCGCTTTGTACGGCTTGCCCATTGGCGAAATACTGGAGCGTGCTATTCGCATGATGCGGGCCAACGGCGCGTATGGTTCGGTAGAGCAGAATCCCGGGCTGGAGCTGGGTGTGGCGCTGGGCGTATTGGCGCAGCAGGGCCGCGACAAGCTTACCCTGATTGTGCCCGATTCTCTGGCTGATCTGGGCTTGTGGCTGGAGCAGCTCATTGCCGAAAGCACTGGCAAGGAAGGCAAAGGCATTCTGCCCGTGGCCGGCGAGCCAGCCCGCGAGCCGGAAGTGTACGGCCAGGACCGCGTGTTCGTGTACGTGGGCTACGAAAACGACGCTGACGCTGATAATACGGCCAAAATTGCCGCGCTGCAGGCTGCTGGTCACCCGGTTATTTCGGTGCGCATGACCGATGCCCTGGACCTCGGAGCCGAGTTCTTCCGCTGGGAAGTGGCTACGGCCGTGGCCAGTGCCGTGCTCGAAATCAACCCCTTCGACCAGCCCAACGTGCAGGCCGCCAAAACCGCTACCGACAGCCTGATGAAGGTGGTGCAGGAAAAAGGCAGCCTGCCCCAGGGCGACGCTCCGAAAGTGACGGAAAACGGCGTATCGTTCTACTCGGCCGTATCGGGTAACTCGGCCGCCGAGGTAATCCAGAACTTCTTCGGCCAGGCTAAGCTCGGCGACTTCCTTAACATTCAGGCTTACCTGACTGAGTCGGAGGAGCTGAACAAAGGGCTGGCTGAGCTGCGCACCCAGGTACAGGAGCAGCTGCACTTGGCTACCACTTCGGGTTACGGACCGCGCTTCTTGCACTCCACGGGCCAGTACCACAAGGGCGGCCCCGACAAGGGCTTGTTCGTGCAATTCACCGTCGACCACCCGCAGGACCTCGCGCTGCCAGGCCGTTCGTACACCTTCGGGACGTTCAAAAACGCCCAGGCCGCCGGTGACTTGCAGGCCCTGCACGACTACAACCGCCGCACGCTGCGCATCCACCTCGGCGACAATGCCGAGCAGGGTTTGCGCACGGTGCTGAGTGCGTTGCAGTCGGCGCCGCTGACCGCAACTACCGCGTAAGAATGCTGCCGGGGCGGCTGGTTGGGAGGCCGGCCGCCCCGGTAGTTTTTTGCGCTTTCTGACCTTTCCCCATCGAAAAATTCCCTATTTCCTCTCGATGTCAAACTTAAAGCGCCTTGTGGCGGCCGCTGGCTTTACGCTGGCCGCTAACCTGACTTTTGCCCAAACGGTAAGCCTGACCGTGCAGCCCGGAGACCCGAAGCTGCAAATCAGCAAAGACATTTATGGGCATTTCGCCGAGCACCTGGGCCGTTGCGTCTACGACGGTTTCTGGGTTGACCCCGGCTTGAACGTGCCCAAGCAGGGCCGCATCCGCATGGATATCGTGGAGGCCCTACGCAACGTTAAAGTGGCCAACCTGCGCTGGCCCGGTGGCTGCTACGCCGACGCCTACCACTGGCGCGACGGGGTAGGACCCACCGCCCAACGCCCCCGCACCATCAACACCTGGTGGGGCGACGCCGTGGAAGACAATTCCTTCGGTACCCACGAATTTCTGGAACTCTGCAAGCTGCTCGGCGCCGAGCCGTATCTGGCGGCCAACGTGGGCAGCGGCACGGTGCAGGAAATGGCGAACTGGATGGAGTACCTGAACTCCAACGCCGATACCCCGCTGACCCAGCAGCGCAGGCAAAATGGCCGCCCCGAGCCGTATGGCGTAACCATGTGGGGTATCGGCAACGAAAGCTGGGGTTGCGGCGGCAACATGACCGTCGACTACTATACCGACGTGTATAAGCGCTACGCCACTTTTGCCCACAACTACCCGGGCAGCCCCAAGCTGAAGCGCATCGTGAGCGGGGCCAACGGCGACGACGCCAACTGGACTGAAACGTGCATGAAGAAGATTCCGCTCGACCAGATGTGGGGCCTGACCTTGCACCAGTATACCCTGCCTACCGGCAGCTGGACCGGCAGCAAGGGCCCGGCCACCGGCTTCGACGAGGCCCAGTACTTCAACACGATGAAGAACTGCCTGAAGATGGAAGCCGTGGTGACCAAGCACGCGGCCATCATGGACAAGTACGACAAGGACAAAAAGGTGGCCTTGCTCGTGGACGAATGGGGCGTGTGGACCGACGTGGAGCCTGGCACTAACCCCGGCTTTCTGTACCAGCAAAACTCCCTGCGCGACGCGCTGGTGGCCGGCACCACGCTCAACATCTTCAACAACCACTGCGACCGGGTGCGCGGCGCCAACCTCGCCCAGGCCGTAAACGTGCTGCAGGCCCTGATTCTCACCGACAAGGAGAAGATGCTGCTCACGCCCACCTACCACGTGTTCGACCTGTATCAGGTGCACCAGGACGCGCAATACCTGCCCCTGCAATTTACCAGCCCCGAGTACACGCTGAACGGGGACAAGCTGCCGGCCCTGAATGCCTCGGCCTCGAAAGATGCCAAAGGCGCGGTGCATATTTCCCTGGTCAACCTCGATACCAAGAAGGCCCTGAAGCTAGAAACGACCTTGCCCGGCGTAACCTGGAAAAACGTGTCGGGCCGCATCCTGACCTCGGCGAAAGTCAACGACTACAACAGCTTCGACAATCCGAATAAGGTGAAGCTGGCCGACTTCAAGGGCGCCAAAAAGCGCGGCGGCAACCTGGCCGTGGAGCTGCCCCCGCAGTCGGTAGTGGTGCTGGAGCTGAAGTAGAAAGTAGCTGGTAAAGCATAACCTCAAACCGTCGGTCATCCTGAGCTTGCGAAAGTCCTTTGCAAGCTCAGGATGACCGACGGAAAAAACATACGCGTAACCTATATGAAACCCACCTCGACCTTCCGCAAGCTCACGGCCGCCGGCCTTTTGCTAACGGGCCTTGCCGTATTCAGCAGCCAGCAAAAAGCGCCCGAAAAGGGCCTGAAAGACTATTACAAGGACTATTTCCTGATGGGCGTGGCCGTGTCGCCGGCAGGTCTGAAGGGCGCGGAAGGGGAGCTGATCAAGCAGCACTTCAACAGCATCACGCCCGAAAATTCCATGAAAATGGGCCCGATTCATCCGGAAGAAAACCGCTACGAGTGGAAGGATTCCGACGAAATCGTCCAGTTTGCCCAGGACAACAAGCTGCGGGTGCGGGGCCACAACCTGCTCTGGCACGAGCAGACACCCAAGTGGCTTTTCAAGGACGCCAACGGCAAGCAGGTGAGCAAGGAAGTGCTGCTCAAGCGCCTGCACGACCATATTTTCACGGTGGTGAAGCGCTACAAGGGCAAAATCTACGCCTGGGACGTGGTAAACGAAGCCATTTCCGACAACCCCCAGGAGTTTCTGCGCAACTCGGAGTGGTACCAGATCTGCGGGGAGGATTTCATTGCCAAAGCCTTCGAGTACGCCCACGAGGCCGACCCCAAAGCGGTACTGTTCTACAACGATTACAACACCGAGCGGCCCGAGAAGCGGGAACGAATTTTCAAGCTGCTCAAGAAACTGAAAGACGCCAAAGTGCCGATTGATGCTGTCGGCCTACAAGGCCACTGGTCGTTGCAGGAACCCACTGAGGCCGAGCTGCGCCAGGCGCTGGACCAGTATTCGTCCTTGGGCCTGAAGGTGCAGATTACCGAGCTTGACGTGTCGATTTACCCCTGGGAAAAGGAGAAGCGTGCCAAGCGCCCCGGCGAGTCGGATGCCTACACGCCCGAGCTGGAGCAGAAGCAGGCCGAGCAGTACAAGATGTTCTTCAAAGTGTTCCGCGACTACAAAAAGGTGCTGACCGGCGTCACGTTCTGGAACATCTCCGACAAGTACACCTGGCTGGACACCTACCCCGTAGCCGGCCGCAAAAACTACCCGCTGCTCTTCGACCAGAACCAGAAGCCCAAAAAGGCCTACTGGGAAGTGGTGAAGTTTTAGAGCTAATAAGATAGTCCAGTCCCCCTCCTTTTTTCAAGTTCCGCGCATCAAGCGGTGTGGGTGCCCGGAGGGCGGGGTGGTCTAATCGTTGAACAACCTTCTGGCTCTAGTTCGCCTCACCCTTAGCCCTTCTCCAACATGGAGAAGGGGACTAGCGCTAAAACTGTGCAACGGTTGAACCACCCCTAGCCCCTCCTTGAAAAAAGGAGGGGAACTAGTTTTCTAGCTTTAGTCACCTGCCTCATACTTTCCGACTGCCGCGCCTTTTCCACCCGATTCCAATGAAAACCCTGCCTTTCACCCAACCCCACACCTGCGCCGCCCGCCGCTCCTGGCTGGGTCGGCTGACGCTGGTGCTGCTGTTCTCAACGTCCGTTGCCTGGGCCCAAGCTCCGAAATCGACGCTGAAAGAAGACATCTACGTATCTTCGGAAAAGGGCAAAAGTGGCTTTCCATTGGCTGCTTCCGGTAAAACGGCGGCGCTGTTTGCCAGCAACACCGACTGGCCCGGCGTGCTGCGCGCCGCCAAGGATTTGCAGGCCGACATCAACCGCGTGACTAAGCTGACGCCCACTTTCACGACCGACAAAGCGCCCACGGGCAAGGAGGTCGTGCTGATTGGCACCATCGGCAAAAGTGCGCTGATTGATGGGCTGGTTAAGGCCAAAAAACTGGATGTATCCGGCGTGGCGGGCAAGTGGGAAACCTTTGTGTTGCAGGTAGTAGAAAAGCCCATGCCGGGCGTAGAGCGGGCCCTGGTTATTGCCGGCAGTGACAAGCGCGGCACTATCTACGGTATTTACGACCTCTCGCAGCAAATCGGGGTGTCGCCGTGGTACTGGTGGGCCGATGTACCGACCAAGCCGCAAACGGCATTGTACGTAGCCCCCGGCCGCCATTCACAGGGCACCCCGCAGGTGAAGTACCGCGGTATTTTCCTTAACGACGAAGCGCCAGCGTTGTCGGGTTGGGCCAAGGAAAAGTTCGGCGGTATTAACTCGAAGATGTACGTGCACGTGTTTGAGCTGATTTTGCGGCTCAAGGGCAATTACCTGTGGCCCGCTATGTGGGGCAATGCCTTCAACGACGACGACAAGCAGAGCCCGGTGCTGGCCGATGAGTACGGCATCGTGATGGGCACCTCGCACCACGAGCCCATGGTTCGGTCGCAGCAGGAGTGGAAGCGCTTCGGCTCCGGCCCCTGGAACTATCAGACCAACGAAAAGACGCTCCAGGACTTCTGGCGGCAGGGCATCAAGAACATGGGCTCCAAGGAAAGCATCGTGACGCTGGCCATGCGCGGCGACGGCGACGAGCCCATGAGTGAGGGCAGCAACATTACCCTGCTCGAAAAAATCGTGGCCGACCAGCGCAAGATTATTGCCGAGGAAACCGGCAAGCCCGCCGAACAGACGCCCCAGCTCTGGGCCCTCTACAAGGAAGTACAGGACTATTACGACAAAGGCATGCGCGTGCCCGACGACGTGACCCTGCTCTTGTGCGACGACAACTGGGGCAACCTCCGTAAGCTGCCCAAGGCAGGGGAGAAGCCCCGCAAAGGCGGCTACGGCATCTACTACCACTTCGACTACGTGGGCGGGCCGCGCAATTACAAGTGGCTCAATACGAACCCGCTGCCCCGCATCTGGGAGCAAATGCACCTGGCCCACGAGTACGGAGCCAACCAGATCTGGATTGTGAACGTGGGCGACCTGAAGCCCATGGAATTTCCCATCAGCTTCTTTCTGGACTACGCTTGGAACCCCGACCGGATCAGTGCCGACCAGGTGGACGACTACTCGCGCGCCTGGGCCGCTCGGCAGTTTGGCCCCAAGCACGCGGCCGGTATTGCCGATATTCTGGCCAAATACGCCAAGTACAACTCCCGCCGCAAGCCCGAGCTGCTCGACGCCAACACCTACAGCCTGACCAACTACCGCGAATGGGAAACCGTGGTGGCCGATTACAACCAGCTGCTAACCCAAGCCGAAGCCATCAACCAGCAGCTGCCCGCCGAGTACCGCGACGCCTATTACCAGCTGGTGCTGCACCCGGTGCAGGCCTGTGCCAACCTGAACGAGCTGTACTACACCGTAGCGCAAAACCGGGAGGCCGCCAAAGCCAGCCTGGCCACTACCAATGCCTTGGCCGAAAAAGCCAAGGCGCTGTACGCCAAAGACGCCGAAATTACGAAGCGCTACCACGCCCTGGCCGGGGGCAAGTGGAACCACATGATGGACCAGACCCACATTGGCTATACCTACTGGCAACAGCCCGAGCAGAACGCCATGCCCGCCGTGCAGACCCTGGCTCCGGGTGCTGCTACTACGCCGGCCCCCGCCGCGTCCGTGCAAAAGTCGCCCGCAAAACCGGCCGCCGGCGCTGGATTCGTAGAGGCCGACGGCTACGTAAGCATCGAGGCCGAGCACTACAGCAAGGCTGTAAATGGCAGCGCCGTGAAGTGGCAGACTATTCCCGACCTGGGCCGCACGCTTTCCGGCGTCTCCACGTTCCCCACAACGGTGCCCGGCCAGGACCCCACGGCCAGTTCGCCACACCTGGAGTACCGCGTGCAGCTCACCAGCACCGGTCCGGTAACGGTGCAGGCTTACCTGGCGCCTACGCTGAATTTTAGTGGCGGCCAGGGTTTGCGCTACGCCGTGTCGTTCGACGATGAAGCCCCGCAGATTATCAACCTGCATACCGGTATGGTGGCGGATAATGGCAACCGGCCCTGGGAAAAGGCAGTGGCCGAAAACATCCTCATCAAAACCTCCAAGCACACCCTAAGCAAGCCCGGCGCCCACGTACTCAAGTTCTGGCGCGTAGACCCCGGCGTGGTACTCGAAAAGCTGGTGGTAGACCTGGGCGGCGTGAAGCCCAGCTACCTTGGGCCGCCGGAAAGCCCTTCGAGCACGGTAGCGCCGAAAGCTGCGGACGCTAAAGGCAGCGTGGGCCAACGGTAGAACGGCTGTGTAATGTAGCTCTCTGCGACTGTCATGCTGCACCTGAGGGCCTTTGCATAACGAAAAGTGGGGCGGTAAAGCACTGGTCGACCAGTACTTTACCGCCCCACTTATTTGTGGCTAGCTTGCTCTAGCTCGTTCTAGCTGCGGTCGGCGTCATTGTCGCGGCCGGCGTTGCGGCGGGGCATGGTGCCATAGTCGGTGCCGTTGTCGTGGGGCGGCACGGGGGCGTCGTTCTGCACGTCGCGGCTGTAGTCGTCCTTGGTCGGGGAGGAGGCGTCGGCTGCTGGGTTCATCGGCGTGTTCGGGTCGTTGTAGGAGCCGCCTTTCGAGCCGATTCCCTCACCGCTGTTACCCTGGTAGCTGGCCTCGCCTTCGGTGCGGGTGTAGCCGGTGCGCGAGTCGGAGCCGGTGGGCGTGGCGGCTTCCTGGTTGGGGCCGGGCTCGTTGGCACCGCTCAGCTCACCGGTGCGGCCGTGCACCGTCGGCTGCGGATTGTAGGTGGTGCCCGGCTGCTCGTCGCGCTTATCGTTCTGAGAAGGGATATAGTCGTAGTCGGCACTCTGGTTGCGCTGTTCCCCATTGCCCCCATCGTGCCCCGAACCCTGGCCACCAGCTAAGGAAGAGTGGCCGTAGTCGGCGCTGAAGCCCGAATCCGGCGCTTGGGGCGAGGCGTTGTCGTTGCGGTAGTGCGGGTCGACGGTGGTGCCGGCCAGGGGCGTGGCGGGCTCGTGGCCGAAGGTGCTGCCCTGGGGGTTGTACTCGTCGGTGCCGGTGTTATTTTCGGGCCGGCCGCCCACGTAGCCGCCGGAGCTTACCGGCTGGGAACCGAGCTGGGCGCCGTACACGTCGTCGGCGCGGTACTGATTGCCGTAGCCACCCTGCGTACCGCCGGGGCCCTGGGCGCCAAACTCGCCGCGGCCGGGGCTGCTAAGCTGGTTTTCGCGCCGGTCGTTATCATGGTAAATGGGCTGGACGCTGTTGCCAAACTGCCCGCCCCAATCGGCTTTCGGCGCTTCTTGCGTCGGAGCCTCGCCCCGCCGCACCGCGTTACGGTCAGCTTCCTTGTTTTCCTGCTCGTCTTCAGGTCCAGCATCCAGGGCGCCTTTGCCCACGCTCATTTCCGAATCGGCCAGGGATTGGCTGGAGGTGCCGGGTGAGGTAGCCTGGTGCTTTTTATCGTCGTTATTCGTCGTGTTATCTTGTTCAGTAGCCATGATGCAGTGGGTTTTAGCCGGCAACAACAAGTGTCGCCTCTAAAACCATACGCGCCGGCTACAGTAGAGTTTTGGCCTTCAGGCCGCTCGCAGTTCGCGCATGTTCTGGCTCCAGGCCCGCACCCAGTCCGGCAGCTCCGGCGACTCTGTAGCCTCGCCGGCGTGGGCCAGCACCTCGGCCGGGTCGACGGTGCCGCCCTTGCGTTTTACGAAGCGCAGGCTTACTACGGCCGTGGCAATAACCTGCTCGCCGCGGATAAACTGCTGCTGCAGGTAGAGCAGCCGGTCGTCCCAGCCCAGGGCCCGGGTTTCGATTTCGAAGGACTCAAACGGCTCCAGGGAGCGGCTAAACTGAATGGTTTCGGCGGCCACTACGGCCATGGGCGCGAAGTTCTTGATTTTGCTGAGCAGCCCCGAGCGAATCAGAATATCCATGCGGGCCAGGTCACAGAGAATCAGGTACTGCCCGTTGTTCATGTGGCGCAGCACGTCCAGGTCGGTGGGCCACACCCGAAACTTGGTGCGGCATGGGCCCATTACGGGTACGTTGGGTTGAAAGCGAGCAGTAAGCAAAAGCCAGATCAGGCGGAAGTACAGTTTCATAGCGGCAAAGAAAAAGGCCCCGGCCGGTAACTACACCGGCCGGGGCCTTTAGGTTTTGGTATTGTCGGAGCTAAAAAGAACGTCATGTCTCATTTAGGCTCGACATGACGTTCTAATTGGGCACTCTAGCGCTACTCAAACAAGCCCAGTGACTCGACGTGCGCTTTGCTGCCGTCCGTCACCCAGGCGTCGAGCTGGGCGGGGTCTTTCATCTGCTGGCCGCGGCTGCGGGGCACCACGATGTAGCCGCATTTCACGTCGGGCAGAGCCGACATGTCGCTCCACAGCTTTTCAATCTGCGCTACTGGATAGATATCCTCCTGACCGTGGCCCCAGCGGAACTTCACGTCCTTGGTCGTCACGTAGGTCGGGATGCGCTGGGCCACGGCGCGCACGGCGCGGGCCAGCTGGGTTTCGTCGGCCGTTTGCAGCTCGGCGCGGGTGAGGCCGAAGAGCTGGAGCAGCGGGTCAACCTCAATCCAGGTCGTCATCGAGTTGTAGTAGCTCAGGGCCAGCTCGTCTTCCTCGCGCGGTTGGGCCAGGCCTTCCAAGAGGCGCACCTGGCCGTTCACGCGCGCCAGTCCGCCGCCGCGGTCCTCGATGCGGCGCGGAATTACCTCGAAGGTCAGCGCATTGCCCGAGGCCCGGTGGTAGCCCAGGGCCGCGGCGTGCACGTCGGCGCCCAGCGTGTCGATGTTGTGGAGCATGATGGTTTCCACGGCCGGGTTTTCGCGCAGCAGGCGGGCCAGCGTCCCGTTGCGCAAGAGGTTCGACACCTCGTACCAGTGGCCGAGCGGGGAGAAGCGCTGGGCGGCAATGTTATCGACGTAGTCGGTGCCTTCGCCCTTGGTTTTGGCCCAGCCAATCATGGTGTTGCGCACCGCGTCGCGCACTTTCTGCTTGTTTTCGTCGAGGGTTTCCTGGGGCATCTCCTCCCACATAAAGCGCAAGTCCCGCTCCATGGGCACGAAACGCTGCCCAATCGAGCGGCCTTCGGAGAGGTACACCGCGCCGTCGTAGCCGTAGTTCCGGGTCTGGGCCAGCGTTTGGCGAATCGGCTCGTGGGTCAGGTAGCTGGTGGCCACGATGTGCGGAATTTTCGCGCCGTACTCCTGGGCCACGCGGCGCGTTTTGGCCAGGTGGATTTCCAGGAAGCTGCGGTGCCGCCCGCCTATTTCCACGAAGGGATTCAGGGCCTTAATCACGCCCGCGCCCTTGGTCCAGCGGCTGCCCACGCCGGCCGCCAAGCTCAGCACGGCCACTTTGCCGGCCCGAATAGCGTCTTCACCGCGCTGGGGTACGTCCTGTAAGTCGGCAAACTGCACCACGTCGGCAGCCTGCACGTCGTCGATGGCCGTTTCGGCCGGTAGGCGGTTGCGGGAGAGGCCAATCAGCCCCTTTTGCAATTCCTCCCGGATGTCCTCGTGCTGAATGTAGTCGAAGCCGTTGTCGCGCTTGATTTGCTCGGCCTTGTCGTTTTCCACGCTGCGGTTGCCCTGGCTCGTGGGGTCCGACACCTTGAACAGGTTGCTGACAATGGTGCGCAGCAGCGGATAGGCCAGGTTGTTCTGTTCGCAGTAGGTCGTGAAATAGTCGATTTCGGCCCGGCGCAGGTAGGAAATGGATTCCGGGTCGCGCTTCACCAGGCCCGAGACGTGGATGGCGTAGTACTGCTCCGGCATCAGGGCCTCGTTGCCCTCGTGCAGCGTGCTCCAGGTGCCGCGCCGGTTGATGCTCCAATTGTACACCACCGGCTCCATGGCGAAGGGCAACGCGGCCGAGAGTTCCTGCTTGGTTGTGCGCAAGAGGTCCAGCACGCGCACCTTGTAGTCCTCATACTTGTCGGGATTTACGAACATGCCCATGCCGCCGCCCGACATGCCGCCGAGCATCAGGAAGCCGTAATAATCAGCGCCGAATCCCTGCTTGGCCTTGGCAATAATCTGCTCGGTGAAGTAGGTCGAGGCCCAGGGAATGATGGTTTTGATGGGCCCCTCGAAGTTGCGGGCCGTGTTAGCCCCCAGCTTTTGAATGTCGCCTTCCTTGATGGAGGACAGGATGTTGTCGAAAATCTCGTTGGTCTGGTGCCGGGCCGCCGTTTCCTGGGCCCCGCGGAGCAGGTATTTCTCGGTCACCATCTCCAGAATCGGGCCCACGTTGGAGGCCATGCCCCCGTGCATCAGCACCAGGGACTTCATGATTTTCTCCCCGATTTCGGGATGCACATCGTCGCCCTCCAGCACCCGGTGCCGCGGCAGCAGCGTGCCCCGGCTAATGTCGTATTCCGGGTCGCCGGGCTGGGCGAAGGTGCCCTGAATGGCCTTGATGCCGGGCCACACGCCGCCCGAATCCTGCCAACCCCCGCCCGAGCCGCCAATCCACTCCCCCAGAATGGCACGGGAGGCCACCAGACGCCGCTCATTCTCGTCGAGGCCGCCGGTCAGGTTTTGGGTCTGCCCCGTGGCCCGCATCAGCAGGCTGATAATGGAGCCCAGCAGGTTAGTGGAAACCGCGAAACGGGAGCCTTTAGGAATGTCGTTTACCTTGGTCACCAGCTCGATGCCCATACCCGGGGCCACAATGCGCGCCAGGATTTCGGTCAGGCTCTGGTTGGTGCCTTCGAAGGAGGGCGGAATAAGGCCCGAGGCAATAACCCCGGCTTTGACCAGGCTCAGGTAGTCGTTGCCGAAGTTGAACAAGTCGGCCAGGTCCGTGACATCCTTGGTCGTGTTCAGGTCGATGCTAGTCAGGCGCAATACCGGCTCGGGAATGACGCGCACGTAGGCGTGCAGCGGGGGCCGGATGTCCTTGTCGCGCCCGAACATGCCCAGGTCAATCGACAGGTTGACAACCCGCGCACCCTCGGGGTAGTCCATGCCCAGAAAGAAGATATCCGACCAGCCGCTGTGCGTCAGGTCCATGCGCACGGAGGTGTGCTCGTGCAGCACGGGGTAGAACAACGACGAGTCGGAGCGCTGCAGCAGGGCCGGGTGAATCCGGATGGGATGCTCGTCCTGGTGGCCCACGCGGAACATCCACTGGTTGCCCTTGCTGGAGCGTACGCTCTTACGAACCTGGTCGGCCAGAATCTGGAAGGAGAGATGGTGGTAACTATCGGCCAGGGCGCTGAAGAGGGTGGCATTGGGGCCGTGCTGGTCCAGCTCGCGCAAAAACGTGCTGATGGCCTGCTCGAAGCGGCGGCTCAGCAAATCCTCAAAGCCGTGGTAGGGAATCTTGCCCACAGCCGGAATGTCCTTGGATTCCTGCAGGAAAAACCGGAAGCCGGCGTACAAAAACAGGATGGCCCGCACCTTGTCGTAGAGGTTGGGCGTGGCCTTGCGGAACTCGTCCAGCTCCCGCAGGTTCTGCAGCAGCTCCCGGGCCGAGAGGCCGCGGCTCAGGGCGTAAAAGTCCCGGTTTCGCTTCTCGGGCTCGGTAGCGGTAATCGTTTCGACGAAAATATTCATGGGTGGCACGGCTCTACTTGCGGGTATTGGCTTCGGCCAGCAATTCCACCATGGTGGTTAATGTCTCGTCGTGGGCTTCGCCAGCCAAACCCAGGGCCAGTTGGGCGCGGAGCAGGCCGTGGCGGCGGCTCAGGTCGTAGCGGTTGCCGCGTACTTCCAGGGCCAGGTACTTCTCGGTTTCGGCCAGCTCCTGCAGAGCGGGCGTCAGCAGCACGTTGGTCGAGCCAGCATCGAGCTGCTTCTGCAGAATCGGGAAGATGCTGGGCGTCAGCACGTGCATGCCGAAGAAGCAAAGGTAGTAGCCCGCCCGCAGGCCCGGCGTCTGGAGTTCCAGCTCGGCGGTGCTCAACGAAGGCTTCTCGATGATTTTGTCAATCTGATACACGCCCGCCTGACCGGCCACGTGCTTGCCCGTGAGCGTGCCGTAGCGGCTGATCTGGTGCTCAATGGTCGGGTTGACAGCGGCCACAGCGCATTCTTCCTGCGTAGCCAGCTCCAGTACCTGGGCGGCGCAGCGCTTGCCGGCCACGTCAGATACGTAGAGGTAGTCGCCGAGCAGCAGCAGGAACGGTTCGTTGTTGACGAACTCCCGGGCGCAGGCCACGGCGTGACCGTAGCCCAGGGCTTCGGTTTGCTCGGCAAACTGCAGGCGGCTAAGCAGGTGGTCGATTTTCTCGGCCTGCTGCCGGGCCCAGTCGATGTTCTGGTAGGTCTTAATCAGGTTGTCGCGCAGGGACGTGAAGGCGGCCACGTAGCGCGGCCCGTCGCCGGGGGCGCAGACGACGCACAGCTCTTCGATACCGCTGCTAAACGCCTCCTCGGCAATAATCTGAATGACGGGCTTGTGCAGACCGTCTACGTCTACTACCGGCAGCATGGCCTTCTGAATCGTGTCGGCCACCGGATACAACCGTTGGCCGCGGGCGGCGGCAGTAATGACTGCTTTTTTGATCTTCATGGGAATGGATTGTGTATTCACTCAGGAAAATGCCGGGAGAGAGGCGGGGTTGAAAAAATAGGTTCATCAATCCGGAGCGGGAAAGCTGCTGACCGGTCTGATGTTGTTTATCGTTTGTGTTGCAAGAACGTCATGCTGCACTTGCTGAGAAATGTCGCGGGCTGAGGTTGCAATAGCAGCTGTCATGCTGAGTGAAGTTGAAGCGTCTCTACCGCTTCGTTGATTGAACTTTGTTCAATGGATTTTTCAAATTGAAACAGAAGAGGTAAAGGCTAACAAAGGTAAGTTTGCCTATGACGCAGAACATCGAATTAGAAATCAAAGTAATCCAACGGTTTATCAACCAGAGCAAACAAGACCGATACATCCAGTTCGTGCGTTCGACCAGGAACCGGAGAAAGTTTACTGCCGACCTAAATCACTGGGATATTCTGCAAGCAGATGCTTTCGAGTACGTTCGAGGTGCTGAGAGCGAAGTAATTCAAGCAACGCTTCAGGCACAGGGAGTTATCAATACGACTTGTTATGTCATTAGCGAAAACACCTTTATCGATGCTCAGACGCTAGCCATAGATGAAGCTTTGCGAATGACTGTGGGACATGGTATGGGCACAATTCTGGTTTTTGGCAACGCAGAAGTGGTGTTTTACGAGTGTGAAACTATGAACGTGCGATACATCAGCAAGCCTAAATATTAAGCGGCCCGACGAAGCGGTAGAGATGCTTCGGCAAGCTCAGCATGACGTTCAAGAAGCTTAGAACAAGTTGCTCGAACTCTTCAGCCGCTCCACCTTCGCCCGGATTTCCTCCAGGCCCAGGTTGTGAATACTGCCCAGGTGCGTAGTCTGAAACTCCTTGTGGGGCACGTAGGAGCCGTCTTCCACCGCCTGGCCCACCTGCTTGTAGGCCGTGCGAAACGGCGTGCCGCTTTGAATGAGCTGGTTGATGTTTTCCACCGTGAAGGTCGCGTCGTACTTCTCCTTGTTGAGCAAATTCGGCTTGATCTGCAGCTGGGGCAAGGCGAAGAGCACGATGTCGAGAATGTCCAGAAACTGCGTGAGCGGCTCAAACAGCAGCTCCTTGAGAATCTGAAAGTCGCGGTGGTAGCCGCTGGGCAGGTTGCTGATGGTAAGCGTAATCGTGTTGGGCAGGGCCTGCAAGGAGTTGCACCGCGCCCGGATGAGCTCAAACACGTCCGGGTTTTTCTTGTGGGGCATAATGCTGGAGCCGGTGGTGAACTCCTTGGGCAGCTCCACAAAGGCCAAGTCCTGAGAGTTGTACATCACCAGGTCGTAGGCCATTTTGGCCAGGGTAGCGGCCATGCCGGCCACGGCGAAGGCCACGGTTTTCTCGGTTTTGCCCCGCAGCATCTGGGCGCCCACGCTGCTCACGGCCACGTTGCCGAAACCCATTTGCCGGGTCGTTAGCTGCCGGTCGATGGGGAAGGAGCTACCAAAGCCCGCGCCCGAGCCCAGCGGGTTCTGGTCGGCCACGGTGTGAGCCGCTTCGAATAAGGCTAAGTCCAGCAGCAAATGCTCGGCGTAGGCCGAAAACCAGAGTCCGAACGAGCTGGGCATGGCGGCCTGAAAGTGGGTGTAGCCCGGCATCAGGTCGGCCTGGTGGGCGTCGGCCTTTTGCAGCAGCACGTCTACCAAATTCATTGTCTTACTGGCCACCCGCTCGGTGTAGTCTTTCAGGAACAGCTGAATGGCCGTGAGCACCTGGTCGTTGCGGGAGCGGGCGGTGTGGATTTTCTTGCCCGCATCGCCAAACTTCTCGGTCAGGTAGTACTCAATCTTGGAGTGCACGTCCTCAAACTCCGCCTCGATGGTGAAGCTGCCGTCGGCAATCTGCGTGGCCAGCTCCCCGAGGCCCTGCTGGAGCTGCTCGTTTTCCTGCGCCGAAAGCAGGCCGGCCTGGGTTAGCATAGCCGCCTGGGCCTGGGAGGCCTGCACGTCGAACTGCGCCAGGTACATATCCAGTTCCCGGTCTTTGCCCACGGTGAACTGCTCAATCTTTTTGTCAACGGCGATGCCCTTGTCCCAAATCTTCATGCTCGGTTGTCTAGGAAAGCCCGGCTGTCGGGCTATTCCGGTACTACGTTTTACGGCCGGGTTCAGCCAGCGCAAGCCCTAAGTTGACTTGTCGCAAACCACCCGGTAATTGTTGTTTTTCTACTGCCTGCGGCCTGGCCCCGGTGGTACTTTTACGCATCATCCACCCAGATTACGGCGCCATGCAAAAGATTACCACCTTCCTGACGTTCAACGACCAGGCCGAAGAAGCGGCCAGGCTCTATACCAGCTTGTTCCAGGATTCGGCCATCCGCACTACCACGTATTACCCGGCCGGCACCTATATGCCGGCGGGCAGCGTGATGACCGTGGAGTTCGAGCTGGCCGGACAAAAGTACGTGGCCCTGAACGGCGGACCGCACTTTTCGTTCAGCACCGGCATTTCGCTGGCAGTAAGCTGTCAGGATCAGGCCGAAATAGATGCGCTCTGGAGCCAGCTCACGGCAAACGGCGGGGAGCCGGGCCAGTGCGGCTGGCTGAAAGACCCGTTTGGCGTATCCTGGCAGATTACACCCGCCAACCTGCCCCAGCTCCTGCACAGCGCCGACCCGGCCCGGAGGCAACGCAAAATGGCCGCTATGCTGCAGATGCGCAAACTCGATATTGCCACCCTGGAAAACGCCTAGGCCTACAGCTGCAGCCCTTCGAGCAGCTCGATGTAGGCCTTGATGCCACCCCGGATTTCGTAGAGGTAAATGTACTCGTCGGGGGTGTGGGAGCGGGCCGAGTCGCCGGGGCCCATCTTCACCGTCGGAAACGGCATCAGGGCCTGGTCCGACATCGTGGCCGAGCCGTAAGTTTTGCGGCCCAGGGCCACACCTTTGCGCACCAGCACATGGTCGGGGTCGATGCGCGAAGAGTTGAGGCGCACGGAGCGGGGCACCACTTCCGACTGCAAATGCTCCTGCACCGTGCGCACCACTTCCTCGTTCGAGTAAAACTCGTTGGTGCGCACGTCCACCACGAAGCGGCAGGTATCGGGCACCACGTTGTGCTGGGTGCCGGCCTGAATCTGGGTCACAGTCATCTTCACCGGCCCCAGCAGCTCCGACGACTGCGGGAACCGGTACTGCTGCAGCCACTGAATGTCGGTCAGGGCTTTGTACAGGGCGTTTTCACCTTCGTTGCGGGCCGCGTGGCCAGTCTGGCCGTGGGTGGTGCAGTCGAGCACCACCAGTCCCTTTTCGGCTATGGCCATGTCCATCTGCGTCGGCTCCCCCACGATGCCCAGGTCAAGCCGGCCCAGCTTGGGCAGCAAGTGGCTGATGCCGTTGGCGCCCGAAATTTCCTCCTCGGCCGTAATGGCGCAAATCAGGTTGAAGGGCAGATCTTGCCGCTCGTGGAAATGCAGAAACGTAGCCAGCAGACTCACCGCGCAGCCGCCCGCGTCGTTCGAGCCTAGCCCGATCAGCTTGTCATCCTCCTCGATTACGGCGCCAAACGGGTCGTAGGTCCAGGTCGTGCCGGGCTTCACCGTGTCGTGGTGGGAGTTGAGCAGCACGGTCGGCTTTTCCGCGTCGAAGTGCCGGTTCACGGCCCATACGTTGTGCAGCTCGCGCCGGGGCTGGGCGCCGTGCTGCCGCAGAAACTCGAAAATCAGGTCGGCGGTGGCCGCTTCTTCCCGCGAGTAGGAGGGCGTCTTAATCAGGCGCGTCAGCAGCTCAATGGCCTGCTCCGACAGCGGCTCCGCTAGCTCTGGCATAGAATCGTCTTTACGGGCTCGTTGATTTTCAGCGCATTCTCAATAACCACCCGCTCCACGCCGGCCTCCAGGGCGGCAAAGGCGTTGTCGAGCTTGGGCACCATGCCGGCCGCAATTACGCCGCTGGCTTTCAGGGTTTGGTACTGGGCGGGCGTTATCTGCGGAATTACCGACTGCTCGTCCTGCACGTCGGCCAGCACCCCATCCTTCTCGAAGCAGAAGTGCAGCTCGACCTGGTAGAATGGCGCCAGGGCCCGGGCCAGGGAGCTGGCAATGGTGTCGGCGTTGGTGTTGAGCAGCTGGCCCTGGCCGTCGTGGGTAATGGCGCAGAAAACCGGCGTCAGGCCCGCGCTGAGTAGGGTTTGCAGCAGCCCGGTTTCCACGCTGTGCTCGTCCACGTCGCCCACGAAGCCATAGTCGATTTCCTTGACCGGCCGCTTGCTGGCGCGAATCACGTTGCCGTCGGCCCCACTCAAACCCAGGCCATTCACGCCGTACTGCTGCAGCAAAGCCACCACCTGCTTATTCGTTTTACCAGCGTAAAACATGGTCACGATGTCGAGCGTGGCCGCGTCGGTGATGCGGCGGCCCTGCACCATCCGGGGCTCAATGCCCAGGCTCTGCAGCATCTGGCTGGCGCCTTTGCCGCCGCCGTGCACCACAATTTTGCGCTCCGGCACCCGGGCTAGCTCCCGCAGAAACTGGCTGAGCTGGGCGGTATCGTCGATAATGCCGCCGCCGATTTTAAAAATTTTCAGGACTTCGCTCATGCGGATAGGAAAAGGAAATGTGGCGCTCAGGTCCATGAAACGCCAGAATATAGACTCCGTTCAATCTTCGCCGCTTCGGCCAGCCAGTGGGCCCGGATCTTTTTTTGAAGCCGGAGCGGCAAAGTTTCCGAAAAAAAACATCTAGTTTTGCAACGATTTAGCGGTTTAAACGATTTAAACCGCGAAACACTCCCTATGCCGCCCCGCGGCACCCGTCATGATTCGTCTCTCCTCAATTGCGCTTTTGCGACGACCGATGCAGGTCGTGCGAATTATGCCAGCTTAACCGCTGGCTGCAATACTTCGCCGACCTTACTTTTCTAGAATCGGCGCGGGGCCCACGGATAGCCGGCCCCACTTGAAGAGAATTTCTACGAATAACCGACCTGAGTCCGAGTGTAATTTCCCAGTGCGACTTTTCCTGGCCTAGCGCCCGAACGCCCCACTCCCTGGCCTGATACGCCAAGCCCATTCCGCTTTTCTGGGTTTTATCTGTTGCTGCCGGCGCTTGTGCCGGTTGCCGCGTAGCCTCGCCCCACCCGCTACGCTCCCCGCATTTCTTTCCGTCTTTCCGAGTCTGTTGCCGTATAACGAGGCGACCAACCGAGCTTTGACCATGATGTTACGAGTCGCCAATGCTGCCGATGCGCAGTATGTGGAAACCCTTTGTCAATGGTATGAGGAATCTGCCAGAACGCGCGGCGTTGGTATTGCCAAGCGCGATCCTAACTATCTGAAAAAGAAGATGGAACGGGGCGATGCCATCATTGCCTTCGTCGACGAGCAGCTGGCCGGCTTCTGCTATATCGAAACCTTCGAGGACAACAAGTTTGTCGTCAATTCCGGCCTGATCGTCAACACCGAGCTGCGCAAGGAGGGCCTGGGCCGCGCCATCAAGCACCGCGTGTTTGAGTTGTCGCGCACCAAGTACCCCAGCGCCAAAATCTTCGGTATCACTACCAGTGGGCCGGTCATGAAGATCAACACCGAGCTGGGCTACCGTCCCGTGACCTTCACCGAGCTAACCCAGAGCGACGACTTTTGGAAGGGCTGCATGGGCTGCAAAAACTACCCGATTCTGCAGGAAAACCAGCGCAAAATGTGCCTGTGCACCGGCATGGTCTACGACAAGCTCGAAGACCAATACGGCAAGATTGCCCAGGAAACCATCGAAATACTAAGCCAGAAATAGCGCTGAGCGCTTAGCAGTCAGAGCGTAGAAAAGCTCTGGCAGCAACCTCTCCCGTTTTCTGCCTCCAACCTCGATTACAGAGCTCTCAGCTCTAAGTTCTAACCTCTAAGTTCTACATGAAAAAGAAGGTAGTTTTAGCGTACAGCGGCGGCTTGGATACGTCCTACTGCGCGGTATACCTGACCCGTGAGCTGGGTCTGGAAGTGCACACGGTTATCGTCAACTCCGGCGGCTTCTCTGAGGAAGAACTGGCGGCTATCGAGAAGCGGGCCTACGAGCTGGGCTCGACCAAGCACGAGGTCATCGACGTAACCCAGCGCTTCTACCAGGACTGCTTGCGCTACCTCATCTTTGGCAACATTCTCAAAAACGACACCTATCCGCTGAGCGTCAGTGCCGAGCGCATGTTTCAGAGCCTGGCGCTGGCTGAGTATGCCCGCGAGCATCAGGCCGACTACATTGCCCACGGCAGCACCGGTGCCGGCAACGACCAGGTGCGCTTCGACGTGGCTTTCTCGGTGATTACCCCCAACACGGAAATCATCACGCCCATCCGCGACCTGAAACTCTCGCGCCAGGCCGAAATCGACTTCCTCAACCAGCACGGCTTCGAGATGAGCTGGGAAAAAGCCAAGTACTCCATCAATAAAGGTATCTGGGGCACCAGCGTAGGCGGCGTCGAAACGCTGACCTCGCACCAGGCTTTGCCGGAGTCGGCCTACCCCACCCAAATCAGCGCGACGGAGCCGACCAGCATCGAAATCACCTTCGAGAAAGGTGAGCCGGTAGCTCTGAACGGAGAGACAATGAACCCCGTGGCCCTGATTCAGGCCCTGAACGAACTGGCCGGCACCTACGCCATTGGCCGCGACACCCACGTGGGCGACACGATTCTGGGTATCAAGGGCCGCGTGGGCTTCGAGGCACCCGCCCCGCTGATTCTGCTCAAGGCCCACCACTTGCTGGAAAAGCACACGTCCTCGCGCTGGCAGCTGCTGCACAAGGACTACGTGGCCAACTGGTACGGCACACTGCTGCACGAGGCCCAGTACCTCGACCCGGTGATGCGCGACTTCGAAGCCCTGCTGACGTCGTCGCAGGAGCGGGTGTCGGGCAAGGTGTTCGTGACCTTGAAGCCGTATCAATTTGAGCTGCAGGGCATCGAGTCGAAGTACGATATGATGCGCTCCAAAGTGGCGACCTACGGCGAGGAAAACGACGCCTGGGACGGGCGCGACGCTAAGGGCTTTATCAAGATTTTCAGCAACCAGCTGCGCATTCACTCTTCCTTCAACGATGAAAATTAAGGCTGGCATTGTCGGCGGCGCCGGCTACACGGCCGGGGAGCTCATCCGCATCCTGCTCCACCACGAGTTTGTGGCGCTGGGCGGCATCGTCAGCTCGTCCAACGCGGGCAACCCCGTGTACCAGGTGCACGACGACCTGGTAGGCGACACCGAGCTGGTATTTGCTGCGGAGCTGGCCGGCGACGAAGACGTAGTGTTTCTGTGCCTCGGGCACGGTAATTCCAAAGCCTGGCTGGAGAAAAACAGCCTGCCCGACACCACCCACATCATCGACCTGAGCAACGACTTTCGTCTGGAGGCCGACGCTGAGTTTGCCGACCGGGAATTTGTGTACGGGTTGCCGGAACTGAACAAAGGCCGGATTCAGCAGGCCCAAAGCATTGCCAACCCCGGCTGCTTTGCCACCGCTATTCAGCTGGCCTTGCTGCCGCTGGCCCAGGCCGGCAAGCTGACCGAGGACGTACACGTATCGGCCATTACCGGCTCCACGGGCGCGGGGCAGAGCCTGTCGGAGACGGTGCACTTCTCGTGGCGCAACAACAACGTGTCCATCTACAAGCCTTTTACGCACCAGCATTTGGGCGAAATAGGGGAGAGCCTGGGCCAGCTGCAGCACGAGCTGGCGGTGGATATTCACTTTGTGCCCTACCGCGGCAACTTCGCCCGGGGCATCTTTGCCAGCGTCTACACGCCTTCGGATTTAACCCAGGACGAGGCGCGGGAGCTGTATAAGAAATTCTACGCCGACGCCCCGTTTACCACGGTTTCGGACAAGGAAATCCACCTCAAGCAGGTGGTGAATACCAACAAGTGCCTGCTGCACGTGCAGAAATTCGGCAAGCAGCTGCTCATCACCTCGGTTATCGATAACCTGGTGAAGGGCGCTTCGGGGCAGGCCGTCCAGAATATGAATCTGCTTTTTGGCCTGCCGGAAACGACGGGACTCAACCTCAAATCGGTGCTTTTCTAATGGAGCTTTTCAACGTATATCCGCTCGTCAACATTACGCCCGTCAAAGGGCTGGGCGCTAAGCTGTGGGACGACAAGGGCCAGGAATACCTGGATTTCTACGGTGGCCACGCCGTCATTTCCATTGGCCACAGCCACCCGCACTACGTGCAGCGCCTCACCGAGCAGCTGCAGAACATCGGCTTCTACTCCAACTCGGTGCAGATTCCGATTCAGCAGCAGCTGGCCGAGAAGCTGGGCCGCGTGTCGGGCTACGAAAGCTACTCGCTGTTTCTGTGTAACTCGGGCGCCGAAGCCAACGAAAATGCCCTGAAGCTGGCCTCGTTTCACACCGGTAAAAGCCGCGTTATTGCCTTCAAAGGCGCTTTCCACGGCCGCACGTCGGGCGCGGTAGCCGCCACCGATAACCCCAAGATTGTCGCGCCCTTCAACGCCGGCCACGCCATTGCCTTCGTGGAGTACGACCTGACGGCCGTGGAAAAGCAGCTGCAGGACGGTGACGTGTGCGCGGCCATCATCGAGCCTATCCAGGGCGTGGGCGGCATCATCATGCCTTCCGACGAATTCCTGCGGGGCTTGGCCGCGCTGTGCAAGCAGTACGGGGCCCTGCTCATTGCCGACGAGGTGCAGAGCGGCTACGGCCGCAGCGGCAAGTTCTTCGCCCACCAGCACGCCGGTATTCAGCCCGACGTTATTTCGGTGGCCAAGGGCATGGGCAACGGCTTTCCCATCGGCGGCATCCTGATTTCGCCCGAGCTGAAGGCCTCTTACGGTTTGCTGGGCACCACGTTTGGCGGCAACCACCTGGCCTGCGCCGCGGCGTTGGCCGTACTGGAAGTAATTGAGCAGGAAAACCTGCTGAGCCACGCCGCCGAGCTGGGCGCTTACCTGCGCCAGGAACTGGAGGCCAATGCCGGAGCTGAGGAAATCCGCGGCCGGGGCCTGATGGTAGGCATCAAGTACGACTTTCCTATCAAGGACGTGCGCGACAAGCTGCTGAGCGAGTACCACATCTTCGTCGGTAACGCCTCCGACCCCACGGTGCTCCGCCTGCTGCCCCCGCTCAATATCAAGCGCGAGGAAATCGACCGGTTTTTGCAGGCCCTGTACACACTTATTCCGGTCGAGGTAAAAAAGTAAGCGACTTGTGGCCTAACTTGCAGCCCCAATGAGTAGCACGATGAGGTTCAAGAGCCAGTCTCCCCTTCTGATTAGCTGCACGCTGCCATTGGCTACAATTGCGCAGCAACCGGCTGGTTCTTTCCGTGAAAGAACGGCCCCCCAATTCCTTTTCTTCCAGCAGGCCTGCCCGCCCGATTCCCCAATGCCTGACATCTGGGAGCGGCAGGGTGTGGGACCGATTGATATATCCTCTTTCGCTCCCGTTTGGCTTAAGTCCTCGTTCGGCTGGAATAGACCTTTGATGTTTGGTTCTGTTCCAGCCGAAATTGTATTCGGGCGGTTCCGAAAGTTGGCTGAGGCTACCCCTCGCACCCGCAAAACGCCCGACCTGGGGGCTCGACGAATAGTCACTTCTCCTTTGATGACTAGGTTCCAACTAGCCTTGGGCCGATGGGCGCACCCGTTACTTTCTCCCCATTGACGAGAAAGGAAGCAGCCTGCCCGGCTACCGCAGAAAATCAACAACAGAGTAAACCATTTTTCGCATAACAGAGTGGAAAACGCTAAATCGGTAAAACTCATTCTCGAAGACGGCACCGAAATCGAGGGTACTTCTTTTGGGGCCTTCACCTCGGCCGCGGGCGAGGTGGTGTTCAGCACGGCCATGACTGGCTACCCCGAAAACCTCACTGACCCGTCCTTCGCCGGCCAGATTCTGGTCTTGACCTATCCCATGGTGGGCAACTACGGCGTGCCCGGCGAGGAGCTCTACGAGTCGATTTCCAAGATCTTCGAGTCGGACAAGGTTCACATTGCCGGCCTGGTGGTGAACTACTACTCCGAAGAGCACAGCCACTGGAACGCCGCCAAAAGCCTCGGCGACTGGCTCAAGGAGTACAACATTCCCGGCATCTTCGGCGTGGATACCCGCATGCTGACCAAGATCCTGCGGGAGAAAGGTGCCATGCTGGGCAAAATCGTGGCGGAGGAGGATGTGGAGCTGCACGACCCCAACCAGGACAACCTGGTGGCCCAGGTGAGCCCCACCGAGGTGCAGCACTACGGCCACGGCCAGCACAAAATCGTGCTCGTCGACTGCGGCACCAAGACCAATATCATCCGCTGCTTCCTCCAGCGCGACGTGGAGCTTATCCGCGTGCCCTGGGACTACGACTTCACCACCCTCGACTACGACGGCCTGTTCCTGAGCAACGGCCCCGGCGACCCGAAAATGTGCGAGCCGACCATTCAGCACCTGCAAACGGCACTGGGCCAGGACAAGCCTATCTTCGGCATCTGCCTGGGCTCCCAGCTCATGGGCCTGGCCGCGGGCGGCGACACGTTCAAGCTTAAGTACGGCCACCGCAGCCACAACCAGCCGGTGCTGCTCTCGGGCACCAAGCGCAGCTACATCACCAGCCAGAACCACGGCTTTGCCGTCGATACCGACACGCTGCCCGCCGAGTGGGAAATGCTGTTTGAGAACCTCAACGACGGCACCTGCGAAGGTATCCGCCACAAGACCAAACCGTTCTTCTCCACCCAGTTTCACCCCGAAGCCGCCGGCGGCCCCGAGGATACCGAGTACCTGTTCGACGACTTTCTGAAGGCTGTGGCGGAGTATAAGGCGGCCAAGTAGAACGAACTGAAAAGAACGTCATGCTGAACCTGTCGAAGCATATCTACCGCTTCATTGAGATGGTGGACTGTCAAGAGGTAGTAATGTCAGCTTACAAGACTGTTGTCAGCAAAAATCAGAGCCGATTTAGCTAATGGAAGCAAATCAATCCACAGCGAAAGAGGGCGAATTGCTATCCTATGCGGAACTGCAATACGCCTCAGATTTCTTGCACAGTCCAGAGCACAGTAGACTTCAAAACGCAGTTGATTTTCTGCTTAACGCCGTCACTGACTGGCCAATATTTGGCCTTAGTGAGCCCAAAGACCTATTGGCGAATCTGCACATTGAAATCACCGGCCCATTAACTTTTAATGCACTGCGCATCTATGCTACAGTCGCAAGCGACCCATGGAAAGGAGAGGCCATTAATTCGCTATTGGAACTGTTCGATTCAGAGCGAAAACAGCAGTTCAATTTAGATATTGAACTGGAAGCCATACTCATTCAACTTACTCACCAATGTCGGATGGTAATTAGCCCAACTGCGCGGTAGAGATGCTTCGGCATGCTCAGCATGACACTGTAACCAACAACGAAACCCGACTGCCCTTTTAACACGGCCTAATCCACGGTCTGTTACCCAACCCTTAGAATGAACAAACCCAACAAAGTTCTCATCCTCGGTTCCGGCGCGCTCAAGATTGGGGAGGCCGGTGAGTTCGATTATTCCGGCTCCCAGGCCCTCAAGGCCCTGAAAGAGGAAGGCATCCGCACCATCCTCATCAACCCCAACATTGCCACCGTGCAGACGTCGGACAACATTGCCGACGACGTGTACTTCCTGCCCGTGACGCCCTTCTTCGTGGAGGAAGTCATCAAGAAGGAGCAGCCCGACGGTATTCTGGTGGCTTTCGGTGGCCAGACGGCCCTGAACTGCGCCGTGGCCCTGTACCGTGCCGGGGTGTTTGAGAAGTACAACGTGAAGGTGCTCGGCACGCCCGTGCAAAGCATCATCGATACCGAGGACCGGGATATTTTCAAGGAAAAGCTCGACCAGATTGGCGTGCTTTCGGCCCGTAGCGTGGCCGTGACCAACATGGAGGACGCGCTGGCCGCCGCCGAGAAAATCGGTTTCCCGATTATCGTGCGGGCGGCCTTTGCGCTGGGTGGCCTGGGCAGCGGCTTCGCCAACAACATGGACGAGCTGCGGACCCTGGCCCAGAAGTCCTTCACGACCTCCGACCAGATTCTGGTGGAAGAGTCGCTGAAAGGGTGGAAGGAAGTGGAGTACGAAGTGGTGCGCGACCAGTATGACAACTGCATCACGGTCTGCAACATGGAGAACTTCGACCCCATCGGCATTCACACCGGGGAGAGCATCGTGGTGGCTCCGTCGCAGACGCTCAGCAACCGCGAGTACCACAAGCTGCGCAGCATCGGCATCAAGACCATCCGCCACCTGGGCATCGTGGGCGAGTGCAACATTCAGTACGCGCTGGACCCCGTGTCGGAAGACTACCGCGTGATTGAGGTGAATGCCCGCTTGTCGCGCTCCTCGGCGCTGGCTTCCAAAGCTACTGGCTATCCGCTGGCGTTTGTGGCGGCCAAGCTGAGCTTGGGCTACTCGCTGTCGGAGCTGAAAAACAGCGTGACCCAGACGACCTCGGCCTTCTTCGAGCCGGCCCTGGACTACGTGGTGGTAAAGCTGCCGCGCTGGGACTTGGGTAAGTTCGAGGGCGTGAACCGGCAGATCGGCTCGGCCATGAAGAGCGTGGGCGAGGTTATGGCCATCGGCAAATCGTTCGAGGAAGCCATTCAGAAGGGCCTGCGCATGCTCGATACCGGCAAGCGCGGCTTCGTGGCCAACAAGCCCGAGCAGGTCGATAACGCTACCATCGACAAGCTGCTGAGCGAGCCCAACGAGGAGCGCATCTTTGCCATTAATCTGGCATTTGAGGCCGGCTACACGCTCGACCAGGTACACGATCTGACCAAGATTGACCACTGGTTCTTGCAGCGTTTGATGACGATTTTTCAGTTGGGCAATAAGCTGGCCGAAGGTCGGGCCACCGGCCTCAATGGGCTGGAAACCCAACTGCTGCGCGAAGCCAAGAAAGCCGGTTTCTCCGACCAGCAGATTGCCGTGAAGCTGCTCGGCGAAGGCGACGTGAAAGCCGACGAGCTGCTGGTGCGGGCCCGCCGCAAGGCTTTGGGCGTGCTACCCGTCATCAAGCAGATTGACACGCTGGCCGCCGAATTCCCGGCCAAAACAAACTACCTCTACAGCACCTACCACGGCACCGAAAACGACCTGGCCCAGGAAACCAGCAAGTCCATCGTGGTGCTGGGCTCGGGCGTGTACCGTATCGGCAGCTCCGTGGAGTTCGACTGGTGCGGCGTAAATGCCGTGCAGACGGCCGCCGAAGAGGGCTACAAAACCATCATCATTAACTACAACCCCGAAACGGTCAGCACCGACTACGACGTGTCGGACCGGCTGTACTTCGAGGAGCTGAGCTTCGAGCGGGTGATGGACATTCTGGACTTCGAGCAGCCCCAGGGCGTGATTCTGAGCACCGGCGGCCAGATTCCCAACAACCTGGCAACCCGGCTGGCCGACGCCAACGCGCCCATTTTGGGTACCGCCCCGGCCCGCATTGATGAAGCGGAGAACCGCCACAAGTTCAGCAGCATCATGGATGAGCTCGGTATTGCCCAGCCCCGCTGGAAGGAGCTGACCTCGCTGGAAGCCATGCACGAATTTGTGCGCGAAGTCGGTTTTCCGGTGCTCATCCGGCCGAGCTACGTGCTGTCGGGCGCAGCTATGAACGTGGTTTCTAACAACTTCGAGCTGGAAGCCTTCCTGCAAACGGCCGTGGAAGTAAGCTCCGAATACCCGGTGGTGGTGTCGGAATTCATTCAGGAAGCCAAGGAAATTGAGCTCGACGCGGTGGCCGACCACGGCGACATTGTGAGCTATGCCATTTCGGAGCACGTGGAGTTTGCCGGCGTGCACTCCGGCGACGCCACCATGTACTACCCGCCCCAACGGGTATACGTGGGCACCATCCGCAAGCTGAAAATCATTGCCGAGAAGATTGCCAAACGCTACGAAATCAGCGGCCCGTTCAACATCCAGTTCCTGGAGAAAAACGGCGAAATCCGGGTGATTGAGTGCAACATCCGCGCCTCGCGCAGCTATCCGTTCGTGTCGAAAGTATCGGGCAACAACCTCATCAAAAAGGCTACCCAGGTGCTGCTGGGCAAGAAGGTAGAGCGTGACGAAAGTGAGCGGGTCTACGACCTGCCCTTCGTGGGCGTGAAGGCCCCGCAGTTCTCCTTCACCCGCCTGCCCGGCGCCGACCCGGTGTTGCGCGTCGACATGGTAAGCACCGGCGAAGTGGGCTGCCTGGGCGACACCGCCGAGGAAGCCTTGCTGAAATCGATGCTGAGTGTGGGCTACAAAATCCCGCAGAAATCGGTGCTGATTTCCGGCGGTCCCATCATCTCCAAAGTGGCCCTGCTCGCGCCTGCCGCGCTGCTCATCAAAAAGGGTTACACCGTGTACGCCACCCAGGGCACGCACCGCTTCTTCGCCGAAAACGGCATTCCCAGCAGCCTGCTTTTCTGGCCCGATGAGCTGCAGGAGCCCAACGTGCTGACGTATCTGAAGGAGAAGAAAATCGACCTGGTCATCAACATTCCCAAGAACCTCTCGAAGGGCGAGCTGGACAACGACTACAAAATCCGCCGCACGGCCGTGGATTTCGGAGTTGGGTTACTGACCAATGCCCGCTTGGCCAAGGCCTTCATCCAAGCCTTCTGCACCCTGGAAATGAAAGACCTGAAGATCAAGAGCTGGAACGAGTATAAGGCGATGTAGCGCGAAGCTCCTGCTTCGCGTATCGTTGCAGAATGGACTCCAGAAACATCTACATATCAAGCCAACATAAGTTGACTGGACTTACATGGTCAGAGTTGATTTATGTTGGCTTGAATCATGAAAAGGCAGATGAGTATAAGGCTGATAAAGTTGCCGAGTACGCTCATGCCTTGTTTGACGAGCGGGAAGTCTACGTTGTTGTTGGACGTCACGATTCTCATTTGGCCTTATTGGACGACGCGCTGAAAGGCGTGAGCACATGGTTGAAGACAACTGATGTGTTGCTTTGCAATTGGTCATTTACCAAGGCAATGAAGTTTTACAAAATCGGGGTAATGAACTACGGCGAGAAAGTTTCTTAAATCAAATTGTGTGGGCCACAAGAACGTTTGTCTTAGCTGCCGCACGGCCTTCAATGTGCCCTATGAGGGCATTCGTGAAGTAGTCTGCATCACATGCGGTAAACCACTGCTTCAACTGCCGCATAGATTCCGTCCGCCTAAGAGGAGCGAATCTGCCAAATGGGAGATAGTGAAATTCTTGGTTGAAAACGGCTTTCTATACCAGCACATAGTTGAACGAAGCGAAACGCCCAGCCATCTAAACCGCATTGAGCAATACGTTGAGTATCCCGAAAATATGAGGGATGCACAAGAGTTTGTAAGCAAGTATAAATCCCAGGCAAAGAAGCCTATAAAATGAAAAACTTCACCTCCTTCGCCGATGCAGGCGACTATAAAGCCTTGTTGCAGCAAGCTCTGGAAATCAAAGCTAATCCGTTTGGCTATCAGCACGTGGGCCGCAACAAAACCGTCGGTCTGATTTTCTTTAACCCCAGTTTGCGCACCCGCCTGAGCTCCATTAAGGCAGCGTATAACCTGAGCGCGCAGGCTTGGGTGCTCAACGCCGGGGCCGATTCCTGGACGCTGGAAATGGCCGACGGCGCAGTGATGAGCGGTGGCACTCAGGAGCACATCAAGGAGGCCATTGCCGTGATGAGCCAGTATTGCGACGTGCTGGGCGTGCGCACCTTCCCCACGCTCAAGGACCGCGACGAGGACTACCAGGAAGTCGTCTTCAAGAAGATTATGCAGTACGCCACGGTGCCGGTTATCAGCTTAGAAAGCGCTACACTGCACCCGCTGCAGTCGTTTGCCGACCTGATTACGGTGGCCGAAACCAAGCAGAAAGAGCGGGTGAAAGTGGTGCTGACCTGGGCCCCGCACGTGCGCGCCCTGCCCCAGTGCGTGCCCAACTCGTTCTGCGACTGGTTCTCAGAAATCGACTGGGTTGACTTCGTCATCACCCACCCCGAAGGCTACGAGCTGGACCCCAAATTCACCAAAGGGGCCCGTATCGAGTACGACCAGCGCAAGGCCCTGGAGGGCGCCGACTTCGTGCAGGCCAAGAACTGGAGCAGCTACCAGGACTACGGCCAGGTCCTCAGCAACGACCCCAGCTGGATGCTGACGCCCGAGCATATGACCGGCACTAATGACGCCAAATTCCTGCACTGCCTGCCCGTGCGCCGCAACGTGGAAGTATCCGACGCCATTCTGGACTCGCCTAACTCTCTGGTGATTCAGGAAGCCGGCAACCGGGTTTTCTCCATGCAAACCGTGCTGCACGAGCTGCTGAAATAATCTGACGAATCCGTTCCTGCCAACAAAAAAGGCCGTTCCCCCGGGGAACGGCCTTTTTTGGTTTAGCTGGCCATAGCCAGCGTCGTAGGCGGTACTACATCCAGGCGCAGAAATTTCTCTTTGTAGTCCGCGGGGAGCAGGCTGGTGCGGGCCCATTTGCTCAGGGAGAAATGCTGGGTGTAGCGGTACACCAGCAGCACGGGCCGCAGCCACGGCGTGCGGCCCAGGCGCAGCCGCTGGCGCACCGCGGCTGGTACCACCACCCGCTGGGCCTGGAGCAGCAGGCGGTAGCGCACCGGGCCCAGATGACGGGCGTACTGCTGATACAGGTCGGCGGTGAAGCGGCTGTGTTCCAGGTGACTTTCCAGGTGCTGCTGCCGGTCGTGCTGCCACTGCTGGTGCGAAGTCGGCAAATCGGGAATGCCCATGCGCTGGCCCACGCGGGTAAACACCTCGAACACCTCGGCCTGCTCGGCCGGGCTTAGGGGGCGCTCCAGGGTTTCGAAGGCCCGGATAGAGTAGTCGATAAGCATGTAGAGCACGTCGCGGTAGGCCCAGGCCGGAATGGCCATGCCGCGCTTGGCTTCCACGGCCGCGTGAATGGCGGTAATGGTATCAATGGCCTGCTCGGCGGCGGGGCGCTCGGCAAACACAATCTGGCGGGCATACTCCACGGTGGAAAACAGGCGGGCCAGCGGGTCGGCGGGCAGGCGGCCGGTGAAGTACAGCCAGTCGACGGCCTTGTTGAGGGCAAACTCGGCGGCTGCCCCGGCGAAGATGAACAGCACCGTGTCCGCCTTGCCCCAGATAGTGCGCACCACCGAGCCTGGGGCTACAAAATATTCCGGCTGCTGCGGCATACTACTCAGTGTAAGGTAGAAATTGATACAGTTCATCCGAACGAAAGGAGCCGGATGGGTTGTTGTTACTGTCACAAAGTTAACAAAGAACTTTGAAATGCAAAGTAAAGCCTAAGCCCATTGTGTTCAGTGGATAATAATCCACAGCGCCAAAGCCACGAAAGACAGGTAAAGGGGGCTGATTCAACGCAAAACTCCCGCTGCAGCCTCACTCGAAGCCGCAACGGGAGCTGCTATTACAATACTATGAAACTGGGCTATTCCACCGCTAGGCGCGTCGCCACCGACTCGCCAGCCCCCGTCACCTGCAGGTAGTACAGGCCCGGCTGCGTATCGAGCTGCACCGGAATAGTGGCGGGCCCCACGGCATCCAGCTGCTGTACCACGCGGCCCTTGCTGTTGCGGATGGTCACGCGGGCAGGCCCGGCGGGTAGCTGCACCATGAAGTTGCCGGTCGTGCTGGGGTTGGGGTACACCTGCGCCGCAGCGGCATCCAGGCTGGAGGTAGCCGCTACGCTTTCGGTCAGGAGCCGGCCGGCCGTGGTGGAAGCATTGCCAAAGCCGATGTAGCCGTTACAGTTCAGCCATTCGCTGTTGGCCCCGCCGCAGGCCCCGTTCTGATACACACCGGTATTGGTGCTCTGGTTTTCGGCCTGGCGGGTGGTGCCGTTCACGGTGATGTAGTCCACCTGCACGTCGCGGTTGGTGGCGTCGTTGGTGTACTCCACGTTGATGCCGCCGGTGGCGCTGGTCGTCACGGAGTAGTTCTGCATGGCCGTGCCCAAGGTCCAGGCGCCTACCTGGGTGCCGCCTACCGTCAGGCGCATATTCTCGGTGCCATTAGCGCCCCGGGCCCGTACCACAATGTTGTTTGAGCCACCGCCGCCAGTGGGTGGGGGAGTAGTGCTGCCGCCCGTGCCCATGCTCATGCTGGTGATGTTGGCCGAACCGCTGCTCTGATAGCCTTCCACCGTCAGCGAAACTTCGTACATGCTGCCCACCGTCCAGCCCCGGCTCTGCCAGGCGTTGAAGTGGTTGGCTACCGTAATCGTGCCGCTGGTGCGCTTGGAAGTACGCACGCTCCAGTACTGGTAGAAAGTAGCGTTACCCTGAATAGAAGGCTGATTCACGCGCTGGGTCCGGTACAGGTCGTAGGTGCCGCCGTCGGAAGTGACGGTGCCCACGGAAGTGCCTCCCGGAGGGCGCCAGGTGCCCCAGCTATCCACAATGTAATACTCGACCATGGGGCTGGTAAACCACCCGTACACGCACAGGTAGGAGTTGCCGTTGGGGTTGTAGCTGGCCGAGTAAGTAACGGTCTGGTTTTTGGCGCCGGGGCGCAAACCTTTGCGAGCCAGTAGGTTACCGATATTGCTCCACGTAACGCTGAAAGCGCCACCTGAGCCCAGAGTCATGCTGCCCGTGCCGTTGTCTTTCCAGTATTCGTAGGTATAGCCACCCTGGGTGCCAATCTGGTTGGCCGTTATAGTCTGGGCATCCGACTGTTGAGCGCCGAAAAGCGCCAGCACAAATACCAGCAGCAGCGACATAGTCTGCCGGCCCGCTACGCGCGGTAAGTAGTTTTTGGTCATTGGGTTGGGGGATTTTGGTTGTAGGTAAGTAAGCAGGTCGGAATTCCGTTGTAACAATAGCCAATCATCCGGGCTAAGTGCAATAGATGTATAAACATATCATGTTGATTATCAAACTAATAGTATCGGGCTCGTTTGCACAATCGTTTTGATAGGTAGGAGCCGAAGCAAATTTCCGGACGTTATTTTCGCTCTGCTAACCGGCATATCAGGCTATAAGCCTGTGTTACTGTGCCCCACCCAGCCCCATATCCGTTACTCTAGTCATGAAGCGCCGTCTGGCCTTCCTGCAACAAGCCCGTGAGATGCTGCGCCGGTAACTATGGTAGAATTAGATTAATACTCTGATAGTCAGTTTGTTTTAGGGTTGGAAACCCGTATATTAAGGTATTCACTCTTCTTCTTAGCCCTATGGAAAATCAGGACGCAAAACGGGCCCGCCTGCTGGTTGAGCAGTGGCTGGTGGCCCACCCCGAGCGGGTACTCAACCGCCGCCGCAAGCCCGCAGACCTGCTGAACTGGAAGCTGGCCGCCATTCACTCGGTGCGCACCGGCAACCCCTACGACACGGACGATATTCTGCGCTGGCTCGCCACCCAGGCCGAAGGCTCGGCTATGGAAGACTAAGGCCGACACGCAAATGCAACAGAAAAAGCCCGTCGAAGTAGCTTCGACGGGCTTTTTCTGGGTACAAGAAGTGTCTATTGCTTCACGAACTTCGTGGTGAGCTGGGCCTTGGCGTCCTGGTAGCGCACCAGGTAAATGCCGCTGGCCAGCTTGCTGGCTTCTAGGGCCGTGCTGGTCGTGCCCACCACCACCGGAAACTGAGCCACTTGCCGACCGGCCGCGCTGAATACCGTTACGGTGGCCGTTTTGCCAGCTACGGGGTGCGTTACGGTCAACTGCGCGCCGGCCGGGTTGGGGTACACGCTCAGGCCCGCTTTGTCGGCTTGGTCGGCTTTGTTGCCCATCACCACCGAGGCAATGCCGTTCAGGTAGTTTTCGAGCATGGTATAGCCGTTGGCGGCGCGCACGTTACGGTCCGCGGGGTCGTTCGGGTTCAGGCCGTTGCTGGCTTCGAAGGCATCGGTCATGCCGTCATGGTCGGTGTCGGCGGGGGCGGGGCCGCAGGTCAGCACGGGCCAGGCACTCTGCGAGGTGCTGAAAGCTGTGCCGTGGGCGTAGCCGCCCTGTACGTCGATGAGGCGGCCTTTCCGCTCGCGCACGTTTCTGATGATGCGCTGGTCGAGTGTGTCGCGGGCGGGCAGCACGGCCCCCACGTTGGCCAGCACGGCCTCATACGCCTGCTGGGCCGTTTGGGTGGGCATGGGCAGGATGTTGAACGGCGTCGTAACCTTGGACTGGGCTGTGTCGGTGCGGGCACCGCCAGCCATTACCACGCCCAGCCAGTTGCGGTTCGTCACGGCGGGGTAGCCGTCTACGTAGTTGCCGGTCATGTACACCTTGGGGTAGGGCAGCACCGGGGCCGTGGTTTGTTTGCCCGGGTTCATAATCATGGACCGCACCGGTACGCTGCTCGAGTTGCCAGTGCTGGTGCTGGGGCCGTACTTGTAGTAGTTGCCCACCACGTTGTAGTTGCCGCCCTCGCCGCCGTTGGTGCTGTAGCTGGCCCAGTTGTAAATCACGTTGTTGCGAAAGTCGCCGTTTTCCTGGCCCGCGGTGTAGGGCGGCAGGTTGCGGCTACCTTCGAAGCGCGGATTGCGGCCCCGGCAGTGGGCAAACAGGTTGTGGTGAAACGAGGCATTCCGGCCGCCCCAGATACCGCCGTAGCCGTGGCGCTCAAAGTCGGTGTCGCCGGTTTCGAAGTGGTAGGAGTAGTCGAGCGGCTCGCTCATCAGGTTCCACTGCAGGGTCGTGCTGTCGCCGCGGTACACGCTCAGGGCTTCGTCGGTGCTCCAGCTCATGGTGCAGTGGTCGATGACGATGTTCTTGCGGCCCGTGCTGCCAAAGGCATCATCGGCCCCGGCTCCGTTCACCATGCCTTTGTTCTGGAACCGGTCGCCCATGCGGAAGCGTAGAAAGCGCACAATAACGTTGTCGGCGCTGATGGTAACCGGGTAGTCGGCCAGGCAGATACCTTCGCCCGGCGCGGTCTGGCCGGCAATAGTGGTGTTGGCCTTATTGATGGTCAGGGCCGAGGTCAGGCGAATGGTGCCGCACACCCGAAACACGATGGTGCGGTGCGTGGCCGTCTGGGCCAGGGCGTAGCGCAGCGTGCCGGGCGTGTTAGTGTCGGCCAGGGAGGTTACCTCAAACACGGTGGTGGGCACAGTCAGAGTGCCGCGGCCGCCTTTAGTGAACTTACCGGCTCCTTCGGCCCCCGGAAACGCCACCAGCTGAGCCTGAGCCACGGAAGCGGAGGCCAGCAGCGCGGCAGTAAAGGCCAGGCCCAGTTGCCGCTTGAATGTACGGATGGTGCCTTGTCGGAAAGTAAAGTTCGAATGCATAAAGCCTCGGTTGAGTGGGATGGAAGCAGCGCCGCCCGCGAAAACCATCGGCGGAGTGCGGCAAGCAGAAGTTGATATTACTCAATAGTAGAGGCGGAAGCCGAAGGAGAGCCAGACTTTATTCGCGCAATCGTTACCGGGAACGTTGCCAAAGGTCGGGCTGAAACCAGCCGCGGTAGGTGGGTACTCACTTCACTTGACCTCCCTTCGGCTCTGACGCCGAGGCGGGCTAAGGGCGTCGGCAACGTTCCCGACAACGATTGCGCAAATAAAGGAGGGGGCCAGGCCTGATACTGCTGGGCAATCAGCTTACTATTAAGCTCTGGTACTTCCCCCCAAACCCCATTTCTATGACTTCAATCCGTACGCATTCAGGGGCTTCCACACCGGGCTGCCGCCACTGGCTGGCGCTGTGCTTCCTGCTGGCCGCCCTTATTCTGAGCAGCGCCGCTCAGGCCCAAACCTACGACGCCATTGTGGCCAAAGACGGCTCGGGTACCTTCCGCACGGTGCAGGCCGCCGTAGATGCTGCTCCCACGGGCCGCACCATCGCCTACACCATCTACATCAAAAACGGCAAGTACAAGGAGAAAATTAACGTGCCGGCCAACAAGCCATTTCTGCAGTTTATCGGCCAGAGCGTGGCCAATACCATCCTGACCTTCGACGACTTCTCGGGCAAGCCCATGCCCGGCGGCGGCACCTACGGCACGTCCAACTCGGCCTCGGTGACCATCAACGCCCCCGACTTCTCGGCCCTGAACCTGACCTTCGAAAACACCACCGGCGACGCGCCCCAGGCCCTGGCCATCAACGTGAATGCCGACCGCGCCGTGTTCAAGAACTGCCGCTTTCTGGGCGGGCAGGATACGGTGCTGGCCAACGGCAACGGCTTGCGCCAGTACTTCCGCGACTGTTACATCGACGGCACCGTAGACTTTATCTTTGGTAGCTCCCGCGCCGTGTTTGAGCGGTGCATCGTGTACGCCAAAACCCGGCAGGACGGCCTCAGTGGCAGCTACATTACCGCCGCCAACACCCAGCCCGGGCAGGCCTTCGGCTACGTATTCCGCAGCTGCACCATTCCGGCCAACCGCGGCACAACCAGCTACGTGCTGGGCCGCCCCTGGCAGAACTCGACCGGCAGCTCGCCGCTGGCCGAAAACAAGGTAGTATGGCTTAAAACCACCATGGCTACCGGCATCATCAAGCCCGAGGGCTGGCAGGTGTGGGACGCGGGCACCAACACCGCTCTGATTACCTACGCCGAGTACAACAGCCGCAAGTTCGACGGCCGCCCCATCAACGTGAGCCAGCGTGCCCCTTGGTCGAAGCAGTACACCGCCGCCGACACGGCCCAGTACACGGTAGCCAACCTGTTTGGCACCTGGGACCCCTGTGCCGTAGCGCCCGGCGTTTGCACCCGCTTCACCCCCGACATTGCCGTTACTAACCTGCGCGCCACCAAGGGTGCCACCACGGCCACCTTCACCTGGAACATGGCCTGGGCCGTGAACCAGGCCACGTTTGAGGTGTTCCGTTCGACCACCCGCAAGGGCACCTACGCCAAAGTCGGTACCGATATCGTGGCCCCGAACGATACGACTTACAACTTCCAGGCTTCGGATGCTCTGCCCGCTGCCGGCGGCGCCTATTACTACTACATCCGCGCCTCAAAAGCCGGTCTGGCCACGCAAATCACCGATACGCTGGAGGTGTCGCGCGTCCCCACCATCGGCACCACCGGTAGTCTGGGTACGTTTGCGCAGTACGCCAACGGCCCTTCGGCGGCCCGCACCTACCTGCTAACGGGCGAGAACCTGACTGTCAACGTAACCGTGACGCCACCCGCCGGCTATGAGATTTCGCCCAACGGCGGCACTAACTGGTACACGCCCACCACGCCGCTGGTGCTTACCGCTACCAACAACGCTATTCCCAACACGACCATCAGCGTGCGGCTCAATGCGGCGGCGGCTGGTACTTACGCGGGCAACATCACGCACAGCAGCACTGGCGCGGCCACGGTAGCCGTGCCCGTGAGCGGTACGAAAGTGAATACCACTGCCCCCGTTTCGGAGCGCCTGCAGATGTGGTCGTTGCGCGTGAGTGCCCAGGATAGCGCCGCGGTCCGCTCGCCGCGCGTAGCGGCTAGCACGCCCACGCTGCGTCGCCTCTACGTGTCCAATGGCACGACGGTAGCGACCGTGCCGGCCTATTCGGCCCGCTACGGCCAGGCTTTCGGGGCCAGCACCAACGGCGACGGCTCGTGGGGCACGGCTGCTCCCGTGGCCGGCCCGGGCGGCAACCTGAACCGCCGCTTCTACGAGCAGTTCACTATTACGGCCACCGGCGGCCCGGCCCGTATCGACTCGGTGCTGCTGTGGTCGGCCTTCTTCAACACCAACAGCAACACCCGGCTGGCCGTGGTGTATTCACGCACCGGCTTCACCACCGCTGATTCCACCGACGTATCGGGCGGCATGGGTCCGGCCGGCGCGCTGAACAGCACCGCCAACGGCGCTTTCGCCACGCCCATCGTGCTCAATAACCAGAACACGGGCACCAACCAAAACTACCGCCTGGCCCTGGCCGGCGCTTCGGGTGTGCCGTTGGCCGCCGGCCAGACGCTGACTATCCGAATGTACTGGAGCTGCGGCAGCGGCAGCTCGGGCCGCTACGGTCTGCTGCGCGACGTGCAAGTGAAAGGCGAAGCGCTAACCATTACGAGCACTCACGCCGCGGCAGCCCTGGCCGCCGGCCTGGCCGTGTACCCCAACCCGGCCCAGCAGCAGCTAACCCTGACTCACCCCAAAGCTGGCGCCGATGCGGCCGTAACGGTATATTCCTTTGATGGCCGCCGGGTCGCTGGTTTCAGCCCCAGGCCGGGAGCGGAACAGACTCCGCTGACGCTGGAAAGTCTGGCGAAAGGCACGTATCTGCTGCGCTACAGCAGTGGGCGGGAAAGCCTGACAACCAAGTTTATCCGCAACTAACCGTCCTGTGACAACGGCCCCGGAAGCTGCTTCCGGGGCCGTTTTGCGTTTTAGTAGAACCCTTTTCTTATCTGCCGAACAACCGTTTCTGAATGGTAAAATCAACCCGAATCCTTCTGCTGGCTGCTTTGGCGGCTGCTTGCTGTCTGCCCCGGTTGGCCGCGGCCCAAAGCTCGTCCTTATCGAAAGTCTGGGTGCCCGACCTGGGCAATGGCACCTACAAGAACCCGGTGCTCTACGCCGACTACTCCGACCCGGACGTGGTGCGCGTGGGCAACGACTACTACCTGACGTCCTCCAGCTTCAATGCCGTGCCGGGCCTGCAGATTCTACACTCTACCGACCTGGTGAACTGGTCAATTATCGGAGCGGTATTCACCCAGCAGCCCCCGCAGGCCCGCTACGATGTGCCTCAGCACGGCAACGGCGTGTGGGCCCCGGCCATCCGCTACCACAAAAAGGAGTTCTACATCTATTACCCCGACCCCGACCTGGGTATCTTCATGACCAAGGCCAAAAACCCGGCCGGGCCATGGTCGGTGCCAGTGTGCGTGAAGGAAGCTAAGGGCTGGATTGACCCGTGCCCGCTGTGGGACGCCGACGGGCAGGCCTATCTTGCGCACGGCTTTGCGGGCAGCCGGGCCGGTTTCAAGAGCGTGCTTGCTGTGAGCCGTATGAGTCCCGACGGAACCCGCCTGCTCGGCGACGACCGGCTGGTATTCGACGGCCACGAGCAGCACCCGACCATCGAGGGGCCCAAGTTTTACAAGCGCAACGGCTACTACTATATTATGGCGCCGGGTGGGGGAGTGGCTACCGGCTGGCAGGTGGTGCTGCGCTCCAAAAATGTATTTGGCCCCTACGAAGACCGGATTGTGATGGACCAGGGCAAAACCCCCATCAACGGGCCTCACCAGGGTGCCTGGATTGACACGCCCACGGGCGAGGATTGGTTTATGCATTTCCAGGACCAGGGCCCCTACGGGCGCGTGGTGCACCTGCAGCCCATGGTCTGGAAAAACGACTGGCCCGTCATCGGCAATGACCCCGACGGGGACGGCAAAGGTGAGCCGGTACTTACCTTCCGCAAGCCCACGGGCAAAGGCAAGCCCGCCGCCCTGGCCACTCCGGCTACTTCCGACGAGTTCGACGGCCAGCAGCTGGGGTTGCAGTGGCAGTGGCACGCCAATCCGCAGGTGGGCTGGTTTTTTTCGACCGGCGCGGGCGCCCTGCGCCTCTACTCGGTGCCGGTGCCCACCGACTACAAGAACTTCTGGCAGGTGCCCAATCTGCTGCTGCAAAAGCTGCCGGCGGAGGTGTTCACCGCCACGACTAAGCTGAGCTTCACGCCGCGCTTCGAGGGCGAGAAAACCGGGCTGATACTAATGGGCCTGGACTACGCCTATCTGTCGCTGACCAACAAGGGCGGCAAGCTGCAGCTGAGCCAGACCACCTGCCAGAACGCCGACAAAGGCAGCGCCGAAACTACCGGCGCGCCCGTGGCGGAGGTGGCGGCCAAGCAGCCCGTGTACCTGCGGGTGGCCGTGGGGGCGGGGGCCAAGTGCCAGTTCAGCTACAGCCTCGACGGGCAAACCTACCAGCCTGTCGGGCCGGCTTTTCAGGCGCGGGAAGGCAAGTGGATTGGCGCTAAAGTGGGCCTGTTCTGCACCCGGGCCGCCAAAACCAACGACGCCGGCGCGGCCGACATCGACTGGTTTCGAATTGAGTAATTAGCCACGACCCAATGGAAAAGGCCCGCAGATACTTCTGCGGGCCTTTTTCGTGTCTGGCAGCAGTAGAAAATTTCTACTGCTGCCAGCCTTCGGGCAGGGAACTTGGACCAGGGAATTCTGCTTAAGCAAAGGCACTCACTCGCGCCGAAGTGAGTGTTTACTCAGTAAGTTGGAAAAATTCAATTCGGTAGGAATGGAGGCAACTGGTACGCAAAAATCAAATGCGCCTATAAATATGACTATTTGTGTTAATTTATTGGACAAAGTGAAGTTAAATTGGGCGGTGGCAACGTTGCCGGGAACGTTTGCACAAATAAAAACCCTTTACTTCTTCGCTATTGGAAAGGGTTAGTGTAAACTTATAGAACCGATTAATCGGCTAACAATACAAAATTAGCCGCATCAACAGGTAAGAGTACAAAAAGCGTTTTAGTGTTTCGGCCGCAGGCTGTCTGCGGTGCCGGTGAGTCTCTCCACACCTATCGGCTGCAGGTTACGAAACTCCTTTCCGCCAGTCATTTTCCAATTCCCACACATCTATTCCAATGAGAAAGTACATACTGTTCGTCTGGCTGCTGCTCAGCGTTGCGCTGCACGCGGTAGCGCAGCAGCGCAGCATTCAGGGGGTCGTCCGATCTACCGAAAAAGATGAGGCCCTGCCCGGCGTAACGGTCGTGGTGAAGGGAACCACCACCGGTGCCTCCACCGATATGGAAGGCAAGTTCAGCATTACGCTGCCCGCCAACGCCACCGACGTGGTGCTGCGCCTGAGCTACATCGGCTTTATCTCCAAAGATGTGCCCGTGAGCGGCAGCCAGAGCAACATTGCCATCCAGCTCAGCCCCGACACAAAGGTGATGGAGGATGTAGTGGTAATTGGCTACGCCGAGGTGCCCCGCAAAGACGTAACCGGCTCGGTGGCTTCGGTAAGCGCCAAGCAGATCAAGGACGTGCCGGTAAACTCGGCTGCGGAGGCCCTGACCGGCCGCTTGGCGGGCGTACAGGTAACTTCCTCGGAAGGCCAGCCCGGCTCCGACATCCGCATTCGGGTGCGCGGCGGCGGCTCTATCACCCAGGACAACTCGCCTCTGTACATTGTAGACGGCGTGCAGCTGGAAAATGCGCTGTCGGTGCTTTCGCCCCAGGATATTGCCTCGGTTGACGTGCTGAAAGACGCTTCGGCCACGGCTATTTACGGTGCCCGCGGTGCCAACGGCGTAGTAATTATCACGACTAAAGGCGGCCGCGAAGGCAAGCTGAACGTGACCTACAACGGCTTTGCCGGCGTGCGCCGCATTACCAAGACGCTCGACGTAATGAAGCCCAACGAATACGTAGACTACGTGTATGAGAAGGCTGCCCAGGCCGGCAGCGCTGGCCTGAGCACCATCAAAAGCCGCTTTGGCTCTACGACCTTCCGCGACACGCGCGACTACTCGCAGCCCGTGGGCAAGGATGCGGCCGGCAACGACATCTTCGGCTACGACACACTGGGCCGCGCCCGCAGCGCCGAGTTTATCGACTGGCAGGACAAGGTATTTGGCCGCGACGCTTTCCAGCAAACCCACAACCTCTCGGTGTCGGGTGGGGGCAAGGGCTCGACGTTCTCCCTGAGCCTGACGCGCAACCAGGAAGACGGTATCCAGATGAACTCGGGCTTTACCCGCAACCTGGTTAACTTCCGTTTCGACCATAAGGCCAGCGACAAGTTCAAGTTCGGCATCAGCACCCGCTTCAACGACCAGACCATTGAGGGCTCGGGCACGTCGAACCAGGGCTCGGGCTCTACCACCAACACGCGTCTGCGCAACACTATTGTGTACCAGCCGCTGGCCCTGGCCCGCCCCGGAGCCATCGACCCGAACGAAAACCTGGAGGACGACGAGTTTTTCCGCACCTCAGGCTCGTTGTCGAACCCGGTGCTGACCCTGGAAAACGAGTACCGCGCCGATAAGCGTCGCCTGTTCAACCTGGGCGGCAACGCTACCTTCAACTTCACCAAGAACTTCTCGTTCCGCTCCACCGTTGGCTTCGACAACACCAACACCCGCGTGGAAACCTTCAACGGCCAGTTTTCGCCCGTTATCAAAGGCGCCAACTTCTCGGGTCTGCCCTTCCTGGGCATTGCCACCGGTACGCAGGTCACGTTCAACAACTCGAACGTGTTCAGCTACAACTTCAAGAAGGACAAGCACACGTTTGACGCTCTGGCTGGCCACGAAATCTACATGCAGGAGTTCAACACGCAGAACGTAGACAGCTACTACCTGCCGCTGACGATTGGCTACGAGAAAGCCTTCAACAACATCAACCAGCGCGACCCTAATGCCCCGGCTACCCAGCAGCCGGCTCCCCGGACCGACCAGCCCATCAAGGCGCGTTTGCTCTCGGGCTTTGGCCGCGTGAATTACTCCTTCGACGACAAGTACCTGCTGACGGGTACGTTCCGGGCCGACGGCTCTTCGAAATTCAGAGGCGGCACCAGCAGCCGCTGGGGCTTCTTCCCGGCTGCTTCCCTGGCCTGGCGTATTTCGCAGGAAGAGTTCATGAAGCCGTTTGCCAACACGGTTTCCGACCTGAAGCTGCGCCTGAGCTACGGCCTAGCCGGTAACAACCGGATTCCGGACAACCTGTACCGCGCCGCTTTCCGCACCACGGGCCAGTATGCCCTCAACGATGGTCTGGTACCCGGTGCCGTGGTAAACTCCCTGTTCAACGAAGGCCTGAAGTGGGAAACTACCATTTCGCGCAACCTGGGCGTAGACCTGAGCCTGTTCAGCAACCGCGTGCAGATTACCGTGGATGCCTACTCGAACCGCACCCGCGACCTGCTCCTGAACCTGCCTATCTCGCCAATTTCGGGCTACCCCTCGCAGCTGGTGAACATTGGCGCTACCACCAACCGCGGCCTGGAGCTGCAGGCAACCGGCACGGTGCTCCAAACCCCGGACTTCTCCTGGTCGGCTAACGCCAACGTGGCCTTCAACCGCAACCGCGTCGAAGACCTGGGTCCCGACCCGTTCCCGCTGCAATACTCGGGCTGGGCCAGCACGGCCATCACCGCCGACTACTACGTGGCCGTTGGGCAGCCCGTGGGCCTGATGTACGGCTACGTAACGGAAGGCTTCTACACCGCCGATGACTTCGAAGGCTACAGCAACGGTAAGTGGAACCTGAAGCCAGGCGTCGTGTCAGACCGCGGCGTGGTGGGCTATAGCGGCGAGAACGAGGAAGTAATTCCGGGCACCATCAAGCTGAAGGACGTGAACGGTGACGGCAAGGTAACCGACGCCGACCGCACGGTTATCGGCAACGCCAACCCGAAGTTCACAGGTGGTTTGAACCAGCAGTTCACCTACAAGGGCTTTGATGCCAGCATCTTCCTGAACTGGGTGGTGGGCAACGACATCTACAACGCCAACAAGATTGAGCTGACCTCGAACCTGGCCAACTCCTACCTGAGCAACGGCCTGGCCATCATGAACGACCGGTACCGCACCATCGACGAAAACGGCGTCATCATCACGGACCTGGAAACCTCGCGCCGCCTGAATCAGAACGCCAAGATCTGGACCCCGACCCGCCAGCTGTTCCCCCACTCGTGGGCTGTGGAAGACGGCTCGTTCCTGCGCATCAACAACCTGACGCTGGGCTATACGCTGCCCAAAACGGTGTCGTCGTACGCCAAGCTCGCCCAGGTGCGCTTCTACGTGACGGCCAACAACCTCTACACGTTTACCAAATACACCGGCTTCGACCCCGAGGTAAATACCCGCCGCGGTACGCCTCTGACGCCCGGCGTGGACTACGCGGCCTACCCCCGCAGCCGCGCCCTGCTATTTGGTATCAACCTCTCCCTTTAATAGTAGCAACGGTTTCCCACCATGAAACGCATATTTCGTCCTACCATCGCCGCCCTGGGCATCGTCTGTCTGACGGGTGTCATGTCCTGCAAAGACTTCCTGGAAATCGAGCCGAACTCATTCGATACCACGGAGCAGGTGTTCAGCACCGTGAGCGGAGCCACCAGCGCCGTGATGGGTGCCTACGACCCGCTCTCGGGCGACGCCGGCTACGGCAACCGCCTCAGCAGCTTCTTCCCCTTCGACTCGGATGAGATGCAGAGCAGCCAGGGCGGCAACGACGCCGGCACCGGCCGCCGCGGCATTGCCCGCTACTCGTCGGTGGCTACCAACGCCGAGGTGCAGAACCCCTGGAACGCCTTGTACCAGGGCGTTGAGCGCGCCAATATCTGCATCAAGTACATCCCGCAGATGCCCCAGTACCAGAGCGGTGCCGAGATGGCGGCCCTCAAGCGCCTGCACGGCGAGGCCCTCACCCTGCGCGCCCAGTACTACTTCGAGCTGATCCGCAACTGGGGCGACGTGCCCGCGCAGTTTGAGCCCTCGGTAACGGGCCAGGATTTCAACATCCCGCGCGAAAACCGCTTCAAAATCTATGACCGGCTGCTGGCCGACCTCGACGAGGCCGCCAAGCTGGTGCCGTGGCGCACCGCCATTGCCTCGGCCGATGAGCGTATTACCAAAGGCGCCGTGAAAGCCCTGCGGGCCCGCATAGCCCTCTACCGCGCCGGCTACTCGCTGAACCAGCTCGGCGCTGTGGAGCGGGCTCCTGACTACCGCCAGTTCCTGGATACCGTGCGCATGGAGTGCCAGGAGCTGATGGTGAACCGCAACCAGCACAACATCAACAGCAGCTACGAGGAAACCTTCCGCAGCATCAACGAGCTGCGCCGCGACGCTAACCGCGAAATCATGTTCGAGGTGGGCATGGGTGGCGCCAGTGCCGCTTCCGACAGCAAGCTGGGCTACTACAACGGCCCCCGCATCAATGCCTCGCCCAAGTACGGCGCCTCGAGCGGGGCCATTACGGCCCTGCCCACCTACTTCTACGCCTTCGACTCCCTGGACGCCCGCCGCGACGTGACGCTGGCGCCTTACACCATCGAGTCGAACGACGCGCAGAAGGCTACCAACCTGATTACCATCTACGACGGCAAGTTCCGCCGCGACTGGCGTACCCCGCTCATCTCGGGTGCCTCGGTGCAGAGCCTGGGCTACAACTGGCCCCTGATCCGCTTTGCCGACGTGCTGCTGATGTTTGCCGAGGCGCAAAACGAGCTGGCCGGCCCCACGGCTACCTACAAAGGCGTTTCGGCCACCCAGGCCCTGATGGAAGTGCGCCTGCGTGGCTTCAAAGGCAATGCCGCGGCTGCTGGCAAGGCGCCCGCCGACCAGGCAACCTTCGCGACTTTCCTGCAGAACGAGCGTTTCCTGGAATTCGGGGGCGAAGGCGTCCGCAAGTACGACCTGATCCGCTGGAACCTGCTGGGCACCAAGCTCGACGAGGCCAAAAGCACCCTGCGTAAGTGGATGGCCGACAAGACACCGACCAGCCCGTACGCCAACATTCCGCTGACGGTATATTTCACGGTAGTAAACGGCCAGATCAAGTTTGCTCGCTCGCTCTACCGGCCCGCCCCGGCTACTGCCCCGGCTGGTATGTCGGCGGTGGCCTGGCGCTCGGCCATCAGCGAAAACCGCATTGCGGACATTGCTTCGGGCTACGTGCCCACGCGTCAGCTGCTGCCCATTCCGGCTACGTCGCTGAACACGAACAACAAGCTGAAGCAGAACCCGGGCTACTAACCCGGTGGCCTGTGCTCGCCGTGTCCCCAACGTCCTCGGCCGCTGCCCCGCTTAGGAGGCCGGCGCCGGGGACGTTTGGTTCCCGGCGAGCCACAGGCAGGATGCCCGCAAAAAAGTAGAATTGGAGAGAAGGAAATACCACCGCATATGATCCGCTGATCATGAGAGAATTATCTACCCATACGCTCGGTCGGCTCAGCAGCGCCGCCGTAACTCTGCCCGAAGCCGCCCAGTTGGCCCTGCCCGAGAAGGTGCTGCAGTTCGGCACCGGCGTGCTGCTGCGCGGCCTGCCCGATTACCTCATCGACAAGGCCAACCGCCAGGGCATCTTCAACGGCCGGGTGGTGGTGGTCAAATCGACCGATGGGGGCGATATTACCGCCTTCACGCGCCAGGATGGGCTCTACACGCTGTGCATCCGCGGCATCGAGGACGGGCAGCAGGTCGAGGAAAACCTCGTCAGCTCGGCCATCAGCCGGGTGCTGTCGGCCAAAAGCCAGTGGGCCGAGGTGCTGCGCGTGGCCCAGAGCCCCGACCTGCAGATCGTTATTTCCAACACCACCGAAGTCGGCATTCAACTCGTGGCCGACGACATCCGGCAGGCCCCGCCCGTGTCGTTTCCGGGCAAGCTGCTGGCCGTGCTGTATGCCCGTTGGCAGGCTTTCGGGGGCGCTCCCGACAAGGGCCTGGTGATTGTGCCCACCGAGCTGATTCCGGAAAACGGTACCAAGCTCGAGGCTATTCTGCTGGAGCTGGCCCACCGCAACGGCCTGGAAGCAGACTTCATTGACTGGCTCGAAACGGCCAATACCTGCTGCAATTCCCTCGTGGACCGCATCGTACCGGGCCGGCCAGCCGCCGCCATGCAGGCCGCCCTGGAAACCGAGCTGGGTTACTCCGATGATCTGCTTACCATGTCGGAAGCCTACCTGCTCTGGGCCATCGAAGGCGACGACAAGGTGCGGCAGGTGCTGACCTTCGAGCAGGCCGATGCCGGCGTGGTGGTGCAGCCCGACATCAACCTGTTCCGGGAGCTGAAGCTGCGCCTGCTCAACGGCACGCACACGCTCAGCTGCGGCCTGGCCTTCCTCAGCGGCTTCGATACGGTGCGCGCCGCCATGGACGACGAGGTGATGAGCGGCTACATTACCCACCTTATGCAGGACGACCTGCGGGCCGGCATTCCGTATCCGGTGGCCGATGAGGCGTCGCGCGAGTTTGGCCGCCAGGTGCTCGACCGGTTCCGCAACCCCTACATCGAGCACCGCTGGTTGGGCATCACGCTCAACTACTCGGCCAAGCTGCAGATGCGAGCCGTAGCCACGCTGCTCTGCTACGTGGAGCGGCAGCAACAGGTGCCCGCCTGCGCGGCCCTGGGCTTCGCGGCCTATCTGCTGTTTATGCGCGGCACCCACCAGCAGGACCATACCTGGTACGGCGAACTGAACGGCGAAGCCTACCCGATTCAGGATGAGAAGGCCGGCTATTTCGCCGACCTCTGGCAGCGCCTCGACGCCACGGAGCTGACCACCACCGTGCTGCGCAACCAGGCCCTATGGAACCACGATCTGGCCTTGCTGCCGGGCTTTGCCGCGCAGGTAGCCAGCTGCCTGCAGCGCATGCTCGACGAGGGCGTGTACGCCACCGTAGCCAGCCATCTGCACGCCCGGGTGTCGGCTTAAACCAATACACCACTGCTGAAAAGCCTGGGTCGCGCCGCTGCTGCCCGGGCTTTTTTGTGGTAAATGCGTTCCTCTGATTACGCTAAGCTTACAGTAGACTATGAAAAACTTCCTGCTGACGATACTGAGCCTGCTGAGCGCGTATGCCGTTCGGGCACAGAAGCCTTACGATGTGCTCGACTGGAAGGCCAACGTGTCGTTGAACACCGCCCTGGTGCAGCAGATGCGGGACCAGTATGCCACACGCCGCACAGATCTGGCCCGGGCCGGGCAGTCGGAGGCCGGCGTGCGGGCCTACCGCGACAGTGTGCGGGCCCGCTACCGCCGCCTGCTGGGGCCACTGCCGGCCCGCACCCCGCTCCGGGCCCAGATTACCGGCACGCTACCCCGCGACGGGTACCGCATCGAAAAAGTGGTGTACGCCAGCACGCCCCGCCACCGCGTGACGGCCAACCTCTATGTGCCCGCCAACGCGGCGGGCAAGTTGCCGGGCGTGCTGCTGCTCTGCGGGCACGAAGCCGAGTCCAAAGCCACCGAATCTTACCAGAAAACCGCCATTCTATTCGCTAAAAACGGCTTTGTAGTGCTGGTCATCGACCCGATTTCGCAGGGTGAGCGGTATCAGCTGGTAGGCCCTGAAGGCAAGCCCCTGACCCGCGGCGGTACCACCGAGCACACCTTGCTGAACGAGGAGTCGGCGCTGGTCGGCACCAGCACCATTGCCGACCAGCTCTGGGACAACGTGCGTGGCCTCGACTACCTGCTAACCCGGCCCGAGGTGGATACTGAGCGAATTGGGGCGCTGGGCAACTCGGGCGGCGCCACCCAGACGGCCTACCTCCTGGGCTACGATGAGCGGGTGAAGGTGGCCGCGCTGTGCAGCTACGTGGCCAGCGGCGAGCGGGTGCTGGAGCTGACCGGCCCCTCCGACGGCTGCGTGATGATTCCTGGAGCCGGCCAAGCCCGCCTCGACGTGGCCGACTGGCCTATCATGTTTGCGCCCCGGCCCCTGCAGATTCTGGCCGGCCGCTTCGACTTCGTGGACTACGGCCTCATCCAGGATGCCTACGCGGAAGTAAAACAGGTGTACCACGGCTTCGGGCAGGAAGAAAAAGTTAGCCTGTTTACCTACGACGACGGCCACGGCATCTCGCAGCCCAAGCGGGAGGCCGCGGTGCAATGGTTTCGGCAGTGGCTGTATAACGACCCGCGTCCGGTGCCGGAAGGCAAGCTGGCTACGCTGAAGCCCGAGGAACTGTGGTCTACCAGCTCGGGACAGGTAACCACCACGTTCAAAGATGAGCTGACTATCCCGGAGCGCAACCTGACCCTGGCCCGGCAGCTGGCTTCGGGGCGCCGGAAAAACCGCCCGGAAGCGTTGCCCGGTCTTATTCGTCAGCAGCTCCAGTTGCCGGCCCAGCTGGAGGCGCCCGTGGCAGTGGAGTGGAAGGAAACCGTGCTGGGTAAAGACAACGTGGCCCTACGCAAGCTCATCATCCGCCGCGCGGGGCAGGTGCCGCTGCCCGCCCTGCTGGCCCTGCCCCTCGGCGAGGCTCCCGTGACAAAAGTAGTGCTGTGGCTGCCCGAGCAGGGCAAGCGCACCCTGGCCGACAGCACCGGTCTGCTGGCCGGCTACCTGCGCCAGAATTACGCGGTGCTGCTCACCGACCTGCGCGGCCTGGGCGAAACCACCGACCCGGAGCAGTTCAACGACAAGAAATTCTACAACCGGGAGTACCGCAACGCCCTGCTGGCCCTGCACGTAGGCCAGCCGCTGCTGGGCCAGCGCGTAGTGGATGTGTTCATGGCCCTGGGCTTCGTGGGGCAGGAGCCGCGCCTGCGCGCCGCCCCGGTAGAGGTGTATGCTACCGGCCGCGCCGCGCCGGTGGCTTTGCACGCGGCCGTTCTCACACCCCGCATTGCCCGCCTGTGGACCGGCGCCGGCCTCACTTCGTTTCAGCAGGTACTGGAGCAGCCCACCGCCCGCGACTGGTACTCGCTCGTGCTGCCGGGCGTGCTGCGGCGCTACGATTTGCCGGAGCTGGCCGCCGCGCTGGGCCCCGGGCGCCTGCAATCGGTTGCAACCCCCTGACGCCGAAGAAGCAGCAGTGGGGCAGAGGTGCCCCGAAAACCAGGCACGCAGGTGGAGCCTATGCAAACGTTTACGGTAGTTTTTTTGGCCTGTTAGCGGGGGCAAACCGGTTTTAAACGCTTTATTTCGGGTTCGAAGGCTGGAACTCAGGGTCCAGAAAGCTAGCTTTAGCCGAGCTTTTCCGCGCGGGGCTTCTGTGGGCTCCGTCCTCCGCCTTTCCTTATCTACTCTTTCACCGTCTTCAATGAACCAACTCGCCACGCTTGATTACATTGTATTCTTTGTCTATTTCCTGATTGTCTCGGGCTATGGCATCTGGATTTACCGCCGCAAAACCGGCCACGACGGCACGATAGAAGGTGACTCCAAGGACTATTTCTTGGCCGAAGGCTCCCTGACGTGGTGGGCCATCGGCTCCTCGCTCATTGCTTCCAACATCTCGGCCGAGCAGTTTGTGGGCATGTCGGGCTCGGGCTTCAAGATGGGCCTGGCCATTGCCACCTACGAATGGATGGCGGCCCTGACGCTGATTATCGTGGCCGTGTTCTTTATTCCGGTGTATCTGAAGAACCACATCTTCACGATGCCCCAGTTTCTGCACCAGCGCTACAACGGCACGGTAGCCATGATTATGGCCATCTTCTGGCTGATGCTCTACGTGGTCGTCAACCTGACCTCGATTCTGTACCTGGGCGCCATTGCCATCAGTAGCATTGCCGGCCTGAACCTGACGTTCTGCATGTACGCGCTGGCCGTTTTTGCCGTCATCATCACGCTGGGTGGCATGAAGGTAATCGGCTTTACGGACGTAATTCAGGTGTTCTTCCTGATTCTGGGCGGCCTGGCCACTACCTACCTGGCCCTCGACATGGTGGCTGACCACTACGGGCAGTCGGGCGTAATCAGCGGCTTCAAGCTGATGCAGGACCAGGCCGCCGACCACTTCCAGATGATCTTCGACCAGGACAATCCCAACTTTATTGACCTGCCGGGCCTCACCGTGCTGCTCGGCGGCATGTGGATTGTGAACCTGAACTACTGGGGTTGCAACCAGTACATCACGCAACGGGCGCTGGGAGCCGATTTGCCCACAGCCCGCGCCGGTATCCTGTTTGCTGCTTTCCTCAAGCTGTTGATGCCCGTTATCGTGGTACTGCCCGGCATTGCGGCCTACGTACTCTACAAGCAGGACGTGTTCAGCGGCGAGATGATGCAGGACGGCGAGCTGAACCCCGACCGCGCCTACCCCGTGCTGCTCAACATTCTGCCCGTGGGTCTGAAAGGCCTGTCGTTTGCGGCCCTCACGGCGGCAGTAGTAGCTTCCCTGGCCGGCAAAGCCAACTCCATTGCCACCATTTTCACCCTTGACATCTACAAGAAAGTGCTCAACCAGGATGCTTCCGAGAAGAAGCTGGTGCTGGTAGGTAAGATTGCCGTTGTGGTGGCCATGATTCTGGGCGTGCTGATTGCGCCCCACCTGGGTATCGACAAGAAAGGCGGCTTCCAGTACATTCAGGAGTACACGGGCTTCGTGTCGCCGGGTATTTTTGCCATGTTCATCCTGGGCTTCTTCTGGAAAAAGACGACGTCCAACGCGGCCCTGTTTGCCACCATTGGTGGCTTCCTGCTCTCCATCATGTTTAAGTTCCTGCCCGGCCTGGTCGATCTGTCGTTCCTGGCACCCCTGGGCTTCGCGGTGAAAAGCCAGGCTGGCGTCTACGAAATTCCCTTCCTCGACCGGATGGGCTTCGTATTCGTTATATGCATCGTCGTGATGGTAATTATCAGCCTGTTTGAAACCAGCCGCGGCGTCGTAGCGAAAGGCCTGGAGGTCGATGCCAGCATGTTCAAGCCCCAGCGCAGCTTCACTATCGGCGCCATGGTCATTGCCGTCCTGCTGACGGCGCTCTACACGATCTACTGGTAAGCGGAGCCGGCGAAAAGCCCCTAGCTTCGTTTCCGTGAAAAAGGGCGGCTGCACGATGGTGCAGCCGCCCTTTTTCGTTGGGATGTTGTCTGTGGTACTTAGAACTGCCTGCTGCGCTGGCTTGGCAACGTTCCCGGTAACGTTTGCGCAACTATAATCCCGGAACGGGCTTTTCCTGGCCGCAAATTGGCCTTACTTGCTGAAACGCGTACTTCGTTGCAGAGCTTCTGTGAGCCCGGCTGCCCCTTGGGAAGCGCGTGGTACGTTGGCAATTTCACTTTCTACTTCCCCGGCATGATGCATCGTGTGCTTTCCGTGGCGGCGGGTTTTGGCCTGCTGGCGCTGCTGGCCTTCACCGGGCCGCCTGCTACCATTAAAGTCTACCTTATCGGCGACTCTACCATGTCGAACAAGGAGGAAAAGGCCTTTCCCGAAACCGGCTGGGGCATGCCCTTTCGCTACTTCTTCGACGAAACTGTGACAGTGGACAACCGCGCCCAGAACGGCCGCAGCACCAAGTCGTTCCTGGCCGAAAACCGCTGGCAGCCCGTGGCTCAGGACCTCAGGGCCGGCGACTACGTCTTCATCCAGTTCGGGCACAACGACGAGGTGCCGACCAAAGCCAATTACACGCCCGAGGCCGACTTCAAAGCCAACCTGACGCGCTTCGTTACCGAAACCCGCGCCAAAAAGGCTACGCCGGTGCTGCTCACGCCCGTGGCGCGCCGCAAGTTCGACGCGGCCGGCAAGGTAGAAGGAACCCACAGCGCGTATGCCGCCCTCGTGCGGGCCGTGGCCCAGGAGCAAAAGGTAGCCCTGATTGATCTGGACGCGGAAAGTCAGGCCCTGTTGCAGCAGTTCGGAGTCGAGAATTCCAAGCTGCTCTTCAACCATCTGGCCCCCGGGGAGCACCCCAACTACCCCGCCGGCCGCGACGATAACACCCACTTCAGCGAGCTGGGCGCCCGTAAAGTGGCCCAACTGGTGCTGGCCGATATCCGCACGCTCCAGCTGGAGCTGGCTAATCGTATTGTGAAGCGCGAAGTGAAGAAAACCGTGGACGCCCAGGCCCGCTAACCCGACTAACTATGCAGACACCCCTCCTGAAACGCGTCTGGCCGCTGGCGTTGCTGCTGATGCTGGCCTTCACCGGGGCGACACCCAAGAAAATCAAGCTCTACCTGATTGGCGACTCCACCATTGCCCAGAAAATCAAGCAGACCTTCCCCGAAACCGGCTGGGGCATGCCGTTGTCCACGTTTTTCGACTCGACAGTGGTGGTGGACAACCGCGCCCAGAACGGCCGCAGCACCCGCACTTTTCTGGCCGAAAACCGCTGGCAGCCCATTGTGGATGCCCTGCAGGAAGGCGACTACGTCTTCATTCAGTTTGGCCACAACGACGAGTCGGAGGCGCATCCGGACCGCTACACCTCACCCGCTGACTACCGCAAAAACCTCATCAAGTTTGTGACCGAGACGCGGGCCAGGAAGGGCAACCCGGTGCTGATTACGCCCGTCACGCGCCGCAAATTCGATAAGCAAGGCAAACAGCAGGAAACCCACGCGGCCTATTCCGCTGCCACCACGGACGTGGCCAGGGAATACAAAGTGCCCCTGATTGATCTGGATAAGATGAGCCGGGAGCTGTTGCAGCAATTCGGCGTGGAAAACTCCAAGCTGCTATTTCTGCAATTGGAGCCCGGCGACCATCCCAACTACCCCTACGGCCGCCAGGACAACACCCACTTCAGCGAGCTGGGCGCCCGTAAGATGGCCCAGTTGGTGGTAAGCCAGGTGGTAGCCCAGAAGCTGCCGCTGCTCTCGGAGCGTATGGCCAGGCCTACCGCCAAGAACGCCGTACCGCCCGCGGCTACCGGTAAAGATGCCCAACCCACCACGCCATGAGGAAACTACTGAGCCTGCTTTTTCTGCTGGGGCTGCTCACCGGCCGCGCCTTTGGCTACGACTTTGTGGTGGCCCAGGATGGCTCGGGGCAGTACCGCACGGTGCAGGAAGCCTTCAACGCCGTGCCCGACTTCCGCAAGAAAGTCACCACCATCTTCATCAAGAAGGGTGTGTATAAGGAGAAGCTTATTCTGGCCGGCTCCAAGAATCTGGTTACAATCATTGGTGAGGATCGGGAGCAAACCATCCTGACTTACGACGACTACAACCAGAAGAAGAACATCTTTGGCGAAGACAAGGGCACCTCGGGCTCGTCGAGCATCTACATCTATGGCACCGACTTCTCGGCCGAGAACCTCACCTTCCAGAACTCATCGGGGCCGGTGGGGCAGGCCGTGGCCGTGTGGGTGGCCGGCGACAAAGCCCGCTTCCGCAACTGCCGCTTCCTAGGCTTCCAGGATACGCTCTACACCTACGGCTACGGCAGCCGCCAGTACTACCAGAACTGCTACATCGAGGGCACCGTCGACTTTATCTTCGGCTCCAGTACGGCCTTTTTCGAGGACTGCACCATCTTCTGCAAGAAGGGTGGGGGCTACGTCACGGCCGCTTCGACCCCCGACAGCACCCGCTACGGCTACGTGTTCCGGAACTGCCGCCTCACGGGCGACGCTCCGGCCGGTTCCTTTATGCTGGGCCGGCCCTGGCGGCCTTATGCCAAAACCGTGTTCATCAACTGTGAGCTGGGCGAGCAGATTGCGGCCGTCGGCTGGGACCATTGGGGCAAGGAAACCAACAAGCAGACCGCCTATTACGCCGAGTACCAGAACAAAGGCAAAGGTGCCCGGCCCAAGCAGCGCGTCGCCTGGAGCCATCAGCTCACCGATGAGCAGGCCCAGGCCTACACCCGCGAGAAGGTGCTCCGCAACTGGGACCCAAGCAAAAACTAGCAGCCCCTTCAGCTTCGGCTTGCAGACGTGAGTTGTCTCCTTACTTGCTGTGATGAAAAATAAGAAGACAGGTTGCGCTGACTTTCTATCCGCCCAGATTCTTTCACCATGTCCTTTCCTCGCCTTCTGCTGACGGCCGCCTTGCTGGTCGGTGCTACGGCTCTGCACGCCCAGACTACGCCCCCGGCTCCGGCAACTGCCCCGCCGGCTTCACCTGCTCCGGCCAAACCGGCCCCGGCACCCGCTCCGCCTCAGGTCACGCGCATGACCGTGGCCCAGGACGGCTCGGGCGACTACCGCACCGTGCAGGAGGCCGTGAATGCCTCCCGGGACTTGTCGCAGGTGACGGTGACCATCTTTATCAAAAACGGCATTTACCGCGAAAAGCTGGTGGTGCCCTCCCACAAGACGCACGTCACGCTGCTGGGCGAGAGCAGCACGGGCGTCGTCATCACCTTCGGCGACTACTCCGGCGACGCGCAGAAGCACAGCACCTACACGTCCCACACGGTGCTGGTGCAGGCCAACGACTTCACGGCCGAGAACATCACCTTCGAAAACTCGGCCGGGCCGGTGGGGCAGGCCGTGGCCCTGCACGTGGAAGGCGACCGGGCCACCTTCCGCAACTGCCGCCTGCTGGGCCACCAAGACACGCTGTATACGGCCGTGGAAAGCAGCCGCCAGTACTACCAGAACTGCTACATCGAGGGCACCACCGACTTCCTGTTTGGCACCGCTACCGTGGTATTTGAGGGCTGCGAGCTGCGTAGCAAGCGCAATTCCTACATCACGGCGGCTTCTACCACGGCCCACCAGAAATATGGCTACGTGCTGCTCAACTGCAAGCTCACGGCCACCGACGACGCCAAGAAAGTGTACCTGGGGCGGCCTTGGCGGCCCCACGCCAAAACGGTGTTTATCAACTGCGAGCTGGGTGCCCACATTACACCCGCCGGCTGGGACAACTGGCGCAACCCCGAGAATGAAAAGACGGTGTGCTACGCCGAGTACAAGTCTACCGGGCCCGGTGCCAACGCCCAGGAGCGGGTGAAGTGGGCCCACCAGCTCACGGCCAAGGAAGCCAAAAAGTACACGCTAAAAAACATCTTCGCCGGCGGCGAAGGGTGGGAACCGGTAAGAAAGTGAGCCTGCTGGTGCGAACTTTAGCCGCGCGGGGCCAGTGGTTGCGGTTTGCGCTGCTATCTTGCGCTACGCCTACAATTGCTGTAAGAACGCCGTGAGAGAGTATGTGCTGTTCGTCGATACCGAAACCTCCGGCATCCCCCAGGACTGGAACCAACCGTATTCGGTGCTGGGCAACTGGCCCCACATTGCCCAGCTGGCCTGGGTACTCTACTCCCGCGACGGACAGGAAATCAAGGCCGAAAACCACTACATCCTGCCCAGCGACTACGACCTGAGTCCCGCCTCCATCGGCGTGCACGGTCTCACGCGGGAGTTTCTGCTGGCGCACGGCCGGCCCCGCCACGAGGTGCTGCGCCTGCTCTATCAGGATTTGCTGCGCTACGAGCCGCTGGTAGTGGCCCACTTCATGAAGCTCGACTTTCATATGCTAGGCGTGGGCTTCTACCGGGCCGGCCTCGAAAATCCGCTCGACGTGCTGCCTACCTTCTGCACCATGCTCACCACCAGCCGCTTCGTGCGGCCCGGGCAGCAGGGCTACCTGCGCCTGGGCGAGCTGTATGAGCGCCTGTTTCACGAGCCCCTGGAGCGGCAGCACGATGCCCGCGTGGATGCCTACGCCACGGCCCGTTGCTTTTTTGAGCTGTGGCGCAAAGGTGACATCACCGACCAGACCATTGCCGCCCAGGCGCCGCTGCGCCGGCCGGGCCTTGCGGCCAACCCCAACCATTGGGTTATACTTGCCGCGTTGCTACTGGGGCTGGCGCTTTTGCTGGCGGCCTACCTCTTATTCTTCTGATATGACCGAACGCATAGACTTCCTGCGCACCGTCAAGCCCTTCGACCTGCTGCCCGAAGACGTGCTCCGCGAAATTGCCGATCTGCTGGAAGAAGTGACCCACCCGCGCGAGGCCATCATCTACATGCAGGACGTTTCGAAGCTGCGCGGTATTGATATCGTGGTGGAAGGCGAGTACGAAACGTTTTTCTACGACAGCCAGCAGAACCGGCGCCTGGTGGAGCACTGCGGGGCGGGCTGCTGCTACGGCGGCATTTCGGTGCTGCTCAACAAGAAACGCTCCCTGCGCACGGTGCTGGCCAAGAAGGGCACCAAGATCTACTTCCTGCACCGCCGCGACTTCCGGGCCCTGTGCCAGGCGTATCCCGGCTTCTTCGAGCATTTTACTACCAAGTACGGCCAGCGCATGCTCGACGACGAGTACGCGCACTTCGTGAAGCTCAACCAGGGAGGCCCGGCCCAGAACTACCTGGCCTCCGACCAGCTCTACTCGCGCCGCCTCGAAGCCGTGGAGCTGCGCGAGATAGTGTCCTGCCCCGGCTCCACGCCCATTCACGAAGTGGCTCGCCGCATGGCCGAAGCCCGCACCAGCTGCTACTTCATCACCGCCGATGACAATGGCAGCGGCGGCGCCATCAGCGGCTACGTCACCGACATTACCCTGCGCGACAAAGTGGTGGCCGGCCTGGCCGATGCGCGCCAGCCGGTCAGCACCATTATGGATGCGCCGGTGGTCAGCATCAGCACCCAGGCCTTTGTGTATGAGGCCATCCTGCTCATGTTCCAGACCAAAACCCGCTACCTGCTCGTGCGCGACGACGCCAGTGGGTACGTCGGGTTTGTGAGCCGCAACAAGCTGCTCAGCGACCAGGCTCAGTCGCCGTTTATCTTTATCCAGTCGGTGAAGCAGGCCGTGTCGGGACAGGAGCTGCGGCGGCGCTGGGAGCAGGTGCCCGACATGGTGTATCAGCTGCTGGACCGCGGGGTGAAGCCCGAAATTGTGAACCAGCTCATCACCAGCGTGTCCGATACTATTGCCCTGAAGGTCATCGAGGGCGTGATTCAGGAAATGGGGCCGCCGCCGGCCCGGTTCGTGTTTATGGTGCTGGGCAGCGAAGGGCGCAAGGAGCAAACCCTGCTTACGGACCAGGACAACGCCATCATCTACGAAGACAAGGCCAACGAGCAGCGCGAGGCCGTGCGGGCTTACTTCAAGCAGTTTGCCGAGCACGTTTCCGACCAGCTCAACGCCATCGGCTTCAGCTTCTGCGAGGGCGGCTTCATGGCCAAAAACCCCAAATGGACGCATTCCCTCTCGCACTGGAAGCGCAGCTACACCGAGTGGATGAACGAGTCGAACCCCGAGGCGGTAATGCAGTTCGCGGCCTTTTTCGACTGCCGCTACCTCTACGGCGACGCCACCATTATGGAGGAGCTGCAGGCATTTCTAAGTGAGCAGCTGCAGGTGCCCCACGACCGGTTTTTCTACTACATGGCCATCAATGCCCTGCAGTTTGAGCCTCCGCTCACGTTTTTCCGCAATATCCGCACCTTCACCGTGGGTACGCAGCAGGTTTTCAACCTGAAGAAAACCATGACGCCCATCGTGGATCTGGCCCGCATCTACGCCCTGAAGCACCGCATCTTCCTGACCAACACCGGCGAGCGGCTGGCGGCCCTGAAGGAGCAGGGCGTGTTTTCCGACAAGGAGTACCACGAGCTGCTGCAGTCGTACTACTACCTGATGGGCATGCGCCTGAAAAAGCAGGCGGTGCAGATCATCAGCGACAAAACCCGGCCCGATAACTACATTGACCCCAAAACCCTGACCCGGGTGGAGGAAGTAAGCCTGAAGGAAATCTTCAAGGTTATCGGCGACTTTCAACTCAAAATCAAGGTGGGCTTCGCCAAAACGCTGTAACCCAGAAGCCATCCGGCTACTTATCTTCTCCCGAAATCTGCCTGCTATGTCAACGATTTCTTCCTTCGGCCACACCCAAGACGGCACCGAAGTGCAGCTCTACACCCTCCGCAACGCCCAGGGCGTGCAGGTGAGCATCACCAACTACGGCGGCACGGTGACCAGCCTGCTGACGCCCGATAAGAGCGGGCAGCTGGGCGACATCGTGCTGGGCTTCGACGACGTGAGCGGCTACCAGAGCCCGGAATACCAGAAAGCCGGACCTTATTTCGGAGCCCTGATTGGCCGCTTCGGCAACCGCATCAAAGGCGGCAAGTTCACGCTCGACGGCAAGGAGTACACCCTGGCTACCAACAACGGCCCCAACCACCTGCACGGCGGGCCCAAGGGTTTCGACAAGGTGGTGTGGCAGGCTGAGCCCGGTACCTCGGCCGACGGGCCGACGCTCACGCTCAAATACCTGAGCAAGGACGGCGAGGAAGGCTACCCCGGCAACCTGCAGGTAACGGCCGTGTACACGCTGACCGACCGGAACGAGCTGCGCATCGACTACTCGGCCACCACCGACAAAGCCACGCCCGTCAACCTGACCAACCACAGCTACTTCAACCTGAGCCTGGGGCAGAGCGAGGATGTGCTGGAGCACGAGGTAACGCTGCACGCCAGCCGCTATACCGTCGTCGACGATACGCTGATTCCGACCGGCGAGCTGCGCCCCGTGCCCGGCACGCCCTTCGACTTCAGCAGCCCGCGCTACATCGGGGCCCGCATAGCCGAGGTGCCCGGCGGCTACGACCACAACTGGGTGCTGAGCCAAGCCCGCGCCGGAGAGCTGCACGTGGCCGCCCTGGTATACGACTTTGCCTCGGGCCGCACGCTGCAAGTCACGACCACCGAGCCCGGCGTGCAGTTCTACACCGGCAACTTCCTCGATGGCAGCCTCCGCGGCAAAGGCGGCACGGTATACGGCAAGCACGCCGGCTTCTGCCTAGAAACCCAGCACTTCCCCGACTCGCCCAACCAGCCCGGCTTCCCCAGCACCACGCTGCAGCCGGGCCAAACGCTGCAGTCAACCACCATTTACACGTTTGGCGTGCGGCAGTAAATGGCCGCTTTAAAAGCGGCCTGGCATAAGGGCCAGGCCGGATTTGGCAGGAGGCGCGTCCAGTCAGCCCGGAAGAAATCCGGGGGGTGAGCGGCTAATTTTCAACACCCGAGGAGTTTTCCCCGTAAGAGGCTCTACCGTCCCAGTCCCACAGGACGGTAAAATCCTTTCTACCTTCAAAATCTCTCACTATGAAAACTGCTTTTGCTCTCGCCGCTCTTGTTGCCGCTGGTATCACTTCGGCTTCGGCTCAAACTACTTCAGGCTCTACTACTTCCGGTACCAGCACCTCGGGTACCAGCACTTCCGGCTCCATGACGAGCGGCTCGATGACGAGCGGCGCCTCGACTAGCGGCACGATGAACACCGGCACCACGTCGGGCACGATGAACACGGGTACCACCAGCGGTACCATGAATACCGGCACCACGTCCGGCACCATGGGTACCGGCACGACCTCAGGCACCATGAACACCGGCACCACGTCGGGAACTATGGGCACCGGCACTACCTCCGGTACGATGAACACGGGCACTACCAGCGGTAGCGGCACGATGGGCACCACCTCGGGCACCGGCACCATGAGCACCGGTACCACATCGGGCTCGGGCTCGATGAGCACCGGTACTACCTCGGGTGCTACTATGAGCGAAGGCGCCATGGAAAGCGGCAAGATGAAAACCAAAGCCGATAAAAAAGGCAAAATCAAGACCAAGGACGACAACATGAAGGCCAAGGCTAAAACCAAGCCCGGCATGTAATTCCACGTCGGAACCCTCATTCTAAAAAGCCCTTGCTATCCTGTATAGCAGGGGCTTTTTGGTGGATAAAACTAAGGATGCCATGAGAGCTAAGCGCAGAAAAAAGCCCACCCGCATTGTGCAGGTGGGCTTTTTCCGTGGAGGCTGCCGCTTACGCCGGTTGGCCCTGCAGCTCCGTGCCCAGCCGCAGCAGCAGGTCGCCGATGGAGCGGACATCGGCTTGCTGGTCGGCCGTGGCCTGGAAGGCAAACTGCGTGGTCTGGGAACCCAGCAAGCTCAGGGCGCGGCCCACGGCCGGACCATCAATCTTGGGGGCCGTTAGTAAGGACTGCAGGTTGCCTATTTCGCGGGCTATGTCCTGCAGGGCCGGAATGCCGCTCTGCAGAAACTCTTGCTGCCAGGCTTCGGTATTGTCCATGGCCGCGCTGAGCGGAATGCTGGTGAGGCCTTTTTTCAGGGCCTGAATCGTATCGGCCAGATGGTTCTGGGGAAGGGTGTCATTTGCCATTGAGGAGAGTAAATACTGTGGAAAGTTTGAGTGGGTTCAGGACAGGGTAGCGGCTTCGGCGGCTACCAGCTGCAGCTCACGCAGCACGCTCACGGCCCGGCAGGCGCTGGCCTCCTTGTCCTTTATTTCGAGCATGATATCGACGTCGAGGCCGTGCAGGTGGGTTAGGAACTCGCGGAACAGGTCTTCCTCCAGCGTGCTGGTGTGCTTGCCTTTCCGCTCGCCTAGCTGCTGCGAGCTGTAGTCCATCATCATCACACCGTCGCGCTCGGGGTGCCAGGTGCCGGCCGCCAAGCGCAGGGCCTCGGCCATCGACTCGCCGTGGTTGAGGCACTCGTGGTGAAAGTTGTCAAACAGAATCGGGATGCCCACGGCCTCATGTACCCGCAGACAGTCGCGCAGGCTGAACAGGCGGTCATCGTTTTCAATCACCAGCCGCCGCTGCACTTCCGTAGGCAACTCGCGGTAGGTGGCAATAAAGCGGCTGATGGCCAGGTCCCGGTCGCCGTAGAGGCCCCCGACGTGAATCTGGAGCTTGGCCGTGCTGTCGAGCTCCATCAAATCCAGCATCGAGCCCTGATACACTAGCTCGGCCACGCTGCGCTGCACAATATCCTCGCTGGGCGAGTTGAGCACCACAAACTGGTCGGGGTGAAACGAGATGCGCATGTGCTGGGCCTTCACGTAGTCGCCGATGGCGCGAAACTCGGCGGCAAAGCGCGTCTGCCACGGGAAGGTGTTGATGGGGTGGGAACCAAAGGGCACGATGCCCGAGCTGATGCGGAAAAAGCGCAGCCCGTGCGCCACATTGTACTCCAGAATGCGCTGCAGACACAGCAGGTTGCCAGCCACGGCCAGCTCTACCCGCTCATCGGAGTAGGAAGCCAGCCGAAACGTGGCCGACGAGGTGCAATCCAGGGATTCATTGACGCAGGGATATCCGATTCTCATACCCTGGGTTTACGACGGGGCAGAAGTGAAGTTGTGAAGGATTAATGTGCTGAAGTGCTAATGTGGATAATGTGTTGAAATGTGAAAATGTGTCCTGCGGGTGCTTCGGCTGCGCCTCGCAAGGACACGAGCACATTACCCACAGCAGCACTTCAGCACATTCCTCATTCGTAGCCGGTGTTATCCTTGAAGTTCTTGTTGTATTTCTGGCGGGCTTTTTCGGCCTGGATGGCTTTTTCCTGGGCCTGAATCTCCTCCATCTTACGGCGCTGCTGGCCCTCGCGCGAAAACTGGTCGTAGATCAGGCTAATTGGGCTGGCCAGTGTCGGGACGGGCATGCGGGGCGCAATGGTATCGACCGGGAACAGGGGCTTGGGCGGGGGCGCCCTTCGCACGGCATTGGCCGGCGGGGTAGGGCGGCGCACGTTGCGCAAGGCCCGGTTAATCACGGCCCGGTCGGGGCGGCCCTCCTGAATGCGCACTTCGCCCAGCTGGATACTGTCGCGCACCATGTAAATCTGCACCACAATCTGGGCTAGGCCGGTGCGGCCCAGCGGCAGGCGCTGGGGCTTGAAGCCCACGGCCCGGAACACAAGCGTATCGGTGTTGGACACGCTGATGCTGAAGTCGCCTTCGCCGTTGGCTACGGCGCCGCGGTTGGTGCCTTGCACAAGCACTGCGGCCCCGGGAATCGGCTGCCGGCCCTTTGCCTCCGACACGGTGCCGGTGACGCGCACCTGCGCCGCTGCCGAGCCGACCAGCAGCCACAACGCTACCAGCAGGGAAAGCACCCGCTTGGGGTGGATAGAATGACGTAATCGAACCAAATTATTCACAAAGCACAAACAAGGGAAAACTGCCGCGAAGCAGCCAACTACTGAGCCAAAAATACCCGCTACCGTTGCAGCCGGAAGCGCTTAGCCAACGAAAAGTTATGCGCAAAGGTGCATCCTGAAACCGGATGCCGACCTGCCGCCGCTACTTTCTGCCATTCATGCAACCCAGTCCGGAATATGTTCTAGGCTGTGCGGACGGTAAACCACCAGAGCTTCATGTGTCGACCAGCAAAAGACATGACGCGCAATGAAGCCGAAGAGCAGCATTTTCACTTGCTGTCCACACAGATACTGGTACAACAGAAAAGCCCGGTCTGGTAGACCGGGCTTTTCAATAAGGGGCGCTAAACCGCAACGACTACTCTGTTTTGGTCTTGTTGCCGTCGGCGTCTTTCACCTTCATCTTGCCGTCTTCCTTCACTTTCAGCTTGCTGCCGTCGGAGCCCTTGGCTTTAAGCTTTTCAACCTGCGTGCCGCCCATCTGGGTGCTGGCCGCGGCCGAGTTGTCGGTTGAGGTGGTCGTGGAGGTTTCCGTGGTGGTGCTCATATCGGCTGTAGTGCTCATATCCGCCGAAGATGACATAGCCGAGTTGTCGTCCATGTAATTCGACTCGTCGTAGGCCGAGCGGTTGGTTTCGTAAGCCTGGTACTGGGTGGGCTCGGTGAAGATGGTCTTGAACTCCGAGTCGGTTTCCATGTTGGCCTCACGCATGGCGGCGGCCATGCCCGTGGTGTCTGAGGTATACTGGTTGCGCAGCTCGGCCAAACGGCGCGAGCGGTTGTAGTAGGCCGTGCGCACCCGCGACACCGTGGCTGTATCCTCGATTTTCATGTCCGAAGCCATTTTGGTGGCAATGGTATTGGCGCGGTTCCGGTACTGAGTGTCCATGTCGCCGGTGTTCATGGCGGTGCCCGCCGAGCCGTCGGTGGTGATGGTGGTATCGGTCGTTTCGGTGGTTTTTTCCTGCGAGCAGGAGGCCATGGTCAGTGCAGCGGCACACGACAACAGCAAAAGTGAATTTTTCATGGTCTAGAGAGTCGGTTGTGAGAGAAATCAGAAACTGATGCGGCATATACGCTCCTCCAAACTCCTCGGTTACTGCCAGGTAAACTAGGGAAATAAAAAAAGCGACTAGGAATAATCCTAGCCGCTTTTTCTCCGGAAATAAATTGTTCTGCTACGCCCGGCGCAGCTCAAATACGGTGATTTCGGGCAGGAAACCCACCCGGCCGGGGTAGCCGATAAAGCCCAGCCCGGTATTCACGTACAGGTGCTGCTTGCCCTTGGAATAGAGGCCCGCCCACTGCTTGTACACGTACTGCACCGGGCTCCACTTCAGAAACGACAGGTTGACGCCGAACTGCATGCCGTGGGTGTGGCCCGAGAGCGTAAGGTCGATGTCGGGGTATTCTAGCACCTGGGCTTCCCAGTGCGAGGGGTCGTGGCTGAGCAGGATTTTGAACGGGGCGTCGCCGCTGCCGGCGTGGGCCTGAGCCAGGTTGCCGTACTTGGGAAAGCGCATCTGGGCCCCCCAGTTCTGCACGCCCAGCACCGCTATTTTCTCGCCGTTGCGCTCAATCGTGTGGCTTTCGTCCATCATCAGCTTCCAGCCGATTTTGGCGTGGTTCTGCTTGATGCGGTCCAGGTTGGCCTGCTTGGCCGCCGGCCCGCCCAGGTCGGTCCAGTCCACGTAGTCGGCGTAGTCGTGGTTGCCCAGGACCGAGTATATCGGCAGCTTCGACTGAATCTTGGCCAGCGTCTCGATGTGGGGCTCCACTTCCGTGGCCACGTTATTCACCAGGTCACCAGTCATGAAGACCAGGTCGGCCTGCTGCTTGTTGATCAGGGCCACGGCGCGCTCCAGCGGCTCGGGGTCGGCGTTGAAGCTGCCGGTGTGCAGATCCGAAATCTGGAGCAGCTTGAAGCCGTCGAACGAGGCGGGCAGGTTCGGGAAATTGAGCACGACGCGCTTCACCTGGTAATCGGTAGCGCCCTTTATCATGCCCCAGATCAGGGCCGCGAACGGAATGCCGCCCGCCACCAGGGCCATGCGGTTCAGAAACTGGCTGCGCGAAATGCCGGGCCCGCCGTTGCCGAGCGGGTCGGGCTTGGCGCCAAACTTGGAGGCCATGAAGCGCACCAGCCGGCCCGCGTCATCGACGAGCAGAAACAGCACAACCACCAGCTTCGAGACAAACAGCACCATAATGGCGCTGGTCAGGTAGGTGCGCGTCAGGGTGGGCGGCGTGCCCCGCATGGCGGCCATCCACAGAATGCCGAGCAGGGAAATGATGGTGAGCAGCCAGTAGCCGATGGTAATGAAACGCTGGGTAGCCGCCGAAGCGCCCTGGCTGACGGTGCGCACGGCCTGAAACACGTACCAGTCGACACCCAATAAAAGCACGACAAACAGCGCGCTGGTGATGATTCTTTGCATAATGAAAGGAGAAACTGCCGCGGAGCACCGAAGGTTTGGCTGCCGCTGCCTACTTTACCAGACGAATTACGCCTCGTTATACTTTATCCGTTACGCTCTACAACACCAATACCAGATGGAATCGTTTGACAATCTGTCCGAAGAATCAATTACCCCCGTTATGTACCAGACCCCGACCAGCTTCAGCATCAAGAGCTGGGCCGAGGAAGACCGACCCCGCGAAAAGCTTATGCAGAAGGGCCGCACAGCCCTTTCCGACGCCGAATTGATGGCCATTCTGCTCGGTTCGGGTACGGCCAAGCTCTCGGCCGTAGACGTGGCCAAGCTGATTCTGGCGGCCGTTAAGAATGATCTGAACGAATTGGCGCGCTTGTCGATAAAGGATCTGATGCGCCATAAAGGCATAGGCGAGGCCAAGGCCATTACCATCGTGGCGGCTCTGGAGCTGGGCCGCCGCCGCAAGGAAACGGCCGCCGCGGCCCGCACCACCATCACCAGCTCCCTCGACATCTACAACCTGGTGCGGCCCAACCTGCAGGATCTGCCCCACGAGGAGTTCTGGGTGATCCTATTGAACCGGGCCAACGTGGTGATGCGCAAAACCGCCGTCAGCAGCGGGGGCGTGGCCGGCACCGTGGCCGACCCCAAGATGATTTTCAAGGAAGCCCTGGAGCAGCTGGCCAGCAGCATTATCCTGGTGCACAACCACCCCAGCGGCAACCGCCAGCCCTCGGCCGCCGACATTGCCCTGACCCGTAAGCTGAAGGAAGGCGGGCAGTTTCTGGATCTGCCTATTCTGGACCACCTCATCTACACCGACCACGGCTACTACAGCTTCGCCGACGAAAACATCCTGTAGAGCAAGCAGGCTCGTCTGATGCGGCAGGTGTGGGCAACGCGGCAGCTTTGCCCGCGAGGCGCTACTTTTGCCCTTACTATGCGCATCAACCCCAAAATTTTCATTGGCCTGGGCTTCCTGCTCATCCTTGCCTACTTCCTGCAGGATATTGTGCTGGGCCACGACCAGTACGCCACCGGCATTCAGAAAGCCCGCACCGAGAAAAACAACTCGTTCCGGCGCGCCAAAGACTCGCCCCTGAACGCCGAGCAGCGCGACCATTTCGACTCGCTGCGCTACTACGCCCCCGATAAGGCGTTCCGTATTACGGCCAAACTGGAGCGTTTTGCCACCCCCGATACCATCGCCATACCGCTCACCGATGGCAAAGCCGACCAGTACCTGCGCTGGGGCAAGGCCACGTTTGAGCTCAATCAGCAACCCCAGCAGCTAGTCTTGCTGCTAAAGGTCAACGATGACAAGCCCGAGCTGTTCGTGCCCTTCACCGACAAAACCAACGGCTTCGACACCTACGGCGGGGGCCGCTACCTCGATATTGCCCTGCCGGCCGAGAAGGACAAGCAAGTAGTGCTCGACTTCAACGCGGCCTATAACCCGTTCTGCGCCTACAACAACGAGTATGCCTGCCCCGTGCCGCCCGCCGATAACCGCCTGGTGGTGCCCGTGCCGGCCGGGGAAAAAAGCTTTCCGGAAATCGACCATACCGGTCATTCACACTAGCTTTTTGCCGCCCGCCCGAATCCGTACCTTTGCCGCTTGGTGTAGTTGATGGCTGATGGGTGATTGTTAATTCATTCAACAAGCCCCAGCAATCAACAAGCAGCCATTAGCAATCAACAACTAAGATGAAAATATCCCTCGACTGGCTCCGCACCCTGATTCCGACCGACAAACCCGCCGTGGAACTCGGCCAGCTGCTCACCGGCTCCGGCCTGGAAGTAGAGGGAATCGAGGAGCTGGAAAGCATCCCCGGTGGCCTGCGCGGTGTGGTGCTGGGCACGGTGCTCACCTGCGAGCGGCACCCCGACGCCGACAAGCTCAGCCTGACCACCGTGGACGTGGGCGACGCCACGCCCCGCCAGATTGTGTGCGGCGCTCCCAACGTGGCCGCCGGCCAGCGCGTGGTGGTGGCCCTGGAAGGCGCCATGCTGTACCCCAGCAGTGGGGAGCCGTTCAAAATCAAAAAGTCCAAGATTCGCGGGGCTGCCTCCGAGGGCATGATTTGCGCCGAGGATGAAATCGGGCTGGGCCAGTCGCACGCCGGCATTATGGTGCTGGACACTGCGCTGCCCAACGGCACGCCCGCCGCCGACTACTTCGGCCTGGGCTCCGACTCGGTCTACGAAATCGGCCTGACCCCCAACCGGGCCGACGCGGCCTCCCACTACGGCGTGGCCCGGGAGCTGCGCGCCCTGTTGCGCCAGCCCTGCCAGCTGCCCGACATCAGCCAGTTCCACGCCCCGGCCTCGGCTGCGCAGAACATTGCCGTGGAAATCCAGGATGCCGAAGCCAGCCCGCGCTACGCCGGTCTGCTGCTGGAGAATGTAACAGTAGGCCCGTCGCCGGAGTGGCTGCAGCGCCGCATGCGCAGCATCGGTTTGTCGCCCATCAACAATGTGGTGGACGTGACCAACTTCGTGCTGCACGAGCTGGGCCAGCCCTTGCACGCCTTCGACGCCGACCAGATTACGGGCAACAAAATCATTGTGAAGCGGGCCGCGGAAGGGGAGAAGTTCACGACCCTGGACGGCACCGAGCGGACGTTGAAAGGCGCCGACCTGGTTATTGCCGATGCCAACGGTGCGCCCATGGCCCTGGCTGGCGTGTTCGGGGGCAAAACTTCCGGCGTGTCGGAGGCTACCACCCGCGTGTTCCTGGAAAGCGCCTACTTCCAGCCGGCTGCGGTGCGCAAAAGCTCCCAGGTGCACCAGCTCAAAACCGACGCGTCGTTCCGCTTCGAGCGGGGCACCGACCCGCACATGGTGCCCGTAGCGTTGAAGCGCGCCGCCTTGCTGCTGCAGGAAGTGGCCGGTGCTACCATTGCCGCGCCCATCGTGGATGAGTACCCTGCGCCCATCAGCCACACGCCGGTGCGCCTGCGCCTGCCCCGCGTCGAGCGGCTCGTGGGCCAGTTCATTGCCCCCGAGCGAATCCGCCAGATTCTCACCGACCTCGACATTCTCATCAGTGAGGAAAGCACCGATGCCGCCGGCCACACCGAGTGGATTCTGAGCGTGCCCCCGCACAAGGTGGACGTGACCCGCGAGGCCGACGTGATTGAGGAAATTCTGCGCATCTACGGCTACAACCACGTGGCGCTGCGGCCCCACAACTCGGCTTCTTACCTGGCCAAGTTTCCGAACCCCGACCCCGAGGTGCTGCGCCAGAACACGGCCCGCCTGCTCAGCGGCCAGGGCTTTTCGGAAATCATCACCAACTCCCTGACCAACTCGCTCTACTTCGAGAAAGAAGGCGAAAAGGACGAAACCCTGGTGCCGGTGCTCAACTTCAACAGCGCCGACCTGAACGTGATGCGCTCCACCATGCTGCACTCGGGCCTGGAAATCATCCGCTACAACGTTAACCGCCGGCAGCGCGACCTGAAGCTCTACGAGTTTGGCAAAACCTACCACCGCGAAGCCGAGGGCAAGTACACCGAGAAGAACAAGCTCGTCATCTTCCTGAGCGGCAACACTACCGCCGAAACCTGGCAGCAGAAGTCCGACAAAACGACTTTTCACCAGCTGGCCGCCGCCGTGCAGCAGGTGCTGGCCTCGTTCGGCTTTGCCCAGTCCGCTTCTCAGCCGGTGCAGCACCCGTATCTGGCCGGCGGCCTCACGCTGCTGGCTCAGAACCAGCCGGTAGCTCACCTTGGGGCCGTATCACCCGCCATTTTGAAACGAATGGACGTGAGCCAGCCCGTGTGGTACGCCGAGCTGGATTGGGATTGGCTGATGAAGAAGTACAAGAACACGCTCACGGCCAAGGAGCTGGCCAAATTTCCCGAGGTGCGCCGCGACCTTTCCCTGGTCGTCGACCGGACTGTGACTTTCGACCAGCTCCGCCAGATTGCCCAGCGCACCGAGAAAAAACTGCTGCAAAGCGTGAACGTGTTCGACGTGTATGAGGGCGAAAACCTGGGTGCCGGCAAGAAGTCGTACTCTGTAAGCTTCACCCTGCAGGACCCGACCCAAACCCTGACCGAGCAGGCCATCGATGGCGTCATGCAGCGCCTCATTGGTCAGTTTGAGAAGCAGGCTGGCGCCGTTATCCGGCGGTAGAACGGTTAATAGGGACGTCATGCTGAGCTTGTCGAAGCATCCCTACCGCCAAAGTAACTCTGAGTTACTCGTGCAGTAGAGATACTTCGGCAGGCCCAGCATGACGGCTTTTAAGAACAATGCTCAACGGCAAACTCCCCGGCGCTTTTTGGTGTTAAGCGCTATTGGCTGAAGTAAGTTAAAGCGCAACTTTAACTGCGAAGTACCAGAGGCGGTATCTTCGTCTTACATTAGCTTCCAAAATATTTCTTTTTCGATGGCCTCTTCCAAGCAACTTGCCCAACTAGACCGCTTAGAGCGTCAGGTGACGTCTTTAGTGGCTGCCTATCAGGGCTTGCGCGAGGATCTGGCCGATGCCCAGACCACCATTCAACAGCTCCGGGCCGACGTGCGCGACCGGGAGCGGCAGTTGAAGGATTTCCAGAATCAAGAGAATATCGCTAAACTTGTCAATACCATAGCAGGGGAACCTGCCAACGCAAACGAGCTGAAACTTCGCCTCAACGAATATATCCGCGAAATAGATAAGTGCCTTGCCTACTTGAGAGAGTAACAACCTTACCACCCCACGACTGCTGCTCCCGATGAGCGAACTTTCCATCAAAATCCGCATTGCCGACAGGGATTACCCTATGCGGGTAGCCCCCCTAGAGGAGGAACGCCTGCGCATGGCGGGCCGCCTGCTGGGTGAGCGGATCAAGGAATTTCGCGAGCAGTATGGCATTCAGGACAAGCAGGATCTGCTGGCCATGATTGCCTTGTCCACCATGGCTGACAGCCTGAAGGTCAGCAAGGAAAAGGACGGCACCGATGCGGCCCTGACTGAACGCCTGGCGCGTTTGGACGAGCTGCTTTCGGGCGTGGTGCTGGGCTAACGCACTGGCACCGGCATAGTTTCAGACTCGAATCGGGTGGGGCAAGCGGCTCCGCCATTCGTTCGTCGTCGGCAGTATTTTCCGTGTTATGGTTTCTTCCCCACCCCCTAAAACCATAGCTCAATGCCCGACATTTTGTATATCATCCTGGCCGCCGTGCTTGCCCTTGGGGTCGGCATCGTGGTCGGCAGGCAGCTGGCCGGCAAGGCCCGCCTGGACCACGAGGCCGACGCCAAAGCCCGCGCCCAACAGATCATTCAGGAAGCCGAAACCCAGGCCACCCGCACCCGCGACGAGCGGATTCAGCAGTCGAAAGACAAATTCCGTCAGCTCAAGAGCGAGTTTGAACAGGAAAGCAAGCGCCAGAAGCAGGAGCTCGAGGCCGAGTTGACCCAGCGCCGCCAAGGCGTGGTAGAGCAGGAGCAGAGCATCAAGCAGCTCACCCAGACCACCCAGCGTCAGATCGAGCAGATCCAGAAGAAGGAACAGGATTTGGATCTACTGCGCGAAAAGTTGCAGAACGACTCCCAACAGCAGCGTGAGCGGCTGGACGCCCAGGAAGAAAAGCGCCGCGCCACGGTAGAGGCCCAGCTGGCTAAACTCCAGCAACGCGAGCAGGAAGTGGAAGAGGAGCTGGAAAGCACCCGTGAGTCGCTCAGCGCCCAGCTCACCCAGGTGCAGCACCAGCTCGAAACGATTTCGGGCCTCACCGCCGCCGAAGCCCGCGAGCAGCTCGTGGAGTCGCTCAAGAACGAAGCCCAGATTCAGGCCAGCTCCTACATCAAGGACGTGGTGGCCCAGGCCAAACTCACGGCCACCAAGGATGCCAAGAAAGTGGTGCTCGAAACCATTCAGCGCACCGCCGCCGAGCACGCCATTGAAAACTGCGTGTCCATCTTCAACATCGAATCGGACGACGTCAAAGGCAAAATCATTGGCCGCGAAGGCCGCAACATCCGCGCCCTGGAAGCCGCCACCGGCGTCGAAATTATCGTGGACGACACGCCCGAGGCCATTATCATCTCCGGCTTCGACCCGGTGCGCCGCGAAGTTGCCCGTCTGAGCCTGCACTTGCTGGTGAAAGACGGCCGCATTCACCCCGCGCGCATTGAGGAAATCGTGGCCAAGACCCGCAAGAATATCGACGAGGAAATCGTGGAAATCGGCGAGCGGACCATCATCGACCTAGGCATTCACGGTCTGCACCCCGAGCTGATCAAGATGGTGGGCCGTATGCGCTTCCGCTCCAGCTACGGCCAGAACCTGCTCCAGCACTCGCGCGAAGTAGCCAACCTTTGCGCCACCATGGCTGCCGAGCTGGGCCTGAACGTGAAGCACGCCAAGCGCGCCGGCCTCCTGCACGACATTGGCAAAGTAAGCACCGAGGAGCCCGAGCTGCCCCACGCCATCCTGGGCATGGAGATGGCCAAGAAGTACAAGGAGCACCCGGATGTAGTGAATGCCATCGGCGCCCACCACGACGAAATCGAGATGACGGCCATGATTTCGCCTTTGGTGCAGGCCTGCGACGCCATTTCGGGCTCCCGCCCCGGCGCCCGGCGCGAGATGATGGAAAGCTACATCAAGCGCCTGAAGCAGCTCGAAGAAACGGCCGTGTCGTTCGACGGCGTGCTGCAGTGCTACGCCATTCAGGCCGGCCGCGAGCTGCGCGTAATGGTGAATGCCGACAACGTAACCGACGACCGCGCCCAGGAGCTGAGCTACGAAATCTCGCAGAAAATCGAGAAGGAGATGCAGTATCCCGGTCAGATTAAGATTACCGTAATCCGGGAAATGCGCGCCGTGTCTTACGCCAAGTAAGCTCTTGCGTATTCTAAGTAAAAAGCCCCCGCAGCGAAAGTTGCGGGGGCTTTTGCTTGTATTAAGTAGTCTGAAACCGCTCGAACGACTGCCAATACTTGTCCTTATATATATCGTACTCAATATCAAATACGTCTGAGAATCTTTCCTGGATATCATTCAATACTTTGGCGGGAAGCCTGAAATCCTTACAGGCAAAATATATTTCTCTTGTATTATCGGCCGTTTGCCTTCCTATGTTCAAATAACCCTCATAGTCTTTCAAGTTCTCTAAAATATCTTCTTCTATCTTTTCTAGTAACTCGTAAGTTTTTTTATTAGGCATTCCACTAGTATTGTCTCCATCGTATTTCAACTCAATAGAAGCAATCCAAGGATGCGAGGCCTTTGCGTCCCATTCGAGCAAGCCTGTGTTAACAACTGCTACCAAATAATTACCACTTTTAAGTTTGGCCTCAAGAGCAGAATAGGTGTCATTCTCTGTATTACGCCGGGTTTCTTGATACTTCTCAACAAACTCCTTTTCTCGCCAAGCTAAAAAGCTTCCTAGCTTCTCAATCGGAACAAGTTCTTTTTGTGCTTCCTCTTTACTGACGACAGTGATGTCATCAATCATAGTTATAGAAGCCAGTTCTCCGATATAGTTATCCAAAAAGATGTATACACCATTAGTTATTATCTCTCTATTATCTTCATTAAAATCACTGTGAATAATGGTTACATCAATTTGGTCTGGATAAGTAGAATTATCGTTTGCATAAAAAAACAGGGTGTCCTTGTTAAAAGAATAAGCTGACATTTCAACGCTCATATCTGGTATGTTCGATGCTGGTTTGAGTGCAATGAATTTCCAATCTTTTAGTTTTGGAGCAGCATTAACCAGCTCTTCTACAAACACGATATTTTTTATAGTGCCGTCTGGAGTTAAGATCAGTTCAGCCGTATTGTCGTCGTGCATACCGGTCAAGAAGAAAATTCCTTCCTTCACCTCATCCAGCTTGGGAGATAATGCTTCAAAGAAATTTTCATCTATATTCTCTCCAGACTTAACTGTCTCGAAAAAAGCTCTTTCATGCTTGCTGAACCAAGTCCAAAAAGCTTGGTGAGGATGAACCGGGTTCTTCTTCTGGCTGAAGATATTCCTTATGAAGCTCATGGCGCGTTAGTAGGTAAGTGTGATAATTAAGAGTACAAATAACTGCTTTACTTTTGACCAAAAGAAACGCAAAGCAGGTTATGCTTCCGTCCCGGCTGATGAGTAAACTCAAATGTAACTAGGGTATTTAATTAGTTCGATTTGGCCTTATTGCGAAGATGTCAAGTGTCTATATTCAAGTGTGCTATTATACATTGAAAGTGTGTTTAAAAGTATTAAAAGCCATTATTAAGGCGAGCAGAGCTTGTTTTAGAACCCAATCAAAAGTCTAATAAATCGGAAAGCTCGTTTCCGGTGGCAGTGGGGGAAGCGTACGTTTGAGGCATCAACAAACCCAAGCTATTCCTTCCACTGTCCGTCATGGCAACCCGCAATTTGTATTCAGCCCTTAGCTATTCCCTGACCCTTCTGTTGCTGGGTAGCTGCACGGTGTATGTGCCCATGCAACCCACCGTATCGACGGTCAGCTGCCAAGGGCAATTGGAGCTGGCGGGCAGCATGCAGGCCAACAGCCGGCTGGAAGGAACCGCCGTTTATTCGCCCCTGCCGCACACGCTGGTCATGGCCGCCGGCTCGTTTCGGCCCAAGATTGGCGACACCACTTTTTCTGCCACCCGGCAGTGGGAAGCCGGCTTGGGCAGCTACGCGCATCTGGGCTCCGGCTGGCTGCTCACGGGCATGGCGGGCTACGGCCGGGCCACTACCTCGAAAGCCATTCCGGGAGTTGCAATCGGGATATATGGGGGCGGGACCAGCGTATACGATGCCAGATACCGCAAACTATTCGGGCAGCTGAGCTTGGCGCACGAAGCGCGGCGGCAGTCCTTTGGCGTGGTGTACCGCCTGGCCCGGGTAAGCTACGACCAGCTCGACTACCGCTTTGGGCTCGACAACACGGCGGCGGTAGTAGCCATACCGATGAAAAGCGCGTTCCGGCACGAAGGTCTGTCGTTTTACCGGGTGGGCCTCGACCCGCGCAACCGCTGGCAGCTACAGGCTACTTTAGGCCTATCGGTAGCGCAGCAGCCGGAACGGGTAGTAACGCCAGTCGGGCCCAACCGTAACGACGGCTACACCGAGCAAAATGAGGCCAAAAAAGCGTCGCGCCCGGTGCTGATGACCAGCCTGGGCGTAGTGTTTCGGCCGCAGTTTCTGAGCAGGAAAGCCGCTGGTAGTCAGCCTTAAGTTGTGTAGCTATTCCGGCTTCTTGAGCTTGGTAAACACATTATTGAGTCCCTCGGCCCAGGTAGGATGGGCAATAACCATGCTCTGCAGCTGCGGATACTTGAGCTTGCCCATCATGGCCAATTGAAACATGGTCATGATTTCGCCTCCTTCCGCACCCAGAATGGCGGCGCCCAGAATCCGGCCCTGGGCATCGACCAGCACCTTCCAGAAGCCCGTGGTATTGCCCGTTTCGCGCGCCCGCCCGATGGTGCGCACCGGCATCTTGCCCACCCGATACACTATGCCCTGCTTCCGGGCCTGCTCCTCATTCAGGCCGATGCGGCCTAGCTGCGGGTCGGTAAAAACGGTGTAGGGCAACGGGCGCTGCCGGGCTGAGCGGCGCTTGCCGTGCAGAATAGCGTCGCGCACCACGCGGTAGTCGTCGTAGCTGATGTGCGTAAACTGCGGCCCGCCGTGAATGTCGCCCAGCGCGTACACGCCGCGGGCTGCGGTTTGCAGCTGACTGTTGACCTGGATGTAGCCCTTCTCGTCGGTTTTGACGCCGATGGTAGCCAGCCCGAGCTTGTCGGAGTTGGGCACGCGGCCCGTGGCTACCAGCAGGTGGGTGCCGCGCAGGCGCCTTTCGCCGGCTTTGGTGTGGGCCGACAGCGTAATCAGGCCCTCCGCGTTGCGCGACACGCGCCGCGCCTCGGCGCCCAGCACCAGTTCGATGCCCTCGACCTCCAGCATTTCCTGCATGGCCGCGCACACGTCGGCATCCTCGTGCTCGAGCAGGTGCGGGCCCGACTCAACGAGGGTGACCCGGCTACCGAAGCGGCGGAACATCTGGCTGAACTCGATGCCGATGTAGCCGCCCCCCAGAATCAGCAGGTGCTCGGGCAGCTCCGGCAAGTCGAGCAGTTCGGTGGTTGTCAAGTAGGGCACATCGGTGAGGCCTTCCAGCTCGGGTAGTGCGGCCCGCGTGCCGGTATTGATGAATACGAGCGGTACCTTTATTTCCCGGGTTTCGCCGCCCGCCAAAGCCACCTGCACGGTGCGCGGACCCGTAAAAGTGGCGTGCCCGTGCAGCACCGTAATGCCCTCGTGCTCCTGCGTCAGATTGCTGCGCACGCCCTCCCGCGACTTTTTGATGATGGCATTTTTGCGCGCCATTACGGCCTGGAAGTCGACGGTTGGCTCGGGGGCGCCTATGCCGTAGGTGGCAGCCGTGCGCACCTGGTGGGCCCGCTCGGCTGAGGCCAGCAGGGCTTTAGTGGGCGAGCAGCCGTAATTGATGCAGGACCCGCCCAGGTGATTTTCCTCAACCAGCACCACTTTCCGGCCGGCTTCGGCCATAGCCACGGCCAAGGGGTTGCCGGCCTGGCCGGAACCAATAATCAGAACATCGTACGAAGTAGGCATAAAAAGCAGAAATTGGCGGGAAATAGGATCTTGGCCCCGTAAGCGGCACTGGCCTGTTGAGCTTCCGAATGAAGGCTATACGAGTCGAGTGGCCGGCTAGCTACCCTATCGAAAAGCGTTTTCTCATTTCTGGTCTTTTTCCGCCGTTCCTGTGGCTAGTAAGTTGTTGCTGCGGCCTGCGCTGCTAAGTGTCCTGATTATCGTGAGCAGCTGCTCGTCGCTGTATTTTCCGCCCCCGCCCCAGGCCCCGCTGCTCACGCAGAAAGGCGAGTTCAGCGGCGGTATCCATACCAACTTCAGCCAGAACACGGCTCTGCAGGGCGCTTATGCCCTCGGCGACCATATCGGGGTGCAGGGCAGCGCCTCGTTTCTGCGCTCCGACAAGAAGCAGTCGTTTTTTGGCAGTAAAAACAACCGTAAGTACGAGGAGCACAGCTTTGGCGAGGTAGGCCTGGGTTACTTCACCCGTCTGCCCGACCAGCGGGTGCTGGAATTCTACGGCGGCTACGGCCTGGGCTACGGCAAGCGCACGGAGAGCCGGGAAGGCGTGTCGAAAACCCTGGAGGGCAACCTGGAGAAGTACTACCTGCAGGCCAATTTCAGCAAGAAGGAAAGCAAAACCTGGCACTTTTTCAGCCGCGACTGGCCCGTATCCTACGGTATGGCTCTGCGCGCCAGCTACGTGCAGCTCCACGACTTCACCATCGACGGCAAGCCCCAGGAGCCGGAGGATAATATCTTCCTGGAGCCCATCAGCTTCACCCGTATCAGCGTGCTGGGCCCCATCCAGTTTCAGATGATTAGCGGCAGTAATTTCGGCCTGCGCAGCCGCCGCTACCTGAAGGCGGCCAACTCAGTGTTTCAGCTCGGCATTGTGGTCAACCTGGGCGGGCAGGAGGGTATGCGGTAAGGCAGTATCAGATACGGCAAGAGCTTCCCACGCGAGTAGGAAGCTCTTTTTGCTTTTCGTTGAACTGGATTAGGGGCGCAAGACTCTGAAAAAGCCTGTTCTTTTGCCATCCACACTGTCCGTTGGCCGCTGTGGGGCCGCTTGGGTGCCTTAAGAAACAGACCAACAAAAAAAGCCCCGACTTGCGCCGGGGCTTTTTTATCCTGTAGACAGAGGCAGAAATTACTTGCCGCTCAGTACGCGCAGCATCGTGTCGCCAATCTCGGCGGGCGAATCCACTACGTGGATGCCACACTCGCGCATGATGGCCATTTTAGCAGCGGCCGTGTCGTCGGCGCCGCCTACGATGGCACCGGCGTGGCCCATGCGGCGGCCGGGAGGGGCCGTCTGGCCGGCAATGAAACCAACGACGGGCTTCTTGTTGCCGGTTTCCTTGATCCAGCGGGCGGCTTCGGCTTCCATGCCGCCACCGATTTCACCGATCATCACGATACCTTCAGTTTCGGGGTCGTTCATCAGCATTTCCACGGCTTCTTTGGTGGTAGTGCCAATGATGGGGTCACCACCAATACCGATGGCCGTGGTCTGGCCCAGCCCGGCTTTGGTCAGCTGGTCTACGGCTTCGTAGGTCAGCGTGCCCGACTTGGACACGATGCCCACGCGGCCTTTCTGGAAGATGAAGCCGGGCATGATGCCCACTTTGCACTCTCCGGCAGTCATTACGCCGGGACAGTTGGGCCCAATCATGCGCAGACCTTCGCGGCCTTTCAGGTACTCCTTCACCGCAATCATGTCCTTGGTTGGAATGCCCTCGGTGATGGTCACAATAACCTTGATACCAGCGTCGGCGGCTTCCATGATGGCGTCGGCGGCGAAAGCCGGGGGCACAAAGATGATGCTGGTGTCGGCACCGGCTTTCTCTACGGCCTCAGCTACGGTGTTGAATACGGGACGGTCGAGGTGGGTGCTGCCGCCTTTGCCGGGCGTTACGCCGCCAACCACGTTGGTGCCGTACTCAATCATCTGCTGGGCGTGAAACGAGCCTTCGGAGCCCGTAAAACCCTGCACAATCACTTTGGAATCCTTGTTGACCAGAACGCTCATTCGGAGAAGTGTTAAAGGATAATGTCGATTTGGGGTGGGAACCAGTAGCCTCCTGGGCTACCGGTGTGCAAAAGTAGCCTTTTTTGGGGGCGCGGCAAGCCAGTATAGGATTCAATCCGAAGGACCTAAAGCCGCGACGGTGCCGCCCGCCGGCCCGGCTCAAACAACCGCGCGGCTATGGTTCTGTTCAGGCCAATTTGTGCCGGCTCGTCCAGAGCCTTTTCCCTTTTTCCACGATTATTTTCCCTCCGCGGCTACCCGCCGCAAGGTCCATTAGGCGGGCGCGGTGCCTGAATTGAGAATTAACCTTATGATTTTAAAAGATTTATAGAATTTCTGAAGTGGCTTCCGTCCACCTGAAGGCAACGAGACAGCTACACGAATCCTTTGGCACCCTCCGGGCACTTTAGGCGGCCGAACTGGTGTAGGTCCTGCCGGGCACTCGGCACAATTGCAGAAAGCCGTCAATTTTTAGCCGGGCCCAAGGGTAGGGGAGAAAAGCGCGGGGGGCATAAGGGCTACGGCCGCAAATCCGTACCTTTGCGGCCCTCTCACTCAAAATGCTTACCTCTCTCGCATGTATTTGAATAACATCGTTGAGGCCATCGGCAACACGCCTTTGGTGAAACTCAACAAAGTCACCGACGGCATCAAAGGCACTGTGCTGGCAAAAGTGGAATACTTCAACCCCGGCAACTCGGTGAAAGACCGGATGGCCATGCGGATGATTGAGGACGCTGAAAAGGCCGGCCTGCTGAAGCCCGGCGGCACCATCATCGAAGGCACCAGCGGCAATACCGGCATGGGCCTGGCCCTGGGCGCCATTGCCAAAGGCTACCAGTGCATCTTCGTGATGAGCGACAAGCAAAGCAAGGAGAAGCAGGACATTCTGCGGGCCGTGGGCGCGCAGGTGGTAGTATGCCCCGTAGACGTAGCGCCCGACGACCCGCGCTCCTACTATTCGGTAGCCAGGCGCCTGAGCGAGGAAACGCCTAACTCATTCTACCCCAACCAGTACGACAACATGTCGAACACGGCCGCGCACTACGAAGGCACCGGCCCCGAGCTTTGGAAGCAGACCGAAGGCACCATCACGCACCTGGCCTGCGGCGTGGGCACGGGCGGCACCATCTGCGGCACTTCGCAGTACCTGAAAGAGCAGAAGCCCGAGCTGGTAACGGTTGGGCTTGACACCTACGGCTCAGTGTTCAAGAAGTACAAGGAGACGGGTATTTTCGATGAAAACGAAATCTATCCGTATAAGACAGAAGGCATTGGGGAAGATATTCTTCCTAAAAATGTTAACTTTGACCTCATTGATCTGTTTATCAAAGTCACTGACCAGGACGCGGCCGTCATGACTCGGCGGTTGGCCAAGGAAGAAGGCTTATTCGTGGGCTGGTCGTGTGGCTCGGCGGTATACGGCGCTTTGGAGTACGCCAAAGAGCACTTGAAAGAGGAAGATGTGATGGTTATTATTCTTCCTGACCACGGCACACGCTACCTCGGAAAAATCTATAATGACGACTGGATGCGCGAGCAGGGCTGGTTGTAATTGAATTCCCCGGTTTCAAACCAAGCCGGGCTTACGCTTTCAACAAAAACCACGAACGCCATGCTCAAGAAACTGCGCAACGTCGTGCTGGTCGATGATAACGAGACGACCAGCTTCCTCAACAACCGTCTGCTCAGCCGCCTCGACGTGGCCGATAAAGTGTACACCTTCTCGCGGGCCGAACAAGCCTACGACTTCCTCTGGGGCAATGGCGCCGACCGGGCCAGCTCCATGGAGCCCGATGCGCCCCAGCTGGTGTTCGTCGACCTGAAAATGCCTGGCATGGACGGCTTCGAGTTCCTGGAGCAATACAGCCAGCTCCCGCCCGACATCAAGGAGAAAACGGTGATGGCCGTGCTGACAACTTCCATGCACTCGGCCGATACGGCCCGCGTCGCGAAGTTTGAAGGCGTGGAATACCTGGCCAAGCCCCTGACGGAAGAGAAGATGCGCAAGCTCCTGGACAAGCGCTTCGTCACGAACTAGCTTACTTTAGCTTTAATATAAAAAAGGCCGCTGCAAGCATTTGCAGCGGCCTTTTTTATGCCTTCACCAGAAAACAGGCAACTATACCACCGCCTCCACAAACCGGAAAGCCTCGCCGTCGAACAAGCCTTTGTCGCTGAGCTTGAGGCTGGGAATTACCAGCAGGGCCATAAACGACAGGGTCATGAATGGCGCACCGAGCGGGCTGCCCAGGCGCTTCGATAGCGCATCGACAGCGGCGTAGGCTTCGGCCACGTGGTAGCCGCTCTGGTCCGACATCAGGCCGGCCACGGGCAGAGGCAGCAGGATTTCTTCGCCATTAGGGCCTACGGCCGCCAGTCCGCCTTTGGCCTCAATCACCAGGTTGATGGCGCGGGCCAGGCTTTCGTCGTCGCAGCCCACGGCCGTAATGTTGTGCGAATCGTGGCCCACGCTGGAGGCCAGGGCCCCGCGCTGCAGGCCGAAGCCGGTGATGAACGACACAGCCGGCGCGGCCGGCTGGTAGCGGTTTACCACCGTAAGCTTCAACACGTCCTTCTCCACATCGGGCACCACCAGGCCAGTTTCCACCCGCGCGGCCAGGTCGTGGCGGGCCGTAATGAGCTGGCCGTCGAAGCACTCGATAACCCGAACCGTGGCGGCCGCCGCCGGAGCCGGCAGCTGGAAATCCTGGGCCGCCACGGGCCGGGCGTGGAAGTTGTTGACCACTTCACTGGGCACCGACGCAATGCGCGTTTCCCCGTTTTCGGCCACCAGCGCGCCATCCAGATACGTCTGGCGCACCAGAAAGTCCCGCAGGTTGTCGACCACGATAAAGTCGGCCGGGTCGCCTTCGCGCAAGAGGCCCACCGGCAGCTTATAGTGCAGCACGGGGTTGAGGCAGGCCACGCGCAGCACCTTGAGCACGTCCTGGCCGCGGGCCACGGCCCGCTGCACCAGCTGGTTGATGTGGCCCAGCACCAAGGTATCGGGGTGCTTGTCGTCGGAGCAGAACATCAGGTTCTCGTAGTGCTCCGGGAGCAAATCAATCAGGGCGTCGAAGTTGCGGGCGGCCGAGCCTTCCCGAATCAGGATTTTCATGCCCACGGCCAGCTTGTCGAGGGCTTCTTCGGCGGTAAAGCATTCGTGGTCGGTGCTGATGCCGGCCTCGGCGTAGCGGCGCGCATCGTCGCCGCGCAGGCCGGGGGCGTGGCCATCTACGGGGCGGCCGTAGCGCCGGGCTAACTCAATTTTCTCCATCACGCCGGCGTCGCGCTGCAGCACGCCGGGCCAGTTCATCATTTCGGCCAGGTAGCCGATTTCCGGGTTTTGAAACAGCTGCTCAATGTCGGCCGCCGTTATTTCGGCCCCGGCCGTTTCGAAGGGCGTGGCCGGCACGCAGGACGGGGCTCCAAAGCAGAACTTAAACGGCACCGAGCGGCCGCTTTGCAGCATGTACTCCACCCCGGCCACGCCCAGCACGTTGCCGATTTCGTGGGGGTCTGATACGGTGGCCACGGTGCCGTGCGTGACGGCCAGGCGGGCAAACTCGGCGGGCACCAGCAGGGAACTTTCCACGTGCACGTGCGCGTCCACAAAGCCGGGCAGGGCGTAAGGCAGCGCGGGGTCGGGAGCAGTAGCTGCCTCCAGCGCCACGGCCCGAATCCGGCCCGCCGTTACGTGAATGGTCCCCGGCAGTATGGTGTTCGAAAACAGATTGATAACGTTGGCCCGCAGGCTAAAATCGGCAGACATGAAGCAGGAGAGAAGTAGGGGGAAAGTTGAGCTTAAGCAAAGGCGAACGGGTAAAGAACCGTATATTTGCCGAAAATCCGTGCCGGTGAGAAAGATTGTGACTTTGCTGTTGGCCGCCCTCATAGCGGGTTCCGGCCTTACCCTGACGAGCTGTGCCCAGCGCACGGTGCAGCAGAAAAAAACGGCTTCCTTTAAGCGCAAAGCCAAATCCGGTAAAACGCCCTGTCCCTGCGACAGTCATTAGCCCCGTGCCTCTGTAAGCTGGTATCCTCCTATCACCTCGTATCTCTTCCTGTTTTGGCCGTCCTCTCACACTCCGCTGCCCCGTTTGCTTTGCTGCTTTGCGCAGGAGTGTGCCTGGCCGTGACGCCGGCGCAGGCCCAGTACACGAGTGGTGGAGCCGGCTTGCCGCGCATCGTCAATTACCACGACGGCGCTTACCAGCTAGCGGATGGCCACTGGCAAACGGGACAGCTGTACCTGGAAACGTCGGGCCAGCTGCGGGTGCGCCCCATCGACAGCAAAGCCACTACCGTTTATCAGCCGGGCCAAGTAGAAGCCTTTGTGCTGAAGACCGATACGTTTGGCACCGTGCGCAACGTGGATATGTCGTACCGGCGAATCCCGGCCGTATTTGCCCAGCGGCTTTATCGATATGGCCAGCTTACCGCCTTCACGCTCGACCATCGGTATATGGGTGAAGGCAGCCAGCTGCTTGGCAGCAACACGGTGGTGCCCGCCGGAGCCGTTGATCTGGTGCTGCAGCCCGCCGTCGGCGACGCCGTAGTCGTACCCGCCGGGCGCCGGGCATTCACCCAGACCATGCTTGCGTTGGTGGGCGACTGTCCGGAGCTAGCGGCCCAGATTACGAAAGGCAAAGTAGGACGTCAGCATATGCGGCAGATTTTGCGAACGTATGCCCGCTGGCAACAGGCGGGTTCAGCGCAACCTACTTCCGTCAACTAATTGCGCCGCTTCATGCCACACGTCACGCGAGCCGCTGTGCCCCTGAAATACCTGCTGGCTGCCGGGCTGCTGGTGGCCGGGCACTTCGTCGGGGTGGCGCAGCAGCGGCCCCACGCGGCCTTTATTCCCCCAACGTCTTACCCCGAGCAGACCCGCAACCCCACGCTGCGCTACGAGCCCGGCGGCCGGCCCGGCACGTTTCGCGGCCTCGATGGGCAGTGGCACCCCGTGCAGATTGCCGGCTGGCTGCCCGACCGCGTCTACCTGAACGAAAGCGGCAACCACTACCGCGCCTTCTCGCCCGAGGAAATGACGGCCTTTGTGCTGGGCTCCGACACAATGGTGACGGTAGCGGGCGTGGCCCCCGGCAAGCTGGGCCACCGGCACCGGCTCACGGCCTTCGGGCGGCAGCTGTTTCGGGGTGGGGGCATGCAGCTGGTGGATGTCACGGACGAAACCACCTCCCTGCTCACGCTGCTGGTAACGCCCCACAAGCTCTTTATTCGCAAGAACGCCGGTGGCTGGGAGCTGTTGCCTAAAGACCGGTTTGCCCTGCAACAGCTCCTGCTGGCCATGCTCGCCGACGACCCCACGCTGGTGGCCGAGCTGCGGGCCCGGCGCGTGGGCCGCTGGCGGGTGCCGCAGCTGCTGGCCCGGTACGCCGATTTTCGAACCACGCAGTTTTTGCAGACGGCTGCTCAGCCGCGTCCTTAGCCTGTAGCCTATGACTTCCGAAAACCCGATTATTCCTTTGCAGAAAGCGGCCGAAGCCGTGCGCCGGCAGCTGCAGGTAAATGCCTTTGATGCCGCCGCCGTGCAGCGCCTCGCCGAGTTTATTGACGCCCAGCGCACCAACATCAAGGATGCTGAGCGCGAAGGTGTAATTTCGGCCCTGGGCTGCTTTCTGGGCCAGTGCCTGGTGAGCACCTACCAGGGCGAGTGGGCGCTGGGGCCGGATAAAACCACCGGCGTCGGTATTGCCGGCAAGCATTTTTTCAACCCCTTCTACCGCGTGTCGCAGCAGTTGGCTCATGGCCAAAAAGAGTCTGTTGCCGTATTCTTCGCGGGTATACCTGAACGCGTGGCCACCGAGCCGCGTCGTAAAAATTGGATTTAGTGACTACGACCAGCCCCCAGCCCACCGACTTTGCCATGAGAAAAATCGTCATTGCCATCGACGGATACTCTTCCTGCGGCAAGAGCACCACGGCCAAAGCCGTAGCGGCCGAGCTGGGCTATGCCTACATCGATACCGGCGCCATGTACCGGGCCGTGACGCTCTACCTGTTGGAGCGCGATATTGCCTTCGATGACCTGCCCCGCGTGGAGCAGGCCCTGCACGATATCCACATTTCCTTTAAGCGCAACCGCAAAACCGGCCGCAATGAGCTGTGCCTGGATGGTGTGATTCGGGAAGACGAAATCCGGCAGATGCGCATTTCCAACTCCGTGAGCGAGGTGTCGGTGATACCGGCCGTGCGCCACACGCTGGTGGCCCAGCAGCAACGCATGGGCCGCAAGCGCGGCGTGGTGATGGACGGGCGCGACATTGGCACCACCGTCTTTCCCGATGCCGAAGTCAAAATCTTCATGACGGCCGAGGTCGAAACCCGCGCCCGCCGCCGGCAGGAAGAGCTGGCCGTGAAAGACGAGCACGTGCCGCTGGAAGACATTGTGGAAAACCTGCGCAAGCGGGACCACATCGACTCGACCCGGGCCGAAAGCCCGCTACGCCGTGCCGCCGACGCCGTCTTGCTCGACACAACCCACATGATGATCGACGAGCAGGTAGATTTTGTGCTGGAGCGGGTGTCGGCCCGCCTGTTTGAGCGTAGCTTGCTGGCCCTTACCGGCAATGAGGAACGGAATACTTCCGGCGCTGGTCTATAAAGGAATATGGGCGCGAAAGTTGCTGCCAGCACCGCGTCTTTGCTACTTGAACGAGAGTCATGAATGTCACGATAGATAAGAATTCGGGGTATTGTTTCGGGGTTGAATTCGCCATTCAGATGGCGGAGGATGAGCTGGCGCACGAGTCGACGCTCTACTGCCTGGGCGACATTGTGCACAATCGTATGGAGGTGGAGCGCCTGCACCAGCAGGGCCTGCGCATCATCGACCGGGAGCAGCTCCAGACCCTGCGTGACTGCAAGGTGCTGATCCGGGCCCACGGTGAGCCGCCGGAAACCTACGAGCTGGCCCTGCGCAACAACCTGGAGCTGATTGACGCCTCCTGCCCGGTGGTGCTCAAGCTGCAGAACCGCGTGAAGCACGCCTTCGACAGCACTACCCGCCAAAACGGCCAGGTTGTCATCTACGGGCAGCCCGGCCACGCCGAGGTAACCGGCCTCAACGGGCAGACCGGCAACCAGTCCATCATCGTGATGACCGAAGCCGACCTCGACCAGATTGACTTCGCCCGGCCCGTGACGTTGTTCAGCCAGACCACCAAGAGCACCGCCGGCTTCTACCACATGAAGGAGGTCATCGAGCAGCGTATTGCCGCTGCCGGGGGCAGCCTGGAGTCGTTCGATGCCAATGACAGCATCTGTCGGCAGGTGAGCAACCGGGAGCCCGCTCTGCGCAAGTTCGCCGTGGACTACGACGTGGTGTTATTCGTGAGTGGCCGCAAAAGCTCCAACGGCAAGGCCCTGTTCAGCGTGGTAAACCAGACTAACCCGCGCAGCTACTTTATCGAGAACGAGCAGGAATTGGACGAAGCCTGGCTGCAGGGTGTCGGCAGCGTGGGTATCTGCGGGGCAACCAGCACACCCATGTGGCTGATGCAGCGCGTAGCCGACCGGGTAGCCGGGGTGGCCGAAAGTCTGCCGGCTTAAGACCACGGCCGAGCTAAAAACTCCAATTTTCTACCGTCATTCTTTGTTACTTGCCCGGCCGGTTATGGCCGGGTATTTTTTTGCCTTTTTCTCGCTATGAGCAGGTTTTTCAACTACTTCCTGAACGGGTTTCTTATCGTCGCGCCCATCACCCTGACGATCTACATCCTGTTTTCCATCTTTAGCTGGCTTGATAACACCTTCGACCTGACCTGGGACGGTAGCCATATTCCGGGCCTGGGCCTGGTGATTATCGTGGCCATGGTAACGGCGGTGGGCTTCATTGCCAAGTCGTTTATGGTGCGGCCCTTCCTGGTGCTGGCCGAGCGGATTCTGCACCGCACCCCGCTGGTCAGCATCATCTATTCCAGCTTGAAAGATCTGCTCGACGCTTTCGTGGGCGACAACCAGAAGTTCAACCAGCCGGTGCTGGTGCTGGTGAACAAGGCCACGCAGTGCTACAAGATGGGCTTCGTGACCCAAACCAGCATGACGGCCATTCACCGCGAAACGCTGATGGCGGTATACTTTCCCCATTCCTACAACTTCTCGGGTGAGCTGGTACTGGTGCCCGCCGACCACGTGACCTACCTCGATTTGCCCAGCAGCGACGTGATGAAATTCATCGTGTCGGGTGGCGTAGCGCGCCTGTAAAAGGTTCTTACGATGCAGCCAGCCCCGAAAAAGCCCCGGCCGGCACCGGCATCGGGCGGCCGCGACCGTATAGGTAGGCTTTACTATAGCCACTGACTGCCGCATGAAAACGACCCTGCATTTTCGCACGTATGGCACCGGGCCGCGGGTGGTGCTGGCTTTTCACGGCTACGGGCAGAGCGAGGGGCACTGGCGCGGTATGGCTGCCATTTTGGGCAATGACGTGACGCTCTACGCCTTCGACCTGTTTTACCACGGCCACAGCAAGCTGGCCAAAGCCGATGCTCCACTGCGCAAAAAGCGGCTGGGGGAGTTATTAAGGGTATTTTTAACGGAACAACACATTACCACCTTCGGGCTGCTGGCCTTCAGCATGGGCGCCAAATTTGCCCTGACCGCCGTGGAGGAGTTCCCCGACCGGGTGGAAAATGTCTGGCTGATAGCCCCGGACGGCATCAGGACGCAGTTCTGGTACGCCCTGGCTACCTATCCGCCCTGGATGCGGGGCGTGCTGGGCCGGGCCGTGCTGCGGCCCCAGCGCCTGCTGCGCTTCATCGATGGGCTGGCCCAGCGCCGCCTCGTCGATTCGGGGCTGGTGCGCTTTGCCCAATGGCAGCTCGACAGCCGCGAAAAGCGCCTGCGCGTGTACCGCAGCTGGGTTGGGTTTCGCCATCTGGTGTTCGATACCAAGCGCCTGGCCGCGTTGCTCAACCAGCGGCCCACGCCCGTCACGTTCTTTCTGGGCCGTTTCGACCGAGTGATTCCGCACGCGGGCCTGCAGGAGTTCATTGCTTCCCTCAAAAACGCCCATACCGTGCTGCTGGAAGCTGGCCACGCCGGCCTAATCTACGACGTGGGCAACTACCTGCGCCGCCACCCGGAAGAGGTAAAATGGTGAGTTGTCGTTCGAAGACGCGTGTCCTTGCGAGGCGTGGCCGAAGCAATCCGTCCGCTGAGATGCGCTGCGCTTTCTTCACTAAAAAGGCCTTTCTGGTAAAAGGTCATTCCGTACTGCGCAGAAGACGGCTGGCCGTGTCTCTGCTTCACGCGCAGAATGCTCGCAAGGACACAGTTTTTCTATTTGCTCAATTCCAATTCATACAAGCGGCGGCTTTCCTCGTCGAATACCACGAAAACAACCGTCTGGGGTAGCGCATGACTTTCCAGGAACTGCCGCACCTCCCGCACCGCTATGGTGGTAGCTTCTGCTTTGGGGTAGCCGTAAATGCCGGTGCTAATGCCGGGGAATGCCACGCTGTCGATTTGGTTTTCGGCGGCCAGCCGCAGGCTGTTGCGGTAGCAGCTGGCTAGCTTTTCGGGCGCCCCTTTCTGGCCGTCATTCCAGACCGGCCCTACGGTATGAATGACGTGGGTGGCGGGCAGGCGGCCGCCGGTGGTAACGACGGCCTCGCCGGTAGCCAGACCTTTGCCGTAGTGGCCGGCCCGCAGGCGGCGACAGGCTTCCAGAATCTCGGGGCCGCCGGCGCGGTGAATAGCCCCATCGACGCCCCCGCCACCCAGGAGCGAAGAGTTGGCCGCATTAACAATAGCCGTGGTATCGATGGTGGTAATGTTGCCCTGGTACAGAAGAATGCGGCCGAAGGAAACGGCCTGGGTCTGCCAGTCGGCAGCGGCAGTAGGTGCCATAGTAAACAGATGAGGTTGGCAAAAATGGAGGAAAGCCGCCCAACAGCGGGTAGGAGATACTACGCTTCGTCGGGCTTTTTCGACGCTTCAGCCCCGGCAGGAGCCCAATCCGGTATATTACGATTTGCCTATGTAAAAGCGAATGAATAGGTTCGTTGCGTCTTCACCCTCTAACGCACCTTCGCTATGGAAGCTACCAATCGTGACCCCCAGCTGTGGCGCCTGGCCAAAGCCCGCGCCAAGTTCAAAACTCATCTGTTTACTTACCTGGTGGTAAATGCCCTGCTCTGGGCCATCTGGCTGCTCACCAATGCTAACAGCGGCGGGCACCACGTGGGGCGTCATTTTGGCTACATTCCCTGGCCGGTGTGGTCCACCGTCTTCTGGGGCTTTGGCGTGCTCATGAACGGCATTCGGGTGTACAGCGGCTTCGGCGGGCAACAGTCGGAGCGGGAGTACGAGCGGCTGGTGCGCGAGCGGGACGGCCGCTAATCTCGTTAGCCTACTGCCCCACACTCAGCCACCACGGGCGCTGCGGCAGCGGCCCGGCCCCGAGCGTGACGGGCTGGCCCAGCTCGGGTGTGGTGATGGGTTGAGCCAGGCGCGTGGCCTCGGTGGTGGCCCGGCGTATTGGGTCGTTCCAGGCGTGGTTGGCCTCGGTGAAAGCGCCCCAGTGCACCGGCAGCAGCACCCGGGCCTGCACGTCGCGGGCGGCCTGCACGGTTTGCTCGGGCAGCATATGAATCTGGGCCCAGTTGGCATCGTACTGCCCGCACTCCATCAGGGCCAGGTCGAAGGGGCCGTGCTGTCGGCCGATGGTTTGGAAATGCGGGCCGTAGCCCCCGTCGCCGCTGTAGAACACGCGCTTCGAGGCCGACTTCACCACCCAGGAGCTCCAGGAGGTAGAGTTGCGGTTGGTGAGGCCCCGGCCCGAAAAGTGGCGCGCCGGCGTGCTGATGATGGTCAGGCCCCCGAGCTGCACCGAGTCGTGCCAGTCCAGCTCGTGCACTTTTTCGGGGGCCACGCCCCAGGCCAGCAGGTGAGCCCCCACGCCCAGGGGCACGTAGAAGTGGGCCGTTTTATCCTTGAGCCGCCGGATGGTCTGGTAGTCGAGGTGGTCGTAGTGGTCATGCGAAATCAGGACCGCATCGATGGGCGGCAGTTGCTCGGCGGTAATGGCCAGCGCGGGGTTGTAGCGCTTGGGCGTCACCCAGGGAATGGGGCCCATTTTTACGCTCAACATAGGGTCGAACAGGATGTTGCGGCCCGCTATTTCCACCAGGCTGGCCGAGTGCCCGAACCAGGTGACGCGCAGCAGGTTGGCCGTTTTGCGGGTGATGCTGAGCGAATCCAGCGGCTGGGTGGGCAGGGGCGCGGGCGGCATGGCATCGGGCGTCTTGCTGAACAGAAACTTCCAGAGCACCGACACCGTGCTGCCGCCAGTCATCATCGTAGTCGGCACCAGATTCTGAAATTCCCCGTCGCGGTAGTGGCCGGTTTTGGCGTAGGCCGCCCGCTGGGCCTTGGTGGGCTTGCCGCCCAGCTCGGGACTCAGGTTGGCAAAGGCCACGCCCGCTACCAGCAGGACCGCCAGCAGGCTGGCCACCAGGCGGCCAAGTAGTTTCAGGGGTTGGGTCATAGAAAGTCGGGGTAAAAACGGCAGGAGGGCAGAGGCAGAACAGGCAAGCCGCTGAGTTGGCTTGGCAGACGAAATACGATGACAAATACTTTAAGGGCGCCGACGGTGGCCTCTGTGCCCCGGCTTACGAGTCTTGGCGCCCCTAAAGCCGCCCGCTAAAGCCCGCGGAGCCGCAACCTTCGGGCGAAACTCATGGTTGTAGGCAATATGACAACGCGCCGACTTCTTCCCGTTCTGCTGCTGGCCCCTTTGGCCCTGGCTTTCAGCCCCGACCGCCCTAACGCTCCCGCCGATGCCAACCTGGCTAAAATCAAGCTGCCCGCGGGCTTCACCATTACCTACTTTGCCCAGGGTGTGAAAAGCGCCCGGGAGCTGGCCGTGGGTCCCGACGGCACCGTGTACGTGGGCACTAAAGACGACAAGGTGTACGCCCTGCCCGACCGCAACAAGGACGGCCGCGCCGATGAAGTTGTTACCATCGCCACTGGCCTGAACGCGCCCAACGGCGTGGCCGTGCGCAACGGGGCCCTCTACGTAGCCGAAATCAACCGGGTGGTGCGCTACGACAACATTGCCAAAACCCTCAAGCAAAAGCCCAAGCCGGTGGTGGTGTACAACCAGCTGCCCAACAAAGACTGGCACGGCTACAAGTACATTGCCTTCGGCCCCGACGGCAAGCTCTACATTCCGGTGGGCGCGCCCTGCAACTCCTGCGAGCCGGAAGAGCCGATTTTTGGCACCATCAACCGGATGAACGCCGACGGCTCGGGCTTCGAAACCGTGGCCAAGGGCGTGCGCAACACCGTGGGCTTCGACTGGAGCCCGGTGGATAAGGCCATGTGGTTTACCGACAACGGCCGCGACCAGCTCGGCGACAATCTGCCCGCCGACGAGCTGAACCGCGCCGCCGCGCCCGGCCTGCACTTCGGCTTTCCCTACTTCTTTGCCGGCGACGTGGCCGACCCCGAGTTCAGTGCCGGCAAAACGGCCGCAACCTACACCAAGCCGGCCCGCAAGCTGGGGCCGCACGTAGCCGCGCTGGGCATGAAGTTCTACACCGGCAAGCAATTCCCGGCCCAGTACCGCAACCAGATTTTCATCCCCGAGCACGGCTCCTGGAACCGCAGTTCCAAAATCGGCTACCGCATCAGCCTCGTCAAGCTCGACGCCAGCGGCAAGCAGGCCACCAGCTACGAAACCTTCGCCGACGGCTGGCTGCAGGGCAAAACCAGTTGGGGCCGCCCCGTGTGCCTGCTCCAGCTCCCCGACGGCTCCCTGCTGCTCTCCGACGACCAGAACGACGCCGTCTACCGCATCAGCTATAAATCTTAATGTGATAGAATGTAAGAAATGTGCTGTGGAGAATGTTATTGCGAGGCATAAGCCGAAGCCATTCGTCCTCTAAAATGTGCGGAGCTTACTTCAGTGAAAAGCCCTTTCCTACTCGTGCGGGAAAGGGCTTTCTGGTAAAAGGGGGGGGTGACTACCGGTGCCGAGGACACATGGCTTCGCCCGCCGTGATAGAACAATAATTAGTACAGCAGCACATTCAACCACATTTCTCACATTCTCCACATTCGCATTTTAGAACTTCCGCACATTAACCTCCTATCTTGCCCGCCGATGAAAAAGCAACGGTTTCCGAAGCGCGTAGTAGGCCGCCGCGAGCTGGTCGATTTTCCCGAGTTTGATATTCAGGGCGTGGAAGCCAAGGTAGACACCGGGGCGTATACCGGGGCCATTCATTGCTCCAACATTCACGTGGAGCGCCTTGCAGATGGCCGCGAGATTCTGCGCGTGCAGCTGCTCGACGACACGCACCCCAACTTCAACGGCCGGCCCATGGAGTTTACGGAGTTCAGCCTGCGCGACATCAAAAGCTCCAACGGCGACGTGCAGGAACGCTATGTTATCCAGACCATTATCCGCCTGTTCAACGAAGATTACTCCACCGAATTCTCCCTTTCCGACCGTTCCGATATGAAATATCCGGTCCTGATTGGGCGGCTGCTGCTGCGTAGCGCCCGGTTTGTGGTGGACGTGGCCCGACGCAATCTTTCTGCAAAATTTCAGCATGCCACGAACCAAGCGCGGCCATAAGCGCTTTGGGTAGTTACTTTGCACTCCCGCTTCTGCTCTTCTCACAACCTCCTCCAAGACACCCTTTCCGATGAAACTTGCGATTCTGTCGCGTGAGCCGAAGCTGTATTCTACGACCCGTCTGGTAGAAGCCGCCCGCGAGCGAGGCCACGACGTGGCCGTCATCGACCATATGAAATGTAACCTGGTGCTCGAAAAAGGGGCGCCCGGCATTGTATATCTCGACAACAAGCTCGAAAAGTTCGACGCCATTATTCCCCGGATCGGGGCCTCGGCCACGTTTTACGGTACGGCCGTAGTGCGGCAGTTCGAGATGATGAAAGTGAAAACCGCCGTCGAAAGCCAAGCCATCATCCGCTCCCGCGACAAGCTGCGCTCCATGCAGATTTTGTCGCGCGCCGGAGTAGGCATGCCCAAAACGGCCTTTACCAACTACTCCAACGAGGTTTCCGAGCTGATCGGGCTGGTCGGCGGCGCGCCCGTCATCATCAAGCTGCTCGAAGGTACCCAGGGCCTGGGCGTGGTGCTGGCCGAGTCGGAAAAGGCGGCCCAGTCCGTTATTGAGGCTTTCCACAACCTCAAGGCCCGCATTATCGTGCAGGAATACATTGCCGAAAGCAAGGGCGCCGACCTGCGCGCTTTCGTGGTGAATGGCGAAGTGGTGGGGGCCATGAAGCGGCAGGGCAAGGAAGGCGAATTCCGCTCGAACCTGCACCGCGGCGGCACCGGCACCCTGGTCAAGCTCACCCGGGCCGAAAAAGCCGCCGCCCTGCTGGCTACCAAAGCCCTGGGCCTGGGCATTGCCGGCGTAGATATGCTGCAAAGCAAGCGCGGCCCGCTGGTGCTGGAAGTAAACTCCTCGCCCGGTCTGGAAGGCATTGAAAAAGCCACCGGCCTCAACATTGCCGGCAAAATCATCGAGTACACCGAGGCCCTGACCCAGCGCAAAACTAAGCCCAAAGAAGCTGTTGCTAAAGAAATAGCCGCCGAGCCCATGCCCGACTCGCAGGCCGACGCGCAGCTGCGGTAACGGCGAAACCGATTTAATATGTAATGGCCTCTTTTTGCATTCTTACGTGCGAAAAGAGGCCATTGAATTTTTTACCTAAGGGAAAGTTGGCAAGCCCGCCGCAGCCCGTCACCGCAAGATGGCCACGACAATAGAAGAATATGCGGCTCACCACACGGCGGTACTCCGCCAGCTGTATCTGGAAGCTCGGCAACAATCCTTTACCTGGGCCGACCCGCAAGCTTTCGACTTGCTCGACTTTGACATAGCTACGAGGGGCGAAACCATTCTAGTGGCCCTGAGCAGCGGAATACCGGTCGGCTTCATTGCCTGGTGGCCGCCCGACAACTTCATTCATTCTCTGTTTGTCGCGCCCGGGGAGCAGGGCAAAGGCGTGGGCAAAGAGCTGCTAGCGGCCGGACTGGCGCGAATGGGGCGGCCCGCTACGCTCAAATGCCTGCGGCAAAACCAGCAGGCGCTGGGGTTTTACGAGGCCCGGGGCTGGACAAGAATAGGGGAGGGAGAAACGACTGAGGGCCCGTATTGGCTGCTGGTATTGCCGGAATAAACGGTGGCCGATTGGGATTGGGCGGAGTGCCACCGCAATTAATCACGCAAATTTTTGAAACTTACGGGCTTTCTGAGCGGGTAAGAAGCCCGGTCCCGGCCTGCGTCCGGTGGTTGCGCAGCCCTAACGCTGCCCGACTTTGCTGGAAGACCCGTTTGCCGCCCCCGCCAATCTACACATCAACGGCCTGACCATCCGGCCCGGCGAGCAGGTCCTGACGCGGCTCGTTATTTCGCGCCTGCCCTCGGGCACTGTCATCGACGTGCCGGTGTACGTGTTTCGCTCTACCCAGCCCGGCCCCACGGTACTGCTCATGGCCGGCATGCACGGCGACGAAGTGAACGGCATTGAAACCATCCGCCGTCTGATCCGGCGCGACCTGCTGCACCCGCTGCGGGGCACCATCATTGCCATTCCTATCCTGAACATCTACGGCTTCCTGAATTTCAGCCGGGAGGTGCCCGATGGCAAAGACGTGAATCGCAGTTTTCCGGGCCACCCGCGGGGCTCCCTGGCCAGCCGCGTGGCCCACCGCTTCATGCGCGAAATCCTGCCCTTGGTCGACTGCGGCATCGATTTCCACACCGGCGGGGCCGCCCGCAGCAACTTTCCGCAGGTGCGCTGCCAGCTCGGCTCCCCCGATAGTGACGCGCTGGCCCAGGCGTTTGCCGCGCCCTTCACCCTGCATTCTGCCCTGCGGCCGGGCTCGTTGCGGGAGGCGGCCTTCAAGCAGGGCAAGTCCATTATCGTGTACGAGGCCGGCGAGTCGCTGCGCCTTGATGAGGACGGCATTGAGCTGGCTATTGCCGGCACGTTTCGGGTGCTGCACCACCTGGGCATGGTGGCCGAAGCTACGCCGCCGGCTCAGCCCAGCATCGTGTGTTTGCGCCACACCTGGCTGCGGGCCAAGTTTGCGGGCCTGTTTCGGAGCCACGTGCAGAACGGCCAGTACCTGGAAAAAGGCCAGACCTACGGCAGCGTGGCCGACCCCTACGGCGAGCAGGCCGTGCGCCTGGAGTCGCCGGTGGCGGGCTACATCATCGGCCTGAACCACATGCCGGTGGTCAACCAGGGCGACGCGCTGCTGCACGTGGGCTTGGTGGATGAGGCCGAAGCCGCCCGCCTGGCGCTCAATCCGCCTTTCAACGAGAAACCCAACACCCCCGAGGAGTTGGATGAAGAAGATCTGTAAGCTGTAATTTAAGTCGCGCTACCAAGTTGCTGCCATGAGTGCCACCCCTCTCTTGCTGACTGCCCGCCTGCGTTTGCGGGCGTTTCAGCCTACTGATGTCACGGCCTTTGCCACCTACCGCGCCGCGCCGGAAGTTGCGCGCTTCCAAAGCTGGGAGCCGTACTCGGCCGAACAGTCGGCGGCCTTTGTGGCCTCCCAGGCCGGTATTTCGATTCCCGGGGAGCCGGGCAGCTGGGTGCAGATTGCCATTGCCCGCCCGGATACCGACGAGCTGCTCGGTGACTGTGCCCTGTGCTTGAATGCCGACGAGCCGCGGCAGGCCGAAATCGGTATTACGCTGGCCCCGCAGCACCAGGGGCAGGGCTACGCCACCGAGGCCCTGCGCGGCCTGCTGGGCTACTGCTTCCAGGAGCTGAAGCTGCACCGCGTGGTGGCCGTGACCGACTGTCTGAACCAGAGTTCGGTGCAGTTGCTGATGCGGGTGGGAATGCGGCGGGAGGCGCACTTCCGGCAGAATATCTGGTTCAAGGGCGCCTGGGGCGACGAGTACGTGTTTGCCCTGCTGGGCGAAGAATGGGCTTCCATCGAAGGATAAAACGCGCTGACCGGCAGGAAGCTTGCCGCTTTTTACGTTTCTTTGGGTAGCCATTGACGGGCTTATTCTCTTTTCTCCCCTTTTTCTGCCGAATGAACAATCCCCTGCGCCTGATTATCGACGCCGTACTTGTGGTGGCCGTAGCCGTCCTGTTTTACCTGCATTTCTCTTCCAAGTCTGCTGCCCCCGCGCCCGCCAAAGCGGCCGTGGTGCAGCCCGTAGCCAAGGACGACGACGATACCACCGCCACCGTGGCCGAGCCCATCGTGGCCGTGGCCGATACCGACAAAGTAGCCTACGTGGAATCGGGCAAGCTGCTGGAAGGCTACAAGGCCATGCAGGATGCCCGCCGCAGCTTCGAGGCCAAGGCCCGGGGCTGGGAAAAGCAGAACCAGGCGCTGGTAACCGGCTTCCAAAACGCCGTGCAGCAGTACCAGAAGCAGGCCGAAAGCCTGACGCCCGAGCAGCGCGCCGCCACTGAGCAGAAGCTCCAGGCCCAGCAGCAGCAGGCCGGCGTAGCCCAGGAAAAGCTCCAGCGCCAGGCCCAGGAAGAAGAAGCCAAGATGACCCAGCAGGTGCTGGAGCGCGTGAACAAGCAGATTGAAAAATACGGCAAAGACAACGGCTATAAGCTGATTCTCATCGCCGCGCCCAGTGGCACCATTGCTTACGGCCGCAAGGACATCGACATTACCGATGCCGTGCTCAAGCACCTGAACCGCGAGTATAGCGCCAAGAAATAACCCTGCTCTATCCGCCGGATACTGCCTGCAAAGCGCCTGCTGTTTACTGAAAACGGCAGGCGTTTTTTTGGGTGTTCCGGCCAACTATTCACCCTCCACGCTACTCTTTCCCTTACGCATACCAAACTCTTCGGCCCGGGCGTTCAGGGCCTTTCACCAGCTACTCTCTCTATATCCCTTAGCTACTCTCCTTTATGAGCCACTTTCGCTCAACCTTGTTACTCGGCGGCCTGCTGCTGAGCGCCGGCGCGGCCCAGGCCCAGCAGCCCGGCAAACTCACCATCAGTGGCTACGTGCGCGACCAGGCCACGGGGGAAAACCTCATCGGCGTGGCCGTGATGAACCCTACCACCGGCCAGGGCACGGCCACCAACAACTACGGCTTCTACTCGCTCACCCTGCCCGTCTCGGCCGACTCCGTGCGGCTGTTCGTGTCGTACCTGGGCTACGAGAAAGGCCGCTTCGCCGTGAAGTCGGAGCGGAGCGTAAGCCACGATTTCCGGCTGCGGCCCGCCACGGCCGAAATAGCCGGGGTGGAAGTGGTGGGGGCCAAAGAGGAAAAGATTGCCCAATCCACCCGCATGGGCACCATCAACGTGCCCATCACCCAGATCAAGACGCTGCCGGCCCTGTTTGGGGAAACCGACGTGCTGAAGGTGCTGCAGCTGCTGCCCGGCGTGCAGAGCGGGGGCGAGGGGCAGAGCGGCCTCTACGTGCGCGGCGGCTCCCCCGACCAGAACCTGATTCTGCTCGACGGCACGCCGGTGTACAACGCGGCCCATTTGTTCGGCTTCTTTTCCGTGTTCAATGCCGACGCGCTGAACAATGTGGAGCTGATCAAGGGCGGCTTTCCGGCCCGCTACGGCGGCCGGCTTTCCTCGGTGCTTGATATCAGCATGAAGGAAGGCAACATGCAGGAGTTTCACGGCGAGGGGGCCATTGGGCTGGTGGCCTCCAAGCTCACGCTGGAAGGGCCCATCAAGAAAGACACGGCCTCCTTCATTATCTCGGCCCGCCGCACCTACATCGACATTCTGGCCCGGCCCTTTATCAACCTGGCCATGGCCAGTGAGGGTATTCCGTACGACGAGCGGCCCACGGTGGGCTACTTTTTTCACGACCTGAACGGCAAGTTCAACTGGAAAGTAAGCCGCCGCGACCGGCTCTACCTGAGTGCCTACACCGGTTACGACAAGTTTTACGCCCGCTACAACGACAAGCGGGAGGACGGCGGCTACGCCAAGGAAAACGACGGCCTGGGCTGGGGCAACCTCACGGCGGCCCTGCGCTGGAACCGGGTGCTGAACGACCGGCTGTTTATGAACACGCACTTCACCTACAGCAAGTACCAGTTCAACATCCGCATCAACCAGGAAAACAAGTCGGTGAATCCGCAGAACCCGGACGAGTCGCGCACGGAGAAGTTTGCCCTGCACTACCTGTCCAACATCCGGGACCTGAGCCTGAAAACCGACCTGGACTACGTGCCCAACCCCGACCATTACATCCGGTTTGGGGGCCAGTACATTCTGCACTCGTTCCGGCCCGGCGCCCTGCAGGTGCGGGGTGAGGGCATGGACGACATTGCCTCGGGTGTGCAAACCCTGGCCAGCGAAGCCAGCCTGTACGCCGAGGACGACTTCCGTGTTACGGACCGCCTTAAGGTAAACGGCGGGGTGCGGCTGAACAGCTTTCTGGTCGACAACAAGCTGTACCCGTCCCTGGAGCCGCGCCTGGCTGCGCGCTTTCTGCTCACCGAAAACTGGGCCCTGAAAGCCTCCTACGCCCGCACCACGCAGTATATTCACCTGCTCACCAACTCGGGCATTGGCCTGCCCACCGATTTGTGGGTGCCTTCCACGGCCAAGATCAAGCCCCAGAAAGCCCAGCAGGTGAGTATCGGGGCGGCCCGCACGCTGCGCTACAAGGACGAGGAGTACGAGCTCAGCTTCGAGAGCTACTACAAGCCCATGCGCCACCTGATTGAGTACCAGGAAGGCGCCAACTTTCTGGGCACTACCGACAGCAAGTGGGAAGATAAGGTGACCAGCGGCAACGGCTGGGCCTATGGCGGGGAGCTGTTTCTGCAGAAGAAATCGGGCCGCACCACGGGCTGGATCGGCTACACGCTGGCCTGGAGCAACCGCCGGTTTGCGGAGCTGAACCAGGGCCGGCTCTACCCCTACAAGTACGACCGGCGTCACGACGCCACCCTGGTCGTGATTCACAAGTTCAGTCCCACCTTCACACTGTCGGGCACCTGGGTATACGGCACCGGCAACGCCACCACGCTCTCTCAGGGCCGCTTTCAGCTGGGCCAGGGCGAGCAGTATGAGGAATACGGCGAGCGGAACAGCTACCGCATGCGCGCTTACCACCGCCTCGACCTGGACCTGAGCAAAACCAAGAAGAAGAAGTGGGGCGAAGTGGTGAACAGCTTCAGCCTCTACAACGCCTACAGCCGCCGCAACCCCTACTACATCTACCTCTCGCGCGAGGTGGACTACCGCACCGGCACCAGCAAGGGCGTCTACAAGCAGATTTCCCTGTTCCCGATTATTCCTTCCTTCAGCAAGAGCTTTAAATTTTAACGCCCCCTTCCGATGGCTATGTCTCTATCCAACTTACCGGCGCGGGTTGCGGCGCTCCTGCTGCTGAGCCTGCCCCTGGGGGCCTGCGAAACCACCCTCGACCTGCCCGAGCCCGAGCACACGCCCCGCATTGCCCTGCAATATTCCCTGAGCAACTACGATGCGCAGGCCCAGGCCGGCTCCGAAAACGACGAGCTGGCGCGGGTACGGCGCCTCTACGTAAGCAACAGCCAGCGCGTATTCGATCTGCGCCAGCTGCGCGGCCGCCAGGATGCTACCGTGGTTATCGTGGATGAAAGCGGGGCCGTGGTCGAGTCGTTTCTGCCCGTGCCGCCCCGCAGTGCTTACCCCGGCGACACCTTTGATATCGGTTATTACCAGCCGACTATGTCCCTGAAAGGCGAGCCGGGCCGCACCTACACGTTGCGGGCCTCGCTGCCGGGCTTCGAAACCGTGGAAAGCACCCAGACCATGCCCAAGGCCCCGGTCATTGAAAGCGCCACGTTCACCAAAGACCAGAGCGCCAGCAACCCCAACGACGTGTACGGCCGGCTCGCCGTTACCATTGCCGACGACCCGAACGTCACCAACTACTACGTCGCCTTCGCCCGCGTAGTCGACAAGAACTACAAGCTGACCACGGGCTGGGCCCAAGTACAGCCCGATGAGCGCGACAGCAATGGTGATATAACGCCCGAAGTGGGGCAGTTTCAGCTTTCCAGCATCGGGGCCTTCGCCGGCTCCGGCTATTACGGCTTCTACCCGTACGCCGATACCAACGTGAATGGCAAGCGTTTTGGGCTTACGGCCGATGTGCGCTACTATCCCGGCTGCCCCTCGTCGCCTGGCTGCACCGAGGCGGCGTATATGGAGGTGTTCGTGAGCAGCCTCACCCGCGACGCCTACAATTTCTACCTCTCGCGCCAGCGCTACACCGATACCGAGTTTAATCCCTTTGCCGAACCCGCGCCGCTGGTTTCCAACCTGAAAAACGGCTACGGCCTGTTCGGCGGCATCACCGACGCCGTGTACCGCATCAAGCTGTAGCCGGGCTGGGCAGCGGCAGCGGCAGCGTGCGCGCTGCCTGAAAAGTAATAGTCAACAAAAATCCCCGCTACGGCTTATAGCGGGGATTTTTGTTGTAAGCGCATGAGGCAAGCGTTACTGCTTAATAAGCCGCTTGACCACTGTGCCCTCGGCTGCGTGCAGGCGCACGGAATACACCCCGGCGGGCAGCTTGCGCACATCCAGCACCTGACTGACCGTGCCCGCCTGTGCCGGTACGGCCTGCGCCTGCACGAGTTGCCCCAGCGTGTTGAATACCGCTATCTGCACCGGGCGCTGTGGGCGCAGTCCGCCCAGCTGCAGCGTAGCTGTACCGGTCGTGGGGTTAGGGAAAAGCTGAGTCTGGGCTTGCAGGGCCGGAGCATTGGTGGCCAGCACGAAAGACTGGAAATTGGAGTAGTAGAACTTATTGGCGTTTACCCAGGCACGGGTGGTGGTATTGACATTCTGCCGGAAACGCCGAATCAAATCATTGGTGGCGTTGAAGACGTCAGTGAAGCGGTTGCCGGAGTCAAGCTGCCAGGCCGAGCCGGTCCAGGTTTCGTTGCTAAAGCCGGTCCCGATGCCATTGGGAGTTGGAAACTCGGTGAAGCGGGTCGAGTTCTGCCAGATGCCGCCAACCAACTGCTCGGTGAGGCGCACGCTGCCACCACCGGCCGGAAAAGACGACGTAGTGCGTGAGGCCAATTGCCAGGTGGTAGCGTTGGTCCAGGTCTGAGTTTCGTAATACGTAGCCCGGCCCTGGGCGTCGTAGACGAAAGCATTTTGCTGCGTACTGTTCACCCAGGCATTATTGGTCCAGCGCTGATACACGTAGGAGCTGTAGTTGGAGGTGGTGCCCGCGTAGCTGTACTGGTAGCGGCTGGTTGGCTGAAAGGTGCGCGTAGTCGTGCTCCAGTCGCTCTGGGTTTGCTCCGTCACGCGGTTTTGGGCATCATACACGTAGCGAATCTGGTAGCCAAAGTTGGTCACCCAGGCATTCGTCACCCAGCCCTGCCCGATGTACTCCGTGGTTCGGCCCTGGCTGTCGTAGGCGTAGAGAAACTGGGTGGTGTTACGCCAGGCGCCGGCCACCCAGCTTTCGTCGAGCAGCGACGTGGTCAGGTTGGCTGCATTGTAGGTATATGTCGTCCGGATTGTTGGCACCAGCGTAGCCGAATCGACGGTAACAGCCTGCTGAACGTTCGCCATCTGGTTGTACACCGGATTGTTAATAGTGGGGCTGCCCCAGCGGCCCGTGCTGCCCGACCATACGTAGGATGCTATGCGAGTGGGCCGCCGCACAGTCGTGGAGCGGACCCCTGGCAAGTTGTCTTCAATCGGCGCGATGGCAGCACAGGCCGCCGAATGCCAGTGGCGGGCCTCATCGGCACCATCAGTAGACTGCGCGAATGTGGGCACTCTGCCATACAGCAACGCTACGAGCAATAGAAGTAGTGGTTTTCTCATTGGATTGAACAGTGAAAAGCGAAAAAACGTGTGTAGCGGCGTTTCAGCCTCAGAACGAGCCTCATCCGGGAATAGCTGAACTGGTTTATATAATATAAATTATAATATCTATTGTATAACGATGAAGGTAGGCTTTGCTAGTAAGCCCGGCAATACCTACTTGTGGGTATTATGTGGACAGGGCAACAGCAGATAGCAGTTGCTTGAAGCGTCTCAAGCATACGCCTGGGAATACCGGACTGACGGAGGCTACCCGTGGGTACAGACCAAAAAAAGGCCAGCCGTGGAAGCTTCCACGGCTGGCCAGATATGCTGGAGCAAAGAGCCAACTAGGCGTTGGCGCCGATACGCAAGCTTAGAATGTGTAGCGCAGGCTTACGGCTGCGTCGTTGTAGAAGCCAGTGTAGCCGTTGAACACCTCGAAGTACGGCTTATAGTCGACGCCCACGACGAAGGGCAAATCCTCCATCTTGTACTCCAGGCCCAGAATCAGGTCGGCGCCGAAGGCTACGTAGGTTTCCTCGTCGTAGCGGTAGTCGTAGAGTACATACACGTCTTTTTTCTTACGGCCATAGCGGTAATAGCGCGCATCGGCGAAATAGTAGCGGCCCTGGTAGGCGCCCAGGTGAAAGCCGGCGCCGTAGTAGAACTGCAGGCCTTTCACGTCCGGAATGCCTTTGTGCTTTTCCCCCAGCAGGGTCAGCCGGGCGCCGCGGGCCTTATATTCCGTCGTCACCAGGGCTTCGATGGCCACGCCGTTTTTGCCGCTCATGAAGTGCTTGATGGTCAGGCCCGAGGAGTAACCACCGCCGCGCAGACCAATGCCCGTGTTGTAGCCTGAGCTGCTACCGCCGGATTTCTTCTTGGATTGGGCCGATACCAGCGTGGTGCTGAGCAGGGCAAGCGAGAAAAACAGGAATACAGAAAAACGCTTCATGAGTCCAGAGACAGGTAAATGAAAAAGTGCAAGCCCAAAAGTACGCACCCGGGCCCGAACTTAGCGCCCCGGCTCGTACTTAGCGGCTATTTCATCTGATAAGTGCACTAAAATCCCGCCCCCGTCATCTTCTGCCGCCCGCAGCATAGCCCGGGCTACGGAGCTGGCCTGCACTGCCCGGTACTTGCGCAGCGGGCCGATCAGCAGCGGGTTCAGCACCTGGAGCAAAACCGCGCCTATCTGCTCACCGGTGCGCTTTTCGCTTCGGTCGCCGAGCAGGAGCGAGGGGCGGAAAATGTGAATGGCCCGGAACTGCGTCTGGCGCACGGCCTCCTCCATCTCGCCCTTCACGTGATTATAATAGATGCGGGAGCCGGCGTCGGCACCCATAGCCGAAACGACTATAAACTGCGCCGCGAAGTTGGTAGCCGTAACGGCTGCTAGCTTCACCACATACAAATAATCCACTTTGTAGAAAGCCTCCTTCGAGCCGGCCTGCCGCATGGTGGTGCCCAGGCAGCAGAACACGTCGTCGGCAATGAGGGCCATGCGGTGCTGCTCTAGCTGGTCTAGGTCCAGCACGCGCTGCTCGAGCTTGGGGTGCACCATGGGCAGGGGCCGCCGGCCCACGGCAATGACTTTGGCGTAGCGGTCGGAGGCCAGCAGCAGGGGCAGCAGCTGGCTGCCGATCAGGCCGCTGGCCCCGGCAATAAGAGCGGTTTTTTGCAGTTTCATGGCGCGGCGTAAGCGGGTGGCACGGGAAGCGAGGAGAGGAAAGTCCGGCTACCCATACGCAAGAATACCGCTCGGGAACGAATCAAACGTGGGGAAAGCGCGCCGGCTACTTTCCCTCTACCAGACGCGTCTGCTCGGGCAACAGTTGTACGAGGCCCCGCTTATAGAGGGAGCCCAGCGCCTTTTTGAATACTTTCTTGCTCATTCCCAGGCGCCGATAAATATCATCGGGCTCACTTTTGTCCGACAGCGGTAGCGTGCCGCCGCCTTTGCGCAGGGCCGTCAGCAGGGTTTCGGCTGCGTCGAGGGCTTCGTCGTAGCCCAGCTTCTGCAGGCTGATGTCGAGCTTGCCGTCGGGCCGTATCTGGCGCACGTAGCCCGTGGGCGTGTCGCCCAGGCGCAGAGGCTTGAACACTTCATTATAGTAAAGCAGGCCCTGGTGGGTGCCGTTTACGATGGCCGAGTAGCCCAGGTCGGTTTCGGCCGCTATCAGCAGCTGCACCGCGTCGCCGGTCTGGCCGGGGAAGGGCTCCTCGCTCAGGAACCGGTCCCACTTGGCGGTGGCCACGATGCGGTCCGTGGTTTCGTCCAGGTACACGTACACCGTCACGCGCTGGCCGGGGCGCAGGTCGCGCCACTGGTTGCTGTAGGGCAGAAACAGGTCCTTTTCCAGGCCCCAATCCAGAAAAGCGCCCACCGACGATACGTCGCGCACGCTCAGGGCGGCAAACTGATCGACGCGCACGTACGGCTCGAGGGTGGTGGCAATCAGGCGGTCTTCCGAGTCGCGGTAGACGAACACGCGCAGCACGTCGCCGATCTGAGTGCCTTCGGGCACGTACTTGCCCGGAATCAGCAGGTCGCCGTCGTCGGAAGTCAGATACAGGCCAAAATCGACCGCGCGGGCCACTTCCAGTTCGTTAAAATCGCCTAGCGCCAGCATACCGTGAATTAGTGAGTTAGAAAGCGGCAAAGGTAACCGGAATAGAAGTAGTCTTGCCCGCAGTAGCTACGCGCCAGATTATTTCGAGGATATAAAACTCGCTAAATCGCTAAGTCACTACTTCACCGCTTACTCGTAGCGCACGGTGTTGGGCTGGGCGAAGTTAAAGTCGCTGAAGTCGTAGTAGGGGCGGGCGTTTTCGAAGATGCGGAAGCCGTTGGCCGTAGTCTGGCCGCGCGGGTAATAGCCTAGCAGCAGCTGTACTGTGCGCACGGCAATGTACTCGTTGCGCAGGCGCAAGCCCAGGCCGAAGCCAGTGTAGGGCGTGTTGCGGAAGGGAAGCTCCTGGCCCGGCTGCTTGGCCAGCCAGGCAGCATCGACGAAAGCCACGCCGGCCACGCGGAAGCCCAGGAAGGAAACCGGCGTAAACACGGTGGTTTCGTAGTTGACCACGAAGCGGCTGCCCCCGCGCATATCCGACTCGAAGCCGCGCAGGCCGCGGTTGCCGTCGATGAGCAGGCCCTGCTCACCGGGCAAGCGGTTGAAGCCCAGGGCCGAACGGTTCCAGAAAAAGTGGCGCCACTGAAAGTTGCCGGTGTGGTAGAGGCGCGTGAAATACAGCACTTCGGTGCTCAGCAGGCCCTGCTGCCAGTCTTTGTCGCGCTGCCGGATAAAGCTGCCGAACTCCCCGCTCAGGTAGAGGTAGCCGTTGCGCAGGCTGAAGTTGCCGGTGGCCGCGCGCAGGGCGTAGTAGTTGCGGTTGGCGCGCGTATTCATGTCGTAGCCCGCCGTGAAGCTCAGGATTGAGCCGGTAGGAATGTCCTCGGTGCGGCCGAAGCCAAAGAGGTACTTGTCTTTGTAGTAGCGCCGTACGCTGTAGCCCACCGTGCTCAGCATCAGCGACGAGTTGAGGTAGTCGGGGTTGGGCCGGGCGGTGTACATCGTGTTGATAACGCGCCCCGAGACAATCAGGCGGCCGGGGTTTTCGTAGCCCAGATCGTAGCTGCGCAGGCGAAAGGCCCGGCCCAGCCACACGTCTTTCACGCTGTAGTTGGCCGGTACAAACGTGTAAGGCTCGCCGGGCGGGGGCTCCGATATGGGAATTCCCTGCTGGGCCATACGCAGGGAGGCCGCCCCGGCGTAGCGCGTATTGAGCGAGTAAAAGTTGCGCGACACCGAAATAGCCTGCTCCTGGTACTGAAACACGTTGCGGTAGCGCACCTCGGCATTGATGAAGTTGCGGAACGGCACCACGTAGCTGCCCTCGTAGCTCCACGACTGCGGCGCGTTGCGGCCGTACTCGAAGCGGTTGCGCACCTGGTGGCCCTGGCCCAGGAAGTTGATGTCGCGCAGGGCAATGACGCCCGCGCCCACGTCGCGCAGCTGGTAGGAAGCCCCGATGCTGAACACGTCCTTGGTGATAATGCGGATGTCGACGCTGTCCTGGGTGGTGGTTTGCTCGTCCACGAACACGCGGGCGTCGAGCAGCTCATCGGTTTGGCGCAGCAGACGTTCCGATTCGGTCAGGGCCTGTGGGGCCAGCTCCTCGCCCACCCGAAACAGCAGCAGCTGCCGGATACGGGCCCGGGAGGTGGTCACGTGCAGGCTGTTGCCGGTGCGCTCCAGAATGTTGCGGGGCTGGCGGGCGGGGTCCGAGACGCTGTAGCCAAAGGCATCGAGGGCCCGGATTTCGATGCTGCGCACGATTTTGTAGCTGTGCTGGTCGAACTGCCGGTCGAGCAGCTCCACGTCGATGCCCATGCGGTCTTCCTTGCGCTCGGTGAAGTTGAAGATGGCTGAGGCTACCTTACCGGCTATGGTTTTGCGCCTGGTATAGGCCTTCAGACCCGTCAGCACGCGCTCCTCGTCGAAGCGGCGGCGCAGGGAGTCGCGCCGGGTTTCGGGCTGGGTACGCATCGAGTCCGTCACGACGGGCACGGGGGAAACGGGCTGCTGGGCCCGCGCCGTGCCGGCCAGCAACAGCAACGCCAGCAGCCAGGGCAGGCGGCCGAGCAACACTCGAGCAAACCGAAAAGAAGAAATCATTGAACGCAACAACACAGCTACTCGCCGGGGGCTGCGCGTGCAGCCGGCGGAGCCCTACACGGCAAGTTACGAAGGAGAAGGGGCGGCTCGCAACAGTGGCCGGAAACTAAGCCAGCCCAGGCAGGCAGCAGGTAAGGAAAGAGCCGGGAAAGTTAAGAGAAGCCCAAGCCTTGCGGAACCATTTCCTAAAAAAATTAGCTTAGTATAGTATTGCGTGTAAAGAATCAACCTGCTATTTTTAAGCCTTCAAACAGCCAATAATGAACGAGCGGATTCAGGAAAAGCTAAGTATTTTGGCAGATGCCGCGAAGTACGACGTGTCGTGCTCCAGCAGCGGTGGCAAGCGGAAAAACGAGAACAAGGGCTTAGGCAATGCCGAGGGCATGGGCATCTGTCACTCGTTCACCGAGGACGGCCGCTGCGTGTCCCTGCTCAAGATCCTGCTGACCAACTACTGCATCTTCGACTGCGCCTACTGCGTGTCGCGCCGCTCCAACGACGTGAAGCGCGCCGCCTTCACCGTGGATGAGGTTGTGGACCTGACCATGAACTTCTACCGCCGCAACTACATCGAAGGGCTGTTTCTGAGCTCCGGCATTTTCAAGGACTCCGACTATACGATGGAGCGGCTGGTGCGCATTATCAAGAAGCTGCGCACCGAGCACAAGTTCAACGGCTATATCCACGTCAAGACCATTCCGGGGGCTTCCCCCGAGCTCATTGCTGAAGCCGGCCTGTATGCCGACCGCCTCAGCGTGAACATCGAGCTGCCCTCGGAGCTGAGTTTGACCACGCTGGCGCCGGAGAAGAACTACCAGGAAATCCTGACCCCGATGGGCCAGATTCGGGACGGCATCACCCAGAACAAGGAGGAAAAGGCCCTGTTCAAGAAAGTGCCCAGCTTTGCCGCCGCCGGCCAGAGCACCCAGCTCATCGTGGGCGCCTCGGCCGAAACCGACCACCAGATCATCACGCTCACCGACTCGCTCTACAAGGGCTACGGGCTGAAGCGGGTGTACTACTCGGGCTATATTCCGATAACCGACGACGCCCGCCTGCCCCAGGTAACCCAGCCGCCCGTGATTCGGGAGCACCGACTCTACCAGACCGACTGGCTGATGCGCTTCTACGGCTTCGAGGCCGACGAAATCCTGGACCCCGAGCACCCGTTTCTGGACCTCGAAATCGACCCCAAGCTGGCCTGGGCCCTGCGCAACCGCCACGTGTTTCCGGTCGACATCAACTCGGCCGACTACGAGATGATTCTGCGCATTCCCGGCGTGGGGGCGCGCTCGGCCAAGCGCATCGTGGCTGCCCGCCGCTTCTCGCCCCTGAGCCTCGACCACCTGCACAAGTTTGGCGTGGTGCTCAAGCGGGCCAAGTACTTTATTACCTGCAAGGGCCAGGCCCTGGAAACCCGCGACTACGACGAGCAGACCATCCGCCGCCAGATTCTGTTTGGCGCGGGCTCGGTCCGCTCGGCCCTGGTCACCCAGCAGCTCGATTTGTTTGCCCAGGCCAGCTGACGACCCTTATAGTGGTGATGAGGAGAGAGGAAAAGCAGCAGAAACGCACCCGACAAAACCAGCCAGTACCCCGTTGATTGTTGCCCTCTTTCCTGACCCGCTACCCCTGCTTAACCTACTACGATGATGACTATTACCCACCGCGGTGCCGACGCGTCGGCCGCTTCGCTCACTACTGAATCCAAACCCGAAAAAGTAGCCCGCCTGGCCTGCTGCTGCAAGCTCAGCGACCTGCTGCCCATCGTGCGCCAGCTGCACGAGCAAACCCGGGCCCGTGCCACCCAAACGGCCGACCGGCCTGAGGCAGCCTGAGCCCGACCGCAACCCCGGCGCTATGCTAGCGGTAAAGCGTAGGGTTCACTACGACCTCGAACATCACTATGTCGAAACCAACGGCATCCGGCTGCACGTGGTGCAGTGCGGCCCCGTGGATGGGCCTTTGGTGGTATTGCTGCACGGTTTCCCGGAATTCTGGTATGCCTGGCACAAGCAAGTCGACGCCCTGGCGGCGGCTGGCTACCGCGTGTGGGCCCCCGACCAGCGGGGTTACAACCTGAGCGACAAACCCCGCCGCGTAGCCGACTACCGCCTCGATACGCTGGCCTGCGACGTGCTGGGCCTGCTCGACGCCGCCGGGCAACAGCAGGTCTTGGTGGTGGGCCACGACTGGGGCGCGGCCGTTACCTGGCACCTGGCTACGCACTATCCCGGGCGGATACGCAAAGCGGCAGTGCTGAACGTGCCCCACCCGAGCGTGATGTTTCGCACGCTGCGCCGCAGCCTGGAGCAGTTGCGCAAGAGTTGGTACATCTTCTTTTTTCAGCTGCCCTGGCTGCCCGAGTGGCTGGTGCGGCGCAATAACTGGCTATTTGGCCGGCAAGCGCTGGTACAGACCAGTCGGCGCGGTACCTTCAGTACTGCTGATCTGGCCGAGTACGTGGCGGCCTGGCGGCAGCCTGGGGCCATGCGCAGCATGATCAACTGGTACCGCGCGGCGGTGCGTACGCCCGGTCACACGAAGTCGGCGGGGCGGGTAACGGTGCCGGTCCATATCATCTGGGGCGTGAAGGACGCGTTTCTGAAGCGGGAAATGGCCGAGCGCAGCCTCATGCTCTGCGACCAGGCCCAACTGACCTATCTGCCCGCCAGTCACTGGGTGCAGCACGAGGAAGCCGAGGCTATAAACGCCCTGCTGCTGCGTTTTTTTGCGGCCTGATTATCCCAACTCAGCCGATAAATAGTATAGTCATAGTGTTGCCGCCTTCCCATCGTATCTGCTATGAGCCGCTCCCTGACTCCTTTGAACCAGCCCGCCACGCCTGGCAAAGCCATACGCGCCGACCGGCCCGCGGCCCCGGCGCTAACGGCTTCCCCGCTCGACTACACCTACGACGGCTCATTTGAGGGCCTGCTGACGGTTCTGTTCACCATTTATGACCGCAAGGCCGCACCCAACAGCATTCAGCCGGAAGGCGCGGTCCAGGGCGGACTGTTCACGCAGCCGCTGCTGGTCGAAACGCACGAGGCCACGGCGGTACGGGTGTGGGAAGGGCTGCTGCGCCACATGACTCCGGAGGCGCGTACCCGCCTGTTTCACGCGTTCTTGAGCGAGCAGCCCGACCGGGAGCTGCTCATTTTTCGCTACGCCGACCTGGCCATGCGCTCCAGTCAGGATATAGCCGAAAACTACGCCGACGACAATGTGCGGCGCGTAGCGCACCTGGCCCAGCAGATGGGCCGCGAAAAGCACCGCATGGAGGCCTTTGTGCGCTTCGAGAAAACCGCGGACGAGCTGTTTCACGCCACCATTGAGCCCGATTTCGACGTGCTGCCGCTGATTGCGCCCCACTTCACCAAGCGCTACGCCGACCAGCGCTGGCTGATTTATGACCGGCGCCGCCACTACGGCCTCTATTACGATTTGCACCGCACCGACATCGTGCAGTTTGAGCCCGATACCGCCGCGCCGCGCCGCAGCACCAGCGTGTCGGCCACGGTGCTCGACGAGCGGGAGCCGCTGTTTAAAGTGCTGTGGCAAACGTATTTCGACCACGTCAATATTCCGGAGCGCAAGAATATCAAGCTGCACCGGCGCCACATTCCGCTGCGGTACTGGAAGTATCTGAGCGAAAAACAGCCCCGGGAAACCCGCTTCGAGCCCATCAAAAACAAGCGCCCACCCCAGCCTGATACCTTGCGGCTCGGGTAAAACCCTCTTACTTTGTCGTGGCACCGGCCCCCTGCACCACGCGCGGCCGGCCACTCTTTTGATCAACTCAAGCGGCAAAGTATATGGGTAGCGTACTGGTTTTTGGAGCTTCCGGGCAATTAGGGCAGTGTTTGGCGCACGTAGCCAAGGAAAGAAATACCCCGGATCTGGTGTTTCTGCCCGAAGAGCAAGCCAATATTCTCAACCCCGAAGGCCTACAAGCTTTGTTTGCCCAGCACAAGCCCACGTACGTCATCAACTGTGCCGCTTATACCGCCGTCGATAAGGCGGAAGATGAGGTGGACATTGCCCGGAAGGTGAACCGCGACGGAGTGGAAAACCTGAGCCGGCTGTGCGCCGCGCACGGCACCACCCTGATTCACATTTCGACGGACTTCGTGTTTGCCGGCACCGGCAACCAGCCGTTGGTCGAAACCGACGAAACCGCGCCTATTAGCGTGTATGGCCTCACCAAGCTGGAAGGCGAGCAGGTGATTTCGCAGCATACGCCGCAGTACTTCATTCTGCGCACCAGCTGGCTGTATTCCGAATACGCCAACAACTTCGTGAAAACCATGCTCAAATTTGGCCGGGAGCGGGACGAGCTGCGCGTTATCTGGGACCAGACTGGTACGCCGACCTACGCCATCGACCTGGCTGGCTGCATCCTGACCATCATTGAAACCCAGAGCCCGCACTACGGCACCTACCACTACAGCAACGAGGGCGTGACTTCCTGGTACGATTTTGCCGTGGCCATCTTCGAGCTGAGCCAGACCCAAGTGAAAACTACCCCGATTCGCACGGCCGAATACCCAACCAAGGCCATGCGCCCGGCTTATTCGGTGCTGGACAAGACCAAGGCTAAAACCCAGCTGGGCGTAGCCATTCCGCACTGGCGCGACAGTCTGACGGTGTGCCTCAGCCGCCTGCCCGCGTAAGCGCGGCGTCCTAGCCGATAGATAGTCTTGAAATGCAAAGAGCCGCTATCCATACAAGGGCAGCGGCTCTTTGGCGTTGAGCTACCTGGGGGCTACGCTTGCGCGGCGTTGCCGTAGAAGCGGTTTACCAGGTAAGCCGCCACGACGAAAAATAGGCCCACGGCGCACACGCCCGGCCACTGGTAGTGGGCCCAGGCCGTGCCGCCGGCCAATGAGCCCACCGAGCCGCCGATGAAGTAAACCGTCATGTAAATGGTGTTGAGGCGGCTGCGGGCTGCGGGTACCAGGGAAAAGATGCGCGACTGGTTGGAAATATGCGTCACCTGCACACCAATATCCAGCACGATAACACCTACCACGAGCCCCACCAGATAGTAGCCCCCCAGAGCCAGCACCAGATACGCCCCCAGCGACATGACAATGCCGATATTAATGGCGTAAGCCGGGCCTCGGGTATCGGCCGACTTGCCGGCCAACGGTGCGGCTAAGGCTCCTAAGGCGCCAATCAGGCCGAAGAAGCCGGCCACGTCGCTCTTGTAGAAGTAGGGGCTGCCCTCCAGGAAGAAAACCAGCGTAGTCCAGAATACGCTGAAGGACGCAAACAGGAAGCCACCCGTCAGCGCTGACTTGCGCAGCGAAGGCAGCGTGCGGGTCAGCGTAGCCAGGGACTTCATCAGGCTGCCGTAGGTGCCGGCAAAGTCGGGCTGGTCCTTGGGCAGGCGAAAGGCCAGAATCAGGGCCAGCACCAGCATGGCGCCGCTGCCCATGCCGAACACCAGCCGCCAGCCACCGTGGGCCCCGATGTAGCCGCTTAGGGTGCGGGAAAGCAGGATTCCAATCAGCAGGCCGCTCATAATCTTGCCTACTACCCGGCCCCGGTCGTCATCCGAGGCCAGGTGGGCGGCCATGGGTACCAGCAGCTGGGGCACGGCCGAAAATATCCCGATCAGTAGGCTGGCTCCTACGAGCAGAGCAAACGAGGGCGCCAGGGCCGCCGCCGCCATAGCCCCAGCCGCCAGCACAAGCAGCATCAGAATCAGACGCTTGCGCTCCAGCTTGTCGCCCAAGGGCACCACGAAGAACAGGCCCAGGGTGTAGCCGACCTGCGTGAGGGTAGCTACCAGGCTGGCCCGGCTGTCGGAGAGGCGGAAGGTGCGGCCAATATCGGCCAGCAGGGGCTGGTTGTAGTAGATATTGGCTACTACCAGCCCGCAGGCCACGGCCATCAGCCAGACCAGGGCGGGCGTCAGGGGCGGGGCCGCGTGGGGAGCAGGAGCGGTAGTGGGAGGGGAGGAAGAGGAAATCATGCGGGAAAAGACCCGGAATAGTCGGCTGACTATCCGTGGGCCGCAGTAAAAAGTGTGGGGTTCAGGCAATGCTTGGCAGCGGCGCTTTATCTGTTTCGGGCCGCCGGGATGCTACGCGTAGTGCTAAACCCACAGGTATGTTGAAGAGTTATAAAGAGGCCAATAATGTGGCCGGTGCCTTGGTTTTTGGCCGGGCTGCTTTTCTCACTACCGGTTTGGTATAACTCCGCTTCCGGCCGCTGCGTTAAGCAGAAGTATGAGCCGCGCATTTACCAAAGAGGACGACGTTCAGGCGCCGACCATCATCCCGCCCCGGGCCGCTTTGCCGCCCAATACCCCCAACTACGTGACGCCCCGCGGCCTGGAACTGCTGCGCGAGGAGCTGACCACGCTGGAAGCCGAACGCGCGCAGGCCGAAGCCAACCGTGACAACGACGCCGACCGGACCCGCCACCTCTCGCTCTACAACGGCCGCATCAGCGACCTGACCAGCCGCATTGCCAGCGCCAAGCTCGTGGACCCCAAAACCCAGCCCGCCAAGGAAGTGCGCTTTGGCGCCACCGTCACGCTACGCACCCAAGCGGGCGGCAAGGTGGGACTCGAGCGCAAATTTACGATTGTGGGCGTCGATGAGGCCTCAGTAGTGGCCGGCAAAGTAGCTTTCGTAGCGCCCATTGCCCGCGCCGTACTCGGGGCCAAGCTGGGCAAAACCGTGACCCTGAAGCTGGGCCCCAAGGAAGAAACGGTGGAAGTAGCCGCTATATCCTACGAAGCCGTTTAGATACTTTCAATATCACGGCATAGAAAAGAAAAGGCCCTTCACCACATAGTGAAGGGCCTTTTTCTGTTGACCAAGTCAGGGCTACTTAGCCTGCTGAATTTCCGCTACGGCCTGGTCGATGGTTTGCTGGGCCTGCTGCACGTTGGGGCCGGTAGTTTTGCGCTCTTTCACGCTCTGCAGCAGCCCAATCATGGGCTCGGCGGCGCCCTGGGCCTTAAACTGAATGGCTATGGCCTTGATGCGCTCCACGCCCTGAGCGAAGTTGGTCGGGTCGTTCAAGCGCACGAGCATGGTAGAAAGGCCTTCCAGCAGTCCGAAACGGGCCTGCAGGGGCGCGGCATCGAACTTGTCGCGCACATAAGCCCACTGCGTGTCTCCGCCCTGCGCGGCGTACACATTAATTACCGCCGCCAGCGTCGTCTGGTTGTCGCTCGACTCCAAAGCCTTGGCCCGGGCCAGGCCTTTGGCCGGTGCCACGGCCGTGAGGCCCGCCAGGGCCGCGGCACTCACCTGGTACGACTGGTTATCGAGCTGCTTGGCAAACAGCTTCTCGTCTTTCTTTTCCTTAAGCTTGGCCAGGGCCATCAGCGCATCGGCGCGCACCGAGTTCTGCGGGTCGTTGGCGGCCATTTTGCGCAGGGTAGGCGCTGCGGCTTTAGCTACCGGCGCTTTTTCCAGATCCAGGGCGCCTACCGCCACGGAGCGTAGGATATAGAATTTATCCGACAGGGCTTTTACCAGCAGGGTGCGGGCCGCAGCTTCGTCCTGCTTGTCCTTGGCCGCAATAATGGCCTCGCGCCGGTCGCCGAAAAGCGGGGCGTTGGCGTACTGGTACGCAAACTCCGACAGCGGCTTATTGTCTTTTTTCAGCCATACGGTCAGCTTGGTGGCGTCCACGTTCACCAGTTCGGGCTTGGCGCTGGCCGCCAGCTGGAAGGTTTCGGTGGCCTGGCGCATCATCACCTGGTGGCGCTGGGGCTTGCCGTTCACGTACAGATCAATGGTCAGGGGCAGCTGAAACGCGGGGCCTTCCTGAGTTTGCTTGATGGTCACGCTCTGCATTTTCTTGGCCGCGTCCCAGCTGTAGTCGATGCTGACTTCGGGGTGGCCGGCGTTGTAGTACCATTGGTTGTAGAACCAGTTCAGGTCGCGGCCCGAGGCGGCTTCCATGGCCAGGCGCATCTGGTGGGCTTCGCCGTTGCCCAGGGCGTTCTGCTTCAGGTACTGGTTCAGGCCGGCAAAGTACACGTCGTCGCCGAGGTAGGTGCGCAGCATGTCCTGAATAGCGCCGCCCTTCTGGTAGGTCACGGCGTCAAACATTTCCTCTTTGTCGCCATAGTGGAAGCGCACGAGGTTTTTGCCGTAGTTATTGGGGTTGTTGAGGTAGTTGCGAATGTACTGCAGGCGGTGGGCATCGGCGGCGTCCTTGCCGTACTTGTGCTCGGCCCACAGCGCTTCGCTCATGTCGGCCATCGACTCATTCACCGTCAGGTTGCTCCAGCTCTCGGCCGTCACGTAGTCGCCAAACCACTGGTGAAACAGCTCGTGGGCAATAACGGACTGGTTGTTGGCATACTCCCGGTCAAGCAGCTCGCGGGCATCCATCTGCAGAAACTCGCCGTGCAGGGTGGCCGTGGTGTTTTCCATGGCCCCGCTCACGTAGTCGCGCGTCACAATCTGGGCGTACTTGTTCCAGGGGTAATCTACGCCCAGGCGCTTGGAGAAAAACTCCAGCATTTCGGGCGTGTCGCCGAAAATCTGCTTGGCGAAGGGCGCGTACTTGGGCTCCAGATAATAGGTCACGGGCTTGTCGCGCCACTTATCCTCGTAGATTTTAAAGTCGCCGACGGCCATCATAAACAGGTAGGGGGCGTGGGGCAATTCCATCTTCCAGGTATCGGTGCGCAGGCCCGCGGCAGCCGGTGTCTGGCTCACCAGCTTGCCGTTGCTCAGCGTCACGTACTTGCTGGGCACCGTCATGCTGATTTCGGAGGTCGTCTTCTGGTTGGGCCTATCGATGGTCGGAAACCAGGCCGACGAGGCTTCCGTCTCGCCCTGGGTCCAGATCTGCACCGGCTTGCCCTTCACGGCGCTGTCGGGGTTGATAAAATACAGGCCCTTGGCGTCGGTAATGGCCGCGCTGCCTTTGGCTTTTAGCTCGTCGGGCTTGGCCGTGTACTCAATATAAATCGTGTAGGGCGTGCCCACTGGCATCATCCGGCCCAGCTGAATGCGCAGATTGCTCTGGTCGGCGTAGTCGTACTTAAGCGGCGTCTGAGTGGCACCGTCCATCAGGGCCACGGTTTTGATGTCCATGCCCTTGGCGTCGAGGCGCAGCGAGTCGGTGGCGTAGGCGTAGGGCTTGAGCGTGAGCCAGGCTTTGCCGTTGAGGTAGCGCTTGGCGTAATCGAAGCCCACGGCCAGCTTGGTGTGCACCAGCGCGTTGATTTTGGTGTCGGTAGCGCGGTAGGGCAGCTGGGGCTCCGAGGCAACGGGCGTAAGCGTTGGCGACTGGGCCCAGCTGGCGGAGGCGGCCAGCAAGCCAACACTCAGGGTAAGAATGTTCTTCACAGGATGCAGAGAAGGGGAGAGGAGTGGTTTTGCGTGAAAGTAACCGTTCCGGCCCTAAAGGCTGCAATCTGGTGCCGTTTTACCCCAGGCCATACTGTTTTTTGTACAGGCCCGGCGTGATGCCCTCGTACTTTTTGAAGATGGTCTGGAAGTAAGCCGTGTTGTTGAAGCCGGCCCGGAAGCACACATCCGCTACGGTCGTCACCGGGTTGCGCAGCAGGCGCTTGGCTTCGGCAATACGCTCCCGAATGATGTACTCGACCGGCGTGAGGCCAAACTCGCGCTTAAAGAGGCGAAAAAAGGTGGCCTTGCTCATGCAGGCCAGCTCACTGAGCTTGTCGACGGTAATCTGCTCGGTGAAGTGGCGCTTGATGTACTGCACCACCTGGGCAAAGCGGTGGGAGGTCAGGTGCTGGGCGTAGTTATGGAAAATCAGCTGGCGGGCATTGGTCTGCATCAGCCGGATCAGCAGCTCCTGCAGCGTGAAGCCGGCCAGCACATCCTTAGCCGCGTGGGTTTCCTGCGACAAGTGCACCAGGCGCTCCAGGGTGCCGGTCAGCTCGGGCGTGTTGGTCAGGTGGGTATTGTTGTTAGCGTCGAGATGCCAGGGCGTGTGCTCCTCGGCCAGCGGGAACCGCTCGTTGAGCAAGTCCACGGTGTGCCGGATGGTATCCGAGGGAATGGCCACGGCCAGGCACTGGGTGGGGTTGTCGGGGGTGGCTTCGGGAAAGTCAATTTCCATCACCTGCTGCTCGCCCACAATCACCGACTCGCCCGGCAGGTAGTCGAAGGCGGCTTGCCCGCTCAGGTGCATCACTTTTTTGCCCCGCAGCATGGTCGTCAGCACCAGGCTGCCCATGCTCAGGGGCACGCGCCGGGCCGTCTGGTGGGTTTCGAAGATGTTGAGCTCAAAGGCGTCCAGGCAGTATACGGTGCGGTTTTCAACCAGCGTGGTGAGGTCTTCCTGGGTGTGGAGGGCGGGCAGCAGGCGTGGGTTCATGGCAGCGGATAAATGGGCGGATGGCACCTTCGGGAAACTTGCGACTATCCCCGAGCTTGTTGAGAGAATACTACATATTTTCTGGCAATTTCAGAAGCTACCTTGTGAGTAAGTCATCACTCATTAACACCCACCTCATGGAAACGTTAGAAAAGCCTTCCACTCTCGTTGCTCGTCCCCAGTTCAAATCGCACTACGACAACTTCATCGGCGGCAAATGGGTTGCGCCGGTTAAGGGTCAGTATTTCGACAATCCTTCGCCCATCGACGGCAAGGCGTTTTGTAAGGTGGCACGCTCCACGAAGGAAGATATTGAGCTGGCCCTGGACGCGGCCCATGAGGCGTTTAAGTCGTGGAGCAAGGCCTCGGCCGCCACGCGCAGCAACGTGCTGCTCAAGATTGCCGACATTATGGAGGCCAACCTGGAGCACCTGGCTGCCGCCGAAACGGTAGAAAACGGCAAGGCTATCCGCGAAACCATGGCCGCCGACCTGCCCCTGTGCATCGACCATTTCCGCTACTTCGCCGGCGTCATCCGGGCCGAGGAAGGCTCGGCCACCGAACTGAACGAAACCACTTTGTCGCTCGTGATTCAGGAGCCGCTGGGCGTGGTGGGCCAGATTATTCCCTGGAACTTCCCGCTGCTGATGGCCACCTGGAAGCTGGCCCCGGCCCTGGCCGCGGGCTGCTGCGTGGTGATGAAGCCCGCCGAGCAAACGCCCGCCAGCATCATGATTCTGATGGAGCTGATTCAGGACGTCATTCCGGCCGGCGTGGTAAACGTGGTGAACGGCTTCGGCCTGGAAGCCGGCAAGCCCCTGGCCTCCAACAAGCGCGTGCAGAAGGTGTCTTTCACCGGCGAAACCACCACCGGCCGCCTGATTCTGCAGTACGCCGCCGAAAACATCATTCCCGTGACCATGGAGCTGGGCGGCAAGTCGCCGAACATCTTCTGCAAATCGGTGATGGATGCCGACGACGACTTCCTGGATAAGTGCCTGGAGGGCGCGGCCATGTTTGCCCTCAACCAGGGCGAAATCTGCACCTGTCCCTCGCGCCTGCTCATCCACGAGGATATCTACGACGCTTTCATGCCCCGCCTGATTGAGCGGGTGAAAGCCATTAAGCTCGGCCACCCCCTCGACCCCAGCACCATGATGGGCGCCCAGGCCAGCAACGACCAGTACGAGAAAATCCTGAGCTACCTGGAAATCGGCAAGGCCGAGGGCGCCGAAGTACTGACCGGCGGCGAGGCCCACCGCGACCATGAGCACGACGAGCTGACCGACGGCTACTACATCCAGCCCACCATCTTCCGGGGCCACAACAAAATGCGGATTTTCCAGGAGGAAATCTTCGGTCCGGTGCTGTCCGTTACGACTTTTAAGGACAACGACCACGCCATCGAGCTGGCCAACGACACGCTCTACGGCCTCGGGGCCGGCCTCTGGAGCCGCGACGCCCATGAGCTCTATACCATGCCCCGCGCTATTCAGGCCGGCCGCGTATGGGTAAACTGCTACCACGACTACCCCGCCGGGGCGCCCTTCGGCGGCTACAAGGCTTCCGGTTTCGGCCGCGAAAACCACAAGATGATGCTGGCCCACTACCGGCAGACCAAGAACATGCTCATCAGCTACAGCCAGCAGCCGCTAGGCTTCTTTTAACAATGAGAGAATGAGTGAATGGAGAATGATTGAATTTTGCTCCATCGTTCTCCATTCACTCATTCTCTCATTGTTCTATGGGTACTGCGGGCTTTTTCCAAGACGGAAACAATTTCTAAGTATTCCTGCATCAGATCAGTTAGGCGAGCATAAGGAACTATACCTGCCTCGCCCAGCAGTTCGAGCCAAAGCTGACTTTCATCGGCTTCCTCAACACAAATACAAAGCTTCGCAAACTGTTCATTCCCTGAACGAGCCCGGCATACTGCCCGGTAGTTGGCGGCAACAGATGTGGCTGAGCGCAACAGTTGCTTGCCAACTATTTGCGCCTCTCCGGTTTGGGGCAAGCTCTGGTATAGCTTAATAATTCGTAGCGCCGCATTCTTGGTTCGTTGTTTAAAAGTGCTGATAAATTCAACTTTTGTAGTAGTGTCCATTAGCCAAAGAAGTATAACAGCTTCAATATAAGTCATTCAATCATTCTGCCATTCATACATTCACCTCATGCTCCCAACCCCGCGCGTACTCGTCACAGCCGCCGCCGAAGCCACCATCGACCTGCTGCGCGACGAGCATGGCCCGCTAATGTTTCACCAGAGCGGGGGCTGCTGCGACGGTTCCTCGCCCATGTGCTTTGCCAAGGGCGAGTTCCGGGTGGGGGGCAGCGACATGTGGCTGGGCCAGATTCACGGCTGCGACTTTTTCATGAGCGCCAGCCAGTTTGAGTACTGGCAGCACACCCAGCTCACGGTGGATGTGGTGAAAGGCCGGGGCGCAAGCTTCTCCCTGGAAATCCCGCTGGGCATCCGTTTCCTGATTCGCTCCCGGCTGTTTACGGAGCAGGAGGAGCAGAACATGGCCCCAGTGTATGACGGGGAAGAATACCTGGAGCGGGCACCGGAAGAATAGAATTGGCTTCGGCCAAAAACAGAAAGCCCCGGCAGCAGCTGCCGGGGCTTTCTGTTTTTCAGTAGCGCGAACTGTGTAGTTCGCGTGGTAGAACGATTATAACGGCGCGGGCCACGCAAACTACGCAGTTCGCGCTACTAGTGCCGTTTACCGCACCCGAACCGGCAAGCCTTCGAGCTGGGCGTAGCTGAGCTTCCAGGCGCCCTTGGGGTTCTTTTTCCAGAGCAGGATAAAGTTGCCTTCGCCCACGCCCATAGGCGTGCCGGGCGTAGTCGGAATAACGTCGACGACGTAGGTGCCGCCCTCGTAGGCCGTCTGGGCATCGGTGCCGGAGGAGGCTACGTTCAGGCGCAGGTTGGAAATGGTGCCCATCGTTTCGCGCACCCAGCGGTTCGATACTTCCGATTTGCCCTGAAAGTGGGTTTCGCCCTGCAGGAAGTGCACGTCGTCGGCAAACAGGGTGTCGAGCTGAATTGCGTTTTTGCTGTTCCAGGCGCTGATGAATTGCTGGTTGAGCGTTTGCGCATTGACCGCCGTAGCGGGCGTTTCAGCGGTTTTGGTGCAGGAGGAAGCCAGAACTACCGTCAAGGGCATCATCCAGAGAAGGGACTTCATACAGTCAGGGGTTTGGTGGGGGATGGAAACAATTTCGCCGACTCCGGCACGGGGCTGGAGTCGGCGAAACTAAGCAAAGTCCGGAGTTACCAGCTCTTACGACGAACTTCCGAGGTCGAGTAGGCTTTGTTACGGTCGCCGTACGACTCGTTGGGCAGGTAGCCGGCGGCTACGGGGCCGTTAGCGGCGGTCAGCATCATGGGCGTGTTGGCGGCAAAGCCGTTGGCCATGGCAGGATACTGCTGCTGTTGTTTCTGGGCCTGAGCGGCCAGGTCGGCTTTACGCTCGGCGGCATCTACGCGGCGGGCCAGGGCGGCACGCTCGGCGCGGGCCTCAGCGGCGCGGTTGGCAGCAGCGCGGTTGGCGGCCGCTACGCGGGCGGCTTCCTTGCGCTTGTTGTCGGTGCGCTTACCAATGGCATAGCCTACACCGGCACCAGCCACACCACCTACTACGCCACCCACGGCGCGGTTGCGCTTGTGAATGATGGCACCGGCGGCAGCGCCGCCCAGACCACCAATAACTGCACCTTTAGCCTGGGGGCTCCATTTCTTTCGTTCCTGGGCCTGGGCTACGTTGCTAAGCACCGAGGTGAGCATCATTACCAGAGCGAGAATCAAACTGACCTTTTTCATGACTATGTTCTTTAAGGTTTCAGAAACACTTCTTCAGTTGTGAGAAAGTGTTTTGCAAGCACCGTGCCAGTACGGATGCCATCGGGCTACGGTTCTGCTAAGCCTATACGAAGCCGCGCCGGCTCCGGATTAGCGGCCCCAGCCCAAGAAACAGCTGCCAGCAACCCGGATAAGGCTTCTCAGGGTTCAGCAAAAGGCTTATTTCGCCAGCCAGCCGTTGGCATCGAGCCAGTTCTGCAGCCGCTCGGGCCAGTTGTCTTTGGTGGTCTTATTGTGCAGGCCAAAGCCGTGGCCGCCCTTGGGGTAGAGGTGCATTTCGACCGGCACGCCGGCCCGCAGGCAGGCCTCGTAGAAGCGCAGGCTGTTCTGCACTTTCACCGTTTTGTCGTCGGCGGCGTGCACCAGAAAGGTGGGCGGCGTCAGGGACGTCACCTGCTGCTCGTTGGAGTAGAGCCGGATTTGCTCGGGCGTGGGCGCTGTGCCCAGCAGCCGCTCGCGGGAGCCGGCGTGGGCCAGGCTGTCGGTGAAGCTGATAACGGGGTAGAGCAGCACCAGAAAGTCGGGGCGCACAGAGGGGTTATCCTTCGTGTCGCCGGCGGGGGGGGCGAAATGGGTGCCGGCTGTGGAGGCCAAGTGGCCGCCCGCCGAGAAGCCCATGATGCCCACCCGGGAAGAGTTGATGCCGTACTCGGTGGCCCGCTGCCGCACCAGGCGCAGGGCCTGCTGGGCATCCAGCAGTGAGGCCGTAGTTTTGTCTGGCTGACTCTGGTCGTTGGGCAGGCGGTACTTGAGCACGAAGGCCGTGACGCCCATTTCGTTCAGGCGCTTGGCCACGTCGGTGCCCTCACTGTCGATAGAGAGGCGCGTGTAGCCGCCGCCGGGGCAGATGACGATGGCCGTGCCGTTGGCCTTGTCTTTGGCCGGCCGAAACACCTGCAGCGTGGGCTGCACCACGTTGGAGATGCGCACCCCGCCGTTGGCCAGCGTAATGCTGCTTTCCTGCAGGTTGGTGGCAATGGAGTTGGGAATGGTGCCCGAGTAGAGCGACACGGTAGCTTGGGCAAACAGCAAGGCAGGAGCGGCAACAAGGGCCAGAGTGAGGGCAAAGAGCTTTTTCATACGCAGGACGGGGCAAGAAGATGAGCGTTGAAAAGAAACGGGCAGCAGCTGGGCGCGCCGCGGGGCCGCGGAGCCGCACGGGAACAGGACCGCGCTGGTCCCCTCTCGGGCGGGGGCGCAACGCCGGGGCCCTGCACTCTGGGCTGGCCCAACAGGTGCTCAGCAAAGAAATGCAAAAGCCGGGTAGAACCCGCGCCGCAAAGCCGCGTGGCCGGAAATAAACTACCCCAGCCCCAACCGCCCCGTTCCCGCCCCGGTATGCGGCTCGCCCAGGGCCCGCCCGGAACATGCACAAGCCCCGTCGGCACCTGGCCGGCGGGGCTTGTAGAAAAGCCACTAGCTCTGGCAGGGGGCGCTATGGTATCTGCACCGGTGCAGGGTGTCTGCCGGATCCTCCGGCTGCCTTCTGCACCGGTGCAGAGCCTGTATCGGCAGTCCGGCAGACACCCTGCACCGGTGTAGAACCTATTCCGGGTACCCGGCAATCCTTCTGCACCGGTGCACGATGGGTCCAGGCCACCCGGCAGGCTTCCTGCACCGGTGCAGAGCCTGTACCGGCCGCCCGGTAGGCATCCTGCACCGGTGCAGACGCTATTCAGCCGCGGGAGCAGGGGGTAGAATGCCTTTGCGGGCGGTGGTGCGTTGGCCGTTCCGCTTCAGAAGCTTGTCGTAAGCGAAGTACGTGGGGGCTTTGGCGGGCTCGCGGCGGTGCACGTAGAGGGCGGTGCAGTGCACGTCCCACAAGGCGTCGGCCAGAGACTGGGCATCAGGACCCAAGGCTGAGATGGTGTCCTTTACGATCTTGCTGCCCTGGTTTTTGGCGGCCGTGGCGGCAGAGTAGGCTATCAGCAGGGCTTTGGCCTGGGCCCCGGCAGCCTGTAGGCCGGCGTCGGGGTGAGCTTCCAGCTGCTGCACGTAGGCCGTAAAGCGGGTGAAGCGCTTGGTTTTGGGAGCTTCGGTCAGGCCACTGAGCTTGTCGGGGTAGAACAGGGCTTTCTCGGTGGGGTGGTCGTAGAAGCGGGGCTGCAGCAGCTTCTTATCGGTGGCCTGCACCAGCTTTTTAAAGCTTTTGAAGGCCTGGTCCTCAGTTTGAGTACCGCTCTGGCGCTGCCCGCTGCCGCTGGTGCGCCCACTTAGGCCCTGGCGGTACTTATCGAGGGCAGCCTCTAGAGCAGGCCGCTCGTCGCGCAGCAGCTTGGGCACGGCGGCCAGGCGCAGGGCCTCCAGGGTGAAGTCGGCAAAAGAAGCCAGCGTGTCGCGCGAGGCCGTCAGGCGCCGGAAATGGTTGTCGTACCGTTCGTTGTACATAACGGGGAAAAGGGAAGAAATAAGAGGATAAGACAAGCGGCCGGAGCGAAGATAAGCGCGGTGTGTAACGGGGCCCGAGCCAGGCGGATAGGGTAGCGGTAAGTGGTTGAAAGATGGGTAGAAATGGGCGCCGGTGCAAGGGTGGTGTCTGTTAGGATAGCAATATTCTTTGGCAGAACTTTACGGACTTAATCGCGCCCATACCTTATCCCTATTGCATGAAACACGTCTTCTCTCTGCGGCTTCGGCTGCTCCTGCTGCTCGTGGCCTGTAGCCTGCTGGCCCGGCCTCTGGCGGCCCAGGTCCTGAGCGGCACCTTCGATACCGGCTTCACGCACACCGCAGCCATTCACCCCGATGGTACGCTCTGGGCTTGGGGCAACAACACCAACGGCCAGCTCGGCGACGGCACCACTACCACGCGCACCAGTGCGGTGCAAGTAGGCGCGGCCACCACGTGGCAAAGCGTCAGCGCGGGCCGCAACTACACGTTGGCTCTAAGGGCCGACGGCACCTTGTGGGCCTGGGGGCTTAACAGCAGCGGTCAACTCGGCGACGGCACCGTCGTGGACAAAACCACCCCCGTGCAAATCGGTACCGGCACCACGTGGAAAAACATTAGCGCGGGCGGTAGTCACACGCTGGCTGTACGGGCCGACGGCACCTTGTGGGCCTGGGGGCTTAACAGCAGAGGCCAGCTGGGAGACGGTACTGTCGTAAACAAAACCAGTCCGGTGCAAGTAGGCACGGCCACCACCTGGCAAAGCGTCAGCGCGGGTATCAACCATACGCTAGCCGTGCGGGCTGACGGCACCTTGTGGGCCTGGGGCATCAACGTCAGCGGCCAACTCGGCGACGGTACCCGGATCGACAAAAGCAGCCCGGTGCAAATAGGCACGGCCACCACGTGGCAAAGCGTCAGCGCGGGCGATATTCACACCGTGGCCCTGCGGGCTGACGGTACGCTCTGGGCCTGGGGCAACAATAGCAGCGGCCAGCTCGGCGACGGTAGCACTATCACGTACAGTAGCCCGGTGCAAGTAGGCACGGCCACCACGTGGCAAAGCGTCAGCGCGGGCGATAGTCACACCGTGGGCCGTCGGGCCGACGGTACGCTCTGGGCCTGGGGGGATAATACAAACGGTCAGCTCGGCGACGGTACAACCGTCAGGAAAACCAGTCCGGTGCAAGTAGGTACGGCCACCACATGGACCGGCATCAGTGCGGGCAGCAGCCACACGCTGGCCCTGCGCGCCGATGGTGACCTGTGGGCCTGGGGCAGCAACAGCAGCGGCCAGCTCGGCGACGATGCTACCATCGGCCCCAACCGCACGGTACCCACGCAGATTGGCACCGTTACCAGTTGGGCGCAAGTCAGCTCCAACAGCAACCACACCGTAGCCGTGCGCACCGACGGGACGCTGTGGGCCTGGGGCAGTAATGCCCAGGGCCAGCTCGGCGACGGCACGACCACCACCCGCACGGTCCCCGTGCAGATAGGTACTGCCACTACGTGGGTCCAGGTCAGCGCCGGGAACCTCCACACCCTGGCCGTGCGTGCCGATGGTACCCTGTGGGCCTGGGGCTATAATTTCTATGGGCGGCTCGGCGACGGTACGAACGTAAACAAAAGCAGCCCTGTGCAGATTGGCACCGAAACCAGCTGGAAGCAGGTCAGTGCCAGTAATTCTCACTCCGTGGCCATCAAAACCGATGGCACGCTCTGGGCCTGGGGCTATAACATGCAAGGCCAGCTCGGCGACGGCACGACCACGGATAAATCCACCCCCGTGCAGATTGGCACCGCCACCGGCTGGGCGCAGGTCAGCTCCAGCGGCAGCCACACCGTAGCCGTGCGCACCGATGGCACCTTGTGGGCCTGGGGCCTTAATAGCCAGGGCCAGCTCGGCGATGGTACGACCCTGGGCAAAACCAGCCCGGTACGAGTGGGCGTGGAAACGACCTGGGTCCGCGCCAGCGGTGGTGGTTCTCACTCCGTGGCCGTACGCACCGATGGTACCTTGTGGGCCTGGGGCAACAACGCCAACGGCCAGCTTGGCGACGGTACAACCGTTAGGAAAACCAGCCCGGTACAAGTGGGCACCGCCACCAATTGGACGCAGATTAGTGCTGGTCTTGACTACACCACTGGTATTCGCACCGATGGTACCTTGTGGGCCTGGGGTGACAATTTCAACGGTCAGCTGGGCAACGGAACTGTCAATAACGCCAATGTGCCAACCCAAACTGGCACAGCTACCGACTGGACGCAGGTCAGCGCCGGTAATAGCCGCACGCTGGCTATCCGCACCAGCGGCACGCTCTGGGGCTGGGGTGCTAATGGCGGCGGGTTTCTCGGGCTCGGCTACGCGGATGCCGGGTATGTCACGGCTCCCCAGCAAGCCGACGCGGCCCTGGTCACGCTCAGCCTGGCGGCTTCGCGCAGCTCCTTCAGCGCTGGTATCCGGCCCAACGGAGTGCTGGTCATGTGGGGCAGTAACAGCAGCGGCCAGCTCGGTAACGGCACCACTTCCTTTCCCCCCAACAGCCGCCCCATACCGGTTGGCACCGCTACCAACTGGGTGCAGGTCAGCACTGGCAGCAGCCATACGCTGGCCCTGAAGGCCGACGGCACCTTATGGGCCTGGGGCAGCAACGGTCAGGGCCGCCTCGGCGACGGCACCCAACTGGACAAAAACAGCCCCGTGCAGATTGGCACGGAAACCAACTGGGCCCAGATCAGTGCCGGTGAATACCACAGCGTGGCCATCAAGGCTAACGGCACGCTCTGGGCCTGGGGCTACAACGTCGATGGCCAGCTCGGCGACGGCACCACTACCCAGCGCCTTATCCCCACGCAGGTAGGCACTGGTACTAGCTGGGTGCGGGTGAGTGCGGGCAGCAACCACAACCTGGCTGTGCAGGCCAACGGCACGCTGTGGGCCTGGGGCGACAACGGTGGGCGTCAGCTTGGCGACGGGTCGGCTGCCTCCCGGCGCACCGCCCCGGTACAGATTGGTACCGGCACCTCCTGGACGCAAGTCAGTGGCGGCACCAACCACAGCAACGCCCTGCAAGCCAACGGCACGCTCTGGACCTGGGGCTTCAACACCAGCGGCCAGGTCGGCGACGGCACCACCACGACCCGCCCCGCCCCGGCCCAGTTGGGCACCGCCACCTGGACGCAAGTGAGTGCCGGCTTCAATCACACCGTGGCCCTGCGCACCGATGGCACGCTCTGGGCCTGGGGTGCCAACAGCAGCGGTCAGCTCGGCGACGGCACTATCGTGAGCAAAACCAGCCCCGTGCAGGAAGTCACGCTCCGCACCGACTGGCGGCAGGTGGCCGCGGGCAGTTCCCACACCCTGGGGCGCACCCCGCAGGCCTTTGGCTTTTTGAGCACGGGCAACAACGGCGCCGGCCAGCTAGGTGACGGCACCACCACCGCCAGCACCCGCTTCGACCGGGTCAGCCCGCTGGTGTCGGTGCAGCCGCTGCCCGTAGAGCTAACGCAGTTCACGGCCCAGCGCAGCAGCCCCACGCAGGTGCAGCTGCGCTGGACGACGGCCCAGGAGCAGAACAACGCCGGCTTCCGCGTCGAGAAAAGCCGGGATGCGCAGCTCTGGCAGCAGGTAGGCTTCGTAGCCGGCCAGGGCACCACTACCACGGCCCACCGCTACACTTACACCGATGCGGAAACCGGGGCGGCCTACTACCGCCTCGTGCAGCAGGACACCGACCAGACCGAAACCAACTCGCCCGTGCGTCACGTAGCGGGCACCGCTACCGCGCTCCAGCTGTTGCCGAACCCGGCTACCACCACGGTGCAGCTGCTGGGCACGGCGGCAGGGGCCGAGGTGCAGCTGCTGAATCTGCAGGGGCAGGTGCTGCGTCGTTTTGCCGCCGGCACCACTCTGCTGGGTTTGGAGGAGTTGCCGGCCGGGCTCTACCTGGTGCGTGCTGGCCAGCAGACGGCCCGCCTCATCGTGCAGTAAACCCTGAATATTGACCGCACAAGAAAGCCCACTGCGTGCAGTGGGCTTTCTTGTTGTATTGCTGGTGCTTACTCTCTCACCCAGGTTACTTTCTCCGCAATGGGCTTGCGCAGGTTGCGGCCGGGCAGTTGGGCCACGTAGCCCAGGTAGAAAAAGCCCAGCAGTTTATCCTCCGGCCCCAGGCCGAAAAAGGGCTTGGCTTCTTCCAGGTAGGTGATGCCGCCCGAGCCCCAGTAGCCACCCAGGCCGTGGGCTACGGCCGACAGGTGCAGGTTTTGCACGGCGCAGGCCACGGCTTCCACCTCCTCAATTTCGGGCAGCACGTAGTGGCGCTTCATCCCGATGGCAATGACGTGGGAGGCCAGCAACGGGTTCTGGGCCAGCTTCTGGGCCTTTTTCTCGTCCGCAAACTCGCCGGCCTGCTGGCGGTACAAGTTCGATTGGAACTCGGCCAGCCGCTGCCGCCCCGCCCCCGCAAAGACCACGAAGCGCCAGGGCTCGGTGCGCTTGTGGGTAGGGGCCCAATTGGCGTTTTCCAGCAACTGCTGCACAACCTCGTCGGGCACGACGCGGCCGGGCTCGAACTGCACGGGCTGAATGCTGCGCCGGGCGCGGATGAGGGCATCGAATTGAGCAGGCGTGGGCAGGGTGGTTTCGGGAATGTCGGACATCAGGGACAAGAAGGTTCAGGAAGCAGACAGGAAACCCCACTTTCTCCGGGAGAAAGTGGGGTTTGTTTTTAGTGCGCCGGCAGCAGCTTAGGGTCGTCGGGGCCGGGGGTGAGGCGGTCCGGGTCGTGCGGGGGCAGGTTGTGCTCGTCGTCGGGCTTGTAGTTGGCTTCCAGCTCGGCCAGCTTGTCCTTGCCGTAGGCCAGGCGCGTGATGAGGACGTAGAGCACCGGCACGATGAAGATGGCCAGAATGGTAGCCGAAAGCATGCCGCCAAACACCGTCCAGCCGATGGTTTGCCGGCTCTGGGCGCCGGCCCCGGAGGCAAACACCAGCGGCAGCACACCCAGGATAAAGGCCAACGATGTCATGATGATGGGCCGCAGGCGCAGGCGTACGGCTTCCAGGGTGGCCTCCACCAGGGGCATGCCCTTATCGACCCGCTCCTTGGCAAACTCGATGATAAGAATGGCGTTTTTGGCCGACAAACCGATAAGCGTAATCAGGCCAATCTGGGCGTACACGTTGTTGGTGAGCTTGGGCAGGAAGAACAGGGCCAGAATAGCACCAAACGCCCCCAGCGGTACGGCCAGCAGCACCGAAAACGGCACCGACCAGCTTTCGTACAGGGCCGCCAGAAACAGAAACACGAAGATGATGGACAGCGCGAAGATGTACACCGTCTGCCCACCGGCTAGCTGCTCCTCGCGGCTCAGACCCGAAAACTCGTAGCCGTAGCCGGCGGGTAAGCTCTGCGCGGCGGTTTCCTCCAGGGCTTTCAGCGCGTCGCCGGAGCTGTAGCCGGGAGCCGCGTTGCCGTTGATTTCGGCCGAGCGGAACAGGTTGTAGTGCGAAATCAGCGGGGCCGACTCGGTGCGCCTGTAGCTGGTGAGCGTGCTCAGGGGCACCATACCGCCCGAGGAGTTGCGCACGTAGTACTGGCCCAGGTTGCTGATGTCGGCGCGGTACATGCTGTCGGCCTGGGTCACGACGCGGAAGTTGCGGCCGTACACGGTGAAGTCGTTCACGTAGGCCGAGCCCAGGTAGGTGCGCAGGGCCGTGCCGATATCGGCGATGGAGACGCCGAGCTTCTTGGCTTTCTCCCGGTCGATGGTCAGCTGGTAGCCGGGCGTATTGGCCGTGAAGAAGGAGAAGGGGTTCACGATTTCGGGCCGCTTGCGCAGGGCCGCCACGAAGGCCTGCAGGTTGGCGTCGAAGTTCTTGATGTCGCCCCCGGCTTCGCGCTCCTGCAGAATAAAGCTGAACCCGCCGGAGTTGCCGAGGCCGGGAATGGCGGGCGGCGAAATCACCACGATATTGGCTTCCTTCAGGCGGCTCAGGCGCTGCTGTACGGTGGCAATCAGCCCCTGCAACTGCAGCTCCTTTTCCTTGCGGTCGTCCCAGGGCTCGAGCTGGCAGAACACCGTGCCGCTGTTCGACTTGGACGAGAAGTTGACCACGTTCAGGCCCCCCAAACCAGCGTAGTGCTTGATGCCCTTGATCTGGTCCAGCTCCTTCATCACCTCCTTCAGGGTGCTCACGGTGCGCTCCGTCGACGAGGCCTCGGGCAGGGTGAAGGTCACGAACAGGCGACCTTCGTCTTCGGTCGGAATAAAGCCCGACGGCTTGCTGCGGAACAGCAGCCCGGTGGCCGCAATGATGCACACCAGAATAATGACCACGAGGCGGGAATGCTTGATGCCGCGCTGCACGCCGTTGCCGTACTTGCCCGTCACCCTATCAAACCAGGTGTTGAACCGGTAGAAAAACTTGTCGATGCCGGTCGAGGTTGAGTCGCGTTTGTGGGGCTTGAGCAGCAGTACGCACAAAGCCGGGGTGAGCGACAAGGCCACGAAGGCCGAGATAATCACCGAAATGGCGATGGTAATGGCAAACTGCTGGTACAGCCGGCCCGTGATGCCGGGGATGAAACCGACGGGGACGAACACGGCGGCCAGAATCAGGGCAATGGCAATAACCGGGGCCGAAATTTCGCGCATGGCCGCCAGCGTGGCATCCAGGGGCGAGAGGCCCCGCTCGTTCATGTTGTGCTCCACGGCTTCCACCACCACAATGGCATCATCGACCACGATACCAATGGCCAGCACAAAGCCGAACATCGTGAGCGTGTTGATGGTGAAGCCCAGCGGAATAAAGAAGATGAATGTGCCGATGATGGACACCGGAATGGCCAGCACGGGGATAAGCGTGGAGCGCCAGCTTTGCAGAAACAGGTACACCACCACAATAACCAGCAGCAGGGCCTCCACCAGGGTGTGCAGCACTTCGTTGATGGATACTTTCACCACCGTGGCCGACTCAAACGGTACCACGTAGTCGAGGTCGGTGGGGAACTGCTTCTTGAGCTGCTCCATCGTCTTGTTCACGTTCTCGTAGGTGTCGAGGGCATTGGCACCGGGGGCCTGGTACACGAGCAGGTACGCGGCGCGTTTGCCGTCCACGAAGGAGTTGTTGGAGTAGTTGAACTTGCCCAGCTCCAGGCGGGCCACATCCTTGAGGTACACCACCGAGCCATCCTCGGGCCGGGTTTTGACGATGACGTTGCCGAACTCCTCGGTGTTGGTCAGGCGGCCTTTCACGAACACGATGTACTCAAACGTCTGCCCGGTCTGGGCGGGCGGGGCCCCGATGGAGCCGGCCGCAATCTGGGCGTTCTGCTCCTGAATGGCAGCCGTTACTTCCTGGGCCGTGACGCCGAGCTGGGAGAGTTTATCCGGGTTCAGCCACACGCGCATCGAGAAGTCATCGGCCCGGCTCACGATGTCGCCCACGCCCTTGGTACGCAGCAGCGCGTCCTTGATAAAGACGTTGGCGTAGTTATCGAGAAAGGTAGTGCTGTGGGTGCCTTTGGGCGCGTACATGGCCACCAGCATCAGAATGCTGGGGTTCCGCTTGCGCACCACCAGGCCCAGGCGCTGCACTTCCTGAGGCAGGGTGGGCTGGGCAATGCCCACGCGGTTTTGCACGTCGAGGGCGGCAATGTTGATGTCGGTGCCCACCTCAAAGTTCACCGTCATGCTCATCTGCCCGTTGCTGGTACTGTTGCTCTGCAGGTAAGTCATGCCGGGCGTGCCGTTCACCTGCACTTCCACGGGCGTGGCCACGGTTTGCTCCACGGTCTGGGCGTCGGCGCCGGTGTAGGTGCCGCTGACGGATACCGTGGGCGGCGTAATTTCCGGGTACTGCCCCACGGGCAGGTTCAGGATGGCCAGCACCCCCACCAGCACTATCACCAGGGAGGTGACGATGGCCGTGACGGGGCGCCGAATAAAGGTTTCTGCAATCATGGATGCGGTATAACTATCGGCGAATAAGCCGGATGAATGAGAGCTAAAAACTAGCTCCCCTCCTCAGATGATTCTGCGACTCAAGCAGAGAGGGGCTGGGGGTGGTTGAAATGCCAGAACAATACTAGAGCTACTGATAAAGAGCCGTTCAACGATTGAACCACCCCGCCCAGGAGTTCCCCTCCTTTTTCAAGGAGGGGAACTCCTGGGCTTATAGCTTTAGCTATTTAGCTGCGGCCGTGGGGGCGGCTGGGGGCGGGCCAGTTTGAATCAGGCCGCCGTCGCGCAGGCGGTTCAGGCCCTCGGTTACTACCTGGTCGCCGTCCTTGATGCCTTCCATTATCACAATCTGGTCGCGCAGGCGGGGGCCCAGCTGCACCTTGCGCTGGCGGGCCTTACTGCTGTCGCCGGCCACGAAGACGAAGTTCTCGCCCATCTGCTCGACGACGGCCTTGAAGGGAATCACCACGCGGCGGCCCGACTGCCGGTTGAGCACCCGCAGCACGGCGCTCATGCCATCCTTGAGCTGGCGCCCGGAGTTGCTGAACTGCACCCGAATCTGCACGGTGCCGGTCTGCTGATTCACGCCCCGGTCGATGGCCAGAATGCGGCCCGGCTGGGCGTAGCGGGTGCCGTCGGGCAGCTCCAGGCGGAACGTGGAGTCGGCGGTGGTGCTGGCCTGGCGCTGCAAGTCCACGAAGCGGGCCAGGTCGGATTCAGTAATCACGAAGTCCACGCCCATCGGGTCTTCCCCGCTAATGGTGTTGAGCAGCGTAGAGCCGGGGCTGACCTGAGCCCCCAGCCGCACCTGCGAAATGCCGATACGACCCGCAAACGGCGCTTTAATCAGCGAATAGCTGAGGTCGGCCTGGGCGGCGGCCACCCCGGCCTGGGCCACGGCTACCTGGCTCTGGGCCGTAGCGTAGGCCGTGGCGGCATTGTCCACGACTTGGCGGGCAATGGCGTCCTGCTCGGCCAGGCGCTGGTAGCGGTCCAGGTTTACTTTGGCATTCTGCACCACGGCGCGGGTGCTGCGCAGGCCGGCCAGGGCCTGCTGATACGCCGCCTCATACTTGCGCCGGTCGATTTCATAGAGCGTCTTGCCCTTGGTCACGAACTCACCGTCCTTGAAGAAGATGCCGGTAATGAAGCCCGCCACCTGGCTGCGCAGCTCCACGTTGTTGATGGCTACTACGGTAGCCGGATATTCGTCGTAGTACACCGCGTCGGAGGTGCGGGCCGCTACCAGGGTCACGGGCGTGGCCGGCGGCGGACCGGCCGGCTTGTCGGCCTCTTTGCTGCCGCAGCTGGTAAAGGCCAGCAGGCTGGCAGCGTACGAAAGAGCCAGAATCGTTTTTTTCATATCGGGTAATTCTAGAGTGCTCAGAAGTCAGAACTCAGAGCTTAGAAGCAGGAAAGGCGGAAGTGGAAAAGGGTAGCGCAGCGGGGAGCAACAGGTTTTGGTCAGACGTTCGTGAGTCTAGGCTCTAACTTCTGGGCTCTGAACTCTTAATACGCCACCGGCAAACTGCCCTGGGCGCGCAGCACATCTACTTTGCTGCTGAGCACCTGAAACAGGGCGCTGTAGTAGTTGAGCTGGGCGGTGCGCAGCGTGGTTTGGGCCACAATCACGTCGAGGTAGGTTTTGATGCCCTCCCGGTACTGCAGGTTCACCACCGAGTACACTTCCTTCGACAAGGCCAGATTGCGCTGCCCGATGAGGTAGTCGATGTAGTAGCCTTTATAAGTGGCCAGAGCCTGCTCAAACTCGGTGTTGATGCGGTTGCGGGTGGCGAGTAAGTCCTGGTCGAGGCGCTGGTCGGTAAGCCGCTCCCGGCGCAGGTTCTGCAGACGGCGGCCCCCCTGGAAAATGGGCAGGCTCAGCTGCAGGCCGGCGTAGGAGCTGGGGAAGCGCTGGCTGTACAAATCACCGAAGTTGTTGTTCTGGAAAGCCGCGTTGTAGTTGCCGAAGGCCGACAACGACGGCAGAAACCCCCAGCGGTAGTAGCTGATCTGGGCTTCCTGCAGGGCTTTCTGGGTTTGCAGCTGCTGAATCTCGATGCGGTTGGCCGTTTCCACGGCCACGGCCGTGTCCATCACCGCGTCGCGCATCAGCCGCACGGTGTCGTATTCCAGGGTGAGGGGCTGCTGTCCGGCCAGGCCCATGAGCTCCTTAAGGTAGGCCGACTTGGCCTTAATAGCCTCCACGGCCTGCTTGCGGGCCACGACGGAGTTGTTGAGCGAAATTTCGGCCTGCTTGTAGTCAATCTTATCCACGATGCCCACGTCGTAGCGGGCCTTGGCGTCTTTCAGGCTGCGCTGCAAGCGCACGATGTCCTCACTGAGCACGTCGAGCTGGCGCTGGGAGAGCAGCACGTCGTAGAAGGCCTTGCTCACGTTGCTCACCACGTCGATGCGGACGCTGGTGGAGTTTTGCTGGTAGAGCTGGCGCGAGGGCCGGGCACTGCGCCGGGCCAGCTGCACGTCGTTGTTGTAGATGGCCTGGGTGGCCGCCAGCCCAACGGTCGAGGTGTTGCGCAGACCAATCTGGCGCGGCACGTTCACGCCCTCGGCGTTGGGAAACACGGTGTAGGGCAACTGGAAAAAGTGCTGGCCGGTGGCATTCAGCGCCACCTGGGGCAGCCAGCCGGCCAGCCCCACCCGGATGTTGGCCTCATTGGCTTCCTCATCGATACGGGCCTGGCGCAGCAGGGGCTGGTTTTGCAGGGCAAACTGCAGACACTGTTCCAGCGTGTACTGGCTGGGGGTGGGCGGCGCTGAGGGCTGGGCCACGGCCAGGAAAGGAGCAAGCAGAAAAAGGCCCAGCAGGGACCAGACGGCTTGTTGCGTTTTTTTCATAGCAGGTAAACTAAACAGCCCGCGGGCAGCTGGCTGTTGCATACGTGTCTTCGACCGCGGCCGTGGGGCTGCGGTATAAAACCAATAAGAGTAGGGGGCCGGACGGGGTGGGGGTGGTGCCCGGCACAGAATAGCGCGGATAAAAGCCGGGGCTGCGGTCTGGGGCCCGGCAGCACGGCTTTTTTAGGGTATTTTGCCCACAGCACGTCTTGCTGGGGCCGGGCTGCCTCCGGGGGTGCGGGAACAACTACAAGCCTGTTAAACCAAAGTGCCGGAGAAAAGTTATGACTTTGGTCCGGCGGGTGCGCAGCCGCCGGTACCGGTGCTTACGTGGGGGCAAAGTCGGGCCCAAGGCGGCAGGGGTTGCATCCGGGTGCGCAAAGCCCCGCCGCTGCGTACTTTCGGTTTTTCTACGTGTGTTCCCAGAGCAATGCCGGCTGCCCCCCTTTCCCATACGCCACCGAGTGCAGCGGTGCTGCAAGCCTATGCCTCCCTGCCCGACCGTTACCTGATCCTGACGCCCGACCTTATTATTCTCACGGCTACGGATGCCTACCTGGCGGCCACGCTCACAGTGCGCGAAGACATTGTGGGCCGCTCGGTATACGATGTGTTTCCCGAAAGCCCGGATGAGTCCTCATCCTTCAGCAAGCAGATGCTGCACGCGTCCTTTCAGCGGGTGCTGGCTACCGGCCGCCCCGACCAGCTGCCCGTGCAGCGCTACGACGTGCGCCGGGCCGGCGCCGAGGAAGCGGGCTTCGAGGAGAAATACTGGCTGGTGCAGAACTCGCCCGTGCTGACGCCCGACGGGGCGGTGCAGTACCTCATCAACAAGGTGAGCGAGGTGACGGAGCTGGTGCGGCAGGGCCACCGCATCGACGACCTCAGCCGGGAGGTAGACCTGACTAAGGCCCTGGTGCACGAAAACCGCCTACTGGTGCAGCAGCTGCAAAAGGCCAATGCCATTCTGGATTCCATCGGCGAGGCCTACGTGGAGCTGAGCGCGGCCGGCGAGTTTACCTACCTCAACCGCCGCGCCGAACAGCTTCTGCAGGTAACCAAAGCGGAAATTCTGGGCCAGAATATCTGGCAGACTACCCTGCTGCGCGTGAGTCCCGAAGGCCAGGACCTCATCCGGCAGGCCCTGAGAACCGGGCGGCGCACCGAAGACGAATATCACTGCAGCGTGCTGGGCCGGTGGGTATACATGTCGGCCACGCCCACCGCCGACGGCCTCATCGTGCTGCTCTACGACATTCAGGAAGTGAAAGAGTCGCGGGAGCGGCTGCGCCAGGAGCACCAGCGCCTGAAAGAGTCGCAGGCCATGGGGCACATCGGTAGCTTTGAAGTGGAGCTACCCAGTGGCCGCGTGTACTGGACCGACGAGCTGTACCGCATCTACGGGCTGCCGCCCCAGAGCCAGCCGCTGACGGTGGAGCAAATCGTCGGCTTTCTGTATGCGGAGGACGTAAACGCGTTTCGGGAGCTGCTGCAGCCGGTGGGCGCCTCGGCCCGGTTTCAGCTGGTACACCGCATTATTCGCCACGACGGCACCACCCGCCTGGTCGAAACCCGCACCGAGGCACAGTACGATGCGCAGGGGGCGGTAACCAAGCTCTACGGCACGGTGCAGGACGTAACGGAGATGAAGCAAGCCGAAAAAGAGCTGCGCGAAAGTGTCAGCCAGTTTCAGGCCCTGGTCGAAAACACGCCCGACATCATCACCCGCTGGGACCAGGCGCTGCGCCTGACCTTTGCCAATGGTGCCTACTGCCAGCGCATGCAGCGCCCCCTGGCCGACATGCTGGGCAAAACCAACCTGGAAATGGGCCACCCCGAGGACATGGCCCGCCCCTGGATGGACAAGCTGCGCCTGGTGCTCAGCAGCGGCCAGGCCCACGACCATTACAACCAGGCCGAAACACCCGTGGGTACCAAGTACTTCTACTCCCGTCTGGTGCCCGAGGTGTCGGAAGAGGGGGAAGTGCGCAGCGTGCTGGCCATTGCCCGGGAAATTACCGACATCAGGCGCCTGGAAAAAGAAAACCTGCACCTGCAGCTTTTGCAGCAGAAGCAGCTGCTCAACGCCGTGCTGGAAGCCCAGGAAGAGGAGCGCCGCCGCATTGCCGAGAGCCTGCACAACGGCCTGGGCCAGGTGCTGTACGCCACCAAGCTGCAGCTCGAGCAGATTGTGGTAGAGCCCGGGCAGGCCAGCAGCCGGCGCACGGCCGAGGCCCGGCAGCAGGCCAGCCTTTTTCTCTCCGAAGCCATCAAAACCACCCGTACCATCTCGCACGAACTGATTCCGACCACGCTGGAGGACTTTGGGTTGGCCACGGCTATTAAGGACGTGTGCCAGCACATGAGCTGCGGGGCCGTGCGCATCCGGTGCCAGCTGCTGGGTCGGGGCCCCCGGTTGGACAAGTACCTGGAGCTGGCCCTCTACCGCCTGGTGCAGGAGCTGGTCAACAACATCGTGAAGCATGCCCAGGCCACGCAGGCTCAGGTGGTGCTCACGCTGGAAAGCGCGGCCGTGCGGCTGCGGGCCGACGACAACGGCCGGGGCTTCGACCCGCTGCGCCCGGGTGGCAAAGGCATCGGCCTGAAAACGATTCGGGACCGGGTGAAGCTGCTCAATGGTACCACTGACGTCCGCTCCGCGCCCGGGCAGGGCACCAGCGTCAGCATCTGGTTTCCGGTGGAGCCTGAGCGGACGAAGCAGCAGCCTACATAAACAGCTTGCGCAGGGCCCACAGGCTCCACACAATTACCATCAAACCTACGCCTACGAACATCCAGCGGGTGGGAATGCGGCCGGCCAGGCGGGCGGCAAACGGCGCCGCAGCAATGCCGCCCACCACCAGGCCCAGGATAATCTGCCAGTGCGTGATGCCGATGGTGGCAAAAAACGTCACGGCGCTGGCAAACGTGACGAAGAACTCCGTGACGCTCACCGAGCCGATGACGTACTGCGGCGTGCGCCCTCCGGCAATGAGGGTGCTGGTCACCAACGGGCCCCAGCCGCCGCCGCCGAAGGAGTCGAGAAAGCCGCCGGCCGCGGCCAGCAGCCCCAGTTTCTTGTGCTTGCGGCGCGGGCCGGGCTTGCTGAAAGCCTTGGTCAGAATGCGCAACCCCAGCAGCAGCAGGTACACCGCCAGCAGGGGCTTGACGTAGGCGCCGTAGGTTTCGCCGAAGCGGGAAAGCAGGTACGCGCCCGTAATGGCCCCCAGTACACCCGGAATCAGCAGCACCTTGAACAGCTTCTTGTTCACGTTGCCGAAGCGGTAGTGGTGGTAGCCCGAGGCCCCGCTGGCAAACATTTCGGCGGTATGAATGCTGGCACTCACCGCCGCCGGCGAAATATTGATGCTCATCAGGCTGATGGCTGTCACCACACCGTAGCCCATGCCCAGCAGCCCGTCCACAATCTGAGCCCCGAAGCCGATGGCCACGAAGATGTAGAACATCTTGGCGTTGGACGCCACGCCCCAGACCTGGTTCCAGGTGACGTAGTAGGAGAGAATGTTGAAGACCAGCATGGCCGCAAACGCCAGCAGCGTGGCCGTGGCAATCTTGCGCCAGCGCGCCGCCGCCGGCGACTCATACGCCGGCCCGCCGGCCAGCTCGGCCGTCACGGCATTCAGCGACTTCACCTTATTGGCAAAGTC
>NZ_JAJADQ010000013.1 GCF_020447315.1 Hymenobacter nitidus
GTGGGAGATACTGGGTTCGAACCAGTGACCCTCTGCTTGTAAGGCAGATGCTCTGAACCAGCTGAGCTAATCTCCCGGGTCCCGTTTGGGAATGCAAATATGGTAGGTCGTTTTTGATTACGCAACCATTTGCCCAAAAAATCAAGGCAAAAAATCTTTTCAAGGGCGCGGATAGAGCGCAAGTATTTTACTGTCAGAGTATTCAACAACTCAGGCTGCAGCTGATAAGAAGGGCTGTTGGGTGGTCAGCCTACCCGTGGGCCACCGCTGATTGTTGGGGTTCAACCTAATCGGCCGGTTGCCGTTAAGATTTTCGGTTTGTGTTCTCACCCTTTCTCTCACTACCCATGAACGATACCCAACTTCTGCAGAACTATTCCGATCAGGAAAAAGCCGCTTACTTAAGTGTTATTGCCAGCCTGGCCTCGGCCGACCGCGAAGCCTCACCGGCAGAGGTGGAGTTTTTGCAGCAGCTGGCCCAAACGGCTGGTCTTTCGGGCGGCGCTACCCAGCAGGTACTGACGGCCGCCAAGGATGCCTCCAACGAAAGCATCAAGCAGAACCTCGACGCTTTGCGCGGCAGTGAGCTGCGCTTTTCCCTTATTACCGACCTGATCAGCTTTGCCCGCGCCGATGGTGCTTACTCCAACACGGAAGAGGAAATGGTAAACAAAATGGCTGCCTACCTCGGCGTTAACCAGCAGCAGACCAAGGCTCTGGAAAGCGTAGTAGACCAGGCCGCGGCCGTACCCCACGACCCCAATGACCCCGGCAAGCAAGGCTTCCTGAGCGGCATCACCGATAAGCTCAGCAGCGTAGGCATTCCGAAAGGTGCTTTGATGGCCGGCCTGCTCGGCGTGGTAGCGCCCATGGTTATTTCGGGCGTGATGAACCGTGGCGGCCGTTCGGCGGGCATGGGCGGCATGGGCGGTGGCCTGGGCAGCGTACTCGGCGGTGGCGGCACCATGGGCGGCCTGCTCGGCGGCGCTATGGGCGGTAGTTCGATGGGCGGCTTGCTCGGCGGCCTGCTCGGCGGCGGTCTGCTCAGCGGTATGATGGGCGGCGGTGGCAGCACTGGTAGCTACGGCAATATGCCCCAGCAAGGCTCCCACGTGGGCGGCGGCGGCTTAGGCTCCCTCACGTCTATTCTGGGCGGCCTGGGCGGCGTGCCCGGCTCGGCTCCCCGGAGTGCCGGCGGTGGCGGCCTGGGCAGTCTGCTCGGCGGTGGCGGCGGCATGGGCTCGTTGCTCGGCGGCCTGTTCGGCGGCCGCTAGGGGCAGCCCAGCAAAACTGATAGAAAAGCCCCGGCAGATTTCTGCCGGGGCTTTTTGTGTGTGCTATGCGCGCTAATGCCTTACAGAATGTGCTGCTCTGGTGACTGCAGACCCCGCAGCCGGTCGACGGCCGGAATCTGGACGATGGTTGTGCCGCTGCTGGCAAACGTGCCGCCGTGCTTTTCCACCAGCTCCACGAGGCGGTAGTTCAGCTCCTCCTTCACATTCAGGTACTGGTCGTAATCCGTAGTTTCCACGAAGTACTGCACCGTGACTTCCTTGGCGGCGGGCGTAAGGGCCGCAAACTTGATTTGCACGTCGTTGCTGGTCAGCGGGTACTCCTGAATGGTGCGCTGGGCGTCCTGCACAATTCCCCGCAGCTGTTCGCTGTTGGTGGCATGGCTCAGGGCCAGCGTGAAGGTGACGCGCCGGGCCGTGCGCAGCGAGAGGTTGTCCAGGGGCTTGTCAATCATGGACTTGTTGGGCACCGTGACGTAGCTCTTCTCGGCCGTGCGCAGGCGCGTGCTCCGGAAGCCCACCTTTTCTACGGTGCCCGTCACGTTGCCTACTTCCACCAGGTCGCCCACGGCGAAGGGCCGGTCGAGGAAGATGGTAAAGGAGGCAATCAGATTTTCCAGGCTCTCTTTAGCGGCAAATGCCACGGCCAGACCGCCAATGCCCAAGCCGCCAATGAGGGCCGTGACGTTGACGCCAAACACCCGGCCCAGCATCACCAGAAAAGCAAAGGTGAGCACCAGCACTTTCAGCAGATCCTTGGCGAAGGGAATCAGCTGGTCGTTGAGGCGCGACACGCTGGTTTCGGCCCGGCGCCGGAATACCAGCTCCAGAAAGTCAACCAGGCGCAGGGCAATCCAGGCCATACCGAAGATGATGCCCAGCTGATACAGCCGAAACAACGCCACCTGGGGCCAGGGCTGGTTGCGCGTCAGCTCGGAGCTGCGCACGGGGTAGTCGAGCACCTGAAACGCCAGATACACCGTGACCAGAAACACTACAATGGATACCGGCTGAATCAGCAGGGCTTGAAACTGCAGCTCGCTCACGCCCTCGGTGCGCCGCCGGATAAAACGGAATACCAATCGGGACAATAGCTTGGAGAGCAGCGTCTTGAAGGCGTAGCCAAACAGCAGGATACCCAGGCACGTGAGGTAAGCGCCCAGGTTGTTGCCCAGAAAGCGGATGTTCAGAATTTCGTGCAGGTTCATGAAAGGAATGTGCGGAATGTGGCTGAATAGGAGAAAGGTGAGAAGTGGACGTGCGTCGTCAGTGCGTGCACATTAAGCTCTTACAGCCACATTTCTCCCATTTCAATTAAACCAACTGGCGCAGGGCCATTTCAAACGATTTCTGCGCCACGCCCGTCGTGCTGTCGCCCTGCTGGCGGGTGCGCTCCAGGGCCCGGCGGATAATGCGCGACGTGTCGCCGAAGATGGCCTGGTCGGTGATTTCGGCGTTGGTTTCCATCAGGTAGGCAAATACCCGGGCCATGCCGCAGTTAGCAATAAAGTCGGGGATAATGCTCACGTGCTGATCGGCGTACTCACCGGTGGGGCCGAAGAAGATTTCGGGGTCGGCAAAGGGCACGTTGGCCCCGCAGCTCACCACTTCCAGTCCGTTCTGAATCATCTGCTCGATCTGGTTGCGGGTAACGAGGCGTGAAGCGGCGGCCGGAATAAAGATTTCGGCGCCCGAGGTCCATACCTGCCGGTCGATTTGCTCGAACGACAGCAGGTTGTCGGCCGTCAGGGCGTTGCCTTTGCGGTCGAGAAACAGCTGGCGGATTTCGGCCAGCGAGAAGCCTTCGGGCTTGAGCAGGCCCCCGGCCCGGTCGATGATGCCGGTGATGATGGCGCCCTGCGTAGCCAGGTAGTAAGCGGCGGCCGCGCCCACGTTGCCCCAGCCCTGAATGATGGCGCGCTTGCCGCGCACGTCACGCCCCCCCCACAGCTCGTAGTAATGGCGCACGGCCTCGGCCACGCCGTAACCTGTGATAAGGTCGGCAATGGTGTACTTACGGCTCAGCTCGGGCGTGAAGGCGGCATCCTCAATCACCTTGATAACACCCTGGCGCAGCTGGCCCAGCTTCTGAATCTTCTGGGGCTCGGTGGCGCGGTAGTGGCCGTTTACGATGCCTTCCTGGGGGTGCCACAGGCCGTAATCTTCCGTAATCGGAATTACGTCGTGAATTTCGTCCACGTTCAGGTCGCCGCCGGTACCGTAGTAATTCTTGAGCAGCGGAATCACGGCGCGGTACCAGCGCTCCAGCACGCCGCGCTTGCGGGGGTCCTGGGGGTCGAAGTTGATGCCCGACTTGGCCCCGCCGATGGCCGGGCCCGACACGGTAAACTTCACTTCCATCGTTTTGGCCAGGCTCTCCACCTCACGCTTGTCCAGGCCTTTGCGCATGCGGGTGCCGCCGCCGGCCGCCCCGCCCCGCAGCGAGTTAATTACCACCCAGCCTTCGGCTTCGGTTTCGGAGTCCTTCCATTCAAAGACAATTTCGGGGCGCTTGTTCTCGAATTTGGCCAGCAGGTCTTTCATCAGCAGCAAAGAAAATAGTGAGGTGGGTGGGAAATAATGCCCAAAGGTAAGCAGCCCTCGGCAAGGGGATAGAGTCTTTGGGCTCCGTTAATAAAAAGCCATTTGTGCTAACAGAATTACCGGTTTAATCAAATTTTCTCCGCAAAATCCTCGGGAAACGGAACTCTTGGAGCCAGGAATATCGTATTAAGCATATTCCTGCCCGACCCACCCGCAGGACCACCGTTGTAACATCCTCATGAAACCATTACTCTCGCGCGTAGAATCCAAGAAAGTAGATAAGGCCGCCGCCATGCTGAAAGTATTGGCTCACCCCAAGCGCCTTGCCATCGTCGACCTGCTCGGCAAAGAGGATAAAATGACCGTAACGGAAATCTACCGTTCCCTTGATTTGCCTCAAGCCATTGCCTCTCAGCACCTGATTACGCTGAAGGACCGCGGTATTTTATCTTCGTTCAAAGTAGGAACCAAGATTTATTACTCCCTCTCGATTCCAAAGTTGCTCGACGTTATTGACTCGCTCGAAGACTGCTGCGACTCGCTGTAGAACTCCAGCCGTTTTTTCCGCCGAAAAAATGAAAAAGGACCGCCTCATGACGGTCCTTTTTTCGTGGGCAAAGGTTTAAGGTGCGAAGGTGGCGGAATGTGCTGATGTGCTAATGCTCGTGTCATGGCGAGGCGTAAGCCGACGCAATCCGTCCTCTGAAATGGACGAAACCTGCTACTGTGAAAAGCCCTTTCCTGCTCGGGCGGGAAAGGGCTTTCTGGTCAAAGGGCAGGTCGTACTGCGCAGAGGGCGGCTGGAGTTCGTGCCGCTCGCAACGACAGTAGTTACGCGTGGGTCGTCTGGTTTTCCAGGTCGAACAGGTCGGTGAGGACGTCGATGAGCTGGTCGGCCTCGCCGCGCTTGCAGGCGGCTTTAAGCTGCAGCACGGGCTGCTTGAGAATCTTTTGCATCAGAGAGCGGGTCACCTCATCCATGCGCTTGGCTTCCTCGGGACTCATCTTTTTCTGGAAACGGTCCATTTCTTCCTGCCGAATCTGCTCCAAGGCATTCTTCAGCTTCTGAATCGTGGGCGAAACCATCATTTCCTTGGTCCAGTCGGCCAGGCTGGCAATACTTTCGGCAATGATGGCCCGCACGTGAGGCACGGCAGCCAGGCGCTGCTCCAGCGCGGCCGAGGCTTTGCTCTGAATTGTGTCGATATTATACACCAGCACACCCGGCACGTTCTCCACGTCGGCCTCGATGCTGCGCGGCACCGAGAGGTCGACAAAGAACTTATAGCTGAGCACATCCAGGCGTTCCACCATCTCGCGGGTGAAGAAAGGCGTGTCGCGGGAAATCGAGGAAATCACCACGTCGGCATCCTTCATGCCCTGCACCAAGTCCTCGAACTCCAGGATCGGCAGGCTGCACTCGGCGGCCAAGGCTTCGGCTTTGGTACGGGTGCGGTTGCAGAGCGTCACGTCGGTAAACGACTTGCTGTCGGCGAAGTGGCGGCAGACATCGGCCCCGATTTCACCCAAGCCCACCACCAGTACCCGCGGGTTGGCAATATCGGCGGTCAGCTCTTCTACCAGCTCCAATGTGGCGTAAGACGTGGAGGCGGCGCCGTCGCGGAAACTGGTTTCCTGCTGCACGCGCTTGTTGGTGAAGAAGATGGTGTGCAGCAGGCGGTGCAAAAACGGCCCGGCGGCATCCTCATCGGCCGACCACTGGTAAGCCTGCTTCACCTGGTTGCTGATCTGCAGGTCGCCAACTACCTGGGCATCGAGGCCCATAGCCACTTCGAACAGGTGCTGCACCGACTCCTGGTAGGTGTCAAGCACATCGAAGTAAGGGAAATAGGCCGATACATCGCCCAAGCCCTTGAGCTGACCAAGCGCCTCAATAACGGCGGGGCTTTGGTCGCGGTCGGCGGAGTAGTAGATTTCTGTACGGTTGCAGGTGCTGAGCACGAGTAGGTCGGTGAGGCCTAGGTCGTGATGGAGGGCGTGCAGGAAGCGGCGGCAGGCGGCCTCGTCCAATGAAATCAACTCCCGAATTTCGAGTGGTGCTTTCTTAAACGATAGGCTAACAGCCTTAAATGGATGGAGCATAGCTGGGGCTACGGCGTATTGTAGAAGGCAAAATTACGGCGTAAATCGGTAGTCTGAAACAGTTGCCAGCCCCCAGAGGTTCGACAGAAACTGAAGGCAAGCAAGAAACCCGCCTGACTGGCTCAGAACGGCATGTTGTACGGAAGGAAGCTGACAAAAATCATTTCTTTGAGAATGAATATTTGGCGGCTAACTCGGGTAGCGCGCAGCTTCGGTTGCCTGCCCTCGGTATACAGTAGCGGCCCCGGAGCCAGCCACTGCCCAGAACCCCGGCCGCGTTCCACCGTTAGGAGCGCACACGCGCCGGTACCGCCGGCGCTGCTTACCTTCGCCTAGGAGCCCGGCTCCGTTATGACGCTTCATGGCCTTTTTCTCCTTCTCCCGGCAAGTGCTACCCATCTACGACCAAAAATCCCGCATCAAGCTGGGCATCCTGGCGGGCGCCATCCTGATTGCGGCGGCCACGGTGGTCTATACCAACGTGCTGGTAAAGCGCCTCTCGGAGCGGGAGCAGAAGCAGATTGACCTCTACGCCAAGGCGCAGCGCTTCATCATTAACTCGGAGGTCGACTCGAATACCAACTTCGTGTTCGAGGAAATCATCAACGCCAACACCACGATTCCCATCATTTTCACCGACGGGGAAGCCAACATTCTGGGTACCCGCAACGTGGACATTCCCAAGAACGTGTCGGAAAAAGTGGCCCTGGCGTTTTTGCACCAGGAAATTGCCGTCATGAAGCTGCAGCACCCGCCCATTGTGGTGGAGCTAGGGGCCGGCCTGCGTAACTACATCTACTACAAGGACTCGCAGCTGCTGACCCAGCTACGCACGTATCCGCTGGTGCAGCTGGCCGTTATTGCCTGCCTCGGCGTTATGGCCTACTTCTCGTTCAGCTACTCGCGGCGGGCCGAGCAAAACCGCGTGTGGGTGGGCCTGGCCAAGGAAACGGCCCACCAGCTCGGCACTCCGCTCAGCAGCCTGATGGCCTGGCACACCTACCTCAAAGACTCGGACAAGTGGAAGGACGAGCCCATTGTGGATGAGCTGGGCAAGGATGTGCGCCGCCTGGAAATCATCACCGAGCGATTCAGCAACATCGGATCGGTGCCCGTGCTCAAGGACGAAAACATCCTGCAGGCCACCAAAAACGCCATTGCTTACCTGCAAAGCCGGGTGTCGAAGAAGGTCATCTTCGAAATCAAGACCGACCTACCCACCGACACGCCCGCCCAGATCAACGTGCCCTTGTTCGATTGGGTAATCGAGAATATCTGTAAGAATGCCGTGGATGCCATGGACGGCAAAGGCAACATCACGCTGCACCTGCGCCGGGCCGCCAAAGGCAAGCAGCTCATTGCCCTCGATATTACGGATACCGGCAAAGGCATTCCGAAAAGCAAAGTGGAAACGGTGTTCCTGCCGGGCTTCACCACCAAAAAGCGGGGTTGGGGCCTGGGCTTGGCGCTGGCCAAGCGCATTATCGAAAACTACCACCAGGGCCGCCTCTACGTACGCTGGTCAGAGGTGGGCAAGGGTACCACGTTTCGGGTAGTGCTGAACGGCTAAGGCTACTTGGCCGCCGCTGCTGAAGTAGCCTTACGTGCCGCCGCCGGGTCGCCCGGATTGGTGATTTCCACGTAGCTGTTGCCCGTCACGGGCTTACCGTTGTGCGTGCCTGTAACTTTGCACATTCCTTCCCAATAGTTGAGGTTGATGGCCTTGAACAGGCGCAGGTTCAGCTCCTGGTTGGGTATCACGGGCTCAATCAGCAGGTCGTAGCCCTGGCTCGGAATCCGCAGGCGCCACTTGATGGGGTAGCGCTGCTTGGAGCGAGGGCTCTGCCAATAGGCCAGGGGCTCGAGCTGAAAGTCGGAGCTGACCAGGTGGGTATTCTGATTCTGGGCCGAGTAGTGGGAGCCGCCACTCAGGCTTTCCCCGGTAATGTTGTTGCGCAGCTGGTAGGCCATAATCTCCTCCCGCGGCTCATCGAGCTGAATGCTGAGCCAGTCCCAGCCGGAGTCCTTGCTCATCACAGCGTTACAATTCCACTGCCGGTCGTACCACAGCTCGCCTTCCACCTGCCGCTGCTGGCCGCCCACCTCGATAGTGCCGGCCGTGGCCAGCCGGGTATAGCTGTAGTAGCCGGCCCTGGCCACGGTGCCATACTGCTCGTAACCGGTGCCGCCGTGCAGCAGCACCGGTTTCGTAGGCGTCGTAATCAGGTTGATGCCGTGCCCGGCGTGGTCGGCCATGGTAGCCTGCAGGTGGTAGCTGCCTTCCTGCCCGGTCAGGCTCCAGCGCTGGGCCTTCTTCTGCATAGACAGGTTCAGGGGCAGCGTGGTGGGCAGCAGCGTTGGCAGGCTCTCGACCTTATAGTCGTAGCGGAACTGCTTTTTCTGTGGGTCCGTCAGCGCGAAGTTCACCATCTGCCAGTCCTTCTTCCCGGTAGGGTTGAAGTGGAAGAACACATACTCTACCCCGTACACTTCCCCCGTCGCCTTGTCTTTCAGGTGCCCGGTGAAGTACCACCACTCAAGCGAGTTGCGCAGGTGGGGTGCTTCTTCCTGGGGTAGTACCGCTTGGGCCTGATATACGTCGAACTTGTTGGTCGGCTTAAAGGCGCAGGCATTGGCAAAGAGGAGCAGGGCAAGGAGCAGCAGATTCTTCATACCTCCGAAAAAGGATTTTCGGGGGTAAAAGGTTTAGTAGTAAGTTCTACAATATTTAAATTACAGCGGTAAGGACCAATATTTACTTTTACTGTCTTTTACTAATATTTTCTTGAAGTCCAATGAATGTTTCACCTGGACTTGATAAAAGCCTTGGGGTAGATTAATAGTTTTAATGAGTCTTATGCTATTCGTGTTTATTTTGTATATTTTCAAAAAATTTTTCAAATCAGTGCTCTCTGATTCGTTAAATGTGATAAATTCATTATTTATTGTGAATGGTTCGCCGTACACTAAGTATTCTTTGCATGAGTTTCTTTTGTCTATTATAATATAATTATTTCCATTGTATGATTGTTTTTTTATTACATGAATTAAATTGTTTTTATCTAGGTTTTTTAGATAACTATAAACTGTGAAATTGTCATTTGATGAATTGTCATAATATGACTTGCATTTTGGAATATATATTCTATTTGCTGATTTTCTTATTGATGCTGATTTGTATTCATTTGTAAATACTTTTCCTTCCATGTATTCGTGGGCTGTTATGGATTGAAGGTTGCCTTGAGTATAAATGTTCGTTATAATTGGGTTAGCGTTATTAAAAGTGATTAACACTAACAAAAAATATTTTGTTTTCATGATTTAGTCTTTTTTATGAATTGTTATTGTGGGTATAGTAACCAAAGGTGATGGTTGGCGTGGGTATGAAAAGCCAGAAAAAACGTTCATTTGCCTGATGACTTGTACCTTGAAATCTTTTACTCCAGACATTGATTTATTGAAATCTTTCCAATCTGATGGTGAGATTAGTAAACATCCAACCGAAATTCCACTTTTACCACCCGATATTGCTCCAGCAAAACCATTTTTGTTCGTAGTATGAATAAATATCCCGTCTTTATAGCCTTCGCCATTTGTTTCTGTTTGAGATGGTATAAATGGGTTTAAAGCTCCATCTAACATTCTTACATGGCCTCTATTTGCTAGAGCCCAATTTGATGTCAAAGCGCCACTTTTACCTTTACTGTCATAATTTCCATTGTAAGTTCCTTCATCAATAGCGCCGAAGGCATTGGCATCTGAACTCATTGTATAACCTGTATACGTATGTATATCATCTTTGCCATTTGGGCCGTATACAGTCACTGATGCAGTTATAGCCCCGTTCCCATCAATATAGCCGGCTTCTCCCTTACTGTTGGTACCTAGCCGTTCATACCTAGAACCATTAAAAACGACGGCCGCCTGTGTACCTGTTATAGTAGTACTTTGGCTTTTGCCATCCTTGTCTTTGTACTTATGCTCATATTTGTTCCCGTTTTGCCAATGCCAGCCAGCATCAGTTGCACCTTGCGCTTTATAGTAAAACCAATCCTTGCCATCTAGATCGACTAAAAGCAAAGGGTTGTTCGCTACAAAGTTATATGGAGTCCAAGAGTAATACTTTTCACTCGATAAATCTATAGAGTGCCATCGACCCAATTGGGCATCATACATCCTAGCTCCGTAATCCTGCCAGTTCAAGCCGAGCTCTAATTGTTTTTCCTTACCAGTATACTGAAATTTATTCTCTAATGCACCACTACTTCGCTCAATACCAGCCAGATTCAGCCCCCAAGGGTCGTAGTGATTCTCTTGAACGAGCAAAGTAGGGTTATACTTCACTTCTACATCGTCGAAGAAGACGTCAACGTCACTGTCGTTGCCTACATAGGCTTGCACGTAGCCATCGGTGGGAGCCACAATGCTGAGATGAAGCGGCTCGTAGCTATTAAGAGCAGCACTGGTTAGTTGCTGGGTGCGGTTGTCGATGAGTACAGAATCCTTATTGAAGACCAGCAGGCGCACATAGCCTTTGGGTATGCGGCCGTTCTGCTGTAGCAGAGGTAACATCGAGAGGCTCAGGCCCAGGAAAGGCAGTGGCTTGAGTTTATGGGACAACTCGGGGCCTTGAAAAGTAGTTGACTGGTTTTGGAGCAGGCTCGCCACAAAGCTGAGCAGGGAGAAGGTGTAATTTGCATTCCGGACTTCCTGCGTGTACATGCCTGGAGCCATTATATGCACGGTGTCGCCTTTCTGCACCCGCAGCATTTTGATGGGACCGAGGGGCTGACCAAGTGCGGCATTGAGGCGAGCTACATACGAGCCGGTGCGAGACGCCATACCTGCGTAAAATCGGGTGCTGACAATACTTACGGAATCAAACTGGTGCTCTTCGCGGCGAGCTACGGCAGCGGGCGTAGGCTCCATGGTGGCGACGTACGCTGCTGAGTCGCCTGAGCGGTAGGCTACGCGCAGGTTACCCAAATGATCTTTCAGGCTGAATTCACGGGAGTAGCGCACCTGGGGTTGGCCGGCATTATCCAGATTGACAAAGCGCAGTACCCGACCCTCAGAATGGGGGAAAAACCGCAAAGAGTCCTGCTCATACTGGAAGCTACCAGCGTAATCGGTTTGCTGCACCGGCTTACTGCCCTGGTACACTAGCTTGCTAACTTTTTGGCCAACAGCAGTATAGTGAAATACAATGGAGTCGTTGCCGAAGGCAATGCGCTGGGGCAGATTCAGGTGATTGTAGGCAATGTTGGTGATGCCTTTGTTGTAGTCGGCTGTCAGGTTGCCATTATTATCGTAGGTATATTCATTCTGCGTGGTGCTGGTACTGGCATCCTGAAAGTCTCCCGCCAGAGAAACCGTCCCTGCTTCCCTGGAGCCGGTCGGTCGAATGGCATCATTGACGGAGGTCAGCTGGTTACCTTGGTAGGCATAGGTCAGCTGGTCAATGGTTCCATATTGTTTGGGAGTGGTGCGGGTGGAAGCGGCTACCAGGCCGTGACGGTGCATCGTGAGTATATTACCGTTTTCGTCGTAGCTCACGTAGTGCAGTCCATAGTTCTGCTTTTCCGCCGTCCAGGCGCCCGAGGCGGCGCGGGCTACAAAGTCACCTTGTAGTAGGCGGTTGCCGCTGTCGTAGATGTAGCCGTAGGCGCGGGTAATGGTATCGGATTTGCTGCGCCATTTCTGGCCTGTGATGTTGCCGTTGTACTGGCGGTAATCACGCGTGAAGCCATAGTTGTAATACAGCTCCATGCCCCACAGGTCATTAGGGTCACGCTGTGCCACGTTGTTCAGATGGGTCAGCCAGCCGCGGATGTTATACTGGTAATCCAGGCTTTGCTTGCCCAGTCCCAACTGCTTCTGCCGAAGCTGCCCGAGCTCATTGTAGCGCAGCGTAGCCAACACCGTAGGCTGAGTCTCGCCGCTTAGTTGCTGGGTATTGGTCAGTAAGCGGCCAGCGTGGTCGTAGGCAAAGCTTTCGGCAATAGTTACGGGTATGGGTAGGCTCCGTGGGTCGGAATGCACGGAGTAGCTCTTTAGTACCTTGCCCGCAAAGTCAACCTGTGTTGTAGTGATATCTTCGCCGCCCCGGGCATTGGTGCCACGCACTTGAATAGGGCGGGAACGGGCATCATAAAAGCTGGTGGTGGTAAGCCAGGCACCTGCCGCCGACTCCGGCACGTTCAGCACCCGCACTTTGGTGCGCGTCACCTGGCCTGTAACCCGGCTGTCAGCCTGCGGAACCGGACCGGTCGTAAATTGACTGTTGTACTGTGTGTCGTAGGCTGCGTCGGGAGTATTGGCTATATCGTTATCGAAGTTGTAGTCGTCGTAGTACGTCACGGTCAGCACCTGCGGCTGGGTAAATAAGCTGGTCGAGGCTAGTTGCGGATACGATTCGGAGAGGGTGTAATAATGCGGCCCGGCAGCAGTGCGGTTTTCGTGCTGGACCAGCGTGCGGCCGGCTTCGGCCTGCAGCGAATCGCGGCCGGCATTCCTCCGGCACAGCCCCGTCAGGATGGGCCGGCCCAGGGCATCATACTTCGTAAACGCCCACTGCTGGCGGGCACGTTGCACTGCATCCTGACTCAAAATAACCCGGTCCAGCTCGTCGTAGACCAGTTGGGTTTCGCCCTGGGTTCCCGGAATTTGCTTGGCGATGATGCGGCCCCGGCCATCATAGCGGTAGCCAAACAGTAGCTGCTCAATTGCCGGCGACATCTGCCAGTTTTGAGTACGTAGCAGTACTTCGGCTTTGGGGGGCAGCACAAGCCGCAGATGGTTCAGGTAGTCAAAAACATAATAGGTATCGAGCCACTGAGATGCCTTGCCGGGAATGGTGCTTTCTACCCGTTTCAGTATTACCTGGCCCTGGCTGTCCTGAAATTGAAGCGTGCGGGCGTGGTTTTCGTCTCGCGTTTCCTTGACCCATAGCTTCCCTGGACCATAAAAGCCTGGGCGGTATATGATGGGCGTTCTATCCCAACGGCTGCCGGTATAGTTATACACGTTTTCCGAGCCTGTGTTGGGGTGTTCGTTTAACACAACTACATGATCCGTAGCCATTTGCCAGGCTTCACCCGGTGCGGCCTGGGCTACAATTTTATTTAGGGGTGAGGCATCAAAGGCGGTTTCGGTGTACGGCACTCCAGTACGGGCAAGGCCTTCCGTAGGGGCCCCGCGCCCAACGGGAGCATCGTGGTAGAACTCATATTGCTCCCGCAGGGCATTGGGCCGGTAGTCGCCTAGTGCTCTTGTGCTGTTGGTGGCGGTGTATGGCAGGTAGCTCTTGGGCTGGCGGCCCAAAGCATCATAGGCTATGGGCTGCACAATGTCGCGGCGGAGCGGCGACTCCTGCCGTAATATAGTTTGGATAGGTCGCCCCAGGCCATCCAGATAATCAGTTTTCACCTGCACCGAGTCGACATTGGTGCGAACCAACTGCCCGGGATTGGTAATAGCCTCTCGGGCGCTGTAGGTCCGAACATAATTGAGCTGCAACGAGTCGGGAGAGCCTGCGAAGACCGGTGGAATTAGGGCTGCGGTAAGGGTATACCCCGTGTCGCCATTTACGGGCAGGTTCTCGGCCAGGAGGTTGTAAGGCGCTACTTTCACGTACTGTGGCCGCGTATACAGGTACACAGGGCGGCCCCAGCGAGTAACCCAGCTATTCCAAACCCGGAGTCGGTAGAGGCCGGCATCAGAGGTAGTAATGGGAGCCAAGGTCAGTAGGGTATCCTGGCCTACCGGCAGCTCCCGGCCTGCAGGAACGTCGACCCAGGCACCACCTATTTGCCGTTCCCACTGGTAGTGGTTGCGCTGCCCGGGCATGCTACGGTGCAATATTTTCGTGGTTCCCGCCAGGCACTTGATGGTATCAGCAGGCCGGGTCAGCTGAGGCTCGAATTCAAATTGCTGCGGCCAGTGTACACCAGCGGCCTGGTAGTTGGCTTCAATGGAGCCAATCGTTAAATAATTATACTGTACTAAAAGAAAGCCGGGAATGGTTGCCTTACCAGCCCAGGAGGGAATCGACGTTAGCTCGTTATGGCTCAATCCCAACCAGTATAAGCGGGGCGCGGCGGTGAAAGATTCTGGCAACGCCCCGGTGAACTCATTGTGGCTCATATCCAACTGAGTGAGGTTCGGACACGCGCCCAGGCTGGCCGGAATTTCCCCCCTCAGCTTGTTGTGGTCGAGAAAGCAGTATGTGAGGTTGGTTAGATAGCCCAGCGAATCGGGCAATGAGCCCGTCAGTAAATTATGCCGAAGGTCTAGCGTGACCAAGGACGTAATGCGGCCCAGGGCGGCTGGCACTCCTTGAGTTAACCGATTATCGGACAGCAACAGGTAATACAAGGGCAGGTTGCCTATTTCTGTCAGAATACTTCCCCGGATCTGATTGGAGCTGAGATTAAGTACTCTTAGGTTCCTGCATAGTCCGATGCTGGCCGGAATCTGGCCCCTTATCTGGCAGTTACTGAGGTTTAATGTTGAGAGCTGGGAATGTCCAAATCCATCTGGAATCGGCCCCCCTAGCTCGGTGTTTCCACTAAGATTCAGATGCTGTAAGCCAATTAAGAGTTGGATACTGGCAGGCAACTCTCCCACAAGCTTATTGCCGGGTAACTGAAGGCTGATAATATCATAATCATTGGCCTGCACGCCATACCAGGTAGCGGCCTCCGCTACGGTAGTACCATCGAGCCACCGAGTCTGGTCAGTCCATTCGGGCCCGTTGGTAGCATAATAAAATTGGTGCAACACCCGAAGCTCAGTGGAATCAGGGACGAGGCCTTCGTAGCGCTGCGCCTGACCAGGGCGGCTATAGAGTACGAACAGGAGACCTAAGAACACGAATACGGCAGAAAATGAGGACATACGCATACAAGCCATAGATTTAAATGGGAGCGATAAAACCAGAGTAATTAGGAGGGTAAATGCCTACGGGCGGGCGTAGTGGTACTCTTGTTGGGTTAGAATATTACCTGCCTCGTCGCGGGCGCGCTGCAATCGACCCAGCGCGTCGTACTCGTAGCTGGTGGTGCGCCCGGCAGCATCTGTTTGCGAGGTAATGCCGATAAGAGGCGCGTGCGTATAAGTCGTGAGCTGTGCGCCCACCGGATGCAGCCGCACCTCATCGAGGCGTATCGGCTGGCTGGCTTGGAGCCCTAGCGTATTCTGAGCGGCCGAAAGATTCAAGGTGTAGGTATACTGCCGGAAGCCATTGGTATCAGTTGAGCCTCCGGCTTGGCTGGCACTGATGGGTGCTAAAGCGCTGTTCTGGTAAACATCGGGCCTAGCGGTGGCCCAGAAGGAAAGCTGATACGTACCCGCAGGCAGCGAGTCACGGGTGACTGCAGTGGCCAAGTTGTAACACCAGTTGCCGGTACGGCCACCCGCGACTATACCAGCCGCAGAATAGTGCCACCGCCCCGCGCTGCCAGGCTCGAAGCTGGTATAGGCCAGCTGGTCGTAGTTGGCATTCACGGCTCGGGCAATGGGCAGCGTCGCCGAGTAGCCCCACAGGAAGCTTTGCGCACCGGCCCGGTTCTGTCGGGCCTGTAGAATATTGCCCAGCTTATCGTACCGCTCATAGGCCAGGGCCGGCCGGTAGTGGGAATCCTGCCGGAATTGTCCACCGCTGATGGAGGAGGAAGCAAAGTCGGTGGCCGGAATCGGGGATGCCAGCTGTAGCGTTAGGTCCTGGCTAGGTAAGCCCTGCTGGTAGTAGGCTAGTTTGCCGTCGGTAACATAAAGGTTTATACCCTGCTTCAGCCATTGCTGCTGTTCTATTAGCTCGCTCAGGCGGTGCTGGCGAGCCAGCGTGCGGATGCCAAGCGCCACGGATGTGGCGGCCTGGGTTGTGTCATAATCCAGCGCGTAGAGGTGCCGAGTCATGAGCGTGTCGCCGGTGCTGTTCAGGGTCTGCACGCGGGATATTTGGGCATGCCGGGGGTTATCGTAGCTGAAAAACGTTTTAGTGAGCCGAAAATTGGTTGTGTCGGCTTCGTTGTAGAAATACTCGTCTTTCTGATTGACGTAGGACCATACCGAAACGTACTTGAAGGATTCAATCAGGAATTGAGCGGCGGTCAACTCCAAAAAGCTCCAGCTACCCGCTCCTCCGGCCGGCTGCATCGATTCCGGGCGTTGCACGAGGATATTCAAGCCGATGGCATGCGTTTCGTTTGGTTGGGAAGCCGGGGTGTAGTTAGCGCAGTCTTCGCAGCTAAAGTCACTGGGCGGGGTGTAGTGGTGGGTATAATGGTTGATAACCCGGTGTAGCGGCTGATAGCCCGTTGCAGTATTCCAGCTATAATCTGTCGTTTGCAGGGGCAGTCCGCGCTGCCAGTCTAGACTGGTAGTAGGCGTGAAAGGGTAACCGCTGTATAGTGCATAATCCTGGGCCCAGGAGAAGGTATGATGCGTCATTCCATGCTCGCCGCTCTTGTCCTTAAACACCTGCACCGAGGTATAGCCGGTGCTACCGCCCTGCACATTACTCAGGGGCAATATGCTGCTCGACGACTGAGCCTGATAACGGCACTCCCGGTCAATAGCTTTCGGGTAATCCTTGTTCCAGGTATACTCCCTGGATTCGTACGAATAGGTGGGAACGGATAGTACCCGGCCACTGGATATAGTAGAATCCTGCACCGGGGCGTAGCGGTAGCGCTGCCGGATCGGCTCTTTCTGGTAAGAATCCGCAAAACTCCGAATTTCCCGTATCCGCAGCCCACCCGACATGCGGTTGGTCGCGGGCATGACGCGCGGTACTTGGCAAGTGTAACTTATGCGGATGAAGTCCTCGGGGCAGTAACCGTAGGTAGTAGCCGTCAGCGTGTACTCGCCCGGTACTAGCGCCAGTGCTTCCGTAACGGGTCTCTCTCCATTGTAGCCGAAAGAGCGGGAGTAGTTATTAGGGCCTACTAAATTTGGTGAGAACTGCGGAGAGTTCTGAGCTTCTCGAAAGCCACAGCCAGCTTTGTAGGTCACTTGAATCGATTGAAAATCAACCCCAGCAGGTATGGTAAAGGTCTTTTGCTGAGGATATATTGAACTTGGAGAAGGAGTAGAATCATCTGGTCGGCCCGCGAAAAAATTCACCGGCACGACCACACTATCGACGGTGAGGGTTGCCCCCGGAATCGGGTAGGTATTGGGCTCGAACTCGTATTCCGTCCAGCCGCCCGTGGGGTAGCGCAACGACTTGATAATACCGACCTTCATGAAATCGGCGTTTGGGCTCCGGTTGCCGCCCTGGTAAAATCCTTTGTCGGGCTCGGCGGGTAACAGCATATTTTGTCCGTTGAAGAAACCCCAATGGTCCTGCCCTTCGCTCAGGCGGTTGGGCATCGGAATGGCTTCATTGTACTTGATAATATAGCCTGGCTTGCCACTTTCCGTCACACTGAGCAGCTTCAGCCGGTATTCATCCGGCAGGGTTCCTGCCGGGTTCCAGTCACATTCTGATTTGGCCTGGGTGGCGTTGAAATAGCTAAATCCGAGCGTAAAGCTGCGTACGGTATTGCCCTGGTGCACTCGTATCTGTTTCAGCGCTTTCGCCTTTGCCAAATCAAGCCGCGTGCAGGAGCTGTACACGAACTCTACCAAGTCGCCCCGGCTGGAACGGATGCTTTTGAGCTGTAGCCCAGCCACGCGGGTAACGCTGCTCGTAGAAGTAGATGGTTTATCAACGCACGCGCTGGCACTGTTTGCCTCCTTGGCAAATGTGCGGTAACGCGTGTAGCTTCCCAGGTTCGCATAGCCGTACGTAATGGTGTCGTAGCTAAGCGTGATGCTTTCGTGGGTAGGGGTTTCTACCCGGGAAAGGTAAAATACCGTCGATTTGGGCTCGTAATCATCCTGATAGTGGAGAGGGGCACCCAGCTTGGTAATACTCGTAGCCGCTACTTCGACATGCTGAAAGTAGAAGCGGTTGCCTTTTTCGTCCGTAATGGTATAGCCTTTGGCCCGCTTAATTTCCAGCGGCTCATAGGGCATGGTGTGGGCCTTGCCGTTTTGCGTATGGAAAAACTTTCCGCTTCGCCCGCACATGTTGTAGTAGAATAAGTCGGGCTGCGTGTCAAAATTAGGCCTCATCATCCACGGCGACTCACCTACTGGCGTGCCGGTAGCCGACATGCAGAACTTGTAGTCAGGTGTGTGCAGCAGGGGAACCAGCCGATGGTCGATGGGAATAGGATTGGCGCCATACACATAGCCGCCGCCCCCGAAATCATCTTTTCCCATGATGGTCGACGAGATACTGCCGCCCGCCTGCAGGGCCCAGCCTAGCCCAACCGAGCTGGCTATTTCTGAAACCCGGACGCCTGCAGCATGATAGTTAAGGCTGATAGGCAGCGACACGCCCCGCAGCTTTACTTCATAAATAGGAATCGTAATACTAGGAACACCCGTGTACAGGCTGACCGGCGTTTCTGAGAATTTACCGAGAGCAGCGGCTTCCGGGGGCGGCGGCGTGCCACCGGTCAGGCGGTCCATCGTTTGTGCCGATATCAGCTGCGGTAACAGCCAGCAAATAAGTGCTATAAGCCAGGCATAGTGCCCGGTTCGCAGCCGGGAGGAGAGGAGAAGTGTGGTCATAGGATAGTGATATAGGGACAGACTGATTCAGCCTAGGGCCTGTGCCGTAGGAGAGCTGCGCAAATAGGTAGGTAGTAGCGGGAGCGGCGAGAGGAGTAAGCGGTGCCTTGCTGGCCAGGCAAAGCGTTAAGGAAGTATGAACACTGCCCGCATAAGTCGCCAAGAGTGGCGCTATCGGCAAGTGAGAAGCAATGGAAAAGGCCTCGGTTAAGAAGACCTTTTCAGATATGATACCTAATTAGCGCAGTAGCAATACTTGCATCGGGCAGTAGGGATAAGCATATTTGTTATGAGTAGAGGATACAATCTTATTCAATAAATGAATAGTATCCAAATTTTGCATTCTTTTTTTGAATAAATTTCAATGGATTGGATTCCGGCCAAGCTGCGCACGATTCGCCAGGAATTCAAAATGACCCAGCTGGAGCTGGCTCAGGCCAGCGGTTTGTCCCAGCGCGACATCAGCCAGCTGGAGAATGGCCGCAAGGAGGGACTGCCCAAAGAGTTTATTCAATTTCTGCATAGCCGGGGCGTTGATCTGAACTGGCTCTTCACCGACCCAGAACAGGGCGTGGCCGATTTGGTCGGTTTTTCAGGAGCCCCCCGGAAATATCTGGCGGAAGAAAACCAGCCCCAGCCCGCCCTGGTGCAGGAAGACAGGCCCTCCGGCTATGGAGCCCGCAAGCAAGCTGTTGCGCCCATACCTGCCGCTGCCGGCGCGGCCACTCTGAGCATGGTGAGCAGTGAGGCGCAGAGCCACTACCCGGCGCGCTACCTGGACCCGGCGTTTTATCGGAGCCTGCCGGTATTCACGCTGGCGTTGCCCGAGGTGCAGCAAGGCGTATTCCGGTGCTTTCAGCTAGCTAGCGCCGAGATGCTGCCCGCCTTCGCGCCCCAGGATTGGGTTATTGCCCGTGCCGATAACCTGGCCGCGCCGCTTGAGAATGGTGCTGTATACGTAGTTGTAACCAACGCTCAGGTGCTTGTGCGGCGGGTCTTTGCCCACCCCGAACAGCGGGGCAAGCTGGTGCTAAAAGCCGATGCCGCTGGCTCTGCTGATGCAGTGGTGCCGCTAGCCGATGTAGTCGAGCTATGGAGTGTGCGCGGGCGGCTGAGCTTTCAGGTGCCCACCAGTGGCGTGGCCGAGCAAAAAACCACTTCCTTGGAAGCCAACCTGCAGGACCTGCTGGCGCGGGTGCAGCGGCTGGAAGCCGGCAAGTAGCCGGCCCGGCAGCACCCGAAAAAACGTCGGGGCCGCCTGCAAAAAGTGACCCTGGCTGCGGCAGCTGCGTTTACTAGCGCATGCAGTACTTCCACGATACCCTTATCCGGTGGGGCTTTGAGCTACAGCGTCCCGGCTTCTACAAGCGCCCGACCAGCGCGGCCCTCGGCGGCACCATGTTCTGTACCACGGGCGAAGACGGGCGCCCCCGCAAGATGCTGCTCTGGCAGCGCGGCCGTATCCTGGTACAAGGCGACGTGGTAACGCTCGACGCCCTGGAACAGGTGCTACGGCGGGTGTTGGGCCCGGCCGTAGCATAAGGGCAAAGCGGCCCGCCGCCCGATACGGCCCTGGTTGGTTTAGCGGCTGGGCTTCCAGCCCGCAGGTACCGGCTTTTTTCCTTTGATATCAAACGATTTAAAGCCCTTGGCAACTTCCCGGTTGTTCTTGCTGAAGGAGTGTTGCACATAGGCCGTATCGGTTGGGTTTTCTACGGAAAAAACCACGATTCGCGTCTCCTCTACGGTGTCCCCTGCCAGCACCAACGGCACGGTATAGATAGAATAGTAGCGTTGACCGTTCGGGTGATACTCGTGCCAGTACGACTCCTGGGAGGACTTGCTGGGGTTGAAATCCGCCATCAACTGGCCCGTGCGCGTCAGCCGCTTCCATTTCCCGTACGGATTAAAGCTGTACTTGCCGTCGGGTGTGGGCAGCACCCGCAGCGGCCCTTCGTCATAATAGGTGCCCAGGATAGCCGGGTAGGATTTATGAGTTTTCTCGACTACCTCTCCCCGCTGCAAGGCCGCCCGCTCCTGCCTGGTCAGATGCCGACGATATTTGCCATCTTCATGGTCGGGTGATAGACTGCGGAAAAACACAAAGCCGCTGCCCCCAAAGCAAGCGCAAGTACTATGGCAATCGGCCAGTTATCCATTATAAAGTAGTAAAAACAGCCTCAAATATAGCCGGATAACCTACTCCTGCAGCCCGCTTGGCTGGAGTAGAATTCTTGGGTTATCCTGGTAATGTCAACCAGGGGCTGCTGACAGGCAGGGCAATGGTGGCTGAGGCCCTTGGATATCCGGGGCTGCCAGGGTTCGGCACGAAGCAGCCGCGCTGAAAATGTTGGGAAGCCGTTGTTTTGCCGCTGCATCAGCAACCCCGCCGCATTATTCTTTATCTTTTGGGCCTCAAATCCCCCGCTCCCTCACAACCCATAAATGAGTTCTTTCTCCAATCTGTTTCGCCGTAAGGACATCGGCGCTATTCTGCAAAACCCACCGGCCGACGTAGAGGGCCACAGCCATGGTGGCCTGGAGCGCAACCTCTCGGTGCGCGACCTGACGGCCCTGGGCATTGCCGCCGTCATCGGGGCCGGCATTTTCAGCACCATCGGCAACGCCTCCCACGACGGCGGCCCGGCCGTGTCGCTGCTCTTTGTCTTCACCGCCATTGCCTGCGCCTTCTCGGCCTTGTGCTACGCGCAGTTTGCCGCCACCATTCCTATCAGCGGCTCGGCTTATACGTACGCCTACGCTTCCTTCGGGGAACTCACGGCCTGGATTATCGGCTGGGCTCTCATCATGGAATATGCCGTGGGCAACATCGTGGTGGCTATTTCCTGGTCTGACTATTTTACCGGCCTGATGGAGGGCGTCGGGCTGAAAATACCGGCCTACCTGACCATGGGCACTCAGAGCGCCTACAAAGGCTACCACGAGGTACTGGAGCTGATGCAAAGCGGCAAGCCCCTGACCGATGTGGCCCCGGCCACCCTGGAAGCCTACAAAACCTGGAACACGGCCCCGCTGCTGTTCGGCGACTTCCGCTTGGTCTGCGACCTGCCCGCTTTCCTGATTACGGTGCTGATTACGGCCGTGGTGTACGTTGGCATCAAGGAGTCCAAAACGGCCAGTAACCTACTGGTGCTGCTCAAGCTGATTGTGGTGGGCGTCGTTATTGCCGTGGGCGTGTTCTACGTGAATCCGGCCAACTGGAGCCCGTTTGCCCCCAATGGCGTGGCGGGTGTGCTCAAGGGCGTGTCGGCGGTGTTTTTCGCCTACATCGGCTTCGATGCTATTTCCACGACGGCTGAGGAGTGCAAAAACCCCCAGCGCGACTTGCCCCGGGCCATGATTTACGCCCTGATTATCTGCACTGTGCTCTACGTGATTATCACGATGGTACTCACCGGCATGGTGTCCTACAAAGAGTTGGGCGTGGGCGACCCGCTAGCCTTTGTGTTCGAGAAAGTAGGCCTGCCCCAGCTGGCCGGCGTGGTGGCCGTGAGTGCTATTTTTGCCATGGCCTCGGTGCTGCTCGTGTTCCAGATCGGCCAGCCCCGCATCTGGATGAGCATGAGCCGCGACGGTCTGCTGCCCCCCATTTTCGCCCGGGTGCACCCCAAGTTTCACACGCCTTCGTTCAGCACCATCGTTACGGGCTTCTTCGTGGGCGTGCCGGCTTTGCTGCTCAACATGGACCTGGTTATCGACCTGACGAGCATCGGAACGCTGTTTGCCTTTGCCCTGGTGTGCGGCGGCATCCTGATTCTGGACCCGCACGGCACCTCCGAGGCCCGCTTTAAAGTGCCCTACATCAACGGCCAGTTTCTGCTGCCCCTTATCATGGTTATCGGCATCGTGCTGCTGTTCGTGTACAACGGGGAAGCCGTGTCCGAAATGGGCCGTATCGTAGGGGGCGCAGAAGGCGTGCAAGGCTTCCAGCACTACATCCCGATGCTGGTGTTCTTCGGCTTCTGCATCTACCTGACTGTGGCCTCGGTGCGCCGCCGCCTCTCGCTGCTGCCCACGCTGGGCTTGCTCACCAACCTGTACCTGATGACCCAGCTGGGCATCAATAACTGGCTGCTGTTCTTCGGCTGGCTCGTTATTGGTCTGGCCCTGTACTTCAACTACGGCTACAAGCACAGCAAGCTGAACGCCGGAGCCACGGCCAACAACCGCCCCACGCCGATTCGCTAGCGCCGGGCGGGAGTCAATACTTAAAATCTACGCGCGGGCTTTGTCCGGAGGCGCATTAACCGAGAACTTTGGTTGACGCGCCCCCAGGGCAAAGCCCGCGCTGCGTCTGGCCTTATTCTACCTGCTTTATGGAAAGTACCCCGGTTTCGTCGTCGGCCTCTGGCCTGCTCGCCCGCCTGCACGCCTCCCGCGAGGAGCTGCTCGACCTTGGCCTGCGCAACCCGCTGCTCAACTTCCGGCCTTCCCCGGCCCGCGGGGTGGTCGTAACGCAGGAAGAGTCGGCGGCGGTGTACGAGGTGCTGGTGCGCCAGGGCAAAACCATGTATTTCCTGGCTTTCCCCGAGGCTAAGAAGCTGGCCGCAACGCCGTTGCTCCTGCCATTAGCAGACACATTCATTGAAATCAACACTTCTGAACCGTCAGACTCTCCCTCTCCATTTTCGGAGAGGGGGCAGGGGGGGAAGGTGCCCGAAACCGCGCCAGTCGAAGAAGCCGCCAATCTGCTGCCTGACCTATCCGAAGCCGAGCGCCAACGCCTGCTGACCGACAACAAGCTGCAAACCGCCGAGCCCCTGGCTAAGCTCGAAGCGCGCCTGCTCAATACGTATTATACCGCCCGCACCAGCCTAGAAGAGCAGGGCGTGAACATCCTGTATCTGGCTCTGGGCCAGCTGACTTGGTATGAGGCCGAGAGCAGCCAGGAGCCGCGGCAGGCCCCGCTGCTGCTGGTGCCGGTGCTGCTGGAGCGTAGCACTGCCGCCGAGCGGTTCAAGCTGCGCCACACCGGGGCCGAAATCGAAGGCAACTTGAGCCTGCAGGCCAAGCTGCGGGCCAGCTTCGGGGTGGCGCTGCCCTTGCCCGAAGCCGAGGAAGAGCTGCGCGTGGTCGACTACTTTGCCGCCGTAGCGCAGGCCGTAGCGGGCCTGCCGCGCTGGCAGGTCGTGCCCGACAGCATTACCCTGGGCTTCTTTTCCTTCGGCAAGTTCATGCTCTACCGCGACCTGGACCCCACTACCTGGCCCGCCGACGCCACCCTGCTCGACCACCCCGCCCTGGCCGCGCTACTGGGCACCGATACTGGCTTTCAGGATGCCGCGCCCACCATCGGCGACACCGCTTTTCTGGACACCGAAAGCCCGGCCCACGAGCTGCACCAGGTGCTCGATGCCGATTCGTCGCAGCTGCTGGCCCTGCTGGCCGTGCACGAGGGCCGCAACCTCGTGATTCAGGGGCCACCCGGCACGGGCAAGTCGCAGACCATTGCCAACCTGCTGGCCGAAGCCATTGGGGCGGGTAAAAAGGTGCTGTTCGTGGCCGAGAAAATGGCGGCCCTGGAAGTGGTGAAGCGCCGCCTCGATACCCTGGGCCTGGGTGCGGCCTGCCTGGAGCTGCACAGCCACAAAGCCAACAAAAAGGCCCTGCACGACGAGCTACGCCACACCCTGGGCCTGGGCCGCCCCGCCGTAGATGCCACCGTGGCCGACCAGATGGCCCAGCTGCCCCGCTACCGCACCGCCCTGAACAACTACGCGTTAGCCGTCAACGCACCTGTTGGCCGCAGCCGCCGCACCGTACAGCAGGTGGTAGGCGAGCTGCTGCGCCTGAACGAAGAGCGTGGCCCGGTGGAGCTGCCGCGCCTGGCCTTCACCACTCTCGCCGACTGGACCGATGCCGATGCCGCCCACGCCGAAAGTCAGGCCGCCCGCTTGCAGGCTACGCTGCAGAAAATCGGGAAGCCGAAAAGCCTGCTGTTCTGGGGCAGTGAGCTGACGGTGCTGCTGCCCGCCGACCAGGAAGCCCTGACGCTGCGGCTGCGCGAGGCTCAGGAGGCCGTAGCCGCGCTGCAAGTGGCCGCCGAGGTGCTGGCCCAGCTGCTAGGCGTGCCCGTGCCCACGGAGCGCACGGCCGCCGAAGCTTTGTTGCCTGCCGCCCGCCACGCCCAGTTGGCCCCACCGCTAGCCGGAATGGCCGTCGCGGATTCGGCCTGGACGACGCAGGCGGGCAGAACAGGAGAGCTGCTACAGGCGGGAATCAGCTACGCGGCGCTGCACCAGCAGTATGATGCCATACTGCTGCCCGAGGCCTGGAATCAAACCCTGCTGCCGGAGCGGGCGGCCCTGCTTTCCTACGGCGACAAGTGGTGGAAATTCCTCAAGGGCGACTACCGGCAAGCCAAAAAACGGCTGCAAAGCCTGTGGCGCGGTCCATTGCCCGAGGAAGCCGCCGCAGTGCTGCCCGTCATTGATGCCATTCACGAAGCCAGCCGCCACGCGCAGGCGGTGCAGGAAGCTGAGTTCTGGGCCGGGAAGCTGTTCGGCCCAGCTTGGCAAGGCCTGCGCTCCGACTGGACTGCTGTGCGCAAAACGGCCGACTTCCTGATGCTTACTCACCAGCGCATAGCCCAGCGCCAGTTGCCCGCCGAGTTGCTGCACTACCTGAGTGAATCCCCAAACCCGGCGGAAATTACCTCTCCGCTGATAGCTCTGGAAACCGCTCTGGCGGGTCACCGCGCCGCCACGCGGGCGGTGGCTGGGGCCCTGCTGCTCAATGAGCCCCGCCGGTTTGGGCCGGCAGGCCGAATGGAGTTTCAGTTGTTCGAAGCGCAACAGCACACCTTGAGCGCCTGGCTGGCCGACGTGCCCGCCCTGCGCCTGACGACCGAGTGGAACAACGTGGCCGCGGGCGTAGCCGCCGACAACCTGTCCGAGCTGCTGATATTGGCAGAAACCTGGGAGCCGGCCGCCCAACACCTGGTAGCCGCCGTGCGCCAGACCTGGCTGGAGTATCTGCAGAAGCAGGCCTACGCCCAGCATCCGGCGCTCCGCCAGTTTGAGCGGGCCAGCCACGAGGAAACTGCCGCCCGCTTCCGCGAAGCCGACGAAGACTCGCTCTACCACAACCGGGTGCGGGCTATGCAACAGCACTTCAACCAGCTGCCTCACCAGCAGGCCAGCGGGCAAATGCTGCTGCTCAAGAACGAGTTTGCCAAGAAAACCCGCCATTTGCCCCTGCGCAAGCTCATGCAGCAGGCCGGCCGCGCCGTGCAGGCCATCAAGCCGGTGTTTATGATGTCGCCGCTGTCGGTGGCCAGCTACCTGCCGCCGGGGGCCGTGGACTTCGACCTGGTCGTGTTCGACGAAGCCTCGCAGGTGAAGCCAGTGGATGCGCTGGGAGCCATTGCCCGCGGCCGGCAGCTGGTAGTAGTCGGCGACTCGAAGCAGCTGCCGCCCACCTCGTTCTTCGATTCACTGACCGGGGCGGGGGAAGAGGCCGACGAGGAAAACGTGACGGCCGATATTCAAAGTATTCTGGAGCTGTGCAAGGCCCGGCAGATGCCCGAGCGGATGCTGCGCTGGCACTACCGCAGCCTCCACCAGTCGCTGATTGCCGCTTCCAACCACCTGTTCTACGACGACAAGCTGGTGATTTTCCCGAGTCCTGGCGGGCAGGGGCAGCTGGGCCTGGTCTACCACCATTTGCCCGCCACCCACTACGAGCGGGGCACCACGCGCACCAATCCGCTGGAAGCCGCCGCCGTGGCCGAAGCCGTATTGCACCACGCCCGTACCACGCCGAAGCTTACCCTGGGCGTGGTGGCCTTCAGCACGGTCCAGCGCCAGGCCATTCAGGACGCGCTGGAAAAATTGCGCCGGCAGCACCCCGAAACCGAAGCGTTTTTCAACCGCCACGCCCACGAGCCTTTCTTCGTGAAAAACCTGGAAAACGTGCAGGGCGACGAGCGGGACGTGATTCTGATCAGCATTGGCTACGGCCGCACCCAGGAGGGCTACCTGAGCATGAGCTTCGGCCCGCTGAACGGTGAAGGCGGCGAGCGGCGCCTCAACGTGCTGATTACCCGCGCCAAGCAGCGCTGCGAAGTCTTCACCAACCTCACAGCCGACGACCTCGATTTGAGCCGGGCCAAGGCCAAGGGTGTGGCGGCGCTGAAAACGTTTCTGGAATTTGCCCAGCACGGCCGCCTCAACCATAACGCGGAAACCGGCCGGGCCATGGAGTCGCCGTTTGAGGAGGCCGTGCACCGCGCCCTCACCGCCCGCGGCTACGTGGTGCGCCCCCAGATCGGCTCCCAGGGCTTCTACATCGATCTGGCCGTCGTCGACCCCGACCAGCCGGGCCGCTACATCCTCGGTATTGAGTGCGACGGGGCCATGTACCACAGCGCCCGCTCGGCCCGCGACCGGGACCGGCTGCGTCAGCAGGTGCTCGAAAACGTGGGCTGGACGCTGCACCGCATCTGGAGCACCGACTGGTTTCGGGACCCAGCGCGTGAAACCGAGCGGGTGGTGCTGGCCATCGAGGAAGCCCGCCGCCTGGCCGCCCTCGACCAGGAGGATGAGCCTGAGGAAGAGCTGGTGGCCATTGAGGAAGCACCAACCGGCATAACGCGGGAAGAAGCCCCCACGGGCCCGGCCCCACTGGCCGCGCCCTACCAACTGGCTCAGCTGCCCGCCGCGGCTAGGCAGCTGGAAGTACATCAGCACCCGATGGGGCGCCTGGCGGGTTGGCTGACGCAGATTGTGGCCGTGGAAAGCCCGGTACACCTGGATGAGGCCACGCGCCGCATGGCTCAGGCCACGGGCGCTACGCAGGTGGGCTCTCGCATTAGGAGCAGCGTGGCGGCGGCCGTGCGGCTGGCCGTAAACCTGCGCCACATCCGGCAGGAGGGCGAGTTTCTCTGGACGCCGACCATGACTGCGGCCGCCGTGCCCCTGCGCGACCGGAGCGCCCTGCCGGCCGTGTCGCGCAAGCTGAGCTTCGTGGCGCCCGAGGAGCTGGCAAAGGCCATCGTCACCATCGTGCAACACAGCTTTGCCCTCGGCCGGGCGGCGGTGGTGCTGCCCACGGCACGCCTGCTGGGCTTTGCGCGCCCCAGCGAGGAAATGCGCCAGCAGATAGACACGGCCGTGCAGCGCCTAGTGGACAACGGGACGCTGCTCGAAACCAACGGCGTGCTGCAGCCTATTGGCTAAACGCTCATGCTACTCCCGAATATGGACTCTGCTCAGCTGCTAGCGGCCGGTGAAACCCTGTTTGTTACGTTTCGGCTGGCGGGCTCGGTGCCGGCGCGGGCGTTTCGGGAGCTACACCAGCAGCGGCAGCAGGCCCAGAATGAGGCCCGCGCGCTGCCCGATGCCGCCGCATTTCGCGCCGCGCACCACCGGGCCGAGAAGGTGTTTTTCGCGGGCTTTGATAAGCTGCTGGATGCCGCTACCGTGGGGCCGACGTTCCTGGAAAAAGAGAAAATAGCCGACATCGTGGCCGGGGAGCTGCTGTTGCTGGAGGAGCTGGGGTTTCGGGTGCTGTGCTTCGCACTGCTGCCCAACCACGTGCATGCGGTACTGCATTTGCCGGTCGGGAGCGGCGTTTCCTGCCACAAAGCCCTGCAGCTGCTGCACCAGCGCACCGCCGCGCAATGCCGCCGCGTGGTACGGGCCCTACTGCCCGCCGAAGCTGACTTCTGGCAAACCGGCAGCTACGACTACGCCGTACATGATGCCGCCGAGCTGCCCCGTCTGGTGGCTTACGTGGTGGGCAATGCTGCCCGTAGCGGCAAAACCGGCCGCTGGCTCAACTGGCCGTATTGCTACGCGGCGCCGGGTTCTAAGTAGGAGCTTGGCGGGATGCTCTGCCATCCTGTGCCCACGCAGGCTGCAAAATGCCAGACGAAATAACCCCATTAACCTATGCACCGCCTCGTTCTGGTCGTTTTTCTGCTACTGACCCTGCTGAGGAGCAGCCGCGCCGCTGCCCAAAGCGCCGACAGCATCAGCCCCGACCAGCTCATCAGCTACACCTTCGCCAACGACGCCTTTTTCCGCACCGACTACTACTTCACCCAGGGCATGACGCTGAACGTAGTGCTGCCGGCGTTCAGTAAGCTGCCAACCCGCAAAATCCTGCTGCCCGCCCTGCCCGGCGGCGCGCAGCACTACGGCGTGCAGCTGTTCTACGACGGCTTCACGCCCCTGCGCATCCAGGACGACACCATCCGGCGCGGCGACCGGCCCTATGCGTCCTACATCTACGCCTCCCTCTACCGGATTTCGACCAGCGCCGCCCGCCACCGCCGCCTGACCTCGGGCCTGAACCTCGGCTTCATCGGGCCGGCCGCTGGGGCCAAGGGGTTCCAGACCAAGGTGCACGAGCTGCTCGACGCCCCCACGCCCCGCGGCTGGGACTACCAGATTCGCAACGACCTGGTGCTGGGCTACGAAGTGAAGCTGGAGCAGCAGCTGATGAGCCTCGCAAACGTAGCCGAGCTGATTGGGCAGGGCCAGGCTTCTATCGGCACGCTCAACACCTTCGCTGGGGGCGGGCTGCTGCTGCGCCTGGGCAAAATGAATCCGTATTTCCGCAACCTGGGCCTGGTTTCTCAGCCACAAAAAGCGGGGCTGCAGCAGTTTCAGTTGTATGCTACCGGCCAGGCCGACGCCCGCCTTGTGGGCTATAATGCCACGCTGCAGGGCGGGCTCCTCAACCGCGCCAGCCCCTATACGCTGCCGGCTTCCGCCGTGAAAAGAGTGGTGGCCCAGGGCACGGCCAGCATCGTAGCCGCGTACGGCGGCCTGAGCTTCCGCACGTCTGCCGTCTGGATTACGCCCGAATTCCGAGGCAGCCGCTCCCACGCCTGGGTGCAGTTTGGGTTGGGTGCGGCTCTTTGAGCGGGCGGCTCGGCGTTCGGCCTATTTGAGAAAGTACGTGCCCGTTAGCTGGGCTACCCGGTTGTAGCCACTCTGGTCGGTGTTGCCCCCGGCCTTGCTGTAGTAGAGGTTCACCAAGCCGATGCCGTAGCCGGCCTGCAGCTGCACGGGGCCGCGGCGGTAGCCCACTCCCACGTTGAAGCCCGTGTCGAAGCGGCGCGAGTGAAAGTCACGGATAGAAATGGCGGTGGAGTTGGCTTCCCCGGAGGCGTAGGCAATGGTAGACGTGTAGCGGGTTACGGGCACTGTCGTCGCGCCGGGGTCGGTGGTGGTGTTGTTAATGGTTGTTTTGGCGCTACCCCCAACGCCCACCGCTACGTAAGGCCCGGCAAAAACCTGCAGGCCGGTGTTACCCGGCAAGGTATACACGAAATTCAGGGGCATCTCCAGCCAGTTGTAGCGGGCAGTGGTCTGGCCTTCCCGGCGGAACTCGTAACCGGTTTCCGGGTCTCTGACTGTGCTGCCGCCCTTGATTTTGGTGCCTTTTTGCGAAAACAGCAGCGCGGGCTGGAAGGCGAAGTTGCCGCGGGCTACCTCCAGCACAAGGCCGGCCTGTCCGGTAAAAATCGGCGCCTTCTCGTACCAGCTGCTGGCGTTGGGAACGGCTTGCGCCGTGGAGCCCTCGGTGGAAGTTGCCGCCAGATTGCCGCCCACCCGGACGCCGATACGATACGTGGTTTGGGCCGTGGCGCCGGAGGCCGCCGCTACCAGGGCCACCAGGAGTAGTGCTGCTTTTTGCATAGCTCGAATGCTGGGATAAGGTTAGAATAGAAGTCGCCGAGCCGAATGGTCGGCCTTGACATCACTGAACAGAGCCCGCCGCCTACCACCAGGGTTGCATGGGCAGGGCATATTCGTCTCGGCCGGGCGCTTACTTGGCCCGGTGAATAATGGCCACGCTGATCAGGATGATGACCATGCCCAGCAGGTGCCACAGGTTGAAGGCCTCCCCGTCGAGCACGCCCCAGGTGAGGGCCATAATAGGCACTAGGTAGGTGTTGGAAGCCGCAAACAGCGCTGTCGACTGTTGAATCAGCTTGTTGAAGAGCACCATGGCCACGGCCGTACTCATGGTGGCCAGCAGCACAATGTAGCCAAAGGCTTTCCAGGCGCCCGGCACGGTTTGCAGCTTGTGGATAAAATCGGTGCCCACGAGCAGGTACACCAACGCCGGCCCCCCGATGTAAAGCAGTAGCAACCCCGTGACGGCCAGGGGCGGAATGCCGTGCAGCCGGTTCTTGATAACGTTGACGCTCACCCCGTAGCCTGCCGTGGCCAGCACGATGTAGAGGCCGTACCAGGCATTGCCCTCGCCGGTGGGCGTAGCCTCGCCGCCGTTGCCGCCCAGCAGCATCAGCACCACCGTGCCCACCAGGCCCAGCACGATGCCCAGTACCCGCAGCGGCGTAAGCTTCTGCCCAAAAAACAGCGCCCCGACCACCAGCGTAAAGACGGCCGTCAGGGCATTGAGCACCCCGGCCAGGCCTGAGGCCAGCTTGGTTTCGGCGTAGGCAAAGAGAAACGCCGGAATAAGCGTGCCGACCACGCCGCTGAGCACCAGCCACTTCACGCGGCTGCGCTCCAGCTGCGGCAGGTGCTTCAGGGCAAAGGGCAGCAGCAGCAGGGCCGCTACCGTCACGCGCGTGGCCCCCAGCTCCATAGCCGAAAACACCACCAGCCCTTTCTTCATCAGAATAAACGACGTGCCCCAGATAGTTGCCAGCGTGATGAGTAGCACCCAGGCCGAAGCCGGCGTGCGGTGGGGCGGGGGCGAGGCTACCGGGGTGGTTTCGGGCGCCGTAGAAACGGCCGGGGCGGTAGGGGTGGGCGACATGCGGGGTGGGGAAAGCGGAAAGAGAAATCGAAGAAAAGAACGTCATGCTGAGCTTGTCGAAGCATCTCTCCCGCCAAAACCAGAATTAGTTACTCCTGGGGGAGAGTTGCTTCGGCAAGCTCAGCATGACGTTCAAAATAGGACTGGAGGAATTACCCTACCAGCACCGGCTCGGCGGCGGTGATTTCCTCCAGAATAGCCTGTACTTCGGCCACGGAATAGGTTTCGACCAAGCGCATGCGCCACTGCTTGGCTCCTTCCAGACCCCGGAAGTAGTGGGCATAATGGCGGCGCATTTCCAGAATGCCGGACCGCTCCCCCTTCCACTCGATGCTTTTCTCGAAGTGCATGCGGCACATGGCCACGCGCTCCTCCACTGTAGGCGGAGCCAGCTTTTCGCCGGTAGCCACGAAGTGCTTGATTTCGCGGAAAATCCAGGGGTAGCCGATGCTGGCCCGGCCAATCATGATGCCATCGACGCCGTAGCGGTTTTTGTACTCCACCGCTTTTTCGGGCGAGTCGATGTCACCGTTGCCGAAAATCGGGATTTTGATGCGCGGGTTCTCCTTGATTTTAGCAATCAGACGCCAGTCGGCGTCGCCCTTGTACATCTGCACGCGGGTGCGGCCATGTACGGTGAGGGCTGCAATACCAATGTCCTGCAACCGCTCAGCTACTTCTTCCACGTTCAGCGTATTCTCGTCCCAGCCCAGACGGGTTTTCACCGTCACGGGCAGGTGCGTGGCTTTCACCACGGCCGAGGTCATTTCCACCATCTTGGGAATGTCGCGCAGCAGGGCCGCGCCCGCGCCCCGGCAGGCCACCTGCTTTACCGGGCAGCCGTAGTTGATATCAATCAGGTCGGGGCCGGCCAGGGTGCTGATGCGGGCACACTCGCCCATGGTGTCCACGTCGGAGCCGAAGAGCTGGATACCGATGGGTCGCTCGTAGTCGAACACGTCGAGCTTCTTGCGGCTTTTGGCCGCGTCCCGGATCAGGCCTTCCGAGGAAATAAACTCGGTGTACATCAAATCGGCCCCATTGGCTTTGCATACGGCCCGGAACGGCGGATCGGAAACGTCCTCCATAGGAGCCAGGAGCAACGGGAAATCGGGCAGGGCAAGGTCGCGGATGTGTACCACAGGGGAAGGCTATTACAGGAATTTGCGCAAATTTACGACTCTTCCAAGTTTCCGTAACCGCCTGCCCCCTATGAAAGGTTTCGTGTCCAGCCGTTTGCACCCTTTTGTGAGCCTACTGCTGCTTATCGGGCTGGCGCTGGCGTCCCTGAGCGTGGGGGCCTTCATTGCCACTGTTTTCACCAAGCTGTTCTTTGGAGTAGGCCTGGTCGAAATGGGCGAAGTGGCCCGCAATCCGCAGAATAATCCCAACAGCTGGGGCGCGATTATGCTCAACCAGGGCCTCACGCTGCTCATCGGACTGGCTGGCGCAGCGCTGGCCTTGGTATGGCTCACGGGCCACTCGTGGCGGGAGTATTTTATGGCGCGCCGCTCGGTTTCGCCGGTGTGGTATGTGGCCGCCGCCGCTATCATGTTACTGAGTTTGCCCGCTATGTCTTACCTGATTGAGTGGAATTCCCACGCCCACGTGCCGGAAGCTTGGAAAGACGTTTCCTGGCTGACTAATTTTGAAGCCTGGGCGCTGGAAAAAGAGGAGGAGCTGAAAAAAATGACGGCCTTCCTGACCCGGTTCAACTCGCCGGGCCGCTTTGGCGTCGCGCTACTGGTCATTGCCGTGGTGGCGGCCGTCAGCGAAGAGCTGTTTTTCCGGGGAGTAATGCAGCGCAATCTGGTGGCCTGGTTTAAGTCGCGCCACGTCGGCATATTCATTGCCGCGGCCATTTTCAGCGCTGTGCACACCCAGTTCCTAGGCTTCGTGCCGCGCTTTGTGCTGGGCCTGATTCTGGGCTACCTCTACGAGTGGAGCGGTAACATTCTGGTGCCCATTGCCGCGCACTTCACCCATAACGCCTTTCAGCTGGTGCTGCTGTACGTGCAGCAAAGCCAGTGGACCGACCCCGGCTTCAACCCCGATTCTACTGAGAGCATGCCCTGGTACCTGGTGCTGCTCTCCCTCTTGTTCACCGCCGCCATCCTGTATTTCCTTAAGCAGCGTGAGCAGGCTGCCCCCGCCGAAATGCACACGCTCAGTGCCGCGGGTGTGGCCGTCGTCTTGCCCGAAACCGCGCCCACCGAAACCCGTACGCTCGGCAGTAAGGGCGCCGAAGCCCGGTAGCTTCCGCCCCGTTCTTATTCTCCGTTCCCGAATTCCGATTCCCGTTGTCAGAGCCCTCCCCCTCGCCCGCTACTACTGCCCCCGCAGCTGCTCCTGCCGACGGTAAAAAGCCCATGTCCAACCTGGCCCAGCGCGTCCTTTTCGGCGTCATCGGAGCCGTGCTGCTGCTCGGTTCCGTATGGTACGGCGCTTGGTCGTTTGCTATTTTCTTTGCCCTGGTACAGGCCAAGATGCTGCATGAGTTCTATAGGATGATGCAGGGGGCAGGCTACAAGCCGGCAGCTATACTTGGTATCAGCATCAGCTTACTCGTTTTTGCTGCTGTATTTACGGTAGTGGCTGCAAATCATAGGAGCGCCTCGTATCTGAGGTTGGACTTTCCAGGAAGTGACGTAGCGCGCTCTGCCGGCCTTGCGGTGCTGGGTATCGTTATGCTGCTGCCTGTTATTCTTATTTTGCGGGAAATGACTGCCTGGCCCCGCGAAAACCAGGATTTCTCGCCCTTCTCCAACGTGGGGGTAGCTCTGCTGGGCCTGCTCTACGTGAGCCTGCCCATGAGCCTGCTCAATGTGGTGGCCTTCAGTGGCGACAACGGCTACGACTACCGCCGCATCGTAGCCCTGCTATTTCTGGTCTGGTGCTCCGATATCGGGGCTTACGCGGCCGGCAAAACCTTTGGCAAGCACAAGCTGGCGCCTAAGATTTCGCCCGGCAAAACCTGGGAAGGCGCCATCGGCGGCTTCCTGCTCACGCTGGTCATGGGCTGGGTCCTGGGCTTCTGGCTCACGGATTTGTCCCTGACCTACCGCCTCGTGGCCGCCGGCACCGTGGCCCTCTTCGGCCCCCTCGGCGACCTGGCCGAATCCATGCTCAAGCGCAGCGTCGACATCAAGGACTCTGGCACCATCATGCCCGGCCACGGCGGCCTGCTCGACCGGTTCGATGCCTTCCTGTTCATCCTGCCCGTGCTGGCCCTGTTGCAGCTGCTTTTCGGCTAACGAACGACGTTGCGACGCATAGTCGCGTCGCAATCATTGCTGATATTATGGGGTTGCGCAGTTTCACTTTGCCCAATGAGAAGGCGCAAGTAGGCATCCCCACACCCTCCAAACGCCTTTCCACCAGATAAAACAGGGTTGGGGAGTTCTCAAAATGCCTTTCGGCGTGCCAACATGGTATTGGAGAACTCCCCCTATGCCTTTTCCGCATGTAAGAAGCCTCAGAGCAGTTTCGGCGTGTCAAAACTGCTCTGGGGCTTCTTCAATCCTCTTCTGTCGTGTCAAAACTGTTCTGAGGAACTTAGTGAGGCCGCTATGGGGCTGTGGCTAAGAAAGACGCACCCCGCTGTGCTTTCCTGCGTATGGCATAATCTACTACCTTTGGCCCCTCAATTCAGGCGTCTGGCCCCGGCTTCCCACCGCTAAGCCCCGCTTTTTCATTACCCACCCACTTCAACTTACCTCTTCCCGTATGGCTGCCACCACGGTGTACAAAGAGCCGGCCCCAATCGTGGACCGTGAAAATCCCCTGGAATCAATGATGTCGCGCTTCAACATCGCGGCGGAGATCTTAGGGCTCGACGATTCAACGTATAACGTTCTCAAAGCGCCCGACAAGCAGGTTATCGTCAACATCCCCGTGACGATGGACAACGGCAAGGTGCGCGTCTTCGAAGGCTACCGCGTGGTGCACAACACCATTCTGGGTCCCTCGAAAGGCGGTATCCGCTACGACGTGAACGTGCACATCGACGAAGTAAAGGCCCTGGCGGCCTGGATGACGTGGAAGTGCGCCGTAGTTGACATCCCTTATGGCGGTGCCAAAGGCGGTATCATCTGCGACCCGACTACCATGAGCCCCGGTGAGCTGGAGCGCCTGACCCGCGGCTACACCCTGGCCCTGAAGGACGTATTCGGCCCCGACCGCGACATTCCAGCTCCCGACATGGGCACCGGCCCCCGGGAAATGGCTTGGCTGATGGACGAATTCTCCAAGACGGTGGGTGCTACCTCACCCGCTGTGGTTACCGGCAAGCCGCTGGTAATGGGGGGCTCTTTGGGCCGCACTGAGGCTACCGGCCGCGGCGTAATGGTATCGGCGCTGGCTGCTATGGCCAAGCTGGGCATGAAGCCCGAAGAGTCGTCGGCCGTGGTACAGGGCTTCGGCAACGTAGGCTCCTGGGCCGCGAAGCTGCTGGCGGAGAAAGGCGTGAAAATCAAGGGCGTATCGGATATTAGCGGTGCTTATTGGAACGACAACGGCATCAACATCGACGAAGCCATTGCCTACAAAAACGTGCACAACGGCCGCCTCGAAGGCTACACCGGTGCCACCCTCATGAACGCCGATGAGCTGCTGCTCGCCGATGTGGACGTGCTGGTGCCCGCCGCCGTGGAAGACGTTATTACCGAGCACAACGCCCACGATATCAAAGCCAAGCTGATTGTGGAAGGCGCCAACGGCCCCACCTCGGCCTCCGCCGACCCGATCATCAATGAGAAAGGTATCATGGTGGTGCCCGACATTCTGGCCAACTCCGGCGGCGTGACGGTTTCCTACTTCGAGTGGGTACAGAACCGCCTGGGCTACAAGTGGAGCGAGGACATGGTAATTGAGCGCGCCGAGCGCATCATGACCGACGCCTTCGAGAAAGTGTATGCCACGTCGCAGAAGTACAAGGTGCCCATGCGCATCGCGGCCTACGTGGTAGCTATCGACAAAGTAGCCCAGACCTACAAGTTCCGCGGCGGCTTCTAAAGAAGTGAATTAGCGACTTAGTGATTTAGTGAGTTTGATGTTCAATACTGCGCAATTGGTGCAAGCGGAACGATAAACTCACTAAATCACTAAGTCGCTAATTCACTACCGCAAAGCGGCTATATTTGCTTTCGGATAGCCCGGGCCGGCAGGCTCGGGCTATCTTTGTGTAGTTTGACACGTAAGGACTAAAACTTGCCCCAACTCAACAGTTGGCCGGTACCCGTTTCTGAATAAGCGCTTGAATCAGCGAAAATCGATTCGTTACTCAGCGCTAATCTGCGATTTATGAAGATTCACAAAGAAGGACGACGCATACTTTTCTTCACGTTGCTGGCGCTGTTGGCCATCAACCTGCTGCTGTTTCAGTTCAATGCTGACGCCGTCACTTTCAACCGCATTTTTGTCGGGGCCTCTGTCATTGCGTTTCTGCTGCTGCTGCAGTTCTTCCGCAGCCCGTTCCGCAATCTGCTTACCCACGAAGATCTGCTCATTGCCCCCGCCGACGGCAAAGTGGTCGTAATTGAGGACGTGCACGAGCCGGAGTACTTTGACGACATGCGCAAGCAGATCAGCATCTTCATGTCGCCGATTAACGTGCACATTACCCGCAACCCGATTTCGGGCATCGTGCGCTACTTCAAGTACCATCCCGGCAACTACCTAGTGGCCTGGCACCCCAAAAGCAGCACCAAAAACGAGCGGACCACCGTGGTGGTGCAGTCGGAAGCCGGGCCCATGGTCCTGTTCCGCCAGATTGCCGGGGCCATGGCCCGCCGCATTGTGTGGTATGTTAACGAGGGCGACGAAGTAAGCCAGGGCGAGGAGTTCGGCTTCATCAAGTTTGGCTCCCGCGTCGACCTATTCGTGCCCATCGATACCGAGGTGAAAGTGCAGATCGGGGAGAAGGTGAAAGGCGGCCAGACCGTTATTGCCCAGCTGAAAAGTACTCAGCCTTCCTTGTTCGGCAACTAAGCTTTCTTCTTTCCGAAGCAACAAAAAGGCCCGCGGCATTATGCTGCGGGCCTTTTTGTATTATAAGCTTTACCTACCTAAAACCAGCGGGCTGCTTGCTGCATCAGCTGCTCCAGGGCCACCTGGTCGTCCTGGTCGAAGTCGTTGAGCTGGTCGCTGTCCACGTCGAGCACGGCTACCACCTGGCCGTCTTTGAGAATCGGCACCACAATTTCCGACTTCGACTCCGAGCTGCAGGCAATGTGACCGGGAAACTGCTCTACGTCGGGCACGAGTAGGGTTTGGGCCTGGGCCCAGCTACTGCCGCACACGCCTTTACCGTGCCGGATGCGGGTGCAGGCAATAGGACCCTGGAACGGGCCCAGCACCAGTTCGTCGTTTTTGACCAGGTAGAAGCCGACCCAGAAGAAGCCAAATGCCTGGCGCAGCGCGGCGGCGGTGTTGGCCAGGTTGGCTACCAGATCCGGCTCCCCGGTGGTCAGGGCTTCAATCTGGGGTAATAGCTGACGGTATTTTTCGGTTTTGGTGAGCGTGGTATCAAGGATGAGTTCTTCAGCCATACAGTGGTGATTTAGTGATTTAGCGACTTAGTGAGTTTTTCGCTCAACTGGCGCGGAGTGGTAGGGGTAAAACAGATGAAATGGGAAAAAGACGTTAGATGTTCCGCTGGCATAAAATTGCGTCGCCCAAACAACTCACTGAGTTGCTAAATCACCACTTCACCGGTTGTGGTAAATGAATACGTCGTCTTCACCGAGCGAGAACTGCTCGTGCAGGCCCGACAGGCCGTGTTTGGGTGCTGCTATGCCACCCCCCAGGGTTTTGCGGCTGCGCAGAATCCGCATTTCGTCCCAGAGCCCGTCGCGCAGCAAAGAGCTGAGCACCGTGGGCCCACCTTCCACCAGCACTGACTGCACCTGGCGCTGGTAGAGGTTGGCAAACAGCTGCGGAAACAGGTCATCGGCCTCCGAAAGCGTGATGTAGCCCAGGTTTTCCTTGGTCGGCCGCTCCCGGTAGGTGTACACCAGCGTAGGCTGCTGCCCGTCGAATAAATGATGAGTGGGCGGCAAGCTCAGGTTTTTGTCGATAACCACGCGGATGGGATTTTGTCCCGGCCATTCACGCGCATTTAGCCGTGGGTTGTCGTGCAGCGCCGTGCGGGTACCGACAAGAATGGCCTGCTCCTCGGTGCGCCACTGGTGCACCGCCGCCTGAGCCAGCGGCCCGCTAATGCGCACCGGCTGGAAATAGGGCCCGGCTAGGTAGCCGTCGGCCGTTTCAGCCCACTTCAACACTACATAAGGCCGCTGCTTTTCCTGAAACGTGAAAAAGCGGCGGTTCAGCCAGCGGCCCTCGGCTTCCAGCACCCCGGTTTCGACGTGGATACCCGCCGCCCGCAGCTTTTCCAGCCCTCGGCCGGCCACCAGCGGGTTGGGGTCGAGGTTGCACACAACTACTTCCTTCACGCCCTTGGCAATAAGCAAATCGGCGCAGGGTGGGGTTTTGCCGAAGTGAGAGCAGGGTTCCAGCGTCACGTACACGCGGCTTTGCGTGAGCAGGCGCTGGTCGGCCACCGAGGCCAGGGCGTTTACCTCGGCGTGGGGGCCGCCGTACTGCCGGTGCCAGCCTTCCCCGATAATGCGGCCCTCGTGCGTGACCACGCAGCCGACCAAAGGGTTGGGGCGGGCGTAGCCGGTGCCCAGGCGGGCCAGTTCCAGCGCGCGGAGCATCATTAAGGTGTCAAAGTCGGTCATGGTGGGTTAGAGCGTAGCTTTGCAGTCCCCGAAGGTACGCACTTGCACCCGAGCCGCGCTACCCGCCGGGCTTCATCGAAGCCGTTTTGCCTATGCCCACCATTCGCCAGCTGACCACCGAGCTTGCCACCGCCCTGCACGCCGTTTACCCGGTTTCGGAGGCCGACAGCATAGCCAGCATCGTGGTAGAGCACCTGCTGCAGCTTTCACCCTTGCAGCGCCGGATGCGCAGCGCCGAAGAAGTGCCGGCCCAGGTAGATGCTCAAGTCGCTCAGATTCAGGCGCGGCTGCTGCTGCACGAGCCGGTGCAGTACGTGCTGGGCGTGGCTCACTTTGCCGGCCTGGAGCTGGAGGTGACGCCCGCCACACTCATTCCCCGGCCCGAAACCGAGGAGCTGGTAGCCCTCATCATCCAAGAGCAACGGGGGCGGGCCGAGCTAACCATCGTCGATATTGGCACCGGCAGCGGCTGCATTCCCATTGCCCTGCAACAGGCCCTGCAGCCCCGGCGCATGGTGGGTGTGGATATCTCGGCGCCGGCGCTGGACGTGGCCCGGCGCAACGCGGCCCGCTACCAGAGCCCGGTGGAGTTTGTGCAGGCTGATATTTTAACCCAGGAACCGGATGGGATAGAGCCGGGCTCAGTGGCCGTGCTGGTCAGCAACCCGCCCTACGTGCTGGAAAACGAGCGGCCCCTGATGCGGCGCAACGTGCTGGGCTTCGAGCCGGCCACCGCCCTGTTTGTGCCCGACCACGACCCGCTGCTGTTCTACCGGCGCATTGGGGCGCTGGGGCAGCGCTGGCTGCGGCCCGGCGGCGCGCTCTACTTCGAAATCAATGAGCAGTATGCGGCCGAGCTGGTCGAAATGCTAGGTCGGCAGGGCTACGCTAGTGTTGAGCCGCGCCAGGATATTTTCGGCAAAGACCGGATGGTGCGGGCCTCTAAAAAGGGGTAAAGTTCTCACTACCAAACCGCGTGCGGGAGGCGGGCCGCTAAACTTCTCGGCTTCTTAACGGACAAACCTTCGAAAAGCCCTACCTTTGCGGGCTCAAAAACTGCTGACCCGAACCCAAGCTTCTCCTCTGTGCCGGATGCTCCCGCCTACTTTGCGCACCCTACCGCCGTCCTCGACGAAGGCTGCCGCATTGGGGCCGGGTGCCGTATCTGGCATTTTGCCCACCTGATGCCCGGCTGCGAGCTGGGTGAAAAGTGCAGCATTGGCCAGAACGTTATGATAGCCGACGGCGTGAAGCTGGGCCGCAACGTGAAGGTGCAAAACAACGTGAGCCTCTACACCGGCGTAGAGTGCGCCGACGACGTCTTCTTGGGCCCGTCCGTGGTGTTTACCAACGTGCGCAACCCGCGCAGCGCCGTGGTGCGCCGCGGCCAGTACCAAACCACGGTGCTGGAAAAGGGCGTCAGCATTGGGGCCAACAGCACTATCGTGTGCGGGGTCCGGCTGGGCGAATATGCCTTCGTCGGGGCCGGCTCGGTAGTCACTCGGGACGTGCCGCCGTATGCGCTAGTGTACGGCAATCCGGCGCGGCAGCACGGCTGGATGAGTGCCTTCGGGCATCGGCTGCAGTTTGATGCGGCCGGCCACGCCACCTGCCCCGAAAGCGGCGAAGAATATTTGCTTACCAATCATCAGGTTTCCCGTATTAGCATCCGCTAACTCTGAATTTCGCAACGTGTACGAGCAACTCCTCCAGAAACAGACCAAACTGGCCGTCATCGGCCTCGGCTACGTGGGCCTTCCCATCGCCCTTGAATTTGCCCGCAAGCTCAGTGTTATCGGCTTCGACATCAACGCCGCCCGCGTTGATTTGATGCGCAACAACATTGACCCCAGCGGCGAGCTGGAGGCCAAAGACTTCGACGGCTGCGACATCACCTTTACCGATTCGCTGGAAGTACTGCGGGAAGCTACCTTCTTCATCGTGGCCGTGCCCACGCCCATCGACGAGCACGCCATGCCCGACCTGAAGCCCCTGCTGGGCGCTTCGAGCAGCGTGGGCAAAGTGCTCAAAAAAGGCGACTACGTGGTGTTTGAAAGCACCGTGTACCCCGGCTGCACCGAGGAAGACTGCATTCCGGTAATGGAAAAGCTTTCGGGCCTGAGCTTCGCCAACGGTGACTTCAAAGTGGGCTATTCGCCCGAGCGCATCAATCCCGGCGACAAGGAGCACACCCTGACCAGCATCGTGAAGGTGGTAAGCGGCTGCGACGCTGAGTCGCTCGACGTTATTGCCAAGCTCTACGAGCTGGTGGTGAAGGCCGGCGTGCACCGTGCCAGCAGCATCAAGGTGGCCGAGGCCGCCAAGATCATCGAAAACACCCAGCGCGACGTCAACATTGCCCTGATGAACGAGCTGTCGATGATTTTCGACCGCATGAGCATCAACACCTACGAAGTGCTCGAAGCGGCCGGCACGAAGTGGAACTTCCTGAAGTTCTCGCCCGGCCTGGTAGGCGGCCACTGCATCGGCGTGGACCCTTACTACCTGACCTACAAGGCCAAGGAACTGGGCTACGACGCGAAAGTTATTTTAAGCGGCCGCACCACCAACGACAACATGGGAGCTTACATCGCCCGCAAAACGGTGCAGATGATGATTAAGCAGGGCAAAGACGTGGCCAAGAGCCGCGTGCTGGTGATGGGCGCTACTTTCAAGGAAAACGTGGAAGACATCCGCAACTCCAAGGTAGCCGACGTGATTCAGGAGCTGAAGAACTTCTCCGTGAACGTGGACATCGTGGACCCGCACGCCGACTCCGATGAGCTGCACCACGAGTACGGCTTCCGTCTGACGCCCGAAACCGACATTCGCAAAGACTACGACGCGGTAATCGTGGCCGTTAGTCACCAGCCCTATCTGGCCCACGACGAAGCGTACTTTGAGTCGATTACGTCGGAAAACCCGGTGCTGGTCGATATCAAAGGCCTCTACCGGGGCAAGATGAAGGACCTGCAGTACTGGAGCCTGTAACTGTGAGTCAGGGAGTTAGTGAATTAGTGAGTTTTATATTCGGCTTGCGCCACTTGCGCGATATTGAACAACAAACTCACCAAGTTGCTAAGTCGCTAAATCACTAAATCACACCAAGATGGCAAGAACGAAAATCGTAGTGACGGGCGGGGCGGGCTACATTGGCTCCCACGCGGTGGTTGAGCTGTATGAGGCCGGGTATCAGCCCATTATTATCGACGACTTCAGCAACTCCCAGGAATCGGTACTGGATGGCATCAAGGATATTCTGGGCGTGGCCGTGCCCTGCTACCGCATCGACTGCGGCGACGAGGCGGCCCTGCGCGGCGTGTTCGACCAGGAAGCCGATATCCGGGGCATCATTCACTTTGCCGCCTTCAAAGCGGTGGGTGAATCGGTGCAGCAGCCGCTGAAATACTATCAGAACAACGTCGGCTCGCTCATTACCCTGCTCAAGGTAATGCCCGATTACGGTGTGGCCAACCTGGTTTTCTCCTCGTCGTGCACCGTGTACGGCATTCCGGACCAGCTGCCTGTAACCGAGCAAACCCCGACCAAACCGGCTACTTCGCCCTACGGCAATACCAAGAAAATCTGCGAGGATATCCTCAACGACGTGGCTTCGGTATCGAATGGCGCCATCCGCACCATTCTGCTGCGCTACTTCAACCCGATTGGGGCTCACGAGTCGGCCCGCATTGGCGAGCTGCCCCTGGGCGTGCCCAATAATCTGGTGCCGTTCATCACCCAGACGGCTGCCGGCATCCGGGAGAAGCTCACCATCTACGGCGACACCTACGACACGCCCGACGGTACCAACATCCGCGACTACGTGCACGTGGTCGACTTGGCCAAAGCTCATGTTGTGGCCGTGCAGCGCCTGCTCGATGCCAAAGGCGAGGCCGTGGAAACCTTTAACGTGGGTACCGGCCGCGGCAACAGCGTGCTGGAAGTGGTGCAGGCTTTCGAGCGTGCCACCGGCCAGAAGCTGAACTACACCATCGGCCCGCCCCGCACCGGCGACGTGCCCGCCATCTACGCCGACGTCACGAAAGCCACGCAGGAGCTAGGCTTCAAGACTACGGCTACCCTGGACGAAGCCCTGGCCAGCTCCTGGAAATGGCAGCAGTCATTAGGGAAATAGTGAACTGGTGAAATAGTGAGTTTTTGTTCGGTAGGCGCCATATGCGTGGCTAGAAGATCAAACTCACTATTTCACCGTCTCACCATTTCACTACCTCAAAACTTCACAATTTACCGATCATGAAAATTATCATCACCGGCGGGGCCGGCTTCATTGGGTCGCACGTGGTGCGCCTGTTTGTCACTAAGTATCCCGAGTATCAGATTCTGAACCTGGATGCGCTGACCTACGCCGGCAACCTGGAAAATCTGCGCGACATCGAGAATGAGCCCAACTACCGCTTGGTGAAAGGCGACATTACCGACCAGGCTTTCGTGGACCACCTCTTCGCCACCGAGGAGCCCGACGCGGTGATTCACCTCGCCGCCGAGTCGCACGTGGACCGCAGCATCACCGACCCGCTGGCTTTCGTGAAAACGAACGTATTGGGCACGGTACACCTGCTGAACGCGGCCAAAAACCTGTGGAAGCCGCTGGGCTACGAAGGCAAAACCTTCTACCACGTGAGCACCGACGAAGTGTACGGCTCCCTGGAAATGGGCCCCGAGATGTTCACTGAGGATACGCCCTACGACCCCCGCTCGCCGTACTCGGCCTCCAAGGCCGCTTCCGACCACTTCGTGCGGGCCTGGTACCACACCTACCACATGCCGGTGAAGCTGAGCAACTGCTCGAACAACTACGGCCCCAACCACTTTCCCGAGAAGCTGATTCCGCTGGCTATTCACCGCATTCAGCACGGTCAGCCCGTGCCGGTGTATGGCAAAGGCGAAAACGTGCGCGACTGGCTGTTTGTGAAAGACCACGCCACCGCTATTGATGCCGTGTTCCACAAGGGCACCGTGGGCGAGACCTACAACATCGGCGGCGTAAACGAGTGGCAGAACATTGAGCTTATCAATTTGCTCTGCGACGTGCTCGACGAGAAAACCGGCCGCGAGAAGGGCACGTCCCGCAAGCTGATTACCTACGTCACTGACCGGGCCGGCCACGACCTGCGCTACGCCATCGACTCGAGCAAGATCATGAACGAGCTGGGCTGGAAGCCTTCCGTGACCTTCGAGCAGGGCCTGGCCCAGACCGTGGACTGGTACCTGGAAAACACCGAGTGGCTGGAGCACGTAACCAGCGGCGCCTACCAGCAATACTACCAGCAGCAGTACAACCGGTAATGTGAATAGTGTGGTTGAATGTGCTGATGTGCTAGCGCCTGAATGGCCAGTATCAGCACATTTCTCACATTCAAACACATTAGCACATTAGCATATTGAACAGAATGTATAATACCCCTTTTCACGACCAGCCGCTCGATAACCTGATCTTCCTGGTAACGGGCGGCGCCGGCTTTATCGGCTCCAACCTGGTAGAATACCTGCTCAAGTACGGCGCCAAGCAGGTGCGCGTGCTGGACAACTTCTCTAACGGCTTCCGCAAAAACGTGAACCTGTTTGCCGACAATCCGGCCTTGCAGGTCATCGAAGGCGACATCCGGGACCGGCAAACCTGCATCGATGCCTGCCAGGGCGTGGATGTGGTATTGCACCAAGCGGCTTTGGGTTCGGTGCCTCGCTCTATCAACGACCCGATTACCTCCAACGACGTTAACGTGGGCGGCTTCGTGAACATGCTGGTGGGCGCCAAGGAAGCCGGCGTGAAGCGCTTCGTTTACGCGGCCTCATCCTCGACCTACGGCGACCATAAGGCCCTACCCAAAGTGGAGGACCGCATTGGCAAGCCTCTGTCGCCCTACGCCGTAACCAAGTACGCTAATGAGCTGTACGCCGACGTATTTGGCAAAACCTACGGCATGGAAATCATCGGCCTGCGCTACTTCAACATCTTCGGTCCGCGCCAGGATCCGAATGGCGCGTACGCAGCTGTTATTCCGCTCTTTATCGACGCCGTGCTGCAGGGCAAGCCCCCGCGCATGAACGGCGACGGTGGGCAGACCCGCGACTTTACCTTCGTGGAAAACTGCGTGCAGGCCAACATCAAAGCCGCACTGGCACCGAACCCCGAGGCGGTAAACCAGGTGTACAACGTGGCCGTAGCCGACCGCACCTCGCTCAACGACCTGTTCAACATCCTGAAGGACGAGGCCGGCTCCGACATCACGCCCGAGTACGGCCCCGACCGCGCCGGTGACATCCGCGACTCCCTGGCCGACATCAGCAAGGCCAAAAATCTGTTGGGCTACGAGCCCCAGATCCGCATTCGGGAAGGGTTGCAGAAAACCCTGGCTTGGTTTAAGGACAATCAGGCGTTTATTGCCGAGCGAAACTAAAACCCATTTGCCATCCTGAGCCCGCCAAGGAGCATATTACTTTGGAACGACTCGTTCGTCTCCCATAAGGTCCTTCGCAAGCTCAGGACGACAGACGTTCACTAACTCACTAATTCACAGATGAAAGGCATTATCCTGGCCGGTGGCTCCGGTACCCGCTTGCACCCACTCACGCTGGCCGTTAGCAAGCAGCTCATGCCGGTGTACGACAAGCCGATGATTTATTATCCGCTGTCGATTCTGATGATGGCGGGCATCCGCGAAATTCTCATCATCACCACGCCCCACGACCAGGAGCAGTTCAAGCGCCTGCTGGGCGACGGCCAGAAGCTGGGCTGCGACTTCCAGTATGCCGTACAGGAAGTGCCCAACGGTCTGGCCCAGGCCTTCGTTATTGGCGCCGACTTCATCGGCAACGATACCGTGGCCCTGGTCCTCGGCGACAACATCTTCCATGGCGAAGGCCTGGAGGAGCTGCTGAAAAGCAATAATAACCCCGACGGCGGCGTGGTGTATGCCTACCACGTGCACGACCCTGAGCGCTACGGCGTGGTGGAGTTCGACAACGACAAAAAGGCGCTCAGCATCGAGGAAAAGCCCAAGCAGCCCAAGAGCAACTACGCCGTGCCCGGTCTGTATTTCTACGACAACGAGGTTATCCAGATTGCCAAAGACCTGAAACCCAGCTCACGCGGCGAGTACGAAATCACCGACGTGAACCAGGAATACCTGCGCCGCGGCAAGCTGAAAGTGGGTATCCTGGGTCGCGGCACCGCTTGGCTCGATACCGGCACGTTTGAGTCCTTGATGCAGGCCGGCGAGTTCGTGCGCGTTATCGAGCAGCGCCAGGGGCTGAAGGTGGGCTCCATTGAGGAGATTGCCTACCGCCAGGGCTTCATCAATGCCGAGCAGCTGCGTGCTATTGCCGAGCCCCTGCGCAAGAGCGGCTACGGCGACTACCTGATGAGCCTGCCCGAGTCGTTGCTGCTGGAGAAGTAATAGCTGACTTTATAAATAATAAAAAAGCCCGCGCTATGCCTAGCACGGGCTTTTTTGTGTTCAACCCACTAGTCAGCTCAGAAAACGACGCCCGCCAGCAAGCCCGCCAGCACGATAACGTAGGAGGGAAACTTGTCCCAGAGCAGCACCAGAAAAGTAACGGCTACCAGCGTCAGGTTTATCGGCGTGTCGGGCAGCGGGTGGTACAGCAGAAACGTGGCCGCACACACCAGCCCGGCCGATACAGCGTTGATGCCTTCGAGCGAGGCTTTTACTACGCGGTACTGCTTGAGCTGGTCCCAGAAGCGGATCAGAAAGAAGATAAGCAACGTGCCGGGCATGAAGATACCGGCCGCGGCCACCACGGCCCCCAGGATCTGGCCGCCGATGCCGCTGCCTTCCTGCCGCATAGCCAGCGCCCCGATGTAGGAGGCGAAGGAGAAGTTGGGCCCCGGCATGGCCTGCACCAGCCCCAGCCCCGAGAGGAACTCCTGGGTAGTAAGGTATTCCTTAAACTCGACAAACTCGGCGTAAAGCAGCGGGGCCAGCACCTGCCCGCCACCAAACACCAGGCTGCCGTTGCGGTAGAAGTTCTCAAACAGCCGCACGGGCAGCAGGCGGGTGTAGTGACCCAGCACGGCCGCGCCTACCAGCACAGCCAGCCACAGCGCAAAATTAGCCCACTCAATGTTCAGCGGCTTTTTCTGCTCCAGCACCGGCATTTTGCGGTAGCGGAAGGTCGTGATGGCGCCGCCCGCAATGAGCAGCAGCGGCAGCACCGACGGCAGCTGAAACCGGTAGGCCAGCATGGACGCCGCCACCATCAGGGCCACCGAGGTTTTGGTATGGATAACCTTCTCCGCAATCTTATAGGCCGAGTACGCCACAAAGCCCACCGCAATGGGCTGCACGTACTGCACCAGGTGCGCCACTTGGTCTTTATCGAGGTAGGAGATGGTAAGGCCCGCCAGCGTCATGAGCGTCACGGCCGGCAGCATCCAGACCAGCACCGTGAGGTAAGCCAGGTTGGGACCACCCAGGCGGTAGCCGATGGCGGTAATGGTTTGGGTGGATGTTGGCCCCGGCAGGATCTGGCAGAGGGCCGTTAGCTCCAGCAGTTCGGCGGCCGTGAGGTAGCGCCGCTTATCTACCAGCAGGCGCAGCATCATGGCCATGTGGGCCTGAGGGCCCCCGAAGGCGGTAAGGCCCAACGCGGCTACGTCCTTGAGGAAAATAATTCCGCGCACCCGCTTGGTGCGGGCGCCTCGGGCACCCCGGGGCGGCGGCGCGAGCTGAATTTCTTCCGTTTCCAAATCGAGGTGCGTAGGGAAGGGCAAGGACGCAGAAAGCCGGGGCAAAAGCAAGGGTACTACTGGCCCGGTCGTGTCACTTAAGAGGTTGGCAACCAATAAAAAAAGCTGCCGGCTGCTGAGCGGTGGCCCGGAGACTTCCAGGGCGCAGACCTTCAACAACCGGCAGCTAGTACTTCAACCAGGCTTACTTTTTCTTCAGGCCCAGCTCAATCAGACGCTCATTGAGGAATTCACCGGCCGTAATGTCGGCTTCCTTCTTGGGGTTGTCGGGCGTCACGCAGTTGTCCAGCGCGGCTAGGCTCATTTCCGAGCGGGGGTGCATGAAAAACGGCACCGAGAAGCGCGACGAGTTCATCTTTTCGCGGGCTGGGTTTACCACGCGGTGAATAGTGCTCTTGAGCACGCCGTTGGTCAGGCGCTGCAGCATGTCGCCCACGTTCACCACAATCTGGTCGGGCAGGGCCGTGATGGGAATCCACTTCCCGTCGCGGCGCTTCACCTGCAGGCCATCGGCGGAGGCGCCCATGAGCAAGGTAATCAGGTTGATGTCGCCGTGTTCGGCAGCGCGTACGGCATCGGCCGGTACGGCATCCGGGTTTTCGATGGGGAAGTAGTGGATGGGGCGCAGAATGCTGTTGCCGTTCCGTACTTTGTCGTCGAAATAATTCTCGGGCAGCTTCAGGTACAGGGCAATAGCGCGCAGCACATCCTTGCCGGCCGCTTCCAGCGTGCGGTAGGTAGTGAAGGTGCTTTTCTGGAACGTCGGAATTTCCTCAGGCCAGATGTTGGCCGGGTACTCCTTGCCGATGGGGTCAGTTTCATCGTCGACCTCCTGGCCCACGTGAAAAAACTCCTTCAGGTCGCCGGTGTTGCGGCCTTTGGCGTGTTCTTTTCCTTTGCTGATATAGCCGCGCTGACCCGCCAGCTCCGGATTTTCGTACCGTTGTTTGGCATCATCAGGCAAAGCGAAAAACGCTTTTACGTCATTGTAGAGCGCCGCCGTCTGTTCGTCGGTGAGGCCATGGTTCTTCAAAGCCACAAAACCGATGTTTTGATAGGCTTCGCCGAGCTGTTGTACGAAGCGGGCCTTACGCTCCGGGTCACCGGAACGGAAATCGGCCAAGTCGAGGGAGGGAATTTCTTCCAACAATTTTTCTTCCATAGCGGAAAATCAATATACTTTTGAGCAATCCTTACGTATTGCGCAAGGTACTTAAAAAATCATTCGTCGTCCCGGTGTCGGGGCGCGGCCGGACAAGCGGTCCGGTGGTCCTCTTAACCCTTCCACCATTTCCCTCATGAAAGCATCTGCTTTACTAATGGGCAGCGCGATGCTGCTTGCTCTAGGTGCCTGCGATACGGCCAGACAACAACAAGAGTCGGGCTCGCAGGCTACGGCCGAACGTGTGTCCTCGGCTAATACCGCTTCCATGGAGAAAAACGGCATCCGGCTGACTCCCTTCACTGATTCGCCCAAAAACCCCGAAGCCCAGGTGCAACTTAAGTCGCCGGTGACGGGCTCGATAGTGCCCAGCGGCAACGTCTCGTTCGACTACGACATCACCAACTTCCAGCTCACCAAGATGACCGGGGGCATGCACTCGGAAGAAATGGCTAACTCGCAGCAGGGACAGCATATCCACAACATCGTTGACAATGAGCCCTATACGGCTCACTACACAACTGAATTTACGAAACCCATTGCCGATGGCCAGCACGTAGTGCTGTCTTTTTTGTCGCGCTCCTACCACGAAAGCCTCAAGCACCGTGGTGCCTACGATCTGCGGGTAATTACGGTGGGCAAAGCACCCGCCACGCCCCTGAATGCCGATCTGCAGGCGCCACACCTGTTCTACAGCCGTCCCAAAGACACGTATTCGGGTAAGGACGCGGCCAAGGTGATGCTGGACTTTTACCTGGTGAACACCACCTTGTCGCCGGAAGGCAACAAAGTGCGCGCTACTATCAACGGCACCGAGTTTATGCTCGACCAGTGGGCTCCCTTCATGATGGAAGGCCTGCCCGCCGGCCAGAACACGGTGAAGCTGGAGTTGGTAGATGCCAGTGGCAACCTGATTCCCGGCCCGTTCAACTCGGTAACGCGCAACTTCACGCTGCAGCCCTAAAGCTCCGGCGTAACTTAAATTATTGCAAAAAGGCCCGCCTGCTGAGAAGCAGCCGGGCCTTTTCTGTGCACCTGCTGGCGCTATACTTTCCGGAAGCTGCGAATGCGCCAGTTGACGGCCACCTCGAAGTAGGGGTAGAGGTTACGCGTGCTCCGCTGCAGATCTTCGGTGGTGTAGCCGGCGCCCACGTAGGCTCCCTGGCCTTCGGTATACCGGTAAAACGTGCGCAGCTGCTGCAGCCAGAGGCTGGCGGCTACCGTAAAGCCCGTCTGGGTGCGGCGCTCATAGGCCAGCTCGGGCCCCTGCTGGCGCGTAAGGCTGCGCAAATAAATCAGGGTGGAAGCCGAGCCATTGGCGCCGCCATCGAGCAGGGCCGCGCGGCCGTGGCTGCGCTGTTCCAAGAAACGGTAGCCCAGGCGCAGGCTGTTTTGCCCGCGCAATGCCCCCCAGCTGTGGCGCAGGCTGGCCGAGAAGTCGTGGGTAATGGAGGTGTCGAGCGGGCTTTCTTTGAACTGCTCCCAGTTCAGCAGGCCAATGCGGTTTTCCCGCCGGATGTAGTCCAGCGAGGCCAGCAGGCGGGGCGTAAACTGATAGCCCAGGTGCTGCTGCTGCTCCAGCACGCGGCTGGCCCGGTTTTTCAGCTGCTCGCTCAGCCGGTCGCGCACCTGGTAGCTCACCCACAGGTGGTAGGTCGATTTCAGGCTGAAGCGGCCCGGTGCCCAGGTAAAGGACGGCTCCCAGTGCAACAGGCGGTCGGCGTAGTTTTCCGCGCTCAGCGACGCCCGGATAAATACGAACTGCCGGTATTCGCCGCCCACGGCCAGGGAGGTGCGGAAGGCCCCGGCCCAGCGGCCCACCCACACCAGGCGCAAGCTATGCTGGGCCTCGTCGCGGTCCTGGTTGTTTTCCTGGCTGGGCGTATCCACGCGCAGCAACTGCGCCGAGCCCAGTACCGAGAGAGAGTGGCGCGGCAGCGGCAGCCACGTCAGCTCCGACTGCCACAGGGTAGTTTTCTCCGAAATATCCTTGATCTGTTCCCGCTCCGTGGCCGTGCTTAGGCGGGCAGGCGAAAGGTTGCGGTTGTTTTCCAGGGCGTAGTTGCGGTTTCGCTCCCGGTAGTTGAACAAAAGCACAAACTGCAGCTTTTTACTGTTTACCCGCACTTCCTGCCGCGTATCGAGCTCCTGCTGCTGGTAGCCCAGGTTCTGCACCGTATCCGATTCGGCGCTAAGCTGGCGGTAGGCAAAAGCGCGACGGGGCAAGGCCAGTAGGTTGTCGGACCGGAATGAGGCTTTGTCGCTGAGCTGATACACCCAGCTGAGCTGCCCGGCCAGGGTGTCGCTCTGAATGCGCTGCACGTTGCCCGGTACGTAGTCCTCGGCGCGGTTGGCGCGGTAGCCCAGGCGCAGCGAGCCGCTGGAAAAGGCATCGAAGGCGCGGGCATAAAATCCTTCGGCCAGGGTGCGCTGCCAGATGCGCGGGCCGAGCTGGGCGCGGGTGCCAAACAGCCGGACGGCCACGGGGTCTTTGGCCTGCTGGCTGGGATAAATCAGCGTCGTTACTTCCAGGCCGTAGGTAGGGCCCGTGTCGCGGCGGCCGTTGCGGGCGTCGTAGGCCACCCCGCCCAGCAGCACATAGCGCGCCACCGACAGCGTATCGAGGGCCGTGGCGGGGCGCAGGCGGTGCTGGTAGCCCAGGCGGGCCTGCCAGGCGCCGGTGCGGGTAGCGTTGGCCCGGCTCTGCTCGTAGTGCGCGAGCTGGCCTACCTGCCAGTTGCGGCCCAGTGTCAGCGTGTGCAGCACATGGGCGCCGTAGTCTTCCCGCACAAAAGGTGGCTGCCCGCGCTCATCGTATATCCAGTCGCTGAGCAGGCGGTAATGCAGCATCTGCTGCGGCGTGAGTAGCAGGCGGCCCCGCAGCTCGGTTTGCTGGGAGTAGGTGCTCACGCCCACGCGCCGGGCCCGGAAGGAGAGCAGCAACAGCGAATCGGCAGGAGCAGAGGTAGTTTCGGGCGCTACTGCCTGCGCTATGGCCGGGCTGCCCAGGCCCACTAGCACCAGCAGCAGGCAAATGCATAGAGCACAACAGTAGGCGCGACACCGACGCATGATAACGGAGGAATCGGCTACGTGGTAGAAAACAACCGATAATGCGTAAGTTAGCTAATCGGTAATCGGGCTGCAACCATTGAGGTAATCTGGGTTTTAGACAAAAAATAATGCCCTGTAACTACCCGAGTGCGTATTTTTGGCCTGCCTTTCGCAATGCATCGAAACCTCCTTGCAGTTCGGGACGTCTTGAGGTGTCCGGGTCTGTCGTAAGAACCGGCCCGTTGCTCCCGGAGGCCTTTGTTTTGCCCTATAGCTTATGTTTGTTCGAAAACTTGTTCTCTCCTTTGGATTAATTGTTGGAATGGGAAGCTGGGCGCAGGCACAGCGGGCCATCTGGGCGGCGAAAGTAGTAGAAGTCTCCTCCCAAAAAGCCGAAGGGAAAGAAGCTTTTTCCCCGGAAAAGGTGCTGGGAGAACCCAATGCGCAGCCCCTGGGCCAAATCAACAACGACGCCTGGATTCCGAAGAAGGAAGGAGCCAACGAATTTATTGAAGTCCGCTACGGCAAATCCATCATCGCCAAGCAGGTGACGGTCGTAGAAAACTTCAATCCAGGCTCCGTCACCAAAATCGAGCTGGTCGACACGCGGGGCACCAAGCACCAGGTGTACGAAAACAAGAACCCGGGCCCCATTCCCGAGCTGTTTCGCTCCCTGAGCGTCACGTTTGCCGCCGGCACCTACCGCACCATCGGCGTGGTGGTTACGATGAATACCAAAGCCGTGGAAGGCGTTAACCAGATCGATGCCATCGGCATTGCCGACGTGGCCGAGACAATGGTGAAAAAGGAATTCAAGGGCGAGTCGGAAGGCGTCAGCTTCGATTCGGCCATGGTGAACCTGGGCCAGAACGTCAACTCCAAGTACGTTGATACGCACCCGGTTATTTCGCCCGACGGCAAGACGCTGTTCTTTGCCCGCCAGGAAAGCCCGCAAAACGTGGGTGGTAGCAACGACGTGCAGGACGTGTGGTACAGCACGCTGGCTAACGCCGCCAAGAAAACCTGGAACCAGGCCAAAAACATCGGTGGCCCTATCAACACGCCGGGCCCCAACGGCTTAGCTTCGGTGTCGTCGGACGGCAATACGGCCGTGCTCATCAACGTCTACAAGCCCGACGGCACGCTCGATCCGAAAGGCGCCAGCATCTCGCGCCGCACCAAAACGGGCTGGGGTATGCCGGTGAAAATTGAAATTGAGGATTTCTACAACGACGACGACGAAAACGTCGACTACTTTCTGAGCACCTCCGGCAAAGTGCTGCTGATGGCCGTGCAACGCAAAGACGGGCAGGGCCAGCAGGACATCTATGCGAGCTTCATCAAAGAAGACAAACGTACCTGGACGCGCCCCAAAAATCTGGGAAGCACTATAAATACCAAAAAGGCGGAATTTGCTCCATTCCTGGCCGCCGATGGCAAGACGCTCTATTTCGCCTCGGAAGGCTTGGGCGGCTATGGCAAGAGTGATATTTTCTCGTCTAAGCGCCTCGACGACAGCTGGACTAATTGGAGCAAGCCGCGCAACCTGGGCCCTAATATCAACTCGCCCGATTTCGACGGCTACTTTACCTTGTCGGCGGCCGGCGAAGATGCTTACCTCGTGTCGTCGCGCAACGGGATTGGTGGCTCGCGCGACATTTTCCGCATCAACCTGACACCGCAGTTTAAGCCCGAAGTCGTGACGCTGGTGCGCGGCCGGGTGCTGGATGCGGCTACCAAAAAGCCGGTGGCAGCCACCATTAAGTACGAAAACCTGCTGACCGGCGAAGAAATCGGGGTGGCCGAAACCAGCCCCGTGGATGGCTCCTACACTATTGTACTGCCCTCGGGGGCCCACTACGGCTACCGGGCCGATGCTGAAAACTACCTGGCGGAAAGTGACAACCTGGACGTGACGGACCGGCAGAACTACTCCGAAGTAACGCACGACTTATTCCTGGTGCCGTTTGCCGTGGGTTCGACCATCAAGCTGAACAACATCTTCTTTGCCCAGAGCAAGTACTACCTGCGCGACAACTCCTACCCCGAGCTGCTGCGCCTGGTGCGGGTTCTGAAAGATTACCCAACGGTGGAAATCAAGCTGGAAGGCCACACCGACAACCAGGGCGACCCGGCCCTGAACCTGAAACTGAGCCAGGACCGCGTAAACGAGGTGAAAAAGTACCTCGTGTCCAAGGGCATCAGCGGCCACCGGATTACCACGGAGGGCTTTGGCGACACCAAGCCCATTGCCAGCAACGAGCAGGAAGATACCCGCAAGCTTAACCGCCGCGTAGAGTTCCGCATTACCAAGAAGTAATGTGCAAATGCGGTGGAATGTGCTGATGTGCTAATTCCCACTGTGTCATTGTGAGGTGCAGCCGCGGCCATCTGTCCTCTGAAATGAGCTTAGCCTTCTAAAGTGAAAAGCCCCTTACTACTGCGGTAGTAAGGGGCTTTCTGATAAAAGAGCGTTTATCACTAGCAGAGGACGGATTGCTTCGTGCCTCGCAATGACACGAGCTTTAAGTCAGGCGCGACTCGTCGCGGCCGGGCTTGGTGCTGCTGTTCTGGCCACCGGGGTTGGCAATGGAGTCGCGCATGTCGGTGTCGGCCTGCACGTTGCGCATCTTGTAGTAGTCCATCACGCCCAGGTTGCCCGAGCGGAAAGCATCGGCTATGGCTTTGGGTATTTCGGCTTCGGCCTGTACCACCAGAGCCTTGGCTTCCTGGGTTTTCGCGCGGTTTTCCTGCTCCACGGCCACGGCCATGGCGCGGCGCTCTTCGGCTTTGGCTTCGGCCACTTTCAGGTCGGCAGTGGCTTGGTCGATCTGGAGCTTGGCGCCGATGTTTTCTCCGATGTCGATGTCGGCAATATCGATGGAGAGAATTTCGAAGGCCGTGCCGGCATCGAGGCCCTTGCTGAGCACGAGCTTGGAAATCTTATCGGGATTTTCCAGCACCTCCTTGTGCGACACCGACGAGCCGATGCTGGTCACGATGCCTTCGCCCACGCGGGCCAGAATGGTTTCCTCGCCAGCACCGCCCACGAGCTGGGTGATGTTGGCCCGCACCGTAACGCGGGCAATGACGATGAGCTGAATGCCATCCTGCGACACGGCGGCTACGTTGGGTGTGTTAATCACCTTCGGGTTCACCGATGTGGTAACGGCCTCAAACACGTTGCGGCCCGCCAAATCGATAGCCGTGGCCTGCTTGAAATCAAGCGGAATGTTGGCCTTGTCGGCCGAAATCAGGGCCTTAATGACGTTGGGCACGTTGCCGCCGGCCAGAAAGTGGGTTTCCAATTCGTTGCTGGTAATGTGCAGGCCTGCCTTGGTGGCCGTAATCAGCGAGTTGACGATGAGTGTGGGCGACACCTTGCGCACGCGCATCAGCACTAGTTGAAACAGGCTGACCCGTACTCCGGAAAAAATGGCCGTAATCCAGAGGCTAATGGGGAAAAAATACAGGAAAACGAGCAGCGCAATGGCTGCGATGATAAGCGGGGCGAAGGGTAGGTCCATCAAGAAAAGGCTAGTTCCGGGGTCGAGTTACGAGTTTTTAGCTGACTTTCGCTGTTGAGCTTCTCAAGCAATGGCCATTAGGCGGCCCGCTCCACCACAATGCGGTTTTGCTCGATGCCCAGCACTCGCACCACGGTACCGGCCGCCAGGAATTCACCCCGCGTCACGACTTCTCGCCGGTCGTCCTCGAAGAGGGCCGTGCCTGCGGGCCGCAGCGCCGACAACGTGCGGCCCACCGTGCCCGGCTCGATGTCGGGGCGGCGGGCGTCGCGCACACTGCTGTTGTTCACGTCGGTGAGGGCAAACTTGTGCAGGTTTTTGGGCCGCAAGCCAATATAGATAATCACCCCGGCCAGCACGACGGCGGTAATGAGCGTGATATGCCCGGCCGAGCTGCCCAGGTCGCGGTAGCCAAACCAGATACCAGCGGCCAGCAGCGCAAAACCGACTAAGCCCACCAGGGTAGTACCGGGAATAAACAGCACTTCGGCCACTAGAAACAGCAGGCCAAACAGTAGGAGCAGCGCAATGGTAATCCAGTCCATAGGTAGAGAAGGTATAGGGTATGCTAAATATACGCAGAAAGCGGCGGGGTTGCGTGCCGGGGTTGGCGGCCGGGCTACTATTTTAGGCCCAAGTAATCCTTTGTTCCCTCCACTGTATGGCAACTGAGAGTCCCGACGGTGTAGCCATGCTGGCGGCCCTGCTGCGGCTGGTGCCGTACTTGCGTGAAACCGACGTTCAGGAGTTTCTGGCGCTGTGGAAGCGGCGGGTGACGCTCCGGCGCGGCGACTTTCTGGTGCAGGCCGGGCAGGTAGAGCACAACCTGTACTTCGTCACCAGCGGCCTACTGCGCATCTATTACCCTACTCAGGCCGAGGAAATCTGCGTGGGCTTCGGCTACGCCAATAATATGCTGTGCTCGTTTCCCTCCTTCGTGGCCAACCAACCGTCCGACTACTGCCTGCAGGCCCTGAAAAAGTGTGACTTGCTGGCCCTGTCCCGCGCCGACTTCACCGAGTTTGTGGAGCGTAACGCCCCGTTTGCCCGCTTCTGGCGCCAGGAACTGGAGCGGGTGCTGGTGGGCCGCATCGAGCGGGAAATTGACCTGCTGCTGCCCGAGCCCGAGCGGCGGCTGGCCCGGCTGCTGGCCCGCAGTCCGCATATCTTTCAACTGGTGCCCAAAAAGTACATTGCTTCCTACCTGCGCATGACGCCCGAAACCCTGAGCCGGCTGCGCTAAATATTGATTCTGGTCAAGGTTTGGCAGCCGCGCGGCCGGCACCTTTGTGTATACCAATCTTAACGCCCGCAGCCATGCTTTCTACCGTCCTTTTGCGCCAGCTCACCGACCAGGTTCAGGAGCTCCACACTACTGCCGAGTCGCAGCTACAGCCCTTGCCGCTGCCCGTGCTGAATTTCAAGCCCACCCCCGGCAGTTGGAGCGCACTTGAGTGCCTGGAACACCTGAACCGCTATAGCCGCTTCTACAACGCGGAGCTGACCACCGCCCTGCACGCACAGCCGCAAACAGCTACTCCGCACGAGGTCGGCTTTAGCTGGCTGGGGCGTAAGTCGTACGACACCGTGCGGCCCGACAACGGTAAAAAGCACCGCACCATCACGCACATGAATCCCGCCGGCAGCCAGCTGGGCACAGAGGCACTACACGAATTCTTGCAACACCAAAAGTGCCTTCTGGAGATGCTGGCCGCCGCGCAGGGCACTAACCTGAACCGCAAAGCGGTGCGCATCGAGTTTTTCAAGCTGCTGAAGCTGCGCGTGGGCGAGGCGCTGCAGTTTGTAGTAGCCCACGAGCAGCGGCACCTGCAGCAGGCGCTGCGGGCGGCTCACCAGGCCACCACCGCTCCGATTCTGGTAGTGTAGCGGCCAGCGGCGCGTATCGTTACTGAGCGGGGCTACGTATGCTGCCGCATGATGAAACAACGCGAAGTAACCGCCTCCGATAAAACCCAGTGGACCTGTGTGCAGGCCTACGCCGCCATGGACACCGACACTGCCGACAAAGCCGCATCCCTCAGCGAAACCGAAGATGGTGGCGTGCCAGTGGTGTGCACGCCCAGCGGCGGCGCCCAGACCGTGCGCCTGGAGCTGGCCAAAGACTGGCTCGACACCCTCACCGACGAAGAGCTGACCAACGCCATAACCGCCGCTCAATAGCCCTTTCCAAATTGCCCAAAACAGCACAAGGCCGCCAACGTGGGTTGGCGGCCTTGTGCTGTGAAATGGAAGGAGCTTCTTAGTACGCCCGGGCGAAATACACGCGGCGGGAGCTGGGCTTGCCCGTCAGGATGCAGATACCATCCTCTTCGGGCTCGTTCAGGGCAATGCAGCGAATAGTGGCTTTGGTTTCTTCCTTGATGCGCTCCTCGGTTTCGGAGGTGCCATCCCAGTGGGCTACCACAAAGCCGCCTTCGCCTTCCAAGGCCTGCTTGAACTCCTCGTAGGTATCCACGCGGGTGGTGTGCGTCTCGCGGAACTTCAGGGCCCGCTGGTAGATGTTGGTCTGGATGTCGGTCAGCAGCTGGTCTACCGTGTTCACGATGTCGGCCAGGGGCAGGTTCATCTTTTCCTTGGTATCGCGGCGGGCTACTTCCACGGTGCCGTTGTCCAGGTCGCGCATGCCCACGGCAATGCGGATCGGCACCCCTTTCAGCTCCCACTCGGCAAACTTATAGCCGGGGCGCTCCGTGTCACGGTCATCAAACTTAACGCTGATGCCGCGCTCAATTAGGCCCATCTGCATCGGCCGGATCCGCTCGGTCAGTTCTTCCAGCTGGCCGGTTTTGTAAATCGGCACGATGACTACCTGGATAGGCGCCAGCTTGGGGGGCAGCACCAGGCCTTCGTCGTCGGAGTGGCTCATGATGAGGGCGCCCATCAAGCGGGTGCTTACGCCCCAGGAAGTGCCCCATACGTGCTCCAGCTGGCCTTCCTTGTTAGTGAACTGCACATCGAAGGCCTTGGCAAAGTTCTGGCCCAGGAAGTGCGAGGTGCCTGCCTGCAGCGCTTTGCCATCCTGCATCAAGCCTTCGATGCAGTACGTATCAAGGGCGCCGGCAAACCGCTCATTCTCGGTTTTTACGCCTTTCACCACGGGCAGCGCCATCCATTCCTCGGCAAACTGCGCGTACACCTCCAGCATCTGGCGGGTTTCGGCTACGGCTTCCTCGGCCGTGGCGTGGGCCGTATGGCCTTCCTGCCACAGGAATTCGGCAGTGCGCAGAAACAGGCGCGTACGCATTTCCCAGCGCACCACGTTGGCCCACTGATTGATCAGCAGGGGCAGGTCGCGGTAGCTCTGAATCCAGCCTTTGTACGTGCTCCAGATGATAGCCTCCGAAGTGGGGCGCACAATGAGCTCTTCCTCCAGCTTGGCATTAGGATCCACGCGGAGCTTACCGGGCCGGTCGGGGTCGTTCTGCAGGCGGTAGTGGGTCACGACGGCGCATTCCTTGGCGAAGCCTTCGGCGTTTTTCTCCTCGGCCTCAAACAGGCTTTTGGGCACAAACAGCGGAAAATACGCGTTTTGGTGACCCGTGCGTTTAAACATGTCGTCGAGCTGGCGCTGCATCTTCTCCCAGATGGCGTAACCATAGGGTTTGATGACCATACAGCCCCGTACGGCGGAGTTCTCGGCCAGACCGGCCCGCTTCACCAACTCGTTGTACCACAGGGAATAATCTTCACTGCGCTTTGGCAAACTTTTACTCATATTCGAGGTATCTTTGGGTAAGCGAAATAGTTCCCCAATCTGGTATAAGATTTGTCATAGGAAAAGGGCACCGTTTCGGCGCCAAATTACGTTATTAAACTGGAGCTCACCTCGCCGGTCTAGTAGAAGTCAGGCAACCATTTCGAGGTTTATCCACTCTGTTCCTTGCAAGGTTTACTTTTCAGCGTCAGCAGCCATGAAATCAATCTTTAACACCGTTTTGCCCGCCATGGCCCTGCTCGCGCTGGGTGGCTGCGCAAGCACCTCGGCTCTTACCTCCACGGAGAGCGACGGGGTTTATTATTCCTCTAAAGACCGCACCACGTATAACGAGCCGGCGCGGGCTACTGCTTCAGTGCAGGATAACAATACGACGCCGCAGGAGAGCAACGCCTCCGACGCGGAAACCAATCCGGACTACGCCAGCTCCGGCAGCAGATCTTCGTCCAACCAGAGCGGCGGCTCGGAGTATTACGATGACGACTACAGCTACTCGGCCCGCATCCGGCGCTTCCACCAGCCAGCCTACCGCAGCTTCAGCTACGGGTATTATGACCCCTTCTACTCTGACCCTTTCTGGTACGGTGGCGGTGCCTATTCCTACGGGTATTCGCCCTACGGCTGGGGCCCCAGCTACGGGTTTTACGACCCCTTCTATAACCCATACTACGGTGGCTCGGCAGTAATTGTCAACATCGGCTTTGGCCGGCCTTACTACAACCCCTGGCGCTACGGCTACGGTGGATATGGCTACGGCGGCGGCTATGGCCTCGGCTACTACGATGGTTACCGCAACGGCCTGTACCAGAGCGCTGGCTACTACGGCAACCGCGGAATTGGTACGGTGCGCAACGTGAACTACGGCCCACGCGGTGGGCGTAGCGTAGAAGCGACTACTGCCAATGGCCGCACCACTACGAGTTCGGGCCGCAGCCGCAGCACCAAAGAGGGCGGTATCGCTACCCCAGTTGATGGCGCCACCTCTACCGGCAACGCCACGGGTATTAATCCTTCGTGGAATGGCCGGGGCCGCACTCAGGCGCAGGCAGCGGGCGGCGTGACCGAAACGGCTACACCTACCACCACTACTCCCAATGTGCGCACGGGCCGCAGCCGTGATGGTAGTGAGCAGGTCCTGCGCCGTAATGCCACCTTCGAGGATGAGCGTGGAAATGCAATTGAAACTACCCGGGGCCGGGAGCAGTCCGTTGAGCAGCCCCGCACTGCAGAAGGCAACGGCCGCCGCTGGCGTGTAGTGGAGAATGGCGGACAGCAGTCGGTACCTACCCCATCTGAGCAGCGTCGTCGGTTTGGCACTTCCGGCCAGGGTGAGCAGAACAACGGTCAGGTAGTGGAGCAGCCCGTACGCCGGCAGCGCACCTACAGCGCGCCCCAGCAGCAGTCGGAGCGCACGTATGAGGCCCCTCAGCGTACCTACGAGGCGCCAACCCGCTCGTATTCGGAGCCTTCCCGTGGTAGCTCTTCGCCTTCGATGGGCGGAGGCAACAGCGGGGGAGGCGGTGGCCGCAGCAGTGGCCGGGGCCGTGGTGAGTAAGTAATTATCTGGAAATCTTATCGTGGCCGGCAACTAGTCGGCCACTTCCTTTCCCCCATGAAAAATCTCAAATATCTGCTTGCCGTGGCCTTTGTAGGCCAGGCCAGCTACGGCTTTGCCCAATACCAGGTAGATGCGCTCCGGTTTTCCCAGACGCAGTTCGGCGGAACCGCCCGCACGCTGGGCGTCGGGGGAGCCAACGTCGCCGTTGGGGCCGACCTGGGCAACTTAGTGACCAACCCCGCTGGCCTGGGCATGTATCAGCGGTCCGAGTTCAGCTTTTCGCCGGGCTTGGGATTGGGCAGCACCGAAAGCTCGGCCTTCGGGACTACTACTTCTGATGCCCGCAACAGCATCCATATCGGTAGCGTGGGCGCGGCTTTTGTAAACCGGCGCCCCGACAATGACAACAACGCTTGGCGCGGCGGCACTTTTGCCATCGGCCTTACGCGGATCAACGACTTCAACCAGAGCTTCCGCTACCGGGGTAAGCCCAGCCGGGAGCAGGATATTTTCCAGCGCCTGAGCGAAGACCGGGGAGAAGCGCTGGATGATCTGGCCTATAGAGCCTACCTTACGGAAGAAGACGCGCTGGGCGTGTACGTGCCCGCTGATTACCGCGCCTCCCGTGGCAACCTGACCCAAGAGGAAACGGTGCTGACGACTGGCTCCCAGACGCAGTTTGACCTGGGCTACGGCGCCAGCTACCGCGACCGGCTGTACGTGGGCGGTGCCATTGGTATTGTCAGCACACGCTTCACCTCGACCAGCACCCTAACGGCTACCGACCCGGCCGCTCCCAGCACCGCTGAGGGAACAGCTTTTAGCTCGCTCTCCTTCCGCGAAACGCTGGAAACCCGCGGCGCTGGTATTAATGCCCGTATTGGGGCTATTTACCGGGCCAACGATGTAATTCGGGTGGGAGCTTCTATTCAAACGCCCACGTACATGACTTTGTCGGAAACGTTCGGCGAGTCGTTGGATGTGACCTATGATCAGGGCATCTCTACCGACGAGGGAGTCGTAACCTCGGCCGAGGTAGACAATGATCTGGGTGAATTCAATTATGCCCTCACTACGCCGTTTAAGGCTTCGGGTGGTGTAGCGGCCGTTATCGGCAAGCATGGCTTCGTGAGTGGGGACGTGGAATACCTCAATTACGGCAACGCCCGGCTCAGCAACGACAACAGTGACCAGGCAGTGGCCAATAACCACGACTTTGGTGATGACAACGACAACGTGCGTCAACTCTACCAGTCGACGGTGAATGTGCGACTGGGTGGCGAGCTGCGGTACGACATTTTCCGGCTGCGTGCCGGCTATGCCCGCTACGGCGACCCCTACAAGAAAAATGCCTTCGACCGTACCCAAAACTACTTCACGGCCGGTGCCGGCATTCGGCAGAGCAACTTCTTTCTGGATGTAGCGGCCGTATATGGTACCAACAAGCGCTTCTACAGCCCCTACGCCCTTGATAATGGCGCGCCAGTAGTGAGTGTGGATGGCACCCGCTACACGACGACCGTAACGGCCGGCTGGAGCTTCTAAGGTATCTGGTATCAACAAGAAAGCCGCTCTGTTCACACAGAGCGGCTTTCTTGTTGGCAGCCTTACTTCGCAATGCGCACCTGTAGGTCCAGCGTTGGCACCGGTGTAGTTTTGACGTCACTCACCAGTATCAAGCCGTACTTATTATCAGCGGTGAGAAAGGCAACCAGTTGGTTCTTTCTCAGTACGCCGGTTGAAGTGGATGGAGCCAGGGGGGCTCGGTCATAAATTTCCTGGAAGCTTTGGCTGGTAGTGGCCGAGCCAAAGCCCGTACTGTCGCTGCGGGCCACGAGGCGCAGCTTCGTGGCCCGGCGGGTGGCCGAGGGCCACGGGTCTTTCATAATCTTCAGGGCCTCAGCGTCGGTGGGAGAGGCCAGGACCGCGCCGCTGGAGGAAGGCAGATACATGAGGTCGATGAGCTGCTGGGCCGCGAGGTTTGTGCGGACCGTGAACTTGGGCAGCGCCAGGCCCGGCAGCAGCGCCAGGTAGCTGCGGCTGGCCACCGTGGCGGGCCGCTGCAGCCGCACCGCGTAGCGGTGGTACACCAAGGCCGAGTCGTTGTTGCGCAGCGTCAGGCGGAAGCTGCGGCTAGCGGTGCGCTGCTGGCTGTCTTCCACCTCAAAGCGCCATACTTCGCGCCCCGTAGCGGTGCGGGTACCGAACGTGAACTGAAAGGCTACTTCCTTCAGTGGGGGCTTGGCCCGCAGCATGGTATCCAGGTACACCAGTTCCTCCGACTTTCCTTCGTCGGTGGTGGGGTTGTAATTGGCCGGGTACGCAATAGGATTGAGGAAGGGACTATACGCCACCGTGATGCGCAAACGCTCGAGCGAGTCGCTGCCTGCCAGGTTGGCAACCGCTGCGTACAGCTTGCTGGTGAGCGTGTCGCCGGGCGTCGTGACCACCCGGTTGGTGCTCACGTAGCGCGTACTACCCACCAGATCCAGGTAGGGATTGGGGTCCGAGTTCAGGTCGGAAGAACAGGCCGCCAGCCCACCCAGCAAAAAGCAAACACCCAAAGACGAACGAATACGCATAGAAACAAAGGTCGGGAGTGAGGCGCTAAGTTGGATGGCAGGCGCCGGAAAGAATCTGACTACTCTAACGCAGGAGCCCGAAATTTCATGCGTGATTACCCGAAAGAGCTAAAAGTGCGGATGTTTCTATCGTTTCGGCGGGGGCGGCGCAACCACTTGCGGGCAACTGCCGACTTTTGGGCCACCTTTTCGTGCGTACCTTTAGTACCTGTAGCTGACTCTCCGCCGTTCACTTTTTTCGCTTCTATGAATTTTCGCTTTCTCGGTCTGGCCTTCTTTCTGACCACCGCCAGTCCCGTCCTGCTGCCTATGTCGGTCCCGCTGGCCGTAGCGCAGCAAAAACAGAACATTACCCTCGAAGATATCTGGGCCAAAGGCACCTTCCAGGCCCGCACCGTGCCGGGCTTCAACTGGATGCGCGACGGCCGCTACTACTCCTCGCTCGACAACGGCGACCTGGTGCAGCACGACGTGACGAGCGGCAAAGCTGTGCAAACCCTCGTGGCGGGCCAAGACCTGAAACTGGCGGGCAGCACCCAGCCGGTGCCCGTGGAAGGCTACGTGTTCAACTCCGACGAGAAAAAAATCTTGTTCTGGACGGCCGAGGAGCCCATTTACCGCCGCAGCACCCGTGCCACCTACTTCGTGTATGACCGGGACTCGAAGCAGCTCACGCCCCTGAGTGCGGGTGGTAAGCAGAGCTACGCCACGTTTTCGCCCGACGGCAAGCGCGTGGCCTTCGTGCGCGACAACAACCTGTTCGTAACCGACCTAGCCACGATGCAGGAAAAGGCCGTGACTACCGACGGCGTGCAGAACAGGATTATCAACGGCTCGACCGACTGGGTGTACGAGGAGGAATTCGAGTTTGCCCAGGCCTTTTTCTGGTCGCCCGACTCGCGGCAGGTGGCATTCTACACCTTCAACGAAAGCCAGGTGCCCGAGTACAACATGCAGGTGTGGGGCGACCTGTATCCGAAAGACTACCGCTACAAATATCCAAAGGCTGGCGAGAAAAACTCGGTTATCAGCATTTCGGTGCACGATGTGGCCGCCGGTAAAACGACCAAGATGGACGTGGGCCCGGAAACCGACCAGTACATTCCGCGCATCATCTGGACCGAAACGCCGAACCTGCTCAGCGTCCGGCGCCTGAACCGCCTGCAGAACAAGCTGGAAGTGCTGCACGCCGACGCCAACAGCGGCAAAACACAGGTAGTGCTGACCGACACCGACAAGGCGTACGTGGAAGTCAACGACGATTTGCGCTACCTCTCCGATGGCAAGCAGTTCCTATTCAGCAGCGAAAAAGACGGCTACCGCCACCTCTACCTGTATAACATGCAGGGCAAGCTGGTGCGCCAGCTCACGAAAGGCAACTGGGAAATCACTAGCATCGATGGCTTCGACGAGGATAAGGGCCTGGTGTACTACTCCAGCACCGAGGCTTCGCCCTTGCAGCGCCAGCTCTACCGCATCAACCTGAAGGGCGGCGCCAAAACGCGCCTGAGCGAAGCGGCCCACGGCAACAACACCGTGAACATGAGCCCCGACTGCCGCTATTTCCTGAACTACTTCTCGGCCGCCGGCGAGCCAACCACGGTGAGTGTGCGCAACGGCAAGGACGGCAAGGTGGTGAAGGTGCTGGAAGACAATGCCAAGCTGCGCCAGACCCTGAGCCAGTACAACCTGGGCAAGCTGGAATTCATCAGCTTCAAAACCTCGGAAGGCGTGACGCTGAACGGCTCGATGCTGAAGCCCGCCGACTTCGACCCCAACAAGAAATACCCGGTGCTGATGTACGTGTATGGCGGCCCCGGCTCCCAGACCGTGAAGGATGACATTGGCGGCGGCATTGCCCTCACCAACTATCTCTGGCACCAGCACCTGGCCCAGCAGGGCTACATCGTGGTATCGGTGGACAACCGCGGCACGGGCGCCCGGGGAGCCGAGTTCAAGAAAAGCACCTACGCCAATCTGGGTAAGCTTGAGACCATCGACCAGGGCGAAAGCGCCAAGTACCTGGGTACCTTGCCCTACGTGGATAAAGCCCGCATCGGCATCTGGGGCTGGAGCTTCGGCGGCTACATGACGGCCCTGGCCATGACCAAAAATGCTGATCTGTTCAAGATGGCCATTTCGGTGGCCCCGGTTACCAACTGGCGCTACTACGACTCGGTATACACCGAGCGGTTCCTGAAAACGCCCCAGGAAAACCCCGGTGGCTACGACGACAACTCACCGGTGCAGTTTGCCCAGCAGCTGAAGGGCCGCTACCTGCTCGTGCACGGCACCGGCGACGACAACGTGCACTTCCAGAACTCCGTGGCCTGGACCGATGCGCTGGTAAAAGCCAACAAAGACTACCAGACGTTATACTACCCCAACCGCAACCACGGCATCTACGGGGGCACTACGCGTCTGCACTTGTATCGGCAAATGACTGATTTCGTGCTGAAAAACTTGTAAATAGTGCTTACTGCGCATCGCTAAGCCCCGCTTAGCACAAGAAAATGCTGCCAGACGGCGTTTCCTTCGGATAGTTTTTGCGTAGGTAGTTCCACACGCATACTCCGAATGAAACGCCGTCTACTTTTTAGTCTGTTCATAAGTGCTGCTCTGGCCGGTTGCCAGAGTGAAAAACCCATCCGGGTGGAAGCTGCCCAGCCCGCCGAAGTGGCCCCGGCTCTGGCCGATTCTCTGCCCGAAGTGCCGGCTTCGGGAGCCGTCGGCCGCCGCGACTGGCACCAGCTGGGCCGCCGCACCAGCCGTACTGCGCCCCTCATCGTGTACCGGCGCGGCGTGCTCCGGGCTCCGGGCTCCGATACTACCGCCCTGCCGCCCTCCGAGGCCCAGCTGCACGACCTGACGCTGAAAGCCAGCGAATATTTCCAGATTGACCCCACCCAGCCGGCCGAGGTGCACGGCCGGGAAGGTACCGTGGTTCGGATTCCGGCCGGCGTGCTGGTGACGAGCGCCAACCAGCCCGCCGCCAACCCGGTGTGGGTGGAGCTGAAGGAGTGCTACAGCGTAGCCGATATGCTGCTCTCCAACCTCTCGACGGTAACTCCCGAGGGCGAGCTGCTCGAATCGGGTGGCATTGTGCTGGTGCGGGCTTCGGCCAAAGGTCAGCAGCTGCGGCTGGCACCGGGCGAGGCTTTCCAGCTGGAAATGCCCGGCGCGGCGGCCCGTAAGAAAGAGCTGAAGCTGTTCTACGGCCAGGGTGGGCGCGGACGGCAGCCAGTGCGCTGGGTAGCGGCGGGCCCGTCGGCCGAGCTGCCGTTGGCACCCAAAGCCGCTGCTACCGCCGACCAGATGCCTTCCTACGGCAGCGGCCCGGCTGATATCAACAAGCTGGTGCGCTACCCCCAAACGGCGGTGGCCAGCCGCACGGAAGGTATTGTGTACGCGTCGTTTCTGGTGGATGAGGCCGGCCGCGTCGAGTCGCCGGAGATTGTGCGCGGCATTGGGGGCGGCTGCGACGAAGAGGTGCTGCGCGTACTGCGCCAGACCTCGGGCCAGTGGACGCCGGCCCGCAGCGGGGGGCAGTTGGTGAAGGTGAAAATGATGCTGCCCATCCGGTTTGCCTTCCACGATGGGCTGGCCAACTCGGCCGAAGCTCCCGCCGCCGACTCGGCAGTACCAGCCGCTACGGCCCAAACCGTAGCTGATGACGAAGTCGACTCGGACGAGAACAGCTCGAACCGCCGGGTGTATACCTGCCGCCGCCTGGGCTGGCTGAACGCCGACAAGCCCCTGACGGCCAGCTCCTCAATTGGCTTCACGGTGCCGGTTGATGTGGAGCCAGGGACCAGCATCCGCCTGGTATTCGAAGACTGCCTGGCCATTGCTGAAGCCCAACCCCAGGCAGACGGCTACTCCTTCCAGGGAATTCCCGGCAACCGCAAAGTGCTGCTCATCGGGCTGCAATACCGCAACGGCACTCCGTTTATCGCCATGCGCCGCACCGTAACCGGGCAGGCTGCTTCCGAGCAGCTGGAGTTTCAGGAAACTACCCTGGCCGATTTGGAGCGCACGATGGAGCGTATTCAATAAGTCCGGCATGTCGTCGAAATAGAAAAATAGAAAAGCCGTTCGTAGCGCTACGAACGGCTTTTTTGTTTCTGCATGCTACAGCTTGATGCATACGTTCTGGGGCTCGGTGAAGAAGCGCAGGGCTTCCAAGCCTCCTTCGCGCCCCACCCCCGAGTTTTTCATGCCCCCAAACGGCGTGCGCAGGTCGCGCAGCAGCCAGGTATTGATCCAGACGACGCCGGCGTGCAGCTGGTGAGCTACGCGGTGGGCCCGGTCCAGGTCGCGGGTCCAGACGGTGGCCGAGAGGCCGTAGTCGGTGCCGTTGGCCCAGTTCAGGGCCTCCTCCTCGGTATCGAAGGGTGTGAGCGTGACGACGGGGCCGAATATTTCCTCGCGGTTGGTGCGGCAGTCGGGTGCCAGGCCTTCGAATACGGTAGGCTCCAGGAAAAAGCCTTCGGCGCAGCGGCCCTCTCCCTGTACGCGCCGGCCGCCGGCCAGCAGCTGCCCGCCTTCTTCCTTCGCCAGCTCGATGTAGGATAGTACTTTCAGCAGGTGAGCCTCACTGACCAGGGCGCCTTGCCGGGAGCTTTCCAGCAGCGGGTCGCCTACTTTCAGGCCCTGCACCCGAGCCAGAAAAGCTTGCTTGAACTGCTCGTAGATGGGCCGCTCGATGAAAATGCGGGAGCCGCACAGGCAAATCTGACCCTGGTTGGCAAAGCTGGACTGAATGCTGGTGCTCACAGCCGCCGCCAGGTCGCAGTCGGCAAAAATGAGGTTGGGGTTTTTGCCGCCCAGCTCCAACGACAGCTTCTTGAACATGGGCGCGGCGGTGCGGGCAATATGCTCACCGGTCTTGGTGCCACCCGTAAAGCTGATGGCCTTCACCAGCGGGTGCTCCACGATGGCCTGGCCGGCGCGTGGGCCCGTGCCGTGCACGATGTTGAGCACGCCTGGCGGCAGGCCGGCTTCCTGGCACAGCTCACCCAGCCAGTAGGCCGTGGCCGGCGTAATTTCCGAGGGCTTGGCTACCACGCAGTTGCCGGCGGCCAGGGCCGGGGCAATTTTCCAGGTAAACAGGTAGAGCGGCAGGTTCCAGGGCGAAATGCAGCCGACTACGCCCAGCGGGTGCCGCACGGTGTAGTTGAGGGCCAGGCCTTCCTGGAAGTGGCTTTCGGAAGCAAAATGGCCGATGCCGGTACCAAAAAAGGCGAAGTTGCTGGCCGCCCGCGGAATATCCACGCTACGGGCCAGGGCCACGGGCTTGCCGTTGTCCTGACTTTCGGCCTGGGCCAGCCGCTCCAGGTCCCGCTCGATCAGCTCCGAAATCCGGACCAGCAGGCGGCCCCGCTTTTCGGCCGACAAGGCCCGCCAGGCGGGAAAAGCAGCCTGGGCGGCGGCTACGGCCTGCTGCACATCGGCCTCGTCGGAGTCCGGAATCTGGCTGTAGACCTGGCCCGTGGCGGGCTCGACGTTGTCGAGGTAGCGGCCGGCCTGGGGTGGTACAAACTGGCCGTTGATGAAATTTTGCAGCTGAAGCATGGGCGGGAAGGCAGGATGGGCGTTGTACAAATCTAGCCATAGTAAACCACTACTTTTGCCTTTCCCCGGCCAAGCCCGGCGGCCCGCTATATGAAATTTACTCTCCTGGACGGCCACACGGTGCCACGCTGGTTCTGGCCATTGGTGCTGGGCCTGAACCTGCTGCTGCACCTGCCGTTTTTCAACCAGCCGCCCAATAGTGTGCACGTCTGGCGCCAAAGCAACACGATGGCCGTGGCCCGCAACCTCTATGAGGAAGACATGAACCTGCTGCGGCCCCGCGTAGACCGGCGCAACGAGTCGGATGGTGTCACGGGCATGCAGTTCCCGAGCTACGAGTGGCTGGTGGCCGGTAGCTACAAGATGCTGGGCTTCCACGAAGCCATTCCCAGGGTCGTTACCTGGCTGATTTTCGCGGCGGGCGTGGTGGCCTTCTTCGGTCTGGTGCGCCTGCTGACCGGCTCCCGGTGGCTGGCGGCCGTGGGTGCCTGGGGGCTGAGCTGGAGCCCTGAGCTGTTCTACCATTCCATCAACGCCCTGCCCGATATTCTGGCGTTGTCGGCGGCCATGGCCGGGCTGTACTTCTTTCTGCGCTGGTACCGGGAGCGGGCTGGCCTGCACTTCTGGCTGAGCCTGCTGCTGACCACGCTGGCGGGCCTGACCAAGCTGCAATACCTGGTTATTGGCTTTCCCATTGCCGTGCTCATCCTGCGCGACTTGTGGCAGCGCCGCCTTACGTGGCGGCGCGACGCGGCCCCGTTGGCGCTGTTTGCCCTCGTAACGGTGGGCTGCACGCTGGCTTGGTACGCCTACGCCCTGCGCTTGATTGAGGAATCTGGCCTAGCCGATTTCGGCCTGGAGCTGCGCCCCGCCACCGACCTGGGCGTAGCAATTAAAACCTTGACCCACAATATCATTTCGGACATTCCCGAGTTGCTGATCAACTACGGCAACACGGGCCTGCTGCTCATTGGCTTGTTTGCCATCTGGCGCGGGCGCTACTACCGGAATGCCTGGTTTGGCCCGGTGCTGGTGTGGGCCCTGGCGCTGCTGGCTTACCATCTTATTGAGCTGCGGCAAATGAGCGTGCACCAGTACTACATGCTGCCGTATCTGCCTGTGTTGCTGCTGCCTGTGGTTATCGGGGCCGGGTGGCTGGCCCGTAGGCCCCGGTGGCGGCCGGTCTTGGCGTTGCTGCTGCTGGCCCAGCCCGTGTTGGCCTTCGTCCGCATTGCGCCGCCCCGCTGGATGGGAGGCGCCCGCGAAGTGCCCGTCGAGCTGTTTGCAGCGGCCAGCCGGGCCGAGCTGGTAGGCGCCGTACCCAACTCGGCGCTGTGCGTAGTCGGCCCCGACATATCAGGCTGTAAGTTCTTCTACTTCCTGCACAAAAAGGGCTTCGGCTACAACGAAAGCGCCCAGCTTTTTCAGCCTTTTATCGGGCAGCAGCCTTACCTGGCCAACTGCATCCAGCGTGGGGCCCGCTACCTGTATACCAACGACACGACGCTGGTAGGCAGCCCGCAGCTACGCCCGTACCTGGGTAAAATTATCAAAACGGTCGGCGACTTTCAGGTGGTGGAGCTGCGGGCCTCGGGCGCGCAGCCCGACTCATCTTTCGTGCGCTAACGGCTGTTCGGCTGGTGAATCGACCGGGCTGGCGCCGTTGTTGCTTCTCATTTTCTGCTTTATGAAATCTGAGTTTCGGGGGTGGGTGCTGCTGGCGGCAGTGCTGTATGCGGTGGTGTTTTTTACCTGGACCTGGCCCCTGGGCGCGCATTTCACCGATGCCTTTCCGGCCATGCCCCACGGCGACGCTTCCATCTACGTCTGGAACGTGTGGCATTTCCGCGAGGCCGTGCTGGCGGGCTCCAATCCGTTCTACACCAACTGGCTGCTGTATCCGCAAGGCGCCTCCCTGCTGATGCACGCCTACGTGCCCATCATTGGGCTGTTTAATCTGCTGATTGGGCAGGAGCTGCTGAGTATCAACCTGTTTATGCTGGGCAGCTACGTGCTGTCGGGCACCGGGGCCTACCTGCTGTGCCGCCGCTGGGTGCGGCACCCGCTGCTCTGCTGGCTGGCCGGACTGGTTTTCGCCTACTCGCCCTACAAGCTGCTGCGCCTGCAGGGCCACTACAATCTGGTGCTGACGGCCACGGTGCCGTTCTACATTCTGGCGTTTCTGCGGGCTTTTGAGTGGGAGGCTGGCCAGCTCTGGCCGCGGGTGAAAAGTTGGCCGGCCGTGGCCCTGTGCGGTGGGCTGGGCCTGCTCACGCTGCTGAGCGACTACTACGTGCTATTTGGGCTGCTGTATTTCTCCCTAGCCTACGCGCTGTGGTTCTGGCTGCGGCTGGAGCACATCAACTGGCGCCGGCCCCGCACCTGGCTGTGGCTGGCAGTGGGTGTGGCGGGCAGCCACTTCGCCATTCGGCTGCTGCGCCTGGCCGGGCCTCCCGACAATGGCGGCTTCTGGTGGGGCGGCGACGTGGCCGGGTACCTGGCTCCGCCCGCCGCCAGCCGCTACCTCGACTTTGCCTGGGCCCAGCGCCTGCATAGCAATCCTGCCGTTTTCAACACGCCCAACAGCATCGAAAACGTTATGTTCCTGGGCTACACGCTGCCACTGCTGGGCTTGCTGCTGGTATTTTGGCCCGGGCGAGCGGCCTCCGCCCGCCGCCTCGACGCGGCCGGCCGACCCCTGGCGTGGGTGCTGCTGTTTTTCGTGCTGCTGACGCTGCCGGGGCTGCGGATTTTTGGTAAGAATTTGCTGAATCTGCCTACCAGCATTCTACACTTCATTCCCTTCTTCAACAATATCCGCTGCCCCACGCGCTGGGTGATGGTCGTGGGCCTGCTGCTGCCCATTGTCGTGTTTGCGGCCCTGGAAGCCTGGTGGCAGCCCCGCCTGTCGCGCGGGCTGCAATGGTCGTTGGGCTTGCTGCTGCTGGGCTGCGTGGCCCTGGAGTTCTGGCCTCAGTCCCTGCCGGTGTATGCCGCCACCGAGCTGCCCGCCGTGTATAAAGCCGCGGCCCGGCAGCCCGGCACTACGCTGCTGCCGCTGCCGGTTGGGCTGCTCGACGGGCACCGGCAGCTGGGCATCGTGCAGCCGGAAATCTTTTTCTACCAGACGCGCCACCGCAAGAAGCTCCCGGCGGCCTATTTCTCGCGCATCGCGCAGGAACGGTTTCAGGAGTTTGAGCAAGACCCGGTGATGCGCACGGTACTGGCCCTGCAGCAGGCCCCCGCCGATACGCTGTTTGCGCCCCCGCTACCGGCGCAGGTGGCGGCTTTCCGGCGTCACTTTGGTGCTTCTATGCTCGTAGTGCACCCCGACTGGCGCAACGGGCCCGCCCACCGCTACCTGCGGCTGGTCTTCCCCGATTTCGTGGAGCGCACTTTCCCGGATGGCTACGTCCTGCTGGCTCCGGCCACTAAAAACTAGCTTGGCTTATAGCTAGCACGGTAAAGGCGCGTTACGGAGCAACGGCCTGCTCGGTCGAGCGGCGCTCGAAGTAGCGGCGGGCCGGAGTGGGCTTGGGCTGCAGGCGCCTGAGAATCACCAGCGGCGCCTGGTCGTACACCGTTTGCCATTCGCCCGACTGCTGGTAGCCACGAATCTTGGTTTCCAGCTCTTCCTCCGAAATCGGGTAGGGGTTGTCGTGGCGCAGCACGGCAATGTAGTTGGCGTTGGCCACGTACGGAAACGGGTACAGGTAGGGCCGGGAAGCCAGGTGCGGGGCCAGCGGCGAAGAGACACTGATGGCCGCGTCGGCGGGCAGCAGCTCCAGGCCTGTATACACCTGCCCGACATCGAACCCGCGCCGGTAGTGCCGTGGCAGATAGAACTGCGAAAGGCTCTTGTCGTGCCACTTGGACACGCGCACTTCCATCGAAACGATAGTCGTTGCCAGCGTCACGAAGGCTGCCAGCCAGGCCAGGCGCGTGGCTTGGCGCGGCGTCTGGCTCACCAGCAGGTGCCCCAGCGCGGCACTCATCACGGGCACGAACTCAATGGAATACTGGTAGTTGATGCCCCAGTGCGCAATTTCAGCCGAGAGCAGCTTCTGGGCATATATCGGAACCAGCATGAGCAGGTAGGCCGGCCGCCGCAGCATAGCGTAGCCCCCCGACAGCAGTACCATCAGGTGCAGCTCCACCTTTATCCAGTCGCCGTAGGGGCTGTGCGGCGCGTTCTGAAACAGCATGCCCAGCACGAAGCCCGGCCGGGTGAATACCGTGTGCAGCACCTGCGCGGGCGTGGTACCGATGGCCGCGTAGTTTTGCTGGTAGTAGAAGCCGCGGCCCTCGCCAATCGTCGGAATGGCCACTTTTATGACGAGCACGAAATACACGGCCGCCACGGCGGCTATAGCCAGGGCCATTGCCACCCGGTCGCGGCGGCGCCAGTGCAGCCAGGCTAGTCCTAGGCCCACAAACACCAGCCACAGCGCCATGTTCTCCTTGCTGATCAGCATGAGTAGGGCCATGCCCGCGGCTGGCCAGCGCCGGTCCTGCTCGAAGAAGTAGAACAGCCAGGGCAGCAGCATGGCCGCCACCACGTTGTCGTGGTAGTCGAAGGCCAGAGCCGAGAAAATGCCCCAGATGCTGAAATACTGCGCCAGCAAGCCCAGCGCAGCCGAATTCTGCGTATCGCCGGTGCGCAGCCGGTGCAGGCGGTAAGCGCCGTAGCCACCCACGAGCACGGCCACAATCTGCACCACCACCAGCGTGTAGGAGCCCAGCACCCAGTAGAGCGGCGACCACAACAGCTGAAGCAACACGAAATGGTCGCCCAGCAGGTTGTTGTAGCGCATCAGCGAGTTGGCATTCCAGCGCAGGTGGGCATAGTCCCACATGGCCTGGTTATAAATGCCCAGGTCGTAGGCAAACGTGCGAAAGTTATAGTGATTGACTACGGCCAGCAGCACGTAGCACAAAGCAAAAAAACCGATGATTCCGGCAAGCCAAGCGCGCTGCTGACGACGGGAAAAGCTGGCCGAAGCAAGGCGGGTAAGCATGACGGAAAGTAGGGCTTAGTGAGCGGAGGCCGCCGGTGGCACCACCCCGGCCGGCGCGGGCAAAGCCTGGGCCACCGGGTGGGAAATATTCGTGTCGGAGATAATGTAGAGGGGGCGCTGCCGCACGTTGGCGCTCAGGCGGGCAATGTATTCGCCGATGATGCCCACGGCAATCAGCTGCACGCCGCCCAGAAACAGAATACTCACCATCAGCGAGGCCCAGCCCGGCTCGTACTCGTGGCTCACAAAGCGGGCGTAGAGCGTGTACACCATCACCACGAAAGCCAGGCCCGACACGATAAAGCCACTGATGGTAGCCGCCTTCAGGGGAGCGTCGGAGAAGCCGGTGATGCCGTCCAGGGCAAGCTTGATCATCTTGCGGTAGGTGTAGCCCGTTTCGCCCCCGGCCCGCTCGGCCCGGTCGTATTCGATGTAGGTCTGGCGGTAGCCAATCCACGAAATCTGACCCCGTATAAACTTGTTCTGCTCGGGCATCATCTTCAGTGCATCTACCACCTTGCGCGAGATAATGCGGAAGTCACCGGTGTCGACCGGGATGGAAATGTTGGTGATGCTGGCCAGCAGGCGGTAAAAAAGCTTGGCTGTCAGTTTCTTAGCTGCGCTTTCGCCCTGGCGTGAGCGGCGCTTGGCATACACCACTTCGTAGCCTTCGTGCAGCTTCTGGAACAGCTGCGGAATCAGCTCGGGCGGGTCCTGCAGGTCGGCGTCGATAATGACCACGGCCTGACCTACCGCGAGGTCGAGGCCGGCCGTGACGGCAATCTGATGGCCGAAGTTGCGGCTGAAATCGATGTAGCGCACGCGCGGGTCGCGGGCAGCCAGGTTTTGTACCAGGGCCAGGGACTTGTCGCGCGAGCCGTCGTTGATAAAGATAAACTCGTACTGCAGGCCCATTGGATCGAGCACGCCGCCGAGGCGGGTGTAGAGGGCCGGGATGTTGGCTTCTTCGTTATAGATGGGAATGATGACGGAGAGGTCCACAGAGTAGGGGCGAGGTAGGGGAAAGGAAAAGCCGCGAACAGTGCGAGCTTAGGCTTTTTTGGTTGCCAGCACGAAGGCGCTGATACCGACGGGCAGCTTGAAGCGGCGGAACAGCTGATTTTCGGCCCGCAGCAGCGTGAGCAGGGTGCCGTTCAAAAAGCCGGGCAGAATCTGTAGGTCGCCGCTGTCGGTCGCCGCTTTGCTTTTGCCGGAGAGGGTGCGCTGGGCCAGCCGCATGATGGCGGCCGGGAAAAACAGGGTCGAATTCCAGTACGAAGCCCGGCTGATGGCCATGCCCGACTGCTGCACCACCGAGCGCAGCTCGGGCAGGGAGTAGCGGCGGAAATGGTAGTTTACCTCGTCGTGCCGGCTCCAGAGAGAGTTGAAGGCGGGCACAAAAACGATGAGCTGCCCCTGGGGCGCCAGCACCCGCTTCCACTCGCTGAGCGCCTGCTGCTCGTTTTCGATGTGCTCCAGCACGTCGGAGGCAATAACCAGGTCGAAGCTCGCTTCCGAATACTGCAGGTTGGCCCCGTCCATCACGGCCACGTTGGTCAGGCCGCGCGACTGGGCTACCCGGATACCTACTTCGCTTACGTCGATGCCGTGCAGGTTCTGGTAGCCGGCTGCGCGCAGGGCCAGCATCAGGGGCCCGCCCGAGCAGCCGATTTCCAGAATCCGGGCGGTGCGGGGCAAGTTCAACTGCTGAATTTGATTGAACACGGCTTCACGCCGGGCGACAAACCACCAATGCTGCTCTTCCAGTTGATGATATGCTTGCTCGTAGGTAGGATGCACAGGCTAATTGTTGAGTCGGAAAGCAAAGATAGTAACTAAATCACGTCAGTTTTGCCCTTTGAATTCAGCTACAATTCCAAGCTAAGGAGATGGGCTGGTTGCGGGTGCAGAAACGGAGAGTGGGTAAGTACTGGTGCGGTTTAGGGTCGGCAAGACCGCTCAGGTGACTAGCAGGATGCCGTTCCGACGTCGCATTTGACGGAAACTACTGGCCGAGCTGATAGCCATTTAGCACGGGCTTCTTTTGGTCGTCGAGCCAGTAGACATTTGTATTCAGGGGCCGAATCAGCAGGTCATCGGCCAGCAGGTCGCGGCTGCCATACAGCACCTGGATGCGGTCCACGTTTTTCTGCGGCGTAAAGATGATATGCATCCGCACCCAGTCGCCGGCAATTTCCTTGGCCAAGCGTCCGTCGGCAATTTGCTCACTCACCTGCGCGCCCCCGCTGAACTGCTTGATCTGCAGGAAGCCGTAGCCGTAGTCCATTTTGCCATTAATCCAGACGCTGGCTTCATAGCGGCCCGTATCGGCGGGCGTCGGCAGAGGGCCCTCGTAGAGCATGGTCTGTTTTTCGATCGGCTCATACAAGGCGCCAGGCGCTAGGCGGCCGCGGCGGTCCGGGCTTTTGTCGAACGAGTCGTGCACGATTCCCCGGTCGGTGGTGGCGTAGAGGCCACCCGCCCGCTGGGGCAGCGTTGGCAGCAGCGCGGCGGCTTTGGCACGCTCCGTGGCCAGGCTGGTGGCGGCCAGCGCGGCAATAGGCAACTCATACAGCGTGGCACCCTCGGTCTTGAGCAAAGGCTTGGCAATGCTGACCAGGCGCTGCTCTTCCGGGCTAAGATTGTCGGGGGTAACGACCAGCAGAATGGGCTTGTCGGAGGGGAACTGCCGCAGCAGAGGCTTGTCGACCAGCGGGCTGCTGAGCAGCTGCACGTGCCGGAGCATCTGCTCGATGGAGGAGCGCGGAATGTAGGTGGACAGCACCGGCAAACCCATGGCCAACGACATCTTATAGCCCTGGTAGGCCGAAGCCCCCGACCCATCCAGGTCTATCCGGTCACTGCCCTTGTTGAAATAAGGCAGGGGCATAATGGCCTGGAAATCGGAGGGCTGACGGCCGGCCCAGCTCATCTGCTGTACGGGACTGGTAGCGGGGTCCAGGTAGGCTTTGGCGCCAATGCCCTGCTCCACCGCGTTGGCTTTGGTGGAGATGTTGATCCAGGCCTCGGCCGCCCAGAAAGCCAGCAGCAGCGGCAGCCAGGGCAGGGCCAGCAGCGGTACCCCGTGCTGGCGCTGGTAGCGCAGGAGCCGGTACAGGTAATAAGCTGAATAAACGCTCAGGGCGTAATAAAAAGGCCAGGCGAAGCGGCCCAAAGCGCGAAACTGCTTGAGTGGCCCCAGGTACTGCACCCAGCCTTCGAAACCCGGAAAAATGAAGGGTACCGCAAACGCGAATACCAGCAGCAGGGCCGAAGCCCACAAGCTGGTTTGTAAATGCTGCGGCAGGCTGCGGCCCAGCATCCGGCGGGGCTTGTGGCGCCGCAGCCAGAGGCGCCCCAGCAGCAGCAGGGCAGAAATAATCAGTACACCGGTGCCAACCAGGCCCACGTACGACATCGACTCGAAGCTGATTTCCTCGGTCTTAAACAGTGTTACCCACAGGCTGCGCAGTGGCTCCAGGTAGGGCGTGAATACGCCCCGCGGCGTAGCCATATAAGTCAGAAAGCCATAGGGGTTTGGGGGCCGGTCGGTGATGGGGTCGGTGGCCCAGAGGAAGGCCCGAAACAACAGCAGCGGCAACAGGGCCGCCACCACCATGCGGCCCAGCTGAGCTACTGACCGGTTGCGGCGCAGGGCCAGCACCAGCACGTGGCCCAGCAGGTAGAAGGAGCCGCAGGCCAGGAAATAGGGCTGCACGAAGCCCATGAGCAGGCTACTGACCACAAACAGCCCATACCAGCGCAGACGCAGCGGCTCTTCCTGCATCCGGATAATAAAGTACCACAGAATCGGGACGAAGCAGGCGTAACTCAGCGACATATGGTCGCCGAGCCGCTGAATCTGGGGCGACAAAAAGCCGATAATCAACGCCAGGGCGGCGGCATACAGTACCGACATGCGGGTGCGGCGCAGAATAGCGTACAGCACCATGGGGGTAACCAGCACACTGAGCAAAGCCACCAGGTTGGTGATACCCACCGTGTGCTCGGCCGCCGGAATGCCCAGGCGCTGCAGCACGCTGATCAGCCAGGCAATGAGGGGTTGTAAGTTCGGGTAAGTGAAATTGTCCCCGAACGGGTAGTTCATGCCGGAAAAGTGGGCGCCGGAATCGTAGAGAGCATAGTACGTGGTAACAAAGTAGCTCTGAAGCCCGTCGCCACCGGCGGAGAAAAAGTAGTCGTCGGGGTTGGCCAGCACAAAGGAAAAAAGCGCGGCAATCAGCCCCGCAGCAGCCAGCCCAACCCCGGCCATGCCGAGCCAGTGCTGTGTATTGCGGCGAAAAGAAATCATGCTAAGAGGTAAGAAGGAACTAGCCTGGGCAATAGCCTTAAAAAGATAAAGCAGCAACTCCGGGGGCCTCCTGGGGGTGCTACTGCCGTCAAAACTACAGGATTAGCCTCATAATAACCGTTAGTATATCATCTGGTCAGTCTATCTTTGCCGAAAACCTGCTTTTTGCACCTGCCGATTTTTATGCGCTCTTCTTCTTTCTGCCTGGTTCTTCTCTTGTTTGCGGCCGCGTGCTCGCAGAAAAAAAATGAGCAGGCCGACGACACCAAAGGCAAGGCTCTGCTTTCTACCAGCTACGAGAATCTGGAGGGATGGGTGCCTGAGAATGCCTCCCTGACCAAGGAAAAAGCGCATACCGGCAACTATTCGGTTAAGGTCGACCCCGCCATCGAGTTCGGTTTGACCTACGTGAACAAGCTGGGCCGCCTGTCCCCGACGCGTAGCAACAAGCTGCGGCTGAAAGCGTGGTACATGCTGACCAAGCCCGGCAAGGCCAGCCTCGTGTTTCAGATCGTCAACCCGGATAATACCAGTACCAACGCTTTCTACGAGAAGATTAGCCTCGAAAAAGTAGGTGACTGGACGGAAGTCAGCCAGGTACTGACCCTGCCGCCCGTTATCGACCCGGCCAGTGAGGTACGCGTGTATCTATGGCGCGACGAGGCCACGGGCGCTTCTTACCTCGATGACGTGGAGCTAACCGTTGAGCCCTAAGCGCCGCTGGTCTTTATCTGAAGAACCGGTGAGTAGTTCCGCTTCGGCTGGCTTTCGCCAAAATACTAGCAGGCTGGTTGCTGTGTTTCGGGCTACTGGCCCCAGCAGCTGGTAGCAACCCGGGCTGCCGGTTGCGGCGGACCCTTTATTTTAGAATTAACAGTATATGTCCCTTCAGTCTGCCTGGTCAACACTAATACCCGAATCAGCTAGAGAGAAAACCTACTCCTGGTTAGCCTTCGTGGTGTTTGGCCTGTTGGTGGCCTGGTTCTTTGGCCCGTATCTGCACTGGTTTCCCCGCGGCATCCACGAATGGGCCCAGTCCGACCGGTTGTCGCTGGCCTACGGGTACTACGACCGGGGCTTCAATTTCTTCCTGCCCCGCACGTTTTCCCTGCACCCCATTGATGGCGTAGTCGGCGCTGAGTTTCCGTTTCAGGCCTACATAGCTGCCTTGCTGGGGCTGGTGGTCGGGCGGGCACACATCAGCGAAGCTTTCCGCGTGCTGGATATGCTCATGCTGACCGTGGCCTGCACCTACTTGTTCCGGCTGGTGTTCGAGGTTACCCGCAACGTGTCAATTGCGCTGGTACCCGGGGCCTTTCTGCTGTCAGCCCCCTTGTATATCTACTACTCCGGCAACTACCTGCCCGACCCGTTTGGGGTGTCGTTGCTCTGCGTGTCGTTTTATTACCTGCACCGCTTTTTCTACCGGGAGCGGCGCCTGGCCTATTTCGTCGTCGGGTTTGGCCTGGCCACGCTGGGCAGCCTGGTCAAGCTGTCGATTGTGCTTTACCTGGGCTCGATTTGCCTGGTGCTGCTGATTGTATCCTACGTGCGGCCTTTCTTTCTCTCGGTGCGGGAAAAAGTAGTGTTTCTGGTGATGATGGTCGTCGGCTTTTCAGCCGTGGGCGGCTGGATCTTCTACATGCGCTGGCTCAACGAGAACTATACTTCCTGGATTTTCCTGTCTACCGTGCTGCCCATGAAGGACAAGGAGGAAAGTGACATGGTTATCCGGGCCATCGAGCAGTATGTAATACCCGAATACCTGACTGTTTCGGCGTATCGGCTGCTGTATTTCAGCCTGGCAGTGCTGGTGATTTATGGGGTGCTGCGCTGGCGGCAGGTACCGCAATTTGCCACCTACGTGGCTGTACTGCTGGTAGCAACAGTAGGCATTTTTCCCTACTACCTGCTGATGGGAACCCAGTTTGCCACCCATGACTACTACAGCATCGCGCCGGTGCTGCCCTTGTTTGTGCTGGTGGTGCTGGGCGGCGTGCTGGCTATGCAGCGCCTGCTGGGCAACCGCTGGTGGCTGCAGGCTGCCAGTGTCGTGCTGGCCGTCGTGCTGGTGTATAATGGCTTCACTCACTACCGTAAGCGCATGAGCACCAGCGTGGGGCTAAACTTCCGCTCGGAGTGGGCCGTCGACGGAGCCGCCTGGCTGAGCCGGTCCGGAGTGTCCGAAAAGGACCGCATCATGGTGCTCGGACGGGAAAACTCGCCTAACCTGGCCCTGACCCACTTCCAGCGCATTGGTCTGTCGGTGAGCGACAGTGCCGACCATATCACGGGCGAATACGCTCATCAGGTCATGGCTAACTACCGGCTGCGGTATCTGGTAATCCAGCGCGGCTTGTACCAGAAGCTCCAGGCCGTCAATCCGGCGTTCTTCGCGCCTTTCAAGCAGGTTAGCGAAGAACGGACGCGCGTCTTGCTGGCCCCGCGCGAGCCGCTGTCGACTTGGTAGATCCTACACATACGTTTTGCACTTTTTTAATCCTCTTACACACATGCGTACTCTTACTGCTTCTTCCCTATTGCTCTTGGGCGGCCTGATGATGGCTAGCTGCGGCGGCTCCGACAAGTCAGCGGAAGCCGATGAAAAAACGCTGATCAACACTAACTTCGATAATTTCCAGGGCTGGGTGAACAACTACTCCGGCGGGCTGAGCGATAAGGCGGCGCATAGTGGCCGCTACTCCATCACGGTAGGAGGCGGCAAAGAGTACGGCATAGCGTTCAGCTCGCCGCTGGGCCAGCTGATTGCGGCCAAGCCCCGCAAGCTGCACCTGGAGGCTTGGGTGAGGATCGATGAGCCCAATACGCCCGTGCAACTGGTGGTTCAGATTACCAAGCCCGTGGGCGATGAGAAAGTGTTCTGGAAAGGTCTGGCGCTGGCAGAAGGCAGCAAGCCGGGCCAGTGGACGGAGTTGAAAACAGATTTGATTCTGCCCGAAAACGTATCCTCCGACCAGATTCTGGGAGTGTATATGTGGGCTAACGGCGCCGGCAAGCCCGTGTACCTGGACGACCTGCGTATTACCAACGCCGAATAGCAACTCACTGACTGCTGCTAAACCATTACGGGGCAGTAGTCCGGGAGCAGGTTGGTACAGCAATAAAGCCGCCCTACGGACCAGCCTCACAAATCTGTGGGGCCAGCCCGTAGCGCGGCTTTATTGCTGTACTGAGAAGCACTACAGATTACCGGTCCGGCCGCCGTCTACCGGCACGTTGATGCCATTGATGTAGCCCGCCGCCGGGGAGGCCAGAAACGCCACGGCCGCCGCTACTTCCTGGGCCTGCCCGAAGCGTCCGGCCGGAATGGTGCGCAGCATGGCTGCCTCAATTTCTGCGGTCGTCTGGCCGGTTTGCTCCACTTTTTTCTCAATCAATGAGGTGTGGCGCTGGGTGACGGTGGCGCCGGGCAGCACATTGTTCACCGTAATGCCGGCGCCGCCCAGCTCGTTGGCCAGCGTTTTGGCCCAGTTGGCTACTGCCGCCCGAATCGTGTTCGACACGCCCAGGCCCGCCAGCGGCTGCTTCACGGAGGTGCTGATGATGTTGATGATGCGGCCGTAGCTGCGGGCCTGCATGCCCGGCACTACGGCCTGGGCCAGCAGGTGGTTGCACACTAGGTGCTGCTCGAAAGCAGCTCGGAACGCGGCTACCGGCGCGGCCAGAATCGGGCCCCCGGCTGGTCCGCCGGTATTATTAACTAGGGTATGAAACCCCTCGGGATGCGCCGCCAGATACTCATGAAGGCGGGCCGCCAGGGTGTCCGGGTCGCTGAAGTCGGCCACGATGTAGTCGTGCGCCTGGTCCTGGGGGCGAGGCAGTTCGGCCACAGCCTGTTGCAGGGTAGCTTCGTTGCGGGCCAGCAAAGTTACGGTGGCGCCCAACTGGGCCAGCTCCTCGGCCACGGCGCGGCCGATGCCCTGGGTGCTGCCGCCCACGAGGGCGCGGTGGGAAGTAAGGTCGAGATTCATGCGCTAAAAGTAGGAAAATACGGCTGGCAACGGTCTGCCGGGCACAGTTACGCGGTTTTGCGTAAGTTGGGCAAAATAACGAGGGTGTGAGGGTAGGCAGGTATGGGAGTATGAGTTGGGTACTCCATTGATGCGGAGCCGCGCATACTTCTCCCGAACTACGCCTTTCTACTCTCATACCTGCTTACCCTCACACCCTAAATTCCTATGCCCGTTTCCCGCCCTTTCAACTTCCAGAAGTGGATTGACGAACACCGCCACCTGCTCAAGCCACCAGTGGGAAACCAGCAGGTGTTCAAAGACAACAAGGACTTTATCGTGATGGTCGTGGGTGGGCCCAATGCCCGCAAAGACTACCACTACGACGAGGGCGAGGAGCTGTTCCTACAGATTGAGGGCGACATCGTGGTCAAGATCATCGAGGATGGCAAGCCGGTGGACATTGAAATCAAGGCCGGGGAAATGTTTCTGCTGCCCGGCGGCGTGCCCCACTCGCCCCGGCGTCCGGCCGGCACCGTGGGCCTCGTGCTGGAGCGCTACCGCACGGCCGGCGAGCTGGACGGCTTTCAGTGGTACTGCGAAAACTGCGGCACCAAGCTCTACGAGGAATTTGCCGAAATTACCGACATCGTGCAGCAGCTGCCGCCCATCATGAACCGCTTCTGGGCGTCGGAGGAAAAGCGCACCTGCTCGAACTGCGGCACCGTGATGGCGCCCCCCGCTCCCGTCAAGGCCGACTAACCCACGGCTTTTCCGGCTTACCCAACCACCCAGAATCCCGACGTGACTGTCGGCAGCATTCCACCCGTGCTCAAAATCGATATTCACACCCATATTCTGCCCGAGAAGTGGCCCGACCTGCGTGAGCGGTACGGCTACGGCGGCTTTATCCGGCTCGAACACCACAAGCCCTGCTGTGCCCGCATGATGCAGGACGACAAGTTCTTCCGCGAAATTCAGGACAACTGCTGGGACCCCGAGGTGCGCATGCGCGAGTACGACCAGTTCGGCGTCGACGTGCAGGTGCTCAGCACCGTGCCCGTCATGTTCAGCTACTGGGCCAAACCCCTGGATGCGCTGGACCTGAGCCGCCTGCTCAACGACCACATTGCCGGCGTGGTAGCCCGTTACCCCACGCGCTTCATGGGCCTGGGCACCATTCCGATGCAGGCCCCCGACCTGGCTATCAAGGAGCTGGAGCGCTGCGTGAAAGAGCTGGGCCTGGCTGGCGTGCAGATTGGCTCCCACGTGAACGACTGGAACCTGGATGCGCCCGAGCTGTTCGAGGTATTTGCGGCCGCCGAAGAGCTGGGCGCGGCCGTCTTTGTGCACCCCTGGGACATGATGGCCCAGCAAAAAATGCCTAAATACTGGCTGCCCTGGCTGGTGGGCATGCCCGCCGAAAGCACCCTGGCGCTCTGCTCCCTGATTTTTGGTGGCGTGCTGGAGCGCCTGCCCAAGCTGCGCGTGGCTGTCGCCCACGGCGGCGGCTCGTTTGCCAGCACCATCGGCCGCATCGAGCATGGCTTCCACGTGCGCCCTGACCTGTGTGCCGTCGACAATCCCGTGAACCCGCGCGAGTACCTGGGCAAGTTCTGGGTCGACTCGCTGGTGCACGACCCGCTGATGCTGGACTACCTGGTAAAGACGCTCGGGGCCGATAAGATCGTGCTGGGCACCGACTATCCGTTTCCCTTGGGCGAGTTGGAGCCCGGCCAGCTGATTGAGTCGATGCCGTACCCAGACGAAATGAAGGCCCGGATGCTGGGTTCCAACGCGCTGGAGTGGCTGGGAATTACCCCTGGGCTTAGCCGCTGGTAGCTGGACTTATATGAATATGGCGTTACTAATGTACCTTGCTTGCTAGAGTGTACTTGCTAGTAAGCAGAGGAGGAAAAGAATAAATGAGTAATTCAGCAGCACGGCAGCTACGAACAGCTTTGCTTAAGCTAGGCTTAGGAGCTATTCTTACAACTGGCTGCCAGTCCCAGGCCGAAGAAGTTGTGCGAATCGGCTTTGACGACATCCATGGCTGGGGCCCGCAGGACCCGCCCTGGCTGACTGATAGCACAGCACACTCCGGGCGTTGGTCATACAGCCTAAGTATTGCTGATGATTACGGGCCAAATTTTTCCCGCTCCTGGGCCGAATTAAACAATCCCAAAACCATTCGGGTGGGCGCCTGGGTATGGCTGCCCCACGGGCGAATAACCACGGCGCTGGCCATAAATGTAGAGCGTGACGGCGAAAAGATTTACTACAAGAGCATGGGCTTTCGGGAGGTTGTAAAGCGCTACCGCTCCTGGGAACTGGTGCATCAAACCCACGAGTTACCGGCGGATATGAGGCCGACCGATATGGTAAACGTGTATATATGGCAGTGGGGAGAGCATCACAGGATGAAGTGTGATGATATGTTCGTGGAAAAACTACGCTAATGCTTTTATCCGAATCCCAGTTAAATCATCCGGTGGTCCAGCCGATCCGTGGTGTTTTACAGCGCAGCACCACCATCTTCTTGGCAATAGCATTACACGCCGTTTTGCTAGTGGTTGCTTATTCGGTGCTGTATGCCTTTGGTGTTATTCAACAGTTGCCTACCGATCAGCGCCTGCTTACTTGGGATGCCAACCTATTCCACAACTTGTCGCAAACGGGGTATGACCAGGCCACAAGTGGCATCAACGCCTTTTTTCCTTTGCTTCCCCTCGTGTGGCATTACACGAATATGAGCGCCATATCCGTCAGCATTCTCAATGCCTGCTGCACTTGGGTTGGAGTAGGATTACTGGCGTGGAGCTTTCAGTTATCGTTCCGCCAGATTCTGGTGGCGTTGTCGGCCCCGATGCTCTTCTTCGGTTTGGTACCATACGCCGAGGCATTTTTCTTTTTCTTCTCGACGATAATGCTCGTGGGATTACACCAGCGTAAACATGGGCTGGTGCTGGTGGGCCTGTTTCTGGCTTGCCTGAGCCGCTCAGCTGCCACGCTTTTTGTGCCGGCGTATCTGTTTGCCGAGTTGCTGTGGTGGAGCCGGTCGGCCAAGCTAGCCAGCTTGCTGCGCATCATTACTGGATTATTAGCCATACTGACAGCTGTGGGAGGAGTTATGCTGGCTCAGTATAAAAGCCATGGCGACGCCTTTGCCTTCTTCAAGGTACACGATAAGCTCTGGGGGCATAAGATCCGTCTACCCGACGTTGTTTTATTTAGTTCGGGGGGCTTTAACATTCTATGGCTGGATGCCTTCGCTTTGATAATTAGCTTTATCTGCTTCATTTCCTGTGCCGTGCTGGGGATACGGTGGCTTAAGAAAAGTAATCCAGCAGAAGGGGCATTTCCCTCCAAGGCCGTGTTGTTTTCTATGGGGTACTGCGTGGGCGCGGCATTCTTCATTATTTTTTATCAGGGTGGTGATTTAGTGGGGATGGCCCGCTATGTTTTGGCTTCGCCTTTCTTTGTGGTGCTGCTCTGGTGGTGCTGGACGATGCCCGCCCCGCAGCAGCGTAAGTTGCTGGGTATTGTGGTGGGGACTGGACTTGCAGTGATAGTGTGTATGGGCGGAGTATGGCGCTTTACCAGCTTCTATCCGGGGCAGGCCGTGGTCTACTTTACCTTGTTTCTGTTGTATGTAGTGGTTTACCTGGCCGTGAGTCCCAACGCAGCCCGCTGGTACCGGGAAGCTGCTACCGGACTGTATATTGTAAACGTGCTGCTTATGGTATACCTCTTTGTGCTCTTCATGCAGGGCATCTGGATTAACTAGCGAAAGGTGCACGAAACCACTCTGGACTATGGTGATAAAAGCCCAATACCAACCGGCTCACGGTTGAGAAAAACAAGAGGAACCGAAGGGCTGCCCAAGCAATGCTCGGGCCTGAGGTAGCAGCGGGTCGATTTTACCTGTCTATCTTTACTTCTATGATTTCCTTTCTGCCCACCGCCGAATTTGCCGCTGCCCTCGACGAGCAGGACGCCCTGCGCGACTTCCGGCAACGCTTCCACCTGCCTCTGGCCCCCGATGGGCAACCCAGCGTCTACCTCTGCGGCAACTCCCTGGGGCTGATGCCCAAAGCGGCCCGCGCCGCCGTGGAAGCCGAGTTTGAAAGCTGGGAAACCCAGGGGGTGGAAGGTCATTTCCACGGCACCTCGCCCTGGATGCACTACCACGAAAGCCTGACCGACAGCGCTGCCCGCCTGGTGGGCGCCAAGCCCGTGGAGGTGGTGGTAATGAACAACCTGACGACCAACCTGCACCTGTTGCTCGTGTCGTTTTACCAGCCCAACACCACGCGCTATAAAGTCCTGATGGAAGGCGGTGCTTTCCCCTCTGACCAGTACGCGCTGGAGTCGCAGGTGCGGCTGCACGGCCTCGCGCCCGACGAGGCCATTGTGGAGCTGGTGCCCCGCCCGGGCGAGCATACGCTGCGCACCGAAGACATTGAGGCGGCAATCCAAGAGCTGGGCGAGTCGCTGGCCGTTGTTATTCTGGGGGGCGTGAACTACTACACGGGCCAGGCGTTCGACATGGAGGCCATTACCAAAGCTGGCCACGCCGTGGGTGCCAACGTGGGCTTCGACCTGGCCCACGCGGCCGGCAACCTGGAGATGCACCTGCACGACTGGGACGTGGATTTTGCCTGCTGGTGCTCCTACAAATACCTGAACTCGGGACCGGGCGGCACATCCGGCGTGTTCGTGCACGAGCGGTTTGCGAACCGCCCCGACCTGCTGCGCCTGGCCGGCTGGTGGGGCCACGACCCAGCCGACCGGTTCCAGATGAAAAAAGGCTTCCGGCCCATGACCGGTGCGGCCGGCTGGCAGCTCTCCAACGCCCAGATTTTCCCGATGGCCATTCACCGGGCCGCTTTGGCCATCGTGGACGAGGCCGGTGGCATGGCAGCGTTGCGCAAAAAGAGCGAGAAGCTCACGGCCTACCTCGAGTTTATGGTGCGCCAGCTGGAACTGCCCCGCGAGGTACTCGAAATCATTACGCCCCACGACCCCGCCGCCCGCGGCTGCCAGCTTTCCATGCTGGTGCACAAAAACGGCCGCGCCCTGTTCGACTACCTGGCCGGGGCCGGCATCATTGCCGACTGGCGCGAGCCCAACGTAATCAGGCTGGCGCCCGTGCCGCTCTACAACTCCTTCAGCGACGTGCAGCGGGTAGGAGAAGTGCTGGCGCGCTGGGCCAGTGTATAATATTTTGAGCATGTTTCGCCGACCAGCCGGGTTTTACGTTGTATTACTGCTGGGAACGTGGGAAGGATTTTTGCTGATTTACAAACGTCATGGCTGAAGAATACGCGGAGAAAATGTCCCGCAAAACCTTGTCGGAGCTGCTGCTCTACGTGCAAAATCGCGCCGAATACCGCGAAGATGCCGTATTAGCCGTGCTCGACGAGTTGGAGAAGCGGGGGCAGGCGCCACAAGAGGCTACCGCTATCCGGGCCGAGCTGCTGCCCATCGTGGAGCAGCAGCGCCAGGCCCAGCAGGCCGCCCAGGCCCAACAGGTAGCCGAGGAAACCGCTGCTGATCCGGACGCTGCACCGGTTGCTGAAGGACCGGCCCTGTACTCGCCCGGTACCATTGCCCTGTTCTCCATGCTGATTTCCTTTATTGCCGGCGGGGCGCTGCTGGTGGTGAATATGGTACGGCTCAAGGAGTCGGGCAAAGCTTTCCGCCTGGTGCTGTTTATGCTGGGCTTTCTGCTGGCCGCCGCTGGCGTAGTGAATTGGCTGATGATGACTTACGGGCCCCACCTGTGGTTTGTGAGCATGGTCAATCTGATTGCCGCCCTGGCGTATCTGCTCTATTTCTGGCCCCAGTACGTGGGGGCGCGTCCCTACGTCAGCCGGCATTGGCTGCCGGCTTTGCTGGTGTGCTTAGCTCTCATCTTCGGCCTTTATCTGCTGGCGCCCAACCTGGTGGGCAAGTAAACGCCGCCGGGTGCACCTGACCTGTTACTTCCGGTTCTGCTTTCTCCTCCGTGCCTCTTTCTTTTGTGCCGCTACCCAACGCCGAGGTTTTTCTCGACGCGCAGTTTCTGCCGGTGGCGGCGGCCGATGCCCTTTTCGCCGAGCTGGAGCAAACCATAGCCTGGCGCCACGAATCGATTAAGCTCTTCGGCAAGCTGGTACCCCAGCCCCGCCTCACTGCCTGGCACGGCGACCCGTCGGCCCGCTACTCCTACTCGGGCCTCAGTTGGGAACCCCAGCCCTGGACGCCGGCTCTGCAGGCCTTGCGCACGCTGGTCGAAGAGGCCACCCAAACCGGGTTCAACAGCGTACTGCTCAACCTCTATCGGGCCGGCCACGACAGTATGGGCTGGCACGCCGACAACGAGCCGGAGCTGGGCCCCGAGCCCGTAATTGCCTCCGTGAGCCTGGGGGCCACGCGCCGGTTTCGCCTCAAGCCCCGCGACCCGCTGGCGACGCCGCACGCACCCGTTTCGCTGGAGCTGGCCTCGGGCAGCTTGCTGCTCATGCGCGGCCCCACTCAGCAGCACTGGCTGCACGCGGTGCCCAAAACAACCCAGCCGGTTGGCCCGCGCCTCAACCTGACCTTTCGCCGGATTATACCCGCATAAAAGAAGGCTCCCCATTGCTGGGGAGCCTTCTTTTATGAAGCCAGACCGAATCTATTTGATGTCAATCAACAGGCCGGCGAAGATCAGGCGGCCGATGTTAGGACCACCGTATACCTGCGTGTTGTTGGCGTTGAACAGATTCGAGCCCCCCACCTGAATCGTGGTGAAGGCTTTGGGAATGACGTAGCCTACGTAGGCATCTACCGAGCTGTAGTCGTCCAGCGTGCCCACGGCAAACGGCATTTCGTACAGGTGGCCCTGGGCCCAGCGGTAGTTTACCGAGTAGTTGAAGTGGCGCGACACCAGGCCGTTGGCGCCGACGTTGTACTTGTGCTTGGGCGTGTTGAAAAATGCCTGGAAACCCTCGGGCAGCTTGCTCTCGTCGAGCAGGTTCAGCGAGTAGTTGGCCGTAATGGTCAGGGGGCGGCTCACGTTGTAGCTCAGGCCCAGGGCTGCCCCTTGGGTTTGTACTTCCTGCCGGGCGTTGGTCCACACCTGCAGCACGCGGGTCTGGGAGGCGGCCTCCCGGTATTGGGTAGGGGCACCGGCGGCCAGCTGCTCCTTGGTGGGGCGGCTGCCGTCCCGGTTGCCGATGAAGCGTTGCGCGCCGATGAAGTCGTTGTAGTAGCTGCGGAAGTAGTTCACATCAACCACCATCTTTTCCTGGAAGGTGCCTTTGTAGCCCACTTCGAAGGTGTTCAGGCGCTCCAGCTTCAGCTTGGCAATGTCAACCGGGGCCTGGGTCGTCGTGTTGACGCCTTGGAAGCCGTTGCCGACGTTGCCCAGCAGCACCACCTGCCCGATGTCGATGCGCACGTACTGGTCGAGCTGCGTGGGCGAGCGGAAGGCCCGACCGAAGGAGGCGCGGAAGTTGTGCTCCTTATTGGCACCCGCCGAGTATACGGCCGAGGCACGGGGCGAGAAGGCGGGCTTGAAGTTCTTGAAGTCGTCGACGCGGCCGGCCAGGGCCAGCTTCAGACGGTCGTTCAGCATGGTGTGGCTCAGCTGGCCGTAGCCACCCAGCTCGTAGTTCTGAATCCGCTCGTTGTCGTCGGAGAAGAAGTTACCGTTCGAGCCCAGGCGGAATTTACGGTAAGCGCCGCCCACAATCAGGCTGGTTTTTTCCGTCAGGGTGAAGTTGTACTGGGCGTTGCCTTCGTTCAGGTAAGAGCTGGGGTTCAGCTGGGCACCTTTACCAGGCGTCGGGTCGCTGATGATGTTGGAGCGCAGCTCTTGGAAGCGTGGATCCGAGGGCTTCAGCAGCGTAGCGTTAGCGGCGGCTTGGGCCTGCTCCAGGGTTTTGCCTTTCTGAAATTCGCTCAGGTACGTGGCATAATACCGCTCGGCATAGCTCATACCGGTGCCGTCGGGCGAAATCTTGGAGCCCTGGATGTAACCGCCCAAGAAGGTCAGGTCGTAAGAGTTTGCGCCAAAGTCCTGCACCGTCTGGCCCCGCAGGAACCAGTTCGCGCCTTTGATTTCACCGTGCAGCTGGTTGGTACCAAAGTCGCGCAGGCGGTAGCGGCTGCTGCTCTGGTAGGTAGCCGTGCCGCGGGCATAGTTGGCACCCACGGTCATTTTGATGTTGTCGGTCAGCAAGTACGACAGCGTGGGGTGCACCTTCAGCGACTTAGCTTGGTCATCTTCGCCAATCAGCTCCTTTTCCGTGTAGCCGGGCAGGAAAATGGTCTTGCCACGCACGCCCTCGGGGGCGGTGCTGGGGAAGGTGAAGCGGCCGATGTCGCCGTAGCGGTTCACGGCATCGTAGCCCAGGGGCGAGCCTTCGGCGTTGTTGGCGCGCTCAATCACGGTGCTGTTGGCGCCGTAGTTTTCCGCCAGCCAGTCGTTGGCTTTGGTGTAGGAGCCCACAATCTTGAAAGCAAACTTCTCGCCCAGCTTTTTGGCGTAGCGCAGCTGGCCGTCGAAGTAGCTCCGCTCGCCGCCGCGCACCCGCACGCTCAGGCCTTCGCTCACGAAAGGGTCTTTCGAGTTCAGCAGCAGTACGCCGTTAAAGGCGTTGGCGCCGTAGAGGGCTGAGGCCGGGCCGTGAATGATTTCCACGCTTTCCACGTCCAGCTCCGAGAGGCCGGTCAGGTTGCCGGCGTTCAGGTTCAGGCTGGGGCTTTGCGTATCGAAGTAGTCGGTCAGCTGAATCAGGCGCTCGGATTTGGCCGAGTTGAAGCCGCGCGTACTGATGGAGTTCATCAGCAGGCTGCTGCTGTTCACGTCAATTCCTTTGTACTGGCTCAGGCCGCCCTGCAGGTCGGCGGTAGTGATGCGCTCCACTTGCTGGGCATTCAGCTTCTCCACGGTCACGGGAGCCTGCAGAATACCTTCTTCCACGCGGGAGGCCGACGCAATAACTTCGCTGGTCAGTACCGAGTTAATCTTCAATTGCACCTTCACGGCCTGGTCGGGCTGCTGCAGAGTTATTTCGCGGCTCTCATAGCCCACGAACGACACCGATAATACGACCGGCGGCGTGCTGAAATCGGCCCGCAGCTGAAACTTACCGTCTCGGTCGGTGCTGCTGCCAATAAAGGTGCCTTTGACAAATACCGTAGCGCCCGGGAGGGCTTCGCCGGTCTCGGTTTGTACTACTCCGCTGACGGTGACGTCATCCTGAGCCCAGGCCCGGCCGCCGGCTAGAAGTAAGCATAAAAGGATGAGTAGAAAACTGTAGGGTTTCCTCATAAAAAAAGTGTGCAAAAGGTGGGGAGAAGCTTGTTTTCGAGCAGAAAAATCTCGTAAAAATAAAGTATGTATGCCGAATAACCAAATTGCAGCTTATGGGCTGCTATCTTGGCTGACTATGCATTGAATTGCATTATTCCGGAATATATACTTGGCAGTAAATGGAAGTTGGTTTTTTGAAAGCGGAAAAAGTATAATTGGTAGCCGTTGTAGGCTCTTCGAGCGTGGTAAAACGTATTAGTAGTTGCCCGGGCCACCTATTGACTTTACTGCACTGCTCCTTTCCCGCTTAATCAGGCCAATTAACAGCGCAAGATACAGTGGCCAAAACCCGGAATTGTCGCATTTACGTCCAACCTTAGCTACTTGCCCGTTGAAGATGGATAATTTCCGGCCCAAGCAACTAGCGGGAAAGGGTTACTTTCGCCCTGTATAGTTCCGCTCTCCTTCTCCTACGTTCACCCATCATGCCCACCCACTCGTTTTCCGCTACCACTTCTGCCGAAACACTCACCGTAATGGGGGCCGGGCTGGTCGGCTCCCTGTTGTCCCTGTTCTTGGCGCGGCGCGGCCATACCGTCGATGTGTATGAGCGGCGAGCCGATATGCGCCTGAGCGGGTCCGTCGAGGGGCGTTCTATCAACCTGGCGTTGTCTGACCGTGGCTGGCGGGCCTTGGAGGAGGTAGGTATCGGCGACGAAATCCGGCAGGTGGCTATTCCCATGTACCGGCGCGTGATGCACGATGCCCAGGGCAACCTGAGCTACCAGCCGTATGGCCAGGATAACCAAGCTATTTACTCCGTGTCGCGCGCGGGCCTGAACCGCACGCTGCTTGGGCTGGCCGAGGCCGACCCGCGCATCCGGCTGCACTTCAATCAGCAGTGCCTGAGCCTCGACCCGCGCACCCGGCAGCTGGAGCTGCGCGACACCATCACCGGGCAGGAGCAGCACACCACTTTCCGGCGCTTGTTTGGCACCGATGGGGCCTTTTCGGCCGTGCGCAGCGCCCTGCAGAAAACCGAGCGCTACAACTATTCCCAGAGCTACCTCGATTATGGCTACAAGGAGCTCAACATTGAGCCCGGCCCGGCGGGGGAGTGGCTGCTGGAAAAGAATGCCCTGCACATCTGGCCCCGCGGGCAGTACATGATGATTGCCCTGCCCAACCTGGACGGCTCTTTTAACTGCACTCTGTTTTTTCCCTACGAAGGCCCGCATTCCTTCGCTTCGCTGCAAACGCCCGAGCAGGTCCAGGCGTTTTTTGAGGAGGTATTTCCGGATGTGGTGCCGCTGATGCCCGAGCTGACGGACGAGTTTTTCCGCAACCCCACTGGCTCGCTGGTGACCATCCGGTGCTTTCCCTGGGCTTTCGACGATGACGTGCTGCTGCTCGGCGACGCCTCGCACGCCATTGTGCCGTTTTACGGTCAGGGCATGAATGCCGGCTTTGAGGACTGCACGGTGCTCAACCAGCTGCTGGAGCAGTATGGCGACGACTGGCACCGCATTTTTTCCGAGTTTCAGCGCCAGCGCAAGCCCAACGCCGACGCCATTGCCGACTTAGCCGTGTACAACTTCGAGGAAATGCGCGACCGGGTCGGCGACCCGCGGTTTCTGCTGCAAAAGAAGATCGAAGCCCGCATTTCGGCCCAGTTTCCCGGCAAATGGACGCCGCTTTACTCGCAGGTAACCTTCTCGCACACCCCTTACGCGGAAGCCTGGCAGAGTGGGCAGACCCAGGAACAGATTATGAGCCGCCTGATGCCCCATATCCAGGCCGAAGCCGACTACGACCGGCCCGAGGTACAGGCCCTGGTGGAGCAGGAAATGGCGCGCCGCGGCTAAGGCCGAAAGTTAGCCGGAGTTGGCCTTTGGTCTAGCTACTAAGCCAGAGGCCAACGCTAAGGCCGAAAACCAGCCCGATACCCAGGCTCAGGCCGGCCCAGGCCTCGGCTGGCGTGTGCGCATCCAGGGCTAGGCGCGCGCTGAGCACGCTACCGGCCAGCACCACCATCAGCACCAGTCCCCACAGCGTGTAGGCGGAAGGCCCGGTCAGATGAAACAGGAGCAGCAAACCCAGGGCGCCCCCCATACCCACGCCGTGGGCGCTTATTTTCCAGCGCAGCGAAATCAGAAAGGTCAGGAACACGGCTGCCGTCATGCCCGTCATGATCTGGCTGAGCAGCCGGTCGAAAATGGCGGGCTGGTAGAGCACCATCGTGGCCATACCGAAGCTGAAGGCAGCCAGCAGCAGCGGCAGGGGCCGCTGGGCCCGCTCGCGCAGGAGCAGGGAATTGACGTGGCCAAACCAGTACAATGCCCCGGTTCCAAGTGACGGTAATAGAAAGGTGAAAGCAAAAACAATAGCCATTACTACCCACCGATCAGCCGGGTCGGGGAGCATAATTGTGCCCGGCAACTGATAACATATCATATAAAATAGATACGAAGGCACCAGTAATGGGTGGAGAATTCCAGATAATATATTGGCAATCAGCTTGTTCAAAGATTAAAGAAAAATTAATGTCTTGGGCCCTAGAACTCCAAAACTACCAAAAGCATTATATTTATTCCTGATTAAGACGCGCTTAGCGTGTGTCAGGCCATACTCCAACACCCCTTCAATTTGTTCAATTTTACTCTCTAAATGGTGAAATCATCAACCCCCCGTAACCGTCAGTGGTGGGCTCTGCTGCTGCTGAGCGTCATTACCGCTTTTGGTGGCTTGTTCTTCTGGCAGCGCGGCGCTACCACCCCCATTTCCCAAAACCTGGAGCAGCGGCTCGAAGGTGAGGAAGAGGAGGAAAAGTCGAAGGAAGACCGCCCCGACCTGGCTCTTGAGCAGGACATCGAGCGTACCCTCGACCCCGCCCTGGGCATTGTGCCCCGCGAGCGGCTGATACAAGCCCAGGAATACGCTCAGCAGCTGCTGGCAGAGCGCCCCAGCCGGCGTCTGCCCGTCAGCAGCCTGACTCAGACCAGCTGGGTGGAGCGGGGCCCAAACAACGTGGCGGGCCGCATCCGGGCCCTAGTAGTTGACCCCGCTGATGCTACCGGTAATACGGTATGGGTTGGTGCGGCCGGCGGTGGCCTGTGGAAAACCACGACGGGGGCTTTGACTACGCCCGTGTCTTGGCAGAGCGTGGATAACTTCTTCGCCAATCTGGCGGTGACAGCCATTGCCTTCAACCCTCTCAATCCCGACATCATGTACTTCGGTACGGGTGAAGGCTACTACAACGCTGATGCCGTGCGCGGTCTGGGTATCTGGAAATCGACGGACCATGGCGTGACCTGGACCCAGCTGTCTTCTACGGCCCGCAGTGCTAACTTCCAGTACGTGCTGAAGCTGGTGGTGCACCCCGTAACCGGCGACGTATATGCCGCGACGCGTGGCGGCCTGTTCCGGAGCGCCAACGGCGGTACCTCGTGGGAGAAAGTGCTGGGCGCTGGCACCGGCGCCGTTTCTAACCGCGCTGCCGACATCGAAATCGGTGCTGACAATAAGATTTACGCCGCCATGGGCGTGCAGGAAGGCGACGCCATCTACCGCTCGACCACGGGCAATGCCGGCAGCTGGACCAACCTGAACACGCAGACCAACTCGGGCCTGCCAACCTCGGGCTATGAGCGCATTGAGCTGGCCTGCGCGCCGAGCGATGCCAACCGCGTGTACGCCCTGTTCCAGGACGTGAACAATGCCATCCTGGACATCTTCCGCTCGAACGACGGTGGTGCTACCTGGACCGCGCTGAACAAGCCCCGCTGGGAAAACTCCGACGACTTCACCCGCGGCCAGGCCTGGTACGACCTCTCCATCGGCGTATCGCCCAGCAACCCCAACCAGATCTACATCGGTGGTGTCGACCTGTTCCGCACCCTGGATGCCAATGCCACGCCCGTAGTCTGGAGCCAAGCTTCGTACTGGAGCCGGAGCAAAACCAACCCCGGCTACGTGCACGCCGACCAGCACACGGTAACCTTTGCTTCCAACGACGGTAGCAAGGCTTACTTCGGCTGTGACGGTGGTGTTTTTCTCACGGAAAATGCCTTTCCTGCTACCGGTGAAGTGGTATTCCGGCAGCGCAACAACGGTCTGAACGTAACGCAGTTCTACGCCGCCGCCATTCACCCCACCAACCGGAACTACTTCCTGGCTGGTGCGCAGGACAACGGTAGCCAGCGGTTTAATGCCGCTGGTTTGAGCAGCACAGCCGAAGCCTCGGGTGGCGACGGTGCCTTCTGCTTTATCGACGAGGATGACCCAACGTTCCAGTTTACGTCCTACGTCTACAGCAACTACTTCCGCTCCAGCAACAGCGGTGCTACCTTCCCCCGCATCACCAACAACAACAACGGTTCGTTTATTAACCCCACGGACTACGACAGCAAGAGCAACACGATGTACGCTGGCTCAACGGCCGGAACTATGTTTGTGTGGCCCAACGCAACGACTTCCAACACGACCCGGAGCATGGCTCTGCCTGCGGGCTCAGGCTCGGTGACGCACGTAACGGTTTCGAAGGTTCAGGATAACCGGGTGTTCGTGGGTACCAGCAACGGCAAAGTGCTGCGCATTGATGATGCCCTGGCCGAAGCTCCGGCTACGCCGACGTTCACGGAAATCCGGGCTGGTATCGGCTCGGTGTCGTGCGTGGCGGCTGAACCCGGCAACGACAACCACCTGCTGGTGACTTACTCCAACTACGGCGTGACCAGCGTGTGGGAAACCAGAAACGGTGGCACCACGTGGCGGAGCGTAGAAGGCAACCTGCCCGATATGCCCGTACGCTGGGCCCTGTTTGACCCTGCTAACCCCCTGCGGGCAATGCTGGCTACCGAGCTAGGTGTGTGGAGCACCGACAACCTGGACGCACCGGATGTGGCCTGGGACCCCGCCAACACCGGCATGGCCAACGTGCGCGTCGACATGCTGCGCATGCGCACGTCGGACAAGCAGATTGTGGCCGCTACGCACGGTCGTGGCCTCTATACCACGGATGTATTTGTGGCCCTAGCTAACAAGAACGCCGTGGCAGTAAATAACAAGTTCATCAGCAGTGCCTATCCGAACCCCTTCGTGCAAACCCTGAATGTGGAACTAAGCCAGGCTGCTGCCAGCGGTGCCACCATCAGCCTCTCCGATATGCAGGGCCGCGTGGTGTACAAGACCGAAGTGAAAACTGCTGACCGTCTGCTGAAGCTGAACGTGCCCAGCAGCCTCAGCGCCGGGGTATACACCCTGACCGTGCGTGACGCCAAGCAAATGGCTACGCGCCAAGTAGTACTAAAACGCTAGTAATAGCCGTAGTACGTGTTTGCAAAAAGGGGAGCCCTACACAGGGTTCCCCTTTTTTATTATCTGAATCTCTTGTGTGCCAAATGGTTTAAGCTGGGCTGCACGGGCAGTAGCCTAAGTCAGTGGTTGATTAGCAGTGTGCAAATAATAAGATTAAAGCAAGAAGGCGACAGAGGAAACTCCTAGTTATATTTGGAAACCCTAATAGTTGGGTTCAATTCGAGAAACGCTTGAAAAAAAATTTACGCTCCGTAAGCGGCATGCAATGGGCATGCGCCAGCTTACTTACTATGGGAGTTGCCTTGGGCAGCTACCACCTGCAACAGCTTTCCTTGTCCCACCGTCCTGCACCGCACGGTCTGAGCTCAGAGTCAGAAGAGGAAGAACCAAAGCGCCCCGACCGTCCCGATTTGGCCCTGGCTCAGGAAGTAGCGCTTACCCGCGACCCGGCCACGGGCACCGTGCCGCGCGAACGGCTGCTGGTAGCCCAGGAGCAGATCGCGCAGATGCTGGCGGAAAAGGCCGGCCAGCGGGCCATTGGCGGCAGTCTGAGCACGGCCAACTGGTCGGAGAAAGGCCCCAGCAACATCGGTGGCCGAGTGCGGGCCCTGTTGCCCGACCCCGCTGACGCTACCGGCAATAAGGTGTGGGCCGGCTCGGTGGGCGGCGGCCTCTGGAAAACAAACAACGCCATGGCCACCACGCCCACCTGGACGAAGGTGAATGACTCGTTTGCCAACATGGCCATTACGACCATGGCCTACAATCCCAATAACTCCGATATTATGTATTTCGGAACGGGTGAGGGCTTTGGCAATGTAGATGCGGTGCGGGGCATGGGTATCTGGAAATCAACCGACCACGGCGCATCCTGGAGCCAGCTAAGCAGCACCAACACCTTTGAGTTCTACTATGTGCAGAAGCTAGTAGTCGACAAGAACGGCTGGCTGTACGCCGCCACGTCCAGCGGCCTGCGCCGCAGCAAGGACGGTGGCGCCACCTGGGCGGGCGTGCTGTACAATAACAGCGCGGGCTACGGAAACTTTTCGGACGTGGATGTGCACCCGACCACGGGAGCGGTATACGCCTCGCTGGGTATCTTTCAGGCGGGGGGAGGCATTATGTACTCGGCTTCGGGCGATGCCGGGACCTATGCCAACCTGAACGCTCCGGCCAACTCCGGCTTGCCGGCCAACAACACCCATTACCGGGTGGAGGTGGCCATTGCGCCCAGCGACCCAACGCGGATGTACGCCATGTTCTGCTCCACCTCCAGCACGCTGCTCAACATCTACCGGTCGTTAGACGGTGGCCTGACCTGGCAGGCGCTACCTAAGCCCGATGATGCGGATACCGGCATTACGGCGGCCGACTTCACCCGCGGGCAGGCCTGGTACGACTTGGCTATTGCCGTGTCCCCGACGGACCCCAACACGGTGTTTGTGGGCGGAATCGATATTTTCAAGACGAGCAATGCGGGAGCTACCGGGGCCAACAGCGTCTCCTGGCAGCAGGTAACGCACTGGTACGGCGGCTTCGGCTTCCAGAATATTCACGCTGACCAGCATGCCATTGCCTTTCTGCCGGGCTCGGGCACTATTGCGTACTTCGGCAACGACGGCGGCGTGGCCCGGACCACCAACGCTACGGCGGCCACTCCGACCCTGACGCACATCAACTCGGGGTTCAACGTGACGCAGTTCTACAGCGTGGCGGCTCACCCCACCGACTACAACTATTTCCTGGCCGGGGCTCAGGACAACGGAACCCAGCAGTTCAGGAGTACCACCGGCACGCAAACCCGGGACATCAACGGCGGCGACGGGGCCTTCTGCTTTATCGACGAAGACCAGCCTCAATACCAGTTTGCCACCTACGTTTACAGCAACATCTACCGCACCTCGACGGGCGGCACGGAAACCCAGTTTCCGACCACGCTCGTGAACGACAACACCGGCTCCTTCATCAACCCGATGGAGTACGACAGCAAGAACAACGCGCTGTATTACGCCTACAGCGCCAACAACCTGCGCCGCACCCTGCAGGCCACCGGCTCACCGGTATCGGCTACTATCTCCCTGGTTACCACGGCCGTGCCCGCCCCGGGTCAGGTTACGCACGTAGCCGTGTCGCCGAACGTGGACAACCGGGTGTATGTGGGTACCAGCAGCGGCAAAGTGCTGCGCATCGACAACGCCCACACGGCCACGCCGACCGTTACGCCGATTTATACTACCGGGCCCACCAACGTTTCCATTTCCGGCATTGCCGTGGAGCGCAGCGCTGTTACGCCCGATGCCGACCAGCACATTCTGTTCACCGTTTCCAACTACGGAGCTACCAGCGTGTGGCAGACTACCAACGGCGGCACCGCCTGGGCTTCGGCCGAAGGCAACCTGCCCGATATGCCCGTGCGCTGGGTACTGTTTGACCCCACGGGCGGCAAACGCGCTATGATTGCCACCGAGCTGGGCGTGTGGACCACCGACGACCTGACGACCGCCGCCGTAAGCTGGTCGCCGTCTAACACCAACCTGGCCAACGTGCGTGTGGATATGCTGCGCCTGCGCAAAGCCGACCGCATGGTGGTGGCCGCCACCCACGGGCGCGGTGTCTTTACTTCCAACGTCTTTATCGTCAACCCGCTGCCGGTGGAGCTGACCAGCTTTACGGGCCGCGGCACGGAGGCGGGAGTGGCGCTGCGCTGGCAAACGGCTTCGGAGCACCAGAGCCGTAGCTTCGTGGTAGAGCGGGCCGCCGATGGGAAGTCTTTCCAGGCAATCGGTAGCCAGGCTGCCGCTGGCAACAGCAGTGCCGTCCGCGTGTATACCTACCTCGACGAAACGGCTGGCCCGGGCAAGTACGCCTACCGTCTGCACCAGCTCGACCAGGACGGCTCGGGTTCCTACTCGCCCGCCGTGATGGTGAATTTAGCCGCCAGTGCCGCGCCGCTGCTCACCAGTGCCTATCCGAGTCCCTTCAGCAACGAGCTGACGCTGCAGCTGCGGGAGCCGGTGCGCGGCGACATTATGGCCACGCTGACCAACACACAGGGCCGCGTGGTTTACCGTGCCCGTCAGCAAAGCCCCAGCCGCCTGGTGCCGCTGGCCGTGCCCACCACTCTGGCCGCCGGCAGCTACCTGCTCACGGTGCAGGCCGCCGGACAGCAGGCCACCCGCCGCGTGATGCACCGCTAAGCGGGGTGCTGACCTCTCAATAGTCAGGTACACAAAGAGCCGCCCGAAATGCTTCCGGCGGCTCTTTGTGATTTGCAATGCTTTCCAGTGAGGCCTACAGCTCTTTGCGCAAACGAGCTACTGGAATATTAAGCTGCTCCCGGTACTTGGCTACGGTGCGGCGGGCAATGTTATAGCCGCGGGCGTTGAGCATTTTCTCCAGCTTATCGTCGCTGAGCGGGCGGTTTTTGCTTTCGCCCTCGATGATTTCCTTCAGGATGTGCTTCACCTCGCGGGAGCTGGCATCTTCGCCCGAGTCGGTGGCAATGCCTTCCGAGAAGAAGTACTTCAGCGGGTAGATACCAAACTCGGTCTGCACCGACTTGGAGTTGGCCACCCGGCTCACGGTGCTGATGTCCATACCAATTTCGGTGGCTATGTCCTTCAGAATCATGGGGCGCAGCTTGCTTTCGTCGCCTTCCAGGAAAAAGTCGTGCTGGTAGCGCACGATGGAGTCCATGGTTTTGAGCAGGGTCTGCTGGCGCTGCTTGATGGCGTCGATAAACCAGCGGGCCGAGTCGAGCTTCTGCTTCACGAAGGTCACGGCCTCTTTCATCTTCTTGTCCTTCTTGGCCGCCTTGTCGTAGGTCTGGAACATCTCGGTGTAGGCCGGGGCCACCCGCAGGTCCGGGGCGTTGCGCGCGTTCAGCGTGAGGTTGAACACGCCGTTGTCGTTGGTCAGGATGAAGTCGGGGATGATGTACTGCACCTTGCCCATGCCCACGGGGCCAGTGCCGCCGGGCTTGGGGTTCAGCTTCAGAATCAGGGCAATGGCCTCCTTCAGCTCGTCGTCTTCCAGGTCCAGCTTCTGCTGAATGCGCTGGTAGTGCTTCTTGGTAAACTCGTCGAACGTCTCACTCAGAATCCGCTCGGCGTGCTCAGTCAGCTCATCCTGATGCCGCCGCTCCAGCTGCAGCAACAGGCACTCCTGCAGGTCGCGGGCGGCAATACCGGCCGGGTCGAAGCTCTGAATCAGGTGGAGTACGCCTTCGATTTCGGCCTCATCGGCCTCGATGTTCTGCGAAAAAGCCAGGTCGTTAGCAATGGCCGACAGGTCGCGCCGGATGTAGCCGTCGTTGTCAATCGAGCCGATCAGCTGGCGGCCGATGGCTTCTTGCTTCTCGTCGAGGTCGGCAAAGCCCAGCTGGTCGAGCAGGGCATCGGTGAGGGAGGCGCCGGTATCGGCCAGGGGCATTTCCCGGTCGTCTTCGGGCTCACCGGGCCCGTCGCCCTGCATCTTGTAGCCCGCTATTTCGTCGTCGTTCAGGTAATCGCCCAGGTCCAGCTCTTCATTGTCCTTGGTGTTGTCGACCGGGTCATCCTCCTTGGTCGGAATCTCAATTTCGGGCTGTTCCTCGCTGCCCTGATCGAAGTCTTCGTCGAGGGTGTTATCGTCGGAGTCAAACTCGGAATCGGGGTCGTCGAAGTCGTCCGAATCGTCGGCCTCGTCGTCGCGCTCCTGGTCTTCTACCTCGTCGTCGGTGTTTTCGTCGCCCTCCTCCAGGGCCGGATTCACTTCCAGCTCTTCCTTGATGCGCGCCTCCAGCTCTGCTGTCGGGATTTGCAGCAGCTTAATGAATTGTATCTGTTGGGGAGACAGCTTCTGCGAGAGAAGCTGTTTCATGTCAAGTCTTTGCATACTCTGGAAAGCGTGTAACCCCACGGTAAAGTGCCAGCGGGGTTCTCTTCAAATATAGACCTTTCTGTACTTGAGTTAGGTCAAAAAAGTTGAGCCCGGGGCCCCACATCATTTTGGCAAAACAACGCCGCCGGCCCCGAATCACAAAACAAACGAGGCGAATCCGGTAAACTGATTTTTGCACCCCGCAAAAGTCCTACCTTTGCCGACTTAACGTTTACAATACAGAAAGCTAAGTCCGATGTCTGTCAGAAGGTCGAGTGTGCAGGAGCTGCTCCAGAGCCAGGAGCTGGAGCGTGAGGTGGTGGTGAAAGGCTGGGTGCGTACCCGCCGCGGGAATAAATATGTGCAGTTTATTGCCATCAACGACGGTTCCGGCTTCAATTCCATTCAGGTGGTGGCCGATGCCGAGAAGTTTCCCGAGGAAACGCTCAAGGCCGACGGCGTCGAAAACGGCGCGGCCGTGATGGTGCGCGGCAAGCTGGTCGCCTCCCAGGGCAAAGGCCAGAGCGTGGAAATTCAGGCGTCGGAAATTACGGTGTATGGCAAGGCCGACACCGAAACCTACCCGCTCCAGAAGAAAGGCCACTCCCTCGAGTTCCTGCGCGAAATTGCCCACCTGCGCCCCCGTACCAACACGTTTGGCGCGGTGCTGCGCATCCGGCACGCTATGGCCTTTGCCGTGCACCAGTACTTCAACGACCACGGCTTCTACTACGTGCACACGCCCATCGTGACGGGCTCCGATGCGGAAGGTGCCGGCCAGATGTTCCGCGTAACCACGCTGCCCGACCAGAACCCGCCCCTGATGGAAGACAAGTCGGCGGTAGACTACAAGCAGGACTTCTTCGGCAAGCAAACCAACCTGACCGTTTCGGGCCAGCTGGAAGCCGAAGTGGCCGCCATGGCGCTGGGCAAAGTGTACACGTTCGGGCCCACGTTCCGGGCCGAGAATTCCAACACCGCCCGCCATCTGGCCGAGTTCTGGATGATTGAGCCCGAGGTGGCCTTCAACGACCTGCAGGACAACATGGACCTGGCCGAGGACTTCCTCCGCCACCTGGTGCGCTACGCCCTGACCCACTGCGCCGACGACCTCAAGTTCCTCAACGAGCAGTACGACAAGGAGCTGTTGGGTCGCCTGCAGTTCGTGGTCGACAACGATTTCACCCGCCTGACCTACACCGAAGCGGTGGAAATCCTGAAAACGGCCAAGCAGAAGTTCGAATTCCCCGTGGACTGGGGTACCGACCTGCAGAGCGAGCATGAGCGGTATCTGGTAGAAAAGCACTTCAAGAAGCCCGTTATCCTGACCGATTATCCCAAGGATATCAAGGCCTTCTACATGAAGCTCAACGACGACAACAAAACCGTGCGGGCCATGGACGTGCTGTTTCCCGGCATCGGCGAAATTATCGGCGGCTCGCAGCGCGAGGAAAGTCTGGAGAAGCTCACCACCCGCATGGCCGAAATGCACGTGCACGAGGAAGAGCTGTGGTGGTATCTGGAGCTGCGCAAGTACGGCACCGCGCCTCACGCCGGCTTCGGGCTAGGCTTCGAGCGTCTCATGCTGTTCGTGACCGGCATGGGCAACATCCGCGACGTAATTCCCTTCCCCCGCTTCCCCAAGAGCGCCGAGTTTTAGGAAGTGCAGCGTTTAGAGCATACAAAACAGAAATGGCGGACCTGATCAGGTCCGCCATTTCTGTTTTGTATGCTTACTTCAGCAGTAATTGCGCAGCTCCTTGTCATCCACGGCTACCAAGGCATCGAGGCGCAGCTCGAAGCCGTCTTCCAGGCGCAAATACTCCACCTTGTCTTTGATGAACAGGTCGGTGATAATGCCGGTGTAGGTGCTCGGCGGCGTGTCGGGCTCGGTGCGGTAGAGCAGGGTGCAGACCTGGCGGGTGGTGGCACGGGCTTCCAGCTCGTCGTAGAAGCTGCAGCTGATGGGTTGATACGGATTCTGGGGCATGGCGTGAAGCAAACAGGGTGGAGTTTCTGCTTACGGATTTCGGCCGGAAGCAGGTAAGTCGGAATCCGGTTTAGCGGACGCGCCCAGTAACTGCCGCAGTGGCGCGAACAGCGGGTGACGGTCAAGTATAAGCGCTACGGCAGTAGCCACCACGGGCCCGGCCAGCAGCAGCATGCGGCTCATTTCGCCCGAGAGCAGCATGTGGGCCAGCACGGCCGCCAGTACCAGCAGGGTAGGGCCGGGCTGCAACAGGCCCAGCCACGAGCGAATAGCCGTCCGGCCGCCCCAGAAGCCTGCGAGCAGTACCAGATTAAACAAGCCGAACACGCCCCCGCAGATAAACAGGCCGCGCGGCGACAAAAGCCACTTCAGGTTGCTGAGAATGTTGCGCCCGTGCTCCAGGGCATTGGCCACACTGCCTACCGCCGCGGCCGGCGTATACGCATCGACGGCCGCGTGCAGGGCCACCACCAGCCCCGCCGCGCCCAGCAACGCCAGCAGCCGCTGCCACAGCGGCACGAAGCGGCCGTAGAGTAAGGCCACGGGCAGAAACAGCAGAAATGACTCCTTCAGCACCGGGCCCAGTACTATTACGGCCAGCAGCAGGCCCGCCGCCTTCACGCGCACGGCGTAGCAGAGCGCCGCTACGGCCAGCACCACCGCGCTATCCACGAGCACCAGCCCGCTGATGTAACTGGCCGTGCCGCTGCACACTACTGCCGCCATGCCAATGAGTGCCGGTCCGGCGGCCGCGCCGTGGGCCCGTGCCGTGCGGTACAGCAGCAGGCCGGCCAGGCTCAGCAGCAGCACATTCAGCAGGAAAAAGCTGCTGCCGATGGGCGGTGTATTCGAGGGGGAAATAAGGCTCGTAACTCCGCTGATGCTGCGGGCCAGCGCGCCAGCCACCAGCGGCAGTACCACCCGGTAGCGGTGCGTCACGGGCACGTCGAAGTTGCCCTGGGCCATCTGCAGGTAGCTGCGCTCATCGATGGTATAGGCCGCCGGGTGGTTGACCAGCACGAAGTAGGCATTGCTCCACAGCAGAGCCATGGCCAGCAGAAATACCAGCAGCAAAGACCGACGACGCGTAAACCAGAGGGGCATAAGCAAGAGCTGGGACTAAGGTGTAATGTTACGCGAGATACCGCACAATAATCGGCACAAAAAAGCCTCTCCCGTAGGAGAGGCCTTGCGCTGTACTATACTGCCGGGGCGGCCTTAGTGCTTGTTCTTGCCATTTCCGTGGCCTTTGCCATTCCCGTTGCCCTTGCCGTTGCCTTTTCCATTGCCCGAGTTGCCTTCGTACACGGCATTCTGGTTGACGATGACGGTCTGGCCGCTGCGCATTTTCTTGGCTTGGCCGGGGGGCATGCCGTGCGGGTGGCCTTTGTACTTGGTGCGGTACTCCTCAATGCGTACCCAGGGCTGGGCCCCCACGTAATCGACTACTACGGGGTGAAAGGTGCGCGTATCGTAGCCGGCATTGCGTACCCGGCTCCACCGGCCTTCGCGCTGCACCACGTATTGCCGGTCGCGCACGTCGTAGTAGCCGTCCACTTCCGGAATGTAGTAGTACTGCGTGTTGGGGCCCACCGCCGGACCCCAGGAGGGCGGCGTGATGTTGATATTAACCTGAGCCTGGACCGTGGTGGTGTGCAGGGAGAGGGCAAACAGGCCCGCCGCGGCAATTTTGAGCAGTTTCATGGTTTGGTGGGGTATAATGAAGGGAACGTAAAGCGGAGCTCTGGCAAATACGGCGCCAACCCGCCACGGTTCAGCTCGGCGGCGTTGCGCGGGCCACCATATTAATTTTGATTGGAACGGGACAATCTGCCCAGCCTCCGTGTTGTAACTCCTCTGCTGCCAGGTCAACTACTGGCGGCTACCCTCGAAGTCAGGGGCTAAAACCACTGGCAAATAAGCTATTCGGGGTAGCCAAAGGGCCGCGTTTTGCGTACCTTTGCGGACTTATTCGACCTGCTTGCATGGCTAAGAAAACGACTGCCCCTAGTGCTTCTGCTCATTCTGCCGCTGTAATGGCCCCGCCTGCCCCCCAGCCGGAGCGGGCTGCCGATGTGGAGGCCCCTTTTATTGAAGTGTACGGCGCCCGGGAGCACAACCTGAAAAACGTGTCGGTCCAGATTCCGCGGGGCCAGCTGGTGGTGTTCACCGGCATTTCGGGCTCGGGCAAGTCTAGCTTGGCCTTCGACACGATTTATGCCGAGGGTCAGCGCCGCTACATGGAGACGTTTTCGGCCTACGCCCGCTCGTTCATGGGCGGGCTGGAGCGCCCCGACGTGGACAAAATCGAAGGGTTGTCGCCGGTTATCAGCATCGAGCAGAAAACCACCTCGCGCAACCCCCGCTCCACGGTGGGCACCATCACCGAGATTTACGACTTTCTGCGCCTGCTCTACGCCCGCACGGCCGAGGCCTTCAGCTACGCTACGGGGCAGAAGATGATCCGGCAGAGCGACGAGCAGATTATCAACTATATCCTCAAGCACTTCGCCGACAAGAAGCTGGTGGTGCTGGCGCCCGTCGTAAAAGGGCGCAAAGGTCACTACCGGGAGCTGTTTCAGCAGATTGCCAAGCTGGGCTTTACCAAAGTACGCGTCGATGGGGAGCTGCTCGACATTACGCCCAAGATGCAGGTGGACCGCTACAAAATCCACGACATTGAAATCGTTATCGACCGGCTCAAGGCCACGAAGGAAGACCGGTTCCGGCTGTCGGGCTCGGTGCAAAACTCCCTGACCCACGGCAAGGGCACGATGCTGGTGCTGGACTCGGACTCGGGTAAGACGCAGTTTTTCTCGCGCTTCCTGATGGACCCGACGACCGGTATTGCCTACGACGACCCGGCGCCCAATACGTTTTCGTTTAACTCGCCCTACGGGGCCTGCCCCACCTGCAATGGCCTGGGCGAGGTGCAGGAGATTACCGAGGACAGCGTGATGCCCGACAAGAAGCTGAGTATCAGCCGCGGCGGCATCGCGCCCTTAGGCGAGTACCGCGACATCTGGATTTTTCAGCAGCTGAGCACCATTCTCAAGCGCCACAAAGCCAGCCTCTCCACCGCCCTCGACAAGCTACCCGCCGACCTGCTCGAAAAGCTGCTCTACGGCGTGGAAGAAGAGGAAGGCAGTGACCCCAAGAAGGCCGGCTACGTGGAGCCCTTCGAGGGCATTATACCGTTTCTGCGCCGCCAGATGGATTCCGACTCGGAGAATATCCGCGCCTGGATTCAGGAGTACACCCAGGCCAAAGAGTGCCCCGAGTGCCACGGCTACCGCCTCAAAAAGGAGTCGTTGCACTTCAAGATTGCCGACAAGAACATCGGGGAGCTGTCGGTGATGGACATTGCTCAGCTGGCCCAGTGGTTTGAAGGCCTGGAAAGCCGGATTTCGGACCGCCAGAACCTGATTGCCCGGGAGCTGCTGAAAGAAATCCGCAAGCGCATCGGCTTTCTGCTGGAAGTGGGCCTGGAGTACCTGAGCCTGCACCGCTCGGTCCGCACCTTGTCGGGTGGGGAGTCGCAGCGGATTCGCCTGGCCACCCAGATTGGCACCCAGCTTGTGGGCGTGCTCTACATCATGGATGAGCCCAGCATCGGCCTGCACCAGCGCGACAACGAGCGGCTCATCAAGGCCCTGCAGCACCTGCGCGACATCGGCAACTCGGTGATTGTGGTGGAGCACGACAAGGACATGATTATGAATGCCGACTACGTGCTCGACATTGGTCCGGGCGCGGGTATTCACGGCGGCCATATCGTGGCCCAGGGCTCCCCCACGGATATTTTTCAGTCGGGCAGCCTCACGTCGCAGTACCTGAGCGGGCAGAAGCACATCGAGCTGCGCCGCCAGAAGCGCAAGGGCGACGGAGGCCAGTTGGTGCTGAAAGGCGCCACCGGCCACAACCTGAAGAACGTCACGGCCAAGTTCCCGCTGGGCAAGCTGGTAGCCGTTACGGGCGTGTCGGGCTCGGGCAAGTCGTCGTTGATTCACGACACGCTCTACCCGATTCTCAACCAGTTCTTTTTCAACGCCAAGCGCGACCCACTGCCCTACCAGAGTATCGAAGGCCTGGAGCTGATTGACAAGGTAATCGAGGTCGACCAGTCGCCGATTGGCCGCACGCCGCGTTCCAACCCGGCTACCTATACGGGCGTGTTCACCGAAATCCGCAGCTTGTTCGCCTCGTTGCCCGAGGCCAAAATCCGGGGCTACGGGCCGGGCCGCTTCTCCTTCAACGTGAAAGGTGGGCGCTGCGAAACCTGCGAAGGAGCCGGCATGCGCACCATCGAAATGAATTTCCTGCCCGACGTGCACGTGCCCTGCGAAACCTGCAAAGGCCGCCGCTACAACCGCGAAACGCTGGAAGTGCGCTTCAAGGGCAAGAGCATCACCGACATTCTGGACATGACGGTGGAAAAAGCGGTGGAGTACTTCGAAAATCAGCCCCGGATTCTGCGCAAGATTCAGGTGCTGAACGAAGTAGGTCTGGGCTACCTCACCCTGGGGCAACAGGCTACTACGCTGAGTGGGGGCGAGGCCCAGCGCGTGAAGCTGGCCACCGAGCTGGGCAAAAAGGACACCGGCAAAACCTTCTACATCCTCGACGAGCCCACCACCGGCCTGCACTTCGAAGACATTAACCACCTCTCCGACGTACTCCAGAAGCTTGTCGACAAGGGTAACACGGTACTTATCATCGAGCACAACCTGGACCTGATTAAAGTCGCCGACCATATCATTGACCTTGGGCCTGAGGGTGGCGGGGGTGGGGGCACCATCGTGGCCCAGGGCACGCCCGAGCAGGTGGCCAAGGTGAAGAAAGGCCACACGGCCCGCTTCCTGGCCGAGGAGCTCAGGAGTAGTAAGTACGCTGAGGCGTAAGCAAGAGTAAGGTATTGCAAATGAGGCCGGGAAATGATTATTTCCCGGCCTCATTTTTTTCTGTCTATGCGCGTTTTTCTACTGCTCCCAATTCTGGCACTCCTAGCTGCTGGTGCCGCTACCACCCCGCCGACCGGCACCCGTTTCGAAGGCAAGTTTACCAATGGCATGAAGGGCAATACGCTCAGCTTTGTGCTGGCTCCCGACGGCAAAACTATCCGCGACGTTACGTTTAAAGGGTATTGGCGCTGCGACGGTAAGCTGGAAATGCTGGGTGCTACCGGCCCGCAGGGTACTTTTGCAGTTACCAATGGCACAGTTGCCGGCCGCATCTGTGAGCCCCCGAACGGCGGCGCATCAGCTTGGTGCTTCGATTTGGGCGGCAAGCTCACGGGCAAAACAGCTGCCGGCCGCTTCCGCATGAACATCAATGCCTTACGGTGCGATTCTTACGAATTGCAGTGGGAAGCCTCGGCCGTGGGCCCAGCCAAATAAGAATTATAGCGGCTGTTAAGCCAGCACGGTTGCTCCATGCCGCTGCTGGTAAGCAGCCGTAAGGCGCCGGTAGCGTTTGCGCTGCAGAAAGGCTAGCAGCGGAAACGCTACGGCCGGTATCAGGCGCAGGGCCAGCGGTGGCAGTACGAAGGCCAGGGCAATGCTGCTGATAAATACTACCGGCGACATCAGCGGCCGGGCTATATCTAGGTCGGGATGCTCGTGCTCGGGCGCGGCTACTAGTTGGGGGCGGGCCTTGCTCAGGTGGCGTTGCAGGGCAATCTGCATCAGGCCGGTGAAGGCAATGTTGATGCTGTACAGAATCCAGGGGGTGCGTAGCAGGCTGTATTCGCTCTGGTAGGCTGTAGTGAAGGGCATCAGGATGATGCTGAGCAGAAACACCAGGTTCAGCCACAGCAGCCGGTTGTCGAGGCGGCGTACGAAGCGGAAGATGCGGTGATGGGCCGTCCAGTAAATGGCAATGATGAAGAAGCTTAAAAAGAGCCCGATAAACTTGGGTATCAAATGAGCCAGCACCGACTGCACCGCGCCCTCGGTGGGGTGCTCCAGCTCCGGCACCTTGATTTCGATGACCAGCAGGGTAATAGCAATAGCAAACACGGCATCGGTAAACAGGATTACCCGCTCAATCTGGAATGTGTCGCGGTGTTGCTGAATCTGTTCAGAACCATCCATAGTGCATAGGGCCCGCAATGGTAAGCCGGCTGGTCAAATATAGAGTTTGTGCTATGATCAGCCAACCCCGCCCGCCGGGAAAGTGCCGCAACAAAAAAGCCGCCGGACACGAGTCCGACGGCTTTCTATACTCACTACAGCAGCTAGCTTACATGCTGGCGTGCTTCTTCGACATATCCAGGTGACCTTGGACTACGGGCGTCACCTTACTGATGAAGCCTTGCAGGTCGGCGTCCTGAGTCATGGTCTGGTGGGCTTTGAGCGTGTTCAGCGTCTTCTGGTGGTCGAGCACCATCTGATTCAGGAACTGCTTTTCCAGCTCAGCCCCCGATAGGCTTTCCATTTGTTTGGCAATGGCTTTGTGCTCGGCATCCATGTCGGTGGGCAGGGTCACGCCCTTCTTCTTGGCTATGGCCATCAGGTCCGTCGTCGACTTGGTGTGGTCCTTAATCATCATGTCGGCGTGCTGCTTGGTCATGCCCGTAGCGCCTTTCGAGAGTACCAGCTTGCTAAGCTGAATCTCATTCTGGTCGCTGTGCGCCGCCGACATCATAAACTCCGGGTCGGTGGAATGAGGGGCGGTGGCACCGGAAGAGTTGGCGTTCATATCGGCTGGAGCGGTGCCCGTGGCAGCGGCACTACCCGCCGCACTGGCATCGGCAGGCATCGAAGTAGTCGAGGAGTCGCCGTTGGTGGCCGCGTTCATGTAGTTGTCACCGGCGTTGCCACCGGCTTCTTCCGAGTTCGTGGTGCCGTCGGTCGTGGTCGTGGTGCTGTCGTTGCTGCAGGCGCCCAGGCTCATCAGGCTGGCGCACAGCAGGCTCATCGTAATACGTTTCATATAAAGGTGGTTTGGTTGGAATAGAAAAGGGGAGCGGGGGGTATTGGTACAGTAGCTGCAGCCATCAGGGCATGGCATTAGGAGCAGCCGGGAGCGGGGTAATCGGGGGGGTTAAGGAGCCGTAGTGGTATCGGCCATGGCCGAGTCGGCGTTGGCCGTCACGTTCACGCCGGCATCATTGTCAATCACCGTGGCATCGGCCTGCACGCCACCTTCCTGGGCGGCCTGGTCCATGTCGCTCACGGCCTCGCCGGCCGTGCCGTCGGTGCGCTTTTCATCGTTGCCACAGCTAGTCAGGGAAAGCATTGCCCCGAGGGCAAGCAGAGAAAGAAATCGGGTCATCATACAGTGATTGGGTTGAGTAAAAAAGGGAAATGTACTTAGGGTAAGTCTTCTAGCTGGTCATCGACCTCCTTGGCCATGTCCAGGTGGTCCCGCAGTACGGGGGCATATTTGGCGGCAAAGCCCCGGATGTCGCCATCGTAGGCGTCTTTGCTCATGTCCTCAAATTCATCGGCGCTTTTCTTGTGGTCGTCTACCATGCGGGCCATGTATTCCTTGTCGAACTGGGTGCCAGTGAAACCCGAAAGCGTGCGGTAGGTCTCCTGTTGCTCGCGGCCCAGGCTGGCCGGCAATACCAGGCCTTTCTGCTCGGCCAGGGTTTTCAGAGCGGCATTCGCCTCGCCGTGCTGCGTGGCCATCTGCTGCGCAAAGGTCTTGACTGCCGGCTGGGTGGCTTTCTGCTGGGCCAGCTTGCCCAGCTCCACTTCCAGCATACCGTCGCTGGCGGCAGCTACCATAAACTCGGCGTCGCGCTCCTGCTTTTCCGTCACGTTTTCGTCGCCGATCCGCTTCTCGTTCTGAAACTGCGCCTCGGCCACCGGGTCTTTCTGCCCTTGCTCTGGCGAGCAGGCAGCAGCAAGCATCAGCAGACTGCCCCACAGGGCTAGGGTTCGATAAGAACAACGCATAGGATACCGGCCGGGAAGGTGGAGGTACAGCCGGGTTATCTATACGGTCATCGGCGTGGGTGGTTCAGAATGAAATAGTTCCGCGGTCCGAAAAAAAACTTTGCTAAGGGTTAAACTATGGTTCAGCCTCCGCCTCTAACGGCTACAAAATCAACCCATACCACACTCTTCAACCCGCCTCTGCATGAAAAATCCCATCCTTCGCTCGCTCGGACTAGCTGCCCTGGCCAGCAGCCTGCTGTGCTTCACCGCCTGCAACCGTGACCTCGACAAAGATGCTGCCCCCGAAAACCTGGAATCGGCGGAGGACAGCGGCAACGCGGAAGACGAAAACGCCTCCATCGGTGACATGATTGAAGCTGCTACTCCCGACAATGAGCGGGTGTCGAACGGGGCCGTGCGCGAGCCGGGCGACGTGGCTCGGGTGGTGGGCACCTGTGCCGTGCGCACCTACAACGCCGAAACCCGCACCCTGACCATTGACTTTGGCGCTACCAACTGCGTGTGCCCCAACGGCAAAACCCGGCGCGGGCAGATTGTAGTGGTATTCGGCGGCCCCTACCGCCTGAATGGTGTGGTGCAGGCCGGCGCTACGGCTACCGTCAACCTGATAAATTACTACGTGAACGACAACCGCCACACCGGTACCAGGGTCTTTACCAGCCTGGGCAATGGCTCCTTCAACCTGAGCGTGCAGAATGCCAGCATCACCACCCCGGACGGCACCCACAGCTGGACCTCGCAGCGCGTATACTCGCGCACGGCCGGCTTCGGCACGCCCACCGTGCAAGACGATAAGTATCAGGTAACGGGGCAGGCTTCGGGTGTCAACCGCAAGGGCGTAAGCTACACGGCCCAGATCCAAACCCCGTTGGTAAAAAACTTCACGCTCGGCTGCGCCCGGCATTTCACGGCGGGCACCGTCAGCATCAGCAACTCCAAGGGCAAAACCCTGCTGCTGAACTACGACCCCACCGGCACCGCGGCCTGCGACAACATTGCCAGCATCACGGTGAACGGCACCACGCGCACGATTCGCCTCCGCTAGCTTTCCGCCCCAGCACCCCACACCTAGCACACTGCCGGTTTAGGCGGCGGTAAAACGAAAAGCGGCCCGGAGTTTCCGGGCCGCTTTTGCGTGTAGAAACGGGTGCTGCCGCCTGCCGCTTACTTCTTGGCTTTTTTGGCGTGCAGCGTCAGCGTGGCAATACCACCGCCGGTGCCATCGGCCACCACGACGCACTCACTGTCGTAGTACACGCCGTCGGCATCCCGGTTCCAGTACGATAAATACGTGAAGGCCGCAACGCCCGTCGTAGGGTTCAGCGTCAGCGGGGGCATCAGGGCGGCTGCTACCGGCCCGGTCCACACCGACGTCCGGTTGCCGTTGGGAGTTTCCACGTAGTTGCTCTGCGTCATGTCAATGGCCTGGGTTAAGCCCGTCAGGCAGGTACACATGCCTACCTGAAAGTAGTTTTTAGCGGTGTAGGCGCCGGTGCCTTCGCCATTAGCACTAGCGGCGGCCTCCGGGCCGCACGATTTCCGGGGAGCAAGGGAGCTGTCCTTTTCGCAGCTCACGCACAACATAGCCGAGCCAAGGGCCAGCATTCGCAATAGGGAGGCGGTGTGTGACATGGGTGTAGAGATTAGAAGTGGTTGACTATGAATTACTTCTAATAAGCTACACAGGAATGAAAGGAGTTAAAATAGATATTTGAATATTGATAAATACCATTCGGCCTCAGACTGCAAGGAGCATTAGTGTAAACGAAAGTTTAAATATCTAACAAGTAACATGTGTTTGTAACAATTTAACAATCAGTCTATTGTAATATTTGTGCGGGCCAAGTCGGTAATCTGCGCTGTAGCACCGCCGTAGTAGCAGCGGGAGCACCGCCGGGCATAGCTGCCCTTACCGCCAGCCCCGAAACCACCGCAGGGCAGCCTTTGGTGAAAAGCTGCCCTGTGGCTTTAAAAAGAACGTTTCTAAGGACTGTTCGTGGCTTTCTTAGCGGGAAGCTGCCCGAAGCTGCTCCGCACGACTGCTCCTAATAAAAAGCAGATTACCCAGGCGTTTAGCAGAGTGCCACGACTGGGTTTAACGCTATGATATTGTTTACATGCAGATTATTACCGGCCGTTGAAGACAGGCTTGCGCTTCTCCGTGAAAGCGGCCACTCCTTCCCGGTAGTCGGCCGATTCGCCGGCGGCCTGCTGACACTCGGCTTCGTAGTCCAGCATTTCGTCCAGCGACGCGGTGCCGGCTTTGTTGAGCATTTGCTTGATGAGGCCAATCGACCTGGTTGGCGCAGTAGCGTAGCGCGCGGCCATGGTCGCTACGGCAGCATCCAGCTCGGCCGGAGCCACCACTTGGTTTACCAAACCCAGGCGCAGGGCTTCCTCGGCAGTTACTTTCGAGCCCAGCGTGCACAGCTCAAAGGCTTTCAGCGTCCCGACCAGCCGCGGCAGGAAGTAGGAGGAGCCCGAATCGGGGACCAGACCAATGTTGATAAACACCTCAATCAGGGAGGCGTCGGTGGAGGCAATGAGTACGTCGCAGGCCAGGGCCAAGGAGCAGCCTGCGCCGGCCGCTACCCCGTTGAGGCGCCCGATGATGGGCTTGGGCATGGCGCGCATAGCCCGGATAATGGGGTTATAGCGCTTATGAAGCGTATCGGCGAAAGAGAAGTCGGCTTCGTCCTGCGTAGCCTTCAAGTCCTGACCCGAGCAGAAAGCCCGCCCGGCTCCGGTCAGCACCACCACCCGCACCGAGTCGTCGTCGGCGGCTTGTTGCAGGGCATCCTGCAGCTCGTAGCTCTGCGGGTTATTGAAGGCGTTGAAGACCTCAGGCCGGTTGAGGGTAATAGTGGCCACGCCATTCTGCGCGTCGTAAAGCAGGCAAGTGTACATAGCAAGGGTTGTCGGGTGGAATGATTTGCGAGCCGAAAAGTACGCCGAACCCGGCAAACACGCCCCGGCTTAGCCTCAAATGATACCCCGTTCGGCGCGGAGCAGGGCTTCGGCCACAATCAAATCTTCGGGCGTTGTAATCTTGAGGTTGCGGTAGTCGCCGGGCACCATATAGATGGGCTGCAGGTCTTCTACCACGCTGGCATCATCGGTGAAAGCGGGCAGCTCGGGCAGCCGGTAGGCCCGCCGCAGCAGGTCCAGCTCAAAGCACTGGGGCGTCTGCACCAGCCGGAGCCGGGCGCGGTCCATGGCATACGAGCCCTGCTGGGCCAGGCCCCGTACCGAGTCTTTGGGCGCCACGGCCGCCACGGCCGCCCCGTGCGTAGCGGCGGCGGCGTAGGTTTGCTCAATCACCGCGGCTGACACCAACGGTCGTACCCCGTCGTGCACTGCCACGATGCCGGCCGTTTCCTGGGCCAGCTGGGCCAGCCCGTTGCGCACGGAAGCCCAGCGGGTTTCGCCGCCCACCACCACCGCGTGCGGAATAGTCACGTTGTGCTCGTGGCACAGCTGCTGCCAGGTTTCCAACTGCTCGGCCGGGAGTACCACCACGCACTTTTCTACCCGCACGGCCGCCTCCGCAAACCGGCGCAAGGTGTGCAGCAGCACCGGCTCACCCAGCAGATTCAGGAACTGCTTGGGCCGGTCGGCGCCCATACGCGTGCCGCTGCCCCCAGCCACCAGAATGGCAAAGCGGGAATTGGAGTGGGGAGCGGTAGGCTCCGAAGGCACTGATGCGGGGAAAGCGGGCATAGGAAGAAGGCGGGTGAGGCCGCAAAATACGGAACTGCCCGTACGCAAAACGCCGAATACCTGGTGGGCATTCGGCGTTTGGTAGATGTAGCAACTGCAGGGCTGCTGGCTGTGCTTACTACAGTACCAGCATGGCGTCGCCGTAAGTGAAGAACTTATACTTCTCCTTGATGGCTGTCTGGTAAGCTTCAATCAGGAACTCGTGGCCGGCAAAAGCCGACGCCATCATCATCAGCGTGCTTTCGGGCATGTGGAAGTTCGTCAGCAGCGAGTTGGCAATCTTGAACTCGTGGGGCGGGAAGATAAACTTGTCGGTCCAGCCCTGGTTTTCCTTCAGGCGAGCATGAGCCGACACCGACGACTCCAGAGCGCGCATCGTGGTGGTACCCACGGCACACACACGCTTCTTGGCGTCCAGGGCCCGGTTCACCACCACTGCCGACTCCGCCGGCACGATGAAGTTCTCCGAGTCCATCTTGTGCTTGGTCAGGTCCTCCACGTCCACGGGGCGGAAGGTGCCCAGGCCCACGTGCAGCGTCACCGGCACCATGTCCACGCCCCGGATTTCGAGGCGCTTGATGACTTCGCGGGTGAAGTGCAGGCCCGCCGAAGGAGCCGCCACGGCGCCCTTGTTCTTGGCGTAAATGGTCTGGTACCGCTCTTTGTCGGCCGGCTCGGCTTCGCGCGTAATGACTTCGCGGGGCAGGGGCGTTTCGCCCAGGTCGTTGAGGGCCTTGTAAAACTCCTCGTCCGAGCCGTCGAACAGAAACTTGATGGTCCGGCCACGCGAAGTGGTGTTGTCGATAACCTCGGCCACCATGTCGCTTTCACCGAAGTAGAGCTTGTTGCCCACCCGGATTTTGCGGGCCGGGTCTACCAGCACGTCCCAGAGGTGAATTTCCTTGTTCAGCTCGCGCAGCAGGAATACCTCAATCTTAGCTCCCGTCTTTTCCTTGTTGCCATACAGGCGGGCCGGAAACACCTGCGTGTCGTTGACCACAAATACGTCACCTTCATTGAAATACTCAATGATGTCCTTGAACACGCGGTGCTCGATTTTGCCGCTGTCACGGTGCAAAACCATCAGGCGCGATTCATCACGAGTTTTGGCCGGGTGTTGTGCCAGCAGGCTTTCGGGCAAGTCAAATTTGAACTCGGACAGTTTCATGGGCTAAAACAAAGGCAATAGGAGGGGAATCTAACAAAATTTTGGGTTGGCAAAAGTACGTACTATGGCCGGATAAATCGTTACTTTTCGCCCGGAAAGGTGAGATAGTGAAATAGTGAGATGGTGAGTTTGATTGTCAATCTGCTCAGATCCGCGCTACGCAAAACATAAAACTCACTATTTCACCACTCACCATCTCATCTCGATGAAAACGCTGCGTCTGACTCTGGAAAGCTTCCGCTTCGCGTGGCAAGCCCTCAAATCGAATCTGCTACGCACTATTCTTTCGCTGCTGGGCGTCACGGTGGGTATTTTCGCCATCATTGCCGTCTTTGCCGTCGTCGACTCGCTGGAGGCCAACGTGCGCAAGAGTATGAGCTTCGTGGGCGACAAGGTAATTTACGTGGGCAAGTGGCCCTGGGCCTTCGGTGGTGAATACCCCTGGTGGAAGTATTTCAACCGGCCTGTGCCCACGGTGCGGGAGTTTCGGGAGTTGCAGAAAAACCTGGGGCCCAACAACAAAGGTGTGGCCATCTTCGGGGCCGTGGGTGGCAGTGTGCTGAAAGCGGGCAGCAACAGCGTGTCGGACTGCGCCCTGCAAGGCGTCAGCTTCGACTACCGCAAGGTGTCGGATGTGCCCATTGCCGAGGGCCGGTATTTCACCTCCCAGGAAGTAGACGCGGCCCGTAACGTGGCTATTATCGGCGCTACCATTGCCGAGAGCCTTTACCCCAACGGCAGCGCCATCGGGCAGGAGTTTACCGCCCGGGGGCGCAAATTTGTCGTCATTGGCATTATGCAGAAGGAGGGCAAGAAGCTGCTCGACACGCCCAGCAACGACACCAACTGCCTGGTTCCCTTCGGCATGTTTACCAAGATGTTTGCCCTAAATACCGGCGGTATGACCGGCGTGACGCCCACCATTGCCGTAAAGGGCTCCGACGACGACCCCGGCCTGCTCGATCTGGAGTATGAGCTGCAGGGTGTGATGCGCAACATTCGGGGGCTGAAGCCACGGCAGGAAGACAATTTTGCCCTGAACCGACCCGAAATGCTGGCCAATGCCATTACCCAGCTCTTTTCCATCATCGGTATTGCCGGTGCCGTCATCGGCTCGTTTGCCATGCTGGTGGGCGGTTTCGGTATTGCCAACATCATGTTTGTCTCGGTGAAGGAGCGCACCAACATCATCGGCATTCAAAAATCCCTGGGAGCCAAGAATTCCTTTATTCTGTTCCAGTTTCTTTTCGAAGCCGTTTTTCTGTGCTTAATTGGCGGCGCGGCCGGCATCTTTCTGGTGTTCCTCATCACGCTGGTTCCCCAGGAGTCGCTGCCGTTGTTCTTATCCGCCGGAAATATTGTGCTGGGGCTTACCGTATCGGTCGTAATCGGGATGTTAGCCGGTATTATTCCCGCCGTGCTGGCGTCTAATCTGGACCCGGTAATTGCCATTCGGTCGAAGTAAAGCGCCAAGCAGGCTACTCTAAGGCAGGAGGTTAGGCTATTGTTAACAAATTGTTAACTTGCACGCCCCAATTTTTAGTCGCCCTGCCGTCGCGGGGCGGCTTTCTTTTGCCCCCCACTCTCTTTATTTTTTCACTAGCGGGTCAGCTGTACCGCTACGGGCAACGTCGTTGCCTCCATCTGACCCTGCAATTCCCATGTGTAGCCATGACCAAACTCAAAAAAACCAGTCGGACGAAAGCTTCCGATGAGGCCCTTAATGCGGGCAGCGGCCAAACCATTGTTCAGCCCAACGTCAACGACAACAAAGTCACCAGCATCAGCGACATCCGGGAGCAAACCCACGGGGAGCGCACGGTGCAGGTCGATGATGAGCAGCGCATCCGCAAGGCTTTCGTAGATAAAGACTGGAACGAAATCAAGATTGCCGACTCCTGGCAGATCTTCAAGGTGATGGCCGAGTTCGTGGAAGGCTTCGAGAAAATGTCGAAGATTGGCCCCTGCGTGTCCATTTTCGGCTCGGCCCGGACCAAGCCCGACAACCCGTACTACCAGATGGCCGAGGAAATTGCGGCCAAGCTGGTGCGCCACGGCTACGGCGTTATCACGGGCGGCGGCCCCGGCATTATGGAGGCCGGCAACAAAGGCGCCCGCTCCGAGGGTGGCAAATCGGTGGGTCTGAACATTGAATTGCCCTTCGAGCAGTTCAACAACATCTACATCGACCCCGACAAAATCATCAACTTCGACTACTTCTTCGTGCGCAAGGTGATGTTCGTCAAGTACGCCCAGGGCTTCATCGGCATGCCCGGCGGCTTCGGCACCCTCGACGAGCTGTTCGAAGCTATTACCCTGATTCAGACCAAGAAAATCGGCCGCTTCCCCATCGTGCTGGTGGGTACCAAGTACTGGCAGGGCATGTTCGACTGGATTCAGAAGGCTATGCTGGAAGACGAGCACAACATCTCGCCCGAAGATATGGACCTGGTGCAGCTCGTGGACGACGCGGCTTCGGCCGTAAAAATCATCGACGATTTCTACTCCAAGTACCTGTTGTCGCCTAACTTCTAGGCGGGCCGCAACACGAGAAAAGCCGGGCGCGAGTCCGGCTTTTTTTATGCCTGATAGTCAGCCGGAAGAACAACTCCGGGCCCACAAGCCGATTGGCTGCCCCGCAAGAGCAGGGGTGTTTCGACAAATCTTTTTATTGCGTAAGTAGTTATCAGTGTCATTCCCACCTTTGCTCGTCTCATGTCAGAAACGAAACACATTTATGTAGTGCCCCGCTGGGGTGGCACCCCGCGCGACGATTGGTATCCGTGGCTGAAGCGGGAGCTGGAGGAAAAGCACGAGGCCCAAAGCCCCCGCTACGAAGTGCATCTGCTGGATATGCCCGCCTGGGAGCTGCCCGACATCGACCGGGCCATCGACCATCTGGCCCGGGTGCTGCCCCCCGCACAGCTGCAGCCCAACATTATTCTGGTGGGCCACAGCGTTAGCTGCCTGGCTATCCTGCACTACCTGGCCAAAATTGGCGCCGAGTATCCGGCCTCACCGCCGCAGGTGGGCGGAGTGGTGTGCGTCGCGGGCTGGTTTTCCGTCGACAGTCCCTGGCAGGAAGTGCTGAACTGGATTCACGCCCCGATTGACTTTGAGGCGGCCCGCCGCCTGATTCCGGCCGAGAAGCTGGTGGTGCTCCTGTCGGACGATGACCCGTACACCTCCGGCTACCAGGAAAACGAGCAGCTCTGGGTGGAGCGACTACGCTCCCGGGTGCATATTCTGCCCGGTCGCCAGCACTTCAGCTCCCACCTCGACGCCGATATTCTGGAGGCTATCCGGGACCTGGCCGACGACTTACCCCAGCCGGCCCTCAGCCAGCAGCGTGGGTAAGCCGGCCCCGGGAAATGCCGGGCGGCAAACAAATCCGGCCCGGCGTGCTTCCTTTACTTCGTGAAGCCTGACTTTGACTACTTACTGGCCGGGGGCGGCGCCGCGGGCCTTAGCCTGGCCTACCACATCAGCCAGGAGCCGCGGCTGCGCGACAAGCGCGTGGTAATACTAGAGCCGCTGGTGAAGGATCAGAACGACCGGACCTGGTCGTTCTGGACGGATACGCCCACGCTGTTTGACCCGATTGTGGCCCACGAGTGGCAGCAGCTGGCATTCCGTAGCCCCACCTTCGAGCGGGTTTTTCAGCTGCAGCGCTACCGTTACAAGATGATAAGGGGCCTGGATTTCTACCGGTTCGTGCGGGCGGCCCTGGAGCAGAATCCGCAATTCACCTTCGTGCAGACCACAGTGGAGGCGCTGGTTGATGGCCCGCAGGGCGTGGAGGCGCATACCAGCGCCGGGCGCTACTCCGCCCGCTACGCCTTCGACAGCCGCCCGCCCCAGCTGGACAGGCAACCCGAGAAGTACCGCTACCTGCTGCAGCACTTCGTGGGGTGGGAGGTCGAGACGGAGCACGACGTATTCGACCCCGATACAGTCGAGTTTATGGATTTTCGGGGTCAGCAGCAGCAGCAGGCGCGTTTTATCTACGTGCTGCCCTTCGGCCGGCGCAAGGCCTTGGTCGAGTACACGCTGTTTTCGGAAGAGCTGCTGCCCAAGCCCGACTACGAGGCCGCTGTGCGGGACTACCTGAGCAACACATTGGGAGTGGCGTCTTATAGGGTAATGAGTGAGGAAGTAGGGGCTATTCCCATGACCGACCACCCACTGCCTGCCCGGTCGGGGGCACATATTATCAACCTCGGCACCCGGGCGGGGCGGGCCAAACCCAGCACCGGCTACGCCTTTAAGCGGATTCAGGAGCACAGTACCCGGCTGGTAGCTGCCCTGGCCGCCACCGGCCAGCCGCCGAAAAACCTAACCGGCGACCGGCCCCAGTTCCATCTGTTCGACACTTTGCTGCTGGATATTATGCGGCGCCGCGGTGAAATGACCCGCGACATTTTCAGTGAGCTTTTCCGGCGCAACCCCATCGAGCGGGTTTTAGCTTTCCTGGACGAGCGCACCTCCTGGCCAAACAACTTCCGCATCATGAACTCCGTGACGCCCTGGCCCTTTATGCGCTCCATCTGGCACGTGCTGCGCGGCCGGCCGGGCGAAAGGTGAGGTAATGTGCTAATTTTTAATGTGCTGATGTTCTAAATGTGAAAAATGTGTCCTTGCGAGGCGTGAGCCGACCCACTCCGTCCTCTGAGATGTACCAAGCTTCCTTCACTGAAAAGCCCCAACGCCTGAGCAGGCGTTAGGGCTTTCTGGTAACAGGTCATGGGTCACTAGCAGAGGGCGGATTGCCGCGCTTCGCTCGCAAGGACACGTTCCGCTCATTCAGCACATGAAGTTATCAGCACATTAGACTACCAGGCTTTCCTCACTTTCCAGAAAAGCCCGCTCGGCTTGCACGGTGGCCACCGACAGCGGCTGCAGCTGCGGCTCGGGGCGGGACAGGTTCAGCAGGTAGCCGGGCATGCTGGCTAGGTTGTCGAGGTCGTGGGTGATGCAGAGGATGGTTTTGCTGGCCTGGTTTACCCACTCCTGCAGCAGGTCGAACACGCGGCGGCGGTAGTACACATCCAGCTGCTGGGTAGGCTCGTCGAGCAGGTAAAGACCGGCATCCTGCAGGGCCAGCTGGGCCAGCCACACCAGCTGCTGCTCGCCACCCGAGAGCTGAGTGAAGTCGCGCCTCGCTAGGTGCCGTGCCCCCACGCGCTGCAGAGCGGCTTCGGCCAATTCGTAATCCTGCCGGGTGTAGGAGCTCAGGAAGCTCTGGTGCCGGAAGCGCCCCATCACGACCAGCTCCCGCACCTCAATCGGAAAACCGACGGAGCTGCGCTGGGGCAGATGCGCCAGCAGGCCGGTAGCCGCCGCCCGCCGCACCTGGCGCAGGTCCTGGCCCGCCACGCGCACCGTGCCCTGGTAGGAAATCTGGCCGGTAAGAGCCCGAAACAGCGTGGTTTTGCCGCAGCCGTTGTGCCCGATAACCGCCACGAAAGCCGGGCCGGGCAGGCACAAAAAAAGGTTGCGGAGCAGAACGCGCTGTTCGTACCCCGCAACCAGATTTTCAATCGTTAGAACTGAGAGTTCAGACATCAGAACGGAGAAGGGGCTATAAGTACCGTCGACCAGATGAAGTGGTCTAAGTTCTAAACTCTGAGTTCTGAGCTCTTAATTTCTAGTATTCGTCTTCGTTGAACATGAAGTCTTCCTTGGTCGGATAGTCCGGCCACACTTCTTCGATGTTCTCGTAGGGTTGGCCATCGTCTTCCAGGGCCTGCAGGTTCTCTACTACTTCCATCGGAGCACCCGAGCGGATAGAGTAGTCAATGAGTTCATCCTTGGTGGCAGGCCAGGGGGCATCTTCCAGATACGAAGCCAGTTCGAGGGTCCAATACATAGTCGTGTGTGCTACAAAAAAAGGTTGGCAAAAGTAGTGTTTAAAAGTAACTCGTGAGCCGCCTACTTGCTTAACACGGCTCAGGTAGATTGGTTGCTTCAGCAGGACAACGTAAAATACCTCTGAATGTTGGGCTACGCAACCAAGCGCTGGCGCAAGATGTCGATTAGCTCGGTTTTCGTGCGGATTTTGCGGTCGAAGGCCCGGACCTTTCCCTGCAGCATCGTCCGGAAAGTGTCGTTACCGGGCGAGTCGCTGAGCTTGCCCAGGTTTTCCTGCAGCACCTCACGCTCCTGCTGATCCGACTTGATAAAGTCGCGCAGGGCCTGCACGCGGGTGTTTATCTGGTCTTCCTTAGTCAGCACCTCGGAGCTGCCAGCCTGACGTTTGCGAATAAAGTGCTCCAACGCACTCATTTCAAACACTTTGTCGCAAGCCAGGATAAACTGCTCCCATACCCGGTCTGATTCCTCGCCGCGCACGGGGCCCACCTTTTTCCAGGCGGCCTGCAGCTCTTTGGCGCGGGCCACGGCCTCGTTCATGGGGCGGTTCAGCAGAGCATCAGCCTCGGCTACCAAGGCGCGCTTGCGGCTTAGGTTGTCGTCGGGGCCCGTCGAAACGGTTTCCACCTTTTTGGTATTGATGTGCTCCTTGAGGCGCTCGAAGAAGTGGTTGTGAGCCGCCCGGAAGCGCGTCCACAGGTCGTTGGCCTGCTTGCGGGGCAGCGAGCCGCCCACTTCTTTCCACTCCTGCTGCAGCTGCTTGAGCTTGGCGGTGGTGCCTTCGAAGTCGTCGGAGTTCTGCAGGGCTTCCGATTTGTGAATCAGTTCTTTGTACTTGTCGAAGACGCGGTTGGTCATGGCCTTTTTCTGGGCCATGAAGTCCTTTTTCTTCACGAAGAACTCTTCCACTGCATCCCGGAAGCGCGTCTCCAGCTCCTCGGTAATCTCCTTATCCACGGGGCCGGTTTTAATCCAGGCCTGGCGCAGGTCCTTGAGCTTGTCGCCGGCTTCCTGCCAGTCGATGGTGTCGCGCAGGGCTTCGGTTTCCTGAATCAAGCTGATTTTGGTCGCCAGATTCTTCTCCCGGTTGCGGGCAATGGTGACCTTGATATTCTCTTCCGCCTCGGTGAGGCGGCGGTGCAGGGTTTCAAAGTCGCCGAGACCATCGTAGACGGCCGTTTGCTCTTTCAGGTGCAGGGCCTTCATCAGAAATGAGCCCTTGTTCTCCGACTCCTCCATTTTCTGCAGGAGGTCATCAACTTTGGCGCGGAAGTTCTCGAAGCGTTGGGCGAAGTACAGCAGCGCTGCTTCTTCCGAATCTTTAACCAGGCCTACCCGCCGGGCTGGCAGGTTCATTATCGGTTGAAGCCACACCTGGTCGCCCTCGATGTAGCCATAACGGCGAGCTTCGGCCAGTAAGTGGTCTTGTTGTTCCATAAACGAATAACGCGGGGCGAATAGGGGGTGAAGTGGGGTTCAGAGCGGAAATATGGGCAACATTTACGGCATGCCTAACAGTTTGCAGTGTTTTTTACCGGCGGCTCCGCATTCTGCGGAATCTTACGCCGGGCTACCTACCTTTGGTGAGCCGCCCCGTGGGTTGTGGCCGTCGGGGCTACAAGCCAGAAGGCAGCTTCTGAAAGGTAGGCTACGCACTGGCAGCCTGCACGGTTATGACAAACCCATAACGTGCCGCAGGCAAAGCAGGTGTGCGGCCACTCCAAATACAACCGGTTAGAATGCGCAATGAGCCCGCAAAATATCGAGTATTACTAAAACCCCAACTGTTTAAAGTTTCCGCGGGCTTTGTTCGACACGCGGCAGCCGGGCAAAAGCAGCCGACGGGCCGGTAAAAATTCCGGTCTGCACCGCTCCCGGTCACCTCGGGGCTTATTTGCCGCTCCGCATTTCGTTTTTCTGTTTCTCCACGGCCCCGTGCCCGTTTACCTCCCAACTACCCTTCCATGAGCGACCAGACGATTATCTTTTCGATGGCCGGCGTGACCAAAGTGTACCCGCCGCAAAAACAAGTTCTTAAAAACATCTACCTCTCGTTTTTCTATGGGGCCAAAATCGGGGTGCTCGGCCTCAACGGCTCGGGTAAGTCGAGCCTGCTCAAAATTATTGCCGGCGTCGACAAGCAGATTCAGGGCGAGGTGGTCTGGTCGCCGGGCTACACGGTGGGCTACCTGGAGCAGGAGCCCCAGCTCGACCCCACCAAAACGGTGCTGGAAGTAGTGCAGGAAGGCACGGCCGAAACCGTGGCCCTGCTCAAGGAATTTGAGGAAATCAATGAAGCCTTCGGCGGCGAAGACCCCGACTTCGACAAGCTGCTCGAGCGGCAGGGCACCGTGCAGGAGCGCCTCGACCAGCTCGACGCCTGGAACCTGGACACCAAGCTGGAGCGGGCCATGGACGCGCTGCGCACCCCCGACGCCGATGCCATCATCGGCAACCTCTCGGGCGGGGAGAAGCGCCGGGTGGCCCTGTGCCGCCTCTTGCTGCAGGAGCCCGACGTGCTGCTGCTCGACGAGCCCACCAACCACCTCGACGCGGAAAGCGTGCTGTGGCTGGAGCAGCATCTGAAGCAGTACAAAGGCACCGTCATTGCCGTAACTCACGACCGGTACTTCCTCGACAACGTGGCCGGTTGGATTCTGGAGCTGGACCGCGGCGAGGGAATTCCGTGGAAGGGCAACTACTCGTCGTGGCTGGAGCAGAAGTCGACGCGCCTGCAACAGGAGGAGAAAACCGAGAGCAAGCGCCAGAAAACCCTGCAGCGCGAGCTGGAGTGGGTGCGTATGTCGCCCAAGGCCCGGCAGGCCAAGAGTAAGGCCCGCGTGGCCGGCTACGATAAGCTGGTGAGCGAAGAAGCCAAGGAAAAAGAGCAGCGCCTGGAGCTCTTCATCCCCGACGGGCCACGGCTGGGCGGGCAGGTTATTGAAGCCCACGGCATCAGCAAGGCTTTCGGCAACAAGCTGCTATTTGAGAACTTGAGCTTTGCCCTGCCCCAGGGTGGTATTGTAGGCATCATCGGGCCCAACGGCGCTGGTAAGTCTACGCTGTTCCGTCTTATCACCGAGCAGCTGCAGCCCGATGCGGGCCGCTTCGAGGTGGGCCCCACGGTGCAATACGCCTACGTGGATCAGCAGCACGACACGCTGGAGCCTAATAAGTCGGTGTTCGAAACCATTTCGGGCGGCACCGAGACCATGCTGCTGGCCGGCCGTCCTGTGAATGCCCGCGCCTACGTGAGCAACTTCAACTTCCGCGGCGGCGACCAGGAAAAGAAGGTCGGCTCGCTCTCGGGCGGGGAGCGGAACCGGGTGCACCTGGCCACCACGCTGAAGCAGGGCGCCAACCTGCTGCTACTCGACGAACCGACCAACGACCTGGACGTGAATGCCATCCGGGCCCTGGAAGACGCGCTGGAAAACTTCGCCGGCTGTGCCGTCATCATCAGCCACGATCGGTGGTTCCTCGACCGGCTGGCCACCCACATCCTGGCCTTCGAGGGCGACTCGCAGGTGGTGTGGTTCGAGGGTAACTTCTCGGATTATGAGGAGGCCAAGAAGAAGCGCCTGGGCGACGTAGAGCCCAAGCGGGTTCGGTACAAGAGCCTGGGGTAGAGCTAATGCTCAACTAACAAAAACGCGCCGCCGGAAGCATTTCCGGCGGCGCGTTCTGTTATGCAAGTAGCAAGCTTTGAAAATGCGGGCAAGCCTAGTCTTTTTGAGAAACTCCCCATTTGAGAGCGGTTTTAAACCCAATACCATTGCGTTTCAAATCCTTGGCGAATTCGCTGTACAGAGATAAATGCAGCCATAGATTTTCAGTTAGTCGAGGCTCTATTACTGCCGAAATAAGTCCGGCTACGTCGGTCGGTTGGTTGCTGCCGTCAGTTGCTTTCAGGTCACGGTCGATAAAAGTAGCGGCACCTTCCAAGGACGTTTTAATGGAGCCGATGCTACCACGCAAACGCAGGCCAGCCAAAAAGGAATTTTGCGAGTAGAGGTCACCCGGTTTGTTTGTGTTGGCTACCTTTTCATCCCAACGCCCTCGAACATGTACGATACCTTGCACTGTGGTGCCTAAACCATAGCTTAAAGAGGTCCAAGCTGCAAAACCGTTGTACTCCAGGTCGTTTATTCGGCTAGAATCACTGCGGCTGCTCAGCGCAGCGGCGGCGGTCCATACAAAGCCCTGCTCGCCAGCTTGACGGAATTTTGTTGCCTGTTCTTCCTTTAAACGGGCAATTTCAGCGTCTTTGGCTTGTGCGCCTCTGGCATCAGGCGGAAAGCCAACATTGGCCATAGCTTGCTTATCTAGATTATCGTAAAACTTCAGAACCGTACTATCTAGCCGTGGGTCACTCGTGTTGAGTAAGGTGAAATGAATACCAACAGCACCTTGTAGAGCTTCATCTACAGAACTTTGGCCTTTGGTGGTACCGAGGGAAAACTGGGTATTCGCAAAGAATCTTCTAACAGAACTTTCTCGATACTGCTGCAAAGTGGTAGTAGCCATAAACGGTGCCGCGTCAATAGCCACTCCGCTTTGGATACGACCGCTCTGATCAATGGCGTCCGCGAGAGAAGCCGCAAATAGTCGAGGACTAATAGGCCGCACTACATTTTCGGGTGATACGCCTAACGTGACAAAGGCTGGAGATGCCGGCACGGAAAAGTCGAAGCTGCGGCTGCTGGCCGGTTTAGTATCTCCCTGGTGCCCTTGGGCCACTGAGTATTGTGGCATCATCCCCCAAAGGAGTACTAAGCTTGCCGTCGATAGAGCGTAGATATAATCTTTCATGTGAGCTGACAAAAACCATTAAAGCTTTTAGAAGGACCATCAAATGATCCTTGCTTCGTGACAGGCGGGTTTAATACATCATTGTCATTTTGGGTGATGCGCAGAGTGAAATCATAAGGCTCAGCTGAATTATCACTGAAACCGAAAAAGGTAATCGACCACCCGAACTTCCAGCCAGTCATCTCCTTAATGGCGTTGACTTTGGGCTCATGAGGTGGGAATATCGTTGGGTCCAAGACTATTTTTCTGAGGCTCTGTTTATTGTCGCCCTGATTAATCTCTATCCATGTACCGGTATTAGGTGCCTGAACCAGAAAATGAAACTTGCAGTAAGAAATGCCGCCCATAGAAAGCTCTACTATTGGCATTGGGCCGTTGGGGTCAAAGGTTGCCGTGTTGTCAGCCATGGTTGTGAAGTATGAAAGCAATTGATTAGTAAGTCGATATAGGGGACGGCCCGGTAGGATTTCGACAAATAGCCGTTGATCCAGAAGGCTAGCTGAACCCTGCCGCAATTAATTAAGTGTTGTTTGGCATCCGGGGGGGCTTGATTCCCAAATTGCGGATGTTGACAACTCGGCAGAGCAGATCAAACCAGAAGGGGGCGCCGATGGCCAGAGCCACGGCGGTGATGAACCACCCGAGCCAGGTCTGCCAGCCTTGTTGAACCTGGTGTTGGGGATTAAACCAGTGACCTTTCTGCGCTTGGCTGCGCCTGGCGGAGTCTGCTTGGGCTTCTTTACGAAGGGAATCGAGCTGGATTTTCTGTTGCCCAGCAAGTACAGCAGGAGTTCTATTCGCGCTATTGGCCAGTTCCTGGGGCTTGGTGCCCGGAACCCGGAGCAGCGAGGTGGTTTTCCATTGGTAGCCCGTCACTGCTAAGTCTTGCTCAAGCAGTTCCTGGTTTTGCCGCTGATAGCGCCTGTAGTGCGCCGGCACGCTTACCAGCACCCACGAGTCGTCGGCAGCTCTGGGGACTTTGCCGGCCAGACCACCTTTTAGCTTGCCGTTCTTGTCACGCAAACGGGCTTCTGTACGGGCTGGTACTTCCACGTAAAAATCCACCAGCTTGGTGCTGTCTACCGGCGGCAAGCTCACTTTGCGCGCTTTGATAGTATCACCCGTTCCCCGCCCGATGGGGAAGCCGTAGCCCAGTAGCTCCTCTACTGCGTCGTCAATAGCCTTTTGGGTAGCTTGAGTATAGACTATTGCCGAATCAGTACGGGGCGGCACTTTGGGTGGAATAAGGGCTTTGCCTTCGGCACTCGCGGGTAGCTTTTGGGTGATTAGAGTAGAAATCTGGCCCCGCTCAGCATCATGGGTGTGCAGATACTGGATAATGTAGGGCGTATCGATATTGCCGACTACGGCTACTATCATCCCAATAAAAAGGAGCCGGGGCCGGACGCGGCGCTTGTACCAGCCGGTAAGCCGCTCGCCGTAGGCGTCGTACCAGTGTGCAATGGCTTGCTGGTACTTCTCAAACGCGTCAGCCTTGGTTTGATCGACGTTGCCTAGTAGCTCGGTTAATAACTTAGTCGTTTGCGAGTCGATAGTAGCCGGTGGAGCCAGGAGGGCCGCTGCGACAGTTGAGATTGGAGTAGCCGGGGCGGCAGCTGCTCCCGCAGTAGGAGCCAACAGCTCCAGCAGCGTTTTGGCGAACAAATCGGGTGCTATATAGGCGGGTAGGCCATCTTTACCGAGCCACCACAGTATGCGGTTTTGGGTGGATATAACCGCCGGGCTGGCCTGTGCCGATGGCGAAAGGGTTGCAATAGGAGCCTTGGTGTACAAGGCATTGGTGGTAGTGACGCCCAGCGTTCCTTCCAACTCCCGATAAAGGAACTTGCCCCGGACATTGCGGTAGCCAGCCCAAAGCTCATAGATGGATAAGACCACTTGGCTGCAGAGCAGATACAGAAAAGCCATTGACATGGCTATTTCAAGCAACATGGTCAGTGTCATATGCCAGGAGTGAGAGTGGGAAGCCGCAATGGAAAAGTATGGGGCGGCAGAATCAGATGCCTCCGTACCAGCACTGAAGTTTGCGTAGTGCGCGCATAAGCTGCCATTGAGAAGCACCTGCCCGTTACTGAGGCCTTACAGGCTGCTGTTCGCCTCATTCAAATTCAGCCGAGCCTCCCTTTAGTGCAGTGGCTTCTCGAGGGCATCTCATTGGCAGAGCACAATGGCCCGGTGCTGCACCTGCCGCGCACCTGGTAGCCGCTTATGCGCTCAACAAAAAGCCGGTGTATGCACCGGCTTTTTCTATACTAAAGCAATCAGTAAGTCTGGCCTTAGTCGGGTAGCACTTCGGCCTGAAAGCCCGCTTCTTGCAGCAGTGAAATCAGGCAGGCCGGGGAAACCAAGCCAGTGTGCGATTCTACGCGCAGCACCTTGTCGCAGTCCTCCAAATCGAAGTTGGCCCGGTACTGCGTGAAGGTGTTGTGGATCTGGTTGAGTAGCAGCCGGGCCTGCCGCCGGGCTGTAACGTTGGTTTTGAATACTTCTACCATCGCGCGGACCTGAAAAGGCAGGCTGGAATCAGGCAACGCTGAGCGTGGAATCGAGGCGGGGGGATTCCGCCGTTCTGCGCCGGTTGGTTTGGTAAGAAACCGCAATTAGCAGAAACCCGATGCTTACGGGCAGCCACTGGCTGAGTGGGTCGCCGACCGCCAGGCCCGAGTACATGGCCCCCGCCAAATCGAAGACGAAGCCGGCGTAGGCCCACTCGCGGATGCGCGGAAAGCCCGGCACCAGCAGCGCCACCACGCCCAGCAGCTTGGCCACGCCCAGAAACGGCGACAGATAAGCCGGGTAGCCCAGATGCCGGAAAGCTTCAATTGCTTCGGGCACGCTTAGCGCGTTCGAAATGCCGGACATCAGCATCAGCGCTGCCAGAAGGCCGGTCGAAGTCCAGTAAAGCACATTGTTCGTTTTCATGGGAAGCAGGTTTAGCACTGTACAACAGAAAAGAGAAGCGGCTTTGATAACGTGTTTGCTAATTTGGGTAGTTGGAATCTATCCTGTATTAGAGTTTTGTTGCCAACAAATTTAGTATTTGTGCGGCCAAAACGGGGGGGCATTTCCGACTTATTGCGGGGCAATTGCGACAGGGCAGGACACTGCAAAGCCCCCAAGCTGCCTCGGAGGCTTCGCGGTATCCTGCCCTGATGGGTTTGCCACTGCTGTTGGTCTGGGAGCTTGCCTGACCGGCAAAGTGCTGCGGCTAATGCGGCATGTGGCTGATTTTTGCCTCGTCTAAGTCCAGCTGGGCTTCCTGGTGGCGCAGCATCTCTTCCTCGAATACGTCTTCGTGGCGCAGCACAAACAGCTCCTCGCGCTGCACCTGCAGCACGTCGAGCAGCACTTGGTGGTAGCGCTGCAGGGCCAGGCGCTTGGATTCGTCGTAGTCGAGGGCTTCGAGCAGGTTGCCGGTACGCTGGGCTTCGGCCTGCATGCGGTGCTGCAGGGCGCTGATCAGCTCGTTTTCCCGAATATCGGTTTCGTAGTGCTGCGCTAAGTGGGCCAGGGCCACGCGGCGCAGGCGCAGGCGGATGCCCGCCTCCTGGGCTTCGGTTGGCATGCGCTCCTCCTGCTCGGCCACGCCGGTAAGGCGGATAATGGCCGGCAGCGTGAGGCCCTGGAATACCAGCGTCACCAGAATCACGACGAAGGTGATGAACAGAATCAGGTTACGCTGGGGGAAGGCCTGCCCGTTGCTCAGCAGCAGGGGCACCGACAGGGCCGAGGCCAACGACACCACGCCCCGCATGCCGGCCCAGCCGATAATCACGGGGCCTTGCCAGCCGGGGCTGACCTCGGTGGTACGGATGCTGCGAGACAGCCAGCGCGGCACAAACGCGGCCGGGAACATCCATACCATGCGAATCAGGATGATAATTACGCTGATAATGAGACCGTAGGTAATGGCCTGCCGCAGGGAGTAGGACCCCAGGCCCTGCACCGCCACGGGCAACTCCAGGCCGATGAGGATAAACACCAGCCCGTTGAGCACAAAGCCCACGCTGCTCCACACGCTGTAGGCCTGCAGGCGCGTATCGGCGTCGAACACGCGGTGGGAGTGGTAGGAGAGCAGTAGTCCGCCGCTGACCACGGCCAGCACGCCCGAAAAGTGAAACTCCTCGGCCAGCAGGTACATGACGTAGGGCGCCAGGAAAGTAAGGACCGTGTTGATGCTGGGCGTAGTGGGCAGGTAGCGGTGAATCAGGTAGAAGACCTGGGCCACCGCCAGCCCGATGGCCAGCCCCATGCCGCTGGCCAGCAGGAAGGAGGTGGCGGCCGCGTGCCACGAAAATGTGTTCGTTACTACCGCCGCCAGCGCAAAGCGGAACACAATCAGGCTGCTGGCATCGTTGATCAGGCTTTCGCCTTCCAGAATGCCCGTTACCCGGCGCGGCACCTTGACGCCTTTCAGCACGGAGGTGGCGGCCACGGCATCGGGCGGGGAGATGATGCCGCCCAGCAGGAAGCCCAGGGACAGGGTGAAGCCCGGAATCATGGCCCGGCTCACGTAGGCCACGATGGTAGAGGTGAAGAACACCAGCCCGAAAGCCAGCAGGGCAATGGGGCGCTTCCACCGCCAGAAGTCCTGCCAGGAAGTGTCCCAGGCGGCCTGGTAGAGCAGGGGCGGCAGGAAAATCAGGAAAATCAGGGCCGGGTCGATGGTGATGGGCGGCAGCCCCGGCACGAAGCTGAGCGCCAGACCGGCCAAAACCAGAAAGATGGGGTAGGAGATGCGCAGCTTCTGGCTCAGCATGACGAGCAGCAGCATGGCAAACAGCAGGCCCAGGACCAGCAGAATCGATTCGTGCAGGGCGTTATCGTGCATCAGAGGAGGAGGGAAAGGCAAGACACCGGCCGGAAGGTAGCAGCTCAGCGGCACAATGGCTATGCACCCGGCCCGGAAGAGCTGCTTATCTTGCCCCGCGCATGGCCGACCTTTCCTCCTACCTCACCCGTTTCCGCAAGCTCAAAACCAGCCGCCTCGGCGGCGAAGAAGCCCCCTACAAGCCGGCTCTGCTGCTGGCCGTGCTCGAAGGCATCGAATCAGGCACGATTGAGGGCAATCAAATCATCATTACCCCCGAGCTGCTGGCCGCTTTCCAGAGCAACTGCCGTGACCTGAGCACCTCGGGCCGGTTTCGGGCCAACAACTTTGCCCTGCCATTTTACCACCTCACCGGCGAGAAGTTCTGGCACCTGCACACCCACTTCGGTCAGCCCCTGGTGCTCACCGCTTCCGGCTCGCCCCGCAGTCTGGGCCATTTGCGCCAGGTAGTAGCCTACGCCGCCCTCGATGCCCCGCTGTGGCTGCTGCTCCAGGATGCGGCCACCCGCCAGCTGTTCCGCAACGCGCTGCTGGAACGCTACTTTTCCCAAACCCGCTTCCGCTACCGCCCCGGCGCTGGCCCCGAGACGCTGCGCGACCTGGGCCAGCAGATGCTGGAAGAGCCCGTCGCCGTGTACCAAACCCACCTCAACCTCGCCGACGAAGTGGAAACCGCCGTGCGCAGCGCCGTTTTCAAGCGCGAAGTGCTACGCGTCTACAACTATACCTGCGCCATTTCCGGCCTGCAGCTTATCAGCACCGGCACCAGCGCCGTAGCGCCCCTGCTCGACGCCTGCCACATCGTGCCCTGGTCCGTCAGCCACGACGACACCATCGGCAACGGCCTGACCCTAACGCCTACCCTGCACCGCGCCTTCGACCGGCACCTCATCCGCATCGACCAGGACTACCGGGTGCGCGTAGCCGACACCTTCCGCGAGCTGCGCGGTGCCGAGCATGGCCTCTTGCAGTTCGAAGGCCAGAAGCTGCGGTTGCCGGAGCGGGAGGAGTGGTGGCCGCGGCAGAAGGGGTTTGATGAGCGGTAAAACAATGGCCCGGCGTAGGGCCACGCTACGCTTAACTCACTTAAAAACAGCACTGAGAATATACTAGTCGATAAAATCTATATTTAGCCAGGCGCTTATCCGGCTATGCCCTGCTAAGAGCCCGTAAAGTGGCGGACCAGGGCCCACGCAGAGGGAAACGTGGGAAAAAGGCAGGGCTGGACGTATTCGAGCAGGCTCCGCGGCACCAGGTGTCCCGCCCCGACCGGGTAGTTTCCCGCCTGCTCCGGTGGACGGCTGTTGTTGATTAATCCAGGCTTTTCCGAACTGGTGCCCCCGGTAATTTTCTGGCTTCTCCTCTTCCTGGCTATCCGCCCCCTGCGAAGCCGCGGCACACGGGGAGCAGCTGTTGCCCCGGACCAGGCTTAAGGGAGCAGTAGTTGTTTCGTCTGTTCTGCTACACCGGCCATCGTGCGTGGGCTTTTTGCCGCCTGCCTTTTTCGCCGTTGCCATCCTGAGCGGCGCGGAGCAGAGTGAAGAACCTTGTCACGCCCGCGCAAGCCGTTGTTCGGTCACTTGTTCCTATCGGGTAAGTTTCTTCGCCAGCGTACAGCAGAAGGGCGACTGGCATAGGGCGTTGTACAGAACCCCCGGATGCTTTGCTCGCGCTCCGCTTGACGTTCCTGCTGCCTCGGACCCATAGCCTGAGTTGTATTGTAGCGCAGGCTTGGCTTGAAAGTAAAACCTCAATTAATACCAATAATCTTAGTCAAAGGTGGCGGGCTGATAATGGGTCATTTTAAAATTAGAGCCGTAGAGAGAAATATTTGCCAATATGATTAGTTATTGCTAATTAGCTTGGGTAAAACCTTGCTCTGAATTTCTCGCTATGGAAACCGCCCGTACCAGTGTCTTTATCAGTTACAGCCACGCCGACAGCCATTGGCGTGAAATGCTGGCTATTCATCTGCACCCCCTCATGCGCGACCAGCATGTGCAAATCTGGAGCGACCGGGATATTCGGAAGGGGGAGCGGTGGCAGGACCGGATTCGCCGGCAGCTGGCCCAGGCCAAAGTGGCTATTTTCCTCGTCAGCGCCGACTTTCTGGCCTCCGACTTCATTCACGCCGAAGAACTGCCGCCTCTGCTGGTAGCGGCCGAGCAGGAGGGAGCCATTCTGCTCTCCATCATCGTGCGGCCCTGTGCCTTCCAGGATTCTCCGCTCAGTAGTCTGCAGGCTGTGAACAACCCGAGCCAGCCCCTGTCGGGCATGAGCAAAACCCAGCGCGAGCGGGTCATGCTCAGCGTGTACCAGGAATTGCGCGACGTGTTCAAGCCCCCAAGCGCCCCGGCCAAGCTGTCGGCGGGACGCTCGGCCAATGCTGGCACTGCACCGGTAGGCGAAGCCCTAGTCAAGCTGAAAAGGAAGCGGGCGGGCAATGATTCTCCCGCTTCCGGGGCTACTGCTGCGCCGAAGCCGATGCCCCCGATAGTGGCTGAACCTCCGCCGAAGCCTGCTACGAAATCAGCGGCCAAATCCCCGGCCAAAAAAGCGTCGACCCGGCCTATGAAGCCGCGGCCTGATAAGTAAGCTCAGATTACTAAGCACAGCAAAGGCCCCGCTGCATGAGTAGCGGGGCCTTTGCTGTATTTGGGTACGCGTAGAGCGGAGGCGGGGCTTACCGCGCTAACTATTATTCGCGTCGTCAATCTTGCCGCCGTCGTTGGCGGTATTTGGTGGTATTCTGAGTGTGGTGCTTGGCCTGGGTTTCGTTGCTCCCCGTTCCGAGGCTGAGCTGCGTACCGCCGTAAAGTACCACGGTGGCCTGGCGGCCACGCAGCAAACCAGCTGCAACCCGGTTCAAGGCCCTCCTTCTGGCCGTCGACGCCCGCCGGGTAGCCGTACAGATGCCTAGGTGGTAGAAAGTTATGATGAAAGTAGCCGCCCGCCGCGCCACCCTAGTGGATTAAGCCAGGTAGCCCTACCGGTGCAAGCCACCGTCCGTCCCGGACTATCTAGGGCGGGCGGGTTTGTTTTTGGGATGGATACGGATGCCAGCCAATATTTATGCTTGCAACGCCTCAGACGAGAAATAGTATTCTTTGCCGCTATTAGCAGGGAATGCCGTTGCGCTTGTAGATGGTTACTCCGTTCGGGCCCTTGCAAGCATGATACCCTGGCCTGATCGTTCTTTTTTCCGCTACCAATGCCTCTCGACTTTTAACAGTGCTGCTGACCGGAGAGGCTCTGAAGGATAGTTCCTCAATTTCCATATCGGCAAAGTCTGGATGGCTGGCCATAAAGGTTTCCATGATTTTGGTGAGGGCCTTTAGGGCACTAAGCTGTTTTTTCTCTACTTGTGTCATGTGGGTGGCCATTCAGGGATGAAGAAAAAAAGAAGGGTAAGGCAGATTATTTTCGGTAGAGGAAAACCCGGGTGCTGGCCGCCAGATCGGGGGGAGTATTGAGGGCGCTGCTGGTCGTTGCCGTAATTGTCAGGTATCCCTGATAGTCGATGCCGCCGGGCGAATACCGAATACGGGCTACGCCGTTGGCATCGGTTCGGGCTTGTCGGATGTTGTTCACGAAGGACCCCGCCGTGGCCTGCGGACCGGCGGGGTTACTAGGGTAGGTCGCATCGAATGTGACCAGCGTGCCGGCACTCGGGCGTCCGTCGGTGCTGCTAAGCGTGGCAGTAAGCAGCAGCTCATTGGTAATGCTGTTGGAAACCGCGAAAGAATCAACGGAGACGGTGATTCTAGTAGGATAGACGCGCGCAAACGTGACCTGTACTTTCGGGTTGGCCTCCACGCCATAGGTCTTGGCCGACACGGTGGCAGAGCCTTCACTCGGGCTGATCAGCTTGGCCGTGGCCACAAAATCAGCGGCGGCCTCCGTTCGCAGGCTGTCGCCCTTACCCCCTACGAAAGAACCCAGGGTAGTTCGGAAGACGACTGTGCGTTTGGAGCGGGCGGCATCCGAGGAAATCCGGGCCCGGATTTCAGTTGGCGTAGTGCCGTCCGCAAGCCCTGTCAGCGGAGTGCCGGTGTGCTCCAGCTGAACAAGGTCCGGGCTCGGGTTATCATACTTATCAGGCTGGTAGCAGCCGGTACTCAGCAGGCTTAGCACTACTACGAGACTATATCGAACGACTGTTTTCATAGCTTGAACCATGAACTGATACCGCCAAAAAGTTCTTTTAAATCGAGGTCAACAGATACGCCGATGAAGGGGGAAACCTGCACAGGGCGGTCAGTGGAAAGCGGGTTGGGGTCAATAGCCTTAAACCAGACGCCTCCGGTCGTCACCCGCAGGTAGTTATTCAGGCGGTAGCCCAGGCCGGTGAGCAGGCTGCTTTTATTAAAGAAATCTTCGCGCCGGCCCGTAATTGCCAACGACCGAAGCGTAATTCCCGACACAAAGGACAGGTGGTGCCAGAGCGTTTTATGCGAAATTAGGCGCCAGGGAATATGCTTGTCTATCGAGCGAAAACCGATATTAAAGCCCAGGTACGGGGAGAAATCCTTGGGTTTAAAGGACTGCTCGAACGCCTCCCGACGGTCGAAGAAGACCACAAAGCCGAAATCAGGAACGATGCGAAACTTGTTTTCGGCCACCAGGTCCAGAACGGAGCTGGAGCCGCTGCCAGTAAGCACCGTTTGAGGAGCGAGTAGGTTTGAAATGAGCAGCTGTCGGGACTTGGCCTCGGTGGCAAGCACCTTGTCCAGGGGAGTGGCAACCTCCCGCAGGCTTGCGGTATACAAGTTGGTACTAGTAAGTAGGGCATCGAGGGCCGTAAGGTGTGCGGGACTCAGAAGGCGGACCTTCTCGATAAATGCAATGGCCTCGGTGAGGCGGGTAATGCTGGCTTTTAAGTTTGCCTTCCGGGTTTCATAGTACGTGTCGTCATCAGGGCTTGCGTGTTTGGTGAGGTCATCTATTGACAACAGCCCGCCCGCTACCGCATTGCGGCGAGTCGCATCGGTTTCAGCCAGTAGCGTCAAGGTATTCATCAGATTGTCGCGGGCGGTCAGGTCCTTGATTCCTTCTTTTGCGCAGGGGCAGGTCACCGCTTTTTCCATACAAAGTGTAAGGGCAGCGAGATTAAAAGTGGGTGCCGCCCACACAGCCCCCTCAACCATGCACTCGATTAATTCCTTTTGGGTCTGTATGATGGTGTAGTTACCCATGATGCTGGTGCTGGGCTCCAGCCATTTGCCATCATTCACTCTGGCTTTGGGCACTGCCTCGAACAGCATTCCTTTTCGGGATGATTTTAGCGTGCCTACCTCCAGCAGATGCGGGTTGCCCAGGTCGTCGTAGGCCAGTGCCTGCAGTTGGTAGGAGGCATCTACATCCAGATTAATGGGTTGGCCATAAGTATCAAGGATGTTCAGGCTCAAGTGCCCCTCCGGGTCGATTCGGGGAGTAAGATCGGCATTTACCGGGTTGGTAGAAATAAACCGGCTGCCAAAAGTAATGTCCTGCGTGATAGTTGTATAGCGTGGCGACTTGAAGTTCTGCAAGCTGTCCAAAGGTTTAACCGCTTGGGTAGAGGGAGTGAAAAAGAGGCGGTATTGCACCACGGCCGCCGCAGTATCAGAATCGTAGAGGCTGGGAGTGTGCGAGTGGTAAGTGTCAAAACTTACTTTGAATGCATATAGTGCAGCTACGAACTCGTTAAACCCTTCGAAGCTGGCCAGGGTGTTGTTGGGATTGTTCTGCCGGGCCGTGATATTTTGGCGATGCAGTAGCATGGCTTCCTCCAACAGCCCCGCATCGGCGGGCAGCTGCTGGCTTTTGAATACCATAGCACCGATTTTTAGGAGCTGCTTGGCATCGGCATCATTATCGGCTAACAACTTAATCCGGTACTCCCGATTCGGCTCCAGGGGCGGAATGCGAAGGGTAACCTCAGTAGATTTGCCTTTTGGCACTGCCGCAAGAATAGGATGCGCATAGTAAACAGCTCCACCCTGGAAGGCCTTGAAGCTAACATTTCTCTTTTCGATTTTCCGTCGGCTCGTATCCGGAAAGGACGTTATATATTTTTCGTAGTCCGCCTGGGTAGGTTTTGGGGATGGGCTAAGTTTAACGAAGTGCTCATACGACACTCTGGCTCGGGCAGCCTGACGCTCACTTTCTTCCGGAAAAGCTTTTAAGTACAGGCGGTAGTCACGACGGGTGAGCTTCGTTTTCCCGTCTCGGTCTATGGGCTCGATAATGAACGAGCGAACGGCTGGCTTGCCGGGTAGGACATATTTTAATAGAAAGCACCGGTCGAAAGGCATGGCTTTCGTCGTGGCGAACACCAGCGTATCGGTGTCTATCTTATCACCAGCCGCACAGTAGGCACCCTGCGGGGTAGTAAAGAACTGAGCCTGTACCGGTGGACAGGAAGATGCTATAAAGATTATTATCAGGCTTATAATGAACCTGTGGCAGAATGGTTGGTATTTCAAGGAAGTAATACTGAGTTGTAGAGTGTCGACCATTAGAATAGGAAAGGCATGTTATTTACCTGGTCTTGTCCTAGGGAAAGGATCAAATTCAAATCTGCCCGTTTTATTCTCGCACAGCATCAGTGCTGTCACTGAATATTGATAAGATAATATTAATAAAACTACATGTAGGCAACTCCCCAGCATCTTCCTGCATCTACCCCGCCAGACCCCAACCCCAACCCCAACTCCTTACTTCCATGAAAAACGCCTTTCTCACCCTGCTCTGCGGAGCCACCCTTTTCTCTGCCACCACCGCCCTGGCCCAGACGAAGCAGCCCCGCGCCGTCGGCGCGTTTCAGGCCGTGCAGACTGGGGGCGGCATCGACGTATTTCTGACTCAGGGCCCCACGAGTGCCGTGGTGGTCGATGCCAGCAGCGAGGCCCAACCCCACATTCTGACCACCGTGAAAAACGGCACCCTGCAGATTGGCTGGGAGCAAAATTACTCCTGGAAAAAGATGCTGCCGGGCAAGAGCACGGGCAAAGTCAGTGTCTACATCACCTGCCCCAGCCTGACGGCCCTCGCGGTGAGCGGTGGCTCGGATGCCCGCGGCGAAACGGCTTTCAAGGCTGACGACCTGCGCCTGTCTGCCAGCGGGGGCGGCGACATTCAACTGACGCTCACGGCTAAAAACCTCACCAGCAACGCCAGCGGGGGCAGCGACATCACCGTGGCGGGCCGCGTGGAGCGTCAGAAGGTTTCCGTGAGCGGGGGCAGCGACTATCACGCGTTTTCCCTGCAAAGCACGGCCGCCGAAGTAAGCGCCAGCGGTGGCAGCGACGCCGAACTGCTGGTCGATGGGGAGCTGAAATCCAGTGCCTCGGGCGGGAGCGGAGTGCGCTACAAGGGCGGCGCCAAACTCGTCAGCGCCCAGGCCAGTGGCGGCAGCAGCACCAAGCCCGTGCGCTAGATTTCGGGCCGCTGTGGTCCTTACTGTGCCTGAGCACTCATGGCGGGCTGCATAATCGCGGGTCTCAGTTGCCAGCAGGCGGCTCTTTTGCCCAACACAACGCCCTTTGCCACGCTATGGCAAAGGGCGTTGTGCGTGAATGAAAGTTGGCAAAGAAGGTTCTGGTCGGCTTAGCGTGGTGCCCGGGTTGGAGCACGGTAGCCGGCCGCCGGGCGGGCTATACCCCAAAGGTCAGCGCCGCTCCAGGTCACGCCATAGGCACGGGGAAGCAGATTTTCTGCCCAGCCTTGACTTTCCCGCCGCGTATTGCGTAGAACTGCCCGAACCGCCTGGCAGCCAGGTGGGTTGTTGTCTGCTCTTGTCTCTCTCGTATGCCCCACCTGTCCACTTATCTGGCCGGCTTCGCCTTCGTACTGGCGCCCGGCGCCGCGCTGGCCCAGCAGCCTGTTTCCACCCCCGACCAGCCGCTGCCGTGCCAAAGCCTGAGCGGAATAGTCACCGACGAAAAGCAGCAGCCCCTGACCGGGGCTACCGTCGTGGTGCAGGGCATTCAGGATGCCTACAGCACCAACTCCGAGGGCCAGTACATCGTCACCAGCAAAAAGACTATTCCACTTAATGCTCAGCTGCAGATCAGTGCGGCAGGCTACGAAACCCAGAAGCTGGTACTCAGCGGCTGCCAGCCGCCCGCCGTCACGCTGAAGCTGCTGCCCGGCACCCGCTTCAAGCGCGACGGCCGCATCAAGAAGACCACCTCGACCGGGAAGATTAAGTACTAGAAGCTGGTTGACCTCGGCCAAAAAGCAACGCTCCGACCGTGGCCTCTGAACAGCATCAGAGGCCACGGTCGGAGCGTTTTTAGTGGAGCGGCTGCGTTAGACCGGCCACCCTACCCGAATCCGCTATTGTGGGCTGGGCAGGTGGGCGCCGTTGCTCCCGGGCTCCGTCTGCGTGGCGCTTTGCCCCTGCAGCAGGCTACCTAGCCCGATAGAGTAGCCCAGCTGCAGCTGCACGAAGTCGCGCTGGCGGCCTTTGGGGAAAATGAAGTTAGAAACCCGGAAGAACAGCTTGTTAGTGGGAGAGCCGAATGGGTGGTAGTAAAACAGCGCGCCGGGCCGCATAGCCCACTGCGAGCCAGTATTGGTAATGAGGCGGCGGCTCTGCACGTTGTGCAGGTAAGCCGTAAAGTACAGGTCAGCCCCAAAGTTGCGCTGGCGCCGAATCGTGGTCAGCAGCTCCAGGCCGTACATGTTCTGATACACGTTGCGGATAGAAGTAGTGTCGCGGCCCGAGCTGCCCGCCACCTGGCTCAGGGTGCGCGTCCAGGAGCCGTTGAGGTGGTAGCTAACGTGGCGGCGGTTATCGAAGGTGAGCAGGTTCATATTCACGCCAAAGCGCAGGTAGCTGCGTTGCAGCAGGTCGGGCCGGTCGACGGTGTTGCCGGCCCGCAGCCGGAGCGTGTCAAACTTCGAGTCGAGGCGGGTCAGGGTTACGAAGGGCCGGACCGCAGTGAAGACCATAAATTGGCTGTTCTGACACAAGGACCGGTTATTCAACGGCAATAAGCTGCTCACTTCCGTGGTTACCAAACCGTTGTCTTCATTGTCGAGAGCGGCCAACAGGTCAGTATACAGAGCTACTTCCAGCAGGCCGCCCAGGGAAGCCCCGGCTTTCAGATCGTGCGACGTTGTGCCGCCGGGGGTCAGCGTCCATTTGTCGTTGTCCGTAATAAGGCGCCGGCCGGTGGTCTGCACCACGTTCACCAGATCCAGGAATCGGAGGCAGGGCGTTGCGCCCGATTCAGTGTACTCATCGGGAATAAGCAGGTCCAGACCTTTATCCGTCGCACCCTGGTTGATATTGATGATGGTCGTGCCGTTGGTGAAGCGCACGGGGCGCAGGGTGCGGTAGGCATGCCGGGTAACGATGCCCGGTCCATCCGAAGCACTGGCCGGCAGGTTTATCGTCACGGAGTCTTTCGCCGCCACCCGGGCCGTGCTATCCGCCAACAGGGCCAGCTTGCCGTACTGACGGGCTTTGTTTTCATAGGCGGCTGCCTCGCCCGACAGGCGCTGCTTTTCCTGCGTGCTCGTAGTGGCCTGCCGGGCGGCGGTCCGGGCGGCACCAGCGGCCAGCAACACTCTTTTTTCCTCAGCCCGGGCATTCTGGGCCTTCTTTACTTCCGCCTTCGCCGTGGCCGTGGCTGCCGGGTTTACTCTCTGCTTATACACGCTGTCGAGGCCCAGCTCCCCCGTCGCATATACCCGCAGCAGGCGGCCGTTTTCCATGTAGAAGTTCATCTCCTTCAGGGTGAAATACTGGCCGGCTATCGGCTTTGCCGGGACGCCGGTAAATAAGGTATAGCGGGCCTTGGGCACAAGTGAAACGGTCCCGATTTTGGCGTCACTGTGGGTGCTGTTGTCCTGGGCCGTCAGGGCGGCCGTTACGGCTTCCTTCACCTTTTTAGTGGTTTCCTGCTCCGCCTTCGTGGCTTTGGCCAGGCTGTCGGTCAGCTTCTGGCGGGCGGCGGCCGTGGCCTCCTTGATTTTTTTCTGAAGGTCTTCCTCCGAGTAGGTTTGCGCCAGGCTGGCTCGTTGCGCCCCAAAAAGCAACAGGCTGACGAAGAGAAGGCGACTGTAAAAAAGCTTCATAAAAAGAAATTAGTTGGAGTAGGTAAAAAGATGATTAGTACTGTGTTGGCGCATGTCTAAGCCGCTCACGGAGCGGTTCGGCGCTGTGTGGGAAAGAAGAAAGCAGCGGCAGGCAAGGGGCCCGGCCACGTGGCGGAGCGTGCGGCTCTGGCCTTGGTCACGCGTTGTAAGGAGCGGGGTGCTGGCTCCTGCCGCGGCCGGCATGCCAGCAGTGCCCAGGCCCAGGTTGCGAAGGAAGTTCTATGGGCAGAAGCCGGCCCGCCGCGTAGGGCAGCAGCACTTACCCGAACCGGCTAGTGGCCCCCGCCGCCAAACCGCTTTGGCAGGCACGGGCGCACTCCGTCCTGGTCTGGTATCAGCAGGAGGTGGGAAATTTGCCGTCAGGCAAGTTTTTAGGCGAGGCCAGGTGTTCAGCGCGATGGGCAAAAGCCCGTGGCGGTGCAGCGTAGGCGGGGCCGCAACAAGAATGACTCCGGAGTCGGATGACATGGGAAGGCTAACGGAATAGGCACGTAGAAAAAATAAGGCAGCGTAACAATAGGTAGAGCAGGCAGGGCAGAGGGGGCGGGGCCACAAGGCACCGCCGCCACGAAGCTCCGCACTATACACCGCTCACGCAATACCTACTTCTGGGTATATATAAGGCGCAGCATGTAGATGCACAAAGAAAAAGCCCCGACTCCTGTTGGAGCCGGGGCTGGGTGACAACTGCCGGTGCGGTACTGATGCGCCGCAGCTTACTGCACGCCCTTCACCTGCATGGGCACAGTGTACAGGGCTTCGGAAGCCGTGATAAACAAGGTTTTCCGGTCTTTGCCCCCAAAGCACACATTGGCCGTCCACTCCTCGGGAATGTCGATGTGCTCAATTTGCTGGCCGGCCGGGTTGTACACCGTCACGCCTTTACCGGTCAGGTACACGTTGCCCCGGTTGTCGATGGTCATGCCGTCGGAGCCCTGCTCCACGAAGAGCTGGCGGTTGGTGAGCGTGCCGTCGGCGGCAATCTGGTAGCGGTAGGTTTTGTTGGCCTTGATATCGGCTACGTACAGCTGCCGGCCATCGGGCGTCCCGATAATACCGTTGGGCTGTTCCAGCTGCCCATCGACCACCACAGGCTCTTGGCTACCCTTGGCCAGCAGGTATACTTTCTGGCCGCCCAGGGCCGGGTCGGGGGCCATGCGGGACCAGTAGGGGCGTTGGTAGTAGGGGTCGGTGAAGTAGATGCCTTCCGTCGGCGGGCTGATCCACAGGTCGTTGGGACCGTTGAAGCGGTGGCCCTGCACGTTGTCGAGCAGTACGGTGGCCTTGCCATCGGGCCCGATGGCCCAGAGCTGGTTGTTTTCGTCGGCGCAGGCCAGCAGGCTGCCTTTTTTATCGAAATACAGGCCGTTGGCACGGCCTGCCTTGTCCAGGAAAACGGAGAGCTTGCCGTCGGTGCCGTATTTCCAGATCTTGTTGTTGGGCTGGTCGGTGAAGAACACGTTGCCGGCCTTGTCGACGGCCGGGCCCTCCGTGAACTTAAACTGCCGGGATACCAGCTTGGGCTGGGCACCTTTGGCAAGAAGAGACGGCGCTTGCTGGGCAGCGACGGGAACAGTCAGGGCGGTGCCAAAGCCCACTAAGAGGCTAAAACCAAGGCGCAGAATAGTAGTCATACAGCAGAATAAGGAAGCCAAAGCCAATACGATACGAAGAAGCGCGCCAACCGGCGGCTACTGCAATAGTACTAGGCGGCCCGCACAAAGTATCCTGCTAAAAGGGAATAAGAATAGAAAATTGGGTTGGTGCGATTCAGAAGCACGGCATCAGGCCGCAATCCAGCCTTCGCGCACGGCCTGCACGGCCAAGCCTACCAGGGTGCGGGCTCCGGCTTTCTGCAGCAAAGCCCGGCGGTGACTTTCCACCGTGCGCACGCTCAAACTCAGCTGCTGGGCTATATCCTGGTTGCAGCAGTCGGCCACTACCAGGCGTAGCACCTCCAGCTCGCGGCGGCTGAAGGGCGTGAGCGGTCCACTGCGGTGGTGGGGCCGGGTCGCCAGGTCGTCGAGGTGGGGCAGGGCGGGCCCGGTGTCCAGTAGCTGCGCTACGGTGAGCAGGATAGCCTCGGGCGCCGAGTGGCGGGGCACCAACGCTACCAGCTGCTGCCCGGCCTGCAGCGTGTGACGCAGCGTAGCCGACAGCCGCTGGCCCGCCAGCAACAGCAGCGGCTGGTTGGTTCGCGCTACCAGCAGCAACTCCAGCAGCCGAGGCAGGGGCGGGTCGGGCAGCAGCCCATCCACGACTACCAGGCGGTAGGCATGGCTACGCAACAAGTCGGGGGCCTGGCAGGCATCGGCCGTGAGCGTGAATTCCAGGTCCGGCCATGTTTGCTGAAGCGTGAGCAGCAGCCCGTGCCGGTACAGAGTGGGTGGGGCGATAATCAATACGGCCCCCAGTGGCGAGTACATGGCGTGCAGTAGGGTTTAAAGCATAAGAACAGCGGTTAGAGTTGACAATAGGTGAGGTAGGATAAGAGCAGCAACGGGCCGCCTTGCAAAGTGGCAGCTATGTAAGTTGCCTAATTAACTCATCATATTCAATACTGGTCAGTTAAAATATTTATAAATTAAAATGGAATTCTACCAAATATTGTATCTATGAAGCCTTACCGTACGTCCGGCGCCGGTAGTAGCCGCTTGTTGCCGCCATAGTTGGCGGCTCCGAGGCCGGAGTTTTGGCAGAAGGGTAAAGGCTGCTGTCGGTACCTGCGGCCCGGGGAAGCGGGGCACGCAACGCACAAAAAAAGGCCCATCGACCAAGGTCGAATGAGCCGTTCTGTATTGCTGCCGGTCAAGCAGCGTGGGGTGCCGCTACTTTTTCATGGAGATGGTGACCACCTTACTCGGGCCACTGACCGTGAATTTGCATTCCTCAAATTCCGGAGGCGCGAGCTTGGGCCGCACGTTGTTGGAAAAGGCGTAAGGCTCGGTGGGAATACCCAGAAAGTTCTTGTCAACCAGGTCGTTGTTGTTCAGATCCTGGGTCAGGGCCACCGCCCACTCGCCATTGGGCAAGTCGATAGGCAGGGTAATCTGTTTGCTGCCAGCGGGTTTCACGTACTTAAGCAGCGTGTAGCTGCCGCGCTTGAGGAAGTTGTCCTTCACGTTATAGAAGTACAGCTTCACCGTAGCCTTGGTCGAGGGCAGGTCCGTAACGACCACGCTCACCAGGGAGGTAGCGGCCGGGGAAGGGCCAGCGGGCAGCGGCCAGGCGCCCAGCAGGCTGCTCCCGGTGCTCAGCAGAGCTATTGATAGAAGGTTCATAGATGCAGGCAGGTGAAGAAGCGAGAAGAGCGAAACCCGCGCGCCAACGGGTTGGCACGATTTGCAAGATCAAGAAAGAGAAGCACTTTGCCAACCTCAAAATGGACCCTGGGTGCCTGGGTAGACACGGCGGCGCGCCAATAAGTTTCTTTCCAGGCCGGGCCGGGAGCTGCCAACATAGCACGCCGCTGTGGTTGCCGGCCCCGAAACAGGTAGTGGAGTTTCCCGGTCCGGCCACTTACGGCGGCGCGGCAGACTGCCGGGGCCCGGGTAGGGCTATGAGCCTTTTTGGCCTGACTGCGTATGCATTAGCTCAACGCTTCTGCCTATGTCTGCTGCCGTCACCTACCAGAATCCCGTCCTGGACGAAGACTTTCCGGACCCTACTATTATTCGCGCCGCCGATGGCTGGTACTATGCCTATGGCACCCAAACCAAGTACAAAGGCGTGATTGTCAACATGCAGGTGGCCCGCTCCGCCGACCTGGTACACTGGGAGCTGCTGGCCGATGCCTTGCCCCAGAAGCCGCGCTGGGCCCGGGCTACCCAGAAGCTCTGGGCCCCGCACGTGAGTGAGCACGCGGGCCGCTACTACATGTACTACTCGGCCCTGCCTGACCACGACCCGGGCTACTGCCTGGCCGTGGCTACGGCCGATTCGCCGGCCGGGCCGTTCACCGATATCGGGCAGCCGCTGCTGTGCGGGCCGGGCTTTCTGAACATCGACCCCATGGCTTTCGACGACCCCGCCACCGGCCAGCGGCTGCTGTACTGGGGCTCGGGCTTTGGGCCGTTGCTGGTGCGCGAGCTGGCCCCCGACCGGATTTCCTTCGTACCAGGCAGCACGGCCCGGGAGCTGGTGCAGCCCGTGCCCGACGAGGACCCCGACAACTACCAGCGCTTGCTGGAAGGCAGCTGGGTGGTGCTGCGCGACGGATGGTACTACCTGTTCTACTCCGGCAACAACTGCTGCGGCGACGATGCCCACTACGGCGTGATGGTGGCCCGGGCCCGCCACGCCACGGGCCCGTTCGAAACCCTGGCCCAGGCTACGGGCCAGGGCCACAGCATTATTCTGGAAACCAACCGCCACTGGCGCGCCCCCGGGCACAACTGCATCGTGACCGATGCCGCCGGGCAGGACTGGCTGGCCTACCACGCCATCGATCCGCAGCAGCCCACCTTCGACGCCATCGACGACGCGCAGGGCTATTCGCGGCGTGTCCTGCTGCTCGATCGTCTGGAGTACCACGCGGGCTGGCCGCGGCTGGCTGGCGCGGGGGCTCCGTCGCGCACGCCCCAGCCGGCTCCCGTAGTGGAGGCCCGGCCGGCAAACGACCAGCGGCCAGGTTGAAGCCATTCTGGATAAACGCTAATATTGCCTGAGCGGAAGCAACTTAGCACTCCTGCCGCGTGACTTTGACCAGTGCCGGGCTCTGCCCCCAGTTTTGCGCTTATTCTCCACTCTCTTTTCCCTCCTTTCCCATGAAAAACTACCGCACGCTTTTCTCTACGGCCCTGCTGCTGGCCGGTTTGCTTTCCGCCTCGCTCAGCCAAGCCCAGACGACGGCTCCGGCCGCCACTGCCGCCGCGAAGCCCGCTCCGGCCAGCCCCGCGGCTACGGCTACGGGTAAAATCGGGGCGGCTACGGTTACCGTTAAGTACGGCAGCCCCAGCGTGAAAGGTCGGCCGATATATGGCAGCCTGGTGCCCTACGGCCAGGTATGGCGGGCCGGTGCCAACGAGGCAACCACCGTTGAGTTCAGCAAAGACGTAATGGTGCAGGGCAAAAAGCTGCCGGCCGGTACCTACTCCTTGTTCACCATCCCAACCGAGAAGGACTGGACGGTTATCTTCAACAAAACCGCGAAGCAGTGGGGAGCCTACAAGTACGATGAAAAGCAGGATGCCCTGCGCGTGACGGCCACTCCGCGCAAAGCCCCGGCCATGACCGAAAGCCTGGTATACGACGTCACGAAGGACGGTCTGGTGCTGCGCTGGGAAAACCTGGAGCTGCCGGTGGCCATTAAGTAACCGGAAATCTATTCGTACTGAAAAGCCCCGCTCAGTCGTTGAGCGGGGCTTTTTGGTGCAATTGAGTTTCGGTAGAAGGCTGCTCAGATAGCCTGACTTCCGTGCCGGGCGGCAGTGCTACCGGCTTGGGTAGCTGCAGTAGCAGCGCGTGCTCGGTCAGGGCGGGCATGCCGCTGGTCGGGGCCGGGCGGGTTATTTCCTCCACGCTGGCTACGGTGTGAATTTCGCGGCCGTCGGCCAACACCAGCACTACTGCCAGGGCCGTGTGCCGGTCGAATTGGCTGAATGCCTCCGCTGCTGCCGCGCCGCGTACCAGCACGCCTAAGCCCGTCAGCACAAAGCTCGATTCAACGGTCAGCAGGTGGGTGGCTTTCATCGGGCTAAGTAGTAAGGCGGAGAAATCTGCTTACCATACTTCCTGGCGAAAGGATACACAAAAGCCCAGACTGCGGCGGCAGAGTGGGCTTTTGCTTGGAGACAGAGCGTAACCCGGTTACAGGTTTTTCAGCCAGGCCTGGCGCAATGCCAGCTGGGCCGGGGTGGCGTCGGGCAGCACGGCAAAGTGGTAGCGCAGTACGGCCTCCTGCTCCGAAAGACGGCAGCGTACCTTTTTTTCGCTGCCCTCCCGCCGCAGGGTCAGCTCGTATTCTTCCCCCGGCTTGCGGGCTTTAAGCTCTGTTAGTACCTGCTTCAGGTTGGCGGGCGTTACGGCGGTGGTGCCCACTGCTACCAGCTGGTCGCCGGGAGCGGCGCCGCAGGCCTGCAGAGCGGCCGGCACCGCCTCGAGGCTCACGCTGTTGCCCGTAAATCGGAAACTAGGGTCGGTGGCGCCCAGCACCGTTATCGGCCGGCCCGTGTGCAGCACCGGCGAGTAGCGAATCCCGACTTTGGCGTAGTAGTCCTGCAGGGGCAGCGGCTCGGCCTGCTGTACGTAGCGGGCAAAGAAGTCCCCGATTTCGGGGTAGGTAAGCTTGGTGAAGTCTGCGAAGAACGTCTTTTCGTTGAAGGGCTTGTCGGGGCCGTAGCGCCTGGTCAGCTCATTCATAACCTCGCGCAGGCCCCGCTTGCCCCCGCTCAGCTCCAGCAGGCGCAGGTCGAGCAGGGCGGCCGTGAGGGCGCCGCGCTGGTAGATGTTGCCGTACTGCCGCTGCCCTTCGTCGCTGAACGAGTTCAGGCCCAGCTTGCTGAGCGAGTAGGTGGTGTCGGTTTGGGTGCGGTCGTAGGCTACTTTTCCCGACATCTCCCGCAGGTATTCCTCCAGCGGTACGAGACCGCCGCGCAGCTTCATCATGCCCGCGGCCCACTCCGTAGTGCCCTCGTACAGCCACAAGTGCTCGGAACCGGTGGGCTGCACGAAGTTAAACTGCTCGATAATCTCGGAGTGAATGTTGAGCGGCGTCACGACGTGGAAAAACTCGTGCGCGGCAATGCTGGTAATCTGGCTGGCCGATTCCGGCGTCAGGGGCGCTTCGCGCAGTACATATTCCGAGCTGTAGGAATGCTCCCAGGCGCCGTTGCTCTGGTCGTCGAAGTGGTAAAGGAAGGTGTAGCGCTTCACCGGCAGCTGCACCAGAAAAGCCTGGGCTGCCGTCAGCATCTGTTGCATGTACCCCAGCAGGGGCTCGGCTTTCACCTGGTCGGTTTTGGAGTAGCAGTACAGGGCCACCTCCGAGTCGCCCAGCTTGGTTTTGGCCTCGGTCAGGCGGCCCAGCAGAAAAGGCGAATCGACGGCGTGGTCGTAGCTTTTGGCCGCGTAGTAACCCTGCGCATCGGCCGTCAGCGGCGTCCCGACTTTCCAGTCGGCGGGGTAGTTGAGCTTGATGCGGAGCGGCTTGCCCTGCCAGCCTTGCAGGTAGCCAAAAATGCCCTGCCCGTTGAGCAGGGCGTGGTCGGCTTCCAGCGAGGTGCCGCACATGCGGTACACGCGGTGCTCCGTCACGGGCGTATCCCAGGTCTCGGCAATGGTGTAGCGGATGGCGCGGGTTTTCTCGGGCTGTTGCAGCTGCCACTGATTCACGGAAACCTGCTTGACTTCCAAGGGCTTATTCTTGTCGTCGAAGGCCTCAAACTTGCGCACGAAGCGGCCAATGTCCATCACCTGATAAGTACCGGGGGCCGTGGCGGCAAACTGAAAGATGTTCTGCGCCTTGCCGAGCTTGGGCACCTGCAGCTGCACCTGAAACAAGTCCTCGGTCTTGGGGTCAATGTCAACGGTGTAGGTCAGGGCCTTCTGGGCCTGGGCCAGCGTGGGAGTGGCCAGCAGGCCGCCCAGCAGAAGGGACGCAATGCGCAAGGCATTCATAGCAGGGTGGGGGTAGATGATGGGCTAATGGATGCAAAAAAGGCCCAAAGTGTTGCTTGGTACAGCACTTACCCAGCCCGAATAAAGCCGTGGTGGGTGCCAGGTGGCCACGTAGCTGCTGGGGTTAATTGTACTAAGCAGTAACCCGTGCGCTTTCGACAGTAGCCAGCGGGGCAGGTGGAAGCGGCTGGGACGAGCAGGAACAAGCGGGTGTTACATTGGAAGAATGATATGTATTTGATAATATAACTATTTAAAAAAATAACATGACATGATCAATTAAATAGCTTGCGGTTTGAACTTAATGAAGATTATGATTGGATAGGCCTTTGCCTTTGCGGATAAACTTTTGTTTCATTGTGTACCTATTGCATACGCCGCTCCATGTCCAATCTTCAACTCATGCGCTATGCAAGCAATTTGTACTATTTCATCTGGCCGCACTGCCTGGCAGCGGTGGCAGAAAAGCTTATGGGCTCTGGCCGGCGGCCTGTTGCTCTCTACCTCCCCACTGCAGGCCCAGGCCCCCGCACCGGCGTTTCCACGCAACGAAACCTTTAAAGGAAACACGGCCTCGAACTTCACCTTCGGCGGTGTGGCCCAGCTCACCGGTACCGGTGGCACCGCCGACCCCGTCGGGAGCGGCTATCTGCGCCTGACCGATGCGGTAAACAACCAGGCCGGCTATGCCATCGACAACGTGGGATTTCCCTCGTCGGCGGGCTTCACCATCTCCTTCGAGTTCTTCTCGTATGGTGGTACCAACCCCGGCGCCGATGGTTTCAGCGTTTTTCTGGTCGATGCCAACCAGCCCGCCTCAGGTTTCCGGATCGGCGCCTCGGGCGGCTCGCTGGGGTACGCTCAGAAAACGGCCACTCCAGTCGCCGACGGGGTGTCGAAAGGCTATATCGGGATTGGTATCGACGAGTTTGGCAACTATTCCAACGGCGCGGAAGGCCGCTCGGGCGGTAGCGCTACCCCCGATGCTACCGGGAAAGTGCCCAACGGCATTGCCATTCGCGGGGCCGGCGACGGTTCAGCCGCCACCGACTACCCTTACCTGACCGGCACCCAGCCCGGCGCCCTCGACTTTTCCCTCGACGTGCCTACGGTGCGTGCCCAACCCGGCTCCGAGGACTACCGCCGCGCCTACATCGACGTGGTACCCACCACGGTCGGCACCGAAACCACGTACCGCATATCGGTGCGCATTCAGCACGGCAACTCGGTGCGCACGGCCATCGACAACTTTCTCGTGCCGACGCCGCCCCCGACTTTGCGGCTGGGTTTTTCGGGCTCTACGGGCGGCAGCACCAACATTCACGAAATCCGCAACCTGAACATCGTGCAGGTGCCGTTTGCTAATACCGACGTGGTCAGCACCCTCTACAATGCTCCCCTGACCATCCCGGTTCTCAACAACGACGTAGCGCCCGGCAGCAGCATCGATGTGGCTTCCGTCGACCTAGACCCCAGCACGGCGGGCATTCAAACGACGTTCAACGTGGCGGGCAGAGGCCGGTTTGAGGTCAATGCGACGGGGGTTGTCACTTTCACGCCCTCCGGCACCTTCGCCGGCCAGGTCACGATTCCCTACACCATGCGCTCTATCCTGGGCGCCGACTATACCTCCAGCCCGGCCAACATTCGCGTGACGGTGCAGGGGGCCGATGTCGCGGCTACCATCAATGGGCCGATTAACGTGCTGCGCGGTGCCGTCGTGACTTATTCCATGACGACAGCCAACCGGGGCGGAATTACGGCGCTAAATGTGGTGCCCAGGCTGCAGGTGCCCACCAACCTGCCCGTGGCGGCGGTGGTTGCTCCCGGCGGTACCTACGACGCGGCCACTGGCTGGGTCACGTTTTCCACCATCAATACCCTGCCCAACGGAGCCCTGCCGGTCGTGAATACGGCGACGTTCCTGGTGCCTGCCTCACAGCCCGCTACGCTCACCAGCCTGGCCACCGCAACCTCTTCCGTACCCGACCCGACGCTAGCCAACAATAGTGCCTCCCTCAACACTGCGGTAGGTGCCCCGCTGCCCGTCGAGCTGTCGGCTTTCACGGCCAAGGCCGAACAAGCCGATGCCGTGCTTTCCTGGACCACGGCATCAGAGAAAAACAACGACCGTTTCGAGGTGGAACGCTCCCTGGATGCCACCACTTTTCAGCGGGTAGGTACTGTGGCCGGCTACGGCACTACCACGGCTGCTTCCCGCTACCAGTACCGCGACGCGCAGGCCGCCCGCTGGTCGCGTCAGCCCATCTATTACCGTCTGCGCCAGATCGATACGGATGGCAGTACCTCTTTTAGCCCCGTCCGGACCGTGCAGTTTGCAGCGGCCGGCAAGCTGGCCATTTCGGTGTACCCCAACCCCAGCGCCGGTTCTGCCACCTTGGATCTAACGGGCTTGCCCGCCGGCGAGTTTGCCGTGCAGCTTACCGATCTGACTGGCCGGGTGCTGCGGCAGTATACCGTGACCGGCGGCCAGGAGCAGCCCCTAGATATGCGTCTGCTGGCCCCGGGAGCCTATTTGCTGCAGGTGCGCGGCCAGGCTGTTCAACTGGTCTTTCCAGTGGTGCGAAACTAAGCGGACTTATTACTTCCCTAGCTCCACTCAAACCTAGCAAGCGGGCCGTCAGCAGAGATGCTGACGGCCCGCTTCACGTTTACTCACCCATTCATGTCAGGGTCATTGCCTGGTAACTCCTGCCTTGCAAGGGCTTTGACCGAGTTTTCTTTGTTGCGGAAATAGCGCCGCTACGGATGACAGCAGGAAACTTCCGCTAACCGGGCGGCGTAATCCCCAGACCACTCCACCGCGAAGCCAGGGCTTTGCTTTTATCTGCTTCAGCTATGTGCGGCCGTTACACGTTCACTACCCCGGTTCCCGTCATTGAAGAGCGGTTCGGGGCGCACTTCCCCGATGCGCTGCCGCCTACCTACAATGCGGCGCCTTCCCAGCAGCTGCCCATTATCACCAATACCGAACCCGGCCGGATTCAACTGTTTCAGTGGGGGCTGGTACCCGGTTGGGTCAAGGACGTGAAAGCGGCTCCCAAGCCCATCAACGCCCGCGCCGAGACACTGCCCGAGAAGCCGTCTTTCCGCCAGCTGCTGCAGCGGCGGCGCTGCTTGGTGCTGGCCGACAGCTTCTATGAGTGGCAGCAAACGGCTCCGGTGGCCAAGGGTCCGAAAACGCCCCACCGTATTCTGCTGCGCAACGAGCAGCCCTTTGCCTTTGCCGGCCTCTGGGATGAATGGGTAGACCGGACTTCCGGGGAAGTAGTGCCCACGTTTACCATTATCACGACCGAGCCCAATGAGTTGATGGCCTCGCTGCACAACCGCATGCCCGTCATTCTGCCGGACCGGCAGGCTGAACTGAGCTGGCTCGACGACGGCCAAACCGCCACTGCCCACCAGGCCCTGCTGCAGCCCTATGCCGCCAATCTCATGCAGGAATACGTGGTCAGCACGCTGGTAAACTCTCCATCCAACAACAGTCCGGAACTGCTGGTGCCAGCAGCGGCCTAAGCAGCCCGTAGCGGGCTGGGCACGGGCATAGTGCCCAGCCGCTTATACGCGGGCCGCGACTTTTTACGCTTCCGGCGTTTGGAAGCATCCCGGTTAAAAATGCGCCCGGCATCGTCGCTCACCTGTACTTGAAGCGAAGTTGAGGCTGGAGCCGAAGAAGCCGCCATTGCTTCCGCAGATTCAGTAGTCAGAAAAGCCGTTAGTAGGAGTAAAGTCAAGGTTGCCATAGGTGCCGAGGGCTAAGAATGAATGACATAAACTAAGGTGCTATGTATAACAATGATAGATTTTTTATTAGATAAAGTCAAGTTAAAATAAAATTAATCAAAAAAAATGTCCTGCTTCCCAGGATTGACGCTGGAAAGCAGGACGGGTAAGAGCAGGTAGCGAATGATTCTAACGGCCAAACATGCGGTGCTGCCGACGATTCTTGCTGGCTTTTCGGCGCTTCTTATACTTGTATTTTTTACGCTTGAATGGGCCCCAATCGGCGCTATTTTCATCTGTAGCCGATACTAACGCTTCCTGAGAAGCCGCCGGAGCGGTAGGCATAGAGGTGGCCTCTGCCTGCAAGGAAGTAAGCATGGCTGCCAGAACGAAGAGGAAAACTGCTTTCATAGCTTTGGTATTTTGTTCAGGTGTTTTATGATTTTGATGCTGCAATATTAGACAATGATATTTGCTTAATGCAATAAAATTTAGCCACATAATCATGTGAACACACAAAGCCCCGCCGGATATGGATGACTCCAACCTGGCGGGGCTTTATCTGGGAAGCGAAAAGCTTAGTGGCTGTCGGGATTCTGAGGACCCTTGTTAGCGTTGGCTTTGGGCTTGTTTTCCTTTACGGGTTCCGCCGAGGTGCCAGCATCTTCAGCGTCGCTGTCGTCCGTACTGTCCATCGAACGATTAACTACAACCACTGCTACGGCTGCCAGCGCCGCAATGCCCAGGATAAGCTGCGTGGGAGTGAAGCGCTGCGCCGCCTTCTTGATGAGCGTGCCGCCATGCTTCAGCAAGTCGTCGATATGATCATGGTCGCCTTGTACAAGCACATGGTAGGCGCTTTCGAATGTACGGGCCAGATCCTCGGGCATAATTTTCTCCAATTGTTCTTCAATCTGCGATTCCATAGCGGAAGAGTAGGTGTTGGTGGAAGGTGTCGGTACAGTATTGGTGGCAAGCCACCGACAAGCCTGTACGCAAAAAGCCGCGGGGTGGCTGCGCTTTTTTCCACCGTCTCCAAACATTTATTGGCAAGCCCGGGGCGTGTTGTCGAGCTTCACCAAGCCGGGCACCGCGCCTTTTTTCTAAGGCAGCATCAGATTGCAAATTGATAAGCATCCGGAAGCCACGAAAAAGGCCCCGCTGTGTCAGCGGGGCCTTTCATGGTTTCTTCAATGTGAGAAAGCTCTATTCGTACACCTTCACCACAAACACGTAGTCCTGCAGCTTGCGGATTTGCTGGCGGCGCGAGGTACCGGCCATCAGGTTGGTGCGCGGCATGTTGTAGGGCTGAGTCGTGCCCGCTGCCGAGAGCGAGTCAACCAGGCGCATCAGGTACGATGATTTGGTGGCAAAAGCCGCGCTCTGCATGTCCATCTGCCGCCCACTGATGATGCCAATCAGGTTGCCACGGTCGTCGAGCAGCGGGCCGCCACTGTTGCCAGGGTTCACCGGAATCGAAATCTGGTAGAAAGCCGTGTCGCCTTCGAATCCCGAGCGGGCACTCAGGGAGCCTTCCCCGAATACCACATCCTCTCGGGGGTAGCCCAGGGTGAATACCTTCTCACCTAAGTCGGCCGTGCCGCGCTTGAAGGAGTAAGGCAGACGACCAAAACCGCTGAACTTGCGGTCCGTGATGCGCAGAATGGCCAAGTCGTGGGCAATATCGGTAAAGACAGGCTCAGCGCGGAAGCGCTGCCGGTCACGGCTTTCAATCAGCAGCGAGTCGGCCCCCTGAATCACGTGGTAGCTGGTCACCAGGTAGCCATCGGCGGTGAGGGCAAAGCCGGTGCCACTGAATTTGCCGGGGTTCAACTCTCCTTCCGGTTTAGTGCCATCAATCTGGTTGATGGCGCGGTTCATAGCCTTCTGGGTTTGCTTGATGCGCTCTACTTCCCGGCGCAGCACCGTGTAGCCATAAAGAGAGGGCCGCTGCTGGGCAGTACGCCACCACTCCAGGCCGAGCAGCGTGGCAAACACCGCCAGCACAGCCACCGAAGCGGCTACCATGGCCGTGGCCCGGTGCGCTCCCCAAAACTCGCGCAGCTTGCGCTCCACGGGCGAAATGTACATGTGCGGCATGGTGGGGTTGCCCGTTTCCACGGTTTCACCTTCCAGCCGTACCGCCGCCTCGGCATCTATGTCGGCCTGAATGGCGTGCAGCTTGCGGCGCGTAGCCAGCCGCTCGCCGTAGCCCTGCAGCGTGTCGGTGAGGTCGGTGAAATCGGCGAAGCGCTGGGCAAAGTCAGGGTCCGCAGCCAGGCGCCGCTCCAGGTCGGTGCGGGCCGGTACCGAGAGCCCGCCGCTGCGGTAGGCTTCAAATAAGGCGTAATAGTCGGCTTCCGTTTTCATAGTCTTGTGCAGAGTGGGTGCTCTGCCGGGATAGGCCCGCCTGTCAAAATGATTCTTCCTCCTTGTAGTGGGAGAAGAACAGCTTTTTCAGGCGCACCAGGCACTTATATTTCTGATTCTTGGCGTTGTCGGCATTGGTATAGCCAAACTCCGCCGTAAGCTGCTGCATAGACTTATCCAGCAGGTAAAAACCTTCTAAAAGCGAGCGGCAGGGCTCTCCCACGCGTTCTAGGGCCTCGCTCATCGTCGCGAAGCGCTTGTCGCGCTCCTCGGCTAAAGCCAAATCGGCCTCGGCGCCGGTTTCCAGGTAGGGCTCATGGTCGTCGAGGCGGCCGCCGAAGCGGGTTTTCTCGGCGAGCCGCTTGAGCCACAGCCGCCGGCACACCGCATACAGGTAGGTCTTGATCTGGCAGCTCAGCTCCAGGGAGCCGTCGCGTACTTTCTCGTAGAATACCATGATACCCTCCTGGTACACATCCTTGGCCTCGTCTTCGGTTCCACTGTTTTGCAGAACGTAGTGCGAGACCATGGGAAGGTGCAGGCGGTAGAGCTGAGCCAGCGCCCGGTCGTCGCCGCGGCGGATAGCCGCCACGAACTCCTCATCGGTGTAGGTAGGAATGCCCTTACCCATTCGCTTTGTTGGTTAATACCTTACCAGGCTTTTGGTAACCCATAAATATTTTTTTTCTACTGTCGGGTTACCTTCTTGAAATGCTGGTATGAAGGGCGTTTTTCAGACTAAATTTTTTCAAACGTAACACCAAAATGAAGAATCTCCTGAAGGTTTCTGCCCTGGCTCTCGTATTCGCTACCACGCTGGCTTCTTGCGAGTCGAAGACGACCGAAACCACCGAAACCACGACTGTTGAAGCTCCTGCTACGGATGCTGCTGCTACGGACGCTGCTACCACCACTACGGATTCGGCTAGCACCACGACTGTATCGACCGACACCACGGGCGCTGCTACCACCACCGAGGCTTCGACCACGACCACGACCCAGCAGTAATTATACGTCGGCTTCGGCCGGCATGTATTCTGCCAACGGCCCGATTTTCCCTTGGAAAGTCGGGCCGTTGCATTTTCGTGCTAGCCAGTAAAAATATAAATAATAGAAGGGTTAAATATTTAGCATTTTAAATGCAATATTTGCAACTGCATTTTCCCAAGTATTATTTGTTTGCCTTGTCTAATTATACTACTCAAGACGATAGTCTAGCTGTGCCGCCCGGGTTGCCGGAAAAAACTACCGCTACCCCCGCCGGCCGGGCTACGGCTGCGCGTCCCGCTGATAATAAGGCTGCTGCGGTGTATAGCGTTGGCGACTACCGGGTAGGAGATACGGAAGACACGCTGCTTAATGGTCATCCCGATATTCGCTATTAACCCCGCGGACTAAAGCTTTTCTTCCAGCCACAACAACCCGGCTGCCAGCAAAAACACGAGAAAAAACCAAGTGGCGGGGTAAGCCTGGGAAGTCCTAATCGGATTGGCTATGGGCCGCACCGCTGTTTTGACCTGCCACGGCTGTGCCGCCTGAAGTCGCAGCTCCTGCTCAATCCGGGACCATTGCTGGGGTGCAAAAACATAAAAGGTCTGGGCTGGCTGCTTGTCGCGACTAATAAAGTGCCAGCCAGGCAAGCTGGGCCAGAAATATCCGGTTTGCCATTCCGGCAGCTGCGCATCCTGCCGCAGAGCAAGCCGCACTCCCGGGGCCGACTGTGGCCCGGAAACAACCGGTGAACTACTAACCGGCGCCGCTGACACCAACCGCAAGGCCACCGGCTGGTGCGGTCGTGGCCACGCTGCTAATGACTGCCACTGGGCCAGCGG
>NZ_JAJADQ010000014.1 GCF_020447315.1 Hymenobacter nitidus
ACGTGCTGCTGCTCAAGAAAGTGGAGGAGCTTACCCTGCACCTCATCGACCTCAACAAGCAGGTCCAGCAACTCAAAAACGCGCAGTCTTCCAAGTAAGCTGGCACTAGGTTCTATTCAACCAGGAAACCTCTTATGAAAACGACTGCCTTACTATGCCTGCTAGGCTTTGGCCTGCTCAGCAGTAGCCCACAGGCCGCGGCGCAGGGCTCCCCGGTATCGTGCCCCGCTGTGAATGCCACCGATATGGTGAGCAGCTATGCCAGCTGGGACTGGGAAACACCCCGCACGGACCCGAACTACTGCAAAACCTGGGCAATCCGGCGCCCCGGCCAAACGCAGGGCGTAGCCTATGGTGCCCCCTGGGAGTTTGCCCAGAATGGCAAAATGCTGCGCATTGCTTACGATAAGGACTACACCCGGCAGAAAGGCTGGGAGCTGCTGCGCATGAACCTGGGGGCCCTGAGCCCCATCGACGTGCCCTACGTGATTCTGTACAACAAGTACACGAGCATGATTCGGACGTATTTCTGGCTCGACAACCGCACGTACCAGAACGGGGCCGTGATTACGATGAGCCACAGCAGCGTGAACAGCTCGGGCAGCACCAGCGTAATGGCCATGACCAACACCATGCTGGTAGCCCCCGACAAGTACCTGACCGCCAATAGCTACAGCGACGAGATGATTTCGTACGTGGCTAAAATGACCTCGCAGACGGGCTGGGTCGTTGGGGAGTTTACGGCCACGTATGACCCTAACTTCGGCAACACCCGTTACAACGGCAACGCACTGGAGTTCAGTGTTTTTGGCACAGTCACCAGCAATATTACGCTGGGTGGCGCCCTCAGCTTCAAGACCGATGCCCAGGAAGGATATGCCCTGGCCGGCCCCAAAAACCAGCTGTTACAGAACGATCCGGCCGACCCAACCCGGCTGAAGAAGTTTCTGGCCACCGGCAAGCGGGTACTGGGCTCTGTATCAGCTGATGATGCCGATAAGTTCCTGGACAAGCTGCACGAGGGCGGCGTGAAAATGGCCAGCTCCAAGAATACCAAAGCTTCTAACACGGGTCTTTCCATTGCCAACGCAACCCGGCCCAAAAACCAGGGGGGCGGCCTGCGCAAAACCGTGGGCACCGTGCTGGGCGCGGCGGGCATGGTGAGCAGCGCCTTTGGTATTATCGGGCAAATTGTGGGGGCCATCTGGCCCGCCCAGGATGAGTCGGGCAATGCCCTGGCGTCCGAACCAGCCTTCACCCCGACCATTTCGGAGGGCACTATTCAGATGAGTGGCAGCATCACGACGACGTATCCGCTGACTGGGGTGAGCGTTCAGCTGCCCGGCACGGCCCACAACGGCAATGACCGCTCGACCCAGCCGTACTACAACTGCCCGCTGGGCTTGTTCAACATCAAGAATACACCGGTGCTGAACAAGATGACCTATACCTACATTTCCGGCGAGTATTCCTGGTGGGACCCCTGCGGCTCGCAAGGCCAGGATGACCGGTGCGTCACGACGTCGGACTACGGGGACTATCATGCCACCCTGGATTCGTACCAGGTGCAGAACGACCTGCTTGGGGCTTTCAACAAGCCCGCCGGACTGGAGCTGGTATCGGCGAAGGCCGCGCTGGTGGGTGAAACCCCGGGGGCCATCTTCACGCCGGGCTACACCACCGATTACCCTAACGGAACCTGGTATAACGGCGGCGAGTATCACGAACGACGCTTCGACTACATGGAATGGCAACTGAATGCCGGTATTCTGGATATCACCCGCACTGATGTTGCCAACCTGCCCAACACCGTGCAGACGCCCTTCGTGGATCTGGGCTGCTTCAAGAACATGACCATGACCGTGCCGACGGGCAGCAAAGTATACGTGCGGGTAATGGCCACGCTACGGGTTAGTGGAGCGGTTTCCGACAACTCCCCGCTGATTTACTTCGTGCAGGACTACGCCGTGCAAACCAATACCAGCGGCGTAACGGCAACCAACCCCCGCTTCGTGGTCAACTCCTCGCAGACGGAGCCCCCGTTCAGCAACCTGGGCGCCGCCCTGACCGGGGAGGAGGGCGCCGAAGTAGCCTGGGGCGAATACACCACGCCCGGCATCACGCAGACCATGGACTGGATTCACACGTCACCGGAAGTTGATTTCGGCTGGGGGCCAATGGGCGTAACCATCAACCACCCCAACACGGCTGCTCCCACCATCTTCGCGGCCGGTGGGGTCATCACCCTGAATCCTGGTTTCAGCGTCACGTCCGGCACCAACTTCATTGCCGGCCCCATACTGGCCGCGCAGCTTACCTGCACGCCCAGCCAGATCGACGTGAACAACGTGACCTGCCCCTACAACAACCTGGCGTACCGCGCTACGGCCCTGGCCTCGGAAACTGCCCGGCCCGAGCGCGCCGAAGGCTTCGTAGTGTACCCCAACCCCACCCACGGCCTGGTGACCGTAGAAACCGAGGTGGCAACGGCCAACCAGGCAACCACGCTGACCTTGTATGACTTGTATGGCAAAACGGTGCGCGTAATCCGGGACGTGCCCCGCGGCAGCCGCACTTACCAGCTGGATCTGCAGGGCTACCCCACCGGCGTGTACCTGCTGAAAATGACCAGCGCCAAGAAAAGCTTCAGCCAGAAAGTAGTGGTGGAATAACGGGCTTGGGCAGCCAGCAAACCATAGGCAGCGGCAGTAGCGTATAGCCCCTACCGGCACTGCTTCTTCCCCGTGCCGGATTGCCCAGCTGCCATGGCCCGCTACGTCACCACCGATTTGCACGGTTGTCTGCACACCTTTCGCCATCTGGTGGAAGGTGTGCTTTTTTTGCGCCCCAGTGATGAGCTCTATCTGTTGGGCGACTACGTGAATAAAGGTCCCGACAGCCGCGGCCTGCTCGATTACCTGCTGCAGCTTTCGGCGCGGGGCTACCAGCTGCACTGCCTGCGCGGCAACCACGACCAAGAGCTGCTCGACGCCGCCCGGGGCCGTAAGCACCTGGCCTGGGCCTCCCAGGCCGACCGCACCCTGACGCTGCAAAGCTTCGGGGTGAAAGCCGCCGAAGACATTCCGGAGCCCTACCTGCAGTGGCTCGATGCGCTGCCCTACCAACTGGATATTCCGGGCTTCACGCTGGTACACGCCGGCTACGACTTTCGCCTGCCACCCGAGCAGATGCGCACTGACTGGCACACGATGCTCAATATCAAGCAGTTTACTTTTGATGCCTCCCGGATGCAGGGTCGGCGCCTGCTGCACGGCCACGTGCCCACGCCCACGGCGGAAGTAAAGCAGCAGGTAAAAAAGCTGGCCGGCTCCATCAGCCTCGATACGGGCTGCGTGTACCGCCTCAACCCCGAGCTTTCCCACCTGGCTGTGCTGGAGCTGGACGCCTTCGAGCTAACGCTGCAGCCCAACATCGAGCCGCCTTACTTTATTACCCAGCGGTAAGCCCTGGTTTGGCGCCTAGTCCTCGTCCCGCAGCACATCGGCCTGCAACACTCGTTGAGCGGCCTGCCGGTATTCATTCGACGAGTCGGAGGCTACTTCGCGGAAGGCGGCGCGGGCCTCGGGCCATTGCTTGGCGGCCCAGTAAGCCACAGCCAAGTGGTAGCGGGCTTTGCTGGCCAAGGCTGAGCCCGGCTGCTGAATGACGCGGCGCAGGTAGGGCCGGGCGGCACTACCGTCTCCCTGACTCAGCAGAAAGATGCCGTTGTAGTACAGCAGAGTATCGGGGCCGAGGTTGTCGGTGGGCACGCGGCGCAGGGCGTGCAGGGCGGCCGGGTAGTGCCCTTCCCGGTACTGCTCCATGGCCTGGGCCAGCAGCGGCCGGTGCTCATCCAGCGTGGCCGACTGCGGCAAGCCAGGGTCGGCGACGTAATAATTTTCCCAGGCGCGGCCGCCGCGCGGCCCGGCTGGCCGCAGCAAAAACCACAGGCCCAGCAGCAGCAGCACGGCCACCGTAAAAATTGTACCCCAGCGCGTCTGGGCCCGGCGCTGCCGCCGCTTGATGCGCACCAGAGCCGTGTGGCGCTGGTCGAGGCGGCGGTCGAGGGCCAGCAGGCGGTGGCGCAGGCTTTCGTGGCCGGCCACCCAGCGCAGGTCGGCGGCCAGCTGCTCGTAGGCTTCGTGGGCTTCGCGCAGGGCGGGCTCCCGCTGCATGCGCTCCTCGAAGTCGGCCTGCTCGGCAGACGTCATTTGGCCATCGGCAAAGCGTTCCAGCTCATCCAGAAACGGGCGCAGCTCAGCGGGCGACATCATGCAAATACGAACAGGGAAGGAGAAGAAAAGACCAAAAGCCGGCCGGAGCCGGCACTAAGCTACGCAGAATCAGATAGTGGCGGCCGAAGCCTGGCCCCCGGCAGCACCTTCGCCCGTGGCTCGGATGCGCAGCTCCAGGAGTTTGCGCAGGCAGCTGGTTTTCTGGATTCGGGCTACGGTGGCGTTGGCGAAGCCCATTTTACCGGCTACTTTCTCGAAGTTGTAGCCTCGAAAGTAAAAGTACATCAGCACCTGCTGGCAGTCGGTGCCCAGCTGGCCGAACACGCGCAGCAGCTGCTGGCGCCGACCGGCCTCCACCCGGGGCAGCTCAGCTGTTGTTTTCTCGGCCTGAATGTGCTCCTGGGCCATGCCGTAGAGGTAATTGCGCACGTCGGCCGGCAGCTTGGTCAGGCGCCCGTCAATCACCTGGTCGTAAAAATCGACCAGCACGCCGCGCAGCAGCTCGTGGGCCGCAGCGGGCTCCAGCTGGTGCTGGCGCCGGGCCCAGCGGGCAAAATGGTCCCGTTGGTCCTGATAAAAGTTGATCAGAAACGTCTGATTGCCCATCCGCAGATGGGTCAGGGCTTCGGCCAGGGGCTGGTTCATGGTTCAAGTAACAACTAACAAAGGAGAATACGTGAGAAGGGCGGCAAAAACCGAAACCCAGCTTTCCTGCCCCGGCTCTCGTAAGTTCGCACCAGCAAGCAGCCCTCGCCGGGCTTCATACGCAAGTCCGGGCAATTGTTGCCGCCCACCTGTTCCCTGATAATCGATTCACCCGTACCTTTGAACCTATGGAAATTCGCACTGCCTCCCTCGCTCAGGACACGGTCCTGTTCGACCTCATCCGCCAGGAAAAGGACCGTCAGACCCACGGTATTGAACTGATTGCCTCCGAAAACTACGTTTCCGAGCAAGTGATGCGGGCGCAGGGCTCCATCCTGACCAACAAGTACGCCGAGGGCCTGCCCGGCAAGCGCTACTACGGCGGCTGCGAAATCGTGGACCAGATCGAGCAGCTGGCCATCGACCGGGCCAAGGAATTGTTCGGCGTGGAGTGGGTAAACGTGCAGCCCCACTCCGGGGCTCAGGCCAACGCGGCCGTGATGCTGGCTATCCTGAACCCCGGCGACAAAATCCTGGGCTTCGATCTGAGCCACGGCGGCCACCTCACCCACGGCTCGCCGGTGAACTTCTCGGGCAAGCTCTACAAGCCCAGCTTCTATGGCGTAGAGCCCGAAACCGGCCTGATTGACTGGCAGAAAGTAAAGGAAACCGCCCGCCGCGAACAGCCCAAGCTTATCATCTGCGGGGCCTCGGCCTACTCCCGCGACTGGGACTACAAAGCCCTGCGCGAAGCCGCCGACGAAGTGGGCGCCCTGCTGCTGGCCGATATTTCCCATCCTTCGGGCCTAATTGCCAAGGGCTTGCTCAACAACCCGTTTGAGCACTGCCACATCGTAACCACTACCACCCACAAGACCCTGCGCGGCCCCCGCGGCGGCCTGATCATGCTGGGCAAGGACTTCGAAAACCCCTTTGGCCTGAAGACGCCCAAGGGCGAGCTGCGCATGATGTCGGCGTTGCTCGACTCAGGCGTATTCCCCGGCACCCAGGGCGGTCCGCTGGAGCACGTTATCGGCGCCAAGGCCGTGGCTTTCGGCGAATGCCTGAGCGACGCCTACACCGAGTACACCCACCAGGTTATCCGTAATGCTCAGGCGTTGGCCAAGGGCTTCGTGGACCGCGGCTACCAGATTATTTCGGGCGGCACCGACAACCACCTGATGCTCATCGACCTGCGCAGCAAGGGTCTGACCGGCAAGCTGGCCGAGAATACGCTGATTAAGGCCGACATCACCATCAACAAGAACATGGTGCCCTTCGACGACAAGTCGCCTTTCGTGACGAGCGGCATGCGCATCGGCTCGGCTGCCGTAACGACCCGCGGCCTGAAGGAAACCGACATGGCCCGCATCGTGGAGTTCATCGACGACGTGCTGATGCACCACACCGACGAGGCCCACCTGCTGCGCGTGCGCGGCCAGATCAACGAATGGATGCAGCAGTACCCCTTGTTTGCCTAACTGTGAGATGGTGAGTTAGTGAAATGGTGAGTTTTTCGCCACATGCCCGGCGGCCAGCATCCTGTTGTTCGGGTTTTTCGTTTGTTTCTCCACAGGTGCCTGCGCAAACCGCAACTCACCATTTCACTAACTCACCATCTCACCAATACCCTTGAATACTGACCAACCCATTGGGGGTGAAGTACACGAAATGTCCTTCATCGACCATCTGGAAGCCCTGCGGTGGCACATCATCCGCTCGGCTATTGCCATTGTGGTCTTCACGACGGCCGCTTTTCTGGCCAAAGACTTTCTGTTTCACGACCTGATTCTGGGCCCTTCCCGGGGCGACTTCTGGACCTACCGGGCCTTCTGCGACTTCGGCCGCTGGATCGGGGCTGACGCCTTGTGCATCGGCAAGCCCACCTTCGATTTGCAGAACCGCCAGATGAGCGGGCAGCTGACCATGCACATCAGCTCCTCGTTTGTGGTGGGCCTGGCAATGGCCTTTCCCTACACCTTCTGGGAAATCTGGCGCTTTATCAAGCCCGGCCTGTATCCGCACGAGCAGAAGAACTCTCAGGGCGCAGTGTTCTTCGTGTCAGTACTGTTCATGCTCGGCTTGATGTTCGGCTACTTTGTGGCGGCGCCTTTGAGCATCAACTTCCTGGCTTCCTACCAACTCGATGCCACCATCGAAAACCAGATTGACCTGCAGAGCTACATCAGCACCCTGACGACGATGAGCCTCTCGTGCGCCTTCGTGTTTGAGCTGCCCATGATAGTGTTCTTCCTGGCCAAAGCCGGCCTGATTACGCCCGAAATCATGCGTTTGTACCGCAAGCACGCCATTGTGGTCATCCTCATCATTGCCGCCGTCATCACGCCCCCGGATATTTCGGCCCAGATCATCGTCACCATCCCGATTCTGATCCTCTACGAGCTGAGCATCAACATTGCCCGCGTAGTCACCAAGAGCCGCACGGCCTCTCTGAACGCTCAGCTGGCCGAGAACAACGGCGTCAGCCAATAACCAAGCTTTCCTTCTCATGTCTACCACGAACTCTCTCGCCATCGGCTCCGACCACGCCGGCTTTGCCTACAAGGAAATGCTGACCCACTGGCTGCGCGACAACGGCTACGAAGTAAAGGACTTTGGCACCTACTCTGCTGATTCCGTGGACTATCCGGATTTTGTGCACCCGGTGGCCAATGCCATTACGGCCGGGGAGTTTGAGCGCGGCATCTTGGTGTGCGGCTCAGCCAATGGGGTGGCTATTACGGCCAACAAGCACCAGGGAATTCGGGCGGCCATTGCCTGGGCGCCGGAGCTGGCCGAGCTGGCCCGGCAGCATAATAATGCCAACATCGTCTGCGTACCCGAGCGGTTCGTAACCGAAGAAGCGGCCCGCGAAATCGTAAGCAAGTTCCTGAATACTGCCTTCGAAGGCGGCCGTCACCAGAACCGCGTCAGCAAAATCGACTGCTAAAACTTACCCTTGCGGAAGTGTCCTTGCAAGGCACGAAGCAATCCGTCCTCTGTGTAGGTGGTCCTGCTCTTTTACCAGAAAGCCCTTACTACTGCGTGTAGTAAGGGCTTTTCCGTTTATAAGGCTCCGCACATTTCAGCGGACCGCTTGCTGCCGCTTGAGGCGCGGAATGTTGTGCCTCCTCGCAAGGACAAAGGGTCTACCGGCGCTGGTACACTTTGGGAATTTTGGTGGGCTGGTACTGGCTGAACACGGCGGGTACTTTGTATTGCAGCTCGGGCAGCAGGCCGGCTTCGTCGATGATATACTCTGGGGGCAGGGTGGCGAAGTTGCGGGCCAGGCGGAACACGGCACCGTACTCGTTGAGGTGCCCAAAATCGACCTGGGCCAGGCGCCAGTCAAGATAGGGCGTGGCTAAGCGGTTCTGCACGTAGGAGCGGCGGTCGGGGCCCAGCACCAGCAGGCGGTGTCCCTGCAGGGAAGCGTAAGCCGGATTGGGCTGCACCGCGTAGCGCTGCTCGGACGGAATCTGGATGACCGACTCCAGGCCCAGGGTAGTACGGTAGCGCACCACCACCACGGCCCCAATGATGAGCACCAGCAGCAGCTCCGGCACCCAGGCCCGCGACGATTTCTGCCACAGATACAGGCAGAAATAGGTAATGGGCGGCAATACCAGCACGAAGGTGCCGGGGGCCATGCCCCGCCCCGCTGCGGCCATTGCCACCGCCACCAGCAGCCACACCAGCATCAGCTGCTGAAACTTCACCTGAAAAACCAGGCCCAGCGCCGTGGTAAATGACCGGAATAAGGCCAGCACCACCACAATAGCGGGCAGAATCAGCAGGCGCAGCTGCACAAACAGCGGCATGCCATCGGTGCCGGCCACCAGGCCCGTCAGCACGGGCTTCAGGTGCAGCTGCGCGAAGTTGGGCAGCGACTCGGTATAGAGGAAGAAGGTGCCCACGGCCGCATACGGAAACAAAAAGCCACAAACCAGCAGCAGAAAGCTCCGGAACGAGTTGGCAGCGAAGATAATAACGGCAAACAGGCCCACCAGCAGAAACAGCGCCAGCGGCAGATAGCACAGCGCGGCCACCCCAATCAGAAACCCGGCCCGAAACAGGCGGCGGTTGTCGTAGCCCTCCCGCGAGGTGGGCAACAAGGCACTCAGGGCAATGACAACAAAAGTATGCCCCAGCAGCAAGGGCGACAAAGTATCCAGGTCGGTCGTGACGCTGGCCAGCAGCAGGTACGTCAGGGCCGCCACGTAGCCCCGGTCGGGGTGCACGTCGGCCCGGTTGAGTACTAGGTTGAGGCGCAGGGCCTGAAACAGCAGCAGCAGCAGGGCCAGAATGCGGTAGAGCCACAGCGGCCGGCTCAGGCCGGTGTCGAGGGCCCCGAAAAACAGGGCCGACAGCGGGGCCGTGCTGTCGTAGATGTCGCGGTAGAGCAGGGCGCCCTCGTGCAGCCGTTCGCCAATGAGCAGGGCCCGCAACTCGGCCGCCGTCAGCGGAATACCCAGCCAGACCAGCGGCAGGCGCAGGGCCAGCACCAGCAGCAGCAGGGCCACGAGGCGCGTGGGAAGCGAACTTTTAAAGAAGCGAAGCAAGGAAAAACCGGGTTCGGGGGTGCGTAAAAACGACGTGGACAAGCAAAGGTACATTCATCCGGCCAAGCGCGGGCGCGCCTGCGACGGAGTGGCTATCCATCAGTTTCGGTTTCTCAACTCCAAAGCGCAGAACTTCCTAAGTCCCCAAGCCCCTAACTTCCTATCTTTGCTGATTCTTATGGAAAGTAAACGACAGCAAAAGTTTGCCAGCCTCCTGCAGCAGGATCTGGCAGCCGTCTTTCAACGCGACTTACCGCACCTGTTTCCCGGCTTGCCGCCGGGCATCAGCACCATTCGGGTGTCGCCTGATCTGGGCGTGGCCCGCATCTACCTGAGCAGTTTGCTGGCCAACACGGGCCCGGCGCTGCTGGAACTGGTGCGCGACAACAGCAAGGAAATCCGCCAGGCCCTGGCCAAGCGGATTCGCCAGCAGGTGCGCATCATCCCCGAGCTGGTATTCTTCCTCGACGACAGCGCCGAATATGCCGCCCACATGGATGCCGTGCTGGGCAAGCTCGATATTCCGGCCGAGACGCCCGAGGATAAGTCGGACCCCAAGCCCGACGAGAAAGGCCCCGCCGCCCGCCCCAAGCTGTTCGCCGACGAAGACGAATAAGTGAAATGGTGATTTAGCGACTCAGGGAGTTCGTGAGTTTGATGCTCAATACCGCGCAAGTGGCGCAAGCCGAAAGCCAAACTCACGAACTCCCTGAGTCGCTAAATCACTAACTCACCATCTCACTAAATCACATTTCCCCTTGTATTACGACCCGATTAAAAAGTCACTGGGCCAGGTCTTTAACCGGACTCCGTGGCTGCGCCGCCTGTTTTATGTGATGCTCGATTTGCTGCTGCTGCGCACCTGGCACGTGCACCGTGAGCTGCGCAAGTGGGCCGCCGGCCGCCAGGATGAGAACCTGACGATTCTGGATGCCGGCTCGGGCTACGGGCAATACACTTACTGGCTGTCGGGCCTGAGCAAGAAGTGGAATATTCTGGCCGTGGACGTGAAGGACGAGCAGATTGCCGACTCCAACCAGTTTTTCCGCCAGATCGGGCGTACCAACGTGCAGTTTGCCGTGCAGGACCTGGTGCTCTACCAGGAGCCCAACTCCTTCGACCTGGCCTTGTCAGTGGACGTGATGGAGCACATTCTGGAAGACGTGGAAGTGTTCCGCAACATTCACGCCTCGCTCAAGGATGGCGGTATGCTGCTCATTTCCACGCCCAGCGACCAGGGCGGCTCGGATGTGCACGCCGACGGCGAAACGAGCTTCATTGAGGAGCACGTGCGCGACGGCTACAACATTCACGAGATTCAGCAGAAGCTGCGCACCGCCGGCTTCGAGCGGATTGAGGCTCAGTACAGCTACGGCGAGCCGGGCCAGATTTCGTGGCGCCTGAGCATGAAATACCCGATTCTGATGCTGGGCATGTCGAAGTGGTTTTTCGTGCTGCTGCCCTTCTACTACCTCATCACCTTCCCGTTCTGCCTGCTGCTGAACTGGATTGACTCGACCTCCAAGCACGACTCGGGCACCGGCCTGATTGTCAAAGCCTGGAAATAACCGCGGCTCCGTTTGCCCAAGGCTGGTTAGTGTTGAGCTTAATTGAATCCGGCCCGTTATCTTGCCCGTTAAAACCCTGGAGCGCAACCGGTAAATGCGGCTTTCTGCCGTCTCTTTCGTACAAGTGCTTCGTGTTCTCCTTGCCCCGCCCTTCTCTTAACCCTAACCAGCGCCCTGCATGAACGTTTCTCTGCTCATCGCCCGGCGTTATTTCTCGTCTAAGAACAAGCGCAACATTATCAGCATCATCTCTAACATCTCGATGGTGGGGGTGGCCGTGGGCACCATGGCGCTGATTATCGTGCTGTCGGTTTTTAACGGGCTGGAGGACTTGGTGCGCACGCTCTACGGCAAGTCGGACCCCGACCTGCTGGTAACGGCCGTGAAGGGAAAATCCTTCGAAACCAACGAGGAGCTGCTGCAGCGCATCCGTCGCACGCCCGGCGTGGGCCTGCTCACCGAAGTCATCGAAGACAACGCCCTGCTGCAGTACCACGACCGGCAGATGGTCGTGAAGATGAAGGGCGTGAGTGAGAACTACTACTCCCAGAGCGACATCGACTCGGCCATCGTGGAGGGCGACCACCGCCTGGTGCGCAACGGCGAAAACTACGCCCTGCTCGGGGCCGGCGTGCAGCACGAGCTCAGCATTGCCCTCGACAACCGCTTTGCCCCCCTGCACCTGCTCTACCCGCGCAACACGGGCAAGAAAACGCTGTCGATGAACCCGGAAACAGCCTTTTCCCAGCAAACCATCATTGCCGGCGGCGTTTTCCTGATCGAGCAGCACATCGACGACAGCTACATCTTCGTGCCCATCGACTTTGCCCAGAAGCTGCTGAATTATGGCAACCGCCGCACGGCCCTGGAAGTGAAAGTAAGCGAGAGCCGCACGATTGATGATGTAAAAGGGGACCTGCAGCGCTTGCTGGGGTCCAACTTCCACGTGCACGACTCCGACGAGCAGCACGTGAGCCTGCTCAAAGCCATCAAGGTGGAGAAGATGTTCGTGTTCATCACCTTCGCCTTCATCCTGCTCATTGCCTCGCTCAACATCTTCTTCTCGCTCTCCATGCTGGTGCTCGATAAGAAGAAGGACGTGGCTATTCTGCTGGCTATGGGAGCTACCAGCCGCATGATTCGCAATATCTTTCTGTTGGAAGGCGCCATCGTGGCTCAGGTGGGGGCCATTACCGGTCTCACGCTGGGCGTAGCCATCTGCTGGGCCCAGCAGACGTTCCACATCGTATCGATGGGCATGGCCACTAGCGTGGTCGACTCTTACCCGGTGAAGATGCAGCTCTCCGATATTATTCTGACGGGCATTGCCATCATCGTCATTACCATCACCGTCTCTATCCGCCCGGCTCTGAACGCCGCCCGTTTAGATTTACGCGAGAACTTGTAACTCTTTCGGGGTTGTTATAGTAGTTCATCTACTCCATAGCCCCGTTCATCCGTCATTGCAAGTGTCTCTGTCTTTTAAATTTAACTATTTCAATAATTAATTTTACTTTTCACGAAACACCATAGTATTTAGTATTTGTCCTTACTTTCAATGCCTTATTCAGGCTTCCCATCCGACTATGAAGGTCTCTACTTCACAGCCTTTCCAGATCGTCTATTCGTTACTTGAGCACGAGTACCTGGGCTATCTATTTGAGTCCTACGTAGTTCAACGTAACGCGCGAGGCCAGCTCACGCTCCAGCACCAGACGGTATCGGCAAAGAATGCGCCGGAATTTGCGGATGGCCTGGACGAAATCGACTTTGAGCTGATTGCCCTCACTGACCAGATCCAGCAGGATGCGGTTATCAAAGAATTCTGGGCCAAAAAGACGACGCCCGCCGACTTCTTCCTGAAAATATACGACCCGGAAAAAGGCGACAAAGGCCTGCAGGACGCCATCTGCCGCTACGTGCAGGACCGCATGGGCCAGATTCTGGAGCGGCTGCAGGGTAAGTGCGTCTTTATTATGGGCAAAGACGGCGAGCCTACCTGGCGCGAAATGGCCGTAGCCCCGGAGCCGGCATCCGTGCTCTTCCACTTTCGCCGCAACGAGGACAGTACCCACTATTTTCCCACCATTCAGTACCAGGGCCAGAAGCTTGACTTCCAGTTTAAGAATGCCGTGATGATATGCTTCCAGCCCGCCTGGATGCTACTGAACGACACCCTGCACAACTTCCGCAACGATGTGGACGGCAAGAAGCTGCAGCCGTTTCTGAACAAGAAGTTTATCATCATTCCGCGCCAGGTCGAGGACAGCTACTTCCAGCGCTTCGTGGCGCCACTGGTCGAGTCATTCGACGTGCACGCCCGCGGTTTCGACATTCGCTCGGAGCGCTACGTGGCCCGGCCCCAGCTCACGTTTTCCGACACGCCCGGCGCGGTTGTAGTGGCCGACGACGACCGGAGCCGCCCCGTGCTGCGCCGCAACGGCAGCAGCGACTCGGTAGCCTCCGTCATTACGGCGCCCTCCGAGCATATTCACTTCGACCTTTCTTTCCGCTACGGCGACCATACCGTGCACAACAGCTACGACAAGCGGGTGTGCGTGAAGCTGGAAAAGAATGACGACTCCTACATTTTTCACCGCCTGATCCGCAACCTGGACCGGGAGCAGGAAATCATCCGGGAGCTGGCCGATCGTGCCCTGGAAGTGCGCAACGGCCGGGCCGTGCTGGAAAAAGCCACCGCCTTCCGCTGGCTGCACAGCCACGCCGAGGAGCTGGCCCGCATGGGTTTCACGGTGCAGCAGGGCACTTCATCCAGCAAAGACTACTTCATCGGGGCCGTTACGGTGCAGGTGGGTATTACCGAAGGCAACGACTGGTTTGACGTGCACGGCACCGTCAGCTTCGGGGAGTTCGAAATACCGTTTATCAAGCTGCGGCCCTACATTCTGGGGCGGCGCCATGAGTTCCGCCTGCCTAACGGGCAGATTGCCATTATTCCCGAGGAGTGGTTTACGCAGTATCTGGAGCTGTTCGCCTTTGCCGAAGAGCACCACCACACCCTAACACTGCGCAAGCACCACTTGGCTCTGGTATCGGACCTGCAGAACGGCAACTTAGCCACCGTGACCATGTCGCGGAAGCTGGAGCGGCTGCGCGGGTTTGAGGTAGTGGAAGATCAGCCCATGCCGGTGGGCTTCATGGGCGAATTGCGCCCTTACCAGAAGGCCGGCTACAACTGGCTGCACTTCGTGAAGGACTATCACTTCGGGGGCTGCCTAGCCGATGATATGGGCCTCGGGAAGACGGTGCAAACGTTGGCGTTGCTGCTGCAGCGCAAGGAAAGCGGCGAGTCGAAGGGCTCGGCTTCCCTGTTGGTAATGCCGACTTCCCTGGTATACAACTGGCTGAGCGAGGCTACCAAGTTCACGCCCGGCCTGCGCATCCTGACCTATACCGGCACCTACCGCGACAAAAACGTGGACCAGTTTGCCGACTACGACGTGGTGCTGACCAGCTACGGCATCGTGCGTCTTGACGCGGAACTGCTGCGCACCTACGGCTTCGACTACGTGATTCTGGACGAGTCGCAGGCCATTAAGAATCCCAGCTCGACTACGTCGCAGGCGGTGCGGGGCCTACGCTCGCGCCACCGCCTGATTCTGACCGGTACGCCGGTGGAAAACAGCACAATGGACCTTTGGTCGCAGATGTCGTTTATCAACCCCGGCCTGCTGGGTACGCAGACGTTCTTCCGCAAGGAATTCCTCAAGCCCATCGAGAAGGGCAAGGATGAGGTGCGCACCCGCAAGCTGCACGCCCTGATTAAGCCCTTTATTCTGCGTCGGCATAAAGCCCAGGTGGCCAAGGAATTGCCGGCAAAGATTGAGCACCTGAGCTACTGCCCCATGACCGAGGAGCAGGCCCACTGCTACGAGGAAACCAAGAGCTACTACCGCAACAAGATCCTCAAGAACATTGAGGAACACGGCACGGCCGGCACGCAGTTTATGCTGCTGCAGGGCCTGACGAAGCTGCGCCAGATTGCCAACCACCCGCGCATGGCCCACGAGGACTACGAGCACGAGTCGGGTAAGCTGCGGGAGGTAATTCGCATGATTCGGAGCGTGGTTTCGGAAGGCCACAAGGTTCTGGTGTTCAGCCAATTTGTGAAGCACCTCGACATTGTGCGGGCCTCGCTCGATGAGAAGCAGGTGGAATACGCCTACCTCGATGGCAACACCCGGGACCGGCACAAGGAAGTTATCCGCTTCCAGGAAACCGAGGAGCTGCGCGTGTTCCTGATTTCGCTTAAAGCGGGCGGCGTGGGCCTCAACCTCACCGCCGCCGACTATGTGTTCATCCTGGACCCGTGGTGGAACCCCGCCGTGGAAGCCCAAGCCGTAGACCGAGCCCACCGCATCGGGCAGCAGCGTACGGTGTTTACCTATAAGTTCATCACCAAGAACACGGTAGAGGAAAAAATCCTGGCTTTGCAGAACAAGAAGATTCAGCTGGTGACGGACCTGATAACCACCGACGAGGCCATTATAAAGAGCCTGACCAAAGAGGATATTGAGGAGCTGCTGGGGTAATCGAGCGGCTTCGCTTCCACCAGTATTAAACCTGCCTAAGCCCGATGCACGTGCGCGCGCTTCTCCTCTTGGCCTGTGCTTTCTTGTTTGGCTGTGCGGGCTCCTATAAGCCTTTGAAAGGCTGGAGCCCCTGGCTCAGCGCAGGCTCGCCGGTTATTCATTGCTATGGCCGTCTGCTGGCGTCCGATGAAGAAATACGATATGCGTTGCGTCTGTTGTGGGAACGGTATCCGGAAAACCGGATTACGGCAGCAGATATGCGGGAAATGAGCGCATTTTATAATGCCAGCAGTTACCATTACGACACGATTAATCACCAGACGGGTAGGCCCTTCACTGAAGAGGATGCTTTCAGGCACCAGCTCAAAGGAGATTATAAGAAGCCTCGCTACACCTGGGGACTGAAGACGGCAAACAACAGGATTATTTGCTCCCTGGGTATTGCCAATGCGAATGAGCTTTGTCTTCAGTCAGTTACCTTTTTACCCGTAACCAAGACGGGCGGCAACTGGGAGTTAACCCGGGAAGAAAGGGCTCGCGCACAAACATGGTTTGAAGAAGACATCTTGGCTAAGCTAAGCGCCCTGATTAAAGAAACCCGGAAGAAAGTACGTGTTCAGGGTTGAAGCGACGGCGCACTTGTCGATAGTGTCTACCAGGCAGGCGGTGGTATAGTGGCTGAGCAAATGCCTAGCCTCACAAGACTTACTCCAGCGCCGAAGCTAAGGTACAGATGCTGTTGAAGTGCAGCAGCTCGGGAGTAGTCTTGAAGCCGCGGCCCCCGAAGCCTTTGCCGTAGAGCTCAATATCGGCCGATTGCCCATAGCCGCCCGAGCTGCTTTCGGGGCTGGACGAGTCGGAGGCTTCCAGCACCGCGCCACGCTTCACCTGCAGCGCAGCGCACATCTTGTCGGCAGTTTTGGCCGCGTCGAGCAAGGCCAGCACGTCGGCTTCCCGGCGCAGGCTGTCGGCCCGGGTATGACCGTAGCTCAGGTCCTTGATGCGGCTGATGCGGGTAGCCAGCAGCTCTTCCAGGTACGGAGTCAGCCGCTTCAGGTCCGTAATGCGCACCGTCACGGACTGAGTGGAGTTGAAGCCCGCAAATACTTCCTTGCCCCGCACATAGGTGAACTCCTTGTTGGACGAGGTGCTGCTCACCCGCACATCGTTCGGGCCCGGGGCGAAGCGCTTAGACAAGGTCAGCACCTGATCCACCACCCCCTGCACTTCGGCCACGGCATCCTTGAGCCTGGGGCGGGTGAAGGCCGCATCCACGGTAAGCTCGGCGTAGTCGGGGTACACCGTCACGCTGCCGTAGCCCACACTGCGCACCTGCCGGACTACTGCCGGGGCGGACGCCGGAACCGACTGGCAGGCCCCAAGCCCACCGAGGAGAAGAACAGTTGCTGCAAAGGAAAGAAGCCGAGCCATACGCAAGTAGTTAGATAGGAGTGAGGCTATATAACTTACCAGGGCCCGCTCAGCGTATGAAGCGCTACCGTTTTCTTTTGCAGAAGGAGTCAGGAGCAGCTTTTGGGCTGAAAAAGCCAGTCATTTACGGAAACTATCTGGTCCATATGCGCCCATATTTACTGCTGCTACTTTCCTTTACCTGCTTTTCCGGCCTACGGGCCCAGACCATCGAACCGGGTTACCTCGTGCTCAGCAGCGGCGACACGCTGCGGGGCGAGTTGGAAAATGATTTCTGGGAAAACCCACCTTCCGCCGTGCGCTTCCGAAGCGCGCCCACGGCGGAGCTCACCCTGTACTCGGCACTGCAGCTGCGGGGCCTGGGCCTAACCAGCGGCCGGCGGCTGCGGCTTGAAACGCTCCCGCTCGACCGGAGCGCCACCACCGACGTGAATAGTTTACCGGATAATTCGCGCAGCCACCAGAAGCCTGAACAGGTGCTGGCCGACGTGCTGGTAGATGGTCCGGCCACCCTGCTGGGCGTCACGCTGGGCAGTGTCCACCATTTCTTCGTGCGCCGTGAAGCCCACCCCTACTTCGAAATGACTGAACGCAATTACGTTAAGCTGCATAAGGGGGCGCAGGTAATTGCCGATGCCAACAACTATAAAGACTAGCTGCTGCTGCATTTCGGGGACTGCAAAGCGGCTACCACGGCAGCAGCCCAGGTGCCGTTCACGACTGAAGGCCTGAAAACGGTAGTGCAGGCCTATAACCGGGAATGCTCGGCCACGCGCCAAGCCGGCCGGGAAACGACGGACCAGAAAGCCACGGCGGGCCGGGCAGCCATACGGGCCGGAATCTTGACCGGAGCGCGCTACAACTCGGGGCTGTTCAGCGGGGAAGCAGGCACCGTGGCCGACCTCACGGGGCTCAACGCCGATGGACGGGTGCACGCGCAGGCGGGCGGCTACGTGGATGTCGTCAGTGGCGGGCGGCGCCTGGCGCTGCATGCGGCGCTGCTGGCCTCGCGGTTTGGCCGCCGAAACCCGGTCAGCTTTCGACCCGTCGATCAGGCTGTTGCCCAAACCGGCCGCTTCACGTGGCAAGGCACAATAGTAAATCTGCAGATAGGGCTGCGGGGCTTTGCGCCCCTGAGCACCAAGCTGCAGCTTCTATATGGCGGCGGCTACGAAATCAACAGCTTCCTGAAGCCAAAATCGGAGCTTACGTACGGCGGTACCACGTTTGACTTTCTGGGCGGTTTCCCAGGTACGCCGTTGCCTTACGTGGAAGTGGGCCTGACGCAGGGCCGCTTCGGCGGGTTGCTCAACGGCCGCCTGTACGAGAGTCAGTACTATGCCAATCAGGTCGTTACGATCTGGAGCCTGAGCGCCTTGCTCAGTTACCGGCTGAACAGGGACGTTGACACCTCACCCGTGAAAGCCGGAAAATAACGGGGCCTGCTGGTTGCCAGTGGTCTTAGCGCATGATCTGGCCGCGCAAATCCCAGTTCGGGTTCAGGGCGAAGAGGCATCGAAGTCGGAAGGTAGATTCCATCTTTTTACGGCCCCTATTTGCCTGAAGTCGGATTAGAGGGCTGAAAAACGCCAGGCTCAACGTATTCACTAGGTGCCGCAGGTGTTTTGCGCAGGGTTGCAGGCTACCCCAACGGGTACCAGCCTGAAAACCAAAGCGCCCGAATCAAGGTTAGCACTGCCTATGCACGTCACCCTCCGCACGCCTGTGGCCCAGCCACCCGCCCAGGTTTTTGCCGGCTTCACGCGGGAGCTGTTCCTGTCCTTGGCCCCGCCCTTTCCGCAGCTGAAGCTGCACCGCTTCGACGGCTGCCAGCGCGGCGACCAGGTCGAAATTGAGCTGATCAGCGGCCCTTTGCGCCAGCGCTGGACCAGCCTGATTACCGACAGCGGCGTGCAGCCCGACGGCACCCATTTCTTTATCGACGAGGGCCAGGTGCTGCCCGCGCCGCTGCGCTACTGGCGCCACCGCCACCTCATCGAGCCCGGCCCCGACGGCGGCAGCGTGATTGTGGACGCGCTGGAGTTTCGCACGGCCTTCCCGGTGCTCGATGCGCTGCTCTACCCGCTGATGTGGGCCCAGTTTGCCTACCGCAAGCCTATCTACCGCCGCGTATTCCGGTAATCGGGGCGGTATGACGGTGGCTGGCGGGCTTTGGCGTACTTTTGTAGTTCGTACTGTCCTTAAGCTTCTTCGTTATGGCCGCCATTGTCACGCTCAAACCTGGTAAAGACCAATCCCTGCGCCGCCGCCACCCGTGGGTATTTTCGGGGGCCATCGGCCGTATGCAGGGCGAAGTGCTGGAAGGCGAAGTCGTGACGGTGCAGGCCGCTAATGGCGAAGTGCTGGGCGTGGGCCACTACGCGCCCGGCTCCATTGCCGTGCGCATGCTCGACTTCGGCCCCGACTCCCAGCTGCCCGACGCGGCGTTCTGGGAAGGCCGCATCCGCAATGCCTACGAGCTGCGCAAAGGTCTGCAGCTCACCGGGCAAGGCTCTACCAACGTGTACCGCCTCACCCACGCCGAGGGCGACGGGGTGCCGGGCCTCATCATCGACGTATACGGCGACGTGGCCGTGGTGCAGGCGCACAGCGCGGGCATGTACAAGGCCCGCCCGCTGATTGCCGCCGCCCTGCAGGCCGTAATTCCGGGTTTGCGGGCCATTTATGACAAGAGCGCCGAAACCGTGCCCGCCAAGGCCGCGCCCGACGCCAAGAACGGCTACCTGCTGGGCGAAAGCAACGGGCAGGAGCATATCGTGCACGAAAATGGCCACCCCTTCGCCGTAGATTGGGAAACGGGCCAGAAAACCGGCTTCTTCATCGACCAGCGCGACAACCGTAGCCTGCTGGCCCGTTACGCGCCCGGCCGCCGCGTGCTGAACACGTTTTGCTACACCGGCGGCTTCAGCTCCTACGCCCTGCAGGCCGGCGCCGAGCTGGTACATTCCGTGGACAGCTCCAAGCGCGCCATCGAGCTGACGGAACGCAATGCCGCTCTCACCGGCCTCGAAAGCAAGCACGCGGCCTACGCCGAAGACGTGTTCAGCTTTATGAAAAACAGCCAGGAGCAGTACGACCTCATCGTGCTCGACCCACCAGCGTTTGCCAAGCACCTCTCAGCCCGCCACAACGCCCTGATGGGCTACAAGCGCCTGAACGCGGCCGGCATCCGGCAGATTGCGCCCGGTGGGCTGCTGTTCACCTTCAGCTGTTCCCAGGTGGTTTCGGCCGAGCTGTTCGAAGGCGCCGTGCTGGCTGCGGCCATCGAAGCCGGCCGCCCCGCCCGCATCCTGCACCGCCTCACCCAGCCCGCCGACCACCCCGTGAGTTTGTTCCACCCCGAAGGCGAATACCTGAAGGGGCTGGTGCTGGCCGTGGAGTAGAAGCGTTAGCGCTTCGGCGTAGCACCCGCGGCCGGGAGCTGCAGCAGAAACTGGCTGCCGCCGGCCCCGGAGGTGTAGGTGGGCACGGCGCTGCCACCTTTTTCCCAGGCTTCAATCCAGCGCATCTGCACCAGTAGGGGCGTCAGGGACTGTTGCTGCTTCTCGTTGGCATAGGCCTGGGCGTCGGCGGCAATGCGGATGGCTTTGGCCTGGCCCTCGGCTTCAGCAATGTTGATGCGGGCCTGGGCCTCGGCCTGCCGGATGCGGTTTTCGGTTTGCAGGCCGGTTTGCACCGCCGTATTCTTGGCGTCGATGGCGGCTTTCAGGCTGGCGGGCGGCTCCAGCTTGGTCGTTATCTGCTGCACGGTGAAGCCCATGGCCTGCAGCTGGCCCACGAGGTTAGCCTTCACCTGGGCCTCGTAGCTGCCGCGGTTGCTGATGAGGCTGTCGGCGGTGTAGCGGTTGGTGGCCACGCGGTAAGCCTCGTACACAGCCGTTTTCAGGAAGCCGTTTTCGATGTCGGTGAGCGGACGGCGGTACTGGCGGAAGATGTCGTCGACTTTATCCGACTGAATAAAGTAGTTCAGGCTGGGGGCCACGCCGAAGCCCGAGCCGTCTTTGCTCTGCACCTCAAACTCCTCGTATTCTTTGTGTTGCGTGTACACCGGAAACTCGTACACGGCCGTGCTCAGCGGCGAGTAGAACACCCAGCCGGTGGCGTAGGTAATATCATCGACGCCGCGGGCGGTGCCGGCCAGATTGACTTTGATGCCCACGTTGCCGGCGTCGATGCGCTCCACCTTCACCAGGCTGCAGCCGGCCACCAGGGCCAGGAGCAGCAGACCCAGAAAAATCAGCGGTTTTAGCCAGCGGCGGGCAGCAGGAGGGGTAACGTTAATCATGGAAGGGGGGAGTAGAGGATCTGGACGAGAAGTAGTGCATCAGCCGACGCCCGGCCTGGTAGAGCGAAAGGGCGACGCCCGCCGCCAGCAGCAGGCTGCCCAGCGCGCCCCAGCCCAGCAGCCGGTTGGAAGAGCTGCTCAGCCAGTGCAGGCACCGGGGCAGGGCAAAGGGCAGCAGGGCACCGTAAAACAGCAGCCAGATAACTACCCAACCGGGAGAAATACGTTTTGCAGGCATGATAGAAGCCGGGAGCCGGCGGTAATAGGCCCAATATCTGAACAATACCGCACACCACCGAAGCGCGGCGCCGGAGCGGGCTATTATCGTAATTTTGGGTGCCTTCCACAGTCTGTTTCCTGCTTGCGGGCAAGCGGCATTGGCCCTCGGGCAGCCACCTTGCACCAATTATTCCCCGGGCCGCCAAGCCACCACGCTACGTTTTTGGTTATAGCTGCATCCTTTCGAAACCTTGTCCTGTGAGTCGTAAACGAAGCCCCGCCGCCAAGCAGCCCGCCGCCATTATCGGAGCCGGTATTGCCGGTATTGCCACCGCCGTCCGGCTGGCCCTGCAGGGGCACCGCGTCACGGTATTCGAAGCCCAAGACAGCTTCGGCGGCAAGATGCACCAGTTCGAGTTGCCCGGCGGCTACCGCTTCGATGCCGGCCCTTCGCTCTTCACGCTGCCGGCCCTAGTGGATGAGCTGTTCCGGCTGGCCGGGCGCGACCCGCAAGACCACTTCCGCTACGAGCGGCTCGACCCGATTACCCAATACTTCTTCGCCGACGGCACCCGCCTCACGGCCTGGGCCGACGCCGGGAAGTTTGCCGCCGAGGTAGAAGCCAAGCTGGGTGTACCCGCCACCGACGTCACGGGATTTCTGCGGCGTAGCGGGCAGGCCTACGCCGCCACCGAAAGCACGTTTCTGCACAAGTCGCTGCACAAAGCCGGCACCTACCTGAGCAAGGACGTGCTGGGGGCCCTGGCCGCACTGCCCAGCCTGGGCCTCACGGGCACCATGCACCAGCGCCACGCCAGCGCCTTCACCGACCCGCGCCTAGTGCAGCTCTTCGACCGGTTTGCCACCTACAACGGCTCCGACCCCTACCAGGCCCCGGCCACGCTCAGCCTGATTCCGCACTTGGAGCACGGCATTGGCGCATTTTACCCCGAAGGCGGCATCTACAGCATTGCCCGCAGCCTGGTGGAGTTGGCCGAGGAGCTGGGCGTGGCGTTCCGCTACAACGAGCCGGTGGAGGAGATTCTGACGGCCGCCGGGCAGGTAACCGGGCTGCGCACCGCCCAGGACATCTACGACTTCGGCGTGGTCGTCAGCAACATGGACGTGGTGCCGACCTACCGCCGCCTGCTGCCCACCCAGCCCGCCCCCGAGCGCACGCTCGGCCAGCCCCGCTCGTCGTCGGCCCTGATATTCTACTGGGGCGTGACCCACGACTTTATCGAGCTGGGGTTGCACAACATCTTTTTCTCCCAGGATTACCGCCAGGAGTTCCGGGCCATCTTCGAGGAAAAAACCGTGGCGGATGACCCGACGGTCTACGTCAACATCACCTCCAAAAAGAGCCCGGCCGATGCCCCGGCCGGCCACGAAAACTGGTTTGTGATGGTAAACGTGCCCCACAACCAGGGCCAGGACTGGGACGCGCTGATCCAAAAGACGCGCCGGGCCGTACTGGACAAAGTGAGCCGGGTGCTGGGCCACAACATCGAGCCGCTGCTGCGGGCCGAGCAGGTCTGGGACCCGCGGGGCATCGAGCAGCGCACGTCTTCGTTCGGCGGGGCGTTGTATGGCAGCTCCTCCAACAATGCGCTGGCGGCGTTTCTGCGGCACCCCAACTTTTCGGGGAAGCTGCACGGGCTGTACTTTTGCGGCGGCAGCGTGCATCCCGGCGGGGGTATTCCGCTGTGCCTGCTCTCGGCCAAGATTGTGGCCGGCCTGATTAACTAATTAGTAATGAGCAATTAGTGATTAACGATTGAGAACATGTTGCCCCGGCCGCTAGGCGGTACCAATGGCCCGTTCTCACTTCTTAATTTCTGATTATTAATTCCTCCCAAGTGTCTGCTTCCGAATCAACTCAACATATACCGGCGCCTCCGGTAGCCCCCGATACGCAGCAGCGCCGCCTGCGCGTGGCCCAGGGCATTCTGCTGCTGTTCCACGTGACGGGCTTTCTGGGGCTGGGCTTTTCCAAGGACCCGAGCTTCTACCTGCAGTTTGTGCCCCTGAACCTGCTGCTGACGGCCGTGCTGCTCTTCGCCTTCCAGCGCGACCGGAGCGCCGCTTTCTGGGGCTTCTGCATCACTACGGCCGCCGTGGGCTTCTTCGTGGAAGTGGTGGGCATTCAAACCGGCAAGATATTCGGGCAGTACACCTATGGCGCCACGCTGGGCCTCAAGTGGCTGGGCGTGCCCCTGATGATTGGCCTGAACTGGCTGATGCTGACTTACATGACTGGCGTTCTGGCCCGCTACCTGCCCATCAGCGACTTTCTGCGGGCAGTGGTGGCGGCCCTGCTGCTCGTGGGCATGGACATCTGCCTGGAGCCCGTGGCCGTGCGCTACGACTTCTGGACCTGGGCCTTCGACGTGATTCCGCTGCAGAATTTCAAGGGCTGGTTTGTAGTGGCCCTTATCCTGCAGGTATATTTCAACCGGACCGATTTTGAGAAGCGCAACCCCCTGGTGCCCTTCGTTTATCTGCTGCAACTCCTGTTTTTCTTCGGGCTTGGCCTGTTAATTCGCTAACTTTAACCAGCGCTTTACTCCCAACCCCCGACTATGAACCCAACGCTACGCGACACCTTACTGGAAGAAGCTCATCAGTTATTTCAGGCCCGGGGCATCACCAGTCTGCCCCTGGAGCAGATTATGAGCAAGCTGGATGTGTCGCCTACCACGTTTCGGGAGATGTTTCACGACAAGGAGGACTTGGTCCTGCAGGTCACGCAGCACGACATTGAGCGGCAGAAGCGCGAGCATGCCGAGCTGTTCCAGAGCACGCCCAACGCCGTGGGCCGCTTGCTGAGCCTGCTGGAAATGGGCATCCGGGATTTGCGCAAAGTCACCTCCCCCGACTACTTCGCCGACCTCATCCGGGACTATCCCCAGGCCTGGGACCTAGGCCAGCAGCACCTGGCTGAGTACTCCTACCCCCAGATTCATAACCTGCTGAACGAGGGCATTCTGCAGAAGACCCTGCGGGCCGACATCAATATCACGCTGGTCAGCAAAATCATCATCGAGCAGCTCTACATGGTGCTCAACGAGCAGACCTTCCCGCCAAGCCGCTACGATGTGGCCGAGGTGTTCCGCAGCGTGTATCTATACTACATGCGCGGCCTGTGCACCGAGGAAGGCCTGAAGTCGGCTTCGGCTTACTTCTCCCGCATGTAAGCTCGTCAGCCCCCATAAAAACAGCAAGAGGCACCCGTGGGCGCCTCTTGCTGTTTTTAACTGGTACTAATCTGGCTAGCTGATGGATACGCGCACCTTGCTGGTGTACTCGCGCAGGGCCGTCTTAAACTCCGACTGGTTGTCCTGCATGTGGTTCAGGATGAAGATGGCGGCAAATACGTGCGTCAGCTGCTCGCCTTCATCTTCACCTTCCACCTCAAAGTCGGGCGTCCGCTCGTCGAGCAGGGCTTCTTCGGCGGCTACCAGGCTTTCCAGCGTCTGCGTCTCAACCAGGCGCTTAATTACGGGGATTTTCATGGCGCTGCGGGCTTAGTTCAGACGGTTGATCAGGTCGGCTACGGCCTCTTCCTTGCTGGCCGACACGGTATCAACCAGCTCCCCGTCGCGGAAGATGGCGAAGAAGGGCAGGGTCGTCACGTTGGCCAGCTTGCGGGCCGCCGGGCTGGTTTCAGCATTTACGTCCAGGAACTTGATAGCCTGGTTCTGCTCGGCCTGGGCCAGGCGCTTATACTTAGGCGAAAACAGGCGGCAGTTGCCACACCAGTCGGCGTAGTACTTCACCACTACTTTCTCGTGCGTCTCAAGAAGTTGTTGGAAATCGGAGTCAGTTGCTTTCGTAACAGGCATTATAAGGAAGCGTTTGGGGTAAACATGAGGCAGCCAGATAAGAACCATTCTTATCTGGCTGCAAATCTAAAGCGCTTTCCCGGCAAAAAGGTTTATTCGGTCGTTAATTTCATCTGCGGCCGGCCTATTCGCGCACCAGGCGGGTCCGCAGCACTTGGCCGTCGATGATGGCCGTGAGCAGGTACACGCCCACGGGCTGCGCGGCGGTGAAGGCTGCGGGCAGCTGGTTGGCGCCAGCCTGGAGCACCACCGGCTGCTGGCTCACAAGGCGGCCCAGAGCGTCATGCACGGTCAGCTGCACGGTTTGGGCGGCCGCCGCCGTCAGGTGCACGGTATAGTTGCCGCGGGCCGGGTTGGGGGCGGCCGCCAAGCTGCTGGCCACGGTGGGCCGGGCAAAGCTGACAGTACGAACCGGCGAGTAGGACTCGGTGCCGTCGGTGTCTTGCTGGCGCAGGCGGTAGTACTGCACCGGGCCGCGCCGGGCCGCGTCAGTGTCCATGAACCGGTACTGCTGAACGGTCGTGGTAGTGCCTTTGCCCGCCACGAAGCCCACGCGCTGAAACGTTTTGCCGTCCAGGCTTACTTCCACGAAAAAGCCCGCGTTGCGCAGCTCCGAAGCCGTCGACCAGCTCAGGAGCGCATTGGCTTGCTGGGCCAGGGCCGTAAACTCGCGCAGCTCCACGGGCAGCGGGTTGCTCTGGTCGGCGCCGGCAAAGATGCCGTAGATGTTCTGCAGCTCAGTAGTCAGGGCGTTATTAGCCACGCTCACGCTGCCCTGCGGGCTTTCCCAGCCGGAGCCATTCCAGCGCTGCAGGCGCAGGCGGCTTTCGACGATGGTATTCGGCGCCGTATTCCACTCCGAGGTAAGGTAGCCCAGCGTCAGGGTTGAGGTTGGCGCCACAGTGTAGTCAGCCGGCTGCACCAGCCAGTACCGGTCGATGGCGGAGTTGGGGCTGCCCTGCAGGGTGCTGACGCCCGCGGGCAGGGGCAGGTTGTTGGGAGCCGTGGCATAGGTGGCGAAGGACAGGGAGCCGCTACCGCTACCGGCCACCGATATAGCAGCCGTCATGGGCACGGCCGTAGCTCCCGAGCCCATCGGCACGGTGTAAGTACCGGTGTTAGAGCCAATCACCCAGTTCAGCCGGCCATAGCCTGCCGGGGAAGTCGTTTCACTGATCAGCATGCCCGTGGTGCGGCTCAGGGCCGAAGCGGCACCGTTGTTCAGCGTCAGGACTCGGGAGTTGAGCTGCAGCGTGGCCGGGCCCAGGGTGAGGGTACCGCCGTTGGTGCCCACCGAAATATCGGAAGTCAGCTGCACCGGGCCGGTGGCACCGCTCACATCCAGGTTGTGGAAGGTAGTAGGGCTACTGCCGCCAATCTGCTGGGTGCCGGTTCCGACCAGCTGCACGGTGCCGGTGGTAGGCGTGAGCACGCCGCCGGTGGCGTTGTTATTCGTCCAGCTGCCGGTGAGCGAGAGGGTGCCGGCGTTGGCAATAGCGCCACCGCTGCTCACGATTACGCCGCCGGCCACGGCCAGCCTGGTTCCCGGCTGAATGGTCATGGCTGCGCCCAGGTTGGTCAGGCCCTGGCTCAGGGCCGGCACTGCGGCCAGCAGAACCCCACAGGTAGGTAACAGTTGTTTCATAGCGGTAGGTGTTGGGCCGTGCAAGAGCAGCACCGCGGAAACGATGCATACACCCCGGAAACAGACCCAAACTTACGGAGGTTAGACAGGAAGCCAAATCTAAGGATTGTATATAGAGTTAATAGTATTTAGCGGACGGATATCCCCAGAAAAAGCGGGACCGTCACAACCCTGCGGCCAGGGTTTGGAGTATAGACTGGTTTGGCTGCCTTCCCTAGCTTTTTACCATGCGTCAGCTCCTGTTGCTTAGCCTGGGCCTGCTGCTGGCCACCTGCGGGCCGGCCGATTCCTCGCCCGCTGAACGCCGCCCCGTGGTGGCTCCTATCCGTATGCAAAACATCATTTTCTTCGGCAACAGCCTCACGGCCGGCTACCAGCTGCGCGCCAGTGAAGCGTTTCCTTCCCTACTGCAAGCCAAACTCGACTCGCTGGATTTACCCTACAAGGCGTTCAACTACGGCGTGAGCGGCGAAACCACGGCCGGCGGCCGGCAGCGCGTGGCCAGCGTGCTGGCCCGACAGCCCGTAGACGTATTTGTGCTGGAACTGGGCGCCAATGACGGACTGCGCGGCATTCCCGTCCGCGAAACCACCCAGAACCTGCAGGCCATCATCGACCAGGTACGCCTCAAGCACCCCAAGGCCCGCATCGTGCTGGTGGGCCTGGAGTTTCCCTTCGACCTGAGCGTGCTGGGCGGCCACCAGTACGGGCGCTACGCCGCCGAGTTCAAGGCCCTGTTCCGGGTGTTGGCCGAGAAGAACAGTCTGCCTTTCGTACCGTTTTTGCTGCAGGGTGTGCTAGGCCAGCGCCACCTGAACCTGCCCGACGGCGTGCACCCCAATGCTGCCGGGCAGAAGATTCTGGCTAGCAACGTCTGGGCGGTGCTGGGCCCCATGCTCAGCGCCCCGGAATAAGCCACCTTGGTGACCTGCTCCGGGGCGCTGATATACGAGTTGGCCAAGCCAGATGCTACTTGGCGTCCAGTATCTGGTAGCCGATGGGCTTGAAGGCGTAATTGTTCGACATTTCGGCCGAGCAGGCCGTGAGTCCCACCAGCAAGTCCATTTTGGCTTCCAGTATCACGTAGTCACCGGCTTTGCTTTTGGGAGGCAGCACGGCCACCCGGCCCGTGTCGCCGTCCACGGTCACGTGCATGAAGATGTTGAAGCTGATGGGTATGGCATCGGGGCCGATACCGTACTGCTCCAGGGCCGCGCACAGGTTGCCGAAGCAGCCACGGTGGGGCTGGGTGTGGCCGTAGATGATGCGGAACGTGTCGGCGCTACAGGGCGTGAGCAGAAAGTCATGCCGGCCCACAGTATCTTCCACCAGATCGAACATCACGTTGCTGCGGTTCGAATAGAATGGGTGGCCCTTGGTTAGCAGGATGGTTTCGGCGTAGTCGATGGTGCGGCCCGAGGACAGGTATTCGGCTTTGTCGTCGAGGTTGTAGCAGACGAAATCGGAAACCTGTTCGCCCTCAATGTCGACTACTTTGAGGCGCTGCCCTTTTTTGAGCAGGAACGAAACGCCGCTGCGGGGTGGAATGATGGTGAGGTTATCGGTCATGTTGGCTTAAAAATGGGCACTTCCAGGCATTGTCATACGCCCGGCCGCTGTATTGGTATACTTCCGACGACTGGCCGTAGTCCTCCAGCATGGGGTTGATGGAACCCGAATAGGCAATATCCCGCGTGCGGACTGTCTGGCGCAGCTTGTCGTAGCGGCCTTCCGCTCGGATTCGCTCGAACTGGTCGTGGGCGTTGAATACCAGCGTGGGGTACCTGAATTGCCGCGCCGGCCGGCTGCTGCCCGGGTGCAGGCCAATGACGAAAAAGGCCTCTTCCTTCAGGCTGTAGCTGAAATCGGGAGAGTTGGGGTCGGCTACCACGCGCTTGTCGTAGCCGTAGCGCTGGGCATCTAGGTTGGACACGGCCTGCAGGCGCTGCCACAGAAACTCATCGAACTGGGCCTCCGTCGGGTGCTCGGGGCCTTTGAAGATGATGGCTGCGCTGTGGTAGAGCTTCTCGGACTGCCGATAGGTATCGACAAAGTCGTAGAGAAACTGCAGAATGGCCGTGTCGTCCTTGGGGCAAGCCATGTGGTCCACGACTAGGGTCTGAATCTGGTTCCAGGTAAGGGCAGTCTTGGCAGCTACGCAGGGGAATTCTCGGTTTTGTATAAAATCAAGATATTCCCTTGTAACTATATTTTGTTCTTCAGCAGTCATATCCAACAGATTACTTTACAATCAGGAACGGAATAGCTCTATTCCTGCTCTTGGATACGACTGTATTTCTGTTGAAGTTTGCTAATATAATTACTAAACAAATACCTGCTTCTACCGTAGGCCCGACTGTTTTTACGGTTCAACTTGCGTCTGGGCCATACTAGACTGTAAAAATATCGGTTGAAAGCTCGACCGTAGTCTTACTAAAAAACAGGAAAGGCGGCCCGACTTATTTGCCGAACCGCCTTCTCATCACCAACTACTGTTCTGCTTGTGTAAGCCTAAGCTCAAGCATTGTACATTTCCCGGTAGTACTCGGTGGCCATGCGGTGCGACTCGAACTCGGGCTCTACTTCGCGCATGGCGGTTTTGGCAATTTCGAGGTATTTGGCCGGCTCGTCGTAGTAAAGCGGCAGGATTTCGTTTTCCAGCACGTCGAGCACGCCGCGGGCTTCCACGTCGTCTTTCACGTGCTCGGGTTCGTTGAGCTCGGCCAGGGGCAGCAGGAAGCCGTTTTCGCCGTGGCGCACAAACTCCGGAATCCAGCCGTCGGGGATGCTCAGGCTCAAGCAGGCATTCATGGCGGCCGTCATGCCGCTGGTGCCCGAAGCTTCGCGGGGAAAGCGCGGCGTGTTCAGCCAGATATCCGAGCCCTTCTTGAGCAGCTTGGAAAGGCCCAGCTCGTAGCCGGTCAGCACGGCGCAGTTCTTAAATTGCTTGGTACGCTGAATGATGTCGTTAAACATGCCAATGGCGCCGTAGTCCTTGGGGTAGGGCTTGCCGGCCCAGATAATCTGCACGGGGCGGTCTTGCTGGCTGACCATTTCGGCAAACCGCTCGAAGTGGTGCAGAATCAGGTTGGCGCGCTTGTAGCCGGCAAAGCGGCGGGCCCATACTACGGTCAGCACGTCGGGGTCGAGCAGGGTGCCGGTCTGGTCGGCCACGAAGTCGAACAGCTCCTTTTTCAGCTCCCGCTTGCGGGCCAGCAGCGCCTGGTCGTCGTCGGCCGCCAGGGCCGCATGCAGGTCGGCGTCGCGCCAGTAGGTGCCGTTCTGGGAGTTGGTAATCGGAATAATCGGGCAGATGCCTTCGTAATGGCCCCACATTTCGTTGGCCACGATGCCGTGCACTTTCGATACGGCGTTGGCTTTGCGTGAGAAGCGCAGGGCCGTGAGCGTGTAGTTCAGAATGTCGTTCTGCTCCACGCGGGCCACGCGGCGGATTTCATCGGCCGGAATGGTGCCGAAGAAGGTCATGTCGGTGAGCAGCTTCATGGGGTGCTCCTCGTTGCCGGCCAGCTCGGGCGTATGGGTCGTGAATACCAGGCGCTTCTGCACTTCCTCCAGGCTGCGGCCGTGTTTTTCGTAGAGGTAAAACGCTAGCGGCAGGCCGTGGCCCTCGTTGAGGTGGTAGGTGTCCATCTTCACGCCTAGCAGGTCAAGCAGCTTGCCGCCCCCGATACCCAGCACCATCGACTGCGCCACGCGGGCAGCCGTATCGGCGTCGTAGAGGTAGTGGGTGATGGTGCGCGAGATGTAGTCGTTTTCGGGAATGTCGGTGGTCAAAAAGAACATGGGAGCCGTGCCGAACGTGTCGGGCGCCAGGTACATGGCCTTCACTTTCACCTCAGCCCCGTGAATGGTGATGGGGAACACCAGGCCCGTGTCTTCGAGGAAGGAATAGTGCTTCAGGCGGAAGTCGGCGCGCATGGTCTGGTCCTCGTTGCGGCCCTGGTCGTAGTAGCCGTAGGTCCAGAGCATGCCGATGCCGATGAGGTTCTGCTTGAGCTCGTAGGCCGAGCGCATGTGGGAGCCCGCCAGAAAGCCCAGCCCACCGGAGTAGGTTTTCAGGGCTTGGTCGAGGGCAAACTCCATGGAGAAGTACGCGGCCTGAGTGGAGAATTCGGCGGCTGGCGCGTATGGTTGAAACTGGAAGGGCATGAGCAGAAGGAAAGAGAAATGTGGACCGCTGCCAACGGCGGCGCGTCAAATCGGGGTGCCAAGGTCAGCACAATCCGGACTAAAAAAAAGCGCGAATTGCGTGAGCCTCAGAGCAAACGTTTGCATTGCGGGCTATTTTTTGCGCTTTTCAACTCCGCTGCCGGTATCTGCTCGCCAGCAAAGTGCTGTTGGGCCGGTTCAGCGCTACTTTGCGCGGCAGCAAAACGAAATAAACTCCGCAACAAAAAACTCCACGACCTGATTAACCATCCGCCTTTTTTAGGCTATTACAAGCTGCAAATGCGGTTTTCGCCCTTTCTAATCCGGCTCATATTGCACGCTGCGGCTGCTCAGGTTACCTTGCTGCCTCTCTTCGCCGCCGACCTGATTTTGCGCATGAAATTCCCGAGTTTTCTGTCCCTGCTTGCCGGAGCATTGCTGGCCGCGCCGCCACTGACCTTAGCTGCCGCAACTCCCGCGGCTGCAGTAGTCTCTGTGGCCAAAGCCGCGGCCATCCGCATCGACCCGACCTTCTGGTGGGTAGGCATGAAAAACCCCAGACTGCAGCTACTGGTGCATAGCTCCGGAATCGGGAGTAGCACGGTAGCGCTGAGCTACCCCGGCGTCATGCTGGAGGGCACCCAGAAGCTCGCAAACCCGGACTATCTGATTGTCAACCTGAGCATTTCTCCCGAAGCCAAGCCCGGCAAGCTGAGCCTGGAGTTTCGGGGCGCCAAGAAGGTGAAGGTCAGCTACGAGCTGCGGGCCCGTACCACGCCCGGCGACAACACCAAGGTGCAGGGCATCACCAGCGCCGACTTCGTGTACCTGCTCATGCCGGACCGCTTCGCCAACGGCGACCCGAAAAACGATGTCGTGAAAGGCACCCGCGTAAGCCGCGTGGCCCGCGACTCGATGTACGCCCGCCACGGCGGCGACCTGCGCGGCATTGAGCAGCACTTCGACTACCTCAAGGAGCTGGGCGTCACGGCTATCTGGCCCACGCCGGTGGTGGAAAACGACATGCCCAAGGCCAGTTACCACGGCTACGCCCTAACCGATTACTACGCCGTGGACCGGCGCTACGGCTCCAACGAGGACTACGTGCGCTTCGTGCAGCGGGCCCATCAGAACGGGCTGAAGGTGATTCACGACGTGGTGCTCAACCACATGGGCAGCCAGAACTACTTATTTGTGGAGCCGCCCGCCGCCGACTGGTTTCACCAGTGGCCCAGCTTCACGCGCAGCAACTTCCGCGACGCGGCCTTCAACGACCCCTACGCCGCCGAGGCAGACCGTAAGCTCTACGGGCAAGGCTGGTTCGACACCACGATGCCGGATCTGAACCAGAGCAATCCGCTGGTAGCCACCTACGTGATTCAGAACTTTATCTGGTGGGTGGAATACACCGGCCTGGACGGCTACCGCATCGATACCTACCCGTATTCGGACCGCAACTTCCTGATGCAGTGGGGTGAGGCCGTGCTCAGCGAGTTTCCGCGGCTGGGCATGTTCGGCGAAACCTGGGTGCAGGGCAACGGGCAGCAGGCCTTTTTTGCCCGCAACATTTTGCCGCCGGTCAACGGGTTTAAGTCGAACCTGCCGGGCGTAACCGACTTCCAGAGCTACTACGCCCTCAACGAGGCCCTGACCAAGGACGCGGGCTGGACCGACGGCATTGCCAAGCTCTACTACGCCCTGCAGGGCGACTGGCTCTACGAGGACCCGATGCGCAACGTGGTGTTTCTGGACAACCACGATTTGAGCCGCTTCTACTCGGTTGTTGGGGAGGACTTTGCCAAGTACAAGATGGGCCTGGCCTGGCTGCTGACTACGCGCGGCATTCCGCAGCTCTACTACGGCACCGAGGTGCTGATGAAGAACTTTAGCAACCCCGACGGGCTGGTGCGCGAGGATTTCCCCGGCGGCTGGGCCGCGGATAAGCAGAACTACTTTACGGCCGCGGGCCGCACGGGGCCGGCGGGCGAGGCGTTTACCTACGTGAGCAAGCTGGCCAACTACCGCAAAACCCACCCGGCTCTGCACTCCGGCAAGCTCACCCAGTTTATTCCCCAGGACGGTATCTACACCTACTTCCGCCACTCCGACGCGGGCACGGTAATGGTCATGATGAACTCGAACAAGGACGAAAAGGCCGTAGACCTGGGCCGGTTTGCCGAGCGCCTGAGCGGGTTTTCGTCGGGCACGGAGGTCACCACGGGGGCGACGCTTTCTGATCTGAAGGCGGCCCGGATTCCAGGGCGCACGGCCTGGGTGGTGGAGCTGAAAAAGTAGAAAAGCGGAACGCCGTAGCGTCTTTTCGCGTCCAATTTTGTAGACTATACTTCCTGATTGCTACCAACCACCTCTAGCTCTGCTGCTTATGAACGACCTCACCGATAAAGTTGCCATTGTCACCGGGGCCTCGCGCGGTATCGGGCGGGCCGTGTCCTTGCTGCTGGCCATGCAGGGCGCCAAAGTCGTATCGGTGGCCCGCTCGGCCGACGAGCTGGACGAGCTGGTGCACAAAACCAACGGCCTAGCCATTCCCGCCGACGTGTCGGACGAAACCGACGTGCAGAACGTGGTAGACGAAACCATCCGCCACTACGGCCAGGTCGATATCCTGGTCTGCAATGCCGGGGTGGGCTCGTTTAACCTACTGGAAAACAACGCCGCCGACGAGTGGGACCGGATGTTCGACGTGAATGTGAAAGGCACCTTCCTGTTCTGCAAGTTCCTGGCACCCCACTTCAAGAGCCGGAAAAGTGGCCATATCGTGGGCATCACCTCCGACGTAGCCCGGCGTACCTTCGAGCACGGCACCGTGTATGGGGCCAGCAAATTTGCCCAGGATGCGCTGCTGGGCTCGTTGCGCAAGGAAGTGCGGCCCCACGGCGTCAAGGTCAGCACCATCTACCCCGGCCTGGTCGATACGTACTTCAACGAATCCAAGCCCGGCAGCCCCGACACCGAAAAAACCCACCTCAAGCCCGTCGATGTGGCCCAGGCCGTGCGCTACATCCTGGAAGCCCCGGCCCACGTGGTCATCGACGAGCTTATGCTTCACCCCCTGACCCAGGAATGGTAGGGTTTCAGTGTGGGGAATGTGCTAATGTGGCTGAATGTGAGAAATGAATAGAACTGGCTGTAGCTGCCTTCAGTAAGTCATTTTCCACATTAAGCCATATCTTCCCTCCACTATGAAAAAACTGCTACTTCCAGCCGTGGCCGCCAGTCTGGCTTTGGCTGCTTTCTCTCTTCCACTTCCGAGTTCAACTTCTGCCGTGTCCGAGCCTTTTTCCCTTGCCGACCCGAACACCACCGATGAGGTGCCGCAGGATCATAAGCTGGTGATTTACCAGGTAATGACGCGCCTGTTTGGCAACAAAACGGCCGTCAACAAGCCCTACGGTACCAACGTGGAAAACGGGGTGGGCAAGTTCAACGACATCAACGACCTGGCGCTGCAGGCCATCAAGAAGATGGGCGTGAGCCACGTGTGGTACACCGGCGTGCTGGAACACGCCACTATGAGCGACTTCAGCAAAGCCGGCGGCCCCGGCCCCGACGACGCCGACGTGGTGAAAGGCCGCGCCGGCTCGCCCTACGCCATCCGCGACTACTACGACATTGCCCCCGACCTGGCCGTGGACGTGAAAACCCGCAAGCAGGAGTTTGAGGCCCTGGTGAAGCGCACCCACGCCAACGGCCTCAAAGTCATTATCGACTTCATTCCCAACCACGTAGCCCGCAGCTATAAGTCGAATGCCAAGCCCGTGGGTACCCTCGACCTGGGCGAAAAGGACGACAAGACCAAGGCGTTTGCGCCCAACAACAACTTCTATTACCTGCCCGGCAAAACCCTGATTGTGCCCGCGGCCGGCAACCCACTGGGTAAAGCCCTGGGCCCCAAGGAGGACGGCAAGTTTGTAGAAACACCCGCCAAGGCCACCGGCAACGACGTGTTTTCGGAAGCCCCGAAGGTGGACGACTGGTACGAAACCGTGAAGCTCAACTACGGCGTGGACTACCAGAACGGCCGCAAAACCTACTTCGAGCCCGTGCCCGACACCTGGCTTAAGATGCGCGACATTCTGGTGTACTGGGCCCAGAAAGACGTGGACGGCTTCCGCTGCGACATGGTAGAAATGGTGCCCACCGAGTTCTGGGCCTGGGTGATTCCGGAGGTGAAGAAGGTGAAGCCCAACGTTATTTTCATGGGCGAGGCCTACAACCCCAAGGAGTACCGCAACTACCTGGAGAAGGGCAAATTCGACTACCTCTACGACAAAGTGGGCCTCTACGACGGCCTGCGCCGCCTGATGACGGGCTCGGGCAACACCGAGGATATTACCAAGGTGTGGAGCGAGGAAAGCCGGGGCTTCGGCTCCCGCATGCTGCGCTTCCTGGAAAACCACGACGAGCAGCGCATTGCTTCCAAGGACTTTGCCGGCGACCCGCGCACGGCCATTCCGGCCATGACGGTGTCGGCCACGCTGGGCTCGGGCCCGGTGATGCTGTACTTCGGGCAGGAAGTAGGGGAGCCCGCCAACGGCTCGGAAGGCTTCAGCGGCGCCGACGGCCGCACCACCATCTTCGACTACTGGGGCGTGCCCGAACACCAGAAGTGGATGAACGGCGGCAAGTTTGACGGCGGCAAGCTCGATGGCGTGCAAAAGCAGCTGCGCGACTTCTACTCCCGCCTGCTCAACCTGACCAGCACCAGCGACGCTATTCGGAAGGGCAAGTTCTACGAGCTGCAGGACGCCAACAACCTGGGCAAGAACTACGACCAGCGCCGCGTCTACAGCTACCTGCGCTACACCGACAAGCAGAAGCTGCTCATCATCGCCAACTTCAGCAAGGACGTGACCCTGACGCCCAAAATCGAGATTCCCAAGGCGGCCATGCAGGCCATGGGCCTCGACCCCACCAAGTTCTACACCTACACCGACGTGCTGAACAAGGCGCCGGCCACCGAAAGCCTGACCATCACGCTCACGCCGCTCAGCGCCTACGTGTTCGAAATCAAGCCCAAAGAATAGGCTGAAGCCTCAACTCCCGCACCTTTACCTCTCCCCTAAAATTCCCCGATTCATGGCAACCAGCGTAGCGGCCACGCCCACCGGCGACACCCGCCAAAAACCCCGTCTCAGCTTCTGGCAGATCTGGAACATGAGCTTCGGCTTCCTGGGCATTCAGTTCGGCTTCGAGCTGCAGAACAACAACATCAGCCGCATCTTCGAAACCCTGGGAGCCAACAAGGACGACATTCCGATTCTGTGGATTGCGGCCCCGCTTACAGGCCTGGTGGTGCAGCCCATCATCGGCTATTTCTCCGACCGTACCTGGCACCCGTACTGGGGCCGCCGCCGCCCGTTCTTTCTGATTGGTGCCATTCTGGCCACGTTGGCCCTGTTTGTGATGCCCAACTCCTCGGTGCTGTGGATGGCCGGCAGCATGCTCTGGATTTTGGATGCCAGCATCAACATCAGCATGGAGCCGTTCCGGGCCTTCGTCGGCGACAAGCTGCCCAGTGAGCAGCGCACCCGCGGGTTTGCCATGCAGAGCTTCTTCATCGGCGTGGGCTCCGTTATTGCCGCCGCCCTGCCCTGGATATTCAACAACTGGTTTCAGCTGAGCAATACGGCCCCGAGCGGCGAGATTCCGCCGTCCGTCAAATGGTCGTTCTATGCCGGGGGCGTCGCCTTCATTCTGGCCGTGATGTACACCGTATTCACCAGCAAGGAAACGCCGCCGGAAAACATGGAGGAGTTCCGCCGGGAAAACGCGCAGGTCGGTATTCTGGACGGCCTGAAGGAGTCGTTCATGGGCATTTTCAAGATGCCCACGGCTATGCGGCAGCTGGCCATCGTGCAGTTCTTCACCTGGTTTGCCCTGTTCTCGATGTGGATTTACTCCACGAATGCCGTGACCAGCAACATCTACAACATGAAGGTGGATACCGGGCTCTACAACCGCGTGGCCGGGTTTATTGCCGAGGCCAGCACCCGCGCCACCGACGGCAAGGCCCAAAAGGAGCTCAGCTCCCTGCAGGGCGACATCCGGGAAATCAATCAGTTTCAGGCTGACCAGCCCGACAAGATTCTCACCCTGAACCTGGCCAGCTACTACCTGACCCACGCCCAGCCCAGCGCCGCCGACCAGACGGAGCTGAAGCGGGTGCAGCAGCAGTACAACGACGGTGCCGACTGGCTCAGCCTGGCCTCGTCGGTGCGCAACGGGGTAGCGGCCATCTTCGCCTTCGTGATTCCGCTGATTGCGGCCCGCACCAGCCGCCGCCGCACCCACATGCTCTGCCTGCTGATCGGGGGCCTGGGCCTGCTCTCGCTCAAGCTCATCACCAACCCCGACCTGATTATGGTGTCGATGGCCATGGTGGGCATTGCCTGGGCCAGCATTCTGAGCATGCCCTACGCCATTCTGGCCGGCTCGCTGCCCGCCAATAAAATGGGCTACTACATGGGCGTGTTCAACTTCTTCATCGTCATTCCCCAGATTGTGGCCGCTACCATCCTGGGCTGGGCCACCATGCACCTGTTCAATGGCAACACACTGAATACCATTGCCCTGGGCGGAGCCTCGATGATAGCCGCCGGCCTGTTTACGCTGTGGGTGAAAGACAACGATGATGTGCATCCGAGCCTGCAAATCACGGATTCGCCGGGCTACGACACGCCGGTAGCGACGATACCGCGCACGTAGCCGCTGAGAATCTTTCGAGCAAAAAAGCCTCTTCCATTCCTGGGAGAGGCTTTTTTTGTGGATAAGCCGGGCTGCTACCCGTATTAATACGCACTTCTATTGCTGAGAATCAGCAGTTTTCGCCACAACGCTTCTTACCCGGCCTGCCGTATGCTATAGGCTATAGCTCGGGCTGCCGCATGGTTGCCGGCCCGGTCATTCTTACCGTATTCTACCGGCTGCTCTATGCTGTTTGCTACCGTCTTTTTCAGCGTGTTCTTTGGCATTTATGCCCTTGTTTTAGTGCTGCTGGTGTGGCCGCGGCCGGTGCTGCCCGCGCTTACCTCGTTTCCCCGCGTCAGCATTCTGATTGCCGCCCGCAACGAGGAAGCCAACATCGAGCGGTGCCTGCGGGCTTTGTCGCGGCTCAACTACCCGGCCGACAAGCTCGAAATTCTCATCGGCGACGATGCCTCCACCGACGATACCATGGGCGTGGTGCAGCGCTTCATTGCCGACAAGCCCCAGTTCCGGCTGTTGCCCATCCGCCAGAAGCTGGGCACGGCCCGCGGCAAAAGCAACGTGCTGGCCCACCTGAGCCGCGCCGCCACCGCCGATACCTTCCTCATCACCGACGCCGACATGGCCCCGGCTCCCGACTGGGTGCAAACGATGCTGGCCGCCGCGCCCGAGGGCGTGGGCGTCGTGACGGGTATTACTACGGCCGGGGGCAATGTGTTTGGCCGGTTGCAGGGCCTCGACTGGCTGTTTGGCCTCAACCTCATCCGCCTGCTCACCGATCTGGGCCTGCCCATCACGGCCGTCGGCAACAACATGCTCGTGACGCGGGCCGCCTACGAATCCATCGGGGGCTACGAGGCGCTGGCCTTCAGCATCACCGAGGATTTGCAGCTTTTCGAGCAGATCGTGCGGCAGGGCTGGGGCTACCGCAACATCATCACGCCCAAGGCCCTGGGTATATCGGTGCCTCAGCCCACGGTGCGCCACCTGCTGCACCAGCGTAAGCGCTGGATGAAGGGCACCGTGCGCCTGCCCTGGCAGCTGGGCCTGCTGTTCAGCTCCTACGGGTTTTTCTACACGGTGCTGGGCTGGCCGGGCCTAGTGCCTATCGAGCTCATCGTGAGTCTATACGCTGCCAAAGTACTGTGCCAGACGCTGTTTCTGACCATCACGCTACGCCAGGCCGGCCACCGTGAGTCGTTGGGCGTGCTGCTGCTCTACGACGTTTACCTGCTGGCTATGTCCCTGGCCGTGCTGGCCTACACGGCCTGGCCCAGCCTGATTCTGTGGAAGGAGCGCCGCTACCGATGGGCGGAAGGCTGAGCGTCGGGCCCGGCATTCCTTAGCTGGCCTCGGCCCGGGGCGTTGCCAGCCACTGATACGCGCTTTGCTCCTCGATAAACGTCCGGAACATGCCTTCCTGACTCAGCAGCCGGCTATTAATCAGCTCCTGCTGGTAGGGCGTGACCAGGTAGGCAACGCGGAACGCTACGCCGGGCAATGTCTGCTGCATCTGCTGCCGGAAATCGGTGATAATCCAGGTGAAGTCCTCGGCTTCGGCCAGGCCGCGCGTGCGCAGATCTACCAGCCAGTAGCCGGCCTGGTGGGGCTGGGCAAAGTCCAGCGCGGCCTGGTAGCCCGCCCGGTGCTCGGCAGAAGTTACCAGCCGCGTCCAGCGCATGAACAGAATGTGCAGGTCGGGCCGGTACGACAGGCGCAGGTACTCAAGCTCGGCAGTAGGTATAGACACGGAACAGGCGAAAAAGGAGAGGGCAGCAGCCAGGTAACAAGCAAGGGCACAGCGAATGTTTTCTTTGGTGCGTGTGCCGGTAGCCAAGCCAGGCGAACTTACCGGCCCGCTTTGCCCGTTCAGGACGCATAAGCGCGCAACATGCTGCGTTGCGGGATTGTCTTTTAACCCCTTACCTTCCCGCTTCCTTCCCGATTTTCTCCTTTCTATGCGCAAACACTCCTTATTGCTGCTGGGCCTGGGTGCCTTCCTGAGCACGACCCCAGCTCTGGCCCAACAGAAAAAGCCGGCCCCGGCCGCTGCTGCTGCCACCGCCAGCGGCACCCGCCTCGTCGAGAAAGTAACCCGCAAGCCCGGCGAGCTGGTGATTCCCTACGAGAAGTACGTGCTGGCCAACGGCCTGACGCTCATCGTGACCGAAGACCACTCCGACCCGCTGGTACACGTGGATGTGACCTACCACGTAGGCTCGGCCCGGGAGCAGATCGGCAAGTCAGGCTTTGCCCACTTCTTCGAGCACATGATGTTCGAGGGCTCCGACCACGCCCCTCAGGGCATGTTCGACAAAGTCATCATCGGGGCGGGCGGCACCAACAACGGCAGCACCAACCGCGACCGAACCAACTACTACGAAACCATTCCGAGCAACCAACTGGAGCGGGCCCTGTGGCTGGAAGCCGACCGCATGGGCTTTTTGCTGGATGCCGTGACGCAGAAGCGCTTTGAGGTGCAGCGGGCCACCGTGAAAAACGAGCGGGGCCAGAACTACGACAACCGTCCCTACGGCCTGGTAAGCGAGTATACTTCCAAGACGCTCTACCCCTACGGCCACCCCTACAGCTGGCTGACCATCGGCTACCTCGAAGACCTGGACCGCTCCGACGTAAACGACCTGAAACAGTTTTTCCTGCGCTGGTACGGCCCCAACAACGCTACCCTGACGGTGGGCGGCGACGTGAAGCCGGCCGATGTAGTGGCCATGGCCGAGAAGTACTTCGGCAGCATTAACCGCGGGCCGGCCGTGCAGAACATGAAGCTGCCGGCTCCCAAGCTCACCCAGGACCGCTACGTGAGCTACCAGGACAACGTGCGTTTCCCGCTGCTGCAGATGGTGTTTCCGACCGTGCCCCAGAACCACCCCGACGAAACGGCCCTGGATGCGCTGGCCGAAATCATTGGGGGCGGCAAAAACTCGCTGCTCTACCAGAACCTGACCAAGCCCCAGAAAGCCATTGGGGCCCAGGCCTACCACCCCACCTCCGAGCTGAGCGGCGAATTCACCCTGTCGGCCCGGGCTTTCCCCGGCAAGGGCCTCGACAGCCTCGAATACCGGGTGCGCCAGAGTCTGGCCGAGTTCGAGCGCCGGGGCGTGAAAGACGAGGACCTGCAGCGCTTCAAAGCCAGCCGCGAAGCCGACCTGGTGAGCAGCCTGAGCAGTGTGAGCGGCAAGGTGAGCCGATTGGCAGCTAACCAGATTTACACCGGCAACCCGAATTTCATTACCGTGGAGCTGCAGCGCCTGCGGGCCCTGACCAAGGCCGATGTGCAGCGCGTGTACACCCAATACATCAAAGGCAAGAAGGCCGTGGTGCTGAGCGTGCTGCCCAAGGCGGCGCCCACCGCGCCGGCCAAGCCCGACAACTTCACCGTTACCAAAGAAGCCTACAAAGCCCCGGCCGACGAGTACAAAGGCCTGACCTACGTGAAGGCCAAGGACAGCTTCGACCGGAGCAAACTGCCCGGCGCCGGTGCCAACCCCGTGGTGAAAGTGCCCGCCCTGTGGCAGGAACAGTTTCAGAACGGCCTGCGCGTGATGGGTAGCCGCTCGACGGAAGTACCCACGGTGAATATGCTGCTCACCATCCGGGGCGGCCACCGCCTCGAGCAACTAAACCCCGGCAAAGCCGGCGTGGCGGCCCTGACGGCCTCCCTGCTGAACGAAGGCAGCCAGAAATACACCAGTGAGCAGCTTTCTGACGCCCTGGACCGCCTGGGTAGCTCGATTACCGTGACGCCCGGCCCCGACAATACCACCGTGAGCGTGCAGAGCCTGACCAAGAACCTGCCCGCTACCCTGGCCTTGCTGGAAGAGCGGCTACTGCGCCCCCGCTTCGATGCCGCCGACTTTGCCCGCCTCAAAAAGCAGACCCTGGAAGCCATTGCCAACCAGAGCACCCAGCCCACGGTCATTGCCGATAAAACCTATAATGCCCTGCTCTACGGCCCCGGCGACATCATGAGCGTGCCCGTCATGGGTACGGCCAGCACGGTGCAAAGCCTCACGCTCGACGACGTGAAGCAGTTTTACCAGCAATATTACGGCCCCGATTTGTCGCACTTGGTAATCGTGGGCGACGTGGACCAGAAGGATGTAGTGGGCAAGCTGGGCTTCCTCAAAAACTGGGGCCGCAAGGGCCTGACCCTGCCCGCCGGCAACCCCGGCAAGCAGCCCGACAAAACCCGCATCTACTTCGTCAACAAGCCCGATGCGGCCCAGTCGGAAATTCGTATTGGCTACCTGGCCCTGCCCTACGACGCTACCGGCGAGTACTACCGGGCCTACTTGGCCAACTACCTGCTGGGCGGCTCGTTTGCCAGCCGCATCAACCACAACCTGCGCGAGGAAAAAGGCTACACCTACGGGGCCTACTCTAGCTTCCGGGGCACGCGCTACGTGGGTCCGTTTACGGCCCAGGCCGGCGTGCGGGCCGATGCCACCACGGCTTCCCTGACCGAGTTTGGCAAGGAAATTAAGGGCTTCACCACCGGCATCAGCGACGATGAGCTGCAGCTGCTCAAAACCTCCGTGGGCCAGAGCGACGCGCTGAAGTATGAAACCGGCCAGCAGAAAGCCGCTTTCCTGGCCCGCCTGCTCGAATACGACCTCACCCCCGACTTCGTGCAACAGCAGAATGCCATTCTGGCCAAGCTCCGCAAGGAAGACGTGCAGGCCATTGCCACCAAGTACCTGCCCGCCGATAATATGTACATCGTGGTGGTCGGCGACCGGAACAAGGTGTACCCCGGCATCACCACCCTGGGCTACGACATCGTGGAAATGGACGCCGAGGGCAACCGCCTCACGCCCAACGTGCCGGCCGCCAATACCGTCACGGCCGTGCCCGCGGCCGCGGCCGATGGCAAAGATGTGAAAAAGGCCAAGTCCAAGACCAAGGATGAGGACGGCCGCAAAGCCAAGCGCAAGCAGAAGAAAGACGACAACAGCACGAAAGTGAAGGAGAAAGCCGAGTAGCTGCTTTCCCTTTCCGCACGAAAGCCCGGTTCCAGTTTGGAGCCGGGCTTTTTACTTCATAGAACGGTGTAGAGACGCATACCTGCGTCTCGTCGCTGAACGATAATCGTTGCAATAAACAACCTCAGCAACGATTGAGACGCGAATACGCGTCTCTACGCCGTTCAAAAGTGCTGACTGGCCCGGACTATAGTAGTATTTCAGTGTTCCGGGAAATATGGGATGGTGCGGCACAGGTGTAGTGGGCCACCCGAGAAACGTAGGGTAGACCACTACACCTGTGCCGCACCATCTTACCTTTCTCAGATGCTCCGGGACAAGTATGGTGGGGCACCCGAGAAACTCAAGGTGCTCCAGAACAAGTGTTTTAGGTTATCCGAGAAACTCAGGGCGGCCCGCTACACTCGTAGTGGGCACCCCTAGAAACCTGGGTCGCCCCGGCCCAGGTTTCTAGGGGCAGCCCGAAAACTGCCGGTACCTGGTTCCGGCAGTCTCACAGGTTAGCCCTATTCTCCCGACGACTGTTCGGCCTGCTACGGAACAATTTACCCTTGCGCTGTTGTCGTTCAGGCAAGCGGGGCTGCATGCAGCCTCCGCGGCTATATTGCGTATCTTTCCGAGGGGTCCGCACTGGGCTCTTTTAGTTATTGGAGAAAGAATCTGTGCCTGTAACGACTACGAATGCGCCGGCCCTGGAGCAGGTCCTGGCGCAACTGGATGCCTTTAAGCGGAAGTTCTACCTGAACCTGCTGGTGCGCGGCGCCCTGGTGGCGGGCGGGTTGCTGCTGACGCTGTTCTTGGTGTTCAACACCCTGGAATATTTCCTCTACCTGCCCACCTGGGTGCGGGGCGGGCTGCTCTTTGGCTTCCTGGCCCTCACCGCCTACGCCTTCGGGCGCTGGATCTGGCAACCCCTAGCGGCCCTTACCAACCTGCGGCGCCTGCTCAGTGACGAGCAGGCCGCCCAGCGCGTGGGCGAATTATTCCCCCAGGTGCAGGACAAGCTACTCAACGCGTTGCAGCTGCAGGGTCAGGCCCGGGAAAATGAGCTGATTGCCGCCAGCCTGGAGCAGCGCGCCGGCCAGCTCACCGGCCTGGAGTTTTCGCAGGGCATCAACATCAAGAACCAGAGCCGGCCGCTGTGGAAATACGTGGCCGTGCCCGCCAGCACCATGCTGCTCCTGCTGCTGGTATACCCGGCTCTGTTCGTGCAGGGCACCGACCGGATTTTCCACTTCGACCGCGCCTACTCGCCGCCCGCGCCGTTTAGGTTTATCGTCGAGAACAAGGATCTGAAAGCTTTCAAGGGGGAAAGCTACGAGCTGGCCGTAACGGTGGAAGGCGAGGCCCTGCCCAACGAAATCAACATCGTATACGGCGGCCGGGAGCGGCACCTGACTAAGCAAAGCAGCAACACGTACACCTACGAGTTCAAGCAGCTGCAGCGCGACGTGGAGTTCCAGCTGGCCGCCGCCGGTTTCACCTCCGACGACTACGACCTGCTGGTGCGCGAGCGGCCCAACCTGCGCGACTTTGCCGTGCACGTCACCTACCCGACCTACATCGGGAAGCCCGCCGAAACCATCCGCAACACCGGCAATCTGACCGTGCCCGAGGGCAGCACCGTGCGCTGGGAGTTCAGCACCGCCGCCACCGACGAGCTGCAGCTGCTCTTTACCAACCCCAACGAAACCGTGACGGCCACCGAGTCGGGCGAAGGGTTTGAAACCTCGCGCCGCATCCTGAAAAGCCAGGAATACGCCGTGCGCCTGCGCAATGCCGCCAGCCTGAACCGGGACCCAATTCAGTACCAGATAACGGCCATTCCGGACCTCGTGCCGGAAATTACAGTCGAAAGCTTCGCCGATACTACCTCGTTGCGCTATCTGGCCCTGGGCGGCTCAGTGCGGGATGATTACGGCCTGAGCCGCCTGCAGCTTTACTACCGCGTGACCTCGAAAGCCCGCCCCAACCGTCAGGACAGCGGAGCTAACGGCAACTACAAGGCCCGCGCCATTGCCCTGCAGAATGGCCCCAACCAGAGCTATGCCTACCAGTGGGATTTGGCCGCGCTTAGCCTGAAGCCCGGCGACCGGGTGGAATACTACCTGCAGGTGTGGGACAACGATGGGGTGCACGGCCCCAAGTCGGCCCGCACGCGGGCGGCGGAATTCAAACTGCCCTCCACGAAAGAGCTGCGGGAGCAGATGAACGCCCAGTCGCAGTCGGTGCAGAACCAGCTGAGCCAGGCGGCGGAGAAATCCAAGAAGCTGGAGCGGGAAATGGCCAAGACCGAAGACAAGCTCAAGACTAAGCGCAACCTCAACTTCCAGGACAAAAAGCAGCTCCAGGACATGCTCCAGCAAAAGGAGCAGATGGATCAGCAGCTGGCCGACATGAAGAAGATGTTTGAGGAGCTGACCCAGAAGCAGGACCAGCTCGACCCCAAAAGCGAGGAGCTGCGCGAGAAGGCCGAGGAGCTCAAGAAGCTGATGGACTCGTTGCTCGACCCCGAAACCAAGAAGCTCTACGACCAGCTGAAGAAGCTACTGGATGAGCAGAAAACACCCGACGCCCAGCTCCAGAAGATGCTGCAGCAGCTCGAAAACAAGGAGAATACCCTGCAGAAAGAGTTGGAGCGCGCCCTGGAGATGTTCAAGCAGCTGCAGTTTGAGCAGAAGATGGAGCAGGCCACCGAAAAGCTGGAGCAGCTGGCTCAGGAGCAGGAAAAGCTGGCCGAGCAAACCGAGAAGAACGACAAGCAGGACCCGGACAACAAAGCCAATAACCAGGAACAAAAAGCCAAAAACGAGCAGCTTAAGCAGGAGCAGGCCGAAAAGCAGCAGGAGTTCCAGGAGGTGAAAAAGGAGCTGGAGGAGCTCAAGAAGATGGACGAGCAGCTGGACAACCAGAACGGCGCCGACGACATGAAGCAGGACCAGCAAGACGTGGACCAGCAGCAGCAGGACAGCCAGGAGCAGCTTTCGAAAAACCAGAACAAGAAAGCCAGCCAGAGCCAGAAGCAGGCCGCCCAGAAGATGCAGCAGATGGCCCAGAAGATGAAGCAGCAGCAGGAGGAAGACCAGGACGAGCAGCAGCAGCAGAACATCGACGACCTGCGCGACATCCTCGACAACCTCATCACGCTCAGCTTCGACCAGGAAAACCTGATGAAGCAGTTCCGCTCCGTCGACCAGACCGACCCGCGCTTCGTGCAGCTGGGCCAGAACCAGCGCAAGCTCAAGGACGACGCGGCCATCATTCAGGACTCCTTGTATGCCCTGGCCAAGAAGGTGTTCCAGATCAAGTCGTTCGTGACCCGGGAAGTAGGGGAGATGAACGGACAGATGGATGAGTCCCTGAACCAGATTCGGCAGCGCAACGTGGGGCGGGCCACCAATAGCCAGCAGCTGGCCATGACCAGCATGAACAACCTGGCCCTGATGCTCAACGACGCCCTGCAGCAGATGCAGCAGGAGCAGCGCGAGGGGCAGCAGAGTCAGCAGAGCGGGGGTAAGCCCGGCGGCAAAAAGAAGAAGAAAGGCAGCTCGCCCGGCGCCGGGCAGATGGGCAAGATGCAGCAGCAGCTCAACCAGCAGATTCAGCAGCTGCAGCAGAGCGGCAAGACCGGCCGGGCTTTGTCCGAGGACCTGGCCAAACTCGCGGCCCAGCAGCAAATGCTCCGGGAAGCCCTCAAAGAGCTCGATAAACTGCAGCAGGGCAGCAAAGAAGGCAAAGGCCAGAACGGTGCGGGCGGCACTGGCGAATTGAAGAAATTAATGGAACAAACCGAAACCGACCTCGTAAACAAGCGGCTAACGGAGCAAACCATTTTGCGCCAGCGTCAAATCATGACCCGTTTGCTGGAAGTCGAGAAATCGGCTCGGGAGCGGGACCAGGATGACAAGCGTGAAGCGCAGACCGCCCAGAACCGCCCGCCGGTATTTCCGCCCGCTTTTGAAAAGTATAAGCAGCAGAAAAACAGGCAGACAGAGCTGTTACGAACCGTTCCGCCGGCCCTCACGCCCTACTATCAGCGAGAGGTAAGTGAATATTTTCAGAAAATGAAATAGCGTTCCGCTAATTTTACCGCTCTGCTCCCCATTACATACCTATGAAACAGGTTAAAATTCAGATTCCTTCGCTCGTAGAAAATATCCGTGTCGTAGAAAGCTTTATCGACAACTCCAAGGATACGTTTCATATCGAGGATGATATCTATGGCAATATCATGGTCGCCGTCACGGAGGCCGTGAACAATGCTATTCGCCACGGCAATAAGTTCGACAAGGACCGCAACGTGTATTTGTCGCTGTATGTCGACAAGGACCGCGTGAAGTTCGAGGTAGAGGACGAAGGGGAGGGTTTCGACTACACCGACCTGCTCGACCCTACTGCGCCCGAAAACCTGGAAAACCCCGGTGGCCGCGGCATCTTCCTCATTCGCCACTTGGCCGATGAGGTAGAGTTCACCAAGGACGGCCGCAACGTACAGCTCACCTTTATGCTGTCACCGGCCGAAACCGACGAATCTTCCGAAACCGATACCGTTTCCACCGAAAACGCGGCATGAACCAGCACCCTCCCGGAACGGAAGATGAAATGAATATGGGCCTGCCCGAAGACTCGCACGAGTCCGACGGTATCGAGTTTCTCGTCGAGGACGTGGACTTCGAATTGGCCGAGGCCGAGGCCCTGACCTCATGGATTGAGCGTATTGCCCAGGTGCACGAGCATAAAATCGTGCAGCTGACCTATATTTTCTGTTCCGACGAGTACCTGCACCGCGTCAACGTCGAGTACCTCGACCACGATACGTATACCGACGTCATCACCTTCGACAATGCCGACGACGCCGACATCATCGAGGGCGACATCTTCATCAGCGTGGAGCGGGTGCGGGAAAATGCTCAGCAACTGGGCGTCACGTTCCACGACGAGCTGCACCGGGTGATGATTCACGGGGTGCTGCACCTGCTGGGCTACGCCGACAAAGACCTGCTGAGCCAGACGGCCATGCGCAAGAAAGAAGATTACTGCCTGTCTTTGCGCACCTTCTAAAGCGGTAATTGGTCGATATCAAAACTGATTTTAACGAAAACGCCCGCAGACCTGCGGGCGTTTTTTGTTTATTAGTAAAAGGATACCTCGGCGCAGATGGTGGCCATGCCGTACTTGGCCCCGTTTAGCAGGATGTCTTAATTCCGTGTTTCATGTCGGCCAACTCTTCGCCCATTCTTGCTATTCCCGGCCAGGCGCTGGATTTTTACCTGAGTCAGGGCTACTACCGCATGCACCAGGACCTGTTTACCTGCCGCTTTCTGCCGGTAGAGGATGGCCTCTACTCCGTGCACTGGCTACGCCTGGTGCTGGCCGATGTGCAGTATGGGCCCGAACAGCGCCGCCTGCAGCGCCTCAACGAGCGGTTCTCGGTTGTGCTGCGCCAATTCCGGCTCACGGCTGAGCTGGAAGCCCTGTATGCCGACTACCGTCGCTCCATCACCTTCGACGCGCCGCCCACCGTGGAGTCGTTTCTGCTGGCCGGGGCGACGCACAACGTGTTTGATACCGGCGTGGTGGAAGTGCGGGACGGCGCCCGGCTGATTGCGGCCGGCATTTTCGACAGCGGGGCCCGGAGCATGGCCGGCATCATGAACTTCTACCACCCCGACTACCGCAAATACAGCCTGGGCAAGTACCTGATGCTGCTCAAGCTCGACCACGCCCGCCGCCAGCAGTATGCCTACTATTACCCCGGCTACCTGGCCCACAACTACCCCAAGTTCGATTACAAGCTGTTTCCCTGCCCGGCCGCCACGGAAGTATTCGACTGCCTGAACCGGTGCTGGCTGCCCTACTCGCGGGAGGAAGTTGGCCGCCAATCGGCTGAGCTGCTGGCCGGATGGCAGCAGGAGGACACCGGACGGTACGACGCGTAGAAAACAAGGCACCACGTAAAAAACAGGATTACTACCTATCTTTGCCCACGTTCTGAGCACGTTGCGTTAGGCTGCCAAGCCCGAAGCTAAAGAACCGCCCGCTGTTTCACTTGAAGCGGAGGCGGTTTTTCTGTTTTACCGCCTACGGCACGAAACGCCCTTTTGCGCTGTTCATCCGAACAGTCCTTAGCCTTCAATCCCCACTGCCATGTTCCAGCAGGAAGAATACGATGTTATTGTAGTAGGTGCCGGCCACGCTGGTTGCGAAGCTGCCGCCGCAGCCGCCAACCTGGGCTCCAAGGTCCTGCTGGTCACGATGAACATGAACACCATTGCCCAGATGTCGTGCAATCCGGCCATGGGTGGGGTGGCCAAGGGCCAGATCGTGCGCGAAGTGGATGCGCTGGGCGGGCAGTCGGGCATCATCACCGACAAAACCATGATTCAGTTCCGGATGCTGAACCGCTCGAAAGGCCCCGCCATGTGGAGCCCCCGAGCCCAGAGTGACCGGATGCGCTTTGCCGAGGAGTGGCGCAACACCCTGGAGCAAAACCCGAACGTAGACTTCTGGCAGGAATCGGTGACCGGCGTCGTGGTGGAAAACGACACGGTGGTGGGCGTCAAAACCCAGCTCGGCATCGAGTTCCGGGGCAAGTCGGTGGTGCTCACCAACGGCACTTTCCTGAACGGCCTGATTCACATCGGTGAGAAAAACTTCGGCGGGGGCCGCGCCGCCGAGAAGAAAAGCACTGGCATCACCGAGCAGCTCCTGGAGCTGGGCTTCGAGACGGGCCGCATGAAAACCGGCACCCCGCCCCGCGTGGACGGCCGCAGCTTGGACTACTCTAAAATGGAAGAGCAGGCCGGCGACGAAACTCCCAGCAAATTCAGCTACCTCGACACGCCCGCGCTTCTCAAGCAGCGCCCGTGCTACATCACCTACACCAACCAGGAGGTGCACGACATTCTGCGCGAGGGGTTCGAGAAGTCGCCGATGTTCCAGGGCCGCATCAAGGGCCTGGGGCCGCGCTACTGCCCGAGCGTGGAGGACAAAATCAACCGCTTCGCCGACAAGGACCGCCACCAGATTTTTGTGGAGCCCGAAGGCAGCAGCACCGTCGAAATGTACATCAACGGCTTCAGCAGTTCTTTGCCCGAAGACGTGCAGTACCGCGCCCTGCGCAAGATTGCGGGCTTCGAGAATGCCAAGATGTTCCGCCCCGGCTACGCCATCGAGTACGACTTCTTCCCGCCCACCCAGCTCAGCCTGACGCTGGAAACCAAGCGGGTAAAGAATCTTTACTTCGCGGGCCAGATCAACGGCACCACGGGCTACGAGGAAGCGGCCTGCCAGGGCTTGATGGCCGGTATCAACGCCCACAACAAGGTGCACGGCCGGGAGCCGTTCATCCTCAAGCGCAGTGAGGCCTACATCGGCGTGCTCATCGACGATCTGGTGAACAAAGGCACCGACGAGCCCTACCGCATGTTTACGAGCCGGGCCGAGTACCGCATTCTGCTGCGCCAGGACAACGCTGACCTGCGCCTCACGCCGCTGGGCCACGCCCTGGGGCTGGCCTCGGATGAGCGCATGGAGCGGGTGCAGCGCAAGCAGCAGGAAACTGCTGAAGTGGTGAAGCTGCTGAAAAACTTCGCCATCGAGCCCGCCGAAATCAACGGCCTGCTGGAGGAGCTGGGCTCGGCCACGCTGCACGAGCGGACCCGGGCCGTGAACCTGCTGCGGCGCCCCAACCTGGAGCTGGAGCACCTGACGCGCACCTTGCCGGCTCTGACCTTGGCCCTGGGCCAGTACCAGCCCGACAGCCTGGAGCAGGCCATTATTGCCATTAAGTATGAGTCCTACATCGAGAAGGAAAACCAGCAGGCCGCCCGGGTGGCCGAGCTGGAAAACTTCGTGATTCAGGGCCGCCTCGACTATAAGCAGATGCCGGCCCTCTCGCACGAGGCCCGGGAAAAGCTGCTCAAGGTGCAGCCCGAAACTCTGGGCCAGGCCGCCCGCATCAGCGGCGTGTCGCCGGCCGACGTTTCGGTGCTGATGGTGTACCTTGGCCGATAATTGAGAACTCAGAGCTCCGAGCTGAGAAGTTAGATGCGGAAATGCCCCTGGCGCTCCGACTGGCTTCCGAGTTCGGAGCTCTGAGCTCTTACTTCTTAATTCAAAAAAGCGTGTCCTACGAACGATTAGAATCCTGCCCGGTCTGCGGCAAAACCGAGTTCCGCAACAAGCTGGTGGTAGAAGACAAGTCGGTGAGCAAGGAAAGTTTTGCCATCGTGCAGTGCCTGGGCTGCACTTTCCAGTTTACCAACCCGCGCCCCGGCATCGAGGCCATCGGGCGCTACTACGAGTCGGACGACTACGTTTCGCACAACAGCACGGCCACCGGCGTCATCAACCAGGCCTACAAAGTCGCCCGGTTTTTTACCATGCGCCGCAAGGTGGCTTTGGTCAATAAGCTAGCCCCGCGCAAGGGCAAGCTGCTGGATTACGGCTGCGGCACCGGCCACTTTCTGGCCACTGCCCGCTCCAATGGCTGGCAGGTAGCCGGCGTGGAACCTAACGCCCGCGCCCAGCAGGAAGCCACCGAGCGGGTAGGCCAGCCCATCGGCAACGAAAGCCTGGTTCAGTTTGAAACCGGCTCGTTCGACGCCATTACCCTCTGGCATGTGCTCGAACATGTACACAACCTGAACGAGACGCTGCAGCAGCTCGTGCGCCTGCTCAAGCAGGACGGCGTGCTCATCATTGCCGTGCCCAACGTGGACAGCCTCGATGCCCAGCACTACCGACAGGACTGGGCCGCCTATGATGTGCCGCGCCACCTCTATCATTTCAGCCCCAAAACCATGAAGCTGCTGCTCAAAAAGCACAAGCTCACGGTGCCCGAAACTCTGCCCATGCCCCTGGATGCCTATTACGTGAGCATGCTCAGCGAAAAGCACCGGGCCGAGCGGGGCGGCGGGCTGATGAACGTGCTCAAGGCCGGCTACAAGTCCAATAAGTACGCCGAAGAACACGAAGGCCTGTATTCGAGCGTTATCTACGTGGCCCGTAAGCGCTAAAGCCATGCGTGCCGCCATGCTGCTCTTGCTGGGTGGAATGATGCTCGGGGCGGCCGGCGCCCGGGCCGGTAGGGCAGGGGAGGGGCTAGCCACTTCAGGGCCAACGGTTTCGGTGTCGGCACCCCGGCCGCTTCTGCCACCCGACACCAGCCGCAAGGCCCTCAGGCCCGACTCGGTCGTGGCCGATATGCCCGCGGTAGTGCTGGCTGAAGACGAGAAGCCCACGCGCAAAACCAGCATTCGTATTGTCTTCGCCATTGCTCTCCTTACCGTCACCACGCTTCTGCTGTATAATGTCCGCTCGCGCTAATCTGCTTTTCCTGCTTTCCGGCGCGGCCGCTCTGGCCGGGTGCGCTTCCATCAGCTCTCCCGAGGGAGGGCCGCGCGACGTGACGCCACCCAAGCTGACGGGCACCTCGCCCAAGAACGGGGCCGTGAACGTGACCCAGCAGACCGTGCGCCTGGAGTTTTCGGAAGGCGTGCAGCTCAAGGACCTGAGCAAAAACCTGATTGTGGCCCCCGTGCTGGGCGACGGCGACGAATACAAAATCAAGGAGGAGCGCACGGCCATTTCCCTGGTGTTCGACAAGCCGTTTCAGCCCAACACCACCTACACCTTCAACTTCCGCGAGGCCGTTACCGACATCACCGAAAACCTGCCCGCCCAGAACGTGCAGGTCACCTTCAGTACCGGCACCCGCCTCGACTCGGGCTCGGTGCGTGGCACCGTGACGCAGCTGCTCAGCGGCGCCCCGGCCGGAGAAGTAGCCGTGATGCTCTTTCCGGAAGCCGATACGGCCAACATTCGCCGCAGCAAGCCCTACTACCTGAACCGCACCGATAAGTCGGGCGCTTTTGCCCTGCAGAGCCTGAAAGTAGGGCGCTACCGGCTGTTTGCCCTGTCCGACAAAAACAACAGTGGGCGCTACGAGGAAGGGGAGCAGATTGCCTACCTGCCCGAGCCCATTACCGTGCGGCCCGGCCTCGACTCGCTGCGCCTAGTGCTGGTGCGCCCCGACGCCCGCCGGCCCATTATTTCCAGCCAGCAAGGCAGCCCCACGCAGTTTAAGATTTCCTTTGGGGAAGGTCTGCGCCAGGCCCGCCTCTCGGCCGTGGGTGCCCCAGCTCCGGCCGCCGGCGCTACTGCCCCTGACCCGCTCAACGAAGCCCTGCTGCTCGGCGACCGGGGCCGGAGCGTAACGCTGTTCCGGACTGCCGCTTTGCCTGAGGGCCGCTACGTGCTGGCCGCCACCGACAGCGTGGGCAACACCGGCCGCGACACCATCAACGTGAAGTTTCCGGGCACAATTGCGCCCGGCGCCCGGCGCACGGCGGGCTACAGCATCGTGGGCGGTTCGCGCGAGGTGTACCGGCAGGGCCAGGTCAAGTTTCAGTTTGTAGAGCCCTTGCGGGCGTTTCCCAGGCAGCCCATCGGCACGCTGCTCGAAGACTCGACTACCCGCAAGCCCATTCGGGTGCCGCAGGAAGCTACTCTGAGCCCCGACCGGACACTACTGACGATAAATCTGAATACCAAAGCCAAGAAGTCGGTAACTCTGACGCTGGACTCCACGGCCGTTACGTCTATTGCCGGGCAGCGCCTGGGCCTGAAGCCCCTCCGCCTGCTCGTGACGGAACAGTCGCCGGTGGGCAGTGTGGCGGGCACGATTCAGACCAAGTACACCAGCTTCCAGCTGCAGCTGCTCGACCAGAACGGGCAGGTAGCCGGCGCCCTGGAAAACCCGCGCAATACGTTCCGCTTCGACAACCTGGCCCCAGGCACCTACCGCCTGCGTGTGCTTATCGATGCTGATGCCAACGGCACCTGGCGCGGCGGCGACCCTAAGTTCATTCTGCCCGCCGAGCCGGTCTACCTGGCGCCCCAGCCCATTCAGGTGCGGGCCAACTGGGAGATTGAAGACGTGAAGCTGGCTTTCTAAAGCGGCCCTGCACAGCGCACGGTTACCTACGGCCCCGGATGCTTTCTGCGTTCGGGGCCGTAGTGCGTTTGGCCTTGTCCCACTCACTTTCACCGGGAGCATCTTATTACAGCTTATAGCTCCCGACGCAGCCGGCGGCTGCCCACTTGCGGCTGCCGTACGCAGCGGGCTTAGGAGCCGCGCGCCGGGCAGAATAACGCTAGGGGTGCAGAAGGCCGCTGTCGGCTGTGCGGATTGCTGAGCGGAGCCCACAAAGACCCGGAAATGAGCTATCCACATTAGGGGCTTTCAGAATCAGCCGACTACGTGCTTTCCACATTTTTTTCCACAGCCATACCTAGCGCTTTGCCTATGTAGGCAGTAATCTGTGGATAATGCTGGGGAAACGTGGGGATAACCCGTGGAGAAGTTGCGGATAAGTTTTTTTGCCCGCGCGGCAGCCAGCACAGAGGCCGATATCCACACCGGGAGCGTGGATAAGGGTGGATAACTTTCCCCGGAAAATACCCTAATCCACATCCATCGGAACATGTGAATTGTGGATTCGTGGATAACGCTGTTGATTGTGAATAATAGACGCAAGTAACTGAAAACAACAAGTTTACTATCCACACACCCTGTTGATAGACGGTGCATAAACCCCATCTTGTACACAAGTTATCAGCCCTGTGTATAACTATATTTTCTTATCCACTTATGAACACCCCTAACGAGTGGGGATTAAAAAGATCTTTTAAATAAATTCTTTTCAAAAGTTATTAACCCTGTGGATAAGCTCGGCCGGCTTTCAAAAAAAGAAAAGTCGGGTTGGCTTGTCAGGAACAGGCCGCCGGCAGATCCGCTGCTCGGTTGCGCCCAACTTGCCGACGGCCGATACGCCGGCTTTATCCAGCAGCTGGCCGGGCGCCACATCAGGCACAGAGCCGGGACAAAAGCACCGGGCTTAGGCTGCAGTAGCGGGTAGGTCAAACGTAGGGCAATTCGGCGGGCTCCCGCAATGCGTTACACCAACCCGGCGTTGGGCGGTACCACTCCCCTGTCTGCTGGTGTAAGGGCCGGTTTGCCGCTGCCCGGCCGGCTACTTTTCCTACGGTGGAGGAAAGCCTGGTTCCTCTTGCATTGGGCCGGGGCTTTTGCCGCAGAAAACCGTTGATAGGCAGCCAGATAACAGCAGGGAGTTATGCACTTTTCCACATGCTGCCTTGTGGAAAAGTGCTGGGGCTGGCCGGGCCGGGGCATTTGCGCGTATACAGTCTCCCACCCGCCCCGCTCCTGCCATGCCCTTCGATTATATGCTCGACTTTAAGGCCACCGACTTTCGTCGGCACCCCGAGCTCTACCGCGTGGGCAAGGGTGAGCAGGGCGTACTGCTGGTCGAGCCCTACAAGTCGGAGATTCTGCCGCACTGGCGCTTTCGCACGCCCGACGTGGCCCGGGAGTCGTCGGAGCAGATCTACCGGCTGTTTCTCGACTATCTGGAAGCCGATGACTTCGTGGGGGCCGACATGGCCCGCAAGTTTATTCAGATGGGCTTCACTCGGGCCCGGCGCTACGCCAACCACCGCGGCGGCAAGAAGTACGACGGACCCGTGCCCGACGACAAGAAGGGGCAAAGCGGGGCCCACGGCCGGGCCGAGCTGCCCCGCTCGCCTGAGGACCCCGAAAAGGCGGCCGCTGCGGCCATTTTCAAGGCCAAGTGGGACGAGGCCAAGGTGCACCCCGACTACGTGCGGCAGCGGGCCGAATTTGAGGCCCGCTACGGCAAGTGAGTCTTGAATACCTACCTTTAAACCTGAATTCAGATTCTGAACCGAATTCCCAACCAACCACCGAACCAAATCAGCTATGCAGACCTCCCAACCACAACACAGCAGCACGGAAGAAAACGAAATCGTGCTGGGCACCGGCATGGGCCCGCTGAAATTCGGCGCCACCCAGGATGAGGTGCGGGCCCTGATGGGCGAGCCTGAGGAAATCGAAGAGTCGGAAGACGACGACGAGTTTGAGCACCAGGCCTGGAACTACCTGGAGGAAGGCTACTCCCTGTACTTCGACCGGGAAGACGACTTCCGCCTGAGTTGCATCGAAACTGACCACCCCGGCCTGCGTATTTTCGGCCAGCCGATTCACGGCAAGTCCGTGGACGAGATTCAGGAGCTGATGCGCCAGAACGGCCTCGAGTCGACGGAAGTGGAGCGCATGGATACCGGCGAAACCCGCCTCTCCTACGAAAAGGAAATGATTGACCTTTACTTTGATGAGGACCAGTTGCAGTTCGTCAACTTCGGCGTCTTTATCAGTGATGACCTTGACGTTCAGTGGCCTGCCTAAATCTGAGTTATCCACAAAATTATGGCTTTTGCCTGTGGATAAGTTGATAAGTGCCTAATAACCCGGGGTTTTAGCGGATAAAGTCACCGAATCGGGCTACTTCCGCTATTTGGCATGGCCCTTACAAAAACTTCGGACAATAAAAAAGCCGACCCGCAATGGGTCGGCTTTTTTTGTATGATTCAAGGAAAGCTCGGCGTTAGATAAGAGCGCGGAACAGCAGAAACAAGCCGCCCGAGAGAAACATGGTTACCGGCAGGGTCAGGACCCAGGCCAGGGCAATATTACGCACCATCTGGGGGTTCAGATTCTTGATGCCCCGGTTGGCCACCATGGAGCCGGCAATGGCCGACGACAGTACGTGGGTGGTAGAAGAGGGCAAGCCATAGGCCGTCGAAACGCCAATCATGGTGGCGGCTACCAGCTCGGAGGAAGCGCCCTGGGCGTAGGTCAGGTGCTCCTTACCGATACGCTCCCCAATGGTTTTCACGATGCGCTGCCAGCCGATCATGGTGCCGCAGGCCAACGACAGCGACACGATGAGCAGCACCCAGGAGGGTGCGTAGTCGGTAAAGTTCTTCATGTTCTTGATAGCCTCGTCGTAGGTGGCACGGTCGGCGGTGCTCAGGCTCACCTTGTCGCTGCCGAGCAGGGCCTTGGCGCGGTTGGCCGTCAGCAGGATGCCCTTGCGGATTTTGAAACGGTCTTCCGTAGGCAGCTGTTGCACGCTGGTTTTGCCGGCGAAGATGGCATCCAGGCCATCGGTCTGGGCTTTGATTTCGGCCAGGGCTTTCTGGTCAGCGGGGCTCAACTCGGCGGGATTTACCTTGCTCATCACCTGCTCGATCTTGACCAGGGAGTCGCGCATGTCAAGCGGGTTCTTGGTGTGGTCGAGGGCGAAGTAGCTGGGCACGACGCCAATGAGAATCAACATAATCAGGCCCACGCCTTTCTGTCCGTCGTTGGAGCCATGGAAGAAGCTTACCAGCGTGCAGGTCGCAATCAGGATCAGGCGAATCCAGACGGGTGGGGGCTTGCGCTTGTGGGGCTCCCGGAAGATGGATTTGGTCTTCACAAAGCGCTTGAGCAGAAACATCATGATGATGGTCAACGAGAAGCCGAACAGCGGGCCTACCAGCAGCGCAATACCGGTTTCGCCGGCTTTGCCCCAGTTTACGGCTGCGTTCGACGATTCGGGCAGGAAGCTAAAGGCGATGCCCACGCCCAGGATCGAGCCAATCAGGGCGTGCGAGGAAGATGAGGGCAGGCCGTAGTACCAGGTGCCCACGTTCCAGATGATGGCCCCGATAATGAGGGCGCCCACCATGGCAATGCCGTGGTACACGTTCTGGTCAACCAAGCTTTCGACGGGCAGCAGGTAGACGATACCCATGGCTACGGCAATACCGCCGGAGAATACCCCGATGAAATTCCAGAAGGCCGACCACACTACCGCTACCCAGGGCCGCAGGGCATTGGTGTAAATGACGGTAGCCACGGCGTTGGCCGTATCGTGGAAACCGTTAACGAATTCGAAGGCGCAAGCTGCTACCAGACAGGCTATTAGCAGCAAAAGCACATGAGGCTCTAAGCCAAACATAAAAGGGGAATTAATGGGAAATCGGTTTTCATCACTCCAAAGGTAGAGGGACCTTTAAGCGGGGCAAGATTATGAAATTGTTACGCCAAAGTTGGGTATTGCCCGTTTGCATGCGCTTAACGCAGGAACCGATTTGGGGTTGGGCGTCGGGCTAATCTGTTGAAGTAGAAGACCTCAGCCTGGCTACTGGCTGCGAATTAGTGGCTTTTTCCGAGCTGCTTTCTGCCGCGGCTCCCGTGGTTTCTGCTACTTTTGCCCTCTTCTCCTGTACCTCAGTACCTGAATATGAGCAACGCCCCGCAGAAAACTGCCGCCAACACGGCCGAAGGCACCCTGGCCGAAATCGTGTCGCACGCCAAGGAATATGGTTTCGTGTTTCCCTCCTCCGAAATCTACGACGGCTTGGCCGCCGTGTACGACTACGGCCCCAATGGCGTGGAGCTGAAGAATAACCTGAAGCTGCTCTGGTGGAAGGCCATGACCCAGCTCAACCAGAACGTGGTGGGCATCGACGCGGCCATCTTCATGCACCCGCTCACCTGGAAAGCCTCCGGCCACATCGACGGCTTCTCCGACCCGATGATTGACAACCTCGACAGCAAGAAGCGCTACCGCGCCGACGTGCTGCTCGAAGACAAAGCTGCTGAGTACGAGAAAAACGGCGAAATAGCCCGGGCTGAAACCCTGCTGGCCGAAATGGGCCGCCTGCTCACGGCCGAGGATCTGGCCGGCGTCAAGCAGCTCATCATCGACGAGAAAATCCTGTGCCCCGCGAGCAAGACCGGCAACTGGACCGACGTGCGCCAGTTCAACCTGATGTTCTCGACCCAGGTTGGGGCCGTTGCCGAAGGCTCGAGCCAGATTTACCTGCGCCCCGAAACGGCCCAGGGCATCTTCGTTAACTTTTTGAACGTGCAGAAGTCGGCGCGCCAGAAGGTGCCGTTCGGCATTGCCCAGATCGGCAAGGCCTTCCGCAACGAGATTGTAGCCCGCCAGTTCATCTTCCGCATGCGGGAGTTTGAGCAGATGGAAATGCAGTTCTTTATTCGCCCTGGCACTGAGGACGAATGGTACCAGCACTGGAAAGAGACGCGCCGCCGCTGGCACGAGGCCATGGGCTTGCCGGCCGACAAGCTCCGCTTCCACGACCACGACAAGCTGGCTTTCTACGCCAAAGCTGCCGTCGATATCGAGTACGAATTTCCTTTTGGCTTTAAGGAAATCGAGGGTATCCACTCCCGTACCGATTACGACCTGACTCAGCACCAGACGCTGAGCCGCAAAAAGCAGAACTACTTCGACAACGACGTCAACCCCGAAACCGGCAAGCCCTACGGCAACTACGTGCCCTACGTGGTGGAAACCTCGGTGGGTGCTGACCGGCTGTTCCTGGCCACGCTCTGCCAGGCGTTTCAGGAAGAAACCATCGTCGAGGGCGAAGGGGAGGAGCAGAAAACCAAAACCCGCAAGCTGCTGCGTCTGCACCCAGCCGTTGCGCCGGTAAAGGCTGCCATTTTCCCGCTGGTGAAAAAGGACGGTCTGCCCGAGAAGGCCAACGAAATCTACAACAGCCTGCGCCACGACTTCCGCCTGGTAGTGGAGGAGAAGGACTCTATTGGCACGCGCTACACCCGCCAGGACCTGATTGGTACGCCCTTCTGCATTGCCGTCGACCACCAGACCCTGGAGGACGAAACCGTAACGGTGCGCCACCGCGACTCGCGCGAGCAAACCCGCATGCCTATTTCCGAGCTGCGTGCCTACATCGGCGAGGCCGTGAGCGTTTCGCGCATTTTCGAGAAGCTGTAGCCCGCCTGCCGCTTCGGCTGTCATCCTGAGCCCCGCGAAGGACCTTGTCCCGTTGAACGAGAGTTGTACCAACGACTTGTTCTGACGGGATAAGGTCCTTCGCTTTGCTTGGCGCCGCTCAGGATGACCGACGGTTGGTCCAGGGTCCTGCCCTGACCTACCTGCTGTTTTCAACCGCCTGTCATTGCGTACCTTTGCTAAATTTTAGCGGCCTATGTGGAGTAAACTCGCCTTATTTACCATCAAGAACCGGCGCATTCTGGTATTGCTCCTGGCCGCTATTACGGTGTTCATGGGCTGGCATGCCCGCAAAGTCGAAATGACCTACGACTTTGCCCAGGTCGTGAGTCCCGACGACCCGGACATGGTGTATTTCCAGCAGTTCAAGCGCACCTTTGGCGAGGACGGCAACGTGTTTGTGCTCGGTTTGCAGGACAGCAGCGTGTATAAGCTGGGCAACTTCAATGAGCTGCGCAGCCTGACCGACACGCTGGGCAAGGTGCAGGGCGTGAGCGGGGTACTGTCCGTTACCAAGCTCATCAAGCTGGAAAAGGACACTGCCAACCAGAGCTTCCGGGCCAGCCCCATCTTCAAGGAATTCCCCCAGACCCAGGCCGAGCTGGACTCCCTGATGCGGGTTGTGAACCGCCAGGAGTTCTACAAAGGCCAGCTAATTTCGCCCACCACGGGTGCCACGCTGCTGGCCCTTACCATGGACCCCAAGTTCCTGAACTCCTCGAAGCGCGAGAGTGTAATGAAGGAAATTCTGGCCCACGCCGAGCGGTTTCAGCAGAAAACCGGCATCCGGATGCACTACGCCGGCCTGCCCTACGTGCGGGCCACGATGACCACCAAGGTGGCGGCCGAAATGAAGCTCTTCGTGGCCCTGACGGTGGTGATGATGGCCGTGACGCTATTCATGTTCTTCCGCACCTGGGCCGCCGTGGTATTCCCCATCCTGATTGTGCTCATCGTGGTGGTGTGGTGCATCGGCTCGATGGTGCTCATGGGCTACAAAATCAACCTGCTCACGGGCCTGATACCGAGCATTATCATCGTCATCGGCATTCCCAACTGTACCTACCTGCTGAGCCGCTACCACTACGACTACCGCAAATCCGGGAATCAGGTGCTGGCCATGACGCGCGTTATCAGCAAAATCGGCCTCGTTACGCTGATGAACAATACTACCACGGCCATCGGCTTCGTGGTGTTCTGCTTCACCAATATTGCCATTCTCTACCAGTTTGGCCTGGTGGCCACGGTCAATATTTTCGTGGCTTTCCTGGTGTCGTTCATCCTGATTCCGATTGTCTTCACCATCCTGCCCCCGCCTACGCCCAAGCAGCTGGAACACCTCGACGCTACCCCGCTGACCAAACTGCTGGAGTTCTTTGAGCACCTCGTGCTGGAGCGCCGCGGCACCGTGTATCTGGCGGCTCTGGCCTTGATTGCCCTGTCCATCGGCGGCATCGTGAAGGTGAAGTCCGTGTCTTTTATGGTAGACGACTTGCCCAAGGACAGCTCGGTAAACGCCGATTTGAAGTTCTTCGAGCAGCATTTCAACGGAGTAATGCCCCTGGAAATCGTCATTAATACGGGCTCGAAGCGCGGCATTATGAAGCTCAAGAACCTGGAGAAAATCGACCGGTTCGAGAAGTTTCTGCGCACCCAGCCCGTGCTGACCACGCCCGTCAGCGTCGTGACTTTCCTCAAGGCCTCGACCCAGGCTTTCTACAACGACAACCCCGAGTACTACCGCCTGCCCGACAACTCCGAGAAGAACTTTATCCTCAGCTACCTGGCCCGCTCGCAGGGCGCCGGCGGGGGCATGGACAGCAAGCTGATCCGCTCCTTCACCGACTCTACGGCCCAGAGTGCCCGGATTTCGCTCAAGATTGCCGACATCGGCTCCCGCAACCTCGACACGCTGCTCACCAACCAGATTCAGCCCCAGATCAAGCAGATTTTCAACGGTACGGGCATGGACGTGAAGCTCACCGGCACCACGATTCTGTTCACCAAAGGCAACGAGTACCTGATCAACATGCTCAAGGAGAGTCTGGTCATTGCCTTCGTGCTGGTCGGGTTGGTGGTGCTGATTCTGTTCCGCAGCATCCGGGCCGTGTTCTTCACCCTGCTGCCCAACTTCTTCACGCTGCTGCTCACCGGCGGCATTATGGGCTACTTTGGCATTCCGCTCAAGCCCAGCACGGCGCTTATTTTCAGCATTGCCCTGGGCATCGATGGCGACAACTCGATTCACCTGCTGGCCAAGTTCCGGCAGGAGCTGGCCGCCAACGGCCACCGGGTGAAGGCCGCCATCAGCACCACGCTTTCGGAGGCCGGCACCAGCATGATTTACACCAGTATCGTGCTGTTTCTGGGCTTTTCGGTGTTTGCCTTCTCCGAGTTTGGCGGTACCAAGGCCCTGGGCTTGCTCATGTCGGCCAGCTTGCTGATTACCAACTTCTCGAACCTGATTCTGCTGCCCTGCCTGCTGGTCACCTTCGAGCACGGCAAGGACGAGAACATCAACGAATCCTTCATTCAGCACTTCGACCACACCTACCACGAGGAAGACGACGACGCGGAAATCAACCTTCGCCGCATCCCGCTGCAGAAGAGCCCGGATACGCTGGAGTCGTAGCGCCTCACCCCTAGCCCCTCACCAAAAGAGAGGGGGACTAGCTCTAAAATTTTACAATCTAGTTCTCTTACTAGCTCTACTACTTCTATTTCTAATCCCTCTCTTTCGGAGAGGGGCTAGGGGTGAGGCGGCTAAAGGCTAGCTACTAAGTCCTCAACAATGAACTACCCCGAATACAAGCAGCCGCTCAACTACGGCCAGGTCGGCACCGATATCCTGGCCTGGTGGAAGCAAAACGGCATCTTTGAGAAAAGCGTGAGCACCCGGGAAGGGCAGGCCACCTTCGTGTTCTATGAAGGGCCGCCTTCGGCCAACGGCGCCCCCGGCATTCACCACGTCATGGCCCGCACCGTGAAGGACATCTTCTGCCGCTACCAGACGCTGCTGGGCAAGCAGGTGTCGCGGAAAGGCGGCTGGGATACCCATGGCCTGCCCATCGAGCTGCAGGTGGAAAAGGAGCTGGGCATCACCAAGGAGGATATCGGCAAGAAAATCAGCATTGAGGAGTACAACCAGCGCTGCCGCGAAACTGTCATGCGCTTCAAGGCCCAGTGGGACGACCTCACCGAGAAAATGGGCTATTGGGTAGACCTCGACGACCCCTATATCACCTTCGAGCCCGAGTACATCGAAAGCTGCTGGGCGCTGCTCAAAAAGCTCTACGACAAGGGCCTGCTCTACAAAGGCTACACCATTCAGCCCTATTCCCCGGCCGCCGGCACGGGTCTGTCTTCGCACGAGCTGAACCAGCCCGGCACCTACCGCGACGTGAAGGACACGACCATCGTGGCCCAGTTCAAGGTGAAGCAGGATGAGAAATCCGCCCAGCTTTTTGCCGGCGCCGAGAACGTGCCAACCTTCATCCTGGCCTGGACGACCACGCCCTGGACCTTGCCGGCCAACACCGGTCTGGCCGTGGGCAAAAACATCAGCTACGTGCTGGTACGCACCTTCAACCCCTACACCTACGCGCCCATCCGGGTGGTACTGGCCGAGGCGTTGGTGGGTCGTCATTTCGCCGAGAAAGGCAAAGACGCCTCGCTCGAAGACTACAAAGCCGGCGACAAAGTGCTGCCCTGGCGCATCGAAGCAACCTTCAAGGGGGCCGACCTGGTTGGCATCAACTACGAGCGGCTGTTCGGCCACGACAAGGGCTTTCCGGCCTTTGAAGGGGAGGAGCGCGCCTTCCGCGTTATCAACGGGGACTTCGTCACTACCGAGGACGGTACCGGCATCGTGCACATTTCGCCCACCTTCGGCGCCGACGACTTCCGCGCCGCAGCCCTGGCCGACGTGCCCGCGTTGCTAGTAGCCGACGACGAAGGCAAGCTGGGCCCCATCGTGGACCGCACCGGCCGCTACGTGGCTCAAATGGGTGAATTCGGGGGCCGCTGGGTGAAAAACTACGACGGCCACGACCAGAGCGGCGCCGACTACAAAACCCTGGACGAAAGCATTGCCATCCGTATGAAAGGCGACGGTACGGCCTTCAAAGTGGAAAAGTACGAGCACACCTACCCCCACTGCTGGCGCACCGACAAGCCCGTGCTCTACTACCCGCTCGACTCCTGGTTTATCAAAACCACGGCGGTAAAAGACCGGCTCATCGAGCTCAACAAAACCATCAACTGGAAGCCCGAAAGCACCGGCACCGGCCGCTTCGGCAACTGGCTGGAAAACCTGGTGGACTGGAACCTGAGCCGCTCCCGCTACTGGGGCACGCCCCTGCCCATCTGGCGCAGCCAGGACGGCTCCGAGGAAATCTGCATCGGCAGCATTGAGCAGCTCAGCGCCGAAATCGACAAGGCCGTAGCCGCCGAAATCATGACCCACAACCCCTACCGCAAGGTAAATGGCGCTTGGGTGATGGCCGACGGCAGCGAAGCTGAATCGACCAAGAAAATCGACTTGCACCGCCCCTACGTAGATGATATTTTCCTGGTGAGCCCCACCGGCCAGGCCATGTACCGCGAAACCGACCTCATCGACGTGTGGTTTGACAGCGGCGCTATGCCCTACGCCCAGTGGCACTACCCCCTGGAAAACAAGGACGTGTTTGAGCGGAATTTCCCGGCCGACTTCATTGCCGAAGGCGTGGACCAGACCCGCGGCTGGTTCTTCACGTTGCACGCCCTGGGCGTGATGCTGGAGGATTCCGTGGCCTTCAAGAACGTCATGGCCAACGGCCTGGTGCTGGACAAGAACGGCAACAAGATGAGCAAGCGCCTCGGCAATGCCGTCGACCCGTTTGCCACCATCAGCCAGTACGGCCCCGACGCCACCCGCTGGTACATGATTGCCAACGCCCAGCCCTGGGACAACCTCAAGTTTGACCTCGCCGGCATCACCGAAGTGCAGCGCCGCTTCTTCGGCACGCTCTTTAACACCTACTCCTTCTACTCGCTCTACGCCAACCTCGACGGTTTCCAGGCCACCGAAACCGGCCGCGTGCCCCACGCCGAGCTGAGCGAGCTGGACCGCTGGATTCTGAGCAAGCTCCAGTCCCTCATCCTTGAAGTGCGCGGCTATTACGACGGCTACGACCCCACCAAAGCGGCCCGCGCCATCCAGGATTTCGTGACCGATCAGCTCTCCAACTGGCATGTGCGCCTCTCGCGCCGCCGTTTCTGGAAGGGCGAGCTGACCACTGACAAGCGCGCCGCCTACGAAACCCTGCAGGAATGCCTCGTGACCGTGGCCCAGCTCATGGCTCCCATTGCGCCCTTCTTCGCCGAATGGCTCTACAAGAACATGACCGACGGCCTGCGTCAGGAAGGCAACGCCCAACAATGGACCGCCGAATCGGTGCACCTGACGCTGCTCGTGCAGGCCGACGAAGCCCGTATCGACAAGGCTTTGGAAGAGCGGATGGAACTGGCCCAGCGCATTTCTTCGCTCACGCACTCGTTGCGGAAGAAGTCGGTGCTGAAGGTTCGTCAGCCTCTGCAGCGCATCCTGGTGCCCGTGCTGAACGACACCACGCGGGAGCAAGTCGGCAAGGTCGAGGATTTGATCTGCGCCGAGGTGAACGTGAAGCACGTGGAGTTCCTCGACGATACCAGCGGCGTACTGGTGAAGTCGGTGAAGCCCAACTTTAAGCGTCTGGGCCAGCAATACGGTCCGAAACTGAAGGTAGTAGGCGCCCGAATTCAGCAGATGACGGCCGAGGAAATCAGCACGCTCGAAAAAACCGGGCAGCTGGCCGTCGAAATTGAGGGTGAAACCTATACCCTGGCCCCCGACGACGTGGAAATCCGCACCGACGATTTGCCCGGCTGGCTCGTGGCCACCGACGGCCCGCTCACCGTGGCCCTCGATGTGACCCTGACTGAGGAGCTGCGCCAGGAAGGCGTGGCCCGCGAGCTGGTGAACCGCCTGCAGAATCTGCGCAAGGACAACGGACTGGAAGTACAGGACAAAATCCGCGTGACTTTGGGTCAGCAGCCCGAGCTGGAAGCCGCTGTGCAGTCGTTCGGTGCCTACATCCGGGAGGAAATTCAGGCCCTGGCGTTGGATTTCGCGCCCGAAATCAGCGGCGGTTCGGTGCTCGAATTCGATGAGTATTCGGTGCCCGTGCAGCTGGAAGTCGCAAACAGCTGAGCCTAAGGTGCCAACCGACTTTGTAAAAAGGTCGGTTGGCACACCGGCGCACAAAGTGTTTTCCGACCCCGCAAATTCGGCTCAAAAGGGCACAAAACGCCCGAAAAATATATACCAGAGGGCAGGAGCAAGGCTGGCCCGCTTCCCACGGGAAAGTCTAAAATTCTTCGTCCCTTTGTACCCGGAGAGGAGAGAGGGTAGCAGGCTGCACTTTTGTCAGGCTTTCCACCCACTTCTACCGTCTCGCTTCTCACTACCTGCTTATGAAGTACTGGAAATACTACCTGCTGGCGCTGCTGGTCATCGTCATCGACCAACTCTCGAAGTGGGCTACGCACACCTACATGCAGCCCGGCATGGCGGGCGAGATTCACCTGATTGGCGACTGGGCCAAGCTGCACTATACGCTGAACCCCGGTATGGCTTTCGGCGTGGAGCTGCCACCGCCCTACGGTAAAATCCTGCTCACCAGCTTCCGGTTGGTGGCCATGGTGGGTATCAGCTACTACATCTATAAGCTGTGGCAGCGCCGGGCCGTACCCGGCTTCATAGCCTGCGTGGCCCTGATTCTGGGTGGGGCCGTGGGCAACCTGATTGACTCGATTTTCTACGGCAAAATCTATAATAATGCCCCGTTTGGCGCGCCTACGCCCTGGTTCCACGGCCAGGTTATCGACATGCTGTACGTGGACATCTACGAAGGCTTTTTGCCCGCCTCCTGGCCGCTGGTCGGAGGGACGCACCTGTCGCTGTGGCCCATCTTCAACATCGCCGACTCGGCCATCTTCATCGGGGTAATGCTGATTCTGTTCAATCAGAACAAGTTCTTCGCCGAAGAAAGGGCCGCCGAAGCCGCCCCCGAAGTACCCCGCCGCGACGCCGAAACTCCGGAAGTGGTGTAGCCGCCACTTTAAAAGCAAAAAAAGCCCGTTGGATTGCTCCAACGGGCTTTTTTTATGACTTAAAACGAGCTGCAGGCAGTATCTTAGGGGCTGGCCAAGTCCCGCTATTCGCACCATGATCCTGAAACAGAAACGAATCTACCGCACCGACTTACAGGTTAATCCTACTACGCTTTACCTGTTCGGTGACAATGAGCAGCGCCGCGGCAAAGGTGGGCAGGCCATTGAAATGCGAGATGAGCCCAATGCCGTGGGAATTCGGGTCAAACGCCGGCCTCGCCTGCAGGAAGCCGATTTCTGGACCGATGCTGCGTTTGAAGCCAACTGCCGCATGATTGAAGATGATTTGGCCCCGGTCCGCCAACATCTGGCTGCTGGCGGCACGGTTGTTTTGCCTGAGGATGGCATCGGAACCGGATTGGCCCAACTAGAGCAGCGGGCTCCTAGAACCTTTGCCTTCCTGCAGCAAGCCCTGCAAAGCCTGGGTTAAGCCCTTTTAAAGCTTCAAAATGCCGTTTTACCAAGTATAATGCACCATGGGCCGGATGCGCTGGTCGTAGATGGCGCGCACCTGCTGCATCTGTTCCTCGGTAATGGCCGGCAGCTCGGCTGCTCTCAGGTTTGATTCGAGCTGGCTGGGCTTGGAAGCGCCGGGAATCACACAGCTCACCTGGTCGAACATCAGCACCCAGCGCAGGGCGACAGGCGCCAGGTTAGGCTGGTCGGGAAATACCTTTTTAAGCGCTTCTACGGCCTCCAGGCCCACCTCGTAGTCAACGCCTGAGAAGGTCTCGCCTTTGTCAAAGGCGGCCCCTTCCCGGTTGAATTGGCGGTGGTCGTCGGCTGAGAAGGTAGTGTCGCGCGAAAACTTGCCCGTGAGCAGCCCGCTGGCCAGCGGCACCCGCACGATTAGGCCCACGTTGTGGCGCTTGGCTTCGCTGAACAGCAGCTCCTGGGGTCGTTGGCGGAACATGTTGAAGATGAGCTGGATGGAGCATACGTTTGGGAAGGTTAGGGCTTTGAGGCCTTCTTCCACCTTTTCCACGCTCACGCCCAGGTGCCGGATCTTGCCTTCTTCCTTAAGCCGGTCGAACACCTCGAAGATTTCGGGCCGGTAATAGACCTCGGTAGGGGGGCAGTGGAGCTGAATCAGGTCGATGGTGTCGAGCTGCATGTTGCGCAGGCTCTGCTCCACGAACTTGCGCAATACGTCCGGTTGGTAAGCATCGGCAGTGTGGGGCTGCAGCTGCCGGCCGCATTTGGTAGCCACGTATACCTGCTCGGAGCGGCTGCGCACGAGCCGGCCCACGGCCTTTTCACTCTCGCCGTCGCCGTACACGTCGGCCGTGTCGATGAAGTTGATGCCGCTGTCCACGGCGGCATTCAGAATCTGGTCGGCGTTTTCGTGGCTGAACGGGTCACCCCATTTGCCGCCCACCTGCCAGGTGCCGAGGCTGATTTCGGAGACGGAAAGGTTGGTTTTGCCTAGTTTGCGATACTGCATAGTGCGTAAAAAAAGTGTTTTGGGTGTGATGGAGGGCTTATTAGGCCTTACGTAAGCCCCGGCCGGCAAGCTACGGCCCGCCTGCCTATCTTTACCGATTGTCGTCCCGAATTTCCCGTTTCCCGTGCCCGAGCCCATTCTTTCCGTCCGCAACCTGACCATCGACTTTCGTTCCCACCGCGGCGACGTGCGGGCTGTGCAGGACGTATCGTTCGACCTGCACCGGGGCGAAACCGTGGCCATCGTGGGCGAATCCGGCTCGGGCAAGTCGGTAACCTCATTGGCCCTGATGGGTCTGATTCCGCTGCCGCCCGGCCGCATTGCCTCGGGCACGGCACAGTTTCATTCTGAGGCCCTGGGCGAAGTGGATTTGCTGCAGCTTTCGGATCAGCAGCTGCAAAAAGTGCGCGGCAACGACATCAGTATGATTTTTCAGGAGCCGATGACGTCCCTGAATCCGGTGTATACCTGCGGCAGTCAGGTGGTGGAAGCCCTGCGCCTGCACACCACACTAACGCAGAAGGAAGCTGAGGCCCGCACCGTGGAGCTGTTTCGCATGGCCCAGCTGCCCCGCCCCGAGAAAATCCTGACCAGCTACCCCCACGAAATCAGTGGCGGCCAGAAGCAGCGCGTGATGATTGCCATGGCCATGGCCTGCAACCCGGCCATCCTCATTGCCGACGAGCCCACCACCGCCCTCGACGTAACTGTGCAGGCCCGCATGCTGCAGCTCATCGACGAGCTGCGCCGCCAGCACAACACCGCCGTGCTCTTCATCACCCACGATTTGGGCGTGGTGGCCGAAATTGCCGACCGGATTCTGGTCATGTACCGCGGCTGGGTAGTAGAGCAGGGTTCGGTGCTCGACATCTTCACCAACCCCCAGCATCCCTACACGAAAGGTTTGCTGGCCTGTCGGCCCAAACTTTCCGTAGGCCGGCAGTGGCTGCCCGTGGTGGCCGATTTCATGACGGAGGACGCCGCGGGCAACCTCGTGGAAAAATTCACCCGTTCCACGTCGGAAAGCTCAACAATTGCCGTAACTGCTACCTCTGATAACATTTCTCTTGAAACCACCAAAACGTTCCCCGTGGAACAAAATGAGGCAGTTTTGGCCGGTGAAACGCAAGGGAAGGTGCTCAATCCAAGGTTGGCTGCTGAGGCGGCCCGGGTACCTGCCGGCAGCCCACAGCCGGTGCTGCTGCGGGTAGAAAACCTGAACGTCCACTTCCCCATTCGCAAGGGCTGGTTCAGCAAACCCGAGTTTGTGCGGGCCGTGGATGGGGTCAGCTTCGACATCTTCCGGGGCGAAACCGTGGGACTGGTGGGCGAGTCGGGCTGCGGCAAAACCACGCTGGGTCGGGCTCTTTTGCGCCTGGTGGAACCAACGGCCGGCCGCATTCTGTTCGAAGACACGGATCTGGCGGCCTTGCCCGCCGGCGAACTGCGCAGACGGCGCAAGGAATTCCAGATGGTTTTTCAGGACCCCTACGCGGCGTTGAACCCCATGATGACGGTGGGCGAAGCCATTCTGGAGCCGATGCGCGTGCATAACGTGGGCGGCACAAAGCAGGAGCAAAAGGCCCGGGTGCTGGAGCTGCTGCGTACTGTGGGCCTCAAGGAAGAGCATTACCTGCGCTATCCGCACGAATTCTCGGGTGGGCAGCGCCAACGCATCTGCATTGCCCGCGCCTTGGCTCTGCAACCCAAGTGCATCGTCTGCGACGAGTCGGTATCAGCCCTCGACGTGTCGGTGCAGGCCCAGGTGCTGAATCTGCTCAACCAGCTCAAGCGCGACTTCGGCATCACCTACCTGTTCATTACCCACGACTTGTCGGTGGCCCGCTTCATGTCCGACCGACTCCTGGTCATGAGTCAGGGTCGGATCGTGGAAAGCGGCCCCGCCGCCGAGGTCTACGCCAACCCCCAGCACGAGTACACCAAACAGCTGCTGGCTGCCATTCCCAAAGACGAGCCCAGCGACATCCGTGCCGCCGTAGCCCGCCGGGCCGTGGAAGCGTAGTTAAACATCCATTCCCTTCTCATCCTGAGCCCCGCGAAGGACCTTATCACGCTAGCACGAGTCGTGACAACGCTTGCCGTTCGTATCCCATAAGGTCCTTCGCTCTGCGTACGTCAGATGAAGAATGACAGCACTTATCTATAGTCTCCCAAATCCTTAACCGCTACCATATCAGCCCTGTCATCATTCCATAACATTCCGCATATAGTTCTTCTCGAATTTATTCCGTATTATCCCTCAAACCCCGCGACCCGCCATTTTGCGCCGCGACTATAACCCGGCCGCGTGGGCCGCGTTCAACTCCTAATCAACCCCGCGCCGGGCTACTGAGTCCGGCGTAATTTCCATTTATCTGCGCCGCCTGCGAAACCGAAAACCACTGGCGGCACCCTTGTTTTCTAATGAAGAAAAAAGACGAATCCGAGGCTCCCCGCGCTTCCGCGAAAGCCTCCCGCGCTCCGAAAAGTGAGCCAGCCCCAGTAACCAAAAACCTGGTGTACCGCATTTTTGCCGATAACCCCGGTAAAGTATTTTCCTATCGTCAACTCTCACGCCGCCTGGGCGTGACCACCAAGGAGCAGCGCGAAGACGTGTTTGCTCACCTCAAAGCCCTCAAGAACGCCGGCCAGCTGACCCTGCTCCAAAATGATGACTACCGCCTCACCGACGCGGAAGCTCTGAAGGTGCAGCCCCTGGCCAGTGAGCGCAAAGACCACGGCAAAACCTTCGTGAAAGGTGGCCGCCCCGTCGAAGCCGAGTTCGGCAACGACCCCATCGTGCGCCGCCGCCGCACCCAGGGCTTCGACGAGCCCGGCGACGGTCAGCCCGCCGCGCCCCAGTACCGGGAGCGGGGCCAGCCGGGCAATGACACCATTACCGGAACCGTGGCCCTGGCCACCAGCCAGTATGCTTTCATCATCTCGGAGGAAAGCGAAACTGATGTGCGCGTCTTCACCGACCGCCTTAAGTTTGCCATGCAGGGCGACACGGTCCGCATCCGCCTGCGCGGCCAGCGCGACGGCCGCCCGGTGGGCGACGTGGTGGAAGTGGTGAACCGGGTGAAAACCGAAATCGTGGGCCAGCTCAAGCTGCAGGGCGGCTTCGGCTTCGTGTCGCCCGACCACCGCAAGCTCTACTTCGATGTGTTCGTACCCTACGAAGCACTGAACGGCGCCAACGACGGCGAGAAGGTGCTGGTCAGCATCACCGAGTGGCCCGAGGACAGCAGCCGCCAGCCGGTGGGCGAAATCGTGCGCAGCTTTGGCCCCGCCGGCCAGAACGAGGCCGAGATTAACGCCATCATGGCCGAATTCGGCCTGCCCTTCGAATTCCCCGCCGACGTGGAGGAGGAGTCCGAAGCCATTCCGGACCGGATTCCGGAGGAGGAAATTGCCAAGCGCCGCGACTTCCGTCCCATCACCACCTTCACCATTGACCCCGCCGACGCTAAGGACTTCGACGATGCCCTCAGCATTCAGAAGCTGGAAAACGGCCACTGGGAAATTGGGGTGCACATTGCCGACGTGACCCACTACGTGACGCCCGGCACCATGCTGGAGAAGGAAGCCAAGCACCGCGCCACCTCGGTCTACCTGGTCGACCGGGTGATTCCGATGCTGCCCGAACGGCTCTCGAATGGCGTCTGCTCGCTGCGCCCCCACGAGGACAAGCTCACCTTCTCGGCCGTGTTTGAGCTCGATGAGAAGGGCAAGCTCTACGATTCGTGGTTTGGCAAAACCATCATTCACTCCGACCGCCGCTTCTCTTATGAGGAGGCTCAGGAGCGGATCGAAAGCGGCGAAGGCGAGTACGCGGCCGAAATCGTGCTGATGAACGACATAGCCAAGAAGATCTGCGCCGAGCGGTTTCGTAAGGGCGCCATCAGCTTCGAAACCCAGGAAGTGAAGTTCCGCCTCGACGAGAACGGCAAGCCGCTGGGCGTGTACGTGAAGGAGCGCAAGGATGCTCACAAGATGATTGAGGAGTTCATGCTCATGGCCAACCGCAAGGTGGCCGAGTTCGTGTTCAAGCTCAAGAAAACCAACCCGCGCTTCACGATGGTGTACCGCACCCACGATGCGCCCGACGCCGACCGGCTCCAGAACTTTGCCCTCTTCGCCCAGAAGTTTGGTCACACTCTGGACCTGAGCAACCCCAAAAAGCTGAGCACCGAGCTCAACGATTTGTCGATGGAAGTGGTGGGCCGGCCCGAGCAGAACGTCATCCAGACGCTGGCCGTGCGCACCATGTCGAAGGCCAAGTACAGCACCGAGCCACTGGGCCACTTCGGCCTGGCCTTCGAGCACTACTCGCACTTCACTTCGCCCATCCGCCGCTACCCCGACATGATGGCCCACCGCCTGCTGGAGCACTATCTGCAAGGTGGCAAAAACGTGAAGACCGAGCCCGTGGAGGAAGAGTGCAAGCACTCCTCCGAGCGCGAGAAGCTGGCCGCCAATGCCGAGCGCGCCAGCATCAAGTACAAGCAGGTCGAGTTCATGGCCGACGTGATTGGCGAACAGTTCAAGGGCGTCGTGTCGGGCCTCACCGAGTGGGGCCTGTACGTGGAAATCGAGGAGAACAAGTGCGAAGGCATGATCCGCCTGAGCGACTTGCCCGGCGACTTCTACGAGCTCGATAAGGACAACTACCGTCTCATCGGGCAGCGCAACAAGAAGATCATCCAGTTCGGCGACGAAATCCAGGTAATCGTGAAAGCCGCCAACCTGCTCGACCGCACCATTGACTTCGAAGTGGTGGATAACCGTCCCGACCACGAGAAAAGCCGCGAGAAGGACGAGCGCCGCCACAGCCGCGGCAATGATCGTTCGGACCGCAGCCGAGGCCCCCGCAACGAGAAGCCCGGCGGTGGCCGTGGCCCCGGCGGCAAAGGTGGCGGCCGCAGCGGCGGTGGCGACAAGCGCCGGCGGTAGACTGCGAAGATCTCACAATTGCACAATTGGAAAGCCCCGATACTAGAAATGGTATCGGGGCTTTCTGCTTCTGGCCGCATCCGATTTTCAGAACTCCACGGGTAGCTTTACCTCAATAGCTGCTGGCTTCCCAGCTCGCTTGCCCGGCATAAAAGCTGGTGCTTTGCTGATCAACTCCACGGCGGCAGCGTCGTAGGCGGGACTGATACCTTTGCCTGCAGCTACGTGGGCATCTGTTACGGCTCCTGATGGCAGCACGGTGAACGTGACCAGCACTACGCCCGCTGCCCGCGGTCCTTTGGGACGTTTCAGGTTCTTCTGAACGTACTGCCGGTACGCTGGGTAGCCACCCGGAAATTCGGGCATTATTTCTACCACGTTACCTCTGGTCTTGTCAGACGCTTCGGTTGCTGATTCAGCAATAGTTTCCAGTTCGACCACACCAGTGTTGCGAGTCGGCGGCGGGGCAGTTGCGGGACGTGCCGGCTTGGCTACCGGGGCCGGTGACTGGGCTTCCCAGCGGTTGTAGGAGGTCTGAGCTGCGGTCAACTCGGGTAGCAGTAACAGCAGGCAAAACAAGGCTCTAAAACAGCTCGACAGTGACATAATGAGAGGCTGGAGGTTGTAGGATAGGAGAACGTACTTGGCCGCTCCTGAAGTGCGCCAAGAAAACTTTCTCCCCCACCATTTCACAATTTCACCTTCCGTACCTTTCCACCGCACCTTTTTGATGCTCTGTGAATCTGTCTTTCTTCTCTGATAAAATCACTGCTGCCCTGGCGCAGCAGCGCTACGGCGAGGCCCCCGAGGCCCTCTACGAACCCATCCGCTACATCATGGCCCTGGGTGGCAAACGGATTCGGCCCCTGCTCACGCTGCTGGGCGCCCACCTCTTCACCGACGACCTCGACCCGGTCGTGAAGCCGGCTTTGGGCACCGAGGTCTTCCACAACTTCACCCTGCTTCACGACGACATCATGGACCAGGCCCCGCTGCGGCGCGGCCAGCCCACGGTGCACGAAAAATGGAATGCCAACGTGGCCATCCTCAGCGGCGACGTGATGCTGGTGCGGGCCTACGAGCTGTTTCTGGACGTGCGGCCCGAGCTGCTGGCTACCGTGCTGCGCAAGTTCAGCCAGACGGCTGCTGAGGTCTGCGAAGGCCAGCAGTGGGACATGCTTTTCGAGAAGGACGAGCAGGTCAGCATCGCGCAGTACCTGGATATGATCCGGCTGAAAACGGCCGTGCTGCTGGGCTTCTGCCTGGAGCTGGGTGCCCTGCTGGGCGGCGCATCTGCCGAGGCCGCCGACCACCTGCGCCAGTTCGGTACCGATATCGGTCTGGCCTTCCAGCTCCGCGACGACCTGCTCGACGTGTACGGCGACGCGGCCACCTTTGGTAAGCGCGTCGGCGGCGACATCGTTTCCGACAAGAAGACCTTCTTACTACTTACCGCCCAGGCGCAGGCCGGTCCGGAGCAGGCCGCCACGCTGGGCCGCCACATTGGTCAGCCCGTGACCGATGCCGACGGCAAAGTGCAGGCCGTGCGGGCCGTGTACGACGAGCTGGGTATCCGGGCCCAGACCGAGGCGCTCATCAACGAGTACTTCCAGGATGCGCTGCAGCACCTGGAGCGGGTGGAGGTGGCGGCGGCCCGGAAAGAGCCATTGCGTGGTCTGGCGTTGCAGCTGATGGAGCGTGAAAGCTAAGCCTGCCAAATAGCCCGGTTTTAGGCCCGTTGCGAAGACTTAGCCGTTTGGGCTAGGTCTTTGTTCGTTCTAAGCACTGCCAGGCTCTCAGAAGCCTTAAAATCGACTTTGAATCCTCTTCTCTTTTCTAATCCGAATCCATGCTCAACCTTGATGTCCCCATTGTTCTGTTAATCCTTACCGCTGGTATCTCCATCTATGCCTGGTCCAACCAGGATTTGATGGAAAGCTGGATTCTGAACCCGGTGCGGGTCAGTAAGCACGGCGAGTGGTACCGGCTGCTGACCTCCGGCTTTCTGCACGCCGACTGGATGCACCTTATTTTCAATATGATTGCCTTCTACTCCTTCGGGCAGGTAGTGCAGGGCGTATTGGTAGCCAACAGCGGCACCACGGTAGGCCTGCTGCAGTTTCTGGCCCTCTACCTCGGCGGCATCATCATCTCCGACCTGCCCACCTACTTCCGCCACCGCAACGACCCTGACTACCGCAGCCTCGGGGCCTCGGGCGGAGTGGCCGCCGTACTGTTTGCCAGTATCCTCTTCAACCCCGTGGGCGGCGAGGGGCAGGGCATCATCATTTTCCCCATTCTAATTCCAATCAAGCCCTTCATCTTCGGCTTCCTGTACCTAGGCTATTCCTACTATATGGGCCGCCGCCGGGGCGACAACATCAACCATGATGCTCACTTTTACGGCGCCTTGTACGGTATCATACTGACGCTCATATTCTTACCGGAAGCAGCGCCTCATTTTTGGAGCGAAATCCAACGTTTTGTATTTTAATTAACTGATAATCAGGTTGTTGAATATATAGAATAGTTCGGATTATATCCATTCCCGGACTCGTGCGTAAAGAGCGGCATATTCTTCCTCCACTCTTCCTACACCTGACTCCACATGAATAAGATTGCTGCCCTCGCCAACCGTCTGCCGGTTACCGCCCTTCTGCTGACTTTCGTTTCGTTGCTCTCCAGCTGCTCCGGGCGCCGGTCCGACGGTTCGCTCACGATTTTCGGAATTGCCTACCTGATCCTGGCTGTGCTGGCCGTCATCAGCCTCATCAAGCAGGACTGGTCCATCGGCAAAAAAATCATCTGGGGACTTATCATCTGGTTCTTCCCCTTCGGTGGCTCTATTATCTACTTCCTCTTTTCGGGGCGTAAATAGCTCCCCGCTCAACCCATAAAAAAAGCCCCGTCACAATTCTGTGGCGGGGCTTTTCTTTTAACAGGCAAGACTGCGCTAGTCGCGTTTTAGCAGCCGGTCTTTTTCCATGCGCGCTACGTGTTTCAGCAGGTCGCCGGTGTTCGTGATTTCCTTCACCTGCCAGTGGTCGCCCTGGTCCTGCATCTTCACTTCTATCACCATCGTGGTATCGTACTTGGGCTGGGTTATCTCGATGCCCACCAGTGCCTGGCCGTTCTGCTCGTTCACGTACTTGATGTCTTTAAACTTGCTATCGGTGCTGACCACTTTGCTAGCCAGGCCGGCCAGTGAGACCTTTACTACCCGTTCGGGCTGAGCGGCTGCGGCGGCTTCCAACGAACCCGTCTCCACGTAGTTCTGCACTTCTTTGTGCGCGGCCTTGGCCAGTTGGGGCTTCAGCAGGCGCAGAGCACCTTTGAAAGCAAACGAGCCGGGGTTAAGCATGCCCAGCACCGAGCTTTGCGCCGTCACCTGGTCAACGAGGCTGCCCGTCACGCTGTTCACATCCACGTAGCGCTCAAAGGCTGTCATATCGTGGTCCTGCGTGGCTTTAGCCGCCTGCATCAAGGAGTACTCAGGGCCGGTAGTGAGGCTACGGTAGTACAGATAACCGCCAACGCCCAGTACGGCCAGCAGCAACAGCAAAACAATCTTTTTCATACGAGGGGAAGAATAGGTAGAGTTTGGACCACAAAACTATTGGTTTTGCGGCCTATTCCAGTGTGCGTCGTGCGTGGGCCTGCACTGGCGGCTTTTGAGTCGGATAAAGCCTTGTTGCGCTCCAGGCTGCTTCTTTCTGGGGGCGCCTGCTCTCTTGCCCTAGGGCGTTACTACAGCCGTGCTTTCGCCTTGACGCCGGGTCCTGCGTACGTTACGCTATGGCTACTTATTCTGCTCTTACGCGCCCCGAAGTTCACGGGCACCGTGGCTGCCGGGGGCTTTTTCCCGAGAATACCTTGCCCGCGTTCCAGCATGCGGTGGCTCTTGGCGTTGATGTGCTGGAAATGGATGTTGTTATTTCCGCCGATGGGCAGGTAGTGGTTTCGCACGAGCCGTGGTTTTCGGCCGCTATATGCCGGCTTCCTTCCGGAAAGCCCATTCCGCCTGAGCAGGAGCTGCGCTACAATCTCTTCCAGCTTTCATACGACGAGATTCAGCGGTTTGACTGCGGGCTGACTCCCCACCCACGCTTTCCCCGGCAACAAAATCTGGCGGCTTCCAAGCCCTTGTTAAGGGATGTGCTACGCTCAGTTGAGGCCCAGGCCATCCACCTGAATCGGGCGCCACTCCGCTACAGCATTGAACTAAAAACCGAGCCCGGCGGTGACGGTATCTTTCATCCTGATCCTACGGTATTTGTTCCGCTGGTGCTGGCCGTGCTAGGGGAGGAGCAGGTGCTGGGCCGGGCCACGCTGCTTTCTTTCGACCCCCGGATTCTGCGTGTCGCCCGGCTGGTAGCGCCGCTCATCCGGCTGTGCCTGCTAGTAGAAGATGCCCGGCCCTTAACTGAGCATCTGGACGAGCTTGGCTTCATTCCGCAGGTCTTCGGCCCCAATTATCCCCTGCTTACCGCTAGCCTGCTGCAAGCCGTACATGCCCACGGAATGCAGCTCGTTCCCTGGACTGTGAACGGTGCCAACATGATGCGCAGCCTTATTCAGAGCGGTGTAACAGGTATCACAACCGACTACCCAGACGTACTCTTGGCGGTGCTGGACGAATAGCGTGCGGGTCCTGCGCCGAGTAAGAACATTTCATTTCTGCTCGGCTACTGCCGTTACACGGGCCACATTCTGTAATAAACACGGCCCGATGGCGTCTATTATAGGTTTTGCGTTTGCCAAGCCATCAAAGGAAGTAACCTGCGAGATAGTGTTACAGAGTAAATAGTTACACATGATGATACGGTGTAATAGATTGTGCGTGTAACATGTATATGTAAAAGCGTAATTTGTTTCGTGTTACATTTAACATCTTGTATCATTGTTACACGCGTAACGAGTAGTTGTATTTACACGTTTGATTTGTTTCAGTGAAACACTTTTGGCATCTTTACAGCCTGTCCTTATTACAACCTGCCCACTATGCCACACCAAGGCGAAATCCTTCAAGAAGCCATTAAAAACAGCGGTATTTCGATTACCCGCATCGTGGAGGAGCTTGGTATTACCCGTCCTACTATCTACCGTAAATTCAAAGACGATAATCTGGATTACGCTTTTGTAAAGCGAGTGGGTGAAATTATCGGACATGATTTTTCGAACGATTTTACCTCTTTACAGCAAGGTGTTTTACCTTTTGTTGCGACAACTGTAACTGTAACGCCTGCTGCAGTTGTTACAGGTCGTGTAAATGCGTTACAGCAGCCGGATAATGATCCTGTAAAACAGCTTATGGCGTTACAAACTAAGTATATAGCGCTATTGGAAGCCTACAATGAGCTCCTCATGAAGGTGTATGGCCCTAAATGACAAAAATGTTCCACGTGAAACATTTTTGTCATTCCTGCAGTAGGTCGGCTGTATAACAACGAGACGAATTATTGAACAAAGCAGGCCGGATTCAGGCCAGAATCAGTAAGCTATTTGACACCGTTCCTGCTGGAGCAGATGCATGTCCTGGTGCACCGCCAGCGCCGACAGGGCATTGTCAAACTCAGCTTTGTGACGCTCCCGAAACTCACGGCGTTTTATGGATTCCAGAAAGCGGCGGCTGTCTTCGGGAGTTTCCAAAGTCAGGCCGGGAACCGTGGTTGGTCGTCCATCGTCGTCCTTGGCAACCATGGTGAAGTAGCAAGTGTTAGTATGCTTCACGGTGCCGGTGCGAACATCCTCCGCAATGACTTTAATGCCTACGAGTAGCGAGGTGCGTCCAACGTAGTTCACCGAGGCTAGTAGTGACACCAACTCGCCTACCTCGACGGGCTGCAGAAAATTGACTCCGTCTACACTGACCGTGACGCAGTAGTTGCCGGCATGCTTGGAGGCAGCAGCGTAGGCTACTTTGTCCATCAGTGAGAGCAGAATGCCGCCGTGAATTTTGCCACCGAAGTTGGCATAGGAGGGAATCATCAACTCAGTCAACGTGACACGTGAGTAAGAAACAGGTCTGAATTCGGGCTTGAGGGAATCGGGCATGGGAGTAATGGGTGAGAGGGAAAGTGAAGTGAACAAAGTGCTGGAACCGGAGCTGTCAGGTAGCCCCAGGTGTTCTCCCAAGATGAATGGGACGAAACAAGAAAGGCCCCACATCCTGCGGAGCCTTAGGTAAGCAATACAACAAAGGAAAAGCAAGCCGCAGCAGCAACGCTGGCCTGGAAAAATAGCGGCGTGGAAGCTACACCTCAGGAAGCAGAAGCTGCCTATAAAAAGACGACCTCCTTTATGACCTTTTCCCCAACCTCGGCATTTATCAGGTCGAGTACCCGGGTCTTGGCCATTACCAGCTCGTGCTTGAGCGGGGCTGAGCTGAGCCGGACAAACAGCTTGCCCTGGCTGATGTAGACTTCCTGAGTTTTTAGGGCCACGGCCTTGCCCATAATTCGCTCCCAACTGGAAACAACCATCGTTTCGTTCAGCTTGCCCTGAATCCGGTAAGCTTTCAGCAGGGCGGTAATTCCCTCCTGCAAAGTCAGGATATCAGCTTTGCGGGAATTTTCGGGCGAGTTATACTTTTTCAAAATCAAGCTATATAATACGCGCGAACTGATGAGCTTGCCGGAGTCACGGAAAGCTTGATTGCAACCAGCTACAAAGGTAGGGGAGACGGCAGCTAAAGCGCCGTCACTTTGCCATTTTCTACCCGAAACCGGCTGATCTGTTCGGAAAGGTTGGCCAGTGCCCGGTCGGTACGCTCAAGGTGAGTGTCGGTCAGGAAAACTTGGCCGAAGGTCTGGTCGGCTACTAGCTGCAGCAGGCGGGTGATTCGCTTCTCATCCAGCCGGTCGAAAATGTCGTCGAGCAACAGGATGGGCTTGTGTTGCTTGCGCGTTGCCGCTATTTCAAACTGAGCCAGCTTGAGTGCAATAGCGTACGATTTTTGCTGTCCCTGCGAGCCGTAGTTCTTCACCGATACCTCATCCATTAGGAATACAAAGTCGTCCTTGTGAGGCCCGACGGTAGTGCGTTGGAGGGCCAGGTCTTTGCGCTCGAAGGTGCGTAGCAGATGGCCAAAGTCAGCGCCGGGTAGCTGACTCTTATAGTCTAAGGTTACCTGCTCCCGGCTGTCGGCTAGCTGCTGATAGTGGCGCTGAAAGATAGGAGTGAAGTCGGCTAGGAACTGCTGCCGCAGCTGCACGAGCTGCGTGCCCACGGGGGCCAGCTGCTCATCTAATGCTAACAGGTAGTCCCGGTCGTAGCCTTGGCGGTCGGCGGCCTGCTTGAGTAGGGCGTTGCGCTGCCGCAGAATGTGGTTGTACTGAATGAGCAACTCCAAGTACTCATGGTTGAGCTGCGAAATCAGGCTGTCGAAATAGCGCCGCCGCTCCTCGCTGCCCTGTCGGATAAGGTCAGTGTCGTACGGAGAGATGAGCACCACTGGGAAACGGCCGATGTGGTCGGAGATACGCTCGTAGGCTTGCTTGTTGCGTGTCACGGCCTTCTTCTGCCCGGCACGTAGGCTGCACTGTATGGTTTCGCGCACATCGTCGGGAGGAGTGCAAAACCGGCCCTTCACCACGAAGAACTCTTCGCCCTGCTTAATGCTCTGGGCGTCAGATGTGGTAAAAGCGCTTTTGGTTAATGCCAAGTAATGGATAGCATCGAGCAGGTTGGTCTTGCCGCTGCCGTTGTCGCCGATAAAGCAATTGATATGAGGCGAGAGCTGCAGCGTCGCTTCATCATAGTTTTTGAAGAACAGCAGATGTAGTGTTTCAAGAATCATTCAGGTTCGGAATTGCAATCCTTTTACGTACTTTCGCATCCCAAACGCGAACAACCGAGAGTACGATGGCGGAGACGAAAGTAAAGGCTACCCCAAGCGCTTCCAATTCGGCGAAAAAATCGTCGAGCAAGAAGACCACCCCTAAGGCAGACGGTGCCACCGGTACGGTGAAGCAACCCGACCCAGTATTGCCGCCGACGCACGATCAGCAGCCCGAGAGCAATGCTCCCCGGGCTACGTCGCCTGCTGAGCCGCAATTTCCCAAGGAAACCTACATGGCTTGGTATGAGCAGATGCAGCTCATGCGCAAGTTTGAGGAGAAGGCTGGTCAGCTCTACGGTCAACAGAAGATTAAGGGTTTCTGCCACCTCTATATTGGTCAGGAAGCCTGCGTCGCTGGTGCCGTATCGGCCCTGGAAAAAGGTGACAAATGGATTACCGCCTACCGCGACCATGCGCACCCGCTGGCCCTGGGCACCTCGCCCAATGCTATCATGGCCGAGCTGTATGCTAAAGCTACCGGCTGCTCGAAAGGCAAGGGTGGCTCCATGCACATGTTCGACAAGGAAGTGAACTTCGTCGGTGGCCACGGCATCGTGGGCGGGCAGGTACCAATGGGTGCCGGCCTGGCCTTTGCTGAGAAGTACAACAAAACCGGCAAGCTCTGCATCTGCTACATGGGCGATGGCGCGGTTCGGCAGGGTGCCCTGCACGAGGCCTTCAACATGGCGATGCTGTGGAAGCTGCCCGTCATCTTCGTGGTTGAGAACAACGGCTACGCCATGGGTACTTCAGTGCAGCGCACCTCCAACGTAACGGAGCTCTACCACATCGGCCGCGGCTACGACATGCCCTCCGAACCCGTCAACGGCATGAACGTGGAAGACATTCACGACGCTGTGGCCCGGGCCGCCGAGCGCGCCCGCGCCGGGGAAGGCCCCACGTTCCTGGAGTTCAAAACCTACCGCTACAAAGGTCACTCGATGAGCGACCCGGCTAAATATCGTACGAAAGAGGAACTGGAAGATTACCGTTCGCGTGATGCTATCGAATCGGTACGCCACACCATCCTGACCCATAACATGGCGACGGAAGAGGAGCTGGCGGCTATCGACGAGAAGATAAAAGCGCAGGTGCTGGAGTCGGTCGAGTTTGCCGAGAATTCGCCTTTCCCCACTGCCGACGAGCTGTACAAAGACGTCTACGTACAGCAGGATTACCCATACATCCGCGACTAACGTCGAAGCGGAGTTTTACCCGGCTGTCCGGCCGCCCTTTTTGAAAGCCTAGTAATGTCTAAGATTCCCTACACGCGCAATAGCCCGCAGAATCGTCCGCAGCAGACTCCCGTTCCGGCGGACCCGAACCAGCCGCTCGAAGGTGACCTGGTAACGGCGCACCCCATGCTCGAAGACCCGGATGCTTTGGCTGCCCGCCTAGCCGACACCGAAGATTTCCTGCGTCGCAAGAAAGGTATCCTGCTGGGCTTGCTGACGGTGCTGGTCGTAGCCGTAGTTGGTGCTTTTGCTTACTTCACCTGGCGCTCCTCGCAGGACACCAAGGCCCAGGCGGCCATGTTCCAGGCGGTGAACTACTGGGAGGCCGACTCGCTGAAGAAAGCCATGAAGGGCGACGGTCAGTACGACGGCCTCGAAGCCATAGCCTCGGAGTACGGTGGAACCAAAGCCGGCAACCTGGCCAACTTCTACGCTGGCGTAGGCGCCCTAAAGCAGGGACAATACCAGGCCGCTATCGACTACCTGGAAGACTTCAGCTCGAAAGACCTGCTGGTGCAGGCCCGGGCCTACGCGCTGCTGGGCGATGCCAACATGGAGCTCAACAAGTACAAGGAAGCCGCTGATCTGTACAGCAAAGCCGCCAGCCACAACGCCAATGAGTTCTTCTCCCCTGGCTACCTGATGAAGGAAGCTGCGGCCCGCGAAATGGCCAAGGACTACGACGGAGCCGTGAAGGCCTACGACAAAATCCTGAACGACTACCAGAACGCCCAGGAAGTAGCCGAAGCCAAGCAGTTCAAGGCCCGCGCCGAAGGATTGACGGGTAAGTAAGCTTCCCTGAAGACACAAATAAGAGCTGCGCTTTTCCGTAAGGAGGGCGCAGCTTTATTTTATAGTAACGTGCCCAACTTAACGAAGACCGGCTTATGGCTACTTCCCTGAAAAACCTGAGCGACTACACCGCTACCACCTTTGTCGATATCTCCGAGAAGCGCTTTGGCCTTGTAGTAGCCGAATGGAACCGCGAAATCACCGATGTGCTGGCCCAGGGTGCCTACGATACCCTGATTCAGCACGGCGCCAAAGACGAGAACATCTACCGCAACACGGTACCAGGCAGCTTCGAACTAACTCTGGGGGCTCAGTTTCTGGCCCAGCACGAGGAAATAGATGCGGTAATCTGCCTCGGGGTGGTTATCCGGGGCGACACCAAGCACGACGACTACATCAACCACGCCGTGGCCCAGGGCCTGACCAACGTCGGGCTGAAGTTCAATAAACCCATTATTTTCGGATTGGTAACGACCAATACGCTGGAACAGGCGCAGGACCGGGCGGGTGGCAAGCACGGCAACAAAGGCGTGGAAGCTGCTGCCGCGGCTATTCACATGCTGAGCTTCTAGCCGAACGGTAGCGTCGAGCTTTCGGCAAAGAAAAATCGTAGCTGGCTGATTATCGGACAAAAGCGTAGCTTTGCGGCCAAATAGCGCGGGAATACGCCAAAACCGGGAACCCAACCTCTGCGGGAGGCTGAATAGCAAACTTATTTGAAAAGGATGCTGTTTAAAAGCCAGATATGCCGGGATTTTGCTAAGACCTTGCTTGGTAAGAACTTAATATTCAATTTATTAACCTCTCCCTGAAACCCCATGAGTGAAGAAAACCTACGCTATTCCAGGGAAGAACTGGCTGAGTTTGCGGAAATCATCCAAGATAAACTCAACGCAGCCCGCAAGGAAGTAGCATTCATCAAAGAAACACTGAGCCGTAAAAACGATTCGGGTACCGACAACACTGCCTCCTCCGCCAAAGTGCTGGAAGACGGTGCTGACACGGCCGAAAAGGAAAGCATGAACCAATTGGCCTCGCGCCAGATGAAGTTCATTCAGCAGCTCGAAAACGCACTGGTACGCATTAAGAACGGCACCTACGGCGTGTGCATCGGCACCGGCAAGCTGATTCCGAAAGAGCGCCTGCGCGCCGTACCGCACACCCAGCACTCCATCGAAGCTAAAATGGCGCGCCGCGACTAGCCGCGTTCCTTCCCTTATTCCTTGCCCGGACTTTCGGCAGGCGGCCTTCACCATCCGCGCCGCTGGTCCGGGCACTGTTTTCTGGGCTAATTCGTTAGCCCTTCTCCCTATTACTTTTTAACTCGTACCGTAGCGATACGGCACTTATACTTGCAACCATGGGCAAGAAACACAACAACGATAACTCCGCCCGGCGGGGACGCCCCGGCGACCGGCCGGCCGGCAATTTTGGCAACAGCGGTGGGCCGCGCAAATTCACTTCCCGCCCCGGCGAAGGTGGGTTTGGTGGTAGCCGCTCCGGCAATGATTCCGGTGGCCGCGACTTCTCCTCGCGCCCTTCTTCCGACCGTCCGAGCTATGGGGGCGGCAACCGCTTCGGCGGCAGCGAGGGTGGCCCGCGTAAGTTCGGCAACAGCTCCGGCGGCTTCGGCCGTAACGAGGGCGCTGGCAACCGGGGCGGTTTTGGTGGCCCCCGCCGCGAAGGAGGCGACGACCGCCGCTCCTTCGGCCGCGACAATGACCGCAATGGTCCGCGCCGCTTTGAGGGCCGTAACGAAGAGCGCCGCGACGAGCGTCCTGCTCAGCCCTACAACCCCAAGGCCAACTGGCCCGGCCAGCCCTACCGGCAGGAAGGCAAGCCCGCCGTGCCCCGCGGTGGTGCCGGTGAGCGGAACCGTAAGTTCAATAAGGTAAATCCGTTCGCTCAGCCTAAGCCCAGCATGCCCGAGCCCCCGGTAGATTTCCACCGCGAGGAGCGCGACGGCGACACCGGGCCCAACCGGGCCATCCGGCCGGCGCGTCCGTTCGACTTTCGTGGCGTGCCGGAAGGCTTCAACCGCGACGAGCAGCCTCGCGCTGAACGTCGGGAGAACGGTTTCAACCGGGAGGAAGGCCAGCGGCCCGAGCGCCGTGAGGGTGGCTTTAGCCGCGACCGGGATGAGCGGCGGAGCACGCCCGACCGCCGCGAAGGTGGTTTCGGCAATCGCAGCTTCGGTGAGCGACCTAGCTTTGGCAGCAAGCCGTATGGCGACAAAGGTGCGTCGCGTGGCGGCGACGCCAAGCCGCGTGCATTCGGCGATAAGCCAGCCTATGGCGACAAGCGGGAGGCCCGGCCTTACGGGGACCGGCCCGAGCGCACGGAACGCCCAGCCAAGCCAGCGTTTGACAACCGGGCTGATAAGCCCAAGCGGGGTGAAGTAGCCGGCGAAGCGCCCGACTACCGCAACCTGCGCCACTACGAGGAAGACAAAAACCGCGGCAACAAGCGCCGGCGCGATGAGGAAGAGCAGGCCGACACGACGCGGCTGAACCGCTACATCGCCAATGCTGGCATTTGCTCGCGCCGGGAAGCCGATGCGCTAATTGCCGCTGGCGAAATTAAGGTGAACGGGGAGGTGGTGACGGAAATGGGCTACCAGGTGCAGCCCACCGACACGGTGCAGTACGGCAAGACCAACCTGAAGCGGGAAAAGCACGTGTACGTGCTGCTCAACAAGCCGAAGGACTTCCTGACAACCACCGACGACCCCGAAGGCCGCCGCACGGTAATGGAGTTGGTGGCTTCGGCCTCAAAGGAGCGCATCTTCCCGGTAGGTCGCCTAGACCGCAACACGACGGGCCTGCTGCTGTTCACCAACGATGGCGAAGTAGCACAGAAACTCTCGCACCCCTCACACAAGAACAAGAAGATCTACCAGGTAGAGCTGAACAAGCCGCTGACGGAAGAGGACCTGGGCAAAATTGCGGCCGGTGTGGAGCTGGAGGATGGCAAAGCCGATGTGGATGACGTTGCCGTGGTAGCGGGCAACCCGCACTTCGTGGGTATCGAGCTGCATCTGGGTCGTAACCGCATCGTGCGCCGCATCTTCGAGCATCTGGGCTACGAGGTCGTGACCCTGGACCGGGTGCAGTACGCGGGCCTTACCAAAAAGGACCTGCCCCGCGGCAAATGGCGCTTCCTGAGCGAAAAGGAAGTTATCCGACTGAAGTATTTCCTGTAACCAAGCAACCTGCAGGCTGGCTGTTGACTCATACAGCCAGCCTGTTTGGTTTACGGCCGCGCCCTGCGGCGGCACCAGCAAGCTGGCTTGAAACCAGTAAGCACCTCTCTGTCTTCTTTCCTCATGCGTACCCTGGCCCTCGATATTGGCAACACTGCCGTGAAATACGGCTGCTTCGAGGGTGACGTACTGCTGGAAACGGCGGTGCTACCGGCCGTGGAGCAGGTGAATACCTTGCTGGCCAGGCTGACGCCGCAGCACGTGGTGGTCAGTTCCGTGGCCGAGGATACCGGCCGCTGGGCGCAGCAGTGGCAGCAGCTGGTGCGGGGCCGGGTGCTGGAGTTTGTGCCGGCCACCACGTCCTTGCCCATCCGCAATGCCTACGCTACGCCCCACACGCTGGGCGCCGACCGACTGGCCGCGGCCGCAGGAGCTGCCTGGTTCTGGCCGGGCCAAAGCACGCTCATCATTGATGCGGGCACGGCCATCAAGTGCGACTGGGTGGAAGACGGACGCACGTTTCGGGGCGGCAGCATCGCGCCGGGACTCCGGTTGCGGTTTGAGGCCCTGCACACGTTTACCGGCCGCCTGCCGTTGGTAGCAATGCCGACTGACACGGCGGCTCCCGTGACCCTGACCGGCGACGATACGCAGGCCGCTATTCGAAGCGGCGTGCTGAACGGAGCCGTGGCCGAAGTCAACGGTTTTATTGACGCGTATCAGGCCCAGAATCCTGGGCTGCGCGTGGTACTGGCCGGGGGCGACGCCGGCTTTTTTCAACCACGGCTGAAAGGCCGTATCTTTGTCATTCCGGAGCTCGTGCTCATTGGGCTTCACCGAATACTGGTGCATAATGTTGAAAACTAAATCCGCTGGCTTTGTAGGGCTGGTAGTATTGGGCCTGATGGCCGCCCCCAACGTCTATGGCCAAGGCCTGGGCAACTCTCCCTATTCGCGCCTGGGGCTGGGCGACTACAGCGCCAACGTGGGCGGGGTGCGGCAGATGGGCATGGGCGGCGTCGGCGTGGCCGCGCCTAACAGCATCAACGTCAACGATCTGAATCCGGCGCTGCTGTACTATACGGCCCGCACCACCTACGAAGTAGGCTTCAACGGGCAGTACAAAACGCTGCGTAACGCTACGTCTTCTAACAAGACCGGCAGCGGCAACCTGAGCTATCTGGCCCTGAGCCTGCCCATCTCCAAAAGCTGGGCCGCATCCGTTGGTCTGCGTCCGCTAAGCTCGGTCGACTACGAGTCAAACAACGTGGGCACGGTAGCCAACGACCCGAACAGCACTCAGATTATTCAGCAGAAAGGGGAAGGCGAAATCTCCGAGGCCTATATGTCGCACGCCTACCGGCTGGCTAAGGGCCTCTCGGTTGGCGTTACGGCGGCGTATGTGTTCGGAACGATAGATGAATCCGTGGGCTCTACCGTGGTGCCAGCCGGCACTACCACCACGGACGACATTACCAAGTCGGCCCTCAACGACCGGGTTCATTACTCAGACTTTGCTTTCCGGGGTGGCGTGCACTACCGCGGCAAGGCCAGTGAAAAGCTCAACTACAACCTGGGCGCGGTTTATAGCTTCAAAAGCAACCTGAGCGGCACCCGCACTACCACGCTCAGCCGCACGGATGTGAACGGGCTGGTGCTGGAGCAGATAACGCTGGCCAACGACGAGAAAGGTGCCGCCAACCTGCCGGCCCTCGCGCAGCTGGGCGTCAGCTTCGACAACAACAAGAACTGGAGCGCCAGCCTGGACGTGGCCCAGCAGCAGTGGTCCAAATTCAAAGGCTTCAGCGGTATCGGGGCCACCATTCCGCTCGACAACACCCTGCGCCTGGGCCTGGGCGGCGAGTACACGCCCGATGCTACCTCGGTCGAGAACTACTTTAAGCGCATCAGCTACCGGGCCGGCCTTAGCGTAAGCCAGCTGCCCTACCGCCCCAATGGCAAAACCCTCTACGACCGGGCCGTGAGCTGGGGCTTTGCTTTCCCCATGCCCTCGGCTACGCCCCTCGATGCCACCGTGGTCAGCCTGGGCTTCACCTACGGGCAGCGCGGCAACACCGACGCCAGCACCCTGGTGGAAGGCGGCACCTCGCGCACGATCAGCAACGTGAAGGAAGATTACATCCGCATGCAACTGGGCGTGACGCTGAATAACCGTTGGTTTATCAAACGTCGGATTGAGTAAGGTCCGTTTCGCTATGCCGGTTCAGCGCGCAAGTTGGTTGTTGTGGGGTGTTCTGCTGGCAGCAGGCAGTAGCGCGGGCTGTCAGGAAAAGGAAACGGAAGTCGCCAAGAAGAAGGTTGTGTATACCGGCCCGGCCGCCGAGACGACCAACGTACTGACCCTGCTCAGCGACTCGGCCGAGCTGCAGATCCGGCTCACGGCCCCGCTGGAGCAAACCTTCGAAACCGGGGACCAGATCTACCCTAAGGGCGTGAAGGTGAGCTTTTACGGGGAAGGCGGCCGCACGGTAATTAACACCCTGGAGGGCAAGTACGCCAAGTACGACAAGGCCAAAAACCTGTATGTGGTGCGCGGCGACGTGCGCGTGGCCAACCAGGTGAAGCAGCAGAAGATGAACACCGAAGAGCTGTTCTACGACCGGGTCAAGGCCATCATCTACACCCAGCCAGCCACCTTGGTGCGGGTGCAGACCCAAACCGAAATCCTGACGGGTAAAGGCTTGACGGCCAACCAGGACTTTTCGCGCTACAGCATTGCGGAGCCTACCGGCGTGTTCAGCATCAACCCGGATGCTCCAAAGCAATAACGATTTACCCGTATGAGCATGCGCATCGACCCGTCCATGGGACGCACCATCCTGTTTTCGCTGGGCGTCGTCACTTTCGTCATCGGGGTGTACCAGACGCTGGTAGAAAACAACCCCAAGGTGCCCCTGGAAAGCCTGCAGCGCAATTATTGGCTGTTCATGATTTCCCTGGGCTGCATTATGTACTACCGCTACCTCAAACAGCGGGAAAAGGAAGCCAACTTCCTGGCGCAGCAGCGGCAAGCCCCAAAAACGCCGACAAAATCCGGCATAGCCGAACCCCGCAAGAAGCCCCGAAACTAGCTTTCTACCTGAAAGTTGCGTCTCCGTACCCGCCCGCGGGCGGCGTTGCATTCGGCTGGCTTTGAATGTCCGGCAGATTCTGGTTATTTTGCGCCTCTTTCTACTTCTCTTACCGCGCTTTTTTTCAAGTAAATGGCATTAATTAACACGATCCGAGAAAAATCGAGTTGGGCTGTTGGCATCGTCGCCATCGGCTTGCTGCTCTTTATCGTCGGGGGAGACCTGATAGGCGGTAACAACCGTCTGTTTAACCGTAATGATAATTCGGTAGGCGAAATAGCCGGCGAAAAAGTAGACTACGAACAGTTTCAGGCTGCCCTGGAGCAGGCCAAGCAAAACTTCATCCAGCAGCAGGGCCGCCAGCCCGACGAAGCCACGATGGGCTACCTGCGCGACCAGGCCTGGAACCAGACCATCTACCGCATTGCCTTCCAGAAGGAGTTCGAAAAGCTGGGCATCACGGTATCGGATGACGAGCTGACCGACATGGTGCAGGGCAAGAACATTCATCCCAGCATCCGCCAAGCCTTCACCGACCAGCAGACCGGCCAGTTCGACCGCACTAAGGTGATTGAGTACCTGCGCAACCTCGAAAAGCTGCCCCCTCAGTCGCAGGACGCGTGGCGCAATTTCGAAGCCAACCTGCCCGCCGAGCGCATGGGCAACAAGTACAACAACCTGCTCAAGCTCTCGACCTACGTAACGACGGCCGAAGCCAAGCTCTACAACGAGAACCAGAACACGCGCGCTAGCATCCGCTACCTGTTCGTGCCTTACTTCTCGATTTCGGATTCGGCCGTGAAGGTGACCGATGCGCAGCTGCAGGCCTACCTCGACAAGAACAAAGCCCGCTACAAAGTGGAAGACGGCCGTACTATCGAGTACGTGACCATTCCGGTAACGGCTTCGGTGGAAGACAGCACGGCCGTTCGCAAATCGGTAGACGAGCTGGCTGCCCAGTTCCGTACCGCTCCCAACGATTCGCTGTTTGCCAAGCTAAACACCGACCCCGAGCACCCCTACAGCTCGGCCTACGTGTCGCCGGCCGATATGCCCGAGAAGCTGCGTCAGCAGCTGCCCCTCACGGTTGGTCAGGTATATGGCCCCTACGCCGAAAACGGCCTGTATTCCATCTTCAAAGTAACCGGCCAGAAAGCCGGTGCCCAGCCTGCCGCCCGCGCCAGCCACATCCTGATCAAGACCGAAGGCACCACGCCCGAAGCCAAAGCCGCGGCCCTGGCCAAAGCCAAAGACCTGCTGGCCAAAATCAAAGGTGGCGCTGACTTCGCCGCCATGGCGCGTCAGTTCGGCACCGACGGTACCACCGCTACTGGCGGCGACCTGGGCTGGTTTACGCAGGGCCGCATGGTGCCCGAGTTCGAGAAAGCCGTATTCGGTGCTACCTCGGCCGGCTTGTTGCCCAACCCCGTAGAGACTTCCTTCGGTTACCACATCATCAAGGTTACCGCTCCCAAAACCAACCAGACCTACCAGATTGCGGCCGTGCAGAAAAGCATCGTGCCCTCTGAGGCTACCCGCGAAGCTGCCTACGCCCGGGCGCAGGAGCTGAAGGGTAAAGCCACGGATCTGGCTTCGTTCCGCGCGGCCGTAGCCGCCGACAAGACCCTGCAGAAGCAGGAGGCCAAAGGTCTGGGTGCCAGCGACCGGGCGGTGAACAACATCCAGAATGCCCGCGAAGTAGTGCGCTGGGCCTATGGGGCCAACCCCGGTGGCAAGAAAACCGAAATCGGTGACATATCGGAAGTGTACGAGCTGGGCGACCAGTACGTAATTGCTGTCCTGACCGAGGAGCGCGCCAAAGGCACCGCCACCGTAGCCAGCCTGAAGCCCGAGCTGACGGCTGCCGTGCGCAACGAGGAGAAAGCCAAGCAGATCATTGCTAAGCTGAACGGTAAGAAAGGCACGCTGGAGCAGATTGCCGCCGCTTACGGCCCCACGGCTCAGGTGAAAACCGCTGACAACGTGGTGCTCGGCACCGGCGTAATTCAGGGCCTGGGCGGTGAGCCTCTGGCCGTGGGCAAAGCCTTTGGGGTGAAGCCCGGTCAGCAGTCGGCCCCGTTCCAGGGTGAGCAGGGTGTGCTGATTGTAGAGCCCGTGAAAGTAGAGAAGCCCACTGCTCCCGCCGATGTGAAGCAGATTCGTCAGCAACTGACGGCTCAGCGCACGGCCCGCGCCGATGGTGCCATCTACGAAGCGGTGAAGGCCAACGCCAACATCAAAGACGAGCGCACCAAGTTCTTCTAGGCCACTAGAAAACCAGAAGCACGAAAAAGGGCTGTATCTTCGGGTACAGCCCTTTTTGTTTGCCCACAAGCAGCCTTGCCTTCTCCAGCGGCTTCTTTTCGGCCGTAGACAAGTCCGCCAGGGGCCGGTTGTACGTTAGCAAGCTGGTTTTCAAACCGGAGTGAATGAAAGTAGGCCCGCCCCGGTTTACAGTCTCAGACTATTACTTGATTGACTTCTGCGCTATGCGTCTGTTTTCTTTGCGTCGGTTTACAAAGGTTGGTTCGGCTTTGGTGCTGTGCCTGGGGCTGGGTTTGCACGCGGTGCAGGCCCAAGATGACGGCGGCATTGCCTTGGCCCGGGAGTATGCGCGCAAGGGCGAAAACGAGAAGGCTGCCTTTCTTTTCGGTCGGCTGCGCAGCGAGGAGCAGGCGGCCCCCAACGTATTGCCCGAATACCTGACGGTGCTCGAAAACCTGAAGCGCTACAAGGAGGCGGAAAAGCTGGTGAAAAAGGCCATTCGTCAGCGCCCCGAGGAGCCATCCTACGGCGTGGCGCTGGGCAGCCTCTACACCACCGCCGGCGACGCCCCGGCCGCCACCAAGCAGTACGAGCGGGTCGTGAGCCAGCTGACGGCGGCCCAGGTAGCGCCTGTTGCTACCGAATTCATGCGCCGCAACCTGCCGGACTGGGCCGAGAAAACCTACCTGAAGGGCCGCATCCTGACTAAAGACGACACCGAGTATGCGCCCCAGTTGATTCAGCTCTACACCCAGTCGGGCCAGACGGATAAGGTGATGAGCGAAACCCTGCGCCTGGTGCAGGACGACGAGCAGCAGCTGCCTTTCGTGCGCAACATGCTGCAGAACAGCCTGCGCGAAGACAAGGATTTCGATGCCCTAGAGAAGGTGCTGTTTGCCAACGTGCAGAAGTTTCCCGAGCGGGCTGTGTACAGCGAGCTGCTGTTGTGGCTCCAGACCCAGCGCCGCGACTTTACCGGGGCCCTAGTACAGGCCAAAGCCCTCGACCGGCGCGGCCGCACCGACGGAGCCCGCGTGATGGAGCTGGCCAGCATTGCCCAGCGCAACAAAGATTACGAAAGCGCCATTGCCGGCTTCGACTACGTGACGCGCGAGTACCGCAGCGGCATGTACTACCGCCTGGCCCGGCAGCGGCTGGTGCAGGCCCGCGAGGAGCAGGTGCGCTCCACCTACCCCGTCGACCCGGCCAAGATCCGCGGCCTGATCGGGGAGTACCAGCAGGTGCTGACGGAGCTGGGTAAAACGCCCGAAACCGCTCCGGTGCTGCGCAACATGGCAGCCCTGTATGCCTTCCAGCTCGATGAGAAGGACAAGGCCATGACCATGCTGCAGGAGGTAATCGACCTGCCCCGCGCCAGCCTCGACGTGGTGGATGAAGCCAAAATCAACCTGGCCGACATTTTCCTGCTGCGCAGTGAGCCCTGGGAAGCCACGCTATTGTATTCGCAGGTGGAGAAGTCGCACAAAGACTCGCCGGTGGGCTACGAGGCCAAGCTGCGCAATGCCCGCCTGAGCTACTACGCCGGCGACTTCAAGCTGGCCAAAAGCCACCTGGACATTCTGAAGGAAGCCACCAGCCGCGAAATTGCTAACGACGCCATGCAACTCAGCCTGCTCATCACCGACAACACGGCCATGGACACCTCGGGCGTGGCCCTGCGCGACTACTCGGCCGTGGAGCTGCTCGTGTTCCAGAATAAGCTGCCTGCCGCCCTCAAGGGCCTCGATAACCTCCTGCAGAAGTACCCCGGCCACGCCCTCACCGACGATGCCTGGTACCTGAAGGCCCAGCTGCAGCGCCGCATGGGCGACTACCCGGCGGCCCTCACCACGCTGGAGAAGATTACGGCCAACCCTAAATACGACGTGCTCAGCGACGACGCCCTGTTTCTGACGGCCAGCATTGCCGAGGAAAACCTGCAGGACCGCGAAAAAGCTAAAACGCTCTACAACCAGCTGCTGGTGAAATACCCCGGCAGCATTTACACGGCGGAAGCCCGCAAGCGCTTCCGCAAGCTGCGCGGCGACGCAGTAAACTAGTCGGCGTGTTGAACGTCATGCTGAGCGCAGCCGAAGCATCTCTACCGCTTCGTTGCAATGGCAATTAATTACTGCTGCAGTAGAGATGCTTCGGCAAGCTCAGCATGACAATATTGTCTAGGCTGTTCTTTCTCCAGCAACGTCAGCACGCGAGATTCCTCGCGCTGCTCGGACTGATGGCCGCAGGTAATAATTGCTTACCGGAAGAAGGTGAACATGATGGCCAGGGCCAGCAGGAATATCAGATACATCAGCCCGTCGGTCAGGATGTACTGTTTGTACTGCTTGTAAAAGGCAATCAGCTTCTTCATGGGTGCGGGCTCGGGCAAGAGGAAGGCAAAAATAGGAATTCAGCCCGCGCCAAAACGCCGGTATTCGGAAGGACCGCCGTTTTCTTCTTACTTTTGAAGATAACGCCCGTTAGGGCCCGCCGCTGAATCATGGAAAAAAGATGGATCCGCAAGCCTGCGCCTGAACCTACCAAGGTCAGTCACCTGGCTGACGCCCTGCGCGTAAACGAGGCCATCATCGCGCTGCTCTGCCAGCGCGGGGTGTGTTCTTACGACGAAGCCTACGAATACTTCCGGCCCAGCCTCGACCATCTTCCTGATCCGCTGCGCATGCGCGACATGGACCGGGCCGTGGAACGCCTCCTGACCGCGTTGCACGAAGGCCAGAAGGTGCTGGTGTTCGGCGACTACGACGTGGACGGCACCACCTCGGTAGCTGTCGTATTTTCCTATTTGCGCACCCTGTTCGGTCCCGAGCGGGTCGACTACTACATTCCGGACCGCTACAAGGAAGGCTACGGCATTTCCGACGCCGGCATCGATTTCGCCGTTGCTCAGAACTTCAGCCTCATCATTGCCCTCGACTGCGGCGTGAAGGCCATCGACCGGATTGACTACGCCAACGAGCGGGGCATCGACTTCATTATCTGTGACCACCACTTGCCCGGGACCGAGCTGCCCAAGGCCGTGGCCGTACTCGACCCCAAGCGCGCCGACTGCGAATACCCTTTCAAGGAGCTTTCCGGCTGCGGCGTGGGCTTCAAGCTGATGCAGGCTTTGTGCCAGCACCTGGGCATGGACCAGGCGCCGCTGTATGAGCTGCTGGATCTGGTGGCCATCAGCATTGCGGCCGATATTGTACCCATCACCGGTGAAAACCGCATTCTGGCCTACCACGGCCTGCGCCTGCTCAACGACCGGGTGCAGGGGCAGCGGCCCGGCGTGGCAGCTCTGCGCGAGCTGGCCGGCCTGCGCGACGGGGAGCTGACGATCAGCAGCCTCGTGTTTGGCTTTGCCCCCCGCATCAACGCGGCGGGCCGCATGGGCGACGCCAAACGCTCGGTAGCTATGCTGCTGGCCGAAAGCAAGGAAGAAGCGGTGGAGAAAACCGGCGTGGTGGATAAAACCAACATTGAGCGCCGCGGCTTCGATACCAGCATCACCAAAGAGGCTTTGAGCATGATTGAGGACGATGCCTCGCTGCGCAACGCCAGCTCCACGGTGCTCTACAAGGAAGACTGGCACAAGGGCGTCATCGGCATTGTGGCCTCGCGCTGCCTCGACAAGTACTACCGGCCCACCATCATCCTGACCCAGAGCAACGGTAAGGCCACCGGCTCGGCCCGCTCGGTAGTGGGCTTCGACGTGCACCAGGCCATCAGTGAGTGCGCCGATTTGCTCGACCAGTACGGCGGGCACATGTATGCCGCCGGCCTCACGCTGCCGGTCGAAAACGTGCCCAAGTTCCGGGAGCGGTTCGAGCAGGTAGTAGCCGGCCGTATTCTGCCCGAGCAGCTGATTCCGCCGGTGGAAATCGACAGCGTGCTGAAGCTGGCCGACATCACCGAGAGCTTCTACAAGCTGCTGCACCAGATGGAGCCCTTCGGCCCCGGCAACCCCAATCCGGTATTCGAGTCGGAGTACGTGTATGCCACCCCAGACTCGGCCCGCATCGTGGGCAACTCCCACCTGAAGCTGACCCTGACCCAGGACGGCCACCACACCGTGGATGCCATTGGCTTTGGGCTGGGCGAGTACCAGGAGCGAATTTCCGACGGGCACCCGTTTAACGTGTGCTACACGGTGGAAATAAACGAGTACCGCGGGCAGCGCACCCTGCAACTGCGGGTGAAGGATATTCGCTGGGTAGAATAGCTGAACTGGCTGAGCGCTTCGGTGCCTAGGATGTAGCGCGTGCTTCGTCGGGCCGCGTGTGCCACCATGCCCACAAGATGAGCACTGCCTGCAAGGGTAGCCGGGCCCAGAGCAGCCAGGGCGCTACGCCCAGGCCCGCGCCGCTGGTTTGGGCCATGTACACGTTGGCCGGAAACACGGCTAGCAACAGCGCAATGATGCCCCAGGCGGCCCCGCGCCGGGTGCGGGAGGGTAGGAGCAACAGGCCCAGCGCTACTTCCGCCACGCCGCTGATAAGCACCAGCTCCCGGTGCCAGGGCAAATACGGCGGCATGATGCGCAGGTACGGTTCGGGTTTGATGAAATGCAGCAGGCCGGCGCCAATGAACACCAGGCTCAGCGTGTAGCGGCTGATGGTTTTAAGACGCGGCATAAGAAAGCAGGGAAATTCTCACCGAAGGGTTTCAGAAGGGCAATTTTGGCTGACCCGGCGTACTGCGTACCTTCGCCAGACGTTGTAACTCTAGTCCCTGTTACTATTCCCTCCCGCATGAAATTGTTATATCTCGCCCTGGGCCTTGGGCTGGCTACCGCTATGCCCGCCGTTGCCCAGCAGCCCGCTGGCTATCAGATTACCCTCGACCTGGAGCACACGACCAACGACCAGGTGAAGGTGGTTATCAACACGCCGCCGGTGAAGGAAGCCCAGGCTACCTACGTAATGCCCTCGGTGGTGCCCGGCTCGTATTCCAAGAAAGACTATGGCCGCTTCGTGCAGGGCTTCACGGCCCTCGACCGCAAAGGCCAGAAGCTGAAAGTGAAGCAGCAGGGCGACAACCTGTTTATCATTGACAAAGCCCCCAGCCTGGCCCGCATCGAGTACCTGGTGAATGACACCTGGGACGTGAAGCAGGACGACAGCTTCATCTTCCAGCCCGGCGGCACCAACTTCGAGGCTGGTCAGAACTTCGTGCTCAACCACTACGGCCTCTACGGCTACCTCGAAGGCTACAAGATGCAGCCCTACCAGGTAACTGTGGCCAAGCCGGCCGACCTTTACGGGGCCAGCTCCCTGGCCGCCCGCCGTGCCACGCCCACCCAGGACGTCTTCACGGCCGCCAGCTACGTGGAGCTGGCCGACTCGCCCATTCTCTACAGCCGCCCCGATACGGCCAGCTTCAGCACCGGTGGGGCGCGCATTGCCGTGTCGGTAGTGTCGGAAACGGGGGCGGTGAAGGCCGTGCAGGTACGCGAGATTATGCGCCCCATGGCCGAGGCCCTGACCAAGTTCTTCGGCCAGATGCCCGTGCCGACCTACCATTTCCTAATGTACTTCCCGAGCTTCAACTCCCCGCTGGCCAGCAAAAAAGGCGGCTACGGCGCCATGGAGCATTCGTATTCGTCGGTGTATTTCCTACCCGAAGTGCCCGACGAGGACGGCCTGCGCAGCATGGTACAGGAGGTAGCCTCCCACGAGTTTCTGCACATGCTGGCCCCGCTGAATATCCACAGCCGCGAAATCGGGGAGTTCGACTTCCGCAACCCCAAGATGTCGCAGCACCTGTGGCTGTACGAGGGCGTAACGGAGTACATTGCCCAGCTGGTACAGGTGCGCGGGGGCCTGAGTACGCCCGCCGAGTTTCGGGAACGGATGAAAGGCAAGATTGATAAGGCCGCCAAGCACCCGGCCGTATCGTTCACCGAGATGAGCCGCAAGATTCTGGAGGCACCCTACAAGGACATGTACGAAACCGTGTATGACAAAGGCGCGCTCATCGGCTTTCTGCTCGATATCCGCATTCAGGAGCTGAGCCAGGGCAAGCAAACCCTGCGCGACGTGCTGCTGGCCCTGCGCGCCAAATACGGCCCCACGCGTTCCTTCGAAGATGCCGAGCTGATTCCCGAAGTCGTGGCCCTGACCAACCCCGCCATCCAGCAGTTCTTCGACCAGTACGTCATTGGCAAGCAGCCTTTGCCCTACGCCGAGTACTTCGACAAAATTGGGTGGCGCTACCAGGCCACCGGCCGCGGCACCGTGAAGGCCTTCGGCCGCCTGGGCTTCCGCTACGACACCGATAAAAAGCAGTTTTTCGTGGCCAGTACCAAGCCTGATCAGAATGCCTTCGGCGTGCAGGACGGCGACGCCGTGCTGGCCGTGAACGGGACACCCGTGACGATGGCCAACGCCGAGAAGATGCTGCGGCCCCTGGTAGAGCCCACCACCGCCGATGCCGTGCGCCTGCAGTTTCAGTCGGGCACGGCGGCGGCCCAGGAACGGCAGGCCACGCCCCGGGAGTTTGAGGTGGAAGTCAAAAATGGCGTGGAGGAAGTAGCCGCGCCTACGCCGGCCCAGCTGCAGCTGCGCAATCAGGTGCTGAAGCCGCTGGGTTAGGCTGCTACGGCTGGCCTTCAGGCTTCTGCTTTCTAACGCCTACCTTTGCACTGATGATTCTGCGCGCTGAACACCTCGTAAAAACCTATAAGTCCCGTACCGTTGTCAACGACATGTCGTTGTCGGTGGAGCAGGGCGAAATTGTGGGTCTGCTGGGCCCCAACGGCGCCGGCAAAACCACCTGTTTCTACATGACGGTGGGCATGGTGAAGCCCAACAGCGGCCGCATTTTTCTGGACGATGAGGAAATCACCAAGCTGCCCATCTACCAGCGGGCCCGGCGCGGTGTGGGCTACCTGGCGCAGGAGGCTTCCGTGTTTCGCGACCTGTCGGTGGAGGAAAACATCCTGTCGGTGCTGGAAATGACGGATATGCCCAAGCAGGCCCAGCGCGACAAGGTAGAGGAGCTGCTCGACGAGTTCAGCCTGAACCACGTGCGCAAAAACCTGGGCCGCGTGCTGAGCGGGGGCGAGCGGCGGCGCACTGAAATTGCCCGGGCGCTGGCCGTCAGCCCCAAGTTTGTGCTGCTCGACGAGCCCTTTGCCGGCGTCGACCCCATTGCTACCGAAGAAATTCAGGGCATCGTCGCCAAGCTCAAGAACAAGAACATCGGTATTCTCATCACCGACCACGACGTAAACTCCACGCTGAGCATCGTCGACCGGGCCTATCTGCTTTTCGAAGGCAAGCTGCTGAAGGCTGGCACGGCCGAGGAACTGGCCGCCGACGAAACCGTGCGGCGGGTGTATCTGGGCAAGAATTTCGAGCTGAAACGCAACGTACAAGTCTGAGGCTGCGCCGCCTGCCTGCTTGTTGGCCTGTGCGGGGCAGCTACGCGGGCCACATTTGCGTATACGCCCCACCCATCCACAGCGAGCTTCGTTTATGGGCCCCCTCGACCATCAAACCGCTCCCGAACCACCGGCAACGAACCCTGAATGATTGACTCTATTCTGACGTGGACCGTACAGCGGCGGCTGGCCAGCATCGACCATTTTCGCCAGAATCCGCATGAGGTTCAGGCGCGGGTACTGCAGGAATTACTGCTAAAGGCCCGCACCACGGAATGGGGGCAGCGCTACGGGTTTGCGGATGCACCGAGTGCCGGCGAGTTTGCCCAGCGGGTGCCCGTCAGCAGCTACGAGGAGCTCTACCCGGCCATCGAGCGGGTACTGCGCGGTGAGCCCGACGTGCTGTGGCCGGGCACGGTGCAGTGGTTTGCCAAGTCGAGCGGCACGACCAACGCCCGTAGCAAGTACATTCCCGTCACCCGTGAGTCGTTGCAGGAGGGCCACTACCGCGCCGGCCGCGACATGACGGCCTTGGCCACCGTTATCTATCCCGAAAGCCGCGTGCTGTCCGGCAAAACGCTGTCGTTGGGCGGTACGCACGCACCCAACCCGTTTCGGCCGTTGGAAGCAGAGTCCAGAGTCGGCGACGTGTCGGCCGTGATTATGCAGAACCTGCCGTCCTGGGCCGAGTTTCTGCGCACTCCACCTCTGGAGCTGGCCTTGCTGGATGAGTGGGAGGAAAAGATTGAGCGGATTGCCCGCCACGTGCTCCACGTAAACGTGGCCGCGCTGGCCGGAGTGCCTACCTGGATGATTATGTTATTGCGCCGCGTCACGGAGCTGGCCGGGGCCGACAACATCACCGAAGTATGGCCTAATCTGGGGCTGTTTCTGCACGGAGCCGTGGCTTTTGGACCCTACCGGGAGCTGTTTCGCCAGTTGATTCCCTCGGAGCAGATGCGCTATCTGGAAATCTACAACGCCTCGGAAGGCTACATTGCCCTGCAGGACGAGCCCGATTCGGAAGACCTGCTACTGCTCCTTGACCACGGTATCTACTACGAGTTCATTCCCTTGGAGCAGTTCGATGCCGAAAATCCGCAGACGCTCACGCTGGAGCAGGTAGAGCTAGGCCAGACCTACGCGCTGGTCATGACGACGAATGCCGGCCTGTGGCGCTACAAAATCGGGGATACGGTGCGTTTTACCAGTCTGGCGCCCTACCGCATTCGGATTACGGGCCGTACGAAGCACTTTTTGAATGCTTTCGGGGAAGAAGTGGTCATCGAAAACGCCGATGCGGCCATAGCCGCCGCCTGCCAGGCTACGGGCGCCACCGTCCGTGACTACACCGCGGCCCCCATCTACTTCGACGCTTCCGATACCTCGCGCGGCGGGCACCAATGGCTGGTGGAATTTAGCACCGCCCCCCAGCAGCCCGCCGACTTCAGCACCATCCTCGACCAGACGTTACGGCAGCTAAACTCCGACTACGACGCCAAGCGGCACCGCGACCTAGCGCTGGGGCCGCCACTGCTCACAGTAGCCAGCTCCGGAGCCTTTACGCGCTGGCTGGCCAGCAAAGGCAAGTTGGGCGGTCAGCACAAAGTGCCACGGCTGAGCAACTCCCGGGAAATCATGGAGGAAATTCTACAGCAGCTTTAGCATCTGCCGTCCCCATACGGCGGCCTTGTATAGTGCTAGTTTCAGTGGCCATTGCAAAAGGCAAAGCACTTCCTAAAACACAAATTTAAACAACGCAGATAACACAGGCTGTGACGTTAGGGGGTGTCTGTTCTAAACTGATTATTAAATGGTTGTGCTTATTTCAATAAGAATTTTACTACTAAGAATATTTTCACTCGAAATGGCGTTGATTTAATCCAATAAAGCATATATTGTCGGATTATTAACGTTCACGACCACACCCGTGCCCGCTATTTCGACCTCCTCCTCTCGCCCCTACGTGTCCCGCCGGAAACGTAGCCGTTCCTCGGAACCATCTTCGCTAAGTACCAAAGCAACGCTAGGCTTGCTCAGCCTGCTGGTGTTTGCTTTGCTGGCGAGCCTGGCAATTATTGCCGCCAACCTCACTCAGGACAAATCCAACGCTTCTGCCCAGACAGCCAGCGCCACCTTCACCGATTCAGAATTGAACCGATAAACGTGGCGCTGCCAGTTATCCGAGAGTCAATTATTGGTCCAGTACTCCCCCCACCATTCGACCTAAAACGCTACCACTCTCCTTCGAAGCATTGCCGCCATTCGGTGCCAGCGCCTGAATCAGCTTCTTCACCGGCATCGACTGCAGCCACACCCGGCCCGTGCCCTGCAGTGTCGCCAGCAACAGCCCTTCGCCGCCAAAAATCATTGATTTTAGGCCACCGGCGCGTGCAATACTGAAATTGATGCTGGGCTCGAAGGCTACTACGCAGCCCGTGTCCACGCGCAGCAGCTCGTTGTTGAGCTGCTTTTCAATGATGGTGCCGCCGGCGTGAATAAAGGCTTTGCCATCGCCGGTGAGCTTTTCCAGGATGAAGCCCTCACCGCCGAAAAAGCCCGCGCCCAGCTTCTGGTTGAAGTGAATACCAATTTTGGTGCCCCGGGCCGCTGCCAGAAAGCCATCTTTCTGCACAATAAGGCCCTGGGGCATGGTGCTGAGGTCGACGGGAATGATGGTGCCGGGGTAGGGGGCCGAGAAAGCCACGCGGCTTTTGCCGTAGCCGCCGCGGTGCGTGAAGTGGGTCATGAACAGCGACTCGCCGGTAATCAGGCGGGTGCCGGCCGAAAACAGCTTGCCCAAGATGCCCTGGTCGGGCTCCGAGCCGTCGCCCATCTTGGTTTCAAACGCTATGGCCTCTTCCATGTACACCATGGCGCCGGCTTCGGCAATGACAGTTTCGTTCGGGTCCAGCTCAATTTCCAGCACCTGTATGTCGGAGCCAAGAATGCGGTAATCTACGTCGTGGGACTGCATAGGGAAAAAGGTTAAGTCAGATAACGGATTCAAGTATAGCGAACTGGCAATAATTGCGGGGACTCGGCAGGAAAATAAAAAGCCCTTCTCGTTTGAGAAGGGCTTGGCGTACTGATTATTATGGCGGGTAGCCGGGGTTATTCTTTGCTTAGCTCCCCTCGGATTTCGTTTTCGGTATCGGCTTCCGGATCATTTTTGCCACCCTTCTTCTTGGTTTCGCTGCTGGTGCGGCGCATGAAGTCCTCATCCGATTCTTCGGGCTCGGCCGCGCCGTTTTCGAGTGGAAAGTCCTCGTCTTCCTCCTCTACTTTTTCGCCGAATTGTCCGTCGCGGTTCACGAGCTTCTTGTCACGCACGTGCTGGTTGAGGAAGGTGTTGATTTCCTCAATCGAGTAGTTCGAGGTGATTTCTCCCAGCGGATTCACCTTGATTTCGAAGCCTTCGAGGTCTTTGTGCACCCGGGCTTTTTTCTCGGGGTCGTTTTTCTTGGTCTTATTGACGGGTTTCTTAGCCATGATGTCGCGTCCGTAGTTGGGGTTGCCACGCCAGCGCCCCTTCCCAACGAGAAGGCCGCTCCGTACCACGTAGTACGAAGCGGCCTTGCTGCCGGATGCGCGAATTTTAAAACGAGCTTCTAGGCGTTGGTATTAGCCGCCAGGCGCTCTACGGCCGCCGTAATGCGCTGCGCCGTTTCCCGGGCCCCGATAATGCTCATAATAGCCATTAAGTCGGGGCCGGCGGCTACGCCGGTTACTACCACGCGCAGCGCCTGCAGCACCTGCCCGATTTTCACGCCCTGACGCTCCAGCACCATTGTCAGCAGGGTTTTGATGCCGTCGGGTGTGGTGTCGTGATGGGCGGGCAGCTCCTGAGCAAAAGCCAGCAGGGCCGAAGCCGTAGCCGCGTTCCACTTCTTGCTGATAACCTGCTCGTCGTAGCTCTCGGGAGCAATAAAGAAGTACTGGGCCTCGCGCCAGAAGTCCTGCGGGAAGGTGACGCGCTCCTTCATGGCGCCCACAATCTGCACGGCCTTTTCCTCGGAGCACTCAATGTTGTGCTCTTTCACCGCCGTGAGCAGGAACTGGGCCAGCTCGGCGTCGGGCTTGGCACGCAGGTAGTGCTCGTTGTACCAGCGCACCTTGTTCTGGTCGAAGCGGGCCGGCGACTTGCTCACCCGCTCAATGCTGAAGGCCTCAATCAGCTCGGGCATCGAGAAAATCTCCTGCTGGGAGCCAGGGTTCCAGCCCAGGAAAGCCAGGAAGTTGATGAAAGCGTCGGGCAGGTAGCCACTTTCGCGGTAGCCACTGCTCACTGTGGGCTGGCCGGTTTCGGAGTCGGTGCCGTGCCATTCGAGCGGGAATACGGGGAAGCCGAGCTTATCGCCGTCGCGCTTGCTGAGCTTGCCGGTGCCGTCGGGCTTGAGCAGCAGGGGCAGGTGGGCAAACTGCGGCATGGTGCTTTCCCAGCCAAAGTAGCGGTAGAGCAGCACGTGGAGCGGCGCCGAGGGCAGCCACTCCTCGCCCCGAATGACGTGGGTGATTTCCATCAGGTGGTCATCCACGATGTTGGCCAAGTGGTAGGTCGGCATGCCGTCCGACTTCATCAGCACCTTGTCGTCGATGCTGCTGGAGTGTACTACTACCCAGCCGCGAATCATGTCGTTGAAGCGGACTTCCTCCTTGCGCGGCACCTTCAGGCGAATGACGTAGGGCGAGCCGCTGTCCAGCAACTGCTTTACCTCGTCTTCGGGCAGGGTCAGGGAGTTACGCATCTGGGTGCGCGTAATGCTGTTATACTGCGGATTAGGCACCTTGGCCGCCGTCAGGCGGGCGCGCATGGCGTCTAGCTCTTCGGGCGTGTCGAAGGCGTAGTAGGCGTGGCCGCTGCTGATGAGCTGCATGGCGTACTCCATGTACATGGGCTTCCGCTCACTCTGCCGGTAGGGCGCGTGCGGGCCGGGCGTTTCGCTCCAGGGGCTTTCGTCCAGCTCAATGCCGCACCACTTCAGGGATTCAGCAATGTACTGCTCGGCGCCGGGCACGAAGCGGTTCTGGTCGGTGTCCTCGATGCGCAGCAGCATTTTGCCGCCCATCTTACGTGCAAACAAATAGTTATACAGCGCCGTGCGCACGCCGCCGATATGTAACGGTCCCGTAGGGCTGGGCGCAAAGCGCACCCGTACTTCTCTCTCCATAAAAACAGAAATTCGCGTCGAATCTGACTAGAAACGCGCCGCGAAGGTACAAAGATCAAATGGTGAAATAGTGAGGTGGTGAAATGGCGAGTTTGCTGTTCAATCCGCGCAAACGCCGTCAGCGGAACAACAACTCACCATTTCACCAGCTCACTATTTCACTGCTAGTCCCGGTTGCGGTAGGCAAGGTAGAGGATGAGGCCCAGCAGCGTGATGCCGCCCCGGATAACCCAGGCCACAGTGGTGCCCCATTGATCAATCCAGGTGAGCAACATGGATTTCATACCCAGGAAGGGCAGAATCAACGACAGCAAGCCGAGCAGCAGCAGGCCTAGTCCAAGTTCTTTCATAAGACGAAATTGTAAGGTGGTGAAATAGGGAGTTGTTGTTCAATATGCGCAATGACGCGCAGTCAGAACGAAAAACTCACCATTTCCCTATTTCACCATCTCGCTACTTCACCGCAATGCACGAAATTTCGACCTGCACGTCTTTGGGCAGGCGACTCACTTCCACAGTTTCGCGGGCCGGGGCATAGTCGTCCTTGAAGTAGCTACCGTAGATTTCGTTGATCAGGCCAAAGTTGCCGAGGTCTTTGACGAAGATGCTGCACTTCACTACGTCGCGCAGCGTCATGCCGGCCGCGCCCAGCACGGCCTGCAGGTTGCGCATTACTTGGTGGGTTTCGGCGGCTACGTCGCCGTTGCCGACGAGCTGGCCCGAGGTGGCATCCAGGGCAATCTGGCCCGAGACGTACACGGTGTTACCGGCCTGAATAGCCTGGCTGTAGGGGCCGATGGGAGCAGGAGCGTCGGGCGAGTAAATGATGGTGTTGGCCATAGAAAAGAGCGTGCGGGTGGATGGTTTATCTTTAGGTCAAAAGTAAGCGGAAAAATATGCACCTCTTTATCGTCGACGGCCATTACCTGGAAGCGGAGTTTCGGCGCAAGTTCGGCCCGGCCCACAGTTACGACTTCTGCCCTGGTACGGCCCCCGACCTGCTTACCCGCCTTGGCGCGGCCGATGTAGCTTTCGACCTGCGGCCCTGGCCCGAGCTGCACTACGAACAGCCGCGCCAGCCGCTTTTCTACCACACCAGCAGCCGTACCCTGGCCGAGATTTTCCGGGGCGAAGAGCCACCGTTCGGGCCAGTGTTTGGCTTTTGTGCCCTGCCCACTTTACTCGACCGGCCGGTGCTGGAAGCAAGCCTGTACCGGCCGGAAGATTCTCCGGAGCTGGTACGGCTATGCGCTGCCCTGGGCACCGATTACTGCCTGGTGCAGGACCGCGTCGGGCTGCTCACGCCGCGCGTGGTCTGCGCGGCCATCAACGAAGCTTGCCATGCCCTGCAGGAATCGGCCGCCAGTCTGGCCGATATAGAGCGCACCGTGCGGCCCGCCGCTAGTAGCGGCCTGGGCCCTTTTGGGTGGGCCAATGCCCTCGGGATAGAGCGGGTGTACGAAGTGCTCGAAGCGCTGTATCAGGACACGCACGATGCCCGCTACCGGGTTGCGCCGCTGCTGAAAAGCATGGCCCTGCGAAACCAGTCTTTCGCGCTGTAGAGCATACGTGAATCAACGCAACAAAAAGCCCTGCCAGATTGCTCTGGCAGGGCTTTGTCGTAAGCTAGCGGGTGGATTACTCTACCGTAACCGACTTGGCCAGGTTACGGGGCTGGTCGACGTTGCAGCCGCGCAGCACCGCAATGTGGTAAGAGAGCAGCTGCAGCGGAATCACCGATACCAGCGGCATCAGCACTTCGCTCGTAGCGGGCACCTCAATCACGAATTCGGCCATAGCTGGAATCACCGTGTCACCTTCGGTTACGACGGCAATAATGCGGCCTTTGCGAGCCTTCACTTCCTGAATGTTCGATACGACCTTCTCGTACGAGCTGTCTTTGGTGGCAATAACCACTACCGGCATGTTCTCGTCAATCAGGGCAATCGGGCCGTGCTTCATTTCGGCGGCGGGGTAGCCTTCCGCGTGGATGTAGCTGATTTCTTTCAGCTTCAAAGCACCTTCCAAAGCTACGGGGAAGTTGTAGCCCCGGCCCAGATAGAGGAAGTTCGGCACATCGCGGAAGATTTCGGCAATAGCCTCAATCTCGTCGTTGAGCTTCAGTGCCTTCTCCACTTTCGCGGGAATGTTGCTCAGCTCCACCATCAGCTCACGCATCTTCGAGTCGGTGAGTGCGCCGCGCTTGTGGCCCACAATCATGGCCAGCAGCGTCAGCACCGTAACCTGAGCCGTGAAGGCCTTGGTCGAAGCCACCCCGATTTCGGGGCCGGCGTGGGTGTAGGCACCCGCATCGGTAGCGCGGGCGATGCTCGAGCCCACCACGTTGCAGATACCGAAGATGGTTGCGCCCTTGCTCTTAGCCAGCTCAATGGCTGCCAGCGTATCGGCCGTTTCGCCCGACTGGGAAATGGCAATAACGATGTCGCGCTCGGTGATAATCGGGTTGCGGTAGCGGAATTCCGAAGCGTATTCCACTTCGACCGGAATGCGCGCCAGATCCTCAATTAGGTACTCAGCCACTAGGCCAGCGTGCCACGAGGTGCCGCAAGCCACGATGATGATCCGGTCGGCATTCACAAACTTCCGCTCGTAGGCCCGGATGCCGCCCATGTTCAGATGGCCGGCCTCCAGCTCCAGACGACCCCGCATGGAGTCGAGGATAGAGCGGGGTTGCTCGAAAATCTCCTTCAGCATGAAGTGCTCGTAGCCACCTTTCTCGATGCTGTCCAGCTCCATTTCCAGCTTCTGGATATAGGGTGTCTGCTGCACGTCCTCCTTGGTACGAATGTCGAGCTTACCATCACGGATAACCGCAATTTCGTAGTCGTTCACATATACAACCTCGTTTGTGTACTCGATGATGGGTGTCGCGTCGGAGGCTAGGAAGAACTCGTCCTTGCCAATGCCGATTACCAGGGGGGAGCCTTTACGGGCCGCAATCAGCTGGCCTGGGTCGTCCTTGCTCAGAACCACAATGGCATAGGCGCCAACTACTTCGTGCAGGGCCAGGCGCACGGCCTCTTCCAGCGAGCAGCTGTTCTGCTTCTGAATCTCCTCAATCAGGTTCACGAATACTTCCGTATCCGTATCGGAGTGGAACGCATGGCCTTGCTTCTGCAAGTGGGTCTTCAAGGCCGCGTAGTTCTCGATAATGCCGTTGTGAATAATGGCAATCCGCTCCGAGGTGGAGTAGTGCGGGTGGGCATTCGAGTCGTTTGGCTCACCGTGGGTAGCCCAGCGCGTATGGCCCATGCCGATGTGGGCGTGGGTGTCTTTCTCGGCAATGAAGTTTTCCAGCTCCTGGACCTTGCCTTTTTTCTTATAAACGTTCAGGGACCCGTTCAGCAGGGCCACGCCGGCTGAGTCATAGCCACGATATTCCAGACGGCGCAGGCCTTTCAGGATAATAGGGCAAGCCTCACGGTACCCGATGTAAGCGACAATTCCGCACATAGTGTGTCAGAGAAAGAGATGTTGAGAGAAAAATCACTCCGGCCCGGCCCATTAACAAAGGCCGTGCCGGAGTGATTCGTGTGACAGTAGCTGAGCGCTAGCGCAACTTGGAGGAGTATACGCGTAGCTTGATATTCCGGGCGTCGAGCACGCTTCTATTTAGCGACAGGCCAAACGACCGCCGCAGAAATGGGCTCAACATGAAAGCAGCGGGTTGTTCGCCCAACTGATTGGCCAGGTAGGCCTGCAGGTAGGTGGTGATTACTACGCTGTAATACTTATTGGTTGGGCTCACATTGTAAAGACTTACAATGGCTTCATTGCCCTGCCCCAGCGGGCTGGCTAAGTTGGTTTGAACAATCCGCTCCGCGGGAGAGGTGTTTATCGTGCGCAGCAGCACCCGGTTGTTGGCGTTCAGCTCGTAGAGATAAGCTTGCGTGGGGGAAGGAAACAGCAGGGCCCCCGACGATTTGACCGGAATCAGCAGCTCGGCCCGGTTGATGGCCAGTGCATTCTGGCCTTTCAGCGCATCAATGTCCGAAATCACCAGCTTGGTGCCCAAACCGATGCCTTCTTGCATATAGGCCAGCCCATCCGCCGTCGTTGCCGACTTGGTTGGATCGGTCAGCACATTGAACGGGGCTTTGAAATCCGTGGTGAGCTGGGTGTAGTAGCGCGGAGCGTTGGGGTCGTTTATGCCGTAGGAGTTGGCCAGCCGGACGCTGTACGACTGAGATGTGACGGCCGTAGCGCCGGTTTTAGTGCCAGTGAAGTAGAAGTATACCCGGTTGTCAAACAGCCGGTTCAGGCCAGCCACGGCGCCGGCATAGCCGTCGGATGGTACCAGGCCCAACCCTTTCCACAGCTCGTTCAGCCTGGTTTGGGAAAAGGACGCATCCTTCATGGCCGTAAACAGCTGAGTTGCAAACTCCGAGTTGCGGACCTGGTCTTTGTGGAGTACTAGGCGAATGGTCTGATCTGGTACCGTGATGCTCGTCGTGCTATCAACAGTACCCGGATACTTCTTGCCGGTGGCGTCCAACAGAAACTTGCCGTTAGCATCCACAGCCAGCTTCTTCAGGCCGTTTTTCCGCTGTTCGGTTTTGGTTCGGTTTAGCGAGCTGATCAGATTCGTAGCTACCCGGGTGCCCAGGGGCACACTTACGCCGGCGTTGTAGCTTTTCTTTTCCTCCAGGCTCGATGCCAGGTTATACAGGTCGAAGCTGATGGGCCGGGCGGCACTGCCATACACCTGGTCGAAGCTCATGACCAGCACTACCGAGTCCAGCTTGGTGTTGGTGAACAGGCTGGGCAGCTCTTCGGAGCCCGCCCGCAGGTTAAAGAACGCCTTGGCGGTGGTGGTGCCAATAGCATCATCGTTGATACGTCCGGCCAAGGCCCGCTCGGCGTTCAGCGTTTCGGCCGAGTCCTGCAGGATGGTGGAAGCAGTAACGCTATAATCGCGGTATTCAGTGCTGATGGGGGAGGTGCCGGGCACCTCAACTCCTAGGTCGTTGGCATCTTCGCAGCCGGTAGCGGTGAAGAGCAGGGCAGAGGAGCAAAAAGTAACCGAGGCTATTCGGAAGGCGTTACTAATTAGCCAATTCATTATAAAGCGTGTAGTAAGAGGAAAGCAGGTTGTCGCCGGTGCCAACTTGGCCGATCTGCCGCTTCTGCGAGTACTCGGAGAACAGGGCATTCAGGTTGTCGCTGAAATCCTCGTCGGATTTCACCACGGAGTCGGCATATTCCATGCCCACTTTAATGAAGCCGCCGAAGTCAGCCGACTTCAGGGCCGCCAGCATTTCGTCATCAATATCCAGCATTTTAGCCTTCTCAATGATGTCGCTCTCGAATTTGTGGCTGAACTCGTTGTTGTAAACCGTGAATACCGACTTGGCGTCCTTGAAGATCGGGTCCTTCTTGTAGGTAGTTTTCAGGTACATCGGAATCAGGCCCGTCATCCAGTCGTTGCAGTGCACAATATCCGGCGCCCAGCCTAGCTTTTTCACGGTTTCGAGCACGCCTTTGCAGAAAAAGATAGCCCGTTCATCGTTGTCGGCGTGGAACTTATCGTTTTTGTCGACGAGCACCGACTTGCGGTGGAAGTAATCTTCGTTGTCGATGAAGTATACTTGCAGCTTCGCATTGGGGATAGAGGCCACTTTGATAATCAGCGGCTTTTCTTCTTCTCCCACGGCGATGTTGATACCAGAGAGGCGCACTACCTCGTGCAAGCGGTTCTTACGTTCGTTGATAATACCGAAACGGGGCACAAAAATGCGGATTTCCATCCCCATCTCCTGCATTCCCTGCGGTAGCATGCGCAGAAACTCCGCTACCTTGGTCGTCTGCAAAAACGGGTTAATTTCCGTGGCAGCGTAGAGTATTCTCAACTTGGACATATAGAGTCAGTTGGTGTGATTGGGATAGGGCAACACTTTGGGATGCACAAAATTAAGCATTTTTGAGCGAATTATCAATTAAACCAGCCTGGGCACTCTGCCAACGGGCCTTTTCACCCTATGGAGATACTCCAATCGGCCGCCGCGTTGCAAGCCCAAACCGAAATCTGGCGACAAAACAAATTACGCGTCGGACTGGTGCCCACCATGGGTGCCCTGCACGAAGGACACTTGCAGCTGGTGCGCGCCGCCGCCCGGGAAAATGATGTGGTCGTCGTCAGCGTGTTCGTGAACCCCACGCAGTTCAATAACCCTGAGGACTTCCGCCTCTATCCGCGCGTGCCCGACGCCGATGCCGAGCTGCTGGGCCCGGCGGGCTGCACGGCGCTGTTTATGCCCTCGGTAGAGCAGATGTATCCCCAGCCCACGGTGCTGCGCTTCGATTTCGGCTCCCTGGAGCAGGTGATGGAGGGCGAGCACCGGCCGGGCCACTTCCACGGCGTGGCCACAGTGGTCAGCAAGCTGTTTCATCTGAGCCGGCCCCACCGCGCGTATTTCGGCCAGAAAGATTTGCAGCAGGTCACCATTATCCGGCAGCTGGTGGCCGATTTGTCGTTTGATCTGGAAGTAGTAGCCTATCCGACTATCCGCGAAACGGACGGGCTGGCTATGTCGTCGCGCAACCGGCGGTTGTCGCCCGAGGCCCGGGCCGTGGCACCCCGGCTCTACCAGGCCCTGATGCTGGGCGCGGGCCTGGTGCAGCAGCAGCAGCACGCGCCCCAGGCCGTGGAGCAGACCGTAGCGCAGTTTCTGACTACTGAGCCGGCTATCCAGCTTGAGTACTTTACCCTGGCTGATGCCCAGACCCTGCAGCCCCTGACCACGGGCTGGGTGGCCGGCCGCACCGTGGCTCTGTGCCTGGCCGCGCACTTGGGTGGCGTGCGTCTGATCGACAACGTGCTGGTGACGCTGCCGGAGTAAATGGGTTCCAAGGAGAGGCATTCAGGCGTTCGGCCCGATTTAGTTACCTTTGCGCCCTGAAAATTACCCCCTTCTGTACCCATGCATATCGAAGTTCTCAAGTCTAAGATTCACCGGGCCAAGGTTACCCAGGCCGAACTGCACTACGTCGGGAGCGTCACCATCGACGAAGACCTGCTGGACGCGGCCAACATGGTGGAAAACGAGAAAGTGACCATCGTCAACGTTAACAACGGCGAGCGGTTCGAAACCTACACGATTCGGGGGGAGCGGGGCTCAGGCATGGTGTGCCTCAACGGCCCGGCCGCCCGGCGCGTCGCCGTGGGCGACATCGTTATTATTTTCTCGTATGCCCTGATTGATTTTGCTGAAGCCCGCGCCCACAAGCCCACGCTCGTGTTTCCGGACCAGCATAATCGGTTGGTATAAGCACTGGCTGCTACCGCAGGGCAACGCTTTCGGCCAGAGCCGAGTATGGCCCTTGGACGACCTTCTCTTCGGTATTTATTGCCCGTTCGGTATTCATGAAAACGCTACTTAATATTTTAAAGTACGCCCTGCTGCTGTCGGTATCGGGGCTGCTGATGTGGTATGCCGTGCAGGGACAGGACCTGAGCAGTATTGGCCGGCACATGCGGGAGGCCAACTACTCCTGGCTGATTATCACCATGATTCTCTCGGCGCTGGGGTATTTCAGCCGGGCCTACCGCTGGAAAATGCAGCTCGATGCCAGCAAGCACAAGGCGCCGTATTGGGACGTGTACCACGCCATGATGGTGGGCTACCTGGCCAATATGGTGCTGCCGCGCATGGGCGAAGTAATCCGCTGCTCTATTCTGCAGCGCACGAGTAAAGTGCCGGTGCAAGTAGCTCTGGGCACCGTCGTCACGGAGCGGGTAATCGATGTGCTGGTGTTGCTGGGCCTGCTGGGCAGCACCCTGCTGCTCGACTTCAACACGTTCTGGTCGTTCGTAACCGATAAGATACTGGGTGGGCGCTACGACGCGCTGGCCCGCAACCGCACGCCCCTGCTCGTGGCCGGCGGTATTGCCTTGCTGCTGCTGCTGGGCCTGGCCTACGCCCTGTTCCAGAATCTGGAGCGGCTGCGGCAGAACCGGCTGTTCAACAAGGTAGTTGTCTTTGCCAAAGGCCTGTTGGCCGGCGTATTCAGCATCCTGAAGATGGAGAACAAGGGTATTTTTCTGCTCCACACCTTCTTCACCTGGTTTGTCTACTACCTGATGGATTACCTGGCCTTCCGGTGCTTCCCGGCTACCTACTCGCTCGATATGCGGGCCGGTTTGGCCGTTCTCACCTTCGGCGCCTTTGGCATGGCCGCTCCCGTGGCGGGTGGTATCGGGCCGTTTCACGTGATGGTGCAGGGTATTCTGCTGGCCTACGGTATCAGCAAGGAAGCCGGTATTGCCTACGCTCTGGTAGTGCACGGCTCCCAAACCCTGCTAGTGGTGTTTATGGGCGGTATCAGCTTTGTCGCCAGTATGATGAAATCGGGCAGAACGCTGAGGCAGGTAGTTGCCGAGCCGGCCCTCGCCGTAACAACCGATGTGGAGCAAGGATAAAATTGTCAGCCAGGAGGCGCTTTTGCCCCAACTGGCGCAGTGGCGGGAGCAGGGTAAGCGCGTCGTTTTCACCAACGGCTGCTTCGACTTGCTGCACCTGGGCCACGTCGATTACCTGGAGAAGGCCCGCAACCTGGGCGACGTAATGGTGCTGGGCCTCAACACGGATGCCTCGGTGAGCCGGCTGAAGCCGGGCCGCCCCCTGCAGGACGAAGTGTCACGTGCGCGCATTCTGGCGTCCCTTTTGTTTGTGGATGCCGTGGTTCTGTTCGACGAGCCGACCCCGCTGGAGCTGATTACGCTCATCAAGCCCGACATTCTGGTGAAGGGCGACGACTATGCCATCAGCGGAATTGTCGGCCACGAATTAGTGTTAGCTAATGGCGGGCAGGTACTCACCGTGCCGCTCGTGCAGGGCTACAGCACTACTCGAATCGTCGAGCGGATTCAGGCCCACCTTCACTCCTAAGCAACCTCCTCCATGTTCTACAACGCAAGCCCTATTTATTTCCTCGTCATTGCGGCGATGGTCGTAAGCTGGATCATCCAGTGGCGGCTGCGCAGCAAGTCTGAGAAATACGCCCAGATTGGCCTGCAGTCGGGCCTCTCCGGCCGGCAGATTGCCGAGTTAATGCTGGCCGACCACGGCATTACCGACGTGCGGGTCATCTCCACCGAAGGCCGCCTGACCGACCACTACAACCCCGCCGATAAGACCGTTAACCTCAGCGAAACCGTGTATGAGGAGCGCAGTGCCATGGCGGCGGCCGTAGCGGCCCACGAGTGCGGCCACGCCGTGCAGCACGCCACGGCCTACAGCATGCTGCAGTTCCGCTCGGCCATGGTGCCGGCCCTGAGTGGCGTGTCCAAGTTCATGCCCTTCATTCTGCTGGCCGGCGTGCTGATGATTCGCACGTCTCTCATTCCGTTGGGCGTTGGTATTGCCTTGTTTTCCCTGACCACGCTGTTCTCCTTCGTTACGCTGCCCGTCGAGTTCGATGCCAGCCGCCGGGCCCTGGCCTGGATTGATAAGCGCGGCATCGTAACGCCCCAGGAGCACGTGATGGCCAAGGATGCTCTCTGGTGGGCTGCCATGACCTACGTAGTAGCGGCCCTCAGCTCCCTGGCTACGCTGCTCTACTACGTCAGCATTTTCATGGGCAGCCGCGACCGGCGCTAATCCCGGATTGCTGGTAAAAGTCTTCTGCAACAGCCGCTCTATCTTCTGGGGCGGCTGTTGTTTTGTGGCTCCTAAACGGTAATCTGTCAAACTGCCAGCCCAAACCTGCCGGGCATCTACTAGTTATAGTAGCGGTAGTAGCGGCGGGACGAATAAAAATGCCAGCGTCCTGCTTATTGTCCAACATCTAAGGGTTAATTTTGAACCCTATTCCGCCGTCTACTGGCTCTACTTTTCCCTCCCACCCAAGCGTATTACCAATGGATTTTCAGCTCACCGAAGAACAACTCGCTGTACAAGCAGCTGCCCGTGATTTTGCACAGAGTGAACTCTGGGCCGGCGTTATTGAGCGCGACGAACACCAGAAATTCCCTACCGAGCAAATCAAGAAGATGGGCGAGCTGGGCTTTCTGGGTATGATGGTGAGCCCCGAGTACGGCGGCGGCGGCATGGATACGGTTTCCTACGTGCTGGCTATGGAGGAAATCTCCAAGGTCGATGCCTCGTGCTCCGTCATTATGTCGGTAAATAACTCGCTGGTATGCTGGGGCCTGGAAAAGTACGGTACGGAAGAGCAGAAGCGTAAGTACCTGCCCCGCCTCACCAGCGGCGAAATCATCGGGGCCTTCTGCCTCTCCGAGCCCGAAGCCGGTTCCGATGCGACGATGCAGCGCACCACAGCCGAAGACAAAGGTGACCACTACCTGCTGAACGGCACCAAAAACTGGATTACCAACGGTAGCTCAGCCTCTGTATATCTGGTAGTAGCTCAAACCAACCCTGAGCTGAAGCACCGCGGCATCAACGTGCTGATAGTGGATAAGGACATGCCCGGTTTTGTGGTGGGCCCGAAGGAGAACAAGCTCGGTATCCGTGGCTCCGACACGCACTCCCTGATGTTTACGGACGTGAAAGTGCCCAAGGAAAACCGCATCGGCGAGGACGGCTTCGGCTTCAAGTTCGCCATGCAGGTGCTGGCCGGCGGCCGGATCGGCATTGCCGCCCAGGCCCTGGGGATTGCCTCCGGCGCATTCGAGTTGTCGCTGAAGTACTCCAAGGAGCGTAAGGCATTCGGCGTCGAAATCGCCAAGCACCAGGCCATTCAGTTTAAGCTGGCCGACATGGCTACCAACATCGACGCGGCCCGCTTGCTGTGCCTGCAAGCCGCCCACGATAAGGACGCTCATCAGGACTACGCCAAGACGGGCGCCATGGCCAAGCTCTTCGCTTCGAAAGTTGCTATGGATACGGCCGTGGAAGCCGTACAGATCCACGGTGGCTACGGTTTTGTGAAAGAATTCCACGTGGAGCGCATGATGCGCGACGCTAAAATCACCCAGATTTACGAGGGAACCTCTGAGATTCAGAAAATTGTAATCTCGCGTGAATTGCTGAAGTAAAAGGCGAATTGCCTAAAAGTCAGAATCATTGCATTAAACCCAGCCATAAAATGGCTGGGTTTTTCGTTTTTGTGAATTTTTATATGTTATTTTGCATTGTCTAAATCCAACCCCTCCACTGGTCGGTTTTAACCCGCTACCCCAACCACCCACTAGAATATGGAAGATTACAATAAAGTGATAGAGTCGCTTGGTGTACGATACATTAAAGCGAAGAATTTGGTCCTTCAGCAGCCGTTCACGGTTCGTAATTACTATGATGTTGGCAATAACCTGATCCTGCTGCACAAGGGCCGTATTGCCTTCGGCGACGAGGAGCAAACCGTGGAAGAAGGCGAAATGCTCTTCATTCCCGGTGGCCGCGCTACCAAGGTGAGCTACGGCGAAGCCGCTGGTAAGTCGATTACCAACGATGACCTGATCAGCAACAAGGACAAGTTCTTCCACTCCAACGCTGATCTGGACCTGATTGGCGATGCCGAGGAAAGCCACAGCCACGTGAGCTTTGAGGCTAAGGTGTTCGACTCGGTGAACTTCTTCGCCTCGCTCGACGTGCCTGCCTTCCTGATTACTGGCAACTCTAAGCTGGCCAATCTGGTGATTAAGGTGGTAGAAGAAAGCCTGCAGGAACTGCCCGGCCGGGAGCGTCTTATCACCATCTACACCGAGAACATCGTGGTGGAGATTGTGCGCTACATTCTTAAGAACAAGATGTTTGTGGAGCAGCTCGCTACCAACAGCACCTACTTCAAGGATCCGCGCCTCATCGACCTGTTCAACTACATCAAGGAGAACATCGGTGGCGACTTGTCGAACAAGGTGCTCTCGAGCGTGGCCAACGTGAGTGAGGACTATGTAGGTCAGTACTTCAAGATGCTGACCGGTATTAATCCCCAGGACTACATCGAGTACCAGCGCATGGAACGCGCCGTATTCCTGCTACGCACGACCAAGAAAAGCATCCGCGACATTGGCAAGGAAGTGGGCTACAAGGACACGGCTTACTTCTGCCGCCGCTTCAAGATGATGTTCGGTATTCCGGCCGGTAAAATGCGCCGCCGCGAGTCGGCCATGAATATCTAAGCTACCTTAGAGCAAGCAAAAGGCCCGCGTCGAGTACTCGACGCGGGCCTTTTTGCTTGCTCTAAGGTAGCTAGGGCGTAGCAGTTAGCAGGGAAGATCTAGACCTTCACGTCCAGCACAGTATTGAAGGTGCGGACTACTTTCGACATTTCGGCCAGGAACTCCGGGGCCTTTTCAATCTGGTTCCCAATGACAATTACGTCGGCACCGGCTGATAGCGCGGCGTAGGCCTTTTCAGCCGTGTTGATGCCGCCACCCACTATCAGGGGAGTGTCGGTGGCCTGCCGCACAGCCCGAATCATGGTGGACGACACCGGGTACATAGCACCACTGCCTCCGTCGAGGTACATTAGGCGCAGGCCCAACTGCTCGCCGGCCATAGCCGTGCAGGCGGCAATAGTAGGCTTATCGTAGGGCAGGGGCGTGGTGCCGCTCATGTAACTGGCCGTCGTCTGACGGCCGGTATCGACGAGCATGTAGCCGGTGGGCAGAATCTGCAGGTTGCTGGCCCGTAGAAGCGGGGCGGCCACCACGTGTTGCCCGATCAGAAAGTCAGGGTTGCGGCCCGAAATCAAGGAGAGCAGCAGGATACCGTCGGCTTGGGTATCGAGGTGCAGGCTGTGGCTGGGAAAGAGCAGCACCGGAACAGCGCTGCAACTCTTTATCAAACGAATGAGCGACGCCTGGTGAGAGTTCATCACCAGGCTGCCGCCCACAAAAAAGTAGTCTACTGGGTTTGCTTCACTTAGCTGCAGCAGGTGCCGGCACCCGGCCTCGTCCAGATGGTCTGGATCGAGCAGGACGGCCAAGGATTTTTGGCCTCGGGCGCGGCGTTTACTGAGGGTTTCGTGCAGACTGGTGAGGCGCATCCGCTTCGTCGTGGTGATACGTAAAGTCGATATCCTTCGTCTCGGGTTCCACTGTGAAAGAGCCGGGAGAAGTTGCAAGGTCGGGATTTTTGACCATAGGTAAATAGTCACCCACCTTTTTCGCTACGTATGCCATCAATACGGCTGTCACCTGGGCCAGCAGCATTTTGCCGGTATCCGACTCCAGAAAGCTCTGAAAAGCAGAAGCCATCAGCTTGCCAGTGCCCGACGACTCTGCCGGAGCCTGGTACGCCTGCACCGGATAGCGGCGGGTGCGGGAGCGGGGCAGGGGCGGAAAAGGGTCGATATCGGAGTCGGTGTGGTATACATCGGGGGCCAGGTGAGCCCGCTCGTGGGTTGCGGCCGTAGCGCCCCGGTCGGCTTGGTGAGCGTGCGCCGAGCCAAAGCCCAGATCATCAGCTACGGACGTATCGACATCGGAGTAGTGATTATCGTTGTGGCGCAGCTTCTTCTTGGAGGCTGCTACTCGCTCGTGCGTGTCCCACTCGTCGAGGCCTTCCTCGAAAGCAGAGTGTTTCTTACTACTGAAAGCTTTCTTGATCAGCCAGAGGCTGCCCAACAGGCCCGCCCCGATCAGGGCGTACTTGCCGGCCGTCTGGGTTTTTTCCTTGATTTCATCAACGTCACCCTGCAGGGCGCGCTCATATTCAAGCTTTTGGCGCTCCAGAAACTCTCTTTCGTTGTCGAACAGGGGATTAGTCAGCTCAGCCATGAGGTAGATTATGCTTGACGTTTGTCAGATTTGTAGATAGTGTTGTCCAGCAGCTTGTCAGCCACACCCTGGAACAACTTTTTGTCGACTCCGACAAGGAAGATGATGAGCAGCACCAGGTAGAAACCGGCCACGGCCCCAAAGCCCCAGAAGGAGCTGTCGAAGACTTCATTCAAGGCCAGACCGGCAAAGATGCTGAGGAAAATCAGGAAAAATAGCCCGATGATGGCCATAGCCGCACCGTGCATGGTACCGACAAAGGCCACCTTGACTTTCTCCTGAACTTCGAGGCGGACTAGGTCGATGCGGGTGTCGAGGTAGCCTTTGAGGTTGCCCACCAAGCTGTCGTTGCGGGGCGTTTTGGAATCGTCGTCGTCGTAAGCCATACGGCGGGGAGAAGAATAGCGAGAAAAGATGTTAGATAGGTCGGAACCCGAAAAGCCGGCTCCTAAGCCATTTTTTCGGTTTGTTCGTTCATACGCAAAACCATACGCGGTGTCTGAGTTTTGCGTTACTTTTACTATATAATGTCCTGCTTTGAGCCAAAATCATTACCAGTTGCTGGGAGTTGCCGCTACTGCTACAACTCAGGAAATAAAGCTGGCTTACAAGCGGTTAGCTATTCAGTTTCACCCTGATAAGCACGGCGGTAGCACGCAGTTTGAGGAGCAGTTCAAAGCCATCAGCGCTGCCTACCGCGTGCTGAGCGACCCGGCCCGGCGCGCTTCCTACGACCACCAGCTGCGGGCCGCTGTGCTGCGGGCTGAGGAAGCCCGGCGCCAGCAGCAGTTTCGGGCCCAGGGCCAGCATGTGTACGGAGTGCCTATGCCGCCGCCCCAGCCCCTGCGTACCCGGCGCCCGGCCGACTCATCGGAGCGACACTACCGCACCATTCCCAAGCGCCGCCCCCGCTTCACGCGCCGCGACTACCTGCTCACGGCCGGCTTGTTTCTGCTGTTGCTGCTCTTTGTGGTGTCGGTGAAGGTGACGATGGACCACGTGACGGCCGTGAGCAACTACGAGAATGGCCTGCGGGCCTACGCCGAGCGAAAGTGGAGCACAGCGCACGGCTTTTTCTCCGAGGCCATCGAGTTTAAGCCCAGCTACACCCAGGCCCTGCGCCGCCGAGCCGAGATTGAGCAGCTTATCTATCAGAACTACAAAGCCGCCCGTGCCGACTACGAAGTGGCCCTGCAGCAGGACAACACCCCGCAGAATACCGCGCTGCTGCTGTATCGGCTGGGCCAGTGCCAGACCAATCTGGCGCAGAAAGAGTCGGCGCAGCGTAACCTCAATCAGGCACTGGCCCTCGACTCGACGCTGAGCGGGGCGTGGCTGGCCCGGGGAGAGCTGCGCCTGTTCGACCTGCTACAGTTTCAGGCCGCCGCCGATGACTTCTCCGTGGGCATGCGGCAGCGTGCGGCCACCGGCAAAAAGCCCGCCCTGAAATACCTGACTTACCGTGGCTTGGCCTTCTATAAGCTCCGCGACTTCGGGGCTGCCCGTCAGGATTACCGCGAAGTGCTGCTGCAAAATCCGAAAAACGGGCAGGTACACTTCCTGCTGGGGCGCCTGGCCCAGCAGGAAGGCAATACGGTGGCGGCCTGTGAGTTTTTCCGCCGTGCTATCCAGCTAGGTTATCTGTACGCCGGGGAAGCATTAGGACAGCAATGCCCGTAGCCGCTGCAATGAAGTAGGGTTGGAGGATCGATTAACATACTTATGCCAAATAAATTAGTAAAATATATACTATTGTAATTAGCATGCGTATTATTGCGGCAAACCTATTGTGCTGCTGCTATGAGCCGAGTCGTTGTTGTTCCCGTGGTCCGGAAGCCCCTGCTGCTTCCCTTTTTCCAGTCCCGCGTCCCGGCCGGGTTTCCTTCCCCGGCCGAAGATCATCTGGGCGCTAAGCTGGATTTGAATGCGCTGCTGCTGCCTCACCCGCACGCTACTTATCTGGTCCGGGTTGAGGGCCATAGCATGACCGGCGGCGAATCGGGAATCCGGGATGGAGCGCTGCTGGCAGTAGATTGTCGGCTTAATCCGCAGCACAACGACATCATCATTGCCGTGGTCGAGGGCCAGTACACCGTCAAACGTCTGCTCAAGCGCGGCGACATCTGGTGGCTGGTCCCTGATAACCCCACGTTTCCATCCACCCCGCTCACCGGCGAGCCAGACCTCTACGACTGTTGGGGCGTGGTGACACATGTAGTGACCGAAATTCGCCCTGGCAGACTTTCACGCTATGTTCGCATTAGTTGATTGCAACAACTTCTACGTGAGCTGCGAGCGGGCCTTTCAGCCCCGGTTGGAGGGCCGCCCCGTGGTGGTGCTCAGCAATAATGACGGCTGCATCGTTTCACGCTCCAACGAAGCCAAGGAGCTGGGCATCCGAATGGGGACGCCCTACTTTCAGGCTAAACCCGTGCTGGACCAGCACCAGGGGCACGTTTTCTCCTCCAACTATGCCCTTTACGGCGACATGTCGCGGCGGGTGATGGGCTATCTGGCGGATGTTGCCCCGGAGGTAGAAGTGTATTCGGTAGATGAGGCATTCCTGAACTTGGCTGGCATGGCACACTGGCAGGATGGGCTGGAAGCTTATGGCCACCAGATCCGGCAGGAGATTCGCCGATATGTGCACCTGCCGACCTGCGTGGGCATTGCGCCCACCAAAACCTTGGCCAAGCTGGCAAACCACATAGCCAAGAAACAAGTGGAACACGGCGGGGTGCTGTATCTGGATTCGCCGGAGCGCTGCCGTTGGGCCCTGGCGCAGGTGGCCGTAGAAGATGTGTGGGGTGTTGGCCACCAACACGCCCTCAGGCTGCACGAACAGGGCATTAGGACGGCGGCCGAGCTGGCCGGGGTGTCCGAGGTCTGGGCCCGCAAGCATTTGGGCGGGGTAGTGGGCGCCCGACTCGTGCGGGAGCTACAGGGCCGTTCGTGTCTGGAGATTACTCCCGTAGAGAGTGGGGCAAGGCAGCGGCACAGCATTGCCCACACCCGCAGTTTCGGCACCCCGCTAACGGCTTATCAGCAGCTGTTGGGCGCGGTAGCGGCCTTTACCACCCGAGCCGCGGAAAAGCTGCGCCGGCAGAACAGTGCTGTCAATATCCTGACCGTATTCATCAGCAGGAACCGCTACGGGCCCGAGCTGCCACCCTATACCCACTCCGCCACGCTAAGCCTACCCGTAGCCACGGACGACACCGCCGAACTGATCCGCTACGCCCGCACTGCGCTAAAGAGAATCTGGCAGGCGGGTGTGCCCTACAAGAAGGCCGGAGTGATTTTCAATGGTCTGGAAACGGCCGGTCAGCAACAGCTAAATCTGTTTGAAGCGCCGACCCGGGCGGCAGAGCGGGTGCGCCTGATGGCGGAGCTGGACAAGCTGAACGCCCGCTATGGAGCCGGTACCGTTGGGTTTGCTACGGCGCTGGCTGGCAAGGAGGGAGGCTGGGCCGGAAAAAAAGACTTGCGCACCCCGGCCTATACCACCAGCTTCGAGGAGTTGTGGTGCATCCATATGGATGGTGGCCTTCTTTGAGAATATAGCGTTGGCTCAACTTATCTGCAATTGCCAGCCCGCCTCACACACTTTTTCGCCCACCCAAAACAAAAAAGCCCTTCCGCGGGATGCAGAAGGGCTTTTTAGTGGTAATGGTTGGAATCGAACCAACGACACCAGCATTTTCAGTGCTGTGCTCTACCAACTGAGCTACATTACCAGCTCTTGGCCCCCGAGGCCGTTATTGCCGTTGGGGAGCACAAAAGTAGTAAACGAAAACGAACCTGCAAGAGAAGAGCAAAAAAATCTTTCTGCTAAAAAAGCCGTAATTTGTTATGCATAACGAGTATATTTCGGACCTAACCCCAAACCTACCCTTTCCCGTGCACTTCTCTATCCAAAACATCCTCTTCTTGCTCGTCGCGCTGGCAGGCTTCGGTCTGTTTGTCTGGCAGATTCGCAAGGTTCGGGCAAATATCCTCGTCGGGCGCGACCGGGATATGTCGGGCAACGTCAGCGAGCGGCTGAACAAAACCCTGCTGGTGGCTTTCGGCCAGCAAAAGATGTTTAAGCGCATCACTCCCGCCCTGTTACACCTGATTGTGTACGTGGGTTTCATCGTCATCAACATCGAGGTCATCGAGATTATGATTGATGGCCTCTTTGGCACCCACCGCGCACTGAGCTTCCTAGGGCCGCTCTACAGCCTGCTGGTCGGTACCAACGAAGTCCTCGGCGCCCTGGTAATCGTGGCCGTTATAGCGTTCTGGTGGCGCCGCAACGTGGGCGTAGTACGCCGCTTCACCGGCCCCGAGCTGCGCATGTGGCCCAAGATGGACGCCAATATCATTCTCTACGTCGAGGTGATTCTGATGGCGGCCCTGTTCACCATGAATGCCGCCGACCTGAAAATGCACCAGCTGGAAGGCGTGGACCTGCCCGGCGCTTTTCCTATCAGCTCCCTGCTCACCGGTCTGCTGCCTGATAACGTGGACGCGCTGCATATCCTGGAGCGCGTAGGCTGGTGGGCGCATATCATCGGCATTCTGTGCTTTCTGAACTACCTGCCCAGCAGCAAGCACTTCCACATCATTATGGCGTTTCCCAACGTGTACTACTCCCGCCTGGTACCGCAGGGGCAGTTTTCCAACGTCGACAGCATCACCCACGAGGTGAAGGCCATGATGGACCCCAGCTACCAAGTGCCGGCCCCGGCTACCAATCCCGATGGCTCGGCTATGGCTCCTACGCCTTTCGGGGCCAAAGATGTGGACGATTTGGCCTGGACCAACCTGCTGAACGCTTATTCCTGCACCGAGTGCGGCCGCTGCACTTCGGTGTGCCCCGCCAACATCACCGGCAAGCTGCTCTCGCCCCGCAAGATCATCATGGATACCCGCGACCGGGTGGAGGAGAAGTACAACTCGCCGCTGATTTTTCAGCCCAACCTCTACGGCACGGAAGCCAAGCACGCCGAGCAGGAAGTGCTCGACAAGGACAGCCACACGCTGCTGCGTGGCTACGTGACGCCCGAGGAGCTGTGGGCCTGCACTACCTGCAACGCCTGCGTGGAAGCCTGCCCGGTGAACATCAACCCGCTGGAAAGCATCATCGAGATGCGCCGCTTCCTGGTGCTGGAAGAGTCGGCGGCGCCCAACTCGCTGAACGTGATGTTCTCCAACATCGAGAACAACGGTGCGCCCTGGGCCTTTTCGCCTTCCGACCGGTTCAACTGGGCCGACGACCTGCACGTAGCCGAAAAGGCGGTGCAGGCCTAACTTAAGAACGCCTCATTTGCTTCTGACAAGTCTTGAATAGAAGGGCAGAAGCAGGCGGGGCAAGATTCAACAACTAACTACTGACATCTGTCAACCAAGCGTATATGGCTGAGCAAACTGCCACCCGTCAAATCAACGTTCCTCTCATGTCCAATCTGGCGGCAGCCGGGGAGGAGCCTGAAATTCTGTTCTGGGTGGGCTGCGCCGGAGCCTTCGACGACCGGTACAAGCGCGTAACCCGCGCTTTCGTGCGGATTCTGGAGCACGCGAATGTGAAGTACGCCGTGCTGGGCATGGAAGAGACCTGCACCGGCGACCCGGCCAAGCGGGCCGGTAATGAGTTCCTGTTTCAGATGCAGGCCATGCAGAACATTACCACCTTCGAGGGCTACGGCATCAAGAAGATCGTGACGGCCTGCCCGCACTGCTTCAACACGATTAAGAATGAGTACCCCGCGCTGGGCGGCAACTACGAGGTGATTCATCACAGCACCTTCCTGCAGCAGCTCATCAATGAGGGCCGCGTGGGCGTAGCCGGTGGTGGCGAGTTCAAAGGTCAGCGCATCACTTTCCACGACTCCTGCTACCTGGGTCGGGCCAACAACATCTACGAAGCCCCGCGCGACGTGCTGGCCGCCCTGGATGCCGACCTAGTGGAAATGAAGCGCAGCAAAGCAAACGGCCTGTGCTGCGGCGCCGGCGGGGCCCAGATGTGGAAAGAGCCCGAGCCCGGCAAAAAGGACATTAACGTGGAGCGCACCGAGGAAGCCCTGGCCGCGCTGGACGGCAACGCGGCCGCCCTGAACAATATGCTGGGCGTGGAAAGCGGCAACGCCGGCGCTACGCCCGTCCCGCGCAACAGCCAGCAGGGCAGCATTATTGCCGTGTCGTGCCCGTTCTGCATGACCATGATGAGCGACGGAGTGAAGAACAAGGAGCGAGAAAACAATGTGCAGGTGTTCGATATAGCCGAGCTGATTGCCACGGCCGAAGGGCTGAATGCCTAGAGCCGAAGCTCTCCGGGAATAAGAGGCATTAATGCTTCTTATTAAGGATAAGAAAGCTGCCCCGGTGGAACTTCCCACCGGGGCAGCTTATGTTTATAGGCACGGGCCGACGTACTATTGCGTTGCCTGTTGCCCGGCCCTGGTTGAGCTTATGCCCACCTGGTATCCTTCATTCTTCGGTTTCAACTCCTGCTATGTTTGTTCCCTTCTCTGAGCTGCCCGCTTCGGCCCGTATCTGGATTTATCAGGCCAGCCGTCCTTTCACTGCCACCGAGCTAGCGCAGCTGGAGCCCGAGCTGCAGCGGTTCGCGGCCGAGTGGACCAGCCATGGCCGCAACCTGGAAGCTTCGGCCGTTATTCTGCACCACCAGTTCCTGGTTATTGGATTAAACGAGGCTGTAGCCGACGCCAGCGGCTGTTCCATCGACGCCTCCGTGCGCTTCGTGCGGCTGGTGGAAGAGCAGACCGGACTTCAGCTGCTGGAAAAATCCCAGCTGGCTTTCCTAGTGGATAATCAGGTGCAGCTCATCGACCGGCGGCAGCTGCGGGAGGCTATTGCTGCTGGGCGACTTACGGCCCAGACACCCTACTTCGACAACACCGTAGCTGAAAATGGCCAGCTGCGGCAGGCGTGGCCAGCCCCGGCCGCAACGACTTGGCTGGCGAAATATTTCTAGCCCGGCGAAATGTTTTTTTGCCTCTGAGTATATTAATAGGTAAACTTAGTATTATTGCTAGGCTCAAATTGGCATAACGCAGAGCCTTCCACCTTTCCATTCCACCTTCAGACATCCATGAGGAAATTACTGTTTGTGTGCGCCGCAGCAGGTTCGGCTGCTATGCTGAGCAGTTGTGCTACGACGGGCAGCATGAGTAAAGCCGATAAGCGTTTTGCCCGCGGCGAATACGAAACTGCAATTGAACTGTACAAAGCCGATGTAGCCAAGGGCAAGAATATCGCCATGGCTAATTTTCGGCTGGCGGAGTCTTACCGACTCTCTAACCGCATCGAGCAGGCTGAAGGCTACTACAAAGCAGCACTGGATGGTGGCGTGAAAAACCCGGATGCCGCCTTTTATTATGGCCTGGCTCTGAAGGCGAATGGCAAGTTTGACGAGGCTGCTACCCAGTTTGACGCCTATACCCAGAGCGGCACCAACCGCACGCTGGCGGCCCGGGCCGAAATGGAGGCCAAGAACTCCCGCCTCGGCACCCAGATTGTGGCCATGCAGACCAACAACGAGGTGATGCCCCTGGACCAGCTGAATACGCCCTCCGCCGAGTTCAGCGCCACGCTGATGCCGACTACTAAGGAACTGGTTTTCGCTTCGGGGCGGGAAGGCAAGAAGTACGCTGGCAACGGGGAAGGCTTCAACGACCTGTTCGCCATCAAGTTCGACGACGAGGCCAAGATGACGGGTGGCACCGTGCGCAAGCTGGAGCCGGCCTTCAACACCGAAGACATGCACGAGGCCAGCGCCACCTACTCGCCCGATGGCAAGATGGTGGTGTTTGCCCGCTCCAACAATGGCTCGAAGAAGGGCTACCTGAGCGTTGACCTCTGGGCGTCGTTTTTCAAGAACGGCGTGTGGGAAGAGCCTAAGCTCATCAATATCAACGACCGCACGGCCGACGACTTCGCGCCGGTTTTCTCGCCCGACGGGCAGACGCTGTACTTCGCCTCGGGCCGCAAAGGCGGGCAGGGCGGCAACGACCTGTACAAAGCCACTCTGGGCGCTAATGGCCGCTTCACACCGGCCGAAAACCTGGGCTCAGAAATCAATACGCCCGGTAACGAGAACTTTCCGGCGGTAGCGCCCGACGGAACGCTGTACTTCTCCTCCGACGGACATGCTGGCTTAGGCAAGCTCGACATTTTCATGGTCGATAAGGGCAAGGTGCAGAATATGGGGGCGCCCATCAACAGCAACAGCGACGACTTTGCCCCCTTCTTTACAGGCAAGGATATGGGGGTTTTCGCTTCGAACCGCTCCGGCGGCAAAGGCAGCGACGACCTCTACATGTTCCGCAAGAAGCCGCTGAAACTGGTGACCTTCTACGCCGCTGGCACGCTGGTGGAGCGCAACGACAAAACCGGCGAAACCCTGCCCGTCGCCAATGAAACGGTAGCTCTGTTCGACAGCAAGGGCCAGAAGCTGCAGGAAGTGACGTCGGGGGCCGACGGTAAGTTCAGCGTCAAGCTCGACTCGGCCGCCGCCAGCTACTCACTGATTGCCGACCGCGCCGGCTACTTCACGGCCCGCAATGCCGTGAGCACCGTGGGCCGCAAACCCAGCCAGGCCGACCTGCCCAATGAGATGAACGACATCAAGGTGCCCGTAACCTTGACCCTGACTAAAATCGTGAAGAACAAGGCCATTGTGGTCGATAATATCTTCTACGACTACAACAAGTGGGACATTCGGCCCGATGCCGCCACGGAGCTGGATAAGCTGGTGGAGACGCTCACCGATAACCCCAAAATCACGATTGAGCTCAGCTCGCACACCGACTCCCGCGGTAAGGATGCTTACAACCAGACTCTGTCGCAGAAACGCGCGCAGTCGGCCGTAGACTACATCATTTCCAAGGGTGTTGACAAGAGCCGGGTTACGGCCAAGGGTTACGGCGAAACTCGTCCGGTAATCAAAACCGCTAAAACGGAAGAAGATTACCAGCGCAACCGTCGCACGGAGTTCAAAGTGACCAAGATTTCGGAATAATACAAAGCCGTATTGTTAGTTGAAAAAGGCCCTGCACAGGATTGTGCGGGGCCTTTTTGTTGTTTGTAGAACGAGTTTACGGTCGGGCTTCAGCGCAAAAATGCCCGGCAACAAACCCGGAGTGCGTGGAGTTCCGGAACTGGCACAATCCTTGGATTTATAGCTGATACGGGAGCGGATGGGCCGCTTTCCCCCAAAGCTCTTGTTGCCATGAAAAAGGCGCTACTCCTCTGCTTCGGCCTGCTTGTGCTGCTGGCTGCTGATCTTAAAGCCGCTCCGGCCAATGTAAATTTTGCCTCGGAGCGTGGCATTCCCTTTCACCTGGTATTTGATGGCCGCGCCCTGACCCGCGGCGGGGCCCGCGAAGTGCACATCGACCGGCTGGTGCCCGGCTACCACTGGGCCGAGTTTGTGATTCCGACGACCTACGGGCGACCTATAACCTACCGGACCCGGGTATTTCTGGACCCCGGCCTGGAAACAAGCTACGTGCTGGTAACCCGCCAGGGCTATCCGCCGACGCTGCGCAAAGTAGCTGCCGTGCCGCTGCGGGGCCCCCGTGGTGGGCGCTACGGTGGGCCCGACCCGCGCTATGATGACCGGGGCGGCCGCAACGACGGCTACTACGATGACTCGTCGTACGGCAACAGCAATGGCAACAACGGCGGTGGAAACGGCGGGTATTCCAATGGTGACTACAACAACTACCCACCCAACGGCGGCCAATACCCAGGAGGCGCGACGAGCAGCTACCGCCAGCTACGGGGCCAGGATGTGGATGCTCTGGTGAATACGGTCAAGAGCAAGTCGTTTGACAGCAGCCGGCTCAGCGTGGCCAAGCAGGCCCTGGAGCAGTCCGTTATTCAGGCCGACGACCTGACTCGCCTGCTGAACACGCTCGACTTTGAAAACTCCCGCGTGGAGCTGGCCAAGTTTGCCTATCCGCACGTGGCCGACCAGCAGAACTTCTACCGCGTGTATGAGTCTTTCCAGTTTGAGTCCAGCGTGCGGGAAGTGCAGGAGGCTACTAAGCGGTAGAGCAACTCAAAACCCACAAAAAAGGCTCCTGCAAGATTGCAGGAGCCTTTTTTGTGGCTGGAACTGAGCTTGCGACTAGCGGAGCCGGTCCATAGAGCGCACGAGTTGCTCGTCGCGGCGGATGAAGCGGTTGGCCAGCAGGTTGAGCAGCAAGGCTACCGTAGGCAGGTAGAAGCCGGCTTCGTAGGTGCCTGGCATCTTGATGTTGAGCATTTGCTCGCCCACGCTGGAATAGTAGAAGCAGGCGCCCAGCGTGGCCGTAATCAGCAGCAGGTTGAGCATGCCGAGCTTGAGTTGGGTGAAGCGGTTGCGGTACTGGGAAATTTCGAACAGCGCCACGGCCGCCGATACCAGGGCCAGGGCCGCAATGGCGTAGGTATTGGTGGGCACCGACATGCCCGCGTCGGCGTGGGCATAGGTCAGCTTGGTGGCCGTAAGAACCAGTTCCTGGCCGCTGGCCGGATCAAGTTTGCTCCAGATGGGCAGGAACACGACGCTAATCATGGCTAAAGCCAGCAGGAAGAGAAATACGCTTTGAATTCTTTGTATCATCTTTGTAGGTATGAAACTCTGGCCGGTGCCCAGCACCGCGCCGGGCTGGCAAAAGTAGCCAACAACGACCGGAATAACCGCATTCAAGAAAATGCCAACTGCTTATATCGTGGACGCCGTCCGCACCCCCATTGCCAAATTTGCCGGTGCCCTCAGCAGCGTACGTCCCGACGACCTGGCCGCGCACGTCTTGCGCGAGCTGTTACGCCGAAATCCTTCCGTGGATAAAACGGCGGTGGAAGATGTGATTATGGGTGCCGCCAACCAAGCCGGCGAAGACAACCGCAACGTGGCCCGCATGGCGGCGCTGCTAGCTGGCCTGCCCATTACCGTACCCGGCGTGACCGTAAACCGCCTCTGCGCCTCGGGTTTGCAAAGCATCATTGATGCGTCGCGGGCCATTATGAGCGGTGAAGGGGATATGTACCTGGCCGGGGGCTCGGAGAGCATGACCCGGGCGCCCTTCGTCATGGCCAAGTCGGAAACGGCTTTCGGCCGCGAGCTGACGGCCCACGACACCACGCTGGGCTGGCGCTTCATCAACCAGAAGCTCTCCAAGATGCACCACCCCTATGCCATGGGCGAAACCGCGGAAATCGTGGCGCGCAAGTATGGCATCACGCGGCTGGAGCAGGATGAGTTTGCCTTCAATTCCCAACGCAAATACCAGCGCGCCCTGGAAAAAGGCCGCTTCCGCCGCGAAATAGTGCCGGTATTCGTGCCCAATCCGAAAGGGGACACCGCTTTGTTCGACACCGATGAGCCGCCGCGCCTGTCTTCGATGGAGAAGCTGGCCAGCATTCGGCCCGCTTTTCAGCCCGTGGATGGCACCGTTACGGCCGGTAACTCGGCTGGTATCAACGACGGGGCCGCTGCCGTGCTGGTAGTGAGTGAAGAAGCCCTGAAACGCTACAACCTCAAACCCATGGCCCGCATTGTGGCCTCGGCCGTGGCCGGCGTCGACCCGTCGGTGATGGGGGTGGGGCCGGTGCCGGCTACCAAAAAGGTACTGCAGCGCGCCGGCCTGACCATCAACGACCTGGACCTGATTGAGCTGAACGAGGCTTTCGCGGCCCAGAGCATCGCCTGCGTGCGCGACCTGGAGCTGGACATGGACAAGGTGAACGTGAACGGCGGCTCTATTGCCATTGGGCACCCGCTGGGCGCGAGTGGGGCCCGCATTACGGCTACGCTGCTGCACGAGATGCAGCGCCGCGAAGGCGCCCGCTACGGCCTCGTGACGATGTGCGTGGGCGTAGGCCAAGGCGCGGCTACCATCTTCGAAAAACTCTAACCCAATCCCACGCAAGCCGATGGCCGAATCCCTGCTCCGCCCGACGCTTGCTGTTCCGCTGAGCGGGGTGCGCCTGCGGCCCTGGCACCTGCACGATGCCCCGGTGTTGGCCGAAACCGCCAACGACCGGGGCATCTGGCAAAATCTGCGGGACGTGTTTCCGCACCCCTACCGCCTGGAGGATGCCTACTGGTATATCGGCTTGACCACCGACCCGGACTCGCCGGATATTCACCTCGCCATTGAGGTGGAAGGAGAAGCCGCCGGCGCCATCAGCGTGCTATTCAAGGACGATATCAACCGGTGCAGTGCCGAAATTGGGTACTGGCTGGGGCGGCAGTATTGGGGGCGCGGTATTGTGGCGGAAGCCGTGAAAGTGCTGACTGACTACACCTTTGCTCATTTCGAGGTGTGCCGTTTGTACGCTGAAATCTTTGCCCGCAATGCCGCTTCGGCCCGGGTGCTGAGCAAGGCCGGGTACGAGCAGGAGGCCCGGCTACAGAAGAGCATTGTGAAGGAAGGAGAGGTGCAGGATGCTTTGCTGTTCGCCCGAATCCGGCCCTGACCTGCTGAGGAAGAACGGCGGACGAACTGGTTTCGGCCAGAAATAGTCTGTTCCATTGCTCACTCGGCATCTAACTCATTAACATCTTTTTCAGTGCGCTATTTTCTTCATCTGGCTTACGAAGGCACCGAGTACCACGGCTGGCAGGTGCAGCCCAATACCGTGACGGTGCAGCTGGAGCTGGAGCGCCGCCTGACGCAGGTGTTGCGCCAGCCCATCCACATTATGGGCAGTGGCCGCACCGATACCGGTGTGCATGCCAGCCACCAAGTAGCTCACTTCGATGCCGATATTCCTGAGGCGCTGGATGAAGCTACGGTGGTATACCGCCTGAATCGGGCCCTGCCCAAGGATATTGCCGTCCGCCTGCTGCACCCCGTGCCCGAGCGGGCCCACGCCCGCTTCGACGCTGAAGCCCGCACCTACGAGTACCACGTGCGCCTCGTGCCCGACCCGTTCAGCGTCAACCACAGCCTCTACCTGGACCGCGCCCCCGACGTGGCGGCCATGAACGAAGCGGCAGCTTCCATGGTAGGCTCGTTCGACTTTACCAGCTTCTCGAAGGTGAAAGGCGGCGAAAACCACTACGTCTGCGTGTGTTATGAAGCGGGCTGGCACCCTACGCCGGGCGGCCTGGTGTTCCGCATCCGGGCCAACCGCTTCGTGCGCGGCATGGTGCGCCTGGTGGTGGGCACGCTGCTGATGGTAGGGCGCGGCAAGATTACGCCGACCGAGTTCAAAGCCGTGCTGCTGGCCCAAAACCGGGTAGATGCCGGCGGTGCCGCCCCGGCCCAGGGCCTGTTTCTGAGCAAAGTGGAATACCCACCCGGACTGGTGCCCGAGGCAGCCGCCCCGGTAGGAATGCCGTATTTTGCCCTGCGGTAAGCCTGCCCGCTCATTCCCCGGGGCCGTAACTTTCCGGTGGCCGGCCCGGTTAGTGCAGTTCGCCGCCTCCTCTCTCAAACCCCGCCTCTTGTGGAACAAGCTACCACCGCCACCAAATCCGGCAACATCTTCGACTGGCAGGTTTTGAGCCGCCTGATGACGTATGTGCGGCCCTACCGGCGGATCTTTTACTTCCTGATTTTCCTGACGGTAGCCACGGCCGCCCTCGGCACGCTGCGCCCCTTCCTGATTCAGCGCATGGTCGACGTGAGCATTGAGCAGGGCGACGTGCTGGGCCTGAACAAGATGTTTGGCCTGCTGCTGATTCTGCTGGTGGCTCACGCCCTGGTCAGCTACCTGCAAACCTACTTCGGCGGCTGGCTCGGCCAGTACATCGTGCGCGACATTCGGGTGGACCTATACAAGCACATTCTGAACCTGCGCCTCAAGTTCTTCGACCGCACGCCCATCGGGGTGCTGGTCACGCGCAACATCTCCGACGTGGAAACCCTCTCCGACGTGTTCAGCGAGGGGCTGGCAGCCATGATTGGCGACATCCTGCAGTTGCTCTTCATCATGGGCTTCATGTTCTGGATTGACTGGCGCCTGACGCTGGTCAGCCTGTCCGTGATTCCGCCGCTGCTCTATAGTACCTATATCTTCAAGGAAAAGGTGAAAACCTCGTTCCAGGAAGTGCGCACGGCGGTGGCCAACCTGAACTCCTTCGTGCAAGAGCACCTGACGGGCATGAACGTGGTGCAGATCTTCAACAACGAGGCCCGGGAGCACCGTAAGTTCAAGGCCATCAACCAGGAGCATACCCGGGCCAACATCCGTTCGGTGCTTTACTACAGCATCTACTTTCCCGTGGCCGAAGTGCTGGCCGCAGTAGGCGTGGGGCTACTGGTGTGGTACGCGGCCCAGGGCCAGATTGAAGGCACGATTTCCAAAGGCGCCCTGATTGCCTTTATCATGTACAACGCCCTGTTCTTCCGTCCCATCCGCCAGATTGCCGACCGGTTCAACACCCTGCAGTTGGGCCTGGTGAGCACCGAGCGGCTGCTGAAGCTGCTCGACAGCAAGGAACTCATTGCCGACAACGGCACCTATGCCCCGGCCAACCTGCAAGGCGACGTGAAATTCGACAAGGTCTGGTTTGCCTACAACGATGAGGAATGGGTGCTGCGCGACGTGAGCTTCGAGGTGAAGGCCGGCCAGACCATTGCCTTCGTGGGCGCTACCGGCGCGGGCAAAACTAGCATTATCAATCTGCTGAGCCGCTTCTACGAAATCAACAAGGGCACGATTTCCGTGGATGGCCATGACCTGCGCGAGTACGACCTCAAGGAGCTGCGCCGCCACATCGGCGTGGTGCTGCAGGACGTGTTTCTGTTTGCCGGCACCATTCAGGACAACATCACGCTGGGCAACCAGGACATTACCGAAGCGCAGATATGGGCCGCGGCCGACCTGGTGGGCGCCCGACGCTTTATCGAGCGGCTGCCCGGCGGCCTGCAGTACCCCGTGATGGAGCGGGGTGCTACGCTCTCGGTGGGGCAGCGCCAGCTCATCAGCTTCGTGCGGGCCATGGTCTATCAGCCCCGCATCATTATTCTGGACGAGGCCACTTCCTCGGTCGACAGTGAAACCGAGGAGCTGATTCAGCAGGCCATTGAGAAGCTGATGCAGGGCCGCACTTCGCTGGTTATTGCCCACCGTCTGAGCACCATCCAGAAAGCTGACCGCATCATCGTGCTGGACCGGGGTGAAATAAAGGAATCCGGGACGCACGAGGAGCTGCTGCGCCACGGCGGCTTCTACCAGCAGCTCTACCAGATGCAGTACAAAGACGCTCTGAATACCCCCGCCGAATAACCCGTCCCTATGACCCGCTGGCTTTTCCTGCTCATTATCGTTTTCACCGTTGGCGCGGCCATCCTCTACGCCTACGTGGGCGGCTTCAAGTCGCCGGTTATTACCATCACCACGACCAAGGCCCCGATTTTCCTGGCCGGCCAGGCCTTTTACGGCTCCGCCAACGACGAGAAGTTCGGGCCCCTGTTTCGCGGCGTGAAGGATGCTAAAGACCAGGGCAAGCTGCGCGGCGAGTTGGCCAATATCTACTACAACGACCCCGAAAAAGCCCGCGACACGGTGCGGGCCTTCGTCGGTATGGTCGTGGCCGATACCGTGTCGCAGCAGCTGCCCGCGGGCTACCGCTACCGGGTATTCGCAGCCGGACAGCGTGTGGTGCAAGCCCGCAGCACGGCTAGCTACTTGGTGGCCCCCGGCAAGCTCTATCCCGCCATTGCCGACGCAGCCAAGCAGCAGAAGCTCAAGCTGCGCCACGTGTATCTGGAACGGTTTCCCGAGCAGGGCGAGTCGGAAGTGCTGGCGGTGGTGGAGTAACAAGCCCGTGCGCCCGTGGCCGCATAAATGGGCCCCGGCAGAGTAGCGTGTATAGCGCATAAAAAAAGCTCCTGACCAGTGGGTTAGGAGCTTTTGCGGAAGCGTTACCCCGGGGTAGCGCCCTAGCGCCCCAGATAGAAGGCCGCTCCTATTTGCAGGTTGCTTAGCCCGATACCGGCTTCAAAGCGGCTGGACGTTGACTTCAGCGGCGTTGGCGTAGTCAGATCGTCACGAGTGGTTTCATTCTTGGTCCGCCGATACAGCAGGCCTTGCAAAGACACCTCCAGCCCAAGCTTAGCCGAGGGAAAAAAGACGAAGCCCGGCGCCAGCTGGGCATAATATCCCGAGCCGGTCGTGAGGGACTCGGAATCGTTGGCTACCAAGGGGCTCGCTGAGATGCTCTCCGAGCGAAACCCCTGGTAGCCAGCCCCCAAGTGCCCAAAAAAGGCTGCTTTCTCCCCCACGAAGGCGTAGTAGCGCGCCATCGGGCCCACATTGAAGCGGCGCGTTTTCATTTCGATTGTACCGTTTTCCACCACCCGGCCCGGCCCGGTGCCAAAGACAGGCACAGCTATAAGGTATTGGTACTGAGTGTTTCCGGTAATCGAGTAGTCGGCGCTGACGCCCAGGGCCAGATTATCGGTCAGGAAGTAGCCCGCCGTGGGGCCAATGGCAAACTGGATGGATTTATTCAGCTTGAATCTTCTGTCGGTATTGTCCAGCGCACCCTCACGGCTCTGCTGAGAGTAGCCCAGGCTGCCACCAAGCAGAATAGTGCCTGGCCCAAGCTGGGCCTGTGCGGTATGGGTTAGCAGCGTGAGTACAGCCGCGCCCCAGATAAAATTTCTCATGCAGGAAGAAGAATAAGGCCAATGATGAAGCCGCCGGCTGCGGCAGGTAGGCAGGCAGGGCGGTACACCGCAAAAAAAGCTTCCGGCCCCTGGGCCGGAAGCTTTCTGGTTTTACTTGGGAAAGCCCACAGGCTTAGCGGCCGAGGTAGAACGTGCCACCGAACTGTAGCTGGTCGAGGCCGAAGTTGGCCCCAAAGACGCTGCTGCTGGCTTCAAAGTCGGATGGCGCGGAGCCTCCCGTGTTCGTTGGGTAGTCGTAGTTCAACCGGTCGTAGCCCAGGCCCCCGATAGAGGCACTGATGCCTAGCTTCGGGACGGGAAAGAAGATGATGCCCGGCGTCAGGCCCGCGTAAAAGCCCGAGGCTTTTTGCTCGCTGATCTGAATACCACCCATAGGGCCATTATTGATGTAGTCGTATCTTTTTAGGCTCTGGTAGCCCCCGCCCAGCGTGCCGACTACGCCAAACTGCTCGCTCAGCATTTTATAATACTGCACATACGGGCCGACCTGAATCGTGCGGGTGGGGTCCAACTCCTCCCGGCTCGGATTATTGGGGGAAGGGCTGGACGTGGTATAGGGCCGGCGCTCGGAGCTATAGCCCAGCGAGAGGCCCAGGGCTAAGTTGTCGTTCAGGAAATACCCCACCGACGGTGAGAAGCGAAACTCGCTGCTCTTCGTCTCATACGAGTAGTTCTGGCCCTGAAACGAGCTGCTGGTTTTGTCGGTAGACTTGCTGTAGCCGATAGTGCCACCCAGGGAAATAGTGCCAGCCGCAATGCTTTGGGCGTGTACGGCTTCGGTACCGGCTGCCAGCAAGGCAAGCAGGAAGATCTTTTTCATAAACTATAATAAAGGTGAAGCGGCAAAGGTAGTGGCCGCTTCCAAAGCTGAACGGAAAACTTTGCCCGGTCAGAAAATAAAAAAGGCCTCATCCGTGCTGGAAAAGGCCTTCTGGGCTGGTAGTCGGGGTGGCAGGATTCGAACCTACGGCCTCGTCGTCCCGAACGACGCGCGCTACCGGGCTGCGCTACACCCCGTATTCTGTGCCGCGTAAAGCACAGTTAAATTTTTGGTTACGGCCGAAAAAAGCCTCCAGACCGAAGTCTGGAGGCTTTTCGAACAGTAAACTGCTCCGTCGGAGTGGCAGGATTCGAACCTACGACCTCCAGCACCCCATGCTGGCGCGATACCAGGCTACGCTACACCCCGAGGAATCGTGCCACAAATGTAAGACAGAAATTCAGTGACGCGCAACAAATTTCAATATCTTTTTGCGTCATGGCATAAGCGGCAGGTCTAGTCGCCTGATTATAAGAAGGTTTATATTCGGTATTTCGCGACGCTAACGACGTCTGCCCGCAGTTTGCGTGGCTCCCGGCAATCGGGCACATGGTTTGCAAGCGGGCTGGGCGCCGGGCCGGCAGGTGGCCAAAGGCTTGAGTACCTCACTTCGAAATTTGCAATTGTGCTTTGATTATGAGTAATATAGAGAAAGAGAAGCCGTCAAAAAGTACCGGAAACGGTACAGATTATTTATCTTTACAGGCATAATAGAAATGTCGATAACTACGTTTGGGGTGGGTATGAAAACGGTTGTGGTAACCCTCGGCTTGGGAATAGGAATAACGCTGCTAAGCCTCTGCACGGCTCAGGCACAAACGAAACCAGCGGCCAGCAAGGCGGCTACGCCCGTCAAGGCCGTAGCAAACAAGCCGGCCGCCGCCAGCGTGGCGGCCGTGAAGCCCACGGAAGAAAAGGCAGCCCCGCCGGAGCTGATTACCAGCAAGATGGAAACCGTAGCGCCTTCCACCGATGCCATCAAGGTGCGGGTCGATACCAATCCGCTCACCAAGCGTCTGATTGTGCGCACCAACGTTTCGGGTCCCACGCGGGTGGAAGTCAATGATGCCAACGGTCGCCCCGTCATCACCCGCGACCTGATGGCCGGCGACGAAGCCACTACCCTGGACGTAAGTCAGCTGCCGGCCGGCTACTATATCGTGCAGTGCACTTCTGGTTCGCGCAGCGGTGTGCGCCGCGTGATGATCGGGCAGTAGCCTAGCTTACTGACGCTTTAAGAAGCCCTTGCGACTCTGGTTCGCAAGGGCTTTTCTTTTGCCTCGTGTGGCGCATGGGGTAGCCCTTCAGGCAGGCTTGCCTTATCTTGTAACCAACTATGAGCAAGTCGAACCTTTCGTATTGGGAGCACCAGAGCTTTCTGCAGGGCTTTGATGTGGTGGTGGTCGGAGCCGGTATTGTGGGCCTCACGGCAGCTATTTACCTGCGGCAGCGGCAACCGGTGGCCCGCATAGCCGTGTTGGAGCGCGACGTGCTGCCCAATGGCGCCAGCACCAAAAACGCTGGCTTTGCCTGCTTCGGGAGTATTTCTGAGCTACTGGAGCAGCAGCGGAAAGGCGGCACCGCGGCGCTGCTGGACGTGGTGCGGGCGCGCTGGGAGGGCCTGGGCCTGCTGCGCGAGCTGCTCGGCGATGAAGCGCTGCAGTATCAGCCGGTGGGCGGCTACGAGCTGTTCCGGGCCGCCGATGCCGAGCTGGCCGCCACCTGCCGCGAGCATATCGGCTATTTCAACGAGCTGCTGGCCCCGGTTGTTGGACAAGCGTCGGTGTTTGAGGATGCTACTGCCCAGCTGCCAGCTACTGGCTTCGCGGGTATTGAATGTATGCTGAAAAATACGGCGGAGGGCGCCTTGCACACGGGTCGGATGATGCAGGCGTTGCTCCGGCGGGCCTGGCAGGAGAATATCGTGGTGCTGCACGGCTGCCCCGTCACCCACTTGGAGCCGGGCGCGGCCAGGGTGCGCCTGCACACGGCTTTGGCACCGCTAGAAGCTGGACGGGTGCTGCTGGCAACCAACGCCTTCAGCCGACAGTTCTTTCCCGAGTTGGACGTGACACCCGGCCGGGGGCAGGTGCTGATAACCGAGCCCATTGCCGGTTTGCACCTGCCCGGCACCTTTCACTACGACAAAGGCTACTACTACTTCCGGCAGGTCGACAACCGCCTGCTGCTGGGCGGGGGCCGCAACCTCGACTTCGCGGCGGAAGCTACCACCGAGTCGGGGCTGACGGACCTGGTGCAAGGCCAGCTGGAAAAACTGTTGCGCGAGGTGATTCTGCCCGGCCGCATGCCGCGCATCGACTACCGCTGGAGCGGGACCATGGCTTTCGGCGAAGAGCTGGCGCCCATCATTCAGCCGCTGGCGCCGGGGGTATTTGGGGCATTGCGCTGCAACGGCATGGGCGTGGCCATGGGCGCCCGCACCGGGCAGCAGGCCGCCGAGATGATGAGCCTGTGACAACCGTTGCCAGCCGCTGGGTGGTGGGCGCGAGGCAAAAAAAGGCGGCTCTACATCGTGTGAGGCCGCCTTTTTGTTTGGTGTGAGTCGGGTATTAGGCTTCTTCGCTCTGAAGCTGCCGCTCGTACAGCGCCCGGTACAGCCCGGTTTCCTCGGCCATCAGGGCTTCGTGGGTGCCGTGCTGCACGATTACGCCGTCGTCGAGCACCAAAATTTCGTCGGCCAGCTTCACCGACGACACCCGGTGGGAGATAATCAGGCTGGTGCGGTTGTGCATGATGCGCTGCAGGCTGTTGAGAATAGCGTTTTCGGTGTTAGTATCCACCGCCGATAAGGAGTCGTCCAAAATCAGGATTTTGGGTTCCTTCACCAGGGCGCGGGCAATGCTGACGCGCTGCTTCTGCCCGCCCGAGAGCGTGATGCCCCGCTCGCCGAGCTTGGTGTCGAAGCCCTCGGGGAAGCGGATGATGTTCTCGTACACGTTGGCATCCTTGGCGGCCTGCTGCATTTTTTCCTCCGAAGGCTGGTCGAGGCCGAAGTTGATGTTGTTGCGGATGCTGTCCGAGAACAGGAACACGTCCTGAGGTACGTAGCCGATTTGCTCCCGCAACGAGTTCAGCGAAAAGTCGCGCACGTCCACGCTGTCGACTTCAATCTGACCCTCCGTCACGTCATACAAGCGGCAGAGCAGGGCGGCAATGGTGCTCTTGCCCGAGCCGGTGTTGCCGATGACAGCCAGGGTCTGGCCGGGCCGGATGCGGAACGACACGTCGCGCAGGGCCTGAATGCCGGTGTCGGGGTAGGTAAACGAGACGTGGTCAAACACGATGTCGCCCTGGATTTCCTGCTCGATGTTCTGGCGCGAAACGATGTCGGTCTGCTGGTGCATGAACTCGTTGATGCGGGCCTGCGAGGCCTCGGCGCGCTGTACCAGGGAACTGGTCCAGCCCAGGGCCGTGACGGGCCAAGTCAGCAGGTTCACGTAAATCAGGAACTCGGCAATGCTGCCGGTGGTGATGGTGCCGCGAATCACTTCCTGCCCGCCCACCCAGACCGTGACGATGGTACTGATGCCGATAAGAAACAGAATGAGCGGGAAAAACAGGGAGTTGACGAAGTTCAAACTCAGCGACTTTTCCTTGTAGTTGTCACTGGCCGCAGTGAACTGCTGGTGCGAGTCGTCCTCGCGCACGAACGACTTGAGCACTCGGATACCCGAAAACGACTCCTGCACGAAGGTCGTCATGGCTGCCAGGGAGCGTTGAATCTCGTCGGACTTCCGCTCAATCAGGTTGTTGACGTAGTAGATGCTCACCGACAGAATCGGCAGCGGAATCAGGGTGTAGAGCGTCAGCTTCACGTTCACCATCAGCATGAGCGGGATGATGAGCAGAAACAGAATGACCAGCTGCATGAAGTACATCAGGGCCGGCCCGATGTACATGCGTACCCGGCCCACGTCCTCCGAAATGCGCGACATCAGGTCGCCGGTGTTGTGGCGGCGGTAGAAGCTCAGCGGCAGGGACTGGTAGTGCTGGAAGATTTCGTTTTTCTGGTCGTTTTCCACCAGGCGGCTCATCACGATAAGCGTCTGGCGCATAAAGAACAGGAAGATGCCGCGCAGCAGGGCCATCAGCACGATGAGCAGACCGTAGAGCAGCACATTGCGCCCAAACAGCTCATACACCCCGCTCTGGGCCCGGGTGCCGGCGTAGAGATGGTACAAATCGATGCCCTCCCCGACTAAATCGAAGGCGTAGCGCACAATTTGGGCCGGGAAAATGGCCAGCAGCGTAGACAGTGCCACAAACAGGACGCCGCCCAGAAAATGCCATTTGTAGCGGTACAGGTACTTATTGGTAGCAGATAATGCGCGCACAGATGCAGGAGAGTTGGAGCAGGTTACGAAGCCGTGACCATTCAGGCAAATACTGAAGGGTACGGTGCCCGGCTTGGAAAAATTGGGTACTTTTGCACCCGAATTGAACAGACTACGCGCCCGTTCGTTCAAAGATACAACACCCGACCCCACCCAAACTTCCCACCCTTTTTCAGTTTACTCAAATGGTTGAAATCCAAACGCTGGCCGATACGTCGGTCTTCGGTCAGATTGCCGAGCATCAGCACGAGCAGGTTGTCTTCTGCCACGACCACGAAACCGGTTTGCGGGCCATCATCGGCATCCACAACACGGTGCTCGGTCCGGCCCTGGGCGGCACCCGCATGTGGCACTACGCTTCCGACATGGAGGCCCTGAACGATGTGCTCCGCCTCTCGCGCGGCATGACTTATAAAGCGGCCATTTCGGGTCTGAACCTGGGTGGGGGTAAAGCCGTCATCATCGGCGACGCCAAAACGCAAAAGACCGAAGCTCTGCTGCGCAAGTTTGGCCGCTTCGTCAAAAACCTGAACGGCAAGTATATCACGGCCGAAGATGTGAACATGACCACCAAGGACATGGAGTACATCCGGATGGAAACCAAGCACGTGGCCGGCCTGCCCGAAAGCATGGGCGGCTCGGGCGACCCGTCGCCGGTAACGGCGTACGGCACTTACATGGGCATGAAGGCCGCCGCCAAAAAGGCGTTTGGCTCGGAAAGCCTAGCTGGTAAACGCATTGCCGTGCAGGGCGTGGGCCACGTGGGCACCTACCTGCTGGAGTATCTGCAGAAGGAAGGCGCCAAGCTCATCCTGACCGACTACTACGAAGACCGCGCCCTGGAAGCGGCTGCCCGTTTCGGGGCCGTAGCCGTGGGCCTCGACGAAATCTACGACCAGGACGTGGACATCTACTCGCCCTGCGCGCTGGGTGCCACCATCAACGACGACACCATCGGCCGCCTGAAGTGCCGCGTAATTGCGGGCTGCGCCAACAACCAGCTCCAAAGCGAGGATATTCACGGCCCCGAGCTAGTGGAGCGTGGCATCGTGTACGCCCCCGACTTTTTGATCAATGCCGGTGGTCTGATAAACGTATATTCCGAAGTGGTAGGCTCCAGCCGGCAGGCGGCCCTCACCCAGACCGAAAAGATTTTCGACTTCACGACCCAGGTACTTAACAAAGCCGAGCAGGAGGGAAGTCACCCCCAGAAAGCTGCCATCCGGCAGGCCGAGGAGCGCATTGCGTCGCTCGGTAAAGTCAAATCAACCTATTAATTCTTGGTTGTTGATTGCTGATAGTTGATTGCACAAGAGCCAAAAGCTCCGGGGTAACCAACAATCAATCAACTATCAGCAATCAACAATCAACACTTCAACTCATGCTCAATCGCCGCACGCTCCGCATTAAGGTTATGCAGGCCCTGTACGCTTATCATCAAGCTGTTGGGTCCGATTTTATGCTGGCCAATGACCGCATTGCGGATGCTTTTGCCCCCGATCTGAATGCCCCCGAGGCCCAGGACCGCAAGCTGCTGAAAGGCCAGCAGAAGATGGCCGAGGCTATTTTCCGGGAGTGGCACAAGGCTGGCTCGGGTGCTGAAGTCGAGAAAATCGACGACAAGGAGGTGAACGACGCCGTAACCGACGCCATCAGCTACTACCAGAAGCAGAAGGCCAAGGATGGCACGTTCTACGCCGGGCAGATGGTGCACGGGGCCGAAAGCATCCACACGCAGTATCTGCACCTGCTGAATTTGCCGGAAGCCCTGCTGCGCGTGATTGAGGAAGAGCAGCAGCGCGAGGCCCGCCGCTTCACGCCTTCCAAGGAAGCTCCGCTGGACACCACCCGCTTCGAGGAAAACCAGGTGGTTCAGAAGCTGATCAGCAACAAGCAGCTGCTCGACCTGACCATCCGGCGCAACGCCCAGTGGACCGGTGAAGACGACATGGAAGCCCTGCGCAACGCCTGGCGCAACGAAATCAAGAACGATACCGAGTTCCAGAGCTACCTGGCGGCCCCGGCCGGCAACTACGCCGAAGACCAGGAGCTGCTGAAGTACTTGTACAAAACGTTCGTGTTCAAGGGCGAGGCCCTGCCGGCCTACCTCGACGAGGACGACCAGAACTGGGAAGAGAACCGCTCGGTGGTGAAAAACCTGGTGGTGAAAACCCTGAAGATGCTCGACGAAGCCGCCGACGAAACCCTGGAGCTGATGTCCTTATCAGCCAACTGGGTCGACGACAAGGAGTTTGCAGAAACGCTCTACAAGCAAACCCTGGCCGACGACGAACGGTACGAGAAGCTCATTGCCGAGTCGGTGCAGAACTGGGACGTGGAGCGCGTGGCCCTCACCGACAAGATTCTGCTGAAAATGGCCTTGTGCGAAATGCACCTCTTCCGCGGTATCCCGGTGAAAGTCACCATCAACGAGTACATCGAAATCAGCAAAATGTATAGCACGCCCAAGAGCAAGCAGTTTGTGAACGGTATTCTCGATAAATTGGCGCAGGACTTAACGGCCAGCGGCGCGATTCGCAAGTCGGGCCGCGGTTTGCTCGACAACCAGTAAGGCTGCGGAGCAACCTGAGCCGTCGGCTCTGCGTTGTTGCCTGTAATTCCCTTTCCATCCATTCTCCCACCTCGCCACTCCTTTCTAGCCATGGGTAGCAAAACCACTACCGGTATTCTGTGCTTCGCGGGCGGTGCCCTCACCGGGGCCGCTGTTGGACTTCTGTTTGCCCCGGAAAAAGGGCGCGAAACCCGTAGCTGGCTCAGCTACCAGCTCGAAAAGTACCGCGAGGTGCTGGCCGACCTCACCGAAAGCCTCGTCACCAGCCGCACCGACCTGAGCCCCACCTCCAGCGCCAAGTCGGAAGGCCAGCGCGTAATTCAGGACGCCAAGAGCAAAGCCGAACAGCTGCTCGGCGACGTGGATCAGCTCATCAACCAGATCAACTCGCGCAAAGCCATCTAACGACGCCCGCCGATGTTCATCCGTGTGCTGCTGCGCTGAAGACGTTTCCCTCTTCAGCGCAGCAGCACATTTTTGTTCCGGCCCTACCGCTGCCGTGTTACCTTTGCGTCGGAATTGCTGCATGCAGCGTAGTGAAGCCAGCCCTGGCCTGTAGGGGGCTTGTGCTCAGACAGAAACCTAGTACCTCTCCTAAATAGATAGTAGCAGAATGCACACCATCACCCTCATCCCCGGCGACGGCATCGGGCCCGAAATCACGCAAGCGGTTAAAGACATCTTCTCGGCCGCCGGCGCCCCCATTCAGTGGGAAGAGCAAAACGCCGGTCAGACGACCTTCGATCAGTCGGGCGAGCTGATTCCGCAGTCGTTGCTCGACTCGCTGGAGAAAAACCGCGTGGCCCTGAAAGGCCCCATCACGACGCCCGTGGGCAAGGGTTTCCGCAGCATCAACATCACGCTGCGCCAGAAGTACGACCTCTACCAGAACGTGCGCCCGGCCAAAACCACCGAGGGCATCGACTCGCGCTATACCGGCGTCAACCTGGTGCTGTTCCGCGAAAACACCGAGGGCCTGTACTCGGGCCTGGAAGTGTACGACGAGCGCCTGGGCATTTCCGACTCTTTCAACCGCATCACGGTGGCCGGCTCGCGCAAAATCTGCCGCGCGGCTTTTGCCTACGCCGCCAAGCACGGCCGCAAAAAGGTGACCCTGGCCCACAAAGCCAACATCCTGAAAATGGCCGGCAAGCTCATGCTCGACGCCTGCAAGGAAGCTGCTACCGAGTTTCCGCAAATCGTGTTCGAGGATAAAATCATCGACAACATGTGCATGCAGCTCGTGAACAAGCCCGAGCAGTTCGATGTAGTCGTGACGACCAACCTGTTCGGCGACATCCTTTCCGACCTCTGCGCCGGCCTCGTGGGCGGGCTGGGCGTGGTATCGGGGGCCAACGTGGGCGACGACATGGCCATCTTCGAAGCCGTGCACGGCTCGGCCCCGGATATTGCCGGCCAGGGCAAAGCCAACCCCACGGCGCTGCTGCGCTCGGGCCTGATGATGCTGCACCACCTGGGCGAGCACGCCCTGGCCGAACGCATCGAGGACGCCCTGGACGAGACGCTTAAGCACAAGGAAGAATGCACCGGCGACCTGGGCGGCAAAGCCAGCACCAGCCAGTTTGCTCAGTCTATCATCGGCCGCCTGGCGAAGTAGCAAGTAGCTAGAAGACTAGTTCCCCCTAGCAACAAGGCGTGGTGCTAATGCTTTAGATCTTGTAAAACTTCGTCTTAACTTTACCTTTCTGACGGCTCCAAATAGCCGCCTTCTTCACTTCTATGAAACGTACCCTGTTTTCTGCTTTTCTGCTTTCCAGCGCCCTGCTGTTTGGTGCCTGCAACAACGACAAGTCTGCCGAAGTAGGCACGGAAGGCATGAATGCCGCCGCGACTGTTGCCAGCGACGCCGCCAACCCTACGGTGGACAACCCTAACGTGGCCGGCGAAACCGAAGCTCCAAACCCCAACGCCCCGGTAATGACCTTCTCCGAAGTGGAGCACAACTTCGGCGACATCAAGCCCGGCGAGGTGGTGAAGCACACGTTCGAATTTACCAACACCGGCAAGTCGCCGCTGCTGATTGAAAACGCCACGGCTTCCTGCGGCTGCACGACCCCCAACTGGACCAAGGACCCAGTTCCTCCGGGAGGCAAAGGCACCATCGAGGTGCAGTTTAACAGCCAGGGCAAAACGGGCCTGCAAAACAAGGAAATTGCGGTGCGGGCCAACACCCAGCCCAGCATCACCCAGATTGCCATCCGGACCAACATTCTGCCCGAAACCAACGGTCCGGTTAAGCAATAACCGCCGCCCGGCCTTTCGGCTGTTCTTTTTCTCTGTCATCCTGGGCCCCGCGCAGGACCTTCAGCACGCAAGCGCAAGGCGTAGCAACGCTGCTGCCCCGCCGGCGTAAGGTCTTGTAAGCGAGCTTAGGATGACAGTTGTTTTTTACGCTGGCGGTTCCGCCACCACTTTTTTCGTTGCCATGTTTATAACGCTTCTTTTGCAGACCCAAACCAGTGAAGGCCTGACTTCCCTGCTGTTCCCGGTGCTGATTGCCGTCGTCGTTTACTTTTTTATGATCCGGCCCCAGCAGCGCCGCACCTCCGAGGCCAAGAAGTTTCGGGAGTCGCTGGTGAAGGGCGCCAATGTGGTGACCATCGGCGGCCTGCACGGCAAAGTGCTGGAAGTGCACGAAGAATCGGTTATCGTCGAGGTAGACAAAGGCGTGCGGCTGAAGTTTGACCGCACCGCTATTTCCCGCGAAGTAGCTCCCAAAACCGCACCCGCAGCGCCAGCCGCCTCCGAAAACGCCTAATTCCTCCTTGCCGTGCCGCTTGCCCGCGCTGTTCGTCTGGTCCGCTGGTTTACCAGCCCGTTCTACGGGCAGGAGCGCAGCTACTGGCGGGCGGTAACGGCCTGTTTTCTGGCGGCCTCCACGTTCTGGCTGCTCAATGCCCTGAACAAAACCTACACCACGCGCATCACCTACCCGCTGGCCTGGGCCTACGACGAGCAGCGCTACATTCCCGTGAAGCCCTTGCCTACGGAAGTTGCCGTGAACGTGACGGGCCGGGGCTGGAAGCTGCTGCGCAAAAACCTGCTGCTGGACGTGAAGCCCGCCGAGGTGCGCCTCACCCGGCTACCCGCCACGCGCTTTGTCACGGGCCAGGCGCTGCGGCCGGCGCTGCAGGGTGCTATGGAAGGCCTGCAGTTCAACTACGTGCTGGCCGATACGCTCTGGGTGGAATTTGATCGGCTGGTAGCCCGGCGCCTGCCCCTCACGCTCAGTCCCAGCGTCGATGGCTCGGCCTTGCCCTACGCGGCCGTTTTTACGCCCGAAAGTGTAGTGTTTCGCGGCCCGGCCCGCACGGTCAACAGCTTGGCTAGTCCCTATCCGGTGCACCTGCCGCAGGCGCCAGCGGGTAGCAGTGAGGGCGCCATTATCGTTCCCATTGGCGGCCCCGACCTGGTGCAGACCCAGGTGCAGCAGGTGAAAGTGCGCCTGCAGCCCCGGCCCTTGCTCACGCTGCCCCTGCGCGTGGTGCCCGAGCTGCGCGACTTTCCCCAGGGCCAGCACTTCAAGCTGACGCCCGCCACGGTGCAGGTGCAGGTGCAGTGCTTTCCCGAAGACTCGGCCCGGCTCGACCGTAGCCAGGTGCACGTGCTGCTGCACTACGGCCAGTTTCACTCCCCCGATTCCAGCTTGCAGCCCGTACTGTCGCAAACGCCCAGCCTGGCCCGGGGCGTCCGGGTCCTGACGCGCGCCGTCCGCGTGTCGCAGAAGTAAACGGCGCTGTCCGCCTATCAACTCCCCAGTTCACACCGCCCCATTTCACCACTTCACATATGCTTCGAATCGGAATTACGGGGGGAATCGGGTCGGGCAAAAGCATGGCGTGCCGCCTGTTTCGGGTGCTGGGCATTCCGGTGTATGACGCCGATTCGCGGGCAAAGTGGGTAATGGCCAACGACCTGGTGCTGCGGGCCGAGCTGCAGGCCGCTTTCGGCGCCGAAACGTTTGATGATGCCGGCCAGCTCAACCGCACGTATCTGGCGCAGGTAGCCTTCCAGAACCCCGAGCAGCTGGCCCGTCTCAACGCGCTGGTGCACCCGCGCGTCGGGCACGACTTCGAGCAGTGGGCCCAGGCACAGCAGGCGGCCGGCTTCCCCTACATTCTCAAGGAAGCCGCCCTGCTCTACGAGTCGGGCTCGTACAAGCAATTGGACAAGATTATCACCGTATTTGCCCCGCAGGCCGTGCGCCAGGCCCGCGTATTGCGCCGCGACCCGCACCGCACCGCCGACGATATTCTGGCCATCATCGGCAAGCAGATGAGCGAGGAAGAAAAGCTTAGCCGCGCCGACTACGTGCTGCGCAACGACGACGAGCACCTGTTGATTCCGCAGGTGCTGGAGTTGGACCGGCAGTTTCGGCAGGGGTGAAAAGGGTTATAGCGAGCATACTGTGCATGAAGCAGAAACGCGGCCTTTCGCTCCCTGAAATGTAAAAAGCTCCCTTCACAGAAAAGCCCTTTATCGAACCGTCGATAAAGGGCTTTCTGGTAAAAGGGCGTCTTTTACTAGGAGAGGACAGATTGCTTCGCTCTGCTCGCAAGGACACGTGACAACGCAGCTACTTAATTATTGGGCAGCGCTCAAACGGGCGGGTTTCGTCGAAGTACTTGCGGTAGGTGACGTGGGTTTTGTGGATGCGTGCCCCGATGGAGCGGGTTACGGCCAGCATGCGGGGGTTGAAGTCGCCAATCCAGTTCATTTCGCAGTCGGTGTAGCCTGCTTCCAGGAACTTGGCCCGGGCGTGCTCCATCAGCGCCGATTCGACGCTCTTACCCTGCCAGGCGGGCACCACGCCGAAGATAACACCGAACATCTTCTTGTCGGGCAGCTGGTCGTATTTGCGCTTGTGCCAGAGGAAGCGCAGCTTGTCCCAGAGGTTGAAGCGGGCCCCGATGTGCTTGAAAATCTGGTTGAGCTCGGGCAGGCTGATAAAGAAAGCAATGGGTTCTTCCTGGTGGTAGGCAAACCACAGGAGGCGCTCATCGGCTACCGGCTTCATTTCTTTGACCAGGCTGCGGGCCTTTTCCAGCGACATGCCCGTCACGCCGCTGTGGTTGGCCCAGGCTAGGTTGTACACGTGCTGAAAGTCGCGGGCCAGCTTTTCGGCGTCGCTCTTATCGGCGTGGCGGAAGCTGAACTCGGGTTGCTCGGCGTAGCTGGTTACGGCCCGGTGGAAAGCCGCGTGCAGGGGCATGGCTACATCCCGGCGGCAGGTATACTGCTTGAAGTACACCTGGAAGCCGTAGTTCTCGAACAGCGGCTGGTAGTAGGGCAAGTGGTAGAACATGCCATAGTTGGGCTCGGTGAAACCCGACACCAGCAGGCCCCAGAACCGGTCCCGCTCCCCAAAGTTGATGGGGCCGTCCATGGCCTGCATGCCGCGCTCGGCCAGCCAGGCCTTGCCCGCGTCGAAGAGCGTATTGGCCGCCTGCTGATCGTTGATGCATTCGAAAAAGCCCAGGCCGCCGGTGGGCAAAGTGGGGTCGGTGTGGGCCGTGGCCTGGTTGATGAAGGCCGCAATACGCCCGATGACTTCCCCGCTGGCCGAGGTCAGAATCCAGCGGATGGCTTCGCCGTGCTGGAAGTTGCTGTTCTTTTTGGGGTCGAATACCGCTTCGATTTCGTGGTCGAGGGGCGAAATCCAGTTGGGCTCGTTCCGGTAGAGGCGGGGCGGTAAATCCAGGAACTGCCGGGCCCGCCGGGCGTCGGTTACTTCGAGTAAAGGCATTAGCAGCGGAAAGCTAAGGTTGATTCGCAGAACAGTGCGGCACCAATAAGGCTGGCCACGCTGCCCGGCGAATAGAAAATGGGAGGCTAGGGCCGGCGGAAAACGGACAGAATCTTCACGCCACCTACCCGGATGCTGTATACTTCCGGGCCGTAGCTGGCCGGGTAAGAACCCGGATGCCACCGGTAAGTTGTCAGAAAATAGCGGGCCTGCGCGGCGGAGGTAAGCACCAGTCGGCGCCGCTCGGCCGGGGGCAAAAGTAAGTGGTTGTTGTGAAGCACCAGGGCAGAACGTGCATCAGTGCCTACGGTTACGTGGGCGCTGGAGTCGTGGGCCAGAATCCATTCCAACCCCTGTCGCCCCGACAGGCCCCAGTAGTCGCGCTCAAACAGCCGCTCAGCCACCGGTCCGGGCAGAAAGCTGAAGTACACGTTCTGGTAGGGATGGTCGCGGGCAATGCGGTAGCCGGAGTGCAGCAGGTCGCCCGCCACTGCCAGCAGCAGCGCGGCGCCCAGCCAGCGTTTCGAACCCGGCCGGGCCTGCCACGCCACGCCGGCCGCCACGCCTCGCAATGCCAGCAGCACAAAGGCCGGATAGATGAAGTAAAGGTGGCGCCAGCCGTCATACACCACCGAGTGCAACAGAATAATGGCGGTCAGCGGCGCAAAAAACCACACGGCAAACAGCAGATCCTGGCGGCCAGTGCGGGTGCGCAGCCAGCGCCCGGGCTGTTGAACCAAGGTATACCCCAGCGTGCCCAAGCCCACCAGAAACAGCAGGGTGTAGGCCACGGGCGTGGTAATCAGCAGCCACACCGGGGCGTAGTGCCAGGGCAGGTGCCGCACCGAAATCTGCTGACCCCAGTACTGCACCAGCATATCGGAGCGGTAGCGGCTGAAGCTTTGGAAAGCGGCCAGGAAGTGACCCAGCGGATTTTCCCAGAGGTAAGGCCAGCCGGCCACCACCACGGCTGCCGTTACGGGCAAGTACAGGGCCAGGGCCAGCAGCAGCGGTTTGCGAATGGCCGGGCGGTAGAGCAGCTCCAGGCCGGCAAAGAAGACGGTGAACCCCACCAGCAGCACGCCCATGGTCCGCACATCCAGCGCCGCGCCGCTCAGCAGAGCGTGCGTCAGGGCCCAGCGCCACGATGGACGGCGCAACAGACGGGTGAGCGAGTAAATGGCGCCGGTGAAGAAGGCCAGAAACACCAGGTCCTTGTAATTGTAGAAGGCCTCAGCAAACAGGCGCGGCGACAACAGCAGCAGCCCGGCGCCCAGCAGCCCCAGCAGCCAGCTCCTGAACCGCCGGCGGGCCAGCCGGTAAAACGCGTAGATGCCCGCGGCCACGGTGAAAAACGTGACCAGGTGGCGCAGGAAGTACACCTCACGCGGGTCGTCGGCCCCCACCAGCTTTTCCAGCACTACCAGCGGCATCTGGAAAATCACGCCGTGGTCTACGTCCTCATTCTGGCGCATGTCGGGAATGGCCGCGAAGTTTTCCTGCCGCCGGGCCAGCTCGGGGGCCAGGCGCAGGGCCACGTACTTCACGCTGATAATGCCGTTGAGCCGGTCGAGCTGCTCATCCCAGGACAGGCCGTAGTCGCGGTGCAGCAGGATGCCCAGCACCGCCACCAGCGCAAAGAAAGCCCCGACCAGCGGGCGGCGCAACGAGTCGGGCAGAAGGGGGGAGGGACGCAGCAAAAGGCAGAAGCGTTGGAGAAGGCACCGGCAGAATATGGGCGGCAAGGTACTACCCGCGGCGCGTTTGCCACCGGCCTTTAGCGGGCGGCACTTCCGGGGCACCGTTTAAATCATAACCTTTGGCTTTCCGTCACCCTTCGTATTCCTTCGTCCGTGCTGCGCTCTGTTCCCCGTTTTGTCTGGCTGCTTGTCGTGGTGCTGGCCGTGCTTAAGCTGGCGTTGCAGCTGCACCTGAACCCGGGCCTGGAGTGGAACTACGATGAGCGCCGCAACGGCCGTATTGCCGATAACTACCTGGCCGGCCGCGGCTACGTCAGCCTCGACCCGGTGCGGCAGGTGCTGCGCCCCGACTCCTTCCACGCCAGCTTTCCGGTGTTCGTATATATCGGCTGGCAACGGGCCGGGCTGCCCAAGCACTACTTCACCCTGCTGGTTTTTGCCCTGAGCATAGCCGCGTACTGCCTGGGTATTCTCTACGTTCAGCGCACCCTGGGCTACTTTGGGGTGGCCCCGCCCGCCGCCTGGGGCGGGGCATTTCTATGGGCCGTCTACCCATCGGTGGTGTACTACATCGGGGCCTACATGTGGTACGAAAACCTGGCGCTGCCCCTGCTGATTCTGGTGGTGTACAAGCTGCTGCGCCAGCTCGGCGGCCGGCCCCTGCGCTGGCCCGATACCGCGCTGATTGCCGGCTGCGTCGTGGTTTCCTGCCTGCTGCGGGGCTATCTGCTGGCCGTGTATGGCTTACTGTTCGGCGTGTGGCTGGTGCTGAGCATGTTTGGTTCGGGAGCGTCCGGGCGCAATGCCTGGCGTGCGGCGGGGCTTACTCTGCTGCTGCTGCTGGCAGCACACGGGCCCATCCTGCTGAAAAACCACCGGCTGTTCGGGGCCTGGACGCTCAGTAACCAGGCCGGCTTCGAATTGCTGCAGGGCCACAACCCCGTGACGCAGGGCCGCTTCATGTTCGACTGGGACGAGCGCACCGGCCCCTTCGACCAGTTCGTGCGGGCTCATATTCCCGGCCTCGACTCCCTGAGCCAGTACCAGGAAAGCAAAGCCCGGGCCGGCTTGGCCACCCGCTGGGTGCAGCAGCACCCCGGAGCTGAAGTACGGCTTTGGCTGCGCAAAACGCTGCTGTTCTTTGCCCCGGAAAACTTCATTGCCGATGCGCCCCGCACCAGCTACCACCCCGTTACGGCCGCCGTGCACCTGGCTTTTCTGCTTAGTCTGCTGCTGCTGGTGGTGCGTTACCGGGGCTTGCGGCTGCGCCGTGCCGACGTGCTGCTGCTTACGCCGCTGGTGGCCGTCTGGCTGCTGAGTCTCGTGTTCTTCGTGGGCTTCCGCTGGCGCTATTTTGCTGAGCCGGCCCTGCTGCTCTATCCTTTCATTGTGTGGCAGCGCCTGCGGCAAAAGCAGGGAAGTTCACGTCTGAGCTTGGCTGAGACCAATATGTAGCGTCAATCATAAAGCCAGTAAAAACAAAAAGCCGCTCTGCATTGCTGCGAAGCGGCTTTTTTGGTGGGAGATACTGGGTTCGAACCAGTGACCCTCTGCTTGTAAGGCAGATGCTCTGAACCAGCTGAGCTAATCTCCCGAGGGGTAATGCAAGAAAAAAAGAGTGGGAGATACTGGGTTCGAACCAGTGACCCTCTGCTTGTAAGGCAGATGCTCTGAACCAGCTGAGCTAATCTCCCG
>NZ_JAJADQ010000015.1 GCF_020447315.1 Hymenobacter nitidus
TAACGAGCACACGCTGCACGAGGCGGGGCTCCTCGCGCTTGAGCTTGCCATTTTTCAGGTTGACGATGTTGGTGTAGGTGAGCTGGTGCGTCTCACAAAACGGCTTCAATTCCCCACTGCCGAGCATTTTCAGCCTGCCCTGGGCATAAAGCAGCGCATCAGCGTAGGAAACGGTCAAACTAAGGTCTGGAAAGGGCAGCGCAGCTGCTTCGGACACACATGCTACTTCTTCTTTTTCATTCATGGGTGGTAGGTTTTGGTTATGGCCCTGCCCTACTGAGTGCAGGAGCCATTGTAAAGGTGCTGAGCTAGGTTAATTGGCCTGGATGATTTCAAGGGCTATTGAGTAGCACGGGCCTGCTCTACGCAGCCGGTATGGCCAGAGCCCGCCAGTTAGGTGCCGGGGCTTGGCCCTGCAGCAGGACCTGCACCAAGGCCACGACGTCCTCCGGGCTGAGCATGTCCCGCCGCGGGGCCAGGAAGCGGACATCGTTGAACAAGTCCCGCTCGCCGTGGCCAAAGCGCACGGCGTACACGTTTTCGTAGCTTGAAGAATAAGCGTAGCGGGTAAAGAGCGAGAGCGCGCCGGGCGCAATGCTGTACTGCTGGCACACCTTGGCCGCGAGCGTGACCGGGCATTGCAGCAGGCTGCCGACGGCTCCCTGCTCCAGCTCCGTGGCCACGGCCCAGCCGTGGGTCGGGTGTACCACCAGCTCGCAGCGGGCCGGCTGGCGCTTTACATCATCGTAGAGGTGAAACGGCAGGGCATGAATGACATCGGGCAGGGTGTGCAGGGCGTTCAGGTCGACGAGCATGCGGCAGAGAGGAAGCTACGCTTTGATAACAGGCCCTGGGGCCTTCGCAGCAAAAGGCGCTTAAGCAACTGGCCAGGACGGTGACAGAGGGTAATTCTAAGGCAAATGAAACAGGGCAAATCGATGCTACCTACGGCCTAATACCCTTTTCGGGTACGCAGGAGCCCTTTTTTAGCCCTTGCCGCTACACCTGCTATGGTTAGGGCCGCCGGGTTAACTCCTCAGTAAGGTCTTAGTATCGCGTTGAATAACCGCCTGCCAGGTGCTACTAACTCACTTTCCGGCTTATAAAACCTATTAGTTCACGAAAATGCTTAGCTCGACGGTAGGCTGTTGGGCCAGCTAAAAAATAGATTTTATAAGCCCTGGGGGTCTTGTGGGCACCATTTTCCTGGTCAGTTGCTCCCTGCTGGCCTGCTGCAGTTGCCGCTGAAGATGCTGGCGAAGCAAATCTGTGAGACTTATAAAATCTATTAATGAGCCCTCCGTGAGCTTTCAGCGTAGTTTTTAAGTACCTTTGGAGGTAGTAAGAATGTTCTAAATAGTAGAAAAAGGTAAAAAAATCTTTAAAAAGTGCAATGCGATTTTGTGCTTATTTAGACTCCCTTTTTTGTTGTTTTCGTTCGGGTATCGGCCTAAACCACCACTTTAAAAGCTTTTGTACTCCAGCTTCAACAAGCTTGTGAGTATTTTAAGTATTTAAGGTATTTGCAGGGCTCGCAACTTTTTGTACCTCAGCATCTTAGGTGGCTTTAGTAATAGATTTCATAAGCCAACTAATAGGTTTTATAAGTGGGGTAATAGATTTCATAAGCTGACTAATAGCTTTCATAAGCCAAACTAATAGGATTCATAAGCTAACTAATAGGGTCAAATCGCAGGGCTATCATAAAGCCTGCTGTTCGCGAACTAATAGATTTTATAAGTCGCAGGTGATTCATGCCTTCTGGAGCGCTGTGCTGGCAGGCCGCCAACTAATAGCTTTTATAAGTCTAACTAATAGCTTTTATAAGCCTCGCCAAAAACTCGCGGCGGGCTAACTAATAGGTTTCATAAGTCTAACTAATAGCTTTTATAAGCCGGCGAAGCTGCCGCGTTTCCCCTTACTCATAGATTCAGGATTTGGCTCTATTAGTTTCCGATTTAAGCCGTATGTTTGCTTTGTATCACCACACTCGCTGCGTATGGCCGCATCCGAATCCACCGTCCCGATAGAAATTCGGCAGCATAACGCGCTGACGACGGCCCGCTACGAGATGAGCGCCTGCGAGATGGACATCGTCTTCTCGCTGCTCTCCAAGCTCACCAAGCAGGACCAGGCCGGCACCATCTACGAAATCCGGGTGCAGGAGCTGATGGAGATGACTGGCCGCACCTGGAACTACAAGCAGCTGCTCGAATCCACTGAGAACCTCAACAGCCGCGTCTACCACATCGAGAACGGCAAGACCCTGCTGCAGGTGAGTCTGCTGGCCTCAGCGCTGTACCGCAAGGGAGAGGGCACCATTGAGCTGGAGATATCCGAGCGCATGCGACCCTTCCTGATTGACCTGAAAAGCAACTTCACTTCCTACCGCCTGCAGGCTGCCTTCAGCCTGAGCAGCAAGTACGCCAAGCGCATCTACCAGCTGGCCTCGCAGTGGAAGGATATCGGGGAAACCAAAACCTATTCGCTGGACGAGTTCAAGGGCATGCTCAAGCTCAAGGACCCCGCCGGCAAGGAGCCCGAGCAGTACTCCCAGATTTCGGCCCTGCAGAAGTACGTGCTCGACGTGGCCACCAATCAAATCAACGAGCACACCGACCTGCGCATCAAGTACGAGCTGCTCAAGAAAGGACGCTCCTACCAGAGCATCAAGTTCTACGTCAACACCCAGGTACCCCAGCAGTTGCCCATCCCCTTCGAGCTGGAGGCCGACGATGCCAAGGTGCAGCTGGCGCGCAAGCACCTGGAGACCCTCGGTATTGCCGAACCCAAGCTGGTGCAGGACATCCTGCAGTCGGCCAAGCATGTCGATGCTTTGTTTGCTTTCATCTACAAGCTGAAGACCGACAAAATCAAAGCCACTAAAAACCCGGGTGGTCTGTTTCTGAAAATGCAGGGCCTGCGCTAAGCGCCGCGGCCGTTTTGCCCTTGCCACTCGTACGAAGCTTTACTTTAAGGGTCGCTTCTTCATTTAAGCTTGCCTGGCAGCTCTGAAAGCATCATCTCGTCCTGATAGATTTTAGGCCAGTAAAAAGCCCTGACTGATACCAGTCAGGGCTTTGAAAGAAATTGAGATTAACGCGCCAGCTTTTCCAGGGCGGCTTTAAACTCCGGCGTGTCGTACTCAGCCATGCCGTCGTGGCGGGCGGCTACCTGCCCATCCGGACCTAATATCACCGTGGAGGGAATCGAGTTGGAATCAAACGGCGGGGCGAGCGAACCGACGGGGAAATACACCGGGAAGGTGTAGCCCTGGCGCTTGAGCATGGCCTGGGCCTTGGCCGGGTTCTCATCCAGCGACAGCATCACGAAGGCCACTTTCTTGGGGTCCATCTTCTTGTACAACGCGTGAATACCAGGCATCTCGGCCACGCAGGGCGGGCACCAACTGGCCCACAGGTTCACGAACACCACCTTGCCCTTCAAATCGCTCAGATTAAACTGCTTACCGTCGAGCGTGACCAGCGGCAGGTTGTGCAGGTAGGCACTACCGCTGGTGGATGACACGGGCGTGGCAGTCGGTGCAGCATCAGTGGCGGGCGCATCGGCCTTCCACAGGCCCGTGGCCAGCAGGCCGCGCTGAATGCCGCCCAGTACCGGAGTACGCAGGGCCGTGAACAACACAAGAGCGAACAGGGCCAAAGGCAGCCACTGGAAAAGGGATTTACGATTCATAGTCAGAGGATTTACGTCAGCAACAACAAACAAATGAAAAAACGTTCATATATCATATCCCGGCGGGCTTGGCCTTGGCTACCGTAACGGACTGGCCATCCGGCAACTGCTCGCCGGCCTCCCGCACCAGCTCGTCGCCGGCCGCCAGCGGGCCGAATACGACCACCGTATCCCGGCTCAGCAGTTGGCCCTTGCGCACGGACACCCACTCGGCCCGGCCCTGCTGTACACGCACCACCTGCGCCTGCTTGGGCGCGTCCGGGGTAGCAAACACGGCCGAGGTCGGCACGGCGACGGCTTTCGCTTCGGTGGGCAGGGATACCAGCACCTGGGCATACATGCCGGGTTTCAAGCGCCCGTCGGCATTAGGCACATCCATCTCCACCAGCTCCGAGCGCACGGTCTGGCTCAGGCGGCTGGCGTTGCGGCGGAACACACCGGTAAAAGTCTGCCCGGGAAAAGCCGGCACCGTAAAGGGCACCTTAGCGCCTGGCTGTAGCCACTGGCCAGCCGCCGCTTCGGGCACAGCCACCTCCAGGCGCAGGGTGCGGCTGTTTTCCAGCGAGAACATGGGTGCCGACGGCTGGCCGCCACCCGGCCCCACCAGGGCCCCGGCCGACACGTTGCGGGCCGTGATGATGCCGCTGAACGGGGCGCGCACCACCAGGTAGTTGCTCAGTTCCCGGCTGGCCTGCAGCTCGGAATAGGCGGCCTGCACATTGGCTTGGTCAGCCTGCATCTCGGCGCGGGACCGCTCCAGGTCGTTGGGCGAGATGGTGCCCGGCTCCTGACTGGTGCGCAGCAGCCGCTCATAGCTGGCCCGGGTACCGGAGAGCTTGGCTTGGGCGGCCTGCCAGCGTGAGCGGGCCCGGGCCAGCTGGGCAGCCAGTTCCGGGGCTTCGAGCACGGCCAGGGTCTGGCCCTTGGTGACGCGCGAGCCGCGGTCTACCAGCACCTGCTGCACAAAGGCGCCCACGCGGGGGAAGATATCCACTTGCTCAAAGGGCTTGAGCTCGGCGGGCAAGCGCAGCCGGCGCACGGCCGGAGCGGAAGTGAGCCGGAAGGTGGTGACGGCCGCCGGAGCGACCGGCGCAGGCTTTTCGACCGTGGGCTCCGAAGCGCCGGAGGAGCAGCTATTGAGCGCTCCGCTCAGCAGCAGGCCCGCCGCCAGCAGGAACGTGTAGCGGGGCGATTGGGCAATTAATTTCAAAAAGGCATTCATAGGTAGTAAGGCAAAAAAGTGAAGATTAAGCGGCCTGCCGGGTGCGGGCAGGCAGCAGGGACCCGGATTCGTAGCCCACCCGGCGCATGGCCCAGCCAAACACGTGGGGCAAGACCAGCAACGAGGCCAGCGTGGAGGCGATGAGCCCGCCGATGACGGCCTGGCCCAGCGGGGCAATTTGGTCCCCGCCCTCGCCCAGGCCCGAGGCCATGGGCAACATGCCGGCAATCATAGCAATGCTGGTCATCAGAATAGGCCGGATGCGGGTATCGGCGGCTAGGCGGGAGGCCAGCGCCACGTCGCGGTGCTCGTGCCGCAAGTGGTCGGCGCTGGTGATGAGCAGGATGGCGTTGGCCACCGAAACGCCCACGCTCATAATCATGCCCATGTAGGACTGCAGGTTGAGGGTGGCCCCGGTGGCCAGCAGCAGCAGCAGGGAGCCGGCCACCACGGCTGGTACCACCGAGAGCACCACCAGCGAGAGGCGGAACGACTGGAAGTTCGCCGCCAGCAGCAGGAAAATCACCACGATGGCCATGCCGAGGCCCGTCTGCAGGCTGCTCATGGTGTCGGCCAGCAGCTGGGGCTGGCCCACTAGGTTGGCTACGACGCCCCGCGGGGGCTCCCCAACTTGTTGCAGGGCATTACGCACGGCCTGGGCGGCGGTGCCCAGGTCCCGGTCCTGCACGTTGGCGGTGATACTGACTAGGCGGTACGGGCCCTGGCGGTCAATCTGGCCGGGCATCATGCGGGCCGACACCGTGGCCACCTCCCCAATGGTGGGGCGGGCCTGGCCGGGCTTGACGGGCAGCGCTTCTAAGTCCTGGAGCTGGGTGAGCTGGTCCTCGGGCAGCTGCACCTGCACCTGGTAGCCTAAGCCCGATTTGGGGTCGAGCCAAAGGTTTTTGCTGGTGAAGCGGGAGGACGAGGTAGCCGCGACTATCGACTGGGTGATTTCCTGGCTGGTGAGCCCGAACTGGGCGGCCCGCTCCCGGTCCACGTCGATGCGCAAAGCCGGGTACTGCAGGGGCTGGGCAATCTGCACGTCGCGCAGGAAGGGAATCCGCTTCAGCTCGGCCAGCACCTTGCGGGCGTGGCCGGCGGCTTCCTTCAGGTTTTTGCCCCCCACGTTTACCTGGATGGGAGTAGGCGCCCCGTCGCTCATCACCTTTTCCACCAGCTCGATGGGCTCGAAGCTCAGCTGCAGGCCGGGGTGGGCCTGCCGGATGCGCCCACGCAGGCGCTCCTTGAGCTGGCTCAAATTCACGTGCACGCCCTCTTTCAGGGCCACCTGCATCAGCGCCTCGTGGGGGCCGGCGGTGAAGACGAACACCGAGTTAACCGCGAAGCTGGCCGGCTGAGTGCCCACGAAGGTGGAGGAGATTTCCACGTTTTCGGGGCCGACTTCCTGGTTGATAATCGCCTGCACCGCCGCGACCGTCTGTTCGGTTTTCTCCAGGCGGGTGCCCACCTTCTCGCGCAGCCGCAGCTGGAACTGCCCGCTGTTGGCCTGGGGGAAAATGTCGGTACCGATGAAGGCAAACCCTGCGCCCACCACCAGCACGGATAGGACCAAATAGCCCAACACCACGCCGCGCTGCCGGGCCTGAGCCCGCACGAGCAGGCGCTGGTAGCCGGCTTGAAAGCGAGCGAAAAAGCCGGGTTTCCCAGCCGGGTCGTCGTGGCCAGCGGCTGGTGCGTGGTCCTTCATCAGCCAATTGGCCATGACCGGCACCAGCGTTTGCGAGAGCAGGAACGAGGCAACCATGGCAAAGCCCACGGCCAGCGACAGGGGCAGGAACATGGCCCGCGGTACGCCTTCCATGATGAGGGCCGGGGCGAACACGGCCAGGATGCAGAGCAGAATCAGCAGCTTGGGCAGGGCGATTTCGCGGGCCGCGTCCCAGATGGCCTGGGCCTTGGGCTTGCCCCGCTCCAGGTGCTGGTGAATGTTCTCGATGGTCACCGTGGCCTCGTCCACCAGCACGCCGATGGCCAGGGCCAGACCCGAGAGGGTCATGATGTTGAGCGTCTGCCCGAACAGCTTGAGCAGAATCACGGCCGACAACACCGAGAGCGGAATGGTGGTTACGACGATGAGCACGCTGCGCCAGTCGCGCAGAAACAAGAGCACCATAAGGCCGGTGAGCACCGCCCCCAGAATTCCCTCCGTCACCAGGCTTTTGAGCGAGTTGGCCACGTAGGTGGACTGGTCGAAGGCGTAGCTGAGCTTAACGTCCTCGGGCAGCAGGGCCCGCAGGGTGGGCAGCTTGTCCTTGACCTGCTGCACCACCTTCAGGGTCGAGGCGTCAGCCTTTTTGATGACGGGCATATAGATGGCGCGCTTTCCGTTGATGACGGCGTAGCCCGTCGTCACGTCGGCGGCGTCTTCTACCGTGGCCACGTCGCGCAGGTACACCCCCGGCCCGGCGCCGGTGCGCAGGGGCACGTCCAGAAAGTCGGCCGGATTCTCAATCAGCGAGTTCACCGGGGCCATGTAGGCCAAATCGCCCATCTTCACGTTGCCGGCCGCCGAGGGCTGGTTGCTGCTGACGATGGCCTTGACCACGTCGTCGGGCGTAAGCTGGTAGCCGCGCAGCTTGGCCGGGTCGGCCTTGACCACGATGGTGCGGATGTTGCCGCCGAACGGGGCCGTGGACGTGACGCCGGGAATGGTGGTGAACATGGGTCGGATGCGGCTGGCGGCCAGATCCTGGAGCTGGGTCAGGGAGCTTTTCTCGCTTTCCAGCACCAGCTGGCCCACGGGTAGGGAGCTGGCGTCGAAGCGCACCACCTGCGGGGGAAGCGTGCCGGTGGGCATAAACGCCGTGGCCCGCGACACCTGGGTAGCCACCTCGGCCGCGGCCTGGGCCATGTCGGTGCCGGGATAGAAGGAGAGCTTGATGAGGGTCAGCCCCTGGATGCTCTTGGTTTCAATCTTCTTGACCCCAGACACGAACAGGAAGTTGTTCTGAAACTGGTTGGCCATGAAGCCGTCGAGCTGCTCGGGCGAGAGGCCGCCGTAGGGCTCGGCCACGTAGATGGCCGGCACGTCCATGCTCGGGAAGATGTCCACGGCAATGTCGCGCACGGCAGCGAAAGCGAAAAAGAGGATGGCCAGCATGGCCACCACCACGGTGAGGGGCCGCTGCAGGGCCGACCGGATGAGTTCGTACATGCGGCTAGGGCGTTACGTGGGTGAAAAAGAAAGAGAAGTCGCCGGCGGCGGCGGTTTGCAACAGCACGGCCTGCCAGGCGGCGTTGGCCGTGAGCACCTGGTCCTGCTCGGCTTGCTGCAGCGCGTACAGGGCCTGGGTCAGGTCGACCACGGTGGCCAGCCCCGAGTTGTAAAGAGCCAGCTTCTGGCGGTAGGCCTGGCGGGCGGCCGCGAGCTGCAAGGGCGCCTGGCGGGCGCGCTCGGCGGCCAGCTGCAGGCGCTGCTCAGCGAGGGTGGCCTGGTTGCTAAGCTCCAGCTGCTGCTGGCGGTACTCGGCTTGCAGGCCCTGGGTGCGCAGGTTTTCGGCTTTGGCCTGGGCCTGCACGTGGGGCCAGTCGAGCAGGTCGAACACCACGCCCACGCCCACGGCGTAGTTGAAGCGGGTGGGTGCGGCCCCGCCCAAGCCGTAGTCGGTCTGGCCGTTAGTGCCCAGGCCGGAGCCCCGGCCCCAGGTGGCGCCCAGCAGCGAAAGCCGGGGCCGGTACTGACGGCGAATGACCGTTTCGCGAGCCTGCCCCAGGCCGATGGCCCGCTGCTGCAGGCCCAGCGTGGGGTGGGTGGCGGCCGGCGGCACCAACGCGGGCGGGAGCGTTTGATTGTAGAGCGTATCGGGCTGCCAGGTGGCACCGGGCTGGCCCAGCAGGGTGGACAGGCGGGCCTGACGGTCGGATTCTTGCTCGCGGGCGGCTAGGAGCGCCAGCTGGGACTGGGCCTCGGTGGCGCGGGCCAGCGTGCTGTCCACACCGGGGCGCAGGCCATGAAGGGTCAGCCGGGTGATGGTCTTGTGGAGCACGGCCACCCGGCGCACGTCCTGCTCCCGCACCCGGCGCAAACTCTGGGTGGCCAGCAAGTCAAGGTAGGTCTGGGCTACGCGCAGCTGCTGGGTGAAGAGTTCGTTGTCGGCATCGGCCTGGGCGTAGCCGCGGGCCGCTTCGGCGCGGGCCCGCTGGGCCGGGTACTGCCCGAAGGTGACCGGGCTCCACTCGGCCAGGGCCGTGCCCATGCTGCCGAATACGGCGTTGTAGGAGTTGACCCCACTCAGCGAGCCGCTGCTGGGAATGATGGTGCCGACGGGCAGCATCGTGCCGGCCACGGAGTTGGTGGAGCCGTAGCTCACCTGCCCGCTAAGCCGCACGGAGGGCAGGCGTTGGGTCTTGGTTTGGGTGAGGTCGGCCTCGGCGGCCTGCACCTGGTAGGCTTTGGCCTGCAGGTGCGGGGCTTGGGTGCGGGCCAGCTCCAGGGCCTGGGGTAAGGTGAGGGGGCGGCCGGCGGCCGGGGGTACCGGGGCCGGTTGCGCCTGGCTGAGCGGGCCCGCTAACAGCAGGGCCACGACCAGCCGCCGGCTACCCGGCGGCAGGAGCCGGGCAGGTGGTACAAGAGGGAAAAACATGGGCTGAGAGAAGTCAGGACAGAAATCCGGGCCGGGCGCACTAGGGCGCAGCCGGCCAGTTTACAGGCAGATTTGCTGGGGCTCTCAGGAAAAGGCGGGGCTGTCCGGTGGCTGGAGCAGCAGAAGGGGGCCGCACTAGGCGGCAGGCCAGTTAGGGCATAAAAAAACCCGGTTATCGCCCCCACATCACGGGGCAATTAACCGGGTACAAACCCGGCTCCACTGCGCATTTTCCTAAGAAAAGCGGACGGGCGGAGCCTTATTGGGGTGGTTGGCAAAGGACTGCTCGGGGCCAGCATTCGGGCCACGGGCAGGGTTAAGGGTCGGCTTGTCGGCCGGGAACAGCAACCCGAAGTACAGGGCCGGGAAGTCATTGCCCAACGCCAGGTCCAAGGGCAGCAGCTTGGCTTTCACTACCGGCGCGTGGTCGGCCTGCGGGTCGGCCTGCACTGTCTGCAGCTTCTTCTTGCACAGCCCGGCGCGGGGCTGCTCCTGGCGCGTACCAGCCCCCGGTTCGGCTCCCTGGGTCCGCATGGACAGCGGCTGGCAATGCAGGTAGACCCCCGCATAAATCAGCAACAGCAAATGGGACAACAGACGGGACATGGGTGCGAATTACAGGGCGCAAAGGTGCGCACAATTATGATACGAGGCCAGATGTAGCAGCCCAAAGGCCCCGAATCAGCGGCGGGGTTGCAGCCCGCAGGGGCCCGATAACGCCCCTCCCAACCAAAAATTTGCCGGCTTAAGTTCACTAACAACTTGAAGAAAACAAGCCAACAACTGCTAACAGGGGCTGGGAAAGCAGGTTTTTACCAGGCTTGGGGAAAGGAAAATGAAAGCAGTGGAACTAACTGGGGTACGACACTTGTATAAATGAACAACTGTTCATAAGTTTGCACCCAGTTATGACACTCCCCGCTGCCCCCGACGCTGAACTGAACCTGACCACTGAGAAGATGGAGAAGGTGGCGTTCATTCTCAAGACCACGGCGCACCCCACCCGCATCGCCATCGTGCAATTGCTTTCCAATCACGAAAGCCTGTCCGTGACCGACATCAGCGACAAGCTCAACGTGGAGCAAAGCCTGCTCTCGCATCACCTGTCGGGCATGAAGCTCAAGGGCATCCTGAGCTCGCACCGCGAAGGCAAGAACATCTACTACGCCCTGAAAATGCGCGAGGTCATCGACGTGATTCAGTGCCTAGCGGCGTGCACCTTCCTGTAGGACGGGCGGCCTTTTTTTTGGCCAAACACATGAACAACCTATCATAAATTCATACGTTCACCCGTACCTCATGCTTCCCTACTTCGGCTATTTCGCGGCAATCTTCATCGGCCTTTCCCTGGGCATCATGGGCGGGGGCGGCTCCATCCTCACCGTGCCCGTGCTGGTGTACCTAATGGGCGTGAGCCCGGTCTTGAGCACGGCCTACTCGCTGTTCGTGGTGGGCTCGACCTCCGTAGTCGGCGCCTGGGGCTACTTCCGCAAGGGGCTGGTGTCGCTGAAAACGGCGCTGGTGTTTCTGCTACCCTCGCTGGCGGCCGTGTTTGCCGTGCGCAAGCTGCTCATGCCCGCCATTCCCCACGAGCTGTTCACCGTGGGCAGCCTAGTCTTTACCAAAGACCTGCTGGTGCTGGTGGCGTTTGCGGTGCTGATGGTTGTCGCGGCCGTGTCGATGATTCGCAGCAAGCAGGCCGAAGAGGTGCTGGACGAGGAACTGCATACCAAACACGCATTCAATTACCCCCTTGTTCTGGGCATTGGCCTGGTGGTGGGCACCCTCACGGGCTTCGTAGGCGCCGGCGGGGGCTTCCTGATTATTCCCGCCCTAGTACTGGGCGCCCGCCTGCCCATGAAGCTGGCCGTGGGCACCTCACTGGCCATTATCGCCCTGAACTCGCTCATCGGCTTCACCGGCGATTTAAGCGCCGGCACCCCCATTGCCTGGACCTTCCTGGCCGGCTTCCTGGCCTTTGCCCTCGGCGGCATCGTACTCGGAACCTACCTCGCCCGCTTCATTCCCGGCGCCAAGCTCAAGCCCGCCTTCGGCTGGTTCACGCTGGCCATGGGCACCTTTATCCTGCTGCGCGAGCTGGTCTTTACCCCCTGATTCTCTTTCCCACTGCCTTCTTATAACCCCTCATTTCCATCGACTTTCCCCACCTCCTAAACGCTTTTCCCATGAAAATCGAACAGTTTGAAGACAAGGGCCTGGCCCATTTCTCCTACGCCATCCTCAGCGAGTCGGCCCGCCAGATTGTGCTCATCGACCCGGCCCGTGACCCGCAGCCCTACTACGACTTCGCGAAGGCGAATGACGCGAAAATCGTGAGCGTCATCGAAACCCATCCCCACGCCGACTTCGTGAGCAGCCACCTGGAAATTGCCCAGGCCACCGGCGCCGTCATCCGGGTAAGCAAGCTGCTGGGCGCGGATTACGCCCACGAAGCCTTCGACGAGGGCCAGGAGTTTACCGTAGGCCAGCTCACCTTCCGGGCCCTGAACACGCCCGGCCACTCGCCCGACTCGCTGAGCATCGTGCTCCGCCGCGAAGGCAAGGACGAGGCCGTCTTCACCGGCGACACGCTCTTCATCGGTGACGTGGGCCGCCCCGACCTGCGCGAGAGTGCCGGCAATATGACGGCCAAGCGCGAGGAGTTGGCCAAGCAGATGTACCACTCGCTGCGCGATAAGCTCATGAAGCTCGCAAATACGGTCCTGGTGTACCCGGCCCACGGGGCGGGCTCGCTCTGCGGCAAGGCCCTGGCCGGGGGCAGCAGCAGCACCATCGGCGACGAGAAGTTCGGCAACCCCATGCTGCGCGATCTGAGCGAAGAGGCGTTTGTAAAAGAGCTGCTCGCCGACCAGCCCTTTATCCCCAAGTACTTCGGCTACGACGTGGACCTGAACAAGAAGGGCGCCCCCGCTTATGCGCCCAGCGTGCAAGAGGTTAAACGCTTGGCGCCCGGCACCACCCTGGAAGCCGGGGCCGTCATCATCGACACCCGCCCCGAGGCCGAGTTTAAAAAAGGTCACGTAGCCGGCGCCATCAACATCCAGCAGGGCGGCAAGTTCGAAACTTGGCTGGGCTCCATTGTGGGCCCGGAGGAGTCCTTCTACCTCCTAGCCGCCGATGAGGCAACGCTGGAGGACCTGATTCAGAAAACCGCCAAAATCGGCTACGAAGCGCTGATTAAGGGCGCGCTGGTCGGCACGCCCGCTGCCGAAGCGACCATGCCACAGCTGGACGTGGCCGCCTTCCGTCAGCACCCGGAGCAGTACACCATCGTGGACATCCGCAACGCGGCGGAGCACCGCGACGAGCCCATTTTCGCCGGCTCGCTGAGCATCCCGCTGCCCGAGCTGCGCGAGCGGGCCCAGGAAATTCCTCAGGGCAAGCCCGTGGTGGTGCACTGCGCCGGTGGCTACCGCTCGGCGGCAGGCTCCAGTATCGTGGCCGACGCGCTGCCCGGTACGGACGTGCTCGACCTGAGCGAGGCCGTGAAATCCTTCCAGTCGGCTGCGGCCGGCCACTAACCCCTAACAGCAAAACCGGAGAGGGTCCTAAAAAGGAGCTCTCCGGTAGCGCTTACGCCTTACCCATGTCTCATTTCGCATTCCTGCTTTCCCTTTTTGCCATGTTTGGTCTGTTTCAGGGCACCGCGCCCGCCTATAAAAACCTTACCCCCGCCCAGTTTTCGACCGCCGTGCGCGAGCGCGGCGCGGTGCTGCTCGATGTGCGCCGCCCCGACGAGTTTGCCGCCGGCCACCTGCCCGGGGCCGTGAACATCGACGTCACCAGCCCCGACTTTGCCCGGCGCGTGGCCGCCCTGGACAAAACCAAGCCCACCTACGTGTACTGCCGCAGCGGGGCCCGCTCGGCCACCGCGGCCAGCCAGCTCACCAAAGCCGGCTTTGGCCAGGTCAGCAACCTGCTCGGCGGGGTGCTCGACTGGCCTGAAAAGCTGGTACGCTAAGCGTCTGGCCCTTTTTTACCGCTTCTGGGTGATGTTCCCGGCCGGCCCTTGTGCCGGTCGGCCGGCACCCTTATTTCTTCCCTTTTCGCTTTGACTTTCTTAATTCATGCTTGACTTCCTTCGCCAGCCTTGGCCCTGGTACGTGGCCGGCCCGCTCATCGGCCTGACTGTCCCCGCGTTGCTGCTCATCGGCAACAAGGCCCTGGGCATTAGCTCTTCGCTGCGCCACGTCTGCGCGGCCTGCGTGCCCGCCGGCATTCCCTTCCTGACCTATAACTGGCGCGCCGAGCTCTGGAACCTGTTTTTTGTGCTTGGCATCGGCATCGGCGGCTTCCTGGGCTACCAAGTGCTGGGCCACCCCGACACCATTGCCATTTCGCCCGAAACCGTGCGCGACCTGCAGGCGCAGATGGGCCTGACCGACTTCTCCGGTCTCCTGCCCAAGGAATTGTTTGCCCTCGAAAACCTCTCCAACTGGAAGGGCTGGGTATTCCTGGTACTCGGCGGCTTCCTGGTCGGCTTCGGCACGCGCTACGCCGGCGGCTGCACCTCGGGCCACGCCATTTCGGGCCTCTCGAACCTGCAGTGGGTGTCGCTGGTGGCCGTTATCGGCTTCTTCATCGGCGGCCTGCTCATGACCTGGGTCTTCTATCCCTTGATGTTCTAACCTCCCCCTCCATGAAAAACCTCAAATACCTGGTGCTGGGCGTGTTGTTCGGCATCATCCTGACCAAAAGCGAAGTCATCAGCTGGTTCCGGATTCAGGAAATGTTCCGCTTCCAGTCGTTCCACATGTACGGCATCATCGGCTCGGCCATTGTGGTGGGTCTGATTTCCATCCAGCTCATCAAACGCAACCACGTCAAATCCATTAACGGCGAGACTATCACCCTCGCCGACAAGCAATACAACCACGGTACCTGGATTGGCGGCATCATCTTCGGGCTGGGCTGGGCCCTGACCGGGGCGTGTCCGGGCCCCCTGTTTGCCCAGCTGGGCAGCGGCGTGGCCTCGGCCGCAGTACTGATTCTGGCCGCGCTGGCCGGCACCTGGACCTACAGTGCCCTGCGCGAAAAGCTGCCTCACTAACCGTTCTCCGCCCGGCTTCCGGCTCCCTTTTCCGTTTCCAATGATTCGCTGGTTTCTGCTCGGAGCCGCGCTGCTGGCCGGCGCCCGGCCCGCTGTTGCCCAATCCGTACGGCCCGATACGCTGCTGCACCCGACAACTCACGCTCCGGCCGGGGAAGCAGCCGCCGATTCACTAGCGGCCCGGTCGCTGGCCCAGGCCTTGCGCAAGGGGGAGTTCCGGGCCCACGTGCGCACCGTGTTCATGGCCACCCGCAACCGCGGCGCTGCCCCGGACTATTACGCCCACGGCGTCGGGGCGGGACTAGGCTACGAAACCAAAACCTGGCACGGCCTGCAGCTGGGCGTGGAAGGGTTCTTTTTGAAAAACCTGTACTCCAGTGCGCTGGCCGCCGAGCCGGGCCGCCCGGAAAGCCGCTACGAGCTCAGCCTCTTCGACCTGGAACACCCGCACCACCGCGAGATTCTGCACCAGGTGGAAGAGCTGTGGGTGCGCTGGCAGCCCCGGCCGGGCCTACAGCTCACCTACGGCCGCCAGCAGCTGGACACGCCCTTGCTCAACTCCCAGGACTCGCGCCTGAGCCCCAACTTCGTGCAGGGCCTATGGGCCGTGGGGAAGGCAGGTAAGGCCACCACCCTACAGGGCGGCTGGCTGACCCACGTGGCCCCGCGCTCCACTGACCGCTGGTACCGGCTCGGCGAAGCGGTGGGGCGCTATTCCATGGGCGTGTCCACGGACAGCAGCCGGGCCGATTATCTCGGGCACGTGCCCACCCACGGGCTGGCCGTGCTGGGGCTGCGCCGCACCCTGGGCCACGGCGGCTCGGTGCAGGCCTGGCAGTACTTCGCCGACCACCTGCTGGCCACCAGCCTGCTGGAAAGCACGGTGGCCTTCCCCCGCCCGGCCGGCACCTGGACGGCCAGCAGCCTGCTGCTCTGGCAGCGTGGCCTGGCCAAGGACCGGGACCAGCCGGTAAGCCAGCGCTACCTCAACCCGGGGGAGCAGGCCCGGGCTCTGAGCGGGCGTGTGGCGTACCAGCGGCGGGCCTGGCAGGGTGCCGCGCACTACACTCGCCTGACAGCCCACGGGCGCTACCTCTTTCCCCGCGAGTGGGGGCGGGAGCCCTTCTACACCACCCTGCCCCGGGAGCGCATCGAGGGCGCCGGCGACGTGCACGCCTTTGGAACCACCGTGGCCTGGCAGCGGCCGCATGTGCCCCGGCTGGAAGCTGGCTACGGCTACTACAACCTCTCGCGGCAGGCCCGGCTCAACAAGTACAGCCTACCCGATTTCCACCAGCTCAACCTAAGTATGACCCACGCCTTCAGCGGCGCGGCCCAGGGACTACGCCTACGCACGCTGCTCGCGGCCAAGTGGGGGGCGGACCGGGCCACTTATCTGCCGGCGCGGGCCGTCAACAAAGTAGACTTACAGCACCTGACCGTGGCGGTTGATTACGGGTTTTAGACTGCTCTCCCCGCTGGTCACTAATGTGCAGAACTAATGTGCAGATGTAAGTTTTGCAAACGGATAAGGAGGGCACGCCCGTTTATTCAATAACTTTATTGAATAATTGAACAAGCCTGCTAGCTTTGCCGCCAGCCTTCTCGCAATCATGGAAAAAAGAGCGTACAAAGATTCGGTTTACGGCCAGCTAGCCGACCTAACCAAAGCCCTGGCCAACCCCCGCCGACTGGAAATCGTCGATTTGCTGGCCCAAGGGGCGTTTGCCGTCGAAGACATTGCCCGGGAAACGGGCCTGTCGGTCGCCAACGCGTCCCAGCACCTGCAGGTGCTCAAGGGCGTGCAGCTGGTCAGCGCCCAACGCGACGGCCACTACCTGCGCTACCGCCTCGCCAACCCCGACGTGTACGCTGCCTGGCAGCTGCTACGCACCTACGGCCTGACCCGGCAAGCAAGCATTGCCCGCGTGGTCCAGGATTTTCGCCTGCAGCGTGACGTGCTGCAAACCGTGACCATCGACGAGTTGCTCGGCAAGCTCGCGGACGAAGGCGTGGTGCTGCTGGATGTGCGCCCCCGCGAGGAATACAACCAGGGCCACCTCCCCCAGGCACTGTCCATGCCCCTGGAGGAGTTGCTGGGCCGGCTGCAGGAGCTGCCGCGCACCAGCCCCATTGTCGCGTATTGCCGCGGTCCTTTCTGCGTGTTTGCAGACGAGGCCGTGCAGCTGCTGACGGCGCGGGGGTACATGGCCCAGCGGCTGGAGGAAGGATTTCCCGACTGGAAGCATCGCAACCTGCCCTACGATCTAGCTTAACTGCTGCGCCCCATGACTCCGCTAACCACCCCAACCCCGCCGACCCGCCTGGGCTTGCGCGAAAACTGGCCCCAGTTCGCCCTGCTGGTGCTGGTCAATGCCTTTGTAGGCGGCATGGTAGGACTGGAACGCTCCATTCTGCCCCAGCTGGCGGAGCAGGAGTTTCACTTGGTGGCCCGCTCGGCCATTCTCTCTTTCATCGTGGTGTTCGGCCTCACCAAAGCCGCGGCCAACTACTACGCCGGGGCCTGGGCGGGCCGGGTGGGGCGCAAGAACCTGCTGCTGCTCGGCTGGTTGTTTGGCCTTCCCGTGCCGCTACTGCTGCTCTGGGCCCCGTCCTGGGGCTGGGTGATTGCCGCCAACGTGCTGCTGGGGTTCAATCAGGGCCTGGCCTGGTCGAGTACGGTGGTCATGAAAATAGACCTAGTGGGTCCCAAGCAGCGCGGCTTGGCCATGGGCCTGAACGAGTCGGCGGGCTACCTGGCTGTGGCCGCCACGGCCTTCGCCTCGGGCTGGCTGGCCACCGAGTACGGCCTGCGGCCCTACCCCTTTTACCTGGGCATTGCACTGGCCGTGCTGGGACTGCTAAGCTCCCTATGGGTGCGTGATACCCGCCACCACGTCGCGCTGGAAGCGGCCCAGGCCCCGGCCGGACCCACGAGTCCGCCCCTTTCGTTCTGGGACGTAACTTGGCGCCACCCCAACTTGGGCTCGGTCACGCAGGCCGGGCTGGTTAATAACCTCAACGACGGCATGGTCTGGGGCCTGCTGCCGCTGCTGCTGGCCACCAAGGGCTTTACCCTGACGCAGATTGGCACGGTGGCGGCCGTGTACCCGGCCGTGTGGGGCCTGGGCCAGCTGGTGACCGGGCCGCTGGCCGACCGCTACTGCAAGAAAGACCTGCTCTTCTGGGGCATGCTGCTGCAGGGCGCGGTGCTGCTGGCCATGCTCTTCACTTCCTCCTACCCAGTATTCGTGCTGTTGGCGGCCCTGCTCGGCGCGGGCACGGCGCTGGTCTACCCCACCTTTTTGGCGGCCATTGCCGAGTACGCCCCCACCGCCCAGCGGGCTCACAGCGTGGGCATTTTCCGGCTCTGGCGCGACGCGGGCTACGCCGTGGGCGCCCTGCTCACCGGCGTGCTGGCTGATACGCTGGGCCTGGCCGCCCCGCTCGTGGCCATCGGGGGCCTGACGGTGCTCTCGGCGCTGGTTATCCGCGCCCGCATGTACTGCCTGCCGGAAGCAGCGCCCACGACGGAATTGACCGGCGGCTGTGCCCGGCCCACTGGTTTCACCCTTTTTACCCGATTTCGCTATGGCTTCTCGCTCTTCCTCCCTGCTGGCCTGCGCCGCGGGCCGCTGCCCGCGCTGTCACCAGGGTCCCGTATTTAAAACCTCTGCCCTGAACCTGGCGCATTTCCAGGACATGCACGACTACTGCCCCGTGTGCGGGCAGCACTACGAGCCGGAACCCGGCTTTTTCTGGGGCGCCATGTACGTGAGCTACGCCTTTTCCGTGGCCATCGTGGTGGCCGTGGGCCTGGCTGTCTATGTGCTGGGCCACGACCCCGACACCTGGGTATACATCGTTAGCGCCGCCCTGGCCATCGTGCTCTTCATGCCGCTGACCTTCCGCTACTCGCGCCTGGTCATGCTCTACCTGTTCGGTGGCATCGACTACAACCCCGCTGCGCCTGTACGGCAGGCGCGGCGGTAGCGAAGAGCCGACAGCTGGTAAGGCCAAGCACTTAGGGGCAACAGAAGGGGTAGGCGGGGCGTAGAGCCGGTATCCGCCACCTCGTTCACCTATCCGCTATGAGCAGCCACGACCCCAGCCGCCGCAGTACTTCCGCCGCTACCAACGCCGAGCTGGACCGCGAGGCCCGCGCCCGGGTGCAGGCCTGCGCGCAGGCTGGGCCCGCCGCGCTCGATAGACGCATTGAGGAGCTGGATAAAGAATGGGACATCGACCGCACGTTGATGGCCAACGCCTCCACGCTCTCACTGTTCGGGTTTGCGGCCGGGCGCACGGCCGACCGCCGCTGGCTGGTGCTGCCGGCGGTGGTTTCTTCGTTTTTGCTCTGGCACGCGCTGCAGGGCTGGTGCCCGCCACTGCCCATCTTCCGCAAGCTCGGCTACCGCTCGCGCAAGGAAATCGACGCAGAGAAGTATGCCCTCAAAGCCCTGCGCGGTGACTTTACCGGCGTGGATAAACAAGACGCCGCGCAAGCCTGGGAAGCTGCCCGGCGCTAACGCCAGGACGCTGGCGCCGCGTCGTCCAGCTGCTGGCGCAACGCTTCTCCCTGCAGCGGCAGCCCGGTCAGCGGGGCCAGCAGGCACAGGTCAAACGCGCCCGCCGCGAGCGGCACCAACCCAGCAGCGGCCAGCGGCAGGCCTTTGCGGCCCTGCATTAGACCCGCGGTGAGCAGGGTGCCCCCGGCCAGGGCGCGGGTCCAGCGGCCGGCGGGAGAAGCAATAAAGCGAAAGAAGGTTTCCATCGGATAGCAGGTTAGTGGTGACGGGAAATTAGCCGACCGCGTGGGCGGCTGGCGTGGTATCGGCTTGACCCCGGCGAATCAGCAGCCAGCCGACGAGCAGCTGCAGCAGGCCAAAGGCCAGAAAACCCAGGTCGGCCGGCAGGTGGTCGGCCGTGTATTCGTAGACGTGGTGCAGGCCCAGCAGCGTGTGGTCGATGAGCCCCTCAATGACGTTGAACAAGCCCCAGCCCAGCACCAGGCTGCCGCTGAATGTGCGGCCCGACCAGGGCACGTCGCGCCGGTGGCCCACGCTCCAGAGCAAACGCAGGCCCAGGGCCGTCATCACCCACACGGCGGCGTGAAATACCCCGTCCCAGTACATGTTGACCTTGGCGTTGACCAGGGTGTCGGGCGGCAGCTTATTGGATAGCATGTTGTGCCACTGCAGTATCTGGTGCAGCACGATGCCGTCGACGAAGCCGCCCAGACCGGCCCCCATCAGGATGCCGGCGGCCACGAGTGGGGCGTGGTGCCGCGCCGGGGAGGAGACGTTTTCCATGAGGCAAGAGTTGGGGAGTAGAAGAGCAGCAGGCTGCCAGCCACCAGCAGCAGCACGGGCAAGAGCAGCACCAGCGCGTTGGCCGAATAGGTGGCGTTGTAGATACCCGCCTCCACCTGCGGCCGGCACACGGTGCATGCCTGCGCCACGCTGCCCGGGGCCAGACACGCCAACAGCAGCAGGACTGATAGTTTATTAGACATGGTGGCAGCAAGGATTCAGCAGATACTAAAGGCTACGCCCCTTGCCAGGCGAGGTTGCTACGTGCGTGCGGGCATCCGTGGTTTCCCGCCCAAAACCCGTATTTCTTGCTGAATCCCTCGCGGGCCGGGCATCGTTTTTCCAACAGAATCACGCCGCTTGCCTAATGCTTGCCCCTACTCCATTTAATGACCCCGGCTGCCGGCAAAAAGCCGTCGCCTTCGCCCTGGCCCTGACGCAGAAAACCCCGCTGGAACCAGGGGCGTGGGAGCGGGCCCAGCTGCGCCTGTTCGAGACCGGAGAACTGAGCCTGGACGAGTTGGAAGCCCGGCTGGAACCTATTATCCACGAGCACGACCCGGTCGGGTAACTGCGCTCCGACACTTCACCTCTCCATCTGCATCCATGTGCGCCTTGTGCCGCAGACGGTGCATTCCATCAGCATCTCCGTAGCGTGAGCATAGCGCTCCAAGACCTCCAGATGGGCGTGTAGCGTTTCCTGCTTACAGGTAGCGCAAGGCAGCAATTCGGTAGCCTCTAGTTGTTCCTGCAGGAACTGTAGTTCATCGTCCTTCATCCGTGGCAAGGTAGCAGTTAGCGGCGGTCGGTTGTGGACTACCGGCTGCCCGCCTGATTTTCCCGGGTGGCCAGGGCCGCTTGGGCTTGGGCCAGGTTGAGCAGGTACTGCCGGGCCAGCGTAGGATTTTCGCGGTGGGCCCAGGCCCTGGCCCGACGTGCTTCATTAATTGGCCCTGCGGGCAGTTGCGGGGGTACTGGCGTGGCCCAGTGGCAAGCGCCCTGCCGAAAAAACTCCTCAATAGCCGCCAGCAGAGTGAGCGTGCGCTCTGCCTGCGCGGGCCATTGGTCGAGCAGCTGTTCCAACTCCCAGCTGGCAGCTTCGTACTCGGCTTCAATGTATAAGTTCATGGCCTGTTCTTCGGGTGGAATGCGGACCTGGCAGTTGCTTACCGTTCCGGTCCTTCGTTTTCTTGGCCGGGCTTAGCCGGGGCAACCGAACGCTGCACTTCTTGCAAACTGCGTCCTACTCCTCGAAGGGCAGCGGCCTCCTCGGCTAATGCCGGTATCTTCTCCGCCCTGGTTAATGCCTCGACCACGGCCTGCAGGTTGGCGCCACCCAGGTAGGCAGACTTCTCCACGGCTTTAGCGGCCCGCAACAGCGAATCAGCTGGCCCGGGGTAGCCCTGCTCCTCCAATCCGTCGACTAGCGCTTTGGCGGCGTGCACGAATGCGGCCGTCACCGCTGGGGGTGGATTGGTGGAAGACACAGCCGGAGTAGCCGCAACGGTCTTAATTTGCTGCGGGTGTAATACAGAAAGCGCGGCCTCAAAGCGGGCGGCCTCGCGCTTCGACTCCGGGTCTTGAAATCGTGTATCCTGCACAACCTCCTGCAGCAGCTCCCGGAGGCCCGCCCCGTGCCGGGCCACGCCCGCCTGCGGATTGCGGTCAATGTCGAGCACCTGGCTCAGCAGGGCGTCCGCACGCTGGGGGCGCCGGTAGTCTACACCGGCTACCAACTGCTGCAGGGCCGGGGTAGCGGCCACCAGTTCGCGTAGCTGCTCTATTTGCCGAACAGCCGGTGTGGGCCCTTCCGTCAACAGTCGAGCCTGGCTGGGATGACGGGCCGCTTCGGCTTCCGGCCCGGGCAACGGCGTTGTGTTGCGGGCAAATAAGTCACGCAGCGCCTGCAAGTCCTTTTCCCGGTGCCCTGCGCCGTGCAAACTCACGATGCCCTGGTCCCGGGCGGGGTTCAACTGGGTGTGCTCCCGGTTAAAGTCGACCTGGTAGCCGGCTTGGTAGGCTATTTCGGCGAAGGTGGCCTGCAGGGTGCGGCCGTTGCCCTCGCGGAAGGCGTGCACGTGGTTGTAGTGGTCGAAGTAGTAGGCAGCCCGCTCGGCAAAAGCCTCGGCCGTAGGTAGGCCCTTGAGGTTATTTTCAAGCTTGAGCTGCTCGCCCAGCACGTTGAGCCGCTCGTCAATGCGCTCGAATGGAGCAAAATGCATCGGCACGGCGGTAGTGCCGGGCAGGTCCGCTGCCTTGACGCCCTGAAAGCCGGCTTCCCGGCGAGTCTGGCCGGCCCATTCGAACGTGTCCTGAAACAAGTGCTGGTGCACGGCCCGCAGTCGCGGAGCGTCAAAGGTGTCGCCTTGGGGCCCGTAGCCGGCGGCCAACTCCTGCAAGCGGCGCAGCGAGGCATCCTTGGTCGCCTGCTCTAATTCTTCGGCATCTGTTATGCCTAGCTTGTTGTAAAAGACGCCGGTGTGGGGGTCAGTAAACTTATCCATCGTACCTGTAAATACGAGAGCCGGGCTGCTCGCTGGAATAGGGCTAAAAAATTAGCCCGACCGAGGCCGGGCTAATGCAGTTTCAGGTAAGAAAGATGCGCCGTTAGGCTACGTGAGCCAGCGCATGCTCAACGTTGCGGGCCTGCACCTGACGCAGGTGCTCGTCATGACGGGCGCCCACGGTAGCCAAATCAATCTGGCCGGCCACGTACTGCGCGTGCAGCTCGGCCAGCCACTCGGGCTCCTGGTAGGCGCCCTGGCTGCGGGTGATGCCCAGCGACTGGTTTATGATAAACTGCCGCTGCTCGCGGGTCTGTTCGCGGGGACCAAACTGCGGGATGTGAGAAGCTTGCGTGTTCATAAAGGACAGTACGTAAACGGGGAATCGAGAGTACAAATTAAACAAAAAAGCCGGCATTATGGTGCCCCGGCGGCCCTTAAAGCATGGGTTCATTATCAGGCATCTGGCCAGGTTTGAGCGTGTTGGCATACTGTCCCACAATGCTGGCCACGTCCTCCCGGATAAGCTCAAAATTAGCTTGAATCACCGCTTGAAGAGCATTCACCGGGCCTGTCACGGGGCTGCTACCTGCCTGGCGGGCCGCACGCCGCTGGCTAAGCCAATCCTGCTCCCGCCCCTCCCCCACCGAGGCCTCGCCCAGTAGTGGCGCTGGCCCTCCCTCGAAGGTGGCAAGCGGGTGCAGGGGGTACGAGCCGGGCGTCGCCTGGCGCTCCACCTTGCCTTGGAAGAAAGGCTGCTCCGTTTCCACCGTCTGGCCGATGAACTCCCCGGTTTCAAGCGTGATGGTGTCCTGTAGACGGACCAAGTTACGCTCCTGCCAGCTCACGCTCTGGCTGGCATTGCTGCCCGCGCCGCGGCTGCCCCCGCTCTGGCTCCGGCCTAGGCTGGCCGACACCATCTCCCGGTCTTCCTTGCCCACGAGCTCCGAGACGAACTTGGCCGTTTCGAGTGAGTTGACCTTGCCGAAAAACTGGTTGTTGAGGTTGCTCACCATCACCTGCATTTTGTCCCGGCCGTAGGCATCAATCATCTGGCTCAAATCCTGGGTCATGTAAATCATGGCCACCTTGTTGCTGCGCGCAGTGGCCGGTATCACCTCCAGGTTGGGCACGTAGATGGTCGCCGCCTCGTCGAGGAACACGTAGCTCGGGTGCTTGTGCTGCTGGTTCATCAGCTTCAGGGCCACGGCCACGATGCAGCTGATGACCGGCGAGAAGGTTTCCTTCAGCGTGGGGTCGTTGCCCACTACCAGCACCTTGGGCGCCTGCGGGTCGTTTAACTCCAGCGAAAACCCCTCCCCTCTCGCCTCGTCGGGCGTGAGCACCCAGGCAATTTCCGGCGAGTTGATGCGCGTAAGCACAATCTGCAGCGAGGCAATGACGCCGGCCACCTGCTTCTCGGCCCGCTGCTTTACGGCCGTGGTGATGGAGCGCACCATGTCCCCGCATTCGGGGTCGGTGTCGAGCATGCTCAGCACGTGGGTAAAGTCCGGGTGCAGCGCCGTGTTCACCACGTGAGGCAAGGTGCAGAACGTGGGGAAGTTCTTCTTGTAAAACCAGATGATGGCCGTTAGAAACGCGTTGGCGCTGGTGTCAAAGAAGTCCATCTTTTTGATGCTCTCCGGGTTCAGGTTGGCCATGATGGCGCGGGCGTACTCGTTGGCATAGGCCACCACCGGCATCTTGTCGGCCCGCAGCGGGTTTACCCGCTCGCTGCGTTCCAGGTCTTTAAAGTTGATGATATGCAGCTGCACTGCAGCTCGCTCCTCCCCTGCCGCCGCGGCTTTGGCGTCGGCCAGCACAAAGGCTTTCTGCGCGGCTTCGGCCAGCACCGGAAACTTAAAGTCGTAGATGAGGCCGGCAAACCCCTTCTCGGTGAACTGCTCAATTAGGGGCTCCCCAATTGAGTACGACTTGCCCGCCCCGGCCCCGCCGAGCACCAGCGTGCCCCGGAACGGATTGGGAATGTTAATCCAGCCCCCGTCCGTCGTAGCCAGGCTAAAGCCGTGCTCAGAAGCCTGCTGCCGGCGCTCGGTGCGCAGCCCGAACCGCTCCGTTTTATGCAGGGCCCGCACTATGCCGGCAGCCAGGCCAGCGCCCAACGCCAGCAAGGCTGCCGTGGGGTACAGCCAGGCCACCGTGCCGGCCGAAAACGTGGCCATGGACAGCAACAGGGCCCCACTCAGCACCACCAGTGCCGCAGCTGCCAGCTGAATGCGCCGCAGCTCCAGCTGCGTGGGTTGCCAGCGCTGCTGCCCGGGCCGCGCAGGCGGGGCTTTGAGCAGCACCGCCAGCAGGCCTGCGGCCAAGAGCACACCGGCCCGGATGAGCAGGCCAAAACGCTGGTAAAACGTGGCCATGCCTAAGAGCAGGCGGGAGGTAATGGAAGCGCCCAGCCCTGACGGTGGGGCAGCCGGGGTTACCGCCTCGGCAAAAAACAAGGGGTGAGACAGCAGGTAATACTCGCCGCCGGCCAGCAACACCAGCACAAAGGCAAGGGCGATATACAGACCGGTCAGGCGGTGGCTACTCGGCTGCCGGGGGGCACTCATCATGCTCATAGATGGGTTGGTTTAAGCATTCACATTAGGGAACTACAGTTCTGCTTCCCACTGGTGGCGCCCGCGGCGGGGCTGCTCCCCAATGTCCTGGGTGGCCACACGTTCGGGCCCGGCGGTGGCGCGTAGCGTCTGCTGCAGGCTATGCAGGGCCTGTCGTACCTGGTGCCCTGGATTCGGGCGAGCCGGCTCCTCGCGACCCGTGGCCAGCAGGTGATAGGCGTTGTCCAGGGGCTGCCCCTGCCGGGCTCGCCCCTCCAGCCGGCGTAGCCGGTCGTAGAAAATGGGGTCGTAACCCCGCTCCTGCGCGATGCGCTGCACCCGCTCCGCATCCAGGCGCTGGCTTGGGTCCGCCTGCCGGTTCAATTGGTCGACGCGCTGCGCTATCCGTGCGTTACGTTTCGGGTCGGGCGCGGAAATAACGGGAGCTTTTTTCTGTTGGGGAGCGGGCCCCTTGTACTGGAACTGCCGCTCAAATACCTGCCGGGCCTCGTCCTGCCAGTCGCGCAGACTGAACCGGCTGACGCGCCCGCCCGGGTTGAGCGTGACGCGCTGGGCCCGGTCCCGGGCTGATACAACCACGTGGATGTGGGCCTGCAGTCCGGGACGTGGCTGCCCCGTCTTAGCCTCTCCCTCCCTCACGGCCGGGTCCGTGCCGCGGTGGCTGCGCTCGTGGTGAATGATGGCACCCCATACCAGGTCCTCTTTCCCCACTGCCCCACCGTCTTTCAGGTGGAAGCCCGCCGCGTAGGCCGCCATAACTTCCCGGGTAAAGGCGCGCAGCTTCGCTTCATCCCCGCCCCCGATGTGCGCCAGCTCTTCCGGGCTAGGACTAAGCACCAGGGAGTAGAACTTGGCTTCGTTAGCCCTTAGCCCTTTCACGTTGTGGTCCAGAGCCGCCAGCACCGAATCGCGGTCCAGTTCGTCCTGCTGCTCATCAAAGAAGCGAGCTTCCAGGCCCTCTTTCCGGGCTTCGTGGGTCAAGTAATTCAAGGCCTGGGCCGCGCTGCCTTGATTATTATAGGCGTTTTTACCATTGCTTTTAGGGTTAATTAGCTTGGCGTGCATATCCTTAATTTCCGATTTTACGCCCTTTATTTAACGCCTTTATGTCCAGTGCAGCCAAGCCGGCAGCCGTAGCTTCGGCGATGCGCTCCTGGTTTTTCCGCTGAATTTTAAGCAACGCTTCCCCACCTTCCGGAGCTAATAAATTCTCCACCACCCGGAGAGTTTGCTCCTGCACGGCCTGCTGACGGAGCTGGGAGCGCACCATTTCCAGCAGCAAGCCCCGCTCCTGCTCCTGCAGGTAAGAAAACACCCGGTCGCCCAGCCGCTTCACCTCCGCCATGATAAGCTGCCCTTCCCGGGCCTGCGCCTCCACCGGGTTCAGGCTCCTCTCGGCAAAGTATCGAATGGCCGCGTCGGCGTACTCCGTGCGGGTCAAACCCAGCCGGGCTGACTCCGCTCCTACCAATCGGTGCGCCGGGCCGCTGACCGTGACGTGCTTCACCGCTGGGCCGCTGGACACTCGCGGTATGGACTGCTGTTCGTGGTCGTGCATACTGTTTTAATTCTTACTGACTGGTTTTTAGTGTTATACCTCCCAGGATTAACATTTATCAACTCTGTTGATAAATAACTACCATTTAATCAGTGCGTTAGCACAATTAAATGGTAGTCTTCTTGCTAACTACCCTGATAGGGCCTCATTGCTAACTACCCTGATAGGGCCTCATTGAGTTGGTGGCAAACCTTCGCAGGTGCTGACCGCCTTACGACCTGGGTAAGCTTTCTCCTTTGGGTCACGTGGGTATGTAGAGTAACCTCTTAACCCTACTGCCCATGACCAATCCTTTCCGGTCTGCTGGGCAGCTAAATCCGGCTCAGTGCTTCCAAGAGGAAAGTGAACAGTTGCAAAAAGCATATTTTATTTCTTAAGAAACAAGTAAATCAGGAAAGCTAGAAACCCCGCATCCTGGGAACATTACGCCCCGTATGGCACTTTGTTTCTCAGTATTTTAGGAAATAAGTTTCTTAAGAGCTTTTGATTAATGTTTACTGAGAAGTTTGTAAACTATAATTTTTGGAAATTTAAAAATAAGGAAGTAAGAAATCAAGGAAATAAGAAATTTTGTTTACTTATTAATTTGTAATCTTATTTTCTAGGAAACAAAAAAACAAGTTTCCGAGTAAGCTTGAAAATTGAGAAACAAGCTGCTTTATTTGCAAGCTGCTTGCGCCCTCCGTGGCTTTACCCGTTAGTTCCCCTGCTTTATGAAAATCATCTGCGTTGCCAACCAGAAGGGCGGCATTGGTAAGAGTACCCTCATCACCGTGCTTGCCGGCGCGCTCTCGGCCGACTACGGCTACCGGGTGCTCGTGGTCGATGCCGACTCCCAGCAAACCCTGGCCGGGGTGCGCCTCACTAACGACCAGCCCAGCGTGGAGCAGGAGCGCCTCGCTGGCACGCTCTCAGAGCCCGCTTTCCCCTACACGCTGGAATCCGTGGGCATGGGCCAGGTATATGACCGACTCGACGAGGTCGGCGACGACTACGACGTGGTGTTCATTGACGTGCCCGGCCGCTCGGACGACACGGCCATGATTGACGTGCTAAGCGGCGCGAACGTGGTGCTGGTGCCCGTAGGTGCCTCGGACGCCGAGCGCCTGGCCACGATTTCCTTTATGCAGCTGCTGCAGGAAATCTCCCGGCTCTCGCGGGAGCAGGGGCTAGAGTTCCAGTTCTTTGGCGTGCATTCGCACCGCACCAACCTGAAAGAGGAAAAGGACATGGACGAATTCACCGACGCCCTGGGCCTGCCACGCCTGCAGGCGTCTCTGCGCCAGCTCGGCTGCTACAAGCGTCTGTCAACCCGCTACAGCTACCTCAACCCGGCCTACCGGCGGGCAGTGGGGGCCGATGCTTCCGTGGAAGCCGAAGTGCGCGCCTTGTGCGACGAACTGATTGCCCGTGCCCAACTCACCTCTGAACTCGTAGCGTAATGGCCAAGATTCAACGCCTGAAAATCTCCACAGACGAGAAGATGTCCATGCTGCGGGGGCAGCCCGGTCACATGCCGGCCGCCCCGGCTGCTGCTGAGCCCGTCGCGGCCCCGGAACCAGCGCCGGTGGTTACGCCGCCAGTAGCTCCCGCTCCAGAAGTTGCTGCAGCCCCGGTGCTCGCACCTGCGCCATCAGCCAGGCCGCAGCCGGCCGCGGTTGCTGCCACGCCCAGGAAGGGGAGGGGCCGGCCCCCAAAAGTGCAGGCTCCCGCTTCCATGGAAGGCAGTTACTCGGGGCTGCAGCCGTCCCTGATTCGCCTGGAAGGAGAAACCCAGCGGGCCGCCCTGGCCTACATCCACGAGGAGCTCATGCATCACAGCCGGCGGGTGTATCTGAAAGAATTGGTGGACGAGGCGGTCAATTACTACCTGCAGCACGGCCCGCCCGCCAAAGGCAGGTAGGGGAGGGGAGGAGCGCACCGTCAAGCGGCCCGCTACCAGCGCAGCTGCGAACTCACTTCGGTAAAGGCGTCCGACGCTTCCAGCTGCTGCTCCCGCTGGCGAGCCGAGCCTGCCGAATCCGGCGGTTTAGCGCCGGGTCTGACCTACCGAACACCAGTAACGGCCACTGTGCATTTTTTTCCATTAAGGAGCTGCCGCAGGCTGATGATGTTAATTATTTGCGGTTAAAGCGACATTTTCAGCTTTTATTTTCGATTAACGAACGTTTGGCACGAGAAATTGACAGACGCGCATACAATTGATTACGCCTGCTTGCAAGCAGCAACATGCATGCATCAGCCCCTTCTAAGCCCGTGGATACCGGTCAGGATTTATTGGATGTTCCATGCGGCGCAGTTGGGTAAGGCGGCAGCGCTGAGGCCGAGACGGTAGGTGGTCAGGGGGTTGAGCGTAGCCCGCAGCCGGGCAGCGCCCTTTTTGTCGGCCTGCTGCTCCAGCACGGCCCCTAGCACGGCGCGGGCGCGGGGCGGAGCCTGGCGCAGGGCCAATTCCACGAGGCGGCGGCGCTGGTCAGGGGAGAGGCCTTTGACAAAGCGCTGCACCCGGGCCAAAACCTCGTCGGGCCGGGCATCGGGAATGCGGCGCAAATCGCGCAGCACCTCCAGCCACTGCAGCAGCGGCACGTCGCTAGCCTGCTCCGGCGCCGGGCGCACGACAAAGGCAACGCGCGGGGGCCGGGTGCGCCGCAGCCTGGGAGAGGCAACTACTCATTCAGCCGGCACCTGGGTAGTGAGGCCCAGTTGGTTGTAGAGGGCCGTCCCGACCGGGTAGGCCGAAACGGAGCCTTCTGCGGCGGTTAGGGTCCGCAATACGGCCGCTGCGGACGGCTGCAGCGCGCCAAACCGGCTGGGCGTTGGCCGGTAGTACTGGCCCTTGGCGTAGCGTTTGAGCACGCCTTCCCGGCTCAGGCGACTCAGGGCCGCCGCGACGGCCCCGAAAGAAGCCGGGTCGGTGCTCAAATCCGCATACGTGAGCAGCTCGCCCGGCTCGAAGGCCTGGACTTGCTGGCGGACGCGCTGCATGATGGAACCGGTCATAGCGGAAGGAATAACAGGAGCACAAGTACGCAAAAGTGTCAAGTTTTTACATGTAAAAACTTGACACTTTTCACGGCTCACTGTTTCCATCTGCCGGGCTAGCCGCAGGGGCCTGCACTTCGGCCAGCACCACGGCGATAATATCCTGCACGGGCTTGTTGAGCAAGTCGGCCACGCGCAGCAGCTCGGCAATGGTGAGGGTGGAGGGGTCGGCCTCGCGCTGCTTGATGGTGCGGTAGGTCATGCGCAGGTGCTCCATGAGCTCGCGCTCGGTGAAGGTGTAGCGTCCGTGGCGCAGCAGGTCCGTAAAGCGCCGTGGGGAAAGCGCGGCGGCACCAGGGGGCAGTGGGGGAGGGGAGGGAGGCATGAGATTCAAAAAGAAGGTAAAACGGCAGACCAGCGCCGGTAGGGCGGTACCCCACCGCCCCCGGCCCCGCCGATAAAAGCAAACAAGGAAGGGGGTGACTACAGAGCGTTAGCAGTCATCGGCCGGGTAGGGGCGCGGGTTTTGCCGTGCCTCCTCGGCCAGGGTGTGCTCTTCCCAGTCGGCCACCCACTGTATGATGTTGGTCAGCCAGCGGCCCAGGCGGGCGGGGTCGGTTTCGGTCAGAATCCGGCCCGTGGCCGTGCGGCGCTGCTCCTCGGTAAAAGCGGGATGCTCGAGCAGGCGGGTCAGTTCGATGCGCTGCGTGGCCACGACCACCGTGGTCAGGGAAGGCAGGGTTTCCTGGCCCAGCACCACCGGCGGCAAGGCCGGCAGGGTAGGGCGGGGCGCCACGGCGCCGGCCTCCACCCGGGGGGCGGGCTGTGGTGCTTCTTCCTCCCGGGCTGCCACCCCTGCCGCGACGGCGGGGCCTGGCTGGGGGTCGGGTTCAGTATCCTCCGGGGTTTCGTTGCCCAGAATCAGCTCGGCGGCCCGTTGGGCGCGGCTGGCGGCCTGCACCACCAGCTTTTTGTCCCCCCGCAGCTGCTCCAGCCAAAACTGCAAGTAGGCGGCCGTGTTTTCGAGCGTGGCGCTGAGGTTCAGGCCGGCGTGGCCGCAGAGAAAGGCGGCCCCCATCTCGGCGGTCAGCTCCTCGCGGGCGTAGCCGGGGCGGCCACCGTGGCGCAGGGCTTCGGCCAGGTCGGGGCGGTCCAGGCGGCTGGCGTGGCCGGTGGCGTGGGTCAGCTCGTGAAACAGGGTCGAATAGTAGGCTTCGCCGCTAACGAAGGTTTCCGGGCGGGGTAGGTTCACCAGGTCGGGACCGGGGGCGTAGTAAGCCTGCGCGCCGCCGTGCTCGATGCGGGGGCCGCTCGTCCAATTGGCTACCAGGGCTTCGGCAGCGGCCAGGGGCTGGTGGGCACGGTCCTGGCGCTGCTCGGGCAGGGTGATTTCCACGCCTTCCACATCGTCGACGGAAAAGACGGTGTAGTACTTGATGAAGGGCGTTTTCTCTTCCTCACCGGTTTGCTGGTCGGTGCGGGTCGTGACGTTGTAGTAAATCACGGGTATGCCTTTGGCGCCCTTGCGGATGTTGCCGCCCAGCTCCCGGGCCTGCCGGAAAGTGAGAAAGAACGGCGTGCCGCCCACCAGATGCAGCAGAAAGGCATTGATGCCGGTATAGGCCCGGCCGCTGACGTAATTGCGGGGCAACCCGTAGGCCGCGTGCCAGGGCTTGCGCCAGGCAATCTGGCCCGCTTCGAGGGCGGCAATCACGCGGTCCGTCACAATCTGGTACACGTCGGGGCGGGTGGTCTTTTCGGCGGTGGGGCGGGCTTGCTTTTTCATCGCTAAGTAAGGGTTAAGTGACTGTCTTTAAAACCGTTTCCTTACTTATTAAACGCAAAACAAAGCCTTTTTGTTTCTATTTAAGCAACAATTATCGATTTATTTGCCCTTACTGAAACATTTCTTCCCCACTGCCCCTGCCCTCTGATTTAGGCTGCTGTTCCGCCGTTTGAATAAAAAACAGCAGTGCCCGACAGGCACGGGGCTGTCGGGCACTGCTGCTTGTTGGAGAACCGATTTATTCGGGCTCACCGAGTTCCTGCTTTAAACATTGCAGCAGGCTTTCCCGGGAGGCTTCGCCAATCTGTAATTGGCCTACCCCATCATAAAGGTAGAAAAACACGGGGTCGGCCTTGCCGACTGCCAGCATCCAGGATTCTTCAGGGAGGCGCGGTGGCAGCTGCAGCAAGGGCGTGTACGTGTCGCGGATGAGCTCTAAAAGTATCCCCTTCATGTCGGGGCAAAAACCAGAAAAATGCCGGTGACCGGTAAATAGCATAACGGGGTAATGGGGTGGAAAAGGATGCAACGAGGGTTCCGGGACAGCCGCGACAGCAGCGTCCGGAAAATGACAGCCCGACCCGCCGGCTACAAGCAAGCCGCGGGCAACCGCAGCCAGCTGCGGGGGGTGTTTACCAGGAAGTTGGATTAGCCTCGATGCGGACCCACGAACAAGGCCGGGCGCTCGGAAATCGGCAGCGGGGAAAGGGCGGCCGGGGCCAGGGTCCGGCCTGCTTGCAGCAGACCGAATGGCGCTTGAAAAGAAGAATAACCTGTTTTCGCCAGCATGGTAGGCAGCTTGCTTCGCCCGCAAAACTAAAGAATCAGACCGTATTTCAAGAGAATTCGCTCGTCTAGGCGAACAATCTCTACCGCTCCGGACCGGCCGTCCGTTCGGCCAGGCCACTGGCACTAATGCCCGTAGGCGCCAGACGGTGCCGCTCGGCCCGGTCGCCGGAATGTTCGTGCAGCTGCACGCCGGGCTGGCGGGCTACGTCGTCGAGGGCGGCACTGGCCCGGGCCAGGTTGGGTTGGTCGAGCCGGTAGCTCACTTCTACTTCGCTGTGACGCTGGTGCGTGGCCGGGTCCGTCGCGCTGCGTAGCGAACCAGTATTAAGGCCTGCCTCGCGCAACTGCTCGGCCACGGCTTCCGCCTTTCCGGCAGTACCCGCCCGGGGCTCGGGCTCGTCGATGCGGATGATGGCCGTTTTGGTAACCGACTGCTCCGGTGGCGCAGCGGCCAGCCGACGGCGCTCGGTCTGCTCCTCGGCGGGCTCGGTGAGCGTAACCAGCGGCGAATTATCCAGCGCATCCAGGGTCTGGCTGAGCTGGCGCATACCGCCAGGGGTGGCGTGGGGATGGTAACGTACATCAAGCTCACTGCGCAGCTGGCCGCTGGTGGGGTCCGTCTCGGCACGCAGCTCCACGTCAGCGCCGGCCTTGCGCAGCAGCTCACGCATTTGCCGAGCCTGGCTTGGAGTAGCCTCGTCTGCTGGGGTGGGCTCAGTTACGGTTAGCTGCACGGCCCGCTGCAGGGCGGGGTCGCCCGTGGCCGCGGCTACGAGCGTAGCAGCCTGGCGCTGCTGTTCGGCCTCCCGGCGCTGGGCCTCCGGGGAATTGGCCGCCTGCTCACGCTCGGCCTCGCGCTGCTGAGTTTGCTGGCGCTGCTCCTGCTGCTGACGGTCTTTTTCCTGGCGCTGCTGCTCCTTGGTCAGCTCGTCGGCACGGGCCTGCTGGTCAACCTGCTCGCGGGAGAGGCCCTGGCTCAACAGCTCCAGGTCGCGGTTAAAGTCCTTGCTGATGGCGTACTCCGTGCGAATGAAGTTCTCGGGCTGGCGGCCGGGCTCCAGAGGTCCGTGCTCCAGCTGACCCCGCTGCATTTCGCGCTGGGCGTGCAGGGTGCGGGCCAGCTCTTCGAGGGCTTGGCTGTCGGCATTGGGCACAACCAGGCGCACCACGGTTTCCTGCCGGGTGGCCCGCTGCACTTCCAAGGCTACCGCATCATCTGCTGCCGGCTTTAGCCTCTGCACCTGCGCGGTGAGCTGGCTCAGGTGCTCGGTGCCCTCGGAGCGGGTGGCGTGGTGAAACTCCACGCGCAGGGCAGTGTGGTACTTGCCGGCGGCCGTGGCGTGCCACTCCACCGGGCGGGGCGCCTCGTCGTAGGCGACCTGGCCATCGGCAACTTCGCGGGCCCGGCGCGGTACCTGCAGCTCGTTGAGGTAGTTGATGTTGAAGCGCCGGCCGGCGGCATCGTTATCGTTGGCCAGCACCACTTCCCGGGGCTCCTGCTTGTCGATGAGCTTTTGAATCAGCTCCACCTGCCGCTCGGTGACAGTGCCGCTAGTGGCCACATACAGCGTGTTAGGCTGGCCTTCCGCGCCACGGTGATGTAGCTGGTGGTAGCTCATGGCGTCCACGGGGCTCTCCGAAACCACCAGGCGCTCCACCGGCGTGTCCTTGCCCTCGGTGGGATGCGACACCCACACCCCGGTTTTAGGCAGCTGCAGCAGGTGCTTGTAGTCATCGTTGCGTTGCTCCACGGTGGCAATGCCGTGCTCGTTGTAGAGAGGAAAGGCCGTGTTACGGAAGTTCCCCTGCTGGCTGGTGAACACGCGCCCCTGAAAGGCCGGGCTGTCGATGGTCTCATCCGAGAGGTGGCGGTTATGCAGGTAGCTGCGGTCCGTCAGGGCAGCATGCGTGCCCATCACGGCCGCGACGAGGCGGGCTCGACGCTCGGCTTCCGTTTCCATCTCGGCCGGCCCGGTGGGCTTCGGTGCGTAGGCGGCAGGAGCGGGCAGTGGGGGAGAAGTGGCGCCTTGCCAACCTTGCTCGGGCTCGCCCAGATATTGACGTAGGGTCTGGCGGACCTGGCCCAGCGTCTGGTTTTCGCGGGTTTTCACGAAGTCAATGATGGAGCCGGAGTCCCGGTCGTCGCCGGGGTTCAGGTACACCTGGTGGTCGCCCTTGCGGGAGACGATGAGCATCTCGCCGTCCTTTTCCAGCTGGTGCCAGTGGCCGCGGGGCCCGGCCTTTTTCACGTCATAGCCGTGGCGGCGGGTGGCGTAGTCCACCAGGTCAATGGATTGCTTGAAGCGGTCGAGCTCCTGCGGGTCGTTGTCGTGCGGGGGAGGAGTTGCGGGCATAGAAGTAGAAAGGAAAGGGTACAAACCAGCCGCGCCGCCGGAAGCCGGGGCGGGAATCAAATCCATAAAGCAGTAGGGGAGGAGCAGCTAGCTGACCAGTTCCTCGTGGGCAGCCAGCTGCTCGCGCAAGGTGGCCAGCAGGGCTGCATCGGCAAACAGGTAGTGCTCGCAGAGCTGGCCGCTCACGTACAGGCGCACCAATTCGGTCTCGAAGCCGAACACGCGCAGGTGCTTTTGCACGAGTCGGTATTCTTCGCGCTGCAGGCTGCCGGTTTTCAGGCCCACGCTAGTCGTGTAGGGAAAACCAAAAGCGGTACAGGTGGCGCGCAGGCCGCCGTGGGGCAGGCTGCGCAGCCGCAGCTGCACGTAGCGCCGCGCCTCGTCGTAATCAATTGCCAGGGCCGGGTTAGGCAGCTGGGGGCCCAGAGCGGCCGGGGTAGTCGCAGGTTTCGCCGGGCGGCGGGAAGCAACGGAAGCAGGCATAGGGAAAAGAGCAACGTGGAGCGGTCGGGCTCCAGAGCCTTTCCGCTAGTTAGGGGATGAGGGTGTTGACGCCGGGGCGTCGAAGGGAGGGTTGTCGAAGAGGTTAAGCTCGGCTTTGAAGCGGGTCACGTTTTCGGCCGAGGTGAACATAAAAAAGTGGCGGCGCGACTGGTGCACGATGATGCGCAGCAGCTCGGTGGGAAACTGGAAGTGGGTCATCAGGCGCTGCAATAGCACGGCCTGGGTTTCTTCCTCCAGCTTCTTTATTTCAATCAGCCGGGCGTAGTTGAACTTGTGCTGCTGGGCCCAGGGCTTGAGCTGCCCGTGCAGCATGGCGTTGAGGCGGTGACGGATATAGCGCAGGACAGTGGCATAGGAAACAATGAGCGCGGGGTCGGGAAAGCCCGCATTTACCGGCTCTGTTGGGGGGACAGCCGGGGGAGTGGGAACAGAGGTGGTCATGCATCAGCAATTAGAGGGCGCGCAAGGTAACAAACCGTCCGGCCGTCTGCACTACCCCCCGCTGCTGCGGGCACTCAACCATGCCGAACCTGAACGGGGTAGAACCCCAAAGCCTCGGCATAGCTTCTTCAAAACTTCTCCTAAAGCAGAACTTATACGGAAGTGCTCCGTATAGTTGCCGCAATTGCTCATAAAAAACTTCGACTCGCTGCTTGAAATCGATGCTGTGGTTGCTGCTCTTACTGCTCATGGCGGCCCTGGGGGTACTCTGGTGGCGCTTCGCCATGCCCGCCAGCGCCGGGGCCGCCGTGGTTCCGCCGCCCCTGGATGGCAACCATCCCTCGCTCCGGACCCGACACTACCGACTGGCTGACTTTCACCCGGCGCCCCTGGTAGCGCCATCGGCTGCCGAAGAGGATGTAGCCCCGGAGAGCCCAGTTGATGCCGTAGAGCCCACCGCTGAAACCGCAGCTGAAAAAGATGCTCCGCAGTCTCAGGCCCCGAGCGAGGCGGAGGAAGCCACGCCGGAAGCCGGCCGCTTACCCGAGGGTGCCCGGCACAACTACCTCACTGCGCCGGCGCCCACGGCCACCGATGAGCACAACCGGGGCGTGGAGCTCACCGCCGCCGAGCGTCGCGCTAAAATGCGCGCCCTGATAAACGAAGCCTTTGATAATCGCCGCACCGCGCCGGCTACGGTCTGAGGCCCAACCATTCCCTTTCATCCTTTTCCCTTCCATTCACCTACTTCCTTTTCCATGCAAACTCCCTTGCTCACGCGCCTGCACCTGGGCGCAGCCCAAGCGGCAGCCGGCGGACTGCGCCTGCTGGCCGCGGGCCACACCTATCAACCATCCCGTGCCGAACGCCTGGCCATGGCCCTGCTGCTGGCCACTTCCCCGACCCTGGTATTTGGGCAAAGCGGCGCCGGCGGCCGGGCCGTGGGCGCCCTACGCAGCGTGCAGACCATTGTCATCAGCATCGTGCAGGTGCTTTTCATCATCGTGCTGGCCATCGGCCTGGTGCGCGTCGTGCAGAAGTTTATCAGCGGCGCCCCGGACGCGCTCGGGGCCCTGGGCTGGCTCATGGGCGGGGTCATTCTCTGGTTTGGCTTCAACTACTTCAAGGAAGACCTGGCCAGCGCCATGGGTGGCGGCGAAGGTGGCGTAACCCCTTAAGCCCGTCTGCCCATGCGTTCCTTCAAAAGCATCGAGCGCCCGGCCCAGGTGCTGGGCATGAACCTGCCGGACCTGGGGCTGGTGGTAGGCCTGTTTCTGGCCGCTGTCCTCGCCATCGGCGTCGCGGGCCTGGTGGTTACCGTGCCCCGCTTTCTCTACCTGCTGATTCTGGTCGTGCTCGTCGTGCTGCTCTACGGCCTGCGCTACCTGGCCAAGCACCGGCCCCCGGGTTTTTTGCTCAGCTGGCTATCCTTCCACCGGCGGCAGCCGCGCCGCATCGCCCTGGGCCGGCCCCGCTCCGGGCTGTCAGCGGCCGGTTCTGCTGCCTTTCCCACCCCGCATGAACATTCCCACCACTAAAGCACCGGACCGCACCGCTGACTTCGCGGACCTGCACCCGGCCTACGCCTACCAGGACGACAAGGTCATCTTCCGGGATGGCCGCGTGGGCGTTGGCTTCGTGCTCGAATGCCCCGAAATGGAGAGCTGGCAGGCCGAAGAGTTTGCCAACTTCCAGTCGGCCCTGCTCGGCGCCCTGCGCACTCTGCCCGTGGGCACGGTGGTGCAGAAAACCGACGTGTACTACGACCGGCCCTACCAGAGTACCGGCGGCGAAAGTCGCGCCGGCTACTTCGAGGGCAAGATGAACGCCCACTTTGCCGAGCGGCTGGTGCTCTTCCACCGGGCGTATCTGTTCATCTCCTTCGCGCCCTCAGACGAGACCAAGCTGGTACGGCCCAACGCGCTGAGCGCGCTGGTGAACCGCGCCGGCGAGAAGCTGGCCAAAAACCCCTTTGCCGGGGTCGTGCAAACCCTGGACACGGCCGAGCGCATCGCCACCGAGCTGCTGCAGAGCTTGCGCGGCTTGGGGGGGCTGGACTACCGCCGGCTAAATCAGACCCAGCTGCCGCAGGTCTTCACCCAGTACTTCAACCTGGAGTTCGACCAGCAGCCCGCTGGCCTGACCCGCGAAATCAGCAACGTGCCGGGCGCCTTCACCGTGGGTGAAAACCGGGTGAGCATCGTCTCGCTGGTGGGGCAGGGGAGTGAAGCTCACCCCGCCGTCCGCAACGGCTACGGGGTCACCTCGCCCATGCTCTACCCGCTGACGGCGTTTCTGTCCTGCCCGCACGTGCTCACTCAGGCGATGCTGATTCAGGACTCGCGCTCGGAGCTCAAGAGCCTCGACAACGACAAGAAAATCAACAACTCGCTTTCCTTTCTGGCCACGCAGGACAACCACCTGCGAGCGGCGGAGATAGACGAGTTCACGGCCGAAGTGCGCTCGGGCAGCAAGCAGGTCGTGGGCCTGCACCTGTCCGTGCTGCTTTGGGACGTGGACGACCAGGCCCGGCGCGAGCACGTGGAAAAGACCACGGCCGCCTTCCGGGCCATCTTCGGCGCCGAGGCCGTGGTGGAAAGCTACCTGACGCTGCCCCTGTTCTTTGGCCTGGCGCCCGGCAACGCCTACCAAGTGCCGGACCGCTGGCTGACCACCTCGGCTGACCGGGCCGCCTGCTACTTCCACTGGACGACCACCTACCGGCCGGAGCCCACGGGGGAGTATCTGTGCGACCGGTTCCGCAACCTGGTCAAGGTAAACCTGTTCAACACCGACCTCGACAACCAAAACGCCCTGGTTATTGGGCCCTCCGGCTCGGGCAAGAGCTACACCTTCGGCAACTTCATCGTGCAGCGCTACGAGCGCGGCGCCCGCCAGATTATCATCGACATTGGCGGCACCTACCGCAACGTGTTCCAGAGTTTGATGGGGCCGGACTTCGAGAACACCTACTTCGAGTACGACCCGCAGAACCCGATTGAGTTCAACCCCTTTCTGCTGCCGCGCGAAGGGGAGAACGGGCCCTGGCACTACTCGGACGAGAAGCTCAACTTTCACCTGGCGCTGCTGGCGGCCCTCTGGAAGGGCGGCAAGGACCGCGCCCTGAGCAAGAGTGAGCGCACCATCCTCTCGCGCTTTCTGACCGGCTACTACCACGACTTAAACCAGCACGAGCGGCTGGGCCAGTCGGACGAGGAGTTTCCGGGAATGGAAAGCTTTTATAAGTACGTGCAGCGCTTTGACCGGTGGATGAAGGCGGAAACGCCCACAGCCGAGGAGGGTGAAGCCAACGACGAAAGCACGGCAGTGCTGGCCCTGCAGCGGGCCCAGTACCAAACCGACATGAAGTACATCGACATGCACGAGTTCTTCCTCGTGCTCGGCGAATTCGTGACCGGCGGGCGCTACGCCAAAGTGCTCAACTCCACCCGCGAGGCCCAGCTGAGCCAGTACCCGCTTATCTGCTTTGACCTAGCGCGGGTGAAGACTGACCCCACGCTCTATCCCGTGGTGGCCATGCTCATCACCGAGCTGAGCCTGGACCTGTTCCGGCAGTTCCCCGATGCCGTGAAGTACATCGCCCTCGACGAGGCCTGGGCGCTGCTCTCGGGCGTGCTGGAGGAGTTCATCGTCTCGATGTACCGCACCATCCGCAAAACCAATGGCAGCATCACCATCATCACCCAGGGCATTCAGGAAATCATCGATTCGCCCATCGGCTACACGCTGATTGACAACTCCAGCACCAAAATCATCCTGCGCCACTCCAACGAGGCTTCGCTCGTCCGCCTGCAGGCGCCGCTGGGCCTCACGGGCCACGAGATGGATTTGATTCGCTCCGTGCGTTCCACCGACTCGTTTCGGGAGTTCTTCATCAAGCAGGGCGCCCAGGCCAAGGTGTACGCGCTGGAAGCCTCGCCCCAACTCGATGCCGTGCTCACCTCGCGGCCGGCCGAGCGCAACTACCTCAACCAGCTCGTGCGCCACTACCAGCGGCAGCGGCCCGTGGAAGTGCGCGACGCGCTGGGCAACCTGGTGCGCGACGCCGACGGCCGGCCCACTTATACCACGGTCACGGAGCAGCGACTGGACTTTGCCGTCGACCAGTTCGTGGAAGAAAAGCAGAAGCGCAAGGGGGCGCTGTCGGCATGAGTGGTGCACTTTTTCTGCTGGTCGGGATGGACCTGGACACCGACTTTATCACGGCCGCCGACGGGGCCCTGCGCAAAGTGCTGCAGGCCTGCCAGCACTACCTGATTCCGCCGTTTCTCTCGGTGGCGCTGCTCTACACCGTGGGCCGGGGCTACCTGCAGGGCGGGCAGCTACGCATGGACTTCTCGCCCCTGCTCAAGGCGCTGTCCGTGTACTTCATCCTATTCTTTTACCGGGACTTCATGGATTTGATTGGCGGGGCCATCGGGGCTTTTTCCAGCTTGGTGGCGCCGGATGAGCCGGGGTTTATTGCCCAGTCGTTGCGAAGCCTGACAAATCCAGCTGGCTCCCCTGCTATTCAACCTGACCAAGCTACCAACACGGCCGGCTTTGTCAACGAACAGATAAGCAACATCTCTTCCACCTTCGACAAGCTGACGCGGTTCTCGCTAATGAACCTGCTTACCGAATTATTTACCACCAGTACCGTGGCGCTAATTCGGCAGTTACTGGTCATGATTCGCCAGTACATCGTCGCCTTTTTGTACGTGGGTGGCCCGATTGCCATTTGCCTCTCCGCCCTGCCCCCCTTTGCGCAGCTGGGCAAGCAGTGGCTACAAAACTTCATGGCGGTGCAATTCTGGTCCCTGACCTACTCCCTGCTGGATACTATCTACTTTAATTACGCGGCCACGCGTCCGGGCACGGGCAACGCGCTCATGCCCACGGGCCTGACCCCAAGTGCTTATGCTGATGATTTAACCTACCTGGTTAACTCTATTGGCTTTGTCATCCTCTACTGCATGGTGCCCTGGCTGACGAGTTTTCTGATTGGCTCCTCGGCGGTGCAGGGATTCGTGGGCATGTTCAGCGGAGCTGTGGCCGGTGCGGCTGGGGCCGTCAGTGGCGTAGCATTCCCCGGCGCCTACGGCGGTGGGGCAAGCGGCGCGCTAGGTCGCAAAATGGGCTTCGGACCAGACAAATCGGGTGGAAGCAATTCCAGTGGCTCCTCGGCCAGCGCTTCAGCGCCATCCGCATCATCAGACCTACCCACCATGTCCCAAGCCGACACTGGGGCTCCCCCGCGCCGTCGGCGCTAACCCTTCTTTCCAATGAAATACCTTCTCCTCAGCATGCTGAGCGCCTCGGCGTTTCTTACGGCTTGCAAAACCGACAACGAAGCTGCCGCCGATACCCTACAGCAAGTAGCCCAAGCAGTGGCTAATTCACCGGAAGCGAAAGCGCGGCAGGCAGCCTGGAATCTTGCCACAACGCGCCCACCAGCACTACCTCTTGGGTCACCCGCTAATCTTCGTCCCGCAGTCGAGCAGCTGTTGCCTAAAGAGGGCTACCTGAAGCTGATATCGGTCAAGCAAACCGGAGCCGCACAACCTGGGATTATGGCGCTGCCGGTCCTTTGGCGGCATGTGAAAGCTGATTACCCGACCGTAGCCCCTGGCTACCGCCTGCCTTTCGAGGCAGTACTGGAATGGCGACCAACAGGCTATGCCAAGGGAGAGAAAATCCCTGCTGCCCTGGCCTTGCGCACCCCTGCAGCACCTGATACGCTGGGCACTTTCGCCCTACTGGAGCCTGGAGCCGCCATTCCCGGGAAATCACAGCAGGCTCAAACACTTGTAAAGCCTGGTCAGGGAGTGACTGTTCGAGGTGTTCTGTACGCTTATGCAACAACCCCAAACGCTAGTCAGCAGCCAAGCCTAATCCTCTATCCCTACCAAAACCCATTGGGGCTGCCAGACCCGCGCAAAATGGTCTACCTGCCCCTCTAAGGGGGCAGTGGGGCAAAAAGTGCCGAGTGGCGAAGCCCCTTTCATCCTCCAACTTCTTCGACTTACCCATGAACTCAGTCCAAGACCTGAACAAAACTTTCATCACGATGCGCACGATGGCGCTCTCCGCGCTGGCCTTGCTGGGCGTGGTGACGGTAGCTTCCGGCGCGCTGCTCTACCGCGCCTACGAATCCACCGGCCAGCGCGTGTACGTGGTCAGTGATACCGGCTCCTTCTCAGCTCAGATGGGCCGCGGCACGGGGCACACCTCTTTCGAGGCCCGCAACCTGGTCCGCACGTTTCTGCTGACCATGTTCGGTCACGACCAGTACTCTTTCAAGCACAACCTTGACGCGGGCCTGCCCCTGATTGAGGAGCGCGGCGGCCGTTTTCTGTTCGAGAGCTTCCAGCGCGGGCAGGTGCTGCAGAATTACATCCGCTACGGCGCCCGCCAGGCCGTGACCGTGGACAGCATCCACCTGGACATGAACCACCGGCCCATCACCGGCCGCGCCTACATCAAGCAGACGGTGTTTATCGGCGACCAGCAAAGCCAGAGCAAGCCGCTGGGGGCCAAGTTTGCCCTGGTGGAAACCGACCGCTCCGACGCCAACCCCTTCGGGCTGCTCATCACCGACTTCGACTTCATTGCCTACAACCCGCCCGTCACCCAGCAGGAAAAGGACCAGCTGCGCGACCAGGAGCAGGCCCGCCAGCGCAAGCTGCGCGAAGAAGCCGAAGCCGCCGGCGTGCCCCTCACGCAACCAGCCCCGACGACGCCCGCCCCCGCGGCTCAACCTGCTCAGTAAGCTACCTCCATCTACTTCTTATGCGTTTCCCCTTTTCCTTCGCTTCCTGTGCGCTGCTGGCGCTGTTACCCGTCACATTACAAGCGCAGACCCTCGCTTCGACTGCTACACGTTCTGCCGGCGTGCAGACCCCGCATCCGGCGAACGTGGCGCCGAAAATGCAACTGGAAATAGCCGTTTCTGACTCCTCCACCACGTACCTGGTCTTTCCGGGGCCGGTGTCGCTGGTCGACGTGGGTCAGGCACCACACTACCTGGTTAAGATTGAGAGCAACGCCGTCTTCGTGCGGGCCAAGCGCCGCAACCCGCCGCCCACGCCCATTCTGGTGCGCTACGGCTCGCGCTATTGGATGGGACACCTGATGTACACCCACCGGCCGGTGCTGCAGCTCTACGACTTTCAGGACGGCGGGGCCCTGGGCGTCAGTGCTGGTGGGAAGGCCCGCAACGGTGCCGGCGTCGACGACGCGCTCGCCCTGGACCAGGGCCACGAAAAGCGGGAGCTGGCCGAGGCCCGCCTGGCCAAGCTGGCTACCGCCAAGCACGCCGATACCAGCGGGCTGCGCACGGCCGACAACGACCTGGTGCTCTCGCTGGCCAACGTGCGCAATGACAAAGACTTTACCTACCTGCGCCTGAAGCTGCGCAATACCACCACCATTGACTACGCCGTGGACTTCACCGACTTCGAGCTGGTGGAAAACGCGCGCAAGAAGTTTCTGGGCAAGAAAAAGAACGAGGCCCGGCGGCCCCTGGCGCCTGCCGGCGGGGCCGAAAGCCAGACCATCCCCGCCCGGGCCACGGGCTACCTGCTCTACGCCGTGCCGCTGTACGCGGCCACCGACCGGGGCCACCTCGAAATCACGCTCCGCGAGAAGTTCGGGGCCCGGGTGCTGGTGCTGAAAGTACCGAGCAAAGTCATCAACACGGCTGCTGCCATTTAATCCTTTCCCCCATGTCCGAGCACAACATGCAGCCGGTGTATCCTGCCGGCGACAACTCCACTACTGAATCGCAGCCGGCTTCCGGCTCTGCTTCTGCACCTGCTACTCCCGCTACGCCCCGCCCCTCGATGGGGGAGCTGGCCCGCCGGCACTGGTTGCCCCTGCTGGTCGGTATCGGCCTGCTGACGGCGGTGACGCTGTTTTTCTACGCCCGCTCCCTTTCCCAGGAAGTAGCCCAGCAGGCCAGCCCCGTGGCGGCCACCTCCCAAAATCTGGAGCCCACGATTGCACCGGCCACGCCCGAAGCGGCCCCGGCGCCTACGGATGTGCTGGAGCAAAAGCAGGCGGCCGCACGGCAGGCCGGGGTGCTGCTGCCGGGCACCGTTCCCTCGCCCGACCAGCTCGCTGGCGGTATGGCGGTCGATACGGTGGGGCAGGCCGCCCTGCGCCGCCGCACGGCCTTGGCCGCCGCGGAGCGGCAGGCCCGTGCCGCTGCCAACCGCGCTGCGCTACCGCCCCCTGATTCCACGGAAGTAACGGCGGTGGATGCGCAGACCGGTGCCTACCGCGCCGTACGCATACCGGTGGTGCAAGCCAGTTACCGGGGTAGCAGTGCCAGTGCAGACCCGCGTCGGCGCTTGCGGACCGGAGCCCGGCCCCGCACGGCACCCGACGGGGTGCCCTACGAGCAAAACGACGACGTGCTGGACATGCTCGACGCGGCCCCTGCCGCCTCCCGCGCCTCCTACGAACAGATGACCGGGCGACGCTACTTCGACCGGCGGGCTGCCCTGCGGGCCGGCGGGGCAGCAAGTGCCGCGGCAAGCAATGCTTCGGGATACGATGCTTTCGGCACCATTAAAGCCGGCAACTTCCGGTATGCTCCCGATAACCAGGCGCAGCTGCTGCCGGACATTTTCTACAAGGCCGTTATCAACGGGGAGCAGAAGATTCGGACCGGTTCCGTCGTGCTGCTGCGCTTGGTCGAAGATGCCGTTATCAGCGGGCAGACCTTTCCTAAAAACCTGGTGTTTGCCGGCGTGGCCAGTGTGGAGACCAATCACGTGGCCATCCGCATCTCCCGGCTGGGCCCCACCCGCGTAGCCGCCGACATCTACGACTACCATTACTTGCCTGGGTTGATGATAGACCCGCAGAAGCGCCAGCCCCTGCCGGCCGGTGACAATCCCCTCAACGATGCCCGTACCATCGGCGCCCAGGAAGTCGGCCTGGCTATTGACCGCTCGGCCTCGGCTGCTAATTCGGTAGTGGGCGTTGGGGGCCGGGTGGCGGCCGCGATGGTGGGCCGGGCGTCGACACCCCGTCAGAAGCTACGCGACGTGCGTCTGCCCGATGGCTACCCCGTGCTCATCACCACGGGTGCGACGGATGCCAGCGCGCCGACGGCCAACAACTAAACTTCATTTTAGCTCTTAAGCCATGAAAAAGGGATTGTTTGTCGTGATGGTAGCCGTTCTGGCCGGCACCACCTCCTACTTCGCCTCGGCTCAGATGGTCGTCAACGACCCTCCGCACATGGGGATTCACATCGGCCAGTTTGCCAAGCAGCTTAAGCAGTGGACCGAGACCATCAAGAACTATCAGGTCATCAAGGATGCCCGGCAGATTGCGGGCGTTACCCGCGACATCACCGGCGAAGTCAAGAACATCACGGGCCAGACGCTTATGCTTCAGCAGCAGATTCAGGCCGACCTGCGCAAGGTGCAGTCGGTGAAAGACCTGCGCTTTGCCAACCCGCTGGAGCTGTTTGGGCGGGCAATGGCCATGAACACCGGTGCTCAGGCGGACTACATGCCGCAGGTGAGCAAGGCCCGCCGGCTCCGGCAGGCCTTGCAGGGCCGCACGGAGCAGGACGTGGAAATCGTTTACCGGGCCTTCTCCGGGCTGGATATTGGCCGCAATGGGGGTCAGTCTTTCACCTACCGCGACTATAAAAACATGCGCGAAGAGGCTTTTGCGTCGGCCTATGCTTACGAGGAGGTGCTCAAGAAAAAGAACGTTGAAACGGCTTTCAACTACCAGAAGATTGCCGACGAGATGACGGCCCAAAGCGTCGAGCTCATGGCCACGCTGAAGAACCCCGGACGGTACTCCATGACGGAGGCCGAGCGCCTCCGGGCCATGGGACAGGCCAATGACAACATGGTGAAAGCCCTGCAACTGCGGCAGGAGGCCGACCGCCTCATCCACGAAGCGGGCCGGCCTGGCCCCGCGCGGCAGGCAGTGGAAGGAGCCTATCGGGACCAGCTGCTGCAGAACCAGCTGTTAAAGAGTATCAGTCGTTCGGGGCGCTTTTAGCTTACTCAGATTGCCTTTCCATGATAAGGCCTACCCCCGGTGCGGGCGCGTGGAGGCCGGTTGGCCGTCCGTTGGTTTCTCGGCTGGTATAGATAGAGGAAGATAGTACTTCTCCCTGTCCGCTCCCGCTAGGCTACCTTGATTCTATAGAACTGGAAGGTGGCCAGCCATTCTACTTCACTGTCTGATTCATGGGTGACATACTGAAGAGGTAGATACAGGCCTGCCTTCGGATTCCGCGAACCGGTCACAGGTTGTCGGGCATCTTCCCCTTCGCGTGCTTACCTATTCTCTCTCAGCTTTCTAGCCTTGCTCTTAGCCACTCGAATGTTGTGCTCCTTTTGAGCCCTAGAGTATAGCACGTACACCTCCCAAAGCTCGGGGGCAGTCTTTTTGACGGTTTCAGTTAGCTCCCTAAGGCCTTCTTCCGTTAGTCGGCCGGCTCGATACACATCGAGGCCGGTACATTTTTCTAAGCCAACCTTGAGAAAGTGTGAACCAATGCCATTTTCTATGGAATAGAAGACTTCATGAGCGTTTCCGTTCTCATCCCGCTCGACAAAATAGCTGGGCCTCATTGGCATGTTGTCCACCCAAATCCTGGGGTCTCCATGCGTAATCATGCATCCCAAATAGTTGTCGCTATCATGCTTTCCAATCACTGCGAATGGATGACGGGCTTCTTGCTCGGGAGTAGTGAATTTGCAGATATCTCCGGGTTGGTAGTCTGGCATCGGGATGTAGAATGGCTTTCGGTGGGAAAATACTTGGAAACCTATGGCTGGAAAGAGCACATAAAACCCGGCAAGGGGCCAGGCTCGATAGGGTGAGTGCTTAGAGGCTAACGATGCGTTCCTCAAAGTGCAAATACGGGCTGTACTCGTGCGCTGGTTCAACCTGGGGTCCTTCGCCGGGCGTGTACTTAGCCATGGGGTCGGGGCCTGGTGCGGGGGCGTACTCCGCATCAAGGACGGCCGACAACTGCTCCAGGTCAATCACCCCGGCAATGTAGCGGTTCTGCAACGCCACGAGTTGCGCCGACGGGTGCCGGTTCTGGCTCAGGGACACCCCCACGGCGAACTTTACCACATCGCGGCGCTGCTGCTCGGTTCGCTCGTTTTCGGAGAAATACGGGGTCTTTTCCATACTACAAGATACGTAACTGGGCTAGAAACGGGGGCCTCGGTGGCGCTGTTTGCCTGCTGGGGAAGTAATGGAAGGAAGTGGGAGAGTGGGTAGCTTTTTCAAGCTGGGGTGGTCGAGGGCCGGCGTAGCAAAGGAGCGGCGAACCTTCAGCAACTCGGCAATTTCCCGGCCGCGCTGCTGCCGCTCCAGAGTGCCTTTCAGCAGGTGCTCCACGCGGCTCTCAAAGACCCGGGCCACGGCTTCTTTCACGCCCTGGTCGGGCTGCTGCTGCTGCTCGGCCTGCTTCACCCAATCCAGGCGGTGCTCCCGGTCAATGCACGGCATGATGCCGCTCGGCTTCAGCAAAGGAGTCTCACCGCCCAGCAGCTGGTCACGCGGAATGGCAATAAAGACCTGCTTGCCGACGCCCTCACCCCAATGCACATTGTTACGGGTATGGCCTTCGCCAAACTCGGCCGGCTGGGCTACCTGTACCTGCTCGGCCCTCAATTCCCGCTGCCGCTGGTAGAGCGCTACGTTCTGGCTATACATATGGGGGCTGTCCGGGTCCGGGCGGTAGGGGCCAACCTGCAACGCCTCGGCCAGGCCCCGCGCCTGCACTTGGTCTTTCTCATTCAGGTACTTCATCAGCGTATCCCCGTCGGTGAAGTACACGCTGGCCGTGCGGCGGCTCTTGCGGATTACGTCGGCATCCCGAAAGTCAAAAAGCCAAGAGCCCTGGCACCAACCTTTGAGGAATTGGTGCCAGGGCTCTTAAATGGTGGACGGAAAAGGGTGGGCGTCGAAACCTTATAATTGGGCTTTAACCGGATTGCCGATGTGCCCCTGCTACTTGCCTTTCTTATGCTCGTGAGGCTTCAAATCGGGATGCTTCGGGGCGTTTTCCGGCCTAACCCGCCTTCTTTCGTCGGGGGTGCCATCTTGCTTGTTCGGTTTTGGTCCGGGTTTGATAGACATAATAACGAGGGTTTGGGGTGAAAAACTTGTTCTCAAGACCTTGCACCAGGAGGGCCTCTCTCCATTGAAAGGTAAGTAACGAAGAAAAAAGTTGGGGCAACAGGAAACCTGTTATCCCGACTTTTACGAGAGCTAAGTAATTGAGAGTTGTCACGTAAATAGACTCCCTTCTCTATTTCGGAAGTTTTGCCTCATTTGCTGTACAACACGCGAAAACGATGGCATAACAAGTGCCGGGTGGTGGGCTGGTCTTTGGCCCTAGTGTTTTTGCTGAGCCCAGTGCCATGACGCACGAATGCCCCGCAGTGCGTTTCCGAAGCATTTGAAAGCTGACTTGTGCGTACAGCACTCAGCCCACTGAGCCCGTTAGCGGGAAGGGATGCGTGCCTGCCCGGTCCTTGCTCGGGCATCTTCAGAAAATAACTACCGAGCTTCTATGATGCCGAAGAGCTTAACTGAGCAAAGCCGTTAAAGAGTTGCAAGCGGTGGGTCTTGGCAATAGCCTGTTGCTGCTTTTTCGGCACTTCCGCCTCGGCCGCAAACGTGGGCCAGCTGGCGACCGCATCAACCACCCGCTGGATTATCTCCTGGGGTTTTTTCACCTGCACGTTCTTAGCCAGCTGCAGGAAATCCTCCTCCGTAAAATCATCGACCTTGCCCGCCAGCGACATCTGGTGGTGGCTGGACCATTCGCCCGCGGGGTTGTAGGCATACGTTACGTCGTAGGCCGGAGCCAGACTCCACACCCCGGCCGGGTTCATCAGGAAGGAGATGTTCTTGGTGTGGTCGTCCTGGTTGCGCGCTACCACGTTGAACACCATGCGCCGGTAGAGCTCCTCCACGGCCGGGTGCGGCAACTGGAGCTTGCGCATGACCTGAAAGGCCTGCTCGTAAGTATAGAGCCCGGGCTTGTTGTAGTCAAAGTGCGCCAATCCGCAGAGCGTTTGCATGTGCAGCCGCTGGCTGCCATCTACCCGGTCGAACCGCCGGGTCATGAAGTGCGCCCGGCCGTTCTCTTCCAGCAACTGGCAATCGGTCATCTGCAGGCCCGCCTGCCGGGCCATCAGGTGGTAGGCGTACTCGATGCGCCCGTAGCCGGCCGGGTCGCCCAGGCTGGCGTTGGTCACCCCGTCGAGTTTGAGCAGCCAGTGCTCGAAGCCCTCGGGAGCGTCCACCTGCCCCGAACGGACTTCCTTGGTGTCGGCGTTATAGGCAATCACGGCCTTGGCCCGGGCGCCGCCGGCGGAAGTGCCCACGCTGATGATTTCCGCGAGGCCCTCGGCGGCGTTGGTGGCCAGCGACGTGTGCAGGCCTTTCCGGTTGGTCAGCACCTGCCGGGCAAACTTGACGAGTTCGCCTACTTCCAGCGAGGCGCCTTTTTCCAGCGCCGGCTGCGAGGCCGGTTCGTACACTAGCGCGCCCATACCCCGGTGGCCGAGGTAGCACAAATGCTCCACGGGCGTAAAGGACGCCGCATCCCGCCCCTTGGCGGCCAGCCAGGCGTCGATAAGCTGGCGCCCGTACCGGTCGGGCAAGCTGTCGGCCAGCAGGCCGGGCAGACCCTGGTAGGTGTCGCGGTTAAGCGTGGCAAAGTCATAATTCCGCGACTTACGCCCCACGGGCAGCGGCATGATAATCGGCGCCAGTTCCAGTCCCGTGCGAACAAAGGCTGGCTCGTACTCAAAAACGCCCAGGCGCCGTTTCTCGTCCCACAGCACCGCCCCGACGGGCTTGCCCCAAATGGAAACCGTGGCCGTTATCAGCGCACTCATAATTCGGTTGTTAAAGCGTCCTCGTCCCGGCGGCTGGCCCGCTGCCGCTGCTGGCGTGCCAGGCGCGCCGCTTGTAAGGGGCTGATGGTGGCCGACTCCTCCAGCACTTCCAGCACGTCGAGCCGCCCCAACGCGCGCAACAGCTGCACCAGCGTGAGCGTGGAGGCCGGCCGGCCGTTTTCGACCTGGCTGATGGTGAAGCGGCTCAGGCCCGTTTGAACCGACAGCTCCTGCTGGGAAATATCCTGATTCAGCCGCATAAGCTGCAGGTTCCGGCCGATTTCCCTGACTGCGGCCACGTCTGACAAAGCGTACCAGTCCATAATGATGCGTTTACGTGGCATTAACTGCCTTTTACCCACTTAATGACACGTAAAGATAACGTTAACCGGGGCATTTGCAAGCGAATCAAATCCCCATTAATGTAATCTTTACGTGCCATTAACCCCCGTTTTGGCAGTTAATGACACGTAAAGATTACATTAGCTTCCCGTCCGTGAACTGGTGTATGACAGTGGCAAAGCAGCACGTGAGGATTACTTCTATACTTCCTTCCCGCGGGCAACAAGCACGACTGGATGCAATGGTGCCTACTTCAAAGACAGCCCCCAACCCGCAAACCACGTAAGTTCCCCGGCGGGCAGGAGGCCCGGGGCAGGGTAGCCGCCCGCCGAACTGATTTGGAGCTACTACACCCGGCCCGGGAAGTGTCTGTACCGCTAGCGAAACAACTATAGCTTGCTGGCAAGCCGAGCAAAGCAGCAATGTACAGCCCACTGAAAACGAGATTCAAGTAACGAACACATAACTCATGGCATCAGGTCTTTTTGCGCTCTTAGATGACGTTTCCGCCTTAGTAAAAGCCAGCGCGGCCAGTTTAGATGATGTGCCGGCCCAAGTCGCCAAAACCACCGGCAAGGTTTCCGGCATTGTCATCGACGACACGGCGGTGACGCCCAAGTACGTCGTGGGCCTGGACCCCTCCCGGGAGCTGGCCATCATTTTTCAGATTGCGAAAAAGTCCCTCATCAACAAACTGTTTATCCTCACGCCGGCGGCCTTGCTGCTCGGCTACTTTGCGCCCTGGGCCATTACGCCCATTCTGATGCTCGGCGGGGCGTATCTGTGCTTCGAAGGGTACGAGAAGGTGCATTCCCTATTCAGCAAACCTGCCGCGGTGGCTGCGGAAAGCGAGCAGCTGGAACAGATTACGCCCGAGGAGCTGGAACAGCAGCGCGTGGCGGGGGCCGTGCGCACCGACATCATCCTGTCGGCTGAAATCATGGCCATTGCCTACAGCCAGGTCACCGGGCAGACGGTCGTCAACCAGATTGTGGTGATGGTGGCGGTGGCGATTTTTATCACCGTGGCCGTGTATGGCTTCGTGGGACTGATTGTGAAAGCCGACGATTTCGGCGTGCACCTGGCCCAGGACAAGTACCACCCCGCGGCGCAAAAGCTGGGGCGCGGCATCGTGCAGTTCATGCCGCGCTTCCTGAGCATCCTGAGTTACGTGGGCACGGCCGCCATGCTCTGGGTGGGGGCCGAAATCATCGCCCACGGCATCCCGTTTACCAGTCATCTGCTGGACAACCTACAACAATCCCTGGCCCATCTCCCAATCGTGGCCTGGCTGGCCAAGGCCTCGGCCTGTGCGGTGGGCGGATTGCTGATTGGGTTCGTGGTCGAGAAACTGGTACTCCTCTTCAAGAAGATATTCCGCAAGCAGTAACGGGGCGCTGACTACCGACTCGTTTTTCGGCATCATGCCCTGGTTCCCGATACCGCGAATTCAACCACGCCACCCGCACGCGGGCCCCGCACCTACCCGGCCTCGAACAGCCACTGCTCCGTGCCAGCGGGGCCTGGCTTACCATCAAGAGCCGGCTCCTAATCAGGAGGAGCCGGCTCTTGATGGTAAGCAGCCCGGGGTTCCGCGCCGTAGTGCCCCTGCCCGGGGCTAAAAGAACACGCTGGCGTTGAGCTTCAGAAAAAAGGGCGTGCCGGGGGTGAAGTGCAGCTCGTCCACCGACGAGCCCAGGGGCTCGGTGCGCAGCCGGGTTTCCGTGGCGAACTGGGCCTGGTTCCACTCCACGTTGAGCAGGTTTTCGGCGGTGGCCCCGACCTGAAAGCGTTTGGTGGTGTAGTTGGCCACCGCGTCGAGCAGGAAGTAGCCGCGGGCCGTGATGCTGCCGTCGTCGTTGGCGGGCCGGTCGTCGATGTAGCGGTAGCGCAGGCCGGCGTTCAGGCCCTTGCCCGCCTTGTAGGTTAGTCCGGCGATGCTGGTGAGGCTGGGCGCCAGGGGAATGAAGTTGGCCCCCTTGGGGGCGTCCACCTGCCGGCCGCGGTTGTAGTTCACGTCCAGGTCGGCAAACAGGCGCGTGGTGAGCTGGTAGCGGGCGGCCAGGTCCAGACCGAACCGGCGGGTGGGGCCCGTGCTCTCCGTCACGCCCTCGTCGCCCACGTACACCAGCTCGTCCTGCAGGTGCAGGGCCCAGGCGGCCACGTTCACCACCAGGCTGGGCACGGGCTTGAAGGTGCTGCCCGCCTCGTAGCCGATGGCCCGGGGCAGAATGCTGGCCTCGGGGTCGCGCACCACGGCGCGGGCGTCGTTGGAGTGAAAGCCAAAGCCCGAGCGCACGAACAGTTGCGCGCCCTCGCCGAGCTGGTAGTAGAGGTTGAGCTTGGGCGATACGCGGGCCGCGGCCGTGCGCCCGGAAATGCCGGCGTCGCGCTGGTCGCGGTAGCGGAAGCGGAACACGTCCAGCCGCAACGCCGCGTTCAGGGTCAGGCGCTCGGTGAGGTTCAGGGTTTCGTCGAGGTAGGCGTTAAAATTCTGCAGGTTCACGCGCCCGCTCACGGTGGTGTCGGTCACCACGCGCTGCACGGCGCTGAACAGGGTCACGTCGGTGGCATCGATGCGCGTGCCCACGCCCAGCGTGGTGCGCAGGGTGCGGGCCCCGAGCCGGGTTTCGCGCTCGTAGGTGCCGGTGTAGCCGTAGATGTCGCGGTTGTCGGTCTGGTAGATGCCGTCGCCGTCCACGGGGTTGTTGAGGTAGAACGTGAAGTTGGAATGCAGGCCGAAGTTGTAGCGCGAGTAGTAGGCCTGCTGGCGCAGCACGGCGTCGCCGGGCAGCCCCGTAGTGAGAATAACCGAGGCGTTGGTGCGGTCGGTCTGCCCGCCCTCGCTCGGGTCGATGCTGCCGTAGCGCGAGATGATGCCCTGCTCCACGCCCCGGTCGGGAATCTGGCCGCTGGCGTTCCAGTTCGAGGTGAAGTGCGAGCCCAGCAGCGTAAGCGAGGTCCGGTCCGAAAGCTGCCCGGTGTACTTGGCCAGCCCGTTGAAGCGCTTGAAGTTCTGGGGCTGGTCGAAGTAGGCGTTGGTGTAGATGTATTCGGCCGCCACGTAGGCACTTTCGGGCTTTTTGGAGAACAAGTGCCGCTTGTCGTTGCCCAGCAGGTCGAGCAGGACCACGCCGCGGTAGGTGTCGAACTGGCCCACTTCCACTTTCACCTGGCTGGCGTCGAGGCGGGTTTTGGTCAGAAACTCGCCCGCCCCGGCCGTGGCAAAGTCACCGAAGCGCGCCGTGTAGGGCCCTTTGTAGACCTTGAGCTGCTCCACCGTTTCGGGTATCACGAAGTGAAAGTCGGCGTAGCCGTGGCCGTGGCTGGGCATGTTCACCGGCAGGCCGTCGATGCTCACGGCGAAGTCGGTGCCGTGGTCCACGTCGAAGCCGCGCAGGAAAATCTGCTCGGCCTTGCCGCCGCCCGCGTGCTGGGCAATGAACAGGCCCGGCACCAGCTGCAGCAGGTCCTGGGCCGAGTTCACGGGCCGCAGCACTTTGTCAATCTGGCTGATGGCCGCCAGGCTCTGGTTGGGGTCGCGGGGCTGGCTCACGGTCACTTCGCTCAGACGGAGCACCACCGTGGGCAGCGGCAGGGAAAGGGTCCGGGTTTCGCCCGCCGCCAGCGTGACCGGCAGGGTCTGCCCCCGGTAACCCAGGGCGCCCACGCGCAGCCGGTAAGTACCGGCGGCCAAGTTGGTTAGCTTGAACAGACCCAGCGCGTCGGTGGCCGTACCGCCGGGCTGGCCTTCCAGGCCCACGCTCACCCCGGGCAGGGGCTGCCCGGAAAGGGAGTCGGTGACCGTGCCGCGCAGGGTGGCAGTGCCTTGGGCACCCGCGCGCCCCACGGTCAGAAAGAGCAAAAACAGAAGCAGCGCGGCCCGGCTTAGGGGCAGGCGCAGCGAAACGAACGAGGAAAAGTTTGGCATCCGGTAAGTGCAAGTGAGAAGCGCACGGGTGGGCCTCGCGGGAAGCCCGGCGAGAGCACAACATGCGGCAAGTTGAGAAAAGAACCCCTGATTGGAACCGTTACGAGGCACAAAGGCCCCGCAGTCCGGCCTTGGGCAAACGGTAATGACCGCTCCTTAATAGGCAGCTGGCTATCCCCTTAGACCCACAGAAGACTTATCCCCAACAAGGCGGCCATTCTACCTGCCCCCGGTGCCCCACGGGCACACCCGTCACCCGGCTCCGGGCCGGGACGACAAGCCGCGTAAACCTGGCCGGAGCCACCAGTTCCTTAAATTGAGGCAGGCAATGCACATCCACTGCTTTCAGGGTGGACAGCAGCGCCACTAGGCTCGGTCGCTCCCCCTGCTTTTTCATCTGGTACTGCACCCCGTTGCAATCATCAAAACAGCCTACCTTCAACCAGTTTTTCACTTGGCAGTCCGGGCTGTGCACATACGCAAAAGGTCGCTCCGGCTCATGGTCTGGCTGTGCTACCAAGCCAGCACCCACTACCAGCAGGTAGTTCAGTAGCAGAAGCAGAACCAAGTAGGAGCGGACCAAGGCGGGGAGGTGAGCAAGAAGGTGAGCAAGAAGGTGAGCAAGATGCCCAATTATACTACGTGTCAACTATCCGATTTGGATTGGTTCTTGGGACGCGGTAAGCCAGCATCCACATGACTTACGCGGCAGTGGCCAATAGGGCTTCCCACCGAGGACTCGCGTTGCGGCGAGCGGCGTATTGCAACAGGTGGTCGGAGTGCAGGTGGTAGCGCATGCCCAGCACGGCAACGGCCCGGACCAACGCTTCATCCGAAGGCACCAAGCCGGGCGTTTCGGCGACGTCTACGAGCATCTTTTCCAGGCGCGCCGTCGTCACGCCGGCCACCCGGCGCACGAGAGAAGCCCGTTGCACGGGCCGCAGCAGCACAAATTCCCGGCCATCAGAATCTACTGGGCTACTTTCATCGGTTAGCTGAAATTCGGCGGAATCACGGATAAGCCGCGTGGCCCATTGCAGTTCGGCCCAATTGACTTCCACTACCAGCCGCGCCGGAATCTCGGGCAACGCTGGCCGCAACCACTGCGTGGACCAGAGGCTGCCAAGTGGCAGGACTAACCGGGCTTGCAGCAGCTGCCACAACGCAACATGTTGCGGCGCCACCTCGGGCTTAAATGCTGCTGGGGCTGGGGCACCGCCAAACGCCACCAAGCCGGGTGCTACCAGATGCAGCAGCTGGCTGCGCACCAGCCCCTGCCGGATAGCAGGCCACACCTCGGGCGTCAGGGCGGGCAGGACCCGGTCAAAGAAGGCCTGTAGCTCGGCTTCCGCAATCTGCGCACGGCCCAGGAAGTGACCCCGCAGCTGCGGCCAGGCCCGCAGCAACTGTTCGTATTGGGGAAGGGATTGTTTCGTTTGCATGGCGCTAAAGCTAGTCCGTCACTACCATTTGACCGCCACCGTCAGAAAGTAGCTGCGGCCATCCGAGGGCAGGATGCCGGGGCCGGGGTAGCCCGTGGCGCGGCGCGTAAAGTAGCGGGTATCGGTCAGGTTATTCACGCTGCCTTCCAGTTTCAGCCAGCGCCGCTCCCACGACACGGAGGCGTCGAGTAGCTGGTAGGCCGGTACCAAGCCAACGACTGCCAGACTGGGGTCCGGGCGGGCATCGTTCGGGCTATTGGGAGCGTTGGTGGCTTCCGAGAACTGGTCGGAGAGGTAGGTAAACTGCACCGATGCCTTCACCGGGCCAAAGCCGCCCTGCATGCCGGCCTTCAGGTTGAGGTTGGGGACAAACTCCACTTGCTTGCCCACCACTTCCTGGTTCTGACTCCGGGTGTAACGGCTGCGAATCACCGACACGTTGCCGAAGGTAGACCAGCGCCAGCGACCGGGCTCGGCGCTCGGACGCAGCACCCGCAGCACGTCGGCTTCGGCATAGGACTCCACGCCCAGAATCAGGGCCCGGCCGATGTTGTCGCGGTAGCGGAACGGGCGGTCAAACCGGTCGTAGGTGCCCACCTCGCCGATGCGGTTGTTATAACCCAGGGCAAACAAGCTCACGTCATACGTCAGCCACTGTCCCTGCTCGCCGCGCAAGCCCAGGTCGGCGGAGTAGCCGCGCTCGTCCTGCAAATTGGGGTTGATGACGAGCGAGTTGTTGACAATCTGCATGTCGCCGAAGGTGATGGAGCGGTAGTTCTGCGACACGTTGGCGTAGAACTCGCGCTGCTCCACCGGCTTGTAAGAGGCCCCCAGTCCGCCAATAACGAAGGAGCGGGGGCTGGTGCGCTGCTCGTCGGTGGTTCGAACGTCGGTGATGTTGCCGGCCAAATCCCGTGACACCGTCTGGTAGGAGCCGTCGGCGCGGGTACGAATGTACTCCACACGCACGCCGGGGGTGAGCGAGAAATGCTCACCAAAGTAGAAGATGTTCTCGGCAAAGACGGCCGCGTTGTAGTTCGGGAAGCGGTAATCCGACGAGGCCGACGGCGCGTTCAACCCCGCCGCTGGCTCCTCGAACCGAAATTCCGCCCGGCGGCCGGCCGGGCCGGCGCCCTGGAGGCTGTGGTTGTAGCCGCGGTAAAGGCGCGTGCCCACCAGCAATACCCCGCTCGCGGTTTCGCCCAGGCCGTAGCGGGTCAGGTAGCGGGCTTCGGCGCCCACGTTGCGAAAGTCGCCGGTGATAAGCTCCCGCTGCTGGGTGTCGGCATCGGCCCGCTCCACGAAGTTGGTCCGGAAGCCCAGGGCATTGCGCGAGGCCAGCAGTCCGAACGTCGTCACATTCAGGTTGGACCGGGGGCTCAGCTTCCAGTCGGCCGAGAGGTTAAACAGGTTCCAATCGACTTCAAACCAGTTGCGCGCCCGGTTGCTTTGCCGCGGGTTGTCGGCAAACTGCCGGTCGCTGAGCCCCCCGGGCTGCTGGGCCAGGTAGTCCATGTGCGTGACCTGGGCCCCGACCTTGAAGTTCTCCGTGAACTGGTAGCGCAGGTCGGCGTAGGCAGTTTTGCTGACAAAGCCGGAGTTGGGCCGCCACCCGTCGCCGCGCTTGTACTGGGCAAAGGCGTAGTAGCTCAGCTTCTTGACCGTGCCGCTAACGCTGTTGAACGAGTTGAAAAAGCCGAACGAGCCCGCCGTTTGCCGCGACACCACCGCCACGGTCTTGTCGGGCTCAGGCGCGCGCAGCTCGAAGTTGAGCAGCCCGCCGAACTGGGTGCCGTACTGCAGCGAGGCGGCCCCGCGTACGAGCTGGATGCGCTTGACGGCCTCCACGGGTGGCGTGTAGTAGCTTTCGGGGTAGCCCAGCGCGTCGGCCGAGATGTCGTAGCCGTTCTGCCGCACGTTGAAGTTGCTGGTGCGGTTGGGGTCCAGGCCGCGGCCCCCGATGCTCAGTTGCAGTCCGCCCTGGTCGCTTTCCCAGATGTTGAGCCCCGCCACCCGCGAATACACCTGCCGGGCGTTGTTGGTGGCCAGGTTGGCCACCAGGTTGTCGGGCACGATGACTTCGGTTTTCTTGGCCGCGAAGATGGCCGTGCCCTCCACCTCGCGCAGGCGCTGCTGCCCGAAGCGCGACTGGGGCGCCGCCACCACCACCTCCTGGAGCTGCCGCTCGCGCCGGGTCAGCGTAAACTCCTGCACGCTGCCGTCCGCAGTGACCTCAACCACGGCTTTGAAGGGCTCGTGTCCAATGGACGAGAACTGCAGCTGCTGCCGGCCGGGCGCCAGCCTGGCCAGCGTGAACAGGCCGGCCGAGTCGGTGCGGGCAATTTGGCGGGAGCCGCGCACGTACACCTCGCAGCCCACCACGGGGCGGTCCGTGCCCGCCTCCCGCACGCGGCCCTGCAGGCTCACCTGCTGGGCCACGGCCGTAAAGCCGGAAAGCACACTCACCGCCAGCACGGCGCTATAAACCGGTAATCTCATCGTCGAAAGGTAAAATCCAGGGCTTGGGTCGCAGGTCGTCTTCGACGCGGGCCAAATCCACGGTGGGGTCGATAAAGCTTTTGCCCAGCCGCCCGTTCAGGCTCACGTAGGCATCGGCGTACACCTGGGGGTTGGTCACTCCCTGGCCGGCGTAGTAGTCGCGCAGGTAGTGGGCAAACTGCACCAGCATGTCGGGCTGGGTGCTCATCATCTTTTCCTGCAGCACGCTCAGGTGGGCGCGGTTGTCTACCTGCCGGATGCGGCCCGTCGCGCCGTCCACAACCTTGAACTGCACGTAGCCCATCTTCTCCATCAGCATCACCCGCCAGGAGAAGCGGTACCCTTCCTCGGTCCAGAACAGCTCGTGGGGATAAAGCAGGTAGCGAAAGGGCAAGACCAGCTGCACCACGAAGAACACGCCCAGGGTCAGCAGCAGCAGCTGCCGGCGAGCCGGGCCGTAGCGCAGCGGCGCGGAGAGCAAGGGGGCCGTGGGGGAAAAGGGCAACAGCCCGCGCACGCGCTGCAGCACCCGCTCGTGCCAGTCGGCGGGAAAGAACACCAGGGCGGCGACCATCATCACGTAGGGAAACATGCCGATGGGAAAGAGCACCGCCGTCAGCACGTGAAACACCACCACGGTGGCGTAGGCCCAGGGCCGGGTACGGCGGTTGAGCAGAAAGAAGGGCACCGTCAAATCGTAGAACGCGCCAAACCAGCTGAAGGCGTAGGCCACCCACACCTGCCCCAGCAGGGGGCCAATCAGGGGCAAGTCGTTTTTGGCCGGCAGCCAGATGCGCAGCGGCATGGCTTCCAGCAGCCAGTCGGAGTTGAGCTTGGCCAGCCCGGCGTACACGTAGACGATGCCCATGAGCAGGCGCAGCGCGTCCACCGTCCAGCGCGGCACCTCGCTGCGCCAGCGGGCCGGGTTGAGGTGGGTGTCGAGAGCGAAGTAGCGCCCGGCCGGCAGCAGCGCCAGCAGCAGCGCCGCCAAACTCACGAAATAGTAATGGTTCAGGTAGGTGCTTTTGTCCATGAGCTCGATGTAGGTAAAGCTCAGAAACACCCCCAGCGCGGCCGTGCGGTACCAATAGCCCACGGCCATGAGCAGGGCGCACAGCCCGCAGAAGGCAAACAGCCCGTAGGTATAGACGCCCAGCGGCCGCACCCACTCGAAGCCGTAGTAGGAGAAAAAGAACCGGGGCTGCAGGTACAGCTCGGCTATCCAGCCCTTGGCCCAAAAACGCACCACGCTGGCCAGTACCAGTAGGCCAAAGGCCATCCGGAACGTAGCCAGCGGGGCGGCTGGGGTGTAGGCGTGGAGGTAGCGTTGCAGCCGGGCGATCTGCATTAGTCGCCGTCGTTGTCCACGTAAGTTACCGTGACGCTCAGGGCCGAGGTCATGTCGACCTTGAGCAGGCGCACCGCCTTCTGCATCTCGTTGTAGGACGCCACGGCGTCGGGGTTGCGGCTGGTAAACGTGGCGTGCAGGTCTGGGCCCAGGGAGCTGAGCTGCTGAAAGGAAACGCCAAACTGGGTGTTGATGAGGCCGGCCAGCCCCTGGCCCGTGCGGCTGTCTTTGGCGCCCAAGGCATCCAGGTAGCTTTTCAGCGAGGGCTGCCCGGCGCGGCCGTTGAAAAAAGCTTGCACGGTAGCGTGGGCCGTGGTGGCCAGCTGCAGAGGCAGCGCGCCGCGGTGGTAGTAGGCCTCCATCTTTTCGGGCAGCGGCGTGCCGCTCATCGTGCCGGCCGGGATGCCGATTTTACCGGCCCGCAGGAAGCGCTCAAAGTACAGCGAGTAGGCGTTCACCACCCGCGAGAGCGAAGAACTGGCGTCGGTGCCGGTATTGCCCACAAAGGTGTCGCGGTAGGAGCCATTCCACTGGGAGTAGACCGTACCGAAGGTTTGCTCCATCTTGGCTACCACGTCCGTCAGGTAGCGCCGGTGCGCAGCCGAGGTAGCGTACTGTTGCGCGATGGCGGCGTCGCTGGTGGCGATGCCGTTGAGCAGGTAGTCCAGGGCGGGAAAGCCCTGCTGGGGAATGGCCGTGGACAACTCAAAGTCGTAGGTTCCCGCGCTTATGTTGCGGTTGATGCCGGCCACGTCGGCCGGGTAGATGTTGAAGCGGTTGCGCAGGCTGACCTGCTCGGCGGGTCCGAACTCGTAAAGCTCCACCTTCTGCCACTCCACGTAAGCGGACGCCCAGGCCTGGCGTGCCTCAAGCAGTGTTGCCGCCGTGGGGGCGGCGGTAAAGGCGGTGGTTTTGGCCTTGAGCGTAGTCAGCTTGGTGTTGAAACGCTGGTAGCCGGGCTTAACCAGGCTGTCGGCCCAGTACGTGAGCAGGGCTTTGCGGTCGGGACCAGCGCCGGGCTCGGGCGTATCGGTACCGGGGTCTTTCTGGCAGCTGAAGATGCCCACGCTAAGGAGCAGCAAGGTCAGGGCGAACAGAAGGGTTTTTTTCATGGAATGCTATTTTCGTAGCGAAGGCCAACCCGCCTGGCAGCGGAGCTGTCAGACGGGTTGGCCAAACGGTTCCGCTGGTGAGGCGGCCCCGGACTACAGTAGGTTAAACTTGGTCTTGATGGCGTTGATGGCCACGTCCGCCTGGGCATTGGTCAGGCTCCAGGCCCCGTTGGTACCAGCCGTCAGCGGATTGAGAATGGCATCGGAAAAAGCTGCAGTGGCGCCGTACTTGGTGCAGAAGCGCAGCGAGTAGATAAAGCCGAGCCCTTCGCCCAGGGCGTGCGCTTTCACAGCCGGGTCCGCCGCCGCTTTCCAGTTGCTCAGGTACGAGACGGCCGACAGGGCAATGGTTTTTTCCAGTTCGGTGCGGATGATGGCTGCCTGGGCCTGTACGCCGGCCGCGTCGTTGTTGACGATAGCCGCGCGGCCCTTCAGCAAGGCCATGTATACAGCCGGTGAGGCGGAACCGTTCTTTTCGTTGAGGTAGCCGGCCAGAAACCGTTCGCGGGGCGTCAGGTTAATGTCCGTGGTCATGATGGCGTTGCTGGTCAGGTAGCCATAGGCCAAGTCCCAGTTGTGCTCCAGTTCCGAGTAAGCTTTGCCATCCACCACTTTGCTGTTGTTGGCTTTCAGCGCGTTGTCGGTGAGCAGCACGTTGTCAATCTGGTCGAGCAGCAACGCCCCGATAAGGGACTTGGCAATAACCTGGTTGACCTCTACGCCCTTCTCATCGACCAGATAGCGGCCCAGGCGGCCCGCCGAGCCGGGCGTGGCAACCTGGTTGACTGACTGGCTGGCCACGGCCAGTTTGGCCAGCTGCTGGTCGACGTAGCGACGCACCAGTTCAGCATCCGTGCCGCTGAAGGAAGCGGCCGTGGCGTTGCGCAGCTGCAGGCCGGAGGCGTTGAGCGCCGGTGCCGTAAAGGTGCTGCCGGTGTACAAGCTGTTGAGGCGGTTCACGTCCAGCGTAGCCGGAGTTGCCGGCGGCGCTACAGCCACCTGCGACATATAGGTGTTGAACTCGGTAAACATGTCCAGCCGCGTGTTCGCGGTACCCAAATCGACCGTCGACTGACCGCTGGCGTCTTTGAACGACTCCGTGTAGCGTGAGGAAGCGGTCAGGCTGCTGGCGTCCATCTTCGGACGCAAGGTGGGAGCCGTTTCCGTTTCGTTTTTATCGCAGGAAGAAAAGCCAAAGGCGAGCGCAAGCAGCGCAACAGGGAAGAGTTTAAATGACATGAAGCCTGTCGTTAGGGTTGTTGACGAGGCAAAGGTAGAATCTTATTTGGAATGATTACAGATAACACGAATAATTTCTGTCTGGAATGATTATAAATAATTGAGCTAAGCCTTAGATGGTGTAGCTGATTATACATGCCTGCGTAAAGAGTGTCACACTAAGCATAGCACCTTAATAGCAGTGCATCTACATATTAAGCGGTTTGGGACTGGCAATTTCTGGCCCACTAAGTAGCCTGGACAAGGTGAATTTCGATGTTGTCAAACTCCTCCGGCTTTCATGAATGACTGCCTACTACAGCAGATAGTTTTGTTCATAGTAAGTATGGCAAAGCCATGATGTAAGATTTCCAAGTAGCGAGGCAAACCATTCGACGCCATAAACAGTATTTAGGGAACCTTAAATAAATTTTTAGGGCATCCTAAATATCCTACCTTGCGGCCTTAACCTACTCCTCCTGCTATGGAAACATTACTCGTGCCCCCGGCGCCGCTGCCGGACCTGCAGCCCCCAGTAGCCGCGGAGCCCGGCTGGCGCAAGCCGCGCAACGCGCCTTCGCTGCGCGAAGTGTACGCTTCCATCAAGGTGCCGCCGGCCAGCGCCTCGTTCTGGCGCAAACTGTTTGCCTTCTGGGGGCCGGGCCTGATGGTGGCCGTGGGCTACATGGACCCCGGCAACTGGGCCACCGACATTGCCGGCGGCTCCCGCTACGGCTACACCCTGCTGTCCGTGATTTTAATTTCCAATTTGTTCGCCATGCTGCTGCAGCACCTGGCCGCCAAGCTGGGCATCGTGACGGGCCGCGACCTGGCGCAGGCCTGCCGGGACCACTACTCCAAGCCGGTGGCCATGGTGCTCTGGGTGCTCTGCGAAATCGCCATCGCGGCCTGCGACCTGGCCGAGGTAATTGGCTCCGCCATCGCCCTGAACCTGCTCTTTGGTCTGCCCCTCACGTGGGGCGTGGTGCTCACGGTGCTCGACGTGCTGGTGGTGCTCTACTTCCAGAACAAGGGCTTTCGGGTGATAGAAAGCATCGTGGCCGGCCTCATCGTCATCATTTTCGGCTGCTTCGTGTACGAAATCATCGTCTCGAACCCCGACTATATGGCCATGCTCGGTGGGCTGGTGCCCCGGCCCGAAGTGGTGACCAACCCGCAGATGCTCTACATCGCCATCGGCATCCTGGGCGCCACCGTGATGCCCCACAACCTGTACCTGCACTCCAGCATCGTGCAAACCCGGCAGATTGAGCAGACCGAGCCCGGCAAGCGCATGGCCATCAAGTTTGCCACCATCGACTCGACGGTGGCCTTGTTTCTGGCTTTCTTCGTCAATGCCGCTATTCTGGTAACGGCCGCTGCTACCTTCCACAAGACGGGCATGTACAACGTGGCCGACATCAACGACGCCCACAAGCTGCTCACGCCGGTGCTCGGCGCCGGGGCCGCCAGCATGCTCTTCGCCGTGGCCCTGCTGGCCGCCGGCCAGAACTCCACGCTCACCGGCACACTGGCCGGGCAGATTGTGATGGAGGGCTTCCTCAACCTCCGGCTCAAGCCCTGGATGCGGCGCCTGCTCACCCGCGGCATTGCCGTGGTGCCGGCTCTGATTGTGACGCTTATCTACGGGGAGAAGGGCACCGGCCAGCTGCTGGTGCTCAGCCAAGTCATCCTCTCGCTGCAGCTCAGCTTCGCCGTGGTGCCGCTGGTGCTCTTCACGAGCAGCCGGCTTAAAATGGGCGTGTTCGCCAACGGGCCGCTGGTCAAAGCCACGGCGTGGACGGTGTCGGGCATCATCATCGCCCTGAACGTGTACCTGCTCGTGCAGACTTTCTTCGGCTAAGCTAATTGCCTGCTGCTGTTTGATTTCTCTGGGGCACCCGTCCCCGGCTGCCCCCTCTTTGCCTTCTTTTTCCGGTGTTCTATGCGTGCATTTCGACTTCTCTGCCTAGGCCTGCTTCTGACCAGCGGCCTGCCCGCGCTGGCGCAAGCCCCCACCGGGCTGCCCGCCCCCGACCCCGCCGGCGTGGACACGCTGCGAGCCCGCAAGCGGGTCTACACCCTGTTCAAGCCCGTGCCACGGGCGCTAATGCGGCCGCTGAGCACCGACCGGCCCGACGCCACGGAAAGCGCTTACTCGGTTGACGCCGGCCACTTCCAGGTGGAAACCGACGTGCTGCGCCTGGGTCGTTCCCGCTTCGTGGAGCAGCAGTCGGCTCAGCAGGAACTGGGCTTCAACCACGCCAACCTGAAAATGGGGCTCAGCCACAACGTGGACCTGCAGGTGGTGGTCGAATCCTATACCGTGCAGACCGAGGGCGAGGGTGACGCCGGCACCCGGCGGGCGGGCTTTGGCGACGTGACCGTGAGGCTCAAGCGCAACCTGTGGGGCAACGACGGCGGTCCCATGGCTTTCGCCCTGATGCCCTTCGTGAAGGTGCCCACGGGCCGCAAGTGCGGCAACGGGGCCTGGGAGGGCGGCATCGTTACCCCGTTCTCGGTGCAGCTGCCCCACTATTTTACCCTGGGCACGCAGTTTCAGGCCACCCTCAACCGCGACGGCGAGGCCCGGGAGCACTTCCTGGAGCTGGCCCCCACGCTGACCGTGGGCCACGATTTGTACAAGACCCTGGGCGGCTTCGTGGAGATTGCCACGGCCTGGGACACCCGGGGCCGCGGCTGGAGCGCCACGCTCAACGGCGGGCCCGTGCTGCGCCTGGGCGAGAACCTGCAGCTCGACACGGGCATCAACCTGGCCCTAACCAAGGACACGCCCACTACCTATTTCCTGGGCTTCAGCTTCCGCCGCTAATCTTGCACCGCCTTTCAAGGCCCAGCCATGGAAATCTATCATCCCCGCGTCACCGAAGCCCAGCGCATTCTGGAAGCCCTGGAGCTGCCCACGCCGCTGCGCAGCAGGCTGGCGGGGCTGACCCTGCTAGCCTTGGCCGGGATAGGTCCGGACACCCCCTGGGCCAGTGCCCGCGACGAACGCAAGGGCATGGCCCGCGGCATCCGCGACTTCATGCGCACGGTGTACGGCTGGCGCGAGGCGGCCAACGAATCCGTGTTTCAACTCATGCGCGGGCAGGTGCTGCTGCCGCTGGTGGCCACGGGCTTGGTCTTGCGCAACCCCGACAACCCCGCCCTGGCCTGCACCAGCCCCCGGCTGCACTTCGCCCTGGCCCCGGCCCTGGTGCCGCTGCTGCGGGCCTACGGAACCCCGGGCTGGGAAGAGGCTTTGGCCGCATTCCAGCAAACGAAAAGCACCGGCCGGGAGCTGCACCCGGCGGCCGCCGGGCCGGACGAGGTCCTTGGCGTCAGGCCCCTCACTGGTAGCCAGAAATAAAAAAGGTCAGGGCTGCTGCTTCATTACCGTCGTCGCCTGATGCGCCAGGCCGGTCAATACTCCCCGCCGGGAGAGTCCGAGCTGTAGGTCTCGTGTTCAAGCTGCACCGTGCTCCGGCTGATGTTGAACTCCTTCTGCAGGGCTTCCTGCAGGTATTCGACAAAGGCGTTGTCGTCGCCGCGGGGCCGGACCAGGTGCACGCTCAAGGCGGTGTCAACCGGGTTGAGGGACCAGATGCGCAGCTTGTTCACTTTCCGCACCCCGGGCTGCCCCAGCAAAAAGGCGCGCACCTCCTCGGCATTCACATCCAAGGCACTGCCGCGCAGCAGCCGGGTCGGGCTGAGCAGGCCCCAGGCGCCGTAGGCAATGACGCCCAGCAGCCCCACGGCCAGGAAGGCGTCCACCCGCTGCCAGCCGGTGAAATAAAGCAGGGCTCCGCCCAGCGTTACCCCCAACGAGACCAGGGCATCGGTGAACAGGTACTGGTAGCCGCGGCGCCCGTTCCCCCGGTGCTGCCCCCGTACCAGCAGCCAGGCAGTTGCGGTGTGGAGGAGCACGCCTGCGCCGGCCAGCAGCCCGACCAGCAGGCCGCTCACCGGCCGGGGGTGGCGCAGGTGGTCAATGGTTTCGGGAAGCAGCACGCCCAGCAGGGCACATAGCCCCAACGCCGTGTAGAGTGAGACTTGGAAAGGGAGGCGGTTATAGCCATACGGATAGCGTTCCCGGCCCGGGTGCTGGGCCGGGCGCCCGCACCACCAGGCTAAGCCCAGCCCGACCCCGCTGCTGAGGTTGCGGCCGGCGTCGGCAAGCAGCGCAGCCGAATTTCCCCAGGAGCCAGCGACCACCTCGGCAATGACCAAGATGAGGAGGAGGAGGACGCCCACGCTAAGGATGAAATCCTGGCGACTGTCCGCCCCCAAACCAGGCTGTGAAGTAAGGAGCCGGTTGTCAGGTCTGCGGTGCCCGGGACTAGAAGCGTTGTCATTAGAAGGGAAGTGAGCCATAGAGCTGACCAAAGTAAACAAAGTGGCGAACGGGGGGCTCGTCCAGTAAATATCTCGCAAATAATTGGTCACTTGGCGGCTGGACAGGTTGGCACGGGTAATGACAGTGACCTAGGCTTGGCTGTCCTGCGCCCGATTCCGCAGAGCCTAACTTTGGCTGACTCCCTGTGACCTGGCGGAATGCGGTTGGACTAGTCCTTGTGGTTTCCGGAATTTAGCTGGGGCAACATCTCGTTTTCCTGTGCCGGTCGTGGCTAGAACCACTCCGGTGAAGGTGCACCTGCCGGTTCGCGAAAACCTTATCGGGCTACGCCCGTGCTTATCGTTACCATCCGTCTTGATTCATGCCTTTTCCTACTCCCTTTCTGCTGGTTCTAGCGCTGGCCTTGCCGGCGCTAGCGGCGCCCCTGCTGCTGGCACCCCGGTCGCGCAAGAACCAAGCCGGCTATGCTCGGTGGAAGCCGACGTGCAACAAACCCTTCTCGCATACCGCCAGGCCCGGCAGGACGGCGACTCCGTGGCCGCCCTCACAGCATTCACGCCCTCGGCCTGGACCGTAGACCAAGCCGAAAAGCCCGTGCACTCGCGCTTTGTGCGGCTGACCGGCTGCCGGGGCTGGTGCCGTCCCGGCCCGCTGCTGCAGGACTATCAAGTCAGCGTGTTGAGCGATTCGACCCGTGCGCTCGCGGTGGAAACTTATTGTCTGTCCGCGCCCGTTTCTAGGACAGCACGGCGCCGCCCTCGGCGCTGCTACACGGCGGTTTCGATGCTTACCTGCCGACAGGGTCAGTGGCTGATTGCTTCGCAGACCTTGTCCGGGCAAATGCCTAATTAGCCGCCGGCCGTATCCTTATTGGTGCACATTCCGTAGGTTTGCACCATCCCCTCTGGCTAGCATGCGTTTGTTCACCGTGTTTTTTGCGTTTTACCTGGCCGTTCTGGCTTGCCTGCCCTGCGCAGACACGGAACCGGTGCGGGCTAGCGTCACGGAAACGTACGTAACGGCCTCGGAGCACGATTCAGCAGCACACTCGCGCCTGGACTGGTGTTCCCCCTTGTGCCAGTGTAACTGCTGCTCAGGCACCTCGCTGCCCTCAGCCACGGTAATGGTGCTGACAGCGACTTCCCCCACCATTATTCCGCCGGGCCGGTTTGCCCGGCTGGCGCCTCCTGCCGCCCGGGAGCGCGCGGGGAGCATCTGGCAGCCTCCTCAAGCCTAGTATCCGATTGATTCCGGTTCCCTCGCGGGACCGGGCACGCTGCTGTGCCCGGTCCCCTTGGCGCTTGCGCACCTTTTTGTGCCCCACCGGACCCTGCCGTCGTTGAGCCCCTTGGGCTCCGGCCGCCTTTTTTCTGGATTTCTAGCCTTACCCCTCAGCCAGTATGTTTGACCGGCTCATTCATTTTTCCATTCACAACAAGCTCATCATCGGGATTCTGACCCTGGCCCTGGTGGCCTGGGGCGGCTATTCCCTGAGCCGGCTGCCAATTGACGCGGTGCCGGATATTACCACCAACCAGGTCGTCGTCTACACGGTGGCCCCCTCGCTGGCCGCCGGCGACATTGAGCGGCTCGTCTCCTTTCCCGTCGAGCAGAGCCTGGCCACCATCCCCAACCGTGAGGAAGTGCGCTCGTTTTCCCGCTTTGGCCTCTCCGTGGTTACCATCGTCTTCGAGGACGGCGTGGATATTTACTGGGCCCGCCAGCAGGTGGCCGAGCGCCTGCGGGAGGCCGAAAGCCAGATACCCGAAGGCGTGGGACAGCCCGAGCTAGCTCCCGTGAGCACCGGCCTGGGCGAGATTTACCAGTACCTGGTGCGCGCCAAGCCCGGCTTCGAGAAGAAGTATGACGCCCGGGAACTGCGCACCATTCAGGACTGGATAGTACGCCGGCAGCTGCTGGGCACGCCCGGCGTGGCCGACGTGGCCAGCTTCGGCGGCCTGCTCAAGCAGTACGAAATTGCCCTGGACCCGGCCCGGCTCCGTTCGCTTAATGTAACCGTGGACCAGGTGTACCGCGCCGTGGCCGCCAACAACCAGAACGCCGGCGGCGCCTACCTCGACCAGAAGCCCACGGCCTACTTCATCCGCACCGAGGGCCTGGCCGAGAATGCCGCCGACCTGGGCAACATTGTCGTGCGCAACACGGAAGGTGGTCTACCAGTGCTGGTGCGTGACGTGGCCGATATCCGCCTGGGTTCGGCCGTGCGCTACGGGGCCATGACCCGCAACGACGAGGGCGAGGTGACCGGCGGCATCGTGCTCATGCTCAAGGGCGCCAACGCCAACGACGTTATCCAGGACGTGAAAACGCGCATGGAAACCGTGCGCAAGTCCCTGCCCGAGGGCGTCACCATTGATGTGTACCTGGACCGCTCCGAGCTGGTGGGACGGGCCATTGGCACGGTGAAAACCAACCTGATTGAAGGCGCCCTGATTGTGCTCTTCGTGCTGGTGCTCTTTCTGGGCAACTGGCGGGCGGGCCTCGTGGTGGCTTCAGTCATTCCGCTGGCCATGCTCTTTGCTATTGCCATGATGCGTTTGTTCGGCGTGTCGGGCAACCTGCTCTCGCTCGGGGCCATTGACTTCGGCCTGGTCGTGGATGGAGCCGTCATTATTGTCGAAGCCATCGTGCACCGCCTGCACAACCACGTCGGCCTGGCTTCGCACTCGGAAGGGGCGGACGGCAAGCTGACCCGGGACCAGATGAACGAGGCTACGTACGAAGCGGCCTCGAAAATACGCTCCTCGGCCGCCTTTGGCGAAATCATCATTCTGATTGTCTACCTGCCGCTGCTGGCCCTGGCCGGAATCGAAGGGAAGATGTTCGGCCCCATGGCCCAGACCGTGGCCTTTGCCATTGTCGGCGCCTTTATTCTATCGCTCACCTATGTGCCCATGATGTCGGCGCTGGCCCTGAGCCGCAACACCGCGCACAAGCCCAACTTCTCGGACCGGATGATGCGCTGGCTCGAGAAGGGCTACCGCCCGCTATTGGAGTGGGCCCTGCGCCGCAAAGCCGTGGTACTGGCGGCGGCCGTTGGTTTGTTTGTCGGTTCCCTGCTCTTGTTTCGCACCCTGGGCGGCGAGTTCATTCCCCAGCTTTCGGAGGGAGACTTTGCCATTGAGATGCGCACGCTCACCGGCTCATCGCTGAGCTACACTATCGACAAAAGCCAGCAGGCGGGCGGCATTCTCAAAAAGCAGTTCCCGGAAGTGCAGGAAGTAGTGGCCAAAATCGGCGCGGCCGAAATCCCCACCGACCCCATGCCAGTCGAAGCGGCTGACGTGATGGTCATCCTGGAAAAAGACAAAGGCAAGTGGACCTCCGCCAAAACGCAGGAAGAGCTGGCCGAGAAGATGGCCGAAGCGCTGAGCGTGATTCCGGGTGTTACCTTCGGCTTCCAGCAGCCCATCCAGATGCGCTTCAACGAACTGATTTCCGGCGCAAAGCAGGACGTCGTGCTCAAGATTTACGGCGAAGACTTGCAGCAGCTGGCTTCCTACGCCGAGCGGGCCGCCCGCCTGGTGCGGCAAGTGGAGGGCGCCGAGGACGTGTACGTAGAGCAGGTGACGGGCCTGCCGCAAATCGTGGTCAAGCTGGACCGCAACCGCCTGGCCCGCTTTGGCCTGAACGCGGACGACGTGAACCGCACCGTGCAAACTGCCTTCGCCGGCCAGACCGCCGGCCAGCTTTTCGAGCAGGAGCGCCGCTTCGACGTGGTGCTGCGCCTGGCCCCCGAGCTGCGCCAGAACATCAACCAAGTGCGCCAGCTGCTCATTGCCACGCCCGCCGGCGAACAGATACCCCTGGAGCAGGTCGCCTCGGTAGACCTGCAGGAAGGCCCTAACCAGATTCAGCGCGACGACGCCAAGCGCCGCATCACGGTGGCCTTCAACGTGCGGGGCCGCGACGTGGAAAGCGTGGTGACCGAGCTGCAAGGCAAGGTGGACCAGCAGCTGAAGTTCGCCCCCGGCTACTACACCACCTACGGCGGTCAGTTCGAGAACCTGCGTCAGGCCTCGGAGCGGCTGAGCATTGCCGTGCCGGTGGCCCTGCTGCTGATTTTTGTGCTCTTGTTCTTCACCTTCGGTTCCTTGAAGCAGTCGGTGCTGATTTTCACGGCCATTCCACTCTCGGCCATCGGCGGGGTGCTGGCCTTGTGGCTGCGCGGCATGCCCTTCAGCATCTCGGCCGGCGTGGGCTTTATTGCGCTGTTTGGGGTGGCCGTGCTCAATGGCATCGTGCTCATCGGCTACTTCAACCAGCTAAAAGCGGAAGGCCAAACGGACCTGTATCAACGGATACTGGAGGGCACCCAGGTGCGCCTGCGCCCGGTGCTGATGACGGCCACCGTGGCCTCGCTGGGCTTCCTGCCCATGGCCCTGTCGCAGTCGGCCGGCGCCGAAGTGCAGCGGCCCCTGGCCACCGTCGTCATCGGCGGGCTGGTCACGGCCACGCTGCTCACGCTGCTGGTGCTGCCGGTGCTCTACGCCCTGTCGGAGCGAAAATCGGAACCAAAGGGAGAAGAAAAGCCGCGACCATCCACCGCCGTGCCGGTTTCGGTGGTGTTACTGCTGGTGCTGGCGGGACTAGTGCTGGGCAGCACGCCGGTAAGAGCCCAAGGTCCGCTTACCTCCACCCAAGCCGTGGGCCAGGCGCTGCAGGCCAATGGTACGGTGCAGGTGGCCCAACGTTCCCTGGAAGCCCAGCAGGCCTTGCGCCGCACGGCCTTTGACGTGGGCCGCACCACCATCCTGAGCACCTACGGGCAGGTCAACTCGCCCCTATCGGATAACGTGCTGAGCATCGGCCAGACACTGGCCCTGCCCGGCTACTACCGGGCCCAGGCCGGTCTGAGCCAAGCCCAGATTGGGGGCCGCGAGCAGCAGCTCTTCCAGGTACAGGCCGAGCTGCGCCGGCAGGTGCGCCTGAGCTACGAGCGGGCCGTGCACGCCCGCCACCGCCTGCGCACCCTGCGCGGGCAGGACAGCATCTACACCGAGTTTCTGCGTGCCGCCCAGTTGCGCTTCAAAACCGGCGAAGTGGCCCGCCTGGAGCCAGCCAACGCCTTGATTCAGCAGGGCGAAACCCAGAACCTGCTCACCCAGGCCCGGGCCGACTACGCCATTGCCCAGCGCCAGCTGCAGGCCTTGCTGCAAACCAACGGGCCCGTGGCCATTGCCGACAGCGTCCTGCGCCTGCTGCCCGCCCCCGGGGGAACGGCCGACACGGCGGTACTGGCCGCCACGCCCCAGGCCCGGGTATTGCAGCAGCAGATTGCCGAGCGCCGTGCCGAAACCCGCCTGGAACAGGCCCAAGGCCTGCCCCAGGTGACGGTGGGCTACACCAACCAGTCCTTGCGCGGCACCTACGAGATGGACGGGCAAGCTACGACCTACGGAGCCGGGGACCGGTTCCAGAGCGTGCAGGCCGGCCTAGCCATCCCGCTGCTGCGCGGCCCTCAGAAAGCCCGGGTGCAGGCCGCCAAGCTGCAGGAGCAGGTGGCTACGGCAAGCTACCAGCGCTATCAGGCCGAAGCCGCCGCCCAGCTCGATGAGCTGCGCCTGCGCCTGGCCGAGCAGCAGCGCCGGGTGCAGTTCTACGAGCAGACCGGCCTGCCCCAGGCCGACGTCATTGTGCGTTTGAGCCAGCGGGCCTACAAGGCCGGCGAAACCACTTACTCTGAGCTGCTGCTCAACCTGGAGCGCGCCCTGAGCGTGCGTACGGCCTATCTCGACGCCGTGCTCCAGCACAACCAAACCGCCATCGACCTGGACTACCTGCTCGGCACCGCTGCCCAGTAAGGCATTCTTCATCTCCCTGATTTCAACCCATGAATAAGATTGCATCCCTGGTGCTGCTGCTCAGCCTGACCCTGGCAGGCTGCGGTGCCGATAAGAAAGAAGGCGTAGACGCCGCACCCAACTCCGAAGCTAAAGAAGCCGGTGGCGAAGCTAAAGAAGCGGGCGAAGAGGAAGGCGAAGAAGCCTCCGATGTAGTGGCACTTTCCGCCGCCGAGCAACAGGCCGCCGGCCTGAAAACGGCCCGCCTGGCTGACCGACCCTTGGGGGCGGGCCTGGCCGTGACGGGCACGCTGGACGTGCCGCCGGAAAGCGCCGTCAACATCACGGCCCCACTCGGCGGCTTTGTGGAGAATACCGAGTTGCTACAGGGCGCCCGCGTGCGCAAGGGCGAAGTGCTGGCTACCATCCGCAACCCCGAGTTTGTGACGCTGCAGCAGGACTACCTGGAAACGCGCAGCCGCCTGGAATACGCCCGCACCGAGCTGGCTCGCCAGAAGGAGCTGTACGAGCAGGAAGTAGCGCCGCAAAAAAACTACCAGCGGGCCCAGGCCGACTACCGGGCCCTGCAAGTGCAAACCCAAGCCCAAGCCGCCCGGCTTCGGCTGGCCGGCTTGCCGGTAGGTGGGAAGATAGTGACGACGGCCGTCCTGCGCGCGCCCCGCGCCGGCTTCGTGCGCACCGTCAACGTAACGGTGGGCCAAGCCGTGACGGCCACCGACGCCTTGTTTGAAATCGTGGACCCCGAGCACCTGCACGTGGAGCTGACCGTGTTTGAGCGCGACGTGGCCCGGGTGCAGAAAGGGCAGTTGATTCGCTTCACGCTGGCCAGCGACTCCACCGGCACCCGCCGCGAGCGCACGGCCCGGGTATACCTGGTGGGCAAAGCCATTGGGGAGGACCGCACCGTGCGCGTGCACGGCCACCTGGACCAAGAAAAAGACCCGGCGCTGCTGCCTGGCCTCTACGTGCGGGCAACGATTGAAACGGGCCGCACCCAAGCGACTACCCTGCCCGACGCGGCGCTGGTGCGCTTCGAGGGAAAAAACTACGCCTTTGCCGTAGAAGCCTCTGGGCGCTACCGGATGGTGCCCGTTACGCTGGGCCGCAGCGAAGACGGCTACACCGAAATCAAGCTGCCCGATACGGTGCCGGCCACGACGCTTTTCGTCACCGACGGCGCGTACTCGCTGCTGGCGAAGATGAAAAACGCGGAAGAGGAGGAATAGGCCAATACCGGCTCCTACTTCAACTCTGTTGCCTCACTTACTTGCTGATGTCTTACCTGCAACCACTAACCGTCTTCGTACTGGCCGGCCTCTGCGAAATCGGGGGCGGCTACCTGCTGTGGCAGTGGCTGAAAGCCGACCGCCCCGGCTGGATGGGCCTGCTGGGCGCTCTGCTGCTGGTGGCTTACGGCTGGGTAGCAACCTGGCAGCCCACCTCATTTGGTAAAACCTATGCTGTCTACGGGGGCATTTTCGTCGTGATGTCCATCGCCTGGGCCTGGTACTTCGACGGCTTCCGGCCCGACCGGTTCGATGTGCTGGGCGGGGCTATCACCTTGCTGGGCATTGCCATTACCTTATTCTGGCCCCGTTCCTAAACGCTGCCCATGCTCAACCTGCTCACCGGTGCTCTGCTACTCAGTCTGCTCCACGCCGCGATTCCCAACCACTGGGCGCCGGTGCTGGCCGTGGCGCGTGCCGAGCGTTGGCCGCTGCGGCGGGCAGTAGGTGTGACGATGGTAGCCGGGGCGGCCCACGTGCTGAGCACGGTGCTGCTGGGCCTGGGCCTGGGGCTGCTGGGCTGGCGCCTCTCGGCCCGGTTCTCGCAGTTTTCCGGGGTAGCGGCCCCGGCGCTGCTGGTGGTCATCGGCTTGGTCTACGCTTTTTCCGGGGCCGGCCACTCCCACCCCGACGTGGGAGCAGGACCTGTGCTCGTGCGCCCGCGGGGCCGGGTGGTGCTGGGGCTGGCCGCGACGATGTTTCTGGCGCCCTGTCTGGAAATTCAGACCTTTTTTCTGGCCGCCGGCACGCGCGGCCCGCTGGCCCTGGCGCTTCTGATGACTACCTACCTCGTCGTGTCGATAGGTGCCATGAGCGCGTTGGTAGCGGTTGCCTACACCGGCCTGCGCCGTTTCAACTTGACGAGCCTAGCCCGCTACGAGCGCCGCTTCACCGGCGCCGTGCTCGTACTGGTGGGCGTGGCCGGCTTTTTCGTGGACTGGTAGCCTTGAGCTATCGGCCGCCTTATTTTTTCACCTGACGCTTGTTTTCATATGCCTGACCCAACCTCCCCCAACACCGACGAAGAGCTCAACACCGCCAAGCAGGTAAAGCTCGAAAACGTGGGCGCGCTCAACCGCGACCAGCTTACGCCCGAAGCCGCCGCTGCCCCCGAAGGCCACGACGTGCCGGGTCACGACCACGCCGGCCACGACCACCCCGCCGGCAAAAAGGTGGTGGACCTAGCCGGCAAGGCCGCCGATGACCACGCCGGCCACGACCACGGCAGCGGGGACGACCACGACCACGGTCCCGCCGGAGCCAATCCCTACCTGTGGCCCGGCGTCAGCTTCGCGCTGCTGCTGGCTGGCATCGCGCTTGACTACTACAAGGTGGGCTTTTTTACCGGCTACGTGCGCCTAGCCTGGTATAGCGTTTCCTACCTGCTGGTGGGCTGGAAGGTGATTCGCTCGGCCATTCAGAGCATCCCCTCGGGCAACATCTTCAACGAGTTCCTGCTCATGAGCCTGGCCACCATCGGGGCCTTTGCCATCGGCGAGTACCCGGAAGGAGTAGCCGTGATGCTGTTTTACACCGTGGGCGAGCTGTTCCAGGATGCGGCCGTGAACCGGGCCAAGCGCAGCATCCGGGCCCTGCTAGAGATTCAGGCCACCGAAGTCACGGTCATCCGCAACGGGCAAACGGTGGTCCTCGACCCCAAGCAAGTAGTGGTCGGCGACACGATTGAGGTCAAGCCCGGCGAAAAAGTAGCCCTCGATGGCACGCTGGTCAAAGGACCGGCCAGCTTCAACACCGCCGCCCTCACGGGGGAGTCCGTGCCGCAGACCAAGCAAATGGGCGAGGTGGTGCTGGCTGGCATGGTCAACCTGGAGTCGCTGATTCAGGTGGCCGTGACGGCCGGCTACCAGGACACCAAGCTGGCCAAAATCCTGGCCATGGTGCAGGACGCAGTGGGCCGCAAGGCCAAGACCCAGCAGTTCATCACCAAGTTCGCCAAAGTCTACACGCCCATCGTGGTGGTGCTGGCCGTGCTGCTCATCGTCGTACCCTACTTCGTGGTCGACGACTACGTGTTCCGCACCTGGCTGTACCGGGCGCTGGTGTTCCTGGTGATTTCCTGCCCCTGCGCGCTGGTCATCAGCATCCCGCTGGGTTACTTCGGCGGCATTGGGGCGGCCTCCAAGGCGGGCATCCTCTTCAAGGGCTCCAACTTCCTGGACCTGATGCGGGAGCTTGACACGGTGGTGATGGACAAGACCGGCACGCTCACCCAGGGCGTGTTTGCGGTGCAGCAGGTGCAGCCCGCTCCGGGCCTCGACGCCCCGCAGCTGCTGCGCCTGGTCGGCGCGCTCGAAACCAAGTCCACCCACCCCATTGCCAAGGCCGTGGTGCTACACTCGGGCGCCGCTACGGCGGGCGCCTCGGTAGAGAACGTAGAGGAAATCAGTGGGCACGGCATGCGCGGCCGCGTGGACGGGCGCGACGTGCTAGCCGGCAACACGAAGCTGCTCACCAAGTTCAGCGTAGCCTACCCGCCCGAAGTCGACCAAATCCTGGACAGCATCGTGGTAGCGGCCGTGGATGGCAAATACGCCGGCTACCTGACCGTGGCCGACGCCCCCAAGGAAGATGCCGCCCGCACGGTGCAGGAGTTGCGGGCGGACGGCATCACCAAAATCGTAATGCTGTCGGGTGACAAGGACAGCATTACCCAACGCGTGGCTAAGGAACTGGGCATTGACGAAGCCCACGGCGGGCTGCTGCCCGAAGACAAGGCCCGCTACGTGCAGGAGTATAAGGATGCAGGCCGCAAGCTGGCCTTCGTGGGCGACGGCGTGAACGACGCCCCCGTCGTAGCCCTGGCCGACGTGGGCATTGCCATGGGCGGCCTGGGCTCCGACGCCACCATTGAAACGGCCGACGTGGTCATTCAGACCGACCACCCCAGCAAGATTGCCACCGCCCGCCGCATTGCCCGCGCTACCCACACGGTGGTGTGGCAGAACATCTGGCTGGCCTTCATCGTGAAGGGTGTCGTGCTGGCCCTGGGTGCCGGTGGCTTGGCCACCATGTGGGAAGCCGTATTTGCCGACGTGGGCGTGGCGCTGCTCGCTATTCTCAACGCCGTGCGCATCCAGCGAATGGACTATTCCACACCGGGCACGGGCGGCACACTACCCGCTGTTCCCGCTACCCCGGCAGCCAAAGAAAACCTGTCGGTAGTGGAGCCCATGCCCCGCGAGCTGCGCGAAGGCCCCCACCACCATAACGGCGACCAAGCATGAGCGGGTCCCACGGCATGAGCGGCAGTGCCGCCTCGCGCAACAAGCGCGCCCTGACCATCGTCTTCTTCACGACCCTGGCTTACCTGATAGCCGAAGTTATCGGCGGCTGGTGGACTGGTAGCCTAGCCTTGCTGGCCGACGCGGGCCACATGCTCACCGACGTGGCCGGCGTGGGGCTGGCCCTGCTGGCCATTCGCTTCGGTGAGAAGCCCGCCACCCCGCAACGTACCTTTGGCTACTACCGCTTCGAGATTCTGGCCGCCCTCACCAACGCGGTGGTGCTGATTCTGATTTCCATCTACATCCTCTACGAGGCCTATTTCCGGTTTCTGAACCCGCCCAAGGTGGAGAGCGGCACCATGATGTGGGTGGCCGGCGTGGGCATGTTGGTCAACCTCTACGGGGTATACCTGCTGCGCAAAAGCTCGGGCGAGAGCCTGAACATGAAGGGTGCCTACTTCGAGGTGCTCAGCGACCTGCTTACGTCGGTGGGCGTGCTGATTGCGGGCGCTATCATGATAGCCACTAAGTGGTACTACGCCGACCCACTGCTCTCAGCTGGCATCGGCCTGTTTATTCTGCCCCGCACCTGGGCCCTGCTCAAGGAGTCGGTAAACGTGCTGCTGGAAGGCACTCCTGCCGACGTGAACCTGGAAGCCATGCGGCAAGGGCTACTGCAGGTGCCCGGCGTGGCGGCTGTGCACGACCTGCACGCCTGGGTGCTCACCTCCGGTGTCAATGCCCTGAGTGCCCACGTGGTGCTTACCGACGAGGCTCTGCACGAGGACGTGCTCACCCGCACCCACGACTACCTCACCACCAAGCACCCCATTCAGCACGCCACCATTCAGGTGGAGCGCGGCGATTTCGCCAAGCACGAAACCCACCTCTAATCGACCTGCCACCTCGTTCTTCGCCATGACCACTTACGATGTTATCATTATCGGCTCCGGCCCGGGCGGCTACATTGCCGCCGTGCGCTGCGGGCAGCTGGGCCTGAAAACGGCCATCATTGAAAAGTACCCCACCCTGGGCGGCACCTGCCTCAACGTGGGCTGCATCCCGAGCAAGGCGGTGCTCGAGTCCACCGAGCTTTATCAAAAAGCCACCCACCAATTCGCCGAGCACGGCATCGACGCCGACAACCTACGCGCCGACCTGCCCCGCATGATGGAGCGCAAGGACCAGGTAGTGAAGAAGGTCTGCGACGGGGTGGTGTACCTGATGAAGAAAAACAAGGTGAACGTCATTCATGGCGTGGCCTCGTTCGTGGATGCGACCACCGTGCAGGTGATGCCCACGGCAGGGGGCGGGGGGGAAGCACAGCAACTCACGGCGAAGAACATCATCATCGCCACCGGCTCCAAGCCCAGCACGCTGCCATTCATCACAATCGACAAGGAGCGCGTCATCACCAGCACCGAGGCGCTGGCCCTGCGCGAGCTGCCGAAGCACCTGATTATCGTGGGCGGCGGGGTGATTGGCCTGGAGCTGGGCTCCGTCTACGCCCGCCTGGGCAGTAAGGTGTCGGTGGTCGAGTACACCGACGCCATCATTCCCACCATGGACCGGACCCTGGGCAAGGAGCTGCTGCGCTCGCTGAAAAAGCAGGGCCTGGAGTTTTATTTGTCGCACAAGGTCACGGCCGTGACGCGCGAGGGCGATGCGGTGAAGCTCACGGCCAGCCCGGCAGCCGGCGGCGCCGACCTGCAGCTGGAAGGCGACTACTGCCTGGTCTCAGTAGGCCGCCGCCCTTATACTGACGGCCTGAACCTGGCCGCGGCCGGCGTGGAGCTGGACGAGAAGGGCCGCGTAAAAGTCAACGACGACCTGCAGACGACGGTGCCCGGCATCTGGGCCATCGGCGACGTGGTGCGCGGGGCCATGCTGGCCCACAAAGCCTCCGACGAGGGTGTGTACGTGGCCGAGCTCATTGCCGGCAAGCACCCGGAAGTGAATTACCTGCTCATCCCGGGGGTGGTCTACACCTGGCCGGAGGTGGCCAGCGTGGGCTACACCGAAGAGCAGCTCAAGGAGCAGGGCAAAGGGTACAAAGTGGGCTCTTTCCCGTACTCCGCCTCCGGCCGGGCCGTGGCCGGGTCCGATACCGAAGGGCTGGTGAAGGTGCTCACCGATGCGCAGACCGACGAGATTCTGGGCGTGCACATGATTGGCGCGCGCATTGCCGACATCATCGCCGAGGCCGTGGGCGTCATGCACTTCCGCGGCGCGGCCGAAGACGTGGGCCTGATGTCGCACGCCCACCCCACCTACGCCGAAGCCTTCAAGGAGGCCTGCCTGAACGCGGCCGGCATCGGGGCCCTTAACATGTAGTCGGCATGTTAAGGGCCCTTCTGCTTGCCGTTACGCCGGACGTATCCCCCTCCTGGACCCAGGTGCTTCTATATTCCCTGGTGCCCGCCGCCATCATGGTAGTCGGGGCCGTGGTGGCCGTGCTCCGCCCGCCCGGGGCCGCTGTACGCAGCGCTATCCTGCACTTTGCCGCCGGGGTGGTATTCTCCGTGGTGGCCGTGGAGCTGCTGCCCGACATTGTAGCCCGTCACCGGCCGCTGGAAGTGGGGCTGGGCTTTGCCGTCGGCGTGGGGGTTATGCTGGCCCTGCGCTCCTGGACCCGCAAAGTGGCCGACAAGCAGAAAGCCAATCCCATTCCCTACTTCACGCCGGACGTCATGTGGACCTCGGAAGAAGAGCGCGCCGCCGACCAGCGCCGAGCCCCGCTGCCCATGGGCCTACTCACGGGCGTGGCTATTGACATCCTTATCGATGGCCTGCTGCTGGGCATCGGCTTCGCGGCCGGGGCCGAGGAAGGCCTGCTGCTGGCCATCGCCCTCACCATTGAAGTGCTGTCGCTGGGGCTGGCCACGGCCGTGGAGCTACAGCAGGAAGGGCAGACTAAAATTCGGACAGTGAGTGTCGTGGCCGCCCTGTCGGGGCTACTGGTCGTCGGGGCCGGCGTCGGCATCACCGTACTGCAGGGTGCCTCCGACAACGTCATGGAGCTGGTGCTCTCCTTTGGCCTGGCCGCGCTGCTGTTCCTGGTGACCGAAGAGCTGCTGACCGAAGCCCACGAGGAGCCGGAGTCGCCCTGGCTTACGTCCACTTTTTTCCTGGGCTTTCTAGTGTTTCTCATCCTGGGCATGCTCGTCTAGCCGGCCTTTTTTCCTGCCTACTATGGATTCGCATAAGCTTCTCATCGAACTCACCCTGGTGCCGGCTGGCCGGCACATCGCCTTTTCCAAGGAGATGCTGAAAAAGGTGCACGTGTATCGCCGGGTAGGGACGGAAGGGGACGCCTGGCAGCAGATGGCGACCAACGCGCGCTCGCCCTTTATCGATGCGGAAGCTTTTCCGGCCGGTACCACCCTGGAATATCACGTGCAGCACTTCAACCAGCAAGATGTGTACGAGGGGCACAGCAACATCGTGCGCACGACGCTGTAGCACCCAAGTCCCCGCTTTTTTCACGCTTCCGTCACTTCTTGGCTCGTGCCTTGGTTGTGATAAGCTAATTCGCTCGCTGCATGATACGTCGTTTCGTTGTGAGTGTGCTCATGTTGTTGTTGCTGGGCGCGTGTCGGGAGGCGCCCCCGGATAAGCCGGAGCACACGGCCGACACGCACCAGCGCCAGCCGGACGCGGCTCAGCCAGCGTTGAACTCCGCCCCGGCCGTAGCCGCCCGGGCACAGCAGCGGCTGCGTACGGTAGCCCGCTCGGGCAACATCGACCACGACGTGGCCTCGCTGCTGCTGGAGCACTACCGCGGTGCCCAGCAGTTGGCGGCCGTGGAAATAGCCACGGGGCGGGACCCGGACTTGCGGGCGCTGGCCGATACGCTGCGCCGGGAGTGGCGGCAGGAAAGCCAGACGTTGGGCCGCCTGGCGGGGCGCACCCACTACAATGCCTCCGAAGACTACACTCTCCTCTACCAGGATTTTTCCCGCGGCATGCAGGCCGCCGGTGATTCAGCGACCCGGTACTACCGCCCACCGACGGGGAACCCGGACGCTGACTTTGCCGCTGCCCTCTCCGCCCATCTTCGCACCGGCCTGCTGCTGGTGCAGGTAGGCATCGCCTATGGCAGCGACCCGCCCCTGATTGCCTTGGTTCACCACTTCCACCACGACCAGCTTCGCCACCTGCGGCAGGTGCAAGCCTGGACTTTGGCCCATCCTATCTCCACCAAACGCTGACGCCATGCGCTTTGCCAACAAAATATGCCTCGTGACCGGGGGCGGCTCCGGCATCGGCCGGGCCGCCTGCCTGCAGCTAGCCGCGGAAGGCGGGACCGTTGTGGTCCTGGACCGCGACGAGGCAACGGCCCAGGGCACCGCGGCCCTCATTGCAAAAGGCGGTGGCCAGGCCCGGGCCATCCGGGTCGATTTAGGCCGGGCAGCCGAAATAGAAGCGGCCATGAGCACAGTAATAGCCGACTACGGCCGGGTGGACGTGCTGGTCAACAACGCGGCCATGATGACTTTTAAGTCGATTACCGAGCTATCGGGAGACGAGTGGGACCTGGTCATGGCCGTGAACCTGCGGGCGGTGTTTCTGCTCAGTAAGCTATGCCTGCCCCACATGCGGGGCGGGGCAATCGTCAACATCAGCTCGGTGCACGGCCAGCAAACCACGGCCAACGTGATTCCCTATGCCGCCAGCAAGGGGGCCCTGGAAGCCTTTACCCGGGGCATGAGCCAGGAGTACCCTTCCAGCCACGTGCGCACCAACTGCGTGGCACCCGGCGCCGTGGACACGCCTATGCTCTGGAACAATCCCAACGTGAAAAGCGGCAAGGAAAAAATTGAAGGGGAGGTGGGCCACCCCGAAGACATTGCCGGCGCCATCTGCTACCTGGCCTCGGCCGAGGCTCACTACATCAACGGCACCACCCTGGTGGTGGACGGCGGCCGGCTCAGCATTCTGTAACCGTCCCTGACCGCCCCTTACTTCGCACCCTTCCTTTTCCAGTTAACCGTAATCCTAAACCCATGAGCGCCTTCATGTTTGCCACCGGCATTGAGAACAGCTACCCCACCATCAAACTACCCGACGGCACGATGCAGCGGGTGGATGAGCTGGAAAAAACCGGTCATTACGAGCGCTGGCGCGAGGATTTTGCCCTGGTTAAGGAAATGGGCATTGAGTTTCTGCGCTATGGCCCGCAGTACTACCGCGTGCACCTGGGGCCCGACCAGTACGACTGGGCCTTCACCGACGAGACGTTTGCCCATCTGAAAGAGTTGGGCATCACGCCTTTGGTCGACCTGCTGCACTTTGGCCTGCCCGACTGGCTAGGCAACTTCCAGAACCCGGCCTTCCCGGAGCACTTTGCCGCCTACGCCGGAGCCTTTGCCACCCGGTTCCCGGACCTGCAGTTCTACACGCCCATCAATGAAATCTTCGTCACCACCATGTTTTCGGCCCAGTACGGCTGGTGGAACGAGTGCCTGGCCAGCGACCAGGCCTTCGTGACGGCGCTCAAGCACGTGTGTCGGGCCAACGTGCTGGCTATGCAGGCCATCCTGGCCGTGCAGCCCGGGGCTACCTTCATCCAGAGCGAGTCAGCCGAGTACTTCCACCCCGAAACGCCGGCCGCCCGGCCCCTGGCCAACTTCCTTAATCAGAAACGCTTCCTGAGCCTGGACTTAACCTATGGCTACCCGGTGAGCGTGGTGATGCACGAGTTCCTGCTAAAAAACGGCATGACGGATGCCGAATACCACTGGTTTGACGAGCAGAACATTAAGGCCAAGTGCATCATGGGCACGGACTATTACCGCACCAACGAGCGCATGGTGCGCGCAGACGGCCATACCTACCCCGCTGGGGACGTGTTCGGCTACTACGTAATTGCCAAGCAGTACTACGACCGCTACCGCATGCCGCTGATGCACACCGAGACCAACCTTTGGGAGCCTGACGCCGTGAACTGGCTCTGGCGGCAGTGGGCCAACGCCTACCGCCTCAAACAGGACGGCATCCCGCTAGTGGGCTTCACGTGGTACTCGCTGCTCGACCAGGTGGACTGGGACACCGCCCTGCGCGAGAACAACGGCCGCGTGAACCCGCTGGGCCTCTATGACCTTGACCGCAAGCAGCGGCCTGTGGGCCGGGCCTACCAGCGCCTGATTGCTCAGTGGAAAGACGTTTTGGTGGACGAGAGCTACGGCGTGCACATCAACTACTAACCCTTTCTTTCATTGACCGGCACGTTGGCCGGCGGATTCTTCGTCATGCCGTTTGCCCGGTTATTTGCCCACCGTCACCTGCAGCACCATCTGCTCAACCTTACGGCTCCCCAACGCCTGCTGCTCGCGGCGGGGGCCGCGGGGTTGTGTTGGGCCCTGCTGCCTGGAACGCTGCTGCCGGCTACCCGGCTGGTGGCGGCCTGGAATTTGTTTTGTTTGGCGACGTTGGCCCTGCTGTGGGCCGGCACCCACCGGGCCGATGCCGCTCACATCCGGCGCATGGCCACCCGCCAGGACCCGGGCCGGACTTGGACCTTCGTAGCGGTGCTGGTCGGCAGTGCTGCCTCCCTGCTGGCCGTGGTCTTCCTGCTGACGAACTTACCCACCATGCAAGGGCGCGAAGTGGCCGTGCACGTGGCCCTTTCGGCCGGGGCGGTCGTAGGGGCCTGGCTGCTGGTGCATTCGGTGTTCGCCCTGCGTTACGCGCACATCTACTTCAGCGAGAACCAAGCCACGGACCCGCCCGACACCCTGGGCGGGCTGGAGTTTGCGGGGGCGCCCCCGGCCTCCTACTGGGACTTTGCCTACTTCGCTTTCGTGGTGGGCATGACGGCGCAGACCGCCGACGTGACCGTTTCCTCTACGCGGATGCGCCGCCTGGTCATGCTGCACGGGCTGCTGGCTTTCGCCTTCAATACCAGCATCGTAGCCCTGACCATCAACCTGCTGGCGGGCATCCTATAGTTGGGCTCGCTGCCGGCGCCATGCCCCAGCCACTGCCTTATTCATTCAATTTCTGCTTGCATGTACGTTCAAAAACACATTCACTGGCGTGTTATCTGGGACTACTCTTGGAAGGACCTGCTGATTTTCTTTGTCTATGATTTAGGTTTGGCCGTTCTGCATGGGCCCCTCAAGATGACCTGGCTGGACGTCCCCTGGCAGCTGGTGAGTATTTTGGGCGTGGCCGTCTCGTTCTACGTGGGCTTTAAAAACAGCAGTTCCTACAACCGCTTCAACGAGGCCCGGCAGCTGTGGGGCGGCATCGTCAACCGCAGCCGCAGCTGGGCCATGCTGGTGCTGGCCAACACGCAGCCCTCGCGCAGTACGCTCACGCAGGAGCAGGTAAACACCCAGCGCCAGCTGGTAAGACGGCAGATAGCCTGGGTGAACGCCCTGCGCCTGCACCTGCGCCGCCAGCCCCAGCGCTGGGACGAGGACGTAGCGCCCTTCCTGGACCCGACCGAATCCGACTACCTGCGTGCTACCGCCAACCCACCGGCCCAGCTGCTGCTGCTCCAAACCCAGGCCCTGCGCGCCGCTGAGGGGCTGTTCGACCCGCTGCAGCACCGCACGTTGGTGGAAGACCTCCGGGAGCTCACCAACCTGCAGGGCGGCTGCGAGCGAATAAAGAACACGCCCTTCCCGCGCCAGTATGCCTTTTCCAGCATCGTCTTCGTCTGGCTGTTTGTCGCCCTGTTACCGCTGGGCGTGCAGGGCGAGTTCGAGAAGCTCGGCCACGGCCATTATTGGCTCACGGTACCCTTCTCCATGCTCGTGTCCTGGGTGTTCGTCACCATCGAGCTCGTGGGCCACATCAGCGAAAACCCGTTTGAAAATAAGATGAACGACGTGCCCATGACGGCGCTGTGCCGCACCATCGAAATCGACCTGCGCCAGATGCTGGGCGACACGAACCTGCCGGCGCCCCTGCAGCCCCATAACGGGGTACTATACTAAGTCTGGGGCGCCGGCGGGGGTAAAAACGAGTTGGCCTAACGGTTGACCTCAACCCTTTTTTAAAGCCGAGCCATTCTCTCCCCTTGGGTGCATATTCACGCCTAACTCAACGCTACTTCCGCAACCGCGTAAGCGCATTTGCATATTCCTCCACTTAGTCCTTACCCCCATGGCTGACCATCCCGAAGAACACCAGAAAATCATTGCCGCCCATGAAAAGGCCGCCCATTACTTTGAGCACGCCCTGCAAAATCACCGCGCCGCCGCTGAGCACCTCAAAAAAGGCGACCACGAAAAAGCCGCCCACCACGGCTACACCGCCTACGGATTTGCCTCCCACGCGCAGAAGCACGCCGAAGAGGCTGCCTTGCATCACTCGCACGAGCACGGCCACAACGAGCCGCTGCACGCCCACGAGCAGGGTGGGCAGTAGAAAATAGCCTACTACAGGAGCCCGCCTCGTTCAAGAGGTGGGCTTTTTTAGGTTATGGCTGCTTCTACCAAAGTTTCAACCAGTATCGTTTATGATGCGCCTACGTTCCATACTGCCTGCTTTCCTTCTGCTGTTGACCTCGCTGGCGTTAAGCGAATGTGAGCAAAAGCCGACGCCGAAAACGACTAAGCCGGCTGCGCTTCCTGCTCCACAACATGGGGATGCCCGCGAACTGGTGACTCACTCCGACCCGCCCGGAGAGCCCGTGACGGCCCGCAGTATCGTAGTGGCCCTGCGAGAAGAGATGCTCAACAATAGCGCGGTCGAGAACCCCGACCACATTTTCACACACTTGCTGCAAGTGTATCACCACAGCGGCTTAGATCTGGCCCAGGCCCAGCTGCGCCAAGGCAAAGATGCGGGGCTACGCCTGGCAGCTGACACCTTGCGGCACCGCAGTCAGCGTAACCTCAAGCAGCTTGAAGCGCTGGATTTAAGCCAGCATAGACCAGGAGCGGACTTCCGCGCAACTTCGGCCTCCCAGACACGGGCGCTGCAAAAAGCCATACAACGAGTACGGCGCACGCTGGCAACGTCCGTAGAAGCAGGTACTGCAGATGAGGAATTTGCAGCCTTTACCTCCTTGTTCTACAAAAGTGGTTCGCTACTGGCCCAAGCCGAGTTGCAGTACGGTCGGGAAGCCAGGCAAAAAACCCTGGCCAGACAATGGTTGGCAGCTCAGAAACGCGAACAGCAGGCACTTGATACTTGGCAAAAAGCAACTAGGGCCACGCCCAAGCAGCCTTGACAGGGCAGTACATTTTTCCCACTTACCAGCACTTGGGGAAGTATTTTCCCATTCTGATGCACGGAAGATGAAACGCTAGCCCAGTATTTCATGTTCAGCCCGCATGTGTGAACACCATAAGCCCGCTCACAAACTGCAACGCATGGGCATCTACCTAGTGGTAGGCGTGCTAGTTCTTTTAGGTCAGTTGTACAGTCAATAGGTTGGCATCAACCCAGGCCAGCGACGTATCTTTTGATACCCCTCCCGTGACCGTATGCCCAACTGTTCTTTGTTGCGGGTGCTGGTCAAGGGCCTGAACGCCGTGGTCATGCTGCGCAGTAAATGCCCTGACGGAGGCTAGCTCCGCGTCAAGACGATGAATTTCTGGCCTGGCAGCAGTCCCATAAATCGGGCCGTTACTGCTGGCCGCAAGGCGTCGCCCCGGCTCATGTCCAGTTTTGGCCACAGGCCGAACCAGCTGTTTTTCCAGACGGCCCCGGCTGGGGGCATCAACGGCAGCGCTTGAGCATGCGCCTTTATCTGGTCATAGGCTGGGGGCGTGAGCCGGGCTGTGATTTGGTAGAGGCTGAACGAAGGCTTCTCGAACGTGGCGGTCAACGTGAAATAGGGTCCCTTGCATATAAAGTAGGTGCGGCCCAGCCGTTCCGGCTCCCGGCGCGTTCCTTGCACGAAAGGCTTGAGGCGACTGGCCACCAGCACCTCCGGCATGTCCGTGGTTAGCAATAGCTCCACGAGCAAGTCAAAAAGCTGAACGGGTGTTTTGTCCGGACTGGGCGTTGGCATAAGGCGGGGCAGTAAGGCACAGGAGGCCGCAAGCTACGCACTTGCCTGGATTGCGAAACCCAAGGCCGTTCGCACCGTGACAAAGCCTATAAGATTGGTGCGCTTTTTGGATACTGGCTGTCCTGCCTGCTTTCATTTCCACTCGTATGAAAATCAATCTCAATTGCCGGCAGCAATGGTTTAGCTGGATCGGGCTGACCCTGCCGGCTTTAACCGTACTGCTGCTGACTACGTCTTGCTCGGCCCCCATCACTCCTTCGGTGGTGGGAGCCGGCCAGGCGCCGGCTCCGCTGCGGGTGAGTGCGCCCGTTGCTGCTCCCGTGGCAGCTACGGGCGCATCCCCGGGTCATGTGGCGGCATACGACACGCTCGTTCGCCGGCGCTACGCGGCCCTGGGCGCGCAGCAGCAGGGCCTGCGGTTTTCCGTGTTCGAGCAGGCCCTCACCGGCTACCTGAACCTGCGCCGGCAGGGTCAGGCGCCGGCCGCACCGCAGCGCCTGGCCGTGATTGACTTCGATTTGCCTTCTACCGAAAAGCGGCTATGGGTGCTGGATTTGGCGGCCAACAAGGTGCTGTTTCGCACGCTCGTGGCCCACGGCAACCAAACCGGGCAGCGCGAAGCCACGCGGTTTTCCAACACCCCGGACAGCCACATGAGCAGCCTGGGCTTTTACGTCACGGGCAGCACCTACGTGGGCAAGCACGGCCGCTCGCTGCGCCTCCTGGGCTTGGACGAGGGGTTCAACTCGAACGCCGCCGCCCGCGCCATCGTGGTGCACGGGGCCAGCTACGTCAGCGAGGCCGTCATCAAGCAAACCGGGCGGCTGGGCCGCAGCCAGGGATGCCCGGCCCTGCCCCTGGACCAGTACCTGTCCATCATCGACAGCCTGCAAGGGGGCGCGGCCCTGTTCATCAACAAGTCGGATGCCGGCTATTCCTCCCCCTACCTGGATGAGCAGGCGGCCAGCGCGGCACTGGGCGGGCTGTCGTAAAGCAGCAGTACTTATCAAGCTGCGCCGGCCAAGGCCGCGGTAGGAGTGTCTTTTAAAAGGCAACCCGGATGCTGATGGTGTTCCAGCGGTGGGTGCGGGCGCCCGTGAACTCGGGCGAAACCCAGGTCAGGGCCGTTTCCACGCGGACGCCCGCGTAGCCCAGCCCCAGGGTGCCGGTGCCCTGCGCCACGGCCCGGCGCACGGCCGAGGCGGGCAGCACGTAGGGGTTGCGGCGATTAAAGAGCCCGCCCTGCAGCGTGGCGTTGTAGCCCACCAGCCGGCCCTCGGCCTGCGCCTGCGCGTAGGCCTGCACCCGTCCGCGCCCGCCCCGGGCTGCCCGGCCGGCGACGCCCAGCCCCTCAAAAGTAGGCTGGCGCCAGCCCACCCGCAGCGTGGTGCCCGCGGCCGCGTAGGTGTGCAGGGTGCCCAGCGAGGCACTGGCCGCGCCGTTAAGCTCGGCCACCCGCCCCAGGGCCAGCAGCTGCTTTTCGAGCCGGGCCTCGTAGCCCAGCACCACGTCGGTTTGCACCTGGTAGTCCCAGCCGCGCGGCGTGGGGGCGCCCAGCAGCTCGTGAAACTTGGTTTGGAAGCCTTTGGCGCCCGCCCCCGGCCCCAGCAGGCCCACGTTCAGGGCCGTGGTCAGCCGCAGGCGCCGGCCGGGGTGGGTGGCCACGCGCAGCAGGTCGGCGTAAATGTAGGAGGCGTAGGGCCGGTCGCCGACCCGGATAAACGGGTCTTGGATGCGCAAGGGCGTAAAGCCGTCGTAGTGCAGACGAATGCCGTGGTGCAGGGTGCTGCCGGCCGGCACTGGCCCCAGAATCCGGTTCACGGGAGAGTATTGCAGGGCCGGGCTTACCAGCAGCAGCGTCATGCCCTGGGTGTAGTAGTAATCCGTGCGCAGAAACGCGTCGTTGGCAAACGAGTATTCGAGCAGCCGGTCCGCGCTGACCCGGGTGCTGTCCCTGAGTAGCTGGGCCTGGGCACGCATTGACCCGAGCCCCAGCACGAATACTACCCCGCAAATACAACGCATCATGATGAAGATATTAGAACGGCAACGATACCTACGCCGCAGCCCCTGGCTTTGGGTTGCGGGCGCACGTCGATGTCGAGGAAGCCCTGCCCGCCACGGGGCGGGCCCGGTCCGCGGAAAGACTAGGCAGTTCCCGCGCTGGCTCCTTACATGTGCGGTTATTTTGGTTACGAAACCCGTACTTTCAGCAACCATGCAAACCCTGATGCTGCCTTCCTCGCTGCGGCCGTATTTTCACCAGGAGCCGCAGGCAGGCCTAAAAGCCTGCACCCGGCAGGTTTAACGTTGACAGACGCGGCGCCTTCGTGCAACACCTTTACATTGTAGCTCATCCTAAGTGTGGCTTAAATGCGGTCCAGTTAGTTCTGGTTTCGGCAAACCGGTGAACTCACCATTCCATCTAGTCGCGCTGCCTTTGCCATTGAATGTTATAGCAACCAATTCAAGAAAATTAAGTGCTTCGGAAGCTTGCGGAAGCACTTATCAATGCCCATTTTTGACAAGTGGACGAGCCCCCAGCTATTGTAGAATTTCTGGCCGAGGGCGCGCTGCACGCCAGTACCATGTCACTCCCCAGCAGGCAGTGCTGCGTTCTGACATGCTTGTGTTGCGCCTCGGCTTGGGTTTACACCCGCTAGCGGTGCTTGTGGGCCCACGAATGGACCCTACGGTGCTAAGCGACTTCCGCCGTTAAGCAAAAAGAGGATGTCAGTTGAGGTTGTTTTCGATTCAACATCTTCTCGTCCCAGTTCACTCAGCCACCTTACGGCCCAGTAGCTTCTTCACCCGGTTGCGCAAAGCGTAAATACGGGAGCTGAGGTAGCACTCGTGGCAGTGGCTGAAGTTCCACAGGCAATCCACCGTATCGGTGAACAGGTGGAAAAGCAGGCCCACGGCGACCGGCTGCAGGGCCGGCAGCAGGAGCAGCAGCGCATACACCGGGACGGCATAGAAAGAGTGCAGCGGATGATACCCCACGCTGCAGCGCAGCGGGTCAAAGATGGGTTTGGCCAGCAGGTGGTCCAGGTCCATGAGCATGGTGGCCAGCATCAGCAGGTAGGCGGCCTGCCACAGCGCGGGGAAAAATACCAGCGCCAGCACGGCCGGGAAAAGAAAGTGCAGGCTGTAATGCACCAGCGTCTGGGCGCTGAACAGCTTGGTGGGGAATTGCCGGCGCAGCCCGCGCGGGGGCATCGGCTGGGTGGCGCGGCGTGCGGTGTCCCCGGCCGGGGCGTGGGCGAACCGCCGGCTTGGTTGGCCCACCGGCTCCTTGCTCGCTCTGGGCGCCTGGTCCGACGGGGCCGCGACCGGAGGACGCCCTTCCGGTGCTACCCGCCGCGGCGGGGCGGGGGGACGCGCCGGGGTCGTGACGACCGTCGCCGTGTCCACGCGCTGGGCCGGTAGCGGGTGGCGGTACCCGGGGGCCGCGGCAAACCGAGGGGCTACAGCGGATGAGCGGCACCCGGTTAGCACCAAGCTGGCCGCGAGGCACAGGGATAGTAGAAGGTGAAAGACAACCGGTGGGAGCATAAGGGATGTTGTTGCCACGGGGCCGACCACCGAGCGCATTTCCTGGGCATGGACCGCCGGGTGATACGCTCGGCCATCCATCCTCACCTAAAAGCAAAAAGGCAGCCCCGCAAGAGCTGCCCTTTTTTCGTCGCTAAGCCGAGGCCTAGCGGTTCCGGGTCAGCCAGTTTTGCAGGGTGGCAATCTCCTGGCGCTGGTCGGTGATGATGGCCTGGGCCAACTGGCGCATCGTGGCGTTGCGGCCGTGCTGGAGCAGCGCCTCCGAGTTGTCGATGGCCGCCTGGTGGTGGTCTATCATCATCTCGGCGTAGTCCACGTCCGTGCGCATGGTCATGGTGCGCGCGTCGGTGGCGGCCATCATGCGGTCCATGTTGGTTTTCTGAATTTGGTTGAACTGCGGCACCAGCGGCTGCATGGGCTGGTGGCTGCTCAGGAACGCGTTGAACTGCGTGATTTCGGCGCGTTGCTTGGTGATGACGTCCTGGGCGATGGTTTTCATCTCCTGGTTGCTGCCCGCGCGGAGCTCTTCCTCGCTCATCTTGATGGCCGCGTCGTGGTGCAGCACCATCTGGGCGGCAAAGTCGTGGTCGGGGTCCTGGGTCTTGGCCTGCGCGTCCATCTGCGTCATCATGTCCATCATGATTTTCATCAGCGGACTGTCGTGCTTCATGTCGTCCATGTCGTGGTCCATTTTGCAGGCCGAAAACAGGGAAACCAGCACAAGCAGGGAGTAAATGGGCAAACGGAATAAGCGGTTCATGCGCACGGTCGGTGGGGTCTGATGGTGAGCATTATAAACGCCCGGCCTACCCGTCCGGTTTTTACACCGCTGGCCTTTTTCCTTGCATAATTTCGCAGGCTACAGCAGCGCGTCCAGGCTGCGCCGGGCGTGGCTGGCAGGTCCGAGCCGCTGAAACTCAGTAGGGGTAAGCCCCGTCACCTGCCCGAACTGCCGTGAGAGATGGGCCGGGGAGCTGTAGCCCAACTGCCCGGCCACCTGGGCAATGCTCAGCTCTCCGTAGCCGATGAGCTCCTTGGCCCGCTCCACCTTCTGGCGGATGATAAACTTCTCAATGGTCAGGCCTTCCTCGGACGAAAACAGGTGCGACAGGTAGTGGTAGTCCCGCCCCAGGTGCTGGACCAGGTAATCCGAGTAGGTGAGCAGGCGCGGCCCCGGCTCGGGGTAATGAATGAGCGTCACCAGCAGGGTCTTAATCTGCTCCACCAGCTGGGCCCGCGGGTCTTCGAGCAAGGCAAAGCCCGCGGCCAGCAGGGTAGTGCGCACGGGCTCCAGGTCCGGCTCCCGGCCGTCGGCGGTGCTCACGTCGGCCTCGCCCAGCACCACGCGGTGCACCTGCAGGCCCAGGGCCGTCAGGTCTTCTCTCACCACCCGGATGCACTGGGGGCAGACCATGTTCTTAATCAGCAGCCGATGGGTGCCGGGGGCTGGCAGGGAGAAGCCGGAGCGGAGTTGGGAGTTCATGAGCGGCATCTATTTTACGACCAGGCTACCGCGCAGCATGCCCATGCCGCAGGTGAACGTAAAGGTACCGGCCTGCTGGGGCAGCAGCTCCACAAAAGTCGTCTTGAAAGCCGGCAGGTCGCGGCGAATGCTGAAGTCGGGCATGAGCAGTTCTTCGGAGCAGGAGTTTTCCTCATCCCGGTAGAAGCTCAGTTGCACGGGCTTGCCGCGCTCGACTTCAATCACGTCCGGGGAGTAGCCACCCTTGACGGTGATGTCCACTTCCTGCACCCCGCTGGAGGTGGAAACGGCGCTGGCCGTCTGGCGGGCGGAAAAGAAGAAGTACCAGATGACGAAGGCTGACAGGGCCAGGCCCGTCAGCGTCACGATGATTTCGGCGGTATCCATAACCTTAGTTTTTAGCGGGGGAGAAGCTGCGCAGACGCAGCGAGTTGGTGAGCACCGACACCGAGCTCAGGGCCATGGCCCCGGCTGCCAGCATGGGCGAGAGCAGCAGCCCGAAGAAGGGGTAGAGCAGCCCAGCGGCGATGGGGATGCCCAGGGTGTTGTAGATGAAGGCGAAAAACAGGTTTTGCTTGATGGTGCGGATGGTCTGGCGCGAGAGCTCGATGGCCGTGACCACGCCCTGTAAATCCGAGCGCATAAGGGTGATGCCGGCCGCTTCCATGGCCACGTCGGTGCCGCCGCCCATGGCCAGGCCGATGTCGGCTTGGGCCAGGGCCGGCGCGTCGTTGATGCCGTCGCCCACCATGGCCACGATGCGGCCCTCGGCCTGCAGTTCCTTGACTTTACCGGCCTTGCCACTGGGCAGCACCTCGGCGAAGTAGCGCTTGATGCCCACCTGCGCGGCTACCTGGGCCGCCGTCTGGGGGTTGTCGCCCGTCATCATCACCACCTCGATGCCCATGGCCTGCAGGCGCTTGATGGCGGCGGCCGACGTGTCGCGCACGGTGTCGGCCACACCGATGAGGCCCACGGCCTGCTGGTTCACGGCGACGTAGAGCACGGTCTTGGCTTGGCCCAGCAGCTTGTCGGCCTGCCGGCGCACGGCGGGGGAGAGCGAAATACCGGCCTCATTGAGCAGGCGAAAGTTGCCGATGAGCACGGCCTGCCCGTTGACGGACGCCTGCGCGCCTTTGCCCTCAATGGCCTGGAAACCCGTGGCCGGAATGGCCGGAGCCTGCTGGGCGTCGGCGTAGCGCACGACGGCCTCGGCCAGTGGGTGCTCGCTCTGCCGCTCCACGGCGGCCACTACCTGTAGCAACTGGGCAGCGTCCTGTCCTTCGGCGGGCACGAAGTCGGTGACGGCCGGCTCGCCGCGGGTGATGGTGCCGGTTTTGTCGAGCAGCACGGTGTTGACCTGGTGGGCTTTTTCCAGGGCTTCAGCGTTACGAATCAGCACGCCGTGCTCGGCGCCCTTGCCGGTGCTGACCATGATGGCTGTGGGCGTGGCCAGGCCCAGCGCGCAGGGGCAGGCGATGATGAGCACGGCCACGAAGTTGACCAGGGCCAGCGGCAAGCGCGCTTCCACCGGAGCCAGGTCAAACCAGAGCACGAAGGTGAGGATGGCAATGACCACTACCGTGGGCACGAAGATGGCACTAACCTTATCGGCCAGCCGCTGGATAGGCGCGCGGCTGCCCTGGGCGTCTTCCACCAGCTTCACAATCTGGGCGAGCATGGTGTCGGCGCCCACTTTCGTTACCCGAAAGCGGAAGGAGCCGGTCTTGTTCAGGGTGGCGCCGAAAACGGGGTCGCCGGTCTTTTTTTCCACGGGCAGGCTCTCGCCCGTGAGCATGGCCTCGTCCACGGCCGAGTGGCCTTCTTCAATAACGCCGTCGGTGGCCACCTTCTCGCCGGGCCGCACCACGACGAGGTCGTTCAACTGCACCTGTTCAATCGGCACATCCACTTCCTGCCCATCGGGGCGTACCACGCGGGCGGTTTTGGCCTGCAGGCCCATCAGGGCCTTGATGGCCGCCGAGGTCTGGGTTTTGGCCCGCAGCTCCAGCACCTTGCCCAGCAGAATCAGGGCAATGATGGTGGCCGTCGTGTCGTAGTACACCTCGGGCATAATGCCCCGGCGCATAAACCAGCCCGGCACCACGGTGGCCGCGAGGCTATACAGAAACGCGGCGCCGGTACCCACGGCAATCAAAGTATCCATGTTGGCGGCCCGGTGCTTGAAGCCATTCCAAGCCGAGGTGAAGAACTCCCGGCCACTGTACAGCAGCACGGGTAGCGTCAGCACCAGCAGCCCGTAGTTCAGCCCCTGCATGTTCACCCGGGCCATCATCGCCGGCCAGAGCATCAGCATGCTCAGCGGCATTATAATAATGGCCAGCACCGTGGCGACCCAGAAGCGGCGCTTGAGCTTGACGTAAGCCAGGGCTTTCTGCTGGTCAATTTCCGCCTGCCGGTCGGCGGCGCTGGTATCGGGCGCGCGCTCGGTCACGCCGTAGCCGGCGTTGACAACTGCCTCTTTTAGGGTGGCAGGAGTGGCCTGGGCGGGCAGGTATTCAATCGTCGCTTTTTCGGTAGCGAAGTTGACCACGGCCCGCTGCACCCCGGGCGTGCGGGTCAGAGACTTCTCAACGAAGGACGCGCACGAGGCGCAGGTCATGCCTTCAATGTCGAGGGTTTCGGTCTTGGTGGTTGGTTCCATAGAAATAAGCAGCTATGATGCTGCATTGGGCCGGGAAACACAATGTTCCCCGGGCTAGAAAGCACCTTACAAAGGAACGGCGCTCCCGTGGCGGGGTTAGTACGGAATCTCATCCGAAACTTGCATAATTTGCACGTAGCGGGCCGGTAATGGATTTACATAATCCGGCCGCAGGCTTGCATAATTTTGCGGTCAGCAACCAGGGGCTTTTCGCTTAACCGCCGCTTAAAACGCCCCGGGGGCCCTTTGCGGTCCTTTTTTTCAGATTGAGCGGCCACCCGCGGGGACAGGCCGGAAACTCTTTATTTAGAAATGGGGTAAATAGGCGGTACCGCCTTTTCGTGGAGAAGTCTACTTTTGCGGTTGCTTAACGCCTCTCATGTTCCGTAGCCTGTTCCCTTTCCGCCGTTTGCTGGCGACGAGCTTCCTGCTCGTCTTCGTCAACGTGTTCGTGGGCCAGTGCTACTGCGCCACGCTTAACCCAGTGCAAGCGGCCCCGGTGGCCAAGGTCACCCCGCCGCAGAAGCCTTCACACCCTGGCTGCCACGGTCACGACAATGCCACGGCAAAGCAGCAACCCACCAAGACCAAGCAGGACAATGCCCAGCACAACTCCAAGCCCGCGGGCAAGGATGACTGCTGCCAGGACAACTCGGCTGCTATCCTTAAGTCGCTCACCACGCCGGCTGAAAAGCAGCTGATGACGTCTGCGCCGGCTTTGCTGCCGGCCAGCAGCGACTTCTTTTTCCGGCCCGCTGCCGGACAGTGGGACCGCACCCACTCGGTCGTTCTGGTGCTCCGCGAGCACCTGCCCCCCAAAATACCCGACATCCGCATCTTTATTCAGTCCCTGACGGTCTGATTGATTTGACGCGCCCAAGGCTCGCCCTGGCATAGCTCTGCTATGTCCGGGGCGGGCCTTTGCATTGTCGTGTCCGCCCGGCGCTTAGCTGCCCCCTCCCTCCTTCATCTTCCTGGTTTTACCCTCGCCTGACAATGAAAAGTTGTTGCGAAGAAGCCGGCGCACCCGCCCCCCAAGGCCCGGTTCGCCGCCTGCTGTCCTACCTGCTCTACGCCGCGGTAGCTGCCGGGCTGGGCTTCGTGCTCTGGCAGCAGTGGCAGGCCTAGCCGCCCGGCAGCAGCGCCCCGGACTACTGGATATAGTCTCCCCATCTGTTCAACCCCATTCCCCTTTTATGCACCGCATACCGCTTTCCCTGCTGGCCCTGGCTGGCCTGCTCACCGCCAGCAGCTGCTCGTCCGAAACCGAGTCCAGCAAAACCACCGACACCGTGACCACGCCCACCAACGGCCCGGCCGAAGGCACCGCCGAGCATGGCGGGGGCCACACCTACGCCTGCCCCATGCACCCCGAGGTGACCAGCACCAAAGAGGGCGACAAGTGCCCCAAGTGCGGCATGAACCTGGAGCACAACGACAAGGTGGCCAACGGCAAAACCTACGAAATGAAGCTGGTGCCCACGCCCACGCAGGTGACGGCCGGGCAGCCCACCACGCTGGCTTTCACGCCCGTGGAAACGGGCAAAGGCTCGGCTCCCGTGCCCCTGGATGTGGTCCATGAGAAGAAGATTCACCTCATCATCGTCAGCAAGGACCTGGGCCAGTTCTACCACGAGCACCCCGAGTACACGGCTGAGGGCGACTACAAAGTGAAGTACACCTTCCCCAAGGGCGGCGACTACGTGCTGTTTCAGGACTATACGCCCACGGGCTCAGGCCACCAGCTCGGCCGCCAGCCCTTCACGGTGAAGGGCACGGCGTATGCGCCGGTCAAGTTCAAGAACGACGATATGCAGTGGGAGAAGGACGGCTACCAGGCCACCCTTGCCTTCGACAAAGACCTGAAAGTGGGCCAGCTGCTGGGCATGAAAATCAACATCAGCAAGGACGGCCAGCCAGTAACTGACCTCGCCAACTACCTCGGCGCGCTGGGCCACGTGGTGGTCATCAGCGAGGACACCGAGCAGTACCTGCACGTGCACCCCAACGACCAGGCCGACAAGGGCCCCAACATCGGCTTCAACACCAACTTCGAAAAGCCCGGCCTCTACCGCGTGTTCCTGCAGTTTAACCACGCCGGTAAGATTCACACCGGTGACTTCACCATCAACGTGAAGGCCTAGCGTGTGGGCTGGGCCCCTTCCAGCTTGCCTCTCTCTTTCTTCCACTTTCCCCAACCACACCCATGAAAAAGTCAGCTTTTTTCCTCGCAGCCCTCTGCTCGGGCTCCCTGCTGGTTGCCAGCTGCAACAGCGACAAGGCCGCCGATTCGACGGCTACTACCACCGAAACGACCACCGCTGAGGGCACCGCCTCCGGTGACATGGCCGGCATGGACCACTCGGCCATGGGCCACGACGGGGCCACTGCGGCCGGCGACTCGCCGCAGCTGGTGGCCATGAACGAGATGATGCAGAAGATGCACGCCAGCAAGCCCAAGGGCAACACCGACCACGACTTCGCCCACCACATGCTGGAGCACCACAAGGGCGCGGTTGTCATGGCTGACATTCAGCTGCGCGACGGCAAAGACGCCACCATGCGCCAGATGGCCGAGAAAATCAAAGCCGACCAGCAAAAGGAAATCGCCGAGCTGGAAGCCGCGGCCACCCGCCTCGATAACGCCCCGACCAACTACAAGCCCAACGACCCCACGGACCCCTTCACCAGCAAGATGAAGGCCTCGATGGACGCCATGATGCCGATGCCAAAAAGCGTGGCAGACCCGGACATGAACTTCAACATGCTCATGACCATGCACCACCAGAGCGCCGTGGATATGGCCAAGGCGGAGTTGGCCCACGGCAAAGACACCAAGCTCAAGCAGATGGCCCAGCAGATAATAGATGCCCAGGAGAAGGAAATAGCGGCCTTCAAGGACTGGCACAATAAGAACGCCGACAAAATGTAGCCCAAAGGCTACTCCAACCCACTTTACTCATAACCCCCTCTCATGAAGATTTCGCAAATTCTCGCCGCCACCCTGTTGCTCGCCGCCCCGCTCACCGTTGCCGCTCAGCACAGCCACAAGCCCGGCACCGCTGCCCACGGCCACAAAGCCGCCGGCGAAACCCACGCCCACAAATCCCCCCACGGCGGAACGGTCCGCACGGCCGGCAAATACCACCTCGAACTGGTGCAGCAAGCCGGGGAGGTGCACGTGTACCTGCTCGACGCCAACGAGAAAACCATGCCGCTGGACCGTTCCACCGGCACGGCCATGCTGCTAAGCACGGCGGGCAAAACCACCAGCGTGAAGCTGACCCCTACCGGCGACCATTTCGTGGCCGCCGTGCCCGCCGGCACCACCCTGCGCACGGCCATCGTGAGCCTGAAAGCCAACGGCAGCTCGCTCAGCGCCCGCTTTGAAAAGCTCGACGCGGCGGCCAAAGCCAGCAAGGCCACGGCCGCCGCCTACACCTGCCCCATGAACTGCGAAGGCTCGGCCAGCGACAAGCCCGGCAGCTGCCCGAAGTGCGGCATGGCCCTGGTGAAAAAGTCATAGACGTCGCCTGCTTTTCGGACGCCGGGCGTCCGGACCCGCTTCGTCCGGGTCGTCTGCCGCTGCAACGGTAGGCGGCCCGCTGGCTCGCTCTAACCTGATTATATGAAGTATCTGAAATTGAGAAGTGGCGTGCGTTTCCTGCTGGTTCTGGCCCTTTTGCTGGGATTCGGTTTCGAAGCTGCGCGCGCCCAAACCATCATCAGCCTGGACAGCGCCGAAGCCCAGACCCTGCGCCAGCACCCCCGGCTGCGGCAGTCAACCCAGGAAATTGAGGAGCAGCGCGCCCTCAAGCGGGGCTCGTTTGCGCCCGCCAACCCGGACTTTCTATTCTCGGCCCCTACCGGCGAGATGTGGGCCCCGGGCGTGGTGCAAACCATCGACCTGCCCAACGTCTACCGCCAGCAGCGGCGCGTGGCGCAGGCCGGCATTACCCTGGCCGAGCGCAACCGCGACGTGAGCCGGGCCAGCGTGCTGCGCGACACCCGCCTAGCGTACCTGACCCTGCAGTTTGCCGAGGCCCAGGTGCGGCAGCTCACCTACCAGGACAGCTTGTTTCGCGTGCTGCGCCTGGCCACCGAGCGTTTGTTTACGGCCGGCGAAGTCACCTCGCTGCAGCGCATCAGCACCGACGCCGAAGCCCGGCAGGTGACCGTGCTGCTGCAGCAAGCCACCGCCGACCGGCAGGCCGCCCAGCGCCGCCTGGCGTTGCTGCTGGGCCGCCCCAGCGAAGCCCTGACCACCAGCACCGACCTGGGCCGCAGCGGCGCGGAGCTGGCCCAAACGGGCACGGCGCTGCTCGCGGGCCTGCCCACCGAGGACAGCACGGCCCTGGTGCGCAGCCCCACGCTGGCCGCCGCTGCCCAAAACGTAGCCCTGAGCCAGTCAGGCATCAGCCTGGTGCGGGCCCGGCGCACCCCGGCCCTCACGGTGGGCTACCAGAACCAGGCATTCGAGAATTCAGCCTTGAAATACCGCTTTCAATTCGGCCTGTCGGTGCCCATCTGGTTCTGGACCTACCGCTCCCAGCTGCAAGCGGCCACGGCCCGCTCCCAGGCCGCCGGCTACCAGCTGCAGGCCCAGCGCCTGGAGTTGAGTAGTCAGTACCAGCAGGCCCTGGCCGACACGCGCAAGTTCTCGGCCTCGCTGGGCTACTACGAGCAAACCGGCCTGCCGCAGTCGCGGGCCATCATCAGCCAGTCGCAGCGCCTGTTCCGGGCCGGCGAAGTAAGCTACCTGCAGCTCATCCTGAGCCTGAACCAGGCCTTTGCCATCCAGAATACCTACCTGACGACCATTCGGGACTACCGCCAGGCCCTCATCGAACTTAACTACCTGCGGGGTGAATAACATGAAACAACTCCTGATTTTGCTCCTGGGCCTGCTTGTGCTGAGCGGCACGGCCTACGCCCACGGGGGCGAGGACCACGGCGACGGGCCCAAGGCCGGCACGGCGGCGGGCGCCACGTCCTTCTCCGTGGCCGCGCTCTCGGAACAGTTCGAGGCCTTGCTGCGCTACGAGCCCCTGGAAGGGGGTAAGCCCGCCGATTTGCGCCTGTTCCTCTCCGATTACGCTACCAACGCCCCGATTAAGGGCTCCAAGCTCACGCTCACCAACCCGGAAGATGCCAACCTGAAATGGGCCGTGAAAGAGCAGGAGCCGGGCGTGTACCTCGTCGAAGGCCAGTTTCCGGCCAACAAGGCTTACAGCTTCGCCCTCAACATCGTGGCGGGTGAGAAAGCCGATTTGCTCTTGCTCGAAGGCATCAAAGTAGGAGAGAAGCTGCCCGTCGCCGCGGCTCCCCACGCGGAGGCAACCGGGCTTTTTTCCTCCTGGAAAACCATCCTGGCCTTGGCCGGGGCCTTTGTGCTCGGCATCGTACTCACGGCCCTGCTCATGCGCCGCCGCCGTCCCGAGCCCCAGACTTCCGAGCAGGCGTTGACCGCCAGCCGCCGCACCCCCTTCCCTTAATGCTACCCCGATATGAAAACCAAGCATAAAATCCTGGCCGCTACGGCCGCCGCGGGACTGGTCCTGACGGTGCTGCTCCCTCCACCGGGTTTGGTGCAGGCGCACGGTGGCGAAGACCACGGCGGCACGGCTAAAGCCAGCACCGGCGTGGCCCTTTCCGACGAGGTACTGCTGCCCAAGGAAAGCCAGTTCCTGTTTCAGGTGCGCACCAACCTGGCTGCTTTCTCCACCACCTACAGCCGGGCCACGCTCTACGGCACGGTGTCGGCCGCGGCCGGGGGCGAGGGCCGCATCGTGGTTCCCCAGACCGGGCGCATCGTGAGCCTCGCGGCCCAGGTAGGCAAAACGGTGCGGGCCGGGCAGACCCTGGCCGTCATCGAACAAACGCTGGACGCCACCCAGCAAATCGGGCTCAGCACCGAGCGGGCCAACGCCCAGGCCGAGCTGCGCGCCGCCCAGCAGGACTACGCCCGCCTGCAGAGCATCGCCGACATCGCCGCCCGCAAGGACGTGGTGGCCGCCGAGCTGCGCCTGCGCCAGGCCCGCCAGAACGCCAGCATCTACAACGGCCAGGCCCAGCAGCGCCGCGTGAGCATCACCTCGCCCGTGAGCGGCACCGTGGACGTGTTTAATCTCGCTGTCGGTCAACAAGTCAACCAGGGCGACGAGCTGTTTCGCGTCATCAACCCCGGTAAGCTGCGCGTGGAGGCCCAGGTGTTTGCCCAGGACCTGGACAAAGTCACGCCCGGGGCCGTGTTCCGGGTGGAGGGCCTGCAGGGCCAGGCCGGCGTGCCCGCCCGCCTGGTGGTGTTCAGCAACGTGGTGAACCCGGTGAACCAGGCCCGCCAGCTGGTGCTGGAGCTCGACGCCCAGCAGGGCAGCGCCTACCGCGCCGGCCAGGCCGTGAACGTGCAGGTCGTGGGCCAGACCGGCGGGGGCAAGCCCCAGCTGGTGGTGCCCACCTCGGCCATCACCGACCTCAACGGCAAGCCCGTGGTGTTTGTGCACACCGAGCCCGAGCGGTTCAAGATTCGCTACGTGCAGCCCGGCGCCGTGAACGGCCAGCAGACCGTGCTGGTGCAGGGCGAAATCAACGAAAACGACCGGGTGGTCACCGCCGGCACCTACCAGCTCAAATCCATTTACCTCAACCAATAAGTCCCGCTCCGCGGTGGCTTCTTTCTCCCTCCCCATGAAAAATCTTTTTGCTCTCGCGGTGCTGTCTGCCACGCTTCCCTTTGCTGCCACCACGGCGCAAGCCCAGACAACTGCCGCGGCTGGTTCCGCCGATGAGGTGGCCGTGCGGGCGGTGCTAAGCAAGTACCAGCAGGCCGTGCAAAAGCTCGATACCACGGGCACGCACCGCCTGTTCACGGCCAACTCCCAGGTGTTCGAGTCGGGTGGAGTGGAAGGCTCCTACCGGCACTACGCCGAGCACCACCTGGCCCCGGAGCTCAAGGAGTTCAGCGCCTTCACCTTCAGCGACTACAAGGCCGCCGTGCAGGTAGACGGTCCTTATGCTTTCGCAACGGAAACCTACACCTATACCATTAACCTCAAGAAGGACCCCAAGGAGAAAGAGGCCAAAGCGCCCATCGTGCGCCGCGGGGTGGCCACGTCGGTACTGCGCAAAAACGCCGCCGGCCAGTGGCAAATCATGAGCACCCACACCTCGGCCCGCACGCCCCGGGTTAAGAAATAAGACGAACAGGGCGTGCCCTGTCCGCCCCACTGGCCCACCGGCCGGACTACACCGAAGTCGCCCTTGAGGCTCCTTCCACTTTGCGCTAATACCCCATGCTTGATAAGATAATTCGCTTTGCCCTGCAGAACCGGCTGCTGATGCTGGCCTTCGCCGTGGGCCTCATCATTGCCGGTTCCTACACCGCCAGCCAGCTGCCGGTGGACGTGCTGCCCGACCTCGACCGCCCGCGCGTGACCGTGTTTCTGGAAGCGCCCGGCATGGCGCCCGAGGAGGTGGAGGCCCTGGTGACGCTGCCCGTGGAAACGGCCCTGAACGGGGCCACCGGCGTGTCGGCCGTGCGGTCCAACTCGGCCATTGGCCTGGGCATGGTGTTCGTGGAGTTCGACTACGGCACCGACATCTTCACGGCCCGCCAGATTGTGAGCGAGAAGCTGCAGACCACGGGCGAGCAGCTGCCCCAGGGCATTACGCCGGTGCTGGGGCCCATTTCCTCGGTCATGGGCCAGATTATGCTGGTGGGCTTGTCGGGCGGCAAACAGACCAACGCCGCCGATTTGCGCACGCTGGCCAACTACACCGTGCGCCAGCGCCTGCTCAGCATTCCCGGCGTGGCCCAGGTGATTCCCATCGGCGGCGACAATTTGCAGTACCAAGTCCTGCTCGATATGCCCCGGCTCAATGCCACGGGCCTGACGGTAAACCAGGTGGAGGAAGCCCTGCGCCAGTCCAACCTGAACACGACGGGCAACTTCTTTGACCGCAACGGCTCGGAGGTGCTCATCCGCAACCTGGGCCGGCTGCGCTCGGTGGCCGACATCGAAAACATCATTGTCGGCTACCGCGAGCAGTCTCCCATCCGGGTGGCCGACGTGGCCAAGGTGGAGTTCGGGGCCCGCTTCAAGCGGGGCGACGGCAGCGTGAACGGCCGGCCCGCCGTGATTCTGAGCATCGAGAAGCAGCCCGGCGCGGCCACGGTGGGCCTGACAGCAGCCGTGGAAAAAGCCCTGGTGGAGCTGAAGCCTTCTTTGCCCAAGGACGTGCAGGTGAACACGCGCTTGTTCAAGCAGTCGGAGTTTATCGAGTCATCTATCAGCAACGTCGAGGAAGCCTTGCGCGACGGCGCCATATTGGTGGTCATCATCCTGTTTGCCTTTCTACTGAACGTGCGCACCACGTTTATTTCCCTGGTGGCCATCCCGCTCTCGTTGCTGGTCACGGCGCTGGTGTTTCGCTTTGCCGGCATCAGCATCAACACCATGACCCTCGGCGGCCTGGCCATTGCCATCGGCGAACTGGTCGACGACGCCATCGTGGACGTGGAAAACGTGTACCGACGCCTGCGGGAAAACAAGCAGCTGCCACACCCGCAGCCGGTGCTTAAGGTTATTTATAAGGCCAGCTCCGAAGTACGCAACTCCATTGTGTACGCCACCATCATCGTGGTGCTCGTGTTCCTGCCGCTGTTTGCCCTGGAAGGCATGGAAGGCCGCATTTTTGCGCCGCTGGGCATTGCCTACATCACCAGCATCGTGGCCTCGCTGTTCGTGTCGCTCACCGTCACGCCGGTGCTCTGCTACTACCTGCTGCCCAAAATGAAGCAGATGGACCACCCCGAAACCGACGGGGGCCTGGTGCGCTGGCTTAAGAAAAAAGACACTCGCCTGTTGGGTTGGGGCCTGCAGCATCCCAAGGCCATCCTTGGGGTAACCGGGGCGCTGTTCGTGGCGGCCATGGCGCTGATTCCGTTCTTCGGCACCGAGTTTCTGCCGCCCTTCAACGAAGGCTCGCTCACGGTCAACTTCTCGGCGCCCGCCGGCACCTCGCTGGCCGAGTCGAACCGCCTGGGCACGCTGGGCGAGCAGCAGATGCTTAAGATTCCGGAAGTGGCCTATACCGCCCGCCGCACCGGCCGCGCCGAATTGGACGAGCACGCCGAGTCGGTGAACAACTCGGAAATCGAAGTGGCCTTCAAAACGGAAGAGGAGTTGGAGAAGGAAGGCAAAACCATGCGCAGCCGCGACGAGATTCTGGCCGACATGAGGGAAAAGCTAAGCCTGATAACCGGCGTGAACGTGAACATCGGCCAGCCCATCTCCCACCGGCTCGACCACCTGTTGAGCGGCGTGCGGGCTCAGGTCGCCATCAAGGTATTTGGCAACGATTTGCTGGAGCTGCGCCGCTACGCCAACGAAGTGCGTGCCGTGGCCGGCACCGTGCCGGGCGTGGTCGACTTACAAGTGGAAAAGCAGGTCCAGATTCCCCAGCTGCTCATCCGGCCCAAGGACGAGGCCCTGCGCGCCTACGGCATGGCCCGCGGCGAAGTGGTGCGCGACCTCGAAACCCTGTTCCAGGGCGCCGTGGTCTCGCAGATGCTCGACGGCCAGAAGCGCTTCGACCTGGTGGTGAAACTGCCCGAAGCCCAGCGCAACGACATCGCCGCCATCAACCAGACGCGCATCGAAACGCCCACCGGCGCCATGATTCCGATCAGCCAGGTGGCGGAGGTCATCTACGAGCCGGGCCCCAACACCGTCAACCACGAAAACACCCAGCGCCGGATTACCATCTCCCTGAACGTGGCCGAGCGCGATTTGGGCTCGACGGTCAAGGAGATTCAAGCCAAGGTGAATTCGCAGGTGAAGCTGCCCCCCGGCTATTACCTCACCTACGGCGGGCAGTTTGAGAGCCAGCAGTCGGCCTCCCAGAAAATCCTGTGGCTGAGTCTGTTTTCGCTGGCCGGTATCTTCCTGGTGCTGTTCTCGCACTTCAAGTCCACCTACATGGTGGGCCAGATTATGCTGAACATCCCGCTGGCGCTCATCGGCTCCGTGGTGGCGGTGCTGCTCACGGGCGGCACGTTCAGCATTGCCTCGCTGGTGGGCTTTATCACCCTTACCGGCATTGCCTCACGCAACGGCATCATGATGATTTCGCACTACATCCACCTCGTGGAGCACGAGGGCGAGAAGTTCGGCATCCCCATGATTATCCGCGGCTCGCTCGAACGCTTGGTGCCGGTGCTGATGACGGCCCTGGTGGCCGCCCTGGCCTTGGTGCCGCTCACGCTGGCCAAGGACGCGCCGGGCAAGGAAATTTTGTACCCGGTAGCCACCGTCATCCTCGGCGGCTTGCTCTCGTCCACGTTCCTCGACATCATCGTGACGCCGGTGGTATTCTGGCTCGTGGGCGAAAAAGCGCTGGCCCAGTACTTCGCCTCCCACCAGGAAACGGGTTTGGACGACCACCCGCAGGAACTCGACGCGCAGCCGCTCACCCCGCCTTCGGATATGAATCCGGTGCTGCCCACCCGCTAGGCGATGCTGCACGCCTTTCTGCATATCACGGTGCCAGGGCTCTACGCCCTGGCCTTTCACCGCCCCCACTGGCGGCGGGTGTGGCTGGTGCTGGCCAGTGCCCTGCTGCTCGACCTGGACCACCTCTGGGCCACCCCCTTCTACGACCCGGGCCGCTGCAGCATCAACTTCCACACCTTTCACACCTACTGGGCCATCGGCGGCTACGTGCTACTGCTGCTACCCGCCCGCACGCGCATCTGGGCCGTGGGCTTCCTGCTGCACATGGTGCTGGACTACACCGAATGCTGGCAGCGCGGCATTTACCTGCCTTAACCTCGCTTGCTGATGCCTAATCGCTCCGCTTCTGCTTCGCCCACCACTGTGCTTTACATCAAGCACATGGTGTGCGCGCGCGGTATCCGGGTGGTTCGGCAGGAGCTGGAAGGGCTGGGCTTGCAGGTGCTCGACGTGCGCCTGGGGGCCGCCACGGTCGCCGGAGAGCCGGAAGACCTGGACTGGCCCCGCCTGCGGGCCACGCTGGAAGCAGCCCGGTTTGCGCTGCTCGAAACCTTTCACCAGACCTTGGTGGAACGGGTCAGCGTGGCCGTGAACCGCCTGTTGCGCGAGCCCGGCGAAAGCCTGCGGCACCGGGCATTCGGGGCGGCGGTGGCCCGTGAGCTGGACCTGACGTACGGGCAGCTGAGCGCGGCCTTTGCCCGCTTGGTGGGCGATAAGACGCTGGCGGCCTACATCCTGAGTCAGCGCCTGGCTTATGCGCAGGAGCTGCTGCTTTCTTCCTCCCTGAGCGTGGGCCTAATTGCCCGGCACCTGGGCTACACCAGCCTGGCGCACTTCTCCGGCCAATTCCGGCGCTTGGCCCGCTGTTCGCCTTCCGCATATCGTCGGCTGCTGCGGGCCGAAAGGGCTCCGGTGGTAGGGGAGGAGGCCCCAAATCATGCAAGGGAAGAAGACTAATATGTAAAACCTTGGGCCACAGAGAAGGTATACTTAGGCAGCGACCCGGTTGGGTTGCCTTGTTCGTTCACCTACACCCCTTTCCCATGCATACACAAAACCAAAGCCTGCTCGACGCCCTGAATGCCTGTATCGCCGCCTGTGAGCATTGTGCTACGGCCTGCCTGCAGGAAGACAACGTGAAGATGATGGCCCGCTGCGTGCTGTTGGACCGCGACTGTGCCGACATCTGCGCCCTCACCGCCCGCTTCACTGCCCGCGGCTCGGAGCACGCCGCCCATCTGCTACGCGAGTGCGCTGAAATCTGCAAGGCCTGCGCCGACGAGTGCGAGAAGCACGGCGCTCACTCCGAGCACTGCCGCCAGTGCGCCGAGGCCTGCCGCCGCTGCGAGCAGGCCTGCCGCCAGGGCATTGCTGCTTAAATATCCTCGATACCATGGGAAGCCAGCTCGTCGCGTACGGGCTGGCTTTTTCGTGGGCCCCGGTGTGTTAATTATGCTGGTTCGCGGCCTAATTCTGTACGCCGGGCCTGGGCGACACCCCTACTTTTGCGGGGTCCTTCACCCGCCCCAACTGCCTCGCTGATGACAATGGCTCCCGCCCTGCGCAAGTTCATGCTCACCGCCCACATCACGTTCTCGGTGGGCTGGCTCGGCGCCGTGGCCGTGTTCCTGGCCCTGGCCATCACCGGCCTGACCAGTTCTGATGCGTTGCTGGTGCGCACGGCCTACCTGGCCATGGGGCTGAGCGGCTAGTTTGTTATTGTGCCCTCCAGCCTGGCCGCGCTGGCCACCGGCGTGGTGCAGGCGCTGGGCACGCCCTGGGGCTTGTTCAAGCATTACTGGGTGCTGGTCAAGCTGGTGCTCACGGTAGGGGCCACGCTGCTGTTGCTGCTACACATGCAGCCCGTCGCCTACCTGGCCGAGGTAGCCGCCAAAGCCGACCTCTCGGCAACTGACCTGCGCGGGCTGCGCCTGCAGCTGCTGGCCGATGCCGCGGCCGCGCTGGTCGTGCTGCTGGCAGCCACCGCCATTTCGGTGTACAAGCCCTGGGGCCGTATTGGTAAATGGCGGCTGCAAAAGCAGGCGCATGCCCAAGCGGTGGCCGCGGGCCACGCAACTGCTCTGCCAACTCCCTGGGGACGCTATTTGCTCATCGCCGGGCTGGTGCTGCTCCTACTCTTTGTCATCGGCAAACACTTGCTAAGCGGGGGCATGGGCCACCATTAAAGCAAGCGTGCGACGCGGCAGGCAGGCAAAGGGTGGATTAGCGGCTACAAATCATGCAAGCCTGAAGCCTAATTGTGTACCCCTTCCCGGGCACGTGCCGCTACTTTTGGGTGTTTTAATCCCGAACCCGCCCACCACGGGCGCCACGCATTTACTCCCATGAAAACGCTCCAATTCAACACCAACATCAACTGCGGCGGCTGCATCAAAGCCGTAACGCCCACCCTCAACGGCGAGAAGGCGATTGCCTCCTGGCAGGTCGACACGGCCAACCCCAACAAGGTGCTCACCGTGACCGGCGACGTGACCGAGGAGCAGGTGCTGGCGCTCGTAGAAGATGCCGGCTTCAAGGCTGAAAAGGCCTAGACATTTTAGTGAGTGCCACCCACGGAGTACGGACCGTGGCTGTTTGAACTACCCCGCGGCCGTACCCGGCGGGCCCATCTTAACCACCAGAACCGATGAAACGCAAGATGATGATGTTCGGCGCCGCGGCGCTGCTCTCCGGCGGCGCCTTGTTTGGCTTCACCAGCCCAACCCCGACCGCGGCGGATTGTCCACTGAAGGGCACCCCCGATTGCCCGCTGGTGCAAAACTGCGCCCAGGCCGGCACTCCGGCCTGCACGGCGGGAGCTCCTAGCTGCTGCGCGGCCAAGTAAGCTGCCCACGCTCGTGTAAAACGCCCGGCCCCAGTAGGTCGGGCGTTTTTCGTTTTAGCGTTTCCTGGGACGGCCTGTAGTCAGGACCAGGTTGCTTGAAATTATGCAACCGTGCGGCCGTTTGCGTGTAAACATTGTCGCGGTTTGACTACGTATGGTACCCAACAGGGAAAGCAACGACCGCCTGGCTAGGACCAGTAGTCAGCGCGGCCTCTCCATTACCCATTGGGATTTGCCCCGGCACTGCTGCTTGCGGTCAGCCGGGGTTTTTCCGTGTACCGGCCTTGGCTCATTCGGCTCTATGTTTTCAGATTTTCCCAATCTGCACCCCCTGGTGGTGCACTTGCCCATTGTCCTGATACTGCTGGCTGCGGCATTGCAGGCCCTGCTGGTATTCAAGGACTGGCCCCAGGTGCGCTGGATTGCCTTGGCCGTGATGGCTGGGGGCTTTGCCGGGGCGGTGGCGGCCAGCACCGTGTTTCATGCGGCGGCAATTGGCCTGTCGCCCCGGGCAGCGGCCGTGTACGCGGCCCACGAGCAGTTCGCCGGCTACACCACCTGGCTCTCGGGCATCACGCTGCTATTGGCCGGCATCGGGTTTTATTTTAAGGTTCAGCGCCGGGCTTACGAAGTGCTGGTGCTGGTGGCAGCCGTGGCGGCGGCCGGCGCGCTTTCCGTGGCCGGGCACCGAGGTGCGCAGCTGGTGTACGTGGAGGGCGTGGGTCCCAAGGGCAACCTGCTCGACAAAAGCCACGGCCACGGCGGTGAGGATGCAATGCCCGGCATGGACATGCCGGCTTCCGAAGCGGACGCCCACAACGAGGAGCTTGGCCCAAGCGACGGGACTCGCCCACCATCAGTGGCTACGCCAGGTACCTCCCCGGCCAGCATGGAAGGCATGAACATGGGCCCCGGCCCGCAGGCCGCCCAGCCAGGCCAGCGCCGTCAACCCATGGAACAAATGGAAGGCATGAACATGCCCACCCAACGGCGCGGCGGCCAACCGCAGCCGGCAGGACGGGCCGCCCAGCCGGGAGCCATGGCCGATATGCCGGGGATGAACATGCCCGGGATGCGTACGCAACGCCCCTCCGGCCAAGGCAGCCCGCGCAAAGCGCCGCCCGCCCCGATGAACATGGGCAACATGCCCGGCATGGACATGGGTCCTGCCCGCTCGAAAAACACCTCCCCAAGCAAACCCGCCATGGGTACTATGAAAGGCATGGGAAACATGCCCGGCATGCAGCCCCCCGGCGGCCAAAAGCCCGCGACAACGCGCCAGCAGATGAACGATATGCCCGGCATGGGCGACATGAAGGGAATGGAGAAGCCCGGAACGGGCGCCATGCCGGGCATGCCGGGAATGGCCATGCCCAGCAGCCCCATGGATAAGTACCGGTTCGAGGACAACAACCCGGCCCGCAGCACCCCCAAACGCGACAAGTAACGACCGATGCGAATACTCTTTCTACTGGCTGCCCTGCTGGCCGCCATGCCCGCCTGGGCGCAGCACACGCCGGGCATGCGCATGGGCAAAAGCGCCGAGCCTCACCTGACCCAGTCTGCGCCCCCGGCTGCTCAGCTGCAGGGCAAGGTCGTGACGCCTCGCACGAGCTACGTGGGCAAGCGGGTGGAGTACGACCTGTACGTGGACGAGCGCCTGGTCAACTTCACGGGCCGCACCCGCCGGGCCATCGGCATCAACGGCCAGATTCCGGCCCCCACGCTCACCTTCAACGAGGGGGACACCGCCGTGATTCGGGTGCACAACCAGATGCACATGGAAACCAGCATCCACTGGCACGGCCTGCTGCTGCCCAACGAGCAGGACGGCGTGCCCTACCTCAACACGGCCCCGGTCGAGCCCGGTGGCACCCACACGTTTACGTTTCCCCTGATTCAAAGCGGCACCTACTGGTACCACTCCCACACCATGCTGCAGGAGCAGGACGGCGTGTACGGCTCCATCGTCATTCACCCCAAGCGCATTCCGTATGAGATGAAGGAGTACGTGCTGGTGCTCTCCGACTGGACCGACCACAAGTCCAAGGAAGTGCTGCGCTACCTCAAGCGCACCGGCGAGTGGTTCGCCGTGCAGAAAGGGGCCACCCAAAGCTACGGGGAGGCCCTGGCCGCCGGCTACTTCAAGGACAAGCTCAAGCAGGAGTGGGGGCGCATGCCGGCCATGGACCTGACCGACATCTACTACAACAAATTCCTCACCAACGGGCAGGAAAAGGGTTATTTCAAGGACGCCAAGCCCGGGGAAGTGGTGCGCCTGCGCATCATCAACGGCAGCGCCTCCTCCTACTTTTTCCTGCAGTACGCCGGCGGGCCCATGCAGGTCATCGCCGCCGACGGCATCAACGTGGAGCCCTTCCCCGTCAACAAGCTCGAAATAGCCACGGCCGAAACCTACGACCTGCTGGTGACGGTGCCCGCTGTGGGCGCGGCCGAGTTTCGGGCCACGGCCAACGACATCACCGGCTACACCTCCACCTTCATCGGGCAGGGCGAGCCGATGAAAGCCCCGGACCTGCCCCGCATCAACTACTTCCAGATGATGCGGGAGATGAACAGCATGGAAGGCATGAGCGGCATGGACATGGGCGGCGCCGGCATGACCAAAGAGCAGGGCAGTGGGGAGACGAAAGGCATGGACATGGCGGGCCACCAGGGCCCGAAGCCAGCCAGTCCGGCTGCTGGTTCGTCGATGCCGGGCATGGACATGCAGCACAGTGCCGTGCCCGCTGCCACGGCCCCCTCACCGCAGAGCCGGCCCGAAAATGCCCAGGAAAAAGCCGGCAAAAGCCTGGGCAGCATGCAGGATATGGGCGGTATGGCGGGCATGGCCGGGATGAGCGGCATGGGCGGCAGCGCCGGCGACTTCAACTACAACATGTTGCGGGCCCTTAACCCCACTACGCTGGATTCGACCAAGCAGTGGCGCGAAATCAACCTGACCCTGACCGGCAACATGCTGCGCTACGTGTGGTCGTTTGACAACAAGACCCTCTCGCAGGCCGACAAGATTCCCATCCGCAAGGGCGAGAACGTGCGCATGACCTTTACCAACACCACCATGATGCGCCACCCGCTGCACCTGCACGGGCACTTTTTCCGGCTCGTGAATGCCCAGGGTGCTTATTCGCCGATGAAGCACACCTTCGACATTCAGTCCATGGGCAAGGTCACCATCGAATTCGACGCCAACGAGGAGCAGGACTGGTTTTTCCACTGCCACATCCTCTACCACATGATGGCCGGCATGGCCCGCATCGTGAGCTACGAGGGCACTCCGCAGAACCAGTACGCCCGCACCGACTACAAAGAGCTGAAAAAAGAAGACAACCAGCCTTACCTCTGGGCCGACCTGATGGCGCACTCGCAGGGCGCTTTTCTGGAAAGCACCCTGTCCAACAACCGCAACGCGCTCGAATTCGAGGGCCGCGTGAACTACCAGGGCAACTTCGAAACCGAAACCCACCTGCTGCGCTACCTCGACAACCGGCAGTTTCTGGCCGCTTTCGTCGGCTTTGACTACCGTAACAACCGCACGCTGCTGGCGGAGGGCGAGCGCAACACCAAAAACAACCGGCGGGTGTTCGACGTGGGCGTGTATTACCTGCTGCCCCTGCTCGTGCGCTCGGAGCTGCGCCTGGACAGCAACGGCAAGGTGCGCCTGCAGCTGGAGCGCACGGACCTGCCGCTGAGCAATAACTTCTTCGCCGACCTGCTGGTGAACACGGACCGGGAATACAATGTCGCCTTCCGCTACATGGTCAGCAAGTACGTGTCCTTGAGCACTAACTACGACAGTGACTACCAGTGGGGCGCCGGCCTGACGCTCCACTATTAATCGCCCAGAGGTTTAGCGTTAATTGCAGGCCTTCACCAGGGCGGTCACGCTGAGCGTGGCCGTGGCGTCGGTGGTGTAGTTGTCGTTGTTGACGCATACGAAGAAGCGGCGTGTCCCGGGGGGCAGCGACATTGGCCGGGTTTCCTGAGGCGTGTTGGTTTCCATGCGCAAGCACGAGTTGGGAATGGTTATTGAGCCTTTCGTAGCCAGGAATTGCTCCATGGCCGCCGGACTGGTGGTGATGTACCAGTGGCACTTGGTGGACGTCGTGGGCGGCTTGGTGTCCTGCTTCGACAAAGTGGAAGCGGCCATGGACAACAGGGCCACCGTACCGGTGGCCGGATTGCTCAGGGCCGCGGCCATGCTCAAGGCCGTGGACCAGGAAGCGGGCTGATGGCCGTCGCGGATGTCGAGCTTGTACACGATACCCACCGTGCCCTCGGGCACGTCGACTTCAAACACCTTTCGGCTTAGGTGCATGCAGTTACTGCAGTGAATCTCCGCGCTGCTGAGCGGCAGGGCATCTTCCACTGCATACGTGCACTTGATTTCGCGCCCGTCCTCGTGCCAGCTGCGAAAATCAGCCTGCTGGGCGCCGTTGACGTAGGTACCCCGAAAGCTCAGCTTTCCGTTCTCGTGCCAGCCCGTGCACAGCCCTGAAGGCACGTCGGGGTGCTCTTTAACCATCTTGCCTTCCCACTGCTTTTGCCAGGAAGGGTAGAAATAGTCGCGCACCGTGCCCACTGTTTTGCCTGCGGCGTCGTGGCGGGCAATGCGCGCGTAGGCCACTTCCTCCAAAGTTTCGGTGCGCTCCCAGTCCCGGTCGAAGTAGACGGTATCGGCTGGAGGAAGCGATACCGCGGCCGGCTTGGGACGCTGGGCTAGCGCGGTAACAGTACTAATAAGGAGTAGGAACTGCAGAAAGTAGAGTTTTACCATACAGAGTAAGCCAGCGGAAAAGACAGAGTAGCGGTTGGTAAATGTACTGACAAGTCGCTTTCTGTCTAATCCTCACATGGGGCTACATGAATGGGTAGGCAGCAAGTTGAGACATCATAGTTGTTACTTAAGATGCCAAAATTATCACGCAACACCGAGCCAACTCTTTTTTCGATAAGGTATGATAAGTCTGAGTTATCATACCTTATTCACTACTTTTGGGAAACGCTCCGTTTTCGTGTTTTCACTCCTTATATATAGGCTGCCGTGAGCTCCGTCCCCGTCATTCCCTCATCGCCCGCTTCCGCCGGTCTGGCGCACCTGACCGAACACACGACTCGGTATGTCGAAGCCGGCCTGCAAGGAGCACCAAACACGGCCCGGGCTTATGCTGGTGACTGGCGCCGCTTCACCGAGTGGTGCACCACGCACGGTCAGGTGGCGCTGCCGGCGTCGGTGGATACGCTCGCGGGTTTTGTGACCCACCTGGCCGAAGCGGGCAAGAAGGTGTCGACCATTCAGCGCAGCTGCGCGGCCATCAGCAAGGCCCACGCGCTCCGGGACCTGGCCTCGCCTACGGATGACAAGAAATTCAAGGTGCTCATGGACGGCATCAGCCGGGTGAAAGGCGTCCGGCAAAAGCAGGCCCCGGCGTTCTCGCTGGCCAGCTTCAAGCGCACCATTAAGCACATCGATGCGGCGACGCCGGCGGGCTTGCGCGATCGGGTTATCCTGCTACTGGGTTTTACCGGGGCATTCCGCCGGTCCGAACTCTCGGCACTGGACCTGGACGACTTGACGTTTTCCGAGGATGGGCTTACCATCAACCTCAAACGCAGCAAGACTAATCAGCTGGGGGAAGCGGAGGAAAAGGCCATTTTCTATTCGCCGGACCCCGCCCTGTGCCCCATTCGAACGCTGCAGGCTTGGTTAAGACTGTTGGAGCGCCCGTCGGGGCCCATTCTGGTTTCGTTTCGCAAGGGTGGCCGACTCACCGACCGCCGGCTGACCGATGTGCACCTCAACAAAATCGTGCAGCGACACCTGGGCCCGAAGTTTACGGCTCATTCGCTGCGAGCCTCGTTTGTGACGGTGGCCAAGCTCAACGGAGCCGATGACAGCGAAGTGATGAACCAGACGAAGCACAAGACGAGCGAAATGATTCGACGCTATACTCGCCTTGACAACGTGCGGCAACACAATGCGGCGCAAAAACTGGGCTTATAACGCCTTCATTTTCTAAAAACTATTATTTATAGCACAATGCTTTGCTAAATTCAATAGCACGCCGTAACGATTCCTGAAAAGAATGGGCTTAACTTTCGTCTGAAATGACAACAATGACTGCTCCAACCCGACGTCAAAAAGAGGCTGTTACAGCCTCTCCACTATATATACAAGGTGACATTGGCCTGAACCAACCCAAGGTGAGTGACGGCAAGCCAGCAGTGATGCTTGTGCCCGTTGAGGCATCGGTAGACATGCCTCCTCCTGCTTCTTCCCAACCGGCCTTTGTTCAACGGATTCTCGGAGATGCCACTCGCGTTTCATCAGTTATTCCTGCTAAGTCGGTTGACCTTATTGTGACCTCTCCACCGTATTGGCAGAAGAGGGATTATGGGCACGCTGATCAATTGGGCCAAGAAGCGACGCCTGCAGAATACGTGCAGGCGCTTATCGGTGCGATGAGGGATTGGAAAAAAGTGCTTAAGAATACGGGATCCATCTTCTTGAATGTTGGTGATACTTATCACAAGCGAAGCTTGGTGGGTATCCCAGGACGGATTGAGGCCGCGGCTGTGGATGATGGCTGGATTGTTAGAAACCGTATCATCTGGGCTAAAACCAGTGGAATGCCGGAGCCTGCTAAAAACCGTCTGGCATCACGGCATGAGTACATTATTCACCTCGTACTCAAACCCAATTACTACTACGACCTGCACGGTTACTCCCAGAAGTACGGGAATGGATCCAATCCGGGGGACATCTGGTACGTGGGTTTAGAGAGGGACACTGGTGGCCATTTGGCCCCTTTTCCTAGTGAGATAGTGGAACGCGCTATAACGCTGGCGTGCCCTTATTCTGTCTGCTCGCATTGTGGAACCCCGCTTGAACGGGAATGGAAACGTACGGCAGAACTGGACGAATCACGTCCTCAAGCCCGTCGCGCCATGCAACTCGCTCTAGAGCATGGGTTAGGACCTGAGCATATTGCAGCTATCCAAGCCACTGGTATTACGGATGCTGGTAAAGCCAAGTCTTACCAGAATGGTACCGGTCGTAACTCCGAAGAAGTGCAGCGTTTAGCGAAGCACGCCAAAAAAGTGCTTGGGGGCTACTTCCGAGAGTTCACCTTCGCCAAGCGTGTTACAACGGGATGGAAAGTTTGTACTTGTGGGCAAGGTGAGATGGTCCCCAGCGTAGTATTGGATCCTTTCGTTGGCACCGGTACCACGTTGGATGTAGCTGCACGCTTGGGCCACTCAGCCTACGGCATCGACCTGAATCCTGCAGAGTAGTCTCTAGTCCTTTACTTGCGTCCATGAACACCCCAAGCCTTCCTCAAGCCGTGCAGCCACTTTTCGTGTTGAACCCCAGCAAGGTTAAAGACAGCTTGCAGGTGCTCCGCAACATCAAAGCACACTCTACTTTACCTGGGTACCTATGTTTGCAGCGCACCGCTGCGCAACTTGGAAAGCTTACGGGGCTGCCTTTTCATTACAATGAGTTTTTCAAGGAATTCTTGGCCCTGGGCGATGCTCCGGAGAATAGGCCGTACATCAATCCCTTTGTTTCAGGCGATACCAAACTGTGGATAAACAGCAACTTAGCTGGCTCCTATGCCCCCAGCTCATTGCGCGGGGTTAGCCCTTTGTTGCAGGTACTGACCATTTCCGATGGCCTTTACAACCTGAACCCGCAACATTGGATTGCAGCCCGACAATACTTAGCAGCAGGCCGGCAAATACCCGTTTTACCCTTGGCTGTCTTTTTATACCGGGACCGTGGCATCACGAGTGCTACACCAACGGTTGGCAGTTTAATTCGTGCTTTCCAGCAGGAATTCGGCTACCTAGAGAATGACGGTTCGCCTACCGAGGCATACAAAGTCCTCTACGCTGATTATACTCCAGAAGAGGGTTCTGATTCGCTTGATTGGTTCACCGCTTTTACTACACCCCAACCCATTGAGCAATAGTACGCCGGCAACTTCTATGGATGACTTTTTAACAGCTGGCCCGGTACGAGCATTAACTGCGACAGAAGTAGGGCTGCCTTTACCTAGTGTTCCAGGAACCCCGCCACCTCCTCTACCAACATCGGACCCACTTGCTGAAGAGTACGAGGGTCCTCGACTTGGCAGCTTGCAACAACTCGCTGACGTAGCGACGGATCCGGACCTTAAGTTAGCAGCCCAACTCCTAGATGATGGGTTCGCTGGCATTATCTATGCGGGTCTACCTGGTACGGGCAAAAGCCGCACCGCCCGCCGTGTCGCTATCTGGCTGGCACAGTCAGACCCCTCCCGCTACAAGATGATTCAGTTTCATCCCTCGTACCAATACGAGGACTTCATGCAGGGATTCGTTCCGAAAGCAGACGGGGAAGGCTTTCATTTGCAAGACAAGCACTTTGTGGAGATGTGTAATCAAGCCGAGATGGCTTATCCCAAAATCCATGTGCTGGTGGTAGATGAATTGAGCCGCGTAGACCCCAGCCGGGTTTTCGGTGAAGCATTGGGTTTTATCGAGCAGGATAAAAAAGGTCAAAAATTCAAGTTGTCTTCTGGCCAGGAGCTGGTCGTACCAGACAACCTGGTGATTTTGGCCACCATGAATGACCGTGATCGTGGGGTTGATGAAGTGGACATTGCATTTGAGCGGCGCTTTGCCCGCGTAGAAGTTGCTCCTTCTCCCGAAGCGTTAGAAAACATGTTGACGGAGAACGGAGTCGAGGTCGATCTCCGGAGAAGGGTCGGTGATTTTTTTCGCTTCTTGTTGCGGCATGCCAACCCAGACGTACACCTAGGGCATGGCTATTTTGCGCGTGTGCGTGATTTAGCTAGCCTGGAGCGGCTCTGGAATTACCAACTGTTGCATCTGATGCGGCGGGCATTTCGTGCTATACCCAACGAGTCTGAGCTTGCGGCAATCAAACAGCAATGGCAGCGCGTAATCACTACACCAGCTGCTGCTCCACCTGCCGCAAGTGCTGAGCCCGAACCCGATGCTCCAGCAGGAGAAAGCGGCGCAACTGCCTTGTCCTAACGAATGGAATCAAGGGAGATAGTTAGTACTTCAGTCTTGCCTGAAGTACCTCGACTGGTTCAAGTTTCCGAGCACTCACGGGTGCCCTTGAATCGCGGTGAACTTCTGGACTTACAGACTGGAAGTTTATTGCTTTCTCCGCATGTCATCGGAAGCGGATACATCCGCGTCCAAGCAGACAAAGACCAAATAGTCATTCACGCGGGCCCTTATATCGGCCTGATACCCCTTAATGATTACGTCACTTTAGAAATTGTACCCAGGGTACCCATTACGAATCTGGTCAGGATACTAGCCGCATCTGGGCGAGCACCCCAACGCCTCCCTGAATCCCTACACACCTATGCCACCCAAGCTGTTCCCGTTGGGCAAATACGAGATGAGCTAGCCAACGCATTGATCAGGCAGGTGCAGCTTATCGGGGCATCGGGTCTCCATTACATCTATGAAACCCGAAAAGAGGACACCTCCTTCCCGAGGGGCCGTATTTTGCTTAACGAGACGATCACGCGCTTACTTGCAAAGGGCAAACGATACCTTATAAGTACCGCACGCTTTGAGCGCAACATCGATACAAGCCCGAACCAGTTACTTAAGCTCGCCTTGCTCGTGCTTGCTGGGACCTATCAAACTGGCAATAAAAATGGTCTTGTAAACAAGCAGCTGGGAGCTATTCGAGATTCCCTTGCTGTGTTCTCCGGTGTAACCACTCTGGCTACTCATAATTTGCGTCTGAGCACGGTGTTCAGAAAGTTGCCGCCCACCCGAGAGTATTATCAACCTGCTCTAGAACTCGCGCAACTTATTCTGGGAACCCGAGGGCTGGATTTTGATAGCACAGAGGGAAGTGTACCCCTGCCCTCGATGCTATGGAAGATGGACGACATTTTCGAAGATTACGTCCGTTGGGGGTTGCGCCAACACTTACTTGAAGCGCTAACTAAGTATGAAGTTGCTGATGGTAACGTTGACCAACAGCAAGGCGGTGGTGGGAAGAGGCTGTTCGTAAACGGCCCCGATTCACGAATGGCAAACCCTGACATCGTAATCATGGAAGTTGACAGGCATGCCCTCCGGAGACCCGTCGCGGTGTTTGATGTCAAATACAAACCCAAGAAACCAGAGCGTGACGACCTTAATCAAATCCTAGCTTACGCACTGAGTTACCAGGTACCTGTGGTAGGCATTATTTCCTTAGCTGAAACTGGCAAGCCCAGCAAACTAACATTCATGGGAGAGACAGGTATGGCTAAGGTTTACCATTATGCCCTACAGTTAGGAAACAGTGATTTGGCAAGTGAAGAGGCAGCCTTAACAGAAGCTGTCTTCTCCCTACTAGCTTAACAGCCATGCCTATGTCATAAAATTATAGACCTATGCATAATCACACCACATTGCAGCACGATTGGTTTGCTGTTGACCCAACGTGGTCCGCTTTGGGCTACGCTACTTTAGAAAGCTATCTGCAAACATGGGTGCCACAGCCAACTTTTCATGCCCTCGTGCCTGAAGATGTCCATAAAGCGTATCGTACAACCTGCTATTTGTTTGCCAATGCCTGGCATCATTATCCCATGTACGACCAAGGCTTGCAGCACTTGCTCGGCACCATGGAAATGTCCGTGAAAATACGGGCCGAACAGTTAGCCATCACGCTCAGCTCCACGGCAAAGCAAGGCAAGTCTGGGTTCCCGACTTTGAATAACCTCATTGAACAAGTCTGCCAGTATCACCAAGCAAGGAATTTAAAGCAAAAGCTGCACTGGGCTCGCAAAATCCGTAACTACCACGCCCATCCTGAGCGCTACAGCTATGCCCCAGTGATGATGCAGCAGGCGGTGGTTCCGCTACTCAACCTGCTCAATGAACTCTTCATTGAGCCGTCGCTGGCCACGCAGACAGAACAGTATCTTACTACGCTGAACCAGCAGTTGCATGGAGTACAGAACACCTTGTTGATTCTAGAACACCAAGGGCTTCGCTACCTCGTCCACCAGGCCCAGCCGTTACGTGCCTTCTTCACCAATGGGCAGTGGCGGACCATTTGGGTATTTCACCCGGTACTCCCTAAGGCCCAAGAGGCGCTCACGCAACATCGCTATTTGCGACCCCTTGTACTTTGCCTATCAGCTGTTGAGATTAAAGACGGCGGGCTGGTAGCTCAAGAGGTCGGTTCTGGGCAGCTAGTACGGGTTTTGGTCAATGAGGACCCACGCAACCAACCAGTATGGGATGCCCACCAACAAGCCTGGCAACAAGCTAATAGAACTGACCAATGGTTATTCTCCTCCTCGCAGCAAAGTGACATGCTCACTGCTCAGAATAAGCTGGAACATCAATTTGGGTGGGGCTACACATCAACTGATGTCACTGAGCCCTCGCTTACCAATGCGTAACGCCCGGCCTGCATGTTCAATTTAACAGCGGGTGAGCACGCTATTGCTACGATCTTAAGCACGACAATAAAGTCTTCTTGTATCAGTGGAGGATAAAATTACTCTAAGCTACAACCAAGACCAACATCGATAAAAAGCAGGGCTGTAACCCGACCTCTGTTTAGGTTAGCAGGATAGGCAGCGCTCCATTTACGGCTAGTGCCTCCTCGAATACTCCTTCGAAAAATATCTTGATTTCCTCGTGGTCACGCGAACGAAAAGCATTTAGCAGGGCCTTGATATTAATAGTTGTTGAGTCTGTAATACGCAGCATCCTTTCATTTTCGGTGACAAGACCGATGGACAAATCTGTGGTGGGGTCCAATTTATTCAGCAACATCAGTTCCCGGCGACCCTCTATTTGGAGGCGGCAACCCGCCAATTCAATCGTAGGCGGAGTACTTAGCGCTTTTAATGCAATTTTCAAATCCGTAGAACGGCTCACCTGAACGCGCCGCCAGTACCAGTTCAGGTAGCGGCGCACTCGTCGTATCTGCGGGCGATTAAACTCCCCACCCGCATCAAAAGCCCACATCGAGCGGATCATTAGGTCGATTGTGTTGACCAAAAAGTGTTTGATTTTATCATCACTGGCAACATTGTTACGGTCGTATATGCTGGCAAAATCCAGTTCGTGAAACAATGCATATAGGTCGGCTGCATAATCGATGCGCTCCAGGCAGTTTGGGAAACGCCCCACATCGGTTGCGTTGTATTTTGTCAGGGAGTGGTAATCATGCACGTACTCGTGGTAGAGAAACAACCGAATTAGTTTCTGTAACTCGGCATCTTTACCACGCGTGGCATTGGATAGCCCGACCAGCAGCCCATCATTCAGCCGCCAGGTATTCGAGCTTTTATCGTGTCCAAATTCCCCGTGGTAAGGCTCCGGGTCCACGGTATCATGTTCATTGGCTACAGCCCACAATGGTGGCAAGTTGGGAAAAGGGTGTACAGCGCTAAACAGTTCTTTTTTAGCAAAGGCACGATACCAGATGCCCGAATTGTCATTGGAGCGTTCCCTATTGGAAGCTGCGTAATCCAGTACGTTACGCAGCGCGGTTGGCCAAACCTCTTGCCGAATGTGCTGGTTACGCCGCAGTTGTTCTTCCGTGAGTTCTTCCATTGCCGCCGTGGCATCGCTTTCAGTAAGTAACAAGGCCTCTTGATACCTTGGCTCGGCCTGTTTGCGGAAGCGGTATGTTTGAAATGGCGGGTTGTTGCGCAGGCGCAACTCCTGGCCTATCAGGAAGCACACTGGTGCGGGCGCAGCAACAAACAAGTGGATGGTTTCCGTACCTGGTCGGAATTCCGCCACGGCAGCCAAGGCCTCCCGCATAAGTTGCCGTACCTGCTGCGCATCAGCGGCTGAGCCGATAGTCTTAACCATTGGCGTTTGCTCGTCATGCAAGCGGATCCGAATATCTGCCAGCAAGTCTGATCCCAAGACAGCTAATATGTCAGCATCCTGAATGGAAGAAGATATCTCCACCCGAATGGCTACCCGACCGTTACTGGCCACCCGCTCAGCGGGCACCCCCTCCGTACGCAATTGAAGTCGTTGTTCTACCGAGGGCCATGCCCACTTGTTTTGGTCACGGTCAAAGTCAAACGCCTGCACATGGCGCTCATCGCCAACGAGTGCACCCAATGCTAGCGTATGCGGAATTTCTGCCAGCCCATAGTACTTTATTTCGGTATCACCCTGCTCATCGGCCAACTGCCGAATGTGACTGGCCTGCTCAATCAGGTATTGCTCCGAAGATTGCCAGTTACCTGCGTCAATATCGGTGCTGAAATCCGTCGTATCCACATGGTGTACTTGGCGTGGCACGCGCAGTTCAGTATCAGACAGTTCGTCCAGCACTTCCTTCTCGGATACTTCCCGCAAGCCGGAATGGCGCAACAACAACAGATTGGCAATGGACATACAACAGGAAGTAGGAATTTATGAAAGGGTGTTTTGCGGCCGACCAAAGAGCGGTCAACTTTCTTGAAATACAACTTGCGTTTGCTCAGCAGGATGTGGGTCGATGTGAATGGCTTTGAATGCTTCCCATGAGCCGTAAATCACCAAGCTGCTATAACCAGGCTTTTCCGTATTTAAATCTGAGCGCCAGCATACCACCACCTGGCCCGTATGAAATATCACGCCATCGAGAACCCGCCCGGTGCCGCTGATGCCGGTTTCGTCGGCATTACGAATGAGGGTAAACAGTTGGGGGTTCGTGGAGGGTTGAGGGGCAATCATAGAGGAGATATTTAGGCGATAGTTAACACCGGATGAAAGGTAGCAGAAGCGCGGTCTAGATTGTACACGTGAATCGTTGGGTCTACTTTAGGCAGTAATGCGCGGCCAATTTCGATGGCGATGGATACTGGCACGGCCGGAAATAAGTGAATCTCGCACTCCTCGCCATGGTGCTGCCGAATCTGGCTGAGCAGCCGTCGCCACGCCTTGGTGAACAATTCAAGTTGCTCCTTAGCCTTTAGAAAATGTACAGTTGGTTCCGCGATGGTAATGCCATAGGTTGGCACGGCGTGGCCCATGGCGCGGTCTATCTCGTGCTGATGAATAGGACCGCTCAAGGACAAATTGATAGCCACTATGCACGAACTGTTAGCAGCCTCAGGCGTTGTCACCAAGTAATCAAACCCATCGCCAGCCAACGGTTGCCAATCCCACGTGGTCGGAACCCTATGCCGCTGGTACACGTCCGCTGTAATCAGGTCACTAATAAGGCTGCCACAGTATATAAGCACGGGGATGGCTGCCAGACCAAAAATCGACAAGTGGTTGATGGGACGACCTGTGATGTCGATTCCAGCAATGACAGGTGCCAGGCAGCGCTCAGCGTGGGTACGAGCTACTTGCCAAAAAGTCGGATCCTGCTCGGTCAATTCCAATTCGCTTAGGTTGACACGAATGGCCCGGTCAGTGGCGGGGTAACGGGCTGGTAGCACTGCCGTGCGGGCCTCGTCCTCGTTCACTGCTCCGTCGCCCCGACGGTTACCGACACGAGTACCAATAAGCACAAGGTGAGTGCGCATCGCTGGCTGCAAGCCGGTTTGGCGCTCAATCCGGTCTTCGTGCTCCTGCTTCTGTTCACGCAGCCATTCAGTGGGGTACTCCTGCCAATGCTCTCCGTCAATCAGCCGGTGGTGGTCGCCGCACAGCAACATGATGTTGGACAGTGAATCTTTAAGTAATTCAGACTCTTCCTTGCTGCCACGTGGCCCCTTAGCGCTGTCGGCTACAATGTGGGCCAGGTACGAACGGTTCATCTGCTGCAGTGTCAGAGAATCCTTCCATAATGGCTCGTTGCAGCCAGGAAATTGACAGCGGCCGCCAGCTCGTACCCATACTTGTAGCCGTACCGCCGTGGGAATAGTTGTATAAGACATAGAATGCGCGGTAGAGTGTTTTTCACTTCTTAATTTTTAGTGGTTCCCACGTCGTGGTTGCTGATTTGGCAGCCCACATGCGAGGCTCATGCGTACCGATAATGAGAAAAAACAACTCCTCGTCGAACTGGTCTTGGCATAGCCGACGGTTCCAGCCTTTGATATCAATCTCGGAAGGAGTAGGCCGTTCTTCGGGGTGCGTGTGCCATTCACCCAGGTAAGTGCAGGTATGACCACTGGCCTCCCAAGCTGCATCCATAGCTGCTTGGTGCCGCCTCTTGTCCCGGTAAAATGAATAACGGGTGCGCCGGTCTCCGGGCATCGGCTCGGTCACTACATCTATTACCACGTCGTTGCTAGAAGCTATGTAGCGGCCCATCATGACCCCTCCCGCCTCAGTTGCGACGGGGTCGTGCTGGGCGTAGGACTGCATGACTGACAGCACCGCAGCTGGCACCTTCACGCGGCCTCCGCCACTACGATAAAACACGAGATCCTGCTGCTCCGGCTCATTCATGATTGGTGGCAGCGTTGGTGTTTGAATCAAAGGCGCATACCGGACAATTCGGAGCAATGTAGCGCATCGCATCACGGCGCAAGGTCTCCTCCGTCAGTTTATACCTCGGTCCCACTTTGAATCCTGCCGCTTTAAGCTCCCGGTCACTTCCCTTCCACGACCATAACGGGCTTTCCGGCTGACTACTGGTCAGCGCCTCTACTGCCAGCCGTGCCGCGAGTGTAGCCGTCTGTGAGGCATCCAATGAGGCGTAAGGCGTATGCAGAGAGCCACATCCTGACAAAGCTAAACTGAATTGCTGGTCGGGTGCCGCGAACAGGGCACGATTAGATAAGGGAGCGTCAGGATTAGGCGAAGTATACAAGCACTCCAGACACCCGGCTTGGTGTGGCCTCGTCAGTAGCGCGTGGCCTCCGATGCCATATGGTTCGAGCCACGAATATATAACCGGGGGGGCACCTGCTATAGCCCGCAGTCGTTCATTCAGGTAGCGTTCGAGCGTAGCCTCGCCCGTTGCGGCTATCACCAAGTCGAATGATTCAGGCTGGATTTCTCCCGCGTCTAGGGCTTGCTCAATTGGTTTTGCAATGGCAGTTACTTCGGCGTACAAGTACTTGCGCTGCAATTCGTCACGTAGCGCAATGGCTTTATATTCACCAACACCAGCCATGCCCAGGGCGTGTCGGTGCATATTCTCAATTGACAGCCTGTCGCCATCAACCAGGGTTAGGTACAGGATACCGGTCTGTGACAGCTCGTGCGCCAAATGACCACCGATAGCGCCGCAGCCTATAACAAGCACTTTTTTGGGAGTTAAGCTCATTTTTCCGCCTCCTCGTGGCAACAAGTAAGACCGTTCCCACCGCAGGAGTTGAACCGGCTTTAAATCGAATGCACTTCCTCGCTCACCTAGCGGGTGCACTCCTTTCAGACTCGTGTAGGCAATGCCCAGCAGCGTAACGTGCGACTTGTGGCCCACCAGAGGTACAGCTAGTACCAACAGGCCATTCCAATCCCGACCCGACTTAAAGAGTTGTCGGCGGCGTTTGGAGGGTATGGCCATTAGTGTAGGCTTCACCAACTCGCGCAGTTGGTCAATCGTCCAGAAAGGCTCGTTTGGGGCGGGAGGAATGAAGGCTGTACCCGGTAGCAGCGGCAGATAAGTTGCCTTCTCCTTTATAGTCGTAAGCAGCTTATTTCCTGCCCGGTGCCGTGGTGGCATTTCCTGCTCGGCGCCAGCAAGCCACCGCAAGTTATCCTTGGCAGAATAGCTGGTTAAGGTACGCGCTTCCGACGATGGGTTATAAAAATTAACTACTTCCGGACCGCCTAGTTGCCGCCAGTACACCTCCAGTTCGCGCATAAACTCTGCCACCTGGCTGGTACCTAGCCCCTCTTCCAAGGTTCGGATGGTTTCCTTGACGGCCCACGTAAGCACTGTTTCCGGCTGCTGGCGGTTCAGGAGCAATCCTTCGGATGTACTGTAGCACACCACTCCGGCATTCCGAAAAACGTGCGGTAGGCGCCCCAGCAACTGGCTATCCTGCACGAGCACAAGAGGCGCATCCTTTGGAAAGTCATGTGCTAATACTATCAGGATGCCAACCGACAAACCCGCCACGGCCAAGGTGGTGGTTATGCGAAAGCCACCGTCATTGTCAGGCTGCATCTCTCCAGGGGGCAGAACCAGACCAGTAGCCGTGGCTACCGATAGCCAAGCCTCTAATGCCTCAGTGGTCATGTTAGCCCGAAAGGCCTGAACTAGCGGCCCCTGCTGCCGCCTTACGGGCGGTGTCGGATTTGGCGGGAACGGGGAAGTCGGAGCCAAACACCTTTTGCAGGCCTTTGCATGCTTCGTGCGGATCCGACTCTTCATGAGCAGCATCCAGGGCCGCTTTCAGATCCTTCAGCTTTGTTTCAAACGAAGTCATCTGCACGAGCGTCATATTTTCATACACGTCGCTCACTGGTTCCACTGGTAGCTTGGCGATGAGGCAACGCCCCCATTCTTGACGCTTTTCCCGGTACTGGTGGCTGAACCGGCTCAACATATCATCCACCAGTTTGCGCAACGCCCCCAGGTCGTCCCGTGTCCGATTCAGCCAATCTGAATACGTCGGAGTAAAGCCGTAATGAGCATTGAGCGTCAGTCCAATTCCCCGCGGGGCACCGTTGCCGGCACTGGAGAAGTTTACGTCCTTCCACCGCTTCATAAAGCGCATAATGCGCCGGAACTGCTGCCGCCCGTGGGTATCGTCTTCAAAGCGACGGAATAACTCGTGTTGCAGGCCTGCTGGGTCTGATACCTTCCACTCCTGCTCGCTCAGCGAATCGCCAACGCGGCCCACGGCCAGGTAGTCTTTGCCATCAGAATTGCTACCCCGCGCCGAGTAGATGGCCAAATCAACGTGGTAGGCCTCCTCAACACCGTTCTCTTTGTAGAATACCGTTACGCAGGGACGGCGGATACGGATGGTATCGGTCAGGCCATTCAAAGCCTCCTCTACTCGCTTCTTCAACGTAAGAGGGGAATAAGCACCCTCTCCGTCCTTTGGGGTTTCAAAGTACACACCTTGGTCGATATCGTACCCACTACCACCCGCCAACGGTTTGATGCCGGTGTTCATCTTGTAACTACCCTGGTCTTTGAATTTCGGAACCAGGTTCGGCTCACCGTACTTCGCAAAAACCCCGGGCAAATTGGCTTTCAACCGGCGGCGGATTACATTGCGCTTGTCACGCAGTTGTTTCTCCTTTTTGAAGCGGCCCAGTCGGATACCGGTTTTTTTGTCAGAGTGAAAAGTGTCAAATTGAGTCTGCACGTTCGCCATATGCGTGGGGTTTGGAGTTATGTGTTTTTCACTTGAAGAACCTCCACGCCGTACAAACCTGTCAACAACCCGACAAGCAAAGCAGCTTAGGAAGAGCTAATGTCATTAGCAATACTAAAACTAAGCCATTAGTTCCCGCCATGCCATTATGGCTCCTTTCTTTTCTATGTTTCAGCTTAATGTAGGTATCATTTATTGATTATTTAAGCTCTAAGGATGCGCTACTTTATAGGAATTCGGCCCCCAAGCGCCCTAATAGAGGCAGTGGTGCATTTCCGGCGTATGCTTGGCTGGCGGGGGTTAGAACCTCACATTACCCTGAAAGCACCCTGCGGCCTTGGCAGAGAAGTGGAGTGGTTGTCCGCAGTTCAGCAAATTTGTCAGGCTACTTCCGCCTTTCCTATTGAAGTTAGCCGGCCAGCTGCCTTCGGGGATAATGTCCTGTATTTGCGGGTTACTTCTCCTGATTTGATTACTTTACACACCAGATTGCTGAATGAGTTGGGCATTTCCCGTCTGGACCAAGAAATGTGTTTTGAGGGCCCTCGCTACTTACCGCATTTGACGTTACTACAACGAGAACCGCAGGGTCACTTCCCTATGGAGGAGCAATTGGCCATGGCTGGCAGCTATTTCCTACAGGACGTGTCTTTTCAAGCCAAAGAGTTATTGGTTTATTGTAAACGGGAAGATGACGCGTATGTAGTCATCAAGGCTATCCCTCTTGGCAACAACTTGGTTACGCCTCCCCTATAATGCCCAATTTCACCTTTAAACCTTCAGACCCTGGAGGAAATGGAGCTGCGCTTGAAAGGAGGCCAGCGCCTCGGCATCCGGCAACACAAACCATGTGGTCTTACTTGTCAGGGGAAAGCGCAGCTGCTGCGCGGGTATGCCCAGACTAACGAGCACACGCTGCACGAGGCGGGGCTCCTCGCGCTTGAGCTTGCCATTTTTCAGGTTGACGATGTTGGTGTAG
>NZ_JAJADQ010000016.1 GCF_020447315.1 Hymenobacter nitidus
AGGCGTGCAGCCCTATCGGGAGGTGCTCAGCAACATCTTCGGCCCTCATAACCGGGAATTTGTCCGCGCGCTGGTGGCGCGCATCACGGAGCTTGAAGGGCAGGGGCCACACCTGGCGCCATCCACGACCATTCTGGTTACCGAACTGACCAAGCTCCGGTTTTTTGAGCGGGTATTTCAGCGGCCCGATGAAGCCCAGACCAAGACAGAAGCGGAGACGGAGCAGAGCATTTTGCGGGCACTACTAGCACTCAACACGGAAGCTGACGATGCGGAAGGGGCCTCGATGGCCGAGGTGAAGCACTTGCCGGGAGTGCCAACGCTGGTGCGCCTGATGCTCATCACCCACCACGCCACCTATGACCTCAGCCAGGACGAGACCCACGAGGTTATAATGGGGCAGTTGGCTAAGTTCATCCAGCTGTTCCGCTTTCTGGAAGCCGACCCGGAATACACGCCGCTTCTGACTGCGTTTCTCCGCCATTTTGACTGTGCCAACTGGGAAGAATACGCCCGGCGAATTTTTGCGCTCCTGCAGCCCGTGCTACAGATGCTGAAGGGACCGGGCTGGATGATAATCGAGGTGAAGCCAGGGGCGGAGTTCGCCAGCGACTGTACCTTTCTCGACCATTTCATTCTGGCTGAGGGCACCTCTCTCATACAGGAGGATTTCCTGTCTACCCGGGAGTTTCCCCTCTATAAGGTGCAGCAGGGTAAGTACGTTATTGTGTACCCGCGCTTTGTAGTAGAGCTGCTACACAAGGGGCTGTTTTTCCGGTTGAAGAAGCTGAATGAAAGCGCTAAGCCACGGCTGCTAGGTAAGAAGGATTGGGGTTCACTTTACAAAAAAAGCTTCTCAGAAGAGAGCCTGTTGGTGCCCGCTCTTAATGCCATGCTCAAGCCCCGAGGGCTAGCCCTGAGCGGCAAAGAAATTGAAGACAGTGGCGCCTTAAAAAAGCTAAATAATGGGGAGCCTGACTATTATTTCCGTCGCGGCAAGCGGGTAATTCTCTTGGAATCAAAAGATGTAAACGTCAATAAGGACGTGAAAACAGGAGAGAAATTCTCCGAATTTGTGGAGGCCATGCGGAAGAAATTCTACCGGCCCAGTTCCGAGCCCATCAATGACGTTTTGCGTGAAACTGCTGTGCTACAGCTACTGAATAATATCCGGCGCCTCTTAGCAAAACAACTGCCTTTCGACACGGACTACAATCCGAAGAATTTGATTTTTTACCCGTTAGTGGTGGTGCACGACCGCTCATTCATGATGCCGGGCCTGAATGTGCTGGTGAATAGCTGGTTTCAGGAGCAGGTAGCTTACCTACGCCAGCTTGGCATGTTCGGAGGCACTATCAAGCCCCTAGTGCTGGTGGATATTGATACGGTGCTGGCATATCAGGACCACATGGCTAATGCAGACAACCGGCTTGTGCTGTGGGATGCGTTGGAGGCTTATTATGACTACTTGCAGGCAAACCCACGCCAGTATAAGGCGCGTGGGAGCCGGCCACTAAGTGGCCAGGAGCAGTTGAACCTCGCCAAGCGTCAGGCAACTTCCTTCCCGGATTTTCTGGCTGATTATGCCGGTCGAAGGCTTAAGCTTCCGGCCCTATCCGAAACCCAGCGTCAGTTGATTGAAGACTTCCTAAAATCATCGGCTTACAATCAAAAAATCAAGCATGTGCCTGACTAATAGAGTTGATATATAATTTTTCACCTCTCCAATTGGGATTCTTTCGCTACCCGAGCGCTTTCCACGCGGCTGGAGGCCTGCTGCCGCTCATCCCTGTCTCTGCCATGCTCTAGCACTCGGTTACCGCTCTGCTGTGCCACCGCGTCGAGCGCTTGACTTACCCGTGCAATATCAGGCTGGTCGGTGCGGTACGATACCTTCATCTCAGCGTGGCGCACGCCTTGCTCATCGATGCTGCTCTGCACGTCGCCCACTTTGGCTCCGCTGGCCACGACGGCAGCATGTACAGCTGCGGCTTGGCCTCGCTCTCCGGCGGCAGCCGGCTCGTCTACGCGGATAATTACCTGCTTTTCGCTGCCAAGTGATTCGGTGCTAGTGGCCTTCTGTCCAGAGCCGCTAAGCCCTCCTGCAGGTTTGGGTGCCACGTCCAGGCTCCGGTCCCGGATCTGGGGCTGGATGGTCGCGGCAGCAGCCGCAATCTGGCGGGCGGCGCGGTCTTCATCACGCTCGACAATGCTCACTCCGGTGTACTGTTCCTTGCCGGCCGTGGCGCGGGCATTGGTGTTGGTCACGATGGCGTGAATGATGGCAATATCCGGCTGGTCGTTGCGGTAGCGCATATCAAATTCCGCCCGCCGGATGCCCTGCTCATCTACGGTGCTGCGCACGTCACTCGTGTGCATGGAGTAGCCGGAATTATCCAACAGAGCTTTCCAGGCCTCGGCTCGGCCGGTCGTGCCCGGCTCCAACTCATCAATCTTCCACGTCGCCGTTTTCACGTCGGCGCCTGCCGCGCCGGCTAAGGTGCCGGCCGTAGCCGCCTCGGCAAAGCGGGCCCGGTCACGCAGCTCCTCCCGTTTGGCCTCATCGACTTTGCGGCCGGCTGGTGGGGGGTTATCGTGAATGTACTCTTTGAGCAGCACTAGGCCCGCATCCTTGGCGTGCACGAATTGAGCGGTGTGCTCCGCTGCTTCCTGCTCGCTGCGGTAGGAGCGGGCCGGCCGCTCACCCTCGGCAGTTGCCGCTGCCAGCACGGCCTGATTGAAGCGCTTATCGTTTTGTTCCCGCTCCTGCTGCTCCTCGGGACTGCTTTCCCGCTCGCGCTTGGCCTGCCGCTCGAGTTCGCGCTGCTCCCGCTCCTGACGCAGGGCTTCGGCCAGCCGCTGCTGGCGCTCGGACTCGCGCTGCGATTCTTCGCGCTGGGCTGCTTCCCGAATCTGCTCGGCACTCAGCCCCTGCGAAGTGTACGCTAGCTCCTGGTTGAAATCCTTGGCCAGCGGGTAGTCCACCCGCAGAAAGCTTTCCTGCTGGCGCTCGGCTTCCGCGCGCAGCTGCTCGCGCTGCCGGTACAGCTCCTGGGCCACGACTTCCAACTGGGCCGTGTCGGCGCGGGCCACGGTCAGGCGCACGATGGTGGCCTGCTCGGTGCTGCGCTGCACTTCCACCGCTAGGGAAGGACCGTCCTGCTGAGTCTGGTTGATGTGCTCCACCCGCTCGCGCAGCTGCTGCACCTGGGCACCGCCCTGCTCGGCCGATTCGTGGTGAAAGGTCACCTTCAGGCTGGTGTGATACTTATCGCTCGTAGCGTGCCACTCCACGGGCCGCCCAGCCTCGCGGTAGGCTTCCTGCTCGGCCACGGGCACCAGCGGGCGGGCCGGCTGCAGCTCGTTGAGGTAGTTGATGTTGAACTGCCGGCCGCCGGCATCACGGTCGTTGGCCAGCACTACTTCCTGCGGGGCCTGCTTATCAATGACCCGCTGAATCAGGGCAATCTGGGCCTCGGTGGGCGTGCCGCTGGTGGCAATGTACAGGGTGTTCTTTGGGTCCTGCCCGTGCTTAAGCTGAAAGTGAGACAGCGAATCAATGGCCGACTCGCTCACCACCACGCGCTCCACCGGCGTGTCCTTGCCCTCGGTAGGGTGCGACACCCAGATGCCGTTTTTGGGCAGGGGCAGCAGGCTTTTGTAGTGCTCGTTCTTCTGCTCGACGCTGGCCAGCCCGTGCTCGTTGTAGAGGGGAAAGGCCGTGTTCCTGTGCTCGTTCTGCTGCGCGGTGAAGATGCGCCCCTGAAAAGCCGGGCTGTCGAGGGTGGCATCCGTGATGCCGCGCCCGTGCAGGTAGCCGCGGTCAGTAAGCTCTTTTTTGACGCCCAGCACCTCAGAAATCAGGCGGGTGCGGCGCTCCTCCTCCGTCTGCCGGGCTGCCAGCTCCGGGTCGCCCACGGGCAGGCTGCTCAGGCGCGCGGCATCGGGTGGGGTGGCGTACTGAGTCGCATACTGGCGGGCCGGGGCAGGGGCGCCGTCAAGGTACTCCCGTAGCTGCTGGCGCACCTGGCCCAGGTTGAGGCCGTGGCCGTCGCCGCCCCGGGTTTTGGCGAAGTCGATGATGGAGCCCGCGTCGCGGTCGTCGCCGGTGTTCAGGTACACTTGGTGGTCGCCTTTGCGGGTGACGATGACGTGCTCGTCGTCTTTAACCAAGTGATGCCAGTCGCCGCGGCGGCTTTCCTTTTTGATGGTGTAGCCCTGGCGCTGGGCGTAGTCAACCAGGTCAATGTCGCGCTTGAAGCGGTCGAGTTCAGTAGGGTCGTTTTCCCGGGGTGCGTTCATAGGGTAGGCTGGGGGAGTGGAGCCGGACAGCTCCATCTCCTTGCCAGCACCCGGGGGCGGGGCCCCAAGCAGGAAAGCTATCCGGGGTTAGGTGGTCGGTGGCGAACCGCCGGCCCGCTGCGCGGCGCCGTCGAAGAAGGCCAGCTGCTCGCGGAATTGGGTTAGTAGCTCACTGGTGCCAAACACGTACTGATTAGCACCGCTGCCGATGTCGATGCGCACGATTTCCGTGGAGACACCCAGCGCTCGCAGCACCTTTTGCACGAGGCGCGGCTCGTCGCGCTTGAGCTTGCCATTCTTCAGGTTGACGACATTGGTATAGGTCAGGCCATGCTGGGCACAAAAAGCGGTTAAATCACCCTGGGGAAGGGCTTTAAGGCGAAACTGCACGTAGCGCAGGCACTCCGTGTAGGGCGCAGACAGGCTAAGGTCAGGAAACCCCAACGGGGCAGATAGATGGTCAGATGACGACATGCGAGGAGGTGTGCTGCCGGGGGCAGTAGGGGCTAAAAGATCAGAGCAATACTCCAAAGGACGCAAACCACGGCTACAAGATGCCATGCCCTTCGGGAAAAACTCAAATCTTCTATCTACTACCGATTGCGGTGTCGCAACCGGCAACACGCCACCTCACGGATAGCCGCTTCATACGACCAAGTTATTTTTAAGTTTTCACTAACTTTTAACTAACACAAACACGCATCCTGCCGTAAGGGGCCGGTATGCGTTCCGGATTACTCTTACTGGTGGTGATACTGGCCCTGGCCGCGCTGGCGGCGCTGCTCTGGTGGCGCTTCAAGGGCAGCGGCCTGCCGGCGGCTCCGGCCGCGACGGCCACCCGCAACCACCATTCCCTGCGCACCTTCCACTATGGGGCGACCTCAGCCGAGGAGGAGCACGCCCTGACTCCGGCCGCGGCTCCGCAGCCGGTCGCTGCTGATCAGGAGGAAAGGAAGCAAGAAACGTCCCTGGACGAAACACCCCAGCCTACCTCTATTCGTCACGCGGCCGGCGCCCTGGCTTCCCTGCTGGATGCGCAGGAAGTGGTAGCCGCACCTGCAGACTCAAGTCACGAGCCGGAGTCCGAAGCTGACGAAGAGCCGGCCGCAGCCTTGTTTCATAACCCCATCACCGCGCCGGCGCCAACGGCCAACGACCAGGCTAACCGCGCTGCCGAAATCGCCCTGCGCCAGCAGCGGCGTGCCCGCATGAGCACAGACGCGGCCGCCCAGCGCGCCGCCCTTAGCGAACTGTTTCCCGGCGCCGGCAGCCCCGTGCCCACTGCTAAACCTTCCTAGATGTCACACCTGCTTTTCGGGGAGATAAGCGCCCTGTTTCCACCTATTACCCCTTTCTATGCTAACCCATTTGCTTTTCCGGGCCCGTACCCACGCCGCAACGGCTACTGAAACCCTGCACACGCTGGCCGCCGCGGGTCAGACTTACCAGCCTTCCAAAGCCGAGCAGCGCGTAGCGGCCCTAGTGACCACCCTGGCTCTTGCCACCAGCCCCGCCAGTGCCCAGCGCGGCGGAGGTGCCGCGGCCGCGCTTGAAGGCGTACAGGAAACAGTAGTAAGTATCGTGCAGGTCATTTTCGCCATTGTGCTCATCGTGGGCCTGATTCGGGTGGTGATGAAGTTCGTGCAGGGGGCGCCCGACGCGCTGGGCTCTCTGGGCTGGTTGGTAGGCGGCGTGATTCTGTGGTTTGGCTTCCAGCTCTTCAAGGACGATTTGGTCAGCGCCGTGGGCGGCGGGGACGGGGGCGTACGCTAACCGGCCATGCGCTCCTACAAATCCATTGAGCGGCCCGCCCAGGTGCTGGGCATGAACATCCAGGACCTGGGCATCATGGTCGGCCTGTTCATCGGCTCGGTGCTGCTGCTCGGCTTTCTGGGCATGGCGGTCAAGATTCCGCGCCTGGTGTACCTGCTCGTCATCCTCATCGAACTGGGCCTCATTCTGGGCCTGCGCTACCTGAGCAAGCGGCAGGCGCCCGGCTTTCTGATGGGCTGGCTCTCCTTCACCTTCATCCAGCCCCGCCGCCTAGCGGTAGGGCCTATTCCCACCCCCAACCATGACCAAAAAGCCCAAAACGGCCGCGTTTAACGCCGTGATGCCCGTGCACAGCTTCGAGGGCGATAAGGTGGTCTTCAAGGACGGCCGCGTCGCGGTGGGCTTCCGCGTGGAGCCCGCCGAGATGGAAAGCTGGACTTCGGACGACTACGACGCCTTCCAGACCGCGCTGGTGGGCGTGCTGCGCCCCCTGCCGGTGGGCACTATCGTGCAGAAAACTGACATCTATTACGACCGGCCCTACCGCGAGGACAAAACCCAGCAGACCTACTTCGAGAACAAGATGAACAAGCACTTCTTCGAGCGGCTGGTGCTGTTTCAGAAGTCCTACCTGTTCCTCTCCTTCGCCCCGGTAGCCGTGAAGTCGCCCAAGACCAACGCCGTGAATGCCCTGGTGGCCCGCGCCGGCGAAGCGGTGCTCAAAAACCCGTTTGCCCAGCTCGTGCACACGCTCGAAGCGGCTGAAAGCGGCGCCGTGGAATTCATCCAGGGCATCAAGAACCTGGGCGGCGTGACCTTCGAGCGGCTGCCCAGCGCGGAGATTCACCAGCTCTACCTGCAGTACTTCAACCTCAACTTCGACGGCCAGCCCACCCGGCAGGAGCGCGAAATTGGCAACGACCTGGGCACCTTCAGCGTGGGCGAGCAAAAGGTAAACGTATTGAGCATGGTAGGGCAGGGCTCCGACGCCTACCCGGCCGTGCGCAATTCCTACGGGGTGACGGCGCCGATGCTCTACCCGCTCACCCACATCCTGCAATGCCCGCACGTGCTCACGCAGGCTTTGCTGATTCAGGATACCCGCGCCGAGCTCAGCTCGCTGGATACCGACCGCAAGCTCAACGCCTCCCTCTCGTTTCTGGCCACCCAGGATAATCACCTGCGTGCTGCCGAAGTCGAGGAGTTCACCGCCGAAGTACGGGCCGAAAACAAGCAGATTGTGGGCCTGCACCTGAGCTGCGTGCTCTGGGACACGAACGACACCAGCCGGCGTGAGAACGTGGAGCGGGCCACGGCGGCTTTCCGCTACATGTTCGGTACCGAGAGCGTGGTGGAAAGCTACCTGTCCCTGCCCGTATTCTTCGGGCTGCTGCCCGGCAACGCCTGGCAGGTGCCCGACCGCTGGCTGACAAGCACCGCCGACCGCGGCGCCTGCTACACCCATTGGACGGCTACCTACAAAACCGACCCGGTGGGTGAGTACCTGACTGATAGGTTTCGCAACCTGGTGCAGGTAAACCTCTTCAACACGGCCCTGGACAACCAGAACGCCATTGTCATCGGGCCCTCGGGCTCGGGCAAGAGCTACACCTTCGGCAACCTGATTGTGCAGCGCTTCGAGAAGGGCGCCCGGCAAATCATCATGGACGTGGGCGGCTCCTACCGCAACGTGCTGCAGTCGCTAAACGGAGAGGACTTCGACAACACCTACTTCGAGTACGACCCGCAGCGTCCCATCGAGTTCAACCCCTTCGTGGTGCCGCGCGACGCGGCGGGCAAGTGGCTCTACAACGACGAGAAAACCAACTTTCACCTGGCCCTGCTGGCCGCGCTTTGGAAGGGTGGCAAGGACACGGCCCTGGACAAGTCGGAGCGTACCATTCTCTCGCGCTTTCTGATTGAGTACTACGCCTGCCTCAACGAGAGCCCGCGCCTGAACCAGAAGGACGAGGAGTTTCCCGGCATGGAAAGCTTCTACCGCTTCGTGGAGCAGTACGACCAGGAAATGCAGAAACCGGTGGCCGTGCCAGGGGAGGGCGCAGAGCCCGACCCACTGGACGGAGCCCGCCGGCAGTACCAGAAAAACCTGAAGTACATCGACATGCACCAGTTCTTCCTGGTGCTGGGTCAGTACATCACCGGCGGCCGCTACGAGCGGGTGCTCAACGCCAAGCGCGACGTGGACTTGTCGGAGTACCGGCTCATCTGCTTTGACCTGGCCAAGGTGCAGGCCGACCCGGACCTGTACCCGGTGGTGGCCATGCTCATCACCGAGCTGAGCCTGGACCTGTTCCGCAAGTTTCCCGACGACATCAAGTACATCGCCCTGGACGAGGCCTGGACCATGCTCTCCGGCGTGCTCTCGGAGTTCATCGAGTCGATGTACCGCACCATCCGCAAAACCAATGGCTCGGTCACCATCATCACTCAGGGCATCACCGAAATTACCAACAGCAAGATCGGGCCTGCCATCATCAACAACTCGGCCACCAAGATTATCCTGCGCCACGTCAACCCCGACTCGCTGGCCCAGCTGCAGGCCCCGCTGGGCCTGACCGGCCACGAGATGGATCTGATTAAGTCGGTGCGCTCCACCGAGGCGCTGCGCGAGTTTTTCATCAAGCAGGGCGCGAAGGGGAAAGTGTTTGCACTGGAGGCCTCGCCGCAGCTGGATGCCATCCTGACGTCGAAGCCCGTGGAGCGCAACCACCTCAACAAGCTGGTCAAGTTCTACCAGCAGACCCAGCAGCGGCCCCGCACCGACAAGAACGGCCACGTGCTGCTCAATGCCGAGGGGCAGATTGAGTTCGAACCTGTGCGGGTGCAGCGCCTGGACTACGCCGTCGACCAGTTTGTGGAAGATAAACAGGCCCGGAAAGGGGCCCTGGCGAAATGAGTATGCTCGCTATGGTAGCCTACGGCATCGACCCGGGCTTTCTGCGGGCCTGCGACCAGACCCTGCAAGTGGTGCTCACCGCCTGCCGCTTCATCACCCCTTCGCTGATGGGCATTGCCCTGCTCTACACCATCGGGCGCGGCTTTATCTCGGGCAGCGGCCTGGCCATGGACTGGGGGCCGATTATCAAGGCCACCTGGATATTCTTCCTGCTCTTCTTCTACCAGACGCTGATGGATACGCTGGGCACGGGCATTGCGGCCTTTACGGCGCTGTTTGCCACGAACCAGTCAGCGGCCGAAGCTCTGCGCGACCTGACCACCCCGCCGGCCGTGGCAGCAGCGGCTCGTAACGACTCCATGGGTATCGGCGACATCGTCTCGGGCGCTTCGGCGCTGATGACGAGCATTTCAGAAACGCTGTCCACGTTCACATTTTCGGGGCTGATGACCCGGCTGTTTACGGCCACCACGGTGCTCATCATCCGCAAAATCATGACGTTCATCCAGCAGTTCATCCTGGGTTTTCTCTACGTCTGCGGCCCGATTGCCATGACTCTGTCAGTCGTCCCCTCCTTCGGACAGCTGGCCATGAAGTGGCTGCAGAACTTCCTGGCGGTGCAGATGTGGGGCCTCACGTTCGTGCTGCTCGACACGCTTTATAAGTTCTATGCCGAGTCGGCCCGCGCCCCCGGAGGGCTGTTTGGCAACATCGTGAACGGGCCCCAGCAGTCAGTCGATGACCAGATGTTCATGCTCACCTCGGTAGCCTTCGTGCTGCTCTACGTGATGGTGCCTTACCTCACGTCGATGTTTATCGGCTCCTCGGCCGCGCAGGGTTTTATCGGCTCCATGACGGGCATGGCTGTTGGCGCGGCGACGGCTGCCGCCGGCGTCGTGGCTCCCGGTGGGGGCGGCTTATCGAGTGCCGTTGGTCGCGCGCTGGGGAATGGGGGCAGCGGTGGGAGTGGGGGAGGAGGCAGTAGTGCCGCCGCCTCAGGCAGTAACGCCTCCGGTAGCGAAGCTCCCAGCGCTTCCGCTTCCTCCGGCCTGCCGGTCATAACGATGTCCGATGCGCTGAACCCATCCTACCGGCAACGCGCCTCCGGCATCTGGACCAAATAGCTCCTTCCACCTAACCTGTCACGCTATGAAAAGCCTGCCTTTATCCTTCGCTGCTATCATGCTTTGCTGCCTTGCTTCGAGCTGCCAATCAGACAACACCACACCGGCTACTACCACGGAACCTGGCTCCAGCCAATCTGCCCCCGCAGCCGCCGCTCCAACCGGCAGCGCGCCGGCTCCTTTGTCCCCTTCTACATTCGATGTGCGCCCGGGCGTGGAGCAACAAACGCCAAAGCAAGGCTACCTGCAGGTCGTTTCCGCCAAAGTCTTGAAGACAGAGCCGATGCAGCTAACGCTACCCTGGATGTGGGGATCGGACCCAGACCGCCCCGGTGGTCGAAAAGTCGGCACCGCGCCCGGCTACCGCATTTCCTACGAAGCCGTGCTCCGCTGGCAACCCATAGGCTACGGGCCTAAGGAAAAGGTACCGGCCTCGCTACCGCTGTACGCTCCTAATGGCACCGATTCGCTGGCCAGCTTCAAGGTCGGAGCCCAGGGCCTAACAAAGCCGGAGCGCTTCACGGTGTCGCAAATCCAGCCCCATAAGCCCTTGACGGTACGCGGCACCTTGTATGCCTACACGGGGCAGAACAATCAGAAGCAGCCTGCCCTGATAGTGTACCCCTACCGCGACCCTTCCGGTTTGCCGGAACCCAACAGGATGACCTTCCTCACGCTCCAATCATCGGGGCAGTAGGGCAAAAAGGCATTCCCTTCCAACACTCACAACCACTCACCAATGGATTCCGCCAAAGACTTAAGTACTTCTTTCTCCACCATGCGCAACCTGGCGCTGGGCAGCGTGCTGGCCCTACTGCTCGTGGCCCTGGCCTCGGGCTTCCTGGTGTACCGCGCCTACGAAAACAGCGGCCGGCGCGTGTACGTGGTCTCGCAAACCGGCTCGGTGGCGGCTCTCTCGGCGGGCAACGATGCCCACACGCCCTATGAGGCCCGCAACCTGGTGCGCCAGTTTATGCAAACCATGTTCGGCCACGACCAATACACCTTCAAGGCCAACCTGGACGCGGCCCTGCCCCTGATTGAGGGTCGCGGCGGCCGTCGCATCTACGAAGGCTTCACGCGCGGGCAGGTGCTGCAGAACTACGAGCGCTACGCGGCCCGCAACGTGGTAACCGTCGACAGCGTGCTGGTGGACATGAGCAAGCGCCCCTGGTCGGGCGCGGTCTACATCAAGCAGCGCATTTTCATCGGGGGCCAGCAAAAGGAGCCCCTGCCGCTGGCCGCCAAGTTCAACCTGGTGGAAACCAACCGCTCGGATGCCAACCCCTACGGGCTGCTCATCACAAACTTCGACTACATCCCTTACTCGCCGCAGCTGACGCGGGAAGAGCAGGAGCTGCTGCAGGCCCAGGAGGCTGACCGCCAGCGCCGCCTGCAGGAAGCCGAACGCGGCCTGGCTCCGGCCGGCGCGCCGGCGGCTCCGGCCACCACGCCTGCTCCAACTGCCCCGGCTAACTAACCACCAATCCCTTTCTCCGATGCGACTTTACACCCTTCCGGCCTTGCTCGGGCTGTTTTCACTACTTCTTCGGACGGCGCCGGCTGCTGCGCAAAGTACTGCCGCCACCCCGACTACAGCCTTAGCTACCTCCGACAACCTGTTGGACGTGGCCGTGTCCGACTCCTCCACGACCTACCTGGTTTTTGGCGGCCCCGTGTCGCTGGTCGATGTAGGCATGGCTAATAACTATCTGGTAAAGATTGAGGCAAACGCTGTGTTTGTGCGCGCCAAGCGCAAGCATGCGCCGCCCACGCCCATGCTCATCCGCTACGGCTCGAAGTACTGGATGGGCCGGCTGGTGTACGCTAACCGGCCGGTGCTGCAGCTCTACGACTTTCAAAAGGACGGCGCGCTAAGCATTAACGGCAAAAGCGTCTCGTCCACGGGGGCCGCGCCGGAAAACGAGCTGGCCCTGGACAAGGAGCGCGAAAAGAAAGCTGTCGTCGAGGGCAAGCTCAGCCAGCTGCGCAAAGCCCGGGAAGAGCACCAGGCCGTGGCCGTGGTCGACAACGACTTAGTGCTGTCGCTGGCCAACGTGCGCAACGACAAGGATTTTACCTACCTGCGCTTCAAGGTCATCAACAAGACCAACATTGACTACAACGTGGATTTCACCGACTTCCAGCTGGTGGAAAACGCCCAGAAGAAGTTTCTGGCCCGCAAGAAGAACGAGGCCCGGCGCCCGCTGGCCCCCTCAGGCGGTAGCCCGAACCAGGTAATTACCGGCCGCACTACCGGCTACCTGACTTATGCCATTCCGCTGTACGCGGCCACCGAGCGCGGCTTCCTGGAAGTAACGCTGCGTGAGCTCAACGGCGCCCGGGTGCTGGTGCTGCCTGTGCCTTCCCGCGTCATCAATCGCGCTGCCACCATTTAACGCCGCTCCTCCCGTTATGGAACCTATCACACCTCCTACATTGCCCAGCCGTCCGGACAGTGAGCAACCCACTCCGGCGGCCGAGTCCCACAAACGCACTCCGGCAGAACTACTTCGCGCCAACTGGGTAGCCTTGGCTGGCCTGCTCGTGGTCCTTATTATCGGTGGCCTGCTGCTGTGGCTGAAAGCCGCGCAACGGGCGGCCCAGCAGGAGCGCGAGCCGGTGGCGGCCGCCTCGGCCAACATCGAGCCCGAAATTCCCTCGGTAGAAACCGCGCCGCCGGCACCGGCTGCCTCGCCTTCCGCCCAGATTGAAGCTCAGCGCCGCGCCGAGCAGGATGCCCAGAGCGCTCCGGCCCGGGCGACGGACCAGGATGTGGTGGACGTGTTTGCCGTTGACACCACCGGGCTGGCCCTGCGCAAGCGGCGCCGCGCCCAGGCAGCCGCGCAGGCCGCGAGCCGCCGGGCAGAAGCGGCCCGCCTGGCCGCGGCCGACGTCGACACGATTGAAACCACCATTCAGGACCCGGCTACCGGCTCCTACCGGGCACAGACGCTGGTCGTACCCCGCCGGCGCCTGACCGCCGGGGGCAGTACGGCTCGCCGCTCGGGCGCTGGTTCTGTCCGGACGGGTCGCAGCCTGGTGCCGGCCCGCGACGTGGACGGCACTCCGTTTGAGACCGACCCGGACGTGCTGGCGATGCTGGGCTCCTCGCCGCCGGAAACTCGCGCGGCATACGAGCGCATGACCGGCAAGCGCTACCGCGACCCTAACCAGACCGCGCAGCTGCTGGCCAGTCGCATGAGTGCCCCCGGCATGGACGGCTTCAATACCGTGAAGGTGGGTAACGCTACCCGGATGATGGCCCAGGGCAGCCAGCGCGAGCAGCAGCTGGCCCCGGACGTGTTTTTCAAGTGCGTTATCAACGGCGAGCAGAAGGTACGCACCGGCTCGGTGGTCATCCTGCGCCTGCTCGAGGATGCCGTAGTGTCCGGGGTAACCTTCCCCAAGAACATGGTCTTTGCCGGCGTGGCCACCGTGGGCACCAACAACGTGACGCTGGAAGTCAACCGCCTCGGGCCGACGCGGGTGCAGGCCGACATCTACGACTTCAACTACATGCCGGGCATCATGATTGACCCGGTGAAGCGCGTGGCCCGCGAAGCCGGGATGGCCGGCAACGAGCTGCAGCAGCAGACCACCCAGGAAATCAGCACGGCCATCGACCGCTCGGCCTCGGCGGCCAACTCCGTGGTGGGTGTAGGCGGCCGGGTAGCTGCCTCGGTGCTCTCGCGGCCCAAGACCCGCACCAGGCTGCGCGACGTGCTGCTGCCTGACGGCTACCCCATCCTGATTACCACCGCGGCCGCCGGCCAGTTGGGTCCGGAGGCGGCCGCGCGCTGATTCAACTCCTTTTACTAAACCGGTTACGACAATGAAAAAGACGCTTTTGCCGGCCCTCGTGGCCTTCGCGCTGATTCTGGCTACTGGTCATGAGGCTTCCGCCCAGATGGTGGTCAACGACCCCGTACACATGGGCGTGCACATCGGCGACTTTGCCAAACGCCTCAAGCAGTGGACCGAAACGGTCAAGAACTATCAAGTGATAAAGGATGCCAAGCAAATAGCCGGCGTCACGAAGGACATTACCGGGCAGGTCAAGGACATCACCGACGAGACCCTACAGCTGCAGCGCCAGGTGCAAGCCGACCTGCGCAAGGTGCAGAGCATTCAGGATTTGCGCCTCTCCAACCCCCAGGAGCTATTTGCCCGCGCCCTGGCCATGTCGGGCCGGGGCCAGAGCAACCAGTACATGCCCGTGTTTCAAAAGGCCGAGCGCCTGCGCCAGGCCCTGCAGCTCAACAACCCCCAGCAGGATTTGAACACGGTGTACGACGTGTTTTCCCGCTTTGGCTCGGGCGCTACGGCCGGCAACAACCGCATGAGCTCCCAGCAGTACCAGCAAAAGCGCGAGGAAGCCGCCGTCTCCACGTTCGCCTACGAGGAGATGATGCAGAAAAAGAAGATTGCCACCGCCTTCGGCTACTACAAGATTGCCGACGAGATGACCCAGCAGAGCATTGAGATGAATGCCACGCTGAAGAACCCCGGCCGTTACGCCATGACCGAAGGCGAGCGGATGGTGGCCCTGAACACCTCGAACGACAACATGATTAAGGCCATGCAGCTGCGCCAGGAAGCTGACCGCCTGCTGGCCGAAGCCGCCCAGCCCGGCCCCTCCCGGCAGGCGGCCGAAATGGTCTACTCCGACATCCTGGTGCAAAACGCCCTTATCAAAGCGGACCGGGCCCGCCCCCGCAACTAATCCCCTATGAAGAACCTAGTGCTAGTGGCCCTGTTGCTGGCGGGGGCCGGCGCCGTGCCGGCCTCTGCCCAGCGCCACGTTAAACATATTTCCAGCTGGGGCGCCCACCTAGGCCGCTCTGAGAAAGGCGACTACTACGAGCTGAGCTACACCAGCATGCTCACCAACCACCTGGCGCTGCGCGCCGGCGCCCTGCGCGACGCCGGCAACCTGGGCGGCCGCGGCGAATACTCCAGCTACGCGGGCCGGGTACTGCTCGCCCCGCAGCTTTTCCGCCTCGGGGAAGTCGCCTACGTGCACCTGCTGCTGGGCGCCACAGCCGGCTACGAGCGCACCCATGAGAACGGCACGGGTGAGTTACTGGTGGATGCCAGGGAGCCGCAGCGTTTCACCTACGGTCCGCAGGCCGGAGCCGAAGTCGACTGCTTCCTGGGTAACCGCTTTTCCCTCGTAGCCACCGCGACCAAAGGCTACCTGCTCAACAATCCCATTATCGACCAGTGGCCGGGCTATGCCAGCGCCGGACTGCGCTACCATTTCCGCTAACCTGCTTTTCTGACCTATGAAACGACTGACTTGTCTGCTGCTGAGCGCTGCTACCCTGGCCACCGCTGCCGGTTGCTCCAAAGACGACGCTGCCCCCACCGGCCCAACCGAATACCAGGTGGAGTACCGCGTTTCTTCCACCACCGCTCCCCTGTCTGATTACATCAGCTACGACAACGAGAGCGGCGGCACCACAACCCTTAACAATGTTCCGCTGCCGGCCACCTACCGCTTCAAGCGGACCATGAAGCGGGGTGACCACCTGAGTTTGCTGGCCAGCCTGGACGGGGGTACGGCCGCATCGGAGATTACAGCCTCTATCCTGCTCGACGGGCGGGAAGTGAAGAAGGAAACCGGCCGCGGCACCAATGCGCAGGCCGTCCCGGTGTACGTGATTGGGCAGTAGGGAAGGAATTATACGAAATACCTCCATGGACTCTCCCTTTGCTGATGCGGGCTTTCCCGACCCGGCGCTCATCATCAACTACCCTACGGCCCTGCGCTTCGTCCGCTTCCGCCTCAACCGCATGCCGCACGGGCAAATGAAGCCCTGGGCAACTGCGCAGCGCTTCAACTACGCCCGGCTGGTAGAAATCAAAAAGGATGAGCGCCAGCTATACGCCCCGCTACTCAAGCGGCTTTTGGCAGCTTTTGGCTACTCGGTTGACGTGCTTCGCCTGATTTCAATGACCGACGAAAAAAGGCATTTCTATTGGTTTGCGACGCCCGAAGAGCATGCTCTGTTTTGCCAGGAGCTGCGTGCCTACGATGCCTTGGTCGTGCAGGCCAGTCAATAGCTCCTGCCGCTGGCACAATAAAAAGGCCGTCCAGAAATCTGGGCGGCCTTTCTTGTAAGAGTTCGCAGTGGTGCTACGCTGCTTTGGTCAGCTCCCGCTGCAGGCACTGGTGCAGCAGCGGGTAGGATTCCGGGCAAAGCCGGATGGTGGGCTCCTGAGCGGTGCAATACAGAAAAGAGGGGTCGGCCAGAGCAATGGCGCGGGACCAAGCCGCCTCGGGTGCTTCAGTGGAAAGGGATAGCTGTGGGGTGAATTCTTCTTGAATGAGCCGGATCACCAGCGCCTGCACGGTAGGGCAGATGCTGGAGAACCGGCAGTAAGGACTGGCGGACATATGGGTTTGCTTCGACGGAAAGGGTTGACAACGCCCTGCCCGTGGCCGCACGAATGGGGCCGGGCAGGAAACAGCGAATCAGCGGCACCGCCCTCCACGTCTTGCGAGTGAGGCAGCAACCTGCGGATTACAGCACGAAGGGAGCGTTAGTCGAGGGAACCCACGAAGAGGGCCGGCCGCTGCTGGATGGGCAGCGGCTGCCGGTGAGCCCAGCTCAGCCAGTCCGCAGCGAGGTCTGCTGACGAGGGGCATTTATGCAAAGCGGAGAATTTCAGAGCTAGCATACTCGGCAATCAGTTTGATGGGACAAAGCTAGCCAATATGCTTAATCAGGGCATCTTTTGAGCTTTAAAGCCAAAATTTTTCCTTCGCTGGGCTGAAAAGCTTGTAATGGCGCGCCGACAATTCTCCTGCGCTTTCCAGCGGAGGAGCAACCTCTTACCAAGGCCATGCTTGCCCTTAAGCTTCTATCGCTTCTTACTGCCTTATAAGCTCACAGAACCTACATCTGACAGGGCCTTTATGGGTCTTAATGGAAAATATTCGTCAATTTCAGCCTCTTATTGGAAATGAAAGCCCACTGTCGGCCGACGGCTCCTGGTTACTGGAAAAAGCATGAGTGGCCCTGCTGGCCTGAATCAGATGGAAGAAATGCTCCAACCCCGCCACCCGCTCGACAAGCAGCACCAGTCCCAGTTGCAGGCCCTGCAGCAGCTGCCTGAAAGCCAGCGGGCCGAGACGGCCCGGCTGTTCCGGCTGGGCAACGCCACGTATCGCTACCAGCAGCTGGCCGATGGGGATGTAACCGAGGAGGATTACCAGCACTGGCTACAAGGATTGCCTGAGCGCTTTCGCCAAGCCATGGAACGGGACGGCTTTGCGGGCGCTAAAAGCAGCTTGGCCCTACGCCGTCATGCGCTGGAACGACGCGATGTGGGCTGGAACGACGCGACGTGGGCTACTCCGCTTTCATGCAGGCCATTCTTTCCCCAGAGGATTGGGGCTTCCCGCTAGCAACAGTGTGCGGCCGCAGGTCTGTAGCTAGCGGGAAGCCCCTATCGGTTTTAATAGCTGGTTCTTTTAGGAGCGAACAACCCAGTGAGCCCTTGATGAGCCCATTGCCACTGCGCAGACTCGCACTAAAAATGGCCCATACGTGCCAGAGAACCGCTTGCATCAACTATAAACCGGGTGCGATGAGCCTATTGAGAGCCCATTCGCTGAGGAGTACATAGTAGACAACATCCGCCTTACTGTTTACGCAGCCGTTGAACTGCGGCTTCATCCGCAGGGGCAACCCCTGATAGGTCAAGCGAGCCCTCCCCCGCTTCCCCCTCCTCGCCCTCATAGCCGACTGATGTACGCCTGAAACTCGCCCGGCGCATCTTTGGGCCGCAGTATCCGCTGCCTGCAACTATAGGCATGGTTTCCTTGCCAATTAGTATTCAACCAAACCCTTAGCAGAAGACCGATTCGGCCCAAACGCAAGTAACACGTAATACTTTTGACTGATATGTCATACACCGTGTAGTAAATCAGGCCTTATTGCATGATTTATCACTCAATGTTGTTTCACAGTAGCTGCAAACGTAACTTGCACGATAAGTCATTCAAAAGTCACCGTTTTTAGCCTTTATGACTGATATATCATACATCCACTGGGCAGCAATGAGTGATGATGCTTTGGCAGCCCACATTGGGGCCTTTGTGAAGCATCACCGACTAACCCGGAACAAATCACAAGAAGCCATAGCCCACGCCGCGGGCATTAGCCGGTCAACACTCAGTCTATTGGAGCGGGGACAAACGGTAACCGTTGCCACCCTGATTCAGGTGTTGCGGGTGCTCGATTTGCTCTATACTATGGAGGCGTTTACCGTCCCCAAAATGGTCAGCCCGCTAGCCATTGCTAAGCTGGAGCAGACCAAGCGAATTCGAGCATGGTCGACGGGCAAAGCCAGTAAAGCGTCACAAGGCGGGAAACGAAACACCGATTGGTAACGATGAAAGTAGCTAAAATCAATATTTGGGATGAGTTCGTGGGGGCCGTATTCTGGGACGAAGCAACCGGCACCGCCACCTTTGAGTACGACCCGGCCTTTAAAAGACAAGGCTGGGATTTGGCTCCGCTTAAGATGCCCGTCTCCTCGTCGCAGGCCATTTTTTCCTTCCCCGAACTGCGCAAAAAGGAGAAAAGCGGGCTTGATACCTTCAAGGGACTGCCTGGGCTGCTGGCCGATGTGTTGCCCGACCGCTACGGCAATGAATTAATCAATCTGTGGCTATCGCAGCAGGGCCGCCCAACGGACAGCATGAATCCGGTGGAGATGCTCTGCTTTATTGGCCAACGGGGCATGGGAGCCCTGGAATTTGAGCCCACCACCCTGAAAGAAAACAAGAATACGTTTTCGGTAGAAATTGACAGCTTAGTGGCGGTGGCGCAAAAGATGCTTTCCACCAAGCAGGAGTTCCTGGCCCATATGAATCAAGGCGAGGAAAAGGCCCTGATGGAAATCCTAAAAATAGGCACTTCCGCCGGGGGCGCCCGTCCTAAAGCGGTAATTGCCTACAACGAAAAAACCGGGGAGGTGAAATCCGGGCAAACCAAAGCGCCTCAGGGATTCGAACACTGGCTGCTCAAACTCGATGGGGTCAGCGATGTCCAACTGGGGGCCACCCACGGCTACGGGCGGGTAGAGATGGCCTACTACAACATGGCCCTCGCGTGTGGCATCGACATGATGCCCTCGCGACTGCTGGAGGAGAATGGCCGGGCGCATTTTATGACCAAGCGGTTCGACCGGGACGGCGGCAGCACCAAACACCACGTGCAGACCCTGTGCGCAATCAATCACTTCGACTACACTGCTGTGACCAGCTTTAGCTACGAGCAGTTGTTTCAAACGATGCGGGAGCTTGGGCTGTCCTATCCCGAAGCGGAGCAGATGTTCCGGCGGATGGTGTTCAACGTGATAGCACGCAACTGCGACGATCACACGAAGAACTTCGCTTTTCGGCTGAAAAAAGACCACGACTGGGAATCAACCCCCGCGTACGATGTGTGCCACGCGTACCGACCCGGGAGCCCGTGGGTCAGCCAGCACGCGTTGAGTGTGAACGGCAAGCGACAGGGTATTTCCCGGGATGATTTGCTAAGCATCGGCCGCTCCATTCGGACGAGGAGTGCTGTCGACAAAGCCCAGAGCATTATTACGGAAATCAGCGAGACCGTTAATCGGTGGCCCTCTTTTGCCGAGGAGGTGAATGTGGCCCCGAACTTACGCGATGCCGTTGCAGCAACCCTGCTAAAGCTATAGACAGCTCTCCCATGAGCACAGCTCCAAATGGAGACGGCGCAACTCCGTCCGCCAGTGGGCAATTCAGCTGACAGAGCATTTCAGGCATTTCCCCAGTACCGGGCGCCGCCGGCCGCCAGAGGCGGGTCGGACTTCGTGCAAATCCATCGGCTCCAATGAAGCATGCTTACTGGAACGCGTCCACTGCCCGGATTCCGGGAGAAGCACGGACAATTTAGGTATCATAAGTATTAATTATAATGCCTGCCATCTCTTGCAGCCTCAAACAAAACTTAGGTTCCATAATTGTTCATTATCGGACCTAGGTTTTGCGTACCTTTAGCCGGCGGCAATACCCGGATGTGGGACGGTCGCCGACGAGTAAATGGCTGCCAAACCCAACAAGCATCTGCCGGCCGTGACCGGCGAACTACCGGCGCTGGCCTTGGCCAATGACCTGGCCAACCAAGTAGCGCCTAATGTGGGGCGCTACCTCACCCTAGGCTTAGAAGGCGCCGACAACACTCGTTTGGCGTACTCGGCCGACCTGCGCAGCTACGAAGCCTTCTGCGCCGCACACGAGTTCACTCCCTGGCCGGCCGACGTGGCCACGCTGGCCAGCTACGTGGCGCACCTGGCCGACCTTCCGCGCAAGCTGGCCACCATCAACCGGCACCTGGCCGCCATTGAGAAAAACCACCAGCTGCTCGGGTTACCCTCGGCCGTCAACGCGCCGGCATTGGACGTACTGCGCAAGGGCGTGGCCCGCGCCGTGGGCAAAAAGCAAAAACAGGCCCCAGCGTTTTCGGTGGCCCACTTAAAAAAATGCATCGCCGCACTTGACTTGAATAGACCCGAAGGCGTACGCGCGCGCGCACTCCTATTAATAGGGTTCACCGGCGCCTTCCGCCGCTCCGAACTCGTTGGCCTGAACCTGGAGCATATTGAGCTTACCGATGCGGCCCTGGTCTTGAATTTACCCAAAAGCAAAACCAACCAGGCCGGTGAGTTGGAGCAAAAAGCCGTTTTCTACGCTTCCAATCCGTTGTTCTGCCCCATCCGGGCATACAAAGCTTGGGTGGAGTTGCTGGGCGAGCGCAGCACCGGGCCGCTATTCGTGTCGCTTTTACGAGGCAAAACCGGCGAAGCCGGCACCCCTTCCCGCCGCCGCCTGTCGGACCGGCGCGTGAACCTGCTCGTCAAAGAGCACTTAGGCGAGAAATACTCTGCTCACTCACTGCGGGCCTCGTTCATCACCACCGCCAAGCTAAACGGGCAATCCAACGAGTTTATCAAAAACCAGACTAAGCAGAAATCCGATGCCATGATCAGCCGCTACTCCCGGCTGGACGATATCATTGCGTATAACGCGGCTCATTCACTGGGCTTATGATATCGTAGCTTTCGATATGTAGGCCACTTCTCACTCTTGCCTAGATGCGGCGTGCCGGAAATCTACCTGACTGACTGACCTCGGCAATTCCCGTGAGTTACACCAACTGGATTATATCTCCGTAGAGGCCAACCCGCATAATACTACCTCTAAGATTATGGCCAACTCGACCAAGGGTGTTGTTATCCTGGCGCCTCTCAATCCGCCGTAGCGGGCACTGCTGGCCTGCTCATTGTGTCCAATTTCCTGAAGGCTGGCCCGTTGAAAGGGCGATAGCGCGAATACATTCACGTCACAAGCAACTGCTTCAATCCATCTGCTATCACTAACACTTTACATTTAATACAAGCGGAGAGCGATGAAAAAGTCCTGGTTGTTACCTGTGAAGCAGCATCTTTGAAAACTCTGCGGAAACGGCCTATCCATTAGCAAGAAATTGGTTTCCGCCATAATTCAATTGTTGATCCAGTATGGAACGCTACTTGGTTGAGGAATTTTACAAGGCAGATCACGATGCATTTGAGCGCCATGCCAATGCTGGTAGCGAACTTGAACTGCTTTTTCCTTTATCATCAGTTGGTTTTACGCAAAGCAGCGTTGATATCGTTCAGGACTATAGCATGGTTTCTTACTGCTGCGAGACGATTGCTCCTTTCATATCGGTGATCAGCTCTGGATACGAGAACAAAGACCGCATACATCTATACTTCAGGATAACCTGCAAATCAACTGACACCTCCTCTTTACGAGAGGAGCTCGCGTATTTTTCTGAGGTCATAAGCCAAGAGCTTACGGTCTATGACGATATAGATGTTATTTCTTTTTGGGCTACAGTAGCTGAGTATGAGGAAAGCTTTGACAAAAGGGTATTCCACTTCCCGGATCTGATTAATGGATATTGGGCGAACCTGGTCAATCAAGGGCACTCGGAAATTGCCTCGGAATACCATAAATCCGAAAGAAAATACTTCAACAAACTTTACCGCAAGTACCCCGAGCAGAGCTATCTGTTCTGGCGGAATCCACTCTCCATAGACTTCGCGGATCCAATCTACTTCTCAACCGAAAATTGGATCATTCCCCCGGGAACCGATCTGAACGGTGCCTTGGCCTTGTATTCCGGCATCGGGCACACCACCAGGTTGGAACAAGCTGAGAAAGTGCATTACAATGGCTCACTCGTATTGGTCTCGGATACCGCCGCGTTATACTTCAGGCAGCTTGATCAGCTCTTTCATTCCATAAAATGCACTGCCCTCCTGTTGGCTCAGCGGCATAGCCCCACGCCTGAGTTGCACTTAAACGCCATCATCACACATGACCCCGGTTTTCAGGGCCACCTTTTCAAGGACAATAACGTCCCGGGCAAAAAGGCTCACAGCTTCACCAGAACTGTTAAAATCGATACGGAACAGATAAGCTATCATCTTTCAGAACTGGGCGACATCGTTGTTGCCGGTTACAAGGATTTCAAATATGTGTTTTTTAGTGAAAGCCCCCTAAGCTTTGAACAACTCAAAGAGTTGAACAAATTCCTGTACCCAGCATACGCAAAAACACAAACCATACTTGAAGCTTCAGTTACTGAAGAATGCAAATGGCCAGAATTGGATGACGAGAAGTTCGAGGAGCTTTGTTATGATATTCTGTATTGCGATCCAAGATTCGACTCGAATACTATTCAAAAAATGGGCAATTCCCGTTCGAGGGATGGTGGTAGGGATATAGTAATCAAAACCCGGACGGTGCCAGGCAGACCACCAGAGTTATACGTGTTCCAGTGCAAATACTTGTCTACCCGCACGTCGCTGTCAGCGGCAAAATTGCCAAACGCGGCTAATGTCATTATGCAGTATGGCGCACAAGGGTATGGGGTTTTCACGACAACTGTAATAGACGCCACCTTATATGATATGCTAGCCGGGTTTGTCAAGAACGGGCACCTGCACAATTATCACTGCTGGTCCAGATATGAACTCGAGCGCTTCCTCAACAGGCATCAGATGATAAAGCGCAAATACTTCACCCCCTAATAACCGCTTCCGAGCCACCTGGCTCACCGGTACTGGAAGTGACTGGGAGAATGCGGGCACCCGATTCCCGCTGCGGCCACGGCATTCGCCAGTCGGTGATCGCTGCCAATCACCATACCGCTTACCAGCCACGGCGCTGAACGGGCAGCAAGCCCGCTGCAGACGGCTGCACCAAGCTGGTATGCCACACGGAACCCCACCCCCAGAGGAGCTTCCTGATGCTGCCAAGCGATTCCGAGCACCTGCTCCACCTGTCGGGGCCATCTGATTTATACCCGCTTGGGCTGCACCCCTGTTCAACCATAACCAGTGAACGGGGCGCGCCCAGCAGGAGTTGAATGAGCTATGGCTGATAAGATTTCTCCCCAACGGCGCAGCTTCAACATGTCCCGGATCCGCAGCAGGAACACCAGGCCTGAGGTTACGGTGCGGAAATGGCTCCACAGTCAAGGGCTGCGTTTCAGGGTTCACTGCCAGACCCTCCCGGCCAGACCTGACATTGTGCTGCCGCGCTTCCGGGCGGTGGTTCTGGTACACGGCTGCTTCTGGCATGCACACGAGGATTGCTGCTGCTTTAAAATCCCTGCCTCACGAACGGAGTGGTGGTTGCGCAAGTTGGGGCGCAACAAAGCCCGTGACTGGCAGCAGCAACGGGAGCTGGAATTAGCAGGATGGCGTGTATTTGTTGTGTGGGAATGCGAGCTGAAATCAGCGCGACGGGCAGAAACGCTTGAGAAACTGAGAGATGGTATTACACAGCCTGATAATGATGTTCCGCTATGTGATTTGCAAGCGGATTATTCTGGTTATAATTAGCCTCGGAAATCACAAAATTCGTCCGCAAGGCCAGGATGATGAATTATATTGAGTGGAATAATCTACTAGGTGACCAATTATTCAAACAGAAGCGCAAGGAACAGGAAGTCTTTTTGTTCCTGACCAAAGAACAGGTTATTGAAGCGGGCTGGCAGGCGGCCGAAGCTCCAGGAGCCTTCGATCCCGACGAGGAGGCTGGCGAATGCCTGGACGATGCTTACATCTGGCGCAATTTCCTGGGCTGCGTCAAAGCAGGGCCCGCTGGTGCTGGCGGCAACAGTACGCCTTTGCTGGACAGGACTTACAAGTGCTTTACCCGTTGGCTGGCACTGCGGCCAGCCGGCAAGTCACTGGGTGAACGGATACTCCGGCAAAATGGGGAGGAGATCCTGGTACGCCACCCCTTGCACCTAGCGTACCTGCTGTTGTTCACAATGCCATTCGGCTCGGGCGGGGCCGCGATGACCAGCCGGGGGTATTACGATTCCCTCAACAACTGGCTGCACGACAATAATCTGCTTCCCTCTGGGGGGCGAGTGGACAAAATTGCCCTCAGGGAAATTGGCGGAGAAGGCGGTTGGCAGCGGATGTGGCAATCGGTCGGCGAATGGAGCACGGTCACGTGCGGGGGCGCCCTGGGGGCAGTGCGGAATCGGGCCAACGCTTGGCCCGCGTGGCCTTACGTGGGTTGGCCCCTTGCCCAGTGCCTGCTTCCGCCGCGGGCGCTGCAGCAGCTCAAGCAATTCTTCGTCAAGAATAACCTGGTTCCGGGTATACCCTGCCCACCCGCCAGGATGCGTCAGTTGCTGCTGCATACCAGCGGTGAAGAGCTAAGCCTGCCCCAGCTCACCCGGACCAGCTTAGCCCATGCGGAAAGCGAGTTGGGTAACAGCATTGTGGAAATGGTACTGGGAATGCTGCGCACCTGGAATGGCAGCACCAACTACTCGCGGCGCACCAGCTACCCGGGCGAAGACGGGCATCCGAGAAGCGGCAAGGAGCAGGAAATGGGTGAAACGATGGCCCGCCTGATGCCCTTTGTGCAACTGGACCCGGCCAACGAGCGGGTAATATGGTACCACCGGGTACGGATTCAGATCCCGCTGCCGGATGATTTCACGCTGCATGGATCAGGATACGAACCCACCCCATGCCCCACTGCCACCCCGGAATGGTCGGCGCCAGTCCGCAACCTGGGAATCGGGTTCAGCCCCAAAGTGCTGTATGATCCGGTGAACAGGTGGCGGGCGGTGTACCGTCCAACCGACACGCAGCTTTTCGTTGCGGCCAGCCGCTATGGACTGCCCCACTGGGCCCCTGTGGAGGAATTGGAACAGGGCGTGGAAATGCTTTTACTGTGCCGCGAGGGTGAGATCGGGGGGCACGTCCGGGCCTGGGGCCAGGCATTTGGGGCCAGGGGCTCATTCCTGGAGCTGAAAGACTACGATGGAATTCCAGAAGGGCACTGCCTATTCCGCCTTAAGAACCCGGTCAACGCATGCCCAGGGGTTGGGGAACTGGTGCTGGCAACGGGAGCCCGGCTGGTGGCAGAGGGCGGCATGCGCTGGGCCGCCCGCACCTATTTACAGGCGTTGCCACCGGGTTTCCGGCTGATCAACGCGGCAGGCGAGCATTCCGTGTGCATGCGGCTGGCAGAAGGACAGGTGCTGACCCTGGAGCGGGACTCCTCCGAGCCCAACAAGTGGTACTTGCCGCGCGAAGCGGCCGGTGCGGGAAGCTTCACTGTGTTCGTTGCCGGCCTGGAATTGGCAACTGACGGATACAGGTATGAGCTGGCTCAGCCCGTAACCTCCCCTGCCGTCAACGGCATAAAAAAGGGCCCCTACAACGACGATCTGACCGGGCAGGCGCCTGACATGGCCGGGACAGGAATGGTCGTTTTTTACAACGGCTATCAATTAGAAGAGGCCTGCTTGCCCGTCAAAAACCCGGCAGCACTTTGGTCCCCACCCCACAACTGGCATAACTCCGCTGCCTCCTCCCCGCTCGAGAAGATAAGAAATCACATGATGGTGTACAGCCCGATCTTCAACCCGGTGGTGGGCAACCACTGGCACGGGACCGGCGAATCTGGCAAAGGCCACGATGAACTGCTGCATCTGCTGACCACCAAGGGAAAGCTGACGCTGGCGGAGTTCTCGGCTGCCTATGACAGCCTGTGGTCAACCCGGCACCGGAGTGACCAGGACCACGGCTTGCCGACCACGGTACAGAAACGCGGTGTCATGCGGTTGTACTCCCACATGGGGTTTGGCGATTACGGCTACCGGAAGGACTCCGAGCAAATCACCGCGTTGGCACCTACCTTGCTGGCGTTACCCACCAGAACTGCGTCGGTAAGACGCATGCTGCTTACGGGGGGGCGTACCCCTGCCTTGCTGGGGCTGGTGAGGGAGTATATCCGGTGCTCTGCACCCGAGATAGAGCTGCTTATAACGGGGCCGGACGCAAGCAACCGCACACTTATTCTTCCTGACACCATTGTGCTGCAGACCGCAGCGCACAATGAGGAAGCTGCAAAAAACAAGTTTGGCGCCCTGGCGCAGGCGTGTGGCATCCGCTACATCGGATACGAAGCCCACGTGCCGGTGGAGCTGGTCCTGTTTGCCGGGAGCCTGCGCCAGTACGCCGAAAAACTGTCACCCAATCCCCACGTTGCGCGGGATGGGTGGCGCAAAAAAGTATTTGTGCCCTCTGCTTTGAAATGGCAGGACGTTGCGGACGATGAATCCTTCAAGCAGGGTAAGCACCTGATGGAATACACGCTGAGTGACTTTGAGCGGCGTTATGTATGGTGGGACGATGGCTGCCCGCACCAGGTGGACAAGAACTGGGGGCGGTACCTGGCATTATACGAGGCGCAGGAACGGGTTATCATTCAGGACCACGAAATGATAGCCGTGCCGGCAGCAGCCCCATTGCCAGAATTGCTGGCCCGGGCGCTGGTTCTGCTCAGCGGTCACGCGCCAACCACGGACCAGCTTCCTTGCAAGAACGGTCTGCGGCGCTTCAACGTGTACCGCCAGCCCGGCGCAGGTCTGCTGATTCACTTACTAACCCAAAACCTGGGACAAGCTTAGGCACTCCCTTATTTCACTCTCTCCCGTGCAAGATCCTATTGGTGCATTCGATACAATACGTGATAATTTTATCCGCTACGTGGAAACTGCCTTCCGCACGCGTTTTGATGATGTGGAAACGCGCCGGCACGCCCTGCTGCACCACGACCGGGTGCTGTACCGCCAGCCGTGGGTAGAACCACTGCCGGAATACCAGGGCAGTGGCCGGCAGGTGGAGCAGCAGGTGGGCGAAACCCTGCCTGGGCTGGAGGCGGCTGATTTGCCTGGCTTTGCCGGACGGGCGGCTGAGCTGAAGCTTTTCAAAGGCCTGGTGAGAGCCGGTCTGGTGGATGCCCCGGACCGGGAGCTCTACGTCCACCAGGTGGAGATGCTGAAAACCGCCTTGCAGCATAAGCACTGCGTGATCACGTCGGGCACGGGGTCCGGGAAAACTGAATCCTTCCTTCTGCCCCTCTTCGCCCAGTTGGCGAAGGAAGCCGGTCAATGGCCGGCGCCTGGTGCCATGCCGGATTCCGCCAAAGGATGGTGGCAACGGAAAGGGGCTCCCGGGCGGCTGACGGATGGCCAGACCGTCGACAAAGCTGCCGCGGCCGGCACGGGCTTGCGGCCGGGCGCGCAGCAAAGGGGGCACGAGACGCGGGTGGCCGCCGTCCGGGCACTCATTCTGTACCCGATGAATGCATTGGTTGAGGACCAGATGACCCGGCTGCGGCGGGCGTTGGATTCCGACGAAGTCCGGACATTCCTGGACAGGCACGCCAACGGGAACCGCATCCACTTCGGCCGTTATACCGGTGCCAGTCCGGTTGCGGGAGAACTGCTGCGCCAAGAGGATGGCCAGCAGGTGATCAACCAGTGGAAACTGGAAGAGTTGCGCAAGGAGTTGCGGGCAATCGGTGACAACGCCGCAAAAATTCAGCAGTATATCACTGACAAGGGCCTCAACGATCCTAAGGATGCCAAAAAGCGCGCCAAGGCCAAAGAGCTGACCGCTTATTTTCCCCAGGCGGACGGCTCGGAGATGCGCTCGCGTTTCGACATGCAAGAGTCCCCGCCGGACATTCTGATCACCAACTACTCAATGCTCAGCATCATGCTGATGCGGGAACTGGACTCTCCCGTGTTCGACAAGACCAAGGCATGGCTTCGTGGCGAGGATCTGGGTCAGCTGACGGAAACGGAACGCCTGGAGGCTCGGAAAGAGCGGATTTTTCACCTCATTGTGGACGAGCTCCACCTCTACCGTGGCACTGCAGGCACGGAAGTGTCATACCTGTTACGGCTGGTTCTGGACCGTCTCGGACTGACGCCAACGCACCCGCAGCTGCGGATTCTGGCCAGCAGCGCGTCGCTGGAAACCAGTGAAGAAGAAAAAGAAAAGGAAAGCCGCGGCTTCCTGCATGACTTTTTCGGATTTGCGGATGATGCTCCTGCTGATACCTTCACAATAATAGAGGGTAAGGAAATCACCGTTACCTCCCCGCAAGCCGACGGTGGCTTGCTGCCAGCTTCAACATTTGCCGACTTGTCAGCGGCGTTCGGAAGTGGTGAAAACGGGGGATTGAGCGAACCGGCACTGGCAGCGGCGGCTCACGGGCTGAACACGGGATGCGGGCGTTCCGGTGGTGGCCAAAGCGGACTGGCAGAACTGGCCAGTGTCCTTTTCAGCGAAGAGCTGCAGTTACGGGAGCGCTTATACGCAGCCTGCCACGTGCTTGAGCCTACGGGGAAAAAAGCAAAGCTGCGGGCGGTCCCGACCCTGCCCGCAGACACGGATGTCCTTCCAGCCGGGTTTGCCTATTTTGGCCACTCCCTGTTTGGCCCCTTGACCGACCCGGCGCGGCTCAGGCAGGCCGTCCGGGGACTTTTCATCGCGCGTGGCCTGCTTGACCTTCCAGCCTGTGCCGGACTGGAGAAAGCCGCTCGCGATAAGGGACGGGCTTTGCCCCGCTTCCGCTTTCACTTTTTCTTCCGGAATATAGAAGGGCTATGGGCGGCTTTGCCTGAGGCACCCCGGCCAGGTCAGCCGGCAAATGCAGCCGGCCTAGTGCGCCCGGTGCTGGGCAAGCTCCTCTCCCAATCCGACCTGAGGACCCCCGATGGGCAGCATATAGTTGAAGCACTGTATTGTGATAATTGCGGCACCGTGTTCTACGGCGGCAGCCGGTTGGACCTGCAAGGGATAAGCGATGAACTGAACTTCCAGATGCTCACCGTGAGTCCGGAAATTGAGGGCATTCCGGAAAAAGTTGCCGAAACCCTCGTGGAGCGCCGCAACTACCGCGAGTACGCCGTGTTCTGGCCCGGGACCGGCCAGCAGTTCACTCCCCACGAACGGGCCAATGGCCAAGCGTGGGGGGCCACCGAGGCGCTGTACCGGTGGACCCAACCCGGGGTGGGGGAAAACCGGCCCAACAACCAGGCACGTTGGGTGGAGGCAGCCATTGACAGCCGCTCGGGCAACGTGCGGCTTGGGCCAGCTGGGGAGATACCAGTGGATGCCGGCTCCGACTGGATCACCGGCCGGCTGTTCACCGTGGCCGCTGCCCAGGGAGAGGAGCTTGACGTCAGCCAAGTAAGGGCCATGCCCGCCGTATGCCCCGCCTGTGGGGTCTGTCACGAGATTACGGGGCCCGCCCACCAGCCGGTTGGCCGGCGCAAAACGAGTTCCGTGCGGGGGTTCCGGACGGGTTTTGCGCAAACCAGCCAGACCTTCGCAAAGGAACTGATGATGCAGCTTCCCGGTGACGTGGAGGGAGCCCGCAAGCTGGTGGTATTTTCCGATAGCCGGGAGGATGCTGCGCAGGTCGCCAATGGCATTGAGCGCAACCATTACAGCGATTTGTTGCGGGAACTGCTGGCCGACCACTTGTTGCACCGGGTGGCTTCAAGCAAACGGGTGCTGTCAGTGCTTGAACGCCAGCCAGCGCCGGCCGCCTCAGAGCTCAAGAAGCTGGAAACCCTTGAACCGGATTTATATGCCAGCCTGACCTGGTGGCTGGAACAGGCCGCTTACACGGGAAGCAATGCGCAGGGCAAGGCCCAGGCCGAGGAATTCCGCCGGAAACTGGCCAAAGTACGCAAGTCCCGTATTTCAATGCGGGACTTGACCGACAATCTGAACGCCGGGGGAGGCGAACTGGTAAGAAGGCTTTTGTCTTTGGGCGTGAATCCCGGCGGAAACGACCGGCGCATGCAGGAATTGCCCCCGGAGGAAGGAGGCAAAGAATGGTTCAGGGCAGTGAATTTCGAGCACTCCCCGGAGTGGAAAGGCGACTATCCCTTGTTTCAGACCCTTATCCGCAACGAGCTGACGGGCAATCTGGCCGGCTTGCTCTTCCGGCGGCTGTTCTACGCGCTTGAGGCCGCCGGCCTGGGCATCGTGCGGGTACTGGCGGGTGAAGGAGGAGCCACCAGGCTCGTAGAGACTTTGCAAAATCAGCTACCCATCCCGTTAAGGCCTCACACCGACGACCTGCTGAGTGCAGTGGTACGCATTTTGGGCGACAAGTACCGTTACGAACCGGGCGGCTTTCCCAAAGATCAGCCCTTGGCCTCAGGCAATGATTTCCCCCGGCCGGTGCGGGAGTATATCCACCGGGTAGTGGAACGGCTGGCGCCTGGGTCGGATGTTCCCCAGATACTGGAAAACATCCGCCAGTGCCTGCTGAGTACGGGAAATGAGGTACTGGATGATTCTGGCAACGTTCGGGTTGCCGAACTCTGGCTCGAGGCCGTTACGGAGGATAGCCCGGCCTGGGTATGCCGCAACTGCCAACGGCCGCACCTTCACCCTGCCGCCGGCACATGCACGGCCTGCCGCCAGCCCCTGCCTACCGGAACCACGGTGCGTTGCCATGATCTATGGGACCGGAATTACCTGGCTTATCATGCGGCTTTGCACCCGCGGCCTTCGATCCGGCTGCACTGCGAAGAGCTGACGGGGCAGACGGATGACCAGTTTGAGCGGCAGCGCCACTTCCGCGACGTTATCTTAAAAGACGAGGGCCCAGCGCATATCCGCACCATCGACCTGCTGAGCGTAACCACCACCCTGGAAGTGGGAGTGGACATCGGGGCTTTGCAAGCCGTAATGCTGGCCAACATGCCGCCGCAGCGCTTCAATTACCAGCAGCGCGTGGGCCGTGCGGGCCGGCGGGGGCAGGCCTACTCCGTGGCATTCACGTTTTGCCGGGGCCGCAGCCACGACGAATTTTATTTCTCCAATCCCCACAAGATTACCGGCGATGATGCTCCCACTCCTTTCCTGGCCATGGACCAGCCCCGTATCCTGCGGCGCGTACTGGCAAAGGCCGTGCTGCGCGAAGCTTTCCGGGACAGTGGAGCGGAGCGGGGCGGGGTGCATGGCGAATTTGGCGGGTCAGATAACTGGCATGCCCTCCGGACTGGGGTAACGGACTGGCTCACCACCAGCCACACCCGCGTCAACGAGCTGCTGGACCTGCTGATGGCTAATCCGGACCCGGTTTTGCGGGCCGGACTGCTGGCCTGGGTGACTGGCAACGGCCCGGGCAGCCTGGTGCAGCAGATGGACGTTGCGCTCGATGGAGACTCGCTGCTGGCGGATAACCTGTCCGAAACACTGGCTCAGAGCGGCATCCTTCCCATGTTCGGGATGCCTACCACCGTTCGCAACCTGTATCTGGGATTCAAGCAAGCCGGACACGGCCGCTGGGCATCGCCGCTCATCGACCGGCCATTGGACTTGGCGATTTATGAATTTGCCCCCGGTGCGCAGAAAATGAAGGACAAAGTGGTGCACATGGCGGTAGGATTCACATCCGAGGTGGAGGAGACGCGGCAACCCAACGGGGGGCGCACCCTGTCCAACCGGGTAGGTCCCGGCGGTGGGGCGGTTGCCAACCGGAAGTGGATGCTGCACTGTCCGGAGTGCTTCTTCTGCAAAACATACCCGGCCACGGTTCCCCCGCCGGCCGAATGCCCGGAATGCCACACTGATCTGACTCCTGCAGACCCGGAAGCCGGACCCTTCCACGTATTTGCAATCGGTTCACCACGCGCTTTCCGCACAGCTTATACTGGTGGCAAGGATGACCGCGAGCCGATTGATTCATTTGCGCAGCGGCCTCCCTTACTAGCCGAACAAAGGGAACATAACAAACCAGAGCAGAAAGTGCGCAACAACGCCCTGTTGTCACTAGCCGACGCCGACACCGTCTGGCGCCTGAACAAGGGGCCACGGGATATGCTGTTCCGCGGCAGGGTTTACGCTGGCGGCATCAATGTAAGGCCCACCAATCAGGAACTGCGCTTCACGGAGCAGTGGCTGATGACCCCGAACAACCTGTGGGCCCCAGCCACCAACGCCGGCTATAACATCAATTACTGGGCTCACGGTGCGGAAGAACGGCTGGCACTGGCAGCCAACAAAAAAACCGAGATTCTGCGCTTGCAGCCTTCCACAGTGCCACTGGTGCTCAACCTGGCCCTGGACCAGCGGCGCCGTGACTGGGCGTCGCAAGGGCAAGCCCATGGCCTGAAAGCAGCTTACTACTCCGCCGCCTTCCTCTTGCAGAGGGTGATGGCTGACCGCCTTGATGTGGAACCGGCCGAAATTGAAATCGCTGGTATATCCCAGATACCTGTTGAGGATGACCACTACGAGCGTTTTGCCGGGCAGATTGTGCTTTGCGATGCGCTGGCCAACGGCTCTGGCTTTGTGCGTCAACTGTACCGGGAACTGGGCCCAACCGGGGGAGCAGGCTTACTGGATGACATCCTGGCTCCTGCTGATGCGGAAAGCTACATCGGCAACATTCACCTCGGGCTGGACGGCAATGGGTCAACCCACCCGGACCGGTGCAAAAGCGCGTGCTACGATTGCCTGAAGGGGTACCGGAACATGAGCTACCACGCCTTGCTGGATTGGCGTCTGGGCATGGCCCTGCTTCGCGTGATGAACGATGCGGGCTATGTGGCGGGGGCAGACGGAAACTTTGGTTTTGTGGAACTCCGCGACTGGCCCGCCCTAGCCAAAGATTGGCTGGATTCATTCAATGCCGGGTTTGGCGCCGACGGCCAGCCTCTGGGTGAAACCAGGTTGCTTGGTTCTGGCCGGATTCCGGTTTTGAGTTGGGGACCTGCCAAAAACCGTAAAGCGGCGCTGGTTGTGCATCCCTTCTGGGATTTGTCGGCGCTGGAGGCCGACGGCTGGCTCGCGGAGGTGCTGCGGGAAGCACACAGCCTCACCACCGGGAGCGGTGCTGTCCATTACATCGACAGCTTCAACCTGTCCCGCCGGCCCGGCCGTTGTTACGAATGGCTCATGAAGGCAGCTGTGCGCCCCGCCACGACGGAAACCTCCTAGCCATGGTGTTAAGTCCAAGCCAATTCAGTCAGGTTCAGGAGTGTGGTTACCGGTTCGTGCTCAAACTGCAGGGAGCCGCGGCGCTGCCAGCCGGCAGCGCCGCGGCCTTAGGCAATGTGCTGCACCGTCTCATGCAGGAGCACGTCGGACGCCCATTCACGGATGCCGAAGCATTTGAGGAAGCCTGGCAGCGGCAGGTCGCGTATCAGGAACTGCTCCTCTCCACTAGCGTCCTCTCCGCTGCGCTGGTGCCGCTTGCGCGTACGGCCCACGGGTACGCCGTAAAAAAAGCGATTCTACGGCATAGCCTGCTTAACCCGTCACAACCCCAAGCACGGTGGTCCGCGAAGGCCGGCACTTCCAAGTCCTATCTGGGCGCGGAAGTCAAATTGGGGGGAGCCGGGCCTGTTGCTGGGCGGGCAGACCTTATCCGTGCGGCCAGTGGCGGACCTGAACTGGTGGATTACAAATCCGGCCGGTTCACGGCAGACCAACTGGACAAAGACGGCCAGGTGGTCGCTAAACCAGAATATGTCCAACAGCTTCACCTGTACGCGGCGCTCTACTACGAGGAAGCAGGCCATTGGCCAAGCCGCCTGCTGCTTGCCGGGCTCGATGGAACCGAGCTGGAAGTACCCTTCCTGCCGGCGGAGTGCCTGACCCTGCTGGCTACAGCCAGATCCATGGCGACGGCGCTTGAGGCGGCTGCGCGGACCGGGGACGGTGCGCAGCTCGCCCGGCCCGCGCCGGCAGTATGCCGAAGGTGCGCGTACCGGCCCCATTGCACCCCGTATCTGGCGCTGGTTGCGGCCGAGGGTGGGTGCTTGGGCTCCGACGTGTCGGGAGTGATCTCCGCCATTGTCCACCGGGGCAACCGGCTGGTGCTTACCCTCTCAACCGGAACCGGCTCGATCAGCGTGCAAGCCATAGGCGCTACTGCCGGCCGCTTACACCAGGACGCGGCCATGGTAATGGGCGCTAAAATCATCATTTTTGGAGTGCATCCAACCCCGGTAAACCGTACTTTTACTGCCGAGCCAACAGCAGCGGTGGCTCACCTTTAAAGTATTTGACAATAAACTAGCTATCTACCTTGGCATCTATTCCCCTGCCTGGCAAAAAGCGGAAGGCCCCCGTTTCCATCCCCGTGCTCTCCTTCTTCACTGGGGGCGGTCTGATGGACATGGGCTTCGAACAGGCAGGCTTTCAGGTAGTCTGGACCAACGAGATGGATCCCGAGTTTGTGCGCCTTTATGAAGCCGGCATGACTGCCTGGCGGCGGGCGGCAGATCCGCAGGCCAAAGAGGCAAAAATCACCGCACCGGGCCGCCTGATGGAAGCCGGCGAGCCGACGGAAGTGCTTCAGCAGGCTTTTGGCAGTGCGCCTCCCCCCCTGTTCGGCATGATTGGCGGGCCGCCGTGCCAGGATTTCAGCATTGCGGGCCTACAGGCCGGATTTGCGGGTACCCGGGGCAGCGTCACCCACGAGTACTGCTTATATGTACACTACATGCGCCCGGCCTTTTTTGTCATGGAAAATGTGACCGGGCTGCTGAGAACCAAGCACCGGCAAGGGTTTGAGGATTTGCTGGAATTCCTTGGCCGGGATTATGTCACTGATTTCTCTTTGCTCAACTCCCTGGACTACGGTGTCCCCCAGAACCGAGAGCGGTTGTTCCTGATCGGTTTGCGCCGGGACCTCCTTAAACCAACAATTGCCCCTGAAACATTCCAGATGGGTTGGGCCAACTGGGTTGTTGAGCAGACGCATGCCGGAGTGAAAGGCAAATACAAATGGCCTACCGTGGTCAGCAAAGGAAAAGAGCCCAAGCCCCCAAGAACGGCCAAACAGCTGAGGTTATGCGTCGAAAGATGCTTGGTGCCGGAAGAACTGGAATCATCCACTCCCAACGCAACCGACCGGTTCAACTTATATTCCGACAAACCCGCCAATACGCCTGAAGGGATGGTATCGAACCGGTCGTTCAAACGGCTTCACCGCTACCGGTTCAGCCCCACGGCCTGCTACGGGAACAACGAGGTGCACCTGCATCCGTGGCGGAACGAGCGGCTATCGGTGCGGGAAGTGCTGCGCATTCAAGGCGTGGAAGACAGCTATGTACTGCCCCCTGGACAGCCCTTGAGCGCAAAGTTCAAGATGATTGGTAATGGGGTACCCGTCCCCTTGGCCTACGGCATCGCACGTACAGTCTCCCGGTTGCTGCAGGCGTATTGCACCCTGCCCGCCGGGGCCGCAGTTGCCCCCGCCCCCACAAGGCCCCGGCGCAGGCGGGCCGCTGAGCCACTCCTGGCGCAGGCCCCGGTCCTGTTCTGACCTCCCGCTGCCACAAAATGTGGTTACTTTACGCAATGCTGAACGCCATCCTTTACCAACCGCATTGCCCACCCCAGGCAGTCCCCGCCGGCGGATTGGCGCTGCCTGACCAGACAACCGGTTACGCATCCGTTACTGATCAGGTAGCTGCTTTGCTGGACTGCAGGCCGGGCATGGTGGACGTGCTGGCTTGCGGACCCGCTTACGTAGTATATACGGTGTTTGACTGCGAAGGACCGGTGAACGAAGTGGCCATGGCGGCAGTGGCAGCAGTATCCGGAGTGAATTTCGAGATGAGCGACGAGCACTCCATTCTCTGTGGCCCAGTGCTTGTCGTGTGCTGAGGTGGCTGTCCACTTTGCTTCGCACTGAAAGTCATTCCTCCACTCTGGAGGCCCCCGTTGATGGAGGTGAATACCCCAGAGCACGGCGTAAGGCTCCTGTTGCAATGCCCCGAAGCTTGTCGCGTAATCCTGAAAAGGCCCCCAACACGTCCACCCCGAACGCTGACGTCAGTAACAGGGCCAGTTTCACCCATCCATTCTCAGGGTAGCGCACAGTGGCAACACCCAAGCTCACTACCAGCGCAAGTACCGGCACCGTGACCACAAATGCCGCGATGCGGCGCGTGCGGAGCAGAAAGCGCTCCGTGAATTGCTCCGCCGCAAAAAACTGCTCGGGGTTCAGCATCCCCTTGCTGTTGAAAGCCAACTCCAGGGCCTTCAGTGAGATCAGGTTGAGAAACGGTGAGGTGAAAAACGGGAATGGCTGCCGCCACAAAAACTTGAACATCTTGTTCAGGCGCGTCTCGTCAGGAACCTGTTCGCCGGTAAGCACCTGGTAAACCAGGGACACCTGGTGGTAGTCTTCGCGATTGTTGAGGTTGCCCGCCAGGATGTTGCGCAACGTGGCATTCAGCTTCTGCCTCTCCTCATCGTGGGACGCACGCAAGGAAAGCAACTGGCGCACCCACTCGCTGGGCAGCGCAAATTTTTTGACCGCGCATACCAGCGAGAACACCAGGTAATCATTGTAAATCCATTCTGATTCCTTGTTCGGCTTACGCCCCTGCAGCTGCTGGTACAATTCCCGGCACGGCACCGCTTCAGCGTGGCGCACAAAGTGCAGCACATTACAGGCCAGGCTGTTGGAATCAGCCAATTGCAGCCTGGGCGGCTGCAAATCGGGCTGGTCGTAGAGGATGCCCACAAAAAAGTGGGGCATGGGGCTTTCCAGCAGCGGGGCCATGTAGGCCGATTTTGCTTCTAGAGAAACCATTTCTTATGCCGGAGCTGGCGGCTGGCCACGTCGTAATTCCACCCGGGTATGCCCCGTAAGTCCTTGAGTTGCCGGGCCAGCATGTTGGAGTAAAGCAACGTAACCGGTGAGTGTGCAGGGTAGAAGGTCCGGAACGAAAGGCGGGTGAACTTGAAGGCCTGCTGCACCACATAGGTCAGGTCCACGAAAGTGGAACTGCGGTGAATGCGCACCAGCACCGGCCGTGACGCCCCGTGACGGGAGGTTTTCATTTCACGGGGACCGAGCATCTGCACGAGGCAGGAACGCGGATCAAGCAGCACATTGTAACCCCGCCAGGGCACGTGAGCCCCTTTATATACTTTACGGTAAGTGTCAAATTCACCCCGCTCGTTCTCGTTAAACAGAACGTAGGGGTGGAATTCAGAGAAGGTGACAAAAGCGAACTTGATGTCGAACTCACGGTACTGCTCCATCAGGCTGGCCACCACGTCGGCCTCGATGTGCTTGATGGGTTTGAAAATGTGGAAGATGATGCGGATACGGTCACCCGGGCTCCAGCTGTAATTATTGGAAATCTCGTCAATGGATAGCTTCAGGTTGCGCAGCAGCTCGTCAAAGTACTCGTCGTAGGGCACGTCCTGGGTTTTGCGGTTGGAAATGTACTTCCCGTCGGCCGAGAAGAAAGTGCTGATGCCCACGATCCGGGCTTGTGTCGCCCCTGCGTACTGGTTGCTGCGCAGAATGGAGCTGCCGATGCCAATCACGAGCTCGTGGTCAACACTCGGGCCCGTGGGTACCGTCCACGGCGTCCCGCCCAGCTTGGCATACATCTGCAAGGCGATGCTGTCGATGCTGTAGGTTGGTTTCTGGGCAGTCTCGGCCCGGATGAACTGCGTGGAAATGCCGTGTGAGTACAGCAGGGACTTTACCTGGAAATAGGGATTATCCAATGGAGGTAACTGCCGGAAATTCTCGCACGTCTCGATGATGGCAATATCAAACGAGCCGTTTTCGGCGCGGAGCAGCTTGGTGATGGCAGCCAGATATTGCGGCACGGTATAATCCGTTATTTCGGCAATGCGGTATTCCATCGCCGTCAGGCCATACTTGCGCACCATGCCATTAGCGAAATAGGCATGCTGGGCGATGCCCCCCTTGAGTTGGGCCAGAAACTCTGCAAAATGGCCGGCGTTCCGCTGGTGAAACACCACCAGCACCTTGGGCGAGTTCACATCGAAAGAAGTGGAGCGGCTGTATGGTCCGAACGTGTTAAGGCCGGCCGTGGGCGTGGCGTGGATGTTGGTGCCGCTGACGTCGAAGATGAGCTTGGGTTCTTCCAGCCTAATACCGGCCTGCCCCGGCACGGCGTTATCCGTTCCGATGGTGAATACAAACGAGTCGTAATTCCGGTACGGGAGGCGGCTCAGCCATGCGCCCACCTCTTCAATCTCGCGCATCACTACATCAGGCTGCAGTCGCCGGGCCTCATCCTGCTTGATGTGGCTCACTATCTGCTCGGCCTTTCCTTCCCCAACCAGGGAGCCCAGGTAGTAAACAATATTCTCCTTTGACTTGAACAGGCTCAGGTCGGAGAGGGCGTATTCGGTAGGGCCTTGATTGGTGCCTACGGTAGCGTGGTCGCCTTCCACGGCCATTACCCGTCCAAGCAAGGTCAGCTCGGGAGCGACGACCCCATCAGAGTAGTCGGGTGAAGCGGAACTGTTGACTTCAAGGCCTATAATGTCCAGCCCTTCGTTGACCAGCTGTTCACAGGTGCGGTCAATGGTCCACTGGTAACGATGATTCACCACTGCCACAAACTGCGGATGCTCATCCGTTTCATTGTAACGCAACTGAACTTCGGTGATGCGCTTGTACGTGATGATATTTTGCAGCCGCTCCGGCAGCATGTTCAACGCCAGATCGTACTTGTCTTGTTTCGCGGGGAAGGTAAACGGGTGGAAGGCAGGCATCAGATCGGGTACCTTGTCTTTGACGGCCCGAAAGAAAATGTGGCGTACCAACGAAGCCACGACATCGGGGTTCTTGCTGATACTGAGCCGGACCACGTCACCCAAATTGGACGCAGCCTCCACGCCAGGCGAGATGTAAATGAACTCGTCGCGACGGAAAAAAGAGTGGGTCGCGTTGTGTTGCTGCCGTAGCCTATCTAATACTTCCTTTTGATAGGGGAGACGTTGGATGTGAAACTCGTCAAAATTGAATTGGAGTGGGAAGAAGTTAGATTTCATACGCAGCTGACGAGTATAACCAACTCGGGACAGACGGCAAATTGCATGATTGCCAAATGAGGATGTTAAAGCTACTCATCATGCACATAATTTTAGTAATGTTCCGAGGTATTACGCTTCACTTGTTGCCTTTATGTTATATGTACCCAAAATCTGCACGCTTATCCACATTCCTTTTCATCAACACTTAGGAACGTGTCTCTTGGTCGACCAATGGTTGGTTTCCTCCTCGAAGCAGAGTGATCTGCTCATTGCGCAGAATAAGTCGGAACATCGCTTTAGCTGGAGCTACACCCCGACTGAGGCAAATCAGTTCTCGCTGCTCAACGCGTAAAGCTCTGGCTGTATGTTCGATTCGACAATGGGTGAGCGCGCTATCGCCACGATCCTTAAGCACGACAATAAGACCACCAGTTACAAAATTGCGCTGCTCAGGGCCATCAACGACTTGGTCCTTGCTTACCCGGATTTAACGGCCAGTGAACGTGACATCGCAGTTCCCCTTCGGCGCATCGCGGAGCTCTGGATTGCCTACTATTGGCCTTTCGCGGATGAGCAGCACCCCATCTACCAAGGTGCCCGCGCGGAGCGCGCCGGCATAGAACGTAACGATTTGAGCTTTCGACCCGCGTTAAGCCAGTTACGAAAGCTATGGCAGCAAACAGTGCACTTGACCGTACTTCCGTCCGATGGATTCTTCCTCGTGTCAGATATGCGTACTCCCAGACGGCAGGCCAGCTACGATCCTAGGCTGCAAGAAGCCTATACTGCGGCGGTAGCTGCTATCTCTACTGCCGTCCAAATGCCGATTCGGTATGCCGGCCCAGAACAATGGATGGTTTTCGGCAAGCCTGCGCGATTAAACAGTTTGCCTTCCTCGGTTATGCCATTGCCCGGTTCCCATCCCAAAGAGATGTGCGTCATCGTAAACGCGGGGTTATGGGCAGCATTCCACCGCCTTTCCCTCTATATTGAGGCCTTGAGCATTCATGAATGGTGCTTGTTCACAGAAGGTGTAACACAACCAATGGGGGTTACTGCTTCGCGTGGCCACATCTACAGCCTGCTTACCGCCCGCCCGGACAACCGTCGGCCCCTTACCTGGGAACGCAACCAGGTGGATGTCCTGCTGCTGGAGCAGGTTACTTTCGTCTGCCCCTGGACCCGGAAACCCATTCGCAAACCCCAGGAGTACGACCTGGATCATTTACTGCCCCTGGCCGTGTACCCCGTCAATGAACTGTGGAACCTACTGCCAGTGGACCGGGAGTTTAACCAGCGCATTAAGCGCGACCGGGTACCCTCCAGCCAGCGGCTGCTGGAAGCAGAACCTTGGCTCGCGGCAGCCTACCGAACCTATGCTCATTCCGCTTCTTTAGCAGCAGCGGTGAAGGAGGACGCCAGCCTGCGCTTTTCGGGGATCTGGTCGCAGCCCGATTTTGCCGCTGCCCTGGCACATCAGGCCGTTGACTTCATCGACGGCGTCGCGGCCGCTCGCTATGTCACACGCTTTTAACTATTCCATGGAGTACCCAAAACTCATTCGCGATCTCATCCCCAGCATCATTGCCGCCTCGGGCCGAAACTGCGAAACCCGCATTTTAGATGGGCCGGAATATGTAGAAGCATTGCGCGAGAAGCTGGTCGAGGAAGCCTGCGAAGCCAAGGCCGCTTCAGCGACCGAGTTAGCCACTGAGTTGGCAGATGTCCTGGAAGTCATCGATGCGCTCCTTGAGGCGCATGGATTGCAGATGGAGCAGGTCCAGCAGCTGCAGGCCGCCCGGCGGAGCGAACGGGGCGGCTTCGCTAACCGGCTGCTACTTCTCCGCATTGATGATTGATAGTCTATACCTAGCAGCCATAAGCCTGATAGCGCAGGTGGGGGTACCATCCTGCCACGCTGCTTAAATCATGCCTGGAAATTTCGCCATACCCTTCCTCACTGCCCCCTTCTACCCAACTTTCCGATCCTGTTAGCTTGCAGTGCCATTCGAGAGCATGATCATAGGAAATGATCTCTAGATTGTGGCCTTACGAACTCTCACAACCCTTTTCGTTAATTTCCTTGACCGATCTTTTTACCTACCAAGACGTTGCCACCGCTACCCTTACTGAGTACGTCTCCTGGTTTCTTGACCCTAGCCATGAGCACTTCAACCAGGTACAGCTACCACCTATCCAGCGGAACTCCGTTTGGAATATTGCGCAGGTAGAGCGCCTCTGGGATTCTCTGCTGCGCGGCTTTCCCGTTGGCAGCATTCTACTGGCTCACCGTGCCAACGGGCAGGCAGCCAGAGCCCTGACCTGCGATCAACAAACCCGCCCCGATCGGGCAGGGTACTTCCTGCTCGACGGCCAACAGCGCACTCGCACGTTGCTGCTGGGATTTAAAGCCACTACGACCAGCCGTCTCTGGATTGACCTGGATCCAGAAATCGTATTCGGAAACGCCGACCAAAATGACCGGAGGTTTCTGCTCCGGCTCCTCACCGGCCACCAACCCTGGGGCATGCGCAGCGACAACCCGGAGGAACGGTTCCATGAGCACGAAAAGCACGAAGCCCGCAAAAAGCTCGTTTACTCCCGCCGCTACGACTACCAGATTTATCCGGTCAAGCAGTCCGAGGACTCTCCTGACACTTCTTGGCCTTTACAGGCTAAAGCTCCAGTACCACTGGATGTGCTCATTGATCGCTGTGGAGGCTGGAAGGGGCCTTTCTCGCGCCCCACCTGGAAGCAGCTCCGCCCCCATATTCCCAAAGCATATACATCGCCTGAAGAAGAGCCGGCGCATCTGGCGGTTGTCCTCAATGCGTTGGAGAATTTATTAGCTGCTAAACCTTCAACGGGCCGTCCCCAGCGTAGTATTCCCCTCTTGTTACATCCCGAAGAAGCGGCGGGTCACGCGCCCGAGGCGGAGCAAGTACCCGATTCTATCGAGGTTCTGTTCCGCCGCGTCAACGCCGGCGGCACCGTTTTGGAGGGCGAGGAGATGGCCTACTCCCTTCTTAAGTCCAGTTGGGACCAGGCGTATGATCTGGTGTCTCAGGTCGTTGACCACGAAGAAGTCGGCTACTTGTTCCCTCCAACGGGGGTAGTAATGGCCGCAACGCGCCTGGCTCGCCGCCAGCAGGGACATCGGCTAGACCTTAGCCCCTCCGTATCGCAGTTTCGTCGCTGGCTGGGACGCACTGGCTCCAATCAGGCGGATGGTGACTTCCTTCAAGCACTGAAGCAACTACTCGTGCCCGGCCCTGATCAGACCCAGGGCTGCTTCACGCAAATCCTGGTGGAATTCTGCCGGCTAGCGCTTTACGATTCCAGCTCTTCTACCGACCCTGGCCTCCCCCGCAAACTGCTGCTGGAACTCAATCCGGTCCTGCTTCATCCCGTTTTGAGTTGGGTGCACGATAATTTGGGCGATACCGCCCGCCTTGCTGCCAACCGTCTGCCCATCCTCCGGTACTTGATGTACCTTCTCATCGTGCGACCCGATGCGCAGAAATTTGCTCGTCAAGCGGGGCAGGTCTTGTCGGAGCAATCGTCCCCATCGGATTTTCCCGATACGGCTATCTACTGTAACTGGCTGCGCAAAGCCGAGGCGCCCGCGTTACCCAATTTCTCCGAGCTAATCCTGCCTCAGCCCGAACACATCTCGAAAGGGTGGTTGAGCAATGCTGAAGAAATGTTCGGCTTATCCGCTACCAGCGACGACCAGCCAGCTGACATCTATCATCAGTTTCGGTCCAGGTTCTGGCACCGGCGCTACCTGCTACTCTGGTTCCAGCGAGCTTACCTAGAGCGTTGGTTCCAGGGATACAATCCTATGCGTCAGGACACCGCTGACACACCCTACGACTACGACCACATCGTGCCGTACTCGCACGCAGTGTGTCAGGGACGGCGTTCTTTGGATCTGGAAGAAAAGGGAGAAGGGGAACAGCGTTTCAACTGGCATCGCTACTTCTACCTTAATTCCTTAGGCAACTACCGGATGTGGCCGGCCTGGGCCAACCGTGCTGACGGAAACGATTGCCATACTAAAAAGCTTCGTTTCGACGCCACGGAGCCGTTGTCCTGTGAGATGTCGCAGGAGCTTATGCTAACCTCCTCCACCGAATATCTGCTGGCTTCTGCTATCCCGCTCACCAACGCCGCCTCTTGGCTTGCCGCTGGCGGCAGACCCAGCTACTGGCCCGCACTGCGTAGGCAGGCATGGATGCAGGCAGTTGAACATCGCGCCAGCAGCCTGTACGACGAGCTATTTGTTGCGCTGGATTTTAGCAGCTGGTACCAGGCAGCTTGCCATCCCGTTGACCAACCCGCCTAGGCTACTTCAGACCCAAATTCAGGGCAGCCTTAGCAGTACTTCCGCTTTTCCCCTATATGTCGTTAACGCAAACTCCACGGTCTAGCACTACCCGCTGGGCCGTATGGACTATTTTTTTAGGAGCCATCTTATCACTGGTTCTCCCCTGGGTTTTGACGCATTTCCATTCCGGGATCAGCTTCGCTGAAACCGGCCCGATCGGCGATACCATTGGCGGCATCACTGGGCCTGTGCTCAACTTTACCGGCCTGCTGGTGGTGTATTTTTCCTTGCGGGAACAATTCCTGTCCAACCAGATCCAAATTCAGCACTTTGCGGAGGAGCAGCAGCGCGGTGCCAATGAAAACACGATCAGCACGGCCTTTAAGATTATCGACGACCTCCGGGCGGAAGCCCGTCGCATTCAAGATCGGTTGCCACTTTATGGTCAAGGTCCTACGGATCTGACTCAATACATTGATCTGCCCGATTTTAAGGAGCCCAATTACCTGCCAGAGCCTAAACTCTTACAATTTCAGCTAACCTTAGATGAGATAGTAACTACCGAGGGCTACGCATTCCAACGCATGGTCATGGATTATTTCCAACGGGTCGGCATTGAAACCAAAGTGCTTCGCGCTACCCTGGATATGCTCCTGTACCTGCTGGTCAACAGCCCGCTGCCGCTAGCCCAGCGCATGCATCTCTACCAGATTGTGCTGGCCTTCTACGAGCCCTTGGTCATTGACCTATTGGGTGGCCTGGAGGTATTCAGCCAGGCACGCCAGCCCATCCAGGAATTAGTCGACGGGGTAGCCGCCCTGCATGGCGACCTGAGCAATGCAAACGAAGCTTTCCTTGACCTGGCAATCCATGACCCGGACGGTAATTGGTAAATCCTGCTTCGCTGATTAAAGTACCTTTGTCTTCTGCAGCAATTAGCCGGGGCCATTTACATGATCATCCAACATCCTCTCAACGACTTTCTTTATAGCCTTTTTCCGGACGCCGAGGTCTTCGGCCAGAACCCGGAGCAGCTCGTTGAGCACCTGACCGACTTCTACACCTTTGGCCCCTACCGCCCCACCGTTACTATCAAGGGGGCAGTGGTGGAAGTAAATATCGATACGAAAGCCATCAGCAGCCAGAAAGCAGAGTACGATAAAGTGCTGCGCCAGTGCGAAGCCCGCCAGTTTCAGCAGGCTCTGCAGCGTCTAAGGCAGCTCATCCAGCAGAATCCCACCGTCTCCGAGTACCACCGCGTGCTGGGCCAGGTGCTCTCCGAGCTGGGCCAGCCCGATGAGGCGCTGGACGCTCTAATTGACGCCCTGCGCTGGGACCCACGCAACGGCTACGCCCTGATCATGGCGGGCAACATCTACGCCCGCCAGAAGGACGACCTGAAATCGGCCAAGACCTTTTACGACCAGGCGCTGGCGGTAAACCCAAAAGACTTTATCGCCATCAACAACATCGGCGGCAACCTGATGCAGTTGGGCCGGGCGCAGGAAGCGGAGCGCTACTTCGAGATTGCGCACGAGATCGAGCCCGACTACCCCAACACGCTCTACGCCCTGGCCATGGTCAGCCAGCAGCGCCGCGATTACGCGTCGGCGTTCTACCAGGCTACCCGGGCCCTGCGCAACGCCCGCCCCGGCGACCCTATCCTGCGGGCCAGCCTGGCGCTGGCCACCGAGACAGCCACCCAGTACCTGAACAGCACCAACACCTTCGCCATTGCCAACGAGTACCAGGAAACGGTCCAGGACCGGGCCGGGCTTGAGATCCGCGTGGACGAGGACCCGCTCATCCCCACGGCCGCCAAGCTGGAAATCGCCGAGAACTATGGCCGCCGCTACCACCAGGTACGCTTCAAGCCCGACTATCCGGCCGTCGAGCACCTGATCATGCACGAAATCGTGCATCTGGACTTCATCCTGCAGGCCCGGGCTGCGGATGGCAACCTGCTGTTCACAACCACCGGCAAGAGCAAGGAGAAGTTCATCCGGGCCGCCGAGCCTCAACTCAAGAAGCTGGCCAAGGCCGGCTTCAAGGAGCAGAACATCACCAGCTACATTGACTCGCTCTTCGAAGGGATGATGCGCCAGATCTACAACCAGCCTCTCGACCTCTTCATCGAGGATTTCCTGTACCGGGAGTACCCCGAGGCCCGGCCCCTCCAGTTCCTGTCCCTGCTCAAGCTGTTGCGCGAAGCAACGGAAGCTGTTCGCAACAAGCAGGCCCAGGAATACTCCCCCCCTGTTGTACACAAGGCCAGCACGGTGCTCAACCTGGTGATGGCCCTGCAATTCCGGGACCTGTTTGGCTACGATGCCCTACCTGACTTCAAAGCCCCGGCCCTGCAGGTGAAGGAAGCCGAGCGGCTGTGGACGGAGTACCAAGAATACCGGGCCGACCGCCAGCCCGGCGAGGAATACGAGATGGTGCAGCACTGGGGCGAGGACTTGGGGCTGGCCGCTTATTTCGAGCTGAAGGACGAAGAGACGGTTCGCCGGGAGCAGCCGACCACGCCAACTGGCGAGGCAACTACCCTGGCTCCTACTGACGAGCCTGCTGGGCAGGAGTCCCCGGAGGATCTTCTAGCACGGATCGAGCGGGACCCGTTAAACCTGGATGGACCGGAGCCCGCTGATGCCCACCAGGGCCGGATGTCCTTTGCCGACAGCCCCGCCGGCGGTATGGCCGTTATGTTCTACTGCCTGGACTGGCTCAAGCACTTCGACGGCAAGTCGCGCCAGCAGGTGCAGGACATCACCTTCGAGATTGCTATGCTGGGCCGCTCCGGCCTGGACCCTAAGGACTCCGCCCAGAAATACAATCTGGCCTCGGTACCGGGCAAAAAGTATTCCGCCCTGCACCTGCTCACCGGCATGTACACCGGCTTCCAGCAGCTGGACCCCAGCCTGGATACCGGGCTGGACTTTGGCAAGGAGCTGGAAATGGCCCGGGCCATGCACAAGGGCAAGGATGAGTAGCCCCATCGACGAGCTATTGGAACAGCTGCGCCAGTTCCGCGACGAGCGGGACTGGGAACAGTTTCACAACGCCAAGGACCTGGCGCTGGCCTTGAGCATCGAGGCCGCCGAGCTCAACGAGCAGTTCCTGTGGAAGACGGCCGAGCAGGCGAATCCCGACAAGGTTCGGGAGGAGCTCGCCGACGTGCTGCTCTACGCTTTTCAATTGGCCGACAAATACGGCTGGGACATTGCCGAGCTGATGCGCGAGAAGCTAGCCCGCAACGCGGAGAAGTATCCGGCCGACAAAGCGAAAGGATCAGCCACCAAGTATGACCAACTGTCATGATAGCTGCCGAATCCTTATTGGCTTGTGCTTAAAGCAGTGGGATTAAAAATTCCCTTAGCCTATTTGCCAATGCTTTTTTACTCTTGCCAAGCTCTCGGGGTGGAGTTCCTTTTCGTCGTTCAATGTGATTGCCTGCGCAAACGCCAGCTGCTGGCCGGCGTTGGTTTTCTGGAGGGTGCTCGCACGATCTAACTCCCCTAAGACGGCAAACCCAACGAGCAAGAACTTTTCCACCGGGCTGGTGGGGGTCGATTCCTAGTTCCAGGGTCTTAAAGCGGATACCAAGTTAGTGGGTGCGGTTAGCTTAATTTACTAAGAGTGTGTGCACCGGCAACGGATACTCCCGTTGCGGCTGACAACACTCACGCCCGTGCTTCCGTGCGGGCAGCGGCAGCTTCTGGTGGCATCAGCGACTAAGCTTTTTACTGCTGGGGCAATCAAGCCTACTTCTTCGGCGGCAATGGTCGCCACCGCCGCTTTAGGCTGAACCTGAATCGCTACTACTTCATACTTCCCTCCCTGGTGTTGGTCCTGTAAGTGCTGGTTGATGAGCTCCAACAAGGGAAGCTTTTTCAAGAGATCTTGCACCTCGTGCTGCTGCTCGGCGGTGAGTCTGGCCATACGATTTATCAGGTTAATGATGGATTAAAAGTTGACGGTGAGCAGAACGGAATCCGCCACCCGGGTTTTAAGGCCATTCGCGTCGAGCACTGTGCCCCGGACTTTGATGGTTGTGCCAAGTGGGTAGGCTGGGGCCGCATAGATTGTACTTACTCGGGACGTGTCGTTCGACTGGAGCTGGTTATTGCGAAACCGTCCGTTGGCCCGGGCGCCGCTGGGTAGAAAATCTTCAAACAAGACCCGGTTGCCCGTCGACACGTTTCTTCGCTGTGCATTACGCAGCGTACCCAAGAGCCGCACTTCACCGGTATAGTTAGTTCCCAAGCCGAAGCGGCTTGGCTCAATAACCAGGGATGCGGGTACTGAAGGGGTGGCTTCGATAACGTCCTTCAGCGCGTACTCCTGCACGGGGCTGTCGTACTCGAGTTGGGCGGTCACCTCAACGGAGCCGGGCTGCAGGGGCATGCGCAAGGTCGCCTTAGCGATCAGCTCGCCGTTGATGAACTCGGCTTTGGCCGTGTACTTGGCTGTGCCTGCCGGGGAAAACAATCCCTTCCCAGCGGTGAACACCACGTTGCGCCGATCCGCACTGGTTTCGGGCGGCAGTTTCACGCTAACCTCCGCCGTAGATTGCCCATCAGCTTCCAAGGTGCGGGGGCTCACGGTAAAAGCTTGTAGCACGTCCCCCACAGGTACATCTTTTTCGCACCCGGCCAGAAGGCCGGATGTGAGGAATAGAATAGCGAGCTTTTTCATTTAAATAGAAGGGAAGTGACATCCTTCAGCCCTTGGATGAAATCAATGTCGGTGGAGAGGGACAGGTACATGCCTGGCGTAACGACCTTGTTGGACGTCTCCGGGTGCTTGGAAGTGCGCTTGAGCAGGGCCAGCCCGCCGCTGACCTTGAATGCCCGCCGGAACCGGTAGGCCGGCCCGACTAGGAGCGACATGTTGTTGTACAGGTTATCAAACTCACTGTTGGGCAGCGCACCCAGCGTAAAGCCTAGATTAAGCGAGAGGTGCTGCCAGACTGAGTTGCGCGTTACGATGCCGTAATCCGGTCCATACCCCTGCGAGTCATTGCCTCCGGTCTTTAAGGGCGGGTCAAAGTCTTTGGGAAACCGATTACGCCGCGTGTTTTTGTCGATTGGGCGGAAGTAGACGTTTACACCCCAGTACAAGCGTGGTAGGTACACCAACTCATCACGGAGATTAGGCACAGCTATGTTGGTCAGACCAGCATCAAGGAAAAGGACGTTGCCCCCAGCAGTCTTCAAGTCACTGGCCACCGTGCCACCGACCAGCGTAGTGCTTTGCAGTATTTTATCCGTCTTATCAATTAAGCTTTGGATGGTTTTCCCGCCACTCGCCAGTCGTCCGTAATTTTTGCGCATCCCAGCGCGTATGTCTGAGACGACCTGCCGGGCGCTTCTTAAGACGACTGGCACAGGCGTGCTGCCACTGACAATTGCCGCGTCTACCAGCTGCTGCAAACTATCGCAGTAAGCGATGTTCGCTTCCAGGTTTTGTAAGCGCCTGTGCAAATATTCCATCTCCGTAGGCTGGTCCTGATACACTCTGGTGACATTAAGTAGCCCGAGTTGCATATCTCGGTAGCGAGTACCGGCAAGCAGTTCCAGGCCGTCCCCTACCCGCTTGAATCCGAGCTTCGCCATCTTGACCGCAACGCCCATCGCCTGGATTTGCGCTTGGGTAAGTGGTGCCGCGACGTCAAACTTCGCTGGGTTGGATAAACGGGTGTAAACGGTATCCAGGGTAGCCTGGTAGAAGGTGCTATACTCAGCGTAATCGAAGTCCAGCGCCGTTCGTTGCAGGTCGGCGTTGAGGACTTGGCCTTCCAACTGCTCGTACTTGCGCTTGGCAACCGGTTCCTTTTTCTTTTCGGCCACACGGGCCGCGTCGGTCTTGCTTTGCTGTAGTAACGCATTCACATCGAGAAGCGCGGTCGAGTTATCCGGCGAGAACTTCTGTATAATCTCAATGTCAAATACCTTGTTGGGTTTTAGAGGGGGAAAGAAGATGTCGATGCCCGTAGCAGTAACGTGATAGGTTAAGGCCACGTCTTTCACAGCGCGCAAAGTCCTGGCTGGCTTAGCCGCTGCCTTGATTTCCTCAGCTGTTAGAGGCACCCCATCGGCAGCCTTAGCTTTCGCCTCCAAGGTAAACTGAACTTCCTCCACAGCTTTCTGCTTACTCGTAAGCCCCTCCCCTGTCGCAGGGTCAATAACGGTCATGACCAGTTGCCGCCTGCCGTGCGCATACCTGGACTCGTAAGCATGTACGTCCAGCACGTCTTTGACCGTCAGGTGCTCGATAGTTAGGGTAAAGGATCGGTCAAACGGAATAGGCTTATCGGTTTTGTGGGTCAGGTAATCATACTTTATAAGGCCCTCAGAATCATAAGGTGTCTGGCCCCAAGCGCCCAATGCGCAAAACATCCATATAGACAGAAATAGGGTGTATCTCATAAAGTAGAAGCGTTTTTATATGAATATATAAACAAAATATTGGCGTGCAACTCTTGACGCGTCTCAAGGCAGTGGCAAATCAGGCATCGCTGACACATATAGCAGCACCTGTTAGAGATGGCTTTAGAATGATCGTTGCTAAACTAATAGGTGCAATTGCAGATAAGTAATATAGGCGGCTACAAGGCCCGCTTCTGCTATGGTTGAGATAGCACTTTCTTGGACGACCCTGGATTGGCTGACGGATGCTACCAGCATACCCTGATTAAAATGACCTCACGCGTTCAGGGAATAATATGGACGTGTGCTTATCCTCCCTCACAATAAAACGGCTCACCTCCTAAAACACCATGTGTTTAACATGGCGACAAGTAGAGATCGACGCCATACCCTTATTATCTGTGACCCGAACTTGCTTTCTATGGGCGCATCAACGCTTCGGTGCAAGATTAATTTAAAAGCTTATATGTATAGCAAGTCGCTGAATTTTAAATCTTAAGGTCGATTACACCCCTGAGCTGCCTTTGAATTTGATCGATAAAAGCAAGGATGGCAACCTGTGCTTCCCCCCTCTACCCTTCAGGTATTTCCGTGCATTAATTAGCTTCAGATTGGTACCTTGAGTCCGCATTTGCCTGTATTCAAGCTGACGTGATATTTACGATTGATACTTTCTGCGACCGCGTAGAGTCCGACATGAACGGGCTGATTGACGAGCTCATGTATACCACGGGTCGTGATACGCCCGCCGAGCGACAAGCCTGGCAGAAATCCCTGCCCCGGATGTCCGTAGTGCTGGCGCAGGCCCAGCAGCTCAATCAAAAAATCAAGGGCGCACACCTATACCTGGGCAGCGTTACGCTGGAATACAAGCTGCCCGCCGCCTCGGCCTGGTGCGACGTCGTGCTACTCGGGCGCAATGCCCAGGGCCAGGCGCAAGTAGTCATTGTAGAGCTCAAGGACTGGGACACCAAGGATGACGAGCCGGGCGTGAGCGAGGCCCTGATTCGCCACCACGGCCAGGATCGCCTGCACCCCTCCGATCAGGTGCGCGGCTATACGCTCTACTGCCAGCGCTTCCACTCGGCCGTGCACGCCTACCAGGCCCAGGTAGACGGGTGCGTGTACTTTACGACTACGACCAGCGTAGCAGCCTACACCCAGCCACCGCACACTTCGCTAACCAGCACCTACCCGGTATTCAGTGCCGGCAAGGACGTGGGCACGCTCGCTGGCCACCTGGCTGGCCTGCTGCAGGAGTCTGACGAGCAGTTTGCCCACGACTTTGAGCGCGGCACCTACAAGCAGGACCGCAACATGCTGCGGCAGGTCGCCAGCTCCCTGCGCAATACATCTTCCCGGCCCTTTGAGCTGCTGGACAAGCAGCGGCTCGGCTACGAGCTGGCCCTGCAGACCATCGAGCAGGCCAGCCAGCAGCCGAAGCAGAAGCACGTGGTGCTGGTGCTGGGCCCGCCCGGCTCGGGCAAGTCGGCCCTGGCCACCAACCTGTGGGTGGAAGCCGCCCTGCGTCACAACGCGCGCGGCAATGTTGCCTTCGTGACGACCTCCAGCTCGCAGAAGACGAACATGAAGCACGTGTTCGACGCCGCCAGTAAAATCACCGGGGCCCAGTTCCATGTGCTGCCCGCTAACCAGTTCAATCCCGGCCTCTACGGCAAGCAGGTAAAGCAGCTGCAGGGCGAGGGCTACACCATGAAGCCCTTCTCCTGGCGCGAGAACCTGAAGGTGCTGCGGCAGGAGATCGGGGACTTCAAGACGCCCGACGACATGAACTTCCTCTCGGTGGTCGACGAAGCGCACGCCCTGATCAACCCCGAAGGGCACGACATCGGCTTCTCCGCCGGCTGGTGCCTGCAGGCCGGCCCTCAGGCCTGGCACATCATGCGCTGCTCCCAGGTCAGCGTGTTCCTGCTCGACGCCAAGCAGAGCTACCGCGACAACGAAACCACCACCCCGGCCGACCTGGAGCGCTTCGCCCAGGACTTCGGGGCTCAGGTGCACACGGTCGATTTGAGCGGGGCGCAGTACCGCTGCGGCGGCTCCACCGAGTATGTGGAGTGGATGGAGGGCTTGTTTGGTATCCATGACGAGCCGACCACCCTGGACTGGCGCCAGACGCCGGCCAGGCCGGATGCGCCGTTCGGGCTACAGCTGGTGGACTCGCCCACGGAGTTGGAGTCCGTGCTCGGCCAGCACCACGCTGATGGGCAGCTGGTGCGGTTGCTTTCCAGTTACTCAGTGGAATGGAAAACCAAGAAGGCCACCGACGTGCACGGCGTCGCGCCTCAACACCAGGACTTCTACCTCTCCTACCTTGATTCCAGCGGCCAGCGCCAGTCCTGGTCCCGGCCCTGGAACTACGCCCCGGCCGAGGACTACACACTGTACGTGCAGGCTCCGGAAGGGTCAAGAATGCACCAGAACCCACTGGCCGAAGTGGGCTGCCCCTACGTCGTGCGGGGGTTTGACTTTGACTACATCGGCCTGCTCTGGCTCAATGACTTAATTTGGCGAGAGGGCCGGTGGATGGTCGATCCGGAGCACGTGCACGAAACCGCTTTTGCCAGCACCAAGTCCAAGAAGGCCTTGAAGCAAGCCGACGGGCTGGATCAGCTCCTGCTGGCCGTGCTCAAAGGCTACCGCATTCTGCTGACCCGCGCCACCAAGGGCGTGTATCTCTACGTGCAGGACGCCCAGACCCGGGCCCACCTGCAGCAGTTGCTGGCCGATGCAGACCACTGAGCTGCTGACCTACCTGGAGCGGGAAAAGGAGCTGGTAGAGGCCGACATTCGGCAGATTGACGCCATGGGCCTGCCCGAGCGGGTGCAGCGCGGCCTAGCCGTTGTGAACCTGCGGCCGCTGCGCCAGGAAGGCGTGGAGGTCTTGCTGGCCTGCGAGGAGAACCTCACGCGCTGGAAGCCCGGCGACTGGGTGGAGATCAGCCTGAACGGGCGCTGGAGCACGGCCACGATCGCCGAGAACGGCTTCAGCGAGATTCTGGTGCTGCTGCATGCCTACTTCGACGTGCGGCCGGATACGCAGATCGTGCTGCAGTCCAACAAGAGCCAGCTGCTGGATCCCATCATTCAATCGGTGCGCCGACTGGAGCCGGGCGCGCCCGGGGCTGCCTTCCTAGACCTGCTCTGGGGTGAGCGCAAGATCAACCCCCAGCAGTTCGGGGGACTGGAGCTGAGTGAGGAGCAATTAGCGGCCGTGGCCAGCCAGCTCAACGAGTCGCAGCGGCGGGTGGTGCGCCGGGGCACGCGTCGCCCTTCCCTGCTGGCCGTGCAGGGCCCGCCCGGCACGGGGAAGACCCACGTGCTGGCGCTCACGGCCCAGCAGCTGGCCCGCAAGAAGCAGCGCATCGTGGTGCTGGCTCACACCCATCAGGCCGTCAACAACTGTCTGAACGCCATCCGCGCCCTGGATTCTCAGTTGAGCGTGTTCAAGATCGGCGAGGTGCTCAAAGCGGAAGGGCTGGACGAGTCCATTCCCAGCTTGCCTTACGCCGAGTTTCAGCGCCTATACAAGCAGAAGAAGCGGCCGGAGTTCTGCGTGATCGGCATGTCTTACTACGCGGCCCTCGTGCATCTGGGGCTGCGTGCGACGGGCTTTGCGCCCACGGTCGTGCTGGTGGATGAGGCCGGGCAGATTCCGCTTACCTACGGGCTGGCGGTGGGCTCACTCGGGGCGGGCTCGGTCATGCTCTTTGGGGACGACGCCCAGATGCCGCCCATCTACCACCCCGGCCTGGTCAGTGACCCGCTGTCCCGCTCCCTATTTGAGCAGGTCCGGCAGATGCAGCCCGAAGCCGTGGTTGCCCTCGACACCACCTATCGACTGAACGCGCCGCTGAGCAACCTTATCGGGACGCTCTACTACCGGGACGCTGACACCCTAACGTCCTTTCTTAAATCGGCTCCCGCCGCCCAGGGCCACCGGCTGCGTTTGGCGCTGCCAGCGACAATTCCAGCCCCCATCGCCCGGGTACTCCGGCCGGAAGCTTCCCTGATCTGGGTAAACAATGCCACCGAGGAACCTTGTGAGCAGGAAAACCTACCCGAAGCGCAGGCCATTGCGGAATTGGTGGCCATCAGCCTGGCAGCCGGGCTGCCGGCCCGGGAAATAGCGGTGGTGGCGCCCTTCCGCCGGCAGGTCCTGGCCATTCGGCAGGCGCTGCGCCTGCGCTTGGATGCAGTACCCAAAGAGCTCATTGTCGATACCGTCGAGCGCGTGCAGGGGGCCAGCGTGGAGCTGATTCTGGTTTCATTCGCCGCCAACAGCCCTGAGTACCTGCGCCTGGTCCGCCGCTTTCTGCTGCTGCCCAACCGCCTGAACGTGGCCCTGAGCCGGGCCCGCGCCAAAGCAGTCTTCTTCGTCAGCGATGCGCTGCTGGAACTGGCTCCCGCCGATGCCTTGCGCAGCCAGCTGGCCTACCTGCGCGAGTCGAGCGATGAGTACCTCCCCCTGTCCGAATTACGCTACCTATCCAATCCCAGCTAATGCGACTGTACGCCGGCAGCTCCGCCGAATTTATCACGGCCACGGCCCACCAGGCCATCGTGGGCCTGCTCAAGCAGGCCTACTTTGAGCAGTACCGCGACCAGGCCCGCGAAGGCGAGATCCTGTCCTGGCAGAACAGCCTGCAGGCCGTCAGTGAGGTATTCCAGCAGGCCGGCTTGCTGGACCACGGCGTGCTGCTGGAGTACCAGTTGCCCCTGACCTCCAAGCGGCTGGACTGCCTGATCTGCGGCACGGACATCCGTCAGGAGCCGCGGGCCGTCATCATCGAGCTCAAGCAGTGGTCGCGCACAGAGCCGTCGGCGGGGCAGCACGAGGTGGTTACCTGGCTGGACGGCGCTAAAAAGGATGTGCTGCACCCTTCGGCGCAGGTGGGGCAGTACCGCAGCTACCTGCGCGAGGTGCACACGGCCTTCAACGGCGAGTCCGACCGCATCAAGCTGCACGCCTGCTCCTACCTGCACAACTACCACTTCGGGGCCGCTGACGCGGTGCTGGCACCCAAGTTTTATCGTCTGCTGGAATCCTTCCCGGTATTTGGCCAGCAGCAGCGCACGGAACTGGGTGACTTTTTGCAGCGGCGCCTGGGCGGCGGGCAGGGCTTGGAGCCCCTGCGGCGCATTGAGCAGGGACGCTACGCGCCCAGCAAGAAGCTGCTGGATCACGTGGTCAGCCTCATCGATACGGACGCGACCTACGTGCTGCTGGATGAGCAGATGCTGGTCTACGACCAGGTGTTTGCCGCCGTGCTGGCCGCACGCGAGTCGGGCCAGAAAACGGCTATCCTGGTCAAGGGCGGTCCCGGCACGGGCAAGTCGGTCGTGGCCCTGAACCTTCTGGCCGATCTAATGAGCCAAGGCTACAAAGCGCACTATGCCACCGGCTCCAAGGCCTTTACCGAGACGCTGCGCGACAAATTCGGCTGGCGGGGCCGCTCCTTCTTCACCTATTTCAATGCCTACGCTACTGCCCCGGAGAACGCGCTGGACGTGCTGCTCTGCGACGAGGCCCACCGCATCCGCTCCTCCAGCGTGGACCGGTTTACGGCGGCTGATAAGCGCAGCGGGCTCAACCAGGTGCAGGAATTACTGCGCGCAGCCATGGTCACGGTGTTTTTTCTCGACGACTTTCAGCGGGTGCGCCCCGGCGAGATCGGCTCCTACGACATGCTGCGCCAGCAAGCCGTGCAGGCGGGGGCCGTGGTGAAAGAGCACGAGTTGGAAGCGCAGTTTCGCTGCAGCGGCTCCTCGGGCTTTATCAATTGGCTGGACAATACCCTAGGCATTAAGCGGACGGCCAATGTGCTCTGGGGCACGGGTGAGGGCTATGATTTCCGGATCCTGCCCACCCCGATGGCCGTGGAGGACCTGCTGCAAGAGCAACTGCAGCAGGGTCACACGGCCCGCATGGTCGCCGGCTTCTGCTGGCCCTGGTCCGAGCCAACCGACGAAGGCTACCTGGTGGAAGACGTGGTGATTGAGCAGCCGGGCATCAGCTACCGACGACCGTGGAATGCTAAGTCGACGAAGAAGCGTCTGGCTCCCGGTATTCCCAAGTCCTCGCTCTGGGCCACCGAACCGGGCGGATTTGAGCAGGTGGGGTGCGTGTTTACGGCCCAGGGCTTCGAGTTTGACTACGTGGGTGTCATCGTGGGTCGCGACCTAACCTACCGGTTTGCCCAGCAGTCCTGGATGGCCAACAGCCAAGCGACGCACGACAGCTCCCTGAAGCAGAGCCGGCTCACCGATCAGGAGCGGGTGGAGTTCTTCCGCAATACCTACAAGGTACTGATGACCCGGGGCATGAAGGGCTGCTACGTGTATTTTGAAGATGAGGAGACGGGCCAGTTCTTTCGCAGCCGCATGGAAGCCTCATGATTAATGCTGTATTGACCACCTCTTGGGCCTTCTCTGTCCACAAGCCTCTATATCCTCTAATTAAAGAAGGAAACTCTTGATCATCAGGAGTCATGTGGCGAATATTGACGGCCAAACTGGAGTTGAACTGTGGGGAAACAGCTCTTTATCAATGAGTAAAAAATGCGTATTCGTCAACTTACTTAACTGGGAGAAGTAATTTGGTGTTGCGAATAAGCTGCTGTTTCTGACACCGTACAGTGCACGTAAAAGCTAGTATTAAGCATCTCCGCTGGTCATAAAAAACGGCTACTTTAGCGGTCTTGAAGTTTCGACCTTCTGCGAGTAGCGCGGCAAAAAATTCTAATTCCAAGAATACGGTTTTGGTGACCAATGCTTGACCCAATAGCAGGAAAAGGAAGCCAGGAACGATATACCCTTCGCTTTTTGCCAATTAGCTATGTCTTCTTATTTCCTGGATCGTCACATTGCCATCCGCTACCCGCTTGCAATTCCAGCTATAGAAGGCATCCAAGAAGCTAAAAATGGGCTTCGGGATTCCCAGATTGGGGCTTTGGGGGCAATATCAGCCCATTTTGTTTTGAAAGAAACACCAGCGGTGGTTACCATGCCCACAGGCTCGGGAAAAACGGCTGTGTTAATGCTGACGCCATTCCTGCTGCGGGCAACCAGGGTCTTGGTCATTACTCCCTCCCGGCTGGTTAGAAGCCAAATCCACGACGATTACAAAGATTTGGCCGTCTTGCGTAAAATTGGTGCCCTCGACGCCGTCCAAGTGCCTGCCGCAGATAATCCCAGAGTTCACGAAGTGGAAGGGTACGTTAAAACCGAGGCCGACTGGCTCGCCATGGACCAGTATGACGTCGTCGTGAGCACACCCAACAGCGTGAGTCCGGCCATTAAAGACGTGGCAAGGGTACCCGAGGGATTGTTTGACTTGATTCTGGTAGACGAGGCGCACCACAGTGCAGCCGGCAGTTGGCAGGCCATTCTGGATTCCCTACCAAGTGCCAAAAAGATCCTGTTCACGGCGACCCCGTTTCGGCGCGACAAAAAGGAAATCAAGGGCGACTTCATCTTTTCTTATCCACTCCGAAAATCCTTCGAGAGCAACGTATTCGGTCAGGTTAAATTTGAGGCCGCTGCCGAATATGGTTTTGCAAGTTCCGACCTGGCCATTGCTACAAAAGCCGCCGAGATCTTTGCTGAAGACCGGCGTAACAACTTGAAACACTATATCATGGTCCGCACGGATCGTAAGTCCCGGGCGAAGGAGCTTCATGAACTCTACACCAAAAACACGAGCTTAAAGCTGCGGCTCATTCACAGTGGCTTAACGTACGGCTACATCAAACAGACCATCACCAAGCTGAAGAAGGGCGAGTTGGATGGCATCGTGTGCGTCAATATGCTGGGAGAAGGATTTGACTTTCCTAATCTAAAGATCGCGGCAGTACATACGCCCCATAGATCGCTGGAAGTCACCCTGCAGTTTATCGGTCGGTTTGCCAGAACCAACAGCTCGGACATTGGGCTGGCAAAGTTTGTCGCCCTGCCCAACGAGATTGAGGATGAAATCGGCAAGCTTTATAAGGAGGGGGCTGTTTGGCAGGACATCATTCAGAATCTGAGCGCCTCCCGTATCGATGAGGAGATGGTTACGAGGGAAATGCTCAGCCAATTCAATGCCCCTACCGAATCCACGGAAGAGACGGTCGACATTTCGCTATATAGTCTGAAGCCGTTTCTGCACGTCAAAATCTATGCGCCGGCCTTCACTCCAGATCTAGAGCGCGAGATTGACTTCCCCAGCACCAACAAGCTGGTCTACCGCAGTTACAGCCCCGAGCTTTCCGCCACCATCATTGTCACCCAGGAGAAGCAATCCCCCAAGTGGACCACCTTGGATGTATTTGACACGATCAAGTACAACTTGCTAATCCTCTACTGGAACGAAGAGCACCGATTGCTTTTCATAAATTCCAGCGCCAAAAGTGATGATTTATACGAATTGGTCAGTGAATCTATAATCGGAGCTGTAACGAAAGGGTTGCCAATGTCCGACATTGTAAAAGTGACGGCCGGCATCTCCGAGACCAAGTTTTACCACGTCGGAATGCGTAAAACGCAGGACAGCGTCACTTCGAATTCCTACTTGGTCTATTCCGGACCGAACGCTTCCAAGTCGGTCACTAAAACCGATGGCAAGAACTATCAGCGAGGCCACGTATTTGGGGGCGGCTCGGAAGCAGGCAAGCCGGTGACTATTGGCTACAGTAGCAGCAGCAAAGTATGGAGTTTGAAGTACATCCAAGTGCCTAGCTTGGTGAACTGGTGTAAGTCTCAGGCTGAGAAGATTCGTACGGCCCTTGACCATACCACGAACTCTGGGCTCGACCACCTGTCAACGCCGATCACCGTTGACTCCTTGCCGCATAACATCATATCGGCTCGCTGGAATGACATTTCATATGTCAAACCCGTTGAATTGGCTTTTGAGGATGCATCGGGCACAGCGGTCAGAGTTCCACAACTAGAGGTTGAATTGGAGGTTGATTTAACCCGAACAACGACAACTGAAGTTGTGATTCGACTGCTCCACGACAATTTTGAAGCAGAGGTTGGCTTCTCACTCAGCCACCCAGAGATGTTCTATCCTCTGAGCGCGAATGCCAGTGATGTTTTTCTGGTAAGCGGTAATCAAAGGGCGACCTTGCTGGAGAGACTGCGCACTCGTCCCATTCAATTATTCACGGCGGACTTTGCCCGATTGAATGGAAACCAATTGTCTAAAAAGGACGCAGCAAGCTTAGTCACTTTTGATATCGCACAAATTGCCCCCTACGATTGGGAAAACGCCAAAGTCGATACCAGCAAAGAGTACGATGGAGCTAAACATGGGTATATCTCCATCCACGATCATTTAAAACAGGTCTACGCAGCCTCCCCGACCGATTTTGATGTTGTGTTGTATGACCATGGAAGCGGAGAAACAGCCGATTTTGTCCTTTTCAAGGACACAGGTAAGTTGATCACCATTGAACTGGTGCATTGCAAGGCTACCAAAGCTAAGAAGGCGGGTGAGCGGGTAGGTGACGTGTATGAAGTGTGTGCCCAGGTCACCAAGTCCATCAAGTGGACAGAGGAGCCTCGCACCCTGTTAAAGAATCTCAAGCGTAGATTTCGCAAGGATCCCAGTCGATTTATGATCGGCGATGCCTCTGTTTTTGACACCATAGAAGACCGCATATTAGCTGTTGGCTCTATCTATACTATCACCTTGGTACAACCCGGCATATCCAAGTCGGAACTGACAACAACGACTGGCAATGTGTTAGCAGCTGCCAACGACTACATTGTGCACAACAACTGCGAACCAATGAAAGTGATTGGCGCAGCTTAATCTTAGAAGTACTACTTCCTTAATTTTTTGCTACCATTTCTACTTACGCGACACAGCGTTGTCCGCAAGCGAAGCTTTGCGCGCCACCTCGACCTGTTCCTTACCACGAGCTACCTGCGGAGCAGGGACGGGAGTATAGGGCACATTAGCCAGGACGAATACTGTCACTTTCAGCCGGCAGCAGAGGAACTAGCCGCTTACTTACGCTCCCACCAGGCCCGCAGCCTCAGCGAGCCGTTTGCTCACGGTCAAACTGTGCAGAGCCTAGACACCGCCATCCGGCAATGGCGAGCAAACAACCCGTCGCTGGAGGCAGAATTACGGGCAATTCACGACCAGCATCACTGTATCACCGCTGAAGAATTCAAGCAGTTAGTCAGCCCGCAAAAAGGTGAGCTTGCCTGCGAGTATTGCGAACTCACGGAAAGCGATTTTCGCCAGCTAATTCAGCAAGGCTTGGTGCGCACCAAGCGGTTAAGCACCCGGGGCAGTAGCTTTGAGTTTGACTGCCGGGATCCTGAGCAGGGCTATACCAAGAATAACGTGGCGCTTTGCTGCTACTGGTGCAACAACGCTAAAACCGACGAGTTTTCGGCTGGGGAATTCAAGCCCGTAGCCCTCGCGCTGGCTGCCGTATGGCGCCAGCGCCTGTCAACGCAGAGCCCCGGGCCACAGTAACCGCTAGAAACAGATTGTACGAGCACAATCCTCTCAATCAGCGAAGTCCCATTCTACCAGCAGGAAGTTCCCGGGCTTCAGGCCGGCTTGGAGCCCAGCTTCTAACCAACGGTGCTGGGTAGAACGCACCCGGTCCTGCTTGCGGCGCTTGAGCTCAGCAAACAGGAGGTCTGTTCCATTCCATCCGACAACATCCCAGCAGCCGGCGTAACTGCTTACGTTCGCCGCAGCTATGCGCTCCAAGCTATCAATGACCCAAGGCTCCATGATTGGATCGTGCTGCTGCATCCCCAACCGGTCATCTGCCCACGCCGTGAAATGGTTCGGTCTCATTGCCGGTGCCCCGTACGTTTCCACCCACCGGGCCTCCCAGCCGGATAGCCGCAGCAACTCGTAGACGCACAGTTCGGCGAATAGGGGCCGGCCAGCAAAGTCAATAAGTGCCTTGCCGCCAAACGTGTTTGTTATCGGCGCTCCAGCCCAGCGACGCAAGGTCAGCTCAGCTTTAGGAATTGCCAGCGGGCCGCTGGGCAAGGCGAAGCTCTCCTGAGATGTCGGCCGCAACAGGCTGGGATAGATCATAAGGACTTTGAACGATATTGAGTGGTTATTTTAAGCAAGTAACCCATGCCAAAGTACTATGATCAGCGGGAGATCGAGTCGCTGCCCACCCGGGACCTGCTGCGTGACCTGCTGCGCTCCCCACTGGCCCTGTCCGGGCTGAAGGGGCAGGAGCAACCCTTCGAATCGCTGCTGGCCGCGTTACTCGCCTGGGAGAACCCGGATCAACCTCCTACCCTAGCAGTGCTGCAGCAGCGGGCCCACCTCAAGCCGGCCCGGTTCCGACCAACCCTGGAGTTGCTTTATCAGGCCTTCCTTGATGCTTTGGCGGCCGAGGAAACCGTCATCCGCTGCCCACAGGTCACGCACTGCTTCATCATCCCGGGCCAGCGCCAGAATCAGCTGGTCTGGTGCGAGCTGACTCGCGTCCCGTCGGTGGGCGAAAACGTTGAGCTTGACTTTCTCAGCGCTATTACGAGGCACGATTCCTACTTCGTGGAAAGCATTACCTCCGAATACCAGGAAGGTAAAACCACCGTGTACCTGCAGTTGGCGGCTGGCCGGTATGATCCATACTACCAGCTGCTGTTGGCACGGGCCCGCTTCGAGAACAAGCTGACTCATTCCCTTGAGCGGCAGCTGGATGATGAGCAGTTGCGAGCCTGGCTGCAGTCCGCCTACGGGGTTACCAAAGCGTCTGCGCCGGTTCCGGATTTACCTGTCCGCCGGTCACACAAGCATAGCTAAGTCTTCAACTGTTCCGCGTTATCTGTGAATCTGCCGCCACCTAGTTAAGAACGGGGGGCATCCAAGCAGGAGCCGCGGGTAGATGAGCTGCTGAGGCTGGTGGTCTCCGGCATTAGCTATTATACCTATCGGGATTCGCAACAGTATGATGAGAAACACAATACTGATTACACGATGAAGAATTGGCGGCAGAATGCCGCTACCCGAGGGCATATCTATCTGGTTGACTTCGCTGGCAACTACAAAGAGTAAAGCAGCCGGAGTTAACCTGTGGCTTGCTAATCCTTCCACTCCTAACTCCGCTTTGCCATGCCTAAATCCTATCAGCCGGAAGAAAGGCCCCCGATGAAGTCGGAGGATATGACACGTGACCTGGTAACAGTACCCGAAGTGCTGCGCCGCCTTTCTGAGCAGAATGCTGAGTGGCAGCCCCTAGCTAAAGCCCTGTTCACTCTTGATAGCGACGCGAAGGTCCCCACGGGCAAAAAACTACAGCAGGACCTAGGCCTTTCCCCTTCCAAATACCGCCGCTGGCTTGACGCATTATATGCGGCCTTCCTGCACCTGCTGGAAAGCGATGCCGATGCCGTAGTCTTCAAGGAGGTAGAGCACCAACTCATCCTGACTGGCCGGCGGGCCTCGCAGACCTTCAGTTGCCGCCTTCCCCTAACACCCCGGGTGGGTGAACAGCTGCAGCTGGATTTCCTACGGGCCGTGACTGGTGAGACCGTGTTCTATGTCCAAAGCATCATTCACGATTTCACCGAGGGCCACTACACAGTGCTTGTATACCTGGAACACGGGTATTTCAACGCGTATCAGCACCAGCTGAGGGAGCGAGCCCGCTTTGAGGAGACCATCGGTCTGGATGTCTTTTTTCATGCGCCGGATTATCTCCTGGATGATCTGCTGCGGATGCGGTATCCACCCCCTGCGGAGTCATCCAAAGCAGAAGAAGCGCTTGACAAAGCGGAAGCCCGCTATGGGAGACGCTCCCTGTTTGGGAGGAGGAGAAGGTGATAAAGCGGTGACTACTTCAGAAGGCTGATGTCAGGACAAGGATATGACTTTCGGTCAAAACAGTGCAGCTGACCTTTCAGCTGATTCATGTTATCCGGCGATCTGCCGCCTGCTCAACTGGTCGGGCCGTTGTCCGTGCGGGCTTCCACCGTTTGCTGCACGGCAGGAGCTACTACCGAAAGCACATCCAGGCCCGTTGCTGCCTCAATGGCGTCGACGCTGGTGCGGTACTGTCCCCAGCTCGTGCTCAGGCTATTGTCGTTGGGAGTATCGATGGCAATCACCCGCGTGGCACTCGTCACGCGGGCAGCATCATCTGTACCGACGGGCAGCACCACGACCACTTTCCAGCAACGCGCCGGCACGGTTACCCGCCCCTGATCCAGGGTCGTCAGGTAACCATTGCTGCCCGTTCCTCCCCGCCCATACGAGCCGCAAATGATGTAGAGCTCATTGCCCTGGCCTACTAGCGTGCGGCAGTAATCTTCCAGGTTTGCCCAGGTTTGCTGGTTGTTGCGCGGGGCCTGCGGCATCATGTTGGTCATCAGAAACGTGGCCGAGTTATCGGCCACCGTCCGCGTGCGGTCCGCCGAGGGGCAGTTGTGGCCGCGGTCAAAGCCGGAGCCCGAGTAGCTGCTGGCCGACACCTGGTACCAGCCCGCCGGCAGCTCGGCATCGGGGCGAAAGTCATCCTGCCGGGCGGCACTGCCCAGCCAGTCGCCGCTCAGGTGCCAGCTCACCCAGTTCGGCTTGCCCTGATCCCGGTGGTAGGACAGCGCGAACTGCGGCTTTAGCAGCAGGTAGTTCGTGGGCTGGCTGGCATCCGAGGTTGCTCCGCTGGGATTGCCCAGCGTCAGGTGCTCCGGCAGCACCGCGGTGCTGGGGGCTGACGGGGCAGGGTCCCGGGATGTCTGACAGGAGACGGCTCCGAGCACCAGCAGGGAAAACAGCCAGCGGCTGAGCGGAAAATTCTTTAACATCATTCGAAAGTAACATACGGCTCTTGCCCCCCTCTCATCAGCAGAGCCTGCTAGCTGAATTATAGGGTATCGCCGGGAAGAGAGGACAAAGTTTCAAGGTCATTGTGCGTATTTAGCCAGCCCCAACCCTGACTACGTGAACTTAGCTGAATTCAACGCCCTGCCCTACGAGCGACAGCTGGTGTTCATATATGACCAGGGCCGCTACCTGGCCCGGCGGTGGGAGGAAGAAGACGGCGTCAACCTGTACCTGCTTCCCGGTGGCGTATTCGTTGAGCTGTACTACGACACCCACCGCAACGAGATCGCGCGGCTCCGGGCATTCACCAGCTCCGACGAGCTGCTGGACTTTGTTGGTGGGGTTCAATTGCCGGGGCTGGACTGAGGCAGCCGGCTAGCTCACCGCTCCAGCTGCTCCGCTCCCCGGTCGGCCCGGGCCGGGCCGGCGGATTGTCGCTCGGCTGCCGGGGGTGGCAGCTGCAGTACAGTGACTGCTTGGCGCAGCTCCTCCAGCGGCCGACTGTTGTGGAGCGCGGGCAGCCTTTCGGCCGTTTCAATTGCCTGGCCGACATTCTCGCGGTTTAATCCTCCCAGGTAGGGGTTGCGGTCCACATGGCGAATTGTCTCCTGCAGACGCGCTGCCGCCAATGGCTCGCCGTGCTCAAGCAGGGCCCGGGCCAGCTGCGTGGCCGCCACCCCGAACGCGGCCTGGGCTCGCTCATGAGTAGGGGCTTCGGCCGCAGTTGCCCGCTGGCTTTGCTGTTCCAGGCCCTGCAGCCGGGCAATTGCGCTTACCTGACCGGCTGCTTCCCGAAAGCGCCGGGCATCGGTCTGGTCCTGCCGGGCATCCGGCCCCTGCAGGGCGGGGTGCCTGGCAATCTTTTCCGCCGCCTGCTCAAACTGCGATAAGTGGGCCTGAATCGCTGTAGGATTCAGGTTGGTAGCCTCTACCCCCTTCCCCACCGCTACTCCCTTCTCGTAATTACCCGCCCCGGGCATGTTGGCTACTATGTCCATCACCCGGTAGCCGGTTACTTCCAGCTCGCGGCGGGCATCCATAGCTTTCATCTCCGGGGATAAGCCCGTCAGGGGCCGCGCCTGGCTGGGGTCGCGCAGCCTCTCGGCTTCAAGTCCCGGCGCCGGGCTGATAACCTGCTCAAACATGGCCTTCAGCGCCTGCAGGTTCTTGGCTGCTTCCTCGGGAGCATGCGGACGGACCATAGCCAGGTCACGGGCCCGATTGAGCGTAGCCGGGTCGATGCGGGCAAAGTCGACCTGGTAGCCGGCTTCCTTACCCAGCTGCACAAACGTGGCCTGCAGCGTGCGCCCGTTGCCATCCCGAAAGGCATGGGTATGGTTGTACTGGTCGAGGTAGTAAGCGGCCCGCTCGGCAAACTTCTCTTCCGATAGCCCTTTGAGGTAGTTCTCTTTGCCCAGCTGCTCGCCGATGGCGTTCAGGCGCGGCTCTATCTCCTTATAGGGCGCATAGGTCATCGTTTCCTTGAAGCCGGTGACATAGGTAGGCTTGTGCCCCTGAAACTCCCGGTCGGCCCGGGTTTCGCCGGCCCACTGATACACGCCCTCGAACAGCTTCTGATGCACCTGCTTGAGGTGGGCGTGGTCGTAACGCCCGCCGGGAATGCCGCCCTGCACATTCAGCCGCTGCAGGCGCAGCAGCGAGGAGTCGGTTTCGGCCTGGGCCAGCTGCTGGGGATCGGTAATGCCCAGCCGGTTGATCCGTACTCCGTTCTCGTCGCTGAAACGGTCGCCGGCTACCATCAGCGCGCGAGGTTAGGCTCGGAGGTAGCAGACCCAGCTTCCGGCCGGTAGCGGGCCAGCAGCATGGCGTCCGTCAGCTCAATGGCCTCCTCGATGCTGATCTCCCCGTCCACGTGCCGCTGCATGATGGCCAGCGCTTCCAGGCTGGGGGCGGGGCCGTTGCTCATCAGGATGGCAATGGAGTTGTTGGCGTGCCGCTCGCGCTCCTGGCGGGCGGTCAGCTGCTCCGGGTTAAGGCCGGCCGGGGCGGGCGTAAAAAAGCTCTTCATCATGGGTCTAATCTTTAGTTACTGGGGTACTTACTCAACAGCAAAAAGGCCTAAACGTCGCCTTTTGCGGGGTTTTTGAGGCTAATCGACCTCATTTTTTGTGCCTCCTGCTAAGGTGTTTACATGCAGGGCCAGGGTTTCTCTTACCTGCTGGCTGACCCGCCGGTAATTCTCCTGCACTACCGTCGACAACGCGGCGGCGCTGTCCTCCTCGTCGGTGCCGAACGTGGCCACGGGGTGCAGCGGAAACCGCTCCTGGGTAGCATCGGTCCGGGAGATGACGCCCTGGAAAAAGGTGCGCTCGGTTTCGACGGTCTGGCCGATAAATTCCCCCTGCTGCAGGCTAATGGCGTCCTGCACCCGCACCAAGCTGCGCTCCTGGTAGCTGGTGCTCAGATTGGAGCTGTGGCTGCCGTGGCTGCCGGCCCCACCCTGGCTCTTGCCGGTACTGGTACTGTGCATCTGCTTGTCCTCCCGGCCCACGAGCTCGGAGATGAACTTGGCCGTGTCGAGCGAGTTGACCTTACCAAAAAACTGGTTGTTGAGGTTGGAGACCATAACCTTCATCTTTTCAGGCCCATAGGCATCAGTCATTTGAGCCAGATCCTGGGTCATGTAGATGGTGGCCACCTTGTTGCTGCGGGCCGTGGCCGGCAGCAGCTCCAGGCCCGGCACGTAGACGGTGGCAGCCTCGTCCAGGAAGACGTAGCTGCGGTGCTTGTGCTGCTGGTTCATGAGCTTGATGGCCACCGTAATGATGCAGCTGACCACGGGCGAGAAGGTTTCCTTGAGTGTAGGGTCGTTGCCGATGCACAGCAACGCCGGCTGCTTGGGGTCGTTCAGATTAAGCGAGAACCCCTCCCCTTTCGTCTCGTCGGGCGTGAGCACCCACACGATTTCCGGAGAGTTTATGCGGTTCAGAATCACCTGCAGCGTGCCCACCACGGCGGCTACCTGCTTTTCGGCCCGCTGCTCGACGGCCGTCACGATGCTGCGCACCATGCCGGCGCACTCGGGGTCGGTTTCCAGCATCGAAAGCACGTGCTTGAAATCCTTGTGCACGGCCGTGGCCACCACGTGGGGAATGGTGCAGTAGCGCGGGAAGTGCTTTTTGTAAAACCAGATGATGCCCGTCAGGTAGGCCACGGCGCTGATGTCGAAGAACTCCATCTTGCGGATGCTGGCCGGGTTGAGGTTGTTAATGATGGCCCGGGAGTATTCTTCGGCAAAGGCCACCACGGGCATGTCCTCGGCCCGCAGCGGGTTTACCCGCTCGCTGCGGGTCAGATCGCGAAAGTTGATGACGTGCAGCACTACCGCCGGCTCGGGCTCCCCATTGGGCATCAGCCGCGGCGGATCCTGCCGGCGTCCGGCCAGCTCCAGCGCCTTCTGGGCCACTTCAGCCAGCACCGGAAACTTAAAGTCGTAGATGAGCCCGGCAAAGTTCTTGGCCGCCAGCTGCTCGATGACCGGCTCCCCAATGGAGTAAGTCTTGCCCGCTCCGGCCCCACCGAGCACCAGCACGCCGCGGTACGGGTTGGGTACGTTCACCCAACCGCCCCCTTCCGTGGGCAGATTGAACCCATCCGGCGTCTCCACCTTCTTCCGTTCCACGCTCAGCCCGAACTCCGGGCTCTTCGTCATGGCCCGCAGCAGCCCCACCACAAAGCCGCAGGCCAGCGTCACCGTCGCCGCACCGGGGTACGCCACCCGGAGAAAATCCGGGCCGTAGGTGGCCATCGTTAGCAGCACGTAGGCACCGAGCAGAAACAGCCCCGCGCAGCTGGCTGTCACGATGCGCACGGCCTCAGACCGCAAAGGCTTGCGCCGGGCCTGGCCGGGCTTGCGCTGGGGCGCTGCCTGCCCGAATACCAGTCCGATGGCAACGAGCAGCAACAATCCCCGCAGATAGATGCCGGCCGCGTCATAGAACCGGCCGGCCTTGACCAGCAGCCTGGCTTTAAACCCCGCCCCGGCGCTGCCTACGCTTACCGCAGCTGCCCCTCCCCTGCTGTCCAGCTGGTCGCCGGCCCGGCCGGTGGCCGTGACCAGCCCCGCGGCCGGCTTACCCACTACCGGGGTGGTCTGCCGCTGCAGCCGCTGGCGCCGGGCTTCGGCGCGCTGTTGGTTGATGACAACCATTCGCGCTGCCAGCCGCTGCGCGGGCGTCAGCACAGGAGTCTCGTGCTGCTGGCGCTGCCTGGCGCGGGCGGCCGCCAACTCGGCCGGGTGCTGCAGCATGTACCATTCGCCGGCCAGCAGGCTCAGCAGCAGCAGCCCCAGCAGCAGGAAAATGTTTTGCGTATTGGCCGCGGGCCGGGGTGGTTGACTGTTCATCCGAAGGTAAAAAGGTGGGTAGTGAATGGGCCGGGCTTACATCTCGATGTCCAGCTCCGCACTGCGGCGCCCCGGCTTTTCTGCCACGTGCTCGGTGCGCTCGTCCTGGCCTGTCGGCGTGCTTCGCACCAGGCGCTGCACCGCGTGCAGGGCCGTGGCCGCCTGGCGCTGCGGCGTGAAAGCCCGCTCCCGGCCGGTCATCAGCAGCTGCACGGCATTGTCAATGGGGCGGCCGTCCCGGGCCCGCTCCTCCACGCGGCTGAGCATCCGGTAAAAGGTCTTGTCAAACTGCCGGGCGACGGCAATGCCCTGGACCTGCTCAGCCGCCAGCCGCTGCTCCGGGGGTACCAACAGGTTGATGCGCGCCACTCGCCCGGTAATCTTGTCCAGCCGGCCGGCATCGTGTGTGGTGTCTCTTTCTCTTGCTTTGGGCCGTAGCTTTTCATGGGCCTGGGCGACGTAGTCAAACTGCCGCTCAAACTGCCGGCCCGCGGCCTCCTGCCAGCGCATCAGATCAAACCGCTGCCGGCGCCCGCCGGGGTTCAGGGTAAGCTGCTGCTCCGCGTCGCGGGCGCTGACGATGACGTGTACGTGGGCCTGCAGCCCCGCCCGCTTCTCACCAACTTTAGCGGTGCCGGCGACTACCTCGGGGTCGGTGCCCCGGTGGGTGCGGTCCTGGTGCAGGATGGCACCCCACTTGAGATCCTCGGGGCCCAGCTGCCGGCCGCCGGGCAGGGCGAAGTTCTGCGCGTATTGACGCATCACCTCCCGGGTATATGCCCGAAGCATGTCCGGGTCGCTGCCGATGTGAGCCAGCTCCTGCTCACTCGGGCTCAGCACCAGGGAGTAGAATTTAGCTTCCGTCGCCCGCAGGCCTTTCACGTTGGTGTCGATGGTGTGCAGCAGCTGCCCGGTACTAATCTCGTCGTATACCGCGGTGAAAAAGGCCGCTTCCCGCCCCTCCCCTACTGCCTCGTGCTGCAGGTAATTGAGCGTTTGCGCGCAGCTGCCGGTATTGGTATAGGCCGCTTTGCCGTGGGTCTTGGGATTGATTAACTTGGCGTACATCCGGGAGTATAAGGGTATTTTTTCGCCTATATCGTGGGGGCTTTTCCCACCTATTGCTCCTGCCCTGCTGCCGTTTCGGCCGGCTTGCTGCGCTGACCGGGGCCCTCTTTTCGAGCCGCCTCCAGGGCTTCTCGCACCTGTTTTTCCACGGCATCCTCGTTACGCTGCCGCAGCAGCTGCAGGGCTTGCTGCTGCCGTTGCAGCTGCGCCTCGCTGAGCGTTTCCAGCTGCGCATTGAGGTTGCCCACCAGGATTTCATTTAGCCGTAGCACCCGCTCCAGTGTGATGCGGGTACGTAGCATCTCCTCCAGCATGGCCGTGAGCAGCGTACGCTCCTGCTCCTGCATAAACCCGAATACCCGGTCACCGAGCTTCTTTATTTGCTGCATGATGAGCTGCCCCTCGCGGGCTTCGGTCTCACGCGGGTCCAGGCCCCGGGTAGCAAAGTATTCCACCGCCGCGCTGGCGTACACGTTCAGGCTGGCGCCGACTTCCGTAGCAGCCGCTTCGGCTTTCCGGTGGGCATTGTTGTCCAGGGTGACCCGCTTGCGTAGCTCCGTGCTCATCGTGTTGTTTCCATTTTTCAGCCTTGTGGACCATCTTTACTGCTTTAAATCAGCTACTTACCTTGCCATGGCCCAAAAATCAGCTCTGCTGGTTCATAAACCACTCAAGACTAGGCCGTTAGCCACAGTATTGGGTTGTTCTTCTTGCTAAGACTATTCTACAGTTAGCAAAAAGTTAGTAACAAGCTAGTACGCAGGTTTGCATCGCCGTGTTAGCCGCTGGTGCTTTTTTCCCTACCGCCCTGTTTTATCGTGCTCTGTGTTTAGCAGATTGACCGTTGCTTGTGGCTTCGGCAATCGGCGACGAGGACTGACTTGGCGCTGGCTCAGGGTCTCCAAATTGCTTTTTAGAGCCAAGCCGTGAGTTCTCAATTCCGCACCTTCTCCCTGTAGTTCTGCAATCCTGTATTTCTGTTGCTATTGGCAAACTGAACCTACCAGCAGTACAGCGGCGGCAGATCGGGATTCTGCTTTTCTGTTGTTCTGTATTTCTGCAATTCCACGGCCATGAACAGCAATCAGGTAAAGGCGGCATTTTCTGCTTTTATGCAATTCTGTTTTTCTGCATTTATGTTGTCAGTAGCAACAATATCTTTTAGAAGGGTTTACAGATTTGTTATTCTGCAGCCTCACAGTTTTGCAGAACAGTATTTCTGTTAATCTGTAGCAATGTTTTTCTGACATTCTGCATTTCTATTTTTCTGTTGTTTTGTATTTATGTTTAAAAACTGACTTGTAGAAGTGTTTATCTGTTCTTTTACATAACAACATTTCTGCTTTTCAGCAAAAGCGTGGTTCTGTGTTTCTGCTTTTCTATTACATTTGACTCGTCGTCCCGCTGGTCGTCGCGACCGGCCTCTACTCCCGACCTCAACCCCGCACCAACTATGTCCAAGGTTATCAGCTTTGCCACCCAGAAGGGGGGCTCCGGTAAATCCACCCTCGCCCTCGTGCTGGCCGCCCCGCTGGCCACCGAGTACGGCCTGCGCATCGCCGTGCTCGACTGCGACTATCAGCAGAGCATCGTCAAGACCCGCGAGCAGGTGGACGCGGCCAACTTCGCCAAGCTGCGCGAAGCCAACCCCGACGCCCAGTATCCCTACGACGTGTACCCCTGGCAGCTGAGCCGGATCTTTGACTTCATTGACAACCCCGAGCACAACTACGACCTGATCATCATCGACGTGCCGGGCCGCGCCGACGGCGACGACGTATTCAACGCCCTGACGGCCTGCGACGCGGTGATTGTGCCTCTGGTGTCGGATTACTTGGACCGTGCCTCCACGGCCGAGTTCATGACCATCTTGGAAGCAATTAAGAAAGCCGCTGACGACGCCCAGATTGATTTTCAGTACTACGGCCTGCCGACCAAGCGCGTGGCGGGGCAGCGGGAGGAAAAGGAAATGGACGACTACATCGACGGGCTGGGCCTCTCGCGGTTCAACTCCTACCTGGGCCACCGCAAGGCCTACACCCGGGCCTCCACGCTCTACAGCCTGCTCAACCCGGCCTGGTCGCGCTACGCCGGCGGCTCCAAGGACACGAATGAGGAGATCCGCCGCGTGTGCGAGGAGCTCATCGAGCGCCTGGGCCTGCCTGATCGCCGCGCTACGGCCGCCACTTCTGTTTCCACCGCTTCAACCTCCGCTAAGTAATGGGCTTCGAGAAACCACAAATCACCCCGCGCCGCCGCATTGAAGTGCCCGAAGAAGCCCGCCAGCAGGCCCGGGCCGGGATGGGAGGGGAGGCCACCCGCACAGCCACCACGCCGCCCGCCCCGGTAGAGCCCATCGCGGCACCGGCGGCGGTAGCAGCTCCGGCCCCAGCGCCCGCTCCGGTGGAAGTAGCAGCGCCCGCGCCAGCTGCTCCCGTACGAGCCTCTACCCGGGGCCGGAAGCCCGCCGCGGCAGCAGCACCTGCTCCGGAGGCCGAAGTGCCGCTGCACACGGTCCAAATCGCTAAATCCGTGGTACAGGAGATTAAGATGAGCCTGCTGCTGGCTACGCCGGGACCGGATACGCCCACCACCATCAAGAATTACCTGGAAGCCGCCCACCGGTACTACGACGCGCACCTGCGCAAAACCGGCAAGCTGCCGCCGGCCAAGTAGGGGACTAGACTGGTAGGAAAAACCGCTTCAGCAAAGCCAGCCCCTTCGGGGGCTGGCTTTGCTTTTGGGCAGTGGGGGAGGGGAGGGGCTGACTGCCTAGTGGTTTAGGCTGCTGTCAGGCAACTACTCCATCTCTCACATTTTATAAGCTTCGCTTCCAAACCGTGGCTGAAGCTAACCGTCCCACGGGTCACCCATGACAATGAAAATCCAATTATTCTTGCTTATGAGGCTCAAAACGGCGTTTAAGCAGAGCAAAAGCGTGGGTTTACTGTCGTTGCTGAGCTGGGGTTTCGCTTATAAAACGTGCGAGTTGGCTCTTAATAGGGGGAGATCCACTTATAAAACGTGGTAATTAGTTATTAGTTAGAAGTTAGTATAAAGTTAGTAATACATAATGTGACGATCAAAAAGGTCGCTTTGACTTATAAAAAGTGGTGTAGGAGCGTGAGCAGCGATGGCTGCAGCAGTAGCTGTAGTAACTTATAAAACGTGGTTTTAAGTGGATATTATGCTGCGGCCGCTTAGAAAAGTGCAATCACTGTGGACGCTAGCGCAACCCTCTTTTTTTGTTGTTTTCTTGTTTGTTTTGGCCCCAGCTTTGACCCACCACCCTAAAAGCTATTTCGGATGTGCATCAACAACCTTTGTGAGTTTATTTGTTAATCCTTGTCTATTTGTAAGGCGCACAAGTGCCTGATAATCAATAGTATATAAAGGCATAAAACCACTTTTTATAAGCGAAAAACCACTTTTTATACCTTTTATTACCACGTTTTATAAGTGAACTCTCACGTTTTATAAGTCTATGGACCACGTTTTATAAGTGAAAAACCACGCTCAACTACCACTGTGGTTTTTTATCTGCCGGACACTTACATTTGCTTAATCCCCGCGTTCTTATGTCCTAGTTTATGAAGCCTGAAGATACTGCCGTTGTACTTGTGGATCCTACTCCCGTTCCCGTCGTCCGCCAGCACAACGCCATTACCCAGGCCCGCTACGACTACACCGCCTGCCAGCTGGACATCTTTTTCTACCTGCTCTCCCGGCTACGCCGGGATGACACCCCGGACCAGGAGTACACTATCTACGTGAAGGACGTGGAGGCGCTGACCGGGCGGCAGTGGAACTACCAGCAGCTGCGCGAGGCGACGGCCGACATGGGCTCGCGCATGTTCGAGGTGGAGAATGAGCGCACCTACCAGCAGCTGTGGATGTTTCAGCGGGTGGAGTACATCAAGGGCAAAGGCTGCCTGCAGATTCAGCTGGCGGCACCCATCCGGCCCTTCCTCTTCAACCTCAAGGAGAACTTTACCTCTTACCAGCTGCACTCGGCCTTGAAGCTGAGCAGCAAGTACGCCAAGCGCATCTACCAGCTGGTAAGCCAGTGGAAGGACAAAACCTCGACGCGCACGTACCCGTTGGACGAGTTCAAGCAGATGCTGCACCTAAAGGACCCCAAAGGCAAGGAACCGGAGCTGTTTCAGAACATCAGCCAGCTCAAGGCCCGGGTGCTCGACATCGCCGTGCGCCAGGTCAGCGAGCACACCGACCTCAAGATTGACTACGAGCTGGTCAAGAAGGGGCGGGCCTACGACGCGGTACGCTTCACCATTGCCCGCCAGCAGCCCCAGCAGCTGCCCATCCCGTTTGAGCAGCCGGCCGAGGACGCCCGCGCCAACGCAGCCCGGCAGAGCCTGGAAATGCTGGGCATCACCCAGCCTCAGCTGGTAGCCACCATCCTCGCCGACCCCAAGCACCTAGACCAGCTCTTTAAGTTTACCTACCAGCTGAAAACCGACAAGGTGAAAGCCACGAAGAACCCTGGGGGGCTGTTCCTGAAAATCTGCGGTCTGCGGTAATATCACACACATTAGCAGCCTAAAGTAAGTGCGCAATAGAGTGACCATAATGTGCGTTAATGCGCATTATATTGTGCATTATGGCGAAAGAACCCGTAATTCTCTTACCTCCGCTGCAGCATTTGTTAGCCCAAACGGGGGAGAACATTCGGCTCGCCCGTCTGCGCCGCAAGCTTAGCGCGGCCCGTGTAGCGGAGCGGGCGGGTATTAGCCGCAACACACTGCGAACCATCGAGCAGGGGAGTTCGACAGTGAGTATGGGAGGCTACCTGCAGGTGTTGTTTGTGCTGGGACTGGAAAAGACTATTCTCCAGTTGGCCAACGATGATGTGCTGGGGCGCAAGCTGCAGGATGCTGGATTAGGCGTTCGGGCTCGAGCTACCAAACAGAACCCATCCGGAAATCACCAAGCTTATTAACTAGATAATTGCAGCGACCAAATTATACCCTTACAGGTATAATTTGGCAATGTTTACGTAATTTTATACCCGAACGGGTATACTGATGACTACTCCCCTTGCCGCATTTGTCAAGCAGCGCCGCAAGCTGTTGCATTTGTCTCAGACTGATATTGCCGCTAAAGCCGGAGTGGGGCTGCGCTTCGTGCGCGAGTTGGAACAGGGCAAGGCCACCCTACGCCTAGACAAAGTCAACCAAGTGCTGCGCCTTTTTAGCCATGAGTTGGCGCCCGCTCCGCTGGACCGCACGCAGCTTATTGGCGCGCTGCTATAATAGAGTCAAATAAACATATAGAGCCAAAGAGACATATGGCCGTAACCTACGCCGGACTGATAAAACGACTTCCTTGAGTGACTACCTTATTAGACCAGCGGGTATACAGCCTGTAAATCCCTCGACCGAAAATACCTTTCAAGGCAATTTGGATTGCAAATAGAGATTCTTGTTGCAGCGGGGTGGATTTACTCGCAAAGGCTAGAACTCATCATTTCTGCTGTACCCGTGTGGATTATGCAAAGCATCTATCAAGTAGGATTTCCTTTACGATAGGCTATTTGATAGATGCTTCATTCCTTACAATCGGCCATTTTCGGTCTGTTTTTCGGCCACCCTTTTTGATAAGCGGGCTTAGCGAGTAAATCTGACCCGTTACCCCTTAGAGGCCGGTTGGTCGGAAGCCCGGCATCAATTTCCTGATTTACCAGGCGTGTTACAATCACCCTGGGCAATTCAACTAAGCCATGCATTCGTTTAATTTCTCGAACGATAAGCCCGTCGAGGCGCAGCCCGAAGACTATTTTCAGCGCTATGAGTTTGCCCGCCGCGTGGCCCGGGTGCTGGCCGAACGCCGCGATAGCACCAGCATTACGGTAGGCGTGTACGGGGCCTGGGGCGAAGGCAAAACCTCGGTCATGAACTTCATTGCCCAGGAACTAGCCGACCAGAGCGACACCATTGTGGTAACATTCAACCCCTGGCGGTTCTCCGATGAGCAGTCCCTGCTGCTAGCCTTCTTCACCACCCTGGCGGATCGTCTCAAGCCCCTATCAAAAGCTAATCGTTGGCGGTTCTTCACCCGCAAAGAGAGCCTGGGCAAGCTCATTGCCAAGTATGCGCAATACACAACCATACTCAAGGCAACGCCCATCTCGGGCGTCGCCGACGCCGCCTCTGGGCTGGGCAAAGCCCTGTCAGACGTGCCCTTGGAAACCCTGAAGGACCGCATCGAGCAGTTGCTGCGTGACTCTGGGCGCAAGATCGTTGTCATCATTGACGACATCGACCGGTTGGAAAAGGCGGAAATCCACGCCGTCTTTCGTCTGGTGAAGCTGACAGCCAACTTCCCCTATACGCACTACGTCCTCTGCTTTGATGACCAGATTGTGGCCGCCGCTTTAGGCGAGCGGTTTGGAGAAGGCAACACGAAGGCCGGGCACGACTTTCTGGAAAAGATCATCCAGATTCCACTGCGCCTGCCCCAGGCTTCCCGGGCCGACTTACGCGACTATTTGTTTGATCTGCTAAACCAAGCACTAGCCAGCACGGATGTAGCTATTCCCGTGGACCAGCTGGAAGAATTCCGTACGCGGTTCAACGAGCACTTCCTGCTGCGCTTTACCACCCCGCGCCTAGCCAAGCGTTACGTAAACAGCATTTCTTTCGTGCTGCCGCTGCTTGAGCACGAAGTTAACTACCACGATTTGCTATTAATCGAAGCCGTTAAGCTGTTTTATCCTGCACTCTACGAGCTCATCCGTGATCAACCACGCTACTTTATCGGCAGCTTTGAGGCTCCCCGCCACTCGGTGCAGGATGAGAAAGCCCGGCATACCGCTTTCTTCGATCAGCACCTGCAGGCGTATTCACCCCAAGAGAAAGCCGCCGTACAGGCCTTGCTCGCCGATACGTTCCCCAAGCTGCGGGAGCTGTGGTCAAACTACTCCCGCCTGAATGACCACGAGGAGTTATTCAACTCCAAAAGCATTGGTTCTGCTTATTACTTTCCCCGTTACTTCTCCTACGCCGTTACCAAGGGCGAGACCTCTGACGTGTTTTACGATGCGCTGCTGACGGCATTGGGACATAATCCAACCGAGGCCGAGCGGCTATGGCGCCAAGCACTGGATGACGGCCGCTTTGGCGATTTATACATGCGTCTCTACTTCCGACGCAACAATTTTACCTCACGGCAGGCAAGCTCGCTGATTCATGTCATGGCAAGCTACGAAGAAGCTTTGCTGGACAAGCAGCGTTACACCAGTAACTTGTTCCATCGCTTCTTTGATGCTACGCACTTGGTCGCGCACCTGCTGACCTTCCGTGTCGACGAAGCCGAGCAGATGCCGCTGCTTGAGGCCGTGTTTGCCGCCGACGTTACGTTCAGCTTTGTGTACGAAGTAGCCCGGGAGCTACTACGGCCGGGCAGGGTGGGGGAGCCGGTAAGAGCTGCCCTGCAGACCCGTACTGAATCGCTTCTGCTGGCCCGCGCCCTGGCCGATGCCGCAGACAAGCCTGTGTTCAGCGTATATCCTACCCAAACCCGGCTGTTATTCATGCTTTGGGTGAAACAACTTGATGGTCGCGGCTCCCTAGCCGCCTACCTGCACGAGCACGTAGGCGATGCCCAGCGCCTATTGGAACTCGTACGGGCCTTTGCGCCCCTGGTGCATTCCTCGGCGCAGCCCGCACCCTATTACTGTAATTTCGGTGCCGAGCAGTTTGTGCACATGCGGGAGTTATTGGACCCAAGTGAGTTTACACACTTTCTGCCGGAGGCGACCCGCATAGCCGCGGCCGCTGAGGAATTCCCGGCGGTCGGCTACCGTGATGCGGCTTCCGATGAGTTGCTACTGGCCCAGTTTGGCTACTGGTGCACTCACCCGCTGAGTGGAGAAGCAGCGGAATACCTGTCTTCGCGTAGGCCTGACGTCTGATCTTCCAACTCTAGTGCTAAAGCGGTTTCACAAAGTCAGGCTGGTAGGGAAGTGGGGCTCAGCCCAACATCGGCACCGCGCCCCGGTCAGCTTCTGCGCGCACCACGGCAAACAATTCGTCTTCTGAAACCTGCAGTACCCGCGCCAGTTGCTGAAGCTCGCCGATGGTGCAGGTGCCCGGGCTGCGCTTGCGCGTGTCGTAGGTGCGGGCCGACACCCCCCAGGCCTCCACGATGCGCTTGCGGGTACCCGCTACCTCCAGCAGCTCGGCCAGCGTGCCGGGGTGGTGCATGCGCGGGGGACTGGTCAGGGGTTCGGTGAAAGCTACGGTGGGAGCAGTCATTTTAGGCATCGCGGAAAGGCTAAAAAGGCACAGAATAAAGTGCGTAAGGTAACCTTTCTACGCGGTAAGTACCTTGCCCGACCATCGCAGCAGCTTTAACTGCCTTCAGCGGCCAGCACCAGCTCTTCCCAGCGGCCGCATTCGGCCACGGCCAAGGCCAGCCAGTGCCGTAGCCGGCCGGGGTCAGAGCATTGGCACATAAGCCGCTCGGCCGCCTGCCGCCGGGCGGGCACGATGGCCGGGTGCTGCAGAATGCAGCGCAACTCCGCACGCAGCGCGGTCAGCTCATCACAGTAATCCGCCGCGCGGGCCAGGGACAAATAAGGCGAAACAGGCATGCGCTTGCGGTTAGGGGCAGTGGGGAAGGAAACTCCCGGGTAGCCAGGCAGCCGCCCCTTACGGGGCGGCTGCCTGGCTACCAGCTAGCGCATCATCCTCGATTGCATCAGTAGCACGGGGCCGGCTACGACATCGACGGGTGAGTAGTGCTCCAGCGGGTACGTTTCATACCAGGCCGCCGTGGCCAGCGGGTTGATGGGGCGCCGGCGGTTCTTGCCCTCGTCGTCAAACACCAAGAGGTACCCTTCGTAAGGTCCGTGCTGGGGACAGTGCACGTCGATATAGGTGGCTTCCAAGGCCGCGCACAGCTGGGCTAACCCAAAGGTTTTGCGGCCCCGCTCGGGGCGCACCTCGCGCAGGCTGCCGTCCACACCCAGCAGCATAGCCGCGCCCTCCGCGGGCAGCATGCCGGCGTGCTGGCTTAGGAAGTAATCTCCCAACGCCTGCCGCGTGGCATACTTATCGCCTCCGACTACCTGAAAAGGTCCCCGGTCATAGGTTGTCGTGGGGAAGAGCTGACCGGTGGTGCCGCACAAAGCCACAATCGATGAGGGCTGACCGGCCGCGATGCGTAGAAACAGGCGGGGCGGGAGGGGGAAGCCGGCTCTTGCGGGCTTAACCAGCTCGGTGTTGTGCAAACTAAAAAGCAGGGGAGTGGCGGGAGTTGAACGCGGGCTGTTTTCCATGATATTGAGCTGTTTTGGTGGTTTTCGCTTCTGTATTAAAAACAAAACAGCAGGGCCAATCATTCACATTTTGCACTCTTTTTAATATCATTTTGCTCTTTTATCATAACCTTCTTTGCCCCATTACCCACCACGGTATCTGCGTTAATGGTGTATCCCAGGCGGACGCCCCCTCTGCTGAGAGTGGCCGTCTTACCCCTGCAGCTTCAATCAGCAGCGGGAGGGTTTGGAGCCCCAGCAATCGGCAGGCGTTGGCCTGAACGGCGGCTCGTGACCGGCCCCTCGTCCAGCGGCGGCTCAAACCAATCCCGGTAAGCGGTCGTCAGCCGGTCCGCCACGATGGCCAGGCGCTCCGTGTCGCCGGCCCGCATTATCCAGATGTGCGCGCTGCCGCAGCCTACCTCATACCCGCTACCCAGGAGCTTCTTCACCGCCCCCGCCAGCCCGCGCAAATCGGTAGTATGAGTATGGGCCAGTACGTGCCGGCGCAGGGCCTGCAGGCTCCGCTTCTCCGCTGTATCAAGCGGCTTTAACTCGATGGCCAGGTAGGCCTGCTGCGGCGGAAAGGGGTCAGTAACCGCAATGCATTTCGGGGGTTGGTGCATGAGAGTGGAAAGGAATGGGAGGTAAGAGGGTTAGAGCAATAGCAGGGCAAACTGTCCGCCCAGCTCCTCGCGCGTGGCGCGCACGGCCTCGCGGGCGATGGGGCGCAAGGTCTTCACCAGGGCCTCGAGCACCTGAAAGTCCTCCAGTGTGGCCACACCCAGCGCCAGGCGCTCGGCCACTTCCAGCGTCAGGCCTTCAAGGCTTAGGCCGTAGCCGCGCTGCTGCATGTCGGCTTCCACGTCGGTCAACGCTTCGGCCACCCGGGCGCGGTACTGGTTCCAGGCAGGGTCCCCGAAAACGGGGGCTTCGCTAGCATTCATGGGCGGTTGGCAGGAAAAAGTAAAACAATGGCCGGGCGAGCCGCCGGCAGCGGCGGCCCGCAGCACAGCCTTAGGCGGCGGCCAACCAGCTGAGCTCCGCCTCCCGGTACTGCCGGCCGACTTCGTCTTCTTCGTGGACTAACTCCAGCACGCGGGCGGGAGCGGGGGCCGTTTCGCCCTCCTCCGGCACGCCCAGAATCAGCTTGGCGGCGCGCTGGGCCTTGCTGGCGGCCTGCAGCACCAGCTTTTTATCGTTTTTCAGCCGCTCGAGCCACGACTGGATATAGGCCACGGCGTTGGTTTCGGTCTGCTCGGTGTTGAGGCCGGAAGCGGCGCACAGAAACGACGCGCCCATCTCCGCCGTCAACTCCTCCCGCGCGTAGCTGGCCGAGAGCTTGCCCTCGCTGGCGGTCAGGTCCGGGCGGTCCAGCCGCGAAGCGTGGCCGGTGCTGTGCGTCAGCTCGTGAAACAGGGTGGCATAGTAGCCTTCGCCCGTGGTGAAGGTGGCCCGCTCGGGCATGTTGACCAGATCCAGCGCCGGGGAGTAGTAAGCGCGCTGGTGCCGGTGCTCAATGGCCGGGCGCCCCTCCCAGCCGCTTACGATGGCTTCCGCCGCTTCAATGGGCGTATGCCCGTGGCGCTCAACCGCCGGCAAATCAAATTCGATGCCTTCGATGTCCTCCACCGAAAAAACGGTGTAGTATTTCAGGAAGGGCAGCTTCTCCTCCTTACCGGTCTGCTCGTTCTCGCGCACCGACACGTTGTAGTATACCACCGGGTGCCCCTTGGCGCCCTTGCGCACGTTGCCGCCCAAAGCCAGCGCCTGCTTGAAGGTCAGAAAGAAAGGGAGCGCCCCGCTGAAGTGCAGTAAAAAAGCATTGATGCCAGAGTAAGCCGCACCCGTGGCGTAGTTGCGGGGCAGGCCATAGACAGCGTTCCACGGCTTGCGCCACGGAATCACGCCGCCTTCCAATGCCGCCACAATCCGGTCGGTGACAAGCTGATACACATCGGGGCGGGAGGTGACACCCTTAGCAGTTTGGCGGGTGGCAGATTTGCAAGTGGGGGTTTTGCGGGCCTTTTTCATAATAAAGCGCTGTTTTTGTGAGCGTTTGCTATACCTATTAAACGAAAAAGACTACCTCGTAGTTTTCTTTTTGCTCTATATTTAATATCTTTTTGCTCTTTTTATTCCACCTTCTTTCCCCACTGCCCCTTTGAGAAATTGGCGTAAACAAGTGCTTCTTTCCACTGCTCAGCTTTTGGGCTGATGAGTGGAAAAACCACTTTTTATAAGCGAAGGCAGCCCTGACGCGGGCATGTTTTGGAGCAGGCTGGCGTCGGGGCGCAGTGGGCCGGGCCGGTGGAGTTTGGTCGGGTTGAGCCTAACCAATCATCGCCTTAGCTATTATTTTTAGCTTTATTTCTACTAATTTTATTAGCAGCGCGTATTATTGCCAGCCCACCTACTTTACACCACCCATGCGCAACGTCGAATTAATCCCCGTCCACGACTCCCAGACCCCGTTTTTACTTCCGCTTTTCAGCTGCTCGGTATCCGCGGGCTTTCCTTCCCCGGCCTCTGATTACACCGATGAGCTTTTCGATTTGAACCGCTTGCTCCTGCGCCACCCCGACGCCACCTACTTGGTGCGGGTGAGCGGCGAGAGCATGAAAAACGCCGAGATTCACGAGGGCGACCTACTGGCCGTGGACAAGCAGATGGAAGCTGACCACAACCACATCGTGGTGGCCGTGGTCGACGGCGAGTGCACCGTGAAGCGCCTCGTGTGCGAGCACGGCACCTGGTGGCTGAAGCCTGAAAACCCAGATTATAAGGCGTGGGAGATACACGACGCTGGCGACGTCAAAATATGGGGTGTGGTGACCCACGTGCTGCACGAACTCATCCCCGGTAAACTCGCGGCATTGCTGCGCACCCGCGACTAGCCATGTACGCCTTAGTCGACTGCAACAACTTCTACGTCAGCTGCGAGCGGGTTTTTCAGCCCCGGCTTGAAGGCCGGCCCGTGGTGGTCCTATCCAATAATGACGGCTGCTTGATATCCCGCAGTGCCGAAGCCAAGGCCCTGGGCCTGCAGATGGGCGACCCATACTTTCAGGTCAAGCCCCTGCTGGAGCAGCACAACGTGGCCGTTTTCTCCAGTAACTACGCCCTCTACGGCGACATGTCACGCCGGGTAATGTGGTACCTGAGCCAGGTGGCACCGGCCGTGGAAGTGTACTCCATCGACGAGGCCTTCCTAGATCTGCACGGCATGGAGCGCTTCGTGGTCAGCAGCCTGGAGACCTTTGCCCGCACCGTGCGCGCCAACGTGCTGGCCCGCACCGGCATTCCCACCTGCGTGGGCGTGGCACCCACCAAAACCCTGGCCAAGCTGGCTAACCGACTCGCTAAGAAAGACCCGGCGATGGGCGGCGTCTGCTACCTGGACACCGCTGAGCGCCGCCGCTGGGCGCTGGAGCAGGTAGCGGTGGAAGACGTGTGGGGCATTGGCCGGCAATATGCCCAAAAGCTCTACGCCGCTGGCATCAGCTCCGCCGCCGGGCTGGCCCGCTGCTCGGATGCGTATGCCCGCAAGCACTTGGGCGGGGTGGTAGGCGCCCGACTCGTACGCGAGCTGCAGGGATTCCCCTGCCAGGGGCTGGCGCCGAGTGAAGACGGCACGCTGTCGCATCGCACCTTGTGCGTATCGCGCACCTTTGGCCGGCCGCTCACCGACTTCCCCGATGTCACGGGTGCGGTGAGTGCGTTTGCTTCCCGGGCGGCCGAGAAGCTGCGCCGGCAGGGCGACGCGGCCCACCTGCTTACCGTGTTCCTGAGCAAGAGCCGCTACGGGCTGGAAGCACCGCCGTATTCGTCCTCCGCCGTACTTACCCTGCCCGTAGCCACGAATGACACCGTGGAACTGGTGCGTTTTGCGCGGGCGGCGCTCAAGCGCCTCTGGCAGCCGGGTAACCGCTATACCAAGGCGGGCGTAATCCTGGACGGGTTGGAGCCGGAAGGGCAAGCCCAGCTCACGCTGTTTGAAGCCGGTCCGATCTCCGGAAAGCGCGGCAGACTCATGGCCGAGCTTGACGCTCTAAACCGACGGTTTGGTAAAGGGACGGTGAAACTGGCCTCGCTGGTGCTGCCACCCGACCAAGCCCAAGCTCCTTGGGAGGGTCAGGCAAAATGGCGCACCCCGCAGTACACTACCCGACTGGAAGATTTGCTTTTGGTTGGATAAACTACCTTGCCTGTAATGCCTGCTGACGAAAAGCTGTAAGGCACTCGCTCTAGAACCGTTAAAACTTCAAGGCAATGAAGACCAATATCTATTGTGACGAAGCTGGATATACGGGTGATGACTTGCAGGAGGCTAACCAGCCTTATTTCACCTATGCTGGTGTAGCGCTCGAGCACCAGGAAGCGACCGATATTATCGGGGAGATAAGGCAGCGTGTACGTACCCAGGCTCCAGAATTAAAAGGTAAGCAACTTTATAATCACAGCGGGGCTTTAGGCGCAATTGAACATCTGGTGAAGCGGCTAGCTGGCCGCGGGGCATACGTTGTGCATAACAAGGCTTTCGCTTTGGGCGCAAAATTCTTTGAATACGCGCTTGAACCGGCCTTGGCAGCCAACAACAGATTCTTCTACCAAAGCAAGTTTCATCTGTTCATCGCTAATCTCATGCATCTGTTTCTAAGCAGTGGCGACACTGACGCGGAAACCCTCCTGAATCACTTCATGAAAAGGATGCGCAGGGTGAGTGACGACGCTGAAGACCTCTTTCCGCATTCACTACAACTAAGTGACAATCCCCAAAGTATTTTAACTGATATCACGCGGCTACTACGCTCACCGGAAGTTCAGGCAGCTAACCGCGAGGAACTAGATTCCATCAGCGATGAGGAGGGACGCATCAGGTGGATACTGGATTTGTCTGTGACTTCCGCAACTTCGGTACTTCGCCATCTCAGTGCTACATACGGTGAATTGCTGGTTACCCTGGATGATTCCAAGCCCCTAGTAGCATCCGCTCCAATTCTTGATGCTTTGGGTTCTGGCCCTCTGGTAGCCGTACCGGTGGAATGGGCCGACGGATTGCCCTTTAATTTTCAACTGGCTGCACCCATCCGGTTTGCGAATTCTAACCTCGAACCTGGTTTGCAAGTGGCAGATATGCTAGCTAGTGTTGTTAACCTCGCTATGCGGGATAGAAGTACGGCCAGGGCACAGCAGATTCTTGAATTGGTTTTGCCATTGGCGTGTAAAGGGTCTATCATTCCTGCTACCGAATATATTGACCTCACCACTGAGGAAGCACGCTTCAACATCAATATCTTAGCCCACTTGGTAGCTCGCGCAGAAGCTGGCGTTCCGCTTCTGGGCTGAAATTTTCATTTGGCTTTTCTGCCTCATGCCGGTTTATCTGTCCAGCATAAGGCCATTAGTTTGCTACCTTTCACTATGGCCGAGACGCCAGGTTCCAGATTCTTGGAGTGGGGGCTGAGCCAGTAATCCATACCAGTTTTGCTGCAAGTCATTTCACCAGCTTGCCATACCGTTGTCACAGCCAGTTCGTGCTTTTTGAGCGATTCAATCAAGTCTGTTTGGTCCTCGGGTATTGCTAATTGAAGTCCCGTGGAACTGCCTGCACTTATCCACTTACGGTCAACAAAGTGACGGCTGATAAACAGTACACCATCACTCTTTGCTATACAATCTAGTTTTGGCCATTCGGGCTCTATGACGGGCAAAGAATTCAAGTATTTTTCCTGTTGCTGCAGCCATTTCACGAATGCTTTGCGCTGGGTCGGAATGCCAGGAGCTTTTTTGAACCAAGCTGCCAAATCAGCGACGTGGCCTAGCACGGAAACCCGGGCTTCTTTATCATTCATGGCCCAGGCAACCGTAAAAGAAACAACTTGGTCATGGCCGCGATTGTGCGCGGCTTGCATCAGGTTATTCAGTGCCTGAACGGTCAGGCTTAACGCGGCTTGTGGGTCTTGTTCACCGTGATAGATGGTTGGGATATTCCAATACCCATCCTCTGCGTAAATGAACACGACGTCGGAGGGTATTTCTAAGTCGGTTCCTAAGGCACGTAGAGCCTTCCTGACTTCGATGACATCATATTCCAAAGCAGGCCGGACAATGTCATCCGTGCCGGTTGCCACATCCCGGCCCGTTACGACCCGTTCACCGGTGGTCTGCTCGCGAAGGGCGTGATAAGAGGCGAACAGCCGCACTCCCTGACCCGCCTTCATGCTGGATGGCACTAGCTCTTCACGTATAGAATGGGGTTCCTCCTCTAGCAGATGTGCTCCACCGGGCTTTTCTTCCCCGAAGTATTCGTAAACCTGCGGATTGCCCTGCATATACCTCGTAACAAGGGACTTCCAGTTGCTCAGAGCTAATCCTTGACCGGTACGCTTTTCGTCCAGTCGTAGCGGGTCATCTATCCGAAAGAGCTTGGTATACTGACTCTTTCGGCCAAACTCGTCCATTGGAGTATCGGCTCTCTCCACCATCTGCTCTAAATCATACATGCGGATGGCTCCGTCAAAGTGCTCAAAGGTGGCGGCGTCTTTATCGTATATGGCGTGCATATACCGGCAGCCGTACGATTCCGTTCCAGGCACCTCGCTATCCTTCACTTCCTCCATTTCGAATTCGTGCAGCAAACGAGGTTTTGTCAGTGGCTTACCGTCGGTTTCCTCGCCGGCCTTCCACACAAATTCCGTAGCCGCTGTGCCATAATAAACGCGCTCAAAAGCATCACTTTTGTACTGCGTCAGACCTGGAGTAATATTGCTAATCTCGTCGTCGAACTTAGGACCGCGCCAGAACTCGTATTCCAGTTGTTTTTGGAAGGAGGGAGCATACCCTACCATATCCCAATCGAGGCGCAGGCGCAGGCGGATATGCCGGTTGCCCACGTACGACATCAATTCATCCAAAAACAAAAAGTGGAAGTTGTTGAACCGAGACAGTGACCGACGAAAGTAGGGATGGGCAAAGACTGTCAGCTTACGCCGTTTATGCGCAAACACTCCTTGCCCGAGGTAAGTAAACTCTTTGAGTAAGTCGGTCAGATACACCAAGCCATCGTCATCAAGATTTTCCGTGAGCTTCGGAAACACCCGCTTCACCAAGTCCGTCTCAATGCAGGAAAATGCCTCACAGTATAGATAGCGGCACTCTTCGGAAGCGTATTCCCGCAATAACTCCGTGAGTGGTGCCACGTAAGGCTCGCTCATCCGGTGTTGCCGGTTGTGAAAGGCCCGGTCGTGCGCGTCAACTATCTTTTCCGAATCGGCAAGGGACTCTGGCAGGTGTAACTCGCCGACGGTGCGCACCAAGTTAGGCTGTAAGTACAGCCCGTAGGCTAGCATCCACCCGATGGGACGATGAGCGTCATGGCCCACATTACTTGGCACGCCTACCACTGCCGTTTGCCACAGTGCTTTTTCTAATTCTGCAAGCTGAAATGAGGTACCATCTCGGGTTACTTCATTTGAGTTGAGTACGGCAAAGTGGTGTTTCATAGTAATCGAAGTAGCATTATAGCGAGACTTATAGGTGGATTGGGTCAGTCAATCTTCCAGCGGGATAACCAGCCCGCCACTCGCTAATCTTGCGTGATTGCGAAGATACTTGGGCACCCCCAACGTGGGCTCGAAGTGCCTTGAGGAATTTACCACGCTCATTCCATTAACCAGTCAGTAAGTTTTGCTATTTCTGACTAGGAAATCAAACCCAGACCTCCACCCCATGCTAGGAAGAGTAATCAACTACAGTGAAATTTTCGGCCAGTCTCCACAGCCTGCAGGCGAATACCTGACAGGTATCAGCCGAGAAACGCTTTTAAAGACGGCCGTATACTTATTAGGATTTAGAGGCGTGCAGCCCTATCGGGAGGTGCTCAGCAACATCTTCGGCCCTCATAACCGGGAATTTGTCCGCGCGCTGGTGG
>NZ_JAJADQ010000017.1 GCF_020447315.1 Hymenobacter nitidus
GCCCTAAGCCGCTTGAGGCTTCTGTACAATGCATCCCAGCTCCGTCAACCAGCTGTGTAGATCTGTACCCTTGGCATTATGATAGCAGATCCATTCCCAAAGCAGACGCTTGCGACAATTGTTCAAGATCGTTTCGGCCAATGGATGATCTACAGGCCATCCCCGCCGCAGCTGCTTGGCAAAGGAGTCCTGCTGGCCTCGTTTCGCCGACGAGGCTTCACGTGTCTGGCTTATTCGCAGCGACTCTTTCCGCTGCAGCTCTACATACTGCGCTGGCGTTTTAAAGCCCTTGAAGGCGCCTATCTGCTTTAACCAGCCATAGAGCACACTACCTGGATCCAGAATATGGGGAAAACAGCCTGTCACCTTCACTGAGGCCGCTAATGATGTAATCATTGCTATGAAGTCAACCTCACTATTCGGCACGGGCACGTCTTGGGCAGCGGCCTGCCGGAGCTGTATAGCCGCTGCTCGGCACTGCTGCTGATAGCTTTGAAGCCAGTGGCGGATGCTAGGCAAGCTGAGCAGCACAACTTCTTCTACGCGCGTTTTCCATTCTCCCGAAGCACCCCGCCGGAGAGCGAAGCAAATCTCAGGAAACCGAAATGCGGGATACTGCATCAGTATCATCTCGGCAGTAGCCTGGGCTAAGAAGACAATATCTTCCGCAGCGGTGAGCGTGTTGGTATGACCCAGCAACAAAGGCAACCCTGCCAGCGGCTCGACGAGCAGGTAAGTAAGCTTTTCAGCTCCCAGCTCCCGCACCTGGGGCTGGTCATGCTGAGATAGCAATGCTACTGCCTGCTGTACGGCAGGGGAAAGGGGTGTAGGATGTGAAGAAAAAGACGTAGCGGGTAGAAAAGGAGTCACCATATCTTAAATCGGATAGGCTTGAAGGAGCAGCCGGGCATCATGAACATTGCCTTGACGCTTAGCCACCTGTGATATTTTATTGTGTGTTCCGTCGGGGTGGCATGTAATCAGGCCTGTCCTGCTTTTGGCGTCGTTCTGCAAGTAGCGCTGAACGAAGTTGCGCCAACCCGCGGGGGTGCGCAGCGGCATCCCTTCTGTCTGGGTTTTTATCTGTGACAGGTAATAAGGCGCGTAGGCTTGAGGCATCATGAGCTTATGAGCCAAGGCTGTAAAGCCCGCTGTCGTTGCGAACTCCGAATCGGCAAACGCCACCAGGTGTGCCGCGCCCCCCCTAGTGTGCGAAGCCGACGCGTCAGAACTGATATTCAGCGTACTATCCTTTTTTTCTACTGCCTTACCATTCCTCCATTTTTCTTGACTAGCCGAGGAGGAAGGCGTAGCTTCTTCCTCTTTGTTTTTATTCTCTGAACGAGTTTTGTTTTCTTTCTTATAGATGGTGGTGTCAGAAACTGCTCCCTTTACCGCCCCCTTTATCACTTGAAAGAGAGCAGAATCTGCCTCCTTTCTACTTCTGAGAGCAGGCGTAAAGGGAGCAGAATCTACTCCCTTTTCAGAAGCCGTAGGGATCGTGGTCCTCAACTGATAGCAGGTAGCGTCCCCACGACCGTTTCCTCCTCCTTGAAACGAGATGAGACCAGCATTGACAAGCTCCGCTCGGGCTGGCTTCATGGTATTCTTGACCATGCCCAACGCCAAGCAGAGATAGGCATCGGCGAGCGTAAAAGGATTCGTCCACCTCTGGCGGTTACATTCCTGCAGCAGAAAGAAGTACAGACGCGTAGCGCTTGCTCCAAAGTGGCGCTGGGTGTCATACTGCCAGAAGCTGTTGAGAAGAATTATGTAGTTCAGCTTAGGCGGCCCCTGACCAGGCTCTATTGGTGCTCGGGCATTCTGCGAGTGAGATGACATTGTATTTGAGAGGGTTAGTGATAAATAGTTTGAGGCGTTTTCTTGCTGAGGTTGCCTAGCAGCAAAGCGAGTCACGACTCTCAAGAGGGATACCAGCAGCAGTAGAGGCTGTCGGGTATACTGATTTGCGCTTAGCAACGACACAAATGTATTACAAATATCAACAAGTCAACAAAAGTTTTTAGTACATTTGTTTTATGCAACACTTACATGAGAAAGTACGAGCTATCCGTCTGCGTAAAGGCATTACACAAGAGCAGGCAGGCAGCCACCTAAACACGACTAAATCCAATTATAATCGCATGGAAAAGGGGCACGTTGAGGTGAGCCCCTCTAAGCTGATTAAGCTGGCCGAGCTATTTGAGATGACACCAGAGGCCATTGCTTCCTTTCAGACGGAGGAGGCTCAATCAGCGGCGCGCTCTGAGCTTGAACAGCTTCGCGAGCGCGTAGCTCGTCTTGAAGGCTATGTGGCTCAAACCGATCAGCTGCTCACGGAATCGGCCACCTTTTTCCGCTATTTCGAGCGGCTGCTGAATGAGGTCTTTTATCAGGGGAAAGACCAGCCCGCTTCTTTGGAAGACCTAAATCGGGAGTGGGCTAGGCTGGTGAGCTATTCCGGTGAAAACACTGAAGCGGCTCAGAGGGAACGTGCTCAACACCAGATGGAGTCACCTCTCATGGCTGCTAAGCTGAGCCAGCTAGAGATGGTAGTCCAAGCCATGCAATCTGTCTTTCGCTTTTATGAGGCTGGCAAAGCTCAGACGACTTTCCGCCTCTAAGAATATAGATATAGGGTCCCTATAGAACAGGAATAATAGGCGAGGCCACAAGCCCACAAGGACTAGCCAGACGACCTGCTGAGGCTTTGTGCACGCGAGACGGTGCCAGAGAAGCGCTTCTTACCCTAGCAAGCGCCACGACCTGATAACCTGCAAAGCCCTCAATTTGGAAATCGACACCACGATGTCCAAGTTGAGGGCTTCTCTATACTATTTGAATATCTTTCACCAAGAAGAGCTTCTTAACTAGCATCAGCATTTTGCTATAAGCAGCAGGTGGGTCGATACCAGTGATTAATATCCGTTTTACATGTCTCACCCCGTAGACAAGATGATGTACGCCTACTTGACTAGCTCTCAAGATGCAGCGACCAGTGCCTCCCCTAATACCGCTGAGTCAACGACTTCATTCCTTTCTACTAAAAACCCTTATGTCAACTAATAGCCTGCCTTTGATGACGGTGGAAGAGCTCTGGCAGTACCCGGGCTGTGCCGCCTACTCGCGGCCAGAAGCGGAGGGAATCATCCAAAGCTTGTCCCAGTTTGCTCAACTGGCCTATACGGTGCACGCAGATAGCAATCTAACGCTTCCTCCCGCTGAAATTGTAGAGAAAGTCCAAAACGCGCATCAGGTGCTTGCTGATGACCAATAGTGCTTCCTTGTCTATGCTTCCCGTTTCAGGTGACCAGCTGATTGCCACCATCCTGAAGCATGATGCGAAGATCACCAGTTACAAGATAGCCCTATTACGTGCCCTCAACGACGTGGTGCTGCTGTATCCGGGAGTGGCGCAGCGGGGCCAGAGCGTGGCGATTCCATTAGCGCGATTAGCGGAGCTGTGGCTCGCCTATTACTGGCCCTTTGCTGATGCGGAGCGGCCGATCTACCAGGGTGCCCGAGCCCAGCGCGGCGGTGTCGTGCGCAATGACGTCAGCTTCCGGCCTGCGTTGACCCAACTACGCAGCGAGTGGCAACGGACCGTGCAGCTGCCAGCGCAGGCTGCCGATGGCGGAGATGCGAACACCCCGCCGGCGGACCAGCTATGCTCCCTCCCTGCAGCAGGCCTATGATAGAGCCATCGGAGCCATGGTCACAGCCCTGAGAATGCCTATCCAGCATGCGGGTCCAGAAAATGTATTTGCGCTCCCTACAGTATTCGCTCAACTGCCTGATTCAGTCTTGTCGCTACCGGGCACCCGCCCACAGGACACCTGCCTTGTCATTTCTGCCGCACTGTGGGAGTCTTTCCATCGCTTATCGCTTTACGTGGAAGCTTTGTGCCTGCACGAATGGAGCCTATTCACGGAAAGCGTTACCCAAGATCCGGGCGTAGCAGCTACTAGAGGGGCCATCTACGCGCTGCTCACCGCGCGACCAGACAATCGCCGACCCCTGTCCTGGGAACGCAACCAAATTGATCTGCTACTGCTCGAAAACGTGTCCTTCACCTGTCCTTGGACGCAAAAGCAGCTCACTCAACCGCAGCACTACGATTTGGACCATTTGCTGCCGCTGGCCGTCTACCCCATCAACGAGTTGTGGAACTTGCTGCCCGTGGATCGGGCATTCAACCAACAGGTTAAACGTGACAGATTACCCTCGCCGCAGCGCTTGCTGGCCGCTCAGCCATTGGTGCAGGCGGCTTATACGAACTATAGCCATTCTGCCTCCTTATAGAAGGCATTGCACAAGGATCCCTCCCTATGCTTCATAGGTTTAACGAAGTCCTCTTTCTCGGCAGACCTAGCCCTGCAAACGGTTCTTCTTCTGCAGCAAGTCGCCGATGCCCGCTATGGGACGCGCTTTTAGCACTCACGATGCGCACTATAGTGCACGATAACGCTTATACCGCGGTGGATTCGATGCTGGCACTGACATGGAGAAGCATGGGAACGTTGTAGAGTGTTTTTGTTTCACCTTCAGCCCTTCACGTATGGAACTGCTCATCACCACCCTACCCCAACTTGAACAACTACTCTCGCATCTATTAGACAAGCAGCTTCTTGCATTTGAGCAACTCCTTCGCACAAGCTCTAGAGCTACTCCTGCGTTTCCAATTGTCGAGGCGGAGTACTTGTCGACGACCCAGGCCCTCGAATTCCTACATCTTTCGAAGCCGACACTCAATAAGCTGCGTAGGCAAGGCTTAGTGCACAGCTACGCCGCGAGCAATAAACGGGTGCTGTACGCCCGGCAAGAATTGGTGCAGTATCTCCAGAGCCGTGCTCGCTAGCAACTCGTCGTAGGCACCCCTTGGGAGTCAGCCTGGCGGCTGCTTTTATCATCCGCTTTTTTGGCGTAGGAAAACAGTACACGCTACGGAATGTGTGTTTATGGTCGTTTCTCCGTGTGAATGAGCGATTTTTCGGCCCTTTACAACGTTGTTGAGCGCTTTTTTCTATGAAATCGGCCGGTGGAGTCACCGGTGCTCCCACCGGTGGAGTCACCGGTGGAGTCACCGGTTGCTCTCACTTTTCAAGGCGAAAAAGCGAAAACGGCGTTTCCAGCAAACTGACCGGTCTGGCCTAGTGGCCCACGACCTTGATTTATGGCCTAAAAATGCTGTTTCCATTCAACTGGCCGGTGCCGCACCGGTGGTCTGAGCAAACAAGGCTTTTACAGTGCTTCACTTACCTAATCGTACTAATGCAGCTTCTAGTAACCAGCGGCATCTGCGGGAAGCAGATTTTGCTTTTCCAGATGTATAGACCCCAATAGTTAGAAGCTAATTATATTGGCATAATTTATACTAATACAATTAGCATATCGTATACTTGTGGGCACACCTCACTGAGCCCCTATATGCGCAACATCGAATTAATCCAGGTTACGCCCACCCAGACCCCCTTTTTACTGCCTCTGTTCAGCTGTCGGATTCCCGCGGGCTTTCCTTCCCCGGCGGCCGACCATGTTGAGGAGCTGTTTGACTTGAACCGCCTACTGCTACGCCACCCCGATGCGACCTACCTGGTGCGCGTCAGCGGCGAGAGCATGCGCGACGCGGAGATTCACGAAGGCGACCTGTTGGGCGTCGACAAGCAACTCGAAGCCGACCATGGGCATATCGTGGTCGCCATTGTCGAAGGTGAGTGCACCGTCAAGCGCTTGGTCTGCGAGCACGGCACCTGGTGGCTCAAGCCGGAGAACCCCGACTACAAGCCCTGGGAGATTGTCGACGCTGGCGCCATCAAGATCTGGGGCGTGGTCACCCACGTGCTACATGAGATTGTGCCCGGTAAACTCGCGGCCCTGCTGCGCACGCGCGACTAGCCTATGTACGCTTTAGTCGACTGTAACAACTTTTATGTGTCCTGCGAGCGGGTTTTCCAGCCCCGGCTCGAGGGCCGGCCCGTGGTGGTGCTGAGCAACAATGACGGGTGCCTGATTTCCCGCAGTAACGAAGCGAAGGCTTTGGGCCTGCAAATGGGTGACCCCTACTTTCAGGTCAAGCCCTTGCTCGAGCAGCACCAGGTGGCGGTCTTCTCCAGTAACTACGCGCTGTACGGGGATATGTCGCGGCGGGTAATGTGGTATTTAAGCCAGGTGGCGCCCGCGGTGGAAATCTACTCCATCGATGAAGCCTTCCTGGACCTGCACGGGATGGAGCGATTCGTGGTCCGCAGCCTGGACACGTTTGCCCGCACCGTACGTGCCAACGTGCTGGCGCGCACCGGCATCCCTACCTGCGTGGGGGTGGCCCCGACCAAGACACTGGCCAAGCTGGCCAACCGGCTGGCCAAGAAGAACCCGGCGCTGGGGGGCGTGTGCTACCTGGACACGGACGAGCGCCGGCAGTGGGCCCTGGAGCAGGTGGCGGTAGAAGATGTGTGGGGTATTGGCCGGCAGTATGCGCAGAAGCTCTACGTGGTGGGCATCACCACGGCCGCGGGCCTTGCCGGCTGCTCGGAGGCCTACGCGCGCCAACACTTGGGCGGGGTGGTGGGCGCGCGCCTGGTGCGTGAACTGCAGGGCTATCCCTGTCAGGGCCTAGCCCCGAGTGAAGACGGCACGCTGGCGCGCCGCAGCTTATGCTACTCGCGCACGTTTGGACAGCCGCTGAGCGCCTTCCCCGATGTGGTCGGGGCCGTGAGTGCTTTTACCAGCCGCGCGGCCGAGAAGCTACGCCGGCAGGGCGATGCGGCCCATTTGCTGACCGTGTTTGTCAGCAAGAGTCGCTACGGGCTGGAGCCTCCCCCCTACTCGAGTTCGATCGTACTCAGCCTGCCCGTGGCCACCAGCGACACGGTGGAACTGGTGCGCATGGCCCGCGTGGCGCTCAAGCGCCTGTGGCAGCCCAGGCAGCGCTACACCAAAGCCGGGGTGACCCTAGAGGGCTTGGAGCCCGCGGGGCAGGCCCAACTCTCGCTGTTTGAGCCGGGGCCCGAGTCGGAGAAGCGCACGAAGCTGATGGCCGAGCTGGATCAGCTGAACCGCCGTTTTGGCAAAGGCACCGTGCAGCTAGCCGCCTTGCTGCTCCCCGTGGGGCAGTCTGCGCCCTGGCAGGGACAGGCGCAGTGGCGTACACCGCAGTACACCACTCGGCTGGAGGATTTGCTCCTAGTAAGCTAAGTCCCCTTTCCCTACCCTAAGTCACTCTGCTTCTCGGGGAAGCCAAGCAGCCCTAGCTCAACTTTACTAGCCACTCCTCCCCTCCGCGTTGTTCGATTACAAACCCATCTTTCAGATAAACTTGCTGTAGATGCTCCTCAAAAGTTGCTGCTGGTTTAAGATGTTGAGCGTAGGGACCTGGATTCTCATACATGGTGCGAACCTCACTCAGTTTAAAGACGACTGACGGCTGTTGATTACTTAGAGGAGCAAGCGCTTTCTTGAGAGTAGGCTTAGGCTTCTTAGCCAACTGGTAATCTTCCAACAAGTATTTCTCTACCAAAGCTTTATAAATAGCTCCAGCTGGTTTCTTGATTTTACCTTTGCGGAACTGTGCCTCCACAATGCGGACGACAAAGGCAATATAGCCCACATCATATTCCTCATTTTCCAATTGGCGAGCAATAGCAGTTATGCTTCGTTGACTAACCCCCACTTGAGCTAATGCCTCAGCCCATTCCAATGCTCCTGGCAACGTCTTTTTTGTAGCAGATGCGGCCAGTTGCTGAAAGAGAAACTTGATTCTAGCTACCGTTTTGCCTTCTCGTTCCAGCTCATAAGTGAAAGGAATGTCCGTTTCTCCTATCTCGCTTTGGGCCTTGTCTAGTACTCGAGCCTTAAAATTTGAAAAGCGAGGATACTCGTGCTCTTCTATACCTAAGACAAACCGCAGATCCTCTACGCTTATAGTTCGGCGCCCAAAGCCAGCGTATTCCTTCAGTAGCCAATAGATGCGTAGTGATTGGGGGCTTTTGAGCTTAAGCACCTGTTGCATATCCGCAATGGTGAAATTGCCACTCTCCCGCAACTGTAGCAGGTAGGGCATAATCTTCGGGTTGAAACTGGCTGATACGCCTCCCAAATCAGCTCTGTAGCCCGCTTCAGCCATAAGCGGAATATAAGTGTAGCTCGGCTTACGACGACGTTTCCTAGTGTTCTCTTCAAGCTCTTCAATGTAAAGCGTGAATGAGGCTAGACCTTTGCACATCTCATCTACTTGCTCGTAGGCCGACCCCCCTCGACGATCGAAAACCAGTTCTTCTAAGGGGATGAAATGCTCTTTAAAGTCGACATCCTCAAAGTCGATACGTGACAGTAGAGCTACAAATAGCCGCATCTGTAAGGGTACGAAGCTGAATCGAGCATTGATTAAGGCGTTATGCTGGGCAACTCGCTTCTCTGGAATGGCATCCATAAGGGTCAACGTCTTTTTTGTAGCAGATGGCCTCTACTACTCCCTATGAGTCAGCATGATACGGCGCCTGTAATACTCTTATAATGTTAGTAATTAAAAAAAAGACTAGTAGAGTTTTTTTGAACGTCTCTTTTGTAGCAGATAAGGAAGGTCTCAAGAGTCCAAAAAAGTCCATTTTCGCTTCAAAATCGCCGTTTTTATACTTTTTTATACTTTAATTATTAGTGTCGATTATTCGCATCCTCCGAACTTGAACTTACCCCTTTTTTGTAGTCATATGCTTTTGGGTAGCTAACCTATTACTGCTCTTGTATTACTGCTCTTGATTCGCCTTCAATCGGATCTTGAGAGCATATGACTACAAAAAAGGGGTCGTGGTCACACAGTTTAGACTTACCCTTGCATGCGAATCCTTTGTTTACAGCTCGGAAAGCAATTTCCACGAGGCATATGACTACAAAAAAGGGGTCACCCTTTGATGCTTGTTTATCACTCAATGAGCCTTTACAGCGATTATAGGATACTTTCTTTTCTTTTTTCAAAAAAAACGACTCAAGAAACTAGTAGTTTTCTTTGTTTATAAGGTTTACTTAGTTTACAGCTGCTGTAACTGACTGAAAATATGATATATACAAGCACATATGACTACAAAAAAGGGGTTATATGACTACAGAAAAGGGGTGAGTTGCTACAAAAAAGGGGTTATATAACTACAAAAAAGGGGTGTCGATAGCTTTATAGAACTACAAAAAAGGGGTTGTATGACTACATATTAAAAAATATGTAGCATAATATGAGACAGCCGTTTACATTAGCCCTATGAAACATGATGCTTTGGTAAAGGGGGATAACTTGGTCCATCCCCTCGTAGTGCAGCACAATGCCCTGATTAATGCCCGGTTCGAGCTCAATACCACTGAGTCACGTCTGTTTCTAGCGCTGCTCAGTCGAATCGGGCGTGATGACACACAGTTTCAAGTGTGCCAGATCCCGGTTCGGGAGCTGATGGGCCACAGTTCTAGCAATTCCACCTACGACTTGGTTCGCAAAACACTTAAGCATTTTGCTTCACGCACCTTACTGATTGAAAAACTAGATACTTCTGCTCGCCGCAGTAGCAAACCCGATTTTTCCATTCTCCCACTGTTGGCCTTTGCCGAATACAAGCATCGAGATGGCATCGTTGAAGCGCGCTTTAACGATTTGCTCATGCCCTACTTGCTCCAGTTGCGAGAAAATTTCACCAAGGCGCAACTTACCGAGCTATTGAAGCTAAAGAGCAGTAACGCCTATCGCATCTACTTGCTGCTTCGGGAATACGCTGCCTTTGGCAAACGAGTGATGGCAGTAGCCGATTTGAAAGCCATCTTGGGTGTGGAGGAAGAGTATGACCGGTTTACCAACTTTAAAGCCCGCATCCTTGACCGAGCCAAGGCTGAGTTAGCCCAAACTGACATGGCCTTCACTTACGAGTTGGAAAAGCAAGGTCGCACGATTACCCACATCTGTTTTCTATTTAAGCCCACTGGCAGTGCGCTGCCAACTCATCCAGTCCCGGAATCTGACTGGGAAGCTACATTGCTGGAAGTAGGCATTGCCGCTAAAAGCATTGTAGGTATCAAGTCCCAGTTGGAAAGCGGGTACTACGACGAAGGATATGTGTATTTCGTCGTGGCATATGTCCGTCGTCAAGCGGCAGCCGGAAAGGTGAAAAAAGTTGGTGGAGCTATCTATAAGTCCTTGGTAGAGGGATATCTATTAGAAGATTACAGACGGCAGGTACGGAAAGGCGAAGCCAAGGAGTCTAAACGTGTACCCGCAACCCCAGTATTATCGCTGCAAGAACGGCATACACTCGACGATGTACGCGCTATGTATGAGACCATGCGTCAACGCCAGCTCATCTCAGATGAGACGTTTGAGGAAAATCTAGCCCGGGTTTGGCTCTCTGCGGGCTTTCGTCAGGAAATTGACTCACAGGGAGGCCAATGGCTGATTAAACCTTGACCTAACGTTTAGGCTTCACCAGAGTTTATAGCTGTCCTCTCCTCCCGTTTGTGGTTCAACTTACAAATGGGTAGCCATATGGTCACCACTGTTATAATTCCCAAAATTATAACAGTGGTTAGTATTACTGAAATTCCATAAATTATAACAATTGTCACTATAGCAACTGTGGTAAAAGTTGTTTAAATATCTAAAAATTTATACATTGTAACCATGCAAACAATAGTATTCGCTAACCACAAGGGTGGTACTGGCAAAACGACTTCCTGTCTCAATGTCGCCTATGCTTTGGTACAGCAGGGAAAAACGGTCTTACTCATTGATTGCGACTCCCAATGCAATCTGAGTCAGAGCTTCATGCTCGAAGCCAACGGCAAGGACCTCGGCATGGTGCTGCTCGGTCAAGCAAGTCTTTCAGATGTTGTGCAGGAAGTAGGAGAGGGGCTTTACCTGGTGCCTTCAGCTCACGATTTGAGTGAGGCTGAAGACAAGATCAGCAAGAAGCCAGGCGCCGAATTTACCTTGCGAGAGTTGCTGGAGGAAGTAGAAGACATAGACTATTGCCTCATCGACACTCCAGGCGGCCTAGGCAAGCTAACCTACGCCGCTTTGACCGCAGCAACTGCTGTATTCATCCCAGCACAGCCAGAGTACTACGGTATTGAAGGGCTAGTGGGTCTGCTCGACGTATGCCACCACGTACAGAAGCGGCTTAATAAGGAGTTGAAGATTGGCGGGCTTTTCTTCACTCAATACAATAGGAACGACCGTCGACGTGCACAGCGGGATATGGTGACCCTGCTGGAAAGCCATGATGTCTTCGGTCCGTTGGTCATGAGGACCACTATCAGACCCAATGTCTCCTTAGTAGAAGCACAGATCGAAAAGGAGAACGTGTTTGTCTACGCACCAGAATCCAATGGTGCCCACGACTATGAAGCCCTTACCACCGAAATTCTTTCCCGCATATGAGCACCGGCAAACCATCCTTTGGCAAGAAAGTCCTGGCAGCTGTCAACGAACGCATCGAGCCCACAGCGGCTGAGCAGTCCGAACCAGCAGGGGAAGAGACGGTCTGGGTTTCCTTTACCACTGCCGTCACGCGTGACACCTATATGAAGCTGAAGCAAGCCGAGCATTGGGTGCCGGGCTTTCTGATGAAAGAACTCACCGAGACCGCACTAGTGAATGAGCTAAAGAATTACCCCGACGCAGAGAAGCCCTTGCCAGCGGCGGCGCTTGAGAAACTCTTGAAGTCAAGTAAGAAGCTACGCTAATGCAGTGTTTAGTGGAATACAACTATGGCTACTAATAGGAGAGCATCAAAAAGTGTGGGGCAATCGGGCTAAGCGGCTACTTGCATAACTTCCGCAGGGATTAGCCGAAAGCCGAGATGCTCCTGCCGATCACTGCTTAACACCACTGCCCCACACTTTTTGATGCTCTCCAATTTCCTCGACCATCTGGCGCATTTTCAACTCGTGCGCCTGCTTGCGAAACAGGAATAAGTGTTCTATCTGACTGAGATTGATGGTCAACCTATTTTAGGACAAGACATATGTTAAGATGGCCGAAGTGCTTTACACGCATTTGTTGTGCATGCGCAGAAATAGCTATCCTTAGGGCGTATTTATCTGGTAATCTGGCGTTGTACCCCAAAATAGCTGTACAATGCTCCTACAAATAGACCAAACCAAGTAATGCCGAGGGAGCTTATCTCTTTTAGCGCGGGATTTGTTGGAATAATAGGGCCATTCAAGCTGCCTTTGATTAGGCAGAAACCACCTATGAGAAGCCAGGCTATGACATAGCCTGTGGCAGCCCACACAATTGGGTTCGCATTTTCCCCTTCTCCAACCAAGCTTGACCCAATGGCATGGGCGGGCGGCGTGATGGCCAGCAGGGAAATAACTACAGCCGATACTAGGCCAGAGGCAACGCTAAGTACTTGCAGCAGTTGTGGCCAAGGTTGTTCACCAGGTCTAGGTGCAGTATCTGGTATTGTGGGTGGGGGCCCTTGTGCAGGTGGAGCTGGATTGGCTTGGGTTGGTCCAGAAGGTATCGGCGGCTTTGGATGCTCTCGATTATATCTAGCAGTATACTTGTTGGCGAGAGCGTTAAGCTGGTATACGCAGTAGCCATACGGCAGTAACAAAACCCAAGACATGAAAATTAGTACGAGGCTCTTACCTTTCATAATGAAAATGTTAACGTCAGGACGGGTTGGTTGCGTCGGCCAGCAGTGGCGCGACGTCCTGCTCACTCTTGCGGCCTAGCTTGAGGATGGTTTCTTCAGCCAGTTCAAAGTGCATACTGTCCACACTGTCACCTGAGAACTCTGCCCCCCAATACCAGCCGTGCCGGTTGAAATATGGAGCTAACATCAGGTTGCCCCGGTGCGTCAGGGCGGTGCCCTGTGGCAGCACGGCCGGGCCGAAATAGATATCAATGGCCGTGCCCCAGCTATGGTTGGAAAAGCGGGTCGGATTGGTTCGGCGATGGCGCACGCACAATACCCCTGCCGTTTTTACTTGCTGAAACAAGTCAGGCTGCTGTTGCTTGACTTCGGCGAACAGTTGCACGAGGCTTTCCACCGCGAAGTCGAAGCCTTCCACCCTGAACGGCCCTACACTCTTGCTGACCAGACGCCTACGGAGACTATCGGCTGGTTCAGAGCAATCCTTCGAAAGCTTGCCCGGACTTCCCAAGGTTGCGAGCATCGTGGACTCGCGCGCAGCACTCAGCCCGGTATTAATCGTGTCCTTGGGCGGAATAGGTACCCTATCAGAATAACCAGTCATGATGTTTCAGAAGGCTTTTAAAAGAGTTGGCATTTCAGGCACCCCTGAAACCATTTTCAGGGAAGGGTAAACAGCGGTAAATAAATAATATATTATTTATATTTATATTAATGATAATGATTGGAGAAACCCATGCGAAACTTGCTTTTCGATGCATTTAACCCGTATTCAGCTTCGCATGCTCGCCCTGTTTAAACCAAGGGCTGCCACAAGTCTTTGTTAATAGTATATCTGTGACGGCCCCTGCCGAGGCGAGGGGGCAGCCAGGAATGACCTGCACTAAGCTGAAAAACAAACAAGCCCTAAATCAGGTGGTTAGGGTTTGTTGTTCACGAAGTTTCTTATAAGGGGATGGCCCGCAGCCTGCCTTGTATTTGGGCAACAACCCCTTCTTCGGTAGTCACCCACGGCCGATGGGCGTCCGCTCCCGTTCTATCGTGATTTATCGCTACCAGGTCTCCCTTTGCCAGCATTCCATCTGGTTCACGCCCTTGCATAACGCCCGAGCAGAAAAAGGGCATGTCTTCTTCCGCTACGTGAGAGAACAACACCGGCTTCTCGACAATTTCACATTGCGGATACTGCTCCTGTAATGAGGTCTGGGGTTCCATAAGGCAAAATGGGTTTAGGTCCTGAAGTATAAAGAGGAGAGTAGCTTAGTCTATTGTCGCGGAGTAGGTCGTGGCGTTGACTGGTCGCTCAATTGCGAAGGAAAAAACGTGTTCAGCATCGGCATGGGTGCAGATGAGGTCGTCAGTCCAAATGCGCGTAAATGGACCTTCAGGGTCTCGAAAATCAAAAGCCGTTGTCTGTCCGGGCAATATTCCAACCAGCTTATCTATCACTTTAGTGAGCCCCACCCTTGCGTAAACCTTCCCTCCAACTCCAACACCGTGGTTGTTGGTTATCTTCAGCACAACCTGCCACGAGGTCAATGGCAGATTATCGCCATGCTTGACTTCGTTGGTTGTAATAGTGAATCCTGTTTCCACAAGCGTATGTTATCAATAGCTTTGGGATCAATGTGCAGGCGTTGAAGGCTACCACTCAAAATTGAGTTAATTAACCGAGCAACACCTCAGTGCTAGTACTGAATCTTCGCCCGTAAAAAGTCCCAACATACCTGCTGGCCCTACTCAAACTTGCTTCACCAAACTATGCGCTTGCCAAGAGCGTCGTTTGAGGTGGTTTTGAGGTGGTCTAGACAAGGTGAACAGAAGAAGGATGTATATTTCTTCTGTTATGGCAAGCAAAGCAAGCGGGGCGCCGCCCAACAAACGGCGTAAATACGACGAGGCATTTAAGGCTGAAGCGCTGCGCCTGGCCAGCGAGAGCCGCAGCACACAGGCAGCCGCGCGGCAGCTGGGCATTAGCCCCAAGCTGCTCTACCGCTAGCAGCAAGCCCAGCTCGCGGCCGAAGTGGGCAGTGAAGAAGTGGCGCGCGACCCGGAAGTGCGCGCGCTACGCGCCCGTCTGAAACGGACCGAGTAGGAGTTCGATATTCTAAAAAAAGCCTTGGTCATCTTCGGCCAGCCGACCCAGTGAGCACTTATCAGCATATATTGCCCAGCGCGCCGCCCAGGTGCACGTACGCCAGCTCTGCCAGGCGCTGCGCGTGGCCCCGGCTGCGTATTACGCCTAGCGTCACCGCCGGCAACAGCCAGTGGTCGGACCGGCGTGGCAAGTGGCCGTGCGCGAAGCTTTTGCCCACCACAGCCAGCGCTACGGCACCCGCCGGCTGCGGGCGGAAGTGCAGGCCCACGGCCACGCCGTAGGTCGTTGGCGCATCCGCCGCTTGCTGCGCGCCCATGGCCTGCGGGCCCAACAGCCCCACTCGTTCGGGCCCCGCCACCCATTCCAACCCAGCCGTGTGCGCTGCCCCCAACCGCTTGCTCGACCATCCGGCCCCGACCGTCCCCAACCGGGTGTGGGTGGACCACGTCACATGCTTGCCCCGGCAAGGCGGCGGCTGGCTGTACCTGGCCGTCTGGCTCGACCGCAGCTCGCGCAAAATCGTGGGCTGGGACGTGCGTGACACCATGCCTGAAGACCTGGTCAGCGAGGCGCTCCGCCGGGCCCTGGCCGTGCGCCGGCCGGGCTTATTGTGCACTCCGACCAGGGCAGCCAGTACACGGCCACCCGCTTCAGGGACTTACTGGCCCGCAACGGTGCCGTGCAGAGCATGAGCCGGCGCTGCAACTGCTACGATAATGCCCATACCGAATCGTTTTGGAGCCGCTTCAAAGCCGAGCTACTCGACGGCGGCAGCTTCCCGGGCCTGACGGAAGCCCGGCTTGAAATCAGCTACCACATCGCCTATTACAAAGCCGAACGACGTCATTCCGCCCTCGGTTACCGCGCCCCCAACTACTTCGAATCCCAACTCAAAACCACGTCCCAATTGTGTCCGGCTTAGCTAGACCACCTCACATTTAAAATGTAGACACTTTAAAAACAGGACTATAGCTTATTGTTGTAGAATTTTTATCTTTATATTTTACTTTTAATCTGTATGTAAACTGCTCATTTATGATTAGTGTTATAGGCACAGCATTATACCCTAGCTCATTTGTTATAACAGAAGAAGTTATAAATTGAGGACTGTATTCCTCTCCAGTAGATTTAACAACGCTAATATCAATTTTTAAATTTTTAACTGGTTTGAAAAAATTATCAAAATACGTGGCGTAACACCAGAATGAAATAGACTCTCCTGGCTTAAAAGATGGAAATATTTTTTGACGCTCTCTTAAGTAGAATGGAATATTTTCAGGAGTATATTCCATATATTTTGGAGGACTTTTGAACCCTATTATTGCAAAATGCTCAAGCTTATCTGGAAAATTATAATAATTATTAACTTTAGTTGTTTTACAACTTTGGGTCAATACTATAAATATTGAAACAAAAAAAGTTACTGAAACTCGAGTACTTATAGAAGCCATGGTATTATTTCTTGATCAAAAGAAATGAAGCATTGAGCATAATTAAGCGATGAAAATGATTGCCAGTAGTCCTTCCATGCCTATGATTATGCCCATAGCAGCCGATAGGATTTGTCTGAGCGTAATTATTATGAATCGAACTACAATAGGCAAGTTGAGGGAAAAGCGCAATTCATGCATTAGTATCCCACCAGCATAAAGAGTGGTCATTGCAAATTGTCTATTGCGCCATACTGCATGGAAGATTATATAAAATTTTTAGGCCATTATAGGCCTGTTTATGCGCCATTGTCCAGGTCGGTTGATGATACATCAGTCCAATATATTGTAAAGTGACAGAGCTCGCTTCTCTTGACCTTAACCATTGTTCAATGCTGCCTCTTAGCATTTAAGTGTATAACATTTTTCAGTTGCTGAGCACATTCCTACGCAGATATAATCGGTAATACTCCAACACAGGCGACCTTGACATTACCGTAGCCTGTGCTGGGGCATTACCGACTTATTTACAGCCTGCTTTCATGATTGTCTGACCAGCACATATAGCTTCTGTTCCAAAGACCAGACCAACATAGTTGAGTCACTCGCTTATTTGCCATGCAAATGATATAAAACCACTTGTACTAAACGCCAATGTATCAAACCTTCAATCATAAATAATGCCTGAATTAAAATGTACATAGACCATCATAATCAAGGTATTATTCTCAGGTGAAATACAGTTAAATATTAAATAACTCGTCTGTTGTTGTTTCATCTAGTCCAAAGATAAGCGAATCTCCAGAGAATTTAATGCCTTTTGAATTATCTTGTGAAAGGCTCCGAAAAGTCTCTGTTGCATTCAGGTTATCAATTTCAGCTAATATGCGAGCATATTCAGTATGATCAATAGATCCTGCTGTTCTTTGCAACCTAGCATACAAAGGGTCTTTCTTTGCTTCCTCTCTCCTAATCCTATCATTCAAAGCCCGAAGTTTGATATCGGTAATACAAGGTTCGGATGAGTCATTTATATCCTGGAAATGGGAATACGTAGAAGTATTGCAGGCGACTGCCAATGCCATCCCTATTGGCATCTTGGCTTTAAAATTGCCAGTATAAGTAAATGTGTTCTTGTAGTTAATCTTTTGCTTAAACACTGAACTAGTGTAACTAGCGTTGATTGATACAGAAAACCCTGAGAAAAGCCCAAATACTAATGATGATTTAGCTTCTGGATCGGTTATCGGTTCAAATTTAAAAAAACCAGTACCATTTAAAGCAGCAGCATTGATGGCTTCAAATATTTTTTTTGCTTCTTCAAACATCTGTCTTCCATATTGTTCTGTAAATATAGATCCTTCTTTATAATTTGATTTAATAATATTATTTCTATAGAGGTCGCGAACAATGCTTTCGTATTCTCCGGATCCAAGTTTAAACCAACCGAAGCTCGCTGAAGCCGATATATGTGTTCTTGCATAACTCCAGACTTGGGAGATTTCACATTCTATCTCTGCGGTCCACGGCTCTCCTCGAAACTCTGCTTCACCAGTGATATTTATTCCAAATTGAGGATTAACTATCATTCCTTCGCCGCGATTACGCGCTGCCACTACACTAGCAAAACGTGTATTTGCAGCTCCTACTACGAACGTAAATTCATTGCCTATACTCAAGGTATCAGGAAAAACTGCATCACCGCCAGAGTTAATTCCCAACACATTACCCGCAAATGTTGGTTGTACTTTAACATTAATCAAAAAAAGTGGCAATAAACGGGGGTTTTTAATATTGTAATCGTTTTTAATTTTTTTTTCAATTTGTTTCGTTTGATATTCCGTGATCTCTATTTTTGCTTTACCGCCCATAACCCCACCACAGATACTCTGATATTTTCCATCAACTAAATCGTAAAACGAGTCACTTATGCCCCAGTAAGTCACAAGGAAATCGGTTAAATTCTCGCCTAAAGAGGAGTTTATGGATTGTGGAAAGTAATAGAACTGATTTGGATCTTCACTATCCTGGTACGCAACAACACCCGCTGCTCTCGTTCCGTTATTGAATTTTGCTGCCATGTTGTATTAGGTTAAAAAGGCGGTGAAAGATTTAATGCATTTAAATGCCTAAATGTCTACAATCATTCATTGAAGCACATCAGTGCTACCACTGAGTTTGAATCGCCGCTACCCTGGCGAAAGACGACGCGGTGAACTAGGAGAACATCAAAAAATGTGGGGCAGTGGGGTTAAGCGGCCATCGGTAGGGGCTCGGCCAGCAGGGGCCGGAAGCCGGGGTATTGCTGCCGAAAACAGTAGAGAGCATCAAAAAGTGTGGGGCAGTCCAGGTCAGTAGCTTCACCGACTAACTTGGGAGGCCGTACTTGTCGGTGAAGAACATGACCCAGCCACCCGCTACTTCAATTCCTGACCGCCTGGCGGTGGGCTACCAACTCAAGATTCATCTACTGGGTATCAGTCCGCAAATCAGCCGGCGCGTGCTGGTGCGGGGCGATACCACCCTAGCCGAGTTGCATCATATCTTCCAGGTAGTAATGGGCTGGGAAAACGGGCACCTGCACTTCTTTCATCTCTGGGGCAAGGACTACGGCCTGAGCTATGCCGGCGGCACGTGGTATGCCGATGATGCCCGGCGGGTCCACTTGGGCGATTTTGTGTGGCGGGTCAACGACAAGTTCACCTACACCTACGACTTCGGCGACTACTGGCAGCACCAGGTGCGGGTCGAGAAACTACTGCCGCCGACGGCCGTGCCAACCGCTCCGGTTTGCGTGAGTGGCCGCCGCGCCTGCCCACCGGAAGAGGTAGGCGGCCCCAGCGGCTATGACCAGCGGACCCTGGACCAATTCAGCTGGCATTACGAAGCTCAGGACCGCTTGCTGGCCGGCGAGGATATTCGGGAAGACGACGTGCCGACCTGGTTCTGGACTTACCAACCGGAGCACTTTGACAAGGGGCTAGTCAACCAACGGTTGGCCAAAGTGTATCAACTTAAGGGTAATCCCGATTTTCTGCTTTCGCAGGGCGGCTACGACTATTTCTTCGCGGATTTAAAATCCTGAAATATGTATCAGAAAAACCAAGTGGTTTTTCTGATACAGCCCAGATAGTTTTGCGCCATGCAATAGGCCGTCATTTTCGTGCGCGTCTCCAAAAAGGAGCAAGACTACCAGCGGCAGGTGGAAGACCTGCGCGCCGTAGCCCAGAGTCAGGCCGTCCAGGTCGTAGCCGAGATTGCGGAGAAGATTAGTGGAGCGAAAAGGAATCAGGACCGAGAAGGGATTCAGCAGTTATTGGCGCTGAGCCGCCGGGGCACCATCCAGAAAGTATTGGTCAGCGAAGTCTCGCCCCTGGGCCGCTCCACGGTGGAAGTGCTGCAAATCGTCGAGGAGCTGACGCAATTGGGCATCAGCATTTACCGGTATCGAGACACTGAAGAATGGGAAACGTAATCCGGTGGCGCAATTCATGTTCACGCTGCTGGCTGAATTTGCCCGCCTGGAACGCGAGACCCTGCGCGAGTGCATTCTCTCGGGCATGGACGAGGCGCGCCGGCAAGGCGTCACGATTGGCCGGCCGTTGGGCGTGACAGAAGAAAAGGCCGTCTTTCTGAAAAAATATGCGGCCGTCGCCCGGCAGCTGCGCGCGGGCCTGAGCGTCCGTAACACGGCGAAGCTGTGCGACGTGGCCATCAATACGGTGCGTAAAGTGAAAGCCTTGCTGTAATCCTTACCCCCCAGCCCCATGAACTTCAAATTACAACTGGTGGCTTGTGCGTCAGAAGGCGACGAGCCCACCCTCAAAGACGTGTTCACATGGAGCCGGGAGGACCTGAGCTTAGCCAGCGTAGGCCTGACGCTGGCCGAATCGAAAGCGCTGCTGCAACGCCTTCAGCAAAAGATGATTGCGCAGCAGATAGCGACGCGTTTGCAGCTGCAGCATCCCGTCGGCTTACGGAAGAAGGGCAGCTATTCGCTCCAACTGAAAACCTTGTTTGGGAACGTCACCGTCGATAGCCCGCGCTACTATCTGCCGCCTACCGAGGCGGGACCTAAGACCTTCAGCCCGCTCCTGCACCTGTTTCCGCAGCACGTGACGCCGGAGCGGCTGTACCTGGAAACCAAGTAGGCCAGCCTGATTCCCTACCAGAAAACGGCCGATTTGCTCCACGACGTGCTGCCCCTGAGTGCGAAACTCTCGGGCACGACCATTCAGCAGCACTTGCACGTGGTGGTCGAGGCGCAGGAACAGCAGTTGCCCCCGGAGGTGGCCACTTTTCACGGTAGTTATCAACTGGAACGCGAGGACTTGCCGTGCCCGCCCCGCCCGCTGGTGGTCGGCCTCGACGGCGGCTACGTCCGACACTGGCATAAAAAAGGCTGTTTCGAGGTGATAGCTGGCAAAAGCATTCCGGCGGAGGGGCCAGCCAAATGCTTTGGCTTTGTGCAAGAAATAGATGCCAAACCGCGCCGACGCGTATTCGAGGTATTGCGCTCGCAGGGATTACAGGCTAATCAGTCAGTGGAATTTTTCACCGACGGCGCCGCGGTGCTGCGGTCGCTGACCAGTTATTTGAGTGCGGAGTCCATGCATATCTTGGACTGGTTTCACCTGACCATGCGCCTGACGGTGCTGCACCAATACGCGCTTGGCTTCGCTCAGGTCGATGCGGCCGGGGGAAAAGCGCTGCAAGATGTCTTGACCAGCATCAAGTGGCATCTCTGGCACGGCAACGCCGAGCGGGCCCTGGAGAAAATACGGGACTTGGACGACACGCTGACCACGCACCAGGAGAACCCGCTCGTGGCCCGGAAATACAGCAAGTGTAAGCCGTTGGTCCGGCTAATGGCTGATTTTTACACTTACGTTGAGCAGAACAGCGGCTTTATTGTCGATTACGCCGAGCGGTACCGCTACGGCGAACGCGTCTCCACCGGCTTTGTTGAATCAGCGGTCAACCAGGTCCTGGCCAAGCGAATGGTGAAGCGGCAACAAATGCAGTGGACTAAAAAAGGAGCGCACCTGCTTGTGCAGGCCCGCACGAAGGTGCTCAACGAGGAATGGGAAGACTGTTTTCGGAAGCAGTATCCCGGCTTCCTGTCAGTGCCAGCAGAACCGATGCAGATGGCCGCCTAACCCCATTGCCCCACACTTTTTGATGCTCTCCAGGAGTTGGGGTAGCGCTAGAGTAGGAACAGAAACTATCGGTAGGGAAGTCTGAACCGATTTAGAGCATATTGAAATACTCTCAGAAAACGAGAAATAGCAGGTTAACGCACCAGCTTGTCGTCTCAGACGACAAGCTGGTGCGTTGCTGGTTGCACAAGTTCCGCCTCTGCACGAATTAATAGGCGTCGCACCGTAGCCAAGTGGAAGGCTTTGCCGCGGCGGGTGCGGTAGCCGGCCTCGTTAAGTTCGCGGGCAATCTGCGTCAGGTTGTGGCCTTGTAGCTGCAGAAGCGTCGCCACCCGACTCGCCTGTTTATTGGCTTGGTGTTCCCGGGCGTTTTGCTGGCGCACGGCTAAGCCTCGTTGCCGAGCCTCAGCCGTCAGGTTCGCCGGCGTGCCCAATGTGGCCCCACGCGCTTTTTTGGCGGTGAGCGCGTCTTTTGTGCGCTTCGAGATGGTTTCGCGCTCGTGCTGGGCGATGACGGCAAAGAGACCCACAGTGAGTGTATTCGCGTCGGGCATGTCGCAGCAGACAAATTCCACGCCCGCGTCGCGCAGGGTGAAGATAAAGCCCGCGTTGCGTGAGAGCCGGTCCAACTTGGCGATGAGCAGTACCCCGCCCGCCTGCCGGGCCGCGGCGATGGCGGCCAGCAGTTGGGGCCGGTGGTTCTTTTTACCGCTCTCGATTTCCACGAACTCCCCGCGCAGGGCGGCCGGGTCAGCCACGAAGGCCCGGGCCGCCGCCCGTTGCGCCTCCAGGCCTAAGCCCGATGCCCCCTGCTTCTGGGTCGAGACCCGGTAGTAAGCGAAGTAAGGGCGAGTGGACGGGGCAGAAGTACGCATATAGAAGGAGCAAAACCGGGGAATTCGACAAAGCTAACATTTTCCAAACGCTCGTTTATAGAACGTTATATTGGGTATCTTGCGGCGCTTTTCCTCCCCAATCGCCCCCGATGCTGCCGCTGACTCCCGCCAAGAAGTATGTTCCTTACTACCGCGTCTCCACCCAGAAGCAAGGGCAGTCTGGGCTGGGGCTCGAGGCGCAGCGGGCGGCGGTCGTGGCCTTCGCGCCAGCCGGAGGGCTGGTGGGGGAGGAGTTCGTCGAAGTCGAGAGCGGCAAGAAGAACCAGCGGCCCCAGCTGTTAGCTGCTATCGCCGCGGCCCGCCGGCATGGAGCCGTGCTGCTCATTGCCAAGCTCGACCGACTGAGTCGTAATGCGGGGTTTATTTTTGCGCTGCGGGATTCGGGGGTGGAGTTCGTGTGCTGCGATATGCCCGACGCGAATACGCTGACGGTAGGGCTGTTTGCCGTCATCGCCCAGCATGAGCGCGAAACAATTTCCCGCCGCACCAAGGATGCACTCACAGCGAAGAAGGCGCGAGGTGCGCAACTGGGTACGCCGGCGAACATGACCGACCAGGTGCGCGAGCAGGGGCGCGCCGTGCAGCAGCTGAATGCCAAGCAAAGCCAGGCGAACCGGCAGGCTGCCCGACTCGCGTCGCTGTTGCACGCGCAGGGGCATACGCTGCAGCAGATTGCCGGGGAACTGAATGAGGCGGGGTATCGGACGCGGCGGGGGAAGGAGTTCTTTCCCATGACCGTGCAACGCTTATTGCCACGGTCTACGACGGTGGCTGCGTTGCCTTCGGTTCAATAGAACACTACATGTATGCGCCCGAGGACAAACGCTTAGGAATAATGAAGAAGGAGGCACATAATGAGCAGGAAGCGGACACAATGGAATACTAACTATGCTAAAATTTTAGATTCGCCAGTGTGGTGGAGTCTCCAGTCCAAGAAAGCAGAGGCGGAGAAAGCGCCTTAGTGGGCTTCTACGCGCCTCTGCTATACTATGTGGTTATTAAAGGCCTTCTTTGCGCGATTCCGCCGCAGGATGTGTAGCTATCAGCAAGGGCTACAGTGGAACTACGGCGAGGATTTTATGGCAGAATCTGAACTCACGGCCAGCGGAAACCTCAGCATCAAGGCTGCGGCGCAAACTTACCAGTACATCATCCAGCAGCAGAAGCAGGCACCAGAATGGCAACTCTATTGGGCGCGAGCCTATGTCGCTGCTGCCAATAGAGCCATTGTGACTACGTGGAAAACCGTTCGTCACTGCTCGCTCGATGTTTGTATCCTTTCGTAAAGAGAGTGCATCACAGATCAAAGGTTTACCGACAAGCACCTGAATTTGATTGTACAGCGCTACCTTGGGCCTAAGTATTTAGCACATTCCCTATGTGCTTCCTTTGTTACCGTAGCTAAGCTAGCCGGAGCCGATGATTCCGAGGGGATGAACCCGACGAAGCACAAGATGAGTTCAATAATGAAATGTCAACAACCATACACATTGCAATTATTAATTCCTCATGATGCTATTCTATTTATTTCGCTTTGCCTTCTTTAGAATCTTGTACATGATTGAATATAGCGTGATGTTTAAGGAGTGTTTTTGAAGTAATAAATTTACTTCCTTAACGCACAGACAGCAATCAAAATAAGTAAGTCATTCTTCATAGGTGATTTTTATGAACCGGAAAATAATATTCATCAAAGGCTATAGCAAAACTGAAGTTGAGCTTTCTAACGATAGGAATATAATTCAACTATACATTGATTTCTTTTGCAGTAATGCAGGAGGTAGCTATGATTTTGACAGGGATATTGCTATTTGCGAAGAGCCTTCTATTGAACAACTTCAACAATTAATGTTGATACAGGGATGCGATTATATAATTACTGTTTTAGTAGGACATGGCGCGAACCAAGAAGGTGTACAAGTATTTCAATTAAGCGAGACCACTCTTATACATCCAGGGCAAATCCATTTTCAATGTAACAGACAGCTGTACATTATAGAGACCTGTAGAAATACCATTACCACAAATTTAGATATACCACGCCTAAACAATTTAGTGCCGAAGTATAAATACGGTGGAATCGTAAAGTGGCCAAGAACATCTGAAGAAGCGTACAAAGCCTATGAGGGAGCACTAGTAGAGTCTAAGAAAGGATCAGTGTATCTATTCGCTTGTGACTTAGATCAAAGTGCATACAACTATTTTTTTATAAAAACTCTTATCGATGTTTCTGTTTATTTACATGAGTACTATAGGAACAATGTTTATAGTATATTGGAAGTGTTCGAGTTAACGAGGAAACAAGTTCAGAAAATATCAAAGAAAAAGCAAACGCCAATTAGTGTGTCAGATACAGACTTTCCTTTCGTTGTGACTATAATATAATTATTGTTTCCAATGTTTCCAAAATACCCAACCTGTGATTTAAATCAAATTGAATAAAAAAATGAAGAAACCACTAGAGCTTTTAATTTTAGATACAGGCCAGGATGTTCAAGCTGTCGCATATGCTCGATATAACAATAATTCAGCCGTGGAAATAATTCAATGCAATGCTATACCAGCTTTAAATGAATTTCGGATCCGCCTCAATCAAGTCGCGACTGGCGAGGCAGCATCACCACCTACGAAAGAAGAGCTTTCTATATTTGGAAAAAATCTGTTCAATTTCGCATTTAATAAAAAGGTATTAGACGTATACCGACGCCTTCCAAATGAAACTATAAAGATTCAAGTGATAAGTAACCGACCCGATTTCCAATCATTGCCTTGGGAATATTTGCAAGATCCAATGGCAAATATAGGACCTAACAGAAGCAGAGGCATAGTGAGAATTGTACCGACTATAGGAAACGAAATTCCTGAAATACGTAAACTGAAAAATAAATTACGCTTGTTGTTTGTCTATGCTGATCCCACAGATCAAGCATATGTTGCTTGGGAAGATATTCAAAATACAATTGAGCGTGAATTCCTCGGCAGGTTAGAACAAGGCACATTCGAAATGAAAGTTATTGAAGGGTCATCCATTGAACAATTAAATGAAGCACTGATTAGCAATAGTTACGACATTTTGCACTTTAATGGACATGGGTCCATAATAATGCAAGGTGTTGACAAAGGCACTGGTATCCTTGTTTTCAGGGATAGAGTAACTGGAGAATCGCAGGAGGTCCCTGCTTCAAAGCTTGCAATGATCTTAAGCGGCCGAAATCTCCAACTAGTTGTATTAAGCGCTTGTAACTCATCAGCAGGAGATTTTTCTAAAAGCTATGCTGTAGTTGCGCAAGCCCTGGTTGAGAGCGGCATTCCTGCTGTCGTCGCTAATCAGTTTGCAGTAACAAACAGTATAGCGGCTACGTTTTCATCAGGTCTATATAGGGGACTACTAGCAACAGGCGATATAGATGAAGCTGTTGCTGAAGGGCGGCAAGTCTTAGCCTTAGCTGATCACACAACGCTTGAATGGGGCATTCCGACATTATATCGACACGTAGACGCATCAAAGCTTTTCGAGGTATGAAAATCAATAAAAATACAATGGTTCACTTACCATTGCCGAAATCTTTGGAGTCTAAACCTAAACCCGAATCTTTTTCAGTAAGATCTGAAGCCATAAACAAAAGAAGAGGTAAAGCTAAAGTGGTTAGCTTAGGAGACGGAGTATTAGAAGTGAGTATAACGCCTGGCACATCCATAGCAGGCAAGAAGCTTGTGTTAAGTACAGGAGGTGGAAGCAACGTGGAGATACACGGTATAAACAATTTAATAAGTTCAAATGCAAACAGACTGGATGCACTTGCGGTAGAAAGTGGTGATAGTACAAGAATTGATTTTAATCAAACATTAGGTAAGCGCAGCGGCAAGCGCATCATCAGAAAAGTCACTGCGCAATTTAGTGACGATAAGAAATTGATAATAAATGGCCTAAAATATATTAAAAATATAGATTTAAGCAAAACCAGATGGGAAGCAACAAATAAGAGGGATCTAAACAAAACAACTGATTTCAATATTACGCGAAAGCATCGCAAGCCAGCTACTATAGTCATAGGGGTTTGGGATTTAGGGGCGTGGCTAGGAAATTTCCCTGATTTTTTAGAGGCCATGAATAAATCGCAAAATAAATACAAATTTCGGCCGGTTACTGCTACAGTGCCTTCAGGCATGATGCGCAAGCCAGAAGGCGTACTAAGCTGGCTAGAAGAAAATATAGATCATTCTTTGACAGATGAGGAAAAAACACATGTCATGTCTAACACAGTCGCCAACGATTTTTTTGTGGTTGCAGAGAAGATTCGGTTAGATTTAAAAATAGATTATTTAGTTGGGGTGACCCCAAGCATGATTGCGGGTAACGACGAAGGTCAGATATTTTGGAATCATTTCTCGTTTTTTAAAGATCGTTTAATTATAGCCTCTGCTTACGAACTCAGACAATTTGCGAAAGAAACAAAAACTTCTTTCGAAACATTTCTGGCAGGCATTATAACTGCGCAACTGCTTGTGGCTCAGTTTTACGAAAACGGATTAAATTTTCATAAGGATAATAGCGGATGCATTTTTGATTACAATGCAGATAGAAAAAGTTTGATGGGCAAAATCTCAAATTTGCATATCGATGCAGAATGTTTGCTCAAGATACCACTCCCTTTTCGCAAATCAGCTATGCAATTAGTTGGCTTTTTTTCAAAACTCTAAAGCTTCTTTGGGATATGATTCAGGTTGCAGTAATGATTCCTGGGATAATGGGATCTGTGTTAACGCTTGACGATGAAATTGTTTGGCCTGGATCCTTAATAGATCTTAAATTGCCTTATCGCAAAATGGACAAGTTGCTCAATCCCAACTTGGTAGCCGTTGATTGTATTAGAAAATTCTATTTGCCACAGTATAGTGATCTAATTGCTGACCTTGAATTATGTGGATTTTCTGAAAACCTTAATACATTAATTGTATTTCCTTATGATTGGCGAAAGTCAATTGAATCAAGCTCAGAGTTACTTGCCAATCGATTAGACAAAATTTTTGACGACAAAGGGGATGAAGTTGCAATTTACTTAGTCGCACATAGTATGGGCGGCTTAGTTGGTAGATATTATCTGGAAAGTGGATTGTTTAATAACCGACCAGGGTGGCATAAAACAAAAAAAATTATTACTCTAGCAACGCCTCACCGTGGGGCTTCCATTGCCTTGCCGTTGGTTTTAGGCAGTGAGAAAAAATTGTTCCTTAGTGCAAGCCAAGTGGGACAGATTGCCAATGATCCGCGCTATCCAAGTGCGTATCAATTGCTTCCACATAGAGGAGAGGTTATTGCTTGGCAGGAAATCAATTCAATAGATATTTACAACCCAAGTATTAGTAAAAAACTTGGGTTAAATAGTGAAAATCTAAAGTCTGCAGAAGATTTTCACACTAAACTTCAACAAGGTACTAGGCCAAATCATGTACAATATTTCTGCTTTTCAGGCAATCGAGAGAGGACAGTAGCATATTTAAAGATTTTAGCGCGAAGTGGTGGCATCTTAATTCCTGATAAAGTTGGCCAAGAAGACACTGGAGATGGAACTGTTCCCATTTGGAGTAGCACTCTTCCACAATGCCAATTTCTATATGTAGCAGGTGAACATGGAACGATATACAAGAATCAAGAATTGAGAAAGCTCCTCGCTGCTTTGTTAGGAATGCCTGGCGTATTAGCTGCTGGCACTGCAACTGAGATTTCCTTAAATGAAACCGTTGTTGATCCGAATCAAAGGGTTTATGCAACTTTAAAGCTTAGTCGAGGAACTACTTCTTTTGCTGGGGACATTGAGATTGCCTCTCTTAGCAATAGCGTAACGGGTACCATCATTGAAAATTTGGATCAAAAAAACTTTGTCAAATATGAAGGGCCAATTATTGTTTCTTTCTCTATTGCATTAACTGCTCCTTCGGTCAGAGGGCATTATATAGTCTCTTATAAGGACCACAGTGATATAGGGTCATCAGCCTCTGTGGAACTTATTGTACAGGCATAGCACGACATTTATATTTTAATATTTAATTTCGCATTTCTTTGAAAAAGAAAAAAATTAATAATGCCATTACAATTTGTATAATGCTACATGAAGTTAAATAAAAAAACATAGATGCATCAGAAGTAAAACTGAGGTAATCCAGTTAAACCGGATACAAATGGGACCTGGCTTGGAGTTGGGATTAGAAGTGGTTGGGAGCTAAATAGTCCAGGGTGGAATGGTAGCGTTCGGCGATGTAGCAGCTGATTTCGAGTCGGACTCTAGTACGGGAGAGCGGCTGCCGTCGAGCAGTTCGGATTTTAGCCGTCTCCAAAAGGATTCGGCGTGGACACTGTTGTGGCAGTTGTCGCGCCGGCTAATGCTCGACAAGGTCCAGTGGCGAGCCAGTAAGTCCTTGAATCGGGTGGGCGCGTACTGGCTGTCCTGGTCGGAGTCGACGATCAAGCCGGCTGGCGCCTGGCGTAGGGCTCGCACTTCTGGGTCGCGGGCTACTTCCAGACTGCCCACCTCAGCTACGAGCAGCGTTTGCCGCCAGCGGTAGAAAAGCTTGGGCATAACGCCCAACTGCTGCGCGGCAGCCTGCGTGCTTCGGCTTTCCGAGGCAAGGCGCGAGGCTTCAGCCTTAAATGGCTCTTCGCATTTACGCAGTTTGTATGGTGACCACCCGCTTGATCTTGATGCCATAACAGAAGAAATATACGTCCTTCTTCTGTCGTCATTTGATTACCTCATCCAGCTTATAGCCTCACTTTTCGGATTTCCACTTTCTGCCCATCTATTAAGAAAGTGAACTGTGTTGTTGTTTGACCGATTAGACTAGCATTGCCGAAGTGCATCTGACGGTGGTGGTTAGCACATAGAGTAATGAGATTAGCTAGCCCCAAGGCTCCTATGGAGAGGTGCGATACCGGATCGACGTGATGTGTTTCGACGTAAGGAATACCATCAGGCTTTCGAAAACCAATGGCGTTCAATCCCAGTGCTTCACAAACCAGGCATTTATGCTTTGTTAGCACTTTGACTTTGGCGGCAATTGCGCCCCGCTCAATGAAGGTTGACACCCGTTCTTTTAGCTGTGGACGTAACCGCTGCATCTTTTTTTCCAACCGGCCAAGCGCATCCAAGCTATCCGCATTTTGCTTGTCTAGAAACCCCTCAAAGTCCTCCTCGTCTATCACCTCATTGAGATAGCTCATCTGATCGGGAAACTTCTTCAACAAGTTGGCTAACCTAACGTTATCTGGGTTTCTATGAGCTGCCAGCTGGAGGATATGTAAGACATTGTCCGAGTTTAGGTAATTAAAGCCCTGCTTTGAAATCATCTTTCCTTCTGGAAGTAGCTTCTCACGCGCCACGCGGTCATTATTCAGCACAACGGGATTCTGAAAATAAATGATATCCTCCACCTGTGAGCGCACATTCCCAGCATCATATTTCTTAAAAACACGGTGCTTGGCTTTCCTCTCAAACCATCCGAGCTCAGGAAAGCCGTAGAGCCCTACAATGCATTTTCGGTTCTGATTCTGGTAGTCAGAGCTTAAGAAAAAGACCGCACATACATTCTTGGCTTTTTTCTTGTCCGGCAATCGACGCAGCATCGGCGTGTAACCGATGAAGCTGCCATCTGCTTCAGATGGATACTGCTCATGTCCGAAGTTGATGCTTTCGTGGGTGTGCTGGTTGTCCTTGACAAAATCATACTTCGACTGCTTCAGATCTGCATCAGTTGGATCAGCCGTCCAGTCGTTGCTGTTCCACGCAATAGACGCGAGTATGCCGTAGTTTGTAATCAGCTCCATTTTAGTGATGTCTATTGTGTTTTTCTGAGCAAGCGAATTGAATTCGTTCAGAATATTACTCCAAGTAAAGCGCTATTATTTAATCGATTTCTACTCTGCTCGCAGTCTTGGCACCCGAGCTATGATATGCTTTGCCAACGCTTCAGCGTCGGCACCGTGGTGGAACCGTCGATGACAGTTAGGACAGAGCGCCACGGCGTTTGTTACAGTGTCGCTACCACCTTGAGATAGCCATCGCACATGATGAACCTCCAAGTAGGGGACGCCCCCTGCTTTGATAAATGGAGCAGGTAGGCTGCAGGACTCGCAGTCACCGGCGGCGGCTTCTAGCACCCAGGCAACAACTTGTGGGCTGCGCACAAACTGCACCACTTCGCCCGCTACTCGCTTGGGATTGGCATCGCCAGTAGGTATGCCTTTGGGTCCACGACCAACTAAAGCTGCCGCTCGCCTTGCGAGAAGTACTAGGTCAGCCGTTGGCTCGCCTAAATGCCGTCCAAAGTAGCATTTACGCTCGATTACTCCTCTGATAGCGGCCGTAGCAGTCGGCCCCACATTCGATGCTGGCACCAAGCCTCTAACCCAAGGCAAGCCCATGGTGTCTAGCACATGAGATATATTCTGGAAGCGGAACTCATAAGACTTTACAGTGCGCCCATATCGCAGCGACAGTTCCTTATAAACATGCTTCTTGACCACCTGCTCACCTGCTGCCTGACTCTCAAACAGACCCTGGTACGCATCTACGGCTGCTTCTATCTCTTCTTCTGACCAGTTTGCCATAGGTATCTAGCTCTTAAGACTTAAAGATTGTAATGTATTGGCGTACTTCCTGCAGCTGATGGCCGCTAGCTAAAAGGCACAGCGGATGCGGTGGGCCCGCAAAGCATCCACACTGGGACGGTTTGCTTCCAAAGCAGGCAAGAAGATAGCCTTCCCATTGAGAGTTGCATACTCTGAGCCCGCTAAGTCAGGAGATAGCTCGACGACTAAGCTGATGGGATCAATCGCAAGAAGCTGCAAGTCAAATAGGGTATGGATATCGGCCCGCAGTAGCAATCCATTTTGGGTATAGTTGGTGGAGGGCCCTAGATAAGGAATAATGTGGGCTGCCTCCAAGAGTGGCTCTACCTTACAGCCCGTGATGGCACAGGCGCCGGAGTAAGCCTCAAGCAGGCTCTTCCGAAACGCCGACTGACCGCGCCGGCGAACGATGCTTGCCAATACCCACTCGCGCCCGTCGCGCACAGAAGCTGGGTTGAAGGCCGAGTGAGCGTCCTGGTCTGCTTGCACCTCGGCTATGCTTGGCATGCTGCCGCTGCGTGCAAGAATAAAATTGGCAGGGCGCTTTCCGCTGTGGGACTGGTACTCGAAGCGGCCCAGGTAGCGGAAGGCCGCATCGGGATACTGAAGGTGATTCTCGCGGTAGAATACCAGCAGCTCCAAGCCACGCGACTCATGGGTGATGATGAGCTGGTCGGTGCGGCCGGTCGGTTGCCCCGTCCAAGCCAGCGTGCTGTTGTCGGTAAGCTGGCTCTGGATTGTTGACCCACTTCCAGCACGTGCGGTGACGAATAGCCAGACCGAGTTATAGCCGCTGGGACGAAAGACGCCATCATCCAGGGTGGACTCGGTAATCACGAATAGCTGCCGCAGCTGGGCTCTGGTGTAGGGCTGCTCCTCTACTAGCTGGTCTGAGGCCAGGTGGGAATGTAAGCTAGACATGGTAGAGGTGCTGGATTTAGATATCGAGTGTAAGCCCCTACTCCCCTGCCAGCTTTACCATCTCAACGCCCGCGCTAGCTGGCACCCACACTGCGAGCGCAAAGGAGAAGACCCTTGGTCCAGAGTCGTTCTTCACCTCGAGTGAGTGAATCTGGAGCGAGAACTGCTCAAGCTCCCTAATCTCGATATCACCGGGATAGATAAGCTCCCCAGCCCCTTTTTTAGGGTTGCGGCCCTGGAATAGCTGTCTCACCTTTCCATTAACAGCAGCACGTGCTCTCTTTTTCCCTCCCGACATGCGATAGACTACTCCTTCAGCGCTTGCGTTAGCCTTACTGTAAGTTTCCAAGCTATTAGCCAGCATGGCAAAGGTGCTGCTGTCATCGGTCGACAGATAGATGTAGCTGCGCAACAGATCCACCAACTCCATTAAAGGGGCTTGCGCCACCTGGTGCTTCTGGTCAGTGGTACGATCAGCATGGCCCTTATCAACTTGCCACTTAGGCTCTTGGTCGTGCACGAACTGCTCAATGGCGGCCTTGTTGGCACTAAGCTCCGCAGCGCTGCCCAGCACTGCCCTGGTTTGAATCCAGCGTCCGCCGAAGCTATAGCGCTCGATGTCGTCGCTCATTACTGCGGGCCTAGTAAGCTGGGCGAGAGACGACGGCAGCGCTACGCAGCGCTCGAAGTCGTTGAGCATGCGGCCAGCATCGTAGGGCTGGAGGCGGAGGCGCAAGTCCGTCTCGTGTGTCACATAGTCGGTGAATGCCTCTTTCACATCGGAAGTCAGGTAGATGCGGCACAGATGCAAGTACTTCTCCTTATAGCCAAAGAAGCGAGCCCGCTGCTGCAGCGTATCCGCCGTTCCTGTGCCCAGGCCACGAGGCATATAGGTCACGGTGAGCCCTTCGACGGTAAAACCACGGTCCATAGCCTGCCCCCCGACTAGAATGAAAGAGTAGTGGCTATTCCAGTCAATCTGAGGTGCTGAGCCAGGCGCAGCGTTTAACAGCCTTATCTGGGTTGAGGATATAGCATACGGGAGCATCTTAAGATGCTGCTCAAAGGAGGCTATAGCAGGGTTGATGGTGTAGAGCTGCGCGTAGGTCTGCTGAAAGCTTACCACTAGCGCCTGCCTATCAGTATTGCCCTCGGGCTTCGCCAGCAGCTTGGTCCAAGTATCCTTCAAGCCCATCACCCAGCTAAAGTATAGCTGGTGGATATTGGTTAGCTGCGAAGGGTGAACCATCATGGAGCGATTGTTCTCGCTGGTGTTAGCGGCATAGCGCTCCGCTACTCCTAGGAAGAACACGCGCATGGCCTCGGCCAGCATAGCGGGCGGCCCACTTAGCGGGTTGTCGTCACTGTGTATCTGGGCTGCGGGAATAACCTTCACGAGCCTGGAGTCGGAGGAAGATGAGAAGAACCTCTCCCCCCCAGTGTATCCCGCGCCGGGCGTCAGCAGCTTGATAAAGTTGGGGGAGAGCTCATCCTGACGCTCAATGAAGAGCGGTGCCTGGGGCGTTGCCGTGTATTGCACAAAGGTGTGGTGTGGCAGCGCAGCCTTAAGGCTCAGCAGCTGGGCGTGAACGGCACTCAGCTTCTTGTCTAAGCCGCTGGCCACTCGCTTCCTGTTGGGCTTGGCCTGCGTGTTCATCCCCGCCTGGTCGGCCTCGTCGTCCACAATCAGCGTGGGCACCCCCTTGAACTCGTGCTGGAGCTTCTCAACAACCTGAATCAGGCTCTCCAGTCGCTTCTTGTTCTTCATTACGGCAATGACGACCGTGCGCTGCAAAGAGCGAGGAAGCAGGTCCGTCTTGTATTCCTGGAGCGTGGCGCGAATGTCCTCTAAGCCGTTGGCAAGGGTAGGATTCTTTACAATGCGCCACTCGCGAGAGTTAGCCCCGTTAAGCTGTAGGTCCTTTGTCAAGCGGTCCACTGACTGAGCTACTAGCACGTTAGACACCCCAGCTACCACGATGATCACCTGGTAGTCATTGTCGCGGGCCATCGCAATGAGCGAGGTGAAAGACATGGTCTTACCGCTCTGTACAAAACCTAGCGCGAGGCCGGTCTCTGCGCTGGTCTCCTCATATGGAGAGCCGCACAGGCCCATAAGCTCCTTTGTATCCGCCATTAGCTTCTCAGCCGCTGGTGCGGGGAGGCGTAGATGGTCTTTCAGACGGTCGACTTGTTGGCCGAGCTTTACAGACCAGGCCGTGGGAGTAGTGATTGAGGACATAGGCAGATAGAAAAATGGCTTAGGTAAAGCGCTGCTCAAAGACTTAGATTAGGGAGTGATAGCACCTCGCCTAGGTGATCCAGCAGGATGCTGGTATTCGTGGCGCCGCCATCATTTGCCAAGGCCTGAGAGATGGCTAAGCCAACAGCTAGGCTGATCAGTGCCGAATGACCCGTTGAGGGAGACTGCATCTTTTGGCCGAAGCCGTGCGATAGTGCTACCCGTACGCCAAGTAGCCTCTCTCCGGGAGCAGCCTTGGCCCCCGGAGGCAAGAGGTAATCACCGACTTCCATCCACTCGGTATGAGCATGCTCGATGCTCAGCTTAACATGAACCTGCCAGGAAATACTGTTAAAGACTAGCCGCACAACCTTAGCGACACTCTCGGACGCTGACTTCTCGACAGGGGGCTTCCCAGGAGGTGGCCCGATTGGTGGACCAATAGGAGGTTGGCTGACATAAGGTGGCCCGACTGGTGGGCTAACATGGGGCGGACCAACCGGAGGGGCTATGATGGGCTTAGCCTCATTCTTGCGGTACTTCTCTGCCTGGGCCAGTATTGGCATCTTCGGATCAGATAAGGCCTTCTGTAAATGGGCTAGGAATTCCTCCTCGTAGCCGTCCCACTGGAAGCCGTCTTTGGTATGGCTTACTCCAAAGCCGTCTAAGTGCAGCTCACCAAAAAGACGCTGTGAGCGGAAGCTGTTGCCGCGGCCGAATATCTGCTCGGGTCGGTAGCCCTCTTCAGTGCTGCCCTCAATGACACGGCCCCGCCGAAAGAGCGCGAAGCCCGCTTTGGAAGTCGAGCCAGTCTCTCTAATGGCGGCGAAGCCCCGCACGGAGCGGCCCTCTCCGACTGGAAAGTCTACCTCATGACGCCATAGAACGGGCGTGCCTTTATCATCGCTGTGAAGCGGAGCTGTTAGAATCACAGGATGCTCGTGCTCCAGCGTCTCTCCGTTCAGCTGAATTATAACTTCACCAGAGCGGATATACTCCCGGTAGATGCTAGCCAAGTGAGCTTTAATCCTGGCGATGGTCGTCTTGTTCTGGCTTTGAAACACCTGGGCCAGGTTGACTATGGTGTAGTGTGTCTCGACTGGCTTCTCCAGCACCTTGACTTGCAGCTCTTGGGTGCGGTTCTTAACTATGCTAGCCACATCAAACGTGACTGATCGAGCCACCGCCTCGCCTAAGGCCTTGGTTTGAACAGCCCATACTGGTGCAAACCAGCAGCTTGCGGCTTTCATTCCCATGCCAAACTCGGAGAGCTTGGTCTTATCGGGCGGGGCCTCCGCCATTCGAAGCGCGCGCCCCAAATCAGCGGCGCTAATACCAGCGGCGTTGTCTACCACCCGGATGACACGGCTACTAGCATCTATGGTAATGTCAATCTTCAGCTTGTAGCCCGGACCATTAGGCTTGAGTAGTGCCTCCGCCTTTAGCAGGGCCTCTTTATTCTTGAGGTAGCTGTCAATAGAGTTATCAACGTACTCGGCCAATGCGTACCAGGGCTTGTAGTTGAGGTAGCGAAGCACAGATAGCACCCCTACATCGGGGCGAATGCCAATAGTCTCGCTCATAAAACGGCTAGTGTAGGGATAGAGGAAAGGTCGAGCCACTGCTGCGCAGGCTTACTCTGAGATGGGCCTATAAGGCACGCGGCAACTTGTCTAACTACCTCGGCATTAACAGCATTGCCAAGGGCTCGGAATGCTGCCGTGTTATTAGAAGGTAAGCTGATGCCACCAAGTGACTGAAGCTTAGCGCCCTCACTAGCAGTTATGTAGCGATTGAGCCAACCAATTACAGGCACTTGGGTTGTAGTAGAGGAGACTAAAGCCGGGAAATAAGTTGGATGCTTCACTCGAATTCCAGATGGACGGAATTGAAAGAGAAGCTGGTCAAGGTGCCGAGGAGCACCTTGACAGTTCCACTCAAACTTCTGCCAGCTGAAGGGCAGCTTCCGAATCTTCTTCATCACTGGCTTAAGCTCATTCTTGTAACGCTCGAAGAAGGCACGGTTGCTAGCGATAAACTGCTGCTTCCACTTGGGGAAAACCACCTCTCCGCGGGCATAGGTTGGTATACGCTCTTGCTGCTTAGCTTTCTTCCGATCTAGCCTCTTTCCAAAAATGCCCTTATACTTGCCTAGCTGCTCGCGGCTCAGCATATAGGGCACCTCTGTCTCAAAAGGATAAGTCGCCTGGTACTCTGTGGCCCAGATTGGGAAGGAAGGTAGTGGCGCGTCCTCTGGCAGGCAGTCTAGAAACTCCTGCCACACAGCTATGGCATCTATCTCTCGCTGGGTAAGCGCCCGGGTTTCATCAGGAATATCATCCAGGATGCTGCGCACAGATATATCGGGTTGATTTTCTGTCTTGGGCCACGCAAACTGGCTAAGCCCCCCACTGGCGCGGCGAGCGGCCACAATGAACATTCGCTGCCTTAGCTGTGGTACACCAAACTGATGAGGCGAGAGTATCTTGTGGCTTACCTCATAGCCGGTCGCTTCTAGAGTTTCCTTAATTACTCGCCACGTGTTCTGCTTGTCATGCTTTAGCAGATTGGCTACATTCTCAAGCAGTAGGTAGGTAGGCTGGTGGTGCTCAACGATGCGCATGATCTCATAGAAGAGATTTCCTCGCACCTCATCCTTCATTCCTGCTTGGGCACCAGCTTTTGAGAAAGGCTGACAGGGAAAGCCTGCACAGAGCATGTCATGGGCTGGGATATCGTGCACGTTAACCTCCCGGATATCCCCTCTGACAAGCTCATCGGCTAAGCCGTAGTTATGACGATAAAGGGCCCGCAGGTCCTTGTTTAGCTCGGAGGCAAATACGCACTCCATGCCTAGCTGCTCCAACCCTACATGGAAGCCGCCCAGCCCGGCGAACAAATCAATAAATCGCAATCTCATTCGGTGTTAGCTGCTGGTAGCTATTAGTTTCTGAATCTGTAGTACTACCTCTTCAATGGAGGACTTGGTCTGACACTCCCAAACAGTATGAACCCTCCAGCCTAGCTCAGCCAGGCGATCGGCATTGAGGATGTCTCGGCGGGTGTTGCCGGCAAGCTTCTCGCTCCAGTAGGTGGCATTGTGGCGGGGCCGAGCAATGGCGCAGATCGGGCAGCTATGCCAGTAGCAGCCGTGCACAAACACGACGAGCTTCTTGGCCGTGAAAACCAAGTCAGGCTTACCGGGCAGGCCTTTTGAGTGCAGTCGATACCCGCGCACACCAGCCTTCCAGAGGGCTTTCCTGAGCAGAAGCTCGGGCTTAGAGTCCTTGGCCTTATTGCCCTGCATCGTCTTAGTGACGGCTTGGGACTTGGGCATCGGGTAGCCGCTCTCTGGAACTCTGAACTTTATTGCCACCTGTGCCTCATGTTATGGACCTACTCGACAACCTTAGCTATATGCTAATGATTTGAGAGCAGTAGCCCTACTTACAAAGCTACTCTGATGAAGGCAAGCGGACAAGCCCTTTGGCCTAAAGATGGCCTCAGTCAGACTGGAAGCGCCCATCTATATACCTAATGCATCAATGAGAGCTAGGCGACAAGCTAACAGCGACTACCTCTGCTGACTGATAACAAACTTTAGCAAGTAGTCATATAGCTGAGCCGCGAATGGCTCGGCATGCTCACGGTAAACACTAAAGATTAAGTTGTTGGACCCGCCAGCACAAGAGAACTTGTCATTGGGTAGCCTAGTGAAGCGAGCGTAGTGGCGGTAGAGGTCGATAATGAAGTCGGAAGGCTGCTCACGGGAGAGGGCCTTGAGCATTACCATCTCGGAAACATCGAACTCAACCTTGGAGTACTTGAGGGCATGAATGACACGAACGAAGGGTAGATGATGCTGCGCACAATACTGGTAGTGCGCGGAGTAGTCATCCTTCTTATCGACTATGAACTTCTGCATCTGGCTTGCGGAAAAACGTATGTGGCTTACTCCGTCTTTGACTGTGAGGGAGATGAAAACCGCTTACAACGGCTGCGGTAGCAGCGCCCTCAGAGGTAGCATTCAACAATAATGATGAGGACGCGGTACTATGTGGGCCAATACTTGTGATTACTGAAGCCTGATGCACTAGTTATTAACAGTGCTTAGACTCATCTTAATGCCGCTAAACGCCCACACACCACTTCCATCAGTAATCTTAATCTCAGTAGCGCCTTTGGGAATCTTCTCAAAATATACCGAGAAATAGCTGGGCTTACCTGGGTAATAGTAGCTTGGCTTCTGTCGGTCCCCAATTCCTGTAATCAATAGTGAGGCGAACCTCAACCCTGCCCACTCGATATAGGTCGCATCCTGGTCCGAGGGGCTCGGCAAAAAGAGAACAGTTTCTGATGGATTAGAATACGTAAAGTCTACCCTGGTACAATTACCTAGCTGCTCAATCCGACTAATAGAGCTAAACGTAGCCGTAGGGGTAAAGCTTCCTACTGGCGGGTTGAGCGCGACTGCGGTCGATATAGTGCTGGGCACGAAAGCCTCACCACGCATGCTAGATGGGCGCGGCGATGGAGCGGCTATACTTGGTAGACGCGCAGTCACCTTACTGAGACTCTCAAGCAGAGCAATAGCATTGGCATTATCGTGGCCCACTGCGGCCAAAGCGAGATACTCTTTTGCTTTGGCTGTATCGCGAAAGCAGCCCTCGCCTTGGAGCGAGCATAGCCCTAATGCATATAGCGACTTAGAGACCACTGCTGGGACTGCTGACCTAAGAGACTGCTTGTATAGCTCGACGGCGAGTGTGTCATCTACTGAAGTGCCCTTGCCCTTATCATACATATAGGCAAGGTTATACTGCGTAGCGAAGTGATGGCTGGTGTCATTACGGAACTTGACAAGGTTGACAAAGCTGCTATCATACCTACCTTGATCGAACTGCTGCAGCCCCCTGAGCTGATTAGGCTCAAATGGTGTGGTATTGCTGAAGCTTTCAGCCCATGCCCAGCCACCGCCAGCTAGCACACAAAGCCAAAGTACTGCTTTCCATACCCCTCTCTTCTTCGTAACCTGTAGCTGGGGTGATACAGTGGCTATGGGCGCCTTTATAGTCGCCTGTGTAGGAGGCGCTACGGGTGGTTTAACGGGGGCCTGGGCTGGGGGGGCTGTAGGTGCCTTTACAGTAGCCTGGGCACTCGGAGATAATGAAGCTGCTGGTAAAGTGACAACAGGTTGCGCAGCTTGAGCAGGAGGCGCTACGGGTACATTAACAGTAGCCTGAGAAGGGGGGGCTACGGGGGCCTTTACAGTGGCAGTTAAAGTAGGACTCGGCTTTGCGGGTTGTGAGCGGGGAGCTGCAGGTTGCGAGCGGGGAGGAGTAAACGCTGTGGTAGGCTTTGCAGGGCTGGATGGTGTCGCTGCAGGAGAAAACTGCACAAACAAGCTCTCTCTGACCGCTGGGCTGCCAGCGGTTAGCTCAAACTCCACCAGTCCGTTAAAGGTATCAGCATCGAATGACTTAGCCCCAGCCGCTGGTACGGTACCTATATTGGTGATAAATACACTACCCGGTCCAGTAACCTTCCAAGATATAACTGTCTGCTCCCCTTTCTTAACGAAAGTGCTGCTGGCACGAAAAGAGGCGATGTATACTGGAGCTGACCTCTTGCCTGCTGGAGTAGGTGGAGAAGTAGCTGCTGGATGTGGCAGTGATATAAAATCCACAGTAATGGTCTGGCTTACTGTACCTCCAGCAGTAAGAGTATATACCTGCTCCCCAATCAGATCGCTGCTATGCAGGATAAGATAGCTACCCTCTGCAGGTCGTGTTCCTAGCTGACTTATATGAACGCTCGTAACGCCTTCTACTTTCCAAGTAAGCTGGGTTGCTCTACCAGGAGGTACTGACTGCCGGGAGCAGCGAAAGAAGTCTAGCCTTACTGGGGCTGGGGCAGGAGGCGTGAGCGACTGAGGCTTAGGTAGTAGCTCCTTCTGAAAGAACAGGGGCTGCGTGATAAGCATCTCGCTATCTGCCGTTCTATCCAGAATACGCTTGGCAAGCTGATTAGTATAGCCCCCTAGATGGCGATGAACAACTGTTGGAAGCTCCCTAAAAGCTGCGAGCTCGCGAAACTTGACTCCTCTTGGCTTCAGGATGCTAGCAAAATAGACAAGCTTATCAAGCAGAAACACTAGCTGTAGATAGTTTAAGGCAGGACCGGGGATGTCCGTGAAGCTATTTACAGATGGATCAAGATGCGACTTAATATATTGAAGAGAATATATTGCTAGCTCCTGATCAGGAATGTAGCCAGGCTCATTAGGAGTTGGGGTTGGCCGAGTAGCAGCTGGCTCTAAGCTATCGAGGTCTATAAATACGAAGCGTCGCCCACTAGCGCTCACCATTATATTCTTCGCACAAAAGTCAGCATGCCAATAGCCCTGCGCGTGAATAGAGCGAAGACCAGCAGCAAGCGCTTTCGCCAGTAAGCTAACGCTAGGCTTACCGGCCGCTTTATCCTTCATGTGCTCGTGCAGCGTGTCGCCCTCGATCTTCTCCAAAAACAAGTAGTAGACAACGCTTCCATCCTCTTGGGTTGCTACCGCGTCATAGATAGTAGGCAAGCCAGTCTGCTTCTTGCCCTTGCTAACAACCATAAAGTCCCAAGCCCGCGGCCTGCTAGCAAAACGCTTGATAAAGCACTCGGTATCTCCCAGCTTAGCTATTTGGAAGGCGTCACGAAGCTGTACCTTCCACAGCTTGCTTGTGGCCGAGTAGTTAGGGAAATAGGCGACTGCTTCGCCCATGATTATAACATTCATGACATTGCTTCGAAGCTGACCAGCACTAATGCTTTATCATCATAGGTTTTGTTTGGGGTACGGCTGAGCCCATCATGAAACTGACCGTAAGTGCGCTGCCCCAGCATGCGCTGCAGATACTGTTCCGTACCAGGACCAATACCGTCAGAGAAGGCAATAACACGACGTACCCCACTCGCGTGACCACGATGTAGCTGCTCGCTACGATCAGGAGCATAGAGCTCTAAGGTCATTGGCTCCCCGCGGACTAGCCGAGCATAAACGCGTCCTAAGCCGATACTAGCTGGCTTTTGATCGATGGGAGTTGATACTACCTGCTTTGTATCGTCAAAGCAGATAGCCTTGGAGTCGCCGATACGAAACAAGTCAAGCTCACCAGTCTTTGATAGGATTCCCAGCAGCATCGTAGTTGAGACGTCCCAATGAGGCGTCTGCTGCTCTTTCTCTACAAAGCTTTTGAAAACAGCTTGATGCTCTTCAAGATGGTTCCGAAGCTGTTGGATTGCAGCATCAAACGCAGCCTTAGCTAGCTGATGAGTGTCTTCATACCTATGCGCCAGCTGGTGTAAGGCCGCGCTTATGGCTAGGCAGAATAAACGAGACGATAAGAGGTCACGGCCTTGGGAGCTCGAGATTACAACCGTGTCGCTCGTACCGTCTAACACCCAGAAGACAATGCGCTCGGAGGTAAGTACCGTACCTGTTACATCCTCTCCAAGCTCCGTATCGCGCGTGCTCTTGCGGGGGCCTGCACTAAGTAAGAGCTCGGCTTTGGGAAGAAGAGTTAAAGCATGAGGCTCTTCAGAGGGTACATAATGGGCGTTAGTAGGTGCATGCTGTTCTCTTAGATCGCGGCGAGTCGCCTCATCCGATTGTCTAGTCTTTACACGCAGCCTCCTTTGTTTATTTAACACAGCAGTGTAAGCTATTAAAGCAGTGGCGGCGCCAGAGAAGAAAGTGAGCCCAACTTTAGCCATGGAGTATAGTGAGGAAAGCGTAAAAAGAGTCATTACTCCTTGGGTATACAGAGTGGGCAGAAGCCTGATGCTCCAGAGGCCATCCGGAAGAGCTTGCGCAGGTTTGCGACCTTAGAAGGCTGATCAAGCAGGAAAAACTGCTCAAAGTCATGGTTTGGGCACTTGCCGAGTATACTGCGTAACTCATTACAGCCTGCCTCAGAGCTATCGCCGAAGAAAGCACCCATTAGAATATCCGTCTCCCACTCTTTGAACGGACTAGTCAACGCGTCATTCCTCCCATCAAGAAACTGTACGCCATCTGTGTAGAGCAATACCCTCACGTTTGGTACCACACGGCTCTGACCTGCTTTGGTCAGCACGACATGCTCTAAGGGTGTATAGCCTTGAAGGTTGGGAATAGTCCGTGCAGTGAACGACTTTGCGAAGGAGTTAGCGGCCTGCAGGGCACCATTAATATCAGTTAATCCGCCCATCTGCGAGAGCTCATCGTAAAGGTATCCAGCAAAGCTCTTCACTTCGAAGCTATGCTCCTCAAGCAATTCCTTCACGCTCTTGAAGAAGATCTGCTTGATGGTGTTGTCAAACAGCATAGCGCAGATGTATGCATCGTCTGCCTTGCCCATCTGCTGCAGATCGAAGATACCTTGAGCAGCGCTGTTAGCCACAAGCCGTAGCTTACTGAGAGGGCTGCCCGGAAATGCAGGCTGCTCCATGGAGCCGGAAGCATCCATCAGCAGTATGCATAGACCTATCTCACGGTCACCTCCATCCTCTTCCAGCTTGGTATCGACTGCATCGTCAATCAGCAGGCCATCGTAGCCACAATCGGTACAGAAATAATCAGCCGTAGGCTGGGCGTAGCTACGGGCACAGTTGGCGCACTTGTAGGCCATGAGAAGTAATTAGGGAAAATGCCGGAATGTATGTGAATGCCTTTAGAACTGAAACGAGTAGTTCAGTGTGCTAGCTAGGGCAATAGTAGCTTACCAAGCTATTGATAGCATAAGTCTGATTGTCCGTGATATCCTTTGGAAGCCAAGTATGCTTATTATGCAAGACGCTCTCCATATGGGGTGACACGCTCAAGAAGCCTTTGAAATACTTGCCTGCCTTGTTGACGAAATCCTGACGGCCAAGTGAAGCATTCTTGCCCCGGCCTAACAGCACCAGGTTGCCGAGGGTATGCACTAGCTTCTCGCGCTGATCGGGCGTGAAGTCCTTTGTCCACTGGCTACCGTCTTCAGGGTTTTGCGGCAGAATGTGCTCAACAGTAATGGCACGGCTGACATCGAGAGACGTTAATGCATGGTCGAGCTTGAGGTAGCTGAGCTTGAGCAGCGCGTACTTGGTAAATCGCCGACCGTACATCTTGCCCTTTAACACCCACTCCAAATCGCCTTTGTTGACTTCAAATAAAGATTGGTCCTGGGTGACAACAGTGGCCGAGGCGGCTTTCTCAATGGCTTTAAGGATGGTGTTCATATTCTCGATACGGCTCGTGGGAGCAAGACCCGTCATAAGGTCGGCAGACACCTTATTATCAAGCAGGATGAGGAAAGTGAGCAGGCCTTCCATATTGAACTTGTGATAGTAGGCCAATAGCGGTGGAACCCAGTCGGTACCAGGCAGCCCTTCGCGCATGAGGGCAATTAGGTTATCGATTTGCCGACGCTCGGCGCTGCCCCCATGCTTATTAATGAGTAGAAACTGGTAATGGCTGAAATACTTAGCAAGCAAGTCTAGAAAGGGCTGGCCTTCCTCTATCAGCCCAGGCGCGAATACCTTGGTCTTGTACTCAGTTATCAGGTTTTGTCGGGCCTTATCTTTCACCAGAATGGTGCGGACATAGGCGAGGAAGCGGTCGACATCGTCGCCGAGCTCGCTCTCCATCTCCTCCCAATCCTTGGCATAGATTGATTTCTTGTCCTCCTTCACCTTGCCCAGGTTTTGGGCCTTGAGGATGTCGCTATTGCGAAGGGGCATACCACGGTCGTTGAGGATAGTGAACAGACGGAAGGCATCACTCATGTCTTCAGTGGCGACGTAGATGAGCAGCACCTGATTGAGTAGGAAGGCAGTTAGCGCATCCAGCTTGAGGTCGGGGTTCTCGCCGAAGTAGGCCTGTATTTGGAGCACAGACATCGCCATGTTACGGGCGGACTTGTCCTCCTTTTCCACGTCCCACTTCTGCTTAAGCTGCTGGTCGACGGTTCCGCCAGGCTTCTCGATATGATCTTTGAAGAACTGCTGCACGCGGCTGCCGCGGTCGGAGTCGAGGCGGAAGCGACCAGGGGTGTTTAGAATCTTGTTGCCTTCCTGGCAGATGCAGCCCTGGCAGGCGGCAATGATTTGATGCTCAGTGGAATTGTCGCGAATCACGGCCAACAGCAGCAGTAGCGTAGTGAGACGCTGTTGACCGTCGAGCACCTCGTACTCCTCGTAGTCAAGCTTTTTCTCCGTCTGCTTGCGAAGAACGATGGAGCCCAGGAAATACTCGTCGGCGGGGTTCTCGTTTAGGGCGAAAGACAAGTCATCGAGAAGCTCGTAGACTTGGTCTTTGCCCCACACATAGGCCCGCTGGTAGCTGGGGATGCGGAACCACATCTGGAGGAGATTCTTGACGAATATCTTGTCGCTGTAGATTTTGGTGGCCATGAAAAATTTCGTGAAAATTATCGTGAGACTATTTTTTGTCTTCAATCAACAGCTCATCCAGAATTATGAGCTTAGCAATTAAAGCGTTAATGGCTTTATTCTCCTTTCTAAAAAGCAAAGCAACGCCTAATGAATTTTCTATTAACCGTTCAACAAGAGTATATGACATACTGTAAAGCATTGCCTTGACACTACTAGGCAATTTGCTATTTACTATTAGATAGGTGAATATTTCCAATAATAATGAAAGCCGAGTGAAGCGTACCTCATTTAATTTAAAAAAATCGCTGACAATTTTCTTTAATGCCCCCTCACGCCCTTTAATTGAGACAGCATCATACTCATAAATTCCTGCACGTCGAAATAAAAACCTCTCGTCAAGGCTCCCATTAGCCAAATTGGTTCTAAATCCAATTGCCAAACTATTTGTGATATTTACATGGGCGGTTGATGCGCTTTGGCTCAATGCCTTATCATCTGACAGCTTTTCAACCTCTGCCTTTAAGTCGTCCAATAATTTCAGAGCAGTACCAAGCACATTTTCATTATCACTTCTAACTTGGTCCATATCAAAATGTGTTTTCTGCTCAGCCATTGATTTAGCTTGCTCACGCAGTGAGAAATAAACCACTAATAAGCCGACAAAATTGAGTATTGGCCCTGCTACGCCACCAATTGTATCCCCTACTTGACCAGTATCATGGAAATTTACACCTGGCCACTCCCAGTAAAATTGGCTAATTAAAGCAGGTAATATTATAGACAGAAAGGCACCGATACATATTGTCCATACGGCCCACTTTGTATTGGTATTAGGCTTAATCTTTGACCAAAATTCCAATTTTTTAGGTTGGGCTTCCATATTAGACTTTAAAAAATCGGGTGAGCTCTTTGCCGAAATGGCTGATGATGCGGACGGCAATCTACTGGCCGGCTCTGGTGAATTTGATTGGGCGAAATCCACATCTTTTTATCCGTCAAAGTCTTGACGCAGTTCTGCGTCTTTATCTTCCTCTTGGGCTCTTTTGCTGAAATAACCTGCAATCTCCTTTAATACAGTCGCAGTGCGGGGCCAGCGTATCTTAAGTGCTTCTGCGTATCCTGAATATAGCCCAACAAGCTCACGCTCTTGCTCACCGCCTTCAAACGCGCCCCGGGAAGTGGTGCCACGGCTGTTGTGAATTCCAATTTGAAAGCCCGTTTCAATTTCCTCGGATTGCTTGGCTTCAAGTAAATCTCTAACTGACTCATGAGGCCAATTTCCATCTTTACCAACAGGTGAGCCGCTTATTAGCTGACCAAGCTGCTGCTCAGCAATAACCTTATGTCCACTTTCGCTAGTGAGTGCCAGTACTTGCTCTACCCAATCGAAGAAAAAAGCTGCATCAATCTCACCATTAGCCTGCAAGCCAGGCAACGTCCTCCAATGCTCTAACAAGCGCCAGCCACCGATTGCCAGATTAGCATCTCCTGAATCGACTACTTTACTTCCAACTCCTTCAGGACGGAATGCTATTGCAATCAACTGGGAATAGAGGATGGGATTTTTTGATAATTCATCAAACAGAACTTTCGGCTTCTTATCATATGCGAAGGAATAAGATTGAGCCATTAGAAGAAATTCCAGTCGAGCTACCCGTACTCTATCTATATCAGGCATCTCGCCTAACTCCTCAAGCAAATTCTCGATATAATATTTCCGCATTGTTGAGCCATTGTCCGATGAATCAGAGTGTATGGCCCGCTCCAATACATCAAGGAGCAAATCGGTGGGCAGACTCTTCCTGTTGCGCTCATTTTGGCCCAATAGCTCCACAGCTTTAGCAGAAAGATTGAACTGCATAAACAGATTAACTGCTTGCTCAACATCTTTTTCCTCTATGCTGTATGGAGAAACTAGCTTCCAATACTCTTCTTCTACTCCATCGCCTAATAGATGTGCTTTGGCCCAGATATTCGGAGTTGATGGAAGCCAGTACAGCCACGTGGCAAGCTGGATGGGAGCCCAATCTTCTTTGAAGCTATCTACCGCATTAAGTGCCCACTCAGAGCCTTCCTTACGAATCCAAGCGCCAATAATCCCCTGTCCAAAATGGTCTTCAGAATGAGAGTTTGAACCAACATATTTTTTGACTAGCAGCTTTGATTGAGTATCCTCTATGCCTTCGAGAAAGAGCAGCTTCCCAAGCAATTGCGGCGCCCGTACGCTTTGGATAAGCGTTTCAACAATAGCTGTCCCACCCTGCTTGTATATCAAATGCATGGCGGCAGACTGAGCTTGAAATATTGTTTTCTCATATTCCTTAGTCTCTTGCTCTTTGCCTTCTGGCAACGCGGGCCAGGTATCAAAAAGCCAAGCATAGCGCTCAATGATGCCTTGAGGTTCGAATAGGGGCATAACGTCCGCTAAATCGTCAACTGCAGCGGGGCTCATCGCCCATTCCGTATCAGCAAAAGACCGGTGCCGTGCCACCAGCTGGCGCAGCGCGTGCCAAACTGCTGCTTTGTCAGAATCTTCACTTAATACCAAGGTCTTGAGGCGCTGAATTGCCGCCCTAAGCTGATTACCGGATAGGCTTGGCAGCTTTTCAATTAAGTCAACCCACCTACCTACATCAGTGCCGGCATCAGTAAGCAGTCGCTCGTTAATCTGTTCGGCTGCTTCGTACAACGCCATTCTAGACTGACGCTGCGAAGCAGGCACCCAATCTCGCCATTTTGGCTTCGCAGTGCCTGTGCTAACTCCACGACCTTCCAGGATAAGGCTTTTCAATAAAGACCAGGAAACATCCGGCTCCCGTGTGCGGAGCAAGTCAATTACCTCTAGCCTCTGCTGTGCAGTGGCGGCAGTATGAGGCATCCACAATAAGAAAATCTCATACAGTGAGCCAAAAGGCTTATTCCCTCCCACTTTGACGAGACCAAGCCGAACAAGCATGGCCAACACTTGAGTTGCCCTTGAGAGATAGTCAGAATTCCAAGCCAGCACCTCTAGCGCCCACAGTAGCCCAGCATGATCTGATGAAGCATAGAAGAATGTCTCTTGCTCTTCGAATAATTGCTTTACACCAAGTCCTTCTCGCTGTATCCCAGACGAGACCGTATTAAGAAACTCATCTGGAGCTGCTTCTGCTATACTAGGGAGTAGATTGCCAATGGAAGGCCATACCCCTGGAATAGAGTCTGCAATTGCAAACAACTGCCTTACACATTGTTTTGCAACCTCACCAGCAGTGACATCTGCTGAGGGAAGAATCTGCTCCTCATAGGCTCCAAGAAGGGCAAGTGTATTGGTTAGGCTGTCACGAAACAACCCTGAATTAGCTATATCAGCGGCTTTAGCACCTTCACTCGCTTCTGCGGACACTGTTAGAACATAACGACCTAAAGGCTTGGACAGCGCATCAAGTACCGTGGCAGTGAAAGCATCAAGCTGCTCACGCGCTATGGATGCCATCACTAGGTTCCATATATCCTCTTTGTCCACTACATACCAAACCGTACCCACAAGCCTAACAGGCGGGTCGACTGAGTTTGACCATTGCACCAACTTAGACTTTAGCTCGTGGTAGGCTAAATGAGCAACTCGGCTGAGTCCTTCTTTATCAGCTTCATTATTCTCGTCCCAAACCCCAATAAGCAGCGCAGCAATCAGCAGTTGCTGTGACTCTGTCTTTGCCCAGTCGGGAGTATGTAAATAAGGGTTGACAGCAATGGCCCGGCGGAATGCACTAAAGCTGCGTCGCGCAATTCGCGCAAGCTTGCGCGCGCTATCATCACCAATACCTTCTGAAATCAATACACTCTCAGCAGCAAAACGAGACAATCTCGGCACTTCCCTTGCCCCAACAGCCCTTGACTTATCCGTTCTATCTAACGGCAGGAAAACCTTATGCCCACGTCTGTATGCCCCTGCGACAGCGTCTTTATCATCAAATAGGGGAACCAGTGTTAGAGGCTGGCCGACATTGACAAGCTTATGCCATGAATCGACCTCATTTACAACGATACAGCGGCCGAGTTGGGCAAGCCGCTCATCAGAAGGGAGCACCTGGATTGCAGCTGCCAATACTGCGACAGCCTCAGTTCTAGAATCGGCAAGTAGGGAGAATGAGTTTGAATCGCTGCTTAGCCAACCATGAATCTCTTTTACAAGTGATTCACGCCCGGCTGTGACAAGCGAGGCCGTTGTAGCTGGCTCGGTCGAATGGCTCCAATCCAGCCAATAATTGTCAAGGTCAAAAACACCACTCGGTCGTTTACCAATTAATGAGGAAAACCATACTTGAACTGATGGCGCAACGCTCAGCCATGTCTCCAAATCCTTTGCATCATATAGGATGACATCCTTCCAGATGTTCTCATCCTTTTTAGCCTTTACCCATGCCCTTTTATCAGGTGCACCCCAATTTCTGGGTGTAACCAATACGATTGTAGTTTCTGACTGATTCAGCCCCCTACTGTCGCCTGAGCGCTCGGCATAATCAGACTCAGCCTTGTCTTTCTTCTTGCTAGTAGTGCCTAGCTCCCATCCAGACTGGCCTTTCGGAATAAAAGGACTACCGACTTCATCGACAACGATTCCATCCCATCCACCTTCATATGTGGCATCGCCAGATGGAAAGTCGACTTTAGTTAAACTAGTAGAAGTCGCAAGAATTAATCGGCGTACCAATTCAGGGAAAATGCTCTTTGAGGCTATCGTACCCGCCCAGGAATCAATATCCAGCGCGGTGACATCTAAGAAAGAAGCCATAGTTTCGTTTTATTGAGCGTTTGTCTGAAAATAGGACGCCACTGCATCAGAAAATTCGCCTATTTCCTCAACGACAGCTATTAGCCTTTCTTCGGTGCAGCCAAACTTGTCACACCAAAAAGTCACAGATTTGCGATTCTGCAGGTCGATTATCCTTGGCACTATTGTCGGCTTAAAGGTCACACTTCCGCCCTCAATGTCTATGGGGCCAACTACCCAACCATTTGGCAACCATTCTAAGACTTGGCTTTTCTCATCACTCCACCAACCAATATGCTCTCGGGCAGCTTGGGGTAATGACTTGGCTACGACTATTTCTAGATTATGAAAACTGAGAGTGACACTTGAATCTACATCGGACTGCTCCTGGGCCAGAAGTTGAGCCAACGAAGAGTACCCGCTAATAGGACTTCCATTCACTGCCTTTTCAGTGTTCTCAGTTGGCTTACTAGTTGGAATTACTTTTTTTGGCTTTATCTCAGGACGATGATTTTTAAACCAATCAGCCCAAAACTCCAAGTGCTCCCTATCTTCCTGAGTGGTGTCATCTCTAAAATGCATAAGTGCATTTCGAATCTCTCTTACTCTATCCATCATAGCCTTCCAAGCATCTGGGTCGATTTTATAATACACGTTTAGCTTCGACCACACTTTTTGGGCTAACTGTATACTTTCTGCTAAGGTTAATTGGTCCAATCTTGCTCCCTTCCGAATCGGAAAGCTTGCGTCTAATATTGTATTCTTATCCTCCTCTGTGACTGCTAATAACTTATGCGCCTCGCAGAACTCGTCTATTATCTTTTTTACTTTTTCTCTGGCTTCAGTAGCTGGTGTCTTAAGGTTGTCAATAGACATTCTCAATGATATGCTCTCAGTCTCAAGAGAGTCTAGGACTATAGCTATGTGCTGCCTATGAGCCGTCTCTATGTCCTTTATCAAAAGCATATCCAATGCTTGCTGCTGGAAGTATTTGATTGCGTCATGAAACGTAATAACCCCACAAACAACTCCTGAGGCATCATTGATAATAACACCTGGGGTAGATAATAGGTGTTTCAATAATTCGAATAACTCTGTGTCAAAAGGGAATGATGGCTGCCTCCGAATTGCATCTCTAACAACTAAGTCAACTGGGTTTACTTTGCCGAGCCTCATGATTACTCGAGCAATTGAATCGCCGGTAATTAAGCCTACTGACTTCCCTTGCTCATTCAGGACAGGAAGCTGACTATAGTCGTGCTGGACCATAAGAGTGAGGACCTTACTAATTGGCGTAGCCTCATCGACAGAAATGACTTTCTGGCCGCTAACTAATTCGCCTGCGGTAATAGACATACTAAAAAGTAAGCTTTTTGAACTGGAGAGATAATACCTAATCTGTAACCCTACAGCTTCACAACGCGGGTGGACTCTTCGCCAAACTGGCTGATGACACGGACGGCAATCTGCTGGCCGGGACGGGTGAGATTGATGGGACGGGAGCGGTAGCCGTATAGCTCGTCGAAGGCATCCTCGTCGAGCTCGATGCGGAGGGTGTGCTCGGCGCGCTTCTTAGTGCTGAGCTTGGCTAGGTCACTGATGCCGCGTTTCCACTTGTCGAACTCGTCTTGGTCGCCGCCGCAGAAGAAGACTTGCTGGACCACGAAGTTGGAGCCGTCGTAGTCGTCGTCGACCATCCAGTAAGCGATGTCGTTGATGTTGCGGGCTTTCACCTCGTCGCGGATGGGGTCGTAGAGGTCCATGCCGCGGACTTCGACGTGGACGGACTGGCCGGGCTGGGGCTTGGTGAGATCTTTGCCGTCGGCATCGACGAGGGCGACGTCAGGCTCGCCGATGGTGACGAAGGAGGCGGCTTTCTTATCGTTCTTAATGAGGCCAGCCTGCATGAGGTCGTCGTGCATGCGGACGATGTCGACACGGAACTGGCCGAGGCTGGTGGACTGCTGGCCTCCCTGCACATCGGTATCGAACTGGAAGCCAAGAACGACAAGCCAGTCGGCATCGCCGCGCTGGCGGCACTCTTTAATGGAGCCGTTGAGGGCCTGGCGGCTCACCGCGCCGAACTTGGGACCGATGTGGATGTAGGCTTTGCGCTCACCGCCTTCGGCAACGTAGAAGCCTTCGGCGTGGAGGTATCCCTCGGAGGAGATGGCCTCGACGCGGCGGAAGGTTGCTCGCTCGGTGGCGTCGCCATTTTTTATGCCTGCGGAGCGCAGATGCTCGAAGATGCGCTCCTCGAACTGGTCGTCTGTATCGGCGGCTACAGCATCGCTGTTGGCAGCAGCAGGAGCTATGGGGTCAAGGCCTTGAAGTGTTTCGACAGTAAAAGGTCCAGCAACGCGGACTTTCGTTTTGTCAACCTCGGGCTGGTCGTAAAGAGTTTCTGCTTCGGCTGGCTCATCGTTAGCGAGGCTCCTGAGTGTAATATGGGGGACTTTTTTGTAGACAAAACCTTGCCGAATATCGGACTCTGAAATTCGCTTATAGCACGGGAAGGTTGCTGTTGTAAGGCGAGTTTTAGCGATGTTAAGAGCAATTCGGGACGTATCAACTGTTATCCAACGCCTTCCCCATTGTTCAGCTAAATACGCTGTTGTACCGCTGCCGCAGGTAGGGTCAACCACCAGGTCACCCGGGTCAGTAGTCATTAGCATGCACCGCTGAATTACTTTCGATGCAGTTTGAACAATGTAAACTTTATCATCAGTGAAACTACCAGTGCTTGTGTCATCCCAAATATTGCCAATTGGAGTGACTGGAAAGTCATCTGCGTATCTAACATATCTTAGTGTATTTCCAGAGACACCTAATCTATTTTTTTTTGCAAGATTTTCAAGCCCAGCAATTGAAGTTTTCCAATTTTGCTGTTTACCTGGGTCGAATACCTTACCATTATAAGTAAACGGGATAGACGTATTTGTTCTAAACCCTTGCGACACCAGGTTATCAAAAGCAAGAACCCTACTGCCATGAGGCAATTTTTCTTTACCACTTAATTCATCTTGGCTTATTCTCCTTCGACTCCCATCATTCAATTCCAATAGATTGTAACCTGTCGGAAATCCTGACTTCTCTTTATAAGGCTGTCTGTACTTAACTACTTTGACATCCTTAGCATACCAGACAATATAGTCGCACACAGTTGCTAAAAGTTGGTCTGCCTGACCAGTTGTTGTACGAAAAGATATCAAAGAGCAGAAGTTTTCGCTTCCGAATACTTCATCCATCAAATTACGCACAAGATGAATGTTCTCATCTGAAATCTGTACAAAACATGAGCCACTTTCAGCAAGAAGTTCTTTAGCCAATAGGAGCCGTTCACGCAGGTAGGTAAGGTAGCTATGAATGCCTAATTCCCATGTGTCACGAAATGCTTTAATTTGCTCAGGCTCACCACTTATATTTTCGTCTTTTCCATCTTTAACCTCGCGATTATTTAAGCGCATTTGCCAATTAGAGCCATATTTGATACCATAGGGCGGGTCAAAATATACGCATTGCACAGTGCCAGCCATACCCTCGCGCTCAAGCAGCGAGGCCATTACTAACTCAGAGTCTCCCTGGATAAGACGGTTAGTCCAGCCATCAGGCGGCTGCTGATAGTATTCGCTAGCCTTGCTAAGCTCGTCGCGCTCCAGTGCATTGCCAAAGAGGTCATTCAGGGATAGCTGGCCCGAAGCGGAAGCGGCAGTGCGGTAGAGCCCTTTGATGAGGTTCTCAGGCACAATGTGCTCGTGGCGATAGAGGGAGCGAATATCAACGGAGAGACGCTCCTGGAGTCCATCCTTGGCGTATTTATTTAGCCAGAATAACTCTGGGTCTTGACCCCGCGTGGTGACGGGGTTGAGGGGGAGGTCGGTCTGCTGCTTATCCTTGACCTTGGCGTTACCGCGCTCGTAGCCGGCTTCCTCCTGGGAAGGAATGTGGGCGCGGGTATCGGAGTGGGTGGTGGACTTGATGTAGGAATCAGACATAGTGGGTAGGACCTCATCCCTGCGGCTTAGCTTAAGAGAGCGAGCCTGCCAGTTGGCAGCGCTTTGGCGCGGGACGGTTGATGAAAGATTGGGGAGGCTAGAGAGAGATGGTGACGGAGTCGACGGTGCCGGCGTACTCAAACTCCAACTCGTCGAGGGTGGCCCGCAGCTGCTGGCGGATGCCTCGGATGTCGTTGGCTACCTCGGCGAAGTGCCAGGGGTCGAGCCCAAGCTGGGCAGCGACGCTGTTGACGGCCGGTAGCCAGCGCTCCTGCACGTACCAGCGCTTGTCGTTCTTGGCTTCGGCGCTGCCGCTAATCTCGAGCACGATATTGACCCGCCGACCATTGGGGAAGCGGCAGCGCACGATGAAGTCGGGAAAGTAGAGGCGCTGCTTGCCCTTGCTGACATAGGGGATGCTGAAGCCGAGGAAGTCGTTTTTGACGTAGGCCTCGACCTCGGGCATGTCTTCGATGCCCTCTAGCTCCTTGGCGGCGATGCCCTCCCAGTCGCTATCCATGACCACGAAATTGACGTGGCTCTTGGTGGTGGAGTACACGTCGCGGCTGGTGGCGCCGCGCACTCCGGCGGTAGAGCCGATGGCATCGTTGTAGCGGGAGAAGACCGGACGAATCTGGTCGGTGCTGCGGGGCTCGACGCGAATGCCGCGGCTGATGTGCTCGAGCACGGCTGCGTCGTCGTAGAACAGCAGCATGCCGGGGAAGGCGCCGCCGCGGCAAGTGACGCGGGTGCGCAGCCACTCTCCCACTGCCTCGCGCACGGGGCCGAACCAATAGGTACGCGGCTTGCCCTCGGAGTCGGCGAGGTAGCCAGCCAGCAGCAGGCGGGTGTAGTAGTACTCTAGCTGCTGCAGGCGCACGCTGCGGACGCTGTCGAGGTTAAGCTCCTGCTGGGTCTCGGTGAAGGCCGAGCTCATGCGAGTGCGGGTGGGCAGCCGGTCGCCTTCTACCACGAAGGGGTCAACGCTGGAGAAGTCGAAGCTCAGCACATCGCCGCCGGTCTCGAGGCGGTAGCCCTGCACCAGGGGGAAGCGAATCTCTAGCTCGGCCTGGCGGTCGGGCAGCGCGCGCACCTGGGTAAGCGGCTTGGGCGGCTCGGGAGGAGTAATAGCGCCTTTGCGAAAGAGCTTGAAGGGCACGCCGATGATGTGGGCGTATTCAGGCGGGAACTTGTACTCGACGATGCGGCGCTTGTCTTTGGTGGGCTGACCCTCCTTGTCGTAGCCGACGAGGTTGTAGGACTGGCGACGCAGGGCGCGGCCGGCAACTTGCTCGCAGAGCAGCTGCGAGCCAAAGGCACGCAGGCCCATGATGTGGGTGACGGTGTTGGCATCCCACCCTTCAGTAAGCATGCTCACGCTGACCACGCAGCGAACGTGCGAGCCCAGGGCGCCGGTCTTGCCGACGGTGTTGACTACTTCGCGTAGCAGGTCGGCATCGGTCAGATTCTCGACTGAGCGGCCGGGGTGCATGATGCGGTAGTCCTGCTTGAAACGCTCAATTTCGGGACCGAATACGCGCTTAAACTGCTCGTCGACCTGGTTGGAGCTATCGAGGGCGCTGGAGTCGATGATGAGCGTGGGCGGCTTCTGGCGGGGCAGGCGGGTGACCCGGTCGAAGTTGGTGAGCAGCTCGAAATGGCCCGGCTCGATGAAGGTCTCCCCTTCCGCGGTGGTGTTCTCGTAGCCGGCAATGTACTTAAACACCTCAGAGGAGACGTTGGTGTTGTTGCAGACCAGGATGAGCACGGGGGGCGTGGAGAAGAGGCCGCCGAGACGGTGAAACTCCTTCTCGTAGTGCTCATAGAACTGGTGCAGGGCCGTCTTAACCAGCGTGGGTAGCTCGGGCTTGCCCTCTAGCTTCTGGGTGCGGGCACCCCGGCGCGGCAGCTCGTCTTTAACGTGGGCGTAGATGTCGCGCAGCTTGGCCTCGTGCAAGTCATGGGTGTCGTCGGACTCAGGCAGGTAGGGAATCTTGACTAGGCCGCTCTCAATGGCCTCGATGAGGCCAAAATCGGAGCATACCCAGCCGAAGAGGCTGTAGGGCGCGTAGCCCGAGCCGCTGAGGTAGTAGGGCGTAGCGGAGAGGTCGTAGACCTGCTGGAGCTTGAAGCGGCGACCAATCTCAACTAGGCCGTTGTACCAGACCGCCGCGCGCTCGTTCTCCTGCTTGATGTCGGTGCCATCCTCAGCCTTGGCTTTCTTTGACTTGGGCAGGTAGCAGTGGTGGGCCTCGTCGTTGAGCACGAGCAGGCGGCTGCCGGCGCGAAAGCCGCTAAGCAGGCGACGAATGACCTGGCTGAAGTCTTCCTTGGCTTCGACCTTAAGGCCGGTGACGGGGTCTTTCTTGCCGTCGAAGGGGCTGCGCTTGTTTCCCTGCAGTTGCTTGGGCTCAAAAGCGTGGTAGTTGGTGAGGACCAGGCGGGCGTTGAGGCCAGCCAGGCGCAGGTGCAGGTGCGGTGGCACAAGGCCACGCTGGCGGTAGTAGTCCTTAGCGTCGGTGGCATTGTGGGCCTGGGTGTCGACGTAGAGTACGCCGAGGCGGTCACGGATGGTGACACCAGGCGTGACGAAGAGGAAGTAGTCGGCGAAGCGGGTGTCTTGGCGGTACTCCTGGCGGTTAAAGTAGTGGTAGAGGGTGAGCATGGCCATCACCACTGTCTTGCCGGTGCCGGTAGCCATCTTGAAGGCCAAGCGGGGCAGGTTGAAGTCGGTATTGTCGCTAACCTGCCAGGCGGCAGCTAGCTCGGCTAGCAGGCTGGTACCGCGGTTCTCGGCGCGGGAGGGAGCTACCTCATTGAGCCATACGGCCGTCTCGAGGGCTTCGCGCTGGGCGAAGAATAGCTGCTGGGTGACGAGGCGCTCGGGGTTCTCGAACCAAAAGGTGAGCAGCTCGCGGGTGACGCGGGTGGTGTGAGGGTAGCCGTCGGCGCGCCACTGGCCGACCTCCTTGCGGAGGCGGTTGATGAGGTGATCTTGGGTAGCGGGTAGGTCGGAAATATCGTAAAGCTCCTTCTGCTTGCCGACTTTCTTGGGAAGTACCTGGACGTCGGCGGTGTAGGGCCGGCGGCCGACTTTGATGACGCTGTAGTCGAGGCTGCCGTCGAGTGCGGTTTGGTAATACTTGCGCGGCTCGTCGTAGGGGTTGTTGAGGATTGGATTGTCGGCAGGCGCGGTAGAGATAGAGTCGATAGACATGAAATTTAGCAGAAGCGAAAAAAGGGAAAGAAAGGTAGTGTATTCGTGATAGCAAGACAAGACTGCCAATATATAAACCTACATAGCCTTCCGAGTAATTAGGGAATAGAGGCGCAGCTATGCTAAGCTGTCTAAACCACACTCTTTGAAGCATCGGCAGGTATCTGGGACTCTACACAGCTACTTATAGCAATATATCAAGCATGTATAAACAACGTTATGCTTTTCCGCATGGCTACTTTGGATGAAGAGGCTAGCTTTGTCGAGATGCTGGGCTAATGCTTTAGCCAGTAAGGCAATCCAGATACTATTTTCCTGATCTACAGCTTAATTGATCATCCACAGCTTATGGATCGAAATAAAATTCTCTCTCTAGGGCACAGGTACCATCCGAAGCATTCTTTAATGCTTCCCTGTCACAAGGAGCATAAGGCGACGCCACATCTAGGCGGCAGAGTTATCAAGGATGACTCTGAAGATATGTGCGTGCTAGTGAAGTGCTGCTCTTGCAGTACTGAGTCACTCTTTTCTGCTGCCCACTTGCCAGAAGGCTATCGAGTCTATCAAGCTCGCATAACGGGGGAGGATGGATCTCACCTCCCCGATGAGCTGCGGCCTTTGCCATACCTTGAAGAGTCCTTTGGCATAGTAGCTAGCTCGCTTCAGGATGCCCACGAGCGAGCTGAATATGCACATTCACTAGCTTTCTCTGGCCACCGCGTAACGTACTACATTGACGGGAGCCCACATTTTGATGATCGGTTCTGATAGAAGCACATGTTAGGCTTAGATGGCTGTGGAAGAGCTACGATCTTCCACAGCCATCTATCCCAAAAGGGCCAGGTTTGCTGGTAATGTTGGTATAGCAGCCTGATCAGCTTGCTTGCGAAGCTTATCTAGCTCCCCGTTCTTCCACTGATCTATCATCACCTGAGCTATCTCCAACTGGGCCTCATTTATCTGGGCAAGCAAGGCCTGATTGCCTTGTAGCTGAGTATGTACCGCTTGCTCATTCTCACCGAGATAAATCTGGATATTGCGGTTGACCTCCTCATTAAGCTGGGAGACAGCCTCAATCTCTCTGGCTTTCACCTTCTTCTCTATACTGTCCAGCTTAACATCATAGGGACCCTCTGGCGTTAGCACCTTAACAAGTACTGGAGCAATCTCAATAACGATAAAGAGGAACATGATGGCTCGGCTTCCCCACTTCATGGTGTCTTTCTGTGTCAGCAGCCCTAGCGCATCGATTCGAGCCAGCAATCCATCAGGAGAGTGCCGCTTGCTCAGTTCTTTACTGATCTCATCCTCCATTCGCCTATCAAGGCCACTCAGGGTTTCTTGCAGCTTATCAATGAGTGGAGAGCTTTGCTTATCCAACTCGGTAAACTCCTTATTCAACTGCTGGGCAGCGGTTTCCTCGCGACGATAGGCCGGCCCATTGCCATAGTGGCTGCTGCCGCCTGTTCCGTTGAGCTCCTGGATAGCTCGTAATGCCTGATTATCGCTTCGTACGCGTAGGTCGTTGAGCTCCTTTGTAAGCTGATCGAGCCGGCTCACATATTGCTTTCGGGCCTCCTTATAGCGTAAGCGGATATTGTCTTCAAGCGACTTGCGCTCAACTTGGTCCACATCGTGTAGCTTATTGTCGATCTCCTGCTGGAAGATGCGTAGCTCAAGCGGCTTGGACACAACCATCGCCAGAAAAACGGCTATCAGCAGCCGTGGGGCGGCTGACTGAAGAGCGGCGGCGAAGCCCTTGCCTTTACGAATAGTGGAAACGATGTAGCGGTCTAGGGAAAAGATGAACAGAGCCCAAACCAGCCCAATCAGCAACACCCAATAGCTCTGGAATACATAGTATAGTGCAAATGAGGCTGATATCCACGCAAATAGAGCAGTAAAGAAAACTGCTGCCCCAACACCAACGAACTTAGAATGATCAGTTCGGCAGTCCGGGTCATGAAGGACGGTCAAGTCGGCACCGGCACATTGATGAAAGAAGTATGTAAAGCTATTTACCATATAAGGTGCGAAAAGTGCTTAATAAGTGTGTTAGACGCCAGTCGTGCGCGAAATGCTGCTCTAGGCTGTTGAAGATGCGGGCTCTGGTGCGCTGCCAGTAGGAAGAAGATGAAGCAGGTCGCGGAGGCAGACGCAGATCGCCTGGTGAGGCTACACCAAGGCTAGCTGCCAGATTGCTGAGCGTTGGGGTGGTGGGCATCATCTCTGAGCGCAGCTCTGTTAAGGCGGGCAAGCGTAAGGCAGGTACCTTAGCTGATGTAAGATCTAGTCCGCTTGGTACTGAGGTTGTAGTATAGCGTAGCTCTGCCTGCAGGCGTATACCAATAGGCACAGGCACGTCCAGTCGCTTAAGCTGGGGCATTGATGCCACGAAGAGTGAAACCGCCTGCTCGCGTCGGCCTCCTATTCCCAGCGCCGTTAGAGTATAGGTAGTGGATACTGATGGAGAGACTGTAACTGACCCCTCCAAGGGAAGCTCATCTAGTCCTACTGACGGGTGAATAATAATCTGCTCAGCTTGACTTGTCTTCCAACTTAGCTGCACAGGAATAAGTCCTCCAACTGTGACGGGATGACTGAGCTCAAATCTTTCGATGACTGGTAGCCTAGCAGGCCTTAGAAGGACGCTGCTAGTGAGCCCTTCCCCCTCTGCAGTAAAGGCGAGCAGGGAGATACGCTGCTCTATCTGGGGAAAGTCAAAAGCTAGCTCTCCAGTAGAGGGCAGCGGAGTAGTCGAAGCTGCAAGCCCATCCAACTGTAAGTCTATGGCGCCAGCCGACTTCCAATGAAGCGAGATAGCTGTTCCTGGTGCAGCGACACTAACCGAAGCCCATAGATATAGCTCAGCAGGACTAGGATCAGCGCTATTGGCTGTATAGCTCTGCTCTGGCAATACTTGAGACAGAAATAAGCTACTGTGCAGCAACTCATGGAAAGTGTCTTGATATTGCCGGGCTAGGCGTTGATCGGCTCGAGTTACAAGTATATTCTCCTCATTCGAAGCAGCATTGCGCGTCCAATTGAAGGAGCCCGTAATAACCGTCTCGAAGTCAACTATACAGAACTTGTGATGAAGAAAGCCCACATCCAGGCTACGCTCAGGACCATTGACAAGCACGGTAGCTCCTGCCTCTAGCAGTTGGAATAGCTGCAGAATATTTGCGCGCCTGGAAAAGTTAGTGTCAGAGCGAGAGATAATGATCTCAACAACTACCGCTCGATCAGCAGCCTTACAAAGGGCATCTACTAAATCTGGATGTGTTAGCCAGGCTACTGCTAGCCTAATAGAGAATCTAGCTTTGAGCACTTCCTCAACAAGCTGTGAGGCAATATCATCAAAGTAGGCCTGGGCCTGGATACCGGGATACGCCACTGTAGGGCTTTGTATATAAAGTGATCAAGATACCTCTCCTACCCGCTGCTTAACCATCGGCTGACTACAAATCTACATATATTGGCTTATAAGTTTCCTAAGGCCCCTCTGTTTTTCGTCCTGCTTGGGAACGGCCTAGATCAACTCTAGTTGTTTGCTCCCCAGGATGCTGATCCAGTATGCTCGAGGCAAGGTTAATTATACATATTGGAGGTTAAAATACTGAAATCAGTTATAGATATTCAGATCAAGCTATACAATGCTAGCTGTAGATTGCGGAGTAATAGCTCATCGCCACGGTCAACCCCATAAGATAGCAGAGCCATGGATAATCCCTTTGAAGCTATCGATGGCCGCCTGAGAAATATTGAGGCATTAGTCCTCGAGATATTGCAGCATCAGCGGGCAGGCCCTAAATCTATGTTGCCCGAAGTTGGGGGCATTGAATTGGCCCAAGAGATAACGCAGCTTAGCAAATCTCGCGTCTATGCTTTAGTTTCAGCCCGAAAAATCCCGCACGCTAAGCGTGGCAATAAGCTCTACTTCAGCCTTACGGAACTGCAATCCTGGATCAGCGCAGGTAAACGCTTCTCGGGAGATGAGATTGAATGACCCTCCCTATGATCGATGGATACTACCTTAGTATCTACAGCAGATACACAAAAAGCCCCGCTAGCTAGGCGCTGGCAGGGCTTAAATTTTCCTAGAGGGGGTAGCAGGCTGACCACTGCTGTAAACGACTCAATTTTCGTTGCCTACCTCAGTCAGATAGGGCGGGTGTGAAGGCATTGAATAGATAGCTTCAAGACCTGAAACGGAAGTGAGCTGTTAGTCGAGAGCCTATTCGTCGGCCCCTCCTTGACATTTCCGCGGAGGCCCTAAGCCGCTTGAGGCTTCTGTACAATGCATCCCAGCTCCGTCAACCAGCTGTGTAGATCTCGGTGGTCGCCGTATCATTAAAAGATCCAGTGCCAG
>NZ_JAJADQ010000018.1 GCF_020447315.1 Hymenobacter nitidus
CGTGTAGTAAAAGAAGAGGAAATAGAGCCGTCCTAAAAGTTACCTTACATTAAATCGAGCGGCTTAGACCACCGTTTCGCTGAACGGATGATCGAGTTGCAACCAGCTAAGTGGACTGTCAACTGATTGGATTAGCCTGCGTTTCATTATTTGCACCCATGAATCCATCAGTGCCAGCTTTGCCCAGGTTATCTCTTCCGTTACGGATTGGAATTGCCCTCGTTCCGTTTGTCGTGAATGTACTTGCTATTGGGTGGCTGCTGTTGGAAGGCACGGGATTCGAAATCCACGACACGCCCGATTTGATGGTTTACCATCGCCTCGCCGTGGGGGCCAAAGCGCTGCTTGTAGGGCTTCTGCTTGCTAATTTGGGGCTGTTTGTTTACGTGCGCTACACCCACACCACCCAGGCGGCACGATGGTTCGGCGTGGGTGCGTTGTTTCCTATGCTCTTGCTCTTGCTAAGCTTATGGATGATATAACCCTCCTTTTCCTGAACCGCTATTGGTGAGTGCCTGCAAGCTCTGCAAAGCCCTCTACCGTCCAGAATGAGTTCAGAAAACTGGTTCAATTAGCTAAGTACAGAAAACCTTGTGTAGGAGATGAGTTTCGTGAACTCCTTCAAAGAGGTGCCTATGCTATCGTATCGGTGTCTACTTTAGTTCGCGATTAAGCAAAAGGAGCATTAAAATGCTTTACCTTCAAGGCCATGCTACAAGACTTACCACCCCAACGATGGGAAACGACAGCAGCGTTGCAACAGGTGGCCAGTAAATTAGGGCTTCCTTATAACGAGAATGACGAGGCCATGCAGGATTGGTCGTGGGAAGTAGCGTCGCCGGACCGCTTGCCAGACTACCTACAGCTCTATACTTCCTCTTCGGATGACGAGCGAGTCGTGCTCATGGAAATAATGCTGCAGGCAACTACGGACCAAGAAGAGCCAGCAGCCTTTGAACGTGCTTGGCACCACGTAAAAGAGCTGCTAGACCAAAACCCGACATTGCACGCGTGGTCAGTGTATTACTGGTGCTATTGGGGAGCAAGAGTAGAGGACTGCTTTGAAGTTACCCCCTACTTACGCACGTGGTGGGCGGCACACTTCGCACTTCCTGTATAACACAAAATCAGTCTTGGCACCAGTTCAGCCAAATGGTCCAAAAAGTAAAACAAGAACTAGTGGCAGGCTGTCATTTTCATTGAAGTGCTAGTTTCTTTACAATCCACTCTTCCGCTTTTTTGACTGGAATAATTGCCCCGACATAGCACCAGGCAAGGGGTATCCCCCCTGCAAGCACTAGAATCATTATCCGTTCCGCTAACACAGGAGCTCGGTGTACCCCATTGATTGTCCACTCATCCTGAAACAATGCGGACGGTATGAAAATGATGGGGAATAGCAACAGGAATGCGATTAAGAAGTAGTTCGGCGTAATCTGCAAGCGAATAGTGGTTGGGGCCTCTTGCATAATCTCGCCTTTGATTTTGGGCATTGCAGGCAAGTTCTGCCGCGGGTAGGCATTGCGCAGGGTAAAGCTGTTGCCAACCAGATCTGCTGAGTAGTTATTTACCTGATAGAGCTGAAACTGCTGACGGGCTGGTTGTAGCTGGTTGAGGAGGGTATTGACCTGCTCGTAGGGAAGCGCACTGGTATAAACTTTCGCAATGGTGAAGGGAAGAACCATGAGTAAAAAGGAGTGGAATGGTGCGGGCCGATTGAAAATGTTCTTTCGTGGCCCACTTTAACAGTTCGTTCACTCAAACGGTCGGAATACTGTATAACGAGACCATGGCTGCCTTACATTAACCTCATGCGCGGCTTCTCGTCCGTCCAATAGAAGGTCAGCGGCTCGCTCTTCTTAAACTGGGGGTCACGTTTCACCACGAGATAACGGCGGTTAGGGTCGTAGGCAATGCCCAACCCGATGGATCGTTCAAAGAGCCCGAAACACCACACCCGGGTGATAAATACATCGACTCGGCCCGCGGCCCGCAAATTGGGCCTACTGGGAAGTTGAAACGAGTCGAGGTAGGCTCCGCCCCGAGGGGTAGACAGCACGCGCTTACCGTCGTAATACACGCGGTAGGCTTCGCGTTTCGGGCCGACGCCCCACATAAACACCGTCAAGGAGTCAGCGGTGGCGGCTGCTTCAAACGGCAAGAAACAGGCGGCCAGTAAGAACAGGCTAATGGGTAGTTTCATGAAGTTAAAACGGGCACAGTCCAAGGTCGTACTTAGACGACCGCCCTTGTTCAGGAAAAGGGTGGTTCTAGCGAAACGAGCGTTATTTTGCTCTCCCTCCGACTTTTCTAGTCAACAATTCAGACCACTCGAATACAAGCAGTACATGCATACCTATTTGACCGTGAGTGACGATCCTGAGGGAAGGACGATTGCAGTAAGAGATAGTGTTCTGGAGGTTTTCATGTATTTGTGGCTCGAATCTCTTGAGAATGAAACGTTAACAGCTGAACAGCAGGAGGTGTATGCGCACTACAAGCGGGAGATGACCCAAGGAAACTACTCGTTCATAGACTTGTGGTTGGGAGAAATTCACGTGAGCCCCTCCTTAACGGAGTGGTATCTAGGCACCTTAATCACTCTGAAGGATCGTCTATCCAAATGGGTCCCCACCATTGATCACCATTTCTTAAATGGCCTTAAGCTCTGGCGCCGAGAGTATTCTCGTCCGTTCCCCGTCATTCTCATGTACTTTCTGATCAATGACCTGCAGTGGCTCTTCTACCAAGAGGGTATGCGCCCGTCAGAGAACTTTAAATGGTTTGAGGAAGGGAAGTCGGGCCCCCCTCTCTAACACCACTGAATATGAAATGCTCCAGAAGTATTCAGTAGCCGTCTAGGTTCACGAAAACGGTGGTTTATCACCTATTGAAACGTGGTAGAACCTGCAAGGCGCAACGCCAAATAGCCGCGAGTAGCGCATGCATCAGGACGGTCTACAGCACAGCCGCAACGGTGGCTTATGGATTCAGTCCTGACCTAACCAGGTGAACGCTCCAGTCTTCTTGTCTAGAAACCCGAATTGCGTGTTATTGTAGGTTAGCCAAATAACTTCCTTTTTCTTGGCCGAGTCATCTTTCCCCAAAGCGAAATAGCTGATGACAGGCCTTGTTACACGGTAGGCTGCTAGGTGATTGTCTTTCCACGCATCTGTCCTCCATAACTTCTTTCCCTGCGGATTAAAGGCCGTAACCATGATTCTCGCCGAATCGAGTACGAATCGGTTTCCAGTGGCGGCATCTGTGAGGGTAATAGCTTTGAATTTGGTAGCCAGCGTGTGATGGCTTACATATTGTTGCTGTCCAAAACAGAAATAGCTCGAAAAACAGCAGAGGATGAGTAAAAGAGCTTTGGCCATAGTGATAGCAGTTTAGGTAGTAATCTGACGAAAGTACCACATTTGATAGTCCAGTGTGGTAAGGCTAGGTAGAAGATGAGCGCTTTTTGCCAGGTAGTTATGCGCAGGTCAGGCAAACGGTTGTTCTCGTGTCCAAAAATCGACTCTATTCTGAACACTTGTAGTACCCACGATAAAGGCCCCGAAAACACTGTTTTCTGGGGCCTTTTTTCAACGAGTAATCTGAACACCTAATTCTGTTCAGAATTCTAGTATCACCAGCCTAGTGCTTTACTATTAGGCTGCTTAGATGAGTATAGGATTAAAAGGGGGCATATGTTATCGTGTGTACATACGTATACCCTCCACTGGTAGAGACATCACGCAAGTGAACGGAGGTAGCTGTGAGTTCTACGATTTCAAGTAGTGTGCTTGGCCTATCGGTGTAGCTGTACCGTAGCTGCGTTTCGTTTTTCTCGAGCGCCCAGCCGTAGCTGAACACCTGTGGACCCGACGCACTGCATTTGACCACGCCTTCGTCCACGGAGAGCGTGTTATCGGCATTGAACCGCAAGAAATTGTCCCGGGCGCAGGCCGGGTCCGCTGCGAGGAAGTCGAGACTGGTTCCAGTGGTGACGTTTAGGGAGATATTGCTCGTCACTTTCCACCTGATACCGGTAAGCAGCGCGGTGCGTTCGGTCAGCACGGTGACATCCTGAGTTTTGGGAGCACTGCTGGCTTCTACAGTCAGAACTTGAGATGGAGGAGCAGCATACCCAGCTACGGGCACAAATTTTAACTCATATTTGCCCAGCGGCAGACTTTGGAATCGATACGTTCCCGTCACGGTCATCGTGGCCACATACTCGGTTCCCCCACCAACTGGAGTAGCCGTAATCTTGGTAAGCGCCGTCGCAGGGGAGAAAGTGCCGACGGCGTCCTGTGATGTTACTGAGGAGACAGGGGCAGGGGATTCCTTTGTTGAGTCGCTGCAAGCGGTGAAACTGACCGTGCTGATGCACAGCGCCAAAAGATGAATGCGGAAAGATATTGCCATGTAATATTGACGAAGACAGTACCGTAAAGATAGTGATTTGGTAGGGTCTGATGAGCAGATGTTGTGATTCATTATGAAAGCTATAGGGAACGTAATGATATCAGGAAGCAAATCGGGGTTGTTGACAATTGATTACGTAAAAGACAGCCATTCCCAAGCTTATAGCATAGTTGAAACAAATGGGCACAGGCAAAATCCGAGTACTTATGGCGAGAAAGGAAGACATTGGGTTTAGCCCGAAAATGGGGCCGGGCCGGTGGTGGCTGCCCAGACGGGTTTGCGTAGTTTTGAAGAATTTTCCACTCCTTGCTTCTGCCATCCAGTGAATCCTACGCTACCCGTATTGGTTACTGTCTTATCTCTAAGCGGCACTCTAGCCCTGCTGCCTCACGCGGCCTGTGCTCAGGCCAAAGTCGGGGTGATTCCGCAGAAGGGCTATATCGTTACGCTGGCCGGTGATACGGTGCAGGGCTACATCCTGCCAGCTCCGGCCACGCGGGCCAGCACCGCCTGCGATTTTATGCTGCCCCGGCAGGTGGAAGTGAAACATTATCTGGCCGGTGAGTTGCGCGGCTACGGCACAGCCGCTATAACCTGCGAAAGCCACCAGGTGCCAAGCGTAACCGGGAAGTTGCCTCGATCAATGGTGCCGGTATTCCTAGCCGTTGTTACCCGCGGTCCACTCACGTTGTTTCATCTGAGCACCGGCGAGACGCCTCGTTATTTCCTGGGGGGCTACCGGCTGGGCAAGGTAGTCGAGCTGGAGATTCGTACCGAGAAAATCTACCGCAATTCCCAAACTTTCCTGGTGCGCATGCCTCTCTACCAGGATACGTTGGCCCGTGCTTTCCGCTCTTGCCCCGGCGAAGCCAAGCGCGTGTCCCAATACAGTTTGCAAACCAAAGAACTTAAGAGGGCCGTGGAGCGCTTTAATTTCTGCGGCAAGCCATGACCAGGCAGCGGGCATAGCCGTTACGCTGGTCTGGCCGACTTCCACTGGTTGAGGGCGACCAGGGGGTAGCGCTAGAGCCTGCCTACAGCTCGGGCATAGGTACCGGCGCGGGGCTTAAGTGTTACCTAGCCAGGAGCCAGCAGTTTTCGACGGGGCTGCGGGCCGAGCGTACGGACTCTCGAACGTGGGCATTAGCAATCACTCCAGGCCGGGCAACATCCGCCTGGGGCTGAGTTGCACGCTGAGACGGCAGACAGCCTGGGACTTTGCGGAAGCTGACTGGTAGCGTGCGTACCCTTGGTAGATGCAGCTAACGTGCTTCGAATCAGTGACCCACCCATTTCAGTTCAGGAAAACGGTCCTACGGTAAACGAGGCTATTGCATTACAACTTTAGGCGTTTGACCTCCTGCAATAAGTCCAAAGCGGGTTTCAGCACAGCGCTGTCAGCGGGTTGTACAAAGGGCGTGCCTTGCTGCTCCAGCCCACGGGCGACTGGCGCCAACGCTATGCTTGGCGGCTTCGGTACGGGCAGGTCTGTAAATTCTCCTACCAGGCTGAGCATGGTAGTGGGGCCTTGCTTGACCCAGAGCATTTCGTACCGGACCACGGAACTGTAGTCCAGGCACATAGTGGAGAAGTATCCGGCGGGCGTTGTCAGCATCTTCTCCAGGGCGGAACTCGAAAAAGTGGTGCTATCCACTTGCCCCGGCCGCTGGTAAACATAGGCCGTGAACTGACCCGGCCCACGCTGCACTACGCGCAGGCAGCGGCTCCGGTCAGGATGTCCCGAGACGGTCACCATGTAGAGCAGAGCATACGGATTGCCTATGTGCCGGGCAAAGTCCTGCACCGCAGCATACGCCACGGTAGTGTCCGCTGCGGCGTACTCGGCCGGCAGTTTTGATCGCATCACGTAATACGTTAACGCCGCCGGGGCAGAAACGCGTGAGGTGGTGCATGCTCCGAGCGCACCTAATACGAGGAAGAAAGGGCGCATGTGGTTGTAAGATACACTTACCTTTCCTTAAGGCATGCAACAGAAATTCGACGAAAGGGTGGTTTAAACAGCTTTCGGAGAAAGCTTACCGCACTACTTCCAGCCATCCTTTATACTGCTTTTTAGAGGTGGTGTGCACTAAATGATAATAATAGACTCCGCTCGGTAACCCAAGCGCCTGCCACCCATTGTCATACGCCTGCGTAGCAAATACCTGCTTTCCCCAGCGAGTATAGAGGGTCACCGACCACTCAGCGGCCTGCACGCCTTTCAGCACCCAGGAATCATTGCGGTTATCGCCGTTGGGCGTAATAATGTTGGGAATGACGAGCGCACATTCCTGCCCGCTAACGACAACCTGTGCTGTAGCTGTACAGCCACTAGCCGACCGAACCTCCACCCAATACGTACCGGGCTGGGACGCCGTGTACGTCGGGCCTGAAGAGCCGTCCTGCCAGCGTAACGTGCTGCCTGCTGCCTGCGGAGAGGGACGCAACACCAGCGAGGAGGCACTCGAGCAAAGGACCGTATCCGGACCCAGGGATACCGTTGGCGCCGGACTGGCAGCGACCAGTACGGAATCCTGGACGATACAACCCTGCGCCGACGTGACGCTCACCCGGTACAGGCCCGGTCGCCGGACCAAGTAGGCCGGCCCGGTGGTGCCATCCTGCCAGCGATAGGTGGCACCCGCCAGGGAATTCACGGTGAGCGGCAAGGAGTCGCCGGGGCATAGCACCCGATTGCGCGGAGCCAGCGAAACGGCCAGGGCCGGCAAGGTTGTGAAGATCGTTGTCGTCTGCGCCAGCAGCGTGCCGGCCGGGTTATGTACCTGCAGACTGACCAGGTAGGTTCCCGGCTGTTGGTACCGATGGGCGGGGTTGGGGCCCGTGGCTGTGTTGGCCGTCCCTGAGGCCGGGTCCCCGAACGTCCAGGTGTAGACACTGCCGACCGGCAGCGGCCCCGGGGCCACACTGGCGGAAAACAGCGTGGCCGAGGCAACACAGCCGGCAGCAGCGGTAATGCGCACAAAGGAGCGCCCCGGGGTCGCAAACTGGTTCGGGAAGTTGGGTAAGCCATAGTCTGCCCCCGCCAGCAGAAACTTTTCCTGATAGCCACAAGCCGCGCCCCGCACGTTGGGCTGCGCAATCACCCCGAGGTACAGGCCTCTCTGGGCGACGTAAATCCGCTCATCCGGCCCTCGCTGCAGCGCACTGGCCTCGCTTCTGGTGTCCGCAAACTTTCCCACCACCATCTGCGAGCGCACGACCTCTGCCGCGGCGCCCGCGAGCAGGTCGTACTGGTAGATCTCGTTATCCCGGATGTTGGAGGCATACAGCTTCGAGCCATCGGCGGAAAACTCCACGCCGTAGACATCGGAGAACTGCCCCAGCAGCACGGCGTTGCTGGGGCGGCCAGTGAGCGGATCGAAGTCCAGCAATTCCAGGCTTCCCTGCCGGGTGACGGCACACGCCAGTTTGGTACCCGTCGGGGAAGCCCGCAGGCAGCCCGCATAGCCGGAGACGCCACTCGTGCCACTGCGTCCGTGCACGACGCCGACGGCGGTGCTGACCGGGCTGGCCGCCACGCCGGCGGGGGAGACCAAGTAGGCATAATACATATTGGTGTAGTAGCCATGCACCAGCACCCACGTGTCCCGGCCGTTAGCATGCACGATGCCTGTTAGCTTTTCCGTCAGCGCGACACCCGGCAGCGATAAAGTGCGCATGGGGCTGACAACATCGCCCAGTCCATCGTTCAGGCGCATGTCGACGACGACATAGCCAAAGCCCTCCGGGTAAGTATACGCGGCCTGACGAAATACATAGTACCGCTGTGCATCACCCGGATCCTGCACAATCAAGGCCCCCTGGGTGGCGGAGTACTGGAAAGAAAGACCCAGACCGGTGCCACGGGGCATGGGCCGATGCCGGCGCGTCCAGATGGTCGACCCGTCGGTGTAGAACAGCAGGTTGCCGGCCGCATCCGAAACGCTGGCGCTGCCTTCCTCACTATCCAGCAGGACCACTGCGGGTTGAGCGACCACACCGGCAGGGGTGAAATGCAGGATCTTTGAGGCGTAGAACCACCAGTTGCCCTCTCCTTGCGCGAGAGCCTGCTGCCCAAGGCTGCTGAACAGTAACAAAAGCAAGCACCATAGACGCTTCATCAACAGAAAATTATATTCTTACGGAGTGCAGGCTGTGGTGAGATATGGGTCAATCACCATCCTATATCGTGCAAAGATAGCTTCAACAAGCAGAGGTTCCTGCTATTGAAGTTATTGACTATCGGGGATAGACAGCGCTCCAATTGGAATGGCAGCGTTGGGCTTTCTTAGAAATTTCGTTTTTCCTCTTCAGGATAGCCTTGTTGCCCATCTTCGGATGGAATAACGACCCTGGAAGAAATATTGTACAGAAAGCACTGCTTGCGAAGAAGTTGACAAGCTATATTCGCACCGAGGTATGCTTTGTTGCGTGCATTATGGAATAGTACCTCACTACTACTTTACGTGTTTACCCGCAACCTATTGATGAAACACCTTTACCATCCTGGGAAAAGTACTGCTTACTGGTCACCGTGTTCTACCGCCTGCCTCCTATTGCTGTGCAGCATCCTTTGGCTGCCAGGGCGAGCACAAACGCCAATCAACAGCCAATACCAAACAAGTCGATATGATTATTCTCCGGTCCGCCCTTCCCCCAAGGTAGCGAAGCTGGGAGAATATGGGGACATCCCGGTGAACGAATATACGGGGTTGCCAGACATCAAGATACCATTATATACCTACCAGAAGAACGGATTGGAGCTACCCATTTACCTCTCATATCATTCCACGGGGCTACGGGTGGATGAGCGGTCCAGTGAAGTGGGATTAGGCTGGTCCTTGCATGCTGGCGGCGTCATTGGCCACACCATGTATGGCTACGACGATAAGGGGTTTGGCGGATACGCTTCCAAAGTGCCCTTACCTTCCATGTATGAGGCTACACTAGATGCCAATCAGCTGAAAAACCTTTGTAAGGAGGTAGCTCAGTTTCAGACGCGCGATTCCGAGCCAGATGTATTCAATTATAGCTATGGGAATCAATCAGGACGATATGTGCTGGATTATATGGGGGTTCCACACCCTACTCCCTTTCGGGATATCCGCATTAACGGAGAGACTATCACCGATGAGCAAGGCATTCGGTATGTCTACCATGGCTATTATGAGCAAACAGAAACCTTCCCTGGTAGCTATTGCGCACTGCCCCCACCGGCCTTTGGTCCAGCCAGCCGCCGTAAATTTACGTCAGCCAGCTACTTATCCGAAATTATTAGCCCCACGAAAGACACAATCCGCCTCAGCTATATTCGAGATACTGTTCGATACTATAACCAATCTGACTTTACCATTACCCGCTTGCGGATGGCTCCCGATTGCAAGCCAGTTTATAATAATAACAACAATCCCAATTTTCAGCCCTGTGTCGAAACAACCGAGCATTACGGTTATAAGATTAATACCATCACCAGCAGTAATGGAGTAGTAGTACGGTTCTTCTACGCAAAACGGTTAGACGTGAGCAGTAGCCGCCGGCTCACTGCCATCGAAGTTAAGGACGGGACGACGACTAAGCGCTTTGACTTCTATCAAAGCTATTTTGTGGCCCCCTCGCCGCTCACCACCAACGACCCGTTGGAACTGGAAAAACGGTATCGGTTGCGATTAGACTCTCTGCGGGAGCAAGGTCAACCCAGCCACACATTTACCTATCATAGGGCGCCCGGGGTCGATTTCCCCATCATTGGAAGCTATGCGCAGGATGTGATGGGGTATTTCAATGGCAAACCCAATACGGCGTTGGTCTCTGCTGATATGCTCGACAAAAAGCCGGTCCTGATTGAGCCCACCCCGGTGTATGGGGTCAATCGACAAATCGATACTGTGGCCGTCAAGCACGGCATGCTGGAGCGTATCACCTATCCAACCGGAGGCACCACTAACTTAGTCTACGAGGCAAATTCCTACTTTGTCGGTAAAAACTTCACGGTTGACAAAGACAGTTTGCTGGTTCACCTGGAAGCGAATGTGAGAAACGAGATCTACAGTGGCAATTTCGCTGAGCGATATCAACTACTCACCGTACACAAAACCACGCGGGTCCGCCTTGATTGGTCTATTAATGTTGAAAATCCAGACGACCTGCCCAGAACCAACAGCTATGTCGATATCAGACTAGAGAGCACAAATGAATCTCTTTATCCAATGCCGCCTGGTTCACGTAATTCAAAGGTTCTTACCCTGCAAGCAGGCACAACATACCGAGTAATCGCTAGTGCATCGGCAGAGACAACAGCCGGCTCACTCACTGTCAAAGTGGATGTAACAGCCTTACTTGGCGAAGATAAGTACGTTCAGAACTACCCCTTTCATGGATGCCGGATAAAGTCTATCACAAGCAGTGGGCGAACTGCTTTTGGACAAGATATACAGACCCTGTATGGGTATAATAAATACAAACCTGGCACGGAGATAATAGGGCGGGACTCCATTGCGTCACAATCTCTAGTAGTGAGTGCTGGGGGTAGTGAAACCGGAGAATACTCTAAGAGACTGGAGCGAACACTTCAAGTAAGTGTGCCTACTCAATACAATATATCCTGTCTCTTACAATCAGGACCTAGTTTGACCGCTACTTTCTCAGTATCAATAGTTGATACGAAAAGAAGCTTTAACAATACCCTCTTTAGCACAACAGAAACGGGAGATTCTCAACCATTTATCCTGCAGCCAGGTGTTTACCGTCTAACTGCCTCAGTGCAGGACAGGGAAAGTCCGGTTCTACTGCAAATAGAACTGACTGCAAGAACAATCATTGGAAGCTACACACCGGAAGTATTTACTCTGACCAATGAGTCCAGTGGCTATATTTTATATCAGCCACAACTGCAATATGATAAGCTCATTCGAGAAGCTATCTCCTTGGCGGATCCTGATCCCAATGGCTCAGTAGACCCTAGTGCTCCAAGTGTCAGGTACGTGTTTTGTGCCTATGACGTGTTGGCCCAAAGCCCGATTAACCCAGTAGGCAGCATTCACGGGGGCAATATTGCTTACTCACACGTCCAGGTATTCCAAAAAGCTGCTACGACGGATCTGCGGACGGATTACGTATACTCCTCAGCTCCTGACCGGGACGTCCACATCGAAACGCCCTTTCCACCACCCACCTCCTTTGACTGGCAACGGGGACAATTACTGAAGAAAATCAGCTTTGTTAAAGAGAAGCAGGCCTATACACCCGTGCAAATTATACGCAGCACCTATAGCTCATTCTTTGAACCTCATCTACTGCGAGACTCCGTCTTCTTATCAACCTACCATCACCTGACCCTGATTCCGGCCTACCGCATACTCATGGTTGGGGCCGAGAATCCTCCGATTACTGGCATTTTTCATTATTTCCCTTATCAGTATATCTCCGCGTTTTCCTATTTGCAACGGGAAAGCACCACGATGGTGGGAGCCACAGGGGACAGTTTAACGACAACCAAGATCTTCACCTACGGCAGCCCTAACCACACACAGCCGACTATCGTCAAAACCGTGACGAGCGGCCGGGATACAGTAGTCAACTATCTCAGCTACCCGGCTGACTATGCCCTTCAGGCAGTTACGCCTACTGCTGATAGCCGGCTCCGGGCCCTGCGCCGGTTACAGGAGTACCACATTCAAACGCCTGTTATCGAGAACCGGACCGCCGTGATTCCGGCTGGCGGAACGGCCGCCCAGACCGTGCGCAGCTCCCTGCTGCAGTATCAACTGGTCAACCAGGTTCCGCTCGTCAGCAGGGTCCTGGAGTGGAAGACTGACCGTCCCCGCCTTTTGAGCCCATTGGTAGCCACGTCCACTACCTGGCAGCAGGACCCCGGTTACCACGTCAAAGAGGAGGTTGTCTATACCCCTGAATACAGCGTAGCATCGCTGCGGAAGACCGGAGGGCTACCCACCAGCTTTGTGCGGGATCAAGACCAGGAAGTAATTGCCAGCGTGCAAAATGCAACGCTGGCCCAGAGTGCCTTTACCAGTTTCGAAACGGGAGCCACCGGGTCCTGGGACTACGATGAACGGCCAACCGGGGGAGCCCGGATCGCCACGGCGCGTACCGGGAAATACGGCTACCACCTGTCCGTTGGCGCGCAGCCGATTGCACGGACTGGTTTGCCCAGTGGAGACTATATGCTTGTCTTCTGGGCGACTGCCCCGCCCCGTGTCGTAGTCAACGGTACTCAGCGCCCCGCCGCGGAGCTACAGCTCGTGGCGCAGGGACCGGGGAGCTGGCGGCAGTACAGCCAGCGACTCTCGGCTGCTACCGCCGTTCAGCTACAGGCCAATGGCCCGGCACTGACCCTCGACGAGCTTCGCCTGTATCCGGTCGGGGCCCAGATGAGCAGCTATACGTTTACTTCCCTCCTCGGCATTACCTCCGCTACGACGCCCGACGGGCGCCTGATGACCTACGAGTATGATGCGCAGGGCCGTTTGCGTCGCGTGCGCGATGAGCAGGGGCGGATTCTGACGCAGCAGCAGTACCAGTACGCCCGCCCCTAAGCTGGCGGCGCCTCCTCCTTCGACTACTATAGCAAGTGCTCCTATGCGTGACCGTTACGCTGCATACCCCTTTCTGCTCGTTTTCCTGTTCTTGTTCGGGGGCTTTCGTCCGCAGGCGCGGGCCCAATCCCAGGGCCTGGTGCCGGACTCCACGGAGGTGCGTGTCCTGCGCCAGCTTTACGCTAAGACGCGCGGCAGCGCGTGGCTCACACAGACAAACTGGCTTGAGGGAACCACGCTGGATGCCGTGGCTACCTGGCACGGAGTCACCGTCGTGGCGGGAGACATCTGGGCTATCCACCTACCCAACAACCGCCTGCAGGGGCCCTTACCAGCTAGCCTGGGCCTGCTGGCCAATCTGCGGGAGCTAGACCTGAGTTACAACCAGCTGCAAGGCGCTTTGCCTACTTCGCTGGGGCAACTCCTCCGGCTTCGAACGCTGGTGCTGAGCCATAATACGTTTACCGGCATCATACCCAAAGTGCTCGGCACCGTGCAGTCCTTGGAGCAGCTACAGCTTAACCACAACCGGTTAGAAGGCTCCCTGCCAGGCAGCCTGTGGTCGATTCCCTACCTGCGTCGTCTGGATGTAAGCTATAACCAGCTCAAGGGTACCGTACCCGACAGCGCGGGCGGACAACCCGTGCTCTATGTGCTCTTACTCCAGCACAATCAGTTTACCGGGCCGCTGCCTGCCTCCCTGGGGCAGGTGACCAGCCTGGCCATCCTGGACCTTTCCGAAAACCGGCTATCCGGGAAGCTACCCACGGCTTGGAGCACCCTCTCCAATCTGGCTAACCTGTACCTGAGTCATAACCAGTTAGCAGGAGAAATACCAAAAGCATGGGAGAACATGCGGGGCTTGCAACAGCTTTCGCTTGACCATAATCAGCTGGAAGGCTCGGTTCCTGCCGAGCTTAAGCGTATCCCTACGTTGTACGGGCTGGTGCTGCATCACAACAAGTTCACATACCTGCCCAGTTGGGCGGGTACCTCCCTGGCCTTGCTAGATGTGCGCGACAACTACCTGGCCTTTAACAGTATCGAGCCCAATTTCTCAGCTACTGGCACCAGCATTGTCCCCTCTTTCTCGTTTACCCCGCAACGTATTCTGCCGCCCGATACGCTCCAGAATTGCCTGGTAGGCAGTCAGCGCAGCCTGCATCGTGGCATGAAAGGCACGGGCCTGCTCTACCAGTGGGAACGCCAGCTGGGCGCGGTGTGGATCGAGGTAGCGGCCCCAAACGACAGCACGCTTCAGCTTTCGCCCGTGACGGCAAGCATGGAAGGCAACTACCGCGTTCGGGTCACGCATCCCAAGGTCACAACATCCTATGGGGCGGCGATCCCCTTGTACACGCGCACGACGTATGTCGATGTGCTGCCATATGCACCGCTGGCGTTAAATGAACCCAAGGACACCGGGTGTCCGCCGCTAACCCTGCTTCCGGCGCTGGTGGTCGCCTCGCGGCCGGCCACGAGTGCCGACTCGGTGAACTACGTGCGGACCTATACGGCGCGGGCCGCTTACACAGATTCGACCCTGCTGGCCCAGGCTCCGGTTGATTCCGTGCAGATCTCCACGGCTTACCTCGATGGCCTGGGGCGGGTGGTACAAACGGTGATACAGCAAGAATCCCCGAATAAGCGCGACATCGTTCAGCCCATCGCCTACGACGCGCTCGGCCGGCAGGAAAAAGAGTATCTGCCCTACACTGCCACTCCCAACGCGGTACGGAAGGAAAAAGCAGGCGGCTACCGGGGCGATGCCTTGCACGAGCAGTACCAGTTCTACGTCGCCCCGACGGGGAGCTGGCCCAGCACGCAGGTGGCGTACAGCAAAAAAGCCTTTGAGCCTTCCCCGCTCAACCGGGTCACCGCGCAGGGATCGGCAGGAGAAGCCTGGAATCTGGATGCCCTGGACAGTCATGCCGTGGTTCTTTTCGAGCGTCCCACGACGGCGCGCGACACAGTTTATCGGTGGGCACCGGGCTTTGGCAACAATCATGAAGATCTGCTTCCTCGGCAGCCCTACGCACCGGGCGAACTCTGGTCTACGCTCACGCGGGATGAACAATGGCACCTGAGCCAGAGCTTTACGGACAAGCAGGGCCGGGTGGTGCTCAAGCAAGTGGCCGAGCACATCACGGCCCGCGACACCAGCTGGCTGAAAACCTACTACGTCTACGACGAGTTTGACCGCTTGCGGGCCGTGCTCCCACCGCTGGCCGTGCAGCGGATTCGCCGCAACAACTTGCAAGTCACGGGGGCAGGGGTAGAGCGGCTACTGTTTCGCTACAACTACGATGACCAGGGCCGCTTAATCGCCAAGCGCATCCCGGACCAGGACGGCTACACCTACAGCGTCTATGATGGCTTGGACCGTCCTGTTCTTACGCAGGATGTTGCTCAGCGAAGCCGCAGTGAATGGGTGGCCACCAAGTATGACGCCCTGGGGCGCGTGGCGTATACGGCCCTGATCCGCCGGCCCGGTAGTGAGCGGGATATGCTGCAAGCCCAGGCCAGCCAGGACACGACTCATTGGGAGAATCCCAGCGCCACCCGCTTGCTGGAGCGGGCCTACTACACCAACCGGAGTTACCCCACCTTGACCAGTGGTGATCAACTGCTCAGCATCGCCTATTACGACACGTACGATTATAACCAGGATGGTGTCACTGATGCGGATGCGGCGTACGTGCCCGCCACCGAGCAACAGCTAGGAGGGAAAGTGCCCGTTGCCGACACGCGGGTAACCGGACTGGCGACCCGTAGTGAGACCCGTGTGCTGGGCACGCCCATGGCCAGCAACGGTGCCTGGCTCACAAGCACGAGCTTTTTCGATGAGAAGCAACGGCTCATTCAGGTTGTAAGCACCAACGCACGGGGAGGTCAGGATGTGGTCAGCAGCCGGTATGACTTTGCCGGCAAAGTCCGGGGGACGTATACGGTCCATACCGATCCCAGGCACGAGGCGATTACCGTGCAGGAGAAACCAACCTACGACCATGCCGGACGGGTCTTATCTACCACGCAGGCCCTCAACGGTGGGGCGGCGGTGCCGCTGGCCCAACATACCTATAACGAGATAGGGCAGCTGGAGAAAAAGGTGTTGGGGAACGCGTTGCAAACCGTTGACTACCGCTATAATATCCGGGGCTGGCTCACCCAGTTGAATAACCCGGATCAGGCGCAGACCGACGATCTGTGGAGCATGTCGCTGCACTACGACTGTGGCTTTACCACGCGGGAATACAACGGGAATATCGCCGGGCAGCGGTGGCGCAGCAAGTCGGATAACATCGAGCGGGCCTATGGCTACCGGTACGACAGCCTGAACCGGGTGCTGCAGGGCGACTTCGTCGCCAAAGGCCTGAACGCGACCACCTGGGAGGCCGAGCGCGGTAACTACCGCTTCTGGGCCGCCAGCTACGACGCGAATGGCAACCTGCTCAGCCTGCGCCGTCGGGGACTCCTGCAGGAAGCGACCCGCACGACACCCCGGCAGTATGGGGTGACGGATAACATCCGCTACCGCTATGCGCCGGCCACCTTGAGCGAGCCGGTCAGCAACCGATTACTGCGGGTGGACGAGTTAGCCCCGGCCGCGGCGGCGCCGGCAGCCGGGCAGCCGGCTCGACCTGACTTCCAGGATGGAGCGACCAGTGGCAGTACCCAGGCGGATTACACCTACGATGCCGCGGGCTCTCTGACCAGTGATCGGAACAAAGGCATTACGGCCATTCGCTATAATCACCTGCGTTTGCCCGAAGCCATTCGTTTTGCGACAGGAGACTCGCTGCTCTACCGCTATACAGCCAGTGGGCAGAAGGTCGCCAAGGTCGCCTATGCCGTGGGCAAGCCCCAGGTGCAGACCGATTACGCGGGTGCCTGGCAGTACGAGAAGGATTCGCTCCGCTGGCTCAACCACAGTGAAGGGCGCCTGCTGCGGTTTGAAACCCGCAATGTGATTGGCCAGCCCGTGGTGCGCTACAGCTACGAATATACGCTGAAGGACCACCTGGGGAATTTGCGGGTAGCCTTCCGTGAGGGAGTGATCGATACGGATACGGCCACATTGGAACCGGTAACGGCCGCCCGCGAACGGCGCCTCTTTGACGCTGCGTCAGTGTCGGCACCTGTGGCACGGGAGACGAGTGAAGCACGCACGGGAAGATTTGCGGCCGTCCTGAATGCAGCGGGCACCTCGCTGCACCCGCCGACGCCCCTTGGCCCATTCAAGCAGATCGCCGTCGCGAAGGGCGATGCTGTGCAGGTCAAGGCTTATGCCCATTATCTCCAGCCCAAGCAGCAATCCAACTGGACGTTTACCCTGGCGGGATTTGTGGCAGGGTTACTACAGCCCGCCCCATTGTCCCCCACGACGGGGCCTGACGTGAGCGGTAAGCTAAAAGTCTTGCCCTTGTTGAACGTGGCGCTGAACTCCTCCATCATTGAGGCCCTGAGACAGTTTCCCGATGGCGTTCCGCAAGCCTATGTCCGCCTCCTAGTCTTCAATCAGGACTCGGTGCCCATTGCGGAGGTAACGCAACAGATCAGCATTCTGGCGCAGACCGAGCACGAGGTATTAATGATAGACATTCCACCCCTGGAACAGGCCGGGTATGTGCAGGTGTATGTGGCCAATGAGAGTGATACGGACGTGTACTTTGATGATATTGAGGTCACCCATCATCAGGGGCTACAAGTACAGGAGAATCACTACGATCCGTTTGGGCTGGACTTAGTTGGCGTTAGTAAGTCAGCTACCCCTGAGAATAAGTATAGCTGGAATGGAAAGGAGAAGCAGAGCGAATTTGGCCTGAACTGGCACGATCACGGCTGGCGCTTTTATGATCCGGCTCTGGGGCGCTGGGTCGTCAGTGACCCCGATGCCGAGGAGGCAGATCAGGAAAGTTGGGGTACTTACCAGTTTGGCTTAGATAATGCCGTTCGTTATAATGACTTAGATGGACGGCAGGCAGGGCCAGGGGATGAAATTCCAACAGTTGCAGGAGCATTTGTTGATTTTTCTGCTTCTGTTGCTAATCTGGTCCTGAGTACATGGGCTTATGCAACCGGTTCATCAACTAAGCTTCAGGCACAGGTTGACAATTTTCAAGTTCACTATGAGACGGTACCAGTTGGTGGTGTAAAGCAGGAGGCAAAATCGTTTGGATTAGATGCTCTTAACGTTGCATTGAATGTTATGCCAACTGGCAAGGCTGGCGCCGGTCGCATGTTAGAAGATGCCACACGACGTGTTGTTGCTACTGAGGTAGCCACAGGTGCTAAAGCAACCAAATTAATTGGACCAGCCGGTGATCCAGGAGCTGTTGTAACAAAACAAATACCTAAAGGGTACAAAGCTGTACCCGCAGGTAAAAATAATGAAGGCACTAGCTTTCAATTATCAGACCCAAAGAAGCCAAACAGCAATCCTAATAGCACGGTGAGGGTAATGCCTGGCAATAAAAACAGCCCGCATCCAGAACAACAAGTTCCATATGTTAAACAAGTAAAAAACGGTCAACAATTAGATGCACAAGGCAATCGTTTGCCAAGTGGGAATGTCGGCCCTGCTCACATACCAAGAGACTCTTTTATATTTAGATAATATGGATGAATTTACTGCTTGGAAACAGATGGTTTACAATGCTATATTTAGCATAGCAGACCTTGATTTTCAAAAAAATGCTTGGTTTAATAACGCATCAGAGCTGTCTTCATCTTTTGTTGAGACTATTAGCATACTTTATGATGACTCTTTTTTTGTTAAGTTCTTAGAGGCTGACAGCTGGAAGTTTTTAAAGCTTAGTAATAAACTTCATGAAGAAATGAGTGCTCTAAAGAATATGATTGATGCCTATAATGAACCTGAGAGCCATAAGGCCATATTAGAAGACCCTAATTGGCTTGCTATTGTGTTTCAAGCTCGAAAAGTAATTCTCTTATTTGACGAGGAAATCAAGTATAAAGGATAAATTATAAAAGGAATACTTCTTTTTAACTACTCAGCATTGAAATAGCAGATAGAGCACCTTTGATAGTCGTGAACAAACAGAATCCCCGGCCAGATGGTCGGAGATTCTGTTTTTGTATTGTGGTAAAGAAAGCAGAGAAAAGAGAGTGAATCTCTTTTTTAACGGGTTTGCGAAAAGGTTAATATGTTCACAATTGTGACATAAGGTCTAGTCCTTGTTCGCTAAGTTATGCCTATGTCGCAGCTACTCCTACTAATCACTCACTATGACCAAGGTGCAGTACGGATATGCTCTAGTACTTCATACAAATCACGCTGGTCACAGGCAAAGCACACTTCCCCCTCTTTACCGACTGTTACACCCTTGCCCGCTACCAACTCCAGCCTCCCATCGGCGTGATGGACTGGATAGCCACAACTTGAATAAAGATAACTTGGTGGTTGCCCCAGCGGAGAGTCTTTGAATCGCTTGATTACAGCAAGACGGCGTGTACGCTTCCCCGAATCGAGAGCCGGCCGGGACTCCGACGGCTGACAGGCCGAAAACAACAAGGAGAGCATCAAAAAGTGTGGGGCAGTCGGGTTCAACCACCTGTTGGCTTAACTTGGGAGCCCATCTCTGACGGTGACCGCCATGCTCCCTGCCGTTACCCCGCCTCCCGCCGGCGCTGACCGTCTGGCGGCGGTCTACCAGCTCAAGATTCACCTGGTCGGCATCAGCCCGCACATCAGCCGGCGCGTGCTCGTGCGGGGCGACACCACCCTGGCGGAGCTGCATCACGTCTTTCAGGTCGCGATGGGCTGGGAGAACTGGCACCTGCACAGTTTTAAGCTCTGGGGCAAGGAGTACGGCATTCCCTATGCCGGTGGCATCTACTTTGCCGACGATGCCCGGCGGGTCCACCTGGGCGATTTCCCCTGGCAGGTCAACGACAAATTCACTTACACCTACGACTTCGGCGATTACTGGCTCCACCAGGTGCGGGTGGAACAGGTGCTGCCGCCGACCGCCTTGTCGGCCCACCCGGTGTGCGTGAGTGGCCGCCGGGCCTGTCCCCCGGAAGAAGTGGGCGGCCCCCGTGGCTACGACCAGCGCACGCTGGACCAGTTCTCATGGAGCTACGAGGCCTTGGACCGGCTGCTGGCCGGCGAGAACATTTTCGAGGACGACGTACCGACCTGATTCTGGACCTACCGGCCGGAACACTTCGACAAAGGCCAAGTCAATCGAAAACTGGCCAAAGTGTATCAACTAAAGGGTAATCCCGATTTCCTGTATTCACAGGGCGGCTACGACTACTTTTTCGCGGATGAGCGGCCGTGAAATGTGTATCAGAAAAACCAGATGGTTTAAATGATACAGCAGGAATAGCTTTGCGCCATGCAACAGGCCGTTATTTTCGTGCGCGTCTCTAAAAAGGAGCAAGACTACCAGCGGCAGGTGGAAGACCTGCGCGCCGTGGCCCAGAGCCAGGCCGTGCAGGTGGTGGCCGAGATTGCGGAGAAAATTAGTGGGGCGAAAAGGAATCAGGAGCGGGAAGGGATTCAGCAATTGCTGAGCATGAGCCGGCGGGGAGCCGTTCAGAAGGTGCTCGTGAGCGAGGTCTCGCGTCTGGGTCGCTCCACGGTCGAAGTCCTGCAAATCGTCGAGGAGCTGACCCTGCTGGGCGTCAGCATCTACGTCCAAAACTTTGGCATCGAAACGCTCAAAAACGGCAAACGCAATCCGGTGGCCCAGTTCATGTTCACGCTGCTGGCCGAATTCGCCCGTCTGGAACGCGAAACCCTGCGCGAGCGCATTCTCTCGGGCATGGACGAAGCGCGGCGGCAAGGCGTCACGATTGGCCGCCCGGTAGGTGCGACGGAAGACAAAGCCGTCTTTCTGAAAAAGTATGCGGCCGTCGCCCGGCAGCTGCGGGCGGGCCTGAGCGTACGTAACACGGCCAAGCTGTGCGACGTGGCCATCAATACGGTTCGTAAAGTGAAGGCCTTGCTCTAATCCTTAACCCCCAGCCCCATGAACTTCAAACTACAACTGGTAGCTTGTCCGTCAACAGGCGACGAGCCCCTCCTCGAAGACGTGTTCACCTGGAGCCGGGAGGACCTGAGCTTAGCCAGCGTGGGCCTGACGCTGGCCGAATCGAAAGAACTGCTGCAGCGCATTCAGCAAAAGATGATTGGGCAGCAGATAGCGACGCACCTGCAGCTGCAACAGCCTGTCGGCTTACGGAAGAAGGGCAGCTACCCGCTCCAACTGAAAACCTTGTTCGGCAACGTCACGGTCGATAGCCCGCGCTACTATCTGCCGCCCACCGAGGCGGGACCCAAAACCTTCAGCCCCCTCCAGCACCTGTTTCCGCAGCACGTGACGCCGGAGCGGCTGTACCTGGAAACCAAGTGGGCCAGCCTGATTCCCTACCAGAAAACGGCCGATTTGCTCCACGATGTGCTGCCCCTGAGTGCGAAGCTCACAGGCACGACCATCCAGCAGCACCTGCACGCCGTGGTCGAGGCGCAGGAACAGCTGCTGCCGCACGAAGTGGCCCCTTTTCACGGCGTTTGCCAGCGCGACCGCGAGGCCTTGCCGTGCCCGCCCCGCCCGCTGGTGGTCGGCCTCGACGGCGGCTACATCCGGCACTGGCATAAAAAAGGCTATTTCGAGGTGATCGCGGGCAAAAGCATTCCCGCCGAAGGAGATGCCAAATGCTTCGGCTTCGTGCAGGAGGTCGATGCCAAGCCGCGCCGACGGGTGTTCGAGGTCCTGCGTTTGCAGGGGCTGCAGGCCAATCAAGCAGTGGAATTTTTCACGGACGGCGCCGCGGTGCTGCGGTCGCTGACCAGTTATTTGAGTGCGGAGTCCACCCACATCCTGGACTGGTTTCACCTGACCATGCGCCTGACGGTGCTGCACCAGTACGCGCTGGGATTCGCCCAGGTCGACACGGCCGGGGGAAAAGCGCTGCAAGACAGCTTGACCAGCATCAAATGGCACCTCTGGCACGGCAACGCTGAGCGGGCCCTGGAGAAAATGCAGGACTTGGACGACGCCCTGGCCGTGCACCAGGACGACCCGCTCGTGGCCAAGAAATACAGCAAGTGTAAGCCGTTGGCCAGGCTGATTGCGGATTTTCACACCTACGTGGAGCAGAACAGCGGCTTTATCGTGGATTACGCCGAGCGCCATCGCTACGGCGAACGCGTCTCCACCGGATTTGTGGAGTCGGCGGTCAACCAGGTGCTGGCCAAGCGCCTGTTGAAACGGCAGCAGATGCAGTGGACCAAGAAAGGCGCGCACCTGCTCGTGCAGGCCCGCACCAAGGTCCTCAATGAAGAGTGGGAAGACTGTTTCCGGCAGCAATACCCCGGCTTCCGGCCACTGCCGACGGAGCCCCTACCGATGGCCGCTTAACCCGCTGCCCCACACTTTTTGATGCTCTCCTACACAGTCACCCGCTTTCGGGGCCTGCTGACGCAGCACGGGGCCGTGCAGAGCATGAGCCAGCCCAGCAACTGCTACGATAACGCCCAGCACAAGTCCTTCTGGAGGAGGCTCAAGACCGAGTTGCTTGATGGCGGTAGTTCTCCTGGTCTGGATAAGGCCCGACTTGAACTGGCCCGCTATAGTGCGTACAACAACAACGAGCGATGCCACTCTGCCTTCGGCTACTACTCGCCAAACTGCTTCGACACCCATCTTCAAACCATATCTCCGAAGTGTCCAGCCTAGCTAGACTACGTCGACTTTGTGTACACAGACAGGCGTTGACTTCCGTGATGTGCCACTGCCCGGCGCCTGCAGTGCATCAGGTTCTACATAGCGTAGCATAAGCTTATGCTTGCGCGGGGGGATATTCGACCGTCAGCTTCACCGGGGTAGCTGTAATCGTGTCAAAAACCAGTTCCATGCCATCGGCTAGCCAGCCTTCCTGGGTTGCTTGCTGAAAGTACCGCTGCGCATCTGCAGGCAAGTTCGGAATCAATTTTTCCAGCAAAGTTACATTCGCGGTAAAGTAACTACGAACCTGAGCCAACCCACCCAACTCACGACTCACGCCAAAGGCCTCAATACTGCCAATGGCGGCGTTTTTGACGAACTCGATGTAGCTGGCCGGGTCTGCCCGAAGCGCAGCCAGCATGGCCTGCTCATACTGTTCGGTTTCTGCTCCTTCTGCATTTGCGCGCTGGCCTGAGGCAGCATGCGTGACCGCGACCGTTGTATCGTCGACCAGCTCTACTTCAATAACAACTTTAACTATCTGGGGGGAAGCCATACGCTTTTCGGATAGAGGAGGTGACGTTTGGAAGGGCAAGAGGAAACAGCCAAACCCAAGCAGGTACTTCTACGCTTAGGCAACTCTTTCCCTACCCGTTCTTGTAAATGTCCTTGCTTCATTAGGTGATGGACTGTGTCGTCACAGAAGATATTTGGACTTACCTCCAATCTACTAGAGTAAACTCAGGCTGTTCAGCAGAGAAAGGCATCGATAACAGGAGACAACAGCAAGAAGAAGAACAGCAGCAAGTATAGCCTATTATAATATGTTTATTGCAATAGGTTTATTATAGTAGGTTACTTTTAAGAGGTGGAAGCCGGACTTTTCCAGTCCATGTCACACCCTGATGCCTCAGCTGATCCCCGCTTAGCGCTTATTGCTGCTCGTTTACGGCAGCTGCGTCTTCAAGCGGGGTATACGTCCTATGAAGCCTTTGCCTACGATCATAATCTGCCCCGTGTCGGCTATGGCCGCCATGAGCAAGGGGTTAATCTGACCCTTAAAAGCTTACTGCGCTTGCTGGACATTCACCACCTAAGCCTGGCCGAGTTCTTTGCTTCCCTCGACGAGTCCCCTTCTACTCCACCCGGGTCACCTACTGAAAGTAAATGAGCGCACATCTACGTCCCAATGGTCTTCATGTGCATACTGCTAGAAGCGTGACAACAGCTTGAGTGACGAAGTGGAGCAGCGTCTTCTGCTGCAACGAGATATACTGTCTAGTCTTATGGATGCTGTAAGAGCGTGAAGCGCACGGAAAACGAAAGCGTCCGATTCTAGCGCACAGAAGCCCTGACCGGTGACGCGGCCAGGGCTTCGGAAAGCAGGTGGTTCTAACACCTACTGCCTAAGGCAAGCACCCCGGCAGGAGGTATCACTCTCCTTCGGGCCACTTGGGACTCCCGCAGCCGGTCAAACAGCGGCGGGAGAAACAGGGGCATCACTGCGTCGTGGCGTGATGCCCCACTGGAAGTAAGGGTAGGGGGACGCAGAGACTAACTCTGTGTTTTTCCTGCGAGCAAGATACCGGATTTCTATTGCTTGTGCTGCGCATCGGTTCCGGTAGGAACCCTACTGTGCATAGGTATAGGGCTGCAGGTGCACCCCCATGAGCTGGGGGACGGGGCGGCAGGGCCCCGTGACGCCAGGCGACTGTTCCGGGATCTGCACCCGGTAGCCGTAGCGGCGAAACAGGCGCTGGAATAAGCGCAGGCGCTCCTGGGTAAAGCCCGTCCGGCTCATGCCCTCGGCTCCTTTGGGTGCGGTGAGCAAGGAGCGCACCACGGCCTGGGGCAGGCGGACATGGCGGCTGATGGCGGAGACATTCCAGGGACGCAACGAATCATTGTTGCGCTCGAACCAGTGCTGCAGGTGCTGCCAGCCGTCGGGCTGTTCATAAATGGTACGATGCGTGGGCATGCGGTGGGAGCAAAAAAACGAATTCAGGCGGCAAGATACCGCTAGCCCAGTAAGTACGAGCGTTCGTAGATGCGGCAGGCGATAGCCGGCGAAATCCGAACGATACGGGTTCTATCTACTGCTGCTCTTATTCACGATCTTCATCCCCGCGAACATCCTGGGTGTACCCATGGGTACCCAGGGCCCGGCTTAACTCCTGACCTACGCCAGCGACGTTGCGCGCCGCGGAAGGCTGGTAGGTACGGGCCATGCGGGTGCCGGGACGGCTGTACGTGGGGGGCACTCGGGGCAGCCTGGCTGTTGCAGCAGCGGCCGAAGGCAGCTCATCGCGCAACTCCTTTTCGGGCTTATGCACGCGGCCGGTTCGTAGAAAAGCATACGGTTCCCGCACGGCTTTCCTCGTGTTGGCCTCCCGCCCAATGCGGTTCAGCCGACCATAAAACGCCTTGCTATACTCTTGCTCTCGGGCTATTTCGAGCACCTGGTTAGGAGCCAACTGCTGCTGCTGTGGTAGCTTTTTATTGAGCCGTTCTACCTGCTCCAGAAGCCGATTATCCCGCTTCTGGTTCTCGGCAATCGTGCTGGCAGCCGTCTTGGCATCCTTCCCCGTACGCAGAAACTCATAGGGGTAGTCGTGGTAATTCTGCTTCGCCCCCTCCTTGCCCAGCTGCCCTAAGCGGCCGTAGAAGGCCTTACTGTAGTCCATCTTTCGGGCGGCTTCCAGCACCTGGTTATGCACCAACTGCCGGTCAGCGGGGAGTGTTTTATTTACCCGGTCTACCTGGTTGAAGAGCTGCTTATCGCGCAGATCATCGCCCGTCCGTGGGCTCCTGCTGCCTCCTTTGTTAGTCGCCGACGAGGCGGACTGGCCCTCGTTGGCAGCTGCGCGGCGGCCGATGGAATCGGCCATTTCCTCGGCTGTTTGGGTACGCCTACGGCCTGCGGTACCGGCCTCCTGCTCGTCGGGCTGACCCGCTTCTTGGCCGCGACGACCGGCCTGTTTTACGGGTCCGAACTGCTCTTCAAAGGCAACGTTGGCCTTGGCCATGAAGCTCACCCGGTTGAAGCGGGCGGCACTTCCCAGCGGGTTCAGCGTCAGCTTTTGCTGCGCATCCCGGGCCGACACCATCAGGTGTAGATGGGTCTGCGGCCCCTCCTTGGGCTGGCCGCTGGGGGCCCCATCGTGGCCTCGATGCTTCCGCTCGTCGTGCCGGGTGGCGACCCACACCAGGTCTTTTTCCGTTAGGGGCTGGCCGGATTTCGTGACAAACGTAGCGGCATATTCCTGCATCACCCGGGCCGTATAGGCCTGCAGTTTCTGCGGATCATGGCCGATGTGTTCCAGCTCCTGGGCACTGGGACTGATGACCAGGGAGTAGAATTTCGCGTCGTCTTTGCGCAGGCCCTTGCGGTTGGAATCGATTAATTGCACGGCTTCATCGCCGCTGATATCGTCCCGATTCGCATTGAAAAACACGGCTTTTTCACCTTGTTTCTTAGCCTCACCTTCGAGATAATTGGTGGCTTGCCGGGCACTGCCCCGGTTAGAATAGGCGTTCTTACCGTTGGTGGCCGGGTTGATAATCTTGATGTACATGCGCTGGAAAGGCGGGCTTAGTAGGCGCTGGCCGCCGGGGTGGACTCCTCCGGTTTGGCCGCGGGTTTGGGCCGCTCGGGCCAGGGTGTTGGTTGCGGCGTGGCCTGAGGGGGTGCCAGCGTGGGCAGCAGTTTTTCGACAAACTTGTTCCACTTGGCCTGCACCTCCGCATCCCGTTTCACGTTGAACTCGCGGTGCTTGTCGGGGTACTCAGCCAGCTCCCGGCCCAGGACTTTGAGCATGATCTGCTCGCCCAGCCGCCGGCCATACAGGGCCTCGACATTGTTGAGAAACAGCTCGCGGAGCATGGGCTGAAAGAACAATTCTTCCTGCCCGCTCAGGTGTTCGTGCACGTTACTTTCCATGCCCTGCAGGTAGCCGAACAAGGTCCTTTCGTGGCCGCGCAAATAGCCCGACATATTCTTTTCGTGCTGGGTCAGCCAGCCGAAGACCCGGTTGCCCAGGGCCGTGACCACCTTCTCTAAGTCGTGAATTTTGCCTTGGAGTATCATCCCATCCCGCTGAACTTCCTGCAGGGGGTTGATGCCCCGCTGGGTGAAATAGTCGATGGCCGCTGTGGCATACTCGGCGTTAGTGACTCCCATATTCGTGGTGGCCGCCGTCAACTGGGCGTGGGTTGTTCGGTCAATTTGCACGGCGGTCTTCAGACTGGCCCGCTGCTTTTTGGGGGCTGGGGTGGGAGCGGATTTCTTCATTGGATAGGCATAGCATGGCACAAAACGAGGCCTGAGGCATCGAAAGGTAAAAGGTATGCAATTATTTCTAATCGCATTGTGAGAATCAAGTAGCTAGATCGAATAATTACCAGTATCTTGTAGTAGGCGTTAAATGGGCCATTTTGGCAGCATAGAAAAGTAGAGTTATTACTATTTCCCTATTGACTGTTAAGCAGTTAGAGTATATTATTACCGAAAATCTCTGATTTTTGGACTAAATCATTGACTACCATCGCTTTAGCGTGGAGTCTGTGATGCTCCTCTTGCTAACTATCGTTAGCGTTTTTTTAGGCCGGCTTTCTAGGGCTATTTCCGTCTGCTCTGGCTGGGGGCTGTTTGCTGCGGATCTGCCTACCTCGCGCCTCCCTGGACCCTGCTGTTTCCGGAGCATCCGAACAGCCAGGCCTCCCTACTCCCAGCCCTACCTTGACCAGCTACCTGGTACTCTGTCGGCCCTGGATGTTGACCACTGCCCCAGTTGAGCGGGTGCCCGGTTTGTACCTGGTGGCTGCTCGACTCCCGGGTCCCTTCCTCGCCCAGGTCTCCCCTCCGCTGCACTGCTCTGGCCTGGCCTGGCTGCTCCCTGTGGCCACCAACTCCTGCAGCAGCTCCCGTGGCTCTGCGTTTCTGCCGGCACTTCTTCCCCGAGCTACCCGACTGCCCACTGCCCCCTTGCTGCCTCCCTCGCGCCTGCTCCCGCCCTCGTGTGTGTGCGACCCCCGATCAGCGTGAAAAATGGCACTCCCTCTCCCCGGCCATTTCCGACTGTGCGCCTCCTGCAGCTCCTGGCCCTTCTGCCTCAGCTGCCCTGTTCCCTTCGCGTCTCTTGTGGCCGAACCTTCCCGATGGCCACTACCGGCCGTTGGGGAATTCTTGGCGCGGGTGTTTCTCCAGACTCTTGGGTATCCTGCGCTGGCCAGTACCCAGCTTTCACCCAGTTGCTGACTACTGCTCTCCCACCCAGGTCCTACGCGCTCCCCTGCCCATCACCCGAAGCACCTGCTCCCGGGTACTCCTACCTGCTTGGGTATGCGGTTGTGTGTGCTCGCCTGTCTGCCTGCTCGCTCCCGTGTCCTTGCACTCACCCACCTGCGCACTCCTGCCCCCACACGTGCACGCCTACCCACGCACATGCCTACTCGCACGCGACCCCTAAATAGCCTGACTAGCTGATAAAGCATAACGGGCAGTCGAGCTAAAAACTCGCCCCTCCCCCTTGTCATCACCTCCGAATTGTGCTGCTGACCTGGTGCTGGATTTTCCCTGCAAAAGCATCTCTAGAATCTGACGCCTCTTCAGCTGCTTCAGATTCCTCACTCCTCAGGCTTCTGAGAAACTTCATCGGAGCCGTTGTTGGTCGTTGCCATGGTAATCAGAAATCGAAGCTGCTCGAAATCCAGAGTCACACGCCCGCCCACGTGTATACACGTGCGTGCGCGTGTGACCCCCATTGCCGGCTGAGCGAATATTTACTACAAAGCCGAAATCAGGAAGTACAAGGAATTCTATTTTCCCAGAAATGCGGTACAATGGCAAATTCCAGAAAGTCCATTTTAGTCTAAAACCGCATTCTGGCCATGTCCCATTTTATACCAATATGGGCCGCCCATAATTCCTGGTTTCCTAGATTTTATACCTCGCACACAGGCGCGCAGTACATGTGCGCACGTGAGCATGTACCTGCTCATCCCTACGTACCCATTGTGTGTGCCTGCTCCTGACTCCCACCTTTCAGAAATTCCTGTACCTTGCTTCCGACTCGAACGCATTAGGCCTCCGAGTTCGACTATCACTACCCCGCTACCTTTCCCATCATGAGCAATCTGGAAAATCAATCCTCCCCTGGTTCGGATGCCTCAGAGGCTGCAGCAGACTCGGCCGGCCCCTCTCCCGCGCCCACGTCTGCCCCTGCTCGTACGAGCACGACGGCCACCACCGGCAAAAAGAAGAACAGCCCGCCGACGCCCACGACGGTTGAGCGCGTCGGCCAGCCCTACCGTCTGACTCAACCCCTGGACTGGGGCGTACGGTTTGCCTGTTTGATGCTGGAGCAGGAAGATGGCACCCGACGCACCCAACAGGACTTCGTGGATGAAGCCGTCCGGGCCCACCTCGACCGCCTCCGCAAAAAGGGCATGGCCTTCCCTGACAAGATGCTGGAGTAAGCGGTTTCCCCCAGGCCCTGAGGCTGCTCCTGGCGCCGAGAAAACCTGAATTCTCTCCGGCGTGATTCGTGCTCTCTCGTTTTACGCGTTTTTAAGCCCGTCACTGCACGATCAGCTTTTAGGCAGCCCTTTGTACGCATTTGGGGTCGTTCTTCTCACAGCGCACAGGAATCTATCGGATAGTGGCTGTTCCTATCCCACTCCTCCCTATCCTGTTGCTGATTTTTGAGAGACAGCACACCATTTTGTATGTTAATGTATAATTAATATTTAAATAGTGCAATCGCCTTCACTGGCTTCGTGTTGATTTGTTTTGTCTGTTTCGTTTCGCTTGTGTTTTGATTTACGAACAGATCCTTTCAATGCTTTTTACCCCTTCCCAATTATTGTGAGCTTTTTATTTATTTGTTCTATTTGAGGGCTTTCTAACTGCATGTATTCCAATGCATTACAATGGTTAACTGTTAGGTTTCGTGTGTTAACTGTTAGGTTTCGTGTGTTAACTGTTAGGTTTCGTGTGTTAACTGTTAGGTTTCGTGTGTTGAACTGTTAGGTTTCGTGTGTTAACTGTTAGCAAGGTTATAAACACTAACACATGGTCGATAATTGGTTAGGTTGGTCGATTTCAGTCATCCACATTAGTCTTTCCTCCTTAAATCGGGATTATTTTGTCCTCTAAAGCACTGTTTAAGAGCCCGATAAGCTATTAATTTTAATAGCTTATCGGGCTAACTGTTAGGTTTCGTGCGTCGAACTGTTAGAGTTCGTGTGTAATGTTTGAAAGCCATTTTCACCCTAGTATGAGTCTCAGGTGGGTTCTGTATTTCACGTATTCATCATAATCATTGTCAATATAATGTTGATATATAAAGCTTCATGCAATTAAATTTAATTGCATCACATTCAAACTGTTAGGTTTCGTGTGTTGAACTGTTAGAGTTCGTGTATCAAATTGTTAGTATTTTTGATAGCACTAACAGTTCCTATTGTTAGTATGCTTGCGGCAACTAACAATTTGATTATATTGTCACACAATTAATCCATTATACGATGGCAGGAACGCTGACAGTGGTTAAATCGCCACTTCATATTCGTCAACATAATGCTTTAACAACTGCTCGTTACGAGTATTCAGAGTTACAGTTGGATTTCCTGTTTTTTCTGATTTCCAAGCTTCGGGCGACTAAGGATAACGTCTCTTATACTCTTTCAATCTCCGAATTGTCTGCGCTCACAGGTAAGCGCTATAACTATAAATATTTGCAGGAAGCTACTGCTGCTATGGGTTCAAGGCTCTTTGAGATTAAAACTGAGGGCAGCTACAAACAGCTCTGGATGTTTCAATCCGTAGACTATCTGCACGGGCAAGGGATCATTGAAGTGAAGTTATCGGAGGATATACTTCCCTTCCTATTCGATCTCAAGAACAACTTCACTTCTTATGAATTACAAGCCGCGCTGAAGCTTACCAGTAAGTATGCTAAACGGATTTACCCTTTGTGCTCCCAATGGAAAGACAGAGGAGCTACTCCTCTTCAGACTCTGCGCGATTTCAAGCACATGTTAGGTCTTATCACAAAAGGAAAGGAAGAATATCCTACTTTCGGCCCTTTTAAGACATTCGTATTAAATACAGCGATCAAGCAGATTAACGAGAATACTGATATTGAGATCGAGTTGGTAACAGAGAAACTGGGAAGAGCCGTTCATCAAATTGGCTTCAAAGTATCTGTTAAGCCATATGCGCTGCAGATTCAGTTCAGTAACGATCACCTGCCCGCTATTTTAGCACCTGATGGCATTAACCATGAACAGTACGACAATGCTGAACGCATTCTTGATGAGGTCCGCATTGTCGACGAAAAGCTACGCCACCAAATTCTCAGTAGTTCAAAATTGGTTAGGGCTGTACTTAAGTTCAGCTATGACTTACGGACAGGGAAGATAGTGAAACCTAAGAATGCTGGTGGTTACCTCCTTACCGCACTTGGTTTAGCTCCCAGAGCGACCAAGTCCGCCGCCAAATCATCCTAAATTTCGTGGCGAAGGAGTCCATCAGTAGCCGGTTCGCTTCGACGAGTCTCCCAAGCAAACCAAGATTCGATGGCGCACCGGCATCTGAAGTTACTGAGTATCAAAGGTCCCAAGCTGATCAGCCAAATCATCAACGATGATGGGCTCGTAAATGAGCTGTTCAAGTTTATGTACCGTCTGAAGACTGATAAGATCAAAGCCGATAAGAACCCCGCCGGGCTCCTGTTAACTGTCCTGGGGCTCAAAACCCCGGCCAAAAGTAGCTACTCTACCCCTCCTCTGCCATGACACCACACGACCAAGAGGCCTATCGCGTGCTCAGAGCCTATCTGACGCATCTTCTGACCGATCCTCGGGACAAAGCCCTACAGGATGTGCCGGCGCTGCTACGCGCCAGTGTAGAAGCCTTTATGCAGGGCAAGACTGTGTACCATGATGCACAGGATCAGCCCATGATCTATGCCCATGACCTAGCCGCGTGGGCCCACCAGGTCATTCACGTTTCCGGCCTGGAGTACCCAGTAGCCTTGGCTACAGTCGACGTGGAGAGCCTGCGCCAAGCCATGGCGGCATGAGTTGGAGTGAAATTGAGCGCCTAACGGCGCTGGTGCAGCAGATAGAGGCCTCCGAACGCCTGTCGCGCCAACAGCTCAACCACGTGCTGGTATCTGCCCACTCGACGATGATTGAGGGCTCTCGAGTAACGGTACAGTCAGCCTTCGACTTCCTGGTAGGTGATGAAGCCAAAGTAGATCCCAGGCTTCCCTGGGATGGTTACGACATGCTGGCCGACCACGCCCAGGCACTGGACCTGGCGTTGCGGTGGGCTGATGAGCGGCGTCTTCCATCGGTGCACCTACTGCAGGAGTTAGCCGGGGCCGTCATGCGCACTACGGGGCTGCAAACCAATAGTATTTTAGGCACAACCGATGCTGCCCGCGGAGATTTCCGGTTGGACAAGGTTTCGATCCTAGGGGCCAGTTCCTTCCCCAACGCCCAGAAAGTACCGGCGCTCGTGGAGCAGCTTACCCAACAGTTGCGGGAACAAATGAAGCAAGCAGCTACGCTGCAGGAGCAGCTCACCCTTGCGTTTGATGCCCACCAGCAACTGGTGAGTATCCATCCCTTCAACGATGGCAATGGACGTACCTCCCGGTTGCTCATGAACTACATCCAGCACTATTATGGCCAGCCATTAACCGTCGTCTTCCGGGAGTATAAAGCCGCTTATTTCTCGGCGCTGGAAGTAAGCCGGCAAACCCAGGACCTCACCCAATTCCGTGTGTTTATGCAGGCCCAACATATAAAATCGTTGGAGCACCAGTTACGCAAGTGAAACAACAACTGATTCTACAACTAAAATAGGATGTTAAAAAAGTTGTATATTAAGATACACATTCTATCTCAAGACATTCAAAAACAATGCATTACCCGTTTTTTCGCTGGTCTGGCATACACGATAGGCTATGAATATAGTTCGATGTCAAAGCACACTTTATATACTCGGCAGGATCCACTGTTGGTGAAATTACTGCACTAGTACCTATCGAGTTCCAGAGCAAAAGAACGCTTGCTGAGTCGCGCCTAGCGCAACCCTACATGGTCGTATTCCCAATCGGCATCAAGCAGATCAAAGAAGGTTTCTACAGGGGCCGCAGCGGCTTGAGCACCGCATATTATCTCTACTAACCCCTGCTTCTGGAAGTCCTTTTTGTAGCAGCTGGGGATAAAATTACGCTAAGCTTTTACGGCCAGTTGAGTTAGTAGCTCAGCGTGGCCTGCAGGTGCTTGGCCTTAGTTAAACGTTTGGTCCAAAGGTTACATGGGCGGCTTTATGGTGGCGGCATCCCACTCAATGGTAAGTAGAGTTTCCAAGTCGAATTGCAGCACACCTATCAGGCTTCATCAAAGAAATCAAACTCGCCTTAGAGGCTATCGCTACAACCCGTCTAAAAATTTCGTTAAGTCCGAGTAGGACATTGTAGCCCCTGTAGCTGTTTTACAGCAACTTCGAACCACTAGACAGCCAAGAAGGCCTTGGGAAATACCACCACAGCCGCTGCTTCCACCAATACTCTACAGCGCCGCTGGTCACCGATTTCAGCCCGGTGGTCAAATCATTTTCTGGCCGACAAGTAGTTGGAGTTCCTTTGGCAGAAAGACCTTGCACCGCTGACTTCAAGCCCATGGAACCAACTCCCCGCCAACCCTACCTCGACTGGCTGCGCCTGCTGTGCATTGCCGGTGTGCTAGTATTTCACTGCGCGATGCCCTTTGCCGCCGAAGAGCAGTGGCACATCCGCAACCCGGAAAGTACTAACCTGCTGATGGAGCTGGTCGTGTTCCTGCATCTGTTTCGCATGCCACTACTGTTTTTCGTGTCGGGCGCGGTGAGCTATTACATGCTGCGGCGGCGCTCGGCCGGCCGCTTCGTGGGGCTGCGGCTGCGGCGGCTGCTGGTGCCGCTGCTGTTCGGCATGCTGGTGGTGGTACCCCCGCAGGTTTACATGGAGCGGCTCACACAGGGCTTCCTGGGTAACTTCTGGGACTTTTACCCAAGCATCTTCACCACCGGCCCCTACCCGGCCGGCAACTTGAGCTGGCACCACCTCTGGTTTGTGGCCTACCTGCTGGCCTACGACGTCCTCTTTGCCCCGGTGTTTGCCTGGCTGGCCAGCCCGCGCAGCGCTGGGTTCCGAGCTTGGCTGAGACACCAGGCGCGGGGCTACCGGGTGTACTGGCTGGCGCTGCCCGGCATCCTGTGGTACGCCGCTACCTCCCGCGCCCTGCCCCAAACCAACGACCTGGTGCACGACGGCGGCTACTTCGTCTACTGGCTGCTGTTTGTGTTGGTGGGTTTCCTGTGCGCTGCCCAGCCCGCCTTGCTCGACCGACTGGAACGGCTGCGACGGCCCTCGCTCACTATCGGCTTCGTGCTGCTGCTGGTATTCAACTACCTGCGCTGGAACGACGTGGAACTCCCTGCCGGTTTCCCGCCGATTTTTACCCCGGCCATTGCTTGGAGTTTGGTGCTGGCCTTCATCGGCTACGGGAAGCGCTACCTGCAGCGCCCACACGCTACGCTGGTCTACTTCAACCAGGCCGCCTATCCCTTCTACATCGTGCACCAAACGGTGATCGTGGTGCTGGCCTACTACGTGGTGCAGGTACAGCACGAGAGCATTCTGGGCAAGTACCTGTTCCTGGTAAGTACTACCTTGCTCGTGTCCATGGGTATCTTTCACCTGTTGGTGCAGCCGTTCGCCCCACTACGGTTCCTGTTCGGCATGAAGCCCCTGGCAAAGCAGTCGAATCGGCCTTCGCTATCTGAACCGTTGGCTCCAATAACGCAAGAAGTGCTGCTCACCGCTTAATTTTGCCCCGTGAAGTATCTACCTGCCCTGCGCCGCTACCTGCTGCCGGCCGGCTTTGGCTTGCTGGGGTATGGTACCTTGCGGCTGCTGAACGACACGGTATCAGGGTTCCGCTTCTGGGAGCGGTCTTGGGCGCTGAACTTGCTGGAAATGGCTGTTAGCGTGGGGCTGGGGTATGGGCTGCTTGCCGCCTGCCGGCGCTTGCTGCATTCCTTTCATCCAGAGGCTGGGCCAGCTGCCGACCACGCGGTGCTGGGGCGTGAGCTGCTGGCCGTAGCGGCTGTCACGGAGCTGATGGTCAACCTGGTTTTTACCCCGTTGGCAGCCCTGACCGACGATGGCCTCTCATGGGCCGACTTTGCGGCCATCAACACCGTGCCGCTTCTCTACGTGCTGATGTACTATGGCGTGCTGCGCAGCCGCCACTACCTACGCACCGCGCTCAGCCAGCAGCTGCAGCTGGAGCGTGCCGCTCGCGAGCAGGCCCTTACCGAGCTTAAGTTCTTACGGGCGCAGTACCACCCACACTTTCTGTTCAACGCGTTGAACACGGTATACTTTCAGATGGACGAGGACGTAGCCGCCGCTAAGCGCAGCGTGGAGCAACTGGCCGACCTGCTCCGCTACCAGCTCTACGACCAGCAGCAGCCTGTGCCCATCCGGCAGGAGTTGCAGTACCTGCGCAGCTACTTGGAACTGCAGCGGGTACGCAACTCGGAGAAGCTGCGGCTGCACGTAGCAGTGGCCCCACAGCTGTGCGAGCAGCGCCTGTACCCTCTGCTGCTGCTGCCCTTGCTGGAAAATGCGTTCAAGTACGTGGGCGGGGCCTACGAAATCGACGTGCGGGCTACGCTAACTGCCGACACGCTGGAGTTCCGGGTGTGCAACTCCGTAGCCGCCAGCCCCCGCGCCGTGTGCCCTAGCGGCATTGGCTTGGATAACTTACGCCGCCGCTTACAGCTGCTTTACCCACAGCGCCACCAGCTGCGGGTCGAGCCGCAGCCTACGTCTTTTACGGCTTCGCTCACCCTCGCCCTGTTGCCCGCATGAACCGTCCCTTGCGCTGTCTGATCACCGACGACGAACCCTTCGCCCGCAAAGGCCTGCAACGCTACGTGGAGCAGCTGGCCTTTTTGGAGCTGCGCGGCCTGTGCGCCGATGCGCTGGAACTGGGTGAACATCTGCGTCGCCAACCCATTGACCTGGTATTCCTCGACATCGAAATGCCCCAGCTGAGCGGGTTGGAGTTCCTGCGCCAGGCACCCGGCCCGCACCCGCAAATCATTTTCACCACGGCCTACGAACAGTACGCGTTGGCGGGCTACGAGCTCGACGTGCTCGACTACCTGGTTAAGCCGATTTCCTTCGAGCGGTTTGTGCGTGCCGCGGGGAAGGCCTACGATTACTTTCGGCTGCGTATTCAACCCGAGGCCAATCCCGGCTACTTCTTCGTGAAGGCTGACGGCCGGCTGGAGAAAGTGGTGTTTGCCGACATCCTCTTCGTGGAGGCGCTGGAAAACTACGTCACCATCTACACAGCCGAGCGCAAAATCATCACGCACTCTACCTTGAAGGCGCTGCTGGCCCGCCTACCCGTCAGCACTTTCGTGCAAACGCACAAGTCGTACTTGGTAGCCCTGCAGCACGTGGACTTCCTGGAAGGCAACGTGCTGCGGCTGCGCCAGCACCAGGTACCCATCAGCAAGCTGATGCGGCCCCAAGTACTGACGCAGCTCGGGCTTATGGACTTGTAGTCGGACTAGAGATTAACCCTGTTCAGTTAAACGTCGAGTGGAAAACGGATAACCCTAGGCCACCCATGTAACCTTTGGACCAAACGTTTAACTAAGGCCAAGCACCTGCAGGCCACGCTGAGCTACTAACTCAACTGGCCGTAAAAGCTTAGCGTAATTTTATCCCCAGCTGCTACAAAAAGGACTTATTTAAGTTGAATTTTACAACTAAAATTACAACCTAGACTACAACTATTTTTGGTTGCGAGATTTCCTTTCCTTCTCGATCTTCTCCTTCACCGCCGACACGACAAAATCGTGAATAGAGATCCGATCACGCTTGGGCAAGCTATCCTGGATAGCGCGGATCTGCGCCAGCTCACTCTCATAGATTTTGAAGGTGAAAGACTTCAGCTTATCCTCTTCCGGTTCTGGTTTGGCCGGAGTGGCAGCAGGCTTTTCCAGAACAGACCCACCTTTGTCAATCATTTCCTGCATCGCCGGATTTACGAGTGACACAGGGGGAGTAGGAGGGAGGCCGAGCTTTGGTTTTTTCATGAATCAGGTTGTTAACTAGCTTCTATTTAGACAAGCAATTCTAGTTGCAAATCAAGTTGTGGTTTTGCTTGTCGTATTAGTTGCTTTCGCCGCCATTACTACAGTGCTACACAAGTCATTGACTTCAGCTATTGCTTTCTCGTCACCAGGCTTTAGTTCCAACACGCCCAGGCCAGCGGCAGCGGCATTGCCAAACGAAATCCGGTTACCCATAGCCGTCTCCAGAAACTGCAAGTACTCCGAGCTGCGAAGCAGTTCCGCGGCTTCCTCCTTATAGGTGCCACGTGCATCTGCCTTATTGATGAAGGTTAAGCAACGCAACGACGGGTTGAAAGGCGTTACCTCCGCAATCAGATTTTCCACTTTGCGCAGAGTCCAGATATCCAGTGACCGGGGAGCAAAGGGTACTAGGTACACGTGAGATATTGTCAAGGCCGAGCGTTGGCTTACCGTATCCCGTCCACCTGTATCGATAACAATGTCGTCACACTTAGTAGCCAGGCGCTGCACCTGGGCATTCAACTCCCGGCCGGTAACCTTTACCGCTGTATACCCTAAGTCGCCATCGAGAGTCTGATGGCGAAACGAAGTGAAGTCCGTTGCTGACTCCTGATCGTCGGCATCGATCAGAATTACGTCGCGTCCTTGCCGCAGCAGGTACACCGTTAGATTCGTGGCGACAGTGGTTTTACCACTACCCCCCTTGATACCGCCTACTGTGTAGATCATGTTGTCAATATTGAACTGAGCAGAGTTGCAAACCTAGTTGTAAAACTAGTTGCGCGTTCACATCTAAGCAAGTGCCGGCTACAAATAAAATTGTGTTGACTGATGTAGCAAGAAAGTGCTGTTCTACTGAAGAAACAGCATTATCTAGAGTGTCACACCTATATTTAAGCTAAAGGATGCGCGATCAGGCACGCTGCCGCAGTCCTTAACCATCACCTAATGGGCGCTCTGTCACATGTATATACCAGCCGGTTTCGAGTTTGCTGACCACCCATCCCTGGTTGCCTTCCTCCAACGTTACAGCTTTGCGACCCTGATCAGTGTCGACCAAGGCCTGCCCGTGGCCACGCACCTGCCCTTTAGCATCCTTTCCGACGGCGCACAGCTACGTCTTACCGCGCACCTGGCCCGGGCCAATCCCCAATGGCGCTCCTGGGCAGGACAAGAGGTGTTGGTCATCTTTGCTGAGCCGCACGCGTACATTTCACCCACTCTTTATGAAAAGCGGGAAAGTGTACCAACCTGGGATTACCTGGCCGTACACGCCTACGGTCAGGTACGCCTGCTGGAGAGCGAAGCAGACACGACTCAGGCCCTACAGCAGCTCATTGCCACGTATGAGCCGAGCTATCAGGGACAATGGGACAGTTTGCCCGCCGCGTATAAAGCCGGTATGTTCCGGGGTATTGTGGCCTTTGAGATAGAAGTAACCCACCTGCAGGGCCAACAGAAAGTCAGCCAGAACAAATCAGCCGCCGAGCGCGCTGCCATTGCTACGCATCTGGCCAGCAGCGACGATGCACTGGCGCGCGAACTGGCTCCCTATATCCAGATAGGGTAGGGGCCAGTTGCCTTTCGTTGGAATGTACCGGACTCAATTGTTCAGCAATTCGACCGTGGCTGTTGCAGAACTCGGTGCGGCCCTAATAAGCGAGGGTTTCAGGAACCAGTACCCGCTGCAAAAGCTCTCCAACAGCCTTTTACAGATAAATTATCGTTTCCAGTGCCGGTTTTGAACTGTCCAGAGACTTCTGCAACAGCCACGACCGTTTAAGTGAACGCTCAAATGCTACCTGACCCCAGCTCGTATCACTTTGTTGAGATGCAGCTTGATCCTAAGTACCGGTGGGTGGTACATAGTCCACTCATGAAAGGTGACGGTATCGCCAGTAGGTAGGATACGCCGTGTCACCCGATCGTTACTAAGAGGTAGCGTATGCTGCTTGGCAAGCGCTTTCAGGTCCAAGCGCTGGTTCTGAGCACACGCACTTGCGACCACTAACACTTGATGGGCACCCAGCTGCACCAGATCACAGGGCTCTAAGATGCGTATCACGGTTTCTAGATCGTCAACGGACGACATTTCCACTTGCGTGCTATCGTCCTGCTGAGTTACTTTTAGGTAATACAGTTGAGTCGAATCGATAGGATTGCGTTGGATATACGTCAGAAGCTGTTCCCGCACGGTGGCATTCGCTAATACAACAGCATAATGTGTAGGAGGCTTCTTCGTACAAGAGACCAGCAGGAGGAGCATACCGAACCATTTCAGCATAGAAATATCGTGTAGTAAAAGAAGAGGAAATAGAGCCGTCCTAAAAGTTACCTTACATTAAATCGAGCGGCTTAGACCACCGTTTGCTTGAACTCCTGCCTTTTTCATGCTCTCCCAAGTATGAAGCAGCGTGTTACCTTTGAGGGGCGTCCCAGAGTGGAAGCGAAGCGACATCATGTGGATTGTACTCTTTGTGTTTGGAGGCGTCATCGGCCTCTACCTGTTCCTTCTCCACTTCCTGCCCCGCTACCTTTCCCCTGAGGCTGTGCGGCGGCCTTTGCAATGGACACACTGGGGGAGCGGAGCATTAGTATTAGTGACCGTCCTGATAAGCAGTAGCAGTTGGGACCTGAGTATTCGCTACCCAACGCTTTTTTCTTTTGTCATCGTGGGCAGTGGGTTTATCGCGGGACTCCGTGTGAAGCTGGCCTTGATTTTTGGAAAGGGTAGGCTCCTTGCTCATTGGCAGTCGTTGCTCACTTCCCTGCTCATTCCCGTGCTATTCGTATGGGCGATCTTCCATCAGCGTGATATCGAGTATTGGGACGCGGACGTCAGCGTAGAGGTGACCAAGCACACCGACCCGTCCAGCGGTAGCCTGACGACCTGGGTGACGCTTTATCAGTCCCAAGGCATCCTATTTGAGCAGCACATAGGCTACCTGCACGCCACGAAGGCCAATCTGTACGACCACGATCATACGAACGAAGATTTCAACAATAAGGAGTGGTGGCACACCGTCCGCCACGTGACCGTCGAGGCCGACTCGCTGAGGGGAGTCGTTCAGCATCCTGAAGGGGACTATCCTTTTGTGGTGAGCAAGCACTGGAACCCTTCGAGCTAGGTGCTAGCACCTTCATCAGCGCCCGTCGAGGCCGCACGGCTGCCGGTCAAAGACAACAGTCCATCTACCGGGTAGAAGATTTGCTCGCTCTTTAAAGTGTTACCGCGTCGGTTCAAAATTGAGCTCCTTTTCCTGTACAACTCAGACACTGGGCGGTGGGGAGGAAAATAGCTCACGAAACAGCTGAAAACGGTTCAGAAAACTTGTTCAGCAATCAAAGTACAGGAAAGGGTATTCTTAAGATAAGAAGCCTGAACTCAGCTGTATGAGGAAAAGGACCTATTAGTATCTCCAAAGTAAAGGCATGGCCCATGAGGTTTTGATAGATGCGAGTCGCTAAAAATAGGTTGACCATAGCTCTATGGATTTACCCCAAAATTTGATAGCATTGTAGAATGCCTACATAGTGATGTAAGCAGTTAATCCTACTTTATGCTCCGCTTAGTACGGCCGTTGGTTGTCTTCGATTTAGAAACCACGGGAACAGATACCGTCAATGATCGAATCGTTGAAATATCCATCCTGAAGATATTTGCTGACGGTACCCGTGAAACCAAAACTCGACGGTTGAACCCGGGGCGTCCTATTCCGGCCGCGGCCACGGCTGTGCATGGCATCAGCGACGCGGATGTGGCCGCGGAGCCCACCTTTAAGCAGATAGCGAAGGGCTTATTGGTCTACTTGTCTGGATGCGACTTATGCACCTTCAATGGTAAGCGGTTTGATGTTCCTTTGCTGGCGGAAGAATTTGCGCTGGTCGGAGTAGACTTTCCTTCCTGGGACACGTCCGTCATTGACGTTTCTGACATCTACCGTATCCTAAACCCGCGCACCCTTGGCGCTGCGGTGACGCAATATCTAGGTCGTGAACACACGCAGGCCCATACCGCCGAGGCGGATACGGCGGCGACATTTGACCTACTCGAAGCGTTAGCCCATGGTCCATTATCTCATTTTCTACAAACCAGTGACCAGGTATGCGCCGATGAGCTGTTCTGCCCCAGCGGCCTAAGCGACTTCGGTGACGGGGTGCACCACGGCCGCTCGCGCGCCATCCGCATCGATCCGGCGGCCAAGATGATCCGCAACGCGGAGGGTATCATCGTCTGGAACTTCGGCAAGCACTTCGGCCAGCCGGTAACCCAGTCAGATCCGGGCTACATCACCTGGATCATGGGCAAGGACTTTGCCCAAACCACGAAGCTGACGGTGCGCAAAGTCTTGGACCGCCTCTTAGTGTAGCGGCACGCTCGCGCGCTATGCATTTGATTACCCCTCAGTGGGCCACTGCCTCCGCACAGGTGCTTCCTGTATACTTATTTCTGCACTATCCTTTTTTCCTTTTGTCTGATGAGTACGTACCCCAACCCGCTGGACCTGCACGGCCAGCCGCTGCAACTCTTTAACCGCGCTAATAACACGGCCAAAGCCGTAGACCAACTCGTGGGCATCTGCACGGGCATCTTGGCCGACGGCGAGGTCAGTGAGCGCGAAGCCATTTTCTTTGCCGAGTGGGTACGCAAGCACGCGGCCGACACACCGGTCTGGCCACTGACCGCTGTACTGAGCCGGGTAGAGCGCATCTTCGAAGACGGTGTCTGTGACGCTGAGGAGCGAGCGGAGCTGCAAGAAGTGATGGAAACGCTGTGCGGCTTTATGCAAGCGCCCACTCCCCAGGCGGAGACGTTGTCGACTGCCTTGCCGCTGTGTGTACCGCAACCCCACCCGCTGGTGTTCAGCGACAAGCAAGTGGTAGTAACCGGCAAATTTGCCTACGGGGCACGCACGGCTGTATTTGAAGCCATTGATGCGCTGGGCGGGCAGCCCACCGATTCGTCTCCCACTCGCGCTACCGATTACCTGGTTATCGGCGTATTTGCCAGTCGCGATTGGATCAATACCAGCCACGGGCGCAAAATTGAAAAGGCTGTGCAGTTGCGTGACAAGGGCACTGGCATTCGTATTCTCTCCGAAGAGCACTGGCGCCAGTTTGTCAAATAGCAATGCTGTAGTTGAGCACCCACCGGCATAGAACGCCTAACCCTTGAGTTACCCCACTCTTCTATATGAAAAAAATTCTACTTACGTTCTTATGCGGCTTCACAATGCAAGTGAGTTTTGGGCAGCAATTGCTTGACGTCGCGGATCTGACGCTCAGATTGAGAGCTGGCGAAGAGAAAGACTTGTACTATTCGTTTGACGCCAGTGACCAAGTTGTCTATAGCTTTCAAGAAATTGATCGTAAGCCACTGAAAACCATTTCTATTGTGGAAGAGGCTTCGGGAAGCGTGAAGTACGAGGACTACGAGGTGACCCAGGTACATGCCAAAACCATCCCCGTTTACAAACGAGGTGTCTACAAATTCCATTTCGTCAATGCCTCACTGCTGAAGGGCAAGGTGTGCAAAATCCGTATCCAGCGACAGCTGGCACCTGGCAGCCGGCCTGACTTCAATACCTCCGTGCGGTGGGTGGAGCAGGCCGATACGACCTACAACGTGTACACTAAGAAAGTCATTACCGGCTACCGGGAGTACGAGGTGCCGAAAACCCGGCGGGTATTAGCCCGGGTAGATACTACGATAATGCCCGTCTTAAACCGGGTTGAGTGGGTGCACTCCCAGATGAACCTCGACCACCCAAACTACTCGTTGATTAACTTTAGCTTGCCAGTGAACGTGGCGGAGCCCAACCAGTTGTTGCCGTATCGCACGACAGAAGTAGTGTCCTGGGCCTACAGCCTCGGGGTAGGGGACTCCGGAAAAGCCTGGTATAAAGACGCTAACAAGAAGGCTACCGTCAAGGGCGCCGTAAAGGCAGGCGTAGCCGCAGGGCTGGCGACGGGTGGAACCGGCGCGCTAGCCATGTTAGCTATTGAGGGAGTATCGCTGTTTAGCAATCCGCCAAGTGGGGACAACTGCCTGTTCTCGGTCTTATTTAGCCGCAACGGGCAGAACTACGCACTCACCACCGTGGCGGGGAATAGCGTTGCCGCGTCTGGCCAAGTGACATCCTTAAAGCAAGGTACCCTAACGCTGAAGCTCGAAAACGACAACACCATTGACGCCATCAACGTGGACGTGAACATCGTAGCCTGTGTGGTTACCAAGATATATAAGGACGAGACGTATTCGGTGAAGAAGAGTGAGCCCATCGAAGAGATGAAAACGATCAAAGAACCCAAGATTGCCATGCGCAAGGTGCCTATGCTGATGGACTAAGCTGAAATGCCTCTTGCGCCATCACTAAGACTGTTTTGTTAAGAAAAGCAAGGGTGCCTTCCACATCGAAGTACCTCTCTTTCACAACAGCAGCTTGCAAAGTGAGCGGTAGGGCTGCGCCCCACTTTGCAAAATCTAGCAAGGCCGGGTTGGTAGTTAATTCATCCTCTAGATGAAAGTCGATGTCCTCGGCAAACAAGCGCAGCTGCTCTATCAAGTCACGCAGCAGCGCCGGCGTGAGCGTAAACACAAAGCTACTGGTTTCCTCGTCGGCCGTGTAGCCCACCTGCAACCGTTGCAGGAGGAATTCCAGGGTGCGGTTGACCTTGGTGCCAGCGAAGGTGTAGAACGTGACAGTCGCGTCTTTGACGCGCACCGGCCGGGCATGTATGGGTTCGGGAGGCAAGGTAAAGCAGGCGAACTCCTGCCGCAAGGTGCGTAACGCTTCCTGGCTGGTGGGGTCCATTTCTGCGTGCTGGCTACTGCTGACCAACAGTTGCAACATGCGTTCGCGAATGCAGGCATGCACTACCCCGCCGCCACCGAAGAATTTGGGCCGTTTGCCGTCGTTAGCCGGGGCCACCTCGATACGTTTCGCTGACATGTCCACGTACAGGATCTTCCAAATGCGGGCCGCCAGCAGCATGTTTTCGCCTTCCTGTACCTGCGGCGAAAATGGAATCTCGCCCACAGTTTTTCCTGCGTGCACCACCTTGAACGCTGGCTCGGTGCGGAACACGCTGTAGAAGTCGCGGGAGTTCACCACGAACTCGCCCTCTACGCCGATGATCAGCTCCCCCGGCAGGGCTTCCAGCCAGTCGCGGCGCAGCAGTTCGTCGAGTACTGCCTCCGTGTGTTCAACTGGGATATCAGCGAAGGCCATGTTGGCCTGCAGCAACTGCACCAATACTGTGCGGGAACAGCCCGAGCGTTCTTTGGTGATGGACAGGGCTTGGTGTAGCAGCAAGTCGTACGGCAGCCGGGCCATGCGCAAGGGTTCCACGAACCCTTCCCGGTAGAGCTGCCAGCAGGCCAGCGAATGCAGCAGGCTCCAGGGGTTCGTGGCGTACAGCACGAGTTGGCTCTGCTCGTCGTTGCGGCGGCCGCTACGGCCCACGCGCTGGATTAACGAAGCGATGGAATGGGCCGCGTTGATCTGCACGACTTGCTCCACTGAGCCGATGTCAATGCCTAGTTCCAGTGTAGAGGTGCAGGCGATGCAAAATGGCTGCCGTTGGTTGTGTTTGGCAAAGTGCTCCACGTACTCGCGCACTTCCTTATCTACGGAGGAATGGTGCGAGAAATAGTGGGTATGCCCGCCGACTCGCTCAGCAATCTGGCGCAGCTTCACGGCAATGACTTCCGCCAGGCCGCGGCTGTTGGGAAAGATCAGGACTTTGCTGGCTGCGGTTTGCTTGTAGAGGTCTTTGAGCAAAGCAAGCGGCAGCTCCCCCCCGGTTTCCTCGTCGGAGAAGTACCGGAAGTGGGCCGCTATTTCCTTGCCGGCGCGGTCCAGCAGCACTTTTGTGCGACTCGGCTCCCCGGTAAAGCGCTTGGCTTCGGCATAGTCGCCGATGGTGGCCGATAAGCCCACCACGGAAAATGAATGGGTATTCACCCCACGCAGGCGGGCCAACAACGATTGCAGGTGCAGGCCCCGGTCTGTGCCCAGAAATGAGTGAATCTCGTCAATGACCACGTAGTGTAAACCCGCAAACAGCGCCTTGACGTGGTAGGGCGCGTTGACGAACATGGCTTCCAGTGACTCCGGCGTAATGAGCACGATGCCTTCGGGCTGCTGCACCAGATGCTTCTTGGCAGTGCGGCTGGCTTCGCCATGCCACTTGGTGACCTTGACGTCCAGGTACCGACACAGCTGTTCGACGCGCTGGAACTGGTCGTTGATCAGGGCGATGAGCGGGGAGATGTAGAGCACCTGCACACCAGGCTGCCGGAAGTTCACCTTCGAGAGGATGGGCAAAAAGGCAGCCTCCGTTTTACCGGAGGCCGTGCGCGAAGCTAGGATGTAATGATCGTCCGTAGCCATAATGTGCTGGATGGCTGCCGCCTGGATGGGGCGCAGCGACTCCCAGCGCTGGTCGCGAACAAAGCGGCGGACGGGCTCCGCCAGCAATTCAAAGCTCATCGGAATCAGAGGATTTCGATGCTATCCACCAACGCATCAACGGCCGACTCGTTCGGGCGCTCGTCGCGGATCTGGATGTCGCCGAAAAGCTGCTGCTTGTCCAGGCCGGGGTTCTGGCGCAGCAGGCTCAGGATGTTAAGGAAGTCGCGGATGACTTCGCGCGGGGTCAGAAACTCGCTGGCGCCGGGCTTATTGAACATCTCCTCCATGAAGGCTTGGATGTCAGTGTCGGAGACTGGTACCTGCGTTTTGTAGTTGAAGTCGAAGATGGCCCTTAGCTTCTGCAGCAACACGAACACTTCGTTGTGTGTGAGTGGCCGCAGCCGAATGACGGGCTGGGCAAAGTCGCGCACGCCGGCGGTTTCAAACTTATTTGTTTCCAGGCGCGACTTCAGGGCCTGGTAGCTGAATAGGCCGCGACGTTCATTTTCCAGCACGTCACGGGTACCGGCGAAGTTGAGGAAGAGGTGGTTGATTTTGCCCTGGAAGCAGTCATTGTAGATGGTCAGAATCTTCTCGTAGTTTTTCTCCCGCATGGCGGCGGTGGAGATTTTGTAGAGATTGATGGCCTCGTCGAGGTTGATCATGAACCCGCTGTAACCCATGCTCACGAACAACCGGCAAAAGTTCTTCAGCATGTCGTAGTAGTTCAGGTCGTGGATGATTTCGCGCACCCCCAGATCCTGCCGGGCCTCCGTCTTGGTGCGGTACTCGCCCTTGAGCCACTTGAGCGCGTTGCGGCGCAGCTGTTCGTCACCGGTCACGTAGCCCTCGTAGTACTTGAGGACGACCATCCCAAAGTCAAAGCCGCCCACGTCCGTCAACTCCTGGATAGTTTGCATGATGGCCGTCTGGATGAGCGGCAGGTGCGTAGGCTGCCGGATATCGGTCAGTGAAATGCCGTGGGTTTGCGCGGTTTTGGCGATGACCTGCTCGATCCACTTCTCCAGCAGCGTGGCTAGCGCCCCGCCTTCCGGTTTGGTTTGGATGGCGATGTTGTCCATGATGGCCGCGTAGAGCGCCACAGCTTTGCCGTCGTTGGCGTAGAGTCGGTTGTCGGGCGTAAAGTCGGCGTTGGCCACCACAAACTTCTGCTTGAGCGCCACTGTGTTGAGCAGGTGCAGCATGAAAGACTTGCCTGCCCCAAAATCGCCGATCCAGAACTTGACTAGGCTGTGTCCATTTTTTACGTCATCCAGCGCGTGCACGAAGGCCTCGACCTCGGGGGAGCGGCCCACGGTGATGTGTTGCACGCCCAGCTTGGGCACCACGCCGCCGAGCAGCGAGTTGACAATGGCCGTGGCTTCTTTGGGCTTGAGGTTCTCTAGCATGGGGCAGTCAGTTGCTGGTAGTAGGAATCGTAAATGGTGTAGGCATCGCCGTCCTCTTCGATCAGCACGTCGTCTAAGCGCTCGTAGCACAGTTCGTTGATGCTGTCGATGAGTTGGTTGCGTAGGGCACCGTGTTGGCGCGCGAAGGCTTCGACCTCGGCCTGGGGCACCGTCAGATTCTGCTGGGCAAACAAGGTGAGCAGCAATTGCTGGGAAGCCGACAAGCCCAACTCAGCCGGAAAATCACCCGCAACTGCTGCAGTCGACGGTGCGCTGACTACCAGCTGCACTTCCTCCAATTCGGGAGTGGGAGACGAAGGTGTCTGCGCAGCAACTGGTCCGTCGCCGAGTATGGGCTCCGGTTCGTCCTGCAGGTATTCGTTGAGCAGTTCGACGGTGCCAGCGTGTTGGTGTTGCACGTGCTGAATAGCTCCCAGGTCCAACTCAATGCGCTTACGCTGCTTCGCGTAGACGCCTGGTACCTGTGCCAGTGCTTCTTCCAGGTTATTGGTCGCAACCAGTTGCTGAATTATCGCCTCAAAGCGCTGCAAGTGTTCCGGTTGGGAAAACAAGCTATTTTGGATAGTCTTGGTCAGTTGCTTGTTGTTTACCGTGGCCGAGTGCAGGTCGTGGTAAACATAGTGTACGTAGAGTCGCAAAGCCTCTTCCCGGTCGTATTTCGCGATGTGTTTGGATGCTTCGTAATAGATATTTTCGACGGCTGGGTTGCGCGCGTTGCGCCGACCGAGCTCGTACACGCCGTGGACAAAGGCGGAGGCGGACATAGGCGACAGGCCGGCGGCAAGTAGCTCGAACTGCCCTTTCCAGCGCGTGGTGTTTTGCAGGTTTAGAGCGATGTCCATTGCCTCATCCGTTGCCTCAATCGAGCTGACCAATGTCGGGAGGATGCGTGCCATAGGCTGCCCCAATTGCTCTTCTATCTGTTGGCCAAGCGCCCCGTCTAGGCCCGAGAACTCGGCGGCTAACTTCCGTTTGTTGGCGTATACTTCGCGTACGGCGTTTTCGCACCGACGAAACAGGGTGGAATACACGATGGCCTCGGTTTGCTCACGTTGGTACTGTTCGTCGTATTTGCTCCACGTATAGCCAGCAGTCCGCACCGCAGCTTTGCGGAGCCGAATGCTTTCGCCCTGGCACCAAGTGACTACCTGTTCTAAGGAGGATTGCTGAGCGCGCAACTCCTGCTCCAACTGGGCAAGAACCCGCACATACAGTCGGGCGGTGGCTATGCAGCAGCCTTCGATAGCTAAAAAGACATTGCTTGGGTTCCAGAACTTGTTGAGCCAATCTTCCTCTTGCTTGCTGAGCTGGAGCTTCTTGCGATACTGCTTGCCCAGCCGTGGCAATTCGTATCCGTAGTCGGGCAACGTATACGACGACGTCTCACCAGGATGCTGCGGAGCCGGCGTTGTTGGTGTGGAACGCTCAATGCGTAGGCCTACTTGAAGACCCGTAACATCAACAATGGATTCATCGGTTGTGCGAGACGGGTCCACAGATTTGATTGGGATGGCCACCGGTTGGGGCTGTGGTGGTACTGAGCTGCTGGGTCGAGCTGAATGATTGGCAGCAGGGGCAGCTTGCAATGCCACCGTGGGTGCTGGCGTTGTTGGTGACGATTGGGCTAATGTAAAACCCGGCGTATTCGGGGCCAAAGGTGGCGCAAGAGCAATTTTACGCTTTTTAGAGCCTACAAACCAGGTAGCTATTAAGGCAACGGGCCAGAGGAAGAAAGCGAATAAGGCCCAGCCCAGGACAGAGCGGTTTCGTTGTTTGGCGCGAACGGCACAGAGAAGGATAATACCTGAAAAGAATAGTAGACCAATCCAGCTACTGGAATCCATGATAGCTACAGCGTAATGTAGAACGAACCACAATCTAAGCAGGAGTCATCTACTTACCTATAGGAATGTTGTAGCATTTTCTGCGGCGGTGGTGCTAGTCGAGCCAAAGCTTGCATCAGCAACGGCTCAAACGTTCTGGCAGCATTTACCTAGGTTGATTAAAAGCGAGCCAATGGCCAACTAGCAGTTATCGTCTTCGCCACATTGGCCCTCGCGCGGGCTGCGGCGGGAGTTTGTAATGAAGATCAGTGGGCACTGGAGTTGGAACAGTTTCAAATGCTATGTTAATAGCACGGCTGAGGCTTTGAGCCGTAAGGTTCATCCCGTATAAAGAGGAGCAATCTAAAAATTGGCATACTATGACACCAGTAAAGCCCGACACGGAAGACGCTGATTTATATCGATATTGTACTTCTAAGGAGAATATTTCCTCCCTATCTGAACTGTGCAAGCATTGCCCGATACCTACGCGTATACAAAGCGGACTGCCAAGGATATGGGCAGAGATTGCAATACAGCGCCAAGGGAATACAAGAGATGGGTTTAGGAAATACTGCAAGGAAGCACTTGATAACCACATCAAAAAGGCTGCTCAGTATGCTAATGATTTAGCGAATCCTTTCAAGATGCAGAGCCTAAACGTCGGACAATGTCTAGAAATAAAATTTTGGAACTTAGCGCTTTGCGAACTATACAAGTCTGAAATGGAGAAGTTATATCCTGCTGCTTTAGGTGCCCCGCCTATAACTATTGAACTCTTGCCTGACGATGTAGCGCACAGCCACGCTTATTTCACAGAATTACTGAGTGTTTGCGCGAAGCTGCCACCCCATGACGTAGCCTATACACTTCGCAATGCTTTTGAGCAATATCGCTCAAGAGGATTTTATGCCTGGGCTTCCTTTGTGGAGCGGCTTCCCACGTATATCAGTCAACACCTCAGCGCTGATGTACAAAAGATGCTGGAACGCCCTGGTGGTTTACTATCTTCATTTCGAGCCAAGCTGAGGATAGCCGAACTCCAACCCGAAAACTGGCCTTTCTGGGGACTGGACGAGCGCCCAAGGATACTGCGACGTCAGCAAGACGTGAAGGAGCGGCTCGAGTTGGCACAACAGGAAGGACGGGTGATCAATATCACAGAACATACGGATACTTTAGCCTGCATTGATCGCATTCTGGCCGCACTTGATGCTGCTGGTGCTGCCGGCAACATCGTAGTAAATGCTAGTGAACTCAACTCCCTATCGTCATCATCACGAACAGAACAGCAGGAATCCTCTGTAGATAGTCCTTTGTTGACCCCAGCCGCTTTGCATAGCCTTTACCTAAAAGCATTGCAGCACCCCGCCTTGGTAGAGGAGCTTTCTCCTTATCAAAAGTCGGAGTTACGAGTCTATGCTGAGCAAGAAAAGATGAATGGCGTCAGGTTAGCTGTCGATTTGATGGAAGGGAATCCAAGCCACGCATATCCTAGTGAATATCAGAATGGAAGAGAAGCGGAGTATTGGATGGATAAGATTGCAAGTTACCGTGACAGCTTGCAAGTTCTGCAATTGCTAAACTCATCTGGGGCTAAGTCTTCATGCGTCGACTTAGCGCCGCCCTTGGTATCATATCACCTTTTTGAACCGCTGTTGCTAAACTACACAGTAGACCAACTCCGCGGATTATTGCAAAAATTGGGGTTGGTGGCTATAGATGGCCGTGCCATGCCAGCAGCTACTCCTGGTGCGTGGGTAGGCGTTATTCACGGTCTGCTTGATGCTAAGCCGCCACGGCTGCGGAACAACAAGGCTGCTATCCAACGCGCCTTCCGTGAGCACTTTGGTGCCGTAGTAGGAGAGCGGGCGGTACAAGCTGGTGTTGGTAAGCGTGGGAGTGAGGCTGAGCAGTTTCGCGACCGAACGCTGGATCTGCTGCCCGCTGCAGATTAGTGCGGAGTAATGCGGATTTATGCGGCCGCAAGGTTCCGCATAGTTTGCACCCGCTCTTTGTGGCAACACAGCCGGCATACATCCCTGGCTTGTTGCACGAATGCAAGATCTTACCCAATTCGCTGGTCACGCCCAGCAACTTCTTTTAAATCTTTCACCTGAGCAGGTAACGGGTTTGGTAAAAAGTTTTTGTGCCGTTGGTGGGTTGGTACTACAATACCTCAAGTATAGACGCGGAAAGTCTCAACGATAACAACGGACAGTACACTAAGTGAGAAGTGTTTACACTCCTCTACTGCTCGTGTAGGCAATTCACGTGTTACATCCTTCAATCCACCGTCTAAAAAACGTAACAACAGCTGATGGGAGGCATTTTTAGGGTAATGAAGTCGAGGCTGTCCATCTATTTTTGGCAAAAGCCAATCAGCCATCCTCCCGTAGTATACCTTCGGAATAGATTGCGCTACTGGCCTTTGCTCGCTGACGCAAGCGGCTGAGCAAGTTGCTGCTGGTAGGCCCAATCTTCGGGCAACAAGATTGCCTGCAGGGACGCGTCATACCCAAGGTTGAGGTGCTCGAGGGCGTGCTGCCGGAGCGGCAGGCTATTCTTGCTCGCTTTGAATCTAGCGCCTTCCATGACCAGCTGCATCTTCTCGGGCAAGCCTTCGAGCCACTGGCGAAGTCATCTTCTTTCACCTAGCACGCAGCCTGCTGCTAGTAGCGATAAGTCTTAATTATCGTCCAGATTCCTTTTTTCTGCAGACACGCTTTTAAGGTATGATAAGGTTTACTTATCATACCTTATGCATTTGAAATAACGCACGCAGGTTTCAAAGACATTACTAATTGCCAAGTAGAGTTTACTAGCCGGGGAAGAGAAGCACTTATTCCAAAAATCATACATCCTGTGCCCCTAACAAGGTGCTAGGAAACTTGTATGTTGCCCGCTATAATCAACTACCATGAATCAATACCAGTTGACTGCCCAGGTGCGTCACTTGCGCTACGTCTGCTTTATCAGCAGCAACTACTCTTACGAAGGACTCTTCTCACTACTTCTCAACTGCCAGCGAAACTGGGGTGGACGGTATACACCCATCATCCCGGTTCACGATAATATCATTCCGGCCGGCTACGTGTCGCTGATTTCTCACTATGACCCCGACTATGTCCTGTATTCGGCTGGCATAGACGTTGAGGTCATCAAACAACTGCGCTGCTTCAACCCGGTGGGCTACTTTGAACTCGACGAAAAAGGCAGTAGTCGAGAATGGCACGGTGTGTATGCCTATCACCTACTCTCAGAGGTCGATCCCGCAATTCCTGTACTGGTTGCTGCTGGAATCAGCAACCTGCAAAGCCCACTGCTGGATTTTTATAAACTCAATTTTGGGCTGGTGACGTCGAACTATGTCGGTGATGACGAGATAGCTAGGCAGCGGCCTACCCTAGAAGTAACAACCGAAAACTTCGCTACTCTTAACCAACTTATTCATCAGCAAAAACCCGTGCTGCGGTCTCAGCTAGCCTGCCGAAACCTGCAAACTGTTATTCTGCGACCCCACACTTATCAGGCGAGCAACCTGACGGAATTGGTCGTGGCTAGGAATAAGGAATCCCTCACAGACCTGCTTTACTTTTGGAACCGGCAGCTTTTTGAATGCCGGAACGTGCTGTACTGCACGGTTGATGAATTGACCAGCTTAGGCCAAGACCAATTCTTCGGCGGTGTACTCCACGACCTAAGTAGTTGGGACCTTCCCATTCAGGTAGTGTCCTTTTCTCTTAGTGAAGAGGAGGTAAATGACCTGTTGGTGAGGATACTGCGCCCCATTGCTTTTCACCGTCAATTTCGTTACCGCGCCATCTCCGAATTTCCGTTTGCCATCCAAGATGCTGCGGGCCACCGGACGCACAAGAGCAGGGAGTAGCCCCTTACACAGACGCTAATTACAGAAGGGGGCTTACTGCGGCTCCCCACACCCAGCTTTTCGAATCGGCTCAGCTTTTATCCGCAGTATTGGGCCGTGGACTTGGAAATAACCCAGCGTACAGCCGACCACCGGAACAGGCTAATGTTTCCCCTCACTACCGGAACCGGCTTTGTCGTCAAGGCCTTCACCGGGCGGGTAAACCTGGGTCGTGAATTATCCATTGTAGTGCCAAGCCAAGGCAATGGGCCGGCCGATGCCACCATTGAGCTACCCACGTTCCCGCAGCAGCTACGTCAACTTGTTGCACTACCGGTACGGCACGGTCAGCTGACGCATTCTAGATTCCTGGACCAAGGGCCACACGACAGTAGTAACCGACTCGCTGCTTTCATCAGCATTTTTAACCAGGATTTCACGCTGATAGAAGACTTCTTTGATGATAAATTCTGGGTCGATACATTCGAAAAGCTTTGTTCCAGCGAGGCGCTGGCCGGCGATGCTATTCTTTTTGATGAACTCGTTGCTGCATGCCGAACCGTGCTACCGCAGCGGGGGATTGTATTGGGAGACCGTGGCGCTACATTTCAGAATGAGGAAAATCTGAGGTTGGGTCTTAAGCGAACGGTGCAGGAATTGTGCGGTTACGGGGCACTGTTACCCGGATTCAAATTAAAATGCTCCCACTGTTCCTCCATTTTCTGGTATCCGCTTAAAGGTGCAGCGGAAGCAGTTCAGTGTAACGGCTGCCTGCGCGATTTTGCCTTTCCGGTGGAGCAGCCATTTGCCTACAAGCTCAACAACGTGGTCAAAAACAACATGTTCCAGTCACGTACTATGCGCGATGGCAACCTGACCGTCATGCGCACGTTGGCCTATCTGTACAGACATGCCCGCAAGTCATTCGGCTTTAGCCCGCAAGTAAACTTATACGACAACCATCACTCAAACAGGCCTTGCGCGGAGCTGGATATTGCTGCGATGGTAGATGGGCAGTTTATCATTGGTGAGGCGAAGCACAACAGCGCGGCCTTCTCCGCCGATAACAACAAGTCCTTACGCGGCTTGGTTGAGGTCGCCAAAGAAATCTACCCTGACCAAATCATTTTGGCTTGCTATGAAGACCAGCACGGCAAACTAGCTAGGGCCGAACGGGCGTTGATACACTTATTTAACCGATGGGAGTATCAACCAACTATCTCTACCTTGATGATACATGAGCCCGATTACTTTAACTTAACAGGGTACCGTTACTTCCTGCACTAGACCCACAAGTAGTTAGGCTTCTTCGGGGTTGGTATTTGGCGCAACTTCCTCAGCTGCTACTTCCATGAAGTACTTAAGCAATAAAGTCATTCCAGAATCTACCTGCGTTTCATCAATGCCATGGTCTGCATCGTACTCACCGCTGATAGATATTTCAATTTCTAGAATCCAACATTTATCTATTTTATTCAACAGATGATGGGCTTTCCTAAGCAACACATTGTTTACATCAATGGCATCGTCAACTAATAGTCGGACCGGGTTATGAGCAATTAGATTCCTATGCTGTCGTATGGCTTGGAGGTCCGCTACATCGTCCTTGGTGATAGATCGAGCAGCAAGGCACTGGCGCTGGCATTCACCTGGGGCCGTCAGGCGCTGCGCGCCAGGGCAATCTGCACCGAGTCCGTGCGGGTATTCAGTGCTAGCTGGCGCAGGTTGGGTCGCTGGGCCAGCGCCCGGTAGTCGGCCAGGGTAAGGGAAGCGCCGCGGGCAGCGACTGAGCGGATCGGCCCGAGGCGAGCAGCGCCGGGGCTTCCCCTAGCAGGTATAAGGTTTTCATGCTGGAAAGTTAGTGGGCCAGTGCCAATGCGGGCTGGTCGACGACTTGCGTAACGGCGCCTACGCACACCCCGTGGAGCTGAAGGGCAAACTTGAATCGGCCCACTAACCGCTCAGCACGCTGGTCCTGGCCGACGAGTTGGCGGCGTTTCCCGAACACGCGCACTTTGTGCAAACCGTCGCTGGGCTCGACGCAGCCTTTGTCGCCTTCACTGTCCCGTGGCCCGACCCCGCGCCCGTGGATTTATCGGTGGTGGCAGGACCGTGTGCCGCAGTATTGGGTGGATGCCTAAACGTAGCGCCTAAAACCAGGTGCTGTAATAACGCTCGTTTCGCTTTTCGGACCGTTCAATTGAACGCCAGGCCAGGCATTAGTGGGTGGAGCCGGGCGGTGTGTGCGCAAAGTGGGTAGCAGCACAAACATGGCCACGATCCGGGAGCCATACTGGCAACACACCGAGGAGCTAACGGTGCGCGTCGCTGGAGTAGAGAGCAGGACTTGGCCAAGATGCGGCAGAAGGCTGCCGAGAAAGGGATGGTGTATGTGCACAGCTACCGGGTCTTAGCTTTAGAGCCGTTAACACGAATATGCAAGCCACAACAAGGGTTTTCTGCTAAATCAGCGTAGGCGTAGGCGTCGACGTGCCGGTCGGCACACTGCACAAGGAGAGATGCGCAACCAAACATAGTTTGCCTGATGTATCATTACATAAATGCCGGCTTATGATATAGTACCCCAACCTACTAAGCAGGCCTGTGAAGACAGTGACCAATCTTGTATCATTACACAAACGCAGGATGAAGAAATGAGTGTTGACGGCTAACCATAGCGACGTGATCCATGACCACATCCAGCCGGTTAGATTTGAAGCCGTCGGAATGGTCTCCTACAGCTAGGCCGATCTGCCCTTGCCTTCGCTCTGAATTTTTAGGGGCCCAGCCACGATACTGAACTCCATCCCGACGAGGTTGCGCACGATTGCTTGCTGGACGTCAACCGGTGACCCCTATGTTTCTACCGTGCCGGAGTCAGTTGCAAATACCCAACATGCTTCCTCACGACTCCTTATTATATAGTGTGCATTGGTGAAAGTTGCCGCAAGATAGCCCATATAACATTTAACAAACGGACGTTTAAGAAACGTTATATCGGCTATCTTGCGGCAACTTCCTTTCTCAACCGCCCCTCGATGCTGTCGTCGCCTACCGCTAAGAAGTACATTCCCTACTACCGCGTCTCCACCCAGAAGCAAGGCGCCTCCGGTCTGGGCCTGGAAGCCCAGCAAGCCGCGGTCCGAACTTTCATCACCGAGGCCGGCCAAGTGGTGGGCGAATTTGTCGAAGTCGAGAGCGGCAAGAAAAATCAACGACCGCAGCTGGCAGCCGCCATCGCCGCGGCCCGGCAGCACGGGGCTGTACTGCTCATCGCCAAGCTCGACCGACTCTCGCGTAATGCGGGGTTTATCTTTGCGCTGCGGGATTCGGGGGTCGAGTTTGTCTGCTGCGATATGCCCGATGCGAATACCCTTACCGTCGGGCTCTTTGCCGTCATCGCTCAGCATGAACGCGAGACGATTGCCAAGCGGACCAAGGATGCACTAGCTGCCAAGAAGGCTCGGGGCGCGCAGCTCGGGACACCGGCCAACCTGACACCGGCAGCTATTGAGAAGAGCCGGCAGGTGCGCCAGGCCAACGCCCGCGACAATCAGCAGAACCGCCAGGCCGCCCGGTTGGTAAGCTTGCTGCATGCGCAGGGCCACACCCTACAACAGATGGCCGATGAGCTCAACGAGGCCGGCTACCGGACCCGGCGAGGGAAGGCCTTCTTTCCCATGTCCGTGCAGCGCCTACTCAAGCGTGCCACCAAAACAGTAGCTGTACCTGTATAGTGATAAGACACGATACGGATGCGCCGGAAGACAATTACTACAACTACCAGCAGGTCATCCTCGACCAGCAGGAGCAACGAGGGGCACCGACACAGTATCTATACGCCATTCGCCAAGCCGATGTGTGATCTGCAGCCGCCGCAGGTCTTAATCAGCACGCAGTTGTGGCCCCTGGCGTAGCTATTTGGGTCTGCTCATAAAGCGCTTCCAAGCGGGCTACGGAGACAATTTGATTCTTCAGAGCTATTGAGGTATAGACAGAACGTACCACCATGGCTTTCACCACGACGGGATCCTGCAGCTGCTGGTAGCGGTCCCGAAGTTTCATGGAGCAAAAGTAACCCTATACTATACCTAGAGTAGTCCGATGTCAGTGGAAAGTTCATTGGGTAGTCGACGCGTGCCCTCAATAGTTGCTCGTTAACCAGCCCTGCTCCTTTTACTCCCAGCCGGGGGCATTGGTGTGCAGTCTGGCTGGGAATGTAATCTTATCGTGACGCAAACGTTTTTGATAAAAATTGCGTTATGTTTGCAGCAACAACACCCGCCACGCTTCTCGTTAGATCAGCGCACCAGGGCGGGTTTTTTGTTGCCTATCCCCCGTGATCTATTCGAAGCCCGCTCTCTCCTTCGCGCAACAAGTAGCTTTGCTGCAACGCCGTGGGCTCGTAATTGCCGATGTTACCGAAGCCGAACGTGCCTTGGCACGATTGAGTTACTATCGGCTGGCAGCCTACTTTCTGTCCTTTCAGACGCCCGGCGATTCTACCCATTCTTTTCGCCCAGGGACCACCTTTGAGACAGTTGTTCGCCTCTACGAATTCGACGAAGCATTACGCGCGCTCGTCTTTCGCGCGACCGGAACTATAGAAGTGGCCTTGCGAGCACAACTAGCCTATCAGAATGCGGTCGTATGGGGTCCGCATTGGTACGAGGACGTTCGCACCGCCATTAATCCACGTCGTTTTCAAGGTAACCTAGACGCATTGGATAAGGATCTAGCGCGTGCGCATGAGCTGTTTCTCGACCACTACCGCACTACCTATACGTTTCCGCAACGTCCTCCCTGCTGGATGGCCTTTGAGGTCGCCTCTTTCGGCCTATTGTCCAAGCTGCTACATAACCTACGTTCCTCTCCGGCTAGCAAAGCAATTGGTGGCTATTTTGGTGTAGATGAAATAGTCTTGAAAAGCTGGGCCCAAATGCTGAGCTATGTCCGCAACGTTTGTGCCCACCACTCCCGCTTGTGGAACCGTACGCTCACGATTAAACCCATACTGCCCCGGCGGCCACGCAATCAGTGGCTGGTGGCAGGACCACCTCCACAGGATGATCGGCTCTATATCGTCTTGGTGATTGCCGCCTATCTGTTGGATACCATTGACCCAAGAGCAGCGAACACGTTCAAGCAAGAGTTGAAAGCCTTGGTACACGCCTATCCAACCGTTCCAGAAAGCGTGATGGACTTTCCGGCCAACTGGCAACAAGATCCGTTTTGGCAGTAGTGCTCAGCACGTATAGGAAGCGGTGCTTTTATTCTTTACTTGCAACCGCTTCTACTTAGTGCTACTTTCTACCACTACTCTGCTGTGACCTATCCTGAATTTGAAGCCCGCTGGAGAGTCTCTGGCGGCGCGGAGCGAGCCAACTACGGCCTGTTTCTGCAAGATCTCTGCGACCTGCTTCAGGTGCCACGCCCAGATCCCACAACCGATCATCCGGCCCAAGATGCGTATGTGCTGGAACGAGCGGTTCAGTTTGACGATGGGGGCAGAAAAAGCACGGGTCGCATTGACCTCTACAAAAGAAATTGCTTCGTGCTGGAAACAAAGCAAGGGGTCAACGGCTTTGCTGATGTTTTAGGTAGTAGAAAAAACGCGCACACGCGCAGTATATCCTCAGGACCTCAGGACCTCAGGACCTCAGGACCTCAGGACCTCAGGACCTCAGGACCTCAGGACCTCAGGACCTCAGGACCTCAGGACC
>NZ_JAJADQ010000019.1 GCF_020447315.1 Hymenobacter nitidus
CCGCTCAGGGCAAAGACCACGCTGCCCACCGTGGCCGGGCTCGTGTTGGCCCGAATGTTCAGGTTGCGCGTGGGCAGGGTGGCCAGGTTCAGCACTGCGCCGGCTGAAAGCGTTAGCAGGTCCTGCTCGGTATCGGCATTAATCAAGGTGAAGGTGGCGACACCCGGGCCCGTGGGGGCTGCATTCACGGATATCACCACCTGATCAGGCTGGCTGGGGGCTCCCAGGTTGTCCGTAACGACCAGGGCAAACGTATAAATGCCCGTGGCTAAACCACTGATAGTGGGGCCCGCAACCAGGTTGTTGGGACTGAAACCGGCCGTAGTAGGGCCGCTGACCTGGCTCCAGGCGTAGCCGGCAATGCTGCCGTCGTCGGTGCCCGCGCCGGCCAGCGTAGTAGTGGCCGCCGTGATGGTTTGGTCGGGACCGGCATTGGCTACCGGGGCCGGGTTGCCCCCGCCGGCGTTGTTGCTGGCCTCGGGCGTGGGTACGGTGAAGCTCACGAAGTTAGGCGCCCCGTCCGACTGCCGGCCCACGGAAATATCGGTGGTCTGGGGCCCGAAGGTGTAGGTATCCAGGGCTGTGACGGCCGTGCCGTTGGGTTGAAACAGCCCGATTTGCTCGCCGCCGGCCCCGAGCTTGATGCCAATGTGGCGCACGCCCTGAAACAGCTGCTCATCGCACCACAGCAGCAAAAATCCTTTGGCCGGAATGGTCGTCAGGGTCGGGTTAGTGGTCGGAATCTGGTATTTGGCCGGGTTGCTGAGCGCATCCGTAATGTAGAAGCCCCCAATATCGACGGGCTGCGTACCCGAGTTGTAGATTTCAATCCAGTCGTCAAACTCCCCGAACTCGTCGGCTACCTTGGTGTTGCTGGCCAGAAACTCATTGATAAACAGCCCCGTCACGGCCGGAACGGTGTTCGTGGCCCCCGGTGTCGGGCTCGGGAAGGCTTTGAACTGCTTACTCGCGTCGGGGTAGCGCCCCCGCGACACGTCCGCCGTCTGGGCCCGGTAGCTGGTCGAGTCTATCAGCGAAACATCTGGACCCTGCACGTCGGCCAGCCCGATTTGCCCGCCACCGGCATTGAGCGCGAAGCCCAGGTGCAGCACGCCCTGGGCCGGCTGATTATCGGCCCACAGGCGCAGAAAGCCCTTGGCCGGAATCGTCGTCTGGGCCGCATTCGTGGTCGGGATGCGGTAGAAGGGCAGGTTGCTGAGCGAGTTGGTCAGATAAAGCCCGCCAATGTTAACTGCCTCGGAGTTGTTGTTATAGATTTCAATCCAAGGAGCCAGCTCGCCGGCTTCATCGGTAATGGAGGTCTGGTTGACAGCCAGAAACTCGTTGATGTAGAGGTTCGACTTGAACGCCACCACGTTGGTGCTGCCGGGTGTGGGAGCAAAAAACGTCCGGAACGTCGTGCTCCCATCCGGAAAGCGGCCCACCGAAACATCATCCGTCTGGGGGCCAAACGTGTAGGAATCCAGCTGGGTGGGCGTCGAGCCGATCATCTGGGCCAGCCCGATGGCCTCGCCGCCCTTGCCCAGGCCAAAGCCCAGGTGCAGCACGCCCTGCGCGGGCTGGCTGTCGGCCCACAGGCGCAGGAAACCCTTGGCCGGAATCGTCGTCAGGGCCGGGTTGGTAGTCGGAATCTGGTACTTGATGAGGTTGGTCAGCACATCGGTCAGGTAGAGGCCGCCGATATTCACTGCTTGGTTGCCCGAATTATAGATTTCAATCCAGTCGTCCACTTCCCCAAACTCGTCGGGGGCTTTGGTGTTGCTGGCCAGGAATTCATTGATAAACAGCCCCGAAATCAGGCCTTCCACCGTGAACGAGGCCTCGTGCAGGGGGCTCCAGCTGCTGCCATTCAGCACTCGGGCCTTCACCGTCTGGCTGCCCGCCAGGGCAAACGGGCCGGTGTAGGCCGTCGCCCCGGCCGCTACGGCGCCGGCCTCCGTGCGCGGGTCCGTGCCGTTGGTGGTGTAGTAGATGGTGCCGGCAGCGTTGGGGTTCGACAGCGTGAGCTGGGTACCCGGGGCCACCGTGCCGCCTTCCCGGCTGAAGCCGGGTGCCGCCAGAGTAGGGTAGTAGCCCTGGGCCACCAGAGCGTTGATAAAGCGCGTCACGTTGCCGTTCATCAGCCCGTCCACGCGGTTTATTTCCGGCGTCCAGTGCTGGTCGCGGGTGCGGGTCACGCCGTCGTTCAGCGCATCGCCCCAGCGCGCCGACTCATCCACGATGGCCGTTTTGATGAAGTCGTTGATCTGGCTCCAGCGGGCCCGTGAGGCGGCATCGGTCAGCCCGCCGTTGTTGTAGCAGTGGCGGTATACCCGGTCGGCAAAGAGCTGCATGAACTCGTTGTTGCGCCGGGCCGCGTGCCACAGGCTGGCAATGGTGGAGCTGCCGCCGGTGTTGTTGCGAAACTCGGGGTGCACCCAGGCGCCCTGGTTCGAGCCGTTGGTCGAGTCCCACGACCATTCGCAGTCCCAGGCGTTGTACCAGTAAGGGCCGGGCGGCACGTTGCGGCTGGCGCCGTGGAAGTTGTTGCTGGGCCAGTCCGTCATGCCCGTCATCCAGGTCAGAATCAGGTAGTCGCAGAACTTGGTGACGTCCAGGTAGCTTTTCAGCTGGGCGTAGTTGGCGGCCACGCTCATATCCTGGTTCACGAGCGTGGTGGTCAGGTAGGTAAAGCGCGCCGGGTCGCCGCTGCGGATGCCGTCGTGGTCGAGGGCCATCCAGTCGGAAAAGGCGCCGCCGTAGTACTGCGAGAGCATGCCCGCGTCGGTGCGCTCCACGGGGTTGTAAAGCCCCCAATACAAGCCATTTACATACAAATGAACAAAGGTTCCGCGGCCGCCCTCGCCCGAAATAATCTGCTGCGAAACCCGGTACCATTCGTCGCGGGTGTAGCAGGTGCGGTTGGGGTTCCAGTTGCGGGCCCAGGAGCGGTTGTTGCCCGCCCGCAGCACGATTTTGGTGTCCTTAAAGGCGTTGGCCGTGGTGGCCGTAGCGCCGTTGTAGGGCACTTTTCGGAATATATTGGTGGTCACGGTGGAGTTGAAGGCCAGCTTCAGCGACCGTTTCAGCCGGTTGTGGCTGTGGGCCTCCAGGTCGCAGTTGAACTGCTCGCGGCTGCCATCGGGGTAGAGCATTTCCACCGAAACCGGGTGGGCCGCGTCGCCCTCGTACAAATCCCAGAAGTCACTCTTGTTCAGCACCAACGACATGGTCGGAATCGAGGTCAGCCCGGTTTTTACCACCGCGCTGTAGGCCGGCGCTGTCACCACGGCCGGATCCATCTGGTAGTCATGGATGGCCGTGGCGCCGCTGGCATCCACGGCGTAGCTGTTGTTGGGCCACCCGGCAATGGTAGCGGGCTGCTGAATCACGTCGTTCAGAAACAGGTAGGAGTGGGTGGCAACGGGCGTGCTGGCCGCGCCGCTGTACCCAATGGCCCGGATAACGGTGGTGGTCGTCACCGAAATGGGGCCGGTGTATGCCAGGCCGGCCGTGCTGCTTGGCGCCGAGCCGTCGGTGGTGTAGCGGATGCTGCCGCCCGCCAGGCTGGTGCTCAGCGTAAGCTGAAAAGGCGCTTCGTAAAAGCCCCGCGCAGTCGAAAAAGTTACGTTCTGACCGGTTGCCTGCCAGCAAAACGCTAACAAGAGAAACAGAATCACAGTAAGGGTTTTTTGCATGACGGACGAGGTTAGAATACAAGAAAAGACACTCCTAAGCACCAGCTGCGGCTGGCGCGCTTACCTGTGGTCGATAGAGAGCAGGGCTGCCCGGTAAGGGGCAGTGGGCAGAGCCGGTGAGGGCTGAAAACGGTGGCAGACTCTTAGCGGCAGATTTGTCCGAGGCCAACGGGCATCGGATAGCGTCTGGGTCGGGTAGGCTAGGGCACTCAGGGAAACTGCAGCCGCTGGATCATGCGTTGTGCGGCTGTTGCACGCTCACTCACCGGCTACTTGCAAGGCAGCAGCCGCGTCATTGCATTCATTCACACGAAGCCCGGGCCTGATTGACTTACGCCGGGCAACTCCTCTATAACGCCGTCGGACAGGCGGCGAAGTGCTTAAGCTGCAAGGTAAAACTATAAACAATAATAAAAAAAGACATATTTTTTATTGCTTAAATGAAATTCAAGAATATTAGAAATATATAATTGCCGTCCGGGTAAATATGCTCTGAATGGGCGTTGAAGAAATATATATATTATTTAATATAAAAAAATACCTGATTCAGCCACCCCGTTCTGGCGGGAAAAACGGGCATAATCGGACGGCGCAACCGTAGCTACGCATGGCTGCCGTAGGCAACGGTCGGGTAAGCAGCCGCCGTCAGCTGAGCCAGTAGAGCAGGCCGGCTACCAGGGCTCCCACGGCGGTATTCACCGTATTCACGGCGTTGTTGGTCAGCCACTGCCGTCGCTCGACGGTAGCGCCCAGTAGCGAATCGGCCAGGTTGCCCACGGTGCCGGCTACCAGCAGCCAGAGCAGTCCGCGGTGCCAGCCCGCGCCCAGGCTGTAGACGATGGCCACGAGCAAACTACCGCCCAGGCCCAGCAGCGTGCCTTCCAGGCTAACTACGCCGTTCAGACCCCGGGTATCGGGCCGCAGCGTCCAGGCATTGTAGTAGCGGCGGCCGTACACGTTGCCCAGCTCCGAGGAAAGCGTGTCGGCGGTGGCGGCGGCAAAGCTACCGGCCAGCATCAGCTGAAACAGGGCCGCATGCGCCGGAAAAATAAAGGCCAGCAGGCCCGCCAGGGCAGCTACGCCGGCGTTGGCCAGAGCTTGCCCGGCCGTGCGGCGGCCCTTGTTTTCTTCGGCCAGCCCAAGGCGGCGCTTCTCGCTCAGCTCCCAGGCCGACGCCGCCGAGCCCAGCCCAAAAAACAGCCCCAGCTGCGCTACGCCCCCGAAGCCGGCCCCCAGAAAAATCAGCACGCCCAGCAGGCCGCCGGTTAGGGCGCCGGGCATGGTGAGCTTGGCGGCCCGCACACTGTAGACCATGCCGGCCCCCAGGATTCCCAACAGCAGCAGCCATTCCAGCCAGTTCATTTCGAGGTAGTCCAGCAGTGGGTCGGAATAAGTGAAAAAGTGTGACGCAAGATAGGGCAAAACCTGGGCAGCCCGGGCCACCGAAAAGCCCCGCCCGACTACGCGTCGAACGGGGCTTTGGGTACTCGGCCGAAGTGGGTGGAAGAAAGCCGACTAGCGGCCGGCTTCCGTGATGCTGATGGCGTAGCCGCCGCCGGGGGCAGTGTACTGGCTCAGCTTGGATTTGCTGGTCACGTTCACCTTGCGGATCTGGTAGGCCTGCGGATTCTTCTCGTAGTGAGCGTCTTTTTTGTCGGCGTAGATGGTAGCCACGTACTTTTTGCCGGGCTCCAGGAAGCTCAGGCTGATGTTGGAGGTACGGCCCTGTTCGTCGCAGGTGCTGCCCACAAACCAGCTGTTCTTGCCCTTGGCTTTGCGGGCAATGGTAATGTAATCGCCGGGCTCGGCTTCGAGCACGTCGGTGTCGTCCCAATCCACGGCCACGTCCTTGATGAACTGAAACGCGTCGAGGTGCTTGTTGTAGGTTTCGGGCAGGTCGGCGGCCATCTGCAGGGGCGAGTACATCGTCACGTAGAGGGCCAGCTGCCGGGCCAGGGTGCTGTGCACGAAGGAGTTGTTCTGCGGATTGTAGGCGCTGACCTTGGTCTGGAAGATGCCGGGGGTGTAGTCCATGGGCCCGCCGATGAGGCGGGTGAAGGGCAGAATGGTGGTGTGGTCGGCGTTGTTGCCCCCAAACGACTCGTACTCGGTGCCGCGGGCGGCTTCGTTGCCAATCAGGTTAGGGTAGGTGCGCGAGAGGCCGGTGGGGCGCACGGCCTCGTGCCCGTTCACCATAATTTTATAGTCGGCGGCCTTTTCCAGCACGTAGTTGTAGTGGTCTACCATCCACTGGTCGTAGTGGTGGTGGCCCAGGGGTACAATGTCGCCCACGTAGCCGGTTTTCACGGCGTTGTAGCCGTACTTATTCATGAACTGGAAGGCCGTATCCAGGTGGCGCTCATAGTTGCGCACCGAGCCCGAGGTTTCGTGGTGCATCATCATCTTCACGTTCTTGCTGGCCGCGTACTGCTGCAGCTCGGGCACGTTGAAGTCGGGGTAGGGCGTCACGAAGTCGAACACGTAGTCTTTGTGCTTGCCGAACCAGTCTTCCCAGCCCGTGTTCCAGCCCTCCACCAGCACCGCGTCGAAGCCGTGCTTGGCGGCAAAGTCGATGTACTCCTTCACGTGGGCCGTGTTGGCGGCGTGCGTGCCGTTGGGCTTTACCTTGGTGTAGTCAATCGAGTCGAGCTTGATGTTTTCCTGGTTGGTATACGACCAGGTGCTCTTGCCCGTAATCATCTCCCACCACACGCCCACGTATTTCACGGGCTTAATCCAGCTTACGTCCTTGAACCGGGTGGGCTCGTTCAGGTTCAGCACCAGCTTCGATTCGAGAATATCAGCGGCTTTGTCGCTCACAATTACGGTGCGCCAGGGCGAGAAGCAGGGCGTCTGCAGGGTACCTTTGTCGCCCACGGCGTCGGGCGTCAGGTGGCTTTCCAGCACGAAGGTTTTGTCGTCCAGCTCCAGGTGCATGGCCGAATAGTTCACCAGGGCCGCCTCGTGAATGTTGAGGTAGAGGCCGTCCTGGTTGCGCTTGAGCATGAGCGGGGTTTGCAGGCCCGTATCGGAAAACGTTTTCTGCGACGCGTTGGGCGTCACGGCCGCCTTCATCCGGCCCCGCACCTCCGAGAGGTTCGACGTGACGGTGCTGTACTCCTGGGTGTCGTAGTCGCCGGGCAGCCAGAAGGCTTTATGGTCGCCGGTGAGGGCAAACTGGGTTTTTTCCTCCTTCACGGTGAAGTAGTCGAGGTCTTTCTGGCGCGGAAACTCGTAGCGGAAGCCCAGGCCGTCGTCGTAGAGGCGGAAGCGCACCAGCATGACGCGGTTAGTCGTGGCCTGGGTCAGGGTCAGGGCCAGTTCGTTGTAGTGGTTGCGGATGGTTTTCACCTCGCCCCATACCGGCTGCCAGCTTTCGTCGAAGGAGCGGCGCTGCACGGCCGTCTGTGCAAAACCACTGGTCAGGGAAGTGGTATTCTTCAGTTCCAGGCCCAGCTTGCCGGGCTTCAGTACGGGTTTGCCTTTGTAGGTGAGGCTGTAGGTAGGAATGCCGCCTTCCTGCAGCACCACGCTCAGCGTCAGCTGTTTATTCGGCGACTGAATGTCTTCGGCCCGGGCAGCACTCCAGACCAGGCAGCACAGGAGCAGCAAGCCCCGACGGGCCGGCACGGTCCGTAATAAGTTGCGTAGTTTATTCATATTGCAAAGGTGCTGTTTTCAGCCAGAAATCCGCGCCTCTTCGCAAAAAGGGCCGCTTTATTCCGCCGCCGCTGACCGCCGAAGTATGGGCATAAACCACCGGAATGGTCGGCCCCGGTGCGCCCGCAACCGGACTCACCCCGCAGATTTTACCGGCAGTTCCAGCGCGTATTTAGTTACTTGAGCCGCTTTTCGCTCATCCACACTGCCATGAAATTCCGCTACCTGCTTGCTGCCCTGGCCTTCGCCGCTACGTTTTCCACCACCGCACAGGCCGCCGAACCGGTGCTGGTCAGCAGCCCCGACGGCGCGGTGCAAGTGGCCGTAACGCTGGCTGCCGGCGGGGTGCCCACCTACGCCGTGCGCTACGGCAAAACCGAAGTGCTGCGGACCTCGCGCCTAGGCCTGCAGCTGGCCGCGGCCGACCTGACCCGGAATCTGCAGCTACAGCAGGCCGGCAAAGTGGAGGCCGTGGCCGACGACTACGCGCTGGCCACCGACAAGCGCAGCCAGTGCCGCTACCGGGCCAACCGCCGTGCCATCCGCTTCGCGCCGGTCAAGGGCCTGACGTTGAGTGTGGTGTTTCAGGTGTCGAACGACGGGGTAGCCTTTCAGTATCTGGTGGAAGGCAAGACGACGGAGAACCAGCGCGTTACGGCCGAAAAAACCACATTTTATTTGCCCGCGGGGGCCAAAGGCTGGCTGCACCCGCACGCGGTGGTCGGCACCGGCTGGGCCAAAACCCAGCCCTCGTACGAGGAATACTACCAGATGGGAATAGCCGCCGGCACTTCCTCTACACTAGGGCAGGGCTGGTCGTTTCCGGCCCTGTTTGAGGCGGCCGGCCACTGGGTGCTGCTCACCGAGGCCGGGATGGGCCGCAGCTACTGCGGCGCCCACCTCGGCCACGAGGCCCCCGACGCGGAGTACAGCATTGCTCTGGCCCAGGACCGGGAGCGGACGACGCCCGCGGCGCCCGTGCTGCCCGCGGGCCGCCTGCCGTGGCGCACGCCCTGGCGCGTCATCGTGGTCGGCAATTCGCTGGCGCCCATCGTCGAGTCGACGCTGACCACCGACCTGAGCGCGCCGGCCTACGTATCGAAGATTCCCGTGGGCAAGCCCGGCAAGGCGTCGTGGTCGTGGGTGCTGAAGGGCGACCCGGCTACGGTGTACGACGTGCAGAAGCAGTTTATCGACTATGCCGCCGCCATGCGCTGGAGCTACTGCCTGGTGGATGCACTCTGGGACAAGCAGATTGGCTACGACAAAACCGCCGAGCTGGCCCGCTACGCCCAAAGCAAGAACGTGGGCTTGCTGGTGTGGTACAACTCCAACGGCAGCTGGAACGAAGCACCGCAGACGCCCACTAACATCCTGCTCGACCCCGCCAGCCGCCGTCAGGAGTTTGCCCGCATTAAGAAAATGGGGATTCAGGGCGTGAAAATTGACTTTTTCGGCGGCGACGGGCAATCGTTCATGAACTACTACCAGGACCTGCTGACCGACGCGGCCCAGGTCGGTCTGCTCGTCAACTTTCACGGCACCACTATTCCGCGGGGCTGGAACCGCACCTATCCCAACCTGATGACCATGGAAGCGGTACGCGGCTTCGAGTTCCTGACCTTCGACCAGGCCAACACCGACCAGGAGCCCACCCACTGCGCCGTGCTGCCCTTCACCCGCAACGCCGTGGGCCCGATGGATTTCACCCCGGTGGCCTTTTCCGAAATTACGGGCAAGCAGCGGCGCACCAGCAACGCCTTCGAACTGGCCTTGGCGGTGGTATTTCAGTCGGGCATTCAGCACTACGCCGAGGTGCCCGAGGGCATGGAAAAGCAGCCGGCCTACGTGGTAGAATTTCTGCGCAGCCTGCCCGGGCAGTGGGCCGACGTGAAGTTTATAGCGGGCTACCCCGGTCAGCATGCCGTGCTGGCCCGGCAGACCGCCGATGGCAAGTGGCTGGTGGCCGGCATCAACGGCACCGGCGCGCCCAAAACCGTGCAGCTCGACCTAGCCCAATTGGGGGCCACGGCCGGCGGCACGCTCATCACCGACGGCGCCACGCCCCGCAGCTTTGCTACGCGCGAAGTGTCGGGCGCCTCGGTCAGCGTCACGCTGGCCCCGCAGGGCGGGTTTGTGCTGCAGCTGAAGTAAGCCGTCCGCGCCGACGGTCTTTGGGCTTCCTGCTACCCACATGGGGCCGGCGGCAGCTTTTCCGAAAGCCCATAACAGTGGCAGGCTGCCCGCGCCTGACGGTTCGTGCAATCTTGCCGGTCGCACCACCCTTGCGCAGCAGCTTTCGTTGTTTTCATGCCCCACCAAATTTTTCTTACCTCTACTTACTCATTTCGTTCTAGCGTATGATACCTCGAATTTTACCAGCCTTACTTTTAGGATCAATGGGGTGGCTCTGCCTGCCGGAAAAGGCCATGGCGCAGGCTCCCGCCAAACTTTGGGATAAAACCTTTGGGGGCAATGCCGAGGAAGCAGTCAGCGCGCCTTTCCAATTTGGGGCCTCGGCCCTGGAGCCCACGGCCGACGGCGGCTATATTCTGGGCTGCGCTTCCCGCTCGGGCAGCAGCGGTGATAAAACCCAGCCCAGCCAGGGTGGCAGTGACTACTGGGTGATTAAGATTGATGCCAACGGCAACAAGCTCTGGGACAAAGCTTTTGGCGGCAGCGACTCCGATTGGCTAACCACCCTGCAGGTTACGGCCGATGGTGGCTACATTCTGGGGGGCTACTCCATGTCGGGAATCAGCGGCGACAAAACGCAACCCAATGTGGGCGGTTATGATTATTGGGTCGTTAAGCTTGATGCCAACGGCAACAAGCTCTGGGACAAAACCTTCGGCGGCAATGATATCGACCAGCTGGTGGCCTTGCGCGTCACGCCCGACGGCGGCTATATACTGGGCGGCTATTCCATGTCCAACAGCAGCGGCGACAAAACTCAGAACAGCCAAGGCGAGCTTGATTACTGGCTTGTGAAGCTGGATGCGGCCGGCAACAAGCTCTGGGACAAAACGCTCGGTAGCAGGTCAATAGACGTGCTGACCGCGCTACTGGTTACCACCGACGGGGGCTATATCGTGGGGGGGAATACCGATGTACCCGGAGTCAGCGGCGACAAAACCCAGGACGGAGCCTATGATGACTTCTGGTTGGTGAAGCTGGATGCTACTGGCACCAAACAGTGGGACAAGGTCATTGGGACCACCCTAACGGACAAAATGTATGCCCTGACCAAGACCCGGGACGGGGGCTACCTGGTTGGCGGGTACTCGCCCTTTAGCATTCCCAATGCCCGCGCAATAGACTTTTGGACCGTGAAACTGGATGCTGCGGGCAACCGACAATGGCAAACGTATATAGGTGGAGCGGGAACGGATATTGTGCTGAACCTGCAGCAGGACCAGGACGACGGCTACCTGATGGCGGGCGTCAGCAACGCCAATGCATTCTACGACAAGACCCAGCCGCCGCGGGGCAACGACGATTACTGGCTCGTGAAGACCGACGCCGCTGGCAATAAGCGCTGGGACCTGACGCTGGGTGGCAGCGAATACGAAACGCCCCACGTCGTGCGCCTGACGCCCGACGGGGGCTATATCCTGAGTGGGAAATCCAGCTCGGGCAGCAGCGGCGACAAAACTCAGCCCGGCCGGGGCAGCAGCGACTTGTGGGTAGTGAAGCTGGGCGGCACCCTGACCCCGACCGCCCAGGCCGCGCCGCGCCACTCGCTGAGCGTATGGCCGAACCCGGCGCACAACCGCCTGACTCTACGCCTCCCCGAGTCCGTACCTCGCTTGGGCCTGCACCTGACGCTGCTCGGTGCTACGGGCCGGGTTGCTTTTTCCCAGGCCCTGCCCATAACTGCCAGCGCCGACATACCCGTGGAAATTGGAGCGCAACCCGCGGGCTTGTATCTGGTGCGCTTGGTCGGCCCGGGTGGCTATCTGGCTACCCAACGGCTTGTCGTGCAGTAGAACGGCCGGAGATACAGTGTCAAAAAAGGCCCCGCAGCAGCTTGCTACGGGGCCTTTCTGTAGTAGTAATTGTCGGCTTAATGCACGATGCGCAGCTCGTAGTGGGGCTCGGCGCCGCTCGGGGTGGCCGGGCCGTGCTCCACGGCAAACGCGCCGACGCGGCTGGGGCCGTAGCCCAGGTTTACTTTCACAAACTCGTTGCGGGTGGGCAGCATACCAATGATTTCCTGGCGCAGCAGCCGCAAATCGTCCTGCAGATTCTGAATGCGCTGCTCTACTTCGTCGGCGTGCTGGTCGAAGCTGCCGGTGGCGGGGCGGTGCTCAAAAGCCTGATTGGCCTGGGCCTCGGCCGCCGCTGCATTCGGCAGCGACTTGGCCTCGACGGTAGCTTTGCGCAGGTCTTCTTCGGCCTCCAGGTAGGCTTTTACTTTGTCTTCGAGCGGAATCAGGGTTGGGTCGAGGTAATCGAGGTTGCTGGCCATTGCAGAAAGAGAGGTCAGGGGAGAAAAGGGATTTAACGAAACAACGCAGATACCCGGCAGAAGGATACGGTGGCCGCCCAAAAGTGCGCCGGCCGCCTGGGCCGCAACTCAGGGCCCCGCTGCTGCCGTACCCTTCTGCCAAGTCCTCTTACCTTTGCCCCATGTCCCAGAAACCCGCTTCCGACCCCATTGGCCACGCCATGCTGGCGTATTTACACGGCAATAAAGCCGCCGAGCTAACCGTGCACAGCAATGTGGCCGACGAAGAGCCCTTGCCGGCCAGCTACTTTTTTCGCAGCCTCTGGGAAATGCCCGAGCTGGAGCGCACCGCCCTGGAAGAGTGCCGCGGCCGGATTTTGGACGCCGGTGCCGGGGCCGGCTGCCACAGCTTGGAGCTGCAAAGCCGGGGCTTTCAGGTAAAGGCCATCGACGCCTCGCCCGGGGCCGTGCAGGTGCTGCAGGCCCGCGGCGTGCAGGAAGCTTCCTGCCACGACTTGTTCGAGCTGCCCGCCAACGAGCACGAGCGCTACGACACGATTCTGATGCTGATGAACGGCCTGGGCCTGGTGGGCACGCTCGATGGGCTGCAGCGGTTTCTGCAGGCGGCCAAGCAGCTGCTGGCGCCCGGCGGCCAGATTCTGGCTACTTCCTCCGACATCAGCTACCTCTACGAGGACGAAGACGGAGCCCTGGTCATCAACCTCAACGGCCCGTACTACGGCGAGGTGGAGTACCACATGACCTACGGTGAGGAAACCGGGGCCTCCTTCAACTGGCTCTTTGCCGACGCGGGTCTGCTGCAGGACTACGCCGACGAGGCCGGCTACCAGGTCGAGTTTCTCGATGAGGACGACTCCCAGCAGTACCTGGTGCGCCTCACGCTCAAGCAGCAGAACCTGGCCAACAACTAGGCCTTTCATTCATTTTCGCCCCGCTTCCCCAAACGCCGGCCCCCGTGCAGCACGGCCGTTTGGGGGCGCACACTAGCATTTACGCTTCTCTATGGAATACGCCAAAACCTACACTGCCCGCTGGGCCGACATGGACCCCAACGTGCATATGCGCCACTCGGCCTACACCGACTACGCGGCCCAGCTGCGCCTTGAATTCCTGGCCGAGCAGGGCTTCCCGATGCAGCGCTTCGCCGAGCTGGGCATCGGCCCGATTCTGTTTCGCGAAGACACCCGCTTCCTCAAGGAAATCAGCCTGAGCGAGGCTATCAAGGTCACGGCTGAGCTCAGCGGCCTCAGCGCCGACGGCAGCCGCTGGCGCATCGTCCATACCATCTACAAGGCCGACGGCCGCGTGGCCGCTACCGTTTCCGTCGATGGCGCCTGGCTCGACCTGCGCCTGCGCAAGCTTACGGTGCCGCCCCTCGAAATGGCGGAAGCCATGCGCCACCTCGACCGGCACGAAACCTACGCCGACATCGAGCGGGGGAAGAAGGAGTAGAAGGCGAGAAAGTGAGCTTGTGAAATAGTGAGTTGTCGTTCAACGACCCGTGTCATTGACAGCCTGCGAAGCCATCCGTCCCCTGCACAGTACGCAATGCTCTTTTACCAGAAAGCCCTTTCCTGTATGCAACAGGAAAGGGCTTTTCAGTGAAGGAAGCTCAGCACGTTTCAGAGGACGGCTTAGCGGCGCTGTCCTGCGGGTGCCCCGGCTGCGCCTCGCAAGGACACGGGTTTGTGTCCCTCCCGAACATTAGCTCACCTTTTCGCCACCTCCCTATTTCACCACTTTCGCTATGCGTTCCAGCTGTTTCTGGTGGTGCAGCACGTGGTCGACCATGAAGTCCAGGGTTTGGTAGATGTTGAGCATACCCGAGCGGGGGTGCTTGAAAATGTCGCGGTCCAGCAGCTGGGAGGGAAACTCGTTGAGGGTGCGCTCCAGCTGGCGGCGCACCCGTTCCCATTCGGTGCGCAGCTCGGCCACGGGCGGCACGGTGTCGGGCGTGAGGGCGGCCAGGTACTTGGGGGCCTTGAAGCGCAGAAACGGCAGCCGCAGGGCCGCGCGCAGCACCCTGGACCGAACGAAGGTCAGAAAGCCCGATTTGCCCAGCTCTTCTTCCTGCATCACCTTCTTGTCGATGTACTGCCCGATGCCGGTTTCGGCCACCAGCAGGTGCTGCACCACCTGTGCCGCCGACCATTGGCCCGGTCCGGGGGCCATCTGCGCTTTGTCGCCCAGGCTCTGGGCCATGCTCAGCAGGCGGTTGGTGGCTTGCTCTAGTTGCTCGAGCCGAAGGTGCAGACGATGGTTCATGCGGAAAGGGGGAGAGGAAGAAGTGAGTAGCTTTGGGGCAAAAGGTACGTAAAATCCACCCCGCTGGCTTGGGCCACACTTTTTGCCCCATATCCGCTGGCGGGCTTCGGCCTGCTTTTCCTTGGTTTATCTGTGCCCATGATTTTTCTGCTCCGGCTTATTCCTGCCTTGTCTCAAACGTCGGCGTGCCGCTGCCCCGAACAACCTCTGGCCACCCGATGAAGAATCTGTTGGCTACTGCGTCTCCGGCCCACGTTGCTGCCGCCGGCTCCCGGGCGCGGTATCTGACGGGGGCCATATTCCTGGCGTACTGCCTGTACCTGCCGTTTTCCGGCTACCGGGAAATGGTGTATGATGCCCTCAACTACTGGACGCTGACCGAGCGGTTTTTCCACGACGGCCGGTTTCAGCTGCTGAGCTACAACGACGCGCTGCGTGGCTACTTTCTGCCCCTGCTGAACCTGCCGGCCAAAGCCATAGCACACTTCACCCACGTCGAGCCGCTGGTGCTCACCCGCCTGATGGGCGCGGCCTGGGCAGCCTTGCTGTTTGGCTGGGTGGCTCCCGCGCTCTGGCTCCGGCTCTTTCCCCGGCACCACCTGGGCTGGGGGCCGCGGGTAGCCTTTGCAGCGCTGGGCTTCCTGTTCTGGCGCGACTATTTCAATTTCGTCCTGTCTGATTTTCCCGCCCTGCTGGCCGTGCTGCTCAGCCTGCTGCTGGCCTTGCGCCCGCCCAGCCTGGGGCGAACTATCCTGGTGGGGGCCTGTTTTATGGCGGCCTATAATATCCGGCCGGTGTACCTGCTGGCCGCCCCGGCAGTGCTGGGCTTGGTGGTAGTAGCTGCTCTACATGCCCGGCAGCCATTAACGGCGGTGCTGGGCCTGGCGCTGGGCTGCAGCCTCGTGAGCGGCCCCCAGCTGCTGATGAACGGCCAGCACCACGGCACCTGGACGCCTTTGGTGTTGTCGCGGGATGCGCGCCTGCCCACGGCCAACCTGTACCTGGCCCAGCTGGGCTGGGGGCTGGTCGTGCAGAAGTACGAAACCAGCCTCGACCCGGAATTCCCCTCGCCCCGCATGCTCTACACCGACCCGGCCGGGCAGGCGCTGCTGCAGCGGCAGGCCATCCGGCATTTCACCAGCTACGCCGACTATGGCGCGGCCGTGCTGCGCGAGCCCCTGACCTTTGCCGGCCTTTATGCGCGCCACTTGTTCAACGGGCTGGATGTGCAGTATCCCACGCTTTTCGTGCGGGCGGTGGCGCATCGTTCGGTGCTGCTTTCCGGCCTGCAGTACTCGGTCTGGTTTGCGGCCCTGCTGGTAGCGGGTAGCTGGCTGGCGGCCCCCGGCAAACGGCCGCGGCTGCGCCCCGGGCTGGTCGTAGCCGCGCTGCTGCTGCCCTGTCTGGCCTCGCTGCCCATTGCCACCGAGTGCCGGTTTCTGCTGCCGCTGCACGTGCTGCTCTACGCCGTGGCCTGCTTTGGCGGAGCGCAGTGGCTGGGGCCGCCGCGCCACTACTCGCCCCGCATGGCGCTGCTGCTGGCCGGCTACGGGCTGTTTCTGGGGCTGTGTTTCACCGTTTCGGCCCGCACCCTGTCGCACCTGACTCACGACGTGACGGTGCTGGCCCCGCTGGGTGGGGCCGAAGCCCAGCCTTAACAGAAAAGGCCCTGACTACCGCGATAGTCAGGGCCTTTTTTATGAACTGAGGGCTGAAAACTACGCCTTCTGGTAGGTTACTTCTTTTACGGCCTGAATGGTGCGGGCTACGTTGGGCAGCGAGGCTTCAATCAGGGTGGGGGCGTAGGGCAGGGGCACGTCCATGCAGGTCACGCGCACCACGGGGGCATCGAGGAAATCGAAGGCGCGGCGCTGCACGGTGTAGGCCAGCTCCGAGCTGATGCTGGCCAGCGGCCAGGCTTCTTCCACCACTACCATGCGGTTAGTTTTCTTCACCGATTCGATCAGCGTGTCGAAGTCAATCGGGCGCACCGAGCGCAGGTCGATTACTTCGGCTTCGATGCCGTCCTTGGCCAGCTCATCGGCGGCGGCCAGGGCAATCTTCATCATTTTGCCGAAGCTCACCAGCGTTACGTGCTTGCCGGCGCGTACGATGTTGGCTTTGCCGATTTCGAGCAGGTACTCTTCCTCGGGCACTTCGCCCTTGTCGCCGTACATCAGCTCTGACTCCATGAAAATCACCGGATCCGGGTCGCGGATGGCGCTTTTCAGCAGGCCCTTGGCGTCGTAGGGAGTTGAAGGAACGACTACTTTCAGGCCGGGCGTGTTGGCAAACCAGTTCTCAAAGTTCTGGGAGTGCTGCGAGGAAAGCATACCGGCGTTACCGGTCGGGCCGCGAAACACGATGGGGCAGGAATACTGCCCACCCGACATGGAGTAAATCTTGGCGGCCGAGTTGATGACCTGGTCGATGGCGACCAGCGAGAAGTTGAAGGTCATGAACTCGATGATGGGCAGCAGGCCGTTGATGGCCGCGCCCACGCCGATACCGGCAAAGCCCAGCTCGGCAATCGGGGTGTCAATCACCCGCTCAGCGCCAAACTCGTCGAGCATGCCCTGGCTTACTTTGTAGGCGCCGTTGTACTCAGCTACTTCTTCGCCCATCAGAAACACGCGCGGGTCGCGCCGCATTTCTTCAGACATGGCCTCGCGCAGGGCTTCCCGGAATTGGATGGTCCGCATAATTAGAGTGCAGGAATTCGAAACGTCAGAAACAGAAAGCCGGAAATTTTCCGGCCCGTAAAGCTACAACGACAAGCCGGGACGGGCAAGCATGATTAAAATTCAAGTTGCAGGCTCACTGTAGCGGCATTCACTTTGAGGCCCCACTTGCTCTGAAAGTACAGCAGCAGGTCGTCCTCGGGCTGGGCATCCTCATTGAAATAGATGTTCTCAAACTCCTCTCGCGCCTCGAAAGGCGTGCGGCAGACGTGCTGTACCGTGGCATCTTCTGAAAAAGGATATTCCGGGTCGCGCTCTTTCACGTGGAAGTAATTCACCCCTTCGAATAGTAAGTGCAAGCCCGGCCACGGTACTTCCCGGGCCCATTTACCTGTCGATTTTCGCCAGAAAAGCTTGAGCGTAGCTGCGGCCGGGTTGTAGCGCAGCTCCACGAAATCGAAGCAGTTGTGCAGGTCGGCGTAGCCGCCGTCGGCCCATTCCAGACCGATGTTTTGGTCGTCGAGGGTAAAGTTTAGAAATTCCATAAGGCCATTAAGGTAGCAGCTGATGGCAGCTCCTGTCTGATGTAGAGACGCATACTTGCGTCTCCTCGTTGAACGACAATCGTGGGTGCGGCGCGGCCGACGAGACGCAAATATGCGTCTCTACATCGTTCACGCCGCTTTGTAGATGATTCCCGCCTTACAGTAGCTCGTACACGGTCCTTAGAAGACCATTCACACTGTGTAGTAGCTCATCAACGGCTCTTAGAACATCGTTCACACCGCTTTGTAGATCATTAACGGCCCTTAGCAGATCGTACACGGCCTATAGTAGACCGTTCACGGCCCTTAGAAGATCATTAACACCGCTTAAAAGATCATTGCCGGCGGCGCAGTAGCGCGAACTGTGTAGTTCGCGTGCCAGAACGACAATCGTTACAACGGCGCGGGGTCCGCGAACTACACAGTTCGCGCTACTGCCTTACCGCAACGCCTCCAGAAACATCTTGCCCGCGGCGTAGTCGCGGAACTCCAGGTCTTCGACGGCGCGCTGGGCGTAGGTGCGGTCGAGCTGCACGGCGCGGCGCAGGTGCTGGCCTACCTGGCCTTCATCCTTGGCGCGGGCCGCTACCACGGCCAGGCAGTAGTGGGCCAGCGGGTCGTCGGGCTTCAGCGTCAGGGCTTCCTGGTAGAGGTTGGCGGCGCCTTCGTAGTTGCTTTTCAGCAGGTAGATCAGGCCCCGGTTCATGGTGTTCTGGTAGGTTTTGCCGCTGTAGCTCATGCTGGCCAGGGCGTCGTCGAGCTGGCCGACCTCAATTTCCAGGGCGCCTTTATCGGCAAAAATCTTTTCCAGCACCGGCCTTGGGCCCCCGAGCTTGATGGCGTAGTCGTAGTTCTGCAGGGCTTCAAGCCGGTCGCCGGCGCGGTGGTAGGCCGTGGCCACCCGGTAGAACAGGTCGGCGGTGGGGTTGCGGTGGGCGGCCAGGGTGAAGTTGGTTGCGGCCCGGCGCAGGTAGGCTTTGCGCACTTTGTCGCTGGCTTCCTTTTCGGAGCGTTGCAGCAGCACCACGGCCAGGTTATGGTAGGCTTCCCAGCGGCCGGTGGTAGCCACAGCAGTTTCGTAGATGCGCTGCTTTTCGGCCAGCAGGGGCGTGAGCGTGGCCGAGTAGCGCAGCTCCTCAGGCGTGAGGGCGTCGGCCTCCATTTCCTTCTCCACAATCTTTTTGGAGAGCAGGTAGATTTCCGAGTCGTAGCGCTTGGGGGCGGTGTACTCCACGGCTACCGTGCCGAAGCGCATCACCGGGTAAATGTACTGGTCGATATAATCGTAGAAGGAGAGGGCCCGCAGCTGCCGCTCCTTCTGGGCAAACGAGCCCTTGGAGTCGTTGATCAGCAGCACCACCGAGTCGATCTGGGCGGGCTTAAGGGCCGAGTTCTGCACCTTGTTCAGAAACAGGTCCCAGCGCCGGTGGTAGGCCACAGTTTCAAACTTGATGTCGCTGAGCTTATTCAAATATGAGTCGTTGTCGACGCGCTTCTTGTAGTAGCGCAGCAGGCCCTGCACCCGCTTGTCGGCCAGGCGGGCGTCGCGGGCGTCGATGGAGTCGGGGGAGTGGCCGGCGGCTATCATCACCTTCTTGGTGTGCTGGTTGGCCTCGATGAAGTCTTCCAGGGCCTGCACGTTGGTGCCCAAGTAATTGCGGATGGCGGCGCTGCCCTGGTCGAAGAAAAAGGGCAGAATGCGGGTACCGCCCATGTTGTTATCCACCGTTTCGGGCAGCAGGCCGATGGCCGTATCCTGACGCACCACCAGGCGCCCCGTCGTGACGATACCGCGGGCCAAGCGGAACTGCTCGCCTTTCACGCGCTTGCCGTTGGGCTTCAGCTGGTGGGCATCGGGCAGGGCCAGCAGCTCGCCGGGGCTTTTGCGGGTGGAATAGGGAAAGGAAAACTGCTTGGTAATGACCAGCTGATCTTTCTTTTCGGTGTCGTAGGTGTACTCGCCCGATACGAAGGTGAGGCGGCCCACGGTGTCTTCGCGCAGGCCGTTGTCGTAGCGGTAGCTCAGCGCTAGGTTGTAGGCATTGCCCTTTTTGAGGTGGGCGGCCGGCACGCGGGCCGTTACTTCAAACAGCACGTTCTCGCCGTTGCTTTCCAGCACCGAGGGCTGGACCGTAACTTGTTGGCCCTCTTGCGCAACCTTTAGCATCCGGGGCAACGTACATCCGGACACCGCGGCGGCAGCCAACCCAATCCATACGGGGGAAAACAAGCGCAAGTAAACTCTCATAGGCTAAAGGTAGGCAGCGAAGGCAGGGCAGAATTTCTGGCCTACAAACGTAAAAACTGCCGGGCAGGGTCAGAAATTGTGCTCAATTCCGGTGGTCGAGCTTGCCATGCGGCGGTTTTCTTGTTATTTTGAGGAGCAGTAACCGGTTCAATCGGTTAAAAATGAGGAGCTATGAAACGATTAACCGACTTCATCGAAAAGCAGAGCTTTGGCGTCTGCAATGCTTTGGGGCAGCGTTTGGGCTTCTCCAGCAGCAGCGTGCGCCTGTCCTTTGTCTACGCGTCGTTCTTCACGTTTGGCTCGCCCATCGTGCTTTATTTCGCCCTGGCCTTCTGGATGAATGTGCGCCGGGCTATGCGTCGGCAGCGTAGCACCGTCTGGGACCTGTAGGCCGCGCTGATTTAGTGAGAAAGTGAGTTTGAAACCGGACGGCCTTTAGGGGCGGCCGGTTTTTGTGTGTCCGGTGCTTCGCCAAACTCCTGCGGGTCGAGCTGGGCAAAATTGCGGATTCCCTTGCCGAAGTAAGCCCACACCAGGCTGCCCTGGTACACGCCCGGCCGCCGGGCCGTGAGCAGCCTCTGCGGATTTTCCTGCCGCTTCTGCTTCCAGTAAGCCAGCTTGCTGAAAAAGTCGCGGTGGGCGCGCAGAATGGCCTTGAAGTCGCCCAAGTTGCCTTGCAGCACAAAGCGCAGCGCGGCTACCCAATCCAGCAACAGGCGCGTGCTAATGACGCCCGGCAGCTCCGAATCAGCGACATTCTTATACACCAGGGCCAGGCCGTTGCGGAAGTTGAGGTAGGTTTTGCGCGGGTTTGACTTGTGCAGCGTGCCGCCGCCCACGTGAAACACCGTGCTGCCCCCGTGGTACCATACTTCCTGCCCCACGTTCCAGAGCCGCCAGCACAGGTCGATTTCCTCCATGTGGGCAAAAAACGCCGGTTCCAGGCCCCCGAGCTGGTGCCAGGAGGCCGCGCGCACCAGCAGGCAGGCCCCCGTGGCCCAGGCCACCGGGCGCGGGTCGTCGTACTGGCCGTGGTCTTGCTCCAGCGTGTCGAACAGGCGGCCCCGGCAGAAGGGGTAGCCCAGTCGGTCGAGGTAGCCGCCCCCGGCCCCGGCGTACTCGAACTGCTGCCGCTGAACCGCATCCGGGCTATACTGACGGATTTTGGGCTGGCAGGCAGCTACTTGCGGGCGGGTTTCCAGCAGCTCGCGCAGCGGGAGCAGCCAGCCCGGCGTCACCTCCACATCGGAGTTGAGCAGCATGTAGTAGTTGGCCTGCACCTGCTGCAACGCCAGATTGTAGCCTTCGCAAAAGCCCAGGTTGCCCGGGTTCTGGATGATTTCAACCTGCGGAAACTCGCGGCGCAGCAGCGCCACCGAGTCGTCGGAGCTGGCGTTGTCGGCCACGATGATGCGTGCGCCGTCGGAGTGAGCCAGCACGGCGGGCAGAAACTGCTGCAGGAATTTCTGCCCGTTCCAGTTCAGAATAACCACGGCCACATCGGCACACAAGCCGGTGGGCGCGGCCAGACTAGAGGCCAAAGTTGCTCAGGTCGAGGCCGGGCAGGTTCGGCATCAGGCCCGAGGTCTTGCTTTTCAGCTCCTCCTTGGCTTTGTCGCCTACCTCGGTCAGGGCCTTGTTCACGGCGGCTACCACCAGGTCGGCCAGCATGTCGCGGTCCTGGGGCGTGAGTAGGGATTCGTCGATGTCGAGCTTGAGCAGCTGGCGGTGCCCGTTGGCCGTAGCCTTCACTAGCCCGCCCCCCGACTCCGCCGTGACGGTCAGGTACTGCAGCTCGTTCTGGGCCTGCTTCATTTTCTCCTGAAGCTCCTTGACCTTACCCATCATGCCCATCATATCAAACATAGATTCCAAATCGTTATTTCCAGCGTGCTGGAAGGGTGAGTAACGTAAACAAAACATCCTGGAAAAGGTGTCTAACAGCTTCCAGGCCGGGCGGGCACCGGGGCACTGAGGCCGCCGGCTACCCGGCATTCCGGAACCGGAACACGGCGGCAATTTACGCAAAGCCCCCGCAAACAAACCCGGTGCCACCTGCACCTCCCGCGAAGTGGCACCCGGTAAATGAGATACGCCCGTTTCGGTGATGCCTAGCGTTTGGGCCTAGAGCTTGGTGCCGGCTCTGGCCGCGCGTGGGCTAGCTATTGTCGCTGCTGGCGGGTAGTTCGCAGGAACCGGCAGCAGCTCGCCACTGCCGCCGTAGCGCTTGTTCCACTGCCGGGCGGGGGCTTGGGCGGCAGCTCGCCGGGCGCTGATATATTC
>NZ_JAJADQ010000001.1 GCF_020447315.1 Hymenobacter nitidus
ACGTGCTGCTGCTCAAGAAAGTGGAGGAGCTTACCCTGCACCTCATCGACCTCAACAAGCAGGTCCAGCAACTCAAAGCGGAACAGACGACCCGCAAGTAAGCCAAGTCATTTTGCACGTTTAACAGCACTTGGTTTATGAAAAATCGACATCTTCTTACCCTGCTGGTTCCCCTTAGTCTGGGCCTGAGCCAGCCACTGCAGGCCCAGGCGCCCACGCCCTGCGGCACGATTGCGCCGAACGACATGACCAGCCGCGACTTTGCGACCTGGGACTGGGAAACACCCCGCGTGAATGCCGCGGGCAACTCGCTCGACTATTGCCGCACCTGGGCCATCCGGCGCCCAAACTTCGCTAACACTTCTGTCGATGCGCCCTGGGAATCGGGTTCCAACGGGGGCCCGCTGCTTCAGCTCAACTACAACCAGGACTATACCCGGGCCAAAGGCTGGGAGCTGCTGCGCGAAAACCTAGGTGCCCTGAACCCCGTGGCCACACCCTATTTCGTGCTGTATAACAAGTACACTGGCATGATCCGGGCGTTCTTCTACCTGGATACCAGCCAGGGCACATACATCAACGGCGCGGTGGTGACCATGAGCCACAGCAGCGTGAATGCCAACCGTAGCACCGGCGTAATGGCCCTGACCAATGAGTTGCTGCTCACTCCGGACAAGTACCAGCAGCGGACCGACCTGAGCACCGACGTAGTGTCGTACGTAGCCAAGCTAAGCGGCCAGAACCACTGGCTCATGGCCGAGTTTACGGCCGCCTACGACCCCAATGCGGGCAGCAGTCAGTTTGCTGGCAACGCCCTGGAGTTTGCCGTGCACGGCATCGTTACGTCGGATGTGAAGCTGAGCGGCAACCTGAGCTTCAAAACCGAGGCCCAGGAAGACTATGCTTTTGCCGGCAAGAAGGCCGAGGTAATTCAGGAAGATCCGGCCGCGGGCGTCAAGAAGTTTCTGACCAAAGGCAAGAAGCTGCTGGGTTCGGTCAAGCCCGACCAGGCCGAGAAGTTCGTGAACAAAGTACACGACAAGGCCAACAAGCTGCTCTACGCCCCCAGCTCCCAGCGGGCCGGCAACGCCGGCATGCTCAACATCTACAGCAAGGTTGCCCAGGCCACCAGCGCCGGGGGCAACCTGCAGAAGACCATTAAAAACGTGCTGAACGTGGCGGGCAGCGTCAGCTCGGCCTTCGGCATCATCGGCAGCGTGGTGGGCTTCCTCTGGCCGTCGGAAAATGCAGCCACTGAGCCCCAGGCTCCGCCCTTCACCCCGACTATTTCCAACGGCACCATCTCGCTGGAAGGCTCGATTACGACCCGCTACCCGCTGGTGACCATCACCGTGCAGGTGCCGGGCACCCAGCACCTGGGCACGGGCACCACCCAGCCCTACTACGACTGTAAGCTGGGTATTTTTAACATCAAGAACACGCCCGTCCTCAACAAGCTGGCGTGGAACTATTTGGCCGGCGAGCAGACGTATTATGATCCTTGCTACTATACGAACTGCATCGGTGAATGGGTCACGGCTCCTTACTACGACCAACTGGAGTCGTACCAGGTCAGCAACGACCTGATTGCGGCCTACAACAAAGCCGCGGGCTTAAACCTGACGTCGGTGGAAGCAGCGCTGGTGGCGGTAAACACGGGGGAGCCGTTCTACGAGGAAGGCACCTACTCGAGTACCTCCAACGACACGCGCACAGCGCGCGACTACATGCAGAATCAGATTCAGGCCGGCGTGCTGCAAGTGACCAACATCGACCCGGATAACAACACGCACATGCTCCAGACGCCCTTCGTAAGCCTGGCCTGCTTCAAGAACATGTCGATTACCGTGAAGCCCGGCGCAAAAGTATACGTACGGGTGAAGGCCATTCTGCACCGCTCCGACCGCGCCAACGACGCGCCTCCCGTGTACTATGTGCAGGACTACGACGTGACCGTCAACACCGCCAATGCAGTGGCCACCAACCCACGGTTTGGCGCGGGCAACGAGCCTCCCTTCACCAATCTGGCCGCCGCCCTCGACCCCACGAAGGTAGACGTGGAGCTGAACGATTACAGCGGCTCCTCCACCCGGTACACTACGCCCTTTACCACGCAGGCCACCAATTCCATTTTGGCGTCGAACTTTGACTATGCCTACGGCGTGACGACCACCCGAACGGTTGACCACCCGGGCAGCACTGGCGCGTCGAAGCTTCTGGCGGGCAATTTTATCGGTCTGGACGCAGGCTTTGAGGTAACGCCCGGCACCAACTTCGTGGCCCTGCCCACGCTGATGGAGCAGCTCACCTGCGGCCCGCTGCAGGTTGAATTCACGGCGGCGGGCTCCTGCCCCTTCAATACCGGGGCCTACCCCCGCGTGGCTCTGAGCACGGAGGAAACCAAGGCTGCACCCCTCAACGACTTCACGCTCTACCCCAACCCCTCGCACGGGCAGGTGCAGCTAGAGCTGAACGCAGCCCCCAACACTGAAGTCCACGTGCGGGTATACAATGTGTACGGCAGCTTGGTGCAGAATCTGAAGAAGCTGCCCCGCGGTCAGAAGCAGCTCAGCCTGAGCCTGGAAGGCCAGCCCGCCGGCATCTACGTGGTGCAGGTCACGATGGGGCAGAACACCATCAGCAAAAAGGTGGTGCTGCAATAACCAGAAGCCCTGATTTCCTCGGCCGCAATGCCCTTACATTTACCGACAACAGCCGGCTTCCTACGCGGAGGCCGGCTGTTGTGGCTATGGCGCAAATCGTTTAGTTCGAAGTCGGCAGGTTGATTAGCAGCCGGGCAAAGTAGAAGCCGCCGTTGTAGCCGAACTGGTTGGGGTTGTAAATGGTACGGCCCCGGTTGGTATTGTCGCGGGAGGAGTTGTAGCCCAGGGCGCCCACGGCAAAGTTCTGCTCACTGTTCAGGGCATTCACCCGGAACTTGTCGGGGTACACGTCGAAGATGTTGTTGGCACCCACCGTCAGCCCGATTTCCTTGCTGAGCTGCGCACTCAGGGTCAGGTCGGTTATCCACTTAGCCGCAAACGTCTGGTCGATGCTGGAAAACAGGAAGCCGTTGTTGGCGCCGGGGTTATCCAGGCGGGCATCCCGGTATTCTACCGAGCCAAAACGCAACGTACGGGCCTCCACGCTGAACTTACCCAGCGCATAGCCGGCCGTCAGGTTGATTTTACTGCGGGGCTGGGCATTCTCGATGCGGCCCCGCTGCTGGCGGTCAAACAGCGTGTTCTGCAGGCCGGTCTGGTCGGCGTCGATGGTGGAGGAGCTGTTCACTTTGCGCACTTCGGTCTTGTTGAAGTTGGCCGCTATCGTCAGAGTCAGGCGGCCGGGGCCTACTTCCATGCGGTTGTTGGCTACCACGTCGATGCCGCGGGTGCGGGTGTCGATGGCGTTGGCAAAAAACTGCACCTGACTCACGGGCAGCGTACCCAGAATGGCTGCTACCGTGGCATTGGCCCGGCTGAACTGTGACGACAGCACAATCCGGTCCGCAATGTCAATCTGGTAGGCGTCCACCGTCAGGCTGGCCGTGCGCAGAATGCGGGCCGTAATGCCCAGGCTGTAGTTCAGGGATTCTTCCTGCTTCAGGGCCGGAATGCCGAAACCCTGCTGCCCGGTGCCGCCCGCCGTGAAGGTGTTGCGCACGATGGGGTTGTCGTTGTTCACGGTCAGCACCTGGTTGGGGGCGCCCTGCACAAACTGGGTGCTGGTATTGGTGAAGTAGCGCTGCTGCAGGGAAGGCGCCCGAAAACCGTTGCTCAGGGCCCCGCGCACGGCCACGTCGGGCAGAATGCTGTAGCGGGCCGCCACCTTGCCGCTCACGTTGTTGCCAAAGTCGCTGTAGCGCTCGGCGCGGCCGGCCACGCTTACCAGCAACTTCTCGGTGATGTCACTTTCCAGGTCGATGTAGCCGGCGGTATTGGTGCGGGAGCGGTTTACGGCGTCGGAGGGCTGGTAGCCGGGAAACACCTGGGCCCCGGCCGCAGCCGGCGTGCCGGGCGCAATCAGGCGGCCGTAGTTGGCGTAGGAGCCCCGCTCTCCCGCCATAATCTGGTAGTTGTCGTCGCGGTATTCCAGCCCGAAGGCCACGTTCAGGGTGCTCAGCGCGGCTACGTCGGTAAAGCGGCGGGTGAAGTTCAGGTTACTCGTGTTCTGCCGAAACGCGATGGAGCCGGCGTAGAAGTTGGTCGGACTCAGCCCCACGGGCAAGGAGGCGTTGAGCGTGTTGCTGATGTCGAAGCGCAGCTCGTTGCGGCCAAACGTGTTGCTCAGATCCACGTCGAAGCCGGCCACCTGGGTGCGCAGCCCGGCAATAATCGACTGGTCATCAATAAGGGTATTGATGAAGGGCAGAAAGCCGTTGGGGTAGATGGTGGCGTCCATTTGCGTGAGCTGGTTGGGCAGCCGGTAGAAGCCGGCGGCCTTGCCGGTGCGGTGCGTCACGCCGGCCGTCACGTAGGCCTGCAGCCCGATGGATTTCACCAGGGTGTAGCCCAAGTTGAGGAAGCCGCCGTAGTTGCGGGCTTCCGACTGGCCCAGGCGCAGGTTTTTGCGGTCGTAGCCGTTTTGCCGGACCAGCGCGTCGTCCTGAGCTTTCAACTCGCGGCGCTTCTGCTCGGTGTCGGCGCTGCCAGGGTAGTTGCCGCCGTTGCCACCGAGGTAAATCAGCGGGGCCGTGTCGGTACCGGTGCGGTTGGTGTAGCTGCGGTTGCTGAACTGCCCGCTCAAATCGAGGTAGCCGCGCCCGTTCAGGCCGATGCCCACGTTGGCATCGGCCTGGTAGAGGCGGCCGTCGCCCTCGTAGGTCTGGCCCACGGTGCTGCTGGCCTGCACGCCGGTGGTGTCATCCTTCAACTGAATGTTGATGACGCCCGCAATAGCATCGGAGCCGTACTGGGCCGCCGCTCCGTCGCGCAGCACCTCGATGCGCTTGATGGACGCATTGGGAATCGTATTCAAGTCAGTGCCCACCGAGCCGCGGCCCACCGTGCCGTTGATGTTGACCAGGGCCGAAGAATGCCGCCGCTTGCCGTTCACGAGCACCAGCACCTGGTCGGGACCGAGGCCGCGCAGGGAGGCCGGGTCCACGTGGTCGGTGCCGTCGGAGATAGACTGGCGCGACGACTGAAATGACGGGGCCACGTAGGTCAGAATCTGCGACACGTCGACTTGGGCAAACAGCTTTATTTCGCGGGCCGAAATAACGTCGACGGGCGCCGTGGTCAGGATATTGGACCGGCCCTCGGTGGCCCGGGAGCCCGTCACGACCACCTCGCTGAGGTCGGTGGTGGCGTCCTGCAGACGCACGTCAACAGCGGTGCGTCCCCCCACGGCTACCTGCTGGGCGGCGGAGCCGATGGCGGAAAAAACCAGAACGGCATTGGCGGGCACGCCAATCGAGTAGCGGCCCTCACTATCGGTGGAAGTGCCATTGGCGGTGCCTTTTTCCAGCACCGTGACGCCGGGCTGGGCCGCGCCGGTAGCACTGGTTACACGCCCCGTTACGGTGGTGGTTTGGGCAGAGCTGCGGGTGGTCAGCAGGAGCAGCGTGAGCAGCAGCGTGCAGGTAAGGAGTAGGCGTTTTTTCATACAAACCCAAAATGTAAATGGTGGAAAGTCGGCTAATGCAGCAGCTGCGGGAAGCCGTACGCCCGGTTACAATGGTATTTTGTTGGTAATCAGCCCGGTTTCCTTAAATATAGCAGTATACCTATAACAAAAAAGCAAACCGCTTGGGGTTTGCTTTTATACTTTTCCGTTCAACTGCCTTCTCAGCAGCGTTCAGCTACTGAGTGGGTTGCGCCACCACTGCGAGTTCAGCGCCCCTTCTGCCACCGTCACGCGCTGGCCGGGCCGGGGCAGCACCAGCGGCACTTGTAGCGCCGCCGCGGCTTGCAGCAGCCGCTCCACCGGCTCGGTCCAGCCGTGGAAAGCCAGATTGAACGTGCCCCAGTGCAACGGCAGCAGCAGCTGGCCGCCCAGCGCCTGGTGAGCCGCCAGGGCGTGGTCGGGACCCATATGAATGTCGGCCCACAGCTCGTCGTAAGCCCCGATTTCGAGCATGGTCAGGTCGAATGGCCCGTAGGCCGCTCCGATTTCTCGAAAGGCGCTTTCGTAGGGCCCAGAGTCGCCGCCGAAAAAGGCGCGGTGCGTGGGCCCGAGCAGGCACCAGGAGGCCCAGAGCGTGTTGTCGCGGGTGAGCGTGCGGCCCGAAAAATGCCGGGCCGGCGTGGCCACCAACGTATGCGTACCGTCCAGCCGCACTTCCTGCCACCAATCCAGCTCGGTTATCTGAGAGGCCGGCACGCCCCAGCGGCGCAGGTGGCCGCCCACGCCCAAGGGGCAGAAAAACGGCACGCCCGTGCGGCTCAGCGCCCGAATAGCGTCTTTGTCGAGGTGGTCGTAATGGTCGTGGGAAAGAATGACGGCGTCGAGCGGGGGCAGTTCGGCCAGCTGTAGCGGCGCGGGAAAGAAGCGCTTCGGTCCTACCACCGCCAACGGCGAAGCCCGCAGCCGCCACACCGGGTCGGTCAGAAACCGTTTGCCGTCCAGCTCAATCAGCGTGGACGAGTGCCCGAACCACGTGACGCGCAGCGTGGCGGCCGGTACCGGCTCGGCCAGAGCGGCTACGTCGGCCCGGAATGGGCCCAGCGGCGCTTTCGGCTCCCGCTCCTCCGTGCCCCGCAACCAGCGGCTCAGCATCCGACCATAGTCCATCGACATGCCGGTGACAACGGTATTCAGGTATTTTTTGCCCGTAAACTGCGAAGGTGTTTTCATGGGAAAGCCGGGAGGTAAGAGCCAGCTGTTCTACCAGACGCACAGCGGCCGACTTTACTTTACGACTCCTGGTGGGCACCCCGCTTTTACTTCAGCAGACCCTGCGCGACCGGCAACGCCCGCTGGGCCCACTGCTGCATCTGCTTGCCCGAGTAGTGCAGGCCATCCGGGGCAAACTGGCTGACGTCCCCGGTCGCAGCCCGGGTCAGGTCGGTGATATCGACGAAGGCTACCCCGGCCCGCTGGCACTCCTCCCGCGCCGCGCCGTTGAACTGGTCTATTTCGCGGGCAATGCGGGCCTGGTCGGAGCTCTGCGCATAGGGCGAGCGGCCCCAGTCCGGGATGCTCAGCACGAATACGCGCCCCGGGCGGTTGCCGGCAAAGGTGGTGGCCGTTTGCAGCAGCTGCCGAAACTCGGTGCGGTAGGTAGCCAGCGGCAGGTTGCGAAACTGGTTGTTCACGCCGATCTGCAACGAAACCAGCTCGTAGGTGCGCGTATTGTTGGCCTCCCGAATAGCCTGCTGCAGCTCCCCGGAGGTCCAGCCAGTACGGGCAATGATGTCGGGAGAAGCAAAGCCGGCCGTGCGGGCCAACTGCACGCTCCAGCGGTCGGCCTGCGGCACGCCCTGCCCGATGGTGTAGGAGTCGCCCAAGGACAGAAAAGAAGCGCCCGAACCAGTCGGCGCAGTTGGCCCGGAGCCGGGACCCGCCGCCGGAAGCGGCGACTTCTCGGTGCAGCCGAAGCTGAAAAGAAAAGCAAGAATGATCAGCAGGCGCATACGCTCGGGGAAATCGGAAACAGACTCTGCCACATACGCCGTCCTTCACCCGTCAGATTTAGCCCAGCGGCCCGAAAACCAAAAGCCGCCCGCTCCCTGCGGAACGAACGGCTTGGTAAGGAGACTACTAGCGGGCGGGTTACCAGGGCATTTTCAGCGCGTCGTCTAGCTTGGTGAAGGCGCCGAAGCGGACTTTGCCCCGGCTGTAGCGCAGCGTGCCTTGCGGCACGGCCTGGGCGGCGGCTACCACCTGCCGGAAAGCCGTTTTGTTCGGAGCCGATTCCAGGCCGAAAAACTCGGCCGGGAATGCCGTGGAACCGCTGTTCATGGGCCCGGCCAGCAGGAAGAGGCCGGTCAGCTTCCAGCCATCAGCCACGCGCACGGCCCGGATTTTCATCTGTTCCTGCAGCGTCTGGGCCGAGGCCTGAGACTGGGTCGTTACCAGACCTCGCTCTGCATCCAGCGTATCCAGCACAAAGCCATTACGCTTCAGACACTGACCGAGCCCGGCCAGCACTGAGTCGGGCTGAGCGGTGGTTTGGACCAGCACGGTGTTGGCCCGACTAAATGGAACTGATTCCTCTTTCGGCTGCTGGGCCGCCGCCGAAAGGCTGGTGCCCAGCGCAACGCTCAGTGCTCCTGCAAACCAGCTGTTCCGCATTAGCCGATGGCCTGCTTCAGGTCCTCAATCAGGTCTTCCACATCCTCGATGCCCACGCTGAGGCGAATCAGGGAGTCGGACAGGCCGGCGGCTTTGCGGGCTTCGGCCGGAATGCTGGCGTGCGTCATGGTAGCGGGGTGACCCGAGAGGCTTTCCACGCCGCCCAGGCTTTCGGCCAGCGAGAACAGCTGAAATTTCTCCAGCACGGCAATGGCGTCTTCTTTCCGGTCGCCTTCGAGCACGAAGGAAATCATGCCGCCGAAGTCGTTCATCTGCCGGGCCGCCACCTCATGGTTGGGATGATCAGCAAAGCCGGGCCAGTACACCTTGCCCACTTTGGGGTGCGCCTTCAGATACTCGGCGATTTTGCGGCCGTTTTCGCAGTGGCGCTGCATACGGATGTGCAGCGTTTTGAGGCCGCGCAGCACCAGGAAGCAGTCCTGGGGGCCGGGCGTACCACCGCAGGCGTTCTGGTAGAAGCTCAGGCGCTCGTGCAGCTGGTCGTCGTTGTACACCAGGGCACCCATCACGGTATCGGAGTGGCCGGCCATGTACTTAGTGAGCGAATACACCACGATGTCGGCCCCCAGCGCCAGCGGAGTCTGCAGGTAAGGCGTCGAGAAGGTATTATCGACCACCAGCAACGCACCGGCTTCCTTAGCCACGGCGGCGGCGGCGGCAATGTCGATGACGTTGAGCAGCGGGTTGGTGGGCGTTTCCACCCAGATCATCTTGGTGCGCTCGTTCACCTTGGCCCGCACGGCTTCCATATCGTGCATGGGCACAAAGTGGAATTTGATGCCCAGCGGCTCGTATACTTTAGTGAAGATGCGGTAGGAGCCGCCGTAGAGGTCGTTGGTCGAAATAACCTCGTCGCCGGGCTGCAACAGCTTCACCACGCAGTCGGTGGCGGCCATGCCCGAGGCGAAAGCCAGGCCGTGCTGGCCGTTGTCGAGAGCCGCCAGCGCGTCCTGCAGCTGGGTGCGGGTCGGGTTGTGGGTGCGCGAGTATTCGAAGCCTTTGTGGTCGCCGGGGGAGCGCTGCACATAGGTAGAGGTCTGGTAGATGGGCGTCATGATGGCCCCGGTGGTGGGGTCAGGGTGCACGCCGGCGTGGATGGCTTTGGTACCGAATTTCATGGGTGAGGTGTTACGGAATCAAAAAGGAAGACGCGTTGCTCGGAGCTGGGCGCCAAAGGTAAGAAGGTCGGCGCGAGAAAAGTTTCTTTAAATCTGGGGCGGCCTGCATACGTGCCCGCCGCAAACCGGTACCTTGGTGGCAAAGTTTTATTCACACCTAACCCGTTATGCGCTTGAAACAACTTCTACTCCTATGGGTGCTACTCAGTACACTCGGGGCCGCGCAGGCTGCCCCCACTCCCACCGCCGACTCGGCCGCTTACTTCCAGGCCCGGCGCGACTCGCTGCAGGGCGCGCTACGCTACCAGACCGGCACCATCAAGCTGCCCGACGACGTGGGCGAAATCACCGTACCCAAGGGCTTCCGCTACCTCGACGCCACCCAGAGCCAGCAGGTCCTGACGCAGTTCTGGGGCAACCCCGACGGCAAGTCTCTGGGCATGATTTTTCCGGCCGACAAAGGCCCGTTGGATGAAAAGGGCTGGGCGTTCATCGTCGAATATGAGCAGGTAGGCTATGTAAAGGATGACGACGCCGACAAAATCAACTATGACGAGCTGCTCACCGAAATGAAGGCCGATGTAGAGGAAGGCAACCAGGAGCGCATCGACGCCGGTTACGACCCTATCACCCTCATTGGCTGGGCCGCCAAGCCCTACTACGACAAGGAGAAAAAAGCCCTGCACTGGGCGAAGGTGGCCCAGTTTGGCACTGCTACCGAGCACGTAATGAACTACAACCTGCGCCTGCTGGGCCGCAAAGGCGTGCTCGTGCTCAATGCCGTAGGTTCGCCCGGCCAGCTGGCTGAGGTGCGCCAGAGCATTCCCGGCCTGATTGCGGGCGTGAGCTTTTCCAAGGGCCTGCAGTACGCCGACTTCAACCCCAGCATGGACGAGGTGGCGGCCTACACCATCGGGGGCCTGGTGGCGGGTAAGGTGCTGGCCAAAGCCGGGCTCATCGGCCTGGGGCTGAAGTTTGGCAAGGTCATTCTGCTTACGTTGCTCAAGTTCTGGAAGGTGGCCCTGGCTCTGCTGGCCGGCGCCTGGACGTTTATCCGGCGCTTTTTTGGCAAGACCACCCCAGAGGAAGCAGCCGAAACCGCCGAGCCCCAACTGGCCCTCGAAGCCGAAGCGCCCGGCAAGACCGACGAGGAAGTGTAGCCTTCTGCCGAGTTCTTTCGTTTTACCTTCGGGCCGGCTGCTCTTAGCCGGCCCGATTGTTTTTTAGCGTTGCCTATGGCTTTTCTCAAGGAGCTTTTTCAAAAGAATGCTTCCACCCTGCTGTCCATGCTGTTTCTGTCGGGCATGCCGCTGGTAGGCGTTTCGTTGGTGTCCTTGTTGCTCTACAAAAACCAAGGTTTGCTGGAGCAGCTGACGTTGCTGGAAGGTCTGCTCTACTTCGGGCTCATGGCCTTGCTGATGGCGTTTGCACTGATGCCGACCACGGTTGGGGTGCTCATTACGGGCTTCTATTTCGGCTGGATTGGCTTTCCGGGCATGCTGCTGGCCTACGCGCTGGCTGCGCTGGCGGGCTACCAGCTAGCGTCGTCCCTGGACCACGGCAAGATGACGGCCTTTCTGCACCGCTTTCCGAAAGCCGAAGCCGTGATGCGCGAGCTGAAGGCCGACAGCTTGCAGCTGATTGTGCTAACCCGAATTTCGCCCGTCACTCCATTTGCGCTGATGACCTTTATCCTAGCCGTGGTAGGCGTCGACCGGCGGCGGTTTCTGCTGGGCAGTGTAGTGGGCATGCTGCCGCGCAGCCTGTTCTTCTACTGGCTCGGCACCAAGGCCCAGGACGTTTTCACGCTCGTCAACCACCCCGATACCGGGACGGCCGGCAAGCTGCTGCTCGTGGGCCTGATTGCCATTTCCCTGTTTGGCCTCTACTACATCTTCAACCGGGCCCTGAAGCGGGCTTTGGGCCGTAGCACCGCGCAGCAGTAGAAAATATTAAAACTGACTTTCAACGATTTGTGCTTTCTTAGGGTCTTTTTTCGGAAGAATTTTTACCCCGCGTTTGCTTGACCCAGATTTTTGCTCTTATCTTTGCAGCACCAAAACGGTAGATGGTTGTATAGCTCAATTGGATAGAGCATCTGACTACGAATCAGAAGGTTTAAGGTTCGACTCCTTATACGACCACCAAAAAGGCCTCTAGCAGCACGCTAGAGGCCTTTTTTATTTTCCAGTGGCAGTTGCAGAGGCCACTGGTAGCGGTAGCGGCTCTGGTTCAGGCGGGCACGAGGCCGAGGCTAATACTGGAGGCGTCGACCTGGAAAATATAGGCTACACTTCCCCGCATCAACTGTCGCTAAGTGAATCACTTCATCAATGCGGCTTGGGCGTCGTCTCTACTGCTTCTCTATAGCTGTATCCAGGAACAGCGTACACCGGGAAAAGTACAGCATGCTTTCTATCCGTACACTCTTGGGGCTATTACCATGCGTGTTCCTGCCTCCTGGAAACCTGCTGACTATACCCCCGACTCAGCAGATTCCACCCGTACGAGCCAGACATACGTCTTCGTGAATGCGGCGCAACCGGACAGTGCCTTTCGTGACGCAGTTGTGGTTAGTGTGAAGAAACGCAATGACAAGATGTCTGGCAATTACATACGGACTCACTTTGTCGAAGGAATGCAGCAGGGCTCCAACCGCGTTTCAATGCTTACCTACCAGGACACTGTGCTGGCTGACCGGGAACTGGTGCTTATCGACTTTGATAACGACATGCAAAGGCCAGATTTAACCTTAACCGGGACTTATGCCTGCTATCTAAAAGGGAAATATACAGTCTCCATAGTAGCATCGGCACGTAAGCAATCCACAGAAGCAGACAGCAAGAGCCGGGCTCTATTTCGAAAGATTATTTATTCGGTTAAGGGGCTCTAACGACACTGAGCAATCTTTACAGCGGCCAGACCTAGACGAGTATTTCGGTTAGCCTGCTATTGCCCTGGCTTTATTCAGCTCTACCCTTTTCTGCGCAGCCGCACCGACGAATCCCGGATGATGAGCTTGGGCTCCAGCACCACCGGCTTGAGCGGAGCGGCGGTAGCGGGCCGGTTCAGGAGCTTGAGCAGGAGGCGCACGGCGGTACGGCCCATCTGCTCGGTGCGCTGATCCACGGAAGTCAGGGTGGGCTCGGTCAGCTCGGTGAAGGCCTCGTTGCTGAAGCCCACCAGGGCCACATCCTCGGGCACGCGCAGGCCCTGCTCCTTCACCACCTGCATGGCCCCCACGATGGCCAGGTCGTTGGAGGCAAACACGGCATCGGGGCGCTGGGGTAGCCGCAACAGCTTGCGCATGGCCTGGCTGCCACTTTTCAGGTTAATATCGGTGTGGTGCGACACGTACTCGGGGCGCAGGGGCAAGCCGTGGGCCTGGAGCGCATCGAGGTAGCCCTGGTAGCGGTTCTTGTTGATGTTCACATGCAGCGGGCCGCTGAAAATGGCAATGCGGGTGCAGCCCTGCTCAATCAGGTGGGACACGGCCTGGTAGGCGCCCAGGTAGTCGTTGAGCACCACGGCACTCACGTTGGGCCCCTGGAAGCCTTCGATAATCCGGTCGAAAAACACGAGCGGCAGGCGCTGGTCCTTCACCGAGTCGAAGTGGGTGAAGTCCTGGGTCGTGTTGGCCAACGACACCAGCACGCCTTCCACCTGGGCGTTCATAAACAGGTCGATATTCTTCTTTTCTTGCTGCACGTCCTCGTCCGACTGGCAGATCAGCACGTTGTAGCCGGCTTTGCTGGCCTCGGTGGCAATGCCGTGCACCACGTGCGGGAAGAAGTTGCCGGTAATGTGGGGTACCAGCACGCCCAGGGTTTTGCTGTGGCCCCGGCGCAGGGCGGCGGCCAGTTGGTTGGGCCGGTAGTTGAGCTCCTGGGCCAGCTGCCGCACCCGCTCCTTGGTGGCCTCACTCACGTCGTTGTGGTCGGCCAAGGCCCGCGAAACGGTGGAGGCCGACAGGCCCAGGGCTTTTGCTAAGTCAGTGATGGAGGCCCGACGATGTGCCATGCGCGGAAAAGTTGATTCGACATATGCCGGGGCTCAAGATAGAGCCAATTTCACAGCTAAAGCCACGCGTGTATGAAATCTGCCTTATCTTTAGCCCAGTTCCCGGGCGGTGTCGCCCCGGAATTCCGGGGTTGTTTTTCGGGCTTACCGGGAAAATTCTCCGCTAGTTGCCTTATTTATAGCACCAACGGATGCGGTGGTATTCTGGGGAAGCAGCCCGGCTTCTTGCCCGGATAGTCTACGGCGCGGTGGTGGCTTTTTTTGTCGCGCTTTCCCTCTCCAATTCTCGTTTCGCACCCTAATTCCTCTCCCTCAATGGCAGAATCAACGCTTACCGGCTTGCGCGCCGGCGTGCTCCACAGCGACGAAGTTCAATCCCTGTTTAAAGTGGCCAAGGCTCAGTCCTTCGCTTTGCCGGCCGTCAACGTGACGGGCACCAACACGGTGAATGCCGTGCTGGAAACGGCCAAGGCCGTTAACTCGCCCGTCATTATCCAGTTTTCGAATGGCGGGGCTCAGTTCTTCGCCGGCAAGTCGTTGCCCAACGACAAGCAGCAGGCCAGCATTGCCGGTGCTATTTCGGGTGCTCAGCACGTGCACCTGATGGCCGAGCTCTACGATGTGCCCGTGATTCTGCACACCGACCACGCCGCCAAAAAGCTACTGCCCTGGATTGACGGCCTGCTGACGGCCGGCGAAAAGCACTTCGCCCAGTACGGCCAGCCGCTCTACAGCTCCCACATGCTGGACTTGTCGGAGGAGCCGATTGAGGAAAACATTGAAATCTGCAAGCGCTACCTGGAGCGCATGAGCAAAATCGGCATGACGCTGGAAATCGAGCTGGGCGTAACCGGCGGCGAGGAAGACGGCGTGGACAACTCCGACGTGGACTCCTCGAAGCTCTACACCCAGCCCGAGGAAGTGGCCTATGCCTACGAGCAGCTAAGCGAGGTGAGCAACCGCTTCACCATTGCCGCCGCTTTCGGCAACGTGCACGGCGTGTACAAGCCCGGCAACGTGAAGCTGCAGCCCAAGATTCTGCACAATTCCCAGGAGTTTCTGCGTCAGAAGCACAACATCACCGAGGCCCTGCCCATCGACTTCGTGTTCCACGGCGGCTCGGGCTCGTCGCAGGAGGAAATCCGCGAGGCCATCAGCTACGGCGCCATCAAGATGAACCTCGACACCGACCTGCAGTGGGCGTTGTGGCAGGGCATCAAGGATAACTACGTGAAAAACGAAGGCTTCCTGCAGGGCCAAATCGGCAACCCGACCGGCGCCGATTCGCCCAACAAGAAGTACTACGACCCGCGCGTGTGGCTGCGTAAGGGTGAAGAAACCTTCGTGGCCCGCCTCAAGCAGGCCTTCGACGATTTGAACTGCATCAACCGCCGCCCCTAACCGGCCCGCGTTTGTTGCCTCCTTCCTGAAAAAGCCCCTACAAAAACGATGTGGGGGCTTTTTTTGTACTGTATGGGCTTCCCTAGCTATGGCTTTCCGTAAAACTATTGTAGTTTGCCAGCTTATGGTTGTGGTTGGCAAGCCCCAGATTGATAGATTTGCAAGGTTGCGGAGTGCGCAGCCAGCTCTTGCCAGCCTGGCCCCGGCGGCCTGGGTTTCTGGCCCTGTCAACTCCAAAGCAGCTTTTATCTCTACTTGCTGAGCAACAGCAACTGCCGGAATTCTTCCGGCCAAACGTATCCGCGCCCATGACGAACCGTAAGCAGCACATTGCCCAGGTAGCATTGCAGCTATTCGGCGAGAAAGGCTTTGAGCACACGCCCACGCAACTGATTGCGAAGGAAGCGGGTGTTTCGGAAGCCCTGATTTTCAAGTATTTCGGCTCCAAGGAGCAGCTTCTGGAGTTCATTATCAAGAACGGCTACAAGCGCATCATCGAGCACAACCGCGGCTGGCTGGAAGAGCGCGACTCCCTGGGCCTGATTCACAGCGTGATTGAGCTGCCTTATAAGCTGGTGAAGGAAGAGCCCCACTTCTGGAAGCTGCAGTCGCGCCTGACCAACAGCGAGGTGGCCCAGAAGCAGCACGAGCGGTTTTTGCAGCCTGTGCCGGCCCTGCTGCACCGCGCCTTCGTGAAGCTGGGCTACGCCGAGCCCGACAAGGAAGTAAGCCTGCTGCTGCTGCTCATCGACGCACTGTGGAAGATTCAGGCCCAAAAAACCGACGAGCAGATTCAGGAGACGCTGGACTTCATCAAGTCCAAGTACAAAGCGCAGAGCTAGAAGCCGCGGGTGGAGCCAACTCCTGGTTGGGCTGCCAGCCCAACCAGGAATACGACGAGGCCGGACATCTGCATGTCCGGCCTCGTTTGCTTTGGGCAAGTTGGAAGGTGAATTCACGCAAAACTGCGCTATTATCAAAATACCGACACTCGTATTGATATTATTACAACTCAGCCAGCTGAAACCGGATATTTTTTGCGTGTTTTTTATCCGCCCCGAGTTGTGCACAGGTTGTGGGGCGCTTTCACCGTTTCCGGCGGGAGAAGCGCCCTTCAAGTGTGCCGTAAGCGTGTAGGCCACTTCGCCAAACCGGCTCCGCGCGGCGTATAAGCTATTCTCTACCTTGCTTTTGAGGCGGGCGGCGAGGTATATTTGACTACACCGCCCCTATTGCTACCGGCCTTGCCGCCTTGTTGCGCAGCTCTCTTCTTCGCTCGCGCCGTCGCCCGGCACCTCGCTCCTCTTCCCGAATTCCATTCCGCTTCCGGCCACTTGCTGGCGGTGGCTTCCGCACGCTCTTTCCTTTCACTTCCAACCCCACCAACCCCATGAGAAAAGCACTTACTACCCTGTGGCGGGCCGCTGCCTTCCTGGCATTGTGCCACGTTCCGGCCAAAGCCCAAACCTATCAGCAGGTCTGGGCCGACGAGTTCAACGGCAGCATTAGCTCGGCCTGGCAGTTTGAAACCGGCGGCGGCGGCTGGGGCAACAACGAAAAGCAGTATTACCAGCGCGCCAATGCTACCGTCGTGAACGGCATTCTGCAGATTACGGCCCGCCGGGAAAACGTGGGCGGCATGCCCTACACCTCCTCGCGCATGATTACCAAGGGCCTCAAGGAGTTCACCTACGGCAAAATGGAGGCCCGCATCAAGCTGCCGCTGGGCCAGGGGCTGTGGCCGGCTTTCTGGATGCTGGGCGGCAACATCAGTCAGGTGAGCTGGCCCGCCTGCGGTGAAATTGACATTATGGAGCACATCAACTCCGAAAACAAGATTTACGGCACCCCGCACTGGGACAGCAACGGCCACGCCGAGTACGGCGGCAGCACCATCACCACGCCCGCCGACTACCACATTTACTCGGTGGAGTGGGACGCCAGCTCTATCCGCTGGTTTTTGGATGGGGTGCAGTACCACGTGATGAGCATTCAGAACAATGCGGGAGGCACCGAGGAATTTCACCGACCTTTCTTTCTGCTGCTGAACCTGGCCGTAGCTGGCAACTGGCCCGGCCAGACCGTAGACGAAAGCAAGCTGCCCGCCACCATGTATGTGGACTACGTGCGGGTGTACCAGAAAACCAGCACGCCCCCGCCTACTTCGTCGCGCCTGATTCAGGCTGAAGCCTACAATGCCATGAGCGGCGTGCAGCTGGAAGCCTGCTCCGACACGGGCGGCGGCCAGGACGTGGGCTGGATTGACACCAACGACTGGATGGCCTACAACGCTATCAACTTCCCGACCTCGGGCGCTTATACCATCGAGTACCGCGTGGCCAGCGGCGCGGCTGGCGGCCGGATTTCAGCCGATTTGAATGCCGGCTCGATTCAGCTGGGCTCGGTGGCCGTGCCCGCCACCGGCGGCTGGCAGAACTGGACCACCGTGACGCAGACCGTGAACGTGAATGCAGGCACCTACAACTTCGGCGTATTTGCCCAGGCCGGCGGCTGGAACCTAAACTGGATCCGCATCACCAAGTCGGGGGCGGCCCGGGTAGCGGCGCCGGAAACTTCAGTTGCTTCGGCGGCACCTTCTACGGAGCTGCACGTGTATCCTAACCCGGCTACCAATCAGCTCAACGTACAATCGGAGCTAAACCTGAGCGGCAGCCAGTACCAGATTGTTGACCAGCGCGGCAAAACCGTAGCCACGGGCACCCTGGGCGCGGGCCGGGTAGAAGTAGCCAACCTGAAAAACGGCCTCTACACGCTCATTATCCTCACCCAGGACAACCAGAAGCTGACCCGCCGCTTCAGCAAATAACCCACTGTATTCCGAACTTGGAAGGCTGCCTGCACAGGCAGCCTTCTGTGCTGTTGCCGGTTGAATTCGAATTTCTTAGCTCTCCTTCCTTTCCACAATCCAATTCTCTTCTAACTCACTATGAAACAACTTTATTGGCACGGGCTCAGCGCCCTGCTCCTCGGCGCCGGATTTGGCAGCCCCGCCTGGGCCCAGACCCAGGATGCCAAAGCGCCCTATTCCCTGGGCTCGGCCCAAACGCTGGTGCGCCAGCTGGAAGCCCAAACCGCGGTGGCCGAGCTGCAGCGGGCCACGCCCAGCGTTACGCTGCGCGTGTCGGCCACCCAGGTATTTACCGGCAAAGTCAACTACCGCCAAGACTTGTCAGCCACGGGCGAGTATGTGGTGGGTGAGATTCAGAATGCGGTGGGCTCGTCGTTTCTGCTGCGCATTGAAGGCGAGAAAGTGCAGGGCCACATTATTCTGCGCAAAACCCGGGAAGCCTACGAGTACTCGGCCGATGCCCGGGGCAACGTGCTGGTGCAGCCCGTGGACATCAATAAGGTTATCTGCATCGACTACAACAAGCCCGTGGGCTACGAAAGCCCTACGTTGAAGACGGACAACACCGCCGGCCGGGCCGCCGTGGTTTCCCTGCAAAGCTACCCCGGTGCCCGGGGCTGCATCATGCTCGACTTCGACGGCCAGTACGTGGCGGGCACACCCTGGAACAACGGCAACCCCATCAGTGCGGCCCCGGCCGGCATGACCGACGCGGCCATTCAGGAGTTCTGGGAGCTGGTGAGTGAAGATTTCCGGCCCTTCAGCATGAACGTGACAACCGATGAGGCGGTATTTAACTCCTACCCCAAAACCATGCGCATGCGCTGCATCATCACGCCGACCAACACGGCGGCGCCCGGCGCGGGCGGCGTGGCCTACCTAAAGTCCTTCAACTGGAACGACGACACGCCCTGCTGGGTGTTTATGACCTCGCCCAAAGCCGGGGGCGAGGCCGCTTCCCACGAAGTGGGCCACACCCTGGGCTTGAGCCACGACGGGCGCCTGAGCCCCAAGGAAGAGTACTACGACGCCCGCACCTCGGCCGGCAACTGGGCCCCGATTATGGGTGCTGGCTACTACAAGCCCGTCACGCACTGGAGCCGCGGCGAGTATGCCTCGGCCAGCCAGACCCAGGACGATCTGGCTATTATGGCCAGTGCAACTTACAACGTGGGCTACCGCAACGATGACCACGCCAACGGCTTGAGCGGTGCTACTTCTCTGGCCCGCAACGGCACGAGCGTGTCGGGCTCGGGCATAATCGAGCGCACCGGCGACCAGGACTACTTTGTGTTTTCCACCGGCGGCGGCACCGTGAATCTGAGCCTAAACACCGTGGGGCGGCACGGCAACCTGGATATTGTGGGGCGCTTGTTCAACAGTGGGGGCGGCCTGGTCGGCACGTTCGACACCCAGGGCAGCCTGAGTACTTCGCTCAGCGCCAATCTGGGGGCGGGCACCTACTACCTGCAGATAGACGGCACCAGCTACGGCAACCCGGTTGGGGAAGGTTACTCGGACTACGCCTCGCTGGGCACCTTCTCGATTTCGGGCACCATTCCGGCTCCGGCCGCGGGTGGCGTAGCTACGGTGTACCGGGACTGCAACTACACGGGTGCCGCCGTGGACCTGCCCGTTGGCGACTACACCCTGGCCGCGCTGCAAAGCCGGGGCATTCTGAACGAAGATATTTCCTCGCTCACGGTGAATAGCGGCTACCAGGTGGTGCTCTACGAAAACGACAGCTTCAGCGGGGGGGCTCTGACCCTCACGGCCAGCAACAGCTGTCTGGTGGGTAACGCCCTGGGCACCGGCAACTGGAACGACAAAGCCACTTCCGTGCGGGTGCAGCCCGCGGCTTCCTCCTTTAGCGTGCTGCTGCAAGCCGAGGCGGCCAGCGTGAATAGCGGCATGACGGCCGAAACTACCACTGATGCGGGCGGCGGCCAGAATATGGGCTACGTGGATGCCGGCGACTACTTGGTCTGGAACGGCATTAATTTCCCCACTTCCGGCACCTACACCATCGAGTACCGCGTGGCCAGCCCCAGCGGCGGCACCATCTCCTCGGACCTGAATGCCGGTGCCATCCTGTTTGGCAACTCGGCTGTTCCGGCCACCGGCGGCTGGCAGACCTGGACCACGGTTTCCAGGACGGTAAACGTGAATGCGGGTACCTACAACTTCGGCATCTATGCCCAAAGCGGCGGCTGGAACATCAACTGGGTGCGCATCAGCAAAGCAGGCAACGCGGCCCGCGTAGCAGCTCTGGCCCAGGCCAGCGCCAGTGTAGCCCCGCAGCTGGAAATCTACCCCAACCCGGTAACCGACCAGCTCCAGATTCGCTCTGAGCGCAGCCTGGCGGGCAGTGAGTATCAGATTCTGGACGCCTGGGGCAAACCGGTAGCCAGCGGCTCGGCCGCCACGGGCCGCCTGAACGTGTCGGGGCTGCAGCCGGGTATCTACACGCTGCGGCTCGTGGTGGAAGGCCAGGTGCAGCCCACCAAACGCTTCGTGAAATAGCCGGTTTGCCCGGATTCTACCAGCGGGAACCGCTATTCGCCAAGGCCAGTAGTGGCCTACCGACCAGCCGTTTCCGCTGGCAGAATCCAGCTTTTACTAGCCCATCTTAGCCCCTGCTTCTATGAAAACGAGCATTTTACTTAAAAGAACTCTGGCCACTCTACTGCTGGCATTGCTGGCCTCCGTGTCAGCCGTGGCCCAGTTTCGGGTTATCGGCTACGTGCCCTCCTGGGCCGGCGACGTGAACAGCGTGCAGTACAGCAAGCTGACGCACATCAACTACGCCTTTCTGCTGCCCACCGCCACCGGCGGCCTGCAACCCATCGAGAACCCCGCCAAGCTGCAAAGCCTCGTGACGTTGGCCCACGCCAACAACGTGAAGGTGCTGATTTCGGTGGGCGGCTGGAACAACGGCGACGACAGTGCCTTCGAGAGCTTGGGAGCCAATGCGGCCTACCGCAATGCCTTCGTGAGCAACCTGGTCAACTTCGCCAACCAGTACAACCTCGACGGCGTCGACATCGACTGGGAATACCCTGATGCGGGCGCCTCGGCCAACAACCACGCCCTGCTGATGCAGCAGCTCTCGACCGAGATGCGCAGCCGGGGCAAACTGCTGACGGCCGCCGTGGTGGGCACCAACGGGGGCAGCATCCTCAACAGCGTCTTTACCTCCGTAGACTTTCTGAACCTGATGGCCTACGACTTCAACAACTTCGACCACTCCACCTACGACTACGCGGTGCAGTCCATCAACTACTGGCGCGGCCGTGGCTTGGCGGCCAACAAAACCGTGCTCGGCGTACCCTTCTACGGGCGGCCCAGCTGGGAATCGTACGCCCAGCTGCTGGCGCGCGGAGCCAGCCCCAACGCCGACGTGTTCAACGGGGTGGGCTACAACGGCATTCCGACCATCAAGAGCAAAACCAACCTGGCCTTCGACCAGGGCAGCGGCATCATGATCTGGGAATTGTCGCAGGATGCTACCGGGGCCAATTCCCTGCTCACGGCCATCAACCAGGTAGTAGTGCAGCGCAACGGCGTGACACCGCCGCCCGCTCAGGCCATTCCGGGCCGGGTGGAAGCCGAGCGGTTTGCCGCCCAGCAAGGCACCCAGACGGAAACCACCACCGACACCGGCGGCGGCCAGAACGTGAGCTACTTCGATGGCGGCGACTGGCTCGATTATGCCGTGAGTGTGGCTACGGCCGGCTCCTACACGCTGGGTTTTCGGGTGGCTAGTGCTACGGGCGGCGCCACGCTGCAGCTGCGCACCAGCGGCGGCACCGTGCTGGGCAGCATCAATGTGGGCAATACCGGTGGCTGGCAGAGCTGGCAAACCATCAACGCTACCGTAACCCTGCCCGCCGGCCGCCAAACCCTGCGCCTGTACGCGGCGGCTTCTACGGGCTGCAACGTCAACTGGCTCAACTTTGCCAGCTCTACTCCACCGCCCACTTCCTCCACCCTGATTCAGGCGGAAGCCTTTACCAGCATGCAGGGCGTGCAAACGGAGGTCACCACCGACGCGGGCGGGGGCCAGAATGTGGGCTATATCGACGCTACCGACTGGCTGGCCTACGCCAACGTTACCTTCCCTACGTCCGGCACCTACACCATCGAGTACCGCGTGGCCAGCCCCAGCGGCAGCACCTTGTCGTCGGATTTGAATGCGGGTTCAATTCAGTTGGGCAACGTAGCCATTCCGGCCACCGGGGGCTGGCAAAACTGGGCTACCGTGTCGCAAACGGTGAATATCAACGCGGGCACCTATAGCTTTGGCGTATACGCCCAGGCCGGGGGCTGGAACTTCAACTGGCTGCGCATCACCAAGGCCGGCGCCGCCCGCACCGCCGGCACCACCTTGGCCACGGCCGGCGCCGGTCAGCTCGACCACCGGCTCGAAGTATACCCCAACCCGGTGGCCCGCACCCTGCACTTTCAGGCCGTTTCGGCACTGACAGGCACTTTCTACGAGGTACTGGATGCCACGGGCCGCACGGTGCTGCAAGGCCAAGTATCGACCCACGACCTCGACGTTTCCGCCCTGAAAGCCGGAATATACACCCTGCGCTTTTCGGCTACCGGCCAGGCCAGCGTGACGCGTCGCTTTGTTAAGCAGGCCGAATAAAACGAACTGCCTTTTACACGCAAAAAGTCCGCCCCCAGACTGGGGACGGACTTTTTTGCGATTATAAACCAAACCTAAATAATCGTACTCAATCCCAAGGCAATATTGTTCTTGTGCAGCTGGCAGTCCAGAATATCCAGGATGCCATAGGCCACAAAGCTGCCCACCTGCTCGGTAGTATAGGGTGAGCGGGCATTCAGCTCCGGCGTCAGCACGCCCTGCTCCAGGGCATTGTCGACGGCTTTGCGCACCGAATCAGCTTCGGCCTGCAGCCCGAAATGCTCCAGCATCATGGCCGCCGACAGAATCGTGGCAATGGGGTTGGCAATGCCTTTGCCCTTGGCCTGCGGGTAGGAGCCGTGAATGGGCTCGAACAGCGCGGCCTCGTCGCCAATGGAAGCCGAGGGCAAGAGGCCCAGGGAGCCGGCAATAACCGAGGCTTCGTCCGAAATGATGTCGCCGAACATATTCTCGGTCAGAATCACATCGAACTGCCTGGGGTTCAAAACCAGCTGCATGGCCGCATTGTCCACGAACAGGTAGTCGACAATGACGCTGGGGTACTGCAGGGCAATTTCCTGCACTACTTCGCGCCACAGCCGGGAGGTTTCCAGCACGTTGGCCTTGTCGACCAGCGTTAATTTGCGGCGGCGCGTTTCGGCGGCCCGGAAGGCGCGGTGGGCAATCCGCTCGATTTCGTAGCGGCTATACGTGCAGTTATCGTAGGCCGAGCCGTCCTCGTGGCGGCCTTTTTCGCCGAAGTACACGCCGCCAGTCAGTTCGCGGAAGATGACCATATCGGCGCCCTGAATCCGCTCTTTCTTTAGCGGTGAGTGTTCCAGCAGCCGGTCGTAGGCTGTTACGGGCCGGATGTTGGCGTAGAGCCCCAGCGACTTGCGCAGGCGCAGCAACCCTTGCTCGGGGCGCACCTTAGCGCTGGGGTCGTTGTCGTATTTGGGGTCGCCGATGGCCCCGAGCAGCACGGCATCGGCGGCACGGCAGGCATCCAGGGTGACTTCCGGGAGCGGGTCGCCGGTGGCATCGATGGCGCAGGCACCCATGAGCTGATAGTCGAAGTGAAACTCGTGCCCGAACTTATCGGCCACGGCTTTCAGGGCCCGCACCGCCTCCTGACACACTTCCGGCCCGATACCGTCGCCCGACAGTATCACGATTCGTTTGCTTAGAATACCCATTTGCGGAGCTGTTCGTAGGTTTTGATGGCGTCGCGCTGGCTCACCAGATAGTCAATATCGTCGTAGCCGTTGATCAGGCACTCTTTCTTGTAAGCGTCCAGCTCGAAGCCAATCGTAGCGTCCCATACCGGCACCGACAACGTCTGGCTGGGCAAATCCACGACTAGCTGGGTTTCGGGTTCCAGCTCAATCTGCCGGAACAGGCCCTGCAGCACTTCATCCGACACCTGCAGGGGTAGCAGGCCCGTGTTCAGGGCATTGCCGCGAAAGATGTCGGCGAAGTAGCTCGAAATAACCACCTTGAAGCCCGCGTCATACAAGGCCCAGGCGGCGTGTTCCCGGCTGGAACCGCAGCCAAAATTTTTACCCGCCAGCAGAATCTGGCCCTGGTAGCGGGGGTTGTTCAGCACGAAATCGGCCTTGGGCTGTCCGTCGGGCTGGTAGCGCCAGTCGGCAAACAGGTTTTGGCCGAACCCCTCCCGGGTGGTGGCCTTCAGGAAACGGGCCGGGATAATCTGGTCCGTATCGACGTTTTCGATGGGCAGCGGGACGACGCCCGAGCGGAGCGTTTGAAATTTTTCCATGGGTGGGACGAAATGGAAGTGATGCTACAGCCAGCGGCAAGTGAAAGAAGAAACCAGCGTTGGGAGCGGGCTGGTCCGGCGGGCCCGAGGCCAGCTTCCGTAGCCGATTCCTCCTCTCGCTTGCGTGCCGGGCGACTCAGGAGTCGCGGCAAAATGGCTGGGTTGTTAGTTCAAATACTGGGTGATGTCGACGATGCGGCCTTCCACGGCCGTTATGGCCGCCACCAGCGGGCTGGCCAGCAAGGTGCGGGCGCCCGGGCCCTGGCGGCCTTCGAAGTTGCGGTTGGAGGTCGAGACGCAGTAGGCCCCGGCCGGAATCTTGTCGTCGTTCATGGCCAGGCAGGCCGAGCAGCCCGGTTCGCGCAGCTCAAAGCCGGCCTCGGCCAGCACCTGGTCGATACCCTCGGCAATGGCCTGCTTCTCGACCAGCTTGGAGCCGGGTACGATGATGGCCTCCACGTGCTGAGCCTTATGCTTGCCCTTTACATAGGCCGCCACGGCCCTTAGGTCCTCAATGCGGGAGTTGGTGCAGCTGCCGATAAAGACATAGTTGATTTCCTTGCCGAGCAAGGACTCGCCCGGCGCAAAGCCCATGTAGGCCAATGATTTGTCGAAGCTGGCGGCTTCCCCATCGGTACCCAGCACCGGAATATTGCCATTCAGCGCGATGCCCATACCGGGGTTAGTGCCGTAGGTAATCATCGGGGTAATGGCCGCCGCGTCGAAGCTCAGCTCCGACTCAAACTCGGCGCCTTCCTCCGAGTACAGCGTTTGCCAATAGTCCACGGCCTGCTCCCACCGCTCACCCTGCGGGGCGTAGGGGCGGCCCTGCAGGTACTCGAACGTGGTGGCGTCGGGGGCAATGAGGCCGCCACGAGCCCCCATTTCGATGCTCATGTTGCAAACCGTCATGCGGCCTTCCATGCTCAGGCCGCGAATGGCGCTGCCGGCATATTCCACGAAGTAGCCCGTGGCCCCGCCCGTACCGAGCCTGGCAATGATGTGCAGGATGATATCCTTGGCCGTCACGCCCGGCTGCAACGCGCCGTCCACGGTGATGCGCATGCGCTTGGGCCGGCTGATGAGCAGGCATTGCGAGGCCATGACCTGCGTCACCTGGCTGGTACCAATCCCGAAGGCAATGGCCCCGAACGCGCCGTGGGTGGAGGTGTGCGAGTCGCCGCACACGATGGTCATGCCCGGCTGGGTGACGCCCAGCTCCGGCCCGATGACGTGCACAATGCCCTGGTACTGGTGGCCCAGCCCGAATAGCTCGACGCCGAATTTCTCACAGTTTTCCGTCAGCTTATCCACCTGGGAGCGGCTCAGCGGGTCCTCAATAGGCAGGTGCTGGTTGCGGGTCGGCACGTTGTGGTCGGCGGTGGCCAGAATCTGCCCGGGCCGGCTCAGGGGCAAGCCCCGCTCCTGCAGCTCGTCGAAAGCCTGCGGGCTGGTCACTTCGTGAATCAGGTGCCGGTCGATGTAGAACACCTCCAACCCGCCCGGAATGGCTTTCACCACGTGGGCATCCCAGATTTTATCGAATAAGGACTTGGCCATGATTCTTACTTTGAAGCCTTGGGAGGAGTACTTTCCGCGGGCCGGCTGCTTTGGCGCAGCTGCTCGGTGGCGTAGGTTATCCAGTCGGGACAGCGGGAGGAACGGGCCGCGGCGCGGGGCTCGACCTGGCTGTGTTGCAGGGGCAGGTTCATAGGAGTAAGCGTAATTAGGTAGCGGCTACCAGGTTTTCCTGCTCCACTAGGATGTGCAGGTCCGTATCGACTACTTCCTTCTGGCGGTCGGCCAGCTGCAAAAACGAGGCGTAGGCCTTGTTCAGCGCGGTTTTATCGAAGTCGTAGCCAATTTTTTGCAGGCGGTACGCCAGAGCGGCGCGCCCCGAACGAGCGGTTAGTACAATCGACGAATCCGCCACGCCCACCTCGCGCGGATCAATGATTTCGTACGTCTCGCGGTGCTTGATTACGCCGTCCTGGTGTATCCCACTCGAATGCGAAAAGGCATTCGCTCCCACAATAGCCTTGTTGGGCTGCACCACCATACACATCATCTGCGACACCATGGCCGAGGTTTCGGCCAGCAGCTGCGTGGTGATGTTGGTGCCCAAATTAAGATAAGGGTGCTGGCGCAGAATCATCACAACTTCCTCCAAAGCCGTGTTGCCGGCCCGCTCCCCTACCCCGTTAATGGTGCATTCAATCTGCCGGGCGCCGTTCATGACGCCGGCAATGGAATTGGCCGTAGCCAAGCCCAAATCGTTATGACAATGCGTGGAAAGCGTCACGTTCTGGACGCCCCGCACGTTTTCGTACAGATACTTAATCTTGGCCCCGTATTCCTCGGGCAGGCAGTAGCCGGTCGTATCGGGAATATTGAGTACCGTGGCCCCGGCCCGAATGGCGGCTTCGCAGACCCGGGCGAGGTACTCGTTGTCGGTGCGGCCGGCGTCCTCGGCGTAGAACTCCACGTCTTCCACGAAGGACTTGGCCAGCTTCACGGCCGCCACGGCGCGCTCAATCACCTGCTCGGGCGTGGAGTTGAGCTTAAACTTGATATGCGACTCGGAGGTGCCGATACCGGTGTGAATGCGCGGGTAGCGTGCCTGCCGCAGCGACTCGGCTGCCACGCGAATATCGTTTTCCACCGCCCGCGACAGGCCGCAGACCGTAGCCTCACGGGTTTGGGCCGCAATAGCGGCCACGGCCGCAAAGTCGCCAGGACTCGATACCGGAAAGCCCGCTTCAATCACGTCGACGCCGAGGAGCTCCAGTTGCCGGGCAATCACCAGCTTTTCGGCCTGGTTGAGCTTACAGCCGGGCACCTGCTCCCCATCGCGCAGGGTGGTATCGAAGATCTGAATTTTCTGAGCAGCCATGTTGTCGGAGTCCTTACAGCGAATTGCTGCTCGCAAGAACACCGGCAAACCGCGGCAGGGAAAACATATTTTCGGCACGCCTACTATTTCTAGTAGCAGCATTTTTATTTGTAATTATCTGTATTTCAGATATATAATATTTACACAAATACAACGGCTAACGCAAAGTTTGTGAAGAACAGCGCCCTATCTAGACTGTCATGATTAATCTGATGTCCGCTTGCCAAAGCATCTCGCGCGCTGACATTGTTTTGCCTGTCATCCTGAGCAGAGCGAAGGACCTTCCTCGCCTATCCCACTACTGGTTTTCCCAACGTGACAAAGCCTTTTACTACTTGCGCAGTAAAAGGCTTTGTCACGTTGAAACAAGCTAATCACATATCAGAGGAAGGTCCTTCATTCCGCTTCGCTCCACTCAGGATGACAGATGACGAAGGTTACTACTGCGGTAGAGATTCCTCGACAAGCTCGGAATGACGTTCTCCTAGCTCTACTATACCAACAGGCTCAGAAAATCCTGCTTGCCGTTCAGGTACTCGTAGGCAAATCCTTCCTCCTGCATGCGCTGCTGGATTCCCTGGATTTCGTGGGGCTTTTTGACTTCGATACCGACGAAAACCGGGCCTTTTTCCTTGTTATTCTTCTTGATATACTGGAAGTGAATGATGTCGTCGTCGGGGTGTAGCACGTTATTTACGAAGCGGCGCAGGGCCCCGGGGCGCTGGTTAAAGGTCACCATAAAGTAGTGCTTCAGGCCCTGGTGGCGCATGGCCCGCTCCTTGATGTCCTCCATGCGGGTGATGTCGTTGTTGCTACCGCTGAGCACGCACACCACCGTTTTGCCCCGGATTTCGGCGGCAAACTGGCGCAGGGCTGAGATGCTGAGCGTGCCGGCCGGTTCCAATACGATACCCTCCTCGTTGTACATACGGAGCAAATCCTCGCACACCTGGCCTTCGGGCACCAGCACCACGTCGTCGAGCAGCTCGCGGCATAGCTCAAACGTGAGGGCGCCGGGGCACTTCACAGCCGCGCCATCCACAAAGCTTTCGATGTGCTCCAGCGCCTGCCGCTTACCATGCTGAATAGCCTGCTGCATCGACGGGGCGCCCAGCGGCTGCACGCCGATCAGCTTGGTTTTGGGGCTGAGCTGCCTGAATACGCTGCCTACGCCCGAGGCCAGCCCGCCGCCGCCAATGGGCATGAATACGTAGTCAATGGCCTGGGGTGCGGCTTTCAGGATTTCCAGCCCCACCGTGGCCTGACCTTCCACAATGGCCAGATCATCAAACGGGTGGACGAAGGCGCAGCCCCGCTCGTCGCAGAAGAGCTTAGCGGCCTGAAACGTGTCGTCGAAGGTGTTGCCGGTCAGGATTACTTCGACCTGCTCCTGGCCGAAGAGGCGGACTTTGCTCACTTTCTGGGCCGGGGTGTTGGCCGGCATGAAAATATAGCCCTTCAGCCCCAGCAGCTGGCAGGCGTAGGCCACGCCCTGGGCGTGGTTGCCGGCGCTGGCACACACCACTTCCGGCACATCCTGCTCCCGGGCCAACTGGGAAATCTTGTGGTAGGCGCCCCGTATTTTGTAGGAGCGGACCACCTGCAAGTCTTCCCGCTTCAGGTATACCGTCGCGCCATAGGTGGCCGAGAGGCCCAAGTTCTGCTGCAGCAGGGTTTCGTAAATCACGCCCTGCAGGGTGTGGGCGGCCTGCTCCACGTTCTGGAGCAGCACTGCGGGGACTGAAGGAGCTATGGTGTCGCTATGCATCGGCTTCCTGGGTCTTTTTCAGGGAGCGGAGCTGGCGCACGGTGGCACCCGTCTGCCACAGCTCCGAGTCGCGCACTTCCTTCAGTTCCACTTCCAGCTCCTGGCGGTAGTTGGGCGTGGAGCCGCGCTGGATGGTGCGCTCAGCTTCCTTGCCCGAGGCCACGCTGTCGTACAGCTCATTCAAAACAGGCAGTGTGGCTTCGCGGAAGCGGCCTTTCCAGTCCAGGGCGCCGCGCTGGGCCGTGACGGAGCAGTTGCTGAACATCCAATCCATGCCGTTTTCGCCCACCAGCGGCACCAGGCTCTGGGTCAGCTCTTCCACGGTTTCGTTGAAGGCCTCGGAGGGCGAATGGCCGCGCTGGCGCAGCACCTGGTACTGGGCCTCGATGATGCCGGCCAAGGCGCCCATCAGCACGCCCCGCTCCCCGGTGAGGTCGGAATATACTTCCTTCTTGAAGTCGGTTTCGAACAGATAGCCCGAGCCCACGCCGATACCCAGGGCAATGGCCTTTTCGTAGGCCTCGCCGGTAGCATCCTGGTACACGGCAAACGAGGAATTCAGCCCACCGCCCTGCAGGTACAGGCGGCGCAGACTCGTGCCGCTGCCCTTGGGCGCCACCAGAATCACATCCACGTCGGCGGGCGGCAGGATGTTGGTCTGGTCGTTGAAGGTGATGCCGAAGCCGTGGGAGAAATACAGCGTTTTGCCCGGCGTCAGGTGCTGCTTCAGCGTGGGCCACAGCGCAATCTGGCCGGCATCGGAGAGCAGGTTGGCAATGATGGTGCCCCGCTCGGCGGCTTCCTCGATGGAAAACAGGGTTTCGCCTTCCACCCAGCCATCCTGCAGGGCCTTTTCCCAGGAGGGCGAATCCTGGCGCTGCCCGATGATGACGTTGAAGCCGTTGTCGCGCAGGTTCAGCGCCTGGCCCGGGCCCTGCACCCCGTACCCAATCACGGCAATGACTTCGTTCTTCAGGTAGGCCTGGGCCTTGAACAGCGGATACTCGTCGCGGGTGATGACAGTTTCGTCTACGCCGCCAAAGTTGATGGTTGCCATGATGGTGATTATTGGGGGTTGATGGATGATTGTTAATTTTTTGAGTTTGTTTAGCCGACCGTCATTCCGAGCGAAGTCGAGGAATGACGGTCGGGGTTGCCGTTCCAACGAAGCCAACTTCACATCTCAAACACCTCGTCACGGCGGTTGAGAAACTCGTTTTCCACGACTTCCGAGCCGGGCTCGGTGCGCTCAAACTCGCGGAGCTTGCGGTTGAACCCGTCACTGTGCTTGATGATGGCAATGCGGGCCGAGCGCACGAATTCGATGAGGCCGTAGGGCTGCAAAACGGTAATCAGGCGGTCGGTTTCCTCGCGGTGGCCGGTGGTTTCAAACACGGTGTAGTCCTTGCGGATAACCACGGCGCGGGCCCCGAACTCGCGCAGCAGACGCTCCACGGAGGCTTTTTCGGCAATGATGTCGGTAGGCACTTTGTAGAGCGCCATTTCCTGCCAGATAACCTCCTGGTTGGTGTTGTAGTAGACCTTGAGCACTTCCACCTGCTTTTCGATCTGCTTGGCAATCTTGCGCACCACCTCTTCCGTCTCGTGAATCACGATGTTGAAGCGGTGAATTCCGTCGATTTCCGAGGGCGAGGTATTCAGGCTCTCGATGTTGATTTTGCGGCGCGAGAAGATGATGGCAATGCGGTTGAGCAAGCCAATCTGGTTCTCGGTGTAGGCCGTGATGTTATATTCCTGCCGCTCGATAGGGTGCTCACTCATGGCTCTTTTGTTGTTTGATTTGCCCGTCATGCTTGATCTGTCGTCCGCTTGCCGAAGCATCTCTCGCGCTTCGTGGCAGACGTCAGGATTTACCAGCGTGGTAGAGATGCTTCGACAAGCGGACGACAGATCAAGTATGACTGCCTTTTTAATTGCACCCGTTCTACCCTTAGCGCAGACGGATTTCGCTCACGCTGCAGCCCTGGGGCACCATGGGGAAAATGTTGTTTTCCTTCGTCACCATGACTTCCAGCAAAAAGGAGCCTGGGTGTTGCAGCATTTCCTGGAGGCTACGGCGTAGTTTACTGCGATCCGCTACCCGCTTGCCGGCAATGCTGTAGCCGCTGGCCACCGTCACGTAGTCGGGGCTGCCGATATTGACGAAGGAGTAGCGCCGCTCGTGGAACAGCTCCTGCCACTGGCGCACCATGCCCAGAAACTGGTTGTTGAGAATGATAATTTTCACGTCCACGCCGGTTTGCATGATGGTACCCAGCTCCTGAATCGTCATCTGGATGCCCCCGTCGCCGATAATAGCCACCACGGTCCGGTCGGGGCGGCCAAACTTGGCGCCAATGGCGGCCGGCAAGGCAAAACCCATGGTGCCCAGGCCGCCGCTGGTAATGTTGCTGCGGGCGTGGTTGAAGCGGGCGTAGCGGCAGGTCACCATCTGGTGCTGGCCCACGTCGGTTACCACGATGGCCTCGCCCTGGGTCAGCTCGTTGAGCTGCTGAACCACCTCGCCCATCGTCAGCTCCTCGGAAGTCGGAAACAGCTCCTCCTGAATCACGGCGGCTACTTCCTCGGCCCGAAACTGCTCGAAGCGCTGCCGCCACTCCGGGTGGATTCTGGCCTCGACAAGTTCCGTGAGCAGCGGCAGGGTTTCCTTGCAGTCGCCCCACACCGGCACTGTCGTGGCCACGTTCTTGTCGATTTCGGTCGGGTCAATATCGAGGTGAATGACCCGGGCCTGCCGGGCGTACTTGTCGAGGCGGCCGGTGACCCGGTCGTCGAAGCGCATGCCGATGGCAATGAGCACGTCGCACTCGTTGGTCAGCACATTCGGGCCGTAGTTGCCGTGCATGCCGAGCATGCCCACGTTCAGGGGGTGGCCGGTGGGCAGCGCGCCGGCGCCCAAGATGGTCCAGGCGGCCGGAATGCCACTTTTCTCGATAAAGGCCCGGAACTCAGCCTCGGCCCGGCCTAGGGTGATGCCCTGGCCCCAGAGCACCAACGGGCGCGTGGCCTGGTTGATCAGCTCCGCCGCCTGCCGAATGTATTCGGGCCGCACGATGGGCGCAGGCCGGTAGCTGCGAATGTGGTGGCAAACTTTGTACTCCGGAAAGTCGCATTGCTGCAGCTGGGCATTCTTGGTGATGTCAATCAGGACCGGGCCGGGCCGGCCGCTGCGGGCAATGTAGAAGGCCTTGGCCAGCGCCTCGGGCAGCTGACTGGCCTCCGTCACCTGGAAATTCCACTTGGTAACCGGCGTGGTGATGTTGATAATGTCGGTTTCCTGGAAGGCATCAGTGCCGAGCAGGTGCGCGAAAACCTGCCCCGTGATGCATACTAGCGGGGTGCTGTCAATCTGCGCGTCGGCCAGGCCAGTTACCAGGTTGGTAGCGCCCGGGCCGCTGGTAGCAAACACGACTCCCACCTTGCCCGAAGCCCGCGCATAGCCCTGGGCCGCGTGAATGCCGCCCTGCTCGTGGCGCACCAGCACGTGGTTGAGCTGCCCCGCAAAGTCGTAGAGCGCGTCGTAAATCGGAATGATGGCCCCGCCGGGATACCCAAAAATCGTATCCACACCCTCCGCCAACAGGGCCCGCAAAGTCATTTCCGCCCCCGACATCGTCTGGAGAGTGGTTTCCGGTACCAGCTGAGTTGGCTCTGCCTTGGTCAACATACTCGTGCGTTTTGTGTGCTTCAGGAATCGGTGATGCACCCGGCGCTGGCCGAGCCCACAGTGCGGATGTATTTGCGCAGCACCCCGCGCGGCGCATTCACAGCCGGCGGCGTCCACTGGGCCCGGCGGGCCGCTAGTTCGGCCTCATCGACTAGCACGCTGATGGTATTATTGGCCGCGTCCAGCACCACTTGGTCGCCGTTCTGGACCAAGGCAATGGGGCCGCCGTCGTAGGCTTCGGGGCTCACGTGGCCGATAACGAAGCCGTGGGTGCCGCCCGAAAAGCGCCCGTCGGTTACCAGCGCCACCTTGTCGCCCAGCCCGGCCCCGATGATGGCCGAGGTTGGTTTGAGCATTTCGGGCATGCCCGGCCCGCCCTTGGGCCCTACGTAGCGAATAATGACCACCTGCCCGGGCTGCACCTGGCTCAGGCCTTCGTTCAACGCTTCCTCGGAGTCGAACACGCTGGCCGGACCTTCGAAGCGGGTGCCTTCCTTGCCGGTGATTTTGGCCACCGCGCCTTCCGGCGCCAGATTGCCGTAGAGAATCTGAATGTGGCCATCGGCTTTAATGGGGTTGAAAAACGGCCGCAGCAAGTCCTGCTCCTCGCCCAAAGCGGGGATGTCAGCCAGGTTTTCGGCCAGCGTCCGGCCCGTCACCGTCAGCAGGTCGCCGGTGAGGAGGCCTTCGTTGAGCAGGGTTTTCATCACGGCCGGCACCCCGCCCAGGGCCGACAAATCCTCCATCAGATACTTGCCGCTGGGCTTCAGATCGGCCAGCATAGGTACCCGGTTGCTCACGTTCTGGAAGTCCTGCAGCGTGAGCGGCACGCCGGCCGCGTCGGCAATGGCCAGCAGGTGAATCACGGCGTTGGTGGAGCCGCCCAGGGCCGTGATGAGCACCATGGCGTTTTCGAAGGCTTCACGCACCAGAATGTCGCGGGGCTTGAGGTCCATTTCCAGCAGCCGCAGCAGATACTCGCCCGTGCGCCGGCACTCCTCATGCTTTTGCTCACTCACGGCCGGCGCCGACGACGAAAACGGCACCGACATCCCCAGCACCTCAGCCGCCGAAGCCATGGTATTGGCCGTGTACATGCCCCCGCAGGCCCCCGGACCGGGGCAGGCGTGCTTGATAATACCGCGGTAGTCTTCGTCGGAAATGCCGTTTTGCAGCTTTTTGCCGTAGGCTTCGAAGCACGACACGATGTTGAGCTGCTGCCCCTTGAACGAGCCGCCCTTAATCGTGCCGCCGTACACCATCAGCGCGGGCCGGTTCAGGCGGGCCATAGCCATCAGGGAGCCGGGCATGTTTTTGTCGCAGCCCACCACGCAGGCCAGTGCATCGTAGTTGTGGGCCCCGGCCATGGCTTCAATGGAATCGGCAATGATTTCGCGCGACACTAGGGAATAGCGCATGCCCGGCGTACCGTTGGTTATTCCATCCGAAACCCCAATCGTGTTGAACCGCAGCCCTACCAAGCCCTGGGCCTGCACCCCCGCTTTTACCTGGTCGGCCAACCCGTTCAGGTGCATGTTGCAGGTGTTGCCGTCGAAGCCGGTGGAGCAGATGCCCACAAAGGGCTTGCGCAAATCAGCTTCCGACAAGCCCGAGCCGATAAGCATGGCCTGGGAGGCTGGCAGGCTGTCGTCCTGGGTGTAGATGCGGCTATAGAGGTTCAGCGCCATGGTATTGTAGGGCTCAAGCCTTGGGAAGCAGAGCTTGGACGTAGAAGTGAAAAGGAAAAGGCCGTCAGAACGGAGGCTAGGATCTGACCTCCACCTTCTCGGTTCTGACCTCCTGGCCGGTTACCAAGTCGTGGTAGCGGCTGGCCAGCCGGGCCCCGATGGTGTCGGCGAAGGGCTTCTCAAACACCACCTCATCAACCGACGACACCCCGATGACCTCGGCGGCCGTACCGGTCATGAAGGCCCCCACGGCGCCCTGCAGCGCGACCGGCGTGAAGAACTGCTCGTGCACCGTAATGCCCGCCTCACGCGCCAGATCGATGATGGTGTTGCGGGTGATACCGCGCAGGATGCTGCCGGCCGGCGCGGTGAACAATTCGCCGTTTTTCTCGAAGAAGAAGTTGGCGCCCGGCCCTTCGGCCACGTAGCCGTTCATGTCCAGCAGCAGGGCTTCGTCGTAGCCGCGGCCCTTGGCTTCGGAGCTGGCAATGATGGAATTGACGTAGTGACCGGCCACTTTGGCCTCAATCGGCACGGCTTTCGGGTTGGGCCGCTCGTAGGGCGAGATGGTCAGGCGCAGGCTTTGGTCGCCCAGGTACTTGCCCCACTCCCACACGGCCAGCAGCAGATTGCTGGTCGTGGCGTGCTTGAGGCTCATATTGGGCGTGGCGGCATACACCAGCGGCCGGAGGTAGGCGTCGGTCAGCCCGTTCTTTTCCAGCAGCTGGTAGCTGATCTGGGTCAATTCCTCCACCGAGTACTCCAGGGGCAAGCCGATGGCCTTACAGGAGTAGTGCAGCCGCTCGTAATGCTCCCGGGCCTTAAAAATCTGGGAGCCCTGGGGGGTATTATAGGCCCGGATACCCTCGAAAACGGCATACCCATAGTGCAGCGACTGGGCGTATACGCCACAAGTGGCCTCACTGGCCGGAACGAATTCACCATCCAGAAAGGCGACGGTGTTGCTGTTGAAATACATAAGAACGGTGGTGTTAAGTGGAAGCAGTGATTGAGTAGAATGATTGAGGAGTAAAAGCAAGCAGTAAAAAAGCCTTCCTGAGCGCGGGGCTTAGAAAGGCTTGTTGCTTGGCAATCAAACGCAGTTTCTTTAGCCCGCCAGCGGCGGAATAATAATCTGAATGACGAATAGAACGGTAGATTGCATGGCAACTGACTGGTGCGGCGGGGTTGATGCGGGCAACGAAGCGTAGCTCAACAATCCACTTGGTTTCGTTTACATTGGCGGCCGGTACGCCCGGTTGTCCGGCAGTATTGCGCTGCTTCCGGTTAGCGTCCTTGCCTGCCTGCCAAACTTTTTGCGGTGATTCCCCAAAGTCAGCAGTGGTTGTAACTTGCCCGGCAGCGGCTGTTTATTGCCCGAAGCCGCACGCAAGTAGTAGCCTTGCCTTGCGCCACGAAAAACAATGTTTCCCTTAATCACTATTTCCAATTGTGGAGTTCAATTCCACAAGGCACTGAAATACAGATTATTACCAAACACCCTACTACAATGCCCAACGAAAGCATTGACCCTGTTTTTCAGCTGATTAAGTCCCTGACGCGCTCCGAAAAGCGGCATTTCCGGCTGTTTACCAACCGGCAGGGCTCCAACGAGGGCCTGAAGTTCCTGCAGCTCTTCGACGCCCTCGACGGGCAGGCGGCCTACGACGAGGACCGGGTACTGGTCCAGGTACCGGCTATTAAGAAAGTGCAAGTAGCCAACCTCAAAGCCAACTTATACAAGCAGCTGCTGGCCAGCCTGCGCATGTACCACTCGGGCCAGAACCTCGATATTCAGCTTCACGAGCAGCTCGACTATGCCCGGGTGCTCTACAACCGCGGCCTCTACCAGCAAAGCCTGAAAATGCTGGAAAAGGTGAAGCAAACGGCCCAGCAGGCCGAAATGCCCCACATTGCCCTACTCGCCCTTGACTTCGAAAAGCTCATCGAAGCCCAGTACATTACCCGCAGCCTGCGCGGCCGGGCCGAAGTACTGTCGGCCGAAGCCTCCGACACGGCTGCGCACGTGGCCCAGATGCACGAGCTGTCGAATGTGGCGCTGCGCATGTACGGGCTCTACCTCAAAATCGGGCACGTGCGCAACCAGGAAGACTACGACAACATCACGGCGTATTTTCACGAGGCGCTACCGCCCGTGGAACTGCAGCAGGCCGGTTTCTACGAGCGGCTCTACTATTACCAGGCCCACGTCTGGTACCATACCATCACCCAGAATTTCCCGGCCTGCTTCCGCTACGCCCAGAAATGGGTGGATTTGTTTGAGCAGAACCCCACGATGAAGGAGCAGCAAACCATGCTCTACATCAAAGGCGTGCACAACCTGCTGATTTCCCTGTACAATCTACTGTATTACAGCAAATTCATCCAAGTACTGGAGAACTTGGAGGCGTTTGCGGCTGATCCGGAGCGGCGCACCAACCCCAATACGGAGATGCTGTTGTTTCTCTACATCTATACCAACCGCATCAACGCCCACTTCCTGCAGGGCAGCTTCACGCAGGGTCTGCAGCTCATTCCCGACCTGCTCCACAACCTCGACCGGTTTCAGCAGCAGCTCGATTCGCACCGCCGGCTGGTGTTTTACTACAAAATTGCCAGCCTCTACTTTGGTAGCGGCAATAACGACAAGGCCATCGAGTACCTCACCAAAATCATCCAGTTTCGGGATGTGAGCCTGCGGGAGGACATTCAGTGCTTCGCCCGCATCCTCAACCTGATTGCCCATTACGAAGCCGGCCGCGACGAGGCCCTGGAGTACCAGATCAAGTCGGTGTACCGCTTCCTGGGCAAAATGAACGACCAGCAGCAGATGCAGGTGGCCATCTTCCAGTTCCTGCGCAGCGTCGGCGACATTGCCCCCGACGAGCTGAAAACCGCATTCAGCCAGCTCAAGGAAAAACTCATCAGCATCGCCGCCGACCCATTCGAGCGGCGCCCCTTCCTCTACCTGGACATTATTTCCTGGCTGGAAAGCAAGATTGAAAATGTGCCGGTGCAGGAAGTTATGCAGCGCAAATTCCGCCGCCTGAAATAAACAGGCCGTGTCATCCTGAGCCTGAGTGCAGCGCCTTCCTCACCTCAGTGAAAAACTAGCGTAAACGTAAAAAAGCCCTTTACCATGTGATTGGTAAAGGGCTTTATGCTTTGATAAATTTCCGTGGTAGAGGTGAGGACAGTTCCTCATTCCGCTTCATTTCATTCAGGATGACAGATAAAAATTAAGCGCTGTGGAAGGCAGGCAGCTTGCTTTCAGCCAGACGCTGTTCCATCAGGGTTTTGCTGGCCAGCACAATGGTAGCAAAGCCCTGGGGCACTTCGGTGTAGCGCAGCGTCACCTGCGGGTCGGTCCAGTTTTCGCTTTTGGCCGCTACCCGCTGGCTGGGCCCGTACTCGGAAAGCAGCAGGTTGTGGATGCCTTTGCAGTTCGTGTCGCCCATCACGCGCAACTCTATCGAGCAAAGCTTGTCCTTGTAGAAACCGTAGCTGATACCGGTAACGGTGTAAGAACCCACGCGCAGATTTTCGCGCTTGCTGGTGTAGTACACCGTTTGGGTGCTGGCCTCCACCCGCTCGGGCACCAGGTGCCGAAACTGACGCACATCGGTGCCGAGGGCGGCCCGGCGCTGCTCCAGCACGCGCCCCGATTGCCCCTTCTGGGCTGCAACTGGGCTGGCCAGAGCCAGCATAAGCGAGAATACAGCCAGGTATTTCATGAGCGCGAGTTGATAAAAGCGGCCCTTAAGATTAAGAAAAAATAATAATAAAAGCTAGTATCCCTATTCTTACGTGCTGTCTTTCAGCCTGCCAGCTACGCACAAGCCTTTTCGGCCGGCCCACGGAAACGGTCCAAGAAGCGCACTTCCCACTGGAGGCACACTTAAAATGGCAGAGCCGCGACGCCGACGCAAGGGCCTGCCCAAGCTAATAGAGTTGTAGCAATTCCTGGTGTATAGCCTGCTTCGGGGCCGCCTGCTGCTCGCTGAGCCGGATGAGCCGGAGTGCGTCGGTGTAAAAGCAGGTGAGTTTCAGGATGCGGGTGAGTATTCCCGGCGGCGGGTGGCAGTCTGAATTCAAGCCGGTTATGGCAATTGCAAAGGCCGGGGCAGAAGTAATTGCAGGGCGGGTAAATCCAATCAACAGGTATACTACGTTCTTCATCGGGCAGCAAAAGGTGGTTAGCGAGAAGCAGTTGTAGAACTGAACAGTGCAAGCGTAGATTGTAGGGCTCTTCATGGCTATGCTTCCTTGCGGAACAGAACGTTTTGCTCTCTAAATGCTTCTGCTAGCTGTGTCAACGCTGTTGGCCCACGCTTTCACCTTGCTGTTTTTGTCTTCTAGTTCCAGTATGCCCGTACGCTCTGCTCCAGCCCGTCTTCGCTGCCTCATCGTCGACGACAACGAAATTAACCGCCTTACCCTCGAGCATTTCGTGGAAATGACTGATGCGCTGGAACTGGTAGCCTCCCTGCCCGATGCCATTCAGGCCCTGAACCTGCTGCAGAGCGGTACTGCCGTCGACTTGCTGTTTCTGGATATTGAGATGCCCCGCCTCAGTGGCTTGGACCTGGTACGGGCCCTGCCCCAGCCCCAGCCCCAGGTGATTCTGGTAACCACCCACGCCGATTTTGCCGTGGCTGCTTTCGAGCTGGCCGTAGCCGACTATCTGGTAAAGCCCGTGGACTACGCCCGCTTCAGCAAGGCCGTGGCCCGGGTGCTGGCCCAGCCGGCCACGCCGGTATTACCGGATGCCGAGCCCGCCGCTGCCGAAGGCTCGGAGCTATTCGTAAAGGTGAATAATAAGCTGGTTAAACTGGATTTCAATGATGTGCTATACATCGAAGCCATGTCGACTTACTCGGTTTTCGTCACGCCCCGCCACAAGCACATCGTCTATATTACTCTCAAGGCCCTGGAAGAGCGCCTGCCCTTCGCGCACTTCATGCGGGTACACCGCTCCTTCATCGTCAATACCAAGCGCATTGAAGCCGTGGAAGATAACCAACTGCTGGTAGGTGAGCACGAAATACCAGTAGGAAAGTCCTACCAGGACGACTTTTTCCGCAAGCTGCGCAGTTTGTAGGCACTAGTCTTCCGATTCGGTCGTCAGCTCGTCGGGCAGCTCCTGCAGCACCCGGTCGAGGCGGGTGGTGAGGTGACTGACGGCGGCGGTGCGGGTTTCCGAGCTGCCGAGGCCCTGGCGGGCCTGCTCCAGCTGTTTCACCGCCTCATCTACGCCTTCTACGCCCAGCTGCACCAGGTTGGGCTTGATGTGGTGCACCAGCTCGGCCACGTGAGTCCATTGCCCTTCGGCGGCCGCCAGCCGGATTTGCTGCACCGTATCGGGAATATTGCGCAGAAACGAGCGGATTATCTTATCGACAAAAGCCTGCTTGCCCCGGGCCAGCTCGCGCAGGCTGGCCAGGTCGTAGCTGCGCGTGCCGCCGGTGGGCGTGGCGGCAATCAGGCTCACCAGCTTCTGGTAAAGCGTATCTTCCTCAAACGGCTTGGCCAGGCAGTCATTCATACCGGCGGCCAGATACAGCTCATTATCGGCGCGGAAGGCATTGGCCGTCAGGGCCAGAATCGGGACCTGGGCGCGCAGCTGCTCGGGGTGCTGCCGGATGCGGGCCGTAGCCTCCAGGCCGTTCATGTTGGGCATCTGAATATCCATCAGCACGGCATCGTAGGCGTTTTCGGCGTGCATCTGCACGGCCACCAGGCCATCGGGAGCTTCATCTACCTCCACCTGCCACTCCTCCAGCATGAGGCGGGCCACGTCGCGGTTTATTTCGTTGTCTTCGACCAGCAACACGCGGCGGCCGGCCAACGAGCCGTTATCCACAACCTCCTCTTTACGCAGGCGCGGGGCCTCGGCTTTGGGCAGCGTGAGCGTAAAGGAAAAGGTGCTGCCCCGGCCCACTTCACTTTCTACCCGCAGCGAGCCGCCCAGCTTTTCAACCAGGGCGCGGCTGATGCTCAGGCCCAGCCCGGTGCCGCCAAACCGGCGCGTGGTATCGGCGTAGGCCTGGGTGAAGCCTTCGAAGATGCGGGCAATTTTATCGGGGGCAATACCGATACCGGTATCCGTCACGCGGAACTCGGTGGTCAGGTGGGTATCGGTTTCGCTGAGGAAGTAGCCGCCCACCGTGATGGTGCCCCGCTCAGTGAACTTGATGGCATTGGATACCAGATTGATCAGAATCTGGTTGAGGCGGAATGGGTCACCTACTACCCAGGAGTTGGGGCAGCTCTCGCGCAGGGGCGTGCCCTTAAACTCCAGGCCTTTGTCGGTGGCCAGCACCACCAGGGGCTCCACGGCCTGCCCCATGGAGTCGCACAGGTTGAAGGCGCTTTGCTCAAACTCCAGCTTGCCCGACGTGATTTTGGCCATGTCGAGCACGTCGTTGAGCACGCCCAGCAGGTGTTGCCCGGAGGAGCGGATGACGGTCAGGAGCTCCTGCTGGCGCACATCCAGGCGGGTTTTGGCCAGCTGGCCGGCCATGCCCAGCACCCCGTTCAGCGGCGTGCGAATCTCGTGGCTCATGTTGGACAGGAAGTTTTCGCGGGCCGTAGCCGCCGCCTGCGCAGCCTCGGTGGCTTTCTTCAGGTCGGTAATGTCGGTGCTGACGCCCAACACTTCCACCGTCCCGTCGGGGCGGCGCAGGGGGCGCTTGATGGTCTGGAACCAGAGCACTTCGCCCGAGGGCAGCGTGTAGGGGTCTTCCTTCTTAATTTCCTCGCCCGTGGCTAGTACGTGCGCATCGGCGGCGGTATACTCCTGCTCTTCGCGGGCAACGGGGCTGGCGGGGTCCTGGCTGGCGCGCTGCCGGTACGTCTGGAATTCGCGCAGCTGCTGCATGGCCTGGTTGGTAAACACCAGCTTGCCCTGGCTGTCGCGCACGTAGATCAGGCTGGGAGCCGTATCGAGCACCTGCTGGGTGAACTTCTGCTGGTCCAGCAGCTGCTGCTCGGCGTGTACCCGGTCGGTAATATCGAGGCCGTAGCCCAGCATAAACCGCAGCGTCTGGTCGGGGCTGACGATGGACTTGAAGTGGCGCTGGTGGCAGCGCGTGCCATCGGGGTACGGCGTGATGTCGTCCCAGCGCACCAGCTCCTGCTCCTGCTGGGCACGGTCGAACATGCGGTGGCGCTGCTCGGCCAGCGCGAGCGGGTAGCCGTAGCGCTGGCAGAACTCAGTAATGGTATGGCCCATCAGCCAGGCCCGGGACTCTTCATCGGGCACGGCGCTGGGGTTGGCGTAGAGGTAGCGCTGCTCTTCGTCGAGCACGACAACCTCCACGGGCAGCTCGTTGAGAATGGTTTCGTAGAACTGACGCTGCTCGGCCAGCTGGCCTTCCACCTGGCGCTGCTCGGTAATGGCCTGGTGCTGGGCCGTCACGTCGCGGTAGCGCAGCAGCACGTTGGTCGAGCCTGGCTCCAGGGCCTGCAGCGGTACCACGTCGCGGTCGAGCACCCGGCCGCTGGTCAGGCAGATCTGCACGCTGTGCGAAGGCTGCCCCGTGCGCACGGCCTGTTCGAATTCGTGGGCCAGCTGCTGGGTCTGGTCGCTGCAGAGCGTGATGGCCTGACTGAGCTCGGCAGCGGGGCGGTGCACCCACTGGCTGGTGGGCAGCGGCACGCCGAAGAAGCGGCAGTAGGGCTCATTCAGCAGCAGCACCCGGCCTTCCGCGCTCAGCAGCACCACGGCTTCGGTCAGGTAGTCGGCATAATAGGCCATGCGCTCATCGGCCAGCTGCCGGGCCGCCTGGGCCTGCTGCAATGCCGTTTCCAACTGCGCAATACGTTCTTGCGCCTGCGTAAACTCGGCGAGGGAAGGGGTAACGGCGGAAGAAGGAAATTCGGACATAAGAGGCACTACGACATGGGGTAACTATGCAAGAAATAGAGTATACCGACAGCAAATGGGTTTTTTGGCTGAATCGACGCCCCGGCCGTGCCAACGGCGGCCAAGACTGGTTAAACACTTTTGCGGCCCGGCCAAACGGCGGGGCTAGTACGTTGGCCGCCGGCTATATACCCGACCCGGCCCGAGCGGCAGTGCCCCGGAAAAATTCGCCGCCCGCTGTGGGAAAGCCGGGCCAGCTTCTATATTGAGGCCGCAAGCCTGTAGTATGCGTTGTCCCGTATGGAAGCTTTAGTCCCGATTATGTTTGCTTCCGTGGCCGGGGTGGGCCACGCCTTCGAACCGGATCATCTGCTGGCCGTGGGCAACATGGTGTCGCGCCGCGACAGTATCGCCCTGGCCCTGCGCGACGGTATTTACTGGGGCCTGGGCCACACCACGATGCTGGTGCTGATGGGCTCGGTTATTATTCTGAGCCGGGCCACCTTTCTGACCTCGGGCTACTTCGAGGCCGCCGTGGGCGTGCTGCTAATAGCCCTGGGCCTAAGCCGGTTGGTGGGCTGGAACAAGCCCGTGAACGTGCGGCCGGCGCGCTACCAGCACCGCCTGGCCTACACGGTGGGGCTGCTGCACGGCCTGGCGGGCAGCGGGGCGCTGGTGCTGCTGGTGATGAGCGAAATCCGGCAAGTGCTGCCCAGCATTCTGTACATGCTGGTGTTCGGGGCGGGCTCTATTCTGGGCATGTTTGTGGTGGCCGGGCTGTGCAGCATTCCGTTCACGCGGCGCATGAAAATCAACAAGCACCTGAAATTCAGCAGCATCTTTCTCTCCTCGGCGCTGTGCATCGGCTACGGGGCCTGGATGGTGGCGCAGAACGTGTAGCCGTTAGATCGTTCTTTTTCCAGCTGTCATCCTGAGCTGGCGAAGGACTTTATCCCATTTAAACGACCTGGTTCTGACGTGATAAGGTCCTTCGCCAGCTCAGGATGACAGAACCGAAAAAAACAAGTATCACTTAACAATCAGCAACCCATTCCGTGCACCTGACTCCCAAAGACCTCGACAAACTGGTGCTGCACCAGGCCGGCTTCGTGGCCCAGAAGCGCTACGCCCGCGGCCTGCTGCTGAACTACCCCGAAGCCATGGCTTTGCTGGCCACCCAGCTGCTGGAGTTTATCCGCGACGGGGAGCCGGTAGCCACGCTCATGAACAAGGGCAAGCTGCTGCTGGGGCTGCAGGACGTGATGCCCGGCGTGGCCGCCATGATCCAGGAGGTGCAGGTGGAAGGCACCTTCCCCGACGGGACCAAGCTCGTGACGGTACACCACCCCATCTGCCGCGAAACCGGTGACCCGGCCCTGGCCCTCTACGGCTCCGGCCTGACGAAAGCCCCGGTGGTAACGACGCCCGACAACCACAGCCACGATACGCCCGGCGAGTACCAACTGACCGAGGGTGAGCTGATTCTGAACGAGAACCGCAACACGGTGGAAATCGAAGTGGTGAATATGGGCGACCGGCCGGTGCAGGTGGGCTCCCACTACCCCTTCTTCGAAACCAACGCCGCCCTGCAATTTGACCGGGCCGCGGCCTACGGTTTCCGCCTCAACATTCCGGCCGGTACGGCGGTGCGCTTCGAGCCCGGCGAGCGGAAACGCGTGACGCTGGTAGCCCTGGGCGGCGAGAGAATCGTGTACGGGGGCAATGGGTGGATTGATGGGCGGCTGGGTGAGGAGAATAAGCTGAAGGCTTTGGCCAAGGCAGCAGATGCAGGTTCTGCAACCCAGCAACTGTAGCTATGAGTAATCAAGCAGCTGATAGCAACCATGTTGTCGAGCAGATAGACCAAGAAATTCGCAAACACCTTTGGCTTGACTTTCACGTGCTTTCCTACAATGGTTCAGATCTAATAATTGCTGGTGGCGAAGACTTAACCTATAACCACGAACTAGAAATCATCTTTTCAGACGTCTTCTTTGTTTCCGCCTTTTTCCAAGGTTGGCATTCCGACGCCAAAGCCCCGGTGTTTTATTTACCAGACAACTTGCGCGAGCTGAATCTGCGACACGAAATAGAGCAAGAATACACCCTGTTTGCATTCCGCACCGAAGACTACCGCAACGACGTGATTGCAGCGGCTGAGGCTGTCAGCTACAATACGGATACTGTTTTCTACTATGAACGACCGGAGCTGAAGGCCAACGAGCGAATAGCAGATTTTGTCATTCGCAACCGACAGTAACCTGTTCCTGTACTTCTCAACCTTATACATATGTCCCTACCCATCTCCCGCCGCGCCTACGCCGATATGTACGGCCCTACTACCGGCGACAAAGTCCGCCTGGGCGATACTGACTTGCTCATCCAGGTCGAGCAGGACTACACCGTGTACGGCGAGGAATGCAAGTTCGGGGGCGGTAAGGTGCTGCGCGACGGCATGGGCCAGGCCGCGGGCATCAGTCAGGCTGAGGCGCTGGATTTGGTCATTACCAACGCCCTGGTGCTCGACTACACCGGCATCTACAAGGCCGACATCGGCATCAAAAACGGGCGTATCAGCGGCATCGGCAAGTCCGGCAACCCCCACATTATGCCCGGCGTGACGCCCGGCATGACCGTGGGCGTGACCACCGAAGTAATTGCCGGCGAAGGCCAGATTCTCACCGCCGGCGGCATCGACTGCCACATTCACTTCATCAGCCCCCAGCAGATTCCCGAAGCCCTGGCCTCGGGCCTGACCACCATGATTGGCGGGGGCACGGGCCCGGCGGCCGGCACCACGGCCACTACCTGCACGCCCGGCGCCTTCTACCTGGAAATGATGCTCAAGGCCACTGAGGCGTATCCGCTCAACTTCGGCTTCCTGGGCAAGGGCAACACTTCCAAGCCCGAGGGCCTGCGTGAGCAGGTCGAGGCCGGAGCCCTGGGCTTTAAGCTGCACGAGGACTGGGGCACCACGCCCGCCGCCATCGACCAGTGCCTGACCATAGCCGAGAAATACGACGTGCAGGTCTGCATTCACACCGATACGCTCAACGAAAGCGGCTTCGTGGAAACCTCCACGGCGGCCTTCAAGGGGCGCACCATCCACGCCTACCACACCGAAGGCGCGGGCGGCGGCCACGCCCCCGACATCATCAAGATCTGCGGGGAGCCCAACGTTATTCCTTCCAGCACCAACCCCACGCGGCCCTTCACGGTGAACACCATCGACGAGCACCTCGACATGCTCATGGTCTGCCACCACCTCGACAAGAACATTCCCGAGGACGTGGCCTTTGCCGAAAGCCGTATCCGCCAGGAAACCATTGCCGCCGAAGACATCCTGCACGACATGGGTGCCCTGAGCATCATTTCCTCCGATTCGCAGGCTATGGGCCGCGTCGGTGAAGTTATTACCCGCACCTGGCAAACGGCCCACAAGATGAAGCAGCAGCGCGGCCCGTTGCCCGAAGACGCGGCCGGCTCGGCCGACAACTTCCGGGCCCGGCGCTACGTGGCCAAGTACACCATCAACCCGGCCCGGGCCCACGGCATTGCCCACGAAATCGGCTCCGTCGAAGAAGGCAAGCTGGCCGACCTGGTGCTCTGGAAACCGCAGTTTTTCGGAGTACGGGCCGAAATGATCCTCAAGGGCGGCATCATTGCCCAGAGCCAGATGGGCGACGCCAACGCCTCTATTCCCACGCCCCAGCCGTCCTTCTCCCGGCCCATGTTCGGCGCCCTGGGCTCGGCCATCGGCAAAGCGTCGATGGTATTTGTGTCGGCGGCTTCGGTAGAGCGGGTGAGAAATACCTACGGCCTGCAGAAGCAGGTGGTGGCGGTGCAGGGCTGCCGCACGGTGGCCAAAAAGGACATGGCCCTGAACGACTTTCTGCCTAACATTCAGGTCGACCCGGAAACCTACCGCGTGACCGTCGACGGCGTGCATCTGACCTGTGAGCCGGCCACAAAACTACCCTTGGCGCAGCTGTACAGCCTGTTTTAGAGCAGCGCCTCACTTTCCCGGCCGCAACTGCTTGAAGCGCAGAGTCTCCGAAAAGAGAGGGGGAGCCACTCATTATCTATTTCTGCTTTTTGAAAATTGTACGTGCTACTTCGGCTCCCCTCTCCTTTTTGGAGAGGGGTCGGAGGTGAGGTGCCCATTAGAACATCGTTCATGTCCCAATTTGCCCGCCTGCTGCACCTCATTGATTCGTCCATCCCGACGGGCTCCTTCGCCTATTCCTACGGCCTGGAAAGCAGCATTACGTTTGGGCTGGTCAAAACGCAGTCGGAGCTGCGCAACTTTCTCTACTCGCACTTGCAGCAGATTGGCAGCCTGGAACTGCCTTTTATCAGCTCCTGCTTTCAACTGGGACTAGGCCCGGAGCTACTGCCGCTGGCCCAGGAATACGAGGCGCTGCTGCTGGTGCCCGCCCTGCACAAGGCCAGCGTGGTGCAGGGCCGCACCTGGCTCAAGCTGCTCGTTTCCTTTTATCCCGAAGCCCGCTTAACCAACATCAGCGCCTGGTTTCGTCAGCACGAGTTGCCGCCGCACTTCACGCTGGTCTTTGCCCTGGCTCTACAGAAAGTGGGATTTGCCGCCGACCAGGTCCAGACCATGTACCTGCACATGCTGCTGCGCGACCAGCTCAGCGCGGCCATCCGGCTGGGGTTTCTGGGGCCGCTGGAAGGCCACCAGCTCCAGCACGATTTCTACGCCGTCTTCGAGCATATTCTGGCGTCGCAAGCGGGTAAAACCTACCAGGAAGCCACCCGCTCCGCCTTTTTGCTCGACGCGGCCCAGGTGCTGCACGAAGACATTTACTCCAAGCTGTTCCAGAATTAACCCTTGAAATTGTCTGCTATTTTCCGTCTGTCATCCTGAGCTTTGCGAAGGACCTTATCACGCGAGAAAAAGTCGTTGGTATACCTGTCGTTCGTATCCTATAAGGTCCTTCGCAAAGCTCAGGATAACAGGGTAAACAACGACAACTTACCATCTCACTACTTCACCACTTCACCCTATGGCATTTGTCGATAAGCTGGCCCTGCTGCTGCACGGGCACACGCACGAAGCCTACGAGTCGCCGGGCGACTTTGCCCAGCGCGAAACCCGCCGCCTGCCCTCCTACCGCAACTTCCGGCAGCGTGCCTTCACCGTGGGCATCGGCGGGCCGGTGGGCACGGGCAAGACGGCCCTGCTCAAGGCCCTGTGCGAAAGAATGCGCCACGAGCACGAATTGGGCGTGGTTACCAACGACATTTTTACCCGCGAAGACGCCGACTTCCTGATCCGTAACAGCGCCCTGAGCGAGGACCGGATTGTGGGCGTCGAAACCGGGGGCTGCCCCCACGCGGCCATTCGGGAGGATATTTCTCTCAACATGGACGCGCTGGAAGGCCTGATGCAGCGCTTCGACAACAACCTGGATTTCCTGTTCGTGGAAAGCGGCGGCGACAACCTGGCCGCCCACTTCAGCCGGGAGCTGGTCGACTACTCGATTTACGTAATCGACGTGTCGGGTGGCGACAAGATTCCGCGCAAGGGCGGCCCCGGCATTACCCAGTCCGATTTGCTCATCATCAACAAAATAGACCTAAAGGACCTGATAAAAGCCGATCTGGGCGTGATGGAGCGCGACTCGCGCAAGATGCGCGGCGAAGGCCCCTTCCTCTTCGCCCGCGCCATCGACGGCCACGGCCTCGACGAGATTATCAATCACATCAAAGAAGCCAAAGCCCGCGCTCTGGCCTCCGTGCGCGAAGACCGGCGGTAACTGCCCCGGAGCCAAAAACAAATGGTTTGGAGCCCGGGGGCGGTAGCGAAGTCAGAAAACACCTGCGCAGATAGCCTTTCCAGAATAAGACGCAAATCCGCAGCCCTCCCGCGGGCTAGTACTTGCGCAGCAGCGGGTTGTAGCCCAGCATGTCTTCCGCAGCCAACTCTTCCAATATCTGCTCACACAAGGGCTGCAAGGCGGCGCGGCTATGGGCGGCGGCGCGCAGCACGTACACGTCGTCCTTGGCCCGCGACACGGCCACCACGCACTGCTGGCTGCTGATCTGGAAGTGCGGGCCGGTGCCGCCGGGCATCTTTTGCTGCTCCAGCCGCGCGGCCAGGCGTTGGAACAAGCCGTCTTCGGGATTACCAACCAGATATAGGGAGAAGAAGGTCTGGTAGCCGGCGAAGTTGGCCGGCGAGGTGGCAATGTGGTGCTCGGGCTCGAAGCTGAGCTTGTCGAGCAGCACGAGCCTGTCGCCGCGATGCACGCGCAGCTCGGAGTGCAGGCTGGTGAAGGCAAACTTTTCGCCCTGATCCATGCGGCCCGAGTGAAACCAGTCGATGAGCAGCAGGGTAGCTTCGGGGTGCAAAGTCCAGTGCTGGATTTGGCGGTAGCGGCTGTCCGCCTGCAACACCACCGGGTCGGTAAACACGATGGCCAGGGCATCGGCGGCTACGGTGCCGGCTACGTGCTGCTCAGCTACCGCTCCATCCAGCGACTTGAAAATCTTGGTATTGGCCTGGGTGCTGACGAACAGCCGGGCCTCGGCTTCCACGTTTATCCGCAGCCGGATAGCGTCGCCGGCCACCATGCCGCCGCCGTAGCTGCTGAGCACCACATGGCAGGCCGCAGTGGGCGACGTAGGGTTCAGCAGCTTCAGGGGTTGCCGGTTGTGGCAGGTGATGAGCCGGCTCTGACCCCGCACCCGCGCTACCTCCACGGTGCTCCAGTCGTCCATGCTTATTTGTTCTGGGCGCCCTGCTCGATCCAGCAGCGGATGAGGTTGCGCTCCTCCTCGGTCATGTGGGTCTTGTTGTTCTGGGGCATCGTTTTGGTAACCACCACGCGCTGCATGATCTTATCCTGGAGCCGGATAATGTCCTCGGGCGTGTCGTATTTCACCCCGTTGGGCGCCGATTTGAATACGTCGTCGGTGGGGTTGGACGAGTGACACTGCACGCAGCGGCTCTGCACAATGGCATTTACCTGCACGATGCTCACGTTGGGCGTGCAGGTGGCCGCACCGCCCGCGGCCTGCTGTGGCGGAGCCGAAATGAAAGCCACGGCCAGCAGGAATACCACCGAGGCGGGCAGAACCCAGACCGTAGCCTGCTTTTTCTCACGCAGGTTCAGCCAGTGCTTCACGCCGGCTACGCCCAGGGAAATGGCGGCCAGAATCAGCCAGGGCTGGGAGTGGCCGAAGGTGCTGGGGAAGTGGTTGCTGACCATCACAAACAGCACCGGCAGAGTGAAGTAGTTGTTGTGCAGGGAGCGGGTCAGGGCGTTTTTACCCAGCGTGGGGTCGAGCGGCTGGCCCAGGGTGGCGGCCTTCACCATGGCTTTCTGGGCCGGAATGATGGTAAAGAATACGTTGCCCACCATGAGCGTACCGAGCATGGCCCCGAAGTGAATGTAGGCGGCCCGGGCGCTGAACACCTGGCAGTAAAACCAGGCAAAGCCCACGATAACCAGAAAGCCCAGCAGGGCAAACCACGTCCCCTTCTTTACCAGCGGCGACTTGCAGAGCACGTCATACACCAGCCAGGCCACCACAAACGAGCCCACCCCGATGGCCACGCCCGTCAGCGGGGCAATGGCCAGCACGCTAGGGTCGATGAGCATGGAGCCGGCGTTGAAGTAGTACACCACAAACAGCAGGCTGAAGCCCGAGAGCCAGGTGAAATAAGCCTCGTACTTAAACCAGTGCAGGTCGCGGGGAATTTCCTTGGGCGCCAGCTTATACTTTTCCAGGTAGTAGAAGCCCCCGCCGTGCACGGCCCAGAGGTTGCCGGCCAGCTCGTCGCGCACGTTGTCGGTGCGGTTCAGGGCGTTTTCCAGGAACACGAAGTAGAACGAGGCCCCAATCCAGGCAATGCCGAAGGTGATGTGCATCAGGCGCACCACAATGTTGAGCCATTCCATCAGGTGGCCCTCCCAGGGCGTGCCTTTGATCAGAATGTAGAACACGGCCAGCACGTAAATAACCGTCAGCAGGATAAGAAGATAGGAGAAGCCTTGCATAGTCAGGCCATTTTCCCCTAGCTTACCACCCCTTTTGTCGACTTTGGCGAAGCGCTGCAATGCGTACGTAGCTCCCAGCAGCAGCACGAGGCCCAGCAGGAAAGCGGAAAACAGTAAAACGTGAGTCATGCAATCAGAAAGCCGGACCTCATTGCGAGGCCCGTGGGAAAGTGGGAGAAATAGGACTTTTCGGGCCGGCATTCCGCTTTCCGACAAAACACCAGCTTCAGCAGCGCGCTAAAGCCGTTTTTTAGTCATTGGGCGCCGCCGGAAACACCCGTGCTGCGCGGGGAAAGTCGAAGAAAACTGGCTTGGAAAAGCCACCAATTTAAACAGAAAGTAAGTTGCGTATGCCAGAGGTAGCCATAAAAAGCCAGCGCGTGGTATTGCCCACCGGGGAGCAGCCCGCCCAGGTGCTCATTGCCGACGGCCGCATTGCCGAGATTCTGCCTTTCGACGCGGCCGTAGGCTGCCCCGTCATCGACGTGCAGAACCACGCTGTGCTGCCCGGCCTTGTCGATCCGCACGTGCACATCAACGAGCCGGGCCGCACCGAGTGGGAAGGCTTTAACACGGCGACCCGCGCCGCCCTGGCTGGCGGCCTGACCACGCTGGTCGACATGCCTCTGAACTCGGCCCCGGTCACGACATCGGTAGCCAACTTCGAGTTGAAGCTGGCCGCCACGCAAGGGCAGCTGCACACCAACGTGGGTTTCTGGGGCGGCATCGTGCCCGGCAACGCGGCCGAGGTGGAAGGTCTGATTGCCCGCGGCGTGCTGGGCTTCAAGGCCTTTCTGACCCATTCGGGCATCGACGATTTCCCTAACGCCACCGAGGCCGATTTGCGCCAGGTAATGCCCGTGCTGGCCCGCCACGGCTTGCCCCTGCTGGTCCACTGCGAGCTGACCACCGACGACGCGGAGTGGAAGCAGCGCGACAAACGCTCCTACCCGAACTACCTGGCCTCGCGCCCGACCAAGTGGGAAGACGACGCGGTGGATCTGATGATCCGGCTGTGCGAGGAGTTCAACTGCCCCGTGCACATCGTGCACCTGTCGTCGGCCGATTCGCTGGGGGCCGTAGCCGTAGCCAAGATGAAGGGCCTGCCCCTGACGGTGGAAACCGGCCAGCACTACCTGTTTTTCAACGCCGAGGATATTGCCGACGGGCAGACCCAGTTTAAGTGCGCCCCGCCAATTCGGGAAAAGGCCAATAACGACCAGCTCTGGGAAGCCTTACAGCAGGGCATCATCGACTTCGTGGCCACCGACCACTCCCCCGCCCCGCCCGACCTCAAGCAGATTGACACCGGCGACTTCACCACGGCCTGGGGCGGCATTGCCTCCCTGCAGCTGGCTTTGCCGGTGCTCTGGACGGCCGCCCAGGCCCGCGGCGCCAGCCTGAGTGACCTGGCCCACTGGCTGAGCTCCAACCCGGCCAAGCTCATCGGCCAAAGCCACCGCAAAGGCCAGATTGCCCCGGGCTTTGACGCCGACCTGCTGGTGCTGGACCCCGAACAGACGTTTACCGTCACTCCGGAACTGCTGCAGCACAAGCACAAAGTGTCGCCCTACGTGGGGCGGCAGCTGCGCGGCGTGGTCGAGCAGACGTTTCTGGCCGGGCAGTTGGTGTATGAGCGACCGGAGTTTCTGGCGCTGAACCAGGGCCAGCTGTTGACTGATAGAACGATGTAGAGATGCAACCTCGCGTCTGGTCGTAGAACGACTTGGCACCGCGCCCTACAAACACCGTCAGCAACGATTGAGACGCAATCATGCGTCTCTACCGCGTTCTAACTACTCTTTCAACCCTAACCCACTCCTACTTGGTGGACGACAACTACACTTCCCGGGCCGAGAAAATCCTGCGCCGCATCGAGGCTTTAGCGGCCATCAGCGAAGACCCGCAGGGCGTGACGCGCACGTTTGGCACCCCGGCCTTTTTGCAGGGCAGCGCGCTGGTTAAATCCTGGATGGACGCGGCCGGCCTCGCCACCCGCGTCGACAGCATCGGCAACGTGCGCGGGCGGCTGGTGAGCCGGGCGGCCGGAGCCAAAACCTTTGTCCTGGCCTCCCACATCGACACGGTGGTGAATGCGGGCAAATACGACGGGCCGCTGGGCGTGCTCATGGGCCTGGACTTGCTGGAGCAATTCATTCACAACGCGGTGGAGCTGCCCTTTCACGTCGAGCTGATTGCCTTCAGCGACGAGGAAGGCGTGCGCTACCACACCACCTACCTGGGCAGCAAAGTTGTTACTGGCTCCTTCGACCCCGGCCTGCTCGCCAGAACCGACGCCCACGGCATTACCCTTACCCAGGCCATCGACACGATGGGCGGCAACACCCAGCTGCTCAGCGCCGACGCTATTCCCAGTGACCAGTGGCTGGGCTATTTCGAAACCCACATCGAGCAGGGTCCGGTGCTCTGGGAAAACCGGGTTCCGGTGGCGTTGGTAACGGCCATTGCCGGGCAGCAGCGCGTGGAGCTGACCTGGCGCGGCATGGCCGGCCACGCCGGCACGGTGCCCATGCACATGCGCCAGGATGCCCTGGCCGGGGCCGCCGAGTTTGTGCTGGCCGCCGAGCAGTTCGGCGTAGCCCATAAGCACGAGCTGGTAGCCACCGTGGGCAAGCTGGAGGTGCGCCATGCGGCCAGCAACGTCATTCCCGGCGAGGTGGTCTGCAGCCTCGATTTGCGTAGCGCCGACGCCGCCCGCCTGGCTACGGCCTACGAGGAACTGCAGCAGAAAGCGCAGGCTATTGCCCAGAAACGCCACCTGACGCTGCACTGGGACCTGATTCAGTACACGGCCCCGGTCACGTGCGCCCCCGAAATGAATACCTTGCTGGCCCAGGCCATCCAGGAATCGGGCCACGAGGTGGTGCGGCTCGTCAGTGGCGCGGGGCACGACGCGGTGCCGGTTTCGGCCGTGTCGCCCGCCACGATGCTGTTTATCCGCTGCTTCAAGGGCATCAGCCACAACCCGCTGGAAAACGTGGAGCTGGCCGACGTAGCGGCCGCCGTGCAGGTGTCCGAGCGGTTTTTGCAGCTCCTTTTCTCTCACTACTCATCCTCCCCTTCCCACTAGATGGAAATATCCGCCCTGACTCGCTCCGTGGTGAAACACAACCACGCCATCATTGCCCCCGACGGCTACATCAACAGCAACGTGCCCGGCTGGACGAACTGCACCGTCAACGTCATCATCAACGAGCAGATGGGCGCCCACTTGGCCCAGACCATCATCACGCTGCGCGAAGGCGGCGAGCTGCAAGGCCAGACTCAGGCTTCCCAGATTTTCTTCTACGTGGTGGAAGGCCAGGTGCAGGCCAGCATCGACGGGCAGGACAAGACCCTGGCGGCGGGTCAGTACGTGTACGTGCCGGTGGGGAAAAGCTACCTGTTCCAAAACCCCGAGGAGGGCACCCAGCTGCTGACGTTCCATAAGGTGTACGAGCCGCTGGCTGACCACGAAACGCCCGGCGTGCTGTTTGGCGAGCGGGATTTGAGCAAGGCGCCCGTGTACATGAACAACGACGCGCTGCGCATTCAGGAGCTGCTGCCCAACGAACTAGGCTTCGACATGGCCGTGAACATCTTCACCTACGACATGGGCGGCCACCTGCCTATGGTCGAAACCCACATCATGGAGCACGGCCTGCTCTACCTAGAAGGCGAGGCCATCTACATGCTCGACCAGCACTGGTACCCGGTGAAAAAAGGTGACTCTATCTGGATGGCGCCCTACTGCCAGCAGTGGGCCACCACCATGGGCAAAGTGCCTTCGGTCTACATCTACTACAAGAACGTCAACCGCTTCCCGACGGTGATTTAAGCCCTTTGCCTTTTCAAAATTTGTCATCCTGAGCAGCGCGAAGGACCTTACCACTCCAGAACAAGTCGTTGTTACGATAATCGTTCAGCTGGCATAAGGTTCTTCGCGCTGCTCAGGATGACAGACGATTCTCAGTGTTGCGTCTGCCGCCCTCCATGACCTTACCCGAACTCAACTCCCGGCCCGCGCCGGCCCGCGCCGAGGCCCTGGCCAAGTGCTGCGGCGCCACCGCCTGGGTGAGCCGCCTGAACGCCATTTTCCCCGTTCCCGACGCTGATACGCTGTTTGCGCAGGCCAGCACCATCTGGCACGAGCTGGCGGAAGCCGACTGGCGCGAGGCCTTCACCCACCACCCTAAAATCGGGGACGTGAACTCGCTGAAGGAGAAGTTTGCCAGCACCAGCCAGTGGGCCGAGGGCGAGCAGGGCGCCGTGAAGCAGGCCTCGCAGAATACGCTGGAGGCCCTGGCGGCGGGCAATGAACAGTACGAGCAGAAGTTCGGCTACATCTTTATTGTGTGCGCCACGGGCAAGTCGGCCGAGGAAATGCTGGCCCTGCTGCAGGCCCGGCTGCCGAATTCACCCGAGCAGGAAATCCGCGTTGCCATGGCCGAGCAGGACAAAATCACCCGTATCCGCCTCGAAAAACTATTAGCCGCATGAGTCAGATTACCACCCACATTCTGGATACCACCCTAGGCCGCCCGGCTCAGGGCGTCACCATTGCCCTGGCCGCCCTGCAGAGCGAAACCTGGGTGGAGCTGGCCCGGGGCCGCACCAACCAGGATGGCCGCATCCCCGACTTGCTGCCCCAAGGCCAACAGCTGCCGCTGGGCACCTACCAGATGAAGTTTTTCACCCAGGAATACTTCGAGCGGCAGGGCACTACCATCTTTTACCCCTTCGTGGAAATCGTCTTCAACGTGCTGGCCGCCGAGCACTACCACATTCCCCTGCTGCTCAACCCCTTCGGCTACAGCACCTACCGCGGTTCCTGATTGCAGCTCTAGCTGCCTTTTTTCAAATTCCCGCCTACCCTTCCCATATGAAACTAAGCCTCCAAGACACCGAGAAAAGCCAGCTGCTGGAGCAGCTGGGCGTGGCCAACCGCCACTTTCAGCAAACCTACCCCGGCGACAAACCCGACCGGCAGCCCGTGCACACCGTGTACGGCGGGGCCAACCTGTTTAAGTCGGATACCTGCGTGCGCATGGGCGACATTGCCCTGAACAACCTGCGCAGCTACGCGCCCAACTTCACCGAACTGGCCCGCGTGCTCCAGCTCAAGGGCTACGAGCACCTGCCCACCCTGGAGAAAGACATTGTGGCCCTGACCCAGCGCCTCGACGCCATGAGCCCCGAAGAGCGCAAGCAGGAGCACGCCTGGCTGGCGTACTCGGTGTATAACAAGATTATTAAGAAGCTGCAAACCGAGCCGGTAGAAGATTTCCGGGTTGATTTTGAGGATGGCTTCGGCAACCGGCCCGACGCGGAAGAAGACGAAACCGCCGTGCGCGCCGCCCAGGAAGTGGCCAAGGGCTTGGCAAACGGCACCTTGTCGCCCTTTATCGGTATCCGCATCAAGCCCTTCACCGAAGACCTGAAGGCCCGTGGAGTGCGCACGCTCGACATTTTCCTGACCACTCTGCTCGAAGCCACCAGCGGCAAGCTGCCCGACAACTTCGTGGTGATGCTGCCCAAAGTAACCATTCCGGAGCAGATGACCACCATGGTGCGCCTGTTCGAGCTAATTGAGCAAGCCAACAACCTCGCGCCCGGCACCCTGAAAATGGAAACCATGGTGGAGGCCACCCAGATCATCATGGACGAGGAAGGCCGCAACCCGCTCATGCGCATCATCCGGGCCAGTGAGGGCCGCTGCGTGGCCGCCCACTTCGGCACCTACGACTACACCGCCTCGGCCGGCATTACGGCCAAGTACCAGACCATGGCCCACCCCGTCTGCGACTTTGCCCACCACATGACCAAGGTGGCCCTGGGCGGCACCGGCATCTTCCTCTCCGACGGGGCCACCAACGTCATGCCCATCGGCCCCCACCGCGGCGACAACCTCAGCTTCGAGCAGCTCAAGGAAAACCGCGACTCGGTGCACAACGCCTGGCGCCAGGGCTTCCACCACACCACCCACTCGCTTATCAACGGCCTCTACCAGGGCTGGGACCTGAACCCGGCCCAGCTGCCGATGCGCTACGCGGCTACCTACAACTTCTTCTTGAGCAGCTACGACGACGCGCTGAACCGGTTGAAGACGTTTGTGGAGCGGGCCGCTATTTCCACCCTCACCGGCGACATTTTCGATGATGCCGCCACGGGCCAGGGCCTGCTCAACTTCTTCCTGAAAGCCATGAACTGCGGCGCCATTACGGAAGAGGAAGTGCTGGCCACGGGCCTCACCCTGGATGAAATTCACACCCGGTCCTTCTTCCGCATTCTGGAAGGCCGGCGCCAGCAGAAAGCATAGTTTTCTAAGCCCTTAAACCGCGCACCCCGCTGGTCATTTTTGAATGGCTGGTGGGGTGTTTTTTGTGGCCGGTGTACAAACATTGTGGCCGATACACAAACACTTTTTCCGGATTGCGGTTATGCGCCCCTCACTATTTCAGGCTAGCAAAAGAAGCAACAAACACACTTTACACTAATTATTAAAGCCAATTAATCACCCACCCTAAAATCAGCAAATAACACCATACAAAAGCCAGCAATTTGTTTGAAACAACTTGCATTAAACTCTCTTAACGCTTTATTAAAGCCTTTTCATACAGCACGATGCTACCAAAATAAAAGTCACACATTTCCCAGTCAGCATGATTAATCACATTATAAGTATCTGACAATAAAATAGTTAATGCCAATAAAACATATTATTAAACCAATATTAAATTTGTTCTTTACTAATAACAAACAAGTTTTTGAAACATAATTCTTTCATCGATTTCTAATTTATTTTTAACAACATTCTAACAACCTTATAATACTGCTTTAATTCTGACCCCGTATTTACAATCTACATTTGCATCAGATCCTTTAATCATCTGATTAAGAATCTTCTTTACTGGCATTCCTAAGTAGAAACCTCCTTTAGACTTGCTTTGCCCGCAACCGGCTCCACGTGGCCGGCTCTGCTTTCTTCTCCTTTCTGACTTCCCGCTGCTTCACTGCTTTTTGACAGTGCCGGACTTTCCATGCCTTTTCCTACGCCTATGTCTACCATATCCGCTGCTCCCAAAACTTGGGACTTCTCCTACTTAAAAAACGATTTCCAGGGCGGTCTGGTATCGTTTCTGGTGGCCGTGCCGCTGTGCCTGGGCATTGCGCTGGCCTCGGGCGCGCCCCTGTTTTCCGGCATCATAGCCGGTATCGTCGGGGGGCTGGTGGTGGGCGCGCTGAGCCGCTCGGCCGTGAGTATTTCCGGTCCGGAAGCCGGTCTTATTCTGGTGGTCGTGAGCAGCTTGGAGGCGCTGGGCTCGTTCAAAACCCTGCAGTTGGCCATTTGCGTGGCCGGCCTCATGCAGCTAGTAATGGGCGTGCTCCGGATGGGCGTTATCAGCAACTTCTTTCCCTCCTCCGTTATTAAGGGCATGCTGGCGGCCATCGGCATCATTCTGATTCTCAAGCAGCTGCCCCACATCATGGGCTACGACGCGGATGCCGTCGAGTCCCTGGCCCTGTTTTCCTGGAACGGCGGCAACCTGGAATCCCTGCTGGAACACGCCCTGCGCGAGTTTAACCCCACGGCGCTGGTCATTGCCCTGGTAAGCCTAGCCGTGCTTATTGCTTGGGAACAGCCGTTTTTCAAGCGCAATGCGGTGCTCTCGGCCGTGCCCGCCGCGCTGGTCGTCATCATCATCGGCGTGACGCTGAATACGCTGGCCGGCCTGCTCGACCCCAGCTACATGCTGGCTGGCACCCACCTAGTGCAGCTGCCCGTGCCCAAAAGCGCCGATGAATTTGTCGGCCTGTTTACCCTGCCCGACTTCACGCAGCTGGCCAATCTGAAAATCTACACCGCCGCCTTCTCCATTGCGTTGGTAGCCAGTCTGGAAGCCTTGCTGGCCGTGGAGGCCACCGACGAGCTGGATCCGCTGAAGCGCAAAACGCCCACCAACCGCGAGCTGAAAGCCCAGGGCGTAGGCAACGTGGTGAGCGGCCTGCTGGGCGGCCTGCCCCTGACCTCGGTTATCGTGCGCAGCTCGGTGAGCATCAATGCCGGGGGGCGCACCAAGCTGGCGGCCCTGGTGCACGGCAGCCTGCTGCTGCTGAGCGTGATTCTGTTTCCGAGCCTGCTCAACATGATTCCCTGGGCTGCCCTGGCCGCCATCCTGCTCGTGACGGGCTACAAGCTGGCCCGCATCAGCATCTTCCGGCAGCATTTTCAGGCCGGCATCACCGAGTTCCTGCCCTTTATCGTCACGATTGCCGCCATTCTGGTGACCGATCTGCTCATCGGCATCGGCATCGGAGCCGCGGTGGGGTTGTTCTTTGTGCTGCGCGAAACCTACAAGAATGCTCACTTTTTCCAGAGCTACACGGTGCAGGGCGAGGAGCACCTGCGCATCAGCCTGGGCGAGCATGTCTCGTTTCTGAACAAGGCCAGCATCATGACCGTGCTCAAGGACATTCCAGTAAACACCACCGTCGAAATTGACGGCACCAACTCGGCCTATATTGACCGCGACGTGCTGGGCGCCATCGAGAACTTCCGCGAAACGGCCCGTCAGCGCAACATCCAGCTGATTTTCCTGCGCAAAGGCGACGACTACGCCCAGAATATTGCCAGCCAGCCCCACGTGAGCAGCAAGGAGGCCGACTTCGAGGCCTACTATAAGCTCTTCGAAAACAACCGCAACTGGGTGGCCGAGAAGCTGCGCCGCAACCCCCGCTTTTTCGAGGCCACGGCCCAGCAAACGCCCAAATTCCTGTTCATCGGCTGCTCCGACAACCATGTGTCGGTGAGTGAGATGACGGGCACGGCTCCCGGCGAGGTATTCGTGCACCGCAACGTGGCCAACCTGGTGGTAAGCACCGATCTGAACCTGGCCTCGGTGCTGCAATACGCCGTCGAGCAGCTGCACATCAAGCACATCATCGTGTGCGGGCACTACGGCTGCCGCGGCGTGAAAGCGGCCATGCAGAACGAGGACGAGGGCGTGGTGGGCAACTGGCTAAGCACGGTGCGCGAGGTGATGCACAAACACAACCACGAGCTGGGCGCCCTGGAAACCGAGGACGAGCAGTACCGCCGCCTCGTGGAGCTCAATGTTATTGAGCAGGTCTACAACCTGCACCAGACCGAAACGGTGCAGAATGCCACTGAGCCCCTGCACCTGCACGGCTGGGTCTACGACATCCACGGCGGCGTTATTCAGGACCTGGAAGTGGACGTACGCCGCGACTTTGCCGAGTACGACACCATTTTCCGCTACCAGGTAGCTCCCGAAGGCCTGCGCCGCCTGGCCGGCAATCTGCACCAGGCTCCGTCCATCTACTCAGTGAACACCGGCGCGGGCCGCGGCCCCATCATCGCCATTCCGCCCTTCGACGGCGACGCGGCCCTGGGCGTGCCGTAGCCCCGAGCCACCCCCGCTAGCCCCACCCCGATTCCCATCCCACCCTAAGTTCCTTTTTCAGTCTTGTTGTCGCGTCAGTCCGGTCCTTAAGCGGGCCGGCTGGCTCGCCAACGCCACTCTACCTACTTACGCGAGGATGAAACTATTACTGGTAGAAGATGACCTGATGGCTGCGGCCCTGCTCAAGCGCAGCCTCGAACAGCACGACATCGAGGTAGCCGTAGCCTTGAGCGCCGCCTCCGCCCAGCCAATGCTGGAAGCCACCCGCTACACGGCCGTGCTGCTGAAAGCCGATTTGCCCGACGTCAGCGGCTTCGAGCTGTGCCGCCACATCCGGCAGCACTACGATAAGCTCTCGGTGCTCATGTTTACCGACAACAACTCGACCGAGCAGAAGCTGCTGGGCTTCGATGCCGGCGCCGACGATTACTTGGTGCAGCCCTTTGAGTTTGGCGAGCTGCTGGCCCGCCTGCGCGCCCTGCACCGCCGCTATCCGGCCGCTGAGCCCCAGGAGAAAGTGTTGAAAGTGGCCGACCTACAGCTGTTTGGCAGCAGCAAAATTGTGAAGCGCGGCAACAAGCGCATCGACCTCACGGGCCGGGAGCTGGCCCTGCTGGAGTACTTTATGCACAACCAGGGCCGGGCCCTTACCCGCCACGAAATCGTGCACAAAGTCTGGGACTTGGCCTTCGACACCGGCACCAATGTGGTGGACGTGTATGTGAACTACCTGCGCAAGAAGATTGACCGGGAGTTTGAGCCCAAGCTGATTCATACCCTCAACGGCATCGGCTACATTCTGGAAGACCGGGCGGCCTGATGTTATTCTTACCGTAGGATAGTTAGTGAAAGTGGCCCGGGGCTTCAGCCCGCCGCTTTGCTTAGCTGCTTCGCCCGGGTCTGCAAGCCCGGCTGCCGCAGCGAAGTGAAGCCGCGGCCTGAAGCCCTTTTTGTTGCTTTGATTCGGGCCGTAGCACCGGTGCATCCGGCATCGGCGGTTGTAGGAGCCACGCACTACAAAATCAGCTTAATGACTTATTAACAAGCATTTACAAGCGCTTAATATACCTTCTGGGCGCCGTTGGAAATCGTAGTGGCGAGTAAGTCTGGCGTGCCTGCTTCGTGCAGGGGAATATCTTGCCCTTTCGGCCTGCATCCACACGCGCCGACGGACCACCTACGACACTGATTTACGATGAATCCCGATATGAGCGCGCAGGGTCTGTACCGCCCCGAGTTTGAGCACGACGCCTGTGGTACGGGCTTTATTACGTATCTGAACGGGCAGAAGTCGCACCAGATTATTGCCGATGCCCTGACCATGCTGGAAAACATGGAGCACCGCGGCGCCTGTGGCTGCGACTCCGACTCCGGCGACGGGGCCGGCATTTTGCTGCAGCTGCCCCACTGGTTTTTGCTGGAAGAATGTACCGCCCTGAACATTCGCCTGCCCGAGCCCGGCAGCTACGGCGTGGGCATGGTGTTTCTGCCTAAAAAGCACTCGACCAAAGACGCCTGCCGCCAGCTTATTCAGGATGCCGCCGCCCGGCTGGGCATGGCCGTGCTGGGCTTCCGGCCCGTGCCGGTCAACCCGGCTGGTATCGGCCCCACAGCCCTGGCTGCCGAGCCCGATATGGAGCAGGTATTCATTGGCCGCCCAGCTGGTGTTGCCACGCCCGAAGACTTCGAGCGGAAGCTTTACGTGTTGCGCCGCTACATCACCAAGCTGGTGCTGGAAGCCAACCTCAAAGCCGGCGGCGACTTTTACTTCGCGTCTTTGTCGTGCAAAACCATCGTCTACAAGGGCCAGCTCACGACGTATCAGGTGCGCGGCTACTTCCCCGACTTGTCGGATGCGCGGGTAACCTCGGCCTTTGGCATGGTGCACTCGCGCTTTTCCACCAATACGTTTCCGTCGTGGAAACTGGCCCAGCCTTTCCGCCTGCTGGCGCATAATGGCGAAATCAACACCCTGCGGGGCAATCTGAACTGGTTTTACGCCGGCATGCGCAGCTACGCCTCGCCCTATTTCTCGCCAGAGGAAATGGACATGCTGCTGCCCGTCATCGACGAAGGGCAGTCGGACTCGGCCTGCCTCGACAACATCGTGGAAATCCTGCTGCACTCAGGCCGCTCGTTGCCCCACGTGATGATGATGCTGGTGCCCGAAGCCTGGGACGGCAACACCCAGATGGACCCGTGGAAAAAGGCGTTCTACGAGTTTCACGCCACGTTTATGGCCCCCTGGGACGGGCCGGCGGCCCTTATTTTCACCGACGGCCAGAAAATTGGGGCCATGCTGGACCGCAACGGCCTGCGCCCGTTGCGCTACGTGGTAACCGACGACGGCCGCGTGATGGTGGCTTCCGAAGCCGGCGTGCTGGGCATTCCCGAATCCACAGTTATTCAGAAAGGCCGCCTGCAGCCGGGCAAGATGCTGCTGATTGACACCGTGGCCGGCCAGATTATTACCGACCAGGGCATCAAGGCCCAGGCCGCCGCCCAGCAGCCCTACGGCGAGTGGCTGAACGACTACCAGATCCGGCTGGAAGAGCTGCCCGAGCCGCGCCAGGTGTTTACTGACCTGGCCGCCGATTCGGTGTTCAAGTACCACCAGGTGTTTGGCTACACCCGCGAGGATATCGACACGATTATCACGCCTATGGCCCTGGAAGGCAAGGAGCCCATCGGCTCGATGGGCGTGGACGTGCCCCTGGCCGTGCTTTCCGACCAGCCCCAGCACCTGAGCAGCTATTTCAAGCAGTTCTTTGCCCAGGTCACCAACCCGCCGATTGACCCGATTCGAGAGCGGCTGGTGATGAGTCTGGCCACCTTTATCGGCAACAACGGCAACATCCTCGACGAGGACAAGATGCACTGCCACTGCGTGGCCCTGCGGCAGCCCATTCTGACCAACCACGAGCTGGAGAAGCTGCGCAGCATCGATACGGGCATGTTCAACGCCAAGACGCTGCTCTCCTACTTCAAGGCCGACGGCAAGCCCGGCTCCCTGCAGGATGGTATTGCCCGGCTGTGCCGCTACGCCGAAGACGCGGTAAAGGACGGCTTCGAAGTGCTGATCTTGTCGGACCGGGGCCTGGACTCCAAGCACGCCCCAATTCCGTCGCTCCTGGCCGTATCGGCGGTGCACCACCACCTGATCCGCAAGGGCTACCGGGGCTCAGTGGGCCTCGTGGTAGAAGCCGGCGACGTGTGGGAAGTGCACCATTTTGCCTGTTTGCTGTCGTTTGGGGCCACGGCCATCAACCCGTATCTGGCGCTGGCCACCATCCAGACCATGCAGCAGGAAGGCGACTTCAGCACGAGCCAGGACGCGCCCCAGCTGGTGAAGAACTACGTGAAGGCCGTGTGCGACGGGCTGCTGAAAATCTTCTCCAAAATGGGCATCAGCACACTGCAGAGCTACCACGGCGCGCAGGTATTCGAGATTCTGGGGCTAAACCAGGAGGTAGTAGACAGCTACTTCACCGGCGCCGTAACCCGTATTGGCGGGCTGGGCCTCGACGAAATTGCCCGCGAAACGCTTTACAAGCACTTTCAGGGTTTCAAAAGCACCACGCCCGAAGAGCAGCAGCTCCTGCCCGACGGCGGCATCTACCAGTGGCGGCGGCGGGGCGAGGCGCACATGTTCAACCCCGAAACCGTGCATCTGCTGCAGCTGGCCACCCGCACCGGCAACTACGAAACCTACCGCCGCTACGCCAAGTTGGTGAATGAGCAGCCCGAGCGGATGTTCACGTTGCGCGGCCTGCTGGATTTTGCCCGCCATCGGCCTGCTATTTCTATTGAGGAAGTGGAGCCGGCCGAAAATATCATGAAGCGCTTTGCCACCGGCGCCATGTCGTTTGGCTCGATTTCGCATGAGGCCCACAGCACCCTGGCCATTGCCATGAACCGCATCGGGGGCAAAAGCAATACGGGCGAAGGCGGCGAGGACCCGATGCGCTACGAGCGGCTACCCAACGGTGACTCGATGCGCTCGGCCATCAAGCAGATTGCCTCGGCCCGCTTCGGCGTCACGGCCCACTACCTGACCAACGCCGACGAGCTGCAAATCAAGATGGCCCAGGGCGCCAAGCCGGGCGAAGGCGGGCAGTTGCCGGGTCACAAGGTGGACGCCTGGATTGCCAAAACGCGCCACGCCACGCCCGGCGTGGGCCTGATTTCGCCCCCGCCCCACCACGACATCTACTCCATCGAGGATCTGGCCCAACTCATCTTCGACCTCAAAAACGCCAACCGCGCCGCTCGTATCAACGTGAAGCTGGTGAGCAAAGCCGGTGTGGGCACTATTGCGGCGGGCGTCGCCAAGGCCCACGCCGACGTGATTCTGATTGCCGGCTACGACGGCGGCACGGGCGCCTCGCCTATCAGCTCCATCAAGCACGCCGGTCTGCCCTGGGAACTGGGCCTGGCCGAAGCCCACCAGACATTATTGCGCAACCAGCTCCGCAGCCGGGTAGTGCTGCAGGCCGACGGGCAGATGAAAACCGGCCGCGACTTGGCCGTAGCGGCACTTTTGGGCGCCGAGGAATGGGGCGTAGCCACGGCGGCCCTGGTAGCGGGTGGCTGCGTAATGATGCGCAAATGCCACCTGAACACCTGCCCCGTGGGCGTGGCTACCCAGGACCCGGAGCTGCGCAAGCTCTTCAGCGGGCAGCCCGAGCACATCGTGAACCTGTTCCGCTTTCTGGCCGAGGAGCTGCGTGAAATCATGGCCGAGCTGGGCTTCCGCACCATCCACGAAATGGTGGGCCGCACGCAGTTTCTGAAAGTGCGCGAAGGAATAACCCACTGGAAAGCCCGTAAGCTCGACCTGAACGGCATTCTGTATCCCGGTGCGAATCCGTCGGGCGGTACCTTGCACCACAGCGAAGCTCAGGACCACGGCCTCGACAACATCCTGGACTGGCAGCTGCTGGCCCACGCCGAGCCCGCCCTGAAAGAGCGGATTCCCGTTTTTGCGGAATTCGCAGTGCACAACACCGACCGCACCATTGGCACGCTGCTGTCAAACGAAATAGCCAAGCGCTACCACGCCGCGGGGCTGCCCGAAAACACAGTGAACTTCCGCTTCCACGGCTCGGCGGGGCAAAGCTTCGGGGCCTTCAGCGTGAAAGGCCTGTCGTTTGCCCTCGAAGGGGAAGCCAACGACTACGTCGGCAAAGGCCTTTCGGGGGCGCAGCTCGCCATTTTCCCGGCCGTTGATGGCAAATTCGTGCCCGAGCACAACATTATCATCGGCAACGTGGCCCTCTACGGCGCTACGTCCGGCGAGCTGTTTGTGCGCGGGCAGGCTGGGGAGCGGTTTGCGGTGCGCAACTCCGGGGCCACGGCCGTGGTGGAGGGCGTGGGCGACCATGGCTGTGAGTACATGACCGGCGGCCGGGCCCTGGTGCTGGGTGCCACAGGCCGCAACTTCGCGGCCGGCATGAGCGGGGGCATTGCCTGGGTATACGACCCGCACGGCAGCTTCCCCGACAACTGCAACCAGGAAATGGTGGAGCTCGACCCGCTCGACGCCGACGACGAAGCCCAGATTCAGGCCCTGCTGCGCAAGCACCAGCAGCTTACCGGCAGCCAATTGGCGGCCTACCTGCTCGGCAACTGGCCGGAGGAAGCCGGCCGTTTCGTCAAGGTTTTTCCCTCCGAATACAAAAAAGTGCTGCAGCAGGCCCACTACGCCACCGCCAGCTAACACGCTTATCCAATTAGAAAAGTACGTCATGTTGAGCGCAGCCGGAGTGCCCCTTGGGCGAAGCTGAGCGTCGGTTGCTGCAACAACTGACCACGGGCGCTCCGCTGCTCTCACATGACTGACACGATATAACAGCATATGGGACATGTCACCGGTTTCAAGGAATTTAGCCGCGAATTGCCGCCCAAAGCGGCCCCGCAGGAGCGGATTCAGCACAATAACGAGTTTGTGGGCACCTACTCCGAGCCCCAGCTCAACGAGCAGGCGGCCCGCTGCATGGACTGCGGCATTCCATTCTGCCACGCCGGCTGTCCGCTGGGCAACATCATTCCCGAGTTCAACGACGCGGTGCACCAGCAGAACTGGCTCGAAGCCTACCAGATTCTGTCGTCGACCAACAACTTCCCCGAGTTTACCGGCCGCATCTGCCCCGCCCCCTGCGAGTCGGCCTGCGTGCTGAGCATCCACTCGGCCCCAGTGGCCATTGAGGAAATTGAGAAGCACATCATCGAAATTGCCTTCGCCAAAGGCTACGTGCAGCCCACGGCCCCGGTGCTTAAGTCGGGCAAGACGGTGGCCGTAGTCGGCTCGGGGCCGGCGGGCTTGGCGGCGGCGGCCCAGCTCACCAAAGCGGGCCACAGCGTCACGGTGTTTGAGCGCGACGACAAGCCCGGCGGCCTGCTGCGCTACGGCATTCCCGATTTCAAGCTCGACAAGTGGGTTATTGACCGGCGGATTCAGCTGCTGGAAGATGACGGCGTAATATTCCGCTGCAATACCGAAATCGGCCGGGACCTGCCCGCCGAGGAGCTGACCCGCACCTTCGACGCGGTGGTGCTGGCCGGCGGGGCCACCATCCCGCGCGACCTGACTATTCCGGGCCGGGAGCTGCCGGGCATTCACTTCGCCATGGACTACCTTACCCAGCACAACCGCCGCGTGAGCAGCCTACCCCTTGAAGCGGCCCCGCTCTGGGCCGAAGGACGGGATGTGGTGGTCATTGGCAGCGGCGATACGGGCTCCGACTGCGTGGGCACGGCCAACCGCCAGCAGGCCCGCTCGGTTACGCAGTTTGCCCTGATGCACCAGCCCGGCACCGAACGGCCCGCCCACACGCCCTGGCCCCAGGAGCCGGCCATTTTCCGGACCAGCACCTCCCACGAGGAAGGCTGCCAGCGCTACTGGGGCATCAATACCAAAGCCTTTCTGGGCGACGAGAACGGGCAGCTGCGGGCTTTGCTGGTGACGGACATCACCTGGGAAACCGACGTGCTGGGCCGCCGCCTGCAGTTCACCGAAATCGAGGGCTCGGCGCGCGAAATTCCCTGCACGATGGTCTTGCTGGCGTTGGGCTTTGCCGCCCCGCAGTACGAGGGCATGCTCCAGCAGCTGGGCGTGGCGCTGGACGACCGGGGCAACGTGCGGGCCCAGGAAGGCGCGTATTCGACTAACCTCCCCAAGGTTTTCGTAGCCGGCGACATGCGCCGGGGTCAGTCGTTGGTAGTCTGGGCTATTTCGGAAGGCCGCGAAGTAGCGCGTGAGGTAGACGCGCTGCTGACGGGCAAAACCGCGCTGCCCAGCAAGGACGCCGTGGGAATGTTTGCCTGAGACGTAGCTGGCCCTGACCCGGCTATTTGCGGAACATGGCTATGCGGCTGGCATCAATGGCGCGGGGCTTGGTGGCCGGGGCCGAAAACACGGCATTGTCGGCCGTAGAGCGGGTAACCAAGCATCCCGACCCAATGATGTTGTTGCTCCCGACAACCAGGTTTTCATTGATGACCGTGCCCATGCCAATGAACGTGCCGTAGCCAATGGTAGCGCCGCCGCCGATGGTGCAGGCCGAAATAGTGGAGTGGCTACCAATGTAGTTGTGATGCCCAACTATTACCCCCAGCAGCATAGCATTGTCGCCAATGGTCACGTATGGGTGGATAAAGCAGATGGGGTCGATGAACACATGCTCGCCCACCACGAGGTCGGGCCAGGTCTGGGCTTTGGAGGAAATGTAGCTAGCAAAGGAATAGCTCCGCGCTTTGGCCGCTTCGTACACGCGCCGCCGCCCCTTGACCTGGCCGATGGCAATGTGTAGCACGTAGTCGGCCGGGGCGTAGTGGTCCTCCAGACTCTCAAAGCTGACGACCGGCAATCCCATAAATAACCCGTTATCCGCCGGCAGATAGGCCGCATCGACGCAAAAGGCTACTACTTCGTCGGGGCTGTCGTGGGTGAAGAGGTAATGCGTCATTTGGGCCTGCTTACCAATTCCGTAAATAACAATCTGCATAGGAAGAAGCGACGAAAAGCGTAAGGCCAAGAGGCCTTTTTATGCTCCTGGGGTGAAAAAACACGTGTATGCCTATAGAATAGCTTAACAAAAACCTACCAGCAGCATTTTCCTGTCGTTTGATAACAAGTCATTAAAGGTACGGCTATTCCAGAGGTTATTGCCGATTCAAATAGGTATAGCGCTAAAATATCTTTCGATACTACCAGGTTTTCAGCGCTGTAGTATCTCACTCCAAGCTTACTGGCTGCCTTTGCTATACTACAGTTGAAGCCCTATCAGCAAGCAACTTACTTCGCTTAGCCGCACTAGATCCACCAGAAAACCGCCTACGGCCAGATTCTCCGTTGAACATGCCGGCTGGTATCGTTTCTTTACGCCATGCTTCACCCCGCTCCCGCGTCCAGCTATTTCCGCAATGCCCTGTGCACTATTTCCTACCACGGTGCTGGGTACGTACAGCTGGCCTGGACCGAGGCAGCAACTAATGAAAACGAGCTGCAGGCGCTATATGCCCACGCGCTGCAGGCCCTGAAGCACCACCGCACCGGCCGCCTGCTCACCGACCACCGCCGCCGCCAGCCCCTGCCTCTGGGCGCCCAGCAGTGGATAGCCCAGCACTGGGTTCCGCAGGCCGTGCGCGAAGCTGGCTACAGCCACTGCGCCATCGTGGAGAACCAGACACCCCTAGGCCGGCTGGCCGCCCGTGCCATCGGCGACGAAATAGCCGCGCCCCTGAAGTTCCGCTTTTTCAGTGAGATGCCGGAGGCCGTGGCCTGGCTAACCAAAGCGTAAGGAAGGCTACGCAAACGCCCGTCTTGTTTGTATCTTTGCGGCCCGTTAGGCTTTTGCACGGAGCAGAAGGCCACCACGGTCAGTGACGTTTAGCACGGGTTTCCAGGGCTAAACGGGCGTCTACGCCAACGATTTCAGAGGTTTAGCTGTTAAGCCTCTGGCCGTGGGCCGCTCATTTTATTGCTTTGTTCATGACCAATTCCATTTCTACCGATATCTGCATTATCGGAGCGGGCCCAGTGGGCTTATTCGCGGTGTTTGAGGCTGGCTTGCTGAAGTTGCGCTGCCACGTGGTCGACGCCCTGCCCCAGGTGGGCGGGCAGTTGTCCGAGATTTATCCCAAGAAGCCGATTTACGACATTCCCGGCTTTCCCGACATTCTGGCCGGCGACCTGGTCCAGAACCTGATGCGCCAGATCGAGCCTTTCCACCCCACCTTCACGCTCGGCGAGCGGGTGGAGCGCCTGGCCAAGCTCGACGACGGCTCCTTTCAGCTCTTTACCACCGACGGCACCGAAATCTTCTGCAAGGCCATTGCCATTGCCGGCGGCCTGGGTTCATTCGAGCCCCGCAAGCCTGCCATTGAGAGCCTGGAAAGCTACGAAGGCGGCCGCGGCGTATACTATATGGTGCGCGACCCCGAAACCTTCCGCGACCAGCGCATCGTCATTGCCGGCGGCGGCGACTCGGCCCTCGACTGGACCGTGTTCTTGGCCGATGTGGCTAAGGAAGTAACCCTGGTACACCGCGGCACCACCTTCCGCGGGGCTGCCGACTCGGCCGAGAAAGTAAAGAACCTGCACGAAGCCGGCCGTGCCCGCCTGGTGCTGTCGTCGAACGTGACGCACGTGCACGGCCAGGATGGCTTGGAGGCCGTGACCATAACCGGCAACGACGGCACAGCCGAAACCCTGCCCGTCGACTCGTTCATTCCCCTTTTCGGCCTCACTCCCAAGCTCGGCCCGATTGGCGACTGGGGTCTGGAGCTGGAAGACGACGCGGTGAAGGTGAACACGCTCGATTATTCGACTTCGGTGCCCGGCATTTTCGCCATCGGCGACATCAATACGTATCCGGGCAAGCTCAAGCTTATTCTCTGCGGCTTCCACGAGGCCGCGCTGATGGCACAGGGCGCGTTCAAATACATCAACCCCGATAAGAAGTACGTGTTGAAATACACGACCGTAAACGGGGTGCCCACTCTGTAGTTTTTGGTTTTTGGTTTTTGGCTTTTGGACAGACGCTCTGCGCCAGAAGCCAAAAGCTAAAAACAAGAAACCATAAACCAAGAATATGACCGACGAAGTACGCGTATATGTAGAGGAAGCGCCCAGCCAGCGGCGTGAGGTGGTAGCCCCCACCGACATGGCCCTGAGCCTGATGGAAGTGCTCAAGGCCAGCGGCTACGATATTCAGGCTACCTGCGGCGGTATGGCCCTCTGCGGCACCTGCCACGTGGAAGTACTGGCCGGCCCCGCCCTCGACGAGCCCAGCGACGACGAGCTGGCCATGCTCGAAAGCCTGCCCATCATGACCCAGGGTAGCCGCCTGTCCTGCCAGATCCGCATCACCAACCGCCTCGATGGCCTGGTCGTGCGCCTCATGCCCCAGAATACGTAGGGCAGCCGATTGACTAATAAAAAAGGAGAACCGGGCTGGTTCTCCTTTTTTATTAGTCAATCGGCTGCGGCCGGTGGCTTAGCGGCGGCGCTTTTTGGAGCTGCTCTTTTTCCTGGTGGTACTGCTTTTCTTCTTGGTGGTGTGCTTGCGGGCCGAGCTGCTGGAGCGGCGGTGCGACGAAGAGCTGTGCCGGTGCGTGGCGCGCGGGCGGGCGGCGGGCTTGGCGGCCGGCGCGGCGGCTTCTTCGGGCTTGGCTTCTTCCGGGCCAATAAAGTTGCGGGCTGAAGCCTCGTTGGTGGCCGTGGTAGCCTGGCTGGCGGCTTCTTCCTGCGCGGCAGCTTTCAGGGCGGCGGCCTGCTTGCGGCGCACGGGCATCAGAAAGTCGCGCTCGGCCCGCTCCCGGGACGAGAGCTTTTCCTCGCCGGGCAGCGGCGCCGTAACGGGCAAGGCTACCTGGCCCCTGTGGTCGGTCGAAACGGCTTTTTTTCCTCCTTGAGCGAAGGCCGACACACTGCAAACCAGTAGGCCAGCCAGAACAGATAAGGTACGCATAGGCATTATTGCAAAAGACTAGGAAATGGCAAAATTACTATTGCCGTTTCCTAATAACAAACCACTAAGGAGTTTAGACCGAGTCAAAGCCCTTTTCAGCTACCCCAGGCAGGGTTTGGTCCTGAAAAATGCAATTTCTTTCTACCTCCTTCCAAGTGGCTCGACCTGCACCCGGGCCCCGGCCGCGTGGCTGGTAAACTCGGGCGCGTACAGGCATTGAATCTGGCTGAGCCCGCCGGAGAAATTTCCGCTTTGGGCCGCGCGCAGGCGGTATTCGAAGGTGTGCGTGCCCTTGGGGAAGCTGCTCAGAAAGAAGCTCGTGGCCGCGTCGCGGGGGCTTTCGTAGTAGCCCAGCCCGCCCTGGTAGCGGTAGCCGCTGGTTTGGCCGATTAGTTCCAGCCCCGCCGCCCTTTGGTCCTTTAGGTGCACGTACTCCAGGTCGCGGTCGGAGCGCAGCACGAGGCGCACTACCAGTACGTCGCCAACCCGCAGCGGCGTGCTGGAAGTAAGCGGCTCGAGCACCGGGCCGCCCGCCGTGCGCTGCTCCCGAAACAGCTGCCGCTCCAGGCTCAGGGGCGTGGCAGCGGGCGTCACCTTATCCAGCTGCTCGAAGTACTGCCAGTACAAGGCTCCCCAGGCCACGCCGGCATCCGGCTTCTGTACCGTCACGGTGCCCTGGGCAGCCTTAACATCAGCCGCCGGCCAGGTGGTTTTGAAATAGCCGGTGCCGGCCTGCTGGGAAGTGGGCTTCACCGTTTCCGGGCCCACTTGTATCCGGAGCGGAGCGGCGGGCTGCAGCCAGTCGGAGCCGCGCAGCAGCAGGGCGTAGCAGGCATCGGCCGTGGCGCGGGTGCTTTCCCAGCTTTGCGTCTGCTTGCGCTTGAGCAGCCACAGCTTCATTTCATCCACGGCTTTCTGGTCGTTGCTGATTTCGTCGTAGGCCTCAATGAGCGTGGCCTGGGTTTCGGTGGGTGCCTCGCGCCAATAGTAGCCGCCGCGCACTTCTTTCCAGTACATGCCCAGTTCGGGCGAGTGCAGGGCATTTTCGGAAAGCCCGCGCATAATATCCTTGACCACCGCTGGCTGGCTTTTGCCGCGGTGCAGCGCCAGGGCCGTCAGGGCCTGGAGGTAGCGCGTCTGGCCGGCCCAGTGAGTGGCGACCTGCTGCTGGTAATACGCCAAGGCTGGCTGGGCCGCTTTGACTACGGTCGGCTGGGGCCAGAAGCTGCGCGCGTACAGGGCCTGAATGTGCAGATCTTGGAGGTGGTTTTGCTTCAGGTCCACGTTCTTCTGCCGGCGCAGCTCCGTGTAGTCTTGCTGCAGCTGCTCGTCGAGGTAGCGCAGAGCGTTGTCCAGCAGGGGCCGAGCCAGCGCGTCCTGCTGAGCATCGAAGGCCCCCAGCTGGCGCAGCTTGCCAAACCCGGCCACGATCAGCTGAGTGATGTAGCGGTCATCGGGCATCTTCTCAAACCACGGGAAGGCGCCGGTGGGCTGCTGCATACGGGCCAGCTTGGTCAGAGCCTGGGTTGTTTCGCGCTGCAGCCGGGCCCCGTCGAATAGCTCCGTGAGACGGCGCATCCGCTCGGTTTCGGTTTGGGCCTCACGCACCCAAGGCGTTTCCTGGAGCAGCAGCGTTTTCAGCTCCTGGTTTTGCTCCAGCTTGCTGGCAAGGGCTGCTTGGTTGCCGGCCTGGGCGGCGCGCTTCCACTCGGCCAGCACGGGCTGCAACTTCGGGTTCTGGCTCAGAATACGGGCGGCAATCAGGTTGGCATAGAGGCGGCCGAATACCTGCTCGGAGGTTTCGTAGTGCGGCTCCAGCAGGTAGGGCAAGGCCTGTACAGCGTACCAGGCCGGGTTGGCCGTCATTTCCAGCGTCAGGGAATAGTTGCGGCGGGTAGCCGACGTGGTGCTGGCCAGCTTCGGCAGCACGAATTCGCGGGTGGCCGGGCCCACGATGGGCAGCGGCAGACTTTCGGTAATGAGCACCCGGTTGGTCAGCACCGGCAGGGTATTTTCCTCGCCGTCGGAGAAGGTGGCGGGCGGCTCGTTTCTGGCTTGGCGCTTTTCGCCTTTCGTCTTTTTTCCGGCTTTCTGCTCCCCACCGGCTACCTGCCCCTGCGCTACCACGCGGTAGGTTATGGCTTCCAGCGGCACTTGTCCCTCGGCCGTCTCCGGAATCGTCAGCTCCCACTCCACCGCGCTGCTTTGGTTGGCGGCCAGGGCAAAGTTCTGCTGGGCGGCGCCTTTCAGCAGGCGGCTTTCCAGGGGCTGCTGGGTGCGGGCATCAAGCAAAAACAGCTGGGCTGTGCCGTTCAGGGGCTGGGCGGTGAGGTTACTGAGCTTGGCGGAGAAGCGCAGCTGGTCGCCTTCCCGGAAAAAGCGCGGGGCGTTGGGCGTCACCTGCAGCGGTTTCTGGGTGAGCAGCTCACGGCGCAGCAGCCCCGTGTGCAGCTGCTGGTCGTGGGCCAGGGCCAGCAGCTGCCAGCGCGTCACGGCCTCGGGCATCTGAAACTCCAGCACCATTTCACCCTGGGCATTGGTACGCAGCGCCGGCAGCCAGAGGGCCGTTTCGCGGAAGTCCTTACGCGCCTGCACGCCTGATAAGTCGGGGCGCGGCTGGCTGTCGTTCATTCCGGCTTGCTGCTCCTCTGCCACCCCGCCAAGTGCCGCGGCATTGCCTTGCACGCTCATAGCTTTGGCCATCCGGCTTGCGCGGGCTCCAGCGGGAGCCGGCGCGGCCATGGCATCACTAACTACCATGGCCTCGTACAGCATGCCGCCCCCATTTCGGTCGAAAGCACCCCAGGTATTTAGCGCTGGATACACTAAGGCGGCGGGCTCCGGACTCAGCTTGGTCAGGAACAGCACACGCGAGTTCAGCTGCGCAAATTCACCCTGCCAGGCAAAGCGGATGGGATAATAGTTGTCCTGAAACACCAGGGGGGCGAAAGAGTGCGGCTGAAATACGTCCAGCGACTGGTCGTAGAGCGTGGCCAGCAGCTCACCGTCGGCGGGCTTGCCATCTGCCTGCCGAATCGTAACGCGCCAGGTTTCCTTCTGGCCCGGCTGCAGTTTGTCGCGGAAAGTGGCAATACCCAGGCTCAGGGGCGCGGGCGGCAGCACCACGCGCACCACAGCCGTGTGGCGGTAGAGGCGGTTGTCGCGCACCTGGGTGATATGAATGTAGAGCGGCCGGCCCTGCAGGCTCGGGTCGGCGGGTACCAGCACGCGGCGCTGCTCGTTGGCGGCCAGCGTCAGCCATTCCTTGCGCAGCAGCTGGCCCCCACCCTCCACTTCGAGCAGCACGCGGGTATCAGCGTTGCGGCTGCCCAGCAGCAGCGTGGCCGTCTGGCCGGCCGCTACCGTATCCTGCAGGCTCACGACCCAATCGGGGGTGGCGTACGGAATAGTAGCGGCCTGCGAATCGTAGAGCGTAAACCGCTGCCGCGCCTGGGCCGAGTCGGCGGTAGTGGCCCGGGCCTCCAGCTCGTAGCGGCCCGTGGGCAGGGCACTCAGCACGGCATTCAGGTCCAGCACGGAGGTTTTCTCGGTCGAGAACGGCAGCTCCCGCACCAGCTTCTGGTCGAAGGGCTGGTTGTCTTCGGAAACCGGGATGAACTCCGGCAGGCCGGCGGGCCGGGCTTGGGGCGTCAGGGCGTAGAGCCGGAGCGTGCCTGCCACGGGCCGGGGCTGACCGGTAGCGCCCATACTATATAGGTGCAGCGCGGGCAGGCGTTGCCGGTCGAGCAGGGCGGGCATTTCCAGGCGCAGCTGCACCGGCTGGTTGCCAACCAACACCGTTTCTTTGCCCGTGCGGGTTTCGCCGGCGGCATCCGTCACGTCGGCCGTTACCTCAAACAGGTGGCCCGGCTGCCAGCGCAGGCCCGCGGGCACGTCGCTTGGCGCCGCTACAAAGCTCACCGTGAAGTTGCCGTCCGCATCGGTTTGAGCGGTACCTTGGGCTATTTCAGTTGTTCCTTCCCGGCCCGGCAGGCCGCGCCCGTCGTAGCTGAACAGGGGCAGCAGCACGCGCCGCACTACCCGGTAGCTTACCGTGGCGCCATCCACGGGCTGGCCGGCGTAGGCCGCAGCCTGCCCGCGCAGGGTTATTTCCTTGCCCAGCGCTGGTGTGCCGGTTATGGGTTGAAAGGTGACGGCAAAAGTGGGCCGCTTGTAGTCTTCCACCCCGAAACCAACGCTGCCGTGCTCGGTCTGCAGGCTCATCTGCCCGTTCAGCAGGCCCGTGGGCAATACCAGGGAGCCATGGAAGCTGCCAAAAACCGAGCTGGTAAAAGGCATTGTTTGAACTGTCTGCCCGTTCACATCCACCAGGCGCACCGTCACAGCCTCATTTACCAACAGCCGGGCCTTGCCGCCGGTGTTTTCCGCGACGATACCCTTGAAATACAGCGTCTGGCCCGGCCGGTAGATGCTGCGGTCGGTGTAGAGAAAGGTTTGGCGCTGGGTATGGGCCTCGCTCGGCTCGTAATAAGCTGGGTGGTAGCCGGCAAAGCCGCCGATTTCGAGCGTGTCGGCGCCGCGTACTACCTGCACGCCATCGAGGTATTCCTGGCCGGCGGCTACAGTTTGCGGCTCGGTAGCCGGAAAGCGCAGCTCACCGGTGGCATCAGGCTGCTGCGCGGGGCCGGACCGGTAGCTGGTCTGGCGGGTTTTGGAATTATAACGCGCCAGCACGGGAATCACCCGCGCCTCGGGCAGCAGGGTTCCGCTGCGACGGTGCAGCAGCAGGACGCTGGTTTCGCGCTGCTTATCATCAAAGCGCGTGAGGGCACTCAGCTCGCTCACCGACAGCACCGCGTAGCTGGTTGTGCCGCCAGGCCGGGCCTTGCTGGGTTCAGAGGCTTGGTTGCTGAGCAGAATCAGGTAGTGGCCCAGGGGCAGGGCGGCCCCGGCCCCGGTGATTTCCTGGGGGGCGTAGCGCGTGGGCGCGGCGAGTACGGGCACCGTCCAGGCTGCCGCAGGCGCAGTAGCCAGGGCGCGGGCGTAGCGTTTGGCAAACAGCACTTCCCGCCGCTGCTGGTAGCGTTGGTAGCTTTTCCATTCGTCCAGAGTAATGCGGTAGGCCCAGGCGTGCAGCTCCCGTACGTTGCGCCCCGAGGCGGCCAGGGCCCAGGGCTGGCCCGGCAGCACTACCTCGTCTGTGCTGAAGCTCAGCGTGGGCTGCTCGATTTCCTCCCGAATCCGCCGGGCCATTTTGGCGCCCCGCGAAGTCGGAAACCGCTCTTCCGCCGTACGGGCCGCGGCTACGGCCTGCTCGGGCTGACCGGCACGGTACTCCTGCGCCTGCCGGGCCAGAAACTCGGTGCTGATGGGCAACGCCCGGTACTCATCGGCCAGCCGCACCAGAGCCGCCAGATAGGCTGCCGACAACTGCGGGCTACTCAACCGCAGGAAATCAATGCGCTTGAGGTCCACGCTGGCCAGGGCGGCGCGGTTGCCGGCCTGTTGCAGCCGAAAGGCCGTCAGCTCCTGCAACACCCGCAACGCATGCAGGCGCCCATTCAGCGAATCGGCGGCGGGACCCGCCAGCGGCAGGCGGGCAAATTCCGGCGCGGGACCAAACAGGGCCGGGTCGGTGGGCTGAAACTGCTCGGCGGGCCGGGTGATATAGTATTCCTCGTTGCCCAGGGCATCGATGGCACGGTGAGCCAGCACGTCGTAGAGCGTGGGGCGCAGGCTGCGGGTTTCGGCCGTGCCGCCTTCTATGGCGTAGCCCAGGCTTTTGAGCAGTACCTGCTGCTGGCGCCCGGGCTCATCGGCTACCGACGCCCGGTAGTGGCGCACCACGGCGCTGCCGAGGCGGGCCGCATCCCAGGTTTGGATATCGGCGGTGCTGGCCGCGCCGCCCGCCGTGCGGTTATAGAGCTGGTAGCGGTGCTGCTGGTAGTAGGCGGCGTACAACTGGCCCAGCAGGCTGTGCAGAACCGGCCGGGCCGGAAACCGGGCGACTTTCAAGTCGGCTTCGAGCAGGGCAATGGCTTTCTCATCGGCCTCTTCTTCCTTTGCCTCAAGCAGGCGCAGCTTGTAGAGCAGGGCCCGCAGGTACTCGGGCGTATCCTGCTGCTGCCGGGCCTGCCGGTAGAGCTCCTCCACCAGCGTGGCGGCCGACGCGGTTTGATTCTTGGCGAGCAGCGCATCTATCTGCTTCCACTTGCGCGGGTCGGGAGCCGCGGGCAGCAAGGGGGCTGAAGAACCAATGAGCATAGCCAAACTAAACAGTACAAACAGGAGAAAAGAGCGCATACGGCAGAAACGAAGGGGTTTGCAAGTTATGATGCCCCGGCTACCTCATTTCCACAACCACTGCCTTGTAGTAACAAGCATCTGATTATAAGCATTTTGTGATATTTCTCTAATTATTTTATAATATTTCAACTAAGTAATACTGCCATATTGAAATAAAATCCTTCTCATAGTCCTATATTTGAGCGCTCAATCACACAATTTTCACCTATTCTTCATCTTCTCTCCCTAGAGCATTATGAAAAAGCAATTACAACACGGCCTGCTGGCCGCCGCCCTGATGGTAGCCGGTGCTACTTCGGCCCAAGCCCAGGTTACCTTCGGCCCCCGCGTAGGCCTGAACGTAGCTAACATTGCTACCGATTTGCCCGGCAGCATCGAAATTGACACGAAGACCATCTTTGCTCCCCAGGTTGGCTTGACGCTGAATGCTCAGTTTGGCAACTTGTCGGTTCAGCCTTCCTTGCTGTTCTCGCAGAAGGGCTACAAGCTCGAAGAGGAGGAAGATGATTATTCTTTCAAGGCAACTACTCGCCTGAGCTACGCTGAAATTCCAGTAAACTTGGTGTATACCACCGGTGGCACTGAAGGCTTCCAGGTATTTGCTGGTCCTTATGTAGGTTTTGGCATTGGTGGCAAATCGAAGTTCGAAGAGGATGATAACGGCGAAAAGTCGAGCGGCGAAGCCGACATCAAGTTTGCCAGCAAGGAAGGCGACGCCGAAAAAACCGAATACGTTCGCGCCCTTGATTTTGGCCTGAATGCTGGTGTTGGCTACAAAGCCGGCCCTATCCAGGCACAGTTGGGCTACGGCCTGGGCCTGTCGAACTTAGTTCCTAACGACGAGGACGACAAAGATCCTGAGTTCGAGTTCAAGAACCGTGTGTTCACCCTGAGCATCTCGTATTTCTTCGGCGAATAGTTTATTCGACTGTCAGAATAAAAAAAGCCTCTCCTGACCAGGAGAGGCTTTTTTTGTGGAGTAAAGATTCCCGGGCTTAGGGCCGGTTGGTGCTGTCGAGCACCCGCTCGGCCTGGGCCACGTGGCGCTGCACGTGCGCGACGATGAACTCCAGTTGATCGGTCAGGCGCAGGTAGAGCAGCGGAATAATTGGGTTGGGAATGCGCACCGCGTTGGCATTGATGGAGCGGGCCTGCTGCACGATGTTGAGCAGCTCATCGAGCTGGCGCCCGAACACCTCTACCACCGTGCGGGGCAGGCGGCTGCCGCTGGGCGCGTACTGCTGCGGCGACTTGAGCGGCTTCTCGCTGGCCGGCACCCGCATGGCGTCGATGAGCTTGCGGCCAAAAAAGCCGGATTTCACTGTTTCGGCCGGGCGGCTGCCCCGTTCCTGGGCCTGCTTCAGCTTGCGCAGAATGGTGGGCAAGTAGTGGCCGCCCACAATATTGAGGTGCTCCAGGCACTGACCCACGCTCCACTTATCGGTCGCCGGCCGGCGGTTTAGCTGGTCGTCGGAGAGCGGGCGGAAGCGGCGGGCAGTAATATTCCGCACGGCTTGAAGCTCGGTGGCGAGTTGGTCAAGGAAGTCGGTAGTACGCAGGGCAGACTTACTCATGGCGGGCAGGATGAAATACGGGTAGCGGGCAACGGGCTGTAATATTACGCGCTGGCGCCGGTTTATTGGCAATTACGCACGCTCCGGCATTTCAGATATGCGCGGAGCGGGCAACAGCCAAGCCGGAAAGCGGCGTGTTGTGTAGAAGCTCTGCGCCAAATTTCCTATTATGCAGGGCTTATTACGCTATTCTACGTGAAACATAAAATTATCAATTCGGCTGCCGCCCCGGGCTGGCAGCTTTGGGTGCGCCGCTATTTCAAGTTCTCGCGCCGCGAAACGTCCGGCATGGTGGTCTTGCTGCTGCTCATGCAGGGGCTGCTGTTTGCGCCTCAACTACTGCTGCCTGCCCTACCCCACTACGACCCGGCCCCCGACCAGGCGCAGCTCAACCTGCTGGCTGCCGAGCTGGCCGCTCAGCGTCAGCCCCGCGTGTACGCCGCGCGCTACCCCCGGCATACCTACCCGCGCCGGACCGTGGTGCCGCAGGTGCGGCTGGCTCCCTTCGACCCCAACACCCTGACGGCTACCGATTGGGAAGCCCGGGGCGTGGCACACTTTCTGGCCCAGCGCCTCGTGCATTTCCGCGACGTTATCGGAGGCTTCAGGGCCAAGGAACAAATTAAGCGGACATATGGCCTGCCCGATTCGGTGTACGCCCGCCTGGCGCCGTATATCCAGCTGCCCGACCAATTGCCGCCCCGGGAAAAGCGCACGGCGCGGCAGTATGCCAATACTGCCTACGAGCCGCACCCGGCCGGCAACTACGTGCGCAAGCCCAAAAACCTGGCGCCCTTCGACCTGAACGGCGCCGACACAACGCAGCTCATGCAGATTCGGGGTATCGGGCGTGGCCTGTCGCGCCGCGTTATCGATTACCGCACCCAGCTGGGCGGCTTTCTGCGGGAAGAGCAGCTAACCGAAATCTACAGCCTGCGCGATGCCCCCGACTTGGTAGACAGCCTGCGCAAATACACGTTTGTGACGCCCAGCTTCGCGCCGGCTATGCTGGACATCAACACAGCGCCCTTCGAAATCTTGCAGGCGCATCCCTACGTGGGCAAGCGGCTGGCCCGGGTGCTGGTGGCTTTCCGTCAGCAGCACCCACCCTTCAAGCAAGCCGACGACCTGCGGCAGATCCGGATTCTGGACGCCGAAACCCTGGATAAACTGCGGCCCTACCTGCGGTTTTAAGCCGGAAATATCAGCCGCTTAGTTGCGAATGGCCAATGCCACGCCCATCACGCCACCGGGCGCGTACGTGGGCACAAGCAGCAGCTTCTGGGCTACTTTGGTAGGCAACAGGCGCGTCAGAGCCGGATACACGCGCCACACCGCTTCCGCCGACAAGAACCCGATGCCGGCACCGGCTACCACGTCGGTTACCCAGTGGCGGTTGTGCAGCACGCGCATAGTGCCCGTGGCCGTTGCTACGGCATAGCCGCCCACGCTGATCCAGGGGTTTACCTTGCCGTACTGCTCATGCAGCAGCGTGGCCGTCATGAATGCCTCACTGGTGTGCGCCGAGGGAAAGGAGCTGTAGTCGGTCGGAATGTCGGGGCGCTGCTCGCGGCACAGGCGTTTCAGGTTGCTGGTCAGGCCCATGTTTACCTGGTGGGCCAGCAGGTAGATGAGCGTGAACGGTACTACGCCCCGCTCCCCTTTCACGCCGGCCAGCTGCAAGGCGTAGGCAGCAGCTACCGGCACGTGGCGGGTGTAGTCGTCGAGCCGCGTGTCGAAGGTGGGAAACGCCTCCTTGGTTTCTTTCTGAATTTCAATTTTGGTACGCCGCAGGATGTTGTCCTGACTGCTTAGCCAGGCCACGCCAACCAGGCTGAGCGGCACGGCTACCCGTAGTGCAGCAGGCCGGCTCAGCAGGTGCAAGGGCCGCAGACGAGCGGGCGACACTGCCGGCATAAGCACCGGGGCGGGAGAGACAAAATTGGAATCTGGCGCACTAGGAGCGGTGGCAAACTGCGCCGTAGCCCGCAGGCTGAGCAGGCTGCCCACCAGCAGCAAAACGTAGCTAAAACCCATTAAGCAAGCTGAAGCGTGAAAGGATAATTATAGCAATATACTGCTAACCTGCGGTTTAAAAAACCTTTTCCCGGCTCCTGACTTCTATTTTCGGCGGGAAGCTGGCCCTTTTCACGCCGGGCTGCGTATGGACGCTGGGTAGCCGCCTACTGGTGCAGCCCCTGGTTTTTCCGTTAACCCCTGTTTAAAATGCTGTTATTACTGCGCGACAAGCTGTTTCCGGTTTTGGTATTTATCCAGTCCGTACTCTGTGGCTGCGCCAAGGATAAAGACCGCGGCAATTTTGACAAGGTGACGCAGGCGTATGAGGTGAAGCAGGTCGGCCGCCTCAACAAAAGCGAGGTGGCCGAAAGCTCGGGCTTGGAAATAGCCAATTCGACTGGCGACCTATGGACCCACGCCGACGGTGGTAATACGGCCAAGCTCTACAAAATCACCCAGCAGGGCGACCTGCTGCAAACCCTTGAACTGGAGCCCCTACTCAACATCGACTGGGAAGACCTGACTCGCGACGACGACAACCACATGTTCATCGGCGACTTTGGCAACAACCAGAACAAGCGCCGCAACCTAGCCATCTACCGGCTCGGCGGGCCTACGCTGCAGGATATTGATACTATCCGGTTCAAGTACGCTGACCAGCGCCTGTTTCCGCCGAAAAAGCCCCAGCGCAACTTCGACTGCGAAGCCTTTTTCTACCACCAGGACAGCCTGCATCTGTTCACCAAAAACCGGGGCGAGGGCAACTGGTTAAAGCAGTACGTGCTGCCGGCCCGGCCCGGCACCCATACGGCCCGCCTGGTCGACAGCGTGCAGATCAACACCTGGATAACGGCCGCCGACATCAGCCCCAACGGCCGCACGGTGGCATTGCTGGGCTACGGCCACGTGTACCTGATAGACGTGGCGCCCGGCCGCAAGCTTTTCGACGGAGCCAAGAGTTGCCTGCCCATTCCCTCCAGCGGGCAGGCCGAGGCCCTGGTATTCGTGAACGACCATGATTTCGTGTTCAGCAACGAGAAGGGCAAGATTTTTCGCGCCACCTACCGCCTCTAAGCAGCTGGCACCATTGCTGGCCGCAGCATTTCCGTTCTCCTAATTCCTTTTCCTATGGCTACTATTCTGGTTACCGGCGCCACGGGCACTGTGGGCACCGAGCTGATTTCGGCTTTGGCCAACCGCGGCCTGACGGTACGCGCCGGCGTGCATTCCCTCATCAAAGGCGACCGGCTCCGGCAGATGCACCCCGAGCTGCAACTGGTCGAAATAGAGTACAGCAAGCCCCAGACCCTGCACGTGGCCCTCACGGGCGTCGACCGGCTCTGCTTGATTACGCCCTTCAGCGAAGACCAGGTCGAGATAGGCAAGCGCGTCATCGATGCCGCCAAGCTGGCCGGTGTGCAGCACATCGTGCGGTTGTCGGCAGCCGGCGCCGATGCCGAGCCGGGCATTCAGCTGGGCCGCTGGCACCGGGAAGTGGAGCGGCACCTGGAGCAGAGCGGCATTCCCTACACCATTCTGCGGCCGGGCAGCTTCATGCAGAACTTCGTCAACTACAACGCCGAGTCTATCTGCCACGAGGGCAAGCTCTACATGCCGCTGGGCAACGGGAAAGTCAGCTACATCGATGCCCGCGACATTGCTCTCACGGCCGCCCACATTCTCAGTGCCGAGGGCAGCACCCACCACGGCCAAGCCTACGAGCTAACGGGTCCGCAGGCCCTAGGCCTGGATGAGGTAGCGGCCGCCATCAGTCAGGCCACCGGCCAGCCCGTCACCTACGTCGACGTACCTGAAGAAACCGCCCGCCAGGCCATGGGCCAGGCGCCAGCCTGGATGAGCGAGGCCATGCTGGAGCTGTACGGCTTATCCAAAGCCGGCTACGCAGCGGGCGTTACCAACACGGTGGAGGCTATTACGGGCTGCCCACCCCACACCATTGAGCAGTTTGCCCACCACAACTGCCACCGGTTTAAAGCCAGCAGCTAGCAGCGGCAGCGCCTTTACTATAACGAAAAAGGTCTTCTGCCGGGCAGAAGACCTTTTTTTTAAGCCGGCGCTCCGGCAGCCCGGTCCCTGCTGGCTTATGGGCTTCGTGCTACTGCCAGTGGCTTTACTTCGGGAGTAAAACATGACTGAGCTTTACTTCTGCCAGTTTAGCTTGTCCGCTGAATACCAGGAAGCAGATAGCCCGAATGCAGGCCGATGGCGAAAGATAAGTTGCAGCGTTTCTTGCCGCCAGGGCCGATTTATGACGTGTTATAGCTCCGGTCTGGGGCGAGTTTATTCTGTAAACAAGCGATGCTACAATTAAAAATTCCCCTTAGTTTTACTGCATTCTTCAGTAATCAACCTTTTACCTCCACAACCAAGCCGTAGTTATGAAAACTGGCAAAGTGAAATTTTTCAACGAATCCAAAGGCTTTGGGTTCATCGTTCAGGACGACACCAACCAGGATATTTTTGTCCACCAAACCGGTCTTGTCCACGAAATCCGGGAGAATGACCGGGTTTCCTTCGATGTTATCGAAGGCAAAAAAGGCCTGAACGCCGTTAAAGTCGAGCGTATCTAGCTCTTTCCCCCTGATTCGCGCTGATTTGGACTACTACCACCCTGCCCTGTCAATCACCGGAGCGGGGTGGTATTTTTCTATCCAGCCCAGCCGGTTTCGGGGCGCGTAGCTGACTCCACCAGAAGTGGCAGCGGCTGCACGGGTCGTAGCGTTCCAGAAAAGCGCTATTTGAATCGAAAAAAATCCTCTTACATTTACCTCATTCTTTCATCTCACCATTTCCAGCAATGAGTACCGGTATCATCAAATTTTTCAATGAAGCCAAGGGCTTTGGCTTCATCACGCCGGACGGCGGTGGTGAGGACATCTTCGTACACGCCACGGGTCTGAAGCAGCCCGTACGTGATGCAGACCGCGTAGAATTCGAAGTTCAGCAGGGCAAAAAAGGCCTGAACGCCGTTAGCGTGCGTCTGGTTGACTAAATGACTTTCTGCGGATAGCCCGAGGGCTATTGCAAAAAAAGACCTCCCGGGCTGCGGCCCGGGAGGTCTTTTTTTGCAAGTAAATCAGAGTGCGCCTACTGGGCCGCTTTTACTACCCGTACGCCCACCGCCATAATACCGGGCAGCTGATCCTGGCGCATATACTGCTCCAGCACGACCTTGTAGGTGCCCGGCTGGCGAAACTGCTGCCCCCGCAACGCCAGAAACTGGTGGTCGAAGATGTCGCCGGAGCCCTGCCCCCGGGGTTCCCCGGTCTGGGGGTCCATGAGCAGCATCTGGTGCAGCAGCTGGGAGACGCGCTTGTTACTGGGGTCCAGCAGCGTGTGCTTCACGTAGAGGTTGTAGTACCCATACATGGATTCGTTACGGACGTTAAAGTAAATGTCGTAGCGCTGCGTGGTGTCCGCAATTTCGAACTCGAAGGTGGGCTTTTCCTGAACGGTCCATACCGCTTTGTCGAGCTCCTGGTTTTTATCATACACTTGGTTGTCGTCGCAGGCGGCCAAGCCGAGCAGCAAGCCCAGGCTCAGGACCCATGTGGTGGCCTTACGCATACGCTAGGAGTTTGCGGGCGCTGAGCCTGGGTTTCCATTCCCCTCGGCACCACCGGGCCGGGGCGCCCGGCCCCCACGGCGCGACGAGCGGCCGCCACGGCTACTCCGTTCACTGTTTTCGTCCCGGGGTGGCCGGGCGGCGCTGCCGTCGGCTGGGGGGGTGCTGGCCGAGCGGGGCGGACGGCCCTCGCCACGGGGCGCCCGGGGTTCAACGGCTCCTTCGGGGCGGGGGGCGTCGGGTCGGCGGCCTTCCCGGCTCTCCGGCTTGGGGGCGGCTTCGCTCCCGCCACGCGGCGTTTCACTGCGGCCCCGGTTGTTGCGCCGGTTCAGGGGGCGGGCAGCGGCACCGCGCGGACGACGCGTTTCGGCCCCGGTGGCCTCGCCAGTTGTTTCGGTAGGCACCGGAGCCGGCGCTTTGGCGGCGCCATCGGTGCGCCCGCCATTGCGCGGTGCGGCCGGCGCTGCGGCAGCTGTTGGGGCACTGATTCCTCCCTCCTTCTTCTTTTTGCGCTTGGGCCGCTTGCTGCCCTTAATCTTATCGTCGAGGCGGTCGAGGTTGCCTTCCACGTGAGTCGACACTTCGGGCTCGCGCTCGGCTTCCAACACAGGGGCCAGCAGGTTTTCGGGCTTTTCGCCGCGCTTGTTCTGATCCTGAATTTCGCGCACCCGGTCGGTGGAGAGCATCACCCAGTTGTTGTCGCCGCGGAAGGCAAACCACATGCGCCGCTTGAAAATGTCGGTTTTCTGCAAGAAAGCGTCGCCCTTTTCCGTCTGGAGTGGGCGCGACACCTGGGGAATATCCTTCAGCGCGTCGAGGTAAGTATCGAGCTCATAGTTGAGGCAGCACTTGAGGCGGCCGCACTGTCCAGACAGCTTGGCCGGGTTCAGGCTCAGGTTCTGGTAGCGGGCGGCGGTAGTGCTCACACTCTTGAAATCGGTGAGCCAGGTAGAGCAGCACAGCTCCCGCCCGCACGAGCCGATACCGCCGAGGCGGCCCGCTTCGTGGCGCAGCGAAATCTGGCGCATCTCGACCCGCACCCGAAACTCATCGGCCAGCCGCTTAATCAGGTCCCGGAAGTCGACCCGGTCATCGGCCGAGTAGAAAAAGGTCGCGCGGGTGCGGTCGGCCTGGTATTCCACGTCGGAGAGCTTCATTTTCAGCCGCAGCTCCTCCACTACCGAGCGGGCCCGGAACATGGTGCCCGTTTCCAGGTCGCGCACGGCTTCCCAACGCTCCACATCCTGGGGCGTGGCAACGCGCAGAATGCCCCGAATCTCCTTGGAGTCGAGGGGCGTTTTCTTTTTGCGCATCTGCAGCCGTACCAGCTCACCTTTCAGCGACACGTGGCCCAGGTGCCAGCCGTTGCCGGCGGCCTCGATTACGACGGCGTCGCCGGTAACTAGGGGCAGGCGGTTGGTATTGCGAAAAAACTCTTTGCGGCCGCCTTTAAAGCGGATTTCAACTATATCAAACTCTTTGAAATCGACGGGCAGGTCGACGTCCTGCAGCCAATCGAATACGTTCAGGCGCGTGCAGCCGCCAGAGCTACAGCTGCCTTTGGAGCCACAGCCCGTTGCGGACGTAGAGCAGCCGCCAGAGGAACAAGAAGTGCAAGCCACGGCTTGGAAGGTTATATCGTGAGGTGAACGAGGAGTTCACACGGATTCGGTTTTCAACAAAGATAAGCATTTCGGTTCCTCTGCCTTGGTTCTGGCAAAAGTGCCGATTCTTGGCCTGGAAGGCCATTTTTAGGAAAATTGTCACCTCTAACAGCATTTGCCTTGCCAAAGGTTTGCCCCGGAGGCAATTCTCCAACAAGATACTCGCAGCTGGCTAGGCAAGTCTATGGGCCGGCGGTGTGCCTGGTGCCGAACGGTCAAATTAAGAAACTCTGCCTCATTGGTGAGCTTCAAGATCCTGAATAAGGCGCTTTGCCGGATACAAGTCTATAGGCTTACGGCTGGCAAAGCACCAATCAGACGGCACACGAATATTAGCAAACTTATATAAAGTAACACGTGGCTTTCATTAGGAACATGCCTGCGCATACACGCATACTTTGCAATTATTTTAAAGTTTCGTTAAAATACTGTTGACATTAACAATTTTTATCTTCTATTTGGACGCATCATTCATTCATCCCTCACCAACCCTACCAAACCAAACCTTTTATGAAAATCAACAAAATACTTTCCGCAGTAGCCATTTGCGCAGGCTCGGTAGTTGCTCTGTCGTCGTGCTCGAAAGAGGCCGAAAAGGTAACCGCCAAGAACGAAATTTCTGCCGATGCTATCAGCAAGATTCAGCAGTTGGGCTTCACTACCAAAGACGCTCAGAAAGTTGAAGGCGGCTACCTCGTGGAAGGTGACATTATGCTGACGGAAGAGTCGTTGAACAGCAAGCCTGACTACAAGCTGATGCGCGTAGCCGAAGGCGAGCAGTACCGCACCAACAACCTGGTAAGCGTAGGCTCGGGCCGCACCGTAACCATCCGCGTTTCGACCAACCTGCCTTCGGCTTACGTAACGGCTACCGACGAGCTGATTCGTCGCTATAACGCTCAGGGTCTGCTGATTCGCTTCAGCCGCGTAACCTCGGGTGGCAACATCGTACTGAGCGCTGCTCCATCCGGCTCAGGCTATTTGGCCTCCGCTGGTTTCCCCTCGGGCGGCAATCCTTACGGCCAAGTATTGGTTAATGCCGGTGCTATCGGCACGGCTAACGCCAGCACGTACATTGCTACCATCCTGGCCCACGAAGTTGGTCACTGCATCGGCTTCCGCCACACCGACTATCAGAACCGCGCTTACAGCTGCGGTGGTGCTTACACCAACGAAGGTGCCAGCACGGTTGGTGCCGTACACATTCCCGGCACGCCCACCACGGCTGATCCAAACTCGTGGATGCTGGCTTGCATCGGCTCGGGTGCTAACCGTCCGTTCAACACGAACGACGTAACGGCACTGCGCTACGTGTATTAGTAGGTCCAGTACCTAGCTCAAAAGGCCTGGTTCCCACAAGGAGCCAGGCCTTTTTTTGTGACCTATTCTGCGCAAAGCCGGCTTCCAGGAGCGGCAGGCGACACCTCCTCTTTTATTTAAGACTTTACTGGTTAGCCCACACTTACCGGTTTAAGGCGAGTAGGCACGTAACCAACAGATAAGCAACCAGTACTTACGTACATGCTGGCCGCAGATGAAACTGTTGCGGGAGCCGAAAAGACCGTTATACCGCTCATCGTTCCACATTCTGCACTTGCTACCCTGACTTTATATAAGCACCGCTGGGCTGAGAACGGTCATTTTCTTTGCATAATCGAAAGCCCTTGCGCGGAAAGCACAAAGCGGTAATAATGGAAAGCTACGCAGCCAATGCTTTTACAACACTACCACGCGGGTAGTCAGCACTGCGCCGCTGGCCGTACTCACCCGCACCAGGTACATGCCCTTGGCCAGGCCGGCCGTAGGTACTTCCTTCACCACTCCCGTCCCCAGGGTTTCGCGCAGCAAACGCCCAGTCATATCGTAAAACTGCACGCGCACATCGGCGCTTTCGGCTACCAGAATCTGTAGCGGCTCGCCAGCCACAATCGGGTTGGGATATACTTGCACCTCGCTGAGCCGGATAAACTGGACTTCCTCAGTCTGGCTGTATATCACTCGCCCGTCGGCGAGTTCGAGCCGCACCCGGTATTCGTTGCGGCCGGAGGTGGGATTGGCATCCACAAAAGTGGTTTGCAGGGTAGCAACCGGCGCTATGGTTTGCACTGCCACGGCCCCAGTAGGCGTCAGGCGCTCCAGCGTCACGGATTTGAGGCGGAATATGGTACCAACCTCCAAGTCAAACAAAACCGTATCGGTAACGACAGTGCGTGGCAAAAAGCTTCTGACGTAGCAAGCCGTGCCCTGCTCCGTGAAATCAATGGTAGTGCCCCGCTCCCCTAGTATTTTCCCATAAATGGGAGCCACGGCGTAGTAACGAATCGGCATCTGCGCCTTGGTCAGCACTAGGGCTGTATCAGCGGTTGTCAGGTAGGGCTCCAGAAAGTTCTGCACCAGGCGGTACACTTGGTACTGCTGAACCCCGGGCGTGCGGGGCCATAGCAACAGAGCTTCCTCTTCGCAGGCATAGCCCACGCTGGGCGTTAATGGACTCGCAATGCTGAAGGTATCGGACAGAAAAGTGGTGTTGCCAACCAGCATCCGAACGCGGGCCAAGGTAGTGGTATCGGGCACTGCCCAGCTGTAGTTGGTGCTGGCCAGAGGCACATCAGCTTTGAGCAGACGCCATTTCTGCGTACCCAGGGGCTGATATTCCAACCGCCCCGTACCAGTCTGCCCCGACCAGTGCCAGCGCAGAATGTTGGTAGCAGCGGGCCGTAGATTGGTCGTATTACCGGGGCGCACCCAATCGAAGCCAGCACTGTATTCATATGCCAGACTGAAGGGCTGGGCCGCAGCAACTGCCGTTCCGCGCACCCGCACCGTATAGGCTCCGGCTTCCGGCACGTCAATACTGACTTGCTCTACATTGTTTAGTCGGTCGGCACGGCGCTTTGGCAGTTTCGCCAGGGAGTCGGCGTGCGGAAAAGTGCTCAGCGCCCAGGGTAGCCAGGTTTTCCCCGAGGCCATATGCACCAGCTCCAGATCCAGGTCGTGGACCAGGGCCTGCGCTGCGGCGGGTGAAGCGGCCGGATCGGCCCAGGCCAGGGTCACTTTCAGCTGCTGCTGGCCGGCGGGCACGGTAATGTTGAACGTGCGCAGGCTGCTTTGAGTGGCGGAGCCCTGGAAATAGTGCTGGTCGCGCACCGTCTGAATGGCACCGGCCACATCGAGCTGCCCAAAGCCGGTTTCGAAATCAACTCCGGGGCGGCCCGTATCATCGGCGCTGTTGAGCAATACGGCTTTTACCAGCGCAGCGGATGGTGTCGTGCCCGCATTCTGGGCCTGGTAGGCCTGTTGTACGAGTAAGCTGGCCCCCGAAACCAACGCCGCCGACTCGGAAGTACCGCCGGCGCCGTAGGCCACCAGCTCGGGCTTGATGCGCCCGTCGTAGGCGGGGCCGCGGGAGCTGAGCGGAGCTACCTGGCCCAGCTGGTCGGTGGCTCCCACGCTAAGAGTATTCTTGGAGGTCTTGAACTGGCCGGTCAGGTTGGCTACCGCCGGAATGCCTTTGTAACGGCCTTCGGTGCTGGTTTGCGTGCCCACATTGCCCGACGAGAATACGTGCACCAGCGTCGGATACTGCTGCACCTGCTGGTCATAGGCCTGCGACTCCAGCCCGTAGTAGTTCTCGATGGCCGCCACGCCGTAGGAATGGTTTTGCACGGTTATGCCCGCCGGTACCAGCGTATTTGCCTCATCCGGCAGCAAATTCTGGTAGCTGGAGGTGGCCAGCTTTGCCTGCCAGGCTACACCTTTGCCGGCCGGCGCCGAGTTGCCGGCACCGCCCACCAACGTGGCAATAGCAGTGGCGTGGGGCGAAGAGCTGGCAGTAAACAGGCTACTGGCGACAACCCGGCCCTTGAAATCAATATCGGTCGGGTCGAAGGAGTCTTCTTTGACGGATACGGTCAGGCCTTGCCCGGCCAGTTCGGGAAAGCGGGTATGCACCGTCGTAATGCGATTCACGCTCAGGTCAGACTGATTCAGCTGCCGCTCATCGTAGGCCCGGCGGTTGGGCTTATCTACGAAATCGACCAACGGCGAGGCACTCAGCTGCTGCACTTGCGCTGGGGTAAGCTTTTCCAGCAGGAGCACTGGCGTGCCCGCCTCACGCACCACCCGAATTTGGCTGGCGGGCAGATTCAGCTTGGCCCAGGCCAGAAACTCGGCCTTGCGCCCGACGCTTACCCGCACGGCTTGGCGGGTGCCTGCGGTGAGCGGACAAGTTAGGCCCGGCGCTATTTTGGAACTGGTCTGCTTATGCTCCTGGGCCGCAGCCTGACCAGATAATCCCAGCAAGACACCGGTTAGAAGAACTCCCTGAAATACCGATAACTGGTGAAATATGCTGGCAATATAGCGCATCAACGAAAGCGGAAGGGTGGGAAGTAAGCTGCCCGACCTTACGCCGCCGGGACTGTTAAAGATAGGAAAAACACCGGCAGCAAGCCGGCAAAGCCTCTATTACTTCCAATAATCGAGGCATTATTTTATGAATATTATAAATCCGCGCTTCACTTGGCTTATGGAATACGGACACCTTACAGCTTATAGACTCCAATGCCGGCCACGGTAATTATGTAAGCGTACTGCTCGCCTAACACGATCTGCTGGATTTCTGTCGGGCTGACGGGCAGTGGCAGGGTGCGCTCCGTGAGGCTGTACAAATGAAACAGATGCACCGCCTTGTCGGTGAGATAGTACAACTCGTCGCCCCGGAAGCCGATGCTGCTCAGACCCGTAATAGGCAGCTTTTTGCGGTAATTTCCCAAGTTGTCGAACACATAGATGCCACTGGTACGGTCCACCAAATAGAGGTTGTTCTGGTATTGGCGCATAAACCGAAAGTCCGGTCTGGTGCGCCCGATAAGAATATCCAGGGGCGTATTCAGAGCAATGCGCTGCCCGGTAGGGTCATACTGGCGCAGGGTCAGGCTGCTTTCGTCGAGCAGCCAGAGTCGGTCGTCGGGAGCCAGCGTGGCGGCTCGTACCATCCCATCGAGCAAATCGGGCAGCCGAACCTGGCTGAGGGGAGCCATGAACCGGTCGAGCAGCAGAATTTCCTGCCGGTCATCGTAAAACACCAACACTTTAGATGTATTCCAGGCCTCGAGCTGGGCCGTGTGGCCGGGCTGGGGCGGCGAGTACGTGTTCAGCGGCTGCCCGTCGGGACCGTACTGGCGCACGTTGTTCTGCGAATCGCTCAGGTAGAGGTTGCCACGGCGGTCCAGAGAAGCCGGGCCGGGCTTGGGCAGGGCGATGGTACGCACCAGCGTCCAGCCATTCGTCTCAACCGGGGCCGTCTGAGCCGCCGCATTGATAATCGGGGCCGGGGCCGTAGCAGCGGGCTTTGCGGCTGGCACTACTGAAGCGGCTGAAGGCACTGTCGTTTGGGCCAACGCAGTTCCCAGACTTTGCAGAGAGAGCAGTACGCAAACGGCAAAGCTCTTAGCCCAACAGCACACCTTACTTCTGCTCAAAATGCCGTAGTGCCAGTTCATGCCCATCGTATACGGCGTAGGAACAATAATTGACCCACTCCCCCAGATTCACGTAGCGACTCTGAGCTGTCACGGGCACGTCGAGCGGCAGGTGGCGGTGCCCAAACACATAGTAATCGTGGTGGTGCAGCCGCTCCAACTCCCGGCAATACACCAGCAGCCACTCATCGTCGCCAAAGTATTTCTCGTCGGCAGCGCCGTTCTGAATGCGGCTGCGCTGGCTCCATTTGTTGGCCAGCCCGATACCGAAGTTGGGATGCAGGCGCGCAAACAGCCACTGGGCCACCGGGCTGGCAAAAATTCGCTTCAGCACCTTATAGGTGTGGTCCTTCGGCCCCAGCCCGTCGCCGTGCCCAATGTGAAACTCCTGGTTACCGATGCGCTGGCTCATCGGATGACGCATAATGGGAATGTTCAGCTCCTTGGTAAAGTAGTCGAACATCCACATGTCATGGTTGCCGGTAAAGAAAGTGACGGGAATTCCGGCATCGGTCAGCTCGGCCAGCTTGCCCTGCAACCGGATAAAACCGCGCGGAATAGCATGCCGATACTCAAACCAGAAGTCGAAAATATCCCCAACCAGGTAAATAGCGGCGGCATTGGGCGCAATCTGGTCGAGCCAGCGCACGATTTTCCGTTCCCGCTCGGCGGAGCGCACCGCGTCGGGGGCTCCCAGGTGGAAGTCGGAGGCGAAGTATACGTTGCGGCCGGGCGGCAGAACAAGATCAGGCAGTTGCTTCGGGCGCGTCATCCAGTAAAAACAACACGATGCTGCGCGGGCCATGAGCTCCGAGCACCAACGTTTTTTCAATATCAGCCGTACGGCTGGGGCCCGTTGTGAGCGAAATCATGGAGGGCAATTTATCGTCGTATTCCCCCTGCACCCGTTTGAGCGCGTCGCCAATATCGGGTACAATCTGGGAGGCGCGGGCCAGTACCAGATGCTGGTCGGGGTAGATGCTGAGGCGGCGGCCACTGGCCGAGGCGCCACTCACCAGCACGCTGCCGGTGCGGGCTACCAGCGCCTCGCAGGTCGTCAGGCCGGCATCAGCCTTCTGCAGCCAGTCGGCTTCATCCCCGATAAACCCAATGCCGCCGCTATGGAGCAGCTTTTTCAGTTCCGGCTCCCACACGTACAGGTTGTCGAGCGCCTTCTCCTTTTTGTAGGTAAACAGCTGGTCATAGAAGTGCTCTTCCGACACGCAGTAGTAGAACACGCCACCGGCCCGCACGAAGCTTTCGGCAAACGTCACGGCCAGGTCATCGTGGGGCGCCGGGTGCAGCGGCAGCGTAAAATCGGGAGCGGCCGGCTGCGGGGCCGGCTGCTGCAACGACTCCCGAATGCGGCGCAGAATGATGTCGCGGGAAGTTTCGGACATAGGAACTACTTAAGGAAACGAGGAAAGAGGTAATCAAAGATAGAAAGACCCGCCAATAGCTACTCGTAGGCCGCACTTGAAATGCCCCCAGCAGAAAAAAAGCCAGCCTGAAGCAGGCTGGCTTTTTAGATGGCATTAAATACTATTTAGACATCAAACGAGACAGTACTACCCGTTGGTACATCGTTGCTCGAATTTGTGTCGCGCGGCCGGCTGTCGAGGCCGGGCAGGTCACTTTCCGGCAGATCGTTGCTCAGGGGCACCGGGTGCTCCTGCTTCCGCTCGCTGAGCGTCTCACTGCGGTCAGTGCCAGCCATATGCGCCTGGTACGAGGTCTGGTTATCGTAGGGGCGCTTGCCAACAAGGCGCTCCAGATCTTCCTGCAGCAGCACTTCTTTTTCCAGCAGTTCCTTGGCAATAACTTCCAGTTCGTGGCGCCGCTCGGTCAGCAGCTCCTTGGTACGGGTGTAGGCATTTTCCACGATAGTGCGCACCTCTTCGTCGATGAGCTGCGAAGTTGCCTCAGAGTAAGGCTTCGAGAAACCGTACTCATTCTGCCCTTTTGAGTCATAATACGAGATGTTGCCCAGCTTAGCGTTCATACCATACATGGTCACGATGCTGTAGGCCATTTTGGTAATCCGCTCCAGATCGGACAGAGCTCCGGTCGAGATTTTGCCGAACACCAGTTCCTCGGCGGCGCGGCCACCTAAGGCCATGCACATCTCGTCGGTCAGCTGCTCCGTGTTGTATAGGAACTGCTCACGGGGCAGATACTGGGCATAACCCAATGCCGCTACTCCGCGGGGCACAATGCTCACTTTCACCAACGGGTCGGCGTGCTCCAGGAACCAGCCAGCAATGGCATGACCGGCTTCGTGGTAAGCCACAATGCGCTTCTCGTTGGGCGAAATGATCTTGTTTTTCTTCTCTAAGCCACCAATCACGCGGTCAACGGCATCGGTAAAGTCCTGCATGGTCACCATCTTTTTGTCGCGGCGGGCGGCAATCAGGGCGGCTTCGTTGCAGACGTTGGCAATTTCGGCACCGGCAAAGCCAGGCGTTTGTGCGGCCAGCTTACGGGCGTTTACATCGGGGCCCAACGTCAGGGGCTTCAGGTGCACGTCGAAAATCTGAGTGCGGCCGTTAATGTCGGGCTTGTCGATGCTGATCTGCCGGTCGAAACGGCCGGGGCGTAGCAACGCGGAGTCGAGCGTATCGGGGCGGTTGGTAGCGGCTAGGATGATAACCCCGGAGTCGGTACCGAAACCGTCCATTTCTACCAGCAGCGAGTTGAGCGTGTTTTCCCGCTCATCATTGCCGCCGGGTACGTTGCCACGGCTACGGCTACGGCCAATGGCGTCAATTTCGTCGATGAAGATGATGCAAGGCGCCTTGGCTTTGGCTTGCTTAAACAAGTCGCGCACCCGGGCCGCACCTACGCCGACAAACATTTCCACGAAGTCGGAACCCGACAACGAGAAGAACGGAACGTCGGCTTCACCAGCTACCGCCTTAGCCATCAGGGTCTTACCCGTGCCGGGAGGACCCACCAACAAAGCACCTTTGGGAATCTTACCGCCGAGAACCGTGAACTTCGAAGGGTTCTTCAGAAACTCTACGATTTCCTCGACTTCCTCTTTGGCTTCTTCCAGACCGGCAACGTCCTTGAAGGTAATCTTCACCTTGTCGCCGCCTTCGAAAAGAGCCGCGCGACTTTTGCCGATATTAAAAATCTGCCCGCCGGGTCCGCCAGCTCCGCTCATGCGGCGCATCAGGAACCAGAAGCCGACAAACAGAATCAGGATCAGGCCCCAGCTGCTCAGCAGGTCGCCGTAGCCTTGCTTGGTTTCGATGTTCAGACCTACCTGCTGGGTATCCGGCAGCGCGGCCTGCATCTTGTCGAGGTCTTCCTTGAAGGTTTTGCCGTCTACGACGCGGAAACTGTACTGCGGGCCGGCATCCAGCGACAAAGGTCCACGCTGGCTGAGCTCCTTGTTATATTTAGCGTTGCGGGCAGCTTCCGGCTTTAGCGTCACCTCCACCGTCCGGTCGTTTACCAGGGTCACGTCACGCACGTCACCGGCCAGCAGCATCTGCTTAAACTTCTGCTGGTTTATATCAATGGTTGAGCTGCTACGATTGATGAAGAGCATCCCGAAGATGAACACCACCAACCCAGCCAGCACCCACATCTGCATGCTCGGCCGGGGAGCCGGCGAGGGCAGTATTGGCTTTTTCTTTTTGGGGGTTGTATCTGGCATGAAAAGGGTTTCTAAACGAAGAACAAAGGCGGAACCGCCGCCCGCGCTAATTGTTAAGACGCACTCGGGCCGGTTTTACTTTAAACGGCTTCGGCCTCTTCCGTAATATATTTTATTTCGGCATCACCCCACAGCTCCTCCAGCGCGTAGAACTGCCGACGGTCGCGCAGGAAAATATGCACTACCACGTCGACGTAGTCGAGCAGTACCCATTCCCGGTTCATGCGGCCTTCAGTTTGCCAGGGGTTCTGGCCGGTAAGCTTCTCAACTTCTTCTTCCACGGAACGCGCAATGGCGTCCAGTTGGGTATCGGAGGAAGCAGAGCAGATAATGAAATAATCCGCTACTGCATTTTTTAGGTCCTTCAGATTGAGCACAACGATATCAGCCGCTTTTTTCTCCTGCATGCCGCGTACTACGACGTCTGCCAATCTGTCTGAATCCTGCCGAACCAGGGTACTTTTCATAGGGTATTGTTAGGTTTGAACGCACAAAGTAAGAAATTCAGGTGGAGGCACTATTCCCCCAAACCCTATTCACGGGCCAACAAATTGTTTGGTTGCCCGAATGCGCCTCGACAAACAGCGAGGCACAGGCTCTTATTGTCAAAAACAGCGCCACCGATGGTTGTACGGTCATAACCGACAAACAGACCGCTGGCCGGGGCCAACGTGGCAACCGCTGGGAAGCCAGCCCGGGCGAAAACCTGACACTATCGGTTATCTGGCAGCCCACCTTCCTGGCTCCCACCGACCAGTTTCAGCTAAGCCAGGCCGTGGCGCTGGGCGTGCTGGACTGGGCACGTAGCCTGCTGGGTCCCGATGCCGCCCTGCGCCTGAAGTGGCCCAACGACATTTACTACGGTGCCCAGAAGCTGGGGGGTATCCTGATTGAAAACACCATAAGCGGCGCCAAGATTCAATATAGCATCGTCGGAATTGGGATAAATGTCAATCAGCGCGAGTTCGGCATGCCCACGGCCACCTCCCTGGCTTGGCTTACCGGCCGGGCCTACACCCTGAAAACGCTGATTACGCGCCTGCTGGAGTTTCTGGAGAGGCGCTACCTGATGCTGCGGGCCGGCCGGGTGGCAGCCCTGCGCTTCGACTACCTGCAGGCTCTGTACCGCTACCAGGAAATCCACGATTATGAGGTGGACGGGCAGCCCGTGCAGGGGCAGATTGTGGGCGTAGACGAAACCGGCCGCCTGATGGTGGAAATCGAGCGGGAGCTCAGAAGTTTCGCGCTGCAGGAAATTAAATATATACATAAGTAGTTGTTGGTCGTGCCGGGGCTTGCTGTGTCAGCGAGGAACGTGGTGCCCCGTGAATAAACCTTTGCCTATCGTCATGCTCTAACCGGCTGGCTGGCAACCCTTGGGCAGCAAACTGTGTCAGTCTGGAAAATAAGGCACGGTGCTTGTCTTTATAACTCGACTGCAAACGTCCGCTACCTTACCGCTCTGAACCTACCCAACATGAAAACTTCTACGCGTCTTTTTTTACTTCTGGCTCTGGTGCTGGCTCAGCTCTCGTCTTTGGCCGCCACCGTTGGGCTTTCCCTGCGGCACCAGATGATGACCAGCCAGACTACTCCGGCCCGGCCCGCAACAGCGGTAGCCACACCTTTGCTTAGCCTGTATCCCAACCCCAGCAAGGGCCTGGTGATGGTGTCATTAGAGCAGAAAGCCTCCGAAAACTACAAGCTGCGCTTCAGCAACATCATTGGCCGGGAAGTACGGACCATTGCCCTGCGGCCCGAAATTGGAATGGAAGGCACGCCCGTTAATCTGTCGGATCTGCCCGCCGGCGTGTACTTCTACAGCCTGCTGGTCAACGATAAGGTAGTAAGCACCAAGCGGTTAATTCTACAGAATTAAGCAATTCAGTTCCTGACCATCTTCCTGAAAGCAGCCAGCATCCTGGCTGCTTTTTTTATGCATTCCCCGGAATATAGCCGCCGGCAGGTGTCTGTATTCGGGGTGCGGCATGGCCAGATTTATTGCCTACTTTTGGCCCTTCTCTGATTAAACCAGTATGCGGAGTTACAAAAGCCTGAATAACCTAGTCGGCTGGCTCGTTTTTGCCATCGCCACCCTTACCTATCTGCTCACGCTAGAGCCCACGGCCAGCTTCTGGGACTGCGGCGAGTTTATTGCCTGCTCCTACAAGCTGCTGGTGCCGCACCCGCCCGGAGCCCCCACCTTCCTGCTGCTGGGCCGCCTGTTCTCGCTCTTCTCCTTCGGCGACGTCACCAAAGTGTCGGTGCTGGTCAACTTCCTGTCGGCCCTGAGCAGTTCGTTTACGGTGCTGTTCCTGTTCTGGACCATCACGATGCTGGCCAAGAAGCTGGTCGTGCCCCAGTCCGGTCTGCACGACAACCGCCGCCTGGAGCCCACCAGCGGCCAGACTCTGCTGATTCTGGGTGCAGGCGTTGTTGGCTCCCTGGCCTTTGCCTTCTCCGATTCGTTCTGGTTTAATGCCGTGGAAGCGGAGGTATACGCCATGTCGGCCCTCTGCACCGCGGCCGTCGTCTGGATTATGCTGAAGTGGGAAAACCGCGCCGACGAGGCCGATTCCGACAAGTGGCTGATTCTGATTGCCTACGTCATCGGCCTGAGCATCGGCGTCCATTTGCTGAACCTGCTGGCTATTCCGGCCTTGGGCTTCATCTACTACTACCGTCGCACTGCCAACCCGACCACTAAGGGCGGCATTTTCACGTTGGTTATCAGCAGCGTGATTGTGGGCCTGATTCTGGCCGGCATCATACCCGGTCTGCCCACGCTGGCCGGTGCTTTCGAGGTGTTTTTCGTGAACAGTATCGGTTTGCCCTTCAACTCGGGCCTGGTGTTCTTCCTGCTGCTGTTCGTGGCCCTGATCTGGTTTGGCTTCCGCTACTCCTTCCGCCACCACAACCGCCTGATCAACACGGCAATGCTGAGCTTCGTGTTCATTCTGATCGGCTACTCGTCGTATCTGATTGTCCCGATTCGTTCGAGCTACCACCCTACTATCAACGAAAACGCGCCCGAGGATGTGCTGTCCTTCGTGAGCTACCTCAAGCGTGAGCAGTACGGCGACCGGCCCCTGCTCTATGGTCCGCAGTTCAATGCCGAGCCCGTAGACCAGAAGGAAGGCGCGCCGCGCTACGTGCGCCGCGGCGACAAGTACGTTATTGCCGAGCGTCGCCTGGAAACCATCTACCGCGACGAGGACAAGATGCTGATTCCGCGCATCTACAGCCCCGCCCCCGAGCACATCTACAACTACAAGAAGTGGGTCGACATTCAGGAGCAGACCAAGCCCACCATGGGCCAGAACCTGAGCTTTTTGTTCCGTTACCAGATGGGCCACATGTACTGGCGCTATTTCATGTGGAACTACGTGGGCCGCGAAAGTGACATTCAGCAGGCCGGCGTGGTGTGGCCCACGAGTGCGGGCCAGAACGGCTTGCCCGAGCGGATTGCCAACAGCCCCGCCCGTAACAACTTCTTCGCCATTCCGCTCATCATGGGCCTGATTGGCTTGTTCTTCCACGTCCGGCGCGACGGCCGCAACGCCTTGGTTATTGGCTTGCTGTTCGTCTTTACGGGCCTAGCCATCGTGTTCTACCTCAACCAGCCCCCGATTGAGCCCCGGGAGCGGGACTACACCTTCACCGGTGCCACCTACGCCTTTGCCATCTGGATTGGCCTGGGTGTGCTGGGCTTGGCCGACTTGCTGAAAGCTGTTCTCAAAGCTGATGGTGCCCGTGCTGCCGTTGCCACGCTGGTGGGCTTGCTGGCCCCGGCGCTGATGGTAGCGCAGGGCTGGGACGACCATGACCGTTCGGACCGCTATAACTCCGTGGACTCAGCTAAAAACCTGCTGAATTCCTGCGCCCCGAATGCCATTCTGTTTACCAACGGCGACAACGATACCTTCCCCCTCTGGTATGCCCAGGAAGTGGAAGGCGTGCGGACCGACGTGCGCGTAGCCGTACTGAGCTACCTGAACACCGACTGGTACATCGAGCAGATGAAGCGCCGCTCGTACCTGTCGCAGCCGTTGCCCATCTCCATGAAGAGCGACAACTACGCGCAGGGCACCAACGACTATCTGCCCTTCGTGGAAAATCCGGCGGTGCAGGAAGTAAACCTGCGCGAGTTTATCGGCCTCGTGGATCAGGGCAGCCCGCTGCTGCAGGTGCAGACCCAGAGCGGCCGGCCCCTGCTCTCGTTCCCCACGCGCAAGTTCTACCTGCCCATCGATACTACCGCGGTGCTTGCCTCGGGCGTTATTCCGCAGGAGCGCCGCAAGCAGCTGGTATCCCGCATGGAGTGGGACATGGGCAAAGGCGCCATCGAGAAGAAAAATCTGGTGATTCTGGACATGCTGGCCACCAACAACTGGAAGCGGCCGATTTACTTCTCCAGCACCGTGAATTCCTCGGACTTCATGAACCTGCAGCCCTACTTCCAGCTCGAAGGCATGGCCTACCGCGTGCTGCCGGCCAAGGACCCCAACTACGACCCGCGCGGCAACGAGGGCTACGTGGTGAAGGACCTCATGTTTGAGAACATGATGAAGAAGTTTGCCTACCGCAACCTCGACCGGGCCGACATCTTCTACGACGAAAACAACCTGCGCTTCCCGGCCAACTACCGCGACAAGTTCTCGCGCCTGGCCGAGGCCTATCTGGCTGCCGGCGACAAAGCCAAGGCCAAGGAAGTGCTCGACAAGTGCTTCGCGGTGATGCCCGACAAGTCAATTCGCTACGACTACTACGTGCCGCAGTTTGTGGTGCCGCTGGTAAAAGTGGGTGAGCAGCAGCGCGCCAACGAAATCATGGATACCATGACCAACCGTGCCCAGCAGTCGTTGGCGTATTACAGCACCAACAACAATGCGCTGTTCGACATGGAAGTGCAAACCAACCTGCTGGCGCTGCAAAGCGTGTACCGGGCCGCCGAGGAAATCGGGGACCAGGCCCGGGCCAAAAAGGCGCTGGATCTGCTGAACCAGTATTATCCCCGTCAGTAGAGCCATGATTTTGCTCATAGCTACCAAAACAGCCGCCCTGCAAAACAGGGTGGCTGTTTTCGTTGAGCCTCTTCCTACCCTGCCTTCGTACTATACACCTTGGCTTATACGTTGCTGAAAGACCACGCTTTTTAGCAATGCTTCCTTTCGCCTCTTTCCCGACTCAGATGCCCGCTCTTATACGCCGTCTTACGCTCGGATTAGCCCTTTTTCTGAGCCTTGGTGCCGCTACGGTTTCCGCTGACCCGCGCCGCGACTTTGCCGGGCAGTACCAGCCGCTACGCCGCATCCTGGCCGATACCCGGCGTGAGGGCGACAGTCTGCGCGTGTACCTGCGCTTTGCCGATGGCAGCGTGCTGCAGCGCGGCAACCCGTTGCGCCTAGCGGCCTGGACCAGCTACGACGCCAAGCGGCCCCTCTGGCGCGACACCGTGCGGCAGGTAAGCCGCCGGATGCGGCGCGTGCGGACGGCCACCTGGGTGGAGTTCAGCCTGCCGGCATCGGCGCTGCAGCCGGGTCAGGTGCTGAGCGTAACCTGCGACCCGCCCGACTCGGACGATGCCAGTGAGGCCCTGTGGCTGAGCATTACCAAAGAGCGCCTGGGCCGCACCTTCGTACTCACCGATTCGCTGGGCGACCCGCTGCTGCGTCGCTACGTGCGGGTGCAGGAGCCGTTCCTGGTGGATAGCTACGGCCCGGAGAAACCGCTGGTAGTGAAGCGCTACGACGCCGGTTTCCAGGCGGCTCTGCCCCCCATGGCTAACCCCGGCGCCCAGCCCGTGGCCCGCACTCTGCCCGCTCGCGACTCTGTCTTCTTTCGGGCGGGGCAGCAGCTGGGCCTGGCGCAACCCGGGCTGTATATGCTGCGCGTTGCGGAGGCACCGATGGGCTACGGCCTGCTCGTGGTAGACCAGGACTTTCCCGAGCTGAACACGGCCGACGAGCTGATTCAGCCCCTGATTTACTTGACTACGTCGGCCGAGCGCAAAAAGCTCACGGACGCCGCCGAGCCCAAGCGCGCCGTCGATGCGTTCTGGCTGAAAGTGGCCGGCGGCAACCAGACCGTGGCCCGCCAGCTGATTCGAACCTATTACGAACGGGTGCGGGTAGCCAACCAGTTATTTACCACCCACAAGGCCGGCTGGATGACCGACCGGGGTATGCTCTACATTGCCCTGGGCGCACCCGAAGTGGTTTATCGGACGGCCACGGAGGAGCGCTGGGTGTACCGCGACACCAACAGCGGCGGCGGCACGTATACGTTCCGGCCCAAACCCAGTACCTTTGCCCCCGAACACTATGAATTGGTGCGCCGGCCGGAGTACGAAATGCTTTGGTATGCCGCCGTTGAGCAATGGAGAAAAGGACTGACCGCCCGGAGCGGCCGCTGAATGAGCGGCGCACATTTTATAACAGCGAAAACCGCCCGGTAAACCGCGACGACCGTAGCGGCGACGACCGGCGCGAGCCTCGCGGGGAAGGCCGCGACGACCGTGGTGGCGACGCGCGCGATTCGCGCGGCGGTGGCGGCGACTACAAGCCCCGTTACCCCCACAAGCCCGCCGCCGACCGCAGCATCGACATGCTGTTTGGCTTGCGCCCGATTCTGGAGGCGCTGGGCGCGGGTCGCACGCTGGAGAAGATTTACCTGCTGCGCGGCACCAAAAACAGCGTAACCCAGGAAATTACGGAGTTGGCCAAAGCCGCCAACGTGCCCATGTCGCTGGTGCCGATTGAAAAGCTCAACGACCTGACCCGTAAGAACCACCAAGGCGCCGTTGCCTTCGTGTCGCCTATTGACTACCAGCCACTCGACAGTATTCTGGCGGGCCTCTACGAGGAAGGCAAAACACCCCTGCTGCTGCTGCTCGACCGGATTACGGATGTGCGCAACTTCGGCTCTATTGCCCGCAACGCCGAGTGTATGGGCGTGCACGCCATTGTAGTGCCCAGCCGCGGGGCCGCCCAGATCAACGGGGACGCGCTGAAAACCTCGGCCGGCGCCCTGAACCTGATTCCGGTGTGCCGTGAGCCGAACCTGAAGGAAACCATCAGCTTTTTGCAGCAGTCCGGCGTCACGGTTATTGCCTGCACCGAGAAGTCGGATGCCAGCCTCGAGGCCGGTACCGTAGACATGACCGGGCCCGTGGCCGTGTTGATGGGCAGCGAGGAAGACGGTATTTCGCCCGAATACCTGAAGCTGGCCGACTACAAGCTGCGTATTCCCATGGCCGGCCAGATTGGCTCCCTGAACGTGTCGGTAGCCAGCGGTATTATGCTGTTCGAAGTACTGCGTCAGCGTCTGAAAAGCGGCCAGTAACGCGTAAGCAAAAACCGCCCTTTACCGAAAAGCCCTTTCCCATTGTCACGGGAAGGGGCTTTTTATTGCCAAAACGCGCCGTATTCTTGCCTAGCCCAGCCCTACGGCAGCCACCGGCTTCGGAATTACTACTGCCGTTTTGAGCGACGATTTGCGGATCACCAGCGAAGGGGCCAGCACAAGGCTCTGGGGAGCAGCCGTGGCCTGGTCGCCGGGCTCCTGCAGCTCGTGCAACAGAATGTCGATGACGTTTTTGGCAATGCTTTCCACGGGCTGAGCAATGACGGTAATAGCCGGGGTATAGAGCCGGAATAGGTCGTGGTCATCGTAGGAAATAATAGCCAGATCATCAGGAATACGCAACCCCAGCCGCGAAATGGCTTCCAGGCCGTAGATGCTCAGGTAGTTGGTCGAGAAGAGAATGGCATCAACTTCGGGGTTGGCCTGCAGGAACTCCTGAATGCCGGCAATAATGGGCTCCGTGTCTTTGGTCACTACGACGCGCTGCACTTTCCGGGGCAGATTCTGCTCCTCCAGCACTTGCGTGTAGCCCTGCAGGCGCGCTTCCATCTGCGTCTGCACCGAATCGGTGGTGATGAAGGCAATATTAGTGTAGCCCTGCGCCAGCAAATGGCGCGTGGCCTCGGCCGTGCCCTGGGCTCCATCTACCACGACGTAGTTGGTGGGCAGATCCGGTAAGTACCGGTCGAACAGCACGATGGGCGTTTGCTCGCGCAGAATGTCGCTTACTTCCTTGTCGATTCCCTCGGAAGGCACAACGATAAAGCCGTCCACGTGCCGCTCCTGAAACATGGCAATCAGCTCCCGGGCCTTGGCCGGCTCGTTGTTGGTGCTGCAGTAGATAATGCGGTAGCCCCGCTCGAAAGCCTGGCGCTCAATCAGGGCGGCGACGGTGGCGAAAAACGGGTTGGCAATATCTTCCACGACCAGGCCGATAACGTGGGTTTTGCCCGTGCGCAGGCTTTTGGCCAGGTGGTTGGGCTTGTAGCCCACTTCTTCCACGTACTTCAATACCCGCTCGGCCACGGCGTCGCTGATGCGGCTTTGCTTGGCTTTGCCGTTCAGCACCAACGATACGGTGGCAATGGACACTTCCAGGTGGCTGGCTATATCGTTAATCAGCGTCCGTTTCTTCACCTTCGTGCTCATACCGCAATTGTCTAGGAGTTACCCCTCAAAGGTAGAACAAAGGCTTCAACCCGCCGGCTTTCCTTCACCAGCGGCAATACCACATCTGAAGCCAACCGGAAATAGCTACTTTACGCTGCGGGCGGCACCCAGTCCGGGCGCTTCCGCTACGCTGATTTCGCGCTTTTATTCCCTGTTTGCCCTCCCCATCCACTTACTGTTTGCTCTATGGCCTTGCCCTCGCCCAGTCTGGTTAATCCGTCGCCGACTCCCGTTGCTACCGGCCCGGCGCCGCGCTACACCTCGGCCCTGAGCGCCGTGACGACGCTGTTTTTCCTGTGGGGCTTCATTACCTGTCTCAATGACATTCTGATTCCCTACCTGAAAGCCATTTTTCAGCTCTCCTTTGCCCAGGCCAACCTGATCAACCTGTGTTTTTTCGGGGCATACTTCTTTATCAGCGTTCCGGCCGGCATGCTCGTGGCGCGCGTGGGCTACAAGCGGGGCATGCTGCTTGGCTTTGCGGTGGCGGCGGCCGGCGCGTATCTGTTTTATCCGGCGGCGGAAGCCCGGGTGTACGGGCTCTTTCTGGGGGCCTTGTTCGTGCTGGCCTCCGGCATCACCATTCTGCAGGTGGCCGCCAACCCCTACGTTGCCATTCTGGGGCCGCCCGCGTCGGCCTCCTCCCGTCTCACGCTCACCCAGGCCTTCAACTCGCTGGGCACCACCCTGGCACCTTACGTCGGCAGCGCGCTTATTCTGAGCCACCTGCCTACCTTGGATAATGCCACCAGCGCCATGGCCATCGATGTGAAAGCCGTGCAGGTACCCTACCTGGTGATTGGCACGGCCCTGCTGCTGATCAGCTTGTTGCTCAGCCGCGTGCATCTGCCCCAGGTGGCGCCGGCTACCGAAACCGGCCTGGTCGAGCCCGAGTCGACGGCCAGCATTTGGAGCTACCGCCATCTGGTGCTCGGCGTGGTTGGCATCTTTGCCTACGTAGGCGCGGAGGTAGCCATTGGCTCGCACATTGTGAACTACCTGGCCCTGCCCGATGTGCTGGCCCTTGGCCCCAAAGCCGCCGGCGACCGGGTGCTGTTTTACTGGGGCGCAGCCATGATTGGCCGGTTTTCGGGGGCCTACCTGCTCAACAGATTTCCTCCCGGCAAGCTTCTGGCCTTCAACGCCGTGGGCGCTATTGTGCTGGTGCTCATTTCCATTAACACCACCGGGGAAGTTGCGACCTGGAGCCTGCTGGCGGTGGGCCTGATGAACTCCCTGATGTTTTCGACCATCTTTACGCTGGCCGTTGCGGGGCTGGGTTACCGCACCGAGCAAGCCTCGGGGCTGCTGTGCATGGCCATCGTGGGCGGGGCCCTCATTCCCATGCTTTTCGGCTCTATTGCCGACCAGAGCGGCTTACGCATGGCCCTGCTGCTGCCCGTGCTGTGCTACCTCTATGTGCTCTGGTATGGGCTGCGGGGCAGCCGCCGGGCCGGGGCAGCTTCGTCTTGAGGCCGATGGTTACGCAACTGTTGTGCAAGTTTTCTTGGGCAATTGCGGTCTGTGTTGTTCCTTGGGTTCGACTGGCAATGCTTCCTGTCTTAACCGCACTGACCTATGGCCGCTAAAAAGCAGCAAATCTCGCTTCGGGATTTAGCAAAAGCCCTCAACCTGTCGACCTCCAGCGTCTCCCGGGCCCTGGCCGACCACCGCGACATCAGCGAAACGACTAAGGAGCGGGTGCGCCAGATGGCCCAGGAGCTGAACTACCGGCCCAACCAGCTGGCCGCCGCCCTGCGCCGGGGTCACAGCAAAACTATCGGCGTAATTGTGCCCCACATCAAAGGCTATTTCTTTCCGGCTGTGATGAACGGCATCGAGAAAGTAGCCACCCTGGAAGGCTTCAACGTGCTGCTGTGCCAGTCGAACGAGGAGCTACGGCGCGAGCAAAAAAACATCGAAACCCTGCTGGCCGCGCAGGTCGAGGGCATTCTGGTGTCGGTATCGGCCACCACCTTTGCCGACATGGACCACTTCGAGCAGGTGCGCCGCCAGGGTACGCCCCTCGTGTTCTTCGACCGGGCCCCGGAGCTGCCGCGCAGCATGGCCGTGGTGCTCGACGATTTTCAGGGCGCTTACCAGGCCGTGTCGCACCTCATTGCCCAAGGTTGCAAACGTATTGTTCATCTGGCCGGCCCCCAGCACCTGAACACCAGCCGCAACCGGTTTCTGGGCTACAAAGCGGCCCTGGAAGCCCACGGCCTGCCCTTCGAAGATGACTGGGTGTATGCCCTGCCTTCCCTGACCCACGATGCCGGCCGCTTGGGCATGCAGCACCTGCTGGCCCTGGAGCCCCCCCTCGACGGTGTTTTTGCCGCCTACGCCATTCCCTCGGTCGGGGCTCTGGAAGTATTGCGCGAGAAGGGCCTGCGCGTACCCCAGGATATTGCCCTGGCCTGCTTCAGCAACGAGCCTTTCACTACCATGACCCAGCCCCAGATGACGGTGGTTGACCAGCGGGCCGAGCAGATGGGCGAAACGGCGGTGCGCCTGTTTCTGCAGCTGCTCAAGCGCGGCCCTGCCTACGAGCCGCCCCATCTGGTGCTCAAGCCCGAGCTGATTATCCGCAGCTCGTCGCTGCACCAGTCGCAGGAGCAGCGCATTCCGGCGGAGAACCGGTAAGGCTTTTACAGAAATTTTTTCGGGGTGTAAGGCCAAATCCGCAGTTCTACTTACCTTTTACTGGTCCTGACCTAACCTCTCCCCTCCTCTTCTTCTGCGCATGAGTTCCAGTGTATCCAAGCAGCAGCTATTTCAGCAAACCCAGCACCAGTTGCAGGCGCAGGGTTTCGGTATCGCCCAGCAAGACCAGTCCCGCCCCTGGGGTGGCTTTTTCGTGCTCGATGAAAACCAGGCCCAGCAGTTTGCCGATGCCTACTTCGATGGCCTGCCCGTGGATGAGCTGCGCATTTCGGGCAAGCTGAGCCCTAAAGTGCTACTCGTGGCCCCCCATCAGCGCCTTTCCTGGCAGTACCACCACCGCCGGGCCGAAATCTGGAAGGTGGTGCGCGGCACCGTGGGCGTCATTACCAGCCCCACCGACGAAGAAGGCGAGCTGCAAACCTACGCACCGGGTCAGACTATCACGCTCCGGCAGGGTGAGCGGCACCGCCTCGTGGGCCTTGACGACTGGGGCATGATAGCCGAAATCTGGCAGCACACCGACGCCCAGCAGCCTTCCGACGAAGACGACATTGTGCGGGTGCAGGACGACTTTGGCCGCTGATTTGAAAACCCGTTGCCACTAAAGCATAAAAAAGCAGGCTGCTACTCCGTCCGGAATAGCAGCCTGCTTTTTTATGCTCTGGTCAGCACTGAATGGTAGTCACACTACCTGCGCCATTACGCCTAGTTGTAGCCGTTGCCCTTTTTGGACTTCACGTCGGCCACGAACTCCTTTACCCGTTGCTCTTCCGTGCGCTTACAAATCAGCAGCACGTTGTCGTATTCGGCAATAATGTAGCCGTCGAGGCCCTGCACCACGACGAGGCGCTCGGAAGGCGTTTTGATAACACACTCGCGCGTATCGTAGAGCAGCGCATCGCCGTCTACCACGTTGTTATCGGCATCGTGGTGGCCCATGCGGTGCAGCGAGTCCCAGGTGCCCAGGTCGCTCCAGCCGAAGTCGGCGGGCAGCACGTACACGTTGTCGGCCTTTTCCATCACGCCGTAGTCGATGCTGATGTTGCGGCAGCGTGTGTAGGCCTGGGTAATAAATTCGGCTTCGTCTTCAGTGCCCAGCTCGCTGATGCCTTCGTCAAACACTTCGGCAATATCGCCCAGGTACTGGTGAAAGGCGTGGATGATGACATCGGCACGCCACACAAACAGGCCCGAATTCCACAGAAAGTCGCCGCTATCCACAAACATGCGGGCCAGCTCCAGATTGGGCTTCTCGGTGAAGGTTTTCACCTTCTTCACGTTTTTGGGCAAGCCGCTTTTGCTGTCTTCGTCGATGTACTGAATGTAGCCGTAGCCGGTGTCGGGGCGGGAGGGCTGAATGCCCAGCGTGAGCAGCACCTCGTGGTTTTCGGCCACGTCAATGGCCTGCCGAATGATGTTGCGAAACTCCTCCTCGTGCAGCACGGCGTGGTCGGCGGGCGTCACCACGATGGTGGCCTGCGGGTTGCGCTTGGCAATGCAGTAGCTGGCGTAGGCAATGCAGGGCGCGGTGTTGCGCCCGATGGGCTCGCCCAGGATCTGGGAAGCGGGCAGTTCCGGCAGGTGCTGCTGCACCAGCTCGGTGTAGTCGCGGTTGGTGACAACAAATACGTTTTCGGGCGGGCAGATTTCTTTGAACCGGTCGACGGTGAGCTGCAGCATCGAGCGGCCTACGCCCATCACGTCGTGAAACTGCTTGGGCAGGTGGGTACGGCTGAAGGGCCAGAAGCGGCTGCCGATACCACCGGCCATCACGACGAGGAACGTGTTCTGATTCATCAGTAAGAAGACAATTAAAGGGTGTTACCACGCCCAAAAAAAGCAAACATGGTATTTAAGCGTAAAGTAATGTAACTATTTGACTATACCAAGCCCTCGCGCAGCAAGTCGTGCAAGTGGATGAACCCGCTGAACCGACCTTGTTCAGTGACAATGAGTTGGGTGATATTACGATTTTGCATCCGGACTAAAGCCTCGGCCGCAAAGTCGTCCACATCAATGCTCATCGGCTGGGGCGTCATAATGTCGCGGGCCCGCACGTCGTCCAGATTCGTGAAGTTGGTGAGCATGCGGCGCAGGTCGCCATCGGTGATAATGCCCAGCAACTGCTGACCTTCCTGGTCCAGAACGGCCGTGGCCCCGAGGCGTTTGCCCGATATTTCCAGGATGATTTCCTTGAGCGGCGCGTCTTCCGGCACCTGGGGCGTCTGGTTCTGCCGGCTCAGGTCGCCTACCTTCAGGTAGAGCTTCTTGCCCAGCGTGCCCCCGGGGTGCAGGCGGGCAAAGTCGGCGGAGGTAAACTCGCGCGACTCCAGCAAACACACGGCCAGCGCGTCGCCCAGGGCCAGGGCCGCGGTGGTGCTGGTGGTGGGCGCCAGATTGTGCGGGCAAGCCTCACGCGTGACGGGAGCATGCAGCACGTAGGTGGCCTGCACGCCCAGGTAGGAGTCGGCGTTGCTGACCAAGGCAGCCAGCGGCACGCCCTTGCGCTTGAGCAGCGGCACCAGCACTTTTATTTCGGGCGTGTCGCCGCTCTTGCTGATGGCAATGACAAAATCCTCGGGCTGAATCATGCCCAGGTCGCCGTGAATGGCGTCGGCGGCGTGCATAAACAGCGCGGGGGTGCCCGTGGAGTTCAGTGTGGCCACCATTTTACCCGCAATGTGGGCACTCTTCCCGATGCCGGTGACTACGACCCGACCCCGTAAAGAGAGTATGGCGGCTACGCATTGTGCAAAATCCGGCGTTTGGGCAATGGCCTCGGCCACGCCCCGAACGGCGTCAGCTTCTTCGAGAAGCACTTTTTTTGCAATTGTGATGGTGTCGTTCTGCTGTTTCAATCTAAATTTGTCTAGATTGAGTAGCCAACACCGAAGTGTTGGTGCTCAAGTCTGCAACCCAAAAGAGCAAGTGGAAATGTCGATGCCAGCGGTAAAACAAGCAGTCAAGCGTGAGGCTGATCTGAAAGGCAAGTTAAAGGAAGTTTTTGGGTACGGTCAGTTCCGCGGTACACAGGAAGCCATTATTCAGAACGTCATTGAGGGCAACAATACCTTCGTGATTATGCCTACCGGCGCCGGTAAGTCCTTGTGCTACCAGCTGCCCGCCCTCATTCTGCCCGGCACGGCCATCGTCATTTCCCCCCTGATTGCCCTGATGAAAAATCAGGTGGACCAGCTCAACGCTTTCGGCGTGAATGCCCAGTTTCTGAACTCGACCCTGTCGAAGTCGGAAATCAACCGGGTGAAAAAGGACGTCATCAGCGGCGAGGTGAAGCTGCTCTACGTGGCGCCCGAGAGCCTGACCAAGGACGAAACCATCGACTTCCTGCAGAAGGCCACCATCAGCTTCGTGGCTATTGATGAGGCCCACTGTATTTCGGAGTGGGGCCACGACTTCCGGCCTGAGTACCGCCGCATCCGGGGCATCATCGACAATATCGGCCAGGTGCCCATTATTGCCCTCACGGCCACGGCCACGCCCAAGGTGCAGCTCGACATTCAGAAAAACCTGCAGATGGACGAGGCCTCGGTATTCAAGACCTCATTTAACCGTACCAACCTCTACTACGAAGTACGGCCCAAGCACAACACCAAGAAGCAGCTGATTCAATACGTGAAGCAGCACAAGGGCAAAGCGGGCATCGTGTATTGCCTGAGCCGCAAGAAAGTGGAGGAAATTGCCGAGCTGCTGCGCGTGAACGACGTGCGCGCCCTGCCCTACCACGCCGGCCTCGACCCCCACGTACGCATGGCCAACCAGGACGCTTTCCTCAACGAGGATGCCGACGTGATTGTGGCCACCATTGCCTTCGGCATGGGTATCGACAAGCCCGACGTGCGCTTCGTGATTCACTACGACACGCCCAAGTCCATTGAGGGCTACTATCAGGAAACCGGCCGCGGCGGCCGCGACGGTTTGGAAGGCAACTGCCTGATGTTCTACAGCTACGACGACATCGTGAAGCTGGAGAAGTTCAACAAGGACAAGCCCGTGACCGAGCGCGATAACTCGAAGCTGCTGCTCCAGGAAATGGCTAACTACGCCGACTCGGCCGTGTGCCGCCGCAAGCAGCTGCTGCACTACTTCGGTGAGCATTTCGAGAAGGACTGCGGCTTCTGCGACAACTGCCGCCACCCCAAGGAGCGGTTTGAGGCCAAGGACGAAGTGCTGATGGCCCTCAAAGCCGTGGTGCAAACCGAGGAGCGCTTCGGCATCGAGCACATCGGCACGGTGCTCATGGGCATGAACAACGCCCACGTGGAAAGCTACGGCCACAATGCGCTGCCGGTGTACGGGCTGGGTAAAGACCACGATGCGGCCTTCTGGCACTCGGTACTGCGGCAGGTGCTGCTGAATGGTTTCCTGGAAAAGGATATTGAGAATTTCGGCGTTGTGAAAATTTGTCCGAAAGGCTTAGATTTCATTGAGAATCCGCATTCAATCAAACTCACCAAGGACCACAACTACGAGGAAGAGGTGAAAGAAGAGCAAGAAAAAGAGGAAGTCCAGGAAGCCGCTGGCCACGATGCCGCGCTTTTTGAGATGCTGAAATCCTTGCGCAAGAAGATAGCCAAGGAGAAAAACCTGCCCCCCTACGTGCTGTTTCAGGACCCGAGCCTGAAGGAAATGGCCACGACCTTCCCCACCAAGATTGACGACCTGGCCCACGTGGGCGGCGTCGGGTTGGGCAAGGCCCAGAAGTTTGGGCAGCCCTTCCTGGCCCTGATTCAGAAGTACGTCGAGGAAAACGACATCGTGACGGCCGCCGACGTAGTGGTGAAATCGGCCGTCAACAAGTCGAAAATCAAGATCTACATCATTCAGCAAATCGATAAGAAAATGGACCTGGAGGAAATTGCTTCCTCCAAGGGCATCGACATGCGCGAGCTGATGGAGGAGATTGAGCACATCTGCTACTCCGGCACTAAGCTCAACCTTGACTACTACATCGACGGCGTGCTGGACCACGACCGCCAGGAGGAAATCACCGACTACTTCCTGCAGGCCAGCACCGACAATATTGCCGTGGCCCTCAAGGAGCTCGGTGCCGACGAGTACACCGAGGAAGATCTGCGGCTGATGCGCATCAAGTTCCTGAGCGAATACGCCAACTAGAGCTTCTCGCCCGTCCATGAATTATGAAAAGCCACTCCTGCGGGAGTGGCTTTTTTATTTCAAACCCAACTAGCCGCAACCTGAGAGTAAGCCGAAAGTCTTTAGCAAAAATTTATCTTCGGGTCGCACTCCTAAACCCAATTCCTTTATGCCCACGTTTTCCCCTCCCACAGTCAAGCAGCTCGGCCTCGCGGTGCTGGCCAGTATGGCCGCGCTGCTCAGCACCGCGGCCGACAAACCGGCTCCGGCACCCAACCCGCTGATGCCCGGCTTCAACCAGGTTATCGACTTTCGGCGGGCCACCAAGGCCGACGTGAAGCAGGCCACGGATGTGCTTATCAGTAGCACCAAAACCTCGTTGCAGGCCATTTATAAGGTGCCGGCCACCAAGCGCACCTTCGCCAACACCATGCTGGCGCTGGACAACCTGGGCGACAACATCGGCACCATTGCCGGGCCCATCAGCATCCTGTTCAACGCCAGCCCCGACTCGGCCATCCGCAACCAAGCTCAGAAAAGCATTGCCGTCATCAGCAAGTATGGCAACGAGCTGGAGCTGGACGAGCAGCTCTACAAGGCCGTAAAGGACTATTCGAAAACCAAAGAGGCCCAGAGCCTGACCGGACCGCGCAAAAAGTACCTGACCGAAACGGTGGAGGACTATGAGCGCAACGGCTTCGCCCTTACGCCCGAAAAGCGCAAGGAGCTGCAGGCCATCAACGACAAAATCGGGGACCTGAGCATTGCCTTCGGGGCCAACATTGCCAAAGACCAGGGCTTCCTGCTGGTGAATGTAGCCGACATGAAAGGCCTGCCCGAGGACTACATCAAGAGCCGCCCCAAGGCCGGTGACGCCTACCGCATCGGGCTGGACGGCCCCGCCTACGGCACGTTCATGAAGTATGCCGAGTCGGATGCCATGCGCAAGCAGCTCTACACGCTCTATAACAACCGCGCCGCCGACAAGAACCTGGACGTGCTAAAGCAGCTGCTGATCGAGCGTCAGAAAAAGGCCACCCTGCTGGGCTACAAGACCTACGCCGCCTACCAGACCAGCAGCCGCATGGCCAAAACGCCCGAAACCGTCTGGGCTTTCGAAACCAAGCTGGTAGACCGCGTGAAGCAGAAAAGCCAGCAGGACCTAGAGGAGCTGCTCGTCGTGAAGCGCGCCTACACCAAGGACGCCGGCGCCAAAACCATTAACCCCTGGGAAAGCACCTTCTACAACAACCTGCTGATGAAGGACAAGTACCAGCTCGACGCGGAGAAAATCAAGGAGTACTTCGAGGTGAGCAAGGTAGTCGACGGCCTCTTTCAGACCACGCAGAGCCTGTTCGCCCTCAAGTTCAACGAGGTGAAAGACCCCTCGGTGTGGCACAAGGATGCCCGCATGTTTGAGGTGCAGCGCGACGGTAAGCTCATCGGCCGCTTCTACCTCGACCTGTTTCCGCGCGACAACAAGTACACCCACGCCGCCTGCTTCGGCGTGAGCAGCGGCAAGGCCACGCCCAAGGGCTACCAGATTCCGACGGCCGTGCTGCTGTGCAACTTCAACGCGCCCACGCCCGGCAAGCCGGCCCTGATGAGCCACCCGCAGGTGGTGACTTTCTTCCACGAGTTTGGCCACGTGATGCACAACCTGCTGACCACGGCCGAGCTGTCGTCGCAGTCGGGCACCAGCGTAAAGCGCGACTTCGTGGAGGCACCCTCCCAGATTCTGGAAAACTGGGCCTGGAACTACGACGCCCTGAAGACCTTCGCCAAGCACTACCAGACCGGCGAGGTGCTGCCCAAGCCGCTCTACGACAAGATGTGGGCCGCCCGCAACGTGGGCTCGGGTTTGGCCGCGTCCCAGCAGATTCTGTACGGCACGCTCGACATGACCCTGCACGACAAGTTTGACCCCACTGGCACCGAAACCACTACCGACGTGGTGAAGCGCCTGCAAAACCAGATTACGCCCTTCGCCTACGTGGATGGCACCAACATGCAGGCCGCTTTCGGCCACCTCACCGGCTACGGCGCCGGCTACTACGGCTACATGTGGTCGAAAGTATACGCCGAGGATATGTTCTCCGTGTTCGAGAAGAACGGCATCATGGACCAGAAAACCGGCCTGCGCTACCGCGACATGATCTTGGCCCGCGGCGGCACCGATGAGGAATACAACCTGGTGAAGGAATTCCTGGGCCGGGAGCCCAACCAAGAGGCTTTCTTCAAGTCGCTGGGCCTATAGCGGGTTCCAGCAACACATAAAAAGGCCCGGTAGCAGCTGCTACCGGGCCTTTTTATGTGTTGCTGGAACGGCTTAAAACCTAGCAGTACTCGTCGAAAGCGCCCTGCAGGTTGTCGACGATGCGCATCAGGTCATTGCCTTCGATGTGGTGCCGCTCGATTACGTGCACCAGCTCGCCGTCCTTGAAGAGGGCAATGCTGGGCGACGAGGGCGGATAGGGCAGCATATGCTCACGGGCTTTGGCTACGGCTTCGGTTTCCATGCCAGCAAACACCGTTACGAGCTTGGCGGGCTTCTTCTCCGAGCTCGACACGGCCATTTTCAGGGCCGGGCGGGCTTTGGCGGCCGCGCAGCCGCATACCGAGTTAACGGCCAACAGCACCGTGCCGCTTTGCGAGTTCAGAACCGAATCAACTTCTTCGGGGGTCATCAGTTGCTCGAAACCAGCCGACGTGAGGTCTTGCCGGATGGGAGCTACCATGTATTCAGGATACGTTGCCATTGCTAAAAAATGGGCTGAAAGTGAGAATGAGAGAAATCAGAAAATAAGGCCCTAAGGCCGGACAAAAATACGCAAACTCCGGCGGCCATGCTTGCATAACCCACCGACCATGCCAATGGTTAGGCCCCTAACACCAGCAGCTGTATTTCCTGTTCAATATATTTGTGGGTATGACCTACGAATCCTTCGTTGCCTGCCTTGCCGAGGCCGAGCCGCCTACCGGTATTTCCTTGGTCCTGCAGGGTCTCTGGTACGCGGGCCGGCAGCAGTGGGAACAGGCTCACACCCTGGCCCAGGTCACCGACCGGGACCAGCGGCACAACTGGCTGCATGCCTACCTGCACCGGCAGGAAGGCGACCTGGGCAACGCGGCCTACTGGTACCGGCGGGCCGGCCGCAGCGTTTTTACCGGCTCTTTGACCGAGGAGTGGGAGCAGCTGGTACGGGCCCAGCCGGAAATTGCGCGCTAGTCGTTGCGGCAGAATAGTAACGACAAAATGCTATTCAAGAGAAAGAAAAGAGGCAGTTGGGCCGTTAGGGCAAATAAAAGTACATTTAAGGTGTCAGACTACACCACTCCCATCAACATGCAGAAAGTCTTACTCCTTGCCCTTGGGCTGGGCTTATCGGCCACGACGGCGCAGGCGCAGGTAGATACCGTGCGGGCTTCTACCCTGCCGCCCGCCCAGCAGGCCGAAAAGCTCTATAACAGCGGCGTAGCCAAGTATAACAGCAAAAGCTACCGGGCCGCCATTCAGGATTTCGACAAAGCCCTGACCCTGCGGCCCGATTTTGCCAAGGCCTTCTACAACCGCGCCACCACCCGCTACGAGCTGAAGGAGTACCAGATGGCCGTGCAGGACTACGACCAGGCCATTAAGTTGGAAGCCACGGGCTTCAGCAACTACTTCGGGCGGGCCCAGGCCCAGGAAGCCCTGGGCAAGCCCGCCGAGGCCGAGCTGGACTACGGCAAAGCCACCGAAATCAAGCCCGACTACGCACCGGCCTGGTACTACCGCGGGGCCCTGCTGTTCGAGAAAGGCGACTTCAAAGCGGCCAAAGCCGATTTCGACCAGGCTATTAAAGTCGACCCGAACTATGCCTATGCCTACCACGACCGGGCCAGCGCCCAGCGTAAGCTCAGCAATTTCGACGCGGCTATTCAGGACTACACCAAGGCCCTGAGCTTGCAGCCCGATTTCCTGCCGGCTTTGCTCAACCGCGCTGCCGCCAAGCGCCGCGCCAACGACCTGAAAGGCGCCCTGGCCGACTATAACGCTTACCTGAGCAAAAAGCAGGACAACGCCACGGCCTTCACCAACCGCGGCAGCACCCGCTACGACGCCGGCGACTACAAAGGCGCCGTGGAAGATTTCACCAAGGCCATTGAGCTGGATGGCAGCTACGCCTTTGCCTGGAACAACCGCGCCGCGGCCCGCCTCAAGCTGGACGACTACAAGAATGCCGCCGCCGACGCCTCCAAGGCCATTGCCCTCAACGCCCAGTACGCCGAGGCTTACATGAACCGCGGCCACGCCCGCGAGATGCTGCGCGAGGCCGACGGGGCCTGCCAGGACTGGAAAAAAGCCGCCGAGCTGGGCCTGGAAACCGGCTCTAGCTATGCCGCCAACTCCGGCTGCGGTGCCGAATAATGCTTTGCTTTACCCCTACGCCCTCCTACTCTGCAAGAAAGTGGTCCTCATGTCTAGAATTCTGCTCCTAGCTCTACTCCTGCTCACGCAAGTTGCCGCGGCCCAAAACGTGGAGTTTGACAAAGACAATTTCCGGTCCGACAAAGACGGGCTGAAGGAAGCCCAGCGGGAAATCAAAACCGGCGACGAGTGGTACGATATGGACCCGCCCCGCTACGAGCAGGCCCTGCCCCACTACCTACTGGCCCAGAAGTTCAACCCCAACAACGCCCGCCTCAACCTGCGCATCGGCGACTGTTATCTGCACTCGGGCTACAAGCCCCGCGCCCTGCCCTACCTCCAGAAAGCCTACCAGCTCAATGCCGACATTGACCCGCGCATTCATTACCTGCTGGGTCAGGGCCTGCACCTGAATGCGAAGTGGAACGAGGCCATTGCCGAGTACAAAGCCGCTCAGCCTGCCACTGCCGGTAAGAATACCGCCCAGCTCACGGCGGCTATTACCAAGAAAATAAAGGAGTGCGAAAACGGGCAGAAGCTGGAGAAAAACCCTTCCCGCGTCTTTATCGACAACATCGGCGCCGCCATCAACTCGCCTTACGCTGACTATGGCGCCGTCATTTCGGCCGATGAATCCGTGATTCTCTTCACCTCGCGCCGCGACAACTCGACGGGCAAGGAGCGGGACCCCGAAACCGGCGGCTTCTTCGAGGATATCTACCAGAGCACGCGCACGGCCAACGGCTGGTCGGCGGCCCGCAACCTGGGCAAGCCCGTCAACAACGAAGGCCACGACGCCACGGTCGGCCTCGCGCCCGACGGGCAGCGCATGCTGGTGTACGTGGAAGACAACGGCGGCGACCTGCAGGAAGCCGAGCTGCGCGGGGCCGCCTGGAAGAAGCCCGAGAAAATGGGCCCGCGCATCAACAGCAAGTACCACGAATCGTCGGCGGCCTACACGCCCGACGGCCGCAGCCTGTATTTCGTGAGCGACAAACAGGGCGGCCTCGGCAACCGCGACATTTACAAAGTGGAGATTGAGGGACGCGGCCCGGCCGTGAATCTGGGTTCCACCATCAACACGCCCTACGGCGAGGAAGGCGTGTTTCTGCACCCCGACGGCAAAACGATGTACTTCAGCTCGGAAGGCCACAACTCGATGGGCGGCTACGACATCTTTAAGTCGGTGTTCGAAAACGGCAAGTGGAGTCAGCCCGAAAACCTGGGCTGGCCCATCAACACCCCCGACGATGATGTGTTCTTCGTGATTTCGGCCTCGGGCCGCCACGGCTACTATTCCTCCTTCCGCGACGACGGGCTGGGCAGCAAAGACATCTACCAGATTACGTTCCTGGGAGCTGAAAAGCCGCCGGTATTGTCGCAGGAAGACCAGCTGCTGGCTTCCCGCGCCCAGCCGGTGAAAGAAGCGTCGCTGGCGCCACCGGTGCCCATTGCCACGGCCCAGGTAACCATTCTGAAGGGCGTGGTGACCGATGAGGCCAGCAAGCTTCCCCTGGAGGCTACCATCGATGTGGTCGACAACTCGCGCAACGAGCTGATTGCTTCCTTTCGGGCCAATGCCCAATCGGGCCGCTACCTGGTGTCGCTGCCTTCGGGCGTGAACTACGGCATCGTGGTGCGGCAGGAAGGCTACCTGTTTCACTCCGAAAACTTCGACCTGCCCGCCGGTGCGGCTTACTCGGAAGTGGTGAAGGACATTGCCCTGAAGAAGCTGAATGTGGGCGTGAAAGTGGTGCTGAACAATATTTTCTTTGACTTCGACAAGGCCAGCCTCCGCAAGGAAAGCACCGCCGAGCTGGAGCGTCTGCAGAAGCTGCTGGTCGAAACGCCCGCCCTGCGCCTCGAAATTTCGGGCCACACCGATAACGTGGGCAAAGCCGAATACAACAAGGATTTGAGCCAGCGCCGCGCCAAAGCCGTAGTAGACTACCTAGTGGCCAAAGGCGTAGACAAGGGCCGACTGACCTTCGCCGGTTACGGCGACTCGCAACCGGTAGCCACCAATAACACTAAAGGTGGCCGCCAGCTAAACCGCCGCACCGAATTCAAAGTAATTGGCAAATAAACTCGCCAATTGAGGTGCTTCTGGTGCCTGCTACCTTTTCACTATGCCGTTTTCCACCGACAAACTTCCGCCCTTCGAGCCTGCCTTGCGCGTATTGGTGGCCGATGACAACGAGCTGAACCAGCTTGTGGTCTGCCGGGCGCTGGAAGACTGGAACGTGGAAGTGGCCCTGGCCGACAATGGGCGCCAGGCCGTTGAGCTAGCCACGGCCCAGACCTTCGACGCTATTCTGATGGACGTGCAAATGCCGGAAATGGACGGCTACGAGGCTACCCGGCGGCTGCGCAGCTACCCGCCACTGCTCCGGCTGCCCATCATTGGCCTCACGGCTTCCGCCTCGGCCGAAGATCAGGCTTTGGCCTTAGCCGCCGGTATGAATGCCACGCTGGCCAAGCCTTTCGACCCGGCCTTGCTGCACGCCAGCCTGGCTCATTACACCCGTCTTTCGGCGCAAGCCGCCACCCAGCAGCGGGAAACTACTGATCCGGATGCGCCCATCGATGGCCGGATTGAGCCCGACTGGAGCATCCTGGAAGAACTAGCCTCCGGCAACGAAGCTTTTATTGCGCAAATAATTACCACCTTTCTGCAGCAGACGCCCGCGCTCTACCAGGAGCTGGTCCTGTCCTCCACCGATTCCGGCTCAGCTGTTCAGGCCCGGGTGGCCCACAAGCTGAAAGGGCAGGTTGTTTATTTCGGGGTGCCAGCGCTGCAGGTACAGCTCGAACAGCTCGAAAGGCCAGGCACTTCTCTCAGCGCCGCCAGCTCGCAGCAGTTAGTAGACAGTATTGGAAAGCATCTTTCATTGTTATATCCTCAGCTCGAGTCTCGTTTACAGCAGCATTCCTCCTAGAAAGCTGCCTTAAAAGACATATATTCTAGTTCTCCGGTCTTCTTATACCTTTGGCCTTATGCCAGCACCCACCTCCTCCCTGCGTTGTCTCGTTGTCGACGACGATCCGCTATCCGTTCAGATTGTTACGAACTGCATTGCCAATACTCCTTTCCTGACGGCGGTCGGCACTTACGATAACGCCCTGGCCGCGTCCGAGCAGCTGCGTGCCCAGCCCGTCGACCTGCTGTTTCTCGACGTTGAGATGCCGCTCATGTCCGGGCTCGATCTGCTCAGCACCCTGCAGAATCCGCCCCTGGTTATCCTCATTACGAGCAGCAAGGAATACGCCGTTGAAGCTTTCGAGTACGACGTAGTCGATTACTTGGTAAAGCCCATCAGCTACGCACGGTTTCTGAAAGCGGCCCAGAAAGCCCTCGAGCTGTTTGAGGATGCTACCGAATCTACTGCGCCTAGTACCGCCAACGCCGCCAGCACCGACCCCGATTTCACCTTCGTCAAGGTCGATACCAAGCTGGTTAAGGTGCTTTTCAACGATGTTTGCTACGTGGAAGCCCTTGGCGACTATGTCCACATTGTAATGCCCCACAGCAAGCTCATCGTCTACAGCACCATGAAGGCTGTCGAGGAGAAATTTCCCGGCGCCATGTTTGTGCGGGCTCACCGCTCTTTTATCGTCAATCTGAAGCGCGTGCAGGCCATCGAGGATAACACCATTACCATTGATAACAAGCAGATTCCCATCGGCCAGACCTACCTGCGGGAAGTTTTGCAGCGGCTAAACAAGTTTTAGCCCTTGGTATTCGCTCCCGCCGCCTTCTAAAGCGAATCAGTACCCGGTTACTGTGGGATACCTGGCTCCTGCGGCATCCGTATTATGATCAGCCACTTGTTGCCCTCGCAGCCGTTATCGGCGCTTAGAGGTGATAAGTGGCTGTTTCATTGCTGCCTATACATCCACACTAGGCAGCAGTCAACATATTACGCAGGAGCTACACTATTCTTTCTTCTGATACTGCAATATTTTTCCAGTCATACTGCATTATATCAATATTGTTTTGTTTCTTTGTGAGCATACATACACGCCTACTCTTCTGCTCCCCTTCTTCATGAAGAAACTTTCCTTCTTCTTTGTTGCTGCCGTCTTGGGTAGCGTCTTATCTGCCACCGCACAACAAGTCCCTGATCTGCGGACTCAGGCCGTCGAAAATACGCGCAAGCTTGCCCAGCAGATTGCCCTCGACGATGCGCGCACTACTCAAGTAAAACGGGCCACTTACGAACGGCTTGTTCAGGAAAACGACCTCAAGCAGATGTACAGCATCGACCCGGCTATGCTGCAAAGCAAGATGGCCGTGGTAGATAAGGAATATGCCGAAAAGCTCAAAGGCATGCTGACTGAGGCGCAGTATCAGCGGTACGTAGCCCTCACGACTGTCTCAGCACCAGTGCCAGTACCAGCTACTACCGCCGTTGCCGTTGCGCCACCAGCAACTCCCGTAGCGGCTGTGGCAGCCCGGCCAGTATCGGCTCCCAAAGCCCCAGCTAAGAAGGTAGTCGTACCGAAGCCCAAGACTGTTTCTGGCACGCCGGCCAAAAAAGCATTGCCTAAAGCACACGCCAGCACGGCGGTGGGCAGCCGCTCCTAGGCCGATATCCGGGCCCGACGCGCTTGTTCTTCGGCTTTGTTGCTGGCCACATTAGCCCGCAGCATATCCAGCGTCATGCCCCATAAGGCCTCGTATGGGATAATCTCGATTTCGGCATAGGCCTCCCCCGGCTGAGGGGCATCGTGCAGCCGGTTCAGCAAAGGCTGGCCTTTCTTGCTGCAGGCCTCCGGATCGAAGTTTTCCTTTACCGTCAGCACCAACAAGCGAAAAAACAGCTGGCTACGCAGCGTAGCCGACTCTCGTAAGTGGCGTTGCTCGTATTTGCGCAGGCTCTCAAGGCGGGCCAGCAGGTTTTCTACATCCTGGCGCCGCAAGAAGTTTAAGTACTGCAATATCAGAATAGCCACATTATAGCCCTGCTTGTCTCGGCTGTAGTCCGGTACGGTTTGCACAAACTGGTTGAAGTGCCGCAGCGTTAGGGGCGAATTCTCCGGCTGCAAAAAGTAGATATACGCTTTATATAAGTCCCAGCGCTGCCGGGCTGCCGCCCGCTGCTTGCGGAAGTAGGGATTTTTGTGGGCCATTTCCAGCAGTTGCTGCGCTTGGCTATACTGCCCGGCGTGCAAGGCCAGTAGTACGTAGTTTTCCATGAAAAAAAACCAGTTGCCGGAAGAAGGGTGAAAATCCTTCAGATATCCTTCCGACAGCTGTAGACCTTTGCTGGCCTGCTTGCTATGCAGGTAGGCATACGCCGTCATGTAGTTATTGAAACGGCTGTCAAACCGGCGCCGATTAATTTTTCCTTTTGCCCACAGCTTTTCGGTCGTGGTAGTCACTTTGATTATCTCCTCGTAATTACCCGTAAACTCCAGCAGGGTAAGCTGCGTCAGGTACAAGTAGTTGAACGTGATGTAGCTCTGGGCTTTTTCATGCAGCTGCTGCAGTTGCGCCAAGTAGCCCGGCAGTTCGTTCAATAAGGCACGCCTGGCACGCACCGTGTGCGCCTGGGCCATTTTGCTGCTCCAGTATATCTGTCCGGCTTCATCCTCCAACGCCATCAAATGCTGTAGTTGCTTTAGCTGCTTGCTTACGGATCTGTAGCGGGCGGGCTGGCGCAAATCCACATACAGCTTGCTGAGCAGGCGGGTGGCCATTACCGCATACTCCGTAAACTCTCCCTCGATAGCCTGCCGCAGGCACTTGCGCAAGAGCTGCTCGGCCAGCATGTACTCTCCTTCGCGGTACAGAATAGTGACCTGGTGGTATAACCCTATACACTGCAATTCGTATCTTCTCGACACCAAGTGACGCGGATCCGACTGTTCCAGGAAGTACAGATGATTCAGAAGCTTTTGCTGCACCCGCGACTTTAGCTTGCGAAAAGACGTGTTGCTTGTGGTCGAAACCTTTCCGTACAGCGCTTTGGTTAGCTGCAACTGAGTACTATCTGGCTCGTTTTCAAGCAGCCGAATAAGCTTCAGGTCTTTGTTAAATGCCTTTTTAGCGGAAAAATCAAACAACGGTGACTCCTTGACGCGGCGGTCTGTCACAATTTTGGCCAGATTACTGAGTTTTTCCATGTCTAAATCGGCGTTGATACCTTGCACTTAGCATATGCAAGTTGAAAAAAGGAGAATAAAACCTGTCACAAATTGACAAATTATTTCCTTTATTTCTTGGCTCTAACCGTTGCACCTTTGTGATTGGGTAAATCTATCTTGTGGGAGTTCAAAAAGTCACAATTGGAATACATTCACAACGCTTGAGTGCTCACGATATATCACAATGCGCTGCAACAATGATCTAGCGCTTAATCAATAGCTTAAAAATTCAATTTACTATAAATTTAATCAAAGTCACTTTTGTCGAATATCTTTCCTTTACGCAGGCTTATATGTGAAGCAACTTTGTGTCATTCCAACTCCCGAACGACTCAACATCTCAAAGCGCCATGTTAGAACTCATCGCCATTGCTCTGCTTCAGCTCGCCAGCTTCACAAATGCTCCTGAAGCTAACGACACCCGCGCCAACACCGATAAAACGGTTATTGTCGCAACACCTTCTGAAGCCGAACAAGGCGGCGGCGGCTGGGGCGGCGACTAAGCGACTCGCACCTGCGGCCTGTGGCGTTCGGCTTCCTGTAGAATGTTAATTAACTTGCCCGGCACGCGTATCCGAGCAGTAACCTCTTCATGAAGCACCTTGTACTTGGAATTCTGGCTGTGATGAGCGGCGCATTTTGCGCCTGCTCATCCCGCCAGGAAGTAAATAAGTCGGCCATTCGTATTCGCTGGGAGCGGGACCCCGAAAATCTGGATCCTCTGGTACTGCCCAACGAAAACGCGCTTGAAGCTGCCAACCTACTCTATTCCAGTCTCCTGTCTGTCGACCCCAGCAAGCAGCAGTTTACTCCCTGCTTAGCTGAAGCGTTGCCCACGGTAGAGCAAACAGACTCGCTTACTCTGCTTACATACCGCATCCGCCCCGAAGCAGTATGGGATAATGGCCAGCCCGTGCTGGCACAGGATGTGGCATTTACCTTGAAGGTGATGAACTGCCCCGGGCTCCCCACGGAGAGCAATCAGGCGCAGTGGGGCTTTATCCGGGATATCCGCCTGGATTCTACTGATTCCCGTCGCTTCACGCTTGTTTGTTCGGGTCGGTCGCCGGAATACGCATGGTCTTCTGGCGATTATATTATTCTACCAGAATATCCGCTGGATCCTAAGGGCCAACTGCGCCCTTTCTCACTCACCGCGCTACGCGCCGATACTGCCGCAGATCAACATCATGCGGCTATTGGCGCTTTTGTGCGTCGGTACAAGCAGGCACAGCTTGACCACCACCCGGAGCGCCTGCCCGGCTGTGGCCCTTATACCCTAGAAGCCTGGGAAACCAATCGTTTTATTTCCTTTAAGCGCAAGCCCAAGTGGTGGGCCGATCAGCTTCGGTCGGAATTGTTGCCCCTACAGGCTCACCCGGCAAAGCTGAATTACCAGATTATTCCGGATGCGGCCACGGCTGTGTTGGCTCTGCGTCGTGGGGATCTGGAAGTGTATCCGGGAATGCCCGCCAAAGAGTTTCAGCGTCTTCGGCAAGACAAGGACAACGGCGCCACGCTGCAGTTCTACACAGCCGATTCGTATAAAATGATAACGGCTTGCTTTAACATCAGACGCCCGGCTTTACAGGACAAAATGACGCGGCAGGCTCTATCCCATCTGTTCAACGTTCCGGCTTTAATCCAAGCCACTCAGCAGGGCTTGGCCTTTCCCAGCGTCGGGTTGATACGGCCAAACTCGGGCCCAGGCTATAATGATAGCCTGCCCCTACCCACCTATGACCCTAATACGGCCCTTGCCTTGCTGCAAAAAGCGGGTTGGCAACGCCAGACGGATGGCGGATGGCTGCGCCGCGCCGCTACCGGAGCGCCAGAGCGTCTTCGTCTCACGATTAGCTACCGCACCACCGACCCGGCCTTTGAAACCATAGCCCTGCAACTGCGCAGCGCGGCGGCACAGCTGGGCATTCCAGTGCAGCCGCAGCCCCTGGAGTCGTCACTGTTTCGGGAAAAGCTACGCGCCGGCACAGTCGACATGTATCTGTTTACGATTACCGGCAACCCGTTTGTCTACAATTTTGCCCCCATTCTGCACACCAAAAGCATAGGCACGGGTAACCATACCGGATTTGGAACTGCCGCCAGCGACCAGCTGATTGAGGCCATTGCCGCCGAGAAGCAGGAGGCACGTCAGGTGCAGCTGCTGCGCCGCTTCCAACGCCTGTTGCACGACGAAAAGCCGCTAACGGTACTGTTCTTTTTACGCTCCCGCGTGGCGGCTTCTGCTCAGCTTACGAATTTGCAGGTAACTGGGCTGCGGCCAGGCTACATGGCCACGGCTATACAGGCCAAACCAGCCGCGCAGTAGGGCATGAGGCGGTTTCTGTTAGCTCGTCTGGCCCGCGCAGTACCGGCAGCCTGGGGAATAATTTCCATCATTTTTCTGCTCAGCCGGTCGTTATCGGCCACTCAGACCGTTTCGGAAGAGCTGCAAAGCAGCATTGCGGGCCATACCGCCACGCCTAAGCAAATCCGAACTACGGAGCGCCTGATTCGCAGACGCCTAGGCCTTGATTTGCCCCTGTTTTACGTGACGCCGGCCGCGCAGTCTACCTCGGGAGCTTTGGCTTGGCGCTGGCAGTGGCAGGGGTTTCAGAACCAGTACCACCGCTGGCTCCTTGGCGTGTTGCGGGGCGACTTGGGCTACTCTTTTCGGGATGGGCGGCCCGTGACAACCCAGCTCCGGCTGGCCCTGGGCGCGACCCTGCCACTTACGGCCGCTGCTTTTCTGGTTACCAGCGTCTTGGCCCGGTGGCTGACTCTGTTTCTTGCCAACCACCGCGGGCTTCGTACGGCCCTGTTATCGGCCTTGCACGTCCTGCACGCGCTGCCCCTCTTTGTTATTGCCCTGCTGCTGCTGCTGCTGCTGGCCAACCCCGACGCGCTGTCCTGGTTCCCGGCCTATGGTTTAGCTGACTTTGGTGATAACACCTCCTGGAGCATACAGGTATTGCAGTATCTGCACCACTTGGCGCTTCCCTTGTTCAGCTTGGTGTTGGTGAGTCTTCCTTCGTTGGTCGTGCAGCTCGACTATGCTCTTGCCCGCGAGCTGCAAGCCGACTATGTAGTGACTGCCCGTGCCAAGGGTCTTCCCCAGCGGCTGGTTGTCCGCCATCATGCGTTGCGCAATGCCCTTTTGCCCGCCATTACTTATTTAACTGATCTGCTGCCCGCGCTGGTAGCTGGTGCTGTTGTGGTGGAGCTGATTTTTGCGCTGCCGGGCATGGGCCGCCTGCTGGCTGAAGCGGCAGCGGCCCGGGATTTCCCCATTCTGCTGGGGGCGGTACTACTCATTGCCGGAACCCGCTTAGGCGCGCAAATTCTGGCTGACTGGCTCTATTACCAGGCTGACCCACGAATTCGGCTGGAGGTGTGAAGCAGCTAAGCCGATACGTTTCTCTGGTGTGGCTGTTGGTGCTACTGCTGCTAAGTGTATGCGCGGAAATCCTGCCCCTACCCTACGCCCCCGATACACCTGACCTGGACGCCATTGCTGCTGCTCCCTTTTCCGGCGCGCATTGGCTGGGCACCGACTCGGCGGGCCGTGACGTATTGGCCGGGCTGATTTTTGGCGCGCGTACGGCCCTCCTGATTAGTCTGCCGGCTACGATAGTATCAGCCTTGCTGGGCACATTCCTTGGCAGTATAGCTGGCTACTGGGGCAACCAACGTCTACGGCTGTCAGCTGTAGTCATGGTTACTCTGGGTCTCCTGGGGCTAGCGGTAGCGGTACTGAATGCCAGCCTGGGAGTATATCTCAGCATAGGCGCCGTGGCATTCGGCGGGCTGGTAGTGGTGAGGCGAATTTCCGGAAAATTGTCTACCACCCACCCGGTGCCGCTGGACGCCGCGGTGCTGCTGCTGATTGCCCTGTTGACGGCAATTCCCCGCCTCGTGCTGGTGTTGGCTTTAGCCGCTGTTCAGCCCCCTTCTGCGCCTATGCTGCTGATAACCTTGGCCCTGATTTACTGGCCCTCGACGGCGCAGCTGGCCCGGGCCGAAATGCAGCGCATCCGCCAGCTGCCCTACATGGAAGCAGCACGGGCGCTGGGGCTACGCGACTGGCAGCTTATTCTGCGCCATGCACTACCGGCAGTATGGAAGGTCGTAGGGGCGGCGCTGCCGCTCAGCGTAGCAACACTTATCGGGCTGGAAACCACCCTTTCTTTCTTGGGAGTAGGCCTACCGCCCCAAACGGCCAGCTGGGGACGCACGCTAGCCAGTGCCCGGCAGGAGCCCACTGCCTGGTGGCTCATTGTGATGCCCGGCACCGTACTCGTGTGTACGATGCTGGCCCTTCGCCAACTTGCCTTGACTTCAATCAAAAAAGAGAAACGCGGCGAATAGATCTGTCACAAATGAGGCACTATTCGGCGCTTATCCTTTTCATTGTGCAGCAGTACCGTACCAGGCCAACTGCTTATATAGCGGCATTTAAAAAGCAATAGGAGAATTTACTGGCAGGAACAGTAGATAAATTATGCCCTATTCCCTCTGCGTCTTCTCCAATTATCAAGGCTCATTACACTGTCACAATTACGCTTAAATCATCCTTTACAGCAGCTGATTCCTGCCCTAATATTGTCATATAGAAACAGCCAGCCATACCAGTGCACTGCTTCTTACCGACTGTTGGCCGTCTCGCAATGAAGGCTACTCAGTCACAATAGCTGAAATTTTTCCGTCGTAGTCCGGCGCAAAATAATAGAGAATGGGTGCAACCGCTACTCTGCTCGTAGCGGCAAAACCCGAAGGTTGTTGCAATAGGTGTGTAAAAAAACCGCTGGCTTTGCCAACGGTTTTTTTGCGTTTAGGCTCCGTTAAAAGTACTGTTTCTCTAGCTCCTAGCCCTCCGTTTGGCGGGCTAAGAGCGCTATACCATCCTGAAACGTGTGGGGCTGGTAGCCAAGCTGCTGCTGCGCTTTGGTGATGATAAAGCCGGTGCGCAAAGGCCGCCGCGCCGGCTGCGAAAAGCTATTGGCATCAACCCGGCTAATCAGCTCCCGATTCAGCCCAAAGAAGTCGGCTACCTGCAGCGCCATCTGGTAGGGTGTGAGCAATTCACTGCTGCTGATGTGGAAGATGCCCGTAGCGTGCTGCCGGGCCACCAGCCAGCAACCCTGCGCCAGATCTTCCGCCAGCGTAGGCGTCCGGAACTGGTCGTCGACAACCTTAATTGGGGTATTGGCTCGCAGCGAGTCGCGCACCCAGAGCACAATGTTTGTACGGCCGTAGTCGTGGGCGGTGCCATACACCAGCACGGTGCGCACAATGGCCCACGGGGCCGGGCTGGCCTGCACTAGCTTTTCAGCAGCCAGCTTGCTTTCGCCATAAAAATTGACTGGGCTGGGAATGGCATCTTCCGCCAGCGGCCCTTCTTCCCCACTGAAAATAAAATCGGTGCTGACGTGCGTCAGATGAATATCTAGCTGCTCACAGGCTTCCAGCAAGTGCTCCACGGCCGTCACATTGTGCAGCCAGCAGGCTTCCCGATTCAGTTCGCACTCATCCACGTTGGTCATGGCTGCGGTATGAATCAGGTGGGTGGGGCGCTCCGCCCGTAGCACCGCCTGCACCTGGGCACGGTCCGTCACGTCAAGGGGCACGAAACGCACCGCCGGATACAGCTCAGCCAGCTTATTAGCGCCCCGTGACGTGGCAATCAGCTCGACGCCGGGCTGCGTCTGGAGCAGGGCCACCAGCTTCTGCCCCAGCAGCCCGTTGGAGCCGGTAATTAGGATTCGGTTGATCATGACAAGGACAGCAGCTTACTCGTATTTGTAGCCGTAGAGCTCCGTGATTTTTTTCTTTTTCAGCTTCTCGACTTTCATCGTCATTTTGATGTCCGTCGTCGGCCGGTCGCGCATGTCCTTGGGTTGAGCGGCAATTTTATCGATGATGTCCAGGCCGCTGATTACCTGCCCAAACACCGTGTAGCCCCCGTTGAGGTGGGGGGTGCCGTCATGGTTTTGCACGATATAAAACTGGGTGCTGCTGCTGGCTTTCGTGGGATTCACGAAGTCGCCCTGCCGGGCCGCGGCCAGAGCGCCGTATTTGTGCGAGAATTCGGGGCGAATTTCGGCGGGAATGGTTTTGTCGTTGTCCGGTCCCAGGCCGTCGTTAGCCGGATTTGAATCTTTAGAGTTGCCGTCGCCGCCCTGAATCATGAAATTCGGGATGACGCGGTGGAAAGTGGTGCCGTTGTAAAAGCCAGTTCCCGCCAGCTTCAGGAAGTTTTCCTTGTGCAGGGGCGTCGCATCGAATAACAGCACGCGGATGTCACCGAGGGAAGTACTGATGGTAACGACCTGGTCTTTCTTACTTTTTTTGGGCGCTTTGGCCGCGTTGGCCACCGGAGCCAGGAAGCAAATCAACAGCCAGCAGAGCGCCGCAGCGCGGAAAAGGGACTTCATAGCGAAAGGAAAGTGAGGAATGGAAAGGCAAAACTACGTGGTTTCGGATGGCTGGGCTACACCAGCGGCGCCGAGACAACCGGACTAGCGGAATTTTGCGCGCCCAGCCCGGCGAATCTGCGAAATATCCGTATTGTGCGCCAAGCTCGTCTTTAACTTTTCCCTATGCCCGTTTCTTACTCTGCTTCTCCGCCGCCGCACTGGTTTCCCAAGCTGCTTCTGCTGGCGTATATCATTCTGTTCAGCGTCCTGGCCATCAACCCGGCTGAGCGGGGCACCTGGGTGGCCGAAAACGCGCCCATTATGGTCATTGCCGCGGCCCTAACGGTTCTGTACGTGCGCGGCGTGCGGTTTTCCAACCTGGCCTACCTGCTGATGAGCGTGCTGCTGTTCATGCACACTATCGGCGGCCACTACACCTTCGAGAAGGTACCGTTTGCGTGGTTTAATGAGCTGTTTGGCTTCAAGCGCAACATGTATGACCGGGTGGCGCACGTCAGCGTCGGGTTCTACGCCTTCGCCATTCTGGAGCTGATTGACCGGTATCAGGTTATCCGCAACCGGACCGTGGCCTACCTGTTTCCGCTGTGCGTAATTGGTACCGTGGCCATGGCCTATGAAATCCTCGAGTGGGTGTATGCCGAAACGGCGGGCGGCGACGCCGGGGCCGCTTTTCTGGGTAGTCAGGGCGACATCTGGGACGCGCAAAAGGATATGCTAGCCGACACGGGCGGTGCCATCTTCGCCCTGCTGCTCTACTGGCTACGGGAGCGTTTTGCAACTCCGCAGCCTCCGGCTCAGACTATTTAAGCCACAAAAAAGGCCGGAAGCAGTTCCGGCCTTTTTTGTGGCTTAAATTCGCGCACTATCTAGCTCTCAGCACGCTGGCTGCGAATGTCATCGAGAATCTGGCGGCCGCCCCGGCCGAGGATCCGCTCGGCCAGCTCGATGCCCATGGCTTCTACCTGCTGCGCATCCGTGGCCGTCAGGGTTTCTTCCAGATACTGCTCCCCATCGAGGCTGATCAGGCCGCCGTGCAGCTGCACCGCGCCTTCCGTAGTGAAGGTTGCCAGGGCAAAGGAGGGAATGCTGCAGCCGCCTTCCATCGTGCGCAGGAAGGCGCGCTCGGCCAGCAGGCAGGTGTGCGTGGGCTCGTGGTTCAGGCTGCGCTGCAGAAGTTCTTTCAGGGCCGGCTCCAGACTACGGGCGCACTCGATGGCAACGCTGCCCTGCCCGGTGGCGGGCACAAACTGGGTTTCGGGCAGCACATGGCGAATCAGCTGGTCGTACTCCATGCGGTGCACGCCGGCGTAGGCCAGCACCAGGGCGTGGTACTGGCCTTCCTCCAGCTTGCGCAGGCGGGTTTGCAGGTTGCCGCGGGCTTCGGCCGTGGTGGCGTGCGGGTAGTGTCGGCGCAGCATGGCCTTGCGGCGGGTGCTGCTGGTACCCAGAATCAGGTCGGGGCGGCTTAAGTCGAGGTCAGGATCGAAACTGACGATGACGTCGTTAACCTTCTCGCGCTCCATGAAAGCCAGTAGCTCCAGATCCTCGGGAATAGTGCTCTGCACGTCCTTGGCACTGTGCACGGCAATGTCGATGGCGCCGGTGCGCAGACTTTCCTCCAGTTCTTCGGTAAACACGCCCTTGGCCCCGATTTTATCCAGGGAGCGGTCCAGCACTACGTCACCTTTGGTCGTGATGATGACAATTTCGGTGGCCAGCTGGGCTAGCTTCAGACAAGCAGCTACGTGGTGGGCTTGCCAGAGCGCCAGTCGGCTGCCCCGGGTACCAATACGAATAGGTCGGTTGAAATCCATGAACAAGAGAAAAACGGCAATCGGGAAAGGCAGCCAATCAAACCACAAAATTTACTTTTGAATTCCTGTGAATTCGAGCGTCCGGCTGCGCATTATTGATCCGGCAAAGGTACACCCGTCGGCTGCCTCACGGTGGCTATAGCATGATTAGCACCTAATATATCAAATTAGCAAACTGTATTTTCTGCGTTTACAGGCTTTAGGCTGGTATTTTCAGCAGCTCAGCAATCCGCAGAGACGTATCCACGAAGACCATCCGGGGGTTGGCGTTGCGCTCAATGTGGTAGTGCGCGTCGTTGAACTCCTGGCTGAGCGCGTCGGCGTTGGCGCGGTGCACGAAGCGGCTGAAGCCCGAGACGAACTGCTGCTCGGCGGCCGGCAGGTGGGGCACAAACTGCGCGTCGATGCCGAAGAGCAGCACCTTGCGCAGAATGCCGAGGCCAAATTGCAGAAACTCCTTCTGATTTTCGCGGCCCATCTTCTGAAACTCGTCGGTCTTGGCCAGAATCAGGTCGACTTTGTAGCCGTAGCACTGGCGCATCCACTCCACAAAAAAAGTGAAGTAGTCGTTGTCAGCAGCGGCTTCGCGGGACGCTAGGGCCGCGCCGAGGTTGCCTTCCGCGAGCTGGGCAATCTGGCGGGCCTTCACTTCGGGCACCTGGTGCTGGTCGCGCAGAAACGTGGTGATTTCCGTTTCGGAATAGGGCCGCACCACCACGGGCTGCACCCGGCTGATGATGGTGGGCAGCAGCTGCTCGGGCGAGAAGCTTACCAGCAGAAAAATGGTGGCGGGCGGCGGCTCTTCCAGCAGCTTGAGCACGGCATTGGCCGCAGCTGGGTGCATCAGCTCGGGCAGCCAGATAATGACGACTTTGAACTGCGCCTCGAAGGCCTTGAGCGACACGAGCTTCAGCAGCTGCACGCTTTCTTCTTTCGAGATGCTGCCCTGCTTATTGTCGGCCCCGATGTGCTGCATCCAGTCGTTGAGACCCTGGTAGGGGTTTTCGAGCACGAAGCTGCGCCAGTCGGCCGCAAATTTGCTGCTAATGGCATCCTTGTTCACAACCTTGGTGGTGGTGACGGGCAGGATGAAGTTCAGGTCGGGGTGAATCAGCTTGTCGTTTTTCTGACAGGCCGGACACTGCCCGCACGAATCCTGGGCCTCGGGGCCGCGCTGCTCGCAGTTCAGAAAGGTGGCGTAGGCCAGGGCCAGAGCCAGAGCCGCCGAGCCTTCGGCCCCGCGAAACAGCTGGGCGTGGGCCACGTGCTGCCGGTGCACGGTTTGCACCAGCACCCGCTTGACATCAGTCTGGCCGGGTATGTCGGAGAAGCGCATGAATTGGTTAGTTACTCAGGCAGTGGTTCTTTCAGCAGCTTTAGCCTCGCTGCTGCAAGTCTGGAGACTTGCCGTGTGCGGCGGCCGAAGCCTTGGCCGGCTATACCAGCCAAGGCTTCGGCCAGCAAAATTACCGGCCGCTACTCCGCCGCCGGGGCCGGGGCATCTTTGCCCACGACTTTTTCCCAGATCCGGTCTTTGGCCGTCTGCTCAAACACGTGCTGCATGATGGCCTGCTCGGTGGCGTCGTAGTCGAGGTGGCGGCGGGCCATGACGCGCTCGGCTACTTCTGCCACTTTAGGCAGCTTGAAGGTTTCGAAGCCCGCGGCCCCACCCCAGCTGAAGGACGGAATAAAGGTGCGCGGGAAGCCGGCGCCGAAGATGTTGGCCCCGACCCCGACGACCGTGCCCGTGTTGAACATCGTGTTGATGCCGCACTTGCTATGGTCGCCCATCATCAGGCCGCAGAACTGCTGGCCGGTATTCACGAAGCGGCCCGCGCTGTGGCTCCAGATTTTCACCGGGGCGTAGTTGTTTTTCAGGTTTGAGGTGTTCGTGTCAGCCCCCAGGTTGCACCATTCGCCAATCACGGAGTTGCCCAGATAACCGTCGTGGCCCTTATTGGAGTAGCCCAGCAGGATGGAGTTGCCGACCTCACCGCCTACTTTGCTGTGTGGCCCCACGGTGTTGTCGCCGCGCATTTTGGCCCCGGCGTTGATGTGCGAGCCTTCACACAAGGCCAGTGGGCCTTTAATGATAGCGCCTTCGTGCACCTGCGAGTTTTTTCCCAGGTAAATCGGTCCGTCCTCGGCGTTGAGAATAGCCGCCCGAATCTTGACGCCTTCCTCGATAAAGATGTTTTCGGGGGCATACACGATGGTATGCGCATCGCCAATGGGCTGCGAGGTGCGGCCCTTGGTCAGGAGGGTAAAGTCGCGGCGAATTTCCGGCCCGTTCTGCATAAACAGGTGCCATACTTCGCGCAGGGCAATAACAGGCTCGGCTACTTCCCGCGTGTTGGTGAAGCCATCCTGAATCAGCTCGGCAATGCGGGCGGCATCGGCCAGATGGGCAGCCACCAGCAGTTCACCGTCCATCAGGGCCTCGCCGGGCTGCAGGGCCTGCACCTGCTTGGCGAGCAGCTCGTCGGGGCACACCGCACCGTTGATAACCAGAGCCGCACCACCCACCGGACCCGCCGGATACTTGGCCTGCAGGTACTGCTCGGTCAGGTAATGCACGGGCTGCTGCAGGCGGTGCTGCCACTTTTCCGCAATTGTCAGGATGCCGCAGCGCAGGGCCGCTACCGGGCGCGTGAAGGTGAAGGGCAGCAGATTGGGCCGGATGGCAGGGTCGTCGAAGAGCAGAACAGTCATGCGAGGCAGAAAATAAATGGCGGAAAACGGAGGCCGGAATTCGAAGCGGCAAGTTAGGGCCTTGGTCGTAGAACGCCTGCCTGCGGGCACAATTTTGCGGCTTCGTCCTGCCCAGGGGCCAACAAAAAACTCCTTCCGGCGGGGCCGAAAGGAGTTTTGTATAAGCTAGTAAGCAGCAGGCATCCGCTTGCGGCCACCGGCCAGAGCTAAGCTTTCTTCTGGTAGCGGTTGCGGAATTTCTCAACGCGGCCAGCGGTGTCGATAAACACGTTTTTGCCGGTGTAGAAAGGGTGCGAAGCGCTGCTAACTTCCACCTTGATAACGGGGTAAGTCTTGCCGTCCTCCATCGTGATGGTCTCGTTGGAGTTCATCGTCGAGCGGGTGATGAATTTAAAGTCGCTCGACGTGTCCTGGAACACAACTTGGCGATACTCGGGGTGGATGTCTTTTTTCATGGTCGTGATGCCGTTTAAACCTTCTGGCCCTGCCGATTTTGCGGAAGGGACTGCAAAAGTACACGTTAGCTCCGGATTTTAAAAATACCGGCCGTCTTTTCTAGATTTCGCTGTACTACCCGCCGATAGAACTGGAAAATGTTTATTTTTGGTTTCTGCCTGCCCAGTGCTTATTCCGCCCCTGTTGTGCTTCCTATGACCCGTACGGCTACTCTATTCAGTATTTTATGCTTGTTGATAGGGACGCTGGCCTACGGTGCGACTATTACGCTTTTTCAGGCCACGTTTGATGGCAGCAACGTGCGCGTGGAGTGGGAAGTGACCAGCGAAACCGGCGTGCAGACCTACGACCTGTGGCGCAAGGCCAACAACGAGCCTTCGTTCACGCACATGACCACGGTGCAGCCCAGCAGCCAGCGCCGCTACCTCTACCTCGACTCCAACGTGTACCGCGGTACCAATGGCGCGGGCCCCTTCACCTACCGTCTGACGGTGCGTACCTCCGCCGGCGACCAGAACTACACAACCGTCCTGAACACGACGCCCAGCGCCGTGCAGCGCTCCTGGGGCAGTATCAAATCGATGTTCCGCTAGCCGTGCGCAGGTGACATAGTGAGATGGTGCGCTAATCAGACCGGCCCCAAGCCGGTTTTTTTGTGTCCGTATCTTTGGCCGGCGGCTCACGCCAAGACCTTGCAGCTTCACCTTTCACTCTTGCACCGCATGCGAATCTGTTTTGCTACCAACAATGAGCACAAGCTCACCGAAGTCCGGGCCCTGCTGCCGGCCAGCATCGAGCTGGTAAGCCTGCGCGACATTGGCTGCCACGAGGAGCTGCCCGAAACCCAGGACACCCTGGCCGGCAATGCCCGCCAGAAAGCGGAGTACGTGTGGCAGCACTACCAGACCTCCTGCTTCGCCGACGACACCGGGCTGGAAGTGGCCGCGCTGGGCGGGGAGCCGGGCGTGTACTCGGCCCGCTACGCCGGCCCCCAACGCTCGGCCGCCGACAACGTGGCCAAGCTGCTGCGGGAGCTGAACGGCAAAGCTGACCGCCAGGCCGACTTCCGGACGGTTATCGCGCTGGTCCTGCCCGGTGGGGTAGTGCACGAGTTTGCCGGCGCCGTGGCGGGCCAGATAACGCAGGACGTGCGCGGCGTGGATGGCTTCGGCTACGACCCGGTTTTTCAGCCCGAAGGCCATACAGTAACCTTCGCGGAAATGACGCTGGCCGAGAAAAACACGCTGAGTCACCGGGCGCGGGCCGTAGGCAAGCTGGTAGACTTTCTGCAGGCGCTGGACGGCGAAAAAGTAACAAAAGCGTAATTATTCGGGCCTGCTACGGCCGAAAAACGCCGTGGCCCAAGTCATTTTGTTACTTTTGCAGGGTTGGCCCTGTCGGTACGGGCCATTTCCCACCCCCATGCAACATCCTTTTATCGTCGGTATTACGGGCGGCAGCGCCTCGGGCAAAACCACCTTTCTGCGCCGCCTGCTGGCCTCGTTTCCTGAAGAAGATATCTGCCTGATTTCGCAGGACAACTACTACCACCCGCGCGAAAGCCAGCAGATTGATGTAAACGGCGTCACCAATTTCGACCTGCCCGCCTCCATCGACTCGGCGGCTTACGCGGCCGACGTGCTGCAGATCAGCCAGGGCAAGGAAGTGCGCCGCCAGGAGTACACCTTCAACAACCCCAACGTGACGCCCGCCGAGCTGGTCTTCCGGCCCGCTCCCATCGTCGTGGTGGAAGGCATCTTCGTGTTTTACTTCGAGGAAGTAGCCAAGCTGCTTGACCTGAAAGTCTACATCGATGCCCGGGAGCATGTGAAGCTGCAGCGCCGCATCGTGCGCGACCGGGACGAGCGGGGCTACGACCTAGAGGACGTGCTCTACCGCTATACCAACCACGTAGCGCCTACTTACGAGAAGTATATCAAGCCTTTCAAGCAGGACGCCGACATTGTGATTCCCAACAACCGGCACTTCGACCGGGGCCTGGAGGTGCTGGTTTCTTTTCTGCAAACCAAGGTAGCCGCCGCCAAAAAATAGCACTTCGCCGTTGACCATATCAGCCTTGGCTGGCTCCAGAACGGAGCTGGTCAAGGCTTTTTTGGGCTGGTTGCTTTCTTGGGGGCACCAGCCACCGGAAAGTAAGGTTTGAACCTTTAGCTGGGCTGAAAAGAGCTGGGCGCTACGGATTATACTACTGTTTGTTAGCCTTTCGCCCCTTAATCTGCTCGGTTTGCCTTGCCCGCGCTGCCGGGTTTGGCTATATTTGTAGCCATTGCTTTGAGAATGTCGGTCTTTATCTCCCACTTTTTGCCTCGCCTGCGCTTCACGCTGCTCACAGCTACCCTGCTGTTTGTGCTCGCGCTGAACCACCAGGCCGTTGCCACCTTCCGGATTCCGGTGGGCAAGGAAACGCGCGTGGGTGCGGGGCCCAAGGCGGCGCTGGTAAAGCAAAAAGTAACCCTGGAAGCCACTTCCCCCCTGGCGTTGTGGCTGGCTCCGGCCCTTGATATATGGCAGCCCGGCGTTGAGCCGCTGGTGTGGCCCCGGCAGCAGCGGCGCCTGGCCGTTTTGCAGCCCCGGCCCAGTGCCATCCCCGATTTATTCCGTTCCCGGCTGCTGCTGGCAGCTCTGTCGCCGCACGCTCCGTAGCGCAGGCTGGCCCCATTGCGCGGCTCCCGGTAGCCGGCGTGCTTTTGCAAGTGCAGTAGACTCGTGCGTGGCAGCCCAGACTGCCTGATCCGGATTGCTTTTTCCCGAATCCATTTTATTTTCTCTCAATGCGTAATAAAGGACTTATTATCGCGCTTACGGTCGTCGTTACGGCTTTGTGCGCGTACTTTCTCTTCTTCACCTACATCTCACGCGGGGTGCAGCAGGATGCCGTAAGGTATGCCTCCAAGAGCGGTAAGCTCGACGAGCGCCAGCGCCAGCACTACCTCGACTCGGTGTGGCGGGCGCCGGTATTCGGCCCCTATACCTACCGCGACGTGCGCGCCTCAGAGCTGGGCCTCGGCCTTGATTTGAAAGGTGGCATGCACGTAACGCTGGAGGTTTCGCCCGTGGAAATCGTGCGGGCTATGTCGGGCAACTCGAAGGATGTAAACTTCAACAAGGCGCTCGTGCAAGCCCAGGAGCTGCAGAAGACCAACCCCTCGACGCCGTTCACGGCTCTGTTTGCCCAGGCCTACCGCACCATTGCTCCCAACGACCGGCTGGCGCGAATCTTCGCCAACACGACCAACAAGAGCCGTGGTATCGACATCAACTCGACCAACGAGAAGGTAATTGCTGCCATCGACAAGGAAGAGGAAGAAGCCATTGAACGCTCGTTCAACATTCTGCGCACCCGCGTGGATAAGTTCGGGGTAAACCAGCCCAACATCCAGCGGGTGAAAGGCACGGGCCGCATTCAGATTGAGCTACCTGGCGTCGACAACCCCGACCGGGTACGCAAGCTACTCCAGGGCCAGGCCAAGCTCGAGTTCTGGGAAGTATGGCGCACGGATGAGTTCGGCCCCTACTTCAACCAGCTCAACGAAGTGCTGACGGCCAAAGAAGCCACCGACAAGCTGAACGGCACCGCCGCTGCTCCCGCTGCCGCTACCACCACCGACACTACCGCTACGGCCGCTACTACGGCCGCCGGCGACTCTTCTTCGCTGGCCAGCCAGTTGGCTAAAAAGAAGCCTGCCACTGCTGCTGCCGACTCGGCTAACCCGCAGCAGGGCAACGCGCTGGCCAAACTCTTCACCATGCCCGGTGCCCTGGGCTCGAACGTGCGTGATACGGCCCGCGTGAACTCGATGCTGAAAATGCCCGAAGTTCGCGCCGTACTGCCCCCCAACCTGACGTTCCTGTGGGGTGTGAAGCCCGACGTAATCGAAGGCCAGGAATACCTGCAGCTCTACGCTATCCGCAAAGGCCGCGAGGCCGTAGCTCCTCTCGGCGGCGAAGTAGTATCGGATGCCCGCCAGGACTACGACCAGGGTGGTCGTCCGGAGGTATCGATGCAGATGAACCCCTCGGGCGCCAAGAAGTGGCAGCGTTTGACGGCCGCCAACATTGGCCGTCAGGTTGCCATCGTACTCGACGACTACGTGTACTCGGCTCCGGTGGTGCAGGCTGAAATTGCCGGTGGCAACTCCAGCATTTCGGGCAACTTCTCCATTGAAGAAGCCCAGGACTTGGGTAACGTACTGAAAGCCGGTAAGCTGCCCGCTCCTACCCGCATCGTGGAAGAAGCCGTAGTAGGTCCGTCGCTCGGGCAGGAAGCCATCAACCAGGGCTTGTACTCGTCGTTGGCTGGCCTGGTGCTGATTATGGTGTTTATGGCCCTCTACTACGGTAAGGCCGGCCTGGTGGCTGACGCCGCGCTGCTCTTCAACGGCTTCCTGATTCTGGGCGTTCTGGCCCAGTTCGGCACGGCCCTCACCCTGCCCGGTATTGCCGGTCTGGTGCTGACCTTCGGTATGGCTGTTGATGCCAACGTACTGATCTTCGAGCGGATCCGGGAGGAACTCGACCACGGCCTGACCGTGAAAGATGCCATCAACAAGGGCTATGCCCGCGCTTTTTCGGCCATCTTCGACTCCAACGTAACGACGATGCTGATTGCCGTTATCCTGGGCTTCTTCGGTACGGGCCCCGTGCAGAACTTCGCCATTACGCTGGGTATCGGCGTACTGACCTCGTTCCTGTCGGCCGTGTTCGTGTCGCGCATGATTATCGAGTGGCTGACCAAAAACAAGGAAACTACCAGCATTACCTTCAGCACGCCGATTTCACGCCACCTGTTTAAGGGCATGAACTTCGACATCGTGGGCAAGCGCAAGATTGCCTACATCGCCTCGACTGTCTTCATCATCATCGGCTTCGTGCTGATGGCCGTACAGGGTGGTCCTAATCTGGGCGTTGACTTCCGCGGTGGCCGCAGCTACGTGGTTGATTTCAACAAGGCCGAGGTTGCTTCCGACGTGAAAGAGTCGCTGGCTGATGACTTCAAGGGTGCCGGTACCGAGGTAAAAACCTTCGGCGCGGCTAACCGTCTGCGCATCACGACCGGCTACCTGGCCGAGGATGAAAGCACCGCCGCTGACGAGAAAGTGCAGAACGCCTTGCTCGCCGGCCTGAAGCAGTACGGCGCCGACAACCCTCAGATCAAGAGTACCTCGAAAGTAGGCGCTACCATTGCCGACGACATCAAGAAGACTTCGGTGCTGAGCCTGGGCCTAACCCTGCTGGGTATCTTCGTGTACGTGTTGTTCCGCTTCGAAAAGTGGCAGTACTCGATGGCCGCCGTTATTGCCCTCTTCCACGATGCCCTGCTGGTTATTGCCGCTTACCCCATTGCCCGTCTGTTCGGTTTGAACTACGAAATGGACCAAATCTTCGTGGCCGCCGTGCTGACCATCATCGGCTTCTCGATGAACGACACCGTGGTTATCTACGACCGGATCCGGGAATATCTGCGCGAGAACCCCAACCTGACCTTTGCGCAGGTAGTAAACCCCGCCCTGAACAGCACCTTCTCGCGTACCATGATTACGTTTACCACGGTATTCCTGGTAGTAATCGTGCTCTACATCTTCGGTGGTGAGACGCTCCGCTCGTTCTCCTTCGCCATGATTGTGGGTATCATCTTCGGTACGTACTCGTCGCTGTTCATTGCCACGCCGATTATCCTCGACACTTACGGCCGCAAGGAGGCCCGGGAGCGTGGCACGACCACCTCGACGGTTATTTCCGACGCCGACGCGCCCAAGCTGTCGACCACGGTTCAGTAAAGACTATAGATTCCTCCGGAGTTTTCGGGGGAATCGGATTTCGCGCATCATTGAAAAAGCCTGACCTCACCGGTCAGGCTTTTTTTGTTGCCCTGATTCCACTGCTTATCAATCATTTACTACCTTTTATTTTCCTGAGGCAACCATTTGCCGGGAGCTGCCGAGTCGTTGGATATAACCCCCGATGCCGTGCCCCATACCGACCACGACCCCGAGATGCTTACCGCCCTGCTGGCTGGTTGCCGCCGGGCGGAGCGCGACGCGCAGCGGCAGCTGTATGGGCTGTATTACAGCTTTGGCATGAGCATTTGCCTGCGCTACACCCGCACCCGCGACGAAGCTATGGAAGCCGTAAACGACGGGTTTATGAAGGTTTTTCGCGACGTGAGCCGCTTCGACGTGGCCCGGCACGAGGTCAGCGGCTCGTTTCGGGGCTGGCTCAAGCGCATCATGATTCACACGGCCATCGACCATTACCGCGCCCAGGAAAAACACCAGCATCAGCAGGAACTCAGCGAGGCGGTGTATATGGAGGCCGACACCGGCAACCCGGCCCTGGACGACCTTTCTTACGAGGAGCTTCTTCACCTGATTCAGCAGCTTTCCCCCGCCTACCGCACCGTGTTCAACCTCTATGTCATCGATGGCTACACCCACGAGGAGGTGAGCAGCCAGCTGGGCATCTCGGTGGGTGCTTCCAAATCAAACCTGTCAAAGGCGCGCGCCCACCTCAAGTATATTCTTAAAAAAACTAGTCACCATGCGTACGCCGGATATGTCGGATGAAGAACTGGACGCGCTGTTTCAGCGGGGCGCCGAGAACTATCCCGACGAACACAACCTCAGCGCCTGGCTGCAGATGGAGCGGAAGCTGGACGCGGCCGCCGCCGAGCAGCTCGTGCGGCAGCGGGTGCTACGCATGGTTGCGCTGGAAGCGGTGTTGCTGCTAGTGGCCTTGCTGGTGTGGTTCGGCGTTTTTGCCCCTTCCGCGCTTCCGCCCCTGGCTTCCGCTACGCTTACTTCTCCTTCGGCCCGGCAGCTGGAGCAGACTATTGCGGCCCGGCGCCAAACCGCCTTGCCGGCTGCCGCGACTAACCGGCCGACCCCGGCTCGTGAGCCGGCGGCAGCGCCCGTAGCTCCCCTGGTAGCCGCGGACGTAGCCAGCACCAGCATGCCTGCCAGTGCTTCGCTTCCCACGCCAACTACCCAGATACTGCGCTACGAGCATGAAAACCTCACCCGGCCCCGGCGGAAGCAGCTTCTTGCAGCCCTGCCGGTAAACCCAGGCCGCCAACCAGCGGTGGGCTTCCAACACGAGGTGCGCGCCGCTGTCCGCCCGGCTTCGGCGGCCCCTGCCGCTGTACAGGCATCAGAGGCTTCCGGCGGGGCTGTTTCTTCGCAGCACCCCTCCCCAACCCAATTTTCGCTCGGCGTTGTCAACCCTATTTCCCCTACGCTTGAGCATGCGGCCAGTTTACTTCCGGGAAGTGGCCAAGGCATATCAATACGTGAGAATTCTCCTGTACCGCCAGCTTCAGCGGCGGCACCGGCCGAAACGGTAGCTCCCGAAGCAGCTGTTGCAGCAGCTGCGCGGCCAGGTAGTGAGCCCCTACCCGACCGTACTTCGGGAGCCACCCAGCCGGATTCAACGGCTCCGGCCGCTTCCGCAGTAGCCACCAATTCCGCTATAGCCGCTTCGTCGGCGCTGCCGGCTGACTCCAGCAGGGAGAAAGCACCTCGCGCCAGGCCGGCTTACCGCCTCAGCATCGGGGTGCTGTATGCGCCGGAGCTAAGTGCAGTAGGCTGGGCCAACGGCCCGGGCCTGGGTAGCAACCTGGGCGTGCAGCTCGAATACCGCCTCACCGACCGGCTGCGCCTTACTGCCGCCGCCCTTCGCTCGGTGAAACGCTACGCCGCCCGCGGCAGCGACTACCACCCTCCGACCGGCTACTGGACCAACAACCACGATTACACCATCAACCAGGTGGATGCCGTGTGCCGCATCACGGATGTGCCCCTCAACCTGCGCTACGATGCGCTGCGCCGCCCAAATGCCGCCGCCTTTGCTTCCATCGGCCTTTCCACGCTGCTCATGCGCAACGAGCAGTACCGCTACGCCTACGAATACTACGGCAAGCCCGCCGAGCGTACCTGGAGCCTAGCTAAGGGCTCGAATCACTACCTGAGCGTGCTGAACCTGTCGGTGGGCTACGAGCACAGGCTGCCGGGGCGCTGGTCGGTGCAGGGGGAGCCGTTCATGAAGATTCCGCTGGGAGGCGTGGGCTTCGGTAAGGTGAAGCTCAGCAGCGCCGGCGTGTTTTTGGGCCTCAAATATAACCTGCTCCCCACTGCCCCGGACCCGCGCTAAGCCGCTCCGGCACCCGTTTTCCACCTTTTTTCTGTCTGTATGCTACGCCCAGTACTTTTTCTGGTTGGCGGACTGACTATGCTCAGCAGTTGCGCCTACGACAACGCGGAGGAGCTGCTGGAAAAGCAGCCTACGCCCGCGTGTGATGTGGCCGCCACAACCTACAGCGGCACTATTTCCCCCCTTCTGGCCCAGCACTGCCGCACCTGCCACAACTCACGGCTGCCATCGGGCAACGTCAATCTGGACACCTACGCCCAGGTGAAAGTGTACGCCGACAATGGCCTGCTGGTGGGCGTCACGAGCCACGCTGACGGCTTCGACCCCATGCCCCAGGGCCAGCCCAAGCTCTCGGACTGCGACTTGGCCCGCATCCGGAAGTGGGCCGAGGATAAAGCCCCTAACAACTGACTAATTGCTATGAAAACGCTATTTCTGTTTCTACTCAGTATGCTGGTGCTGCCCGGGGCGTGGGCCCAGGGCAAATACTCGACCCGCACCGGGCTGATCAGCTTTTTCTCCGGCACTCCCATCGAGGATATCGAGGCCCGCAGCACCCAGGCCGCCGGCGTGCTGGACGCCACCACCGGCCAGGTTGCTTTCAGCGTGCCCATGAAGTCCTTTGTGTTCAGGCGCACCCTGATGCAGGAGCATTTCAACGAGAACTACGTCGAGTCGGATAAATACCCCAAAGCCACTTTCGCGGGTACCATCGTGGGGTTTCAGCCGGGGCCGCTGGCGGCAGGCGGGGCTCAGAGCGTGCAGGTGGAAGGCGACCTGACCATTCACGGCGTGAAGCGGCGGGTGAAGGTGCCGGGCAGGCTGGAGCGGCAAAACAACCGCCTGCTCATCAAATCCACATTTACAGTGGCCCCGGCCGATTACAACATTGAGATTCCGGCTCTGGTCCGCGACAATATTGCCAAATCGGTGGCCGTCACGGTGAACTTTGCCTGTGAGCCCGCTACGCCACCCCAAACCTCGTTTTCCCGATGAGCCGCTTCCACTGTTTCCTCCTGGCCAGCCTCGGCGCTGTTGCTGGGCTGAGCACTACGCCGACCCAGGCCCAGGACAATCTGCTGCGGGAGCTGGAAACAACCACCGACAGCACCCGCCGCGCCGCGCCGGACTTGGTGCAGGCCACCTTCAAAGGCACGCATATCATCAATGCGCAGTCGGTGGAAACGCCGGGGGAGGGCACGCTGCTGTTCCTGATTCAGCACCGCTTCGGTACGCTCAACAGTGGAGCCTACAATTTCTTCGGCCTCGACCAGGCCGTGCTGCGCCTGAGCTTCGAGTATGGCCTCACCGACCGGCTAACGGCGGGCCTGGGCCGCAGCTCCCAGGACAAAACCTTCGACGGCTTCCTCAAATACAAAGCCCTGCGGCAAAGTACCGGGGCCCACGCCATGCCCGTTTCCGTGACGCTGCTCACCAGTGCGGCCCTTACGGCGCTGCGGTTTCGGGAGCCGGAACGCACGCCGCGCACCCGTCTGGCCTATACCTACCAGGCGCTCATTGCCCGCAAATTTAGCCCGGCGCTGTCGGTACAGCTTATGCCCACGCTTATTCACCGCAACTTCGTGGACACCCGGCGCGACCAGAACGACGTGTACGCCATGGGCGCGGCCTTCCGGCAAAAGCTCACCAAGCGCTTGGCTTTCACGGCCGACTATTTCTACCTGCTGCCCGGCGCCACCGCCGACGATATGCGTAACGCCCTGGGCCTGGGCGTCGACATCGAAACCGGCGGGCATATCTTCCAGCTGCACTTCACCAACGCCCAAGGCATGATGGAGAAGCTCTTCGTGACTCAAACCACCGGCAACTTCTTCGACGGCGACATCTACTTTGGCTTCAACGTGAGCCGGGCCTTCACTGTAAAAAGCCGGTGAAGCCATTCAAAAGACTTCCCCCCTCAGCACTGCCCACACTGTAGGGAACTTGAAATAGAATTTTACTTTCCTTCAGAATTTATGGCGCACAAAAAAGCCCGGCTACTGCTAGCCGGGCTTTTTCTATATCAAGCAGGAAGCCGCTTATACCGTAATGCCTTCGGCTACAACTTCGGTTACTTCGGGCACCATGCGCTTGAGCAGGTTTTCGATGCCGGACTTCAGCGTCACGGTTGCCGAGGGACAGCCCGAGCACGAGCCCTGCAGGTTCACCGTCACCACGCCTTGCTTGTAGGAGCGGAAGGTGATGTTGCCACCATCCTGCTCCACGGCGGGGCGCACGTAGTTTTCGAGCAGGTCGATAACCTTCTGGCTGATCTGCTGGTCCTGCTCCGAGGCGTCGCCGGTTGCGGCGGCGTGCTGGGCGGCCTTCTGCTCAGCGGCGGGGTCGACGGTGAAAATAGGCCCACCGGCTTCCACGTACGACTTGAGGAAGGTGCGCAGCTCGGGGATGAGGTGCGTCCAGGTCAGGTCCGAGGTTTTGGTGATGGTAACAAAGTTGGCGGCAATGAACACGCGGCCTACGTAGTCGAAGTTGAACAACTCCTGGGCCAGCGGCGAGTTGGCAGCCGCTTCCACATTCGGATAATCCACGCTCACCCCTTCGCTTAGCAGCTGGGTGTTGAGCACGAATTTCATGGATTCGGGGTTGGGGCTGGCTTCGGCGTAAATGGAAACCGGCGCAGCAGGAGCAGTGAGTGAATCAGCCATGTTTGAAAGACTTGGAGACGATAGAGAAAACGCACAAATGGCGTTGTTGTAGAGAACAACAGCGGCGGTAAAACCGTGCCACCGGCTATATGTTCCAAAGGTACGCAAGTAGCCGCATTTTTGGTCCGGGCACCCCGGCCCGACTTTGGGCGCCGCGCCACAGGCAATCAGCTACTTGCCGGGCCTTATACCTTATTAGCGCGGGCGCGCAGCACCATATCGGCCAGCACCAGGTTGGTCATGGCATCCACGATGGGCACGGCGCGGGGCAGCACGCAGGGGTCGTGCCGGCCTTTGCCGGCCAGCGTTATTTCCTCACCCTGGTCGTTGATGGTGGTTTGCGGCTGCAGAATAGTGGCTACGGGCTTAAAGGCCACCCGGAAGTAAACATCCTGCCCGTTGCTGATGCCGCCCTGAATACCGCCCGAGTGGTTGGTACGGGTGCGCACGGTGCCCTGCTCGTCGGTGTAGAAAGCGTCGTTGTGCTCCGAGCCAAACAGCAGCGTGCCGGCAAAGCCGGAGCCGTACTCGAAGCCTTTCACGGCGTTGATGCTCAGCATGGCCTTGCCCAGCTCGGCGTGCAGCTTATCAAATACCGGCTCACCGAGGCCAGCCGGCACGCCCAGTACCACGCCCGTCACCAGGCCGCCCACCGTGTCGTGCCGGTCGCGCACCTGCCGGATCAGCTCGGTCATCTGCTCAGCGGTTTCGGGGTGGGGGCAGCGCACCATGTTGCTGTCAATCAGACCCAGGTCGAGCTGCTCGTAGCCCACCGGCACGGCCACGGCCCCTACCTGTGACACATAGCTAAGCGCCCTGATGCCCTGCTGAGCCAGAAACTGCGCCGCCACGGCGCCGGCGGCTACGCGGGCGGCCGTTTCCCGGGCCGAGCTGCGGCCCCCGCCGCGGTAGTCGCGCCGGCCGTACTTCTGGTCGTAGGTGTAGTCGGCGTGCGAGGGGCGGTAGGCGTGCTCGATGTGGGAGTAGTCGTGGCTGGCCTGGTCCTGGTTGCGGATAAACAGGCCGATGGGCGTGCCCGTGGTATGCCCCTCAAATAGGCCCGACAGCACTTCTACCTGGTCGGCCTCGCGGCGCGGCGTCGTCAGCTCCGACTGCCCCGGCCGGCGCCGGTCCAGCGCCGCCTGAATGGTAGCCACATCCACCGCAATGCCCGCCGGGCAGCCATCAATTACAACCCCAATACCGGGGCCGTGCGACTCGCCGAAGGTGGTGATGCGAAACAAGGTACCAAACGTATTCATAGCTAAAAGAATCAGTTCTAGAGCTGCAAAGGAACCGCAAAAACTTGAGTTCAGTGGCCGGGTGGGCCCGTAAGCCACAAATTAATGGAATCGGGCACTACGGCCGAGCTTCCGGGGCCACTGCGGTTAGTGGCGGTGGCCACTGCGCCACCAGCCAAAAACGGCCAGCGCGCCCAGCGCCAGCAGAATATAATTGGCGTAGCGCAGCACTTCGGTATAAGCGTCGCGCTGTTGCAGCGTGTTATCGGCCGACTCCAGCATTTCCTGGTAAAAAGGGTCGTCGCGGCGGGCATTGAAAGCGGTGCTGCTGGCCGCACCTTTCACCTGGGGCCGCACTTCGGGCCGCAACGTGTCGTAGCGGGCCGTGGCGGGGTTGAAGAAAACGAGCGAGAATATGCTGTCGAGGGCCAGCACGCCGGGGCGCCGGACAATGAGCCGGTACTGAAACTGCTTGGTGCCGCCCACGCGGCCGGCCTGGCGCGTAATGCCGGTTTCGGTGTCGGGGCCATACACTTCTATGCCGGCCGACAGCTGCGGTACGGGGGCGGCCAGCGCGGCCAGGTTGCCTTCGCCTTCTACCCGAAAGGAGTAGGTAAAAGCCTGTCCCGTGCGGAAGCTGGTGCGGTTGATGGCCTCGCGCAGGTGGTAGTCGCCCACGGGCACCTGGTCGCGCAGGGGGTGGGGCGGCAGGGGCTTCACGCTGATGGTGCGGGCGACGGTGCGGTAGGTTTTGAACCCTTCCATGCGGTTGTCGAGGCCGGCTTCGGGCTTTTTGGCTACCCGGTACTTCACCATCTGCAGCGGAATTTCCGGAAACGTGAGCGGCTGCGTGTTCAGCGGGTAATACTCGGCTTCGTAGAGGCGGTAGCGCAGGTAGGTTTTACCGCCCGCCACCACGGTTTCGGGCACTATTTCCTGCTCGTTGAAGGGCTCCTCCCAGGCCGTGCGCTGCCGCAGCAGCTGCAGAATCTCGGGCAGCTGCCCCCCGAAGTTATAGAAGCTGAGCAGACCCTGGTCGGCGGGCGTCAGGTAGAAGTACAGGCCGATATGCACGCCTTCCCCGACGAAGACGGTCGTTTTATCGGGTACCAGCGCCAAAAAGGCATTGTCCTGGGGTTCTACGAACTCCTGGGGCTTGGGCTTGCCGAAAAGCTTATCGAGCAGCCCCAGCCCTTGGATGGGCGCCGCCCCGGGGGCCGGGCTGGGCGCGGCGGCGGGCTGAGGCTGCACCTGCAGCTTGCCCCCGGCCGAGCGGATGGTCAGCCCGTTGACGGTCATCGTGAAGGGCTTGAGCTCGAACTCCCCTTCGCCGTAAGCCGCGTAGCGCTGGGTGATGGTCAGCTCCGTGGAGGTCTGCCCGCCGACAATTCGCGTGGTAGTCGTGCTCGACTTGCTGCTTTTCTTGAAGCCTTCGATGTCGGGAAAGGCCGAATACCGCTCCAGAGCCGCCCCGCGCAGCCGAAAGCCAATGGTAAAGTACTCGTTGACCGGAAACGTAGTCCGGCCCAGCACGATGTCGGCCTGGGCTTCCGCTGCCGACTGCGCCCGCAGCGGGGGGCATACGTCCGCCAGCAGCAGTAGCAACAGCACAAAGAATCTACGCAGGGTGGCTGGCATTCAAAGAAAATCAAGGAAAGCAAAGCTACGCAAAAACGCACCCCGTACCGCGCAAATGCCCTTCTGCGCCTACCTGGCCCGGCTATATACTTATTAGCATATAAATAAAATTCCGGACAATAACAATCCAACTTGTCTACGGTGCCGTAAATCAAGCCAAACCTCAACAATATTTCTGGTTGCTCCCGGCAAAAAACGGCTTTCCAGTCGTGCTGGCAGCGCTTTGCCTTTACTTTCCTTTTCACCCTAATCTATTCCTCCCATGTCCAAAATCATCAACTCCAGCGGAGAAGAGGCTGATTTCACCAAGCCCCTGTACGTTCCGATCAAAAGACGCTCGTTCTTCATGTACGCCGGCGCTACGGCGGGTGCTACCGCACTGCTGCTTTCCGGCTGCAACGACGATGACGACGCTGGCGTAACGCCCGAGGGCACTGTGAATGTAGGCTCGGGCAGCGTGGGCGTGCTCAACTATGCCTATGCTCTGGAGCAGCTGGAAGCCGGTTTCTACACCGCCCTGCGGGATGGCACCTACTACAAGGGCCTGATGGCCGGCAGCGCTGAGAAGCAAATTCTGGACGACCTCTACTACCACGAAGTCATTCACCGCGAGTTTTTCAAGGCCGCTCTCACCCGCGACGCGGCTTCGGCCATGATTCGCTCGGATCTGCAGCCTAATTTCGACGGCATCGACTTCAACGCCCGGGTAACGGCCGCCGGTTCGGCCAAGCTGGGCGTGCTGAATGCGGCCAAAGCTTTCGAGGACCTGGGCGTAGCTGCCTACAACGGCGCCGGCCGCTTTATTGCGACCGACACCGCGGGCCTGAACTACCTGGTGGCCGCCGGCAAAATCGTTTCGGTGGAAGCCCGGCACGCGGCCCTGATCCGGGACTTGGTATCGGAAGGCTCGTTTGTAGATTCCGACGTGGTGCGCATCGGCACCGACGGTCTGGAAATCTCTAAGACGCCCGCTGAGGTAGTGGCCACGGCCAACCTGTTTCTGAAAGAGGGCTCCAAGCTCAACGTTTCGGGTCTTGTATAAGGCGCTGTCGCCACTTTCTCCTATCTAAACTTCGCCTTTCGTATGAACTTCTTCCATATCCTCTCCGAAATCGAGAAAACTGACCCCGAGGTTTTCGAACGCTTCGATTCTCGCCGTCAAGTGTTCAAACACCTGACCGGCTTCGGCAAAAAAATGACGGCGGCTACTCTGCCGCTGGCCCTGACGGCCATCTTCAACAAAGCCTACGCTCAGACCACCTCGGCCCCGTCCGTTACCGACGTGCTCCGGTTTGCCCTGAAGCTGGAATACCTGGAAGCCTACTTCTACAACCTGGCCCTGCAGGGCGACGGTACTATCGTAGTGGGTAGCGGCACCGGCAACACGGCCATCACGCCGACTCAGACGACCTTCCGCGCTCTGTTCAGCGCCACCAACCTCTCGTCGCTGACCAAAATCCGGACCGACGAGAACAACCACGTGAACTTCCTGCGGACAGCACTCGCCTCCAATGTCATTCCGGCTCCCGCAGTTTCGGATTTTGACTACACGGGTGGTAAAGGCTCGGGCACTGGTCCTTTCACCGGCGTGTTCACTAACCCCGCTATTTTCCTGGCGGTAGCTCAGTCGTTGGAAGACACCGGCGTGCGAGCCTACAAAGGCGGTGCTCCTTACCTGGCTTCCAACAAAGACGTGCTGACGGCGGCGCTCAATATCCACTCGGTGGAAGCCCGCCACGCCGCCCGCCTGCGCACCATGCGCCGGGCTGGCGCGGCCAACAACGCGGCTTCTGGTGTAGCGGCTAACGCCACAAACACCTCTGCATCGCCCAAGAGCTGGATTTCCGGCCAGGACGGCGGTGGAGCTTCCCCCGCCCAGACGGCCCCAATCTATGCCGCTGGCTCCTTGCCAGCTGGTACGCCCGCAGGCATCACCTTCCCCGCCGAAGACAACGTAGTGCAGGGTCCAAACGGCACTCAGCCGGGTGTAAACCTGCAAACGGCGCTGGCTTCGCTCAACTTCCCGGCCGCTGCCTTCTCGGAGGCCTTCGACGAGCCGCTGGACGTGCCGACCGTGTCAGCTATTGCCAACACGTTCGTGAGAAACGGCGCAACTATCTTCTAGGTCTTTCAGATTCTGACTTAGCAAAAAGGACAGCAGAAATGCTGTCCTTTTTTTTTGTCCGGGGTCTGCGGACCGGGTATGCAACCCGGCGGCGCGTATCCGGCTCCTGTTCTTGGCGCATCCGGGTTTATCGGAGTACCTTTGTCAAAGCTGCTTTCTCGCGAAGGCGGCTGTATCCTTTCCGCTGGCGTATTTTTAGCTAATGTCTGAGTCTGGCTTTTCTTCTTCTTTCCCGGCCCGTACCATGCGGCGCCGCTCTTTTTTTCGCGTAGCCGGTGCTACGGTAGCGGCTTCTACGCTGGTGCTGGCGGGCTGCGGAGACGACCCCAAAATTGAGCCAACCGATACGGGCACTGTTATCAGCATTGGTGACGGCGAAAACGGCCTGCTCAACTACGTGTACCTGCTGGAGCAGCTGGAGGCGACCTTCTATCAGAAGATAGTGGATGCTAAGCCTGCTTTCCTGAGTGCGGCCGAGCTAACGGCCATCACCGACCTGCGCGACCATGAAGTAATTCACCGCGAGTTCTTCAAGCAGCTGCTGGGCGGCAATGCCATCGGAACTTTCGAGTTCAACTTCAGTACCCTTACCCTCACGACCCGCACCGGCGTGCTCGAAGCCGCACGGCTGCTCGAAGACCTGGGCGTGGCAGCCTACAATGGCGCGGCCAAGCTGATTACGACCAAGAACACGCTGGTCTTACTGGGCAAAATTGCTTCGGTAGAAGCGCGTCATGCCGCTTTCATCCACGATCTGCTCGGCATTGATCCTTTCGCCGATGTGGTAGCCGCCACCGGAGCCGATGCCGGCCTGGGCCCCGCGCTGACACCGGCGCAGGTGATTACGGCAGCCGCCCCGTTCTTTTTACCCTACACTATCGACGTTTCCGGGCTGCCACTCGCTTAAGCGGGCTTCTCCCTGACCAGTACTTGCCATGAATATTCTGAAACTACTTGCTGATCTAGCCGCCGTCGACTCTGATTCCTTTGAGCGTATCAGTGGGCGCCGGGTCGTGCTGGCCAGCCTGGGCCAAAACGGCCGCCGCGCCGTAGCTGCCGCCGTGCCGCTGGCCCTGAGCGGCGTGCTCACCAAAGCTTACGGTCGGCGCTCCTCCACGGTACTGGATGCCTTCAGCCTGGCCCTAACGCTAGAATACCTGGAAAGTGACTTCTACACCCAGGCCCTGGCTTCCGGGCTGGTGTTTCCGGGCACGACCAAAACTGTTATCCAGGCCATTGCCAAGCACGAGCAGGACCACGTGACGTTTCTGCAGCGCACCCTCAGGGAGTCGAGCGTGGAGGTGCCTCAAAAGCCGAAGTTTGACTTCACGGGCAGCAAAAACGCCACCCAGCCTGCCCTGTTTGCCGACGTTTTTAGCAACTTCAGCACCTTCTTGAAAGTGGCCCAATTGCTGGAAGATACCGGCGTGCGGGCCTACAAAGGCCAGGTAGAAAACCTGATGACCGACAACGACCTGCTGGAGGCAGCCCTGCGGATTCATGCCGTAGAAGCCCGGCACGCGGCCCATATCCGGGGCATGCGCCGGGCCCTGGGCGCAAACGTGCGCTACTGGGTGAGCCCCCTGGATGAAGATATTACCACCGCGCCCACTGCGCCCGTCTACGCCGATGAGAATGCCGTCAAACAGGCCATTGTCACGACGACGGATATTATCCTTTTCCCCCTCGACACCGCAACCGGCGTCGTGACGACCACCAAGGAGAAAGCCGAGCAGAGCATCAGGGAAGCTTTCGACGAGCCAATGACGGAGACAGTAGCGCGCCGGATAGCTAGCTTGTTTATCTACGCGTAGCTCTTTCTGCTTTCTAGGCAAAAATCAAAGAACGGCTCCGGCCGTTCTTTTTTTGTATTAAGTCAGGGTTAAAAAGCAATGACCAGCTTGTACTATCAAAACTTATTCTTGTATCTTTCAATAAAGTTACCCCGTAACATGCTCCCAGCCGCAGCTTTTTCAGCGGCTCTCGTATACAGTGCCTGCCCCCCTCCCAACCAACCTACCCAACCTACCCAAAACACTCTTGACCGATGCTAGAATACGTTAAAACCATTCTGCTAAAAGTCAGCTTCGACAAAATTCTTTTTGAGAAAGAGCTGCGCAAAGGTTTCCGCATGCTCGTCCCGACGGAGTTAGCCGAGTTGAAAGCCTGGTGCTATCAACAATTCGCTAAAATCTACCGAGGCATTCTAAACCGCGTTTTTGCCTCAGCCGTCTAGCAGCTTTCTATTCCTGCTTATCATCTACAGCATCCGGCTCGTTTGTCACGAACCGGATGTTTCGTTTTAGACCCTCGTAACCCGTGCGCTTTACCGCCGACTGCCGGAACAGTTCCGAAAACAGCTCGTGGGTTATTTCCTGCCAGTCGTTGGCCTTCAGGTGGGGCAGCTGGGCATGGGGTATAAACTGGGGCTCACTGTGGGGCTTGGCAAACCGGTTCCAGGGGCACACGTCCTGGCAGATGTCGCAGCCAAACATCCAGTTGCCAAACTTGCCACCCACTTCCCGCGGAATCTGGTCTTTCAGCTCGATAGTGAAGTAGCTGATGCACTTGCTGCCATCTACCACGTAGGGGTTGGTAATGGCGTCGGTCGGGCAGGCATCCATGCACTTGGTGCAGGTGCCGCAGTAGTCTTTGATGGGGCCGTCGTAGTCCAGCTCCAGGTCTACGATAAGCTCGGCAATGAAGTAGAAGCTGCCCACGCCGGGCGTTATCAGGTTAGAGTTTTTGCCCACCCAGCCCAGGCCGCTTTTCTTAGCCCACACCTTATCCATCACCGGGGCCGAGTCCACGAACACCCGGCCGCCTACCTCCCCTATTTCTGCCTGCATATCGGCCAGCAGCGTCTTGAGCTTGTCCTTGATGACAAAGTGGTAGTCGCGGCCGTAGGCATACTTGCTGATCTTGAGCGTGTCGTCGGGCTGCTGATCCTGCGGAGCCGGGTAATAGTTTAGCAGCAGAGAAATAACCGATTTGGCTCCATCTACGAGCAGACGCGGGTCGAGGCGCTTGTCGAAGTGGTTGGCCATGTAGCTCATCTGCCCGTTCATGTTCCGGTTCAGCCAGTTTTCCAGCCGGGGCGCTTCCTCTTCCAGAAACTCCGCCTTGGAGATGCCGCAGTACATAAAGCCCAGCTCCGCCGCGCGGCGTTTGATGAAAGCAGTGTAGTGGGCAGTGGGGAGCATATTTTCGGGAATGGCTGACTACAAAAATACGGCATTCCTTTTCGTCTGTCATCCTGAGTGCAGCGAAGCGCAATGAACGCCCTTCCTCCTCTACCCCACTACCGGTTCTACCAACGCGAAAAGCCCCTTCCTGCGTTAACAGAAAAGGGCTTTTTCACATTTAATCGAGCCTGACACTCAGGGGAGGAAAGTCCTTTGAAAGCTCAAGATGACAGACGACAACAATGGCGTCCTATTCCTCTGAAGGAGCCCCGAACAAATCCCCGGGCGAGTTGCCGCGCAGGTGCTGGGGCATGAGCTTGCCCAGGTGCTTGTAGGCGGCCTCGGTGGCTTCACGGCCCCGCGAGGTGCGCTTGATATACCCTTCCTGAATCAGGAAGGGCTCGTACACTTCCTCAATGGTTTCGGCTTCCTCGCCGCAGGCCGTGGCAATGGTGCTGATGCCCACGGGCCCACCCTTGAACTTGTCGATGATGGTGTTCAGGATGCGCTTGTCCATATCGTCGAGGCCGCGGGCGTCCACGTCGAGGGCGTTGAGGGCAAACTGGGCAATGTCCACCGTGATGGTGCCAGTACCTTTAATCTGGGCAAAGTCGCGGGTGCGGCGCAGCAGGTTGTTGGCAATGCGTGGGGTACCGCGCGAGCGGCGGGCAATTTCAAAGGCGGCATCCTCGTGAATCGGCGTGGCCAAGATTTCGGCCGAGCGCATTACGATGTCGGTGAGCAGCTTGGCATCGTAGTATTCCAGCCGGGAGCTAATGCCGAAGCGGGCCCGCAGCGGCGAGGTCAGCATGCCGGAGCGCGTGGTAGCCCCGATGAGCGTGAAGGGCGACAGCGAAATCTGCACCGACCGCGCATTCGGGCCCGAGTCGAGCAGAATGTCGATGCGGTAGTCCTCCATGGCCGAGTACAGGTACTCTTCCACCACGGGGTTGAGTCGGTGAATCTCATCAATGAACAGCACGTCGTGCGGGTCCAGATTGGTGAGCAGGCCGGCCAGGTCCGAAGGCTTATCGAGCACGGGGCCCGAGGTCATCTTGATGCCGGCGCCCAACTCGTTGGCAATGATGTGCGACAACGTGGTTTTGCCCAGGCCGGGAGGCCCGTGCAGCAGCACATGGTCGAGGGCCTCGCCGCGCTGCTTGGCGGCCCCCACGAAGATCTGCAGGTTGTCGACTACTTTGGCTTGGCCGGTAAAGTCGGCGAAGCTGAGCGGGCGCAGCGCCTTATCAATCTCTTTTTCGCCGGAGTCCATGTGGTCAGTGCCACCGGTCATGAATGGTTCGCGCATAGCGGGGCTATATTCAGGTATTGCGTTGAATAAAGGTAACGCTTTCGGAGGCGAAAATGCTCCCGATTTTTAGTAAAAAGCCGCATTATTTCTCTTCCTTCTACTATTTAAATTAGCAATCAGCCTATTTCGCCGGGGTAGTGGCCTGTAAGCAAGGCTTTCTTCTCTTCTTTGTGGCCTGATTAGCCCACCGATGACTTTCTCTCTTTCCGATACCTGGCTTGCCCAGCTGCCCGCCGACATCTACGACCAGCTGGCCCACAGCCTTTCTCTGCATGGTATGGTCTGCGCCGAGCTGTTCAGCCGCCCCGATTCGGCGCTGGTGCAGCAGCTGGCCCTGCTGACGCCCATTACGGCAGCCACCGTGGCTGAGCTCAACGCTATCCTGAGCCAGGAGCAGCTGCTGGAGATACTGCGCACCCAGCCCAACCAGGTATACGACCTGCTGCTGCTGGGCCGCCTGGGCCTCGACACGTCTCTGGCCGAGCCGGTACTGCGGTTTGTACGGCAGCAGATGTTTGTCTCCGAAGAGCAGATTCTGGCCATAAAAGCTTACTGCATAGACCTGAGCGAGGCTTTCCTGGCGTCGGTGGAGCAGCACCTGGCCGAAACCGACCGGGCTGTAGCTGGGCAGCTCGGGCAGCACCGCCTGCAGATTGAGGCCGCCTTTTTCACGCATAGCGCGATGGTAGCCGCCCCTGCCGAGCCGCTGCCCTCGGTGGCCACGGTGCGCTTCAACGACCCGCAGCTGCAAATGGTGCGCCTGGCCGTGCTACTCGTGCATAGCCTGCCCACCGATTCGGAACAACCCTTCCTACAGGCCGTGACGCAGTTGCCGGCACTGCAAACCGCTACGCTGGAAGCCATGTCGGAACGGCTGGGCACATTACAGGCCGGGGAGCAGCTCACCCTGACGATGCCCGAGCTGGTGCAGCTCTACCAGGCCATGCAAGTCTGCGGGCTGGTGTTCGTGTCGGATGTGCTGGCCACGCTGGGCCTGGAAGACTTCATGGCCGGGCCACCCGATGAACCCGCTGCCGAAGCCGGCACCCGGGCCCCGATGAGCAGCCGGCAGGCCGTGGGCGAAATGGTAGGCGGCTTCACGGAATGGGTGCAGGCCAACTTCGCCGACGAGCCCGAAATCGAGCAGGCCCGCCAGGAAATAGCCGACCTCACGGACCTCATCTAAGCCAGCATTGCGGGCCTACAGCCGGGTGGTGGCGGGCAGCAGCACCTCTATTTCGAGGTAGAGCCAGTCGTCTTCCCAGGCTTTGTGCACCAGGCGGGCCGAGAGAGCATAGCCGGCATCGAGCAGGCGGGCTACGGTTTCATTGCGCACTTCGGGCAGGTAGCCCAGCCACACGGCTCCTTCGGCCGCGGTAGTCAGCACTTTCACGGCCCAGTCGTCGTACTTGCTGTCGGCCTCGCGGGTGAGCTGCAGCGCCTGGCCCACGTAGAGCTGGGGCTCGTGCTGTTTCAGGTTTTCGCGGTGAGTGGTGCCAGCCACCAGGCATTCCAGCAAAATCAGGTCCTCGGGGGAAGAAACGGGAGCAGTCGTCATGGGGCCAATTTACGGGACTGTGGGCAGGTTTCTACTTTTTCGCCTCATCCCCGAGTGGTATGCACCGTAAAAAGCCGATGCTCCCCCGGATTTTGAGCTGCCTGTCAGCACCCCGGAGCAGGAATAGCGGTTCGCAAAACGGGCCCTCAGCGCCGCCGGAGCATTATTTACCCCTTAAGTACTTCACGTAGCAGAATGTATAGCAAAACCGAAGCGGCCCAGCTGCGCCAGGCTTTCTGGACCACGTTTGGCCAGTACATGGCCCCCGTGCCCTCGGCCGAAGGCGTGCCCACCAACTGGATTAACTACAAAACCGGCCTGAAGCACGTCTATTTCCGGCTGCGGGCCGATGTGCGCCATGCCACCATCAGCATCGATATTACTCACCCCGACGAGGGCATCCGGGAGCTGTTTTTTCAGCAGTTCCGCGAGCTGCAAGTCATGCTGGAAGAAAGTCTGGGCGAGGCCTGGACCTGGGAGCCGCAGTTTGTGGACGAAAACGGGCAGACGCTGAGCCGCATCTACCGGGAGCTCCGGCCCGCCAATATGTTCGACCGGGAAGACTGGCCCAAGCTGATTTCGTTCTTTAAGCCCCGTCTGATGGCCCTGGACGAGTTCTGGAGCGGGGCCCAGTATGCCTTCGACGACTTGCGCTGAGTCTGGAAGCAGGCGTTTAAACTGGTAGTCATGTCGATGGAGCAGCCCGTTCTGCATACTGAAGCAGCGGGGCGGCCTCGTTAAATGTTGTACCGAAATGGGCATCTTAGATTCAGAAGCCAGCTGGTTGGGCCAGATCTAACCTTTTCACCAATACTCTATCGTGTCTCTATGAAAAAGCTTTTGCCAATTCCCGTCCTGTTAGTCCTGGCCGCAGTCAGCTGGGCCTTTTATCCCAAAGCCGCACCCACGCCCGAGTATATGGAGCTGTCGATGCACAGTAGTGCGGGCAAACCCATTCTGGTTATGATTTCGCCGACCGGAGAAGTTACCGAGGAGAAGCTGGTCACCAAGACCAAGGGCGCCTATAAGTATCAGGCGCAGTTGCTGGTAAAGCTCAACGAGCTGCGCGCCCAGGGCTGGACGGTGGTGCAGATGCAAACAACCGAAACCAGCACCCCTGACCTGCAACACCCACTGCTGGGCCCGGACGTGGTGCGTACGGCTACTTATTTGTTGGAACGGCGCTGAGTTGGGTAAGGCGCTTAGCTTACCCAGCGCTGCATCTGCTGCATGATTCGCCACCGGTTATTCTGCCGACGCAAGACATAGCTGGTGCCCGCTCCACACAAGCCTCCGCAGTCGTAACTGATGTCGACGATGACTGTTTGCCGGTCGCGGGGGAAGAGGGGCACACTTATCCAGAAGAAATCAGCGGTATGGTACCGTTCTTCCAAGATTCGCGCCGCTTCCAGTCGGCGGCGGCGACCCAAGCGTCGGTCAAGCGCCCACAAAGTATCGAGGGGCACTACCTCGTAGCCAGGCAGCAACCCCGGCGTAAGGCGCACCTCAGCGGCACCGCGCAGCTGCTGGCGCATAAACACCGTATCGGCGGGCGTTAGCGCGTGCTGAGCCACCAAGTGCACTAGGAGATGCCCCGATAAATTGGGGCTATTGCAAGTAGGGCACCGGGCCGAATGCTGGTCGGGAGCCTGTTCGAACAGAGTGGTGCCCAGATAGAACGTAGTCAATGAGTCGGGGCCATAAGGCCTAGCGGTGCGCTGGGCCAGCAGCTCGCGCACAAACTGGTGAACAAGCGTATCGTAGGCCAGGGGGCGGCGGGCGGCCCAGGTCAATACCCGACTAGCGGGCCAGGCGGGATGGACCGGCCGGTCTTGACTCCACCAGCCTTCCACCGGCCTTGACAGGGGTGTTGAGCAGGCCGCTATTATCGGTAGTAGACCAAGCAGGCAAAATTGCCAGAGATGAATCCGCATAGGACAATAAAAAAGGCCGTTCCAAATGCTGAAACGGCCTTTTAAACTAGTCGAAATATTCTACTTGAACGCCTGAATGCCGGTAATATCGGCACCGGTGATGAGCAGGTGAATGTCGTGGGTGCCTTCGTAGGTAATCACCGACTCCAGGTTCATCATGTGGCGCATGATGGGATACTCGCCCGTGATGCCCATGCCGCCGTGAATCTGGCGAGCTTCGCGGGCTACGTGCAGGGCCATGTCCACGGAGTTGCGCTTGGCCATGCTGATCTGGGCGCTGGTGGCTTTGCCCTCGTTTTTGAGCATGCCCAGGCGCCACACCATCAGCTGGGCCTTGGTGATTTCGGTAATCATTTCGGCCAGCTTTTTCTGCTGCAGCTGAAAGCCGGCAATCGGCTTACCGAACTGCTCCCGCTCCAAAGAGTACTTCAAAGCCGACTCGTAGCAGTCGATGGCCACGCCGATGGCGCCCCAGGCAATGCCGTAGCGGGCCGAGTCGAGGCAGCCGAGGGGGCCGCGCAGTCCTTCCACGTTGGGCAGCAGGTTTTCCTTGGGCACCTTCACGTTGTCGAACACCAGTTCGCCGGTGCAGGAGGCGCGCAGGCTCCACTTATTGTGAATTTCAGGGGTGGTAAAGCCTTCCATGCCGCGCTCCACAATCAGGCCCTTGATGCGGCCCTGCTCGTTTTTGGCCCACACCACGGCCACCTGGCACTCGGGGGAGTTCGAAATCCAGAGCTTGGCGCCGTTCAGCAGGTAGTAGTCGCCTTTGTCCTCGATGCGCGTCACCATGCCGCCGGGGTTCGAGCCGTGGTCGGGCTCAGTAAGGCCGAAGCAGCCGAGCCACTCGCCCGAAGCCAGCTTGGGCAGGTACTTCTTGCGCTGCTCCTCCGAGCCGTAGGCGTAAATAGGGTACATCACCAACGAGCCCTGTACCGAGGCCGTGGAGCGCATGCCGGAGTCGCCGCGCTCAATTTCCTGCATAATCAGGCCGTAGCTGATGTAGTCGAGGCCGCCGCCGCCGTACTCGGTGGGGATGGTGGGGCCAAAAGCGCCCACGTCGCCGAACTTCTTGACGATTTCGGAGGGAAAATGATTGTCTTGGGCCCACTTCTCGATGCTGGGGCTGATTTCCTTTTTGACAAAGTCGCGGATGCTCTGGCGGATGAGCTTGTGCTCCTCGGTGAGCAGGCCGTCGATGTCGTAATAGTCGGTGAAGCCGGCCGCGTTCAGGGAACCGCTCCGGTGTTCGGCTTTGGCTTTGGGCGAGAGGACGTCAGTTTGGGAAGACATAGCTGGGGGTTGGGTGGGAATCAGCCTCAAAGATAGAAGTTTCAGAATGCAGAACAGGCGGCCGGCGGGGTTGGTTCGGCGGGAATGTTGGCCGGAATCAGTTTCTGCCCCCAACGGCTTACCTTGCTGGCAGCCAAGCCACCCCGGCAGAATTTGCGGCTTTTCCCTTCCGAAAGGCGCATTCTGCCGTAGAGGGCCCACTACCCTTCCGTTCTTTCCCACCCTTCTGCCCCATGAGTCACGAAAAAAAGCTAAACGAGCTGGAAGCCACGGCCATCTGCGGCAACGACATTTCCTCGTCCTGCCTGTACGTGTCGGCCCTAGCCATATCCTACGCCGGGCAGTACGCCTGGATTGCCCTGCTCATCGTGGGCGCGGTGCTCTATCTGTTCCGCTCCATCTACGGCGAAGTGGTGGGCGCCCTGCCCCTGAACGGCGGGGCCTACAACGTGCTGCTGAACACGACCAGCAAACGCAACGCGGCCCTGGCCGCCTGCCTGACGATTCTCTCCTACATGGCCACGGCCGTTATTTCGGCTTCCGAGGCCATGCACTATCTGCACACGCTCTGGCACGGGCTGCCCATCATCGGGGCTACGCTGGGGCTGCTGGGCCTGTTTTTGGTGCTCACTATTCTGGGCATTTCGGAGTCGGCGAAGGTGGCGGTGGGCATTTTCCTGGTGCACCTGGTGTCCCTCACGCTACTGGTGGGCAGTGCCATCTGGTTTCTGGCCACGAATGGGCTCGACAATCTGGACCTCAACTTCCGGCTGCCCGTGAAGGGCGGCAGCATCATCAACGCACTGTTCTTCGGCTTCAGCGCGGCCATGCTGGGCATTTCGGGCTTCGAAAGCTCGGCCAATTTTGTGGAGGAGCAGGCCCGGGGCGTGTTTGCCAAAACTCTGCGCAACATGTGGCTTGTGGTCAGCTTCTTCAACCCCGTTATTGCCTTTCTGGCCATAGCCGTCCTGCCGATGGTGGAAGTGGGCCAGCACACCGAAACCCTGCTTTCCCACCTGGGCACCACCACCGGCGGCCGGTGGCTGGGCACGCTCATCTCCGTCGATGCGGTGGCCGTGCTCAGCGGGGCCGTACTGACCTCCTTCGTGGGCGTGAGCGGGCTGATGAAGCGCATGACCCTGGACCGGATTCTGCCCCAGTTCTTCCTGCGGGAAAACAAGGCCGGCAGTAACTACCTCATCCTGATTACCTTTTTCCTGCTCTGCGTGTCGGTGCTGTTCATTACCAACGGGGAACTGGGGCCGCTGTCGGGGGTGTACACCATTTCGTTTCTGGCGGTCATGGCCTTCTTTGCTCTCGGCAATTTCCTGCTGAAGCGCAAGCGGCCTAAGCTGCCCCGGCCGGTGTACGCGGGCATTTTCACCGTTACGCTGGCGCTGTTCGGCATTCTGGTGGCCCTCTACGGCAACATCAAGATTCACCCCGACTACCTGATTGTGTTTCTGCAGTACTTCCTGCCCACCATGGCCCTGGTGTACATCATGCTCAACCGCACCGCTATTCTGAACCTAGGGCTGGCCGCTATTGATTCTCTGACCAAGCACTCCCGGTTTTCGCGCCTGGGTCGGCTGTTTGTGCGCCGCCAGCTGCGGGAGCTGCACAAGCAGGAATTCGTGTTTTTCACCAAGGGCGACAACGTCTCGAACCTGAACAAAGTCATGGCCTACGTGGTCGAAAACGAGTTTACCACCCGCCTGAAAATCGTGACGCTACTCAAGGACGGGGAAAGCTACCCCCAGGAGCTGCTGACCGATATCCGGGTGTTGGACCGCGCCTACGAGCAGATTGAGGTGGATTTCGTGACCATGGAAGGCCATTTTGGCCCCAAGCTGATTGAGGAGCTGTCGGAGAAGTGGAATATTCCCAAGAACTTCATGTTCATCGGCTCCCCCGGCAACCAGTTTCCCTACCACATTTCTGAGCTGGGCGGCGTACGGCTGATTATTTAATGGGTTGGAATGCGGGGAATGTGCTAATGTGGTGAAGTTGTGAACTTGTGTCCTTGCGAGGAACGAAGCAAGGACACGTCCTCTGCTAGTTGCAAACTGCCTTTTACCAGAAAGCCCTTTATCGTTAGTTCGATAAAGGGCTTTTCACATTAGAAAGATCGGCACATTTCAGCGGACGTAGTGCCGCGTCTCTGCTTCAGGCCCAGAATGCTTAGAATGATAAACGATTAGCACATTCCCCACATTCTAACACATTCGCACATTAAAACTTCACGCCAACCGAGGCCAGGAAATTGCGGGGGGCCTGGGGGAAATAGAAGTTGAAATTCTGCTGCTGACCGTCGGCGTTGGGGTAGCCGTAGGTGTAGCCGTTGGCTTCGTATTCGCGGTTGAGCAGGTTGTTCACCAGCAGGCCCAGCTCGATTTCCTTCACGAACGTGGGTCGGATGGTGTAGCGCAGCCGCAGGTCCAGCACCTGGTAGCCCTTCAGGCGCTTGTTATCACTGGCCGTATTGTCGAGGAACTGCTCCCCCACCGTTTTGTAGAGCAGGGCCACGCGCAGGCCCTTCAGCGGCTGGCCTTCCAGCGTGTGCGCCGATACCACCGAGGGCGAGTAGGAAATAGTGGATTCCCGGCCTTCCGAAGCCGTTATCGGCTCGTAGTTGGCGTTGTAAATCGTTTCGCGGAAGTTCAGAATCCGGTTGCGGCTCAGCGTTAGGGTGCTACTCAGGCTGAGCAGGTCGTTGGCCGAGGCAAAGCCCGTCAGCTCGATGCCAGTGCGGAAGCTGCGCGCCACGTTGGTACGCAGGGCACTGCCCACGTCGTTGAGCTGCCCGGTAGCCACCAGCTGGTTGCGGTAGCTCATATAGAAGTAGTTGGCCTCGAAGCGCAGCGCCGTGTGGGGGCCCAGCACGCTGGCCTCGGGCCGGGTAATGCGGTAGCCGGCCTCCAGATCGTGCAGGCGCTCGGCCTTGGGCATTTCCGCGCCAACGGGGCGGTCGGTGAAGTCAGACCGCACCGGCTCGCGCTGGGCCACGGCAAAGCTGGTGTAGAGCTGCTGGCCTTCGCCCAGGGTGAACGTGGCGCCGGCCTTGGGGTTGAAGAAGGTGTAGCGGGCCCGGGTCGTCACGTCCACGTTGCCCTTCACGGCCCCGGCCGCGCCCGGCTTCGACTCTACGCCATCAATAGCGTAGTCGATGTGGCGCACCTGCACGTCGCCGTAGATGCCCAGCCGGGGCAGCACCTGATAGGTGGCGCGGGCGTAGGTATTGTAGTCGGTTTTGGTGGCGTCGTTGAAGTAGTAGCGGTGCCGGTTGGCGCCGTTGGAGGCATACTGGGCCCAGATTACCTCGCCGTAGTGGTCATTCTTGAACTGGTTCCAGGCGCCGCCCAGCGTGGCCTGCAGCTTGTCGTTGGCGCGGGGCTGGTAGTTCAGGGCGAAGGTGCCGCCGTAGAAGTAGTTATCCAGCCACTTCTGGTCAATCAGGTTGGTGCGCTTAATGGTTTCCGTGCCGATAACCACGTCCTGCAGCCCGTAGTTGTCCAGCTTCCGGTCGGCCCGGTAGCTCTCGTAGTACCCAAAGCCCCGCGTCAGGTGCAGGGCCGCGCCCAGGCTCCAGTCGGCGCCCAGGGCCTGCGACAAATGCAGCTGGTAGTGGTTCTGCTGGTAGTTGTCGGTCTGGTTGTCGTAGGTGTAGTAGCTGTAGCGGCGGCCTTCCTGCAGGCCCCGGGCGGCATCGGCCTCCGTCAGCTCCCCGTTGTCGAGGAACTGCTGGAGCAGCTGCCGGTTACCGGTGAGCAGGGGCTCGGGCACGCCGTTCCACGACTGGTAGGTTTTCTCGCGCCCCGAGAAGGTGATGAACTTGAGCAGCGTGTTTTTGCTCTGGTAGCCGGCCGAGAGGTAGTACGACTTCAGATCCGAGGAAGCCCGGTTCATATAGCCTTCCGACACGATGCGCGACAAGCGCCCATCGACCAGGAAATGGCCGCCCAGCAGCCCGGTGCCAAACGACACAGTGTTTTTCCAGGTCTCAAAGGAGCCGTAGGTGTTCTGGGTTTCGGCGTAGGCCTCGGGGCGGCTGTCGAAGGTGGAGATGTTGATGCTGGCCCCGAAGGCCGCGCCCCCGTTCTGGCTGGTACCCACGCCGCGCTGCACCTGCAGGCTGCTCACCGAGGAGGCCAGATCTGGCAGGTTCACCAGAAACGAGCCGTGCGACTCCGCATCGTTCAGCGGCACCCCGTTGATGGTCATGTTGATGCCCGTGTTGCTGGTGCCCCGGATGCGGATGTCGGTGTAGCCCACGCCCGCTCCCGCGTCGGACGTCACCACCACGGAGGGCGTCTGGTCGAGCAGGTAGGGAATGTCCTGGCCGAAATTGCGCTTGGCCAGGTCCTGCTTGCCCAGGTTGGTGTAGGCCGTAGCCGTGCGCTCATTGGCCCGGCTGGCCGTTACGAGGGCTTCGCCGGTCAGCACGGCGCCGCCAGATTGCAGGCCCAGCGTGAGGCGCTGCTCGGCGGGCTGGCCCTGCACTTGCTGCGTCAGGGCCTCGTAACCCAGGAAGGTGATGCGCAGCTCGTGCGCGCCGGCCGGTACGGCGGGCACCGCAAAGCTACCCGCGGCATCTGTGGCGCCCACTACGGCGCCATCGAGCAGCACCGTGGCGCCGGGCAGAACTGTGCCCGAGCGGGCATCCGTTACGGTGCCGGCCACGGGGCCTTGAGCCCACGCCGCTGCGGGCATGAGCAAGACCAGCGCTGAGGCAGCGCCAGCCAAAACCAATACATTTTTCAAGGATGAAAAAAGAAAAAAATGGAACGGGCCCTGCGCCAGGGGTCGGCACAACGGGTTTTCACGCTCGCGGATCGTTTGTTCCCTTCGCCGGCATTACCCGGGCAGGTTCAATGGGTATGATCTCAGCCCCACGGCAGCAAGCCGCTGGTAGGGCACCCCTAAAACTATGCTGCAAAGCTAGAGCGCCCGGCGGGGAGTTCCAAATCGAATACGGTAGAGCTTTACTTTGGCTTGATAATCAACTATATTAGGCTAGCCGCTGGGTATAGGCGAAAAATTACGGCATCCGAAAACATCCACCCGGTACGCTCCGTTACCTTTTCAAAGCCCGTCGGCTCTGCTCTTTCCGTCGCCTTTAGCTTTCTCTCCGCCATGATCAGCCTCGTCTATACGCTCGTGGTTTTTGCCATCCTGGCCTACTTTATCGTGGCCCCGCGCCACCGCTATCAGCAGCCGCCCTACACCGACGGCGACGATGACGGCGGTGAGCCCCTCGACGACGGCCTGCCCGACCTGGATCTGCCCCCGGGCATCTCCCGTCCCATCAACGACTGGGAGCCTGATTACGGCCGCCCGTCGGTGCCCGTCCGGCCCCTGGAAACCATTACACTCTGAGCCGCCAGCTTACCTTCTCAAACAAAGCGGCCTTTTTGCCTTCCGCCCTGGTGCATCGTGGCTGATACCAGTGGCGCGGAAGCGAAAAGGCCGCTTTTGTCTACCCGTAAGTTCTGCTTCTTACAGCGCCAGATGCATGCGCCGGTACGGAATGTCCCCTTTGTAAAAAACGTCTCCTTCCGGCTGCATTCCGAAGCGGTGGTAAAATTCGGTGGCCTCCTGGCGGGCGTCGCACCACAGGCTGCGGGCTCCCAGTTGGCGGGCCTGCTCTATCACCCGGTGTAGCAGCTCCGAGCCGATGCCCTGGCGCTGGTAGGCCGGGTGAGTGGCAAACTTGCGAAACCGGGCGTTGGGCCCTGTTACAAACAGCGAAATAACGGCCACCAGCTCTTCTGCCACAAAGGCGCCGAAGTGCTGGCCTTCCGCGTCATTTTCGACCTGCACGTAGTCGTAGGGCTTGTCGGGCCACAGCACTGAGTGGCGCAGCGGATACGTTTCGGCGGCCTCGATGCGGTGTATTGCCGGCCTAGTCATCAGCCCACGGTTATCGAGTATTCGGCTTGGTATTCCTGGCCGGGCCCGAGGCTGAGAATACCTTCTTTGTCGGCCAGTTCGGTGGGGCCGCCCACGCTGCCGGCAATACCCTGCCAGGGCTCGATGCAGACAAAGGCCGCCCCGGGGCCCTTGGTCCAGAGGCCCAGGTAGGGAAACCCGTCGAAGCGCATACGCACGCTGCGGTCGGAGGTAAAGCTGCGCAGGGTGAGGTGGGTGAAGTCGAAGTGCTTAAACACCAGCGCGTCGTGGGCAAACAGGTCGTAGGTGAGCGGCATTTCGGTTTCCTGGCGCAGCACGGGTGCCGTCTGGCCGTTCAGCAGGCCGCCGTCGAGCAGGTGCCGCTCCAGCGTGACGGGGTGGTCGAAGTGGAAGAAGTAGTCCTCGAACTTCTCCTCCAGCATCAGGGGGCAGCGGAACGCCGGGTGGGCCCCGATGCTGAACAGCAGCTCGGCGGCCGGGGCGGGATTATGCACCTGCCAGCGCACCGTGAGCGTGGCCGCCCGCAGCTGGTAGGTGATGCGCAGCACAAACTCGAACGGGTACTGGGCGCGGCTGGCTTCATCGGCTTGCAGCTCGAAGGTCAGCTCATCGGCGGTTTGCCCGGCCAGCATGAATTCCCGGTCCCGGGCAAAGCCGTGCTGGGGCAACTGGTAGTCCTGGCCCTGGTGCCGGTAGGTATCCTGGGGCAGGCGGCCCACGATGGGAAAGAGCACCGGCGCGTGCCGGGCCCATACAGCGGCTTCGGCGGGCCAGATGTACTCCAGCCCGGGAGCTTCGGGCAAATCCTTGCGCACCAGGCTGCACAGCTCAGCGCCGTGCGTGTTCACCCCAATGCGGCAGTAGTCATTTTCGAGCGAATAGGTCATAGCGGTAAATTGGTTCAGCCAAACCCGGTTCTACGCTTAAACTGCGGTGGGCAGCGGGGCGGGGCGGTTTTTTTCGGCCAGCAGGGCATCCACGTAGAAGCAGGCCTGCTCCAGCCGTTCCTGGGGCGAGCCGCTGATTTCGGCGAAATTGGACATCTGGCTGCTCAGCTCCGTGTGGTAGATGGAATAGAAATACTGCCGGTGGTTGGGGTGCTCCCGCAGCGGGTCGGCTTCCCAGGGAATCTCAATACCCAGCAGCAACACCAGGTCGTAGTGCTGCTGCTGAATCCGGTGCTTCACCCACTCGGGGCACTGCCCGAAAGCGTGTTCAGCCCAGACCTTAATCACCAGCAGATCGGTGTCGCAGAAGAACACGCGGCGGGCCTGGGCGGCAGCCGCTTCCTCGGCCGCCACCTGGCCCCGGGCAATATGCTCCAGGTCTTCCAGGGTGTAGGCCGGGCCGTGCTTTTCCAAATACTCGCGGGCGTATTCCGGGGCCCAGGTCGTCTGGTAATGCTCGGCCAGCTGGCGGCTGAGCGTGGTTTTGCCCGTCGATTCGGGGCCGGTGAGGGCAACGCGCAGCATCAGGCGGAAGTGAGAGGAACGGGAGAAGCAGCCAGCCGGGCGGCCCGGCGCCACTCCACGTAGCCATACACGGCCAGCACCAGGTACACGGCATACAGGCCACTGACTGCATACAAATCCTTGTACCACAGAATCGGCACGTAGATAATATCGACCACAATCCATATCAACCAGTTTTCCAGGCGCTTACGAGTCAGCAGATACTGGGCGCCCATGCTGCCGGCCGTTGTGAAACTGTCCCAGTGCGGCAGGGCGGCATCGGTGTGGTGCTGCAGATAATAGCCGAACCCGAGCGTGAAAGCCGCTATGCCCAGGACCACGGCCACCCACTCCCAGCGGCGGGTGCGGGTAACGACCAGCGCCGACTTACGGGCCCCGCCGTACAGCCACTCGTACCAGCCGTAGACGCCCATCAGGATGAAAAAGACCTGCAGCATACTGTCGGAATACAGCTGAGCGCGGTAGTACACCACGATAAACAAGGCACAGCTGATGATGGCCACCGGGAAATTCCAGATCGACTCGCGGGCGGCCAGCCACACGCAGGCAAAGCCGGTCAGCACGGCCACCCACTCCAGGGGCGTATTGCCGGCGGCTGAGGTCCAGAACTCGTAGAGGGAATGTAGCAAAGAGGAAATGAGTTGGCGGCGGAGGAAAAGAACAGGGCCGGCACTACCGGGGCGGGCCAAAGCTAACCAGACACCCGCTAATTTTACGGGCTCTACCACAATTTTGCTTCTTGCCCCTATGCTCCCCGACATCACCCCCGAAGACCTGCACGCCCGCCTGCAACAGGGCCAGGACCTGCAACTGCTCGACGTGCGGGAGCCCATGGAATACGAGTATTGCCACCTGCCCGACAGCCTGCTTATCCCTTTAGGCGAGATTCCGAAGCGCTGGGAAGAGCTGGCTAACGACCGGACCGTGGTGCTCATCTGCCACCACGGCGTGCGCTCGGCCCAGGCCCTTTCGTTCCTGCAGCACCGCCACGGCCTGAGCAACCTGCTGAACCTGCGCGGCGGCATCCACGCCTGGTCGGTGCGCGTCGACCCCACAGTGCCGGTGTACTAATTTTGGGGAACTAGTGAGATGGTGACATGGTGAGGGCCGTCCACAGTAGCAGCACAGCAAACTCACCTTTTCACCTTTTCACTATCTCACCGTTTGCGCCTGCCCGATCTTCCCATTTGCGCGGCCCTGCCCGAGCTGCTCGCCACGCTGGCTGCTACCAACTGCGCCGTACTGCAGGCCCCGCCCGGCGCGGGCAAAACCACCGTGGTGCCCCTGGCCCTGCTCGACGCCCCCTGGATGCCGCCCACCGGCCGCATCATCGTGCTGGAGCCCCGCCGCCTGGCCGCCCGCGCCGCCGCCGCCCGCATGGCCAGCATCCTGGGCGAGCCGGTGGGCCAGACCGTAGGCTACCGCGTCCGCCTCGAAAGCCGCGTCTCGGCCCAAACCCGCATTGAGGTAGCCACCGAAGTCATTCTGACCCGCATGCTCCAGGACGACCCCGCCCTGGAAGGCGTGGCGGCCGTGCTTTTCGATGAGTTCCACGAGCGGAGCCTGCAAGCCGACCTTGGCCTGGCCCTGGCCCTGGATGCCCAGGCCGTGCTCCGCCCCGACCTGCGCCTGCTCATTATGAGTGCCACGCTGGAAGCCGAGCGGCTCGGGGCTTGGCTGAAAGCGCCGGTAGTGCGCAGCGCGGGCCTACTGCACCCGGTTTCCACCCAGTATCTGTCGCCGGCCCGGGTGGCTGCGGCCGGCAGCCGGCCCAATGAGCGGTTGGCCGACCTCACCCCGGCTTTGGTGCGCGAAGCCCTGCACAAACACGCGGAAGGCGACGTGCTGGTATTCTTGCCCGGCCTGGCCGACCAGCGCCGCACGGCCGAAAAGCTGGCCGGGGCCGTTTCGGCTACTACCGATATTCATGTGCTGCACGGCGAGCTGCCCGCCGAGCAGCAGGATGCCGCCCTGCGTCCGGCCCCGCGAGGGCGCCGCAAGATTGTGCTGGCCACCAGCATTGCCGAAACCAGCCTCACCATCGAGGGCGTGCAGATTGTGGTGGATGGCGGCTACGCCCGCGTGCCGCAGTTCGAGCCCCGCACCGGCCTGACTACGCTGGCCACCGTACCCGTCAGCCAGGCCGCCGCCGACCAGCGCCGGGGCCGGGCCGGCCGCTTGGGGCCCGGCACCTGCTACCGGCTCTGGACCGAAGCCGAACACGCCCTGCGTCCGGCCCACCTGCCCCCCGAAATCCTGACGGCCGACCTCAGCGGCTTAGCCCTGGAGCTGGCCCTCTGGGGCACCCACGACCCCGCCGCCCTGCGCTGGCTCGATGCCCCGCCCGCGGCCGCTTTGGCTCAGGCCCGCGAGCTGCTGGTGCGCCTCGGGGCCCTGAGCAAAGAAGGTCAGCCAACGCCGCACGGCCGGGCCCTGGCCGGACTGGGCCTGATTCCGCGCCTGGGCCACCTCGTGATTCGGGGCAAGGAAGTGGGGCACGGCGCCACCGCCTGCGCCCTGGCGGCCTTGCTCACCGAGCGCGACATCCTGCGCCTGCCCGACGGCACCCCGGCCCCACCCGACCTGCGCCTGCGGGTGGAAGCCCTCAGCACCGGCCGGGCCCCGCTGCCGGGCCTCGTGCCCGATGCCGGTGCCGTGCGCCGGGTGCGCGAAGCGGCGGCCGTGCTGCGCAACCGTGCCCACATCCGCGACACCGCCCTCGAGCCCGACGCGGCCGGCCTGCTGGCGGCCCTGGCCTATCCCGACCGGCTGGCCCAGCGCGAAACGCCCGAGCGGGTGCGCCTCATCACCGGGCAGCGGGCCGCCTTACCGGCCGAGTATTTCAGCCAGGGTACCCCATTTTTCGCCATTGCCCACCTCGACGGCCCACCCCACGCCCCTCGGGCTGCCCTGGCCGCCCCCGTCGACCGGGAAGAGTTGGAGCAGCACTTTGCCCCGCTGATTGAGGCCCTGGAGGAAGTCCGCTGGGATGCCGCGGCCGGCCGCGTGGTGGCCCGCCGAATCCGGCGGCTAGGCGCCGTTACGCTCTCCGAAAGCCAGCTGAGCCAGCCAAGCTCCGAGGCCGTGGCCGCGGCGCTGCTGGAGGGTTTGCGCCTGGGTGGCGTAGCCCGTTTGCCGTGGTCCGAGGAGGCCCGGCAGGTGCGCGAGCGGCTGGCGTTTGCCCACCACCTGGCCCCGGCCGAGTGGCCCGATGTGTCGGACGAGGCCCTGCTGGAAGACTTGCCCGAGTGGCTAGGACCCTATCTGGATGGGGTGCGCACGATGGCCGAGGTAAACCGCCTGCCCTTGGGCGAGGCCTTACTGAACTGGCTACCCGGAGGCTGGACCCAGCAGCAGGAGCTGAACCGGCTGGCCCCTGCCCACTGTACGGTGCCCAGCGGCTCCCACATCACCCTCGACTACGCTAATCCCGAAGCTCCGGTGCTGGCCGTGCGCCTGCAGGAAGTATTCGGCCTGCTCGACACGCCCACGGTCGGCAACGGCAAAGTGCCACTCACCCTGCACCTGTTGTCGCCGGCGCGGCGGCCGGTGCAGGTCACGCGCGACCTGCGCAGCTTCTGGACCACCGGCTACTTCGAGGTGCGCAAGGATTTGCGGGGCCGCTACCCCAAGCACCACTGGCCCGACAACCCGCTGGAAGCCCCCGCCACCCGCGGCACCAAGAAGCGCCCGGGGTAGTTTTGAGGTTAGCTTACGAACCCTCCGAACGATGCAGAGACGCATATTTGCGTCTCTTCGGCCGCGCCATTCTAACGAGTGTCGTTCAACGGCCAGATGCAAGGGTACGTCTCTACATCGTTCCCGTATTTCGGCTGGTCTGCATACCGGCAAGCCGAAAACGTTTTTAGCACATCTCCCAGATGCTGCCTTCGGGCTACCTTCGCTGTAGGTTCTCGGTAGCTTCTCGGAAGCCGGCCTGAAAATCCTGGCCCATCCGTGCCAGGAAATTGTATATAACCATGTTCAGCAGGTATTCTAAACTCTTTACTGAGTATTTACCCGGCCGGCTTTTCTAACGTTTTAGCTGTCCGCCGATGCTGGCCGACCGGCTGAATTATGCCCATTCTCAAAGCTTAACATACACTTACCCAACTTTTCCTCGTAGCTTTACCCGGCAATAAGCGGTACCTAATCATCTTATTGCCATGGCCAACGCGCTGCCCAAAATTGCCTTCGAGGCCCTTACCTACGACGACGTCCTGCTGCTACCTGCCTACTCGGAGGTATTGCCCCGCGACGCGGACACCAGCTCCCAGCTTACCCGCAACATCCGCCTGAAGCTGCCGTTCGTCTCGGCCGCCATGGATACCGTTACGGAAGCGGAAATGGCCATTGCCCTGGCCCAGGAAGGCGGCATCGGCATCATCCACAAGAACATGAGCATCAAGGCCCAGGCCGAGCTGGTGCGCCGCGTGAAACGCTCGGAGAGCGGGATGATTCTGGACCCGTTCACGCTGGAAGAAAACGCCTCCCTCGGCGACGCCAAGCGCCTGATGCGCGACAACAAGATTGGCGGCATCCCAATCGTGGACGGCCAGCGCCGCCTCAAGGGTATCCTGACCAACCGCGACCTGCGCTTCGAGAAGGACATGGACCGCCCCGTCTCGGAGGTCATGACCAAGGATAAGCTCGTCACGGCCAATGCCGGCACCGAGCTGGCCCACGCCGAAGAGATTCTGCAAGACTCGAAAGTAGAAAAGCTGCCCGTAGTAGACACCGAAGGCCGCCTGGTGGGCCTGATTACCTACCGCGACATTCGCAAGCGCCGCCGCAGCCCCAATGCCTGCAAGGATGAATTCGGCCGTCTGCGCGTGGGCGCTGCCGTGGGCGTCACCCCCGACCTGCTGGACCGCGTAGCCGCCCTGGTGGAGGCCGGTGTGGACGTGGTGAGCGTGGATACGGCCCATGGCCACAGCAAAGGCGTGCTCGATGCCGTGCGCAGCATCAAGGCCCGCTTTCCGAAACTGGAAGTAATTGCCGGCAACGTGGCCACGGCCGCCGGGGCCCGCGCCCTGGCCGATGCCGGGGCCGATGCCGTGAAAGTCGGCGTAGGCCCCGGCTCTATCTGCACCACCCGTATTATTGCCGGTATCGGCGTGCCCCAGCTGTCGGCCGTGATGGAAGCCGCTAAGGGCCTGGAAGGCACCGGAGTGCCCCTCATTGCTGACGGCGGCGTGAAGTTCAGCGGCGACGCGGTGAAGGCCCTGGCCGGCGGTGCTTCCTCTATTATGGTGGGCTCCTTGCTGGCTGGTACTGAGGAGGCCCCGGGTGAAGTAACGCTCTACGAGGGCCGCAAATACAAGTCGTACCGCGGCATGGGTTCGGTAGAAGCCATGGAAGACGGCTCCAAGGACCGCTACTTCCAGGACGCCGAAGACGACGTGAAGAAGCTGGTGCCCGAGGGCATCGTGGGCCGGGTGCCGTTCAAGGGCGCGGCCAGCGAAGTGCTGTATCAGCTGGCGGGCGGTTTGCGGGCCGGCATGGGCTACTGCGGCGCGGCCAGCATCGAAGAGCTGCAGCAGGCCCAGATGGTGCGCATCACCGGGGCCGGCCTGCGCGAGAGTCATCCCCACGACGTGCAGATAACCCGGGAAGCGCCCAACTACAGCAGCCGCTAACCTTTCCGGTCCGTTTTTGTATAAGGAAGCCAACTGTCCGGACGAACAGTTGGCTTCTTTTTTTGCATTTTCGCAGGCGAAATTCCGGCCGCTGAAAAGCCGGTAGGCCGATTTGTTAATCCGGCTGTATCTTGCGGGTACATTGCGGGCGCCGTTTGCCCGGCGGCGCCGTTCGTATTTTATTCCTATTCATGCCCTTCCGACAGAAGCTGAAAGCTATTGTATTGCCCTTCACCGTGCTGAGCTGGTTGATACTGCTTATCAGTACCCTGTTGCAAGCCAGTCCGGAGGCCGCCGCCCGCGTGGGGCTGCCCCCCGAGTGGGTAACGCTGCTGGCCCAGGCCGCCTTCGTAGCCGGCGTGTTTATCTACCAGCGCAGCCAGCCCGACCCGTTGCGGGGCACCGATTTCGTGGGTTTGCTGCGGCGCCTGGTGCTCGGGCCCGGCGTGCTGGCAACCGTGTGCGTAGCTCTGCACTTGGCCGAGCGGCTGATTCAGTACGAGCACCCCACCACCGACCGACTGCTGTTTGCCGGTATCTATACCATTAATCTGGCGCTGTTCGTCATTTTCCTGGCCTACACCAACTATTCCTGGCGCTCCTTGGTCCTGTTCCGGTCTACGGCCCGCCTGCGCCGCGACTGGCTCTGGTTTGAAGTGCTGCTGGGCACCACCCTGCTGTTTCGCCTGTTTGCCTGGACGCCACCCATGCCGGTAGCCTACTTTATTATGGGCGGGCTGGCCGTGTTTGGCGTGTACCTGAGCGGCAACCAGAAGTGGGTGGCCTACCTGAACCGGCGCCAGAAGTGGGAAGTCGTGTTTCTGCAGCTGGCCCTGCTGCTGTGCCTGGGCATCTTTACCATCTACTTTCTGCGCATTGCCAAGGACCCCAAGCTGGTAGCGCCCGAGCCCCAGCACGCGTTTCTGCTGCTTACCGTCTTCTTCGCCAGCTTCTACTCCCTGGCGGGCCTGCTCGTGACGTTTTTCAACCTGCCGACAGCGGGCGTGTTTGAGCAGAAGCGGGAGGAAATTCTCAGCCTGCAGCGCCTCACTCAGCTGATTCAGAAAGGTCAGAGCGAGGAGGAAGTGTACCAGATGCTGTTTGAGGCCGCCATTCAGACCGTGGAAGCGGATGCCGCCTGGCTCGACATCGAAACCGAGGGCGAGCTGCACATGGCCCAGCGCTTCAACGTAAGCGAGGAGCACGTGCAGGCCATTCGCGTCCTGCTCACCGACTACAACCTGGGTCAGATTGAGTACCTCAACAACGACCTGCCCAACAGCAGTGGCTTCCGCAATCTGGAGCTGCCCTACGGCTCCCTGATTGTGATGCCCATGCGCTCGGCCAAACGCCAATATGGGTCGCTCTACATGCTGAAGGAGCAGCGCCAGGGCTTCGACCGGGAAAATCTGGGCATGCTCCAGACCTTCACCAGCCAGACGGTGCTCAGCATCGAAAACCTGCAGCTGGTGGCGGCCTCCATCCAGAACGAGCGGGTGAAAGAGGAATTGAAAATCGCCTCTTCGGTGCAGGACAGCCTGATTCCGAAAGATCTGCCGATTGACAACTGGTTTGAAATCGGCTCCCACGCTCTGGCGGCCAAGGAAGTCGGCGGCGACTTCTATGACTTTCTGCATCTGCCCGGCAAACGCCTCGCCATTCTCATCGGCGACGTGTCGGGCAAAGGCATTACGGCGGCCTTCCACATGGCGCAGATGAAGGGAATTTTTCACGCCCTGATGCAGGAAAACCCGCTGGCCAAGAACGAGCGGGAGAAGTTTCCGGTGCCCAGCAAGTTTATGGCCATGGCCAACCAGGCCCTGACTCACTGCCTGGAAAAGTCGTCCTTCATTACCGCCGCCCTTTATATCGTCGATTACGAGCACGGGGGCTTCGTGTTTGCCCGCGCCGGCCACTGCCACACGCTCTACTACCATTCCATCAAGGAGGAAGTATCGTACTTCCGCACGGCGGGGCTGGGGCTGGGCATCATCCGCAACGATTCCTACGAGAAGCACATCAAGAACCAGTTCTACGACTACAACCCCGGCGACGTAATGGTGATTTACACCGACGGCATCGTGGAAGCGCGCGGGGCGGGCCAGGAAGAGTATGGCGAGGAACGCCTCAAGCAGCAGCTCGAGCATACCTATTACCTCGAAGCCGACGAAATCAAGCAGCACATCCTGGACGACCTGAACGAGTTCAGCAAGGGCCAGCCCATGCACGACGACCAGACGTTGCTGGTCATCAAGTTCAAAGCAGCTCAACCAGAAGCAACTAACTAACGTACAGTGGAGGCATGAAAATAAATCAACAAACTACCGAGAATACCCTCACCCTGAGCCTGGATGGCGAACTGGACGCCAGCTCGTCCGTGTTGCTGGACAGCGAGCTGACCAAGCCCGAAGTGCTGGATTACAAGAAAGTGCTGATCGACTGCCAGCGCCTGAATTATATTTCTTCCGCGGGCCTGGGCGTTTTTATCTCTCATTTGCAGCGTTTTCAGGATGCCAACGTAAAGCTGGTATTCTTCAACATGCAGGAGAAAGTGCATAACGTGTTCGAGATTCTGGGCCTCGACGCTCTGATGACCATCGTGCCGTCGGAGGCCGAAGCCACCGCTCTCTAAGCCAGGAGTACAGGAGGGAATGAAAAACGCAATCCGTATCAGTTGCAGCCGCCATAACCTGAAAGTAGTGCGCGATTTTGTAAGCGCCTACCTGGCGGCTTACGCCCTGTCGGATTTGCAGTTGAACCAGATTATCCTGGCCGTCGACGAGGTCGTTGCTAACCTGATTATCCACGCCAACCACGAAGATGAGTCGCAGTTCCTGAACCTGCGCCTGGGCGTCGATAAGCAGGTTTTCGAGATTGAAATCGAGGACGACAGCAAATCTTCCTACCAGCCCTCGCTCTACAAGGAGCCCGACCTGCAGGAACACATCCGCATCGGCAAAAAAGGCGGCGTGGGCATGACGCTCGTCAACCGCATTATGGACCGCGTGGAGTTTACCACCACCGGGGACCACAACGTCTGTCGGCTGTATAAGCGTATCGTGTGAGCCTGAAACCCACCGAAAAAAGCACTTCCCTCCCGAAGTGCTTTTTTTATGCCCACTACCAGGCAAAGTCGGCAGCGGCGGGCCGAAAAAAATGCGTAAAATTGCGTCAGTCAGCCCTCCGTCCTAACGTGTTACGATGGCTGTACGCTTTGTAGTATCTTATTTTTTGTATGCACAAACGCATTTTGTACGCCGGCCCGCTGGCCGCTGCACTGCTGGCCGCTGGCTGCCAGACTACCAAATCGACTACCACGGCCAAACAACCCATTGTTGAAACGCTTGGCACCCACGAGGTGCCCGCCGGGGAGTTTGCCTACGTGTACCGCAAAAACAATGGCTCGGCGCCGGAGTTCGGCACCCGGCCCAGCGTGCAGGAATACCTGGACCTGTACACCAACTTCAAGCTGAAGGTGCTGGAAGCCGAGCAGCGCGGCCTCGATACCACCCAGGCCTTCAAGCGTGAGCTGGAGGGCTACAAGCAGCAGCTGGCCCAGCCCTACCTCACGGAGAAAAGCGTAACCGACCAGCTGGTGCGCGAGGCCTACGACCGGATGAGCAAGGAGGTAAGCGCCTCCCACATTCTGCTGCGCCTGGCGCCCGACGCTTCCCCGGCCGATACGCTGGCCGCTTACAACAAGATTATGGCTCTGCGCCAGCGGGTAACCGGCGGCGAAGACTTCAATAAAGTGGCGGCCGAAACTTCCGAAGACCCTTCGGCCCGCGACAACGGCGGCAAGCTGGGCTACTTCACGGCCATGCAGATGGTGTACCCCTTCGAGTCGGCGGCCTACCGCACCAAGGTGGGCGAGGTGTCGCCGCCGGTGCGCACCCGCTTTGGCTACCACATCATCAAGGTGAACGATGTGCGTACGGCCCAGGGCGAAATCAAAGTGGCCCACCTCATGATTCGGGCCACGCCCGGCATGCCCAAGGCCGACTCGGTGACGGCCAAGAAAAAGATTGACGAAATCTACAGCCGCCTGCAGCGCAACGAGTCCTGGGACAAGCTGGTAGCCCAGTTTTCGGAAGATGCCGGCTCGGCGGCCAATGGCGGCGAGCTGCCACCCTTCGGCACCGGCCGCATGATTCCGTCTTTCGAGGAAGCGGCCTTCAAGCTACAGAAGCCCGGCGACCTGTCGGCACCCGTGCAGACGCCCTACGGCTGGCACCTCATCAAGCTGGTGGAAAAGCAGCCCGTGCCCAAGTTTGAGGACATGGAAGCCTCGCTCAAGAGCAAAGTATCCAAGGATTCCCGCTCGGAACTGAACCGCACGGCCTTCCTCAAGCGCATCCGCACCGAAAATCAGTTCACCGAAAACCAGGCCGGCAAGGACTACGCCTTTGCCAAAGCCGACACGTCGCTGGTGAACGGCCGCTTCAAGTACACGGCACCGGCACCGGCTACGAAGGCCAGCAAGACCCCGGACGGCAACGCGCCGCTGTTTACCATCAAGGGCAAAGCCTACCCAGTGAAGGATTTCCTGGCCTACGTGCAGCAGAACCAGCGCGCTAAGGCCGGAGCCGACCCGCGCTTCACCATGCAGCAGCTCTACGACCAGTACGTGGACCAGACGCTGACCGACTTCGAGAAGGCCAACCTGGAAACCAAGTACGAAGACTACCGCATGCTGGTAAAAGAGTACCGCGACGGTATTCTCTTGTTCCAACTGATGGACGAGAAAGTGTGGTCCAAGGCCATTGAGGACACCGTGGGCCTGCAGAAGTTCTTTGCCGACAACCAGAGCAAATACCAGTGGGAGCCCCGCGTGCAGGGCACCGTTATCAGCGCCGCCACGCCCCAACTGTTGAATCAGGCCCAGACCCAGCTCAAGGCCGGCCGCTACGAAGTAAAGCGCGTTGTCCCCCCGACGGTCGTGTTCCTGGCCGGCAAGTCCGCCGTTATCAAAGCCAACTGGGCCAATCTGGACCGCCTGGCCAGCCGCCTGCAAACCGATACGACGCTGACGCTGACCGTCACGGGCCGCACCAAGCGTGGTGAAGCCGCCACGTTGGCCGCCGCCCGGGCCAACAGCGTGAAAAACTACTTCACCAACAAAGCCGGGGTACCAGCCCGCCGCATCAAGACTACGACCAGCAAAGCGGCTTCGGCTGATGGCTCGGCGCTGCTGTCGATGATTAGCACCAGCCCCTCGGCCCTGGAAGAAAGCCTGAACGAGCAGAACCCGCTGGCCGTGCAGATTCAGCAGCGTAGCTTCCAGAAAGGCGACAACAAGGTGGTGGATGAGCTGATGAGCAAAGGCCCCGGCACCTACACTGTCAACAAAGACGGCCGCTACTACGCCGTGACCATCGACAAAGTGCTGCCCGCCGGCCCCAAGACGCTGGCCGAAGCCCGCGGCCAAGCTACTTCCGACTACCAGAACTTCCTGGAGAAGCAGTGGATTTCGCAGCTGCGGGAGCAATACCCGGTGAAAGTCAACCAGAGTGAAGTTGACAAGCTCGTGACCAAATAACGGCGCCGGAATTTTTGGTGCTGCCCTAGCAAGAAGCCTCGGCCATCCCCGGGGCTTCTTTTTGCTATCCGGCCCCATGCAACGTGCGGCCCCGCCCCCGACTCCTTAGGTTACTTACCGGCTGGAAGCGGCCCGCTGAACCGTTGTTTTTGCCGGAGAAAGGATTTATGTTGAAATTTACGGGCGACTTTCTGCGTTTCAGAAGTCGACTGGCTCGGGCAAGTGCTTCAGCTACTACCGCCCCGGGCATTATTCTTTTCGATTCCATGATTCAATTCGTTCGTTCGTCGGCCCGCGTGGCCCTGCTTGGCATGGGTTTGCTGGCTGGCACCGTTACTACTAGTTTCGCCCAGCTCGGCATTGGCCGCCCCGTGGGCCGGCAGCTGGCGGATGCCATCATCGTGAAGGTGGACAACCAGATTGTGCTGCGCTCTGACCTGGAGCTGGCCTACCTGCAGCAGGTGCAGCAGGCGCAGGGCAAGCCCCTGCCGCCGGATCTGCGCTGCAAAATCCTGCAGAGCATCGTGCTCAACAAGCTGATGCTGGCCAAAGCCGAAACCGACTCGGTGGTGGTGGAAGACGCCCAGGTGAAAAATGAGCTGGACCGCCGCATGGCGTACTTCGTGCAGCAGATCGGCTCGGAGAAAAAGCTGGAGGAGTACTACAACAAGCCCATCAAGCAGCTCAAGGACGACCTGCGGCCCCAGGTAAAAGAGCAGCTGATTCAGCAGAAGATGCAGGAAACCATTGCCGGCAAAGTCTCCGTGACGCCGCGCGAGGTGCGCCAGTACTTCAGCCGCATTCCCAAAGACAGCCTGCCCTATTTCTCGACCGAAGTGGAAGTAGGTCAGATTGTGAAGCTGGCCCAGGTGAACCCCAAAGCCAAGCAGGAAACCGTCGCCAAGCTCAACGACCTGCGCGCCCGGATTCAGGCCGGGGAAAGCTTTGAGACGCTGGCCAAGCAGTTTTCCGAAGACCCTGGCTCCGGGGCGCAGGGCGGTTACCTGGGCTTTTTCAAGCGCAAGGAGTTGGTGCCCGAGTACGAGGCCGCTGCTTTGCGCCTGGAGCCCGGCCAACTCTCGCCCATCGTAGAGTCGCAGTTCGGCTTTCACCTGATTCAGCTTATCGAGCGCAAAGGCGACAGCTACAGCACGCGCCACATTCTGCTCAAGCCCGCCGCCGGTGGCAACGACGTGAATGAGGCCGCTACCCAGCTTGCCAAGCTGCGCAAGCGGATTCTGGCCGACAGCGTTACGTTTGCCAAGGCAGCCAAAGACAATTCCGACGATAAGCAGACCAGCGGTAACGGCGGCTTGCTGGCCAACCGCCAGGATGGTGGCTCCTACCTGCCCCTCGACAAGCTCGACCCGGCTATTTTCTTCACCATCGATACCATGAAGGTGGGCCACATCACCCCACCCCTTCCCTACCGCACCGACGACGGCAAGGACGCCATGCGCATCATCTGGCTGAAGTCGAACACGCCGCCTCACCAGGCCAACCTGAAGGACGACTACCAGAAAATCTCGCAGGCGGCCCTGAACGAAAAGAAAAACAAGGCGCTGGACGAGTGGTTTCTAAAAAACCGCGGCTCGGTTTACCTCGAGGTCGACCCCCAGTACGCCGACTGCAAGCTGCTCGACGCGGTTTACTAAGTAGTGAGTTGGTGATTTAGCGACTTAGTGAGTTCTAGGTTCAAACCGCGCAGCATTGCGCCAGCGGAACGACAACTCACTAAGTCGCTAAATTACTAATTCACTAAACCACCATTTCACTCCTACATGCGCACTTTCTCTTCTGATAAGGAAGCCGCCGACGCGCTGGCCGCCTCTTACCGCACGCTGCGCCAGGAAATCGGCAAGGTCATTATCGGGCAGGATGAAGTCGTCCGGCTGGTGCTGACGGCCGTTTTCTCCCAGGGCCACTGTCTGCTGGTGGGCGTGCCGGGCCTGGCCAAAACCCTGCTGATTCAGACTATTGCCGACTCGCTCGACCTGTCGTTCAACCGGATTCAGTTCACGCCCGACCTGATGCCCTCCGACATCGTGGGCTCGGAAACGATGAACCAGCAGCGCGACTTCCAGTTTGTGAAAGGCCCCGTGTTTGCCAACATCGTGCTGGCCGACGAAATCAACCGGACACCGCCCAAAACCCAGGCCGCCTTGCTGGAAAGTATGCAGGAATACTCGGTGACGGTAGCCGGCAAACGGTATCCGTTGGAGCGCCCCTTCTTCGTGCTGGCCACCCAGAACCCGATTGAGCAGGAAGGCACCTACCCGCTGCCCGAAGCCCAGCTCGACCGGTTCATGTTCAACATCGAATTGGGCTACCCCAGCTACGAGGCCGAGCTGCAGATTGTCAAGAACACGACTTCGGACACCAAGCCGAGCGTGAACAAGATCTTGCATTCCGACGATATTCAGGCCTTCCAGCACTTGGTGCGCCGCGTACCCGTGGCCGACAACGTGGTGGAATATGCCGTGAGCCTGGTACACAAAACCCGCCCCAACACCGACCGGGCCGCTCCGCGCGTGAGCCAGCTCCTGGAGTGGGGCGCCGGGCCGCGGGCCTCGCAGCACCTTATTGTGGGAGCCAAGTGCAACGCCCTGCTCAACGGCAAGTATTCGCCCGATATTGAGGACGTGAAGGCCATTGCCCTCCCGATTCTGCGCCACCGCCTGGTGCGCAACTTCAAGGCCGAAGCCGAAGGCATCAGCATCGACCAAATCGTCAAGGAATTGCTTTAGAGTTGTTGATTGCTGATTGATAATTATTGACCGTATCCGCCAACAATCAGCAATTAACGCCCAACAATCAACTGTCAACAATCAACTTTTTCACCTGTGGAAGTTCTCGGCTACTATCAGCAATTTGAGCGCAACATCGACATCATTCTCGACGCGCTGCGGGCCGGCCTTGATTTGCGCACGACGCCCCTGGAAATTTCGCTGCCCCTGGAAGTATATGTGCTCTGCGAAGTCCTGAACGAGGGCGGCGCCAGCTACCGGCTTACTACCGAGGGCCTGGCCCGGCTGGCCGAGTTTGACGAGCAATATGCCCAGCACAAAGCCCAGACCGAAGCCGTCATGCAGCGCATTCTGGAAGATAAGCGCGCGTTTATGCGCACGCCCGAAGGCCGCGTGCTGCTTAAGGAAATGTTGATTCGTCGCCTGGAATACTTCAACGAAACGGCCCGCCTCGTGAACGTGATGCGCACCCAGCAGTCCCTGGGCAGCCCGGTGCAGTACAAACATCCGCACCTGAGCACCAGCGTTGCCCTGAAAAAGTAAAAGCATTGCTTTCCGGCAACGAAAAAGCCACCCGAACCCGGGTGGCTTTTTTGTTGGCTCAGAGTTCAGACAACGCCTAACTACTCATTCGCCCGGCATCCTGGGGCCTGATTTCGGCGTGGCCATCCTGGGAATGCGCCAACACCAGCTCACCGGCGGGCTCCTTCTTCAGGTCGCTGGGCACTTCCTCGCCCGACAGGCTCTTGGAGGAAGTCACGCCGCCGTCCACGAAGTAGGTAGCGCCCGTGACATAGCTGGCCTCATCCGAAGCCAAGAACAGGTAGACGTTGGCAACTTCTTCGGGGGTACCGCGGCGGCCCATGGGTACACCTTCTACCGTGTTCTTTTCCATTTTCTTATCCATCGGGCCGGTTTCCTTGTGCGTCCAAGCCGTATCGATGGGGCCGGGCCCTACGCAGTTTACGCGCACGCCGTACTTGGCCTGCTCTACGGCCAGGCCCTTGGAAAAGGTCATGACCCAGGCTTTGGTGCCACCGTAGGGCGTAATGTTGGGGGAGCCCATCTGCCCGGCCTCCGAGCCGGCCGAAATGATATTGCCCCGGGTTTTCTGCAGGTAGGGCAACGCCGCGCGGCTCATGTGAAACGCGGTGTAGATGTTGTGCTTAATCATGTACTCGAATGCTTCCACCGGGTACTTGTCCAGTTCGTCGGTGGCCGGAAACACGCCCGCGTTGTTGACCAGCACGTCGAGCTTGCCAAACCGGTCGAGGGCCAGCTGCACGCAGGCTTCGGCCGTGGCCTGGCTGGATATGTCGCCGGAGAAAGCCACGGCTCGGCCCCCGGCGGCCACAATTTCCTCCGCTACGTCGCCTACGGGGTCTTCGGCAAGGCCCACAACCACGACATGGGCGCCTTCCTTGGCAAATTTCTTACAAATGGCTTCGCCGATGCCCGCGCCGCCGCCCGTCACAATGGCTACTTTGCCTTCAAGTCTTCTGTTCATAACTGCTGGTGTTGGTTGGGGTAGAATAAGGTGGCAGCCCGCTTTAGATGGATCAGGTCAACGTGCGCCCGGCTGCCAGAGGCCACGGCCACTCTGAAACATAACGGCCTCTGGCGGGAGAGGTTATCAGCCCTGGGCCGCCGTACCCCAACTTTCCGGGCGCGGCTACGTGTAGGCATAGGTGTTCCGGCCGTATCCCTATGAGTATTGCTGAGCTGCCCCCAGCCCCCGCCCGTACGCCCCTACTTACGCCGCGCCTCACGTTGCGCCCCTACACGCCCGCCGATGCCGAGGACTTCTTTGCCGTAATCGACCAGGACCGGGCGCGGCTGCTGGCGGCTTTTCCCTCCCGCATGGCCGCCGTGCAGAATCTGGCCGACGCCCGGCAGGTCGTGCAGGCTTACACTCAGGACTGGCAGACGCGGCGCTTGTTCGTATTTGGCATCTGGCATTCCGCCTCCGGCCAATACTTCGGCGACATCAGCCTGAAGCCCGTCTGGGGGCGTGCTGTAACGGCCGAAATCGGCTACTATCTTTCAACTGCCGCTGAAGGGCAGGGCTACGCCCAGGAGGCGTTGGCCGCCGCCGCTTCATTTGGCTTCCGCCCGCCCATCAGCGCTACCCGCCTCGATATTCGCTGCTACGCTACCAACCCTCGCAGCTGTGCCGTGGCGGAACGGGCCGGCTTTCGACGCCTACCACCGCGGCCAAGGGTGTGGCTCACCCGCAATCAGCCGGAGATTCACTACTACCACCTCACGGCCGCTGATGCGGCTCTGCCGCGCTAAACGCAAGACCTACTTCGTGCGCCGCAGCGTGGTGAGCAGAAAGTCCTGGTTGAAGTTCAGGTACATCGCGAAAGAGAAGTCAATGGACTTGTTGCCTAGATCATACAAGGGCTCAAACCGCGTGGTCAGCACGATGTTATCGGCCAGCTGGTAGTCTTTCAGCACCCGCAGAATCAGTAGCTGCCGGTGCCGCTCGGTATAGCTGGGGTCACTGACGGTGGAGGAAATGGACGGGTATAAGCGTCCGCCCAGCGGGGCAAAGAAGCCATTGCCTTTCCAGTAGGCCACCTGCAGGTCCGACAGGCGCGTGTTCAGGCCGGCATTCAGGTACAGGCCATAGCCCTTGCTGAACGGCAGCTCCTGCGTAAAGGAATAGTCGATGAACTGGGTCACGTAGCCATCGAACGTAACGGCCTGGAATATATCTGATGGCAGCTTTTTGCGCAGCCGCAGGCCACTGGCCAGGTTAAAATACGTTTGCAGCGGCTTAGGAATGGTATCAATCTGTCCGCCGCGGTGAAAGCCCGTGAACTGGAAAGGAATACCCACCCGCCAGCCTAGGGAGTCTTCCAGCACGGTGGCTTCGGCGGCCAACCCGCCGGCTACTTCTTCCTGAAAGTCGCTGTAGCGGTATTGCTGCCGCTGCCAGTCAACCCAGGCATCTAGCTTGAGACGGCGGGACGTGAACTGATACTGGCTGCCTTCTTCCAGCGGCCGGAACAGCACCCGCTCGAAGTCAAATAACGGTTCGATGAGGCCGTGCTGCACGTTACCCTGGATATTACCCAGCAGCAGCCGGTGCCGACCGTGCTGATAAATGGCCGTAAACAGGGGCCGCACCTGCCGCAGATTATCGGTACCGAAGTCCTTCAGCAGAAACACGCCGGCCTCCAGCCGCCACTTCGGGCTCGGAAAGTACACCAGGCGGGTAGCCAGCTGCGTCCCGTAGTAGGTGCGGCCCTCGTCAATCTTGTTGAAGTACTCGTTGTCCTTATTAAACACCAGGGCGCTGACGTCGAGCCGCAGCTGCTGGTCGTACTCGGGCTTGATGTCGATGAGCCGGTAAAAGGCCCGGTTATTCAATTGGGCGCGGCTTTGGGAACCAGCAGCCAACAAAAAAACCAAGGAAATAAAAGCCAACCAAACTGGTTTTGCCTGGCAATCAGGGAGTATCTTTGACAAAAATTTTAGCATTACTGGATAGACCGAAATTCAGCAAATTTTTTTAGCATTGCGGGGACAAAATATAGTCCGGTTGTGTTACCCATTGCCGGCCAGAAACACCCCGGTCCGGATGCCGTAAAAGGCCCTGCCCGGATTGTTTTAGCGGCTCAAAACGCCTACATTCACCAAACCTAAGCATTTATCCCCAACCCCATTCCAATGGCTGCACCCACCACTGATAAAGCTGTCAATCCCAACATCGAGAAGATGAAGGCGCTTCAGCTCACGATGGATAAGCTTGACAAAGCTTACGGCAAAGGCACTGTCATGAAGCTGAGCGACGAGCGCGTGGTCGATATTCCGGCCATCAGCACCGGCTCCCTCGGTCTTGACATTGCCCTCGGCATCGGCGGCCTGCCCCGCGGCCGGGTCGTTGAAATCTACGGTCCGGAATCGAGCGGTAAAACCACGCTCACGATGCACTGCATCGCCGAGGCCCAGAAGAAAGGTGGCATTGCTGCCTTCATCGACGCCGAGCACGCCTTCGATAAAACCTACGCCGAAAAGCTGGGTATTGACACCACAAACCTGCTGATTGCCCAGCCCGACAACGGCGAGCAAGCACTGGAAATAGCCGACCACCTGATTTCCTCAGGTGCCATCGACATCATCGTTATTGACTCCGTAGCCGCTCTGGTGCCCAAAGGCGAACTGGAAGGCGACATGGGCGACTCCAAGATGGGCCTGCAGGCCCGCCTGATGAGCCAGGCCCTGCGGAAGCTCACCGGTACCATCAACAAAACCGGCTGCTGCTGCATCTTTATCAACCAGCTGCGCGAGAAAATTGGTGTGATGTTCGGTAACCCCGAAACCACGACCGGTGGTAACGCCCTGAAATTCTACGCTTCGGTCCGTCTCGACATCCGTCGGATCGGCCAGATTAAGGAAGACAAGGACAACGTGACCGGCAACCGCACGAAAGTGAAGGTGGTGAAGAACAAAGTAGCGCCACCGTTTAAAGTGGTTGAGTTCGACATCATCTACGGCGAAGGCATCAGCAAAGTCGGCGAGATTCTCGACCTGGGCGTCGACATGGGCATCATTGCCAAGTCGGGCTCCTGGTTCTCCTATAATGGCAACCGCCTCGGCCAGGGCCGTGAAGGTGTCAAGCAGATTCTGCTCGACAACCATGAGTTGGCCGACGAAATCGAGCAGAAGATTCGGGACATGGTGAAGGGTGAGCCTGCTGCTGCGCTGGCCGCCATTCCCACCGACGAGTCGATTGCCGAGGACGACGACGAGTAAACTCCCCCGTTCATCGAAAAAGCCTTCCTACGAAAGCGGGGAGGCTTTTTTTGTGCGTATATTACTAGGCTGAAAAAGGGCAGCGGAACTCTCCACGAGCATTTTCGTTCCTTTTGCCCAAGTACGATGTAGTTTCTGTGGTTACTGGTATCTTTGCTGGCATCTCGTTTGAATAAGCATCGGCCAAAACCATTTTGCCGTTTTCCATGAACCGTCGCTGGCTCCTGTTTTCCCCGTTGCTACTTGCTTTTTGCGCTATACTCTGGTCGTTCAACACGACCAAAACCGAGCGTATTGTTCCCAATCACAGCTTCGCCAAGGGAGAAGTGCTGCGCTATAAAGTGCACTACGGCCTGATCAATGCCGCTGAGGCAACGGTGGAGCTGTCGGACGAGATTCAGAAGGTGAACGACCGGCCCTGCTACAAAGCCACCGTGACGGGCAAAACCACCGGCTCCTTCGACTTCTTCCTGCGCATCCGCGACACGTGGCGCTCCTACATCGACACGACCAGCATTCTGCCCCAGCGTTTTTTCCTTAGCATTGAGGAGAACAGCTACCGCAAAAAGGAAACCATAGACTTCGACCACCAAAAAAACGTGGTGCAGGTAGAAACCCGCCGCAAGCAGGACCCGGCTAAGAAAGGCACCTTCAAAACGCCCGACAACATTCAGGACATCGTCAGCGGCTTTTATTTCCTGCGCACGCTCAACTACGACAACCGCAAAGTCGGCGAGGTCATCCGGGTGCAGGGCTTCTTCGACGACGAGGTCTTCAACATGGATGTGACCTACAAGGGCAAAGAAACGGTCGAAACCAAGGCCGGTGTGATTCGCGCCATCCGCCTGGTCCCGAAGATGCCCGAGAATAAGATCTTTAAAGGAGAAAACGCCGTTTCGGTTTACCTCTCCGACGACCGGAATAAAATCCCGGTTTTGTTTCAGGCTGAAATGTTTGTCGGCTCCGTGAAGGTCGATATGTATAAGTACCAGGGCCTGCGAAACCGGCTGAACCTGGTAGCTAAAAATTGACTCCGTTTCTAAAAGCGACCCCGCCCGGGTCGCTTTTTTTATGCCCTGCCGATAGTGCCCACGCTCTTGTCTCACCTTTTCAACCAAGCTCCACGCTATGCCGCTGACTGAAACCAGGCCGAAGAAAAGCACCACGCTGCTTTTGCAAAGCCTCATTCCGAACCGGCACTGCCAGCCGGCGATAGCCCGACCGACGGCCCCTGTTCACAAAAAGGTAACACGCGCCACCATTCGGCAAGAGGTATTTTTGTCCTCGCGCATTTTCTTTTACCCCCAAACCCCACGACCTGTGCACCCTACTCCTTCCTCCAACGCCTACAAGATTCTGGTAGTTGATGATGACCCGGACATCGTGGAACTGCTTGAATACAACCTGCGCAAAGAAGGCTACCTCGTGGCCAGCGCCCCCGACGGCCGCAAAGCCCTGGAAATTGCGCCCCAGTTCGGCCCCGACATCGTGCTGCTCGACGTGATGATGCCCCACCTCGATGGCATCGATACCTGCCGGCAGCTGCGGGCCATGAGTCGCTTCAAGGAAACCTACATCATCTTCCTGACCGCCCGCGCCGAAGAGTTTTCGGAAGTAGCCGCCTTCGACGCCGGCGCCGACGACTTCATTGCCAAGCCCATCAAGCCCCGGGCCCTGATGAGCCGCCTGGCCGCCTACGTGCGCCGTGACCACGACACGTCGGCCGTGTCGGAGACCATCGAAATCAATGGGCTGACGATTGACCGCACCGGGTTTGCCGTGTTCCAGGAAGGCCGCAAGATTTCCCTGCCCAAGAAGGAGTTTGAGCTGCTGGCTTTCCTGGCCGCCTCGCCCCACAAGGTATTTGGCCGCGAAGAGCTGCTGCAGAACATCTGGGGCAACGACGTTTTCGTGCTGGCCCGCACCGTGGACGTGCACGTGCGCAAGGTCCGGGAGAAAGTTGGCGACCATCACATCCAGACCATCAAAGGGGTAGGCTACAAGTTCAACGCCGACTAGGCCCACGGAAGCCTACCGAAGTACCACGACTGCCATCCTTCCTTTCCTGGGGTGGCAGTCGTATTTTTATCACCCGAAATCTACCCTTTCCCGCGCGTGAACCTCTCGTCCCGCACCATTGCTAGTCTGATTGCGCTGCTTGTGGCCGGCGTGCTGGGCACCTTTGCCTGGGTAGCGCCTACCCTGCCCTTCCGCCAGGCTTTTCTGGCGACGGGCATCACCGTGGCGGCCTGCTTTCTGCTGGTATACCTCTCGTTTGAGGCCCTGATTTTCCGGGAAATCAACAATATCTACGCTGGCCTCGAGAACATCAAGCGCAAGGAGTTCCGGAAGCTGTCGAACAAGTTTCTGTTTCGGCCCGAGCCGCTGAAGCGCATGCGCGACGAAATCCTGGAAATGGCTGAGCGCAAGCAGCGGGAAATTGACGAATTGAAGCGGCTGCAGGTACTGCGCCGCGAGTTTCTGGCCGATGTGTCGCATGAGCTAAAAACCCCAATTTTTGCGGCCCAGGGCTTTCTGCACACCGTGCTCGATGGTGATATGGACGACGATTTCCTGCGGCAGAAGTTCCTGAACAAAGCCGCCACCAGCCTCGATACGCTCGATGCCCTGGTGCAGGACTTAGTCACGATTTCGCAGCTGGAAAAGGGCGTTGTGCGCATGCGCAAGCACAGCTTTGACCTGGCGGCACTGGTGCGGGAGATATTCGAGCAACTAGAGCTGAAAGCGGTGCAGCGCCACGTGGCGCTGGAGCTTTTCCCGCCGGCTCTGACGACAACTCCCCTGCTGGTGCTGGCCGACCGCAACCGCATCCGGCAGGTGCTGGTCAACCTGATCGACAATGCCATTAAATACGGCAAGGAAAACGGGCATGTCACCGTCAGTTTGGTAGAGGCTGGCAAAGCGGTGCGGGTAGCCGTGCGCGACGATGGGGAAGGCATTGCCAAGCAGCACCAGAACCGCATTTTCGAGCGATTCTACCGCATCGATAAAAGCCGCTCCCGCGACTCAGGGGGTTCGGGCCTGGGCCTGGCCATCAGCAAGCACATTGTGGAGGCGCACAAGTCCGTGATTCGGGTGCATAGCGAGGTGGGCGTAGGTACTACCCTGGAGTTCAAGCTCGCCAAGCCCCGCAGCCCCAAAGCCGCCGTGGAAGTTAGTGCGCCCGAAGCCTGAGCTTCCCAAGTCTTCGGCGTACCTTTGCGGCCCGCTATGAAGAAGAATATCGATTTTAAGGACCTGATTCTGTTCGAGGACGACGATTTCGTGGTCATCAACAAGCCGCCGTTTCTGGCCACGCTCGACGAGCGGGTGGGTGGCGCGCCCAACATCCTGCGCATGGCCCGCGAGTACAGCGACGATATGCAGGCCTGCCACCGCCTCGACAAGGAAACCTCGGGGGCGCTAGCCCTGGCCAAGAACCCGGAGGCCTACCGCCACTTATCGATGCAGTTTGAGAACCGCGAGGTGAAAAAGCTTTACCACGCCGTGGCCTGGGGCGTGCACCAGTTCGACAACAAACTCGTCGACCGCAGCATCGAAACCACGACCAAAGGCAAGGCGCGGCTGGCTTACAAGGGCAAGCCCGCCGAAACTTACTTCACTACGCTCGAGCCCTTCGCCCGCCACACGCTGGTACAGTGCGTGCCCATCACCGGCCGTATGCACCAGATCCGGCTGCACCTGATGTATCTGCAGGCGCCCATCGTGGGCGACGTAGTGTACGGCGGGGAAGACTTCTACCTCTCGACGTTGAAGAAGAAGTTCAACATGAAGGACGGCGAGGAAGAGCAGCCCTTTATTAAGCGCTTCGCCCTGCACGCAGCCAAGCTTACATTTGCCCGACTCGGGGGGGAGGAAGTCACTGTGGAAGCACCTTATCCCAAAGATTTCCGGGTGCTGGTCGATACTCTCCGACAGTATAGCTAAGCATTAATGCTCTTTTAGGAACAAACGCTGCTGATTTCGGCCGTAACAGCCAACCGCCAAAATGGCTAAAGCAGGTAAGTGAATGGGTTTTAAGCGGATAATTCTGTTCAGCCCTTTGCTTAGTAAGTGAAAAAGGGTAACTTTGTGTCCGTTTTTCCCGAACCCTCGCTGGGTTCTCTCTCATTTTCAAACGCTTACTCAACTCCCCAATGGATCATCTGAGCTTCAAGACGGTGTCCGTCAACAAAGCCAACGCCAACAAGGGCTGGGTCGTGATTGATGCTGGTGACAATACCCTGGGCCGTCTGTCCAGTCAAATTGCCAACATCCTCCGCGGCAAACACAAGCCCTCGTTCACGCCCAACTCTGATTGTGGCGATTCGGTTATCGTTATCAACGCCGACAAACTGCGCGTGACGGGTAAAAAGATGACCGAAAAAATTTACGTGTCGCACTCCGGCTACCCAGGTGGCCAGAAGCGCAAGTCGATGCGTGAGGTAATGGAGAAATCCTCGACCCGCGTTATCGAGCACGCCGTACGCGGTATGCTGCCCCACAACCGTCTGGGTCGTGAGCAGTTCCGCAGCCTGTTCGTGTACGAAGGTGCCGAGCATCCCCACCAAGCTCAGCAGCCCGCCGCTGTTGATCTGAAGAACCTGTAAGCCTAATCCGCTTTCCTTTTTTTCTCTAATTTTTCATTAATGGAAATCTCCAACACCTCTGGTAGAAGAAAAACCTCGGTGGCTCGCATCTACATGCAAGCCGGGCAAGGGAATATCACTATCAACGGCCGGGAAATGAAAGCCTACTTTGGCAATGAACTCCTGGAAAACATCGTGAACCAGCCTTTGAATACGGTTGAGCAGCTCAACCAGTATGATATCAAGGTGAACGTGCGCGGTGGTGGCATCTCGGCTCAGGCTGAAGCCATCCGTTTGGCCATCTCGAAAGCCCTCGTGGGTGACAACGCCGAAGTGCGTCCCGCCCTGAAAAAAGAAGGCTTCCTGACCCGTGACCCCCGCATGGTGGAACGCAAAAAGTTCGGCAAGCGCAAAGCGCGTCGTTCGTTCCAGTTCTCGAAACGCTAAACCCAGAGGAACCTTATCATGGCTCAGTCCACCACGTATAAAGAACTGCTCGACGCAGGTGCCCACTTTGGTCACCTTACGCGTAAGTGGGACCCCAAAATGGCGCCGTACATCTTCATGGAGAAGAACGGCATCCATATCATTGACCTGAACAAAACCCTGGTTTCGCTGGAGCAAGCCGCCACTGCTATCCGCAACATCGCCAAGAGCGGTCGGAAAGTAATGTTCGTTGCGACCAAGAAGCAGGCTCAGGAAATCGTTACCGAAGAGGCCAAGCGCCTGAAAATGCCATTCGTTACCGACCGGTGGTTGGGTGGCATGCTCACCAACTTCGCCACGGTTCGCAAGTCGCTGAAGAAAATGAGCACCATCGACAAGATGGTGAAGGAAAACACGGCCTACGCAGCACTTGCCAAGCGTGAGCGTCTGATGCTGTCGCGCGAGCGGGAGAAACTGGAGCGTGTACTGGGCGGCATTGCCGACCTGAGCCGCCTGCCCGCTGCCCTGTTCGTAGTGGACGTCAAGCGTGAGCACATTGCCGTTAAAGAAGCCCAGAAACTCGGCATTCCCGTTTTCGCTATCTGCGATACGAACTCGAACCCTGAGCTGGTAAACTTCCCCATCCCTGCTAACGACGACGCCTCGAAGTCTATTTCGCTGATCGTAGGTATCATCAGCAAGGCTATCGAAGAAGGCCTGTCGGAGCGCAAAGTTGACAAGGACGAAGCCGACAAGAAGCAGTCGGAAGACGAAGGCATCAAAGAGAAATTGGCTGCCGACGAATAGTCCTGCTACCGAATGAGAAGAGGGGAACATGCGAAGCACTCGGCTCCGGTGTTCCCTTTTTCTTTAGGTGCTTCCCTCCTGCCTAGTCTATTCAGAACCTCACAGTTTCCGGGTTCTATTCTCATAACATCCCCTCTTAACTCTCACAAGAATGGCCGCAATTACCGCCGCAGACGTGAACAAGCTCCGCACCATGACCGGTGCAGGCATGATGGATTGCAAAAAAGCGCTGACCGAAGCCAATGGCGACTTCGAAGCTGCGCGTGACATTCTGCGTAAGCAGGGTCAGAAAATTGCTGACAAGCGTGCTGACAACGAAACGTCGGAAGGCTTTGTAGCCGTAGCCGTAAGCGAAGATGGCACTTCAGGCAAGCTGGTAGCTCTGGCTTGCGAAACGGAGTCGGTAGCCAAGGTTGCCAACTTCCGCGAGCTGGTACAGCGCATTCTGGATGCTGCCGTGCGCACCAACGCTGCTACCAAAGAAGACCTGCTTTCCACCAAGGAAGAAGATGGCCTGAGCATTCAGGAGCACATCACCGACCTGATGGGCAAAATCGGCGAAAAGCTGGACCTGACCTACGCTACGCTCACCGCTGAGAAAGTAGCTTCTTATATCCACTCGGATAGCAAGAAAGGCGTACTCGTGGGCCTGAAGAACGTAGGTGGTGCCGACACCGCCGCCGTAGGTCGCGACGTAGCTATGCAGATCGTAGCCATGAAGCCCGTTGCCGTTGACAAAGACGGTGTGGATTCGTCCATCACCGAGCGCGAAATCGAAATCGGCAAAGAGCAGGCGCGTGCCGAAGGCAAGCCCGAGGCTATGCTGGAGAAAATCGCTCAGGGCAAGCTGAACAAGTTCTACAAGGAAAACACCCTGTTGAACCAGGAGTTCGTGAAAGACAACTCGCTGACCATCGCTCAGCTGCTCGACAAAACGTCGAAAGGCATGACCGTAACCGACTTCAAGCGCGTGGCCATCGGTGCCTAAGCTTTAAGCTCAATACTAGAAAAGCCCCGCTGGCATTAGGTCGGCGGGGCTTTTTGTTATTTACAATTCCAAAAGCAGCTATGGAAGAAAGAAGGAAGAATGCGTACCGATACTTGCTGTATTAGTTCCTGCTTGACATTCGGACTACTCCGATTTTTGAATCAGCTTTACCTGATACCTGGACAGCTGAACAGCGGGATAATCAACTCAAGTATTCCGGTTCGGTGGCCTATCTGCTGCATAACTTTGCTTTGCAGGCAGCTACTGATTTCGTTGGCTTCAATGAAGAAAAGTTCTGGACGAACATCGAAGCCTACAATCAAAGTGGACCCACAGGCTACTTAAGTCACTTCCGGAAAGTATTTGATATGTTCCTGGAAGGCAGAATCAGTTAATGGCTCTGTGTAGCCGGATGAGAATTCTTCCTACGACTCGCACCACCAATTAAATTCTTGGCCAGCGCGGCCAGCAACAGCAAAAACAGCAGGCCAATCAAGAAACGGGGCCAATTGATATTCTTCATACGGGAGCTTTACGGGCGTTGGGGCTGGGCGGTGTACGCCTGCACTCGAGCCACGGCATTGCGGCGCAGATTCAGGTAGAACAGGGCATAGTCAGCAATATGGAAGGAGTGGCGCAGCTGGGGCTGGCCGGGCAGCAGGAAGCGGGGGTAGCCAATGGGCTTGGGGACGTTGATCCAGAGCAGACCATTGTGAACTTTGGTGCCAACCACGGCCGTATCGATGCGGGCAAAGCTGAGCGGGACTCCACCTTTGTTTAGATGCGCCGGAGCGGCGGCGGTGTCAAGCGTCCAGGTGAGCGGGTTGGTGGCCAGGCCGCCAGCGAAGGGAGGGTACTCGTTGCCCCATTCCACGGAGTTCCAGCCCACGTAGCAGCCGGTTTGAGTGGAATCCTGGCAGGGGCGCAGGGTTTGGTATTCGTCGGTTTTGACCTTGAAGCCGATAAGGTAAGCCACCACGAGCTGCTTGCGCAGCTTGGGGTCGTTGTCGAAGAACTCGTGGAGCAGGCGCGTGGCGTGGAAGGTGCCCTGGCTGTGGCCGGCAATGATGATGGGACGCCCCTGGTTATAGTGGGCCAGATAGTACTGGAAAGCGGCTTTGACATCGGAGTACGCCAGGTTCAGGGCCTCTTTGCCGTTGGGCGTCTTCTCGTCGAAGAATGAGTAGAGCGTGGCCTGGCGGTAGCGCGGCGCATAAACGCGGGCCGCCGCATTGTACACCGTGGCCTGCTTCCGGATGGTGCTGTTGTCGGTAAAGCGGTTGAGGCGCTCATCGGCCAGGTCGGCATTCCAAGAGAAGCTCTTGTAGTACGTCGTCGGGTGCACGTAGAACACGTCGGCCAGGGCCTGCGGCTGGTTGTCGCGCAGGCCCTGGCCCAGCGGCACGAGGTCGGCCGAGTCGCGGCGGGTGGGCAAGGCGGCCCAGTTGTCGGGCTGCGCGTAGTCGGGAATGGTGGCGGGCTGGTAATCGGCAAACTGCTTGCCGGGCTTAATAACCTTCAGACAGGAACTCAGACCACTTAGCGCGAGCAAGGCGGCACTCAGATACACTGACCGTAAGACAGATGAACAGGACATGGCAACTACGTAGCAAAACACAAAAATAGCTCACGCAAGCCGGTTGCGTGAGCTATTCTTTTACTTACGGGCGGCAAGCTGCTAGTCAGTAAACGTATTTTCCAGCAGCCGCTCCTGACGCAGATATTTGATTTTGTAGTTCTTATCGAAGCGCACCCGCACCTGGGCGCGGGTTTGCTGGTGCTTCTGCTGCGACTGGCGGAACGCCTGGCTCCGCTCCAGGAAGGTTACGACGCGCGAACCGTCGTTGGCCACCTCCCCTATCTGCAGGCTGCCCGGCTCAATCTGGGTAGAAGCCTCCAGGAATTCCGGAAAATGACTTTTGGTCAGCTCCTCATTAATAGCGGCGGGCGTGGTGTTCTGCTGCGTGTAGAACCGCTCGACGGTGGGGGAAAAATACTGAGCGGCACTGAACGGGGCCGCTTTCAGATCCTCGTAGTAAGCCGAAAGTGTGCTTTCGATACGGCTGCGCACGGCGCTGTCGTCAGCGGGCGGCGCGGCCGGGGCAGCTTCCGGAGTCGGCGCCACGGCAGGCTCGGTCTGGACCGAGTCGGTGGCCGGGGCCGGAGTGGCGGGCGGCAGCACGGGAGCTACGCGCACCGTTTCGGGGGCGGCAGCGGGCGGCAGATCAATCTGCTCGGCCTGAGGACCTTCTTCCGGGGTCGTGCTCAGGCTGTCCTGGGCCGTACGGCTAATGCTGCTCAGGCGCTCCGACTCACGATTGCCCAGCGTGAGGTAGGCAATAAGGGCCAACAGCGCCAGAATGCCCCCCACGATTAGAATAGTGGACAGCGGACTACGGGTGGGCGCTACATACGCGGCTTCGTCGGGTTCGTCGGGTAGCTCGGTGGCTTCAAACGAGGGCGCGGGAGCGTTGGTGTAGATGGGCTCGGCGGGCCGCTCCCGGCTGTAGTTATAGGTTTCGGTGGGTGGCACCGGCGTGACGGGCGGCGGGGGCGGCACCACCGGCGGCGTAGTGGGCGTCATCACCACCGGGGGCCGGGGTGGCTCGGTGCCGATTTCGGCGCCGCTCACGGGCGCGGAGGGCGGCACGGGCGGAATAAAAGCCGGGGGCGTGGGCGGCGCAGGCGGAGCCAGAGGTGGTGCCACCGGCGGAGTGGGAGCCGCAGTAGCAGTGGGCGGAGCCGGCTCGCTGAACAGCAGCTTTTGCTTGAGCGTGTCGAATTCGGCCTGGGTAATGATGCCCGCGTCCAGCCACTCTTTCAGCTGGCGCAGGGTATCGAGGGGCGACTGGTCTTTTTCCATAATCAGGTAGCGGTGCGGCGGGTGGCGGGCAGCTTATTTACGGTCCAGAGCCGACAGACGGTCACGACGCTTCTGCAGCTGCACCTTGCGCAGCTCCATTTGCTGACCCGTGGTGATGAGCTTCACCGAGTCTTCGCGGGCTTTTAGCGCGTTGCTGATGTTGGTTTGCTTCAGGGCTTCGATGCGGGCCAGGTTGCTGGTGGTGTTGGCTTCCAGCGTGGTGATTTCCTTTTGCAGGCGCTCCTTCTCCTTTTCCGCTTCCTTGAGCTGCTTTTCCGCTTCGGCAATCTTTTCCTTGTAAGCCTTGATGCGGGCCGCACCGGCAAAGCTCTGGGTCATGCTGCGCAGGGCGGCAAATTCGGTGGGCGTTTTGTCCGGATTCAGAAAGGTATCGGCGCCGAAAGCGGCAAAAACCGACAGCTCCGACGTGGTATCCGAGGGCGAGGTGACCATGGAGTAGAAGTCGATGAGCTTGCCCGACACGCTGGACGCGGGCGTCTGCTTGGCCATCAGCACGTCCTTTTTGCCCACGCCGAACACGCCGTCCCCTTTCAGCCGGATGTTGTAGGTATCCTTCAGCCAGGATTGCCAGAAGTCGCGGGTCCAGGCGGCGGTGCCTTCTACCTGCACTTTCACCGCGTCGCGCTCCTTCTTCTCGAAGTTGACGGTACTGGTACGGGCCTCGTAGAGCTGGGCGCTGGCCCGGGAAGCGGAGAAGCAGCAGAGGGAGGCCAGCAGAAAGGTGGAAACGAGAAATTTCATGGTTGAAACAGGGTCAGGGAAACGATGGCCAGAGCGGCCGGCAGGTTAATAAATATCGTGCCGCTCGAAGGCGGCCTGCAAATCGTGGCGCATCTGGGTGAAGCGCAGTACAGCGGCGGCCACAAACTCCTCGTCGAGCAGGGCGCGCACGTCGTCTTCACTGGTCACGTCCATTTCACTCACCTTGTAGGTTTGCTCAAACGGGCCTTTTTCCAGCTTAATGAGGTATTTCCCGTTCCAGGAAAAGAGCGTGATTTTGGCATCCGGGTGCGGAATATCGGCGAGCTGGCGCATGGGGGCAAAAGTTGGCGGGAATTGATGGGGCGAAGATATGCTTCTGCCCGCAACTCCACTTGGCCCAAGCTCGACATAACACCTCTGAAATGGGCGCGTACAAGGTTTTGAGTAATCGAACTACTCTTCTCATTCCACCAAAACGACTTTTCAATCATGCCAAGAGGAGACAAATCGGCCTACACCGACAAGCAGAAGCGGCAGGCTGAACATATCGAAGAAGGCTACGAAAAGCGCGGCCTGTCGGAAGACGAAGCCGAGCGCCGGGCCTGGGCTACCGTCAACAAGCAGGATGGCGGCGGCAAGCAAAGCGGCTCGGGCCGCAAGAAAGCCGACGACAAGTAATCGGCTTTGCGCTTAACACCAGAACTAAAAAGAGGCCGTTCCTATTCAGGAACGGCCTCTTTTGCATGTAGCAGCACTGAGCTAAAGCCTAACTGACCGTGTGCAGAATGGCGTAGAGCGAAGCTGCGGAAATGGTCAGCCAGAGCAGCACAGCCTGCACGAAGGGCCGCACGCCCACCGAGCGCAGCACCTGAGCCGAGAGGCCGGCCCCAATGAGAAACAGCGTTAGGGTAAGGCCAATTTTGGCCAGCTTCACGGCCAGGGGCGCCACCGGCTGCAGAGCCGGCACGTAGGTGTTGAGCAGCATGGCCCCGATGAAGCCCAGGATGAAATAGGGCAGCTTGACTTTGGCGCCGGGCGTTTTGAACAGGAAAGCCGTACCCAGCGCTACGGGAATAATCCAGAGGGCGCGGGCCAGCTTCACGGTGGTGGCAATCTGCAGGGCCTGGTCGCCGTAGTGGCTGGCGGCGCCTACTACCGAGCTGGTATCGTGGATGGCAATGGCACACCAGAGGCCAAACTGGGTCTGGCTCATGTGCAGCGCGTGGCCCAGCTGCGGAAACACAAACAGGGCAATGGCATTCAGAATAAACACCGCGCCCAGTGCCACCGACATCTGCGACTCGTTGGCTTTGAGCACCGGGCCTACGGCCGCAATGGCGCTGCCGCCGCAAATAGCTGTGCCGCTGGCAATGAGGTGGGAGGTTTTGGGGTCCAGCTTCAGCCAGCGCCCCACGAAGTAGCCCAGCGTGAGCGTGCCCGCAATGGAGGCAATGGTGAACAGGATTCCTTGCTGCCCGGCCTGCACGGCGGCGTGGGCATTCATGCTAAAGCCCAGCCCGATGACGGACCACTGCAGCAGCTTGCCCGTTAGGCGCCGGCTCTGGGCCTGAAACGGGTTGCCGATGACCAGAGCCACGACCAGGCCTAGTAGCAGGGCCAGCGGCGGAGAGCCCAGCGGCGACACGCACACGAGCAACGCCAGGGCAAAAAGCAGCCGCTGAGGCGTGAGCGACGGGAAAGCAGGTAGCGGGTGCCGCAGGAAAGCGGCAAAAGCGCTGTGCGCTGCTTCTGGGTGGGGCAGAAGCGGGGCGCGGTGGTGGGAAACCTTCATGGGTGGGGCAGAGCAATAACTACCCCAAAAGTACGCTACCCGGGCCCCGTTCGATAATCAAAATTGATTATCGAGTATTACTTTAGGTTATACTAGGGTTGACTGAAAGTCTGCTGCGCATAGAGCAAAAACCGCCGCGCGGGCACCGCCAAGGGCTGGCCCTGCAGCCAGACGGCCTCAAACTGCCGAGCCAAGGTGAGGTTCTGCACCGGCACAATTTCCAGCCGACCGGCCTCTATATCCTTTTTCAGGGCCTGCTTCGAGACAAAGCCCAGGCAGTCGGCCGCCGCCTCCAGGTACGACTTGATGGCCTCGGTATTATCCAGATACAAGGCCACGCGTAAATCGGACATCTTGATTTTGTGGGCCCGCAAGGCGAATTCCAGTACTTCCAGGGTACCAGAACCCCGCTCCCGCAGCACCAGCGGGTGGCGCAACGCCTCGTGGAGCGGCATGGGTGTAGCGGGTGGCCCCACCGGCGTGGCCCGGCGCACCGCTACCAGCTCATCATCCAGCAGAGGCTCGTAGTGCAGGTCGCGGTTCTTGACCTGGCCTTCCACGAAGCCCAGGTCGACGTGGCCGTAGAGCAGGGACTCGGCAATCTGCTCGGAGTTGCCGTTGTAGAGGGTCAGCTCAATGTTGGGGTAGCGGGCCTGGAACGCGGGCAGAATGGGTGGCAGCACGTACTGGGCCAGCGTGGTACTGGCGCCCAGCCGCAGGCGGCCCGCGGCCTCGGCGTGTAAGCCGTGGAGCTGGTCGGTGAGCTGCTGGTGCAGGGTTTCGACGGCGTCGGCGTGGGTCAGGAGCAGGCGGCCGGCTTCGGTGAGGCTCACGCGGTTGCCGCGCCGCTCAAACAAACGCTGGGCGTAGCTACGCTCCAGCTCCCGGATGTGCTTGGTAATGGCGGGCTGGGTGATGAACAGCTCCTGGGCCGCTTTGGTGAAGCTCAGGTGCCGGGCCACCGACTGAAAAACGCGAAGACGAAAATCGGGCATGGCTGCAAGGTAGGGCGGTTTTTGGTTGTTCGGTTTTGGTTAGTGGCCGGCATTCAGTTGTCGCCTATTATCCTGAGCAGGCTCAGGATGACAACCGTCTAACAACGAACAACTAGCCCCTACCAATTACCTTGCAGCACCAATTCCCATTTCCACGTTTCCCAATGAGAAAACCTCTTCTTACCGCGCTGGCCCTGTTCCCGTTGGCTGCCGCGGCCCAACAAACCATGCTGACGCCGGAAAAGCTCTGGCAGCTGGGCCGCCTGGGCGAAATGCAGGTGTCGCCGGACCAGAAAACGGTGGCCTTCACCGTGACGCGCTACAGCCTGAATGACAACAAGGGCAGCGCCGATATTTACCTGGTACCCGTGGCCGGCGGCAGCGTGAAGCAGCTGACCAACACGCCCGCCGTGTCCGAAAACACTCTCAACTGGCGGCCCGACGGTAAGCTGACGTTCCTTTCAGGTGAAGGCGGCTCCGACCAGCTTTACGTTATCAACGCCGACGGCTCGGGTAAGCAGCAACTCAGCCAGTTTCCGGAGGAAGGCCTCAGCAACCTCAAATACGCGCCTAAGGGCAACTTTATTCTCTACACCCAGGATGTGAAGACGGGCAAAGAGGTGAAGGACTGGTACGCCGACCTGCCCAAAGCCGACGCCCGCATCATCGACGATCTGAACTACCGCCACTGGAACGTGTGGGACGACTACAAGGTGGCCCATGTGTTTTTCCAGCCCGTAGGGGCCGATGGCAAGCCCACCGGCTACGGCAAGGACGCTATGGCCGGCGAGAAGTTTGACGCGCCCCTGCCCCCGCTGGCCGGCTCCGAGCAGCTGGCTTTTTCGCCCGACGGCTACACCCTGGCCTACACCTCGCGCAAGCTCACGGGCAAGGCCGAAGCCGAAAGCACCAACTCCGATATCTACCTCTACAGCATCCGGGAGGGAAAAACCGAGAACCTGAGCCTGGGCCTGGAGGGCTACGACGTGGAGCCGGTTTTCTCGCCCGACGGCACCAAAGTAGCCTGGCTGAGCATGGCCACGCCCGGCTTCGAGGCCGACCGCAACGGCATTGTGGTGTACGACTTCAAAACCAAGAAGCGCGAGGATATTACCAAGGGCTCGGAGCAGTCGGCGGCCAACGTGCGCTGGAGCGCCGACGGCAAGACCATCTACTTCGCCAGCGTCATTCAGGGTACCGACCAGATTTTCTCGGTGCCCAGCAAGGGCGGCAAAATCAAGCAGCTCACCCAGGGTGCCCAGAACTATAACAGCTTCGAACTGGTGGGCAAAGACCAGGCAGTAGCCAACAAGACCACCATCAGCAGCCCCGCCGACCTGGTGCGCATCGACTTGAAGACCGGCAAGGAAACCACGCTGACCTCCATCAACAAGGACGAGCTAGCCGGTTTGAAGATGGGCAAGGTGGAAAACCGCCGCGTGACGACCACCGACGGCAAGCAGATGCAGGTCTACGTCATCTACCCGCCCGACTTTGACCCGAGCAAGAAATACCCCACGCTGCTTTACTGCCAGGGCGGCCCCCAGAGCCCGATTACTCAGAGCTTCAGCTACCGCTGGAACTTCCAGCTGATGGCTGCCAACGGCTATATCATCGTGGCGCCCAATCGACGCGGTTTGCCGGGCTTCGGCACCGAGTGGAACAACAGCATCTCGGGCGACTGGGGCGGGCAGCCCATCCGCGACTACCTCTCGGCCATCGACGAGGTGAGCAAGGAGCCGTTTGTGGACAAGGACCGGCGCGGCTGCGTAGGGGCTTCCTACGGCGGCTTTTCAGTGTATTACCTGGCGGGCCACCATCAGGGTCGTTTCAAGACCTTTATTGCCCACGCTGGCCTGTTCAACCTGACGAGCTGGTACCCCAGCACCGAGGAAATGTTCTTTGCCAAGCACGACATCGGGGCCGCGCCCTGGGAAATGCCGCAGCACAAGAGCTATACCGAGTTTAATCCCCAGCAGTTCGTGGGCAAGTGGGACACGCCAATCCTGGTGATTCACGGCGGCAAGGACTTCCGCGTGCCGGAGGGCCAGGGCATGGAAGCCTTCGGCTCGGCCCAGCTGCGCGGCATTCCGAGCCGCTTTCTGTACTTCCCCAATGAGGGCCACTGGATTCAGAAGCCCCAGAATGCGGTGCTCTGGAATCGGGTGTTCTTCGAGTGGCTGGGCCGCACGCTAAAGCCCGAAACGCAGGCCGCCAAATAGGCCCGATAGTTAATCTGCCGCGCAGGCCCTACTTTAGCCGGTAGGGCCTGTTTTGTGTTTGGGGCCCTGGTTTTAGAGCGTTATCTTATAGTCGTTTAGCCCATAACCCCACCAGCCATGCGCGTTGTTCTACTATCTGCCCTTTTCCTGGGCTTGCTTGCTGCTCAGGCGAGCCATGCGCAGTCCCAGTTCCAGGTGCAGTCCCAGTTCCGGGCCCGGCTCTGGGAGCAAACCCAGTGGCAGGGCTACTCCCGGCCGCAACCCTCCCCTTCCCAGAGCGCCCGGCAGATCATGATGCAGCCCAGCATTCCGGTCGACTCCGATGGCTCCATCAAAACGGAGCCCGACTCGGCCACGCGCCACCTGTACGTCCGTAACAAGGTGCGCTCGGTACTGAAAATCCGCCTCGACCAGGACGGCAACGCCCAGGACACCGTCGAGTACCAGGCCGTGGACCGGCAGGGCCGCTGGCTGCAGGTGGGCACCAGCCGCACCAAGGTGCGGCGGCAGTGGAGCTACAACAACCAGGGCCAGTGCACGGGGCTGGTCGAATACCCGTCGGCCACTCGGCCCTACACCGTTATCAACACTTACAACCCGGCCTTGCAGCGCGGGCAGCAGGAAGTACTCCTGGCAAACGGCACCCGCACCATTGTTAGCGAGAAGCAGCTGTACCGGAGCGCCGACACGGTGCTGACCGAAATCCGGGGGCAGGCCCTGACGGTGAGTCAGTACGTGTATCCGCAGTACTATCAGCGCAGCCTGCGCCTGGTGCCCCACCCCGACACGGTGCTGAGCATTACCTGCTTTTACAACGGGAATCAGCGACCGACCAGCTCGCAGGCCCACTACCTGATTCATCGGCGCGGCGCCCTGGTGGAAAGCGGTAATCTGACGCTGCCTGCCACGGCTAAAGCCCGCCCGACCCGGCATTCAGTCGATATTCCCGCCTTTCCCAACCCGGAGCAAGCCCTGGCCACCCTGCGCCAGGGCGAGGCCCTGCACCCCCAGCGCCGCCACGACTACGACCAGAAAAACCGGCTGGTTCGGCAGGAAATCACCACGCCGGTGGAGGTCGGGGCACAGCGGCATCTTATCCGGAACGTGGTGCATTACACCTACAACTCCCTGGGGCAGCTTATTGGCCGGCAAGGCAGCCTGCGGGCCGGCTCGGCCCCGGCCCAAGCTGCTTATTCGGTGTTTTCGTACCTGCCCAGTGGGCTGCTCAAGGGTGAAACCACCGATGCCCGCAGCGCCAAGCCGGTTTTCTACCAGTATCAGTACGAATACTACGAGTAAGGCCCCTTATCCGCGCTTGTTGCGTTCTTCCTAACCGGACGACATCCTTCTTCCAGCCCCACGCCAGTAGTGCCCGGGTAGGCGCCGGGTCACCTGCGGGCCGGCGCGGAGCTGTGCAACGCATTTGTCGTCAGGCAAGTACATAGCAGGTATTATAGAATTTAGCCAACCCCCATTGCGTATTCCATTTTCTCTCGTGCTTCGCCTGCTGGTGCTTTGCGCCCTGGTGGTTGGGCTTTCGGCGCGTAGTCTGGCTCAGCCGGCCGGCGAGGAAGCCCAAACGGTACTCGACACGCTGTATCTGCAGGGCGAAAACCACCGGCACGTCTCGGAAGTGTACCGCTACTACACCGAGCCCTTCGAGGTGCCGGCCAGCCCCGAGCGCGCCGACAGCCTCTGGCGGGCCGGCGCCTTCCAGACCGGCCGCTGGCACAAGGCCCTGAGCCTGGGCTTTCTGCACCAGCGCGTATGGGTGCGCATTGCCGTGGCCAATACGGGCGTGGAGCGCAGCCGCTATGTGTGGAGCATTTACAACTTCACCGACAGCGCCCGGCTTTACTTCCGGCCCCAGGGCGAGCAAGAGTTTCGGCAGGTAGTGGCCAGCTCCTGGCAGCCCGCCGACCAACGTCCCTTCCCGGCCCGCTCGCTCAGCTTTCCCTTTCTGCTCGAAGCCGGCCAGCGGGCCGTGCTCTACCTGCGCGTCGACCACTTCGCCGGGGCCCTGTACCTGCCCACCTACATCGAAACGACCGAGCAGTTTCTGGCCTCGGAAGTAAGCGCACCCTTCACCCGCCACTGGATCTGGCTGCTGGGCTTCTACACGAGCAGCGCGTTGTTCAACTTGGTGCTGTTTGCCTTCCTGCGCGACCGTATCCATATCTGGTATGTGCTCTACGTGCTGTGCGTAACGCTTTTCCTGCTGATGGAAGACGGGTTCGATGCCTGGGTGCTGCCCACGTCCATTTACCACCTGGTATGGTCGACGGGGCAGTTCAACTTTTTGCTGCTGGCCGCGGCCTGCGGTGTGCGCATCATGCAGGCCTTTTTGCGGCTGCGGGCCGGCTGGCCGCGTCTCTACCGCGTCGGCAACTGGGTGGCGGGCACGGGGGCCGGGTTTGTGGTCATCTACGCGCTGCTGTTTCCGCTGGCGGTGCGCTCGGGCACCCTGTATCCGGCCGTGCTCAACGGCATTCGGGAAGTGCTGCTGCTCACGGTGTTTGTGTATGGCTGGGTGGCGCTGCTGGCCGTTTTGCTTTCGCGGCGCCGCAACCTGGCCGCGTATTACGCCCTCACCTACTTCTTCTTTTTCATCGGCTTCATGCTGTTCTGGCTCAACCACATGGGCCTGACCAACTTTAACCTGGTGAAGCCCAATGCTCTGGCCTGGGGCCTGGTACTGGAGCTACTGGTGCTCAGTGCGCTGCTCACGGGCCGGTTTCGGCACACGCTGCGCCACAATGAGAAGCTGCGCATCCGTCAGCTGCGCCAGCGCAATGCTCAGAGTGCCCGCCTGATTGCGGCCCAGGAGGAAGAGCGCGCCCAACTGGCCCGGGAGCTGCACGACGCGCTGGGCCCCAATCTGGCGGCCCTGCACATGGCCTGGCAGGGCCAGGCCATGCGGGAGGCGCTGGCCAGCTCGCCCGATGCTACCGCCGTAGCCCACCACACCGAGCTGCTGCTGCGCCACCTGCGCGACGAAGTGCGAACCTACAGCCACGTACTGCTGCCCACCGAGCCGGGGCTGGGCACCCTGGCCGAGTCGATAACGGCCCTGGGCGAGCTGCACAACATCTACGGCAGCCCCGTGGTGCAAACCTACTGCGACGCGGAGCTGGATAAATTACCCAATGCCGTGCAGCAGGCGGCCTACCGCATTGCGGCCGAGCTGCTGAATAATGCCATCCGCCACTCCAAGGCCACGGAGGTTTCGGTGCAGCTGCTGCGCCACTCGGCCGAGCTGGAAATCCTGGTGGAGGACAACGGCAAGGGCTTTCGGCAGACCATGGCCGGCGCCGGTATTGGCCTGCGCGGGGTGCAGGCGCGCGTCGATTACCTGCGGGGCCAGGTCCACATCGACAGTTCTTCGCAGGGCACCAGCATTGTCGTCCGAATTCCTTGTTAATTGCAATTGAATTCCGCTTTCTTTCTAGGACTTTTCTCCCCCGTATGAATCCAGACTCTTGTAGGCTGCTTATCGTTGACGACCACCTGATGCTGACGCAGAGCCTGGCTTTGCTGCTGGCGGGGCAAACCGATATGATGGTAGTAGACCAGCTGGCTTCCGGCGACGCCCTGCTCGATTGGCTGGAGCGGGCCCCCCTGCCCCTGCCCGCCAACGTGCTGCTGCTCGATCTGCATATTCCCGGTCCCGATGGGCTGACGGTGCTGCCGCTGCTGCAGCAGCGCTGGCCCCAGCTGCGGGTGCTGGTCTTTAGCACGGCCGCCGCCCCCGAGCTGATTGAGCGGGTGGCCGCGGCCGGTGCCCATGGGTTTCTGGCCAAGTCGGCCGATGCCGAGCAACTGCTGGCCGCCATTCGCAGCGTGCATGCCGGCAACCGGGTATTTCCGCAGCTTTCCCGCCTCAAGCCCCCCGCGTCAGGCGCCGCTACTGAGCCATTGTTGCGCCTGCACCGCCTTTCTACCCGTGAGCGGGAGGTTGTGGGCCTCATCCGGGCCGGCCTCACCACCCGCGACATAGCCGACCGGTTGTCGTTGTCGGAGTTTACGGTGGGCACGCACCGGCGCAACATTATGCACAAGCTGGAGCTGCCCAACATGGCCGCCCTCTTGCAGTTCGCCTTCGACCACGGCCTGTAGCAACGCCCTACCGCACCAGAATGGCGTCGGTGGTTTTGCCGATGTCGTTGCTGACCTTCTGAATAAACTCCAGCTGTTCGCGCAGCAGGTTTTCCTCCGGCGTCAGCACCTGTTTGGGGAAAGCATCGGGCTCCACGGCCAGAAAATCGGTGGGCGGCTCCGGGGCGTCGGGCTCCAGCTTTTTCAGGCTGCGGCCCAGCGTGACCAGGGCCATGCGCAGCGGCTTGCGGATAGTAGGTACCAACGACTGGCCGCCGGCCGCCGAGGTGATAGAGGCAATATTGGAAGCCAGAATGTGGTTCAGCACCACAAAATCGTGCACTTCGTTGCTGCTGCGCTGGGTACTTTTGGGCTCGGAGAGCATACGCTGAAAAGCGGCCGACAGGTTGGCCGAGCTAACGTAAACCTCCTTGCGCACCAAGTTGTAGTCGGTCTGACGGAAGCTGACGCCGGCAATGCTTTCGGCCAGCTTGTGCAGGTACTTCAGGTTGGCCCGCAGCACGTCGCGCATGAAATCCTGCAACTGCTCCGACTCCCACTTCGGGAACAGCAGGTAGCCGGCCGAAAACGCAATGGCACAGCCCACCAGCGTATCGACTACGCGCTCCTCGATGACGCCCAAGTAGCCCACGCCCAGCAGGCTGAACATAATCAGGATAAAGGGCGTGAGGCAGGTGACGGTGATGATGTAGTTGGTGCGCTGGAAGCTGTAGGAAATAACCATGAGCACCACCATGCACGCAAACTGCACGGTCTGGTTGGGTATCAGCCACAAAATCAGCACCCCGATGGCGCCGCCGGCCAGGGTGCCCAGCACGCGCTGATAGTTGCGCTCCTTGGTCAGGCTGAAGCCGGGCTTGAGCATGTAGGTGGTGGTCATCAGAATCCAGTAGCTGTGGGAGCCCGGAAACAGCAGCTTGGAGGCCACAAACCCCACCGAGCAGGCCAGCGTCATCCGGATGGCGTGGCGAAACACGGAGGAGTTGAACGTCAGGTTATCCCGGATGGCCTTCAGCTCATACTCATTCTTCGACACGAAGCGCGACACCTCAAGCTCCCGGCCGCCGCGGGTGCTGGCCCGGGCTTCGTCGAAGTAGTTGAGAATGTCGTTTACGCGCTGGGTCAGATTGCGCAGGTTCACCAGGATTTTCTTCAGCACCAGGTTGCTGCCGGCGCTGCCTTCTTCCCCGATGGCGTCGATACGTACTTTCAGGTCTTCGAGCTGGCCTTTGAGGTTGGCGCGGGTGGTGTAGGGCCGGTTGGCCTGAATGGCAGCCCCGATGTGGTCCAGCTCCACGGCCATGTGCCGAATCATGCGGGCCACATCGGCCAGAATACCGGTGTGCCCAAACTGAGTGCGCAGGGCCGCATAGTCGTAGTACGTGGCCGTGATGTGCTCGTACAGATCTACCACGTCGATAAACGTGACCACCAGCCGCCGCCCCCGCGTGGTCGATTCGCTGCTGATCTGGCGGCTGCGAAACAGCACCTCGCGCACGGCATCCTGCTTTTCGCTCACCACCACCTGCTGGGCCACCAGTCGCCGGTAGTCGCCTTCCAGGTTGGTTTCGAGGGTGTAGAAGTCGGCTTTGATGGTCAGAAACCCGGATATGGCGTGAATGCACTCGGCCAGCGCCTGCCGGGCCGCCCGGTGGGGCCGCACCTGGTGCAGCAGCATACTCAGCACCATGTACCACACGCCCCCGGCCAGCACCAGCCCGGCGTAGGGCAGCACCTGGGCCGGCGTGCGGGGCTGGTCCATCATCAGAATCATGATGAGCAGGGCCGCCGAGCCCACGGCCCCGGCCCGGGCGCCGTACACCAGCAGCATGGTAAAGACGAAGCTCAGCGTGGCTACTTCCAGGCCCAGCAGCCAGTTGGAATACTGCACCAGGCCCGTGAGAACGGCTACCAGAAACACGCACACGCAGCCGGCCAGCATGCCGTTGCGCTTGTGCTCAATGGGGCCGGGCAAGTCGGTGATGCTGATACACACGGCCCCGGTGGAGAGCGTAAGGCCGATTTCGAACTGCTGCAGCTGGGAAAACACCAGCGCCGGCAGCAGAATGGCAAAGGTGATGCGCAGCCCATCGGAAAAATCCTGTCCAAAGAAGAAATAATGGATTTTTCGGGTGTGCTCGTTCATTGCGGCGTTCTATCGGGGCGGGGGCCAGCCTGGCTGCTTATACGGCGGGCAAGGTAAGCCCTGTTGGCAATACTTACCGCTGCCCTGGGCGTTTACCTTGTTTATTCCTGGCATTCAACCGGATACCATCCCACAATTTTGTAGCTCCGCCGGGCTTTAGGGCTTCTTGCCCTCCCGTATCTACGCCAGAAGCCCTGCCACACGGGGTAGCAAGGCTTCTGCCAAGGCAACGCCGGCGCTGGGCTTACGCGGCATCCGACTGCGGGCGGGGCATGTTTACGTGCTGCTGGCAGTACTTCTCCGCGTCGAGCAGCGTGGGCACGATGGGCACGTTTAGGGTCGGGGCCAGGCCCAGCAGCTCCTGCCGGATATCGTCGCTGAGGTGGCACAAAATCAGGCTCATGCCGTGGCGGCTCAGCTTATGGTAGTAGTAGGTAAGCAGCTCGGCCGCATCCGGGGGTAGATGGTGCAGGTGGCTGCAGTCGACCCAGATGCTGGACTTGCCGCTGCGGGTGGCCCGGCTCAGGGCCCGGTCCAGCGCGTCATCTTCCTGATCGGTTGAGCTGGGTACGTCGTCGGCCAGAATGAGAAGGTAGCTTTCCGGCAAAATCTCACGATACACTTCCATGGGTACTGTTCAAGAATGGTTGGCGGGGTTTGGGGGCACAAGACAAACAGGGCGGCAACAAAACAGGCAGGCGGGGCGGGCCAGACGAAACAAGGGAATCCGGGCCACCGGGCGGAAGAACGAACGGTCGTTTAAATACGGCTGGCAACCCGATTGGTCTATGCCGATGATTAAAATATTTTAATCGTAAGACACTCATTTTTAAGTCAATAGTTTCACTTCTAAACCTGTAATTAGATAAATACAATTAACGTAGCCAGAGCACGAAAAGGAGGGCTAGCTCAACCGTAGCCAGCCGGAAAGGCCAATCTGCCGACTAATGGCCCTTGTGAAACCGTCCGGCCTGCAGTACCAACCACCCACACCGGCACCGCTATATACCTACCTATCTATGTATCAGCCTATCAGCTGACCTGAGAGCCTAGTACAGAATATCGTCGATGGGGTCGAGGCGGGAAGGCAGATCGGTTTCGCCGAGCATCTCGCGCAGGTCGATTTCAATGCTGCGGCACAGGGCCGTCATGGGTACGTCGTTCATCAGGTTGTCGAACGGATTCTCGCTCGTGTGCCCCACTATTTCGATGGTGTTGAAAACCCAGGAAACGAGCACCGAGAAAGGCACCGTGAGCCAGACGTGCGTGGGCCCGAGCTTGGAAAATTCACCCAGCAGGCCCAGGGGCAGCAGGGCAATGAACAGCCACACAAACACGTAGCTGAAAAAGGCGTACTGCCGCGGAAAGGGCGTGTTCTTGATTCGCTCACAGCCGCCCTGCAGATTGTAGAGCTGCTCCAGCGTTTCGACCATCGACACATGCTGGAAGTCGTTGAGCAGGCCCCGCTCCTCGCGCAGGATGCGCAGCTCGGCCGCCTGCTGCCGCACCAGGTGAGCCGGCGGATTCTGCTTGCGCCGCATCACCTCCGATTCTTCCGGTTCCAGAAACGGGGCTACTTCGTCGTCCCATAGCTCGGGCTGGCGGCGCAGATGGATGCGCAGGGCATTGCACCAGGCAATGTGGCGGTAAATCAGCTGCCGGTGCCGGTGGCTGAGCTCCAGGGCGCTGGCCGCGGGGGCATCCACGTTAGGCGCATCCACAATCGAGGTCACAAACTCCAGGGCCTTGATGGCCCAGGTGCGGCTGGCATTCACGACGCCGCCCCACAGCTGCCGGCCTTCCCAGAAACGGTCGTAGGAGCCGTTGTTCTTGAAGCCGATATAGAACGACACGGCAATGCCCAGCGTGGCTACCGGCTGCCAGGGAATGGCAATAAACTGCAGCCCCACGTAGGCGTACAGAAAGCACAGGAACAGCGAATACAGCGTGAAGAGCAGGACGCTACGCCAGGCATATTTCCAGATAACACGCCAACGAAGATTTTCCCGGATGTACACGTATGGAGAGGTTGTGAGATGATAAAATGGTGAGGTTGTCGTTCTGGCCCGCCAGAACCCTCACTTTACTGCGCTCTACGGGGCAGGATTAGTACTTACGGAAGCTCCGGCAGAGCGTTGGAGGGGAATGGCTGAGTATACGACAGAACAAAGAACTCACCATTTCGCCAGCTCACAATTGCACGTCTATGCCCATCAACTGCATCAGCTTGCTGGCGTTGAACTCGCGGCACGCACCGGGCGTGAGGTGGTAGTCGAAGCGGATTTCGTCGCCCTCGATGGTGCTGTTGAAGCTGTAGTTGGTTACGGCGCCGGGCAGTTCTTCGGCCATAGCGGCCAGCTCCAGATCGTGGGTGCTGACCAGGCCGCTGGCCGGGCGCTGGTGCAGCTGCCGAACCAGGGCCTGGGCGCCGCGGTGCCGGTCGCGGGAGTTGGTACCCTTCAGAATCTCATCGAGCAGGTAGAAAACCGGCTGGCCCGTGGCCGTCAGCTCCAGCAGCAGCCGCAGGCGCTTCAGCTCGGCATAAAACGACGAGGTGCTCTCGGCTAGGTTGTCCTGGGTGCGCATGGCCGTGTACACCTGGGCCGGAGCCACCCGAAACGCTTCGGCGCAGACCACGGCCCCGGCCTGGGCCAGCACCATATTCAGGCCCACGGTGCGCAGAAAAGTGCTTTTGCCCGACATATTCGAGCCCGTGATGATGCCCGTGTGCCCCGCGCCCATCATGCTGAAGTTGTTGCTGATGCGCTGGCGGGTGAAAATAAGCGGGTGGCCCATGGCTTCGGCCGTTACTTCCAGGGGCGTGGTGCTCAGCTCCGGCACGGCGTAGCGGGGGTTGGCAGCCTGAAACCCAGCCAGGCTGACCAGGGCCTCCAGCTCGGCTCCTACTTCCAGCATAGCGTCGAGCTGGCCGCCGAGGCGGTTTTTCCAGCGTTCCAATAGCCACATGCACCACAAGTCCCAGAGCAGAACATGGTTGGCCACCACGGCAAACAGCGCGCTTTCCCGAATGGAAAAGAAACCCGTAATGCGTGTCAGCTGACCAATAAGCACCGAGGCGGGCTGCTGGCCGGTGCCGGCGTGCAGCGTGGCGTGCAACTCGCGCAGACGAGGCGCGCGCCAGTCGCAGGCTTCAAACCAGGCCAGTTGGGCCCGGTAGGCGCGCAGGGCGTCGCGCATGGAGCTGCTGTGACGGAAATACTCGGCCCGTTCCCGACGAAATATGGCATTCAGTGTGCCCAGCGCCAGTACGGCCAGCAGCGCCGGCTGCCCTGAGTAGCCCGTAAGCCACAGCACGATGCTTGCCACCGCCAGGGGTGGCAACAGCACTAGCAGCACCTTCAGCCAGACTTTGCCCCGGAAGAAATCGGGCTGCCGGAGCCACTCGGTGAAGCGGCGCGGGTCGGTATCCTGTTTGGGATAGTGCTTGGCCCGGGCCTGCCACTCCTGCTGCCAGGCCACGTCGGGCGCCAGCTCGGCTACGGCCTGCTGGCGCAGCTCCACCACGTCGGACGCCACCCCGTTCAGCAGCCAGCCGGCCAGCCAGTCGTGGCCCAGGCGCGAAGTGGCGCGGTTCAGCAGCTGGTACAGGGAGTGCGGGCCAAATACGTCGAGGTCGGCGGTGTAGGGGTGGGCGGGGTCGAGGTAGCGTGTGCCGGCATCGAAGCCCGTGAGCTTGCCTTCCAGCCGGGCCAGCTCGTCCTGGTTGAGCTGGGCCAGCAGCCGGTAATGCTCCCGCTGGTAGCCCACGGCCGTATGCCAGCGCACCAGCAGCAGAAACACCACGTACGCCAGCCCAACCACGGCCAGTGCCATTGGCAGCCGGTCCTGCGAAAACAACCACCACACGGCCGCCACGCTGGTCCCAAAGGCCACTACCCGCACCCACGCCACCAGGCGATGACGGCCGGCGTAGTAGCGCTCCTGAGCAGCGTGCGCAGCGTGGTTTTCGGTGAATAGCTCAGCCGGAGCAACGGCAAGCGGGCGGAAGGTGGCGGACGACGGGACGGACACGATGCAAAAGAGGGTGAGAGCGTCAAAAGTAACACTCTCACCCTCCCCACAAGTTAGCGTGCCTCCCGCTTAGTACTCAAACCGCACGGTCAGGTAGAAATTGCGGCCCGCGGCATTGATGCCCGAGGCAAACGGCCGGTAGCTCTGGTCCAGTATGTTTTCCAGACCCGACTGCACGCTCCAGCCCTTGGTTACCTGGTAGGTAGTGCGCAGGTTAAAGGTTTGCCAGCCCAAAGCGCCCACCGGCGTGTTCTGAATCAGGTTGTCTTCGCCCGAGGGGCTGTACTCGGCCACTCCCTTGCGGCCGTTGAACAGCACCGAGGCCTCCGCCGTGAGCTTCCGGTTCTGGTAGGTCACGGCCCCACGACCGTGCAGCGGCGGAATGTGGTCCAGCGGTACATCGGTGCTCAGGTCGCGGCCCTTGGTGTAGGTCACGGTGGCCTGGGTGGTAAAGTGGCGGGCCAGGGCGGCGTTGAAGCGACCACTGAAGCCGTACACGCGGGCTTTGCCGGTGTTGGTGTTAGCTACCGTGGTGAAGGTAGTGCCGTTGTAGACGGCCGTAGTCGAGCCGTCGGGGGCCGCGAAGGGCCGCACCACAATGGCATCGGTCAGGGTGCTGTAGAAGCCGGTTACGGCCACGTGCAGCTTGCCCTCAATGGTGTTCGACAGCTCGGCTTCGCGGTAGAAAATCTGCTCGGGCTTCAGGCTGGTGTTCGGGATAATGAGCGTGCCGTTGTTTTGCTCGAAGGTTTTGCCCACGTCATCTAGGTTGGGGTTGCGGAAGCCGGTTGAGAGCAGGCCGCTAACCCGGAAGCCGGCGGGCATCATCCACACCAAGCCCACGTTGCCATTCAATGACGACGACTTCTGGTCGGAGTTCAGCAGGCTGGACTTGAAAAACTCGGGGTTGAAGTTGGCTTTCAGCTTCACGGTGCTGAAGCGCAGCCCGTCGGACAAGATCAGCTGGGGCGTGATTTCCCAGTTGTGGGAGGCATACACACCGGTCGTGGCGTAGGTCGAGCCGTTGGGGTAGCGCGTGGCAATGCCGGTGGTGGCCCCGTTTACGATGTTGACGCGGCGGCCCACGCTTTCCACTTTGTTGTGGGTGGCCTCGGCCCCGTAGCGCAGCTCGTGCCGCCCGATCTGTTTGAACAAATCCAGGTTGAGCGAGCCAATGCGCACTTCCTCCAGGTTTTCGTCGCGCAGGTCTTTGCCGAAGTCGCGCACCAGGCGGCTTTCGTTCACCTTTTGTACGGCGGGCGTGAAGCGCACCATATCGAAGAGCAGCGTGGGCCGCGAATACTGGAACTGGTAGCTGGCAAAAAAGCGCTTCTCGGGCCCGTAGTTCCACTCGGCGTAACGCAAAGAGCCGTTGCGGTAGGTTTGCAGCCGGTCGTAGCGGGGCACGTTCGAGGTAGTGGAATACTGCACGTTGACGGTGTGCTGCTGGGCGGCGCTGGGCTTGTAGAGAAACTTTTGCAGCACCGACAGCTGCCGGTAGCCCGACTGCCGCTGAATGTTCACGTTGTCGTTTTCTACCACTACATCCTTGCCGTCCTGCCGCTCCACGTAGCGCAGGTTTTCGCCGAAGCCGGGAAACGACTTATAGCCGCGGCGGCCCTTGCGCAGGTCGTCGAAGTCGGAGGCGGTGATGCTGGTGAGCGAGCCAAACTTCGCCCAGCCCAGGCTGATATCGGTGTGGGCCGTTTTCTCCCGGGCCGCCGTGCCATAGCGCAGCAGGTTGCTGGTGCGCACCCGCGGCTGGCTGCCCGCCGTGGTGCTGTCGGCCAGCAGCGGGTTTTTGGTCAGAATGCTGATAACGCCGCCCAGCGCGTCGGTGCCATACAGCACCGAGCCCGCGCCGCTGAGCACCTCAATCCGGTCGACGCTGTTGGCATCGGTGCTGAGAATGTTCTGCAGGTGGCCGGCCCGGTAAATGGCGTTGTTCATCCGCACGCCGTCCACAACGAGCAGAATCTTATTGGCCTCGAAGCCGCGAATAACCGGGCTGCCGCCGCCAAACTGCGACTTCTGCACAAACACCTGCCCGGTGTTGGTCAGCGCGTCGGCGGTGTTCATCGGGTTCTGCAGCCGAATCTGGGCGGCGCGCAGCACGTCTATCTGCTGCGGAATGTCGGCTTTGCGCTCCTGCACGCGGTTAGCCGAAACTACTACTTCACTCAGGCCAATGACACGGAGCGTATCGGGTTGGGCAGTTTGGGCGCTGGCCTGCTCAAAACCGAATAGCGTAGCGAATACGAAGGGTATAGCTTTTTTCATCGACCCTAAAGATAAGGGATTAAAGAGTTTTTAATGTACCTCACTCACCACGGCTATGCATTTTAGCTCAATAGCAATGGGCGTGGGCAGGCAGTTGATTTCGACCGTGGTACGGCAGGGCTGGTTCGACTGAAAATACTCGGCGTAGAGCCGGTTGTAGGTGGCAAAATCGTCCTTCATATTGGTCAGAAACACCGTCACATCCACCAGGTCTTCCCAGCGCGAGCCAGCCTCCTCCAGAATGTAGCGCACGTTCTGAAACACGGCGTGGCACTGGCTTTCAAAGTCGTAGCGCAGGATTTTGTTATCTTCCGACAGCTCGACGCCGGGAATGGCTTTCTGGCCCCGCTGCCGCGGGCCTACGCCGGAGAGAAACAGCAGATTGCCGACCCGGCGGGCATGCGGATACAGACCAACGGGCTCGGGGGCCCGGGAAGAATTGTGCGCGGTAGAGGTTTCGTCAGGTTGCATACCGTCAAAACTACCGAATTCGGCCGCAATGCGTACTGGAAAATGTCCGTTTCTGAGCTGGTGCGGTCTTTGTCTGCGCCTGAGCTGTTCGTCCTAACCCCTGCCTTATGCTTTCCACCGCTCGCCGCCTGGCTCTGCTGCTTGCCCTGAGTACCGCCGTAGTGTCGGCCGCCCACGCCCAGCAGAAGCTCAAATACCCCAAAACCCAGGCCGACCAGATCTACGATGCCGTGGCCAAACCCGCCGTACCCGTCAGCGGCCTGCAGGCCTACGCCGACTACCTGGAGCAAAACCAGCAGTACCCCACCGCCGCCCTGCAAAAAGGCAGCTCCGGCACCGTGGAAGTGACCTTCGTGGTCGAAAAGTCGGGGGGCGTGTCCAACGTCGTAGCCAAGAACTCGGTGGACCCCGCCCTCGACGCCGAAGCCATTCGCCTCATCAAAGGCGGCCCCAAGTGGACGCCGGCCGAACACAAGGGTGCCAAGGTGCGGCAGCGCGTTACCGTTCCGGTTACTTTCCAGCTGCCCCTGGGCGCCGGCGGCCCCGCCCCCGCTACGGGCCACAACGAAGAGCCGAAACCCGACAAGCCCGACGGGCCCACCGTGGTAAAAGCCGAGCAGCCTGCCCGGCCTGTGGGTGGCACCGATGCTTTTTTCGAGTGGATACAGAAAAACCAGCGCTACCCCGCGCTGGCCCGCAAAAAGAACATTGAGGGCAAGGTACTGGTTGAATTCATGATCCAGAAAGACGGCTCCCTGACCGATGTCAAGCTGGTAAAGCGCCTGGGCGCCGGCTGCGACGAGGAAGCTCTGCGCCTGATTAAGGCCGCGCCCAAATGGGAGCCGGCCATGTACCAGGGCAAGCCGGTAAAGCAAAAGATGGTGTTGCCGGTTCTATTCTCGCTGCTCTAAACGAGGCCTACCCGGCTGGCTCCCGCTGCGCAACCGTTAGCTGCTTCTGCGGCTGCTTGTTAAATATCTGAGGCCGTAGTTCGTCTACCCTTATAGCATCGATACGTTGCTCCCCGGCGGCCTTCTCTGCGGCCCGCTCCTGCCCTTTCCTTCCCCTGCATCCTATTCCTATGCTGGCTCCATTACCTTTATTATCCGCCCCGCCGGTGGCTCCTATTCCCGCCGCGCCGGTTTCCGGGCCCCTGACGATCTGGCCCTACCAGGCTCGCTTCCAGCAGGCCGCCCAGGCTATGGCGGAAGGCATTTTTCTGGCCCTCGACGACGACTTGAACCCACAGGTAACCCTTATCGGCATTCCCGTAGCCCAGGGCTCTACCGAAGAGGTAGTATGCCTGGAGCCCGCCGACTGCGGCCTCGACTTTCAGCATTTCGGCAGTATTCTGGCCCGGGGCAAGGAAATGCAGGACTCCTACGCCTGGGCCTCGGCCGAGCGGGAGCACCTGACAGAGGAAACTATCCGGCGCCGCTACCAGGGCGTAGGCCTGCGCATGGCCATGCAGGAAGCGCTGGAAACCGTTGGCGGCAAGAATCAGTACTTCGCCGGCTGGCCCATTGTGGTGGGCAAATTCCACGTCGTGACGGTGCTGCAGCTCAACCGCAAGGCCCTCAAGATTCACCAGTCGCTGCACCCCGACCGCTACTACACCGACGGCAAGCCCCTGGCCCCTTCCCTGGTGCTGGCCGCCGTGCTGCGCTTCCAGGAAGAGTGCGTGAAGGCCCTGACCGAGCCCGAGCCCGGCTCGGGCATGCTGGTGCGTCCCCGCGAAACTGACGAGCTGGTGCGCGCCGCCGGCAAGCTGCTCATGGATACGCCCGCTCAGGCCCTGGGCATCAGCCCGGCCACGGCCAAGCTGTTTGCCACCTGCAATACCATTTCCTCCCTGCGCTACGAGGGCGCCGAAGGCATTGGCAAGCTGCTGCTGGCCCGCCGCCGCCATCCCAACCTGGAGGAAGTGTTTGCCCTGACCTGCCCCACCCCGCTCACCGACTACCGGGCCGTGCGCAAGCTCCTGGAAATGACCACGCCCGACGTGAGCCTGCTGGCCGACGGCGAAAACGTGTACGCCCTGGGCCGCCTCGTGGGCACCTACGACGCCAGCCGCGAGGATCTATTCATGATCAACTTCGTGACCCACTATGCCTGGGAGTTTCAGCACGATGGCAAGGTGCTTATGCGCAGCCACTACGGCCAGCCCAGCCTGCCCCGTCCCCGGCTCAACCGTCTGCAGTTCCGCAAAGACCTGCGCCGCATCTTCGAGCTGACCGACCCCATTAAAGTCGAGCGCCTCTGGGATGTCGTGGTTGAAGCCAGCCGCCAGAAGCACGGCACGCTGGTCGTCGTTACCACCGAAGCCCTGGCCGAAGCCGACCGCCTCAAGCTGCAATGCACCCTGATTGAGCCCGTGCCGCTCACCCCGCTCATTACGCGCCTGGTCACGGCCATCGACGGGGCCGTGCTCGTCGACCCGGATTCTTACTGCTACTCCATTGGTGTGATTCTCGACGGCAAAGCCTCGGGCCACGGCACCAGCACCCGCGGGGCCCGCTACAATTCGGCCATCCGCTACGTGGAAAGCAGCCCCTACCCCTGCATGGCCATCGTGGTCAGTGAGGATGGACTAGTTGACGTCATTACCAAAGACAACCTGCTGGAACGAGAGTAACGTTTTTTTAATGTACCAATATGGATGAATGTGCTGATGCTCATGTCATTGCGAGGAGCAGCCGTGGCACCCGCAAGACAACGCAGCTAATCCGGCCGCTGAAATGTGCTGAGCTTCCTTAAGTGAAAGCCCTTTCCTACTTGCGTGGGAAAGGGCTTTCTAATAAAAGATCAGGACGCACTGCGCAGAGGACAGATTGCTTCGTCATGCTTCTTCGCAATGACACATTCATCACATATTAGCACTTGAGCACATTCGCCACATTAGCACTACCCTTGCTTGGCCCGAAACGACCAGGTGATGCGGAATACGGCCACCGTGTCGCCGGCTTCGTCGGTGCCGGTGCTGGTGCAGACGACCGTGCGGCCTTCGCCCGTGGCGCGGCTTTCGGCTATGGCCTGGGCGATGCGCAGCCCGTCTTCACTGGTAAAGGCAATCAGGCCCACGGCTTTCTTGGTAAACTCCGCTTCCAGGCCTACCACCAGCATCGAAACCGGGGAGCCGCTGCGGGTATTCATCATGGAGAGTACGCCGCTGGCCATTTCGGCGGCCATGCTCAGGCAGGCGAAGTAGATGCTGCGAAACGGATTCTTGGTCAGGTACTTGAACGGCACCGTTACGACAGCCCGCGCCGGCGTGATTTCGCGCACCCGTAGCCCGGCCAGGTAGGCCATTGGCAGGCTGCGCAGCATAAAGAGACGCAGCTTCAGGGGGTTGGAAATTGTGCGCCGGAAGGCCACGGCCTGGGGCGTATCTACCGGAGCGGGAACATATTGGGACATAGCACAGCGAGCTGAAAGAGGAAGCTGCAAAGAACAAAAAATATTCGGCATGCCGAGCAATATTACACACTTCCTGCTTGAACTACCAATCAGCCAGTAGAGACGCTACGCCACCAAGCCCGTGCAGTGACCCAGGCCGTACTGCTTCTAGGCTACTGCCCGCCCGCCGCCTTGCCAGGCTTTCCCTTGCCTGCTTTCTTTCTCGGAGCGGGCTTCAGCGGATACACGGCCAGCTCATTGTACGTCGATACGGGGTCCAGCTCGCGGCGAAAATCGGCTTGCTCCAGCACGCCCACCACCAGCTCGGCGGTGGTGTAGACAATGCTGCCGTCGAGCAGGTGCCCGCCGATAGTACGCCCGGTCGAGTCGGATACGGCCAGGTGCAGGTGGCTGCCGTTTACCGACAGGGTCCCGACCAGTGACACGATTTCGAAGTGGCCCTTATACACGCTCGGGCCGCTCTGGTTGGCCAGCCGCAGAGTGGTCGTAGTCAGGCTGCCTACGCAGGTGACAATGGCGGCGGCCTTCAGCTGGTGGTGTTGGGTAAAGGCGGTTAGCTGTTGGCGCAAATCCTGGCCCGGCCCCAGCCGCAGGGCAAACGTGCGCATAGACGAAGGAACGGCAGGCGGCGCGGCAGCAGGCATAGGCGTTTGGGCAAAAGCAGCTGATACGCTCAGCCACAACAGTAAAGTCAGAGGAAATATACGCGGCGTCATCAGTTGGCAGCAAGCATGAAACACATCCTGGCAGGACGCTGCCGACAAGATTACGCAATAAAAAAGAGCCGGCACTGGCCGGCTCTTTCTGCAAAGGGTAGCAATGGGGCGTATTGGCCTACCGATTAAAGCTCACGTCGCTGTAGCGCACCTTGATGTTGACGTTGGCCGGGTTTCGCACCGATATCGGCCCGAATTGTCCCTGCATATCGTTCGACGAAGGGCTGTTTTCCTCGGAGGCCACTTTCACCAGCCGCTTGTCGAGCAGCAGCTTGCCGTGCTGGGTATTCACGTCGAAGTTGAAGCCGGCCCCGTCGGGGAAGTTAAGCAGAATCGTGCTGTAGCCACCATCCACATTGATCTGGCGGAAGTTGCGGCCCGTGTTGCGCACCTCAAACGAGGGGCAGAACTGCACAGTCATGTCCAGCCGCTCACTGATTTTGTCGATGCTGAACTTGGAGTAGCCCGACGAGCCGCGCAGGTTGCGCACCGTGCCCAGGGCCACGTCGCCGTACTTGCTGTGCACCGTCAGGTCCTGCACCGTGCCCACGTCGATGTCGGAGTAGTTGTTGCGCAAATCCACGGTCTGGCCCGCGTCGAGGCGGAGCTTGGAGTAGGAAGCATCGATGCTGGCCTTGCGCACGTAGCTGATGGCGCCCTGGCCGTTGCCGACGCGCAGCATGTTTTCGGGGCCATCGAGGCGGCCCACCCGCAGCGTGCCATATTCCACGGCCAGCTCCGTGGAACCGGTCAGGTCGTTCGGGATGCTGATGTCGCCAAAGGTATTGCGCACCCGGATCTGGGTGTTCTTGGGCATCCAGACGGTGTAGTTTACCTCGTAGAGCTTGGTGCGGCTCCAGCACTCACGGGGCATGGCGCCAAACTTTGACCGGAACGAAATGCCGCCCGTAGTAGCATCTGCCTCGCTCATCTGCACCTGAATCATGTCGAGCAGCTGCTGAGCTTTCTCCTCGGTATCGGCGCGGGTAATGATGTCGACGTCGGTGCGAATCTCGTTGCGACTCCAGGTATTGATCTGCACGCGGCCGTAGCGGGTTTCCAGGTTGTAGGGCCGGTTGGCAGCAGCGGCGTAGGTGCGGCTCAGCTTGCGGTTCTTTTCGACGGCGGGAGCCGTGCTGCTAGCATCTTCCTGCGGCCCCTGGGTGCCGTTCTGCCCGTTTTGCTCGACAGGCTCGGAAATCAGGTAGTCGTCGTGGTGCAGAAATGCCTCGGTTTCGGGGCTGGCCAGGTAGCTGTACTGGCTGCTAGCCAGCGTAGGCTGCTGGGCGTAGCTGCTCACGGAGCCAATCAGCAGCCCCACGGCGGCCAGCAAATACCGCCAGGCATTCGTCGGGTTTGTTGGACTGGTTTTCATGGCTTCTAGTTATTGCCGGCCGCGGCAGTAGGGCCGGCGCCGTAGTCTTTCATGCGTTCCTGCAGGCGCACCTGCTGGTTGAGAATATCCAGCCGGATCTGCATGTTGCGGTTCATGGCTTCGAGCACCACATCGGGCTCGGGGTTGCGGTAGAGCTCTACTTTCAGCTGGTTATAGGTGGAGTCCAGCGTGGCCAGCTCCTGGTGCCACTCGGCGCCGGGCGCGGCAGCTGCGGCCTGCAGCTGGCTGATTTCCTGTTTCTTCTCGCCAATCTGGGTGGCGTAGTAGGCTTCCATGCGCTGCACGGCCACGGCTAAGCGCTTCTGCGGACTGGCCGCCTCAATGCCCACAGTAGAAGCCCCGAAGTTAGCCGGGTCGGTAGATGCAACTTCCTCGGCCTGGCTTAGCACCAGCGGCGCCGAAGCCACCCGGGTCCAGGTCATGCTGCTAGCCGATTTCGACCAGACGGCGCCGATACCGGCCAGTACCAGCAGGGCCAGGGCGGCCACCATACCGTAGTTGTAGCGGCGGCGGGCCGGCGTGCTGATGTGCAGGGGCTGAACGGGGGTTTCCGGCTCTTCAGGCTGCAGCTTTACAATGCGCAAAGGAGCCTCGGTGGGCTGCGCCGCTTCAGGGGCGGTGCTCAGCTCACGCTCAATGGCATCCCACAAATCCGGGCGGGGCTCGAACGCGTCGAAGTCGGCGCGGTGCCGCTCCACAAAGTCCTCAAGTCCGGTTCTCTTCTCTTTCATACAGGTGGTTATTCGCACGTTTCTCCCCTTAAGCTGCTGCCGGCCGGTGGCAATAAAGTGGGTGGCGGCCCGCAGTGGCCTAGCAGTGATACGTTGATTATTAAAGACCGTGTTGCCGGGCCAGCTCCAGCAGCTTCTTACGGGCCCGGCTATACTGGGATTTTGAGGTCGATTCGGTGATATTCAGAATGCCGGCAATTTCGGCGTGGTCGTAGCCTTCGAGCAGGTAGAGCGAGAGCACCACGCGGTAGCCGTCGGGCAGCTCCTGCACACAGCGGCGCACCACATCGGCGCGCCAGCCGATTTCCTCGGCGTCAAACTCGCCGCTGTCGGTTTCTACCGCGGCCGAATCGTGCTGGTCGGCCAGGGGCACCAGCTGCAGGCGTCGGTTGCGCAGGCAGTTGATGCTTTTGTTGATGACGATGCGCTTGAGCCAGGACCCAAACGAGGAGTCACCCTTGTAGCTGTGCAGCTCGCGGAAGGCGCTCAGAAACGACTCCTGCAGCACATCCTCGGCCTCAGCATAGTCGCCGGTGATGCGCAGCGAGGCGTTGAACATCGCCTTGGCGTAGCGCTTATAGATTTCAGCCTGGGCCCGCCGGTCGCCCAGGCGGCAGCGCTCCACCAGCGGGGCGTTGATGTCAGTGTACGCAAATGCCTCCATATGCTGTTCGGTTGGTGGAAGGGTAGAATCAGAAGGATTGTAAATATCCACCTTTCCGGGCTAAGCTGCTAGTGATGACGGGTAAGCAGGAGAAAGACAATGCGCAGGCCAAGAAGTTGCACGTCGTTTCGGAAGTTGTGCCCCAACTGCAATCCATTACCTTCGGGGATAGTTCAGTTTTATCCTAACCAACTCTACCGCTATGCGCTTTTTACCCTATTTGGGCCTGGGCCTGCTGCTCAGCGCTTCGTCCCTTACCTCCTGCAACAAGGTTGACTTCGGGCCCGCCGGCGGCATCACCGAAAAAACCGCCACCGATGCGCCCAACGGCCACGTCGATTCCTCCGACTGGACGCTGGAGGCCAACTGGGGCAAAAAGGAGAAAGACCTGTTTAAGGGGCTGCAGGGCAAGGTGAACCTGGACGGCACCACGTCGACCTACGTTACCAACCTGAACTTCACGTTTTACCCGAACCCGGTCGACCAGTTCGCCTACTTCGGCTACGATTTCGACCTGCTCTACCAGGACGGCCTGATGGTGCAAACCGATTACGTCATCGTCGACCGCAACAACAAGGTATTGCAGTCGGGCAGCGTTTCTTCCCGCACCACCACGCCCGACGGGCGCGGATTCAGCGGGTTTTCGCTGTCGTTCCTCGACGAAAAATTTAAGAAGGGTAAAACGTACCGCATGTACTACGTGCTGTATGAGCCCACCAAGCTCGCCTTTATGGGCAAGGGCCACGGCGACATCGAAATGGCCGACTAGCGCGGCTGCCCTTTATTCTTCTGCTTACTCCAATGATGAAAAAAAGCCTGCTGCTCCTGACGCTGGGCCTGCCCTTGGCCATGGGCTGCCAAAAAGACAAGGAAGCTGAGCCTTCCACCATTGACTTCGGCGCCGGCGAAGGTATTTCCTACCGAAACGCCATGAACTACCCCATGGCCTACACCGACCCCACCGACTGGACTTCTGATAAGCAATGGAGCAGCCGGGAAAAGGCTCTGTTCAGCTTTCCCGTAGCTGTCAACCTCGATCAGGCTCCCACGGGCGTCACGACCAATATGAGCTTTTATCCGAATCCGGTAGAGCCCGGGGGCATCGGCATGTTTCGGCCTAACTCGACTACAGAAGGCACCCTGCGGCTGATATGGGTGGATAAAAACTACAAAGTAGTATCGACCCACGAGCAAGCCCTGGTCAAAAATATGGAAATGCGGTTTCAGTTTCCGGAAACCACGTTTCCCAGGGAACAGAAGTACCGGCTCTACTACGTGCTCTACAAAGCCGACGGCACCCTTATCTACAAGGGCCACGGCGACGTGCACATCCATCAGCAATAACCATTGCTACCCAACAAAAAGGCCCGTCCGGCTATCCGGACGGGCCTTTTTATGCGCATTCAGAACGGTGTAGAGACGCATATCTGCGTCTCCTCGTTGAACGCCTGTCGTTGTCACGTCAGCAACAATTGAGACGCGAGTATGCGTCTCTACACCGTTCTGACTTTGTACCTACACGTCAAACTTGATGCCCTGGGCCAGGGGCAGCTGGTCGGAGTAGTTGATGGTGTTGGTCTGGCGGCGCATGTAGATTTTCCAGGCGTCGGAGCCGGACTCACGGCCGCCGCCGGTTTCCTTCTCGCCGCCGAAAGCACCGCCGATTTCAGCGCCCGAGGTGCCGATGTTCACGTTGGCAATGCCGCAGTCGGAGCCGGTCTGGGAGAGGAAGGCTTCGGCCTCGCGCATGTTCAGGGTGAAGATGCTGGAGGACAGGCCCTGCTTCACGCCGTTCTGCAGCTCGATGGCCTCGTGCACGTCGCCCGAGTACTTAATCAGGTAGAGAATGGGGGCGAAGGTTTCTTCCTGCACGGTGTGGTACTCGTTGCGGGCTTCCACCAGGGCGGGCTGCACGTAGGTACCGGTTTCGTAGCCGGCGCCGCTCAGCACTTCCCCACCGGTGAGCAGCGTGCCGCCTTCGGCCTGTACGGCAGCCAGGGCCTTGGTGAAGCCTTCCACGGCCTGCTTATCGATGAGCGGGCCCACCAGATTGCCTTCCTGCAACGGGTTGCCGATGGGCAGCTTGGGGTAGATGCCAAGCAAGCGGCTCTTTACGTCCTCATAAATTGAGTCGTGGATGATGAGGCGGCGGGTGGTAGTGCAGCGCTGCCCGGCCGTGCCCACGGCCCCAAACACCACGGCGCGCATGGCCATGTCGAGGTCGGCGTGCTGGGTCAGGATAATGGCGTTGTTGCCGCCCAGCTCCAGCAAAGCGCGGCCCAGGCGGGCCCCCACTACTTCGCCTACCTTCTTACCCATGCGGGTGCTGCCCGTAGCCGAAACCAGGGGCACGCGCGTGTCGGCGGCCATGGCGGCGCCCACCTCGGGCCCACCGATGATGACGTTGAAAATGCCTTCGGGCAGCTCATTCTCGCGCAGCACATCCTTGATGATGTGCTGCACGGCCACGGCTACCAGCGGGGTTTTCTCCGAGGGCTTCCAGATGCTCACGTCGCCGCAGACGGCGGCCAGCATAGCGTTCCAGCTCCACACGGCCACCGGGAAGTTGAAGGCCGAGATGATGCCCACGATACCCAGGGGCTGGTACTGCTCGTACATGCGGTGGGCAGGCCGCTCGGAGTGCATCGTCAGGCCGTGGAGCTGGCGCGAGAGGCCCACGGCGAAGTCGCAGATGTCAATCATTTCCTGCACTTCGCCCAGGCCTTCCTGCAGGATTTTGCCCATCTCGTAGCTCACTAGCTTGCCCAGCGGCTCCTTGTACTCGCGCAGCTTGTTGCCGATCTGGCGCACGATTTCGCCCCGCTTGGGAGCTGGCACCAGCCGCCAAGCTTTAAAGGCTTCCTGCGCGGTGCGTACCACCGTGTCGTAGTCGGCCTCGGTGGCCATGGCTACGGCGGCAATGCGGCGGCCGTCGGTGGGCGAGGTGATGGTTCTCAGGTTCTGACCGGCGCCGCCCCACTGCAGACCGGTGCTGTAGGCGGCGTTTTCGGCTTCTACGCCCAGCTCGCGCAGTACTTGCTGAATGCTGTGCGGGTCGTGTTCCTGAACGTCAGCGCCAGTGGCGGCAGCTTCTTCGATGGCTAATTTCATAGGAGAGAAAGGTTGGATGGGAGTTTTACTCGGGGTGGCAGGGTACCGGCCGTAAAGCTAGCAAATCGGCGCGGGCCGGGCGGCATGCGCGGAGCGTAGTTCGCCGGCAGTCACCTGCTTCGTGGGTGCCTGCCTATCTTATTGGCTGTTTGCCACCGCCCTGTTGGCCGGCCGTTGCTGCCCTGCTCTGCTTTTGTGCTTCAACGCTATTCATGTGCTGCCCTGGTGGCGAACTTCCCAGCCAAGCCGCCCGCGCCGCCCGCATGGTGCTGAAGTAGGCAGCAACAAAAAAGCCCCTCCAGCTACCTGAAGGGGCTTTGTATTCCATATTAACCAATCGGGAGCTTACTCGGCCTGCCCTATGGGGTAGTAGGCTTTACGGCCGTCGGGGTACACACCTTCTACCAGCGCGCCCTGGTTGTCTTTGGCGGCTTCGAGGAACTGCTGCACGTCCTGGGGCTTGCTCACCTTGCTCTTGTCGATGCGGGTGATGATGAAGCCGTCGTCGATGCCAGTTTCCTTGAAGTTTGAGCCCCGGATGCCGCTAATTTTAGCGCCCCCGTCGATGCCCAGCTTGTTCATCTCCTGCTTGCTCACCGGAGCCAGCGTGGCGCCCTCATACTTGATGGATTTGGCTACTTCCTCCCGGATGATATCGGTGGTACCGGTTGAGTTACGCAGGGTGGCCGTTACGGTCTTGCTGTCGTTGGCACGCAGCAGGGTCACCTTGATCTTGTCGCCAGGGCGGAAGCGGGCTACCTGCTCCTGCAGCTGCGAGGAAGTATTCACCTTCACCCCGTTAATTTCGGTGATGATGTCGCCTTCCTTGATGCCAGCGTCGGCAGCCGCGCTGTTCTTGCTCATGCCCATTACGTACACGCCGTTCAGGGTGGCCAGCTTCTTCTCCGAGGCCAGCGTAGCGTCCACTTCCCGGATGTTGACGCCGAGCAGGGCGCGCTGCACCACTTTATACTTGAGCAGGTCGTCGATTACCTTGCTCACGATGCTGCTGGGCACGGCGAAAGAATAGCCCTCAAAAGCGCCCGAGCGCGAGGCAATGGCCGAGTTGATGCCAATCAGGTCGCCGTTCAGGTTCACCAGGGCGCCGCCAGAGTTGCCGGGGTTTACCACCGCGTCGGTCTGCAGGAACGACTCAATGCCCATATTATCCTCGCGGCGCAGGATGTTGATGTTGCGTCCCTTGGCCGAGATAATACCGGCCGTCACGGTGGAGTTCAGGTTGAAGGGGTTGCCCACGGCCAGTACCCACTCGCCTACTTTCACGTTGTCGGAGTTGCCGTAGCGCACGAAGGGCAGGCTGGTGGCCTCCACCTTCAGCAGGGCCAGGTCAGTGGTCGGGTCGGCGCCCACCAACGTGGCGTTGTACTTACGCTTATCGTCGAGCACTACCTCAATCTTGTCGGCTTTGTCAATCACGTGGTTGTTCGTGACGATGTAGCCGTTGGCGGCAATAATTACGCCCGAGCCCGAGCCCTGTTGCGGGCCCGCCTGCGGGGAATGATACTGGTCGTAGTCGTCGCCGAAGAACTGGCGCAGGAACGGGTCCATACGCTGGCCCCCGCCGCTGCTCATCTTCGGCGCGTACTCGGTCATGACGTGCACGACGGCGGGCGTCACCGAGGAGGCCGCCGCCACGAAATTGAGGCCTTCCGGCACCACGTAGTTGCTGCTGCGCAGCTCACTGGTGTAACGCACATTGGGGTCAGCCGCCACTACCTGGTTTGCATTGGTGCGCTCAGGCTCCAGCAGCTTATACCCACCCACCGCTACGCCACCACCCAGAATGGCGGAACCGAGCAGGCCGAGCATCATTTGTTTTGCTTGCATGGGTAATAAAAAGATGGTTGTAAGAAAAAGACGAGTGAATCGGGAAGAAGTAAGTGAAGCCCTGCGTGACCGGCTCCCGCACTAACGCAGAAGATGCAGCTCGTGGTATAGGGGTTGCATCAGCCTCCTTTTACCTTACAACACCCGCGCCAACAAAAAAGACACCACGCCGGGTGTCTTTTTTGCAGACTGCGAGGCGCTTACTGAATCTCAATATGATGTTTCGTCACCTTTTTGCTGTCAAAAGGCAGCTTCAGGCGTAGAACACCATCGGTGAGCTGGGCCTCAATAGCGGTAATCTCGACCGTATCGGGCAGACGGAACGACCGGGTGAAGGTACCGTAGGCCATTTCCAGGCGGCGAAACTTCGGACCGTTTTCCTCCGCTACCGGGGCTTTGCGCTCTCCGCTAATTACGAGATTCCCGTCCTGAAAGTCAATCTTGACGTCTTCTTTCGCTACGCCGGGCAAGGCCAGGTGCAACTCAAAGCCCTGCTCCGATTCGAGGATGTCGGCCAAGGGCACAAAGCTCTGGCTGGGCTCGGTGGAAGTAGGCAGCGTGTCGCGCAACAGGTCGTTGAGGACTTTATTGAAAGCGCGGGCAGGCCGCAAAGCAGGCTGGTTGTTATACAGAATAGTTGCCATGGTAAGGTAAAGTGTAGAGTTAGGTTATGTCCGTACCAACTGCGGTACACCTCTACTCCATAAATTCTGTACCAGCCGCTAATACACGCTCTGCCAATGACAAAAAGTCTTAATATCTACCTACAGGCTACCCCTGCCGTTTTAATAAACTGAAATAATTGCTGTTTACAGCCTTCAAATACTGATTATCTAGCAAAAACACTCATGCCATTTTGACTTCTTCCGCTCCATCGATGAACAGTTTCTAGTGCTGGGTTGGCAGCTGCCGACGTTCGAATGCGCTCTTACCGCGGAAGATGGTGTAGCGCACATCCAGCCCCACGATAGGAGTCACGGAGTTGAAGTTACCGCCGGGTATTACCACCGTACCACTCGGGTCAGTTTGTTCCAGCACAATACGGTAAGCCGTGGAACTAGCCACCCAGGACGTCAGATCGAAGTGCGGCGACACGCGGATGCCCAGGTCGGCCCGCAAGGTGCCAAAGTCGATGGTCCGTTCCTTGGGCGCATCTTCCTCCCGCTGAAAGCGCAGGTAGGCAAATGCTTCGTAGGCCAGGCGGGGCCGCAGCGCTACCTTGCCCACTTCGAAAACCCGGTCAAGGTCGAGGCGCAGGCGGGCCAGGGCCCGGCCATCCATCAACGGGTCGGCGGGTAGGGTATATTCTACCCCCAGCCGCTGCCGGAAGTTGAACTGACCCACCGTATTCCAATGGCGCAGGTAGAGCTCCGGCGTCACGTCTACGTACAGGCGCTGCACGTCGCTACCGCCCCGGTAGGTGGTATAGGCAGCACTACGCAGCGTAGCGCCCCCACTCCACCGCTCGTTCCAGAACTTCTCGTACGCCACCTGCAGCCCCAACTGATTGAGCTGGGTACCATTGTAGCTGCCCACGCGCGTGGGGCCCTGCAGGCTTACCAGCAAGTAGTCATCTGCCCGCAGGGCGTATTCCACTTGTAGCTCGGGCAGCAGCAACGTATTATTCACGGACCGGCGCTGAGCTTTGGCCGCCGGGCTGACTGCGAGTAGCGTAGCCAAACCAGCAACAAACAGGAATTGCTTCATAAAGAGCAGCCAACGGCCGCGGCATATCTGGGATGAGAAAAAGTACTCGGATAACTAGGCTTATGCCTGGCTGCCGGCCGAGGCAGCCGCCAACTCCTGCAGCGTAAGCCAAGCCATCAGGCCGGGCCCGACTTCCAGAGACTTGGGGTCGACGTCGAAAGTAGGCGTGTGCACAGAAGAGGCATTACGGCCGTCTTCACTGCGGGTGCCCAGGCGGTAAAAGCAGGCGTCGGCGGCCTGTGAGTAGTAGGCAAAGTCTTCAGCGGCCATCCATTGATCCAGCTCGATTACGTTTTCCGGTCCCAGGTAGGCTTCGGCGGCGGCACGGGTGCGGGCTGTCAGGGCCGGCTCGTTTTCCAGGTAGGGGTAGCCGTGGCGGATTTCCAGCTCGGCCGTGGCCCCCATCGACTCGGCCAGGCCTTCCACCAGCTTGCGCAGATGGCCGTGGGCTTCGCGGCGCCAGTCCTCGTTCAGGGTGCGGAAAGTTCCTTCAATGCGAACCTCGTTGGGAATAACGTTGGTGGCGCCGTTGGCAATGACCTTCCCGAACGACAGCACCGAGGGCAGCTTGGGACTGGCGCGCCGGCTTACAATCTGCTGAGCCGCCACGATGATGTGGGCCGCCACCAGTACGGGGTCGAGGTTCTGCTCGGGCATGGCGCCGTGTCCGCCCTTGCCCCGCACGGTCAGGTACAGCTCGTCGGTGCTGGCCATGTAGCGCCCGGGCCGCAACCCTACTTTACCGGCCGGCAGCATTGGAAATACGTGCTGGCCCAGCACACTGGCCGGCTTGGGGTTTTCCAGCACGCCTTCCTTTATCATAAGGGAAGCGCCGCCGGGCAGCAGCTCCTCACCGGGCTGAAAAATCAGCTTCACGGTGCCCTCAAACTCGTCGCGCAGCTGGCTCAGGATACGGGCCGTGCCCAGCAGGGACGACGTATGCACATCGTGGCCGCAGGCGTGCATCACGCCCGGGTTCGTGGATTTGTAGGCCACCTCGTTCTGCTCCTGAATGGGCAGCGCATCCATGTCGGCGCGCAGGGCCACGGTGCGGGACGTCGGGTTGCGGCCTTCGATGAGGGCTACTACGCCGGTTGTGGCCAGGGTGTGGGGCTGCAATCCCAGCTGGCGCAGCTGCTCCGTAACAAACGCGGCCGTGTTATACTCGGCGAAGGAAAGCTCCGGGTGCGCGTGCAGGTGCTGGCGGATGGCCACGGTATCGGCGGCGGCGGCGGCGGCCAGGGACTTCACTTTCTGTAACACGGATTCGGCGGAGGACATACGTTTCGCAAGTGGTAATAGTGGGGCAACTCATCAAACATACCACCCGGCGGGCAGTACGCAAAAGTACGCCCGAAAATGAGCCGGCCCCGCCCGCTCCCTGTTACGGAGTCGGGCGGGGCCGGGCGCTGCCTTTTCGGGATGATAATATCCCGTTAGAAGCTCGTTTTGTTCAGCACTACCTGGGCGGGCTCCAGCTCGGCCTTGGGGGCCAGCGGCCGGATGCGCAGCATGGCCTGCTCGGCTTCCAGGCGGGTGAGGTAGTCGCCAATCCAGAGACGGAAAACCGGCTGCTTGAAGGTAATGTAGTCGGTTTCCTCGGGGTAGCGGCTGATAATGGCCCGCCGGGTAGCCATAGCCTGTTCCCGCTCCAGCCCCACGTAGGCCAGAATCCGGTAGCCCTGGGCATACTTCACGTTCTGGTTGGTATAGGCCTGGTCGCGCAGGCGCTGCTCAATCTGAGGGTTGACGTGGCTGATGGGCGTAACGGGCGAGCGGCTGACGGACGGGGCCAACACTGTCGTTTTGGGGGCCGTGAACACCGGCCGGAAGCGGCTCAGGTCTTCGGGCGCCGATTGGGTGGTGGCTTTACGGGTGGTGTCGGGGGCGGGGGCCGTGCCGGAGCCGGCCGGTGCCGACGCCGCACAGGCCGCCAACGTCAAAAAGGAGGACAGCAGCAGCACGTTACGAACTAAGTATATCATTTTCTTCCAGCAAAGCTAGGCTATTTGAAGAACCCAGCCGGTCGGCACCGGCCATCACCAGGGCCAGCGCGGCCGTACGGGTCCGGATGCCGCCGGCCGCCTTGATACGCATATGGGCCGGCAGGTGGCGGCGCATCAGGGCAATATCTTCTACGGAAGCTCCGCGGCTGGCAAAGCCGGTGGAGGTTTTCACGAAGTCAGCCCCGGCCGATTCGCAGAGCTGGCAGGCAGTAATAATCTCGTCGGGCGTGAGCAGGGCCGTTTCGATGATGACCTTCAGAATGGCCTTCTTCACGTGGCACAGCTCAGCCAGCTGCCCGATTTCGTCCTGCACCTCCGTCAGCCGCCCCGACTTGAAAGCCGCCACATTGATGACCATATCAATTTCGGTAGCGCCGTCGGCCAGGGCTTGGTGGGTTTCGAAAAACTTGACTTTGGTAATCTGGTAGCCCAGCGGGAAGCCCACCACCGTGCAGACCGGCACGCCCGAACCTTCGAGCTGCTCGGCGGCAAAGCGCACGTAGCAGGGCGGTACGCACACGGAGGCAAACCGGGCCCGGGCCGCTTCCTGGCAAAGCTGAGTAATCTGGGCTTCGGTAGCATCGGGCCGCAATAAGGTGTGGTCGATGCGGGCGGCTAGGCCATTCGTAGAGTTTTGAGTCATAGGGTGGGGCTACAAACGCGGAGTGGCAGGCAGCTCCCAAAAGCTACCTGCCACTTAATACTACTCATTTTCCGGCGGGCCGGATCAGACGGGTATCGGTGGGGGCTTTGGCGCGGGCCAACGCGCCCGGCACAAAGATAATGCCGCCCCTGCTATTTGCCCTGCGAGCAGGGTGGGCGGGTAGAATGCCTACCACAAAAAAGGCCGGTAGCTTCCGAAGAAACCACCGGCCTTTTCTGCTTGGCAAAAAGCGCCGACTTGCTTAGTCAACCAGCACGCACCGCTCGTTGAGCAGGTCGTCTTCCACGCTCTTGTACTTCACGTCGCGCACGATGCGGCCGTCCATGTACTGCACGCTTACTTTCTCGTTGCGGTTGGCAACTTTCTGGCTGCGCACGGGTACCTGCTTTTCCAGCACCGGCGTAGGCTCGGGGCCCAGGTCCTCGGGGCCGGCACCCAGCGAAACCGAGGAAGTTTCTTTCTGGGCCTTCAGCTTGGGCGCGGGAGCCGGAGCGGGCAGCTCGTCTTCCACGAAGTACTCTACCTCGTCGGTGTGGCCGGCTTCCTGGTTCATCGGAATATCGGCCTTGAAGAGGAAGGATACGGTTTCCTCGTTCACCTTGCCAATCATCTGCTTGAAGAGCTCAAACGACTCGAACTTGTAGACCAGCAGTGGGTCTTTCTGCTCGTACACGGCGTTCTGTACCACCTGCTTCAGGTCGTCCATGGCGCGCAGGTGCTTGGTCCAGGCCTCGTCGATGATGGCCAGCACCACGACTTTTTCCATCCCGCGGATGGCCTCGTGGCCGCCGTTGGCCTGGGCCTTGCGCAGGTTGGCCACGGCCGTTACCTGCTTGCGGCCGTCGGTGAACGGAATGGCAATGTTCTCGTAGGGCGCATTGTTGCTCAGCAGGTCGTTCACCAGCGGCAGGGTATTGCCGGCAATGTGCTCGTTCTTGCTGTGGTAATACCCCATGGCCTCGTCGTAGAGCTTCTGGGTGAGGGCCGGAGCCTGCTGCGCGCTGAAGTCCTGCGGGGTGATGTAGGTATCGTAGCCAAACACGCGGATGATGGCCAGCTTGAAGTCCTCGAAGTCGCCGGTTACCTTGTGGCCCACCACGATGTCCTCGCAGACGTCGTAAATCATGTTCCAGATGTCCAGCTCCAGACGCTCACCAAACAGGGCGTTGCGGCGGCGCTTGTACACCACCTCGCGCTGGGCGTTCATCACGTCGTCGTACTCCAGCAGGCGCTTGCGGGTGCCGAAGTTGTTTTCCTCCACTTTCTTCTGAGCCCGCTCGATGCTGCTCGTAATCATGGAGTGCTGAATTACCTCGCCTTCCTCCAGACCCATACGGTCCATGAGCTTGGCAATCCGGTCGGAGCCGAACAGGCGCATCAGGTTGTCTTCCAAGCTCACAAAGAACTGCGAAGAACCCGGGTCGCCCTGGCGGCCGGCACGGCCCCGCAGCTGCCGGTCAACGCGGCGGCTTTCGTGGCGCTCGGTACCGATGATGGCCAGACCACCTGACTCCTTGGAGGTTTCACGCAGTTTGATGTCGGTACCACGGCCGGCCATGTTGGTAGCAATGGTAACCGTACCTGGGTAACCGGCAGCGGCCACAATTTCGGCTTCGCGCTGGTTCTGCTTGGCGTTCAGAACCTGGTGCGGAATGCTGCGCAGCTTGAGCATACGGCTTACCAGCTCCGAAATTTCCACCGACGTCGTACCCACCAGTACCGGGCGGCCGGCTTTCACCAGCGTCTGGATTTCCTCGGCTACGGCGTTGTACTTCTCGCGCACGGTCTTGTAGACCTTGTCGTGCTCGTCTTTGCGGGAGATGCCGCGGTTGGTGGGAATCACCACCACGTCCAGCTTATAGATTTCCCAGAATTCACCGGCTTCCGTTTCGGCCGTACCCGTCATGCCCGAAAGCTTGTGGTACATGCGGAAGTAGTTCTGCAGCGTAACGGTAGCGTACGTCTGAGTGGCGTCTTCCACGCGCACGTTTTCCTTGGCTTCAATGGCCTGGTGCAAACCATCGGAGTAGCGGCGGCCTTCCATCACGCGGCCGGTCTGCTCATCCACGATTTTCACCTTGCCGTCTTCGGTCAGGATGTACTGGTCGTCGCGCTCAAACAGCGTGTAGGCTTTCAGCAGCTGGTTTACGGTGTGTACCCGCTCCGACTTCTCGTTGTAGTCGGCCATCAGCTTTTCCTTCTGATGCAGCTTGTCCTCGTTGTTGATGGACTTGTTGTTCTCGATGGCCGCAATTTCCATCCCGATGTCGGGCATGATGAACAGGTGCGGGTCTTCGCCCTGGGCCGTAATCAGGTCAATGCCTTTTTCAGTCAGCTCAATCTGGTTGTTCTTCTCGTCGATGGTGAAGAACAGGGGCATATCGGCCTCAGGCATCTGCCGTGAGTTGTCGGCCAGGAAGTGGTTTTCCACCTTCTGCAGCACGGCGCGCACGCCGGTTTCCGAGAGGAACTTAATCAGGGGCTTGCTCTTGGGCAGACCGCGGTAGGCGCGGAACAGCATCAGGCCGCCCTCCCCTTCTTTCACGCCGTCTTTGCCTTCCTTGATGAGCTTGCGGGCCTGCACCAGGTAGTCCTGCACCAGCTTACGCTGGGCATCAACCAGCATCTGAATGCGGGGCTTGAGCTGGTAGAACTCGTGCACGTCGCCGCGGGGCACGGGCCCCGAGATGATGAGCGGAGTCCGGGCGTCGTCAATCAGCACGGAGTCCACTTCGTCGACCATGGCGTAGTGGTGCTTGCGCTGCACCAGCTCGCTGGTTTCGCGCGCCATGTTGTCGCGCAGGTAGTCGAAGCCAAACTCGTTGTTGGTGCCGTAGGTAATGTCAGCCGCGTAAGCTTTGCGGCGGGCATCGGTGTTGGGCTGGTGCTTGTCGATGCAGTCCACGGTAATCTTGTGGAACTCGAACAAGGGCGCGTTCCATTCGGAGTCACGCTTGGCCAGGTAGTCGTTCACCGTTACCACGTGCACACCGCGGCGGGCCAGGGCGTTGAGGAAGGACGGCAGGGTCGACACCAGGGTTTTACCCTCACCGGTAGCCATTTCTGAAATCTTGCCCTGGTGCAGCGCCACGCCGCCAATGAGCTGCACATCGTAGTGCACCATGTCCCAGGTGATTTCGGCGCCGGCTGCGGTCCACTTGTTAGCCCAGATGGCCTTGTCGCCCTGAATGGTGACGTTGCTTTTGCGGGTCGCAATTTCGCGGTCGAAGTCGGTGGCGGTAACAACCAGCTGCCCGTTCTGGGTGTAGCGGCGGGCCGTTTCCTTCACGATGGCAAAGGCATTGGGCAGCACCTGCAACAGCACTACTTCCAGCTCCTTGTTGCGCTGCTTTTCGAGGGCATCAATCTGGTCGAAAACCTGCTCCTTCTGCGCAATATCGAGGCTGGTGTCCTCATTGATGCGCTGGTGCAGGGCCCCGATCTGCTCGTCGATGCCTTTGAGGTGCGCGTCGATGCGGCTACGCACGTCGTCGGTGTGCTGGCGGAGCTCATCATCGGAGAGCTGTGCCAGTTTGGCATATTCGGCATTAACGAGTGCCACGTACGGGATAATCTCCTTCAAGTCCCGGTCCGATTTGGTCCCGAAAATCTTGGCGACGGTCTTCCCAAAAAAATCAAACATGCTGCTAGTTTTTAACTGAAACGCCGGGGCGTACCTCAAATTTACGGCGTTTTTTGGGAATTCCCCGGCCATAGCGTCGCTCCGACCCTTTAAACGACAAAACCCCGCCACCTCAAAGAGTGTGCGGGGTTTCTACGAAAGAAAAGATGTCAGGTATTTTGGGTCGGGAAGAGTAGTTTCTGCTACAAATGACGGAGTTTGACGGTTACGAGGCCACGGCCATCGGCTCTTCCGTCGTATTCCGCAGGGCGTGCATCAATTCGCTCACGCAGCCGTGCAGGCGGTGCTCCAGGCTAGGCAGCAGGTCGCCTTCCCGGCTACCCAGCACGCTATTCATAGGCCGGGCGGCGGGCAGACCCAGGGTCTGCATGGCCCGTGGCACCACAAAGGAAGTATCCAGGCCACCCATGTCGGCGGCCAGTCGGGCCAGTTCCGCCCAGGTATAGGCGCCCTGATTTGACAGGTGCCACACGCCTTTCTCTTCGTCGATGAGCAGGTCCAGGGCCACATTCACCAGGTCGGGAATGAAGGTGGGCGAGATGCGCACATCGTCGGCGGCATCAAAAGCCTGCTGCTGCTGCCCAGCACGCAACACATTGAACACAAAGTTGTCCTCGTCCCAAGGGCCGAACAGGGCACTGGTACGCACCACCAGGGCATTGGGCATACAGTGTAGCACGTCGCGCTCGGCCAGCCGCTTGCTGTTACCATACACGCTCAGGGGCCGGGGCAGGTCACTTTCCACGTAGGCCTCGGCTTTGCCCCCATCGAAGACCAGATCCGACGAAAAAGTCAGAAAATGAACGTCGCGGTAGGCGCAGGCGGCGGCCAGTACGGCCGGCCCCGTGCTATTGGCGCGGTAGCAGCGTGCAAAGTCCTTTTCGGCCTCATCCACTTTCACGTAGCCGGCCGCATTTACCACCGCCCACGGATTGTAGCGCGTCAGGGCCAGCTCAACGGCCAGTGCGTCGGTAATATCGAGTTCAGCGCGGCTTAGTGCCACGGTTTCGATGCCCCGGATGGCGCAGATGCGCTGGAAGGCCCGGCCTAGGGTGCCGTGGGCCCCGGTAATAAGCAGAGGTTGAATCGTGGGCTGAACCGGCCCCGTATTCAGGTCACTAAAATTAAGAATTTGCATAGCTCAGGAGGTTGTGGAGGTCGGACAATGATGGTGGTAGCGGAACCGGTCGTCCCGTTCCCACCACCCTTTGGTTTGGAGCAACGGGTGATGATAGTGGCCTTCGGTGGCCAGGCTTTTTACCATGTTGAACAGGGCCGTCTTGCGAGGTTTACCCCCGCGCAAATCGAAGACGCCGCTTTCGTAAAACGCCCCGTCCTGGGTGAGCAGCGTGTTCCAGTCGTAGGCGCCCAGCAACGACCAGATGGTAATGGCGCGCATATCTACGCCCTCTGCCCGCAGCTGGTTGGCCGCTTCCCAGGCGTAGTGCACCCAGCGCATCTGCTCTTCGCGGGTGCAGTTAAGGTGCACTTCCGTTACGGCAATGGGCAAATGATACCGGTCCCAGGCTTCGAGCAGCAGGTCGTGCAGACCGGCGGTTTGCACCAGGCGCACGCGCACGGCTTCCACATCCACGTAATCAACCCGCTCGGCGCTGCGGCACAAGTGGTGGCCGGCAAAGTGCTGCAGATTTTCGTCCAGAAACCGCTCACTGGTCACGTAGTGGTTGATGCCCAGAATATCGGGTGGACAGGGCCGCTTCACGAGCTGTAGCAGCTCGGCCTCGGAAGCACCGTTTTCCCGCAAATAGCCCCACAAGGGGTGCTGGGCATCGAGTTTGCCGCACAATAAATCGAACGTGAGCCAGCGGCGGTTGTTTTCAAACTCGGCCTGGCCGGTCAGCTGGGGCGTGCAGTGCGTTTTGCCCAGGTCCTCGGTCTGCACCAGTAAGGCATCAGGCGTCACTTCCCGGATGGCCCGCATAGCGGCGCAGGTGCCCTTGATGTGGTTGAGCTGGATGCGCACAAACGTAGTGTCGTCCAGCGCGTGGGGGTACCAGATGCCGTAGAGGCCGCTGAAGCGGGCCGTAGTCAGGGGCTCGTTCACGGGCGTGTAGTGCTTCACCCAAGGGTAGCGCTCGGCTACCATGCGGGCAAAGCGGGCCAGCCCCGGCACAAAGTTTTTCTGGTGCAGCGCCGTGTAGCGCGGGCCGCTGCCGTGGTGCAGCAGCGTTACAATCGGGTCGATGCCCAACTCCCGCAGGCGCGCCATGCGCTCATCGGTCCAGGTCCAGTCGGGCGAATCAAGGCTTTCGGGGGCCACCTGTTCCCAGAGAATGGGGTAGCGTAGCTTCCGAATACCAAGCTCGGCAATCAAGTCAAGGTCTTCCGGGCGGGTGCGGTGCCCACTACTCACGAGCTGGTCAGAGTAGCCGTCCCCGATTCGTCGGATGGTGCACTCCACCCCGCCCCATACGTCAACTTTCTCCATCACAGCTTCGGTTCGTGGACGAATTCCTACCCTGCCTAGTGTTCAGGTAAGGTAGGCAGAAAACAGGACTGTCATCCTGCGCAGCCTTACAGACCAGTTCTGGGCTCCGAATTGACTTCAGAAGGCCAAAAAGTGCTGCTTGCTGCGCAGGATGACAGTTCACCTGCGGCCGGCTTGCGCCGGTGTATTTAGATACTACTCTTTGGCCGGGTCACGCGGTACAAGCTTCTCCATAATGGAGGCTGAACCGGTAATAGAGGGCTTGTCGGCCACTTTCTCGGCTTTGTCGGTGAGCTTCTTGTAGAGCGTCAGGGCCTGGGCTACTACCTGGTCCATGTTGTAGTACTTGTACGTTGCCAGGCGGCCTACGAAGTGCACGTTGGGTGTTTCGTCGGCCAGCTTCTTGTACTTATTGTACAACTCGGCGTTTTCGAGGCGCGGAATTGGGTAGTATGGGTCGCCCTCGGCTTTGGGATATTCGTACACCACGCTGGTTTTGGGGTGCTGTTGGCCGGTGAGGGCCTTAAACTCCGTAATACGGGTGTAGAGGTGCTCGTTGGGGTAGTTTACCACCGGTGCGGCCAGGAACTTCTCGGTGTTCAGCGTTTCGTGCTTGAACTCGAGCGAGCGGTAGGGTAGCTTGCCGAACTTGAAGTCAAAATACTCGTCAACCGGGCCGGTAAAGATGATTTCCTTGAAGGGAATGAAGTCGATTACGTCGTGGTAATCGGTGTTCAGCATGATGCTGATATTGGGGTGGTCGAGCATGCGCTCAAACATCCGGGTGTAGCCGTGCAGCGGCATGGCCTGGTAAGTGTCGGTGAAGTACCGGTCGTCGCGGTTGGTGCGGGTGGGCACACGGCTCGTCACCGACTTATCCAGCTCCGAGGGGTCCATGCCCCACTGCTTGCGGGTGTAGTTGCGGAAGAACTTCTCGTACAGCTCGCGGCCTACTTTGCTGACCACCACATCTTCCGAAGTCTTGATGACCGGAATCTGCTCGGCCAGCGACTCCAGGAACTGCTCCACTTCGAAGCTGTTCAGCGAGAGGCCGTAGAGTTTGTTGATGGTGTCGAGGTTGATGGGCATGGGCACCATCTGGCCATCGACGGAAGCCAGTACGCGGTGCTCGTAGGGGCGCCAATCGGTGAAATTGGAGAGGTATTCGAATACGTCTTTCGAGTTGGTATGGAAAATGTGCGGACCATACTTGTGGACCAGAATCCCGTCCTCGTTGTAATGGTCGTAGGCATTACCGGCAATATGGCTGCGCTTATCCAGGATAAGCACTTTTTTATTCGAACGAGTAGCCAGCCGCTCGGCTAGTACACTGCCGGCAAATCCGGCCCCAACGATGAGATAGTCAAACATAGCGCGCGTGTCTTGGTGGCTGAAATGTGCAGTTGTGGAAAGGATAGGTAATGGCAATACGGAGGATGAAGCTTTGCAGTTCGGTCGAGCTTACTGTTTGTGTTTCAGCTTGTCCTGCATGAGTTCCACCATGCGCTGCCAGGTCAGATCCCAGGAAATGGTGGCCAGATAGTCGTCGGTGCGTTTCTGCCAGTCCTGGTCGTCTTTCTGGACGAGGGCCTTGGCAATGGCTTTGCCGAACTCATCGGCCGTAGCGGCTATCTGAACCAGGTTCAAATCACCGTAGGGCCGTACCACGTCACGGATGGGAGTACTCACCACTGGTTTACCGGCCGCGAGGTATTCGGGCGTCTTGGTGGGTGAGATAAACTTCGTGCTTTCGTTATCGGCGAAGAGCAGCGTGGCTACATCCCAACCGCATAAATATGTTGGGAGTTCCTTGTACTCTTTGCCGCCGAGGTAATGAATGTTCTTAAATCGAGGCAAAGTGGCCGCGTCGATCTTGACTACGGGGCCAATAATGACGAATTGCCACTCCGGGTGCGCTTCGGCCAGCTGGCCCAATAATTCAATATCCAGGCGCTCATCGACCACGCCAAAGAAGCCGACGCGGGGATGGGCAATGCCAGCTTGGTCTTTGGGCTCGGGCAGCGCGGTGCGGGCCTGGCCAAAATGGTCTTTATCGATGCTGCTGGGGAAAGAATGCGCATCGCTGTGCTGCAGACTCTTGGCTTCATAGAGGCTCTGGCCGCCGGTATACACTAAATCGGCTTTCTTGAACAGCTCCTGCTCCAGCTCGCGCAGCTTGGCGGGAGCAAACTTGAAGGCGGCCAGCTCGTCCATGCAGTCGTAGACGGTGAGCAGGGGCGTGAAGTGGCGCGACTTGCTCAGCGCCATCGGGGTATAGTACCAGAAAACGTACTGGTTGATGCTATTCTCGGCAAAATACTGCGTCAGGATTTTCGCCTGCAGCGCATCCGACTCATCTTCCGTCAGGCCAGCGGGTAAATGCACGACCAGCACTTTTAGGCCGTTGCGGTCCTTTTCCTCCATGTGGGCGAATTCGGACGCCTTCTGGTCGTGGTGAATGAAGGGCTCTTCCACGTAGAAGACGCGGCCATGCTGCCCAAAGCGCGACAGCAAGTGCTGGGGGCGCTGCCACACAAAGTCCCAGTGCAGGTGCGCGAAGCACACAAAATCGGGCAGGGAATACGTAAAATCGGAACCGGCAAGGCCAGTTTTAGCGGCAGAATCAGGGTTGGCTGTAGCAGAGGAGGAAGCGCGCGTTGGTGCCTCCGCCGGAGTAGAGAGCGGCATATCAAAGAAGCTAGAAAGTAGATGCGCCGCGGGAAAAGTGTTCAACACAGTCCCTGTTTCCGCGACACTGGTTTTTACGCAAGCCCCCCGGAAAAGGATACGTTCGGCTCCGCTACCCGCAAATCATTAAATAATGCAAGCTCAACACTACCAGCCGCACGGCTTTCACGTTGCTAGGTAATACATTCGTTATCAGCTGGTTTTTTCAACCAGAATATATTGCAGCTCAATAGCATCCTGCCAGGAAAAATCTTTTCGCAGCCACTCTTTGCGCACCCCAACCCGCCGGAACCCGGCCCGCCGAAACAGCCGCAGACTGGCTTTATTATCCGCCGCCACGGTACAATACAACTGGTGCAGACGCAGAGTGTGGCGGGCATATTCTAGCAATAGTACCAATACTTCCTGAGCATAGCCCTGGCGACGGGCATTTGCCTGAATGGTAATACCAACGCCGGCGCGCTGGTGCAGCGGCTCGAAGTTGAATAAATCCAACGTGCCAACAGGTTCTTCGTTGGCACAGACCACCAGACGCAGTTGGCGCACCTCAAAAAAGTCGGCGCCGGCGTGCTGAAGGTACTGGCGCAGCGCAAACCGGGAAATGGGCGCCAGCGTGTCAGACACGCCCCAGATGCTGGGGTCGTTTTCCAGGGCGTAGAGAAAGTCCAGGTCCGTTTCCTCCAACGCCCGAAGCCGTATACTTCCGTTTTGCAGCATCACTTCAAAATAAAATACCCCGGCCCTAGCAGTCAGACATACTAGGGCCGGGGTACTAAAACCGGGAAAAGCTAGACGTCAATCGTGCCGCCGTACACGCGCCGGGCGGGGCCGATGAGGTAGACATTGGTAAACGTGCCATCGGGGCGGGGCTCGAAGGACACCCGCAGGTCGCCGCCCCGGGTACGCAGGTGCACTGGGCTGCTGGCCCCGCGCCGCGACGCCGCCAGGGCTACGGCCGTAACGCCCGTACCGCACGACATCGTTTCGTCCTCCACGCCCCGCTCGTAGGTGCGCACCTGCCAGGGCTGGTCGGCCGCGGCGGGAGCTTCCACGAAGTTGACGTTGGTGCCTTTCTCGCGGAACAGGTCGCTGTAGCGGATGGCGCGGCCTTCGGCAAACACGTTCAAATCGACCAGGGAGCTGCTGGGCATAAACCGCACGAGGTGGGGCGAGCCGGTATCCAGAAACACGCCGTGGTCTTCTATTTCCTGCTGGCCCAGCACGTCGTGCATCCGCAGATGCACGAGTCCATCGGCATCGATGTGCGCGTCGTGGGGGCCATCGGCGGCCTGAAACCGGACTTTGTCCTGAATCACGCCCAGCTGCTTGGCAAAGGCCACGGTGCAGCGGCTGCCGTTGCCGCACATCGAGCCCACGTAGCCGTCGGCGTTGAAATACACCATCTCGAAATCAAACTCGGGGTGATTGCGCAGCAGCACCAGGCCATCGGCCCCGACGCCCAGGCGCCGGTCGCAGAGGTGGCGCACGAGGGCGTGGTTGTGTTCGTCGAACTGCCGGGCGCGGTCATCCAGCATCACGAAGTCGTTGCCGGTGCCCTGGTATTTATGGAAAGTAAGCGTAGTCATGGTCATAATAGGTGCAAAGATGGCAGGAATCGGTGGGTTCAGAAGCGGGAGAATATACAGGCTGGAAAAGCAGCTTACAGGCCCAGGGCTTTGCGCAGCAGCATAATCTGGCCGGCGTGGTAAAGGTTGTGCTGGGCCAAGCCGTGCAGCAGGATATACACCGTAGAGCGGGGGCTTGGTTCACTGCTGTCCGGCTCTGCAATTACCCGTTCCAGGTCGGCGTCGGTCAGGGTTTCGACGGTTGCCAGCAAGGCCTCGTGCGCGGCCCGCAGCTGGTGCACGGCCTGCTGCCAGAATTCTTCATCGAGCCGGGCGGGCTGCGCGGGCCAGTCCACCGCATCGGCCACGGGCTGCGTCTGCAAGGTCGTTAGGCGCTGCTGTACCACTTTCACCCAGGTGGTGAGGTGCAGCACCAGCTCCCAGATACTGTGGGCCCGGGCCACGGGATGCGCCGCGGCCTGGCTGGCGGTAAGATGCTGCAGCGAGGCCAGCAGCGAAGGCCCCGACCAGGCCTGGCCGGCGAAGGCGCGCTGGAGCTGGTCGTGGATGCGGTGGATTTCGGTCATGATGTGAGAATACGCAAAGACGCGCTGATTTCGTGGCTACCCGGGTTTTATCCGGCCCCTCTCCCACTCCTGCGGGCGGTCGGGGTCGTCGTTCAGCCCGGATGTTCTACCTTTGACGGGCCGCAGCGCGGCATTTTAGCGCATTCGTATGTATTCTTTTCTGACCACCGGCAACTGGCCTGACTACGAGCTGATCGACTCGGGCAACTTCGAAAAGCTTGAGCGATTTGGCAAGCACATCCTGGCCCGGCCCGAGCCCCAGGCCATCTGGGACCCCCACCTGCCCGCCAGCGAATGGCAGCGCGCCAATGCCACCTTCACCCGCGAAAAAGGCAGCCAGGAGCGCGGCCAGTGGAAAATAAAGCCTGGCACACCCGAGCAGTGGATCATCAATTACGGCCAGGACGACCTGAAGCTGAAGTTCCGGCTGGGCATGTCCTCGTTCAAACACGTGGGCCTGTTTCCGGAGCAGGACCCCAACTGGCAGTTTATTTACGAGCAAACCCGCCAGCGCAAGGCCGCCGTGCCCCGCGTGCTGAACCTGTTTGCCTACACCGGTGCCGCCACGCTGGCGGCCCGCGCCGCCGGCGCCGACGTGACCCACCTCGACTCGGTGAAGCAGGTCAACTTCTGGGCCCGCGACAACATGGAAGCCTCCGGCCTCGACGGCGTGCGGTGGCTCGTGGAAGACGCCATGAAATACGTGCACCGCGAGGTGAAGCGCGGCAACAAGTACCAAGGCCTGATCTTGGACCCGCCCGCCTACGGCCGCGGCCCCAACGGCGAGAAGTGGCAGCTGGAAGACGAGCTGAACGAGATGCTCAAGCTCTGCCAGCAGCTGCTCGACCCCGAGGACCACTTCTTCCTGATTAACCTGTATTCTCTGGGCTTCTCGGCGCTGATTCTGGATAACCTGGTTACGGAAATCTTCCCCAAAAACCACCGCACCCGAGAAATCGGGGAAATCTACCTGCACGACCGGGGCCAACGCAAGCTGCCGCTGGGCACGTTCTGCCGCTTTGCTACCTGAGCTGTTGGTTTTTTGTTGTTTGTTGTTGGTTATTGGCCCTGCCTCGGCAACTAATTATACCGGCGGGACAAAAACCACAACCCATTGACTACACCCCAATGACCACTCCCCGTCACCGACGCCTGGCCCTGATTGACATGGGCACCAACACGTTTCACCTGCTGATTGTGGAGCTGCCCGAGGCCCGCCACCCCGAGCCGGTGGTGCTGCTGCGCACCAAAGTGGGCGTGCGCTTGGGCGAAGACGGCATCAGCAAGGGCGAAATAGCCCCGGAGGCCTACGCCCGCGCCCTGCACACGCTGGCGGCCTTTCAGGAGGAAATCGAGCTGCACCAAGTAACGGAAGTGCGGGCCACGGCCACCAGCGCCGTGCGCAATGCCAACAACGGCCCGGCCCTGGTGCGCGACATTTTCGAGCAGACCGGCATTCGGGTGGAAATCATTCCCGGTGCCCGGGAGGCCGAGCTTATCTGCCAGGGTGTGCGCCAGGCCGTGTCCCTGGGCCCGGAGCCCCACTTGATTATGGACATCGGCGGGGGCAGCGTGGAGTTTATCGTGGCCAATCAGGAAACGATTTTCTGGAAGCAGAGCTTCGAAATCGGGGCCCAGCGCCTGCTCGACCGGTTCTTCAAAAACGACCCGCTCACCACCGAAGACGTGCACGAGCTGTGGCAGTACCTGACCACCAAGCTCGCCGCCCTTACCGCGGCCGTGCAGCACTACCGCCCCTCGGCCCTGGTGGGTGCCTCGGGCACCTTCGACACGCTCGGCGACCTGCAGGCCGCCCGCGCCGGACAGCCCCGCGGCAACAACCTGCCCCCGGAAACCCCGATTTCGCTCGACAGCTTCTACCAGAGCTACCACGAGCTGCTGCACAGCACCCACGCCCAGCGCGTGGCCATGCCCGGCATGACGCCCATGCGCGCCGATATGATTGTGGTGGCCTGCGTGCTGATTGATTTCGTGCTCAAGAGCTACGATTTCCTGCACATCCGCGCCTCGGCCTACGCCCTCAAAGAAGGCCTGCTCCAGGAAATGCTGACCCAGTAGTTTCTCGTTTGAACATCATCTTGTTTAAACTGTCCTCCTGAGCTTGCGCAGGAGGACAGACGCATTGTAATGGCAACGCCTGACCGCACTTGCCTAACGTTCTTCCCTCATGACCTTTCCCTACAACCAGCTTTTCACCTTCACCGAATCGGTTTTCCTCAGCATGGGCTGCCCGCCGGAAGATGCCACGCTGGCCACGGAAGCCTTACTGTCGGCCGATTTGCGCGGTATTGACTCCCACGGCGTGGCGCGGCTTATCGGTTACGTCCGGCTCTGGGAGGCGGGCCGCATCAACGCCACGCCGCGAGTGGGTGTGGTGTACGAAACGCCCAGCACGGCCGTCGTGGATGGCGACGGGGGCCTGGGGCTGGTAGTAGCACCCAAGGCTATGAACATTGCCCTAGAGAAGGCCCGGCTGGCCGGCACCGGCTGGGTGTCGGTGAAGAACTCCAACCACTTCGGCATTGCCGGCTACCACGCCATGAAGGCCCTGGCTCACGACATGATTGGGATGGCCATGACCAACGCCAGCCCGCTGGTAGCCCCTACCTACTCCCTGGACCGGCTGCTGGGCACCAACCCCATTGCCGTAGCCATTCCGGCCGGTGAGCAGCCCGATTTCGTGGCCGACTTCGCTACGACCACCGCTGCCAACGGCAAGCTGGAAATAGCCCAGCGCAAGCAGATTCCGGTGCCCGAAGGCTGGGTGCAAAATGCCGACGGCAGCGGCTCGACCGACGCCAATGCCGTGAAAAACGGCGGCGCTCTGCTGCCCTTGGGCGGCGAAACCGGCTCCCACAAGGGCTACTGCCTGGGCAGTGTGGTCGACATTTTCTCGGCTGTGCTATCGGGGGCCAACTATGGGCCGTGGGTACCGCCGTTTGTGGCGTTTCTGCAGCCCCCCGCCGACCCGGTGGGTCAGGGCATTGGCCACTTCTTCGGGGCCATGCGCGTGGATGCCTTCCGGCCCGCCGCCGAGTTCAAGGCCCACATGGACAACTGGATCAGCACCTTCCGCAACGCAAAGGCCGTGGAAGGCAAGCAGGTTATCATTCCCGGCGACCCGGAGCGCATTATGGCCCAGCACCGTTTGCTGGGTGGCATTCCCCTGCTTGACCCGGTCATCCAAGATCTGGAGAGCGTGGGCAAGAAGTTCGGTGTGCAGTTGTAGAAGTTAACCTATAACTATAAAAAAGGCTGCCTGTGTTCTACAGGCAGCCTTTTTTTATGAAGCGTAGCAGGACACTAGCTATTGGTCGTCAGCAGCGTATTCATGGCCACGTCCTGGTTCAGGTACTTCGACGAATACGAGCTGTCGTTGCCGTTTAGGAACAGACAGGTACCATTGCCGACGGTGTCAATAATCTGAGCGTACTGGTCCATGGGCAGAGCCGGGCAGCCGAGGCTACGACCCAGACGGCCGTTCTGGCGGATAAACTCCTCACTCACGTAGTCGGCGCCGTGCATCACCACCGAGCGCATAAGGGCGTTGTCGTTGTAGCCTTCATCCACGCCGTTGAGCTTGAGTGAGCGGCCATGCTTGCCGACGTACTCGGCCTGCGTGACGTAGAAACCCAGGCTGCTCATGTTCGACTCATTCTCGTTGGAGAAGTTCGTGGCCACGTTTTCGCCCGAGTTGTGGCCGTGTGCTACCAGCGTATGAAACACGGTTTGCTTGGTTTCCAGGTCCAGCACCCAGAGCCGCTTTTCGGTGGAGGGCAACTCGAAGTCGACTACGGTTAGCAGTTGCTTGTCGCTCAGCTTGCCGTCGTTTTTCAGGTTGAAATAGCCCGTTACGGCTTTTTCGAATACTTCGTAGCGCAGGCCCTGCGCTTCCACGTTCAGGTCGCGGTAGAGGTCGTGCAGACGCTGGTCGAAGAAAGCGGCCTGCAACGCCTTGGGCGTAGGCATCTTGGTTTCCATGCCAGCTGCCGTGGTCCGGGCCACGGGAGAAGCCAGCGGAGTAGCCATAAACAACGAAGCCACAAACGGCAGGATCCGGCGCGTCAGTCGACGGGCTCGGATTTTCAGTCGCTTACGCTGGGTTACACTTGGCTTTTCCATGGATACGTATCGTTTCGGTTATCAAAATATAGCCTTTGCGCGGCACAGGCCAGGCACAAGTAGCTATACGTAGAAGCCGCCCAGACGATGTAACTATCGACGGGCAGCATATACAACAATGGCCATATTCAATTAATTCCCTGCTGATGCCGCTGGCGTAGTGCCGGGGCAGGCCACAATCTTTTACTTCTCCTGGCATAGCGGTTTATTCCTATAAGCCCTTACCTTGTCAGTGAAATTAATTACGCAAGTAATTCTTTTCATCCCCGCGCTCCTCCAACCAATTCCCACAATACGCATGCACAACTCTACCCGCCGACCCAGCCGCTGGCTGCTGGTCGCCCTGTCCCTGTTTTTATGCCTCGCCAACAGCCCGGTACGCGCCCAGAAAGTGGTACTGCAAGGCTTCTGGTGGGACTACTGGAACGCCAACTACCCAAACGGCTGGGCCAACTACATTGCCGACCTGGCCCCGCGCCTCAAGGCCATGGGCATCGACGCCGTCTGGATGCCGCCTTCCATCAAGAACGGCAACCAGGGCAACGGCTACTCGCCATTCGACAACTACGACCTCGGGGATAAGTACCAGAAAGGCTTTTTGCCGACCCGCCTGGGCACCAAGGATGAGTTGCTGCGCGGCGTGGCTATTCTGCACGCTAACGGCATCGAAGTAGTGCAGGATATTGTCCTCAATCACATTGACAATGCCGGCTCGGCTACGGGCCAGGGCGGCGTGGACCCGGCCGCCTGGGACGACTACACGACCGGCAAGTACAAGAACTTCCGGTACGTGAGCTATAACAAGCCTGCCACCGACGAAACGGCCGCCAACTACCTAGCCCGCAACGGACGCTTTTCCAAGAACTGGCAGAATTTCAACCCCAACCCCGGCAACAACTCCACCTCCGGCGACTGGAACGCGGTGTACTTCGGCCCCGACGTGAGCTACTACAACGGCTCCTACGGCACCAGCTCCAACGCCACGTTCAACCCGGTGCAGAGCGCCGACTACATGCGCACCAACACCCGCAACTGGCTGGTGTGGTACAAAAAGCAGGTAGGTTTCGACGGGGTGCGCCTCGACGCGGTGAAGCACTTCCCGGACTTCGCCATGGAGGATTTCCTCTACAACCTGCAAAGCAACGCCGGCTGGGCCAACGGGGGCGCCACCATGTACGCCGTGGGCGAATGGGTGGGCTCCTCGGGGCAGATGGACGGCTGGGTGAGCAACGTGCAGAACCGCGCCGGCACCTTCGACTTTTCCTTGCGCAACGGCCTCTACAGCATTGTGAGCGGGGGAGGCAACTTCGATATCGGCAGCCTGCCGGGCTACCAGCAGGGCACCCGCACGGTGCTCATCAACGGGCAGTACGTGCACCGCACCGTGCCCTTCGTGAACAACCACGACACCTTCCGGCCCCAGGTGGGCAGCACCGGTAACTACACCGGCTGGAACACCGGCTCAGAGTTGGCGCCCCACATCGACCCGTTCGACCCGCGCTTGTCGGCCGCTTACGCCGCCGCGCTGGCCGTGGATGGCTCGCCCCAGATTTTCTTCGAGGATCTGTTTAACGTGGGCAATACCGGCAAGCGCTACTCGCACAGCCCGAAAAGCACCGTGGATCTGCCCACCCGCTCCGACCTGGAAAACCTGATCTGGTGCCACCAGAACCTGCGCTTCAAGGACGGCGCCTACAAAGTGCGCTGGCAGGCCGCCGACCACCTCGTGATTGAGCGCAGCACCAAGGCCCTTATCGGCATCAACGACAATTTCAGCGCCTGGCAGAACAGCACCGTGTCCTGCGACTTCGCCCCCGGCACCGTGCTGAAAGACTACTCCGGCGCCAACGGCACGGCCACCGTAACGGTGAGCGGCTCCCAAACGGTGGCCATTAATACGCCACCCTGCAACGGCACGGCTGCCGGTGGCCGCCGCGGCTACTCGGTATGGGCGCCCGTAAATATCGGCACCAACTACGTGCGGGCCGCCATGGCGACGACTCAGGAGTGGGAGCTGGCCGATGACCTAGGCGACGCCGATTCCCGCTCTTTGCAGCAGGGTGGTCAGCTACCTGCCAGCTCGACGGCCCTGCGCACGGCGGGCCGCATTTACTCGGGCGCCGGCAAAACGGTGACCTACACCCTGATTCCGACCGACGCCACCCGCAGCCTGACGGTAGCCCTTTACAACAGCGCCGGCACCTTAGTTAGCAGCAAAACCGGCACCGGCACGCTCACGGGCACCTACACCCCTACCGCCGACGGCTGGATTACGCTGCGGGCCCGAAACGCCGTGGCTACCAACCCCGCCCAGCGCGCTTTTGTGAAGGCCACCTACACCGCTCCCACGGTGGTGACGGGCTCAATGTCGGCCCGTACCGCGCTGGCTACTACCTCCACAGCTACGGCAGCACCCCGCACCGAAGCCAAAGCCGAGCTGCAGCTGTTCCCGAACCCCACCACAGCTGAGCATATCGAAATGGTGCTGCAAACGGCCTCGGAACAGCCCGCCACTATTCGCCTGTTCGACGTGACGGGCCGCCTGGTGCACCAGGAAACCGTGCGCCTGTACAGCGGCTCGAACCAGATTCATCTGGCCCCGGCCAAAGCCGTTCCGGCCGGTATTTATCAGCTGTCAGTAGCCGAGTTTGGCCTGACTCAGAAGCTGGTGATAAAATAAGTTGCCTGGTAATCTGACGCGAAAAAGGCGCTGCCCATGAAGGGCAGCGCCTTTTTTGTTTAGTAGCTGTCGGTTGTTTTCCTGCTGCCGGTTCACGCAGTATGTTCTACTGCCAGCCCCGGGCCGCCAGCTGCTGTCCGGCTACCGCGCCGTCGAGCCACTTCGACACCAGGCCGGGACCACTCAGCAGCAGGCAGGCTCCCTCTCCCACGGCCTTGATGATGGCACGGTACTGCTCGGGCGGCAGGGCCGGACAGCCCCGGCTGTAGCCTAGCTGCCCGTGCTTATTCAGGTATTCCTGGCCGGCATAGTCGGCGCCGTGCAGCACCACGTACCGGTCGAGGGCATTGCTATTCTGGCCCGCATCGAGGCCGTGCAGGCGGCGCGAGAGGCCATGCTTGCCCCCGTAGGTGTCGGCGGTGCGGTAGAAGCCCAGGGCCGTGCACGCCGACTTGATACGGTTGGAAAAGCGCTGGGGCCGCACCGTGCCCGAGCCGCGGCCGTGGGCCACGTAGCTGCGGTGCAGCACCTTTTTCTCGGTCAGACTCAGCACCCAGAGCCGCTTTTCGGTGGAGGGCAAATCCATGTCGGCTACGGCCAGCACCCCGGTGCGCCGGATGCGGCCGGCGTGGCGTAGCGTAAGGTAGCCCACGCAGGCCCGCTCCAACACTTCCGGCCGCAACGCCTCCGCCTCCGGGCCCAGCGCGGCCCGCAGGGCCGCTACTTCCTGGCGCAGGGTTTCGGATACGGCGGGTAGCGGCGGCAGCGGCTCGGGCTGCAATGAATCGGTGGGGGCAGCCGCCACAGGCAGGGGTGCGGCTGGCCGGGGCAGTGTTGTCGTGGCCTGGCGCGCAGCGGACCGCTCAGTATCCGCCACCGACTGACAGCCGACCATGCTGCCCAGTAAAGTTGCTATGAGGGTGGCTCGTATTTCTTGTGTATACCGCACGTTACCTGCTTGAGTGGGGCGCCCTGGAGCGGATTATGCCAAAATTCCGCATTCCGGCCTTGCTACGCAAATTTGGTGGGGCGCTGATTTAGTGAAGGACGGTTGGATGTAGCTTGGCGTGCTACGGGTTGGGGCGTACCAATCGAAACTAAAAAGAGTAAGTACGCCTGGCGAGTCAGCCTTCGTTGCAACTCTGGTTCATTGTTGAATAATGAGCCAAATGCCAACTGTCAGCTATACAGAAGCAGATTTCCCCGGTCAGATACAGACCATCGAATAAGAGTGGGGCGCGACAGGTAACAGGGAAAAGGACACCTCGAAAAATAAAAGCAGAAGGCCACCGCAAGTTTCTGCGGTAGTCGGGGCCTAAGCAGTAGCCGGGCGTTTCCTGGCTCAGCTTCTTCTGTCCGGAATATTTCTTTTCCCCTCCCTGCCCATGACCTCACTACTTGCCTACTTGGTTTGGAACCTGGACCCCATCATTGCCCATATCGGCCCGGTGGCGCTACGCTGGTACGGGCTGCTGTTCATGTTGGGCTTTGTGGTGGGTACGCCCGTGCTCCAGCACCTTTTCCGGCGCGAGCAAGTGGCGCCGCGCTGGGTGGACGTCCTGACCATCTACGTGCTGGTGGGCACCGTGGTGGGCGCGCGCCTGGGCCACGTCTTGTTTTATGAGCCCGAAATGCTGCTGAATGATCCGCTGGAAGTTTTTAAAACCTGGCACGGCGGGCTGGCTTCGCACGGTGCTACCCTGGGCATTCCGCTAGCCTGTTGGCTGTTTGCCCGGCACCACAAGTTCGATACCCGCTGGGTGCTCGACCGCATCGTGCTGGTGGTCGGCATCGGCGGGGCGCTTATCCGCCTGGGCAATTTCATGAACTCCGAGATTGGTGGCTACCCTACCACCGCGCCGTGGGCCGTGGTGTTTCCGCGCGACACCGAGCACCTGCTGCCCGCTACCCGGCCGCTGCCCGCCGGGGCCGTGCAGGTGGCCCGCCCCGAGCGCCTGCCCAGTGGCGAGGTAAGCCACCAGCTGTTGCCCGCCGACGCGCCCATCGGCCCCGGCGCGCTAATGGCCGTGCCGCGCCACCCCACGCAGCTCTACGAGGCCCTGTATTGCGTGCTGCTGGTGGTACTCCTCTACGCTCTATGGCACCGCACCAAAGAACATACTCCCCGCGGGCTGCTGCTCGGGCTGTTTATGGCGCTGCTCTTCGTCCAGCGTTTCCTGGGCGAATTTCTGAAGGAGGCCCAGGTAGATTTCGAGAAAGACAACCTGCTCAACCAGGGCCAGCTGCTCAGCCTGCCGCCCCTTCTGGTGGGCCTGTGGCTGCTGTGGCGCGCCGGCAAAGACCCGAAAAACCCCTACGGCCATGCCCCGCGCGATTTGAACGAGCCCTTGCCAACCGGGCTGTTAGTTGCTTCTTTACCCGTTGGGAACAACAAGTAAGCGCGCCTTATTGACTTGCTTCCCCCCGCTGTTCCATGGTCCTCCAGCTGATTCCCGCGTGAGCTACTCTCCCACCGACGCCGAGCTGGTAATCCGGCTCCAGGCGGGCCAGGCAGCGGCTTTCCGCGCGCTGGTCGAGCGGTACCAGGGGCCCGTGTACCGCACAGTCCTGAGTTTGCTCCGCTCCCCCGAAGAAGCTGAAGACGTGGCCCAGGAGGTATTTGTGGAAGTTTACCAGAGCATTGCCCGGTTCCGGGGCGAGGCGGCCCTTAGCACCTGGCTCTACCGCCTGGCTACCTCCCAGGCGTTGAAACAGCAGCGGAAGGCCCGGGCCAAAAAGCGCTTTGCCTTTCTAACTACCCTGCTGGGGGCCAACCAAGAGGTCTTGCACGAGCCCCCCGATTACCGGCACCCGCTGGCTCTGCTGGAAAGTCAGCAGCAGTACCAGCAACTGCTCGATGCCATTGCGCGCCTGCCCGACAGCCAGCAGGTGGCCTTCACCCTGCGTCATGAACAGGAGCTGAGCTACGAAGAAATAGCCGCTGTGCTGGACACCAGCCGGCCCGCCGTCGAGTCTCTGCTGTTTCGCGCCCGGCAAAGCTTGCGCAAGTTTCTCCACCCTCATCTAGCCTGACCTGCCATGCCCAACCCGTTTAACCTTCCCGAAGACGACGACCAAGCCTGGACCTCGCTGCTCCGCTCGTTGCCGCAAGCCCCGCCAGAGCCCCGGCCCTTTTTCTTCACCCGGCTCCAGGCCCGCCTCGCCGCCCAGCAACCCCAGCCCCCGGCCTTGCCGACGTGGCTGCGGCGCTCGGTCTACGCTTTTTCCCTGGCCGCTATGGTGCTGGCGTTGAATGCTGACACGGCCATGTGCAATGCGTGCTGACGACTTCGGCCGCTGAAGTTGGTATCGGTCTTGGTGATTATCAGAAGACCAGTCTTCCCCTCTGTTTGGCGCTCTTCTAGAAAAATACGCTGACGTTGCCTTTCAGGAAAAACGGCGTGCCCGGGGTGAAGTGTAGCTCCGACACACCCTCGGCTCCTTCGCCGGGCAGGCGGCTCTGGGTATCGAACTGGGCTTGGTTCCACTCTACGTTCAGCAGGTTTTCGGCACTGGCGCCTACCTGAAAGCGGCCGTGGGTGTAGCTCACCAAGGCATCGAACAGGAAGTAGCCGCGGGCCCGCACCGAGTTGTATTCGTTGGCGGGCCGGTCGTTGAGGTGGCGGTAGCGCAGGCTGGCGCTCAGGCCCGAGGGCTGCTTCAGCGTCAGGCCGCCGATGCTGGTAAAGGTGGGCGCCAGCGGAATCCGGTTGGAATCGGGGTGCGCTTCCACGAGGCGGCCGTGATTGTAGTTCAGGTCGGCATCCACGAACAGCGTGCGGGTCAGCTGGTAGCGCAACGACAGGTCGGCGCCGTAGCGGCGGGTGCGGCCGGCGCTTTCCGTGAAGCCCCCGTCGCCCACGTACACCAGCTCATCCTGCAAATGCAAAGCCCACAGCGCGGTATTAACCACCAGGCTGGGCACTGGCTTGAAGGTACTGCCCACCTCGTAGCCGATGGCGCGGGGCAGCACGTTGGCACCCGGGCTCAGCACCACGGCCCGGGCATCGTTGGAGTGAAAGCCGAAACCCGAGCGGGCAAACAGCTGCACGCTGGGCGTCAGGTCGTAGTACAGGTTCAGCTTGGGACTAACGCGCCCCTTGCCGGCCCGGCCCGACTGCGCCGCGTCGCGCTGCTCCTGAAAGGCAAAGCGGAAGTAATCCACGCGCAGGGCTGCATTCAGGGTCAGGCGCTCGGTCAGGGGCAAGGTTTCATCGAGGTAGGCATTGAAATTCTGCTCGTACACACGGCCCGACACGATGGTGTCGCGCACGGCGCGGTTCACCGTCTGGCGCAGGGCCAGGTCTACGTCATCGAGGCGGGTGCCTATGCCCAGCACCGAGCGCAGCGTGCGGCTGCCCAGGCGCGAAGTGCGCTCATACGTGCCGGTGTAGCCATACACGTTGCGCTGCTCGTTCTGCTGGATTTCGTCCCCGTTTTCCGGGTTGTCCAGGAAGAAGGTGAAGTTGGAGTAAAGGTTGAAATTGTAGTTGACAAAGTAGGCCTGCTGGCGCAGCACCGCGTCGTGGGGCAGCGTGGTGGTCAGCACGGCGGTGGCATTGGTACGGTCGGTGCGGCCGCCCTCACTGGGGTCGATGCTGCCGAAGCGCGAAATCCGCCCGTCGCGGATGGCGCGTTCCGGCACCTGGCCCGAGGCATCCCAGCGGGAGGTGAAATGGGAGCCCAGCACCATCAGGGAGGTGCGCCCCGAGAGCAGGCCGGTGTATTTGGCCAGCCCGTTGAAACGGTTGAAGTGCTGCTGGGCGTCGAAGTAGGAGTTCGTGAAAGAGTACTCGGTGGCCAGGTAGGCGCTTTCCGTGTGCTGGCTTAGCAGGTGCTTGCCCTGGGGCAGCAGATCGAGCATGAGCAGGGCGCGGCGGGTATCGAACTGCCCCAGCTCCAGCTTGGCTACGCTGTTAGCTAAGCTGGTCTTGGTGCTGAACTCCCCGGCGCCGGCAGTGGCAAAATCACCGAACCGGGCGGTGTACGGGCCTTTGTATACCTTCAGGGCCTCCACCGTTTCCGGAATCGTGAAGTGAAAATCGGCGTAGCCCTGGCCGTGGGCGTGGCTTACCATGTTCACCGGCAGCCCGTCTACACTTACATTGAAATCGGTGCCGTGGTCTACATCGAAGCCCCGGATAAAAATCTGCTCGGCCTTGCCCCCACCCGCGTGCTGAGCGATGAACAGACCGGGCACCAGCGGCAGCAGGTCCTGGGCCGAGTTCAGGGGCCGCAGCACCTGGTCGATCTGGGTGATGGTGGCCAGCGACTGGTTTGGGTCGCGGGGCTGCGACACGGTGACTTCGCTCAGATTCAGCGCCACGCCCGCCAGCCGCAGGTTCATCGTTTGGGTGGCGCCAGCCGCGACAGTGACGGTAACGCCCGGGCTGCGGTAGCCTAGGGCCGTGGCGCGCAGCACATAGGTACCGGCCGGCAGGTTGTCGAGGCGAAAAGCACCCAGCGCGTCGGAGGCCGTACCGCCGGGCTGCCCCTCCAGGCGAATACCCACGCCGGGCAGGCGCTGGCCGGAAGTCGAATCGGTGATAATGCCACGAATGCCGCCGGAAATGGTGGTTTGGGCCAGCGCGGCTGTACTCAGCAGGCTGAGCAGCACAGCACCCAGCAGGTGCAAGCGTAAAAGTTGAAAATGCATAGAGCCGGGAAACACGGCTATGCGCAACGCCCCTCGCCCGAGGCAACGCCGGATAGCCTTGTGAATAGGATAAGTAGCGGGTCAGCACTTCGCAAAGCGGCGGCTGAGGCCGGGCACGCAAGTGGGCCCGGCGCGGTACTCATCCCCGGCGGGGCGGCGGGTAAAAGCTGGTCTGGAAACCGGCGGGCATAGCCTCAGCGGCAGTTACCGGTACAACCTGCGGAATAGAATAAGAATAGAGCCTGACTTCTACTGCCTCGGTCAGGCAGTGCACATCAATGCTTTTAAGCACCGACAGCATATGCCGGGTATTCTCGGCGGCTGTGCGCTTTTGCACTACTTGCTGGTCGCCGTTGCAGGTATCAAAGCAGTCGACGCGGAGGTAGTGCTGCTGCTGGCAGTCGGCGCTGTGGGTATAGGGGTGCGCGGCGGAGTAGCGCGGGGCTTCAGGCCGGTTCACGAGGCCGGCGCCCACTACCAGCAGGTAGTGCGTGAGCAGCAGCAGCACGAGCCAGGAGCGTAGCATGGAGTTGTATATCTTAAAATCAGCTTAGGCAAAAAACACGCGCTCCACGGTCCAGTAGGCGGCCACCAGGCCAATAAGCACCGAAGCCGGCACCACCACGCGCTGCTTGTACCAGGGCTTGTCGGCAAACCAGCGGCCGACCAGCAGCCAGGCCAGCAGAATCACTGTTACCTGCCCCAGCTCGACGCCCACGTTAAAGGAAATCAGGGACTCGACGAACATGGCCCGCGGCAACCCGAGCGAGGTCAGCACGCTGGCGAAGCCCATGCCGTGAATCAGGCCGAAGCCGAACACGATGGCCACGCGCCAGGGGTTGAGCTTATCGGCCATGATGTTCTCGATGGCCACAAACAGGATGGACAGGGCAATAATGGGTTCCACGATAGAAGCCGGGGGCGAAATGAGGCCGTACATGGCCAGGCCCAGCGTAATGGAGTGGGCAATGGTGAAGGCCGTAGCCTGCACGAGTACCGGCTTGAGGCGGGGCTCCAGGAAAAAAATGCTCAGCACGAACAGAATATGGTCGAGGCCGAGGGGCAGAATGTGGGTAAAGCCCAGCTTGAGGTAGGTGCTGATGATGTCGGTGCGCGAGAGTTTGCTCACGTCCACATCCAGCACGTGGGCCGCGGCCAGCTGGGGCAACAGCAGTGCGGCCAGGAGCAGCAATGCTCCGCGCAGCATGAGTTTGCGGTGGCCGTGTAATGCCTTCATACTTGCAGCCCGGCCGGGTTAGTTAAAAGCCAGCAGCTTCTTGCCTTCATCAGCTAGGTCGAAGCTCAGGTACGGGTTCAGCGCCAGGGCCTGCCGGATGAGGGCTTGGCCTTTGGCGGCCTGCCCGTTTTTAGAGGCAATCAGCCCGGCGCGGCACAGCAGCGTGGGGTTCTGCGACTTGGTGCGCAGAGCCGTGTCCATCAGCTTCTGGGCCTGCTTATACTCGCCGCGCTTGTAGTGCACCCAGGCCAGGGTTTCGCACACGTCGATGTTGTCGGGGCGGCGCTCATACTCGATTTTGGCGTGCGTCAGGGCTTTGTCGACCTCGTTGGTTTTCAGGTAGGCATAGGCCAGCTCCCGGTCGGCGTAGTGGCCCATCTGCTCGTTGTCGTCGGCTTCTTTGGCGTCGTCGGCCAGCATGCCAATGGCTTCCTTAGCCATTTGGGTGGCTTTGGCGGGCTCGTTGTTCAGGCGGTACAAATCGGTCAGCTCGTCGGCAAAGGCGTAGTCCTGCACCGTGGCGCGGGCCTTACGGAAATAGTCGATGGCGGCGGGGTAGTTTTTGCGGGCTTTTTCCACGCGGCCCAGCCCGGCCAGCGCGTAGGCGTAGTAAGGGCGCTGCAGCAACGCCATCTGGTACTGCTTCTCAGCCTGCGCCAGGTCGCCAGTATTCTCATAGAGGTGGCCCAGCGTAATGCGCGACCATTCCGTTTGCTCCAGGCCGGGGTAGCCGGCTTTCACGGCCATGTCCATAGCCTCGATGGCGCCGGGGTAGTCGCCGTGGATTTCGCGCAGGTAGGACACGCGGGAGTAGGAGCGCAGATCGGGGCGCACCTGGTTCATCTTGTCGGCCATCTTCACGGCTTCGGGGTAGCGGCCCAGTTCCACATTGGCATCACAGAGCAGGCCATACACGAAAGCATTGTGCGGATTCAGGGCTACGGCCTGCTCGGCCACAGCCAGGCCTTCGGAGAAGTGGTGCTGGGTCAGGCAGAGCGAGGCTTTGCAGCACAGGGCCTCAAAGTTTTCGGGCTCCTGCTTCAGAATGCCGTCCAGCAGCTGCATGGCGGCCATATCGTAGTACGGATGGTCGCCGGTAACGCGGGCCTCCTGCATGTAAGCCTGGGCCAGCAGGAGCTTGGCTTTGTTGTCGTCGGGCTGGGCCCGCAGCTGAGCCAGCAGGCCGCCAATGGCATTTTTGGTGTTCAGCCACTCTCCTCCCAGCGCCAGGTCGCCGTGGCGCTCCTTGAGCGTGGGAATAGGCTCGGGCTTGCGGAAGAAGAACAGGGCAGCAACGGCCGCGCCAAAGCAAACCAGCAGAATAGGGTAAAAGTATTTACGCAAAGCAGCGGGGGCTAAAAGTGGGAAAAAGAGCCCGGCACGAAACCGGGCTCTTATGTTACCAGCAAGCTAGCCGAACTCACCCGGGTCCGGCTAGCTGAGTGACTACCCGATGGCAACCGGCAGATGGAGCAAGCCCCGACTGCCGGTTGTCAGGTAGTCAATTCTGCTTAGTTGGTGTGCACCATCTTGATGGACTGCAATACCGTTTCGCCCGACCGGACGGTGGCAATGTAGGTACCGGCGGCCAGGTTCTGCACTTTCCACGGCATTTCGTAGGTGCCAGGCTTGTGCTCCTTGTTGTTCACCAGCGTGGCTACGTGGCGGCCCATCATGTCGCTGACGGTAATGGTCAGCGGACCTTTTACGCCTACTTCGTAGTGAATCGTGGTTTTGTCGGTGAAGGGGTTGGGGTAGTTCTGAGCTACTTCCACCGGCGAGGCCATCAGGCCCAGGCCCACTGCCCCACGCTGCGATGTAACCGTCGGCTGGGCTTTGGTACCGCGCCACGGCGTCTGCATGTAAGGGAAAGCCGCTTTAAAGGTCGTGTCGTTGGCTTCAACGCCGGTGCGGAAGTTGACCACGCTCAGCAGCTGGGGCGTGAGCGGGCTGGTGGCCGTAGCCGAGTAGTCGTCGTAGAACAGGCCAATAGCGGCCAGCACTACGCCACCTACAGCTTGCAGCTCGATGCGGGTTACGTCATCTTCCAGACGACGACCATTGGGGAAGCCGTCCATGTTGGGAATAGCCTGCAGCGCGGCGCTGCCGTTAAAGCGCGTGTCGGTCAGGCCCAGCACAGCGGCGGCCAGCAGGCCTTCCGAGCTGAAGTCGGGGTTGGGCGTGCCGTTGGCCAGGGTGCGGGGCGTAGCGGGCACAGCCATGTTCAGGCGCAGCATGTCGCCCAGCGTAGGCAGGAAGTTATTGATAAACGGCTTGCCAGCGGCCAGCGGGTTACGGGCGGGTTTGCCGGTAGCCAGCTGGTACGGGGGCAGGTTTGGCACACCCGTGTGGAAGATGGGCAGAATATCCACCGAGCGGGGCTTACCGGCGCGCAGCAGGTAAGGACCGAAAGTGGGGTCGGCGAAAACGGTACCGGCGCGCTGAGCGGTGGTCAGATTGGCCAGGCCGTCCTTGCCGTTGCGGAAGTCAAAGGCCTGCAGCGAGCTGCTCTGAATGCGTAGAGCCCCCAGACCGGGTACGGCCCCGCCAAAGCGGCTGTCGTCCATGTACAGCGCCAATTCGGGGTTCATGGCGTTTTCGTCGAACTTGGCTACGGCACCATAGGGGTTGCCGGCGTTCCACTCATCTTTCTGCCCAATGGGAATTACCACCTCGTTGGTCAGCGGCATGCCCAGGCGCGACACTTGCACGTAGTTGCCCGACTGCGTCTGGGTGCCATCCACGTTCAGGGTGCGGATAGCCTGACGGCTGGCCGAGGCCCACACGCCGATGATGTAGTCCGAATCCAGGATGTTGGCAGCCTGCGCCCCTGTTTTGCCGTCTTTCTGCAGCACCGAAATCGGAATCTGCAGGGCAATGGTGTGGGTGTTCTTGCGGGCTACCCCGTCGCGGGCACCCGTCTGCCGCACACCACCCAGGTCAAAAATACCACCCAGGTCCACGAAGAACGGGTCATCCACGGGGCCGCAGAATACCTTGGTGCCATTGGCCAGCGTCCGGATGGCGTTGGTCATAAGCGTGTTGTAGGGTTGCCCCAGGCCGGCGGCGCCTTCAATGGAGCGGGGACCGATGTTGGGCGGGGGCACAACACCGCCGGTGACGATGGACGTAAAGGCGCCACCGTTCACGCTCAGCTCAGCGGTATAGGTCGTTTTCTGGTTTTCCTTGCCCAGGCGGGTGCGGAAAAACGTGGTGGGGTCCTCGTTGGTGCGCGTGAACGTGAAACGATACGTCAGGTCGTCACCCGTCGAGGTCGTTTTGTTCTTGATGTGAATTTCGTAGCGTATGTTTTCCCCAAATGTGTTGTAGATGGGTCCACCCTGGGGCAGCTCCAGCGGAATGTAGTTGGCAATGATGTTGATCAGCTCCGGATTATTCGGGTCGCGGAAAGCGTACAAATCGGTGTTGTCGGCCAACGGGTCGTCGGCAATAAGTGGGGCTTCGCGGTGGCTGGAGGCCTCGATGCGGGTGTTTTGCCCGCTCCAGGCCAAGGCGCCTACGATGGCAGTAGCCGCTAGTCCCATATGGAATAGCGGGCGGGTAAAGGTGTTCTTCATGATGAAGGGGTTGAGTGGAAAAAAATAGGGCATACCTCTTCCGGCATGCCGGAAAGCATTTAAAAAAAACAGGCAGGAAACACGCGCAATACGCGCCAGACAGGCACGCTAGTGTGGGAATTCACCCGAAAGAGTCGGGCGGAACGGGGTGAGCAGGACGCTCAGCAACAGGGGTGCAGAAAAAGGTTAGCGGACTTGTTGGGCTATACGCAACTACTCGCGCGCTTGGATTGGAACTAATGGAACTTTATTCGCAAAAAATAGAACTGCCTTCAAAGCCAACGCTGCCAGTGGTTTGTTATCCGGCCTCAGCCGTATTTCTTCGCTACTTTTGCCCGCGCATCGTAGGTGAGCGTAGCCCTTTTTTCACCTTCCCGTTTAGCTTACTCCGCGCTTCGGCGCGCCGATTCCTATTACCATGGCCAAAGTCGCAATCAACCTCTCTACGGGGAGCATACAGCAGGAAGAAATCATTGTCGGTATTGACCTGGGCACGACCAACAGCCTAGTGGCCTACATCCATCCCGACAGCCGGCAGCCGCTGGCCATCAACGACCAGGGCCGCGGTACCATCGTGCCGTCGGTGGTACACTTCCCCGCCGATGCCGCCGACCCCATCGTGGGCACCGATGCCAAAGACTACCTGCTTACCGAGCCTCAGAATACGATTTACTCGGTGAAGCGCCTGCTGGGCAAGTCTTACCGCGACCTGGGCGAGCAGGCCGCGCAGCTGGGCTACAAGGTTATCGACGATAATTCCGAAGGCCTGGTCAAGATTCGCGTCGGCGACCGGTTCTACTCCCCTATTGAACTGTCGGCCGAGATTCTGAAGGAGCTGCGCACCCGCGCCGAGCACGCCCTGAAAACGCCCGTCAACCGCGCCGTGATTACCGTGCCGGCCTACTTCAACGACTCCCAGCGCCAGGCCACGCGCGACGCGGGCCGCCTGGCCGGCCTCGAAGTGCTGCGCATCGTGAACGAGCCCACCGCCGCGGCCCTGGCCTACGGCATTGGCCTGAGCCCCGACGAGGAGAAAACCGTGGCCGTGTACGACCTGGGCGGCGGCACTTTCGACATCAGCATTCTGCGCATCCAGCAGGGCATTTTTGAAGTGCTCAGCACCAACGGCGACACTTACCTGGGCGGCGACGACCTTGACCGCGCCATTTCCGACTTCTGGACCAGCGAGTATCAGCTCAGCGCCTTTCTGTTTGAGGACGTGAAAGCCCAGCAGCAGCTGCGCCTGCTGGCCGAAGAAGCCAAGCGCCACCTGAGCAGCAACAACTCGTTCGAAGTAATTTTCGGCGACACCACCCTGTTCCTGACCAAGGCCAAGTTCAATGAGCTGATCCGCCCCCTGGTAGAGCGTACCATCGACTCGTGCCGCCGTGCCTTGGCCGATGCTAAGCTTACGGCCGCCGACCTGAATGCCGTGCTGCTCGTGGGCGGCTCGACCCGCGTGCCGCTGGTGTACGAGTCGGTATCGGAGTTTTTCCAGCAGCCGGCCAACAACTCGCTCAACCCCGATGAGGTAGTAGCCCTGGGCGCCGCCATTCAGGCCGATATTCTGGCCGGCAACCGCCGCGACGTGCTGCTGCTCGACGTGACGCCCCTCACGCTGGGCATCGAAACGCTGGGCGGCCTGATGGACTCCATCATTCCACGCAACTCCAAGATTCCGACCAAAGCCGGCCGCCAGTACACTACATCGGTCGACGGGCAGGTAAACCTGAAAATCTCGGTGTACCAGGGCGAGCGGGACCTGGTGAAGGAAAACCGCAAGCTGGCTGAATTCGACCTGCGCGGCATTCCCGCCATGCCCGCCGGTTTGCCCAAGGTCGATGTGAACTTCCTGCTCAATGCCGACGGCATTTTGCAGGTCGAAGCCATCGAGCTGCGCTCCAACACTCGCCAAGCCGTGGAAATCAAGCCCCAGTACGGCCTGACCGACGAGCAGGTGGAGCAGATGCTGATGGACTCTCTGACCCACGCCCGCGCCGACGTGTCGGCCCGCATGGTGATTGAGGCCCGCACCGTGGCCGAGCAGATGCTCTACCAGGTGGAGCGGTTCGTGGAGAAAAACTCCCAGTACCTGACCGAAGACGAAATCACCCTCACGGCGGCCCAGACGCAGGTGCTGCGCGAGTCGCTGGAATCGAACGACAAGGACACGATTCTCAAGGCCGTTGATGAACTGGAACACCTCACCAGTCCGTTTGCCGAGCGGGTAATGAATATTTCCATCAAGCAGGCCATGACGGGCAAGAAAATCGAGTAGGCAGCTCCGGGCATGAATACGAATCTTACCCGGCTCTTCACGCTGGCTCAACAACCAGCGCGGCGCATTATCGGGCTGATGTCGGGCACCTCACTGGATGGTCTGGATGTGGCGCTGTGCCGCTTTTCCGGGCACGGCCCCGCTACGCAGGTAGTCGTCGAGCATTTTGCCACGGTGCCGTACTCGGAAACGGTGCGCCACGAAATCCGGCGCATCTTTGCCCAGACCACCGTGGAGCTGCAACACCTGACGCTGCTGCACGCCTGGCTGGGCACGCTGCACGCCGACATGGTGCTCGACTGCCTGGCCCGCTGGCAGGTACCGCCCGGTGAGGTCGATGCCATTGCCAGCCACGGCCAAACCATGTTTCACGCGCCCCGCCACCAGCACGGCCTGAGCAACTGGCCCAATGCCACCCTACAGCTCGGCGACGGTGACCACCTGGCTGTGCGTACCGGCATTCTGACCCTCAGCGACTTTCGGCAGAAGCACGTGGCCGCCGGCGGGCAGGGCGCCCCGCTGGCTGTGTATGGCGACTACCTAGTTTTCTCCCAGCCCGGCGAAGACCGGCTGCTGCTCAACTTAGGCGGCATTGCCAACTTCACTTACCTGGCCGGCAGCCTCGACGCCAGTCAGGTGTTTAGCACCGATACCGGCCCGGGTAACACCCTGCTCGACGCCTTCGTGCGGGAGCTGTACCCCGGCACCCAGTACGACGAAAACGGTGCTCTGGCAGCTCAGGGCCGGGTACACGAAGCTTTGCTAGCAGCCTTGCTGGCCCACCCGTTCTTCGCGGCCGATATTCCCAAAACCACGGGCCCCGAGCTATTCAGCTCGGCCTACGTGCGAGCCGCGCAGCACGTCAGCGGCTCCACTGGCCTCTCTCCCACCGACCTGCTGGCGACGCTCACGGCATTCAGCGCGGCCGGCGTGGGACGGGCCGTCCGGCAGGCCTTCGGCCCCGAGCGAAGCTTCCCCGTCTACGCCAGTGGCGGCGGCATGCACAACCCCACGCTGATGGCCGCCTTGAGCCGGGAGCTGCCCCACTGCCGCTTTTCCACCACCGCCGCCCTCGGCATTGCCCCCGATGCCAAGGAAGCCGTGCTGTTTGCCATTCTCGCCAACGAAACCCTAATGGGAGAAGCCCGCCCCCTGGGGCACGGCGCCCAGGCCGTGCCGGCCGTTGCGCTCGGCAAAATCTCGTTTCCGGGCTAAAGTGCGGCGCTACTTGCCGGAAGTTTGCGGGGCCGGAATCAACCCAAAGCTCTGAATGCGGGTGGCCGTGGAATCCCGGAAGGTAACGTCGAGCTGCACCACGGGCCGAGCTGCCAGCGTGTCGCTCTTGAACATGAAGCTGTAGAAGTTGCGCACGGTGTTGGCTTCGTCGATACGGTAGCCGAGCTTGTAGAGGTCGATGGGCAGGCCGCGCCGCTGGCCCTGGGCGTAGAGCGGCTGCGCGGCCACCCGAAACCCGTCGGCCGTAACCGCAGCCTGCACCTCGGGAGCCAGCAGCTGATAGGCCACGGCATACTCCCCGCGCAACACGGCCAGCAAAAACTGGCGGGCTACCTGCACCTGCGAGGGCCGGGCTATGCCAGGAGCCGTCAGAAGCAAACACAGAACGAGCAGGATGCTGGTACGACGCCAGAAGGGGGTAGTGCGAAAAGGGGCCATGGGGAGGGACATTTATACGAGCACGCGTTTCAAATACGGGGCCACGTCTGCGGGCTACTGACAACAAACGGCGGCACCAGCGCCGGAATTCCTTTCCAGGCTGATGCCGCCGTTACGCGGAACGCTATGTTGTCGCCGGCTATTCGATAACGATGCGGCGGGTTACGTTCAAATCATCACCCGTGATGCGCAGCATATAAACGCCGCTACCCAGGCCCGTCGTCAGAATGCGGGCCGGGCCACGGCCGCTGGTCAAGGCCAGTGACTGCAGGCTTACCTGCTGGCCGATGCTGTTGTAGAGAGCCAGCTGGGCTACTTTGCCGGTGCTGGCGCCATCCAGCCGAACCGAGAACTCACCACCGGTGGCAGGGTTAGGATAGATACTGACCGTTAAGCCATTGAGCTGCTCTTTCACCGGCGTGTTCACCGTCACCATGAAAGCTAGGCTGCCCACGTTGTTCTGCTCGTTCGATTCAGCCACGGCATTCTGGGCGTCGGCTACATACAGAATGTAGTAGCTGCCGGGAATGGTAGTGGTCGGAATAGCAAACGAAGCGGCCCGGGTCATACCCGTGTTTATGGGCATGGCAGCCGTAGCTACCGAGCCCAGCAGCACGTCGTTGGCGCTGAACACGTTGTCGGCCGACAGGTAGAAGCCCATGCTGCTGGCGTTAGCGGCCAGCGTGCCGGTGTTAGTCAGCAGGCAGGAGGCCGAGATGGTACCACCCACCGGAGCCGAAGTCGGGTTTGCCGCCATCTGCGACACGCTCAGGTCGGCCTGGGCCGCAACGATGGTTACTGTCAGCGTGGTGGTGTTGTTTGTTTCGTTGCTTTCCGTAACCAGAGCGGCGGGGTCGGCGGCGTAGAGCAGGTAATACGTGCCCGGTGTTACGTTCGTAGGAATGGAGAATACCCCCGTACGGCGCACCGAGGCGCTGGCGGCCAGGGTTCCGCCGCTGCTGGTACCCAGCAGCAGGTCGTTGCTGTCGAGCGTAGTATTCGTCGACAGGAAATAGCCCAGCTGGCTGCTGCTGGCTTCACCGGCACCCTGGTTGGCAACCGTGCCGCCGACCGTGATAGTGTTACCGCTGATAACCGTAGTAGCCGACTGGGAAGGAGCCTGCACAATCAGGTCGGGCTGCAATGCTACTACCGATACGCAGGTAACGGCGGCTTCGAAGCCCGTGCTTACCACGCTGCCATCGCTGGTGAAGACCAGCGTCAGGGCGCCGGAAGCATTCTGGGCCGTGATGGTGCCGGGCAGGGAAGTATAGGTGCCGATAATGGGCGCGTTGGTGTTGGCACCGTCATAAATCGTCAGGGCATCGCAGCAGGATTCTACCGAGAAGGAGCTGAACGTGAGGCGCACCTTGTTGCCCGCAATGCCCGGGTTGATAGTCAGGGAGCCGTTCGAATAATCAGCGTAGTCCCCGTTGCCCCCGTTGTCGGTTACGGTGGTGCCGCAGGTAGTCACGCTGGTGCTGCCGGTTTGCGGCACGAGCACGCCATTGAACGGAGCCGAGATGGTAATAGCCAACGCGGCCACGTTGTTGGTTTCGTTGGTTTCCGTTACCTGCCCCTGATGGTCGGCCACGAACAGCACGTAATAGGCGCCGGCTGTGGTAGCCGAGGGCACGGTGAAGGTACCCGAGCGGTAGCTATAATCTCCCGCGAAGAGGGTCGAGCCGTTAACCGAGCCCAGCAGTACGTCGCCCGTGCTGTAGGTATTGTCCGTCGACAAGTAGAAGCCCATATTGCTGGTCGCCGCGGAAGTGGTGCCCAGGTTGTTGATGTTGGCTCCCATGCCCAGCGCAGTACCGGCAGGCATAACCGTGCGCGACAAAGCGGCTTGGCTAACAGTCAGGTCGATGCCGGGCTGCACGACGGTCAGACCGATGGCGTACACGTTGTTGGTTTCGTTGGTTTCGGCTACCTGGTTCAGGTGGTCGGCCACAAACAGCACGTAGTAGCTGCCCGAAGCCGTACCAGCCGGAATGGCCAGCGCAGGGTACCGCGAGATATAGCCACCGGCGCCCAGGGCACCGCCCGCAACGGAAGAGAGCAGCACGTCGCCGGCCCCAAACGTGTTGTTGGTAGAAAGGTAGTAGCCAGCATCAGAAGAAGAAACCGTGGTATTACCCTGGTTGATGATGGTATAGCTGCTGTTGACCGAGCTACCCGCCGCCACCGTGAAGTTGTTCAGGTAAGCCGACTGAATAACCAAATCGAAGCCGGGCGCCTGCAGCGTCAGCGACGCGTAGGCCACGTTGTTGTTTTCGTTGGTTTCGGCCACCTGGTTCAGGTGGTCGGCGGCAAACAGCACGTAGTAGCTGCCCGAAGCCGTACCGGCCGGAATCGTCAGGTTGGGGTAGCGCGAAGAGTAGTCGTTGCCCTGCAGCGCCCCACCCGCGGTGGAGGTCAGCAGCACGTCGTTCGAGCTGAGGGTAATGTCGGTGGAGAGGTAGTAGCCCACGTTGGAGCTGCTGGCGACCGTGTTGCCCTGGTTTACGATGTAGTGGTTGGCGCTGATAAGCGAGCCGGCCGTCGTGGTGTTGGTCGAGAGGTAAGCCGACTGAATAACCAGGTCGATGCTGGGCGTTATCACGTTGATGGCTACGCTGCGCACGTTGTTGGTTTCGTTCGATTCCGTCACGGCGTTCAGATAGTCGGCCACAAACAGGATGTAGCGGGTGCCGGGCGTAGCCGAAGCGGGAATGGTGATGGCGGAGCTGGGGTAGTTGCCCTGGCTGGCGGCCAATGCGCCACCGATGGTGCTGCTGAGCAGTACGTCGTTGCTGGAGAGCGTGGCGTCGGTCGAGAAGTAGTAGCCGACGTTGCTCGAGGGCGAGGTAATGTTGCCCTGGTTGTAGGTGTAGCCGTTGGCATTGATGGTGGTACCGGCCGACATGGTGTAGGTACTCAGGCTGGCTTGATTTATCAGCAAATCCACGCTGGGCGCGGCCACGGTTATCGTCGCGCTGGCCACGTTGTTCTGCTCGTTGCTCTCACTCACTACGTTCTGGTAGTCGGCGGCAAACAGGATGTAGTAGGTGCCTGGCGTAGTGCCTGGCGGCACGTTGGTCGTCACGTTGCGGTACGACGGATAGTTGGACGTCAGCTGTCCGCCATACGCGGACGTCAGCAGCTGATCATTGGTATCAAGCGTAGTGTTGGTCGACAGGTAGAAGCCCACGCTGCTGTAAGCGGCCGTGGCATTGCCCTGATTGGTGATAGAGCAGGCCAGACTCAGCACGTTGCCGGGAGCGGTAGTGGTTGGCGTGGCCGAGGGCTGCTGAATGATCAGGTCGACGGTGGGCGGCACCACATTCAGGTACACACTCGCCACGTTGTTGCTTTCGTTGCTCTCCCCTACCACGTTCAGGTGGTCGGCGGCAAAGAGGATGTAGTAGGCGCCGGGAGTCGTGTTGGCGGGCAGCAGCGCGTAGTTGTTGCGGCTGGAGTAGCCGCCCACAGCTATCTGGCTACCGGTCGAGCTGCCGAGCAGTACGTCGGCGGCATCCAGGTTGGCATCCGTCGAGAGGTAGTAGCCCACGCTGCTGCTGCTGGCCGTCGTGCCCGAGAGGTTATAGATGGTGCTGTACAGCGAAATGCTGCTGCCGGGCACGGCCGAAACCGGGGTTACTGAGGCGCCCTGAATGGTCAGATCGGGCTGGGGTATGGTGGTCACACACGAAATATCGGCCGCAAAGCCACTGTAGCCGCTGGTGTAGTAGTCCGTGGCGAAGCGCAGCGTCAGCGTACCGGTGCTGGTGGTTGCATACACGGTGCCGGGGCTGTAGTAGTCGTAATAGGTACCAATAACCGGTGCCGAGGTCGACGAACCGTCATAAATCGTCAGCCGGTCGTAGTAGCCCACCGCAAACGAGGAAAACTGCAGCCGGACTTTGCTGCCAGCCGTAGCGGGCGTAATCGTGATGGTGCCGTTGGCATTGGCGCTGTAGTTACCCGTGCCGCCATTGTCGTAGAGCGTACCGGCGCACGTGGTAACGGCCGTTGTGCCGGTTACGGGCACGGTGTAGGTTTGGGCACTGACCTGTCCGGTCAGCAGCAGCAGCAGAGCAGCCATGATTCCCCACCACGGTTTGGTAGTGGACTTGGACGCCCGATAAGCGTAGTTGTGTTTCATACGGTTTTGCAAAGGGTATAAAGTAGGGTAAGCGCACAAGAAACGCCTGCTGGCAGAGGCTGCCAGGGCGCGAAAAAACAAAGTGGGGTGGTCGGAAATAAGCCCTAAAAAAGGCCCGGCGCCCGAAACGACGCTATTCCTCTTGCTGAGGCACGAGAATAAACACGTCCTCGCCGGGACGCTTCATAATGTATTTTTCGCGGGCAAATTTTTCCAATAGCTCCGGGCTGCTCAACAGCTCCGCCCGGTCCTTTTTCACTATTTCAATGTTATTCAGGTAGTACTCCTTTTCAGCCTGCAGCTCGCGCCACTTGGCATACATATCATATTGCTTCAGCAAATCATTGGCGTCGAAAACGACCATCCATACTAGGAAGCCTGTGCCAGCCAGGAAATAAAAGCTGCGCAAAAAGCGGGGAACACGCTGAAATAATTGAAGCAACTGCATAGCTCTCAAAGATAAAGCAAAGAGCCCGGTCTGCATGCAGACCGGGCCCTTAATTTTTACGCGTAGCCGTGGAATTGTCCAACAACTACCCGCCACCTACATCTTACGGCCGGGGAAATAAGCAATTTCGCCTAATTCTTCCTCGATGCGGAGCAGCTGGTTGTACTTCGACATTCGGTCGGAGCGCGAAGCCGAGCCGGTCTTGATTTGGCCCGTGTTCAAGGCCACGGCCAGGTCGGCAATGGTATTATCCTCGGTTTCACCCGAGCGGTGGCTCATGATGCTCTTGTAGCCGTTGCGGCGGCCCAGGTTCACGGCGTCGATGGTTTCGGTAAGCGTGCCAATCTGGTTTACCTTGATCAGGATAGAATTGGCAATCTTCTCGTCGATACCGCGCTGCAAACGCTGCACGTTGGTCACGAACAAGTCGTCGCCCACCAGCTGAGTGGTGCTGCCGATGCTGTTGGTCAGGTTTTTCCAGCCAGTCCAGTCGTCCTCATCCATGCCGTCCTCAATGCTGATGATAGGGTACTTTTTGGTCCAGTCGGTCCAGTACGCTACCATTTCGTCCGAAGTCAGCTTATCGCCGGTGCTCTTCTTGAAGTGATAGTGCGAGCCGTCGTAGAACTCGGAAGCGGCCGCGTCCATGGCAATCATCACGTCGTCGCCGGGCTTGTAGCCCGCGGCCTCAATGGCCTGCAGTACCACCTTAATAGCCTCTTCATTCGACTTGATGTTGGGAGCAAAGCCGCCTTCGTCGCCTACGTTGGTGCTCAGGCCCTGCTTTTTCAGCACGTTCTTCAGGTGGTGGAAAATCTCCGTACCCCAGCGCAGCGCCTCCGAGAAGGAAGGAGCACCCACGGGCATAATCATGAACTCCTGGAAGTCGATGCTGTTGTCGGCGTGCGAGCCGCCGTTCAGGATGTTCATCATCGGCACGGGCAGCGTGGTAGCACCTACCCCACCAATGTACCGATACAGCGGCATGCCGGCCTCCTGGGCCGCCGCGCGGGCAATAGCCAGGGAAGCACCCAAAATAGCGTTAGCACCCAGGTTAGCCTTGTTCGGCGTACCGTCGATTTCGAGCATGATCTTGTCGAGCAGGCCCTGCTCAAATACCGAGAAGCCAATTAGCTCTTCGGCAATTTTGCTGTTGACGTTTTCAACCGCGTTCAGCACGCCCTTGCCCATGTACTTCGACTTGTCGTCGTCGCGCAGCTCTACGGCTTCGTGTTTGCCGGTGCTGGCTCCCGAGGGTACCGCGGCCCGACCTACAACGCCGGATTCAGTGGTTACATCTACCTCGACGGTTGGGTTACCGCGCGAATCAAAAATCTGCCGGGCATGGATGGCTGATATAATGCTCATGTTGAAAAGAATTGTGGTGAGGAATTCGTTACCACAGCCGCCGAACCTAAACCTAGGCCCCACATCCGGCTGCGGGGCCGAAAGGTAAGGAATTCACTACGTACCCTCCTACCCTTTCAGCCACTTCAGGAGCTGCGGCACTTAGCCGGCATTGGGAATAAGTACAGCACTGCGGCTCCAAATCAGATGGCCTTGCAGTCTTTAGAGCACCCTATGGTGGCCGGCCTTGAAAAGCAAAAAGGGACGTACCAGCTGGCACGTCCCTTTTCTATCTTCGATAAGCCCGAAACTACGAAGCAGCTTCTTCGCTCTTCTCATCACGAGTTTCGCCTTCTTTCAGCGTCTCGGTTGGAGCATCCGTGGCAGCGGCGGCCTCTTCGCTTACTACGGCAGCCGGAGCTTGGGTAGCAGCTACTGGGGCGGCAGCGTCAGTCGTGTCAGCTTTCTTCTTGCCGCGCGAACGACGGGTAGTCGTTTTGGCTTCGCCGGCCGATTTGGCTTCCAGCAGGGTTTCGTTGTAGTCAACCAGCTCGATGATGCAAATCTCAGCGTTGTCACCGAGGCGGTTGTCGCTCAGCTTGATGATGCGGGTATAACCACCGGGGCGGTTGGCAATTTTGCCGGCTACTGCGTCATACAGCTCCTTGATCGACTCTTTGTTCTGCAGCGTAGCAAATACGGTACGACGCGAGTGCGTGGTGTCGCTCTTCGACTTGGTCAGCAGGGGCTCCACGAACTTGCGCAGGGCTTTGGCTTTGGCCACCGTAGTGGTCAGGCGCTTGTGCATGATCAGCGACGAAGCCATGTTCGACAGCATCGCATTGCGGTGGGAGGTGGTACGACCGAGGTGGTTGATTTTCTTACCGTGTCTCATTGTGTTGTGCTTCTCAGCAGGAATGTGTGTGCTTGCGTGTGACGACCACGGCGGGCAGCTAAAGATTAAGTGGCTACCTCATTAGAACCGTCATACCTCGGGCACACTGGTGAAAAAGTGTAAAGGAAGTATTCAAAGCAATAGGCTGACTGCTGCAGGCCAGCCCGAAGGTCAGCGTAGCGGCAATCAGCCTATCGGGGTATGCTAGTCTTCGTCGAGGCGGTACTTGCCCAGGTCCATCCCAAAGGTCAGACCCTTTTCCTCTACAAGGTTTTCGAGTTCGGTCAGCGACTTCTTACCGAAGTTGCGGAACTTCATCATGTCGCTCATGTCCAGCTGCACCAATTCGCCCAGCGTCTTGATATCCGCGGCCTTGAGGCAGTTGTAAGCGCGTACGCTCAGGTCCATATCCGCCAGGGGCGTCTTCAAAACCTTACGCATGTGCAGCGTCTCTTCGTCCACCGTCTCTTCTTCCTCGGCTTTGGCCGTTTCGAAGGTCATGGTGTTGTCCGAGAACAGCATGAAGTGTTGAATCAGAATGTTGGCAGCACCTTTCAGCGCGTCCTCGGGGTGAATCGAACCATCCGTCTGAATCTCGATAAGGAGCTTCTCGTAGTCGGTTTTCTGCTCTACGCGGGTGTTCTCAATGCTGTACTTCACGTTCTTGATGGGCGTGAAGATGGCATCGATGGCAATTTGCCCGAACACTTGGTCGGCAGGACGATTCTCCTCGGCGGGCACGTAGCCCCGGCCTTTCTGAATCGTGAACTCAAATTCCAGCTCGATTGCGGGGTCAATGTTACAGATAACCATCTCTGTATTGAGCACCTCGAAACCAGTCGAGAATTTGTTAATATCGCCGGCCTTGAACGTCTCTTGGCCCTTGATGCGGACCGTGATTTTGTCCTCGATGGCGTCGCTCACTTTCTTGAAGCGAACCTGTTTCAGGTTCAGGATGATTTCGGACATGTCCTCAATCACACCTTCAATTGTCATGAACTCGTGCAACACACTGGAAGTGCGGACCGACGTGATGGCATAGCCCTCCAGCGACGACAGCAGGATGCGGCGCAATGCGTTGCCGATCGTGACGCCGTAGCCTTTCTCCAGCGGTTTGAATTCAAATGTTCCGTAGAAGTCGTCGGATTTCTCCATCACTACTTTCTCCGGCATTTGAAAAGCTAAGATTGACATAAGTGGGGCTTTAAAAATACAACAAGGAAAAAACGAAGTAAGAACCCGACCATAAGCCGGGTTCCAGTAATTACTTCGAGTAAAGCTCGACGATGAGCTGCTCCGTGATTTTCTCCGGAATCAGGTCACGCGAAGGGGCGTTCAAGAACTTGCCCACTAATTCCTTGCCGTCCCACTCCAGCCACGAGAAAGCACGCGCGTTGCGAGCACTCAGGCTGGTGGTAATGGCTTCCAGAGACTTCGACTTTTCGCGAACACCTACTACGTCACCAGCGCGGAGCTTGTACGAGGCGATGTTTACTACTTCACCATTCACCGTGATGTGCTTGTGCAACACCAGCTGGCGAGCAGCACGACGGGTCGGAGCGATACCAAAACGGTAAACCGTGTTGTCCAGACGCGACTCGAGCAGCGCCAGCAGGTTGTCGCCGGTGATGCCGGGCAGAGTAGCTGCTTTGTGGAACAGGTTTTCGAATTGCTTCTCCAGTACACCGTACATGTACTTTACTTTTTGCTTCTCCATCAGCTGCACCGCGTATTCCGACTGCTTCTTGCGGCGGCCACGGCCGTGCTGGCCTGGAGGGTAGTTCTTTTTGTTGAGTGCCTTGCTTGGGCCGAAGATTGGCTCTGCGAAGCGACGGGCAATCTTGGTTTTAGGACCAGTATAACGTGCCATTTCGGGGTATTTGAGTTTTGCAGGGGTTGAACCACGCGTGTCGGGCTCCTCGGATGCGGCTCACCCGTAGGGCAAGCCGGATCGGAAACCCGACACAAGGGCGAACAGAATAGTTCGCGAGTTCAGTATATCAGACGCGACGACGCTTAGGAGGACGGCAGCCGTTGTGGGGCAGCGGGGTCACGTCGCGGATGGTGGTTACCTCAATGCCCACGTTCTGGAGGGTACGGATAGCCGACTCACGGCCAGCACCCGGACCTTTCACGAATACTTCGGCCTTGCGCATGCCCAGGTCGTGGGCCACTTTGGCGCAGTCCGTAGCTGCCATCTGAGCAGCGTAGGGCGTGTTCTTCTTAGAACCTTTGAAACCCATCTTACCAGCCGATGCCCAGGAAATAACCTGACCATTGTTGTTGGTGATGGAGATGATGATGTTGTTGAAGGAAGCCTTGATGTGAATCTGGCCTACCTGCTCAACAACGACAACGCGCTTTTTGGCTTTGTCTTTTCTCTTTTGTGCCATTTGGTTATCGCAAAAAACTGCGGAAGGTGTTGAAGCCGGTTCAGAATCCTGAACCGGCTTCGATTCCCGCTACAATTTATTTAGTAGCTTTTTTCTTGTTGGCAACGGTTTTCCGCTTGCCTTTGCGCGTGCGCGAGTTGTTCTTGGTACGCTGACCACGAACTGGCAGACCTTTGCGGTGACGCAGACCACGGTAGCAACCGATGTCCATCAAACGCTTGATGTTCAGCTGCACTTCCGAGCGCAGAACACCTTCGGTCTTAATTTCGGCAGCAATGATGCTGCGGATTTCGCCAGCTTCTGCTTCCGTCCAATCCTTTACTTTCTTGTTCAGGTCGATGCCGGCCTTGATCAAGATTTTCTGTGCGGATGGACGGCCGATGCCGAAAATGTAGGTCAGCGCGATTTCACCGCGCTTGTTGTCCGGGATATCTACCCCTGCAATACGAGCCATTTGCTTTATTAAAAAGTCTGGTGCTACTAACCCTGACGCTGTTTGAAGCGTGGGTTCTTTTTGTTGATGACGTACAGCTTGCCGTTGCGGCGAACCAGCTTACAGTCAACACTGCGTTTCTTGACCGAGGTTTTGACTTTCATGTCGTCGGGTTATTTGTAACGGTAAACAATTCGGCCCTTCGACAAGTCGTAAGGGGACATTTCCAGCTTCACCTTATCGCCCGGCAGGATTTTGATGTAGTGCATTCGCATTTTGCCCGAAATGTGAGCAACGAGCTGGTGACCGTTTTCTAATTCCACGCGGAACATGGCGTTTGAAAGGGCTTCCAGAATGACTCCGTCCTGTTCAATGGAGGATTGTTTGGCCATAAGGCTACTGTAAGGCTTTTTCTATGTATTCAAAGGAAGTGAGAATCTCCGCTTTGTCTTTACGTACTACTACTGTGTGCTCAAAGTGAGCCGAAGGTTTGTAATCCTTGGTTCGGATAGTCCAGCCATCCTTCTCTTGCACTACATTCTTCGTTCCCAGATTCACCATGGGCTCAATGGCCAGAACCAGCCCTGCCTGCAGCTTTAGTCCCGCCCCACGCTTACCGTAGTTTGGCACTTCTGGCCGCTCGTGGAGCTTCTGACCAATTCCGTGGCCAACAAGTTCCCGCACAACTCCATAACCCTGTTTCTCAACGTGATTCTGGATGGCGTAACCCAGGTCGCCCATTCGGTTGCCCGCCACTGCCTGTTCAATGCCCAGATACAGTGACTTTTTGGTTTCCTCCAGAAGCTTGAGCACTTCTGGCGCCACCTCCCCTACTGGGTAGGTGTAGGCACTATCGGCGTGGTAGCCGTTCAACAAGACTCCGCAGTCAACCGATACAACATCTCCGCTCTTGAGCTGATAGTCACTCGGGAAACCATGCACCACGACTGAATTAGGCGAGATGCAGAGACTGTATTCAAAACCATTATACCCTTTGAAGGAAGGTAGTCCGCCATGGTCCCGGATGAATTCCTCCGCTCGCTGATCGAGTGCGCGCGTCGTAACTCCTTCCTTGATCATGCCCGCAACTTCTCCGTGGGCTTGAGCCAGCACTTTCGCGCTGGCCCGGATGAGTTCTATTTCTTCTTCGGTCTTGTAAACAATCATGACCGAATTAAGAGGCTAAGGCAACGTTAGGCGTGTTACGGCCGCGTAGCTTACCCGTCTTCATCATGCCATCGTAATGACGCATGAGCAAGTAGCTTTCCACTTGGTTGAGCGTATCCAACACTACCCCTACCATGATGATCAGTGAAGTACCACCGTAGAAAGCAGAGAACGGGCGCGTAACACCAGCAAGCAAAGCCAAAGCCGGGAAAATGGCAATCAGTGCCAGTACAATTGCACCGGGCAGCGTGATGTGCGTCAGAATCTCGTCGATGTGCTCTGAGGTGTCACGGCCGGGTTTGACACCTGGTACGAACCCTCCACTGCGTTTCAGGTCATCCGCAATCTGATTGGGATTAACGCTGATAGCAGTATAGAAGTAAGTGAAGACAATAATTAGGGTAGCAAACACAAGGTTGTACTGCCACGAGGTATAGTCCGAAAACTTCTGCCCAATGTAGCTGGCTGTATCACTATCGTTCTGCCATACCGAGGCCACAATGGCGGGGACGAACATCAACGATTGAGCAAAGATGATTGGCATTACGCCAGCAGCATTCACCTTAAGAGGAATAAACTGACGCTGGGCGTTGAGCTGGGTAGTACCACCGACTTGCTTAGCATACTGCACCGGAATCCGGCGAACAGCCTGCGTCAGCACAATTACGGCCATTACTACCAAGAACAGCACAACCAGTTCGATCAGGAAAATCAGTGAACCACGCATGCCTTTGGCAGCAGCCTCACCAATAATAGCTCCTGGAAAGCGCGATACAATCCCGATCATAATGATCATGGAAATACCATTGCCGATGCCCTTGTCAGTAATCTTCTCCCCTAACCACATGCAAAACAGCGTGCCGGCTGTAATGATGAGCATTGTGGAAAAGGTAAAGAAGGTGCCGGGAGCAATAATAGCATCCTGGCTGATGGTTGCAATAAAGCCGACCGACTGAGCCATTACGATCGGAATAGTAAGTATCCGAGTGTATTGGTTGATCTTCTTACGGCCTGACTCGCCTTCTTTCTGCAGCTTCTGAAAGTATGGTACTGCAATGGTTAGCAGTTGCAATACAATTGATGCCGAGATATACGGCATGATGCCCAAAGCAAAGATTGAGGCATTGCTGAAAGCACCGCCAAGCAGCGTATCCAGAATACCAAACAACCCCTCTGCCCCACCATCTTTCAGGCGCGTCGGATCGACACCAGGCAGGACTACGAAGGAACCCAGCCGATAGATGGCAATGAAAAAAAGCGTATTGAAGATCCGCGTACGCAGATCTTCAATCGCAAAAATGTTCTTTATCGTTTCGATAAACTTTTTCATCGCCGATAAGACTTTACAGCGTCACAGCTTTACCACCAGCTTTCTCAATGGCTTCAACAGCCGATTTCGAGAATGCATGGGCGTGTACTTCCAGAGCAGTGGTAACTTCACCACGACCCAGAATTTTGATTTTGGCGTTTTTCGACACCAAACCAGCTGACACGAAGTAAGCAACGTCCATAGTGGAAGTGCTGCTCTTCTCGTTCAGGCTGGTCAGAGCATCCAAATTGATGCCTTTGTATTCCACACGGTTGATGTTCTTGAAGCCGAACTTCGGAACTCGACGCTGCAGAGGCATCTGGCCACCTTCGAAGCCAGACTTCTTGGAATAACCCGAACGAGACTTTTGACCTTTGTGACCACGCGTCGACGTGCCGCCGCGGCCGGAACCCGTACCACGGCCAAGACGCTTATTATTGCGCGTTGAGCCTTCGGCGGGTGAGAGATTGCTGAGATTCATATCGAGGGTAATCCTAGAGTTCAGTTACTTCCAAGAGGTGCTGCACAGCGGCCACCATACCGGCAACCTGAGGCGTGTTTTCAACAGCCTTCGTGCTACCAATTTTACCGAGGCCCAGGGCCTTAACGGTACGCTTTTGACGCTCAGGGCGGTCAATAACGCTTTTCACGAGTTTGATTTGGATCTGCGCCATCGCTGCTTAACCGTTAAAAACTTGGGCAAGAGTGATACCACGCTGCTGGGCAATCTGCATGGGGTCACGCATCTTCAACAGAGCGTCGAAAGTTGCCTTTACTACGTTGTGGGGGTTCGAAGAACCTTTCGACTTAGCAAGTACATCCTTGATACCAGCGCTTTCAAATACGGCACGCATAGCACCACCAGCAATTACACCGGTACCAGCTGCGGCTGGCTGTACCAACACGAAGCCACCGGAATATTTGCCTTCCATCACGTGGGGAACGGTGTGCTTATACAGCGGCACCTTCACCAGGTTCTTTTTAGCGTCGTCAATGCCTTTGGCAATAGCATCGGTTACTTCGTTGGCTTTGCCGAGGCCGTAGCCTACAGTGCCGTTGCCGTCACCTACTACTACGATGGCCGAGAAGCTGAAGCGACGACCGCCTTTTACTACTTTGGCAACGCGGTTGATAGCTACTACCTTCTCTTTCAGATCGGATTCGCCGGCGCGAGGCGCCTGGTCACGGTTGCCACCACGGTCATTGCCACCACCCCGACGGTCATTACCGCCACGGTCATTGCCACCACCACGGGGGTTGTTGTTAAATTCTGCCATGATGATTTAGAAATTGAGGCCGCCTTCGCGGGCTCCTTCTGCCAATGATTTTACGCGGCCGTGGTAGAGGTAACCCGAACGGTCAAATACCACTTTCGAAATTCCTTTTTCCTGAGCACGGGAGGCAAGTTCTTTGCCTACTGCGGCAGCTAGGGCGACTCCGTTGCCCTCTTCCACCGAAACGTGCTTCGAGGAAGCAGCCGCCAACGTACGGCCAGTGGTGTCGTCAATAATCTGAGCATAGATGCCCGTATTGCTGCGGAACACTGACAAACGTGGACGCTCGGACGTGCCAGCCACCTTGGTGCGGATGATGCGCTGGATCCGTTTTCTTCTAGTTGCTTTATCGAAAGCCATGATGCGAAATTATTTCGAAGCCGTTTTACCAGCCTTACGACGAATTTGCTCACCCACGAAACGCACGCCTTTGCCTTTGTAGGGCTCAACTTTGCGCAGCGAGCGAATCTTAGCAGCTACCTGACCCAGCAATTGATTATCAATGCTGTTCAGCGTAACAATTGGGTTCTTACCTTTTTCGGTTACGGCCGTAGCAGTAACTTCTTTCGGCAGGGCCAGGAAGATGTTGTGCGAGTAACCCAGCGACAATTCCAGCGTAGTACCGGCCATTGCTGCTTTGTAACCTACACCTACCAGCTCCAGCTTCAGCTCAAAACCGTTGCTTACACCATTGACCATGTTGTTGATCAAAGAGCGGTACAAACCGTGCATGGCCTTATGGCGCTTCTGCTCGGTAGGACGCTCAACAACCAGCTGGCCATCGGCTTGGGTAAGGGTAATGTCGCGGTCAACCGGGGTAGTCAGGGTGCCTTTCGGGCCCTTCACCGTAACGGTGTTTTCGTTGCTTACTTCAACCTGAACGCCCGAAGGCAGGCTGATCGGCAGTTTACCAATGCGTGACATAGTCTCGTTTTTCCTCGATTAGTAAACGTGGCACAATACTTCGCCACCCACGTTCTGGGCTTTCGCCTCTTTCTCCGTCATTACCCCTTTCGAGGTCGACAGGATGGCAATACCCAAGCCGCTGAGTACACGCGGCATGTTCTCCACGTGAGCATACTTACGCAGACCAGGGGTGCTTACGCGCTCCAGTTTGGTGATAGCAGGCAGCTTCGTAGTAGGGTTGTACTTCAAGGCAATCTTGATGGTGCCCTGTACCGAAGAGTCATCAAAGCGGTAGCTCTGGATGTAACCCTTGTGGTAAAGCACTTTCGTGATTTCCTTTTTGATGTTGCTGGCCGGAATTTCGACTACCCGGTGGTTTGCCTTGATGGCATTGCGCACCCGGGTCAGGAAGTCGGCAATTGGATCTGTATTCATTGTGTAGATGAGAGCAGCCCATTTTTTAGGGAGCCGCAAAGATATGAAAATTTCGCCGCCATTTGAAAGTGGCGACGAAATTTTCGGTTAAGACTACTTGGCTCGACTTATTGAGGCTCGGCCAATGGTTTCTTTCGGCAACCTGCCAAATATCACTGCCTTAGTGTGAGTAAGGCAAAAGCTGTATTACCAGCTCGACTTCGTTACGCCGGGGATCTTACCAGCCAGCGCCATTTCGCGGAACGTAACGCGGCTGATGCCGAACTTACGCATGTAACCACGAGGACGGCCGTTAATCTTATCCCGGTTGTGGACGCGTACGGGCGAGGCGTTGCGGGGCAACTTATCCAGGCCTTCGTAGTCGCCGGCGGCTTTCAGAGCCTTACGCTTCTCAGCATAACGCTCTACCGTGGCGATGCGCTTTCTTTCTCTTGCTTTGACGGATTCCTTAGCCATTGTTCTGTTTCTTGGCGTTAGCGAACGGCATTCCGAAAGCTTTGAGGAGCTCATAGCTCTGCTCGTCGTTCTCGGCGGTCGTTACGAAGGTAATGTCCATACCCGAGATTGACTTGATCTTGTCGATCGAAATTTCGGGGAAAATGATCTGCTCCTTGATGCCGAGGGTATAGTTACCACGGCCGTCAAAGCCCTTATCATTGATGCCTTTGAAGTCACGCACCCGGGGGAGAGCAACCGTCAGCAAACGGTCCATGAACTCGTACATCTGCTCACCGCGCAAGGTTACGCGGGCGCCGATGGGCATGCCTTCACGGAGTTTGAAGTTCGACACCGAACGCTTGGCAATGGTCGCAACGGCTTTCTGACCGGTGATGGTCGTCAACTCGTCCACGCCATTGTCAACCAGCTTCTTGTCGGCTACTGCCGAGCCAATACCGCGGTTGATGCAGATCTTGGTGATGCGTGGTACCTGCATGATGCTCTTGAACTGGAATTTCTCCTGGAGCGCGGGTACTACTTCTTTTTGATATATATCTTTCAGTCGGGCCATTGTCGTCGTACCGGGTTAGGCGTTTTTCGATTCAACTGCCTTCACGTTGGATACGTGGATGGGAGCTTCGATCTTGGTGATACCCCCTTGCGGGTTCTTAGCACTGGGTTTGTTGTGCTTGGTCACCAGGTTCAGGCCTTCCACGATAACGCGCTGCGTTGAACGGTTTACCGACTTGATAACGCCGGTCTTGCCACGCTCATCACCAGCAATTACCAGAACGGTATCACCGGTTTTGACGTGCAGTTTCACGGGCTGAGCTTTCGTCTTCGTTGCCATATGCTTAGAGAACTTCAGGAGCTAGTGAAACAATCTTCATGAACTGACGCTCACGCAACTCACGAGCTACGGGGCCGAAGATACGGGTGCCACGGGGCTCATCGTTGTTGTTGAGCAGCACGGCGGCGTTGTCGTCGAAGCGGATGTACGAACCGTCCTTGCGGCGTACTTCCTTCTTCGTACGAACTACCACAGCCTTCGATACAGTGCCTTTTTTGGCGTTGCCCGAAGGAATAGCCGACTTGATCGAAACAACGATCTTGTCGCCTACGCTGGCGTATTTCTTGCCCGTGCCACCGAGGACACGGATGCAGAGAACTTCTTTGGCGCCGCTGTTATCAGCGACGGTCAGACGGGATTCTTGCTGTATCATCTTACTTGGCGCGTTCTACAATTTCTACCAATCTCCAGCGCTTGTTCTTGCTCAGCGGGCGGGTCGACATAATGCGAACCGTATCGCCTTCGCCACACTCGTTATTTTCGTCGTGAGCCATAAACTTGGTCGACTTGGTAACGAACTTGCCGTAGATCGGGTGTTTCATTTTGCTTTCCACTACTACCGTGATGGACTTGTCCATTTTGGTAGAAGCTACGCGCCCGATGATTTCTTTCCGCAGGTTCCGCTCTTCGGCGGTTGCTACCTGCTGTTCTTCGTTGCTTGCCATCGTTATTTAGCAGTTTGGTTTGCCTGCTCGTTTTCGCGACGGGTCAACTCAGTCTGCAGACGAGCTACGTTACGGCGGCTATGCTTCAGGCGAACTGGGTTTTCCAGGGGAGAAATGGCATGCGCGAAACGCAGTGCCTGGCCGCTGGCTTGTTCAGTTTTGATTTGCTCCTTCAGCGCTTCTAGCGAAAGGGCTTGGATTTCTGCGTTCTTCATCTTACTTGTTCTCTTCGTAGTCGCGACGAACAACAAACTTAGTTCTCACTGGCAGCTTCTGCGCAGCTAAACGCAGGGATTCCTGAGCCACTTCCAGCGGCACACCGTCCGACTCGAACATGATGGTACCGGGCTTCACGCAGGCTACCCAATATTCTGGGGAACCCTTACCCTTACCCATGCGAACCTCAGCGGGCTTCTTGGTGATTGGCTTATCGGGAAAAATACGGATCCATACTTGACCTTCCCGTTTCATAGCGCGGGTCATGGCGATACGAGCTGCCTCAATCTGGCGAGCCGTAATCCAAGCCACTTCCAACGACTTGATAGCGAAGGAACCGAAGTCTATGGAGCTGCCGCGGTAGGCTAGGCCTGTTACGCGACCCTTTTGCATCTTGCGATACTTGGTCCTTTTCGGTTGTAACATGAGTTATCGAAAATTGAAATTCAGAAAAAGAGAAAAGGACTAGCGACGTGGGCCGCCTTGACCGCCACCGCGGTTAGCACCACCAGCACCTGGGGCACCACCGCCACGACGCTGACCACCGCCGGCTTGACCGCCACGGTTGTCGCCGCCACCCTGACCACCGCGGTTGTCACCGCCACGGTCATTGCGAGGGCCGCGTGGGCCACGGTCACCACCACGGTCACCACGCTCACCGCGTGGGCCACGGTCGTTACCACCGCCACGCGTATCGTTACCCTGGTTGGCAGGCTGCTGGTTAGGCGACAAGTCGGGCTTGCCAAATACCTCACCACGCATGATCCACACCTTGATACCGATTTTGCCATACACAGTCTGAGCTTCCGACAGAGCATAGTCGATGTCAGCGCGCAGCGTGTGCAGCGGGGTACGTCCTTCTTTGTACTGCTCGGAGCGGGCAATCTCAGCACCACCCAAACGACCACCGCACTGCACCTTGATGCCTTCAGCACCCACGCGCATTGCGCCTTGGATGGCCTGCTTCATGGCGCGACGGAAGGAGATACGAGCCTGCAGCTGCTGGGCGATGCTTTCGCCTACCAGCTTGGCGTCGAGTTCCGGACGCTTAATTTCAAAGATGTTGATCTGAACGTCCTTATTGGTGATCTGCTTCAGCTCGTCTTTGATCTTATCAACCTCTGCACCGCCTTTACCGATTACCACACCCGGACGAGCCGTGTTGATGGTAATGGTGATGCGCTTCAGAGTACGCTCAATCACGATGCGGCTAATGCCACCTTTCGGGATACGAGCCATAACGTATTTGCGGATTTTTTCGTCCTCCACCAGTTTGTCGGCAAAGTCCTTGCCGCCATACCAGTTCGAGTCCCACCCTTTGATGACGCCCAAACGGAAGCCAACCGGATTTACTTTCTGTCCCATAGTGCTTATACGGTGGCTTCAGCCGAGGTTTCGTTGGATTTCTTAGCCGAGCTGCGACGAGTAGTTTTCTTCGGAGCCTCAGCAACAGCGTCGGTAGCTGGTTTGGTTTCAGCAGCCTGCTTTACAGCAGCCTTGCTTCCCAGAGCCTCTACTTTCGTGTCGATAGTCAGCGTCACGTGGTTGCTACGCTTGCGGATGCGGTGGCCACGGCCCTGAGGGGCGGGACGCAGACGCTTCAGCTGACGCCCTTCATCAACGAAAATCTCTTTGATGTAGAGGTTAGCATCCTCGATGCGCTCGTCCTCGTTCTTCTGCTGCCAGTTGGCCAGAGCCGACAGGAGCAGTTTCTCGATTTTCTCAGCACCCGAGTTAGCTTCGAACTTCAGCAAGCCCAGAGCACGGGTCACTTTCTGACCACGTACCAGGTTGGCTACCATACGCATCTTGCGAGGCGAGGTAGGCACATTACGGAGTTTAGCGGTAGCTTCCATATTAGCGCTTGCCTTTATCTTTCTTGGCGATGTGGCCGCGGAAGTTACGGGTGGGAGCAAACTCACCGAGTTTGTGACCTACCATGTTCTCCGTTACATACACCGGGATGAACTTATTGCCGTTGTGAACAGCGAAGGTGTGGCCTACGAAGTCGGGCGAAATCATCGAGCGGCGAGACCAGGTCTTCACCACCGACTTTTTGCCGGAATCTTCCATTGCCGTGACTTTCTTCTCGAGCCGGAAGTCAATGTACGGCCCTTTTTTTAGCGAACGTGCCATTGGTTACTTCTTGCCTTTACGGTTAACGATGAGCTGCTCGGAGTACTTGTTCTTGTTGCGGGTCTTCTGACCCTTGGAGAAGATACCGTTGCGGCTACGCGGGTGACCACCCGACGACTTACCTTCACCACCACCCATTGGGTGATCCACTGGGTTCATGGCAACACCACGAACACGTGGGCGACGACCCAACCAACGGTTACGACCGGCTTTGCCGAGACGAACGTTCATGTGGTCACCGTTAGAAACCGTACCAACCGTAGCCATGCAGGTAACGAGTACCATGCGCATCTCACCGGAAGGCAATTTCAGGGTTGCGTATTTCTCTTCACGAGCTACCAGCTGGGCATAAGTGCCAGCCGAGCGCGCCATCGAAGCACCGCCACCGGGCATCAGCTCGATGTTGTGAACGATCGTACCCAGCGGAATTTCGCGCAGGGTCAGAGCATTACCAACTTCAGGAGCAACACCAGGACCCGATACGACTACCGTACCTACAGCCAGACCGGCGGGCGCAATGATATAGCGCTTTTCGCCGTCAGCGTAGCTCAGCAGAGCAATGCGGGCAGTGCGGTTCGGATCGTATTCAATCGTCTTGACAGTAGCTGGAACACCAGCCTTGTCGCGCTTGAAGTCGATTACCCGATACTTCTGCTTGTGACCACCGCCGATGTAGCGGTTAGTCATTTTTCCGGATTCATTCCGGCCACCGGATTTTTTCAGGGGTGCCAACAGCGACTTCTCCGGCGTCGACGTCGTAATCTCGTCGAACGCGGGTGCGATGCGGAAGCGCTGACCCGGTGATGTTGGTCTTAGTTTTTTGAGTGCCATTTTATCTTAAAATGCGCGTTTCGTTCGGTTGCCCGAACCTTAGATACCGTTATAGAAGTCGATTACGTCGCCTTCCTTCACGGTTACAATAGCCTTCTTTCCGTGGGGGCGACGACCCGAAACGGAGCCGCCCTTCGTGAATTTCGACTTCAGCTTGCCGTTGGTGCGGATCGTGCTAATGCCCGTTACCGTTACACCGTACAGCTGCTCGATTTCCTTTTTGATCTGAACCTTGTTGGCAGTGCGCTCTACTTGAAAAGAGTACTGACCTTTTTCGTTCAGGGCCGTGGCCTTCTCGGTCACGATAGGTTTCTTCAGCGTGCTCATTACTCAGCGGTAGTATAGAGTTGTTCCAAGGATTTCAACCCGTCTTCCGACAGCAGCAGAGTGTCCGTGTTCAGCAAATCGTGCGTGTTCAGAGCTACGGGAGTAGCGACTTTCACGCGCTGAATGTTACGGGCCGACAGCACCACGTTCTTGTCGACTTCGCCGGTCACGAGCAAGGTTTTCTTGCCGTTGTTCAGCTTCAGACCCGACAGGATCGAGAGGAAATCTTTCGTTTTAGGAGCGCTCAGCGAGATGTTCTCTACCAGAGCGATTTTGCCATCCTGGGCCAGTACCGACAGAGCGGACAGACGAGCCAGGCGCTTGGTCTTTTTGTTCAGCTTGAAGCCGTAGTCACGGGGCTCGGGACCGAATACACGGCCACCACCGATGAACACTGGCGACTTCATGCTACCAGCACGAGCACCGCCCGTACCTTTTTGCTTCTTGAGCTTCTTCGTAGTGCCGTGCACTTCGTTGCGCTGCTTCGACTTGTGCGTGCCCTGGCGCTGGTTGGCCAAGTACTGCTTCACGTCGAGGTACATCACGTGCTCGTTCGGCACTTGGCCGAAGATGGCGTCGGACAGGGTAACCTTGCGGCCGGTGTCCTCACCTTTGATGTTATATACTGAAAGTTCCATCTTGCGTTATTTTTCCAGGACCACGTAAGAGTTCTTGGCACCGGGAATAGAGCCGCTCACCAGAATCAGATTCTTGTCGGCTACTACGCGCATTACTTTCAGGTTCTGCACTTTTACCCGGTCGTTGCCCATACGGCCACCCATGCGCATTCCTTTGAATACGCGCGAAGGCCAGGAGCAAGCACCGATAGAACCAGGGTGACGCAGACGGTTGTGCTGACCGTGGGTCTGCCCGCCTACACCGGCAAAGTTGTAGCGCTTAACTACGCCCTGGAAACCTTTGCCTTTTGAGGTGCCTACTACGTCTACGAACTCGCCTTCTTCGAAGAGGCTCGCGTCGATGGTGGCGCCTGCAGCGTAAATTGACTCCGCGTCGAGGCGGAATTCAACCAGCTTTTTCTTGGGGGTGGTACCGGCTTTAGCGAAGTGACCAGCCAAAGCTTTGGTCGTGTTCTTCGCTTTTTTCTCGCCGTAGCCGATCTGAACGGCGGTGTAACCGTCGTTGGCCAGCGTTTTAACCTGCGTCACTACGCACGGACCCGCCTCGATGAGCGTGCAGGGAATGTTTTTCCCGTCCGGAGTGAAGAGGCTTGTCATACCGATTTTTTTACCGATGATGCCAGGCATTCTGTTAGATTTTGTGAAAAGACGCAATAAGAAAACGCCCAAATAGCGTTTTCGGAATGGGAGTGCAAAGCTAGGCAATTGTTACCTCATAATCCAACCCCGTTCTGAAATATTTTCAGAATCACCTAGTTGGCTTATCCGTGTTCCTATTCTCTCAGTCTCAGGCCCTTCCTAAATCTTTGTCCAAGTTAGCCCTGACGGCAAGGCAATGTCTGTTTGGCAACAGCACAAGGCTGCACTTACCACGGCTACAAAAAAGTACAATAATTGGCTATAGCATCTTGCCTAGCTGGGGCGCCAGCTGGCAGAGTCGTTTGGTGCCGGCATCAGGCCATTTAGACCCAGCAGAATAAAAAACAGAGAGTACGTTAAGCCAATCTGGGTCTCCAGAGTGTACTCCACCAGAAATGACAAGGAGACAATAGCGTACTGCATAACCACCAGCGGCGAGAAGCGCGGCCAAGTCCAGAGCAAAGGGTAATAGAAGCTTAGAGTGAATATCAATACTCCGATAAGCCCGAATGCTACTGCCGAATAGATAAACTGATTGTGAGGCTGTATATAGGAGGCCGTGCGGATGGTGGGGTAATCCTGCTGGTAATGAACGGCCATCTCCCCTTCCATATCGGCTTTTCCCACCCCAAACCAGGGATTGGCATGTACCAGCTTGGCTGCTACTTTGTAAGAGTACACCCGCGCTACGAGGGAATAATCGTTAGCGGCAGCCGTATTGTTCACCTTGCTAAGGTCCTCCCGTGTGTTGGTAAACTTGTTCCGAAATGTAGGAAAGGCCAGATAGCTCGCAGCCGGCAACAAGAGCAAAACCACTGCTAGCAGAACCGCTCGTTGAAACTGCCGGGCCTGAACTATCAGCCAGCCAATCGTTAGCAAGCCAATCGCATAAAAGGTAACCAAGCCGCTACGCACCGCTAGCAGATGCTGGAACAAGGCAAGTACTACGGCAGCCAGAATCAATAGCCGACGTTGCAATGAGGAATGCTCATCGTCGAAGCATAGTAGCACCAAGGCCGCCGCTGTAGCCAAAGTTACCATGAGACTAAACCGAATATGGTCAGGTTCGGTGGGCATAATCTTCGAGTGTAGATACATCTCATTGATTTCAGCCGTATGAAGCAAATAGTTGCCGGTAGCTACCAACGCAGCCACCACGACACAACCAATGAAAAGCTGCCACAGCCTTTTCAGGTAGCAGGTAGGCAAACCAGGCAGCAGCCAGAACGACAACGGCAACAAAAGAAACGGGGACTGCAGCACCACGTCCTGTCCATACTTTCCCAGGTTAGCTGCCTCCGTGTTCAAGCCAGCTGCTACGTGCAATAGAAACACGACCGACAGCGCCGCAAACACTTTCCAGTCCTTCCGAACAGTCTCCTGCCTCCGATGTAAAGCGGCGTAACAGGCAGCCGTTAGCGTAAGACCAACAATGCCGATACTGGGCAGAATCCGAAAAAAGCTGGCGACGAACAATCCCACAATAATGAAGGAGCAAAAAACTGCTGCGGCCAGGGTTAGACGTGGAACTGTTAGAAACGACTGCATAGATACTGGAGAGTACAAACAACTAGAGTTGGTGACGAATTTAGGTCAACTCAACGGTGCAAGTTGGCTAGTATATATAAGAAAACACCCCATCGGTCCGAAAACCAATGGGGTGTTTGTCTTAATTAACTAGAGAAACCGGTCCTCAGACTTTGATTTCAACGTCAACGCCGCTGGGCAGCTCAAGCTTCATCAGGGCATCTACCGTCTTCGACGAAGTCGAGTAGATATCCACGAGGCGCTTGTAGGTGCAGAGCTGGAACTGCTCACGCGACTTCTTGTTCACGTGGGGCGAACGAAGAACGGTGAATTTTTCCTTGTCGGTCGGCAATGGAATCGGACCGCTTACGATAGCGCCCGTAGCCTTCACCGCCTTCACAATCTTCTCCGACGATTTATCCACCAAGTTGTGGTCGTAGGATTTGAGTTTAATGCGAATTTTCTGGTTCATGTGATTTTGAATGAAAGCGGATTAGCGAATGGCGTTACCCTTTTGCTTGGCAATGATGCCTTCGGCAAGGTTCTGGGGAACCTGGTCGTAGTGCGAGAACGTGAGCGACGCCGAAGCGCGGCCCGACGAAATCGTACGCAGGGTGGTTACGTAGCCGAACAGCTCCGACAGCGGAACGTCAGCCTTGATAACGTTGGCGCCACCTTTGGTATCCATGCCTTTCATGATACCACGACGACGGTTCAAGTCACCCGTTACGGAACCCGTGTACTCGTCTGGCGATACTACTTCTACGGCCATGATTGGCTCGAGCAGTTTAGGACCAGCCTGACGACCTGCTTCGCGGAAACCACCGCGGGCAGCCAATTCGAACGACAGAGCGTCCGAGTCAACGTCGTGGTAGGAACCGTAGAACAGACGCACGCGCATGCCTTCGATGGGGAAGCCAGCCAACGGGCCGTTCTTCATGGCTTCTTCGAAACCTTTCTGAACCGGAGCAATGAATTCGCGGGGAATAACACCACCCGTGATGTCGTTGACGAACTCCAGACCGGGTTTCTCCGGATCGGTCAGTTTCGGACCGAGTTCGAAGACGATATCACCGAATTTACCACGGCCACCCGTCTGCTTCTTATAGGTCTCGCGGTGTTCCACGGACTTCGTCAGAATCTCTTTGTAGGCAACCTGAGGAGCACCCTGGTTGATTTCAACCTTGAACTCACGACGCATCCGGTCGATGATGATTTCAAGGTGAAGCTCACCCATGCCTTTCAACACAGTCTGGCCGGTCTCGGGGTCGGTCTGAACAACCAGCGTGGGGTCCTCTTCCACGAGTTTGGCAATAGCCATACCCATTTTATCAACGTCAGCCTGAGTTTTGGGCTCAATGGCGTAGCCGATTACGGGCTCAGGGAAGCTCATCGACTCCAGTACCACGCGCGACTTCTCGTCGGTCAGCGTGTCGCCGGTTTTGATGTCTTTGAAGCCAACACCAGCAGCAATGTCACCCGCCTGAATCTTATCGATTGGGTTCTGCTTGTTGGAGTGCATCTGCATCAGACGCGAGATACGCTCTTTCTTGTTCGTGCGGTTGTTGTGCACGTACGAACCGGCGTCCAGCACGCCGCTGTAGCAGCGGAAGAAGCACAAGCGACCTACGAAGGGGTCAGTTGCGATTTTGAAGGCCAGAGCGGTGAAAGGCTCGCTATTGTCGGGGTGACGCTCCACTTCAGCACCGGTCTCAGGATCGGTACCGATGATGGCGGGCATGTCGAGCGGCGAGGGCAAGTAAGCCATAACGCCGTCCAGCATGGACTGCACACCTTTGTTTTTGAAGGCCGAACCGCACATTACGGGCGAGAACTTCATGTCGATAACCGCCTGGCGGATAACAACCATCATTTCCTCACGCGTGATGCTTTCTGGGTCTTCGAAGAATTTCTCCAGCAGACGGTCGTCGTATTCGGCAACGCTTTCTACCAGCTTCTGACGCCACTCGGCTACGGTCTCTACCAGATCCTCGGGAACGGGGATTTCGTGGTACGACTTGCCCTGAGTAGCATCATCCCATACGATTGCCTTACCAGTCAGCAGATCGACAACACCCTTGAAGGTATCCTCGGCACCGATTGGAATCTGCAGCGGCACGGGGTTAGCGCCAAGCTTATCCTTAATCTCGTTAACGGCCTTGAAGAAGTCAGCACCGGCACGGTCCATCTTGTTGACGAAGCAGATGCGGGGCACCTTGTACTTGTCAGCCTGACGCCATACAGTTTCCGACTGGGGCTCAACACCCGATACGGCACAGAACAGAGCAACAGCACCGTCGAGTACGCGCAGCGAACGTTCTACTTCTACCGTGAAGTCAACGTGGCCGGGGGTGTCGATGAGGTTGATCTTGTACTGCTTGGTCTCCGCCGTTGGGTCACCGTTTGCGTCGGTGGGGTAGTTCCAGAACGTGGTGGTAGCAGCCGAAGTGATGGTGATACCACGCTCCTGCTCCTGCTCCATCCAGTCCATCGTGGCGGCACCTTCGTGCACTTCCCCGATTTTGTGGGTCTTACCGGTGTAGTAGAGAATGCGCTCCGAAGTCGTGGTCTTACCGGCGTCGATGTGCGCCATAATCCCGATGTTCCGGAGATATTGCAGGTCTTTATTAACAGCCATTGCTTTTATTGGGGTCTTAGATACTTAAGGTCTTAAGGTCTTGGGCTACTCAACAGAACAATCCGTCAAAAAAATCCAAGCCCTTAAGACCCTAGAGTGCCTAATAACAATTGTTAGAAGCGGAAGTGCGAGAAGGCCTTGTTGGCTTCAGCCATGCGGTGGGTGTCGTCCTTCTTCTTAACAGAAGCACCTTCACCTTTAGCCGCGGCAATGATTTCGCCAGCCAGCTTGTCCTTCATGGTTTTCTCACCACGACGACGAGCGTACTGAATCATCCACTTAGCACCTACCGAGATACGACGGTCGGGGCGAACTTCGATTGGCACCTGGAAGGTAGCACCACCTACGCGGCGGCTCTTTACTTCTACGGTGGGCATTACGTTGTTCAGAGCCTTGCGCCACATTTCGAGACCGTTCTCCTTGGTGCGCTGCTCAACCAGTTCGCAGGCATCGTAGAAAATGGTGTAGGCAAGGTTTTTCTTTCCGTCATACATCATGTAGTTGACGAAACGAGTTACCAACGTCTCCTTGTACTTCGGGTCGGGAAGCAGGATGCGCTTCTTTGGTTTTGACTTTCTCATGAGTTTAGAAATGAGGGTGAGCAGCGGGAAGTGGGATAAGAACCATGTGCTATCCAGCACTGCGCGCTACCACACTCGTATCAATTACTTTTTCTTGCCGGGTGCTGGTTTGCCGCCTTTGCCCGTAGCAGCAGGCTGACCTGGCTTGGGACGCTTGGCGCCATACTTCGAACGACGCTGGGTACGGCCGTTAACACCAGCGGTGTCAAGAGCACCACGGATGATGTGGTAACGCACGCCGGGAAGGTCTTTCACACGGCCACCACGGATCAGCACGATGCTGTGCTCCTGCAGGTTGTGGCCTTCACCGGGGATGTAGGCGTTAACTTCTTTGCCGTTGGTGAGACGCACACGGGCCACTTTGCGCATGGCCGAGTTCGGCTTCTTAGGCGTGGTGGTGTACACGCGGGTGCATACGCCACGGCGCTGCGGGCACGAGTCAAGAGCCGGCGACTTCGACTTCGTCGTCAGCTTCTCGCGGCCTTTTCGTACTAATTGGTTAATGGTAGGCATCTACGGATTGGTTTGTCAAGGAGGGTTCTCTCCCAAAAAATTAGGCTTGCAAAGGTATAAAAGCTACTCGGAAATAGCAAACAGGTTGAAATAGTTTGTTTTAGGAAACAAACGAAGTGCTTCTTCTGGTCGGTTTCAGACTTCTATCAAATGCAAAAAAGCCTTACGGATGAGTTCATAAGGCTTTTTTAGAGTAAATACGTTCGTTGACGAGGAGCCTTTTGCTCTACAGTTCTTTTGTCATACAGCCCGACTTGGCTCGTTCATTTTATCCTGCTTTTGTATTCAACGAAGAGCCGGCCTCTGTTTCCTCGATAAAAGCCGCTTCAGTTACTGTATTATTCCGAGGGATTAGGCCTCCCCCATCGTGCCACCGAAACCTACCGGGTAGCTGGGCATGTCGTTTTGCTGCTTGATCGGGCCGAAGGTCTGCTCGAAACGTTCTACGTTATCCGCTAGGGCTGAGAGCAGCCGCTTGGCGTGCTCAGGCGTGACGATGATGCGGGCTTTCACCTTGGCTTTAGGTACACCCGGCATCAACCGAATAAAGTCGATGACAAACTCGCTGCTGCTGTGGGCTATCATAGCTAGATTGGCGTACTCGCCTTCAGCTATGGCTTCTGAGAGTTCGATGTTGATGGCATTAGGGTCCTGAGGTCCGGGAATTTCCTGGGGTTCGTTCATGGGGTGTTTTTTTTACTGATTGCTGAAAGTAGACTCGATGAAGTCCATTACTTCAGCTACTGTTACGCTAAATGTTCCGGCTTGTCCGGCCAGAAAAGCTTCCCGCCAAAGTCCATAGCCTCCTTCAAACTCAGGAAGCGGGTCTGCGTGGCGTACTACATGTGTGACACTGGCAGTCAAAGCTTCCTCCGAAAAAGGCAGGTGGGACGCCGTAGTGCCGGGCTTTCCGTTCGGGTCAGCCGTTTTTAGCCTTAACCCATCTACGTGGACATGCACGACAACGGCGGTTCCGTGCTGCAGTTCCACTTTGACTACGGTCAACAACGAATCTGTTTCGGCTGGTCTCGTGTGGTACTCCCAAACTTGTCCGACCTGAAACCGGGAAGTAGTAATGTCAACTAAAGGAACCGGAGCGTCGGCTGCCATACATAGTAATTAAGAAGAGGATGAGTTGCTGCTAAAGCTAGTAAAAAGAAAAAGCCGACCGGATTTCTCCAGTCGGCTTCTCCAGTATTCACTTCAGCCTACTCAGCCGACACCTCACGCTTGGCACGCGAAGCACGAGTCTTCGGCTCGGGAGCATCCGACTTGGCAGGAGCCGTAACCTCGGGCTCATCTTTCGAACCGACAACCTGACGCGTGTACTCGCGCAGACCGGTACCGGCCGGGATGAGGTGACCTACGATTACGTTCTCCTTCAGGCCCAGCAGTTCGTCGGCCTTGCCACGGATGGCGGCTTCCGACAGCACCTTGGTCGTTTCCTGGAAGGACGCGGCCGAGATGAACGACTGGGTACCGAGCGAAGCCTGGGTGATACCCTGCAGCGTGGGCCGCGATACGGCCGGCTGGGCTTCCCGAACTTCTACCAGTGCCAGGTCGCGACGACGCAGCGAGGAGTTCTCGTCGCGCAGGCGACGGGCACTCACAATCTGGCCGGGCTTCAGGTTCGTCGAATCGCCGGCATTCGTTACCACCTTCATGTCGATGATGGTATCGTTTTCTTCCATGAAGACGATTTTGTCGATAACCTGGTGCTCAAGGAAGGTCGTGTCACCGGCGTCCAGAATCACAACTTTCTGCATCATCTGGCGAACGACCACCTCAATGTGCTTATCGTTGATCTTCACACCCTGCAAGCGGTATACTTCCTGAATCTCGTTCACGAGGTATTCCTGCACGGCGCCGGGGCCCTGAATGCTCAGGATGTCCGAAGGCGTAATGGCACCATCCGACAGCGGCATACCGGCGCGGATAAAGTCGTTGTCCTGCACCAGAATGTGCTTGGACAGCGGCACCATGTACTTCTTCTTCACGCCGTCTTTCGACTCGACGAAGATTTCGCGGTTACCACGCTTCACGGTACCGTAGGTTACTACACCGTCGATTTCCGACACAACAGCCGGGTTCGAAGGGTTACGAGCTTCGAAAAGCTCGGTAACGCGGGGCAGACCACCAGTGATGTCGCGGGTTTTACCCACGGCCCGAGGAATCTTAGCCAGAATGTGACCAGCCTTGATTTTCTCGCCGTTGTCGACGTTGATGTGCGAACCTACCGGGATGCTGTAACCACGCTGGCCTTCCTCGGCGTCCTTCTTCCCAGCCTTCACAATGATGGAGGGGTTCTGGGCCTTGTCACGGCTTTCGATAATTACTTTCTCGCGGTGACCGGTCTGCTCATCCGACTCCTCACGGTAGGTGACACCTTCCGTAATAGCGTCGTACTGGATAGTACCGTCAAACTCGGCCAAGATAACGGCGTTGTAGGGGTCCCAGTTGTTGAGCTCCTGACCTTTCTCTACCTCCTGGCCTTCATTGACCAGCAGGAACGAGCCGTACGGCACGTGGTTCGAGATATAGACCTTACCGGTGCCTTTCTCCACGATGCGGATTTCGCCCGAACGACCCATTACCACTTTCACCGGCTCGCCTTCGGCGTTTACGGAATCAACGGTACGGATATCTTCGAACTCAACCACACCGGCGAACTTGGCGCGCAGGCTGGCTTCAACGGCAATGTTGGAAGCCGTACCACCTACGTGGAAGGTACGCAGCGTGAGCTGGGTACCAGGCTCACCAATCGACTGAGCGGCAATTACACCTACAGCTTCGCCTTTCTGGACCATGCGGCCCGACGACAGGTTACGGCCGTAGCACTTGGCGCAGATACCACGCTTCGATTCGCAGGTCAGCACCGAGCGGATTTCTACCGATTCGATAGCCGTAGCATCGATGCGGCGGGTAATTTCCTCGGTAATTTCCGTACCAGCGGGCAGGATAACCTCGTCCGTCAGCGGGTCCACGATGTCGTGAACGGCTACGCGACCCAGGATACGCTCAGCCAGCGGCTCTACTACGTCCTCGTTGTCTTTCAACGCGAAGGTCTCGATGCCACGTAGGGTACCGCAGTCGTTTTCGTTTACGATTACGTCCTGCGACACGTCCACCAGACGACGGGTCAGGTAGCCGGCGTCAGCCGTCTTCAGAGCCGTATCGGCCAGACCCTTACGGGCACCGTGGGTCGAAATGAAGTACTCGATTACATCCAGGCCTTCTTTGAAGTTCGACAGAATCGGGTTTTCGATAATCTCACCAACCGAACCCTGCAGCGACTTCTGCGGCTTAGCCATCAGACCCCGCATACCGCCGAGCTGACGAATCTGCTCACGCGAGCCACGGGCACCGGAGTGCATCATCATGTAAATCGAGTTGAAGCCCTGGTTCTCCTTTTCGAGGCGACCCATGAGGGTTTCAGTGATTTGGTTGTTGATACGCGTCCAGATGTCGATAACCTGGTTGTAACGCTCGTTGTCGGTAATCAGACCCATCTGGTAGTTCTGAGTAACGGCCTTCACGTCGTTCTGCGCCTGCAGAACCAGAGCATCTTTCTCTTTCGGAATCTGGATGTCGCCCAGACCCATCGACAGACCACCTTTATAAGCCGACTGGAAGCCCAGCGTCTTGATGTCGTCGAGGAACTGTGCGGTGCGGGCCATACCGGTCCGCTTGAACACCATCGAAATGATCTGCTGCAGCTTTTTCTTGGTCAGCAGCTCGTCCACGAAACCAACCTCGGCTGGTACCATTTGGTTGAACAGCACACGGCCGGCAACCGTCTCGATGATCTTCGTTACGAGGTTATCTTTCTCGTCGCGAATCTGCGTGCGCACCTTGATATAGGCGTGCTTCGAGAGCTGACCTTCGTTGAGGGCAATAACAACTTCCTCGTCGGAATAGAAGATGCGGCCTTCGCCCTGAATCTTCTCCTCGTCGGTGCTGCGCTTGCCTTTGGTCACGTAGTACAGACCCAGAACCATGTCCTGCGACGGTACCGCAATGGGCGCGCCGTTGGCAGGGTTCAGGATGTTGTGCGACGCCAGCATCAGCATAGAGGCTTCCAGGATAGCGGCCGGTCCCAGGGGAACGTGCACTGCCATCTGGTCACCGTCAAAGTCAGCGTTGAAGGCCGTACAAACCAGGGGGTGCAGCTGAATAGCTTTACCCTCGATGAGGCGGGGCTGGAACGCCTGAATACCCAAGCGGTGAAGCGTAGGAGCCCGGTTGAGCAGCACTGGGTGGCCTTTCAGCACGTTCTCCAGAATGTCCCATACCACGGCGTCCTTGCGGTCCACTATTTTCTTGGCCGACTTTACCGTTTTCACGATACCGCGCTCAATGAGCTTACGGATGATGAACGGCTTAAACAGCTCGGCCGCCATGTTCTTAGGCAGACCGCACTCATGCAGCTTCAGCTCAGGACCAACGACGATTACCGAACGACCAGAGTAGTCAACACGCTTACCGAGCAAGTTCTGACGGAAGCGGCCCTGCTTGCCTTTCAGCATATCGGACAGCGACTTCAGGGCACGGTTGCCTTCAGCGCGCACGGCGTTAACCTTACGCGAGTTGTCGAAGAGCGAGTCAACGGCTTCCTGCAGCATGCGCTTCTCGTTCCGCAGAATCACCTCGGGAGCCTTGATTTCGATCAGGCGCTTAAGACGGTTGTTACGGATGATAACGCGACGGTACAGATCGTTCAAGTCGGAAGTGGCAAAACGGCCACCGTCCAGCGGTACGAGGGGGCGCAGCTCCGGCGGAATAACGGGCACCATGCGGATAACCATCCACTCGGGCTTGTTTTCCACGCGGGTCGCAGCGTCACGGAAAGCTTCCACTACGCGCAGGCGCTTCAACGCCTCAGCTTTACGCTGCTGCGAAGTCTCGTGGGCGGCTGAGTCGCGGAGGCTATAGGACAGCTCGTCGAGGTTGGTGCGCTCCAGCAGGAGTTGCAGCGCATCAGCACCCATGCGGGCAATGAACTTGTTAGGGTCCTCGTTTGGCAGCATCTGGTTCTCGCGGGGGAGCTTGTCGATGATGTCGAGGTATTCGTCTTCGGTCAGGAAGTCCAGCTGCTGTACGCCTTCTTCGGCAAGCACACCAGGCTGCACAACTACGTACCGCTCGTAATAGATAATTTGGTCGAGCTTCTTGGTGGGCAGGCCCAGCAGGTAGCCGATTTTGTTTGGCAACGACTTAAAGTACCAGATGTGCGCTACGGGCACCACCAGTTCGATATGGCCCATCCGCTCCCGACGTACCTTCTTCTCGGTCACCTCCACGCCGCAACGGTCGCAGATGATGCCCTTGTAGCGAATCCGCTTGTACTTGCCGCAGTGGCATTCCCAGTCCTTCACAGGACCGAAAATCCGCTCGCAGAACAGGCCGCCCATCTCGGGCTTGTACGTCCGGTAGTTAATGGTCTCCGGCTTCACAACTTCGCCGTTCGACCGCTCCAGAATGGATTCGGGCGAGGCCAGCGAAATAGTGACTTTCGAGAAGTCCTGTACCAGTTTTTTGTTTTTTGCAAACGCCATGTAGTAGAGCTGTTAGCTGTTGGCTTTGTGGCTGCCTTGAATAATCGGCTCTTCTTAAGAGGAGTCCGAAAAACCAAAACAGTTCGACTCTGATAAAAGTGCTCTGCCGATCGGATAGGTACGTCAGGCAGCAGGTTCGACCAGGTCTGATGGGTAATAGCGCAGGTTTTGGCAAACCTGAGCTTGTTGCGGCAAGCTACTTTCAGCTGGTAATGCCGTTCTGACCATATCTCGGAACGACGCTGGGAGTAGCTATTCTCGGTTGCCCGAACCGCGGTACTCTTTATGGTATAAAGCCCGAAATAGGAGTTGCCGGTACCAAGGCACCAACAACTCCTAATTTCAACTGGCCTTACTAGTCAAGCGTGATTTCCAGGGCCAGACCGCGCAACTCGTGGATGAGTACGTTGAAGGACTCGGGAATATTCGGCTTAGGCAGAACGTCGCCTTTTACAATGGCTTCGTAGGCTTTGGCCCGACCGATAACGTCATCCGATTTCACCGTCAGGATTTCCTGCAGTACGTTCGACGCACCGAAGGCTTCCAGAGCCCACACTTCCATTTCACCGAAGCGCTGACCACCGAACTGAGCTTTACCACCCAGCGGCTGCTGCGTGATGAGCGAGTAAGGTCCGATGGAACGGGCGTGCATCTTGTCGTCGACAAGGTGACCCAGCTTCAGCATGTAGATAACGCCTACGGTTACTGGCTGGTCGAACTGCTGACCGGTCAGACCGTCGTGCAGATACGAGCGGCCGAAGGTTGGCAACCCGGCTTCCGTCAGTTCGCGCGATACTTCCTCTTCGGTAGCACCGTCGAAAATCGGGGTAGCGTAGGTACGGCCCAGCTTGAGGCCGGCCCAGCCCAGTACGGTTTCGTAGATCTGACCGATGTTCATGCGGCTTGGTACACCAAGCGGGTTGAGCACGATGTCCATCGGCGTACCGTCGGCCAGGAAAGGCATATCTTCATCACGCACGATGCGGGCTACTACACCCTTGTTACCGTGACGACCAGCCATTTTATCACCCACCTTCAGCTTACGCTTCTTGGCGATGTATACTTTGGCCAGCTGTACGATACCGGCGGGCAGTTCATCCCCTACTTCCAGGGTAAACCGGTCACGCTTGAAACGAGCCGTGATGGTGTTGCGGCGCTTGGTGTAGTTTTTCACCAGTTGCAGCACCATGCCATTCACTTTCTCGTCCGCGGTCCAGTTCTCCAGGATCAGGTCCTTGAACATGTTCACCTCTTCCGGTACGGCGTAGTTGCTCTCATCCTTATAGGGGTTCTTTTCGGGGAACAGCGCATCGGCAATGTTCTTCTTACCAAATTTCACGCCCTTGCTCAGAATCTCGTCGCCGAACTTGTGCTTTACACCCTGCGACGTCTTGCCTTCTAGCAACTGCACCAGCTTGTCAACCATCACGGCTCTTACACCGCGCAGCTCCTTGGCGTAAGAATCCTTCAACTCTTCTACTTCCTTCTTCGACTTGGCCCGCAGGTTTTTGTCTTTTTTCGGACGCGAGAACAGCTTGGTGCCGATAACAACACCGTTCAGGGATGGCGGCGCCTTAAGCGAGGCATCTTTCACATCGCCGGCTTTGTCACCAAAAATGGCGCGGAGCAGCTTCTCTTCCGGAGTCGGGTCCGTCTCGCCCTTGGGCGTGATTTTACCGATCAGAATGTCGCCTTCCTTCACTTCAGCACCCAAACGGATAATACCGTTGTCGTCGAGGTTGCGAACGGCTTCTTCGCTTACGTTCGGGATTTCCGACGTCAGCTCTTCCTCGCCGCGCTTGGTTTCGCGCACTTCGAGCTCGAACTCCTCAATGTGAATCGAGGTGAAGATGTCGTCGCGGACAACCCGCTCCGAAATAACGATGGCATCCTCGAAGTTGTAACCCTGCCAGGGCATAAATGCCACCTGCATGTTACGACCCAGAGCCAGCTCACCGTTGTTGGTGCCGTAGCCTTCGCACAGCGGCTGACCCTTCGTCACGCGCTGACCGCGCTTAACAATAGGAGTCAGGTTGATGCACGTATCCTGGTTGGTCCGACGGAACTTGATCAGATCATAGGAAATCTTCTCCGCGTCGAAGCTTACCAGAATGTCGTCCTCGGTCAGGTCGTATTTCACTACGATCTTGTTGGCATCAACATAGTCGATGATACCATCACCTTCGGCAACCACCAGGGCACGCGAGTCAATAGCGGTACGACCTTCCAGGCCGGTGCCCACGATGGGCGCCTGCGGACGGAGCAGCGGCACAGCCTGACGTTGCATGTTCGAACCCATCAGGGCCCGGTTGGCGTCATCGTGCTCCAGGAATGGAATCAGCGAAGCAGCCACCGACACAATCTGGTTCGGCGCTACGTCCATGTAGCTGTACTCGTCGGGACCAACCACGGGGAAGTCACCTTCGAAACGGCCTTTTACCAGCTCGTTGATGAAGTTACCGTTCTCATCAATGCGGGCGTTGGCCTGGGCAATGTGGTGAGTATCTTCCTCTTCGGCAGTCAGGTATTTTACGTTCGAGCTGGTATCCACCTTGCCGCTCTCTACCGTGCGGTAGGGCGTTTCAATGAATCCCATCGAGTTTACCCGGGCGTGCACGCACAGCGACGAAATCAGACCGATGTTCGGTCCCTCCGGCGTTTCGATGGTGCACAGGCGACCGTAGTGCGTATAGTGAACGTCACGTACTTCGAAACCAGCCCGCTCACGCGACAGACCTCCTGGCCCCAGTGCCGATACGCGACGCTTGTGCGTCACCTCGGCCAGCGGGTTGGTTTGGTCCATGAACTGCGACAACTGGTTGGTGCCGAAGAACGAGTTGATTACCGACGACAGCGTACGAGCGTTGATCAGGTCAACGGGCTTGAAGTCCTCGTTGTCCCGCACGTTCATACGCTCCTTGATGGTACGGGCCATCCGAGCCAAACCTACGCCAAACTGGGCATAGAGCTGCTCGCCTACGGTACGTACCCGACGATTTGACAAGTGGTCAATGTCGTCGACTACTGCCTTCGAGTTGATCAGGCCAATCAAGTACTTTACAATCAGGACGATGTCCTCGTTGGTCAGTACCCGAGCTTCCCAGTTCTTGTCGAGGCCCAGCTTCTTATTGATACGGTAGCGGCCTACGTCCCCGAGGTCGTAGCGCTTATCCGAGAAAAACAGCTTTTGAATGATGTCGCGGGCAGTTTCTTCGTCGGGAGCTTCCGTGTTCCGGAGCTGACGATAGATTTGCTCCACGGCTTCCTTCTCCGAGTTGGAGTTGTCTTTCTGCAGCGTGTTGTAAATAATTGCGAAGTCCGCAATGTTCACGTTCTCACGGTGCAGAATTACCGACTTGGCTCCTGCATTCAGGATGGTGTCGATGTCGTCCTCCTCAATGGTCGAGTCGCGCTCCAGCAGCACTTCGTTGCGGTCGATAGATACCACTTCACCGGTATCCTCGTCCACGAAGTCTTCCGTCCAGGTGCGCAGTACCCGGGCAGCCAGCTTACGGCCCACGGCTTTTTTCAGAGCCTTCTTCTCAGCCTTTACCTCTTCCGACAAACCGAACAGGTCCAGAATGTCTTTGTCGGTACCGTAGCCGATGGCCCGCAGCAGCGTGGTCACCGGAAATTTCTTCTTCCGGTCGATATAGGCGTACATCACGTTGTTCACGTCCGTGGCAAATTCAATCCACGAGCCCTTGAACGGAATGATACGGGCCGAATACAGCTTCGTGCCGTTGGTGTGCTTGCTCTGGGCAAAGAACACACCGGGCGAGCGGTGCAGCTGCGAAACGATAACCCGCTCGGCCCCGTTAATAACGAACGAGCCTTTTTCGGTCATGTACGGGATGTTGCCCAAGAACACTTCCTGCTCAATCGTTTCGAAATCCTCGTTGTCCGAGTCATTGCAGACCAAGCGCAACTTAGCTTTCAGCGGAACTGAGTACGTTAGGCCACGGTCGATGCACTCGTCAACCGAATACTTCGGCGGATCGACGTGGTAGTCCATGAACGTCAGTACGAAGTTCTCGCGTGAGTCCGAGATGGGGAAGTTCTCGGCGAAAACCTTAAACAGGCCCTCGTCGGTGCGGCTTTCGGCCGCCGTCTCCAGCTGGAAGAAATCCATGAACGAGCGAACCTGCACGTCCAGGAAATCCGGATACTCGATAACTTTCTTAATCTTGGCGAAATTGATTCGCTCGTCGGCTTTCTGCAAAGCCTGTGCTTTCGGTGTAGCCAATGCGTTGAAGGTTAAAAATGGACACTGAAGCGTACTATACTATCGGCAACCCTTGCCGCGCCCTCGTCCGTTACCCGTAGGCACAAAAAGCCGCAATGCGGCGTCTGGGGGCAACCTGGTAAAGCTTGTAGCCTACAAACAGGAAAAGACCTGGCTTAGTTGCCAGGCCTATCCATGTTTCTAAGAGAAAAAGCGCGGGGCAGCTTACTTAACTTCTACTTCAGCGCCGGCTTCTTCCAGTTGCTTCTTCAACGAATCAGCTTCGTCTTTAGCAACACCTTCTTTCAGGGGCTTAGGAGCACCGTCAACCAGTTCTTTGGCTTCTTTCAGGCCCAGACCGGTCAGGTCTTTCACCAGCTTAACTACGGCCAGCTTGCTTGCGCCAGCCGACTTCAGGATTACGTCGAACGACGTCTTCTCCTCGGGAGCTTCAGCAGCAGCGCCTGCGCCACCACCAGCCATCATTACGGGAGCAGCAGCAGCGGGCTCAATGCCATACTCGTCCTTCAGGATAGTAGCCAGTTCGTTTACTTCTTTCACCGTCAGGTTAACGAGCTGCTCAGCGAATGCTTTCAAATCTGCCATTTCTGTAGATTGTTAAAAAAAGAGGGGGTTGTTGAATTTGATTGAGGGGGAAAAAGGTAGGGGCAATTAAGCAGCCGCCTCTTCTTTTTCGGAAAGCGTCTTGAGGATGCCAGCCAGTTTATTGCCACCGCTCGACAGAGCACTGATAACATTCTTAGCAGGCGACTGGAGCAGACCGATAACTTCACCGATAAGCTCATTTTTGCCTTTCAGCGTGCTCAGGGTTTCGAGCTGCTCAGCACCCAGATAGATGCTGGCATCGATGTAAGCACCCTTCAGAGCAGGCTTTGGAACTGCGTTCTTACCGTAGTTCTGAGCCTTATAGAAGTCCTTCAGCAGTTTGCCAGGTGCGTTGCCGGCCTCTTTCGAGAACAGTACACCCGACTGGCTTTTCAGCGCTGCGTCCAGTTCTGCCGTGTCGGTGCTCAACGTATCGAGTGCCTTACGGATCAGCGTGTTCTTGTACACTTTGAACTCCAGGCCACGGTTGAAGCACAACCGGCGGAATTCATTGATTTTCGCCACCGACATTCCCGAAGCATCGGTAATGTAGAACGCGTTGTGCGATTGAAACTTTTCGCTCAACTCGTCGACGAGGGCTTGTTTTTCTTCCCGGGTCATATCGTCTTGATTGTGAATTAAGCGGAAGTAACCGTGGTGTCAACCGGAACGGCGGGGCTCATCGTGCTGCTCAGCGTGATGCTCTTGATGTAAGTACCTTTAGCCGACGAAGGCTTCAGACGGATAAGCGTCTGGATTACTTCGATGGCGTTTTCAGCCAGCTTCTGGTCATCAAAAGACACTTTGCCAACGCTGGTGTGAATGATACCGGTTTTGTCAACTTTGAAGTCGATTTTACCAGCCTTCACTTCCTGTACTGCCTTGGCCACATCGGTCGTTACCGTACCCGACTTAGGGTTTGGCATCAGACCACGGGGACCAAGCACGCGGCCCAGGCGACCTACTTTGGCCATAACCGACGGCATCGTGATAATCACATCGATGTCGGTCCAGCCCTTCTCGATTTTCGAGATGTAGTCGTCCAAGCCTACGAAATCAGCGCCGGCAGCGGTAGCTTCGGCCTCCTTGTCGGGAGTAACCAGAGCCAGAACGCGGACGGTTTTGCCGGTACCGTGGGGCAGCGTGGCGACGCCACGCACCATTTGGTCGGCTTTGCGGGGGTCAACGCCCAGACGTACGTCGATGTCAACGGAAGCGTCAAACTTGGTGTAGGTAATGTCCTTCACCACTTTGGCTGCCTCAACAAGGTTGCGTACCTGCGTCAGGTCGTGTTTGGCAAGGGCTTCCTTGCGCTTTTTGCTAACTTGTGCCATCAGTTTTCTTCTCCTTTAAAGTTATTCAGCAAAGGGAGAATCGCCCTTGATGGTAATACCCATGCTGCGGGCCGTACCTGCCACCTGCTTCATGGCCGACTCCACCTGGAAGGCGTTCAAGTCGGGCATTTTCACTTCGGCAATCGTGCGGATTTGGTCCCACGTAACCGAACCTACCTTGTTCCGGTTTGGCTCTTTCGAACCACCCTGAAGCTTGGCAGCTTCCAGCAGCATTACTGGCGCTGGAGGGGTTTTCACCACGAAGTCAAACGACTTGTCGGTGTACATGGTGATCAATACGGGACATACTTGGCCGGCCTTATCCTGGGTGCGAGCGTTGAACTGCTTGCAGAATTCCATGATGTTAAGGCCTTTGCTACCAAGTGCAGGTCCAACCGGCGGCGAGGGGTTCGCAGCGCCTCCCTTTATCTGAAGCTTCAGATAACCTCTAATTTCTTTGGCCATTGGTTTGAAAGGCTTCGGGCTGTATGTCGTAACACAAGCAACCCTCCGTTTATTTTAAATGTGCTCTAGTGGAAGCCCCGCCGGTTCAGAGCGAATAACCGACGACGTTCTTTGCAGAAGTTAGATCAGAGAGCGTAGAAATAGGAGGAGTCTCCCACTTCTACGCTCTCGTCTTGTACTAACTGACTTATGACTCTTTCTCGACCTGGGTGTAGCTTAGCTCCATGGGCGTGCTACGGCCGAATATTTTCACAATTACGTTGAGCTTCTTCCGCTCTTCGAACACTTCCGAAACGTTGCCCGAGAAACCGCTGAAGGCTCCGTCAACAACTTTCACTAGCTCTCCTACTACAAAAGGAGTTTCAAGGCTGGCCGTTTCTTCTTCGGCTTCATCCACAATGCCCAGAATCCGGTTTACCTCGGACAGACGCAATGGAATCGGCTTGGTGTTGGTGCTCTTGCCTTCTTTGTCGCTCAGGAAACCAATTACGCCTGGTGTGCTAGTAATAATGTGGTCAACTTCACCGTGGGTCAGATCGGCGTGGATTAGAATATAGCCGGGAAAGAAGTTCCGTTCCCGAACACGCTTCTTGCCGTTGCGCATTTCGTAAACCTTCTCGGCCGGAATCAGAACCTGGGGTACTAACTCGGAAAGACCGTGGCGGCCAATCTCAGTTTCCAAGTACTGCTTGGCTTTCTTCTCTTGTCCGCTAACCGAGCGAACCACGTACCACTTCAACTCTCCCATCTCTTCTGAATTCGATTAACGGAATGAGTTGTAAAATGCTTCGAGGCCAGTTTTGAACACGATGTCCATAATGCCCACGACGGCAGCAAACACGAGCGAACCGATGAGCACCAGACCGGCACTCTTCTGCAGTTCCTCAAAAGAAGACCACGTTACTTTGTAACGCATCTCCTCCGTGGTATCGCGGAAATATTTCGTCAGCTTGCTCATGGTGCCGGTTTTGGCTTTAACTACTGCAGTCACTTCTCCGTGACCAAACTTGCACGGGCGGAGAGATTCGAACTCCCATCAAAGGTTTTGGAGACCTCTATTCTACCCTTGAACTACGCCCGTGGATGCGTCCTAAACCGAGTAAAGCCGGATTGGGACTGCAAATGTACAGAACTCTTTATACAAAACAAATCCGCCCCTGAAAAAATCAGAGGCGGATTGTATTGATTTACTGGAATTCCAGCAGAAACTAGTCGAGGATTTCAGTTACCTGACCGGCACCTACCGTACGGCCACCTTCGCGGATAGCGAAACGCAGACCTTTCTCCATTGCCACCTTGTTGAGAAGCTCAACTTGGATGGTGATGTTGTCACCGGGCATTACCATTTCAACACCTTCTGGGAGGGTGATGATACCGGTTACGTCAGTGGTACGCAGGTAGAACTGAGGACGGTAGTTGTTGAAGAAGGGCGTGTGACGGCCACCTTCTTCTTTCGACAGCACGTACACCTCAGCTTTGAACTTCTGGTGAGGCGTTACGGAGCCTGGCTTGCAAATAACCATACCACGACGGATGGCTTCTTTTTCAATACCACGCAGCAACAGACCTACGTTGTCACCAGCTTCGCCACGGTCGAGGATCTTGCGGAACATCTCAACACCGGTTACGGTCGATTTCAAACCTTCAGCACCCATGCCGAGGATGTCAACCTGCTCACCCGAGTTGATGATACCACGCTCGATACGGCCGGTAGCTACCGTACCACGACCCGTGATAGAGAATACGTCCTCTACGGGCATCAGGAAGGGCAGGTCGGTCAGACGAGCGGGAATCGGAATGAACGAGTCAACAGCGTCCATCAACTCTTCGATCTTGGGAACCCAGTTGGCGTCGCCGTTCAGGCCACCCAGAGCAGAGCCCTGAATAACTGGAATGTTGTCACCGTCGAAGTCGTAGAACGACAGCAGTTCGCGGATTTCCATTTCCACCAGCTCGAGCAGCTCGGGGTCGTCTACCATGTCCACTTTGTTCATGAACACTACCAGCTGAGGTACACCTACCTGGCGAGCCAGCAGGATGTGCTCACGCGTCTGGGGCATTGGACCGTCGGTAGCAGCAACTACCAAGATAGCGCCATCCATCTGGGCAGCACCCGTTACCATGTTCTTCACATAGTCAGCGTGACCGGGGCAGTCAACGTGAGCGTAGTGACGGTTCTCAGTAGCGTACTCTACGTGAGCGGTGTTGATGGTGATACCACGCTCTTTTTCTTCGGGAGCATTGTCGATCGAAGAGAAGTCACGCTTAGCAGCCAAACCTTTGTTCGCCAGTACCGTGGTGATAGCAGCAGTCAGGGTGGTTTTGCCGTGGTCGACGTGCCCGATCGTACCGATGTTCACGTGCGGCTTGGAACGATCAAAATTTTCTTTGGCCATTGTAAAGAGATTAAAAGGAGATTTTGTGGGATGAGAGTAAAACGCGACTGAGCTATACTACAAGAAAGCGAAACGCAGCTCCACCTATGGCCTGCACGTCGCTTTACCTGTTTGTCAGATCCAAACAGTGCAGTCGCGCTGCTCCGTCGGTATTTGTAATGTAATGTGAGCCATTTATGGGATTTGAACCCATGACCTCTTCCTTACCAAGGAAGTGCTCTACCACTGAGCTAAAACGGCTGATTGGTTGTACTCGGTATTCGCTTGCGAGCGGGAGACGAGGTTCGAACCCGCGACCTGCAGCTTGGAAGGCTGCCGCTCTACCAACTGAGCTACTCCCGCGGTTGTGAAGTTAGAGTAGTGTTTCGACGAACTTAACTCGTCGAATCACTACTCTAATCTTTTCACTTACTGTGGGGGTAACAGGACTCGAACCTATGAACCCGAAGGAGGTGAGTTACAGTCACCCGCAATTGCCGCTATGCGATACCCCCAGTTAGTTTTTCAACACCGTTTGTGTTGACTTTCTCCCTTTTCAGCCGACCCTTAAAAGTGGGGTGGTTGCTAAAGGAGTTGCAAAATTAGTGGCTTTCTGATGCAAGTCAAGCCTATGACCAAAAATCGTTGCAATATTTTTCTGCTGGCAACCCAGGCTTTCTTCTGATTTGGCAGCTAAGCGCCTGATTTCAGCAGACTAACGGCTCTGACTTACCAAATCCTGCCCCACTCATTTTTTTTCAAAATTTATTGCAGCAGGCTGTAAAATGCTTTCAACTGTGTGTCTTTCTCCTTGGCTTTGATATCCTGCAAGACTGGTTTCAGACTCGGAGTGCTTGCCACAAGTGTATTCAGCGCACGGTAGGCCCCCAACTTTACGGTATAGTTGGCGTGGGTGCGGGCCAGGGTTTCGAGCTTTGCAATACCCTTCTCCCGCTCAATGGGCGGAATGCGCGTCATCAGAGTCCCGAAGTTCTGCAAGTAGTTGTACAGGTCTTCCTCTGGCACATCGTTCAGGCGGCGCAGGAACCAAGGGTAGTGGTCGAGGTTGCCGTTGAGGGAGTAATAGTTGGCCAAGGAATTTAGGATGGTCGTGCTGCTGGTTTCCTGCAAGGCATTAACCCGCTCCCGGGTGTTTACCGTTGGGGCTTTGGCCAACGCATCAATGGCAGCACCGGCCACGAGGTAAGAACTGTCGTTGAGGGCGGTGCTGTATACATCCCCAAAGTCTTCGTTGGGAAAGGCCGACAGCGTAGCTAGAGCCGTAGCCCGTACTTGGCTTTTAATGTCGGTAGCAGCCACCCGCCGGATATCCTTGCGCACGGCATTGCCTTCCGGACCCTTGTATTTGCGCAGAGCTTCCAAGGCAGCATTGCGCACGGCCCAGAAATTATCATTCAACGCGTTGCGCAGCATGCCGCTCACGGCAAGGTCACCGACCTTGGTGCGCAGACCGTCAATAGCCTCGTACTTCTGCAGGTAGCTGCGGGCGTTGTAGTACTGGAACAGCAGCTCATCCTGCGTGCGCTCCTCCTGGATTTTTGCCAGCAACTGCCCTTCCGAATCGAACTTGACCAAGTTAGGGCGCTGCGGAGCCGCCCACTGGAACGTCTGATCGGCTTTGGTCACGACAATGCGCGTGTCGGTAGGCTGCTTGTTAATCCAAGTAGTGACCGTGAGGGGCAGCCGGTAGATAGGCGTGAAGGTGGAATCCTGGAGCTGCTGCACGCGCATGGTCACCTGGCCGTTGGCGTACGAGTGCGTTACTCGCAGCTCGGGATGGCCCCGCTGCATAAACCACTGGTCGAAAAACCACATCAGGTCTTCACCTGTCGTTTCCTCGAAGGCGATGCGCAGCTTGGCAACTTCCGAAGCCGAAAACTTATTGGCGGTCAGGTAGCGGTTTAGCGAGGCGAAGAAGGCGTCGTCGCCGACATATTTGCGCAGCATGTGCAGCACCCGTCCCCCTTTATCGTAGGAGTGCCGGTCGAACATGTCTTCCCGCTCCGCATAGTGGTAGCGGATGAGCGGCTCCCGCTTGCTTTCGGCTTCGGTCAGGTATTGGGTCACCTTTTCCTGCTGCACCAGTTCGGCCGCGTCGGCGCCATACTTGTGTTCAGCCCAGAGCAACTCCGAATAGTCGGCAAAAGCTTCGTTCAGGGGCAGGTTCGCCCACGATTCGGCCGTCACGTAGTCGCCAAACCACTGGTGAAACAGCTCGTGGGCAATGGTGCCTTCGGTGATGTAGGTCTTGTCCAGCATTTCCCGCGGCGTCAGCTGCGTCCACTCCTGCCGGATGGTGGTAGCCGAGGTGTTTTCCATGGCTCCCGACACGAAGTCGCGGATGGAAACCTGGGCGTACTTCTCCCAGGGGTATTCTACGCCCAGCTTTTTCGAGAAAAAGTCCAGCATAGCGGGCGTGTTGCCAAAGATAGTCTTGGCCGTATTCTGAAACTTAGGCTCGACGTAGTAGTCTACGGCCTTGCCGTGCCAAGAATCATTCACCACGGCGAAGTCGCCGACGGCCATCATCGTCAGGTAAGGCGCCGCGGGCAGGCTTTGCTTCCAAATGTCAGTGCGGGTGCCATCGGCGTTTTTCTTGGAAGAAATCAGCAGACCGTTCGACAGCGTTTTGTACTGCGCGTCAACGGTCATGGCAATTTCCTGGGTCATGCGCTGATTGGGCTTGTCAATCGTCGGAAACCAGCAGGAGTTGGCTTCCGTCTCGCCCTGGGTCCAGATCTGCTTGGGCTTGTTCTTATCGGTGCCCAGCGGGTTGATAAAGTACAGGCCCTTGTTGCCGGTAATGGCCGCGCTGCCTCCAGCCTCCAGCTCGTTCGGCTTGGCCGTGTAGCTGATGCGGATCTGGTAGGTTTCGGTGCGCGTGTACTGCCGGTCGAGGTTGACGGTAATCTTACGCTTGTCGTAGCTGTAGTTCAGACTTTTTTCCTTGCCGCCCGTCAGCAGCCGCACGCTCTTTACGTCAAAGCCCTTGGCGTCGAGCACCACCTGGTTCTGGGGGTAAAAGTGCGGGCGCAGGGTCAGGGAAGCCGTTCCGAGCAGCCATTGCTTGGCCCAGTCGAAGCGCACTTCCAGCTTGGTATCGAGCAGATCGGTAACGATAGTAGCCGCGGGCTGCACCGGGTTAGTGGGTGGCAGCCAGGATGGTACGATGATGGTGCTCGTCGTAGATTCCGTGGCTGGCAGTTCGGCAGCAGGCGTAGCTTTCTTGCGTGCAGCTGGCTTCTCCGAGGACGGTTTGGCCGTTTTCGAAGTCTGGGCGGGAGCTGTCAGATGGCACGTAAGGACCAGGCCAAGAATGCCGAGGACCGAATATTTCATGCAGTGGGGCAATAGGGGTATGTGGGCTAAAGTTCCGAAAATATTTCAGATTTGGCCTATCTTTAAGCCCTTTTCCGCCCTCACTGCCCTCTTGCTATGCTCCAGATCAGCACCGGTTCTTCCCAGACCTGGGATATTGACTATCGTCCCAACGGTTCCACGCTCGTCAATGGGGAGGACTTTGCCTGGGATTTGGTTTCGCTGGGCAACGGACGCTACCACGTGTTGCACGAGGGCCGCTCCTACTCGGCCGAGCTGATCAGCGCCGATTACACGGCTAAAACCTTCGTGCTGAAGCTAAATGGTCAGCTACTGGAGCTGCAGGCCAAGGACCGTTTCGACTTGCTGCTCGACAAACTGGGCATGAGCAACGCGGCGGCCAGCAAAGTAAACGAGTTGAAAGCCCCCATGCCGGGCCTCATCGTGGCTATTCGGGTAGAAGCCGGGCAGCAAGTGCTGAAAGGCGACCCGCTGCTGGTGTTGGAGGCCATGAAAATGGAGAACATTCTGAAAGCCCCCGGCGACGGTACCATTGGCAGCATCAAGGTCACCCTGCGCGACAATGTTACCAAAGGTCAGGTGCTCATTCAATTCAGCTAAGATTTTAACCTGTTCGTTGATTGGCAGTATACGCTTGCAGGCTGCTTTACTCAGCCGGCATATCTGTTTGCAACCAACATTTCACGCTTAACCCCCCCACCTTTGAAGTACAACCGAATTCTGCTGAAACTGAGCGGTGAGGCCTTGATGGGCCAGCAGCAATATGGCATTGATGCGGTCCGCCTGATGCAATACGCCGAGGAAATCAAGACGGCAGCAGCTACCGGGACGCAGGTGGCCGTTGTCATTGGCGGGGGCAACATCTTCCGCGGAGTGCAGGCCGAAGCTTTCGGTCTCGACCGGGTGCAGGGCGACTATATGGGTATGCTGGCCACGGTTATCAACTCCATGGCCCTGCAAAGCGCCCTGGAAAAGCTCAACGTCAACACCCGGCTGCTGTCGGGCGTTACGATTCAGCGGGTGTGTGAGCCCTACATCCGTCGCCGGGCCCTGCGCCACCTGGAGAAAGGCCGCGTCGTCATCTTCGGGGCCGGCATTGGCTCCCCCTACTTCACCACCGACTCGGCCGCTTCGCTGCGGGCCATCGAAATCGAGGCCGACGTGGTGCTGAAAGGAACCCGCGTGGATGGCATTTATACCGCCGACCCGGAGAAAGACCCTACGGCCACGCGTTACCCGGAAATTACGTTTGATGAGGTGATGGAGAAGAACCTGAACGTAATGGATATGACGGCTTTCACGCTGTGTAAGGAGAATAACCTGCCCATCATCGTGTTCGATATGAACAAGGCTGGCAACTTGCAGCGCCTCATCGAAGGCGAAACTGTAGGTACCCGCGTGTCGATGCACGGTTCCAACGCCAAGCCCCTGGACGCAAAGCACAGCGCGCTCCAACCTACGATTACCACACCGACCGAGTAAGCGCAAGCTCTCGGCCCCTTCCCCGTCACTACTTTCATTCACCGTTTTACTATGGACGAAGAAATTCAGTTCTACCTCAGCGAAGCCGAAGAGTCAATGGCCAAGTCGCTGCAACATACCAGCCTTGAGATGAGCCGCATCCGGGCCGGTAAAGCGTCGCCCGCTATGCTCGATGGCCTGCGGGTTGATTACTACGGCACCCCGACGCCCGTTAGCCAGGTAGCCAACATCACCACTCCCGATGCGCGCACCATCTTTATCAAGCCCTGGGAAAAGAACATCATTGCGGAAGTAGCCAAGGCTATCAAGAACAGTGACCTGGGCCTGAACCCACAGTCGGATGCGGAAGGCGTGCGCCTGAACATCCCGCCCATGACGGAAGAGCGCCGCCGCGACCTGGTGAAGCAGGCCAAAACGGAATCAGAGTCCGGCAAAGTGCGCATCCGTGGCATCCGTAAGGACGTGAACGAATCGCTGCGCAAGCTTCTGAAGGATGGGGCCGCTGAAGACTCTATCAAAGACGCCGAAGCCAAAGTGCAGAAGGCTACCGACTCGTATATCAGCAAGGTCGATGACCTGTTGAGCAAGAAAGAGTCTGAAATCATGACTATTTGATTTCAAACATCATCAAAAAAGCCCCGCCAGGTATCTGACGGGGCTTTTTCGTTTTCAGGGGCTCTCAAACTCAGTGTAGCCTAGTGCCAGAAGCCCTTCTCCAGAATCCGGGCCTCTACGGCCTCGGGCACCAAGTATCGAATGGATTTATTGGTCCGGACACAGTCGCGGATAAACGTGGCGGAAATGTCCAGCAGCGGGGCATCGACTACCTGCACGCCCGGATGCGTATTCACGTCGGTAGCATCTACGCCCGGGCGCGGGTACACATACACGGCATGCTCTGCCAGAATCCGGTCGGCCTGCTTCCAGCGGGGCAAACCCGGTAGGTTGTCTTCACCCATGAGCAGCACGAAGCTATGATCGGGGTACTGCTGGCGCAGCTCGTCCAGCGTGTCGATGGTGTAGCTGGGCTTGGGCATGGCAAACTCAATATTCAGGGCCCGGAGCCGGTCGTTGTGCTGAATAGCCAGGCTGACTAGCTCAAACCGCTCCTCCTCCCCTAACATCTCCTGCCCTACTTTAAACGGGCTTTGGGGCGATACAACCAGCCACACCGCATCGAGGTCGGTGTGCGTAGCCATGAAATGCGCCAGTATTAAGTGGCCGGTATGAATGGGATTGAACGAGCCAAAGAGCAGCCCGACTTTAGGGGCTTGCTTCACAAAATGGCGGGCTCCATGGTAATAAAGTCGCGCACCAGTTTGGCTGCTTCTGCCGTGGCATGGTCGAGGTCGTCGTTTACCACGGTCACATCAAACCGATCCTCAAAGGTCAGCTCGAAATTAGCTTTGTACAGGCGGGCGGAAATACTGGATGCCGAATCGGTGGCGCGGGTGCGCAGGCGTTCCTCCAGGATTTCCAGGGATGGTGGCTTTACGAATACCGCTAAGGCACGGTCCTTGTAAAACTCCTTGATGCTAAGCCCGCCTTTTACGTCCACATCCAGAATGGCATGCTTGCCGCTTTCCCAAATCCGCTCAATCTCTGATTTGAGCGTGCCGTAGAAAGCGCCTTCGTATACCTCCTCCCACTCGACAAACTCGTCGTGACGAATTTTCTCCTGGAATTCCTGGACGGAAATGAAGTAATAGTCTTTTCCATTGGCTTCAGTGCGGCCGCGCTTGTCACGCGTGCAAGCCGAAATGGAAAAGCTCAGCTCCGGAATCTGGTCCATGAGCCGGTGGACGATAGTCGTTTTGCCAGCCCCGGAGGGAGCCGAAAATGCTATGATTTTACCCTGCATGGGGTAAAATTAGGCCATTTCTGCTTGAACGCGCGAGAGAATTGTTTGCGAAAGCGAAGATGGCACCCCTTTCCGGCCTACGTGCTGAGCCAGGAAGTCAATGAAAATCTGCTGCTTATCAATGCTATCAAAGCATGGCGAGCAGTCTTCGGCGTGGCTCACAAAGTATTCTTCGTCTTCCACGCTCGGCTCATGGCCTACGATGATTTGGTCGAGAATTGTATTCACGCGTTCACAATCGGCCCCTTCCACTTGAGAAGCAGCTTGCTGATTGGTTGATGTAGTAGCAGTGTTTTCCATAACCGAGCCCGGTGTAAAGTTTATTCGTTTTCGTCCTCAACATCAGAGCCATCGATATCGTTACCGTAGCCCATTGATTTTGCGTATTTTTCTAATTTCTCCTTCAAAAAATTGCGCGCCCGGTGCAGGCGGGAGCGGACAGTCCCGATCGGAATATCCAAAACTTTCGCCATTTCCTCATACGTGAAGCCTTCCAGGTCACAGAGGATAATGACGGTACGAAAGTCAACGGGCAGCGAGTTCAGGGCGCTGGCCACCTCATCGCCGATAAGGTCGCGCACGGCCTGCTGCCGCATGTCCGACGACGTGCTACCCGCGTCGCCTTCGGCCTCCACATCTTCCGTATTGTAGTAGCCCTCTATCTCGCTGTAGTCGACTTTAGCGGGCTGCTTGCTTTTCTTGCGGAAGTCGTTGATGAACGAATTTTTCAGGATGCGAAACAGCCAGGCTTTGGCGTTGGTTCCCTGCTCGAAGTACTCAAAGAAGCGATACGCCTTCAGATACGTCTCCTGCACGAGGTCATTGGCATCGTCCTCGTCGAGGGTCAGGCGAAAAGCAAAATTGTACAAGGAATCGAGCACGGGCATCAATTCCGCCTGGAAACGGCGGTCTTTTTCCTCTTTGCTCAACTTCGGAACCCGTTCGGGAGAATCGCTCATGGGCGCTAAAAGATTGCGGCTGCGTCAGGTGTGAGGTGGCAGTCGTGTAAACAAATGTACAGATTATACTAATCCGCTCAAGAAGGGTTTTGTTGGGCCATTTGGACTTCCCTTTCCGTGCTTACTACGAGAAACCCGTAGAGAAAAACGAAAAGGTTGAATCCAATCTGCACTTCCAACAAGGAATCGACCAGCATAGCCGCTCCCATAATCAATAAGAAATGCACTACGTACGGGTTCTGCCGCTGTGCGGGTTGCAGCAAGGGCGTGAGAAGCACCAGCAGCCAGAGAAACAGCCCGACAAAGCCACCCGCTACCAAGTAGTGCAGGTATTGGTTGTGAATCATGGCCCGGTTTTCGGGTTTAAGGCCGTAATCGTGCCAGTCGTACTCGCGCATCATGGCCTCATGAGCGTCGGCGGCCCCCACGCCTAGCCACGGGTTGCGGCCCGCAACATTCTGCGCGGTCTGCCAGGCCGCCAGCCGCTGCGAGAGGGAAGACGTGTTGATATCCTGCTTCAGGGTAAACTGTTCGATGTCGTAGAGCGACCCGCCCACCCGGCGCTGCACGGAAGGCAGGCTGCGGTAGGCTACCAGCGGAATAATAACCAGGCAGGCCAGTAGCACTAAGCCCATGGTGAACTGCCGCTTAAGCACCACAACCAGCACCGCATCGGCCAGCAGCGTGGCGTACAACGCCAGCAGCCCCGTGCGGTAGGCCAGCACGTGCAAGACGACCACTGCTACCACCACAGACAGGCGCAGCAGCCACCGCACCAGCACCGGCGCGGCCTTCTCGCGCTGAAGCAGGAAGCCAAAATACACGGCCAGCACCAGCATGATGCTGAAATGGATGTGGAAGATGCGGGTGACCGACGGAATATTCTGGCCCTGGTCAATGAGAAGGTTAGCCGGAGCGGGGTCCAGCAGGTACTTTCCCAGCGTGACGGCTCCAATCAGGGCAACCCCAACAGTGAAAAAGCAGCCCACGGTATAGCGCTGGGCACGTGTGAGCGGCACCGCCAGCGCGAAAATCAGCGGCACCCCGAGCAGTGGAAGTTGCCGGAACACCTCGTGCCGCCAAACTTCCCAGGCCGTAGTGTAGAGCCCACTAACCAGCAGCAGCGCATAAAGCAGGGCCAGGCGCAGGGCAGCGCCGTTGCGGAGCCAGCGCGGCACTGCCTGCCGAAGATTAGGATTAAGCAAAGCCGCTACTGCCCCAGCCACTGGGCTCAACGATACCAGAGCCCGCGCGGCAAATAGCCCGATGATGCCGGCAAGGCAGGCCACCACCAACAAATACTGCGACAGGCGCCCATCCTGATAAGCCCGACTGAAAGCACTCCCCGATGAGGATGGCATCATAGCATAGAATTGAAAGCTGCAATAACGTCAGGATTGGGCACAGGGCAACTGCTTCCAGCGCAGAACCCGGGCCGCTACCGTCACGGGCTCTATGGCCTTGATGCAGGTGCAGGCGGCGGGCATTTTCCGGCAGTCGGAACAGTCGGGACGGTCGAAAACCAGATATTCAGCGTGTGCCCCCAGGGGAGCCCAGCGGCCGGGGTGCGTGGGGCGCATAGGCGGGTAAAGGCCCAGGGCATGGCGCCCCAGTGCCGCTGCCAGGTGTAGGGGCCCAGTGCTGGCCGCTACCAGACCATCGGCCTGCTGAATAAAGCTGAGTAGCTGGGCCAGCGTGAGGCGCCCGGTCAGATTGCCGGCCAGAAAAGCCGCATGCGCGTGCAGCCAGGGAGCTAATTCTTCTCCTTCGGCGGCTGTACCGGTGATAAAGACTCGGTGCCCGGCCTGATGCAGCAGCCGTGCTAGCGTCCCGAAATGGTCGAGGCCCCACTCCCGGGCGCTGCCCCGGCTACGGGGATGCAGCACCACATTCAGCTGCCCGGCTTTGCGGGCCGCCAACAGAGCATGTACGTCAGCAGGCAGCTCGGCGGTGGCGCGCAACTGCACCAGTGGGGTAATCTCAGTCAGGGCAAGCTCGGTGGGCAGCCCCAGGGGCTGCAGCAGCTTCAGGTTGAGCTGAGCTTCGTGGAGCAACGAGTTGCGGCGGCTTAATGACACCAGCCGGTTGCAGGTAAGCCAGTGAATCCAGCGGTTGCGCGTTCCTACCCGGATAGGAATGCCGGCTTTCTGGGCTACCCGCGCCAGCAGCTTATTCGGAAAAACGTGCAGTATGGCTTCGGCCTTATACTGGCGCAGGGCCGCCACCTGACCGGCTTCCGGCAGCTTTATCAGCTCGTCATAGTTGAGAAAATCATCTACCCAGGGGCAGGCTTCGGCCACGGCCTGGGTGTAGGTGCGGCCCACGAGCACCACCCGGCAGCCGGGCACCAGTTGCTTGAGCTGACCACACACGGGCAGCGTCAGTACGACGTCGCCAATGGCATCGGTACGACTAACCAGAAAAGTCCTCATGCGGGCAGAGCAGCGGTGGCAGATTTGGTACGCAACTTGGCAAATTTCAGGAAAACGCCCCAGGCCGAAATTGTCGCTATGCACAAGCCGGCAAAGCCGTCCAGAAAGCCCAAGCGGAAGAAATAGCCGTGCACAAACTTCCAGACGGGCTTCAGCAGCAGGTGAAACAGCGTGACGCGGTACTTGCCGCGCAGAGTCAGCTCGGCGGCCGAAATACTGGTAAACCGGTTGAGCTGACTCACGTGCTGTTCCACGGAATGGTAAGAGTAGTGCAGCGCGTCGCCAGCCAAAGCGCCCACCGACTGCCCAGCCGCCACTTCGAACCGCTCGTGCAGGAGCAGCCCTTCCCACTGGCCAAGGCGCCGGTCGTAGAGGCGCAGCTTCCGGTCAGGATACCAGCCGCCGTGCCGCACCCAGGTTCCGCAGTAGTTGGTGAGACGGGCCAGCATGTAGCCCGCGTGCTGCCAGCTGCTCTTTACAGCCCTGATAGAGGCCCGCAGCTCGTTGGTCAGCACTTCGTCGGCATCGAGCTGGAGCACGTAGTCGTGGCGGGCCTGGGCGGTGGCGTAATTTTTCTGCTCGACGTAGCCGGCAAAGGCATGCTGCACTACCCGCGCCCCGTGCTGCCGGCAGATGGCAACGGTCTGGTCCGTGGAGAAAGAATCGACCACGAGAACTTCGTCGGCTATATCCCCTACTGCCGCCAGGCAGCGGCCAATGTTGGCTTCTTCATTGAAGGTGATGATGACGACGGAGAGGAGAATTGAAGGCATACGTGGAGCAAATATCGGCAGGAATACCGGGCAAGTTGTAGTTTTACTCAGGTACGGTCTTGCCGAGCCGACTACACTCTTCTTCTGCCATCATATGCGTTTAGCGTTTCGTTTGCTGGCCTTGTTGCTGCTGTTGGCAGTACCCGGTTTTAGTCAGAGCCAGTACTATTTGTACGGCAATGTGGCGGTTTTGCCCCGGCAGATAAATACCGTCAACCTGATTCATGTAAACTTCGACTCCAGTATCCGGAAAGGCGACACTATTGAGAAAGGCCAAAGAATAGGCACCACAAGCCTGACGCCCAAGGTGCGCTCGGCACGGTACGGACTCCAGATTCTGGATTCAGAAGCAGCTTACAAAAAGGGAGACTATGCCACGGCCGCCGCCGTGCTGGAAGATGCCGCGCAGCAAGAAGCCGATAATCCGTTTATCAGCTACCAGCTGGCCCGCGCCCTCTACAAAATGGACGCCAGCAAGCCCCGGGCGTACACGCTCTACCAACGGCTCATTACCCAGCTCGATAAGGCTGGCGAAACCAACGATTCGACCCTGAATGTGGATGTCTGGTTTGCTGAGGCCTATTGGAAACTGGGCACCCTGTACATGGATAATGCCCAGTGGCCAGAAGCTATTCTCAGCATTTCCCAGGGAATTATAGCGGCGCCCAAGGAGGATCTTGCCAATACTCCCTTGCAGGAAGAAATGCTGGCATACTTGACCGAGTGCTTCTACCATATCGGCGACCGGGCCATGTGCCAGCACTACGGGCAGCTTACCCTGAAGCTATTTCCGCAGAACCAGTACGTGAAACCATATCTGGCGCAGCTGCGCCGCACTGCCCCCCCGCAGGCACAAAAAAAGCCCGCCCGAAAAGCTTCGGGCGGGCTGCAAAAAAAGCGCTAGGCCGTTATTCCTAGTAGCGGTACAGGTCCGACTTGAACGGGCCCTGTACATCGACGCCGATGTACGAAGCCTGCTTGGGCTTCAGCTCGTCCAGCTCCACGCCGATTTTGGCGAGGTGCAGATACGCTACTTTCTCGTCGAGGTGCTTAGGCAGGGTGTACACCTTGTTTTCGTAGGCGGCCGAGTTCTGCCACAGCTCCAGCTGCGCGAGCGTCTGGTTGGTGAACGAGTTCGACATCACGAACGACGGGTGACCGGTGGCGCAGCCCAGGTTTACGAGACGGCCTTCAGCCAGAATGATTACTTCCTTGCCGTCGATGTTGTAGAGGTCCACCTGGGGCTTCACCGTGTCTTTGGTGTGGCCGTAGTTGTTGTTCAGCCAGGCCATGTCGATTTCATCGTCGAAGTGACCGATGTTGCAGACAATGGCCTTGTCCTTCAGGGCACGGAAGTGCTCCTCGGTGATGATGTCGCAGTTGCCGGTAGCCGTTACCACGATATCGGCTTCCTTGATGGCGTTGCTCATCTTCTTCACCGCGTAGCCGTCCATAGCGGCCTGCAAGGCGCAGATGGGGTCAATTTCGGTTACGATAACGCGGGCCCCGGCACCACGCAGCGAAGCGGCAGTACCTTTTCCTACGTCGCCATAGCCAGCTACTACGGCAATTTTGCCGGCCATCATCACGTCGGTAGCACGGCGGATAGCATCCACTGCCGACTCTTTGCAGCCGTACTTGTTATCGAACTTCGACTTGGTAACCGAGTCGTTGATGTTGAAGGCGGGCATGGGCAGCGAACCATTCTTCACGCGGTCCAGCAGGCGCAGTACACCGGTCGTGGTTTCTTCCGAAATGCCTTTGATACCGGCAGCCAACTCGGGGAAGCGGTCCAGCACCATGTTGGTCAGGTCGCCACCATCATCGAGAATCATGTTCAGGGGCTGACGATCTTCACCGAAATACAGCGTCTGCTCGATGCACCAGTTAAACTCTTCCTCGTTCATACCCTTCCAGGCATATACCGGGATGCCAGCGGCAGCAATAGCGGCGGCGGCGTGATCCTGGGTCGAGAAGATGTTGCAGGACGACCAGGTAACGTCGGCGCCCAGGGCGATAAGCGTTTCAATGAGAACCGCCGTTTGAATGGTCATGTGCAAGCAGCCGGCAATACGCGCGCCTTTCAGGGGCTGCGAAGCACCAAACTCTTCGCGCAAGGACATAAGACCCGGCATTTCGGCCTCAGCCAACCGGATTTCTTTGCGGCCCCATTCGGCCAGCGACATGTCCTTTACTTTGTACGGTACGTACGTTTTCGTCGTGGTTTCAACCATGATGCAGAAGATATTTGCGATTCAACTACAAAGGTAGCCAAAATGTTAGCGAAGCCAAGAAGCCTACCCCGACGGAGTAGGCTTCTTGGCTTCGCTAGCAGGGAGTTAAGCGAAAAAAGCGAGCTTAGTTATTCTCGATGAGAATAGCTTTCAACCGCTGAGCGTCGGGGATGCTGTTGTTTTTCACACCGCGCAGAACCACGGTGTAAATTTTGCCCGCGGCGTATGCCTTAGTCGCCGTGGAAGAATTGGTGCCGCCGGTGCCGTCACCCACCGAAGCCTCGGTGGTAGCCGTGGCGCCCGAGCCAATCGATACGGCCAGGTTGTAGGTGCCTGGGTTGATTTCCGTGAAGCCGGAAGCCGTGCTGAAGGCTACATTGGAGATAATATCGGTGGTGCCAATGGTGGGATTGGGTACCGACAGGCTTACCGAGTTTGGCGAGCCTACGCCGAGGTGTACCAACCGGATTTTGGCTTTGCCGGTAGCAGGAGCCGTCAAGTCGTCAGATACGGCCAGGCTGGCTACCGAGCCCAGCGCCGAGGTGGGCGAATAGGCAAAAACGGAGTAGCTCTTATCCTTCTCCACGGCCAGAGCCTGGGTCAGGGCCGTGGTGCCAGTAGTGGCATCGTTGATTTTGATGGACTGGGCACCGGCCACCACACTGGTGTAAGGCGAGTTGGTGCCGAAGGTGAGCGAGCCCACTTCTTTGTTATCGTTGGCGACAAACTTCACGGCGCCAGCAGAGGAAGCTGCCGCGTGCACGAAGAGTACTCGACCTTGGTCAGGCGTAGGCGTGACGGACTCGTCGTCTTTGCTGCAGCCGGCGAAGACCAGAGCAGCTGGTACTACTGCCAATAAAAAACGGCGCTGCAGGATGTTTACGATGGTTTTCATACGCTAGAAAAAAAGTAAGTGCGGTTTCAACTGCCGACAGAACGTAAGACCCGTTGTTTTTGTTGGATGGGGTAAGCAAAGTTTTTCCGGACGAATAGGATTATTTCCTCGACCAACGTCTTAGCTAGCTATTGCACAGTGTAGTACATTTGCATTCACGCCTATTCCTTCCTTGCAACATCCTATGTCTCTTCTTCGTCGTTCGGCGCTTGCGCTTTGCTTTTCGCTACCCGCTACCGCCGTTTTTGCCCAGCAGGCTCCCGCCAGCACAGCTCCCGTCATCCGGTTGAGCCCTGAAGATCAGGCCCGCGGGCTGAACGGGGCACAGCGCAATTTCTTCTTCACGACGGGAGAAAGCACGCGCGAGGAAGACTATATCAATGCCGGCTTTTTCGGGCAGCGGCTACGGCCTTACTTGGCGGGCAACCCGGAAGCTTTGGCCAACCTGAATGCTTATCGGGCGCAGAAGTGGCTGTACCTGGGTGAGCGGCTCACGTTTGTGGGCGCTGTGGCTTTCTACAGCCAGCAGGTACTCTCCAGCGACAGTGAGCATCAGTACTTTAAGGACACGCAGAAGGCAGCTATCGGAGTTGCCACGCTGAGCTTGCTGTCGAATATTTTTATTACCCGGCATACCAATGAGCGGTTTCAGCGCGCGGTATCGACCCACAACGCCGGGCTTTCCTCGGCGCACAACATGCTGCAGCGCCTCACCCCGACCGGCGTTGGGCTGGCGGCATCGGCAACTGGCCAGCCGCTGCTAGCTTTGCGCTGGAACGTGCGGTAAGCCGTTTGCGCTGTTTTCCCGTAATTACCTTTCATGAACTATCCGCTTGCTGCAGCGGCCCGGCAATACGTTGCCGACCATTTGCATGACGACCCCGCTCAACTGGCTTTGCAGGCCCGGCGCTATCCGGGCCTGCCGGTGCCGGACTTGGTGCGGCAAATCCAGGCCCGCCAGAAAGCCCGTACCAAGCTTCCGTCCTGGGCCGATAACCCCGACCTGATTTTCCCCCCGGCTTTATCCGTCGAGCAGGCTTCTTCGGCCCGCTCGGCGGCGTTTAAAGCCAGTTTGGTGCAGGGCCAGCGCCTGGTAGATCTGACCGGCGGCTTCGGGGTGGATGCCACGCACTTTGCCACCCAGATTCCGGAGGTGCACTACGTGGAGCGCGACCCGGCGCTGGTGGCGGTGGTGCAGTACAATCTGGCCCAGCTCGGCATTACCAACATCACCTGCCACGCCGACGACGCGCTGAGCTTCCTGAAAAGCACGCCCGATACGTTCGACTGGATTTATCTGGACCCAGCCCGTCGTAGCTCCGCCGACAAGAAGATTTACCGGCTGCAGGACTGCGAGCCGGATGTGCTGCGCATTCTGCCCCTGCTGCTGCACAAAGGCCGGCGCGTGCTGCTCAAGACCTCGCCGATGCTGGACATTGAGCAGGCATTGCTGGAGCTGAAGCAGGTGCGGCGCTTGTGGGTCGTGGCCGTCGATAATGAGTGCAAAGAGGTGCTTTACGAACTCGGCCCCGAGGCGGCCGTCGACCCGGAACGCTACACGGTGAATCTGCTGCGGAACGGGCAGCAGCAGGAATTCCGGCTGAACAAGGCCCGCGAAACCCGCGCCATTGCCCGCTACGCCGAAGCCCAGGGGTTCCTCTACGAGCCCAACGTGGCCATTCTCAAGGCCGGTGGGTTCAAGAGCGTAGGCACGGCCTTCGAGCTGCTCAAGCTGCACCAGCACAGCCACCTCTACACCTCCGACACGCTCCGGGCTGACTTCCCCGGCCGCATTTTCCGGATTGTGGCCACCGAGCGCTACGACCGGGACGCGCTGCGGGCCCATCTCGGCCCCGAAGCCCGCGCCCACGTCACAACCCGCAACTTCCCCGACTCGGTAGCTGATTTCCGCCACCGTACCGGTATCCGCGAAGGAGGCAATCTGTACATGTTTGCCACCACTGACTTGCAGGGCAGACTGGCGGTGCTGGTGTGCGAAAAGCTGTAACGATACAAGTGACTATAAACGGCTGTGGGGGAGCATTCCAGAACTTGGAATGCTCCCCCACAGCCGTTTATAGTCATTCCGAAATCCGGAACGGCACCTGACGGCCGTTTACCAGCATTCCCAAACACGGAATGGTGCCTGACGACCATCAGACGGCATTACGGATTTCGGAATACTGATAAATGGCGCGTTAGGCACTCATTATTCCACCCTCTCACCGTGCCGGGCTGGTCCAGGGGCTGCCTTTGAGACGAAAGCGCCAGGGTAGCGCGGCATCATCTCCGGCGTAGTCGATGCCGACGCGGGGGCTAGCAATGATTAGATCTTGCGCGATTGGCTCCTGGCGGTCCTCCATCCAAATCAGGTCGCCGGTTAGGTCGGTGCCGTAATGCTTGGTAGTAATGCCCAGGGCCTGGGTGAGCAGACCGGGGCCGCCGGTGAGGTTGCGGGCCGGTTGCGTGAGGCCCCGGCGCAGCAGCATTTCCGCAATACCTTCGGTGGGCTCCAGGCCCCGGATCAGGACGGCATCGGCCTTACCGGCTTCGTTGGTAATGATGTTGAAGAGTACGTAGCGACCATAAATCAGGTAGGTGTAGGCCACGCCGCCGGGCTCGTACATCACCTTGGTGCGGGCCGTATAGCGGCCCAGGTGCGAGTGGCAGGCCTGGTCGTTGAGGTGGGCGTAGGCCTCGGTTTCCACGATGCGCCCCCCGGTCAGCACGCCGTCGATGGTGGTGAGCAGGTACTTGCCGAGCAGGTCGCGGGCAATCTGCACGACGTCGGAGCCCTGGTAAAAGGCGAGGGGAAGTTTGGGCATACAACTACAGGAGCAAGGGCGGAAAGAGGTGCCGCGGGGCGCCGACTCCTGAGCCAAACGATTTCCCGACCCCGACGGTTAGGCCGCACTTCGCAAAAACGCCTTATCTTTGTCCCGTTATAGGTGGCCAGACCCTAATTGCGGGGCGCGGCTGAAAAGGGAATCCGGTTCAATTCCGGAGCTGTCCCCGCAACTGTACGCTTCTAGTATTGGTAGGCCACACGCTGCCACTGTTTCGCCGAAGGTTGTTCTACTAAGAACGGCCCGAGAAATGGGAAGGCGGTCTACCCGAAGCAAGCCAGGAGACCTGCCTATGCATTTCTTAGTGTTCAGCGCTTTCGGGTGAAAGGCGGAGAATGATGACAGTGGCGCCTGGCTTTGCGGGCTGCTATTCCCTGTTTTCAGGCTCGGCTTCGCGTTGGTTTTCCCAGCCGGGACGACGTACGTGAGGTTTTGAACCGAATTTTCCTCCACTGGAAGTTTGGTTCGGATGATTGTTTTTTACGGTTTGCGGCCGCTTCGGCTCCCGTTCCTTCGGTGGCGGCCAGCATTGCTGGTAGCGGCGGCAGCCTGGCCGGCCGCTACCCACGCCCAGCAGCCCGCCCCCGACTCGGCGAGCCAGCTCACGCGCATGCAGCAGCTGCCCGCAGTGCGGGTGCAGGGCACCAAGCCCGGCCGCTTTGCCGTCGGCAGCCACGTCACCACCATCGACTCGGTAGCACTGGCGCAGTACCGCAACGGCACGGTGGCAGATATTTTGTCGGCCCGCACGCCCATCTATATCAAGAATTACGGTCCGGGGCAGTTGGCCTCTATTTCCATCCGGGGCACCTCGGCCCGGCATACGGCCGTGCTCTGGAATGGGCTCAATATCAGCCTGCCATCATTGGGCGAGTCCGACTTTGCCCTTTTCCCGACCAGTGGCGCTACCCAGGTGCAAGTGCAGCACGGGCCCGCCAGCGCCTTGTATGGCAGCAGCGCCATTGGGGGCACGGTGCTGCTTTCGTCGCCGGCGCGGTGGGCAGCCGGTCCGCAGGTATCAGTGCAGACAGACGTGGGCAGCTTTGGGCTGGTGGCCAATAGCCTGGAGGGCAGCTTTAGCAACGAGAAGCTGGCCGTGCGCACGGCAGCTTCGCACCGCGCGGCCGACAACGACTTTCCCTACGAAGTGCGCGAGGCCACCGGGATGGTGCGGCGGCGCCAGGAAAACGCGGCCCTGCGCCAGTGGAGCCTCGCCCAGGACATCATGCTGCGTACCGGCCAGCACAGCGAGTGGCTGGCCGCGGCTTGGCTGACCGATGCGGACCGCCAGATTCAGCCTTCGACGGGCTCGGCCAACAGCCAGGCCACGCAGCACGACCAGAGCCGCCGCCTGCTGGCGGGCTACCGGCACGTGGCCGCCCGCCACGAGTCGGGGGTGCGGGTGGCGTGGTTTGAGGACGTGCTCAACTACCGCTCCGATGCCGTAACCAGCAACTCCCGGGTGCGCACCACCCAGGCTCAGGCCGAGCACACGTTCACCTTTCGGCCCACGATGAGCCTGCGGCTGGGAGCGGAAGCCCAGCACTTCAGCGGGCTGGTGGATGGGTATAAGGAACCCATTAACGAAAACCGGTACGCGGGCTTTGCTCTGCTGCGCTATGACCCGCGCCCCACGCTGCACCTGACGGCCAACTTCCGGCAGGCCGTGCTGCCCGGCCGCCGTGCCCCGCTGGCCCCTACACTAGGCGCCGAGTGGCAATTCTGGCAAACCGAAGCGCAAACTTTCTCGGCCAAGGCCACGGCCTCGCGCAGCTACCGCGCCCCCACGCTGAACGAGCGGTTCTGGCCCACCGGCGACCCAAATCTGGCCCCCGAATCGGGAGTTGGCTACGAGGCGGGCCTGACGCACGCGTGGCACCCGGCCACCGACCTGACGCTGAAGACGGAGCTGACTGCTTATCACCAGCTCGTGGATGACTGGGTGCAGTGGCTGCCCGACCGCCAGGGCCGCTACACGCCCAAAAACCTGCGCCAGGTGCGGGCCCAGGGTCTGGAATTCAGCTCCCGCCTTGAGTGGCAGCACCAGCGCTACCGCCTGCAGGCCAGGACCGAATACGCCTATACCCAGTCGCGGAAAGTGCGCGGCTACCTCGACGACCCCGACCCGCTGGGCCAGCAGCTGGCCTACGTGCCGCTGCACGCCGCCTCGTTCAGCACCGACCAGCACTGGCGGCACTGGCAGCTCTCGACGGTACTTACCTACACTGGCATGCGCTTTATCGATGCCACGGCCAGCAATCAGCTACCGGGCTACACGCTGCTCAACGCCACCGTGGGCCGCACGTTGCAGGTGGCCCCCACTTGGTCGGTAACGGTGCTGGCCCAGGGCTTCAACCTGACCAATCTGATTTACCAGAGCTATGAATACCGCGCCATGCCCCGCCGCTCCGGCAGCGTGAGTGTGCGCCTCAACTGGCACTAAGGCTACTTCCCGACACTCTTCACCTTACTCTTTTTTATACGCATGTTCTCCGCAAAACCCTTTTCGACCCTGCTTTCCCGCTTCGTGCTTACCGGCGCAATGGCCCTGGCCCTGGCCAGCTGCTCCGACGACCCACAGGATGGCCCGCTCTACAACATCATCAAGGATGGCAACAACGTGTTTGTGCTCAACGAGGGCAAGTTCCAGACGCCCAACGGGGCCGTGTCCTACTTCAGCAAGGCCAGCAAAACGGTGGTAGACCGCAGCATTTTCCAGACCGTGAATCAGCGGGAACTGGGCGACGTGGTGCAGTCGATGCTGGTGGTGGGCAACCAGGGCTACATCGTGGTCAACAACAGCAAAAAGGTGGAAGTCGTGAACCTGACCACCTTCAAAACCGTGGCTACGGTGAATGGGCTGGCCTTGCCGCGCTACGCAGTGGCCGCCACCGCCGACAAAGCCTATATCACCGAGTGGGTGAGCTACTCGACTCCGGGCCGGCTGTCGGTGCTGGACCTGCGCACCAATACCATTACCAAAACCATTCCGGTGGGCAAGCAGCCCGAGCAGCTGGTACTGCTGAACGGGAGAGTATACGTGGCTAACTCGGGCGAGAATACCATCAGTGTTATCAACCCGACTACCGATGCCGTAGAAAGCACCATTACCGTTTCCGACGGCCCTAGCAGCTTGGTGGCCGACAACAGCGGCACGCTCTGGGTACTCGGCGCGGGTTTCACCGTCTACGATTCTAATCCTCCTTATCCGGTACTGTCGTCTACGCCGGGCAGCCTGACCTCCATCAACCCTACAACCAACACGGTACGGGCAGTAAAGACTTTTGCCAGCAACAACCCCGGCGGCCTGCGCATCGACGGCACGGGCACCCAGCTTTACTACCGCTACAAAGGTGCCATCTACCGCATGAACACCACTGACGCCACGCTGCCCACCACCCCACTGATCCGCCGCGGCTTCAGCGGCTTCGACATTGACCCGAAAGACAACACAATTTATGCCGGCGTGACGCCCTCCTACACCACCAACGGCCGCCTCGTCCGCTACCAGACCACCGGCACCGCCATCGACTCCTTTGAAGTGAATATTGCCCCCAACGGCTTTATCTTCTACTAGCCCGCCCCGCCTTTCTGAGCTATGAAAAAGCCCTGCCGCTCGATGAGCGGCAGGGCTTTTTCGTTGGAACAGGAGCCAGAATTAATCCTCCAGTCCGTCGTTGTTGCGGTCTTTGGCTTCCCCGGCACGGTCGTAGAGGTCCTGGCCGGTCGTGACTTTGGCCGTGTCGCCGGCCATGCCATTGGTGTTGGAAGTACCCGCCTGGCCGGGGTCGGGGTCTTTGGTTTTGTCGGCGCCTCGCTCAACGTTGGTGTCGCCGGCGTCGCTACCGGTATTGCAGGCCGTGAGGGATGCCGAAGCCAGCAGGAAAGCCAGGGCCAGGGGTCGGAGCAGAAAGGTTTTCATGGGTTGGGGCTGAAAAGTAGAGAGCTGAGGTATATCCTACGGCTGACCGCCGCAGTGGTTCTTGCGTATGCCGATAAGGCGTCTCGACAGTGGCCCGAATATAGGTGGCGGGCTGGTTTGCTAACAGCCCCGCCGTCCGAACCCTGGCTTGTTCGTCCTGCAACTCTACGGAGCCGGCCCGCGTTGGGGTCGGCAGTGAAGCACCGCAACTGCTTAACCAATATCTTTGTTGCTCAGTTGTGCTTATGAATCGTTTCGTTTCTTCTTCCTGGTTTACTCCTGCCCTGCTGCGCCGTGCCGGGGTGTTGGCGGGCGTAAGTTTTTTATTGGCGCTGCTGCTCGTCACCTACGTTTTTGGCTTCTCCAACCATTTCTTTGGTCGATTATTAAGCGCTTTTTTCGTAATATTCTGGCTCTTAGCTGTTACGTTTCTGGGCATTGTGCCCTTTGTAAACTGGGCAGCTACTCGTTGGTTTGGTAAAGAATGGTCGGCTACGCCCGCAGAGTCAGTGCGACGTGCCCGGCCCGTTTCGGCTACGGTTGCAGTAAATAATCGGAAACCCACGCGGCCTGTGCCGCGGCAGAACACTCCAAAACACCCGTGAAAACGACACTCCTCCACATTAAGAACATGGTGTGCCCCCGGTGCATCGACGCGGTGCGGCACCTTCTCGAGCAGGCTGGCTACCGCCCCACCCAGGTAACGCTGGGCCAAGCGCAGCTCGATCACACCACGCCCGCCGACCCGGCTGTGCTGGCCCCGATTCTGCACGAAGCCGGCTTCGAGGTGCTGATGGGCCGGGCCGACCAGCTCACCGAGCAAATCAAAGGAGCCCTGGGCGAATATCTGGAGCACCTGCGCACCGCCCGCATGCCCCTGACTACCTCGGCCTTTCTTACCGAGCGGTTTGCGGCCACCTACTCGCACCTGAGCAAGGTTTTCTCGCGCACGGCCAATCTGACTATCGAGAAATACCTGATTCGCCTGAAAATCGAGCGGGTCAAGGAAATGCTCAGCTACGGCGAAATGACCCTGAGCGAAATTGCCGACCAGATGCGCTACAGCAGCGGCCAGCACCTGAGCAACCAGTTCCGCCAGGTCACCGGCCGCTCCGTCAGTGAGTTTCGGCGCGACCTGATGCCCAAGCGCATGTCCTTGGATCAATTGGCTTAGTGCCTGGTCTACAACCTAGCCTCCCCATTGTTGGGGGAGTTGAGAAACCAGTTTTCTCGGCTCCCCCAATTGCTTTACAGATGGTTTGGCCCCACGGCTGAACCAACACCTGCGGCTGCGCTGTTCGGGCGTATCTTTGTGGTTCCCCTTGCCGTGCTGCCGTGTCTATTGCCTTGCCCCGAATCCTGCTCATTACCCCGCCGCTTACCCAGCTGAATACGCCCTACCCGGCCACGCCCTACATCAAGGGGTTTCTCGGGGGCCGGGGCTACTCGGTTACGCAGGCCGATCTGGGTCTGGAGCTGGTGCTGACGATTTTCTCGGAAGCGGGGCTGCGGCGGGTGTTTGCCGCCATTGAGGCCGGCGGCTTCGAGCTGTCGGACAATGCCCGGCGTATGGTGCGCCTGCAGCGCAGCTACCTGGCTACCATCGGGCCCGTCATCCGGTTTTTGCAGAACAAGGACAATACGCTGGCCCCGCGCATCTGCCACAGCCGGTTTTTGCCCGAGGCCGCCCGCTTCGACAACATTGCCGACCTGGAAGCCGCTTTCGGCACGCTCGGCCTCACCGACCAGGCCCGCCACCTGGCCACGCTCTACCTGGAAGACCTCGGCGACCTGATCAAGGAAACCGTGGGGCCGCAGTTCGGCTTTTCGCGCTACGCCGAGCGGCTGGGCATGTCGGCCACCTCCTTCGATGCCATGCACGAGGCCCTGCAAGCCGCTCCCAACCTGCTCGACCAGATGCTGCTGGAGCTGCTCGATGCGCTACTGGCCCGCGTGGAGCCCGACGTGGTAGGCTTCTCGGTGCCGTTTCCCGGCAACCTCTACGGCGCCCTGCGTCTGGCGGGCCGGGTGAAAGAGCTGCACCCCGCGGCCAAAACCCTGATGGGCGGCGGCTACCCCAACACCGAGCTGCGCCAGATTAAGGAGCCCCGCTTTTTCGACTATATCGACTTCCTGACCCTGGATGATGGAGAAGGCCCGTGGCTGCGCCTGCTGCAATACCTGGGCGGCACCCTGACCGAAGCCGATTTGCAGCGCACCTTCCGCCGCAATACGCAGGGGCGGGTAGAGTACCTGAACACGGCTCAGGCCGTGGATATTCCGCATACCGAAGTCGGCACGCCCGATTACAGCGACTTGCCGCTGACCGAGTACCTCTCGGTGATTGAGGTGCTGAACCCCATGCACCGGCTCTGGAGCGACGGGCGCTGGAACAAGCTCACCATTGCTCACGGCTGTTATTGGAAGCGCTGCTCATTCTGCGACGTGACGCTGGACTACATTTCGCGCTACGAAACCGCCCCGGCCACCCTGCTCGTGGACCGGATTGAGCAGATTGTGCAACAAACCGGGCAGACCGGCTTTCACTTCGTGGATGAGGCTGCCCCGCCCCTGGCCCTGCGGGATTTGGCCGTCGAGCTGCTCCGGCGGCAGGTAAAAATCACGTGGTGGGGCAATATCCGCTTCGAGAAAACCTTCAGCCCCGATTTGTGCCGGCTGCTGGCGGCCTCGGGCTGCATTGCCGTATCGGGTGGTCTGGAAGTGGCTTCCGACCGGCTGCTGGCCCTCATGGAGAAAGGCGTAACCATTGCCCAGGTGGCCCGCGTCACGGATGGCTTCACCCAGGCGGGCATCATGGTGCACGCCTACCTGATGTATGGCTTCCCGACCCAGACCACCCAGGAAACCGTGGACTCCCTGGAAATCGTGCGGCAGCTGTTCGGGGCGGGCATCGTACAGAGCGGCTACTGGCACCGTTTCGCCATGACGGCCCACTCGCCGGTCGGAAAAAACCCGGCCAAGTACCAGGTGGTACCCGTCGGCCCCGAGCCCGGCGACTTTGCCTGGAACGACCTGTGGCACGAGGACCCCACCGGCGCCAACCACGAAAAGTTTGGCCCCGGCCTGGCCAAAGCCCTCTACAACTACATGCACGGGGTGGCCCTGGACGAGCCCCTGAGCTTCTGGTTCGACTTCAAGACGCCGCACGCCAAGGTGCCCCGCCACTTGATTCAGCAGGCCCTGCAGGATCCGGGCAAGCCCGATTTTGCTAAACAGAACCAGCGCCTGTTCTGGCTGGGCAATGCGCCCGAACTGAGCCACACCGAGCACAAAAAAGGCGAGCGGGCCGTGCTGACGTTTTACGAACAGGCTGAGGACTTCGAGGTAAAAACGTCCGCTCCGATTGGTGCCTGGCTGCACCAGCTGCTCCTCGGCCTTACCACCGATTACGACACCAAAGTGCTGCTGAAAGAAGCGGCGGCTACTTTCCCAACCAGCGTCGCGGGCATGAGCTTCGAGGCCTTCCTGACAACGCCCACCTGGCAGCTGCTGCGCGAGAAAGGCTTGCTGATTCTGTAGGACTCCGCAGCCGGAGCCTAGCGCTGGCCGCGCTGACGCAGCCACGTGGTTAGCCCTTCCACGAAGTTTGGGGCGGGCTGGGGCCAGGTCCATTTGCCGTCGGCGCTAAGCCGGCCGGGCACAATGAAATCGGCATTGGCCTGCGGAAAGGTGCGGACCATTGAGCCCCGCCGGCCGCCCAGGGCCGTGCGCAGCCGACGGCTACTCTCGCGCACGTTCAGGCTGGTATCGGCGGCAGCGTAAAGGGCTAGCACCGGCAGTTGCCGACTAACTTGCAGAAAAGGCCGGGCCTGGACCGTTGAGGCAGCCGGCACGTTTTCCAGGACGACGAAAGCGGCTTTGGGCTGAGCCAAACCAGCGGCTCCGACCAGGGCGGCTGCACTACTGCCGCGCAGCCACAGTCCGATTTGGGTCGAATCGGCAGACGGCTCTTTGCGCAGGGCCTGCACTACGGCAACCGCTCGGTACAAGGCCGCCGAATCGGTTTCTGAAACTGGTGCCGTGAGGGGAACAACTACCGCTAGAAAACCCTGACGGGCCAGCAGGTCGGCGCGGGTGGCCGCCGAGCCGGCCGAAGCCGCATCGGCCAGCAAGGCCACCACCGGGTGCCGGCTACTCGTATCGGTGGGTACCAGTAGCGTCAGGCGCTGGGACTGGCCCTGGAGTTGGAAGGCAAACGCTTTTTCCTGGTAGACCCGCGCTGCGGCCTGCCCGCGCCGCACCCACACAAACTCGGTTTTGACACTGTCGAGCGTGAAAACCCCGCGCAGAAAATCACCCTCCCGAATAGCATTGACGGCTATTGCACTTGGCTGCCCAGGCTGCTCAAACATGAGCTGGGGCTCTTTGTAGCGCACGTTGGCCGCCGCAAAGCTCAGCCCGGCAATTTCCGGAAAATGCAAATCGGCCGAGAGCTTGCCAGGCGACTCCTCGCGCAGATCCAGGGCCACGCGCAGCTCCGCGCCCTGGTAGCTGATCGGGCCCTCGTAGTGGCCCGTGGGCAGCGGCAGCGTCGTGGTTTGGCCGCCGCCCGAAGAGCACGCACTCCACATTCCCGCCATCAGTCCGCACACTAGCCAGGAGCAGCGCTGGAACGGCAGAAAGGGCAAAGGCGGCGGTTTTCTCACGAGGGGCGGAAAGATGGTCGGGCCGCAAAGGTAATGCGCGCCGGGAATGTGGAGCGCCTACAACCCTTTGCGCAGAATCAAATCGGTTTGGATATCCTGCCCCAGCCGGAAGGTGTGCTGCCCTATTTCGCGAAACCCAAAGCGGCGGTAGAAGGCAATAGCGGGCTCATTCCGCTCCCACACACCCAGTACCACCGTGCGGCAGCTGTGCAGCCGCGCTTCCTCAATGGCCCGCCGCATTAGGGCCGCACCCAGGCCGGTGCCAATCCAGTCCTGCTGCACGTAGAGCCGCTCGATTTCCAGCCGGCCGCTTCCTTCCTTGCCTTCCTCCAAGCCCAGCGTCGAGCCGAGGCGCAGCTTGGCATACCCCACGGGCTGCTGCTGCATATGGGCCAGCAAAAAGGTGGTTTGGGAGTCGTTCAGCTCGGCTAGCTGCTTTTCTTCGCTGAACGTGGCGGCCAGAAACTCGGCCATATCCTCGGCTTTGTTATCGGCGGCGAAGGTATCGTGGAAGGTTTGCCGGCCCAGCTCAGCCAGCTGAGCAGCAACTGCGGGCGTGCGTTTGGCAACGGAAATGCGAAGCGGAGAAGACATAGAGGGAAAAAGCGAAAAACGGCGCGGGGCTAGTCGATTACGTCGTTCTGACGGTTGTTGCGGCGCAAGCGCCAGCCCATACGCAGCATAAACAGAGCTCCGACCAGAAACACCAGACTCAGGCCGGCCCGGCTGCTCGTCAGCGTGTCGGTTTGCCAGGCGGCATACAGCTCGGGCGAACGGTAAGCCAGGGCAATGAGCAGCAGCACGCCCGCCAAAAGATACAGCGTGCCGGTGGCGGCGGTGCGGCCGGAAGGAGGATATGCCATGGTGCGAGGCGTTAGATGGTCAAACTTAATAGGAAATTCCCACGGCCCGCCCCACGAAGGCATCCGTAGCCAGCTGCTTGAGCATGAACTGCGCGACATCGGCGCGAGAAACCCGGCCTTTGATCTTGGCATTAGCAAAGCTGAGGGCAATTTTGTAGCCTCCCGTTGCCTTGCCGTTGGTCAGGCCCGCGGGGCGCACGATGGTCCACTCTAGGCCGCTGTGCTGAATAAGGGCCTCCTGCCGCTCTTTGTCGGCCATGATGTGCTTGAGAAAAAGCGGGGCAATGAGCTTGCTGAATAGAAATCCTGATTCGTTTTTGCTGCTTCCTACCCCCAGCGACGTCTCGCAGATAAGCCGCCGCACCCCGTAGCGCTGCATACACTCAATGATATTCTGCGTGCCATCCGACAATGTAGTGTCGCCCGACTGATTTTTCTTCACGCCCAGAGCCAGCAGCACGGCATCGTGCCCGGGCACGGCCTTTTGCACCGTGTCGCTCCGGAGTATGTCTCCCTGCACCACCTGCAGATTAGGGTGGCGTACCGTCAGCTTGGCCGGGTCGCGCACAAAGGCCGTCACGCTAAACTGCTGGTCGAGGGCCTGCTGCACCAGCTGGCGGCCAGTGGCACCGGAAGCACCGAAAACAAGTATTTTCATAGGGCGGGAGAGGTAAGAAAAACCATCTGTTGCCGTGCGCAGCAGAATTTACCTCCTCATACGGATTGTCCGCTGTTGAGTCGCGCCGCCGCGTCTGCAAGCCTCACCTACCTCTCATTCGGCGCCAAATTTTCCGAAACAGTGCGGCTCAAATATATTGCCATCAGCCCGGGGCGCTTGTTTCTTGTTTGGTTAATGCTGCGTACTTTTGCCGGTACCAACATCTAAGCGAGAGTAGCTCAGTTGGTAGAGCATCAGCTTCCCAAGCTGAGGGTCGCGAGTTCGAACCTCGTTTCTCGCTCATTGTGAATCAGCCACTTGCCCGTTGAGGTGAGTGGCTGATTTGCTTACTGGATCGACTGGCCATTTTTGTACGAAGAGCCCCGTACGCCCTATACGCATACTGGTTAGCCCTGCCCCGACTCGGGTATGTTCTTCAAATTCGTGCTGGCCGGCTACCAGTCAAGTACTGTGCTTTGCCTCTCGATATTCTTTATAGAGTAGCAGGCCATCGGCCACGTTCGGACACTGCTGCTAGGGCTAGCTGAGCCAGTCGCCGGCGGCCTCCGGCTGATGCAGAATGGCTTCCACCCAGTAGCTGACCAGCCCATGTGGCGAGGGCCATTTCACCTTGTCGCCGAGCCGCGCACCCAGTACCGCCACTGCCACCGGATTGAGAATAGAAATCCGGTGGCGGGCCGGGTCAGCTTGCGGCGGGTACACCAGGGTAATCTGTAACTCGTCGGTGCTGTTTAGGTCGCGCAGCTTGATGCGGGAATTCATGGTCACTACGTCGGGCAGAATATCGTAGGAATCGACCAGATGGGCACGCGCCAGCTCCTGATTCAGCGCGGCCACGGCCTCGGCGTCGGCCGCCGGGTGTGCCTGGTGTACCAGTTGCAGGAGCCGCGCATAGTCCAGCTTAGTCACGTAGATATCGGAGGGCGAATGCATGATTTTCGGGAGGTTGTGAAGTGCGGGTTCAGGTAGCATGGCAGCAGGTAAATGAGGGGCGAAAGAATCAGGCGGCTATTGCCAGCCGCCCCCTAGGGCACGGTACAAGCTCACGCTTTGCAGTAGCTGCGTTTGGCGCGACTCGGCCAGACTCAACTCCGCTTCGAGCACGCTGCGCTGGGCCGTAATGACTTCGAGGTAGCTGGCGTAGCCGGCCACGAACAGCTCGTTGGACGTCGCCACGGCTTTGCTGAGCAGTTCCACTTCCTGCTGGCGGGCAGCCGAGGCGGCACGGTAGTTTTCCAGCCCCTGCAATCCGTTCACCACTTCCCGAAAGCCAGTTTGCAGCGACTGCTGGTAGCGGTAGTACGCCTCGTAGCTACCGGCCGTGGCCAGGCGGAAGTCGGCCTTGAACTGGGCCCGGTTGAGCAGCGGACCGGTGAGGCCGGCCAGGGCCCCGTAAGCCAGCGAGGTGGGGTCGAATAGGGTGGCACTGCGGTAGGAGTTGAAGCCTATGTAAGGCATAAGCGTGAGAGAAGGCAGAAAGGCGGCGCGGGCGGCGGCCACATCGGCGCGGGCGGCCTGCATTTCCAGCTCGGCCTGGCGCACATCGGGGCGGCGCAGCAGGGCCGTGACGGGCACGCCGGCGCTGAGGCGCTCGGGCAGCACCTGGCCAGGCAGCGGGCGCCCTCGGGTGATAGTGCGCGGGTAGCGCCCCAGCAGCTGGTTGAGGCCGGTTTCGGCTTCCGTTACGCGCTGGCGGGCTTCGTGAGCCAAGCTTTCGGTGCGGGCTACCTGGGCCGCAAACTGCTGCACGGCCAGCTCGGTAGCGCGGCCGGCCTGCTTCTGTACGCGCATCAGGCCCAAAGCCTCGCGCTGCAGGGCGATGTTGCGCTCCAGCACGGCCAGCTGGTTATCGGCCGTCAGCAGTTCGTAGTAGAGGCGGGCTACTTCGGCCACTACGTTGGTAGTGACGAGGTGGCGGCCCTGCTCCGACGCCAGCACGCGCAGGTAGGCGGCCTGGCGGCGCTGGCGCAGCTTGCCCCAGAGGTCAATTTCCCAGGAGCTGCGCAGCCCTACGAAGAACTCCGGCGTGACGGGCCCCGGGATGCGCTGCTGCCCGTCGATGTTGGGCGAAAGGTTGGTGTCGTAGTTGCCCACCCCATTCAGGGTGTAGCGCCCGTACCGGTCACCGCTGGCCGAACCGGCCGCGGAAACGATGGGCAGCAGTGCACCGCGGCGGGCCAGGTAGTTGGCACGGGCACTTTCCACGCGCTGCAGGGCCAGTTGCAAATCCAGGTTCTGGCGCAGCGCCGTGTCGATGAGAGCCGTCAGGGCGGGGTCCTGGAAAAACTGCTGCCAGGGCTGGGCGCCGGCACTGGTGGTATCGGCCGTGGGCTGGGTGAAGGTAGTGGGGACGGCCGGGGCGCCGGTGGGGGCGTCGGGCGCGGCCACACGGCAGCCGGTGGCGAGGATAAAGACGGAGAGAAAGGCAGGAAAGAAACGCATGAAATGTGCTGGCTTGGCGCCTCACCCCCCGGCCCCCTCTCCTTAGGGAGAGGGGGAGCCACGGCGGTGCGGGCTGTAGCGCGGACTTTTAGTCCGCGAATGAGTTGAACTGGTACAGGTATTCAATCCGCGGACTAAAAGTCCGCGCTACAAATCGTCCGGCCCCCTTTCTCCAAGGAGAGGGGGCCGGGGGGGTGAGGTTAATGCGCCACCAACTCCCGCACTTCCTCCACCTCCACCAGCTCATCGTCCTCCGGGTTTTTCACTTTTTCGAAGGAGGCAAACAGCACGTACAACCCGGGAATGAGCACCATGCCGAACAGCGTGCCGATGAGCATGCCGCCCGCCGCGGCCGTGCCGATGGAACGGTTGCCCAGGGCGCCGGCTCCGCTGGCAATAACCAGCGGAATCAGGCCCGCAATGAAGGCGAAGGACGTCATCAGAATCGGCCGCAGGCGCGACACGGCCCCTTCCACAGCAGCATCGAGCACGGAAGCTCCCTGGCGCCGCCGCTGCTCGGCAAACTCGATGATGAGGATGGCATTCTTACCGAGCAAGCCGACGAGCATGACCAGCGCTACCTGGGCGTAGATGTTGTTTTCCAGGCCTAGCAGCTTGAGGCTGAGGAAGGCACCGAAGATGCCGGTGGGCAAACTCAGCAGCACGGGCAGCGGCAGCAGCAGGCTTTCGTACTGGGCCGCCAGCAGCAGGTACACGAAGATGAGCACCACGCCGAACACGTACAGGGCCTGGTCGCCGCTCAGGATTTGCTCGCGCGTCATGCCGCTCCACTCATAGGCGTAGCCGCGGGGTAGCTCGTTGGCCGCTACCTTCTCGATGGCCGTGATGGCGTCGCCGGAGCTGAAGCCGGGGGCCGCGTCGCCGTTGAGCATGGCCGAGGTGTACATGTTGTAGCGCGTGAGCTGGTCGGGGCCGAACACGCGCTCCATCTTGATGAAAGTGGAGAAAGGCACCATCTCGCCGCGGTTGTTTTTCACGTGCAGGGCCAGCAGGTCGTCGGGGCGGCTGCGGTACTCCGGGCCGGCCTGCACCATCACCTTGTACATCTGCCCGAAGCGGATGAAGTTGGAGGCATAGTAGCTGCCCATCAGCGTTTGCAGGGTGCTCATGGCCGCGTCGATGGTCACGCCCTTCTTGGCAGCCATGTCCTGGTCGACGTGGATGAGGTACTGCGGGAAGTTGGGGTCGAAGCTGGTGAAGGCGCCCCCAATGGCTGGGTCCTTGCGCAGGGCGGTGAGGAAGGTCTGCGACACAGCGGCCGTTTTCTGCAAGTCGCCCGTGCCCGACTTATCCAGCAAACGCAGCTCGAAGCCGCTGCTGTTGCCGAAGCCCGGCACCGTGGGCGGCGGCAGAAACTGGATGTCGGCGTCGGCAATGTTCTTGGTTTTCTCTTCCAGCTCGGCGATGAACTCGGCCACCGACTGCTCGCGCTTATCCCAGGGCTTGAGGTTAATCATGCCCATGCCGTAGCTGGAGCCGGCCACCTCGTTCACCAGGCTATAGCCGGCCAGCGTCGACACCGACTCCACCGGGCCCAGCTGGCTGGCAATGCGCTGCACCTCGTCGAGCACGGTCTCGGTCCGCTCCACGGTGGCCCCGGCGGGCGTGGTCACGTTCACGTACACCATGCCCTGGTCCTCGGTCGGGATAAAGCCGGAGGGCAGGATTTTATTCACGCCCCAGGTGCCGACGCAGAACACCAGCAGCACCAACAGCGTCACCATCCGGCGTCCGGCAATAGCCCGCAGCAAGCCCTGGTAGCGGCCCGAAAGCGCGTCGTACCGTTTGTTGAACCCAGCAAAGAAGCGCGCCATCAGTCCTTTGGGCTTAGCCCCCGCCTCGGCCGGTGTGTGCTTGAGCAGCAGCGCGCACAAAGCCGGGGTTAAGGTCACGGCGTTGATACCCGAAATGACAATGGCTATGGCCAGCGTGAGCGAAAACTGCCGGTAGAACACGCCCACCGGCCCGTCCATGAAGGAAACCGGGATGAATACGGCCGACATCACCAGCGTGATGGCAATGAGCGAGGAGCTGATTTCGCCCATGGCCTCGAAGGTGGCGGCGCGGGCCGGCAGGTGCTTTTCCTGCATCTTGGCGTGCACGGCCTCCACCACCACAATGGCGTTGTCGACCACGATGCCGATGGCCAGCACCAGCGCAAACAGCGTGAGCAGGTTAATCGAGAAGCCCAGCACCTGCATGAAAAACAGGGTGCCAATCAGGGCCACCGGCACCGCCAGCGCCGGAATCAGCGTGGAGCGCCAGTCCTGTAGAAACACGTACACGATGACAAACACCAGCAAAAAGGCCTCAAACAAGGTGCGCATTACCTCGTGAATACTCGCGTCGAGGAAGCGCGACACGTCGTAGGCAATGCTGTACTTCATACCGGGCGGAAAGCTTGTGGCCTGTAGCTCGGCCATGCGGGTTTTCACGTTGGTAATAACGTCGGAGGCATTGGAGCCGGGGCGCTGCTTGAGCATGATGGCCGCCGAGGGCTTGCCGTCGGTTTTGGAGGCCATGCTGTAAGTGAGCGAGCCAAACTCCACGTCGGCTACCTCGCGCAGGCGCAGCACCGAGCCGTCGGCGTTGGCCCGCACCACGATGTTGCGGTACTGCTCGGGCTCGAAAAACTTGCCGGTGTAGCGCAGCACGTACTGCATCGACTGCGCCTTGTCGGCGCCCGAGCTTTCGCCCGACTTGCCCGGCGCGGCTTCCACGTTCTGGGCCCGGATGGCGCCCACCACTTCGTCGGTGCCCACGTCGTAAGCCGCCATGCGGTCGGGCTTGAGCCACACCCGCATCGAGTACTCGCGCGAACCCATGATTTCGGCAAAGCCCACGCCGTCGATGCGCTTGAGCTCCTGCAGCACGTTGATGTCGGCGAAGTTGTAGATGAACTTCTCGCCGGCCGCCTTGTCGTCGCTCGTGATGTTGAGGTAGAGCAGCATGGAGTTTACCTCCTTTTCCGTGGTCACGCCGGCCTTGATAACCTCCTCCGGTAATTCATCAAGGATGGTCGTCACCCGGTTCTGCACGCCCACGGCGGCCAGGTCGGGGTCGGTGCCCACCTTGAAAAACACGGTGATGAGTGTCACGCCGTTATTGGAGCTCACCGAGTTCATGTACGTCATGCCCGGCACCCCGTTGATGGCACGCTCCAGGGGTGTGGCAACGGCCTTGGCGCACACCTCGGCGTTGGCGCCGGTGTACTTGGCCGTCACCGTCACCGAGGGCGGCACGATGTCAGGGAACTGCGTGATGGGCAGCGTGAACAGGGCCAGCCCACCCAGCAGCACCAGAAACACCGAAATTACCAGCGACAGAATGGGCCGGCGAATGAAGATATTAAACATGAAAGTCGTTGTTAGAAGAGCAATTGACTTGCTGCGTGGACGAAGCCCCAAACAGCCATGCGCAACGCAGTCGAAGCATCTCTACCGCTCCGTTGCAGCGAATCGAAAGCACTCACCAAATTTTACTCTCGTGGTAGAGATGCCTCGACCGTGCTGCGCATGACGATTTGAAAGGTTTAGTAGGCTGCTATGCGCTACCCAGCGGCCAGCAGCGAGTCGAGCACCACGGGGCGGGGACTGATGCGCTGCCCGTCCTTGAGGCTCTGCACGCCTTCATAGACCACCTGCTCGCCGGCTTGCAGGCCCTCTTTCACCACGTAGAAGTCGCCGGTGCGGGTCTGGGGCGTGAAGTTGCGCATGTGCACCGCACCGGCCCTGTCGACCACGTACACGTAGTTTTTGTCCTGAATCTCGAACACCGACTTCTGGGGCAGCAGCAGCGCCGTGGGCAGGTTGGTCGTCAGCCGGATGCGGCCCGAGGCCCCGTGCTTGAGCATGCGCTTTGGGTTGGGGAAGCGCGCCCGGAACGCCAACGAGCCGGTGTTAGGGTTAAACTCACTCTCGGTGGTTTCGATGCGGCCGGCCAACGGATAAACTGAGCCATCGGCCAGCGTGAGGCGCACCGAGTCGGAGTGGCGGTCGGGATGCTTTTGGCGGGCCTTGGTGTATTGCAGATATTCGCCCTCGCCCACGTTGAAATAGGCGTACACCTCGTGCAGATCGGACACGGTGGTGAGCAGGGTACCTTCTTCCACCACGCTGCCCATCTTAAGCGGAATCCGGTCGATGATGCCGTCGAAGGGCGCCCGGACGAGCGTGTAGCTCAGATGCAACCGGGCAGCCGCTTCGCCGGCCCGTGCTTCGGCCACGCGGGCTTCGGCATCCTTAAGCTTGCTGCCGGCCAGGGCCAGCTCGGTTTTGGCAATGACGTTTTTATCGACCAGCAGCTTCACCCGGGTCAGTTCCACTCCGGCCGCCGCGGCCTGGGCCTGGGCACTGGTCAGGGCGGCCCGGGCCTGGCTCAGCTTGTTCTGGTAGGCGCTGGCGTTCAGACGAAACAGGGGCTGGCCTTTCTTTACCGGCCGGCCTTCGTCGACGTAGATCTGCTCCAGAAAACCGGCTACCTGGGCCCGTACTTCCACGTTGCGCACGGCCTGCACATCAGCCACGTAATCATGAAACAGCTCCTGCTCCGTAGCTTTCAGCGTCACGACGGGCAGCACGTCTGGCGCGGCCGCCCTTTCCGGGTTCTTGCCATCCACCGTGCAGCCGCTGATTCCGGCGGCCAGCATTATGGCCAGCGTACTAATCCACTGCCCGCGGCGCAGCAGCGCCCCCGGATTTCTCGATACTGAATACATGCGCGGTGTCAAAGGTGTCGGGCTCATTTAGAGGGGGAAAAAGCGGATGGTTGTTCCGCCAAGGCCGGGCTGGCCTGTTCGGCCCGCAGCTGCACCAGCACGCTGTCCTGCCGCATCTGCTGCTGTTGGCACTGGGCCAGCAGGCGCTGCGTGAGGTGCAGGTCGGCGGTGGTGGCGGTCAACTCGTCGTCTTCGGCGGGCCAGGTTTCGGGCCGGGCACTAAGCAACACCCCGTTCAACCCCAACGACAGCACCAGCGCCCCGCCGAGCAGCAAGGCCAGCAGATTCGTCGGCTGGGGGTGAGAAGATGTCATAGCAGTCGGGGCCGCAGGGCCAGGTGGAACGTGCTGCAAAGGAGCCCCCGCGACATTAGAACGAGATGAGAACGGTATTAGAAAACATGAAAACGGCCTTCACTCACCCTTTTGCAAGGAATGACGAAGGCCGTTTCGGGCTCCGCATGAAGAGTTGCTAGCCCCGTCTCAGAGCGGAGCAGCCGGCAGCAATACCGTGGCCGTGGTGCCCTGGCCGGGGGCCGAGGTAATTTCCAGCCGCCCGCCGTGGCGCTGCACCACGCGCTGGGTCAGGGGCAGCCCCAGGCCGTAGCCGGGGCGGCCCAGGGCGCCTGAGGCCCGGTACAGCGGCTCGTAGATCTGGCGCAGCTCGTCGGAGGACAGGCCCGGACCGGCATCGGTGATACGCACCCGCAGCGTGGCGGCAGTGGCATACGACAGCTCGGTGCGCACAGGGCCGCCGGAGTATTTGCCGGCGTTGTCGAGCAGGTTGAGCAGGGCCGTAACCAGCAGCTCAGCGTTGCCGGGAAGCATAAACAGGTCAGCGTCGGTTTCGGTGGGAAAGTCGCCGAAGGTGAGGCGCCACTCGCGGCCGGGGTACTTGGCGCGGGCAAATTCCAGGGCCTGGTTCAGGCACTCATCCAGGCGCACCGGGGCAAAGGCCGGCAGGGCACCATCGGCTTTGGCCAGGTTCAGCAGGCCGGTGGTAAGGGCGCTCAGGTGGCGGGCCGCATCCAAGCTCTGGGCCAGACTTTGGCGGGCTTCGGGCAGCGTGGTATCGTACTCAAGGGCCGTTTCCAACGTGCCGGTGAGGGTAGTCAGCGGGGTGCGCAGCTCATGCGAGGCATGGGCCAGAAAGCTTTTTTGTCCTTCAAACGCCTTTTCCAGACCCGCCAGCATGGTATTGAAGGCGTGGGCCAGCTGGGCCAGCTCGTCGCGCCCGTTACCTTCCGAGAGGCGGCGGCCCAGGTTGGTGGCCGAAATCCGGCCGGCCTGCCGCGTGATGCGCGCCACCGGCTGCAGGGCCGAGCCGGCAAAAAACCAGCCGGCCAGAATGGTGAGCACCAGCGCGCCCACGTTGCCTAGCACCAGCAGCAGGCCCAGTTGCCGCAGCTGCGCCCACCCCACCCGGTCTTCGGCCGACACGAAAATACGGTACAGCCCCGCCTCGGATTCCTGCGCAAACACCAGCCCGATGGACTCACGGTGCCCCACGGCCGGGTACACCGCAATTTTGCCGGGCTGCAGGCTCGCCAGCCGGGCCCGGTTGGCCTGCTGGTCGATGGAGTCGGCGCTGCTGTAGCGCAACGAGTTGTCGGGGCCGTAAATGCTGATTTCCTCCTGGGGCAACGTTAGCAGGTCGCCGCGGCGCAGGCTGCCCAGCATGCCGGTTTCGAGCTTGTGGGTGCGCACCAGCAGGCGCCCCGCCAGCAGGCCACTGTTGGTCAGGCGCTGCTCGAAGCGCTGGGTCCGCACGGTGGCGTTGAAGTAGTAGATAAAGGCCGAAAAGCTGACCTGGATGCCCAGCACCAGCAGGGTAAAGCGCAGCATCAGCTTATTGCGAATCAGCATGGGCTCCGGCGGGTTACTGTTCGCGCATGACGTAGCCCATACCCACCACCGTGTGAATCAGCTTCGAGGAGAAGTCCCGGTCAATCTTCTTGCGCAGATAGCTCACGTACACGTCGATGACGTTGGTCGTGGTGTCGAAGTCCAGTTCCCAGACCCGCTCGGCAATATCCACCCGCGACACGATGTGGCCCTTATGGCGCAGCAGGTGTTCCAGCAGGGAATATTCCCGGGTGGTCAAGTCGATGCGCTGCCCGGCCCGGGTCACGGTTTTCGACTCCAGGTTCAGCTCCAGGTCGGCCATGCGCAGCAGCTGCGGGGCCCCCGTTTCGGCGTAGCGCTTGGTCAGGGCCCGGGCCCGCAGCAGCAATTCCCGGAACGCAAAGGGCTTGGCCAGGTAATCATCGGCCCCGGCCTCGAAGCCGGCTTCCTTGTCGGCCAGGCTGTCGAGAGCGGTCAGCATCAGCACCGGCACCCGGAGCCGGCCCGCCCGAATCTGCCGGCAAAGCTCCACTCCATTAAGGTAGGGCAGGTTCACGTCCAGGATAATCAGGTCGTAGGGCTGCTGCTGGTAGAGCGACCAGCCCGTGCGCCCGTCGTAGGCCACGGTTAGCTCGTAGCCCTCGTGCTCAAACCCTTTTTTAACAAAGGAAGCTAGCTGCGGCTCATCTTCGACCAGTAGAACTTTCATAAGCGGCGTGCCTGTAGGTGAACCCGTACGAGGGGTAAAGGTACGTATCCGCCGGCCAGGGGTCAATGAGACGGCCAGGGGCAGGCCGCAGCTTCCGTGCTTAGGCCGTATCTGGAAGGTAAACCAGAGAATAGCCGCACCCCACGAAAACGGCTGATACGCTGGGCTCTTTTACTTCGTAAAGAGCTCCGCTTCCCGTAAAACCATTCCGGGGCCGCCCCGCACCGCGCAATAACGGGCCACTTATACTTCAGGGGCTCCCGGGGCCAGAAAGAATGCCCGGGGTGCCGGAGTGCCGGCGCTGGCGGGTACTATGGGACGCTGGACCGGCTCGGCGCTGGGCTGGAGCTTGCTCAGGAGCAGCGGAATAATAACATCGGCGTCGGGTAGCCCTTGGTGGCGCCACAGCTCCACGCCCTGTTGCACGAGTACCAGGGCCGGCAGCTCGGCAAGCTGAAAACTCCGCACCACGGCCGGGTGATGCGCTTCCTGAATGCGCATCACCCGGATGGCCGCGCCCAGCTTGTGCTGCAAGGCGTGGAGAAAGGCATTGGTGGCCGTCTGGGTCGGGTGCGCGGCGCCCGCCACTCCTACCGGCAGCAATACCAACAGCACGGGTGTTGCCGCGGGCCCCACCGGAAGTGATGTGGAAGTAGTCATCGGACGTGAAACAAGCATGGAGACACAAATTTAGCCGCCCTGCCTGGCCCTCCGGATGACGTCCCTCAGTGGGCCACCTGACTTTTATCAGCTGAGGCGGCACCCGGTCCGGCGGCAGACCGTGTATCTTTAGAAGCAGAATTAGTACTTATTTAGCGCCTCGCCCCTATTTTGCCCGCTATGCCGCCACCTGCGCACGCCACTGCCCTACTGGAACTGCTGTATGCCCAGGCCCCGGAATTTGTGGGCGTCTATGACCTGAGCCAGAACTGGTTTACCCAGGTCAACCGGGCGGGTGTGGAGCTGCTGGACTACCCTTCGGAAGCAGCCTTTCTCGCCGACCCCGCCCGAACTGCCCCGATAGCCGCCGGCCAGTGGGACGCCTTGTGCACGCAAACCCAGCGCGCCGGCCGCCAGGAAACGGAAGCCGAAATTCGGCGCTACCGCGGCGACACCTTCTGGGGCCGGGTCGAGCTGGCGTACTTCGAGGCCGAGGGCCAGCCCTTGCTGCTGGTGCGCCTCACCGAGCAAAACCGCCTGCAGCAGGCCGAGCGGGAGCTGGCCCACAGCGTGCGGCGCTTCGAGGCCGTGTTTGCCAATGCCACCATCGGCATCATCGTCTGCGACCGGCCGGGCACGATTGTGTCGGCCAACCAGCTCAGCGGGCAGCTGTTTGGCTACGACGCCGACGAGCTGCCGGGCCACAGCATCGACGTGCTGGTGCCCAATGCGGCGGGCCGCAACCATGCCAAGCTGCGGCAGTCCTTCAACGAGCGGCCCTCCGTGCGCGGCATGGGCCACAACCGCGACCTGCTGGGCCAGCGCAAAGACGGCTCGGTGTTTCCGGTGGAAGTCAGCCTGAGCTATTTCTACCTCGATGAGGAGCTGTACGTGGTGGCCTACGTGCTCGACATCACCTTTAAGAAGGAAGCCGAGCGGGAACTCATTGCCCAGCGCCAGCACGTGGAACGGCTCAATGCCGACCTGGAGCAGAAGGTAGCCGACCGCACCCACGCCCTGCTCAGCACCCTGGAGCAGCTGGAGCAGCGCAGCCAGGAGCTAACCCAGGCCCTGGCTGCCGAGCAGGAGCTGGGCGAGCTGAAATCCCGCTTCGTGAGCATGGCTTCCCACGAGTTCCGCACCCCGCTCACGGCCGTGCTGACCTCGGCCACGCTGATTGAGAAGTACCCGGCCACGGAGCAGCAGGATAAGCGCCTGAAGCATTTGCAACGAATTCGGGCCTCAGTGAACCACCTGAACGACATTTTGGAGGAGTTTCTCTCGGTGGGCCGCATTGAGGAAGGCAAGATTGAGGCCCACCCCGTGGAACTCGACCTGGCCGCCCTGCTGGAAGAAACCGTGGCCGACGTGCAGGGCCTGCGCAAGGCGGGCCAGCACGTCGACCGGCAGGTGCGCTGCCCCGGCCCGGTGCGCCTGGATCCGTCGTTGCTGCGCAAAATCCTGGTCAACCTGCTCTCCAACGCCCTGAAGTACTCGGGCGAAAACTCGGTGGTGAGCGTGCGGGCCGAGTGCCGGCCGGGCCTGCTCACGCTGCGGGTACAGGACCAGGGCGTGGGCATTTCCCGCGAGGACCAGGAGCACCTGTTCGAACGGTTTTTCCGGGCCCGCAATGCGGCTAATATTCCCGGCACGGGCCTGGGCCTGTATATTATTGCCCGCTACCTGGAGCTGATGAACGGCACCATCACCCTGGAAAGTGAGCTGAACGTGGGCACCACCGTCACCCTAACCATCCCCTATGAAGACCATTCTGCTGATTGAGGACAACGAGCTGATCCGGGAAAACACGGCTGAGATTCTGGAGCTGGCTGGCTACGCAGTCATGGTGGCCGAAAACGGCAAGGTAGGCGTGGAAAAAGCCCTGGCCACCAAGCCCGACCTGGTAGTGTGCGACATCATGATGCCGGTGCTCGACGGCTACGGCGTGCTGCAGATTTTCAACCAGAACCCCCAGCTGGCGGGCGTGCCGTTCATCTTTTTGACGGCCAAAACCGAGCGGGCCGACCAGCGCCGGGGCATGGAGCTGGGCGCCGACGACTACCTGACCAAGCCCTTCGACGAGGCCGAGCTGCTGAGCGCCATTACCGGCCGCCTGGCCCGTTTCCGCCACCTCAAGCCCGACTACAACCTGCAGGCGCCCGAAGGCCTGAACGAGTTTCTGGACGATGCCCGCGCCGTAGCCGGCCTGGACAGCCTCTCGGCCGACCGCAAAGTGCACACCGTGCGCAAAAAGCACGACATCTACCTGGAAGGCGACGAGCCCACGCGGGTGTACTTCGTGAAGGCGGGCCGGGTGAAAACGGTGAAGGCCACGGCCGGCGGCAAGGAGCTGATTACGGGGCTCTACGGCCCCGGCGAGTTTTTCGGGTACCTGCCCCTGCTGGAGCAAACCCCGCACAGCGACTCGGCCGTGGCCCTCGACGACACGGAGCTGGTTTACATTCCCCAGGCCGACTTTTCGCAACTCCTGCGCAACCCCGCGGTGGGGCAGCAGTTTATCAAGCTGCTGGCCGGGCGCGTGTCGGAGCGGGAAGAGCAGCTGCTGGGCATGGCCTACAACTCCATCCGGCGCCGCGTGGCCGACACGCTGCTGCGCATGCACGAGCAGGCCGCCGCCACGCCCGACGCGGCCATCTACCTCTCCCGCGACGACATGGCCGCCCTGGTGGGCACGGCCCCCGAGTCTCTGATCCGGACCCTGAGCGAATTCAAGAACGACGGCCTGATTGAGCTGACGCCCAAGAACATCCGAGTGCTGCAACCCGAGAAGCTGCGCCGCGCCCACTGGTAGAAGGTAGCCCGGCCGTCGTCTGGCATGGTACGATCCAAGCGCCTGGCCTTTGCCCAGCAGGGCCGTTTTATCCCTGCCTGAGCACTACGGGCCCCTCCCGCATACAAAAGGCAGCCCCTGTTCGGAGGCTGCCTTTTATCATTGAAACGGGTTTCTGCCGGTTGCCGGCTCACGCCGCGGCGTGGGCTTTACGCCAGGTCGAAACGCCCCAGGTTCATCATTTTGGCCCACACGGCCACGAAATCCGTGACAAAATTCTCCTGGGCGTCGGTGCAGCCATACACTTCGGCCAAAGCGCGCAGCTCGGAGTTGGAGCCGAAAATCAGGTCTACGCGCGTGCCGGTCCACTTTACCGCGCCGGTTTTACGGTCCCGGCCCTCGAAGGTGGCCTGCGCGTCCGAAGTAGCCTGCCAGGTGGTGCCCATGTCGAGCAGGTTCACGAAGAAGTCGTTGGTCAGGGCGCCCGGGCGGGAAGTGAATACGCCGTGCTGCGACTGGTTGAAGTTGATGTTGATGGCCCGCAGGCCGCCGAAAAGTACCGTCAGCTCGGGCACCGTCAGCGTTAGCAACTGGGCTTTATCAATCAGCATTTCTTCGGCCGCGGCCCGGTGGTGGGGCTTCAGGTAGTTGCGGAAACCATCGGCGGCTGGCTCCAGGGCCGCAAACGACATGACGTCGGTTTGGGCCTGGGAGGCGTCGGTGCGGCCGGCCGTGAATGGCACGGTGACCTGCCGACCGGCATTCTTAGCGGCTTGCTCCACGCCCACGCAGCCCGCCAGCACAATCAAATCGGCCATGGAAACCTGCTTGCCGCCCTGCTGGGCCTGGTTGAACTGCTGCTGAATTCCGCCCAGCGCGTGTAGCACGGGCGCCAGCTCGGCCGGATTGTTTACTTCCCAGTACTTCTGCGGGGCCAGGCGCAGACGCCCGCCGTTGGTGCCGCCCCGCTTGTCGGAGTCGCGGTAGGTGGCGGCCGAAGCCCAGGCGGTAGTTACCAGCTGGGTCACCGACAGGCCCGACGCCTGAATCTGCTCTTTGAGCGCGGCCACGTCCTGGTCGTCCACTAAGGCGTGGGTAAGGGCCGGAATCGGGTCTTGCCAGAGCAGCTCCTCAGTGGGCACCTCGGGGCCCAGGTATCGCTCCTTGGGGCCCATGTCGCGGTGGGTCAGCTTAAACCAGGCCCGGGCGAAGGCATCGGCAAACTGGTCGGGGTTTTCGTGGAAGCGGCGCGAAATTTTCTCGTAGGCGGGGTCTACGCGCAGGGCCAGGTCGGTGGTGAGCATGAAGGGCGCATGCTTCTTGGCCGGGTCGTGGGCATCAGGAATGGTGCCCGCGCCGCCGCCGTTCACCGGCCGCCACTGGTGCGCGCCAGCGGGGCTTTTGGTCAGCTCCCACTCGAAGCCGAACAGGTTATCGAAGTAGTCGTTGCTCCACTGGGCGGGCGTGCGGGTCCAGGCGCCTTCCAGGCCGCTGGTGATGGTATCGGCGCCGTGGCCCTGGCCGTAGCTGTTGCGCCAGCCCGTGCCCAGCTCTTCGATGCTGGCCCCGGCGGGCTCCGAGCCCACGTATTTGCTGGGGTCGGCTGCGCCGTGGGTTTTGCCGAAGGTGTGGCCGCCGGCAATGAGGGCCACGGTTTCTTCGTCGTTCATGGCCATGCGGCCGAAAGTTTCGCGAATGTCGTGGGCCGACGCGGCCGGGTCGGGCTTGCTGTTGGGGCCTTCGGGGTTCACGTAGATCAGGCCCATCTGCACGGCCGCCAGCGGGTTGTCCAGCTTCCGGTCATTGGTGTAGCGCTTGTCGGCCAGCCACTCGGTTTCGGGGCCCCAGTAGATGTCCTGCTCGGGCTCCCACACGTCTTCGCGGCCGCCGGCAAAGCCGAAAGGCTTGAAGTTCATCGACTCCAGGGCGCAGTTGCCGGCCAGCACCAGCAGGTCGGCCCAGGAAATTTTCTGGCCATACTTCTGCTTAATGGGCCAGAGCAGCAGGCGGGCTTTGTCGAGGTTGGCGTTGTCGGGCCAGCTGTTGAGTGGCGCGAAGCGCTGGGCGCCTGAGCCCGAGCCCCCGCGGCCGTCGCCGATGCGGTAGGTACCGGCGCTGTGCCAGGCCAGCCGGATAAAGAACGGCCCATAGTGCCCGTAGTCGGCCGGCCACCAGTCCTGCGACGTCGTCATCACCTCGTAGATGTCCTGCTTAACGGCGGCCAGATCGAGCTTCTTGAATTCCTCGGCGTAGTTAAAATCCTGACCCAGGGGGTTGGAAAAGGCCGCGTGCTGGCGCAGAATATTCAGCTTGAGCTGGTTGGGCCACCAGTCGCGGTTCTGACGGCCACCGCCGGCGCTTTGCTTTAATGCCCCGCTGCTGAACGGGCACTGCGCCGCCGGTTCGTTGAGGTCGTACAGAATGGAGTTTTCGGGAGTACTCTGGGCTTCGTGCATAGTAAAACAGGGGGTTTATTATGCACTTACAATTCATACCGCCGTGAAAAGTTTGCGCCTACTCCGCCCAGTCTACTGAGCAGCTTCGGCCTACAGCAACGACAGCGGGTCGCGCTTGCGCAGGCGGTACTCAAACATGGTGGCAATGTTCAGGGCCCGCAGCCTGGCAACGTCGGCCACGGGACCGACAAACAGCTCGTCCACAGTGGCTTGAAACAACTCTAGCCAGCGGGCAAAGTGGGTAGCATCCACGGGCAGGGGCACGTGCTTGGGGAAGGGCCGGCCGCTGTAGCGCGAGGTGCCCAGCAGCAGGCTGCTCCAGAAATCGTACATGATGGGCAGGTGCTTGGCCCAGTCGACGTGGGCAAAGCCGTTGAAGACCGGGCTGAGCAGCGCGTCCTGGTTTACTTTCTGGTAAAACGTGTCGACCAGGCGCTGCACGTCGGCTTCGGTCTGGATATCGGGGCGGGAATCAGTCATGGCAGGAAGCAGAAAAGAAAAAGGCCGGAAATCAGGCGGGCTGCTGGGCGGCTTTGTGGTTGAGCAGCTGGCCCCGGGCGGCGCGCAGGGCCCACTGAAACGCCCAGCTGCCGGTGAGAAGCAAGGTGAGCAGCTTCACCACTTCCAGCCCGATGTAGGCCATGTGCAGCGAGCTGGGCGGGGCCGGGTGGCCGGCCAGCAACGCCAGGGCCCGCACGTCGAGAGCGGGCAACAGCCAGAAGGTTTGCAGCAGTAGAATGGTGCCGAGCAGCCCCAGCGCGGCGGCAATATGGGCCGGCACCCGCACGGCTAGGGCGCTGACGACGGCCAGCGTGGCCAATACCAGCTCCACCTTGTTCAGGGCCCCGAACACGATGCGGCCGATGCCCAGGCCCAGGGGCACGGTGATATTGGGGGCCGTAAACTTGAGCGGAGCTTCCAGAAAGGAAATGCCAGCCACCATGCCCGCCCACACAAACAGGGCCAGCACCAGCAGCAAGGAGCCAGTAGCGGGAAAACGGGACATAGCAGCAGGCAAAAAAGCAGGCCAGGCCGCCAGCAGCGGCGGCCCGACCAGCACGGAACAACAGGGCAAAGATGCGGGTTCGGCGGCGCACTTCGGGCTGAGATGAGTCAGGGCCGGGAATGACATTCGTCAGGTTTCCGGCGCGCGCCGTGTCGGAGCTTTGGGGCTTCACTAGTTTGCCTGCCCGTGTCTACTCCTGCCACTGCCCCCGCCACTGCCCCGCCGCTACCCCACCTGGCCTGCGCCCACTGCGGTGACGACTGCCCCGCGGAGCCGGTGCGGCTGGCGGCCCGGCCCGCGCTGCCCTTCTGCTGCCAGGGCTGCAAGGCCGTGTACGAGCTGCTCGACGCCAGCAACCTGTGCACCTACTACCGCCTCGACGAGAAGCCCGGCCAGAAAGTAAAGACCGTGGAGCTGCCCGGTCGCTTCGACTACCTCGACCTGGAATCGGTGCAAAGCCAGCTGCTCACGTTTCAGTCGCCTACGCTCCACCGGCTCACCTTCACCATTCCGCAGATGCACTGCGCTTCCTGCATCTGGCTGCTCGAAAACCTATTCAAGCTCAACCCCGGCATCAGCGCCTCGCGGGTCAATTTCCTGCGCAAGGAGCTGACGGTGAGCTACCAGCCGGCCACGACCAGTCTCAAAGACGTCGTGACCCTGCTGGCCGCCATCAACTACGAACCCCAGATTACCCTGGCCGAGCTGGGCGCCCAGCCCCACCACGCCGGCCGCCGCCTCACTTACCAGCTGGGCCTGGCCGCCTTTGCCTTCGGCAACGTGATGCTGATGGCCTTTCCCGACTACTTTTCCTTTACCGAGCAATTGCAAAGCCTGTTTGGCCGCTTCTTCGGCTGGCTGAGCTTCGCGCTGGCTGTGCCGGTGCTGCTGGTCAGTGCCCGCGACTTTTACTTCTCGGCCTGGCAGGGGCTGCGGCAGCGCTACATCAACCTGGATTTTCCCATCAGCCTGGGCCTCACGGCGCTGTTCACGACCAGCGTGTTCGACATTGCCACCGGCCGCGGCCCGGGCTACTTCGACTCGTTTACCGGGCTGGTGTTCTTCATGCTGATCGGCAAATGGGTGCAGCAGCGCACCTACGATGCGCTGCGCTTCGACCGAGACTTCACCTCCTATTTCCCCGTGGCCGTGACGCTCTTGACCAAAGAAGGTGAACAGTCGGTGTCGGTGAAGGAGCTGAAGGCCGGGCAGCGCATCCGGGTGCGGCACCAGGAAATTATTCCCGCCGATGCCGTGCTGCTGCGCGGCGCCGGGCAGATTGACTACAGCTTCGTGTCGGGCGAGAGTATGCCGGTGAGCAAGCAGGCCGGCGACATCGTGTACGCCGGCGGGCGGCAGGTGGGCGAGGCCGTGGAGCTGGAAGTGGTGCGCGAAGTATCGCAGGGCTACCTCACCCAGCTCTGGAACAACCCCGCCTTTCAGAAGGAAGGCAAGCCTACGCTGGAAACCTACGCCAACAAAGTAGGCCGCTACTTTGTGGCCGTAACCTTGCTGCTGGCCGTGGGCGCGGTGCTTTACTGGTACCCCCGCAACCCGCAGATGGCCCTGCGCGCCTGCACTTCGGTGCTGGTTATTGCCTGTCCCTGCGCCTTGTCGTTGGCTACGCCCTTTGCCCTGGGCGCCGCCCTGCGGGTGCTGGGCCGCCGCAAGCTCTACCTCAAAAACGCGGCCGTGGTCGAAACCCTGGGCCGGGCCGACACGCTTGTGTTCGACAAAACCGGCACCCTGACCGATACCCACCGCGCCCTGGTCAGCTTCCACGGCCTGACGCTTAGCCCCGAGGATGAGCAGCGCGTGGCCGCCCTGGCTGCCCAGTCGACCCACCCGCTCAGCCAGCGCCTAGCCGACCAGCTTGGGGCCTCGCCTCTGCGGGTGGAAAGCTACGCCGAAGTGCTGGGCCAGGGCCTGTGCGGGCGCGTGGCGGGGCGGGACGTGCGGCTGGGCTCGGCGGCCTTCGTCGATTTGCCCGCCGCGGCCCCACACGGTGAGCGGCAGGCGCGGGTGTACGTGGCCCTGGATGGGCTGGTGGAGGGCTGGTACGAGGTGAGCAGTGAATACCGCCCCCACCTGAACGGCCTGCTGCAGGAGCTGAGCAAAACGTATACGCTGGCCCTGCTCACCGGCGACAACGACGCCGACGAGCCCCGCCTGCGCCAGCTCTTCGGCCCCGCCGCCGAGCTGCGCTTCAACCAGTCGCCGCTGGATAAGCTGAGCTTCGTAGAAACCCAGCAGCGGCAGGGCCGGCGCGTGGTGATGGTGGGCGACGGGCTGAACGACGCCGGGGCCCTGCAGCGCGCCGATACCGGCCTGGCCCTCTCGGAGACGCTCACCAACTTCTCCCCCGCCTGCGACGCCATTCTGGACGCGGGCAGCTTCGGGCAGCTCAGCACGTTTCTCTGGTTTTCCCAGGATTGCCTGCAGATCGTGCTGGCCACCTTCGTACTATCGTTCTGCTACAACGGCATCGGGCTGGGCCTGGCGGTGCAGGGCCGGTTCACACCCATCGTATCGGCCATTCTGATGCCCATCAGCTCGTTGAGCGTGATGGTGTTTGCTACGTTGCTGGTCCGCTACGCCGCCTATCGGCGCGGGCTTTAACCCCTCTTTATCATGACCATCATCTTCCTGTTAATCGGCATCAGCCTGCTCGTGGCCCTGGTATTTCTGGGCAGCTTCCTGTGGGCCGTGCGCTCGGGCCAGTACGAGGACGACTACACGCCCTCGGTGCGCATGCTCTTCGACGACGAGCCCGAGTAGGGTACTACAGACGCCAGCGGCTGGTATCTTCGGGAAATCTATTTTGCGCCCAAACCAACTTTACGCACCCGATGGAAGGCTTCACCTGCTCCCGCTGCAATGAATTTCACGACGAGCTGCCGATGTGCTTTGGCGCGGAATTTCCGGACTACTACTTCAGCGTGCCACCGGAAGAACGCGCGGCCAGAATAGAGTACAGCCAGGATTGGTGCGTGGTCGACGAGGCCTATTTCTTCGTGCGAGGGCGCATCGAAATTCCCGTTATCGACTCGGACGAGGTGTTCTGCTGGAACGTCTGGACCAGTTTGAGTGAAAAAAGCTTTTTGCGCAGCCAGGATGTTTGGAATGACCCGGCGCGAGTAAATGAGCCAGCCTATTTTGGCTGGCTGCAAACTATCGTACCGGGGTATCCGGATACACGTAGCATCAAAACGAGAGAACACACGCAAGCTCTAGGCACTATTCCACGGGTCGAGGTTTTTGAAGAAGACCATCCGCTGACTATCGAACAGCGAGAAGGAATTACCTGGCAACGCGTGCATGAGCTGGTTGAAACCGTGCTACACGGCTAAAGAGGCAGAAGACCGTCTTGCCCTCAGCAGCTGCCGGATGGCGGCCAGGTGGGCTACCAGCACCAGGGGCACCACGCAGCTGGGCAGCCACTGAAAGGGAAAGTAGAGCACGGCCACGTTGGGCTGCTCGAAGGCCAGCTGCTGCACCGGCGAAGGCGCGGCCAGCACCGCGTGCCCCACAATATTGAAAAGTAACCCCAGACACAGCACATTCCAGAGCAACAAGCCGGTGGAACCCAGCCGCTGCCACCGGAACGCCAGCATGTAAACCAGGGGCGCGCTCAGGCCGGAGAGAATGTCCCAGTTGCGGCCCTCGAAGGTCATGAGCCGGGGCACCGCGCCGTAGAAAAACAGCCCCAGCAGCACCAGCTCCACCGGCACGCGCACGGTGTGCAGCAGCGTCAGGTAGTCGGGGCGCAGCGCGTCGAGGTAGGCCCGGCCGCGGGAGGTGAACAGCAGCCCGGCAATGAGCAGCAGGGCCGGCCCCAGGGCCCACAGCAGCCGGGGCGGCCGGGCCGAAGTAACGGTGTAGAACCCGCTCAGCCCCAGTTTGGCCTGCACCAGCAGCCAAGCGAGCAGCAGCCCCAGGGTGAAGCGGGAGTTGCGGGCTGCCCGGTAGAACAGCAAGACGGCCGCGGCGGTAGTCAGCCCGAAGGCCAGGCCCAGGGCAGCGGGTACGTTTTCTATGAGGCAGGGGGCGTGTGGTGAGCAGCAAAGGAAGCACACCACCCCCACGCCGGCACTTGCCAAATGACAAGAAATCAGGCCGGCTCGGGGCCGCGGCTGCCGGCCCGGATGCGGCTCAGGGACGAATCGGTAACGCCCAGGTAAGAGGCAATGTGCTTGAGGGGCACCTGCTGCAGAATCTCGGGGCTGCTGTGCAGCAGAGCTTCGTAGCGGGCCGCGGCGGAGGTGGTCGTCAGGGCCAGCAGGCGGGTTTTGAGCCGCGTCAGCTCCCGCACCAGCACCGAGCGGCCAAACTCCCGAAACTCGGGCCGGGCGTGAAACAGGCCGTTGAGCTGGGCGTAGCTGATGCCCCAGCCCGCGCTGTCGGTCAGGGCCTGCAGGGTTTCCTGGGACGGCGTGCGGTTAAAGAACGAAGCCACTTCCAGGGCCACCTGCCCGACCGAGAAAAAACCGGTCGTCACGTCGTTGCCATCCTCATCGAGGGCAAACGCGCGCAGCAGGCCCTGGTCCAGAAACAGGTATTCGTCGCTGACCTGGCCGGCCGGTAATAACAGCTCGTGCCGGGCCAGCGTGCGGCGCGTGAAGCCGGCGGCAATTTCGGCGGCCTGAGCCGCGCTGATCAGGCCGGTGCTCTGGAAAAAGCGGATGAGCGGTTCTCGGGTCATGGAGCTGGGGGGCGCAGGTGGTCAGGGCAAGACTGCGGCGGCGCAAACTACACTATTTGTCCCGGGCAAAAAGCCCCCACCGCGCCTTGATTCGGGCGGCACGCCCGGAGCCCTAGTGACATCAATCAGGACCTGGGCTGACATTCGTCATCTTTTCCAAAACCGCCTTGCAGGACCTTTGAGCAAGTAAAACATCTACTTCTGAAGGCTATGCAAGTCGAACCCCTACCGCCGGTTGTCGCGCCTCACCCGCCGCTGGTACCCTCCACGCCCGCCCGGGCCGTCGACACCTTTTTCTACGACAACAAGATTGTGCGCGACTTCGGGGTGGCCACCGTCATCTGGGGCATCATCGGTATGCTGGTGGGGGTGCTGGCCGCGTTTCAGCTGGCCCGCCCCGAGCTGAACATGGGCACGGCCTACACCACCTTCGGCCGCATCCGCCCGCTGCACACCAACGCCGTAATTTTCGCCTTCGTCGGCAACGGCATCTTCACCGGCGTGTACTACTCCTTGCAGCGCCTGTGCAAAGCCCGGATGTTCTCCGATAAGCTCAGCAAGCTCCACTTCTGGGGCTGGCAGCTCATCATTCTCTCGGCCGTGGCCACCCTGCCCCTGGGCTTTACTACCAGCAAGGAATACGCCGAGCTGGAGTGGCCCATCGACATTGCCATTACCCTGGTCTGGGTGGTCTTTGGCTGGAACATGTTCGGCACCATTGCCCGCCGCCGCGAGCGGCACCTGTACGTGGGCATCTGGTTCTACATTGCCACTTTCCTGACGGTAGCTGTGCTGCACATCGTCAACTCGATGGCCGTGCCGGTGAGCTTTATGAAAAGTTACTCCCTGTACGCCGGCGTGCAGGATGCCCTGGTACAGTGGTGGTACGGCCACAACGCGGTGGCCTTCTTCCTGACCACGCCCTACCTGGGCCTCATGTACTACTTCCTGCCCAAAGCCGCCGAGCGGCCGGTGTATTCCTACCGCCTGAGCATCATCCACTTCTGGTCCCTGATCTTCATCTACATCTGGGCGGGGCCCCACCACTTGCTCTACACCGCCCTGCCCGACTGGGCCCAGAGCCTGGGCGTGGCCTTCTCGGTGATGCTGATTGCCCCCAGCTGGGGCGGCATGATCAACGGGCTGCTGACCCTGCGCGGCGCCTGGGACAAAGTGCGCGAGGAGCCCGTGCTCAAGTTCTTCGTGGTGGCCGTAACGGCCTACGGCATGGCCACCTTCGAGGGCCCGATGCTGAGTTTGAAGAACGTGAATGCCATTGCCCACTTCACCGATTGGATTGTGGCGCACGTGCACGTGGGCGCTCTGGGCTGGAACGGCTTCCTGACCTTCGGCATGCTCTACTGGCTGTGGCCCCGCCTCTACCGCACGCCCCTGCACTCCAAGAAGTTGGCCAACACGCACTTCTGGCTGGGCACCCTGGGCATCCTGTTCTACGCCCTGCCCATGTACTGGGCCGGTTTCACCCAGGGCCTGATGTGGAAGCAGTTTAATGCCGAGGGCATGCTGCAGTACCCCAACTTCCTGGAAACCGTGCTCAATCTGGTGCCCATGTACTACCTGCGCGGCATCGGCGGGGTGCTCTACCTGAGCGGCGTGTTCGTGATGCTGTATAACCTCATCAAAACCGCCAGTGCCGGCACTTTGCTGACCGACGAAAAGGCCCAGGCCGCGCCCTTGCTGCCCGAAGCTCAGGACCCGCACGCCCAGGGCGGCCACTGGCACCGCTGGGTCGAGCGGCGGCCCTTCCAGCTGGCCGTGGGTGCCACCATTGCCATTCTCATTGGCGGCGCTATCGAGATGATTCCCACGTTTTTGGTGGAAAGCAACGTACCCACCATTGCTTCCGTGAAGCCTTATACCTCGCTCGAGCTGCAGGGCCGTGACCTCTACATCAAGGAGGGCTGCTCGAACTGCCACACCCAGATGGTGCGCCCCTTCCGCTCCGAAACCGAGCGGTACGGGGAGTACAGCAAAGCCGGCGAATTTGTGTACGACCGGCCCTTCCTGTGGGGCTCCAAGCGCACCGGCCCCGATTTGCACCGCGTGGGCCAGAAATACCCGCACTCCTGGCACTACAACCACATGCTGGACCCCACCAGTATGTCGCCCGGCTCGATTATGCCTGCCTACCCCTGGCTGTTCGACAACGACATCGACTACAGCACGCTGCCCAAGAAAATCACGGTGCTGCGCGACCTGGGCACGCCCTACCCCGCCGGCTTCGAGCAGCAGGCCGTAGCCGACGCCCGCCGTCAGGCCCAGGGTATCGTGGCCGAGCTGAAGAAGGAGGAAATCGAGGTGAAGTCCGACAAGGAAATCGTGGCCCTGATTGCCTACCTGCAGCGCCTGGGCACCGACATCAAAGTGAAGCCCGAGCAAGTAGCGGCCACCTCCGCCGAGTAACCTAAACCGACCCCAACGCCATGCATAAGAACGTGCTGCAATCCATAGCCGGCATTGAGATTTACCCACTCATTTCCCTGGCCATCTTCTTCCTCTTTTTCCTGGGCCTGCTGACCTACGTGGTGCTAGCCAACCGCCAGCACATCAGCGCCATGAGCCAGCTACCACTGGCCAATGACCCCTCCGACGACACCCTTCCCTACCACCTTAACCACGACGTGATATGCTAACCAAACGCGCTTTCCTGCTGACTCTGATGGGCCTGCTTACGGGCTACCTGGCAGAAGCTCAATCGGCTGCGCCGGCTGCCGGTCCCACTCCTTCCTACGTGCTGAGCCTGGCCGTGTACGCCGTGGGAGCAGTGGTACTGATTTTCGGGGTCATGACGGCCGTATCCCTGGCGGCAGTGGCCACTGAGGCCGCGCTACACGAAGAGCCCGCCGCTACGCCGGTAGCCACCGCGGCCCCCGAGCCCACCGAGCAGAAAGTAGCCGCATGAGCCTGGTACCGAACCTTCTGCGCGGCGCGGCCACTCTGCTGCTGCTGACCACCGGGGATGCCCAGGCCCAGACCGACGCCCCAGTGGCGCCGCCCGCCCCGGCCGACAGTCAGGCTATGCTGCTCTGGTTTCTGCTGGGCGCCCTGGCGCTGGTGGTGGCCCTGGTAGCGCTGCTGTTCACGGCCCTGGTTATCCGGCTGCGGCCCCAGCTGCGCCGCATCTACGAGCTGCCCACCGTGCGCGGCTCCTGGAGCGGGCAGGTACTGGGCCTGCTCGTGGGCGACGCGGTGCTGGTGCGAGGCGAGGTGCGCGACGAAATCCTGGACCACGACTACGACGGCATCCACGAGTTCGACAACGACCTGCCACCGTGGTGGAAATACAGCTTCTACGCCACCATCCTGTTTGCCATCGGCTACCTGGGCTACTACCACGTGAGCCAGAGCGGCCAGCTGCAGGGCGACGAATACGCCGCCGAAATGCAGCAGGCGGCCCTGCTCATCTCGGCCGATGCCGACGACCCCAACAAGCTCACCACCTACGCGGCCCTTACCGCGGCCGGGGACCTGAGCAGCGGCAAAAGCCTGTTTGTGACCAACTGCGCGCCCTGCCACGGCGTGAATGCCGAGGGCAAAGTAGGCCCCAACCTGACCGACGAGTACTGGCTGCACGGCGGCGAGGTGAACCACGTCTACAAGACCATCAAGTTCGGGGTACCTAGTAAGGGCATGGTGGCCTGGAAAGGCAAGCTCTCGGGCAAGCAGATTCTGCAGGTCAGCTCCTACCTGCTCAGCCTGCAGGGCTCGAACCCGGCCGGCGCCAAAGAGCCCCAGGGCGAAAAGGAAGCCCCCACCAAACCGGTGGCCAAGCTCTAGCCAGACGACAAAAGCCCAGTCTATTCCCTCACCTATTCCATAATGCTGCACCGCCGCCGTGGCTCCCCCTCTCCTCTTTCGGAGAGGGGGCCGGGGGGTGAGGCGCACGTCAGAACTCATGCCCCATACCCCAACCCAGCCCGCCGCGTCGTTCCGCGACTCCATTGCCACGGTGGACGCGGCCGGCAAGCGGGTGTGGCTCTATCCCAAAAAGCCCAACGGGCGCCTGTATAATTACCGCAAGTGGCTGAGCTACGGCCTGCTGGCCCTGCTGTTTGCCGGCCCCTGGCTGCGCATCAACGAGCTGCCGCTGCTGATGCTGAACCTACCGGCGCGGCGCTTCATCATTCTGGGGCAGATTTTCTGGCCCCAGGACTTCTTCATCCTCTTGCTGGCCACGCTCACCTTTGTGCTGTTCATCATCGTTTTCACGGTGGTGTATGGGCGGGTGTTCTGCGGCTGGGTGTGTCCTCAGACCATCTTCCTGGAAATGGTATTTCGCCGCATCGAGTACTGGCTCGAAGGCGACGCGCCCCAGCAGAAGGCTCTCGACCGGGCCCCCTGGGACTGGAACAAAACCTGGCGCAAAATCACCAAGCACGCGCTGTTTCTGGCCTTGTCCTTTCTGATTGCCAACACCTTTCTGGCCTACATTATCGGCACGGATGAGCTGGTGAAAATCGTGACAGATAAGCCCGCCGAGCACCTGGGCGGCCTGGCCTCGATGGTCTTGTTCACGGGCGTGTTCTACGCCGTATTTGCCCGGTTCCGGGAGCAGGTTTGCACCATTGCCTGCCCCTACGGCCGCCTGCAGGGCGTATTGCTCGACCAAAACAGCCTCGTGGTGGCCTACGACTACAAGCGGGGCGAGCCGCGGGAGAAAATGCGCAAAAACCAGCCGCGCACCGCCGGCGACTGTATCGACTGCCACCAGTGCGTGCAGGTGTGCCCCACCGGCATCGATATCCGCAACGGGGCCCAGCAGATGGAATGCACCAACTGCACGGCCTGCATCGACGCCTGCAACACGATTATGAACCTGGTGAACCTGCCCGGGGGCTTGATTCGCCACGCCTCCGAGCACGACATTGCCCAGGGCACCAAGCCGCGCTTCACGGGCCGCATGAAGGTGCTCTCGGGGGTGCTGGCCCTGCTGCTGCTGGTGCTCACGGGTCTGCTCGTGTCGCGCTCCAACGTGCAGGCCACGGTGCTGCGCACCCCGGGCCAGCTGTTTCAGAAAACCGACCACGGCACCATCACCAACCTCTACAACATCTCGGTTATCAACAAAACCAATCGGCCCTACCCCCTGACGCTGCGGGTGCTGGAGCCGGCCCAGGGCACTATTTCCCTGGTGGGTGCGGCCAGCCTCAAGCTACCAGCCCAGGGTATCACCGAAGGCGTATTCTTCGCCGAGCTGCCCCGCCCCGCCCTGCACCACACCAACCAGAAAATCCGCATCGGCCTGTTCAGCGGCAACGAGCTGATTGCCGAAACCAGCACCAAGTTTCTGGGCCCGGTGCAGTAGGCCCGGACAGCTTATCCTGAACGCTCCGCCCGACGGTCTTTTCACCAGTACTCCGCGCCGCCCCGGCGCTACCTCAACCATGGCTACTACCACTTCTTCCCAGCGCACCATCTGGCCCTACGCCATCATCCTGACCTTCGTGCTGTTTGCCAGCTACATCGGCTACATGGTGCAACAGGCCGTGCGCACCCGCGTCGACCTGGTCAGTGCCGACTACTACCAGCAGGAGTTGCGCTACCAACAGCGCATGGAAACCGTGGCCCGCACCGCCGCCCTGCCCGCGCCTGTGCAGGTGCTCCACGATGCGGCCACGCGCCGCCTCACGCTGCAGCTACCCGCCGATCTGGCCCGCCAGAACCCGCAGGGGCAGATTCACTTCTTCCGTCCCTCCAACCAGCAGCTCGATTTTAGCCTGCCCCTGCAGCTGACTACGGCCGCCGAGCAGCACCTGAGCACGGCCCGCCTGCAGCCCGGCTTCTGGCGCATCCGCATCGATTTCACCGCGGGCGGACAGGCCTATTTCGTGGAGAGGAATATCACCCTGGGCAACTGATTTTTGTCATGGGCGCCCAGACCGGGGCGGCGGAACTTGCCGACAGTTTCCGTCATGCTTCTTTTCGCGCTTGCCATGCTTTGGGCCGGGTTTGTTTTCGGGTTTTTGGGTAGCTTCCACTGCATCGGCATGTGCGGGGCCATTGCCCTGGCGCTGCCCGGCCGCGCCGACGCGGCGTCGGCCTCGGCCCGCTACGTGGGTGGCCGCTTGCTCTACAACCTGGGCCGCGTGACGACCTATGCTACGCTGGGTGCCGCCTCGGGCCTGGTGGGCCAGAGCCTGCGCCTGGCCGGCCTGCAGCAGGGCCTCTCCATTGCCTCCGGTTTGCTGATTCTGCTGCTCATCGGTCTGCCCCAGCGCTACGCCGACCAGCTCAGCTCCCGGCTAGGCTTTAGCCGGCCCCTGGCCTGGGTGAAAAACCAGCTGTCCCGCCTGTTTCAGCAGTACTCGTGGCGGGCGCTGTACGGCGCCGGGCTGCTCAATGGTCTCTTGCCCTGTGGCCTGGTGTACCTGGCCCTGGCCGGGGCCCTGAGCGCGCCCGGCGTGGCTGGCGCGGCCGCCTACATGGCCTGCTTTGGCCTGGGCACCCTGCCCCTGATGCTGGGCCTCTCCCTGACCGGGCGCCTGGTGCCCCTGCGCTGGCGCACCCGCATGCGCCAGGCCGTGCCCTACGCTGCCTCGGTGCTGGCCGTGCTCTTCATCGTGCGGGGCCTGGGCCTGGGCATTCCCTACCTCAGTCCGCAGCTAGGCCACGACGCGCCCAAGGCCGCTACTGCGCCAAGCTCCGTGCACTATTGCCGCTAGCCGGAGCCCTTTGCCCTCCTTTCGCTCCTTTCTTCTGCTAAGATTTCGTTCATGAAAACCATTCTCGTTCCCATCGACCACACCGCCGCCGCCGAGCACACCCTGGCCTACGCCAACAAGCTGGCCGTGCGCTGGCCCGCCGAAGTGGTGCTGCTCTTCTGCCAGCCCGACGCGGCCGGCCAGCCGGCTACGGAGCCGGAGCTGGCCGGGCACGAGCAGCGGCTGCGCAGTTTGGTGGAGCGCCTGCGCTACCAGCAGCTCACCCGCCAGGACGGGCGCCGGATTCAGTACCGCTACCGCCTGCTGGCCGGCTGCCTCCACGACCATGTGCAGGCCGAAGCCGCGCGCTGCGCCGCCGACTTGGTAGTCATGGGCCTGGAGCACGTGGACTGCGGCCGGCAGGAAGCGCCCGGCAACCACGCCGCGGCCATCACCGAGCTGGTCGCCTGCCCGGTGCTGGTAGTGCCCCCGGGCCGCCGCAGCCTGCCCAGCCGGCTGGTGTTCTCCACCGATTTTGCCGCGCTCAGCCCCGCCGTCTTGCAGCGGCTTTCGGCCCTGCAGGAAGCGTTTCCCGGTCCGCTGGATCTGGTGCAGTTCTACTCGCCTACCGAGCGGCCCCGGCGCCGGCAGCTCAAGCAGGCCATCAGCAAAGCCGCGACCCAGCTCTCCTGGCTGACCACGACTCCGCATCTGTTGGAAGACGATGCGCCCCTGGAAGGCGTCAGCGAGTTTTGTGCCCGCCACCAGGCCCAGCTGCTCATCATCGCGCCCACCAGTGCCGGGCAGCTGTTGCGCTACTTCGATTCGTGCTACACCACCACGCGGGCCTACCACACCCAGATTCCGGTGCTGGTGCTGCGCAGCCCCGAGCGGCAGCCCGCCGTGGCCTGCTGCGACCGGTGCGCCGAGCGCCTGGAGCTGGAACGCACCAAAGTCGTGCTGCCCGACTACCACGCCGTGCGCTGGGCGTAATTTTTTCAGCTGCCTAGTCCTCTAGTTATCCGCTTGCTTCTCTTTTAACAGCCATGAATACTTCCGTTGCTCCCGTCCTTGCCCCCGCCCGCGACCTTGTTGAAAACTGGATGCGTCAGTTTCAGGACTGGCTGTGCCACCGGCTCGAAACGGCCGACGGCAGCGGGGCTAAGTTTCGGGAAGACGCCTGGCAGCACGCCGGCGGGGGCGGCGGCCTCACCCGCGTGCTTCAGAACGGGGCCGTGCTGGAAAAAGGCGGCGTGGCCTTCTCGGCCGTGTGGGGCCAGATGAGCGAGCCGGCGGCCCGGCAGCTGCTTATGCCCGATGCCCGCTACTTTGCCACCGGCGTATCGGTGGTGCAGCACCCGCGCAGCCCCATGGTGCCGATTTCGCACATGAACGTGCGCTACTTCGAGGCCGGCAACGGCGAGGCCTGGTTTGGCGGCGGCCTGGACCTGACCCCCATTTACGTGGATAAGCAACAGGCCCGCTGGTTTCACGAGCAGATTCAGCAGGTGTGCCAGCGCTACGATAGCAGCTACTACCCACGCTTCAAGCAGTGGGCCGATGAGTATTTCTACCTGCCCCACCGCCAGGAAACCCGCGGCGTGGGCGGCATCTTCTTCGACCGGCTCACCGTGGGCAAGGATGGCTCGTTTGAGGAGCTGTTTGCCTTTGTGCAGGACGTGGGCGAAGTATACGGGCGCACCTACAGCACCATCATGCGGCAGAACGCGGCTTTGCCCTACACCGAGCGGGAAAAACAGTGGCAGCTGGTGCGCCGGGGCCGCTACGCCGAGTTCAACCTGGCTTTTGACCGGGGCACCAAGTTTGGCCTCGAAACCGGGGGCCGCACCGAAAGCATCCTGATGAGCCTGCCCCCCCAGGCCGAGTGGCACTACAACCTCACGCCCGAGCCCGGCTCGGCGGAAGAAACCACCCAGCAGTGGCTACATCAGGGCGTAGATTGGGTGTAGATTTCAGGTGTAAACTCAGCAACGCCAGAGCTACCCGGTCATTGCGCTTAATGAGCAAGGCGGCAAGCTTTAAGCGGGCGGCGCCGGTTTCAACTCTAGCAGCCGGTCGGTGACGACGGCCAGCAGAACGCCCGCGCAGGGCGCGGCCAGGTACACCCAGATGGCCGTGAGCTGCCCGCTGAGCACCGCCGGGGCCAGGGAGCGGGCCGGGTTCATGGAAGCGCCACTCAGCGGCCCGCCCACCAGAGCCTCCAGCGCTACCGTGGCGCTGATGGTGAGGCCCACCAGCAGGCCTTGCTCGTAGAAGCTGGACGTGACGCGCAAAATGACCAGCATCAGCCAGAAGCTAAGAAACAGCTCGATGCCGAAAGCCTGGGCACTGCCGTGGGCCGGCAGCGTGGCCCCCAGCGCCGAGCCGGGCGTGGCAATCAGCTGCACCAGAAAGCTCCCGATAAAGGCCCCCACCACCTGGGCGGCCACGTAGGGCAGCACCCGCCGCCCGGGAAAGCGCCCCGCCGCCCAGAAGCCCAGCGTTACGGCCGGGTTGATATGGGCGCCGCTTACGTGCCCCAGACTCTGAATCAGAATCAGCACGACCAGCCCGAAGGCGGCCGCTATGCCGCCGTGGCCCAGCGTCTGCGTCTGCTCATTGACAACGGCGGCGCCGGTGCCAAAAATCATCAGTACGGCGGTGCCCAGTAGTTCGGCCAGCAGGCAATGGCGCAGCATGGTTTTCATGCGGCCACGGTTAGGATAGAATAGCGGATCGGCAACTGGGTACTACGTTGAATCATGCGTTAGAATACGTTTTAAGCGGAATACAGCCATATTCAGGCCGCCCGCGCACAAGCTTGGGCGGTTCTCGTGCTTAGTCCAGGGCCAAAAGACGGAATTGGCGGCGCAAGCTACGCCCCGGCCCTGGCCCAACCAACGGGCAGCCAAAAACCAGCGGCGTACTGCTGCCCGCTACGCCGTAGCGCCGCCGCAGCTGGAGCCGGCACCGGCAGTGCAGCCGTAGCAGTGCTGATTCACAACCACGGCACGCTCGGTGAGGGCCGCGGCGTCGAAGTCGCGGATGTGCTGCACGGGACTGGCCACCAGCAGGTCGAGCATCTGGTTGAAGTCGCAGTCGTAGAGCTGCCCGTCCCAACCCACGGAAATAGTGTCGCGGCACATTACGCCGGCCGCCGCCACGGGGTTAAACGCGGCCACTAGCTTTTCCATGTAGCCAGCGTAGTTGCCCGACTCCAGCAGGTAGTCGAGGTAGCGGCTGACGGGAATGTTGGTAATGGCGAACAAATCGTTGAACACAATGCCGAAGTCCTTGAGCAGGGCGCGCTTGAATTGCTGCTGCAAGCCCGCCTGTGAGCCGGGCAGAAACGCCCCGGCCGGGTTATACACCAAGTTCAGTACCAAGCCGCTGCCTTCCTGGCCGTAGCCCACAGCGTTCAGCATTTTCAGGGCCCGAATGGAGTCGTCGAACACGCCTTCGCCGCGCTGCCGGTCGGTTTTGCCGGCGTTGTAGAACGGCAGGGAGCTGACGACTTCCACCCCGTGGCGGGCAAAGAACTCGGGCAGGTCGTGGTACTTCTTGTTGGCCACGATGATGGTCAGGTTGCAGCGCACGATGGTTTTGCGCCCCAGCTTGCTGATGCCCTCTACCAGCCAGCGAAAATCCGGGTTCATCTCTGGCGCGCCCCCGGTCAGGTCCACTGTCTGAATGTCGGTGCGGGCCAGCGCGTCGAGGCACAGCTGCATGGTTTCGCGGGTCATGATTTCCTTGCGGTCGGGCCCGGCATCGACGTGGCAGTGCTTGCAGACCTGATTGCACATCTTGCCCACGTTGATTTGCAGGATGGCCGGCGCCACCGGCCGCAGCGGAAACAGCCCGGCCTCCCGCATCTTGGCAGAAAAAGACGGCAAGTGGGCGCCATCCGCCTGATCGGGCCGGAGCACGGTAAGCTGAAAGGCAGAATCGGCGAGCTGGCTGCCGGTGGCTTTAAGGGACTTAATCATGGGGCTGAGGCAGAGTCGCGGAGGGGCGCAGGGTGGATTGAGTGGGTAACCAGCCGCCTACATGGATAGTTCTTTGGCCTTGTTCATCATCTGCACCCCGTGCACCAGCACCGCCCCTCCCTTGATGGCGGCGGCCACGTGCACGGCTTCCATCATCTGGGCTTCGTCGGCGCCTTTCTGCAGCGAGTCGGTGGTGTAGGCATCGATGCAGTAGGGGCATTGCACGGCATGGGCTACGGCCAGGGCAATGAGCGACTTTTCCCGCTCGGTGAGGGCCCCGTCCTTGAATACTTCACCGTAGTAGTCGAAAAACTTGCGGCCGGCTTCGGCCTGCCACTCGGTGATGTTGCCAAACTTGGCCAGGTCGGCTGGGTTGTAGTAGGTTTCCATGCGTTTTTGGGGAATGTACGAAGAAAGCAGCCCAGGCAGATCTTGGCCCGGCGGCTACTCATAAAACTTGCGCAGCCGCCGCACGCTGGTCAGCACTACCCAGTCGCCGAGGCGGGGCAGCAGGGTGTGCACCAGCAGAATCAGCCGGCCCAGGGCCGAAATAACGGTGCGCTGCCGCCGTCGCCGGATGTGCTGCCAGATAATCGTGGCCACTTCGGCCTGGGTTTTCTGCCAGCGCGGCGGCCGGTGGGCAATGGGTACGGGCTGGCCGCTGGCGTCGAGCACGCGCTTTTCGGGGTCGTTTTGGGTGAAGCCGATATGCACCACCCCGAAATGCACGCCCGACTCGGCCAGCTCCAGGCGCAGGGTGTGGGCCAGGTTGGCCAAAGCCGCTTTGCCGGCGCAGTAGGCCGAGCCGCTGGGCATGCCGTTCAGGGCCGAAATAGAGGAAATAAACGTGACGCTGCCCCGCACGGCCAGCAGGTGGGGCAAGGCAGCCTTAAGGGGAAACACGGAGCCGTAGACGTTGCTGTCGAGCACCTGGCGGAACACCTCGGGTTGCATATCGAGGAAGTAGGCCCGCTGGGAAATGCTGGCGTTGGTCACCAGAATATCGAGGCGGCCGAAGCTACTGATGGCGGCCTCCACCAGGCGCTGGCAGGCGGCGTAGTCGGTTACGTCGGCCACGCAGCTGACGACGGTGAGACCCTCGGCGGCCAGCAGCTCGTGGGTGCGGGCCAGGCGCTCGGGGCAGCGGCCGTTGAGTACCACGGCGGCTCCCTGGCCTGCCAGCACCCGCGCCGTTTCGCGCCCGATGCCCGACTCGGAGCCCGTAATAATAGCTACCTGCCCCGCCAGTGGCCCGGGGCGCAGGGCCGAATACTTACCTGACATAGCCGTGGGCTTTAAACCAGTGAAACGCTTCGGCCGCCGCCTGCCGGATGGGAGTTTGGGGCAAGCCCAGCTCGGCCCGCGCCTTTTCGGCCGTGAAGTAGTGCCCGTCGTTGGCCACGGCTACCATTGCCGAGTTGAGCTGCCCGGCCCGGCCCGTCACGCGGGCTTTCCAGTCGCAGACCTGCCCGTACAGCGTCGCTAGGGCCGGGGGCAGCGGCCAGCGCGGCGCGGCCACGCCCAGCACGTCGGCCAGCAGCGCAAAAGCGTCGCGGTAGCTCAGGTTTTCGTTGCCCAGAATATAGGACTCGCCAACGCGCCCCCGCGTGAGGGCATTGACGGTGGCAACGGCCACGTCGCGCACATGCACGTAGTTTTTGCCCCCGGCCGGATAGCCCGGCAACCGGCCGCCGTGCAGCTCCAGCAGCAGAGCGTTGGAAGTGGGCCGGGCATCTTCGGGGCCCAGCATAAAGGTGGGGTGCACCAGTACGGCGGGCATTTGCTCCTGCTGCACGGCCTGCAGCACAAGCTCGGTGGCGGCGAGCTTGCTGTCCATGTAGTCGAGGCCGTAGCGGCGGCCGGCGTAGGGCCGGGTTTCGTCGCCGGGCCGGGCCTGGGTGCCAAACCCAAACACGTTGGCTGTGCCCACATACACGAAGCGCGCTACCCGGGCCTGACGGGCCAGCTGCAAGACGGCCTCGGTACCGCCCAGGTTGGTGGCCCACACAGCCGGGTGGCGGGCCGGATTGACCTGGGCCAGGGCCGCGGCATGAATAATGGCTTGGCAGCCGTCGGCAGCCCCGGCCAGGGAGGCGGGCTGGGTCAGGTCGCCTTCGTGCAACGCAATGGGCAAGGCACTTAGCGGCTCGGGGCCGGTGGCCGCGCTGCCGGACCGCACCAGGGCCCGCACCGGGTAGCCGCGCCGCAGCAATTCGGCCACGAGGTGGCGCCCCAGAAAGCCGTTGGCACCGGTAACGAGAACAGTCGGCAGCATCAGCGGTAGTTGAGCAGGGCTTTGTAGGTGCGGGCAATGCGGGTGGGCGGCAGCCGCAGAAAAAACATGGAAAAGGCCGTCAGATTGGCCAACTGCACCCGGAGCCAGCTGTTGGTTTCATACTTGCGGGCCGACACCACCACGTCCTGGGGCACGATGTAGAAGCCGCCCTGGCGCCGGATGCGTTGAATAATCTCGAAATCCTCCATGATGACAAACCGCTCGTCGAAGCCGCCCAGCTGCTCAAACAAGCCGCGGGTGATGAACAGCGTCTGGTCGCCGCCCCGGCTCATGAGGCCCCGAAACCGCGTGCCGTAGCTGTTGATGCGCAGCAGCGGATGCTGGGAGTCGAAGCGGAACCGGTAGCAGCCCGCGCTGTGCCCCTGCCCTACTGCCGCCCGGATGGTTGCCACGTAGTCGGGGTGAATGCCGACGTCGGCGTGCACGAAGTAGAGCACGTCGCCGGTGGCGTAGCGGGCCCCGTAGTTCATCTGGGCGGCGCGGCCGGGCGCGGGTGCCGGCAGAACGGTAGCACCGGCCCGGCGGGCGGCTTCGGCGGTGCCGTCGGGGCTGTGCGCATCTACCACCAGTACCTCCACGGCACCGGGCGGGGCGTAGCGCAACAGCTCCGCGACCAGCCGGCCGATATTATCCGCTTCGTTGTAGGTGGGAATGATGACGCTAAGGAGCATAAGGAAAGCTTACGAGGAACGGGTGGCAGGGGGCAAAGTCGGCAGCATTTATCAGAAAGCCTCACCCACGGTAAGATATAGACCTCCGGACTGCCGGCCCAGCCCGTAGTCGACGCGCAGGTTGAGATGGTCGCGGCGGTTGAGCACGAAGCGCAGGCCCGCCCCGTATGCGGCCTTGGGCTGGCGCAGGCGCAGCAGGGTCTGGTCGTCGCCCAAGGTGCCCACGCCCCCGAAGGCCACGGCGCCGAGGCGGCGGTACACGTCGAAGCGCAGCTCGGCCTGCAGCAGTGCCGCGTTCTGGTCGCGGTAGCGGCCTTCGTAGTAGCCCCGCAGCCGCCGGGTGCCGCCCAGCAACGACAGGGCATTGAATGGAGCCGTGCCGGCCGTGAAGCTGGCGGCATAATTCAGGGCCAGCACGGCGCGGGGAGTAAGGGCGTGGTAGCTGGCCACATCGGCGGCATAGCGGCTGAAGCGGGTGGTGCGTTGGCCGGCGCCTACGGCCCGCTGCCCGGGCAGTACCGTCACATCGGCCACCCAGCCCCGCCGCGGAAACAGCACCTTGTCGCGCGCATCATAGAACAGCCCCAGCCCACCGCCGGTCAGGCGGCTGCCCTGGCTGCCGGCCACGCTGCCGGCGGCCAGCAGCCCCCCCGGCTCAGTCGTGGTCACCCGGTAGTCTTCGTACTGGTAGCGCAGGCCGGCGTAGAGCTTGCCACGGCCCGGCAGCTGCAGCAGGCGGCGGAATACGTTCAGGCGTACCCGCGGAAAGTTGACGCCGTACAGCTCCCGGGCCACCTCCTGCCGCCCCACCCCGAAGAAGAAGTAGGTGTAGCGGTAGTAGCCGGCCTCGCCGTAGGCGTAGTAGCGGTTGTGGTCGTAGAACAGCTGAAACGGCAGGTACAGCAGCAGCTGGCGGTTCTGGGTGTAGGCTGCGCCCACGGTCAGCTGCGAGGGCCGGGCCAGCGTGTCGGTGGCGTCGCGGCGGAAGCGCAGCGTGGCGGTAATGGCCGCGCCGTAGGCCAGGCGGGTTTCGGGCGTGTAGTACACCAGCGGCAGCGGAATCAGGGCCACGCGCCGAAACCGGGCGGTATCGGCGGGGGCCAGACCGGCAAAACCCAGCAGCGCGGCAGTCAGGAGCATAGGCAGAAAATAAAGCCGCAAGTGAACAAACTGAACAGCCGTTGGATTCTTACGAAATTAGACGCGGCGGAAGTTTGCCACGCGTCAGATCTTTTCCGCCCGTATTTGCCGTATGTCTGCTCCGATGAAGATTTCCCTCAAGCCTCTGTTGCTCCTGGCCCCGGTGCTGGCCACCGCTACTCTCACTGCCGCAGCCTTCCCGGGCTATTCCAGCACCCTGCCCACGCCGGCCTTTGCCACGCCCGCCGCGGCGCCCGTCGACCACGTGGCCTTCGACCGGCTGCTTAAAAAGCACGTCAACGACAAAGGCCAGGTGAACTACAAAGGCTTCCAGGCCGACGAGAAGGAGTTCAACCAGTATCTGGCGCAGCTCAGCAAAAACCCGCCCGCCGCCACCTGGAGCAAGCCCGAGCAGATGGCCTACTGGATTAACGCCTACAACGCCTACACGATTCGCCTGATTCTGGACCACTACCCGCTGCAAAGCATCAAGGACATCGGCTCCAAAATCAAGATTCCCTTCGTGACGACGCCCTGGGCGGCCAAGTTCTTTTCCATCGGGGGCGAGAAAATGAGCCTCGACAACATCGAGCACGGCACCCTGCGCAAGCAGTACGACGACCCGCGCATCCACTTCGCGCTGGTGTGCGCCTCCGTCTCCTGCCCACGCCTGCGCAACGAGGCCTACACCGCCGCCAAGCTCGACCGGCAGCTCGACGACCAAGGCCGGGACTTCCTGAATAACCCGGCCAAAAACAAGGTCGGCAAAACCGAGGCCCAGCTCTCCAAGTACTTCGACTGGTACAAGGGCGACTGGGAGAAAAACGGGCAGTCGGTGGCCAAGTGGGTGAATAAGTACGCCGCCACCAAAATGAACGACAACGCCCAGGTATCTTACCTCGACTACAACTGGAACCTGAACAAGCAGTAAGCTTGGCCGGCGCCACTTTCCTCCGCTACCTTCTCACCTCCTCTTCTTCCTCCTCCCGCGAATGAGCTACTTAGATACCACCGCCGACGTGTACCGCCAGGCGGCCCAGGAGCCCCAGGTGGGCCTGTGCTGCACCACCAACCCCGTGTGGCAGCTGCCCGGCCTGAGCATTCCGCCGCGCATGCTCTCGATGAACTACGGCTGCGGCAGCACCGTGAACCCGCGCGACCTGACCAACAGCCCCACCGTGCTCTACGTGGGCGTGGGCGGCGGCATGGAGCTGCTGCAGTTTGCCTACTTCAGCCGCCGCCCCGGCGCCGTTATCGGGGTGGATGTGGTAACGGAAATGCTGGATGCCTCCCGGGCCAACATGGAGCAGGCCGAAGCCCAGAACGAGTGGTTCAGCCGCGACTTCGTGGATCTGCGGGCCGGCGACGCCCTGCACCTGCCCGTGCCCGACGCCAGCGTGGACGTGGCCGCCCAGAACTGCCTCTTCAACATTTTCAAGCTTGACGACCTGCGCCGGGCCCTACAGGAAACCTACCGGGTGCTCAAGCCCCACGGCCGCCTGGTGATGTCGGACCCCACCTGCGAGCAGCCCATGAGCGAGGAGCTGCGGGCCGATGAGCGGCTGCGTGCCCTGTGCCTCACCGGCTCGTTGCCCCTGCAGCAGTACCTGGACCTGATTACGTCCGTGGGCTTCGGCACGGTGGAGGTACGGGCCAAGCGCGCCTACCGCGTGCTGTCGCCCCAGCACTACGCCACCGACGAGCTGATTTACATCGAAAGCGTGGAGGTGTGCGCCATCAAGGACCCGATGCCGGCCGATGGACCCTGCATTTTCACGGGCCGCACCGCCATTTATTACGGCCAGGACGAGCTCTTCGACGACCAGAAAGGCCACGTCCTGCTCCAAAACCAGCCCCTGGCCGTGTGCGACAAAACCGCCGGCGCCCTGCTGGCCCTGGGCCGCGACGATATTTTCGTGTCGCCTTCCACCTACTTCTACGACGGCGGCGGGTGCTGCTAACCACGCTCGGTTGCGGAAAACGCCCGGTCGGCCCAAGGCCAGCCGGGCGTTTTTGCGGGGCCGCTTTTTCCTGCCTGCATGAAGTTTGCCCTGCTGTGTTGCCTGAGTAGCCTGCCCGCGCTGGCCCAAACCCCGCCGCCCACCACGGCCGAGGTGCGGCGCTACGGCATCGAGGTGGCCGGCCTGCGGGTAGGCACCATGACGGCCACGCGCCAGCCTCCGGTGGGCGCCGATGTGGTGTACACGCTGGTCAGCGACGTGCAGGTGAACTTCCTACTCTACCACCTCAAGGTGTATTATAAGGTTACGAACCGGGTGCGCAACGGGCAGTTGCTGCTATCTACCGTGGAGGCGCACACCAACCAGGGCGAGTTTGCCTCGCGCACCGAGTGGAAGGGCGACCATTACGACATCGTGGCCGACCAGTACAAGCACCACTACCGCGGCACCGAGCGGCAACCCATTACCTACACCGTCACGGATATGTTTTTCGGGGAGCCCGGCGCCCAGCAGGCCCGGGCCTATGCCGAGTACTTCGGCGACTATTTTACCCTGCTGCGGGCGCCCAAGCACCGTTTCCAGGCCCAGCGCGACGGGCGGGAGGATGAATATCAATACGAAGGCGGCCAGTTGGTAACCATAATCAAGAAAAACCCGCTGAAGAACTTCATCATCCGCCGCCTGCCGTAGTGGAACAAGAAAACAGATGGCCCGGCGTATAAGCTTTGGTAGTTGCCGGGCGCTTTCCATTGTCAGAATGGGGCTTGCGGGCAGGCCACGTTTCTTTGTGCCTGATACGCATCCTGACTACTTTATATATACCGCCGCCCTACGTGCTGCGCCGTATGAGGCAGTGGTTTTACTTCCATTATGAGCTGACAGGCCAAACCATCGTGGGACATGAGCACAACCGAGTATGATGCCGTAGTCGTGGGTTCGGGCCCTAACGGGCTGGCGGCGGCTATTGCGCTGCGACAGGCGGGCCTGGAGGTGCTGCTGCTGGAAGGCAGCAAGCAGCTGGGCGGCGGGCTGCGTACGGCCGAGCTGACGCTGCCCGGCTTCCGCCACGACGTCTGTTCGGCCATTCACCCGCTGGCGGCCGCCTCACCTTTTTTCCAGACGCTGCCACTGGCCCAGTACGGCCTCGAATACATAACGCCCCCGGTGGCCGCAGCTCACCCGTTCGACGACGGTACAGCCGCCGCCGTATTGCCTTCCCTGACCGATACCGCACGCCGCCTCGGAGCCGATGAAGCAGCGTATCAGCAGCTGCTGATGCCGCTGGTAGCCGCCTGGCCCCATTTGGCCAACGACGTGCTGGCCCCGCTGCACTTTCCGCAGCATCCGTTCCAGATGGCACGCTTTGGACTCTCGGCCCTGCTGCCGGCCACTTCGCTCACCAGCCGGTTTACGACCAAGGAAGCCCGGGGTCTGTTTGCCGGCATGGCCGCCCACGCCATTCAGCCCCTGACCAACCTGACGACCTCAGCCATTGGCCTGGTCCTGCTGATTGCGGCCCACCGCCAGGGCTGGCCCCTGCCCAAGGGAGGCTCCCAGGCCATTGCCGATGCCTTGGCCGCGCATTTTGTGGCCCTGGGCGGCAAGATTGAAACCGGCACCTACATCCGCTCCCTGAGCCAGCTGCCCACGGCCCGCGCCGTGCTCTTCGACGTGACACCGGCCCAGCTGCTGCAAATTGCCGGGCATAGCCTCTCGGATGTGTACCGCTGGCAGCTGCGGCGCTACCGCTACGGCATGGGCGTGTTCAAGGTCGATTGGGCGTTGGATGGGTCCATCCCCTTTACGGCCCCCGAGTGTGCGCAGGCCGGCACGGTGCATCTGGGTAATACGTTCGAAGAAATTGAGACCGGGGAAAGAGCGGCGGCCCAAGGCCAGCATCCCGAGCGGCCCTTCGTGCTGCTGGCCCAGCAAAGCCTGTTCGACAGCACCCGCGCCCCGGCCGGCCAGCACACGGCCTGGGCCTACTGCCACGTCCCCAACGGCTCGACCCAGGACATGACGGCGGCCATTGAGCAGCAGGTGGAGCGCTTTGCCCCCGGCTTTCGGGAGCGAATCATCGGGCGCCACACCTTCAACACCCGGCAGCTGGAAGCCTACAATCCCAACTACGTGGGCGGCGACATCAACGGCGGCCTGCTCGACGTGGGCCAGCTGTTTACGCGGCCGGTGCTGCGCGCCTCGCCCTACCGCACCTCCCGGGCCGGTTTGTACCTGTGCTCCTCCTCTACCCCGCCCGGTGGGGGCGTGCACGGCATGTGCGGCTACCACGCCGCCAGCCGGGCCCTGCGCGACATCTTTCACCTGCCCCCGCCCCCGCTTTTTCAGGGGTAAAGCGCGTTGGCACCGAGGGCGCCCGTAGCAAGCAGCTTCTTCACCTGTAGCACAACGAGCCCGGCCTTTGCAAGTGCTTCCGAAGGCCGGGCCGATGCCAGATGAACGCACTGTTTACTGGGGCTTTCGAAACAGGTAGCGGGTCATGAAGATGCCGGTTGACGCCAGGGAGCCGGTTCCGGCAGAGGGGCTTATCGTCAGCGGGACAACCTGCAGCAGCTCCCACCCTTCCGAGTTCAGTTCGGTTAGGAAACGGGCCGTGGCGTCGTCGTTGGCGTGGATGTTCCCGAAGTTGATGCCGGTGATGCCAAAAGGACTTTCAATCGTCACTTCTTTCTGCCCTTTGAAATCGGGCGTGAACAGAATCCGGCTTCGTCCTCCGCCCCCGCCCAACACCGACTCGACGGTCGTCATATACAAGTAGGAAAACTTGCCGGCCTGGGCAGCGGCGCGGTGCGGCAGCAACGGCAGAATAAACAGCGCCAGCAGCAGCGCAAAACGGGTAACGCGTGACTTCATACGCTAGGCAAAGCGGAAATAAAGAGTAGAAACGACAGGACAAAATACTAGTTTACGCTGAACCAGCTACTGCGCCGCCGCCCAAGAAATAGAAGTAGCGTTGCCGAAGTGACGCAACAAAAAACCGGCCCCGAAGTCCGCTACGTGACTTTCGGGGCCGGCTTACGTGCTGGCTAAGCTGTAGGCTAAAGCCTAGTCGCGCTTGCTCTTGAGCATCTGGCGCAGCTGGGCCAGCTCGTCGCGGAACTTGGCGGCCTGCAGGAAGTCGAGGTCTTTGGCGGCAGCTTCCATCTGCTTTTCGGTGGTTTTGATGAGCTTCTCCAGATCGGGCCGGGCCATCATGGCAATAACGGGCTCGGCGGCCAGTGTCAGCGTATCCGATTCGGGGCCCACGTAGGCAGCCGGCTCGATGCGGCGCTTATCCGACAGCGAGGTTTGGCCCATGATTTCGTCGTGCGACTTCTTCACCGTGCGCGGTGTAATGCCGTGCTCTTCGTTGTAGGCCATCTGCACGGCCCGACGGCGGTTCGTCTCGTCGATGGCGCGCTGCATGGAGCCTGTCATGCGGTCGGCGTACATGATAACCTTGCCCTTATCGTTTCGGGCGGCGCGGCCCATCGTCTGAATCAGGCTGCGCTGGTCACGCAGGAAGCCTTCCTTGTCGGCATCCAGAATACAGACCAGGCTTACTTCGGGCAAGTCGAGGCCTTCGCGCAGCAGGTTTACCCCGATCAGCACGTCGATAACGCCCAGGCGCAGCTGCCGCAGGATTTCCACCCGGTCCAGGCTTTTCACGTCGGAGTGCACGTACTGCGACTTGATACCCAGGCGCTCCATGTACTTCTGCAGCTCCTCGGCCATGCGCTTGGTGAGCGTGGTCACGAGCACCCGGTCGCCCATCTTCACGCGGTTGTCTACCTCGTCCAGCAGGTCGTCGATCTGGTTTACGCTAGGGCGCACGTCGATTTCGGGGTCGAGCAGGCCGGTGGGACGGATAATCTGCTCGACGATAACGCCGTTGGACTGCGCCAGCTCATAATCGGAAGGCGTGGCCGAGACATAGATGGCCTGGCGGTACATGCTTTCAAACTCGTTGAACGTCAGCGGACGGTTGTCCATGGCCGAGGGCAGGCGAAAGCCGTATTCCACCAGCGCCGTTTTGCGGCTCCGGTCGCCGCCCCACATGGCCCGCACCTGCGGAATGGTGGCGTGGCTTTCGTCGATGACCAGCAGGTAGTCGTCGGGGAAATAGTCGAGCAGGCAGAACGGGCGCGAGCCGGGCTGGCGGCCGTCGAAGTAGCGCGAGTAGTTCTCGATGCCCGAGCAGTAGCCCAGCTCCCGAATCATTTCCAGGTCGAACTCCGTGCGCTCCATGATGCGCTTGGCTTCCGAGTCGCGGCCTTCCTTCTCGAAGTAGGTGTGCTGCTGCACCATGTCGAACTGAATTTCCTTGATGGCCTGGTTCAGCGTGTCTTTGCCGGTCACGAAGAGGTTGGCCGGGTACAGGGTCATGCTGTCCTCGTCGCTGAGCTTTTTGCCGCTTACCGGGTCAATCTTCTGAATGGCCTCGATTTCGTCGCCGAAAAAGAAGATGCGGTAGGCAAAGTCGGCGTAGGCCGGGAAGATGTCCACGGTGTCGCCCTTCACCCGGAATGAGCCGCGCGTAAACTCCACTTCGGTGCGCGAGTACAGAATCTGCACGAACTGGTAGAGCAGGTTGTTGCGCGAGTATTTCAGGCCGGGGGCCAGGTAAATGACGTTTTTGCTGAACTCCTCGGGGTTGCCGATACCGTAGATGCACGACACGGACGCCACCACAATCACGTCGCGGCGGCCCGAGAGCAGCGTGGCCGTGCAGTGCAGGCGCAGCTTCTCGATTTCCTCGTTGATGGCCAAGTCCTTCTCAATGAAGACGTCGGTACTGGCAATGTAGGCCTCGGGCTGGTAGTAGTCGTAGTAGCTGATGTAGTACTCGACGGCATTGTTGGGGAAAAACGACTTAAACTCGCCGTAGAGCTGGGCGGCCAGGGTTTTGTTGTGGCACAGCACCAGCGTGGGCTTGCCGGTCTGGGCCACCACGTTGGCTACCGTGAAGGTTTTGCCGGTGCCGGTGGCCCCCAGCAGCACCTGGGCCGGCTCACCGCTTTCGATACCCGACACGAGCTGGGCAATAGCCTTGGGCTGGTCGCCGGTGGGTTTGAATTCGGAGGTTAGTTGATAGTCCATTCGGGCAAAAAAGTGGCAGCTAAGACAGCCTAGGATAACTCCATTGCCGCAAGGTAGGTTTCTTCGGAAACGAAAAAACCTGTCCGAGCGAATCGGACAGGTTTTTCTGCTTTTAGCGTAAAGATACTTAGCGCGGGTCGCGCCACACGAGGCAGCCATTGGTAGCCTGGGCCGAGAAGGTCGGGCATTTGCCGTCTCCCTTGCCCGTGATACCACCGCTGGGCGCCCCCACATACTGCAATTGTGAATTAGTCACTTCGTATACCTTTTGATAATCATCGGGCCGGAAAGACTTGACCAGAAACACCGGCCGGCCTTCCCAGGTGTAGCGCCACACTTCTCCGGCGGGGTTGGCTTTTGGGGTCCGCAGCAGCTCGTCAATCAGGGGTTGGGCCTTGGCGTCCTGGCAGGAAGTCGCCGTTGGGTTGGCCGGAGCAGCCTCCGTTTGGGGCTGCGGAGCCTCGCCGTCACGTTGGCACTGCACCAGTCCCAGGCAGCCCCAGGCACTTAGTAGCACGAGTAAGGTTTTCATAGCGTACAGAACAGTAAAGTGAAAAACAGAAACCTGAATTTTCAGAATTAGCGCACTATTACGGCCTGCTTGCCGCCAAACTCCACGCTGGCCTCCATGCCGATGGCGTAGGGCCGAACCTGGGAAGACGACTGGGCGGCATTGCTATTCAGCGTCGACAGGCCGGCTTCGGCCATCGGGCCCAGGGCCAGGCTCCACTGCCCCGCGGCGGGCTGGTAGCGCACCCCGGCCCCACCATTCACCGAGGTTTGCACCTTACGGTAGGGCGAGTCGGTAGAGGTGAGCGAGTAGGAGGTGGTCGATTCGGGCAAACCCACCAGCTCCGAGCGGCTGTTGAAAAGCACATTCACGGCCGCACCTACTTTGGCATAGAGCGAGACACCCTTGCGCTGCGAGCCGTAGCGCACACTCACCGGCACGCCGGCCGTGCGGTAGCGGTACTGGGCCGTGCGCAGCTGCGGAGCGGGCGGAGGCGTCAGGGAGTAGCCGTTGCCCAAGTCCTTACTGGCGGCGGAAATCTCCACCACGGGCATTTTGCCGTCCAGGAAGTTGTAGGAAGTTTGGGAGGTGGCGCGCTGCTCAGCCACTTCCACGCCGGCGCTCAGCGTCCAGCGGCGGGTGGCGGCGTAGCTGCCCACCAAGGCTACGCGCTGGGCAAAGCCGGGCCGGAGGTTGCGGCGGTACTCATTGGCAGCCTGCTCGTAGGCCGCTGCGGCCCGGAACGCCCCTGGGTTGCCGCCACTCACGCTATTGGTAGCAGTAGCCACCGCGCCGGAGCCGAAGCTCATATTGGGGTTGTAGGCCGATGCGGCGTAGGCGCCCATCAGCCGCCAGCGCTTGGGCCGGGCAGGGGTCTTTTCCGGCTGCGGCTCCTCGGCAGGATAAGCCTGGGCCACTGCCGAGGCCGGAGCCGTGGGCAATGCCAGCTTAAGCGTATCGGGCTGCCCCAGGCGCAGAATAGTCGGCACGGCGGCCGACGAAACCAACGACGAGCCGGAGCCGCTCTGCCCCGCCAGCCACGCCGACGATGAAGCCGCAGTGCCCGAATAGGCAGCCCGGCCGGCCACTACCCGGTCGAAAAACGTGCCGGTCGGTTGGGCCAAGATGGGGTCGAAGCCGGCGGGTGCGCTGTATCCGGTAGTAGTCAGAGCCGGGTTTGCAGCCAGGAACGCGGCTTCCACTGCCGCGTTCTGCCGTGCGGCAGCCAGCGTTTGGGGGCGGCCTTCTTCCGGTGCCGGACCGGCAATGGCCGAATGCAGCGCCGCCCCGATTTCAGCCAGGCTACCAATACCACCCGCTTCAGCAGCTGAAGCTGGCTCAGTAGTCACAGCCAGGCTTTCCGAGCCAGCCGTGGAGCCCAGGCTATACCCGGGAGCAGCATCGACAGCCGAACTAGCCGAGTTGGCCGATTGCGTGCTGGCTACTACCGGTTCCCCAGTAGTGGCGGGGCGCAGGCTAAACCAGGTGCCGGCGCCCAGAAACAACAGGATGCAGGCAGCGGCCACCCAGCGGTGCCACACCAGCCGGCGGCGGAAGGTGTCGTTTTGCTGCACCAGCAGCTCGTGGTCAATCTGCTCCCACAGGTGCATCCGGGGCGCTACCTCAGCGTCGCCCAGCTTCTGCCGAAACAGCTGCTCTAAGTCGCCGGTAGGCTCCGGCGTAGGCGTGTGGTTATTTGCGGTAGGTACCATTGGAACGATGCGCTTCGAGGCGCTCTAATTTGGTCTTCAGAATGCCCCGGGCGCGGGCGTATTGTGATTTGCTGGTGCCTTCGGAGATGCCCATCAGCTCCCCGATTTCCTTGTGGCCGTAGCCTTCGATGGCAAACAGGTTGAACACCATCCGGTAGCGGGGGGCCAGCTCCTGCACCATGGCCAGCATTTCTTCGAAGGCGTAGTTGGACAGCGTAAACTCTTCGCCGGCCAGCTCTTCGGGGTACTCTCCCTCGCTCACGGCCACCAGCGGGGCGTTGCGGCGGTGCTGGCGCAAGGCAGCATTCACCATGATGCGGCGAATCCAGAACTCGAGCGGGCACTCCCGGCGGAAGTTACGCAGGTTGCTGAACACCGTGATAAAGCCTTCCTGCAGCACGTCCTCGGCCTCGAAAGTCGTTTGGGCGTAGCGCAGGCACACGGCCATCATCTTGCCGGCAAACCGGTCGTAGAGCTGCTTTTGCATGGCCCGGCTGCCGGCCAGACAGCCATCGATTATCTCGGCCTCGGTCATGGCAGCGGGTGGGGTAAGATGACGCACGGGAGTAGGCTTGCTAGCCGCCCCATCGGGGAGCAGGCTGCGCAGCGCCCCCACGTTTCCCAGGGCAGAAGACAGGGCTCCCATCAGCGTAGGTGGGCCAGCCGGCCCGCTTGCAGTGCTGGCGCGGGCGTTAAAACCTGCGGCGGCGTGACGTAAGTAACCAATAAGGCCATAGTGCTGCGCTAATGAAATCTGAAAGGTGACGCTAGGTAAACTGTGGGGTTATAGTAGGAAGAGGCCACTTTTGAATCGGTGGTTGCATATATATTTTAAAAATCTTCCTATTAGCAATACCCAACTGAAAGTCAGCAGCTTATTTCCAGCCCAAAGATAGGTTTCTGCCGCCCGTGCTTCAAGCGGCAACAGCCGTAAGGCCTAGCCGCAGCAACAAACCCGGGCCCGGGCCGTAGCTCAGCTATTGTTCTACTCAAACCTGCGCTCATGAAAACCTTGGTTCTGTTTTACTCCACCTATGGTCATATCTACAAAATGGCGGAAGCCATAGCGGAAGGCGCCCGCGAAGTAGCCGGCAACGACGTAGTGGTAAAGCGCGTGCCCGAAACACTGCCCCCCGCCCTGCTCGACCAGATTGGCGCCACGCAGGCTCAGAAGGCATTCGAGCACATTCCGGTGGCCAGCCCCACCGAGCTGACGGAGTACGACAACATCATTTTCGGCACTCCTACGCGCTACGGCAACCTGTGCGGCCAGATGCAGGCCTTTCTGGACGGCACGGGCGCCCTGTGGGCCTCGGGCGCGCTGGTGGGCAAGGTCGGCTCGGTTTTCGTGAGCACGGCTACCCAGCACGGCGGCCAGGAAACCACGATTCGCTCGTTTCACACCGAGCTGCTGCACCACGGCTTCGTGATTGTGGGCCTCCCTTACGCCTGGCAGGGCCAGATGGGCCACACCGAGGTAACCGGTGGCACGCCCTACGGTGCCAGCACCGTGGCCGGCGGCCAGGGTGAGCGGCAGCCCAGCGCCAACGAGCTGGAAGGCGCCCGGTATCAGGGTCGGCACACCTCTGAAATTGCCAGTAAACTAGCTCGTTAACCAGACTCTGCTATATTAGCCGGATAATTTTCCGACGCGCCTACCTGCAACTTGTGGCAGCCACTTCTTTGGAGGTGGCTGCTTTTTTTATGCCCGGCGCTGGTGGGCCGCCGCAGTGGGTACCGGCAGCCAGAAACTGGCTGTCCGAAATGCCATTAGTAGGGTAATTGGGGAAAACCATCCGCTGTTTGGCCGAGTTGGTAGAATAAGCCGGCAAAGCCCCCGGCCCTTGGGTAGGTTTGTGGGCTGCTACGGCAGCAGTGGCAAGAATTTTATCCTTCCTCTGTAATAATCACCCTTGTCGGACGATACATAGGCAAAGAGAATTATTCTTCGGCAAAGCTCCGCAGTGCAACCTCCCGGCCCTAATAATCGACCCTGGGCAAGCTGTACTAGCTAGCTGCCGCTTTTCCTTCCGGCTTTCCTTTCCCCACTACATGAAACGTTATTTACCCCTGCTGGTCACTGGTTTGCTCACTACCCCGATTTGGGCCCAAACAACCCCGCCCCCGGCCGGGGCTCCGGGCCGGCCGGGGGCGGGTGCTGGCGCGCCTGCCGCCGCGCCTAAGCCGCTGGCCGTGCCCTCGGCCCCCAAAGGCACGGGCCGCCTGACCGGCACCGTGCTGGATGCCACGACCAAAAAGCCCGTCGAGTTTGCCACCGTGGCCCTGCTGCCGACCACCGGCGCCACGCCCATCGATGGCACCGTGTGCGACGACAAGGGCCGGTTTGTGCTGAAAAGCTTGGCCTCCGGCCCCTACCGCGTCCAGATCAGCTTTATCGGCTACGTGACGCGCACCGAAGACGTGACCATTACCGACGGCACCGCCGACCTGGGCACCCTGCAGCTGACCTCGGCGGCGCAGAAGCTGGGCGAAGTAACCGTAACCGGGGAGCGGGACGTGGTGGAAACCAAGCCCGACCGTATCGTTTATAACGCCGACCGCGACATCACCAACTCGGGCGGCACGGCGGCCGACGTGCTGCGCAAAGTGCCCCTGGTAAACGTGGACCCCGACGGCAACGTGGAGCTGCGCGGCACCAGCAACGTGCGCGTGCTCATCAACAACAAGCCCTCGGGCATCGTGGCTTCTTCGGTGGCCGATGCCATGAAGCAGATTCCGGCCGACCAGATCAAGTCGGTGGAGGTGATTACCACGCCCTCGGCCAAGTACGACGCGGAAGGCACGGGTGGTATTATCAATATCATTCTCAAGAAGAATAACCTGGAGGGCGTGAACGGCAGCCTGGGCCTGGCCGCCGGCACGCGCAGCTCGAACGGCAACGCCTCGCTGAACTACCGCAAAGGCAAAGTGGGCTTGACCAGCTCGGTGAGCGGCTTTATGTTTTACAGCCCCAACCGCAATGACCTGACCCGCTACCAGAAAAACGCTAATGGCAGCGAAGACAAGACGCTGGAGCAATCCGGTGATGGCAACACGCTGGGCGGCGGCGGCTTCACGCGCCTGGGCCTCGACTACGACCCGGCCCAGTACCACAACCTGACGCTGAATGTGCAGGGCAACCTGTTTGCCAACCAGGGCGAGTACAACCAGTTCACCAACGTGTTGCTGCCCACGCCCAACCAGTTCACGCGCGACACCGACCGGCGCTTCAGCACCCGCAGCTACGACGTGAGCGGCTCCTACACCCGCACCTTCGAGCAGAAGCGCCGCGAGTGGAGCGTGCTGGCCCAGCACACCCGCAACCGCAACCAGCAGGAATATAACCTCGACCAGTTTGCGGGCCGCACCACGGCCAACAGCGAGAAAAACTACCGCGAGGAAAGCACCAACCTGGCCAAAAACCTCGAAACGACGCTGCAAACCGACTACGCCCACCCCTTCTCGGAAACGGCCCTGCTCGAAACCGGTGCCAAAGCCATTCTGCGCCGCGTGAGCAGCGACTACGACATTGTCACGGGTCTGGCCACGCTGCGCTTCGACCCGAACCGCTCCAACCTGTTCAACTACAGCCAGGACGTGCTGGCGGCCTACGGCACCTACGGCTTTTCGGCCTCCAAGAAGGTGAGCTTCAAGCTGGGCACGCGGGTGGAAAACACGCGTATCGGCGGCGACTTCCAGCAGCGCATGACCGAAAACACGAGCGTGGCGCAGGACTATACCAACGTGCTGCCCAACCTGAGCATGAGCTACCAGCCCGGCAACCCGAAAAAGCCCGGCCAGACGCTGCGCGTAGCCTACTCCCGCCGGATTCAGCGGCCCCAGATCTTTTACCTCAACCCCTTTATTAACGCCGCCGACCCGCTCAACGTCAGCCAGGGCAACCCGGATCTGCGGCCCGAACTCACCGACAGCTACGAGCTGAACTACACCACCTTTATCAAAGGCTCGGTGCTGAACATGTCGGGCTACGCGCGCCGCACCGGCAACGCCATCGAAACCTACCGCGAGGTGCGCAACGGCGTCAACTACCAGACGTTCCGCAACATCGGCCGCAACGCTACTTACGGTGTCAGCTTGTTTGGCTCGGTGAAGCCCGTGCCCAAGTGGGATTTGAGCGGCAACATCAACGTGTACTACGTCTCGCTGAAAAGCCCTTCCCTGGATTTGAGCAATGAAGGCGTGATGTATAACCTGAACCTGAACTCGGCCTACAAATTTGAGAAGGGCCTGAGCCTGCAGTTCTTCGGGGGCCTGAACTCGCCCCGCATCCAGCTGCAGGGCCGGCAGGCTGCCTGGACGTTCTACTCCCTGGGCCTGCGCCAGAACCTGCTCAAGGACAAAGCCGACCTGACTTTGAACGCCGACAACTTCCTGAGCGCCACGCGCAACCTGAACTCGGTGCTCGACGCCCAGAATTTCCGCCAGGAGAGCAACAACTACATCTACCTGCGCGGGGTGCGTCTGGCCTTCAGCTACCGCTTCGGCAAGGTTTCGGCCCAGCCCCAGAAGCGCCGCAAAGGCATCCAGAACGACGACGCCAAACAAGGCGAAAGCGGCCAGCAAGGCCAGCAGTAAGGGTAATGTGCTGATGTGTTAGAATGTGAGTAATATGCTAATGCTCGTCGTACCCTTGAGAGGAAGCATGATATTCCGCGCCTAGCGGCACTCCGTCCTTTAAAATGTGCCGAGTGCGCTTGAATGAAAAGCCCTTTCCTGCTCGTGCGGGAAAGGGCTTTTTGGTAAAAGGTCAGGTCGTACTGCGCAGAAGACGGATTGCCACGGCTACGCCTCGCAATGATAAACCATTAGCACATCAGCGCATTAAGAATTAGCACATTAAAAATCACCGGTTCCAGATTTCCCAGGCGGCTTCGGCCTGCAGGCAGAGCATTTCGAAGCCATTTTTGGTTTGGGCACCCTGCTCGGCACCTTTGGCCATAAACTGGGTTTCGCTGGGGTTATAAATCAGGTCGTAGAGGTAGTGCTGGGGCGTGAGGGCGTGGTAGGGAATGGCCGGGCACTGGTCCATATTGGGAAAGGTGCCCAGGGGCGTCGTATTTACAATCAGGGAGTGACCCGCCATGATGGAGGGCGTCAGGTCGTCGTAGGTCAGGCCGTGGTTTAGCGGGTTGCGCGACACCAGCCAGTAGCGGATACCCAGCTCGCGCAGAGCCGCCTCCACCGCTTTCGACGAGCCGCCCGTGCCCAGCACCAGGGCCCCGGCCTCAGCCCCGCGTAGCGGATAAAACCGCCGCAGCGACTCCCGAAACCCGATGTAGTCAGTGTTGTGGCCTACCCGGCGCCCGTCGGCCGCGAATTCGATGACGTTGACGGCCCCGATGCGGGCGGCCGAAGCCGCAACCTCGTCCAGGTAGGGCCACACCTGCTCCTTGTACGGAATCGTGACGTTGAGGCCCCGCAGCTCGGGCTGGCGCTCCAGCAGGCCGGCCAGATCTTTGATGCTGGGCAGCTCAAACAAATCGTAGCGGTGGTCGGGCAGCTCCAGGCTTTCGAACTTCTGGGTGAAGTAGGTCTGGGAAAACGAGTGTTCGAGCTTTGCCCCGATAAGTCCAAACTGGCGCATACAAGTGAGAAGGAATAACGTCCCGAAAAAACAAAAAAAACCACCCCAAACCATACGATTTGGGGTGGTTTTCTAAAAATAAATCCAACTGACCAGCTTAGGCGGCCGACGAGTTGCCACTGATCTTTTCCTTCAGGAACTGAAAGGCGGGCGGCAGAATCGAGAACAGGATGATGCCGTAAATCACGTAGGTGAAGTTTTGCTGCACCCAGGGTATGTTGCCCAGAAAGAAGCCGGCCAACGACAGCGACACAACCCACAGCACGGCGCCGGCAATGCTGTAGCCGATAAAGAAGCTGTACTTCATGGTGCCTACGCCCGCGACGAAGGGCGCAAACGTGCGCACAATCGGGATGAAGCGGGCCATGATGATGGTTTTGCCGCCGTGTTTGGCATAGAACGCCTGGGTTTGCTCCAGGTACTTGCGCTTCAGAAAGCGGAAGTCTTCCCGGAACACGCGAGGCCCGAGGTAGTCGCCCACGAAGTAGTTAAGGTTGTCGCCCAGAAAGGCGGCGGCAATCAGCAGCGGCACCAGATAAAAAATATTCAGCAGCGTGTCGGGGCCACCGCCGGCAGCGGGCTGAGCGGCCAGGGTACCGGCTACGAACAGTAGGGAGTCGCCGGGCAGGAAGGGCATCACAATCACCCCGGTTTCGGTGAATACAATCAGGAACAGAATCAGGTAAATCAGGTTGCCATACTCACCGACGAGCAATTTGAGGTGCACGTCGAGGTGCATAACGATGTCGAGAAAATGCTTGATCAGCTCCATTGCGGGATGTAAGTGAGGAAAATGACTGGGTTGTACGCGGCAAATATCCTGCAAAGAAAACAGGCTGCCGGGAAAGTGGCAGCCTGTCAGTGCATTTTGCTTGGATTTATCCTTGGCTTGCGGCCCTACGCCTCACTGGGCAGGCCCGCGGCGGCGGTAGTACTTACCCGCCACACCTTGTCGCCGGCATCGTCGGCCACCAGCATCGAGCCGTCGGGCAGCACCGTGACGCCCACGGGCCGGCCATACACTTCTTTCTCCGCCTCATTGGCGACGAAGCCCGTCACGAAATCCTCCATCGGGCCGCTGGGCTTGCCGTTCTGAAACGGCACAAATACCACTTTATAGCCCGAAAAGCTGGAGCGGTTCCAGGAGCCGTGCTGCCCGATAAAGGCGCCGTTCCGGTATTTGGCCGGGAAGCCTTTCTGGTCGTAGAACGCCAGGCCCAGAGAAGCCGTGTGCGGGCCCAGGGCCACATCGGGCACCACGGTTTTCTGCACCAGGTCGGGCCGCTCGCCCTTGCGGCGCGGGTCCTCATGGGTGCCGAAGTAGGCGTAGGGCCAGCCGTAGAAGGCTCCGGGCCGCACGCTGGTCAGGTAGTCGGGCACCAGCTCGTCGCCCAGCTCGTCGCGCTCATTCACGGCCGTCCAGAGCGTTTTGGTGCCCGGCGCCCAGTCCATGCCCACGGGGTTGCGCAGACCGGCGGCGTAGATTTTTTCACCCGAGCCGTCGGGGTTTATTTCCAGAATAGCGGCCCGGCGCACTTCCTTGTCCATACCGTTTTCGCCCACGTTGGAACCCGAGCCCACCGAAATATAGATCTTGGAGCCGTCGGCATTAGCCAGCAGGTTGCGCGTCCAGTGGTTGTTGTAGCCCCCGGCCGGCAGCGTCAGGATCTTCTGCCCCGCCCCGCTGATTTTGGTTTGGCCGGGCTGATAAGCATAGCGCAGCACGCCGTCGGTGTTGGCCACGTAGAAGTAGTTGCCGACCACGAGCATGCCCAGCGGCTGGTTGAGGCCGCTGAGGAAGGTTGCGCGCACGTCGGGCTTGCCATCTTTGTTGGTGTCGCGCAGCAGCGTAATGCGGTTGGCGCTGGTGGCCCGTAGTGAGCGGGACGGGTCGAGGTCCAGGGCGGCTACAACTTTTTTCTTGGTGTCATTCGGCACCGTGTTCGACTCGGCCACCAGCACGTCGCCGTTGGGCAGCACGTAGGTCCAGCGCGGGCTGGTGAGGTTGGCGGCGTATTCGGTGATGATAAAGCCAGACGGCACGGTAGGCGTGCGGCCCGCCGGCCAGCCAATTACCTTGCTGCGCTTGGTAGCCGATTTGGAAGCGTAGGGCTCGGGCAAGTTGACGGTGGCGGCCGCAGTGGCGACGTTATCGGCGGGTGTGTCGGCAGCGGCCTGGGCTTTTTCCTCTTTGCTAGGGCCGCCGCAGCTGGCCAGCAGCGCCAGCAGAGACGCGTAAACGGGTAGTTGTTTCATAAAAGCAATAAGACTGTCTGTTGCTTTTACTGCCTTGCTGCCAGATGGTTGTTGAGCTTAGCCGCGGCTGTGCTGGCAGAACTCGATTTGCTCGTCCAGCCGACCATAACCAGCCTCCCCGGACCAGCACAAAAAAGGGCTGCACCTTACCTGCGCAGCCCTTTTCAGTACGTCATAACAACTCTATGGCTTAGCCGCGGGGCATTGAGGTGCCGGGCTTGCCGGTGGGCTTTTCGGGCTTGAAGTCGTCATCCACGGCATCCATGTCGAGGAAGTGGGTGAACGTGTCGCCACGCAGGCCCAGACGGATGGTTTCCAGCGACACTACCTCGTTGGGCGCAATGTTGCCCAGGTTCACGTTGGCGCCGAGCAGTTTGATAAACCATACCTGCTGAGCTTTCTGCGGGGCTTCCCACAGGATTTTCTCGAACGGAATCTGCGTCAGGATTTCCTCTACCAGACCCGAGCGAACTTCCCCGGTGCTGCGGAACAGGCCCACGTTGCCGGCCTCCCGGGCCTCCCCGATTACCTTGATGGCCCCGGCTTCCAGCTCAGTTTTCATCTGCGAAATCCACTTGTAGGGCGGAATAATCTTCTCCGCATCCTTCGAGCCTACTTCGCTCAGCACCTTCACATCCTGAGCCAGGGTGCGGATATATTCCAGCTTCCGGTCGTGCTTCAGGTCGATGGAGCCGTCGGAAACCTCGGCGTACTCCATACCGAAATCGGCTAGCAGGCGGCGGTAGTCGTCGAACTGGTTGCGGATGATGAAAGCCTCAAACAGGGTTCCGCCGAAATACACCGGAATACCGGCTTCCTTGTAGGCATCCAGCTTTTTGCGCAGGTTGGGCACCACGTAGGAGGTGGCCCAGCCCAGCTTCACGATGTCGGTGTACTCGGCGCCTACTTCCAGGAAGTTCTCGACTTCCCGAAGGCTCAGGCCCTTGTCCATAACCATGGTGTAGCCCTGCTCACGGGGCTTGCTGGTGCGTTCGGGGAGGTTGTTGAGGCTGTAATTCATGCGTTGGAGCTTGGAATCTTAAGGTCTGACAAACACGGCGCGGCTGGTCCGGGGCGCGCGGGCAACGGGGCCGGGGTCAAAAGTACGCCCGAATTCTGTATCTGCTTCAAACAACAAGAGGTCCGGCCCACCAGGTGAGCCGGACCTCCGTCTTTTCGGCACTGCCGCTTACTTGCGGTACTGGTCAATCAGGCGGGCCAAAGCGCGCTGCGACTCCAGCTCCGGGAAGTACTCAAACAGCAGCCGGTGCTTGTCGAAATCGAGTACAAGGGCGTTTTCGAGGTTTTCGTAGGCTTCGCGGTAGCGGCCGGCGGCCAGCAGGTAGGCACACAGGCGGTAGTGCAGCTCGGCCTCCCCGGGCTGCACTTCCACGGCGTTGCGCATCAGGTCGATGGCGCCGTCGAAATCACCCTGCTCGTAGAGAATAATGCTCCAGTTCAGCCAGGCGTCCTTGTTGTCGGGGGCTACCTGGGTGGCTTTGTCGTAGCATTCCAGGGCACTAACCACGGCTCCTACTTGGTACTCGGCCCCGGCCAGGGCCAGCCAGTACTCCACGCTGTCTTCGTAGAGGGCCACGGCCTTGCGGAAGAAATGAATGGCCTCAAACCACTTTTCCTGGGCGTTGAGCACGATACCGATGCCAAACCAGGCTTCGTCCATCGTCTGGTCTAGGTCGATGGCGCGCTGGTAGTTTTTGCGGGCCTCGTCCCACTCCGCCAGCTTCTCGTGGCACTCCCCGATGTTGCACAGGGCTTCCGGAGTCGGCTCTCCCTGCTCGTAGCTCAGGTGAAACTCGGCAATGGCTTCGCGGTACTTCTCCTGGCTGACCAGGGTGCTGGCCAAAAAGCCGTGGGCGTCGTAAAACTTGGCGTCAATCAGGATGGCGTACTCGAAAGCCGCTACGGCCTCGTCGAAGCTGCCGGCGCGGTAATACGCCTGGCCCAGGTTGTACCAGGCCGTAGTCGAATACGGGTCTTCGTCGGTGAAGCGGCGGAAAAACTCCAGGTTTTTCTCCAGACGCTCCGATATTTCCAGGCAGTACAATAGCTCCTGCACCGCAATATCGTTGTCGGGGTTCAGGCGCAGGCTCTGCTTGTAATACTTGGCGGCACTCTTGAACTTCTGCCAGCTCTGATACGCCAAGCCCAGGTTGAAGTAAATATCGTCCCGGTCGGGCGCACTCTCGGAAGCGGCCCGAAAGAAATCAACGGCCAGGGCAAAGTCGCCTTTCTGGGTGGCAATAATACCGCGGGTTACGGCTACGTCCGGGTTGGTGGGGTCCAGCTGGGCCACGGCCTCAATCTGCTCCGACGCCTGAATATACTCGCCTTTCATGGCCAGCACCTGGGCCCGGTCGATGAGCAGCTCGGTGGAGAAAGGATACTGGGCAACGGCTGCTTCGCACGCCTGCAAAGCCTTCTCGTAATGCGTGTTGGAGGTATAGTGGTCGATAATACTTTCGAAATCGGCCAGGTCAAAAAATACGGGCTCGTTGTTGGCTACCATCTGCTCAAACCGGCGGACGGTATCCAGCACTTGCTCCTGGTCCTCAAAATTTTCGTTCATTCTCATTCTACTACAAGCAACGCAAAAAATGCCAAAAAGGCAGGTGCTGCGAATTTTTTTTCCAGGATGCCGCCGCAACTAGCCGGCCAGCCTAATATACAACAACCACACCGGAGCCAACGGAGTTCTGCTTTACGTTTTGGCAACACCAGTGGATGGTGTCGGCCAGGGGCCGGAAGCCGCGCCCGGTGGCCTGCTGCACCTTTTGGCTCTGGTACACCACCGATTTGCGGCCGGCCCGGGCTGTATCTTTCGTGATGAGCGGGCGGGCCCCGGTCAGCACGGAGCGGGCATGCTCGGCGCGCCAGATGATTTCGGCCGCCCAGTCGGGTACGGCTATCGACGGGGCTTTCTTACCAAAGCAAGCCGCAGCCTGGGCCAGAAAATCGTGCAAAGGCACAGCTCCCGCGCTCAGAATATACCGCTGCCCCGAAACAGCCGTCTGCAGGGTGAGGTGCAGCATGGCGTCAACTACGTCGCGCACGTCCACAAAATTAATGTTTCCGGGCGTATAAAAGGCGTGCTCGTTGTAGGCATACCGAAACAGCCGGGTGCTGCTCCGCTCCCAGTCGGCGGGGCCCAGCACCACCGAGGGATTCACCATCACGGCGGAAAGCCCCTCGGCCACGCCGCGCCACACTTCCAGCTCGCCCAGGTATTTGGAAGTAGCGTAGGCATTGTGCTCGGCCCCCAAATCCCACTTGGCGTCTTCCGTCAGCTCCTGCGCAACGCCCGGGGCCTGCTCAGCCGAGACGGCCGCGCTACCCAGTGCCGCCACCGACGAGACGTGGCACAATCGGATGCCGGGCCTGTCGAGGCAGGCATCTACCACGTTGGCGGTGCCTTCCACGTTGGTTTGTTGCAGCGCGTCTTCGTCCTGCGGGGCGTAGGATACCAGGCCCGCGCAGTGAAACACGTGGGTTACGCCTTCCAGGGCCCGGCGCAGGACCAGAATATCCAGCACGTCGCCTTCCACCCACTCCACCTGCTCGGCGCCAACCAGCCGCGGAATCTGCCGCCGGTAGAGGGCGCGCACGGCGTGGCCTTGCGCCACCAGAGCCGGAATCAGAAAGCTGCCAATCAGGCCGCTGCCACCAGTGACGAAAACCATGTTCTTAGGGGAAGTGTAGACAACAGTTCCAAACAACGCAATTCCCGCCCGGGTTACAAGGAGCTATTCAGCAAAGGTAGCGCCAGGGCCTTTTTCAGGTAGGGCGTGGGCAGTACTTTGTTCAGCAGCGTATCGGTGTGCTTCAGGTTGTGCGCATCGGAACCCAGCAAATCAACCAAACCCGCGTCAATCAGCTTTTCGGCCACGCGCTTGGCCCCGGCCGAATAGTAGCCCGCCAGGGAGTTCAGGTTTACCTGCAGCAGCACGCCGCTTTCCCGCACCTTTTCCAGCTCGGCAAACCGGCCGTAGAAGTAGGTATAGCGCTCCGGGTGGGCCAGCACCGGCTGGTAGCCCGCCGACTTGAGGTTAAACACCGTTTCGGCGAAGTTGAAGGGCTCGTTGATGTAAGAAGTCTCGAAGAGCACGTACTTGTTGTCGCCGCCGAAGCTGAGCAGCGGCTCCTGGCTGTCGAGCTTGTGTTGAAACCACTCATCGAGGTAATACTCGGCGGCGCACTCCAGCTCGATGTTGGTAATGCCGGCCGCTGCCGCCGCGTCCCGCAGCAGCTGCAGGGCCGCCTGGATACCGGTGGGCGTGTTCTTGAAGAAGTCGCCCATGATGTGGGGCGTCATGATGAGCTTACGGTAGCCCAGCGCCTGCATGGCCCGCAGCAGCTCCACCGACTGCTCCATGGTTTCGGCGCCGTCGTCGAGGCCGGGCAGCAGGTGGGAGTGCATGTCTACTTCCAGGCTACCCAGGGAAACCGGTGCCACCGGGGCCGAGGAGCTGCCAAAAAGCTTCTGGAAGAAAGACGCCATACCGAGTGAGTTGAGCAACCTTACAGGAAACGCTTGCGCAGGCGGGAAATTACGCCAGCCGCCGGCTTGGTATCCTCGTAGTAGCCCTGCCCGTAGCCGTAGCCGTAGCCGTAGCCATAGCCGTAGCCGTAGCCATACATGCCGCTGGCTGTCGAGTCGTTCAGAATAGCGCAGAGGCGGGTGAAGTTGTTGGCCCGGATCAGCTTGTTGATATTCTTCAGGAAGGTCTTTTTCGAGTAGTTAGCCCGCACGATATAAATTGGAATATCGGCTTTGCGCATAATCAAAATACCGTCCGTTACCAGACCCACCGGGGGCGTGTCAATCAGAATCACGTCGTAGTGCTGGTAGAGCTCCTGGAGCATCTCGTCGAACTTGCTGCTCAGAATCAGCTCCGAGGGGTTGGGCGGCGTGGGGCCGGCCGAAATGAAGTCCAGCGTTGGGATGTTGGTGTGCTGAATGCACTCCAGAATGGTGTGCTTCTCGATCAGGATGGTGCTGATACCACGCACGTTTTCGGCCCCGAAAGCCAGGTTTACCTTGGGCTTGCGCATGTCCAGGTCCAGAATTACCACGCGCTGCTCCGAGAGGGCAATAATGCCGCCCAGGTTTACCGTCACGAAGGTTTTGCCTTCTCCGGAAATGGTGGACGTAACCGAAATCAGCCGCTTTTTCTTCGAGGAGCTGATAAAGTCCAGGTTGGTTCGAATCGAGCGGATAGACTCCGAAATGGCCGACTTCGGGTTTTTGTCCACCACCAGCTTCGAGACGGTCATCTTTTCCTTATCGTAGGTCGGAATCACGCCCAGCACCGAGGCCGACGTCGAGCGTTCCAGCTCCCGCACGTTGGTCACGGTGTTGTGCATAAAGTAGCGCACGGCCACCAGCGCCAGGCCCAGAGCAATGCCCCCGGCCAGGCCAATGGCGTAAATCATCATGCGCACCGGCGAAATAGGGGCCGACGGCATACTGGCCGGCGACAAAATCTGAAAGTCGGGGGTGGTGCCGGCTTTGGCGATGCTGAACTCCACCTTTTTGTCCATCAGCATCAGGTACGATTTCTCGTAGAGCTCGAAAGGACGCTTGAGGCGGGCCAGCTCGGTTTCCTTCTGGGGCAGGGTCTGCAGCTCGGCATTGAGCTGGTCGCGCTGCCCGTTCATGGTCCGGATCTGGGCCTGCAGCAGGCGGCGGTTTTGCTGCAGCAGGCGCCGGATGTTGTTTTTCACGTAGGACAGGGCTGCTTGCTGCTGCTTTACGGCCTCGGTCGTCTCGTTGTAGGAGCGCAGCAGGCGGCGCAGGTTCCACTGCAGGTTATTCAGTTCCGACAGCTGGCTGGTGAGCTGGTTGTCCTCAATGGCGCTGATACCGGGAATGCTTTGCTCCAGGGTGGCATCCTCGCTCTGGGTGAGGCGGTCCTGCTCGACGAGGTTGGTAATTTCCCCCAGCAGGCGGGCTTTTTCCTCCAGCTTCAGCCGCTCCTCTTCCTGCTTGGCTAGCTTCTCGGTGATGACCGATACTTCGCCTTTTACATCATAGGTCTTGTTCTGCTGCACGAAGGCCTGCAGATTGGCCTCGGCGCCCTGCAGCTGCTGCTGGTTTTCAGCCAGCGTCTTTTCCAGGAACTGCAGCGTCTGGGCCGTAGCTTCCTGCTTTTTAGCCAGCTTCTCCTGCAGATACACCGTGTCAATCTTGTTGACGATGTCGCGGGCTTTGGCCGGGTTGAAGTCGGTGAAGGCAATCTGAATCGTGTTGGCGTCGGGGTTGACGATGTCCACGCTCAGGTTAGTGTTCAGGTAGGCATTCACCGCGCTGTCGTCGTTGATGACGAAGTGGTAATTCTTCTCCCGCCCTTCCTCGTCCATGAGCCCGGTGGTGGTCACCAGCAGCTCCATGCCGGGCACCACTACGGGCTGCCCGATGGTGTAGTCGCCGGTTCTTTCCTGGCCCTGGTAAAGGTAGGAAAGCCGGAACTGCTGCGGGCCGGTGAAGTTCAGGTTGAACTTGGTGTTGTAGAAGTTCGGGTCCTTGATGGTGTAAGCCACCTTGAAGGGCGAGACGCCATACAGCTCGTTTTCCAGCACAGTGCCCTCCACGTAGTAGTTCACGTTGAGCTCCAGTGAGTCTTTGAGGCGTTCGTAGATGATGTTGGATTTGATCAGCTCCACCTCACCCGACAGCTTGTTCAGGCTGCTGGTGGCGCCCACGGCCTGGCCCAGCGGACCATCGAGGCCCAGTGCGCCAGCCTCGGTTTTCTCATCAATCTTGAGCAGCGACGACGACTTATACACCGGCTTGGTGTAGCGCAGCATCAGCCAGGAGGCCGACAGCCCCAGCGCGATAAGCAGAATAATCCAGAGCAGGCTCCGGCGGGCCACCAGCAATAGAGTGGCAATATCAAGCCCGCCATCTTCATCTTCCGCCGTAGGTTCGGCGCCGCCGGCACTGCGAATAAGTTCTTCTAGCTCAGCGTTTTCGTTTACTGCCATTCCGTCGTTACAAGTTAGTATCAGAGTCTTGGGGCCCGGGTCCTGCTACGGACGAGGGAGCCGACTACTTGGCAATAAGATCTTTTACCAAGATGTAAGTGGTCAGAATGCCGGCCAAGCCTCCAATCAGGCCAAACACGGATCCGGCATCAGAAAGTGCCTCAAAGAAGGGACGACGTACGGGTTCGATATACACCACGTCGCCGGGCTCCACCTGCAGGTTGGCCCGGCGCATGCCCTCGATGGTGGAAAGGTCGATGACCTGCACCTGCGGATTACGCAAGTCGCCGCGAATCAGCCGGATATTGTAAGCCCGGCCCCGGCCGCCGCCAATACCGCCGCCGCCGATGCCACCGCCTTCCAGGCCGCCGGCCGAAGCCAGCACTTCCAGCAGGTTCATGTTGTCGTTGAACATGGGAATCACCTGCCCGCCGGGCGAGCCCAGCACCACTATGCGGTTGTTGGTTACCCGCGTGGCTACGTACGAGTCTTTGTAGAACACGTCGTACTTGGTTTTGAGCAGGCTGTCGGCTTCGAGCAGCGTGAGGCCACTGACTTTTACCATGTTCACCATCGGCAGATTGACAAAGCCGGTAGCCTGCACCAGAAATTCGGTGGTACCCGCGGCCTGGCCCACGCCTTGGCTGCCCCGGTTGGCGCCGACGCCGCCGGTGCGGCCGCCAGCAATGGTTTGGCCTACGCGGCTGGTGCTGCTCCCGCCGTTCACGCCGGTTCCGCCCGGGGCGCCAAACTGCAGCTCACCGTTCGGGTCCAGAATTCGCTCCCCTTTGTTGGTATACACCCGAACATCCAGGTAGTCGTTGGGTTGAATAACGTAGTTACGGGTGGTGCGGCCCACTAAGCTGCGCAGCTTCATCGTGTCAACGCCTTCCCCGGTGGGCGTGCGGAACATGATGTTCTGGCGGTAGTACTTGCCAGTGGTGCAAGAAGAAAATAGTACGGCGAAAGGCACGCACAGCACCCAAAGGCGCAGAAGGCGGTGAAAAGCGGTTTGTTGCATGCAGGCTGATAAAGCCGAAGTATAGTCCGAAAGCTATGGGAAAGACCGGTTTAGACCGGTATATTTTTCCCTAAAAAACCTTCAAAGTAACCGAATTGGCGCGCCCTTTCAAAATCGGAGGGGTTGGCGCCGGGTTTCAACTGGCATCTGTGCCGCTAAAACCGTACTTTCGCAAACCCAAAACCGTGCCTAGCCGGTTATACTCTACCTCACCCACCCAACCGCTTTTTTTCATGGAACTTGTAGCCACCGAAAATCAAACAATGATTGCCCAGATGGTGCGCGACTTTGGCGCGACCCACATCAAACCTGACATGATGAAGTGGGACGAAAGCCAAGAGTTTCCCGTTGAAATATTTAAGAAGCTGGGCGAGCTGGGTCTGATGGGCGTGCTGGTACCCCAGGAATACGGTGGGTCGGGCTTCGGCTACGTGGAGTACGTAACGGCCATTGCCGAGCTGTCCAAGATTGACGGCAGCATTGGCCTGAGCATGGCGGCCCACAACTCGCTGTGCACCGGCCATATCCTGCAGTTTGGCTCGGAAGAGCAGAAGCACAAGTGGCTGCCCAAGCTGGCCTCGGCCGAGTGGATCGGTGCCTGGGGCCTGACGGAGCCCAACACGGGCTCGGATGCCGGCAACATGCGCACCGTGGCCGTAGAAGACGGCGACTACTACGTGCTGAATGGCGCCAAGAACTTTATTACCCACGGCAAGAGCAGCAACATTGCCGTTGTCATTGCCCGCACCGGCGAAGTCGGCGACTCGCACGGCATGACGGCCTTCGTGATTGAGAAACCTACCGAAGGCTTCACCCACGGCCTGAAAGCCGACAAGCTGGGCATGCGCGCCTCGGAAACTACCGAGCTGATCTTCACCGACTGCCGCGTACCCAAAGCCAACATCCTGGGCAAAGTCGGGGAAGGCTTCATCCAATCGATGAAGGTGCTCGACGGCGGCCGGATTTCCATTGCGGCTTTGTCGCTGGGTATTGCGCAGGGCGCTTTCGAAGCCGCTTTGCGCTACTCGCAGGAGCGCCACCAGTTTAACCAGCCGATTTCCAACTTCCAGGGAATTTCCTTTAAGCTGGCCGACATGGCGACCGAAATCGAGGCGGCTTCTCTGCTCACCTACCGCGCCGCCGATATGAAGGACCGCGGCCTGAACGTCAATCAGGAATCGGCAATGGCCAAGCTGTATGCCTCGGAAGTGTGCGTACGCTGCGCCAACGAAGGTGTGCAGATCTTTGGCGGCTACGGCTACACCAAGGACTACCCCGCCGAGAAGTACTACCGCGACTCCAAGCTGTGCACCATCGGCGAAGGAACTTCCGAAATTCAGAAGCTCGTTATTGCCCGCACTTTGCTAAAGTAAATCAAGCAACTTCATTAGGGCTTGCACAGTAAGAAAGAGCCTGTTACCTTTGCAACCCCTAAAGAAGAAAGTTTTTCATTCCAACTGAGCATATGATCATCGTCCAGATTAAGGATAACGAGTCTGTTGACCGTGCCTTGAAGCGTTTTAAGAAGAAGTTTGAGCGCACCGGCGTTCTGAAGGAGCTGCGTCGTCGTACCTTCTTCCAGAAGCCTTCGGTTACCAAGCGTAAGCAGAAGGAGAAGGCCGTGTACAAGCAGACGATGTACGCTACCGACAACTACTAGGGAGCAGCCTGCTGCTTGTTAGGAATAACCGCCTGAGTTGCTTTTCATAGCGAATCAGGCGGTTTTTTCGCGTTCGTACTTTCCAAGATAATTCCATACATTGGGTATCCGGCCTCAGCAGTACGGGCCCCCAGTGTATGGAATTATTTTTTGATTTTCTCCGATTCGAACGGCGCTACAGCCCCCACACGGTGCTGTCGTACCAAACCGATATGCGGCAGTTTTCGGCTTACCTGAAAGCCACCTACGAGTTGGAAGACCCCGCCCAGGCCGACCACACGCTGATCCGCTCCTGGGTTGTAACCCTGATGCAGCAGCAGATGGATCCGCGCACCGTAAACCGCAAGATTGCCTGCCTGCGCTCCTACTATAAGTTTTTGCTGCGCACCGGCGTCGTCAGCAAAAACCCGATGTTGCGCATCAAGTCGCCGAAGGTAGCCAAGAAGCTGCCCGACTTCGTGCCCGAGGACTCGCTCAACGGCCTGCTCAATTCCTTTGCCTTTCCGCCCACCTTTGTCGGCTCCCGCGACCAGCTGGTGCTGGAGCTGCTCTACGGCACCGGAATACGCCTTTCCGAGCTCATTGGCATCAAGCACGAAGACCTGAGCCTGAGCGGTAAAACGGTGCGGGTAACGGGCAAAGGCAACAAGCAGCGCATCGTGCCGCTCAACCCCAGTCTGATTATAGTGCTGGAACGCTATATAGCGCAGAAGCAGGTTGAATTTGGCGCCGCCGACAACGCCCGCGGGCCCCTGCTCGTTACGGAGAAGCTAGAGCCTCTTTACGAAAAGCTTGTGTATCGCACCGTGAAGCACTATTTAAGTCAGATAACGACGGCCTCATCCCAGCAGCACCCGCACGTGCTGCGGCACTCCTTCGCTACGCACCTGCTCAGCAAGGGCGCCGACCTGAATGCCATTAAGGAGCTGCTCGGCCACGCGAATCTGGCCGCTACCCAGGTATACACGCACCTCTCGATTGATAAGCTCAAGTCCGTGTTTGAAAAGGCCCATCCGAAAGCCTAGTTGTTTCCCTTTCTTTTACCCCAAAACCCTACGACTGATGAAAGTACAGATGCATTCGGTACACTTTGATGCCGACCAGAAATTGCTCGATTTCATCCAGAAACGCCTCGATAAGCTCGAAACTTTCTATGACCGTGTCACGGAAGGTGAGGTAATTCTGAAGCTCAATAACAAGGACGGTATCGACAACAAGACCGTCGAAATCAAACTCCTGATTCCGGGTACTACCTTGTTCAGCCAGGAGGATGCGCCTTCTTTCGAAGCCGCCGCCGATGCCGCCGCTGACAACCTTCGCCGGCAGATTACCAAGTACAAAGAGAAAGTAACCAGCCACTAGGCTGCTTCGCACCTGTCATGCACGCCTTAAGTGTATGGCATAAAAAAGCCCCGCCAGATTCAACTGGCGGGGCTTTTTTAGTTACTACCGAATGGCAGCCGGCATTCTATAAGCCAAACTCGGCTTTGATTTTATCCACGTAGTCGAGCTTCTCCCAGGTGAAGGTTTCGAACGTCTTGGTTTCGCCCGAAGCCATTTTCACCTCCTTGGTGCCCGGCGGGCGCCCCATGTGCCCGTAAGCAGCCGATTCGGCAAAAATGGGGTTGCGCAGGCCAAAACGCTGCACAATAGCATAGGGGCGCATATCGAAGAGCTTGCTTACTTTCTCGGCAATTTCACCGTCGGTGAGTAGCTGGCCGTTGGCGCCTTTGGCCTTCGTCGTGCCGTAGGTCGTCACGTACAGCCCCACGGGCTGGGCCACGCCGATGGCGTAGGCGACCTGCACCAGGGCCTGATCGGCTACGCCGGCGGCTACCAGGTTCTTGGCAATGTGACGCGTGGCATACGCAGCCGAGCGGTCTACTTTACTGGAGTCTTTGCCCGAGAAGGCGCCACCCCCGTGGGCACCCTTGCCACCGTAGGTATCCACGATGATCTTGCGGCCGGTGAGGCCGGAGTCGCCGTGGGGCCCCCCGATAACGAACTTACCGGTTGGGTTGATGTGGTAAGTAATCTGGTCGGTGAAGAGGCTTTGCGTAGCAGCGTCCAGACCGGCTTTCACGCGCGGTACAAGGATGTTGCGGATGTCATCCGAAATCTGCGCCAGCATGGTTTCCTCCGACTCATCAAACTCGTCGTGCTGGGTGCTGACCACGATAGTGTCGATAGCCTCGGGCGTGTTGTCGTCGGCGTAGCGAATGGTAACCTGGCTTTTGGCATCGGGCCGCAGGTAGGTCATCTGCTCCCCCATCTTGCGGATTTTGGCCAGCTCGTCGAGCAAGCGGTGCGAGAGGTCAAGGGCCAGAGGCATGTAGTTGGCTGTTTCGCGGGTAGCGTAGCCGAACATCATACCCTGGTCGCCGGCGCCCTGCTCTTCGTCGCTGGCGCGCTCTACGCCCTGGTTGATGTCGGGCGACTGCTCGTGCAGGCGGTTCATCACCTCGCAGGTATCGGCGTTGAACAGGTACTCGGGCTTGTTGTAGCCAATGCGGCTGATAACGCCCCGGATAATGGGCTCAGCCTCGACGTGCGCGGTCGACTTGATTTCCCCGGCTACCATCGCAAAATCGGTGGTTACGAGCGTTTCGCAGGCAACCTTGGAAGCCGGGTCCTGTCGCAGGTACTCGTCGAGGATGGCGTCGGAAATTTGGTCGGCAACTTTATCGGGGTGGCCTTCCGAAACGGATTCGGAAGTGAATAGATACGGCATCAGGTTTCAATCTAGCGACAGGGTCGAAAAACAGGGCCCGGCATCGGCATGTGCGCAGACGGCGGGTCGCAAAGCTAACGGAAAAAGGCGAAGGACTTACTTCGATTTATGCAGTCGGCAACGGATAAAAATCAACTCTGAATAGCTTAGGAACAAGCAGTAAACAATAATTTATATTTTTTTATATCTATAATCCTGTTTAACAAGAAGTTAATAACTACTCAGGATTCTACTGCTTCGGTTTGGGCAGGTGACTTTATGCGCAATAAAATCAGGCCCCAGAAACGCTGGCTGTGTATGGCTCGGGCACCAGAAACAGGGCCCAGCTACCGATGAATACTAGCGTCCATGAAACATCAAACATAAGCTGTTGGCGAGAAGCCACAACTTCTGCTGTTTACTGCCTAGCGGTAATTTATTTCTGTTAAGCAATTAAAAATTATTGTTTATCAATAATAATCCTCCTTCTTTTGAATAACCTCTAATCAATCCTTTATGGCTTCTACCTATACCTCCCTCCCGCCCTTTCTACGCCTGGTCCGGTGGCTAGCGGCAGCCCAGTACACCTTATCGGCTCTGGGCATCATTATTTACCTGACCTTTAGTTTCTCAACATTGCGCCGCGACTACAGTATGGCTTCCGTGACGCTGCAGGTGCGGGCGCCGCAGAACGGGCAGCTCGGCATGCCGGGCTACGATTCCCTGGTAGCCAGCAAGCAGCCGAACGCGCACCGCCTAGTGCCACTCACGGAGCGGCTGTCGCTGAAATATATAGAGCACAACTGGGGTAAAAAGGTGGTTCTGGAACTGCTGGGGGTTCTGAACTCCTCAGCCGGGGGACGCGGCTCACTGCCGCTGATGCTGTATTCCATGCTCACGGGCATGCTGCTGTACCGCATTCTGAACGAGATGCGGATTGAGTCGCCCTTTACGGAGAAGAATGCCCGGCGCATCCGTTGGCTGGGTTTGCTGATAATAGGTATCGACCTTTACCAGTACCTGGCCCGGATACTTCTGGCCAAGCTGGTACCGCCCGTGCCGATGCCGGGCCACCAGGGTAGCGTGGCCCAGTATATACTGGTGGATGTGGGTCCGGAAATCGGAGCCTGGAAATTCGGCTTAGTTTTGCTGGTCATTGCGGCCGTGTACCAGCGGGGCGTCGTGATGGCGCAGGAAGCCGAACTGACCGTTTGATATGCCCATTATTGTAAATCTGGACGTGATGCTGGCCCGGCGCAAAATGTCGCTGAGCACCTTGGCCGCCGCCGTCAACATCACGCTGGCGAATCTCTCCATTCTGAAAAGCGGCAAGGCCAAGGCTATCCGGTTCAGCACCCTAGCCGCTATCTGCCAAGTGCTGGAGTGCCAGCCCGGCGACCTGCTCGAACACCGCCCCGACCCCGACGACCTGCGCACCGGCACTGAATAGTCAGTGAAGACAAAAGCCTGCCGGGAGTAGCAGGCTTCTGTCTTCACTTATAATTAGCCAGCGGTGACGCTTTCCGCGGGCACGGGGGCCGTCCCGAAGCGGGCGTGCAGGTCGCGGCAGACCTGGGGCGAAACCTGCAGGTACTGGAGCACATCAGTTGCCTTCTCACTGGACTTGCCCTTGTCGTCGACTTCGATGGTCACGTTTTCGAGCGAGAGGTAGCAGCAGTCCTCGTCCTGGGGAGCGTGGAAGAGGTGCAGGCGGCCAAAGGAATTAGTGATTTCCTCGGCGGGTAGCGGCTGCAGGTGGCTCCAGTCGGCGGCTTCGAGGGCAGCTTTAGTAGCGTCGGGGTCGGAGAAAGCGGCGGCGGGCTGCGGAAAGGTGAGCTTTTCGGCCCACTGCCCGGCCCGCTCGGAGAACGGAGTAGCGGCTTCGGCATGAGCCACAATCCAGGGGAAAACCAGCAGGATGGCCAGCTCGGCAAACCAGACCAGGTACAGCAGAAACCCGCTGACCTTCACCGTGAAGATGCTCCAGATACCGTCTTCGGCCAGGCGGGGCAGCATTGCCAGCACCAAGTCGGGGCGGGTGATAATACCCAGGAAGGTGTCCGTCTCGAAGGACGTGTGGGTTATCGAAAACCGGTGGCCCGCATATTCCGTTTCGCCGGCCCCGTTGAGCAGCGTCAGGTATACGGCCCACTGCACGTACCACGCCCACAAACCCACGGCCAGCGCCAGCCAGCCCACCAGGGCCGGATTGCGCAGCTTGCCCACGGTGGTCATGCGCTTGACCGCGTAGGCCAGCAGCGCCCCGAAGCCTAGGGTGAGCACCACGTTGATGTAGATAAAGGGAATGTACCAGGTGGCGTACACGTAGGCAAAGGCCAGCCCGAAGGCCGCCGCGGCGCCGACCAGCACAAAGCCCAGAATTCCGCCGAGGGTTATCCGCTTGGAGGGTTGGTAGTACAGACTCATAGAAAGAGGGAAGAAAGGACAGGAAAAGGAAGGAAGTGGAGGAAGTGGTTTGCGGGCAATATCGGGAACAAATATTAGCCTATTATTATATAATCGGACACAAAAAAGCCCGGTCCTTGCAGAACCGGGCTTTTCCTGGTTAAAAGCCAGCTTAATTTCCGCCGCTGCTGCCGGCGGCCGAGGAAGCACCGGGCCGCAGGTTGGTTTCGAACAGCTTGAGAATGCGCTTGTACTCGTCGGTCCAGGAGGAAGGCTCCACAAAGCCGTGGTCTTCGACGGGATACACGGCCAGCTCCCAGTTCTCCTTTTTCAGCTCAATCAGGCGCTGGCTCAGGCGCACGATGTCTTGGAAGTGCACGTTGGTATCGACCATGCCGTGGCACATGAGCAAGGCGCCCTTCAGGCCATCGGCGTAGTAGATGGGCGACGAGCGGGCGTAGGCAATGCTGTCGTTGTAGGGCGAGTTGAGGATGTTGTCGGTGTAGCCGTGGTTGTAGTGGGCCCAGTCCGTTACGGAGCGCAGCGCGGCCCCGGCCTTGAACACGTCGGGCTGGGTGAACATGGCCATCAGCGTGATGAAGCCGCCGTAGGAGCCGCCGTAGATACCGATGCGCTGGGGGCTGACGCCGTATTTCTCGGCCAGCAGCTTGGCGCCATCTACTTGGTCGGTGAGGTCTTTGCCGCCCATGTAACGGTAGATGCCGGTGCGCACGTCGCGGCCGTAGCCGGCCGAGCCGCGGTAGTCAATATCGAGCACCGTGTAGCCGCGGTCCACGAGCAGGTTGTGGAACATGTATTCGCGGGAGTACTGGCTCCACCACTTGTGGGCGTTCTGCAAATAGCCGGCGCCGTGCACGAAAATAACGGCCGGACCCTGGGCTTCCGCTTTGGCGGGGCGGTAGAGGCGAGCATACACGTCGGCGCCGTCGCGGGCCTTGATGGTCACGATTTCCGCGTCGCGCCAGGGGTAGCTCTTGAACTCGTCGGTGAGGGAGCTGGTAATCTGCCGGGCTTTGGCGCCGGGCTTGTTGGGCATCACATACAGCTCCCAGGGCTTGTTGGTGTAGCTGTAGCGCACGGCCAGGGTCTTCTCATCCGGCGACATCGTCACCTCACTGGCCCCGGTCATGGTCGTAATCTGGGTCATGGGGCCGCCGTCCACGGGCATACGGTAGAAGTGCTGCTCGCCGGGGTGGGTTTTGTTGGCCGTGAGGTACCACAGCTTTTTGTCGCGGCTGAGCTGGGCTTTCTGCACTTCGAAGTTGCCGCTGGTCAGGGCCTTTTTCTGGCCGTTGGTTACGTCCACGGTGTAGAGGTGAGAGTAGCCGGTTTCCTCGCTCTGAAACCACAAATGCTTGTTGTCGGGCAACCAACCCACGTTGCCGGGGCCGTAGCCGATGCCGGGCCCGTTGATCCAGGCGTCGTCGTGCTGCCGGTCGAGCAAGCTAATTTTCTGGGTGGCCGGGTCCAGGCTGACAATCCAACGGTCCTTGTTGTCGGTGGCCCGGATGACGAGGAAGGCGTGCTGCCCGTTTTCGGACCAGTACGGACCGTAGGGCTCTACGCGGCGCAGCTCGGTGGAAGGCTTGTCCTTTTTCGGGCCGTTTTTGTCGTCGGCGGCCGTTACGGGGGCTGTGGCGGGCAGGGCGTATTCCTTGCGGTAGGCGGGCTGCTCATCGAGGCCCTTCAGCTCTTTATACCCCAGCACGAAGGTCGTGTCGCGGCCAATGTCGTAGATGCCCAGCTCATAAGCCGTTTGCGGAGCGCCTACTTTGGTGCGCGTCGAGAGGTCTTCAGTGAAGCCCGAGGCCGTGACGAAGCTGGGCACCAGGGCTACTTTCTCCCCGGCCGGCTCCTGGGCCAAGCGGTAGGTTACGAAGCGGCCATCGGGGCTGAGCTGGATATTCTCAACCGTATTCTGCCCCAGCCAGATGGCCTTGGGATTGAGCCGGGCCACGGCCTTCTGCAGGCGCTGCCGGGCTTTCTGGTCCTGGTCGCGCTGCTTGATAACGTCGAACAGGGCCAGCTGCTGGGCCCGCAGAAACTTCTCGGCCTTGTCGGTGGGCTGGCCGTTGCCGGGGCGGCTGCCGCGGCGGAAGTCGGTGCGCTGCACGGTTTCGCCGGTGGCCGGGTCCCAGGTGTAGAGGTTGCCGGCCCGGGTGTAGCTGATGAGCTTATCCTGGAGGGCAAAGCCCGGGTCGGTTTCCCGCTCGGCGGTGCGCGTCACGCGGCGCGCCTTCCCCGATTTAAGGTCGAGCAGGAAAATGTCGCCGTCTTTCTCGTACACCTTACGGGCGTATTTCCGGTCGTAGTCGCCGTTCATGGTCGGCAGGGCGCGCTGCTCGGCCAAGCTGACTTTGCGAATGGCCCCGCCCGCGGGCGTAGTCGAGTAGAGCGAGTCGCGGCGGGCCTTTTCGGGGTTCCAGTTGAAGTAGATGCGCTTGCCATCCTCGCTCCAGCCAACGTTGGTGGGCGAGCTGCCAATCCACTGCGCCTGGTCGCGCATGATTTTTTCAACGGTCAGGGTGGTGGCCGACGGAGCCGGCTGGGTCTGGGCCACCGCGGCGGCAGCGGGTAAGAGCACCGCCAGCACGGGCAAAGTAGAAGTGAAGCGCATCAGGAACGGGGAAAAAGCGGAGTAGGCTGCAAAATACACAAGCTTCCGGCAAGGACACGCGCCGCCGAACCACGTTGCAGACACTAGCCGCATTGCGTCAAACCCGCTGGCCGCCGACCTTACAAGCCGCCTTTCTCCCACTGCCGCAGCTCGGCCTGCAGGTTGAGGCGGGCAGCGGCATCGAGGCGCTGCCGAAACCCGGGCGTTTGGTAGAGCACCGGGGTTAGCAGCAGCTTTTCCAGCACCTGCCGTCGGCCCCGCCGGTACAGGATGTCGGGCACCAGCCGGTATTCCTGCCGCACCTGGCGGGCATACTGCCAGTAGTCGGCTTCGGCAGCGCCCAGAATCTGCAGGTCGGCGTCGAGGAAAAAGTGCAGGTCGGTATCGGTGGCGGGCTGGGGCTGGGTGTGGTCTTTGGTGCGCTCAATCAGGAAGACCACACGCTGCCGCCGCTCGGCGGGCAGGCTGGTTTTGGCCATAAACTCCTGGGCCAGCTGGGCACTGCGCACTTCGTTGTCGTCGCGCAGGGGGTTGTACACGGCATCATGAAACCAGACGGCCAGCTGCACCACCTCGGGGTCGTGCAGGGGCTCCGGGTGCTGGGCCTGGGTTTCGAGCAGGGTGCGAATGTGGGTTAGCGTGTGGTAGTGCCGGCCTGAGCCCTCGTAAGCAGCGGCCAGCTGCCGGAAGGTAGTATCACGCAGTGCCTCCGGTACCCCGAGTCTGGCATTGAGCTGCTGCCAGCGGGCTTCTAACGTGGTGGGAGTCATGGGCGGTGGGGTTTCTGTTGTAAGCCACTGTTACCTGCCGGACGACGGCGGCCTAATTGGCCGTTGCTATGCCGTACGGGTTCGGATTGCGGATTTCCAGAAACCGCTCGGGCGTGGGCAGGGGTACAAAGCCGAACTGCGTATACAGGCCGTGGGCATCGAGGGTGGCCAGCATCTTGCGCCGCAGGTTCTGCAGCTCGGGGTGGGCCCACACGCATTCCATCAGCCACTTCGAGAGGCCCCGGCCCCGAAACTCGGGCAGCACGAATACGTCGCAGAGCCAGGCAAAAGTGGCGTAGTCGGTCACGATGCGCGCGAAGCCGGCCAGGCGGCCATCGGGGGCATACAGGCCGAAGTTGAGGGAGTGCTCAATGGCCCGCTCCACCGTTGCGCGCGGAATGTTCCGGGCCCAGTAGGAGTCTTCGGCCAGGTAGCGGTGAATGGCCGCCACATCGAGCCGGGCCGGGTCGGTGCTGATGCGGAAGTGCTGCGGGTGCTGGTGCTCGACGAAGGACGCCATAGGAAAGCAGGTGAAAAGCCGGGAAGAAAGCTGTCTGACGCCCCTGCAGGGGCCTGCCACAAAGCTACCGGCCTGGAATTCTCCCGCAAGCTAATCCTTAGCGGCCCTGGTCACGTTAGTTTATTCAACGCCTTATTCTTTCACCTTCAGCTATTTACTTATGAAATGTTTTGCCGCACTTCTCACCGCTGGCGCGCTGCTGGCCGGGGCCGCTTCGGCTTCGGCGCAAACCACGACCTTTTCGGTGGGGGCCACCACCGTTTCCGTCACGCCGCTGACCACGAACCTGGCCATTCCGTGGGAGCTGATCTGGGGGCCCGACAACTTCATCTGGATGACGGAGCGCGGGGGGCGCATCAGCCGCGTGAATCCGGCTACCGGGCAGCTCACGGCCCTGCTGACCGTGCCCGACGTGACGCCCACCGGGGAAAGCGGCCTGCTGGGCATGGTTCTGCACCCCGACTTCAGCACCTCGCCCTACGTCTACATCGTGTATAACTACACCGAGGGTGGCCTGAAAGAGAAGCTGGTGCGCTATACCTACAACGCGGCGGCCGGCACATTGAGCAGCCCCCTGGTGCTGCTGGGCAACATCCCGGCTACCACTACCCACAGCGGCTCGCGCCTGCTGATTCTGCCCGACCGCACGCTGCTGATGACTACCGGCGACGCCCAGCTGCTGCCCGAAGCCCAGAACCCGGCTTCGCTCAACGGCAAGATTCTGCGCCTGAACCTGGACGGCACCGTGCCGGCCAACAACCCCACGCCCGGCAGCCTGGTGTACACCCGGGGCCACCGCAATCCGCAGGGCCTGGTGCGGGCAACGAACGGCAAGGTTTACAGCTCGGAGCACGGCCCTAACAACGACGATGAAATCAACCTGATTGAAGCGGGCCGCAACTACGGCTGGCCCAACGTGGAAGGCTTGTGCAACCTGCCCAGCGAGCAAACCTTCTGCTCGGCCAACAACGTGCGGGAGCCCCTGCGCGTCTGGACACCGACCATTGCTACCGCCGGCCTCATCTACTACGACCACCCCGCTATTCCGGAGTGGCGCAACAGCCTGCTGATGGCCACCCTGAAAGCTTCCAAACTGGTGCAGATGCCCATCAGCGCCACCACCGACGTGCTGGCCACCGAAAACAGCTACCTCACCACCTTCGGGCGGCTGCGGTCTATCTGTATGTCGCCGCAGGGCAAAATCTACGTTGGTACCAGCAACAGCACCGGCGGCCCCACCGACCAGATTCTGATGCTGGAAAACCGCGCCTTTCTGCCGGCCTCAACCACCGCTGCCGCCAAAGCCCTCAAGCTCAGTCTGTGGCCCAATCCCGCTCAAAGCACGGTGATGATGCGCTTCCCGGTGACGACGGCCGCGGCCGGACAAGCCACAGTAGTAGATGCCCTGGGGCGCGTGATGCAAACCACGCCGTTTACGGCGGGCCAGAACGAGCTGCAGCTTAACCTGCGGAGTCTGGCACCGGGCCTGTATGCTGTGCGGGCCCAGGCGGGTAGCACCACCTACACCCAGCAGCTGGTTGTGCGGTAAGGATGAACTGAACAGACATAAAAAAGGGGCTGCGGAATCCGCAGCCCCTTTTTTGTAGGGTCGGTAAGCCGGGCTTACCTATTCCAGCACTACTTTGCGGGTGATGGTGTACTCGCCTACTTTCACGCGCAGCGTGTAGATACCCGTGGCCAGGCCTTTCACCGACAGCGGCGCCTCTACGGCTCCGGCCTGCACGGCTACATCCTGGGCCAGTACCTGCTGCCCAAGGGTGTTCAGCAGCGTAGCGTGTACCATCTTGGTTTGCTCCGCCCCGCGGATGCGCAGCGTAACGGCGCCCGTGTTGCTTGGGTTCGGGAATACGCTAACCTCTCCGCCGGGCAATTCCTTCGTGTTGCTCGACACAACCTGCTGGGCGCAGATGGTGAAGGCACCAGTGGCATCGTTTGAGCCCCAGCCCGCTACCATCACGTAGTATTTCGTGACGGGCGTCAGGTTGACCGTAAATGACCCCACCGTCTGGTTGTTACCAGCACTGGCGCGGCACGCTACCTGCGTCATGGACGTCGAGCACGAGGCCGCCGTGAAGATGCGTACCTGACCAGCGGGGTTACCCGTAGTCGTGAACTGTATTGGCATGGATGCACTGCCGTTACCGGTCGTCATCGTGAACCATACGTCTTTCGGCGCATTCGATGTGGTGCAGCCGGGGTTCACGTAGCCGTTTGGCGCGCTGGTAGTAGCCCCCACGTTGGTAGCTGTTACCGGCGAGCAGCTGTTCATAACGATTGGCAGCGTAATGGCGCCGCACACATCGTTGTTGGCGGGCACCAGTGCTGGCGTCGTGAAGCACACCGGGCCGGCAGGAGCACTTACGCCGGCCGTAGCGCCGCTGGTACCGCAGTTCTGCGACACGTAGTAGCAATACTCGGTGCTGGGCGTCAGGCCGGTCACGTCCACGAAGGTACCGGTGAGGCCCGTCAGGCGGGTTCCGGCCGAAGAGCCGGGCGTGAAGCCCTGCGGACCGTATTCTACGTTGAACGTCGCGCCGGCAATGGGGTCGGTTACGGCCCAGTTGAGACGGGCGCTGTTCGAGGCTACGGCCGAGGCGTTCAGGCCCACCGGAGCCGGGCAGGTCGTGTTGGAACGCACGCACAGCTTGAAGCGGCCAAACTCGTTGTTGCCGTACTCAAACACCCGGATGAAGAGCACTTCGCCGGGCGTGCGGCCGCTGAGCTCAATCAGCGAGAAGTTGCCCGTGCCAGCGTCGTCGTCGCAATCTACCAGGGTGAGGGTACCGCACGCGCCGGAATAGATGGCCATGCCGGTATCGTCTACTACGCTGCCAGCCACCGAATCGGTAGAGGCAATGATGCTGCCCGTGGCGGGCACCACTACCCGGTACCATACGTCGCCACCGAGGTAGCTCGAGCAGCCTGGCGCCGGAGCACCAGTGGAGCCCGTAGCACCTGCGTTGGTGCCCACGATGCGCGTGGTGCAGCTGCCACCCAGCTGAACGGCAATGGTAGTAGCCGTGGCGCATTCATCGTTGGCTGGCGGTGGGGCCACCGTCGAGAAGGCCACCGGACCGGAGCGCAGGCTGTTGCCGCTGGCGCCACCGCAGTTCTGGGTTACGTAGAACTGGTAGTTGGTGCCGGGCGTCAGGGTGGTCAGGCTCAGGGAAGCCGTCGTCGTGGTAACAACCGTGCCCTGAGCCGAGCCGGGCGTGAAGCCGGCCGGACCATATTCAACCGTGAAAGGACCCGTGCCGGCCGAAACCGACCAGCTCAGGGTAGCCGCCGTCTGGGTGACACCCGAAACAGCCAGGCCCGCAGGAGCTACGCAGGTTGGGGGAGGCGTTATGCACAGGGTAAAGGCCCCCGTGGCACTGCTGGACGAATAGCCCGATACCGAAATGTAGTAGGTGGTGCTAGGCGTCAGCCCGGACAGATCCAGCGTGCCGGCCGTAGCCGTAGCATTAAACTTGCAGCCTACCTGCGTGAAGGGCCCCGCACAGGTAGCAGCCGAGAAGACGCGCACCTGCCCCGCCGGAGTACCGGTAGAAATGATGCTGACAGCCGTGCTGGCCGTACCCGAAGCGGCCGTGGTAAATTTAAACCACACATCGATAGGCGAAGCGGCAATACCGCAGCCGGGGTTGGTGTAGCCGACCGGCGTAGTGGTGGTAGCCGCTTCGTTCGTTCCCTGAGTGGGCGAAGCGCAGCCGGCGGCCACTGCGATGGTGATGGCACCGCAGGGGTCATCGTTGAGCGGCGGCGTAGTTACGCAGATGGTGAAGGCAGCCGCGGCGGCCGTAGGAATGGTGGCGCTGTAGGAATATACGCGCACATAGTAGGTAGTACCCACCGTCAGGCCGGTGTAGGTCCGAACGCTGGGGTCAGAGAAGGCAACGGAGGTAAGCGCGCCGCACGTACCCGAAAGCACCTGCTGAACATAGTCGCCCGAGCCGGTCAGCGAGATGATGTGGGTGGTATTGGTAGCCGTGAACTTGTACCACACGTCATCATCGGCGGTGCCCACCGGGGCAGCTAGGCCAACCGTAGCACCGGCAGCCTGCAGGGTTCCGCTGGTAGCAGCCGTGCAGGTTGTCGTGGCGCTTGGCGTCAGGGTTACGGCAGCAGCGCACTCGTCGTTGGCGGGCGGCAAAATTGGCGTGGGCGTCGTTACGCAGATGGTAAACTCCGCAGCCGGAGCTACTACTGGCGTCGAGCCGGAGGAGTACACGCGTACATAATAGGTAGTACCAACGGTGAGGCCATTGTACGTCCGCTCGTTGGGGTCCGAGAAGCCCACGGAAGCCAGGCTGGCGCAGGTACCCGACAGAAGTTCCTGCACGTAGTTGCCGGTGCCGGTCAGCGTGATGGTATGCGTAACGCCGGTCGCGGTGAACTTGTACCACACGTCGTCGTCGGCGGTGCCCACTGGCGTGGCCAAGCCAGCCGTAGAGCCAGCATTTTCCAGCGTACCATTGGTAGCGGCCGAGCAAGCGGCGTTCAGCGCCTCAGGCGTCAGGGTTACAGCCGCGGCACACTCATCGTTGGCCGGGGGCACCAGTACCGTAGGCGTAGTGATGCAGATAGTGAAGTTGGCCGCTGGCGCAAGCAGTGGCGTCGAGCCGGACGAGTACACGCGCACATAATAGGTAGCGCCTACCGTCAGGCCATTATAGGTCCGCTCGTTGGGGTCCGAGAAGCCCTCCGAAACTAGAGCCGCGCAGGTACCCGACAGGATTTCCTGCACGTAGTTACCCGTGCCGGTCAGGGTGATGGTATGGCTGGCACCGGTCGCGGTGAACTTGTACCACACGTCGTCATCGGCCGTGCCAAAAGGCGTAGCCAGGCCGGTCGTGCCGCTGGCGCCTTCCACGGTGCCGTTGGTAGCCGAGGTGCAGGCCGCGTTCAGGGCGGCAGGCGTCAGGGTCACAGCATTGGCGCAGGCATCATTACCGGGAACAGCCGAAGTAGTGACGCAGATGGTGAAGGCCGCTGCGGCGGCCGTAGGCAGCGTAGAACTGTAGGAGTACACGCGCACCAGGTAAGTGGCACCCACCGTCAGGCCGGTGTAGGTCCGAACGCTGGGGTCGGAGAAGGCTACCGATACAGGACTGGCGCAGGTACCTGACAGCAGCTCCTGCACGTAGTCGCCCGAGCCAGTCAGCGTGATGGTGTGTACGGGACTGGTAGCGGTGAACTTATACCACACGTCATCATCAGCCGTGCCCACCGGGGCGGCCAGGCCAGCCGTGGCCGTGGCGCCTTCCACGGTGCCGTTGGTAGCGGCGCTGCAGGCCACATTCGGCGCTTCGGGCGTCAGGGTTACAGCACTGGTACAGGCATCGTTGTTGGGAGCCGTCGTCGTGGTTACGCAGATGGTGAAGGCGGCCGCGGCGGCCGTAGGCAGCGTAGCGGCGTAGGAATACACCCGCACTAAGTAAGTAGTGCCTACCGTCAGGCCGGTATACACCTTCACGCTGGGGTCGGAGAAGGCCACCGATACCGGACTGGCGCAGGTACCCGACAGTAATTCCTGCACGTAGTCGCCCGAGCCAGTCAGGGTAACGGTATGAGTGGTGCTGGTAGCCGTGAATTTGTACCACACGTCGTCGTCGGCGGTGCCCACGGGCGTGGCCAGGCCAGCCGTGGCCGTAGCGCCTTCCACGGTGCCGTTGGTAGCGGCGCTGCAGGCCGTGTTAGCAATTTCTGGCGTCAGCGTTACAGCACCGGCGCAGTTATCATTATTCGGCGGCCCTACGGCGCGGGTCGTGAACGAAGCGACGGCGCTAATGAGGCTGTTGCCGTTGGCACCGCAGTTTTGGGTTACGTAGAAGTCATACCCGGTGCTGGGCGTCAGGCCCGAGATGGAAACCGAGTTGGTAGTCGACGTTACGGTAGTAGCGGCACTGGAGCCGGGCGTGAAGCCCGACAACCCGTACTGAATGGTGTAGGTGCCCGTGCCGGCGGAAGCCCAGTTCAGCGTGGCCGTCGTGTTGGTGAAAGCCGATACGCTCAGGCTGCGCGGCTGCGGGCAGGCGGCCAGCGGCGCCGGGGTGAAGGCATAAACCTGGCCGGTAGCCGGCTTGGTGTTGATGTTGGTATTCTCGGTAGTAGAGCTGGCCGTGGGTGCGGCCGTGGCATCACTCAGCGAAAGGTAGGAGCCGCTGCCCGTTCCCAGGCCCGCCAGACCGATGGAAGCACCCAGGGTAGCCGTAGCGTTGGTAGCCACCGTCTCCTGACGATAGACCATCTCAACCCGGTTGCTGCCCTCGTAGAGCTTCACCTGAAAGGACAATACCGGGCCGGTATTCACATTCCAGCGCCATTCCCAGTTCAGCCATTCAAAGGTGAACACACGGTTGGGCGCAGTACCCGTCGTGATATACGTGCCCGTTGCGGTAGCACCGGTCGGGTTGCCATCTAGGTCGTCGAGCAGGGCAGCAATCAGGGGGCGGGTGGCAGCGGGAGCCGCCGCCAGCGTACCCGAATGGTTGGTCGTTCCGGCCGTGTTAAAGGACAGCCAGCCGTTAGAAGATGCCTTCACCTGGGTATAGGTGGCGCCATCGAAAACAAAGCTAAATCCTAAAGGAATGGCGCTCGACAGGTAAGTATCGGCTGCCATGCCGGCCACGACCGTTCCACCACTGATGGGCGTGAACGTTCCCTGCGACGGAGCAAAGGTATAGGTGTCGACCTGGGCTCTGGCCGGGGCGGCCAGACCGAGCCAGAGGCTCAGCAGGAAAAGTAAAGCTCCTCGCCACCGGACACTATGCGCAAGGGCACAGCCAGTTATACGATTAGCCATCAGGCGTAAAGGTTTTTTCATCATCAACTAGTAAGATGGGGTGAAAAGAGAAAAACTGGTAAACAGGTGGGTTCTCATTCGCTGGAGGGAGGCGTAAGTATGTAACTTAACCCACTCCCTGGTGTCCTAAATCTAAGACGGAGTTTTTGAATAGTGAAATCAGCTTGGCGTAATTCTATTTATTCTATCCTTTTTTTGTTCAATTATTGATCTTAACCGGATGTAACATCACTTTTTTATACTCATAAAACAAATTACTTCTATCTTACGGCAGCGTTTTTCCCACCCCCGCCTCCTTTTCCTATCTTTCTAACTCTTCTCTAGTACATGAAGAAACTTTTACATGCCTCCTACTTTCTTGTAGTTGCCTGGTGCATTTCGCTGATTGGGATATCAAGCGCAAACGCTACCCACATTCAGGGCGGGCAGCTCACCTACGAAGCCCTGGGCAATAACCGCTACAAGGTTTCCCTCACTGTGTTCCGCGACTGCGGCGGCGCCGCCTTCAGCAGCATCAACCCGGAGCTGGACTACCGTACCACGGGCTGCACCGGCGGCTCGTCCGTAGCCATGACCCTGGTAGGCAACCCCGAAGCGGGCAGCCCCTACTGCGCCAACACGCCCGGGGGCGCCAGCCAGTGCGGCAGCGGCCTGCGGACCAACTACCAGAAAGGCACCTTCGAAGTAACCGTGACGCTGCCCCCAGCTGCCGAGTGGATTCTGAGCGTGACCCTAAACGCCCGCCCCGCCGTGGCCAACATCAACCTGGGCAACGGCGACCTGTATTACGAAGCCCGGCTGAACAGCCTGCTGCCCGGCAACCAGATTATTCAGAATACCTCGGCCCAGTACCAGGCCCTCGACATTCCAATTCCGTTCGTCTGCTACCAGCAGGAGCGTACCGTTACGTTCTCGGCCACCGAGCCCGACGGCGACTCCCTGGTATACTCCCTGGCCAACCCCCTGCTGGCTTGCAACGAGCCCAACACCTTCCGCTCCTACACCACCGTAGGCCGCTTCATCGACCTGACGCCCCCCAACGGTGCCCCCTGCGGCGCTTACATTGTCAACAACCAGGGTACCTATAGTGCAACGTACCCGATTTCGTCCTTTAACGTGACGGGGGCCTGCCCGCTGAAAACCGCCACGCCGGCTTTCAACTTCAACGCGGCCCAGGGTAGCTTCACTTTCACGCCGTCCTTCTACAACCCGGCCATCAACTCGGCCGAAAACAAGTATGTAGTAGTAGGGCAGGTAACGGAATATCGGCGCTTCACCGACGCAGCGGGCAAGAAAATCTACCACAAGGTAGGCCAGGTGCGCCGCGACATGATGATGGTCGTTATCGACTGCAACAACAACAACCAGCCCACGCCACCCGTGGGTACCGGCTTCGACAAGTCGGGGGTTAAAATCGTCAACTCCCGCGACTCCACCTTCGTTACGGCCTACACCTGTAACTACACCGAAGTCCGCTTCCGCTTCAGCGACCCGAACCCCGGCGACATCCTGACCGTGTCGTACCCCGAGCTGGACCCGCCGACGCCCACCCTGGCCAAGCCTACCTACCTGCCTTCCGACGTAGCTACCTTTCAGCTGGTAGGCAACGGCACCAAGGCCCCGGCCGGCATCCTGCGCATTCAGCCCGACGTGTTGTTTGAAGGCAGAACCTACCGGATTCCGCTCAAGATTGAGGACAACGGCTGTCCGTTCAAGGGCATTCAGTTCCGGACCATTGTTCTCAAGATTGAGAAGGGCAACTTCGCCAAAGTTCTGGCTACCTCGGCCAACCCCGTAATTTGCGCCGGTGCTTCCGTGGCTCTCACCGCCACGCCCTACCGCCCCGACTCCGTGGGCCTGCGCACGGCCAGCTACGGCTACCGCTGGGAGGCTGCCGATGGCCTGGCTACCGCCGACCTGGGTAAGCAGACCATCACTGTGAAGCCCACCAAAACGACCCGCTACAAGGTGCGCATCCTGGGCCAGGACTTCCGGGAGGGCACCTGCTCCGACACGGCTTCGGTGCTGGTGCGCGTAGGCGCGACGCTGACGGCCAACTTCTCGACCAGCAGCCGCGGCGACAACAGCGGCCGGACCAACATTCAGGCCCGTATCTTCACCTTCAAGAATACGACTGCCAATGCGGTGGCCGCCAAAGACAGTGTCCGCTGGACGTACCAGCGCCTGAAAGACGGCAAAGGCAACGCCGTGAACGAGAAGGAAACAATCTTCTCGCGCAAGTTTGACCCGGCCGAGCTGATCCTGCGCGAAGGCGGACAGTATGCCATCAAGATGAGCATCTACAGCACCATAGCCGGTGCCCAGTGCACTACCAGCGAAAAAGTGACGATGATTGACGTGCGCGACATTCCGAACATGTTTACCCCCAACGGCGACAAGATCAACGACAACTTCGTGCTGACGGCCGACGAAGAGGGCAGCAAGATTCAGATCTTTAACCGCTGGGGCCGCCTCATTAAGGAGTACTCCAACTACAAGGGTGAGTGGGACGGCAAAGACCAGCCCGCCGGCACTTATTATTACCTGCTCACCGGCAAGGATGGCAAAACCACCAAAGGCTGGGTAGAGCTGGCCCGCTAACAGGTAGCGGATTATCTGGCCAACTAAAAAGGCGCTGCGTAACCCGCAGCGCCTTTTTTATGCTCTTGCCGGAGCTGCTTGGGCAGCCTAGCCCAGGCGGTGCCGCTCGTTTTTCACGGCGTTGGTCAGCGTCCAAGGCACTTCGTGGGCGAAGGCGTGCTGGCGCACCGGGCACTCGGGCATGTGGCACAGCGAGCAGGCGGCAAACGTGCAGGGGTCGGCGTGCACGAACATTTCCACCTCCACGTCGAAGCGCTGCTTGATCAGGCCCTCAATGCGGTTCAGCTCGTTGTGGGTTTCCTCCAGGCTGAAGTAGTAGGGCATCTGCATGTGGCAGTCGATGTGCAGGTTGGCTCCGTAGCGCAGCACGCGCAAGTTGTGCACGTCAATCCACGGGGGCAGGCGGTGGCGCTGCAGCTCGGCAATGACCTGCTCCACGGTGGCCACATCCGATTCATCCATCAGGGCCGACACCGAGCGGCGCACCATGCGGTAGCCGTTCACCACGATAAACACGCCCAGCAGCAAGGCCGCGCCGGCGTCGAAGAGCACGTTGCCGGTGAAGATGACCAGCACCAGCGCCACGCACGACACCAGGGTGCTCAGGGCATCTATATACAGGTGCTGCCCGTCGCCGACCAAAGCCACCGAGTTCATCTTCTTGCCCGAGCTGACCAGCAGAAAGCCCACAACCAAGTTTACCACCGCCGTGGCCGCCAGCAGGTACATACCCGTATCGGGCCGGGCCACGGTGTGCGGGTGCAGAATGGCCATTACGGCGCTGTAAAAGATATATACCCCGGCAATCAGAATCAGGGCGCCCTCGAAACCAACCGATAGGTATTCCACCTTGCCGTGGCCGTAGGGGTGGTTTTCGTCCTTGGGCTGGTCGGACAAGTACAGGCTGTACAGCGCGAAGCCGCTGGTAAACACGTTGATAATCGACTCCAGCGCGTCGGTCAGCACGGCCTGCGACGCGGTGAGAAAATACGCGTAGAACTTAATGGCTACCAGCCCCACGCTGACAACGAGCGACAATAAGCCAAGACGGTTCTTGGATTGGGTAAAAGTCATAGCGAAGGTGGAAAAGCCCGATAGGGCCCGCAAAAGTCCGGGAAAAAACCCACTTACCTACGGCTGGCAACCTTTTTCAGCTAAATGAGTATTTCCATTGGCTTAAAAAATAGTTTAGGCTACCCTAAAAATTTCGTTCCTTTGTAGAGCTACTTGATTCTCTATTCCTTATGCCCCCACTCGTACAAGCTTCCCCTACCCCTCCCCTGACCGACAACAACTCGGGCTGGCGGCAGGAACGCAAGCATAATTCCCTGAGCGAAGTATACGCCAGCATCCGGGTTCCGGCGGCTAACGCCCCGTTTTGGCGCAAGCTCATGGCCTTCTGGGGTCCGGGCCTGATGGTGGCCGTGGGCTACATGGACCCCGGCAACTGGGCCACCGATATTGCCGGCGGCTCGCGCTACGGCTATACGCTGCTGTCGGTGATTCTGATTTCCAACCTGTTTGCCATGCTGCTGCAGCACCTGGCCGCCAAGTTGGGCATCGTGACGGGGCGCGACCTGGCCCAGGCCTGCCGCGACCATTACTCCAAACCCGTGGCTATGGTGCTGTGGGTGTTCTGCGAAATTGCCATTGCCGCCTGCGACCTGGCCGAAGTCATCGGCTCGGCCATTGCCCTGAACCTGCTGTTTGGCCTGCCCCTGCCCTGGGGCGTGGTTCTGACGATTGTGGACGTGCTGGTGGTGCTGTTTTTCCAGAACAAGGGTTTCCGGGTGATTGAGAGCATCGTGGCCGGCCTTATCGTCATCATTTTCGGCTGCTTCCTCTACGAAATCCTGGTGTCGCACCCCGACTACCTGGGCATTGCCAAAGGCCTGATTCCACAGAAGGAAGTCGTGACCAACCCCGGCATGCTCTACATTGCCATCGGCATTCTGGGCGCTACCGTGATGCCCCACAACCTGTACCTGCACTCCAGCATCGTCCAAACCCGCCAGATTGAGCAAACCGAGCCCGGCAAGCGCATGGCCATCAAATTTGCCACCATCGACTCAACGGTGGCTTTGTTTCTGGCCTTCTTCGTGAATGCGGCCATCCTGGTGACGGCGGCGGCGGCGTTTCACAGCAACGGCCTCTTCAACGTAGCCGACATCAACGACGCGCACAAGCTGCTGGCGCCCGTGCTGGGTGCCGGGGCGGCCAGCGTCGTATTCGCCGTGGCTTTGCTGGCCTCGGGCCAAAACTCCACGCTGACGGGCACCCTGGCCGGCCAGATTGTGATGGAAGGCTTCCTGGATCTGAAGCTCAAGCCCTGGCTGCGGCGCCTGATTACGCGGGGCATAGCCGTGGTGCCAGCCCTGATTGTGACGATTATCTACGGCGAAAAAGGCACCGCCGACCTGCTCGTATTCAGCCAGGTAATTTTGTCGCTGCAGCTCAGCTTTGCGGTGGTGCCGCTGGTATTGTTCACGGGCAGCCGCGCCAAAATGGGCGTATTCACCAACCGGCCTTTGCTGCAGATAGTGGCCTGGACGGTGTCGGGCATCATCATCGCTCTGAACCTATATCTGCTCTACTCCACCTTTTTCAAGTAGCCCGTAGGCGCACGGTCAGTGGCTGTGCGCCTTTTTACCGGCCTTACTTTTAGACGAGTCTAAATAAAATTAAAAGCCATTTCTAAAATTGAATTCTGCGCTATATGAAACCACTGTTCCTCTCATTATTCTATCTGCTCATCACCGCTTCCGCCTGGGCTCAGACGGGCAGCCTGAAAGGCACGGTGCGGGCCGAGGGCAAAGCTGTGCCTTTCGCCAGCATCGGCTTGAAAGGCACTATGCTGGGCACTACGGCCGATGAAGACGGGCGCTTCACGCTGGCCAAAGTGCCGGCCGGCCCGCAGCGGGTAGTAGTCAGCGCGGTAGGTTTTCTGGCGACGGAGCGCACCGTGACCGTGACCAGCGGACAAACCGCCAGTCTGAATGTGTCGTTGAGCAGCGCCAGCAACGAGCTGGGCAGCGTGGTGGTGAGCGGAACGCTGAGTGAGGTGGTCAAAAGCCAGTCGCCGGTGGCAGTGGAGATTTACACGCCGCGCTACTTCCAGAAAAACCCCAGCGCCTGCCTGTTCGAGAACCTGACGATGGTAAACGGCGTGCGGCCCCAACTCAACTGCAACATCTGCAACACCGGCGACATTCACATCAACGGTCTGGAAGGGCCCTACACGATGGTGCTGATTGACGGTATGCCCATCGTTAGTTCCCTCTCCACGGTGTACGGGCTCAGCGGCATTCCCAACAGCATGGTCGACCGGATTGAGGTGGTGAAAGGCCCGGCCTCCACGCTCTACGGCTCGGAAGCGGTGGGCGGTTTGATCAACGTCATTACCAAGAATCCGGCAAAGGCACCGCGCTTTTCGGCCGATGCTTTCGGCACTTCCCACGGCGAAATGAACCTGGATTTGGGTACGGCCGCCAAAGTCGGGCGGGCTACTACCCTACTCAGCACCAACCTGTTTGGCTACAACCAGCGGCGCGACGTGAACGAGGACGGCTTCACCGACCTGCCGACCCAACACCGGGCCTCGGTGTTTAATAAATGGTCGTTTCAGCGGCCCCAGGAGCGCAGTGCCAACCTGGCCGGGCGCTACTACTACGAAGACCGGTTTGGGGGGCAGCTGGGCTGGCGGCCAGAGTTCCGGGGCGGCGACAGTATCTACGGGGAAAGTGTGTATACGAGCCGCTACGAGCTACTGGGCCAGTACCAGCTGCCGGTGGCGGGCCAAAAGTTCATGCTGAGCGGCTCGTTTAACCAGCACCGGCAGAACTCGGCCTACGGCACCACGCTGTACCGAGCCACCCAGCGCGTGGGCTTTGGCCAGCTCACCTGGGCCCGCGACCTGAGCATCCGGCACAGCTTGTTGCTGGGCGCCACCTACCGCTACACCTGGTACGACGACAACACACCCGCCACGGCCCGCACCACCGGCGACCAAACCACCAGCCAGCCCGACATCACCAGCCTGCCCGGCATCTTTGCCCAGGACGAGTGGAAGGTAACCGAAAACGCGACGCTGCTGGCCGGCCTGCGCTACGACTACAACTCGGTGCACGGCAGCATTCTGTCGCCGCGGCTTAACTACAAGTGGAGCCGGCCCGACAACAGCCAGGTGGTGCGCGTGGGCGTGGGCAATGGCTACCGGGTCGTAAACCTGTTTACGGAAGACCACGCCGCCCTGACCGGCGCCCGGCAGGTAATCGTGCCCGAAGCGCTGCGGCCCGAGCGCAGCTGGAATGCCAACGTGAACTACCAGCGCTTCTTTACTACCGCCGCGGGCATGCTCACGGTCGATGCCAGTGCGTTTTACACCTATTTTACCAACAAAATCAGCCCCGACTACACCACCAATGTGAATCAGATTGTGTACCGCAACCTGGATGGCTACGCCGTGTCGCGCGGGGTTACGCTGAACACGGATTTCACCTTCTCCCGGCCCCTGAAAGTCATTGCCGGCATCACGCTGATGGACGTATTCCGGCAGGAGCGGCCCGAAGGCGGCGGGGAATTGCGGCGGGTGACGCAGCTGCACGCGCCGGTTTTTTCCGGTACCTACGCCGTGAGCTACACCCTGGCGCGGCTGGGTGTGGTGGTCGATTATACCGGGCAGGTGAACGGGCCCATGCAGCTGCCGGTGCAGCCCAACGACTACCGCCCCGCCCGCTCGCCGTGGTACAGCCTGCAAAACGTGCAGCTGACCAAGCGCGTGGGGGAGCACCTGGAAATTTACGGCGGTCTGAAAAACCTGCTCGACTTTCTGCCCCGCCACGTGCTGATCCGGGCCTTCGACCCCTTCGACAAGCAGGTGGACCAGAACAACCCGAACGGCTACTCCTTTGATACTGAGTACAACTACGCGCCGGTGCAGGGTCGGCGCACGTTTCTGGGCCTGCGCTACACGTTGTAGTGCTTGACGGCAAAAGTGTTAAATTCCACAAGAAAGATTCACTGGAAATAAAGCCGCTGCGTATGCGGGCTGAATAGTACAATTTCTTCCGCCCGCATGAAACGCCTCTACTGCCTGCTGACCACCCTGTTGCCCCTGGTAGCCGCCGCCCAGAATACCGATTCTATTACCGCCAAAGCCGGCTACACCCTGTTTCGGCCGACGCCGCGCACCATGCTGCGGGAGCTGCGCCCCGACCGGCCCGGCTTCTCCGAAAGTCCTTTCACCGTCGACCCAGGCCACTTTCAGGTGGAGAGTGACTTGCTGCGCCTGATCAATAAGCGGGAGAAAGGCCACCACGAGCGGGACTTTTACCTGAATCATGTGATGCTCAAGCTGGGCCTGCTGACCCACACCGACGTGCAGGCCGAGTTTGATTCTTACACCTGGGAAAAGCAGTGGGACGATGAGCAGCCACCACAACCGACCGAGCGGCACCAAGGCTTCGGCGACCTGACGCTACGCCTGAAGCACACCGTGTTTGGCGAAGATGGCACCCCCGATGCCCTGGCCATCATCGGCTTCGTCCGGTTGCCCGTCGGCAAAACGGTGGGCAACAGCGTAACGGAGTATGGCCTGATAGTGCCTTTCAGCCACGATTTCAGCAAGGAATTCAACCTGCAGTTCCAGCTGCGTAGTGATTTGGACTACGACCAGGACGCAACCCAGCGCTACCTGATGCTGGCCCCCAGCACGGCCGTCGACTACGAGTTTTCGGAGTTCCTGTCGGCTTTCGGCGAGGTGGTGGGCATCTGGAACACGCGGCAGAATGCTTGGCAGGCCAACCTGAACGTGGGCCCGCAGCTGCACCTGAGCGACAACCTCATTGTGGACTTCGGCACCCACTTGGCCCTGACCAAAGACTCCGACCACGAGTATTTCCTGGGCGTCAGCTTCCGGCGCTAGCCTGCTCTTAGGTGGCAAAAAAAAGCCCGTTCTTGCATAGGGCGGGCCTTTTTTGGGTTGTGCCTGAAACGCCACTAGCCGGGGTCAGTCATCAGGGAGCGGGCCTGGGCCTTCCAATCGGTCAGGAGCCACACGATGACGGAGAAGATGCCCAGCCCCAGAAACAGGTTTCGCTCGGCCGTATTGGCCCCCAACCCCAGCACAAAAGGCGCGGCTACCAGTGCCAGGCCCGTGAGCAGATCGAGCCAGCCGTGCACAGGAAACGGAATGAGCCGCAACAGGCCCAGGCGGTAATTGGTCAGCAGCGTAACGAGCAGGTAGCCCCCGGCCAGCACAAAGCAGGTTGTATCGATGGTCGGTGCAAGGTCGAACATGACGGGAGCCAGCGCCACGAAGACCACAAAGCAGACGTCTATTACGCCGTGGGCGGCAGGTGAGAGGATTTTCATAGCTGATTCAGAAGTAGGTAAAGGAACATGCTAGCGTCATTTTTCTACGCCTTGCCGGGAAGGATAGTCTTGCTGACTTTCAGGATTTTACTCACAAAAAAGCCCGACTAATACGTTGTAGCCGGGCTTTTGTGGATAACAGCAAGCTTACTTAGTGCTGGTTCGACATCATCGTGCCGTGGCCATGCGTCTGGGTATGGGTATCGGCGCGCCAGTCGGTCAGCAGCCAGGTGCCGATGAACAGGACGCCCATGGCCATGAAGAAGTTACGGGCCGTTTCATTGTCATCGGCAAAATCGAACAGGAAAGGCGAGGCCAGCAGCGCTAGGCCGCTAATCAGCTCGAGCCACCCGTGCATGGGGAACGAAATCAGGTGGGCAATACCCATCTGAAAGTCCGTGAGTAGGGTAACGGCCAGGTAGCCGGCGGCCAGGATATAGCACACGGTGGCATAGGTACCATCCAGGTCGAAGAGCGTTGGGGCCAGGGCAAACAGCAGGATGGTGCCGTAGTCGAGCATGCCGTGCATGCGGGGTGATATAACTTTCATGGTGCGGTGTTTTGAAGGTTGGAAGTGGTATTACTGCACTTTTGTACGCCCCCAAAATCGAAAGGATATAGTCGAGCTAATAAAAAATAGAACTTATTGACGAGCTTATAACGAATAGCGGTTGTGCTTAATGCCTCTTATACCAGCCCCGGCAACCGGGCAAACTCACTGCCCAGAATGGCCTTGTCGTCGGCTCCGAGCCAGTCGCGCAGCACAGTGGCATACACGCTGCGGAAGTCGAGCTGGTACTTCAGGTCGCCCTGGTCGAGGCTGAGCAGGTCGGGCGCATCGTTGACGATGCCTTTTTGGCGCAGACTGCCGCCCACCAGCAGCACGTTGTTGGCCGTGCCGTGGTCGGTGCCGTTGCTGGCATTCTGGGTCACGCGGCGGCCAAACTCGGAGAAAACCAGGATGAGTGTGTCGTTCAGCTGCCCGCTTTTCTGCAGGTCGTCCACGAAAGCGCCCAGCCCACCCGACAGGTCGCCGAGCAATTTGCCCTGCTGCTCCTGCTGCCGCACGTGGGTGTCGAAGCCGGTGAGGGACACGTAAAACACCCGCGACTCGATACCGGAATTAATCAGCTCGGCGGTGGTTTTCAGGTTTTTTCCAAACTCCGTGTTCGGGTAGGTAATAGCCGATTTGTACACCTTGGACGTCTGGTAGAGGTAGTCAGCCGAGGAGGTAGTTTCGGCCAGCGTCTTGTAGAGGTAATCCAGCTCCGAGCTGCTGCCCCCGCCGGTTTTGCCGCTCACCTGGCTGATAAACCGGTTCTGGGTCACTTGGTGAAACTTCTCCGGATTCTTCAGCGCCAGGCCTTTGCGCAACTCGCCTTTCATGGCCAGGCTCAGCGTGTCGTCTACCTCCAGGCCGTTGTAGGGCACCTGGCAGGAAGGGCAGCTCGAGTCGAGGTAGCGGCCCAGCCAGCCGGTGGTGACGTACTGGTCGGCAGCCGAGCCGCTCTGCCAGATATCCATCGAGCGGAAGTGCGACCGGTCGGGGTTGGGGTAGCCCACGCTGTTGAGCACGGCCATCTGGCCCTGGTCGTAGAGGGCTTTGAGCGGGGTCATGGCCGGGTTGAAGGCCAGGTCCTTGTCCAGCATTAGCAGGCCGCTTTGCTCCCGGAGGGCCAGCGTAGGGCGCGCTTTGTAGTACAAGTCGTTACGGAAGGGTACTACCATATTCAGGCCGTCGTTGCCGCCCCCGAGCTGCACCACCACCAGGCGCTTGCCGTTGGAGTTACGTAGCGTCTGGACACCCTGGGCGTCCAGCGCGTGCAGAAATTTGGGCACGAACAGCAGGGAGCTGGCCAGCACCGAGGTTTTGAGAAAGTCGCGGCGGGAAGTAGGCATGATAGAGAACTTAGAATTGAGAGCTTAGAGCTCAGATAGTTCAGACAGGCAGGTCACGGCAAGAATTGACAAACAGAATTAAGCAGTGAATACCCTTCTGCTAACTTCTCACTTCTAACCTCTGATTTCTATTCTTACATCAGCTGGTACTCGGGCAAGCTGAGCAGGCTCGTAACCATGGTGCGCAGGCGGCCTTCGGCGGGAGCTTTCTGGGCCACTTGCTGTACCAGCTGCAAATTATCGGGCCGGATGGGCGTTTGCAGCAGGAATTTGCTTAGCTCGGCGGGCTGCTCCGCTTCGGGCGTTTTGGCCAGCAACAGGCCCAGCGGGGCCAGCTTGGCTTTGGCCTGCACCTGCTGCCGGAAGGTGCGGTCGGCTTTGGTTACCTGCGGGTCGAGGTCGTTTTCGTCTTCCTTCAGCGCGATGCTGATTTCGGCGTTTCGGAGCAGTACCTGCGGCAGCTGCAGCCGAAACAGCAGCGTGGAGGAGTCAATCCAGTTGCGGCCCCCGGGCCAGCCGGCCACGTTTGGCGGCTCAAACAAGGTTTGACCGAGGGCTTTCTGAAATACAATCAGCGGCCTTTTATCCTGCAGCTCCACGCCTAGGGTGCGCTTGATGCCGGCCAGCAGCTCGATGGGCGACTTGATGCGGGTGCCCACGTTGGCCGCGTCGTAAAACCAGTCGGCCACAAACAGGCGCTCCACCAGCGCGCCAATGTCGTAGCCGCTCTGAAAAAAGGCTTTGGCCAGGGGCTGAATATGGGTCGGATTCGGCACGTCGTTCACGAAGAAGCGGTAAAGCTTGGTCGTCAGAAACTCGGCCGTTTGGGGCTGCTCCAGAATGATTTTCAGGATATCCTCGCCGCCGAAGTTGCCGGTGCGGCCCATAAACGTCTTCGGGCCGTCGTCGTGCTGCCGCTCCCGAAACACAAACTGCCCCTGCGCGTCGTAGCTCCAGCCGGTGAAGGCCCGGGCCGCTTCCTTCACGTCCTGCTCGGTATAGTGCCCGCGCCCGATGGTAAACAGCTCCATAACCTCGCGGGCGAAGTTCTCGTTGGGCCGCTGCTTGCGGTTTTGCTGGTTGTTGAGAAACTGCAGCATAGCCGGTTCCTTGCTCACGGCCAGCAGCAGGTCGCCGAACTTGCCCAGGGCCAGGCGCCGCAGCGTGTTATTGAGCTGCAAGGCCGCATCGGGGCGGCGCACACGGCAGGCAAAGTGGCCGTGCCAGAAAAAGGTCATTTTCTCGCGCAGCTGGGCCGGCGAGGTAGCCATGCGCTCCACCCAGCCGGTGTTCATCGTGTAGAAGGCGTCCCGAATCTGGCGGTTCTGCTCCTTGCGCTGCTGAGGCGTCAGCTCGCCCTTTTTCAGCGCCGGCGCCTGCGGGTCCTGGCGCAGGTCGGGCGTGGGTACGGGGCTCATAGCCAGCATTTCCGCCGCCTGAATTTTTGGGCCTTCCAAGGGTTGGAAAGCCTCCGAATCGTGCCGCAGCTGCCGCAACGCCCGGCGCGGGTTCAGGTTCGCGGCAATATCAGCGGGCCGCGGCCCAAAGCCCGCGCGCCAGTACAGATGCTGCAATTGCTGTTGGTTCGTCATGCAGCTTGGACGCAGGTTTTGGGGCAAGGTTTAATCTGAACAGAACCAATGAAGCTCAGGCGGAGTGGTATCAGAATACTTTTTCTGGTTAGCAGATACCAAGTAGTAGGTCATGCTGCGGCTGCACTCAGCATGACCTACACAAGAATTCAGCTGACGCTTAAAAGCGCGCCCCGACAACTACCGTTTTCTTGTACTCCTTTTTGTTGCCGCCGGGCTGCAGCAGCTCGATGTGCAGCACGTAGTAGCCAATGGGCACTTTGCGGCCCTGGTCGTTCAGGCCGTCCCACTGGAAAAAGCCGTTTGTGGCCATAGTTTCGTTGCGTACCAGCCGCCGGGCCAGCCGCCCCTGGGCATCATACACCGTGATGCTGGCCGCGTAGCCGGTCTGGTCGACGCGGTAGTTGAGGGTGGTGAAGTCCTGCTGCCCATCGGCGTCGGGGGTGAAGACTTCGGGCTCTAGCGTAAAGAGCTTGTCACCGCCCGGGTCGTCCTGGTACTGGGAGTTGCGGCGGCCGGGTGTGGCGTAGCCCACGGCGCTGGCGGCCGAGTGGAAGTTGCCGGCCGCGCTGGGCCCATCGGTCCGAATCCGCTCCAGCGACACGCCATCCTTTGAATCGAGCAGGCCCAGGTGCTGCGACTCATTATACGTGTAGCGGTCCACAATACGGTTTTGCGAATCGTACACCGCCACGGTGCCCGCGTCGTCGGGGAACGTGGGCAGCGCCGGCAGCAGCAGGAAAGCGGCCGGGTCGTTGGTTGGGTACTGGCTCTGCACGATGTCGGGGCGCGTGGTCAGCACCACCAGCTGGCCGGGCGCCAGCACGTACGGGCCACTGCTGATGGGTTCCTTATCGGGCGTGCCGCTGGCCGGAATGCTGGCCAGCTCCCAGCCCTGCAGGTTAAGGTATTTGCCCGAGCGGTTAATCAGCTCCACAAAATCCACCGCGTTGGTGCGGGGGTTAAACAGAATTTCGTTAATGACCACGTCGTTGGCCACCGGGGCCGAAGGCAGGCCAAACGAAGCCGCGGCCGCCACGCCGGTAGCATTGCCCACGCAGTCGGTGGCGCGCTGTACGCTCACCGTTATCGGCTGGCTGGCCGCCAACGCCGAGCCCAGCGTAACGTCCACGGCCCGGAAGTCGGGCGACACGGGCGCGGCGCGGGTCACGGCTTGTCCGGTGCTGAACGAGTACAGAGCCGGGCTGGCCGCCGCTACGCTGTCGAGCTTTTCCCCGAAAAACAAGCGCACCAGCGTGGGGCTGATGGCGACGGCGCGCACCAGGGCCGGGGCCGTGCGGTCGGGGTTGGTAGCCCGCACCGAGTTGGCCCGGCCCGGCGTGCCCCCGCTCACGTCGGTGCTGGCCGTCCAGTTTTCGATGCCGGCGCAGGGGTTGCCAGTGTCCACCATTTCCAGAGCCCAGCCACCGTCATCCTTAGCGCCATCCTTATACCAGGTGCTGGAGTAGGCTATTTCAAACAGCGTGCGGCCGTCGCGGGCGCGCAGCACCAGCTGGTCGCCGTCGTTGGAGAGACTAGGAAAGTTGGTGAGGCCAAACACGCTGACGGAGCGGGCAAACAGAGCCGTGCGGGTGCTGCTGCACACCACCGCGTACTGGCCCGGCAGCAGGCGCGTGGTGTCCGGAAACACGGCCGCCGTGCTGCTGCCGGGCTTCAGCAGCCGCACACCGCCCAAATCCAGGATGCGAGTGGTCGGGTTGTGGATTTCCAGGTACTCCGAAGCCGGCAGCCCCACTACCGGCGACTCATCAGCCAGAATTTCGGTAATGAGCACCTGCCCCGCTACTGGCACCGACGGCAGCCCGAACGTAGTGGACACCGCCGCGCCGGTAGCATTCCCTACACAGTCGACGGCGCGCTGCACGGTGGCGGTATAGACTTGGGCGGCTGCCAGCGGCGTAGTCAGCGTCAGCTCCACGGCCCGGAAATCGAAGGGCACGGGCGTTACCCGCTGAATGGTAAGCGCCGGCTGAATGCTATACAGGCCCGGAGTAGCGGCCTGCACGCTGTCGAGCTTCTCATCGAACTCCAGCCGCACCACCGTGGGGCTGATGACCGTAGCCCGGCGCAGCAGCGGGGCCGTGCGGTCGGCATTGGCGGCCCGCACCGAGTTGGCCCGGCCCGGCGTGCCGCCGCTGGGGTCAGTACTGGCCGTCCAGTTGGCCGCGCCACCGCAGGGGTTGGTGGTATCAATCATTTCCAGAGTCCAGCCGCCGTCTTTTTTGGCCACGTCGCGGTACCAGGCTTCGGTATAGCGTACTTCGAACACCGTGCGCCCGTCGCGGCCGCGTAGCAGCAGTTCGTCGCCGGCATTGGTCAGGGAAGGGAAATTGCTCAGGCCAAACACCTTGCCGTAGGCGGCAAACTGGCTGGCGCGGGTACTGCCGCAGACCACCGCATACTCGCCGGGCAGCAGTTGGGTGCCAGTGGCAAATACGGCGGCCGGCCCGGTGCTGGTGGTCCGTAGCAGGCGCACCCCGCCCAGGTCGAGCGTCTGAGTGGCCGAGGGGTTATGAATTTCCACGAACTCCGAAGCCGGTAGCCCCACCACCGGTGACTCATCGGCGTAGATTTCGGTGATAAGCAGCTGGTAGTAGCCAGGCGCCGCGGCCGGGGGCGTGTAGCTGAGCGCGGCCGTGAGCGGACCGGTGGCCACGTTGCCGTAGAGGTCAGAGATGCTGCGGGCTTCCAGGATGCTGGCGCCAGCGGGTAGGTCGGCGGCAAAAGTGAGGTGGACCAGGGCCGGGTCGGTGGCGTCGCGCTGGGCGGTGGTTACGGCCGGAGTGCCGGGAGCGGCCAGGCGGTAGTTGGCCGCAGCCTGGGTAGCCGGCACCGCCTCGTTAAAGGTCACATCCACCTGCCGGGCCCCAACGATGCCGGCGCTCTGAAGCAGGGGCGCCGTGGCGTCGGTGATGCGGAAATCGTCGAAGTAGAAGTTGCGGTTGTTGGTGGCCGAATACGTCAGCCCCACGCCGAAATAGCTGCTGCGCTGGTGGGTGGCGTCGGTGGCGGTGCCTTCCGCGGTAAAGGTGGTACCACCGGCAAGGTCGCGCTCCAGGGTCCAGACGTTTTGCACGGAGCGCGTCACCCGCACCCGCACCAGGTTGTTGGTCGTGGAGCTGAGCGTGCCGTCGGTGCCGTCGATGATGGCAGCGGCCGTGGCGCCGGCATTTTTGCGGAACAGGGAAATTTCGTCGTTGGTACCGCCCAGCCGCACGTAGTAGCCTTTATTGGCCGCGGCCCGCAGGTCGGCCAGGTCCGATACCAGCCACACGTCGGCGTAGTTGGAGCCCGAGGTAGCCAGGCGCAGGTTGGCCCAGAACTCCCAGGTGGTGCCGGTGGCCGCTTGGCTTACCGTTACGAGCTGGGTGTTGGTGGGCGTCACGGCCGGGCCGTTGCTTTGCAGCTGCTGAGTCGCGTTTACCTGAAAATCGGCGGTGGCGCCGCTCCAGGCCGGGTTTTGGGTGAAGTCGCCGTCGGCAAAACTCTCGGTGAGCTGGGCCCTGGCCGGCAGCGCCAGGCCCAGCAGGGCGCCCAGCAGGAGCAGAAAATGGCTTGGAGAATGCAGGGAAGGGAATATTCTTTTTGCGGTAGAGGTTCTCTGCATAGTAGGTTTGTAAAAAAGCCGGAGTGCGCGCCGCATTGAGTTGCGCACGAACTGTCTAAGTAACTTGCTTTTCCCGACATTTGCCACGCGCGCAGCCCTTCCGGCCGCCGCTTTTTTTCTCTTATTGCCATGAAAGTAGCCGTAGTAGGTGCCACCGGTCTGGTCGGGGGCGAAATGTTGAAAGTATTGGCCGAGCGCAATTTCCCGGTCACCGAATTACTGCCCGTCGCCTCGGAGAAATCCGTGGGCCTGCCCATCGAGTTTCAGGGCAAAACCTACCACGTCATCAGCATGGACGACGCCATTGCGGCCCGGCCCGACGTGGCCATCTTCTCGGCCGGCGGCAGCACCTCCAAGGAGCAGGCCCCACGCTTTGCCGAAGTCGGCACCGTGGTTATCGACAACTCCTCGGCCTGGCGCATGGACCCCACCAAGAAGCTGGTCGTGCCCGAAATCAATGCCAAGGAGCTGACGGCCGCCGATAAAATCATTGCCAACCCCAACTGCTCTACTATCCAGATGGTGCTGGCCCTGCACAAGCTGCACGAGGCGTTCAAAATCAAGCGCATCGTGGTGAGCACCTACCAGAGCGTGACGGGCACCGGCAAGAAAGCCGTGGACCAGATGCTGGAAGAGCGCGCCGGCCAGACGGCCTCCAACCCCGCCTACCCCCACCGCATCGACCTGAACGTGCTGCCCCACATCGACGTGTTCGAGGACAATGGCTACACCAAGGAGGAAATGAAGATGGTGAAGGAAACCAAGAAAATCCTCGGCGACGACACGATTCAGGTAACGGCCACCGCCGTGCGCATCCCCGTGATGGGCGGCCACTCGGAGGCGGTAAATGTGGAATTCGAGCAGGAATACGAGCTGGAAGAAGTCTACCGCATCCTGCGCGCCACCGACGGCGTGGAAGTAGTAGACGACGTGGTCCGCAACAGCTACCCCATGCCCAAGGACGCCCACGGCAAAGATGCCGTGCTGGTGGGCCGCCTGCGCCGCGACGAGAGCCAGCCCCGCACCCTGAACATGTGGGTAGTGGCCGACAACCTGCGCAAGGGAGCCGCTACCAACGCCGTCCAGATTGCCGAACACATGATTCAGCTGGGCTTGCTCAAGGCTTAGTATCCCTTACCAAACAGACAAAAAAGGGCGCCGGATGATCCAGCGCCCTTTTTTGCTTTATCTTTCTATTAACCAAACACCGCTCCGGCAAAGTCGAGCACCGCCTGCCGCACCTCCCGGGGCTTCTCGTAATAGGCTAGGTGGCCCACGTCGGCCAGAAACAGGGCGTGACTCACCGGGGCCAGGTGGGCCTGGGCCACCGACTGCTCCAGGGGCACGGCCACGTCCTCTTTGCCCACGATAAACTGCACCGGAAACTCGGCCTCGTGCAGCACTTTGGTCCGGTCGGGGCGGGCAGCCATGGCCCGCATGCCACTCACCAGGGTTTCGGCGGGCGTGGCCTTGCCGATTTCCTCCAGAAATTCCCGCTGGGTGCTCATAGCTTCGCGGTGCACGGGCGCAAACAGGGGCCGGATGAATGATTCCATGAACTTCTCCACCCCGTGGCGCTCCACGAAGGCCACGTTCTTTTCGCGGTTGGCTTTCTTTTCTTCCGAATCGGCCAAAGCCGAGGAATTGAGCAGGCACAGGCCAGCTACCCGCTCGGGCCACCGCTCGGCAAAGGCCAGCGCCACGTAGCCGCCCATGCTATGACCCACCAGCAGGGCTTTTTCCGCGCCAGCGGCCTGCAGCTTCTGGGCTACGTAGCGGGCCTGGGCCTCCATCGAATAGTCGCGCACGTCGTGGATGTTGGTGCCGTGACCCAGCAGGTTCAGGCTGATAACGCGGTACTCAGCAGGGAAGTCGCGCAGGAAGTCGGTCCAGATTTCCCGGCTTTCGGCGAAACCGTGCAGGAAAACAATAGTAGGTTGGTGGGGCATAAGCAGGGAAAGAACGATGCAGAGACGCATATTTGCGTCTTATCGTTGTGGAGACTAGCTACAAGATCAAACGGCGCAGTGCCGGTTGTTCAACGATTGAGACGCAAATATGCGTCTCTACGGCCCAATCCCACGCTAGTACAATATGATAGATGCGTACCAGGCCATACGCAGCGAAGCCGAAGCAGCACTGGCTACTTCGGCTTCTATAGGGGGCAGAACAGCGCTATACCCACGGAGCAGGTCCGCAGGGCCGCGCGGCCAGATTTAGGCGGTTACTTCAGCCTGCTGCTTTACCAGCTGCAGGTTGGCGAACAGCTTCACGTCGTCGCCCAGCACGATGGAGCCGGTTTCGGTCACGGCGCTGAAGGTCAGGCCGAAGTCCTTCCGGTTGATTTTGCCAGTCACTTCAAAGCCCGACTTTTCATTGCCGTAGAAGTCGGTGGCGGTGCCGCCATACTCCACGTCCAGGGTTACGGGCTTGGTCACGTCCTTCACCGTCAGATTGCCGGCCAGCTTGAAGCTGTCCCCGTCCACGCGGGTCAGCGAGGTCGAGACGAAGGTGATGTTCGGGTAGGTCGGCACGTCGAAGAAGTCGTTGTTGCGCAGGTGCTCGTCGCGCTGCTCCTGGTTGGTGTCGATGCTGTGCACGTCCAGCGAGAAGCGCACCTGGGCATTCTCAAAGCTGTCGTTTTCGGTTACGGCTTCGCCTTCGAACTTCTTGAACGAGCCCGTGACGGTCGAAATAACCAGGTGCTTGATCTTGAACTGAACTTCGGAGTGGGTGGGGTCAATTGCCCATTTGGTAGTAGCCATGATGCGGTGAAATAAGGGTTGGTGTTTCGGGTTTGATGCTGGCGCCATGCCGGTAGCCTACGCTGCTGGCCGCTGACTGATGCTGCAAATATACAAATGATGTAGTTACATCAATGTACCTACATCATTTATTTTTCTTTGGTTCATCAAACTGGTACCAGGAAAACGAAAAAGCCCCGCCGGACGAATCCAGCGGGGCTTTACTTACGCTTAGCGTTCCTTACAGAATCACCTTTTCCACGGCAGCTTTAGTGGCCACTTTCCCGTGCATCTCGCGCACGGCGGCGGCAATACCGTCGGCATCGAAGCCGCACTCTTTGTAGAGCTCATCCTGGGTGCCGTGCTCTACCACGCGGTCCGGGATACCGAGGCGCTTGACGGGCACCGCGTAGCCGTGGTCAGCCATGAACTCGAGCACCGCGGCGCCGAAGCCGCCCTGCAGGCAACCGTCTTCCACCGTTACAATGGCTTTGTACTTGCTGAGCGCGGCGGCCAGCATTTCCTCATCCAGAGGCTTGGCAAAGCGCATGTCGAAGTGGCCCACGCTCAGGCCTTCGGCGGCCAGCTGGGCCGTGGCCTTCACGGCGTAGTTGCCGATGTGGCCGATACTCAGGATAGCCACGCCTTCGCCCTCTCGCACCACGCGGCCGGTACCCACGGCAATTTTCTTGAACGGCAGGCGCCACTCGGGCATCACGCCCTCCCCACGGGGGTAGCGGATGCTAAAGGGGCCCATGTCGGGCAGCTGAGCCGTGTACATCAGGTTGCGCAGCTCTTCCTCGTTCATGGGGGCGGCTACCACCATGTTCGGAATGCAGCGCATGTAGGCAATGTCGTAGCAGCCGTGGTGGGTGGGGCCGTCGGCGCCGGCAAAACCGGCCCGGTCGAGGCAGAACACCACGTTCAGGTTCTGCAACGCCACATCGTGCAGCACCTGGTCGTAGGCGCGCTGCATAAAGGACGAGTAGATGTTGCAGAACGGCACCATGCCCTGCGTCGCCAGGCCCGCCGAGAAGGTTACGGCGTGCTGCTCGGCAATGCCCACGTCGAAGGCCCGGTCGGGCATGGCCTTCATCATGATGTTCAGAGAGCAGCCCGAGGGCATGGCGGGCGTTACACCCATCACCTTGCTGTTCTGCTCGGCCAGCTCCACCATCGTGTGTCCGAATACGTCCTGGTACTTGGGTGGCTGGGGCTTGTCGTAGGTTTTCTTGTGAATCTCGCCGGTAATCTTGTCGAACAGGCCAGGCGCGTGCCACAGGGTCTGGTCTTTCTCGGCTAAGGCATAGCCCTTGCCCTTCACCGTCACGCAGTGCAGGATTTTGGGGCCGGGAATGCTCTTCAGGTCGTTTAGAATGGTAGCCAGATGCTGCACGTCGTGCCCATCCACGGGGCCAAAATAGCGGAAGTTCAAGGCCTCAAACAGGTTGCTCTGCTTCAGCAGCGTGGCTTTCATAGCCGACTCCACCTTGCGGGCAATCTGCTGGGGGTTGGGCCCGAACTTGCTGAGCTTGCCCAGCACGTTCCACAGCTCGTCGCGCACTTTGTTGTAGGTGCGGGAGGTGGTAATATCGGTCAGGTATTCCTTGAGCGCGCCCACGTTGGGGTCGATGCTCATGCAATTGTCGTTGAGGATAACCAGCAGGTTGGAATTGGCCACACCGGCGTGGTTCAGGGCCTCGAAGGCCATACCGGCCGTCATGGCCCCGTCGCCGATTACGGCAATGTGCTGCCGGTCCTTCTCGCCTTTGTAGTCGGAAGCCACGGCCATGCCCAGGGCGGCCCCGATGCTGGTGCTGCTGTGGCCCACGCCGAAAGCGTCGTACTCACTCTCCTTGCGCTTGGGGAAGCCCGACATGCCGCCGTAGCGCCGGTTCGTCGGGAACTGCTCGCGCCGGCCGGTCAGGATTTTGTGGCCGTAGGCCTGATGGCCCACGTCCCATACCAGCTGGTCGTAGGGCGTGTTGAAGACGTAGTGCAGGGCCACCGTCAGCTCCACCACCCCGAGCGAGGCCCCGAAGTGGCCGCCATAGATGGAAACCGAGTCGATAATGAACTGTCGAAGCTCCTGGCTGACTTGCACCAGCTGGTCTTCACTGAGCTTTTTAAGGTCGTCGGGCGAGTTTATAGCCGCCAGCAATTCACCGGGTTCGACAATCATCTTCGAGAGAGGGGCAAGGAGGAGAAGTTCAGCAAGGCAACAGACAGAGGAGTCTAAAGGTTAAGCTTTTCGCAAACTTCACCACCTGTAATGGGCAAAGGTACGACTTTTCGTATCTACCGGTTGTGGCCTGTAGAACGAGTGTATTACCACGAATGTAGTCTGCTGAACTCCTGGCCGGGTTTAGTGGCGCAACAATCCTTCGAAACCGGGGTTCGTGGCGAGCAGCAGGCTTTCGGGCCGCGCCTCCCAACTTGGGGTAATTAATAGCTATTTTTGCCGGGCCCACCATTTTCCTCACCCATGCCGCTCACCCAGCAGAACAATCAGGAGCAGCAGCTCCTCGACAAGCTAAAACCGTCGCGCATTGTCCTGCCGGTACTCATCGGGCTGAGCGTGGTCGGGTTTATGTTCTGGCGCAGCTACCGCCCCGGCGACCTGGCCCCGCTGGCCGATGCCAAGCTGCACTGGCTGCTGGTGATGGTGGCCGTGCTGCTGGCCCGCGACCTGGGCTACATCTACCGCATCCGCCACATTTCGGAGAAGGTGCTCAGCTGGCGCCAGAGCCTGGACGTGATTATGATCTGGGAATTTGCCTCCTGCGTGCTGCCCTCGGCCGTGGGCGGCACGGCGGTAGCCTCGTTTATTCTGAACAAGGAAGGTATTTCCCTGGGCAAGTCCCTGGCCTACGTGATGGTCACGGCCCTGCTCGACAACCTCTATTATGTCGTGACGGTGCCGCTGGTGGTGTGGCTGGCCGGCAACGCGCTGTATCCGCACGAGGCTTTGCAGGGCGGGCTGGTTTCCACCCTTAAAGTGGCCTTCGTGGTGAGCTACGTGCTGGTGACGCTGTATGCGTTGCTGATGCTGTACGCCATTTTCGTCAATCCGCAGGCAGTGAAGCGGCTGCTGGTGCGGCTGTTTTCCATCAAGGGCCTGCGCCGCTGGCGGGCCAAAGCCTACCAGCACGGCAACGAAGTAGTATGGGCCTCAGCCCAGTTGCGCGGCAACGGGGCCGGCTACTGGCTGCGCGCCATCGGCTCCACGTTCTTCGTCTGGACGGCCCGCTACCTGGTCATCGGCTGTATCATTGCCGCCTTCGTGCATGTGAGCTGGGACGAGTTCCTGATGATTTTCGGCCGCAACCTCACCTACAAAGTCATCCTGCTGATTGCCATTACGCCGGGCGGGGCAGGCATTGCGGAAGGCGCCTTCCCTACCTTCTTCGGCAAGTTTATAGGCACGCCCACCATGACCAACTTTGTGGTGCTGCTCTACCGCATCGTGACGTACTACCTGTACCTAGTGCTGGGCGCCTTCTTCCTGCCGCGCTGGGTAGGCCGGGTGTTCAGCAAAAGAGAAGCTCCCGCAACTCACTAAGAATAGCCGCCGGGTACGTTACTCACAAAAAAAGCCCTTCCGCTCGATGCAGAAGGGCTTTTTTGTGGGGTAAGCCAGAGAAGAGTTTATTCCTTTTCGAGTCGCAGTTCGGCTCCGTCGGGGCTTTTCAGCGTGAGCTTGTCGTCGGTCAGCGTTACCACGTCGAAGCTGTTGCTGGTGGTAGCACCATCAGGCGTCAGCATAATTTTCTTGCCGGGCTGGTCGAAGGTATACTTGCCATTGACGGCGCCGGCGGGCGAGGCCATGCTGTACTGACCGTTGGCGAAAAACGTGATACGCTCGTCCTCCTGGGTGTCGGTCTGTTTCACTTTGTCGCCGGCCGAGCTGAGCTCTTTATCGGTTTTCCAGACTTTGCTCTCGGTGCCGTAGAGCATGTTGACGCCTTCAACTTTGCCTTCCTTGCTGCCGCAGGCGGTCAGGAACAGGACTACCAGCGTCATCAGGCTGGCCAGGAAGCGAAAGGAAGTGGGGAGAGTTTTCATGAGAAAGGGTTTAGGGAAGAGACAAAAACAAAGCCTTGACGCGCCGGAATTGCGGTCAGTGCTGCGGTTCTTACGCGGCCCAAGCGAAAGAGTTAAGCCCCTCCGTATCGGGATTATCCAGTCACAACTAAATTTAAGACAGGGCGTAAGAAGCTCTGATACCGTGGCCGTCAGGCACATGCGGTCCGCTTTCCTCCCCCCTCACCCTAACCGACACATACTCATGGGACTGTTCGATTTCCTCAGCAATAAAGGCGAAGAAAAACCTGTTCAACCCGCTGCCAAGCCCGCCGCCGGTGGTACCGATTTCTTCGGTAACAACGCGGCTCCCGCGCAACCTACCGCCGCAAAAGGCGACTCTTATACTGTTGTCAGTGGCGACTCGCTTTCTAAGATTGCCAAAAACCACTATGGCGACGCCTCCAAGTGGCACCAGATTTACGAAGCAAATAAAGCCATTATCGGCTCTAACCCCGACCATATCGAAGTGGGTCAGCAGCTGACACTACCTACCATTTAGGTCCTTTTTTGCAGAAAAAGGTTGGAAACGCCGTCCTAGCTTAGGGCGGCGTTTTTTTCTTGCCCGATTGTTGGAAAATCAAAAAAACTTTTCGCCGGATTTGGTCTTCTCATTTCCAGCTGTACATTTGCAGTCACCAACCCGGTACTCTCCCAGAACGATGGGACAGTTTGAAAGAATTTATACAGAAGCGGCGAGAGAACAGGCTCCCTGACCCGCTGGCAACCTTCATCTAATGAAAGGTGCCAATTCCTGCCCGCATGGCGTAAGGCCGGCGGGAGCTATAAGTCGAGTACCATGGAAAACAACCTCCCTTTCGTCTCGTTTCCCCCATCCGCTGCAGCCGCCCTCGTGCCCGCTGAGTTGCTGATGGGTTTTTGTGTTTCATTGGTTTCGGCTGCTACTCAGCTTGCCGAGCGAATGCGAATGTGCTGTTGGACCCCGTGTTGTTGCTGTTGCTAGCCCCCTGAGCGCCTAGCTTCTCCCCTCCCCCTTTTCCTTTTTGGCCTGCCTGCATTTCGCAGCCACCGCATTGGTGTGGCTCGGCGCAGGGTTGGGTCTGGCTTCGGTGCAGCCTGCTACGGGCTCCGGAAGCTTCTGCGGTTGTCATTTACACAAACACAACCGCCTGATAATCTGAAACATCCTTTCAAGAACTTCCCTAACCCAGCCTCGCTATGTCTACGCAAGCCCTGCAATTCGAAACCCTGCAACTCCACGCCGGCCAGCAGCCCGACCCCGTAACCGGTGCCCGCGCCGTACCGCTGTACCAGACCACTTCTTACGTGTTCAAAAACGCGGAGCACGGGGCCAACCTGTTTGCCCTGAAGGAGTTCGGCAACATCTATACCCGCCTGATGAACCCCACCACCGACGTGTTTGAGCAGCGCGTGGCGGCTCTGGAGGGCGGCGTAGCGGCCCTGGCCACCGGCTCGGGTCAGGCGGCGCAGTTCATTGCCCTGAACAACATCCTGCAGGCCGGCGACAATTTTGTGAGCAGCTCCCATCTGTATGGCGGCACTTACAACCAGTTTAAAGTGGCTTTCAAGCGTCTGGGCATCGAAGTGCGCTTTGCCGACGGCGACAACCCAGCCTCCTTCGAAGAGCTGATTGACGAGAATACCAAGGCCTTGTACCTGGAAACCATCGGCAACCCCAGCTTCAGCGTGCCGGACTTCGAGCGGATTGCCGCTATTGCCCAGAAGCACGACCTGCCGCTGGTCGTCGATAATACCTTCGGAGCGGGCGGCTACCTGTTCCGGCCCCTGGAGCACGGCGCCCATATCGTGGTAGAATCGGCTACGAAGTGGATTGGTGGCCACGGCACCAGCATCGGCGGCGTGATTGTGGATGGCGGCACGTACGACTTCGGCAACGGCAAGTTCCCGCAGTTCACCGAGCCGTCGGAAGGCTACCACGGCCTGATTTTCAACGACGTATTCGGCAAAGAAGGACCGTTCGGCAACATTGCCTTCATCATCCGGGCCCGGGTGGAAGGTCTACGCGACTTCGGCCCCGCCATCAGCCCTTTCAACTCCTGGCAGCTGCTCATCGGCCTCGAAACCCTGAGTTTGCGCGTAGACCGCACCGTGGAAAATGCCCTGCGCATTGCCACCTGGCTGGAGCAGCACCCACAGGTGGAAAGTGTGAATTATCCGGGCCTCAAGAGCAGCCCCTACCATGCTCTGGCCCAGAAATACCTGAAGCGCGGCTTTGGCGGCGTGCTGACCTTCAGCATCAAGGGCAGCAAGGAAACGGCTATCCAGTTTATCGACAACCTGAAGCTGGTCAGCCACCTGGCTAACGTGGGCGACGCGAAGACGCTGATTATCCAGCCCTCGGCCACTACGCACCAGCAGCTGTCGGAAGAAGAGCAGCGCGCCGCTGGCGTAACGCCCACTTCCCTGCGCCTGTCGGTGGGCATTGAACATTTTGATGATATCCGCGCCGACCTGGCCCAGGCCTTTGAAGCGGTGCGCAACGCGGCCCCGGTTACTTCCGACGAGGACGACGAGGCCGTGGTGCAGCCGGAAGTAGAACACGCTGCCCCGCTGGAGGTCTAACGTAGAGAGGAGGCACGGCCGGCCGCGAGAGGGCCGGCCACTCCAGCTACGGCAGCGCAAAAGGGTGGCAGGATGAGGAGTTGTGAGAGAGGAATCATCCTGACCATTCCGCAATAGCCCGGGTTGAGCCGGCTCAGGGTCCGAAACCTTCATTGGGTGGGACTGATGGAGCGGCCTTGCCGGTTCAGCCCGCGTGCTATTGTACTGAACTCAACGGCTGCTGGCCCATGTGTCGTCAGCCGAAAACACCTACTGCAATGACTGAATTACGGCTTTTGAACCTTCCGGCAGGACTCGTGCTCGAAAGCGGCGCGACGCTGGCCCCGGTGCAGATAGCCTACCATACGTTTGGCACCCTGAACCCCGCCCGCGACAACGTAGTATGGGTGTGCCACGCCCTGACGGCCAACGCCGACGTGCTCAGCTGGTGGGCCGGCCTGTTTGGCCCCGGCGACTATTTCGACCCGGCCGACTGGTTTATCGTGTGCGCCAACATCCTGGGCTCCTGCTACGGCAGCACCGGCCCGCTGACTTCGGGCGATGCTACCGCGGAACCATTATATCAGCAGTTTCCGCTGGTAACTATCCGCGACATGGTGGCGGCCCACGAGGCGCTGCGCCAGGAGCTGGGCCTGGAAAGAATCCACACCCTGATTGGCGGTTCGCTCGGAGGGCAGCAGGCGCTGGAATGGGCTATTCTGCGGCCTACAGTGTTTACCAACCTGGTTGTGCTGGCTACCAACGCCCAGCACTCACCCTGGGGAATCGCCTTTAATGAGGCGCAGCGGCTGGCCATCTTTGCTGACCCTACCTACCACGAAGGTACCCCGGCAGGTGGACAGCGCGGAATGAAAGCGGCCCGGGCTACGGCTCTGCTCAGCTACCGCAGCTACGATGCCTACGGCCGCACCCAGGCCGAAACCGACCCCGACCGGCTCGACGGATTTCGGGCCAGTTCCTACCAGCAGCACCAGGGCGACAAACTCGTGGCCCGCTTCAACGCCTACAGCTACGTGGCCCTGTCGCGCACGATGGACACGCACCACGTGGGCCGCGGCCGGGGCAGTGCCGCGCTGGCGCTGGCCTTCATTAAGGCCCGCACGCTGGTTATCAGCATCAGCTCCGACGTGCTGTTTCCGCCCGACGAGCAGCTGTTTTTGGCCCGGCACATTCCGGGTGCCACTTACGCGGCCATGGATTCGGAGTATGGCCACGACGGTTTCCTGATTGAAACCGCTCAAATCACGCAGCTTTTAGAGAAGTTTTATGTCCCGAGTCTCGTCCACTAACCTCGCCGTTTCGGCCATTGCAGCTTCGTTGGTTGCCCCGGCCGCCCCCCTGCGCATTGGCCTCATCGGCTTTGGCTGCGTGGGCCAGGGCCTGTACGACATTCTGCAGCGCCTGCCCGGCTTTGGGGCCGAAGTGCGCCGCATTGCCGTAAAAAACCCCGACAAGTCCCGCTCCCTGCCGGCGTCAGCGTTCAGCTTTCAGGCCGACGAGCTGCTGCAGGACAAGGAGCTGGATGTGCTGGTCGAGGTTATTGATGATGCCGCCGAAGCCTTCCGGCTGGTGAGTGCGGCGCTCTGTCAGGGCCGCCGCGTGGTGACGGCCAACAAGGCCATGGTGGCCCAGCACCTGCCCGAGCTGATTGCGCTGGAACAGCAATTTGGCGGCACGCTGCTCTACGAAGCCGCCGTGTGCGGCAGCATTCCGGTTATCCGGACGCTGGACGCTTACTTCGGGCAGGAGCCCTTGCGCAGCGTGAGCGGGATTTTTAACGGCTCGTCGAACTACGTGCTGACGCGCATGGGTGAGGATGCCTCGGAATATGCTGCGGCCCTGGCCGAAGCCCAGCAGAAAGGCTTTGCCGAAACCGACCCGACGCTGGACATGGCCGCCTTCGACCCCCGCTCAAAAGCGGTGATTCTGGCCGCTCATGCCTACGGCGTGCTGCTGCAGCCCGAGCAGGTGCTCAATCTGGGCATCGAAAACGTGAGTGCCACCGACATTGCCTACGCGGCCGTGGCCAACCAGAAGATAAAGGTGGTGGCCGGCCTGTACCTGCTGCCCAATCACCAGCTCACGGTGCTCGTCACGCCCCAGCTCGTAGACCCGACCTCCCCGCTGTACTCCGTCGATGATGAGTTTAACGGTGTGGTAATCGAGGCGGAGTTTGCCGGCACGCAGTTTTTGCGGGGCCGCGGGGCCGGCGGCCACCCCACCGGCTCGGCCGTGCTGGCCGACCTGGCCGCGCTGCGCGCCAACCAGCGCTACGCCTACGCCAAGCTGGCCCGGCCCCAGCTCAGCTACACCTCCGATTTGGAGCTGGAAATCTACCTGCGCACCGACGACGAGCTGATTCTGGACCAGCTGGGCTTCACCGACATCACTGAGGAAGCCGACGAAGACGGCTACATCGTCGGGTTTGTGCCCTTGGATGCCCTGATTCAGCACCGGGACCGGCTGCGCAAAGCCGGCGCCTTCGTGGCCCGTACCGGCAACGTGCGCCCCGCCACTGCCCATGCCGCCGACACCCTGGAGCTGGCTACCGCCGCTGAGTAGCAATCGGCTCCTTTTTCGCAAAAGCAAAAGCCTTTCCCCAGTTAGGAGAAAGGCTTTTTGCATGATGATGGCTTGCCAAACGTTACTCAAACACGACCCGCTGGGGCGCAATACCCGTTCCGCGCAGCAGATAAATGCCGGGCTTCAGTGCCTCGCGCCGCAGCAGCTGCTCGGCCCGCTCCCAGCGGAAGCGGCGCACTACACGGCCCGTGGCATCGAGCAGCTCCAGGGTACGGGGCTGGAAAGCCGAGCCCGTGGCAACCGTGAGCTTCACTGCCTCGGCGGCGGGCACCGGGTAGAGCTGCAGGCTGGCTAACTCAGCCGCCGGGCGGGAGCTAGTCACGGTGCCGGGCTGGCGCAGCACCGGCCGCAGAAAGTCGCGCACGTAGCGGAACGTGGTATCCATGTAGGCCTGGGCGCGGGCCGTAGTACCGCTGTAGGGCACGTGCCCGACATTTTTAAACGGGTAGAGCGGGTTGGGCACGCCCACGGCGTCGGCACGGGGCTTGATGGCGCCGCTGCCGTAGATTACCTGGGGCGGCAGGCCGCTGCCCACGCTGCCTTTGCCGTAGGGCACGGTGCCATCGGCGGTGCCGTGCATGCTCACGAAGGGCACGTCGCCGGGCTCAATCCAGTTGGGGCGGCCCAGGGCGCCGCACAGGTTCACGACGCCGCGCACGGTGCTGGCGTAGCCGGGGTTGCCGCTGTTGCCTTCCAGCCCACCGAGCTGCGCAATGCCAATGTAGGCGGGTACTTCGCTGAACTTATCCAGATACGCCAGCTGCAGAGCCATAAAGGCACCAGCCGAGCTGCCGGCCGCGAAAATGTAGCCGGGGTGAATCCGGTAGGTTTTGCTGGTCGCCGCATCCTGGCGGAAAAACCGCACCGCCGCGCGCATATCCTGGGTGGCCCGCACGGCTGCCCGCGCAATGTTGGTTGTGTCGAAGGGAAAGAACAGCACCCGGTAGTCGATGCTGGCCGTGACGTAGCCCAGACGGGCGTAGCGCTGGCACAGCTCGGTCACATCCTGGTCGGTTTTGGAACCCGATACAAAGCCACCACCGTGAGCAAACACCAGCAGGGGCCGGCGCCGCACTGTGTCGCCGGTGGGCTCGTAGATGTTCATCGTCAGCGTCTGGGTGCTGCCCGTGTAGGTGATGGCCGAGCCAAAAACGACGTTGGTGCGGGTGGTAATGGCCGGGAAGATAGGCTGGTGGTAGCGGCCCCGGGTAGTGTCAATCTGGGACTGGGCGCGGGCCAGCGGCATGGTCAGCACGGCCAGCAGGCAGAAGAGGAGAAGTTTTTTCATGAGTTGGGCTTGTGAAGGCGAAGTACATAGACGCAGGCGCGGAAAGCAAGGTTATAGCTCAAAGCTCTGTTTCTGAAGCCTTTTTCACTTCTTTTCGGCTTTCCCTCCTCCCCTGTCCGCTTCCCGGCTTGGGCCGGTGGCTCAGGTTGCGTAGGTTTACCGCCTCCTTTTGGCTTCTGCACTATGCCCATCTCCCCTCCCGTGCTCCGCGCCGGCGACCAGGTCGCCATTGTGGGCACTGCCCGTAAGGTTACGGCCGAAGAAATAGCGCCGGCCGTGGAAATTCTGACCAGCTGGGGCCTGCAGGTCGTGCTGGGCGAATCCATTACGGCGGCGCACCACCAGTTTGCCGGCCCCGACGAGCTGCGCCGCCGCGACTTGCAGCGCCAGCTCGACGCGCCCGAAATCCGGGCCATTCTCTGCGCCCGGGGCGGCTACGGTACCACCCGCATCATCGACCAGCTCGACTTCTCCGGCTTTGCCCAACACCCGAAGTGGCTTGCCGGCTTCAGCGACATTACCAGCCTGAACTGCCACCTGCTGCGGCTGGGCTACGAGAGTATCCACGGGATTATGGCGTTTGTCTTCAACCAGGCAGGGGGCGAAGAGTCGTTGGAAAGCCTGCGCCGCGCGTTGTTTGGGGAGCCGGTGCGCTACGCCGTGCCAGCCCACCCGCTCAACCGCCCCGGCACGGCCACCGGCGAGCTAATCGGCGGCAACCTGACGCTGCTACAGAACCTGACCGGTACCGCCTCCGACTGTCCAACCGACGGGCGCATCCTGTTTCTGGAAGACATAGCCGAGTACCTGATGAGCATCGATCGGATGATGGTGCACCTCGACCGCACCGGCAAGCTGCGCAACCTGGCCGGGCTGGTCGTGGGCCACTTCACCGACCCGCAGGACAACGCCGTGCCCTTCGGCCAGACGCCCTACGAAATCATTGCGGCCTACGCCGATAAGTACCAGTTTCCGGTGGCCTACGGCTTCCCCGTGGGCCACGAGCCCCAGAACATGGCCCTGATTTGCGGCCGCTCGGCCCGGCTTTCCGTCACGGCCACGGGCACCGGGCTTACCTACCTCTAACCTCCCTATTCCTTATGTCGATAACCGTTCGGACCCTTACCGCCACCGAAGCAGCAGCCAGTATTCCCGCTTTAACCGACTTATTCCAGGACGCGCTGGAATCGGGGGCCGCGCTAGGCTTTATGCTGCCCGTGGCGCCGGGCGAGCTGCAGGCGTATTGGCAAGAGGTGACAGAAGCCGTGGCGGCAGGCAACCGGGTGTTGCTCGTGGCCGAAGCGCAGGGCCGCCTGTTAGGCACCGCCCAGCTGGACCTGGCCACGAAAAACAACGGCCTGCACCGGGCCGAAGTCTGCAAGGTGATGGTGCACCGCCAGGCCCGGCGCCAGGGCATCGGTCGGCGGCTGATGCAGGCCGTGGAGGAAGCAGCCCGCCAGCATCAACGCACCACGCTCATTCTGGACACCCGCCAGCACGACCCTTCCGAGCAGCTCTACCAGAGCGCGGGCTACGTGGCCGGCGGCACCATTCCCGACTTTGCCCGCAGCTCCTCGGGCGAGCTGCACGCCACCGTCATCTACTACAAATTGCTTTCCTGACAGCCGCAAAGAGGCTCGGTCACCTGGTTACCGGGCCTTTACCGTTGTTCTTTTCCAGCTATTCGGCCGGCTACTGCTATGCTGTGGGCTCATCATCCGGCGGAAGCTCTTCGCCGTCCTCACCAGCAGGCTGGCTGGAGGTAATCAGTAGGGCTACCAGTACGGCCGGGCCACCGGGCGTCAGATCCACAACCGGAATTGCCTGGCCCTGCACCACGTAGCGCCCGGGGGAAGCTGGCAGGCCCGGGCCAAAGCGCAGCGTGCGGTGCCAGTTGTCGAGGGCGAAGGAAATGGCGTGGGCCCGCAGCACCGGCACCACTCCGGGCAGAAAGTCCGCTCCTATTTCGTACTCTACCCCTTCCTCGTCGTGTACCCGACCGGGGCTACCGTCGGGCTCCACCAGCCAGCGGGTGCCGTACGAAAATGTTATTAACTGCTGGCCCGCCGCCAGCCGCTGCTCCACCAGAGCCAGCATATCCCATTCGTTTTTCATCCCCGGTCTCCTTCCACAAAAACGCCCGGCATCTCATACGAGAAATGCCGGGCGCGGTGGTATCGGAAAGCTGAAAAACTACTCGTTGTAGATTGTCTGCAGCACGGTCTGGCCCACGGCCTTCAGGGTGCGCTTGTCAATCACGCTCATGTTGTCCTGCGTGGTGTGGTGGTAAGCAGGAAAATAGTCGTCGCCGACGGGCAGGTGGTCGATGATGTCGATGGTGCGCACGCCGGCTTGGTTGGTGTACACGTGGTCATCGTCGATACCGGGGCTGTCCTGAAACAGGAAGAAGTCGGAGTAGCCCAGCTGGGCGGCCGTATTCCACACCTTATCCACCACGTCGCGGGCGTACTGGCGGGAGGTTTCCTCGCGGCTGAACTTGGCATTTTTGGCCCCTACCATGTCGAGCAGAATGCCGTAGCTGGGCTTGTAGCCGGCCGGCACCAGGTTTTTCGACCAATACTGGGAGCCCAGGCACCAGCTGTCCTTGCCCTGGGCGCTGAGCTGATCTTTCAGGTCGCCCTGGGTGGAAGAGTCGTAGCCGTAGTCCTCGGAGTCGAACAGGATAAAGTCGACGCCCACGCCGGGCTGCAGACTGTCGGGCTGCAGGCTGAGCAGGCGGGCCATTTCCAGGGCAACGGCTACACCGCTGGCCCCGTCGGAGGCGCCATCGAGCGGTGCGTTCTTCTTTTCCTTGTCCTTATCGGCGAAGGGGCGCGTGTCCCAGTGGGCAAACACGGCAATGCGTCGGGCGGCTGTGGGGGCAAACTGGGCAATGATGTTGCGCGAGCGTAGGTTGGTGCCATCGAAGGCCATTACCTCGAACTTCTGCTCCTTCACCGCCAGCCCATAACCTTTGAACTGCTTCACCAGCCAGTCGCCGGTAGCTACGTGGGCCTTGGAGTTGGGCACGCGCGGCCCGAAAGCCACCTGCTTGGCCGTGAAGGCATAAGCCGAGTCAGCATTGAAGCTGGGGGCCGCGGCAATTTTTGCCGTTTCGGGCGCAGTGGTGGTATCGGCCGTGTCGGGCTTGTCGGGGCCGCAGCCGGCCACCAGCAGGCCAGCTGCTACTGCCAGGGCCCATCCAATTCGATTATTCTTCATATGCCCAGTCAACGCCGGTTTTTAAGTCTTTAATTACAATGCCCTGACCTTTCAGAGCCGCCCGAATCTGGTCGACCTTGTCGTAGGCCTTGGCCGTTTTGGCTTCCTGGTAAAAGCTCAGGGTAAGCTCCAGCAGCTGCTCGGCGTTGGCCCGCGGCTCGTCCACGAGGCCCAGCACCTGGGTCACGACGGTGCGGTAGGATTCCGTGGCCTCGGCTAGCGCGGCCTCGCTCACGGTACTCAGCGTGGTTAGGTTGGCAAAAAAGCCGTTGAACTTACGCAGCAGATTGAACAGGCTGGCAATGGCGCGGGCCGTATTCAGATCGTCGTTGAAGCCCACGAAAACGTCGGCCACGAGCTTGCGCAGCTCCGCATCGGCTTTCTCGGTGTCGGCGGCGCGCTCGGTGCCTTCGGGCAACTGCAGCTTTTCGAGCAGACGCAGCCCGTTCATTAGCTTGCGGTAGCCTTTGCGGGCGGCTTGCAAGGCCTCGTCACTCACGTCCACGGGAGAGCGATAGTGCGCCTGCAACAGGAAAAAGCGCACCACCATCGGCGAATAGGCCTGCGTAAGCGTCGCCGTGGGCCCCTTGAACATTTCGCCCAGCAGCACGAAGTTGCCTAGGCTCTTGCTCATCTTGGTGCCGTCCACGGTTATCATGTTGTTGTGCATCCAGAAGCGCGACTCGTCGGTGCGGGTGTGGCTGCCCTGGCACTGGGCTATTTCGCACTCGTGGTGCGGAAACATCAGATCCAGGCCGCCACCGTGGATGTCGGACAGGCCGCCGAGGTACTTGCGGCTCATGGCCGAGCACTCCAGGTGCCAGCCGGGAAAACCCTCGCCCCAGGGCGAAGGCCAGCGCATAATGTGCTCGGGCGCGGCCTTCTTCCAGATGGCGAAATCCAGCGGGCTGCGCTTCTCGTCCTGCCCAGCCAGCGTGTCGCGGGTGCCGGCCAGCTGGTCGTCGATGCTGCGGTTAGAGAGCTTGCCGTACCGTTCCCGCTCGGCGTTGTAGCGGGGCACGTCGAAGTACACGCTGCCGTTTACCTCGTAGGCAAACCCGTTGGCCATGATTTCCTCCACCATGGTAATCTGCTCAGTGATGTGGCCGCTGGCCTGGGGCTCGATATCAGGCGGCAGGCAACCCAGGGCCAGCATGTTCTGGCGGTAGAGGTTGGCGAAGTGCTGGGCAATCTGCATGGGCTCCTTACGCTGGGCACGGGCGGCCTTAGCCATCTTGTCCTCGCCCTCGTCGGCGTCACTTTCCAGGTGGCCCACATCAGTTACGTTACGCACGTAGCGCACGGTGTAACCCAAGTGGCGCAGGTAGCGCGTCAGCACATCGAATACGACTGGTCCGCGGGCATTGCCTAGGTGGGCCTCGCTATACACGGTCGGGCCGCAGAGGTACACGCCCACAAAGGGTGAGTTGACAGGTTCGAACGGGTCTTTGCGACGGGTAAGCGTATTATATAGGGAGAGCGGGTGCTGCATCTGGCAAAAGTAGAAAGATTTGGCGGTCAGCCGGGCCGGAATTCCTCACGATTCTCCGGCCCGATGTGGCTGGTAAACAAACTCAGGCCGGTCTGTTCGGGGACCGCCGCAAAAAGGATCAGACGTTATACCAACGAATTCCTTCCGAATAGGCACAAGAGAAGTACATAAGTCCGCTTGTCCAGTACAAAAAGTTCAACGGGTGGTACAACGGGTTCCATTGGGAGTATATCCGGCTAGAGTGTGCCGGCCTGAACGGTGGCTGCTGGCGCGGCCGGCAGCCAATAGGTGGCCGAAGTCGGGAAATGGTCGGAGTAAGGAATGTCGTAGTGTACCTCAAAGTCACCGATTTGCCACTGCGGGCTGGCAAACTGGTTGTCGATGCGCACGAACGGCAGCGCCCCGTTGTAAGTAGCGCCCACACCGTTGCCCACCGTGGCCCAGGCGTTCTGGAAATGGTCGGCCAGCTGGTCGTAGCTGTAGCTGTAGGGCAAGTCGTTCAGGTCGGCGCAGAGCAGCATGGGGTAGCGGCAGCGTTCGAAGCGGCGCACCAGCGTATCAATCTGCACGCTGCGGGCCACCAGGCCGCGCTTGAAGCGGCGCATCAGGCCCAGCCCTTTCCGTTTCAGGCCCTCCTTGCTGGAGTAGCTGTCCACGATGTCCTTCTCATCCATGCTCATGCTTTGCAGGTGAAAATTGTAGACCCGTATCGTGTCGCCCGAGGGCAGGCGCAGATCCGCGAACATGGCGTGGTTCTGGGTGAGCTTGTCGAAGGAAATGGTGCCGCGATTCACGATAGGAAAGCGCGAAAAGATGGCCATGCCGAACTCCGAGCCGGCCCAGTTGGTCAGAGTTTTGGACACGAAAGCCTGCCGCCCGGCCTTGACCCCGATTTTATCGGTGCTGCGAAACAGGCTGCCCTCACGGGTGCGCGAGCCGGCCGGCTCGTTGTAGAACTCCTGCAGGCACAGAATATCGGCCGGATGCTCGGCCAGCCACTGAATAAACTTGCGGGAAGAGCCCGAATCCTTGTCGCGCAGCTGCGCATACACGTTGAAGATGCGCACGTTGGCACTGAGCAGCCGCACGGGCTGCCCGCCGACTTCGGCTGTGGGCGCCTGCCGCAACGGGTGCACGGCCAGCCCGCGCTGAAAGTGGGGCCAGGTGAGGAAGGCCACCGCGGCGGGCAGCACGGCCACGCGCCAGTTGCGCAGCAGCCAGTACACTACGGCCGCCAGATTCAGGCCCAGGGCCAGCGGCAGCGTGAGGGCCCCGAAAGACGCCGGCCAGAACAGGCGGGACGGAATCTGCACGCAGGCAATGGCCAGCAGAAGCCAGGCAATGACGAGCAGGGTACATTTAAAGGCAAAGGAACGGCGCACAATCGAAAACCCTAAGCGGGGTAAGGCAAAGGTATAGGTTACGGCCGCATCCGCAGTATAGGTGCGCTACGGACTCAAAAGCCTGACTTTTTGCGCGTATCTTTCGCTATGCAACTACTCTCTACTGCTTCCTATAGTACTACCCGCGCTATCCTGTTGCTGCTGACTATCTTTTGGGGCAGCCGCAGCCTGGCCCAGCCGACGCAGCCGGTGCACGCGGCGCCCGAGAAAACGCTGGAATTCGTCGAAAATAAAGGCCAGTGGAACAGCCGAGTGCGCTACCAGGCCGAGGTTCCCGGCGGCCGGATGTACCTCGAAAGCCGGGGCTTCATTTACGCCTTCGTTGACCCCAAGGCCCTGGATGAACCCCAGGACCACCACGCCGTGGCCAACCGGGTGCGGGCCCACGCGTATTCCGTCACGTTTGACGGCGGCAATCCTAAGCCCACATTTGCGCCAACGGAAGCTACTGCCGACAAGCGCAACTACTTCCGGGGCTCTGACGCCAGCCATTGGGCCAGCGGCGTGCAGGCTTTTCACCGGGTGCGCTACGAGAATATTTATGCCGGCATCAGCGCCCAGCTCTACGAAAACAGCAGTGCCCGGCTGGAATACGACTTTCAACTGCAGCCCGGGGCCAACCCGGCCCAGATCCGACTGCGCTACACCGGCGCCGACCAGCTCCGCCTGGAGCAAGGCCAGCTCCAGATTCAGACCTCGGTGGGTACCGTGACGGAGCTGGCACCCCGGGCCTGGCAGCAGGACGGCGACACGCGCGTGCCGGTCAGCTGCGAGTATGCGCTGAAAAACAACGTGGTGTCGTTTCGGCTGGGGAAGTACAATGCCAAGCTACCGCTGGTTATCGACCCTACGGTGGTATTTTCCTCGTTTACGGGTGCTACCGGCGACAACTGGGGCTTCACGGCCACCTACGACCAGCAGGGCAACATGTACTCGGGTGGTATTATAAAAGAGCTGAGCTTCCCGGTAAGTCCCGGCGCTTACGATGTTTCCTTCAACGGCATCTGGGATATTGCCATCATCAAATACAACACGGCTGCTACCGGCACGGCCTCCCGCCTCTACGCCACCTATCTGGGCGGCGACTCCACCGAAGCCCCGCACAGCCTGGTGGTCAACTCGGCTGGCGAACTGGTAGTGCTGGGCTCCACCAGTTCCATCAACTACCCCACTACCTCAGGAGCCTACGATGCCTCCTTTAATGGCGGTCCGAAAATCTCAAACCTGAATGGCCTGCGCTACAGCCGGGGCAGCGACCTGCTCATCAGCAAGCTTAGTGCCGACGGCTCCCGGCTGCTTGCCTCTACCTTTCTGGGCGGCACCAGCACCGATGGACTGGTGCTGCTCTCTGCCGGCGCCCTGATGCATAACTACGGCGACCAGTTCCGGGGTGACATCATCACCGATGGCAGCGGCAACATCTACCTGGCTTCGACAACCACCAGCCTCGATTTCCCCCAGGCTTCGGCTGCCGGCATCCAAAGCCAGAATGCAGGCGGCTTCGATGCAGTAGTGTGCAAGCTAAGCTCCGATTTGAAAACTCTGCTCTGGAGCACTTACCTGGGCGGCTCCGCTGCCGAGGCGGCCTACTCCATTCAGCTCGATGCCCAGCGCGACGTGTACGTGAGCGGGGGCACAACCAGCACCAACTTTCCTACCACGGCGGGCAGCTACCGTCCTCAGCGGCCTACCAAAGAGCCCGACGGGTTTGTGGCCCACCTCCGCGCCGATGGTACCCGGCTGGAGCAGGCCACCTACCTGGGCACTCCGGCCTACGACCAGGCCTACTTCGTGCAGCTCGACGCCGCAGCCAATGTCTACGTCCTGGGCCAGACCGATGGAGCCTATCCCATTACCACCGGCTTATACTCTGCCGCTAACGGCCATCAGTTTATCCAGAAGCTAGACCCGACCCTGAGTCAGGGTTTGTACTCTACCCGCTTTGGCAGTACTAATCCGAATATCAACTCGGTGTTGTCGCCTACCGCTTTTCTGGTGGACGACTGTGAGCGAATTTACGTGTGCGGCTGGGGCGGCACCACCAATGGCACCTATGCCGGCGGCGGCACGGCCGGGCTACCCGTGACGGCCAACGCCATCCAGCCCACTACCGACGGCTCCGACTTCTATCTGGCCCAGTTTACGCCCGGCATGCAGGGGTTGGAATATGCTACCTTTTTCGGGGAGCAGGGCGGCCGGGCGGAGCACGTCGACGGGGGCACTTCGCGCTTTGATAAGCGGGGCCTGGTGTACCAAGCCGTGTGTGGGGGCTGCCGTGGCGGGTTCAATGCCGCCAGTTCGGGCTTTCCCACGCTGCCCGGGGCCAGCTTCTCCACCAGCAACAACAGTAGCAACTGCAATAACGCCGCGTTTAAGATTGACTTTGGCGTGCGCCTCGCCGATGTGGGGCCAAACCGCTTCGTGTGCGTCAGCGCCGCGGCTATTACCCTGGGCGGCAGCCCCGCTGGCGGCACCTGGACGGGGCCCGGCGTATCGGCCCTGCCGGGCGGGGGCTACCAGTTCACCCCTTCGGCGGCGGTAATGGGCACCAGTATTCTGACGTATTCAGTGGCCTCCACCGGCACCTGCGTCAGTACCCGGGCGCTGCGCATGACCGTGACGCCCGAGCTGGCGCCCACCTTTGCCCCCGTGCCTACCGAGTGTGTGGCGCGCACCACCCCGCTACCCCTGACGGCCAGCCCAGCCGGCGGCGTCTTTAGTGGGCCCGGGGTCAGCGGCAATACATTCTCGCCGGCCCTGGCCAAAGCCGGCACGCACACGCTTACCTACTCCTTCAGCGACAGCACGCGCTGTGGCTCGGTTACCCGCACGGTCGTCGTCGACCCGGTGCGCCCGGTAGAAGCCGGCCCCGATATTACGCTGTGCTCCTACCAGCTGGATGCCCTGCAACTCACGGGAGCCACGCCGGCCGGGGGCACCTGGAGTGGGCCTGGGGTCAGCGCCACGGGTCTGTTTACGCCGCCCAATACCAACAACCGCGGCGCTGTTCTCACGCTCACCTATTCTTTCTCCGACAACGCCTGCAGCACCGCCGATACCCGCACCATCGTGCTGGCTCCTTCGCCGGGCACCAACGTGGCCCTCAACGTGCCGGCCTGCACCGCGGCGCCGCAATACACCGGCCTAGCCCCCTTCACCTGCACATTCGAGCCGATCTTAGCCGGGGGCAGCCACCTGTGGAGCTTCGGCGACGGGGCCACCTCCACGCTGGCCAATCCCTCGCACCTGTACGCCAAGCCGGGCCAGTACGAGGTGAAGCTCACGGCCCGCTACGCCGACTGCGTGGTAGTCACGCAGTTTGCGCCCGTGTATGTGGGCGACGTATTCATTCCCAATATCATTACGCCCAACAACGACCCAGAGAATCTGAACGAGCAGTTTGTGCCCCGCTTCAGCTGCCAGCCCGCTTCCCTGCAGATATTCAACCGCTGGGGCAGCAAGCTGTACGAAACCAGCAGCTACCGCAACGACTGGCGGGGCGAGAACCTGCCCGACGGCGTCTACTACTATTTCCTACGCGACCTGGAAGGCCGCACGGCCAAAGGCTGGGTGGAAATAAAGCGTTAGCCACCCCGCCCCGGCAAGAGCCCAAGCGTAACGCCCCTGGGCGGGCGGCTCCGCTGCCGACCACCTATTTGGCTACCCCGGCTGCTGGCTTGCTTTCGGCATTTTTTCCATCTATCTTTGCACCAGCAAACTGACTAGAGAAGAGGGGACACACAGTCCCCTCTTTCTTTTGTCCCCTACCTCTCCCGATGAAATTTGACCGCGACCAAATTGCCGAAATGCTCCAGGACAGCCTTCCCGGCCCCGAGCTATTCGTCGTCGCCCTGACCGTTTCGGATGCCATCCGGCCCAAGATTACGGTCATTCTCGACAGTGAGCAGGGCTTCGGTATCGACGAGTGCGCCAAAGTCAGCCGGCGGCTGGCCCGGCGCATGGACGAGGCCTACGGCGAAGAAGCCAGCTACACGCTGGAAGTAACCTCGCCCGGCGCCGACCAGCCCTTTACCGACCAGCGCCAGTATACGCGCCACGTAGGCCGCACCCTGAGCCTGAAGCTGCAGGACGGCACCGAGAAAACCGGGGCTCTGGAAGCCGTGGAAGCTGAAGGCATTCAGCTGGCCGAGGAAATCAAGGAGAAAAACAAAAAGAAAGTACTGCCGGCCGTTCTGGTGCCCTTCGCGGATATTCAGGAAGCCCGGGTTGTGATTTCCTTTAAATAAAGCTAAAGCAGTTAGCCCGAGGCCGCCGGCGTTGGGCTTTCGTTCTGAAATTCATCTAAACCGTAAGCTGTTGCGGCCCGGGAATGCGTCAAACCACCCCGACCGCTCAACAGTTAATAGCTTAACCCCATGAACAGCAACGTCCTGATAGAATCGTTCGCCGAGTTCGCCCGCTCCAAGAACATCGACCGTCCCACGATGATGAGTATTCTGGAAGACGTGTTTCGCACGATGATCCGGAAGAAGTACACGACGGATGAGAACTTTGACGTCATCATCAACGTGGACAAAGGTGACCTAGAGATTTGGCGCAACCGCGAAATCGTGGATGACGACTCCGAAGACATCTGGGATTTCGACAAGATTCCGCTGGCCGAAGCCCAGAAAATCGAGGCTGACTTTGAAGTAGGTGAGCAGGTAGCCGAGGAGGTAAAGCTCGAGGACTTCGGTCGCCGGGCCGTGCTCATGGCCCGCCAGACGCTGATTCAACGGGTGAAAGACCTGGAGCGCGACAATCTCTACCAGGCCTACAAAGACCAGGTGGGCGAAATCGTGACCGGGGAAGTATACCAGGTGTGGAGCCGCGAGGCCCTGATTCTCGACAAAGAGGAAAACGAGCTGGTGCTGCCCAAGGCCGAGCAGATCCCGAAGGACCGCTACCGCAAGGGCGACACCGTGCGCGCTGTGGTACACCGGGTGGAAATCATCAACGGTACGCCAAAAATCATCCTTTCGCGCGCGGCCCCGGCTTTCCTGGAGCGGCTGTTCGAGCTGGAAGTACCCGAAATCTACGATGGCCTGATTACCATCAAGAACATCGTGCGCGAGCCGGGCGAGCGGGCCAAAGTAGCCGTTGAAAGCTACGACGACCGGATTGACCCCGTAGGCGCCTGCGTTGGTATGAAAGGCTCCCGGATTCACGCCGTGGTGCGTGAACTGGAAAACGAGAACATCGACGTCATCAACTACACCGACAACCTGGAGTTGTATATCCAGCGGGCTTTGTCGCCGGCCAAGATTGGCTCGATGCGGATTAATGAACAAACCGGGCGCGTATCGGTGTTCTTAAAGCCGGACCAAGTTAGTCTGGCCATCGGCCGCGGCGGTGCCAACATCAAGCTGGCAAGCCGGTTGGTAGGGATGGAAATCGACGTGTTCCGCGAAGCCGGCGACTACGACGAAGATATTGCCCTCGACGAGTTCAAGGACGAAATCGAAGGCTGGGTTATCGATGAGCTGAAGAAAATCGGCCTCGACACTGGCCGGGCCGTACTGGCTGTTAGCAAAGAAGATATCGTGCGGCGCACGGAGCTGGAGGACGTAACCGTAGAGGACGTTTTCCGCATCATCCGCAACGAATTCGACGATAACGAGGACACGGCCGAAACAGAAGAAGAAGCACCAAATTCCGGCGACGCGCAATGAATGCGCGGCGGCCGGTACAGCAAGGACGTTAAATCACGCTAGTTGGCGTGATTTGGCGTCGGCTGGCAAGATTTAATGTAGTACCTTTGCATCTGAATACGAGTATCGTTCGCGAGCATAGAATGGCGGAAGCAGCACCTAAACGGCTCCAGCAGGCAGCCAAAGACCTGAATATTGGAATGGGCACAGTCGTTGAGACTTTGGCCAAGAAAGGACATCAGGTAGAAAATAAACCTACCACGAAGCTGACTGCCGAACAGGTAGGCTTGCTGGAGAAGGAGTTTGCGTCCTCGGCGCAAGACAAAATGGAGGCGACCAAGCTCAGCCAGGCCAAGCGCCAGACTGAGCAGGAAGCGGCTCCAGCTCCCCGGCCGGAACCTGTTGCGCCCAAAGCATCGAGCCCCGCTGTGCCCACTCCGGCACCAGCGCCCAAGCCCGTTGAAGAGGCCAAGCCCATTGCTCCCGCTCCGGCTCCCCAGCCGGCCCCGGTGGCAGAGGCGAAGCCCACTGCTCCGGTAGCGGCTCCCGCCCCAGCTGCTACAGCTCCGACCGAAACTGAGGCCCCCAAAGTGCCCGGCCTGAAAGTATTGGGCAAAATCGAGCTGGACTCTAAGGGTCGGCCCGTGCCGCCACGCCCGGCTGCTGCTGCTCCGCAGCCAGCTCCGGCTTCCGTTGCGGCCCCAGCACCTGCTCCTACTCCCGCTCCGGTAGCGGAAGTGAAGCCTGCTGCTCCCGCGCCGCAGCCCGCCCCGGCTCCTGTTGCTCCCGCCCCAGTTGCCGAGGCCAAGCCAGAGCCTAAAGCGGAAGCGGCCCCAGCGCCTCAGCCTGCTCTGACTCCGGCTCCGGTAGCGGCCCCAGCGCCCGTAGCTGCGGCTCCCGCTACTCCGGCCCCAGCTCCTCAGCCTGCTCCAGTTGCTAGCGCTCCGACTTCGGAGCCAGCTGCTGACCAGCAGACGGAAGAAGGTGGAACCATTGTCGCCAAAGCCGACCAGCTGAAAGGCCTCACGGTTCTGGGCAAAATTGAGCTACCACTCGACTCTTCTCGTCGTGGGGGCCGTGGTGCTCGTCCCGTGGCCTCGTCCGATGTTCGCAAGAGCGGCCTCGGCACCGATAACAAAAAGAAACGTGCCCGCATGCCGGCTCCCGGTGCTCCCACTACGGGACAGGGTGGCCAGAGCGGTCAGAATACGAATACCGGCCAGGGTGGCGGCTACCAGGGCAACCGCCCGGCGGGTGGCCCCGGTCAGCGGCCCGGTGGTGGTCCCGGCCAGCGGCCCGGCGGCCCTGGTCAGCGCCCCGGTGGCCCCGGCCAGAATGCTCCTCGTCCGGCTGCCGTGGCGAACACGCCCGAGCAGAACGACAAGCAGATTCAGGAGCAGATCAAGGCTACGCTGGCTAAGCTCAGCGGCGGCCGTGGTGGCAACCAGAACAACCGTGCTAAGTACCGTCGCGACAAGCGGGCCGGTGGCGCCGAGGACCGTGAGGCCCAGCGCGCGCAGAACGAACTGGACGCCAAGACGCTCAAAGTAACCGAGTTCATCTCCGCCAATGACCTGGCTTCCTTGATGGACGTATCGGTGAACGAGGTAATCAAGGTGTGCCTGAACATGGGTATGTTCGTTTCCATCAACCAGCGACTTGATGCGGAAGCCATTACGGTGGTAGCCGACGAGTTTGGCTACGACGTAGAGTTCCTGTCGGCGGAGGAAGAGGAAAGCGACACGACTATTGAAGACAACCCCGAGGATCTGTTGCCACGTGCTCCTATCGTGACCATCATGGGTCACGTCGACCACGGCAAAACCTCGCTGCTTGACTACATCCGGAATGCCAGTGTAGCCAAGGGTGAAGCCGGTGGCATCACCCAGCACATCGGTGCCTACGACGTAATGACCAAATCGGGCAAGCGCGTCACCTTCCTAGATACTCCCGGTCACGAAGCCTTTACGGCTATGCGTGCCCGTGGTGCCAAGGTCACCGACATTGCCATCATTGTAGTAGCTGCCGACGACTCGGTAATGCCACAGACGCGGGAAGCCATCAACCACGCGCAAGCGGCGGGGGTACCCATCGTTATTGCGATGAACAAGATTGATAAGCCCGGCGCCAACTCGGAGAAAATCCGGGAGGAGCTGTCGCAGATGAATATTCTGGTCGAAGACTGGGGTGGTAAGTACCAGTCGCAGGAGGTATCGGCCAAGACGGGCCTGGGTATCGACGACCTGCTGGAGAAGGTACTGCTGGAAGCTGAATTGCTTGAGCTGACGGCTAACCCCGACCGCAACGCCGTAGGTACCGTTATCGAAGCCATGCTGGACAAAGGCCGGGGCTACGTAACGACCGTGCTGGTGCAAACCGGTACCCTGAAAGTGGGCGACATCGTATTGGCAGGTCCGCACTACGGACGTGTGAAGGCTATGACCGACCACCGTGGCAAGAAGATGAAGCAGGCCGGCCCGGCTACTCCGGTGCAGGTGCTTGGTCTGACGGGCGCTCCACAGGCCGGTGACAAAATTCAAGTGATGGAAACCGAGCGTGAAGCTCGGGAACTGGCCACCCAGCGTCAGCAGCTCTCGCGTGAGCAGAGCATGCGGACCAAGAAGCACATCACTCTCGACGAGATTGGTCGCCGTCTGGCAATCGGCTCGTTCAAAGAGCTCAACGTTATTGTGAAAGGTGACGTGGACGGTTCGGTAGAAGCACTCTCCGACTCGCTGCTGAAGCTCTCGACGCCGGAAGTAAAGGTGAACATCCTGTCGAAAGGCGTGGGTGCCATCTCCGAATCGGACGTTCTGCTGGCTTCGGCCTCCGACGCCATCATTATTGGCTTCCAGGTGCGGCCCTCGCAGAGTGCCCGTAAGCTGGCCGACAACGAGCAGATCGACATTCGTCTCTACTCTATCATCTACAACGCCATCAATGAGGTGAAGGATGCCATGGAAGGCATGCTGGCCCCAACGGTGCAGGAAGTAGTGGTAGCCAACGCCGAGGTGCGGCAGGTGTTCAACATTACCAAAGTGGGCAGCATTGCCGGCTGTATGGTAACGGAAGGCTCCTTCACCCGCAATACTAAGGTACGGTTGGTGCGCGACGGTATCGTGGTACACTCCGGCGAGATTTCGGCGCTGAAGCGTTACAAAGACGATGTGTCGGAAGTACGCCAGGGCTACGAGTGCGGTATCTCCATCAAAGGCTTCAATGACTTGCGCGAAGGCGACAACATTGAAGGCTTCGAGGAAAAAGAGGTTAAACGGACGCTGTAATCCCAGATTACAATATCTAATGGGAAATGCCCCGGCTGGAAACAGTCGGGGCATTTTGCTTTTACGGCCATTTACGCCTTACAGATCTGTACCTGGTTTGTACCGAATCCGCACGAATAAACGGCATTACTACTAAGTCAATTATTTAACATTCAACGATATACGACTCCAGTCACATCATCATGTTATTGACGCAAGAGCGGTAGCGCTATAATTTTGCATCAGTTCAGGAAATAATTGCACTGACTTAAACCCTTGCTGACTACCAACCCTCAAGTACTATGAAAACCTTTGTTACCACTCTTCTCTTAGCAGCCTGCACCAGCGCCGCAGCCGTAGCCCAGACCAAAGCTCCTGCCCGGCCAGTGAAACCAGCCAGCCCCGGTGCGGCCCCGACAGCCCGAGTAGCAACGGCAAAAACGGTTCCTGCCGCTAAGCCCACTACCAAACCCGCGCCCAAAGCAGCCGCCACCGTGAAGCCAACTCCGGCTCCGGCGGCACCAGCCCCGGCTCCTGAAACAGCTCCGGCTCCGATAAAGGAGAAGAGCACTGCCAGCACCAATGCCGCCGGCGAGCTTTTCCAGAAGGGCAGCACAGTAGCCAACCTCGGCATTGGAGTGGGCCTGGGCTACGGTTACTACGGCACGATTAAATCGACACCGGCCATGAGTTTGTCGGTGGAACGCGGCATCGTGGAGGGCGTTGGCCCGGGCACTATCGGCATCGGTGGCCTGGTGGGCTACAAAGCCTACCATTACGATTACCCAGGCTCATCCTACAAATCAAAGTGGACGAATATTATCGTGTCGGCCCGCGGCACTTACCACTATAACGTGTTGCAAAATGCCAAACTGGATACCTACGGCGGTATCAGCCTGGGTGTACGCATTCAGAAATGGAGCGACAGCTACTACGATGACGTTCCGGAGCTGAAAGGCTACAATGCCAGCTCCGCCTACCTGACGACCGGCGTATTCGTAGGGGCCCGCTATTTCTTCACCAACAACATTGGGGCCTTCACGGAGCTGGGCTACGACATGAACTACCTCAAACTGGGGGTATCGGCCAAATTCTAAGGCCAGAACAAGTTAGGCTGGGTAAACCCTTGACGCTTGGCCCGGCCTTGTTTTTCCGCGCTACCTGGTGGCTAGCGGAATTCGGCACCAGGTGCGTGCGCAGAAGGCCCAGACTACATATTCAGCCGTTGTCTGTTACCTCAACCGAAATAAGCCGTAGAAGTAGAATGCGAGTCGATAAACGGTCGAGCTTGCCTGACTACACTGGGCCGGTAAACCGGTACCACGACAATTTGACCCCATTTAGATACTTCTTCAGCAGCGTCGGGGGCGAACGGTGGCCCTGAGGCCGTTGAAGATGCAAAAAGCCCCGCAGCGCTGCTACGGGGCTTTTTTTGTTGACTGGCCGAACTGCTTAGAAAAACAGGAAGCGGTGCTTTTTCTTGTGGGAGAGCGGCTTGCCCGGTGGGTCGATGCCGGGGGCCTTGCGGCTCACACCGCGCTTCTGCTGGGCCGTGCCGCGCTTGTCCTTGAACTTGCGCACCGTGAAGCCGGCTTTGCCTTTTTCGTACTGCCGGGCTGGGCCGGAGGCGCGGCCAAAGCTGGTGTTGGCAGTACCACCCGAACGGGCTTCCAGCACTTCGATCTGCTGGTCGCGCTTGGCCTCATCCGGGTTCATGCTCATGCGGCGCTGCATGCGGGCAATATCGGCTCCGGAGGCCTTGCGGGACGCTTTACGGGAGCCGGCGGGCGTATCGGGACGCGGCTCCACGGTTTGGGCCTGGGCCTGCGAAGCAACGAGACTCGTACCAGCCAGCAGTACAGCGGCAATCAGCTTTTTCATGCGGAATGGAAGAAGGAAGAAATAGTCGGGTGTGGCCACCAGGGGCAACTTTCGCTCCAATTTGTACCGGCCTGAAAACCGGCCCCTGGCAAAGATAGTTCAATTCGGTTAAAACCTATAAGTCAGGCCGATACCGAGGGTTTCCTTGAACTGTATGCGCCGGCCACGGCTATCCGGAATGCCATCATCATTCTGGTCGATGGGGACCAAAACATCGTCGTCGTACACCAGCGTGGTGGCAATACTGCTGCTGATGAATTTGTTGACCTTAAAGCTGACCAGCGTTTCCCAGTTCACATCGATGTTGCGGGGGTTGTGCAGATAGTTGCTAAACAGGTCCAACTTACTTTGAAATGTGATATTTTCCCAGATGGGGCGCCGGTACTTTACGTTCAGGTACGCTCCCAGCTCCTGCCGGAAACGCTGCCCCGTGCCCTGCACCAGTTGCCCATCGGGGCCGCGCCGGGCGGCTTCCACCCCGAAAGCCCCGGCGTCGGCCAGGGTTTGGTCGGCTACAACGGTAAACTTGCCGGTGATGGGGGACAAAAACACCGACAGCTGGTCGTTGGGCTTGTAGTCGATGCCCACGGACGTTAAGATGAAAGCCGGGGCAAAGAAGCGGGACAGCAGCGAGTCGGGCCGCTCCAGGGCTCGGGTAGGCGTGAGCTGGGTTTTGAGGTTGGCCTGCGCGGCATAATACAGCACTTTGGTGAACTGACGGCCGTATTTGGCATTAAGTTCCAGCCGGTCGTCGCTCTTCCGGATCCGGGCCTTGCCAGCTTTCAGGCTACCGTACACAACATCCAGGGACGTATCGAACGTGTTTTGGCCGCGCCGGTAGTGCAGAAAGGCGTTGCCGATGCCCAGCAGCGCCAGGGAGCTTTGGCCCCCCGGCGCCCAGTTGCTCAGGCTCACCTGGCTGAAGTTGAGAGTTCCTACGCCGCCGCGGCGCCAGCCCTGCACAGTGTCGGGGGCGGCGGCGCTACTTTCGGAGGTTTGGGCCAGCGCGGGCAACGACAAGGCACAGCCCACCACTAGCACGCTGACGTGTAGCGGGCGGAAGCAGAAACGAAAAAAGGATGTCATACAGAACGGAGAGTAGCGCAACGGCCCGGCAGGCCCTTAGCGGCTGCGCAGGGCATCCCGAATCTCTGCCAGCAGCAACTGGTCTTTGGTGGGAGCTGGGTCGGCTACGGCCACGACCACCTGCGGCTTCTTGAAGCGGTTGGCAAACTTCACGATGAGGAACACGCAGAAGGCAATGATGAAAAAGTAGATCAGCGCATTCAGGAACATGCCGTAGTTTACGGTGGCTACCTTGGCGGCCTTGGCGGCCTCAAAGCTGGCGTAGCTGTTGCCGTCCAGGGGCAGAAACCACTCTTTCAGGTCGATGCCGCCGATGGCCAGCCCGATGATAGGCATGATGATGTCGTCGGTCAGCGACGTGACAATCTTGCCAAAAGAAGCGCCGATGATAACCCCAACGGCCAGATCAAGCACATTTCCCTTGGAAATAAACTCCTTGAATTCGGATACAAAGCCCATTTACGTAGCGGGTTTAAGAGTGAGATGAATGTGATTGTCGCTGCTAAATATGAATTTTTTACGATACTCGTCCTAACCGGCGCGTTGCCCTTGGCCCGGGGTAGCTCAACTGTACCAGCAGCAAGGTTTTTTGCTTCTCAGAAATACCCATTTCCAAATTGTTTCCGGGAGCCCGGCCGGGGTAAGCCGCAAGTTGGGGCTACGGTTTTGCCCTATCTTTGCAGCTCTGTTCTTTCTTTCCCCGCCTCTTTTCTATGCCTACTTTCGAAAACCTACTCTACTCGCTCGATACCGATTCGGGCATCCTGACCATCACCCTGAACCGGCCTTCCAAGCTCAACGCGCTGAACGGGGCCACGATTGAAGAAATCCGGGAAGCCACCCAGCAGGCCCTCGACGACCCGCAGGTGCGCGGCATCATCCTGACCGGCAGCGGTGAAAAGGCCTTCGTGGCCGGAGCCGATATTTCGGAGCTGGCCGCCCTGAACGACATCAGTGGGCGCCGCGCCGCCGAGCGGGGCCAGGAAGCCTTCTGCATACTGGAGGAAAGCACCAAGCCTGTCATTGCCGCCGTCAACGGCTTTGCCCTGGGCGGCGGCTGCGAGCTGGCTATGGCCTGCCACATGCGCGTGGCGTCAGACAATGCCCGCTTCGGCCAGCCGGAAGTGAATCTGGGCTTGATTCCGGGCTACGGCGGCACCCAGCGCCTGACCCAGCTGGTGGGCAAAGGCAAGGCCCTCGAGCTGCTGCTCACTGGCGACCAGATCAAAGCTGATGAGGCTCTGCGCCTGGGCTTGGTCAACCACGTGGTGCCGCAGGCCGAGTTGCTGCCCTTCTGCCAGCAGCTGATGAGCAAGATTCTGGGCAAGGCGCCGCTGGCCGTAGGGCTGGTAATCGACTGCGTGAATGCCTACTATGACAAGGAAATGAACGGCTACCAGACCGAGGCCAACTCGTTCGGGCACAGCTTTGCCTCGGAGGATTTCCGCGAGGGCACTACCGCCTTCCTGGAGAAGCGCCCGGCCGTATTCACCGGCAAATAACCTTACCCCCAAGTCAGGCGTGTGGCTCCGGATACTGCCCGTGTCCGGAGCCACACGCCTGATTACTGACTGAGTAGATGAGTATAGCAAAAAAGCTAGCCAGCCAAACGGCCGTGTACGGCATCAGCAGCATCGTGGGGCGCGTGTTGTCCTACCTGCTGGTCCCGATTTACACGGCACGGTTTGCGGCGGCGGAGTACGGCATCGTCACGGGCCTCTATGCCTACGTGTCGTTTCTGAACGTGGTGTTCACCTTCGGCATGGAAACCACCTTCTTCCGGTTTGCCAACCGGGCCGGCGCCGACCGGCGTGAGCTCTACGACCGGGTGATGACCCTGCTGCTGCTGAGCAGCGTGGCGCTGACGGCCGTTATGGCCCTGCTGGCCCGCCCGCTGATGCGCCTGCTCGATCTGCCGCCCGGGCAGGAGCGCTACGCCGTCTGGATTGCCCTGATTCTGGGCCTCGATGCCGTGGCGGCTATTCCGTTTGCGCGCTTGCGCCTGGAAAACAAGGCCCGCAAGTTTGCCGCTATCCGCATGGCCAACATTCTGCTGAACGTCGGGCTGAACATCTTCTTTATTGTCTTTTGCCCCGATGTGCTGGCCGGCAAGTACCTGCCGGACCTGCAGCCGCTGGTCAGCCGCCTCTACGACCCGAGCGTGGGCGTGGGCTACGTGTTTCTTTCCAACCTGGCGGCCAGCGCCTTTACCCTGCTGCTACTGGGCCGCGAGCTGACCGACTTCCGCTTCCGCCTGAACCTGGAGCCGCTGCGGCCCCTGCTGAAGTATGCCTACCCGATTATGCTTATGGGCCTGGCCGGCATGGTAAACGAAACCCTGGACCGGATTCTGCTGCCTCTGTGGCTGCCCGAAGGCTTCTACCCGGGCAAAAGCAGTCTGACGGCCGTGGGCATCTACGGGGCCTGCTACAAGCTCAGCATCTTTATGCAGCTCGTCACGCAGGCTTTTCGTTATGCGGCCGAGCCGTTTTTCTTTGCCCAAAGCACCGACAAGAACTCTCCTCGCACCTTTGCTATGGTCCTGAAATGGTTTACGCTCAGCTGCGCCGTTATTTTCGTGGTGGTGAGCGTGAACGTGGACGTTTTCGGCGGTCTGTTTCTGCACCGCGCCGAATACCGCGAAGGGCTGAGCGTAGTGCCTATTCTGCTGCTGGCTAACCTGTTTCTGGGCGTGTACTGGAACCTGTCGGTATGGTTTAAGCTCACCGACAAAACCTACTACGGCACCTATATCGGCTTCGGTGGGGCCCTGCTCACCATCGTGCTCAACTTCCTGCTGATTCCGGTGCTGGGCTACGTAGGCAGCGCCCTGACCACCCTGGCCTGCTACGCCATGATGGCCCTGGTGTGCTGGCGCCTGGGCGACAAGCACTTTCCGGTCCCCTACCCGGCCGCCCGGCTGGGCCTGTGGCTGGCGCTGGCCTGCGGTATTGTGGCCCTGGGCTGGTTTGTGCCCGTCGCCGATTTCTGGCTGCGCCACGCTTTCCACGCGGGCCTATGCGTGCTGTTCGTCGCCCTGATTTATCTGGTGGAAAAACCCCGCCGCGCCCTTGCCGGCGCCTGACCGGCTTCAGCGAAACAGTTTCTGCCAGACTCTTTTTGTCTTAATAAATCTCCTTAAACTTATTCATATCTGGTTCGGGCTATCTTTGCGCCGGAACCTTCTTTGCTCTGCCCTTCATGCATATTCCCGTCATCAACCGCTCCCACCACCCCCTGCCGGCCTACCAAACGGCCCACGCGGCCGGAATGGACGTGCGCGCCAACCTCACGGACGCCATTACGTTGAAGCCCCTGCAACGCGCCCTGATTCCGACGGGTTTGTTCATGGAAATTCCGGTGGGTTATGAAGTGCAGGTGCGCCCCCGTAGCGGCTTGGCCTACAAACACGGCATTGGCATCGTGAACAGCCCCGGCACCATCGACGCCGACTACCGCGGTGAGCTACAAGTGCTGCTGGTCAACCTCTCCGACGAGGAATTCGTGGTGCAGGATGGCGAGCGGATAGCCCAGCTGGTGGTGGCCCGCCACGAAAAGGCGCAGTGGCAGGAAGTAGCCGAGCTCAGCGAAACCGAGCGGGGCGCGGGCGGCTACGGCAGCACCGGCACGAAATAAATACTACTGAACCGACGCTTTTACGTACGTTTTCACACCTAAAGTCTTCTACCTAAACTTCTTTTTTTCCGCTATGAAAATCATTGTACCGATGGCCGGCATGGGCAAGCGCATGCGCCCCCACACTCTCACGGTTCCCAAGCCCCTGATTCCGATTGCCGGTAAACCCATCGTGCAGCGTTTAGTGGAAGACATTGCCAAAGTCTGTGGCGAGCAGGTGGAGGAAGTAGCCTTCATCATCGGCCGCTTCGGCGAAACGGTGGAGAAAAGCCTGATCAGGATTGCAGAATCGGTGGGCGCCAAGGGCACCATCGTGTACCAGGATGAGCCCCTGGGCACGGCCCACGCTATTCTGTGCGCCAAAGAATCCCTCAGCGGCCCCTTGGTGGTGGCCTTCGCCGATACGCTTTTCAAAGCCGATTTTACCCTCGACAGCTCAGCGGCCGGCACTATCTGGGTGCAGCGCGTGGATGACCCCAAACCCTTCGGTGTGGTGAAGCTCGACGAGAACGGGCAGATTACCGACTTCGTGGAAAAGCCCCAGGAGTTTGTGTCGGACCTGGCCATTATCGGCATCTACTACTTCCAGGACGGTGGCTACCTGCGCGAAGAGCTGCAGTTCCTGCTCGACAACGACATCAAGGACAAAGGCGAGTACCAGCTCACCAACGCCCTGGAAAATATGAAGAACAAGGGCACTACGTTCGTGCCCGGCCGCGTTACGGAGTGGCTCGACTGCGGCAACAAGGACGCTACGGTGTTCACCAACCAGCGCTACCTCGAATACCTGCAGGAGCGCGGCGAAAACCTGGTAGCCGAATCTGCCAAGCTCGTCAACTCCGTACTTATTCCGCCCGTGTACATCGGCGAAAACGTCGTGGTAACTGATTCCGTGGTGGGTCCGCATGTATCATTGGGCGACAACAGCAACGTTCGCAGCTCGGTGGTGTCTAATTCCATTGTGCAGCAGTCGGCCTCGGTACTGCACGGCAACGTGACGAACTCGATGATCGGTAACTTCGCTACCCTGACCGGAACGCCCAACGACCTGAGCCTGGGCGACTACAACACGCTGCGCGTGTGATGTTTTTGTCGCTCCGGATGTTAGCAGTAGCGCGGGCTTCTGTCCGCCAATTTGTTTATTTGGCGTAACTCCTTTTTTTGGACGGCAAACCGTCGTCCGTGCTACTGCGTCCATGAGTCGATTTGCCGCTACTACTCTTTTGTTGCTGGGCATGCTGCTAGCCCAGCCGGGCTATGCCCAGCAGCCGGCCGGCAAGGAAACTCCGGCGGTTGATCCTAAGCCCCAGAAGCTCAGCCGTAAAGAGCGCAAAGAGCTGGCGCGCCGTGCCGAACTGGATGCGGCGCGCCAGCAAGTGCGCGAGCTGTCGGAGAAAGACCGCGAAATGAGCGAGTCGTTCTTCGTGGAGGGTGTGAAGTACGTGCTGCTCGAAGACTACAACAAAGCCTTGGAACGCCTGCTGAAGGCCTACGCCCTGAACCCGACCAACGCGGCCATCAACTACAAGATTGCCGAAACCAACCTGCTCAGCGGCAACCTCAAGGATGCCACCAACTTCGCGCAGGTAGCCGTCAAGCTCGACCCCAAGAATTCGTACTACTACCTGCTGCTGGCCCAGATTTATTCCTCCCAGAAACAGTACGACCAGGCCGCCAAGGTCTACACCAGCCTGATTAAGGACGTGCCCGACTCGGGCTACTACCTGTTTAACCTAGCCGACCTGTACATGGCCCAGGGCAAGCTGAACGAGGCCCTGACCACGTTTGAGCAGGCCGAAAAGCAGTTTGGCCCCCTGGATGAGGTGTCGTTCAAGAAGCAGCAGATTTACCTCAAGCAGAACAACCTCGACAAGGCCCTGCAGGAAGGCGAGGCGCTGATTGCCTCCAACCCCGACGAAATCCGCTACGTGCTGGCCCAGGCCGAGATGTACGCGGTAAACAATCGGTTTCCGGATGCCATCCGGGTGGCGGAAAAGGCCCTGAAGCAGGACCCCGACAACCCCCAGGCCCGCATGATTCTGGCCGACATCTACCGCCAGCAACAGAACAAGCCCGAGTCGGACAAGCAGATCAAGCTGGCGTTTGAAAGTCCGGCGCTGGACATCGATGAGAAAGTTCGGATTCTAGTTGACTACATCAAGCAGCTACCCAACCCGGCCCTGGAGAAAATAGCCCTGGATTTGGCCGACATTACCACCCGGGTACACCCGAAGGAAGCCAAGGCCTTTTCCGTAGCCGGCGATATTCAAACCATTACGGAGCGCAAAGAGCAGGCCCGCGCCAATTACCTCAAGGCCATCCGGCTCGACAACTCCAAGTTCCAGATCTGGCAGCAGGTGGTGCTTATTGATGCCGAGCTAAACCAGATTGACTCCTTGCTGCGCCACACCGATCGGGCCCTGGAGCTGTTTCCAAACCAGGCCCCGCTGTGGTATTACAACGGTGTGGCCCAGTTGCTGAAGAAACAGCCCGTGAAAGGCGTTAAAGCCCTGGAGTACGGCCGCAAGCTCTCGACCGATAACCCCGAGCTGCTGGCCCAGATTGACACCCAGCTCGGCGACGCCTACCACGAGTTGAAGGAGTACGCCAAGTCGGATGCGGCCTACGAATCGGCCCTGACCTTTGACGCCAACAACGCCCAGGCCCTGAACAACTATAGCTACTTCCTGTCGGTGCGGGGCGAGAAGCTGGAACGGGCCAAGGAAATGTCGGGCAAGCTGGTAAAGCAGTTTCCCAACAACGACACCTACCTCGACACCTACGCCTGGGTGCTCTACAAGCTGAAGGATTACACCGGGGCCCGGCAAAACCTGGAGAAGGCGCTGAAAACCAGTACCGACGCCACCATCATCGAGCACTACGGCGACGTGCTGTTTCAGCTCGGGGAAAAAGAACTGGCCATGGCCGAGTGGCAACGAGCCAAAAAAGCGGGCGGGGCCTCAGCCCTGATTGACCGCAAGATCAAAGACAAAAAACTATATGAATAAGTGCTTTCCGCTGGTGTTGCTGTGGGTGGGCCTGCTACTGAGTGGCTGTAGCAGCAAGATTTTCCCAACCAAAACGGCCACAACGGCCGCGCCAGCCAAAGGCTCTGAACTGGTGAAAGCCAAAAATCTGGAGTTCCGCTACCTCAAGGCCAAGGGCAGAATCAAGATTGACACGCCCGAACTGCAGCAAACGGCCAACCTGAATCTGCGCGTGCGCAAGGACAGCGCCATCTGGCTGTCGGTGTCGTTGGGCATTGAGGGCGTGCGGGCCTATATCACCCGCGACTCGGTACAGGTCATCAACTACCTGCAGAAGGAGTACTACGCCGGCGACTACGCCTACCTGAGCCGCCTGCTGAACGTGCCCGTGACCTACGACCGGGTGCAGGCCCTGCTGCTGGGCAACTACCTGCCGGCCGAGGCCAGCACCTCGCCCAAGATTGATGACCAGGGCGCCATGCAGCAGGTCGAGTTTCAGGAAGGCAATGTGCTCATTACCCAGCTCATCGAGCTGACCCGTAACCGCGTGCAGCAGATCAAGCTGGCCGAGCAGCAGACGAAAAACAACTTCACGGTCGACTTCTCCGACTTCCGCCCGCTGGCTCCCAGCGGGATGCCTTTTGCCTACGCTGTGCTGGTGCAGGGCCAGCCTACGGCCGGCAAGCTGGCCACGGCCTCTATCAACTACCGCAACGTGGATGTAGACCAGGAGCGTCTTGCCTTCCCGTTCTCGGTTCCGAAGGGCTATGTTCGCAAAAAGTAAGCGTACCGCGTTTTTCCTGGTTGTTGCTGGCTTGCTTTTGTGGCAAGAGTCCCCGGCGTGGGCCCAGCGCAGCACCCGCCCCGCTGCCGCTACTACCCGGAAAAAGAGCAAAGCCCAGCTGGAACGGGAACGGCGCGCTACCCTCAGACGCATTCAGGAAACCAGCCGCATTCTGGAGCAAACCCAGAAGCAGAAACAGGCGTCGGTGGGCCAATTGAATGCCCTGAAGGAAAAGCTGACCGTGCAGCAGGGCGTCATCAGGAATATCTCCTCGGAGCTGAAGTACATCGAATCGGATGTGAAGCAGACCGAAACGCAGGTGCAGCAAACCCAGCAGAGCCTGGAGCAGCTGCGGGCCGAGTACGCCCGCATGATCTACGCCTCGTCCAAGACGGCGAACAGCTACAACCGCATCATGTTCCTGTTTGCGGCCGAGTCGTTCAATCAGTTTATGCTGCGCCTGCGCTATATCCGGCAGTATTCGGAAGTACGCAAGGCCCAGGCCGCCCAGATTTCGAGCACCAAGCAGCGCTTGAGTCAGCAGCTGACGGGCCTCACGGTGAAAAAGCAGGAGAAAAGCTCCCTGCTGTCGAATCAGCTGTCCGAGAAGCGCAATCTGGTGACCCTGAAAACCCAGCAGGACCAGGTCGTGACCAAGCTGAGCCAGCAGGAAGAAGGGCTGCGCCAGGAGCTGGCCGCCCGCCAGCAGGCCATCAGCCGCCTCGACAACCTGATTGCGGAGCGCGTGCGGGAGGAAATTGCCCGCGCCGCCCGGGCGGCGGCTCGCGCCGCGGCGGCCAAAGCCCGCGCCGAAGCAGCCCGCGCTAACGCCAGCTCGGGCAGTGCCCCGGCCCGTAGCCCCAGCGCCACCAGCCGGGCCGCCACGGCCGCGGCCGAAGCCGCGGAGGAAGCTGCCGTGGAGCGCGTCGACAAAGTGACTCTGACGCCCGAAACGGCGGAGCTGTCGTCGTCTTTTGCCGACAACCGGGGCCGACTGCTGTGGCCGGTGGCCAAGGGTTTCATTTCCCAGCGTTTCGGCCGGCACGCGCACCCCGTGCTCAAAAACGTCATCGTCGAAAACCGTGGGGTCGATATTCAGACCAGCGCCGGGGAGCCGGTCCGATCTATCTTCGAGGGCAAGGTGCTGACCGTATCCAGCATTGCGGGCATGAATAACATCGTCATGATTCAGCACGGGGAGTACTTCACCGTGTACGCCAAGCTGCGCACCGTGAGTGTAACGGAGGGCCAGCAGGTCAATATGCGCCAGCAGATCGGCACGGTGTATACCAACGCAGAGGGCACCTCGGAACTGCAGTTTCAGGTGTGGCGCAACAGCTCGAATCTGAACCCGGAAAACTGGCTGGGCCGCAAGTAAGGCGGCTGGCGGCAGGGCATAAAAAAACACCGTACAGCGTACGGTGCCTTTCTGAGCTATGAAAACAAACTTAGCTACCAGAAACCTCTTCGCAACGGCGCAGACTCTGCAGCCTCCGCCAGCAACGGAGCATTCCTTGATAACAGGACGAAAGATAGGTGAACCCTCGCCAAATACCACCACCTTTCGCTGAAACAGCAATTTTCCTCGCTAAAGGAAACGATTCATTATCTGGCCTGCGCCGCTATACCAGGTTCAGCCGGCCCAGCAGCCCAGCCTTGTAGGAGCTGCCAATTGGGACGGGCAGCAGGTTGGTAACGGAGTCAGTGCCCCGGCCCGTATCCACGATGGCCGCATCAGCCTCAATGGCCACGATACGGTCGAGCCGCACGATGTATTTGCGGTGCACCCGAGCAAACTCGCGGGGCGGCAGCTTGGTTTCCAGCTCCTTCATGGTGCTGTATACTGTGTGCCGCTCGCGCCCGGCATAGATATTCACGTAGTCGCCCAGGGCTTCCACATAGCGGATATCGGCCGCACTGACGCGCACCAGCTTGTGGTCCTGCTTGATAAACAGCTCATTGCGGCTTACCATATACAGCGAATCGGCCGCGTCGTTAGCCATGCGCAGCAGCCCTTCGAGCTTGCGCTGCTCCTGCTCGATTTGCAGACGGGCCCGCCGCAGTTCCAGGTGCGACACCACTTCCCGGGCCAGAATACGCAGGGCTTCTCGCTGCTGCTCGGTAAGGCGCCGCGGCACCCGGTCGATGGCGCAGAGCGTGCCCAGGGCCTGCCCTTCGGGCGTTATCAGCGGGGCGCCGGCGTAGAAGCGGATGCCCGGGTCATTCACCACCAGCGGGTTGTTACTAAACAAGGGGTCTTCGCAGGCATTCTCTACCTCGTAGACGTTGTTGCCAAACATGGCATGCTGGCAAAAGGAAATCTCGCGGTGCGTACTCTCCACTCCGCCCAGCCCCACGTTGGCCTTAAACCACTGCCGGTCACCGTCAATCAGGGAAACCAGGGAAATCGGCGTGCCGCAGATGTAGGCGGCCAGCTTGGCCAGATCATCGAAGACCTGTTCAGGAGGCGTATCCAGAATCTGGTAGTTGCGCAGCGTTTCTAAGCGGTCAGCTTCGCTGATGGTCCCGTGGAAATGGTTTGCTAAGGCGTGGGGCGAAATGGTAGAGCTTGGTTTGGCTGGCATTGGTCAAGCAAATGAAGGCAGTATGAGGCAGCTACCATAACAACCTAAAAATAAAAATGCTTCAGAAAAAATACTGTTTGGTTGCTATTCATTCTGAATTTTATGAATAAAGCACAACAGTAATCGAACAGTACGCATGATGCGAACGGCTGAAGATTCGGATACGTACGTTTTTAATTCCGGGGATGGATTGGGCTACGGCCAGAAATATTTTCCGCAAAACTAGCCGGTGAAAATCATTTGAAAATTATGGGGTACTTTTACCAATCCTAACCGGCTCTTATTCGCGTACAATAAGCTTTGCCACTCCAAAACGGCCTTTGGCCATTTGACTATGACTCTTGCCTCGCTTTTTCTGATCGGTAGCTTCGGAACCACCGAAATTCTGCTGATTCTTTTTGTTATTATCTTGTTGTTCGGTGCCAAGCGCATTCCTGAGTTGGCCAAAGGCCTGGGCAAGGGCATCCGCGAGTTCAAGGACGCTTCCAAGGACGAGCAGCCCGAGTTCCGTGACCGGCCGGCCAACCCTAACGACCCCACGCAGCCCCGTCTGTAATTCAGTAGCCTCATGCAGACTCCCACGCTTCTCTTCTTAGGCGACCTCGGCGGCGGCGAAATCATGCTGATCATGGTCGTTATCCTGATCTTCTTCGGCGCCAATAAGATTCCCGAGCTGGCCCGTGGCCTGGGCAAAGGCATCCGCGAGTTCAAAGACGCTTCGCGCGAAATCCGCAGCGAATTTGAAAACGCCGACCAGCCCCGCTACCAGGCTCCGCCTCAACCTGCTTACCCCGTAGCCCCTGCTCCGCCCGTTGTTGAAGAGCCAACAACTCCGGTGCACCCGGCGCATCATAACGATGCTGCCGCCGCTGCTACTACCTATACCGCTCCCGCTACTACGGTAGCTCCGCCCATGGACGGTGGCATTACGCCCCCGGTACCTACTACGGAAGAGCGGCCCCGCCTTGATCAAATGACCAACTGATAGCAACCACTTGAGACGCTTTACCTCTCTTACGGAAGTTCGCAACGAGCTGACGGCAGGCACCACGACCTGCCGTCAGCTCGTGGAGTATTATCTGGATAACATCCAGAAGAAAAGCCACCTGAATGCTTTTCTGGAAGTGTGGCCCGACGAAGCCCGCGCTCAGGCCGATGCCGTGGATGCCAAACTAGCCGCCGGCACTGCCGGCAAGCTGGCCGGTATGGTACTCGGCCTCAAAGACGTGCTGGCTTACAAAGACCACGCGTTGCAGAGCAGCAGCCACATTCTGGACGGCTTCAAGTCGCTGTATACCGGCACCGCCGTGCAGCGCCTGCTCGATCAGGATGCCATCATCATTGGCCGCCAGAATTGCGACGAGTTTGCCATGGGCGCTTCCAATGAGACGTCCTACTTCGGTCCGGCCCGCAATGAAATTGACCCTGAACGGGTGCCCGGCGGTTCGTCGGGCGGCTCGGCCGTGGCCGTGCAGGCCGACCTGTGCCTGGCCTCTATCGGCTCCGATACCGGCGGCTCGGTGCGGCAGCCGGCGGCGTTTTGCGGCGTTGTCGGTTTCAAGCCCACTTACTCGCGCATTTCGCGTTACGGCCTGGTGGCCTACGCTTCGTCGTTTGACCAGATTGGCACGCTGACCCGCTCGGTGGAAGACGCGGCCCTGCTGCTGGAAGTAATGGCCGGCCCCGACGATTTTGACAGCACCGTTAGCCAGCAGCCTGTGCCGGCCTATAGTAAGCTGCTTACGCCCGCCCCGCACTACCGCATCGGTTACATCCGCGACACAATGGAGCGGCCCGGCCTGAACCCGGAAATCAAGGCGGCCGTGGAAGACGTGCTGGACACGCTGCGCGGCCAGGGCCATGTGGTGGATGCCGTGGACTTCCCCTACCTCGACTACATCGTACCCTCCTACTACATTCTGACCACGGCCGAAGCCAGCTCCAATCTGAGCCGCTTCGACGGGGTGAAGTACGGCTTCCGGGCTCCGGATGCTACCGATCTGGAGTCGCTGTACAAGAAAACCCGCGCCCAGGGCTTCGGCCCCGAGGTGCAGCGCCGGATTCTGCTGGGCACTTTCGTGCTGTCGGCTGACTATTACGACGCCTATTATACCAAAGCCCAGCGCGTACGTCGTTTGATAAAGGACAAGACCGACGAACTGCTGCGCCAGTACGACTTCCTGGTATTGCCGACCACACCGACCACGGCATTCAAGATTGGCGAAAACCAGAAAGATGCTTTGGCTATGTATCTGGCCGACATTTTTACCGTACAGGCTTCCCTAGCGGGCGTACCGGCCATTTCGGTACCCGCCGGCGCCGACGCGGCCGGGCTGCCGATTGGCGTACAGGTGCTCAGCGGCGCGTTCCGCGAGGAGCATCTGCTGGCCTTTGCCAATTCACTCACGGAATCCCTCACTCCAGCCATTCCTTGATGAAAAAGTCGTTGCTGCGCGTTGCCGCTCCTTTTCTGCTCCTGGCTTTTACGGCCCGCCCCAGTGCGGCGCAGGTACAACCTGAACTGAATCCGAACGGCACGCGCACCGACGACACCACGCGCGTGCAGCTCACCGCGCCCCTCGACTCGCTGGTGGCCGAACCCGCCGCCGTCGACTCGGCCCGGCTGGTGTGGCTGCAAACTCCGCCCGAGCTGCGCGACCTGGTCGGGGACCGGATAAGCTGCCTGGATACGGACATGCCCCACGTGTTCAACGGCACGGTGATGAGCTTCGTGAACTATTTCACGCTACGCAACCGCAGCTACACCCAGCGCATTCTGGAGCGGCAAAACCTGTATTTCCCGCTGTTTGAGAAGTATCTGGCCAAATACAAGCTGCCCCAGGACCTGAAGTACCTGGCGGTGGTAGAATCGGCCTTACTGCCCACGGCCCGCTCCCGGGTGGGCGCCGTGGGCTTGTGGCAGTTTATGGGCCCCACCGGCCGCGACATGCGCCTGGTGCAGAACGAGTACATCGACGAGCGGATGAATCCGGAGAAGTCGACGGAGGCCGCCTGCCGCTACCTGCGCGACCTGTACCGCATGTTTGGCGACTGGGAGCTGGTGATGGCCGCCTACAACTGGGGCGGCGGCAACGTGCAGCGGGCCATGAAGCGCACCGGCAAGCGGACTTTCTGGGATATGTACCCGCACCTGCCCAAGGAGACGCGCAATTACGTGCCCACCTTCACGGCGGCCATGTACACGCTGCAGTATGCCAAGGAGCACGGCCTGCACAACGACTCGCTGCGCTACCAGTACGCCGAGGCCACCGACACGCTCATGATTTCGGGCCGCAGCCTGGATTTGCGTAAGTTCTCGGCTCAGTTTGGCCTCGACTCGGCGGCTATTTCCCGGCACAACCCCGAAATCCGCAAGAGCTTCCTGCCCGAAACTATCCGGAACTACAAGCTGACGGTGCCGGCCTGCGTGCGGACCGAGCTGGCCGCGGTGGACCGCAACACCCTGCTGGACTTCTGCAAGGTGGTAGCCCCACCCCCGCACCCGATTACGCCGCTGGTACCGGCCCTGCCCGCTGCTGATTCGGCCGCGGCGGCGCTGGCTGCCACTGAAAAAGCCGCCGCCAAGCCCGAGTATCGCCGCATCCGGCACTCGGTGCGGCGTGGGGAAAGCGTGGCGGATGTAGCCGCGCGCTACGAGGTAAGCCCGGCCCAGGTTCGGCGCTGGAACAAGCTGCGCCAGGGCAAGGCCCTGGTACCGCGCCAGCAGCTGGTGGTATTTGTGCCGCTGGAAGCTCCCGCCACGGCAGCGCCGGCTGTTGCCGCCCGCAAGGCAACGGTACCCGCCAAGCTGCCTGTGCCCGCTGAAAAGGCAGCGGAGAAAGAAACAGTAGCCAAAGCCTCACGGCCGGCGCCGGTTACAACTGCTGCCGACACGCAGAAGGTAGATACGGAGCCAGAGAAAGTCCTGGCCGCGGCCCCGACCCGCAGTTCGCGCCCGGCCCGGGAGGCCGCTGTAGCCGAGGCTAAGGCCGCCGCACCAGCTGCTGCGAATGAAGGCCTGCCCGCCGAATACACCGTGCGCCGGGGCGACAACCTGAGCCGGCTGGCCCGGGAGCGGAGCGTAACCGTAGCCCAGCTCATGGCCTGGAACAGCCTGGAAACCGAAGCCGTGGTGCCGGGCCAGAAGCTGCTGTTTCGGGCGCCCACAGAAGCGGAAGCCGCGGCAGCCATCAAAGCCGCCGCCCGCCGCGTGGCTGCTGCCCCGGCCGCTCCGGCAGCGCGCCCGGCCGACGTGCTGCCCGCCCCCAAAGTGCACCTGGTGCAGCCCGGCGACACGCTCTACAACATCTCGCGCCGCTACCAGGGCGTAACGGTGGAGCAGCTGCGCAAGCTCAACAACCTCAAATCGGATGAAGTGAAGCCGGGGCAGAAGCTGCTGGTGCAGGGTTAAGGCCTCCGATAATTCCAAATAGTATGGGCCACTCCATATGGGGTGGCCTTTTTGTTAAGTCCGCCTTTTGCCCCACTGAATGTGGCTCTGCCCGTGGCTCAAGGCACTTTCCGTGGCTGGCTCGGGGCGCTTGTAAAGTCTATTTCCGCCGGATTCTCGGCGCCGGGCCTGAAAGCAGGGTGTTATACTTACGCAGTCTTTCTCACCGCTACCATCTATAGTCCTACTTTGGCTGGTCTGCCTACCTGTTTAGCTTGCTTCCTCCCTTCCCTCTACAATTATGAAACTGCTCCCACTCCTTCTGCTGCTGCTTACGGCCAGTGCTTGTAAAAAAGAAAAAACTGAGTTGGAAAAGCTGCCCGACGCCTCGCAGACCGGCAGCGGAGCCGGTGCCTTCCTGCTCGATGGCCAAGCCTGGCTGCCGGACGAGAGTAGTACTATTAACTTCGGCGGCGGTGGCAGCGGCTTCCTGGCTCAGTGGCGCCGCACCAAGACCGGCCGCTCCTTAGAGCTGACCTTCAGCAGATACAGTGACCGGACGGGGCTAAATATTTTCCTACCTGACGTCCGTCGAACCGGCACATTTGCTTTCAACCAGCAGGCTCAAGTCTTGCTCGACCACAGCCCCGCCTATGGATTATACTTTATGACTAAAAGCCTAACGGTACCACGAAGCTTCCTGACCGGCCCGACGGCCACGGGCACCTTGACCGTTACGCGCTTCGACACGGTGGCTCACATCGTCTCGGGCACCTTCGATATGACTGTGCAGGAGCAGAACGGCTCCGAAACCCACCACCTTACCCACGGCCGTTTCGACTATCCGTTTTAGACCGCCTCCTTTTTTCTATCCTAATTCTACTAAGTCGTGCGGCCACTACCTCCGGCATCTTTTATGATAGTGTTCTACCGATGACTGGTCTAGATTGCCTCTAGTCCCAGTGTTGACTCTGCCCAACGCGGCATTGGTCCATAGGATGAGGTAGCACTCGGCTACCTGTTTAGCTTGCTTTCACTCTTCCCCAAAACGGCTCCCGCTTCCAGCAAAGCCGTTGCTAAGCCTGCCGCGCCCAAAGTAGAAAGGGCAGCAGTAGCGCGAACTTTGTAATTCGCGCTACTGCGCACCAGGATCAGCCTTCCATTCACGGGGTGTCGGATGAGCTTCATCCGACACCCCGTGTTTTTTATGCGGGCTCCATGAATTTCACGGAAGCTCCCGTAATTTTCACCTGACCGCGCATAAAATTCATAGGAGTTCAGATGATTTTCAGGGGCCGGGCTGAGGGCGGCAGCGGGGCGCGCGTGAGGCGGGCGGCTTTGATTCCGGCTGATTTCGCCCCAACTTGCTTACTTGCTTTGTAGCAACCCCTCATTTATTGCTCCGCCCTCATGCTGAAAATAAACAAACAGGAAGCCCTCGACTACCACTCCCAGAACCCGGCCGGCAAGATCGAAGTAGTGCCCACCAAGCCCGTCAGCACCCAGCTGGATCTGGCCCTGGCCTACTCCCCCGGCGTGGCCGAGCCCTGCAAAGCCATTGCCCTCAACAAAGACGACGTGTATAAGTACACCGCCAAGGGCAACCTGGTAGGCGTTATCAGCAACGGTACGGCCGTGCTGGGTTTGGGCAACATCGGCCCCGACGCCTCCAAGCCGGTGATGGAAGGCAAGGGCGTCCTGTTCAAGAAATTCGCGGGCCTCGACTGCTTCGACATCGAAATCGACTGCACCGACCCCGACGAGTTCGTGCGCATCGTCAAGTCGCTGGAGCCTACCTTCGGCGGCATCAACCTGGAAGACATCAAGGCTCCCGAGTGCTTCGTAATTGAGAAGGCCCTGCGCGAGCAGATGACCATTCCGCTGATGCACGACGACCAGCACGGTACGGCCATTATTTCGTCGGCCGCCCTGCTGAACGCCCTGGAAGTGGTGGGCAAGGACATCAAGGAAATCAAGCTGGTGGTGAGCGGCGCGGGTGCGGCGGCCATCAGCTGCCTGCGCCTCTACCGGGAGCTGGGCCTGAACGTGCAAAACGTGACGGTGTTCGACAAGGACGGCGTGATAAACCAGCACCGCACCGACCTAGCCGAGCTGCAGATGCAGTTTGCTACCTCCAGCAACGTCACGACCCTGGCCGAGGCCATGGAAGGGGCTGACGTGTTCCTGGGCCTGTCGGCCGCCAATGTGCTGCCCGCCGAGCTGCTCCTGAAGATGGCCGACAACCCCATCGTATTTGCCCTGGCCAACCCCGACCCGGAAATCGTGTACGAGCTGGCCCTGGCCACCCGCCCCGATATTATCATGGCTACGGGCCGCTCCGACCACCCCAACCAGGTGAATAACGTGCTGGGCTTCCCCTACATCTTCCGGGGCGCAATGGACGTGCGGGCCACCGAAATCAACGAGGCCATGAAGCTGGCCGCCGTGCAGGCCCTGGCCGAGCTGGCCAAGGAGCCCGTGCCCGACATGGTGAACAAGGCCTACGGCGACAACACCCTGACCTTCGGCCGCACCTACCTCATTCCCAAGCCCCTCGACCCGCGCCTGATTACGACCGTGAGCGTGGCCGTGGCCAAGGCCGGCATTGCCAGCGGCGTAGCCCGCCGCGAAATAACCGACTGGCTGGCCTACGAGGACGAGCTGCGCAGCCGCCTGGGCGTGAATCAGAAGCTGATGAACCGCATTACCAGCGCGGCCAAGGCCAACCCCAAGCGCGTGGTATTTGCCGAAGGCGACAATTACAAGATTCTCAAGGCGGCCCAAATCGTATACGACGAGGGTATCGCCGTGCCGATTCTGCTGGGTAACCGCAAGAAGATTGACGCCATTGCCCGCGCCAACAGCCTCGACCTGGAGGGCTGCCAGATCATCGACATTCTGGAAGAAGACGCCAAGCGCGACGAGTACGCCGAGCTGCTGTTCCGCAAGCGGCAGCGCCGCGGCATTACGCTGTATGAAGGCCGCCGCCTGCTGCGCGAGCGGAACTACTACGCCTCCATGATGGTCGAAACCGGCGAGGCCGATGCCTTTATCAGCGGTCTGAGCAAGGATTACGGTAAAAGCATTTTGCCCGCCCTGCAGGTAATTGGGGTAGACGACGGCGTGCAGCGCGTGGCCGGTATGTACATCATCCAGCACAAAAAAGGCCCATTCTTCTTCGCCGATACCACCGTGAACATCGACCCCACGGCCGAGGAAATGGTGGATATCATCGGGCTGGCGGCCCGCACCGTGCGCTTCTTCGACACCGAGCCCCGCGTGGCCGTGCTGAGCTACTCTAACTTCGGCTCCAACCCCGGCCCCCTGCCCGACAAGGCCCGCCGGGCCACCGAGCTGGCCAAGAAGCGCTACCCCGACCTGCTGCTCGACGGTGAAATGCAGGCCAACACGGCCCTGAATCCCGAGCTGCTGCGCGAGCAATACCCCTTCTCGGAGCTGGCCGAGCAGGGCGCCAACACCCTGATTTTCCCCAACGTAGTATCGGGCAACATTGCCTATAAAGTACTCCAGGAAATCGGGGGCGCGGAGGTTATCGGGCCGGTGCTGATGGGCATGCGCAAGCCGGTGCACATTCTGCAGCTGGGCGCCTCGGTGCGCGAAATCGTGAACATGACGGCCATTGCCGTCGTCGATGCGCAGACCAACCGCAAGCCCCTGTAAGGGCCGGCCGATAAAACTGCGTATACATCCAAGAAACGGGATGTTTCGGCCGGGCAAACTCGGCCGAAACATCCCGTTTTTTAGTGGAAAAAGCCAGTAGATTTGGGATAGAAAAGCCCGGATTCACTGTTGGCCTTCACGCGAAGCTACGCCCGGTTGCGGATGTCAATATCTGCTTTTTGCCATACCCGGGTTGCTGCCGCGTTCAGTTTCTTATTCTTAGCTTGCCTGCATGATTGCCTACCTCGACGGAAAACTAGCTCACAAAGACCCCACAATGGCCATTATGGACGTGAATGGCGTGGGTTATGAGATTAAAATTTCTTTGGCCACTTACTCCAAGCTTCCGTTGGAAGGCGAGAAGGCCAAGATTTACACCTACCAGCACATCAAGGAAGATGCTCAGGCCCTCTACGGCTTCCTGGACCCCAATGAAAAGGCGCTGTTCATGCACCTGATTTCGGTATCGGGCATCGGGCCGGGCACGGGCATTATGATGGTATCGTCGATGTCAGTGGGCGAAATCCGCCACGCCATCGTCAGTGAGGATGTGCGCTCTATTCAGAGCATCAAGGGCGTAGGACCCAAAACGGCGCAGCGCGTGATTCTGGAGCTGCGCGACAAGCTGCGCAAGGATGAGCTGCTCAGCAAGGCCGGAGTAGATACCGTGCCGCTGGCCCGCGCGCACAATACGAACCGCTCGGAAGCGTTAGCCGCATTAGTGACTTTGGGCTTCGCCCGGGCCGCTGCCGAGAAGAACCTGGACCAGATTCAGCAGAAGCACGGCAACGAGCTGAGCGTGGAGGAATTAATTAAATTTGCTCTTAAGTCTCATTAGAATTTTACCTGGCCCCGCGTCTGCTTGCTACACTTGAACTCCGGTAAGAAGTCCCTCACCGCCACGATAGTTGTTGTCGCCTCTTTGCTGGCCTGGTGGTCGCAGGCGGCACCTATCGGCGCTGGTCCGTTTGCTATGCGTCAGCTGTGGGCCTGGTTGCCCAAGGCTGGCCGCCGTGCCCGCGTGGCCCTTGCTCCCGACACGCCCCGGGTAGTACTGCCCGACACCAGTCGTTACCGGCCCAGCCGGCGCCCCAAGGTAGAGCCCGAGGATCGGCCCGGCTCACCGTTTGCGCCCCAGCGGCGGCAGTCGCCCCTGATTCTGGACCTGCCCTCGAACGTGAACCTGCAGGTAACGCCCGACGACAGCTTAGAATACTACGATGTGCGCGAAAAGGTTGGGGCCGACATTGATTTTCGGGACCCGAGCCTGATGACTTTCGAGGAATACTCGGAGTGGCAGCAGCGCGAAGCCATTCGCCGGTATTTCCGGGAACGGTCGGCCGGCGGGGTGGCCGGGGATGAGAATACGCCCGAAAACCGGCGTCTGATTCCCAAGATCTACCTGGGCCCTATTGCCGACCGGCTGTTCGGCGGCAGCTACGTGGATATCCGACCCAACGGGGCCGTGACCCTGCGCATGGGCGCCCGCTTCAACCGCAACCTGAACCCCACCCTGACCCTGCGCCAGCAGCGGGTGGGCGACTTCCAGTACGAGCAGAACATGAACCTCAACCTCACCGGCCAGATCGGGGAGAAGCTGCGGCTCACGTTCAACTACGACACCAAGGCGGCCTTCGATTTCGAGAACAACATGAAGCTCGACTACACGGGCTACGAAACCGAAATCATCCGCAAAGTAGAGCTGGGCAACGTGAGTCTGCCCCTGAACAACTCCCTGATTCAGGGCGGGCAGAACCTGTTTGGCGTTAAAACCCAGCTGCAGTTCGGCAAGCTGGCCGTGACGGCCGTGGCCAGCACCCTGCGCGGCACCGCCGACGCGGTGAGCGTGCAGAACGGGGCCCAGAGCCGCAACTTCGAGCTGAAAGCCAGCCAGTACGAGCGGGACCGGCACTTCTTCCTGGCGCAGTTTTTCCGCGACCGGTATGATGCCACCCTGCGCAACCTGCCCACGATTCAGTCGGGCATCGACATTACGCACATTGAGGTCTACGTTACGAACGACAACCGGCAGAGCGACAACCTGCGCAACGTGGTGGGCCTGATGGACCTGGCCGAGCCGGCGCGCGTGTACCGGCAGCAGTTTCGGCGCAGCCCCAACCGGCTGCCGGCCGACAACACCTCCAACCGCGAGTACCAGGACATTGTAGTAAGCGGCGGCAACGAGGCGCGTGATGCCGAAACCGCCGACCAGTACCTGCAGCGCCAGAACCTGAGCAAGACCATCGACTACGAGCGGGTGCGGGCCCGGCTGCTCGATGCCCGGGAGTATACCTTCAATGCCCAGCTGGGCTATCTGTCGCTGAATACGCCCCTGCTGCCCGAGCAGGTGCTGGCCGTATCGTACCAGTATACCTACAATGGCAAAACCTACACCGTAGGCGACATAGCTACCAACAACTCGGGCGTGCAGCAGGGCCAGGTGCTGTACCTGAAGCTGCTGAAAGCCAGCAACCCGGGCGTAGGCCTGGCAAACCCAGGTGAAAACACAGAAAACCTGAACCTGCTCACGCGCAACCTGCCGACCTGGGATTTGATGATGAAAAACATCTACTCCCTGAACGCCAGTCAGCTGAACCGGGACAATTTCCAGCTCCAGATCGTGTACAAGGACGACCAGACCGGCGTCGACCTTATCTCGCTGAAGGAAGGCCAGCGGCTGGTGAACGTGCCCCTGATTCAGGTGCTGAACCTGGACAACGTAAACCCCAACAACGACCAGAACCCGGACGGTAACTTCGACTTCTTCCCCGGCACGACCATTGACCCCGACCTGGGCAAAATCATCTTCCCGGTAGTGGAGCCTTTTGGCGGCTACCTGCGCGCCCAGTTCGACACCACGGGCCGGGCCGGCGGCAACCCGCAGCTGGAACGGGAATTTGCCCGCAAATACGTGTACCAGGAGCTCTACAACCAAACCCAGAGCGACGCCCAGCAGCGCCAGGAGAAGGACAAGTTCTTCCTGCGCGGCCGTTTCCAGGCTACTGCCACCGACGAAATCAACCTGCCCGGCCTGGGCATTGCCGAGGGCTCGGTGCGCGTTACCTCGGGCAGCACGCTGCTGGAAGAAGGCCGCGACTACCAGGTTTTCTACGACCAGGCCAAGGTCAAAATCCTGAACCCGAGCTACCTGAACTCGGCCAATGAGCTGAAGGTGTCGTTCGAGAAGAATGCCCTGGTGCAGGTGCAGCCCCGCAAGCTGCTCGGGGCCCGCTTCGATTACCGCCTCAACCAGGACGTGAACTTCGGCGCCACGGTGCTGCATCTGCTGGAAAACCAGGCCCCAGGCATCAACCGCGTCAACATCGGCGACGAGCCGGGCAACAACACCATCTACGGCTTCGACGTGAACATGCGGCGCGACTCGCGGGCCCTGACCAAGTACCTGGACATGCTGCCCCTGATTTCGACCAAGGAGCCTTCCTCGGTGGCTTTCAGCGGCGAAATTGCCCAGCTGCTGCCGGGCCGCTCCAAGCTGGGCCGCGGCGAAGACGGCGTGTCCTACATCGACGACTTTGAAAACGCCCGTACGCCCTACTCCTTGGGCGGGGTAAGCGCGGCCACGGCCTGGCGCCTGTCGTCGACGCCCTCGCCCCTGGTGGCGCCTAATGCCACCAACCGCGAATATGCCTTCAAGCGCGCTAAGCTGGCCTGGTACACCGTCGACCAGACATACTACACGGGCGGCCCTGGCAAGCCCGGCAACATCAGCGACAATGAGCTGAAGAACCACTACGTGCGCGGCATCGAGCGTACCGAAATCTTCCCCAACCGCGACGTGGGCGCCACCGGCAACGGCTTCGAGTACTCGTTCGACATGGCCTACTTTCCCGAGGAGCGGGGCCAGTACAACTACAGCCCGGCCATCAAGGACAACGGCAAGCGCCTGACTTCGCCCCTGACCTCGCACTACGCCGGTATCAGCCGCGAAATCACCTTCGACACCGACTTCGATAACGCCAACGTCGAGTACATGGAGTTCTGGCTCATGGACCCCTTCATCAAGGGTGACCGGGGCAAGATCAACGACTCGGAGAATGCGCCGGTAAACAACGAAACCGGTGGTGAGCTGTACCTGAACCTGGGCTCGGTGTCGGAAGACGTGCTGCGCGACGGCAGCCAGTACGAGTTTGAAAACGGCCTGCCCACCAGCCCGGCCGACATCAACCAGGACACCAAGCCGACCGACTGGGGCCGGGTGTCGCGCCAGCAGTTCCTGACTGACGCCTTCAACACCACGCCCGGGGGCCGCGCCCGCCAGGATATTGGTTTGGAAGGCCTAGATGACAACGAGGAAAAAGCCTTTTTCGGGGCTATTACCGGGGCCTATGCCTCGGTAGACGACCCCTCGGCCGACAACTTCCGCCACCACCTCGACGACTTCTATACCAATAACAGCACGCAGGTGCTGGGCCGGTATAAGAACTACAACGGTATGGAAGGCAACTCGCAGGAGAACAGCCAGCTCAGCTCCACGGCCTTTCCCGACAAGGAAGACCTGAACCGGGACAACGTCATTACGGACACGGAGCGCTACTACGAGTGGCGCATGTCGCTGAAGCCCGACCAGATGGAAGTCGGCCAGAACTACATCGTCGACAAGGTTACGAACTCCATTACCGGCGACCAGGTGTCGTGGTACCAGTTCCGCATTCCGATTCGGCAGCCCTCGGGCGTAATCGTCAATGGCCAGACCGGTGAGCCCTTCGGCTACAAGTCCATTCGCTTCGTGCGCATGTACCTCACGGGCTGGCAGCAGCCGGTGGTGCTGCGCATGGTGCAGCCCCAGTTTGTGGCCAACCAGTGGCGCCGCTTCTTGAGCCCGATTTCCCAGCCCGGTGCGCCCTGCATCAACTGCGGCGAGGACAAGACGCCCTTCACCATTTCCACGGTCAGCATCGAGGAGAACGGTATTGCCAGCGTGAGCGGCACCGACGCTATTCCCTACGTGCTGCCGCCCAACATTCAGCGCGACAAGGAGTACGGCTCCAGCACCGTGAACCGCGAGCAGAACGAGCAGTCGTTGCGCCTGTGCGTGGAAGACCTGCGCGACGGCGTGGGCAAGGCAGCCTACAAGAACATCAACATTAGCATGCTGCGCTACAAGCAGCTGCGCATGTTCCTGCACGCCGAAAGCGACGACCAGCGCATCGTGAACGGCCCGGCCGGGCAGGTGCGCGCCTTTGTGCGCATTGGCACCGACTACACCCAGAACTACTACGAATACTCGCTGCCCCTGCAGATCACCAAGCCGGGCTCGACCAACGAGCGGGACATCTGGCCTGAGGAAAACGAGGTGAAGATTTCCTTCCAGGAATTTATCGACGCCAAGGCCACCCGCAACCAGACCAGCCCCAACCTGCTGGTACCATTTGTGAAGCAGCTGCCCAACGGGGCCACCATCACCATTGTTGGCAACCCCGATTTCAGCGCGGTGCAGGGCGTCATGATTGGCGTGCTGAACCCGCAGGACGACAACGCCAGTAAGTCGGTGTGCATCTGGGCCGATGAGTTCCGGGTGTTCGACTTCGAGCGGGAAAACGGCTGGGCCGCTACCGCGCGCTTCAACACCAAGCTGGCCGACCTGGCCAATATTACGGCTACCGGCAGCTACACCTCCATCGGCTTCGGTGGCCTGCAGGACAAAGTGGCCCAACGCTCCCTCGACAACGTTATCCGCGGCGACTTCAACGCGGCCGTAGCCGCCGACAAGCTGCTGCCCGAGAAGCTGGGTTTGCGCATTCCGGTGCTGGTGCAGGCCGGCCAGGAAACCCGCAGCCCCAAGTACGACCCGCTCGACCCCGACACCCGCCTGGAACAGTCCCTGCTCAAGTTTAAATCAGAAGATGACAAGGCCGCCTACAAAAAGGAGGTCATCGACCAAACCAGTAGTCGAAGCATCAGTCTGCTGAACGTGCGCAAGGAGCGGCTGAACCCCGACAAGAAGGTGCGGCCCTACGACGTGGAGAACTTTGCCCTGAGCTACTCCCTGACCGAGCGCCTGCACACGGACATTCGCACCGACCGGGACTTCACCAAGACCTACACCGGGGCCCTGGCCTATGTGTACCAGACGACGCCGAAGAACTACACCCCGCTGGCGTCTATCAAGGCCCTGGACTCGCCCTACCTGAAGATTTTCCAGGATCTGAACTTCACGCCCCTGCCCAGCCGCTTTGCCTTCCGCGCCGACCTGGACCGCCGCTACAACGAGCGGCAGCTGCAGCGCACCCAGTTGCCCGGCCAGGTGCCCACCACCGATGGTATTGCCCCCATCTACCAGAAGAGCTTTTTCTTCAACCGGATTTACGACCTGAAGTGGGACCTGACCAAGAGCCTGATCTTCGACTACACGGCCAACAACCGGGCGGTAATTGACGAAGGCGTAGGCCCCTCGCTGGGCGACGACCCCATTGCGCGCGCCAACCGCGAGCAGCTGCGCGACAACCTGTTCAAGCGCGGCGGCCGGACCACCAACTTCAACCAGACCGTGGCCCTCACCTACCGGCTGCCCCTGGACAAGTTTCCGCTGACCGACTGGCTGTCGGCAGATACGCGCTATGCGGCCAACTACTCGTGGCAGGCTGCTTCCACGGCCCTGACGGCTCCGTTGTATCCTAACGCCACCGACCCGGACAGCCTGAAGCTGACTCAGTCCTTCAACCTAGGCAACACGGTGCAGAACAACGCCGAAATCAGCGCCAACGGCAAGATTGATTTGGTGAAGCTCTACAACAAGGTGCGCTTCCTCAACATCATCAACAATGCCCCGGCCCCGCTGCAGAAAGAGCGGGACGCCGGCCGCAAAGGCCTGATAACGCCGCCGGCCCTGGGCAAGCTGCAGGATAAAGCCCAGCAGCCGGCCGAAGCCGCCCAGGACTCGGCCAAAGGACCGGAGCTGCGCGTGCTCAAGGCTGTGCTCCGCTCCCTAATGACGGCCCGCTCCCTGAACTTCACCTACACCCGCAGCAGCGGCACTTTGCTGCCGGGCTACCTGCCGGGTACCAGCCTCTTCGGCCTGAATAATGAGCTGGCCCCCGGAATTCCCTTCGTGCTGGGTCGGCAGTATGGTCTGGAAGAGCTGTACAACCAAGCCACTTCCAACGGCTGGTACACCCAGCGCAGCGACCTGCTGAACACGCCCTTCAGCTCGCTGATGACGGAAAACCTGACCCTGCGCACCGCTCTGGAGCCTTTCCGCGACTTCAACATTCAGCTCGACGGCCGCCGCCAACTGGTGCGCAACAACGAAACTTTCTACCGTCTGGCGGTAGATACGACCACGCTGGAGCCCTTCCGTGACCGTGTCACGGGCAACTACACCGGGGAGCTGGCGCCGCGCCTGCCCAACAGCACCGGCACGTTCAGCACCTCGTTCATCTCTATCCAGACGCTGTTTGGCGACCGGTCGGCCAACGGGGAGCAGTCCAAAGCTTTCGACCGGTTTGTAACAAACCGCGGAATCGTGCGGGAGCGGCTGCAGGCGGCCAACCCGGAAGCCTACGGCCCCGACCGCGCCACCAAGGCCGGCGTGTATGGCTACAACTCCCAGGACGTGCTGATTCCGGCCTTCATCGATGCCTACCAGGGCCGTTCCTCGGACGGCTACAAGGCCAAGAAGTTCAACCCGTTTGCCCTGTTGCCCATTCCCAACTGGCGCATCGACTACAACGGTCTGGCCGAGCTGCCCTTCATGAAGCGCTATTTCCGCTCGATTACGCTGAACCACGCCTACGCTTCTACTTACAACGTGGCCAGCTACACCACGTCCACGCTGTATAACTCCCAGCCGGATTTCCTCTCCACGCTGACCAGCCAGAACAACCAGTTTATTCCCTACTACATCATCGGGCAGGTCACGATTGCCGAGCGCCTGTCCCCGCTGATTGGCCTCAACTTCCAGACCCTGCAGAAAGTAACGGGCCGCCTGGAGTTGCGTACCGAGCGCAACATCACCCTGAATGCTACCAACGCCCAGGTGACGGAGCTGCACTCGCAGGAGCTGGTGGTGGGGTTTGGCTACGCCACGAACCGGTTGAAAATCCCGTTCCGCATCGGGGGTGAGCAGCGTGTGCTACGCAACGAGCTGACGGCCCGCCTGGACCTGTCGATTCGGGACAACACCACTATTCAGCGCACCATCGAGGAAGTAGCCGACCCAACGACTATCCCAGACCCCAACGATCCTACCCGCAATATCATCACGGCGGGCAACGTGGGCCGGGCCCGGGGCCTCGCTACCAATGGTACCCGCCAGCTGCAGCTGCGCCCCACCATCGACTACGTGCTGAACCAGCGGCTAAACCTGCAGGTGTTCTTCTCGCGCACCGTTACCGAGCCGCGGGTGCAGAACTCCTTTAAGAACTCGGCAACCGAAGGCGGCCTGCAGCTTCGCTACAGCTTGTCGCAGTAAAGCCCAACAGGGCAGCACCGCTAACACAGCCACCAGGCTCCGCAAAGGGCCGGTGGCTGTTTTTTTTGGATTTCCGGCAATTTGCCGGGGCCAGGCTTTAGCCATTTCGCAAGCCAACACGTACTTTTGGCCTCGGGCGCCCCGCGCCGGTTTTCACCCCTCCCAAAACAATACTCCATGAATCTCCCCGCTAATCTGAAGTACACCAAAGAGCACGAATGGGTCCGTGTGGAAGGCAACGTTGCTTATATCGGCATCACCGACCACGCCCAGAAAGAGCTTGGTGACATCGTCTATGTTGATATCGACACCCTCGACAAGGAAGTAGCCCAAAACGACATATTTGGCACGGTTGAAGCCGTAAAAACGGTTTCTGACCTTTTCAGCCCGGTTTCCGGCACCGTAGTGGAAATCAACGAGAAGCTCGACGGCAGCCCCGAAACGGTAAACTCCGACCCGTATGGCGACGGCTGGATGATTAAGATGGAACTCTCCAACCCGTCCGAAATCGACGCCCTGCTGACGGCTGAAAGCTACGGTGAGCTGATCGGCGCCTAACCCGCGCTTCGCACCGTGCAGCCTGTTGCGCCGCCCCCGTCCCGTCGCCGAGCCTTGGCTGCTCTGCCGCTGGCGTGGGCGGCGTTTGTGTTGGTCCTGACGCTGACCCCAGCCCAGGATATGCCTGCCGTACCGCCTTGGGAGCTTCTTTCCTTCGACACGGCGGCTCATGCCTTCGTCTTTTTTGTTCTGGCTGCCCTGAGCTATTTTTCCAGTGTGCGCCAGCGCCGCTTTCCCCGCCGCCGCACCTACGCTTTCAGTCTGGTGCTGGCCGAGGGTCTTCTGCTGGGTAGCCTTATCGAGTTCCTGCAAATCACGATGGACCTGGGCCGGCACGGCGAATGGTCTGATCTGCTCAGTGATGGTATCGGCACCATTGTCGGTCTATTGCTGGCCCACGCCTGCCGCCGCTGGTGGGCCTAACCCTGCTGCCATGCTCCCCGCTATTTCCTCCGTGGTCTTTCGTCGTCTGCTGGGCCTTGGTATTGGAGTAGGGCTGGTTGCCGTCAAGGCGCCTACTGTCTGTGCCCAGGACATGGGCCGGGCCCGGGCCACCATCACAACCCTGGCGGCCCCGGCGATGCATGGCCGCGGCTACGTAAAAAAAGGCGAGCAGCGGGCCGCCGACTATATCCGTCGGCGCTTCCAGCAGTTAGGACTCCGCTCATTCACGCACCGGTATGCCCAGCATTTCCCGGTTTCCATCAATACTTTTCCCGGGCGATGCACGCTCCTGCTCGATGGCAGGGCCTTGGAGCCAGGCGCCGATTTCATTCTGGAACCCGCCTCCGGTTCGGGCGACATCACGGGTCCGCTTACCCTGTTAGACACTCTCATCTTCACGGATGAAGCCGCCGGCCAACGTTTCTTAGCTCGCTCCTTGCAGAAGCAGGTCCTCGTGCTGCGGCAGCGGGATGCCGAGCGCATCCGTACGCTCCCGGAGGCCTTTGCCCAGCATCTCACCCAAGCAGCCGCCCTCATAACCCTGGTCCCGGATAAGCTCACTGCTTCCCTGGCCGGTCATCAGATTTCTCAGCCCCGGCTGCAGGTCATGGCCCACCGCTGGCCACTACAGAGCAAGCAGGCCACCGTGCAAGTCGACGCAGTGCTGCTGCCCAAGTATCCCGCGCGCAATATCATCGGGTACGTGCCGGGCAGCATCCAACCTGACTCCTTTCTGGTTGTTTCCGCGCATTACGACCATCTGGGCCGCATGGGCAAGAACGTCTACTTTCCGGGCGCCAACGACAATGCCAGCGGTACTGCTCTGCTGCTAGAGTTGGCCGCTTATTACGCCAAGCCCGAGAACCAACCGGCTTATTCCGTTGTCTTCATGGCCTTCGGCGCTGAAGAGGCCGGCTTGCTGGGCTCTTCCTATTTTGTACAACACCCGCTTTTTCCGCTGGCCAACATCCGCTTCCTAGTCAATCTTGATCTAGAAGGCACGGGGCAGGATGGCATAACCGTCGTAAATGGCCGGGTATTGGAGCAGCCCTTCAAAGCACTGGAAAAGCTCAACGCAGGGCAGCGCTTTCTTACCAGCATAGCGCCCCGGGGCCGCGCCGCCAACTCCGACCATCACCCTTTCTCGGAGCAAGGCGTACCAGCTTTCTTCCTCTATACCCGCGGCGGCAGCAAGGCCTACCACGACATCTACGACCAGCCGGAAAATCTGCCCTTAACTGCCTTTGCCGGCGTTTATCAGTTGGTAATTGCTTTTTTCAGCACGCTGGCAACAAGCAAATAGGCATTCCTCGCAACGGTGGCTATCAGCGTTGCTTCAAACTTGTCTGAAAACAACAATCCCGGAATTCTCTGACTTTAGTCAAAGAATTCCGGGATTGTTAGATTATATCGTAGTTCGGGGCAGTCGGCGGCTTAGCCGTTCGACTTGAACGAGGCCATGATCTGCTTGGCAACAGCTTCCCACTCGGGCTTCTGGCGGTCGGCGCAGGTGAAGTTGCACATCAGCAATTTGCCTTCTACGTCGGTGAAGAAAACCAGATTGTACACCTCGTGGCCGAGTTCGGGCTTCATCAGTTCCATGTAACCAATTTTGCGGCCGTTTACCTCTTTAACGCCTTTGTTGAACCACTTCGCCTCCTTGTACTGCTTGGAGTACATCTTGTAGAAGTTCTCGGCATACATGTCAATCATGTCCTGATCGGCAGTGTTGTCGGTATAGGTGAAGGCGATGCTGGCCTCTTTGCTATTGGTGTAGATAACGCTGGGACGGCTCTGCGCTTTGGCGTAGTTGAAGTCCATCTGCTGCTCGCTCATCACCTCGAAGCCCTTGGGAATCAAGATTTCAACCCGCTCGCTGAGAACACGCTTTTTAATCATTTCCACCTCAGCGAAAGGGCGGAATGCCGACAGCAACAGCGTCAAGCAAAGTACGGGAGCTAGTAAGGCTTTTTTCATAGTAGTGGCTGAAAAAAACGTGGAATTCAAGGGTAAGTAAGACTCCAAACTTCGAGTAGTCACTCTGTTCGGATAACACAATTTAGGCAGAAAATCTGAAGCTGCAAATTTTCGTCTGAAAATAATTGGCTTGCGGAGCTCAAACCGGCCTGATGATTCAGAAAAAAGCGGTTTTAAGCTTGTTAAGGGCATTTACGAAAAATATACATTTCTGGATGTCCTCGGGGTCAACATAAAATTTCCGGAAGTGGTATAGCAAATAAACTATACCAAAATTTATGTCAAAAGTTCAATTCTACATACTTATAGGCATTAGCTAAAAACCGTGGTACTCAAAGAATGTTATTGATTTGTTCCTTGATTTTCTCGAGCTCTTCCTTCATGCCGACAACCAGGTGCTGGACCACCGAATCGTTTGCTTTTGAGCCAATTGTGTTGATTTCGCGGCCAATTTCCTGCGAAATAAACGCTAATTTCTTTCCGCTGGGCTCGGGTATAGCTACAGTTTCGATGAAGTACTGCAAATGACTGGTCAAACGGACCTTTTCCTCGGCAATGTCAAGCTTCTCAATATAGTATAGCACCTCCTGTTCGAAGCGCACCGGATTGAACTGCTCGTGGCTGGTAAGCTCGGCCAGGTGCTGCTGCAAACGCTGGCGCACGTGCTCGATACGGGCCGGGTCGTGGCGCTCTACCTCGCGCAGCTGCTGCTGAATCTGCTCGACGTATCCGACAATCTCTGCGGTGAGGGCCTGCCCTTCGTCGTGGCGAAACTGGTTGACGCGCTCCAGGGCCTCGGTCACCAGGGGCAGCAATTCATCCCAGCCGATTTCCTCCTCTTCATCGGCCACGGCCGCTTCGGTGGGGGCCTGCAGTACGCCGGGCATGTGCAGCGCCAGCGCAAACAACTGGTCCTTGGGGGCTCCTACCAGCTCGGCGGCCTTTTCCAGCTCCCGATACGAGGCCAGCAGGGCATCCTGATTGAGCACGGCGCTGGGCCGGACGGCATTGCGGGGCCGAACGAAGTCGAAGCTCAGGTTGACTTTGCCCCTGACCAGCGCTTTGGTTATAATATTTCGAAGCTCCAGTTCCCGATCCTGCAGGAAGCGGGGCAGCCGCAAACTCAAATCCAGCGTCTTGGAATTCAGGGACTTTATTTCGACCGTGGCCGAATAACGGTCAGTCTCGCGGTGTGCGATACCGTAACCGGTCATGGACAAAAGCATGGAGAGTATGGGCTAGAGGGCAGATGAAAGCGGGTGCAAAAGTAATGGTTTTCAACTCAGTATGTATATATACCCCTGGGAATAACATAAGGGTAACCTTGTCGAAATACTGGCATAATAGGGCTACGGTAGCTTTGTGAAACGAAAAATCACAGCCGTATGCGCCGCCTAGGACTACTGTTTATTTTCCTGATTATCAATTCCTTTGCCTACGCCCAGCAAGGATCAATCAGTGGCAAAGTAACTGATAAAAAAACGGGCGAGGGCGTCATTGGCGCTACCGTACTGGTAACGGGCACGGTGCAGGCGGCACCAGTGGATGTGCAGGGCCATTATGAGCTGAAGCTTGCCCCGGGCACCTACAACATTACGATGACCTACATCGGCTACAAGCCGCTGACGTTTGCCGGCATCGTGGTGACGGCCAACGCCAAAACATCTCTGAACGGGGTGATGGAAGAGAATGCCACCAACCTGCAGGAGGTGACCGTGACGGGCCAGAAGCAAACCGGCACCGAGGTGGCCATGATTCAGGACCTGAAGCGCAGCGAGGTGGTGGTGAGCGGCATGAGCAACGACCAGATCGTGAAGACGCTGGACCGCGACGCGGCGGAGGTAGTGAAGCGCATTCCGGGTGTAACGGTGCAGAACAACAACTTCATTGTGATTCGCGGCCTGGCCGAGCGCTACAATACGGTGCTGCTGAACGACGCGCTGACACCCTCAGCCGAAGTAGACACCCGCTCCTTCTCCTTTGATATTCTGCCCAGCTCGGTTATCGACCGGGTCCTGATTTTCAAATCGGGCTCTCCGGAGCTGCCCGGCGAGTTTGGCGGCGGCGTAGTGAAGGTGTACACCAAGAATAGCGTGCTGGAAAATACGGGCAGCTTCTCGGTTTCGGGCTGGGTACGCTCCACCAACTCCTTTAAGAGCGACTTTCTGCAGTCCAATCACAGCCCGACCGATTTCCTGGGTTTCGACAACGGCCAGCGCAACATGCCCGGCGTGCTTAACAGCCTGAACCAGCAGAACCGCACCACGACGCCCGAACAGCTCCAGCAGCTGCGGGGCACACTGCGCAACGAATTCCTACCCACTACCATTACCTCCCGCCCCGACCTGCGCCTCTCGCTGGGTTTGAACCGCAAGTTTGAGATTGGCAGCGTCTATATCAGCAACGTTACCTCGCTGTCGTACTCCAATACGCAGGAGCAGTACACGGCCCAGCGCCAGCGCTTCTCGGCCTACGACCCCGCTAAGTCCGACCAGCTACCGGGCAAGCTGTTCGACTACTCCGATACGCGCAGTTTGTCGGCCGTGCGCCTAGGCGTTATCCACAACTACCAAGTGCGCCTGAATGACCGCCACAAGCTGGAGTTCCGCAACTTCTTCAACCAGTACGGCACCGATGAGGTGGTGAACCGCAAGGGCGTGAACATCGACGACGCGCAGGAGCGCAACGACTTCTCGCTGCACTACCAGAGCCGCAGCATCTACTCGGGCCAGCTCGGTGGCACGCACACGGTGGGTCCCGAGAGCCGCTTTGCCCTGACCTGGGCCGGGGGCTACAACTACGTAAACCGCGACGAGCCCGACTACCGCCAGAACCAGCAGACGCGCGAGGTGACGGCCAACATGCCCAGCGAACAGAACCCGACGCCGTTTTTGGTTTCCATCAACACCATCCCGACTACCAGCTCGCGCTTTTACTCTACGCTCACGGAAAACACCTACATGGGCAGTGGGCAGGTGGAGTACCGGTTCAAGAACAACCGCGACACGCTGCGCGCCAGCGAGTATAAGGTGCGGGCCGGCTTCTACGGCGAAGAGAAAAAGCGTACGTACGACAGCCGCTACTTCAACTACACCCGCTCCCGCCGCTTCGACTCTACTATTGGCGAGGAGTCGCTGGAAACGATTTTCAGCGACAAAAACCTTGATGCCAATACCGGCTTGGTGTTGCGCGAAGGCACCTTACCCCAGGACCGCTACATCGGCCGCAACCGCCTGGTGGCTACCTACCTGAGCGGAGTGGCTCCAATTTCCGACAAGTTCAACGTGACCGGCGGCGTGCGGGTAGAATACAACCGGAAGAACCTGGAGTCGGGCGACGTGCAGGAGAAGGCCTACGAGGAGATTCGCACCTTCGTGCTGCCCTCACTGAATGCCACCTACAGCTTCACGGAGCGCAGCATGCTGCGGGCCGGCGTGAGCGAGTCGGTGAACCGGCCCGAGTTCCGGGAAGTAGCCAACTACACGTACTACGACTTTAGCACCAACTTCTTCATTACCGGCAACAACACGCTGCGCACGGCCCGGATTTACAACGCCGACCTACGCTACGAGTTCTACCCCAGCCGCTCGGAGATGCTGTCGGTCGGCCTGTTTGGCAAGCGCTTCATCGACCCCATTGAGCAGGTAACCCGCTCGGTGGGCGGCAGCGACGTGTACCTGGGCTACCAGAACGCTACCAAAGCCTACGACCTGGGCGTGGAAATCGAGGCTCGCAAGTCGTTGCTCGACCTGACGGACAACCCCTTTCTACAGCGCCTCTCCTTCGTGCTGAATGCCTCCCTGATCCGCAGCCGCGTGCAGCTGGATACGACGCTGGCCGAAAACAAGAAGTTTGCTCTCACCGACCGCGCCCTGCAGGGGCAGTCGCCCTACGTGGTGAACCTGGGCGTGTTCTACCAGGACGACGAGAACCGCTGGCAGGTATCGGCCCAGTACAACGTCATCGGGCCGCGCATTGCCTTCGTGGGCGACCGGGACCGGAACTTCTCCATTCTGGAAATGCCGCGCCACGTGGTCGACCTGGCCCTGACCAAGGGCATCGGCAGCCACTTCGAGGTGCGGGCCGGCATTCAGAACATGCTCAACCAGGAAGTGCAGCAGTACTACGACTTCGACCGCAACGGCAAGATCAACGGCATCGAGAAAGGCGCGGCCTTCTCCCGCTACCGCCGCGGCACCTACTCCACGCTGGGCCTCACGATGCGCTTTTAGCCCCCCGCCGCGGTAACAGTTTCTTAACCCAGAGGCAGTGAAATGGTAACGCCCGAACGGTGGCAAACGCGCCGGTTCGGGCGGACCTTTGCAGAGCAATTCCACAACTACTTACCTCCTATTTTCTCGCATGAAAAAGACTGTACTCCCGGCTCTTCTTGCCCTGGCGCTGGCCACTTCGCCGCTCACCATGCTGGCGCAGTCGTGCCCGGCTACTTCGGCCGTCGTATCCGTTGGCACGGGCACGCCCAGCAAAACAGGACTTGCCATCACGCAGAATACCACCTGGACCCGCAACAACATCTACCTGCTCAACGGGACGGTATACGTGAACAGCGGCGTCACGCTGACCATCGAGGCCGGCACCATCATTAAGGGCGACCTGAACAACCAGGGGGCGCTGGTTATCCGACAGGGCGGCAAGCTGATTGCCGCTGGTACGGCTACCCAGCCCATCGTTTTCACCTCCAATCAACCCGCCGGCCAGCGGGCTCCCGGCGACTGGGGCGGCGTTATCATCTGCGGCCGCGCGCCCATCAACCAGAACGGTAACCCCTCCATCGAAGGTGGCGTGGAGGCCAACTACGGCGGCACCGACCCGGCCGACAACTCCGGCGTGCTGCAGTACGTGCGCATCGAATACCCCGGCGTGGCTTTCCTGCCCAACAGCGAAATCAACGGCCTGACCCTGGGCGGCGTGGGCTACGGCACCACCATCGACCACGTGCAGGTAACGGGCTCGGGCGATGACTCCTTCGAGTGGTTTGGCGGCACCGTCAACGCGAAATACCTGATTGCCCTGGCCGGCACCGACGACGATTTCGACACCGACAACGGCTTCTCGGGCCGGGTGCAATACGGCCTGGCCGTGCGCGACCCACGCCGCGGCGACATTGCCACGGGCGGCGTGTCGAATGGCTTTGAGAGTGACAACGACGCCACCGGCTCGGCCAACGCGCCCCAGACCTCGGCCGTGTTTTCGAATATGACCGTGCTGCTGCCTACCACCCCGACCCCGGCGGCTCCTTTCAACAACTCCAACGGCGCGCAGATTCGCCGCAACTCGGCGCTGAGCATTTTCAACTCGGTATTTGCCGGCCGCCGCTTTGGCCTGGAGCTGAACAGCAACTCGACCAACCTGACCACCAACAACGCCCAGGGCGGTTCCCTGGTGTTTGCCAATAACGTGCTGGCTGGCTACACGGCTCCCGGCCGGGCGGGCCGCGTAACGAGCAACAGCGGCCTGACTGCGGGCTTCACCATCAACGGCTTCGTGGGCGGCAATGGCAACGACACGACGCGCACCGTAGCGGCCCTGGGCCTGAATGCCGACAACTTTGCCTTCGAGGGCAACTGCTCGAACAACAAGCCCTGCGTGCCCAGCCTAGACCTGCCCGCCGCCTCCCTGCTGAACACCGGCGCGGCCTTCACCAATGCCAAGCTCACGGGCAGCGGCAACGGTGGCCCCAACAGCACCTTCGACGTGGTTACCTTCCGCGGCGCCTTCGGCAGCACCAACTGGGCGGCGGGCTGGACGAACTTCAATCCGCAGAACACCTGCTACAACCTGCCCGGCCAGACGCTGGCCACAAAACCGGCCAACGACCAGGTGCAAAGCCTGAGCGTGGCGCCCAATCCCACGGCCGGCGAGGCGCTGCTTTCCTTCGAGTTGAAAACAGCTGACGTAGCCACGGTACGCATCACCGATGCCCTGGGCCGCAAAGTGGCGGTTATCGAGGCGGGCCGCCTGAGCGCGGGTCCGCAGCAGCTGGCCCTGCCCTCTACGCTGCACAACGGCGTCTACATTGCTACCGTGACGACCAACCAAACCAGCCAGACAGTTCGGTTCGTGGTAGCCAAGTAACCCAGACCTTACGTTTATCAAAGTGAGCCGTTAGCCGAAGGATTCTTATGCGAATAGAAGCCTGTCCCGTTTTGGGGCAGGCTTTTTTGTTGCCGCGCCTGGCTTTTCCGGCTCCGCAAAACCCGTAGCTTGCAGCCCATATGAAGCCCCGCGTGTTGATGCTGCCCAAGTGGTACCCCCACCGCTACGACGACCAGGATGGGGACTTCGTGGCCCGGCACGTAGCTGCCATTGCCCCGCACGCCCAGGTGGCCGTGGTATTTGCCGCCGTAGCCCGCGGCCCGCTCCCCGGCCTGACCGTGTGCGAAGACGACCTGAGCGGCCCGGTGCCCACGCTGCGCTATTACTACCGCGCCCGGCCCACTGGTTTGGCCCCGCTCAACAAGCTGCTGAAGCTCGGGCTCTACTTCTGGTGCCTGGCCCGCGGCTACCGGCGCGTGGTGCGGCACTGGGGCCTGCCGCCCCAGCTGGTACACGTGCACGTGCTGCTGCGCACCGGCCTGTTTGCCCGGGCCCTGCACCTGACGCGCAACATTCCCTACCTGGTTACGGAACACTGGACGCTGTATCTGCCCCCAAACGCCGGCCGCATCAGTAACCTGCGCCGCTGGCTCAGCCGCCACGTTATCGGGCGGGCGGCGGCCTTGCACACCGTTTCGCTCAATCTGCGGCAGGCCATGCAGGAGTTGGGAATGGGCAATCAGCGCACGGCCGTTATTCCCAATGTGGTGGACACGCAGCTGTTCAAGCCGGCTTCGTTGGTTAGAGGCACAAAAACTACCGGGGCTACCTCGCAGCGGCTGCTGCACGTGGCGGCCTTCAATGAGCAAGCCAAAAACCTGAGCGGAATTCTGCGGGTGCTGGCGCGCCTGGTGGGGCGCTGGCCCGGCCTCACGCTGCGCATTGCCGGCTACGGCCCCCACGAACGGGAGCTGCAACAGCTGGCCGCCGAGCTGGGCCTGCTGAACAAGCACGTCTTTTTCCTCGGTAAGCTCACTCAGGCGCAGGTGGCCGACGAAATGCAGCAGGCGGCCTGCTTTGTGCTGTTTAGCAATTACGAAAACCTGCCCTGCGTGCTGATTGAGGCCCAGGCCAGCGGGCTGCCGGCCGTGGCCACGGCGGTAGGCGGCGTGCCCGAGCTGCTGCCCCCGGATGGTACCCGCGGCCTGCTGGTGCCCGCCCAGGATGAAGCGGCCCTGGAGCAGGCATTATCGACGGTGCTGCGGCATCCGGAACGGTTCCGGGCCGAGCAGCTACGCCACTACGCGGTAGCGCACTTCAGCTATGCGGAGGTGGGCCGGCAGTTTGCCGAGCTGTATTCGACTATCCTGCGGCCCGCCCCGGCCGGCCAGCAACCGGCCAGCCAATGATTCGCCGCATCCTGCACAACTTTGCCACCCGCCTGGGTACGGCCCTGCTGAGCTTTGGCATCGTGTGGCTGACAGCGCGCTACCTCGGGGCGGCCGGGCGCGGGCAGGTCAGCCTCTTTATTACGGATTGTGCCGCGCTGCTGCTCTTTATTGGCCTGCTGGGTGGCTCTTCGCTTATCTACCTGGCCCCCAAGCGCAGCCTCTGGCACCTGCTGGTGCCGGCCTACGGCTGGGCCACGGTGGTCTGCGGGACGGGCACGGCGCTGGTAGCCCTTACCCGGCCTGTGCCTCCCTCCTATCTGCTGCACCTGCTGGCCCTGGCGCTGCTGCAGGCCTATTTTTCCATCAACACGTCGTTGCTGCTGGGCCGCAAGCAGGAAGGCGCCTATAATTTCCTGAACCTGCTGCAGGTGAGTCTGCTGGCCGGCGGACTGGCCGTGCTGCTGGTGGGGCTGCACTGGCGCGTGGTGCCCGTGTATTACTACGCGGCGTACGGGGCCTACGGGCTGCCGCTGCTGCTGAGCTTTGGCGCCCTGCTGCGCCTTCCCGACCGGTGGGCCGGGGGCCGCGACCTGCTGGTGACGGCCCGGGAGCTGGCCTTCCATAGTCGGGGCGCACATTTGTCCAACATCCTGGCGTTTGCCAACTACCGCCTGAGCTACTACTTCGTGGCCCACTACGCCGATGCCCGCGCCGTGGGGGTGCTGAGCGTGGGCGTGGCCCTGGCCGAGGCCATCTGGCTGATTCCGCGCAGCACGGCCCTTATCCAGTATGTGGATTTAGTGCACGCCACCGACAAACACGCCCAGATTGAGCCTACGCTACGGGTGGCCCGACTTACGCTGCTCTCCACGGTGCTGGCCGTGCTGGGGCTGTGCGCCCTGCCCCCGCTGGTGCTCACAACCGTCTTCGGACCGGAATTTGGGGCGGCCCGAACTGTCATTCTCTGCCTGGCCCCGGGCGTGGCGGCCATTGCCCTGAACGTTATCTGCAGCACGTACTTCGCCGGCGTGGGCCGCTACCGCGTGAACAACCTGGCCACCACCGTGGGCCTGCTCGTGACGGTTCCGGCCTGCTGGCTGCTGATTCCGGCCTTCGGCATTGAGGGCGCCGCCGTAGCTACCACGCTGTCATACCTAGCTTCCACTGGCTTTCTGGTCTGGCAGTTCCGGCGGGCCACGGGGGCCGGGCTGGCGGCTTTCGTACCCGGCAAAGCCGACATAGACTATGCCCGCAGTCTGCTGAAAAAAGCGGCTTAAAGCCTACGAAACCGGCCGCAGCGTTACCTCAAACCAGTGAGCCGGGTCGGCCAGCAGGTCGGGGATGTGCGTGGGCAGCGGCCCGGGCGAGTACAGGGCACAGAGCGTATTTTCGACCTGCACCAGCTGGCCCGTGGCTGAGGCCGGCAGTCCATCCAGGATTCCGGCCAGCACCTCCCAGCGCGGCTGACCCGGCTGCCGGCTGGCATCGTGCCACACCACGACCGTAGTGGGCCCAACCAGGTGCTCGAACACGCGGCGCGTATCGGTGCGTACGGCTTCGTAGCTGTGGTCACCGTCGATAAAAACAACGTCGAACTGCTGATTCAGCCCGGCCAAGTCGTAGGTAGCCGAGTTGCCGTGCAGGTGGGTAACGTTGGGCAAAGGGTGCGAAAAGAAGCCGTGCAGCTCGATGTAGCGGGCCGGTAACCCCAGCTTCCGCATTTCCTCCGCCGATAGGTTCAGCGTGTGCACCGAGGCGGCAACTTCGGCCACGTTGGCAGCACTTTCGCCCCGCCAGGTTCCGATTTCGAAGTAGCGGGCCCGGGGCACGCGCCGGGCCAGGGCACGCAGCAGCAGCAAATCGGTGGGCAGGGAGCCGCCGTCGCGAAAGGCAAACGGCCGCACCGTGTGGTCGGCGGTGGCGAGAAATGCTTGCAAGGGCACGGCGGCTAGTCCCTGGGCGGTGAGCTGCCGGTGGCTATGGACCAAGGCCCGTTGCTGCCAGGCGGTTTCATCGGCCGCTACCACGTGGTTCAGCAGCCAGGGGTTGCGCACAAGGCTCGATAAGGCCCGCAGCGTTTTGGAAATCTTCGACACAGGTGGTGAGTTTGTGATTTAGTGACTTAATGAGTTCGTGAGTTTAATATTCAAACTGCGCAAGTGGCGCCAGCGGAACGACCACTCATGAACTCATTAAGTCACTAACTCACCGTTTAGCTAATGGGTACTTTGCGCAGGATAGCTTCAATCAGGTCCTGGGTGCGAATGCCGTCAGCTTCGGCTTCGTAGTTAAGCAGAATGCGGTGGTTGAGCACGTCGGCGGCCACGTCCTTAATGTCTTCGGGCAGCACGTAGTCCCGGTCGTCGAAGAAGGCCACGGCCTTGGCGGCGCGGTGCAGGGCAATACTGGCCCGGGGGCTCACCCCAAACTGCACGTACTGGGCAAACTCGGCCAAATCGTAGTCGGCGGGCTTGCGGGTGGCAAATACCAGCTCGATGATGTACTTCTCCAGCGTTTCGGAAATCTGCACCTGGTTAATCATCGAGCGAATGGCGAAGATGTCTTCCTTGGTCAGAATCGGGTTTACCTCGCCCACGTAGCTCATGTTGGCCATGCGGCGCATCACCTCCAGCTCGTCGGCTTTCTTGAGGTAATCCACGTGCACCTTCATCATAAACCGGTCGACCTGGGCCTCGGGTAGCGGATAGGTGCCCTCCTGCTCCACCGGGTTCTGGGTGGCCAGCACCAAGAAGGGCAAATCGAGCGGGTAGGTGGTTTCGCCGATGGTCACCTGCTTTTCCTGCATGGCTTCGAGCAGGGCACTCTGCACCTTGGCCGGGGAGCGGTTTATTTCGTCGGCCAGCACGAGGTTGGCGAAAATCGGCCCCTTCTTCACCTCAAACACCGACTGATTCTGGTTGTAAATCATGGTGCCCACCAGGTCGGAGGGCAGCAGGTCGGGGGTGAACTGCACGCGCTGAAACGGCAGGTGCAGCACTTTCGACAGCGTGCTGATGGTGAGGGTTTTGGCCAGGCCCGGCACGCCCTCGAGCAGGATGTGGCCCCCGGTGCACAGGCCGATAAGCAGGCGGCCCACCATGTAGTGCTGGCCCACCACCACTTTACCGACTTCGGCAAACACTTGCTTTATTTTTTGCTGGTAGTCAGCCACTTGCATCGGCGGCACAAGATCTGAAGAAGGCAAGGACATAGGTGAAAAGTGGAGTAGCTACAGTTAAAGGTAGCAAAACCCGGCTGACCAACTCCGGCTGCTTGCCGGAATAATGGGCCACTGAGTTTATGCGCAGCCGGGGCCGGTAGTGGCGCTTTAGGGGATATGCGGTATATTCGTTGGCCGTTTATCCTGTTTTTTCGTGGCTGCGCAATGCTTTCTGTTTTCTCTTCTATTCCGGTAGCACTGCGCCGCTTTCTGCTGCTGGCTATAGCCTTCTACGCGCTGTGGTTTTTCGGCTATGAGCGGGGCCTGGCCCTCGACGGCCGCCTGGATGCGCTGCTCTCCGCCAACATTACGGCCGCCAGCAGCGCCACGCTGCGCGCCCTGGGCTTCGACACCAGCGTGCATGGCCTCGACCCCTACCTACTGCTGCTCAACAGCCAGCCGGCGGTGCACGTGGGGCATCCGTGCAACGGGCTGGTGCTGTACGCGCTGTTTGCGGGCTTTGTGCTGGCTTTTCCCGGGCCCTGGGCGCGCAAGCTGTGGTTTATTCCGGTGGGCATGCTGGTTATCTACCTCATCAACATTGTGCGCATCGCGGCCCTGGCCCTCAACCACCTGTACTCGGCCGAAACCGTGGAATTCAACCACCACTACACGTTTACCTTCATCGTGTACGGGTTTATTTTCCTGCTCTGGATGCTGTGGGCCCGGCGCCTGGCCGGTCCGGCCGCCCAGCAGGCTCTGCGCGCGTAGCTATGCTGACTGCTTTCACTCAGCCCGCGGCGCGGCGTCGGCCGCTGGTTCTGGTACTACGCGCCACGGTAGCAATTTTGCTGGTTGCGGGCCTGTTTGTGGTGGGCCTGCGCAACGAGCCGGTGTTTGGCCTGCTCACGCTGGCCTGGCAAAAGCTGTTTCTGGCCCTGGGCCTCACCGAGCGGGCCGCGGCTCTGCAGCAGGGCGTCAGCGGACTGGTCACCACGCGGAGCCTGCCGGCCGTGGTCAGCTATGCCTTGCTCTACACCGGGGCCTGTTTGGTACTGCTGTCCGCCGTTTTGTTTGATGCGGCCCGCATGCGGGTGGTGCTGGGCCTCTACGCGGCCATCTTCGGGGCCTGCGCCCTGCTGCTGCTGGGCGGCAAGCTGCTCGGTGATGCCAGCTGGGCCTACCAGCTCGGGCGCCGCCTGATCGACTTCATCGTTTCGCCCCTGCCCGTTATTATTCTTATTCCGCTGCTGCGCTGGTATGTGCCATTGGGCCGGCCGGCCCGCGCCTAGCGCTATACCTGCTGCAGCCACAGCTGGGCCGTGGTAATATCGTCGAAGGTCAGGATGACGATGCCGGCGGCGGTGTACTGTAGGGTCAGGTCGGTGGAGAGGCGGCTGTAGACGTTGGGCGAATACACCCAGGCAAAATATGCGCAGCCCGCAGCCCGCATGGCCGGAAACCACTCTTTGCCGCCCCACTCGGCCGCATCAGCCCACATGCTGGTTACCAGCGTGTTGTCATTCAGCACCTTGCTGCACTGCTCTGCCTCCAGATACTCCAGCATTTTGGTTGCCCCCGAGCGCACCGAGTCGTAGTCCTGGTCGCCCACCCATTCCACGTGCAGCCACTGGCTGGCCTCATCGTAGCGGATACTGATTTTCGGTGTTTCGTACAGCAGGCGTTGCCCCATAATACAGTAAACGGTAAGCGGAATGGACAAACCCGGGCCATTTCGGCGTGAGCCGGCCCAGGGCTGATCTGGCAGCTATAAGCTGCAAGCCAGCGTAAAACCCAGTGGATGTTCTCCCGAACGCCAGCGGCGCTTATTCGTTGCCGGTAGCCGGTCTTTTCTCCCTGCGTGCTCCGCGCGCCCCGGCGTCGGGCGTTTGGTCAGCTTCCACGGCCGGGCGGGGCGGCAGGCACTTAATGCCTTCCCAGGTAAGGTAGTGCACCGTACTTTGGGGCCCGAGAAAGAAAAAGCTGTTGTCGCGCTGGCGCACCAGGTTCTGGTAGCAGTTCTGCACGCCCACGTACGTCGACGGCACCCAGCCCGGCCCCTGACCGGCTCCCTCGGGGCACCCCCACCGCAGGGAGGCAATGCGGTGGTCGGTGGTCCGGTAGAGCAGCTCGGCCGGGTCCTTGACAATAATGTCGCCGCCGACATTCAGCACGTCGGCGTAGCTGAACGAGTCCCATTTGTGGGTAACATGGTCGTAGCGGTTGGCGCCCAGGTCGTTAGTGACGGTGCGGTAATAAAAGCGCCCCTGGCTGGCTAATGGGTGCGGCTGCTCTCTTTCCTTGTACCAAACCAGGTGGCTTTGCACGTCATTTTTGCCGTCCCAGGGCGACTGGTTTGTCCAGCGCTGGCCGCGCCGCTCGAACACCCGCAGATTGCGCCCCGCTATGCAGGCCACCACGCCGGTAGCCACCGACACAATTGCCCCCGGCGTATCATCGACGCGCACCCGCCGCACGCGCTGGTGGGCCCAGGTAGAGGTGCTGTCCACAAACTGCAGGTATTCCAGGCGCCCGTCCAGGCTTCGGTAGTAGAGCGTGGGCGTAATCTGCGGATTTAGAAAGGTCCCGGCATTTTCGAAGACCAGATGGCCGCCAACGTTGGCCGGCCCACCCGTAGAATAATGAACCCAGCGCTGGGTGGCGTTGTCGAGCTTGTAGTACTCCACCTGATTTTTCAGCGTGCGGTAGAACAGGGAGCCGGGATATTCCACCACCAGGTCGCCGGCCGCGTCGGCAGCAGCTCCCACCCGGCTGCGCACCCAGCCCGGCACCGGTGCCGCCGCGTTCCAGCGCGCCGATTCGATAGTGTGCGTGGTAGAGTCAACCCAGTAAATAGCGCCATCGGCTTCGATGGTCAGGCTGCGGGCGGCCCTGGCGTCGGGCACCGAGTAAAGCGGCACCAGCGAATCGTAGCGGCCCTCCCAGATTTCCCGGATGCGCTTTTTTTCCAGCTGGGTGCCATTGAACCGGTACTGCGGATGGCGTTCCTGCTTGTTTTCATCGAACAACGATAAGCCGCGCCGGCCGGGCATCTGCAGCAGCACCTGCGGGTCGTTGCAGGCCAGCCACCGATGCACGTAGCGCAGCCAGTCGGCGCGGTAGGCGGCCGGCTGGCTGCCAAACCAGCTGATTTCGTCCCAGCCCCACATCACAAACTCCGGGCGGATATCGGGAGCCAGCCGGGAACTCAGGCCATTATCCAGTTCTACCAGAAACAGGCCCGGCCCTTCGTGGTCCTGGTAGAGGCTTTCCTCGGTGCCGCAGCTATTCAGCACCATTTCGGTACCGTATACCCCTTCGGAATAGAAGCTCTTGGTGTTGGCGCTGGTGTAGAGCTTGCCCGAGCGCACCGGCATGGAGTAGAAGTCGAAAAGATCTTGCCCGCGCGACCGAATGAGCCGCTTGGAATGGCAGTCGAGCACCACCCATTTGCGTCGGGTTCCGGTCAGGCCGTTGGGTTGCGCAAACCCCGGCGCGCCCTCCTGGGCAAAGCGACGGATTTTGTCGAGCAATTCCCGCGTGGCCGCATAATCGTTGGACTCGTCCTTGCGGGCCATCAGCTGCATCTGGCCCAAGTGCAGGGCTTCTATGCCGGTGGCCAGGTAGCTGCAGGCCCGGTAATAGAGCCACATGCGGGCTTCCAGGCGCGTCACGTCGGGCACTTCAAACACCTGCGACCTGTCGTTGCGGGTGGGGTCTAGCGTGTCGTTGGGCACGAAGGCAATGTTGGCACTCACGAAATAGCGCACCGTATCGGGCTTTTGCCCCCAGGCCCGCAGCACCCAGCCCGGAATCCGGATCCGGTCGGCACTGCTCGTCGTTTCATTCCGCCCCCGGATGAACTCGAATACGGCCCCCTGCACGATTAAAGTCGAGTCCTGGGCCAGCAGGCGGCGGGTGTTGACGTAGGTGCGGGCAAAGTGCAGGGAGTCCTCGCGCGTGTCGTAGGTCGTGTTCCACCAGAAGGCCGCCCGCCCGATAAACTTAGCCTGTATCGAGTCCAGATCCTGAATATCCTGGGTGCGCTCGGCTTCGTCGTATACGTCGCCGCAGACGCCGGCCATCGTAATGGAGCGTTCCAGAAAGCGGCGCAGCACGGCCTGGCTGGGCTTGCCTCGAAAGCTGTACTGAGCTTGGGCCGGAAGAAACGCGCCGCTCAACAGCAGCCCAGCTATCAGCCCTAAAAAACGCCCTATGTACTGACTATGCATAGAAAAGATAAACTACCGGCGCCCGGCGGTGGCAGCAGCCCAATGCCTATTTCCTACCAAACGCCCGCTTCGAAGGTATGGTATTCGGCTTTGCAGTGGTTTTGTTTGCACCGGGCCATATTTCCTCGGTCAGTAGCGGCCGTTTTCCAGCCACTGGCTTAGGGCTGCCAAGAATACCTACCCAGATACGAAAAAAGCCTCCCTGCGCACAGCAAAGAAGGCTTCTTGTACCAGAGACGGGAATCGAACCCGTACGCTCGTGAAAGCAAGGGATTTTAAGTCCCTCGTGTCTACCAGTTCCACCACTCCGGCGGGTGCACAGACTTGCACTAAAGTAAAAAAAGGATGCTGCGGGGGCAACATCCTTTTTTTGAGCGGGAGACGAGGTTCGAACTCGCGACCTCGACCTTGGCAAGGTCGCGCTCTACCAACTGAGCTACTCTCGCTTGAGTCAGCCACCGTAGTGGCGTTTTGGTGTGACAAAGGTACTAGCGTTTTTCAACTTGTCAATGCCTACCCCAAAAATTTCCTCTGGATTTTCGCCTTAAAAACCGCTTCTAGCTCATTTTCAGACACATTATTTTTCAAAAAACTTTCAAACGTTAGGTAACGGCGGGCTGGGCTACCTGCCTTTCGCCCCCAGTGCCAGCTTCAGCTCATTCAGCTTCAGCAACGCTTCAATGGGCGTGAGTGTGTTCACATCCAGCTGCTGCAGTTGCTCCCGCAGGCGCTCCAGCACTGGGTCGGCGGGCTCGAACATGCTGAGCTGCAGGCTCGGACGCGGCGCCGACGCTACCGCTGCCGCGGGCTGAGCTACCGGACCGCGGCTGGCCTTGCCGTTTTTCGGCTCGGTTTCCAGGCCGGCCAGCACTTCATCAAACTCCGTGGGGCCTTCCTCTATCCCAGTAGAGGCCCGCTCCTGCTCCAAGTGGTGCATGATTTCGTTGGCGCGCAGCACCACGGCCGTAGGCATGCCGGCCATGCGGGCCACATGAATGCCGAAGCTGTGCTCGGAACCGCCTTCCACCAGCTTGCGCATAAATAGAATGCGGCCGTCGGCCTCGCGCACGGCCACGTTGTAGTTGCGCACCCGTGGGCAGTCTTCGGCCAGCTGGTTGAGCTCGTGGTAGTGGGTGGCAAACAGGGTCTTGGCCCGGGCCTTGGGGTTGTTGTGCAGGTGCTCGACAATAGCCCAGGCGATGCTGATACCGTCGTAGGTGCTCGTACCCCGCCCGATTTCATCCATCAGCACCAAGCTGCGGTCCGAAAGATTGTTCAAGATGCTGGCCGTTTCGGTCATTTCCACCATGAAGGTACTTTCGCCCTTCGAGAGGTTATCCGAGGCGCCGACGCGGGTGAAGATCTTGTCGATGACGCCGATGGTGGCCGCGTCGGCGGGCACGAAGGAGCCAATCTGGGCGAGGAGCACAATCAGGGCCGTCTGGCGCAGCAAAGCCGATTTGCCGGCCATGTTGGGCCCGGTGATGACCACAATCTGCTGGTCGTCCTGATCGAGGCGGATGTCGTTGGGAATGTAGGCCTCGCCGGGCGGCAGCTGCCGCTCAATCACGGGGTGGCGGCCGGCCCGGATGTCGAGCAGGGTCGAGTCATTCACCGTGGGCTTCACGTAGCGCTGCTGCCGGGCCGTAGCGGCAAACGAGGCCAGGCAGTCGATGATGCCGATGGCGCGGGCGTTCTGCTGAATCTGGGGCACGAAGTCCATGGCCGACAGCACCAGCTCGTTGTAGATGTTCTGTTCGATGACGAACAGGCGCTCCTCGGCGTGCAGAATTTTCTCCTCGTAGGTTTTCAGCTCCTCGGTGATGTAGCGCTCAGCATTCACCAGGGTCTGCTTCCGGATCCAGGTCGGCGGCACCTTGTCTTTGTGGGAGTTGGTGACTTCGAGGTAGTAGCCAAATACTTTGTTGTAGGCCACTTTCAGCGACGAAATGCCGGTGTTCTGGATTTCGCGCTGCTGCAATTGAAACAGGTAGTCTTTGCCCGAAAAAGCAATGCTGCGCAGCTCGTCCAGCTCCTTATCGATGCCCTCGTTGAGCACATTGCCCTGGTTGGTGAGAATGGGCGCGTCGGGCCGGATTTTGGCCTTGATTTCCTCCCGCAGCGTTTCGCAGGCGTTGAGCTGGTCGGCCAGCTTCTGCAAGGCCCGCATGCCGGAACCCGCCAGCAGCTCCCGAATCGGGCTGATGGCGTCGAGGGCACGGCTCAGCTGGAGCAGCTCCCGGGGGTTGATGCGGCGCACGGCCACCTTGGAAATCAGGCGCTCCAGGTCGTTGATCTGCCGCAGGTGCTGCACCAGCTCGCCCAGCAGCTCGGGGTTGTCGAGCAGACCTTCCACCGTGTCGAGGCGGCGCTGAATCTGGGCGGGCTCCTTGAGGGGCAGCACCACCCACTTGCGCAGCAGGCGGGCCCCCATCGGCGTGACGGTCTGGTCCAGAATATCAATCAGGGGCACGCCGCCGGGGTGCTGGGCGTGCACCAGCTCCAGGTTGCGGACCGTAAACCGGTCGAGCCACACGTACTTGTCTTCCTCCAGACGCCCGATGCTGGCAATGTGGCCGATATCGGTGTGCTTGGTTTCGGCCAGGTAGTGCATGATGCAGCCGGCCGCCGTAATGCCTTCCCGCAGCCCGTCGATGCCGAAGCCCTTGAGCGAAGCCGTGTTGAAGTGGCGGGTGAGGGTTTCGTAGGTGTAGTCGGCTCCAAACACCCACTCATCCAGCGCGTAGTGGCAGAAGTCGGGGCCGTAGTGCTGCTCAAACTCCGAGCGGCTCTTCTTGCAGAACAGCACTTCGGCCGGGCTGAAATTCTGGAGCAGCTTGCCTAGGTAGGCATGGTCGCCCTGGGCCACCAGGAATTCGCCGGTACTGATGTCGAGGAAGGCAATGCCGCACTCCTGCTTGCCGAAATGCACGGCGGCCAGGTAGTTGTTGGAACGGCGCTCCAGCACGTTGTCGTTGAACGACACGCCGGGCGTGACGAGCTCCGTAATACCGCGCTTGACGAGGCCCTTGGCCTGCTTGGGGTCTTCGAGCTGGTCGCAGATGGCCACGCGCTGCCCGGCCCGCACCAGCTTGGGCAGATAGGTATCGAGGGAGTGGTGGGGAAAGCCGGCCAGCGGGGTTTCGGAACTGGTGCCGGCCCCGCGCTTGGTCAAGGTAATATCCAGGATGCGAGAAGCCGTAACGGCATCCTCGCCGAAGGTTTCGTAGAAGTCGCCGACGCGGAACAGGAGCAACGCGCCAGGGTGCTGCTCTTTTAATTGATAATACTGCTTCATCAGCGGCGTATCAATCACCGGGGCGGGCCCCAGCGTGCCGTGCATGGGCACCGGCTTCTTCGGAGTAGAGGCAGTACGCAAAGGAATCAGGAGAATAAGACGCCCGAAAGCGCAGGGTTTTATAGAGAAAGGACTACTTGCCAACAGCGGCGGCCGAACCCTCGGTTCCGGCCCGGATGATGCAACGGCGGGCCCGTCCTACCTTTGGGCAAAATACCTCGTCGGCGATGCGCAAAAGAACAATGGAAGAGCTGAACCGGCTCTCGGTGGCAGACTTCAAAAGTACGCAAAAATTCCCCCTTACCCTGGTGCTCGACAACGTGCGCAGCCTGCATAATGTGGGCTCGGCCTTCCGCACCGCCGACGCCTTTGCCATCGAGAAAATCTGGCTTTGCGGCATCACCGGGCGGCCTCCGCAGCGCGAAATCACCAAAACGGCCCTGGGCTCCACTGAGTCGGTGGTGTGGGAATACGCTGCCACTACGGTGGAAGCCGTGCAGCAGCTCAAGGCCGCGGGCTACGTGGTGGTGGCCGTGGAGCAGACCGACGGCAGCCAGCTGCTGCCCGCCTTCCGGCCCGAGCCCGGCCGCCCCTACGCCCTGGTGATGGGCAACGAAGTGTTCGGCGTGGACGACGAGGTGCTGGCCCTCTGCGACGCGGCCGTGGAAATTCCGCAGTTTGGCACCAAGCACTCCTTGAACGTGAGTGTGGCCGCCGGCGTGGTGCTATGGGACTTTATCACGAAGCTGGACGGCAGATAAAGCTATATAGCACAACTGGAATACGCATTCCGAAATTGCTAACAGAACCAGCCTTAAGCGGGCATAATTGCCTATAAACAGGAGAAAGACTGCCAAAAGTTGTCAAACAGGCTTCACATCTGCTCATATTTTGTGTAGATTTGGAAACGGCTTACCGCCGCTCCCTTTTGCATTTCTTTCCTAACCTTTCTTTATGAAGTTAACTTCTACCATGTCCGGGTACCGGGCGTTGGCCTTGGCGGCTTTGTTGGCTATTCCGGCGCTGGGCTCGGCGCAAAATGCTCCCTTGGAGCGGGCACTAAGCCAGCTTTCGGCCCAGCGAAGCCGTTTGGGTCTGAGTGAGTTGGACCTGACTAACCCCGCCGTTACCAACCAGTACACCGACAAGCACAACGGCGTAACCCACATCTACCTGCGGCAGCGCCACGAAGGCATTGAGATTCTGAATGCCGTAGCCGATGCTCACGTTACGAGTGCGGGCAAGGTAACGGCCCTGCACAGCAGCTTCCTGCCGAACGTGGCCACCGCCGCCCGGGCTACCAAGCCCACCCTGACGCCCGCCCAGGCCGTAGAAGCCGCCGCCCGGGCCCTGCAGGTAGCTGCTCCCCGCGGCCTGAACGCCGAAGTTGCCGCCACGCCCGCCGAGGGCCTGACTTTCACCGACGGCGGTATTTCGCAGGATAAAATCAAGGCCAAGCTGGTGTACCTGCCCGTAGCGGGTGGCGAGCTGCGCCTCGTGTACGACGTGCTGCTCTGGCCCACGCGCAGCGACGATGCCTGGTCGGTACGCGTAGACGCCGCCACCGGCGCTTTGGTCGACAAGTATTCTTACACCGTGCACGAGCCGGTGACGTTTGCCCAGCTGACGGAGCGGGCCGTGCAGGTAATGAAGCTGCCCGAGGCCGCCCCCACGCAGGCCAGTAAGGTGAATGTGCCCAACAGCTACAACGTGTGGCCCATTACCGTGGAAAGCCCTAACCACGGCGCCCGGCAGGTAGTAGCCACTCCGGCCGATGCCGTGGCCTCGCCCTTCGGCTGGCACGACGAAAATGGGGTAGCCGGCAACGAGTACACCATCACGCGCGGCAACAACGTGCACGCCTACGACGACCGCAACAACCGCAACGTCTACATCGCCAGCCAGAACCTGAGCCCCGACGGCGGCGCGAATTTAGAGTTCAACTTCCCCTACGACCCGGCTGCGCGCCAGGTAGGCAACCTCAAGCTGTCGATAACCAACCTGTTCTACTGGAACAACCTGCTGCACGACATCATGTTCCGCAAAGGGTTTACGGAGGCCAGCGCCAACTTCCAGCAGATGAACTACACCGGCCAGGGCCTGGGCAACGACCAGGTGAAGGCGGAAGGACAAGATGGCGGCGGCACCAACAACGCCAACTTCAGCACTCCGCCCGATGGCACCCGCGGCAAGATGCAGATGTACAACTGGAGCGCTGCCCCCGGCTCCCTGATTGTGGCCTCGCCCGCTTCAGTAGCCGGTACGTACCCCGCTGGGCTGGCTGATTTCGGCCGCACCGTAAACTCGCTGGGCGCCAACTACCGCGGCAAGCTGGTGCTGGTAAACGACGGCTCGGCCAAGCCCTCCCGGGGCTGCAACGGCCCCTTCCTGAACCCAGCCGCCCTGAATGGCAACATTGCCGTAGTAGACCGCGGCAAATGCTCATTTGCCTCCAAAGTACAGTTTGCCCAGGCTGCCGGCGCCCGCATGGTGGTGGTAGTTGATACCACCGGCGCCGCTACCGTGGGTGGCATGACCGGCGCTTCGCCCGACACTGTAGGCCTACGTATCCCAGCCGTGTTCATTCCCCAGGGTCTGGGCGACCGTCTCAAGCAGGCCATGGAAGGTGGCGGCATTGTGATGGTAGGCGGTACCGGTGGTGCTGGCCCCGATGGTGATTTCGACAATGGCATTGTAGCCCACGAGTACGGCCACGGCATCTCCAACCGCCTGACCGGCGGTGGCACGGGTGCCTGCCTGCCAACTTCTACCAACGGTCTGCCCAACGAAACCATGGGTGAAGGCTGGAGCGACTTCTTCGCCCTGTGGATGACCACCAAGCCCGGCGACGTGGGAACCACGCCCCGCGGCATTGGAACATATGCCGGCAACGAGCCGACTACTGGTGGTGGCATTCGCCGCAAGCGCTACACCACCGATTTCACTGTGAATAACCATACCTACGCCTTCATCGGCACGGGCGCGGGTCAATACTCGGCTACCCACGACGTAGGCGAAGTTTGGGCCACGGTATTGTGGGACCTGAACTGGGCTTTGATCAACAAGTACGGCTACAACGCCGATCTGACGGCGGCTACGGGCGGCAACAACATTGCCCTGCAGCTCGTGCTCGACGGCTGCAAGCTGCAGAAGTGCATCCCCGGCTTCCTGGACGGCCGCAACGCCATCCTGAAGGCCGACAGCCTGAACAACCGCGCTGCCAACTCGGCCCTGATCTGGCAGGTATTTGCCCGTCGGGGTATGGGCTTTAATGCCGTGCAGGGTACTGCCAGCGTGGGCGACAACACGGCCGGCTTTGAGCTGCCAACCGTGCTGAGCACGCAGAAAGTCCTGAGCGAGAAGCTGGTGGAAGTATATCCGAACCCCGCCGCCGACCAGCTGACGGTGCGCACGCAGGTGAGCAGCAAAGTACCCGTGCAGGTTGAGCTGGTGACGGTTCTGGGTCGTACGGTACTGGCTACGTCGGCTTCGGCCGCCCACATTCAGGCCGAGGGCGTACGCCTGAACACCACGGAGCTGGCCAATGGCATCTACGTCGTGCGCCTGACTACTTCAGAAGGCACGATTACCAAAAAAGTGATGGTGCAGCACTAAGCTGACCCACCACCGCTTACAAAGAAAAAAACCCGTCTGGCTACGCGCCGGACGGGTTTTTTGTTGTTATACTGCACTACCTCACCGCTCCCGTATGGCTCCCGACTTTCCTACTCCTACCGATGCCGCGCTGCTCGCCCTGCGCCCCGTGCTGCCCATGGCCTTGCCTACCGAGCCCGAGTCGAATACCGGCGACTTTCTGCACCGCACCCTGCGTCCCGTACTGAAGCTCCAGAACGAGCTGCTGCTGACAGTAATAGCTGATTTCGTGCGCGAACATCATATTGCATTTGCCGGCCGCAGCACCACCGAGCAGCAACGCCAGCTAGCCGAGCTGCTGGCCCGCAACGTGAAGCTGCGCTACACCATCATTGGCTGCGTCATGGGGCTCTTTACGGGGCCGGAGCTGGCGTTTTACCGGCAGAACCGGTCGGAGGTGAACCGCCGGATTCTGGAGCTGACCACCCAGCGCGTGCAAAGCCAGCTAGCTGCCCTGGCTATGATTGTAACGGCCGGGCCGGCCTGATCATGCGTAACCATTACCACACGCTGGGCGTGAGTGAGCAGGCTACCGCCGACGACATCCGGCGCGCCTACCGCAAGCTGGTGCTCCTCACCCACCCCGACCGCACCACTGACCCGGCGGCGCACCAGCAGTTTCTGCTCATCAACGAAGCCTACGACGTACTGAGCAGCCCGGCCCGGCGCCAGGGCTACGACGCGCTGCTCTGGGCCCACCGCAACCCGCCCCGCCCCGCCAGCCAGCCGCCACCACCTGCTGCTGCTCCTCGTCGGCCCACCGCCCCGAACCCATTCCGGCGGCGCGCCACCCCGCCCATCGACTTTGGTAAGTATCAGGCGTCGAGCCGGCTCTGGGGTAAGGTACTGCTGGCCTTGGCCTTGCTGGTCATCGTAGACTATTTCGGGGTGAGCTACACGACTACGGCCGATTTTACGACTACGCCCCTGTATGTACCCCAGCACGACCTGTATGAGGTACGAACCACCAAGGGCCGCTTCCGCACCTGGGACGACCCCACGGCGGCAGTAGCGCGGCAGCCCGACAGCCGCCTGCAGCTGCGCGTGTCCCTGCTGTTCCGCTTTATCCGGGCGGCCCGCCTGCTGCCCGAGGGCCGGCCGCTGCCCGTGCTGTTCCGGCACCAGACGCTGTTCTTTTTCACGGGGCTGCTGCTGCTGGCCGCCGGGCTTACCCAGGGCCGCCTGCTCGGCGACGTAGCCCGCGTCAATGCCATCATCATTGCCACGGCCGTGGCCAGCTTAGTGTTGATTCTACTGCGGCATTCCTAGAGCAGAAAGCAGCAAAAAGCCCGCGCTACTTAGTAACGCGGGCTTTTTGTGTACGTAGCCAGAAGTGTTTAGTCGTACTGCGACTCGCGCAGCTGCACGGGCTTGGCTTTCTTGCGCAAACGCATGTTGAGTAGCTCCACCAGCAGGGAAAAGAACATGGCGAAGTAGATGTAGCCCTTCTCAATTTCCTTGTGGAAGGCCTCCATCACCAGCATCACCCCAATCATAATCAGGAAGGACAGGGCCAGCATTTTGATGGTGGGGTTGCGGTTCACAAACTCGCCCACCACGCCCGAGAAGACTATCATCACGCCCATCGACAGGATAACGGCCAGAATCATAATCAGCACATTATCAACCAGGCCCACGGCCGTCAGAATAGAGTCGAAGCTGAACACGATGTCAATCAGCACGATCTGGAAGATGATGCGGCCCATGGAAGTGTAAGTGGGCGTGCTGCCCTCGTGCTCCTCCTCGCCCTGCAGCTTGGTGTGAATTTCGGTGGTGCTTTTGCCAATCAGGAACAGGCCGCCGATGAGCAGGATAATGTCGCGCCCGGTTACGCCGAAGTCGTGGTCAGCCCAGGGAATATCCAGGGTGAAGAGCGGTGCTTTGAGGCCGACAATCCAGGAAATACTCATCAGCAGCGCGATGCGGATGAGCAGCGCCAGCACCAGACCAATGGTGCGACCCTGCTTCTGCTGGGCCGGGGCCAGCCGGCTGACGACAATGGAAATGAAGATAATGTTGTCGATGCCCAGCACGATTTCCATAAACGTGAGGGTCAGCAGGCTGACCCACGTTTCGGCGCTGGAAAAAACGGAAAAGTCAAACACAAGAGTAAGGGCGAAGGTGGAAGATGTGACGCTACTACGGGAAGGTGCTTAGGCGCTAACGGGAGTAAGGTGCGGGACAACAGAGTAGCACCTTACTCCCGTTAGCGCCTAAGCACATTAGAACCCCTATTTCATATTCACGAACTGTAGGGGCTGGCCTACTTCAGCCGATTTCTGCCGCAACAGCGCAATAACCTGCTGCAGCTCGTCAATTTTCTTGCTCGACACCCGGATCTGCTCGTCCTGGGTTTGGGCGTCCACCTTGATTTTGCTGTCCTTGATGATCTTCATGATCTTGCGGCTCGCCTCCTTGTCGATACCGGCGCGCACCTTGATGGTTTTCTTCACCAGGTTGCCCGAGGGCTGCTCGTCGGCCGAGAAATCGAGGCAGGTGCCGTCCAGTCCCTGCTTCACCACCCGGCCCAGCAGAATATCCTCCAGGGCCTTCACCCGCATCGAGTTTTCGGAGCTCAGCAGAATGGTATTGGCCTTCTTATCCAGCTCGATACCGCCTTTCGTGTCGCGCAGGTCGTAGCGGGTCTGCAGTTCCTTGATGGCCGTATTTACTGCGTTTTCCAGGGTTTGAGGATCTACTTTGCTTACAATGTCGAAAGAAGGCATGGTCGTGCTGTTGGGTGAAAAGGTAACCGCGCAACGCTGGCACTGCGCGAAACGGCAAAAGTCAGATGTTTGCGTACGGTGTTGGTGGGCAAAAGTATCAAATGCCCGCCGCAACCCACGCAGATTTTCGGCAGTCCTTGCCTAACCCGCGCCCTTAGTCCTGCTTTATGCCCGTACGCCCGCCCCATTCCGCCGCCGACTTTGCCGCCTACTACCAGCTGCGCTACCGAGTGCTGCGCCAGCCCTGGGACCAGCCCCAGGGTTCGGAGCGGGCCGACGACGACGAGGCCCCCACCACCATTCACGCCCTGTATACGGCCGCCGATGGCCGGGTAGCCGGCGTCGCGCGTTTGCACCCCAGCGGCCCGCGCCAGGCCCAGGTGCGCTACATGGCCGTCGATGATGCTTACCAGGGCCAGGGCATCGGGCGGCAGCTGCTAGACTACCTCGAAGCCGCCGCCCGCCGCCAGGGCCTGACCGAGTGCGTGCTGCACGCCCGCCAGTCGGCAGTGCCCTTTTATGAGCGCCAGGGCTACCACATCGTGGCTCCGTCGCACACGCTGTTTGGCAGCATTCCGCACTTTCTGATGCGCAAAGACCTGTAGTGCGAAAAGCCACTGGGAAACGGCCACGAAATCCGACTACTCCAAGAGTACCGCCGGAAACAAAGTTCGGCGCAGCCAAACCGAGGGCTAGAATTTCTCCCGGCCGCGCAGCAGGTCGAAGTACAGCCGAAAGTCGCCGAGCAGCGAGTAGAACGGGTGCTGAAACGTAGCCGGCCGGTTGCGCTCCACAAAGAAGTGCCCGACCCAGGCAAAGCCGTAGGCGGCCACAATGCCCAGCGGCAGCAGGCTGAAGCGCTGCCACACCAAAGCCAGCACGGCGGCCGCCAGAAACAGCGTCGTGCCAATGAAATGCAGTACCCGTGTGCCACGCTTGCTGTGCTCGCGCAGGTAGCGCGGATAGAACTCGGCAAAAGTCAGGGGTGCGGCCGACATGGTTTTGGGGTTATAGCGTAAAGAAACCTAACTTTTCGGTTACTATCCAGGGCTAACTGGCCTACCCTTTCCTTTCCTATGGAGCAATCCTTCGACGCCGCCACGCTGGTGGGCATTTACAACCAGATCAACCACTACGGCCGCACCAATGGCATGCAGCTCACGATGGTCAGCCCCGGCCAGGTGGAGTACAGCATGACGGTGCGCCCCGAGCACCTGTCGTCGCCGGGCACCTGCCACGGCGGCGTCATCGCCGGCCTCATGGATTCGGCCCTGGGCGCGGCCGCCCTCACCTTCTCGTTTCAAAGCGGGGAGTTGGTGTCCACGGTCGAGTTCAAAATCAACTACCTGCACCCCGTACGCCTGAACGACTACCTGGTGGCCAGGGCCCGCGTCGACCATTCGGGCAAGACGCTGGTGGTGAGCAGCGCCGAAATTAGCTGCGCCAGCCGGGAAGTGGTGGTGGCCCGCGGCATGGGCACGTTCAACCGCTACCCGGCCGACAAGCGCGACTTTCACCGCCTGCTGTTCCCGGACGCCGACAGCGCCCCGGCCGATATCTAATTCCAGGGCTCCAACAACAAGAAAGCCGGACGCTCCCAGCAACTGGGAGGGTCCGGCTTTTTCACGTATTGGCGTGGGCTAAGCGAGGCTTAGAGCAGGTCGGAAGAGGCAGATTCGTGCTCGTGCTCTTCGTACTCGTCGCCGTCGCCTTCACCTTCCTGCGGGGGCTGCACTTTGCGCACGTTGCGGGCACAGTCTTCGTCGCGGTGGTTGCGGCCCACGGTGAACTCCACCCAGTCGCCTTCGCGCAGGTCGTTGAAGTCACCTTCGGCCATGTCGGCGTAGCTGAAGAACAGGTTGTTGGGAGGCATGACCACAAAGCCAAAACCGTTCTTGAGGTTTTTGATGGTGCTAATGCCCACCGTGCCTACCGGACCAGCGGCCGTGGGGCCCGTGGGGCGCACGGGCTTCACCGAGGGGAAAGCCACCGGCTCGGGCTGATTCACGAACAGGCTTTCGATCAGCTCATCGGCGCTCGACAGGCCGCTGTCGATAACGTCGTGCATGGCAACCGGGTAGGTTACGTGCTCCAGCAGCTGCTGGGAGGCGCGGGTTACGCGGTTTTCGCCTTTGAAGTCGACGTACTTGAAGTCCCAGTTCAGCAGCATCACGCGGGTGCCGATGGTGTTGAGCTTCTTGATCAGGGGCACGTAGTCCGAGTCGCCGGCGATGAGCACAATCACGTCGAAGCTTTTGTGCAGGGCCAGCTCAAGGGCTTCCAGGGCCAGCCACACGTCGATGCCTTTTTCCTGCAGGCGGCCGTCGCGCGTTTTCAGGGGCATGTAGTGGGTGGCAATACCCAGGTTCATCAGAATATCATCCAGCAGCCGGTCGTGGAACAGCCGGTCTTTGTCGCGCGCTTCGGTAGCCGAGAGACGGCCGCGGAAAAAGTGAGCATCCGTAATCTGGCTCAAACGAACGTCCACATCTTCTTCCTCGGCTACTTGGTGCCGGATATACTCGTGCAGGCCTTCTAAGCTGATGCGGGCCTTGCGTTCGTGCTGGAAGTAGTAGTAATCACTGATTTTCAGGAAATAATTACCGTCGTAAAAGACGCCTATCCTTATCAGTGGGCTATTCATCTGGTTCATACAAAAAAGCTTTAATGCGAGAGGTGTGCAATCAGGGCAGAGAGAATGAGAAATCGGGTCGAAAGCGCGAAGGTAACTATGATCAAAGATACAGATCTGAGTTCGTAGGTTAGTCCTTGCTTTACCACGACCTTGAGCTTACCACATGAATATGTGACAGCAAAGGCAACGAACAGTGTGGCATGTATAAAGTCCTATATTCAACCCAGTCTTCCCTCCCTGAAGTTATGTAAGTTAAAACAATATTCGCAAAAATGCATTCTGCGGTACTGCCAACGTAGTGCAATTTCAGAAAAGTCACCCTGACAGGTGCGAAGCTAATATCTTAATCATAGCAGTGCAACTTTTCTACCTGTAAGCTTGCATCATATACAACCTTGATTCGTTAATGACATTAAAATTGCCTTGGCAATAGCGGCCGACATTCGCTTATCATTCTCTCTATATACCCGCTCTTACATAAATATAATACAATATCGAACCTCAATAGGCCCTTTTAATCAGTGGCTGCTACCCACTTTTTAATCTGGTTTTCATTTTCATAAACCTTCATTTTCAGGAGTGAGATTCCCATTTTTTCCTAGTTGAACGACGGCTGTAACCATCAGTTCTCTTCGCCCGCCAAGCGCAACAGTAAGATAAGGTGTTTCGGACCGGGCACGGACCTTAAAACTGCATCCGACCCACAATAAGCAGCAGGACCACAGCGGCATAGCCCACGCAAATTCCGACTTCCAGCAAATTACCCGAAGTAGTACCCGTCCGGATCAGGGGCAGCTTGAAGGCGTAGTCCGACAGGGGCATAAACCACTTCACGCCGGCCTTGGTGAGGGAGTCGGCCACGAGGTGGGAGGCGTAGCCAGCCCCGGCAAAGTGCGCCACGCCGTGCCAGCCCAGGGTATTATTGGCCAGGTAGCCGATGTAGGTCCACAGGGCGGTGGCCCAGAGCGTGTGCGTCCAGGTGCGGTGGGAGGTGTAGGGCGCTAGGGCCACGAAGGTGCCGAGCAGACTCAGCCACAGATACCCCAGATAGAGCCCGGCCAGCCCGGTGCAGACGCCCGTGAACATGAGGGCCAGCTTGCGGGCCGAGCCGCCCTGCATGGCCACCCCAATCAGGCCAAAGGCCAGGGCCGCGGTGAAGCCCATCCGCCGGTCGGAGGAACCGACGGGCAGCATATAGTGGGTGTAGCCAGCCATGCCCAGGGCAATGAGGGCGAAGGCGAAGCGCACGTAGTTCTGGGAAAAGCTCAGCCGCTTGCTCAGGCGGGAGCTGGGGTGGTCGAGGTCGGGCGCCAGGGCCGAGAAACCGGCCAGGGCAATACCAGCCGGCGAAAAGGGCACGCCGGCCACGAGGCCGCCCACGGCCACGCCGGTAATCAGGCCGATGGCCAGGTGAGAAGAGCCGCGCACTAGAGCAAATTGGGGAGAGTAGCTAAAGCACGAAGGTACGCGCCAGCTCGCCTAGTTGGGCACGGGCAGCAGATATACAATTTCCGGCTCGAAGGCAGGCTCGGGGGCTACGGCCGGCCGGGGCCGGGCCGCCCGCTGCCGGGCATCCTGCACGCTGGTCCAAGCCTGCTTCAGATTCTGCCAGCGTACCCAGGCATCGAAATCAAAGTCAGCGTCCTCGGCGGGGTTACGGGTCGGGTCCATACAAGGGGAATTTGGGGTACTACAGGTCGGGGCGGAGCAAAGAGAAGACCAAATTATCATTTTTTATCAAACTCAACCGCAACCTTTTTTCATTCGGCCTTCGCGGAAACTTTCGGACCTTGCCGGCGGTATTGCTTACCACGTTGCCCCAGTATTGCCCGACCGGATTTGTCTTCGGCCGGGCTTCTCCCTTTTGCCTCCCTCCTAGCCGCTTGTCGTTTTGAAGGTTTCCGATTTCCTCCAGCTCTACTCCCTCGACCCCACCGTGCTGACCGTGGGCGCCCGCCTGAACCCGGCCACGCGCCACTCCCTGCGCGCCGAAAAAGCCGCCGAGGCGCCCGTGCACCTGCACCTGCGCGGCCTCGTGGGCTCCCAGGACGCGGTGCTGGCCGCCGCCCTGCACCAGGAGTTTCCCGACCAGCACCACCTCTTTATCCTGCACGACCGGGAAGAGGCCGCCTACTTCCTGGCCGATTTGCAGCACCTGGTGCCCGACGAGGAGCCCCTGCTGTTCCCGAGCTCCTACAAGCGCCCCTACGCCTTCGACGAGACAGAAAACGCCAACGTGCTGATGCGGGCCGAGGTGCTGAATAAGCTGAACAGCCACCGCGGACCAAAAACGGCTGCCGAGCAGAAGGCCGAGGATGCCGACGACGCTCTGCCGGAAGGCGCCGAGAAAAGTAAGAAAGGCAAGAAAATCAGTGTGAAGGACACGGCCGGGGCGCTGATTGTGACGTATCCGGAGGCGCTGTTTGAGAAGGTTATCAACAAGAAAAGCCTGGTGGCCAACACCTTTATTGTGAAGGTGGGCGACAAACTCGACGTGAACTTCATCAGCGACATGCTGGCCGAATACGACTTTGAGCGGAGCGACTTCGTGTACGAGGCGGGCCAGTTTGCCGTGCGCGGCGGTATTGTGGACATTTTCAGCTACGCCAACGAGCTACCCTACCGCATCGAATTGTTCGGCGACGAGGTAGAAACCATCCGCACCTTCGACCCGGAAAGCCAACTGTCGGTGGAGAAGCGGCAGCAGGTAAGCATCATTCCCAACGTGCAAACCAAGCTGCTCCAGGAAACCCGGGAGGCTTTTCTGGACTTCATTCCCAGGAACACCGCCATCTGGGCCAAGGACATGCGCCAGACCCTGGACGTGGTGGAGGAAAGCTTCGACCGGGCCGAGGCGGGCTTCAAGGAAATGCTGGCCTCGGCCGGCGGCGTGCAGATTGTGAGCAAGCCCGAAGACCTGTTTGAAACCGGCAAGAGCTTCAAGAAGCTGCTCGAAAACTTCCCCATCGTGGAGTTCGGCAAACGCTTCCACTTCAAGGGCGGCGAAGATTTCCAGTTTTCGGCCAAGCCCCAGCCCAGCTTCAACAAGGACTTCAGCCGTTTGGTGAAGAACCTGCACGACAACCAGGAAAAAGGCTACACCAACATCATCGGGGCCGAGTCCGTGCGGCAGGCCGACCGGCTGCGCACCATCTTCGACGAGCTGGACAACAACGTGCAGTTTCAGCACCTGCTGCTGGGTTTGCGGGAAGGCTACATCGACGACGTGCTCAAGCTGGTGGTGTATACCGACCACCAGCTGTTTGAGCGCTTTTACCGGGCCCAGGAAGGCCGCAAGTTTTCCAAGAAAAAGGCCCTGACCCTGAAGGAGCTGCGCACCCTGGTGCCCGGCGACTACGTGGTGCACCAGGACTACGGCATTGCCCGCTTTGCCGGCCTGACCCAGGTGGAAATCAACGACCGGCTGCAGGAGGCCATCCGCCTCGTGTACCGCGACGACGACGTGCTGACCGTCAGCATCCACGCCCTGCACAAGATTGCCAAGTACTCCGGGGCCGAGGGCACGCCACCCACCATGAGCAAGCTGGGCTCGCCGGAGTGGGAAAACAAGAAGAAATCGGTTAAGAAAAAGGTCAAGGACATTGCCGCCGAGCTGATCCGACTGTATGCCAAGCGCAAAACCGCGCCCGGCCACGCCTTTGCCCGCGACTCCTTCATGCAGGCCGAGCTGGAATCAAGCTTTATCTACGAGGACACGCCCGACCAGGCCAAGGCTACCGAGGACGTGAAGCACGACATGGAGCAGCCCCACCCCATGGACCGCCTCGTGTGCGGCGACGTGGGCTTCGGCAAAACCGAGGTAGCCATCCGGGCCGCGTTTAAGTCGGTGGCCGATGGCAAGCAGGCGGCCGTGCTGGTGCCCACCACCATCCTGGCCATGCAGCACTACAAAACCTTCCGCGAGCGGCTCGCCAACCTGCCCGTGACGGTGGAGTACGTGAACCGCTTCAAGACCACCAAGCAAATCAAGGAGACGCTGGCCCGCGTGGCCGAGGGCAAAACCGACATCCTCATCGGTACCCACCGCCTCACCAACAAGGACATCAAGTTCAAGGACCTGGGCCTGCTCATCATCGACGAAGAGCAGAAGTTCGGGGTCAAGACCAAGGACAAGCTCAAGGAGCTGAAGGTGAACGTGGACACGCTGACTCTCTCGGCCACGCCCATCCCGCGCACCCTGCACTTCTCCCTGATGGGCGCCCGCGACCTATCCGTTATTGCCACGCCCCCACCGAACCGCCAGCCGGTGCAAACCGAGCTGCACGTCTTCGACGAGTTGCTGATTCGCGACGCGGTGGCCCGGGAGCTGAAGCGCGGGGGGCAGGTGTTCTTCGTGCACAACCGCGTGAAAGACATCGACGAGCTGGCCAACATGATTCTGCGCCTCGTGCCCGACGCCCGCATCACCACCATTCATGGGCAGATGGAGGGCGACCAGCTCGAAAAGCGCATGATGAAGTTCGTGGACGGGGAGTACGACGTGCTGGTAAGCACCAACCTGATTGAGTCGGGCCTTGACATCCCGAATGCCAACACCATCATCATCAACCGCGCCCACATGCACGGCCTTTCGGACCTGCACCAGATGCGGGGCCGCGTCGGCCGCTCCAACAAAAAGGCGTACTGCTACCTGCTCACCCCGCCCGTGGCCGGCCTGCCCTCCGATGCCCGCAAGCGCCTGAGCACCCTGGAAGAATTCTCCGACCTCGGCGACGGCTTCAAGGTAGCCATGCGCGACCTCGACATCCGGGGCGCGGGCAACCTGCTGGGCGGCGAGCAGTCGGGCTTTATCAACGACCTGGGCTTCGAGACCTACCACCAGATTCTGGACGAGGCCGTGCAGGAGCTCAAGGAAACCGAGTTCCGCGACCTGTTCCTCGGCGACCCGAATCAGCGCCTGCAGGAAGCCGCCAAAGGCACCGGCCCCAAGGAGTGCAACATCGAAACCGACCTGCAAATCCTCATTCCCGACCAGTACGTGAGCAACGTCTCGGAGCGCCTGCAACTCTACAGCAAGCTCGACCGGGTGAAAGGCCCCGAGGAATTGCGCAAGCTGGTGGCCGGCATCGTGGACCGCTTCGGCCCCCTGCCCGCCGAGGTGGAGCAGCTGGCCGACATCGTGCGCCTGCGCTGGCAGGCCTGCAACGTTGGCTTCGAGAAGCTCACGCTTAAGAAGAACCTGCTGAAAGGCTACATCCCGGCCACCAACAACGAGGCTTTCTTCCAGGGCGAGCAGTTCGGCACCATCCTCAACTACATCCAGACCCACCCCCGCTCGGCCTCCATGAAGGAGCGCAAGGAACAGCTCATCATCAGCATCGAAGAGGTGAAAAGCGTGGGGGCCGCCAAGCGGATTTTGAGTGAGTTGGGGAGTGAGGAGAAGGTGGGGGTGTAGAGGTATAGTGAATAATACTAGTCTCTATAAGATTATAGCCATGCTATGCATGATTCGTCCGACAGACGAGTATTCAGCCAATATTATTAGCAAATAGGGTTGCTTCATGCAGCATAATTTAACTTTTGTATGATTATTTTATCTCCCAATTGACTAACAACTAAAATTTTTATAGTATTGCTATACGAATCACACTTATTACTAAGGACATGAGTACACAAAACTTCTCATATGAAGTAGATTTTCTTCCAGTCGGAGATGGCAGCCGTTCCGCTGATGCTATTGCCATCCGCTACGGGCAGTTAGCTACCAGCGAACATGACCATGATAACCAGAAGGTTATCATTATAGACGGAGGAACGAAAGAAAGCGGGAAAGCCCTAATTGAACATGTTAAGAAGTTCTATCACACAAATGTGGTAGACCTTGTTGTTATGACCCATCCTGATACAGACCATTGTTCAGGATTAACAGAAGTACTGGAAAGCTTAACTGTTAGAGAATTATGGATGCACCAACCTTGGAATCACTCGGCTGACATTAGGAGGTTGTTTCACGATGGCAGGCTGACCAATAATAGCCTGGAAAAACACATTAGAGTAGGATTAGATGCTGCTGAACAAGTAGAAATAATTGCCCTTCAACAAAATATTCATATAACAGAACCTTTTGCTGGTGAAGAATTTGATGGGGGAGTTATCAAAGTACTGGGTCCAACTAAAGAGTATTACCAAGGGTTGATACCTAATTTCAGAAGTACACCAGATGCTGCTGTTAACGAATCGGTACTTGGCAGAACTTTTACTGCGCTTAAGAAGGCATTTACAACGGTAACAGAACTTTTTGATTTTTCTAGCGAAAACCTACCAGGCGAGCAAGGGAGCCCTAATAGTGCTGAAAACAATTCTAGCTCAGTATTGCTATTTCAGATAGATGGGCATAAGATGCTAATTACTGGAGACGCAGGAATACCATCACTTAAAGAGGTAAATGACTATGCTCTCTCAATAGGGATACGCTTGGATGACTTGAACTTTATGCAGGTTCCTCATCATGGAAGCAAGAGAAATGTAGATTCCAATACGCTGGACAATATTAAAGCGAAAACAGCATTTATCTCAGCCGCAAAAGAAGGCGCACCCAAGCACCCCTCTCAACGTGTAATTAACGCATTGACAAGAAGAGGTACAAACGTGTTTGTTACTCAAGGATCAGTTAAGTGCCATAGGCATAAAGCACCCAACAGACCAGGATGGGGTTCTGCAGTAGCATCTAGTTTCAAAGAAACCTATGAAGAATAGAATCATGTGGGACGCATATGATAGAAAAGCGCGGGTATACCCTGCGTTTTTCGTCCTTATTCCTGTTCTAACACTTCACTATCTATATCTAGAGAAAGAGTTTAGTGAATGGAATACTTTACTAACAGCTTTGAAATCAATAACAATAATATCATTCCCCTTATTATTGTTATACTTTACAATCGAACAATCTAGGTTTATAGGTAAAGCCATATTTGAAAATTGGTATTTTAAAGGCAATCTGTTTATGCCAACTACGAACTTTTTACTTCATTCTACAAAACATCTTTCATCCACTTATAAAAGGGAAATTAGAAAAAAAATCAAAACTGATTTCTCTTTAAGCTTATCATCTAATGACCAAGAACAAACTGATGGATTAGAAGCTAGACGAAAGATCAGCGAAGCTGTTGCCTTGATTAGGGAAAAGGTTCGAGGAGAAAATTTCGTATTGAAGTATAATATTCATTACGGGATAGCCAGAAATTTGGCTGGAGGCTCTGTAATTGCACTAGCCACATCAATAGTTGATTATATAATATTTAAGTATGTTGAGACACAGCAATTCGCTGCCGTATTATCTATATTACTTATAATTGTATATTCATCTTTATTATTATCTAGCAAATTTGTAATGGTTTACTTAGGAAATAATTATGCAGAGCGGTTATATACGGAATACATGAAATAACATAAAGTTGAAAAGGCTTTCCCCATTTAGCATGAGCTACAATCTCAAGCTAAATGGGGATTGTAAGTCAGGCCGTCGCGTCGTGAAGGCGCAACCTTGGGTTAAGCAAGGCCCGAGCAACAAGTTCCGCCAGAACCCCAAAGCCCTTGCTCTCCCACTCCCACCCGCGTCCAAGTTACTCGCGCCCCGTCACACCGGCATGTCACCCGGTCACAACGCCCTTGCCACCCCGCCCCAACCTCTTGCCACACCCGCCGAAGCTCCTGCCACCCCGCGTCAACCTCTTGCCACGGTCGTTGAGCCTCATGTCACCCCCGTTGAGGTTCATGTCACCCGCGCGGAAGCTCTTGCCACGGTCGGTGAGGTTCGTGTCACCGCTGGTGAAGCCCCTGTCAGCCCCGGCGAAGTCCCTGTCACCGCCGCTGAGGTTGCTGCCACTGCCGGTGAAGCTCCTGCCAGCCCGGGCCGCATAAATATTCACCCGCTTGAATACAAGCAACCCCGAATCCGACTACCTTAAGCTCAAGTATTTACCCTAACCTATCCCACTATGAACGATTCGCAACGGGCCAAGCTTGCCATGCTGCAAACCACCCTGCGCGTGCTCGACGAGCACGCCGACCTCTACGCTACCAACAAAGCCCTCGGCAAGGCCCGCCAGGAGCTGGCCGCCCTGGTCGCCGACCTCGACCCCACCGCCGAGCGCCAGCAGCGCGCCGCCACGCCCCAGAAGCCCGGCGCCGTCAAGCAGGCCACCAAGCAGACCCTGGCCGAGCGCGCCGCCGCCGTGGCCGCCGCCCTGCTCGCCCTCGCCGATGAGCTCGACGACATCCGCCTGCACACCGACAGCGACTACACCGAGCGCCAGCTCCGCCGCCAGCCCGACGCCGACCTGCTGCGCATCACCCAAAACCTGCACCAGCGCGCCACCGACCACGCCAAGGCCCTGGCCGAGCAAGGCGTCACGCCCCAGGAGCTGACCGACTTGCAAGCCGCCATCCAGGCCTTCCAGCAGGAGCAAACCACGCCCCGCACCCTCATGGCCGACGGCAAAGCCCAGAAACAGGAAATCAACGCCGACCTGCGCGAGGCCTCGGCCCTGCTCCGCAACCGCATCGACAAGTTCCTGATTCGCTACCAGCGCCCCGAGCCCAAGTTCCACACCGCCTACCAGTCGGCCCGCCTGGTGGTCAATACCGCCGCCCGCACCGAGAAGCCCGTCAAGCCCACCGTGTAGTGAGCCATCAGCGCAGCTAAAGTTCGCGCTACTCCCGTGTTGCCCCTATCCTACCCGCTCTATCCTACTGTAACGGCCGCGCCCGGCTTCCCCTCGGGGAGGACGGGCGCCTGGTTGTAGCCCTGCCGTCTATATTTCCGAAAGCCTCTATCTTGCCGGCGCTATCTATCCTTGCCGACTGTGCCGATCCTCTACGCCGAAATTCAGACGGGTGGCTTGCGGGCTGCTTTTGCCACGGGCACCTATTCTTTCCATCAGGCCACCGACTACGCAGGCCGCCCCAGCACCGATGTGCGCCTGGGCCTGATTCAGCTCACCATCGTGGGCGAAGCGGCCAGCTGGCGCCAGTGGGAAGAGTGGATGCTCGACCCCCACCGCCGCCAGAGCGGCCGGCTGGTATTCTACCACGGCGAAGGCCAGACGGCCAAAACCGTCGTTTTCTACGACGCCTTTTGCGTGTACTACGAGTGCCGCTTCGATGCCCGCGGGCAGGATGGCAAGGCCTCGTTTGAGGTAGAAGTCTATCTTTCTGCGGCTGCCACGGAAGTACAAGGGCAGTTCTCGGAAGCCCACAGCACCATTCCCTGGGCTACGGATGAAGCTACTCGCCGCCGCGCCCTCTCCAAGCCGCAGGAACCATCGGCGGCGCTGGCCGCGCTTCCCACCCCGCCCCCACCGGTAGGGCCCGGTGGGGCCGACTTTATGCGCTTCAAGAAGGAAAAGAAGCCGTGGTCGGAGCGTCCGCAAAGCACGAAACAAGGATTTTTGAACAGCCCGAAGCTGACCAAGCTTCAGTTGGAGAAACTGGCGCACGAAGCGCAGCGGAAATACGGGGCTACGGTCGAAGTCCTTACGCCCGTAGAGATGCAAGCCGTGTCGGGCAGCCCCACGGTACGCGCCATGTTCCGCACCGAGCTGGATCAGGCGACCGGGCAGCGTACCGGACTGATTTACGTGCAAAAAGGTGCCACGGCTTACGAGCTGATCCATGAGATGATGCATGCCAAACAATTTCAGCAGCTAGGCTTTGAAGGCTATTGGCCGGGGCAGTCGCGCCTTGAGCGGGAGGAATTCGTGTTTCAGGAGTTGATGCAGCAGCAGGCCCGCTTTTCACCGCAGGAAATCAAACACGCTGCCGATTACATCACTTCCATTAAAACCGGGCAATGGCCCACAACCAGTTAAGTAAGAATCATGCTTACCCCACACACAACTCCGGAGGAAGTGCTGGCTATAGCCCAAGCAGCCGTGCAGGCCCGCAACGTGGTGTATAACGCCGATAAAGGCTTCTGGCCGGTATTTCAGGGTCCGGTCGAAACCCGCACCGGGGCCATCCTGCCCATCTGGACGGTTGCCTTTGTATCGGGCGGGGCCGCCGTTTCCATCCGGGGCCGAGTGCTGGATCCGATGGAGAAGGAGTACTATGCCTATATCAATGACGAAACCAAAGAGTTTTTGTACATCATCCACTCTACTGGCTACATCGAATAGGCTGGCTAACAGGTAATGGCCCAGTGCTCATGTCGGAAGCCGGATATCCGATACGCGGCTTCTATAGTCAACAAGGCCAAAAATCACCCCGCTCTTTTTTACATCTGCAGAGGAATGACACAGCTACAATGGCGCATCACGGCTGTCAAACCGGGTGAGTGGGGCGTACTGGGGCTCCGGGTGGAAAGCATTTCTGCGGCCGAGGCCACCTTTTCCTGTTTTTTGTGGGTCTCCCCGCTGGTCGGTACCCAGCCGTAGTTGAGGCCGCCGTGCAGAAGGTTGGGAGTGGCTCAGACGCGGTGGGCGTAACGTTTCCGGGTGACTTAGATGAATTTGATCTGACGGAGCGGGCACCAATTCCAGCTGATTCAGTAGACATCTACTGTCAATCATTTCCTACCGAGATAATGCCTCGGGTTGTTTTTTATCAGATTCTGCTTGCTTTCGGGGACCAGCTACTAGAGCGCCCCGGCCAAAAGGGGGAGTGGCATACAGCGCTGCACGCGGCACTGCAGGAACTTCGCACTAAACTCGGCCGAGAACTGCAGACCTAACGCCAACATACGGATTGGTGCATCCTGCCGTTATGCCGCCCCTAACCGAACAGCAAGCCTTAACCATTGCCAAGGAAATTCTCCGACGGCACGGCCTTTCCTACGACATTCGGGAAGGACTCACCGCCGAATTTACCGAGGCCCCCGCTACCAACCCGCCGGTTCCCTGCTGGTGTGTCTCCTATGTCAGCCAGCCCGGTGCATTTGACCAGCACGACTACTTTCTGTTTTTGGCGGATGATACCGGAGAACTGCTGCACATTCTAGGTCCGCACGGTAAGCTGCGCTTGTAGTGGGATACGATGGCCGCAGCCTTTCACAACTGCTCACTAGTAGGCCGCCTCTTGCAGTATCCTCCGCTACGTTTCACCTGAAACAAGCCGTTGAAGCGGCTGCCGAGCAGAGGCTTCTCTATCATATAGTCGGTCCATAACGCTTCAACAAAGAGGCCCGCTCATGCACGAGCGGGCCTCTTTGTTGAAGCAATGCCATTGAGCACCGATACGCTACTGGTTACCTGTGGCGCCGCGCGGGTCCGGCGGCACAGCCTAGCCAAGGCAGCAATTAGCGGCCCAGGTCGAAGACGACGCGGCCCTTCTCGGCCATGTCCAGGGCCGAGCCGCCCAGGGTACGGAATACCCATTTCAGGCCTTTGGCATTGGCCGGCACTTCGTAGAAGATGGGGCCGGTGCCCGATTTGCCGGCGCCGCGGCTGCGGTCCAGCTGCATGGCGCCTTCGGCGCTGGCCCCGGCTTTCACCTTGATTTCTTTGCCCTGGGCATCCAGCATCAGCGTGTTCATCAGGGTTGAGAAGTCGCGGAGCTTGGTGGTGCCATTTTCCCAGGTCACGTTGACCACCACGTACTCATGGCCGGCCTTGGGCTTCTCCTTGAAATCGGTTTCGGCGGCGGTCGTCACACTGTTCACCTTGATCAGCAGGGAGTCCAGCGCTGCCACGTCGCCGACGCTGTACACGTCTTTTTTCGGACCAGCCGTCAGGTGGGGCTCGTCGTCGGTAGCGGCCGGGGTGGCGGCAGTGGCGGCCGGCGTTTCGGGCGCCTGCTCCGGGGCAGCGGCTTCCTCGGTGTTTTCCTCAGCAGCATTTTCGGCGGAAGCAGTGTCCTCAGTTGAGGAGCCACAGGCGGCACAGGCCAGCAGGCCAGCCAGTACAATGGAGCGGTAGGTACGCAGCATAGAAGGATGGGGGAAAGTGGGAGAATACAGGTCGAAAGCAGCACGCGGACCCCTGCCGGGCAGGAGCATCGCGCTGCAATACTGCTAATATTTCCTCAAATCTATATTCACCAGCTATGATTTTGCACGGCCGTGGTGTGCCACCTTTTCCCTGCCGAACCAGCCCCAAAGCTGCCTGCCGCTCCGACCAGTTCGGGGTCAATCCTCAGGCCCCGCTAGCCCGCACGGCCAGATATTCTTACTTCATCATGAAGACCACGCCTATTTCACACTCGGAGGCCACCGGCTGCCCGGCCGCCTGCGCCGGAACCCAGGTGGCGGGCAGCAGCTTGATGACGCGCAGGGACTCCTCCGTCATGCTGGCCGCGGCCGGGTGGGCCACCCGGTAGTCGGATACCGTGCCATCGGCGGCAATGATAAAGGCAATGCGCACCGTGCCGGACTGTTGGTTGCGCAGGGCGTCGATGGGGTACTTCACGGTGCTGCCGATAAAGTCCATTACGGCCGTGGCGCCCCCGATATACACGGCTTCCTGGTCCAGGGCGGCCGTGGTGCCTACCGGCTTAAAGGTAATCCTGGCCTTCTCATTGGCCTTGTGCTGCAGCAGCTGGCGCTGGGTGTGGTCGTAGCGCTGCTCCAGTTCCTGCTTAGCCCCGAAGTATTCCCACACGCCTACCTTCTGGCCCTGCCGGTAGCGCCCTCTGGACCGCACCTCCGGCTTGCTCGACCAGCGGTTGTACACCGTCCAGAGGCTGTCTTTCTGGCCGTTGGTATAGTAGCCGTCTACCGCCAGAGTCTCCGAGGAGCCGCCCTGGTACATCCGGTAGGGCCCGTGCTTAATGGTGGGGTCCGACTCCAGCACCGAGTACTCTTCCCGGTTCCAGCCATTCGCCAATTTGCGGTTTACCGGCCGGGTTTGCTGCCCGAAGCCGAGCAGAGGAAGGAGGGTCAGGAGGGCCGCGAGCGGCAGGAAATAAGGGTTCCGCATAGGGATAGGTAAGGGGCGTAGCTAACGGCTACCGCGGCCAAAGGTAAGCAGGCCGCTTGCTACTCCTTGCCTAAAATAACCGACGGGCCACCCGACTGCGGCGGCAGGCCGCTAACAGGGCCAGGCGCGGGCGGCAGTATCGGCAACTGGCGGAGGTAATCAGCGTCCAGGATATGCACGAATTTGCCGTAGTCGAAGCGGGTGATGCTGCAGGCCCGCAGCTGTTCGACCAGCCCTTCGATGTTCTGCACCCGGTAGTTGCGCATAAACTCCTTGGTGGCCGGCTCGAAATAGTCGGTGCCGCGCTGGAAAGGACTCCACTGAAACGTATCCGGCGCCGGCAGTTTCGGCGGGGCGTCGCTACCTTGCCGGCCTGGTTTATGAGCCGCGCAACACATGGAGCAACAACTACGGGAGCATCTGGAGCAAGTCGTGCCGCTCACCGACGAGGAATTTGCGCTGGCCCTGTCGCACTTCAGCGGCCGCCGATTTCGCAAACACCAGTTTCTGATTCAGGAAGGCCACCCCGTGCCCTGCGCCTACTACGTGGTATCGGGGCTGCTGAAGCTGGTGCATACCGACGAGGCGGGTAAGCAGCACATCCTCTCGTTTGCCATGGAAGACTGGTGGGAAAGTGACTTTCGGGCCTACCACACCCAAACGCCGGCTTCCCTGGCGTTGGAGTGCCTGGAGGATACGGCAGTGTTCTGCCTGACCCTGCCCGACTACCACCGGCTCTGCGCCGCCCTGCCCAAGCTGGAGCGTTTCTTCCTGCACAAAGCCACATTAGGCTCCATGGCCGCCCAGCAGCGCATCCTGTCCCTGCTCACCACTTCGGCCCGGCAGCGCTATGAGCAGCTTCTGGCCCAGCACCCGGCCCTGGTGCAGCGGGTGCCCAAAACCCTGTTGGCGGCCTACCTGGGCGTGTCGCGCGAGACGCTGAGTCGGCTCTCGGCCTAGCCCACCGGTGTGATGTAGGTCACCGGATACTTGTGCGGTAGGTCACGCGCGGCGGGCCGGGAGCTGCCCCACCTTTGCAGGGTCAAACTCAGACGGCCGCCCATACCTAGTGGAGCCGTTGCTCACCCTTCGCAAGCAACACACATGGAAAAGCGAATCGTAAATCCCTGGCAGTGGCAGGAGAAAGTAGGCTACGCCCAGGCCGTGGAAGTAATTCAGCCCGCCGCCACCCTCTACTGCGCCGGGCAGGCCGCCATCGACGCCCAGGGGCAGGTCAGCACCGCCGATATGCGCAGTCAGCTGCTGCAGGTAATAGCCAACCTGGAGGAGGTCATCGAAGCTGCCGGCTACCAGTGCCGCGACATCGTGCGCCTGAACGTGTACACCACCTCGGCCGCCGAGCTGTTCACCTGCTTCGACGTGTTTACTGCCTGGGTAGCCCGCCACGGCATGCAGCAGGCCAGCACCCTGCTGGAAGTGCCCGTGCTGGCCTACGGCTCCCTGAAAGTCGAGCTGGAAGCAACAGTGGTGCGGTAAGGTACTGGCCAGCCCCAACTACCCAAGGCATGGCGGCATGCCGGGCCTGTAGTTGGGGGCGTGGCAGGCTATGAGCGGTGCCCGACGCCTAACCCCGGGTGGCGCGGCACCGTATCGGTAAGCTCCACCACATTCTATTCCTATGCCTAAGCACCTTCTGATAGCCAGCGCCTTCGCCCTGAGCCTAGCGGCCTGCAGCCAGGAAAAGACGGCCGAAACCACCACTACCGCTGCTCCGCCCCCCACCGAGGCCCCGGCCGCTACCACCACTGCTCCGGCCGGGGTAGAGCGGGCTGAAGCCGCGGCCCCGGTTCCGCCCGCCACGCCTGCCCTGGCTACCCAGCCCGGTCCCAAAGGCACCCAGATAGCCCTTACCAAAGCACGCGTTATCGGCGACATTCTGACCGTGGAGCTGCAGGCTGCCTTGCCACCAAATGCCGATTCCAATTCTGAAACCGTCCGCGCCGACATCGACCAGATTTCCTACATCGACGATGCTACCTCGCGCAAATACAACGTGCTCAAAGACCAGTCGGGCCTGTATATGGCGCTACCACTCGATTACAGCAAGAAAAGCGTAGCCGCCGATGCCCGCAAATCCGGTCCGGGTATCATGAGCTTCCGGTTTCCGGCTCCCCCCGCCACCAGCACTACCATTTCGCTGAGCTTACCCGGTATGGGCTCCTTCGACGGCATCGCCATCCAACGATGAGCCGCGCCCTCCGCCTGGCCGGGCCGCTGCTGGCCCTGCTGGTAGCGGCCTGCTCCGAGCAGCAGCCCGCCGCTACCGTACCCGAAGCCGGCCAGCCCCTGACCGGCACCGGCAATGCGCCCGTAGGAGCCGCCGCCCCGGCCCCGGCCGCTACTCCCGCTACCGCCCGCCCCGACCAGGGGCAGAAGCTCACCGGCCAAGTCAGCGACCTATCCGGTGCGGCCAGCGACCTGGGCGGGAAGATGACCGATATGGGGCTGGTCATCAACTTCGACGCCGACGTACTCTTCGACTTCGACAAGGCCGACATCAAACCCGCGGCTACGCCCACGCTGGAAAAGCTGGCGCAGGTAGTGCAGGAGTACCGCAAAAGCCGGGTCGTTATCAACGGCTACACTGATGCCAAAGGCGACGATGCTTACAACCTGTCCTTGTCGCGGCGCCGGGCCCAGGCCATTGCCGACTGGCTTACCCAGCACCAGGCCGGGGCCGCCGGTCAGTTTCAGGTGCAGGGCTTCGGGGAAGCTAACCCGGTAGCACCCAACACCCGCACCGACGGCTCCGACAACCCCGAAGGCCGTCAGCAAAACCGCCGCGTAGAAGTTATCATCTCCTGATTAGTCTGCCTTACCAGCCGTGCCGCTGGTGTTAGTCCACGCCCCCGACCATCCGGCCGGGGGCGTTTTTGTTTTTCAGGGCTGATCCAACCACGGAACGCCTCAACAGGAAACCGGGCGCTGCGGCAGAGGCCGGCCGACTACCCGCCCCAACAATTTTTGGGGGCCAGATACAGCCTATAAATCAGCCTAGTATCTTCGCGCAGCTATATTCCCTTATCCCGTCCTTCTCCTGATGAAAACACGCTACTCTTTACTGCTGGCGCTAAGCGTCGCGACTACTGCCGCGGCCCAAACCACGCCCGGCGGGGTCCGGATCGGCACGGCCGGCACGCCCCACGACAAAGCCATTCTCGACCTGGATGCCTCGGGCAAGGGCCTGCTCATTCCGCGCATGGACTCCGTCACCCGCGTGGGCATCAGCACCCCGCCCGACGGGCTGATGGTGTTCCAGACCAACGGCCGCGCCGGTTTCTGGTACGCCATGAGCGGCAGCTGGCTCTTTATTCCCGACAAAACCCGCAGTGGCGCCGCCGACAACCTGGGCAACCACGTCGCCACCCAAACCCTGGACCTGAACAACAAGCGCCTGCAAGGCATTGCCACCGCAGCCCTCGGCGACTCCATAGCCCAGGTGGAAGTTCGCTCCCTAGTGCCCAGCAAGAGTGTGGCCCTGATGACGCGCAGCCTCTACGGCCGCAACTACACCCGCACGATGCTCTCGGGCTACGGCACGGGCCCCTACAATTTGGATATCGACTACGCCGTGTGGGGCCACGCCTACCGCTCCGAGGGCTGGGGCGGCATCTTTACGGCGGGCCGGCCGGGCCAGCCCCTGCGTTGGGTGGGCCTGGCCGGCCACCCCGGCTACGTCAATGCCAACGCGGCCATCCGCATCGTCGACGGCACGCAGGCCGCGGGCCGGGTCCTCACCTCCGACGGGGTGGGCAACGGCAAGTGGCAGCCCATCACGGCCGCCGGGGGCAACTTCAACCTGGGGCCCTACAAACTGACGGCCGACGGGGGCGAGGTGGAAATCGGTGACCTGGCCACCCCCAGCCTGCTGCTGCACTCCAACACCAATGACAACGCCAACGGGGCCGTGCTGCGCTTCCGCGAAAACGACCTGAACTACGGCTGGAACCTGCGCCACAACACCGGCGGCAGCGAAGGCGGCATAACCGCCGACCGCCTCGTGCTCGACCGTCTGCAGGGCGGCGGGCCGGTGGCCGTGATGAGTTGGGACCAGGCCACGGGCAACGTGGGCGTGGGCACTACCAACCCGGGCTATAAGCTCGACGTGGCCGGCGTGATTCGCGGCAACAACGTATCAGCTTCCGATGTGCGCTTCAAGCAGAACATCCGGCCGCTGGGCGGAGCCCTGGCCACCGTACTGGCCCTGCGTGGAGTACGCTACCAGTGGAATGCGCTGGGCGTGCAGCACGGCGGCACCGCCGGAGCCGAGCAGGTAGGCGTGCTGGCCCAGGAAATCGAGAAAGTGTACCCCGAGCTGGTCAGTACCGATGCCCAGGGCTACAAGGCCGTGAACTACGCCCAGCTGACGCCCGTGCTGCTGGAGGCCCTCAAGGAGCTGCACGCCCAGCTCAGCACCCAGACCCAGCGCGCCGAGCAGGCCCGGGCCGCCCAGCAAGCCGACCACGCCGCCCTGCAAAGCCTGCAGCAGCAGCTCCACCAGCTTCAGCAAGCCTTGGCTCCTACTGCTAAAGCCCAGCGCTAGGTCAGTAGCTACGGTGGCCACCGGGCGTTGGCACCGGAAATGCTAGCACAAAAAAAAGCCCCGATTCGGGGCTTTTTTGGTTTAGCTCGGAGGCGTGCTATTGAATCACGACTCGTTGGGCCCGGGTATCGTCGCCGTGGAAGCGCACGATGTAGACGCCCGGTTTGAGCTTGTCACTGGCAATGCTGAGCGTGGTTTGCTTGCCCACCGGCACCCGTGCCATCACCCGGCCGGTCACGTCCACTACGTCAATGGTTTTTACGTGGAGCGGGTTGGCGCCCAGCCGGATGTTGATTTTGCTGGTGGCCGGGTTGGGATACACATCGATGCCGCTGTCGGCCACGCTGGTGGCGTTGGCCGTAACGGCGCAGGTAGGGGCCGTGCCGCCCAAGCCACTGATGGAGGCCATGGAGGTAGCCAGCACCAGCTTATCGAGCTTGGCCCCGCCGCCGGCGTTGTAGGCGATGGTCAGCGTGTGCGGGCCGACCGGCAGTACGGCATCCCGCAGCTTGGTCCAGCCCCAGCCGCTGGTGGTATTCACTTCCTTCACGCTGGCATCGTCGATGTAATACGTGTTGGCGACCTGGCCCATGTCAAACAGAAAGGTGGTGGAGGCTACCCCGGCCGTGATGGTCCAGGAAACCTGCTGCCACGCCGTGCCGATGGTTTGGTCGGCCTGGTACTGGGCGCCCGAAGGCCCGGTGGAAAGGCGAATGGAACCACCGGGGGCCGCGGCCCGCACCCAGTACGAAATGGTGTACTGCTTGCCGACGGTGGTAGGGAAGGCCGCGCTGGTAACCTGCACGCGCCACTGGTTGCCGGGCTGGGCAGTGGGGTTCACCACCTTCATCGAGCCGGTTCCGGTGTGGGCCTCGGCGGCCACCGTGTTGGCGGTAATGGTAGCGCCGGTCGTGTTCAGGGTAGTCCAGCCGGTCAGGCCGCTTTCGAAGCCGCCATTGCCGACCAGCTGGCTGCTTACCGCCTGGAACGGTCCCTCGTCGATTTTCAGCCAGTAGCCATACTCCTCCCCGGTGGGCACGCTCTGCCGGGCCACGATATTATAGGTGGCGGCGCTGTCGATGGTGAAGGGCATCACCACGGCGGCAGTAGCACCCGTGGGGGCGGTGGTGGGGCTGCTCAAACCCGATTTCACCCGCACATAGCGGCCATTCGAGGCTTCCGCGTCGGCTACGATGTCCCAGTTGGAGCCTACGGTGGCGCATTCGGTTTCCATCCAGATGCGCTTGCCCAGTGGCTCGGCGGGCAGAATGGGCGTGTTGGTGCCCCACCAGCGGTACCAGCGCTGGTAGTCCAGAGCCGGGTAAGGGTGGGTGGTAATGTTGGTATTGACGGTGGTATTGCCGAGCAGAAACTTGTCGACAAACGCGGCTACGGCCGGCTGCTGGGAGGCGGGAATGGCGCAGTGGCCGTGGCCCCCGTCGATATAGAAGCCGAACCGGTCGCCTATGCCAAACGCCTTCCACACCTCGTGCGCGGCCCGGGCCGATACGTAGGCCGACGGGTTGGCCAGCCACTCGAAGTCGGTGTTGGCCGTCACCAGCAGAGCGCGGGGCGCAATCATGGCCATCAGCTCGTGGTGGTCGTGGGGCAGCTTGGCCACGTTGGCATTCTCAAACTGCTTCATGTCGTCCTTGAACCAGCGGTAATCCGTGGCACCCAGCTTTTCTACCGCGCCCAGGGTTTCGGACACGCGCCAGGCCGGGGCCCCGCCCCCACCCGATTCCTGGGCGATGGTCAGGGCAATGCGCTCATCAAACGCGCCGGAGAAAAGAGCCATCTTGCCGGCGTAGGAGCACCCGGTTACGCCCAGGTGGCTCATGTCGATGGGCAGGCTTGCCTGCACCAGCGCCAGGCCATCGATGAGGCGGCTCACGCCCCAGGCCCAGGCGCTGTACTGGCCCGCGTTGTCGAGGTTCTGGTCGGGGTAGAGGCGGTAGTAGGGGTCGGTAATCAGGGGGTTGCCGTACGTCGTCACCTGGTTGTGGCTGAAGGTGATGCGGGCAATGTTGCGGCTGGTGAAAATATCGGCCGGCACGCTGCCGTTGGCGCTGTTCATACCGATGATGGCCGGGAACGGGCCGCTGCCCGTGGGCAGCGAAACCTGCGAGGTGAGCGTGAGCGTCTGGCCGTTCACCGTCACGTTCACCGTGAGGACGCCCGCCGCGTAGCTGGCCGTAATGTTCTGGGGCTTGGCGGGCTTGGTCCCGATTTCATACCGCTCCACCTCGGCCCTGATTTCGTTGCGGCGGCACTCCCAGTCGCTGAAGCTGGTGGAGCGCCCGCGCCCATCCGACCACATAAAGGGGTCGGGGAGCGGCTCGACGACGGGCAGCTGGGCGAAAGTGGGCAAAGCCGGAGCCGCGCAGCTGGCCCCGGTGTTTTCGGACGAGTACACCAGCGGAATCTGCGCAAACAGGCCCAGACTGAGGCCGTTCAGCAGGAGCGTTAGCAGGGTAGTTCTTGTTTTCATTGGGGAATTGAAAGGGTATAGTGAAACGGAACAGTAGAACCGGGTGAAAAAGCGGGCTGACGCGGCTAGGGCAGGGCTTTCTGCGGACGGCAACCGGATGCAATTGTCCGCAAACGTTTTCGGGTGATTATACTCCCGGACGGCCCACGGCGCCAGCCACGCGCTGCCCACCCCAGATATGCTTTAGCACGCTGGGAAGGCCATTTATGTCGGAAGATAGGAAGGGCCCTGAGCGGATTTACCGGTTTTGACAGACCGCGGAAAATGAAAGTACCGGAATCGTTTGTGGAAACGTTTGGATACCATCCGCCCCCGAAACTTTCTTTTATCTGCTTAGCAGCCACCCGGCTTACTACCGGCAGCAACACCCATGCCCACACGAAAACGCCCCACCCAATGGCCGGGGCGCTACGCACTCAATACTACATTGCATGACCCTCTCTACTGACCGGCTTTTTGCTGCTTGTGCTGGCGGTTTTCAGCTTTGATGCGCTGCCGGACACCATCATCTACGCCTCGGCCCGTGGGCAGCGGCTGCTGCACGGAGCCAGAGGTTGGCGGGGCCGGCGGCGCGGTTTTGATCTGGTAGCGGTGGGCTATGTTGGCCGATAGCCGCTCGGTGGAATGGGGCAGCACGTTGTGGGAAAAGAAAGAGCCGCGGGCTTTCCAGCCTACCGGTAGCTCCTGCCGGGGCCGCACCGAGGAGCGCACCATGGCATTTACCACCTTGCTGGGCGGGTCCATGGCGGCCATGCGGGGAGTGCCGCCGCTGTAGTTGGCCGCATGGCCCCAAAAGGGCGTATCCACGGCCCAGGGCTCGATGGTGACCACCTGAATGTTTTTGTAGCCGCTCAGGCGAAGCTCATTGTTCAGGGCCTGATCCATGTTGCGGATGGCGGCCTTGGTGCCCGCGTACACGGCGTGGTAAGCCAGGGGCACTTCGCTTTCCACCGAGCCCAAATTTATGAGCGTGCCGCTTTTCTGGGCCTGGAAGATCTTAAGGGCCACCTGACTGCCGTACACGACGCCCTTGTAGTTGACGTCAATCAGGCGGGAGTAGTCGGCCAGCGGAATTTCCCAGAACCGGCCGATACCCCCTACGCCCGCGTCGTTTACCCACACATCCACGCGGCCGTACTGCTTCAGGGCGGCATCGGCCAGGCGCTGCACCTGGTCGGGCTGGCTGATATCGGTGGTGACGACCAGGGCATTGCCCCCGGCCGCCCTGACTTTGGTGGCTACTTCTTCCAGCACTTCCGTGCGGCGGGCCGCCAGCACCACGTTGGCCTTCATGGTGCCCAGCTGCTCGGCCATGCCGCGCCCAAAGCCGCTGGAGGCCCCGATGATGACGTAGGTTTTGCCCTGCACCTGCTGCTGAATGGCGCGGCCGGGTTTCGCCGTAGCACAGCCCCCGAGGCCAAACCCAAGCAGCAGCCAGGCCAGCCAGGCAAAGCAGGAAGTACGGCGCCGGCCGCTCCGATAAAACACGCCGGTAGTAGTGCCGGGTTGGGCATAAAGTAGGGTAGCACGCATAAGGCAAGGATTAGAAGCCGGTAGTCCTGACCATACGGCCCCACCAATGCCCGGGATATAGCCCAGCTTGCTCTATTCGGCCTTTTTGCGGGTTAGCCCAGCCGGAAAAATATACCGACGACCAGGGCGGCTCGGTGGCTTCGCCCCACCTGAGTGGCCGCCCGCTCGCCCTTACCGCTTATCTTCGGAATGCTTGCCGTGTACCACTTTTCGCCCCTGCTCCGATGTTCAAGGCCCTGCATTCCGACGACATTACCCTGCACCTGATAGACGAGGACAACCTGCCGGAAATCTTCGCGCTGTTTCAGGGTTTCCCCGACTCCCGGGCTATGCTGGAGGAGCTGTTTCGCAACTACCGGCCCCGCTATGAGCAGGGCCAGCGGACCAATTTTGGCTTTTACTCCCGGCTGGGAACCGAGCTGGCCGGCCTGGCTCTGCTTACCGTCGACAGCTGGGAAGAGCGGGCCGGCTCTACCGGGGCCGATATATTCCAGCATATGCGCGGCCGCGGCATTACGCCGCGCAGCAAGCCCCACCTGTTCTACCTGGCCTTCGAGCTGCTGGGCCTGAACCGCGTCGCCACTGGCTGTCGCGTGAGTAACCTGTCGTCGAAACGCTCGATTGAGAAGACTCCGGGCTTTGAGTTGGAGGGCGTCATGCGCGAATCGGGTTTGAACGACGCGGGTGAGTTTGAGGATGAGTACCTCTACGCCATCCTGCGGCGCGACTGGCTGAGGCTGTATGACAAAGCGCGGGTAACGGTACTCTATTAGCCGGTTATTGGCCCGTAACCCGTGGGCTTTTCGTCAGCCGGGCCGGGCGGCGCATACGTTGGCCTTACCTTGCCGCGTTTATCACCCATATTCCCCCCTATCCTACCCCAATGTCCCCTCTTCCTATTCGCCGGCTGGCGCTTGTCCCACTGGGTTTTCTGCTGCTCGGTGCCTGTAAAAAAGAAAAGATTGATAAGAAGCCGGCCGACCTGCGCGGCACTTGGCAGCTCGATAAGCAGACCATAAAAACCACCGACGCCCAGGGCAGTTCGCAGGAACTTACGGAGGTACTGACCGGATATCGCAACCACCTCGAAATAACAGATACCGCCTGGGCTTTCACGAATACTACCGGGTTTCGGGAGCCCTACAGCTATACCCGCCCCACCGACAGCACCGTCATTACGCGCCACAACGCGGGCGGTCAAGTGGTGTATAGGCCCTACTCCCTTATCGAGCTGCGGGAACATAGCCTCACCACGCGCCTCTCCTACGAGGTGGGCGCCGGGGGCCGTACCACGATAAAAAGCACCTATTCGCGCTAAGCATTCCGCGTGTAGCTGAGGCCAGCAGCACTAAAAAAAGCCCCGCCAAGTAACTGGCGGGGCTTTTTTTTAGTGCTGGCAGAGCGTTTCGTATACCCGAAGCATCTTCGGAATGCCTTCGGCGACCTTGGCAAACCCGGGTCGCTGCCGGTTGGGCTTAGCTTACTTCAGCGCTTTGGCGTCGTGCACCACTTTGCCGCCCAGAATGGTCAGTACGCTGGTGGTTTTGGGCAGCTCCGGCGGGGGCAGCGCGAAAATATCCTGCGACAGCACGGCCACGTCGGCCAGCTTGCCGGCGGTGATGGAGCCCTTGTCTTTTTCCGCAAACTCGGCGAAGGCCGAACCGGCCGTGTAGGCCTGTACGGCCTGCTGCCGGGTAATGGCCTCGGCGGGGTTAGAGGGCGTGATGCTGGCCAGCATAATATTCAGAAACGGATTCAGCGGCCCGTCCGAGCCCAGGGCCAGGGGCACGCCTGCCGTCAGCAGGGAGCGGAGCGGCTGCATGCTCGTTTTCCAGCGCCGGTGAAACAGCTCGGGCTCGGTGAAGTGCGTAGGGTTCTGCACCACGACCACGCCCAGCTTTTTGGCCCGCGGCAGCAGGTCATCTACTACCCCGTCGCCGTGCTCGATGCGTACGCGCTGCTGCGGCCAGCTCACCTTCGGGCCGTAGCTCTCCAGCGTGGTCAGCACCTGCTCGGCCGCCCGGTCGCCGGCGCAGTGAAACAGCAGGGGCTGCTTCCAGCTCAGGCCTTCCTGCACGATTTTGGCCACTTCGGCCGCACTGAAGTTGAGCTGCCCACGCCAGCCGGGTTGGTCGAGGTAGTCGTAGCGCAGGGCCGCGCCCCGCTCGTAGGGCGTGGCATCGAGCACCCATTTCAGCCCGCTTACCCGCACTTTCGGGCCGTACGCCGGCAGCTTGCTCAGCTGGCGCTGCTCCGTGGTTTGCCGCCCCTGAGCGGTGGTAGTGGCAAAGGGCCGGGCATGAATCCGCAGCGGCAGGTTGGCTTGCTGCGCCAGCCGGGCAAAGCGCGCAATGGGCATGGAAGTAAACAGCTGCACGGTGGTAATGCCAAAGCCCGCCGCCTGGGCCGCCAGCGCCCGCAGCTCCCGAATAACGGCCGAATCGGGCACCTGGGCCAGCAGCATAGGGTCGGGGCCCCACTCGGCGTACTCGCGCAGCCGGCCGTTGATCTGGCGGGAGCCCCGCACCCGCTCGAAGGTGCCGCCCAGCGGGTCGGGCTCTTCGTTGCCAATCTTGAGCAAGGGCATGGCCGCGCTGTTGATGATGCGCAGATGCCCGTAGTAAGCACTCAGCATAACCGGGTGAGTGGAGACCAGTGCATCCAGCGCGGCGCGGTTCACCGTGGTATCGAGCACTACGGTAGCGCCCACACTGCCAAAAATCCAGGTGCCGGGCGGGGCTTTGCGGGCGGCTTCCTGCAGTGCCTGCCGGGTTTCGGCCCAGGTGGGCTCCATCGTCTTGAAAGCCAGCTGCGTGCCGGTGGGCCAGGGGGCAAAATGGTTGTGGGCTTCGTTGAAGCCGGGCGTGACGACGCGGCCCTGCACGTCGATGCGGCGCGTGCCGGGCCCCGCCAGCCGGGCTATTTCCGCCGTAGTGCCCACCGCTACGATTCGCTCCCCCCAAATAGCCAGGGCCTGGGCCGTGGGGCGCGCCGCGTCGGCCGTAAACACCTGCCCGTTGAGCAGCACGATATCCGGCGCCTGCCCGCTTTGCGCCCTGGCCCCGAGTGCCAGCCCCACCAGTATTCCGACACCCAGCAGCACTTGTTTCATCCAGGGGGCTCCTCCAACGGCCCGGCGCGAAGCTGCGGCGTTGCGGCTTCCGGGAAGGAAGATAATATTTTAACAGTCAGATATTCCAAGCCCGAGGCCGCAGGACCGTTCCGATGCTCCTTACAGATACCAGATGCCGTCGGCCGCGACGGTGACGGCCACGCTCTGGCCGGGCGTAAAGGCGGCCTCCGCCGTTTTCACGGTAATATCGGCGCTTAGCACCCGCACCAGCACTTCGGAGTAGCTGCCAAAAAACCGGACTTCCTGCACCGTGCCGGCCGCCCCGGTCCCGGCGGCTGCCAGCCGGAAGTTTTCGGGCCGCACCAGCATGGGCCGGCGCTTTTTGCTGACGCCCGCCGCGGTGGCCAGAGCCGTAGCCAGCTTCCCGCTCACCAGGTTGTAGTCGCCAAACAGGCCGGCGGTGTACTCGTCCACGGGCTGCCGGTACACCTGCGCGGGCGTGCCGCATTGCACCACTTGCCCCTGCCGCAGCACTATGATTTCCTCGGCCCACGACAACGTATCGGCCGGATCGTGGGAAATCAGCAGGCAAGTGATGCCCAGCTGCTCGCTGATATCGTGAATCACGGACTTGAGCACCTGCCGGTGCACCCGGTCCAGGTTGGAGTACGGCTCGTCGAGCAACAGCAGGCGTGGCGACGAGAGTAGCAGGCGGGCTAGGGCAATGCGCTGCCGCTCCCCGCCCGAGAGCTGGTCGGTGCGGCGTGTGCTCAGGTGGCCGATGCGGCACACGGCGTACAGCTGCTCGGCGGCGCCGGGGGCCAGCTTGTCGGCGTAGCGCAATACCTGCTCCACGCGCAGGGAATGGGGCAGCTCATAGTGCTGGGAGAGGTAGGCAATGCCCGGGTGCCCGGGAATCAGGACTTCGACGGGGCCCTTTACGCGGCGGTTTTCGAAGTGCACGGTGCCGGCCGTAGGCTGGGTGAGGCCGGCAATAATCTGGAGCAGCGTGCTTTTGCCGGCTCCGGTTTCGCCCGCAATAGCCAGCTTCTGAAACTGCCGCTGCGTGAAGCTGATGGGCGCTAAAACCGTGTTTCCTCTTTCCTGCAGGGCTATTTCCGAAACGCTTAACCAACTCATACCCGCCGTAGCCGTGAAAAAGTGAACCGGCTGGTTCAGAAGCCCAGGCGCGGCAATAGAATCAGAATGCTGCCGCCAGGTCGCGGTTGTACTTAGTGCGGTACTGCTTCGGCGACAAGCCCGTCAGGCGCTTAAAAGTACTACGAAACGCCTTGGGGTCGGTGTAGCCCACCTGGTACATTACTTCGTTCACATTTTCCCGCGACGATTCGAGGCTGTTTTTGGCCGCCTCAATCTTCACCCGCTGAATGTACTCGACCACCGAGTTGGAGGTGGCTTTCTTGAAGCGCCGCTCCAGGTTGCGGCGGCCCAGGGCCAGCATGTCGGCCAGCTGCTCCACGGTTATCTTGTCCTGGTAGTGGTCCTCGATGTAGGTCTGGGCCTTTTTGATGGGCTCGTCGCCGTGCTCCTTCTGGCCGTTGAACATGATAAAGGCCGACTGGCTCACCCGCTCGATGTCAATCTGGAACACCTTGGCGCACACCACGGCCATTTCGCGGCCTGCGTACTTTTCTACCAGGTACAGCACCAGATTCAGGTATGAGAAGGCGCCGCCGCTGGAATAGATGCCGTGCTCATCGGTAATGACCAGATTCTCGACCAGCTCCACGGCCGGAAACATGCGGCGAAAGTCGTGGGCAGCGGCCCAGTGCGTGGTGCAGTGCCGTCCGTCTATCAGGCCGGTGGCGGCCAGCAAAAAGGCGCCCATGCAGAGCGACGCTACCTCGGCGCCGGCGTGGTACTGCTCGGTTATCCAGGGCAGAAAGGCGCGGTTGGCTTCCAGGGCCTGGGCCGGGTCGCCGTCCACGGCCGGAATAACCACCAGGTCGGGCGTGGTAGCTAGGTCGGTGGTGAGCAAGGGCGTGTACACCGAGTAGAGGCCACCGCACACCGGTGTTTCGTGAGTAAGCCCCACGAGCTGGATGTCGAACAACGGCGGCTTGCCCATACGCTGAAGCAGGGCGTTTACCTCCGAGAAAACCAGGCGTGGGCCCTCGATGCTGCCCAGAATGGCCCCTTTGGGAACCAGGATGGCGATGTTCTTCATAGTAGTTAAAGCTAACGGAACGTGGTGTCGCAATCAACCCTGAATTCGTCGGAATCTACCCTTACCTAGCGCCCCGGCATTACTAATTTTGTTGGCGCACAGAGTTTATCTGCGACCAGCAATACTACATATTTTAGCAGAAACCTGCGCGTTTTTCCCGAAAATATCTTTCACCTCAAATATTCTACACCCATGAAAACGCCCCAGCTCAGCCCTTACCTCACTTTCAACGGCAACTGCCGCGAGGCCATGACTTTTTACCACCAGTGCCTGGGCGGGGAGCTGCAGGTGCAGACCTTCGCCGAAACCCCAGCCGCCGGCCACGTAACCCCCGACGCCCAGCACGGGGTGATGCACGCCTGCCTGAGCAGCGAGAGCCTGGTGCTGTTTGGCTCCGATGCGGGCATGCAGCAAGTGACGCCGGGCAACTCGGTGGCCCTGGCCCTGAACTTTAGCAGCCCCGAGGGAATTGCCGCCGCCTTTGCCAGCCTCGGCCAGGGCGGCAGCGTGACTATGCCCTTGGAAGACACGTTCTGGGGCGCCACCTTCGGCATGCTCACCGACCGGTTCGGCACCAACTGGATGTTCAACTACGACAAGAAGCCGGCCCAATAACCCACTGCCGTTGCGGCTGTGCTTTGCCGGGCTGAAGCGCCACAGTTGGCTGCAATATGCTTCTTACCAACATCTTCGTACCAACGTGCCGCCGGTTTTCGCCGTAGGAAGTAATAGCTGACCGTCCTAACTACCGCTGGCCGCCGGCTTTCCACTTAATTCCCACTGCTATGAAAATTACGCTTGCTCTGGCCGCCCTTCTGATGGCCGCCGCTGGCGAGGCGGCTGCCCAATCGGGTAACTCCCCCACCACTACCCGACCGACTACCACCCAGGCCGGTGCCAAAACCGAGGCCCGCACCCGCAAGCCCATGAACACGGCTCCGGCCACCGGCCCCAACCGCGCGTCTCGCTCCAGCTCCACCATGAAATCGGCCAAGCAGGGTGGTGCTACCGGTAGCACCAACAGCGAAACCGTCGGCAAGAACAGCCGCGGCCGCACCAGCACGGGTGCCACCAAAGCTCCGGCCGGCGAAAACTAGCCCAACCGCCACGCGGCTACGCTAACTCTATCACAAAAAGGCTGCCTCTGGTTGGGGCAGCCTTTTTTGTATCGCGCAAAGCCAAATCATACAGGTGCTTATGCGTGCGGGCGCCGGACCAGCCACTCAACAGCCTCCCGGCCCACCAAGGCCTGAAAGGCCTCCGTATCGACTGGCTGCAACTTCTGTCCACTCGACTTCTCGTAAGTATCGCGGAGCTTGGCAGCCAGGTGCTTGGCTTTCTTAGCCAGGTCTTTCTCCTGAATATTTTCCTCGTCGAGTAGCCGGTGAAGCTACTTTTTCGGAATGGGTGACAAGCCGCCGGGCGCTACCGGGCCCGATTCCGGATTTGCGTTTTGTTGTTGAGCTATACGTGTAGTAAAACAGGTGAGTGGCTGAGATGCTTACGCAGAAGAAAGCCCGTGTTAGGACGCGACCCATGAGAAACGCCCTTGCGGATCAGCCTGCCGTTCAGCTTGTTGGCCCGCAAGCTGAGCCCTGTAAGGCCTCAAGCACAACTGTAGCACAAAAACAACGAACTGACTCTGAGCTAGTTTGGGAAGCAAAGGCCATTAATTTAAAACGCAGAGCCGTGTCTATTCGTAATGCATTGAAAAACAAGCTCTAAAGCTTACGCCCCCATTCTTTCACACAACCCAACACGCTGTATTTTATGAAAAAGGTATTGTTAATGGTAGCTGTAGTTGCTGCCTCGATGGCTACGGCCAAAGCTCAGACAACTTCCGGCTCCTCTACTTCCGGCACCGGCAGCACTTCCGGTTCCGTTACTTCCGGTAGCAGCACCTCGGGTACTACTGCCGGCTCCCTGACTTCGGGCTCCATGACCAGTGGCACCACCGCCGGCATGACTACTTCCGGTACTACCGGCACCACCACTTCCGGCTCTACTTCGGGTTCGATAACCTCGGGCGGCAGCACTTCGGGCACCACGGCCGGCACCATGACTTCCGGTAGCGGCACCACGGCCGGCTATTCTACTTCCGGCACCACTTCCGGTACTACCTCGGGCACCATGACCAGCGGCACGACCTCCGGCTCGGGCAGCGCTACCACTTCGGGCCGCTCAGGCAACCGCAAAAACTCGACTACCTCCGGCAGCCGCACCAAGAGCCGCGGCTCCAGCACCAGCGGCAGCACAACGAGCGGCCGCAGCACTTCGGGCGGCTCTACCAGCGGCAGCTCTACCAGTGGCTCAACCACCGGCAACCGCTAGACGCCACTGCCTTTCGCAACAAAAAACGCCCGGCCTGCCGGGCGTTTTTTGTTGCCTATAGCCAGCTGCCTCATCTACTGATTTGCAACGGTGGGTTTGATAAAATGGAGACTACCTCTTGGCTAAGCAACAGAACTTACCGAAAAGACATTACTTCAAATAATCACAAATCACCAATATAAAGCCCAACCCGTTTTGTGCAAACCGACGATGCTAGCTCGGAAATATAGTAGGCATGCAGAATTATTTTTATCACACAACTATCATATTTTCAAATCATTGCACCCCAACCTATTTTACATACGTTTCTAAAGCGGCTTATAAGCTGACGGCTATTGAGTATTTTTGCGGTTCGGTTTTGTTCATCGACCTGATTTTATGCAAAATTCATACTTCCGTGCGCTTCCTCTGGCGCTGGCGCTGCTGGGCCCGATGGCGGCTTGGGCGCAGAAACCCGACCCGGCACTGGTCACCAAGGCTAACACCATTCATAATCAAGCCTTTGTCCTGGATTCGCACGAAGACACCCCCCTCAACCTGATGAAGCCGGGCTTTGACATCAGCAAGGACCACGACTCGCAGGAAGCCCAGGTAGATATTCCCAAAATGCAGCGCGGCGGCCTCGATGGGGCTTTCTGGGCCGTGTACATGGGCCAGGGGCCACGCACCCCGGAGGGCAACGCCGCCGCTAAGCAGGAAGCGCTGAGCATTTTCAACGCCATCCGCTCGACCATTCAGGCGCACTCTTCGCAGCTGGACATGGCCACCACCGAGGAGCAGGCCCTGCAGATTCGGCGGGTGGGTAAGCGCGCCGTCTTCATCGGCATGGAAAACGGCTACCCCATTGGGCAGGAGCTGAGCCTGATTAAGTCGTTCTACGATTTGGGCGTGCGCTACATCACGCTCTGCCACTCCTCCAACAACGACCTGTGCGACTCGGCTACCGACCCCACCGGCCCCGAGCACCAAGGCCTGAGCGCCTTTGGCAAGCAGGCCGTGACGGAAATGAACCGCCTGGGCATGCTGGTCGACGTGTCGCACGCCTCCGACTCGACTTTCTACGACGTGCTGCGCCTGAGTAAAGCACCCGTTATTGCTTCCCACTCCAGCAGCCGGGCCCTGGCCGACTCGCCCCGCAACCTGAGCGACGACATGCTGAAGGCGCTGGCCCGCAACGGTGGCGTGGTGCAGCTGAACCTGTACAGCCCCTACATAAAGACGGAGCTGAAAACGGCCGAGCGCCTGGCCGCTGAGCAGGCATTCTTCACAAAGTGGAAAATCAAGGGCTTCCTGAACGTGTATGGGCTGCCCGCCGCGGAACAGCAGCAGGCCCTGGCCGAAATCGACCAGCTGAACGCGAAATTCCCGGTAGCCCTGGCTACGGTGCAGGACGCGGTAAACCAGATTGACCACATCGTAAAAATAGCCGGCATCGACCATGTCGGCATTGGCTCCGACTTCGACGGCGGCACGCGCCTGACCGGCCTGGGCGACGCGGGCGAATTGCCAAACCTGACGCTGGAGCTGGTGAAGCGCGGCTACTCGGAGAAAGACATCTTCAAAATCTGGAGCGGCAACCTGTTTCGGGTGATGAAGGCGGCCGAAAAGCTGCGGGCCCCGGCCCCGGTGAAGAAGTAGCAGCCGTTGCGCCAACCTAAAGTAAAAGAGCCTGTCCCGGTCCGGGGCAGGCTCTTTTGCTTTAGGTTGGGTTCGGTTAGCGCAACGGTTGAACTGGCGTGGTAACGGGCTTTTGCAGGTTGAACTTGACCGGAAACTCACACTCGACGGCCACGGGCTGGCCCGCCACCTGGGCCGGCACCCAGCCGTTGGCCATGCTCTGCACCACGCGCAGGGCCTCTTCGTCGCAGCCCCCACCGATGCCCTGGCTCACGCGGTAGTTCGAGCAGGTGCCGTCTTTGCCAATGGTGAAGGCTACCTGCACACTGCCGCTAATGCCGCTGCGCATGGCCTGAGCCGGGTAGCGCATCATAACCATCTGATTAAACACGGCCGATGAGCCACCAATATACACCGGGTCGACGTCGGGCCAGGTCTGGCCGGTGGCCGTGGGCTGGAGCAGCGTGACGGAGACGCTCTTGTTCTTGCCGGGCCGCCGGAACAGCATCTGGCGGGTGTCGTAGTCGTATTTCTGCTCCAGCTCGCCCTTATTGGTGAAGAACTCCCAGGTGCCGGTCCGCTGGTCGTTCTGGTAGGCCCCCCGGGCTACCACGGTGGCCCCGTTCCAGTCGTAGGAAGTCCAGATGCTGTCTTTGCGGCCGTTGGTGTAATGCCCCTGGGTCGAGAGTGCCAGCTGCCGGCCGCGGTAGAGGGCGTAGGAGCCGTGCTTCACCGCTTTGTCGGACTTGAGCACGTAGTACACCTCGTTGGAAATGGGCGAGGTGCTGTAGTTGGTAACCTTTTTGGTTTCCTGGCCGAAGCTGAGCAGCGGCAGCGCCAGCAGCGACAGGGTGAGCAGCGCAGGAGCACCCGGGCGGGATAAACAGGTGGACATAGACGTCGTGGTACGGGTAAGAATCTTAACCTTTGTAGAAACTATAAAATCGGGCAAGCCCACATTTCTTCAAATATAACGCCTGCCGACGCTTCCGCCTACAACGGCAGCCCAACCACTTTCTTCTACTCCATGACTTCGACTTCCGCCCCCATTACCACCATCGTGTTCGACCTCGGTGGCGTGCTGATTGACTGGAACCCGCGCTACCTTTACCAGAAGCTGATTCCTAATGAGCAGGAAATGAACCGCTTCCTGAGCACTATCACCACTCCCGACTGGAACGAGGAGCAGGACGCGGGCCGCACCATTGCCGAGGGTACGGCCCTGCTGGTGGAAAAGCACCCCGAGCACCGCGAATTGATAGAGCACTTCTACGGCCGCTGGCCCGAGATGCTGGGCGGCGCCATTCAGGGCACCGTGGACGTGCTGACCGAGCTGCGCGCCTCCGGCCGCTACCGCCTCTACGCCCTCACCAACTGGTCGGAAGAGACGTTTCCGGTGGCCTTACGGCAGTTCGAGTTTCTGCACTGGTTCGAGGGCATCGTGGTGTCGGGCACGGAGAAGTCGCGCAAGCCTTTCCCCGACTTCTACCACACGCTGTTCAGCCGCTACGCCATCGAGCCGGGCCAGGCGCTGTTTATCGACGACAACGAGCGAAATATTCACGCGGCTCAGGCCGTGGGCATGCAAACGGTGCATTTTCAGTCGGCTGAGCAGCTGCGCCAGGAGCTGGAGCAGCGGGGCGTGCTGCCCACCGCCCAATTATCAGCTTAAGGCCGGCGCCTACACCTTGCGGTACCAGGCGGGCCCGCGCCTGGAAGCGGAGCCCTTCCAAAAATGCTCCGCTTCTACTCGTGAGGCGTTTTCGTAACTCCTGACAGGCCACGCGAGGAGAAGCGGTGGCTTCATCAGCTTCTAAAAGGCCAACGGCCACTCCCTGCGAAGGAAGTGGCCGTTGGCCTATATCAGTCAGGGGCAACTTAGCAGTCGGAGCCGTCGAGGCCGCAGGCGTCGCCGGAGGCCAGTACTTGCGGGGCGGGGTGCTTTTCCTCCCACACTTTGTCCAGCACTTCCAGGAACAGCTCACTGGGCTGGGCACCCGACACGGCGTATTTGTTGTCGAACACGAAATACGGCACGCCGCGTACCCCGATTTGGCGGGCCTGGTACTCATCGTGGCGCACTTCCTGGGCGTAGGCGTCGGTTTGGAGCGTGGCGCGCACCTCGGCAGCATCCAGGCCCAGCTCGGTGCCGAGCTCGGCCAGGGTATCGGGGTCGGCTACGTTGCGGCCCTCAGTGAAGTAGGCGGCCAGTACCCGCTCCTTGGCCGCGTCCTGCTTCCCGTGCTGGGCCGCCAGGTGAAGAAAGCGGTGCGCCAGAAAGGTGTTGACCGGCACCACCTTGTCGAAGTCGAAATCGAGGCCGACTTCGCGGGCAATCTGCGCCATCTGGCCGTTCATCTGGCGGCCCTGCTCCACCGAGATACCCTTGCGCTGGGCCAGCAGCTCATGAATGCTCTGGCCGGGCGTGGTCTGCATGGTGGGGTCCAGCTCGAAGCTGCGCCAAGTAATCTGCAACTCGTCGCGGTGAGGAAATTGCGCCAGCGCGGTTTCGAGCCGCCGCTTGCCGATATAGCAAAACGGGCACATGATATCGGACCAGATTTCTACTTGCATGTCGTCGTTATGTGAAAGGCGTAATAAGCCGAAAGCCGCCAAAAGGTTTGGCTGGCGGCCGTAGCGAGGATAACAGCGCGGAGGCCGGCCGCGGTTCCGCACGGTGTAGAGACGCATACTTGCGTCCCCTCGTTGAACGACTTGTGCCGTGCCGCTACAAGCAACGGCCGCAACGATTGAGACGCAAGTATGCGTCTCTACACCGTTCTGCTTTACTTTAGACTTTCCACTACCGGCCCGTGTATGTCTGATTCCGCCCCCACTGCCACTTTCACGGCTCTGCTCGAACCGGGTGGCCCGAGCTTTATGCCCACCCAGATTGTAATCGTGCCGCAGGACGTGGTGGCAAGCCTCGGGGGCAGCGCCACGCGGCGCGTGGTGGGCACTCTCAACGGATTTCCCATCCGGCTAGGGCTGCTGCCCCTGAACTCGGGCGAGCGGTACCTGATGGTGAACAAGGACACCTGCAAAGCCGCCGGTCTGCGCCTGGGCCAGCAGCTGACCGTGTGCCTCACCCCCGACCCCACCCCCGACGCTGTGGACCTGCCCACCGAGCTGGCCGAGGGCCTGGCCGAATGGCCCGAAGCGGCGGCCGGCTTTCAGCGCCTGACCGGGGGCATGAAGCGCGCCATTGCCTACCACATCAACACGGCCAAGCGCCCCGAAACCCGGCTCAACCGCACCATGCAGGTGCTGCGTCAGCTGGCCACGGGCGGCCATCCGTTTCGGGCACCCAAAGACTAACAACCGCCCGTGGCGCGTTATAGTGGGCAAATACGGATATTCGCAGGTCCTTATTCCCTTTTCGCTATGCTCCGTCTTCTGTGTTTTGCCCTGCTGTTGTCGGTTACGGCCAGCTGCAGCCAGCGGGTGTATACGGCCAACGCGCTGGTGCCCGAAGCCCTGACCCAGCACAAGCTGGTCGCCATTCTGCCCTTCGACGTGCAGCTCGACCGGTTTAGCCTGGAAGCCATTGCCTACGTGGGGGATGAGCCGCTGAGTCCGGAGGAAACCGACAAGCGCAAGCAGCGTTGGGAGGAAAAGCAGAAAGCGCAGCGGCGGGAAGTTGCCTACCAGCTGCAGCAGGAACTGCTCAACCAGCTGCTGCTGCGCCAGGCCAAGCAGCCCTACAAAGTGCAGTTTCAGAACGTGGCGGAAACCAACAGCCGCCTGGAGCGGGCCGGCATCACCTACGACAACCTAAACGACCACAGCATGGCCGAGCTGAAGGCAGCCCTGGGCGTGGATGCGGTTCTGTCGGGCGAAACCTCGCTGTTTCAGCCCCTGCCCAACGGGGTGGCCGTGGCCCTGCTGGTGTTCAGCACCGGCATTATTCCCCCGAACGAGGTACAAACCAACGTCACGATTCACGACTGCCAGAGCGGCGACCTGGTCTGGAAATTCGACCACCAGCTCATCGGCGACCTGCGCAGCAACCCGGCCACGCTGGCCCGCATTCTGGTGCGCAACTCGGCCAAGACGTTTCCCTACCGGCCCTAGCAAGGCCGCTCAGACTATCCGCAGCCAGCTTTTGGCCGTAGGCAGATCTTCGAAGGAGAGCACCACGGGCTGAGCCAGGGTATCGATGGAACGGTCGACGGAGAAGCGGCTGTACTGGTTGGGCGAGTACACCCAGGCCACGTAGTGCAGCCCAGCCGCGTGCAGGCGCGGAAACACGTTTATGGAGCGCCACTCGGGCGTCTCCAGCCACATATCCGTTACCTGCGTGTTGTCGTTGAGCAGCTTCTGGCAGTGTTCCGCCTCTACCAGCCCCAGGATGGCCTCGCCGCCTTCCCGGGCCCGCTCCAGCGTTATTTCATCGCGCCACTCCGCAAACAGCCACTCGTTCTTGTAGTCGTAGTAAACCGTGAGGTAGGGCAGCTCCTGCAGAACGCGTAGCGACATAAACCGGGAATATGGGAGCTGAAAAAGATGAGGAAATGAGGCTAATCCGGCCGGCTGCCCCCGTAGCGCAAAGCTAAGAAAATCAGCCACCTTGCCCACCAGCGCCCAGCTGATGGGAGCTGCTCGGCCGTAACCTTCGGGGCCGCGGAGCGGTTAAGCAGGCTACGTGCCGGCCCCGCGGGGTCGGCTTTTCACTGTTTATCTACCAAGAGTTATGGAATACAAAGAGTTAGGCGACTCCGGCGTGAAAGCGTCGGTTATTACGTTTGGCAGCTGGGCCGCCGGCGGCTGGATGTGGGGCGGCACCGAGCAGAACGACGCCGTGGGCGCTATCCGGGCCTCGTACGATCTGGGCGTAACCTCCATCGATACGGCTCCAATTTACGGCATGGGCCTAAGCGAGCAAATCGTGGGCGAGGCCATCAAGGGCCTGCCGCGCGACAAGGTGCAGATCCTGACCAAGTTCGGCATGCGCTGGGATTTGGCCGAGCCCAAGGGCGACTTCGGCTTCAAGACCAAGGACAACGACGGCCGCGACCTGGACGTGTACAAATACGCCGCCCCGGAAAGCATCATCAAGGAGTGCGAGGACAGCCTCAAGCGCCTGGGCACCGACTATATCGACCTCTACCAGATTCACTGGCCCGACGTGACTACGCCCATCGATGCCACGATGGAAGCCGTGGCGCGCCTCGTGGAGCAGGGCAAGGTGCGGGCCGTGGGCGTGAGCAACTACTCGGCCCAGCAGATGGCCGAAGCCGAAAAAACCGTGAAGCTGGCCTCCAACCAAGTACCCTACAGCATGGTGCGGCGCGATATTGAAAAGGAAGTTGTGCCATACTCCATCGAGCACCACAAGGCTATTCTGGCCTACAGCCCCCTGCAGCTGGGGCTGCTGACCGGCAAAATCAAGCCGGGCCAGCACTTCGACGCCAGCGACCTGCGCGCCACGCACCCGCTATTCAAGGCCGAGTTCGTGACCCGCGTGAACAGCTTCCTCGACAAAATCCGGCCGCTGGCCGAAAGCAAAAGCGCCACTCTGTCGCAGGTGGTGCTGCGCTGGACGATTTCGCAGCCCGGCATTACGGTGGCCCTGGTGGGCGCCCGCAACGCCGAGCAGGCCGTGCAGAATGCCAAGGCCATCGACGTGAAGCTCTCGAGCGAGGAGCTGGACTTCATTACCAAGGAGCTGAGCCAGCTGCAGCCGGCCAAGGCCTAAGCCCCGCGGCGCTCCGCCCCTTCCGTTCGTATCCGTATAAGAAGGTCGTGGAGCATATTCCACGGCCTTCTTTTTTGTTGTGACTTGCATGGATTCCCCCTACACCACGCTCACCATTCAGGAAATCCGGGAGGAAGCGCCGGACACCAAAAGCTTCGTACTAGTGCCCCCGGCCGGCGGGGAGCTGGCGTACCGGAGCGGGCAGTACCTTACGCTGGAGCACCGGCAGTACAGGCAGCAGGTGCGGCGCTCCTATTCGCTCAGTTCCTCGCCGGCCTGGCACGAGCCGCCGACCATTACGGTGAAGCGGGTGGACAACGGCCTGTTGTCGCGCTACCTCATCGACCAGGCCCGCGTCGGCGACACGCTCCAGACGCTGGGTGCAGCCGGCTTTTTCACTCTGCCCGAAAACCTGAGCAAGTACCAGCAGCTGATCCTGCTGGCGGCGGGCAGCGGCATCACTCCCATTTTTTCCCTGCTCAAAACCGTGCTGCGCGAGTTTCCGCAGCTGCGGGTGCTGCTCATCTACAGCAACCGCAGCCCGGCCACCACCATTTTCCGGGCCGAGCTGGAGCAGCTAAGCCGGCAGTTTGCGCAGCAGCTGCACCTGGAGCTTATTTACAGTATTGACCCCAACCTGAGCCGGGCCCACCTGCACAAAGATTTGCTTGAAGCCTTGGTAGGCCGGCACGCGCCCGGCCCGCCGGGCCAGACGCTGGCTTACCTCTGTGGCCCGCTGAACTACATGCGCATGGGCACCTACGGCCTGCACGAAGCCGGCCTGCCGCTCAGCCACATCCGGCGCGAGCTGTTTCATACAACTACAGCGCCCGTGCCCCACCGCGTGCCCCCCGACACGGCCGCCCACCAGGTGACTATCCGGCTGCGGGGCACGGCGCACCAACTCTCGGTGCAGTATCCGCAGACGATTTTGCAGGCCGCCAAGCGCCAGGGCTTGGTGCTGCCCTACAGCTGCGAGGCCGGGCAGTGTGGCAACTGTGCTGCCCGCTGCACGGCCGGCACCATCTGGATGGCCACCAACGAAGTGCTGACCGACCGGGAAACCGCGCGGGGCCTTGTGCTCACCTGCACCGGCTACCCCATTGGCGGTGATGTCACGCTGGAAATTCAGTAGCCAGACGGCCATTAAAAAAGCCCGGCTCAACGAGCCGGGCTTTTTCAGAGAGGAAATCTTGGTGAAGCGCAGAGAAGCTACTGGCCTTATTTAGGCATCACTACTTTGTCGATTACGTGAATCACGCCGTTGCTTTGCAGCACGTCGTAAGTCGAAATGCAGGATACATTGCCTTTCTCGTCGGTCAGAACCACGTTTTTGGGGCCGTTCATAGTGGCATACAAGCTGCCGCCGCTTACGGTTTTCAGCGTGGCCGTGCCTTTGCCGGCCTTGATGGCGGCCATGATTTTGTCGGAAGTCATGTTGCCGGCTACCACGTGGTAAGTCAGGATTTTGGTGAGAGTAGCCTTGTTTTCGGGCTTCACCAGGGTTTCCACGGTGCCAGCGGGCAGGGCGTTGAAAGCAGCATTAGTCGGGGCGAATACGGTGAAGGGACCTTTGCCCTGCAGGGTTTCGACCAGACCAGCGGCCTTCACGGCGGCTACCAGCGTGGTGTGGTCTTTCGAGTTCACCGCGTTTTCCACGATGTTCTTATTGGCGTACATGGCTTCACCGCCTACCATCACGGTGCCAGCGGGCGTCATCTTGGCCTGGGCCGAAGCCGACTGAACCGTAGCAGCGCCGAGCATGGCGACCAGAGCGAGGGAAAACAGATTTTTTTTCATGGTACTTTTTGCAGAAAAAGGTTGGGGTCGGAACTGACGGCACTTACGCAGGAGCTTTCGTCCCCGGATTTCAGCCTCCCCAAAATTTCTCAGCTAAGCACCCCAAACCAGCCTGCTTTACGCCGGACAGGTGCATCTCAGAGCTCTGCTATTCACACTATTACCTGTCTGCCAAAAATTAAAAGCCGATATCGAGCACCAGCGGCTGCACCTGCCACTGACCGGTGCGCACGTTGTAGATGGTGCGCACGCCGGCCTCCAGCGAGGTGCGCAGCCGCAGCGGGTTGAACACAAACGACACGTCGAGGCCGGCGGTGCGGTACTGCCGGCTGAGGGTGTTGCTGCCTACGGCCGTATCAAAGAAGCCCATGGCCTTGATGCGCTGCACGTAGAGCAAGCGGCCCAGCTCCAGGTGCAGGTCAGCCACGGGCAGGCGGTACTCCACGCTGCCGGTGCTGAGCTTGTTGAAACTCACGTAGCCTTCGCCCCGCGGGTAGAACACGGCCGGGCTAAACCGGTACTGCTGCTGCTCTTGCTGCTGGTAGCCGCCGCGCAGCCGCAGGGAGTGGTGCTTACCCACGCCCGGCAGGTACAGGCTGCCAAACACGGCCCACTGCCGGGCCTGCAGGCCCACGCCGAAGGGCGTGTCGCGCCAGGAGGCCGTCAGGGCCTGGCCCCAGCGCGGGGCCACGTCGCGCTTGCTTTGCTTGAGCGTGCGGGCGTAGGCCAGCGTGTAGTTCAGCACGTGCAGACTGCGGCCAAAGCCCACCTCCGTCACGGTGCGCACTGGCAAGTCGTAGCCCTGCACCTGCTCGGCATTGTAGTAGGCGCCCAGCGTAAGGGCCTGCTGATACTTGGAGCGCGTCAGGTTGAAAGGCAGCCGCACGCCGGCCGTCAGGCGGTTATAGGTCCAGTTGTCGGACAGCACCTGGTTATCCACGAAGTAGGACAGGCGCCGGCCGCCCCGCTGGAAGCCCAGATCCAGTACCGGATACAGGGCCTGGTAGCTCAGGTTGGCCGCTACGTTGGCGGTGCGCTCGGTCTGGTCGTAGCCGGCGGCCAGCACGGCCTGGGTGGTGTTCAGAATGTCCTGGGACCGGATGCCCACGCTCAGGGCCTGCCCGCTGGGCGCCTGAATCAGGCCCCAGCTGAACACGTTGAACATGTGACTAAGTCGGTGGTAGCGGGCCTGGGCCAGCGGCGTGGCCTCAGCCGGGGCCGCGCCGGGCAGCACCGGGCCCACCGTAGCCGCGCCGGGCAGCACCGGGCCCACCGTAGCCGCGCCGGGCTCCTGCCTCAGCAGCGGGTCGGTGTAGGCGGCCGGGGTGGGCGGCGCGGGCGCAGCGGGGAGCCAGGCCTCAGGCTGCAGCGGCATTTCCAGCACCTGCGCGCCCTCGGCCCGGAAGTCGTGGAAGGCCAGGTGGCGGCCGTCGGGGGCTACGGCGGCGTGGTAGGCACCCAGGGGCCGCGACGTGACCTGCCGCACCTGCCCCGAGCGGGTATCGAGGGCATATACGTTGTCGATGCCCGACTGCGGCGAGTTATACAGCACAAAGTCGCCCCAGGGCTGGGGGTGGCTCAGGTTGGTGTTGCTCACGGGCAGCAAGGCCTGGTGCTGGCCGGTTTCGGTATCGATGCTTCCGATGGTTTTGCCACCGGTTTGCAGCGTTACCACCACAATGGAGCGGTTGTCGGGGCGCCAGCGCGGGTGCAGGTAAAAGTCGTTGGTGGGGTTGGGCAGCACGCGCTTTTCCTGGCCGGTGACGGCATCGAGCACCACCAGTTCGTTCTGGTAGTCGGAGGCAGCGCGCACGGCAATGATAGTGCTGCCATCGGGCGACAAGGCGGCCGTGGTGTAGCGCTGCTTGGTAGTGAGCTTGGTGAGCTGCCCGCTGCTGAGGTCCAGCACCCGGATGTCGGAGTACACGCGCTGGCCCCAGCGCACGTCGGGCCGGAACTCCAGCCAGCAGGCCTTGCCCCCACCCACCGACAGCAGCTCCGGATTATTGACCAGCCCCTGCACAAACACGCGCCGCTCGGCTCCTTTGCGGCTTAACAGCACCAGCTGCGCAATGTCGCCAAGGCCGGTTTTCACGGCCAGCACCGTGCTGTCGTTTACGTACTGCGGGTACTGATACTCGGTGAAAACCCTGGACTCGGGCTGGGTTCGGAAGGCGGTGGCTTCGGTCAGCTTCAGATCTTGCTGTTGGCCGCGCCACGTCGAGTCGAGCTGCTGCACGGTGCGCTGGTAGAGGTCATCCACCCGCAGGTTGTTGCCCGAGCTGCGCCGCAGGCTGTTGGAAAACGAGAACGGGTAGATGGGCAGCCGGTAGTAGCGGTTCAGCACGTCGCTCCAGGCATTAGGGCCGTTGGTGCGTTTGTAGTTGGTGGTCATGAAATAGCCCAGCACGTAGTGGTTGGGCACATTGTCGCGGTAGGAGCCGGCCACCGACTTGCTGTAGCTGAAGCGGCGCCCGGCCAGCAGATTGGCCCGCAGGCCGATGTCGAAATACGGAATCCGGCCCCGGCCGCTGCGCGTGAGCAGGGTTTCGGTACCTACCGCGTCGCCTTCCCAAAACCAGTCGGGAATGCCGAGCGTGACCACGCCCAGTCCGCCGTAGCCAAAGAGCGAGTAGGCCAGGCGGCCCAGGCCCTGCTGACCTTTGTCGTACTGCACCACGTGGCGGTACTCGTGGATAGCCAGCTGATCGAGCCAGTCGAGCGTGCCGGTCAGAAACGGGTCCTGGGGCGTGGTGGTGAAAAACTCGGAGTGGCGCGGAATGATGGTTACAAAGCCGTTGCTGACCGTGGTCTGGTTCTGCAGAATCACCGACACGGGTCGGGGCTGTTTCTCCAGCGAGGCGCTGGCTGGCCCATACACCTGTTCGAGCCGCCGAGCGGTACGCTGGGCCTGGGGTGCGAAGCCTTCGGGATAGAGCACCTGAAAGTGGGGCGTGCGCACCTGGTACCAGCGCAGGGAAGTCGGGTTCTGGGGCAACACGGGCAGGGCGGGCTGCGCCAACGCGGGCAGGCTGGCCAGAGTAGCGGCCACGGCGGCCAGAAAAAACTTGGGCATTACATCGATGGGAAGAAGCACAGCCCGCGAGGCAGGACGCACCGGAATAGAAGAGCAGAGCAAACCCAGGGCTGCCCAGCGCAAACGGCCAGGTCGGGGTCTGACAAATTTAACGGCAAACCTGACACTTGCCGCCGTTGTTATACTGCCCGAAACGTCGTGCTTGCTTCCGGCACCTCCCCGCATCGGGCGCAGACCAAACAAGCACGGTTTTCGTAGGTAAGCCCGTGATGAAACAACTGAAAATCTACCTTCTGGGCGTGGTGCTGGCCTTAGCGGCCTGCTCGCAAAACCACTCCGACGCCCAAACCTTCCGCCGCTCCACTGCGGGCGGCGCCCCCAAAAACCTGCAAGGCTTGGCCGTGGCCACGTTTGCGGGCGGCTGCTTCTGGTGCACCGAGGAAATCTTCGAAGAGCTGCGCGGTGTCAAGCAGGTCGTGTCGGGCTACGCCGGCGGCCCGGAAAAGAACCCGACCTACGAGCAGGTGAGCAGCGGGCAGACCGGCCACGCCGAGGCCATCGAAATTTACTACGACCCCAAGCAAATCAGCTACCAGACGCTGCTCGACGTGTTTTTCCTGGCCGGCCACGACCCCACCACCCTCAACCGCCAGGGCCCCGACGCGGGCAAGCAGTACCGCTCGGTGGCCTTCTACCGCACGCCCCAGGAAAAGCAGCTCATCGACGCGACTATCAAGCGCGTGGATGCGTCCAAGCATTATGCCGACCCGATTGTGACCCAAGTGGTGCCCTTCCAGCAGTTCTGGCCCGCCGAAGACTACCACCAGGGCTACTACCGCCTCCACCCCGACAACCCCTACATCCAGTCGGTTTCGACGCCCAAAATCGAGAAATTCCGCAAGGCGTACAAAGACAAGCTGAACACGCTTTAGCACCCTAAAACCCGGCCCGCACGAGCCGGGTTTTTTGTTGCCGCCGCCGGCCGATTCTGGTCGGCAGGTTTATTATCATCCGTCGGGCTCCTTTGTCTGCTCCCGGGGTTATATTTGCTCAGGTTGCTTTTCCCTGTGCTGGCCAGGCCCAAGAAATCTGCTGTTCATCCTTGTTGCCGATTCCTATGCCCGTTGCTGCCGTCGACTTTCACCTCATCTTCGACTCCCTCCCCACGCCCCACCTGATTTTGTCGCCCACGCTGGCGGTGGTGGCCGTGAACGAGGCGGCCTGCCGCGTGCTGCACAAACCGGCCGCCGAGCTGGTGGGCCAGGATGCATTGGCTATTCTGCCGCCCTCGGTGGCCGGACCCGAACACACGGCCAGCCTGTGGCGCCAGGCCCTGCGCGAGGTGCTCGAACAGCTCGAAACCCGCACTGTAGCCACCCAGCGCTACGATATACCGCACCGCACCGGCCCCACCACCAGCTGCTACTGGCAGGCCACGCTGCGCCCCGTGCTGCAGGAAGGGCACCTGCGCCACGTGGTTTGCCGCGTGCTCGACGTGACGGAGCAGGTGCTGGCCGAAGAGCGGGGCAGCTTCAGCCACGAGAGCTTCAACTTGCTCACCCAGGCCACCCACGACGCCATCTGGGATATCGACATGCGCACGGGCACGGTGTGGCGCAATGAGATGTTCACCACCCTGTTTGGCCACCCGTCCGGCCTTTCCCCCGACTCCCAGCTCTGGCAGCAGCACGTGCACCCTGAGGAGCGCACGGCCGTCGAAGCCGCGCGCCTCGCCATTATGGAAGGCCCGGGCTCGGTGCTCAACGATGAATACCGCTTTCGGCGCGCCGACGGCTCCTGGGCCGAGGTTATCGACCGGGCCTACATCGTGCGCGACGAAGCGGGCCGGGCCGTGCGCCTGCTCGGGGCCATGCAGGACGTAACCCAGCAGCGCCAGGCCGAGCACCAGGCCCGCCAGCATGCCCTGCGCTTTCAGCTGCTGGCCGAGGTGCAGCCCCAGCTGATCTGGACCACCGATACGGATGGTATCATCAACTACGTCAATCCGTACTGGGAGCAGTACATGGGCATGGATCTGGCCGAGTCGCGCAACTGGGGCTGGGGCCGCCAGGCCCATCCCGACGACCTGGCGCAGGCCCGGCAGATTCGCCAGCGCACATTTGAGCAGGAGCAGCCCTTCGAGCTGGAAATGCGGCTGCGGCAGGCCCAGACCGACCAGTACCGCTGGTTTCTGGTGCGGGCCGTGCCGGCCTACGATGCCGAAGGAGCCATTACGCAGTGGGTTGGGGCCGCCACCGACATCAACGACCAGAAGCGCACCGAGCAGGCTTTGCAGCAAAGCAACACCCAGTTCGGTAAGCTGCTCGAGTCGTTGCCCCAGATGGCCTGGACCTCGGACCCGGATGGCCGCGTGAACTACTACAACCAGCGCTGGTACGACTACACGGACAGCTCGTTTGCCGAGCTGCGCGACTGGGAGAATTTCGTGCATCCCGACGACCTGCCCACCACCCAGGAGCGGTGGCGCCATGCCATTGCGCACCACACTCGCTTCGAAACCGAGCACCGCTGGCGCAACCACTACGGCCAGTACCGCTGGTTTCTGGCCCGGGCCGAGCCCATTCACGACGACCAGGGCCAGCTTATCTCTTGGGTGGGTACCAACACCGACATCGACGAAAGCCGGCAGGTGCGCGACCAGATGCAGGAGAAAGACCGGCTGCTGCGCCGCATCATGGGCCAGATACCGGCCAACATCGGCACCCTGCTCGGCCCCGACCACGTCATCGGGTTCGTCAACGACGGCATGAAGCGCCTGTATGGGCCCCGGGCTGTGTCCGGAGCCCGGATTGCTGATGCCCTGCCCGAAGTGGAGGAACAAGGCTTCGTGGCCCTGATGCAGCAGGTGTATACCAGCGGCCAGCCCTACTACGGCCTCGAGCAGCTCACCCTCATCGAGAACGAGCAGACCGGGGAGCCCGAAACCCACTACCTCGACTTTACCTACCAGCCCCTGCGCGACGAGGCCGGCCAGATTCAGGGCATTCTGGTGTTTGCCGTGGAGGTAACCGACCGGGTACTCTCGCGCCGCCGGGCCCTGGCCCTGGATGCCGCCGTGCGCCAGCGCGACGAGGAAATGCGCGTCATTACGGAGGCCCTGCCCCAGATTACCTACATCAGCACACCCACGGGCCAGCCTTCTTACCTGAGCCCGCAGTGGTTTGCTTACACCGGACAGGCCACCGCCGACAACCTGGGTGAGTTGCAGCAGCAGGCCACCCACCCCGATGACTGGGACGCTACCGCTGAAACATTCAGCGCGGCGCTGGCCGCCCGGCAGATCTGGAGCGGGGAGCTGCGCCTGCGCCACCACTCGGGCCAGTACCGCTGGCACCTGAGCCGGGCGGTGCCCATGCTCAATGAGCAGGGCCAGGTGCTGCGCTGGTACGGCTCTACCACCGATATTCACGAGCAAAAGCAGATTCAGGCCACGCTGCGCTGGAGCCAGGAGCGCTACGAGCTGGCCGCTCTGGCCACCAACGACGCTATCTGGGACTGGAACCTGCTGACCAACGAGGTGGCGTGGAACCCGGCTATTGAGCGGGTCTTCGGCCACCACCCCGAAGGGCTGGAAACCACCGCTGACTGGTGGTACGCGCAGCTGCACCCCGACGACGCCGCCCGCGTGGTGGAGGGAATTCACGTGGTTATCGACAGCACGGAAGCCGACTGGCAGAGCCAGTACCGCTTCCGCCGCGCCGACGGCTCCTACGCCCAGGTATTCGACCGGGGCTATGTGTCCCGCGACGCAGCCGGCCGCGCCACCCGCATGATTGGCGCCATCCAGGACGTGACGCAGCAGCGCCTGGCAGAAACGGCCCTGAGTCAGCGCGAAAAGGAGTTTACCACCCTGGCCAATTCCATGCCCCAGCTGGCCTGGATGGCGAATCCCGATGGACACATCTTTTGGTACAACGAGCAGTGGTATGCCTACACGGGCACCACGCTGGCCGAAATGCAGGGCTTTGGCTGGCAGAAAGTCCACCATCCCGACTACGTAGATACCGTTACGAAGCGGTGGCTGGCGGCCCTCAGCGGCGAGCAGGCCTGGAAAGACACGTTTCCGCTGCGGGGCCAGGACGGCGACTACCGCTGGTTTTTGTCGTGGGCCCAGCCCGTGCACGATGCGCAGGGCCACATTGTGCGCTGGATTGGCACCAACACGGACATCACCGAGGCTAGGCGCATCGAGCAGCAGCTCAAGGAGCAGAACGTGGAGCTGCGCCGCATCAACGAGGACCTGGACAACTTCGTGTATACCGCTTCCCACGACCTGAAGCAGCCGATTCATAACATGGCCGGCATCTTCGAGGAGCTCACGCGCACGGCTTACTTCCGCGACCCGGAGGCCATTAAGCTCATCAGCATGTTTGAGCGGGCCCTGCAGCAGATCTACGACACGATTTATAACCTCTCCGAGCTGGTGCAGGTCCAGAAGCTGCGCCACGAGCTGCCCACCGAAGCCGTGGCCCTCGAACCCCTGGCCCGCGAAGTGCTGGACAGCATCGGCGAGCAGCTGGCCAACGTGCGCGCCATCGTCACCACCGACTTTGCCGCGGCTCCGGTCGTGCATTTTGTGCGGCCCAACCTCCAGAGCGTGCTCTATAACCTGGTCAGCAATGCCCTAAAGTACGCGGCCCCCAAACGCACGCCCCGCATTCATCTGTGGAGCAAGCTAGAAGACGACCATATCGTGCTCTACGCCCGCGACAACGGCGTTGGCATCGACCTGGAGCGTTACGGCAGCCAGCTGTTTCAGATGTTCCGCCGCTTCCACGACCATGTTTCCGGCTCGGGCATGGGCCTGTACCTGGTCAACCGCATCGTGCAGAGCTACGGCGGGCGCATCGAGGTGCAGAGCGAAGTAGGCAAGGGCACCACCTTCAGCATCTACATTCCCGTGGGCAGCCACGCGCTGGCGCCGGCACCGCAGGAATCGGTTTTCTCGATTTAATTTGGACAAAGCTGGTAATTCTAGGGCGGGCGGTTGTTTCTTGCCACCTGTACTTATGCACGTCTATGCCCTTACCGCTCCTTACCTCCAAGCTGCCTGATGTAGGCACCAGTATTTTCTCCGTCATGTCGCAGCTGGCGGCCGAGTGCGGAGCCATCAATCTGGCCCAGGGCTTCCCCGACTACGACCCGCCCCAGGCTCTGACCGAGGCCCTGGCCCGCCACGCCCGCACCAGCGGCCACCACCAGTACGCGCCCATGCCCGGCCTGCCCCGGCTGCGAGAGGCCATCAGCCGGAAAACCGCGGCCGTCTACGGCGTAGCGGCCCCCAATCCCGACACGGAAATCACCGTCACCAGCGGGGCCACCGAGGCCCTGTATGCCGTGCTGGCCGCCGTAGTACGGCCCGGCGACGAGGTGCTGGTGCTGGAGCCGGCCTATGACCTCTACGGCCCGGCCATCCGCCTGCAGGGCGGCATTCCGGTGTACGTGCCCCTACGCGTGCCCGAATTCACCCCCGACTGGGACCAAGTGAAGGCGGTCCTCTCGCCCCGCACCCGCCTGGTGATGATCAACACGCCCCACAACCCCTCGGGGGCGGTGCTCACGGCCCAGGATATGGCCACGCTGGCCGAGCTGCTGGCCGGCAGCTCGGCGTTTCTGCTCAGCGACGAGGTGTACGAGCACATGGTATTCGATGGGCAGCAGCATCATAGCGCCCTGCAGTTTGCGGCCCTAGCCGAGCGCAGCTTTGTGCTGTCGTCGTTCGGCAAAACCTACCACGCCACGGGCTGGAAAGTGGGCTACTGCATAGCCCCGGCGGCCCTGACGGCCGAAGTGCGGCGCGTGCACCAGTTCCTGACCTTTGCAGTGAGCACGCCCGCCCAGCACGCCCTGGCCGACGTACTGGCCGACCCGGAACAGTACCAGACCCTGCCGGATTTCTACCAGCAGAAGCGCGACCTGTTCGCCGGGCTGCTGCAAAACTCGCGCTTCGATCTGCTGCCCTCGCCCGGCTCCTATTTTGCCCTGGCGCGCTACCACCGCATTTCGCAGGAAGGCGACCTGGCCTTTGCCCAGCGCCTCACCCGCGAGTGTGGCGTGGCCGTTATTCCGGTATCGGCCTTCTACCACGACGGGCTCGACCAGGGCCTGATCCGGTTTTGCTTTGCCAAGCGCGCCGAAACCCTGACGCTGGCGGCGGAGCGTTTGTGCCAAGTCTAGAGCCGAAGAGGCTTCATCAAACGTAAGTGCCATTGTTGTTTCACCGAGCGGCCGGGCCGGCGTAGGAACTATCGGAAAACCCTTAGCATTCTTCTGGTAAGAAGTGCTATATTTCTCTGATACAACTCCGCTGCTCTTCCCACTCCCTCAACCTACTGCGCGTGTCTGACTTAACTGTTTCCTTCGTTCAAGCCTCTCTGCAATGGCACGACCCGGCCGCCAACTGGGCCGAACTAGGCCAGCATATCGACGAGATTTCCGTCCGGACCGACCTGATTGTGCTGCCGGAGATGTTTACTACCGGCTTCAGCATGGATGCGGCCAGCCTGGCCGAAACCATGGACGGCCCCACCGTGGCCTGGATGAAGCAGCTGGCCGCCGCCCGCGACGCGGTAGTAACCGGCAGCCTGATTATCCGGGAGCAGGACCAGTATTTCAACCGCCTGCTCTGGGTGCGCCCCGACGGCACGCTCAGCTACTACAACAAGCGCCACCTGTTTGGCGTGGCCGGCGAGAAGGACGTGTACACGGCCGGCACCGAGCGTCTGATTGAGGAGTGGCGCGGCTGGCGCATCTGCCCGCTGGTATGCTACGACCTGCGCTTCCCGGTCTGGAGCCGCAACCCCAGCACGGCCCCCTACGATCTGCTGCTGTACGTGGCCAACTGGCCCGCCTCGCGCCGCACCGCCTGGATTACCCTGTTGCGGGCCCGCGCCATCGAAAACCTGGCCTACACCATTGGGGTGAACGTGGTGGGCATTGACGGCAACAGTCTGGCCTACGCCGGCGACTCGGCCCTGCTCGACATGCGGGGCGAGTACTTGGTGGAAGTCGGCAACCACGAAACCAGCATCACGCGCACCCTGCGCCGCGCCGACCTGGAAGCCTTCCGGGAGCGGTTCCCGGCCCTGAACGACGCCGACACCTTCTCGCTCGGCGAGCCGGTGTCCGAGCTTTCCCATCAGGGGTAGCCGCCCAAACCAATCCGCCCATTAGCACAAAAAAAGCCCTTGGTACAGTACCAAGGGCTTTTCTGTTTACTCCGCGTGTACCTGCTTGCTTACTGCACTACCAACCGCTGCACGCCGGTCTGCCCGTTGGCAGCCTCAGCCCGCACGAGGTAAACCCCGGGTGCCAGACCGCGCAGATCCAGGGTGTGTTGCTGGCTGAGCGTGGCCGCGGTCCGGACGCGGCGGCCTAGCACGTCCAGCACGGCGAGGCGCGTGGGGCGAGGCGTTTCGATGGTGGCCGTGGTGGTGGCGGGGTTTGGGTATACGCTCAGGGCCAGAGCCTGCGCGGCGGGCTTGGTGCTCAGTACCACGGCGGCGCGACCCAGGGCCACTACCCCACCGGTTTCAGTACCGATAAACAGCTCCGGAGCTCCGTCGCCGTTCACGTCGGCGGAGGTGATGGTGTAGAGGTTTTCGATGCGCGAGCCCAGCTCCAGATTCTCGTAGCGGCCCAGCGTGCGGTTATACAGCACATCGGTGCGGTCCAGGAACATGGCGGCTTGGTTGCGGAAGTTCGAGTAGAAGTGCAGGCGGCCCAGCTCGTCGATGGTAGCCAGGTCGGGCTGCCCGTCCCGGTCGAAGTCGGCGACGGTAGCAGCCAGGTTGTTGGGCCGCTCGTTATCGGGGGTGCGGAGGCGGCCAAAGTCGTTGTTGACCAGCGTAAAGGCCCGGCTCAGCGGCTGGCTGCCGTTGTTGCGGTAGTAGCGCAGGGCCTGCCCCGGAAAGTCGGCGGAGTTGCTGTTGCTGCTCAGCAGCATGTCCACGTAGCCGTCACCGTCTACGTCGGTAAAGCAGGGGGTGTCATAGGTGCGGGCCGGCACATTTTCGAGCAATACGGGCGAGGCCGTGTTAAAAGCGGCCGGCTGCGAGGTCGTGGCGGTGTTGAAGATGTAGGCAATGAAGTTGTAGGAGCTGTTGCGCACCCCAAAGGCCGAGTAGGCCAGATCCAGCGCGCCGTCCCGGTTCAAATCGACCAGCACGGGCCGCAGGGACAGGTACTTCTTGGCCGACAGGTTCAGATAGTCGCTGGTAATGAGCTTGTAGATGGGCACAGTGGCCGTACCCACGTTCTGGTAAAACCACAGCGACGCCCGATAAAAACCGTTGGCTGTTACGCGGCCCACGCCCCCGATGAGCATGTCCTTGAGTCCGTCGCCGGTCAGGTCGCCGAAGGCCGGGGCGGCTTTGTCGCTCACGTCCAGCATGTCTTTCTGCAGGAAGTTATTCTGCCGGAAGGCGAAGTTGGGCACCGCCGTCGAACTGGTATTCTCATAGAGCCACACGCTCTGCCGGGTCTCAATGGTGTCGAGGTGGTCGAATACGTTGGGGGTCACTACTAGGTCGGGGCGGCCATCGAAAGTAACGTCCAGGGAATAGGGCGCGGGAAAATTGGGCACGCGCACCGGCGTGGTCGCCGGAAAATTGCTGCTCACCCCGGCCTGGGTGAAGCGAGCCGTGGCGGCCGTGCCGGTGTTGATGATGCGAATCAGCTCCGAGCAGTTGTCGCGGGCCGTAAGCAGGTCTTTGTCGCCGTCGCCGTCGAGGTCGATGGGCAGCAGGTTGTTGCCGCTGGTGTGGTTGGGCTTCAAAAAGGTGCTGCGGCACGTTTCGGAGCCAAACACGAACGACGAGCAGCTCAGGTAGCAGGTTCTCAGGTCGCCCCACTCGTTGGTAGATTTCTGAAACGCCAGGCCACCGCAGCCCGCCGTGCTGGTATTCACGAAGTAGTGAATGGTGGCGCTGTTGATGTAGTTGAAGGTAGTAATGTCGAGGCGGCCGTCGCCGTTCACGTCCTCAATGGCCGGCGTGTTGTAGCCCCCGGTATTAATGTTGATCAGGCCCCCGTTGGGGCCCGGGTCGAAGTATTCCAGTTCGTCGCTGAAGCGCTGAAACGTAGGCCGCCCGCCCGCGCCGGCCACGTTGCGGTACACCCGGATGCTGCCGCTAATGGTGCCCATCGTGAAAATATCGGGGCGGCCGTCGCAGTCGAAGTCGCGCAGCTGCACCCAGTTGGTGAGCTCGGCCGGAAACAGCGACTGGTACTCGGGCGCATACTGCCACAGGCGGCCGCCGGCGGGGTTGGCTGCATTCAGGAACGTCAGGGAGCGGCGCGTCTGCCGGTCGAAGAGGTAGAGGTCGTTCTGATTGTCGCCGTTCAGGTCGATACTCGAGAAATGGGTGGTGTTCAGCCCGCCCGCCCAGGGCATGCGCAGCGTGTCGGGGCCGTGTACTACTTTTGCCACCGACTGGTACTCCAGCCCGAACGGGGTTTGGGCCGAAACGCCCAGCGGCAGCCCGATCATTACGCCAATAAGTAGCAGGAAAAATACGGGTTGTCGCATCGGTTGAACCTGAGTGTAGAACAGAACAAAAGTAACGTCAAGGTACACACAAACAGCATGGAAGACATAGCGGTTTTATACGCCCGGTTTCAGCAGTGCACGGCCGTTAGCACCGACTCGCGCCAGGACCAGGCCGGCACGCTGTTCGTGGCCCTGAACGGCCCTTCGTTCCGGGGCCGCGACTTTGCCGCCCAGGCCCTGGCCAAGGGGGCGCGCTACGCCGTGGTGGACGACGCGGAGCTGGTTGCCTCGGCCCCGGACCGCTACAGCTACGCCCCCGACCCGCTGCTGGCCTTGCAACAGCTGGCCCACTACCACCGGCGGCAGCTGGCTATTCCGGTTATCGGCATTACGGGTTCCAACGGCAAAACCACTACCAAGGAGCTGGTCCATGCCGTGCTCAGCCGCCGCTACGCCGTGCAGTACACCCGCGGCAACCTCAACAACCACATCGGCGTGCCGCTGACCCTGCTCAGCATCCGGGGCGGGGAGCACGAGCTGGCCATCGTGGAAATGGGGGCCAACCACCAGGGTGAAATTGAGCTGCTCAGTCGCCTGGCCGAGCCCACCCACGGGCTTATTACCAACATCGGCAAGGCCCACTTAGAGGGTTTCGGTGGCGTGGAAGGCATTGCCAAGGGTAAAGGCGAGCTGCTGCAGTTTCTGGCGGCCACCGGCGGCTCGGCCTTCGTGAATACGGCCGATACGCGGCTGCCCGCGCTGGCCGCTCCGGTAGCCAACCGCATTACCTACCCCGGCCCCACCGACGACTACCCCGCGGAGCTGCTGGCTGCCGCCCCTGACGTGGTGCTGCGCCTGTTCGACGGCACGGTGGTAGAAGCCCAGATTACGGGCGGCTACAACTTCCTGAACCTGGCCGCCGCCGCCGCCGTGGGCGCACACTTCGGGGTTCCCACCCCGGATATTGCCGCCGCCCTGGCCGGCTACGCGCCCACCAACAACCGCTCCCAGCTGGTGCGCACCGGCCGCAACGAGGTGATTCTGGATGCTTACAATGCTAATCCGTCGTCGATGGCGGTGGCGCTGGCCAGCTTCGCGGCCCGGCCGGCTACGGCGGAAAAAGTGGTGATTCTGGGCGACATGTTCGAGCTGGGCACCGAGAGTGAGGCCGAGCACCGCACCCTGGGCGAGCTGCTCACGGCCCAGCAGTTCGGCACCGTGCTGCTCTGCGGCCCTGACATGCGGCACGCCGCCCAGCACCCCGGCTTTCACCACTTCGCCACCAAGGCCGAAGCGGCCCAGTGGCTGGCAGCCCACCCGCTCACGGGCAAGCAGATCCTGATCAAAGGCTCCCGGGGCATGGGCCTGGAAACTCTACTGCCGCTGGTGTAACCGGTTTTTCAGGCGGAAATCAGCTAACACATAACGTATCCAAAACCAGAATATCATTCCGAGCATGCGAGGTTCCTCGCATGCTCGGAATGATATTCTGGTTTCTATAAAAGCGTAAAAAGGTCGGTGGAAGCAATTTCCAACGACCTTTTTTAGATGATTACCGCCAGCTTATTCGAAAGGTGTATCGAAGTCGGCAAACAGGGGGAGCACCCGGTCTTTATCGGACACGAGCGGGGCGTCGATGCCCCAGTCGATGCCCAGCGTGGGGTCGTTCCAGCGCAGGCCGCCCTCGGAGCCGGGCGCGTAGTAGTCGGTGCACTTGTAGAGAAACAGGGTGTTCTCCTCCAGGGCCATGAAGCCGTGGGCGAAGCCAGTGGGCACGTAGAGCATATTGCAGCGCCGCGAGTCCAGCTCCACTTTCACGTGCTGCCCGTAGGTGGGCGAGGAGCGGCGCAAATCCACTACCACATCGATTACCCGGCCGGTGGCCACGCGCACCAGCTTGGCCTGGCTGTGGGGCGGGCGCTGGAAGTGCAGGCCCCGCAGCACCCCGACTCCCGAGCTGGACTGGTTATCCTGGACCCAATTGCCAACGGCGCCGGCTTCCTGCATGATCCGGGCGCTGAACGATTCAAAAAAGGCGCCGCGGGGGTCGCCAAATACCCGAGGCGTAAACTCGATTACGCCGGCCAGAGCGTGGTGCTTAATTTCCATTCAGGGAGAGAGGTTATGAATCCGATGCCACAGGTGTGTTAGGTAGTGGCAAGGTAGGGAGAATACGGGCTAGCGTTTGCCGGGAGCAACGGCTTCTACAATACGCAGGTACTTGTCGAGCACAATCTGCTCGTCGAACTTTTGCTCGGCCAGCTGCCGGCCGGCCTTGCCCATGGCTTCTAGCTCGGCGGCGCTGAGGCGCTGCACCGCTAGCATTTTTTGGGCTAGATCAGCCGCGTCGCGCACCTGGCAGAGCAGGCCGTTTACGCCATCGACCACCGTTTCGCGGCAGCCGGGCACGTCCGTTGTCACGATGGGCTTGCCCATGGCGGCGGCTTCGAGCAGGGTTTTGGGCGTGCCTTCCCGGTACGAGGGCAGCACCACGCAGTCGGCCTGCTGGATGTGCTCGGCCACGTTATCGGAGGTGCCCAGGTACTCAATATTACCCCCCTTGAGCCACTCTTCAAACACGGCCCGCTTCACCCCGATATTGCCCGACTCATCGACCCCACCCAGCAGCTGCACGCGGGTACCGGGCAGGGCCTCGCGCACGATGCGGGCCGCTTCGAAATATTCCTCCACGCCTTTCTCGTAGAGCACCCGCGCTATCATCAGGAAGGTGAACGGCTCGTGGCGCACAAACTCCTTGGCGGGCCGGAACCGGTTGGTATCGACCCCGGAGCCGGGCAGCAGGTCCGTTATGTCGGGGCGCACCAGACCGTGCTGCAGGAACAGCTGCCGGTCGTCGCCGTTCTGGAAAAACACCCGCTTGGGAAAGCGGAAGGCAAACCGGTAGAGGCTCAGGGCCACCTTGCTCACCAGGTTCTGCACGATAAACACCGTGCCCAGGCCCGACACGTTATTGACGCTCGGAATGCCGGCCAGCTTGGCTGCCAGCGTGCCGTAGATGTTGGGCTTGATGGTGTACTGGAGCACCACGTCGGGCTTTTCGCGCCGGTAGATGGTATAGAAGCGGCGCGTAAGCTGGGCGTCCTTGATGGGGTTGGTGCCCTTGTTTTCCATCAGAATGGGCACGTAGCGGCACCCCAGCTCGGTTTCGAGCCGCTCGGAGTAGGCGTCGGGCGGGGCTATGGCCAGCACTTCGTGCCCGGCCGCCTGCAGGGCCTTGACCAGGCTCCGACGAAAATTCCAGATATTCCAGGAGGTATTGATGACAATGGCAACGCGCATAGGGCAGACTCGGGATTCGGGGCGCAAAGGTAGCAGGTCGGGTTTCGGTATCGGCAAAAAAGTAGCTCCCGGGTTGCGTACCTTCGCCCCATGATTCGCTTTGCCCCTTTTCTTCTGCCCGCCGCAGTGCTGCTCAGCCTCGCCAGTGCCTGCAGCTCGGCGCCTTCCTCCGAACCGGCCGAAGCCCCGGTGGCCGCCGCTCCTGTGGAGCTTCCCGGCAAAGCTCTCTACACCCAGAACTGCGCCGTGTGCCACGGTCCCGACGGCAGGAAAGGCCTGAACGGGGCCCACGACCTGACCAAGAGCAACCTGAATGCCACCGGCCGCGTGTATATGGTAACCCAGGGCCTGGGTAACATGCCTTCCTTTAAAGGTCAGCTGACCGAAGCGCAGATTCAGCAGGTCGTGGACTATTCGCTCACTTTGCAGTAAGCAGTTCTGCTGGCCGGCTTGTGCTGGCTTTGCGCCGAAGCTGCTTCCCTCCTTCTTTTCCCCTCAGTATCTATATGGCTAATAAACCCGCCTCCAAAGGCCGTCAGCCCGGCAATAGTACCCGCCACCCCGGTGCCACCGACGGCGTGAAAGGCCGCGCCGGCCGTATTCTGGCCAAAGCCAACAAGGACGGCACCTACGACACGGCCTTGGAGCAGGAAACCGCCGTGCTGGTAGCCGTGCCGGATAAGCGTCAGCCCGACGCGCAAACCCAGGAGTACCTCGACGAGCTGGCATTTCTGGCCGAAACGGCCGGGGCCGTCGTCACCAAGCGCTTCGTGCAGCGCCTCGACAAGCCCGACATCCGCACCTTCGTAGGCGAGGGTAAGCTAGCCGAAATAAAGGCCTACGTGCAGCACACCAAGTCCAGCATGGTCATTTTCGACGATGACCTCTCGCCTTCCCAGCTGCGCAACCTGGAAGCCGAGCTGCAAGTCAAGATTGTGGACCGCTCTCTACTCATCATCGATATTTTCGCCAGCCGGGCCAAGTCGGCCACGGCGCGGGCCCAGGTAGAGCTGGCCCAGTACCAGTACCTGCTCCCCCGCCTGACGGGTTTGTGGAGTCACTTGGACAAGCAGCGTGGCGGCGGCGTAAGTCAGCGCGGACCGGGGGAAACCGAGATTGAAACCGACCGGCGCGTGGTGCGCGACCGGATAGCCTTCCTCAAGGACAAGCTCAAGGATCTGGACCGGCAGAGCTTCACCCAGCGCAAGTCGCGCGGGGGCATGGTGCGCGTGGCCCTGGTGGGCTACACCAACGTGGGCAAAAGCACGATTATGAACCTGCTGAGCCGCTCCGACGTGTTTGCCGAAAACAAGCTGTTTGCCACCGTCGACTCGACGGTGCGCAAAGTGGTGCTTGACACGGTGCCTTTCCTACTCTCCGATACGGTAGGGTTTATCCGCAAGCTGCCCACCCGCCTGATTGAGAGCTTCAAGAGTACCCTCGACGAAATCCGGGAAGCCGACCTGCTGGTGCACGTCGTGGATATTTCTCACCCCTCGTTTGAGGAGCAGATTGAAGTCGTCAACGATACGCTCAAGGATATTGAAGCCGCCGACAAGCCCATGCTGCTGGTCTTCAACAAAATTGACCGGTATAACACGGAGGACGAAGAGCACCACGGCGGCTTCGAGGGCATGAACCCCGATGAAGATGCCGTGCCTCGCCCTACCCTGGAGCAGCTGGAAGCCAGCTACATGGCTAAGATGCACGACCCAGTTATCTTTATTTCGGCCCAGGAGCGCCAGAATATCGATGAGCTGCGGGCCCTGCTGGTGCGCCACGTAGCCGCCCTGCAGGAGCAGCGCTACCCCAACCAGAGCTACGGCGAGGCGGAGTAAGCACCGCGCTGCTGCCACCTGCCACACCGCCCGGACCTTGTGTTCGGGCGGTTTTTTTTATGGCTATCCGGCCGGGGTTGCCGTCTTGGTTGCGCACGGGGTTCATGCGAATAGGCAGGCTTGAATACAGCCTGGAATGCGTCTTTACATGGTTATGACAGTCTCACCGAACTAGCAAAATATTTGTAATATACATAAAATACTATGTGTTATTTTGACATATTTTCAATGAAACTGAAACATTTAGTATGATATCCCATATACATCCCCGAAATTGAAATTCATTCTTTTCTTCTTTCCCAACCCTCTCTCCCTTTTACCCATGAAGAAAAACTTTTACGCAATTGCCCTGGCCTGCCTCGGGCTAGGTACTTTCGCCGCCCAAGCCCAGGACCAGCGCGCCTCGTCCGTTGATCTGTCGTCGCAGATGCCAACCCGCCAGTGCGCCACGATGGACGTACTGGAAGCCCAGATGGCCGCCGACCCCAGCCTGGCCAAGCGCATGGCCGCCGTAGAGCGCCACACGGCGCAGGCCGTAGCCAACACGGCTAACCGGGTAAACGCCATTGTCACGATTCCGGTAGTCGTGCACGTGGTGTACAACACGGCCGCCCAGAACGTGTCGCAGGCGCAGATTGATGCTCAAATCAAGGTACTGAACGACGACTTCGCCAAAGCCAACAGCGACGCCAGCCTGATTCCGTCGGCTTTCACCGGTGTGGCCGCTGGTACCAACGTCCGCTTCGTACTGGCTCAGCGCACGCCTACTGGCGCTCCTACCACGGGCGTGGTTCGTCGCTCTACTAAAACCCGCTCGTTCAGCAGCAACGACTTCGTAAAATATACCAGCAAAGGTGGCAGCGACGCCTGGCCCGCCAGCCAGTACCTGAACCTGTGGCTGTGCAACCTCGGCCAGGGTCTGCTCGGCTACGCCCAGTTCCCCGGTGGTGCTGCCGCTACCGATGGTGTCGTTTGCTTGTATTCGTCGGTGCCCGGCGGTACGGCCAGCAACTACAACAAAGGCCGTACGGCTACCCACGAAGTAGGCCACTGGCTGAACCTGCGCCACATCTGGGGTGATGCCAACTGCGGCAACGACTTAGTATCGGACACCCCTACCCAACAGACCTCCAATGGCGGCTGCCCCACCTTCCCCAAGGTAACCTGCGGCAACCAGGGTGACATGTCGATGAACTACATGGACTACACCTACGATGCCTGCATGTACATGTTCACCATGGGTCAGTCGGCCCGCATGGATGCCTTGTTTGCTTCGGGTGGCAGCCGCGCCTCGCTGGCTACTTCGCTCGGCGGCACGGCTCCTCGCGCGGCAGCTGCCACCATTAGTGCAGCCACCGAAGTTGCTATGTACCCCAACCCCGCCAGCAACGTGCTGAACCTGACGCTGCCTCAGACGACGGCCACCAAAGGCTGGTCGGTGCAGGTATACGACCTGCGGGGCCACCAGATGAAGCAGGCAGTTTACAACGGCCAGGGCCAGGTATCGGTAGCCCAGCTGCCCAAGGGCCTGTACCAGATGACGCTGACCGACGGCCAGCAGACGATCCGTCAGCGCTTCGAAAAGCAATAAAGCTCTATCTTAGGCCCGCTGACAGCTGTTGCAGCATCTGCCAGTTCTATGCTCTAAGACCCAAACGTCACTCACCGGAAAAGCCCGCCAACCTTGGCGGGCTTTTCTTTTGTAAGGGCAGGCAGTCGGCGCACTGGAATAATCTAATTCAAAGCACCAAACAAGGCCACCAACAGAATTGCAAAATCCAGTCAAATTTGCGTCGCTACGCTGCATTCGACGAAAGGTTTTAGGTAAAAAATTATAAATATTACATCAACTCAGCAGAATGCCGCTGAAATTTTCAATACATTGGAACCTCGTTCTCCTTTCCCACAACCAAATCCTTTCATTTCCACATGAAAAAAAACCTTTACGCAATAGCCCTGGCTTGTCTAGGACTAGGATTGTCTTCTGAGGCACAAGCACAAAAATCCCTGAGTTCGCGGCAGTGCGCCACCATGGAGTCGCTGGAAGCCCAGCTGGCCGCCGACCCTTCGCTGGCGCAGCGCATGGCGGCCATCGAAAACCAGACCCGCCAGTTTGAAGCCAACCCTACCGCCAACCGGACCACAGCTGTTCTGGGTACTATTCCGGTAGTCGTACACGTGCTGTATAGCAATGCCAACGAGAATATCTCGGATGCCCAGATTGCCTCGCAGATTGCGGTGCTGAACGAGGACTTCCGTAAGCTCAACTCCGACGTCAGCAAAACGCCCGCGGCCTTTGCAGGCCTTGCCGCCGACGCTGGCCTGCAGTTCGTGCTGGCCAAGCGCGACCCGAACGGCAACGCTACTACCGGTATCGAGCGCAAAGCAACTACCAAAACCAGCTGGGGCACCGCTGATGCCATGAAGAGCACCAGCACCGGCGGCCTGAATGCCTGGCCCGCCAGCCAGTACCTGAACCTGTGGGTGTGCAACATCGGCGGCGGCATCCTGGGTTATGCCCAGTTTCCCGGCGGCGCGGCCAGTACCGACGGCGTGGTAATCGGACCCAACTACTTTGGCCGCACCGGCTACCTATCGGCTCCCTTCAACCTGGGCCGCACCGGCACCCACGAAGTAGGCCACTGGCTGAACCTGCGCCACATCTGGGGTGATGCCAACTGCGGCAACGACCTGGTATCGGACACGCCTACCCAGCAGACCTCCAACGGCGGCTGCCCCTCCTTCCCCCGCCGCACCTGCGGCAACACGACCAACGGCGACATGTTCATGAACTACATGGACTACACCGACGACGCCTGCATGTACATGTTCTCGACGGGCCAGTCGTCGCGCATGGGCGCCCTGTTTGCTTCCGGCGGCAGCCGCGCTTCCCTGCTGACCTCGCTCGGCGGCACGGCTCCCGGCACCGGCGGTGGTGGCACCACGCCTACCCCGGTTACCTACTGCTCGTCGAAAGGCAGCAGCGTGGCCTACGAGTTTATCGACTACGTGAAGCTGGGCACCATTGCCCGCACCTCGGGGGCTGACGCCGGCTACTACAACGGCACGGCCACCAGCACTTCGGTAGCTGCCGGCTCGTTGCAGACCATCAGCTACAGCGCGGGCTTTGCCGGCACTGCTTACGCGGAGTACTTCAAAGTCTACATCGACTACAACCAGAACGGCCTCTTCACCGATGCCGGTGAGTTGGTCGTAAACGCTGCTGGCAGCAGCGTAGCTACCACCCGCTCCTCGAACTTCACGGTACCAGCCACGGCCAAATCGGGGGCTACCCGCATGCGCGTGGTAATGAGCGACAACTCGGCCACCGGCAGCTGCAATGCTTACAGCTACGGCGAAACCGAGGACTACACGGTAACCATTACCGGGGGCACGGCCCGCACCGAAACGGCCCGGGTGGCTGGCGTTACCGAGTACTCGGTATATCCCAACCCCGCTACCGACGTGCTGAACGTGGCCATTCCATCCGACCACGATGCCGCCGCTGTATCGGTGAAAGTGTACGACGTGCGCGGAGCCGAAATGAAGCAGGTGCAGTTCACGAACGGTCAGCTGAATGTGTCGCAGCTGGCGAAGGGCGTGTATATGCTCACCATTGCCGATGGGCAGCAGGTGCTGCACCAGCGCTTCGTGAAGCAATAAAGCTTCTGGCCGGGCCGCAGCTTCTCCTTACGGGCTGCAGCCGCTGGCTACTTACCCAACAAGGCCCACCGGTAGCGGTGGGCCTTGTTTGTTTTCTTCGGCCCTGACTTTGTAATCCATTCTTCATAACCATTTGGCAAGGCCAACAGTAAAGAGGCCTGCCCACCTTTCGACGCGCCTTCTATGAAGACCCTGTACCTGATGCGCCACGCCAAATCGAGCTGGAACTTTGACGACCTGAGCGACCAGGAAAGACCCCTCAACGACCGGGGCCGCACTGATGCCCCGCGCATGGGCCAGGCCCTGGCCAAACGCAGCATTCACCTCGATCTGCTGGTCAGCTCGCCGGCGGTGCGGGCCATGAGTACGGCCGCACTGGTGGCCAAGGAGCTGGAGTATCCGCATGGCCAGATTCAGATTATCGCAAGTATCTACCACGCTGAGGTGCCCGATCTGGTGCAGGTGGTGCGGGAGCTGCCCAACGAAACGCAGTCGGTGCTGCTGGTGGGGCACAACCCGACCATCACCGACTTTGCCAACGTCGTTTCGCCCAGCCCCCTGAATGAGCTGCCCACGGCCGCCATTGTGTGCATCAAATTCAACTGCGCCAACTGGGCCGACATTGACCGCCACAACGCCGAGTTCTACTTCTTCGATTACCCCCGCAACCAGCCGGAGTAAGCACGCCTACTGAATCATCCGAATTGCGTACCTCTGACGGTGGCCCCCCACCTGCCGGGGCCGCAGTTCTGCCTTTACCCCGTATGGAATCAACGAAAAAAAGCGCCCCGGTGCTCCTCAACCGCGAGCTAAGCTGGCTTACCTTCAACCGCCGCGTGCTGCAGGAAGCCCAGAACCCCGATGTTCCGCTGCTGGAGCGCCTGAAGTTTCTGGCCATTTTCTCCTCGAACCTCGACGAGTATTTTAAGGTGCGCGTAGCTACGCTGCGCCGCCTGGTGAAGCTCAAGAAGAAAACCCGCGCCAAGCTGGGCGAAGACCCCGGCGAGCAGCTTAAGAACCTGCTCGACGAAGTGAAGCGGCAGCAGCAGGAGTTCGGCGACACGTTTCGCAACGACATCCTGCCCGAGCTGGACCGCCAGCACATTCACCTCGTGGCCGAGCACGACCTGAGCCCCGGCCAGCGCGAGTGGGTGCATCAGTATTTCCGGGAGAAAGTGCAGGATCTGCTGTCCCCCGTGATTCTGGACGACAACCTGCACCACCTGTTTCTGAAAGACCAGACGGTATACCTTACCCTGCTGCTCACCCAGCCGGTGAAGGAAAAGAAGAGGTTGGAAGAGGAGCGGGTGCTGGCCATCGAGCTGCCGACCAAGCGCCACGGCAGCCGCTTCGTGGAGCTGCCGGCCGAAGGGCCGGAGCGCTATGTGATGTTCCTGGACGATGTGGTGCGGTGCTGCGCGGCCGAGTTGTTCCCCAAGTACGAGAAGGTGGAAGTGCACGCCATCAAGATTTCGCGCGACGCCGAGCTGGACATTCAGGAAGAGGTATCGGGCAACCTGATGGCCAAGATTAAAAGCAGCCTGCAAAAGCGCGAAACTGGCTACCCGGCCCGCCTGCTCTACGACCCGGAAATGCCCAAAGCCGTGCTGCGGGCCGTGATGCAGAAAACCGGCATTGGCAAAGATGAGCTGGTAGAGGGCAGCCGCTACCACAACTTCCGCGACTTTTTCGGCTTTCCGGATTTGGGCCTCAACGAGCTGAAGTACCAGGAACAGCCCCCCCTGCCCCACCCCACGCTGCCTCGCACGGCCGGCAAAATGCTGGCCGCCATTGCCGAGCGCGACCATCTATTGCACCTGCCCTACCAGTCGTTCGACTACGTGACACGCTTTATCACCGAGGCCGGCGCCGATGCGCAGGTCACGGCCATCAGCATCACGCTGTATCGGGTGGCGGGCAAGAGCGAAGTGGCCAAGGCCCTGCTTAAAGCCGTGAAGGCGGGCAAGCAGGTCACGGTCGTCGTCGAGCTGAAAGCACGCTTCGATGAGGAATCGAACATGTACTGGGCCGAGAAGCTGCAGAAGGCCGGGGCTAACGTCATTTTTGGCATTCCGGACCTGAAGGTCCACAGCAAGATGCTGCTCGTGACGCGCACCGAAGACGACCAGAACCGCCACTACGCCTACTTCAGCACCGGCAACTTCAACGAAGTCACCAGCGGTATCTACGCCGACCACGGCCTCTTCACCTGCGACCCGCGCCTGACCAACGAGGCAGCTGAGGTGTTCCGCTATTTCCACGACCGGCAGCCCAAATCCGGCTTTAAGCACCTGCTGGTGGCGCCTTTCGAGCTACGCGAGCAGCTCAATGCCCTCATCGACCGGGAAATCAAGCTGGCCAAAGCCGGCAAGGACGCTTATATCATTCTCAAGCTGAACGCGCTGCAGGACGAGCGGATGATCCGTAAGCTCTACGATGCCAGTGAGGCCGGCGTGCGGGTAGAGTTGCTGATCCGGGGTATTTCCTGCTTGGTGCCCCAGCTCGAAGGCCAGAGCACCAACATTCAGCAGCGCGGCATGGTAGACCGCTACCTGGAGCACGCGCGGGTATACGTGTTCGGCAACAACGGCCAGGAAAAGGTATTCGTGGCTTCTTCCGACTGGATGGCCCGCAACCTGGACCGCCGCGTGGAGGTAGCCTTCCCGATTTACAACAACGAGCTACGGGCCGAGGTGCGCCACCTGCTGGACCTGCAGCGCCAGGACAACGTGAAGTCGCGCGACTACCACAACAACTTCCTGGGCCAGGACGACCCCAACGCCAAACCCATCCGGGCGCAGTTTGAAACCTACGAGTACCTGCGCAAGCTCGGCAACCGCCGCCGCAAAGCCCCGGCCAAGCCGTAAGCAACGCCAAAACTGACGCCTGCTAAAAAAGGCCAGCCTTCCGCGCGGAAAGCTGGCCTTTTTGGTTGAGTAACTACCGGCTACTGCCGCTTCAGGAACTTGCGTGGCGGTACAATGAATAGCTCCAGGCTGGCATAAGGGGCGCTGGCCAACTTGCTGTCGATGATTTTCTCCCGGTCGGCGTTGGTGCGGTCGAAGGCGTCGAAGGCGTAGTTGTAGCGGTAGCCGCCCTCAGCCCCAAACCAGAGGAAATCGTAGATTTCCCGCTCCCAGCGGGCCCGGAATTTCACTTCTGTTTCGCGCAGCTCCAGGGTGCGCAGCTCTACTTTGCCGCGGTCTACCTGGCCATTTTCCAGCTTGCGCACCAGCGGAGTGCGCTGCTTCACGATATAGTTCAGGCCATCGACGGAGTAGCCGGCAAAAAACAGCGACTTGGGCGAGGCGTTGTAGCGGGCCGTTACGCGGGCCGGAAATAGGGCCTCAATACCCCAGCGCTTGTTGAACGTGCGGTTGTAGAGCACGGCCGGATACGGACTAAAGCGCCCAAACGTGTAGCCCAGCTGCACGCCTACGCCCCACGAAAACATGGGACTGCGCTTCCAGCCGTACAGAAACTCGGACGATACGCGCAGGTAATCGGTTATGTTCAGCTCCGAGGAGGTGTAGTCGCCGCTCAGCTCGCCCTTCACCCGGAAGATGTACCAGTTCACCTCGTTTACCGGCCGGATAACGGCCAGCTGGGTGCCCAGGGTTTTCAGACCCTTGTTTTCGATGTTGTCGTACAGCTCGAAACCGGTGGGCCGGTCCCGGAACTGGAACTCCTCCCGCTCGTAGTTTACCCCCAGAATCAGCTTCAGGTGCGGGTTGTTCAGCATCGGGATGTACCCTTTGATGACCAGCCGGGCATTCTTGGTCGCCTGCGTGTTATAGTCGGCCAGGCCCACGCTCTGTCCGTTGGTGGCTACGTTGAAGCGCGGCACCCGCTCGTAGTGAAAAATCAGGCCTTTGCTGGGCCCCATCCCCACCACCGAGGGTGTGGCAAACTGCTGGGCGTCAGCGGCGGTGGTATCGGTGGTGATGGGTGCCGGCAAGGGGTAAACCGGCGTGGTGGGCGTCACCTGGGCCTGGGCGGCCAGGGCAAGGCTGCTGAGGCCGGCCGAAAGCAGCAAGCGGCAAAGGGAGGGCGGAGTTGGCAAAACGTAGCGAGTCTTCATGAATGGCGGTAAAAGCGCGAAGGTTTCGCGAAAGAGGCATACGCGTTTCTAAACGTGTTTAAGCCGAAAAGGATGGACTGAAAACCTCAGCCGGAGGATTGATTTTGGAACCAGAAAAAACGCCCCGGACACCTTGCGTGCGGCAAGCTGCCTGGGGCGTTGCGGAGCCAAGAAACCCTCGGCTTAAAACAGGAAGTCGAAGCCGACGAAAACCAGCTTTTCCTCCCCGACCGAGTACGTGGCGTTGATAACGGCCTGCTTGAGCACATCGACCCAGACGCCACCGCCAAAGCCGGTGTGGAAAGCATCGATGCCCGAGCGGGTATCATAGGGCGAGAACACGCGGCCCGCGTCGGCCAGGCCCAGAATACCAAATTTGCCGGGCACCAGATAAGCGTTGAAGGTGAACAGCTGCAGGCGGGCTTCGGCGTTGGCATACACGGTGCTGCGGCCCGCAAAGCGCGTGCGGCGGTAGCCGCGCAGGTTGGTGGTGCCACCCAGCGTATTGGCCTGGTAGAAGCGGTAGTCGCCCCAGTTGCGGGCGGCACCCACGCGGCCGGCCCACGTGAGCTGGAAGGGGAAGTTGGGAGTAAGGTAGAAGCGGAACTCCGAGGTGATGCGGCCAAAGCGGAGCTGCTCGGCATTGAGCTGGTAGTTCTGTTGTACCTCGTTGTACCAGCGCAACCCGATGCGGGGGTTTTTGGGCGAGCTGGCCGCGTCGATGTTCAAATAGGCCCGGGCGCCGAGGTAGCGGTTCATACCAAAGTCGGAGGAGCGGATGCCCACGGCGGCCGTACCCTCGCGGCCGTTGTTGTTTTCATTGAGGCCGGCCGCAATCTGGCTGCCGATGGGGTTGCGCTCCACGTGGAACTGGTCGTACTGCGGGCCCACACCGATTTTAAGGAAGCTGAACACGTCGCGCTCCAGCACAGGACTTGCATAGAAGCGCGAGAAGCGCACCCGGTAGGTGTCGTTGATGTCGCGGTTGCGCACCCGGTCATCCGAGCCCAGCAGCTCGTTGCGGGTGTCGTTGCCTTCGCCGAAGTAGTTGTACAGCAGCTGCGGGCCGTAGAGTTGGGCATTGAGCAACAGGTCGTAGCGGCCAAGCACGTCCACAAACTGCCCGTTGTAGCGCACGTTGTAGGCTTGCTGCGAAGGCGAGTAGTTGGCCGCCAGGGTCTGCTCGGTCGAGAAGGGCGCCTTGCGGAAGGCATAGGTGCGGTAGGTTACGCCGCCGCCGAAAAACAGCCGGTCGTCGATGTTGTAGCCAAAGTACAGCGCCGGCCCGAAGTAGTTCAGGCTGTAGTCTTTGCGGTCGGTGCGGGGGTGGGTGTCGTACTGGCTTACCTCGATACCGGGCTGCAGGCGCAGGCGCGCTTCCTTGCCCCCGTTGATGACGTTGCCAGTGTCGGCGTCGTAAATCTGAGTGCGGTGGCCCAGACCGCCCACGCGGGAGTTGTCGGTAATCGAGTCCCGGTCGGTGCCCCCGATGATACGCAGCAGTGAGCCGCCCTTGGCCTGGCCCGTGACGTTGTAAATATCCTGGCCGGAGAAGCCGTAGATGCGGATTTCCTTGGTTTCCTTGTCGAAGGTTTTATCGAACAGGGTTTTGGTCAGCTGGCCTTCCTTGTTGATTTTGGTCACCTTCACCCGGGTTTTGTCGCCGGCCAGGCGCTCCACTTCAAACTTCTCGCGCTTGGAGCTGCCTTTCACTTCCACGATGTTGTTGAGCGTGGCGTAGTAGTCGTTGGCCAGCTGGGGCAGCAGGTCGCGGCGGCTCTTGAGCTTGGCAATGATTTCGGGGCCATGCAGGTCAAAGATTTCCTTGGGCCACTGCGAGCGGAAGGCCTTTTCGATTTCGGCGTCGGTCAGGTCAGCCTTCATCTTTTCGGCAATCTTCACCCAATCTTCCTTGGTCACCGAGGCCAGAAACACCCGGTCGTTGGCCAGGGCCGTCAGGTTCAGGCCCTTGTAGTCGGCGTAGTCGTAGCCAAAGTTCTGGAAGTTGCGAATGGCCCACTTGCGCGAAGCCAGGTAAGGCAGCAGTCCGTCGCCCTTAAAGAAGGCAATGTCGCGGTCTTCGGGCACGGCCGTAAATTTCCGGTCGCCTTCCTTGTCCTTGGTTTCGGCCCAGCGCCACTGGTCCTCGTGCCGGTCCCAGTCGCCGATCCACATGTCGAAGAGGCGGGAGCGGGCAAAGGCTTTCTCGTTGACGCGGTTGTCGTTGTCGTCAATCAGCCGTTCCATCACTTTGTCGGTGCCCACCAGGTTTTCGGCGTTGCCCAGCGACTCTACATTGCTCTGGTCGTCTTTGGCATCTTCCTCAATCATGGCCGGCGTGTTCGAAAACCGCTCGTAGTACTGGCCCAGCAACGGGTCCTGCGGAATGTACACCGGCTTGGGGTTGGTGTGCAGAATGCCGGCCGTCGTGCCGAGCACTGACACCGGAAAGGCGCCGAACGGGTGCTGGGCCGAAATCTGGTCCTGCAGAATGTCCTTGGCTGCGCCTTCGCGCAGGGCTTCGGGCAGCACGGCGGCGGGGTCTTTGTTCAGGCCGCGCAGGGTGTAGTTACGGCCTTCCTCGTTGCGCACCTTCAGCGAGGCGGTTTGCTTGCCGCCCCCGATTTTGTAGGGCTCCAGGCCGCCGCGCTCGGTGGCCATGTCCAGAATGGGGAAGGTAACGGGCGTGGCCCACTCCTTGCGGTAATGCTCGCCGAACAGGAAACGGTGAAACTTGCCCCGCTCGTCGTAGTTCTTATTGACGGCCAGCGTGATGGTGCTGTCGGCGTAGTTGGGGCGCTTGATATTCTTGACCTCCTGAATAGCGGCTACCTCCTGGGTGGCTTTGGCATACAGGGGCGTACGGAACACCAGACGCCCGCTTTCTCCCTTATCGTTGGGTACCCAGAACTCGGTCCAGACCTCACCGTTGTCGTAGTAGTTCACCCGCGACCAGCCTTTCTCCTTGTCCGAGAAGATGGCGTCGCCGCTCTTGCCGGGGCGCACGTGCTGGGTTTTACAGCCCGAGCCGCTCACAATCTGGTGCATAGTATTCACCTTGAAATACTGCAGGTTGTGCTCGTGACCCGAGGCGTAGATGATGTTGGGGTACTTGTCGAAAATCTCCATCAGGCCCTTCTTGTAGGCCTGGTACTGCGGGTGGGGAATGTCCTGGCTGATGCCGCCGTACTTGCGGGCAAATGGGTAGACTGAGCCCAGAATGGGCAGGGGCAGAAACGCGTACTTATAGACGATGGATAGTGGGAAGAAATGGTCGGCCAGGGTGAAATAGCCCCCGTGAATACCATCCGAGAAAATCGGGTGGTGGGCAATGACCATGATGTTGCGGTTCTGGTTCCGCTGGATAATGTCTTCGAGCTGGGTGAAGAAATCGGTTTCGTTGGCCACGCCGCAGCCGCTGTTGTTGCCGTAGGGCCGCTCGCCGTTGGTTTGCAGAAACCACTGCGAGTTGATGGCAATCATCAAGATATCGTCCTGCAGGCGCACCTCAAACGGGCCAGGGCAGGCGTCGCGCGGAATGAAAAAGTCGCCGGTGAAGGGGAAGGCGGCTGAGTCGCTGGTCAGGTAGTTTTCCACGAAGGCCTGCTCGCGGTTCACCTGGTCGACGCCGCCGGCCTGGCCCTGCTTCCAGTCGTGGTTGCCCGGAATCATGTATTTCTCGCCGGCATAGCCGCGCAGCGACTCGAGCTGCCCAATCATGCGCTCCTCCGACTCTTTGCGGTCGTAGGCGCCTTCGCGGGGCATGCCGTACTCGTAAATATTGTCGCCCAGAAATATCGTGGTACTTTTCGGGCCAGCCTTCACAATTTCCTTGTGCAGAAAATTCAGGGACGGTTCGCCGCCGTCGGCGGTTTTCACGGGCTTGCCCACGTCGCCGATCAGGAAGATGGAGTAGCGGATGCGGCTGCTATCGGGGGGCGTTTTAGTTTCCCAGTTTTCCCCGCCGTGGTTCAGATTGACCTTGGCAGGGCGGGGCGTTTGAGATTTTTGGGCAAAGGCAGGATGCAGGCCGCTTAGCAGAAGCAGAAAACAACCGAGCAGAAAAGGTCTTCTCATATAGAAGCAATGAACGTAAAAGCAGCGCGGGAGGTATGATAGAAAAAGAGGGAGCTGCACCCTGAACCCAGACTAGAAAGCCGTAGAATACTAGCATACGGCAGCGCGCATCGGGCGTTGGCAGGCTGTGCGCTGCCCTACGCAATCCGTCCGGCTACGGTTGGGCTCGGGGGTGGCAAAAACTTCACTGTGCAATTCGCGTTCTAAGCCCATACGGGGCCGGCACGCACCGCTACCCGCCCCATATTACTTCCGCCACATGGAAACTACTGAGACTCTAAAACCGGCCAAAGCCGAAATCCTGAAAAAGGCCAAAGCCTATATCACGACCCTGTTCGAGGAAAAGCTGCCCAAGCCATTAGTATATCACTCCTTCAAACACACGGCTAGCACCGTGAAAGAGGCCAAAGCCCTGGGCGAGGCCAGTGAGCTAAGCGGCGAAGACCTCGAAGCGCTGGTGCTGGCCGCCTGGTTTCACGACACGGGCTACACGGAAGTGTACGACGGCCACGAGTTCCGCAGCATGGAGCTGGCCGAGCAGTGGCTGCACAGCCAGGGCTACCCCGCCGACCGCACGGCCGTGGTCAAGGACATTATCAAAGCCACGCACCGCGACGAGAAGGCCAAAACCGAGCTGCAGCAGCTCATGGTGGATGCCGACCTGAGCAGCATGGGCCGCGAAGATTTCTTTGCCAACGGCGAGCTGCTGCGCGCCGAGTGGGAAACCGTGCTGGGCAAAAGCTACGACAGCGTGGAATGGGCCGAAACCCAACTCGACTACCTGCTCTCCTCGAAGTTCCTGACCGATGTGGCCAAGGCCCGCTACAAGGAGCAGTTCAAGGAAAACCTCAAGGACCAGCGCAAGCTGCTGAAGAAAACCGAGAAAAAGCAGAAGAAGCGCGAGCAGGAAGAAGTCGGCAACTTCGCCGAGGGCAAGCGGGGCGTCGAAACGATGTTTCGGACCACCTACAGCAACCACATCAAACTCTCGGACATGGCCGACAAGAAGGCCAGCATGATGATTAGCCTCAACGCGGTGATTATGTCGGTCATCATCACCTACCTGGGAGCCAAAACTACGGCCATCGGCCCGGCCTTCACCCGTAACCCCGTACTGACGGTACCCATGGGCATTCTGCTGGCTACGGCCCTGGGCTCGGTGGTGTCGGCCATTCTCTCGGCCCAGCCCGACGTGACGAGCTTTAAGTGGCTCAAGAAAAGCCCGCAGGTGGCCACCAACCGCCGCGTGAACCTGCTCTTCTTCGGCAACTTCACCAAGCTCAGCCTCGACGACTTCCAGAGCGGCATGACGGGCCTGATGCGCAACAAGGACAACCTCTACACCAACATGGTGACGGATATTTACTACCTGGGCGAGGTGCTGGCCCGCAAATACCGGCTGCTGCGCATCAGCTACACCATCTTCATGGTGGGCCTGATTCTGACGGTGCTGTCGTTTGGCATCGTGCTGCTCTACAAATCGTAGCGACATTCGGAAGCAAAAAAAGCCCTGTCAGCATACTGGCGGGGCTTTTCTGTGCAAAGTTGGGGCCGCTTAGCCGCTTTTCTCCACCTGGCGCGTTTGGTGCATTCGCTCACTGAGCCGAGCAAACTGCGCCATCGACTGGCCCATAAACCGGCGCATGCGCTGCAGCTGCCCGAACCGAATGAGGGCGTGCGGGCTGGCAATGTAGCCGTAGCGAAACTCCAGCGTCACGAGACAGGAGCGCTGGTCGACGGCCTCGATAAAGCAGAACAGGAAGGAATTGGGAAATAGCCGGAATAGCGAGATTTTCTCAACGTACTCGATGCGGTCGGCGTCTTCGAAGCGCTGCACGGTCTGGAAGTCAATCTGCCCGCGGTTCAAGTTTACCTTGTAGCTGGTGCCTAGGCGGCCGGCTTTGGTCAGGTCATAGGTCACCTGGCTCACACCCGGCATCCAGTGGGCCCGCAGCCGGAAGTTGCTGAGCACGCGCAGGGCATAAGCGGCCGGCACGTGCAAGGTGCTCATCACCTTCAGGGCGTTGCCATCGGCGCCTCGGTGGCCCCGGTGGCTGCTGCCTTCTTCGTTGAGCAGCAGGCGCAGCGGCGACAGATACGCGTAGCGGTAGCAGATTTCGCCCAGATAGTCGTAGAGGCAGGTGCCGCGCAGCAGGCGCGTCCAGGAGAAGCTGCGGGCAATATCCGTGGCCGACTGCGTTTGCAGGTAGCCGTCGGAGAGCAGCACGTACTCGTTGCCGGTCACGTTGTTTTTCAGCAGGCGGTGCACCACAATCACGTCGCGGCCCATCAGCTTGGTGAATTGCCGGATCTGGGCCACGCTTACCTGCCCGAAATGCACGATGATCTTGATGGTCAGATCGTGGGAGCGCAGGGCCGCACTCAGCTCCGAGTCCAGGTCGCGCTCCACGAGGCGCACGTAGTTCTGGAAATCCAGGAAGATGCGCCGGCACTGGGTCACGACTTCCTGCACCGTGGGCGGCGGGCCCAGGCGGTAAAACAGAATGGCGTCGCCCTGAATTTCGCTGACTTCCATGTTCAGCGTGTTGGCTTCCACCAGTATTTCCAGCAGGTCGGCAATGAGCTGGGGCGCCAGCACGCTGCCCGACTCCTGAATAAAGCGGGTGAAGCCGCTGATATCGGGAATGAACAGCAGGGCGGGCACCATGCCGTCGTCGGCGGGGGCCACGGGCCCGGCTGCGGGCCGTTTGCCGGCCGCCCGGCGGGCAGTCCGTATATCATCCAGTACACCCATAGAAAAACCAGAGAGGAATCAGAAAGTAAGCTAGCGGCCTATACGCAAGCCAGAGAGAAGCAGGTTTGGGCTGTAGGTTGCTTTCCCGTTACCTTTGCCCTAATACTTGCCGCTGGCTGCGTAGTTCAACGGATAGAATAGGCGTTTCCTAAACGCTTGATATGGGTTCGATTCCCGTCGCGGCTACCACCAAAAACCCTGCTTGCTCCTAGTAAGCAGGGTTTCTTTTTGCCAGCCCACGACGATACGCATTTTGTAATATATTCAGAAAAGGCAAAGTTTTAAAGAGCACAACCAACGGTTTAGCGGGCTAAAAAAGCATTCCAACGACTAGCCCCGCCGTCCAACAACTTCCTGCTCCCAGGATAGTATACTGCTAACTACGCCTAAACGAGGCCCTTTGCCGGTTGCTATGTATTCCCTTGGGATGCTACCACGTGTTGGCAGCGCCCGGCCTCTGCTCTGTCCTGTCCTAGCCCCATCCTGATTTATCCGTATTGCCTGAATGCTACCAGTTAGTGAAAATGTGTTAGTACAGCGGCTCTACGCCCGGGATGAGGCAGCTATGACGCTGTTTTATGATAACTATGGCCATATTTTGTATAACGTTATCCTGCGAATCGTCCGCTCCGAGTCCCTGGCCGAGGACGCGCTGCAGGAAAGTATGGTGAAAATCTGGTCGTCTTTTGCTTCCTACGACGCCAACCGGGGCCGCCTCTTCACCTGGGCCCTGAATATCTGCCGCAACGCGGCTATCGATTGTATCCGGACCCGGCACTACCACGAGCGGCAGAAAACCCAGCCGTTGGAAAAAAGCGCCGCCTGCTACGAGATGGCCGCCTCCGGCTTCCAGCCCGAACACGTGGGCCTGCGGGAGCTGGTAATGTGCCTCAAGCCCAATGACCGCAAAATCATTGATCTGCTGTATTTCGGCGGCTTCACCCAGGCCGAAGTAGCCGATGAGCTGCAAGTACCGCTGGGCACCGTCAAAACCCGGGCCCGGGCCGCCATGCACGCGTTGGCGAAGGCCGCGCGCTAACTACCGCTTCTTACTGCTCCCGTCCCTGCTGTTTTGTCTGACAGTCAGGGTTCTTGGCGCGTCTTGCCGGTAGCAGCAATTGACTTTTGCAGTTTGCCTGGCCGGTGGTTTAGGCCCGTCCATACGCCGTCGGCAAGCGCGACAGGATAATAGATATGAATATTGCCAGAATACTATTAAAACTCGTTTTCTTTCCGCAAATTTGCTTCGCGCTCAGCTACGGGCGCGGTTCCTCTTGCTCTATTCGCTACTGCTTTCCTCCCAGCTGAATCAGCTGTTGCTGGCTCGGCGCTTACTACCACTGTTTTGCTTCTCAGGCTGCTTCCCCGCCCCGCTATTGCTATCTGTCTATCTACCCGCTGGTTCCTGGCTGGCACGCTTTCCTCTTCTGGCATAGTTCCGCGCTGCTAGGTGCTTATCCTGGCCGCCGCACCACCTTCTGCATACACCCTCCCGCGACATTTCACTTCAGCACTAACCCTCTAGTATGGGAATACCCTCTACTCACACCACACTTGCTTCCCGTCAACCTCGCCTTGCCTCCCGCCGCCATTGGCTGAAAGGCCTGAGCGCTTTACTTGGCACCAGCCTGCTATCGGCCCCTGCTGCCCTGCTGGCCGCTCCCGCGCCAGCCGCACCCGTGCCGGCCTCAGCGCTGGTGGGCGGTGAGGAGTACATTGGCATGGTACGAATGCTAGCTGATTTTGTTGTGCCCCAAGGCTGGGTCATCTGCGACGGGCGCGAGTTGCCCATCAGTCAGCACCCGGCCTTGTTTGCCATCATCGGCACTACCTACGGCGGCGACGGCACTACGACTTTCGCTCTGCCCGACGTGAGCGAAACCATGTTTCCGAAGCCGGCTGCAGCCGATACCACGCTCGAAAACGCTCCTACCCTGCCGGGCTGCCTGATTGCCATCAAGATAGCCAACGCGCCGGCTAGCGTCAGTGCCGGCACCGACCTGCGCCTGCTGCATCATTCCCGGTCCCGAGCCAGCCGCACTGCATAGGGCCGGCCCGACCACTTCCTTTCACTGCTTGATTTCGAAGGCCTGGGCACGGTGCCGGGGGCTTGTTCATCTACCTCAATTATACTTTCATGGATCCTTTTGTTGGCGAAATCCGCCTGGTAGCGCTCAACTTCGCCCCCCGCAACTGGTTTTTCTGCCAGGGGCAATTGCTGCCTATTCAGCAATACACAGCGCTGTTTTCGCTGTTAGGCGTCGCCTACGGCGGCGACGGCCGGACTACCTTCGCTCTACCCGATTTGCGTGGGCGTGCCGTTGTGGGCAAGGGCCAGGGACCAGGCTTGTCGGCGTATCCGCAGGGAAGCATAGTTGGTACGGAAGCCGTGACGCTGACGACCGCGCAGATGCCGGCGCACCTCCACACTCTCAGCGGCGGCACGGTGCCGGTTTCGGCTAATAACGGCACCCAGACCCAGCCTACGGGCAACTACTACGCCGCCAACTCGGTCGAGCAGTACGGGCAGGCTATAGCGGCCGGTGGGCAGATGGCCAGCACCATGCTGGCGGGCACTACGGGCATTACCGGGGGCGGCAACAGCCACGAAAACCGCATGCCCTACCTGGCGCTCAACTATATAATTGCCTACACGGGAATCTTCCCTCAGCGCCCATAACTGCGCACGATCTTTCTTCCCTTCTACTTTAAGCCACCTTCTATACCATGGCAACACCCTACATAGGCGAAATTCGCACCGTTGGCTTCCCTTTTGCCCCCGTTGGCTGGCTACCTTGTGATGGTAGCCTGCAGGCCATTTCTAATTACGAGCCTCTGTTCTACGTAATCGGCACCACCTACGGCGGCGACGGCCAGAACACCTTTGCCCTGCCCAATCTGCAAAGCCGGATAGTACCGGGCGCCCAGGCCGGCCAGCCCGGCCCCGGTCTCTCGACCTACCAGCCGGGCCAAACGGGCGGCTCCGAAAATGTGACGCTGATAGCCACCCAGCTTCCGCCCCACACGCACCCCTTCTCGTCGCCGATCGGGGCTACCACGGCCGGCACCGCCAGCAACACGCCCGCTGCCAACCTGCCGGGCCCCAGCTCTGCCGCCCTCTACTCCGACACGGCCACGGCCGGCCGGAACCTGGCCGCCAATGCCGTAACCGGCCAAACGCAGGGAGCCGGCAGCAGCCAGTCGCACCCGAACATTCAGCCCGTACTGGCGCTGAACTACATCATCTGCACGGAGGGCATCTTCCCGCCGCAGCCCTAGCCCGCAGCAGCTACTGCGCTTGTCTTTCACCTGACTTTGCTTTCTACTGTCTCATGGACGAACCATATCTCGGCGAGATTCGCCCCGTTACCATCCCTTACGCCCCCAAGGGCTGGTATTTCTGCAATGGCCAGCTGCTTTCCATTCAGCAAAACCAGGCACTGTTTTCGTTGCTCGGCACTACTTACGGCGGCAACGGCACCACTACCTTCGCCCTGCCCGACCTGCGCAGCCGCATTCCAGTTGGGGCGGGCCAGGCTCCCGGCCTCAGCAACTATGTACTGGGCCAGGTAGGCGGCCAGGAATCGGTGGCGCTGCAGGCGGCGCAGATGCCCCAGCACGTGCACCCTTTCACGGGGTCTTTGCAAACCTCTCCCGACCAGGACGAAGGCAACCCCAACCTGCAGCTGCCCGCCATCGGCACGTTGAGCCAGTACAGCAACGGCGCCAATAACACGGCCATGGGCGGCACCATTTCGGGTGCGACTACCACCGCCGGAGGTGGGCAGCCGCACGAAAACCGCATGCCCTACCAGGCCCTCAACTACGTCATTGCCTACCAAGGCATATTCCCTTCCCGCAGCTAGCTTTCCGCCCCACCGGCAACTGTTCGCCCGGTTGCAAGCAATACTAATAATCCTACCGTGTCAATGCGCTTAGCCATTATCATCAGCAGCCGTCTGGGCTGGCCCGTGCTGCAAGACCTGACTGCTCAGGGCGTCGTGGCCGGGGTAGCCGTGCCCGCCAGTGGGCGCGACGAGTCGGCGGAGCTGGGCGAGCTGCTCGCGCAGGGTGGCACCACGCCGCAGTGGCTGACCCAGGCCGGCCTGGCGGACGAGCTGACGGCCTGGGTGGCTGAGCTGCAGCCTACGGCCGTGCTGGTGCTGATGTTTCCGTGGCGCATTCCGGCGGCCGTGCTGTCCCTGCCGCCCCAGGGATTCATCAACTTTCACTTTGCCGCGCTGCCCGGCTACCGGGGGCCGGAGCCCACGTTCTGGCAGATCAGCCGGGGCGAGGCCGCCGGGGCAGTTACGGCCCACCGCATGGAGGCCGGCTTCGATACCGGGCCGGTACTGGTGGCCACGCCCGTTCCCATCGGCCCCCACGACACGCATGGCATTCACCGGGCCCAGCTAGCCATGGCTGCTGTGGGCGTAGGCCGCCAGCTGCTGGCCGGCCTGCGCGGAGAAACGCCCCTGCCCGACCAGCCCCAGGACGAAGCAGCCGCCCGCTACTGGCCCCGCCCCGCCCTGGCCGACCTGTGCATCGACTGGCAGGCGCCGGCCGAGACAATCAGCCGCCTGGTGCGGGCCGCTAACCCCTGGAACCGCGGCGCCCTGGCCACGGTGCGCGGCCAGCCTCTGCGGGTGCTGAGCGTGCTGGTGCGGCCCGGGACGGTACCAGCTCCTCCCGGCACCATTGTGCTGGCCGCGCCCGACCAGGGCCTGCTGGTGACTTGCGGCGCGGGCCAGCTCCTCCAGCTCGATATCGTGGCCCTCGACGAAGGCTACTTTACGGGTGCCCAGCTGGCCGGCATGGGCGTGCAAGCCGGCGAAGTGCTCGGGAGCCTTCTCCAGACACCAGCTCCGCAACCAGCCTGACGAAAGATACCATCAACACAGTGCAGCAGTTGCTGAAAACCAATATCACTGCGGTGGTGCGTGGGTAAGCTTACCGCTTCGTCCGCCGCCCGCAGCACCAGACCACCGGGACTACTTACTAGAATCCCCGCCGCCGAATTTTTAAGCTTTTTTCCGCATCTCTTAACCCACTGTCTCATGAGACAACGAATACTCTTACTACTACTGCTGCTGAACGCCTTGAGTGCGTGGGCGCAGGTGCCGAGGACTGAGTCGTTTGAAACCGAAGGCAACAACGTTGCTGGTCGCTACACCTCCAACACCTTCACCCAGGGCAACAACAATTTCTCGTTCCGCTCGACTTACACGCAGGGCACGACGCCAGCGGGCTTCAACACCACCTCGTCGCGGCTTTCTGGTATCGATGGAAGCTACTTCTGGGCTTCCGAAGGCGTAAAAAACTCGGCTCCTCTTGCCGGGAAAGCGGCTCGCGTGCAGCTCACCCCAACGACGATAACCGGCTTCAACAACCTGAAGGTAACGGTATTGCTGGCCGACCCGCAGGGGCCGGGCTCGGTGGGAGGACTACCCCGCTGGGAGCGGGACGACACTATCCGCATCAGCGCCCGCGTCAACGGGGGCACCAATCCTACCTGGGTGACCATCGGCCAGTTTGTGGGGGATGACTCGGACACGGGCAACAACACCGGCTACCTGCGCCGGGACGTGGGACTGGACGGCATTTCGACCAACGACCCCGCCTCCGGAACCAACGTGGGTCAGCTCACGACGACGCTGACGCCCTTTACCTTCGACGTAATCGGCACCGGCACGACGCTGGATGTGCGCATTGATATTGCGCAGACCGGCAACAGTGAGGAATTTGCCTTTGACAAGATCATGATTACGGGTACTGCCAGCACCAACGTTGCGCCGGTATTGGCCAACATAGAGGGTACCAGCCTGACCTATAATGAAGGATTTCCCGCCACGGTTATCACCAGCAACCTGACCGTATCGGATGCGGATAACACAACGCTGACCAGCGCCCGGGTGCGGATATCCGGCAACTTCAATGCGGCGGAAGATGTACTTGCCTTCACGGGTACCGCTGCTACGGGCAATATTGTAGCCAGCGCCTTCGACGTAACTACCGGTACACTGACGCTGACATCAGCCAACTCGACGGCCACCCTGGCTCAGTGGCAGAACGCGCTACGCGCGGTGACCTACCAGAACACCGATATTGTTGATGCGTCGGAACTGACGCGCACAGTGGGCTTCTCGGTGACGGACCCGGCGGGCAATACCACGGCCGCCGTTACCCGCACCATTACGATTAACACGGCCCTGGACGCGGCTTCTACGCCGCCCTACATCGAGGACTTCACCACCGACGGCGAAGGCACCCGCTACGCCTCCAACGACTTCACGGCGCAAAGCAACACGACCACCTTCCGGCGCACCAACGTGACGCCCTACGCTGGTCTGGCCGCCCCGGTAACGTTTACCAACATCAGCCCCTCCGCGGGCAGCTTCTACTTCTATGGCAGCGGCGTGAGCAACCCGTCGAGCCCGAACACGCCCAAAACGGCTTACTGGCAGACCAAGAAGATTAACGCCACCACCTACGCCAACCTGCAGTTTCAGATTCGGCTGGGCGCCAGCAGCACCTGGCTGCGCAGCAGCTTCATCAAGCTGTATTACCGCACCGGCAACGGCACCGGCCCCTGGGTGATTTTCAGCTCGTTCCGGAGCACCGACCAGGCCAGCTCGACCAACCAGACGCCCCTGAAGCAGGATGCCAACCCCAACGACCTGAGCACCGCGCCCACCGGCACAACGCTGACCACGGCCCTGCAGAACTTCACGTTTGCCCTGCCTGCGGCCCTGAACGGCCAGATCGTCGACTTCCGTCTGGAAGCCGAAGGCCCCAACGGCAACGAAGAGCTTGCCTTCGACCTGGTACAGGTAAGTGGTACGCAGATCCTGCCGCCGACTGTAACTACGGCCACCCCGGCCACCGTTACGACCACCAGCGCAGTGCTGGGCGGCAACGTAACGGCCGACGGCGGCGCGACCGTGACGGAGCGGGGTGTAGTATACAGCTCTACCAACACGACGCCCACAACCGCCGATACCAAAGATACCAACGGGAATAGCACCGGTTCTTTTTCGGAGACGATTTCAGGCCTGACGCCCGGCACCCGCTACTACGTCCGGGCCTACGCCATCAACTCGGCCGGCACCGCCTACGGCAGCGTGCTGAACTTCACTACCACGCCCACTGCGCCGGTAGTAACGGCTCCGGCGAATGGCAGCATCGTAAACACGACTACGCCGACCTACCTGGGCACGGCATTAGCAAATTCGACGGTAACGGTATCTGTGGATGGTGTGGCACTGTCCACCACCACGACGGCCAATGCCACCGGCGACTGGACCCTTGTTCAGCCTACGGCGCTGGCCCAGGGCAGCCATACGGTGCGCGCTACGGCAGCCATCAACGGGTCGGCCAGCAGCGCCAACTCGAACACGAACACCTTCACGGTAGACGCGGTACGGCCCACGGTAGTTGTCAGCTCCACAGCAGGAGCTTCCGGCAGCACGACCAACACCTCGCCTATTCCCTTCACGGTCACGTTCTCGGAAACCGTGACCGGCTTTGTGGCCGGTGATGTGACGGTGGGCAACGGTACGATTTCGGCCTTCTCCGGCTCGGGTGCCAGCTACAGCTTCAACGTGACGCCAACGACTCCCGGCACCGTCACGACGGTGAACGTGCCCGCCAGCGTGGCCCAGGACGCAGCCGGCAACTTTAACACCACCGCTACCCAGTTCTCCATTACCTACAACCAGCCTTCAGCTACCGTCGTTTCGGTGACGCGCCTGACGCCTTCGCCCACGGCCACGACGCAGGTGAGCTACCGGGTTGTCTTCTCGGCTAGCGTGACGGGTATAACCGTCAATAACTTTAACGTGACGACCAGTGGCCTGACGGGCACCGGCATCAGCAGCGTAGTGGGCTCAGGCTCGACGTACACGGTGGCGGTCAATACGGGCACCGGTAGCGGCACCCTGCGGCTGAACGTGCAGAACAGTACCGGCATGACGCCGACGGTGACCAACGTGCCCTACACCAGCGGCGAACAGTATACCATCACCAAGAGCTTCGCGGCAGCTCCGCAGCTGACCCTGCGCGGTGCGGGCTCGGCCAGTGGCAGCTTCAACGACGTGACAGCCTTCGTGGACGGGGTGCAGGTGCTGCAAGGCGGAACGACCTTTGCGGCCGGGCTCTCCAACAGCAGCTTTGAAACCAACAACGTAGGGGCCAACGGCTTTCAATACGCTGCCACGGTAGTGGCGGCGCCCTGGACTTTCAGCGGGAATACCGGGGTATCACGCAACAACAGCGGCTTTGGGTCTACCGCAGCGCAGGGTGATGCTGTCGGAATTCTGCAAACATTTGGTGGTAACGGGGGCAGTATTGCCCAGAACCTAGCCGTGCCCACGGGCAGCTACCAGGTGAATTTTCAAACCATTCAGCGCAACAACAACGGCCCGAGTGACCAAGTGGTGAATGTGTTCCTTAACGACGGAACGAACGACGTGTTCCTAGGCACCATTGAGCCCCTGTCAAATAGTACGTACACCCCCTTCACCTCGGCTACCTTCGCTGTGACGGCCCCGGCCCTGACGGCCACCATCAGCAGCACAGCCGGCGCCTCGGGCAGCACGACCGGCGTAGCGCCGATACCGTTTACGGTGACGTTCTCGCAGAGCGCCACGGGCTTCACGGCTTCCGATGTGACGGTGGGCAACGGTACCGTTTCGGACTTCTCCGGCTCGGGCACGGTGTATACTTTCAACGTGAATCCCGCCGCCAACGGCGCCGTGACGGTAAACGTACCAGCCAATAGCGCCGTGGACGCCAATAATACCGGCAACACGGCCGCCACCCAGTTTACCATCAACTACCTGCAGCCAGTAACGGCCGCCCCGGTGGTGACGGCACCAGCCAACGGCAGCCTGATAAACACGGCCACGCCAACCTACACCGGCACGGCCCCAGCCGGCTCGACGGTACGGGTCTACGTGGACGGTACGACCATGGGCAGTGTTACGGCCAATGGCACCGGCAACTGGTCCATTACCCAGACGCCGGCCATAACTCAGGGCTCTCACACGGTGTATGCCACGGCTCAGACCACCGGCTCAGCCGTCAGCGCCAACTCGAACACGAACACCTTCACGGTAGACGCGGTACGGCCAGCGGTTGCCATCAGCAGTTCGGCCGGCGCCAGCGGCAGCACGACCAACACCTCGCCTATTCCCTTCACGGTAACCTTCTCGGAAACCGTGACCGGCTTCGTGGCCGGTGATATAACGGTGAACAACGGTACGATTTCGGGCTTCTCCGGCTCGGGCACGACGTATACCTTCAACGTGACGCCAGCGACTCCAGGCGCCGTCACCACGGTCAACGTGCCCGCCAACGTGTCTCAGGATGCGGCTGGCAACTTCAACACCGCTGCTACCCAGTTCTCCATCACGCTTGCTAGCCCGGCCGTGTACACCAGCAGCACCGCCGACCATCCCACAACTCAGAGCGTATTGCCAGGCAGCACCAACCAGGTAATGCTGCGCCTAGCCGTTACCATCGGCGGCGGCACCGGCACACCTCTGAGCACCCAGTCGCTCTCGTTTACCACCACTGGTACTACGGCCCCCGCCGATATCGACGCGGCCCGCGTGTACTACACGGGTACCAGCGGCAGCTTCGCTACCACCACGCCCTTCGGCAGCGCGGTAGCCAATCCGAATGGCGCCTTCGCCGTCACGGGTACGCAGCAGCTGGCTACTGGAGTCAACTACTTCTGGCTGGTATATGATGTGGCTGCCAACGGAACAGCAGGCAACGTGCTCGATGCGACCGTGCCCAGCCTGACCATCAGCGGCACTGTGTATAATCCGACCAACCCTGCTCCTACGGGCAACCGCCAGATTGTGCGGGCCAGCCGGGTTGCAGGCACTGCCCTGCGCTTCGTCGGGAATGCTACGCCGGGCTATGCCGACTTCAGCGCCAGCACCACCCCGGCGCCGCTGCTGAACACCGGCACGAACGGCGCTTACTCGCAGGTTGCCTGGATCAAGCCCGCCATTGGCACGGGTAGCACTAATTACTACGTGCTGGGCAACGGTATCGGCAACTCGGCCGCGCCTTACCTCTACGTGACCGGCAACGGCCGCGTAGGAGCAGGCTTCGGCACCGGCACTGCCACAGTAAACCGGGAAACCAGCCCCAATACCATTACGAGCAATGAGTGGCACCACGTAGCAGCTACCTACAACGGCAGCACGCTGACTATCTACCTCGACGGCGAATCGGTACTTAGCACCAGTGCCAGCGGCACCCCGACCGGCACCCGCGTCAACTTCGTGGGCAACGTGGCCGCTGCCAGCAGCGCCAACTTCCCCGGCGACATCGACGAGATTAGCCAGTGGACGCGGACGCTGCCCCAGGCAGAGCTCCGCCGCATGCGCCACCTCACGCTCAGCGGTACGGAAACGAACTTGGTGTCGTACCTGCAGTTCAACGACAACGGCACCACGACCACCGACATTATCAGCAACGCGGTGGGGACGCTGACGGGCGCCACGCGCGTGACGAGCACCGCCGCGGTGGGCTCCGGCACCAGCAACCTGCAGGTGGTAGCGGCCAACACGACCTACCCCTTCGCGGGCACCAACGTCAGCATGGCCTTCACGGGCGTGACGGGCAGCTCCGAAACCGTTGTATTCCGCCTCGATGGCAAGCCCCTGGGCACCCAGCCTACAGCCACTGGTCTGAATACGACCTACACGCCGGCTTACTGGATTGTGGACAAGTATGCGGGTGGCACTTTTACCTCGGCTAACGTGACATATACGCTCACGGCCGCCGACATCAGCGCCGCTGATGCCGCTACCCCCGCCAACCTGAAGCTGTTCAAGCGCGGCAGCAACGCCGACGGAGCCTTCGAGGCCCCGATTTCGGCTACGGCGGCCAACGCGGCAGCTGGCACGGTGAGCTTCCCTGTTACCTCGTTCAGCCAGACCGTTATCGGCACCTTCGGCAGTTCCCCGCTGCCCGTGGAGCTGACCGAGTTTACGGCCGAGTTGCAGGGTGAGGATGTGCTGTTGCGCTGGGCTACGGCCTCGGAGCTCAACAACGCCCGCTTCGACATCGAAAGCAGCGCCGATGGCAAGGTATTCCGCAAGATTGGCAGCGTGGAAGGCCGTGGCACTACTACTCAGGCTACCCGCTACAAAGCCACCGACCTGAACGTGGCCCGCTACGCCGCCGAGCGGGTTTACTACCGCCTGCGCCAGGTAGATACCGACGGCACCAGCTCCCTCTCCCCCGTTCGCACGGTGAAGATGAGCACGCCGGAGGGTCTGTATGTGCAACTATACCCCAACCCGTCGCATCCGGCTGAAGCACTCACGCTGCTGGTGCGCACGGGCCAGGCCGGCCCCGTAAGCTGGCAGCTCATCGACGTGCTGGGCCGCGTACTGCGTCAGGAAACCAACGTAGTGCTGCCCGCCGGCACCACCAGCGCACCGCTGTCGGCCGACGAGCTGCCCGTGGGCGTGTACCTACTCAAGCTTCAGCAAGGCAACAAGCACGTCATGCAAAAGCTGGTGCGGGAATAAGCCGGTTCGGCGACTCTTACGCCACCCCATAAAAAAAGCCCCCTGAGTTTTCAGGGGGCTTTTTTTATGGGCCGCTACGGCAAGGTGCTTACTCTGGTAGCAGGCCGCTGCTGACGGCGAACTTGATGAGGGCGGCGGTGTTTTTAGCCTGGGTTTTCTCGATGATGTTCTGGCGGTGGGTTTCGATGGTGCGCTTGCTGGTGAAGAGCTTGTCGGCAATTTCGGCGTTGGTCAGCCCCTCGGCAATGAGCTGCAGCACTTCCAGCTCCCGCTTCGACAGCGTGCTGCCACCCCGGGTGGCTTCGGTGCCGGCCTGCTCCGGGCTCTGAAACTTGCGCAGCAGCCCGATACCGATGGCCGTGCACAGAAAAGGCTGACCGGCGGCCACTGTATTCAGGGCATAAATTAACTCGCTGCGGCCCGTGTTTTTGAGCGTGTAGCCCAGGGCTCCCGCGTCGAGGGCCTGGGCCACGTACCGCTCGTGGTCGAGCATGGAGAGCACCAGCACCCGCAGCTGCGGATATTGCTCGCGCAGAGCATCCAGAGTGGCAAAGCCATCCATGCCGGGCATGTTCAGGTCCAGCAGCACCACATCGGCGGGGGTAGTGGGCAGCATGGCCAGCAACTCCTCGCCGTTGCCAGCCTCTCCCACCACTTCCAGGTCGGGCTCTTCGCGCAGCAACGAGCGAATACCATCCCGGATAATGGCGTGGTCGTCGGTAAGAATAATTCGAATCATGGCAGAGACTAACGGCGACACATTTCATTCCCAAGGCGGGCAAAATTCGGCTGCTGCCCGCTGGCTTCCTTTTCTAAGGGTGTCCGTGACGAATACGCGGATTTTAGAGCAGGCGTTTACCCTGGTCCGTTCCCTGGCCCCCTCCCGGGTAGGCACTTGGCAGCTGCCGGATGACGACAGACAACAATATTACGGTCTTAACCAGGCCAAACCAGTGGTGCTGTTACAAAAGCCGTATTTATAGCGGGGCGGAGTTGGACAGCTGTGCAGCGGGATATTCCATCCGTATTAATACGCAATACCCTACTTACCTGCCAGCGCTAAGGCGTTAGTGCCCAGCACTGGACAAAATCATAAGTGGATTCATTTTTGTGCTTTTCCGAATACTGACGCGGAGCACTGAACGGCTTGGCTGCCTCGGCCTGTTAGCACTCTATCATTTTGGCTATCCTTCTTTTCCCGCTCTGTATGACACGCATAATTCTCGCCGATGACCACACCATTTTGCGACAGGGTATCCGGACTATGCTGGCGGCTGAACCCGATTTTGAGGTGGTAGCAGAAGCCGGCACCGGCCAGCAGCTGCTGGACTTACTGGCGGCCACGGCGGTGGAGGTAATTGTGCTGGACCTGACCATGCCCGACATGGATGGCTTCACGGTGCTGCCCAAGCTGCGGGCGCAATACCCCGACGTCAACGTGCTGGTGCTGTCCATGCTCGAACATGAGCGGTACGTGGCCCAAGCCCTCGACGCGGGAGCGAAAGGTTACGTGCTGAAGAACGCGGCTATTTCGGAAATCATCCACGGAATCCGGACGGTAGCGCTGGGGCGGCCGTTTCTTTGCACCGAAATCGGCCTCGAAACCCTGCGTAAACTCACCCTGAACCTTTCCGACAAGCTCTACCACAGCCACGACCAGCACCCGGCGGAGCTGTCGGGGCGGGAGCTGGAAGTGCTGCAGCTCATTGCCGAGGGGCTGACCAACGCCGAAATTGCCGACAAGCTCTTCACCAGCAAGCGCACCATCGAAACCCACCGCCAGAACATCATCGAGAAAACCCAGGCTAAAAACACCGCCGCCCTCATCAAGTTCGCCGTCAATCAGGGGCTGGTGAAATAAGGCCTGGCAGAGGCCGCACGGCCCGCGGCGCGGCTGCGGCAGTGCCCGCCGAAATGGCAGCGGCACCACTACCGATTTACCCGGTTATTACTACGGATTTTTGCTCCCGCATAAATGCGGATACAGCCGTAGTACTGTCTGCCGCATGGCTAGCCGCAGCGGGTATAAGAGGCTTACAGCCAGAGTTGAACCTTTTGCCGGAAATATTCCCCTGCTGTGCTTACAAGGTGGCCAGAATAGGATATAGAATAGATAAGTGCAACCTGCTTGCCACATTTCTCGCATGTAGTAGGAAGTTCGGTTCACCTCATTCCTATCCTGCCCCGCCCATGCCCAGCCGTAAGAAGAAAACCATCAGCTCACCCGACTCCCATCGTCAGACCTGTCCCATTCCTAAAGGCACTCTGATTGCCGTCGGGGGCCACGAAAACAAGGGCGAGGCGCCGGAAAAAGGCTCGAATCAGGCGAACAACCGCAATTTCGTACCTGACGGCATCCTCACCCGCTTCGTGGAAGAGCTGACCGGCAACGACCCGCTGATTGTCGTCATTCCCACGGCTTCATCGGTGCCCGAAGAGGCAGCGCACGACTACCACGAGGTGTTTGGCCGCCTGGGGGTAAGCCGGGTTGAAACGCTCAACATTCAGGACCGGACCGCCGCCAACGAAGAGAATGCCCTGAAGCTGGTAGACGAGGCCGCCGGCTTCTGGTTTACGGGTGGCGACCAGCTGCGCCTGACGGCCATTCTGGGGGGTACCCAGCTGCTGCAGCGCCTCAAGGAGCGCTACACCTACGAGCCCATCGTCATCGGGGGCACCAGCGCCGGGGCCTCGGCCATGTCGACGCCCATGATTTATGAGGGCCGCAACGATGCCGGCATGCGCAAGGGTGAAATTGCCATTACGACCGGCCTGCAGTTCCTGCACGACGTAGCCATCGACACCCATTTCATTGCCCGGGGCCGCATCGTGCGCATGGCCCAGATTATTGCCACCAACCCTACCTGCCTGGGAGTGGGTCTGGAAGAAGACACGGCCGTCGTGGTGCGCGAGGGCTACAAGCTGGAAGTCATCGGCAGCGGCATCGTTACTATTCTGGAGGGCAGCAGCTGCACGGCCACCAACATCTACGACATCACGCCCGAGACGCCTTTTTCCATCCGCGACCTGGTGCTGCACTTCCTGGCCGCCGGCGAGGAATATGAGCTGCCCACCCCACCCGAAATGCACCGGTAAGCTCAACAGGAGCAGCTATCTAGGCAACCTGCGGGTGAGTTGGGCCCGTAGTACCGGTTCCAACTAACCCCATTTTGTATGCAACGCACTTCCGCCGCTACGCTCTCGTCGTGGCTGGGTACCGGCCCGGCCCTGCCTACTTTTTCCCCCCTTACCAAGCCGGCCCAAACCGATGTAGTGGTGGTGGGCGGTGGCATTGCGGGCCTCACCACGGCCTACCTGCTGCTGCGCGCGGGCCAAAAGGTGATAGTGCTGGAAAGCGGCGAGCTGGGCAGTGGCGAAACCGGCCGCACCACCGCCCACCTCTCCAATGCCCTCGATGACCGCTACACGCGCCTGGAGCAGCTCTTTGGCAAGGATGGAGCCCGCCTGGCCGCCGAAAGTCACGGCAGTGCCATCGACCAGATCGAGAAAATAGTGCTGGAAGAGAAAATCGACTGCGACTTCACCCGGCTGGATGGCTACCTGTTTCTGCCCAAAGACGGCAAGCCCAAGGAGTTGGACGAGGAACTGGAAGCCGCCCACCGCGCCGGTCTGACGGGCGTGCAGCGCCTGGCTGACTCCCCCACCAAAGGCTTCCGGACGGGCGAGTGTTTGATGTTTCCCAACCAGGGCCAGTTCCACATTCTGAAGTACCTGCGCGGCCTCACCGAGGCCATTGTGCGGCTTAAGGGCCAGATCTATACCCACTCCCACGTGGCGGAAGTGAAGGGCGGCACCGATGCTACTGTGACGGTGGCTACCGGCGCTACTGTGACGGCCAAAGCGGTGGTAATGGCGACCAATACGCCCGTCAACGACCGGGTAGTGATGCACACCAAACAGGCGCCTTACCGCACCTACGCCATCGGGGCCCGGATTCCGAAGGGCGCCGTGACCCTGGCCCTGTACTGGGACACGCCCGACCCCTATCACTACATCAGGCTGCAGGAAGTGACGGAAGGCCCCCGCGGCGGCACGCCCACCTACGACCTGCTGATCGTGGGCGGCGAAGACCACAAAGTCGGGCAGGGCGACCCCGAGGAAAGCCTGCGCTGCCTGGAAGAATGGACCCGGGAGCATTTTCCCATGGTGCAGAGCGTGGACTACCGCTGGTCGGGGCAGGTGCAGGAGCCCAGCGACAGCCTGGGCTATGCCGGCCCCAACCCCCTGGACAAGGAAAACGTGTACATCATCACCGGCGACTCGGGCCACGGCATGACGCACAGCACGCTCGGGGCCATGATTATTACCGACCTGATCAAGGGCCAAAAAAATCCCTGGGCTGAGCTTTACGACCCCGGCCGCATCACGCTGAAACCGGCCGCTGCCTATGAGTTTGTGCGCGAAAACGTGAACGTGGCCCTGGAGTACACCGAGCTGCTCACCGGCGGCGACGTATCGAAGGAAGAGGAAATCAAGCCCGGCAGCGGAGCGGTGTTGCGCGAGGGCATCACGAAGGTGGCCGTGTACCGCGACGAAAAAGGCCAGACACACAAGTGCTCGGCCATTTGCCCCCACCTGGGCTGCGTGGTGCACTGGAACGGGCTGGAAAACAGCTGGGACTGCCCCTGCCACGGCTCCCGCTTCGACGCGCTGGGCAAGCTGCTCATTGGTCCCGCCAACAGCAATCTGGCCCCGGTTGATGAGCCGGCCGGGTAGACTCCGGCAGACTTGGACGCGCGGCACTGATTCCGTATAAATTCGGCCTACAAAGGGGTATTTACCTCCTATCCGAGCCTATTCCCCAGGTGTATCTTTGCCGGAGTTCCTCTCTTTGCTGTAGCCAACCCTGCGGTGAAAGGAAACATAAGCCGCTAATGAACCGGGAATGGATATTCTGAAATTGTCGCAGCCCACGATGTTTGTCGCGAGTTTGCGGGGTAAGTGTGAGGGCAGCCAATGTGCCCAGCAGCTTATCGAGCTACTGCGGGAAGCGGTCCGCAAACAGGCGACGCAGGTGTGGCTTCTGTGCCAGGAGCTGACGCACATCGACTTGGGGGCCCAGCAGACACTGCTGCGGCAGCTTCCGCTCCTGCAGAATGCCTGCATCAAGCTGGTTCTGTGCGGTCTGCCACCCAACCTGGTCAAGCAGTTCGAGTCAACGGGCCTGGCCGGGCTGTTTGCCTTGCTCCCGGCTGAGGCCTATACCGGCCCGCGGCCCATCGTGCGCTAATGTGCGCCCCGGCAGTAGTCCTTACGGCTGGCTGCTGTGCTCAGAATCCAGACTTAGTTTTTGTGAAAAGCCGCTCCAAATGGAGCGGCTTTTTTATGTTGTCAGTTGGAGAAATGCCCTTGCGGACTTCTGCTGACAGCCCTTGGTAGCCAGCATACCGGCCCGCCTTGCAACCGGGCTTCTGTGGCAGGATGCAATATATTTTGTAAAGAATACTTTACATTAAGTAAAACAAACAATACATTTAGAGAGTATTTCACCTATTCTCCTTCTCATTATGCTGACGCGCTACTTATTTCCACACCGCTACAAGCGCCTGGGCTTGGCACTGGCCGCCGTGGCCCTGGTACTGGGCCTGCTGGAGTGGTACGACCTGCTGCACCTGCCCCATCTGCTGGCCTGGCTGCCTTCGCCCATCGGCAATGCCGAGTTGCCCGATACGCTGAACGGGCGGCAGGTACGGGCCAACCACGACCTGTACGCCATTCTGCTGATTTGCGGTGGGCTGCTGGCGGCCTGTTCCCGCGAAAAGCACGAGGACGAATACATCGGCCAGATTCGGCTGGAGTCGTTGCTGTGGGCCATGTACGCCTACTATGCGCTGCTGCTGCTGGCGTTTGTGCTGGTAAGCGGCATGCCCTTTTTCATGGTGATGATGTACGCCATGTTTACCCCGCTGCTGCTGTTTCTGGCGCGGTTTCACCTGGTGCTGCTGCGCGGTGCCAAAGCCGCTCTGCATGAAGAATAGCCTGCGCGTGGAAAGAGCCGTGCTGCGCCTCACCCAGGAGGAGCTGGCCCAGCGCATCGGCGTCAGCCGCCAGACCATCAATGCCATGGAGGCGGGCAAATACGTGCCGTCTACGGTGCTGGCTCTCAAGCTGAGCCAGGTGTTTGGCAAGCCGGTCGAGCAGCTGTTCACCCTGGAAGCCGGGGACTAGCGCCGAGCGTCTTTCGTCTGTCACGCCTTCACCAGCTCCGGCGTGAGCCAGATGGTGAAGGCCGTGGTGCCAGTCGGGGTGGTTTCGAGGTTGAAGGTGAAGCCGTGCTGCAGCAGAATGTCGCGAATCATAGTCAGGCCGATGCCCTGCCCGTCGCGCTTGGTGCTGAAAAACGGGGTAAACAGGCGGCGCTGCACCTCGGGCGCAATGCCGGCCCCGTCGTCTTCGATGCGCAGCATCGGCGGCTCCAGCGTGGTCTGAATCGTCAGGCTGCCGTCCTCGCCAATGGATTCCAGGGCATTCTTGACGATATTGAGCACGGCCTGCTCGATCTGCTGGCAGTCCAGCTCCACCCATAGCGGCGCCGGGGCCAGCTGCCAATGCCACGTGATGCGGCGCTTCTCGCTCTGCACCTGCATGAGGCGGTGGATGGAGCGCACCAGGTCGTGCACGTCGCAAGGGCGGCGCGTGGGGGCGGGCAGGCGCACCAGGTTGGCGAAGTTGGCAATGAAGTTGGCCAGGTGGGTATTGCGGTTGATGGACACCTCCAGGGCCTCCGAGAAGTCGGTCTGGTCGTCGGGGCGCAGCTGCTGGGTGTAGTAGCTGAAGCTTTGCAGAATGGAGTTGATGGCCCCGATGGAGTTGTTGATTTCGTGTGACATCATCCGGATCAGCTTCTCGTAGGCCTGCTTTTCCTGCCGGATCAAATCCTGGGTTAGCTCTTCCAGCATAATGAAGTTGCGGGTGAAGCCCCGGTCGAGAAAGTGGGAGCAGTGGGCCCGGTAGGTCTGGATGCCCGAGAGCTGAATCACCTGGGGCTGGCCGGCCTGCAGCGCGGCCAGGGCCGGGCCCCACTCGCCGGGCAGCTCACTGGGCAGCTGGCGCAGCAGCTGGGCCTGGGGCAGGTGCAGGCACCGCTCGGCGGCGGGGTTAGCGGCTTCGATGCGGCCGTCGAAATCGAGCAGCAGAATGCCCGCCGGTGAGGCCTGAATCAGACGCTCCAGCAGGTAGCTTTTCTCGTGCTGGGTTACGCGCTCCTGGCGCAGCTCGTCAATCATGTGGTTATACACGTCGATAAGCTGGTCCATTTCCTTCTGGCCCACGGGCACAAACTTCATGGAGAAGTCCTTGGCCCGGATGGCCTCGGTGCCTGCCGCAATGAGCTGAAAGGGCCGCACAAAGCCGCGGTAGAGCTGAATGGTGAGAATAATGGACACCACCAGCACGACTTCGGTGGCTACAAACAGCACCGCATCGGCACGCATCACCTGTGCGGCCAGCGCAATGAGCACGCCGTGAATGATGACAACGAAGAGCAGAAACTTGACGCGCAGGGTCATGGATGGGGCTAAGACTAGAAAGCTACGAAGCCGGAGCCAGGAAGCTAGTTCCCCTCCTTTTTTTAAGGAGGGGCTGGGGGTGGTTGGCTAGAGCTAAGTATTCATTTTGACTCTAAATGCCGCTTCAATGCCGGCCAAAAATCCATCCAACTGCTCCAGCACCAGCAGATTCTCAAACCGTAGCACCCGCAGCCCTAATGTATTCAAACAGGAAGTCCGTTCTGCATCGTTTGCTTCGCCGCTGGCGGTGAAATGGCCCGCCCCGTCCAACTCGACCACCAACCTTTCGGCCGGGCAGTAGAAGTCAACGATGTACTGGCCAATGCCGTGCTGACGCCGGAACTTGCGCCCGGCCAACTGGCTGCGCTGTAAGGCGCGTCAAAGCGTTGCTTCCGCCGGAGTGAGGTGGTTGCGTAGCTGTTGGCGGTTATCTTTTTGAGTTGAGCGGTTGTATATAGGTTCTGGCACAGCAGGTAGTTGTAGGTTGCTCAAGATACCTCGTTCATCGATTGAACCACCCCTAGCCCCTCTTCATCTGAGGAGGGGAACCAGATTTTAACCCACTTCTAGCCCTAGCTTTTCTCCGCATCAAACGGAATATCGTACTTCTCCAGGCGGCGGTAGAGGGCGCCGCGGCTCAGGCCCAGGGCTTTGGCCACCCGGCTCACGTTGCCGGCGTAGAACTCCATCGACTTGCGGATCATCTGCACCTCGACTTCTTCCAGGGTCATCGAGCCTACGGGCGGCAGCTCGCCGGGTGCCACCGCCTTCACGGGTGCTTTGGTAAACTGGGCCTGGAAGTCTTCGGGGCTTAGCTCATCCTTGCCCGACACCAGCACGGCCCGCTCCACCAGGTTTTTCAGCTCCCGGATGTTGCCCGACAGCGGCAGCTCGCGCAGCCAGTGCAGGGCCCGGGTGCCCACTTTCAGGGAGGGCCGGTTGTAGGTGGTGCGCAGGTTATTCACGAAGTGGTTTACCAGCAGCGGAATGTCGTCGGGCCGCTCGCGCAGGGCGGGCAGGCGCACGGTTATCAGATTGATGCGGTAGTAGAGGTCTTCGCGGAAGCGGCCCTCGCGCACCATCTCGGCCAGGTTGCGGTTGGTGGCGCAAATCACCCGGATGTCGAGGCTGCGGGCGCGGCTGTCGCCGAGCACCTCATAGGTGCGGTCTTGCAGCACGCGCAGCAGCTTCACCTGGCTGCCCAGGTCCAGCTCCCCGATTTCATCCAGGAAAATGGTGCCTTTGTTGGCCAGCTCGAAGCGGCCCACCCGGTCGGCTTTGGCATCGGTGAAGGCGCCGCGGCGATGCCCGAACATCTCACTCTCAAAGAGCGAGGCCGATATGCCACCCAGGTTCACTTTCACGAAGGGTTTGTCGCGGCGGTGGCTGTTTTGGTGAATGGCCTCGGCAATGAGCTCCTTGCCCGTGCCGCTCTCGCCTTCTATCAGCACCGAGGCGTCAGTGGCGGCCACCTGGCCCACGTTGCGCAGCACGTGCAGCAGCTGGGCATCGGCCCCGATGATGGAGCGGAAGTTGAACTGTCGGTCCAGGTCGCGGCGGCTGAGGGCAGAGCCGGTTTCGGCGGGCCGCTCCTGCAAGCTCAGAATAGTGCGGATGGTCTGGAGCAGGGAATCGTTGTTCCAGGGCTTGGTCACAAACTCGGCGGCCCCGGCCTTGATGCCCTCCACGGCCAGGGTGATGGAGCCCCAGCCGGTTATCAGAATCACGGGCACCTGCGGGGCCACGCCTTTCACCTGGGCCAGCAGGTGCAGCCCGTCGTGGCCGGAAGTATCCAGCGAGTAGTTCATGTCCATCAGAATCAGGGCAGGCGGCGTGGCCTGCACGATTTGCAGGGCCTCCTCAGGCGTGGCTACGCCTTTGGCCGCAAAGCCCGCCTGCTTGAGCAGCAGCCCCAGGGAAGCCCGAACGGCCAGATCATCATCGACAATAAGAATCATAGGTAGCGGCGAAGGACGGAAAAGCGGCGAAGAAAATCGAGCTGGACCAGCAAAAATGATGAACAGCGAGGCCGTAGCGGCCCCGCAAGTGAAGCGGGAGTAGCAATCGTTTTGAAATCTGAAATGATTGCTACTCCCGCTCTGGTCTATTCCTCGCGCAACGACACGGCTGGCTGGATGCCGGCGGCAATGCGGCTGGGCTGCAGGGCGCAGATGGCGGTGAGCACGAAGATGAGCACCGTAGCCAGCACCATGGCCTGCACGTAAATCTGGGAAGCCACCCCAAACACCCCCAGCAGCGGAAACTGCACCGCCAGAACCAGCCCGCCGAGTACGCCCAGGGTGGTAACCACCAGCATTTCGCCCAGAAACTGCCCGCTGATGCCGTTGCCGGTGGCGCCCAGGGCCCGACGCAGCCCGATTTCGGCCTTGCGCTGACTTATGTTGTACCACAGCACCCCGAACAAGCCCAGGGCCACGTTGATAATCAGGAACAGGCCCACCAAACCCAGGGCGGCCAGCGGCGTGACGAGGAACTTCATTTTGTCGCGGCGGTTTTCCTCCAGCGTATTCACGTTGGCGCTCCAGCCCTTGGTTACACTCTTGATTTTGCGCACCAGCTGCTGCTCCAGCACGGCCCCGCTGCCGGGCTGCACGCGCACCAGCAGTTCGGGCACCTGCTGCTGCACAAACCGGGACGTATCCTGGAGCACTTTGCGGTGAAAGATGGCCGGCTCGTTGGCGGCAAAGTCGCTGCCGGAGCGGTAGGCTTCCACCACGCCCACCACGTGCCATTCCTCGTCCTTCTTCTCGTTGGTCAGCACCTTGCCCACGGCGGCCTCGTTGCCGAACATCCGCTCGGCAAAGGCCTGGTTGATAATAACGGGGAAGCGGCGGCCGGCGGCATCATCGCGCCGGTCGAACCAGCGGCCGTCCACCACGTTCAGGCCCAGCACCTTCACCATGTCGTCGTCGGCATCGTAGCGGTCGGTGTAGCCGCCTACCGGCTTGCCTTGGTAGCGGTACTCATCGGTGTTCATGGTGCTGAAGGAGAAGGGCGTGTTGGAGCTGGTGCCCGTAATGGCCACTACACCGGGCGTAGCCTGCAGCTCCTGCACCAGCAGGCGCAGCTTGGCACGCCGGGCCACGGTGTCCTGCCCGGCATTGATGTTGAACTCCCACACGTTGTCGGAGCGGAACCCCATGGGCTGGCGGTAGTTGTAGTAGTTGTTCACCAGCAGCACGCTCACGACGAAGAGCACGAAAAACGAGAGCAGAATCTCAGCCATGAGCAAAAAGTTAGAACGTTTCCGGTTCCAGATCAGGGTAAACAGGTGACGTATCATGGGGCGTTTGGAGGCTGTTAGTGGGTTTATTCTGTCATGCTTCGACAAGCTCAGCAGGACGTTCTTCCTTTCTCGTCAATTAGCGGGGCTCCGTACTAGTTGCCGCCTTTCAGGGCCTGCACGGGCTGCAGGCGCGACATTTTGAAGGCCGGATACACGCCCGAGAGCACGCCGAAGAACAAGGTCACGAGCAGGGCCCAGCCGAAAATGCGCCAGTTCAGCTCGAAATGGGCGTAGGCCAGAATCTGGGAGCCGCCGATAAGCTGCAGGGCCACGTAGGCCAGCAACAGTCCGAGCAGGCCGCCAATGGTGGTCAGGAACACGTTTTCGACCAGAAACTGCCCAATGAGCGTGCCGCCGGTGGCGCCGAAGGCCTTGCGCACCCCGATTTCGGAGGAGCGCTCCATGATGCGGCTCACGTTGATGTTGACCAGGTTCAGAGCTGGCAGCAGCATAAACAGCAGGGCCAGGCCCGCCAGAATAGAGTAGAGAATGCTCAGGCCATCGGAGTCACGGTCGGTGAGCGGGCTCATGATCTGGCGCGAGAAAGAGCCCAGCAACGAGTCGGCGTGCAGGTTGATGTAAAGCATTTCTTTCGGGTCGGGCAGTGGGATGCGCTTGGCCATTTGGTCGAACTCGGCTTGCACGGCCTTGATGTCGCCCGTCGATTTGGCCAGGATAATGGCCGAGAAGTCGCCGTCGAGGCTCACGCGCTGCAGGTCGGTGGGGCTGTTGGTCAGCGGCACCCACACGTCGGCGTAGGAGCTGATGCGCATGGCGGGCACGTCGTCGACCACGCCCAGCACGCGGTAGTTGATCTGGTTTACCTCGATGATGTGGCCCACCACGCCTTTGTCGGTGCCGAAGTACTTGCGGGCCGTAGTGCGGTTGATAACGGCCACGCGGGCGGCGGCTTTCACATCGGCCTGGCTAAAGGCCTTGCCCTCCCGGAACGTGAAGTCGAGCACCTGCCAGAATACCTCGTCGGTGTATTTCAGGTCGAGGTCGATGCGGGCGTTGCCCACATAGCTGGGCGTGGAGTGAAAGTTGGAGTAGATGGCCACCTTTTCCGGGGTCCGGAGGGGGCGCACGTACCGGTCGAGCAGGTGGTAGCTGGGCGGCGAGTTCTGGTTGCCGTTGTTCTTGAACTTGATGTGCACGAAGTTCACGAACAGCATCCGGTCGAGGCGCGACTCAGGGGCGTGGGCCCCCACGGCGTGGTCGAACAGGGCCACCACCACCAGCAGCACCATGAGCGTGAAGCTGATGCCGAACAGGCTGATGAAGGTGAAGAACTTGCGGCGCAGCAGCACCTTCCAGGCAATTTTCAAGTAGCTAAGCAGCATAAGACTGGGGCTGAAAAGATGAGTGGTGAAGCACGGCCAGCCGGCGCTGCAACAGGGCCCGGGCCTTGCTGAGCTGCGACTTGGACGTGCCTTCCGAAATACCGAGCAGGGCGGCTATTTCGGGGTGGTTGTAGCCCTCCACGGCGTAGAGGTTGAACACGGTGCGGTAGCCGGCGGGCAGTTCCTGAATCAGGCGCAGCAGGTCGGCCGTGTCGAGGTTGCTTTCGGCCGTGGCGGCCAGGGTAGCTACCCCATCGTGGCACTCGTCGATATCGACGTGCATGGGCTGCTTGCGGCGCAGCTGGCCCAGGGCCTCGTTGATCATGATGCGGCGCACCCAGCCCCGGAAGCTGCCCTCGTGGCGGTACTGTTCCAGGGCCCGGAACACTTTCACAAAGCCCAGCACCAGGGCCTCCTCGGCGTCTTCCTGGTGGCGCAGGTAGCGCAGGCACACCCCCAGCATGGCGGGCGCCAGCCGGTCGTAGAGCACCTTCTGGGCCCGGGGGTTGCCGCGGCGGCACTCGGCCACAAGGTCGGTTTCCGAAAGCTGAGACAAGGGAGAAAGCAGCGTTGCCATGGTACTGAGAAGGGAAAATGCGTGCGAAAGTGGTTGGGGGCGGCCGGGCGGCCTAGCTCACCTGGCTGCCATCGAAGAAGCGGATGACGCGCTCCGTCTTCAGGGCCTGCTGCTCGTCGTGGGTTACCATCACGATGGTCACGCCGTCGTGGCGGTTCAGGCCCATGAGCAGGTCCATGATTTCCTCGCCCATCACCGAGTCGAGGTTGCCGGTGGGTTCGTCGGCCAGAATCAGCTCGGGGTTGCCGGCCAGGGCCCGGGCAATGGCCACGCGCTGGCGCTGCCCGCCCGAAAGCTGGCTGGGGAAGTGGTTGGTGCGGGCACTCAGGCCCACTTTATCGAGGGCCGCGTGGGCGCGCTGCCGCCGCTCCTTACCGCTCACGCTGCTGCGGTAGAGCAGCGGCAGCTCCACGTTATCGAGCACCGAGAGGTCGTTTATCAGGTGGTAGCTCTGGAAAACGAACCCGATTTTCTGGTTGCGCAGGTGGGCCAGCTCCTTGTCGGAGTAGGCCGTGACGGGGCGGCCCGCAATTTCCACCTGCCCCGAGCTGGGCTCGTCGAGCAGGCCCATGATGCTGAGCAGCGTAGACTTGCCGCAGCCCGACGGCCCCATAATCGACACGAACTCGCCCTTGTTGATGGTCAGGTTCACGCGGTTCAGGGCCACCGTTTCGATGGTTTTGGTCTGGTACACCTTCTCGATGTCGGTCAGCTTGAGCATGGCCGTGGCGGGAGCCGTGGTCAGCCCGATTTCGGGGGAGGCAAACCGGTTGTTGGGCGCAGTCGTGGAGTTCATGGGTTGGAGCGGTTGGGAGTCGAAGGAAGTTCCTGGTGCGAGGCCGGCTGTCCGTGTCCGCTTTTGTGCGTCGTGGGGGCTGGCTCTGCTATATGTAGCCAATGGCTGTGCCAGTTTTTTAAAATGCTGTATTTCAGTTAGTTATAACCATACCACAAAGATTCAGTGTTTGAAATATTGTCCGAAAACGGACAGGGTGTTCGGAAATGGAGGTCGGGATGTGCGATTATGAAAATTTCATACTGCTGCTACCCGGTCTGCGGCCTACCATCAGTGGCTACCCAGCTGGCAGCCAAAGATTTATTGCGACAAAAACTCTTATCTTCTGTCTGCTTATTCTTTCACGACCTAACCCCACCTCCTATGCCCACTACCGCCACCAGCATCCGCGACGAAATCCGGCGCGCCAACGACTCCTTTGAAGCCAGCTTCGCCCAAGGCGACGCCGCCGGCATTGCCAGCCTCTACACGCCCACGGCCGTGCTGCTGCCCACCAACCACGAGCCTATTCAACATCCGGAAGGCATTCAAGCTTTTTGGCAGGAGGCAATGAGCCAGGGCGTAAAACAGCTAAAGCTCAAAACCCGCGACATTGAGGAGCTGGAGGATACGGCCATCGAGCTGGGCACCTACACCCTGTTCGGCCAGGACAGCCAGCCGCTGGACCAAGGCAAGTACCTCGTCGTCTGGAAAGAGCAGCAAGGCCAGTGGCGGCTGCACCAGGACATTTGGAACACCAGTCAGCCGGTGAGATTGTGAGGTGGTGAGGATATAGGGGGTAAGAGGGCAGGAGGGTAAGAATTATTTCGTCTGTCATCCTTCATCTGGCGTACGCTTGCGAAAAAGACTTGCCTGCTCTACCCAAAAAGCCTACTATCAACGCAACAAAGCCCTTTACCACATCGGTGGTAAAGGGCTTTGGACTTTTAATCACGCTTGCCACTTAGAGGAGGCAGGTCCTTCGCTCAGGATGACAGACGAAGGAAACCTCCTACCCTCTTGCCCTCTTGCCCTCTTGCCCTCCTACCCTCCTACCCTCCTACCCTCACTCACTATTTCGCCGCTAGCGGCTGCTGCCGCTCGAAGTCGTAGAGCGTGAGGGCGCGCAGGCGGTAGTGGGCCACCCAGCAGGCGCGCAGGGCCGCAATGTAGGCGCGCTTGGACTGGTCTTTCTCGGCTAAGGCAATGTTCAGATCCGTCAGGCTGATGCGGCCGACCTGGTAGGTGGCGCGGGCAATGGCGTAGCGGCGCTGAGCCAGCGAATCGGCCTGGGCCGACAGCTCCAGCTGCTCCCGCAGGCTACTTAGCTGCGCGGCCTGCGTCACGATGCTCTGCTCAAAGGTCATCTGCTCCTGAGCCACCGTCTGCTCGACCTGCTGGCGGTTCAGCTCGGCCGTTTTAACGATGGATTTCTGCCGGCCCCAGTCCACCAGCGGCATCGAAAATGCCAGGCTCACCTGCTGCTGATTCTGCGGGTCGTTGTAGGTCGACCAGAAGTTGGACGCGCTGTTCACGTAGCCCAGATTAGCCACCAGCGTGGCCTGCAGGCCGGTGGTGCCTTTGGCCTGGGCCACGTCGCTCTCGGCCTGCAACAGGCGGCGGCGGAAGGCCAGGGTTTCGCGGCGGTTTTGGCGGGCCAGGGCCAGGGCCTGCTCACTGGTCACGCTGACGTTGGCCGTGGCTTCCGGCACGGCCAGCTGCAGGGCGTCGGCGGCCAGGCCGGTGTAGCTTTGCAAATCCACGGCGGCATTCTGGGCATCGAGGCGGGCCTGGCCCAGGGCTTTGCGGGAGTTAAGCAGGTTGAGTTCCAGCAGCAGCAGGTCGCTCTGCGAGAGGCGGCCCAGCTGAAACCGCTCCTTGCCCAGGCGTAGCATCTGCTCGTTGGCCTGCACGTTCTGGCGGGCCACATCGGCATTCACCTGCTGCAGGAGCACATCGAAATACAGCTCCGTAATGCGCTGGGCAATGTTTTCGCGCTCCTCCACGTACTGCCTTCCCGACTCCTCATAGCGCAGCGGCTCAATCCGGCGGGCCCAGCGCAGGCTGTTGTAGCGCCCGATGGGCTGGGTGAGGCCGATGCCGAAAGGCTGGTTATTGTACATGCGCGCACTGCTGTTGAAGTCGTCGAAGCGCTGCACGGCCGAGCTCAGGTAGATTTGCCCGCCGGTAGGCCCGATAGCCTGGGTCAGGGTGACGCCCAGGTTGGCGTTGTTGTAGCGCACGGGCCGGAAACCGGTGGTGCCGTCGGGCTGCACGACGGGCGAAATTTCGCGCCGGAAGTTGGGCACCGTGCCCTGCAGGGCCAGCTGGGGCCGGTAGTTCGACTGGTAGGTGCGGAACTGCCAGTAGCTGGTTTCCCGATTAGTCACGGCCTGCTTGGCAATGGACGACTGCGCCAAAGCCAGCTCAATTACCTCAGGCAGACTGATGGGCTGACTGGCCGGGGCCTGGGCCAGCGCGGAGCACGTCAGCAGGCCACTTAGGCCAGCCAGTAGCGCCGCACGGAAAGAAAAGGTTGTTTTCATGGCGCGGCGGCTTAGTCATTGATGGTCAGCAGGGGCGTGTCGGCGTACTGCTTCATTTCGCTGAGCACGATTTCGTCGCCGGGCTGCAGGCCACTGAGTATCTGCACGTAGTCGAAGTTGCTGTCGCCGAAGCGCACGGTGCGCTGCTCAGCCTTGCCGTCGCGCACCACAAACACGGGCTGCTCTTTGCCGCCCTCGTAGAAGGGGCCGTTTTTCACGCGCGTTACTCCGTGCTGGGATTTGGTTACCACAAACACGTCGGCCCGCAGGTTGGCGCGCAACACAGGGCTGTGGTCGTCGTCGAGCTTGGCGTAGAAGGTCATCACGCCCTTGTCCACGGCCGGGCTGATGGTGCTGATGGTGCCGCGCAAATCGGTGTTGTTCACGCGCACCACCACCGCGTCGCCCAGGTGAAGGGCATCGGCGTAGGTATCGGAAATGGTGGCCCGCACCCGGAAGCTGCTCAGGTCGGCCACGCGAGCCAGCGCGTCGCCCTGGTTTACGGTGCTCCCGATGTTGTCATTCACCCAGGTGAGCACGCCGGGCTGCTGGCTGCTGATGTTGGCCTGGGCCAGCTTGCCAGCCAGCTCCGTAATGCTGCGCTCCTGAATCTGCATGGTGAAGCCCAGCTCGCGCACGTCGGCGGCGTTGACGGCGCGCTGGTTCCGGATCTGCTCGCCCAGGCGCTGCAATTCCAGCTGGGCTACTTTCAGGTTCAGCTCGGCCTGGCGCACACTCTCGGCCGTGCCGCCCCCGATTTTAAGCAGGTACTGCTCGTCGCGCAGCGTCGACTGCAGGCTGCGCACTTTCACCTGCTGCACCTTTTCCTGCGACTCCAGGTCGTTCAGGGCTTTTTCGAGGCTGAGCTGAAGCTGGCCATTCTTGTTGCGGTTCTGCTGCTGCTCGTCCTGCAGCTTGGCCAGGGCCGTGCTGGTCAGCTCCTTGTCCAGCTCCACGATGGTCTGGCCGGGCTGCAGCTTCTCGCCTACCTGCAAAGCCACGCGCCGGATGGTGCTTTGAATGGGGCTGGTAATAACGGCTTCACGGCCCGGAATAATCAGGCCCGAGGCCGTGAGTGAAGCTTCCACGTCGCCGGTTTCGACGCGGGCCGTCAGAATCTGGTTGCGGTGTACGCTGGGCTGCAGCACCGAGCGGAAAGCCAGCAGCCCCGCCACGGCCAGGGCCACCACGGCGGCGGCCGTCAGCCAGCGCCGGCGCTGACGGCGGGTTTGGGTTGCGGTAGAAATTGCTCTGTCCATTTTCGTGCGGGAAAGGGGTAGTTTCCTACAGGAATAGCCAAGGCTCGTGCCATTCACATAACCCGTTGATTATCTGCACAAAAAGTCAACATCAACACCAAACCCGGAACCAAAACATTGTCCGAAAATGGACAGCCTGTTCGGAAGTGGAGCGCCGGCTGTTCGGTTTTGCGGAAGCCATTCTGCCGGTAGCAAGGCAGCTATTACCGGTAGTACTGGCAACGCCAGAAAACAATACCGCCCGCTGCGCAGGGCGCAACGGGCGGTAGGAAATGAGGAAATCGGAGGAGCCTTCCGGTGGGACTATGCCTAGCGCCGCCGCAAACGACGCAGGCCCAGGGCCACGCCCCCAGCCAGCAGCAGGGAAACCCCGCCATCAATGGGGGCATTGGTGGCCCCCGGCCGGGGGCCGCCCGTGCCGGGGCCTTGCGCCAGTACCGGCAGTTGGGTTACGGCCAGAAATAGGATGCACAGCGCACCGCGGCGAATTAACAGCTTGATCATTCTTGTGAGACCTAGTATTTTCTATTGATTACCTTTCTTCTACTGCACCACCAGCTTGCGGGTCAGCACCCCGGCGGCGCTGCGCACCTGCAAGGTGTAGACGCCTTTGGCCAGATCGGCTACCGGCACGCTGGTGCGCAGCTCCCGGGCACTAACGGCCGCCGTTTGCTGCCATACGTGCTGCCCAATGCTGTTGACCAGTACCAGCTCGGCGGTGGTACCCGCTACGCCGCTGGCCACAACCGTCACCGGAGCCTTGGCCGCCGGGTTAGGATACAGCTGCAGTTCCCCGGCCCAGGCGTTGCCTTTGCCGCTGGATAGCGGCCGGGCCTGGTGCAGATGCAGCACGAAGCGTGAGGCACTAAGGCCCTGGCTTAGCTGGGCGGTGTAGGCGCCCTGGCGCAGGTCGTGCCAGGTGCCGCTGAGCTTGTCTTCGAGCCACACAGGCTCGGTAGCTGCGAAGTTCAGTAGCTGGGTGGGCATAAAGGTGTAGGCGCCAGCCACGGCGGCATGGACGCCCAACGCCAGGCTGCGGGGCATAGAGCCGGCGGGCAACCCCTGAATAGCCAGTGCCTCGGGGCCGGCCTGCTGGTACAGGCTGGGCTGCTCCCCGCCGTTGAGCTGCACCTTCAGCGCGTCAAACTCCGAGTCGAAGCCCGCGGTAGCGCCGTTTTGCTCATACACGTAGAAGTCGTCCTGGCCAGTGGCGCTGGTGCTGCCCACGCGTTGCAGCGTCAGCTGGACCAGGGGGCGGGTTTCGGTTTGGGCCGGGCGGCTGTAGGTTGGCTCGGAGAACGTGGTTTCGCGGGCAGCATTGGTGAAAGTCAGGTTACCAGCGGAGCCCACGGCGCTTACGCGCACGAAGAAGGCCTGGCCCATGGGCAGAACGTTGCTTCCCACCCCATTGACGTAGGCCGTGTAGCCACCGTCGTATTGACCCGTGGAGCGGTACACGTAGGCCGCCCCATCTATGCCGGTGCGGCCCACGCGGTTCCAGTCGATAGGCGCCGGGTACGGATTACCGACCAGGTGCCAGCCGGCTTCGGCCTGGGTGCCGCGGGCCAGACCCGTGCGGGTGTAAGTGCCCGTGTTGAGCGCAGTGCCGGTCAGCTCGAAAAAGTTGCCAGCGGGCTCATTAATGGTCAGACCCTGCGTTGCGTTCAGGCTTTGGCTACCATCGGCGGGCGACAACCAGCCCTGGTCGAAGCTGGCAGCACCGGAGGCCGGGGCCACTACGCGGTTTTGGGTATAGAGAAAAACGGTTGGAAATGGAGTTACCAGCCCGGGATTGGCGGCCGTGTTGTAGTCGGCATTTACCTGCAAGGGCCCCGGAGCCTGGGCACCGGGCAAAATCGGGAAGATGGCCAGGTTGCTGAGTGTAGCCCCACTCACGGCAGGAGACAGATGGCGGTAGCCGAAGCCCGCATTGCTGGCCACGTCGATGTAGCGCTGCACCACGGCCCGGCCGTTTACCACGGCGCTGCCATTGTTCACCACCATTGCCGTGCCCACGTGGTTAGACAAAATCAGGAAGCGCTGGCTGTTGGTGTTCAGGTTGCCGTTCAGCGTCAGAAGGCGCTGAATCTCGACTTGCCCGCTCAGCGTGGCGCCGGCCGAGCCTACCGTCAGGTTGCGGAACTGGGTGATGCTGGTGCCCCCGATTGCCTGGGCAGTAGTGCCGCTCAGGGCTACCGTGGCGTTGTTGGCCGCCGCGAAAGTGCCGTTGTTGACGAAGTTGCCCGTCACCGTGAGCATGCCGCCGTCGGCGACGGTCAGCGAAGCCCCGCTGTTCACCGTTACCAGGCTGGCCGTGGCCGTGCTGGTGCTTACCACGGGGTAGCGCCCCAGGCCCGAGGGAATAACGACGTTGTCGGAGGCCGAGGGCACTACGCCGCCGGTCCAGTTGGTGCCCACGTTCCAGGCCGTCGAGGTAGCCCCGGTCCAGGTGAAGGTATTAGCCAGCGAGGCTTTGTAGGCCACTGTCAGCTGGTCGCCGTTGCTGCCGGCAATGGTGTAGATATCGGAACCCACCGTTACCGAGCGGTTTTCGGCCAGGGCCATGGGCAGGTTGTTGTCGGTGGTCCAGGTGTTGGTTGCCACGTTGTAGACGTACACCGAGTTATAGAACGGGCCGGTGTTGTTCAGGTAGTCAGCCTTACCCCCAGTGATATAAATCCGGCCATCCGAGCCAAGCGTGCCACCAGGCTGGTTCAGGCCGCTGGGCAGCGCCGCCGCCGTCGTCCAGGTGTTGGTCGACGGGTTGTAGATAAGATGCGAAGTCAGGGGCGTGGAGCTGAAATCGGCAATACCGCCAATGATGTGAATCAGGCCGTTGGCATCCAGCACGGCCACGTGGCCGTGGCGGCCAACGGGCAGGGCCGCGCCGGTCGTCCAGGTGTTGGTGCCGGGCGTGTAGATCTGGGTCAGCGTATTGTCGGTAGTACCACCAAACACGTAGATTTTACCATCCGGGGCCGTTGCGGCCGCCGCTTGCCACTGGGTTACAAACATGTTGGCAATCGGCACCCACACGTTGGTATTGGGGTTGTAGCGGTAGCCGCTGCTTAGCGTCCCGCCTTGGTTGGCCCCGCCGAAGCTGTAGATCTGCCCGTCGGCCCCGACGGTGTGCGCGTGGCCGCGCAGCACAATCGGCAAGGGGGCTCCGGCGCTCCAGGTATTAGTAGCCGGGTTGTATATATCCAGGCTGTTGAATTCGGCAGAGGTGCTGTTGGCATTACCTACGTAGCCGCCCCACACGTAAATTTTGCCGTTGAGGGCTACGGCGGCGTGCTGTCCGCGCTTCTGGCTCAGGCTGGCTATTGGCGTCCAGGTAGCAGACACGCGCGCCGGGCTTGTTGTCTTGGCTGGCAGGGCCCGGGCCGCAAGGGTCGGGCGCACCATGCCGGGGCACAGCAAACCGGTGCCGCAGGGCGCCGTAGCCTGCTGGGCATATACCGACTGCATGGCCGGGGCCACCGCCAGTGCCAGCGTGAGAGCGGGTAAAAGGTTTTTCATAAAGTGGTAATAGGTGATGGGAAATGGTTGTGATAGAAGCGCAAAGCCCGCTACAAAAAATTGAATTTTTCAAATTCCAATGCAATATCATTATGAATCAATTGAAATTCAATCAGCTAATAATATATAATTATTAAGGGGCCATTTGCCGTTGCCGATGCCGCGCTGGGGCCCTGCTTTCTGTGGCACGGCAACTCCTGCTGCCGGTTCGGGGTACACTGTGGTGATTTTATCCAACCTTTGCGCACTCTGCCGGGTCGCGGTCTGCGGCCCCCGGAGTTTGTGCCTTCTTCGCGACCCTAGCCCCGCTTGCTATGCCCAGCCCCCAGGAAAACGCCCCGCTCTCCAGCCTGTACTCGTCTACGCTCAGCCTCGTCACCGACCTCTACCAGCTTACGATGAGCTACGGCTACTGGAAGCAAGGCCTGCAGGACCGGGAAGCCGTGTTTCACCTGTACTTCCGCCGCCCGCCCTTCGGGGGCGGCTACGCGGTGTGCGCGGGCCTGGCCTACGCCGCCGACTGGCTGAACAACCTGCGCTTTTCGGCCGAGGACCTGGAATATCTGGGCAGCCTGAAGGGCTCGAAAGGCACGCCGATGTTCCCCCAGGAGTTTCTGGACTACCTGCGTGAGCTACGCTTCACCTGCGACGTGGACGCCATTGCCGAGGGTACCGTGGTGTTTGCCAACGAGCCCCTGATGCGCATCAAAGGCCCTCTACTGCAGGCCCAGCTGCTGGAAACGGCGTTGCTGACGCTCATCAACTTCCAGACGCTGATTGCCACTAAATCGGCCCGCATCCGGGAAGCCGCCGGCGACGACCAGGTGTTTGAGTTTGGGCTGCGGCGCGCCCAGGGCTTCGATGGCGGCCTGGGGGCCAGCCGGGCGGCCTACCTGGGCGGAGCCGATGGCACCTCCAATATGCTGGCCGGGCAGCGCTTCGGCATTCCGGTGCGCGGCACGCACGCCCATAGCTGGGTGATGTCGTTTGGGAAGGAAGAAGAGGCTTTTGAAGCCTACGCCGACGCTTTTCCCGACGACTCGGTATTTCTGGTCGATACCTACGACACGCTGGAAGGCGTGCGCCGGGCCATCAGCGTGGCGCGCCGCATGCGGGCCCAGGGGCACGAGCTGGGCGGCATCCGCCTCGACTCCGGTGACTTGGCCTACCTCAGCCGCGAAGCCCGGGCCCTGCTGAACGAGGCCGGCTTTCCCAACACCCGCATCGTGGCCAGCAACGACCTCGACGAAAACCTGATTACCAGCCTCAAGCAGCAGGGCGCCCGCATCGATACCTGGGGCATCGGCACCAAGCTCGTCACGGCCTACGACCAGCCGGCCCTGGGCGGGGTGTACAAGCTGGCGGCCCTGCGCAAGGCCGATGATTCGGGCTGGGAATACACGGTCAAAATCTCGGAGCAGTTGGCCAAAACCAGCATTCCGGGCATTCTGCAGGTGCGGCGCTACGAAACCGAGAAAGGCCAGCCCCGCGCCGACATGCTCTACAACTCGGCCGAGCCCCTGCCCGAAAACCTGACCATCGTGGACCCGGTGGACCCCACGCGGCGGCGCCCCATCCGCAGCACCCAGTTTCGGGAGCTGCTGGAGCCCGTGTTCCGTCAGGGTGAGCTGGTGGCCGCGCTACCCACCCTGCAGGAAAGCCGGGCCCACGCCCAGCGCGAGGTGCAGAGCTTGGACCCCAGCATCCGCCGCTTCCTGAACCCGCACGTGTACCCCGTGGGTCTGGAGGAAAGCCTGAACACCTTCCGCACCAACCTGATTCTGGAAAAACGCCCCCAGCGGCCGGCGTAGGTTGCCCAGCTGAAGCCATGATTATACTGTTTTCCTCCTAGTTGGGCGGTTCTCAGCACGGCACGTATGGCCTATGCCAGCTGGTTAGGCGGCAAAGTCATGACCTAGAGCTTTCTGTTGAGCATTTGTAAAGGCGTGGCCATACTTTATGATATATCATTGTCTTTTGTTAGATTCACACTCGCCGGGTGTGAACCCGCCAGGGCTATGTTTCTTTCCATTTCTTCCTTCCCGCTATGCTGAAACACTTACTTTTCCTACGCTTTGCCCTGCTGGCAGCCGGTATTGTTGGTGCCCTGGCCACGCCGGGACGGGCGCAAACCCCGGCTGGCTCCGAGCGGGCCCACTTCACGCCGGGCCAAGGCTTCCGCTGCGCTTTCGACAGTGTGCAGCAGGCCGAGTTCGGGCGGCAGCCCGGCGCGGCGGCGCGCTACCAGCAATTTCTGCAGAATGCCGCCCAGCTCAGCGCCGACCCGGCCCGGCTACAGGCCCTGCCCGACGTCACGGTGCCGGTGGTGGTGCACGTCATCCATACCGGCGGCGCCAACAATATCTCCGACGCTCAGATTAACGACGCGATGCGCATCCTGAACGAAGATTTCAGCAAGCGCAACGCCGACACGAGCAACGTAATTGCCGCGTTCCAGGCGCGTTACGCCAACGTGGGCTTTCGGTTCCGGCTGGCCAAGCGCGACCCCAGCGGCAACTGCACCTCGGGCATTACCCGCACCTACTCGACCCTGACCAACATCGGCGATAACCAAGTGAAAAGCCTGATTGTGTGGGACCAGAGCCGCTACCTCAACATTTGGGTGTGTACCAGTGCCAACGGGGCCCTGGCCTACGCCACCTCGCCCTGCTGGGGCGGCCCCAACGACGGCGTGGTGGTGAAGCACGACAACTTGGGCAGCATCGGCACCTCCCTTGGCACCAGCAAAGCCTTACGCTCGCTCACCCACGAAGTTGGCCACTACTTCGGCCTGCCTCACACCTGGAGCACCGCCCTCTCCGGCCTCCCTGGGCTGCCGGCCTACTGCGCCACCGACGACGGCATTGCCGATACGCCCAACACCATCGGCTCCCTGGGCGGCTGCAACCTGGCCTTCTCGCCCTGCACCGATGCCAACGGCCAGCCCATTCTGGCCAATGTGCAGAACTACATGGACTACTCGGATTGCGCGGCCATGTTCACCACGGGGCAGAAAACGGTGATGCGGGCCTCCCTGCAAACAAGCTGCCGGGCCCAGCTCACTACGCCGGCCAACCTGCTGGCCACGGGCACCAACGACGGCTTCACCGGCGGGCCCTGCGCCCCGGTGGTGGCGTTTGAACCTTCGGCCTCTAAAATCTGTGAGGGCGGCACCATTACTTTTAACGACTACTCCTACAACGAGCAGCCAGGCGACACCCGCACCTACAGCTGGAGCTTTCCGGGCGGCTCCCCCGCCACCTCTACCCTGCGCAATCCGCTGGTGAGCTACCCCGTCGGTGGGCAGTATGACGTGACGCTGACCGTGACGAGCACCCCCGGCGGCAGCACCACGCGCACCCGGCCGCAGCTGGTGCAGGTGGCGGGCGCTAACACGGGCCTGACCGCGCCGATGCTGGAGTCGTTCGAGAATGCAGGCTTCCCCAACAATTTCGCCGTGCCCGACCTGCGCAACTGGGCCTCGACGTCGACTTCCACCGCGGCGTTAGCGGCGTGGCAGCGGCGGGCCAATACCCCCGGAGGCCTGCTGTCGAGCGACGGCGCGGCCTGCGTATCGGTACGCAGCAACCTGCTGGCCAACAACACCGTCACCTGGCTAACCTCGCCCAACATTAACCTGGGCGCCTTTAGTACCAACAGCCCTTTGGTGTTGACCTTCGACCGGGCCTATGCCCTGCGCCCCACGCCGGTAGCCGAAACCCTGCAGGTGCAGTTCAGCACCAACTGCGGTGTCACGTGGACAGCGGGCCCCACGTTCTCCAGCGCGGCCCTCAATACCATGGACACGCTGCGCTCCAACGGCTTCACTCCCCTGCAGGCCACCGACTGGAAGTCTCTGCAAATTCCCCTGCTGCCCAGCGTTATTGGCCCCAACTTCCTGCTGCGCTTCCAGCTTACCAGCCAGATGGGCAACCCCCTGTACCTGGATAAGGTCCGCATTGCTCTGGCCAGCATCACCAGTACGGCCACCCTGGCCGAGCATTACGGGCTGCGCCTGTTCCCCAACCCGGCCACCGCCGAAACGACAGTGGAGCTGCTGATGCCCGCGCCCGCCGCCGTAGAGGTTCGCATTACCGACCTGCTGGGCCGCGAGGTACTGGCCCCAACGAGCACGCGCCTGGCCGCGGGCCGGCAAGCAGTGGCGCTGCCCCGAGCCGCTCAATTGGCGCCGGGGCTCTACCTGGTGCAGGTGCTTACCGGCGAACAGACCTTATCGACTAAGCTAGTGGTGCGCTAAGCCTCGTATGCACTGTTGTTGCCGGAGAGTAAGATGGATGATTAGCTGGTAGGCCCCAAAGAGGAAAGCGAGTTGACGCACCCGATGGTTTAGGCAACTGCCAGCTATACAAAAAGTACTAAGCTTACTTAGTCAGGCGCCAAACTTCTTCCACAGCCGCGGCAGCATGCGGGGCAGTTGGTTGTCGGTCCAGTCTTCGCCTTTCGTGACCGAGCCCGGGCCGTAGTCCAGCCCGCGGGCTTCGGCCTGGGCGCGGGGGAAGGTTTCGTCTTCTTCCGGCTGGCCGGTGCGCTCGGCGAAGGCAATAGTGGCCACGTAGAGTAGCTGCTCGAAATCCTGGTAGGGCTCCTGCACCACGTCGGCCAGGGTATCGGGGCTGCGCAGGGCGTTGGCAAACACGGTTTCGCCCTGCCCCACCAGCCAGCACCGGAAGTACAGGTAGGAATCGTCGGAGACGTAGCCGTCGATAATTTTCTGGGCGGCCATAACGGTGAAATCATCGGCTTCAATGATATACTGGCGCAGCAGGCACTCGAATTCGATTATCTGTTCCGGCTCACGCTCGGTCAGGCGGGCCACGAGGTGCTGCTGCTGACGCTCCTGGTTGCCGGCCGCCTCGGCTTTGGCAGCATCTAGTAGGTGCCAGAATTCTTTCTTATCCATATCGGGGCCCACAGGCAAGCGTATAAAAGTTCGACGCGCCGAAATACGGCAAAATGCTGCACTCTGCCAGCCGAAGCCTGTACCACGAGGGCCCGCATCTTGCGCTACTTTTGCTGCGTATTCATTGTTATTCTAACACGGCCAACCGTCGTTTCTGTACTTACCGGTGGCCTAACGCTTTCCTGCTCATGTCAACCCTAAAATTCAAAACCAGCATCAACTGCGCCAACTGCCTACGGGCCGTCACGCCTTTTCTCGACGCGGAAGCCAGCGTGGAGAAGTGGAGCGTCGACACCAGCAACCCGGATAAAATCCTCACGGTGGAAGGCGAAAACCCCATTCCCGAGCTGATTATGAAATCCGTCTCCCAGGCCGGCTTCGATATCGAGCCCGCCTAATAATGTGCGAATGTGGAGGAATGTGCTGATGTGCTAACCTCGTGTCATTGTGAGCAGCGCGAAGCAATCCGTCCTCTGCACAGTACGAAATGTCCTTTTGCCAGAAAGCCCTTTCCCGTTAACAACGAGAAAGGGCTTTCTATTTTTTGAACACTCAGCACATTTCAGAGGCCGGATTGCTTCGCGCTGCTTGCAAGGACAGGGCACGCCAGCCGCTACTCGTAGCTAAGCTCGCCGGCACCTACTGCCAGCCGCACGCCGGGCTCGGCCGTGATGCGGCCGGCCACCTGGGCCTGGTAGCCGTGGCCACGCAGATTGTCGGCTACGGCTTCGGCCTGGGCTTCGTCGGTTACGAGCAGCATACCGTTGCCCATGTTCCAGTACAGATAAGCCTCCGTGGGCGTGATGCCGGCCAATTCGGCAAGCTGCTGCATAGCGGGCAGGGGCTCAAACAGGTTGGTCAGCTCAGCGCCCACGCCGTTTTTGAGCACCCGTTTGAAGTTGTCGGCAATACCGCCGCCGGTGATGTGGGCGGCGGCGTGCACGGGGAGGCCCGCATCCAGCACCGCCCCCACGCCGGGTGCGAAAATAAGCGAAGGAGCCAGCATTACTTCGCCCCAGGTCTGGCCCATTTCGGCGGCATCGGGGCCGGAGTAGGGCGCCGTGTGCCAGGCTTCACCGAAGGCTTTGGTAAGGGCGCGGCGGGCCAGGGAGTAGCCATTGGAGCGGAACGAAGGCGAGCGAAGCGCCACCACGGCCTGCCCGGCCCGCACGTTGGCCCCGCTCAGGGGGCGCTCCAGGCTGGGGTGCAGCACGCCTACCGCCGTCGAGCACCAGTTGAAGTTCATCCGGGCGCCGGGGTAGCCGCCGATGCGGTTGCCGAGCTCAGCAATTTCCCCGCCCGTCACGGCAATCTGGCTGAACTGGGCCGCGTCGTGCAGGCCGCGCATGAGCTCATCCACCACCTCGTAGTTGAGCGTGTTCACGTCGATGATGTTCGACAGATTGGTGGGGATAAAACCGGCTACGATTAGGTCGTCGGCTACCATGGCAATCAGGTCGTAGCCCAGCGTGTCGTAACGGTCGGTGCGCTCGGCCACTTCAATCTTGGTCCCGATGCCGTCGGAGCCGATGCCCAGCCGCTCGGCTCCAAAGCGGATTTCGTTGGAAAAGCCGCCTGCCAGATCCTGGGCCGGCTCGCCGGGCTTGCCCGCGCGGGTCGAGAAGGTTTTCTGGGCCCAATGGTACGCATTTTTGGAGGCGGCATTGCCTTCCTCGATGGAATAGCCGGCAGTGGCTTTGATGGTGGTATCGGCGGAGGTCTGACTCATGGCAGCAGGAAGGTCGTAGTAAGCAATTGTCATCCTTGGCGAGCGTACGATGACATCTGATGGTGAATTAATGCTCGGTGGGCTCGGGAGCCTTGGCGCTGACGGAGGGCACCGTGCCGCCGCTGTTTTTTTTGTCGCCGCGGTGGCTCTGGCGCTCTTCCTGGATGTGGCGCAGGTATTTGGTCACGTCGCCGGTGGGGTACTCGCCGGTGAAGCAGGCAAAGCAGCTGCCGCCGTGGCCCTTATCTTCCGCGAAAAGCTCCTTCAGGTCGTCTATCGACTGGTAGATAACCTTGTCGGCCTCGATGTAGCGGCAGATTTCCTCCTCCGTGTAGTTGGCCGCAATCAGCTCGGTGCTCATCGCCATATCGATGCCGTAGATGCAGGGGGCAATGATGGGCGGGGCCGAGCTGATGAAGTACACCTCCTTGGCCCCGGCCTCGCGCAGAATCCGCACGATGCGCCGCGAGGTAGTACCCCGCACGATGCTGTCGTCGACCACGGCAATCTTCTTGCCCTCCACAAACTCCCGAATCGGGTTGAGCTTCTTCTTGACGATATCCTCGCGGCCGGCCTGGCTGCTCACGATGAAGGAGCGGCCCATGTGGTTGTTCTTGACCAGGGCCCGGCGGTAGGGCACGCCAATGGCCTCGGCCAGCCCGGAGGCCGCAAAGTAACCCGACGACGGCACGTCAATCACCATATCGGGCTGAATACCCGACTCGATAACCTTGCGGGCCAGCAGCTTGCCCAGGCGCACCCGCTCCCGGGCCACCAGTCGGCCGTGGATGGCCGAATCTTCGCGGGCGAAGTAAATGTGCTCGAACACGCAAAAGGCCTTGGGCAGGCTGTACGGATTCTTGTAATGCACCTTGAAGTCCTTATCGATGAACACCGCCTGGCCCGGGCCCACGTTCTTGATGAACTCGAAGCCCAGGTAGTCGAAGCAGGTGCTTTCGGAGGCAAAGGCGTAGATGGGGCCCCGCTCGGTGTCGCGGCGGCCCAGCACCAGCGGCCGGATGCCCAGCGGGTCGTTGAAGGCCAGCAGGCCGTGGCCGGCAATGACGGTGATGGTAGCATACGCGCCCTTTACCAGCTCCTGGGTGGTTTCCACGGCGTCGAAAATGTCGATAACCGACAGCGCATCCAGGTTTTTCAGGCGCAGCTCCGAGGCGAAGGTGTACATGATCAGCTCCAGGTCGTTGCTGGTCTTGGGCAGCACGTGGTACTTCTCGTGCAGGCGCTTGGCGGCCGAGCGGAAGTTGATAACGTTGCCGTTGTGCACCATCGACAGCCCAAACGGGTAGCTCGTGGTGAAGGGTTGGGCCAGCTCGGCGTCGCCGGAGCCCTGGGTGGTGTAGCGGGCATGGCCGATACCGATGTTGCCCTTGAGCTTCTTGAGCTGCTTGGGCTTGAACACGTCCGAAATCAGGCCGTTGCCCTTGCAGAGGTGAAAGTTGTCGTCGAAGGTGGCTATGCCGGCCGCGTCCTGGCCGCGGTGCTGAAGCGCCGTCAAGCCAAATACGATGTCGTGGGCGACGTCATCGGGGCCGTAAAAACCTACTATTCCGCACATGGCAGTTTCAAAAAGTCAGCAGCCAGTTTTTCAGGCTGGAAGCTGGGGTGGTGGGTGGTAATGCTCTATCGACTAGCCTCCCCTCCTGCTCCCGCTTCCGAAGGGGAAGCGGAACCAGACGATAAAGGCACCAGGGGTTCGGGGGTGGTTTCAGCGGCGGTGGCCGTTTCGGGGGTCAGGTTGGGTAGCTCGCCCCGGATAAGGCGGGCCAGGGTGTCGGCGTAGAGAGAGTGCTCCACGGCCAGGCCGCGGCGTTCTACCTCGGCCAGGCTGTCAGCACCTTGCAGGTCAACCGGATGCTGAGCCAGCACGGGCCCGGTGTCCAGGCCCTCATCAACCAAATGCACCGTGATTTTGGTTTCCGGCAGCTGATTTTCGAAGGCCCACTCGTAGGCGTGCAGGCCCTGGTGCTGGTGGGTGTCGGCGGGGTGAATGTTGAGGATGCGCCCGGCAAAGGCCCGAATGAAAGTGGGCGACAGAATGCGCATATACCCAGCCAGCACGATGTAGTCGGGCCGGTACTGGTTGAGCACTTCCACCACCTCGGCGTCAAACTCGGCCCGCTTACGGCCCTGGCTGCTGAGGCTGGCGGTAGCACAGCCCAGGGCGGCAGCCGTTTCCAGGCCGGGCGCGTCGGGCTTGTTGCTGAAGACCACGGCTACTTCGGCCAGGTTCTGTAGCACGCCACTGTGCACGGCCTTTACCAGGGCTACCATGTTGGAGCCCCGGCCCGACAGCAGAATGGCCAGGCGCGCTTTGCGGACGCTATGATTACCAGTTGCTTGCAAGAGTAGGTTCCGGCCGCTGGCCGATATCGGTACGGATGTAGACATCCTGAAATGAAATTCGCTGAGCCTCCCGATACACGTGGTGCACCGCCTCTTCCAGCTCTTCGCCGTGCCCCACCACGACCATCACCCGGCCGCCAGTAGTTACCAGCGCCTCGCCCTGGCGCCGCGTGGCACCGTGAAAAGCCAGCACGCTCGGGTGCAGCTGGTCGAGGCCGGAGATGGGGAAGCCGGTGGGAAAGTCGGCGGCGGGATAGCCGCCCGAGGCCAGCACTACGCCCACGTAGTAGCCGCGCCGCTGCCGCACCACGGTCTGCTGCAGCTTGCCGTCGAGGGTGGCTTCAATCAGCTCCAGCAGGCTGCTTTCGAGGGCGGGCAAGAGCACTTCGGCTTCCGGGTCGCCGAGGCGCACGTTGTATTCGAGCAGCTTGGGGCCCTGGGCCGTGAGCATGATGCCAAAGTACAGGAAGCCCTTGAAGTTGAACTGCTCGTTCTGCAGGCCGCGCAAGGTGGGGTCCACGATGCTGGTGCGGATGGCGGCCAGCACGTTGTCGTCGCAGAACGGGACGGGGCAGTAGGCGCCCATGCCGCCAGTGTTGGGGCCCTGGTCGCCGGCCAGCAGCTGCTTGTGGTCCTGCGACGGAGCCAGCAGCCGCACCCGGTTGCCATCCGTGACGCCGATAATACTGATTTCGGGACCGATAAGCTTTTCCTCCAGCAAAAAGCTGAACCAGCCGGTGTGCTGCTGCTGCAAATCATCCAGGGCGGCCTGGGCTTCTTCAATCGACGAGCAGACGTACACACCCTTGCCGGCCGCCAGCCCGTCGTATTTTACTACCACCTGCCCGTTCAGCTCGGTAGCCTTGGCGCGGGCGTCGGCCAGCTTATCGCTGCGGTACTGCCACGACAGGGCCGTAGCCACGCCGTGCCGCCGCATAAAGTCCTTGCTCCACACCTTGGAGCTTTCCAGCACCGCCCCAGCCCGGGAGGGGCCAAATACGCGGATGTCGGAACCGGCAAAGTAATCGACCGCGCCAGCGGCCAGCGGCGCCTCGGGCCCCACCACGATGAGCTTCACGCCGTGCGTTTCGCAGAACTGCTGAATGGCCGGAAAGTCGGTGGCGCTGATGTCGGGGTGGCTGTTGGGAATGCCGCCGTTGCCGGGCAGCACGTGCACCGTGGCCCCGTCGCGGGTCAGCTTCCACGCCATGGCGTGCTCACGGGCCCCGCCGCCGAGAAGAACAATAGGTTTGGGAGAAGAACTAGTCATGAGAAGGTGATTCGGCTGCGTCAGAAAGGAGGAGATGCTTGCCGAAGCAGGCGGAATTGTCGCGGCCAACATAGCGCCCATAACTAGGGCGGCGCTGGTAGCCGTTTTTGAGGTAAAAGCGGCAGGCTTCGGTATTGGCCACCCGGGTTTCGAGCCACAGCTCAGCGTAGCCAGCCTGTTGGGCTTTGGCTTCGAGCTGCTGCAACACGGCCTCGCCGATGCCCTGGCGGGAATATTTGGCGAACATGCGCTTTACTTCGCCTATGCCCGCAGCCAACGGCCGCACCGCCCCGCAGCCGACTGCTTCGCCCTCCATCCGGGCCAGCAGGAAAATATAGCGCGGGTCATTGGCCTGCCACTCCGTAAACGAGGCCCGCCCGTCGCTGCCGAAGCGCGCGCCCAGCTGCTCCGACAGGGCGTCGAGCAAAGGCTGCGCTTCCGCCGCCTGGGGCGAGGAAACTTCGAGCTGGATGGCGGTGGCGGTGGACATTGGGAGGCAGCGCAGGCTTAGCTAATATCGGTGATGGAAATTATTTGCCCGTCGGCAAACTCGAAAACTGATTTGCCCTGCAGTTGCAGCAGGTCGCCAGCCTTCAGGCCGTTGGGAAAGTCCAGGGCGGCCACGGCCGAGTAGTCGAGCCGCACTTCCACGCGGTTGTCGGCTATTTGCCAATCCGTAACGCGCTGTTCCCGCTGGGAGAAGTACTGCAGCGCCTGCTCGGCCTGCTGGCGGAAGCTCTCCTTGCCGGTTAGGGTCAGGTCCACTTCCCCGTTGGTCATGTTGCGGAACACCACGTCCTCGTGCAAATGACGAATCATGCCGGCTACATCAAAGCGGTTGTAGGCTTCGATGTAGCTTTCCACGAGTTGCTTCTGTTGGGCAGCGTCCATTGGCTTAGTTGATTACAGCATCCGTCGTTCCGCTTCGGCGGCGCGCATTACCGTGGGGCTAGCGGTAGCGGAGGGTATGATTACTGACGAGTTCAGGCATCTTTCATGATGCCGGCGCGCACGAGGTTATCCACGAGGCGGGCTTGCACGTCGCCGCCGGCAGTGGTTTCGTCGCCGGTGGGCAGCGGGGCACCCGTGATACGCTCGTAGATATCGAGGTAGCGGCGGGTGGCTTCAGCGGAAACTTCGGGCGTGAGGGCGCGGGGGTACTGGCCGTCCTGCTTGTTGGCAATCAGCCACTGGCGCACGTACTCCTTGTCCATCTGCTCGGCTGTCTCCGGGTTCTTGGCGTAGTCCGCGGCGCTCCAGAACCGCGACGAGTCGGGCGTGTGGATTTCGTCAATCAGAATCAGCTCCCCATTTAGCAACCCGAACTCGTACTTGGTGTCCACGAGGATGATGCCGCGCTCGGCCATCCACTGCGAAGCGAAATTGAACAGCTCCAGCGACTTCACCCGCATCTGCTCGTAGAGCTCGGCCGACACCCAGCCTTCTGCCACTAGGTTTGCGGGCGTAATCTCGCGGTCCGACTCCTCCTTGGTTGTCGGCGTCACGATGGGCTCGGGGAATTGCTGGTGCTTGGTCAGGCCGTCGGGCACGGTTACACCCGAGAAGGTGCGCTGGCCTTGCTGGTAGCCGCGCAGCATCGAGCCGGTGAGGTAGTTGCGCACCACCATTTCCACCCGAATCGGCTCGGCTTCCTTGGCCAAGGTCACGTTGGGGTCGAGCAGGCTGATAACGTGGTTGGGAATGATGTGCTGCGTCTTTTCGAACCAGAAAGCAGCCAGCCCGTTCAGCACCGCGCCTTTGTGGGCCACGGGCGTTTCCAGCACCGAGTCGAAGGCCGACAAACGGTCGGTTACCACGATGAGCCGCTCACCGGAAGGGGCACGGTACGAGTCACGAACTTTGCCGCGGTGCAGCAGTTCGAGCTGGGGAGTATCGAAGTGGTTAAGGGTGTTCATACGACGAGTTAGCAGCCGGCACTAGGTCAGCGGAATGCGGAGGTGTCTAGGAGGAAAACTGGTGGGCTTCCTGGGGTGTGGCAGCGGCCGGGCGCTGGCTTTGCACGTGCGCCACGATGTTGCGGAACAGCTTGAGCCCGTCGCCTTCCTCACTCAGATTTGGGTTTTGGCGCTTGCGCCGGCCCCAGTCGGGGTGGTTGTAGAGCGACAAAAAGGCCTCGGGGTGGGGCATCAGCCCGAATACCTGCCCGGTGGTGTCGGTCAGGCCGGCGCAGTTCAGGTCGGCGCCGTTAGGGTTGTGCGGGTACACGTCGGTGGGCGAGCCGTCGAAATCGGTGTAGGCCAGGCAGTTCAGCGCCCGGGCTTCGATTTCGGCCAGCGTTTCTTCGCCCTTGATAATGAGGCGACCTTCGCCGTGGCGCACCGGCACTTCCAGCGTGTCAATGCCCTTGAGGAAGGGCGAGTTGGATTCGGGGTTGACCTTCAGCCGCACCCAGCGGTCCTCGTAGCGGCCCGAGGCGTTGTGGGTCAGGGTTACTTCCGGCGTCACGTTACCGCTCAGGTTGGGCAGCAGGCCCAGCTTTACCAGCACCTGAAAGCCGTTGCAGATGCCCATCACGAACTTGCCGTTGGCCACGAACTGCTTGATATCGTCGAGCAGGGTGCGGCCCTCGGCGTTTTTGCGGTAGCGCAGCTTGTTGGCCAGCACCACGCCCGAGCCCAGGTCGTCGCCGAAGCTGAAGCCGCCGGGGAAGTTCAGGATGTCGTAGTCGTGGATGCTGACGTGGCCGTGCATCACCTCGTTGAGGTGGACGATGGTAGCCTCGGCACCGGCCAAACGGTAGGCGGCGGCAAATTCATCCTCGCAGTTGATACCAAAACCAGTCAGAATCAGGGCCTGCACCGGTTTCGTCGGCTCACTTGTGCTGCTGTGCAATGGCTCGGTGCTTTCGTGGCCGCCGTCGATGCTCTTGTAGCCGAGCACGGTCACCGTGCCGTCGGCATTGGTATGCGCGGGGCCGGTTTCGTCGCGCTGCGGCTGGGGCGGCACGTTCAAATCAGGAAACAGGGGTTTCTCGTTCATTTTTACTGCGCTGCTTCGTGCTGGCCGAAGCCGATAATTCTGTTCACGGGCCCGTTGGTCCACTCGTGGCGCAACGCCGCGGTATCGGCCGCAATAACGGTTTGGCCGTTGTAACGCACCGTCAGCTGCCCATCCGGCGTCACCACACCGAGGCGGGTGGCACGGGTACCAAAGTGCTGCTCGAAAGCCACTACATCTTCCGGCGCCACCGTGGCTACGAAGCGGGAGTGCGACTCGGAAAACAGCTGCACGTGGACTGGCAGCTCTTGTGGCAATTCGATGGTAGCCCCGAAGCCGTAGCCAAATGTAGCTTCAGCCAGGGCCACGGCCAAACCGCCATCCGACAAGTCGTGGCAGGACTGGATGAGGCCCTGGTCGTTGGCCTGACCCATGAGGGTGTACAACGTTTTAGCGGCTTCAAAACGCACTTTGGGTACGTTGGCGCCCAGCTCGCCGAAGAGCTGATAGAACTCCGAACCGCCCAGCTCGTCGTAGGTTTCGCCCAGCAGGTACACCACGTCGCCTTCTTGCTTGAAGTCGGAGGTGATGGTGCGGCGCACGTCCTCGATTTTGGCGGTCATCGAATACAGGACCGTGGGCGGAACGGAAATCTTCACGCCGTCGGCCTTGAAGTCGTTCTTCATCGAGTCCTTGCCCGAAGTCAGCGGGATACAGTAGGCGGCCGTGGCGTCGCGCAGGGCCTGGCACATGCGCACCAGCTTGGCCAGCTTGTGCTTGCCGTCGGGGTTGCCAATGGGGTCGTACACCGAGTCGGGTACGCAGAAGTTGTCGTTCACCGACCAGAAGTTCCCATCACCGTAACTCAGGTTGGGCAGCTTCCCTCCCACCGCTACAATCTGGCGCACGGCTTCGTCGAAGGCCCCGGCCGACATATCGTAGGCGTCCAAATCACCGAAACGGGGCAGAATACCGTTGCTCACGGCCACGCCTTCCCAGCTCTCGAAGTTGAAGCGTACCACGGCGGCATCCTGGGGAGCCTGGCCCGTTGCGCCCATCAGGGGCTTGATAATCGTGCGGCCTTTTACCTCGTGGTCGTACTGCCGAATGACGGATTCACGGGAGCAGATATTCAGGCTACCCAGCAGGCGACTCAGTACGTCGGTATAGTCAAGTTTGGCAGGCAACGCGGGTTCCTGGACGGTGGGCTTGCTCCACTCGGCTTCCAGCACTTTACGCGGCACGCCGTTGTGCAAGAACTCCATGTCGATGCGCGCCACCGACTCCCCGTCGAAGCGCACGTCGAGGCTGCCATCGGCAGTGAAGTAGCCAATATCGGTCAGCTCCACTTCCATTTCCCGGCCCAGCGCCAGCAGCTCGTCCAGCTTGCTTGGCTCTACGGCCAACGAAAAACGCTCCTGCGACTCGGAAACAAAGATTTCCCAGGGCCGCAGGCCGGGGTATTTCAGCGGCACTTTCTCCAATTCTACCACCGCGCCGCCGCTGATAGTCGCCAGCTCGCCGATAGAGGAGGACAAGCCGCCCGCGCCGTTGTCGGTGCTGCACTTGATTAGGCCGCGGCGGGTCGCCAGGATCAGGAAGTCCATGGCCAGCTTCTGGGTGATGGGTGAGCCAATCTGCACGGCCGTGGCGGGCGAGGTTTCGTCCAGCTCAATGCTGCTAAACGTCGCGCCGTGGATGCCGTCCTTGCCCACCCGGCCGCCGGCCATGATAATGCGGTCCTGGGCGTCGATTTTCTTTTCCCACGAATCGAGGCCGGCCAGCTGCATGGGCATCACGGCACCGGTGCCGCAGTACACCAGCGGCTTGCCGGCGTAACGGTCATCAAACACAATGGCGCCGTTCACCGTCGGCACCCCCGATTTGTTGCCGCCGTCCTCAATGCCCTTGCGCACTCCTTCGAAAATGCGGCGCGGGTGGAGCTGGTTGCTCAGCAAAGTGCCCGAAAACTCGGGGTTGCCGAAGCAGAGCACGTTGGTATTGAACAGCAGCTTGGCGCCCCCGATGCCGGTAGCCAGCGGGTCGCGGTTGTTGCCCAGAATGCCGGTAATGGCCCCACCGTAGGGGTCAATGGCCGAGGGTGAGTTGTGGGTTTCGACTTTCCACACGAACAGCGACTCGGGGTTGATGCGCACGGCCCCGGCGTTGTCGCTGAACACTTTAATCAGCCAGTCGTTGCCGTTGGCCCGCAGCTGCCGGTCCACTTCCGAGGTGGCGTCTTTGATATAAGTCTTAAACAAAGAGTCTACTTCGAACTCCTCGCCCGTATCGGCATCCCGATACTTGATGATGGCCGAGAACTCCTTGTGCTTGCAGTGCTCCGACCAGGTCTGGGCCACAATTTCCAGCTCGCAGTCGGTCGGGTCCTGGGGCAGGCCGGCGGCTTGGCGCTCGTCGGCAATGCTGGTGTAATGGTCGCGCACGGCGCGCATTTCCTCCAGGTTCAGGGCGTAGAGGTTGTCTTTGGAAAGCTTCACCAGCTCCTCATCCGACAGGCCCACTAGTCGCACGGTGTCCGTAATAGATTCGGCCCCACCGCCCGGCCGCGGCGTATAGTCGCGAATCTGGGCTATGGGGCCGACCTCGAAGCGGTTAATCATCTTGTTGCCGAGCAGGTCTTCGGCCAAGCGGCGCAGACTACTCTCCGGCAGCTCGTGCTCCAGGAAGTAGAGCCGTTTGCTGAAAATATGCTGGGTATGGGTGTCGAGCGGCTCGTTGAGAAAGTCGCCGAGGGCATTCTGGGCCGATATGCCTTCGTCGTCGGTTACGCCGGGCAGCTTGGCCACCAGAATGTAGCTTTTATACTGGGAGCCGTGGCGAAACTCGTCGAGGGCCACGTCGTGCAGCACCGGGTCCTGAAGGCAGTGGGTGGCAAAGTCGCGCAGCTGCGTGTCCGTTACAGGGTAGCGCACCGTGTAGAGGGCGGTGCTTTGCACCCGGCCCGTGGAGAGGCCCAGGTGGCGGGAGGCAGCTTCGGCTACACGTTGGCCCTCGCCATCGTGTTGGCCGGGCTTGAGCAGAAGCTGAATGGTTCTTTGGGTAGCGTCCAAAAGAGGGAGGTTTGTCTATTTTTCGGGTTTCCCACGCGCAGCAAAATCACCGCCGTGAGGAAGCATACCCGCGCAGGGTACGCCGAAAATGCCTTGCCGCAGCGCCGTTTGCGCCGTAGTAGGTTTAAGAAAACGCTTTATCGGGCCGACTGCCCGGTTTTACCACCGGAATACCTGCCCGGCACAGCGGGCACTCATCGGGTGCGTAGGTAGCCGCCGTGACCGGCAGCAGGGCAAAGTTCGGAAAAGAAAGTGAGGCTTCCCCACCCGTGCGGTCAATTAAACTGGCCACGGCCAAAACTTTTGCCCCCAGCCCCGTCAGCAGCCGGGCTACCTCGTTGGTGCTCTTGCCGGTAGTTACCACGTCTTCGGCAATGATAATTTTCTGCCCCGGCTCGATGGTAAAGCCCCGCCGCAGCGTCATCTGCCCCGTATCGTCGCGCTCGGTAAAAATGCCGGGCACGCCCAACTGCCGGGCCAGCTCGTAGCCGATGACCACCCCGCCCATGGCCGGACCGACCACCACATCGGGCTGCAAATCCGCCTGCTGAATCTGCCGGGCCAGCTCGGCCGCGGCGGGGGCCGCCAGATCGGGGCGGCGCAGAAACCGGGCGCACTGCACGTAGGTATCGGAGTGCAGGCCCGAGGACAGGCGGAAGTGGCCGCGCAGCAGCGCATCTTCCTGCAACAGCTGCTGCTCCAGGGTTTCAGAATTCACGAAAGGTTGGGTGGAGGTCGGAAGTGACACTATATAGAAGGGGGTGAAGTCGAAAGGAAGTTTTGTTTTTACCAGGACGGCCCTGACATTTCTTATGCCAGCACCGGCCGGAACCGGTTGATTTGCTCCACCAACTCCCGGGCGGCAGCCCCCGCATCAGTAGCCTGCCACAAGGCGCGGGAGGTATTTATCAACAAACCCGAGCCATCCGGCCGCAGACCAGCGCGCAACGTAGCCTGCAAATCACCGCCCTGGGCTCCTACTCCGGGCACCAGAAACCACTGCTCGGGGCTTAGGCTGCGCATGCGGGCCACGGCTTCGGCGTTGGTGGCACCTACGACCAAGCCGATACCGCCGTGCTCTTCATCCAGCTTACGGGCCACCTGGGCAGCACAGTCCGAGAGGTAGCCGCCACGGGTGAGGGCCACGTCCTGCAGGGAATGCACGGGCTTGTTGGAAGTTTTGGCCAGCACAAATACCATCTTACCGGGCCGGGCGAAAGGCACAATGGCGTCGTCGCCCATGTAGGGGTTCACCGTCACGGCATCGGCCCCGATGACGTCGTAGGCAAAGCGGGCGTAGTGGTCGGCTGTGTTGGCAATGTCGCCGAACTTGCCGTCCAGAATCACCGGAATGCTTTCCGGGATGCGCTGCACCGTTTCGCGCAGGAGCTTTACGCCATCTTCCCGGCTCAGAAAAAAGGCCAGATTAGGCTTGAAGGCCGCCGCGTAGGGGCTGGTCTGGTCGATGACTTCGGCCAGGCGGCGGGCTACCTGCTGGTCGTCGCCGGTGGGGTCGAGGCCCACGCAGAGCAGGGAGTTGGCGTACCGGGCGCGTTGGATGAGCTTTTCCATGAGACGGGTGGGAAATGGGAAAACTAAAAATAGGTGGAAGAAACAAAAGCGCCAGGGGCAGAATGGCCCGTTGCTACTACAGATTGGCCGGCACCAGATGACTGCACTCGGCAGCCAGTCGGGCCGACAAGCCGGGCTCCAGCCATTCACCGCTAGCCACCTGCACGGCAGTAGCGCCGCAGCGCAGATAGTCGGTGACGTGGGACTGGGTGAAGACGCCGCCGGTACCGAATATCGGCAGCTTGATGCGAGCGTCATGCGCCAGCTCCCACACGCAGCGCAGGGCCACGGGACGCAGCGCCTCCCCCGATAAGCCCCCCGCCAACGGCTCGGCGGTGGCATCGTCGGGCAGGTGCAGGGCTTTCAGCACGTTGGTGGCGGCCAGCGCCGTAGCGCCGCCTTCCTGGGCGCCCAGGGCCAGGCCGCGGATATGCTCGGGCCACGGCGGCAGCTTCACCACGATGGCCGCAGCTGGACCCAGCTCGTTGCGCACGGCCTGGGTGGCTTCGCGCACAAACTTGGCGTTCAGCTCGGCTCCTTTTTCGGTGTCGGGCTGGGCAATGTAGACTTCGACGCCGGCAATCTGGGAACCGACTTCGCGGGCCAGGAAGCGGGCAATTTTGCGGAAGCCGGGAATGCCGGGGGCCGTGATGCTGACGAATACCGGCACGCCGTAGCTGAGCAGGTGGGGCAGGTGCTCCTGCACCAGAATTTCGGCGCTTTCGGTACGCATATTGGTGGCGTTGAGCAGGGTTTGCTCATTCACCTGCCAGATGCCTTCCTCGTAAAGCCCGGGCTTGGGCTCCATCGTGACGGTCCGGGTAAAGATGGCGCCTAGCCGCTCGTAGCCGGCCCCATCCAGCTGCCACGGGGCAGCCGCCAGGCAGATGGGGTTTTGCAGGGTGAGGGTTCCTAGTTGCATGATTTGCTCGTTTAAAAGAAAGATGCCATCCAGAGCTGACGAAGGTACTCTAAGCCAGGGACGGCAGCCTCTTTTTTCACCAAAAACCTACCGCGCCCTTACTCAGAACTTCCTCCGCCAGCTCAGGACGGCAGGTTATATTTTTCCTGCGGCTGCTATTTGAAAGGCCGGTCCGCCGTAACATGCAGAGCGCCCGGTAGTAGCCGCGCGCCGTTCAAAAATCAACCAGATGACGCTGTTTTGGTTGCCCCTTGGGCTTCGTGCTCAGGTTCACGTGGCGGGTGTTGGCAGGAGCGGCGGCTACCATCAGTTGGGCGAGGGTGGTGTCGTTCATGAGGGTTTACCAGTATGGGTGAGAAGAGCTTAGAAGACCCTTAGGCGCAGGCTATTCCTACCCCGCCGGCCGAACCGACCGGGCATAAAAAAACCGCTTCGGAAACCGGAGCGGTGCACGGGACAAAAGCCAGAAAAACGGAAAAGCCAACGGGGAAAACGACCTTCCGATCATCTCGCAGAACATTCTCAGGGAAGGTTCCGCGCTCCATCAAATGTTGTTGACTGGGGTGAAGCACGTCGCAAAAGTACTAATTGTTACCAGCGCCACTCCGGGGGTAACATTAAGTTTATGTTACCATAATGTTACGTCGCACACTTTACCGGCCGCTACTCATTATATATAATAGTTGCACAAACACATGAATCTCAAAGAATTAAAGTTTACCGAAATTTAAAATACAGGTTTTACCGGGGTTCCGTATCTTTGCCCAACCTTAACAAAAGTCAAATCTATTGCTTAAGTATATAAACATCTTTACCTCACAAAGTACAATATCAATTCATAAACTTTCGTTGTTGTTTTTTGGTGAGAGCCCGGTCAAGATGAGCTATGCAGTAAGTAACCCTGATTTCTGGCACAATATTGATGCTCATTACGGGCCAGGCTTTTTTCCGGCAGCTCCTGCTCACTACCTTAAAGTTCAACTGTAGTACCACCAAGCTTCTTTGCTTCTGTTATATTTTTACTACCACTTTGATTTCGCTGCTGTCATGAAAAAAGTGCTGTTTGGATTGTTGTTGGCCGGCCTGATGTCTACTACTCAGGCGGCTGTTGCTCAGAGTGGTTCCGGGCCTGCCGTTAGCTATACCGAAACCGTGCTGGCAGCGGAGATTGGCAAGGAAATCCTGTTTCGCCGCGCCCTCGACTGGACGGAAAACCACTTTTCGTACGGCCCCAAAACGGGGGCTAAGTCGGACGCCGCCGCGGGCACGGTGCGCGTAACCGGTACGGGCAAAGTGACGCCGGTAGCTACCAATGGCAAAGAGCTGACCCGGGTTATCCGCTTCGACTTCGTATTCCGGGCCACCGATAAAGGCTACGACTACAGCGTCGGCTCCTTCCGCGTCATTCCCGACCCACAGAAGCCCGAAGAGACGATGATGCTCAGCGACTACATCGCCCAGCTCGCCACTGAGAAGGGTAACGGCAAGACCTTCAACGACCGGCGCGTGACGGCCCAGGCCAACGCCTTGGCCAGTGAGGCCGCCATGAGCTTCCGCTCCTTCATGAACACGATGCCGGCGGCCGAAGAGAATACTGTCGGCATTCCGGCCACCGAGTAAGAAGTAAACTACTCTGCAAAACCTAAAAAAGGCTCCTGGCAAACACCAGGAGCCTTTTTTGAACCTGTGCGGCAATAGCCGGGCCGGCTACCGCGCCAGCAGGCCTACCGTGCGGGCGGGCAGCTCGCGCGCATCCAGCACGATGAACCCATCCAGGGCATTGCTGAAATTGGGGTCCACGTTGAAGGCGAGCAGGCGGGCATTCTGCTTGAGGTAGTGGCGTAGCATTACTGGAATTCCGGCCCCGCCGGGCTCGAAGGTGGCAATAAGCCGGTGGAGGTCCTGCACGCTACCCAGGCCCGTTTGCAGCGTAGCGGGGCTTTCGCGGGCATCGAGGGGGCGGTAGCGGAACTGCTTGCGGGGCTTTACCAAAGCGGCCAGCGCGGGTTGAAAGTAGTGGGCCGTCAGAAAATCGACCATCACGGCCCGCGACACGCTCGAAAACCGGTTGCTGATGCTGACCGGCCCAATCAGGTAGCGGTACTCCGGGTGGCGGGTCAGGTATTCGGCAATACCCTTCCAGAGCAGGGCCAGGGGCTGATTCTGCTTCTGGTACTCGACCCGCACGAAGGAGCGGCCCAGCTCCAGCGACTCGGCCAGGAACGGCTCCAGTGCTTTTTTCATCCGGAAAAGGGAGTGCAGGTAGAAGCCACGCCGCCCGTGCCGCCGCAGAATCACGCGGCCCCGGCCAATGCGGTAGGCCCCAACCAGCTGGCCGGCGGCGCGGTCGTAGAGAAACAGGTGCCGGTAGTACTCATCGTAGGCATCGAGGTCGAGGGGCTGCTGGGTGCCTTCGCCCTCCCGCCGAAACGTCAGCTCCCGCAGCCGCCCTATTTCGCGCAGCACATGGGGCGCTTCGGCCTGGCTGGCAATGTACACTTCCCAGCGCCCCGAACGCACCAGGCACCGGGACGGACGGAGCGCGGCAATGTCGGCGGCAATGCGCGCCGCATCGGTTTCGGCCACCACTGCCGGCGCCGTCAGGGTGTCGTCGGGTCCCGCGGCGGCTATACCGGAGCCCAGGGCAAAAACCCGGGCCCGCACGTAGGCCAGCCGCTCGCAGGGCGCCAGCTGTCCCAGCAGCACGGGCTGAATCGGCTGGCCTATCCGCACCCGAATGGTCTGGCCCCGCTTGTTGAGCAGCTCGGCCGGCAGGCGGGCCGTACGCAGCCAGGGGTGCAGCATGCCCAGTAAGCTAAAACTTTCACTGTTGTGCCCGCTAAGCCACACCGGTACGACCGGCACGCGGGCCGCGCTCAGCAAACGGCCCGCCGTGGGGTGCCACTGTGCTTCGGTGGCGGGCCGGAAAGGCCCGGGCCGGCTGGCCACTTCCCCGGCCGGAAACAGGCCAACGGGCACCTCGTTGTGCAGATAGCGCAGCATATGGCGCACCCCGGGCACATTGCGACTGACCGTATCTGGCTCGGGGCTTACCAGAATAAGGTGGTTGGCCAGCTGGGGCAGCAGCGGGGCCAGCACCTCGTTGGCTACCATCCGGAAGTCGGGTCGCACCTCGGTGAGCACGTAAAGCAGCACTAGGCCGTCGAGCAAGCCGCAGGGATGGTTGCTCAGGGCCATGAAGCTGCCGGTGCGGGCTATGCGGCGCAGCTCGGCGGCATCATAGTCGAGCGTGATATCCAGGCTGCGCAACAGCATACCGATGTAGTCGCGGCCCCGCAGGTGGGCGTGCTGCTCGTGCAGCTGCTGCAGCTCCCGCACCTGTACCAGCGGGTTGAGGACCGGCCGCAGCAGCTCAAAGGCGCGGCGGCCTGCCAAGGATGAATGCGAAAAGCTGGAGGGAGCGGAGAAATCCATCGGCGGGAGGCCGGGGGCCATAACTTGGTTGGGCACCGGGGCTTCACAAATTTCACCAGCAGATATTGGGTGAGCGTTGCCGGGAGGTTATGAATTCGTTATCAGCATAGCACAGAGAAAGCCGCGTTGCAGCGCGGCTTTCAGGCACTTATCACCTTTTCACTTCCTCTTTGATACTGCTTGAGTAAAGGATAGACAACTAGTAAGAGCTGGCAATAAGGGCCTGAACAGGCGGGACAGCACAGCTACAATATAGCGAAAATGCCCTGACAGCCAACCGGCCATCAGGGCATTTCTCGGAATGATTTACCCGCTATTCTCAGCTCGTCGGACCGCTGTCGACGCGGGCCTCGATGGTAGCCTGCACCGTGGAGGAAACGGCCGACAGGATGTTGTAGCCCGTGGCGCTTTCGATGGCGTCGACCGACGTGCGGTAGGTGCCCCAGGTAGTACCCACCGACTGGTCGTTGGGCGTGTTGATGGCAATAACGCGGGTGGCGGTGGTAACGCGGCTGGCGTCCGAAGAACCCTCGGGCAGTACCACGATTACCTTCCAGCAGCGGGCGGGCACGGTTACTTTACCACTGGCAATGGTCGTCTTGTAGCCGTTCAGGCCGGTGCCGCCGGTGCCGTAGCTGCCGCAGATGATGTAGAGCTCATTGCCCTGGTTGATCAGGGTGCGGCAGTAGTTCTCAAGGTTGGCCCAGGCCTTTTGGTTGTTGTTGGCGGCCTGGGGCATCATGTTGGTCATCAGGAACGTGGCCGAGTTGTCGGCTACCGAGCCGGTGCGGTCGGCTGAAGGGCAGTTATGGCCCCGGTCGAAGCCCGAGCCGGTGTAGCTGCTGCTCGTGGCCCGGAACCAGCCCGTGGGCAGGGTCGCGTCGGCGGCAAAATTGTCCTGCCGGGGCGTACTGCCCACCCAGGCACTGCTCAGGTGCCAGCTTACCCAGTTCGGAATGCCCCGGTCGCGGTGATACGACAGCGCAAACTGCGACTTCGACATCAGGTAGTTGGTGTAGTTGGTGGTGCTGGTGGTAGCTCCGCTGGGGTTACCCATGGTCAGGTGACTGTCCCGGGTGGCATCTAAACTCTGTGAAACAGCAGTGGGAGTGCTGGGCGCAATGGCTTCGTCTTTAGAACACGAAACGGCCAGAGTGCCAAGTAGGCCCAAGCTGAGCAAGCGGTAGAGGGTACGCTTCATTCGGAAGAGGTTTGGATGGGAGAAAAGAAAGGAAAGAAAGACGGATGAACGGGCTGAAAACCGGGTGCAAAGATGCCGGAGCCGGTATCCAGTTGTGTTACCGAAATATTACCATTTATACCCCCTCAAACAAATCCATTTTTATCACTTTATTATTTTATCGGGTATTCTATTGCGTATTTCTCAATAAAACCCACCGTACTGCCACCAGAGCCATTATTACAGGTAAGCAGCGTGTACAAGCACAACATAATTTTATACATACTTAATCCTGTATATATCCACTTTATGAAACTTATACCACTGCTTTCAGTATACAGCCGGCTTTGGTCGGAAGGTCATTACTCAAATCAAATGCATTATAACAAATCCTAGAATGACTTTCACGCAAAAGCCCCGCCACAGGGAGTGGCGGGGCTTTCAATAACGAGGAGGTCAATGGCTCCGGCAGCTCAGTTCACGGGCCGATCTAGCGCCCGGCAACTACCAGCTTCTGGCTGGCTACCCGCTGACCATTGCCATCGAGCAGAACCACGTGGTAAAGCCCGGCATTCAGCGTAGCGGTAGACAGCTGCACGGTACGCTCCGTAGCAGCCACGGTACGAACAAGCTGGCCCAGCATGGTGTAGACCTGCACTTTAGAGCCGGCAGCCGGAGCCGTAGCCAAGGCTACTTCTACGGTGCGGGTGCCGTTGGCCGGGTTCGGGAACAGCTCCAGACCGCGGGTGCCGGCGCTGAAGCCGCGGGCCTCGGTTTCGCCGCCGCCACCGCCGCCACCGGGAGGCGTCACGACGGGAGGACCTACTACCGCTGGGAAAGCGGGGCTAGGATCTTCCGCGAAGGCGTAGTAGATGCGGGCGTCTGAGAACAGGCCTACTCCGCCACTCAGCTCCAGCTCAACCCAGTCGAAATCCTGCTTGGTCAGGAAAGAAACTACGCTGCGGTTGTCGTTGATCAGGCTCAGGTCGAGCAGGCTGGTGCCCGAAGCCGACTCTTCCAGCTGCGTGCCGGTAGTGCCCGAGTAGGTGTTGATGCGGATGTTCTGCAGCAGCGTGGTGTTGAGCAAGCCTTTGTTGGTGCGCAGCACGATGCCCGCCCGGTTGCCGGCTTTGCCTTCGCCATTCAGGCGCAGCTTCAGCTTATAAGTACCCAGGGCCAGGATGGGGAACTGCACGCCGGCATAGTCGCCGGGCGTAAACACGTTGTCGGCGGCCTTGGCGGTATTGTAGGAGTTGCAGCCAACGCAGAGCAGGCCGTTGGCCGCTTCCTGGTACTCGGTGCCACGTTGGGGCGCTGTGAAGTTCGACAGCACCGGCGTCACGTCGCGGAAGGCGCGGGGCTCGATGCCGAAGCCGTAGTAGACGTTCAGGTTGTTGAGGACGCTCACCAGAGCACCCTGCGTGATTTCCACCTGGTCGAAGGCCGTCTTCGACTGGAAGCTCACCTGGTAGCGGTCGTCGGGCAGCAGCGTGAGGCTGAGCAGGTCGGCACCCTGGCGGGTTTCCTGCAGCTCACCGTTCAGGTAAGTGCGCAGCTGCAGGCCGTCCAGCACGTTCAGGTCGACCACGCTGCTGTTGCCAACCACGAAGCCAGCCTGGTAGCCGATGGGGGCTTTACCTTCGAGCTTCACCTTCAGGGCCGTAGTGCAGGCATTTACGCCGGCTACCGTCGTGAGCGTGGCGAAGTTGTTCAGGTCAGTGTCAACGGTGTTTTCGGGATTGGCCACGCCAGTACCGACGCACACCGCGACCGGGCTGCCACCACCCGAGCGCACCACAAAGTCGCCGGCGGCGGGGGTAGCGCTACGCGACAGGTAGCCCACGGCCCGGTTGAGCTGGGTAGCGCCCGGTACGGCGTAGGCATACAGCACACGTACCGTATTGATGCCATTAACCAGGCCGCCAACCGACAGCTCAATTTTATCGAACGCCTTGCTCGACAAGAACTCAATGCCGTAGCGGCTGTCGGACAGCAGCGTGGTGCTTACCAGCGCATCGCTGCCCTTCACTTCCTGCTGGGGAATGCCGTTCAGGGAGGTGCGCAGAGTGAGGGTAGCCAGGGTGCTTACATTCAGCAGGCTGCCGGTGCTGATTACCATACCGGCCCGGTAGCCGGGCATGCCGGCTCCGCCGGCCAGGCGCAGCGTCAGCGAAACGTCGCCACCGACCAAACCCAGCGAGTTCTGGACAATGGCATAGTTGTTCAGGTTAGTATCGGCGGCCCGCTCCGGGTAGGCTACAAAGCAGCCCAGGCATTGGCCCGCATCATCCGTAGAACTCAGCAGCCGGTTTGAATTTACGGCGTGCGTTGAGTTATATACGGGCACGTTGAAAGTGGAATAATAGGCCGATCCACTTTGGGCTAAACCAGTGAAACCAGCTAACAGCGCCGGCAGGCAGGCACCAAGAGCACGAATAGGGAAGCGTAGAGAGTGTTGCATAGAAAGTGGAATCGTGGAACTGCTCAACCGACTGGCAGCTGACCGATTGTTGGCAAGAGGTTTGCCAATCGACAGCCAAACGTGCAACTATCTATAAATCAGACAATTATTAATATAATATTTTTACAATACTTTCCCAATCATAGATTGCACTTCCCATTTTTGGAATTTTTGGCTAAACCCGTTTTTAAGCCTAAATTCGCCCATTCAATGGATAAAATTTAATCTACTACTACATGATTACCCTGAATTAATTGTACATTTTTTATTTTCCGCTCATTTCTCACTTTGATACAACAGACCAGCTTTCTTTCCGTAGGAAGTAGTCCCCACCGTTCTAGTCATGCCTATGCCGACTTCTACCATTATTACTATTTTTATTGTTGAGGACAATGCCTGGTACGGCGAGCTGCTGGAGTACCGGCTGGCCCAAAACCCCGACCACCATATCCGCCGCTTTACCACTGCCCAGGCTTGCCTGGATAGTCTGGCAGATAAGCCCGACCTGATTACACTCGACTACTCCCTGCCCGACGGCTCGGGCGACGAGGTGCTACGGCTGATTAAGGAGCGGCTGCCGGAAGTGGCCGTTATCGTTATTTCGGGCCAGGAAGACGTGCGCACGGCCATTGGGCTGCTGCACCAGGGCGCCTACGACTACCTGGTGAAGGACGAGGAAACCCTGGACCGGCTCTGGAACTCGGTGGGCAACTGGCGTAAGCAGCTGCTGCTCCGGCGCGAAAACGAGCAGCTACGCAAGCAGATCAACAACAAGCACGACCAGCAGCGCGCCATTCTGGGCGAAAGCCCGCAGATCCAGCAGCTTTTTGCCCTGATCGACAAAGCCGGCCGGGCCAACATTTCGGTATCGATAAGCGGCGAAACCGGTACCGGCAAGGAGCTGGTGGCCAAAGCCATTCACTCGCGCTCGGAGCGGCGCGATGCTCCATTTGTGGCCGTCAACGTGGCCGCCATTCCGGGCGAGCTGCTGGAGAGTGAGCTGTTCGGGCACGAAAAAGGCGCTTTTACCGGGGCCATCAACCGGCGCATCGGCCGGTTTGAGGAAGCCCATAAAGGCACGCTTTTCCTCGACGAAATCTCGGAGCTTGACCTGAGCCTGCAGGCCAAGCTGCTGCGGGTGCTGCAGGAGCGCGAAGTGGTGCGCGTGGGCGGCAACACCCGCATTCCCTTCGATGCCCGCCTGATGGTAGCTACCCACCGCGACCTGAACCAGGAAGTGAAGGAAGGCCGCTTCCGCGAAGATTTATATTACCGGCTCCTGGGCCTGCCCATTGTGCTGCCGCCCCTGCGTGAGCGGGGCCACGACATTCTGCTGCTGGCCGACTCTTTTCTGCAGAACTTCTGTCGGCAGAACGGCATGACGATCTGCACGCTGTCGGCGGCGGCCCAGAACCGGCTGCTACAGTACCACTTTCCCGGCAACGTGCGCGAACTGAAAGCCGTGGTGGAGCTGGCCGCCGTGCTGGCCGAAGGTGAGGTGATTCAGCCCCAGGACCTCTCGCTGCGGGGCGAGCAGCCGGGCAGCGCCCTGCTGGAGCTGCCCGAGCCGGGCCCCGACGAATCGTTGCGCAGCCAGACGGCCGCTATTGTGCAGCGCTACCTGCAGCACTACCAGGGAAATATTATGGAAGTAGCCGCTCGCCTGCAAATCGGGAAGTCTACCATTTATCGTATGGTTCAGAAAAAGGAGGTTCAGCTTCCCTGACCTGCAACCAAGCGTAAGGTATATGACTTCACTGGCTTACCGGCACCTGCGCCGTCGTTTGCAACATGCCCAGCGGCAGCAAATGGCCGCGCAGCTTGAGCTTCAGACCCTACGTGCCCAGACGGAGCAGCACCACACCGCCGCCAGCAAGCAGGCGGCGGCCCTGCTCCAGACAGTCAGTACCGGGCTGCTCATTGAAAATCAGCAGGGCATTGTTACGCTCAATGAGCGGCTGAGCCAGTTGCTGAAGCTGCCGGCCCCGGGCATGACCTACGTGGGCCAGCCTAGCCGGGACGTGCTGACCCAAGCGCCTTTTGCCAACGCCGCTACCGCTCAGGCCCAGATGCAGGCCGCCGTAGCGGGCCAGGCGCAGGTGAAAGGCCTGCTGCAGGAACTCACCAACGGCACCGTGCTGCAGGTGGATTATCTGCCCGTGGTGCAAAACGGGGAAACCATACTGCACCTGTGGAGCTACGAGGACGTGACCCGGCAGCAACAGACCCAGCAGCACGTTCAGGAACTCTCGCGCCTAGCCGAGCAGTGCCCCCACCCCATTATCTGCTTCACCCACAGCGGGCAGGCCCGCTACGCCAACTCCGCCGCCCAGACGGTGCTGCAGATCCTGGAAAGCCCGGCCGAAGCCGCCTGCCGCCAGGTGTTGTGCGACGAAATCAGGGCGGCGCTGGCCGAGCGGCAGCCCCACGTGTACGAATACAGCCTCGGCCCGGCGCGCTACCTCTGGACCATTGCCCCCCTGCCGCACCAGGAAGGCGTCAACGTGTACCTCACCGATATTACGGCCCGCTACCAGGCCGAGCGCGCCCTGGAACACAGCCGCCTGTTTGCCCAGCGCATCAACGACACCATTCCCAACCTGGTGCTGCTGCTGGACCTGGAGGAAAGCCGGCTGCTGTACTGCAATTCGCAGAGCCAGGGTCTGCTGGGCTACTCCGAGGTGGAAATGGTGGCCTTGGGCACCCGGGTACTGCCCACTTTTTTGCAGCCCGACGACCTGCGCGCCATCCTGCAACGGGTGCCGGAGCTGCAGTGCACTGCCGACGGCCAGACCCTGGAGTCGGAGTACCGGGTGCGGCACCGCGACGGGAGCTGGCGCTGGATGAAATTCAAGAGCACGCCCTTCCGGCGCCACCCCGACGGCCGGGTGCGCCAGATGGTGGCCAGCGCCGAAGACGTCACTACTCGGCGCTGCATCGAAGCCCGCCTGCGCCAGAGCCAGCTATTTGTGGAGCGCATTGCCAGCACGGTGCCCAACCTGATATATATTTTCGACATTGAGGAGGGCCATAACGTGTACTGCAACCAGTTCGTGGAGCAGGTGCTGGGCTATTCCGAGGCCGATTTGCAGTCGATGGGCTCCAGCCTGCTAGCCCAGTTTGCCCCGCCCGACCAACTGCTGCTGCTGCTCGACCATTTTGCCCAGATAGCGCAGTGTGCCGACGGCGAAACCCGCTCCCTGGAGCTGTACCTCTGCCACCGCGACGGCAGCCTACGCTGGCTGCGGCTCAACAGCACCCCGTTTGAGCGCAATGCATCAGGAGAAGTGAAGCTGGTGCTGGGCGCGGCCGAGGATATTTCGCACTGGAAGGCCGCCGAGGAGCAGCGCCTGGCCACCAACCGGCGGCTGGCCGAGCAAAACCACCTGTTTCGCCAGGTGATTGACACCACGCCCCACCTGGTGTACCTTAAAGACGGCGACGGCAACTACCTGCTGGCCAACCAGGCCACCGCCGACCTCTACGGCCTGAGCGTGGAAGACGTGACGCACACCACCACCACGCGCCTGCCCATTGCCGCTACCGACGCGGCCCGCTACCTGCGCGCCGACCGTCGCGTGATAAACACCCAGCAGGAGGTGGTTACGGAGGAAACCTTTACCCGCCCCACGGGCGAAGTGCTGTGGTTTCATAGCATCAAGCGGCCTTTCCGGCTGGCCGATGGCACCGTCCGGGTGCTGGGCGTCGACAGCAACATTACGGACCTGAAGAAAACCCAGCACGCCCTGCGGCTGGCTAAGGAAACGGCCGAGGAGAATGCCCAGGTCAAGCAGGACTTTCTGGCCAACATGAGCCACGAGATTCGTACGCCCATGAACGGGATTCTGGGCCTGGCCGAGCTGCTGCACAAAACTCCGCTCAACGAGCGCCAAAGCCAGTACCTGAGCCACATCCGGCACGCCTCGGAGCAGCTGTTAGTCGTGATAAACGATATTCTGGCCATAGCCGAGCTGGGCGCGGGCAAAATCAGGCTGGAAAACAGGGCCTTCGACCTGCGGGAAGTGCTGACGGCCAGCTGCCAGCTGCTGCTGCCCAAAGCCACCGAAAAAGGCATAGCGCTGGAGCTGGAGCTGCCCCCGGCCGAGGAGCCCACCCTGGTTATCGGCGACCCATACCGGCTGCGGCAGATTCTGCTAAACCTGCTCAGCAACGCGGTAAAGTTTACCGACCGGGGCCAGGTGCGCCTTAGCTGCCGCCGCCTCAGCACCCCTGCCGAGCCCCCGACCTTCGAGTTTGCCGTCAGTGATACGGGCATTGGCATTCCGCCCCACCAGCTGGAGCAGGTATTTGAGGCCTTCACCCAGGCCACAGCCAGCACGGCGCGCGAATACGGCGGCTCGGGTCTGGGTTTGAGCATTTCCCGGGGCCTGGCGGAGCTGCTGGGGGGCAATATTCAGGTGGAAAGCCACGTGCAGGTGGGCAGCACTTTCCGCGTCACGCTGCCCTTCACCCGCACCGATTCGTTGGCGCCCGTGGCAGTGCAGCCCCCCAGCCCGGTGCCGGCTTTTCCTAGTCTGGGCCCGCGGCGCATTCTGCTGGCCGAAGACAACGCCGTAAATCAGCTGCTGGTGGAAGCGCAGCTGCGCGGCTGGGGCTGCCAGGTCGACATTGCCGCCACCGGCCGGGAGGCGTGGCTGCTGTTTCAGCAGCGGCCCTACGACGCCGTGCTGATGGACATTCAGATGCCGGGCCTCGACGGGGTGGCTACCACCCGCCTGCTGCGCGAGCATCCCGACGCGCAGCGGGCCGCTACCCCCATCATTGCCCTCACGGCCCACGCCATGCAGGGCGAGGCCGAGCGTTACCGGGCCGCGGGCTTCGACGGATATTTGTCCAAGCCATTTCGGGAAGAGGAACTGTTCCGGACGCTGACTCAGGTACTGGCCCGCCCTCACCCTGCTGCCGGGGCGCCGCCACCCACCCTGGCCGAGCCCGGTGTGGCCTACAACCTGAGCGGCATTCGGCGCATCGCGCACGGCAACGAAACGTTTGTAAAACGCTTAGTGCAGGTATTTATCCAAACTACGCCCCCGATTATCACGGAGCTGGAGCAGGCCTTGCAGCAGCAGAACTGGGCCCGGCTAAGTGCCACGGCGCATCATTTGAAAAGCTCTTACACCGGCCTGCAGATCCAGCCCCTGAGCGACGCCGTGCGCCGCCTCGAAGCCGTAGCCCACGACCCGGGCCCGGCCCTGCCCGAAATTCAGGAGCTGGTAACCCAGGTCCGTACCCTGACGACGGCGGTAATTGTGCAGCTGCAGCAGGAATTTCCCACGGTCGGCTAAGTACCTTTGCCCGCCGCCACCTCTGCTTTTGCCATGCCTCCTTCCCCTGCCGTTTCCATTGATGCTGTTGTTATCGGGGCCGGCCAGGCTGGGCTGGCGGCGGCCTACTACCTGCAGCAGCACGGCCTGCGCTTCGTGGTGCTGGACGAGCGGCCCGCCGTGGGCGACGTCTGGGCCACGCGCTACGACAGCCTGCGCTTGTTTTCGCCGGCCTGGGCCAGCGGCCTGCCGGGCTTTCCCTGGCCGGGTAAGCCGCTGCGCTACCCTACCAAAGCAGAAGCTGCCGACTACCTGCAACGCTACGCGGCTCACTTCAATTTTCCCTTGCAGTTGGGCCAGCGCGTGGTGCAGGTGGCGCCGCTGGCCGAAAACCAGCCCGGCTACAGCGTGCGTACCGCGGCGGGGCAGCACTTCGAAGCGCGCCTGGTTCTGGTGTGCACGGGCGCTTTCAATGCGCCGCGCCTGCCCCTGTTCAGCCCCGAGCTGAGTGCCGGCGTGGTGCAGCTGCACAGCAGTGCCTACCGCCGCCCTGGGCAGCTGCCCGGCTCGGGGCCGGTAGCGGTGGTGGGCAGCGGCAACTCGGCCCTGCAGATTGCCGCCGACCTAGCTACCACGGGTCGGCCGGTATACGCGGCCTATAACGAGCAGACGCCGGCCCTGCCCAACAACACAGCCATGTGGGTTTTTCTCAAAGCCACGGGCATGCTGCGCGTGTCGCGGCACACCGCGCTGGGCCGGCGCCTGCTGGGGCGCCCCGAACCGGTCGTCAGCGCCGACTTGGCCCGGCTGCGCACGTTTGCCAACGTGCAGTTTATCGGCAAAGCCCTGGGCACAGAGGCTGGCAACAGCCTGCGTGGGCAGCAGGTTACTACGCCCGCCCTGGAGGCCGTGGTGTGGGCTACGGGCTACGGGCCGGACTTCAACTGGATTCAGGTGCCGGTGTTTGATGCGGCCGGTGCGCCCCTGCACCACCGGGGCCTTACCAGCGCACCGGGCCTGGCTTTTCTGGGGTTGCCCTGGCTGAATACCCGCGCTTCGGCCCTGATGGGAGGCGTAGGACCCGATGCCCGCTACGTAGTAGAGGCTTTATTGAAAAAGACATAATTATATAGAAACCCAATGCCAGTTTTTAGGGTTAGCTTAGCAGTAACCAATCGCAGGTGAACAACAATAGTCGTTGCTCGTTTCCGCAGGTTGAATTTGTATTGTTCCTAATACTGCTCTTATGTCTTTGCTCATTTTCAGCGGACTGGCCCTGGCCACTGCACTCATCTCTTTGAATGTTTTCACCAACAAGCAGGAGCGGCTCCAGCCCATCCCGGTTCGGGTCCGCTCGCGCAACCGCGAATAAGCGTTGGGTAATGTCGCCCTGGCATTACACAAAAAAAGCAGCCCCCAGCGGGGCTGCTTTTTTTGTGGCATAGTGTACAAAACCTAGGTGCTAGCGGATAACGAGCTTGCGCATTTCGCTGGCGTTTTCACCTTCCAGCTTCACGTAGTAGAGGCCGCTGGCAAACTTGCTTAAGTCCAAGGTCTTGGGACCGTTTAATTCGGTGATAGCCTCGCGGTAGATAACGGTGCCGATGACGTTGAGAATGCGCAGCTCCAGGCGGCGGCCCTCAAAGCCATTGATGGCAATATGGACGATACCGCTGCTGGGGTTGGGATATACCAGAAACGACTTTTCATCGGAAACGCGCGAAGGCCCGGTAGGACGCACGGTGGCCTGAGCTGCCGCCGTGGGCAGAGTGCTGCGGACGAAACCGAAGCCGAGCACCAGTAGTAAACAGAAAAAGCGTAAGCGTTGCATCATAGCGTACTGTAGGGTGGGACGAAAGCCTGCCAGATAGTTAAGTAGATTAACGGCCGGCTCTCAATTAGGTTTGCAAAGATAATACGGAATATGCATTAGAGTTACGAAATATAACTACGCACTGATAAAAGATTTGTGTTAGCCCTGTTTTCCACCCCTTTACTACCCGAATTAAGTTGGACGTTCTCATTATTGGTGGCGGCTTGGGCGGGCTCACGGCCGCCCTGGATTTGCGGCAGCGGGGCTACGCGGTGGCCGTGGTGGAACGCAAGCAGTACCCGTTTCATAAGGTGTGCGGCGAGTACGTATCCAACGAAGTGCGGCCTTATCTGGCCCGGCTGGGCGTAGACCCGGCGCCTTTGCAGCCGGCCGCTATTTCCCGGTTTCTGCTCAGCTCCCCGGCCGGCCGCACCCTCTCCTGCCCGCTCGACCTGGGTGGCTTCGGGGTGAGCCGCTACGCGCTGGATTATTTCCTGTTCCGGGCAGCCGAGGCGCGCGGGGTGATGTTTTATCAATCTTCCACGGTAAGCGGGGTGAGCTTCGACGAAACGACCCAGCGGCACATGGTGCAGCTGGCCGACGGGCAGCAGCTGCCGGCGCGCGTGGTTCTGGGCGCCTACGGCAAACGCGCCAACCTGGACCGGCAGCTGCAGCGGGCCTTTTTTCAGCAACGCTCCCCGTATATCGGCGTGAAGTACCACCTGCGCCTCGACTTCCCGCGCGACACCATTGCCCTGCACAACTTCGCGGATGGCTACGCGGGCCTCTCGGCCATTGAGGACGATAAATACTGCTTCTGCTACCTGACCACGCGCCAGAACCTGAAGGCCCACGGCACCATTCCCAATATGGAGCAGCAGGTACTGGCCCGCAATCCGCACCTGCGGGCCGTGTTTCGCGACGCGGAGTTTCTCTACGACCAGCCCGAGGTCATCAATGAAATATCCTTTGCCCCAAAAAAGCCCGTGGAAAGCCACGTGCTGATGTGTGGCGACGCGGCCGGGCTGATAACTCCGCTCTGCGGCAACGGCATGGCCATGGCTATGCACGGGGCCGAGCGGGCTGCCGCTCACATCGACCGGTTTTTGCGCGGCCACTATTCGCGCCCGGTCCTGGAGGCCGCCTACGCCCAAGACTGGCAGCAGCATTTCGGGCCGCGCCTGTGGGCGGGGCGGGCCGTGCAGCGCCTGTTTGGCCGGCCTTTGCTGAGCGAAGTAGTGGTGGGTGGCATGCGCCACTGGCCCGCCGGCGTGCAGGCCCTGATGCGGCGCACCCACGGCCTGCCGTTTGGGGCTGAACAGGCCGCCGATTAGTTTGTTGGCCTCCTAAGCCGAACCACCGGCAATTCCGTATACTGCCAGCAATGACGAGCTACCTCTGTGCCATTGGCACCGCTACCCCGCCCCACCGTATTCCGCAGCCGCAAATTGCCACCTTCATGGCCGAGGGCCTCCAGCTCGACGCGGCTGACACGCGCAAGCTGCGGGCGTTGTACCGGGTTACGGGCATCGCGCAGCGGCACTCGGTGCTGGCCGACTACGGACGCACCAACGGCTCATTCGACTTCTTTCCCAACACCCCCGACCTGGAGCCGTTTCCGACGGTGGGCCAGCGTATGACGGCCTACCGGCAATACGCGCTGCCGCTGTCGGTGGAGGCGGTGCAGAACTGCCTGCAGCAGGTGCCGGAGGTAACGGTGGCCGATATCACTCACCTGATAACGGTGAGCTGCACGGGTATGTACGCCCCAGGCCTCGATATTGAGCTGGTCGAACAGCTAGGGCTGCGCTCGAACGTGCGCCGCACCTGCGTCAACTTTATGGGCTGCTACGCGGCCTTCAATGCCCTGAAGGTAGCTCAGGCCTTTTGCCTGGCCGACCCTACGGCCAAGGTTCTGCTGGTGTGCACCGAGCTGTGTACCATTCACTTCCAGAAGAATAAGGAAGAAGACCATCTGGTGTCCAATGCCCTGTTTGGCGACGGCTCGGCGGCGGCGCTGGTGCAGGCCCAGCCGGCCAAAAGCGGCTACAGCCTCAGCCTGGAGGCATTTCACTGCGAGCTGGAACCCGATGGCCGCGCCGATATGGCCTGGCACATCAACGACTTCGGGTTTGAAATGACGCTGTCGTCCTACGTTCCAAAAATGATCCAAAAGGGTATCCGGCAGCTTACCGAAAGCCTGCTGCATAAGCTACCGGTCAAGCTCAAGGATATTCACGCCTTTGCCATTCACCCCGGTGGGCGCAAGATCCTGGAAACTATTGAGAAGGAGCTGGGCCTGACCACCCACGACAACCGCTTTGCCTACAACGTACTGCGCGACTACGGCAACATGTCGTCGGCCACGGTGCTGTTTGTGCTGCGCGACCTGCTCGCCTCCCTCACGCCGGCTGAGAGCGAAGCGCCAGTGCTGAGCTTCGCCTTCGGGCCGGGCCTGACGCTGGAAGCCATGCTGCTGCAGGTTCACTTTGCCTAGCCTGCCATGCCCGATCTGAGCACCCGCGCCACGGAAGAGGAGCTGATGGACGACCTATCGTTGGCCTCCGACGCGCTGCGGCAAAACCTGGACGAGCTGGAAACTATCAATACCTGGCTGGGTGGCTACCGCGTGGTGCTCGATGGGCTCAGCCGGCTCCGCTCCCGTTTCCCCGCGGGCCGGGCCCTGCGCCTGGCCGACCTGGGCAGCGGCGGCGGCGACACGCTGCGCCACATTGCGGCCTGGGCCCGCCGCAAAAGCGTACCGGTGGAGCTGGTTGGTATCGACGCCAACGCCTTTATGATTGCCTACGCCGCTGAAAAAGCTGCCAGCTTTCCGGAAATCAGCTTCGCTCAGCAGGATATCTTTTCGGCGGAATTCCGGCGGCAGCACTTCGATATTATCACCTGCAGTCTGTTTTGCCACCACTTTTCCAGCGAAGCCCTGGCCCTGTTGCTGCGGCAGCTGAAGGCGCAGGCCCAGATAGGGGTTATTATCAACGACCTGCACCGGCAGCCGCTGGCCTACTACAGCATCAAGTGGCTTACGCGCCTGTTTCGGGGTTCTTACCTGGTGCAGAACGACGCGCCGCTGTCGGTGGCCCGCGCCTTCACCCGGCGCGAGTGGCAGCAGATTCTGGCCGCGGCTGGCATCGAGCAGTATACCTTGCGCTGGTGCTGGGCCTTCCGCTGGCAGGTTATTTTCTAGGCTGAACTGCTAGCCGTACAGCTCGGCCGCTAGCCGGAAAGTATTGACGTGGGCCTCCACGATGTCGGCGATGCGCGGCGAGTAGCCCCCGCCCATGCACACGACCACCGGCATGGCATGCCGGTGGCACAGGCGCAGCACCAGCTCGTCGCGGCGGCGGCAGCCTTCCCGGGTTAGGCTCAGATGGCCCAGCTTATCGGTAGCCAGCACATCCACGCCAGCCAGGTAAAACACGAAATCGGGCTGCACCTCGTCGAGCAGGCGCGGCAGGGTTTCGCCCAGCAGCTGCAGGTAGGCCGCATCGTCGGTGCCATCGGCCAGGGGCACATCCAGGTCCGACTGCTCTTTGCGGTGGGGGTAGTTGCGGGCCCCGTGCATGCTGAAGGTAAAAACCCGCGGCTCGTGCCGGAAAAGCGCGGCCGTGCCATTGCCTTGGTGCACATCGAGGTCCACAATCAGGATCTTGCGGATTCCTGGCTCGTGAGCCAGCAGGTAATTGGCCGCCACGGCCTGGTCGTTGAGCAGGCAAAACCCTTCGCCCCGGTCGGCAAAGGCATGGTGGGTACCGCCGGCAATATTGAGGGCAATGCCGTGCTGCAAGGCCCGACGGGCACATTCAACGGTGCCGTGCAGAATAGTGACTTCGCGCCGGATCAGCTGCTCGGACCACGGAAAGCCGGTGGCGCGCTCCTCCTGCCGGGTGAGTTCTCCGGCCACCAGGCGCCGGTAATACTCGGGCTGGTGGGTGCGCAGAATCTCGGTTTCGGCCAACGGCTCGGGCACAAACAGGCTGGCTTCCGTGATGATGCCCTCGCGCAGCAGCTGTTCGGGCAGCAACTCATACTTGAGCATGGGAAACCGGTGGCTATCGGGCAGCGGGTGGGCATACAGCGGAGCCCAGGCAATGGAGAACATAGCAAAAGGCAAGGGCCGAAAACAGAAATAACTGCCTTGCGGGCAGTTATTCTGACATTATTGCGTGAAATGTGGGACATACTGGGCTCGAACCAGTGACCCCTACCTTGTCGAGGTAGTGCTCTGAACCAACTGAGCTAATATCCCATCAAACACTCTGGCGGCGGCCGGAAAGCGCCAAAGATACGGGCTTCCGCGGTTCATCCTACTGCGGTGCCCAGAATTTTTTCGTCGGAAAAGCACTCGGGCGTAACCTTCTGCCCACGGGCAAGTATAGTCGCATACAAATGCCCGCCTGTACTTTACCAAGGCTGGCGGCCGTTTCCACCCCAGACCTCCATCTCTCCATGAAAAAACTCACCGTACTCCTCGCGCTTTCGCTTGGCAGCCTGTCTGCTTTCGCTCAGAACAATGACACTAACGGCCCTACCGGCCTGCGTTCCTCCACCGACTATGGCACCGGCACTTCCGACTCGCGCAACACGGGCTTCGGCATCAAGGGCGGCTTTAACCTGGCCGACGTGTATGGCGACGACAAAAAGAACTTTGGCAACGGCGGCAACTACAAGTCGTTCCACGCCGGTGTTTATGGCCAATACGGCTTCAACAACCGGCTTTCCATCCAGCCCGAGATACTCTACAGCCGCCAGGGCTTCGAGGGGAACTCCACCAAAACCACCACTACCGGTACTAGCTCCACCCAGGTAACCGTGAGTGAGCGTCGCCTGGATTACCTGCAGGTTCCGGTGCTGCTCGTGTTCAACATTCTGGACAACGTGAGCATCCATGCCGGCCCCCAGGTTTCGCTGCTGACCAAAGTAATGGAAGACGGCAAGGAGCGTAAGATTGCCGACGAAAACAACGCGCACGGCTACAGCTACAGCAGCTTCGACTACGGCGTATCAGCCGGGGCTGAAGCCCGCGTAGGCCCCGCCCGCGTGGGTGCCCGCTACACGGCCGGCTTTGCCGACGTCATCAAGGACCAGAACCTGACGGCTACGGGCAACAAGGCGCTGAGCGACATCAGAAACAGTGTTTTCCAGGTCTACCTGGGCATTGGCTTCACCCAATAAGCTCCGTTTGAGTGCTCATTTAAAACGAGGAAGTCTTTCGGGACTTCCTTTTTTTATGGCTCCCTATTCTGCCAACTCATGCCCGTTTCCACCTTGTTTCCTCTGGCGTTGCTTGCTGATGCGCTGCCCGTGCTAAACCACAGCCGGGAGCTGATGGCCGAACAGGGCATGGCCGTGCTCGGCACCTGGGCGCTGCTGAATCTGCTGGTAAGCGGCTACTTGGTAACCAATACCGACGCACGCACCGAAAACCACTACTTCCACCAGATGAACGTGGGCTGGAACTTCGTGAATGCGGTGCTGGCCGTAGTAGGCATTCTGCGGGCCCATCCCAACCAGGTGGCGGGCCTCACGCTGGCGGCCAGCCTCACGGCCCAGTTCGACTTCGAGAAGATTCTGCTGCTCAACGTGGGTCTCGACGTGGCTTACCTGGTGACCGGCAGCTGGCTGCGCACCCGGGGCCTGACGGCCGAAAAGCGGCCGGAGCGCCTGCTGGGCTTTGGCCGGTCGTTGTGGCTGCAGGGTGGGTTTCTGCTGGTTTTCGACGGGGCTTTTTACCTGCTTTATCACCGCTTTGCCGCCCAGCTGCTGGCTTTGGTGCAGCCATAATTTTTCATCTTTGGGCATGGATACTTTCACCGCCGCCGACCTTGAAATCATTGAGTACGCGCCGCACTACCAGGAGGACTTTCGCCGCCTCAACCACGAGTGGATAACGCGCTACTTCGAGCTGGAGCCCGCCGACCACACCACGCTAGGCGACCCGCAAACCCACATTCTCTACCCCGGCGGCTTTATCCTGCTGGCCCGCTCCCAGGGCGCCATCGTGGGCACCGGGGCCTTGCTCCAAACCGCCGACGGCAGCTGGAAGCTGGCCAAAATGGCCGTCACGGCCCAGATGCAGGGCCGCGGCATTGGCTACAAGCTCTGTCAGGCCATTCTGGACCGCGCCCGGGCCCTGGGCGTCAAACGCGTCGAGCTGGTGTCGAACCGCACCCTGCTGCCGGCCCTGCACGTCTACCGCAAGCTGGGCTTCCAGGAAATTCCGCTGGGCACCGTTGCCTACAAGCGCGGCGACATCAAGATGGCCGTGGAGCTATAACCCTCCATGCTACCAACCAAAAAAGGCCGCTGTCAGGGCTGACGGCGGCCTTTTTCAATGGGTTTGCCCGTAGTGGCTACGAGCGGGGGGCATGCTTGCCTTCCAGAATTTCCTCCACAATTTTCTTGTTGAAGGCGGGTAGGTCGCTGGGGTTGCGGCTGGTGATGAGGCCCTTATCGACCACCACTTCACTGTCCTGCCACTGGGCGCCGGCGTTGGTGAGGTCGGTTTTCAGGCTGGGCCAGCTCGTTACGTTGTGGCCGCGCAGCAGGCCGGTTTCAATCAGCGTCCAGGGGCCGTGGCAGATGGCGGCCACCACTTTGCCCGAGCGCATAAACTCGGCGGCAAAGGCCACCACTTTCGGCTCGGTGCGCAGCACGTCGGGGTTCATCTGGCCGCCGGGCAGCACCAGCGCGTCGTAGTCGGCCACGCTCACCTCATCGATGGTTTTGTCCACCGACACTTTATTACCCCAGTCTTTCTCGTCCCAGCCCTTGATAGAGCCGCTTTTCAGGGAAATAACGTGGGTTTCGGCGCCTTCGCCTTCCAGGTACTTCTTAGGCTCTTCCAGCTCCGACTGCTCGAAGCCGTCGGTGGCTACAATGGCTATTTTCTTGCCTTTTAGTTTATCACTGCCAAAAATGCTCATGGGAATAGATGTTAGGGTTGGGTAGTAGAGTGAGAACGAAAAAGCCGGCCTGCGCTAGGCAGAACCGGCTTTTCTAGTACGGATATAGCAGCGCCGAGTTACTCGTCGTCCTGCCCGGCCCGGTCGCGCTTGAGCTGCTTGCGCAGGCGCTTCACCCGGTCGTCGAAACCGTCGGGGTCGTAGCTCACGTCTTCCACGTCGAGCTGGTCGAGTAAATCCATCAGGGCGTCGGTGTGGTCGGTGCGGGTGGCGCTGGCCACGCGCACAAAAGCCATTTCCGACCACAGCACCGACTTCAGCCTTTGCCCGTCCTCGCTGAGCATCTGCATTTCCACCACCAGGTTGGAGTTGTCGAAATGAATGAGCTGGGTGCGGATGCGCACGGTTTCGCCGTGGTTGGCGGGGCGCAGGTAGGCAATATGGTGCTTGGTAATGACCCAGCCCGCGCCCTGCTCCTGCGCCATCTGGCCCAGATTTAGGGCGTAGTGCTCGGTGGTGTGGTCTTCGCGGGCATTGAGGAAGTAGTCGAGGTAGCGGGCGTTGTTGAGGTGGCCCAGCATGTCGCAGTCCTGGAAATGAATGCGGTAGGTGGTTTCGGGCGTTTGCAGCGGCTTGGCGGCCATAGGGGTGGCAATTGGTAGAACAGAGGGGCAAAGTAAGCGGATACGGCGCAGATGCGCGGCCGGCTAGTCCGGCAGCCGGAAAGCATCGGCCCGTACCTGGTGGGCAGCGGGCTTGCGGGCGTCGCTGGGGCTGTCGAATACTATCAGAATGTGGTTGTCGTCGGCCATGCCCATGCCTTCGGCCCGGTCTTTCCCGGCGGTGGGTCCGTGGCCGTGGGGCACGTCGAAGAGGCGGCGGATTTTGTCGGGGCCAATCAGGCTGTCGGTTTCCTGCTTCAGAGCATCGGGCCAGCAGTACACGGCAATGGTGCCGTCCAGGTCCATGGTGGGACCGGCCAGCAGGTAGAGGTCGTGGCCCGACTGGCGCAACTCGCGCAGGCCCATGCCGCCCAGGTCCAGGAAGTGCTTTTTGTAGTACTTCTGCTCGCCCCCGATTTTGCTCAGGCGCAGGCGGCCGTGCTTGTCCAGCTCGGGCAGCAGCTCCAGCACCACGGCCCATCCCCGCAGCACCGGGCCGCGCAGGCCCACGAACAGGCGGCCGTCGGTGGTGGCAGCCAGGCCCTCAATATCGAAGCCGTTGTCTTTGCCGGGCAGCTTCATGAAAGGCTTCAGATGCGGATCTTCGGCCAGCAGGTCGGTCAGCTCGTTGGTTTCGGTGCTGCCGTGCAGCTGGGCGGCCTGCAGCAGTTCGTTGGCTTTGGTGGGGTGCGGGGCCGTTTTGTGCAGCTCATAGTCACCGGTTTTCTCGTTCAGCACCAGCGGAATGCGGGCCAGCAGGTAGCGGTTAGGGTCACTTTCCACCTTGGCCAGCTTGGCAATCTGCTTGGCTACATCCTCGTGCTCGTGGTTGGGCTTCTTGCGCTTGAGGCTGTGCGAGCCAATCACCCAGAGGTAGTGGTCGGCTTCGGCCAGGCCTTCAATGTCAATTTCACTGCCGTCGTCGGCGGGCAAATCGAGCAGTTCGGCCAGCTGGTAGGATACGTGCTGGCCGAACTCGTGGGGGCCCGTCAGCCGCAGCCGCTCGATGCTGGTGCGCTCGTCGCAGCTCAGCCAGAGGTTGTCGCCGGTGCGCAGCACCGTGGAAAGGCCGTCGCGCACGTGCTTGCCGTCGGCATTAAGGCTGAGCTTGGGGGCAAACTGCAGGGTGTAGGGTTGAGGACGCATCTATAGTGTGGGAGTAAGTAAGGGCAGAGAACAGAACGCAAACGGCCCAACCCGCGCAGGGTTGGGCCGGCTTTGCAGCGGGGCCCCGGCAGGCAGGCCGCCGACAGTAGATTCAGTGCTGGCACGGATAGTTTACCCGCAGTAAATCGAAACCTTGAGGAGAAGTGGCCCGGCTCATAGTCAGCCTTTTACCAGTGGGGCCGCCAGCCGAGCCGCCCAGGCCCGGGAGTAGGCGCCGGCAGTTTCCGGCTGAGTACTGACGCACGGAATGGTCTGTTAGGTAACACCTTTTCGGGTATGCCGCATGAGTAGCTCACCGCCTGAAGATTGGGGCGCCAATTTGGATGATTTGGCCAACGAACACCGCAACCTAAGGGCGCGGGTGCCTCTGCTCTTGCTGCTCGGCACCTTGCTGCTGCTGCCGTTGCTGTGGGGCTGGCTTACGCGGCCCACCCGCAGCCTGCTCACCGGCTACCAATTTCGGCAAGTGGGCGTACGGGCCGATTCGACCCGGTGGATTCTGGCTCACCAAAACGCCAAGGCTGTACTGCTGTTCAACCCCGCCGATACCAGTCAGGGGTGGCAGCGGCGCGAGCTGGGCGTGGCGGCCGCCGGGGCCCAGCACCTGGCCCTGGACTGGGGCGGCAAAGCCCTGCTAGTGGGCAGCAACGGCGCTGTGCAGGTATATGACTCCCTGTTGCAGCCCATTCCGGCACTGGACACTACGCTTACTTCCTGGCCACGACAGATGCGTCCTAAAATGCCTCAACTTCCAAAGCAGCCAGGGCCGCTGCCCGCGCAGTTAGTAGTAGCAGACCCAACCGGCAACTGCGCTGTTATTGTGGGTATGCATGGGGAGGTCTACGCAACGGGTGACGGCGGCCGGTTTTGGAACCGATGGAACTATCCGGGTGCTTCCGCCCGATCGGACACCGATACTGTTAGAGCAGCGGTGTACGCAGGACTTCAGCCTTATATTAATACGTCCTGGACGTCGTCAGTGGAGCCCAATAGCCGCTTCCCGAGCTTTTATTTGGCTACGGCTCAAGGCTACTATACTTTGTATCTATACCAAGGTTATCTGGACTCCGAAGTACGGATTTCCGCTCCGGGCGAATCTTTCACGCAGTGGAAAGCCGCGCTACCAGCAACAGTGGCGTGGTGCGGAATTGCTGCTAAAAACAATCTACTCGCCATTGACCGGCGCGGCAACTGGGCCAGCATAGACACGGCCGGCACGGATGAAGGCGCCGGAGAGTTCTTCCGCCGTACGGTGTCGGTGATGCCGCTTGATAGCAACGGCAACTTCCTGGGGGTTGGTTCTGAGGAGCTGTTTCAACACCGTGTGGTCGGTTTTACGACGAGCAAAAAACAGCGGGTGTCCATTGGCGCGCCGCAGCCAGCCAGAATACCTAAGCCAACCGCCGCAGCCAGGAAAGCTACCAGCCGCGCCTCGGCTAAGCAGACCAAGACGACTACGCCCGTTCGCAACCCGACCAAAAAAGCATCGGCCACGAAAAAAACACCCCGCCCCCCATTGGAGGTAATCTATACCCAGCCGCAGGAACCCGCTCCTAAGCAACAGGAACAGCCGGTGCCGGCCAAGCAATCCGATTACCCGGTTTATCAGCAGCAGCAGCAAACAAACAAGGAGCCTAGCCCCAAGCCGGGCCAGGACAAACCCAGGCCCCAGTAGAGCTACCGACAACTGCCATGAAAAGCATTCCCCTCTATCAGGCCGAACCGCCCTTGCTGCCCACCTGGCTGTATTACTTGGCGGCGGCGCTACTCGCGTGGACCATCTATGTGCTCTGGCTGTCATTCAAACTAGGACAGCTACGGCGAGCCAGTGAGCGGCAGCACCGGAATGCGGCGAACAAAACGGCCACCGAATCGGCGGCCGGCCAGCCCGATCAGCCCTCCGACATCGATGAGCTTCAGCTGGGTGTGGCCCCCGTGCTGGTCGGCCTGCTCACGCACCCACTCACCAACGAGCCCTATACCATTGCGCTATCGGGTGGCTGGGGCTCGGGCAAAAGCTCGGTTATGCGGCAGATTGAGAAGCAGCTGCGCCAACGGCGGGTTTCCTTCAAGTCCGTGCATATCAATGTGTGGCACTTTCAGCAGGAAGACCAGCTGCTGACCGAGTTTCTGCGCCGCATCCTGAATAAGTGCGACACGTTCTGGTTCCGCTTTCGGCAGGTGCGCCACAACCTGAGCCATCTGGGCTTCGGCCGCACGCTCTACCGCGCCACCATGCTGGCCCTGGTGCTGCCCGCGCTGCTGCTGCTGGCCTGGGTGCTGCTGCGCGATGCCGCCCAGTATATCAGCGCCAATCAGATCCTAAACAGCTATTCCGACGTGGGCCACCGCGTGCTGCAGGACTTCCGCACCAGCGACCTGGGCCTTTGGCTGGCCAAGGTGTTCAAGGCCCCTTTCTACGTAATCCGGCATCTGCGCCAGGCCCTGTCCGATACGGAGGTGAAAGCTCCCGGTCTGCTGGCCATCGTTACGCTGGCCGGGTCGGTACTGGCATCATTATATAAGCTGCCCGAGCTGCTACGCCCCCTGGTCCAGCTTATTCCCTACCAGCAGCAGTACGAAGTAGCCCAAGGGCAGGCCAGCTTCCGGCAACGCTACCAAGACGATTTCAGCAACATCATCCGCCACGCCAAGAATGAAACGCTGATCATCTTTGTCGATGACATCGACCGGATTTCCGGAGCCCGGGTACTGGAGCTGCTCGAAACGCTCAACTTCATCGTCACCAGTGCCCAGGACCGGCGGGGTGGCGGGGCCCTGGGAGCCAAGCTCTATTTTGTGCTGGCCATGAATGTGCCCGAAGTAGTGCGGGTGCTGGGCCCCGTGCTCGACACCCAGCAGCACCTCAAGCCGGAGGCCGCCCAGCAGCTAGCCGCCAACTACCTCTCCAAGCTGGTTGATTTGACCGTCAATATTCCCAGCCTGCAGGGCCGCGACATTAGCTCACTCTACGTACTAAAGCCGGCCGCGCAAGCCGCCAGCGTCTGAAATCATGGCTAACATTCCCAAACAGCCAGTTGGCCACACGCGCCCCGACCGGCTCTGGCGCTGGCTGCAGCCGCACGTGAGTTCCGTCGGCCGCGGGGCCGCAGAGTGGTTTGGCTTTGGCGCGGGCCTGGTGCTGGGCGTGCTGCTGGCCTTCGTCGTCTACGCCGGGTTGCAGCCCCGCGTGCAGCAGAGCCTGGAGGCCCAGGAAAAGGCAAAAGCCAAGGAATCAGCCCCTCAGGACGAGAAAACAGATGCTATCCGACCACTAAAAACTGCCCCGGCGGCCGCGGCCGGGCCAGCGGCACGCCAGGCCACGCCGGTGCCCGTTTCCACAGCCGTGCCTGCGGCGGCCCCGCCCACCGTTTCGGGCCGACCAGCAGTGGCCACCGCGGCGCGCCTCACTCGCCTGGCGCCCTCGTCTACCAGCGGCCCAGCCCGCCAGAGTTGGCCGGCCCTGCTGGCGGCAGCTATTTCGGCGGCGCTGGTGGCCGGCTTTGCCGCCCTGTATCAGTCCCGCCGGTGGCCACAGCCGGATATAGTGAAATCCCGAGTGCTGGAAGCCCTGCTAACGCTGCAGGCCCACCAACACATGCAGCAGCGCCTGGGCATGACGCCCCGCCAGATCAAGCGTTTCAATAGCAAAGCCCGCGTGCAGCACAGCCAGCTGCAAGCCCTGGCCCAGGCTACGGGTAAAGGCGGCACGCCCCCCATGGCCTTTCCCATCAGCTGCCAGATTCAGGCCTTTCAGCTGTTACTGGTGATAGAGGAAAGCCGCCCGCAGCGCAGCAACTTCATGCGCGTTGCTCCCGACGAATTTAAGCGCCAGTTGCTAAAGGCGTATCAAAACCATGTTGATCTGACCCGGGCCCGCCAGGAAGCGCAGGGCAGCTCGACCTTTACCGACGGCCTGGACAACAGCCTTATCCAGAACTTCATCAAGCTTGATCAGGAGGCGCAGATCAAGCCTGAATTATTGGGTCATTTGTACGAGATGAACGTCGGACTCTTGGCGTAACACCATGGCAAGACGATGCCCCCGGCCGCGCGCCACGAAATGCAGCGCGGCCGGGGGCATCGTCTTGCCTGGAACCGTATATTTAGTCTTTCTTCTCGCCTTCGGCGGGCGGGCCGAGCACCTTCACCTTGTCGGTTTTGGTCAGGCCCGACAGCACCTCCACGTTGATACCGTCGGAAAGGCCGGTTTTGATCAGGCGCTTCTGAAACTGCTGGGGCGCGGTTTCGACCTCCACAAACACGCTGTCCTTGTTGACTTTCCCGAACTGCAGCAGGCTTTCCCGGATGGCCAGCACCTGGCTGCGGCGGCCCAGCACGATGTCGCCGTTGGCCGAGTAGCCGGCCCGCAGAAACTGCCCGGGCTTAAGGCGCACGTTGGCCCGCACCTGAAACTTGATGGCGCCTTCCTCCGTGATACCCTTGGGAGCAATGTATTCGAGCGTGGCCGGGAAGTTCTCGCCTTCCAGCGCCCCCACGGTCAGGTTCAGGTCCATGCCTTCGCGCACCTTGCCCACTTCGCTTTCGTCGACTTTACCTTCAAACACGAGGCTTTTCATATCGGCAATGGCGGCAATGGTAGTTCCCTCGTTGAAGTTGTTGCGCTCTACTACCGACGAGCCGACCTTGATGGGCACATCCAGCACTAGGCCCGTGATGGTGGAGCGCACGGTGTTGGAAGCGCCGCCGGTGTTGCGCGAGGCGCCGCGCTGGGCAATCTGCAAGTCGTTCTGGGCCGCGTCGAGGGCCTGCTTTTTGGCGCGCACATCGGCCAGCAGGCGGTTAAATTCCTGCTCGGCAATGACTTTTTGCTCGAACAAGGGCCGCTGCCGGTCCAGCTCCACCTGGGAGGTTTCCAGGGCTACGCGGGCCGCCTGAATGTTGTTCTGGGCGTTGTTTACGTTGGCCGCGTTAGCCACCGTACGGATGCGGGCAATAAGCTGGCCTTCCTTAATCGGCTCCCCGGCCTCCACGAACAGCTCCTCCACGATGCCCGACACCTGGGGCTTGATCTGCACCTCGCGGCGCGGTACGATGCTGCCCGTGGCCACCGTTTTCTTCACGATGTCGGTCAGGAAGGGCGTTTCGGTCTTGTAGGTAACGGGGTTGGTGTGGGCCTGCTTCCAGAAGTAGTTGGCCAGCCAGCCGAAACCGGCCAGCAGCAGCAGCACCAGAATGCCGAGGAAAATTCGTTTCATGGTAATTAACGGTGGTTTGGGCGGCTGATACGGCGCCTGATAGTCGTGGGGCATGCGCGCCGGAGCCGTCAGGGGCTCCACTTCGACAGCTTCGTCTGGCAGTGCTTGGTTGTTCATGGCCGGGCCCTTGCGGGGTTAGTGTGAAATGGTGATTTAGTGATTTAGCGACTTAGTGAGTTCGATGTCTGAGAAGAGCAAAACCAGGCGATTTAAACGACAACTCACTAAGCCGCTAAATCGCTAAGCCACTGATTATTCGTCTTTAAGAGCTACCACGGGCTGCACCCGGGCGGCAATGGCGGCCGGCACCAGGCCGGCCACGCCGCCGGCTACCACCAGCAGCACCACGGCCGTGAGGGCCACGCCCAGATCTACCTGTGGATTGGCGAAGAAGCCCACGTCCTGCCCGGCAATCATAGAATTGATGCCCGCCATCAGGGCCGTACCGCACAGCAGCCCGATCAGGCCGGCGGCGGCGGTAATGACGATGCTTTCCTGCACAATCAGGCTGATAATGCTCCAGGGAGTAGCGCCCAGGGCCTTGCGAATGCCGATTTCCTTGGTGCGCTCCTTCACCACGATGAGCATGATGTTGCTCACCCCGATGATGCCGGCCAGAATGGTACCGATGCTGACCAGCCAGCTGAAGCCCGAAATGCCGGTAAACAGGCCCTGCACCCGCTCGAACTCCTCTTCCACGTTGGCCGAGCCAAAGGCCCGGTCGTCGGTGGGCGCCACTTTGTGCTGCCGGGCCAGCAGCTGCTTCACCTTGGTTTCGACCACGGCGGCCGGAATACCGGGCTTGGGAATGAAGGCGAAGTAGCCCACCTTGTTTACCTGGTTGAAGGTAACCTGCAGGGCCGTAAGCGGAATCATGATGGTCTGGGCGTCCTGCTGGGCATTTTCAGGCTTGCCCTCGGCCTTGAACAAGCCCACCACCCGGAAGAAAATGCCCTTGATGCGGATTTCCTTACCTAGCGGGTTGTCGGTGCCGAAGAGCACCTCGGCTACCCGGTCGCCGATGACGGCCACCTTGCGCCGCTCGTCGATGTCGATGTCGTTGATGAAGCGGCCAGAGGTCAGGTGCAGGGCCTTTACGGCGGGGTAGCCGGGGTATTCGCCGTTCACCGTGAAAGCCGAGCTTTTGGTGCCGTACTGTACTGTGAAAGCACCGTCGAGGGAGCCGCGGGGCAGCACGAAAGCCGCCTCGGGGACTTCGCGCAGCAGGGCCGCCACGTCGTCGTTGGTAAACTGAATGAAGCGGCCCACCTTGAGGCCGGCGTAGGGCACGCTGGTGCGCTGACTCCAGACGAACACGGCGTTTTTGGCCACGTCAAATTCTCTTTCGACCCCGTTGCGGAAGCCTTTGCCCGAGCCCAGCAGCACCACGAGCATGAAAATTCCCCAGAACACGCCAAACGCCGTGAGCCCCGTGCGCAGCTTATGCCGCCGCACCGTGCTCCAGATTTCGCTCCATTTGTCGAGGTCAAACATTGGGCAAAGAATAGTTAGTCAGCGCGTAAGGCTTCAATGGGTTTCACGTTGGCGGCTTTCATGGCCGGAATCAGGCCGGCCACGGCCCCGGAGATGACCAGCAGCAGCGTCGCACTCACGGCCACGCTGAGGTTGACTTCCGGGTGGTCGAAATACGAGGATGAGCCGCCGGCTTTTTCGAGCATGTAGCGCACAAAATCCAGCAGGGCCACGCCAAACAGCAGCCCCAGGTAGCCCGAGAAGCTGGTGATGACCACCGACTCCTGCACAATCATGCTGATGATGCTCCAGGGCGTGGCGCCCAGGGCCTTGCGCACCCCGATTTCCCGGGTCCGCTCCTGCACGATGATGAGCATGATATTGCTCACGCCCACCACACCGGCCACCAGGGTCAGCACTCCGATAACACTCACAAACAGCTTGATACCGGTAAACAGGCCCTCAAACCGCTTCACTTCCTCCTCGTTGTTGTCCAGCTCCAGAGCCTGCTTGTCGGCCGGGTCGAACTGGTGGCGGCGGGCCAGCAGCGTCCGCACCTGGTCTTCGAGCTGCTTTACGGGCGTGCCCTTGGTGCTGCTGATGCCGATGCGCTGCACCTGGTTGTACTGGTTGAACGTGGTCTGGAAGGTGCTGAAAGGCACGAAGGCCCGCTCCTCGTTGCGGCCGTTGTTGCCGGTGTGGGTGAAGATGCCAACGACTTTGAAGAAAACACCCTTCACCTGCACGTACTGCCCAATGGCCGGGGCGTCGCCGAACAGCACCTTGCGCACCTTCTCCCCCATGATCATCACTTTGCGCCGCTCGATGCCATCCAATGGACTCAGCAGGCGGCCCTGGGTGAGTTTTTCGCCGTTAAGCTGAAAGAACTCGGCCGTGGCGCCAAACACCTGGTAGGAGCCGTTCTTGGTTTTGTTCACGATGGTGTACTCGCCAAACAGGCGGTTGCGCGAGGCCAGCAGCTCCACGCCATCTACCTGGTGGCGAATGGCTTCCAGATCGTCGTTGGTAAACTTCAGCTCCCGGCCCGGTTTCAGACCCTGCCACGGCAGGGAGGTTTTGCCCGCACTCACAAACAGGCTGTTCATGGCCCCGCCGCCAAACTCTTTCCAGATGCCGTTCTCGATACCCTTGCCCGCACCCAGCAGCAGCACTAGCATGAAGATGCCCCAAAACACCCCGAAAGCCGTCAGAAACGTGCGCAGCTTGTTGCGGCGCATGGTTCCTAGGATTTCCTGCCATTTGTCGAGGTCAAACATGGATTTCTAATGTGCTGATGTGAAGAATGTGGGCAATGTGCTAATGGGGGAAGGCAGTTGAGATGGGTAATATGCTGCTGGTAAAATGTGACAGGCTACTATCCTCACTCTTATTCTCTGCAGCTGTTTCGCAGTTTCTCCAGGCGGCGCACCACGTCTTTCACCGTGGCCTCACTGCTGGTATAAAGCGGCAGCTCGAAGGTGATGTTGCTGCCCTTTCTGCTCTTGCTGATTTTAATCTGGTAGTGCTGCTGCCCGTCGTCGTTGGTGGCCGGCGCATACGTCAGGGCCTGCACATCGGCCCAGTCGAAGCTCATCTTTAGCTCGAAAAAGCCGTCGGCCATGCGCATGGCCCAGCCCCCGGAGTCGCCGCCCCCGTAGCTCATGGCCAGCGGCTTGCTCATCTGTACCTCCGCGCCCCGGTCCCGGATGATCTGCTCGGCGTGGCAGCCTCTCAGGGCCAGATGCACGTCCTGCTTGGGCTTTTTGGGGTCCTGCATCAGCTGGTCGAGCTGCTGCATCAGAGCCTGCTGCTCGGCCGCCGCGGTTTGGGCCTGACTGACGGTAACAGTACTGCCAACCAGCAGCCCAGCAAAAAGGAAGGTCTTCATAGCAACGCCCGATTAGAACGACAAACTCACTAAATCACTAAGTCGCTAAATCACTCCCGCACAATCAGCCCGTCACGAATGCGGATCAGCCGGTCGGTCTGGGCAGCAATGTCGTTTTCGTGGGTCACGATGACGACCGTCATGCCTTCCTTGTTCACCGCCTTGAAAATGTCCATCACCTCCTGCGTGGTGTGCGTATCGAGGGCGCCGGTGGGCTCATCGGCCAGAATCAGCTTGGGCTGGCTGATCAGGGCGCGGGCAATGGCCACGCGCTGCCGCTGCCCGCCCGAAAGCTCGCTGGGCAGGTGGTCGGCGCGGTCGGCCAGGCCCACCCGGTCGAGGTATTCGAGCGCCAGCTTGTTCCGCTCCCGCCGGCTCACTTTCTGGTAGTACAGCGGCAGGGCCACATTTTCCAGCGCGTTCTTAAAGTTCAGCAGGTTGAAGGACTGAAACACAAAGCCCAGAAACTGATTGCGGTACTGCGCGGCCCGGGTCTGCGACAGGTTCCGGTCGATGCGGGTACCAGCCAGCGTGTAGTCGCCCTGGTCGAAGTCGTCGAGGATGCCCAGAATGTTGAGCAGCGTGCTTTTGCCCGAGCCCGACGAGCCCATGATGCTGACTAGCTCTCCCTCCCGGATGTGCATGTCGATGCCCTTGAGCACCTCCAGCCGGTTGGCTCCCACCTCGTACGTCTTCCGAATATTGCGCAGCTGTATCATAAAGCAGATAGCAAACCAGTTAGCTTGTTTAACCGAGTAGCATGCAATACAAAGTAGCACGATTTCTCAGAAAAAGCAAAGTGAAGCCCGTTATTTTTTCATTGCCCCGCACTAACTGCGCGGCCAGCAACGTGCGGATAGATGGTAGCCCCCAGCGAAAGGTTGCCTGAGCTTTTATTAATATAGCAAAAGTTGATTTTGGCTGGGTACTATTTTGCCTTGCTTAACTTCTACCTTACCTGAGTACCCGGTGCAAGCAATGCCGCAAGTCATGCCCTTCACAAACCAAGTTATCTGGATTACGGGTGCCTCCGCCGGCATTGGCGAGGCCCTGGCTAAGGAATTTGCCCGCGCCGGGGCCCGCCTGATACTCTCGGCCCGCAATGTGGCCGAGCTGGAGCGGGTGCGCGCCGCCTGTGCCCCGGCCGAAGTACTGGTCCTGCCCCTGGATCTGGCCCACAGCTCCGATTTTCCGGCCCACGTAGCGCAGGTGCTGGCGCACTACGGCCGCCTCGACATACTCGTGAACAACGGCGGCATCAGCCAACGCTCCCTGACCCTGGACACCAGCCTCGACGTGCACCGGCGGCTGATGGAGGTCAACTACTTTGGCACCGTGGCCTTAACCAAAGCGGTGCTGCCCCACCTCATAGCGCAGGGTCAAGGGCAAATCGTGGTAGTAAGCAGCCTGGTGGGCAAATTCGGCTCGCCCTACCGCAGTGCCTACGCGGCCTCCAAGCATGCCCTGCACGGCTTTTTTGACTCATTACGAGCCGAAATATGGGCGTCAGGCGTGGGCATTACCATCATCTGTCCGGGGTTTGTCCGCACGGGCGTGTCCGTCAACGCCCTTACCGCCGACGGCAGCCCGCAGCGTACGATGGACGAAGCCACGGCCCGGGGCCTGGCGCCCGAGGAGCTAGCGCTACAGGCGGTGCGTGCCATTGTGCGGCGCCGGCAGGAAGTGTATATCGGGGGCCGCGAAACGCTGGGCGTCTACCTGAAACGGTTTCTGCCCGGCCTGTTCAGCCGGGTGTTGCGCAGGGCGCAGGTTCGCTAAGAGCGGCTACTTGCCGGAGCGGCGAGCTTGCATCTGAGCCTGCATCTGGCGCTTTTTGGCCTGGTACTGCTTGTACTGCGTGGGCGTCAGCACGGCTTTGAGCTGGCCTTCCGAATCGGCGTTAATAGCCTTCAACTCGGTCATCAGGGCCGTTTGGTTGCCGGCGTTCTGTTTGCGGGCCTCATTCACCTTCTCCACCGTACCGCTCAGAATAGCGCGGACCTTCCCCTGCTGGTCGGGCAGCAGCTTCAGCTCGTCGGTCATCACGTCGGTCAGGTCGCGGGCGGCGGCCTTGGGCACGGGCGCCGGGGCTACCGTCACCGACTTGGCCTCGGGAATATCCGCCTTCTGGCGGCGGGCACAACCAAACGTGACGGTGCTAAGCACGCCGAGAACAAGCAGGGAGCGGGTAAAAAGCATAGGAGCGCAGTGGGTGAACTGCGCTTGCATACGCGAAAACCATACCCGGCGGTTATGCCCGCCCGGAAATGGGCCCTCCCACCGTTTTTTGGCCTTTATAAGCCCAGAGTCGCCACCCGATTGGTCGCCAGGCTAACGGTGCTGCTGCTCGCCTTCATCTCTTGGGCCGTATGGTGGGCCAGGGCCATAATCGTCAGCATGGGATTTACGCCGCTGCAGGCCGGAAACGCCGAGCCGTCGGCCACGAACAGGTTACGAACCTCGTAGGTTTCGCCGTTAGGCTTCACTGGGTGCGTGGCTGCCTCGCCGCCCATGCGGCAGGTGCTCATCTGGTGGGCGCTGTAGAGGCTGAACTGGTTGGGTTTCCACCCCAGATACGGCAGCTGATCGAGCACCTCGGGGTTTTGCAGTACGCCCTGGGCTGCGTGCAGCGTGGGCAGAGTGCCGTGGGGCAGATAGACCTTCCCGGCCCCGGCGGCCACATGAATTTCGGCGGCCGCCCGCACGCCCCGCAGCATGCTGGCCCGGTCGAAGTCGCTGAGCACGTAGTCGATGAGGGGCGCGCCGTGCTTGTCGATGCTGACGCGGCCCCCGTCCCGGTCCCGGGTCAGCACGATGAAGCTGCCCAAGCGGGCCGCGTCCAGCATCATCTGCTTATGCTGCTCGCCCGACAGCCAGGGCAGCACCATGGCCATGAGGCCGGCGTGGGCGGGCGGCGTTTCGAGCTTGGCCCCGAAGTTGGTGCCGTTCAGCCGCGTGAAACTGTCATTCACCACCGACATGCTCGGACCGTGCCAGGGGTCCATGCGGTGCGGGTATACGCCCGAAACCACCACCGTCGGGTGCAGATGCAGATGCTGCCCAATATGCGGATGCCGCAGGCCGCTACGCAAGAGCAGGGCCGGCGTTTGGACCGCGCCCCCGGCCACTACCACGCGCTTGGCCCGTACCGTGATGCGCACCGGCCGGCCGTCGGCGGTGGTATGCACGGCTTCGGCTCCGGTAGCTACGCCGGCCTGTACACTCACGTGTTCTACCCGCGTGTCGGCCAGAATCCGGGCGCCGTGCTGGAAGGCTTGCAGCAAATAGGTGTTCAGAGTGCCCTGCTTGATGCCGTACCGGTCGCCCATGGTGGAGTAGCCCAGGCCCTGAAAGTGCTGGTCCGACTCGGTGAGGCCTTTTTCGTTGCGCGGAATCAGCTTCACGTCCTGGCCCAGCTTAGTGGAGCCGTCCCACAACGCTTGGTTTTGACCGTTGTGGCGCGTGTAGCTGGTATTCACGCTCAGGGCCTGCTCCACGGCATCGAGGCTGTACTTGAACTGCTGCGACGTGAAATGCGGCACCTGATGCTCCCGGGCCCATTCTTCGAGCACGTAGTCGGGAGTGCGGAACGAGCCGGCCCAGTTCACGGTGGTGCCCCCGCCGAGGCAGCTGCCGGCCAGCAGCGCCACGCCGCCGTCCTGGGTGGTCAGGGCGCCTTTGGCGTCGTAGAGCTTGCCCAGCATATCCACTTCGCGCTGGGTAAACTCGCAGCCGTGGCAGTACGGGCCTTTTTCGATAACCAGCACGTCGTGACCTGCGGCGGCCATTTCGCCCGCCACCACCCCGCCGCCGGCCCCACTGCCGATAACCAGCACGTCGCAGTCGTAGGTGGTATCGGCCGTCGGCTGCAGGGTGCGGATGGGCTTGGGCGTGGCCACCACCTCATCGGGCAGCGGGCCGGGGTAGCCCATTCCCTCCCAGGCCCCGTTGGCCTGCCCGGCTGCCGACGAGCCGTAGTAGAGAAATACCAGCAGCTTGCGCAGGGCATGAAAGCCTTTACGCAGCTGGGGCAGGTTACTTTGGGCCCAGCTGCGCAGCATGTGGTGGCGCTGCTCGGGCTCGAGGCGCACGAAGGGTTTCAGGGGGCCAAACCAGGTGAGGCCCAGCATGGGGTTGGCCAACAGGCCCAGCAGCTTCTCAAACTCCTGCTGCGCCCCCAGCGGCTGGGCGCTCAGCACTTCCGCTATTTTCTGCCACTCAATACCCTGCGAGCCGCTGCGGGCCCAAAAGGCCGACTGCTCTCCCCGGGCCGGAAAACCCGGAATAAACGTATCGGCCAGGGCCTGCAACAAGGGTTGGTGGGCAGCAGTGAGAATCATGGGAGCGGGCGAAAAAAGAGCGGAAGCGTCCCGGCTGGTGTGGCAAGCCGGCGGCCTGAAAAGTTCGTCAATTTCTCCGATATAGTCGGCATGCCGCCTATTGTTTCCGGTCGGGTTCTATTGTTTTGGCCGTCAACGGAAAAGGAGCACCGGTTGGATGCTCCTTTCCTGTTGGTAATTAACAGCCTTAAAACAGCCGCATCAGCCAGTCGATCAGCTTCTGCACCTTGGGCGTATAAGGCGGGTACATCAGCTTGATGGCCGTGCGGCCGGTACGCTGCCGGAGCACGGCCTTTTCGTTGGAGAAAGCCAAAAAGCCGTAGTGCCCGTGGGCCTTGCCCATGCCGCTGTTGCCCACGCCGCCGAAGGGCAGCTCGGGGTGGGCCAGGTGCAGAATGGTTTCGTTTACGCAGCAGCCCCCGGCCGACACGTTCTGGAGCACATACTGCTGGTTATCATTGCTTTTGGTGAACAGGTACAGCGCCAGGGGCCGGGGCCGGGCATTCACGAAGTCGGCGGCTTCGGGCAGGGTGCGGAAGGGCTGAATGGGCAGCAGCGGCCCGAAAATTTCCTCCTGCATCACGCGGCTGTCGGGGGCGGCGTTGAGCAGCAAGGTGGGCTCGATAAAGCACTGGCTGCTATCCACGATGCCGCCCTGAGCTACCTGCGCGCCGTCGCGCTGGGCATCTTCCAGCAAGCTTGAAATCCGCCTGAAATGGTGGCCGTTGACGATGCGGGCGTACGATTTAGAGTGGATGATGCCCTCGTGCTGCGGGTCGTAGAAGCGGGTGATGGCCTGGCCGACTTCGCGCACAAACTGCTCCTGCACGCTTTCGTGCACTAGCACGTAGTCGGGGGCCACGCAGGTCTGGCCGGCATTGATATACTTACCCCATACGATTTTCTCGGCCGCGTCGCGCAGGTCGGCCGTGGCATCGACTACTACCGGCGACTTGCCGCCCAGCTCCAGCGTCACGCTGGTCAGGTGCTCGGCGGCGGCGCGCATCACCACCTTGCCAATGGCCGGGCTGCCGGTGAAAAAGATATGGTTGAAGGGCAGGCGCAACAGCTCGGTGGCCACGTCCTTGTCGCCTTCCACCACGGCCACTTCGGCGGGGTCGAACAGCTCGTGGGCCATGCGGCTGAGCAGGGCGGCCACGGCGGGCGTCATCTCTGAGGGCTTGATGATGCAGCAGTTGCCGGCGGCCAGGGCCGAAGTCAGCGGGTCGATGGCTAGGTAGAACGGGTAGTTCCAGGGCGCCACAATCAGGCACACGCCTTTGGGCTCGTAATGCACCCAGGAACTGGTGCCCACCAGCGACAGGGGCGTGCCCACGCGGCGCGGGCGCATCCACTGCTTCAGGTGCTTAATGGTATGCTTGATTTCGACCTGCGAAGACCAGATTTCGGTGACGTCGGTTTCAGCCGCGGGCTTGCGAAAATCGGCGTAGAGGGCCTGCTGAATGGGCTGGCGGTTTTGCTCGATCCACTGGCTGAGCTTGCGCAGGCGCGCAATCCGCTCCCGCACCGATTCGCGCTGCAGGGCCGGAGCCCGCAGCTGTTGCTGCTTGAATAGCGCGGCCAGGCCGGTAGAAGACGTAGCGGCAGGAGCCGCCGAAGCCGAAGAAACAGTCATACAAGAATGCGTGGTGGAAACAGAACAGCCTAAGATACGGAATCGGGCGGGCTAGTTGCGGGGAGGGAAGTTTGCGCCCTGCGGGAATAACAAGGCAGCCGGCAAATCGGACTTCGGGTGCCCGTCTCATGCTTGGTCTGCTACCGCGCAGCCGAAGTTTCCCGCAGGCTCCCATTGCCACACTACTTGTCATGGCGGGAGAGATGCCTCGACAAGTGGGCCAAGAATGACGAGTTGCGTGGCAACGTCAGCACGCGAAATGCCGAGCGCTGCTCGACAGGACGTTCTTTTGTCTTGCCTGTATAGCCTTGCTCAAAAAAAAGGAGCCACTGTACTAGGTACAGTGGCTCCTTTCGGTTGTAGCAAGCTACGAACATTAGGTATTCAGCACCTCACCGCCGTTGGGATGCAGGGCCTGCCCGGTGATGTAGGACGCATCGTCGGAGGCCAGAAACACGTAGCACGGGCCCACTTCCGAGGGTTGGCCGGGGCGCTTCATGGTGGTGTCTTTGCCAAAGGAGGCTACTTTCTCGGGTGGAAAAGTAGCCGGAATCAGGGGCGTCCAGATGGGGCCGGGCGCCACGCTGTTCACCCGGATTTTCTTCTCGGCCAGTTGCTGGGCAATGGAGCGGGTGTAGGCCGTAATAGCACCTTTGGTGGAGGTATAATCGACCAGCTGCTGGTTGCCGCGGTAGGCGTTGATGGAGGACGTGTTGATAATCGAGTCGCCTTCCTTGAGGTGGGCCAGGGCCGCCCGCGTGACGCGCACGAAGGAGAAGAAGTTGACCTGGAAGGTATCGAGCCACTGCTGGTCGGGAATTTCCGTCACGTCCTGGCTCACGAACTGCTCGGCGGCGTTATTCACCAGCACGTTCAAACCGCCCAGCTCCTGCACGGTACGCTCTACTATTTCCTGGCAGAAGCTGGCCTCGCGCAGGTCGCCGGGCAGGGTGAGGCAGCGGCGGCCCTCCTGCTCAATCAGCTGGCGCGTGTCGTAGGCATCCTGCTCTTCGTCGGGCAGGTAGGTAATGGCCACATCGGCCCCTTCGCGGGCAAAGTGCACCGCCACCGAGCGGCCGATGCCACTGTCGCCACCCGTGATGAGGGCTACTTTGCCTGCCAGCTTGCCGCTGCCCTTGTAGGTGGCGCGGATATACTCGGGCTGGGGCGTCATTTCGGTTTCGAGGCCCGGCTGCTGGTCTTGCTGCTGGGGAGGCAGGGAGGTTGGTTTGGTTTCCATAGAAGTGCGGGATAAGTCGTGCGTAAGCTCTAAAAAACGCAGACCCACCGGCGGGGTTATAGCCCAGCTGCCAATTTGCCCGCTTCGGACGGGCGCTACAGCGGAATTTAGTAAGCCGTTTCGGGGGCTGCACAATACCTACTTGTAGGTATTGCGGACGGCGCCCCCCGAGTATAATTTTGCATGGAAAACCGCCTGCTACACAGCCGCGCTTCGGGAGCTGGTAGCAGGCTTGCTTTTGGCGGCATTACCAGGGCCTACGCCGGCCCGGCTGCGCCAGCACAAACATTTCATTAACAAGCATCTAGCTCGCTATTTTTGTTTTTTATCCACTAGTGTGCCCGCCAAGGGCTTTGCAGTACCAGTACCCCTGTAGCGGCCGGCTGCAATATTCCTATTTCCGGCGGCTCTCTTTTCCTCGCTCTTACCTCCGAACCTAACGCAACACGACTACATGAATACTTCTCGCCTGGCTGGGCTGCTGCTCACCCTGCTTCCCGGCACGGTGGCCGGCCAACAGCTTTTTAACAGTGCCCGGGGCAACTACTCGGGCCTGGGTGGTGCCTCCTGGAACCCGGCCAACATCGTCGACAACCGCTACTTCTTTCAGCTGCAGCTGGTTAGCTTCGATGTGCACGCCACCAACACGGCCTACCAGTACACCGGCCCCTGGAGCCCCCAGAACAGCAGCGCCGAGCTGGACCTGGACAAGGAATTTCTGACCCGCCGCGCCAGTGACAAGCCCAAGCTACTGAGCACCGGCCTGAACGTGCGCGGTCCGGGCGTGATGGTGCGCATCAGCCCCACCCAGAGCGTGGCCTTCAGCACCCGGGTGCGCGGGGCCCTGCAGGGCAACTCGGTATCGGAAAACCTGATTCAGAACGCCGTGGACGAGTTTAAGGTGAAGGGCCGCTCGGCCGACAACACCTTCAACCTGAACCTGAACGCCTTTGCCCAGTACGACCTGACCTACGGCCGCGTGATTCTGGACAAGAGCCTGCACTTTCTCAAGGCCGGCGTCACGGCCCGGCGCTATATCGGCTTCGGCTCGGGCTACCTGCAAAGCAAGAAGGCCGACTACGAAATCATTGACAAGGCGGCTACCAACGACACCATTGTGCGCATCAACGCCCTGGACGCAGCCTTTGGCTACTCCAACCCCGATGCCTTCGACAACGTGGACGCCAACCAGGCCCTGAAATGGCTGAGCGGCGGCGGCGGGGCCGGCGGCGGCTGGGGCATGGACATCGGGGCGGTGTATGAGTTCCGGCCCGACATGGGCCAGTACCGCTACATCGACAAAAAGGGCGTGGACCGGCTCGACTACTCGCGCAACAAGTACCTGTTCCGGGTGGCTGCCTCCATTACGGACATCGGCTACATCCGCTACAAGGACAACGCCACGGCTTTCAACAACATCAAAACCAACAAAACCGGCGTCAGTGAGTCTGACCTCGACGGTATCGACGAGGACAACTACGAGCAGCGGCTCAACAAGATTCTGCGCACTGATAAGCAACAGCGCGAAAACCAGTTCACGACCGGCGTGCCCACGGCCCTGAACCTGGACGTGGACTACCACGTGTATAAGTGGATTTATGCCAACGCCTCGGTCAGCCAGAGCCTGCGCGGCACCTACGCCATCGGCATGCGTAGCTTCTCGTTTGCCTCCGTCACGCCCCGCATCGAGAGCAAGTGGCTGGAAGTAGCCGCGCCCATCACTCTGATGAACGGCTACCAGACCTTCGCCTACGGCCTGATGCTGCGGCTGGGTCCGCTCACGGTGGGTTCCAACGACCTGTCGGGCTACTTCGATTCGAGCAGTCCCTACGGCTTCAATGGCTATGCCGAGCTGGCCTTTTCCCTGGCCAACGGCGGCAAAAAGAGCAAGCACGGCCCGTCCCGCCTGAAGGACAGCAACAACTCGACACCCAAAGCGTCGAAAGCGCCGAAAGCCTCTAAGGAGGCCAAAACGCCGAAAGCAACGGAAACGCCAGCAGCGCCACAAACGCCCGCACCAACGGAAACGCCAACGGCACCACAAACGCCGGCACCAACGGAAACTCCGGCACCAACAGCAACGCCAACACCAGAAACGCCAGCTGCAACGGAAACTCCGGCCCCACAAATAGCGCCGGAAACCTCAACGCCGGCAGCGCCGGCAGCAGCGGAAACCACGGCGTCGCCCACTGCCACGGAAACGCCAGCCCCACCAACGCCGGCTCCGGCGGAAACTCCGAAGCCCTAAGCAGCAAGGCCGCCCCAGTGGGGCGGCCTTATTTTTTGTGGTTCTTCAGGTAAAGCTTGGCCTCCCGGTACTGGGGCGACTTTTTCTCGGCCTTTTCCACCACCGTGGAGTAGTAGCGGCGGGCGGCCTTCACGTCGTTTTCGTCTTCGGCCAGGCGGCCCAGGTTCACGTTGGCCGACAGGTAAAAGCCGCTGCTGGTGTCGCCGGTCAGCTCCGAAAACACGAGGCAGCGCTGGAAGTAGTCTTTGGCCTTGGTCAGGTCCTTGTAGCTGTTCTGCACGATGGAGCCCAGGAAATAGGTGGCGTAGCGCCCGCTGATGCCCTCGTAGCCGGCGTAGCCCCGGTTGAGCTTGTCCAGAATTTCGCGGCTCACCCGCTCGCACTCTATCATGTCGCCCTGGTGGTAGCAGAGCAGGGCGTAGAAGCGCTGGAAGTAGGCATTGTCGGGGTAATTGTTGGCCAGGTAGCGGGCCACGGGCAGGGCCGCGTCCAGCTTATTTTCCTCCGTGTACAGGATGCGCATCAGGTAAGCCTTGGCTTCCAGACCGGTGTAGAAGCCGTTGCTGGCCACGTTGCGCAGCTGCTGCAAGCCCAGGGCGCGGTTGCCCTTGGGAAAGAGCAGCAGTACGGGCCGCAGCAGCGGGTAATTATCCGAAATCCAGACGGCGTAGTAGTTGAACAGGGCCTGGCCGAGCAGAAACTCGGGGCTCAGGCCGTTGGCTTCCTTGCTTTCCTGCAGGTAGCGCAGGGCTTTGCGGCTGCTGAGCGTGGCGGCCGTCCAGTTTTTGCGCTCGGCGTTCAGCTGGGCATCGAAGCCGTAGGCGGCCGACAGGAAAAAGCAGGCTTCGTAGTTCTTGTTGTCGGCCTCGTAGAGCTTCTCGGCCTTGCGCACGGTGGTATCCATGTAGGCGAAGAGCTGCTTGTCGTACTGCTTGGCCTGTAGGTTGGTGGGCACGATTTTCCACCACTGGCTCAGGCCCATCAGCAGGTAGGGCAAGGGGTGCTCGGGGTAGCGGCGGCGCAGGGAGCGGAATTGCTTTTCGGCCTTGTCGTACTTGAAGTTGTAGAGGTTGTGCATGGCCCCTTCCAGCTCCAGCTGAATGTCCTTGTCGAGCATAAGCCAGCCTTTGCCGTCGCGGGCACCGGGGGCAATGTCCACGTTTTCCAGCTCGATCTTGCGGATGGGCCGGGGCGTTTTGGTGGAATCGGGGCGCTGGGCGGCAACCGGCAGCGAGCAAACAACAAGGCTCAGAATAAGCAGTAACTGCCGCATAAAATCTACTTCGTGGATAAGCTATGCCCCGCAGCCCAACCGTACAATCGGGGCCAGAAGCTCGGCATTCAACAGCAATAACGCGCTAATACCCGCCCGGTTGGCAAGACGCCGGCCGGAGCCCACCAAAATAACGGGTTTCTTCCCAATTGCCTCGCCCGCTCGGCGTAGTCTTTACGCGCCGGAAGACCGATGCTGCAGTAGCATCGGCCTTCTCTAACTACTTCACTTACAATCCGGGCCACCTGTTTTAAGCAGGCGCCACTGCACGAGCAATAGAATAAAACTGCCGGGGGCCAGGGGCTTAGTTGTCCATGCGCGACTTCTCGGCTTCGATGCCGGTGTCGCGGCGCTGGCTGGCTTTCACGGTCTTCTTGCCAAACTTGTAGCTGAAGTTGAGTTTCACGAAGCGGCTTTCCACCTTGTTGTTGTGGCGGGAGTTGAGGCCGCCGGCCAGCACTTCGTAGCGGTTCTGCTGGGTGTTCAGCACGTCCGAGACGTTGAGCGTGAGCGTGCCAGCCTCTTTAAGTACCGTTTTGGAGATGCCGAAGCTGGTGAAGAACTGTGACTGAAAGGCCAGGCCCCCGAAGGTCATCGGCGACATGTACATGCCCGACACTTCGGCTTTCAGGCCCTTGCCCAGCGTCAGGGTGTGGTTGGAGGACAGCATGGCCGAGGGCCGGGCGCTGCCGAGGCCCACGTTGCCGCCGTTGACTTTGGCAAACGAGAAGCCCGCGGTGGTAACGGTCATCCACTTGCCGCCCAGGTAAGGCTTCATCAGCGTCAGGCTACCGTCGAGCGACTCGGCGCTGCGGAAGTTGCGGAAGGAGTTGACTACCACCTGCGTGCCCTCCACTTTCTGGTAGCTGTCGATGAGCACGTCGGTGTGGTGGCCGTAGCTGATGGCCGTGCTCAGCATGTTGTTATAAGAGTGGGTGAATTCGAAGTTGTGGGAGAAGGACGGGCGGATGTTGGGGTTGCCCTGGGTGTAGCGGTACTGGCTGATATAGGTCACGAAGGGGTTCACGATGCCGAACTGAAACCGGTCAATCTTGCGGCGGTAGGCAAAGCCCAGCTGCACCTTCTCCGACTGATTGTACTGGGCCGACAGCGTCGGAAACAGGTTCAGGTAGTGGCGGCGGGTGATTTGGTCCATTGTGAGGGAAGTGCCGGTGGTGTTGGTTTGCTCGGCGCGCAGGCCCACCTGCAGGTCCAGCTTCTGCACCGTGCGCTGGAAGGTGGCGTAGGCCGCGTTGATATTCTCGCGGTAGATGAAGTGGTTGGTCTTGCCTAAATCCGTAGCCCAGTCCTGGCCGGCCGTGGCCTGCTCCCAGCGAATGTCGTTGTCGGTGGTGGTGAAAGTTGTTTTCAGGCCGGCTTCGAGCGTGCCTTTGTAGAGCGGCTGGGAGTAGTCGGCCGAGGCCGACTGCACCGAGTTGCGGGCCGGCGAGTTGTCGCTGCGCAGCTCGGCACCGTCGTTGCCGAACGTGGTGGCGTACTCGTTCCGCCAGTTTTTCTGGTAGCCGAAGTAGTCGGCATTCAGGCGCAGGGTGCGGCCGGTGGTGTCGAGCGTGGTTTTGTAGTACACGTTCACCGACGAATTCAGGAAGCGGGCCTCCCCCACCGTGCGCAGCTCTGACGACTCCAGGGCCGCGCCGTTCGGGCCCGCCAGCAAGGCGCTGTTGCGGCCGTCCCGGTCCCGGTAGTTGAGCATGCCCTTCACCAGTACGCCCACCGAGCTGGTTTTGCTCAGGTCGTAGTCGAGGCCGAGGCGGGCGGAGTTGTTCTGGCTGTGGCGCACTTCGCGGCCGTTTTCGGTAAGGCGGGTTTCGGCGGTAGCGGCCCGCTCCGAGCGGGTGGTGCTGTAGGTCTGGTTTTCGAGCCGGTCGAGGCCGCCGTACACGTTGAGCTTGGCCGTGCGGTGGTTCAGGCTCAGGCCGGCGTTGTAGCGGCCGTACTGCCCGGCGCCGGTGCCCAGCGTGGCGGTGCCGTTGGTGCCCAGCTTGCGGCTTTTGGTGGTAATGATGTTGACCACGGCCCCGCCCTGGGCGTCGTACTTGGCCGAGGGGTTGCTGATGACTTCGACCTTATCCAGGGTGCTGCCGGGCAGGGCGCTGAGCATGTTTTTGAGCTCCTCGCCGCTCAGATTTGTGTATTTGCCGTCGAGCAGCACCACTACCGATTTGCCGCGCAACGAGTAGCCGTTACTCTGCTCCACCACGCCCGGCGCCCGGCCGATAACGTCGTAGGCAGTGCCGCCGGCGGCAATGGGGCTGGCCGCCACGTTGAGCACCAGCTTGCCGGCCTGCTGCTCGATAAAGGCTTTGGTACCCGTCACGGTCACGCCCTTGAGCAGTTTCCGGTCGGCGGCCAGGGCTACGGCGGGGGCGGCATTCGGGCCGGCGGCTACCGTCAGCGGGGCTAGGGCCGAAGTTTTGTAGCCCACGTAGTTTACCAGCAGGGAATAGGAACCGGCAGGCACCGCGTCGAAGCGGAAGGCGCCCTGCTCGTTGGTCATGGTGCTCAGGGCGGCTTTTGCATCAGCGGCGGGCCGCAGAATTACGGTGGCAAAGGCCAGGGGCTGGCGCGAGAGGCTGTCGGCTACCAGGCCGGTAAGCTGGCCGGTGGTGTGGGCGGTGGCGGGGGTGGTTTGGGCCGCAACCAGAGCAGGGGCGGCGGCCAGCGTACCAACGAGAAGCAGGGAGGAGAAGGCGTTTTTCATATCGGAAGTGGAAAGGAAGGGCTGAGGTGAACTCCCGCCGCCAACCGGCTGGGAATGGGACAAAACAACTGCTTCCAATCCGCTTCCATTCGCCATATTCGACCATTTTGGGCCCGGCGCCGACCAATTCCGACCCCGCTTTTTTTAGTCGAAAAAAACACCCCATTGGTCGAAAGTTGGTCCCGGCGGCGCGGCAAGCGGACCGAAAAACCGCCAACTTGCCCCCATGCAACACGACGCTGCCGACCGGCCCAGCCGCTTTCCCCTCATCTTCGAAATCCTGATCTGGGCCTTGTATGTGGGCTTGTATAAGTATGCCCAGTACATGGAGCAGGCCATGAGCTTTCACCGCCTGGCCGGGCACAGCAACTTTCCCTACCCGCAGCTCATGGGCTTTGCCCTGGTGGCCACGCTCTACATCATTCCCTACTACCGGTGGCTGGTGCCGCGGCTGGTGCGGCGGCAGCGCTACGTGCTGCTGGGCCTACTCACGGTGCTCTACCCCTGGTGGGCCATCAAGCTGAACGCGGTGCTGGCCCACGGTCTGTTCCGCTTCTTTGCCGAGCCTCCGGTGCTGGCCGGGTACTACCAGCGCAGATACGCCCTGGACCTGGCCCAGCTGCCCGGCATTGCCAATGGCTACATCAGCCTGCTCTTCACCGATTTGCTGGCCTTTGGCTGCGTGGCCTTCGTGCGGCTGGCCTTCGAGAATGAGTACCGCCGCCGCCACCTGGAAAAAGACCACCTGGCTTTGCAGCTCGACCAGCTCAAAAGCCAGCTCCAGCCCCACTTTCTGTTCAATACGCTCAACAGCATCTACGGCCTAAGCCTGGTGGGCTCGCCCGAAACGCCGCGCTTCATTTTGCTCCTCTCCGAGCTGATGCGCTACGTGCTCTACGACAGCGGCAAGGACTACATTGGTCTGCCCGAGGAAGTCACGTTTCTGGAAAACTACTTCGAAATGGAGCAGCGCAAATACCCCGGCGCCAGCATCCGCTTCGCGGCCCACGAGCTACCCGAGGGCCTGCAAGTGCCGCCGCTACTGCTCCTGCCCCTGGTCGAAAACAGCTTCAAGCACGGCCGCCACCATTTTTCGGATGCCGCCATGGTACAGGCCACCCTCTCGGCCCGGCCCGGGCAGCTCCACTTTGTGATTGAAAACGACATGCTGCCCGCCCCGCCCCCGGCCTCGCCCCGGCGCAGCGGTGGCATCGGCCTAGTCAACATCCGCCAGCGCCTGAACCTGTATTACCCCGCTGCCCACGAGCTGCAAGTAACCGAACACGACGGCCGCTACCGCGCCGAACTCACCCTCTCGCTATGACCAACACGTCCGCCCCCGTCCGCTGCCTGATTGTGGACGACGAGCCCCTGGCCCACCAGGTACTCACCCAGTTTATCGGCCAGACGCCCGGCCTTACGCTCAGCGGCCAGTGCCGCAACGCCATGGAAGCCCACGACCACCTGCTCCAGCACCCCGTGGATTTGCTGTTTCTCGACATCGAAATGCCGCTGATTACGGGCCTGCACTTCCTCAAAACGATGAAGAATCCGCCCAAAACGGTGCTTACCACGGCCTACCGCGAATACGCCTACGAGGGCTACGAGCTGGATATTCTCGACTACCTGCTCAAGCCCTTCAGCTACGAGCGGTTCATGAAGGCTATTTCCCGCTTGCCCGCCGTGCAGCCCGCCCCCGCCGCCGACACCGACGAGGAGAAATTTCTGCTGGTAAAGGAGCGCCAGGGTTTGCTCAAAGTCAGCCACCGCGAAATCGTGTACGTGGAGGGCTGCAAGGACTACGTGAAGATCGTGACGGGCAGCAAAACCTACCTGCTGCACCAGACCATGAAGGAAATGGTCGAAACCCTGGGCGCGGCGTTTCTGCGGGTACACCGCTCCTTTATTGTGGCCGTGGCCCACATCAAGCTGCTGCAGCCCGAAAACGTGATTCTCAACGACGGCACCTACATTCCCATCGGCAACTCCCACAAAGCCGAGCTGCTAGCCTTTTTCAGGAAGTAAGGCGGCCATATGCTGCCTGTCATCCTGAGGGTGCGAAGGATGACAGGCAGCATATGGCCGCCTTGAGCCTCACTTGCCCACCAAGCTGTTCAGATATACTTCCAGCATAGTGTAGCCATCAGACCCGATTCTATTCCGGTCAGCGGCATCCTTGGGGTTGAGCTTCTGCCGGGTTTCCCAGGCGTCGGGCATGCCGTCGTGGTCGGTATCGGGCGGGGCGGGCTGGGTTTTCAGCTCGGGCCAGGCGCGCTGCGAGACGCTATAGGGCGTGCCGTGGGCGTAGCCGCCCTGCACGTCGATGAGGCGGCCGGTGCGGCGGCGCACGTCGCGCACGATGCGCTGGTCGAGCGTGTCGCGCTCCGGCCGAATGGCGCCGGCACCGGCCAGCACCGCTTCGTAGGCGGCTTCCGCGGTGTGGGTCGTGACGGGGCCCAGGTCGAAGGGCGCGGGAGCCTGGGCCAGCGCGGTGTCGGCGACGGTGCCGTTGTTCATCGTCACGCCCCGCCAGTTGTGGCGCGTCACCTCGGCGCTGGCGTCGGAGTAGTTGCCGCGCAGGTAGAACTTGCCGTAGGGCAGCAGGTTCTTGCCTTCCGTAATCCGGTAGGGGTTCAGGACCCGCGCTTTCACGCTTTCTTTGGTGCTGGGGCCGTATTTATAGTAGTTGTTCACCACGTTATAGTTGCCGCCCTCGCCGGCATACACGTTGTTTTCGCCCCAGTTGTAGATGACGTTGTTGCGGAAATCGACGTTTTCGTAGCCCGCCGCGTGGGTGTAACGGCTGCCGTTGAAGCGCGGCGTGCGGTTGTTGCAGTGGGCAAACAGGTTGTGGTGCATCGTGGCGTGCTGTCCGCCCCAGATACCGCCGAAGCCGTGGCGCTCGAAGTCCTTGTCGCCCTTCTCGAAGTGGTAGGAGTAGTTCAGCGGCTCACTAATCAGGTTCCACTGTAAGGTCGTGCTGTCGCCCTCGTATACCGAGAAGGCCTCGTCGGTGCTCCAGCTCATCGAGCAATGGTCGATGATGATGTGCTTCTGGCGCATGCCGCCCCCGAAGGCATCGTCGCCCCCGGCCCCCGGCACGAAGCCCTGATTCTGGTTTTTGTCGCCCATGCGGAAGCGCACGAAGCGCACGATGACGTTGCTGGCCTTGATGCTCACCGGGTAATCGGCCAGGCAGATGCCCCCGCCCGGGGCCGTCTGGCCCGCCAGGGTAGTATTGCTGTTCTCCAGCACCAGCGGGGAAGTCAGGTGAATGGTGCCCGACACCCGGAACACGATGGTGCGGGCCGCGGCCGGCTGGCGCAGGGCGTAGCGCAGGCTGCCCGGCTTAGTATCGTCGCTCAGGCTCGTGACTTCAAACACCGTGGTCGGCTGCTTGGCGGTGCCCCGGCCGCCACTGGTAAAGCGCCCCGCTCCTTCCGCGCCCGGAAAGGCCAGCTGCTGCGCCCGGCTGGAAACCGGCCCGGCCAGCAGGGCCGCCAAGGCCAGAAGCGGGGCTTTGCGAGAAGAAAAAAAGCGGCTGGAGCGGCCGGAGCGAACGAATGGGAACATAACTCGGGGGGTGTAGCGCAGAACCGCAAACCGGCTTCACACGGGGGAGTAAGCCCTCCGAAAACAGCTACGGCAACCTGATATTACCGAATTGCCGAGGCGGCCCGAAGCGTTGGCGCCTATTTCTTTATGCAATCGATGTCGGCAACGTTGCCGATGGTCCGAGCCCCGGGAATGCCTCACATGATTGGGTGAGCGGTGCAACCGGCCCCGGCTATATTTCTCTTTTGGGATGTAACGCTACCGTCTACCCCCGTCCTTCCTCCCGACCATGAAAATCCGGCTTCTCTTCCTGCTGCTCTTTTCGCTGGCACTCCACTCCCTGCAGGCCCAGGAGCTGCCGCGCCGCGTATTCGTCGGCATCGAGCTACAGGGTATCAACGACAGTATTCAGCAGCGCTACCGGCTGCCCAACAAGAACGGCATTCTGGTGCGCGGCGTGCGGCCCGGCTCGTCGGCGCAGGCGGCCGGACTGCAGGCCAGTGACGTGATTCTGAAAATGGGCCCTACCGAAGTGGGGGCCAACGTGGGCGAATTCGTGGGCCAGCTGCGCCAGTATAAAGTCGGCGACAAAGCGCCGTTCGTGGTGCTGCGCAACGGCCGCCAAGTACGCCGGCAGGTCACATTTATGGCTTTTCCGAAGGAAACCAGCCCGTTCTACGAGGTGCAGTACGCCAGCGTCAGCCACGGCCCCAACCGGTTGCGCACCATCATTACCCGGCCCAAAACGGCTAAAGCCCAGGTGCCGATGGTGCTGTTTGTGCAGGGCGTGGGCTGCTTTTCGGTGGATAACCCACTCGACCGCGCCGACGTCACCAACCGCATCATCGACTCTTTGTCGCGCCACGGCTACGCCACCATGCGCATCGATAAAACCGGCATGGGCGACAGCCAAGGCACGCCCTGTGCCGAGTCGGACTTCTGGATGGAGGCCGGCGGCTACAAGGCCGGGCTGGCCGCCATCCGGCAGCTACCCTTCGTCGACCAGCAGAATATCTTCATTACCGGCTTCAGCATCGGCGGCATTATGGCCCCGGTGGTGGCCCAGGGCGAGGCGGTAAAGGGAATAGTGGTCTACGGCACGGCCAGCCGCAACTTCATCGAGTACCAGCTCTACAATGCCCGCCGCCAGGCCGAATTGCGCCAGATGCCCTACGACTCCATCAGCCGCCGCCAGCAAGTGCTGGCTGCGGCCCTGCACCTGCTGCTCACCGAAAAGCAGACACCCGCCCAGGTGCTGGCCCGCTACCCGCAGGCCCGGGAGCTGATCGACTTTCCGCAGAGCTACCGCTACATGCAGCAGTGGGAAGAAACCAACCTGGCTGCCGCCTGGAAAAGCCTCAACACCCGGGTGCTGGCCCTGCGCGGCGCCGCCGACTACATCTCCTACGACGAAGACCACCAGCTTATTGCGGGCATCGTGAACCGGGAGCACCCCGGCCAGGCCCGCTTTGAGGTGCTGCCCGAGGTCGACCATTTTTTCACCAAGGCCCGCACGCCCCAGGAAAGCCTGCAGCTTAGCGACGTGCCCAACCCGGAGAAAAACTTCGAGTTTATGCGCGTGATTCTGCGCTGGCTCGACGAGCAGCAGAAGGCCTAGCCCGCGGCTTACTTCTGGTAGCCGGCCAGGGCGCGCATGGCGGCCGGGTCGTAGGGCTGGCCGTCTTTCACCACCAGCTTCACCCGGCGCAGGACCTGAATCTGCTCCAGCGGGTTGCCCTCCACCAAAAGCAAATCAGCCTGCTTGCCCACTTCGATGGAGCCGCTCTGCTTGTCCAGGCTCATCACGCGGGCCGGGGTGATGGTGGCGGTTTGCAGGGCCTGAAGGGGCGTGAGGCCGGCCTGCACGTACAGCTCCAGCTCCCGGTTGAGGCTGGTGCCGGGGAAGCCCATGTCGGTGCCGGCCACGATGGTGATGCCCTGGTCGTGCAGCTGCTTTACCAGCTGCATGATGCTGTTTGTAATGGGCTTGGCGGCGGCCGCCCGCTTAGGCTCGGAGCCCATACTGGCAAACAACGTCTGCAAGGGCTGGGGCAGTTTATCGAAGGCGGGTTCCAGGGCCGTAATGTCGTCGGCGGTCGAGCGGAACATCAACTCGTAGACGCCCAGTGTAGGGTCGACCATGGTTTTGTGCTTTTTCAAAAACTGAAACGCCCGCACGCTCATCGTGTCCTGGAAGTCGAAGGTGAAGTTCGGGTTACGCTTCATCATTTCGGCCACGTAGGTAATATGGTTTACCTGGTCCATGCCCGCATTCACCCCCTGATACAGGTTCATGCCGGTAGGAATGTGGCCCGTGACGGTCAGGCCCAGGCGGTGGGCCTCGGTGCAGATGGCCTTCACGATTTCAGGCTTCAGGGAGCTGTAGAGCTTGATTTGGGCAAAGCCGCTGTCTTTGTAGCGCTGCACTGCCCGCACGGCCTCAGCCGGGGTGTTGGCCTGCACAACGCCCAACGCCCGCGGACCGCCCCCATCAATGAGGCCGGCCTTGAGAATGCGCGGCCCCACGCCCCGGCGGCTGTCGATGGCCTGCTGAATGGCGTTGATGTAGCTGAACTCGTTGCCGCAGTCGCGCACCGTCGTCACGCCGGCCGCCAGGTAAGCGGGGCCCCACTCGGCCTGCTGAAAGTGGGCGTGCATATCCCACAGGCCCGGCACTATGGTTTGGCCGGCAGCCGGAATGACCTCCGCTTTGCGTGGCACTTTCACTTTGCCCACCGGCCCGACTTTGCTGATTTTACCGTTCTCAATCAGCACCACCTGGTTGGGCAGCAGATGGCCGTTCACCACATCGAGCACCGCGCCGCCGGTAATGGCCAGCACCGATTTGGCCTTGGCTTTAGTGCTGTTCGGGGCGGCTGTGGCCGTAAACAGGCGCATGCCGTGGGTGGCGGCCCGCCCGATGAGCGTGGGCAGCAGGCTTTCGTAGGGCTGCCACATCATCTCCAGCTTATCACCCTCGGCGTCGTTGGTAATGATGCATATCAGGCGGCCCTGCTGGTCGGTCCAGAGCAGCTCGTTGCCCCACACCAGGCCCTTGATGACGTAGCGTTCCAGCACCAACGGCTTGTTCTGAAACGTGAGCGTGTCCTGCCCGTCGCGGCTGATCTGGACCGCGCCGGCGGGCAGGGTGGCAATGCTGGCGGGGCGGCTGTGCTGCTCCCAGTAGCGCAGCAGCAGCAACTGGCCGGTGCCCGGCGCGTAGCCCGCCACCGGGAAACTCAGCGGCGCCACGGCCTGAGTGCTCACCTTGCCATCGACGCGGATGTGCGCCTGTCCGCCGCGAATCTCAATCGAGTCGTTGATGCTCGACAGGCGCGAGGTTTTGCCCTTCACCACCAGGCGCAGCGGCTCGTAGGCCGGCGTCACGCTGATGCTGGCCTTCAGCGGCACCGGCGAGCCACGGTCTACGAAGCGGAAGTCCACGGTGTAGGTCAGGGCCTGGGCCGTGCGCGTGAGGCGGTAGGTTTCCTTGCCGATGGGCTGCTCGAACTTGTGCAGCACGAAGGTGCCGCTGTCGGCAGGCTGGGCCGGGGTTTGGGCGGGAGCTTGGGCCAGGCTCGGGCCCGCGGCGGCACTCAGGGCCAGCAGCAACGGATAAGACTTCATCGGAATAGGGCGTGATACCAGCTAAGACCGGCAAAAGGCCGGGTCGGCAATATTATCAACTTCCTATGGATGACGGGCCCAGGCAGGCTACGAAACGCAAAAAAGCCCTTACCAAACAGGTAAGGGCTTTCTTAGCTCAATCAGTTACAGGCCTCGGTTACTTGATTTTCACCTCGCCGTCGTCGGCGTCGCGCTTCACTTTCGTGCCGTTGCGGTACTCCACTTTCGTGTCGCCGTCGGCATCAATTTTCACGGTCTTGCCATTCGAGTACTTAATCTTGGTTTCACCGTTCTTGTCCTTATCGTACTCCACGATGCGCGGGCCGCGGCGGGCGGGGCGGGCGGCAGGGGCCGATGTGGTCGTCGTAGTAGTAGTTTCTTCGGTGGTCGTTACCACTGTGGCATCGTCGTAGCCGTAGTAGCGGCCCCGGTTGCTCTGGTAGGTGTTGTAGCGGGCGTCGTCGTTGAACACGGTTTTGATGTCGTTGTCCGTGTCATTATCTACCTGGCGCATGGCGGCGTACTGGCCGGTCGTGTCGCTGATGTAGCGCGACTTCACCTCGCCCAGGCGCTGAGCCCGGGTGTAGTAGACGCGGCGCACCTGGCGCACCTGGGCCGTATCGGTTATGCCCAGGTCGGTGGCAACCATGTCGGCGGTGCGGTTGCCTTCTTCCTGGTAAATCACGTCGTTATCGGCTACCACGGCCGTGTCGGCCGAGGGCGTCTGGGCCGCGTCTACTGCGGCCGCCTTGTCGCGGTTGCAGGACGAGCCCAGGGTGAGGGCAGCGGCACAGGAGAGTGCAAGCAGGGTATTTTTCATATTCAGGGCAATGGGTGAGAAAAGCGGCCGGCGCTATATAGGCCGGCTTTGGGCGCTGTACGGAGGAGCCTGGGACAGGGTTGAGCGGGCCGGAAAATCTCATTTGCAGCCCCTTGGCGCATTCTTACAAAATGAGTGTACTTTTTTGATAAAAATTCCGTAACATTTGTTGGCGCTAGGGCCCGGAGCCTGAACTTTCGAGAAACTATATCTGTAGTATAGTATATTCGTCAGCTCTCCGGCGCCAGTGCTTACCTTCACCCGAAGTAGCGCCTTAACAATAAACCAAGAACACCATGGGGAAATCCCAAGCATCCTTTGGCAAAAAGGAAAACGAAAAAAAACGCCTAAAAAAGAAAAACGATAAGGCGGACCGCAAGGAGGAACGTCAGGCTAGCGCCAAGAAGGGCCAGAGCCTGGACGAAATGATGGCTTATGTCGATGAGTTCGGCAACATCTCGACCACCCCGCCGGACCCCAACAAGAAGAAAGTGGAAATCAAGGTGGAGGATATCCGCATTGCCGTTTCCAAGCAGGAAGATATGGAGCAGCCCGACCCGATCCGCAAGGGCACGGTGGCTTTCTTCAACGAGTCGAAGGGCTATGGTTTCATCAAGGACCACGAAACCCAGGAAAGCATTTTTGTGCACGCCAATGGCCTGCTCAATCCTATCAAGGAAAACGACAAGGTGACGTTTGAGGTGGAAATGGGGCAGAAAGGCCCCACGGCCGTTTCGGTGAAAATGGCCCCCAAGCCTACGCCCGACGCCCCCGCCCCGGCCCTGTAGCCCACGGCTGCTCAACCATAGATATGCGAAGAGGCTGAAGCTCCCTGCTTCAGCCTCTTTATTTTTGCCCCTCTTCCGTTTCCGCTTCCCATGATTCCACAGTCCTCCCCCGAGCCGTCGGCCGAAAAGGCCAGCCTGCACCCGCGCAACCGCCACCAGGGCCGCTACGATTTTGCGGCGTTGGTCAAAACCAGCCCCGAGCTGGCGCCTTTCGTGGCGCCTCTTACGCACGAAGGCGGCGAGTCCTCGATTGACTTTGCCAACCCGGCCGCGGTAAAAGCCCTGAACCAGGCCCTGCTGAAGCATTTCTACCACATTCAGCGCTGGGATATTCCGGCTGGCTACCTCGCCCCGCCCATCCCGGGCCGCGCCGACTACGTGCACTACCTGGCCGACCTGCTGGCCGAAACCAACGGCGGCGTGGTGCCGACCGGTAAGCGCGTGCGGGTGCTCGATGTGGGCGTGGGCGCCAACTGCATCTACCCCATTATCGGGCACCGCGAGTACGGTTGGCGCTTTGTGGGCTCCGACGTCGACCCGGTGGCTGTGCGCGTGGCCAAGCAGATTGTGGCCGGCAACCCCGGCCTGTCGGGCGCCATTGATATTCGCCTGCAGCCCACCTCGCTCGATATTTTCAGCGGCATCGTCAAGTCCAGTGAGCTGTTCGATCTGACCATGTGCAATCCACCCTTCCATGCCTCGGCGGCCGAAGCGGAGGCCGCCAACCGGCGCAAAACCCAGAACCTGGGCACCGGCAAGGCCGCACCCAACTTCGGGGGGCAGTCGAACGAGCTGTGGTACGAAGGCGGCGAGGCTACTTTCACCTGGCGCATGGCCGAGGAAAGCGCCCTGCAACGCCACAACGGGCTGTGGTTTTCGACGCTCATTTCCAAGAAGGAAACCCTGCCCGGCCTCTACAAAACCCTGCAGAAGCGCGGCGCCGTGGACGTGCGCACTATCGGCATGAGCCAGGGCCAGAAAGTAAGCCGCCTCGTCGCCTGGACCTTCCTCGACGCCGAGCAGCGCGAGCAGTGGCGCCAGAAGCGCTGGCCCGCCGCCAGCTAATAAGATCTGCATAAGTCACCCAATAAAACAGCCGCCGCTTTCCGGGAGAAGCGGCGGCTGTTCTGTGTGCGGAGCTGGCGTATTTCCTAGTGACTCTTGCGGCTTTTGCGGCGCGGCGTCTGGGCTACGGCCGCTTTGGTAGCGGCTGCTCCGGGCGCTGCCTCCGAATCGGCAGCGGGGGGCTCGTTTAGGGTTGCCAGGTGAGCTTCGGCCGCCTGGGCGTCGGGGGTAACAGCAGCAGCGGCAGCGGCTTGCTTTTTGGCCCAGTACGTCAGGCCGGCGGCCAGCAGGGCAATGCCGCCCACCACTTTCTGACCAGTCGTCAGGCGGGTGGCCGACCGGGTGACTTTGCGAAACTTTTTGAGCGAGGTAGCGGCATTATCGAGCAAATCGGGCTGCTTACGGGCTTTCTTCTCTTTCTTTTTGCCCTTTGCTTTGCCGGGGTCTTTGTCTTTGGCCATAACGGGTGGGGATAAAGGAAGAACCATGCGTGTGCGCTTGCTGGCCCAACCACGGGCACTACCGGAGCAGCGCACGGGCCGGGCGAGTAGCAAGGGCTTAGAGGGTCGCTCCTTCCACGCCGGGCAGGCTCTCCCCAGTGTTGGCGTCCGTATCGTTGGCCGGTGGCACTGCCGGCGTGCTGCTGCGGCGGTTTGCCAGGTAGCTCAGGCCGCCGAGCAGCAACGCGCCGCCCACTACTTTCTGGGTGGTGCTCAGCTTGCTCAGGCCGCTGCCCTTGCCTATTTTCTTGAGCGACTTGGCCGCCCCACTCAGCAGGGACTTCTTCTTGGCGGGCTTGGTTTTCTTGGTCTTTTTCATGGCTTTCGGGGTAAGGGTAGAAAGGGAAGTAGCAGAGCCGGTGAGCACTGCGTAGAGCTATATCCGCAATTCGGGAGGGTAGGGTTGCCGGGGCCAAGCTCACCGGCGGGCTTTACTCGTCCTCATCGGGAGCGGCAGCGGGCGGGCGGTGTGCTTTGCTGCGCTTGGGCCCTTTGCGGCTTTTACGAGCCGCCGCGGGCCGCTCCGACTCGTCGTCGCCCGCATCTTCAGGGGTAGCCTCGGCTTTGGCGGCGCCGGGCAGCAGGGCACGCAGCCCGGGCAATTGCGAATCCAGCCAATCGGCGCTTAGCTTGTCGAGGTAGAAATAGCCTGCGGCGGCCAGAATAGCGCCCCCCACCAGCTTCTGGCCAGTACTCAGCTTGGCTATTTCATTGGTCACCTTGCGGTACTTGCGGATGGCAAGAGCCGCCGCATCGAGAACATCGTCCGATACCTGGTCCTTCTTCGAGTGCTTCTTTTTGTGCTTGCCCATAACAATGCAGAGTAGAGCGCATCGGCAGCCCCGCCTCAAACCCGGCTGGTGCCTACACCGCTGCTACGGTATTCGCAGGGCCGGCCCCGAAGGTTTCCGGCCCAGGCCGCTTCCCTACTTCTCTTCTACACCTCGCCGCCCGCGGATAGGAAGTAACAACCGGACCATTCTATCTTCACGGCCCACTTATACCACCCTATGCAAACACGTACTACCCTACTAGCCTCCCTGCTGTACTTATCCGTGGCGACGCTGGCGCTAACGACCGGATGCGGCGACAAAAAAGACGACCCCAAAGCCGCCAAGAAAAAGGTCAACCTTTTCTACAGCGCCTATGGGCTGGCAACGCCCGACGACGAGAAGATTGATGTTGGCGGCTACATCACCATTCGGCAGACGCCCGCTGGGGGTGCTACCGTCACCTCCACCGAAACGTTCTCGACCGGCTGGAATGCTTCGGCCTTTGCCCAACGCCCCTTGGATGTCATCGGTCGGCCCGGCGACAAAATATCGGTCACGATGGGCTGCTCGAAAGTGCGCAGCAACAACACCATCCGGCTGAGCAGCTCGGCCCTCATCGAAACGTCTATCGAAGTCGATGACGAGGAGGTAAAAACCGCCGTGTTCAACAGCAAAACGCCCTTCCAGGCCGACGGCCAGCAAGCTACCACAATGGAATTTACGCTGTAGGCACTGCGGCGGGTGTGTGCTGTCCTGGCTCCGACGACAAGCGGCTGAAGCTCTCCGGGCTTCAGCCGCTTACTATTTCCAGGCCCGGCTGCTTCCACCTTATTCCCGGTTGAAGTTGGCGCGCTTGTTCAGGGCGGCCAGGCGCACGGTTTCGGCCACGCGCCGGGCGCGGGTTTCGGGGCGCTTGGCGGCCAGCACCCAGCTCAGCAGCATCTTGCGCGACGAAGGCGAAAAGGCGCTGAAGTGCTGCGCGGCCAAAGGCTCGGCGGCCAGGGCCGCGGCCAGATCGGGCGGCACCAGGCCGGCTTCGGCCGCGTCGAGGCTTTCCCAGGAGCCGTTGAGCTTGGCCTTGGCAATGGCTGCCAGGCCGGACGGCTCCAGCAGGCCCGCGGCTTCGAGGCGCACCAGGCGCTCCTTGTTTACCTTGCTCCACCCGCTTTTGGGCTTGCGCGGCGTAAACAGCAGCTGGGTGCGGTCGGCATCGAGCTTGCGGGGCAGCGAGTCGATCCAGCCGAAGCACAGGGCCTCCTCCACGGCCTCGGCATAGCCCACGCGCGACTGGCCACTTTCCTTTTTGAAGTAGGTAAACCACACACCGGGGCTGCTGGCGTGGTTTTCGGCCAGCCACTGCCGCCATTCGGCGCGGGTGGCAGGGTGCACCTGGGCGTAGGTATCGGGACGAGCCATAGCCGGAAGATACGCAACCGCAGCAGCGGAGCCTAGCGCCGCCGACGCCGCCGCAGCCACAGCGCCAGCCCGAGGGCCGCCAGTGCCCAGGCCACCGAACCGGCCAGCCCCGCGAGCAGCAGCGGCGTCGGGGTCCCGAACTCATAGAGCATCTGGCGGGTGCGCAAAAAGCGCACGGCAATGGCCAGGAAGTAGAACGACCAGTAGTGGATGTAGCCGTACAGGGCCAGGCACAGCCCGCAAAGAGCTGCCAGCACGGCCTGGCGCCGGATCAGCACGGCCGCCAAACCCAGCAGCACAGCGTAGAGCCCGGCCCCGATAAGCAAGCCACCCAGGCCCCCAGCCAGCAGAAAAGATGCCTTCTCGTCCTTCTCACCGGCCCAGGCCGGCAGCGGCAAGCTCAGGCACAGGCCAGCCAGTAGCCGGATGCGGAGCAATTGTTTCATGCGGGTATACTGCCTAGGCCAACCACTCACGGCTGGCTGGCTTTACAGGAGGCTAACGAATAAAATAGTTGCCGGGCGGCAGCGGCCATTCTGTATTTTTGAGGTTCTGTTTTTTGGCCTTTACCGGCCACCGGCTTTACCTCTTCTCTATGCCCTTTTCTTTACGCAACACCTTTGCGCTGCTTACGGTACTGGCGGGCTTTATGGCCCGCCCCGGCCAGGCCCAGCACGTCACCATCGACAGCATCAAGCTGGCCCAGACCGGCGGACTGTACCTGCCCAGCGCCCACCGGGCCATGATGTTTTCCCTGGAGCCCGGGCCCGCCGACGTCACCTACTTCCGGCAGTACGTGTTTAGCCCCAGCCTGGGTCGGCATCGGCGCCAGAGCCTGCGCCTGCCGGGCCGCTACGTGCTGAGCAACAGCGCCAGCAGCCGCCAGCACGTGCTCTACCAGCTGCACAAGCGCGGCACCGATACCCTGGTTACCGTGGTGCTCGACACTCTGGGCCAAGTAGTGCAGCTGCAGCGCGAAAAAGCCAGGAAAGTGCGCTGGCAGGAGCTGAGCGGGAGCGTCGCGCCCCAGACCGACGGCTTTCTGCTGGTCGAGCCGGTGCGCCGCGAGCTGGTCGTGCGCTTCCTCAACCCCCAGCTGCAGGTGCAGTGGCAGCATCGCTTTGCCTCGGCCGTGGGCTCGGTGGAGGTAGAACAGGCCGCCGTCGACAGCACCCACGCCTGGCTGCTGGTCACGACCAATGCCACCAGCCGCCTGGCCGTGACGACGGCCTACGCCATGGAGCTGAGCACGGGCAAGGTATTGTGCCGGCTGCCCCTCGACCACAACGGGGAGCGGCGCGTGCCGGGCGTGAGCGTAATGGGCCCGGGCCACAGCCTGGTGCTGGCCGGCTATTCTTACCCCAACAACCGCCCCAGCCGCACCAGCACCGGCAGCCTGTTCAGCACCCGCCTGCACCCCGACAGCACCCGCACCGATGAGCGCCTGGTGGGCCTCTCGGCCGAAGCGCGGCTGCTCACGGCCCAGGGCCGCAAGGTGCTGTGGCGGGCCCTGCGCCCCGAAGCCGACGGCAGCATGCGCCTCATCGGCGAAACCTACACCAGCACCTCGCTGGGCGGCCACATGGCCATCGGCATCGTTACGGGCATCGCCACGCTGGGCATCGTGCGTGTGAGCACCACCACGCTGCGCCCCCGCGACGTGGTATCGTTGCGCCTCAACCCGGCCGGCCAGCTCGACCAGGTGCAGGTATTGCCCCTGCCCGATGGGGGCTCGTTCACGGTAGGCGGCTACCTGCAGGCCCGGCGCATGGCCCAGCAGGCCGCCCAGGCCGGCGTGTTCCGGCTGCGCGGCTTCTCCGCCGACAGCAACCGTATCGTGCTGCGCACGGAGCGCCGCATCCTCACTCTGGACCTGCATTCGGGCCAGCCCGTCACGGTGCAGCAGACTCCTCCCACCGGCTATTTCGATATTTGGTTTGTCGAGCCCCAGCACCTGCTGCTGTACCATGAGCAGCGCAGCCCCCAGCGCATCGGCCTGGAGCGCATAGCGTATTAGCCCCACCAAGGCTACCTTCTTATTTCGCCTGTCATCCTTAATCTGACGTCCGCCTGCAAGGACCTTATAACAGCTGAACGATTACCGTAACCGCGACTTGTTCCTGTCTTATAAGGTCCTTCACAAAGCCCAGGATGACAGCTAGTTTGGCAACAGCAGCCCGCAAGATGTCTCCGACTGGTCGACATGACGTTCTTTGTTAAGGCAGTAGCTTATTACCCATCGGTCTGGCATCTTCCTGCCCAGCCTCCAACGCCGCCGCGGCCGGACCTTCCATTAGGCCCGGCCGCTTTGACTTAGGGGCTACCAGGTGGCAAGCCAGGCTGATGCCACAGGCGGCAGCGCCTGCCGCTCATGCCCCGGCTGAGCCGCTGTTTTTGCCGCAAAGCACCCGCCTTATGTCGCAATCGGCCACCCGGAAGGGCCCCGCTGACCGCTATTTTTACTCTGTACTAACCAAACCCCACTATCATGGCTACTCAGATTTTTGTCAACCTGCCCGTGCGCGACCTGAATGCTTCCATAGCGTTTTTCACCCAGGTCGGCTTTCAGTTCAACCAGCAGTTCACCGATGAAAACGCCACCTGCATGGTCATCAGCGACACTATCTACGTGATGCTGCTGGTGCAGCCCTTCTTCCAGACCTTCACTACCAAGCAAATCGTGGACGCCACCACGAGCACCGAGGTGATTCTGTGCCTCTCGGCCGACAGCCGCGCAGCCGTCGATGCCCTCGTCGATAAAGCCCTGGCCGCCGGGGGCCAGCAGGCCAAGCCCATCCAGGAGCAGGACTTCATGTACGCCCGCAACTTCCAGGACCCCGATGGCCACCTTTGGGAAGTGATGTACATGGACCCCGCCGCCATGCAGCCGGAGCCGCAGTCCGCCGAGGCCAGCGCCGTATAGCGCCCGCCCATCGTCGCCGAAATACCAAGCCGCCTGCCGCTTCTCGTGGTAGGCGGCTTTTTGGTTCAGGGTGCCTCAGATAGTGCGTTATAATCCAACACGCCAAACCAGACAGCGGGTTGCCCGGCGCCTGCCCTGGCTTAGGAGTGGGCTAGAGCTGGTACAGCTGCTTCACTCCTTCCAGCAAACCAGTGGGCCGGCGGCCCAGCGCAGCTTCCAGGTTGGGGCTGACCATTGCCTCCTGGTCGTGCTTGATGTCGGTCAGGAAGCCGATGGTGCGCTGAATGGCTACCGCCGGCACGCCCCGCTCCCGCATGCGGGCGGCCAAAACGCTGCTCTCGACGTCGGTATAGGCCACGGGCTTGCCCGACGCTTGGGTGAGGGCCGCGGCTACGTCGTGAAAGGAATAGGCTTCGCTGCCGGTGAAGTGGTAGGTATGGTTGCCGCCGGTGTTTTCCAGCAGCACGTTGGCAATAGCCTCCCCCATTTCGCTGCGCAGGGCATAGGCCACTTTGCCCTGCCCGGCCGGCAGGCTGATGCCCGTTTCCAGTACCGTAGGGCCCGTAAACAGCGGCAGCGTGTCCATGTAGAGAATGTTGCGAAAGAGGATATAGCCCAGGCCGCTGGCTTGCAGGTAATGTTCGGTCTGGAAATGGCGCACCATGAGCTCGTTGGCCAGGGAGGCGGGGTCTTGCAGGGCGCGGCTGGTGTAGGCCACGCGGCGCACGCCCGCCTTGCGGGCCGCGTCAATAACGTTCTGGTGCTGTTGCAGGCCGTCGTCGTCGCCCCCGCCGGAGATGAGCAGCACCGTGTCGATGCCCTGCATGGCCGAGTCCAGGGAGGCCGGGTCGGTGTAGCTGCCCACCCGGATGTGTACGCCCCGGGTATGCCAGGCAGTGGCTTTGGCCGGGTCGCGCACCAGGGCGGCCAGGTGCTGGGGGGCAGTGCGTTGAAGAAGGGTATGCAGCACGGCCGCGCCTAAGTGGCCGGTGGCTCCGGTTACTAAAATCATGGGAAAAGGGTATGAGCGTGAAGAAAAAAGCGGCCACGGCCCACGGCTCCACGGGGTGGACCGCACGGGGCGACGGTTGCAGCTTCAAAATTCGGTACTCCTGCCCGGTGGTAGAATGGCCGGAGGGCGGCAATCTGTGGCGAAAAGGCGGCAAGACTGGCCTAGCCTACCCGCCGGAAGGCGCTGGGCGACAGGCCCGTGCTGCGCTTGAAAAACCGGCTGAACGCGAACTGGTCGGCAAACTGCAGGCTCGCGGCCACCTGGGCCACCGTCAGCGCGGGGTTTTGCAGCAGGGCCTTGGCTTCGAGGGCCACTGCCCCGGCTATGCAGGCACTGGCGGTCTGGCCGGTGGCCTCCTTCACCAGCTCAGTGAGGTGCTTGGGCGTAATGCACAGCGCGGCGGCGTAGAACTGTACGCTGCGCTCAGTGGCACAATGCACCTGCACCAGCTGGCGGAAGCTGGCGGCCAGCTGCCGGCCGCGGCTGCCCTGAGGTAGCCCGGCGGGCACCGGGTCGTAGAGGGTTCCTATTTCGTAGAGCAGACTGGTAAGGATGCTCTTGACGATGTTGGCGCGCTGGGCATTGGGGGTATTGTATTTCTGTTGCAGGAAGCGAAATGACTCCTCGATACTAGCCGCCTCAACGGCCCCCAGCGGCAGCACGTAGGTGGGCGGAGTCACGAAAAAGCGCAGCTTGCCCGTGGCCGCATTATTGGCCGAGATAAAGTCGCGGGTGAAAAAGATGGACAGGGTTTCGTAGTCGGCGGCCACGCGGCCCCACTCCTTGATGACGTCGGGCGTGGCCAGCACCAGGCAGCCGGGCCGCACGACGTAGGGCGCCAGGTTGGCGTTGAACTCGGCCGTGCCCCGCAAACACAAACTGATTTTGTAGTAGTTGCCCCGGTAAGGCTGGTGCAGCGGAATGGTGGGCTTCACCGCGCCATAGGCGGGAAAGAACACCTCCGGGGCCTGACCACTGCCATCGGCAGCAAAAGCCTGCAACTGATAGGTGGGAATACGCTCATTCATGGAAAAGGGCAACGGGTGGGGGCTGGTAACAGCAGTCTAAACGTAACAAAAGCGGCGGCAATAAGGAGCGGCCAGGGGCAGGCTATCCACCTGATGTCATCGGTCGGAAGTACGTGGGACGGCCACCGTCCGGCGGAAGTCTTGGCGGCCGCAGGCCGCGTTACTTCCCGCCACCTTTCAGTACCTGCACGGCCTTTTCCAGCGCAGCATCGCCCTCGCCAGAGCTGCCGGAAATGAGGTGCTGGGCGGGCACGAACTGCTCCCGGGGCAGGCCGTCGACCCGGTAGAGGCGCTCGGTGGGAATATTGAAGCCGAAGGAGGAATTGGGCAGCCGAAACGACAAGATGGAGCCGTTGAGGCGGGCCATTTCGGAGCCGACGATGGTGGCGCGCTGCATAGATTCCAGCCCCACGGTGATGCCCTCGCCCATGCTGCTGGTCCAGCGGCCGACCAGTACCACCAGGGGCCGGGAGTAGGTGGCCCCGCGTGGCGCCACCAGCTCGACCCAGCTGCGCCGGACGCCGAACCTTCGTTCCTCGGCGGGCTGCTCGTGGCGCTGGTAGGGCTGCTCCCGCGTGATAAAGCGGCCCATCAGGGCCCGGGCCACGGTGGTGTTGCCGCCGCCGGGCGTCTCGCGCAAATCCAGAATAAGGCCCGTGGTGGCGCCCAACGTGTTGAGCGCGCTGTCGAAGGCGGCAATGAGGCGGTTGTCGCCCAGGCTGTTGTGGAGGCGAATGTAGCCCAGGGTGCCCAGCTGCCGGCTTGCCAGCAGCCCCGCGTAGCGAATGTGCTCCAGCTGGGCCGTGGGCTTGTCGGGGTACAGGTCGCGCCGGCGGTGCTGGGTGCGCACGGTCAGCTTGCGCGGGGCGTTGTGGGTGCCGGCCAGGGCCTGGTTGAGGGCTACTTCCCGGGCGGCTTCATCCACGGCTTTCAGGCTGCGGCCCAGCAGGGGCCGCAGCGCCTTTTCGATGGGCACGTCGTCCACGGCTACTATTTCCATCCCGGGCCGCACGCCTACCCGCTCGGCCCCGAAGCCGGCGCGCACGGCCACCACCACCGCCCGGCCCTGCTGAAACCCGGCCCACACATCGGTGCCCGAGGGCAGCAGGCGGCGCGAGTCGGGCAGGTTGGTAGAGAGGTTGGCGTGGTTGTCGTAGAGCTCGTTTAGCGCGTTTTCCAGCAGGCGCACAAACTGGGCCCGGCTATTGATGCCGGAGAGCTGGGCCGCGTAGAGCTGGCGCACCCGGGCCCAGTCGGTCTGCTTCTTGTCGAAGTAGCAGTAGTTCTCGTGAACGGTAGTCCAGAAGTAATCGAAATCCTGCTGGTACTGGGCGGGCGTAAGCTGGGCCGGCTGGGCCCGAAGCGCGCCGGCCGGGGCAAGCAGACCAAGCAGCAGACCAAGCAGCAGGCACAGCAGGCGGAACAGAGCAGGCATAGGAGCGGCACGGAAGGGACGGGTGAAGCTACTGACAAAAAGCGGCTGCCGCTCCGGAGAGTTTCAGCCGCTGGGTGCCGGGGCAATTTCTGTGGCCGCGGTGGTGGCTACCGGCCCTTCGCCATGGAAACGTGCGGCTGGTACCACTGATACAGGAGCTTCTGCAGCTCGGGTAGGGAAATTGGCTGGCCGGCTTCGTTGTAGGCGCTCATCCTGCGCAGGGCTTTGGGCTTGGTCCGGTCGCTGCCCAGGGCGGTATCGTTCAGCACCGTGGCCTGCTGCTCGAAGCGCAGCTGCCCGGTGGGGTAGTAGGAATACACGGTTTGGCGGAGGCTATCGGTGCGGACGCCCACCCATTTCTCGAACAGGTACTGGCCCAGGCGGTCCTGGTTTTCATCCAGGTACTGGGCCCGGTACAGGATATTGCCGGCGTCGTCGTAGCGGGTGGAGTCCAGCACCGCGGCCCGCCAGCCCTGGGCGGCTTTGCCGGTGTAGCGGTTTATCCACAGCCCGGTTTCGGTGAACTGGTACCGACCACCCGGCGCTTTGGTCACCAGGAGCTGACCGGTGCACAGGTCGCCGCTGGAGTTGGTGCCCCGCCATTCTTTCACCAGCCGCCCCTGCTGCTCCACCTGGGCCCGCTCAGTCTTGCTCAGGCCGTGGTGGTACCAGTAGTCGTACGTGTTTTTGTAGGGACTGAAAACGGTGCAGCCCGCCAGGCCGGTCAGGGCCACCAGCATGCAGCAGCAGGTTCGCACGGGCAGGAAGCAGAGGCGCATGTAAGGAATTGAAGGGTTCGGTTCGGTTAGCAGCCGTGAAAATAAGCGCTGCCCCGCTCCCGCGCACTACCGCCCCATGCTTACCCAACCCAATAGCTGGCCTTCGCCTCGCGCTAGGGCTTAATGACGAAAGCCTGTAGCTCGGCCATCTTCCCATCCCGAAACCGCCAAACGTCGCAGTAGGCGTACTCCACTGCCTGCCCCTGCTCATCGGGCAGCATAATGGTACCGAGGGCCGTCACAAAATCGTCCTCGGCAATCAGGTGCCGGACCTGAAACACCGGGGGCTCTTTATACGCCGTGGGCATCCACTGCCGCACCGCCTCTTTGCCGTGCAGGGTTTGCTCGCCCACGAAAGTCCACTGGGTGTCGTCGGTGCAATGGGCCAGGAACCCCTCGTAGTCGCCGGCCGTGATGGCCGCGTTGGCTTTTTCGAGAATCTGCTTGTTGCTCTGCATAGGAAGGGTAATGAGGTGAATAGGAGACATCGTGCGTACCTAATGCCGTCTTGGGCATAGCTTCATGCTGCCACGGCCAGGTACGCTAGCTTACCGCTACGTTCACTGCTGCGTCTTGTTAAGGAATAGTGCTGCTTACGCCGCATACAGGCCGTTTATGAGCGAAGCGCGTAACCCCGGGCGCAACCCGTAGCTTTACCCAGATGGAAGCTCTGTTTCACCTGGTTTTTACCTTCTTCAAGATTGCCGTCCAGGCTTCGGTATATGCCACCGTGCTGCGGGGCTTCTGCGGCTATACGGACGCCAGGACCCTACCCACCCCCTGGTGCAAGCCAGCCGCAACGGCAAGCGTTTCTGGTGGAGCAGCGGATTTTTGGGGTCAGTGGCCTTATTCGTCTTTTCCTTCACCTACTGGGGCCATCACGGCCTGGGCGACTACGCCCGCGTCCCGCTGGGCCACGGGGAGACAATGGAGGAAATGAATGGCGTCACGGCTTACTTCAAGCCCATACAGCAACTGCCCGACTACGAAGATGCCGGCGAGGTACTTGCCTATCAGGTGCGCCACGATATGCTGTGTGCCGTCCTGGACCCAGACAGCACCTACTACGTCTACAATCTGGCCTCGAAGCGCAGCCAGCTCTTTGCCGACCGCACGGCCTACGAGGCCTACGCCCACGGCCAAGACCTGCCCCGGCCCGAGGAGTTTGAGGATTTCAAGCGGCACTATATCCGCCACTGGAGCGGCTGGCGGTTCTGGCTGCTGGCGTAGCTGCCCTTTTTTTAACTGCAAAAAGCGGCCGGAGAATCTCGTAGTTCCGGCTGCTTTATCTTCAACCCTCATCCTAGCTATTCAGCCCATGCCGCCGTTTACCAGTCAGCTTCAGGAGCTTCGGCAGCTGCTGCCCATCGGCCTACGCCAAGCGCTTCAGCTACTGACCCACACGCAGGGCGACGTAGCGGCAGCGGCGCAGCTATTTAAGCAGGAGCTGACGGACCTGGTGGTGAGCAAAACCGGAGTTGAGCGGCCTGTTGCGGAGCAGCATTTGGCCCTGGCCAACTACGATGTAAACCAGGCCCTACAAAGCATCCGGGCGGAGCTGTATACGCTCACGGAGCGCATCCTGCTCCGCTACCCCACCGACCAAGCCCAAGCGCTGTCCCGTATCCAGCTGGCCATTGAGGGCGAAATTCCGTTAGCCCGGAATCATTGGGTAGAAGTAGGCGAATTACAAAAGCTCAATCGGCCGCAAGCCTGCTTCATCCTGCTCTGCGAGTGGCTCGACTACCAGGAATGGGAAGGGCTGACCGACGCCCTTTTCTTTCACCTAGACCTAGTGGTTGCCGAGTTGCGGCAGGAACTCCAGCAGTTTGCCCTGGCCGATACTCTGCTGGCGATGCGCGTCCGGTATGCTGCCCTGCAAATGCGGTATGCCACAGCCTCCTCCGAGAAAGCCCACAGGTGAATCAGTACGAATAAGCGTTTGCAGGAGTACGAGGCCGAATTCGAGCAGCTTAAACCACTCCTGCTCGACCGGCTGCACACCTACGCGCAGGAGCATATCGGTAGCTTCCCGTAGAAGTCTGAACGTAAAAAGCGGCCGAAGCCCCGTAGCTTCGGCCGTTTTGCATTTTTAGCTATTTGCCCAGGAGCGTTTCTTGTTGTTTATTTTTATATATCAAACAATAAACAACAAATCCACTTTTCAATTTGTTGTTTATTTTCGCGAAACATAAAATAAACAACACGCCCCCATGCCGCGCCGCGCTTTACCCTCAACCTCCATATTGGCCCGGATTCGAGCCTGGTTTGGCTTGCAGCAGCAGGAGCTGGCGCTGTACCTGGGCATCAGCCAGCAACTGGTGCACAGCATTGAATCGGGCCGGCAGAATATGGGCTACCTCGTGGCCGACGCCATGCTGCCCCTGGCCCGGCAGCTGCCCGAGCCCATCACCCAGCTCGACGAGCCGCTGCCCGCCGCCCTGCCGCCCGGCTCGCCGGCCCCCGATGCCGGAACGCTGGACTTCCGCCGCCGCGTGTGCCTGCAGCGGGCCGCCAAGCTGCGCGCCCAGGCCGGGCAGCTGGCGCGCCGGGCCCACGTGGCTCAGCGCTGGCAGCTGGCCCTGCCCGCCCTGCTCCCCCCCACCGATGCCCCCGACCCCGAGCGCGCCGCCTGGCTGACCGGCTGGCTGCACCGCCGCGCCCGTCCGCTCACCGCCGAGGAGGTCACCCGCTGGCGCCTGCTCCTGGCCCAGGCCGGGGCCCTCGAAGCCGAAGCCGCCCTGCTGGCCGCTTCGTAGAGAGCCGTCGGCATGTAGCCCATCGTAGAGAGCTGGCCGGCGCAGCACTCCCGCTTCTTTCCCTTGTGTCCTTACGAGGCGCAGCCGTGGCACCCGCAGGACAGCGCCGCTAATCCGCCCGCTGAAATGTGCCGAGCTTTCTTCACTGAAAAGCCCTAACGCCTGAGCAGGCGTTAGGGCTTTCTGGTAAAAGGCTGTGTTGTGCTGCGCAGAGGACATTGCTTCGTCATACTTCCTCGCAATGACAGAAAGGGCTTGGGCGCAACAGCGCGGTAAAGTATTGTATGGGTGCTTTGTCCCATTTCGCCGCAAACATTCCAACCTTTGAATACTTGACAACAGTCGCGCGTTTTCACCAAACCTGGTATAGCCGAAACTGGACCATAAGGAGCTGGTTTTGTGCCTGTCGAACCGGGGCGCCACGGCAGCAGAACCGGGCTTGCAGCATGTCACAAAAACCGGCGCAATGACCTTTTTATCGGCTATTTACCCTCCTATGTTCGGGCATCACTAACCCCTTAACTTAGTATCGTATGCCCCTGGTGTATTCCTCCCTTACCGACCGCGCCCTCTGCGACGCGGCCACCGACGAAATCGACTTCGAGCTGCTCACCTACTCGGCCCGCGACGTGAACAGCGACCTGGACGACAAGCGCGCCGAGCGCCTGCAAAACTCGGCCACTGCCCAGCTGGCCACGGTGGAAGCCCGCCTGGCCTCGGCCGAAGCCATCCTAGCCCTGCCCTCCATCACGGCGGACGAGCGCGAGAAGCACGAAAATGAGCTCAGCCTTTAAGCGCTTGGGCAGATTCTCATCAAGCAGCACTTTCATAGAGCTGCCGGAAGTTGGGCGAGGAGAACAGCTTTTCCGCTATGGCCAGCACCTGCACTACCTGCTCATGCTGCACGGAGGGAAAATCGTCGAGAAACTCAGCTACCGATACTCCTTTTTCCAGGTGCATAAACAGCGTTTCAATGGGTACGCGGGTACCCTGGAACACCGGGGTGCCACCCAAGATATCGGGGTCGGAAAGAACGACGTCGAGGTTCATACACAAGTAGATGATGGCAGGATATTAAAGATACGGCATTCATCAGCAGGTGGCAGCCTGGGCGTAAAAAAGCGGCTGAAGCTCCGGGGAGTTTCAGCCGCTTTTGCGTTTCTGCCTTGTGGCTGCGGAATTACATGTGGATGGCCCGGTTCTCGGTGGCGGCGAGGCAGGCTTCCTTCATGGCTTCGGCGTAGGTGGGGTGGGCGTGGCTCATGCGGGCTACGTCCTCGGCCGAGGCGCGGAACTCCATAGCCGTCACGGCTTCGGCAATGAGGTCGGCGATGCGGGGGCCAATCATGTGGACGCCCAGGATTTCGTCGGTTTCCTTGTCGGCCAGCACTTTCACGAAGCCGTCGAGGTCCATGGAGGCGCGGGCGCGGCCCGAGGCGCGGAAGGGGAAGGAACCGGTTTTGTAGGCGCGGCCCTGCTCCTTGAGCTGCTCTTCGGTGTAGCCCACGGCGGCCACTTCGGGCCAGGTGTACACCACGCCCGGAATCAGCAGGTAATTCACATGGGGCTTCTGCCCGGCCAGGGTTTCGGCCACGTACACGCCTTCTTCCTCGGCCTTGTGGGCCAGCATGGCACCCCGAATCACGTCGCCGATGGCGTAGATGCCGGGCACGGAGGTTTGCAGGTGCTCATCGACCTTGATGCGGCCGCGCTCTTCCAGCTCGATGCCGGCGGCTTCCAGGTTCAGGCCCGCCGTGTAGGGCGAGCGGCCCACGGCCACCAGGCAGTAGTCGCCTTCGAACTTCACTTCCTCGCCCTTGGGGCTGGTCGCGGTTACGGTCACGGTGTCGCCCTCGCGGGTAGCGCCGGTCACCTTGTGGCTCAGGAAAAACTGGATACCGATTTTGCCCAGCACGCGCTTGAGCTCCTTGCCCAGGGCCGCGTCCATGGTAGGAATAATGGCATCGGTGTATTCCACCACCGATACTTTCGCGCCGAGGCGGGCGTACACGGAAGCCATTTCCAGGCCGATAACGCCACCGCCAATGACAATCATGTGCTTGGGCACTTCCCGGATGTTCAGGGCCTCGGTGGAGGTGATGATGCGCTCCTTGTCCTGGGCAATGAAGGGCAGCACCGTGGGCTTGGAGCCGGTGGCAATGATGACGTGCCTGGTCTCGATCTGCTGGGCCTCACCGCCCTCGGTGGGCGTAATGCTGATGTGGTTTTTATCGACGAACGAGCCCACGCCGCGCAGCACCTCAATCTTGTTCTTCTTCATCAAGAACTGGATGCCGTCGGTATTGGCCTTCACCACGCCGTTTTTGCGGTCGATGAGCTGGTTCATGTTGATCTGCAAGTCGCTCAGCTCAATGCCGTGCTCCTTGAAGGTGTGACCGGCATTGTGGAAGTGCTCCGTGGAGTCGAGCAGGGCCTTCGAGGGGATGCAGCCCACGTTGAGGCAGGTGCCGCCCAGAGTGGGGTACTTCTCGATGAGGGCGGTTTTGAAGCCGAGCTGGGCGCAGCGGATGGCCGCTACATATCCGCCGGGGCCGGAGCCGATGACGGTAACGTCGTATTGGGTCATGCTAAGGTGAATTCGGTGAGAATCAACTGGGGCGAAGGTACGAACGGTGAATTTGTGAAGTGGTGAAATTGTGAGCTGATGTTCGGGAGGCCTTTTGGCTGCGCCTTCAAGATTTGATGGCGGACGATTAGCACGCTCAAAAGCTAGTTCCCCTCCTTTTTTCAAATTCCGCGCATCAAGCGGCGTGGGTGCCCGAAGGCCGGGGTGGTTAATTGTTGAATGGTTACTAGCTCTAGTTCGCATCTCCGCAGAGGAGAGGGGGACTAGTTATAGTTGTCGTTCCAGGTTTAGAGTCATTCAACGATTGAACCACCCCTAACCCCTCCTTTAACCCCTCCTTCAAAACAATGAGGGGAACTAGCTTTTTCGTTCTATTTACTCCACATACCCCACTTAGTCCACCAATACCCCGATGTAGTAGTTGAACGTGTCGACTTCCAAGTTGTCCTTCGTGGCGCCGGGCATTTCGATTACCTGGAAGCGGGTAGTGGGCCGGATGAAGCCGTACTGCCCGCCTTTCACGCGTACCCGCACCGGCATATCGAAGTCGGGCACATCGGACACCCAGCGGGCCAGCAGCTGGTTGTTTTCCTGGCGGATTTCCAGGGTCGGGATGCTGCCGTGGCGCAGGTACTGGTCGAATACCTTGGTCAGGTTCAGGCCGCTCTGCTGGTTGAGGTAGCCCACGATTTGCTCGGTCGTGACGGTCTGGTGGTAGAACTGCTGGCCTAGCCCCCGCAGCATCTGCCGCCACTTCTGGTCGTCATTGACGATGGTGCGCACCATGTTGAGCAGGTTGGAGCCTTTGTCGTACATGTCGCCCGAGCCTTCCCGGTTCACGCCGTAGGGCCCGATGATGGGGCCGTCGTTCTGGATGTTGCGCCGCTGCCCGTGCAGGTATTCCTGGCCAGCGGGCTTGCCAAACTGGCTTTCGGTGAACAGGGCCTCCGAGTAGGTCGTGAACGACTCGTGAATCCACATATCGGCAATGTCCTTACTGGTAATGTTGTTGCCGAACCACTCGTGGCCGCTTTCGTGGATGATGATAAAGTCCCACTTCAGGCCCCAGCCCGTGGCCGACCGGTCGTTGCCGAGGTAGCCGTTCTGGTACTTGTTGCCGTAGGCCACGGCGCTCTGGTGCTCCATGCCCAGGTGGGGCGCATCCACCAGCTTGTAGCCGTCCTCATAGAACGGGTAAGGCCCGAACCACGACTCCAGCGACTTGAGCATGGGTTTCACGTTGGCCGCAAAATGGGTTTTGGCCTTGGCCAGGTTTTCCCGCAGCACCCAGTATTCCAGGCTCAGCTTACCTTTCTCCCCGTCGTAGCTGTCGGTAAACTTGGTGTAGTCGCCCACGTTCAGGGCCACGTCGTAGTTGTTGATGGGGTTGCGCACGGCCCAGTCGAAGCGGGTGGCTCCGCCCTTGAGCTTAGTGGTTTTGCGCAGCCGCCCGTTCGATACGTTCATCAGCCCCTTGGGCGCCGTCACGCTGATGAGCATGCTGTCCACCTCGTCGGCCTGATGGTCTTTGTTGGGCCACCAGGCGCTGGCGCCCAGGCCCTGCACGGCCGTAGCCACCCAGGGCTTGCCGTTGGCATCGGTGGTAAACACTAGGCCCCCGTCCCAGGGCGCCCGCTCGGCCACCCGGGGCTTACCCGAATAAAACACAGTGAATTCGTCGCGGCTGCCCTTGCGGATGGGTTGGGCAAAGGTGACAAACACGGCATTGGCCTCCCGGGTAAACGGCAGGTTCTGGCCCTTGTACACCACTTTCTCCACTGTTAGGTTAGCAAACAAATCGAACTGCAGGCGGGTAAAATCCTCGGTGGCCGTGAAGCGGAACAGGTTGGAGCCGCTCAGGGACCGGTCGTCAATGTTGAGCCGGACGTCGAGGTGGTAGTAGTTGATGTCGTAGCAGGTGCGCAGCGGCGTGAGCGTGCCGCGCAGGGAATCGGCGCGGGTGAAATCGGGCTTGGCTTGCAGCAGCTGGGCCAAAGCGGCGGGTGTGAGGCAGAACAAAGAAGCTAGAAAGAGCAGAAGTCGGAGCATACGGAAGGAGGAAAGTAGAGCGGTATACAGACTACGGAGCGGCGGGGAAGTTGCCGGCCGCGCCAATATTCGCGGCCCCGGTAGCGGGGCGAAGGTAGCAGGCCGCAAGTTCCGGGTAGCGGCCCGGCGGAGTTTCCCGTAGGTTTACGGCCTCAACCTGTTTGCTATGTCCGCTACCTCCTCGCCTTCCCGCGCCGCCATTCTGGGCGCGTTTGCCATTGTCTACATCATCTGGGGCTCCACCTACCTGGGCATCCGCTTCGCCATCGACAGCATGCCGCCCCTGCTCATGGCCGGCTCCCGCTACACCATTGCCGGTCTGATTCTTTACGTCTTCATGCGCCTTCGGGGCGAGGCGGCACCTACCCGGCAGGGCTGGGCAACGGCTGTCATCATCGGCATCTGCCTGCTCACTTTCGGCAACGGCGGCGTAACGCTGGGCGAGCAGTACATTCCCTCCGGCATGACGTCGCTGCTGGTGGCCACAGTGCCCATGTTTCTGGCCCTGCTGGGCTGGGCCAGCGGCGTAGCGGCCCGGCCTACGCCCTGGGTGGCCCTGGGCTTGGTGCTGGGCATGGCGGGCGTGTATCTGCTGGCCCGCACGCCGGGCGTCAGCCACGTCGCGCTGCCCGGCCACGAAGCCATCGGCATTACGCTGGTGCTGATAGCGGCCCTGGTGTGGGCCATTGGTTCGCTGTACTCCAAGAAAAAGCAGGCGGCCTCCTCCCCTTTCCTGGCCGGCGGCATGCAGATGATCTGCGGCGGCGCGGCCATGCTACTTCTGGGCCTGGTACGGGGTGAAGCCGCCGGCTTCGACTTCGCCGCCGTTACCACCAAGTCGTGGCTGGCCTATGCGTATCTGGTCACGTTTGGCTCCATCGTGGCTTTTTCGGCCTACATCTGGCTGTTGCGCGTCGTGGAGCCCGCCCTGGCGGGTACGTACGCCTTCGTCAACCCCGTGGTAGCCGTGCTGCTGGGCTGGGCGTTTGCCGGTGAGCAGCTCACGGTCGGGATGCTGGGCGGAGCGGCTCTTATTGTAGCAGCGGTGGTGCTGGTCGTGCTCGGCGGCCGGAAAAAAGCCTGAACCTCAGCCGAGCTCTATTTAGTGCGAAAGAGGTGCTAAAAGCGTTTTGCACCTTGTGCAAACGTTTTTTCATACCCTTATTACAATTTTTTATAATAAATATGCAGACATATAAAGCGAAATTGATGTAACCTGCGTAAATTCGCTGCGTATTCGGTAGTCCACTCGCTTAGCCACTGCTCATGAAAGTATCTGCTACTCTCCCCGATATCAGAACCGAAGGTGACATCAAAACCTTGGTTGACACGCTGTGCTCCAAAGCCACGAACGACACGTTGCTCGGAGCCCGTTTCGGAGCGGCTGCCCGCATTCACTGGCCCCATTACCTCACCACCCAATACCGATACTGGAGCAGCACTCTGCTGGGCCAGGGCACGCAGGAAGGCGAACCACTGCCCGAGCAATTGGCTTTGCCTACCAGCGGCCCCCACATCGAGCATTGGGTACAGCTGTTTTCCTCCGCCGTTGAGGAGTGTTTTTCCGGCTCGAAAGCCGAGGAAGCCAAAAAGCTGGCCCGGCAAATGGCAACCCGCCTGAGCATGAGCCGTAACCGCGAGCTGCCCGTCGACTAACGAATTTCCCACCCGCTCATACTCCCATCCGACCTTTTTCCGCAACCGGTTCCTTCAACCACCTCCCCACCCACTAGGCTTCAGCCTCTCCACCCCTGAAGCTTACTCCCACAAAGAAACCCGTGCTGCTCTCAGCACGGGTTTCTTTTTTGCCGGTTTACTGGGCAAGTCATGTCCTGCCTACTCGTCTTTGTACAGCTTACCTGCTTTGTCGGCTGAGAGCCGGATGCCTTTAATCATGGCCGAGCTAAAGCCGTGGTGTTCCATTTCGTTGAGGCCGGCGATGGTGCAGCCTTTGGGCGAGGTCACCTTGTCGATTTCCTGCTCGGGGTGCGAGGCCAGCTGCAACAGCAGATCGGCGGCGCCCTTGGCCGTTTGGGCTGCCATTTTCAGCGCGTCGTGGGCATGGAAGCCGATTTCGGTGCCGCCCTGCGAAGCTGCTCGAATGGCCCGCAGAAAGAAGGCCACTCCGCAGGCACAAAGCGCCGTGGCCGAGGTCATCAGCTCCTCATTGATGCGCACCGTCATGCCCACCGTGTCGAACAGCTTTTCCACCAGCGCCAGGTCGTCGTCAAGCTCCTGGTCGCTGGCAATGCAGGTCATCGACTGGCCGATGCCGATGGCCGTGTTGGGCATGGCCCGCACCACGCGCAGCGCGGCCCCGGCCTGGTTGCGGATATCCTGGCAGCTCACCCCGGAAATCACCGAAATCAGCAGGTGCTTGTCAGGATTAAAGGCGCTTTTGATGCTATCCAGCAGCTTGTTGAGTTGCTGGGGCAGCACAGCCAGCACCACGATATTAGCCTGTTCCACGGCTGCCAGGTTATCGGCAGTGGTGTGGTAGCCAGCCTGGGCCAGCGGAGTCAGGGCAGCGGCGTTGCGGCGCGTTAGAGTAATGGCCTCAGGCGTCGACATCCCGGCTTTTACCAGGCCTTTAGCTAGAGAAATGCCAATGTTGCCACTACCCAGAATGGCAATCTTCGTCGCAGTGTTTTCCATATTTCGTTCGGTTAGAGCTCAGGAGCTGGGGCGTAAACTAGCTGAATTTGTTGTAGTTGCTGAGGTACAAGCACAAAAAAGGGCGGCTCCGTGAGTGGGGCCGCCCTTTCGCAAGGTGGTAGCTGCTACCAATTACACGCCCAGTAGCAGGCGCGTCGGGTCCTCGAGCAGCTCTTTCACGCGCACCAGGAACGACACCGACTCGCGGCCGTCGATGATACGGTGGTCATAGCTCAGGGCCAGGTACATCATGGGCCGAATCACCACCTGCCCGTTTTCGGCAATGGGACGCTGCACGATGTTGTGCATGCCCAGAATGGCCGACTGCGGCGCGTTGATGATCGGGGTGCTCATCATGGAGCCAAACACACCGCCATTAGTGATGGTAAACGTGCCGCCGGTCATCTGCTCGATGGTCAGCTTGTTGTCGCGGGCCAGGCCGGCGAGGCGCTGAATTTCCTTCTCAATACCGTCGAACGACAGCTCTTCGGCATTACGAATTACGGGCACCACCAGGCCTTTCGGGGCCGATACGGCGATGCTGATGTCGCAGAAGTCGTTGTAGAGAATGTCGGTACCGTCGATCTGGGCATTCACGGCGGGCCACTCTTTCAGGGCCACGCACACGGCCTTGGTGAAGAACGACATGAAGCCGAGGCCCACGCTGTGCTTCTCCTTGAACTTGTCCTTGAACTTGTTGCGCAGGTCCATGATGGGCTGCATGTTCACCTCGTTGAAGGTGGTGAGCATCGCCGTTTCATTCTTCACCGACACCAGGCGGCGGGCCACTGTTTTGCGCAGGTTGCTCATCCGCTCGCGGCGCACGTTGCGGTTGCCGCTGGCGGCCGGAGCCGGGGCAGCAGCAGGCTTAGCGGCCGGGGCGGCTGCAGGCGCAGCAGCGGAGGCTGGCGCAGCCGGACGAGCCTGGGCGTTCAGGGCATCTTCCTTGGTGATGCGACCATCCCGACCAGAGCCTTGTACATCACCGGCCGCAATGCCTTTCTCACCCAGAATCTTACCAGCCGCCGGTGAAGGCGTGCCGGTAGCGTAGCTGGCAGCGCTGGCCGAAGCCGGGGCCGCAGCGGCTGGAGCAGCTTGCGCGGCAGCAGGAGCCGCGGCGGGTGCTGCAGCCGCTGCAGCTGCGCTGCTACCACCTTCGATACGGGCAATAACGGTTCCGATACCGATGGTTTCGCCTTCCTTCACGGCGTGGCGCAGCGTGCCGGCACCCTCGGCGGGCAGCTCAAACGTCGCCTTGTCCGATTCCAGCTCGGCAATAACTTCGTCGCGCTGCACTTGGGCACCGTCGGGCTTCAGCCATTTGGCTACCGTTACTTCCGTAATAGACTCACCCACGGCCGGAATCTTCATTTCTACGGTAGCACCGCCACCAGAAGCGCCACCAGCAGCCGGAGCCGAAGCTGCGGGAGCTGCCGGGGCCGCGGCAGGCGTAGCCGTGTCGGCCGAGCCGGCCTGGGAGCCCCCGTAGCCGGATTGGTTGCTGGCCTGCGGATTCTGCTCACCCTGCGTTACCGGGTCGGCAGCACCGCCAGGGGCCGGAGCGGCTGGGGCAGCCGCCTGGGGTTGGGCAGCAGGGGCACCTGAAGCGGCAGCAGCACCGTCGCCGTTGATGCTGGCAATGGTGGTGCCGATGCCGATGGTTTCGCCTTCGGCCACCTGGATTTTGAGGACCCCGTCGGTTTCAGCGGGCAGCTCAAATGTGGCTTTATCGGACTCCAGCTCGGCAATAACTTCGTCGCGCTTAACCGTGTCGCCGTCCTGCTTCAGCCATTTGGCAATCGTAACCTCGGTGATTGATTCGCCGACGGCGGGTATTTTAATTTCCAGACCCATAGGGAGGGAGTTAGAAGTGTTTCGGGTGAGAAGTGGAGCGCCAAGCACTGGCTTCGCGCCGTGCGGGCCGGCTGGTAGCAGCCGCCCACGACTGGTAACGGACAAACCGGCCGCCCAAGCTAAGCAGGAGCGGCCGGTTTGCCGTACCGTTAGTCAGCTTTTTGCGCGTTGGCCGCCGTTTCCTTGATGGTGTCGTCGGCTACGGCCTCACGGGGCTTGTCGAAGGCGCGGGCAACCAGCTCCTTCTGCTCCTTGATGTGCACCTTGTTGTAGCCAGTGGCCGGCGAGGCGGAGGGTTTGCGGGCAATAACGTCTTCTAGCTCGCGGCGCATGAAGCGCAGCAAGTAGTTCCAGTAGCCCATGTTTTCCGGCTCTTCCTGCACCCAGTACAGCTTGGCTTTGGGGTACTTGGCCAACTCGGCATCGAGCTGCTTTTTGGGGAAAGGGTGCAGTTGCTCGAGGCGCACGATGGCGACATCAGTACGGTTGGAGGTGCGCTGCTCTTCCAGCAAATCGAAGTAGACTTTGCCCGAGCACAGCAGCACGCGCTTTACCTTTTTAGCGTCGGCATACACGTCGTCGAGCACCTCACGGAACGAGCCGGAGGTAAACTCTTCCACCGGCGACACGCACAGTGGGTGGCGCAGCATCGACTTGGGCGACATTACCACCAACGGCTTGCGGAAGCTCCAGGTCAGCTGCCGGCGCAGGGCGTGGAAGAAGTTGGCCGGCGTGGTCATGTTAGCCACGATGATGTTGTTTTCGGCCGCCAGCTGCAGGAACCGCTCGGGGCGGGCGTTGGAGTGCTCGGGGCCCTGGCCTTCGTAGCCGTGGGGCAAGAGCATCACCACGCCGTTCATGCGCTGCCACTTGCTCTCCGACGACACGATGAACTGGTCAATCATGGTCTGAGCACCGTTGGCGAAGTCGCCGAACTGGGCTTCCCACACCACCAGGGCCGTGGGGTTGGCCATAGCGTAGCCGAATTCAAAGCCCAGCACCGCGTACTCGCTCAGCAGCGAGTTGTAGATGCTCAGCTTCTCCTGCCCTTCGCCGATATAGTTCAGCGAGTTGTAAGGCGCCGAAGTCTCCGCGTCGTGCAGCACGGCGTGGCGGTGCGAGAAGGTGCCGCGCTGCACGTCCTGCCCGCTTACGCGCACAATGTGCTTTTCGCTCAGCAACGAGCCGTATGCCAGCAATTCGCCGGCGGCCCAGTTCAGCACCCGGGTATCGAAGAACATCTTTTTGCGCTCCTCAATCAGCTTTTCAATCTGCTTCAGCGGGCGGAAGCCTTCGGGCAGCGTGGTCAGGGCCTTGCCGACCTTGGCCACGATTTCCTCGCTGATGCCGGTTTCCGGCGACTGGTCGAAGTCCTCGGGCTTGGAGCGGCGCAGGCTGCGCCATTCGTTTTCCAGGGCCTGGTAGTTATAGGGTAAGGGCTTCTGCTTCACCATGTCCAGGCGGGCCTGCAGGGTTTCGCGGAACTCCTTGTCCATCTGCGCAGCCAGCTCGGCGTCTACGTCGCCGCGCTGCACCAGCGTCGCGTTGTACACTTCGCGCGGGTTCTGATGCTTGCTGATCAGGTTGTAGAGCGTGGGCTGGGTGAACTTGGGCTCATCCGACTCGTTGTGGCCGTGGCGGCGGTAGCACACCATATCAATGAAGATATCGGCGTGGAACTGCTGGCGGTACTCGGTAGCCAGACGCACGGCAAACACGACGGCCTCGGGGTCGTCGCCATTCACGTGCAGCACCGGCGCGTCGATAATCTTGGCCAGATCGGTGCTGTAGATAGACGAGCGGGCATCCTCGAAGTCGGTGGTGAAACCAACCTGGTTGTTAATCACGAAGTGAATGGTGCCGCCGGTCTTGTAGCCTTCCAGCTGCGACATCTGCGTTACTTCGTAGCCGATGCCCTGCCCGGCCAGCGCCGCGTCGCCGTGAATAATGATGGGCAGAATCTGGTGGTAGTCGTTGGCGTACTGGTGCTCAATCTTGGCCCGCACGAAGCCTTCCACTACGGGGTTCACCGCTTCGAGGTGCGAGGGGTTGGGCGCTAGCTTCAGGTTCACCTTGCGGCCCCCTTCGGCATCTACTTCCGAGCTGTAGCCCATGTGGTACTTCACGTCGCCGTCGCCCATGGTCAGATCCGGTACGGCGGTTCCCTCGAATTCCGAGAAGATCTGCTCGTAGGTTTTGCCCATGATATTGGCCAGCACGTTCAGGCGGCCACGGTGGGCCATGCCAATCATGACCTCGTTTACGCCCAGCTCGGAAGCCTTGTTAATGATGGCGTCAAGAGCGGGAATCGTGGTTTCGCCGCCTTCCAGCGAGAAGCGCTTCTGCCCCAGGAATTTGGTATGCAGGAAGTTCTCGAAGACAACAGCTTCGTTGAGCTTCTTTAGAATGCGCTTTTTGTACTCCACGCCGGGGTTAAACGCCAGGGAGTCTTTCTCGACCTTGGCCCGGAACCAATCCAGCACCTGCGGGTCGCGGATGTACATGTACTCGAAGCCGATGCTACGGGTGTAAATTTTCTCCAGGGCTGCCACAATGTCGCGCAGCTTGGCGCTGGCGCCCAGGCCAATAGCCTCGCCGTTCTTGAACGTGGTGTCCAGATCGGCTTCGCCCAGGCCGAAGTCGGCTATGTCGAGGCGGGCTTTACGGTCTTTGCGCTCCCGCACCGGGTTGGTTTTGGCGCGCAGGTGGCCGCGGCTACGGTAGGCATGAATCAGGTTGCTAACCTGCGTCTCCTTGTCGGCCGACACGGTATCAACGGCGCGAATTTGGCCGGCACCGTCCGTCGAGGCGCTGGTGCTGAGCACCCCCGAGCCGACAACCTGTGCTTCTCCATCGGCAGGATACTGCTGGGAGAAGTCGAAGCCTTCGAAGAATTTGCGCCAGCCGAAGTCTACCGACTCAGGGTCGGCCTGGTAGGCTTTGTAGAGCTGGTCGATGTAGTCGCCATGGGCATTGGCGATATAAGAGTAAGCGTCCATGTAGGAAGGAGCAAAGTGAAGCGGCGTAAATGTATTACGCTTCGCGGTAAGCCAAAAACCTAAATTCGGCTACACAAATATGCCTCTTTTTCAAAAGATTATTTGCGTTGGGAGCTTTCCGAACAAAAGGCAATAGCCAATCTATTCAAAATAAGGCGCAAAGCTTTCCTGAACTACCGGAATGCTTTGCGCCTTAGCTGATTATTACTTGGGCAGCGCCATCTTAAAAATACGGTAGGGCTGGTCCTGCTTGCCCACGCCTTTGTTCCAGGTTGGCGTTTTGTGAATGGCCGAAGCCGTAACGTAGATCGTGCCATCAGCAGTGAAGGCAAAGGTATCGGGCCACTCCAGGCGCGGGTCCTGCGCTACCAACTCAATTTTACCGGCCGGGGTGCGCCGTTTGATGGAATGGTCTTCAAATGTGGTCATGTACAGGTTGTTGGCCGCATCCAGCTCCATACCGTCGCAGGCAGGTACTTTGCCCAGGTCCTCAATCTGCTGAGCCAGCTGAGCATCCGACAAAGCAGCATTGCGCAGGGCTTCCGTCTTGATGCGGAAGAGCTTGTAGCTGGTCAGGGGTTTCCAGTAGAGGTACTGCCCATCCTGACTGAGAGCTATGCCATCGGCGTTAAAGCGGGCCCGTTTGCCGCTGGCATCAATCATCTCGTGGCCATCGGCCTTGATGTTGAGCGTGGTGTCACCCATCATGGACGGATGCGTGGCCAGCAGCTTGCGGGCGTTGCTGGTCTTCAAATCGACTACCACCAAGCTGCCCACCCCCGACTCGGTGATGTAGGCGTAGTTATTCTGGGTGTCGATGCGCACGTCGTTCAGGTAGGACTTGCGCGAGGCCACGCCTTCCGGAATGCTGATGTTCTGCACCACCTGATTCGTCTTGGGGTCAATTTTGACCAGCTTGGGCCCACCGGGTACCGTGCCTTTTATGCCGGGCGAGGCTGGGTCGAGCACCCAGAGCATGCCCGTTTTGTCGGCGTACACGCTCTGCGGACAAATCCAGTGCTTCTGCGGCTCGTTGCGCGTGGTTTCGTTCCATTGGCACCAGGCCGCATTCGGATAAGGCTTCACGGACCCATCGGTTCCGATTTCAGCCACCGGGGCCACCGGGTTATCGTCCCAGCGGGGAAAGTCGCCGAACATCCGGCCGTCGGGTAGCACGGCTACGCCCACAATCTGAGGCTCCCGAAACTCGGCTACTACCTGCAAAGGCGAATCGGTGGGCGCAGCAGGGCCATTGGTTGCCGTTGAATCAGAGGATGAACTGGCCGCAGCACCCGACGCTGAAGTATCGGGTGAAGAGCAGCCGACGGTAGCACTTAATGTCAGGGCCAGGGCATAGGCAGCAGGCCGCCAGAGTTGGGGAATAGCAGGAATATACATACTAGTGTTTTGGAGGGAAAAAGTAGAACGGGAAAGAGTAGCGCAAGAGGCAAAATGGCCTGCTGTGCTTACGACTTCACCCGCTGCAGGTTTAGGTGGCTAAGGGCGCGTAACACTACATTGCTGGAATTTTTTGTAGAAAATCCTACTTTTCTATTGCTTTAACAATAATAATTATTACTTTAGTCTACATTCCCACTCTCCAACCCTGACTCATTCTCCCTTGCCGCAACCTTTTTGCCTCGCTGGGAGTTAACCCCATCTTGCCCGCCTTCCATATAGGCCACCCATTCTCTTCGGGTTTGAAGAAGAGTCCACGAACCTAACCGTCATGTCTATTGCTCTAGTCCTACTGACCCTTCTTTTCCCCTCGCGGCCCATCTTTTCCGCAGCTCTTCCTTCTACCGTTGCTCATCTGAGCCCCCGCACGGTAGCCTTCGTATCGGCCCCTTTAGTACCCAAACGCTTACCCCGCCGCCTGCCCACCTACACGGTCACGGCCACTATTTACGAGCCAGATCCTCGGCAGACTGACTCGGAGCCTTTCATTACGGCGGATAACTCGCGCATCCGGCGCAAACATTCCAGCAAAGACCGGTGGATGGCTCTCTCCCGCGACCTGCTCAAGAAGTGGGGCGGCGACTTTGATTACGGCGACTCGGTTCTGGTTACCGGCATTTCTCCCAAACTCGACGGCGTATACGTCATCCACGACACGATGAACCGCCGGCACCGCCACTGCATGGATATCCTGGCGGCGAAGTGGGAGCACCTCGACGAAATGTGGAAAGGCGTCAAGATTATGAAGGTGGAGCCCCGGTGGCGCGCCAGCTAATCTAGTTTTACTACTACGTCAACTCTCTTGTTTTCCGTTTTACGGCTTCAGCCTTCCCAGCTCACGCTACCGGCTAGTTCTTGCCCCGGCTTATTAGCTTGGCAATCCTTCCCAATGCTCCAGCGTGCGGGGCTCACCTGCTGCATCGTACAGGTAGCTTAGCGGCTGCCGGGGGTCGCGCATGATTTCGGTGAGGGGAATCTGCCACCGTTTCCACATTTCCTGCAACGACTGGCCGTAGCCCGAGTTTTCCCAGGGGTTGAAAATCTCGCGGGTCACGTCATCAATCAGCGTGTCGAATACCAACTCGGTGTCGCCGGGCTGGGTGGGGCGCGGAAAGTAATCGGGCACCACATTAAGCAGATAGGCCCCGTAATACACACGGGCCTTAAACTCGGCTACCTGAATGGGGTGCAGCGGCCGTTGGGCATCCCGGTACACGCGGCCCATAGCCTGCCGCAATAAGCCGTTATCAATCAGGCAGCTAACCAGCACCGTCTCGTCCAGCTTGATGCTGAAGGTCATGGTGCTCAGGTCGTCATCATACTCAAAGGGAATAGTGTCTTCGAGCGGAGCCGTTTCCAGGACAAAAATGGAAGCCGGCGTGAAATCCTCGTACACGATGGGCACCCGCAGGGCCTGAAACACCTGAAAGAAGCACTGCAGCTTGCGCAGGAGCTGGGTATTTTCGGCCAGCGGGTAGAGCGGTTTTACCAATGGATCCAGCTCGTTGAGGATTTCCAGCAGCATCACCCCGTAAAACATCTTGCCCAGCCACAGGAACAGCGTTTTCTCATCGAGGCTGCGCAGGGCCGCGGGGCCGGCCTGCACGGCCCTGGCCACCGTTTGCTCCAGGGGCTCCACGTGCTGCTGCCGGCACTCGAGGCAGCAGGGCATGCGTAGCTCGGGGTAGGCCAGTACGCTTTGGTCGAGCAGCTTTATCTGCAGCTCGGCCAGCTGGTAGCGCTCCAATAGCCACGCATCGAACACCAGCACCGAGTCGGACGGCTGCGGGGTGGGCGTGCCGCACAAAAAGCAGTGCTGGGCGAAGCGCATGCCCGTGAACGGGTCGTAGAGCGTGAGGTCGGGGGTGGTAGCGGACATAAGCGGCACTGAAAAAAGGAGGGCGCAAAAGTACATCGGCCCGTCGTAGCAAGCGGCATCAGCCGCCCGTTTCGGGTGGGGTGCGCCTTACAACCAAAAGCCTCCGCCAGTGTTTGGCGGAGGCTTTTGGTTGGGGGCAATCCTGAACTAGCGGGAAAGCGAAGAACCCATTTTGATAAGCAGCTTGCCCAGCTGGGTGAGCGGGCCGCTGTAGTCGTCGGAAGTTTCGTCGGCTACTTTCACCGTTTCGGCCCCGAGCGTAGCCAGGGTTTCGGCAATGTCGTGGGCGGCGGTGTCGGGGGTTTCCAGCTGTTCGCGCAGCGTGGCCAGCTCCTGGATAATCTTGGCCAGGCCGGGCCGCTCAGAAGCCCGCAGCACTTGCTCCCAGCGTTCTATCTCGCCCAGGCCGCGCTGGTCGGCTTTCTCCGGCACGCCGTTGTTGAGCAGGGCCAGCGTATCATCCAGCAAAGCCGAGTTCTGCTGGTCGGTTACGTCCAAGGGGATAGTGGGCGTGGGAGTATTCTGGGGCGTGGGCGCAGTGGAGTCCATGGCAAGAGGAAAAAAATCGAAAGAAGTTATCTGCTATACTGCCTTCTTTCCAGAAAAGTTAAGTGACCGGGCCGCCGCGGCGCGCGTACAACCCGCCCGGACCACCCCTCCGTCTTCGTCAGGCCGCTTTCATCCCCCTATGCTGCACGTTTCCGTTCTGTCTCCTTTCACTGATAAAGCCCGCCAGGAGCAATTTGAAGCCGTTCGGGCCGCGCTGGCAGCCGAGCCCAACCAACCCACTACCCTGCTGCTCGGCAATTGGCCCTTAGACGAGGGAGAAGTGCTGGATGCTGTGGTGCTGCGGCCCCACCTGATTACCATTCTGCTGTTGGAGCCCCGGGGCGGCCAGCTTTCCATCCGCGACTTTGCCCACGCAGCCTGGCAGCTGGGCGGCGCACCCCTGACTGGCAAAGCCGAGGCCGACAACCCATTTCAGCAGTTCGTGCAGCAGAAAGCAGCCTTGGCGCAGCTCCTGACGCCGTATTTGCCCGCAGGCCAGGCCAATCTGAACTTCATCAGCGGTTTGCTGCTCTTTGGCGAGGCCGTGGTTTTTGGGGTTGAAGTAGAGGAGCGGATGAGTGCCGTGCCGGCGGCCAACAACTTCCAGCTGCTGGCCGACCCCAGCCGCTTTACCCGCCGCCTGGCCCAACTGGCCACGCCCGAAATAGACCTGACGGCCGCCGACCTGGAGCAACTGGCCGCAGAAATAGCGCCAGCGGAAACCGGGTCACCGGATGCTCCCGAAGCTTTTGACCCGGAAGTGGATGAATTGCCGGATGCCCCGCCAGCCCCAGCAACGGCCACCAGCTTTCTGCAGCAGAAAGCCGCATGGCTCTGGCGCTGGCTGGGCGCTGAGGATGTGGATGACCTAGATAATGCCCCCTACGGCTACGCCGAAACCGCCCTGGCTGCCCGCAATCAGGAAAAGCAGGAGCTGGAGCGCGTGCAGGCCGCCATGCAGAAAGAGCTGGCCGCGCAGCTGCGCGCTATGGAAGCCCGCGAGGCCGAGCGGGAAAAAAGCATAGCGCAGCTGCGCGAGCAGCTGGCCGCCGCGCCACCGGTTGCGCCCGAGGCGGCCCTGCTGCAAGAGCGCCTGGCCCTGGAAAGTCGGGAGAAAGACGCTCTCGACGTTGCTATTCAGGCTTCCCGGGCCGAATCGGAAGCCCGCAACCGGGAGCTGGATGCCAAAATTCAGCAACTGGAGCAGCTGATGCAGCGCCTGCAAAACAGCCCAGCCCCAGCCGCCGCAGCGCCGGTCGGGGCTCCGGGGCCGGTCGTTGCAGCGGCCCCGCCCGGCCCTACTGCTGCCGCAACCAACCTGGGTCCGGCACGCCCGACTACCCCGTGGGATTTCCGGAAACTGCGGGCCTGGCGCCGCCGCCTGCCCCGCCTGGCCGCGTTGGGTACCGGCGTAGTGGCGCTGGTGCTGGTCATCGGTGGTGTTCGTTCATTGCTGGCCGGCCCCCCGACGCGCTTCGAACAGAATGGCCAATGGGGTTTGCTAGCAGCCAACGGTGACACGCTGGTACCTGCCCGTTACAGCGCTATCGGCGACTTTCACGAGGAGCGCGCCGTGGTAGAAAGGGCTGGGGCCTTTGGCTTTATTGATGAGGACGGCCAGGAAATACTGCCGCCTACTTACGACGCCCTGAACCCCTACAGCGGCGACTATGCCCGCGTCCGGATTGGTGACACCTACACCTTTATTGACAAGGAAGGCCAGGAATTCAGCCAGTATTACTACAACGCGCTGGATTTTGCCGAAGGCCACGCGGCCGTGCTCGACTACCGGGGCTGGTTCTACATTACCGGCCCCGAAGTACCAGCCGAAGCGCCGAAGCTGTTTAGGGAAGCTTACACTTTCCGCGGCGGCCTGGCCCGGGTGCGCCTCGCCGACGGCTACACTTTTATCAGTAAAGACTACCTGACCAGCACCAAGCCTGACACCAAGCCGTTCGGCCGCTACAGCAGCGCCAGCGACTTTACCGACGGCAAAGCCCGGGTAACCCAGGACGGCCGCACCTTCTATATTGACGAGGATGGCGACCCGGTGAACTAACCTAGCGCGGCTTAGTCGTCGTCCTTTTTGTGCTTGCCTTTGCCGTGTTTGCCCTTCTTTTTATAGTATCCCCAGCCCCGTCGCTTGCCCGAGCCTTCCAGCAGCTGGCGCAGGTAAGAAACGTTGACCGCATCGGCACCCGCCGATTGGGGGCGCGGCGCGGCTGCCAGCAGCAGCTGCCCCTGCGGACCAGGGGTTACGGCCACGACGCTGCCATTCAGGTCGCAGCCTTTGCCTTCGGCCAGCTCGGTACGCTTGCCGTCGCGGGCTACCACGAAGCCGTCGTGGGTAACGGTGCGGCCGTTGGGCAGGTGCACGTCGTGGGTCATGGGACGCTTCACGCCGTTGCGAATCACGTACATCGTGCCGTCGCGGCGCTGGAAGCCGTCGTTGCTGGAGCGGCTTTGGGCCGGCGCGGTGGTGTGTAAGGCCACTACCAGGCAGCCCAGGGCCAGCACCCGCGGAAGAGAAAAGGAAACGTGCAAAATGGTGGGAATTAGTAAGAACGAGACTAGGCTACGGCGTCGGTGCAGCGCAAGTTTTCAGCCATTTTTTGCCCGGCCGTTGGGTTACTTTTCAGAAAAGCGGGTATGAAGGCCAACTCAACTCTTTAATTTATTTCCTTTTAGCCATGAAAACGCCTTTCAAAACCCTGTTTGTTGCCGCTGCTTTCGCCATGTTCGCCACTACTTCCTGCTCGGAGAAAACCCAGGAGAATGCCGAAGCTACCGCCGAAAGCGCTGCTACCGATGCTGCCACCACCACCGAAAATGCTGCTGACGCTACCGCCAACGCCGCTGGTGAAGTAAAAGCTGATATGGCTCCCGAAGCTGGCGACACGGCTGTTGTAGTTGATAAAGAAGCCGACAAGCTGGTCGAAGAAACCAACAAGTAGTCGTCTCCCGACGCACGCTTACCCCAGCGGGCCCATGCTACTGCAGCATGGGCCCGCTGTTGTTTAGGCCGGAACCTACACTGGGGCGGCGGCCGACAGCTCCAGCAGCACGTCGTAGTAGGGACGCGCTACCGTGCGGGATTTTAGCCAGGCGTAGAAGCTCATGGCGTGCAGATCTTCGCGCTCCAGCGGCAAAAAGGCGGGCAGCGCTTCCATGCGCTTCACGAAGCCGGGCCGGGTGGGCGCAGCCGGGTCATCAATAATTTCGCGCACCAGCCCCAGGTAGTTGAGCACGTAGTGGTAGTCGCCGCCGTCGTCGCCGAGCCGCTCGCGCAGCACCCGCTCGATGGCCCGCAGGCGGTTCAGGGCCAGGTCGGGGTTTCCCATCTCCAGCTGCACCAGCATTTCGCCCAGGCTTTTATTGAACACCCACTCCAGGCCCATTTGCTGCTCGCACCACCGGTCGGAGCGCCCGATACCAATCAGCACCTGGTTGGTTTTGGCAAACTTGCCTTCGGCAAAGTAGTGAAAGCCCAGCCCCAGCCGGGCCGTGAGCTGGTCGCGGGGATTGAGTACCACATCACGGCCCTTGAGCACCTCCTCCAGCAGCTGGATACTTTCAGTATTGCGCCGCAAGAAGGCGTAGTTAGCGGCCAGCAGAAACGTGTACTTGGGCACGAAATCGGCGTAGTGCCCGCGCGGGCCGGTGTACAGCGCCACCCGCAGCTGCTCCAGATACTCGATGGACTCGCTGAAGCGGCGCGTGCGGTAAAGGCCGTGCGCAATCATGTAGAGCAGGCTGAGCTGGTAGTAGCGGTGGGCCGCTGCAAAGCCGTGCCGCTTCTCCATGAGGCGGTAGCAGCGGATGACAAAAGGCGTGAAGGAGGCAAAGTCGCGGCGGGCCAGCATGGCGCTGCGGGCAATGGACATGAGCCGGTAGAGCAACGACGGGCGGCGGGCAAAGGCCTCCTGCAGGTCGTATTCGCGCAGTACTTCGTGCATGATGCCATCAAACGACTCGCCGGCCCGGCCTCGCACCCGGGCCTCGCGCAGGCGTTGCCGGATCAGACTGTGGGCAATGCCGGCCCGCTCCTCTTCGTCGGCCGCCTTCTTATTGAGGTTGCGGCGGCGGATAATGTCATTCAGGTCGTCGGCGTATTCACTGTCGGCCTGGGCAATCTGCAGGTTATAGATGGTATTGAGCAGCTCGTACTGCTCGTTGGTGAGGGCCAGCTTCTCGGCCTTGCGCAGCGTGAGCCAAGCCATGCGGGGCACGCCGGCCTCGAACAGGTACTGGGCCAGGGTAAGCTGCCCGCGCACGGAGGAAGCCGCCGTGGGGTCTTGCTGGCGCTGGCGCAGCAGCAGAAAATCGGTGACGTGCCGCATCAGGCGCTTGCGCAGGGCGTAGTAGGCCACCGTGTTGGGCTCCTCCGGATAGAGGCGCGCTACCAGCTCCTCGGTGGTATATTCCTTCTGGTGCAGCAGCAGCTCATACAGCCGCGAGTCCATGCGGCCCTTCTGCTTTTTGCGCTGGCGCTGAATAAATCGGCCGAAGTCTTTGCGGTCTTCCGCGGAGAAAGTGGCGAGGGTAGTGCGTAGGTCATCCATGAGCGTGACCTAAGGTGCGGATAATTTCTTAAAGTCTACCAAATCTAATTTTAAGCATTTATATATCAACTATTTAAACACTATATACAGACAATACAAAAGTCTTACAAACCCGAAAACCGGGTAGCAGCGGCCGGTAGTTCACTTGCATCTTTAGCCTATAGAATTTCACTCTACCGACCCCACACCATGCTACGACTCCTACTCCTGCTTGCCGGCTGCCTGCTGGCTTTCACCACCCACGCCCAGGATTTGCTGACCAAGCAAAACGGGGAAGAGCTGCAGGTGAAAATCCTGGAAATAACGCCCACGGAAGTGCGCTACAAACGTTTCGACTACCTGGATGGACCTCTGATTATCGTGCGGAAGTCCGACGTATTCATGATTCGGTATGCCAACGGCGTGAAGGAAGTGCTGACGGCACCGGCGGCTACCTCCCCGGCGCCAGCCTCGGCCCTGCCATCGTCCCCACCCCCGCCGGGCCCGGTAGTGCCCGGCGACGAAGCCCCGGCCTACAATGAGGTGCACCTGGGCGGCCCCCGCATCGGCGTGACGGTGCTGGCCGGCGGCGTGGCCCGTAAGGCGGAGGCGGAGTATAACGTCAACCCATTTCTGACGCAGTTTGGCTGGCAGTTTGAAACCCGCATTTTCCGCTTGCCCAGCGGTACGTCGGGTTTGCTGGAAATCATTCCGCTGATTGGAGGCCTGGAGCAAAACAAGTTTATTCCCAGCCTGAATGCCCTGGTCGGTATTCGGGGCCCCAAGGGACTGGAATTTGGCCTGGGCCCCAACCTGACGCCCATCAGCGCCAGCATTGCTCTGGCCGTAGGCACCAGCTTCCGCTCCCACGGCGTCAACTTCCCGGTGAACTTTGCGGTAGTGCCCGGCAACGGCGGCGCCCGGTTCAGCCTGCTGTTCGGCTTCAACTCCCGGCGCTACTAGCCCCAGCTGTTATGAGCGTCCCTGCCTATTTCCGGCCGGCCGTGCGCGGCGGCCTGACGATTCTTTGGTTACTCCTAACCCACGTGGCCCAGGCCCAGCACGACGTAATCCTGCGCACTGATGGCCGCGAAATAAAGGCCAAAGTGCTGGTCGTGGCCCCCGATGCCATTCGCTACATAGCCCGCCCGGACAGCGCCGCCGCTGATACTCTGCAGCTGGCTGCTGCCGAAGTATTTCTGATTCGCTACGCCAACGGGGCCCGGGAAGTAATACACCGCGCGGCCCCTCAGCCCTGGGTACTTGCCCCGGCCGAAGCGCGCCTGCGCGGCGCTTCCGATGCCCGCCAGTACTACACCGGACGCCGCGCCTTCTGGGTTGCTTATGGCGTCACGGTTTTGTCGCCGGTGGCCGGCCTTGCTACCAGCATTGGTATTGCAGCCCGCCGGCCCAATGCGTCCACTTTTAAGGTGCCCGATGCCGAGCTGCTTCGCAATCCGGACTACTTGCGCAGCTACCAGCAGCAGGCCCGGCGCCAGCGGGCAGGCAAGGCCATGGTCGGGTTTGGGGCCGGGGTTGGCACCCTGCTGATGGGAGCGGCTATTCTGGCGGCCACTGCGCTGCACTGAGACAACCTTTGCCAGTAGCTGTAGCGAGTTACAGGAGTTTTGGAATTTACCATACTGTTATAAACATTAAAAACCTGTTAATAAACCTGTTACGATAATTAAAACAGATATACCAGCTTGCTTGGTAGTAATTTTTCAATTAAAATTATGACATAAACATCCATCTGCCGCACGTTTCTGTTATCCGTGTATGGTCATTGCACCCGAAGAGATTCGTCAGCTGGGAAGTGTCGAGTTGCTAAGCCAGCCGAAAACCGCTTTTTTCTGCTCCCGTGACTACCCCGCCAGCATCGAGCAGCCCACGTACCTATGGGCCCTGGAGCAGCGCGCCCAAAGCCGGTGCATCGTGTCGGGCTTTCACTCTTTGCTGGAGCAGGTCGTCTTTCGCTACCTGCTCCAGGGGCGTCAGCAGCCGATTGTGTACGTGCTTGGCCGCGGCATTCAGCCCAATATCCGGATGGAGTATGGGCCGGAGATTGAAGCCGGCCACTTGCTGTTTCTTACCCCTTTCGAAGCGGATGTAAAAACCGTGACCCAGGAAACGGCCGACATCCGCAACATGCTCGTGGCCGAGCTGGCCGACCAGCTTTTTATTCCCTACCTGGCTCCCAACGGCAATCTGGCGCGGCTGCTGCAAAGCTCCTCGGCCCACGGCAAGCCCATCCTGACGCTGGATATTCCGCAAAACAAGGCGTTGCTGGGCCAGGGCGCGGCCGTATTTCAGCCCAGCGGCATGCTGGGCCGGCATGGGTAGCCGCGAAGGCCCGCACCCAAACTCGGCCATCCTCGTAAGCAGTAGCCTTCACCTACACGTTTGCAGCTATGGCTTCGATTTCTTCCGTTCTTCCTCACGCCTCCCCTTCCCAGGGTATCCGGACGCTGGCCCGCTTCGGATTTGCGGCCAAGGGCGCCGTGTACCTGACCATGGGCATTCTGGCCCTACTAGCCGCTACTGGTATGCAGGGTGGCAAAACCACCGACAAACAGCAGGCCGTGCAGGCCATTCAGGACCTGCCCATGGGCCGGTTTCTGCTGGGCCTGATTGCGCTGGGCCTAGCCGGCTACGTTATCTGGCGCTTTACCCAGGCCCTACGCGACACCGAAAACAAAGGCCATGGTGCCAAAGGAATTGCCCGCCGCATTGGCTACGCGGCCAGCGGCCTGTTCTACGTGGCCCTGGCCTACTACGCGGGCAAATCGGCCTGGGAAAACACGTCCGTTAGCAGTGCCGGCGGCAGCGGCAACACCAAGCAGTCGATGGTGCAAACGCTGCTTGAGCAGTCGTACGGTCAGTGGCTGGTAGGCGCCATTGGTCTTTTTATCATCGGCACCGGCATCTACCAGATCTGGCGGGCCTACTCGGGTAAATTTGCTAAGCACGTGAATGCCAGCAGCCTGCCCACCGAGCAGCAGCAGCTCGTATTCCGCACCGGTCAGATTGGCTACACGGCCCGCGGCATCGTTATGGCCATTATTGGCTACTTCTTCGTGCAGGCCGCCCGCCATGCCAACGCCAGTGAGGTAAACGATACCGAAGGCGCCTTCGACCTGCTGAGCTCGATGGGGCCGGGCGTGCTGGGCATAGTAGCTGTGGGCCTGATGGCCTATGGCATCTACCAGATTGTGCAGGCCAAATATCCGGTTCTCAACGGAGTGTAGCATCCCTGCTTCACTACTGATAAAAAAAGGCCCGCTTTACAGCGAGCCTTTTTTTGTGCGCTTAGTCAGCCACATAGTCACTTAGGTACTGATACCGCTCGGTGAGCTGGCCACCCCGGGCAATGGTAGCCCGCTCGATGACGTCGTCGGCATCGTCGCTGAGCAGGTGGGGAAACACGTTGTCGAGCAGCTGGCGGCCGAAGTCGCGGGAGGCGTTGCGGGGCAGCTCGCAGGGCAGGTTGTCCACGGCCATCATCGTGATGTTGCCCGGCCGGGAGCAGGGCTCTTCCAGCTCCCCGGTCTGCGGGTTGTAGTCGTAGAGCGGGTTCTGGATACTGCTGCTGCGCTTGGTGCACGGAATAGAGCCATTCACGTCGCAGGTCACGTCGGCAATGGTATTAATGCGGAAGCCGGGCTGACGGGTATCTTCTTCACTAAACAGCTTGGGGGCCGTGGGGTGCCAGTAGGCGCAGGCAATGAGCAGGTCGGTGACGGGCAGAAACTTGTCGAACGTACTCTTGTACAGCTGCGGGTTGCGGTGAAAGTCGGGCGTGTCCCACACCCGGCCGTCGATACGGGCGTTGTAGTCGGAGCTGCGCAGCTGGGCGTACACGGGCTCCGCGAAGTCCAGGTACAAGTAATCGTACACGCTCACCTTGCGGATGCCCATCCGGTCGAGCACCTCCAAAGCGCCCTGGGCCACGCGGCCCGAGCCGGTCACGGCAATCTTGATAGGCGGCAACTTTTTCACCTTGAAGAACTCCTCCTGCATGTCGTCCATGTCCACGCACTGGTAGGCGGGCTTGAGGCGGTAGAGGTCGTGCTTGCGGCCGTAGGTCAGCAGCCCGTTGTAGGCCCCCACGATGCCGGCGTAGCGCCCGAAGGCCACAATTCGCTCCCCGTTGGCGTTGGTGAGCATCTCGTAGTCAATAAGAGTAATGCTCTTCTGCAGAATGGCCCGCAGCAGCTCCCGGTTGGCGGGCTGCTTTTTCACGGTGTGCGAAAAGAACATATACGTTTTGTCGGGAATCAGCTGAGCCACGGGCACTTCCTTCACACCCAGCAGCACGTCGCACTGGCTCAACTCGGGACTCACCTGAATGCCCAGGTCGCGGTATTCCTGGTCGGAGTAGCTGCGCACGGGGCTTTCCTGCACCACGATGGTCAGGCCGGGAAAGGTGGTTTGGGCCTCCACGCACTTTTTGGGCGTCAGGGGCACGCGTTTGTCCGGCGGATTTTTGCCTTCGCAGATAATGCCAAGGGTAACTTTTCGCATGGGTTTGGGGTTGGGTGGTAGCAAGTTGGGTAGGATGGAATATCGGGTAAAACTACCCCTTTTGCCGTAAGGCGGCCTCGCCTTTTCGTCTTACCTTTGTGTGCCCCACCCTCCCATCGGGCATTTCCCCGCCATTTCTAGCCCTTTTCTATGATTCTCAAAACCAAGCCCGCCGACGTATTCATCGACCGCCACAACGGTCCGGATGCTGAGGCAGTGGCCGCAATGCTCCGCACCATCGGTGTAGACTCGGTCGAGCAGCTCATCGACGAAACAGTGCCCGCCGCCATCCGGCTCAAGCGCGAGTTGAACCTGCCCGCTGCCCTTACGGAGCGGGCTTTTTTGGCGAAATTCAAAGGCATTGCGGCCAAGAACAAACTCTATAAAAACTACATCGGCCTGGGCTACCACGACACCCAGCTGCCGGGCGTAATTCAGCGCAACATCCTGGAAAATCCGGGCTGGTACACGGCCTACACGCCCTACCAGGCCGAAATTGCCCAAGGCCGCCTCGAAGCTCTGATCAACTACCAGACCATGGTAATTGACCTGACGGGTCTCGAAATTGCCAATGCCAGCTTGCTCGACGAAGGCACCGCCGCCGCCGAGACCATGCACATGTTTCACAGCCAGAGCAAGAAGAAAAATGCCACGCGCTTCTTCGTATCGGACCTTGTGCTGCCCCAGACCATCGACTTGGTGCGCACCCGTGCCACGCCGCTCGGCATCGAGCTGGTGGTAGGCGACCACCGCTCCGTTGATCTGAACGATGACTCGCTGTTTGGCGCCCTGCTGCAATACCCCGCCGCCGACGGCCAGATTTTCGACTACAAAGACTTCATCAGCAAGGCCCACGACCACGGAATTTTTGTGACCGTAGCCGCGGACTTGATGGCCCTAACCCTGCTTACGCCTCCCGGCGAGCTGGGCGCTGATGCCTGCGTGGGTAACTCCCAGCGCTTCGGCGTACCCATGGGCTACGGCGGCCCCCACGCCGGTTTCCTGGCCACCAAAGATGCCTTCAAGCGCGTGATTCCCGGCCGCATCATTGGTCAGAGCATCGACGCGGCCGGCAACAAGGCCTACCGCATGGCCCTACAAACCCGCGAGCAGCACATCCGCCGCGAAAAAGCTACCAGTAATATCTGCACCGCCCAGGTGCTCTTGTCGGTGCTGGCCGGTATGTACGCCGTGTACCACGGTCCGCAGCGCATCCGTCAGTTTGCCACCAACATTCACGCCCTGACTCAGCTGCTGGAGAAGGAGCTGAAAGCCCTGGGTTTAGAGCAGGCCAACGATTTCTACTTCGACACGCTCAACATTCAGCTGGAAAGCGCCGAGCTGCAGCAGGCCGTGAAAAAAGAGGCTGAAGCCGCCGGCATCAACTTCCGCTACTTCGGCGAGTCGAACGTAGGCATTTCCCTGCACCAGAACACCGAAGCTTCCGACGTCGCCTTCATCGGGGCCGTATTTGCCAAAGTGCTGGGCAAGTCGGCGGCTGAAGCCGTGGAAATTCCCGAGGAAGTCGAGCTGACCTGGCCTAAAAACTTCGTTCGTACTTCGGAGTATCTCACGCACCCCATCTTCAACACGCACCACTCCGAGCACGAGATGCTGCGCTACATGAAGCAGCTGGAAAACAAGGATTTGAGCCTGGCTCACTCCATGATTCCGCTGGGCTCGTGCACGATGAAGCTCAACGCCACCGCCGAAATGATTCCGGTGACCTGGCCCGAAATCGGTGGCCTCCACCCCTTCGCGCCCCGCGAGCAGGCTCAGGGCTACCAGCAGATTTTCGAGGACCTGGAAGCCTGGCTCTGCGAGGTAACGCGCTTTGCCGCCGTCAGCCTGCAGCCCAACTCGGGTGCCCAGGGGGAGTACGCCGGTCTGCTCGTGATTCGCGCTTACCACGAAGGCAACGGCCAGGGCCACCGCAACATTGCCCTGATTCCGGCTTCGGCCCACGGCACCAACCCCGCTTCGGCCGTTATGGCCGGCATGCAGGTAGTGGTGGTAAAAAGCACCGAGGAAGGCAACATCGATGTGGAAGACCTCAAGGCCAAAGCCGCTCAGTATGCCGACAACCTGAGCTGCCTGATGGTGACTTACCCCAGCACCCACGGCGTGTACGAGGAAACCATCATCGACATCTGCGCCACGATTCACCAACACGGTGGCCGCGTGTACATGGACGGAGCCAATATGAATGCCCAGGTAGGCCTTACGTCGCCCGCCACCATCGGCGCCGACGTGTGCCATCTGAACCTGCACAAAACCTTCTGCATCCCGCACGGCGGCGGCGGGCCCGGCGTAGGCCCCATCGGCGTAGTAGCCGACTTGGCTCCTTACCTGCCCGGCCATGCAGTAGTCGAAGTAGGCCACGAAAAAGCCACAGGCGCCGTTTCGTCGGCGCCCTGGGGCTCGGCCAGCATTCTGCCCATTTCGTACGCTTACATCTCCATGATGGGTGGCGAAGGGCTGAAAGCGGCTACTGAAATAGCCATTCTGAACGCCAACTACATCAAGGCCCGCCTCGAAGAGCACTACCCCGTGCTGTACACTGGCTCGAATGGCCGCTGCGCCCACGAAATGATTCTGGACTGCCGCCAGTTCAAGAAGGCCGGCATCGAGGTAGAGGACATTGCCAAGCGCCTGATGGACTACGGTTTCCACGCGCCTACCGTGTCGTTCCCCGTGGCCGGCACCCTGATGGTGGAGCCCACCGAGTCGGAAAGCAAGGAGGAGCTGGACCGCTTCATCGACGCCATGATTTCTATCCGCAAGGAAATTGCCGCCGTTGAGTCGGGTAAAGCTGATGCCAAGGATAACGTGCTGAAACACGCCCCGCACACGGCCGCTACCGTCCTCACCCACGAGTGGACGCGCCCTTACTCGCGCGAGCAGGCCGTGTACCCGCTGGAATACGTGCGGGCCGCCAAGTTCTGGCCCACCGTCAGCCGCATCGACTCGGCCTACGGCGACCGGAACCTGATTTGCTCCTGCACCCCGCTGGAAGAGTACGCCGACCAGGAAGAAAAGCTGGTTGCTACCGACAAAGGCCCGTCCTATTAACGGCTGCTAACCAAACAAAAAGAGCCGCCCCGGAAGGAGCGGCTCTTTTTGTTTGTCGGTTTGCAAGCGGGTGTGCCAGATACGGTGGCCAGGATTCTAGCGCTGGGGAAAGCAGGTGCGGTACATGTAGCCCGTCACAGGTTTGCCATCCTTGGTCACCCGGGCCTTCACGAAGTAGGCATCCACGGTATCCATCACCTGCACTTCCATGCCCGAGCCAATAGTCGTCAGGGTGGCCGACTGCTTGCTCATGCCATCATACAGGGTGCATTCGACGACGGTGTTGTAGGCAACGGGCGTCCGGTTGGCGCGGGAGGAGGAGGAAGACTCGCTGGCGGCGCTACAGGAAGAAAGCAGAGCCAGAGTAAAGATGTGAAGTAGACGTTTGTTCATAATAAGTCGTTAGGTGGGTTAAGATAGAGCTATTTCAAGGTTAAAAGGAATTTTCCAATAAAATTTCTTCGCCGGAATACGCTGCTAGCCTACCACTTCGGGAACGTTGGCGGGGCCCTCAACGTTAAAAAATCAGCCCTACAAAGCTGGATTTTTCGGTACTTGCTGCCAACCATCCTTCGTCCGTTGGGTTCTTCTATACTCCACTATCTGATCAACCACCAATGAACCGCATATCCCGCTTTTTCGCCCGTCCGGTTGCCCTGGCAGCCGTGGGCCTTTCCCTGCTGCTGGGAGTTAGCAGCTGCGCCAGCTCGCACGTTGGTGTCTCCTCCGATTTCGACCATTCCGTGAATTTCCGCGCCTATAAAACCTGGGCCTGGTATCCACAGCAGATGACGGACACGGAAGGCGGTCCGGCCAAAGGCTACGAGTCATTCTTCGATAAGCGCATGCGTACGGCCGTAGAGGCTGAAATGGGCCGTAAAGGCCTCACGCAGGTCGACAAGAACCCCGACATTTTTGTGGCCTACAGCGCCAAGGTGGAAGACAAGCAGCGCGTGAATTATCCTTACTCGCCCTATGGCTTCGGCTACGGCTACTACGGTTATGGCCGCGGTATGAACTCCGTTTCGGAATACAAGGAAGGCACTGTCATCATCGACATCGTGGATGCCAAGCGCAAGGAGCTGGCGTGGCGCGGCATGGGCGAAGCCCAGATTGAGAACCGCACCATTTCCGAGCCCGAAGTATTCCGCATTGTGGGCAGCGTGCTGGGCACCTACCCTCCCACCGACGGTCGCAACAGCCAGGCTACCCGCTAAGCTCAATCTGCGAAATGCTGTCAAACAAAAAGCGCGGCCCCCATAGTGGGAGCCGCGCTTTTTGTTTGACAGCATTTCGCAGTACGCCTTTTAAATCGGCACGTTCACGTGGCGCTCGGCGTGGTAGCTGCTACGTACCAACGGGCCGGATTCCACGTACTTGAGTCCCCGGCGCAAGCCTTCCTCGCGGTAATGCGCGAACAGATCGGGGTGAATGAACTCGGCTACTTCGATGTGACGCTTGGTAGGCTGCAGGTACTGGCCCAGGGTCAGGATGTCGAGGCCATTGGCCGCCAGATCGTCCATGGCTTGGTACATTTCCTCTTTGGTTTCACCCAGGCCCAGCATAATGCCCGATTTAGTGCGCTTACCGGCTTCCTTGGTGCGCCGGATCTGCTCCAGGCTCCGGTCGTACTTGGCCTGGGGCCGCACGAGGCGGTAGAGGCTGCCCACAGTTTCCACGTTGTGCGACACCACTTCCTGCCCACCGGCAATCATGGTATCCAATGCGGCCCAGTTGGCTTTCACGTCCGGAATCAGCGTTTCAATGGTGGTGCTGGGGCTGAGCTGCTTGATGCCCACCACAGTTTCGTACCAGATGCTGGCGCCCCGGTCTTTCAACTCGTCGCGGTTCACGCTGGTAATTACGGCGTGCTTCACGCCCATGAGCTGAATGGCTTCGGCCACGCGACGGGGCTCGTCGGTGTCATACTCATTGGGGCGGCCCGTAGCCACGGCGCAGAATGAGCAAGAGCGGGTGCAGATGTTGCCCAGAATCATGAAGGTGGCCGTGCCGGCGCCCCAGCACTCGCCCATATTCGGGCAGTTGCCGCTCTCACAGATGGTGTGCAGCTTGTGCTCGTCCACCAGGCGGCGCACTTTGGCATATTCGGGGCCTACCGGCAGCTTCACGCGCAGCCAGTCCGGCTTGCGCGGCTTGGCTGGTACCGCCGGAGCGGCGGTTTGGGCTTGAATGATAGGTAAAGTCAGCAGCAGGTCATCCATACTACAAAGGTAGCGGTCAGTTAGCAGTTATGAGTACCACCGGGCAAGGATGGCTAAAAAACAGAAGACTTTCCAGTCGTCAGGGTATAAACACCCGAACGCCTGAAAAGTCCTTTTTAGTTGCCGAAAAGGCGAGGTTGTTGGCTTAGCTCCGGTGCCCGATGTAGAGCGTCAGGTACACGGACGGGAAGAAGTTCGTATTCAATGCGCTGTCACTGATGTTAGGAGCCCGCAGAATCATCAGGTTCTTAGGGTACACTTCAAACAGGAAGCCGGTTTCGATGCCCGCCACGGCGTCGCGGTAACGGCCATACTCGAAGCTAAGCGCCCCGCGCAGGTGGCCACCGACTTTCACATTCGTTTCGCCGGCCCCGGTGAAAATGGGGGCCCGGTCCAGAATCAACTCCGCCCGGGGATGAAGCGTGGGGTCGTACTGCTCACTGCGGATATCTTCCTGCACCGCCCGGCCGCCGTTTTCGCGCAGCGTATAGTCGTAGTAGATATAGTAGGGCATCAGCAGGCCCACCGAGGGCCCGGCGCCGAGCAAGGCGTTGATCTGTACTCCGGACTCGGGTGCTTTGCGGAAAACAACGCGCTGCATACCGAAGGAAGGCCGTATGACGAACATGTAGTTCGACTTGCCAGCCACGAAGGAGCCGCCGGTAGCGCCGTTGAGGAGGCGCTGCTCCTTGGGGTGCTTCACCTCGACGCCCTCAATGCCCCAGAACCGGGACCATTTTTCGTCCAAAACCCGCGTAGAGCGCACGGCGACACCGCCAATCAGGCCACCGCGGGTGTTGAAGTTGATGCCGTAGGTAAATTCCTTGCGGTAGGAAGGCTCGTCGTTGCTCTGGGCCTGCACCCGAAGCGACGACCCAAGCAGGGCCAGCAAGCAAAAGCCGAAAGTGTAGAAGTGACGCACGGGTGGCGGGATGGCTAAGGATGGAGGAAATGACGCGAAATGACCGGCCACGGGGCCGTCCTATCTAAAGTACGTAAATTTGCGAGCAATGTATTGCCAACTTTCTGACTATGAGCACCGCCACCGCCCGCTACGCCGGTAATCTGCGCTCCGAAGCCGTTCACACCGCTTCGGGCACCACTATTTTCACCGACGCCCCCGTGGATAACCACGGCCGCGGAGAAGCTTTTTCCCCCACCGACTTGGTCAGTGCGGCGCTGGGCACCTGCATGATGACCATTATGGGCATCGTCGCCGAGCGCAACAACCTTGACCTGACCGGGGTGAGCTTTGAGGTAAGCAAGCATATGGCCTCGGAGCCGCGCCGCATTGCCCAGATTGATGTAAGCTTTCGGCTCCCGGGTTCCCTAACCAAAAAGGAGCGTGCCTTGCTCGAAAACGCAGCCCGCACCTGTCCGGTAGCCCTAAGTCTGAACCCAGAAATCCGGCAGGAGGTTCAGTTCGCCTACGGCGAATAAGTGGAATTGTGAGGTGGTGAACGGGTGAGTTATAGGGCTACTGGTAACAACTGCGCAGTCTGCGCAAACAGTAGAAAAACTTACCCCTTCACCACCTCCTCATCTCACCACTTTTCTAGCTTACTACGCCCTTCACGTCGCTGAGGCGGATGCCCATGTGGGAAGCATCGAAGCGGCACTCGCCATCCTGAATCAGCAGCAGCTGGGGCGACTCGTGGCGCACGCCAAACTTGCTGGTTATTTCGCTGGAAATGGGCCGGTAGCGAAGCAGGTCGAGGTAGTAGATGGTCACGTTGTCCAGGTTGGCATCGGGCCACTGGCGTTCCAGCTTGCTTTTGGCCGCGGCGCTGATGGAGCAGCTGGTGCTGTGCTTGAAAATCAGCACCGGATGCTCGTGCGACTCGCGTACGATATCGGTGAGCTGATCGGACTCGGTGAGGGGCAGCCAGGGAGTACTCATAGGACTATTCTTTCTTTGCTTTCTTTTTGGTGCGCAGGCCCAACCCAACGTGGGCCGGTTCGCTCACGCGGGGCATGCCCGCGTTGTCGAACTTATAACTCTCGCGGCCGTCATTAGGTTGCTGCGGCCGGCCGGTTCCGCCAGGCTTCAGGCTGGTTTTATCCACCGACAAGTGTGAGTCCTTGTATTCAGCCTTGAACTTGCGGGCGTCGCGCAGGGCGCGGCGACTTTCGGCTCGTTTGCGCGCCGGATACATATCGTCGGTTTGGGCCAGGGCGGCCGTACTCAGGCCCAACAGCAGCCCGCAGGCTAAGTAGATGACACGCATAGAAATCAGGGGTAGGGAATGTCTGATGGACTAGACTGCGGCGGCGAAACCAGGTTTAAAATCTGCCGTCGAATGTATACGCAACCGCTACAGTAAGTGGCATTTGCAGAGCCTTAAAACGGCAGCGTAATACCCAGAAAGGTGCGCTGGCCAACTTTTTTCTTCAGGCGCCGCCGCTCGTACTTGGGTTTTTTCAGCAGCCCGTTTTTGTCGTAGTTGTTTTTGATGGGCTTCATCTCCGTGGTAGCCCCCGTGCTGCGCCCATCGGCTGACACCTCGTCCTTGTTGACGGCCTTCACCTTGGGCTGGGGCGGCCCCGTGGGGTTAGGCATGCGGTAGGGTCGGCAGCCGCCGCCAGCCATGAGCAGGAAGCCAAGCGCGACACCGCCTACGACGCGGCGCATGGTAGAAAAAGACAAAAAGCTCATGCAGCGCAGTTCACGATAAAGCTTCGGGACAAGACAGTCCGAAAGATAAACAACAACCCAGACACTAGCAGACTAGCGGGGAAAGCAGCAGCTGACTACCACTTCTTTACCCCGCCAACGGCTAGTAAGCCAGCAGCTTCTCGACCCGCTCGCGCAGGCGCTGCTGGGGCAAGAAGGCCTTTTCCAGCGGCGGCGAGAAGGGAATGGCCGTGTCCAGGGAAGCCACGCGCTGCACCGGGCCGTCGAGGTGCTCGAAGCAGTGCTCGGCAATCCAGGCCGCAATTTCTCCCCCGATGCCGCCCGTGAGCGTGTCTTCGTGGAACAGAATGATGCGGCCGGTTTTGAGCACGGTGGCCCGCACGGCTTCCTCGTCCCAGGGCAGCAGGGTGCGCAAATCCAGGATGTCGCAGTCCAGGTTCAGCTCCTCGGCCAGGCTGGTGGCCCAGTGCACGCCGGCCCCGTAGGTGATGATGCTCAGCTCCGAGCCTTCCCGGGCCAGAGCGGCCTTGCCGATAGGCGTGGTGTAGTACGCATCCGGAACAGGCCCGCTGATGCTGCGGTAGAGCATCTTGTGCTCGAAGTAAATCACCGGGTTGGGGTCTTCAATGGCGGCATTGAGCAGGCCCTTGGCGTCGTGCGGGTTGCTCGGAAACACCACTTTCAGGCCGGGTGTGTGGGTAAACCAGGCCTCGTTGCTTTGGGAGTGGAATGGGCCGGCCGCCGAGCCCGCGCCGGTGGGCATGCGTACCACTACGTCGGCATTCTGGCCCCATCGGTAGTGGCTTTTGGCCAGGTTGTTCACAATCTGGTTGAAGCCGCAGGTTACGAAGTCGGCAAACTGCATTTCGACCATGGCCTTTTTGCGCCGGATGCTCAGGCCCAGGCCCGCGCCCACAATGGCCGACTCGCACAAGGGCGTATTGCGCACCCGGCCCTTGCCAAACTGCCCCACGAAGCCTTCCGTTACCTTAAATACCCCGCCGTAGTCGGCAATGTCCTGGCCCATGAGCACCAGCTCGGGGTAGCGCTCCATGCTCTGGCGCAGCGCGTCGCTGATGGCGTCGACGTAGCGTTTCTCGGTGGTTGGTTGCTGGTTGTCAGGTGCTAGCTGCAGCGACTTATCGGCCTCAAAGGGCTGGTACATGTCGGCAATTTCCTCCGCCACGTTAGCCGTCGGCATGGGTGTAGCGTCGGCCACGCGTAGCCCTTCCTCGATTTCGCGCTTGATGGTTTCGCGGAAGCGCATGCGGGCTTCCTCATCCAGAATGCCTTCGGCCAGCAGCCACTTCTCGTAGTTTTCCACCGGGTCTTTCTGGGCCCACTCCTCAAACAGCTCCTGGGGTACGTACTTGGTGCCACTGGCTTCCTCGTGGCCCCGCATGCGGAAGGTAAGGGCCTCCAGCAGCACGGGGCGCGGGTTCTGGCGCAGGTCCTCGGCCAGGCGCTTCACCGTGTCATATACTTCCAGCACGTTGTTGCCGTCTACCTGCACAGCTTCCATGCCGTAGGCGGGGCCCTTGTCGATGAAGTAGTTGAAGCGGAACTGCTCCCGGCTGGGCGTGCTCAGGCCGTAGCCGTTGTTTTCGATGATGAAGATGACCGGCAGCTGCCACACGGCCGCCACGTTCAGGGCCTCGTGGAAGTCGCCCTCGGAAGCGCCCCCGTCGCCGCTGTAGGTTACCGTCACGCGGGGCTGCTCGTCGAGCAAATCGGCCAGGGCAATGCCGCCGGCCACGGCCAGTTGCGGCCCCAGGTGACTGATCATGCCCACGATGTGGTGCTCGTTGGTGCCGAAGTGGAAGCTCCGGTCGCGGCCCTTGGTGTAGCCGGTGGTTTTGCCCTGCCACTGGGCAAAGAGCCGGTCGAGGGGGATATTGCGGCCCGTAAACACGCCCAAATTGCGGTGCAGGGGCAGAATGTACTCGTCGGGATTTAGGGCCAGGGTGCTGCCCACCGAAATGGCCTCCTGCCCGATGCCCGAAAACCACTTACTGACCTTGCCCTGCCGCAGCAGAATGAGCATTTTCTCCTCTATCATGCGCGGCTTGAGCAGCCCCTGGTAGAGGTGGAGCAGAATGTCGTTGGAGTAGTCTTTCCGGTCGAAGTTCATACGGGAGGAGTGGGTGGGTAGTAAGCAGGGCAAAAGTACAGGTTTGGACGAAAGGAAAATTGTTGAGTTCTGGTGTGAAATCAGCCGGGCCGCGGCATCTATCTTCGGGGCTGATTTCTTCCCTGTATCCTTACTATGAATAGAATCTTACCGCTCAGCATTCTTTCTCTTGCCGCTTCCGCTGCCCAGGCCCAACAACCGGCTAACACACCCCTCACTTCTATTGATAGCCTTCGCGCAAGTCACCCCGGCTTAATCGTAGATTATCCTATCCGAGAACACAACCTACTGCCGGCCTTCACCACTATTCAACCCCTACTCAGCCGCGTAGCCGGGGTGCAGGTCACGCCCTACTCCGGGGCACCGGGGGCCTGGGCCACGGTGCGCATTCGGGGGGCGACGAACCTGACCGGCAGCAGCCAGCCCCTCTACGTGGTGGATGGCGTGCCCGTGTACAATACCGACGTGACGCCGGAGCGCTGGAGCAGCCGAAGCCCGTTTTCTCAGCCCAACAATAACTCCAACTACCCTAACAACTCTACCCCGACCACACCCAACGCCAACCCGCTGCTGGACCTGCCCGTGGAAGACGTAGACCACATAATTGTGCTAAAAAGCGCCGCCGCTACCGCTCAATACGGCATGCAGGGCTCCAATGGCGTTATCCTGATTACCACAAAAAGCGGCGCGGCGCGGGGCAGCGCCCCCCAGCCCCTGCGGGTGCGCTACAGCGGCTGGGGTGGCGTGCAGCAGGTGCGCCAGCGCTATGAGCTGCTCAATGGCCGCCAGTATGCCGAGCTCGTCAACGCCGCCGCGGGTTCCAACCTCGGGAACCCGCCTCCCTACTCGGCCGCCGAGCTGAACAGCTTGCAGGAAGTAGACTGGCAGGACGAACTGTTTCGGCCCGCTGCCATCCAGAGCCACAACCTGAGCGTGGACGGCCTCGCCGGCAACACCCGCTACTACGCCGCCGCCGACTACCTCAATCAGGCTGGCGTCATCGTCAAGTCGGGGATGAGCCGGGGCAGCCTGCGTTTCAACCTCGACCAGCAAGTCACCGAGAAGCTGCACGTGGGCGTGCGGGCCAGCGCCAGCCAAACCGACCAGCACCACGCCGGTCAGGAGCTGGATGCCGGCTCTCTGGTGCGGAGCTACCTGCTGGGCATTCCGGCCGTACCGGCCCGCACCGCGTATTATAGCTACGTCCCGCCCGAGCCTCGCTTTGCCCTCGACGACTACTCACAAACGGCCCGCACCCGCCGCCTTATCACCCAGCTCAACGCCACCTACCAGTTCTCGCCCAGCCTGAGCCTGACCGCCCGCGGCAGCCGCGAGAAGGTAGACGCCGAAGGCCTCGACTACACACCCAACGGCTTTGGCCCCGGCCCGGTAGCCGTGGAGCACACCGGCACTGCCACCACCTCGGCCCGCAACTGGGTAGTGGCCGCCGCCCTGCGCTTCGAGCGCACCTTCCGGGAGCAGCACGCCGTGACGGCGGCCCTCAACTATCTGCGCCAGCAGGACCAGCGCGAGCTGGATTATACCTATGAAGGGGCGTACTCGGGCGGCTTTTTCCGGTCCGAAGAGAAGCGCCTGGCCATTCACAGCCCCTCGGTGGTGGCGGGCTACACCTACGCCGGCCGCTACGAGGTGCAGGCCTCCATGCGCACCGAGTTTGCCTCCGGCAAAAACGCCTCCGATAAGAAAGTGTGGCTGCCCGGAGCCCAGCTGAGCTGGCATATCAATAAAGAAGGCTTCCTGCGTAACGCCGAGCAGCTCACCGACCTCACCCTCTGGGCCGGCTCGGGCAAAACCAGCTCCTTTTTCGTGGCCGACCGCACCACCCAGCACGATGCCGGCCTGCGCGCGGGCCTGCTCGGAGGCCGCCTTACGCTGGAAGTGGCCGCCTACCAGCGCCGCACCACCCATTCGGAGGCCTCGTTCCTGGTTTCGGTGCCCACGGGTAGCGGCATCACCACCTACCCCATCTTTCCCAACATCACGCTGCTCAATAAGGGCCTGGAGCTTACCGCCGGTGGCAGCTGGCAGGCCGGGCCGGTAGCTGGTTTCTCCCAGCTGAGCGCCGCGACTAACCGCAACGAGGTAACCGAGCTCAAGCCCGGCGACGACTTCGGCCAGATGGTGCCCAGCAACCTGGCGGTGGGCCAGCCCGTGAGCCGCTTCCTGGTGTATGAGGCCGATGGCACCTACCCGGCGGGCCACCCCAGCGCCGGCCAGCGCCGCGCCACCGACCGCAACAACGACGGCCGCCTCGACTACGGCGACACCTACTACGAAAACGGCGGCCTGCCCCGCTACTCGCTCAATTTCACGCAGCAGCTGCGCCTGAAGCGCTTCCAGCTCGAGGCCCAGCTCGACGGCCTCTTCGGCTACCAGATGCAGAACTCGGTCCTGATGCGCCTCGACGCCCCCTCGGCCTCGGCCAATAGCACCGTGCGGGCCCTCGACTACTGGACGCCCGCCAACCAGAACACCTCCGTACCCCGGGCCGGTAGCGGCATCCGCTCCTACCCCCTTCCCTTCAACGAGGACCTGGAAGATGGCAGCCACGTGCGCCTTTCCCAACTTGCCCTTAGCTACGAGGTGCTCCGCTCCGATACCCGCACCATCAGCGTGTGGGTGGGCGGCCAGAACCTGTTCGTAACCGGCTCCTACCGCGGCTTCGACCCAAATGTGAGCAGCGGCGGCGCCGGCCCCTACCACGCCGGCCAGGATACGGGCGTGTACCCCGTAGCCCGCATGTGGCAGCTGGGCGTGCGCGGCCAGTTCTAAGCCACCTGCCTAACTTATCGCCCGCCCTACCCCGGCCGCGTGGTAGGGGCTACGACCAAAACAGCCTTCGCTACGACCAAAACGGTCAAGGCGAAGGCTGTTTTGGTCAAACGAGTCGCTGAAACGGTCACTCGTTTGAGCGTTTTGCTCAAATCAGGCGGGTTGCCCATCAGGCGTCAGGCCGACTTGGGGGTGACTTTCGCGGTGCCTCGGGGCCGGGCGTAGTAGGCATTGATCTTCTGGCGCAGTTCGCCCAGCGTCGTCGATTCGCCTTTATCCTTTTCGATGTCCTCGTGTACGTTGTTGGTCATGAACAGAATATCGGAGCCCAGCACGTTAATGGCGTTATCCAGCCGTTTGAGTTCGGGCTCCAGTTGGTTGCGCAGGGACGTCAAGGCGCGGTACGCCTCTATTTTTGCCCGCAGCTGCTCCGGGTCGCAGCTCTTGCGCATCACGTCGGGGTCCTGCTCGGCGGCCTGCAGGGCCAGGTCGGCCAAGGGCAGGCGCTCAGCACTGATGGTAGTGGAGGTGATAAGCTCGGCGGGCTGCTGGGGCACGAAGGCCAGCTTGCCTTGCAGCGCATTCACGGCTGCACGGGCCGCCGCCATGTCGGTTTCGGCCAGATTGGCCGCAAAATTATTGCCTTTGGGCATGATAAGGGGAAGGGGGATAAGTGAAGAATAGAACCACGTGCAATAGGAAATAGTACTAGAGCAGACCGGCACCGTAACAGCCGGCAATAGAGGTACCCAGTTACGCATTAATCGGCATGCCGCCACCAGCCCTCGAAAAACTTTTCTTACCCCGGTCACTGTTTTCCTTTACCTGTACGTTTGCTGGGTTCCTAACTTTGGGCGGGGCCCCAGCCCCGCCTCCTTACCTTGCCACCCATGATTCAATTTGAAGAATTCACCCTCGCCAACGGCCTGCGCTGCATCGTGCACGAGGATCATACCACCCCCATTGCCGTCCTGAATGTGCTCTACAACGTCGGCTCGCGCGACGAGGACGAGCAGCACACCGGCTTTGCCCACTTGTTTGAGCACCTGATGTTCTCGGGCTCGGTAAACATCCCCAGCTACGACGAGCCCCTGCAATACGTGGGGGGCGAAAACAACGCCTTCACCTCCCCCGACATCACCAACTACTACCTCACGCTGCCGGCGGCCAACCTCGAAACCGCCTTCTGGCTCGAATCGGACCGGATGCTGGGCCTGGCCTTTTCGGAAAACGGTCTGGAGGTGCAGCGCAAAGTGGTGGTCGAGGAATTTAAGCAGAACTACCTCAACCAGCCCTACGGCGACGTATGGCTGAAGCTGAGGCCCCTGGCCTACCAGCAGCACCCCTACCAGTGGCCCACCATCGGCAAGGAAATCAGCCATATCGAAAACGCGGTAATGGACGACGTGCGGGCCTTCTTCGCCAAGCACTACTCCCCCGTCAATGCCATCCTGGTGGTGGCCGGCCCCATCACGGTAGCCGAAGCGCGTCGCCTGGCCGAGAAGTGGTTTGAGCCCATTCCGGCCGGCACGCCCTACAAGCGGCAACTGCCTGCCGAGCCCCGCCAAACCGCCCCGCGCCACCTCGATATTACGGCCGACGTGCCCGTAAGCGCCTATTACAAGGTGTACCATATGCCCGGCCGGGCCGAGGAAGCCTACCACACCGCCGATTTGCTCAGCGACGTGCTGGGCCGGGGCAAGTCGTCACGCCTGTATCAGCAGCTAGTGAAGGACCAGCCGTTGTTTAACTCTATTTCCGCTTCCTGCACGGGCTCCCTGGAGCCGGGCCTGCTCGTTATCAGCGGCCGCCTCAACGCGGGCGTCACGCTGGAAGAGGCCAATGCCGCCGTGGAAGCCGTGGTGGCTGAGCTGCGCCAGAACTTGGTGCCGGAACTGGAGCTGGAAAAGGTAAAAAACCAGGCCGAAGCCAGCATTGTGTTCGAGGAAATCGAGCTGCTCAACCGGGCCATGAACCTGGCCTACAGCAAGCTTATCGGCGACGCCAACCTGGTAAACGAGGAAAGCGCCAAGGTGCAGGCCGTCACGGCGGAAGGCTTGTTGGCCATTGCCCAGGACATTCTGCGGCCCGAAAACAGCACCACGCTCTATTACCGCGCCCAACCCACGGTAGCCGCAGCGGAACCTGCAGCAGTCGGCGCCGAGGAGTAGTTCAGCGCCAAGCCCCAATAAAAAAGCCCACCCGGAACTCGGGTGGGCTTTTTTATTGGGGCGTTAGAAAAGCTTGGCTTACCAGCCGCTGCCGGAAGAACCCCAACCGTCGTCGGCTTTCTTAGCGGGAGCTTTCTTGGCGGGTGCTTTCTTGGGGGCGGCTGGAGCAGCAGCGGCTGTGCTTACCTTCTTGGTAGTCGTGGCCGAAGCAGCTTTGGTAGCCGGAGCCGCTACGGGAGCCGCAACTTCGGTGGTAGTGACGGCTGGCGCTGCCGGAGCCGCTACTGGAGTAGCCTCTACCATCGGCGCGGGTGCCGTCGTATTGACACTCACGTTACGCTTCACATACGGAGCCAGGGGGCGGCCCCGATAATCCATGCGTACGCGGTGCGAAGGAGCAGCGGTAAAGCCCGGAGCAATGGCAAAGCCATTGGATTGCGGCGGCGCTGCCTCCGCAGCCGAAGCTGGCGCGGCAAAGCCGCTGCTGGCTGCTGGCTCGACGGCCGGGGCGGGCGCGGGTTCAGCTGCTGCCGGGGCCGGCGTGGCGGGCGTTTTAGCCGGTTTTGAGCGGCTTTGTTGGGCTAGTGCGTTTGAGGTGCTCAACACGGCAACCAACAACAGGCACGAAAAAACGGGACGTAGCATAGCGAAAAAACAAGTGGGAGTAGGGAATTTCACTTTCCCCTACTACGCAGAAAATGGAGGATTTGTGCCTGAAACCACAAAAATATCTACTCCATAAGTAATTATGGGGCCTGGGCAGATATTTTTCTTACCGCCGCTTCCGGGTTTTGGCGGGCGCGGCTGGCGCCGGCGCTGTTTGCCCCGACGAAATGGTGGAGCTGGTAGAAGCCGGCTTGGGCGTCTTCTTTTTGATGGGGCGGCCCATATAGTCGGTGCTGGGCGGGGTAGGCATGTTGATGCGCATGCCGGGGGCCAGGCGTTGGCGGTCCTCATCGGAGTAGCGGCGGTTGTTTGAGGTGCGAGCTACTGCGCGGGTGCGGGAAGCGGAGGCTGTTTTGTGGTAGCCGCTGGTGCGCTTGGTCTGGGCCTGGGCCGTGAACAGAGGCAGTAGCAGCGCTACGCTCAATAACCAGAAAAAGAGTTGGGGGTACCGCATAAGAAACCGGTGAAGATGTGAAACATAGACTTCTGGCTCCTAGTACGGTACCCCCGACTTTTTGGCGAACTATTACTCAGCCGAGGCAGCGGTAGTCGCGGCAACGGTCGAAGACTTGGCAATCTTGGCGGCTACCTTGGCATCCTGACGCTTGGCTTTGCGCACGGGGCGGCCCCAATAGTCGGTGCTGGTACCGCGGTACGGGGCGGTGTTCATGCCGGGAGCAATCATCTGACCGGAAGACTGCATCATCGGGTCGTCGCTGCCGTCCTCTACTACTGCGGCCGCCAGTTTCTCTTTCTTCTTGAGGGGTCGGCCCCACCAGTCGGTGCTGGGCGTGTTGTGCACGCTCAGGCTGATGCCGGGGGCGCTGCTCCAGCCCGTGTTATAACTGGTAGGCTCGGCCGAGGCAGCCGCAACGGGCTGTTCTACGGCGGCCCGGGGTGCGTTCATCGTCCAGGGGTCGAGTTCGGGCGAGGCCCATTCGGTGGCCGAGCCAACGGAGGTGTTCTGGGATTGGGCCTGGGCGGAAGCGGCGCCGAATACAAATAAGAGGAAGGCGGAAGACAGGAAACGGTTCATAACTCAGAAAAGACGAAAGGATGAAAAATAGACCAGGCGCGGAGCCGTCGGCGTATAACTCGAACGGGTGGCGCCCCGCGTTCAGTCTTCTGTGCCGCTTGTATCAGGAGTTTTGCAGCAATCGTACCAACTTTTTTCGCGGCGGTTGGGCCTGGGCACCAAGCCGGGGATTTGCGGGTGGATTTTGCGCCGGAAGCGTACCTTTGCCCTACTATGCAGGACCAAATCAACCGCCTTCGCGCCGAAATCGAAGCTTACGACCTCGCCGCTCCCGATCAGCTGGAGCAGTTCCGCATTGCCTTCACCGGGCGCAAAGGGCAGCTGGCCGATTTGTTCGACCTGCTCAAAACCGTGCCCCAGGACCAGCGTCGGGCCGTGGGCCAGGAGCTGAACCAGCTCAAGCAGCTGGCCCTGGATAAATTTACCCAGCGCCAGCAGGAGCTGGAGGCCGCCGCCCAGAATGCCCCCGCCGACCCCACGTTTGACTACACCCTGCCGGTGGTGCCCAACGCCCTAGGCACGCGCCACCCTCTGAGCCTGGTACGTGAGGAAATGGTGCGCATCTTCTCCCGTATCGGCTTCAACGTGGCCGAAGGACCGGAAATCGAGGACGACTGGCACAACTTCACGGCCCTGAACTTCCCGGAAAACCACCCGGCCCGCGACATGCAGGACACCTTCTTCGTGACCCGCAACCCCGCCGACCCAACCCACGATGCGCTGCTGCGCACCCATACCAGCACCGTGCAGGTGCGCGTGATGGAAAGCCAGCAGCCTCCTATCCGCAGCATCATGCCCGGCCGCGTGTACCGCAACGAGGCTATTTCGGCCCGGGCCCATATGATGTTCCATCAGGTAGAAGGCATCTTCATCGACGAAGGCGTGAGCTTTGCCGATTTGAAGCAGACGGTGTATTACTTCGTGCAGGAAATGTTCGGGCAGGACATTCAAATCCGGTTCCGGCCCTCCTTCTTCCCCTTCACCGAGCCCAGCGCCGAAATTGACATCACCTGCCTGATCTGCAAGGGCACGGGCTGCAACATCTGCAAGCAAAGCGGCTGGGTCGAAATCGGGGGCTGCGGCATGGTCGACCCCAACGTGCTGGAGCAGTCCGGCATCGACCCGGAACGGTACTCGGGCTATGCCTGGGGCATGGGCATCGAGCGGATTACCATGCTCAAGTACCAAATCAAAGACCTGCGCCTGTTCACCGAAAACGACCTGCGCTTCCTGCGCCAGTTTGAAGGCGTGCAATAAGCTTGCTCCTCTTACCAGTACGTTGGGTCTGAAAGCCGCCTTGGAACGAGAAGTAGTAGCTTCCGCGTTTTAAGGCGACTTTTCGTTTCGGCCTCTTCCTAACCGGCCCGCATTCCGTATAGCGTGCGGCTGCTTGTCACCCTTGTTTATCTGCTTATGAACTGGCTTTCCTCTTCCCGTACGTTGCTGGCCGTTATAGCTGCCGCAGGCGTTGGGCTCTGTACTGGCTGCGGCAGCAATTCCGAGGCGCAGCCCCAGATTCCGCTGGCTGCTTTCAACGAGGTGCTGAACCTCACCGACCAGCAGAACAGCAACCTCCGCTTTGATAATGGCGCCGTATATCACACCGGCGGGGTGCGCGGCCTGATTGTGGTACGGCAGAACGCCAGCACCTATCTGGCCTTTGAGCGCACCTGCACCTATAACTCGGCCGACACCTGCGCCCGGGTCAAGTTCGTTCAGTTCGCCCAGATATTTGACCCCTGCTGCAAGTCCCAATTCAACTTCCAGGGGCAGGTGCAAGGCGGCCCAGCTAACCTTCCCCTTCGGCGCTACTCGACTTCTTTATCGGGCAACATCCTGACAATCACTAACTAGATTATTTTCTGCAATTATTTTTACCATATTGCTTGCACAAACTAGCCGGGTGCACTAATATTGCACCCGCAACGACAGATAAACGTCGCCATAACCGCTTCCTTAGCTCAGCCGGTTAGAGCATCTGACTGTTAATCAGAGGGTCCCTGGTTCGAGCCCAGGAGGGAGCGCCACGAAGCCCGGTAGTAGACTTTAAACCAGTCTGTTACCGGGCTTTCTCTTTTTTGCCACCCACCGGCGCGGTGGGTGGATAGCGCAGAAACGCTAACGAGCGGACCAGATGGTCCGCTCGTTAGCGTTTGGGGATAAAGACTGGTAGATATCTGACTATGCCGGAAACTGGCGCTGGAAATGCAGCTTGAGAATGGTATCGAGCTTTTCCTTGGTGAGCGGCTTGCTAACCAACCCGGCGATGGGCATAGATTCCACGCGGCCGAGGTCGACGGAACTCATAGATGCCGTATGCATCACGATGACCACGGCTTGCTGCTGGCTCTCGGGCAGGCGCTGGTATTGCTCCACGAAGGCCATGCCGTCCATACCAGGCATTTTTACGTCGAGCAGTACCAGCACCGGGCTGCTGGGATTGGCATCGGCGGCGAGGTCTTCCAAGACGGCCAGGGCATCGGCGCCGTCGTTGGCGGCGCGGTACTGGTCGGCTACGCCAAGCTGCCGGAGCAGGCGTTCATTGAGGTCGTTGGTGAGCGGATCGTCATCGACCAGCAGCACACTGGAGAGTTTTATCATAGAAGTAGCGGTGCAGTGGGCCGTGGGCAATGGCAGGTCGGACGAAGCCGGTACCTGCTCAGCCAGGCCGCACAAAACTAGCACAACCCTGCTGATCAGGCTAACTCAATGAAAAAGGTAGTACCCTCTTTTTCGCGGCTTTCGAGCCAGATGGCTCCGCCGTGGAGTTCGACGATTTGCTTGGCGATAAAAAGGCCGAGGCCGGTCGTGACTTCGCCGTGCAGACCGGCGCGGCGCGTGGGATTGAACTTGTCGAACAGGTTGTTGTGCAGCTTGCTGGGAATACCGATGCCGGTGTCGCGCACCGTGAGGCGCGCTTTGCCCTCGTGCTCGCGCAAACCGACGGTCACGGTGCCCCCGGCGGGCGTAAATTTCAGGGCATTGTGAAGCAGGTTGTCGAGTACTCGGCCAAACTTTTCGGGGTGCAGGCGGGCCTGAATGGGCTTCGGGGCCAAGTCCAGGGTCAGCGTAATGCCTTTCTCCTGAGCCGAGAGGCGGTGCAGGTCCAACTGCTCCGTCAGGTAGGCGTGTAAGTCGGTAGGGCGTTTCTGCAAGCCGTTCTCGTCGAGGTCACCGACGTAGAGCACGTCGCGCAGCAGCACGTGGGCGTGGGCACACGACGCCTGAATGAGGCTGAGGTAATGCACCATTTCGGGCGGTGGCGGCGCTTCGCCGCTGCGGCTAGCCACTTCGCGCAGCAGCAGGTCGGTGAGCAGCTCGATGTGGGCAATAGGGCCCTTCAGGTCGTGGGTGGCGAGCTGCAGGATGGTTTCCTGGGCATCGTATACACGCTTTAGCTTGGCTTCCAGGCTTTTGCGCTCGGAAATATCTTCCAGGATGGTGTATCCCAACTCGCCGTCTTCGTCGGGAAAAAGCACCGAATGAATCTGGCACCAGAACGAGGAGCCGTCTTTGCGTACCATGCACGTTTCGAGCGTGAAGGCCGGTAGTTTGTGCTCCCACAAGCGGGTTTGCAAATCCTGCCAGTCGGCGCGGTGGTCGGGATGGGCAAACTCCATGATTTTGTGCCCTACCAGATCTTCCACGCTGGCGCAGCCCAACATATCTACCACTGCCTGGTTGGCCTGACGAATGGTTAGATCAGAAGTAATGATTTTCTGACCGAGCGGGGCGTTTTCAAACACTGTACGGAAACGCACCTGACTTTGCTCGTAGCGGTCGAGGGGGCGACTGTCTGCCGAACTGGTTTCCTGGGATGCAGCAGGCTTTCCGCTCGAGCCCTCATTTTCAGCCGCAGCGGCACGGGATGATGGGGCAGGATTGGGCGTTTGCGGCATGTGACGGGGTACAGTATTGTGTCTGTATACGGAAGGTACCCTTAAAAAACGAGCTTCGTGGGCCGGCCTCACTCTCCAGCGGCGAGGTGAAACGAAACGAGCGGGCCAGTTGGCCCGCTCGTGCTGGTTTAATAACAAGGAAATAGTGGTCTGGGGTAAGTTGGCGTACAACCGCGACGCCCGCCGCCGGGAAACGGCCCAACAGATTCCAGTGGCCCAGCCACAAAAAATTCAGCGGCCAAAGAACCGGCGTAGGGCCGAAGAGCCGCCCGGCATGCACCCGACCCGCGGCACGGGCCGGGAAAAAAGCGTTAGTTGCTGAGCTGCCAGGCGGCTTCTTTGCAGGCGGCCTTTGCTTCCCGTTCGGAGGCGTAGAAATGCAGCTCATAATAGTTGCCTTTCTGCCAGTCGTCGATAAAATCGGTGTAGTGCGGGCTGCCCACGTTGCCTGACTGCCCGCCGGGGTAGATACCATAGGCTTTAGGCTTGTCGCCCAGCTCCACAATCATGCGCCAGGAAGGGCCCCAGTTTTTGGATACCGCGTTGATAGCCTCCGGATTACCGGCCGATTCAATGTCTTTGCGGCTAAAAGCGGCCAGGGTCGAGAGGTGGGTCACGTTTACCTTGTTTACCTGCCCCCACTCCGGCGACGCGCCTTCCTTCACCCTTTCCTCGATGCGCGCCACGGCGTCCACGAACGAAGACTGCACAATGGTAGCAGCCGTTTCCCGGGTGGCGGTGTTGATGCGGTTGAAATACGGATGTTGCGGGTCGCGGGCCAGCAGCTGCAGCAGCACCTCGTCTTTGGGTGCCTGGGCATAGAAGGAGTAGCTGCGCAGCTCATCCCAGGTGTAGTCCTCCACGTTGTCCCACCACAGATCAAACAGGATGGCGGTAGTGCTCTGCTGGCTGTAGTCGCCGCGCCAGTTTTCAATGGCGGCCAGGAACTTCCGCTGCGACGCATTCAGAGCTGTGCGGTCGAGGGCGGCCAGTAGCACCGGCATGGCCTGGGCCGCAAAGCCGTTGGTGTTGTCGAGCTGCATTTTCTCCATTTTGGCCACATCAAACTGATTGTCGGCAGCCAACAGGGTTTGGATACGGGCGGCGCGGGTTTCGCTGTAGTATCCACTGTAGTAATAGGGGTAGGCCGCGCCGGTGGGCCGGTTATTAGCCGAGAACAGGTAGCCACTGCCGGGGTTGTGGCTTTCCGGCAGGCTGTCTTTGGGAATGTAGCTGGTAGGCAGGTGCGACTTCTTGGTACCGTCGAGCACGAAACGGCCCTGCCCGGCCCACTTGCGGGCAATCTTACCTTGGTGCGTAATGGCAATATCGTCGTTTTTGCCCGCGAAAATGAAGTTCTGCACCGGGCAGGCGTAGTGGCTGATGGCGGCTTTGTAGTCCTGGTAGTTGGCCGCCGTATTCAGCTTGATAAAGGTCAGGATTTCGTTGGCCGGGTTGTGCAGCTCCCAGCGCAGGGCGTAGTTCAGCATCTCGGGCTTCTGCTGGAAGCGCCGGTCCATCACGATGGGGCCGTGCACGGTGGAGTACACTGTATCGTAGAGCGTGGCCGCGTCGCGCACCTTTATTTCCTCCACGCGGGCCGTGGTTTTGAGCCACTTCCCGTCGAACTCATACGCCGAATAGTTGTCGGCAATTTTGAGCTTGTACCAGTCTTTCACGTCGGTGGCGCCGTTGGTCGTGCCCCAGGCAATAGCGGAGTTGAAGCCCACAATGATGGCCGGCGCGCCCGGAATCGAGACGCCGTACACGTTGATGCCGGGCGCCGCAAGCTGCATTTCGAGCCAGATGGCCGGCAACGACAAGCTCAGGTGCAGGTCGTTGCAGAGAATCGGATTGCCCGACTTGGTTTTCTTGCCCGATACCACCCAGTTGTTGCTGCCCAGCTTGGCGTTGTACTCACTGGGCGTCACGGTGGTGAGCCCCTCCAGGAAGGCGTAGTTCAGGTAGCCGAGCGAGTCGGAGTTCGTAGCGCGGTGCTGGGCCAGCTGGGCGGTGGCGCGCTGAGTCAGCGGCGAGTTGTCGGGAGTCCATTCCGGATATACCCGGTCGAAATCCTTGCCCAGGGCCAAGCGCATGCTCGACATGGCCATGTCCTCTTCGTAGCCGCTCAGGGCAGTAGCCATGTACTTCATAATCAGCACGGTCTTCAGCTTCGACCACGGCTCGGGCCTGGTGGCAAACACCTTGTACTCAACCGGGTAGTCCTTGTAGTGCAGCTGGCTGATGTAGGCGTTGACGCCTTTAGTGTAGGCCGTCAGCACCTGGTTGGTCTGGCTGTCCTGCTCGATGAAGGCCAACGACTTCTTCGCCGCTTCCAGAATGCCCAGCCGCCGCTGCAGCCGGTCTTTATCCAGGTACTTGGCCCCGAACACCTCGGCCAGGCGGCCGGCCGAGGCGTAGGTCACGAAGTCCATCTGCCAGAGGCGCAGCGAGGCCGTGACGTAGCCTTGGGCAAAGAACATATCCGCCTGGTCGCCGGCGAAAATGTGCGGCACTTCCCGCTCGTCGAAGTACACCTGCACCGGGCGCTGCAGCGCGCCCAGCTGCGTGGCCAGGGCGCGGCCCGTAGGCTTTTCGTTTTGGGCCAGCCCCACGAAGGGGTCGAACAGGGGGCCCAGGGCCGGCACGTCGCCGATATTACGCGACAAGACCATTACGATCAGGCTCACAATCAGGACAGGAAACAGGAAGGCTATACTCGGTGCTTTCATCGTCGGGGGCAGGATTTGCCTGCCATGCTCCACGTAAGAGTGGGGTTAGAAATAAGGGATACAGACACTAGCTATAAGGATATGCGGGCGGCGCACCGGGGCGCCTCAGGCCTCTTTCAGCGCGTACGCTGCCGGGTGGCCCATTGTGGCAATGGCGCTGGCAAACACTTCCTGCAGCTCAATGGAGGTGATATTCTCGCTGGTGCAGAGGTAGGAAACGTAGCCGGGGTCGATGGAAAGCGGGTGAAAAAGCCACTTCTCGTTCTTGTAGGCCACTATTTCGTCGATGCAGCTGAACTCCTGCCAGCCCTCCACGATGCCCGTGCCAATGGCCTTGAGAATGGCCTCCTTTTTAACCCAGATGTTGAAGAAGCTCAGCTGCTTGTCTTCCGACTTGCGGACGTAGGCCTGCTCGTCGGGGTGGAAGTAGGCAATCAGGCTCTGGTAGTCCACCTCGGTCTGCTTCTCGATGTCTACGCCGATGTCCTCGTCGCTGTAGGCGAAAATCACCCATTTGCCGGCGTGCGAAATGTTGAACGGAAACCAGCCGGCCACGAAGGGCTTGTGGTTTTCGTCCTTTTTCCAGGCCGCCATCAACTCGTCGCTGCCGGTGGTTTCGAGCAGGCAGTAGCGCAGCATCAGGCGGGCCAGGAGGCGGTGCTTCTGGTCGTCGGCAAACTTGTAGCGCAGAATGTCGCCGTGCATAGCGAAGGGCAGAAAATCCAGATAATGAGCAATTTCATTATCCTCCAGGCACTCAGTATTTGTATACAGGAGTCGTAGCATAGCAGCTTTGGATTATCTCAGCCATTCGGCGAGGGTGTTGATGAATAAAGAAATGGTTGCCGGGCAGTACCTCCGAGGTAAAATCGGTGGTGGTGTACTGTTCCCAGTTGCCGATGGCCGGCGTGGTGGCTTCCTCGCTGCCCATCACGGCGTAGATGGGTGTTTGGATGGGCAGAAAAGGTCCCAGCTGGTTGCGCTCCACCACTTCAAAGTCGGAGCGGATGATGGGCTCGAAAAAGTCGAATACCTCGTCGTTTTCCAGGATTTCCAGGGGTAGCCCGCCCAGGCTCTGCAGTTCCAGCTTCAGCTCGGGCTTGGGCATCAGGTGCCGGATTTTGCGGTCGTTCTGCATCAGGGAAGGGCCCGAGCTGCCGCTGATAATGATGTGCAGGGGGGCCTTGTGGGCCTTCTCGAGCAGCCCGGCCACCCGGAAGGCCAGGCGGGCCCCCATGCTGTGCCCGTAGATCAGGAACTTGGAAGGCGAAAAGGCGTCGAGGGCCAGCACCTGCATAATCTGATTGTACATGTCCTTGGCGGCCTGCTCAAAGTCACGGATGAGCGGCTCGCGCATGCGCCGGCCCCGGCCGGGCAACTCCAGCGGGAAGACCTCAAACTCGCTTAGATGGGGTAGCAGGAATTGAAACGAGAAGCAGTTGCCACCGGCAAAATGCATCAGAAATAACTTAGTTTTTTTCATAGAGCGAGCTATTAAACAACAGTGAGCGAGAGACTTGAACCTCACCTGACAGAAAGAAAAGTAGTGGGGCTAGTGCCGGCTATAGCGTGCTGAGCACCTCTTCCTCTTCCCTGACCAGCTTCCCGTATTCCATTTTGTAGAGCGTATCGGCACAGGTATAGTATTTATCGTCGTGGGTAATGGCGATAATCGTGAAGCCGGCTTCTTTCAGCTCGGGCACAATCTGGGTGTAGAACTTCTTGCGGAAATACGGGTCCTGGTCGGCAGCCCACTCGTCGAGCACCAGCAGGGGCTTGGCTTCGAGCAGGGCCGTAATCAGGGCCAGGCGCTTGCGCTGCCCTGTGGAAAGGTGGGTGGTCGAGAAGCGGCCATTTTCGACCGTGACCTTGGCGTCTATTTCGAACAGGCGCAGGTAGTAGGCCAGCTTGTCTTCGTCGAGCTGGTCGATGCCGTAGAACTCGTCGAAGAGGTAGAAGTCGCTGAACACCACCCCGAACAGAGCCGAGTACGACTGGCTGTGCTGCTCGTCGATCAGATAGCCATTGTAGTACACGCCGCCGCTGGCTGGCAGCAGCAGCCCTAGCAGGGCCGAGACAAACGTCGTTTTGCCGCTGCCGTTGCCGCCGTTGATGAACACCACCTCCCCCCTACTGATGGTAAAGTTGACGGGCCCGATTTCGAAGCTGCCCTGCGCGGCGCTGCCGTACTGAAACGTCAGGTCGCGGGCCGAAATGGTTTCGAAGTCGCCCAGGGCCTGCTGCAGATCCACTAGCTCGCCCAGGGGCTTTTCGCTGAGTAGATCGGCCTGGAGCTTGGCAATACGGTCGGAGGATATTTTGGCCTGCAGCAGGTTGGGCAGCAGCACCATGATGGTTTCGACCGAGCTGAGCACGTAGAGCAGAATAAAGAGGAAGCTAACCGTGTCGGTGGGGGCAATATTCCAGGCCGCGCCGCAGTAGAGCAGAATGGCGCCGATGAGCAGGTAGAACATGGTTTGGCCCGTAATCTGGTTGTTGAGCAACCCCACGAAGGCCGTTTCCTGATTTACCACCGACTCGTCAGCAATCCGGGCAATCTTCTTGTCGTAAATCCGCCGGCCCTTTTTGGTGTCCATGTAGATTTCCTTGAAGCCGCCCAGAATGGCGTTGAAGTAGAACATGAACCGGTCTTCCAGGGCCCGCGCCTGCTTGAAGGCCTCGTTGTTGCGGCGCGCATTGAACTGGTAGAGGAGCGTGGCCAGCACGATAACCGACAAGCTTACCAGAAACAGGGGCAGTGAGACCGTGGCCATATACACCAGGCAGGCCGCCACAATGATGATGGCCGTGGCGAACTGAATGATGTTCAGCGAGGCATTGGTGAGCATGTTGATGTCGCGCACCAGGGCCGTGTGCACCAGGTCTTTGCGGCTGCTGAGCTGCTGAAAGTTCGACTTCAGCACCAAGAAGATAATGTCCTTGCGCAGCGACCAGAACAGGCTTTGGGAAAACCGGATAATGGCCAGGGCCAGCACCCGCCGCGTCCAGACAAACAGGACGACGATCAGCAGAAACAGCAGCGTATACGTCTGGTTGATAGCGCCGTAGCCCTGGGTCATCAGCTGCCCGATGACGCGGTTGACGAAGGTCAGGAACAGAAAGCTCGTCCCGCCTGATAAGAAGCTCAGGAAAATAAACCGAATAAGAGTACTGAATTTCAGTTGCGACATCGCAATAAGGGTGAATAGGTAAAAGCACTTTATCCTGTGCCCGGTGGGGCAGGTCATCGTAATTCCACTTGCTCGGTGGCAGCTGCTACACGCCGCAAGGCGTGGGGGGCTAAATGGTCATTGTCACCAGCTCATCGGCGCTTTCCTCGGCGGCTTCCACGGCGGCCGGCAGGGGCTGGCTGTGCATGCGCGACAAGGGGGCCTGGGTGCTTTCGGTGATGAGCTGTACAATGGGCAGAATCGAGTCTTCCCAGCCTTCGAACTTCTCGGTGCAGGGGTATTTCCACTCCAGCTTCACCGCATCCTTGTAGGCCTTGCAGTCCAGAATCAGGCGGTAGTTGCTGAGCACGGCGGCGTTGTTGCCAATCAGCTTCACTTCCTTGGCCTGGGGGCCGCTGGCCGGGTAGGCGTGGGCCAGGTGGTCGAAGTAGTTGAAGCGCACCTGCACGAAGTCGCCCAGCGTTTTCTGGCAGGCCGCGTGCAGGGCCTTTTCCATCTCGACGTAGGGTATCTGCTGGTGTAGGCGCCCTTCGTAGTACACCTCCATCACCTGCTTGCATACCTCCCCAAAGCTCATGTGCTCGTTCAGGCGCAGCTTGATGGGGAGCTTGTTGGCAATGACACCGACAAGCTGGGGCACGGCAATGCCGGGAATCAGCTGGTCGCGGCCGTTGGAGAAGATATCGACGATGGTTTCGGCCGCGCCGCTGCGGGCGTAGAGCGTCAGGGCAAATGCCGTGAGGAAGAAGCTGCTCAGGTCAATTTCATAGGCCTTGCAGAAGGCCAGAATCCGCTCATGGCTGTCGCCCTGCACTACCTGGCTGATGCGGAACAGATAGTCGAAGCTTTCTTCCGCACCCTGGTTCTCCACCAAAGGAGCCGAGTTTTCGAAGCCGGCCAGGTTGGTCGTCCAGTACGCCAGCTGCTGGCGGGCCGTGGCCGAGCGCATAAACCCATTCTGCCACTGAATGTAGTCCCAGTAGCGCGGGGCCGCCTGCACGTAGTGCTGCAGCTGCTCAGCCTGCCCCCGCATCAGCGACTCAATCAGCTGGATGAGCAGCTGGTTGGAGGCGCCATCGGTAACGGCGTGGTGAATCACAATCTGGCAGCGGGCTACCTGCGCATCGTGCACGACTACAAAGCGCACGAATTGCGGGTCGGTGAAGGTAAAGGGCTGGTGTACTTCCTGTTGAAACACGCTTTCGGTAAGGGCCGCGCTACTGGCGTTTTTCACCAGGTGCCGGCGTACATCGGGCACGACACTAGCGGCCGGAGCCACCCGCTGGAAAATCTCGCCGTGCCGCCGCTCAAACCGCACCCGCAAAACGTCGAGAGCCGAGAGAAACTGCGTGCACAGGGTTTGGAACAGCTCCACGCTGGCCGTTGGAAACACGAATTCGGGCAGCACACCCCGGCTTTGGTCGATGTCGCCGCTACGGAAGAAGTACTGCTGGTTGTAGGAGAGTTTGAAGAGGGGGCCCTGCGCCGCCACCCGGGCCGTGCAATAGTCCAGCGCCTGGCGCAGCTCAGCCTCGAAGGAGAAACGGAGGGCGTCAATCATCGACGCGGGGTAGCAGTCAGGGGCGTAATGCAGCGTCACTTGTAGCCCGTCGTCGAGCAGAGTAGCCGTCAGGCCCAGGCCGTTTGGCAATTCCGCTTCGGTGCCCGCTGCAAATTGTGCCGCCAGGAAAGGCGAACCGGCCAACGTGGGAGCAAAAGTGGCTTCCTGGTAGGCAAAGTGAAACGGCAGCGGCTCGGCCGAAACACCCTGGGCCGCCGGGCTGGCTGCATATCCGGCTCCGTTGCCGGGCACTTGCTCCAGGTGGTAGCGCACGGCGTCCAAGGCGGTATCCCAGGCCGCAAACTCGTTCAGCGCCAGCCAAACGGGGTACTGCACTGTGAAATTGCCAATGGAGCCGGCGCTGTCTGGTGCGGCGCTGTCCTCTTGCCGGGCCGAGGCTCCGAGGGTCACCGCGGCGGCGGCCAGCCCCAGCTCCGTGCGCAGGGCCCGGAGAAAGGCAGCCAGCACCACGTGGGAAGAAGAAGTAGCAAAGGCCTGGTTGGCAGTTGTCAGCACCGACTTGGTTATGGCGCCCAGCGTCCACTGCACCTGCTGGGTAGCTGGTGCCGCTGCCGGGCCGGCGCAGGCTTCGGTGGTAGCGTGCCAGTACGGCTGCTCCTTAGCGGCTGCTTCGCTGGTAGAGTAAGTAGCCAGCTCTTCCGTCCAGAGCTGAAAGGCGGTGGCTTTGGAGGTCAGGGCAAGGGCCGTATTCTGCTCAGCCTGGGCAAACAGGGTCGCCATATCGGCTACCAGCACCTGCCAGGAGGCGGCGTCTATCAGCGCCCCGTGCGCCACGATTCCTACCCGGTCGGCGTCGGCCCGGCGAAACACCAGGAACTTGACGGCCGGAATTCCCTGCCCCAGCTCTTCCTGCCGGGCGGCGGCCAGAATCTGATGCTCGTGCTCGGCCGCTTCTGCCACCGAAATGGCTTGGTGGTCGAAGTACGCCACCGCCGGCTTGGCCGTGGGCGGGATCTCCAGCTGCCACTGCCCGCTGGCCTGCACCAGCGCGCCGCGTAGCACGTCGTGGTGGCTGAGCAGCTTCTCCAGCACCTGGGTCAGCATGGTTTCGGAGAGCAGCCCGCGGGCCTGCACTACCACGGCGGGGTGCCGCGGGGCGGGCTGTTGCAGCAGGCGCTGCTGGTTGGGGGTCAGGGCAACGGTCTGGTTTTGCTTGGCAGGCGCCACGGCCTGAGCCGCGTCATCGTTGAGCACGGCGGCCTGCTCTTCCAGCACCAGGTTTTCGAGGAAGTCGCGGGTGGAAATCTTGTAGCCGTCGGTGCGCAGCTTCAGAATCACCTGAATGGCCGACAGCGAGGTGCCGCCCATGTCGATGAAGTTGTCTTTTACCCCGATGGTGTCGCGGTGCAGCACTTCCTTCCAGATTTCTATCAACTTGGCTTCCCGGGAGTTGCGGGCTCCCACGTGCTGCTGGCTGCTGGTCAGGGCATTGGTTTTGGGGTCGGGCAGCGCCCCTTTGTTCACCTTGCCGGTGGTGCTGATGGGCATCTGAGCCAGCTGCACGAAGTAGCTGGGCACCATGTAGTCCGGCATCTTGGTTTTGAGGTAGGCACGCAGCGCATCGGCGCTCTGGGGCACTTTGCTCACCAGGTAGGCCACCAGCTCCTTGCTGTTCTCAAACTGCCTGACGACCACCACGGCACTGTCGATTTCCGGGTGCTGGAGGAGCATGCTCTCTATTTCCTCCAACTCGATGCGGAAACCGCGAATCTTGACCTGGTTGTCGATGCGCCCCAGAAACTCGATGTTGCCGTCGGGCAGCCAGCGGGCCAGGTCGCCGGTGCGGTACAGGCGCTCATTGGCGTAGCCCAGGTCGGCTACGGCAGCAAAAGGGTTGGCAATAAAGCGGTCCGCCGTCAGCTCGGGGCGGTTCAGGTAGCCGCGGCCTACGCCGGTGCCGCCCACACACAGCTCGCCCACTACTCCCTGCGGCACGGGCAGCAGGTACTCGTTGAGAATGTAGCAGGAGGAGTTGGCCGTAGGCTTGCCAATCGGGATGGTATGGTAGTGCGCCGCCCGGTCGACTTCGAACACGGTGGAGTCGATGGTATTTTCGGTGGGTCCGTAGGTGTTATGCACCCTGGCCGTGAGGTTGGTGTGCAGGCGGCTCAGCAGCGCCTTGTTCAGCACATCACCGCCCGACACCAGGTGCCGCAGGGAGTGCAGGGCCGCGCCGCTCTCGATTCTATCCAGGAACAGGTGCAGGAAAGCCGGCGGCGTGTTGATTTTGGTTACCTGGTACTGCTCAATAATGCGGTACAGGTAGGCCACCAGATCCTCGTCGGTATTGGTAGGCACGATGATAACCCGCGCCCCGGAAATAATGGGCAGCAGGGTTTCCTCGATGCTGCCATCAAAGCAGTAGGAGCGGTAATACACGCAGGTATCGGCCGCGCTCAGGCCGTAGTAGTGCCGCATGTGCAGCAGCGTGGCGGCAATCTGGTCGTGCTCGATCAGCACGCCCTTGGGCAGGCCAGTGGAGCCCGAGGTGTAGATAACGTAGGCCACATCGGCCCCGGCCACAGGGCGGGGCAAGGCCAGCGGGGCAGTCGGAGCGGTTTCAGCAGCTTCATCGTTTAGCACGAGCACCTGCCGCTTGTCGGCGGCCAGGTAGGGCTTGGCAGCCAGCATGCTGGCTTCGGTGAGCACCAGGGCGACCTGCGTATCCTGGAGCATGAAGCTTACGCGCTCTTCGGGGTAATGCGGATCGAGGGGTACGTAGCCGGCGCCGCTTTTCAGGCTGGCCAGCATGGCCACGTACACGTTGAAGCTCCGCTCCAGGCAAATAGCCACCAGCCGGTTCTGCTCGCCGGCCGCTGCTACCGGCGCTACTGCCAGGATGCGGTGGGCCAGGGCGTCGGCGCGCTCATTCAGCTCCCGGTAGGTTAGTTCCTGGCCTTCCAGCACGAGGGCCACCCGGTCGGGCTGCTGCCGCACCATGTTCTCAAACAGCTCCACGATGGTCTGACCGGCTTCGGGGAAGGCGACGCCGCTGGCGTTGAAGGCCTGCAGCAGCTGGTGCTTTTCCGGGGCCGAAAGCAGGTCGGCCTGGCCGATGGGCCGGCCGGGATGGGTGAGCACCGCAGCCAGCAGCTGCTGGCAATGCCGGCCAAACTGCGCCATCAGCTGCTCGCTGTAGCGGCTGGCATCATATTCCAGCGTGAAGACTAGCTCCGGGCGTTCCTGCACCCGCACAATAAGGGCGGAGTTGCCGATACCGGCCGCCGTCGATTCGAAGCTGGGAACCGACTCGTAGATAAGCTGCACGCCCAGCAGGCACCGCTCTACCACATCAGGAGTTAGCTCCAGGGCCGCGGCCACCGTGTCCAGGGCAACGTGGCGGTGGCGCGCCGCATGGGTCACGGCTTGAGTTATCCGCTCGAAGGCAGTGTCGAAGGCGTCGGCGGGCCGTACCGCGGTGCGCAGGGGCAGGCCGCTAAAACCTTCGGCGTCGTCCGCGGCGCCGGCCTGGAAGCTGGTCGTCACGATAATATCCTGCTGGCGCGTGTACCAGTGCAGCAGGGTCGTTACCAACGCTACTACGCCCGTAAACAGCGTGCCTTGGCTCTGCTGGCTGTAGTCCCGCAGCGCCTGGGTGAGGATGGCATCAATAGAAAAATGATAAAAAGCGGGGCGCGGGGCCTTTTCCGCGGCCGATTTGTCGACCGGGAATTCCAACACCGGCAACTCGCCCGCCAGTTGGTTTTGCCAGTACTGGTGAGTCTGCTGGGCACTCACTTCAACACAATCTTTAACTTCAGTTTTCATAAAAAGTATAATTATCCAGTATTCTCTAGCTTCAATAAACAGGCGTGGAGCAGGGCGGAACGTGCCCGTTGCTACACCGTAATCATTCTGTTTCGGGCACTTACTTTCCAGGTGGTGTAGCACTCCTGGTCGCGGGCCACATACACCGACTCGTAGAGCGCAATGGTGGGGCACACGTGAATGGGTACCGCATACACCACCGTGCCCACGACAAAGCCCGCGGAGGAAGGCACTCTCACTACCAGATGCTCTTCGCTCTGCCCAATGGGCACACCTTCGGGCAGATTAAGGAAGCGTACCCGGGGCAAGGGCCGCTCGGCGGCTACGGCTTTGTGGCCCAAATCCAGCGTAATTGTCTGCTCATTCACCACCGACAGCACCCGGGTAACCAGGATGGCGGCCGGTTGAAAGGGCATATCGGGCAGGGCTTCCTGGTAGAAAGCATCCCAGAAAACGAACGTGCCGGGGCTCACCACCACGTCGGGGTGCTGAGCGTGGTTGAAGAAGGTGGGCGAGCCGCCCATTACCAGCGCCAGGCGGTGGCCGGTGGCCGCCGCAATATCGGTTTGGGCGCGCCGGGTCAAGGCCAATACCTGGTCGGTGCGTTGCTGACGCACCGACAGGTCGGTGTCGTTGATGTGGCCATCGTAGGCGTGCAGCCCTACCACGTGCAGGCCCGGCAGGTCCTGGCACTGCTGGTAGAGCGCCAGGGCCTGCGCGGGAGCAATACCGGTGCGGTTCATGCCCACGTTCAGGTCGAGGTAGACGGACAGCGGCTGGGCGGCAAAGGCCCGGGACAGTTCCTGGGCGACGGATACCGTATCAACCAGACAGGAAAAAGCCGTGCCCGGATACGCGGCCCGCAGGGCGCCCAGGCGCTGCACCTTGGGCCCGGTGGCCTGGTAGGCCAGCAGCACATCGGGGGCGCCGGCCAGGGCTACCATTTCGGCCTCGGCAATGGTGGCGGCCTTGAACTGCGTGATGCCTGCCTCCAGCAGCAGCCGGGTTACCTCCAGCATCTTGTGCGTTTTCACATGGGGCCGCAGCCGGGCTGCCTCGGGCACGAGCCGGAGTAGGGCTGCAATATTGGCCTGCAGCCGCTCCTGCACAATCACGACGACCGGCGAATCAATTGCCTCGATATTTTTTAGGTCAAACCACATGGAAACAGAAGTCAGGAGCCGCGCATACGCACTTGGTGAGCCGCGGCGCGCGGCGGATAGTCATTGAATTCGGAGGGGCCGGTCCGGCAGTGGAAACCCGCCGGGCGGCGCCGCGCTTGCTAGCGGCTGCGAACCGGCAAGAGCTGCTCGCGGCTGGCGGCGGGCTGGTGGTGCAGCGGGAAATACGACTCGCCTACAAATGCCTCCTGGCCGGCCCCATAGCTTTGTACCACCTCATTGTGGGCTTCCATCACCAGAAAGCTGGCAATAGTATTGAGCGTGCTCAGCGTCAGGCTGTTCACGTCGCTGGTGCGCCATTCAATGCCGAACTCGGTTTCAATGCCCACCATCAGGTGCAGCAGCCCCATCGAGTCCAGGCCCAGATCAACCAGCAGCTCGTCTTTCAGCTCCTCGGGGCTGCAGTTGCTAAACCGCTCGTAGCCCGCATCAATCAGCAGCTCCCACAGGCGACGGATAATTTCTTTCTTTTCCATAAGTGATACACTAGCATAAAGGATAATTATAGATAGGTAGCGGCTTCCTTGGGGAGCCTGCTCAGCACGGCAAAAGCGGCCTGTAGCCGCCCCAGCGCCGCCCGCAGATTCTCTTCGGAAGTCGCGTAGGAAATACGAATGCAGGTGGGCGCCCCGAACGGCGCGCCGGTAACGGTGGCCACGTGCGCTTCTTCCAGCAGCCAGCAGCAGAGGTCCTGGGCCGTGGGCAGGTGCGGGCCGAGGTAGTGGCTGACGTCGGGCAGGAGAAAAAACGCGCCGGCAGGCTCCTCGACTGCCAGATGCGGAATGGCGCGCAGCAGCTCCAGCAGCAGGTCGCGGCGGCGGCGGTACTCCTGCTGCATGGCCTGCACCGGCGCCTGGGTGCCGCTGAGGGCCGCCACAGCTGCTTTCTGGGCTATGGCGCAGGGGCCCGAGGTCATCTGGCCCTGCACTGCGTTGCAGGCGTCCACAATCCAGCGGGCGGCGGCCAGGTAGCCCACCCGCCAGCCCGTCATAGCAAAGCCCTTGGAAAAGCCGTTGACGGTAATTACCTGGTTCTTGATAAAGTCGATAGAGCCAATACTGAAGAACTCGGCCTGAAACCGGATGTGCTCATAGATTTCGTCGGCCACGACCAGCACGTGCGGATGCTGGGCCACCACTTCTGCTATCTGCGTCAGCTCGGCCCGGCTGAAAATGGCGCCTGTGGGGTTGCAGGGCGAGGAATACAGCACCAGCTTGGTGCGCGGCGTGAGGGCGGCGGCCAGCTCGGGGGCCGTTGCTTTGTAGTGATTGGCAACGGCACCCTGCAAGAGCACCGGTGTGCCGCCCGCCAGCTGCACCAGCTCGTAGTAGGTAAGCCAGTAGGGCGAAAAAATCAGCACTTCGTCGCCGGGGTTCACCAGGGCCAGAATCACGTTGGCCAGGGCCTGCTTGGCCCCCGTGGATACGATGATGTTGTCGGCGCTCCAGGCCAGGTTGTTTTCGCGGCGCAGCTTGTCGGCAATGGCGGTGCGCAACTCCAGGGAGCCCGCCACGGGCGTGTACCAGGAGTTGCCCTCGTCGATGGCCTGCTTGGCGGCTTCCCGGATGTGGGGGGCCGTGGGAAAATCAGGCTCGCCCAGGCTCAGGTTGATAACCGGCTTGCCCTGGGCCCGCAACGCCCGCGCCCGGGCCGTCATGGCCAGCGTCTGCGACTCGCCCAAAGCACTCAGGCGGTCAGCAAGCAGCAAGTGGGAAGGGCGGGGCAGCATGGCGAAACGGAAAAAACGGTGAAAAAAACGTACGCACAGCCTATCCGGGGCACGCTACCGGCTCGGTCGTGCCGATAAAGCGCAGCAGTGCCTTTTCAAACAGCGTTTTCGACTCGAAATAGGGCATGTGGTTGCAGAAGTCGATAATGGCTACTTCCGCATCGGGCAGCAGGCGGGCCAGCAGCCCGATACTGGAGGGCGAGTTCAGGAAATCCTGCTCCCCGGCCAGCAGCAGCGTCCGGACGGTGATTTTGCGCAGCTCCTCCGCGTTGTCGGTGTGCCCAATGGCCAGGGCCAGAAACGCACGTAGCTGCTCGACGGAGCTGGTGTTGACAAACATGGCTTTCTGCGCCAGAAACGCTACCTCCTGCCCTTCCTGCACCGTCCGGCACGAAAGCGTCTGGGCGTAGAGCTGTTCAAACAGGGCATCGGGGCCAGCCATATTCAGCGTGTGCAGCCAGCCCGTGAGCAGTAGCTTCTTGCGAGCTTCGCCGAAGGGGCTAAAAAAGGGTGACACCAGCACCAGGCCAGCCAGTTGCTCGGGGTGCAGCAGGGCAAACCGCTTGCAGATCAGCGTGGACGTGGACAGGCCCACCAGCGTGGGCTGCTCCAGGCCCAGGCGGGCCAGCAGCCCGGCCAGGTCGGCCACATGGTCATCAAGGCGCATGCTGTTTACCAGGGGCTGAATCTTGTTGTACGAGCCCTGATTGCGCAAATCATACACCACGAGCTTGTAGCGGCTGAGTACCGGCGCGAAATACCGCACCCAGATATGCTTGGACGAAAAGAAGTCGTTGACCACCACCAGGGACGGCCCGTCTTTTTGCCCATACACTTCATAATGCAGCTCGATGCAGGGGCTCACCTCCACAAAGCCTTGTTCGATTGGATATCTCATAACACCTGTAAGCAGCCGGATAAGAACTATTGTAACCTGACTCGGAAGAAAGCTAGCCCACTCCTACCACCGTAGAATTATCATATTTGGCTATCAAATTGTCGGGGGCGCCAAAGGCCTGCACCACCATGGGCAGGTAGCCCGGCTGGCCCAGCACGTCGTTCAGCAGCTTTTCGGAAAAGCCCCCGATAGTGGTAGTGCCCACCTTGTTGAACAGCCCCGACTGGTACAGATTGGCGCACAGCAGCCCGCTGAAGAGCACTCCCTTCACGTAATCGATGTAGCCGGCGGAAAAGCCGGTGCGCTTGTTCACGTTCACCAGCACCACTACCACAAAGGCGGCATTGCGCATGATAATCTGGTCTTGGCAGGCGGCTACTAGCTGCTGGCTCAGCTCAGGCCGGCTCAGATGGGGCAGCTCACGGGCGGTACCGGCCGCCAGGTATTCCACCTGGGCCGGGGTGCCGGCCACATTCACGGCCACGCAGGCCAGCTCATAGTCGCCCACGGGCAGCACGGCCCTGATTTTGCGGGCGTAAGCCGCTATGTCCTGCTTCACTGCCTGGTACTGGGCCCGCGGCACGGCATCGGCAGCAAACGACTTGACAGAGCGCCGGTTGAGCAGGTAGTGCAGCACATCTTCCTCGTGCAGCTCCTGCCCACTGTAGCTCAGGGGCGTGGTGTGGGGTTGGTAGTCGGCGCAGGCTTTGGCGTAGAAGCTTTGGGCCCGCAGCAGGTTCACGTTGTAGATGTTGGGGTAGGCAATGGAAGAAGCCGGCCCTTGCTCCCCGGCAAACGTGGGAGTAGCGGTGGCCACGTCGAGCTTGACCTCGTCAAAGCCGTTATCCAGGGCCAGGCTGAGCAGCAGGGTATTGCTGGCCGGGTCGGCCAGGTAGTGCCGGGCCGACGGGCGGGGGAAGTGCAGCACCAGGTTGGCATCTTTTCGCCAAGTGGCCGACAGCAGCCAGGCATTGTAGAGCACGAAAGACGCATCGAGGTAGAGGTAGCGGAAAGACCGCACGCCGTACTTCTGAATGGTGCGCCCGAAGTCGGAATACACCAGGATAACGCTCCGGTCGGGGGTGGGCTTCAGGTCGTGGAGCAGCTGCGGGACGTTGGCGTTTTCCACGGCAAAAAAGCCGTGCTGGCGGAAGCTGTAGTAGAGCAGCTGCCAGCGGCCTTCCAGAAAGTGCAGCAGCAGCAGCTCGGTGGGGTACAACGCCCCCGCCGAAGGCGTGGCGCGCTTGAGCTGGTTCTTATCGTCCTTGCGGTACCCGTAGATGGCTTCGAAAAGCACCTTGTATTTGTCGAGGGCGGCCGTGGTGGGCACGGGCGGGGCCTGGCGTTCGAAGTCGAAGGAGTTGAGGGCGAAATTAATCCGGTTTACGAGGGAATTGCGCGACTCTACGTCCTGCCGGCACAGGGCCTTGAGCTTGTAATTATCTTTTTGCAGAACAGTCATATAGCAACAGGCAATAGCGGTAGTTGATCAATCAATAATCCTTGTCGATAAGCACGAAATAAAATAAGCCGCCCTAGGAGGCAAGGCTAACCAGGCTGCTAGCGGCCAGGTCCACGGAAAAGGACTGGCGCAGGGCTTCAATCTGAATGACGAGACGCTCGGCCCCGTTTTTCCGGACCACGTAGCCTTCCACTCCCTGCAGATGCCCCGCGCTGACGCGCACTTTCTGACTCATCTGGTAATCGAATACCTCCTTCACGATTTCGCGCGGCTGGGTCACGATCTGCCGGATGGCCGTAATCTGCTGCTCGGGAATGGCGACGGGCCGGCCGTCGAAGGAAATGAAGCGCACCAGCTCCCGGATCTGCAGCAGCTCGAAGCGCCGCTCGGGGGTGGTCTTCACGAAGATGTAGTTCGGAAACAGCGGCACCTCTATCAGCCGCTTCCGGTCGCTCCACTGCCGCACTACCGTTTGCAAGGGCAGGAACGATTCGGTGCCCAGGGCCTGGAGCTTGCTGTAGGCTTGCTTTTCCGCTTTCGGATAGGTGTACACCGCGTACCAGCCATCCTTCGCCTTCGGTTTCGTGTTCATAACTGGATAAAGAATAGAGTAGCGAGCTGCTGGCAGCCCGGGGGCCAGCGGGCCCAGGCCAGGGCGTCCTGGGCCTGGACCCGGCTGCGGGGCCCCGTAATACATAGCACTACATAAGATAAGGTATAGTCGCCGGGCGGAGCTTCGCCACGTAAGTCACAGCCGTTGATTTTTTGCTGTTGCTTATCGGGGTGGTCAGCCGAGCACCCGGCAGAAGCGCTAAGAATAATAATTGCTCTTCCGGGTGTTTCAAAAGTGCCTAAACCGGCCTGCTTCCCGAAAAAATTTACACCAACACCTTCATGCGCTATACCAATCCGGCTCCCGGGCGTGCCAGAAGGCGGCAGTGCTGCCCCCGGCCTAGCCTGCTGCTGCCGCCCACCGCCCCGCCGGCGCCGGCCTGGTAGTTTCCAGGTCTTCCCACGGGGCATCAAGGGTCGGCCAGCTACGCCAGTGGCCCTTGTCCACGCCCCCGGTAAGAGGGCGTAAGCAAGGGCCACTGCCTGCGAAAAGATTCCGGCGCGGGCTAGTTGCCGGCGTTCTTGATTCGGCCGCGTTCTTCCTCCAGACCGGTTTTGCGCTGCCGGCTGGCCGCTACTTTCGTGTTGCCGAAACGGTAGCTGAACGTGAGGCGGGCCGAGCGGCTTTCGCGGCGGCTGCGCACGGCCACGTCGACGCCGGGCGAGTTGAAGCCGCCGTTGGGGTAGTTGGTCCAGAAAACGTCCGATACGTTCAGCTTCAGCATGGCCTTCTCGTGCATGATGGGCTTTTGCAAGCCGACCGAAACGGCCCCGAGCGGGTTGCGCGAAAACTGCCCGTCGATGATGCGGGAGATGTAAAACCCGCTCAGCTCGGCGCTGTAGCCCCCGGGCAGATCAAACTGCTGCGACGTGTTGACGGACCAAGAGGTGGTGGCCTTGTCCAGGCGCTGCGTGATGCTGGCGTCGGTGCCGGTGCTCGACACGCCGGGCACGTCGCCGTAGTAGTGGTTGCGGTACAAGTTGAAGTACGTGTTCGTATCCCACCATTTGGCAATGGTCCAGGGCAGCGAAACCGCTACGCCGTAGTTATCCAAGGTGCCGATGTTCAGCTCCGTGAGGTAGGTGATTTTCAGGGCGTTATTCTGCTGCAGAAAGTCACTCATGACGCCCGTGGTTTTGCTGTAGTTCAGCGTCGTGGTGATGCCGCTCTTGTAGGTGTGCGACAGTTCTACGGCGTTGGTAAACTGCGGCTGCAGCTGCTCGTTGCCCCGGTTGAAGGTGTAGGGGTCCAGGAAGTAGAGAAACGGGTTCAGGTCTTCGTAGCTGGGCCGGTCGATGCGGCGGCTGTAGGAAAAGCCAATCTGGTGGTTGTCGCTTAGCTTTTGGCTCAGGAAAGCACTGGGAAACAGGCTGGTGTAGTTGCGCTTGACCAACTCTTTGCCCTGCAGCTTGCCCTGGCCGTTGGTATTCTCGGCCCGCAGGCCCAGCTGCACACTCAGCTGCCCAAATTGCTGCGCATAGTTTACGTAGCCGGCGTGGATATTTTCGCGGTACTCAAAGTCCCGGGTGCGCTGGGGGTCGACCAGCGGCTGCCGGGCCTCCGAGTTCAGGAAGAAGAAGTTCATGCTGTTCTTCGACGTCACCCAGCTCGACTTCACGCCCAAATCCAGGTGCCCTTTGCCGGGCAGGGGCCGGGTGTAGTCGATTTTGCCCACCCGCACGAGGATATTGGATGTGTTCAGGCCGTCTTCGTTACGCACCTGCCGCAGAACGTCCTGCTGGTCGAACTTGGTGGTGCGGTACTGCTGGGTGTTGTCGTTATCGAAGAGGGCGTAGTTCATGTCCACCGTTATTTCCTGCCCGGTCGAATCGATTATGTGCTTCAGGTTCAGGTTGGCCGAGTTGTTCAGCCAAATGTTGTTGAGCTGGCCGCGGGTAAACACGGCCGTATCCAGCGCCGCGTTGGTATGCTGAATGCGTGTGTCGCTGTCGTAGTACTGTTTGTTGTCGTTGGCCAGGCCGCTGAACAGCACTCCCAGGGTAGTCTTAGGGGTCAGGTAATAATCCAGCCCGCCCTTGTAGCTGATCGAGCGGTTGTCCACGGTCTTTTCCGAGAGCTGCTCAAAGCTGGTGGAGCCTTCTTCTGCGCTGCCCGTAAACCGGCGCGTGATGTACTGCGTCTGCGGACTTTTGCCGTTGTCGCCGGCAAGGCTGCCGTACAGGTTCAGCTTGCCCTGACGGTAGTTCAGGTTGAGACCCGCCTGCTCTTTCAGGTAGTTCACGGCCTTGCCGTTCGAGCGCTCAAACAAGCCCAGGCGGGCCCCGGCGTTGAAGGTACCGTTCAGGCCCACGTTCTGCAGCTTCTTCGACTTGATGTTGATAACGCCGGCATTGCCCGCCGCATCGTATTTGGCGGGCGGGTTGGTCATAATCTCAATCTTATCGACCTGGCTGGCCTGCAGGTTCTTGAGCGTATTGGCCAGGTCGGAGGCCGACATGTAGGTGGGCTTATCGTCGATGAGCACCAGCACGTTGCTTTTGCCCTTCAGCGAAATACCGCCGTCCTTATCAACGTACACGCCCGGCGACTTTTCGAGCACCTCCAGCGCCGTGCTGCCGGCCGATACCACGGAGGCGTCCACGTTGACCACAATACGGTCGAGCTGCTGCTCGATAAACGGCTTCTTGGCCACCACATTCACCTCCCCCAGCTGCTGCGACTCGGCCGCCAGCGTGATGTCGCCGGCCTGCACATTGAGGTGGCTCTCATCGACGACGAAGGCCGGCGTGTAGGTTCTCTTGTACGACATCCGCGACACGACGACGGTGTAGGTGCCGGCCGGAACCTGTTCAAACTCAAATTTCCCTTCCAGGTCCGCCAAGCCGCCCTTCACCAGGGTCGAGTCGGCGGCTTTTAGCAGGGAGATGCTGGAAAACTCCAGCGCCTTATGCTGCTCATCGGTGATGCGGCCCGTGACTTTGCCGGTTTGCTGCGCCCAGGCGCTGGTGCCGATTATCGAGAACAGGCACACAAATAACATTTCCTTATTCGCTGGTTTCATTGTCATATATAGTTTAGCACCTGAGGTTTATTCTGGAAATAGCGCGTATAGCCTGGCCGGCCAAGCAGAATTGCTTGGCTTGGAATATCCAAAGTAGCAGTGGGGAAAGGCGGCGTAAAAAAGTATTACACCAACCGGGGTATTGGTGGTATCAACCGGAGTATTGCCGCCCACAAAGGCGAGCCGGCCGCGCGGGCCGCCGGCTCGCCCGCGGGCTACGCCAGTACTGCTTCGGCAGTAGAAGCCAGCACGGTGCGCAGCAGCGTCAGCAGGCCGGAGCCATACGCGTCCTGGCTGCTCGGGCCGTGCGCGGGGGTTTCTACGCAGTACCGAACCGTGAGCTTGAGGGCATTCTGGTACTGAACCACCGTGAGGCGCACCGGGTCCGGGAAGCCGGTTTTGCCCGCTGGGCCTTCCACCACTTTCCTTACGGGCAGCTGGAGCCCGGCAACCGGCTTATCCGACTGGTCCTGGAAGTTGACCATACCCGAAAGGGCAGTCCGCAGCGGCAGGGCGTTGAGTTTCTCGAACTCCTGGGCAATTCTTTCAAAAGGAATATCCTGGTTGCTGCGCCCGTCCAAAATGGCCTGCGTAACGAGGCCGAGGTGCTGCACAAACGGCTGCTCCGGCTGCCTCACCCCGATTTTCACGGGAAACGCATCGGCCACCACTCCTACCAGCTCCTGCAGGTTCAGGCCCGGAACCACCCGGTCGCGGCCCGTGGAAACCACGTTGATGAGCACCGCCGAGGCATCGGCCCGCGGGGGCAGCAGCTGGCTGAATGCAGTGACGAGCAGACTGCTCAGGTAGGTGGCGTTGGCTTTGCAGAAAGCCTGGGCCTGCTGCAGCATTTCTTCTTCCAGGTAGCACGTTTCTTCCACCACAACGCCTGTGCCGCCCGCCTGGGCGGGGCTCTCGGCCGCAGTATCCAGCCGGAGCTGGTGTTGCCAGTAGCGTAGCTGGGACTTGGCCGAATCGGAGGCCAGGTAGCGCTGCTGCCACTCGATGTAGTCGAAATACGAGGGGTACGACTGCGCCGCCATAAGGCTCTGGCCACGCAACTCGCACAAATTAAACAATGATTTAAGGATCAAATCATTGGAATACGAATCGGTGATGGCGTGGTGAATGCACAGGTAAACCATGGCCCGCCCGCCCCCGTGAATGACACCACAGCGGATAAACTGGGGGCTGTCGAGGGCGAAAGGCAGCTGTAGCTGCTGCTGCAGGCGCTGCTGAGCCGCGTCCAGCTCCTCGGCCGTGGCTATTTCATCGTAGATGATTGTCGGTACTACTTCGCCCACGGGTACAACGCGCTGTAGCACGCGCATGCCCGTATCGGCAAAGGCCGTGCGGAGCACCGGAAAAGCCGATAGTAGCTCTGTATAAGCGCTTTCGAAGGATTCCTTGTCGAATTTGGAGAGGACAATGGGACCTGCCAGCCCTTTGCTGGCCAGCAGCCCGCTGCCCACGAAGTAGCCCTGCTGATGCCAGGACAGCGGCGTCCAGGTGTGGCCGCCGGTGCCCGCGCCCAGGGCAAACCGCTCCTTGCCGCAGGCAGCTTCCACCGCCTCAATCGGGGTGAGGCGTTCGGCCAGCACTTCCAGCACCTGGTAGGTCAGCACGTCGATAACGGTGAGGGCATAGCCCTGGGCCCGCAGCAACGACACCAGCCGGATTGACTTAATAGAGTTGCCACCCAGGTCAAAGAAGTTATCCTGGATGCTGACCTGCTCTTTGTTGAGTAGCACTTTCCACAGCTCGACCATGCGGGCTTCTGCTTCGTTGCGGGGAGCCTCGTAGGGTTTGGCGGCTACGCTGCTGCCTGCGGCAGGCTCCGGCAGTGCTTTCCGGTCCAGCTTGCCGCTGCTGGTCAGGGGCATGCTTTCCAGCTGCACGAAGCATGTGGGCACCATATACTCGGGCAGCTTGCGGCGCATGTAGCTGCGCAGATCTTCGGGCTCCAGGGGCTGCCGGCCCACCAAGTAGGCCACCAGCTCGGCCTCGGCACCCGTCCTGACCTTCGCCAGCACGGCTACGTGCTCCAGGTCGGGGTGCGTGCTCAGCACACTTTCTACTTCACCCAGCTCGATGCGGTAGCCGCGGATTTTAACCTGGTGGTCGATGCGGCCCAGGTAGTCGAGCGAGCCGTCGGGCAGCCAGCGGCCCAGGTCGCCGGTGCGGTAGAGGCGCGCCCCGGGCTGGTAAGGATGGGCCACAAACTTCTCCTGGCTCAGCGCGGGCCGGTTCCAGTAGCCGCGGGCCAGCTGCCGGCCCCCGATGTAGAGCTCCCCGACCACGCCCACCGGCACCAGCCGCTGCTGCGCGTCTAGCACCACCATTTGCGTATTCGGCAGCGGCTTGCCAATCGTCACCTTATCCGTCGCGGGGTTGGTATCGAAGTACGTTACCTCAATGGAGGCTTCGGTAGGTCCATACAGGTTGCTGATGGGAATGGCCAGCTTGCTGTACCATTTGCGCACACTCTCCACCGGCAAAGCCTCGCCGCTGGTATACACCCGCCGCAGGCTGTTGAGGGCTGCCACCTGCGCATCGGTTTCCAGCACGTCGCCCATGAAGGCGCTCAGCATGCTCGGCACAAAGTGCATCTGGGTTACCTGATGCCGGGCAACCAGGGCCGTAATCCGGCTCGGGGAATAGATATCGTCGAGCTGGCACAGCACCAGCTTGCAGCCCCAGCACAAGGGCAGCAGCAACTCCCAAACCGATACGTCGAAGGTGAAGGTGGTTTTTTGCAGTACCACATCCTCGGGCGTGAAGCCGTAGGTCTGCCACATCCACTGCAGGCGGTTGATGACGCCGCCATGCTCAAGCGCGCAGCCCTTGGGCTGCCCGGTAGAGCCGGAAGTGTAAATGACGTAGGCCAGATTGGTCGGCAGCAGGGCCGTGGACAGAGGCGTGGCAGCGTACTGGCCCCGGCTCACAAGGAAACGGTCAATTTCGGCCTGATCCAGGCAGGCCTTGCACTGGCTATCCTGCAGCAGGTATTCGATGCGCTCCTGCGGGTGGCTCGGGTCGATGGGCACGTAGGCGGCGCCGGCTTTCAGAATGGCCAGAATGGAGACAATCATCCACTCGCCCCGGCCCAGCCGGATGCTGACCAGGTCTTCGAGCCCTACCCCGTGCCGGGCCTGCAGGTAGCGGCTCAGCTGGTTGGAAACTTCATCGAGCTGGCGGTAGGTGAAGGTGGCCTCGCCGACCAGCAGGGCCGTAGCGTCGGGCCGCAGCTGCACCTGCTCGGCAAAGAGGTGCACCAGGGTTTTCTCGCCCGGGCTCGTTGCTGGCCCGCTGCCGATGGTCTGCAACAGCTCGGCCTGCTCGCCTTTGGTGAGGTATTCTACCTGCTGCACGGGCAGGGCGGGCTGCTGGCACATAGCTGCCACCAGGGCTTTGTAGTGGTTGGCCAGCTGCGCGATGGTGGCTTTGCTGTAGATGTCCTCGTTGAACTCGATGGACAGCTCCAGAATATTGCCGGCTTCCTTGAAGTTGAACAGAAGGTCAAACTTGCTGGCCCGCTGGCCCAGGTCGTCGACCTGCCCGGCCTCGGGCTCGGTGCCCCGGGCGTTGGCCGCTTTTTCGCCCGTATTCTGCAGCACCAGCATCACATCGAACAAGGCGGAGCGGCCGGCGTCCCGTTTCAGGCTCAGCTCGTCGACCAGCCGGTCGAAAGGGTAGCTCTGGTGCTCGTAAGCACTTAAGGTGGTCTGCTTCACCAGCCCAAACAGCTGCTCGAACGTGTGCTGGGCCTCGAAGCGGGTACGCAGGGCCAGCGTGTTCACGTAGCACCCGATCTGCTGGCTCAGGCCTTCGTAGTTGCGACCCGCAATGGGGCTGCCGATAATGATGTCTTGCTGGCCCGTGTAGCGGTACAGCAACGCCTTCAGGGAAGCCAGCAGGCCCATGTAGAGCGTGCCGTTCAACCGGTGGCTCAGGGCTTTGATACCGGTAGTCAGCTCCTGATTGAAGCGCAGATTGATGGCCCGGCCCCGGTACGTTTTCACGGCCGGGCGCGGATTGTCGCCGGGCAGCTCCAGGGAAGGCAGCTCGCCCTCGAACTGCTTGCGCCAATAGGCCTGGTGCCGGGCAAAACTCCCGTTGCGCAGCTGCTGCTGTTCCCAGTGGGCATAGTCCTTGTACTGCACCGGCAGGGCTTTCAGATTCGGCTCCTGGCCTTGCTGATAAGCCGCATAGCAGGCCGCCAGCTCAGTAGTCAGCACGTCCATCGACCAGGCATCCCCGATGATGTGGTGCATGCTGTACATAAACTGGTGCGCATTGCCGGGCAGGCGACACAGTACGGCCCGGAAAAGCGGGCCGTTGGCCAGGTCAAACTCCCGGCGCAGCTCTTTGCGGACCGTCGCCAGCGCCGCGGCAGTGTCGGGAGTCCGGCGCAGGTCCAGGTGCTGCACCACAAAGCCGGTTTGCTCCCGGGGCAGCACCCACTGCTTGATGTCGCCGTGCTCATCTTCCCGGAAAACTGTTCGCAAAATCTCATGCCGGTCGACGATATGGTGTACCGCCCGCTCGAAATGCCCGATGTGCAGGGCCCCGAAGGCGCGCTGCCCCTCCATGATGTAGGCCACCGAGGCCTGCCCGTACTGGCTTACAATCCAGAGGCGCGACTGAGCCGATGACAGCTCATAGGCGGGCTGGGCGGGGGCTGAGCCAATTTGGGTGGCCTGGCCCAGGTAGGCCATCAGGGCCGCTTTATTCTCGCGGAGCAGGGCAATTATGGGCGCGGAAAGCTCGCCTTCCGGTGCCGATACATCTAGGTTGCCTTGTTCGGTAATCACCAGCCGGATTTTCTTCTCCGCCAGCGTATCCAGAATAGTTTGTATAGGATTCATAACGGTAGATCAGATAGTGATTTTCTCCACTTTGCCTTCGTATTCACTCTCTATCTCCTGGCTTTCCCAGAGGCGGCGGTCAATTTCGCGGGCCAGGCTCTCGATGGTGAGGTAGCTGAAGGCCGTGCTTACGTCGAGCTTCACCTCAAAATCGCGCTTGATCAGCAGAACCACCTCAAACAGCTTGATGCTGTGCCCGCCCAGGGAGAAGAAGTTGTCGTGCACCCCGATCTGGCGGGTGCCGCCCAGCACTTCCTGCCAGATTAGGGCCAGCTGCTCTTCGGTGTAGCTGCGCGGGGCCTCGTAGGCCACGCTGCTTCCCAGGCTGCTCAGGCGCGGGTCGGGCAGGGCCAGCCGGTCCAGCTTGCCATTGATGGTCAGGGGCAGCTGGGGCAGCTCCACAAAGTAGCTGGGCACCATGTAGGCGGGCAGCTTGCTTTCCAGGTAGCCGCGCATCTCGTCCAGCTCCACGCTGTCGTTCACCACCAAGTAGGCCACCAGCTCCGCTTCGCCTTTGGCATTGGGCGAGGCCAGCACAACTGCCTCGGTAAGGCTGGGGTGCGTGAGCAGTACCCGCTCGATTTCCTCGGTTTCGACCCGGTAGCCGCGGATTTTGACCTGGTGGTCGATGCGGCCCAGGTAGTCGAGCGAGCCGTCGGGCAGCCAGCGGCCCAGGTCGCCGGTGCGGTAGAGGCGCGCCCCGGCCTGGTAGGGATGGGCCACAAACTTCTCCTGGCTCAGCGCGGGCCGGTTCCAGTAGCCGCGGGCCAGCTGCCGCCCCCCGATGTAGAGCTCCCCGACCACGCCCACCGGCACCAGCCGCTGCTGCGCGTCCAGCACCACTATTTCGGTGTTCGAAATCGGTTTGCCGATGGTAATTTCGGGAGCATAACGGTCAATCCTGGCCACAGTGGCTCCGACGGTAGTTTCGGTGGGGCCGTACTCGTTGTAGATTTCAATATCGGGGTTGATGGACAGCAGGTAGGCCACGTGCTTTTCCTTGAGCTGCTCCCCGCCCACTATCACCTTGCGCACAGCCGTGGAACGGCGCCCCAGTTCGCTGAGCAGACCCACGTGAATCGGGGTGCACTTCACCACGCTGATGGCTTGGTCGCCCCAGAAAATGTCGCTTAGCACTTCGTCCAGGCCTTCCTGCCCATACACTACGATGCTACCGCCCGTCACGAGGGGCGCGAAAATGCTGGTCACCGTCAGGTCGAAGGAGAAGGACGTGAACAGCGGGAAGACCGGCGCCTGCCGGGTGCCGGGCAGCGCCGCATAGGTCTGGGCGGCGTAGCTGACGTAGTTGCTCAGGCTGCGGTGCTGAATCGGGACGCCCTTGGGCCGGCCCGTGGTGCCGGAGGTGTAGATGGCGTAGGCCAGGTCCGTAGGTTGGGCAATGGCGCCGTTATTCCACTGGGTGGCGTAGCCGGCCTGCAGTACCCGGAAACGGTCCAGCTCGGCCGCATCCAGCACCAGTCGGCTGTTGCTATCCTGCCGAATAAAGCCGATGCGCTCCTGCGGATACTCCGGGTCGATGGGCACGTAGGCCGCGCCCACCTTGAGCGTTGCCAGCACGGCCAGCACCAGCCACTCGCTGCGGTAGAGCTGAATGCCCACGAAGTCGTTGGCCTGCACCCGGTGCTGCTCCAGCAGGTAGTGAGCCAGCTGCGTGCTTATCTCGTCCAGCTGCCGGTAGCTCAGGGTGGTAGCGCCGTGCACCACGGCCGGGCTGTCCGGCGTGTGGGCCACTTGCTCCTGAAACAGCTCCACCACCGTTTTCTCCAGGCCGTAGTCTACCTCGGTCTGGTTGAAATCGGTTAGCAGCTGGGCCTGCTCGCGGCTGCTGATGTAGGTGAGCTGAGCCACTTTGCGGTCCGGCTCCACCACGAAGGCGTTGATGACGCGCTGAAAATGCTCCTTGAGGCGCTCAATGGCCTCCTCGGAATACACGGCGCTGTTGTACTTAAACCACACCCGGGTAGAGTCCGGATTCGACTTGACGATGATATTCAGGTCGTAGTTGGTCTGGTCGACGGCCTTGGAGCCCAGCAGTACCGTATCGGGCTCCGCCTGCGCGGCTTGGGCCGCGGCGGGGGCCGCGTTTTTCTGAGCCGGACGGTTCTGATTCACCATCAGGTGGTTGAACAAGTCCCCGTTCAGGCCGGTGCGGGCCTGAATATCGGCCAGCTGCACGTAGTGGTGGGCCTCACTGCCGATGGCGTGGCTCTGCACTTCCTGCAGCAGCTCCCTGACCGTGGTGTCGGCCGTGTAGCGGATGCGGGTCGGGATGGTATTGATAAACAGGCCGATGATGTCCTCCACGCCATCCAGGTCGGCGGGGCGCCCTGATACGACGCTGCCGAATACGACATCGGTGGTATTGTTGTAGAAGCTCAGCAACGTGCCCCAGGCGCTCTGGAAGAAATTGCTGGTGGTGCTGTTCAGCTTTTTGCACAGCTGGTCGATGGCCACGGTCTGCGACTCATCCAGCTTGAGCAGGCCTTCCTTCAGCTCGTACGCCGTGCCTTTGGGCACTTTGGCCGCAAACGGGAGGGTAGCCGGCGTCTGATAATCGGCCAGGTAGTTCTCCCAGAACCGAACCGAGTCCTGCTTGTCAATCTCCCCAATCCAGCGAATGAAGTTGGCGTAGGGCGTGGTGGGGGTCTGCGGCACGGGCTGGCCGGCCAGCAGGCAGCTGTAGAGCTCGTAGAACTCCGCCGTGATTTTGTCCACGCACCAGCCGTCCATCAGAATGTGGTGGGTGCTCCACACGAAGGCGTAGTGCTGGGGCGCCAGCTTGATGACGCTGAGTCGCACTTGGGAGCCTTGGTGCAGGTCGAAGCCGTCGGTGCGGTCTTTCTCTTCGTAGCCCGCCAGATAGGCCTCCACTTCCTCCATTTCCAGGCCCGAAATGTCTTCGTAGTAGAAGCTGGGCTTCACGTTGGCCCGCACAATCTGCAGCGGGATGTGGCCGTAGTCGGCCGTGAAGGAGGTGCGCAGAATAGCGTGCCGGCCCACCAGCAGCTCGTAGCTTTTTTGGAGCAGGGCCACCTCGAAGCTGCCCGAGAAGCGGTAGCTGGTTTGCACCACGTACGCTTTCGACTCGGGCTGCACCAGCCAGTGGTAGTATATGCCCTGCTGCAGGGGCGAAAGCGGGTAAATATCCTCGACGTCTTCCGCCTTGTTCAGGGCATCAAAGTCGTCCAGGCTCAGGTCGCTGTAGCTCAGGTCGCTGGGCGTCAGCTTCTTGGTATCCTGGCCCGAAAGCTCATCAATGAGCAGCAGCAGGTGCTTGTTCAGGGCCTCCGACAGAGCCTCGATGGTTTCCCGGAAGAACTGGTGGCGGCTGTAGATGATGGACAGCTTCAGGCTGTTGTTCATCACGATGCCCGAGAAGTCCAGGATGGAGTCGCGCTTGAAGGCAGGGCTCATATTCTGGCCCTTGCTCTCGTTGGAAAACTCGAACACCCGCTCGCCGCCTTTCGACTCAACGCCGGAGCCAAAGTCGCCTTTGTAGTTGAACTTCACCTGGGGCTCGGCACTCATCCCGAAGGAAGCGTCGGTGCCCAGGTACTTGAGAATGCCGTACCCGATTCCTTTGTTCGGAATCTTGCGCAGGGTTTCCTTCACCGATACCACGTGCCGGATCAGGTCGCGGTTGCCGGCGGCTTCCAGCTTCACGGGATACATGGTAGTAAACCAGCCCACGGTGCGGCTGATGTCCAGCTCGTTGTCCAGCTGTTCGCGGCCGTGGCCCTCCAGCTTCACCAGCAGCTTGTCGATGGCAAATACCTCGTCGACGGCCCGGCTGAAGGCGGCCAGCAGCAGGTCGTTGGTTTCGGTGCTGTAGGCGCGGTGGCAGCGGGTGAGCAGCAGCTCGGTGTAGTGCTGGCTCAGGTTGATGGTGACGTCGGTGGTGTCGGCCAGGGTGTTGCTGCCCGCGGGCATATCCAGCGGCAGGGTCTGGTAGTCTTCGTTTACGGCCTGCTTCCAGTATTTGGCCTCCTTCTGCAGCTTGGCGCTACCGGCGTAGGCCAGCTGCTGCTCGGCCCAGTACTTATACGACACCGTTTTCAGCGGCAGCTTCAACGCTTCGTTTTTCGTGTACTGGTTATACAGCGTCGAGAGGTCTTCGAGCAGAATGCGCGTCGAGACGCCGTCGGTTACCAGGTGGTGCACCAGCATCAGGAGCCGGTCGCCGTCGGAGAGGCGAAACAGGCCCAGCTGAATCAGGGGGCCATTGGCCAGATTGATGCTGGTCTGGAGCTTCTCGGCCTCCTGCGCGAAGGCGCCCAGCTCGTTTTCCGTACCGCGCAGGTCGGCCACCTGCACGCGCAGGGGCACCTGGCCCTGGTTGTGCTGCGTCCAGAAGCCGTCCTGCTCCGTGAAGGTCATGCGCAGCGCGTCGTGGTGGTCGACCAGCTTCTCCAGGCAAGCCTGCAGCGCGGCCTCGTCGATGGGCGCTTTGCTGTAGAGCAGCACGGGCTGGTTGAAATGGTTTTTGTCGTCTTTGTCGCGCTCCAGAAACCACTTCTGAATGGGCGTGAGCGGCACGGCGCCCTCCACCCGGTCCTGACCGATTTCCAGCTCCCCGGCCAGCTTGGTCAGCTTCTGAGCCAGGTCTTCCAGCAGCGGGTAGGTCAGCACCTGCGACACTTTCAGCGAGTAGCCTTTCTCCTTGATGCGGGAGATGACCATAATGGATTTGATGGAGTCGCCGCCCAGCTCAAAGAAGTTATCCTTGGCCCCGACCCGCTCCTTCTTCAGCACGTCTTTCCACACCTCCACCAGCACTTCCTCGGCCTTGTTGCGCGGGGCCACGTAGGCCGCCTCGCGCGAGAGTTTCTGGTAATCCGGGTCGGGCAGCGCCTGCTTGTTGATTTTGCCGTTGGCCGTCACCGGAATGCTTTCCAGCTGCACGTAGTAGTCGGGCACCATGTAGGCGGGCAGGTGCTTGGCCAGGTGGGCCTTTAGCTCCTGGCCGATTTCAATCTTGCTGCTGACGAAGTAGGTGACCAACTCCTTGGGCTGGTCGCTCATTTCGCGGGCAATAACGACGGCCTCGCGAACGGTGGGAAAGGTGAGCAGCACGTTCTCAATTTCACGCAGCTCGATGCGGTGGCCCCGGATTTTCACCTGGTCGTCTTGCCGGCCCGCAAACGCCAGCGTGCCATCGGGCAGCCAGCGCGCCATGTCGCCGGTGTGGTAGAGCTTGGCGGCGGGCTTGAAGGGGTGGGCCACAAACCGCTCGGCGGTCAGCTCCGGCCGGTTCAGGTAGCCCCGCGAAAGGCCCGGACCACCGATGTAGAGCGCCCCGATCATGCCCTCGGGCAGCAGGTTGCCGTTCGGGTCCAGCAGGTACACTTCCATGTTGCCAATCGGCTTGCCAATCGGAATCTTGGAGCCTGCGGGCACGCTGCCTTTCTTAACAATGTGCGTAGTGGCTACCACCGAGGCTTCGGTGGGGCCATAGGCGTTGATGTAGTCGCCGTGCTGGCAGAACGCCCGGATCAGCTCCAGGTTGGCTTCTTCGCCCCCGGTCACGAGCTGCTTCAGGTGCTGCAGCTGCTCAATATCGAGCAGCTGCAGGTACACGGGAGGCATGGCCGCAATTTCAATGCGGTGCTCATTCAGGTAGCTGGTGTAGCCGGTAGCGTCTTTCTTGAGGGCGTCGCTGGCAATGTGCAGCTCCCCGCCGCTGAGCAGAATCGTGAAAATCTCCCAGACCGACACGTCGAAAGACGACGAAAGGAACTGCATGCCCCGAATACCCGGCTTCATTTCCAGCGAGTGAATCTCCGTCAACACGGTATTCACAATAGCCTGATGCTCAATCATTACCCCCTTGGGCTCACCCGTGGAGCCCGAAGTGTAGATAACGTAGGCCAGATCCTGGGCCTTCACGTTCGTTTGGGGTGCCAGGGCCGGGTAGTTGTCTTTCTGCGCCGTAAAGGTGGCTAGCTCGGCGGCGTTCAGCAGCACGGTCAGCTCACTGTTGCGCTGCATGTAGGCAATGCGCTCCTCGGGGTAGGCCAGGTCGATGGGCACGAAGGCGCCGCCGGCTTTGAGGATGGCCAGTACCGTGACGACGTACCACTCGTTGCGCTCGAGCATCACGCCTACCCGGTCGTTGGGCTGGATGTCGTAGGTAGCCAGCAGGTAGCCCGCGAGTTTATTCGACAGCTCGTCTACCTCTTTGTAGGTCAGGGAGCGGTTCTCGAATACTACCGCACGCTCCAGTAGCAGAGTAGCAGCTCGCTCCGTAAATAATTCGTGCAGCGTTGCTGATTGAGGGATAGATAGATGGTTGGCATTGTAGGTATGTTTTTGACGGTAAACTTCTTCTTCGCTCAGGAAATCAAATGAGTGCAGGGGCGCGTTTGGCGCGCTGATGATACGCTCGAGCAGGCGGGCGAAGTGCGCGAAAAAGCGCTGGATATAGGCCGGCGTAAACAGGTCAGTGTTGTACTGAACAGCCATGCTGATACCGTTGGCACCTTCGGTAAAGGCCAGCGTCATGTCGTACTTGCTCACCAGGCGGCCTTCCATCTGCCAGGGCGTAATGCGCAGATCGGCAAAGGTTTGAGCACTGGCCTCCTGGTCGCCAAACTGCAGGTCGGTGTTCTGCATCACCACCATCACGTCGAACAGCGGCGAGCGGCTCACGTCGCGCTTCACGCCCAGGTCATCCACGAGCTGGTCGAAGGGGTAGAGCTGGTGTTTGTAGGCACCCAGCGTGTTGCGCTTCACCTGCTCGTAGAGCTGGGAAAAGCTGTCCTGGCCGCTGAACTGGGTGCGCAACGCCAGGGTATTGATGTAGAAGCCAATCTGGTTTTCCAGATCGGCATGCTCGCGGCCCGCAATGGGACTGCCGATGACAATATCCTCCTGACCCGTGTAGCGGTAGAACAACGTGTTCAGGGCGGCCATGATGCCCATAAACGAAGTGCCGCCGTAGGTTTCGTTCAGCTGCTTCAGGCCGGCCTGAATGTCTTTGCTGAGCCGGAACTGCACCATCTCGCCGTTGTAGGTTTTCACGGCGGGGCGCGGCAGCTCATACTGCAGCTCCAGCACGGGCAGCTCGCCCTTAAGCTGCTCGAGCCAGTAGGCCTGGTGCGACTGCAGCCCCTGGGCCTGCAGCTGCTCGTGCTGCCAGGCCGCAAAGTCCTTGTAGTGAATGCGCAGCGGGGCCGCCGCCGGGGGCAGCGCCTGCTGAAACTGGTTGTAGAAGGTTAGCAGCTCGTTGGTCAGCACCTTCATCGACCACCCGTCGCTGATGATGTGGTGAATGTTGAAGAAGAATACCACCCGCTCGGCATCCAGCCGCAGCAGCGCCGCCCGAAACATGGGGCCGGCACTCAGATCGAAGGGCCGCAGGGCCTCGTGGGCAACGTAGGCTTTGGCCTGGGCCTCTGCATCGGGCTGGTTTTGCAAATCGAGGTGCTCTACCCGGAAGCCCGCGGCCTCGGGGCTCAGCACATACTGGCGCACCTCATCGGTGCCGGCCTGCTGCCGGAATACGGTGCGCAGAATCTCGTGGCGCTCGACCAGCGCGTTCAGGGCCTGCTCGAAGCAGGCGGTATCCAGGGGCCCTTCCAGCAGCTTGGCGGCGGGCATGTTGTAGGCCACCAGCGCGTCGTCAAACTGGCTCAGTACCCACAGCCGGTACTGCGAAGGCGACAACAGGTAGCCCTCCTGCGCCTCGGCGGCCGGAATAGAGTTGAACCCGGCCTGGCTTTCCTGGACGTTCAGGTAGGCTATCAGCTCGGCTTTGCGCGCCTTCAGCTCCTGCAGAATCTCATTGGTAAGGGCGCCTTTTTTAGCGGTCAGCTTCAGCTCGCCTTCCACCACTTTCACATTGATATCGGCGTTGCGTAACGTCTTCAGAAATTGTTTCATCGGGTTATCGGTTTTAATGGGTAGCATAATGGATGTGGGTACTAATAGCCTACTACTCGTATTATAACTGGCGGAATACCGCCTTCTAAATCGTTACTTCCTCCGAATGCGCCTCGTCGTGCACAGCTTCGTTTTTGGCCCATAGGGCATTCTCAATTTCTTCGGCCAGAGCCTCAATAACGGGCGTTTCAAACAGGGTCAGCACGTCGACGCGCACCCCGAACTGCTGGTGCACCTTGGTCAGCATCAGAATGCCGTTGAGGCTGTGGCCGCCGTTGGTGAAGAAGTTGTCGGTGACGCCCACGGCTTCTTTGCCCAGAATCTTCTGCCAGATCTTGACAAGCTTTTCCTCCGTTTCGGTGCGCGGGGCCACATACTCCTTGGGCTGCTGGTCGGCGTAGGTCTGCGGGTTGGGCAGGGCCTGCCGGTTGATCTTGCCGTTCGGCGTCAGCGGAATTTCCTTGAGCTGAATAAAGAGCAGCGGCACCATGAACTCGGGCAAGCGCTCCAGCAGGTAGCGGCGCAGGTCGGCCGGGTCGGTTTTTTCCTCGCCCACGAAATACCCCACCAGCTCTTTTTCGCCGGGAATGTTCTCGTACGCCACCAGCACGGCCTGCTGAATGCCAGCCATGCCCTTGAGCGTGTTTTCGATTTCGCCCAGCTCGATGCGGTAGCCCCGGATCTTGATTTGCTGGTCGATGCGGCCCAGGAAGGTGATGCTGCCCTCGGCCGACCAGGTCACCAGGTCGCCGGTGCGGTACACTAGGCCCTGCCCGCCAAAGGGGTCGGCAATGAAGCGCTCAGCCGTCAGATCGGGGCGGCCAAAGTAGCCCTGGGCTACGCCTTCGCCCCCGATGAGCAACTCGCCGGGCACGCCATACGGGCACAGGCTGCGGTGCTGATCTACCACGTACACTTTCGTGTTGGAGAACGGCTCGCCAATCGGCACGCGGCGGTAGTTGCGCGTAAAGTCGACGCGGTGCATGAGCTTGCCGATGGTCGTCTCGGTGGGGCCGTAGTGGTTGTAGATTTCCACCGCCTGCCCGGCGGCCTGCTCAATGCGCTCCACAATGTCTCCGGTCAGCTCTTCGCCCCCAAAGATGATGCGCTTGGTGGGCAGCAGCACCCGGTTGGTTTGCAGAGCTTTCCAGTGCGAGGGCACAATTTTGATGGTGCCAATGGCGTGGGCCGCAAAGTAGCTCAGGAGTCCTTCGCTGTCGGTCAGGGCTTCTTTGGCAAACATGTGGAGCGTGCCACCGGTAAGCAGGGCGCCAAACAGCACCGTGTTGCCCAGGTCGGCCGCCAGCGTCGAGAGCAGGCCAAACGACTCGCCCGCCTCGATACCCGTCTTGGCTTGCAGGCCCCGCAGGTAGTCGACCAGGTTGCGGTGCGTTACCATCACACCCTTGGGCTGGCCCGTCGAGCCGGAGGTATAAATCAGGTAGGCAACATCGGCGGGCTGTAGCGCGGCTGCCACCGGGGTAGCCGGCTGTTGCCGCCATGCGGCATTGGGAGCGTCAATGGCCAGCAGCGGCAGGCGCTGGGCGTGGAAGGCGGCCTGGTTGGCGGCATCAGTCACTAGCAGCAGGGCCTGCGAGTCTTCCAGCATAAAGGCCTTGCGGGCCTCCGGAAACTGCGGGTCGAGGGGCACGTATGCGCCCCCGATTTTGAGCGTTGCCAGCAGGCTGGTCAGGGCCTCCAGGGGACGGTTCAGGCAGAAGGCCACTTTGGCGCCCTCCCCGATTCCCTGCGCCCGGAAGTAGTTGGCCAGCTGGTTTACCTGGCTGTTCAGCTCGGCGTAGCTGAGCTGCTGCCCGTCGAAGACCACGGCAATCTGAGCCGGGGTGGCCGCTACCTGGGCCTCGAACAGCGACACGACGGTTTCCTCGGTGCGGGGCAGCAGGCTGGTGGCGTCGAACTGGGCCCGCAGCTGCTGTTGTTCCTGCTCGGTCAGGTAGTTGGCGGCCAACACGGGCTGGTCGGCCTGCGCCACAAAGGCTTTGATGAGCTGCTGAAAATGCTGCCCCAGACGCTCAATAAAGCCTGCATCGTACTTAGCGGCATTGAAGCGGAAGCGGTAAGCCAGCTGCGTAGCCGAAGGGTAGAGAATGAAATTGAAGTCGAAGTTGGTTTGGACAAAGGACTCCTTATTAAGAATGTCCAGGGTCGATGCTTCGGCGCTTGGCTCGGCAGCAGTGGCTTCCTCCGTATTCGTGTTCTGGAACACCAGAATATGGTCGAGCAGGTTGCGGCCCAGCACGCTTTGTGCCTGCACCTCGGCCAGGGGCGCGTAGTGGTGCGGCTCACTGGCAATGTGCAGCTTCTGTACCTGATGAATCAGCTCTTTCACCGTCGTTTCGCGGCCATATTGCACGCGCACCGGAATGGTGTTGATAAACAAGCCCACCATTTCCTCAACGCCGGGCAGCTCGCCGGGCCGCCCCGATACTACGGTGCCAAACACCACGTCCTGGGAGCCGGTGTAGCGGCTCAGCAGCACGCCCCAGGCACTTTGCACTGCCGTGCTCAGCGTCACGCCCAGTCGCTCACTCAGTTGCTGCAGGCAGGCAAAGTCGGCATCTTCAAGCCGGAAGAAAGCTTCCTGCTGGTTGAATTCCTGGTCGGTCTTCTGCGCCGGCAAGGCAGCCGTTTGCTCGTAGCCTTGCAGCAACTCTTTCCAGTAGCTGAGCGAGGCCTGTGGGTCGCGCTGGTCGAGCCAGCGCAGGTAGTCGGCATACTTGTACCGCTCGCGCAGCTGCACGGGCTGCCCGCTGACCTGGCCCTGGTAGAGCTCGGTAAACTGCTGCGTGAGCAGCCGCGAGCACCAGGCATCCATAATAATATGGTGGTGGCTCCAGATGAACTCGTATTGATCCTCCGTCAGCTGCACAATGCGCAGGCGCATCTGGGAGCCTCTGCTCAGGTCGTAGCCCCGGGCCAGGTCGGCCTGCTTCTCCCCCGCCAGGGCCCGCGCCAAGTCCTCTCCCGCATACTGGCTCAAGTCCACGAAGCTGAAGCCCTCGCGGAC
>NZ_JAJADQ010000020.1 GCF_020447315.1 Hymenobacter nitidus
TCTGCTTGCTCAGGTTGAAGCCCACGTAGGAGCTGCTCCACAGGTTGGTGGAGTAAGCCGAGCCAATACCCAACGAGCTCAGCGAGCCGTCGGCGTAGGTTTTGTGTTCCTGCTGGGCCTGGGCGGCAGAGGTGGCCCCCACAACGGCAGCGGCAACGAACAGAGTGCGGAGTAGAGATTTACAAAACATAGGGCTGTAGGATGTAAAAGGCTAGCGGAGCGCTGCTTTTGGTGGAGGTATGCAACGAAGGTGCGCCCGGACACCAGCCACCAAAATTTTATTACACCAACACCCGTTTTCGAATGATAAACCGGGGCGCAATGGCAAAATCCATACACAGCAAAAGCGCCTGCCGCACGAGTTCTGGTCGTGGGGCAGGCGCTTTTGCACTTCGTTTATGGCGGGAAGCCGGAGCTTAGCTATAGGGGGGCTTGTCGAGGTCGGGCTTTTCGAGGTTGCGGTTGGGGTGGCGCTGGGGCGCATCCAGGGCTTCCTGAGCCAGCCGGTCCTCGGTTTGCTCGTCGAGGTTGTTTACGGGCAGGTCGCCGGTGCCTTTGGGTTGCTCACTTTGCGTGGGGCTGCCGTGGTTTTCCTTGGACTGCTGATTGGTATTATTGCTTTTGTAGGGCATGGCGTTCTTCGGTTTAGTGAGTTGAAAAACAATGCAATAGAAAAAATAAACCAAGGCCGGACCCGGAGTAAGCCCCTACGGGCCAACTCCGAAGCCGGTTTACTGGTCGATGGCCGTATCGGTGGCGTTGGGGTCCGTCAGCTCGGCGTTGGTCTGGGTAGTGGCGCCTACCTTGGAGGGGTCGGGCTGCACCTGCTCCATCTGGCCCATGCCCACACGGGAGTTGGGGTTCTGCATCTCATCCCGGCCGCGGCGGTCGTCGGCGTCCAGCTCATTAGCGGGCGGGGCCACGCGGCGCTGGTCGAGGTCGTCGTCCGAGGGCAGATCCTGGTTGGGACGCTGGTCGGCGCCTTCGTCGGCGGTGCGCATGTTATCAGCGGGGTGGTCGGGACGGTCGGCGTCTTCGTTTACCGAAACGGCTGTGCTGCCCGTGCCACTGTCGGTGCCGTAGCCTTCCTTGCCTTCGCGGTTGCCGAAGCCGCCGCGGGCCGCCTCATTCTTGGGTGGATCAGCTCCGGGGATAATATGTCCGGCCTGAAACTCCTCGTTGGTGGTGTCGTCGTTGATGACCCGCACGGGGCGGTCATTGGGGTCAATAGCCATAGGGGTCGGTTGTTTGGGTTCGTTGGGGTGGTAGGGAAGTGTACTAGGTTTTTCGGCTTAGGGTTTTGCTTTGTGCTGCCGCAAATCGGTGTAAACTGCGGGTGCTAGGATGAATGCCGCTTTCTCACTGAAGCGCATTGCCACCCGTGGCTCAGCGGCCGGCTGCGGTTGGTGCCGATGACCCTGCCGAACCGCCAACCACTTACTTAAGCAACCGCCTATGTGGACCGAACACGACAACAGCCTGACCCGCACCTTCCAGTTTGCCGACTTCCAAGCGGCCTTTGCCTTCATGACCGAGGTAGCCGCCGAAGCCGAGCGGCTGGACCATCATCCGTGGTGGGCCAACGAGTACAATCGGGTCGAGTTCCGCCTGCGTACCCACGATGCGGGCAACACCGTCACGAAGCGCGACCATAAGCTGGCCGCCGCCATTGATGCCGTAGCCGGGCGGCACGGCGTAAGCTGAGCTCAGACAAGCTTACTTTTCAAGTAGCCGCTTTCAAGACTGCTACCAGTCGGGCAGCGGCGTGCTACCTTTGTCTTTATGTCTGATCAGTCTGAAACGCCTACCGTTCTGTACCTCGTGCCCACGCCCATCGGCAACCTGGAGGATATTACCCTGCGGGCCATCCGCATTCTGGGCGAGGTAGATGTGGTGCTGGCCGAAGACACCCGCACCAGCGGCCGGCTGATGCAACACCTGGGTTTGAAAAAGCCCATGCTCAGCTACCACCTCCACAACGAGCACCAGACCGTACAGCGCGTGCTCGACCGGATTGAGAAAGGCGAGAAGATGGCCCTAGTATCGGATGCGGGCACGCCCGGAATTTCTGACCCCGGCTTTTTGTTGGTGCGCGAGTGCCTGGCTCGGGGGCTGAAGGTGGAGTGTCTGCCCGGGGCCACGGCCTTCGTGCCGGCGCTGCTCAAGTCGGGATTCGGGGCCGAGCGGTTTACCTTCGAAGGCTTTCTGCCGGTGAAGAAAGGCCGCCAGACCCGCATCCGGGAATTGCAGCCCGAAACCCGCACCATGATTTTTTACGAGTCGCCCCACCGCATCGTCAAGACGCTGGAGCAGCTGAGTGAGGCCTTTGGGCCCGAGCGGCTGGCCTCCGTGAGCCGGGAGCTAACCAAATTATTCGAAGAAACCGTGAATGGGACGCTGGCCGAACTGGCCGCCGAGTTTGCGGGACGTACCTCTATTAAAGGCGAAATCGTTGTTGTCGTTCAAGGAAATCGGGAATAGTACGTGGGGGCCGGCGGGGCTGGCGCTGCTCACGGCGGCACTGTTGTGGATTGGCTGGCCGGTACACCCCGCGCCGCTGGCCTTGCTGCTGCTGGTAGCCTGGGTGCCCTACCTGCGCCTGGAGCAGGTGCTGGTGCAGCGCGGCAGCAGCGGCTGGAAGGTGTTTCGCTACAGCTACCTCACCCTGGTGCTCTGGAATGCCTTCGTGACCTGGTGGGTAAGCCACGCTACACTGGGCGGCGGCATCACGGCCGTTATCTGTAACGCCCTGATGATGAGTGCCCCGCTCATGGCTTTCTACCATACCAAGCGGCTGTTTGGCCCCAAGCTGGGCTACTTGTCCCTGCCCATCTTCTGGATTGCCTTCGAGCAGCTCCACCTTACCTGGGACCTGACCTGGCCCTGGCTTACACTCGGCAACGGCTTTGCCGAAGCTACTGCTTTCGTGCAATGGTATGAGTACACCGGCTTTCTGGGCGGCTCGGTGTGGGTGTGGGTGGTAAACCTGCTGCTGTTCTTGGCGCTTTTCCGTCCGTTGCAGCAGCCTGCTTCCGGAGCCCAACTCGCTGATGATAAGCCAGACAAAAAGCTTCTGGCCGGGGCCGCGCTGGCCGTAATACTGCCCTTGCTGCTGTCCTGGTTTATCGGGAGCCGGGTGCAGGAGCAGGGCCCCGCGCTGGAAGTCGTAGTCGTGCAGCCCAACGTGGACCCCTATACCGAGAAGTTCCAGGGCAAGGCCAACTTCGTGCCCTACGACGAGCAGCTGACCCGCCTGCTGAAGCTCTCCGAGCAGAAGCTGACGCCCAAAACCAAGCTGGTTATCTGGCCCGAAACGGCACTGGAAGAGTATTACTTCGAGCAGCAGATTGAGGCCAACCCCAAAATCAACCGGATTCGGCAGTGGCTGGCTCAGCACCCCGGCGTAGCCCTGCTCACGGGCATTACCAGCGTGGTGATGTACCCTAACCAGGAGGCGGCTAGCGTGACGGCCCGCCACCGCGACGATATGGGCTACTACGACGTGTTCAACAGCGGCGCGTATTTCCGCGACGCGGTGGCCCCCATCCAGTTCTACCATAAGTCGCGGCTGGTGCCCGGCGTGGAAAAGATTCCGCCCCTGCTCACGTCCATTATTGCCCACATCGACCTGGGCGGCACGGTGGGCAGCTACGGTAGCCAGGACGAGCGGACCGTGTTTACGGCCCCGGCCGGCGCGCCGGGCTTGCGCGTGGCCCCGCTGATTTGCTACGAATCCATTTACGGCGACTTTACGGCCGAATACGTGAAGGGCGGCGCTACCCTGCTGGGCTTGTTTACCAACGACGCCTGGTGGCACGACTCGCCCGGCTACCGGCAGCTGCTGCGCTACGGCGCCCTGCGCAGCATCGAAACCCGCCGCGACCTGGCCCGCTCGGCCAATACCGGCTTCACGGGCTTCATCAACCAGAAGGGTGAGATGTTCCAGCGCGAAACCGCCTGGATTCCCACCGCCAGCCGCGCCACCGTACACCTCAATACCGAGCTGACCTTCTATGTACGCTACGGCGAGCTGATCGGGGCCGCCACGCAGGTGCTGGCGGTAGTATTGCTGCTGGCTTTGCTGGTGAAGGCCCTGAACCGCCGACTTGGAGCTAAGCTGGTGGCCGCTGAGCCCGTAGCCCGCCCGGCATGAGGAAACTTGCCCAGGTTCCGCAGCCAGCATCGGTCGTCGTGCGGCTCATCATGCATGACGACGGCGCCAATGGCGTGTACTTATTCATGTTCGATAAGCTGGAAGACGGCCCCAGCTCGGGTGATGAATGGTTTGAGACGGTGGCCGAAGCCGCGGCAGCCGACAAGTACCACGTTACCGCCGCCGACTGGCAACCTATTCCCGACCCCCTGGAGCATTGCCAGCAGGATTGGATAGCACTGGTGCGCGTGAAAGGCCGGAAGGTAATCCGCAATGGGGGCAGTTTGAAAAGCTTCTTGCTGGACAATGGGTAGATTTCCGCCCCGAATAACCTGTTGTTGACCCCATGGAATCTCTGTTGCCGCTGTTTTTCTACACTCTGATGTTCTGGTTTTACCGCATGGGCGAGGGCAAAGACCTGCTGGGCAAGCCGCGCCCCAACATCGACGACACCTGGCGAACCACCACTGGCCGCACTATACGCCGAGCCGTTATTATCGTGGTAGCCGCGTATTCGGCCCTGCTGCTGGTGCAAATGCGCTAACGACTACATGAACCTAACCCCGGGCCCGCGTCCGGAGTATTGCATCCCTATGACCGATTTCACCCAACTCAGCTTCGGCCTGGCCGAGGTATGCCGCCGCGCCGGCCAGTTTATTCGCCAAGAAGCCGCTTCCTTTGACCGCAGCCGCGTCGAGATGAAAGGCAAGCACGACCTGGTTTCCTACGTGGATCAGGAAACCGAGCGTCTGCTCGTGGCCGGGTTGCGGGAGTTGCTGCCCGAAGCGGGCTTCATCACCGAGGAGGGTACCACCGGCGGCAACAGCCTGGCTACCAGCGCCGGCACCGAGTACACCTGGATTATCGACCCGCTGGACGGCACCACCAACTTCGTGCACGGCCTGCCCTGCTACTGCGTGAGCGTAGGCCTGCTGCACCACGGCGAGCTGGCGGCGGGCGTCGTCTACGAAGTTACGCGCGACGAAACCTTCCGGGCCGTTCGCGGCGGCGGCGCGTTCTGCAACGACCAGCCCATCCGCGTGTCCGAAGCCGATACGCTAAGCCAGTCCCTGATTGCCACCGGCTTTCCCTATACCCATTTCGGCCAGCTCGATGAGTATCTGCAGATTCTGGGGGCCTTTATGCAGCGCACCCACGGCGTGCGCCGCGTAGGCTCGGCCGCCGCCGACTTGGCCTGGGTGGCTGCCGGCCGCTTCGAGGGCTTCTTCGAGTTCAACCTCAACTCCTACGACGTAGCGGCCGGCATTCTACTGGTGCGCGAAGCCGGGGGCCGCGTCACGCAGTTTCTGGAAGAAGGCGACCCGCTCTTCGGCCGCCAGGTGGTAGCCAGCAACGGCCGCGTGCACGAGCAGATGCAGCAAACCATCCGGGAGTTCTGGAAATAGTGTGGCGTAATGCGTATTGAATGCGCTAATAATGGATGTGCTGAAGTGCTAATGCTCGTGTCCTTGCGCGGGATGTCTGACCGCCTCGCAAGGACACATTACCCGCATTTAGCACATTCAAAACACATGGGCCCCTGAGCACATTAAGCCCACCATCCCTAAACTTTTCCGGCTTCGTCGTAGTTTTGTGCTCGTTATGATGCTGCAATACCTCATTATCGCCCTGCTGTTCGTGGCCGCTACGTTCTATGTCGGCCGCATTTTCTGGCGGGCCTTCTTTGTCAAGACGGCTACGGGCTGCGCCAAGGGCTGCGGCGGTGCCTGCGGTACCATCGACGTCGACCGGCTGCAAAAGACCATTGAAACGGCTGCGGCCCGGGCCGCAACGCAATAACCCGCCCTTTTCAACTTCGGACAACCTGCCCCCGTGCCCGCTGCGTATAGCAGGCACGGGGGCTTTGTTTTATGGCCCCTTCCCTTCCAAACGCTGCCCTTCCAACCCGAACCCCTACGACCATGCAAGACAAAGAAGAAGAACGTTCCCTGATAAATGTTGAGAAGAAGCTTGATGCGGATGGCTTCACCGAAGACTTTACCGTTAAGGACGGCCGTCTGTGCTCGTTCCGCTCCGATATCAAGAAAAGCTACGGCCCCGAGGAAGTAACCATCGTTGATTTCTACCGCTTCGAAGGCGAAAGTGACCCCGATGATATGTCGATTCTCTACGCCATCGAGTGCAACGACGGTGTGCGCGGCACGATTTCGTCGGCCTACGGTACCTACGCCGACTCGGACTCCCTAGAGTTTCTGACCAAGGTGGAAGACCTTGGCAAAAACCTGAAGAAGGCCCACAAATAGGCCTGTAAGCTCAACAAAGCGCGCTTTGGCTTCGCCAGGGCGCGTTTTTGTGTTTTCACTCCAGCCAACCTCAACTGTGAAGACGACCCTGCCCCCCCACCCGCTTCGCTCCACCGCCGACCTCGACGCCGTACTGGCTGCCATCGGCGACGCCCGCATCGTATTATTGGGCGAGGCCTCCCACGGCACCCACGAGTATTACACGTGGCGAATGGCCCTCAGCAAGCGGCTTATTCAGGAGAAAGGATTCGACTTTATTGCCGTGGAAGGCGACTGGCCCGACTGCTTCGAGGTGAACTGCGCCATCAAGCAGGATACCGTGAAATATGGCAGTGCCGCGCAACTCCTGCAAACCTTCAACCGCTGGCCGACCTGGATGTGGGGCAACTGGGAAATAGCCTCGCTGGTCGACTGGCAGCACGCGCACAACCGGGCGCGGCCCCTGGCTGAGCGCATCGGTTTCTACGGCCTCGACGTGTATAGCCTCTGGGAATCCTTGCAGGAAATTCTGCGCTACGTTCAGAAGCAGGGTGATGGAGCCGTGGCGGCGGCTCAACGGGCCTTCCGCTGCTTCGAACCCTACGGCGACGACCCTCAGGAATATGCCCAAGCCGTGGCTTTCGTCTCGGATGACTGCCAGGACGAAGTGACTCACATGCTGCAAAGCCTGCGCCGGCAGCTGCGCAATACCACCATTCCGGCCGGTCTGGAGCGTGAAACAGCGTTTGCTGCCGAACAAAACGCGCTGGTGACCGTGAATGCCGAGCGCTACTACCGCGCCATGATTAAGGGCGGCCCTGCCTCCTGGAACGTGCGCGACGGCCACATGATGGAAACCCTCTCCCGCCTGCTCGACCTGCACGGCCCCCACAGCAAAGCCATTGTCTGGGAGCATAACACCCACATCGGTGACGCCCGCTACACCGATATGGCCCGCGACAATACCATCAATATCGGCCAGCTGGCCCGCCAGATGTACGGCCGCGACAAGGTGTTTGCCGTGGGCTTCGGCTCCTACCAGGGCAGCGTTATTGCGGGTAAGAAGTGGGGCGCGCCCTTCGAGGAAATAGTGATGCCCAAAGCAACCCGCGGCTCCTGGGAAGACGTGCTGCATCAGCAGCTGCAGGGCGAAAATGCGCTGCTGTTGTCTTCGGAACTGAAAGGCACCGCTGCCATGAGGCAAACCTTCGGCCACCGGGCCATTGGCGTCGTCTACCGCCCCGAGTTCGAGCAATTCAGCAACTATGTGCCTTCCCTGATGGCCGAGCGCTACGACGCCTTCCTGTTCCTCGACCAGACCCAGGCCCTGCATCCCCTACCCACCAAAGTAGCCGAACACACGCCCCCGGATATGTATCCCTGGACGGAGTAATGTGATTTAGCGACTTCGTGATTTAGTGAGTTGCCGTTCTGTTGGCGCTACTTGCGCGATATTGAACATCGAACTCACTAAATCACCACCCCACCTACCCCCACACTTTCGTGCCCTCGGTGCAGTTGCGGCACATATCGATCTGGTCGCGGCCTTTGAGCAGGGAGGAGCGGAACTGCTGGTACTTGGGGCCGTGCCAGAGCTGACGGAAGGTTTCGGTTTTCAGGTCGCCCTGGCGGTATTCGGCGTCTTTATCGAAACAGCAGGGCACCACTAGGCCATCCCAGGTAATCACGCAGCTGTGCCACATCTTCCAGCAGTGGTTCACCAGCTTGTTCTTGATGCTCCAGGTGCCGTTGTTGTTCTCGTAGCGCGAGTAGTAGTCGATGGTCGGGATGAGTGGGGAGCCTTGCTCGTAGTCGTAGATCTGGGCCGTCTTGAACCACACATCGTCTACGCCCAGGTCTTTGGCCAGCTGCTTGGCTTCGTCGATCTGGTGCTCGTTGGGGCGCACCACCAGAAACTGGAAAATAATGCGAGGAGTGCTGGATTTCAGTTCTTTGCGCCACTTCACCACGTTCTTGGTGCCTTCCAGCACCTTGTCCAGCTTGCCGCCCACCCGGTACTGTTGGTACACTTCCTGGGTGGTGCCGTCGAGGGAAATAATCAGCCGGTCGAGGCCCGACTCCACGGTGCGGCGGGCGTTGGTGTCGTTGAGGTAGTGGGCGTTGGTGCTGGTGGCGGTATAAACGCCTTTGTCGGCCGCATACTTCACCAGGTCCAGGAAGTTGGGGTGCAGGTACGGCTCTCCCTGAAAGTAGAAAATCAGGTACCACAGCCGCTTGTGCACCTCGTCGATGGTGCGCTTGAACAGCTCGTCGGGCAGCATGCCGGTGGGGCGCGTGAAGCTGCGCAGGCCACTGGGGCACTCCGGGCAGCGTAGGTTACAGCTGGTCGTGGGCTCAAAGCTCAGGGCCAGCGGCAGCCCCCAGTGCCGGGCCTTGCCCGTGAGCTTGCTCAGGGCGTAGCCACCCACCACCTGCGCCGTATTCAGCGCCCGGCGCGGGGTAAGCTTGGAAAGGAAATTCAGACCGTCGGTGAGAGTAGAAGCCATGCGGGGCAAAGGTCGGGAACAGAGACCGAAGTGCGGCAAGTAACCCCGGCGCCGGCAAAAGAGTTTGGCGCGCGGCTCACGCCGTAGCTCCGGAAAGCGGCTTTTTACCTGGACTTCAACAAAAACGCCTCCCGAAATCTTTCGGAAGGCGTTGAGGATAATATCGTTGTGGCACCCCGGGCTATTTGCCGGACGAGGCGGGCATGGTGCTGCTGTAGGTAGAAGCTTTGCCAAACGACTCCTTGATTTCGTCCACGGCGGCGCGGCTGCTCAGGCGCTTGGGCTTGGTATTGAGGAAAGTGCCGTCTTCGGCCAGCAGGAAATAGGCCGGCACATCCTGCAGGGCGTAGGCTTTGGCAATGGCCGAGCGCATACCACCCGCGGCCCGCACGTGCACGCCCGGCAGCTTTTTGCCCACGACCAACTGCTTCCAGGCCGGCTCGTTCTCATCCAGGGCCACGTTCAGAAACACGATGTTCTTGCCGTCGAACTTCTTGGCTAGGTCGGCCGCGTAGGGCAGGTCGCGCAGGCACAGGCCGCTGGTGGTCCGCCAGAAGTTGATGTACACCAGCTTGCCGGCAAACTGCCGCAGCGTGACACTATCGCCGGTAGAGGAAATAAGCTTGAACGTAGGCGCGGGAGCCCCGATGGCAAAGGCTTTGTGCGTTTCAAAGTCGTGCTGCAGAACCGGGTAGAACTGATTCTTGGTATCGACGCCGCGGTAGTTTTCCAGCATAGCCGCCGACTGCTTCACGTGCCCGAACCGGAACGACTCCTGCAGCACCCGGCCCATCACAATGGCCCGCACCGGGTCGGCCAACTGCTTCTTGGCCATATCATAGCACACCTGGTAGAAGTCCGGGTCGGAGCGCTGGTGGTTGCTGGAAATGGCCAGGTGGTGAATGTAGTTGAGCAAAAACTCCTGGTACTGCTCGTTCTGCAGCGCGCCGGGGTTGTTCACCAGGGCCTTGTCGTTGAGAAACTCGTAGTAAGTCGGCGTCATTTTCAGCCGGCTTTCCGTGGCTACCACCTGCTCGCGCAAATCCTGGAAGGTGAGCCGGTCATTGGCGTAGCTGTAGTCAATTTCAGCCTTGGCGTACTCCTTGAATGCCGGGCTCAGCTCGTTGTCCTGGGAGTAGTTCTCCAAAAACTTCTTTTCCTCCTTGCGCCGGTAGTCCAGAAAAGAGAGGAAAGGTGCCTCGTAGAGGTTGATGTTGTCGGGCAGCACCTGGAACCCGTCATTCTCAATAAACCGCTCATCCAGCTCGGCCAGGTACGTGTTGGCCGCCGCGCCTTTGCCCTTGTAGCTCACCGAGGAAGACATATCCTTACCCTTGAAGCGGATTTCCATCGTGTTGCCGGGCTCCAGAAACAGGCCGGCCACATCGTCGCCGTACACGAGGTCGGCTCGGGTAGGGCCGTTCACGTTCAGAGCCAGCCGAAACTCCCCGCGGTTATCAACCCGGGCGTAGGTAATCTGCTCCTTAGGGTCCAGTGGGTTTTCCCGTACCGATACCGCCACCGTGTCGGCCGTTTTACTGCTGATTTTACCCGTCAGTACTACGGTACCTTGCGCCTTGCCAGCCAGAGGAAAAGCCAGCAGCGCGCCTACGAGCAGGCGAGGTATACAGGAGCGGAGAGAATATGCCATCGGGAGAGGTAGGGTCAAGCGCTAGTCAATCAGGGAGTTAGCTTTTTAACTGCACTACGCTATAAAAAGTCTCATAGCAATAGCATTTCGCGGGAAAAGCCAATTCTTATACCGAAGATACGGCATTAGGGTTGAGAAAGTCCAATCCAGATTATGGCTTTTTTCGTAACGCCCGCTCAGAACCAAGGTTTTGAAGGTTTTACCCAAATAATCCGCTCAGCACTTCATCCAACCGGCCTACTGGCTGAGCCCGAATGCCGTAGCGGGCCAGATCTAATCCGCGGGCGTTGAACTGGGAGATGTACATTTCCTTGAAGCCCAGCTTTTCGGCTTCCGACAGCCGTTGGTCCAGCCGGCTCACCGCCCGGATTTCCCCGCTCAGGCCTACTTCCGCCGCCAAACACACGTTGCCCGGAATCGGCAAATCGTTCAGCGACGATACCACCGCCGCACACACGGCCACGTCCAGGGCCGGGTCATCGAGGCGTAGGCCGCCGGCAATGTTGAGGAACACGTCGTGCTGGCCCAGGCGCAGACCGCTACGCTTCTCGAGCACGGCCAGCAACATGTTCAGGCGCTTGGCGTCGAAGCCCGTGGCCGAGCGTTGGGGCGTGCCGTAAGTAGCCGGCGTCACGAGGGCCTGCACTTCCACCAGCAGGGGCCGGTTGCCTTCCAGCGTGGCCCCGATGGCCATGCCGCTCAGGCTCTCGGTACGCTGACTGAGCAGAATCTCCGAAGGGTTGCTCACCTGGCGCAGGCCGGTGCCCTGCATCTCGTAGATGCCCAGCTCAGAAGTACTGCCGAAGCGGTTTTTGGTCGTGCGCAGAATACGGTACGAGAGGTGCCGGTCGCCCTCAAACTGCAGCACGGTATCCACCATGTGCTCCAGAATCTTAGGGCCGGCAATGGAGCCGTCCTTGGTGATGTGGCCGATGATGAGCACCGGCACGCCGGTTTCCTTGGCAAACTTGAGCAGCTCGGCCGTGCACTCGCGCACCTGGCTCACCGAGCCCGCCCCCGACTCCACGAGGCCCGAGTGCAGGGTCTGGATGGAGTCGACGATAACCACGTTGGGCTGGAGCTGGTCGATCTGCTTGAAGATGTTCTGGGTGTTGGTTTCGGTCAGGATGTAGCACTGCGGGTGCTGGGGGCCCAGCCGCTCGGCGCGCATTTTGATTTGCTGCTCACTTTCCTCGCCCGAGATGTAAAGCACCTTCATCTGCTGCAGGCTCATGGCAATCTGCAGCATCAGGGTGCTTTTGCCAATGCCCGGCTCGCCGCCGATGAGTACCAGAGAGCCCGGCACGAGGCCTCCGCCCAGCACGCGGTTCAACTCCCCATCGTTGGTATCGAAGCGCGACTCTTCCTCGTAGTGAATCTCGCCGATAACGCGGGGCTTGGCCACAGTTTTGCCGCCGGGGCTCGACGTCGGGGGCTTCCAGGAGCCGGCCGCCTGGGTGTCATCCTTCTGGATAACCTCTTCGACGTAAGTATTCCACTCGCCGCAGGACGGGCACCGGCCTATCCACTTAGCCGACTGGGCACCACATTTTTGACAGAAATAGAGAGTCTTGAGCTTGGCCATGAATGAAGCGAAGGGTAAACTAAAGAAATGCGCAATGCGACTAAATAGTTTGGTAAGAACGGAGTTTTTGCTGGTTTTAAGCCCGCTGGCCGGACCGTCCGCGGCTCCGTCGGCTGGGCTGAATTAATGACCTGAGCCCTGCCGAGGCAGAAGGCGTAAATAAATCGGCGGGAAAAGCAGCGCCGTAGCGGGCGGGACGCGGGGCGAATCCTATATTTAGGAGCTACAATCTTTATCCTTTTCCACCGCATATGCGCTACGCACTCTGCACCGGCCTGCTACTGGCCGTAGCTTCCGGCACCTGCTACGCCCAGGGCCCCCTGCCTACCCCCACACCCGAAATGGCCACCGTGGTCTTCTACCGTCCTCCCATGCTGGGGCAGGCGGCCACCAACTTCACCGTGCGTGCCAACGGCGTCGAGCTGTGCCGCCTCAGCAACAAGCGCTACTTCGTGAGTACGCTCAAGCCCGGCGAAACCTCGTTTACCTCGGTAGCGGGCGGCCTGAATCTGCCCGATCAGGACAAGTTCGACCTGAACCTGGAGGCGGGCAAGGTGTACTACATTCAGGGCGACGTGAAAACCCGCCTGATGACCGTGAAAATGGCTTTTACGGAAGTAACGGAGTCGACTTATAAAAAGAAGAACGCCGACCTGAAGCCCGACAACTGCGAAACCCCGGCTGCTCCGGCAACGGGGCAGTAAGCCCCGGGGCGTTGCCCATTCGTCGCCCCGCCGCGGCCGAACTGCGCCCGCACGTTCGGCCGCGGCGGGGCGACCTGCGTAGCGGCTTCCCGGCCCGCCGGTTTAGGCTGGCAGCAACTGCAGCCAGCAGGCAAAGGCGCCAATTCTTTGTTATATTCTTTCTGATCGATATATTCTAGTCATGGCTGCTGCTCTTCTGCCCCCCGATCTGCTGGCTGTACCCACCTTTGTGGGGCTGCCCCCCGAAACCCTGAACTGGCTCCTGGGCCACGGCGAGCAGCGTGTGTTTGCCCCCGATGAGGTGGTCGTCCAGCCCGGCGACGAAGCCCACTACATGATGGCGGTGCTGAGCGGCGGCCTGCAGTACTACGACGTGCGCAACGGGCAGCGGGAGCCCATTTTCCGGGTTGATGCGGGCCATATCAGCGGAGTGCTGCCCTACTCCCGGCTGCGCACCGTGAGCGGCTACGGGCTGGCTGTGGGTCGCACAGTGCTGTTTCTGCTGCACCGCAACTTCTTTCCCGAGCTCGAACAAGTCAGTCCTGAGCTGGTGCAGCGCCTGGTAAGCCTGATGAGCGACCGGGCCCGCGACGAGGCCCGCGGCCAGGAGCGCGACGAAAAGCTGCGGGCCCTGGGTAAGCTCGCCGCCGGGCTGGCCCACGAGCTGAACAACCCCGCTGCCGCCATTGCCCGCGGCGCCGAAGCTCTGCGCGAGCGGGCCACCGCCAAGCCGAGCCTGCTGCTGAACCTGGTGCAGCATTGCCCCACCCCCGCCGCCCTGGAGGCTCTCACGTCCCTGGCCGTGCCGGGCGAGTCGCCCACCGGCGTTATGTCGGCGCTGGCCTGCGCTGACCGGGAAGATGAAATAGCCGACTGGCTGGAAGCCCAGGGCATCCCCGACGGCTACCGCCTGGCCGCCGGCCTGATGGAAGCCGGCCTGACCTTGGAGCAACTGCAGCCCGTGGGCGCGGCCCTGCCGCCGGCCGCTTTGCCCGCGGCCTTTGCCTGGCTGGAAGGTCAGCTCACCATGATGCGCCTGATTCATGATGTGCAGGAAAGCGGGGCCCGCATCAGCACCCTCGTACAGAATGTGAAAACATACTCCCACATGGACCGTGGCGGCGACTATGCTACCCTGGAACTGAAGACCGGGCTGGAAAGCACCTTGAATATCCTGGGCTTTGCCTTGCGGGCCAAAAACATCCGCCTCGTGCGCGACTACGCCCCCCAGCTGCCGGCCATTCACGGCCAGGTCAGCAGCCTCAACCAGGTCTGGACCAACCTGCTCGATAATGCCATCGACGCGCTGCCGGTCGGGGGCGAAATCACCCTGCGCACGTCTCTGGAAGGGAATTTCGTACGCGTCTTCGTCATCGATAATGGCTCCGGCATTGCCCCCGAGGTCCTGCCCCGCATCTTCGAGCCCTTCTACACCACCAAGCAGGCCGGCGAAGGCACCGGCCTGGGCCTTGATATTGCCCAGCGCATCGTCCGCAACCACGGCGGGCGGCTGGAAGTACACTCCCAGCCCGGCCGCACCGAGTTCTGCGTGTGGCTGCCGGTGGGTGCTTAATAGGAATTTTTCTATGCTCCCTCTTCGGGGTGAGTTCGGAGTAGGTTCGCTCTGCCTTCGCTCAAGGCTGCTCCCTTTATGAACTTCGGAGCAAGCTGAATTTTAGACAAAACCAAGACGGCTTCTGGCCTCTTCCTAGCCTTCAATCCTCATGGAAAAGAAACCCATTCTCCTCGCCGTGGACGACGACCTCCAGGTTCTGGGCGCCATCGACCGGGACTTGCGCAGCGAGTTTCGCCGCGACTACCGGGTGCTGCGGGCTTCTTCCGGTGCCGAGGCCCTGGCAACCCTGCGCGAGCTGAAAGCCCGCGAAGAGCCCCTGGCCCTGATTCTGGCCGACCAGCGCATGCCCGAAATGGAAGGCGTAGAGCTGCTCGAACAGGCTCGCGGCATCTACCCCGACGCCAAGCGCGTGCTGCTCACGGCCTATGCCGATACCGAAGCCGCCATCCGGGCCATCAACAACGCCCGCCTCGACCACTACCTAATGAAGCCCTGGGACCCGCCCCAGGAGCTGCTCTTCCCCACCCTCCACGACCTGTTGGCGGCTTGGCAGGCGCAGTACCGGCCCCGCTTTCAGGGGTTGCGGCTTATCGGCTTCCAATGGTCCCCGCTTTCCCACGAGCTTAAAGATTTCCTGGCCGGCTACATGGCAGCCTACCAATGGCTCGACTTTGAGGCTAACCCCGAGGCCCAACTCCTGCTCAACAGTACCAGCTTCACATCTGCCGACCTGCCCGTTGTCGTCTTTGAGGACGGCTCGGCATTATCCCGTCCGCAGCGTGCCGCCGTGGCCGAGCGCATGGGCCTGGCATCCAAGGCCTCGCAGGAGCTGTATGATGTCGTCGTCATCGGCGCCGGCCCCTCGGGACTGGCTTCGGCGGTATATGGAGCTTCGGAAGGCCTGAAAACCCTGATTATCGAGCGTCAGTCGCCGGGTGGGCAGGCCGGCACCAGCTCCCGCATCGAAAACTACCTGGGCTTCCCGACTGGTCTAAGCGGGGCCGAGTTGGCCCACCGGGCCTGGAGTCAGGCCATTCGGTTGGGCGCCGAAATGCTGGCTCCCCAGGAAGTAACTAGCCTCTGCGTGCAGGATGGCTACAAAGTCCTGACCCTGGCCAACGGTAGCGAGGTGCGTACCCGCGCCGTGGTCCTGACGATGGGTGTGAGCTACCGCACCCTGGAGGTGCCCGGCATCGACGGCCTCACGGGCGCGGGCGTGTACTACGGAGCCGCCCGCACCGAGGCCCGCTCCTGCGACCAGCAAGACGTATATATAGTAGGAGGCGGCAATTCGGCCGGCCAGGCGGCCATGTATCTGGCTAGCTACGCCCGCCGGGTCTTCATCCTGATTCGCGGCGAGTCGTTGGCGGCCTCTATGTCGGCCTACCTCATCGAGCAGATCAGCCAGACGCCCAACATCGAGATTCTGCCCTTCACCCAGGTGCGCGAAGTGCGCGGGCAGGATCATCTGGAAGAAGTCGTAATTCAGAACCATGACCAGCTGGAAGTGCGGCCGGCCCGTGCGCTGTTTGTCTTCATCGGGGCCAAGCCCAGCACCGAGTGGATTTGCTCCCTGGCCCTCTGCGACGCCAAAGGTTTCCTGCTCACCGGCCGCGACCTGGTAGCCGACCCGCGTTTTGCCACCAGCTGGAAGCACCACCGGGAGCCCTACCTGCTCGAAACCTGCGTGCCCGGCATCTTCGCCGCCGGCGACAGTCGGGCTGGGGCTATGGCGCGCGTCGCCTCGGCCGTGGGTGAAGGCTCCATGGCCATCAAATTCGTGCATCAGTACCTAGATGAATAGGCGGATTAGAGGCTTAACAGAAAGATAACACTGCTTTTTCAAGCGACATTAGAAGAAAGTTAAAACTGGTTTGTCCTCTATAAGAGGTGTTCACCGTTTTTAAAGCGGCACTCACCGGCCATATTGGGAAACGTGGCTGCTCTATACTGTATGCTTCAGCTTAGGCAGTGAAAACCAGCGGTAACCTTCCTCAGTATACAGCGCCGGACCTATTCGCAGTTGAACAGGCCACTTTTGCCGCTATTGTGCCGAGGCCATGTTACACGCGTTACGCTCCCGAACCCACACTTCCCTTCTGCTACTGGCCGCTGCTTGCACCATCAGTAGCTGCGACCTGCTCGAATTCAGCCCCAACGACTACCGCGCCCCATCCAATGAGCGCGACCTGACGGAGAAAAACCTGGCCCGGCTTGGTCAAATGCCCTTGCCCGCTGGTGATACGCTCCGCTTCGTGTTTACCGGCGATTCCCAGCGCTACTACGACGATGCCGACGACCTCGTGGCCAGCGTCAATCAGCAGCCCGGCATCCAGTTCCTGGTAGTAGCCGGCGACATCTCCGACTTCGGTCTGGCCAAGGAGATGCGCTGGGTGAATGAGAAGCTGCGCACCCTGAAAGTGCCCTACCTGACCGTAATCGGCAACCACGACCAAGTCGGTAATGGCCGCGAAGCCTACAAGCAGATTTTTGGCCCCCTGAACTACTCCTTTATCTACGGCGACACGAAGTTCATCATGGCTGATACCAACGGCCGTGAGTACAACTTTGATGGGCAGATTCCCAACATGCCCTGGGTTAATCAGCAGCTCCGCGACCTGCAGGGAGCCCGCCGCCAGATTGTGATTTCGCACGTACCTCCGCAGGATGAAGATTTCGACCCCACTGTACGGCAGCCCTACGCCCAAGCACTGCGCGAAGCCAAAAACCTGGTATTTGAGATGAACGGCCACCGCCATAGCTCCAGCATTGGGCAGCCCTACAACGACGGCGTCTGGTACGTCAACTCCGACGCCTTCTCTGAGCGCCGCTACATGGTCGTCTCCGTATGGGGCGACAAACAATTCCGCGTAAAACAAATCAAGTTCTAATGACTCAGCGCCCCTTCACTCGTCTTGCGCTGGTTGCTGCCCTGCTTGCCCCCTCCTGCGTTTTAGCTTCCGAGCCCGAAGTACCCGTGGCCCCTGCTTCCGGAGAGCCTCAGCCCTGGTACCGGCCGCGCCACTTGGTGTTGCAGGTAGCGGGTGGTATCGGTATGGTATCGGCCGGTGCAGGCTATACCTACTTCAACAATAAGGTAGATACCGATATCCTCTTAGGCTATGTGCCCAAGCGGTTCGCCGGCTCCACGCTTACCCTGGCTTCGGCAAAACTCCTGTACTCGCCGTTCACGGTACGCCTTTCCGACAAATGGCAAATCAAGCCAGTATCCGTCGGCGCCTATTTCAGCTATACCCACGGCACTCTCAACGATGAAGAGCGTGGCCAATATACCCGCGACTACTACTGGTTTTCCTCCGATACCCGCTACGGTCCACTGGCCGGAGGGCGCGTTACCTACGTGCGGCCTGCCAAAGCCAATGGTCGCCCTCGCAACCTGTCCCTCTACTACGACTTGAGCTCCAACGATCTTTACCTACATAGCTACCTCACAAATACCAAAGGCCTGACGCTAGGACAGATTCTGGTGTTGGGCATAGGAGTGAAAGCCGATTTCTGAGGATGAAGGAGCCACTTCCCTAGCGAAATCAGGAGCGACCCTAACCAAGCCGCACTAAAGTAAGCAAGCACCGCACTCATAAAGAGTATCTTAGCCGCTTTTGAACAGCAGGTTGGGATGCTCTTTTGTGCTATTAGCTGCTACGGGCATCATTATAGCATTGAAACTGGTTCCATCCCCAAGTAGGAGTATACTACATTATAATAGCCTGAGTGCTCTCCATAACAGAATGCCATGAGCCTGCACAATAACGGTCTGTGGAGATGATCTGATAAGGATGCAAGTGTAGCTTCATTCCCTTGCCGCAGCCCATCACTTGCCCTATCCAAAAAATCTTAGCCATTGTCGAACCAATCTACTCAGCTAAGAAGTTCTCTTCCAGCCTGCTGGCAGAAACACTTCGCCGGAGTCAGCGGCCTTGAACGAAAAAAGGGGGC
>NZ_JAJADQ010000021.1 GCF_020447315.1 Hymenobacter nitidus
GGACCTCAGGACCTCAGGACCTCAGGACCTCAGGACCTCAGGACCTCAGGACCTCAGGACCTCAGGACCTCAGGACCGGCGTGAACTGGGTTTAGCTCCCGAGAAGCGCCGGTCGGGTCATGCTACCCGGGGCACGGCCAAATGGGAGCAGGTCATGCAGACGGCTCGTCAACAGGCCTTGAACTACGTGCGGGCCCTGCCTTCAGAGGAGCCGCGGCCTCCCTTCATCTTAGTTGTGGATGTCGGGTACTGCATCGACATCTACAGCAATTTTGCCGGCATCGGCGACTCGTTCATCCCGTTCCCGGATCAGTCCCGCTTCCGCCTGACACTTGCGGCCCTGGCGGAGGAACGTAATCAGGCGCTGTTACGACAAATCTTCCTGGCGCCACAGGAACTGGATCCCACCCGACGGGCCGCCCGGGTAACGCGGGAGCTAGCGGGCTACCTGGCAGGTATTTCCACCCAGTTAGAGCGGATCGGGCATGCACCCGATGTGGTAGCGCACTTCCTGATGCGTTGTCTGTTCACGATGTTCTCGGAAGATGTCGGCTTGATTCCCAAGGCTTCTTTTACCGGCTTGCTGCGGCAGTACGCCACAGCCGAGCTGCGCGAGCATCTACCGGATGCGCTGCAGAACTTGTGGCAAAAGATGGATACCGGCGGCTTTTCCTCGGAGCTGAAAGCGCGCGTCCCGCGCTTCAACGGGAAGCTGTTTCATGATGCATCGGCCCTAGCGCTTACCGCAGATCAGATAGAGTTGCTCCTCAAGGCAGCGGAAGCGGACTGGACCGAGGTAGAGCCGGCCATATTTGGCACCTTGCTGGAGCGGGCCCTGGATCCGAAAGAGCGCCATCGACTCGGCGCGCATTACACGCCGCGGCGCTATGTGGAGCGGCTGATTATCCCAACAGTGCTGGATCCGCTTCGTCGGGAGTGGGCGGCCGCGCAAGCCGCTAGCGCACGGCGCCTGGAGGAAGAGAAACCCAAGGAGGCGCGCGCTGAGCTCGTGCGATTCCACAAGCGTCTGACGAGCCTGCGCATTCTGGACCCGGCGTGCGGTTCCGGCAACTTCCTGTATGTGACCTTAGAACACCTCAAGCGCCTGGAAGGAGAGGTGCTCACAGCCATCAACAGCTATGGACATACGGGCTTACTGGACCTAGGGCATGGTACGACCGTCGGGCCGCAGCAGTTCCTGGGCTTAGAACTGAATCCGCGAGCAGCGACCGTAGCGGACGTGGTGCTGCGCATCGGCTATCTGCAATGGCATATCCGGACCTATGGCCTGAGCGAGCTCCGGGAACCGCTGCTCGACGAGTACCAGAACATCCGCCAGCAGGACGCCGCCCTGCGCCACGACGTGCCTACAGCCCGCCTCGACGCCCACGGCCAGCCCGTGACCCGCTGGGACGGCACCACCCGTCCGCACCCCGCCACCGGCCAGCCCGTGCCCGACGAAACCGCCCGCACGCCCGTGCTCGACTACCCCAACCCCCAGCCCGCCGAGTGGCCTGAAGCTGATTTCATCGTGGGCAACCCCCCATTTGTCGGGCCGGCCCGCATGCGCGAGGCCCTCGGCGACGGCTACACCGAAGCCCTGCGTAAAGCCTACAAGGGCAAGGTGCCCGACTCCGCCGATTTGGTGATGTACTGGTGGTACAACGCGGCCGCCGCCGTGCAGCGCGGCCCCGCCGAGCGGTTCGGCTTCATCACCACCAACAGCCTGAAGCAAACCTTCAACCGCCGCGTGCTGCAGCCCTTCCTGGAAGGTGACACGCCCCCGCTCACGCTCACCTTCGCCATTCCCGACCACCCCTGGGTCGATGCCGCCGAAGGAGCCGCCGTGCGCATCGCCATGACGGTCGCCGAACGCACGCCGACCATCACCGCGCCCGGTCAACTCTGGAATCTGAAAACGGAATCCGTAGCGGAGGGGGACGAAGCGGCGGAAGTGACGTTTGAGGAACAGAAAGGCCAGATTCTTTCCGACTTGTCAATTGGAGCCGCACTAGATAGCGCCAATGCGTTGAAGGCAAATGAAGGCTTAGGAAACCGAGGCGTTCAATTGATGGGGGCTGGGTTCATTGTAGCTCCTGAAAAAGCAGAAGAATTAGGATTGCATTCCGTGGCTGGCCTGGAGAATCATATTCGGCCTTACCGCAATGGCCGTGACCTAACGGACAAGCCGCGTGGCGTAATGGTTATTGACTTCTTTGGGCTGAAAGCTGATGAAGTATTAACGCACTATCCAGCAGCTTATCAGCATTTGTTAGAAAATGTCAAGCCTGAACGCGACCAGAATAATCGTGCTTCTTACCGCAATAACTGGTGGTTTTTTGGTGAACCAAGAGGTAATTTTCGTCCTGCTCTCAAGGGATTAACTCGGTTCATTGCCACTGCTGAAACGGCCAAGCACCGAGTGTTTCAGTTTGTAGAGGCAGAGGTTCTTCCTGATAACAAACTAGTGGCAATTGCGCTGGATGATGCCTATCATTTGGGTATTCTTTCGAGCAGAATGCACGTCGTGTGGGCAATGGCTGCGGGTAGCAGATTAGGAGTTGGTAATGATTCTGTGTACGCAAAATCCCGTTGCTTTGACCCTTTTCCTTTTCCCGCCGCCACGCCTGTGCAGCGGGCCCGCATCCGCGAGCTGGCAGAGCAGCTCGATGCTCACCGCAAGCGCCAGCAGACCCAACACCCCAGCCTCACCCTCACTGACCTCTACAATGTAGTAGAGAAGCTGCGTGCTGGGCAGAATCTTATTGCTAAAGACCAGAGCATTAATCAGCTGGGGCTTGCCTCCATTGTCCTCAGCCTGCACCAGCAACTCGACGTAGCCGTAGCTGAGGCCTACGCCTGGCCCGCTGCCCTACCTGACGCCGAGATTCTGCAACGCCTCGTTCGCCTCAACCACGAGCGCACCGCCGAAGAAGCAGTCGGTGTGGTACGCTATCTCAGGGCAGCGTATCAAGCCCCTGATTTGCAGCAAGTGCTTCTGCCACTACCGACCATTACAGCGACGGATGCTCGAGTAGGAACAACCGAAATGCTGGCTTGGCCGACAGAACTTGCGGAGCAGATGCAGGCGGTATGGATGACGGTCCAGCAAGCAGGGTATCCATTGAGCTCGACGCAAGTTGCCAAGCAGTTTGGGAAGGTTCGCTCAGCAAAAATTCTTCCTCTACTGGACACGTTAACCGCCTTAGCACTGCTGCGTAAGACTCCAGAGGGAGGGTATATCGCATAAGGTATAACATTCCACAGAGCAATAATTATAGTAGAGTAATACGAAAAACGGAGCTAGGTACTAGCGCCAATAGATGTCACATCCATCAAGGACCGTTCAAGAAATGTGACAAAGCCAAAGAAGTACCCGTTTTAGGTTGATATGCTCAGCTTCTAAACTGGGTTATGCACTCAGGCGCAAAATCAGTGAGGATTGAAATTGCCTGTTGCGATTACCTCCCCGATGTCACGGATGAAAAACGGACGTTTTATCGATGCCGCATTTGCTGCTGTTACGTGAAGACGTGGGGGGAGCGTTATACCCCAACGACGAAGTCCCTACGCTACATAATGCGCACGGGCTGTACGTAAACTTTATTAGCTGCTGGCTAGGACATATCCGGTAGCAGTTGGCCAAATGAGAATTGTTGTTTGGCAGATGGTAAGCAGAGGTTGAGTGCCGTTACTTAGGGCTTGTAGAATTTGGTCATGAGGCGATGCTGGTCGGTGACGAGTCGTAACAGGTACCAGCCCGAAGCCAGATCGGCTACTGCTACCTGGCCCTGGGCGCTGGTCATGGGCAGCACCCGGACTCGTTGGCCATGCCAGTTGATAACTTCCAGCGTGACTCCAGACGATGGAGCGAATCCACTAGAAACGTAGGTGAGATAGCCCTGAGCCGTAATTGTGGGGTATACGCTTAGCGATATCTGGGTCAGCTGGGCCGCTGGCTGCACCGGCAGTGGGCCAGCTGGGCTGTAGATCAGTAGCGGCTCCGCGCTACTGGTTGGTATGCCTAGTTGCGTGTCCGAGTCATCGCCCCAGCCCCAGAGTGTGCCGTTGCCCTGAATCGCTCCGGAGTGATACAAGCCGGCACTAACGTTCTGCCAGGTAGTGGCACTGCTACCTGCCGGCACGGGGGCTAGGCGTTGTGCCAGGGTACCGTCACCGAGCTGCCCGTTGCTATTGCTGCCCCAGCCCCAGAGCGTACCGTCGCGTTGAAGACCCAGGGTATGCGTTTCGCCCGTCTCCACTTGTTGCCACAGTGCCGAGCCAATGCGAGTAGGCATCAGCCGCTGCGTGCTGGTCCCGTCGCCGAGCTGACCGTTGGCATTATTGCCCCAGGCCCAGAGCGAGCCGTCTTGCTGCACGGCCGTGGTGGAGCGGTAACCCGGGCTGACATGTTGCCACGTAGTTGCCGTTCCCAGCTGTACGGGCTGTAGGCGGGCGGTAGTCGTCCCGTCGCCGAGTTGGCCAAAGATATTACTGCCCCAAATCCAAAGCGTGCCGTCGCGACGAATGGCGACGGAATGGGTTTTCCCAGCCCGTACGCTGAGCCAGTCGGTGGTGGCGCTAATTAAGGTTGGGCTGGTGCGGGTGATGGTAGTGCCGTCGCCAAGCTGGCCGGAGCCATTGCCGCCCCAGCCCCAGAGCGTACCGTCGCTGCGAATGGCCAGCGTGTGGTCTGTTCCGGCACTTGCATTACGCCACGTTGCCGTGCCCCGCTGCTGGGGAATGAGGCGGGTGGTAGTAGTCGCGTCGCCGAGCTGGCCCGTGCCGTTATAGCCCCAGGTCCAGAGCGTACCGTCACTGCGCAAGGCCACGGCGTGATGATCACCCACACTAAGGGTTGCCCACGACAAAGAAGACCCGATTTGGAGGGGAAACGACCGCGCTGTCGTAGTGCCGTCACCGAGCTGGCCCAGATTGTTGGCCCCGTACGCCCACAGACTGCCATTTTGCTGAATGGCTACAGAGTGCGCTATGCCGGCGGCGACCTGTTGCCAAACGGCCGGGCTGGTCTGAATGGGCGCCGTCTGACTTATCATGCTCAACGTGGCACTGCCCACTTGGCCTGTGCCGTTATATCCCCAGGCCCAGATGCTGCCATCACGGCGCGTACCCATGGAGTGGTAGGCGCCGGCCACAATACTCTGCCAAGTAGAGAGCGCACCAACCTGTACGGGTAAGGTCCGCATGAGGCGGGTGCCATCAGCGAGTTGCCCAAAGGTGTTGTCGCCCCAAGCCCACAAGGTTCCATCGCTGCGAATGGCCAAAGTATGATTTGAGCAGGCGCTGATAACTGACCACGAAAAAGCGGCACCGATTTGCACGGGAAGACTTCTGTGCATTCTAGTGCCATCACCGAGTTGGCCGCTGGCATTATTGCCCCAGGCCCAGAGCGAGCCGTCTTGCCGCAGGGCCATAATGGAATAGGTACCGGCATTTACCGAGCGCCAAGTGGTGGCCAAGCCCACCTGGCCCGGAGTCAGGCGATTCGTTGTGCCTTGGGTGCCGTTGCCGAGCTGGCCGGTGCTGTTGCCGCCCCAGGTCCACAGCGTACCATCGGTTTGAACACCTACCGAGTATAGCTCCCCGGCTTCCGCACTCTGCCACGTGGCGGTTCCGATTTGCACGGGACTTCTGCGCGAAGTCGTAGTACCATCACCGAGCAGGCCATAGCTGTTGTTGCCCCAGGTCCAGAGCGTACCGTCTTGCCGGATGCCAATGGAATGGTAGGTGCCAGTGCTCACACTTTTCCAGGTGGCCGTCCCGATTTGCACGGGGGTTATGCGCATCGTTTGCGTACCATCGCCGAGCTGGCCTTGCGCATTATTGCCCCAGGCCCAGAGCGTGCCATCCTGGCTGATCGCCAGCGTGTACTCTTCCCCCACGCTGACACTGCGCCACCTCATACCTAGCCCGACTGGCACAGGCAGCATCCGGTGAAAGGTCGTGCCGTCTCCCAGTTCTCCTTTGCTATTGCTGCCCCAGGCCCAGAGCGTACCATCGGCATGGATACTGGCTGAATGCGTCTGGAACTGGGCCGTGACCAGCAGCGGCAGTAGGAAGAGAAGGCTGACCAGCAGGCTCCGCATCGCCGTTGGTGGAATACGTAGGGGTAATTTCATGGGTACGAAATGAAAAGTAGGATTGGCAGCACCAGCCTAGATGAAGCGTTAAGCTGGCCATAAGTGGCTGCAAGCGCATTCTCCACTCTGGCGAGCTGAATAAAAGGATCTGTTGGTACTGCCTGGCTCAGCAGTAAAAGATCAGGGCATGCAAAGATCAGGCTGACAATGGCTTGCTACACTATCTGCGGCTCTGTTTTTCGCTTAGACAACGTCCGCACCGATGCGCGCTGAACGTGCTCCCGTTTAGCAGTTGTTACTTGCCGGCTGTCACCGCAGCCAATTGTGACTGCCCGGCGGTGTTGACGACGCAGCTGCGCTCTTTCTGCAGTACGGGTAGCCTCACCGGCTCCAGCGTAGAAGTGATTTTCTGCTGCCCGACGAGTGGACCGAAACTTGAATGAGGCTGTTCAGGCTCAATGAATGTTTGCTTAGCAGGCAGCGGCCCCACCTTGTTGACCCGTTTGCCTGCATTCCGCCTATACCCGCGTCTCGACCAAAGACCAACACCTCGACACCCAACTCGACCAGCTCGAGGCCGCCGGCATCGAAAACCTTGCGCTGGGCTAAACAGGAGAAGGTCTACTGGCCGGGTGTGAATTGTGGGGCTGCGACCCGCGCTATTATTGTCCAGTGCACCACAAGGGGCTATAAATACTAACCTTCGTTTCGCTATTCGGACCGTTTCGCTGAATCAACCCTATTAAACATACCTTCCATGATTTGGAACATATACTACTACCTATTTCACGTTGTCAGACAAGTGTTCAAGAAATTCAACGGACTCACCTACACAGATTTTTCCGCTGAAAACGCAGCCGCGTTTCTGACGTGCTTAACGAGCTCCAGTCTGTATTTTCTGCTTCGTGGGGTGTTTAATGACTCTCGGGGTTGTGGAATGTGCAATAAGGACGGAAGAGCCACATTGCTATACTTTATTATTATAGTGCTTGCGCTGTTCAATTTTATCCTTTGTTATCGGAAGAATCGCGTTATCGAAAAGAACTTTGCTACTAAGTCGCTGGCTCCAGGACTTTTGGCAATAGTCATCTGGTTTGTCATAATTATGGTGAAGATTCTGAGAGTACCATAGGTTCGTTTACCTTTCCGACCGTTTTCGTGAACAACGCTACCTACTTTCACGGACGGTTATACTTGCTCCTTGTCACTGTTCTTGCTTATGAGCCGATGTCCTGTCCCCGACCTGTCGCTGCTCGATTGGTTGCCTGTGGCCAGCAACGTGCCCGCCTTTTTGGGGCTGCCTTTAGGCTTTGCAGCGTACTTGAAGCTGTTGCCTCCGCTTGGAATTGACCGCTCCGTTCCGATGGTCAACTATTCGTTTGCGGTCCGCACGGTGGAGCAACTCAACGCCCGCGCGGCTTTTTGGACCAAACATGGCATCGTGACGGGCCAGCCTGCCCCGGACCGGTTAACCCCCATCAGCTACCGCCAAGTGGCCGCAGAAATGGGCGTGGCGTATACCCCCGAGTTTGGTAACGTGGCTATCCAACGCGCTTATGGGGGATGGCCGCCGCATCTGGGCAGCAGCCTATCCTTGGAAGTAGCGCTTGTGCAGCAATTGGTCGCCGTACTGGGCTCCCAGACGGACACGTACTTTTTTGGGTCGGAGGATGAGGGCAATTATCGCTGGGACACAGAGGGCTTTCCCACCGATTGGCTAGAGCAGGGGAAAGCCAGAGACTTGGTCGACTTATACCAGCAGGAGCGCCGCTGGCCCACGTACACGTTTGCTGCGGACCGAGCGTGGTGCCTTTATCAGGGAGAGGACCAAGAACTCGTGCTGGGCTGTTCGCTGACCCTAGCACAGCAGCTGCTGACTCACCCTACGGTGGAAGCCTGGCGCCTCACGGTAGAATCCGCTAGACTGCATTCATGAGTCGTCAAAACCCTCGTTTCGGTAGAGCGACCGTGGCTGTTGCAGAAGTCGACGTAGTTGAGTTCTGCATACAAGAGGTTACGTGGGCAAGCCACTGTGTGGTTGTTTTCGTCGACTTTGCTGCCGACAGCGCCTATCCGCCGCCAGTAGCGGCCGTGGCAGGGCCAGGGCCAAGCTCGCTTGCCGGTTGGGCCGGTACTTGAGCAGCTTTTTCAGGTTATAGGCCACGGCCGTGACTACCATCGTTTTGTGGGCCCCGGCCAGGCCGCGCACGTTCATCCGGCGCAGGCCGTAGTGGTGGAGCAGGTTCCCGAAGACAGGTTCCACTGTACCCTGGCGGACCCGGCGCATGCGCTGGCCCCGACGGCTTTGCTGGCGCTGCCAGGCGCGGCGGTAGGGCGCGTCGTAGAGCGTGCGGGTGAGCTGTTTGCGCTTGGCCCCGGGCACGCAGGCGGCCTTGAGCGGACATTGCTGGCAGTCCGAGCAGGTGGCCCAGTAGATCTTCAGCCCCGTACCGTCGGCGGTGGTGTCGTACTTGCGAAACGAGAGGACCTTGCCGGCGGCACAGGTATAGTCGTCGGTCTGCGCACGGTAGGTAAAGCCGTCGATGCCGGCCTTGTAGCGGCCAAAGACCGGTATCCAGGCCGTCACCTGCTGGGCTTCGAGTAGGGCGTAGTTGGTGCCTTTGGCGTAACCCGCATCGGCCAGCAGCTCGTGCATACGCAGCTGCTGGGACTGTAACCGCTGCTGCAGACCGGTGAGCAGGCGGGGCAAGTGCAGGCTGTCGCGACTATCGGCGAAATCGGCCTGCACGTGGCTGATAATGCCCTGGGCCGTGTCCACGGCCAGGCTGCAGAGGTAGTTCAGGGCCCGGGCTTTGCCGGGCTTCATGGAGATGCGCGCGTCCGGATCGGTGGGGCTGTAGTGGGTCTTGTTGCTGAGCAGCCGCGCCTTAGGGTGCTGGGCGCCGGGGGCGCTGGAGCGGGCGGCCTGCCGGGCATGGTGGGCGGCCAGGTTGCGCAGCTGGTGCGCCGGGGCCGTCACCAGCGGGGCGGTGGTCGCCGACTCGACCGTGGTCAGAAATGGGCCGCTGGTACCGGGCTGCCCCTTTTCCAGCACCGCTTCGAGCGAGGCATTGGCCTTAACCGGGGCCGAATCCACCGCCTGCGTGTGGCCGGCCACCAATCCCTGGGCCACGCACTGGGCAAAGACATGGTCGAACAGGTGTTCGAAGACCGACGTGGGGAAGAGCTGGCGCGTGCGGCTCACGGTGGAATGCCAGGGAAGCTCCTCGTCCACCTCGTAGCCCAAAAAGTACAGGATGTCCAGCCGCAGGGCACGGTGCTCGACCAAGCGCCGGTCGCTGACCAGGTTTTCCAGCCGGCCCACGAGCACGAGCTTAAAGAACACCACCGGGTCCAAAGAGGGCTGGCCCGTGTGGCTGTAAAGCGCGCGGGTCTCCTCGTAGAGAAACGTCCAGTCCACCAGCTCGGCCAGCTGCCGGTAGAGGTTATGGGCCGTGACCCGCTCGGAGAGCCGAAAGCGGGTCACGACCTTGTCGGTGAAATCCTTCCTGCCTTGCATCATCCTGCTACGAATGCAGCAACTTGCCGGCCAGCACTTCTGCAACAGCCACCACCGTTTGAGTGAACCAAGACTGCATACGCTAGCTACAGCTCTATGATCTGAGACTCGGAGTACCCAAGAGTTTCGTGTCTTACCACCATGTTTATCCTTGGGCTTTTCACACACCTTCAGGCGTGCTTCCCGCTAGCCTTACTCGAGTATTACCCGTTGCGTAGCCAAATAGCCATCCGCCCCTTCGAGCCGAAGGAAGTAGAGCCCTGCGGGGTGCGCACCCACTTCTACTGCTACATCCCTCCCCAAGGTTTTTACTGCCTGCGCATACACGATGCGGCCGGTAGCATCCACTAAACGGATTTTTAGATCCCTATGGGAAGCTTCGTCAGGAAGGTGTAGTGTGAGATGACCTTGAGCTGGGGTAGGGTAGACTGACAGGTTCGACCTACTGGCAGCGGTCGTCGTTGTGGTTGTCGTCCCGTTGAGCATGATCACCCAATAATCGTCCCGCCCGTAATTTGGACTTATCTTATCGCCATCGATGCCAGCGTCCGAATCCCCCGCAATGATATAGCCTCCGGTTGTCGTCGGCCGGACAGAGGTAAAGAAGTCGAACCCACTGGTGCCTAGGGTGCGTTCCCATTGCTTCGTACCAGTCGCATCAATCTTGATAATCCAGAAGTCACGGCCTCCTCGCCCGGCCTGCGACTTATCGCCCCCAATGCCCGAATCCGTACCACAGCCCAGAATATAGCCCCCATCTGGCGTGGGATAGATATCAAAGATCGCTTCAGATCCGGGCCCGCCATAGGCCCGATCCCACTGTTTGATGCCGTTGGCATCGATTTTCACCAGCCAGCAATCATAGCTGCCCCGGCTGACCTGTGTCTTATCGCCATTAATTCCAGCGGTGGAGCTTCCCCCCAATAGTGCCCCGCCATCCGGTGTAGCCCACATGGAAGTAAGTTGCTCACTACCAGTCGTTCCATAGGTTTTATCCCAGAGTGTAGTGCCGGTGGCACTCAACTTGACCACCCACATATCCGAGTTCCCGCGGCCGACCTGGGTTTTATCCCCATCACGACCATGTCGTCCATCCCCGCCGACCAGATAACCCCCATCGCTGGTTTGCTGCAAGCCGCCTATCGCTTCGGAGAGACTGGTGCCAAGCGTGCGATCCCATTGTCGGTTGCCAGTTGCGTCGAGTTTGACAATCCAGTAGTCGTAATCCCCCTTATTGGCCTCACTCTTATCGAAGCCTCTATCCGAAACCGAGTTCCCGCCCACAATATAGCCTCCATCGCGGGTCCCACTTAGCAGGTGGAGAAAGTCAGCCCGATTCCCGCCGATGACTTTATCCCAAAGCTTATTGCCGTTCGCATCCAGCTTGACAAACCAGTAGTCTATCTCGCCAATTACCCCCTGGGTCTTATCGCCCCCGACGGGCGAGCCGGAGTCGCCCGCCAGCAGATACCCGCCATCCGGGGTTTGTTCCAGCGAGTAGAGATCATCTGCGTATATACCTCCAACAGCGCGCTCCCATTGGGTGTTACCTTGCGCATCGAGCTTATGGATCCAGTAGTCCCCCAGACCCCGGTTCGCTTGGGTACGTGTGCCACTACCAGGAGAGGAGAAGGAGATCCCACCTACAATGACGCCTCCATCACGGGTTGCTCGTACGACACGCGCATTATCGCGTTCACTCCCTCCAAAGCTCTTTTCCCACTGCTTGGTCGGTGCTTGTGCCTGGGCCTGCTGAGCAGAAAGGCTGGCTGCGAAGAGTAAGCTCCCCGTCAGATAGGAAAGTAAATAGGTAGGCATGAAAAAGAAGAATAGAAGTCAGTTGCTGAGCAGAGCTGGGAAAGCAAAGCAACAAATATAGTGCTTTGGTTCTCAGGAATATTAGCTGTGCAGTATTGCCTCCTTTGGTAGTCAGTTCATAGCTCGTTTCGCTATTTGTACCGTTAAAGTGAACACCAATTGTTTTGTGTGTACCTACGCGCTAGCATTCTCAAGAGCTATTAGATGAAATTTTTACTTCTCGGCTGCTGCCTGTTGTTGTGCAGTGCCACGCTGCCTGGACGAGAAGGCATACCAAGCGCAACAAAGCGAATTCGACTGCGCAGCATTCGCGCGACAGAAGATGGACAGGCTTTGGCCCCTTCAGCCTATCAGTTAGTCTCCTTCACGTTTGGGGTTGACACAGCTAATGTGCCGCTCCTACCGGGGCATTGCCTACTATTTCCTAATACCCGCTGGTTGCTCTATCGAAAGGGGAAGCAGTTTCAGGTTGATGCGGTGTGGCAGTACGCTCAGTATACAGATAGCTATGATGTGCGTGTGAACTTCCGCTCCAAAAGCAACTCAGATTGCGTTGACGTGAGTTACCATAAGCTGACTGGAAACCCTGGCCTTGCTACTTGGAGTAGTCCTCATGGAACGATCATCTGCCACCAGCTGCAGCTGCTTCCTTTAAAGAAGGATTCTAACAAAAAACGGCACTAGTGAGGGGTAACGCTCGTTTAAATTTCGGACCCTTTTCCTGAACACACCGGAGAAAATTGCGGTGACAGTACTTTTGCATATGGCCCGAGCAATAGAGCACACTACCTTAAATGACCATACTGCTGAGTTGTTAGAAAAGGAAGCTGTTCCATTCCTAGTGCTCTTGTTTAGAAACGTTAGAGGAACAGAATCAAATTTGGTAGAAATACTAGCTGGTGGCCTTGATATCGTTCTGTTCCATCAGCCTGACAATGCAGCGTATTCGTTCCGCGTCTGGTTGAATAATCCGGTCTGGAATCGTGCTGACACTACCCCCTTAGCAACCTTTTTAGGACTAATCGCAGAACGGCTAAGCACGGACAAGAACCTACAGCAGCAGTTTATAGCGGATCTGTTACGTGCTCCTGCTTATTATTCTGATTCTCTACGACCGTGGGGCGATGAAGAGGGGCGATTGTTTCCGCAGTTCAATCTGGGCGTAGAGCTTCGGTAATCGACCGTTATAGTGAACACAAGCAGACGACCAGGAACAGGAAGGGACATGCAGCTACCTTAGCTACGTACTTGGCAAAATCTACCTTACTGTCGTCTCTTATGCGCCTCTCTACCGTCCTGTTCTGCGTGCTGTTCTTCTGTTCCTGCACGGATCAGGCTAAACAGACCACCGTAACTCATTGTACTGGTACGTTGTATGAAATAGCACTTGACTCAACGATTCATACCTACATTGAGCAGTATATCACGAAAGTGGCGCAAGCAGAAGTAGAGGCGAAGGAAGCCGTGGTAGCGGTAACCTGGATGGGCATCTTTGGCGGGCAACGTGTGTACATCAGCCAATCGGGCATCCATCCCAAAACGCAACAGCACTACCCTCAATTCTGGGCGCGCCACCGGGGCTACCTTGTCTTTGTCTATGACTCGAAGCATTCTGATCAATTAGTCAATCCGCAGGCCTTGCAACAGGAAATCGATCAGGTCTTGCAACAAGAGCACATAAAGCTGGAGACGGATCCGGGTCTTATCTATGAGCCGCTGCCATGGCGCATCACGGAAAGAGAGGGCAAAGTGCAAATTGATACGTCGCAAATGCTGCCCAAAGTACCGTTTTCCTGAACAGAGAGGTCATGCCTGTTGGGCAAGGGCCTTACTGCCAAGCCACCTCGGTACCATCTCGTAATTCGTCCGGGTCAATGGCCGTGCGCTCCACCCCGCACCGGGCCAATCCGGCCAAGACCACGTCCCGCTCCTCCGGGAGATTGTTTCGCACGTAGGGGTGGGAAAGCACGCGGTAGTGCGCTCCCACTAACCGAACGGTTAATTCGCCGATGGTAGCGGCCGGTAACCCCCGGCGCACGAGCGGCAACTGCGCCAGTACGACGGCCGCCGCCAGTCCCGCAATGACGGCCAGGCCCCACGCGGGGGCTACAGACCACAGGCCCGCCGTGCTGCCCGCCCACAGTGCAGCAAACACGGGCGCCGGTACGCGGAGGGCGGGCAAAAGCAGGCCGCTTTGTTCCTGCCAGCGGCGCCAGCGCTGGGGCCGCTGGCGCCAAGGGAACCAGGGTTGCAACGGGGCACGGGGGACCACGTCAGCCCGTGCCACGCCCAAGACCACCAGCGTGCGGCGCAGGCGGTAAAAGGTGCGTTGGGTGGCCCTGCCAAGGGTCAAGCCTGTGGGATGGTCGTCCAGGCCCGCTATCAGGCGCTGCTCGACGACCGACCACACGTCCCCGACGGTGCAGGCGCTGGCAAAATCGTCGCGGCCTAAGCCACCCGGCCAGCCGGGAAGGACCTCCCGGCAGAACCGTTCGTAATCAAGGTGGATGCGGGTTCGGACCATTGCCAAGCAACTAAACTTAAGCATAAAAATAAAGCCCCATCGACTTCTGAGTTTTAACCCTCCTTTCACTATTCGGACCCTTTCACTGAACAAGGGGCACAGTACCTCCTTACCTTTGGAAGTGAGTAGTAATGCGCTGTTTCACCCAATATTCGCCTTTGTCATGGAGTACACTACTTGGCTGTGGAAGGCTCATTTTCCTGCGCTCTTGGAACTGTTGGCCCAAGTGGCATAGGCTCCTTTACCATCGCAAGCAGGCGAATCCCTGCGTTATAGTTTGCACGGCACCGACTACGAAGCTGGCCTGTGGGTCGAGTACCCTTTTCCTGCTGGGGCTTTATTGGGGGCTCGTTTTGCCCTTGACAATGACGACCGTGACATTATACATGTGGCGCTTTCTGTACCACCCGACCTGTGCGAAAAAGTGAGCCTATTCTCGCTCAAGGAAACGACTGACTAAAGGCCCATTTCGCTAATTGGACCGTTTAAGTGAACGCTCAAATGCTACCTGACTCCAGCTCGTATCACTTTGTTGAGATGCAGCTTGATCCTAAGTACCGGTGGGTGGTACATAGTCCACTCATGAAAGGTGACGGTATCGCCAGTGGGTAGGATGCGCCGTGTTACCCGATCGTTACTAAGAGGTAGCGCATGCTGCTTGGCAAGCGCTTTCAGGTCCAAGCGCTGGTTCTGAGCACACGCACTTGCGACCACTAACACTTGATGGGCACCCAGTTGCACCAGATCACAGGGCTCTAAGATGCGTATCACGGTTTCTAGATCGTCAACGGACGACATTTCCACTTGCGTATTATCGTCCTGCTGAGTTACTTTTAGGTAATACAGTTGAGTCGAATCGATAGGATTGCGTTGGATATACTTCAGAAGCTGTTCCCGCATGGTGGCATTCGCCAATACAACAGCATAATGTGTAGGAGGCTTCTTCGTACAAGAGACCAGTAGGAGGAGCATACCGAACCATTTCAGCATAGAAATATCGTGTAGTAAAAGAAGAGGAAATAGAGCCGTCCTAAAAGTTACCTTACATTAAATCGAGCGGCTTAGACCACCGTTT
>NZ_JAJADQ010000022.1 GCF_020447315.1 Hymenobacter nitidus
TAGGCCGCGGCCTGGGCGAGGAACTGCTCGTAGAGCTCGGCCGTGAGCGTGAGCGGGGCCTGGCTGTGGGCGAGCATATACTGCTGGCGAGCAGCGGGCAGGCTCTGGTCCAGGGGCAGGTAGGCGGCCCCGGCTTTCCAGCTGGCCAGGATGGCCACCACCACGGCCGGGCTCTGGGGCAGGGCCAGCGCCACCAGCGAGAGCGGGGCACCAGCGGCGGCGGTGGCGGCCGCCGCGTGCCGGGCCCGCAGGAAGTGGGCCAGCTGCGAGGACAGCGCATCGAGCTGGGCATACGTGAGCTGCTGGCCCGACACATCCGAGACGGCCACCCGCGTGCCGTGCGCCATGACCACTTGAGCAAATTCCGTTAACAGGCTGCCCGTAGTTTCCAGCGGCATGTTCTGACCGCGGCTGGCGGTTTCCAGCGCTACCAGTTGCGGCGCGCTTAGGTAAGGCAGCAGGCCGATTTCCTTGGTTGGCTCGTTGAGGGCTGCGGCCAGGAAGCCGCTGACATTGGCCTGCAGCTGCTGGGCAAAAAACTCGCTGTAGATGTCGGTGTTATACTTCAGGTTGAGCGTCAGCTCGTCGCCGGACTCCACGAAGGAAAACAGGTAGTCGTATTTGCACACCTCGTCTTCATACGACAGGGATTGAATGGCCAGGTCGCCATAGTCCCAGCCGTTGTCGCGCTGCGTGACATCGGCGTTGGACAGCAACAGCCAGCAGTCAAACAAGGGCAGGCGGCTGGTGTCGCGCTTCAGGTCGAGTTCTTTCACCAGCTGGTCGAACGGATACACCTGGTGCTGGAAAGCGCCCAGGGTGGTGTCCTTCACCCGCTCAAACAAGCCCTCGAAGCTGTCCTGGTGGCTAAATTGCGTGCGCAGGGCCAGCGTGTTAACGTAGAAGCCAATCTGCTCCTCCAAGTCGGCATGCTCGCGGCCGGCAATAGGGCTGCCGATGATAATATCCTCCTGACCCGTGTAGCGGTGCAGCACGCCTTTCACCACGGCCAGCAGGCCGGTGAGCAGGGTGCCGCCGCGGGTCTGGCTGAACTGGCGCAGGCGGCGCACGGCATCCTTATCGAGCTTGGTGCGCAGGCTGGCGCCGTTGTAGGTTTTTACCAAGGGCCGCTTTTTGTCCGACGGCAGGTTGAGAATAGGCAGTTCGCCGCTGAATTTTTCCAGCCAGTAAGAGCGAATTTCGGTGAAGGAGTCGCCCGACAACCGGTTTTCCAGCCAGCCCGCGTAGTCCTTGTACTGAATGGCCAGAGCCGGCAGCGGATTATCCTGCCCGTTGCGGTAAGCACCGTAGCAGTCCATCGTGTTGCGAATGAACACCTCCATCGACCACCCGTCGCAGATGATGTGGTGGGCGTTGTAGTACACCACGTAGCGCGCCTCGCCGGTCTGAATCACGCCCACGCGCAGCAGCGGGCCGTGGCTCAGGTTGAAGATGCGCTTGGCCTCGGCCTCCAGAGCCGTCGTTACGTCCTGGGCCTGGTTGGCAGAACTGCGCAGATCCAGGTAGTCAACCGCAAAGTTGAGCTCGGCCGCGGGCAAAATAAACTGCCGCACCTCTTCCGTGCGCGGGTCCTGGCCAAACACGGTGCGCAGGCTCTCGTGGCGACCAATAACGGTGAGCAATGCCTGCTCGAAGCTCTCGATGGAGAATTCGCCTTCGAACTGCAGGGCGTTGAAGATGTTCAGGGCCGAAGAACTGTCGCCGACCTGGCTCATCACCCACAGGCGCTTCTGCCCGTTCGAAACGGGGTAGCTTTCCTGCTCGGCTACTTTTTCAATGTTGACAAAGCCCTGCTTGCTGGCGTGGCCGAGCAGCTGAGCCTGGGAGGCAATGGTAGTGTTGGTGTAGAAATCCTGCAAAGACAGCATGATTTCAAAGTCGCGGTGGTAGCGGCTGATCAGCTGGGTGACCTTGAGGCTGTGGCCCCCGATTTCGAAGAAGTCGTCGTGCACGCCGATGGGCTGCTGGCCCAGCACTTCCTCCCACAGACTCACGAGGCGGTGCTCTAACTCGGTGCCGGCGGCCACGTACTCGGCGGCCTTGCTGAAGTAGTCCTGCGGGTTGGGCAGCTTCTTCACGTCCAGCTTGCCATTGGGCGTCAGCGGAATAGCCTGCACCGGGATGAACACGGCCGGCACCATGTATTCGGGCACTTTTTCGGCCACGAACTCGCGCAACTCGGCTGCTTCCAGCACGGCGTCGCTGATGTAGTAGGCCACCAGGTAGCTTTCCTCGCTGGCGTTTTTCCAGAGCGTAACGATGCTGGTATTGATGGCCGGGTGCTGCTCCAGGCCTTTCTGAATTTCCTGCAGCTCCACGCGGTAGCCCCGGATTTTCACCTGGTCGTCGATGCGGCCCAGGAAGTCGATTTCGCCGGAGGGCAGGAAGCGGGCCAGGTCGCCGGTTTTGTAGAGGCGCACCCCGGGCAGGGCGGCTACTTCCACAAACTTGGCGCTGGTCATTTCCGGCTTGTTCAGGTAGCCTTTGGCCAAGCCGTGGCCCGCCAGATACAGCTCGCCGATGCTGCCGACGGGCGCCAGGGCCAGTTCGGTATCCAGCACGTAGGCCTGCATGTTGGTGATGGGTTTGCCAATCAGCACCGTTTCGTGCTCGGTGGCCACCTCTTTCACGATGCAGCCCACGGTAGCTTCGGTGGGGCCGTATTCGTTGTAAATGTGAATATCCGGCGACAGGGTCTTGAGGATGCGGATGTGCGAAGCCAGCAGGGCCTCGCCGCCCACAATGACGTGCCGCACGTTCGTCGACTCCAGCCCCAGGTAAGCCAGCAGGGAAATGTGGGTCGGGGTCATCTTCACCGTGTCGATGGCACTGGTGGGCGCAAACGACTTGTAGAGCATCTCCGAAATACCCAGGCCCCGCTCGAAGGTGTGCAGGCTCTTGCCGCGGCTGATGGAGCTGAACAGCGCCGTGACGGTCAGGTCGAAGGAGAAGTTGGTAATCAGGGAGAAATTGCCTGTTTCAGGCTCGGCGCCAAAGTAGTAGCCGTTCACCCAGGCAATGTAGTTGAGCAGATTGGCGTGGGTAATTACGCAGCCCTTGGGCTCCCCGGTAGTGCCGGAAGTATAGATAATGTAGGCCGTATCGTCGGCGGCGGGCAGGGGCAAATTCACCTCGGCGGGCTCGGCTACGCCGCTCAGCACCTCGGCCACGGTAGTGATGGTGAAGTCGGGGAACTCCTGCTCCCACTCGGCTACCAGCTCGGCCTGGGCCAGAATAACCTTGCAGCGGCTGTCGAGCAGGATTTTCTGAATCCGCTCTTTGGGGTTGCTGCTGTCAATCGGAATGTAGGCCGCGCCGGCGTAGAGCACGCCCAGCATGGCCAGGGAAATTTCGGTACTGAGGTCGAAAGCCAGCCCAATCAGGTCGCCGGCACCGACGCCGTACTTGGCTTGCAGGGCCACGGCCAGCTGCTTGCTGACGCGGCCCATTTCCTGGTAGGAAAACGTGGTTTCGGGGCCTACCAGTGCGGTATCGTGGGGCTGTGCCGCAATGGCTTCCTCGATCAGCTGCAACACGGTATGCTGCGTGGCCGGCGCCTGATTGGTAGCGTTGGCCGCGGCTATAATGGCGTAATCCTGGGGCAGCAGCTCGTTGGCAGCGCGGGTCGGCTGGGCCAGAAAGGCTTCCAAGTTGGCCAGCAGCAGGCCGCTGGCTGCCTCGTCGTACTGGTTCTGGTCGTACTGAAATTGTACTTCCAGGGTGTCGCCCATGTCCAGCACAAATAGCTTCTGGCTGAATTCACTGGTGACGGCCGCGAGTTTGGTCAGGGCCAGACCAGTATTGCTGGTGGCTACGTCGTTGTATTCTACCGCGTAACGGGCCCGGGCCGGCACCGCATTGGTGTACCGGTCGAAGAAATAATAGTCGCTCCAGTCGAGGCAGCCCTCGATGGTTTGCTGCACCTGGGCGCTGAGCTGCGCGAGTGTGTCGGCCGCGGCAAGCTCTACCACCAGGGGCAGATTTTTGGCAAACGGGCCGATAACGGAGGCCAGTTCGTCGTAGGCCCGGCCGTTGGTTACCAGGTCCAGGGCCAGGGCGGTGCGCTCCGAGAAGCGCCGCAGCACTTGCGCGTACAGCGCTACTACCAGGGTTTGCACGTCTACGGCGTGGCGCTGGGCCAGGGCTTTGAGCGGCCCGGCGGCTACCACGGCCTTCTTAACGCCGGCTTTAAACGGCTGAGTCAGCTGCTTTTGCTGGAAGGCCAGCTGAATTTCGGCTTCCTGATTTTCGCGGCTGGCCTTGGTCCAGAAGGCAATGGCTTCTTCATTTTCTTCCGCGGCCAGCTCCTCCTGCCAGGCCGCGTACTGCGCGTTCTGAATAAGATCATCGGCGGCGGGCAGTGCGTCGGCATTGCCGGTAAGCACAGCCGCCACCTCGGCAAAGAACAATTTCACGCTAGGCACGTCCAGCAGCACAGGCAGGCATTTCAGCCGGATGCGCCAGGCGTCGGGGCCGGCCGGCTCCAGGTGCAGCCACAGCGGGCGGGCCAGAGATACGTCCTCGTTGCTTTCCTCCCACACAGCGGTGCCCGCCTCCTCCTCAATGGATTGCATCGGCAGCGAAAGTCCCTCTTTATACACCAGTACGGTGCGCAGAATATCGTAGCGGGCTACGACGGCCTGCAGGGCGGCCACCACGGCCGCGCGCTCCACCTGGTACTTGATTAGGTATTCGGCTTCAATGAGAAACGACTCCTGATTGGGCGCGAATTGTAGAAAGAATTCCTGGTTTTTAGAAATAGGACTTAGCATTGGAATAATCAAATTAGAAGTATCGGTCGGATAAAAATGAACTATAGCAACAGCTCGCCGGAGCGTGCGCGGATAACTGGAAGAAACAAGCATAAGGGCCTGTCTTCCGAAGAAGCGATGAGGGTAAACGCTAAAAGAGGGGCCACAGCGCTGGTGGTAGTAGGCGCGGGCGGGGTATTATTTCAGACTGCGGTATAATGAATAACGAAGAGCAGGCTGCGGGCTGTTAGGACAGGAAACTATAGGGAGTTAGTGGTGATAAGATAAAAAGGACACGTAAGTAGCTGCGGTAATAAACCAGGGAAAGTTAAGAGCAGATAGCCTGCCCTTAACTCCCGTTAATTCAAAGAATGCTCCTAAAGTAGTACATATTCGGATACTACCAACAACTCGCCGTATTAATTATTTGTGGCGGTTGGTTTTTTGTAGGGCTCCACGATGGAAACCACGATTTGCCGCTCGCCTTTGTAGGGGCTCCGGCCGTGGGCTGTCATCATGTTGTCGAGCAGCAGCAGGTCGCCTTCCTGCCACAGGAACAGCACTTTTTCCTTGTCGTAGGCATTCTTAATCTCGCTGTACTCCTCGAAGGAAATCTCCGAGCCGTCGCCGAAAAAGGTGTTGGAGGGCAGCAGCTCTTCGGGCATTTCGTCTTCGGGCTCCAGGCCGATTTCCTCGTAGAGGCTGTACTTGTTGAAGAAGTAGGAGTGGTTGAACCACATCAGGTCGCCCGAGTCGGGATGGGCGTAGATGGCGGGCTTCTGCCAGCGGATGGTCAGGTTGTCTTTGCCGCTGAAGATGCACTGCACGTTGTTTTCGGCGCACACGCGCTTCACTTCCTCGGGGTCGGTGGTCTGGAACACTTCCTGCCAGGGCATACCAATGTGGGGCGACAGGTTGCGCTGGTAGATAACGCCCAGGTCCATGAACTTCTGGCGCAGGGCCGGGCTCAGGCTGGCCAGCACGCGGCGGTTGTCGGCAATGGGGGTTTCGCCCTGCTCCTCGGCCGCCTTGATGCAGCAGAAAATAATTTTGCGGCCCCAGGCATAGCTGTACGACGACTCGCTGTGCATATTAATGGTGCGCTCATTGGGGTAGGTGGTCGACACGTACACCCGGTCGGCCACGGCGTAGCGGGGCGAGGAGCGGAACATGTAGGGGATGCTTTCCTCACTGAAGCACTTCATAAAGGTGTCGAACTTCTCGACCGTATTGATGGCAAAGCCGCGGAACAGAATGCCCCCGTGCTGCACCAAGTCGGCTTCTACTTCGGCGCGGTGCTCCTCAATCCAGGTTTTCAGGTCCACGCCCTTCATCAGGGGCTTGATAACCAGCGGCAGGCTGCCGGTGCCGGCGAAGTACTCTTTTACCGTAATGTCCTGGTCCAGCTCGGCGAGCATGGGGGCAGCTTTGGCGGCTTTCAGTTTTGCTAAGTTGTTCATGGCGTTATCGATTTTAATTGCTGTGAAATGATATAAAATGATGGTTGGGGTACGTTGTGGGCATGGAAGCTAACTAGGACAGTTTGCCGCTCATCAGCTTCATGCGGTTGGCCGAGCGCAGCTGGCGGGCACTCTCCTTTTGCTCCTGGCGCGCGGCGGCCAGCATTTCTTCCCGGATTTCGTGCAGGGGCCGGTTGGGCTCCTGCATCACCTGGGCCAGCAACTGCTCCAGCGAAGCGGCAAACTGCTGAATATCACGCTCCTCGAACAGCTGCTGCTGATACGAGTAGCTGATAAGCAAAGCCTTTTCCTGCTCCGTGATGTCGAGCCAGAGCTGGGCTTTCACGAAGTTTTCTTCCTTGGTGAGCGGCAGCAGCTCCAGGCCCAAATCCAGGTCCGACTCGGCCACGTGGGCGTTCAGGGGGTTCAGGTTCAGGCCCACGTTGAAGAAGGGCTGCTCCTGGCTTTTGTGCACCTGGTCCACGATGCTCAGGTAAGGGAACTGCTTGTGCAGCATCACTTCTTTCACCGAAGCCTGCACGTTGCGGAACAGGCTGGCGAAGCTTTCCTGCTCGCCTACCCGGGTCCGGACGAACACCGTGTTCAGGAATAAACCCACCAGGTCTTTCACTTCCTCATGGTCCCGGGTCGAGACGGGCGTTACCAGCGTCAGGTCTGGCTGCTCGGTTTCGAGGTAGCACAGGGCCTTGAACAGGGTGAGCAGGGCCATGTACAGGGTGCCTTTCTCGTTGCCGACCCAGGTACGCAGCTGGCTTACCAGGGCTTCGTCGGCAATGGCCTGGCGGTATACATCGGCCTTAAAGGCGCCCGAAACGCCGGCTTTGCGCCACGGAAACTTGATTTGCGACTCGTAGCCGGCCAGATAGCTTTTCCAGAAACCGGCGCTTTCGGCCAGCTTGGCTTCGTTGCGGTTTTTGCGGCTCCAGTCGGCGTAGTCCTTGAACTGAATCGGCAGGGCGGGCAGGGCAATAGCGGCCTGCTCGGAAACCTGGTTGCAATACAGCGTAAACAGCTCCCGAACGATGATCTGAATAGAGAAGGCATCGGAGATGATGTGGTGCATGTTGAACAGAATCAGGAACTCATCGACCCGGTACTGCACCACCTGCAGCTGAATCAGGGGCCCGTTCACGAAGTCGAACGGCTTGGTCAGCTCCTGGCCCACCAGCTCCATCAGGTCATCTTTGCCCAGCAGCTCCGTGCGTCGGTCCTGCACGCTGAAGGCTTCCGGCGTCTGGTCCAGGGGCAGCACCCACTGCCGCACGTTGTAGGCCTCCTCGTCGTAGCGGAACACGGTGCGCAGCACCTCGTGCCGGCCCTGAAGCTGCGCAAAGGCCGTTTTCAGCTTTTCCACGTCCAGGAAACCCACCAGCTGGTAGGCCATCGAGATGTTGTAGGCCACCGACGTGGCCGGGTCCTGGCACACGGCCCAGTACACTTCCTGGATTTCGGTGAGCGGGTAGCTGCGCTGCGTGGGGGCCACGCTCAGGCCTGCCTCCTGCTCGGTTACGTCGTTGATCAGAATGGCCTGCTCCTCGATGGTAGTGGCGTAGAACAGCTTGGCCGAGTCCAGCGCAATCTTGAAGCCCGACTTGATTTTGGCCACCATCAGGATAATCTTGATGGAGTCGCCGCCCAAATCGAAGAAGTTGCTGCGGATGCTGATGGTGTCTTTCTTGAGTACCTGCTTCCAGATGGCCAGCAGCTTTTCCTCCACCGGGTTGCGGGGCGCAATGGGCCCAAACTCGGCGCCGGACGCCATGCTGTCGGGGCTGGGCAGTTGGCGCTTGTCCACCTTGCCGTTCACCGTCACGGGCAACTCCTTGAGCTGCACCAGGTAGGCCGGCACCATGTAGTCGGGCAGGGTAGCGGCCAGGAAGCCTTTCAGCTCAGGCAAGAGTACTTGCTCGGGGCTGGTGAAGTAGGCCACCAGCACTTTTTCCTCGGCTATGTCGGCAGCTACCACCACGGCCTGCGTGATGTCGGAACGCAGCAGCAGCGCATTTTCCACTTCGCCCAGCTCGATGCGGTAGCCCCGCACCTTCACCTGGTCGTCGCGGCGGCCGAAATACAGCAGATTGCCGTCGGGCAGCACTTTGCCGGTGTCGCCGGTGAGGTAGATGAAGGCGCCGGGCTCGAACGGGTGGGGCACAAACTTAGCCGCCGTTAGGTCGGGCCGGTGCAGGTAGCCTTCCGACAGCTGCTTGCCGGCAATGACGATTTCGCCCTCCACTCCTACCGCCGCCAGCTGCATGCGCCGGTCGAGCACATACACCTGGGTGTTGGCAATGGGCACCCCGATGGTGATGCCGCTGGTGTGGCGGTCAATCTTGGCCACAGTGGCTCCGACGGTAGTTTCGGTGGGGCCGTACTCGTTGTAGATTTCAATATCGGGGTTGATGGACAGCAGGTAGGCCACGTGCTTTTCCTTGAGCTGCTCGCCCCCTACTATCACCTTCTGCACAGCCGTGGGCCGCTGACCCAGCTCGCTGAGCAGACCCACGTGCGTAGGCGTGCACTTCACCACGCTGATGCCGTGCCGCCCCCAGAATACGTCGGGCAGCACTTCATCCAGGCCTTCTTTGCCGTAGACGACCACCTTGCCACCCGTCACGAGGGGGGCGAAAATGCTGGTCACCGTGAGGTCGAAGGAGAAGGACGTGAACAGCGGGAAGGTAGAGCCCGCCTTGGCCCGGCAGTTGGCGTTGGTGCAGGTGTCCTGCACTTTCGCGCAGGCCTTGGTGCAGTAGGTCTGGGCCGCGTAGCTGATGTAGTTGGTCAGGTTGCGGTGCTGAATCGGCACGCCCTTGGGCCGGCCCGTAGTACCGGAGGTGTAGATGGCGTAGGCCAAATCCGAGGGCTGATTCAGCACCCGCTCGTTCCACTGCTCGTCATAGGTAGCCTGCACGGCACGGAAGCGGTTGAGTTCCTGCTCGTCCAGCAGCACCTTGCTGCGGCTGTCGTCGCGGATGTAGTCGATGCGCTCCTGCGGATACTCCGGGTCGATGGGCACGTAGGCAGCCCCGGCTTTGAGGGCCCCGAGCACGGCTATCATCAACCATTCGCTGCGGTAGAGCTGGATGCCCACGAAGTCGTTGGCCTGCACGCCGTACTGCGCTATCAGGTACTGGGCCAACTGGTTAGTCACGGTATCCAGCTGCTGATACGTCAGGCTGGCGCCGCCGTGCACCACCGCCGTGCGGTTGGGCGTCTGGGCCACCTGCTCGTGGAAGAGGTCGATAACCGTCTTTTCGAGCGGATACTCGACGGCCGTGTTGTTGAGCTCCACCAACAGGCGGTGCTTTTCGGCGGGCGTCAGGTGCTCCACGGCGTCTATCTCCTGCTCGGGGTCGGCCACGAAAGCCGTCAGCAGGTTGAGGAAGTGGTCTTTGAGCGCCGCCATGAAGCTGGGCTCGTAGATATTCTTGTTGTACTTGAACTCCAGCCGCAGCGAGTCGCTGGTCGGAATGCAGTTGATGTGGAAGTCGAAGTTGGTGCTTTCGTACAGCTCCCGGCCGGTGATATTCAGCGCCGCTTCGGCCACCAGGCTTTCGTCCGGACCTTCGTTGTCCAGGTTCTCAAACACCAGCACGTGGTTGAACAAGTCGCGGCCCAAGGCGCTCTGGCTGCGCACTTCGCCCAGGGGAGAATAATGGTGCGGCTCGCTGGCAATGTGCTGCTGCTGCACCTGTTGCAACAAACTGCGCACACTCTGGCCGGCCTCGTACTGCACGCGCACCGGAATGGTGTTGATAAACAGGCCCACCATTTCCTCGACGCCGGGCAGCTCGCCGGGCCGCCCCGATACCACCGTACCGAACACCACGTCGGCCGCGCGGGTGTAGCGGCTCAGTAGCACGCCCCAAATGCTTTGGACCAGCGTGCTGAGCGTGAGCCCCTGCTGGCGGCAAAGTCCAAGCACCTGCTCTACCAGCGCGGGCTCGACCTGCAGGCTTTCTTCGGCCTGGGCGTAGCCAGTGCCAGCCGTGGCGCTCGTGGTGGGCAGCTCGGCGGCCTGGTCGTAGCCGGCCAGATATTGCTGCCAATACGCCAGGGAAGCTTGCGGGTCGCGCTGGTCGAGCCAGCGCAGGTAGTCGGCATACTTGTACCGCTCGCGCAGCTGCACAGGCTGCCCGCTCACTTTGCCTTGGTAGAGCTCGGTGAACTGCTGGGTCAGCAAGCGTGAGCACCAGCCGTCCATGATGCAGTGGTGGTGGCTCCAAATAAATTCAAACTCGTCGGCACTGAGCTGGACGACGCGCAGGCGCATCTGGGAGCCCTGGCTCAGGTCGTAGCCCCGGGCCAGGTCGGCCTCTTTCTCCCCCGCCAGGGCCCGCGCCAAGTCCTCTCCCGCATACTGGCTCAAGTCCACGAAGCTGAAGCCCTCGCGGAC
>NZ_JAJADQ010000023.1 GCF_020447315.1 Hymenobacter nitidus
CGTCGAGGATGCGGGCGGCGTTGTCGAGGTGGCTCTGTTGGACGCCCGGCACGTCCTGAGCGGTGGCCACTAGGTCGAAAGGAATATTGTCGGCTAAAGCTTGAGGTTTGACCTTAAACGTAATGTTTTTGAAGGTTTTACCACGCTTTTCTAACTCATAGCTAATGTGTAACTCGGTGTGCTCATTGATTTGCTTAACGGCTATGTCCAATACGCTTTTCCTGAAATCACTGGTCCTAGGCATCTTATCAATGCCTTTATCGTCAAGGAGCCCGAGCATTCTCTTAAAATCTTGAATGTCATGCTTTTTGGTTTCACCTAAGTCCTTCCACTGGCTACAAATCGGATAAATCCGCTTAGCATATTTGCTAGTGAGGCGTAGTGCCGATGCTAGGCCATAGCTGGTGAAATTGCTTTGAAGCTCAAATAGATAAGGGATAATTTTGTCAGAAAGTGAGACTTCTATGATGCCTAATCCTTTGAGGTACTCCACGCTGCGGAACATCCAGAGCTGCACATGACGCTCTGGAGTTTCTACCTCAAACATTCGAGAGCCCATATCCTCAGTGGCTTTCCGCAGATAAGCCAAATCATATTTTTTGCCAGTTAAAGCCGATAACTCCTTAATATTTAGCTCATAAGTGTCAGACTTCTGGTCCTTACGCAGCTTTGAAACCAAGAAGAAGAATAAGTCAAGCTGTAATTCAGTGTACTCATAGCGAGCATTCGTTAGAGCATTGTGTTGCCGGATTTCTAATTCTTTACTCATGGGGCTTATTCATTGATTCCGAGCGTAATTATACGCGGAAAACGGGTTATAAAAACAAATATCACTTTTGAAACCCGTTTGAGACCCATTAAAACCCGTTTTCAAACCCATTAAAACCCGTTTGAGACCCATTAAAACCCGTTTGAGACCCATTAAAACCCGTTTGAGACCCATTAAAACCCGTTTTCAATTGGGTTAACAGACTCAAAATTAGCGCGTTATGAAGCCCTCAAATAGAACAAAGCTTTACAAATACACCAATTGGTGTTCGCGCGAGAAAAAAAGAGCTTTTAGGGACTGGTCAGGGGTACAACGGCGCGAACAAAACAAAAACAGCAAAGTCCTAGAAGCCAGTGACTTGCGCGCATTTTATAAACTGTATATTATTGATAATCAATGGCTTATAAATATTATTGTTGAGCTTATGTACTGCTTTGAACTTGGGAATGCTACGGCCTCAGAAACGGGAGCAGCTGAGGATGCAGGCCGGGGAGGGGGCTGAAAGGAGGGAGGTAGCAGAGCCGGACCGGGGACACATGACTAGGTGGGAGGTGGCCAGGTGGTGCAGCTGGTGGCCAGAGCGAGGTGGCCAAGTTGCCGGCAGGGAGAGGACCAGGAGCAGCCGGTAGGGGGGCACAAAGAAAAGGGAGGCCCAGGGGTTGCGCGTACGTGTGGGGAGCCGTACCTTGTGGGCTGTTCTGGACTCGTTCAACGTGTTTCGCAAGATGTGTTTCCTGAATCGCGCTTCGCGCAATCCAGGAAACACGTTCGCCCGTTGGGCTCACTACACTTGCCCCTTCGGGGACCTATCTATGGCAGACCTAGCAGCCCCTGAATCCACTCCCCACCGCCCCCGAAAAGGAGGCCGGAAGGCCGGCCCGCTGGCCGAAAAACAGCGCCACGTCGTGAGCGTCCGGCTGACCGATGCGGAGCACGAGCGCCTGACCCAGGAGGCCGAGCGGTACCAGTTGAGCCAGGGCGAAGTGCTGCGGTCGGTGTGGCGTAAACAGAACACGGCCACGAAACTGCAGGCCCCGCCGACCCCAGAGGAAGCGCGGCAGCTGGCGCAGCTGGCCGGCATGGCGGCGAACCTGAACCAGCTCACCAAGCTGGCCCACTTGGGCCAGGACCAGCGCAGCGGGGCCACAACGGTACTCGGGCAGATGCACCACTTGTTGAAGCGGCTCACGGGCGAGGCGGTATGATTGGCAAGGTGAAGGTGAACCAGTCGTTTGGGGCCATGTGCCGGTACGTGCTGCAGGAGCAGTCCCCCGGCAAAGGAGCCGAGGTGCTGGCCGCGCACGGGGTGCGCACGGACAGCGCCGCGCATATGGCGGCGGACTTCGACGCGGTGCGGGCCATGCGGCCCGGACTAGGCAAGGCCGTGCTGCACGTCGCGCTGGCCTTTCCGGTCGAGGAAAAGGAGAAGCTGACCAACGAGGTGATGGGCCGCATTGCCCAGGACTACCTAAAGGGGCTGAACATCGACCCGGAGAGCACGCAGTGGGCCGTGGTGCGGCACCAGGACAAGACCCACCCGCACATGCACCTGGTGGTGAACCGGGTGGATTTGGACGGGCAGACGGTGAGCGACCAGTTTATCCGCTCCCGGAGCGTGGACGTGTGCAAGGGTATCGAGCAGGAATATGGGCTGATCGTGGCCGACCAGGTAGGCCGCAAGCAGGCCCGCGAAATCGGCCCGACCCCGGCCCAGGTGAAAGCCACGACCCCGAAAGAGGAACAGTCGGCCGACTGGAGCCGCGCCCGGCAGGAGATCGGCCGCGCCCTGAGCTACACGGCGGGCGAGGCCCGCAGCTTCGACGAGCTGCGCGAGGCGCTGCGCCCGCGCGGCATCGAACTGGAGCTGACGCGGCGCAAGGACGGGAGCCCGGCCGGGGTGGTGTTTGCCCAGGACGGGCACCGGGTGAAGGGCAGCCAGGTGGGCCGCGAGTACAGCGCCGGCAATCTGGAGATGGGCTTTGCCAAGGCCCGGGAGCTAGGCCAGGACCCGGCCCAGGCGTGGCAGCAGGTGGGCCAGGACTACGCGCTGGCCAAGCTGGCAGCCGCGTACGCCCAGGCCAAAGAGCGGCAGGCCCAGCAGCAGCCGGGCAAGCAGCAGTCCCGAGGCCTTGAGATGGGGGATTAACTTTTCAGCAACGACTTATGCAGGAACTACTTCAAGACATCAACGCGCTCCGGCGCGGCATCGAGGCGCTGAACAAGCGCAGCTTAGAGCAGGGCCGGCCGGTGAGCCGGGCCGAACTGGATGAGGTGCTGGCCAAGGTGAAGCAGGAAGTGCGCTTTACCATCAACTACCAGGGCGTAGCGGAGGCCATCCAGCCGCACCTGACCACGCCGACGAAGGTGGAAAACACGCTCACCACGGGCACGGCGCAGCTGCAGCAGGTGATTGACCGGATTCCGCGCAGTGTGCCCGTGGTGGGGGAAGTATGGGGCTTTACCAGTATACGGCTGGGGTTGGGGGTGATTGCGTTACTGCTGGCCCTAGTCAGCCTGAGCACTTACCTATGGCAGCAGAAAGCGGCCGCCGAGGCGCAGGTCGTGGTGCTGCAGCAGGAGCAAGCCAAGAAAAAGACGGCGCTGGATTGGCTGACCCAGGGTTATTGGGACTTAAAGCGCGACAATCCGAAGCTGGTCAAGAAGTATTTCCCACAGTAGGGCTTTTAGAGGTCTTCTCAGGAAACGGAGAATACAGCACGTTAAGCGCCCACAAGCCGCGTCCTGAGCACAGAGAAGGAACAGTCAACCGTTTACCTTACGTACCCTAAGCCGTCTCATTCATTCCTTGTTCTATGTCCGATTCCCGTTTTTCCCGCCGTGACTGGCTCAAAACCACGGCGCTGGCCACCACGCCGCTGCTGCTAGGCCCCTTGCCCTCCTTCGCCGAAGCCCCGGCCCCCGGCAACACCCCGCCGCTGAGCGCGGCCGACATTGCCGCCATCGAGGCCGCGATGGGCAAGAAAGGGGCCTACGTTGAAGCGCAGGCCACGCACAGCACCCCGTTGCCGCGCAACGACTTGAAAGTGACCATCAAGGGGGAGCCGGTGCCCATTTCCTTCGGCTTCGGCGGGTGGGTGGCCATCAAGCACACGCTCGACGGCAAATCAGCCATGCTCATGAGCGACACGGTGCTACTGCAAGAGGAAGTTAACCCGCTTATGTCGGCCGCGCTGGCCCAGGGGCTGGAAATCGGGGCCGTACACAACCACTTTTTTTACGAAGAACCGCGCATCTTCTACATGCACATCCACGGCATGGGTGCCCCGGCCGAGCTGGCCCGCAAGTTTGCCGCCGCGCTGAAGGACTCCAAGTTGCTGCCGGCCAACCAGCCGAAGCCCAGCGGCGGCACCCCGGCCGCGCAGGTGGGCAATAACGCCACGCCGGCCCCCGGCCCGCCCACCGGCAAGGAGCTGTTTGATATTCCGGCGCTCGACAAAGTGGTGCAGTACCAGGGCACGGTGAACGGCCCCACCTACAAGTACACCGTGGGCCGGGCGGACCTGCAATCGGTGATGATGGGCACGGAAATGACCGCCGCCATTGGCCTGAACTCGTGGGCCGCGTTTGCCGGCAAGCAAGCTGACGCGCACGTTGCCGGCGACATTGCTATGCTGGAGCACGAAGTAAACCCGGTTATAAAGGCCCTGCGCGCCCACCAGTTGGAGGTCGTGGCCGTGCACAACCACATGTTGTTTGACCAGCCCCGCATGATGTTCCTGCACTACTACGGCCGCGGCCCGGCGGCGCAGCTCGCCGCCGGCTTCCGCGCCGCGCTCGACCAGTTGGGCAAGGGCAAAACGGGCATGAAAATGAAGCACTGACAGGCCGGTAAATCAGCCCCGTTTTTTAAGGGCCTAAACCGGCAAAATACCACGTTTGGCGAGTCGGGGCCGTGGGGCGAAAACCCGGCACGATTCCGAGGTTGGGATTATAAGCTACATTATGTTAAGGGACAAAACCGGGGCAGTGGCCGCACTTTTTGTACTTCCCCACTGCCCCCTAAATCCTACTCGGCTACTGCTGGCTGTACTGTCGTAACCAGTTTTTGGCATCGACTAGATTGTCAAAAACCTGGGCCTCGAAGGCGGTGAGCTGGGCGTAGAAGTTGGCGGCCGACCCATCGGCCAGAGTTTCAGGCATAGAAATCAGGGCGAAGTGTTGCAAACCGGCTTTGGCGGCGTTGGGAGCCCACTCGTTAATCACCCAGTCCATCGAGTGGTCCCATGGTCCCCGGACGGAGCGCGTGTCGTTGAGCACACAGGAGAACCCGGATTTAGCCAGGGCATCGGTATAGGCTTGGGCGCCCGATTTGATGTTCTCAGCGGTCAGATAGCCCTGCCAATCGGTGAAAATCCAGCGGTTTTCCGTGTCGGTTTCGATGGTGAGATAGACTTTGCCCAGGGCGGACTTGAGTTCTTGAATCATGCTGCAAAGCAAGTAGGTTATTCTTTCCCTTTTGTTGGAAGAAGCATAATCACTGCAGGGAAGCCGGCAGGACTGGGACAAAGTCGTCAAAGACCTCGTAGCTGATGATGTGGTAGCGGCGGGCGTAGGCCCGCAGGTGCACGGCAATAATCCGTTCCCTAGTGGCCCGTTCGGACCCCGGGGTGTACTCGATGACCATCATCCGCTTTTCGGCCTCCTGAGCGAGCAGAAAATGGCACGGAATGGCTTGCTGTTCGGCGTCGGTGAGGTGCACCGCGTTTTCCGGTTTGAGAACGACGAGTTCCAGGTAGATTTTTTGCCGCATGGGAAAAGGCTTAGGCAGGCTTCACGACTTTGGCCGCGACCAGGCCCAGGCGCACGAGCAGCAGGCCCCCCGGATTACGAGATGCCTTGACCTTGCCCGTTTTCAGGTCGTGATTGTAGCGGTTGACTTCCGCAACGTGCGCCGCACTGGCCAGGATGGTTTGGCGGTGCTTGGCGTCGGTGATGCGTAGCTCGTCGAGGATGCGGGCGGCGTTGTCGAGGTGGCTCTGTTGGACGCCCGGCACGTCCTGAGCGGTGGCCACTAGGTCG
>NZ_JAJADQ010000024.1 GCF_020447315.1 Hymenobacter nitidus
ACGGATAGCGGGTTGTTCGTGCCCGTGGCATCCCCGCTCCAGCCGGCGAAAGTAAAGCCCGCCGCTGGGGTGGCCGTCACACTCACGACCGCACCCTCGGCGTAGCTGGCCTGGTCCGGGCTTTTACTGACCGTGCCGCTGCCGCTGGAGGTGGTCGTCAGCGTGAAGGTCGCCGCTGGCACCGCCGTGAAGGTGGCCGTGATGGTCTTGTCCGCCGACATGGTCACTGCCAGCGGATTGGCCGTGCCCGTCGCCTCGCCACTCCAGCCGGCGAAGGTGAAGCCCGCGGCGGGAGTAGCCGTCAGGCTCACGACGGTGCCCGAGGCGTAGGACGCGGCATTCGGGTTTTTGCTGACCGTGCCGCTGCCGATGACGGGAGTGGTGAGCGTGTAGGTAGTAGTGGGAGCGGCGGTGAAGGTGGCCGTAATCGTTTTGTTGGCCGACATCGTGACGGATAGCGGGTTAGCCGTGCCCGTCGCGTCGCCGCTCCAGCCGCTAAAGACAAAGCCCGTCGCCGGCGTAGCCGTTAAGCTTACCAGCGAGCCACTGGGGTAGCTTGGGCCCAGCGAGCTGCGTCCCACGCTGCCACTGCCCGTCACGGGGGTGGTAAGCGTGTAGCTGACGGGGGGCGTGCTGGTTTGCTGCCAAAGCTCTACGCCGGAGAAGTTGGGCCAGCCGCCGGAGCTGGTAAACTGCACGGTGCCGGCGGCCGTAGGCGTCACGTCGTAGGGGCCGAGCCGGGCCCAGGTGCCGGCCGGCCCGCTGTTATAGTTCGTGAGTTTAACCTGTCCGTTGAGCGAGAGGCTGTAGATTTCCGGACTGTTGTCTTCCCACACGTAAAGATAGGCCTGGTACGTGCCGGCGGGCACGGCCGAGAGCGTTACGCTCAGGTTGGGCCCGAAAACGGCCTGGCGAATCATGCCCGCCCGCACGGCATCGGTGGCGGGCAGCAGCGGCACGGATTGGCTCTCGAAGGGCGACCCGGAGGTGGAATAGTTAGGCGCCGTTGAGCCGGCCCAGGCGTTGCCATCCAGGGTGAGAGCCGGCCCGCCCAGGTTGACGGCCCGGTAGAAGGCGTAGCCCGTGCCGGGCACCGCCGCGAAGGTGGCCGTAATGGTTTTGTTGGCCGACATGGTCACGCTCAGCGGGTTAGTCGTGCCCGTCGCGTCGCCGCTCCAGCCGCTGAAGACAAAGCCCGCCGCCGGCGTGGCCGTCAGATTCACCACTGTGCCGCTGCTGTAGGACGTTGCATTGGGGCTGCGGCTCACCGTGCCGCTGCCGCTGGTGTTCAGCGTCAGGGTATAGTTGTTGGTTGGGGGCTGGTCGATGACGGAGAAGTTGGCCGTCAGCACCTGAGCCGCGGTGCCGGTGCCGCCCGCGCCGCTGTAGGGCGTGGCCGTCAGCGAATAGTTGCCCACCAGTGGGGTCCAGGCATTATAGATGCCGTTGACATCGGAAAACAGCGCGTAGGGAAAGCCCGAATCCGTCAGGTTCTGGGTTTGGGCACCGCTCATGGCAAACACCACGCTGCCCGTTGTGGCCCGATTCGCATTGGCCCGGATATTCAGGTTGCGCGTGGGCAGAGTAGCCAGATTGAGGACGGCCCCATTGATAACGGCCTGAATATCTTCGTTGCTATCGGCATCGACCAGGGTGAAGCTGGTGGTAGCGCAGTCCGGATTGAGTCGCACTTCCTGGGTGGTCGCCAGGCCGGCGGCATCCGTTACGGTCAGCGTGACGCGGTAGTAATAATTCTCCGAGCCGCAGCCGTAGGGTGCAATGGTCGTCGTCGTTTCCGGGTTCGGGTCGACCGGCTCGGGGTGCTGGTGGGTGCCGTGGTGCAGAATGGTTTGCCACTGGTAGCTAAGCTGGCCGGCGCTGTGCTCGGCGTCGGTGGCGGTGGCGCGCAGGTTGTAGGTCGTGTTACCCGTCATGGCGTACTGGGTGCCCACGGCCGGGCTGGTAATCGTAACCTGGGGCGGCGTGTTGTTCACCGAAATCACCAGGGCGGTCTGGTTGCTCAGCCCCGCGCTGTTGCGCACGGTCAGCGTGACGCGGTAGTTGGTGGGGGCCGACGTGGCGGGCGTGAAGGTGTGCGCCGGGTCGGCCGTGGTGCTGGTGCTGCCGTCGCCGAAATTCCAGAGGTAGGTCAGGGAACTGCCGCCCGGGTCGGTGCTGGCGCTGCCGGTCAGCTGCACCGCCAGGGGCCCGGGGCCGAAGGTTTTGTTGGCCGTGGATACCGCCTTGGGCGGCGTAGCGGTGTTGATATAGGAGATTTTGCGAATCTCGGAAGGGTAGAAATTGACGTAGAACAACCCCGTCTCCGCCGGACTCACGGCAAGGGATACCGGCACCACGTCGCTGCCGATAAAGTTGCCGACGGCACTGGGCTTGTTGCTGGCATCCACGGTCATGTGGCGCATCCAGCCGGCCACGTAGTCGGCAAAAAAGTAGGTATTCTGGTAGGCGGCCGGAAAGTCGGAGTACGGATAAAACACCCCGCCCGATACGGAGTTGCCGCTGAACTGGGGCCCGCTCACCGGCGAGCCGCTGGCCCCAATGTTGATGGTCGTGGCCGTTTGCCCGCTGAAAATACCCGTGCGCGAAGGGCCGCTGTCGTGCCCCCAGTCAATCAGGGGCCGGGTGTGCACGAAGGTCAGCACGCTGGCCGGAATGGGCTGGGCCGGGTCGCAGGCATTGATAAAGGTGGCCGTGCCGGATGGGGTTTCCTGCTTGAGCAGTTCGCGGAAGTAGAAATACTGCTGGGTGCAGCCGCCCGTGTTGTAGAGCGGGTTGGGCGCGTCCAGGTTAGCCACGTTGGCCGAGGCAAAGGCCGGGTTGGGCGTCAGGCCCTCAAACAGCGGCCAGCCCATGTTCTGTCCCGGCTTGCTGACGACCTCCACTTCCTCCCAGTACGAGCCGCCCACGTTGCCGATGTAGAGCACCCCGGGGTTGGCGGCGGCCGGATCGGGGCTGCCCGTGCCGGGCTTGATGGTCAGGCGGAACGGGTTGCGGAAGCCCATGGCCCAGACCTTGGAGAGCGGGGAATTGGGGGTGGCCGCGTTATAGAACGGGTTGCTGGCCACGCCCGCCCCGGTGGCCGGGTCCAGGCGCAGTATTTTGCCGCTCAGGCAGTTGGGGAGCTGGGAGCGAAGCGCGCCCACGTTTTCCCGGGGCGTGATGATGCCGTCGGCCAGGGCCTGGGCGTAGGTGGTTTCGCCGAAGCTGCCCAGGTCGGGGGCCCAGTGCGCGCCGTCGCCGGTCGACACGAGCAGGGTGCCGTCGGTGCCGAAGGCCAGGGCCCCAGTGACGTGTCCGCCCGAAGTGGAGGGAATACCGGTCGACTTGGTGGCGCCCAGCAGAATCTTGCGGCTGGCGGCACTCACGGTGTAGGTGGTGCCGGCCGGCACGGCCGTATAGCGCGTAAGCCGGCCGATGGTGGCGCTGTAGTAGTCGTTGGTGGCGGGGTTGTAGGTCGGCGTGCCGGCGTGCAGCAGGTGGTGCCGGTCCACGACGTAGAGCAGGTAGATATAGCCGTTCGTGTCAAACGAGGGGTCGAGGGCAAAGCCAATGAGGCCCTGGTCGCCCCAGGCGCCTACTTCGTCGGAGATGTCGAGCACCAGCTGGCGCTGCCCATCCGTCACGACCCACACCCGGCCCGGCCGTTCCCAAACAAACATCTGGCTGCCGGAGCTGGTGAAGGTAAGGCCCACGGCTTCGTCCCAATTGGAGGAAAGCGTCGTGGAGGTAAATCCGGCCGGAGGTGCCTGCGCCGGCAGCAGCCGACTACAGAACAGCAACGCGGCCAGCAGCAAAGCAGTAAGTGTGTTCTTCATTCGAAGCGGGATTTGGAGCAGAATTGGGCGCGGGAAAGCATGCAGTGCCGGCCCGGCCGACAGGCAGGGTCAGACGATAGGTGAGCAGGAGTGGGCGTGGGGGAGTGGGTTGGAGCCGGCCGGGTTGGCAGTATCTGAAGCGGCTACCCTGGCGGGTGCAGCGTAGCCTGCGGCATGGCCACACCCGCGGGTAGATGATACAATACAGCACCAAGTCAGGGAAAACGCGCCGGAAAAGCAGCCCCGGGTGGCGTTATGGCCAGCGTCGGGGCTGCTTTCCGCGCCGGCGAGTAGGCCTTATCAGGGCCGCTCCAGCTTCAGAATGACGGTGGCTTGCTTGCTTGCCAGCTGCAGGAAGTACACGCCGGAGGTCAGCATCTGGCCCGAGAAGTCGAAGGGTAGCCGGTCGAGCGAACCAGCCGACCGGCGCTGGCCCCGGGCTACCAGCTGGCCCGAGGCGGTAGCCAGGGTGTAGGTCAGCTCGCCCTGCAGCTCGGCCGGCACCACCACCGTAAAGCGGCCGGTCGTGGTGGGGTTGGGGTAAATCTGGACCCGACTGGCACTCAGGCGCCCCGCCGTGCGGCTTGTGGTAGCCTGGGCGCCCTTGGCTTCTTCAGCCAGATTGGTCACTCTGAAGTCGATGGTCAGGGCCGTGCCGGGCGTGCCGCTGCCGCCCCCGCCGGAATAGGGCCGGGCCGTCAGGGAGTAGTTGCCCGGGGCCGGGGTCCAGGCGTTGTAGTCGCCGGCCCCGTTGTCGCCGAAGAGGGTGTAGGGGGCCGCTGTTTCCGTCTGATTCTTGGTCTGCGCCCCGCTCAGGGCAAAGACCACGCTGCCCACCGTGGCCGGGCTCGTGTTGGCCCGAATGTTCAGGTTGCGCGTGGGCAGCGAGACAAGGGCGAAAGTTGCTCCATTTGCCAGGGTCTGAATATCCTGGTCGGTGTCGGCATTAATCAGTGTGAAGCTGACCACCGCTGGCCCCGTCGGCGCGGCGGCAAACGTAGCCGTAATGGTTTTATTGGCCGACATCGCCACGCTCAACGGGTTGTTCGTGCCGGTGGCATCCCCGCTCCACCCGCTGAAGACAAAGCCCGCGGCCGGCGTGGCCGTCAGGCTCACGACCGAGCCAGAGGCATAGGTGGTGGCATTCGGACTACGGCCTACCGTACCACTGCCGACAACGGGCGTGGTCAGGCTGAAGCTCGAAGCCGGGCTGAGAGTAAAGGTGGCCGTAATGGTTTTGTTAGCCGACATCGTCACTGCCAGCGGGTTGGTGCTGCCGGTAGCATCCCCGCTCCAGCCGCTAAACTGGAAGCCCGCCTCGGGCGTGGCCGTCAGCGTGACGACCGTGCCGGAAGCGTAGGAAGTGGCATTGGGGCTTCGGCTCACCGAGCCGTTGCTGTTGGTGTTCACCGTTAGGGTAAAAGGTCCGGCCACCACGCCATCCGTCACGCTGAAATCAATAGTCAAAGCCGTGCCGGGCGTGCCGCTGCCGCC
>NZ_JAJADQ010000025.1 GCF_020447315.1 Hymenobacter nitidus
TCGGCGAAGGTGCCCCCGCCGTTGCGGTAGCGGGCATCGATGTTCTTGGCCTGGTTATACCGAACCGTCAGCGTCTGGCCACCGGTGCCGTCGCCGCTCCAGGTGTGCACGTTAATGCCGGTCGTGTGCTCCATGTAGTTGTTCTCGATGCGCATCATGCGGGCGGCATGCGAGTTGAGGAACTTACCCCGGGCGCGGTTGTCCACGGTTGGTACCAGACCGTAGCCGCGGTTGTTGCGCACGGTCAGGTTGGCACTGCCATTCACGGCCGAAATCATGTCGCCGGCGCTGGCAATGATGCAGTTCTCGATGATAACCGGCTGCGTAGTCTGCACCCGGATGGCAGGCGTGTTGGAGTCGGTGCTGCGGTAGTTACCCGAGTAGGTACCACCTTGGGTGATTACCAGCGGACCCTGGTAGGTTACGTTGGGGGCCTGGGCCAGTACCCGGGTCAAGCCGGGGAAAAGCAGCAGGAAGAAAGACAACATCGCCGATAAAGGCAAAAAGCGTGCACCGGAGCGGTTGCTGAGCGCGGAAGAGAAATGGTTTTCAGTGCCTTTTTGCATTCTGTGAGCTTTTTGGAAAAAGAACTATATATGAATGATTCGTTTAACCAGGTCGAAAGTCAATTTGTTCCGAATGCCTGAATTAAATTTGTGCTATTGTTCTAAAATTGGAATGTCTTGGTTCGAGCAATGAGTTCTGAGTGGCTGACTGTGCTTCGACCCGGCGCCAGGTGAAAAGCTTACTAATCCAAAACCTACTCTTTCTCTGCTGCTCAATTTTTAGAATCCCTCTTTTTAGAATCTAAATGAGGTTTTTACGCTTCCTGCACATCTCGTCCCTGTTTGCTGGCAGCCAAGCTGCCCAGCTTAGTTCGGTTTCTCAAATGGTCCTATTTAAAACGCCGTATTCACGTTGTGTAGACCGATTTTGAAAATCCTGACCATTTAATAACTGTGAATAGTTATAAAATGGTTGAAGAGGTTCAATGCAAATGTACAAAAGATGTTGAATTTGCAAAGGAGGCAGCTAAAAGTGGTAATTGTGTTTAAATTATATATCTATTGCACTCAAATTGCGGGTTTTGCTCTCCAACGCCCGGATTCGGGTTTTTTCGGCCGTAAGCAGAAAAACGGGCGCCGCGGAGAAAGCCAAAATTTTACTACTAAGGAAGGCCCAGCCTGCGTAATGTGCTGAGGCAGCCTTAGTTGAGAGGGTAACCCCTGACGACAGAAGCGGATCTGGGCGGACTGTTTATGGGCTGGCTTTCTAGCGGGGCACTGACGCAGGTTGCCACAGCCGCCAGAGTTCAGGAAGCTGACAATGGGCAAACAAGAATAAGCGGCAAGCGCAGCTACAGGTATAGGTAGCAGGCTGGGCTAATGGCTAGAGGGAAATCAGCTACGTGAATACAATTCAAAAGAATGTAACTATTAAAATTTTTTTTATGAAATATTAGTGTTTAATTCGATGCATAAGATGCCTCACAAGCATTACTACACCTCCTCACTTATTGTTTTATGGTACAGCACGCTACTCTTCCCTCTCCGGCGGCGGCGCCAGCCACACTCGCCACGCCCCCCATTCCTATGTTTACCACGTTTGTGCACCCCCAGGCCGCACAACGCGTGCAGGCCGTGCTGCGCAGCACCTTCCTTAGTGAGGGTAAGCTGGTAAAGGAATTTGAAAAACGCCTGAGCACGGAGCTGGGCATGCTCCACCCGGCCGCGCTCAACAGCGGCACCAGTGCCCTGCACCTAGCCCTGGAAGTAGCCGGCGTAGGCCCCGGCGACGAGGTTATTCTCTCGCCCCAGACCTTCATTGCCTCGGCCCTGGTCATTGTGCAGGTGGGGGCCAAGCCGGTGTTTGCCGACATTCAGTACCAAACCGGCAACATCGACCCCGCTGATATCGAGCACCGCATTACGGCCCGCACAAAGGCCATTATGGCCGTGCACTGGGGCGGCTACCCCTGCGACATGGCCGAGATTCAAGCCATTGCCCGGCGCCACGGCCTCATCGTAATTGAGGATGCGGCCCACGCGCCCGGTGCTACCTACCAGGGACAGCCCATCGGCTCCATTTCCGACCTGACCTGCTTTTCCTTCCAGGCCATCAAGCACCTGACTACCGGCGATGGTGGGGCCCTGTGCGCCCGCAGCCCCGAGCTGGCCCGCGAAGTAATGCGCCGCCGCTGGTTTGGCATCGATAGGGCCAACTCGCCCATTTCCGAAATCGGGGAGCGGGAGTACGATTTGGTGGATGTCGGCTTTAAATACCACCTCAGCGACTATTCGGCGGCGCTGGGCCTGGCCAATCTGGAAGGATTTCATAAGCGGATGCAGCGCCGCCGGGCCCTGGTGAAGCAGTACCGCGCGGGCCTCGCGCAGGTGGCCGGCCTGCAGCTGCTGGAGCAGCGCCCCGACCGGGAAAGCGCGCACTGGCTGTTCGGGATGCACGTCGAAAACCGGCTGCAGTTTATTCGGGCGCTGCGGGCCAAGGGCGTGTCGGCCTCCGTGGTGCACGACGGTATCGACCACAACACGCTCTTTGGGGGCAAGCGTCTGGAACTGGTCAATCAGCGGCGCTTCGACGAAACCCAGATTCACATTCCCCTGCACGACGGCATGGATTCCGAGCAGGTTGCCTATATTCTTAAAGTTATCAATCAGGGCTGGTAAGCCGTCGGTATGAAGATAGTTCTTTTGGGCGCCACGGGGTTTGCCGGGCGTAATGTGGCTCAGGAACTGCGGCGGCGCGGGGTAGAGCCGGTTGAATCGTCGCTGAGCCTGGGGCTGGATCTGCGGGATACGGCTGCCACCGCTGCCTTCCTGGGCCAGCACTGCCCCGATTTTATTATCAACTGCGCCGCCCACGTGGGCAGCCTCAACTACGTCACGGAAAAAGCCGCCACGGTAGTAGCCGACAATGCCCGCATGATTCTGGGCATGTATGAGGCCGTGGCGCAGGTGTGTCCCAAGGCCGTGGTTATCAATCCTATTGCTAACTGCGCCTACCCCGCCGCCGCCGATGTTTTCCGGGAAGACGAGTGGTGGAACGGCCATATTCACCGCTCAGTGCTTAGCTACGGCACCAGCCGCCGCCTGCTCTGGGCCACGGCCGAGTGCTTCGAAATGCAGTATGGCGTGCGCAGCATCCACCTGCTGACGCCCAACATGTACGGCCCCTACGACTCCACCGACCCTAACAAGGCCCACGCCCTGAACGCACTGATTTCTAAGTTCGTGAAGGCCGAGCTGACCGACCAGCCCGAACTGTCGGTGTGGGGCACGGGTGCCGTTATCCGGGAATGGCTCTACGCCCCCGATTTCGGCCGCCTGATCTGGGCCGTGCTACAGAATCATGCGTGCCCCAGCCTGAAGCAGCCCGTAAACCTGGCCCAGAACGACGGCCTGAGCGTGAAAGACCTGGTCAAGCTGATTCAAAGCAAATTCAACTACCGTGGCCAGGTGGTGTGGGACTGCACCAAGCCCGACGGGGCACCCAAAAAGGTAATGGACAACACCCGGTTCCGGCAGATGCTACCCAATTTCCGCTTCACCGACTTCTCGGAAGGCATCAAGGAAACGGTGAAGTATTATCAGTCTGTGTACCCTTATTAGCACGCGCCCAGATTAGAGGTAAAGGCTCCTAAAATGATAGGCTTATTTGATATAAATATTTTTATTAATAATATAATTTTATTAAATAGTGCTACTCATTCACGTTTCTGTCCTCTCATCACATTTCACCAGACTTTATGGATTCCATCATTAAAAGCTTTGCTCGAACTGCGCGGTCCGTAACCCGTTCCGTTGGCGTTGATATTGTTCGTTATCCGCACCTGGCCACCACGCTGCTCGACCAGCGGGGCCAATTGATGCAGCACCACGGCATTGATCTGGTTTTCGACATCGGGGCCAACATCGGCCAGTTTGGCGAGGAGCTGCGCGACCATGGCTACCAGGGCGAGATTCTCTCGTTTGAGCCCCAGCAGGCCGCTTACCAGCACCTGCGCCAGGCCGCCAGCGCCGACCCCAAGTGGCACGCTTTTCACTACGCTTTCGGCGAGGTGCCCGGCACGACCACCATCAACCTGTCGCAGAACTCGCACAGCAGCTCTCTGCTGCCCATGCTCGAGAGTCACCTGGACTCGGCCCCGGAATCGGCCTACATCGGCAAGGAAGAAATCCAGGTGCGCACCCTGAACGACTTCTGGTACGAGTACGGTTCCAAGTACGAGGAAAGCACCATTATGCTCAAGATTGACGTGCAGGGCTTCGAGAAGTACGTGCTGGCCGGCGCCAATTCCTTCCTGCCCCACGTCTCCCTGATTCAGCTGGAAATGTCGCTCATTGAGCTCTACAACGGCGAAATGCTCTACAATGAAATGATGGACTATCTGCATTCCCTGGGCTTCGGCACGCTGCTCACCCTTATTCCCGGCCACAGCCACCCCGAAACCGGCCGCCTGCTGCAGGTCGATGGCGTCTTCAGCCGCTAGCCGCCAGCCTCAACACACCGTTGCAAGAAAAAGCCCGCCGGTTACGACCAGCGGGCTTTTTCTTATAGTATCAGAAACGCAATAAGCTGTGCGCCTGGGCTACGGCGCCTTCGGCGCCACTGGGCCAATGGTCAAGCCCAGCTGCCGCACTTTGCCGAGCCAGCGGGTGTATTCGTCCCGTTCGGTCTGCTGGGTAATGGGGTTGGGCAGGTGCTGGGTGTTAGTAATGATCTGAATGCCGTAGTCACCCTCATCCTGGCGGTTGGCGTAGGGGTTGTTGCGGCCCCAGTGCACGTAGCCAATCGTATTCTTATCGACCTTCAGATTCGTGAATTTATCCTGCTTATAATAGTTAAAAATGGCAATGCCGGTGTAAGCCGTAGGAAGCTTGGTCGTGCCATCGGGCATGAGGCCAGCCATGATGATGCGGTTGTCGTGGTAGTAGACGTCGTGTCCGCCGGCAATGTTCATGGCCGAGTTGCAGGT
>NZ_JAJADQ010000026.1 GCF_020447315.1 Hymenobacter nitidus
TCAACAGGAGGTCATAAGTTCTTTGACGTAGGAAAACGAGTAAGAAAAAAACAAAGCATTATAGCACGTTTACGTGTTATACCGAGCCCTTCGCTCTCGCAAGAGAGTGAAGATATAGAAGTAACGAAGGGCACACGGGGGATGCCTTGGCTCTCAGAGGCGATGAAGGACGTGATAAGCTGCGATAAGCTTGGGGGAGGGGCACATACCCGTTAATCCCAAGATTTCCGAATGGGGCAACCCCTTGCAGTGAAGCTGCAAGACCATCTGTTTACAGAATGGGGCAAACCCGGGGAACTGAAACATCTAAGTACCCGGAGGAACAGAAAATAACAATGATTCCCCAAGTAGTGGCGAGCGAACGGGGACGAGCCCAAACCGGGTTGGTTACGGCCAGTCCGGGGTTGTAGGACCTCAACATCTGATTATTTGATCTTAGCTGAACGACGTGGGAAAGTCGACCAGAGACGGTGAGAGTCCGGTAAGCGAGCTGATCAAGTACGGTAGAGGATTCCTGAGTAGGGCGGGGCCGGAGAAACCCCGTCTGAATCCAGCGGCACCATCCGCTAAGGCTACATACTCCTGAGAGACCGATAGTGAACCAGTACCGTGAGGGAAAGGTGAAAAGAACCGGGAATACCGGAGTGAAAAGAACCTGAAACCGTGTGCTTACAAGCGGTCGGAGGCCTTTAGTGGGCTGACGGCGTGCCTTTTGCATAATGAGCCTACGAGTTACTCCTCTCTGGCAAGGTTAAATGTCTGAAGACATGGAGCCGCAGCGAAAGCGAGTCTGAATAGGGCGCAGAGTCAGAGGGGGTAGACGCGAAACTTTGTGATCTACCCTTGAGCAGGATGAAGGTTGGGTAAAACCAACTGGAGGTCCGAACCAGTTTCCGTTGAAAAGGATTTGGATGACTTGAGGGTAGGGGTGAAAGGCCAATCAAACTGAGAAATAGCTCGTACTCCCCGAAATGTATTTAGGTACAGCGTCGGCGTTGAGTTACTAGGAGGTAGAGCTACCGATAGGACTAGGGGGTGTCATAGCCTACCGAATCCTGACGAACTCCGAATGCCTAGTAATATAGCCGGCAGTGAGGCTTGGGGTGCTAAGGTCCCAGGCCGAGAGGGAAAGAACCCAGACCATCTGCTAAGGTCCCTAAATTCGGACTAAGTTGAACAAAGGAGGTCCACTTGCTTTGACAGCCAGGAGGTTGGCTTGGAAGCAGCCATTCCTTTAAAGAGTGCGTAACAGCTCACTGGTCGAGCGAGAGGGCATCGATAATACGCGGGCATCAAGTCCGGTACCGAAGCAATGGATTTACGCTATGCGTAAGTGGTAGGGGAGCATTCTAGTCAGCGGTGAAGGTGACCTGTCAGGGTTGCTGGAGCGGCTAGAAAAGCAAATGTAGGCATGAGTAACGATAAGGCGGGTGAGAAACCCGCCCACCGATAGACTAAGGTTTCCTGATCAACGCTAATCGGATCAGGGTTAGTCGGGACCTAAGGCCACGCCGAGAGGCTACGTCGATGGACAGCTGGTTGATATTCCAGCACTTACTGAAAGAAGTGATGCAGTGACGCAGAAGTGAAAGTACCGCGGGCGGACGGAAGTGCCCGTTGAAGTGCGTAGGTATAGAGACAGTAGGTAAATCCGCTGACTTTGCTGAAACATGATAGTACCTGGCGGCTTCGGCCAACGGGATAGTGTACCTAATCAGACTGCCAAGAAAACCTGCTAAGCGTTTTAACCTTTTAGTAACCCGTACCGCAAACCGACACAGGTAGTCAAGGAGAGAATCCTGAGGTGCTCGAGTGAATCACGGCCAAGGAACTCGGCAAAATGGTCCTGTAACTTCGGGAGAAGGGACGCTTCCTCCTAGCAATAGGAGAAGCCGCAGTGAAAAGGCCCAAGCGACTGTTTAACAAAAACACATGGCTTTGCGAACTCGCAAGAGGAAGTATAAGGCCTGACACCTGCCCGGTGCCGGAAGGTTAAGAGGGGAACTTAGTCGCAAGGCGAAGGTTTGAATCGAAGCCCCGGTAAACGGCGGCCGTAACTATAACGGTCCTAAGGTAGCGAAATTCCTTGTCGGGTAAGTTCCGACCTGCACGAATGGTGTAACGATTTGGGCGCTGTCTCAGCCGTGAGCTCGGTGAAATTGTAGTCTCGGTGAAGATGCCGAGTACCCGCCACGGGACGGAAAGACCCCGTGCACCTTTACTATAGCTTGACATTGACGCTGGGTAACACATGTGTAGGATAGGTGGGAGACTATGAAGCGGTGGCGCTAGCCATCGTGGAGTCAACGTTGAAATACCACCCTTGTGTTGCTTGGCGCCTAATCTCTAACCGGGAAACAGTGTCTGGTGGGTAGTTTGACTGGGGTGGTCGCCTCCAAAAAAGTATCGGAGGCTTTCAAAGGTCCGCTCAGTACGCTTGGTAACCGTACGCAGAGCGCAATAGCAGAAGCGGGCTTGACTGTGAGGCCTACAAGCCGAGCAGGGTCGAAAGACGGATATAGTGATCCGGTGGTTCCGCATGGAAGGGCCATCGCTCAAAGGATAAAAGGTACGCCGGGGATAACAGGCTGATCTCCCCCAAGAGCTCATATCGACGGGGAGGTTTGGCACCTCGATGTCGGCTCGTCACGTCCTGGGGCTGGAGAAGGTCCCAAGGGTTCGGCTGTTCGCCGATTAAAGTGGCACGCGAGCTGGGTTCAGAACGTCGTGAGACAGTTCGGTCCCTATCTGTGGTGGGCGTTGGATATTTGAGAGGACCTGACTTTAGTACGAGAGGACCGAGTTGGACCAGCCGCTCGTGCACCGGTTGTGACGCCAGTTGCAGCGCCGGGTAGCGACGCTGGGATGAGATAAGCGCTGAAAGCATCTAAGTGCGAAACTCACCTCAAGATGAGATATCCCAATTGAAGGGTCGTGGTAGACTACCACGTTGATAGGCGGCAGGTCGAAGATCCGAAATGGTCGAGCCGAGCCGTACTAATGACCCGAACGCTTCATATAATCCGCTCACCCCGCTTTCTTTTGTTCTTACCCGTTTCCTGCGTCAACGATTTGACAGTTTCACAACAAGTGATACTGACACCTTAATGGTGGCTTTAGCACGGGTGTTCACCTCTTCCCATTCCGAACAGAGCAGTTAAGCCCCGTAGCGCCTATGGTACTGCCTTCACCGGCGGGAGAGTCGGTCGCCGCCAACCTTTTCAAGCCCTGCCCCCCGCGACTTCGTGCTGCGGGGGGCAGT
>NZ_JAJADQ010000027.1 GCF_020447315.1 Hymenobacter nitidus
GCCGGCATTTCAGCTCAGCGACCCGCCCCTGCTCGGGCGGGACGAATGGAAAGCCGGCGAGGAAGCCCGCATTAACGCCGAACTAGCCCGCCAAGCGGAAGCTGCCCGGGCGCAACTCGCAGAGGTTGCCAAGCTCGCCCAGGCGAACACAGCGGCCGCGGAGCAGGTGAGAGTGCTCCAAAAGCAGTTGAGCACGTCAGAGGGGCTAAAACAGGGCAATTTCACCGGCCTGCAGGAAGCCACCCAGCAAAAGGAAATAGGCGACCAGACGTTTGATAAAATGGCCGTGCGCTACGCTCAGGGCGAGGATTTGGCAGAGTTCCGCGAGTTCGGGGCCACCGTGCGGGAACAAGAGCGGGCCGAGCTAATGCGGGTTATTGAGCAAACCCTAAGCAAGCCAGTACGCAGTGGAGAGGACTTCCAAGCCAAGTTGCAGGCCGCAGGCTATCAACTACAGCGCGATGAACAGAGCAAAGGAGGGGTGCTCACCCACGAGCAGACCGGGGCCAAGTTCAAAACCGAGGAAATCCGACCCAATGGGGAGGGGTTACGCAGCCAGGTGGAAGCAGCCATCGAGCGCACTAAGCAGCAAGATTTGACCAAAAGCAGGGGCCAGAGCCAAGGGGGAGGAATTAGTAGGTAGTGCAGGCCCGAAATAGTAGTAATTATAAGAACCTAAGAAGCAGCAATGTCTAACTGCTTGATTACTAATACTACCTACTTGCTGAATCAATCACTCAAACTTGCTGAACCCATCAATCTGTATTGCCTTTTTTGGCACAAAAAAGCAATTGTCTTTTTCCTTTTTTGTGCCAAAAAAGAAAATTACAGTTACCTTGTAGGAAAGTCTGCCTTTCCTTTTTAGCCCCATTTTCGACAATGAAACTATCCGATTTTGAAAAAAACCGAACTAATCCTTTCTTAGAGAAGGCTTTACAAGAGATTCAGCCTACCCGCAAATTTAGGGCAGCTACTCGCACTGATGAGAGCGCAATGCTGCAAGCCTTTGACCCAGCTACAGGTGATGTATTAGGGCATACCATGTTTGTTCGTCAAGTTGAGGTCGATGAGACCCAGTTCACCAAGCTCTATTTAAGCCAGTTTGAGAGCTTTTGGGAGCTAAACAGGGCAGCAATCCGCATTTTTGGATACATCATGCACAAGATGCGCCCGAAGTCGGACAAGGTTGAGTTTCTACCAGACGAGTGCCTAGAGTACACTAAGTACAAATCAGTCAGGCAGGTGTATGATGGACTAGCAAGTCTGTTAGAATGCAAGATTATAGCTCGTGGCTATAACGAGTACACCTACTTCATTAACCCACTAGTGTTCTTCAATGGGGACCGAGTGAGCTTCGTTCGTACCTATGTCAAGAAGAAGAAAGGTAAGTCAGGCGACCCTCAACAATTGTCGGTTTTCGATGCTATTCCGCCATTCAACCTTGATTAAGGGCAGTGGGGAAGGGAAGTAGGGCAGGCGGCTTAGCTCTATGCCTTTTTTACCTCGGGGGAACAGGGGGCAGCGCCCCCAGGAGAACGAGTATGAGAGATTGATATAGGATATTTTTCAGTTCAACGAATGTTAATCACAATGCGGGACTTTAAAAGCCCTCTTCTTCTTGGTTCGAAGAAATTACGTATTTGCGTACTATCAGTAAGTAAAATAGTATCGTTAATGCTTATTACTTCTAGGCGTTTAGTCTCCCGTGAAATTTTTGCTAAAGACACATCTCCCCAAGCGCCAATTCCATAGTAAACAAAGACTTGGCTTTTCTTTCCATTTCCTTTCGGAGCCAATGTCTTGGTAAATATTGAATCAGGCCCTACTGGCCTTTTGTCGGCCATAGAAAAGTAAGCTGGGCTCTTAGTTCGGTTATTTACTATCAGAGATAATGCAGGGTCACAACTGGCTAGGCATAAGAAGCAAAATGCCATACTTACACAAAAGAGAGTGTGGAGAACAGATGCTTTTGTCTTCATAGGTCAATACTAATAAACTAAAAGAACCTGGTCGAGTAGAGGGCGGACCTTCAACACATCGACCAGGCTCCAGGCGTTTATAGCACCTACCTTATTCCTTCCCGCTTGATACCTCTACCAAACAAGTCCGCTTCAGGTAAGCCCGACTAAGGTAGGGCAAAAATCCGTAACTTAGACCGGCCAGAAAAACAAAGCCATAACCCACTATGGTTTGAACTTGGGGCAGGGGCCTACTTCGTGCCCCTCCCCCAAGTTCAAACCGTGGTCCCTGCGGGGCAGCTCGTTCCCCTGGGGGCTCTGCCCCCTGCTCCCCCGAGGTAAAAAAGGCATGGAGCTAAGCCGCCTGCCCTACTTCCCTTCCCCACTGCCCCATGCCCTACGCCGTCATCCGCGTTGCCAAAATCAAGACCCAAGCTCACGCCCTCGCGGCCACTGGCCACAACTACCGCCAGGAGCAGCACCCCCACTCAATAGCCAACGCCGACAAGGACGCCCCCCACCCAAACCGAGAGTATGTCAACCACGAGCAGAAAGACTACTGGAGCTTGCTCGAGGCCCGCATTCAGGAAGCCGGGGTAAAGCGCGTCCGGCATGATTCGGTGCGCGGGATGGAGGTGATTCTGACCGGTAGCCCGGAGGGGTTTATTCGGGGCCAGGATGGGCGAGCGGTGGACTACTCCAAAAGCAAATGGGCGCAAGACAATTTGAATTTTTTGAAGGAGAAGTTCGGAGCCAAAAACGTGGTATCATTCACCCTGCACCAGGACGAGAAGACCCCGCACATTCATGCGGTGCTGGCCCCTATCACGGACAAGAACACCCTATCGGCCGACCAGCTGTTCAACCCTAAGAGCTTGCGCCAGCTGCAAACCGATTACGCCCAGGCGATGGCCCCGCATGGCATGGAACGCGGCGTCGAGCATAGCCAGGCCAAGCACGACCCCATGCAGCGGCTGTACGGGTTGGAGGCTCAGCACGCACAACGCGTGGCGGAGTTGACCAGGCCCACCGCGCCGGCGCCGGCATTTCAGCTCAGCGACCCGCCCCTGCTCGGGCGGGACGAATGGAAAGCCGGCGAGGAAGCCCGCATTAACG
>NZ_JAJADQ010000029.1 GCF_020447315.1 Hymenobacter nitidus
TTCTCCCCCGCCAGGGCCCGCGCCAAGTCCTCTCCCGCATACTGGCTCAAGTCCACGAAGCTGAAGCCCTCGCGGACCTGCTGCTGGACCAGCTGCAGGGCCCGCCCGCCCACCTGGTGCGTGAAGCAGGTGCGCAGCACATCGTAGCTCTGCACCAGCTGCTGGTAGCTCTGCTCTAAGAGCAGCAAGTCCAGCTGCCCCTGCAGCCGATACGCAATCTGGATGCCGTGGGCCCTAGAGCCGGGCTCCTGCACCCAGTAGTAATACATGCCCTCCTGCAAGGGGGTCAGGGCGTACACATCCGCCAGCCCGTTGCCGCCCACCTGCTGCTGCAGGCTGGCCAGCTCGGCGCGGCTCAGGCCCTTGTAGCTCACGTCGCTGGGCGTCAGCTGCACCTCTTCCACAGCCGCCACGGCCTGGATCAGGCCGCGCAGCTGCTGCTCGTAGTGGGCCAGCAGCTGCGCGATGGTCTGCCCCTGGTACTGCTCAGCACTGTAGCCCACGCTCACGCGCAGCTGGCCCTCGACAATAATAGCCGACACTTCCAGCACCGTGCTGCGCTGTCGCCGCGCACTGCTGCTCGCGCCCCGCCCGTTGCCCGAGTAGGTGAACACGCTCGCCTCCTCGGCCTGGCCCGTCGCCGCGTTGCTGGCCCCGGCGCCCGCGCCGAAGTCGCCCAGGTAGTTGAACACCAGCTCGCTGGCGGGTGCCGAGGCCAGGGGCTGCTCGGGGTGCAGGTAGCGCAGGAGCCCGTAGCCGATGCCCTTGCCCGGCACGCGCCGCACGGCCTCCTTGACCTCGATCAGCGCATCGATGCTGTCGCTGGCCTGGCGGATGTCGAGCACGAGCGGGTACTTGCTGGTGAACCAGCCCACCGTGCGCGTCACGTCCAGCTCGGCCCCGATCCACTCGCGGCCGTGGCCCTCGAGCGTGAGGCGCACGGCCCCGAGCTGCCAGTGCTGCTGCAGGGCCTGGACCAGGGCCGTGAGCAAGAGCTCCTGCACCTCCGTGGCGTAGGCCCGGTGGGTCTGGGTGAGCAGCTGCTCGGTCAGGGCCGCGGGCAGCACAAAGCTGCGCGTGGCCGCGTCCTGGACCTGGTTGCGGCCCGCGGGCTGGTCTTTGGGCAGGGCCGGCACGGGGGCCTGGTCCTGCGCCTGCCAGTAGGCCAGCTCGGCCTGGAGTTGGGCGCTGGTGGCCTGGCGCTGCTGCTGGGCCTGCCAGGCCTGCAGGGAGTCGGTCTTGAGCGGCAGCTGCTGGGGCTGGCCCTGCTGGGCTTGGGCGTAGAGCGTGGCCAGATCTTCCAGCAGGATGCGCCAGCTCACACCGTCGACCACCAAGTGGTGGGCCACCAGCAGCAGCTCGTCCGTGCCGTCGGGGCGGCGGAACAGGGCGGCCTGGAACAGGGGGCCCGTGGCCAAGTCGAAGCCCGCCTGCAGCTGTTCGCTCAGGGCCAATTGTTGGGCCTGGGCCTGCTCGGCGCTCAGCTGGGTCAGGTCGTGCTCGTGCAGCCGGGCGGGCGTGTCGGTAACGGCGGCGTAGTGCTGGCACCAGCTGCCCTGCGCGTCGAGCGTGAAGCGCAGGCGCAACGCGTCGTGGTGCAGAAGCAGCTGGGCCAGGCTTTGCCGCAACCCCTCGGCCTGCAGCGCCGAAGCACTCTGCAGCAA
>NZ_JAJADQ010000002.1 GCF_020447315.1 Hymenobacter nitidus
TCGCCACTGCCGCCGTAGCGCTTGTTCCACTGCCGGGCGGGGGCTTGGGCGGCAGCTCGCCGGGCGCTGATATATTCCTGGAAATAGCGTGGCGCTTACGGCGAAGCGCGGTAAAAATGAGGCCATGAAGGCAGGGTAAAAGTGAGAGATAAGGAAACCTGGCCCGCACGCTGCCCGTGGGCAAGAGCCATAGCCGCCGGGCAAATCAGATAAGCAGGAGCGTCGCTTAGCGGCTGCGGGGGTGCAGGGGCCCCGGGCTCGGTAGGAAATTAGTGCCCCGGATGCATCGGCTCCCGTATAATACGCGTATCATTATAGCCGTCTGCGGCCACAGACAGGACAATTCGTACCGCCGCTGCGGGCTCGGGCTCGTCGGCCTATCTTCGCCCCCGATGAAGCATATTCTACGCAACTATAAGCCGCTGATACTGCTCGTGGCGCTGCTGGCCCTCAGCCGCGCGGCCGCGGCCCAGACGGCGGAACGGCGCACGGGTTTGGGCCTGGTAGCCAGCGGGCTGCAATACCAGGGCGACTTTGGGTCCGACTACTGGAAATGGGATAATACGCGTCTGGCGCCGGGTCTGACCATCAATCAGTACTTGTTCCGGGGGCTTGATCTGACCACGCAACTCCTGTACGGGGAGCTAACCGGGCGGCGCAGTGCCGATACTTATTTCACCACAACGGTGTTCGGGGCTAACCTGGGCCTGAAGTTTCGCCTCAACAACGGGTGGGCCCTTAAGGAAGACGCCCGGATTCAGCCCTACCTGCTGGCGGCCTCGGGCTGGCTGTATACCAACAAAGCCGGGCAGTTTGAAGGCCGCCGCCTCGACCAGGACAAAGGCTACGTGGATGTGTTCGGGGCGGCCGGCATTAGCTTGCGGCTGGGGCCGGCGGTAAGCCTGTTTGTGCAAACCGGCCAGCATTTGCCGCTGCATGCCAACCTCGACGGCACCCAGGAAGCAAGCACGCCCCAGTGGGCCGACCGGTTTTTGCAGCACAGCGTCGGGCTGACCTTCAACCTGGGCCAGGCGCCTGATGCCGACGAGGATGACGTGGCCGACCAGCTCGATAAATGCCCGAATACGCCGGCGGGGGTGGAAGTAGACGAGCGGGGCTGCCCGCTTGATGGCGACCAGGACCAGGTGCCGGACTACTTGGATGCCTGCGCCACCGAGGCCGGTTCGCCCGAGGCGCGCGGCTGCCCCGATAAAGACGGTGACGGCATAGTGGATGCGGAAGATACCTGCCCCGAGGTAGCCGGCAAGGGCGAGCTTAGCGGCTGCCCCGACGCCGATGCCGACGGCATACCCGACCAGGAAGACAAGTGCCCTGATACGGCGCCCGGCACGAGCGTGGACTTCACCGGCTGCCCAGTGCCCGATGCCGCGGAGCCCGCCAAACCAGCCGATACGCCCAACCCCGACACGGATGGGGACGGCGTATTGAACGCGGCCGACCGTTGCCCCAACAGCGCTGGCCCCGCCAGCAACGGAGGCTGCCCGGCGCTGAGACAGGAAATCCGGCAGCGCCTGCAGGCGGCTACTCGTTCCATCCGCTTTGAGCTCAACCGGGCCACGTTGCTGCCCTCGTCCTATCCCACGCTCGATGCGCTGCTGCCCATCCTGGCGGAGTACCCGGATTATTCGCTGAGCATTGCCGGTCACACGGATAGCAAGGGGCCAGCGGCCTTCAACCTGACTTTGTCCAGGGAGCGCGCCGCCGCGGCCCGGGCCTATCTGCTGGGCAAGGGCGTCGCGGAAAACCGGATTGAGATGCGCGGCTATGGCCCGCGCCATGCTCTTGCGCCCAACACCACCGAAGCGGGCCGGGCGCGCAACCGCCGCGTGGAGTTCGACTTGTTTGTGAGCAAGGAGAAAAACGCCGCCGAGGTAAAATACGGCCCCGAGCCTACCGCCGCCACCTTGGCGGCCCCAGCCAAGGCGGGAAAAGCCTTGCCGGTGAAGAAAGCAGCGGTGAAAAAGCGCCCGGCTCGTAAAGCTACGGTCATCAAAAAAGCCGCTCCCCGGACCACGCCGGCTGCCCCGCGCAAAGCAGGTAGTCGGCGGACCCCGGGCAAATAGCCCCGTTCAGCTGCGGCGGTAGGTTGCCCAATGTGGGAGCTGCCAACACCCGCGCCTTCCCCTACGTTAGCGTACCCATGACCAAAACCGTCTTCATTGCCTCCGCCGAGCCCTACAGCGGTAAATCCCTCGTAACGCTGGGCCTCGTGAATATGCTGCTCAGCAAAGCCCAGAAAGTCGGCTACTTCAAGCCCATCATTACCCCGGGGCCCGAGGATAAGCACGACGCGCACATCGACACCGTGCTGCGCCACTTTCAACTGCCGCTCGCCTACGAAGATACGTTTGCCTACACCGGGCCCGAGGTATTGCGGCTGATTGAAACCGAGCGGCAGGGTGAGATGATTGACACCATCATCCGGCGCTACAAGCAGCTGGAGGAGCAGCACGATTTTATCGTGGTCGAGGGCACTGATTTTGTGGGCCAGGGCACCGCTTTTGAATTTGATTTGAACGTGACCATTGCCAAAAATCTGGGCGAGCCGGTGCTGCTGGTAGTATCGGGCGAGGGCAAAACCACGGCCCAGATTATCAGCAACACGCTTACGGCCCTGCGCGGCTTCGAGGCCCGGGAGGTGCAGGTGCTTACCGTGGTGGCCAACAAGGTGCGGCCCGAGCAGGTGGCCGACGTGCAGGAATTGCTCCGCGCCCAGCTGCCGGCCGAGGTTATCCTGTCCGTCATTCCCGAGGACAAAGCCCTGCTCAACCCCACCATGCAGGAGATTCACGAGGCGCTGGGCGGGCGGCTGCTCTTCGGTGAGGAGCTGCTGGGCAACCAGGTCGACAACTTCGTGACCGGGGCCATGAACGTGCCCAACTTTCTGAACTACCTCAAGGAAAACGTGGTCATCGTCACGCCCGGCGACCGGGGCGACATCGTCATCTGCGCCGTGCAGGCCAACTTGTCGGCCAGCTACCCCAAGGTGGCCGGCGTGGTCCTGACCGCCGGCTGGGAGCCCGAAGAGCCTATTCTGCGTTTGCTACGCGGATTGCAAACCGTTATTCCCATCCTGGCCGTACCAATGGGTACCTTCGAAACCAGCGCCCGGCTGGCGGCCGTCAAGTCGCGCATCTCGCCCGACAATCCCAAGAAAGTACAGCTGGCTATCCGCACTTTTGAACGCTACGTCGACGTGCCGGCCCTGGCCCAGCAGCTCACCACATTCCAGTCGGAGGGCATTACGCCCCACATGTTCCAGTACCGGCTCATGCAGTGGGCCAAGCGCCAACGGCGCCACATCGTGCTGCCCGAAGGCAACGACGACCGGATTCTGCGGGCCGCCGCTTTGCTGCTGCACCAGGATATCGTGGACCTGACCATTCTGGGCGACCCTACAGAAGTGCTGGCCTCCGTCAAGCGCCTGGGGCTGAGGTTTTCCGCCGACCACGTGCGCATCATCGACCCGGTGAACTCGGAGTACTATGCCGACTACGTGCAGACGTTTTATGAGCTGCGCAAGGACAAGGGCGTGAACGAGGACATGGCCCGCGACCTGCTGCGCGACGTGTCCTATTTCGGCTCGATGATGGTGTATAAAGGGCACGCCGACGGCATGGTATCGGGGGCGGTGCACACCACCCAGCACACGATTCGGCCGGCCCTGCAGTTCATCAAAACCCGGCCCGGCGTGTCGGTGGTGTCGTCGGTGTTCTTCATGTGCCTGCCCGACCGGGTGGCCGTGTTCGGCGACTGCGCCGTGAACCCCAACCCAACGGCCGAGCAGCTGGCCGAAATTGCCATTTCTTCGGCCGAAAGCAGCCGCGCCTTTGGTATCGAGCCCCGCGTGGCCATGCTGTCGTACTCCTCGGGCACCTCCGGGGCGGGGGCCGACGTGGAAAAAGTGCGGCAGGCCACCGAGTTGGTGCGCCAGAAGCGGCCCGATCTGAAAGTGGAAGGCCCCATTCAGTACGACGCGGCCGTGGACCCGCTGGTGGGCCGCCAAAAGCTGCCCGACTCGGAAGTGGCTGGCCAGGCCAGCGTACTGATTTTCCCGGACCTGAACACGGGCAACAACACCTACAAAGCCGTCCAGCGCGAAACCGGGGCCCTGGCCATCGGCCCGGTGCTGCAAGGCCTGAACAAGCCGGTAAACGACCTGAGCCGCGGCTGCACTGTGGACGACGTGTTCAATACGGTCGTCATCACCGCCATTCAAAGTCAGCAGGGGTAGATTTGCTGCCGGTTTCGTGCTCAACTGTTGTCCGTCATGGCGAGGCTTCGTGCATGCTGATGTTGCGACACCATCTGTCATGCTGAGCTTGTCGAAGCATCACTCCGCAATGCTAACTGGTTGGCATCACAACGAAGTGGTAGAGATGCTTCGACAAGCTCAGCATGACGTTCTTTTTATGGTGTTCTAATTTTCCGACCACTGCCGCCTGCGAAATGCTTCGGCCACGCCGCTGTACGGCGGTTTGTTTTCTTTCCTGACCTACTTTTCCTGCATGAATATTTTTGTCGTCAACTCCGGTAGCAGTTCCATCAAATACCAACTTTTCCGCTGGCCAAGTGAGCGGCCGGTGAGCAGCGGCCTGGTGGAGCGCATCGGGCAGGAGCAGGGCAGCATCACCCACAAGGTATTCGACCTGAATAACCCCGAGGCTCCCGCCACCGAGCTGCGCCTGAGCCGGACGCTGCCCAACCACGAGGCGGGGCTGCGGGAAGTGGTGCGGCTGCTGACCGAAGGCGCGGAAAGGGTGATTCAGAGTCCCGGAGAAATTGCGGTGGTGGGCCACCGGGTAGTACACGGCGGGGAGAAGTTTGCGGCTACTACGCGCATCACGCCGGAGGTGAAAGCCGAAATAAAGAGCCTGTTTGCCCTGGCCCCCCTGCACAACCCGGCCAACTCGCTCGGCATCGACGTGGCCGAGCAGCTGTTTCCACAGGCCCGGCAGGTGGCGGTATTCGACACGGCTTTTCACCAGACCCTGCCCGAATATGCCTACCGCTACGCCCTGCCCACGGAGCTGTACACCGAGCAGCGCATCCGCAAATACGGGTTTCACGGTACCAGTCACCAGTACGTGGCGGCCCAGGCCGGGGCCTATCTGGGCCGGCCGGATGCCCGCCTCATCACGATTCACCTGGGCAACGGGTGCAGCATGGCCGCCGTGCACGGGGGCCGCGCCCTGGATACGACCATGGGCTTTGGGCCGCTGGCGGGCCTGGTGATGGGCACCCGCTCCGGCGACCTGGACCCTTCGGTGCTGCTGCATCTGCTGGGGCCGCTGGGCTATTCGGCCGAGCAGGTCAGTGCGCTGCTGAACAAGGAAAGCGGCATGCTGGGCCTTACCGGCTTCAGCGACATGCGCGACATCGGGCAGGCCCTGGCCGCCGGCGACGAGCGGGCCGAGCTAGGCTACGCGCTGTACGCCTACCGCATCCGCCAGTACATCGGGGCCTATGCTGCCGTGCTCAACGGCCTGGATGCCATTGTGTTTACGGCAGGCGTGGGCGAAAACGATGCCCTGGTGCGCAGCCGCGTGTGCCAGCAAATGGATTTCCTGGGACTGCAGCTCGACGAGGCCAAAAACCAGCAGCGCCTGCCCGGTCTGCGCGACGTGAGCCTGCCCGACTCCCGGGCCCGCATCCTGATTATTCCAACCAACGAAGAGCTGGAAATTGCCCGGCAGTGCGCCGAGCTGATTGCGGCCAGCTGAAGCGCGTGGCTGTCACGGCTGGTTCAAGGCGCTCAGGGCGTAGGCTTTACTTTGGAAAAGGTAGCATGGTCCATACCCAGAGCACAAGCTGATGCCGGCTAAGTGCCAGACTCGTTCGTCCAGTGTTTGCCGCCGTTGGCATCGTGCATAGAGTCGTTGGGTAAAAAACCGGGAGTAGCTCGGCCGTACGGAATAGGTTTGTTGCACTCCCCGGGCCAGCCGCTGGCTCGGGCGAGTGCATTCCATCCTTTCACGCCCCGCACCACTCCTATGCTTTCTTTCCGTCCCGCTCTGTCATTCGCCCTCGTGGCCGCTCTTACCCTTGCGTCAGGTACCGGCTTTGCCGCTGCCACTGGCCCGGCTACTGCTGGCAAACCGGCCGCTCAGCACCCTAAAAAGCGCCCGGCCACGCCCAAAACGGGCAAGGTCGCCAAGCTGGCCCCGCTGCTGATAGCGCCCACCACCGATATTCTGCACGACCACAGCCCCGTTACGCTCTCGGGCTGGGTTACCGGGGCCGATGGTATGCCGCTGCCCGGGGCCACCGTGTGGCTGACCAATACCCGCCGCCAAACCACGGTTACCAACCGCCAGGGCGACTTTATCCTGGCCCTGCCCAACAACGCGCCCGTCAGCCTGACCATCGGTTGCGCCGGTTACCAGGAGCAGGTGGTGATGTTGAGCCAGCCTCGGGAGCAAAACGGCGTGAACGTAGCGCTACGCCTGACGGCGCGCCGCCCCTAACCCATAGTCAAACCTAAAGAAAGCTTCCGGCCAGCAGTGGTTCGGGGGCTTTTTCGTGTCTGGGCAGTCTATGCGCTTAGGTAGTCAGACGTCTTTTTACTCCCGAAGAATCAGCCCAAGGCTGTAGCCGATGGCCGGTGTACGACCGGGCCACGGCCCCGCGCGAGTTCGGTTTGCCCGGCTCCGGGACCCGGCCGCCCCCGCCAACGGACGACAGCGGGCAGCAGGACCGCGCGAGCCGCCCGAATACAAAAGTGCAGGCTGCGAAGCGCGGCGAAGTGGATTTCGTGCCGATATTGGGGTGAGAATTATTTGCCATTGCGGGTGCGGCTGCCTGGTTTTTGCCTGCTCCCTGCTGTAACCACCTTTCTCCCTGCTCATTTATGTCTATGCTCCGCCCGCTTGTTGCCACTCTTGCCCTGGCCTGCCTGACCCACACTGCCCGCGCCGACGTGACGCTGCCCGCCTTGATAGCCGACAACATGGTGCTCCAGCAGAAAAGCAACGTGGCCCTCTGGGGCTGGGCCGAGGCCGGGGAGGCCGTGACGGTGACCGTGAGCTGGCAGAAAACCCCTTTGAAAACCACCGCCGACGCCCAGGGCGGCTGGATGGTGCACGTGCCCACGGGCAAGGCCGGCGGCCCGTATACCCTGACGGTGCAGGGCAAAAACCAGCTCACGATAAACAATGTGCTGCTCGGCGAAGTCTGGCTGTGCTCGGGGCAGTCGAACATGGCTTTTGCGGTGAGCAAAAAGCCGAACGGCAGCTGGCACACGGGCGTCGACAATGAAGCGGAGGTGGTGCCCAAGGCAAATTACCCGGCCATCCGCCTGTTTACGGTCAGGAACACGGTGGCCGATACGCCCCAGCACGACACCAAGGGCAGCTGGGCCGTGTGCACGCCCCAGACGGTGGGGGAATTCTCGGCCGTAGCGTACTTCTTTGCCCAGCAGATTCACGAGAAAACCAAGCTGCCCATTGGCCTGATCAGCTCCACCTGGGGCGGCACGCCGGCCGAGTCCTGGACGCGGAAAGAGGTGTTGCAGCAGGACCCGGATTTGCGGCCCATCCTGCACCGTTACGAACAGGCCCTGAGTACTTTCTCCCAGAATGAGGCCGCCTACAAAAAGCAGCTGGCCGAGTACCAGAAGGAGCGCGCCGCCAACCCCCGCACCACCCGCGTGGCCCCCGTGGCCCCCATGGACGCCACCAGCTACCAGTCGCCCTACAAGCTCTACAATGGCATGATTGCCCCCCTGATTCCCTACACGCTCAAGGGCGTTATCTGGTATCAGGGCGAAAACAACGCCGGGCGGGCCTACCAGTACCGTCGCCTGTTTCCGGCCCTGATTTCGAGCTGGCGGCAGGCCTGGATGCAGCCCGAAATGCCGTTTTACTTCGTGCAGATTGCCCCGCACCGCAGCCAGAACGCCGAAATCCGGGAGGCCCAGCTGCTGACCATGCAAACCGTGCCCCGTACCGGCATGGCCGTAATTACGGACGCGGGCGACTCGCTCGACATCCATCCGCGCAACAAGCAGGTGGTGGGGCAGCGGCTGGCCTTGTGGGCGTTGGCCAAAGACTACGGCGCAAAGAAAACTGTGTATTCGGGGCCCATCTACCAAAGCATGAAGGTGGAGGACGGTAATAAAGTGCGCCTGAGCTTCGAGCACACCGAGGGCGGCTTGGTAAAGCAAAACGGCCTGCTGCGCGAGTTTACCGTGGCCGGCCCCGACAGCGTATTCCGGCCCGCCCAGGCCCGCATCGACGGCAATACGGTGGTCGTCTGGCATGATGAGGTGAAGCAGCCCCTGGCCGTGCGCTTTGCCTGGCGGGCAGTTCCCTTCCCGAATTTCTACAACGGCGCCGGTTTGCCCGCCTCCCCGTTCCGCACCGATGCCTGGAAGCTCAAAACCCAGGGCCTGCTGTAAAAAGCGCAACTATACCAAGACGAGTGCGCATTGCCGCATTGGCCCTTCCGGGAAAAATACGCCGCACGCTACTATCCAGTAGCGTGCGGCGTATTTTTATCTGCTAACGGTTATAAGGAAGTGGGGTGGTGAAAGACATTTATCGGCGTCCTTGGTAAGACCAGCACAGGCAAACAATGGCCTAAATTTGCTACCGCCGTAACTTAAAGCGTACGTTTGGGTGTTGTAGCGGTGTATAGTCCCCGCAAAGGCCCGCACCAACGCACCAAATCCGGCAGAAGCCGCCTGCGGCAGGAAGCGGCAGGAGTTTAATCAATCGGGCATGCCGCCTACTGGCGCTGTCTGCTTGGCCTGCCGCAAAATACCTGGCCTTGGGCAGCCGTGAAATCCACCTCTATGAAGAATATTCTGCTACCCGAAATCAGCGCATTTAAGGACGTGCTCCACCGGCGGGGCGTACCCGCGGCCCTCGAATATCTGAATAGCCGCACACCACACCGCTACACCGGCCTGTTTCGCTTCGATGGCGGTATGCTACGCAATGAGGCGTTGTTCGACCGGAATCAGCCGAGTGTGCAGCAGGGGGAAGATACGCCCATGGCCGCTACCTACTGCTCCCTGGTCGGCCGCGGACAGGCCCCGGTCGAAATCCTGGATGCCGCCACCGATACCCAGGCCCGCGGCATTGAAACCCCGGTGGCGTCGTATTGCGGCGTGCTTATCCGCGACGCCCAGGGCCAGCCTTTCGGCACCCTGTGTCACTACGATTTGCAGCGCTGCCAGGAGCGCACCACCGATTTGCCCCTGCTGGAAGCGGCGGCCGACATGCTCTACCAGCAGCTGCACCCCACAGGCGCTCTAGCCGGCACCAAAGAGTAGCGCTAGTACAGCAACACCACCAGGCTGCGCGCCCCGTGGGCCCCGATAACCAGGGACTGCTCAATGTCGGCCGTTTTGGACGGGCCGGCCACGAAAGCCCCGTAGCCGCCGGTGCCGGGCAGCCGGGCATAGGCCTGGTGCATGGTGGCCACAATGCAGCGGTGGTCGAGCACCAGCACCAGGTGCTGGGTAACGGTGGGCAGGGCGCGGTGCAGCATGTTGGCCTCGGGCAGCCAGATAGCCCCGTTTTCGGCCACCCCGATTTCGCCTTCCAACACGGCCAGGTCTATTTCGGCCAGCAAGGCGGTGGGCGTTTGCGCATTTATATCAACAGCTCCCGCAAGCAGGGGAGAGGCAATGCGGCGGGCCTCGGGAAACAGCTGCGCCAGCACGGGCTCCAGCGGTTGCGGACGCTGCACCCACACCGCCCGGCCCCCAATACCGGCCAACACCTGCGTAAAACGCTCCACCGAGGCGTCGCCGCCAAAGTCAGGCACCGTGGGCAACGGCGTTTCGGCTGGCTTGTTGGCTTGGGCGGCGGCTAGTATGTTTTCGCGGGAAGAAGTCACTTTGTTAATGTGCTGATGTGTCAATGTGTGAAATGTGAAAAATGTGTCATTGCGAGCAAAGCGTCGCACCCGCAGGATAGCTACTCGGTCCTCTGAAATGTGCGAGGTTTTCTTAGGTAAAAACCCATTTCCCACTTAGCAACGACAAGAAGCTTTCTGGTAAAAGAGCGTGACTGCCTGCGCAGCGGACGGAGTGCTTCGTCATGCCTCCTCGCAATGACACATTTCTCACATTCGACCACATTTCCCACAGTAGCACATTAGACCTTCCCCGTTTCCCGGTACCATTCGCGGAAGCTTTGCTTTGGCGGCTCGGGCAGCTCCCGGGCCACGGCCCAGGCGTTGAAGGTCTTTGAGTGGGTAAGCCGGTAGGGCAGCAGGCGCAGGCCGGTGCGGGCCACGCGGCCCCCGATTCCGAAGGCGGTGGGGCTGGCCAGCAGGCGACCCATAAACTGCAGGCTCCACTTCTTGGCGGCCGGAATTTCGCCGGCCTCGGCCAGCACCTGCCGCCACTTGTAGAGCTGGGTGTGAATGTCGATTTTAACTGGGCACACATCCGTGCAGGAGCCGCAAAGCGTGCTGGCAAAGGGCAGAGAGCTGTGCTTTTTCAGGTCGATGTTGGGCGACAGAATAGCGCCGATGGGGCCGGGCACGGTGAAGTCGTAGCTGTGGCCGCCGCTGCGCCGGTACACCGGGCAAGTGTTCATGCAGGCCCCGCACCGAATGCACTTGAGCGAGGCCCGGAAGTCGGGGCGGCCCAGCTGCTGGGTGCGGCCGTTGTCGACTATGACGAGGTGTAGCTCCTTGCCCGCCGCCGGTTTAGTGTAGTGCGAGGTGTAGGTCGTCACGGGCTGGCCGGTGGCGCTGCGGGCCAGCAAGCGGGTAAACACGCCCAGGTCGGTGAGGCGGGGTACCAGCTTTTCGAGGCCCATGCAGGCAATGTGGACCCGGGCCAGGTTCACGCCCAGGTCCGCGTTGCCTTCGTTGGTGCAGATAACCACGCCGCCGGTTTCGGCCACGGCGAAGTTGACGCCCGAAATAGCCACTTCGGCGGCCAGAAACTTGGCCCGCAAATGCTGGCGGGCGGCTTCGGTGAGCTGCTGCGGGTCGTGGTTGCCTTTTTCGGTGCCCAGGTGCAAATGGAAGGTGTCACTGACGTCCTCCTTTTTCAAATGAATGGCGGGCAGCACCAAGTGGCTGGGTGCTTCCTCGCGCAGCTGAATGATTCGCTCCCCCAAGTCGGTATCAATAACCTCAATGCCGTGCCCCGTAAGGTGCGGATTCAGGTGGCACTCCTCGGTGAGCATGGATTTGCTCTTGACCACGCGCGTAGCCCCGTGCCGGCGGATAATATCGAGGACAATATCGTTGTGCTCCTGGGCATTGGCGGCCCAGTGTACCTGCACGCCGTTGCGCTGGGCCTTGGCCTCAAACTGCATGAGGTACTCATCCAGCCGGCTCAGGGTGTGTTCCTTGATTTGGGAAGCTAGTTCGCGCAGCTCCTGAAACTCGGGCACGGCGTACACGGCCTTGTCGCGCTTCTGGCGCACAAACCACAGAGTTTCGTCGTGCCAGCTGGTGCGCTCGGCATCGGCTACGAAGGTGGAGGCGCGAAGGGCGTGGGTCATGCGGTTAATATGCGAATGTGGGGAATGTGCTGATGTACTAATGCTCGTGTCCTTCGGGTGCTTCGGCCTCGCAATGACAACTCCCTATTTCACCATCTCCCCATTAAGAATCTCCACTGCGTGCAGGACCTGCATGGGCAGCTGGCGGCGGCGGACGATGCCTTGCAGGTGCATCAGGCACGACATGTCGCCGCCGGTGAGGACGGTGGTGCCGTTGCGCAGGTGGTCCTGGACGCGGTCCTGGCCCATGCGGGCCGAAATGGCTTCTTCCGACACGCAGAAGGTGCCGCCGAAGCCGCAGCATTCGTCGTTGCGGTCCAGCTCGGTGAGTTCAATGCCGTCCAACGAGCTGAGGAGGCGGCGCAGCTGCCCGTCGCGCACCGGTGTTAGTTCCGACTCGTTGGCCTGGTGCAGGCCACGCTGGCCGTGGCAGCTCAGGTGCAGGCCCACTTTGTGGGGAAACGCGCCGGGCAGCTCCGTGACGCCGAGGACCTGGGTGATAAAGTCGATGAGGTCGTAGGTGGCGGCGCGCACTTTCTGCACCTCGGGGGTTTGCTCCAGCTTGTCGAAGTGCTTGCGCACGTGATAGACGCAGCTGCCGGAGGGGGCCACGATGTAGTCGTAGCACTGGAAGGTGGCGACGAAGTGGCGGTAGATGGGCAGCGCGTCCCGCTCGCAGCCGCTGTTGGCTAGGGGCTGGCCGCAGCAGGTTTGCTGGGCCGGAAAGTGGGCCGTGACGCCGAGTTTTTGCAGGAGCTGTAAGGATGCAATGCCCACCTGCGGGTAGAACTGGTCGACGTAGCAGGGAATGAAGAGGGCGACGCGCATTTGGTGATGGTTGATTGTTGGGCGCAGGTGTTTTGCCTTCGGCAAATCGTGGAGGGGATGTAGAGACGCATACTTGCGTCTCGTCGTTGAACGATACTCGTTGCAACGGCGCATCCCTTAGCCGTTCAACGACGAGACGCAAGTATGCGTCTCTACATCGTTCTTAGGTGAACAGCAACTGGGTTTTCTTCCAAGCTTCGCCTTGCTCTAAATGCACTAAAGCGCCCAGCGCGGTGGCTTGGGGAACTTCCAGGGTGCGGATTTCGGCTTTGGGGAAGTTCCAGCTCAGGGTTTGCATGAAGAGCGGGTTGCGGGCAAAGCCGCCGTCGACGAAGATGGTTTTCTCGCCCTGCCAGACCAGGTGAATGGATTCGAGCAGGATGTTGATCAGGCCGTGCATCAGGTGCTGGTAGGCATCGGAGGCGGAGCGGAAACCGGACAGGTCCCAGTCGGCGGCGGGCTGGTCGGGGAAGGGGCCGGTACCGGCCATGCAGGCGGGCGTGAACAGGGTCGAGGTTTCGTCGTAGGGACGGGCCAGCACGATAGAGCGGTAGAAATCGGGCTTGACGTGGAAGAAAGCGGCGATGCGCTCCACCTGGTAGTCGTGCTCCCGGCCCAGGAAAACGCGGGAGGCGCGGGTGGCCTCGCCCCGGGGCGTCAGGAAGCTCAGGCAGTCGCGACGGAGCAGCTCGGGGGTGAGCGGCTGGCTGTTGAACGGGTTGATGGTAACCGACCAGGTGCCGGTCGAAATGAGTACGAAGGGCTCGTCGTTTTCGGCCAGGTAGGGCATCACGGCCGACGTGCTGTCGTGCAGGCCCACGCCCACCATAATCCCGTCCACGACGCTGGCAATGGAGTCTTTGGTCAGGGGAGCGAGCTTTTCGTCGATGCCCTCGCGCCGGACCCAGTCGTGGTACTGGCGGCGCTGGTAGTCCCAGAGGGCCGTGTGGCAGCCCACGGAGGTATAGTCGCTGAACTTCTCGCCCGTGAGCAGATAGGAGAGGTAGTTGGGCAAATGCAGCGAGGTATGAATCCGGGCGTAGAGCTCGGGTTTGGCGTATTTGAGCCAATAAAGCTGCAAACCGGAATTGAGCATACCGAGCTGGGGCGAGCAGGTATCGGCGGCGAATTCATCGGGCGACTGGCCTAGCTCGGCGTAGAACTGCTGCTGGATTTCGTCGGGAATGGGCTTGAGGTAGTTGTAAAGCGGGGCCACAGGCTGGCCGTCGGCGCCCAAATGCACGAAGCTGGCTCCGTAGGCGGTGAAGTTGACGCCCTTGACGGTATAGTGCGGGCTTTGGCGCAGGTCCTGCCAGTGGCGGAGCACCCACTCGGTGAGGCGGGGCAGATGGTCGCAGTCGAAGCCGTCGTCGTCGAGCACGTCGGTGCAGACGTGGAGCTGCTCGTCGATGATCTGCTGCTGCTCGTCGAAAAGGATGAGTTTCTTATTGGTCTTGCCGATGTCGAACACGGCGTAAATCGACTTCTTCATGCCCTTTTTCATAGTCCGGTCGATACGCTGCGTTTGCCCCGCTGCTGGATGAGCTGCTCGCGCACCCCGGCGGCCCGGTAGGCCTGCACGGGTTTCAGAGCCCCGCCGCTCTGGCGGTAGGCCTCGGCTACTAAGGGGCGCACGTCGAGCAGAAACGCGTCACGCAGAATTTCCTCGGCCCGGGCGGCGTCGTTGCTTTCCTGGGCTTCGTACAGGGCTTCGCGGTCCACGAGCAGGGCTTTGGCATAGGCCCCGAGGATGTTTTCGACGGACTGGAGCAGGTCTTCCAGCGGGTCCTTGGTGTTGTGGCTGGCGTCAATCATGTAGGCCACCAGCGGGTTGGTAACGGCGGCGTCTCGGGCGGCATCGACCAGCTCGTTGAAGATCAAAAAGAGCTGGAAGGGCTTGATGCTGCCGGTGGTCAGGTCGTCGTCGCCGTACATCGAGCCGTTGAAGTGGAAGCCTCCCAGGCGCCCAAACTGCTGCAAGCGGCCCACAATCTGCTCGATGTTGGTGTTAGGCAGGTGGTGGCCCAAATCGACCAGCACGTTGGCGTTTTTACCCAGCGACTGACACAAGGAGTAGGAGGTGCCCCAGTCGGGAATGACCATGGAGTAGAAGTGGGGCTCGTAGGGCTTGTACTCGATGAGCATCTGCCAATCGGAAGGCATGGCCTCGTAGATGCCCGCCAACGACTCCTGGGTGCGCAGATAGGCGCGGCGCAGGTGCTGCTGGCCGGGGAAGTTGGAGCCGTCGGCCAGCCATACGGTCAGGGTGCGGGCGCCCAGCTGCCGGCCGTAGCTGATGCAGTCGATGTTGTGCTGCACGGCCTGCTGGCGCACGGCCTGCTCGGTATGGCTGAGGGAACCGAACTTGTAGGAAAACGCCTGGCCCGGCTGGTCCTGGAAGGTGTTGGAATTCACCGAGTCGATGACCAGGCCGTACTCTTTCTGGAGCTGTTCCAGGCCGGCAATGTCCTGCGGAATGTCCCAGGGAATGTGCAGGGAAATCGAGTTAGACGAGCCGTTGAGCTTATGCAGCAGGCCCACGTCGCCGAGCTTTTCCTCCAGGTTGCGCGGCTCCCCACCCAGGGGGTAACGCCCGAAGCGGGTGCCGCCGGTACCCAGGGCCCAGCTCGGAATGGCCACCTGAAACTTGATTAGCTCCCGCACCACTTCCTGCGCGTCCTGGTGGCGCCGACTCAGCAAATCGGCCAGGTAGGAAAACTGCAGCTGATGCTCGGCCAGCAGAGGCTGGTTCAGGTCGTGGAGGCGTTGGGCGGTAAGCATGGGCAAGCGGGGTTGGAGGTCCAGGGAATACAGCTGGCGGCGTATCGGGAGCCAGGCATAGGGCCCGGGCTTTAACAGGGGCAAATTAGCGGTCCGAGGTTGCTCAAACTGTTCTGAACTCTCCTGTATCGGGTGGTTTTATTTTGGTCGAGCCCCAACTAGTGCTGCTTTAATCCCGCGGAGGGTCTAGCTCATCATACTCCCGCTCAACTTCCTCAAAATAGGGGGATAAAAACGTATCGGCGGCCTTGATGAGCTTTCCGCGCTTCAGCACATACACCTGAAACTCGTTGTGCAAAGCCGGGTCCTCGTGGTCATGGAAGTGCAAGAGTCCGTAGCTGCCCGTCGACTCCTGGGCTACCCAGGTGAAAATTTCCAGGGGATAAAAAGGCTGGCCGGGATGATTGTGCTGGGCTGTAATGGTAAAACACTCCATACCATTGTAAACCGTGAGCTGGCACAGGTGGGCAAAGCCAGGCCAGATGCCGGTCTGCTCTAAGTACTGCTTAAACCTGGCTACGAATTCCCGTTGAGGAGCTTCTTCGCCATGATAGTCGCTGTAGCGTAAAGTAATCCAGCCGTGTATTTCGACCATGTTTTAACTTGCTTTAGAGGTGCAAAGCCCTTTACCGCTTGAGAAGTAAAGGGCTTTGCACATAGTATTGGCCTCAGTGGGGTAGAGGAGGAAGGTCCTTCACTGCGTTCAGGATGACAGACTACACCGCTACAACGACCCGCGGCGAATCGTATAAAATGGGTTCCGGACTTTGCCGCGGTGCTTTTCCAGCAGCTTGGTGGCGGCGGTTTTGCCCATGGCCTCAAAGTCGGTGGTGATGACGGTCATGTTGAGCAGTTCCTTGAGCGGGGTTTCGTTGAAGGAGATGATGCCCACTTCCCGGCCCAGCAGGTAGCTGGTCTGGCGGATTTTCTTGACCAATTCCACCAAGTCGGTTTCCCGGATGACGACGTAGGCCGTGCCGGTTTCGAGCACCTCGCTCATGGCATTTTCGACCACGGCGAAGGCCTTGTTATGAATCAGGCAGAAGGAGCGGAAGCCCCAGGGCAATTCCTCGGGGTGGTTGGCGTCACTGGGCAGAATAAGGACGAGGCGCGAGTATTTGGCCAGCAGGTCCTGGGCGTTTTCCAGGGCGTTGAAAATGTCCTTGTCGAAGTCCTGGAATACGCGCAGGCAGTCGTGCTGCAGCTCGGGCACGTCGCGGTCCAGCAGCACCAACTCCTGGCTCGGAATCGTGTTCAGAATGGCCTGGTAGGTGGCCTTAGGCGTGTCCAACGTGAAGTGGGGCATCACCACGTAGTAGTTGTACTTGCCCAGGCTCTTATCGATGATTTCCTGGAACAGATTCACGTTGTAGTGGTGAATCTGCAAATCGACGGTGGCCTGGTCGCCGAGGGCTTCCAGAAAGGCGTAGTAGATGATTTTCTTGTAGGAGCTCAGCTTGTTGAACACCAGCAGGATTTTGAGCTTGCCCGTGTCTTTGGTCTGCACGTAGTACCCCTTGCCCTGCACCGAAGTAATAAAGCCCCGCTCGCGCAGCTCGCGGTAGGCCTTTTCCACCGTGTCGCGGGCCAGGTAATGCTCCACACTGAGCTCGGAAATAGAAGGGAGCTGGTCGCCGTTGCGCAGGATGCCGCGCTCAATGTCCATGATGACCGACTGCACAATCTGCTTGTACTTTGGGGTCTTGTCCTGGGGCTTCAGTTGGAGAGTATACATTCCGGGGGAGGCAGAGTCACGCTGGCGGTCCTGCGCGCCCGAGGCCGTATTCCGGTTCCGGTAATCTGAGTTGACTAGCATGACGGCAGGCGGGCGGGGGTGGGAAAGAAAAGGTCATGATAACGGATAAAGCGCGGATTGGCAAAGCCCGAACCGGCGCTGCTCCGCCGGCAAACGGGGTATAGAACATTAAACAATCGATTTACTAACGAACAGCGAATTGAAAGTCAGAAAGTTGACTAGTCTAAAGTTAGCGAATTGCCGAAATTTTCCGGTCAGCAAAAAACCTGGCAAACCAATCCGAAAATCGGCCTGCCAGGTCTTGCCAGGGGTGTTTTGGGCTAGCGGCCGGGCTTAGCGCACGAAGGCCATGGCTACGCCACCATCCACGTTAAGCACGTTGCCGGTGCTCTTGCTCAGGGAGCCGTCCACAAACACCAGCACGGCTTTGGCAATGTCCTCAGCCAGGACTTCCTCGCCCAGCAAGGTGCGCTTGGCGTAGTGGGCCGGCAGCTCTTCCACGCTCACGCCGTAGGCCTTGGCGCGGCCTTCGGCCCAGCCGCTTTCCCAGATTTTGGAGCCTCGCAGCACCGCGTCGGGGTTCACAGTATTGACGCGGATTTTGTCGGCGCCCAGCTCGGCGGCCAACAGGCGCGACATGTGCAACTGGGCGGCTTTGGCCGTGCCGTAGGCCACGTTGTTGGGCCCGGCCACCAGACCGTTTTTGCTGGCAATGTTCACCACGTCGCCGCCCAGACCTTGCTTGCGCAGAATCTCCACGGCCTGCTGGGTTACCAGAAACTGGCCCTTCACCAGCACGTCATTGAGGATGTCCCAGTCGGCCTGGGTGGTTTCACTTAGGGGCTTGCTGATGCTCAGGCCCGCGCAGTTTACCACGATATCCACGCCGCCGAACTGCAGCACAGTGGCCCGGAACGAGTCGGCAATGGCCTGGTCATTGGTCACATCGATGGGGGCAGTCAGGGCGTTGTCCTGGCCGTAGCGCTTGCGCAGCGTGGTCTGGGTTTCGTCCAGCCGGTCCCGGTCGGTGGCCACTACCACGGCCCCGTTTTGCAGTAGTACTTCGCAGATGGCCAGGCCGATGCCGCCGGTACCGCCCGTCACGTAGGCCACCTGGCCCGACAGGCTTTTGGGTTTGGGCATGCGCTGCAGCTTGGCTTCTTCCAGCAGCCAGTACTCGATGTTGAAGGCTTCCTGCTCGGCCAAACCGGTGTACTCGCTCACCGCCTCGGCGCCCTTCATCACGTTGATGGCGTTGGTGTAGAACTCGGCGGCCACGCGGGCGGTCTGCTTGTCTTTGGCGAAGGAGAACATGCCCACGCCAGGCCACAGAATCACCACCGGGTTGGGGTCGCGCATGGCGGGAGAGTTGCCGTGCTTGCTGCGCTCGTAGTAAGCGGCGTAGTCCTGGCGGTAGGCGGCAAACTGTTCCTGTAAATACTCCTGCACAGCCGCGAGTGGCTGGCGCATCACGGCTTCATCGAGCACCAGCGGGCGGATTTTGGTGCGCAGAAAGTGGTCGGGGCAGGAGGTGCCTTTCTGGGCCAGGCGGGCCAGATCGTGCGAATTTACGAATTCCAGCACCCGCTCGTCGTCGGTGTAGTGGCCCACCATGCGGCGCTGGCCCGACGCCAGCCCCCGCAGAATGGGCATCACCTCGGCAGCCTGCTGCTTCCGCGTTTCGGCATTGGGGCCGTTTTCGAGCTTCACGCCGCCAAACACGGGCTTGTGTTTGCCGTAGTTGGCCTCCAGATACGCGGCGGCCATTTCAATGACTTCCAGCGTGTTGATATAGGATTCGTAGCTGGTGTCGCCCCAGGTGAACAGGCCGTGGCCGCCCAGAATCACGCCGCGCAGGCCGGGGTTTTCGCTCACCACTTTTTCCAGCTGCAAACCCAAATCGAAGCCGGGTTTCTGCCAGGGTAGCCAGGCTATGGAGTCGCCCCAGATTTCCTTCATGATCTGCTCGCCGTCCTTGCTGGCGGCAATGGCAATCAGGGCGTCGGGGTGAAGGTGGTCGATGTGCCGGAAGGGCAGCAGGCCGTGCAGCGGGGTATCAATGGAAGGCGTGGCGCACTTGGGGTCGAAGAGGCAGTACTCGAACAAGGCTACCATTTCGTCTTCGTGCTGCAGGCCGCGGTAGCGCTGCTTGAGCTGGTGGAGCTTTGCTACGTAGAGATTGGCGCAGCCGGCTTTGGTGAGCGTGCCAATGTCGCCGCCGGAGCCTTTCACCCACATTACCTCGGCCGGTTGGCCGCTCACCGGGTCGGCGGCGGTGATTTTGCAGCTGGTGTTGCCCCCGGCGTAGTTGGTCAGGCGCAGGTCGGCGCCGAGCAGGTTGGAGCGGTATAGAAACAGGGCTACTTCGTCGCCGCCCAGCTCCAGCGCCTTGGCTTCGTCCCAGAGGTAACTAACGTGTTGAAAGGTCAGCGTTTTTTCCATGATGGCGCTTCGGTTGTGTGGGGCTGAAATACAGATAAGGTTTGCTTGTCAACAAATTACGCGGGCTGCCGGGGCGCCAACATCCTGCACTCTCCTGCTCCGGGATAAAATAATTGTTACTTGCCGCCGCTTACAGTTGGGATGAATAGGAGTGAGCCGTTCCTTTATTTTTGGCAGGAGAGCACAGGATAGTTGGGTGCCGGCAGAAGAGCAGCTTTGCCTGAACCCACCACATTTACCACTATGGCAGTCATCTGGGGAGTAATCCTACACGCATTGGGCGGTTTCGCCTCCGGCAGCTTTTACCTGCCCTACAAGAAAGTGAAAGGCTGGTCCTGGGAAAGCTACTGGCTGGTGGGCGGCATCGTGAGCTGGGTGTTTGCCCCGCTCCTCATGGGCTCCCTCACGGTGAAAAACCTGTTGGGCGTGCTGGCCCAGGCCGACAACTCCACCCTGGCCTGGACCTACCTGTGGGGCGTGCTCTGGGGCTTCGGTGGGCTCACCTTCGGCTTGGCCATGCGCTACCTGGGCCTCTCGCTGGGCATGGCCGTCACGCTGGGGCTGTGCGCCGTGTTTGGCACGGTGGTGCCGCCGCTCTGGCTGGGCACCTTCCCGGCCCTGATTCAGTCGGCTTCCGGGCAGGTGATTATGATGGGCCTGGTGGTGTGCGTAATGGGTATTCTGATCTGTGGGCTGGCCGGCATTATGAAGGAAAAGCACCTGACGGCCGACCAGAAAAAGGAAGGCGTGGCCGAGTTTGACCTGCGCAAAGGCATCGGGGTGGCCATTTTTTCGGGCGTAATGAGTGCCTGCATGTCGTTTGGCCTCACGGCCGGGCAGCCCATTGCCGAGCTGGCCCAGCAAAACGGCACCGACCCGCTCTACGTCAACAATGCTATTCTGGTGGTGGTGCTGCTCGGCGGCCTGACCACCAACGCCGTGTGGTGCATCTATCTGAACTTCAAGAACAAGACCTACACCGACTACCTGAATCCGACGTATCCGGCCCTGCGCAACGTCGTGTTCTGCGCTATGGCGGGCTTCACGTGGTACCTGCAGTTTTTCTTCTACGGCATGGGCGACTCGCAGATGGGCGACTACCGCTTCTCGGGCTGGACGCTGCACATGGCCTTTATCATTGCCTTCAGCTCGTTCTGGGGCCTGTACCTGCACGAGTGGCGGGGCGCCAACCGCCTGACGATGCGCACCGTGTCCCTGGGCATTCTGGCCGTGGTGCTGAGCACCGTTATTGTGGGCTACGGCAACTATCTGGGCTCGGAAGCACCGGCCCCCGTGGAGGTCCAGGCGCAGGCCCCGGAAACGTCGGCGGTTTCGGTGGCTGCCACGGCTGCGGAGGCCAGCAGCCCCGTGGCACAGGGCGCGAGGCAGAACTAAGAGCTGAGCAGTGGCACCGGACACAAAAAGAGCCTCGCGGTATGTGAGGCTCTTTTTTGTGTCCGGTGCCATCCGGAAAATGCGCGTTGGCCGAGCAACTGAGCCTGCGCCACCGCTACTGGGACGCCGGCCATACTGTTGGGCAGCTGGTCACTGCCCCGAAGTGTGCGGACCAGCTACCCAAGATACTTTTCCGGGCTGGTGCCGGTGCGCTTCATGCTGATTGTCTGAAGTGTAGCTGCTGATTGTTGGCAAAGTCGGGCTTGGATACTACCGGCACAGGGTAAGAAGGTTACCTTTGGTATAGTCCTTTAAATGGCCGTGGCGGTGGCCGCTTTCATCTTATCTTTTCTTATGAAGCTTTTTACTCGTTCCCTATTATTCGCCGTGCTGTTGGCCCCGGTCGGCGGGCTGACGGCCTGCTCCGACAAGGCCAAAGAAGAACCGGCCCCGGCCGACCCCACGCCCACGTACACGATGGGCCATTCTTTCTATTATCCGGCCACCAATACCAGCGACGGCCTCGTGCATCCGTCCAGGGATATCAAAGGCGAAGCCCGGCTTTTTTCGCAGGTTCTGGCCTTCGATTTCGATGCCCGGCCCGATGCGCCCCACTTTGAGATTGAGCGGGTCCAGCTGAAAAGCGGCTGGGTAGGAGCTTACGCCCTGCGCTGCCGCCCGCGCCCCACCGACCCGGTTTTTGCGTCATATTCCTACTGGCGGAAGGATAATTCGGGCGTCCGGATTTTCCGCTTCAGCGACTTTTCTCTCGAGCTGGCCGGTCACGTTACCATTACGGCCTACGATGCCAAGCGCCAGCTCGTGAGCGGTAGCTTCGAAATCAAGGCCCCCGGCGAGAATGACCCCTTGTCCGTGTCCATCGGCCAGAAGTGCGACATCCTCATCTTCGGGGAGTTCACCGATATGAAAGTAAAGGCGCAGCAGTAAGTCCGGGCCGCAACCCTGTGTGCCAAAAGTACCCAGGCCGCCCAGGCCTACGCTGGAAAATAAGGAGTTCTACGCCTGCCGCCCGCTGCTCCACGACCACGTGCGCCCTCAGCCGCTGATACTCGTAAGAGAGCAGAGAAGGAGTCGCATCATCAAAGCAAAAGGCCCTTGCCGCGCGGCAAGGGCCTTTTGCTTTACTTCTGTAGGCTACAGCCCACCAGTGTTGGCAGCTTTCGAACGGGTAGAACCGCAACGATTCGCCTTTGTGCCCTTAGCGCAGAATGGTGATGGTGCCGTGCTGCACGACGCGCTTGCCGGTTTCGTCCACGGTTTCGAAGCGCCAGACGTAGGCTCCCGGCACCGGCTGCTCGTTGCCCACCCGCCCGTTCCAGACCTGGGTTTGGTCGGTGCCGCGGAACACCTGCTGCCCGTTGCGGTCCACCACCGTCAGCGTGTACGTCGACAGAAACCGGCCTTTGACTTCCAGCACGTCGTTCAGCCCGTCGCCGTTGGGGGTGAAGGCCGTGGGCAGCACCGCCCGCAGCTCCCGGGCCACGGTGGACACGTTGGAGTAGCTGGGCTGGCTCAGGCTGGGGCTGGTGGCGGCAATGCGGTAGCGCAGCACCTGCCGGCTGACGGGCGGCGTCTGGTCCAGGAAGGTGAGGCCGGGGGCGTTGACGGCTGGCTGGGCCACCACCGTGCCAGCCGCGTCGAGCAGCTGCACGGTATACTGCACGCTGCCGGCCGGGTCTGGGCCGCGCAGCTCACTCCAGTCGAGCTGGGCGGTGTTGCCATTCAGGTCGGCCGCTTTGGCCCCGAGCACCATGGGGCAGAAGGGCGCACTCAGGGCCGAGCTGTTGCCGCAGTCATCCACGAACTGGGCCTGGTAACAAGGCGCGTTGCCGGGGCTGAACGTCAGCAGGGAGTCGCGCTGGGTGCGGCGGGTCGTAAGGGCTATTTCGACGGGGTTGCCCTGGCTGTTCAGGCGCAGATACCGCACCCGCCCGCCCGCGGCTAAGCCGGGCACCGTGGCCGTCAGCACCACTTGGTTGGTGGGCGTGAACGTCGCCACGACTTGCGGTACGGGCAGCACTGGGCTGGGCGTGGTGGTCGTGCAGGCCGGGTTGGAAACAACCAGGGTGCTGGCCGCCCCGCTGCCGCTGGTGGCTTCCACCTGGTAGCAGTAGCGCACGCCGCAGGTCACGGCGGCATCAGTATAGGTGGTGCTGCCCGCAGGCAGGGTCGCCAACGTCTGCCCGTCGCGCCGGACGACCAGGCTGCCCGCGCTGCCGGTGAAAGCCAGCGTGTTCTGCCCGTTGGTGGAGCTGGCCGTCAGAAAAACGGCGCACACGGCCAGGGAAACCGGCAGCGTGGCCGTGGCACACACATCCTGAATGCGCAGGCGGTAGCAGGCCGCGGCCGTCACGCCGCTGAGCGTGGCCGTGGTACCGCTGAAAACCGCCTGGGGCACGTCCCGGTAGCCGCTGGGGCTGCCGGCGTCGGCCTGCTGCAGCACGTACTGGTAGCCGGCCGGCAGTGGGTCGAATTGAACCTGCGCCTCGGTGCCCGTCAGCGCCAGGCGGCGGATAAGGGGCGAAGGCACGGCGACCAGGGTAGTGAACGTGGTGCTGTCGGCGCCCACGCACAGGCCCCCGCCCGCGTAGAGTCCCTTCACCACCACTTTGCCCGTGGTAGTGGGCACGGCATACACGCGCGGGCCGGCACCTTTGGCTACCGGCTGGGCCACGCCGTCGTTGATGCGCACGGTATAGCTGTCGTAGGCCTGGTCGGTGATGGTGACGCGCACGAAGCCGGGCGTGCAGGCCTCCACCTGAAACGTGGGCTTGTTCGTGGCCTGCACGTCAAACACGCGCAGGAAAATGGTGCCGGCCCCGGCTCCGGCCTGGGCATTTTCAGCCACGGTAATCTTCCCTGCCTGCGTGGGCGTGAAGGTGTTGGTGCGGCTGGTGTAGCCCGTGCAGGGAGCCGTAGTCAGGGCGCCGGGCACAAACTGGTAGTACAGCGCGTTGCGGTCCACGGTGGCGCGGCCGGGGCAGGTGATGGTGATGCGCACGGCCCGCCCCACGCAGAAGCTCTGCACCGGCAAGCCGGTTTGCACGTCGAAGGCCTCGAAGGGCTGGCCGCAGTTAGCGGGCAGAGCATCCAGGCACTGGGCGCGGGCCGGGACCACGCCCGCCAGCAGCAGGACCAGCAGGAAAGCAAAGAAGCGGAGGAGGTTCACAGGCTTCATAACGTACGACATCCGCATTTGCGTTTTCAGTGCGCTAAAAATAGGGACTCAGCTAAGAATAGCACGTTTTCGGCTGGCTGAGCAGTACAAGAACGTCTGCTGAGCTTGGCGAAGCATCTCTACCGCTTCGTTGCTTTGCTAATGGAATAGCATTGCGGTAGGGATGCTTCGCCAAGCTCAGCAGGACAATTACTATTGCCCGTGAGATTCCTTCTGTCGTTTGGAATTACGTTCTGTTTATCTACGGCCAGTCGTAGCCCTGCACGAAGGCGGCGGCGGCGTGCAGGTCGGGGTAGAGCACCCGGTCCCGGCTCACGAACTTCACTTTCTCGCGGAAGGCTTCCACCACCTGCTCCAGCACCGGCGAGGTGCGGGCTGGGCGGCGGAAAGCCAGGGCCTGGCAGGCGTTCATCAGCTCGATGCCCAGAATCTGCTCCACATTGTTGACTACCCGGCGCACTTTGGTGGCGGCGTTGGCGCCCATGCTCACGTGGTCTTCCTGCCCGTTGCTGCTCACGATGCTGTCGACCGAAGCCGGGGTGCAGAGCTGCTTGTTCTGGCTCACGATGCCGGCGGCGGTGTACTGCGGAATCATGAAGCCCGAATTCAAGCCCGGCTCGGCCACCAGGAAGGGCGGCAACCCGCGCTGCCCGCCAATGAGCTGGTAAGTGCGGCGTTCCGAAATGCTGCCCAGCTCGGCCACGGCAATGGCCATAAAGTCGAGGGCCAGGGCCAGGGGCTGCCCGTGGAAGTTGCCGCCCGAGAGAATCAGGTCGTCGTCGGGGAAGATGTTGGGGTTGTCGGTTACGGCGTTGCACTCGGTTTCGAACACCTGCGCCGCGTAAGTTAGCGCGTCGCGGGAGGCGCCGTGCACTTGGGGCTGGCAGCGGAAGGAGTAGGGGTCCTGCACGGCCGTTTTCACCTGCTGCTGCAGCTCGCTGCCGGCCAGAAACTCCCGGATTCGCTCGGCTACCCGCAGCTGCCCGGCGTGGGGCCGGATCCTGTGCAGGCGCGCGTCGAAGGGCTCGGGGCGGCCGTCGAAGGCTTCCAACGACAAGGCCCCGATGACGTCGGCGGCCTGGGCCAGGCGCTCGGCCCGCAGCAGGCTATGCACGCCGTAGGCCAGCATAAACTGGGTGCCGTTCAGCAGGGCCAGGCCCTCCTTGGCTTCCAGGGCAATGGGCTGCCAGCTAAACAAATGCATGGCATCGGCGGCCTGCAGGCGGTAGCCTTCGTAGTTCACCTCGCCCAGGCCCACCAGGGGCAGACACAGGTGAGCCAGCGGCGCCAAATCACCGCTGGCCCCCAGGGAACCCTGCTGGTACACCACCGGCAGAATACCGCGGTTGTAGAAGTCGAGCAGGCGCTGCACGGTAGCCAGCTGCACGCCGCTGTGGCCGTAGCTCAGGCTCTGGGCCTTGAGCAGCAGCATGAGGCGGACCAGCTCGGCCGGCACCTCTTCGCCCGTGCCGCAGGCGTGCGACATCATCAGGTTTACCTGCAGCTGCTGGCGCTCCTCGGGCGCAATGCCGGTGTTGCAGAGGGCCCCAAAGCCGGTATTGATGCCATATACCGGCGCATCGGACTGCGCCAGGCGGTTGTGCAGATAAGTGTAGCAGGCCTCGATGCGCTGGGTGGCGGTGGGGCTCAGCTTCACGGTTTGGCGGGTGGCCAGCAGCTGGCGCAGAGTGGGTAAGTCGAGGTGAGTACCAGGGTCGAGGTAAAAAACGTCGGCGGACATGCGGGTGGTGAAAAAGGGAAAAGGGGTGACCCGCAAGTTCCTGAAATCTTTTGGAACCGCCGTCACGGCTGTGGCGGGCTCTACTTCGGCCCCCAGCCCAGTCGCTCCGCTGCGCTAACTGCGCCGAAGACCCTCGGAAAAACCGCCGGGTGCGCCCTACAGCCGTGACAGGCACTCGGTAAAAGCGCCGGGCACCTGTCACAACTGTGGTGGGTGCTCCCAAAACGGCACCCTTCCTGTCACGACTGTGACGGGCCTTCGGGAAAAGCAGAGGGTGCTTGTCACGACTGTGACAGGGGGCCGTAAAAAGTGCGGAGTGCCCACCACGGCTGTGATGGGCACTCCGGAAAACCTGGCGGGGCCTGGGAAAGGTTTGGCGCAGCGGCCGGGCTATGCCGCCAGCGCCGCCAGCACCTGCTCCAGCGTCAGCGTCTTTTCCTCGCCGGTCTTCATCTCCTTGAGCTTAAACTGGCCGGCGGCGCGCTCATCGGGGCCCTGAACCAGCACGTAGGGAATGCCTTTGGCGTCGGCGTACTTGAACTGCCGGCCCAGCTTGCCGCTCTCCGGATACATTTCGCTCGGCACGCCGGCGGCCCGCAGCTCGCGCAGCAAGGGCAGCAGCAGGGGCATGGTTTCCGCGTCGAAGTTCGTGACCAGGCAGCGCGTGGTAGTGGCCGCGCTTTCCGGGAACAGGTTCAGCTCGTCGAGGCAGTCGTAAAGCCGGTCGACGCCGAAGCTGAAGCCCACGCCCGACACACCCGGCAGCCCGAAAGCGCCGGTTAGGTTGTCGTAGCGGCCCCCACCACTCACGCTGCCCATGTTCACGTTGTTGATCTTGATTTCGAAGATGCAGCCCGTGTAGTAGGAGAGGCCCCGCGCCAGCGTCGGGTCGAATTCGAGGTGGTCGAACTGCTCGAAGCCGAAGGCGGTGAGGAAATCCACGACCTGGCCCAGCTCCTGCAAACCCTTGTAAGAGTCGGCCGCATCCGTCGGTACGCTGGCCGCGCCGAAGGCCGCGCGCAGCTTGTCCAGCTTCTCGGTAAACGAGCCCTCCACAGCCAGCAGCTCAAACAGCTGCGCGGCGGCCTGCTCCGAGAAGCCGCGCTCCAGCAGCTCTTTAGTCACGCCGTCTTGCCCGATCTTATCGAGCTTGTCGATGGCCACGAACAGGTCGGTTTCCCGCGCCTCGCTGCCCAGCCCCTGATAGATATTGCGCAGCACCCCGCGGTGGTTGGTTTTGATGGTGAAATCCGTCAGGCCGAGCGTGTTCAGCACCTCGCACATCATCAGCACGATTTCGGCCTCGCAGAGCAGCGAGTCGGTGCCTACCACGTCGGCGTCGCACTGGTAAAACTCGCGGTAGCGGCCGCGCTGGGGGCGGTCGGCGCGCCATACGGGCTGAATCTGGTAGCGCTTGAAGGGGAAAGTCAGCGTGCCCCGGTTCATGACCACGTAGCGGGCGAAGGGCACCGTCAGGTCGTAGCGCAAGCCCTTTTCGGCAATCTTGGGCAGCACGGCTTTGGCTCCGGCTTCCAGGTCTTCGGCCGTCACCTGCTCCGTGATTTTGTCGCCCTTCTGCTTTTTGAGGAAGTTGCCCGAGTTCAGGACTTTAAACAAGAGCTGGTCGCCCTCGTCGCCGTACTTGCCGGTCAGCACCGAGAGGTTTTCCAGGGTCGGGGTTTCGAGCGGGGCGTAGCCGAATTTCTCGAACGTGCGGCGGATGATGCCGAAGATATAGTTGCGGCGCGCCACCACGGCGGGGCCAAAGTCGCGGGTGCCTTGCGGGATGCTGGGCTTTTGGATGCTCATCAGAAGGGGATGCGGATAGTCGGAAATCGGGGGCAAAGCTACGCAAACCCGGCCGGGCAGCCTCCCCATTTTATGTGATGCCCGATGTCGTATTTTTCCAATGACCGGGCGGCAAGCGGTGGTATCTTTAAAGTTAGGAATGCGGGTGGCGCGCAGCGGTGGGTGCGCCAGCCTTTTTTAGCTTCGTCTCATGAGCATCCAAAAACTAGTAGCCTGCCCCCAGCTGACCGACTTTGTGGAGTACTACTGGGTGTGGGAAGGTACGGCTACGCCCGAGGCCCCGCAGATCAACGCGGTGCTGCCCTCCACCATTCAGTCGCTCATCATCGTCTTCGGCGACCCGTACCAGACCATCACCTTCGACGGGCAAGAGGTGCGCAGCATTCAGGCCGGGCTGGTGCTGGGCCGCGTGACCACGCCGCGGCTCTACACCCGGCATACCGGCCGGATCGGGGTGTTCGGGGTGCGGTTTCGGCCCACCGGGTTCTACAACTTGTTTGGGGTGCCCATGGCCGAAATCACCAACGAGACGATGGCGCTGGCCTGCGCCGCCCGCAGCTTCAGCCAGGAGCTGACCCAGCGCGTGACTGAGGCCGAAACCCACGTCCAGCGCCACCAGGCAGCCGAAGAGCTGTTGCTGGCCCGCCTGCGCCAGGTGCAGCCCGCCTTCAACGCCGTCGACTTCGTGGCCTCCCAAATTATTGATAACCACGGGCAGGTCAGTATCGACGCTCTGGCCACGGAGGCCAACCTGAGCAACCGGCAGCTGGAGCGGCAGTTTCTGGCCAAAGTGGGCACCTCGCCCAAGTTCTACGCCCGGCTGGCCCGCTTCAGCCACGTGTTCAAAATTCTGAAGGAGGAACCGGAGGCCAACTGGGTGGACGTGGCCTACCGCTGCGGCTATTACGACCAGGCCCACTTCATCCGGGAGTTTCACCGGTTTACGGGCGAGTCGCCGGCCGCCTATTTCCACCACTACGACGAGTACGCGCAGTTTTTCTGGGCCCGGTAGCGGCTCTGTCGTATTCGTCCAATACTTTGGCCCCAGGCCGCTGTATCTTTCCCCTACACTCCCACGCTTCCTGCATTGGCCGGTTCCTGCCGGCAACCGGGCCTCTAGAGGCTCCCTGGCTACGCCTTGCCTTTTTTCTACCCCAACCTCTGTACTGCGCTATGAAAACGAACCTGATTTTCCGCTTCCTGCTGGCCGCCCTGCTGCTGCCAGCGTCCCTGGCCTTTGCGGGCCCCCGGCCGCCCCGGTCGGTGCCGTCCCAGGGCTACTGGAACGTCGAAACCAACCTGACTACCCGCGACTATACCATCATCCGCTTCTACAACGACCAGGACCAGCTCGTGTACGAGGAGCGCATCGACAATCTGTGCCTCGATTTGAGCAGCGGCTCGGGCCTGTGCCGCCGCACGGCCAACCAGCTCAACAGCGCCCTGCGGCAAGTGCTGCTGAACCCAGCCGCCCCCCAGCAAAACCCCACGCTGCTGGCCCAGCAGTTTGGCCAGAACCGCCGCGTGCAGCGCGTGTACGCCGTCCGCTGACCTTGGGAGCCGCGCCAGTTACTACTACTGTTCTGGGCGCAGCTCCTTCCCTCGTTTACCCACACCTGTTCACGCCTATTTAGAGGCTTGCCCCAGTATTTTTTCTTTTCGAGCCATGAAATACTTCCCCGTTTTCCGCCTCAGCCTGCTGACTTTTCTGCTGGGATTATCCGTAACCACCGCCAGCGCCCAAATTCAGGTGTACACTGAAGATGCCAAGCAGCCTGGCATCGGATACTGGAGCATCGAAACCAACGCGGCCCGCCGCGACTACAGCATCGTACGCTTCTACACGCCCCAGCACGAAATGATTTACGAGGAGCGCCTGAACGCGCTGTGCCTGGACCCCAGCCGGGGTACCGCGGCCTGCCGACGCACGGCCCGCATGCTGAGTGCCTCTATTACCAGCGTGCAGCGGAATCGGGCTAACTCGATGGTCGCCAATGGCCTGGGCCTGTACCGCAAAGTGCCCCGGACCTCATACGCGGTTCGGTAGAAATACCGGGGCCAAACCCTGCGGGACTGGCCCTGCCATGCGGCTGGTGGCTGCCGGGCTAGGAGGCCAGGCCCAGGGCGGTGCTGTTGCCCAGGCTTTCGGCATCCAGCAGCGAAGGGACCACCAGCGGCTGCGACTCGGCATCCAGGTCCAGGAAATGGTGGCGCACGGTATCGGGCACGTGGCACAGCACCAGGCGGCGGTCCTGGCAGTGCAGGTGGTAGGCGTAGGCCAGCAGCAGGTCGATGGCCTCGGGCGAGAGGTTGTCGAGCAGGCTGCAATCCACCCAGATGGCCTGCTTGGGGCTGCGGGTGGCCCGGTGCAGGGCCCGCGTCAACTTGGTTTCGTCGGTTTCGTTGCGTGAGGGTGCTAGTACCAATAAGTAGCTTTTGGGCAATTCCTCCCGATGAACATCAAGCATAGCAGCAGTAGCGTGGGGTCCGAACGAAGACTGTCGCCGGACATATCCGCATACGAGTGCCCGAAGCCCCCGATTTGGCGTTTAGCAAGGAAATTATGACTAATGGGAAGAAAGTGCGGGTTACGGAGCCGCAGGCTCAGCGGCCGGGTGGCTGCGGCGCAGCTGCCGCAGCACCGGCCCCGCCAGCGGCGACTTCAGGGGCACCCGCACTCCGGTGCGGCGCAGGGTCCGCACGGTCCAGTCGTTGCAGGTGCGCAGGGCGTGGTAGCGGCCCCGGGCCCGGAAGAAAAAGTCGTCGGGAGTATAGCCGGCCGCGTTGCGCAGTTGAGTAGCGCCGGTGCTGTCGGGGGCGAAAGATTCCTGCAGCAGGGTGGTTAGGCGCTGGTACTGAGCAGCCGAAAGCTGCAGGGCTACCACCCGCCGGCCCGGCTGCGGGGCCTGCTGGTAGAAGTCGACGTGCATAAGGGTGCGGCCCGGCCCGACGGCGCGAAGCACGGTGCCCATGCCCGGCATGCGGCCCCCGTAGGAGGCGAGGTAAAACCGCTCACTGCCCCAGCCGAAAGCCACGTACTGGTAGTGGGCAAAGCGCGACGTGAGCTGGGGCTGGTGTAGCTGCCGGAGCCAGTCGGTGCCGGTGCGGGGCTCACGCAGGGGCACCACGATGTCGGTATGAAATCCGTTGGACACCACAAATACCGGGACCCCGCCCGGTGCTGGCCGGAACTGGCGGTTCAGGGGCAACCGGGTGCCGGAAAAAAATAGCAGAAGAAAAGCCAGGGCCGCGTACATGCGCTTCGTTTAACGGGGGAAATCGGGCCGGGTAGGGCCACAAAAAGGGGCAGCCCGGGAAAGTAGGGGAAAACTTCCGTTGTGGCGGCTTTCTCCAACTTTCCCGGGCTGCCCTTGCGGTTTGCCGTGCTTCTACTTGGTGGGCGCCAGGGCGGGCTGCTGCAGCAACTCGGTCAGCAAAGCCCGCAGGGCGGCGGGGCCGTCGGGGCCGTACAGAAAGCTGTGGCCACCGGTGGGCCGGGAGAGGAAGTGCCACTGCCGGGCCTGCCCTTGCTGCCGCTCATACACGGCCCGCACATCCTGGTAACTCACCATGTCGTCGTCCTGGGCGTGCAGCGAATAGAGCGGGGCGCCGTGGCCCAGTTGCTTGAAATTTAGGGGGCCGAGCTGGCTGATTGGCCGGGCCGACAGCGCATAGAACCCCGCAAAGCCGGCCGGCGACTGGCAGGCGTACCAGAAGGCCGCCGTGCCCCCGTTCGACATGCCACCCAGGTACACGCGGCGGCCGTCGATGTGGTAGCGCTGCCGCACCTGCTCCACCATGCGACGCACGTTTTCCAAAGCGGCCCGCTGCTCCAACCAGCCAAACGACTGGCGGCCGAAAGGGTAGAGCACTAATGCATTCTGCTCGGCCGCGGCGGCAAAAATTGGCTCCTGCGTCACGCCAGGGTCGGCGGCCCGAAACTGTGGAGTGCTGCTAATGCCGCCGTGCAGATACACCAGCAGAGCCGTGGGGCGGCTTGGCTGGTAAGTTGCGGGTACGTACACCAGATAGGGCACCCGCACCGTATCGACGGGGGCATAGTAGAGGGCAAAGCCGGGCCGGGCCGTCGCAAAAGTGCCGGTTTTGGCCGGAGCCGACAGCGCCTGCCCCAGTGCCGCCTGCTGCCACTCGGCGGCGGCCTGGTGCGCTTCGGCGGCGCGTCGGGCGGCGGTTTGACGCAGACTAGCTAGGAAGCGTGGCCACTCCGCAAAGCCGTGCAGGCTGCTCAGGCTGGCCTCCTGGGCCATCTGGTCGACGTCGCGGGTCGTAATAGGCAGGTTCGGCTGCCGGGTCAGCTGCCGCAGCCAGCGCAGGGCCTGGGGCTGCTGGCCGGGACAGTTGGCGGCGGCGCCGGCCCCGGCATACAGGTCGAAGGGGCCCACGCGGGTGCTGTCGGCAAAGGCCTGGGCGAAGGCAGCGGTAGCCGCGCAGTAGTTTTTTTGACCCAGCTGGCGGGCGGCGCCTTCCAGCAACTGGTCGTAGGTCTGGGGCGGCTGGGTCTGGGCCCGTGCCAGGGGTGCGGTCAACAGGAGGGCCAACAGGAAGGCAGCGGATAATAGGCGACGCATAGGGTAGAAAAGCTACGGGTAAGTGTTTACTGAAGCTTTTTCAGCTGCTCGGCGGCGTTGCGGCTGCTGGGGTCCAGCTTGAGAACCTGGCGGTAGTTTTTTACGGCCAGTACTTTGTTGCCCATTTCCTGGTAGGTTTCGGCCAGACTGTCGTAGGCGTTGGCGCTGGTGGGGTAGAGGCTCACGTTCAGCTTGAAAATCTCCAGGGCCTGCTGGGCCTGCTGCTGGCGCAGTAGTGAGTAGCCCCAGGCATTCACGGCATCTTCGGGCAACTTATAGGCGGCATTCTGCTTTTGCTGCTGCCGCACCAGGGGCAGGGCGTTTTCAAAGCCGCGCTGGCGCAGCTCGTTGTGCAAAGTGCGCAGCTGGGGGGGCAGACCAAAACCAGCCGCTAAGCGCATGTCGCGCACATAAAAGCTGGCAATTTCATCCACAAACCGGTCGGGGTTGGCGCCAAGCAAGTTGGTGAGCACCACCACGGCCAAGTCGTCCTCAGGGTACACGAAGACGGCTGAGCGGCCCCCACCCACGGCCGCCACGGCGCGGTGCTCGGCCCGGCCCACCGTTGGCCAGCCCGCGGCGTAGCCATTGAGCTGCCGACTGAAGCCGGCGGTCTGGCCGTTATTGAGCAGCACCGGCGTCCAGAGCGTGCTCAGGCTGGCGGGCCGCAGCAGCTTGCCCTGTTGCAGGGCCAGTACCCACTGGGCCATGTCGGCGGCGGTGGAGTTGAGGCCGGCCGCGGTGTAGAGCAGGGGCGCGAATACCTCAAATACGTTGCGCAGCTCCTTGCCCCGGCGCAGCTCCCCATCCACGGCGTGCAGGAAGCTGTAGCCGCGGGCCGCGTGGGCCGTTACGCTGTGGGCGTCGCCAAATTTGCTGTGCGGCATGCCCACGGCCCACAGCTGCTTTTGCTCGATGACCTGGGTAAACGGCTGGCCGCTGAGCTGGTCGATAAGCTTGCCGAGCAGCAGGTAGTTGGTTTGGTTGTAGCTGAACTTCTCCCCGGGCTTAAAGTCCATAGGCTGCGCCTGAATAGCCGCCCAGGCCTTTTGCTGCTCGTTTTCACTTACCTGCTCATCGTCGGGCAGGATGTTGGGAATGCCCGAGCTGTGGGCCAGCAGCTGCCGGATGGTAACGGGGTGCCAGGCGGCCGGCAGGCCCGGCAGGTACTGCCCGATAGGGTCGGTCAGCTTCAGCTTGCCGGCTTCCACCAGCTGCAGTACGGCCACGCCGGTAAAGGCCTTGGTGATGGAGTTGAGCGGGAAAACCGTCCGGCTCGTGACCGGCACCGAGTCCTGCACGTTGGCCAGCCCGTAGCTCTGGAGCTTCACAATCTTGCCGTGGTGAATAACGGCCAGCTGCAGGCCGGGAATGCGCAGCTGCTGCATTTTGGCGGCCAGAAACCGGTCCACGCTGTCGGGGGTGCTGATGGTAGTGGCGGCCGGCCGGGAGTTGGTGGCGTGAGCCGTGCCCGTGCCCATAGTCAGGCAGAACGCCGCGCAGAGGCCGGCCAGTACAGTAGATTTTTTCATAACGGTGGTGAGTTGGCAGGAACGGAGAAAGGCAGTGCTGCGCCAGGAGGTTGAAAAAAGCGGTTCCCAGTCAACTACTAGGGAACCGCTTTGCTGAGGTCGGAAGCTTAGCCGCCGAACCCACCGCCACCGCCCTGGGGCGCGGCTTCAATCTTTTTCGGGGGCTTGTTCGAGCCGAAGTACCAGCTGAAGCCCACGTAGCCCACCCGCGACTCATACTTGTTCACGTAGGTGGCCCGGAAGCCATTGTCGCCGAAGGCTTCGATGCGCTGGCGCTGGGTGTTGAAGATGTCGCTCACCCGCAGCGTGAGGGCGGCGCGGTCCTGGAACAGCTTGTGGCGCAGGGCCACATCCACGCCGCCCTGGGGCAGCAGCCGGCCCTGGGTCGTGATGACGGCGGCGCGGTAGGTGCCGGTTAGCTGCACGTCGAGCTTGGCGGTGGGCGTAAAGCTGTTCATCAGGCGGGCCGTGCCGCTCAGGTTGCTGCGGCTGGCTTCGGTGTTGGCCAGGGCCGTGACCTTGTTGCGGAACAACGAGCCGCTGGCCGTCAGGCGCCACCATTTAGCCAGAGGCTGGTTCAGGCTGAGTTCGGCGCCGTAGCTTTCGTTCTGGCCGAAGTTCTGGTAGTATTCCTTGGTAATGACGCCCACTTCCGGGTTCAGGGCCGTGGCTTCGTTGTCGACCTGCCGGATGCGCTGAATGGCGTTGGTGGTCTGGCGGTAAAACAGCGTGCTGCTCAGGCTGGCACCGCCCATCGATACCTGGTGGCCCAGCTCAAAGGCGTTGATGTACTCGGGGCGCAGGCTGGGGTCGCCGAGGCGGTAGTTGCGCTGGTCCTGGTAAAGCGGAAAAGCCAGCAGCTGCATAAAGTTGGGGCGGTTCAGGCGGCGGGCGTAGCTGAGCTGCAGGCGCTGGTCGCCGGGCAGGGTGCGCACCACCGTGGCCGAGGGAAACAGGTTAAGGTAGTTCAGGTTGAAGGCACCCTGGCCGCCTTTCACGTTGCCCTGGGTGCGGGTGTACTCGGCCCGCACGCCGCCCTGGTAGCTCCAGGGGCCACGCTGCAGCTGGTAGGTGGCGTAGCCGGCGTGCATGTCTTCCTGGAAGTTGTAGGCTACCGAGCGGTTGTCCAGGCGGCCGTACTCGGTGGGGCGCTCCATGTTCTGCAGCAGAAAGTCGTCGGTACCGTCGTTGGTCTGCCACTGGCCTTTGTAGCCCACATCCACGCGGCTGGTCGAGTCGAGCGGGTGGGTGTAGTCGAGCTGGCCGTACACGGCGTGCAGGCGCACGCCCAGGTCCTGCTTCCACTCGGGCTGAGCCCCGGCGGCGGTCGTCAGCTGCTGCCCGATTATCACGTTGGCCCACAGGTTGGTGTAGCCCAGGTTGGCCGTCATTTCCCGGCCCTTGTGCGCGGCCCAGGTGCGCCGGTAGTCCGACGATACATCCAAGGTCTTCACGTCTTCGGTCACGCGCTGGTTGTTCTGCTGGGCCTGGCCGTTCAGGACTGATTGCTGGGTGTTGCGGTTCAGGCCCGTGTTGATGCGGGGCTCAGCCGTCAGGGTTAGGGTTTGCTCGGGGCTGATGGTGTAGTCGAGGCCCAGGCGGCCGTCGTGCGAGGCGTTGTGGCGCTGACCCCGGCCGTCCTGGTCGATGATGATGGTCTTGTTTTCCACCACGGCCGTCTGGTCGATGGTATTACGGCTCTGGTACCGGTCGTCGCGGGCGTTGTAGCTGCCAAACAGGTTCACGTTGCCGCGGCGGCGGTTCAGGCTCAGGGAGGTGTTGTATTTCTCGCCCGTGCCCAGGTTAGCCAATGCCTGACCGTTCCAGCCGTCTTTGCGCTGCTTTTTGAGGATGATGTTGATGACGCCACCCGAGCCGGCCGCGTCGTAGCGGGCCGAAGGGTTGGTTACGACTTCCACCTTTTCAATGGCGCTGGCCGGAATCTGCTCCAGGCGGGTGCCGGTGCCGCCATTGGACGCCCCCGAGGGCTTGCCGTCAATCAGCACCGTAATGTTGCTGCTGCCGCGCATGCTCACCGTCCCGTTCTGGTCCACCGACACGGAAGGCACGTTCTGAAGCACGTTCACGGCCGTACCACCTACGCTCGTCAGGTCCTTCTCCACGTTTATCACCTTCTTATCCAGGTTATCGACCACGGCGGCCCGCTCACCCTGCACCGTCACGCCGGCCAGCTGCGTGGCCGTCGAAACCAGCTTCAGGGAGCCCAATTGGGCGTTCGGCGTCGCGGCCGTCAGGGCTACAGTCTGGCGTAGCGGCTTGTAGCCCAGCACCGTGGCCCGCACCAGGTAAGAGCCCAGAGCTACCTTTTCCACGGTGAAAGCGCCGTTTTCGCCTGTCTGGGCGCCTTGCACAAAGGCCGAGTCCTGGGCCCGCAGCACTACCACGTTGGCAAATGGTAGGGGCTGGCTGGTGGTTTTGTCGAGCAGAACACCCGATACGGAACCGGCGGTCGGGCTAGCGTTTTGGGCGTGCAGGCCCAGCGGTAAGAGCGTAAGAAGCAACCCCAGGCACCGCAGGGCCCGGTAAAAAGTAGACGAGAAGGTCATGGCGAGAGAAGTAGGAAGTGGAAAAACGAGGCAAGGGCAGGCCAGTCCAGCAGCCGCGGATCCGCTGGGGTGCCTTTGCGCAGGCATTCAAATAAAGAGCAGAAGGTTTCTTCGCCGAAGTATCGGGGCCACCTCGGAAGCCAGCCAGAAGCTATTCTTCTGGAGACTGGTACAGCGCTGCAAAGCGGAGGTGGTCTGATGCGAGACCTGCTGCCGTGGTAGGGTAGCCGGTGCGAAGAGAGGTACGGTGATTTCTAAGACAAATATAGTAGAAGGTACTATGTGACGCAAGGTACCTTGATAAAAAAATAATTGTTTTTGGCTGGTGCTCATGGTAAGCGCCTCAAAAACAACTAAGTAGGTAATGGGTCGGTATTACGTTTCGGGGCCGGTTGCTCCGAAAAAGGGTAAGCAGGCGAGGAGAAGGGATGTTCAGGCGGCAGCGGAGCCCGAAGTATAAGGCTCCGCCGCCAGCTCAAACAGTACCCAAGTCGGGAGGCGCTGCGGCCTAGCGAGCGGCGTAGATCCGCTGGGTGCGGCGCTGAAAGGTCAGCCCGTTCGACACCATGGAGTTGTTGTGGGTCCGCTGCACCTGCACCAGGGCATTGCTCAACATGCGGGCCGTGCGGCGGCAGGCGGTGGTACCGCGGCTGGGGTCCAGGCACAGCTCATCCAGGCGCTCCTCGTAGATTTTCTCGTGCTGGGCGTTGTAGAAGCGGACTACGCTGTAGTCGCGGCGGGCCTGGTCGGTTTCAATGGACCAGTAGCCGCTGTTGGGCTGCTTGCCATCCTCAGTGTAGACGGACGTTTGGGCATTAGCCACGGTGATTGAGAAACCAAAAGCAACTGCCAGCAGGCTCAGACGGGAAATCAGGGAAGTTTTCATAGCGCAGAAAGTGAAGAGTGAAGTTGTAGAGAAAGCACTCCGGCAAACGCCGGGGCTACAAGCAAATGAGAAGGAAAATCAGGCGGGAAAGCTTGGTAAAGCCTAGTTATTGTAGGCCAGCATGTGCGAATTCAGGGGCTGCAGACTCATAGTACCCAAAGCCACGTTGGCTTTCTGAGGCCGGAAAGTCAGCTCGGGCTGGTTGGGCTGGTAGCCCAGTACCGTGGTGCGGAGCGTGTAGCTGCCAAAGGGCACGTCTTTCAGGCAGAAGGTACCATCGGCGCGGGTTTGGGCGCTGCGAATCAAGGTGTTACCACGACTACTAACCAGTACGACGTTGGTGCCGGGTATCGGCTCGTGGGTGTCAGCGTCCCGCAAAACGCCGGTCAGGGTGCCGTGCTGGGCAGTGGGCTCGGAGCTTTCTACGCCCGAAATCAGTAGGGCGGCAAATGAGAGGGCAGCAAAGGAACGGAAGAAGACGGAGGAGTTCATGGCAGGAAGTGAAAAGGGAAAGTTGGGGCAAAGGCCAGCCAGGGCGCGTCCAGGCAGCCGCGGATCTGTTCCGGAGGAGTAGCCGGCAAATGCAGAAAGATGAGATGCTCAAGCCCAGCGGGACGCTGCCTATGCAACGTGCTGTGGGTCAGGGCCCCGGTAGAGTGGGGCTACGCTGCCTGGTGGTAAGTTGGGGTCCGGCTTGTGGGCCTTTTCCCGTTAGGCAGAGCGGAAGAACATGACAAAGGTAACATATGGTACTATGTGATGCAAGGTAGTTTTAAAATTTATTTTCATTTGAGTGAAAATCCTTGCACTTACAAGGGAAAACAAAGCCTTAATTGGAGTTTGCCCGTCCCACCATGTACTATTGCCTGCATCACATCCATAAGATGTGGGCGAGAAGCAAAGGGCTGCCTATGGTCTAAATTATTTTTATTGAATATATGGTATTCGGTAATTAACTATCTGTTATATAGATGTTTGGGTAATTAAAAAAAGAAGCCCCACTACTATGCGCCAGGCACAGCGGTGGGACTTCAAAATGGGTGGGGCGCTAGTGGCGCCGCCAGATCAGGCGGTTATTTGCCCGCCTTCACCTCCTGGCCGTTCCGGAACGTTACTTTTTTGGTCACCGTCTTGCCATCGGGGCCGAAGTAGGTCCAGACGCCGGTTTCACGGTTGTTGCGGAAGGCTCCACTGATTTCGGTGGTGCCATCCTCGCGCAGCTGCTTAAAGCTGCCCGCTTTCACGCCCTTTAGGTAGGTCGTTTCCGACTTGAGCTTGCCTGAGCTGTAAAACTCCCGGCCAATGCCCACGGGGCGCCCATTTTCATATAGCAGCTTGCTCTGCACCGCGCCGTTGTCGTAGTAGGTGAGCTTTTCACCGCCCAGCTTGCCGTTCACGTACGTTTCCTGGGTCTGCACCTGCTTGCCACCGGGGAAGAATGTGCGCCAGGTACCGCTGGGCTGGCCGTTCTTGTACAGCTGCTCGCCCTTGGCCATGCCGTCCTCGTAGTACAGCGTAATCTTCCGGTCCCGGGCCTGGTTGGAGTACTCGATGGTTTGCTCCGGCTTGCCCGACTCGTAGAAATCCTGCTGCGGGCCGTTGAGCACGCCGTTGCGGTAGGTCATCTTGCTTTTGATGGCCCCACTCTCGTAGTAGGCTTTGGCCGGGCCCTCCAGGTTGGCCGTGCCGCCCGTCATCTGGCGGGCCTGCTTGGTCAGGTCGTCGCCGAGCGGGTTTTTCACAGCGCGGCCGCTCAGGTTAGAGGCCACGTAGGTGCCTTCGGTGCGCAGCTTGCCCGAGCGGTAGTAGCTGCGGTAGGAGCCCCGGCCGGTGCGGTCGGCCAGCACTTCGGTTTCTACCTGTCCGTTGTCGTAGTAGGTTTTGTAGGGGCCCGCCAGCAGGCCGCGGCTGAAAGTGGCCTCGCTCTGTAGCTGCCCGTTCGGGTAGTAGGTTTTCACTGGTCCGTTGGCCTGCCCGTTCTCGTAGGTGATTTCGGCCTTGGGCTTGCCATCGGCATACAGCTCCCGCACTGCGCCGCTTGGTTGACCATTATTGAGCGTGGTTTCCAGCTTCACCTCGCCGCTGGGGTGGTAGTAGCGCAGCGTGCCGGTGGGCTGGTCGTTGTCGTAGGAGCCTTCCTGGGCCACCTTGCCCGACTCATAATACGTCTTGAACGGGCCCTGGCGCGTGCCCTGGCTGTAAGTTACCTCCAGGCGGCGCTTGCCGCTGGGGTGAAACTCGACGTAGGCGCTGTCGCGCTTGCCGCCGGCGTAGCGCGTCTGAGCCTCCAGCTTGCCCGAGCGGTAAAAACGCTTGTATGGGCCTTCCAGCACCGTGTCGCCGGCTACCAGGGCGCTGTATACCTCGCGCTTCTGGGTGTTGGTCGAGTCGAAGTAAGAAACCAGGCGCCGCAGCTTCTGGGCCTGCGCGGCCTGGGTCGAAACCAGCCCGAGCGCTGCCAGCAGCCACAATCGGGGAGAAAACAAGGAAGTCACGATCATCAAAAAGGAGAAAAGAAAAGCAGAGCGGCCACACCAGTACCCGCTCCCTGCCTGCAAACGCCAAGCCACTCCGCTTTAGTTTGCCCCGGCGAAATAGCAAATAAAAAGCCGCCCTATTCAGAGCGGCTTTCTACAAAGATACATAGCATGGGTTCAGCCGATTTCAATTTCCGGCCGAACCGCGCCAGACTACATCCGCTCGATTACCAGGCTCGACGCGCCGCCGCCACCGTTGCAGATACCGGTTACGCCGATTCTACCGCCTTCATTTTTCAGCACGTTCAGCAGCGTGGTCACGATGCGCGCCCCCGAAGCTCCCAGCGGGTGACCCAGGGATACGGCGCCGCCGTATACGTTTACCTTGGTGCCTTCCAGGTTCAGCAGCTTGTTGTTGGCCAACGAAACCACCGAGAAAGCCTCGTTGATTTCGTAGAAATCCACTTCGCTGGCGTCCACGCCGGCATTTTTCAGGGCCTTGGGAATGGCCAGGGAAGGGGAGGTGGTGAACCACTCGGGCGCCTGCTCGGCATCGGCGAAGCCCCGGATTTTGCCGATGGGCGTCACGCCCAGGGCCTCGGCCTTCTCCTTGCTCATGAGCAGGATAGCCGCGGCGCCGTCGTTCAGCGTCGAGGCGTTGGCGGCCGTTACGGTACCGTCCTTGGTGAAGGCGGGGCGCAGACCGGCCACTTTGGTGAAGTCCACTTTCAGGTATTCCTCGTCGTCTTCGATAACCGTGGTTTTGCCGCGGCTTTCGATAGTGACGGGCACGATTTCGTCTTTCTTCTTGCCTTCCTTGGCTGCTTTGGCGCTGCGGGTGTACGACTCAATGGCAAATTCATCCTGCTGCTCACGGGTGAAGCCCATTTCCTTGGCCGTATGCTCGGCCGCGTTGCCCATGGCGTAGTCGTTGTAAGGGTCCCACAGGCCGTCTTTCATCAGGCCATCTATCATCTGGCTATGGCCGTACTTGGCGCCGAAACGGGCTTTGTCCAGGTAATAGGGCACGTTCGACATGCTCTCCATGCCCCCGGCCAGAATCACCTCCGACTGGCCCAGCATGATGGCCTGCGCGGCAAACATGATGGCCTTGGTGCCCGAAGCACATACTTTATTAACGGTAGTGCACTCTACCGTGTCGGGCAAGCCCGCTTTCTTGGCCGCCTGCCGGGCGGGCGCCTGGCCCAGGTTGGCCGAAATAACGTTGCCCATGATAACCTGGTCAACTTCCTTACCGTCGACGCCAGCTTTTTCCAGCGCGCCTTTCAGGGCAATAGCGCCCAGCTCAGTGGCCGACAACGAGGCCAGGCTGCCGCCGAAGCTGCCAATGGGCGTGCGCACGGCCGAAATGATATATACTTCTTTGATCTGCATAAGAGGGAAGGGTGGGAGTTTTGGAGTGAATGAGAGGGCAAAAGTACGAATTGCGCCGCTTGCAGCCAGTGTCCGCGCGCAGGGCTACCAGATAAGCGTCCCGGTATACTCGTTTCAAGAGCGGCCCGGTGCACAACCTGCCTGATGATGCGTTGTTTGCCGCGCTGCCGGGCTACCAGGTCGGCTTTTTGGGGTCGGGTTTTCTAGTGGCCCGGTGGGGCATCTGCTGCAGGTACTGCTCTTCAGCCGTGCGCAGCGCGTCCAGCAGCTGCCGGGCCTGGCCCGCACTCAGATTCATCTGTTGCAGCCGCTCCCGCTGGGTCTGGAGCTGGGTGTCGTTGCGTGAGGCCTGCTCGGTGCCGGCCTGCCGGCTGGCGGCCTGGTTCCGCTGGGTGTCTTCAGCGGCCATATCCAGGCCGCGGGTAGTGCCCGGCTCCCGGCCCTGCGCCACGCGCTGCTGCTGCCCGGTGCCGGCCTGGAAATTATCGGCCGTTTGGTTGCCCAGCCCCGTACCCGTCTGGCTTGGGTCGCGCTGCCCACGCGGGGCGGGGCGGGGCGCGGGACTGTTGCGCGGGTCCGGTGCCTGGGTTGGGTCGTCGAGCTGGCCCGGCTGATCCTGCCCCGGCTGGTTGGCCCGGCTTTTTTCCTCGCCCTTTTTATCATCGGCACCTTTGGGCTGCGAAGCGGGTGGAATGCGCGGCTCATTAGGGGCCCGGGCCAGGTAGTCGCGCAGCACCTCGTAGTTGTAGCGGGCCTGCGCATTGGTGGGGTCGGCCAGCAGGGCCTGGCGCAACAGCCCCACCGCCTGGGCATATTCGCCCTTTTGCGCCGCCAGCACCGCCAGCTGCTGCCGGGCAATACTGCGCATTGGGGCCTGCCGGCTGCCAACGAGGCGGCCATAAGCGGCGCGGGCCTGCTGAGCCCGTCCGGCACGGGCATAGGCATGTCCCATATTCAGCAGCAACGATTCGTCTTTGGCCCCGCCCAACTCATCCACGGCCCGCTGGTAGAACTGGGCCGACCGGGCAAACTCCCCGCGGCCAAAGGCCTGCTGGGCTTGCTCTACGGCCTGGTTCCGGTCCCGGATGCGCGTCAGGCTGGTCCAGTCGGCCAGTACCAGTAACAGCAGTAAAAGAATTCTCACGGCCGAATTACTTTAATGGTAAGCAGTATATCCAGGGCTAGTAGCACCAATGCCACGGCCAGGGGGTAGCGGTAGCGGTTGTCGGCCACGGCCACGGTGCGAACCTGCTCGGCCTGGCCTTCAATGCGGTTGAGGGCGTTAACCAGCAGCGGAAACTCGTTCCGGCGGTCAGTCAGTTCGAAATACTGCCCGTTGGTTTGCACGGCCAAGCGGCGCAGGCCCGTCGGGTTTAGCCGGCTCACTACTTCCTGGCCGCGGGCGTCGCGCAGGTAGCCACCCCCCGAGCTCTTGGGTACGCGCGAGCCTTCCAGCGTGCCGACGCCCATACTATATAAGCGTACGCCCGAGCGGGCCAGCACGCGCATGGTCGGCTCCAGGTTTTCGCCGTAGTCTTCCCCGTCGCTTACCACCACCAGGGCCGTAACCCGGGGTGGGCTCCCAGCCGGCTGGGGGGTAGCCCCGATGCGGGCCAGCGCCAGCTCCAAGGCCGGGGTCAGATCAGTGCCGGCCGCGGGCACCAGGTTTGTTTGCAGCGTATTCAGGAATAGTTGCAGCGCGCTTTGGTCGTACGTGAGCGGGCATTGCACGAAGGCATCGGCAGCAAACACAATCAAGCCCAGCCGGTCGGCCTGAAAACGGTTGATGAGGGTGCTCAGCTCGGCCTTTACTTTTTCGAGGCGGGAAGGCGCTACGTCCGGCGCATCCATGGAGCGCGACAGATCAACCAGCAGCCACACGTCTTTGCCGGCCGTGCGCACCGGCTGCTGGGTTACGCCATAAGCCGGGCCCAGCAAGGCGACCAGCAACAAGGGGAAATAGAGTACCCGCAACGCCAGCTTCCACCCAATGCGCCAGCCTTTTTGTCCCAGAGGCGCTGCCAGGCGCCGGGTGCGCAGGATGTAGCCCACGTACAAAACAAAAAAAAGTACGGCCCCAAGCAGTTCGGCCCAGGCAAATGGATAAGCCCACTTCATAGGGTTAGATCAAAACTCAACTGGTTAGGATTCATGCAGAAACGTATTCGGTCGGCTGGCTTGGAGCGTAAAGATAGGTTTCTCAGAAATGGGGCGCGGTGCCTGCAAATGAAGATTTTTTTTGTCGGGAGGGTTTGTTTCTGCATTCTCCTTGTATATTTGCACACCCTTACAGCAAAAAGGGACTTGTCTAGGAGAGATGGGTGAGTGGCTGAAACCAGTAGTTTGCTAAACTGCCGTAGCTCTAAAGGCTACCGGGGGTTCGAATCCCCCTCTCTCCGCCACGGGTTTATCAGAGCCTTGGACCACCAGAATTCTGTAAGTTTCCCTTCATCGGGTTGTTCTCTCACCGGAGAGCACCACCGAGAGTTTCGGGGTGTAGCGTAGCCCGGTATCGCGCCTGCTTTGGGAGCAGGAGGCCGCAGGTTCGAATCCTGCCACCCCGACATTGGTTATCCCATAACCCGTATTAAAAAGGCCTCCTGAGCACTTCAGGAGGCCTTTTTTGTAAGGCCAAAGTTCTGCCGTACCTTTGGGCCCGTCAATTGCCTCGTTAGCTCAGTTGGATAGAGCGGCTGCCTTCTAAGCAGTAGGTCAGGAGTTCGAATCTCTTACGGGGTGCCCTAATAATGAGTCACTTAGCCGCAATGCTGAGTGGCTCATTTGCATTTTCTCGAAACAGCGCGTGATAACGCAAAATTCAGTTCCTGCTGCTGGTAAGCCCCTGACAATAGCATTCAGGATACTTACTAACCGTACACCTTAAGGCCGGTCGTTGTTCACGGATGTCAGCCGTGCTGCGTTGGCCGATACCAGCACCGCTGAAAAGGGGGATAAACTGTGCTGCTCGTGCCGGTTGCTTACAGTAACTGCCCACTGGGCTGAGTAGATCATAAAATCGGCAGAGGAAAATCCGGGGCTATTCCCAGGGAGTTGGACGCTAGCAGGAGAATTGGATGTTGGATACAAGCGGCTTGTTATTAGCAGGTTGCCATCCAAATAAATCTTCTGGTAGCTCAACATATCTTCTTTGGAGAACCTGCGTATAGTCGCTGGTAAGAAGGTGGTTTTATGGAAAAACAGCTCACTAGTGGACTTTTTTTTCAGAAAACTCTATCTTGGGCGTCGAAGACCCAATGTTCTTCGATTGATAAGGGGCACTCCAGACCCCAAACCTTTTTCTCTTTACTAAGCTTCAACCAATTTCTTTCCTTTCCAATGAAAAAAAACTTACTCACCCTGGCATTCTTGTGCGGACTCGGCCTTTCAGCTCAGGGACAGGGCTGGACTCTGCAGAATACTACTAATCCAGAGACGCCGCCTTCCTATTACTCCACCTTCATGCACGCCGTAAGCGACCAGGTAGCTTGGCATCTGCTACAGGAGGGAGCCACGGGCGCTACCGTGAATACCTTTGGCCGGACCGCTAACGGTGGTACTTCCTGGCAGTTTGGCTCGGTAAACGGTGCTAGCGGCTTTCAGGCCGCTAACATTCACGGCATCAATGCCACTACCGCTTTCGTGGCCCAGTTTGGTACTGGTGGCGAAGTGGTAAAAACCACGGACGGTGGCAACACCTGGACCAAGTCTACGACGGCAGCCCAGTTTCCGGGTGCTGCCGGTGGCTTTGCCAACTGGGTGTATTTCTTTGATGCCAACAACGGTGTTACCCTCGGTGACCCAGTTAACGGCTATTTCGAAATTTACACGACCAGCAACGGCGGTACTACTTGGACGCGTGTGCCTTCTGCCAACCTGCCCACTCCTCTGGGCGCAGCGGAATATGGCCTTGTAGGCTCTTACACGGCCATTGGTAATACCATTTGGGCTGGAACCACGTACCTCGATGCCAATAATGCCGGCTTGCCCGCTCGTATTCTCAAGTCGACGGACCGTGGCTTGACTTGGACTGCCTCGCCCGTTACCAGCCTGGTAGGCTCGGTTACCAAAATAGCTATGACTGATGCCAACAATGGTATTGCTTACAGCGGCCGGAATGTCATTTATACTACCGATGGTGGCAATACCTGGCAGACCCGGACTTACACCGGCAACTTCGGCAGCAACGATATTGCCAACGTACCCGGTACGAACCTGATTGTCAGCGTTGGTCCGAACGTTGCCAGCGCTACTACCCTGTCGCAGTTTGGCTCTTCTTACAGCCGCGACAATGGTGCTACCTGGATTGACATTGACCGTAACCGTCAATATACAAGCGTTGACTTTGCGAGCCGTACGGCTGCTTACGCCGGTGGTTTCACCGATGCTAACGGCGCTGGTGGTGTTTACAAAGCTACAGCTACTATCCTGGGTACTTCCCGCAATGCTGAGTTGCAGGAAGCCCTGTCAGTGTATCCTAACCCAAGCACGAACGGCGTATTCCAACTGCAGTTGAAATCGAGCATCAAGGCCGGTACGACCGTCCGCGTATTCGACGCTTTGGGCCGTCAGGTGCTGAACCAGACGCTGAATGCTACGGCTATTGCTTCGCAGGGTACTTCTATCGACCTGAGCAAAGAAAAGTCGGGCCTTTACACGCTGGAGCTGCGCACCGAAAACGGTGTGGCTCAGCAGAAGCTGGTTATCCAGTAAGGTTACCTAACCCCAAAAAAGCCCTTCTCACTTCGGTGGGAAGGGCTTTTTTTGTGCCAGTCGAAATCCTGTGACTAGACAGTTGAAGTCAACTCGGTTCTGGTCGGCTGACTGCCAGGCAGCAGGGTCGTAGAGTTCGTCGTTCAGGGCGTAAAAACGAAGGCTTCGGAGCCCCGTCTGAACCCGGCTAAAGCACATAAAAACTGGCAAAAACCGGATAAAATCGGTATCTTTGTATGTTAGTAGAAAGCTGAAATAATAGCGTCATACATGAGCGAAACGAAAGAGAAAAGAGCCGACGATCAGTACTCCGCGGATAGTATCCAGGTACTCGAAGGCCTTGAGGCCGTGCGCAAGCGCCCCTCCATGTACATCGGCGATACGGGCATTAAAGGACTGCACCACTTGGTGTGGGAAGTAGTCGATAACTCCATCGATGAAGCCCTGGCCGGTCACTGCGACCAGATTGAAGTAACCATCAACGAAAATAACTCTGTTACCGTCCGCGACAACGGCCGGGGCATTCCCGTGGACTTCCACCAGAAGGAAGGCCGCTCGGCCCTGGAAGTCGTGCTGACGGTGCTGCACGCCGGCGGTAAATTTGACAAGGATTCCTATAAGGTTTCCGGTGGCTTGCACGGCGTGGGCGTCAGCTGCGTAAACGCGTTGAGCCAGGACCTGAAGGTGACTGTGCGCCGCAATGGTCACATCTACCAGCAGGAGTACAAAATTGGCGTGCCCCAGTATCCGGTCAAGCAAATCGGGGATACCGAAGAGCACGGCACCCAGGTGGAATTCCTGCCCGACAACACGATTTTCACTGAGTCGGTTTATAAGTACGAAACCGTTGCCAACCGCCTGCGTGAGCTGGCTTACCTGAACAAGGGTATCCGCATCACGCTGACCGACCGGCGGGAGAAAAACGACGACGGTAGCTTCATCGGCGAAGTATTCTTCTCCGAAGGCGGCCTGAGCGAGTTCGTGCAGTACCTCGACAGCGGCCGGCAGGTGCTGATGCCCAACCCGATTCACGTGGTAAGCGAGAAGGGTGGTACGCCGGTGGAAGTGGCCCTGCAGTACAACGATTCGTACCAGGAGCACATTTTCAGCTACGTCAACAACATCAATACCATCGAGGGCGGCACGCACGTAGCTGGCTTCCGCTCGGCCCTGACGCGTACGCTGAAGGCCTACGCCGACAAGTCGGGCATGCTGGAAAAGGCCAAGGTGGAGATTCAGGGCGACGACTTCCGCGAAGGCCTCACTGCCGTTATTTCGGTGAAGGTGCAGGAACCCCAGTTCGAAGGTCAGACCAAAACCAAGCTGGGCAACTCCGACGTGAGCGGCGCGGTGAATACGGTGGTAGGAGAAATTCTGAACCAGTACCTGGAGGAAAACCCCAAGGAAGCCCGTATCATCATCGAAAAGGTGATTCTGGCCGCCCGGGCCCGGATTGCGGCCCGTAAGGCCCGCGAGATGGTGCAGCGCAAAACCGTACTGGGGTCCAACTCGTTGCCCGGCAAGCTGGCCGACTGCTCGGAATCGGACCCCGCTATCTGCGAACTGTACCTGGTAGAAGGTGACTCGGCCGGCGGTACGGCCAAGCAGGGCCGCAACCGGGCGTTCCAGGCTATTCTACCGTTGCGCGGTAAGATCCTGAACGTGGAGAAGGCCCAGGAGCACCGCATCTACGAGAACGAGGAAATCCGGAACATGATTACGGCCCTCGGCGTGAGCTTCGAAAAGAAGACCGACGAAGATGACGGCAGCAGCACCCGGTCGTTGAACCTGGACAAGCTCCGCTACCACAAGGTCATCATCATGACCGACGCCGACATCGACGGCTCTCACATCCGGACCCTGATTCTGACCTTCTTCTTCCGCTACATGCGCGAGCTGGTCGATAAAGGCTACATCTACATTGCCCTGCCGCCGCTGTACTTGGTGAAGCGCGGCAAGGAAGAGCGCTACTGCTGGACTGAGCAGGAGCGGATGGATGCCCAGGAAGAAATGGGCCGCGGCAAGCCCGAAACGGTGAACGTGCAGCGCTACAAAGGCCTGGGCGAGATGAACGCCGAGCAGCTTTGGACTACCACTATGCAGCCCGACACCCGCTCCCTGAAGCGCGTGGACGTGGAATCGGCGGCCGAAGCCGACCACCTGTTCGCCATGCTGATGGGCGACGAAGTAGCGCCCCGCCGCGACTTCATCGAGAAAAACGCCAAATACGCCAAATTGGACGTGTAGGTAGTAAGTAGTGAAAAAGCCCGCTTCCTGCGGGCTTTTTTATTGCGCATACCTAACAACTCGCAAAGTGAGTTTCTTGTCATGTCGACCAACGGGAGACACGACGTTCTGAGTTAAAAGAATAGCACATGCGGCAGAACATTGCCTCCGGGGCGCCCTGGGAAAGTATCGTGGGTTATTCCAGGGCAGTGCGCCTGGGTAACGTGGTGGAAGTAGCCGGCACCACGGCCCAGGATGGCGACTCGGTGACGGGCACCACCGCCTATGAGCAAACCAGGCGCGCTCTGGAGAAAATTGCTGCTGCCCTGACCGAAGCCGGCGCTGTGCTGACGGATGTGGTGCGGACCCGGATTTTCACGACCGACATCAGCCAATGGGAGGAAATCGGGCGGGCGCACGGCGAGTTTTTCGCCCAGATTCGGCCCGCCGCTACCATGGTTGAGGTTCGGGCCCTGATTGATCCGCTTCTGCTGGTAGAAATCGAAGTCACGGCCATCATTTCCTAACCCAAAAGTATGCCTTCGCGCAGCCGAGCTGCGTATCTTAGCCCGAATTACTGCCTAGCCATGAAATTATTCAAATCAGCCGACCTCATTCGCAAAAGCAAATACATCAGCCGGGACCTGAGCTGGCTGCGGTTTAATTACCGGGTGCTGGACATGGCCAAGGATACGAACCGTACCCTATTCGACCGGCTGCGGTTTCTGGCCATTACCTCGTCCAACCTCGACGAATTCTTCATGATTCGCGTGGGGTCGCTGTATAATTACCTCGACTACGGCAAAGAGCGGGTCGACTATTCGGGGCTGCGCGAGCTGCCGTTCCGGCGCAAGCTGCTCGATTTTGCCCACCGCTTCATCAACGACCAGTCGCTGACGTATCAGAATGAGCTGAAGCCGCAGTTTGAGAAGAATGGCTTCAATATTCTGCGGATGGATGAGCTGACGGAGCTGGAGCTGAAGAAGGCCGACGGCTACTTCAAGAACACCATCTTCCCGCTGCTCACGCCGATGGTGTACGATTCCTACCACGGCTTCCCGCTGATGATGAACCAGATGCTCATCTTCGGCGTGGTAACGCGCACCGGGCCCGACAGCGTGATGGACAACGGCCACGAGCGGCTGACTTTCGTGCAGATTCCGCAGAACCTGTCGCGCTTCTTTGAGCTTACCCGCAAGGATAAGGTCATCTTCGTGCCCATCGAGGAAATCGTGCGGGCCAACCTGCCCAAGCTGTTCCGCAACGTGGAAATCGTGTCGGCCGACCTGTTCCGCATCACCCGCAACGGCGACTTCACGCTGGAAGAGTCGGACGACATCGACGTGGACTTCATCAAGGAAATTCAGGTGGGCCTCAAAACCCGCAAAAAGGGCCGCGTGGTGCGTTTGGAGGTCGAAAGTGACGCCTCACCGGTGATGATGGCCGTGCTGAAGGAGCGCTGGAAAATCGACAACGGCAACGTCTTTGTCATCAATTCCCTCATTGACATGAAGGGCGTGCTCCAGATTCTGAAGCACCCGAATTTCCGGGGCAAGTCGACGCGGACACCCTCGCCAGTAGTACCGCTGAGCCTGCCGGAAGGCGCCGAAGAGAATCTGTTCGAGTTCCTCAAGCACCACGACGTGCTGCTGCATCATCCCTACAACAGCATCGAGCCGGTGGTGCGTCTGCTGGAGCAGGCCGCCGAAGACCCGCACGTGCTGGGTATTAAGCAAACCATTTACCGCCTGGCCGATGACTCGCGCGTGACGGCTGCGCTGCTCAAGGCCGCCGAGAATGGTAAGCACGTGTCGGTGCTGTTTGAGGTGAAGGCGCGCTTCGATGAGGAGCGCAACATCCGGGAAGGCTCCCGCCTGGAAAAGGCCGGCTGCTTCGTGATTTACGGGGTGAGCAAGTACAAGACGCACACCAAGATGCTCATGATCATCCGCAAGGAAGGGGAGAAGGTGACGCGCTACGTGCACATCGGCTCGGGCAACTACAACGAGCAAACCAGCAAGATTTACACCGATGTGAGCCTGCTCACCACCAACGACGTGTATGGCCACGACGTGTCGGAATTCTTCAACGTAATTACCGGCCATTCCCAGCCCGACGACTACGAATACCTGATTACGGCGCCCAAGGACATGCGCCAGCAGATTATTCACCTGATTCGGGAGGAAGTGCGCAACGCCAAGAAGGGGCTGCCCAGCGGGATTGTGATGAAGATGAACTCTCTGGAAGACAAAGAGCTCATCGACGAATTCTATAAGGCCTCCAAAGCCGGTGTGCCGATTCGGTTTGTGGTGCGCGGCATCTGCTGCCTGCGCCCTGGGCGGGCCGGGCTGAGCGAAAACATCGAGGTGCGTAGCATCGTGGGCGACCTGCTCGAACACTCGCGCCTGTTCTATTTCCACCAGGCCGGCAACCCGAAAGTGTATGCCGGCTCGGCCGACATCATGGTCCGCTCGTTCGACCGGCGCATCGAGGCCCTGTTCCTGATTATGAACCCCCAACTCAAGCGCGAGGCCATCAGCATTCTGATGCTCAACCTGCTGGATAATCAGAACTCCTACCTCATGCGCGAGGACGGCGCCTACGTGCGCAACCGGCCGGCTGCCGATGAGCCCATCGTGAACGTGCACCGCGACTTTTACCGCCGCGACGAAGAACGACTAGCCGCCGCTACGCCCGAGGGCCTGCTGCACCTGCTGTTTCAGTTGGCCCGCCGCAACCAGCAGGAAGCCGCTGACGCGGCGGAAGAGGAAGCCCGCGAGCTGGCCGAAGCCTGTGCTGAGGCTCCGGAAGACGAGCTGGAGGAACTGACCGAGCAAACGGCCCAGGAGGTTTCGGCGGTGCAAGCCCTGGTAGAAGGGGAGCCCGACGAGCGAGCCGACTTTGCTAATTCCTGAAACCAGCAGCCAGTAGTATGAATAAGGCCCGCAGCACGAAGTGTTGCGGGCCTTGTCCGTTATTCCAGGCCGTTGGTTCGGCCCGGCACGGTAGCCAGAAGCTGATGGTCGGCGCCGTTGCTAAGCGGATTGATTTCGTCGAAATGCTGCTCGAACAGAGTTTGGAGCATGCCGTCTTTCAAGCCGATATCGGGCACTATCATCTGGTTGATGTTGGCCCACTCCATGGCGGAAAGGTAGATATGGCCCGCGGGCACGATGACGTCGGCGCGGTCGGGATTGAGCATGGCCACGTTGACCCGCTCGTCCATGGTCATGCGCGTGAGGTTGTTCAATACGGTGCCGATGCGGCGGCGCGTCACGGGCTTGTCGAGTGAGGGCTGGGCCAGGCTGTAGAGCTTGTTGATGTTGCCGCCCGTGCCGATGGCGCGGGTAACGTGGTATTTGCGGCCGTTTTCCTTGACCCAGTCTTCCATGCGCTGCCAGGTGCCGTTCAGCGCGTCGCTGCTCAGGCCCGACTCTTCCTGCTGCATGCGCCGGATAGAGCCCACCTCAAACGACTGCGACGCCACTTTGCGCCGGTCGTGGTAGATGTTGAACTCGGTGCTGCCGCCACCCACGTCGATGTGCAGGTAGTGCTTGTTGTCTTCGAGCAGGTGTTCGATTACGCGGTTGATGTAGAAGGCTTCGGCCTGCCCGTCAATTACCTGAATCGGCATGTTCAGCTCCTTCTGCACCCGGGCTACGATTTCGGGGGCATTGGCGGCGGTGCGCATGGCCGAGGTGGCGCACACCAGGTAATGGGCCACGTCGTGCACTTCCATCAGGAGCTTGAGGGCGTGCAAGAACTTGACGAACTTCTCCTCCCGGGCCGGGGAAATGCGGCCGGAGGCAAACACGTCTTCGCCCAGCCGCAGGGGGTAGCGCACGTACTCTACGCGCTTGAGGCGGTACCGGTCGCCGTAGTGCAACACCGCTGAAATCTGACACCGCACAGCATTCGACCCAATATCAATAGCAGCCAGTTTCAGAAGCGGATAATTCATGCGGCGAAAAGTATAAGTGGAAAGAAGGGGCCAAAGATACGGGTTTGCCAAAAGGTAGGCTAGCCGAATACTACGGCAAACAGGCCCGGGAAGGCAGGAAATTACCGCAAAAAGGCCATAAAAAAAGCCCGGTCTCAGAAAGGCCGGGCTTTTTGCATTACTGGACAACTTAACTATTGGTCGATCCGGAAGCCGACGCCGAACTGAATCAGCGCGCTTTGCTCCTCGGACGTTTGCACGGAGACAGATAAAGCCAGCTGGTCGGTAACGGGGGCAATATAGAAGCCGCCGCCGTAGCCCGCGCGCCAGCCGCCGGGCGAGGAGCCCTTGAAGTACACGCGGCCTTGGTCGTAGAAGCCGAAAATGCCGTACGAAAAGGGGAGGAAGTTGTTCGTTACCCGGCCCAGCGCCAGGCGCACTTCGGTGTTGAGGTAGGCACTGGCGTCGCCGCTGAAGCGGTTGCGGTAGTAGCCACGCAGGTTTTCACGCTGCCCCAGGGTCGTAAACTTGTAGAAGGGAATTTCGTCGTCGTTGCCGTAGTTCTTGGCTCCGCCGCCTTTTACCACGAACGTTACCGGAATGCCCAGACGGGCTGTGGCGTAATATTCGCCAAAGAGCTGGGTCAGGCCGAAGTTGCTTTCGGTGCGGTTCAGCTGGTGGTAGCTGTCGTGCTGGGCCCGGAAGCGGAAGCCACGGCGGGCAAAGGTCTGCCGGTCGCGCAGGTCCAGGTCGAGCACAGCGTTGAGGCCCAGCAGGCGCTGGAAGGCCGTGTTGGGGCGCCGGTCGGCGGGCAGGGGCTGCTCGGTGTTGCGCTGGCCGAGCAGGCTGTTGTCGGTGAAATTGGACTGGTACTGCTCGTACGTCGGGCCAAAGCGAAACACGCTGCGGTTCAGGAAAGTACGCTCGGTAAAGACGCTGGCAATGTAGCCTTTGTAGCGGGCCTTATAGAAGTTGTTGTCGTAGCGCGTCTCATCCTTTCGGGTGTCGTTGCCCAGGCCGAAGAAGTTGTAGAACTGGAAGTAGTTGCCATACTCAGCCCGGGCGCCAATGTCCCAGGACTTAATGGCGTGCCGGTGCCGCATGTTCACGCCTACCTGGAAATTGCCATTGGTAGAGCCCTGAATATCAAAACCGTACAGGTTCTTGTAATCCGGCTTGCGGAAACCCTGACGGACGATGTCGAAGCCGGCTCCCGCGCCAAACCCGTCGCTCTGGTTGTAAATCAGCGTGGCGCGCGGGTTGTAGCCATCATACTCGAAGGCCTCCCGGTCGTAGCGGTTCACGGTCAGGCTGTTGGACGTACGGTTGTCACTTTCCTTGCTCAGCTTCATTTCCGTGTCGGCCACGTCGTAGACCTTGGTTTTGGTGCGCAAGCCGCTCACCTGCGACTCATCCGTAATTCGGTCTTTGCCGTCGCCGCCAATCACGCGGACCAGTACGCTCTTGCGGGCCGAGCCCGTGATGGTGAAGACATCCTTGCCGTCGAGGCCGTAGAGGGCTACTTCCTCGGTTTCCCTGGGGTCGAAGGTGCGGTCGAACAGGGCCTCGCCGTTGCTATCATCCGAATCCTTGGCCTTGTCGAACATCTGCACCCGCACCTTGCCGTCGTCGAGGCGCGTTACCTGGAACACCTCGGCCTTATTAGAGCCTACTACATCCACGCGCTTGGCCAGCATCAGGTAGTATTCGTCCAGGGCTTTGGGCAGCTCCTGAATGCGGGCTTTGAGCTTGCGGTTCAGGTCGTTGCCCGAGAGCGGTTGCACTTCCTTGGGCAGCTGGGCCGTGGCCTGGTCGATGGCCGCGGGCGTAATCTTTTCCTGCATGTACTTGGCTACCTGCTGCCACTGCTCCCGCGTCATGGACTGCAGCAGGAAACGGTCGAGGTGGCGGGCGGGCCAGTTCAGGCTTTCCATATCGTGGAATTCCGGCTGGAAATCTTCAATGCTAGGCACGGCCCACTCCCGGTTGGCAATGTAGGTCAGCAGGCCGTTCCAGAGCGTGAAGCTTTGGTCCCGGTCGCGCGGAATGGGGCGGAAGATGGTTTTCTTGCCCTGCTTATAGCCGGCCCACTTCCAGTTGTCTTCGTGCTTGCCAAAGTCAGCTACCAGCATGTCGAAGGCCCGGGCCTTACCCAGCGCCATGGCATCTACCTGGTTGTCGTGGTCTTTGTAGAGCTGGCGGAAAAAGCTGAACGAGCGGCGCACCTCATCGGCCCCGCCAAAGCCGGGCAGGTTAGGCTTGGGGTCCACCGGGCGGTCTTCGAGCGTGCCGAGCAAGCCGGCATACTGCTCCCGGTAGGGGCCCAGCTGGCTGTTGTCGGGCAGCACGAACAGGCGGGGGCGGGCGTGCAGAATATCGGTCTGGTCGAGCAAAGAGCCGGTTACCAGGGCTGAGTAGGGGTGGGCCGTGGGAGTAATGTCGCGCAGCACATCGGCGGCAATGGAGTTGCGCAGCTCGGGGGGCAGAATGCGGGTCACGTCTTTATCTACGGACCGGAACACGTACTCCGAGGAGTCGGCCGCAATCAGCTTGACGGAAGTGGTCTGGCGGCCGCCGCCTTTGCCGAAGATGCGCAGCCCGCCTTTTTCCGCGGCCAGGTCCAGGGTTTTGACTTCCACGGGCTGGGTCCAGGAGGTGCGGTAGAGGGGGCCCAGCAGGATGCGCTTGCCTGGGCCGGCCTGGTACTGGGGGCCGGGGGCCAGCGTCACCGTGGGCTGGAACGGCGCGTCGGGCTTGGCACTGGCCGTGCTTTTCGAAGCTGTGGGGCACTCGGGAATAAAGGCGTTGACCGGCACATTGGGCAGGCGCGGCTCGGTGCAGGCCGATTGAAACAGCGTAGCGTTGAACGACTCTCGGGCCGTGGCACCGTCTTGGGCAAACGTGTAGAAGGCAGATTTGACCGTGCCGTCGGCGTAGTATTCGAGCTTGGAAAATCCTTCCTTCGATTCGTTGTACAGGGCGCGGGAATTGGAACCGACGTGCTCATCCTCCGTGAAGCTGCCCGACACCACGTGGTAATTGTCTTCGAAGCGCGTGAGCTGCAGGCTGAAATCGTGGGCGGCGGCGTAGACGACGCCGGGGTTTTCCTTGAACGTGCTAAGCAGGTTTTTGCGCAGGTCGGCGTAGGCCGGGTTGGCAATGTCGCGCGGGGTGCCCACGTTCTGGCGGTAGGCCGCGTACACCGAGCCGAACAGGGGCAGGGGCACGCCATTATCAAAGGGAAACAGGTGGCGACCCAGCGGAATCCGGCCGCCGTACACGCCGTTGCTCACCACCGGGTGGTGACCCACGACCAGCACGTTTTTGCCCTTGGTCTCGTCCAGCACGTCTTGCAGCTGCTCACGAAACTCCTCCTTGGTCATCGTCTTGCACTCCGTATCGGGCGCTTCGGGCCGGTCGTAGGGGTGCGTCCACCAGGGCGAGTTGATGGCCACAAGCCGCACGTTGGGCGCTACGTCAACAATTTCAGGCCCGGGGCAGCCGCCGGTGGGCAAAAAGGCATTCTGGCCCGGCAATTTCTGCTCGATGTAGGCTTCCAGGCGCTTTACCTTTTTCAGGCCGTCGGGACCGGAATTGTCCCAGTCTTTGTCGCCGGGTACGAAGTAGATGCGGCCGTTGGGCAGGCCCTGCACCAGGCCAATAAGCTGGTCGAGGCGGGCCGTAGTCTGGGCTTCGGGCTCCTTTTTCAGGCCCTTATTCCCGGCAATATCTCCCAGGTGAACCACCGTAAAAGGGCCGGTCTGCTGCTCCAGCTGCTGGCGCAACGCCCGCAGGTGGGTTTCCGACACAGCCTCACCGGCGGTATTACCAAGCAGAAAAACAGAGTGCGCAGCCGGCTGATTTTGGGCAACTACTAACGGAGCGGATAAGGCAGTAAACAGCGCTGCGAGAAGCAGACGGTAAGATTTTCGCATGAGTAGGAGCGAAGCGTATAGAAGTGTGGTTTTCTCCTGTACGCAAGAAAGCTCGGCAGGGTGCGTCAGCTTGCCATTGGCCGCGGGGAGGAAGTCAAAAACCGCTGCCCCAGCCACAGCAGTACGCAGGGAATGCCTATCCAGATGGCCTCACTGCGCAACACCCGCCAGGCGGCGGCTCCCGCAAACCGGCTTACCCCAATGGGCGACACCTGAATGGGCCGGAAGCCAAAGAAATACCGCTCCTGCTCAAACGGACTCCAGAATGCCACGCCCAACCCGCCGGTCGTCATGGCATCCAGTACGCCGTGCGAAATGGTAGCCAGGAAGAGCAGCAGCCAGACGCGCCCCGCCGCCAGGGGCCAGCGGCGCCGAACCAGATACGCAAGCAACAACAAGCCCGTGGCTAGTACCGCCGCCGCCAGAATGGAGTGACTCAGGCCCCGGTGTCCCCACAAGCTGGCGTAGGCCACCCCAAACTTAAAACCCACAACATCCGCGTCGGGCACTACGGCACAGGCGGCGGCCAGCAGCCACCAGGGCCGGCTGGGGTGGGCGGGAAGCAGTAGTTTTCCCAGGGTAGCGCCCAGAAGGGCGTGCCCGAATGCAGAAGCCATAATAGTGTGGTATAGTGTAACGGTTAGGCCTTGGCCAGCAGCTCGGCCACCACCCGCGGCACGCCGGTCGTAGCCGGTTCGCGCACGAAGTGCACGTTGGCGCGGGCTGCCACGGCTGGTTGGTTGGGGTCGACAATGTAGGTAGGGCAGCCCGTGGGCGTGTAGTGCACCAGGTTGGCCGCCGGATATACCTGCAGCGACGTGCCCACTACCATAAATACGTCGGCGGTGGCGGTTTCTTCCATGGCCCGCTCCATCAGGGGCACAGCCTCGCCAAACCAGACGATGTTGGGCCGCAGCTGATGGCCTTTTTCGCACTGGTCGCCTAGGTCAATCCGGTCCCCGCTCATCGGGTACACCAGGTGTTCGTAGCGGGTGCTGCGCGACTCGAATAGCTTGCCGTGCAAGTGCAGCACGTGGCTGGAGCCAGCCCGCTCGTGCAAGTCATCCACGTTCTGGGTGATGATAACCACTTCGTAGGCCTGCTCCAATGCCACCAGGGCCAGGTGGCCAGCGTTGGGCTGGGCGGCCCGGGCGGCGGCGCGGCGCTGGTTGTAAAACTCCAGCACCAGCTCCGGGTTGCGGGCCCAGCCTTCGGGCGAGGCCACGTCTTCGACCCGGTGGCCCTCCCAGAGGCCGTCGGAGCCGCGAAAGGTTGCCAGGCCACTCTCGGCGCTGATGCCGGCGCCGGTCAGTACCACAATTTTCTGCTTCATATTTCTTCTGTGTCAGCCCTTAAAAGCGGCGGAGCTGGTGGATGGTAAAATCCCACTCCGGCGTTTGTAGCGGAGCCTGGTCATTGAGCTCATACCACGGACTCAGCTTTGGGTTCTGCAGATTACGCAAAACATGGATTTCCTGGGCCGGCATGTAGCTCTGGGCCAGCAAAAAATACCGGCGGCCGGTTTTGGGATTTACGCTAACGTCCAGTACCAGCACGGCGTGGCCCGGGGAGCCGCCCTGCACGAATACGTCGCCGGGCTGTAGGGTGTTCATTGCCACCGGCTGCATTTCGCGCTCTACCGAGCGGGTGCCGGCATAGGTAAAAATCTGGTCGAGGTAGTGCCGAAATACCACGTGGGTGGGGGCCTCCACAGCCTTAGTGGCGGGTTCTACTGCCTCCCCGTTCACCCGGAAGCCTTTGCCCGCGTACCAGTCCGCAAACCAGATGTCATGCCCGCTGGTCAGGTGGAAGTGAATTTTGTCGGGCTGCTGGCTGAACAGATATTCCCCGCGCAGCCGGATAACCGCATCGGCACACTGCTGTAGGTCGCGCTTGCCCACATCAATGCGCAGCACGGCCGCGTGCACCGTTTGCGGCGTCTTGAGCTGGCCGTTGTACAGATGCACCGCCGCCCCGGCCGGCTGCAAAGGTAGGTGCCGCAGCCAGGACCCAAACGAGCCGGCCGCTACCGGCTGCCGCGCGGCCCCGGTGGGAGGCGCAAAGCGGCTACTCAGGGTTTGCCGGGCGTCGTACTGCCCGGCTGGCAGCCAGCGGTAGTCAGCCGAGTGGGGCGCGCCTGTTTGGGCCCAAATCGTGGAAGGCAGCAAAAGCAGAAGCCAAAAGCCGGTGCGGTTCACAGTCCGATGATAAAAGGTAGGCTTCTACAACGGCGGAGCAGACCAGGAATTTTATGGCCATAAAAAAAGCCTCCGCACCAGGGCAGAGGCTTTTTTAGATTCAATCAGGCCAGAATTACTTAGCCTTGGCCGTTGGCTTCTTGGCGGCGGGCTTTTTAGCTGCCGCTCCCGAAGCTTTCTTGGCCGCGGGCTTTTTCTTGGCGGGTTTATCGGCCGTGTCTTCGGCGGCCGGAGCGGCTTTTTTGGCGAATCGCCCGCCCTTGGCCGGCTTGTCCGGAGTTGCTTCGGCCAACTCCAGGCAGCGCTCCAGCGTCAGCTCGGCTGGCTCTTCGCCTTTGGGAATCTTCACGTTTTTCTTGCCCACCACGATGTAGGGCCCGAAGCGGCCGTTGAGCACCTGCACGTCCTCGCGGCCGGGAAAGTCCTTAATCAGGCGCTCGGCGTCGGTTTTGCGCTTGGCCTCAATCAAATCAACTGCTTCCTGGGCCGTAATGGTGTGCGGGTCCTGCTCCTTGGTTAGGGAGTAAAACTTGCTGTCGTGGCGGATGTAGGGACCGAAACGACCCAGGGCGGCCGTCATGTCCTTCTCCTCAAACTGGCCCACAATGCGCGGCAGCTTGAACAAATCCAGCGCTTCCTCCAGCGTGATGTTCTCAATGAACTGGCCTTTGCGCAGGCTGGCGTACACGGCTTTCTCGCCTTCCGGCGCGCCTTCCTTGGGCTCAATCTGCACGTAGGGGCCGTAGCGGCCCAGACGGGCGGTCAGCTTCTGCCCGGTTTCGGGGTGCAGACCAATTTCGCGGGTCGAGCCCAGCGTGCTGCGCTCAATGTCCTGGCCCCGCTCAATGGTTTCGTGGAACGTGCCGTAGAAGTCGGCCAGCATCTTGCCCCACTGTTCCTGCCCGTTAGCAATCAGGTCAAACTCACCCTCGACCTTGGCCGTGAACTGATAGTCGATGATGATGGGGAAATGCTCCACCAGGAAATCGTTGACGACCATGGCGGTATCGGTGGGGAAGAGCTTGGCTTTGTCGGCCCCGAAGGTTTCGGTTTTGGCTTCCACTTTCACCTCGCTGCCTTCCAGCGTCAGCACGTGAAACTTGCGCTCCTTGCCTTCGCGGGTGTCTTTTTCCACGTAGCCGCGCTTCTGAATCGTGCTGATGGTGGGCGCGTACGTCGACGGCCGGCCGATGCCCATTTCCTCCAGCTTTTTTACCAGCGAAGCTTCCGTGTAGCGGGCCGGGGGCGAAGAGTACCGCTCCGTGGCCCGCAGCAGCTGCAGCGGCAGCTCCTGCCCAACGTTCAGCGGGGGCAGGCCCCGCGAAAACGATGATTCGGTGCTGGCTTCTTCGTCCAGGGTTTCTTCGTCCTTCGACTCGCTGTAGGCTTTTAGAAAGCCCTCAAACGTAATGACTTCGCCTGTTGCCATCAGTGGCGTGCCGGGCTGGGTGCTGATGCCAATGGTAGCTACCGTGCGCTCAATCGTGGCGTCGGCCATCTGCGAGGCCATAGCCCGCTTGCGGATCAAATCGTAGAGGCGCTGCTCGGCCGAGTCGGAGCCGGCTTTCACCAGGGCAAAATCGGTGGGGCGGATGGCTTCGTGCGCTTCCTGAGCCGAGGCCGACTTGGTTTTGAAGTGGCGCGTGTGGGCGTATTCCGGGCCGTAGGAAGTGCTGATTTCGGCCTTAGCCGCCGCCAGCGCGTCCTGCGACAGGTTCACCGAGTCGGTCCGCATGTAGCTGATCTTACCCGCTTCGTACAGCTTCTGGGCCACGCTCATGGTCTGGGCCACCGAGAAGCCCAGCTTGCGCGAGGCTTCCTGCTGCAGGGTAGAGGTGGTAAACGGCGGTGCGGGGCTGCGCTTGCCCGGCTTCTTTTCCAGGTTCTCAATCTTGTAGGCCGCCCCGACGCAGCGGGCCAGAAATTCCTGGGCCTCGGCCTGGGTTTTGAAGCGCGTAGGCAGCTCGGCCTCCAGCACCGTGCCGCGGCCCGCATCGAAGCGCGCCGTCACGCGGTAGGCCGACGAGGATTTGTGCTGATTGATTTCCCGCTCCCGCTCCACCACGAAACGCACGGCCACCGACTGCACCCGGCCTGCCGACAAGCCGGTCTTCACCTTCTTCCACAGCACCGGGCTCAGCTCGAAGCCCACCAGCCGGTCGAGCACGCGCCGGGCCTGCTGGGCATTCACCAGGTTCAGGTCGATTTCCCGCGGGTTGTCGATGGCATTGAGAATGGCATTCTTGGTAATCTCCCGGAACACGATGCGCCGGGTTTTGGCCTCGCTCAGGTTCAGGGTTTCGGCCAGGTGCCAGCTGATGGCCTCGCCTTCGCGGTCATCGTCACTCGCCAACCAGACCGTTTCGGCCTCCTTGGCCAGCTTCTTCAACTGGGCAATGATTTCCCGCTTGTCCGGCGACACGACATAGGTCGGTTTGAAGCCATTGGTAATATCAATGGCATTATTATCCTTGGGTAAGTCGCGGACGTGGCCGAAGCTGGATTTGACGATAAAGTCCTTGCCCAAGTACCCTTCAATGGTTTTGGCTTTGGCAGGTGACTCTACGATGACTAGATTTTTGACCATATCAGGCTTGGGAGAGGGCGGGATAGAAACGGGCTCGGCTTAGGAAACGGCCGAGGCAAAGGAAAAGTTGAATTTTGCCGCAAAGATGCTGGAATAATCCGGTGTGCCACCGCAGCCAATAGCAATTATGCCGGAAGCGGCCCGGGCGGCTACTGCCGAAGCGGGGTTTTTTAACGCCCCGCAGCCGGCAACTAGTTCACCAGATGGGAGTTTGTAGAATCCTGACAACAAACGGGAACGAATGTGGTTCGAGACGCTGTATTTGCTACCTTTGTAAGTCTAGGAACTCCTGCGTGGCTGTTCCCGGTTTACAGCTTCGCCTCTCTACACCAGGCTTCGCAACCCTACCCCTTGTATGGCTTCAGGTAAGACTACCAAGAATACGACTACGCCGGAAAACAATACCCCCGAACAGGGTTCCCCGTCTTCGAGTACCACTTCTCCCACTCCTTCCGCCCCCTACGACCGTAGCCCCATGCTGCGGCCCGCCGGTGCCCGCACCAGCTCCGACATTACCCGTAAGCGGGGGAGTGGCCGCGGCTCGGAAGACAGCCAGGAGGCCGATTACGTCAACGACCAGCTCAACCGGGTGCTCTACGCGCTCGACGCCTTTAAGAAGGGCGACGTGTCGGTGCGCCTGACCAAGCAGAACGACGACATCTTCGCCGAAATTGCGGAGGCCTACAACTCGATGGTAGAGATGATCGGTGGGGTAGGTGGGGAGGTGTCGCGCATTTCCAAGGTTGCCGGGGTAGAAGGTAACCTGAAAGCCCGCGCCTCGGCCGAAAACGCGTCGGGCTTCTGGCGCGACATGATCAACAATATCAACGGCCTGGTAGACAGCATCGCCGTGCCGGTATTGGAGGTAGGCAAAGTACTGAAGAACATATCGAAGGGTAACCTGGACGAAACCTTCCAGATTCCGGTGTCGGGTGACTTCAAGGTGATGGCCGAAACCATCAACAAAACGATTGACAACCTGAACCTGTTTGCCGGCGAGGTAACCCGCGTGGCCCAGGAAGTAGGTACCGAAGGCAAGCTCGGCGGCCAGGCCAGCGTGCCGAACGTAGGCGGCGTGTGGAAGCAGCTGACCGACAACGTAAACACGATGGCCGCCAACCTGACCTCTCAGGTGCGGGACATTGCCAACGTAGCAACCGCCGTAGCAAAAGGTGACCTGAGCCAGAAGGTAACGGTAGACGTTAAGGGCGAGCTGCTGCAGTTGAAGCAGAACCTGAACCAGATGGTGGACTCGCTCAACCTGTTTGCCGGCGAGGTAACCCGCGTGGCCCAGGAAGTAGGTACCGAAGGCAAGCTCGGCGGCCAGGCCTCGGTACCGAACGTGGCCGGTGTGTGGAAAGAACTCACCGACAACGTAAACTACATGGCCTCGAACCTGACCTCGCAGGTACGGGACATTGCCAACGTAGCAACGGCTGTAGCAAAAGGCGACTTGTCGCAGAAAATCACCGTTGACGTAAAAGGCGAGCTGCTCCTGCTAAAGCAGAACCTGAACCAGATGGTGGACTCGCTGAACCTGTTTGCCGGCGAAGTAACCCGCGTGGCGCAGGAAGTAGGCACCGAAGGTCGCCTTGGCGGCCAGGCCTCGGTACCCAGCGTGGCCGGCGTGTGGAAAGAACTAACCGACAACGTAAACTACATGGCCTCCAACCTGACGCTTCAGGTGCGGGACATTGCCAACGTCGCTACCGCCGTTGCCCGCGGCGACCTAAGCCAGAAAATCACCGTTGATGTAAAAGGCGAGCTGCTGCAGCTGAAGCAGAACCTGAACCAGATGGTGGACTCGCTCAACCTGTTTGCCGGCGAGGTAACCCGCGTGGCGCAGGAAGTAGGTACCGAAGGAAAGCTCGGCGGCCAGGCCAGCGTGCCGAACGTGGCCGGTGTGTGGAAAGAACTCACCGACAACGTAAACTACATGGCCTCGAACCTGACCTCGCAGGTACGGGACATTGCCAACGTCGCTACCGCCGTTGCCCGCGGCGACTTGTCGCAGAAGATGACGGTAAACGTGAAGGGCGAAATCCTGGAGCTCAAGAACATCTTGAACCAGATGGTGGACTCCCTGAACATCTTCGGTGACGAAGTAACCCGCGTAGCCCGCGAAGTAGGTACGGAAGGAAAGCTTGGCGGCCAGGCCAACGTGCCCCGCGTCGGTGGTACCTGGAAAGAGCTAACCGACAACGTAAACACGATGGCCGCCAACCTGACCTCGCAGGTGCGGGACATTGCCAACGTAGCTACCGCCGTAGCAAAAGGTGACCTGACCCAGAAGATGACAGTAGATGTGAAAGGCGAGATTCTCGACCTGAAAAACATCCTGAATCAGATGGTGGACTCGCTCAACATCTTCGCCGGCGAAGTAACCCGCGTAGCGCGTGAAGTAGGTACCGAAGGTATTCTGGGCGGCCAGGCCAACGTGCCGAGCGTATCGGGTACCTGGAAAGATCTGACCGACAACGTAAACACGATGGCCTCGAACCTGACTTCTCAGGTGCGAGACATTGCCAACGTAGCAACGGCCGTAGCCCGTGGCGACCTGAGCCAGAAGGTGACGGTAAACGTGCGCGGTGAGCTGTTGCAGCTGAAGGAAAACCTGAACCAGATGGTGGACTCGCTGAACACGTTCGGTGACGAAGTAACCCGGGTGGCCCGCGAAGTAGGTACGGAAGGCCGCCTCGGCGGCCAGGCTGTGGTGCCCAACGTGCGCGGTACCTGGAAGGACCTCACCGACAACGTAAACACGATGGCCGCCTCGCTCACCTCGCAGGTGCGCGACATTGCCAACGTAACTACCGCCGTAGCCCGCGGCGACCTAAGCCAGAAAGTTTCGGTAGACGTTAAGGGCGAGCTGCTCGACCTGAAGGACAACATCAACCGGATGGTGGACTCGCTGAATATCTTCGCCGGCGAAGTAACCCGCGTGGCCCAGGAAGTAGGTACCGAAGGTCGCCTCGGCGGCCAAGCCAATGTGCCCAACGTATCGGGTATCTGGAAAGACCTGACCGACAACGTAAACACGATGGCGGCCAACCTGACCACTCAGGTACGCGGCATTGTGAAGGTAGTAACCGGCGTATCGCAGGGTGACCTGACCCAGAAGCTGAAGCTGGAGGCCAAAGGCGAAGTAGCCGAGCTGGCCGACACCATCAACCGCATGGTGGATGACCTGAACCGCCTCGCCCTGGAAGTAAGCCGTGTGGCCAAAGTGGCCGGGGTGGAAGGCAAGCTGACTGAGCGTGCCACCGTAGGCGGCGTGTCGGGCAGCTGGAAGGAAATCGTGGATACACTCAACGACCTGATCGAATCCATTGCCTCGCCGGTACTCGAAGTGTCGCGCGTGGTACGGGCCATTTCGGAAGGTGACCTGACGCAGAAAGTAGAGATTCAGACCGCTGGGGATATTCTCGCCATGTCGAACGCGCTGAACATCGCCGTGGAAAACCTGAACGAACTGCTCGGCGAAATCAACGACTCGTCGCAGATTGTAGGGGAGTCGTCGGAGGAAATGGCCGCCAAAGGCCAGGAGATGAGCCGGGTAACGGTCGACGTAGCTTTGGCTATGCAGCAGATGGCCGAAGGCGCGCAGAACCAGGCTTTGAAAACCGACCAGGCCTTTAAGCTGATTGAGGAAATCATGCAGGCCACGAAGGAAACGGCCGGCAAAGCCGACATCGTGAACAAATCGGCTATTCTGGGTGAGCAAACTTCCCAGCTCGGTCTGAAAACGGTGGCGGAAGTGGTAAAGAACATGGAGGAAATCTCCAATGCTGCCGCCCAGACCAGCAAGACCATCGAAGTACTGAGCACCCGCTCGCAGGAAATCAGCAAGTCGCTGGGCGTTATCACCGACATTGCCTCCCAGACCAACCTGCTGGCTCTGAACGCCGCTATCGAAGCTGCCCGCGCCGGGGAAGCCGGCCGTGGTTTCGCCGTAGTAGCTGAGGAAATCCGCAAGCTGGCCGAAGGCTCCCGCAAATCGGCTTCGGAAATTGCGACGCTGGTAGAGGACGTAAAGAAAGATACGACCTCGGCCGCCACCGCTATTTCGACCATGGAAGGCCGGGTACTAAAAGGCAAGAATGCTACGTTCGAAGCATCCAGCGCCTTTAAGAACATTGCCACCTCCAGCGGTGAAACGCTCCGCACCTCCCGCGACATTCTAACGGCAACCGAGGTGCAGAAAACCTCGATTGGCGACGTAGTAAAGTACGTGGAGGAAGTGGTAGCCATTGCCGAGCAAACAGCTTCGGGCACCCAGCAAGTAGCCAGCACCGCCAAGCAGCTGTCCTCGTCGATGCAGGAACTGACGACTTCGAGCCAGAACCTGACCGACATTGCGGACGACCTGCAGGTAGGTCTGTCGGCCTTCCAGCTGATGGAAGACCTGCTGCCCGAGCCCGAGCCCGAGCCGCAGCGTGGCCTGCGCCGCATGGGCGTACCGCGTACCGCGGCCCAGCCAGTGGCCGTTACCCGCGAGAGAAACCAGCGTCGGACCGTTGCCGCTCCGGCGGCTCCCGAACCCCGCCGGGGTGCTGCCAGTGCGCCGGCCCGCAAGGCGGCCCGCAAAGCGGCCGTAGAAACGCAGGGGCCCACTGCGAATGCAGAGGTAAAGAATGCTGCGCCAGCTAAACCGAATCGTCGGGTTCGGAATGGCAAGCCAGTTGCCCAACCAGAGAACGAGAACGGTAAGGCGCCAGCTAAACCGCGTTCTAAGGCCAAGTCTAAATAAATCCCCTCATCATTTTGAGAAGAACCGGTTTCAAGCACTGGGCCGGTTCTTTTTAATAATGTTTCCAGCATGCCTGAAGCAGAACCGACCAGCGAGAAAAAAGCCGTTAAGCAGGATAAGCTCATCCAGCTTATCGTGTTCCGGCTGGGCGACGAAGAGTATGGTATTCGCATTGAGCAAGTGAAGGAGGTAACCGTTACCCCGGAAATTGCCCGCATGCCCAAAACCCCGTCGTTCGTGAAGGGCATTGCTAATCTGCGCGGCGACATCATTGCCATCATCGATTTGGAGGAGCGTTTTAAGCTGCGCCCGGCCAATCAGTCCATGCCCACGATGAGCTACACCCTGGCCATTGAAGCCAAGGAGTATACCATCGGTATCGTGGTGCGGGAAGTGCCGCAACCCTTGTCTATTCCGCTGTCCATCATCGAAAAAGCCCCGGAATTCATCCAGGATATGAATATCCAGGACAAATACATTGAGGGAATTGCCAAAGTAGAAGGGCGCATCATCATCGTGCTTGATATGCCCAAACTGCTGTCCCCCACGGAAATCATGCAGCTGCAGCCGAAATAAAAAATCTTCGTCGGCAGCACCCCGTACACAGGCTTGACTTTCCAACACCCCAATTTTCCTCATTCTGACTCTCTGATCTACCCTGTATGAAAAACCGCATTCTCATCGTAGACGACTCGTTCTACATGCGTACGATGCTCAAGAATATGCTTACCGACGCAGGCTATGAAGTCGTGGGTGAAGCCGCCAATGGCCAGCAGGCCCTGGAAATGGCTAGCGCTACCCGCCCCGACCTGATTACCCTCGACGTAATTCTGCCCGACAACACCGGTCTGGACGTGCTCAAAGGCATTCGTCAGGAACAGCCCGACGTAAAAGTGGTTATGTGCAGCGCGGTTGGTCAGGAAGTAATTGTGAATGAAGCACTGGAGAGTGGGGCTACGGCTTACATCGTGAAGCCTTTCTCCGAGGAAAAAGTACTGGAAATCGTGGGCGGCGCCTTGCAGAATCAGGACTCTGATTCTTCGGAAGCTTAACCCGGCCGGCTCCTTTTAACTTTTAATTCCTCCGTAGTAAACTCAAGCGTCGCGTTTTCGCACGTTTCAATCCACTCAGTGCACAAAGTTTCCGCCCCTTTCACCTTGCTGCTCGGTTCCCTGCCCCCCTTCGTGCGGCTGGAGCTGACGAGGCTGCTGCATGCCGAGCCCGATTTGCGGGTGGTCGGTACAGCTGCCAGCGCAACGGAGCTGGTGGCACTGGCGCGGCGCTTGCGGCCCGGGTTGGTCATTGCCAGTGACAGCCAGCTGGCGGGAGTAGAGCGGCTCAGTCGGCAGTATCCCGTGCCAGTGCTGCTGTATGGGCCGACTACGAGTCCCAATGCCCTCCCAAAGGAAGACGCCCAGTGGGGTATCTACGATTATCTGCCTCCCGTGCTGGGCAAGGACCACCCGGAATTTGCCCGGTACCGACTGAATCTACTGACCAAAGTCCGGGCTGTTTACCAGCAACCGTTGGCAGCAGTGGTCAAACGCCCGGTCATTACCTTACCACCTAGCGGCGTAGCGGTGATTGGGGGCTCCACAGGCGGGGCTCAGGCCGTCGAGGCGTTGGTGAGAGCCTTGCCAGCAACGCTTACCAGCGCCGTGTTGGTGGCCATCCACTTGCCCGCACATTTTACCGAGTCCTTTGTAGCCCGGCTGCGCCGCGCCACGGTGCTGCCAGTTGTGACGGGTGAGCCAGGAACGACGCTGGAAGCCGGCAAAATTATCGTGGCCCCCGGTGGGCACAACACGGTGGTGCGTGCCCAGAGCCGGGGGCCGTGGCTTACCTGGCACACCGAATTTACGGATGAGGTAAGTCCGGTTCCGGATGAGCCTTCCGTGGACTTGCTCATGAAGTCGGTGGCGCGCACCGTGGGCCGCAACTCGCTCGGCATTGTACTCACGGGGCTGGGCCGCGACGGTACGCTAGGGGCTCAGAGCATCCGGCAGCACGGGGGCTTCGTTATAGCTCAGGACGAAGCTTCTTCGGCCGTATTCAGCATGCCCAAGTCGGTTATTCAGCACGGGGCGGCCAATATCATTTCTCCTCTCAGTGACATAGCCGGCTACATTGGCCGCTTAGCCACCCAGTTGCGCATCAACCGGGTTTCCTCTTTCTCATCGTCAACGCAGCTGGTTACTCGATGAAATCAAGGGAGGAAGAATACCGGGAGATTTTCATGGCCGAGGCGCTCGAGTATTACGATGCGATGAGCCGCCACATCAGCGAGCTGGAAAAAGACCCCAACGACGAAAAGGCCCTGCACGAGCTTTTCCGGCTGATGCACAACCTCAAGGCCAATGCGCGGGCCATGGGTTTCAACGACATCGGGGAGGTGGCGCATCGCATGGAAACCATCTTCGGCCTGATCCGGAGCAAGGAGCGCACTTTTTCCGGCTCATTGGTACCGGTGCTGTTTACCGGTGTCGATACGCTGGGCGGTATGATCCGGGCGGTAGACCAGGATGAGGACGTTGCCAACGCCGATCAGCTGCTGCACAACCTGGACCTGCTGGTGGAAGGTGAGGAGCCCATTCTGGAACCGGACGAAAAGAATGTCGACGAAGATGCGACGCGCAAGCTAGAGCTGTCGGATCTGGTCTACATTCAGATCAAGAAGCTCGACCACCTGCTCAATCTGGTCGGGGAGCTGATTATCGACCGGGACCGGATTCTGACGCTGAGCCAGGAAATCGGGAGCCCGGCGCTGCAGGCGGCCGCTTCCCACCTGTTCCGCATTGCCGACGATTTGCAGTACAGCGTCATGGACGCGCGTCTGGTGAACGTCGGCTCGCTGTTCAACAAGTTTCCGCGGGTAGTGCGCGACGTGGCCGTTGCCGAGAAAAAGGAAGTTGAGCTGACCATCATTGGTCAGGATATTCAGATTGACCGCAACATTCTGCAGATCATCACCGATGCACTGCTGCACCTGGTGCGCAATGCCATTGGCCACGGCCTGGAAACGCCCGAGGAGCGCGTCCGCGCCGGCAAGCCGGAGCAGGGCAGCCTCACGCTCTCGGCCCAGACCGAGCGCGACGATGTGCTAATTCAGGTAATCGACGACGGCAAGGGCATTGATGTGGAGCAGGTGCGGCGCAAGGCCGTAGAGCGGGGCCTGGTTTCGGCCGAGGCTTCCCGCTCGCTCGATGCCAATGCCGTACGGGCTTTCCTGTTTGAGCCCGGCTTTTCCATGGCCAAGGAGGTAACCGATATTTCCGGCCGGGGCGTAGGGCTCGACGTAGTGAAGCTGGCCATTGATTCATTGGGCGGGCAGTTGCGGGTCGATTCAACGTTGGGCCAGGGAACCACGTTTACGCTGGTTCTGCCGACATCTATTGCCGTGAAGGGCGCCTTGCTCTTCGAACTGGAAGAGCGTAGCTACGCCATTCCCCTCATGCACACCGACTCCGTAGTGTCGTTGCAGCCCAAAGAGCTGCACGTCGTCGGTGGTATCCTGATGGCGCGTTTACTGGGGGAAAACGTCCCCGTAGTAGATTTGCGGCAGCTTTTGCACAACAGCGACGGCGCCTTGCTGCCCGCAGTAAAAGCCGAGCTGCAAGGCCGACAGGATATTATTATTGTTAACTACAACAACCGTAAGCTGGGCTTAATCGTGGACCGCTTCCTGCGCCAGCAGGATATCGTGATTAAGCCCATGAGTAAACCATTGGATATGATTGACTTGTTCGGGGGCGTTACGCTACTGGGCAGCGGTCAGGTCTGTTTGGTGATTGACGTGCCGGCGCTGACGCGGCTTTTCTTAGCCAAGCGACCGTAATCAAATGCGAAATTCGGGCTTTCTGGAAACAGGCTGCCCTTCAATTGACTGACACCTATGGATTTGCACATGACGGAACTAGAGCGGGATATTATCCGCGAGATTCTGAACATAGGATTGGCCCGCGCGGCTGACTCCTTTGCCGTAATCGCGCAGGAAAAGGTATTGCTGGAGGTTCCGAATCTGGACATCATGCCGGGAAGTAACATCCTGGATAAGGTGCACGAGTTTGAAGGCACGCACGCCATCATCCAATCCGATATTCGCGGCGAGTTCAACGGCACCACGCTGATGTTCTTCTCCGGCCAGCACGTGCAGCGCCTCTCGCGGGTGTGCCTGCGCATGTCGGTGCCCGATTCGATTCAGATCGATGAGATGCAGGAGTCACTGCTGCTGGAAATCAGCAACATCATCACCGGGGCACTGGTCACGCAGCTGGCCAACATTCTCAAGGCCAAGATTTACGGTGCCCCGCCCAAGGCGCCCAAAGGCAATATTGCCGGCTCGCTCCATACGCTGCTGGAAAGCCAGCCCAAGGTGCAGCCGCTGATTTTCTCGGTTATCACGCAGTTCTCGGACAAGGAAAACTCGGTGGAGCTGCCCCTGATGCTGTTCTTTGACCGCAACACCTTCGAGAAAATCCTGGATATTATCCGCACGTATGACTTCCTGGGTGGCCAGGAAAGCAACGCCTAGCTCTTTCGAATTTCATTTGGCTGTCCTACCGGCGCGCAAAGTCTGCTTCACACCAGGCTTTTCCAGCAGCCGGTAGGACAGTTCTGTTTCAGTGCTGCCCGGGCAGCTTCATTTCATTCCCCAGTCTACACACATGGCTACTACACCCTCCTCCAGCTTGGAAAAAAAACTTGCTGCCTTCGACCCCAACGCCCTGGGCGACACGGCCGGCGGCTTATACGGATTGCCTTTCACCGTGGAAGAAGCGCAGGTCGTTGTCGTGCCCGTGCCGTGGGAAGTAACTGTGTCGTACCGTGGCGGCACGGCCCTGGGCCCGGAGGCCATCCGGGAAGCTTCCCTGCAGGTCGACCTCTACGAACCCGATATTCCCGAAGCCTGGCGCATGGGGCTGGCTATGGAAGAGGAAGACGAGAAAATTGCGGAGGAAAGCCGCCAGCTGCGCACCCAGGCCGCCGACTACATTGGCTGGCTCGAAGCGGGGCAGCCCGCCGGTAAAGCCGGAAACTTCGCGACGGTGCCCCAACAGGTTACGGCCCGCGGCAAGGCGCTGGTAGAATGGCTCAAAGCAAAAACCGGTTCCTACCTGGATGCCGGCAAAGGCGTGGTAGTGCTCGGTGGCGACCATAGCACTCCGCTGGGTTACATGCACGCGCTGGCCGAGCGGCACGAGGAATTCGGCATTCTGCAGATTGATGCCCATTGCGACCTGCGGCCCGCCTACGAGGGCTTCGAGTACTCGCACGCTTCCATTATGTACAACGCCCTGAAGCTGCCCCAGGTGAAAAAGCTGGTGCAGGTCGGCATCCGGGACTTGTGCCAGCAGGAAGCCGAGCTGGTCGAGCATTCGGGCGGACGCGTAGTTATGTTTCACAACCGCTTTCTGTCGAATGAGAAGTTTGCCAAGAAGTCGTGGAAGAAAGTATGCGGTAAAATCATTGCCCAGCTGCCGCCCAAAGTATACCTGAGCTTCGACATCGACGGATTGGACCCTAAGCTGTGCCCCGGCACCGGCACGCCCGTGCCCGGCGGCCTGGAGTTTGAAGAAGCGCTGTACCTGATTCGCACCATCGTGGAATCGGGCCGCACCATCATTGGCTGCGACCTAAACGAGGTGGCACCCGGCGACACCGAGTGGAACGCCATTGTAGGTGCCCGGCTCCTGTTTCAGATGGCACACTGGATGGGCGTTTCCCAGGGCCGGATTCAGGCACACATTTCGGAGAAATAGGCTGGAGCCAACGGAGTGCGCAATTTTTCGTAAGGTTGTGAGCTTTTAACCGAGCTGCTTTCCTCTCCATTTTTCCAACCACACAACCGTCCGTATGGGTTTTCTGATCAAACTGCTGCTGAGCGCCATTATCACCTACGTCCTGGGTAATTTTCTGCCCGGCGCGCATCTGGCGGGCTTCGGCGACGCAATTCTGCTGGTCTTGGTGCTCGGCATTCTCAACGCGGTGCTCAAGCCCATTCTGAAAATCCTGGGCTTTCCGATTACCGTCCTGACGCTGGGCTTGTTTCTGCTGGTTATCAACGCCGTCATCGTGCTGCTGGCCGACTGGATTCTGCCCGGCTTCAAACTGGATGGTTTCCTCTCCGCGCTGATTTTCAGCATCGCCCTGTCTTTGGTTACCTCGGTGGTCGATATGGTCATCGACTAACGCGTTTGGCTACCAATAAAAAAGGCCTCCCGCACGAGCAGGAGGCCTTTTTTATTGGTAGCCAGCTGTGTTAAGCCGGAGTTTGCTGCCGCAGCTGCCAGCGGCGCCACAGCCAGCTGCCACCGATGCCCAGAACCAGCAGGGGCCAGATGTTGGTAAGCAGCACGGCCACGCTTACCACCAAGGACCAGCCCCGGTTGAAGGCGGCCAGGAAACGGGGTGCGGCGTCTGGCATGGGCGGGGCAGCTTCTTCGGCCGGAATATGCTGGAAGTAGCGCAGCGTGAGGGTGGCCCAGGTGCTCTGGCCGGTCCAGGTTTTGGCTTGGGCTTCCGAGGCCGTAATTTCCGCCCGAACCTGACTTACCTGCGCTTCCAGCCGTTGAATTTCCGCCGGCGTTTTGGCTTGTTTCAGTAACTGCGCGTACCGGCTTTCCGCTTCCCGCTTCGTTTTGAGCTCATTGCTGACGTGGAGCAGGTCGGCCGTTACGTCGCTCGAGGAAATGTCCTTGTTTTCGATGCGGCCCAACTTGCCCAGGGTCTGTAGCAGCGGCATGAACTGCGTGGGCGGCACCTTGATGGTGATTTCCTGCCGGTGCTGGCCGTCGGCCCGGGTTTCGTGCGCCGTGCTGACGAAGGCCCCGTGCTCGGTGAGCAACCGGTCGACCTGGCCGGAAACCTGCTCGAAGTTGTCTACCGCTAAACTCAGCTCGCCGTGGTAGATGATGCTGCGGGCTGTTTCAGCGGGCCGCCCCGGAGCAACTGCGGAAGAAAGGGGAGAGGAAGAGTCGGCCGCAGCTTGGGGGTAGATGACGCTTTCTTCCTGCTCGGCCTGGCTGCACCCTGCCAGGGCCAGTCCGAGCAGGACTGGATACAACAGATGTTTCATCAGAAGTCGAAATAAAGGTTGGGGAAGAAAGCTGCGCAGCTTTGCTCTTTATGCGGGGCCGGGCGGCAGGTAACCCACCACCACCGGAAAAGCAACGAGCCCGACCTGTTCAGGTCGGGCTCGTTGCAGGGGTAAAACGTTGCGGAAAGACTACAGCCGTCGGATCTGGGCACCCAGAGCGTTCAGGCGCTTGTCAATAAACTGGTAGCCGCGGTCAATCTGCTCCACGTTGTCAATCACGCTGCGGCCCTCAGCCGAGAGAGCCGAAATCAGCAGGGCCACGCCGGCGCGGATGTCGGGCGAGGTCATGCTGATGCCGCGCAGGGCATTGCGCTTGTCGAGGCCGATAACAATGGCGCGGTGCGGGTCGCACAGCGTAATCTGGGCGCCCATGTCGATTAACTTATCCACGAAGAACAGACGCGACTCGAACATCTTCTGGTGAATCAGCACGGTGCCCTTGGCCTGAATAGCTACCACGAGCACGATGCTGAGCAAATCCGGAGTCAGGCCCGGCCAGGTGTGGTCCGATACCGTCAGAATGCTACCATCAAGGTAGGTAGCAATTTCGTAGTGGTCCTGAGCGGGAATGTAGATATCGTCGCCCCGGATTTCAAGCTGGATACCCAGCTTGCGGAACGTATCCGGAATCAAACCCAGCTCGGCCACCTGGCAGTCCTTAATGGTGATTTCGGAACCCGTCATGGCCGCCAAGCCGATGAAGGAGCCGATTTCAATCATGTCGGGCAGCATGCGGTGCTCGGTGCCACCCAGACTTTCCACGCCTTCAATGGTCAGCAGGTTGGAGCCGATACCGTTAATTTTGGCGCCCATGCGCACCAGCATCTTGCAGAGCTGCTGCAAGTATGGCTCGCAGGCCGCGTTGTAGATGGTGGTAACGCCTTCGGCCAAAACCGCCGCCATAACGATATTGGCCGTGCCCGTTACCGAAGCCTCGTCCAGCAGCATGTAAGTACCGCGCAGGCCATTCTCGGCCTTGATGCGGTAGAAGTCGGTGCCTTCTAGGGTTAGCTTGCCGCCGAGCTTTTCCAAGCCCAAAAAGTGCGTATCCATCGGCCGGCGGCCGATTTTGTCGCCGCCGGGCTTGGGCAGCTGGCACTTGCCGAAGCGGGTCAGCATAGGGCCCAGAATCATCACGGAGCCGCGCAGCGCCCGTCCCTGGGCCACAAACTGCTCGGAATCCAGGTAGTCCAGATTTACCGCGTCGGCCTGAAAACGATAGGTGTCGGTGGAAAGCTTCCCGACTTTAACGCCCATGTCGCGCAGCAGCTCGATGAGCTTGTTCACGTCGCGGATGTCGGGAATGTTGCTGATGGTGACGGGCTCGGAGGTGAGCAGCACCGCGCACAGAATTTGGAGGGCTTCGTTTTTTGCGCCCTGCGGCACGATTTCACCCTTCAGCGGTTTGCCGCCGATTACTTCAAATGAAGCCATGGAATGGTAGCTAGTAGCTAAGCGCCGTTAGCTGTTGGCAGATGATAGAAAAAAGAAAAGCAGGAGAACCAGCCGCCCCTGCTACTAGCTGACAGCCCAAACAGCCATCAGCTAACGGAAAATGAGCTTACTGAGGTGGCTGCTGCGGTTCCTGACGGCCTTTCTTGCCGCCGCGGCGCTGCTTGTCGCGCCGGTTGTTGTTGCCGCCGCGCCGACCTTCCCGGTCGCCTCGGTCCCCCCGCTCGCCGCGTTCCGAACGCTCGGCGCGGGGCTGGGGCACGATGAAGGGCGCGGGCCGGCCACCAGCAGTCGGGGGCGTGGCAAACTCAAACAGGTTGTTAGCATCCACCTGGGCCGGGTCCAGCTCCAGCTTGCCGCCCGACAGCTCCTTGAGGTGCTTGAGGATGGTCACGTCCTTGGCGTTTTCCTTGCTGTAGGAACGGTAGAGGAACTTCATAGTGCGGCCAATGGCAATGGTAGCCTGCTCGCGCTCGGCCGCGTCTTCCAGGGCCAGGGCCTGCTCAATCATGATTTCGACGCTGCGGCCGTAGGCTTTAAGCTTGGGCGACTTGCTGGGGTAAGCCACGCGCTGGGGCTGCTTGGCCAGAATGTCGAGGGCGTGCAGCGGGTAGGGGCTATCCACGTCCAGCTCGCCGTCGGTCATTTCGAAGATGTGGTTCCACACTTTCGGCTGGGCGTCGGGCTGCTCGCGCAGGGCGGGGTTGAGACGGAAAATGAGCTGCACGATCTGCTGGGCCCGCTTGGTGCGCTCTTCCCGGTCTTCGATGGTGCGCAGCTGCTGAATCAGCTCGTAGGTGCTCTGCCCGTATTCGCGCAGCAGCAGCTCGTGTTTAAAAGGTGACGGTAAGGCCATTGGAAAAGGCGTAGCTGCCCTGAAAAGCAGCTGGTTAAGTCAAATAGAAGTGGCGCCGGCCGGTTTAGGTAGCTGATTCACAACGGGTAGCGAATCTGCGGGCGGCGGCTAAGCTGGTCAAGTTACGACCTTCCGCCTAGCTGTGCACCCGCAATTTCGCAAAACTCAGCAATAACGTCTTCTCACCCACTTCTTCGAAGTCGATGATGGCCTTGGTAGAGCCCTGCTGCACTTCGAGCTTGGTTACTTTGCCGAAGCCGAACTTGGGGTGCTCCACGCGCTGCCCGGTTTGCAGGTTGCTCGTGTCCGAGGGCTGAAAATCGGCCGGTGGGGTGTAGCCCTTGGCCACCGTCTTACGCGGAGCGGGCGGAATTAGGTTCGAACGGCGCTCCACGACGTGGCCAAACGGCGACTCGCCGGGGCCGGCCGAGGAAAACTTGAAGTCGACAAATTGGGGGTCAATTTCGTCGAGGAAGCGGCTTTTCTCGCAGCTGCGCAGGTTGCCCCACTGGTAGCGGGAGGTAGCGTAGCTGAGCGTGAGCTTCTTCTCGGCCCGGGTAATGGCCACGTAGAACAGACGCCGCTCTTCCTCCAGATCAGCCCGGGAGGTAATCATCATCTGGCTCGGAAACAGGTTTTCCTCCATGCCCACGATGTAGACGTTGCGGAACTCCAGGCCTTTGGCCGAGTGAATGGTCATCATCGTCACGGCCTCGCCTTCGTCCTTGGCGTCCTTGGTGTCGGCGTCCGTCACGAGGGCAATGTCCTGCAGGAAGGAAGCAAGCGACTTGTCCTCCCGCTCGGGGTCCTCGGTGTAGGCCTTCACCCCGTTCAGGAGTTCCTGAATGTTCTCGTAGCGCGACAGGCCCTCGATGCTTTTATCGGCGTAGAGCTCCTCAATCATGCCCGAGTTCTTGGCAATGAACTTGGCGGCCTCGAAAGCATCTTCCTTGCCGGCCAGCACCGCGTAGCTCTTGATCTGCTCGGCGAAGCTCTCAATCGGGTTGGCAATGCGGGCCGTCAGGAAGGAGTTGGCGTTGGCTACCACCTCCCAGAGCGTGTGGTTCGACTCCTCGGCCGTGTTGATCAGCTTGCTGATGGTCGTGTCGCCGATGCCGCGCTTGGGGTAGTTGATGACGCGGCGCAGGGCCTGCTCGTCGTTGTGGTTTACCGTCAGGCGCAGGTAGGCCACCAGGTCCTTGATTTCCTTGCGCTGGTAGAAGCTCAGGCCGCCGACAATCTTGTACTTGATGTTGAGCTTGCGCAGGGCTTCTTCCATGGCCCGGCTCTGGGCGTTGGTGCGGTACAGAATGGCGAAGTCATCATACGACAGATGCTGATTCATCTTGTCCTCGTAGATGCTGTTGGCCACCAGCTTACCTTCCTCGTTGTCGGAGGCGGCTTTGATGACCTCAATCAGGGTGCCTTCCTCATTTTCCGAGAAAACGTCCTTGCGCAGCTGGGCCTTGTTGTTCTTGATGACCGAGTTGGCGGCCTTCACGATGTTCTTCGTGGAGCGGTAGTTCTGCTCCAGCTTAAACACCTGCAATTCAGGGTAGTCCTTCTCGAAGTTGAGAATGTTGGTAATGTCGGCCCCGCGGAAGGCGTAGATACTCTGGGCATCGTCGCCCACGACGCAGATATTGCGCTCTTTGGCGGCCAGCTTGCGGGTTATCAGGTACTGCGAATAGTTCGTGTCCTGATACTCGTCGACCATCACGTACTTGAAGATGTTCTGGTACTTGTTCAGCACGTCGGGGTGGTCCTTGAAGAGCACGTTCGTGTTGAAGAGCAGATCATCGAAGTCCATGGCGCCGGCCTTGAAACAGCGGGCGTGGTACTGCTGGTAGATGGCGCCGATTTTGGGGCGCAGGGCCGCGTCGTCGTCCTGGCGAATCACCGGGTCGTTGAGGTACTGCTGCACCGAAATCAGCTTGTTCTTGGCCGCCGAAATCCGCCCCAGCACCATGTTGGGCTTGTAGAGCTTGTCGTCGAGGTCCATTTCCTTCACGATCTGGCCCAGCAGCGTCTTGGAGTCCTGGGTGTCGTAGATGGTGAAGTGGCGGGGGAAGCCGATTTTATCGGCCTCGGAGCGCAGGATTTTGGCAAACACCGAGTGGAAGGTGCCCATCCAGACGTTCTTGGCCTCGGGCCCTACGACCTTTTCAATCCGGGCGCGCATTTCCTTGGCGGCCTTGTTGGTAAAGGTCAGGGCCAGGATGTTGAACGGGTCGACGCCCTGCTCCAGCAGGTTGGCAATGCGGTAGGTCAGCACCCGGGTTTTGCCCGAGCCGGCGCCGGCAATAATCATGCAGGGGCCGTCGATTTGAAGCACCGCGGCGGCCTGGGAAGGGTTCAGGAGTTTGTTGTAATCTAATGCCATTCGTAGGGTAATATCAGCGCCTCGGCTAAGGGGCAAAGGTAGGGCTTTGCCTGCGGAGTTACAGCCTTCTAACCAGAGTTTCAGCTGGGGTTTGAACTGCTTCTCAACGCCGGGTGTATCTTTGCAGTTCGCTTCTTTGCAATTCCATGATTATCATTCAGAATACAGTCATCTCCGACGACGTGCGCGACAATTTCTTTGTCTGCAACCTGGAAGCCTGCAAGGGCGCCTGCTGCGTGGAAGGTGACCTGGGCGCTCCGCTAGAGGCCCACGAGCTGCAGATTCTGCAGGACGAGTATCACAACATCAAGCCCTTCCTCACCGAAGCCGGCCAGCAGGCCATCGAGCAGCAGGGTCTCTACATCAAGGACTGGGAAGGCGACTACAGCACCACCACCATCAACGACCGGGAGTGCGCCTATGCCCTGTATGATGAGCGCGGCATCCTGAAGTGCGGTATTGAGCAGGCCTATCTGGCGGGTGTGACGACGTTCAAGAAGCCCATCAGCTGCCACCTCTACCCGATTCGCATCACCAAGTACGAGGACTTCGAGGCCCTGAACTACGACCGGTGGAACATCTGCAACCCGGCCTGCAGCTTCGGCGCTACCCTCGGGGTGCGCATCTATCAGTTTCTGAAGGAGCCCCTGGTGCGCAAGTACGGGGAAGAATGGTACGAGGAGCTGGTCACGGAAATCGAAACCAACAGCCCGCCGGTGAATGCCTAGGTGGGAAAGGAAAAGGCCGACTGCGAAGTCGGCCTTTTTTTGTGGGTGAATCTTATGAAGCCGGCCAGCAATTAATTAGCGGCCTTCGCGCGTATATCTGGCAAATCGCGCTTCTCTTAGTCGGTCCAGTAGTAGCGTGTCAGCAGGGGTTAGGGGTATAGGTCGCCGTTTTTGCTGTTGGCGGAAGTGAAGACTCATGTATTCTATCACATTGGAACTGCCACTGATACAGCCATTACGAACTTCTACAACTGCCGTGTCGGCTTCATTTTTCCGTAATACGGTGAGCAAGCTTTGCGAATTGCGGCCAAGCAGCGCTAAGTACGAATAACAGCGGACTGCCGGGCTGGGATGATCTGTCAGACTCACCAACTCTGCTTCGGTTGCCGTGGCTGCTATTTTCTCATACCGCTCATATTGCTCTGCTCTTCTTGGTATTCGGCCCACGTATTGCCCATCGACAGTAGAGGCTGAGCCTATCTGAGCGGCTATGGCTCGGAGGGGCTGTTTGACGCTGCGGATTTCAAAAGGCTGCTGTGCAAGACCGACCGAACTCGTGGCTAGGTGAAGCAAGCAAAACAGCAATAAGCGCATAGAGGCAACAGAGATAGTATTCACCAGCTATAAACCTAACAAAGAAAAACCCGACTAGCAGCAGTCGGGGCTTATTCACCTTCTCTGGTCGTTACGGCACCTATCCATTAGTACTTCTTCCGGACCATTTTGTCTACCAGATTAATATGCAGGCGGGTGTTCCGAAAGATAACCGTGTGGTCTTTTGCCAGGGAATAAAATGCCTCGGCTTGTGCTGGAACCTCGGAGCTAACTAGCGGAATGCCTTTGGCGGCTATCAGGCGGCCGCGGTAACAAAACTGCAGGATGGGCCGGCGCAACTTTTGAATGGCTGCCAAACGCTCCCTGTTTAAGATAACCAGGTCCATCCCGGTCCGGGTTTTCGTCAGCACAAAATCCGAGCGGCTCAAGGACTCGCTTGTGAGAGAATCAGTAAAGCGCACGGTGTCGCAGTCAGGAGATGCGGGCTTGGAGGACACTTGCGCCCGGGCACTGGGGAGCAGGCTACCCAGTAAGCAAAGGGCCGCGAAGAGCACAGGGGCAAAGGACATAGAGGATAAGTGGGACTGAATGGGGGCAACTTGTTAAACGAATGTAGGTAAGACGCCCCTGCTTTCCTTGTACCCCGAATCGAGGCGGCGCACGCATCCGGACGCGAAATGAGTTTCGGGAATTTCTGCGGGGAGGGTTTCGTCAGCCACCTAGCGGGTCGGCAAGGGGCATACGCCCAGCGCACGTAGTGTGCATAAGCCGCCTACTGTGCCCAATGGGCCAGTTGTAACGACGAAAAAGGCCCGACTAGCAGTAGCCGGGCCTTGCTCATTCACCTCACTCACTCAACCCTTACTGCCAGGTTTCGGTGCGGGTCTGGCTGGTGCCGCTGGGCGTGAAGCTGCGGTTGGTGCCGCCTTCGTAGAGCACGTTGCCGGCCGCGTCCTTGCGGATGTACTTGTACTGCACGCTCGTGCCGCTAGTCAGGTTGATGGTGCCTTTCCACACGGGGTAAGTAGCGCCGCTGAGCTTGATGGCGTTGGCCGTGTTCCAGCCGCCGAGCTGGGCGGTGCTGCCCAGCACGTACACATCCTGGCCCGAGACGGTGCCGCTGTAGGTCACGTTGAACGATACGGCCGTGGTGCCCGTGGTGGGTGGGGGCGTGACCGAACCGGTGCCGGGTACCCATACCGAGTAGCTGCGCGCATTCACCGGGAAGGTGCCCACGCCGCTGGCATTAGTCGTCACCGTGGCGGTGCTGTTGCCGGTTTTGTCGGTCAGCGTGGCGCTCTTGAAAGGCGTGGTAATGGTTTTGGAGCGACCAGTGCCGCCGTCATTCAGCATTACCAGCAGACCGGCATGCGTCGCGTCGCCGGCCCGGGAGTAGGCATACACGTCGGCATCGTTGATGGACGTGTACTCGTTGGCCGCTCCGTAGGCGTTGGCCCGGCGGATGTCGATAAGCTTCTTGATCTGGGCGCCGAGGCCATAGTTGTAGTAATCTTTGTAGAACACGCAGGGGTAACCTTTTTCCCGGGTCAGGATGTAGGCGTAGGCCAGCATTTTGAGGTTGGTAACCGGCGAATAGAGCGCGCCGGGGTGGTCGGTGTCGTGGTTATCGACGAAGGAAACCGACAGGGCGCCGTTGGCCTCAGTGAAGCCCGCAAACTGCAGGCCGCGCATGTCCCAGCTACCGTTGCCGTTGCTCATATCCTGGAAGGTGTAGTGCAGGGGCACGTCGAACAGGCTGGTGCGGCCCCCGGTGGCGGCGGCGTAGTTGTTCAAATCGGCCAGGTTGCGGAACCAGGCCTCCGATACGGCAAAGCGGGTGCCCTTCACGTTGTCGAGCCAGCGGTTCACGTAGGCCGTCTGGATGTGCTTGGTGGCGTCGAGGCGGTAACCGTCGAGGCCCAGCTTGTTGGTAATCCAGTTGCCCCAGGTGATGGTTTCGTTGGCGTTGTTGATGTCGTTGTAGCGGATTTCCGAGCCGAGCAGGTTGTCGTAGGCGTCGTTGTTGGCGTAGGGCTGGAAGTCGTAGGCAGCCCACTGGTACCAGCCGTTGTTGGGGGCTTGCTGGGTGGCCGAGAAGTTGTACCAGTGCCACTTATAGGAACTGTAGGTGTTGTTGCGGCCGGGGTAAGTGAAGCTGGTGTAGACGTTGTACTGGTTGTTGGCCAGCTCCTGGTTGTCGGCGAAGGTGAGGTGGTTCATCACCATATCTTCGTACACCTGAATGCCCTGGTTGTGCAGGGAAGTAATAGCGCCCTGCAGCTGGCTGATAGTGCCATAGCGGGTGGCTACGGTGCCTTTCTGGTTGAACTCGCCCAAGTCGTAGCGGTCGTACACGCCGTAGCCGACATCGGTAGCGCTGCCGCCTTTGTAGGCTGGCGGAATCCACAGGGCTGTGATACCGGCGGCTTTGAGCTCCGCGGCCTTGCTGCCCAGGTTTTGCCACCACGTGCCGGCCGGGTTGCTCTGGGGCACGTCCCAATAAAAGGCTTGCATCATCACCCCGTTGACGGCTACGGCATTAGTGGTAGTGGCTGCCGCTACGGGCGCCTGGGCGGTGCCGGGCTGCACGGCGTCTTTGGTACAGGAGGGCAGGAGCATGCCTGCGGCAAGCAGCCCCGTGAGGGCCGCTGCGGAAAGTTTGTTCATACTGTGGGTGTTTTGGTTGAGGGCAGAACTATAAGGCAAGTATAAAGCAATATTCTATAAAACGTGCTATATAATTTCGGTATTGATAATATAATGCCGTTTTTGATGCTTAATTCGTAATAATAAGTGAGGTAGTTAGTTAAGTGTCTGTATTTGAGGTGGTAATCGTAATAAACTACGCAAGTAATTCGGTTTGCTAAATGGGTTTAGTATAACTCTAACAAGCCCGAAAAAGGGTCAAAAAAAGTTGGGGCCAGCGACTTATGTCTGGTAAAACAGGGTTCTAAGGGCCGGTAGGGCGCGGCCCGAAGTCGGGTCAGGACAGAACGGATTTGCTGAATTCCGCCACGGTCGTCTGAAGCCAGGAATACTCGGGCAGCTGCCGCAATTTCCGGTACAGCGGGAGCGGAATACCATTCACGCCCAGCAGGCCCCCGCTGATTTGTCCGGCCAGGGAACAGTTGGTATCCGTGTCGCCGCCGGCTTGTACCAGGGCCGCCAGCATGGCCGCAAAACCCAGCTGCCGCACTTGATTAGCCGCTGCCAGGGCCAGCGGCACCGAATCGACCACGTAGCCCCCGCAGCCAAACCTGGCGGCCAGCTCGGCAAGGGTCTGGCTGGCCGGGGCCTGATCAAGCTCCTGCAGCCGGTCCCGGACCCTGGTGTCGGGCAGTTGCTCGATAATCAGCGGCAGCAGGTTTTCGTGGCCGGTCCAGGTGCCGTCCAGCGCCGCCCGCAGGCTCAGGTACACGGCCAGGGCTCCGGCATAGGCCTCGGGGTGCTGGTGGGTGATGCGGCAAACGGCTTCTATCGTTTCTCTTGGCACTGACCCGGGCACGAAAGCCAGCGGCGCAATCCGCATGGCCGCGCCGTTGCCGGCTCCATACTCGCCCATGCGCCCCGCCTGACTCCAGGGGCAGCCAGCAGCCAGCTGCTGCAACGCGTAGAGCGTGCTGGCCCCCAGACCCGTAAGCTTTCGGCTTCGGAAATAGGCCAGAAACTGCCGGGCAATAGCTTCGGGGCTTATGGTTTTTGCTTCGGCTATGGCTTCGCAGGTTGCCAGGGTGAGCTGGGTGTCGTCGGTAAGCGCCCAGGTGGGCCGGGGGGCGGCTGGTTTGCCGAAAGGGTAATAGGTAGCAGCCTGGGGCCAGCCGGGCGCCCCGAGTTCATGGCTGCTGCCGTAAGCGTCGCCAATGGCCCCACCGATGATGCAGCCGGCAAACTGGTCGTGTAGGTGTAACAGGGGTGAAGGTAGCGGCATGGTCGTGCTAGTATGCTAAGGAAGTAGGGGCGTTTACTGCGGCCGGCTGCCTTGCCAGGACGCATCCAGTATCTGTAAGGCCTGGCCGCCTAAGATGTAAAGCGTCCGGCTTTGCGCGTCCTGCTGATACTGCAGGCGAAAAATCTGGAAGCCGTTGATAGTGCTGGAGGTGAAGCACAGAGAGCTGATAGCTGCTAACAGCACTTTCTCCTCGCTGCCTGACCAGGAAACATACAAGAAGGAATCATCGAACTGCACCCGCACAGGCAAACGGTTTAGCTGCCTGCAAAAGGCAGCAAGGCCAGCATCAAAAACTGGGCGCCTGCCGACCAGTAGGAACCTTCCCGGATATACATCCAAACCGTGCCGGCTATCAGGACGGCGGCTACCACCAATAGCCAACGCACAGAACGGGTTAGGGAAGGCAGTATACGGGGTGACATAACGGACAAACGAAGCATAATGACAATAAAAAAACGCTCATTCTGGACAGAATGAGCGTTTTTTAGTTCGAATGAAGATCCTTATACCGTCGCGAAGTCGAACGACGTTTCCAGGAAGCTGGTGTTGAAGTTGCCGGCTTTGAAATCGGCGTTGTCCATCAGGGCAAGGTGGAAAGGAATGGTCGTTTTCACGCCTTCCACCACAAACTCCGACAGGGCGCGCTTCATTTTCACGATGCACTCCTCCCGGGTCTGGGCCACGGTGATGAGCTTGGCAATCATCGAGTCATAGTTCGACGGGATGGTGTAGCCCGCATACACGTGGGTGTCGACGCGCACGCCGTGGCCGCCGGGAATGTGCAGCACGGTAATTTTGCCGGGGGAGGGGCGGAAGCCGTTCTTGGGGTCCTCGGCATTGATGCGGCACTCCATGGCGTGCATCTTGGGGTAGTAGCTGTTGCCCGAAATCGGTACGCCGGCTGCCACCTTGATCTGCTCCTTAATCAGGTCGTAGTTGATGATTTCCTCCGTCACGGGGTGCTCCACCTGAATGCGGGTGTTCATCTCCATGAAGTAGAAGTCCCGGTTGGCATCCACCAGGAACTCAATCGTGCCTACGCCCTCGTAGTTGATGGCCGCGGCCCCGGCAATAGCTGCTTTGCCCATGGCTTCGCGCAGCTTGTCGGTCATGAAGGGCGAGGGAGCTTCCTCAACCAGCTTCTGGTGGCGGCGCTGAATCGAGCAGTCGCGCTCCGAGAGGTGGCACACGTGGCCGTACTGGTCGCCGCAAATCTGGATTTCGATGTGGCGGGGCTCTACCACGAATTTCTCCAGGTAGATACCGTCGTTGCCGAAGGCGGCTTTGGCCTCCGTGCGGGCATCGTTCCAGCCTTTTTCCAGCTCCTCGTCGTTGTGGGCCACGCGCATACCGCGGCCGCCCCCGCCGGCCGTGGCCTTGAGGATAACCGGGTACTTAATCTTGTGGGCAATCTTCAGGGCGTCCTGCAGGGAGTCGAGCAGGCCGACCGAGCCGGGAATGCAGGGCACGCCGGCCTTGATCATGGTGGCTTTGGCAGAGGCCTTGTCGCCCATGCGGTTGATCATCTCGGGCGAGGCCCCGATGAACTTGATGTTGTTTTCCTGGCAGATGCGCGAGAACTCCGCGTTTTCCGACAAAAAGCCGTAGCCAGGGTGAATGGCGTCGGCGTTGGTGATTTCGGCGGCGGCAATCAGGGTGGGAATGTTCAGGTACGACTGGGCGCTGCTGGGCGGCCCGATGCACACGGCCTCGTCGGCAAAGCGTACGTGCAGGCTTTCCTTGTCGGCAGTCGAGTAAACGGCCACCGTTTTGATGCCCATTTCCTTGCAGGTACGGATGATGCGCAGTGCAATTTCGCCCCGGTTGGCAATCAGTATTTTCTTAAACACAGGTCTGGGTAGAAGTGAGAAGTGAGAGCCTAGAACTTAGCGTGGAAGCAGCGCAGGGCACCTCTTCTGGTCTAAGTTCTGAGCTCTCACTTCTCGGTTCTCAAATTACATCGGCTCGATCAGGAACAGCGGCTGGTCGTACTCCACGGGAGTAGCGTTTTCCACCAGGGCCTTCACGATGCGGCCCGAGGCTTCGGCTTCAATCTCATTGAAAAGCTTCATGGCCTCAATGATGCAAATAACCTGGCCTTTCTCTACCACGTCGCCTACGTTCACGAAAGCCGGCGACTCCGGGCTGCTGCTGCGGTAGAACGTGCCAATCATCGGCGCTTTCAGCGGCTGGTGGTTGCTGCTGGCGGCGGCGGGCGCGGGAGCCGGAGCAGCGGCCGGAGTGGCGGCGGCGGGGGCCGCCACTGCCTGCGGTGCTGCCTGCGGGGCGGCGGCGGGAGCCACGTGGCTGCTTACCACTTTCGTGTTGGGCTCGCGCTGCACCGAGATTTTAAATTCCTCGGTTTCGATGTTGACTTTGTTCAACCCTGATTTGGCGATAAAATCAATCAGGTCCTGGAGTTCTTTGGCTTTCATGGCGGCTTCGGTGGGGTGTTTCGGCTGCTTATTTGACTCTTTCGACATAGGAGTAGTCGCTTGTCTTGACGCGGATTTTGGTATCGGTATCAATGAACAGCGGCACCTGAATGCGGGCACCGGTTTCTACTGTGGCAGGCTTCAGCGTGTTGGTGGCCGTATCGCCGCGCAGGCCGGGCTCGGTGTAGGTCACGATCAGCTCCACGGTAGTCGGCAGCTCGGCCGTGAGGGGCTGCTCGGTTTCGGCGTGGAACAGGATGGTGCACTCCTGGCCTTCCTTCATCAAATCGGCGAAGGGTACCATCGCCTCGGGCAACGACACCTGCTCGAACGTGGAGTTGTCCATGAACGTGTAGCCGTACTCGTCCTTGTAGAGGAACTGGTGGGGGCGCTGCTCCACGCGGGCAGTCGTCACCTTCACGCCGGCGTTGAATGTGTTGTCCAGCACCTTGCCGGTTTTGATGTTGCGCAGTTTAGTGCGCACAAAGGCGGGACCTTTGCCTGGTTTTACGTGCTGGAATTCGGTAATGACGTACAGGTCATTGTTGTACTCGAGTACCAGACCGTTGCGAAAATCTGCGGTAGTGGCCATGCTTGGGAATTTTGAAAAGAATATTCTACAGGTAAGATGTGCTTCGCTGGAAACCCGGAAAACTATCTTACCGCTTAAGTTTCAGTGAGTCAGGTGCTGGGAGGAAACGCAACGTGCCGTCCCGGAGAGTGGCGGGGCGGCACGTTGGGAGTGCAAGTATAGGAGTTTTCCGCGTCCAGCCCGCTTATTTACGCGTCTTGCGGGTCAGGTTTCGGGTCGTAGGCCCATTTCAGGTAGATAGAGCCCCAGGTAAAGCCTCCGCCAAACGCGGCCAGCACCAGGTTGTCGCCCTTGTGCAGCTGCTGCTCGTAGTCGGCCAAACACAGCGGAATCGTGCCGTTGGTCGTGTTGCCGTAGCGGTGAATGTTGAGCATCACCTTCTCGGGGCCCACGCCCATGCGGTTGGCCGTAGCGTCGATGATGCGCTTGTTGGCCTGGTGGGGCACGAGCCAAGCTACGTCTTCCTTGCTGAGCTGATTGCGCTCCATGACCTGCGCGGCTACATCGGCCATGTTGGTCACGGCAAACTTAAATACCGTAGCGCCTTCCTGGTACACGTAATGTTCCCGGTTGGCTACGGTTTCGGCCGTTGGCGGGCGGCGTGAACCGCCGGCTTTCTGGTGCAGGTGCTGCTCGCCCCGGCCATCGGAGCGCAGCACCTGATCGAGCAGGCCGTAGCCTTCGGTGTTGGGTTCCAGCAGCACGGCCCCGGCGCCGTCGCCGAAGATAATGCAGTTGGCGCGGTCCGTGTAGTCGATAATGCTCGACATCTTGTCGGCTCCTACCACTACTACTTTTTTGTAGATGCCGCTCTGAATAAACTGGGCGCCCGTGGCCAGCGAAAACAGAAAGCCCGAGCAGGCGGCCTGCACGTCGTAGCTGAAGGCCTTGGTGGTACCCACGGCGGCCGAAACGATGTTGGCCGTGGCCGGAAACACCAGATCCGGCGTGGTAGTAGCACAGATCAGCAGGTCAATGTCTTCGGCGCGGGTGCCGGTTTTGGCCAGCAGCTGCTCCACGGCCTTGATGGCCATAACGGAAGTGCCCTGGTTTTCGCCCTTCAGAATCCGTCGTTCCTTGATGCCAGTGCGCGTCGTAATCCACTCGTCGGTGGTATCCACCAGCTTTTCGAGTTCCTGATTGGTCAACACGTAGTCGGGCACGTAAGCACCCACTCCGGTTATGGCAGCCGTAATTTTCATTCGGGGAGAACAGGGGAAGAAGGCAAAAAAAGTCCGGCCGGAGCCGGACTTAGTCGCTAGGACTTGAAAGTGTCTTTTATCTGGTCGGCAATGCCGGATTTGGCCATTTGATACCCCTGCAGGAGCATATTACAAATGGCTTCCGGGGTGCTCACGCCGTGCCCGATAATGGCGTTGTCGTTGATGCCCAGAATAGGGCTGCCGCCAATGGCTTCGTAGTTGAACTTGTCGAAGAAGGGGTCGTGCATCTGCTTTTCAGCCAGAATTTCGTACACCGACTCGGCCATTTTCAGCACCACGTTGCCCGTGTAGCCGTCGCAGACAATCACGTCGGCTTTGTCATTGAACAGGTCGCGCCCTTCGATATTCCCAATGAAGTGAATATGCGGGTTTACTTTCAGCAACTGGTGGGCGGCCTGGGTAATAGCAGTGCCTTTACCTTCTTCTTCCCCCAGGTTCATGAGCCCCACTTTGGGCTTTTCGATACCCAGCACATACTGTGCATACAGGGAGCCCAGCTCGCCGAACTGCTCCAGCATCTCGGGCTTGCACTCGGCATTGGCGCCTACGTCCAGCAGAATACCGAAACCACCGGCCAGCTTGGGCGTGAAGTTGGCAATTGCCGGGCGCATCACGCCCGCGACGGGTTTCACGCTGAACATGGCGCCGACGAGCATGGCCCCGGTGTTGCCAGCGGAGCAGAACGCTTCTACTTCGCCGTTGTGCAACATGCGGTAGCCCACGGCTATACTGGAATCCTGCTTTTGCTGGTATGCTTTGGCAGGGTGCTCACCCATCTCGATAATCTGCGAGGCAGCAACGAGAATGAGGCCGTCGGCCGCGGCCCCATGCTTTTCAAGCAAGGGGCGCACGGCATCTTCCTGGCCAATGAGCACAATCTGAGCCGCGCCGGCAAGCTTTTGGGCAGCCAGCACGGCGCCGTCCACGGCAGCCTGGGGGGCGAAATCGCCTCCCATTGCGTCCAGGGCTATCTTCATGTACGAGGTGTCAAGGGGTAGGGAGTCGGGAAGGCGGGCCAGCGGCAGCTGGCTAGGCGGCGCTTATTCTTCGTCGGAAGCGGGAGCCGCGGCAGCTACGGGAGCGTAATCTTTGATAGCTACTTTGCCGTGCAGGTACAGGTCGCCGTCCACTACGTAGGCCTTGTGGCGCAGGTGCAGCTCACCCGTGTTCGAGCAGATCGTTACTGCTTTGGGGGTCAGCTTGTCGTGGGTGCGACGTTTGTCGCGGCGGGTTTTGGAGGTTCGGCGCTTAGGATGAGCCATGAGTCAAAAAGAAAAAAGGGTAAGTGTAAATGTAAATGCTGGGGCCGCTGAGCGGTTAGTTGAGGTTGCGCAGGGCATCCCAACGGGGGTCGGTGCCTTCATCGTCATCCTCGATGTCGCCGGGCTGGCGGGTCGAGAAGATAAGCTTGGTGTCGGCATCCGGATTCTCATCGGGCTCATTCTGGAAGCGCGGGTGCAGCTTCTTCATGGGAATGGCTAGGCCGATGTAATCGAATAAGTGCTGGGCAATGGGCAGCACCTGGGTTTCGGGCGTGATTTGCAGCACGTCGTCGTCCAACTCCAGGGCCTGGTCGCCGAAGCGTACGCGCAGGGAGTGGCGCACGTCGATGGGTTGGTCGAACTCGTCCAGGCTCCGGTCGCAAATCAGGCGCACGGTGCCCTTGATGTGAAAATCCAGGGTCAGGAGCAGTTCCGTCTTGGTCAGCTCGACGTCGGCGTGGAGCTGACCATCCTGGATGAGGGTCTGCTCAAACTGCTCAAAAAATGCCTTGTCCAGCTCAAACGCAAAGTGGTGCGTTTTGAGAGCCAGCTTGGCAATGTTCAAATCGTATTGCGAGTCCTTTTTCACAGGGAATTTATTGCAGGGGGCAAAAGTAGAAATATTTCCTCGTTCTGGGAAACAGGAACGAGAAGTGGCGCTAACTCAGGCGTTCTTGAGGATGAAATCGGAGGGGATGTTCAACCGCTCATACAGGCGCTTGGCCAGGTCGAGTGTGACGCGGCGCTTGCCACTGAGAATCTGCGAGAGGCGCCCGGCCGGTACTTCCAGCAGCTCGGCCAGCTCCTTTTGCTTGAGCCGCATCTGCTGTCGTTTCAACTCTATCATCTCGGCCAGCGAAGTGGGCAGATTCGGAATCGGTAGCAGCCCCAACTGGCCTTCGTAGGCATCCAGGGCCACAATCAATTCCCGAAACTCCGCCTCCAGCGTCGGGTTGCCTTCAACTCCAGCGGCTGCCAGCGCATCGAGTCGGCGCAGGGCCGTGCGGTAGTCAGCAGGGGTGTGGAGAAGCATGCGAAGAAGTAAAGAGTAGCTGGAATAGGCCACGGTTGGTGGCTAAGGAGATGCAAAGCTACAATAGAGTTTTGATCTGGCAAACTAAATTTCGATTTTGGAAAGAAACTGCTCCAAAGCGAAACCCTATTCCATACGCCCTCCGCGCGGCGCCGGGCCCGGCACCAGAGGCTTCAGATCGACATACTTGCGGCGCTGCCGGATCAGGTCGCAAGCCATGTAGACGGCCTCGCGGAAGGAAGTCTCATCGGCCTTGAACTGCCCGGCCAGCCCGTAGGCGGTGCCATGGTCAGGGGAGGTGCGGATGACCGAAAGGCCCGCCGTGAAATTGACGCCCCGCTCGAAGGCCAGGGTCTTGAAGGGAATCAGGCCCTGGTCGTGGTAGAGGGCCAGGGTGGCGTCGAACTTGCGGAACTGACCGGTGCCGAAGTAGCCGTCGGCGGGGAAGGGGCCATATACGAGGTGCCCTTCGCTGAGCAGCTGCTGAATGACGGGGGTTACAAGAGTAGCTTCTTCAGTGCCCAGCAGGCCGTTTTCGCCGGCGTGGGGGTTCAGGCCCAGCACTGCTACCCGGGGCTTGTCGATGCCAAAATCCCCTTTCAGCGACTTGAGCAGAATGCGCAGCTTGGTGTTGAGCAGCTCCTTGGTCAGGCGGGCCGGCACGTCTTTCAGGGCAATGTGACCGGTGGCCGTAGCCACGCGCAGATCTTCGCTGGCCAGCAGCATCAGGCTTTCGGGCGCGTCGAAAAAGCTGGTTAGAAACTCGGTGTGGCCGGGGTAGCGGAAGTCGTCGGACTGGGTGTTTTCCTTGCTGATGGGTGCCGTCACGAGGCCGTCGAGCAGGCCGGCTTTCAGGTCGCGGGCCGCGGCCAGCAACGATTCGCGGGCGGCCCGGCCCGAGGCTTCGGTGGGCTGACCGGGCGTGAGGGTAAAGTCGTCGTCCCAGCAGGTCACGGCGTTGGGCTTGCCGGGGTCAATGTCGGCGGCGGAGCGCACCTGCCGGAAGGTGAGGGGCGCGCTCTGCTGCTTATCGGCCGGAAAGTCGTCGAAGAGCACCGTGGCAGTGCCATAAACCACCGGTGTGCAGTATTTGAGCAGGCGGCTGTCGAGCAGCGTTTTATAAATGATTTCCGGTCCAATACCGGCCAGGTCGCCCACTGAAATACCGAGGCGGGGAAGAGTACTCATACTAAGGAGGGCTGGGGAGAAGCTTGGGAGGAGAAAAGATTGTCATCCCTCATCTGACATCCGCCAAGCGAAGACTTTATAGCTGTTGAACGACTTGTTCTAGCGTGGTAAGGTCCTTCGCTGGGCGTACACCAGATGAAAGATGACAGCCGAGCAGGGAAAACTACTGCTGGTTTTTCAGGAAGTCGTAGAGCAGGCGCACGGTGGTGCCGGTGCCGCCCTTGCCGCGGTAGGAGTCCGGGGCCATCAGGTAGGCCGGACCGGCAATATCGAGGTGCACCCAGGGGTAGCCCACGGCGAAGCGCTCCAGAAACTTGCCGGCCGAAATAGCCCCGGCTTCGGCCTTGCCCAGGTTGTTGATGTCGGCAATGTCGGACTTGATGTGCTCGGTGTATTCCTCCCACATCGGAAACTCCACGACTCGCTCGTGCACCCGGTGGCCGGATTTTTTCAGCTCGGCCATCTGCTCTTCGCTGGCTGTGCCCATGGCCACGATGCCTTCCTTGCCGATGGCGCGGGCCGCCGAGCCGGTGAGCGTAGCAATATCCACCACGAAGGCGGGGTCGTACTTCTTGGCAAAGGCCAGGGCATCGGCCAGGATCAGGCGGCCTTCGGCGTCGGTGTTGAGCACTTCCACGGTCAGGCCGCTGTACATGGTCAGCACGTCGCCGGGGGCAAAGGCCAGGCCGCCGGGGCGGTTGTCGGTGGCCGGCACCAGGCCGATAACGTGCAGCGGCACCTGGTTTTTGGCCAGCGCGTATAGCACACCCGTTACGGCCGCACCGCCCGCCATATCGCACTTCATCATGTCCATGGAGGCCGGGGTAGGCTTCAAACTCAGGCCGCCCGTATCAAATACGACGCCCTTGCCGACCAGTACGTAGGGCTTCTCGTTGGTGGCGCCTTCGGGCTTCCACTCCATAATCGTAAACGTGGGCGGCTCGGGGCTGCCCTGGTTTACGGCCAGTAGGCCGCCCATGCGCAGGGCTTCGATGCGCACCAGATCCAGGATTTCGGTATGATACCCGACTTCCTCCCCGGCGGCGGCCATGCGCTCGGCAAACTGCACGGCGTTGAGCTTGTTCAGCGGGGCATTCACCAGGTCGCGGGCCAGGAATACGCCTTGCAGCACGCCGTCCAGCTCCTGCAGCTCCTCGTCGGTAACGCCGCCCACCACGCTGATGCGCGTCAGCTTGGCGGCTTCCTTTGATTTCTCGTCGGTTTTGTAGCCTTCAAACTGGTAGGCCGTCAGGGCCAGGCCTTCCACCAGGGCCAGGGCCAGGGTCGAGTCGGCGTGGCCAGACAAATCCTGCACGTAGAGCTCGGCTACCTTATCGGCCTTGAGCTGGGCGTGCAGCTGATGGCCGCTTTTGCGCACGGCTTCGGCCACGAGGTGGGTAGTGACTTTGGCCGCGGCTACAATAAAGTAGTGCTGGTGCGAAAAATGGTTGACCATAATCAGCTTGCTGTCCTGGGCGAGCTGGTCGGCAACATACTGGCGGGCAGACTGGTGCAGGTCCTGCAGCGACTGGGGGAGCTCCTGGGTGCCGGCGGGCAGCAGGAATACAGCGGTGGCCTGCTGGGGCAGCTCGGCGGCGGTGGCTAGTTGAATCGACATAGACGGGCGTATCTTTGGAGCGAGTTAGGGCGCGCAAGGTAGGCAGCCTTTGGTAAACGCAAGTACAGGAGCCAAGAACCGGGCTACCCCGACGATTCTTTCCTGTGCGCCTGCGGACCAGCTCACTTTTCGCACTTCTACCGCCTTTTTTGCCGTATGGATCACGTTAGCCCCAAAAAACACTTAGGTCAGCACTTTCTGGCCGACCCCAACATTGCGCGGCGCATCGTGGAGTCGTTGCGCCTGCCCGACGGGGTGGCGGAAGTGCTGGAAATCGGGCCCGGCATGGGCGTGCTGACCGGCGACCTGCTCAAGCACCCCGAGTACCGCACCACCGTCGTCGAAATTGACCGGGAATCGGTGGACTACCTGGGGCGCAACTTTCCCAGTCTGGAAGGCCGCATTATTTCCGCCGACTTTCTGAAGCAGGATCTGAACAAGCTCTTTCCGGAGCAGCCGCTGAGCATTATTGGCAACTTTCCCTACAACATCAGCAGCCAGATTTTCTTCCAGGTCCTGGCCCACCGCCAGCAGGTGCGCGAGGTGGTCGGCATGATTCAGAAGGAAGTGGCCGACCGGCTGGCCGAGCCGCCCGGCTCCAAAACCTACGGCATTCTGAGCGTGCTGCTCCAGGCCTTCTACACCGTGGAAATGCTCTTCACTGTGCCGCCCCACGTCTTTATTCCGCCGCCCAAGGTACAGTCGGCCGTGGTGCGCCTCACCCGCAACGCCACCGAGCACCTGGGCTGCGACGAGAAGCTGTTTTTCCAGGTCGTGAAGCAGGCCTTCCAGACGCGGCGCAAAACCCTGCGCAACGCCCTAAAGCCCTTCGGCATGGTGCCCGAAGCCACTACGGACCCCATTTTCGAGAAGCGGGCCGAGCAGCTCAGCGTCAGTGATTTCGTGGAGCTGACCAAGCACGTCGAGCAGCACCGCGTGGTGGTGCCGCCGTCGGTCAACAATGCCAAGTCCCGCCGCGCCCAGGAGGTTTCGGAAGAAGCCGAAGAAGAACAAGAGTAAGAACCCGTTTCGCCACCCCCCTTCAAGGATGAGTGAACCTGCCCTGCCTCCCGAATCTACCCCCGCACTGCACACGGCCCGACCCCAGTCGCTCTGCCTCTGCGTCGACGAAATGCACCCCTCGCTGCCCGAGCTGCTCGTGCCGCTGGGCATTACGCTGCACTACCGCCCCGATCTGAAAGCGGCCGAAATACCCGCCGCCCTGGCCGCCCAGCCCTACGATGGCCTGCTGGTACGCAGCAAGCTGCGCATCACGGCCGAGCTGCTGGCCCACGGCCCGCAGCTGCGCTACGTGGGCCGGGCCGGGGCCGGCGTAGATAACATCGACGAGGCGGCCCTGGCGGCGGCGGGCGTAACGTTGCTCAACGCGCCCGAGGGCAACCGCGACGCGGTGGGGGAATACACGCTGGGGCTGCTGCTGGCCCTGTTTCGCAACATCGTGCGCGCCGACCACGAGGTGCGGCAGGGCATCTGGCAGCGCGAAGCCAACCGGGGCGAGGAAATAGGGGGGAAGGTCATCGGGATTCTGGGCTACGGCCACATGGGCGCGGCGTTTGCCCGGCGCCTGAGCAGCTTTGGCTGCACGGTGCTGGCCCACGACAGCAACCCCCGCCACGAGGGCGACCATAACGCTATTCTGGTGAGCCTGCGGGAGCTGCAGGAGCGGGCCGACGTGCTGAGCGTGCATATTCCCTACGTGGCGGCCAACCGCCACTTCGTAAACGACGCGCTGCTGGGTGGTTTTCGCCACCCCATCTGGCTGCTGAACACGGCCCGCGGCGAAGTGCTCGACCATGCCGCCCTGGTGCGGGGCCTGCAAAGCGGGCAGGTGCGCGGCGCAGCCCTCGACGTGCTCGAAAACGAGAAGCTGGCCACGCTCACCGAAGCCCAGCAAGCCACCCTGCATTTTCTGAAAGCTTCGCCCAACGTGGTGTTTTCGCCCCACATCGGCGGCTGGAGCTTTCAATCGTACCGCCGTATAAATGAGGTGCTGGCCCACAAAATCGGAGAGTTTCTGCGCACCGCGCCGGGCCGGAACTAGAAGAAATTGCGCCGGGTTCGTATATTTGTCTTAAACCTGTTTCGGAGAACGGTCGGCGTCGCTGACCGTTCTCCTTGTTTTTTAGCAAACCATCCCACCGCCATGGCTTCCGTTAATTACTATACTCCCGAAGGACTGCAAAAGCTCAAAGACGAGTTGCAGGACCTCAAAATCCGCGGCCGGGCCAAAGCAGCTGAGGACCTGCGCGAAGCCCGCGACAAAGGTGACCTGAGCGAAAATGCCGAGTACGACGCGGCCAAAGAAGCCCAGGGCCTGCTCGAGCTGAAAATCTCCAAGCTGGAAGAAATTGTTGGCAACGCCCGCGTTATCGACGATACCAACATGGACGTGACCAAGGTGCTGATTCTGAGCAAGGTGAAGCTCAAGAACCTGAAGAACAACATGGTGCTCGACTACGTGCTCGTGGCCGAGGAAGAAGCCAACCTGGCCGCCGGTAAAATCTCGGTGAAGTCGCCCATCGGCAAAGGCCTGCTGGGCAAGTCGGCTGGCGACACGGCCGAAATTACCGTGCCCGCCGGCAAGCTGCAGTTCCAGATTCTGGAAGTAAGCCGCTAGAGTGATTTAGTGAAACGGTGAGTTCGTGAGAACTCATTTCCTGAAAAGGGCGAAGCCGACGGCTTCGCCCTTTTGCATTTTGCTCGTACTTTGGCCCAGCGGTTCCGTTAGCCCAAAATGCCTGCTCACCAACTCACCCTTTCACTACATCACACATGCCTTCCATCTTTTCCCGCATTATCTCGGGCGAACTGCCCGCCTATAAGGTTGCCGAGGACGAGCACCACCTGGCTTTTCTCGACATCACGCCCCTGGTGGAAGGCCACACCCTGGTGATTCCCAAGCGCGAGGTCGACTATATCTTCGACATGGCGCCCGAGGAGCTGGCGGCCCTGCACCAGTTTGCCCAGCGCGTGGCCAAGGGCGTTAAGGAAGCCGTGCCCTGCAAGCGCGTCGGGGTGGCCGTTATCGGGCTGGAAGTGCCCCACGCCCACATCCACCTGATTCCGATGACCAAGGTGGCGGATATGAACTTCGCTAACCCCAAAATAAAGGTGGAGGAGCGGCGCATGAACGAGCTGGCCGCCGCCATTGGGGCTAAAGTGCCCGCCGCAACGGCGGCGGCAGCCGGCAGCCGTGCCACCAAGCCCCTGGAAACCAAAGCCGAGCGTGAAACCGCTGAAGTCAGTGCCGCCCCCGATGCCACCTCGCAGCAGCTGCAGGAGCTGACCAAGGGGCTGCACTACGTCAGTGAGTCGGATGCGCCGCTGGCGGTGGTGAGCTACGAGGCTCCCGCCGGCACCCTGACCGATGCGGATGTACTCCAGCTCACGGGGCAGCCCGCCGGCACGAAAGTCGAGACGGTGGATCTGATGCTGTTTCTGCGCAACCACACTGCCGACGACGGCTTGCTGGACAACCCGGAGCTGGCCAACCGCTACAAAGCCCTGCAGATGTTCCTGAAGCAGGAGCTGCAGGAAACCAAGGTGTACCGCGTGGGCACCGGCCCCAAGGTGCAGGCCTACGCGCTGGGCAAAACCGGGGACGGCAAGCTAGCCGGCTTCAAAACCGTACTAACCGAAACCTAAACCGGAGCCTGCAGGAGCATACCCCTACGCTTTGCGCCCCCAGCTATGTTGCTTTTAGAAAATGCCTGACTTGGACAAGTCAGGCATTTTGCATTTCAGGGCAAGAGAATGCTAGAGCTGAGCAGGTAAACCAATGCAAGAAGCCCTTACCTGTACTCGTGTGACCAACGGCTGTTTACGCTGTTACGAGCCGTGGTAGAATAGGCGAGCAGAGTCCTTCACTGCCTGGACGTCGGATGAATGATGACAGCCGAAATGATTGGGCGCCTCGTGCGGCTCAGCCTGGGTTAGTGGTTTCGGCGAGCTTGGTATACCAGTGCCACAGGGCGCCATCCTGCTCAAATTCAGCTTGCTTTTCCAAACCCAGCTGCTCCAGAATCCGGCAGGAAGCCCGGTTGGCGCGCATGGCCGTGGCGTGCAGCTCGGGCAGCTGCATTTGCTCAAACGCGTAGCGGAAGCTGGCCCGGGCGGCTTCCGTAGCATAGCCCTGGCCCCAGTGGGCCCGCAGCAGCCGGTAGCCGATGTCGTAGTAGTTGGTGCGGCCGTTTACCACGTGGTCATTCATGAGCTTGAGGCCGCACCAGCCGATAAACTCCTGAGTGTCGCGGCGCACCACGGCCCAGCGGCCGATGCCGTTCTGCTCGTACTGGCGGCGGATGTAGTCGACAGTCGCGGCGGCCTCGGCCAGGGTGCTCATCAGGAGGCCGGGCACGTAGCGCAGCACTTCCGGGTCAGAGTCGAGGGCCAGGATGCCGGGCGCGTCTTCGGGCAATACGGGGCGCAGCAGCAGGCGGGAGGTTTCGAGGCTATCCACGGCGGCGCACGGCGTAGATTAGCTCATCCAGAAACTCGCCGTTTTTGAACAACGTCTGCTCGAAGCGGCCTTCCAGCACGAAGCCGGCCTTTTCCAGGGCCCGCTGGGAACCGATATTGGTGCCGTAGGGCCGGGCGAATATGCGGGTAATGTCGAAGGTGCGGAAGCCGTAGTCCACCGTTTGCCGGATGGCCTCCGTAACGATGCCCCGGCCCCAGAACGGCTGGGCCAGCCAGTAGCCTAGCTCCGCGTTTTTGCACTGCACGTCGGTCTGGGGGTGAAGGCCGATGCCGCCCGCGGCCTGCCCGTCCACGTCGATGGCGAAAATGCGCTGGGGCGAGTGGCTGGTGGCCATGCTGAGGAAGCCCCGGCCTTTTTCCTCCGTGAACGGGTAGGGAAACTGGTCGGTCATGAACCGGGCAATTTCCGGGTTGTTGGCGTAGCGAAGCAGGCTGGGCAGGTCGTCGGGCTGCCAGGCGCGGAGGGTGAAGGGCATAGGGCGTTAATCTTTAGACTGGAAATAATAAGGTGGGTTTGGGTTCACTAGCTCCTCAGTTTCCCACCCCATTTGATTCTTTATGTCTTCCGGCAGATAGTCCCAAAGCATCTTGTATTGCATTCTGTAAATTAATGAGTAAGCTCCAGTATTCACATTGCCCATATACTTGACTACATCGTCCAGGGAAGGGTAGTGCATAGGCTGGTGGAAGAATCTATTGAGTTCTTCGATTGTCTTGACCACGAAAACCAAATCATGCAAGCTGATTTCGACTTTTCTATCCTTGTTAATTTTGTCAAGCCCGTACAAGACCTGATCCTCGACTGAAGTGTATTCCTGCATATAATGTGTTTTTGAAGCCTTACTTCCCCTGCACGTAAAACGGAATATTGGCCGTGGCCACGTTGTCCTTGCCGTCATAGGCATACACAAACAGCCGGTACGCGCCTGCCTTCGTTGGGGCTTTTAGCGTCGTCTGGCCCTTGGCGCCGGCTGGTACCAGGCCGGGAATAGGAGCGGGGCGGCTTTCCCGGTCGCCGCCGGTTTTCAGGTCGGTGCTTTCCGGCAGCAGCTCGTAGCGGTAAGTGAGCGGGTCTTGGTCGGGGTCCGATACGGCGGCGGCCACCGGCACGCTCTGATCGGGTTGCAGCTGCACGTTGTCGGTGGCTTTTTTGCCATTCAGCGTAAACGAGGCCAGGTGCGGGGCCCGGTTCCGGGGCCACTTACCGCTCCAGAGGTACTGCATCACGTCCACGACTTCCGACTCTTTGCCGTCCTCAGTGAAGATGCCGTACCAAGTGGGCGTGCGTTCCTGCTTCTGGCCCCACAAGAACACGTAGGTGCCCAGGCACTGGGTTTTGTCTTTGGCTACCGAGGCCTCGTAGCGGCTCTGATACACGGCTGCTTTCTGGCTGCTGGTTTCCTCCACCGAGGCTTTCCAAGGCGTCACGGGGCTTTCCCAGTGGCCGGTGGGGCCCCACTCGGCTACCACGTAGGGCCCCCGCCAGCCGGTTTGGCGCACCTGCTGCGGAATTTCGGCCAGGCCGGCGTAGGTGTTGATGCTCAGAATATCCACGGCCGGGCACCTGGCCTTGATGTAGTCGGCTTCCTTCTGATTGAGGCCGGCCAGCACAGTGCTGGTGGGGTGGTAGGGGTCCACTTCGTGAATCATCTGGGCAATCTGCTGCACGGCGTCCCAGACCTTGGGGTTCGTGTATTCCAGGTTCAGCTCGTTGCCAATGCCCCAGAACAGCACCGCCGGATGGTCCTTGTACTTGAGCACCTCGGCCTTCACCTTCTGCAGCTGGACGGCCACGGCCTCGGCGTTGTTGTAGTCGAAGCCGTGCCGCTCCCGGGCCACGTCGAGCCCCAGCATCACCGTGAGGCCATTCTTCTGCGCTTCGGCCAGCACTTTATCGGCATTTTCGGTGCTCCAGGTCCGGATGGAGTTGCCGCCGTAGGCCTTCACCCGCTCGGGAAACTGCCCGCCGCCCGCGCCCCGGATGAAGTAGGGCTGGCCACCGCGCCGTAGCTCGTAGCGGCCATCAGTTTGCTTTACCTCGACTTTCACCGCAGTGGTTTGGGCCTGGGCCGCGGTGGATAAGGCAATGAAAGAGAGCAGGAGGTAGAGTTTCATAGAATAAAGTGCCGGTTAGAAGTAAGGGCCTAAAGCTAAGGCGAGTTTAGCACCTTCCGGCCAGGAACGAAAGCAAACCGGTGGACTTGAACCGGCTCCGATGACTGCCAGCGCCCATCAGCCGGAGCAACCACGCCGGCCCGCGCTGCGTAACAGAACCTCCACCATATTCCCTTGTCAATCATGAGCATCTTTGGTTCTGACCGCTCGAGCGGTACTCTAGGTGGCCTGTTATCGGGCCTGTTTGGCGGTAGAAATGCCGTAAACCCCACTACTGGCAATTATGGTAATGTGGCCCGCTCCGGCGGTTCCGGCCGCAAGCTGGTTACCGGCGCGCTGCTGGCTGCCGGCGCGGCCTACCTCTACAATCGCAACAAGAATAAGGGCACCTCGGCGCCCAGCTTCAATCCGAATCTGTAAGCTACCGGCTTACGACTCACGACAAAGCCCCACCTCTAGCCATTACGGGCTCGGGAGTGGGGCTTTGTCGTGAGCCGGGGTGCGCGCCGGGACAAGGTTTAGCGCGGTGTACTTCGCGTCAGTAGTGCGGCGTCAGGCGGTTTTTTTACACGTAACCAGAAAGAACGGGTAGTTCTCCTGGACTTCCGCAACGTCAACCAAGCCCGCGTTGCCAAACTCGGCTTGAAGTGAGGCGCGGTCATAAAAGAAGATGTTCACCCCGCCGAATAGCTCATACCGGTCCGGGCTAATCAGCGTGCCGGTGCCATACGTAGCGGCGGCTTTTGAAATGACGGTGAACACCATGTGGCCATTGGCTGTCAACTGGTTATAGCAGTCCTGAATGAGCTTCGCCCGTTCGGGGGCCGCCAGTAAGTAGAGCAGGCCGTAGCAAAATATCCCGTCGTAGAGTTCGGTGTCAAAGGGCATATCCGTCACCGGGCCCTGATGGATGGTCATCCCAGGGCCATAATGTTTGTGGGCCATTGCAATGGCGGTCGGGGATATTTCAATGCCGGTCACCGCCATTCCCGCCTCCCGGAAAAGCTGCGCGTTGCGCCCGTAGCCAATACCCGGAATCAGTACCCGCTGCACCGCGTGCTGCACAAACAAGTCCCGGGCCAGCACGGCGGAATGGGCGGGCGCGAAGCCCCACATTTCCTGCTTGTCGGCAAAGGCGGCTTCCCAGAATTCGGGTTTTTTGGGGTGGTTGGGCATCGTATTATCGATGTTTTTTTAAAAGAGTGGCTCCTAATGCCGGACCTTAATCCGGCCGGCAGAATTAACGGCTACCTGGGCTTTTTCGCAGATATCGGAGTCAGGCACGCAGGCTTCAACGCTGAACAGGAATTCCCCGTTTTGCCGGGTCGTAAACGCGGTGCTGGCCAGTACCAGCTCCGGGTCCCGGCCCCGGAAAAGGGCGTTGGTAAAGGCGGCCTGGGTTAGGGGCTGACCATCCTTATAAATTGTAACCTGCGAAACCACTTGGTGGGCGTGAATCAGCAGCGGCCCCGTGTCGTCGGTGGCCTTATACGTAGCCGCGCTGTCGTTCAGGCTGCGCGTCGTAATCGTGACCCGGTACAAGTCCGGGGCGCGAAAAACGGTATCGTGGCGGGTTATGGTAGTGTCCAGGGGCCAATACTCCTCCCGAATAGCGACGGGCTGCTTCCGTAGCGAATCCTGGGCCGAGCAGCTGTCCAGCAAGGGTATAAGAAATAGCAAATAGCAAAGCTTAAGCATCCGCATAGGTAAGGTATAACGAGGATAAGCAAGTTAGGAAGCTTCTTCACTGGCGCGAAATGCTTAACCCACGCCAGTGAGGAATTAGCAACTATTGCGGCTGATGCCTGATTATATACTTTTCCTCCCCATCGTGAATAGTATACGAATAGTGCCTGTCACTGTACTCAACATCAACCACATGGTCATTGCTGATTCGGTAGAATGACTCAATGTCAATAGTGTTCAAATCACTATTCACTCGCAGTAATGAGCTACCATCATATTCGTATTCAACAAGCGTGACATTTGCGCCTTGAAACCTTGCAAACCCCTTTCCTGAGAAACCAGTGATATAGAATGGATCTTTTAGCTTAGTCGCATATTTATAATTGAGAGTATTAAAGACCCAAATGCCAGATACGGCTACAGCAACCACTAAAAGGAATTTCCTCATCTCTCGATTCTCCTTACCTACAGGTTTAAACGTATCTATTGCGGTTTGCCCGCCATCATAAATACCAGCTCCCCGCCATTCACAATATCCTGGTGATTCAAAAACGGCCGGGTCAGCTTCTGCCCATTTAGGCGCGCTTCCTTCACGTACACGTTTTTGTCGCTCTGGTTCTTGACCCGAATGGTGAAGGTCTTGCCGTTTTCGAGCGTCATCGTGGCGCCGTGGATGGCGGGGCTGCCCAGGGCGTACTCCGCCGAGCCGGGGGCCACAGGGTAGAAGCCCAGGGCCGAGAAGACGTACCAGGCCGACATCTGCCCGCAGTCGTCGTTGCCGCCGAGGCCGTCGGGGGTGGGGCGGTACATCTTGGGCAGAATCATGCGCACCCGCTGCTGGGTTTTCCAGGGCTGGTCGGTCCAGTTGTAGAGGTAGGCCGCGTGGTGGGCGGGCTCGTTGCCGTGCACGTAGTTGCCGATGATACCCTCGCGGGTGATGTCCTCGGTTTCGGCGAAGAACTTATCGGGCAGGTGCATGGTAAAGAGCGAGTCGAGGTGCTCGGTGAAGCGCTTCGAGCCGCCCATGAGCTGAATCAGCGCCTTGGGGTCCTGGGGCACGTAGAGGCTGTAGTTCCAGGCGTTGCCCTCGATGTAGCCCTGGTTGTGGGTGCTGAGCACGTCGAACTCCTTCCGGAAGGTGCCGTCGGCCAGCTTGGGGCGCATGAAGCCTACGCGGGCGTCGTACACGTTCTTATAGCTCAAGGCCCGTTTACTGAACTCCTCATAGATGTCCTGCCGGCCCAGCTTTTGGGCCATTTGGGCGATGCACCAGTCGTCGTAGGCGTATTCCAGGGTCTTGCTCACCGACGACGAGTTCTTGTCCTCGGGCACGAATCCCAGCTGCATGTAGTAGCCCAGGCCGTCGTAGGGCTTATAGCGGGCGGTGGCCACGCAGGCGTCCAGGGCCCTGTTGGCGTCGAAGGTGGCGTTGCCCTTGAGCACGGCATCGGCAATGACCGACACCGAGTGGTAGCCAATCATGCACCAGTTTTCATTGGCTTGGTGGCTCCAGACGGGCAGCATGTGCTCGGGGCTTTGGCTGTAGTGGGCCAGCATGCTCTGCACCATGTCGGCGTTGCGCCGGGGCTGCACCAGGTTGAAGAGCGGGTGCAGGGCGCGGTAGGTGTCCCAGAGCGAGAAGGTGGTATAGTTGGTAAAGCCCTCGGCGCGGTGGTTGTTCTGGTCGATGCCGCGGTACTGCCCGTCGGCGTCCTGGTACACGGTGGGACCCAAAAAGGTGTGATAGAGGGCCGTGTAGAAGTTGATTTTGTCGTCCTTCTTTGGGCTCTGAATCGTGACTTTGCTCAGCTCCTGCTGCCACAAGGCCTGACTCTGGGCGCGGGTCTGCTCGAAGTTCCAGCCCGGCAGCTCAGCCCGCATATTGGCCACCGCGCCCTCCTGACTGACGGGCGAGAGGGCCATCTTCACCTTGATTTTCTCGCCCTCCTGGGTGTTGAAGTCGAAGTAGGCCCGGAGTTGTTCGCCGGCCATTTCGGGGAAGTTCTTGCTCTGGTCGAACTTGCCCCAGAAGCCCCGGTACACCTGCTTCTTGGCGTAGTTGCGGTAGCCATACTGCTTAAACGGCTTGGAAAAGGCCATAGCGAAATACAGCGTGCGGGTGCGGGCCCAGCCGTTGGTTTGTCGGTAGCCGGTAATGAGCGAGTCGTTGACGACGCGCACGTAGGTCCAGGTGTTCTTGTCCTCGTAGTTGTAGATGCCCGCCATCAGATCCAGGATAACGTGGGCCTGGTCGGACTTCGGAAACGTGTACTGGTGCATGCCCACCCGCGTCGTAGCCGTCAGCTCCACCCCGATGTTGTGGTCATCGAGCTTGACCTTGTAATAGGCCGGCTCGGCGGTTTCGTTCTTGTGCGAGAAGCGGGAGCGGTAGCCGCTTTCAGGCTGCTGGGCGGTGCCGGGGTTAAGCTGCAAGGGGCCTGTGGTGGGCATCACCAGGAAGTCGCCGAGGTCGGAGTGGCCGGTGCCGCTGAAGTGGGTGTGGCTGAAGCCCACGATGGTGGGGTCGTCGTACTGGTAGCCGGCGCAGTAGCGGTACATGTCCGGGTTGTACTTGCCGTCCTTGGCGTAGAGCAGCGTGTCGGTATCGGGGGAGAGCTGCACCATGCCGAAGGGTACCGTGGCCCCGGGATAGGTGTGGCCCATCTTCTGCGTCCCGATAATGGGCCGGGCGTACTGCACCAGGTTTTCGGCGGGCGGGGCTTTTTGGGCCAGGGTTGCAAAGGAGGGGAGAAGAAGAAAGGAAAGGAGCGGGAGTTTCATCAGCTTTGATTCGAGCGAGCATTAAAATGGGCAGGGTAGAGAAGAGGATAAACTAGATAGGCTATCCTTGTTCATTCAGATCGTTTATTACCCGCCAGAATAACTCATCTTTAAGCAAGATCTGCTTATGCGTTTTTGGATCGTAGAAGATCAACGATTTGATTAAAATAGATACTCTTGAAATGGGTACTCTGTTAGATTCCATGCCATAGTAACCCACTGTCTCATGATTGCCAATTATTATCTGACCTGTCGTGCTGGTTAACTTTCTGCTGGCAACAGGAGCATTGACAATCCTAACATCGGAGCAAATATTGTGGAGATGAGCATTGCCGCGACTGTATATAGAGAGTGTGGCAGAGAAGCGTCGCGAAGTTGCTGCTGAATTTACGGTTAGGCACCTGCCCACGTGTGGAAAAGAATCAATTTTTATAGCAAGCACATAGGTCTTTCCTATTCTTTTATAGAATGTATTGTAGCACCCTTTGCCCCCTAATGCTTTGAGTGTGTCCAGGCCAGCAAAGCACTCTATTCTCGATGAGCCCCTTTGTAGAAGTTGATGTTTCTGCTGGACTAGGCTATGAAAGGACGCGAAAAGGAGTGGGGCTAGCAGGAACGGTAGTTTCATCAGCTTCGGAGTTGAAGCCGGGAAGGTAGGAAAGGAAGGCGGAATGGTTAGCTTTAGCTTAGCTAAACCGTTTTAGGAAGTTTTATTCCTCGAAGTAAGGGTCGTAGAGCCGCATCGTTTTGGGCCTGAACCAGCTAGGCAAAAGGCCATAATGGAAAGTATAGGTAGCTAGTAAAATGTTGTCAGCAGGAATGAAATACAAGGTTGTTCTATTGCCTTTATAGTTAACGCTAATGCTACTGCCAAAGATCATCAGGAGCAATTCCTTGAATTGCTCTCTGTTGTTGCTGATAAAGTCGTAGCCCACATCCGGCATTTCGCTGGTTCTGTCAATCCAGAAACTGACGCCATCCGGGCTAAGCTCAAAAGCCAGCTTTACTCTGTTACGCTTAGGAACGGAGCAGAACCGCCTGAATTCATTTAGCTCCCAGTCCAACGTAAAATCCGGATTATGCAGCAGGGGTTTTTGGCCGAGCGTTAAAAAGACCTCATCAAAAAGTGAAATTAGGTCTGCTACATTGGGACCCATACAACGGGTTTAAGTGTAAGAAATATAATTATTAGAAGTAGCAGGGGTAGCAGCCTCAAGCGGAGCGTTGAATCTGGTGAGAGATGAATAATTGCTAGTATGCCGGCTGCCTCACCACTCCCGCGTGGCTATCAGTTCCTCTATATCGGCCTCAAACCCATACGCCTTGGCCACAAAGTCGAAATCGGTGCCGATACACTCCCGGGCGGCGGTTCCAATCTCACTGTCGGCCTCCCAGAAATCCTCCTGCAAGTCGTTGAATTCGTCGGTGGCGGCGTGAGTCAGGGCATACAACGCTTCCAGGTCCTGGGGCTGTTGTTGCTCGATATCATCGCATAGCTTAACCAGAATGACCTTGCCTTTGTCGACTAAGTTGTTGGGAAAATAAGAGTCCTGGTACATTTCCGCCAGAAAGGAATAGTTTCGGATGGCTTCGTTCTGAAGCTGGATTTGCTGCTTTGCCATGCTTTTGTTGTTGCACTTAAAGGTAAATTGGTAGTCATTGATATAATAAATGCGTATGTTGTTTACCCGGCTTGGTGTATGGTGTACTATACGTTGAGCGAGTGTTTACCCGTGGGGTAAACAAAAAACCATATTAGCTATAAGTGTTTACTTAAATGGGTCAATAGATTATTAAAAAACGCTCTATATGTTTACCAAATAATGGCATTAGTTTGAGGCTTTGCTAAGTGGTTACGAAAGGCAAAGTAGGCATCTGGCGCGGCTTGCTTACCTTGAGCCGGTCACTTTTTCTACTCTCGACGGTGCCAACCGGCCCGGTGCTCCGCATGAAGCTGAAACCCACTTACACCCGCCGCACCTTCGTCCAGCGCGCTGCCCTGGCGGCTGCCGGCCCTTTGCTGGCCGCCTGCGTGGCGGGCCGCCCCAGCCGCGCCGGCCGGGAATACCTGCTCTACATCGGCACTTACGGCCCGGCCGAGCAGGACAATATTTTTCTCTACCGCCTGCACCCCGGCACCGGCGCGCTTACCCGTGTGGCCGGCTTTCGGGGCGGCACGAAGCCCGGTTTCCTGACCGTTTCCACGGACCACCGCTTCCTCTACGCCGTCAATGCCACACTGGAGTTTCAGGGGCGCGGCACGGGCTCGGTGCGCGCCTTTGCCCTCGACCAGCCCAGCGGCGGGCTGACCTTGCTCAATGAGCAGCCGTCAGACGGCGCGGGGCCCTGCTACGTGAGTCTGACGCCCAACGGGCGCGGCCTGTTGGTGGCCAACTACTTCGGCGGTACCGTCAGTGCCCTGCCGGTGCTGGCCGGTGGGCAGCTGGCCCCGGCCACGATGGTCGACCAGCACCAAGGCGCGGGGCCCCACAAAAACCAGGACCGCGCCCACGCCCACTGCATCCTGCCCGACCCGGCCGGCCGCTACGTGCTGGCCGTAGATTTGGGCAACGACCAGATTCTGCGCTATGCCCTGAACCCGGATTCGGGCCTGCCGCAGCTGCCGGGCAAAACGGCCTTTGCCGGGCAGCCGGGCGCGGGCCCACGCCACCTGGGTTTTCACCCGAATGGCCGCTGGGCGTATCTGGTCAACGAGCTGAACGCCACCGTTACGGCCCTGAGCTATGATGCAACCCAGGGCACATTTGCTGACCTGCACACCGTGCCCACGCTGCCGGCAGGCTTCACCGGAGCCAATGCCTGCGCCGACATTCACGTTTCGCCCGACGGCCGCTTTGTATATGCCTCCAACCGCGGGCACGACAGTATTGTGGTATTGGCTGTGGCGGCGGATAGCGGAAAACTCACGCTGGTGCAACACGTCAGTACCCAAGGCCAGACGCCGCGCAACTTCACCCTCTCGCCCGACGGCCGCCTGCTGCTGGTGGCCAACCAGAATTCCAACACGATTTTCTCCTTTCACGTCGCGGCCAAAACCGGGCAACTGACGCCCACGGGCCATTCGGCCCAGGTGCCGGCGCCGGTATGCCTGCGCCTGCTGCCGGATTTTACGCGGCGCTAAGCAGGGTGGGTTGGGGCTCAGTGGCCGTAGCTGACGACCCGGGTTACCTTCCACTGGCCATCTTGGAGGCGCCAGATCATCATGTTTTTGAAGGTGCCGCAGTCAGCCTGGCCGTTTTCCTGGTGGCAGAAGCGGTGCTCGTAGGTTTCCACCGCCCCGTAGCCCTTGACGGGGTAGACTTCCAGGGTGCCGGGCACAAGCTGGCGGTTGAGGCCGGTGGTTTTGTTTTGCTCGAACAGCCGCCGGAAGCCCGCCAGGTTTTGCTCGTAGTTTGCCAGCCCGCCCTTGTCGTGGTAGAACTCCAGGTCTTCGGCGAAGAAGGTTTGGAGCTGGGCCAGGTCGTGGCGGTTGAAGGCCACAAACAGGAGGCTGTCTTGCCGGGCAATGGTAGCATAGAGGGCTTTATCGACGGGCGCGGGGCGGGTGGCAGTCGGTAAAGAAGCCGGCCGGGTACCGGAGCAGGCCCCCACGAGGAGCCCAACGCCAAGCAGGGCCAGCTGATGACTTGGCCAGGGCGGCCGGGAAGAAGCAACGGAGGTGAGCAAGGCGGTAAGCATTACGTAAGCCGGGAACAGGGTAGTGGGAAGTAGCCAGAATGGGAATGAATGTAAGAAGAAAGCCCGTTGCCTAGCAAGGTCACCAAGCTGCGCCGTAAAGCCGATTCTACGGCTGGGAGCGGCACTATTGCCACCAAACCCGGCCCGGATGCGTTAGGCAACTACGGCCCGGCCCGCTCCCACGCGTCATACTTGCGCTTGCGCTGCCGGTGCTCCGGATGCAGATCTACGAATACTAACCTCAGAGCAGGATGGAAACAGTGGAAGTAAACAACCCGGTGACGGCCCCCTACGACCTGGCGCAGATTATGGGCGGCCTCTACGGCGACGGCATTATTGGCCTCAAAGGCGCTTTCAGCCGCGAATGGGCCCGGCAGCTGGGCGAAGACATTGCCTGGCTCTACCACGACGCCTTGCAGCGGCCCGGCGGCGCGCTGGGGCGGGGCCCGAAGCGGCACTACGTCGAGATTCACCCCGAGAACATCCGCGGCTTCGTGGAGTTGGCCACGCACCCCTGGGTCACGACCGTGTGCGAGGCCGTGCTGGGCCCCGACTACAAAATCGTGGAAATCGGCTTCGACGTGCCCAACCCCGGCGCCATGAATCAGCCCTGGCACCGCGACTTTCCCGCCCCCGACGACACGATTATCGGCCGGCGGCTCAACTCCCTGGCTTTCAACCTGACCACGGTGGACGTGACGGAAGATATGGGTCCGTTTGAAATTGCGCCCGGCACCCAGTGGGACTTGCCCGAGAGCTTCGAGCACGGCATGTTTCCGCCCAAAAGCAACAGTGCGCGCTACGCCGCTCGGGCCCAGCGCAAGCTGCCCCAGATGGGCGACATCTCGGCCCGCTCGGCCCTGACCATCCACCGCGGTACGGCCAACCACTCCGATAAGTCGCGGCCTGCCCTGGTACTGGGCGTGGATGCCCCCACGGCCACCAACGCCGAGCGCCACGACCTGCAGTTTACCCGCGCCTACTACGCCGCCCTGCCCGAGCGCCTGAAGCAGCACCTGACCTGCCGCGTGGTCGATACCCTGGAGCCCATCGTGCAGGCCCATACCATTGAGGGCCTGATGATGGGCGAGGCCTGATGCGTAAGGAAAAGTGAGTAAACCAATTTTCCCTCCTTTTTTCAAATTCCGCGCAGCAAGCGGCGTGGGTGCCCGCAGGGCGGGGTGGTTCAATCGTTGAACAGAATCTGGTTCGCCTAACACCTTAACCCGCACGCCGCTTGCTGCGCGAGATGAAAAGGAGGGAGGATAACTAGCCTTAACTTTCTAGCCCTGGCAACCACCCCTGACCCCTCCTTGAAAAAGGAGGGGAACTAGTTTCTAATCCTGCTCCATAGTTGCCATGCCCATACCCGACGACCATCCCGATCAGCAGGCGCAGCTAATGCCCATGACCGTGGCCCGCATCAACGAGCTGACGGCCGCGGCCCGGGCCCTGCCGCCCAGCGCCGACCAGACCCACGTGTTGGTCGGCGCTGGCGAAGACCCCTGGGTTATTGCCCACGAAGGCCAGCTCTACTACTGCACTGTTGACAGGCAGAAGCGGCAAATCCTGGTGGCGCGCTTTTCCCGGCTCGAAGAAATGGCCGCGGCCGAGCTGGTGCCGGTGTGGCCCAATGCGTCTGCCGCACCGCCGGGATACCTGGAAATCTGGGCGCCGGAATTGCAGCTGATTGAGGGGCAGTGGTGTATTTACTTCGCTTTGTATAACGCCCAAAACGGTGCCGAGCGGCTGTATACGCTGCAGGCCACGTCCGCTGATGCGCAGGGCGCCTACGAGTTCAAAGGCCAGCTCGCCGTGCCTACCGACCGGTGGGCCATCGACGGGACGGTGCTGCGTACCGAGAACGGGGAGCTGTACTTTGTCTGGTCGGGGTGGGAGGGTTTCACCAACGTCAGCCAGAACATCTACTTGGCCCGCATGAGCAACCCCTGGACCATCAGCTCGGACCGGGTGTGCATTTCCCGGCCCGAATACGCGTGGGAAATGCAGGGCTACCCGCACGTGAACGAAGGCCCGCAGGTGCTACAGCACGCCGGGCGCACCTTCATCATCTACTCCGCCAGCGGCAGCTGGACCGACGACTATTGCCTGGGCCAGCTCACCTACCTGGGTGGTGACCCGCTGCACCCCGCTTCGTGGCGCAAGGAGCCCGCGCCGGTTTTCGCCAAAACGGCCACCATTTTCGGCCCCGGCCACGCCTCCTTTGTGCAGCTCCACGGCCAGGACTACATCATCTACCACGCCGCGCGCCGCAGCCAGGCCGGCTGGGCCCGCCAGATTCGCTACAAGCCCTTCGGCTGGAAACCCGACGGCTCCCCGGATTTCGGGGAGCCGCTGTAGCCAGTTGGTATTGGGGTAAGGCTTCTTAATGCCTACCTCCCGATACTCCCGCAGCATCCTTAGCAGTTGCTCGGGGGTATAGCACATGGGGATGACAGCCAGGCAACTGTAGTACTTCAGCATCCGGCTTGCCGCGCCGGGGTTAATTAGCTGTTTTACTAAATGTTAGAATAATTGGTGGAGCGAAGTAGGTAGTATCATTGCATTGGTACACCAACTCAATATTGCTGTCTTTCTTTTTTATGATTGTTGACAAGCTGCCCCGCTTTTTATACAACGTGTCACCTATGGCACATCTGTTTCTTACCTCAGCAAAATAAGAGCCGTCTGTGTGTAAGATGTTGTCTAGTACGCTACTGCCTTTATTGAGTGAAGTTCCTTGAAAGAAAGTAGATCTGCCATTTTTATATATGTTTTCTACTCTCAAGTTGTGCCCTCACTTTTTTATCTTTTCTAAGATATCAGAGCAATAAACCGTCGACGGGCTTGAGCAGCCTACGAGAAGAAAAACCAGTGCAAAATAGCTGGCTATGTGCTTCTGCATCCGCTTCTACCGCGTCGGGCCCTTGTCTACCTGGGCTTCGAGGCGGGCCTGCACCTCCACGGGCAGCTGGCTGAGCAAATCCAGACCCGTAGCGTTTTCGATGGCGTCGACCGAGACGCGGTACTGGCTCCAGTCGGCGCTTACGGCGTTGTCGTTGGGCGTATCCACGGCCAGCACACGGGCCTGGGTCGGGATGCGCCGCAGGTCGTCGGAGCCTTCGGGCAGCAGCACCAACACCTTCCAGACGCGGGCCGGCACGGTTACTCGGCCGCCGTCCAGCGTCGTCATGAAGCCCTTGGCCCCAGTGCCGCCCTTGCCGTAGCTGCCCATTATGACGTAGATTTCCTGGCCCCGGCCTACCTGCGTGCGGCCCCATTCTTCGAGGCTGCTCCAGGTGCGCTGGTTGTTGTTGGGCGCCTGCGGAATCATGTTGGTCATCAGGAAGGTGGCCGAGTTGTCGTCCAGGTCACTGGTGCGGTCGGCCGAAGGGCAGTTGTGGCCTTTATCGAAGCCCGAGCCGGAGTAGCTGCGGGGCGTCACGGCGTAGGCGCCGCGGGGCAGGGCCGGGTCGGGGCGGAAGTCGTCCTGGCGGGGCGCCTCACCTATCCAGGCGCGGTTCAGGTGCCAGCTCACCCAAATCGGCGTGCCGCGGCCCGCGTGGTAGCCCAGGCTGAACTGGGGCTTGCTGATGAGGTAGTTGTTGAGGCTGCTGGCGCTGCTGCTGGCGCCGCTGGGGTTGCCCAGGGCCATGTTGTCGTCGCGGCTCGTGACGACGGCCGTGGCCTGGCCCGTGGTGGCCGGGGGCAGGGAGGTGCCGGCCGGAGCGCCCGTAGCAGCACCGGCAGGGCTGCCGGCTACCGCGCTGCCTGCTGCCGTGGTTTCCAGCTGAATGTCGTCGATGTTGAGCCGGCCGCTGCCCCCGATTTTGCGGATTTCCAGCCGCAGCCGCCCCGTGGTGCCCCCGCTGAAGGTATTCACGGCCAGGCGCGGGCCCTGGGTGCGCACCGGCTGACCGATGCGGCGAAACGTGCGGCCCCCGTCGACGCTGCCCCACAGCTCCCAGGTGCTGGCCGGGTCGTCGCCGTAGGCTGCGGCGCTGATGCGGATGCTGCGCACCGGAGCCGGGGCGTCGAAGTTCATGCGCAGGCGGCCCAAGTTGCGCAGGCGGGCCGCGTGCTGGCCGTTTTTATGGTCCTGGTCGGCCGCGCCAATCAGGGCATCCTCGAAGTGCCAGGGGCCGGTTTCCAGGGTTTCATCGGCCGTAGAGTATGCTCCTTTGCTGCCCGCCTCGAAGGTTTCGAGCAAGCGGCCCGCCGCCTGCGTCGGCGGGCCCGACTGCACCGGAATGGCCGGCGGACCTTCGGGCAGGGGAGTACGGGCGGTTTCGGGCTGCTGCTGGGAGCAGGCCAGCAGGACGATGGGCAGGAAAAACAGGAGGCGTGGCATGGCGCGAAGGTAGCAGATATCGGCAGTCAGTTTTTACGCCGCTGGCCACCGCCTGTGCGCCCATCCTCTCAAACCTGGGCGGCCAGGTCCACGCACTCCGCGTGCCGGGGGCAGCCCAGCAGGTGGTCGTTGACCAGCCCCGCCGTTTGCAGAAGGTTGTAGCACGTCATCGGGCCGGTCATCACGAAGCCGCGCTGCTTCAGGTCCTTGCTCATGGCCTCGCTCTGGGGCGTCGATACGGGCACGGGGTTGGCCGCGCTGCGGCGGTTGTCGACGGGCCGGCCGCCCACGTACTGGTAGAAAAACGGGAGCAGCCCGGCCTCGCCGCCTACTTCCTGGCGCAGGCGCAGCCAAGCCCGGGCGTTCTGCACGGTAGCTTCCAGCTTACGGCGGTTGCGCAGAATCCGCGGGTTGAGCAGCAGCTCGGCTATTTCCTCTTCCCCGAAGCGGACAATACGCTCGGGCTCGAAGTTGGCCAGCAGCTCCCGAAACCCTTCGCGCCGCTTCAGCACCACCGGAAAGTCGAACCCCAGCTGGAAAGTGTGCAGCACCAGGTACTCGAACAGGATGCCGGCTTCGGCCACCAGCTCGCCCCACTCATGGTCGTGAAATGAGCTGAGCAACTCGTTTTGGTCGGCCCAGGGGCAGCGGCCCGACGAACCCAGGGTGGCGTAAGTGAACAGGCTCATACGTGTTGCTGCGGAAAATGAGGGCGAACGGCTGGGGCTGGCGCGGAGCTTGTAGCTTTGCGTAGCTATAACCCCTACGGGCTTTCCGCGTTTCTACTCCATCCTGTTTGCCGATAGTTGCGTGCCGTTCAGCTGCCCGTAGTTACGGTTCCTACGTTTCCGCTGCTGCCCGCCCCGCATGAATTTCACCGCCGACCCCGCCGACCGCCTGCTTCAGAGTGTTCTGGACCTGTCCCTGACGGGCATCATCCTGTTTCGGCCCGTGTATGGGGCCCCCGACGACGCGGCCACCATCGTCGACTTGGCTTACGAGCACCTGAACCCGGCCGCCCAGCGGATGCTGCAACTGCCCGAGCGCCCGGCCGCCACCTTCCTGACGCTGTATCCCAACGCGCGGGAAACGGGTATTTTCGCTTTCTACCGCGACACCTTTCTTACGGGTGAGGCTGGCCACTACAACGTCAACTACCAGCACGACGGCCTCGATAACTACTTCCGCCTCGCCGCCCGGCGCAGCGGCGACCAGCTGCTGGTCAGCTTCACCGACACCGGCGACCAGCCCCGCACGGCCGTCGAAGAGGAGCTGCGCCGGGCCCAGGCCGAGCTGCACACGGCCCGCGCCGCCGCCGAAGCCCAGCGCCAGCAGCTGCAGGACGTGCTGCAGCAGGCGCCGGTGGCCATTGCCCTGCTCGAAGGCCCCGAATACCGCATTACGCTGGCCAACCCGGCGGTGTGCGAAATCTGGGCGCGCACCCAGTCGCAGCTCCTGGGGCGGCCCTTGCTGCTGGCCTTGCCCGAGCTGCAGGGCCAGGGCATCGACGCGCTGCTGAACGGCGTGCTGCACTCGGGCCAGCCCTACACGGGCACCGAGCTGCCCGTGCAGCTGCAGCGCCACGGGCAGCTCGAAACGATTTACTTCAACTTCGTGTACCAGCCCCAGCACAATGCGGCCGGAGCTACGACGGGGGTGCTGGTAGTAGCTACCGACGTCACCCAGCACGTGCTGGCCCGCCTGCACGTGCAGGAGCTAAACGAGGAGCTGGCCACTACCAACGAGGAAATTCAGGCTTCCAATGAGGAGTTTCTGGCCAACAATGCCGAGCTGACCCACACTCAGTTTCTGCTTCAGCAGTTAAACCAGGAGCTGGAAGCCCGGGTGCGCGACCGCACCAAGCAGCTGCACGTGGCCCTGAGCGAAACCGAGCAGCAGCGCACCCGGCTGCAGCTGGAGCAGGGGCGGCTCCAGCAGATTCTGGGGCAGGTCCCGGCCTTTATTGCCACCCTCGACGGCCCTGACCACCGCTACACCTTTTTCAACGACGCCTACCTGGCGCTGACCGGGGGGCGCGCTCACCTGGGGCTCTCCGTGGCCCAGGCCCTGCCCGAATTCGGGGAGCAGGGTATCATCGGCCTGCTCGACCAGGTATACGCCACCGGCCGGGCCTTTTCAGGTACGGATAAGCCCATCCGGCTACTGCCCGCGGCCACGGGCCAGCCCGAGCTGCACTACGTGGATTTTGTGTACCAGCCGTTGTTCGACGAGCGGAACCAGACCCAGGGCATTCTGGCCTTCATCGTTGATGTAACGGATAAGGTGCTGGCCCGGCAGGAGGCGGAGATGCTGCAGAGTAAGGTGCTGCTGGCCTCCCAGCAGCAGGCGCAGCAGCGCGAAACCTTCTATCAGATATTCGAGCAAACGCCGGCCCTGATTCAGCTGCTGCGCGCCCCGCAGCACCGCGTCGAGTATGTGAATCCGGCTTACCAGCGCTTATTTTCGGGGCGGACCATGGTGGGCCGGGACCTGGCCGAAGCGCTGCCCGAGGCCCAGGAGCAGGGCTTTATTAGCCTGCTGGACCATGTATACGCAACCGGTGAAACCTACGTCGGGGCGGAAGTTCCGCTGACCTGGACTTCCGGCGAGAACCCGTCGGCACAGGCCAGTTACTTCAATTTTACCTACCAGGCCTTCCGCGAAAACGGGCAGATAGCCGGTATTTCCGTGTTTGCCTACGATGTAACCGGGCAAGTGCTGGCCCGGCGGCAGCGCGAGGCCGAGCGGGAGCGGCTGCAGCGCCTGTTTATGGAAGCTCCCGCCGCCATCTGTATCCTGGCCGGCCCCGAGCTGGTCTTCGAGCTGGTGAATCCGCAGTATCAGCGGCTGCTGCCAGACCGGCCCTTGCTGGGCAAGACGTTTCTGGAAGCTGTGCCCGAACTGGCCCAGCACTCAGTGATGAGCATCTTCCGGCAGATCTACGAAACTGGCGTCACGCACGAAGAGTCGGCAATGCTCGTGCCCCTGACCCGCCCTGATGGGGTACTGGAGGACCGCTACTTCAACTACATCCAGCAGGCCCGCCGCGACGAACAGGGCCGCATTGATGGCGTGCTGGTCTTTGCCTTCGAAGTAACCGAGCAGGTGCGGGCCCGCCAAGCCAGCGAGGCCAGTGCCCAGCAGCTACGCCTGCTCACCGACTCCCTGCCCGTGCTCATCGGCTACCTCGACCACGAGCTGAAATACCGCTTTGCCAACCATGCCTACAAGGCCTGGTTCAATCAAAACCCCGAGGAGCTGCTGGGCCGGCCGGTGCGCGAGGTGGTCGGTGAGCAGGCTTTTGCCAACGCCTGGCCCTATATGGAGCGCGCCTTGGCCGGTGAGCGGCTCGACTTTGAGGCCCGCATGCCCTACCGTGAAGGTTTTACCAAGCACATCCGGACCAGCTACGTGCCCGATGTGCGCCAGGGCGCGGTGGTGGGATTCTACACCCTGGTGTCGGATGTGACCGAGCAGGTGGAGGCCCGGCAGCGGGCTGAGGCCAGCGCCCAGCAGGCCCTGGAGCTGGCCGGTGAGCTGCACCAGACCAACGAGCAGCTCACGCGTACCAACGTGGACCTGGACAACTTCATCTACACGGCCAGCCACGACCTGAAGGCGCCCATCACCAACATTGAAGGCCTGCTCGACATGCTGCGCCACGAGCTGCCCCCGGGCGCCATGGCCGGCGAAGTGGCCCACATCCTGGACCTGATGCACAACTCCGTGGACCGCTTCAAGCGCACCATTGAGCACCTCACCACCGTATCCCGGTTGCAGAAGGAGCACGACCAGCCCGTGGCCCAGGTGCAGCTGGCCGCCGTTATCGACAACGTGCGCCTGGACCTGGCCCCGCTGCTGCGCCAAACCAGCGGCACCCTCGACGTGGACGTGCGCCAGTGCCCGCCGCTGCTGTTTTCGGAGAAAAACCTGCGCTCGGTGGTGTATAACCTGCTCAGCAACGCCCTGAAGTACCACCACCCGGAGCGCCCGCCGCTCGTGCGGGTACGCACCGAGGTAGACGGCGCCTTTGTGGTGCTGCACGTGCACGACAACGGCCTGGGCCTCGACCTGGAGCGGAAAGACCAGCTGTTTGCCATGTTTCAGCGCCTGCACACCCACGTCGAGGGCTCCGGCATCGGGCTCTACATGGTAAAACGCATCATGGAAAACGCGGGCGGCAGAATCACCGTGCGCAGTCAGGTAGGGGAGGGCACCACCTTTTCCGCGTATTTCCCTCACTGAGCCGGACCGCGCCGCCCACAGCGGCTGGCTTCCTTGCGCAATTGCCCGTAGCCAGCTTCGTGCGTACGCCCCCGGCCGGTTGGAAAACCCGGCCGGGGACTGAAACTCTGTTTCCCGCAAGAGCAGGTGAAGTCCCGAAGTAGCTTTTCTTCCTGGCCGCAAAAAGCCGGATTGGAGTCAGTCTGCCGCTACTTTAGCCGGGTGCGGGCCCGGTAGCCGGGGCAGGCCGGGGAAATTAATACCGTCGAGTATGCCGGTTGGGAGCTACCTTGCCCTTTTTACCAGAGTCTGACCATTCTGATAGCAGCCTGTGCTATCTGCTTTCCATATGATCCAGTCCATCATCACGGCAACCGGTAGCTACATTCCCGGCATCGTTGTTCGGAACGAAGATTTCCTCTCCGCCCGCTTTTTCACCAAGGAAGGCGCCCTTATTACCCAGGAGCCGGCGTCGGTTCTGGAACGTTTTCAGGCAATTACCGGCATTCAGGAGCGGCGCTATGCCCCGCCCGAGCAGCGCGCATCGGACCTGGGGCTGCGGGCCGCCGCCGATGCCCTGGCCAGCTCCGGCCTCGACCCCGAAACCCTGGACTACCTCATCGTGGCCCACAACTTCGGCGACGTGACGGCCGGCAGCAACCGCGTGGATCTGGTGCCTTCCCTGGCCTCGCGCATCAAGGCCGGACTGGGCATCCGCAACCCCAACTGCGTGGCCTACGACATGGCCTTTGGCTGCCCCGGCTGGCTGGAGGCCGTTATTCAGGCCAACTACTATATCCGCTCGGGCGATGCGCGGCGCTGCCTGATTATCGGCACCGAAACCCTCTCGCGCGTGGTGGATGCCCACGACCGGGACACGATGCTCTACAGCGACGGCAGCGGCGCGGCCGTGCTGGAAGCCAGTACGAGCGGCCCGCGCGGCATTCTGGCCCACCACACCCAGACCCACGCCGTGGACTACGCCGAGCTGCTGAGCATGGGGCAGTCGTATGCGCCGGACGAGGCCGAAAGCCCCAACCGCTACATGAAGATGAACGGCCGCCGCCTCTACGAGTTTGCCCTGCAGCAGGTGCCCCTGGTGGTTAAAACCGCGCTGGACAAAGCCAACGTGCCCCTTTCGCAGGTGCGTAAGGTCCTGATTCATCAGGCCAACGAGAAGATGGATATTGCCATTCTGGAGCGCCTTTTCAAGCTCTACGACGCGGGCAGCCCCAACCTGGAGATGATGCCGATGACCATCGGCTGGCTGGGCAATAGCTCGGTGGCTACCATCCCCACGCTGCTGGACTTGCTGCAGAAAGGCCAGCTGCCCAACCAGCACATTGCCCCCGGCGACACCGTCGTTTTTGCCTCGGTGGGGGCGGGCATGAACATCAACGCCGTGGTGTACCAGTACTAGGCGGCCCCAGCGGCGGGGTTGGGAGCCAAGAAGCCGGGGCCCGGCATGGCGGAAATCGGGGCATTGTGGGCTACCTTGCTTTCGCTTTTTCTCACTTCTCCTCCTTCATGACCAAACCCTTTACGCCCAAGCTTCTTTTGGTGGCCGCCGGCTGCGCTACGGCCCTGTGGCTGAGCAGCTGCGGCTCCGACCAGCACGCCGGCTCAGCCGAAGTGCCCACCCCCGACGCCAACTTCGACCGGTTCAAGGCCCAGTTCATCGATTCGCTCTGGTACTACAACCCCGAGTGGGCCAGCAGCCAGGGCTACCACCGCTACGACTCGCTGCTGGTGGTGCCCAACGCCGGCCGCCGCCAGACCGAAGCCGCCGTGCAGGCCCGGGTGCGCCAGCAGCTGGCAGCCTTTCCGGTCGGGGAGCTGTCGGTGAATAACCAGACCGACTTCCGGCTGATTGAGAACTACCTGAACAGCTCGCGCTGGTACGCCGACACGCTGCGCGACTGGCAATGGAACCCGGCTGCCTACAACCTGGGCTCGTCGGTGGCCGAGATTCTGAACGGCCGCTACCAGCCCCTGGACCGCCGTCTGCGCAGCATTTCGCTGAAAATATCCCGCGCCGCCGATTATTACGCCGCCGCCGAAGACAACATTCAGAACCCCACCCGGGAGCATACCGATCTGGCCATTAAGCAGAACAAGGGCGCCCTGGACGTGTTCGGGCCGGCTTTGCTTGACTCGCTCAACCGCTCGAAGCTCTCGGAGCGGGAGAAAAAGGACTTCCGTGACCGGGTAGCTACCACTAGGCTGGTGGTGCAGAACTACATTGCCTTTTTGCAGAACGAGGTGCTGCCGGCCGGCAAGTTCCGCAGCTTCCGCCTGGGTAAGGCGCTCTACGACCGGAAGTTCTACTACGACATTCAGAGCAGCTACTCCGCCGACCAGGTGTATCAGAAGGCCCTGACGCACAAAGCCGAGCTGCTGCGCGACATGAAAAAGCGGGCCGCGCGCCTCTGGCCCAAGTATTTTGCCGGCCAGCCCCTGCCCACCGACTCGCTGGCGGCCGTGAAGCTGGTAATTGGCAAGCTCTCGGAAAAGCACGCCACCCAGGCCGGCTTCGTGGATGCGGTGAAGGCCCAGATTCCGGCCCTGGTGCAGTTCGTGAACGATAAAAAGCTGCTGACCCAGGACCCCACCAAGCCGTTGGTGGTGCGCGAAACCCCGCTCTACATGCGCGGCAGCGGAGCCGGAGCTTCGGTGTCGGCCCCAGGCCCCTACGATAAGGCCGCCAACACCTATTACAACGTGGAGCCCCTCGACGGGCAGTCGGCGGCCGATGCGGAGAGCTACCTGCGCGAATACAACGAGTACACGCTCCAGATTCTGAACATCCACGAGGCTATTCCGGGTCACTACACCCAGCTGGTGTATGCCAACCGCTCCCCCTCGCTCATCAAATCCATCTTCGGCAACGGGGCTATGATTGAGGGCTGGGCCGTGTACGCCGAGCGCATGATGCTGGAAAGCGGCTACGGCGGCAACACCGACGAAATGTGGCTGATGTGGGACAAGTGGAATATGCGCGTGACCATCAACGCCATCATCGACCACGAAATCCAGGTGAACAACGCCTCCGAGGCCAGCATCGTGAATCAGCTCATGCGCGACGGGTTCCAGGAGAAGTCGGAGGCTACCAACAAGTGGCTGCGCGCGACGCTGAGCCAGGTGCAGCTGAGCAGCTACTTCACCGGCTACACCGAAATCTACGATTTGCGCCAGGAGCTGAAAAAGGAGCAGGGCAGCAAGTTCGACCTGAAGGCCTTCAACGAGCAGTTTCTCAGCTACGGCAGCGCCCCAGTGCGCTACATCCGCACCATGATGCTGAAGAAAGCGTAGGCACATTCTTGCCTGAAAACGCGGACCAAGCCGCCCCGGATGGGAATTTCCGGGGCGGCTTGGTTGTCTGCCTATCACCCGAAATTCCGGTTCCGAGCCCCGTACGCATTGCCCGCTTATGAAAGAAACAGACCGCCAGCGCATCTACGAAACCAACGACGAAGGCCTGCGCCGCTACACCCACGAGCACCTGAAGGTGTTTGCCAAGTTCACGTCGGATAACTGCGCCACGTGCGAGCTGCTGGCCCCGCCTTTCGCCCAGTTTGCCGACGATGAGCCTTACCAGACCATCCTGTTCCTAAGGCTGGCCTCCGAGGAAAGCCCGGTAGCCAAGAAACTGATGCAGCAGAAAGTAGCACCGTTTTTTGTGAGCTACTGCCAGGGCCGCATCCTGGAATGCGACACGCTGACGACCGAGGCCGAAGTGCAGGGCATGCTGGAGCGCCTGCGCGCGTTTCTGCCCCAGAGCAACTGATGCGCCGGCACAAAGACGCCTGGGCTCTGCTGGCCGGAGCTGGCAACGTTTCTGTTGCATTTTTGCTGCTTTAGGCCCAGGGGCGGCTAATTTACCCTAGCTTCGCGGCCGTGTTTTTTCTCCTCTCCAAATTTCTGCCGTTTGTGCTGGAGCCCGCCGTGTGGCTGCTGGCTCTGCTGGCCGCCGCGTTGCTCAGCCGCCGTCATCCGCGGTGGCAGCGCGGCTTTCTTATTTCGGCCCTGACTCTCACCTTTATCGGTACTAACAGCGGCCTGATCAACGAGGCGTACCTGGCCTGGGAAATGCCCCCGGTGGGCCTGCGCACCCTGGCCCCCCACGACGCGGGCGTGCTGCTCACTGGCGTGACGCGCCCCCTGAAGTCGCCCCACGACCGGGTGTATCTGGGGGAGGGCGCCGACCGGCTGACCCACACGCTGTGGCTCTACCGGGCCGGCCGCATCAAGTATATTATCGTCAGTGGCGGCTCGGGCTCGATCCGCAAAGTAGTACATACCGAGGCCCACGACCTAGCGACGCTGCTGCGCCTGGCGGGCGTGCCGGCCCGGAATATTCTGGTGGAGGAGGCTAGCCGCAACACCCGCGAAAATGCTCTGAACACCAAAAAGCTGCTGGCCCAGCATCCGGAAATCAAGAGCATCATGCTGATTACCTCCGCCTTTCACCAGCGGCGCGCCCTGGCCTGCTTTCGGAAAGTTGGCCTGCAGCCCACCCCATTTCCGGCCGACTACCGCACCAGTGACCCCATCCGGACGCCCAGCTACTGGCTCCCCGATGCCAGCGCCTTTGGCCGCTGGAGCCACCTACTGCACGAAATAACCGGCTACCTGACCTACAAGCTGCTCGGGTATTGCTAATGTGGGAATGTAATTTGAAGGTGCTAAATGTGGGGACTGTGCTAACCCGTGTCATAGCGAGCAGAGCGAAGCAATCGGTCCGCTGAAATGGGTGGAGCCTTCTAATGTGAAAAGCCCTTTACTCCGACTGGAATAAAGGGCTTTCTGGTGCAAAGGAGTTTGTCATTGCCAGAGGATGCCTTGCCACGGCTTAAGCCTCGCAAGGACACATTCACTCACATTTCTCACATTCAAACCACATTCCCCACATTAGTACCTTAGTCTTACTCCACTTTTTTCTTTGCCACCGGGGCCTCGCCGGCCACCCAGATGCTTTTCTGGTTGACGAACTCCCGGATGCCGAGGTAGGACAGCTCCCGGCCGTAGCCCGATTTTTTAACGCCCCCGAACGGCATTTCCGGCGACGACTTTACCATAGCATTCACGAACACGGCCCCCGACTCGATGCGCCGCGCCACGGCTTCGCCACGCTTGGCGTCGCGGGTCCAGACCGAGCCGCCCAGGCCGAAGCGCGAGTCGTTGGCCAGGCGCACAGCATCGGCTTCGTCGCGGGCTTCCATGATAATGGCCACCGGTCCGAACAGCTCCTCGTAGTAGGCCGGCTGCCCGGGCTTCACGTTGGCCAGTATCATGGGGCGGAACAGGGCCGTGCCGGGCTTGGCCTGCCCGCCGAACAGCTCCACGCGGGCCCCGGCCTGCACCGAGTCCTGCACCTGCTTGGTTAGCTCGTCGGCCAGGTCGGGGCGGGCCAGGGGGCCGTACTGGGTGGCTTCGTCGAGCGGGTCGCCGGTGCGTAGGGCCAGCAGGTGAGTTTTGAGCTGACTGATAAACGGCTTCACGATGGATTTGTCGACGATGAAGCGCTTGGCCGCAATGCAGCTCTGCCCCGAGTTGACCATGCGGGCCTGGGCGGCGGTTTTGGCCGCCAGCTCCAGGTCGGCATCGGCCAGCACCACGAAGGCATCGGAGCCGCCCAGTTCCAGCACCGTTTTCTTGATCTGGGCTCCGGCTGTGGCGGCCACTTTCGAGCCGGCCTCCTCACTGCCCGTGAGCGTGGCCGCCTTCACCCGGTCGTCCTGCAGCAGCTTTTCCACCAGATCGGAGCCGATGAGCAGGGTGCGGAAGGTAGCGGGAGGGAAGCCTGCGTCGTGGAAGATGCTTTCCAGGGCCAGGGCGCACTGGGGCACGTTGGAAGCGTGCTTGAGCAGGCCTACGTTGCCGGCCATCAGGGCCGGGGCGGCAAACCGGATGACCTGCCAGAACGGGAAGTTCCAGGGCATGATGGCCAGCACCACGCCCAGGGGCTCGTAGGCAATGAAGCTGCGCCGGGCCTCGGTTTTGATGTCCTCGTCGCGCAGGAATTCCTCGGCGTGGTCGGCGTAGTAGTCGCAGGTCAGGGCGCACTTCTGGATTTCGGCCCGGCCATCGGCGACGGGCTTGCCCATTTCCAGGGCCATGAGCCGGGCCAGCTCGTCTTGCCGCGCGCGCAGCAGCTCGGCGGCGCGGTGCATCAGGCGGCGGCGCTCCACAAACGACGACTCGCGCCAGGTGGCGGCGGCCCGGTGGGCCTGGCCCAGAATCCGCTCGGTTTTAACCCAGGAGAAGGCCCGGAAGCGCCGCAGCACCTTGCCGGTATAAGGATTGAATGATTCTATCGCCATGGCAAAAGGGGAAAAGCAGAGTCAAAGGATTAAAAACAACTGGAAGATGGTACTGTTAGGCACAACATAGGTTTGCGCCGATGTAGCTTTGGGCAAGCACAGCCGTAGAAGGGTTGCCACTTCCTTTGCTACGCTTTCAAACCGCCAATGTGCCGCCAAATAATCTTTAAAGTGTACTTTCGTCTCATCAGTGGCATGTAGCCTACGTGCTGTTCGCCCTTCATAGCTGTTCCCCTGTGTCTCCCACCACTCCCGAATCACCGACATCTACCTCCGAGGACCTGCTCGTGCAGCGGTTACGCGACCGGGATGAATCGGCCATGACGTTGTTTTACGATAAGTATGCATCGGCTTTATATGGCGTCATCCTGCGCATTGTCAAAAAAGAGGAAATAGCCGAAGACGTCCTGCAGGAAAGCCTGGTCAAGATCTGGAACTCGTTTCAGTCCTACGACCCGTCCAAAGGACGGCTGTTTACCTGGGTGCTGAATGTTTCGCGCAATTTGGCAATCGACAAAATCCGCTCCCGACAATACCGCGTAGGTAGTCGTATGCAGCCTATCGAAGAGAGTGCAGCGCTGCGCCAGGCCGCCACTCCTACGTTCCGGCCTGAGCACATTGGTTTGCAGGAAATGACCAACAAGCTTGCTCCGGAGCAAAAGCAAATCATTGACCTGCTTTATTTTGGCGGATTTACACAAAGCGAAGTGGCTGACGAACTCAACCTGCCGCTGGGAACGGTGAAAACCCGGGCCCGGGCGGCCATCAAAGTACTTGCAAAACTGATTCGATAATCGTGAACATTCAGGACTACATCGAATCCGGTATTCTAGAGGAATACGTCTTGGGCGTACTCGACCCGGCGCAGCGCGCCGAAGTGGAGCGCTACGCTGCCGACTACCCGGAAGTCAGGCAGGAACTCACCCTTATTCAGCAGGGCCTGGAAAGCTATGCTCAGGCGCATACGCAAACCCCGCCCGCCGGGATGCGCGAACGGGTGCTGGCAGGCTTTCAGGCCGCTATTCACGGCGCCGACACTACGACGCCCCCGGCGGCTCCCGTCGCAGCGGCTGCCCCGGAAACGGTAGTGCGGCCCATTGCCTCGGTCCAGCCGGCGGAAGAAGTTGCAGCATCCGGGTTTAATTGGATGATGGCGGCCTCGGTAGCCTTGCTGGTGCTGAGCGCGGCGGCCAACCTGATTTTGTACAATCGGTGGCAGGACAGTGAAACCCAGCTCGTGGCCCTGCAAGCCGATCAGACGCGCGTGGCTTCGACTATGCAGGCCGTAGAAAAGCGCCTCGACACCCGGACGCAGGAACTGGCCGTGTTGCGCAATGAGCAGTTCCGGGCCGTGGACCTGGCCGGTACGCCTACGGCGCCCGAAGCTAAGGCCCGCGTGCTTTATAACAAAGCCACGAAAGCGGTATACGTGGACGTGCGCAACCTACCCACGCTGCCCCAGGGCAAGCAGTATCAGCTCTGGGCCATGGACAAAGGCACGCCCGTGGATGCAGGCGTACTGGCGGCGGCTACCACCGCCGGCGACAGTATCCAGCAGATGAAGGACGTGACCAATGCTGAGGCGTTTGCCATGACGGTAGAGCCCGAGGGCGGTAGCGAAAACCCGACGCTTTCGACCCTGACGGTTATCGGCAAGTTCTAGCCGTAGGCACACCTAGCAGCCCCGGAGGAAGCCTGCTTTTGGCTTTTTCCGGGGCTGCTGCATTTTCCCAGGCCCCGGTAGTCCGCCAAGTTAGGCCGTAGTTGGGGCGGGTTGCGTAGCTTTGTACCTTCATCCTTTCCCCTTTTTCGTGCACGGCTCCATTATTAATCTGCTCAAGCGCTTTGTGCAAACCCAGTACGACCACAGCACCTGGCTGAAGCTGGTCGAGCTGTCGGGGCTGCCCAGCGCCGACTTCGACATGATGACCGTGTACCCCGACGAGCACATTTTTGCGCTGGTCGGGCAGGCCGCCATCATGACCGGTATTCCGGCCGTGCAGCTGCAGGAGAAGTTCGGCGAGTTTCTGGTGCCCGACCTGATGCTGGTCTACAAACGCTACGTACAGCCGGGCTGGGGCACCCTGGAAATGATTGAAAACACCGAGGAAGCCATGCACGGAGCCGTTCGGCGCGATGCCCCGGGCACGCGTCCGCCCATTCTGCACGTCACGCGCCTATCGGAAAAGGAGCTGCGGGTGGAGTACGAGTCGGAGCGCCGGATGGGGGCCCTGGCCGTAGGTATTATCCGCGGGCTGGCGGCTTACTTCGACGAAGCCGATGACATTGAGGTGACGCCGCTGACCAGTGAAAACGAGGAGCGCGTCGTTATTCGGGTGCGGCAGCGGTAAGCGCCGCGGCGGTAGGGCAACTGCGTTGTACAATCACAGCCGGTTTTTTCCCACCTTGAGCTTTCACTTCCTCTAATTTCCCCACCATGGAAAAGTCAACCTACTACAACCCGGCCGACCTGGCCAAATTTGGCAATATCTCGGAATGGCAGCCGGAACTGGGCCGCAAGTTTTTCGACTACTACGGTGAAGTATTCAAGGATGGGGCCCTCACCGAGCGGGAAAAGGCGCTGATTGCCCTGGCCGTGGCCCACGCCGTGCAGTGCCCCTACTGCATCGATGCCTACACCACCGACTCACTGCAGAAAGGTGCCGACGAGGCCCAGATGATGGAAGCCGTGCACGTGGCCGCCGCCATCAAGGGTGGGGCGGCCCTGGTGCACGGGGTCCAGATGATGAACAAGGCCAAAGAACTATCCATGTAAGCCGGAGGGGCGGGAAAGTCCGGTGCGGGGCTTGTTCCCGTAGGTGTATTTCCCGCCTTTTCCAGTGCATTTACCTCTTTTTTGCGCCCGGCAACGCCTGTAATGAAAGCCTCCATCAAACGATTTGCCGGTGCTGTGTGGGCGCTGCTCTTGTCGGCCTGCGGCTCCAACGCGCAGTCGGGCGACAACCCGGCCTACGACCAGCTGCTGCGCACCCTCTACCGCAACACGGTGCCGGTTATCTGGCCGGCCGCGCTGGCCCAGCAGCTGCGCGTCAACCCCGACTCGGTGCTGCTGCTCGACACCCGCACGCCGGCCGAATACGCCGTCAGCCACCTGCGCGGCGCCCGGTTCGTCGACTTCGACCACTATGAGAAAGCCACCTTTGCCAGCGTGCCCCGCACGCGCAGGGTAGTGGTTTACTGCTCGGTGGGCTACCGCAGCGAAAAGGTGGGTGAGCGGCTCAAGGCCTTGGGCTTCACGCGGGTACAAAACCTGTACGGCGGTATCTTTCAGTGGGTCAACCAGGGGCTGCCCGTCTACAATGCCCAGGGGCCGACCCAAAATATCCATCCGTATTCGGCGCTGTGGGGACCGTGGCTGAGCCGCGGCAATAAAGTGTACCAGTAAACAGCCGGGCCCGGCCGGTTTCAAATTCTTTTTAGCCACTTGAATCAGCACTTACTTGTTTTTGCGCGCCAGCCCGAGCTGGGCCGGGTAAAAACCCGCCTGGCCCGCACCATTGGCGACGGGGCCGCCCTGGCCGTCTACGAAGAGTTGCTGGCCCATACCCACGCCGTAACGGCCGAGCTGCCCGTGCGCCGGCTGGTGTGGCTGGCGGAGGAAAAACCGGGTGGTGCGGCCCCGTTCTGGCCCGGCTACGAGGAGCACATTCAATCGGGCCTCGACCTGGGGGCCCGCATGCAGGCCGCGTTTGCCTACAGCTTCGGGCAGGGCGCCACGGCCGCCGTTATCATCGGCACCGACTGCCCCACCTTGTCGGCGGGGCACGTGCGGGAGGCGTTTGCCGCGCTGCGCACCCACGAGGTGGTGGTGGGGCCGGCCGCTGATGGGGGCTATTATCTGCTGGGGATGCAGCGGCTGCAGCCCGCGTTTTTTCAGAATAAAACCTGGAGCACCGACTCGGTGCTGGCCGAGCTGCTGGCCGATGCCCGGCAACTGAACCTGCGGGTGCACCAGCTGCCCGTGCTGCGCGACGTAGACACGGAAGAGGACCTGCAGGCTTGGCGGGCGGTAGAATAAAGGGGGCGTTGAAAACACGGCGGCTATTTGCTCGTACTTTAGCGCCTGTTCAGCTTCACCCGCCCCTATGTCTGCTTCCTCTCGTTGTGTTTTGGCAGTTGTGCCGCTGCTGGCCCTGGGGCTTGGCCTGACTGCCTGCACGGCCGAGGATGGTGAAAAACGACCTGACGGGCGCGTGTCGGCCTCGTCGGCCAACGCTCTGAGCAGTCTGGATGTGTACTTCAATACCCAGTGGGCCATGGACAAGCTCTGGGAGGATGGGCTGGCCGAAGTAGCGGTGTATGAGGCCGAGCGGGTGATTTATAATAAGCCACGGCAATTCGAGTACACCCAGATAACGGTTAAGGAAGAATTCAACCAGGAGTTCAACGTCAAGACCGACACCTACCAGCGTGCCGACATGTTCCCGGTGCTCAAGGTCAACCAGTTTTGCCGCATTCCGACCGACCAGTACCCGTATCACTTCCTGACGTCCCTTTTTTTCCGCCGCGACCAGCCCATCAGCCTGCACAAGCTCACCAGTTCGTCGCAGGAATGGTGCGGCACTACTTTCAAAGCCATTACCGACGAGGGCGACCAGTACACGGAAACCTACAACTCGTACTGGGACACTCAGGGAGCCGGGCAGCGCCAGCTGCGCCGCGACGTGCTGTTGGAAGATGCCCTGCCCTACACCCTGCGCGCCCTACGCTTCGAGAAGACGCCCGCCTTAGCCGCCACCATTCTGGAGCTGCAGCAAACCAGCAAGGCCACGGCCCCGGTAAGTTACCGGGCGCGCCTGCAGGTAACGGCAGCGCCGGCCGCCGATACGCCCGAACCCGCCTGGCAAGTGCGCGTGCAGCTGGATGAGGAGAAAGAAAACGTGTACTGGTTTGCCCGTAAATACCCGAACGTGCTGCTGCGCCAGACTACCTGGGACGGGCGCACCCTGCAGCTCAAAAGCGTGCGGCGCTACGCCTACTGGACGCACTAAGCCAATTCGGCCGCCCTGGGGTTCCTGTTCCTGAGTTCCCAGAGCAGTACGCCGCTCACCACACCGTATTCCAGCCCCACGAGCCAGAGGTTTTCCGCGTACGCCGCCGTCTGGTAGGCCGCGTAGGACAGCGGCACCACGGCCGACCACACCAGGGCGTAGCGGTAGCAACTGAACACACTCAGGGCTACCAGCGTGGTCAGGTACCAGGGGTGCACGGTGGTAGCCAGGGCAAAATACCCGGTGAGGGTGAAGAGTAGCGCCTGCGGCAGCGAGGCCCAGGTTGGGCGCTTTTCGGTGAGGGCCAGCAGCACCACGATGCTGCCGGTGGCCACGGCCAGCAGGGTGCCCAGGCGGGCAATCTGGTTGTAGCCCGTCTGCCAGTACCCCAGGGCGCGCAGCAGGTAGTAAATACTGGCGTTGAACTCGAATTTGTGGAAGTACAAATCCAGACTACGGCTTAGATTCTGCACTAATTCTGCCGACAGAAATGGCGCGAACAGCAGCAGCAGGCCCAGTCCTGTAACGGCCGAATACCCCAGAAAACGCGCCCCGCCCAGCCGGCGCAGCAGCAACGGCAGCAGCAGCAGGGGCAGCAGCTTAGTGGCCACCGCCCCGGCCAGCGCCAGGGCCGAAAGCACCCAGCGGCCGTGGGTAAAGGCCCACAGCGCCGCCAGCAGGCCGCAGATCATCAGGGCCTCGAAGTGCAGGTTGCCGGTAAGCTCCACGATAATCAGCGGATTCAGCAAGTACAGCATAGCCCGTTGCCGGGGCAGCTCGAAGCGCCGCAGCAGGACCAGCAACAGGCCGGCCGTAGCCGTTTCGGCCAGGATAATGCACAGCCGCAGCACCAGCACAAAGCCCCGCTCACTGGTTGGAAAAAGCCGGCTGGCCACCGCGAAAACCGCCTGGCTGATGGGCGGGTACACGGAGTAGTACTGCGGCGAGTTGAGCCGCGGATACAGCGCAAGCAGGGCCCGATGCTCGGGCGCTGTCGAAGGGTCGATTTGTTGCCTTACTTCTGCGGGGCGGTACCGGTAGGGGTTTTGTCCCTCGGCTACCAGCTGCCCATCCCAGCGGAAGCGGTGGTAGTCGTCGGAGAGGGCGGGCAGGGCCGGCAACCACAGCAGGCGGCCGGCCAGGGCCAGCAGCAGGCCGTAGCGCAGGGGCAGGGGCCGCCACAGCAGCCAGGCGTAGCCCGCAAAAGCCAGCAGGTAGCAAGCCAGCAGCTGCCCAAAATAGGGCCGGGGCGTGGCGTAGGCGAGGGCCGCGTAGGCACTCAAAGTGCCCAGAATAGCCACCAGCTGCCCCGCCGTGCCGCGCCCCGGTTTCATAGCGCCGCGCGGTTGTGCCGCACCGAGTAGTAGAACACCAGGCCGAAGCCCAGTGCCAGCAGGGTGTGGAAGGGCAGCAGCCCGTAATTGCCAAAGTATATTCCCAGCCCCAGTCCCAGCACAAAATACAGCGTGAGCATGCCTTCCAGCACGGTCAGGGCGCTGAAGCTGCGGGTGCGGTAGCGCCCGGATGGGCCTCCTTGCTGCGGCCCCGAGCCGCTTTTGGGAGTCCGGATGAAGGCCGTGGGCTGCCGGCCCAGGCCGGCCAGCACGGCCCGGCTGTTGTGCAGGGAAAGGCCCATCGACACGGCCAGGAACAGCCCGAACCGGGGCCCGAACCGCCACCAGGCCGTATCTGGATGATCGAGGCGCCAGGCGGTGTAGAAGTAGTAGATAAGCGGCACAAACCCCAGAATGCACACCGACGCCAGCCGGAACACCGGCTTGAACTCGGGCACAAACTCCCGGATCAGCACCAGCGGCACGCTCAGCAGGGCCATGAGCAGAATTGCCACAAACACGGTGCTGTTGAGCAGATGAAACGCGGCGTGCAGCTTGGTGCTCGGCTTGTGGCCCGAGCGCAGCACGGCTGCCAGGTGCTTGCGGGCCGTTTCGGCGGCGCCCTTGGTCCAGCGGTACTGCTGCGACTTCAGCGCGTCGAGGGCGGCGGGCAGCTCGGCCGGGGCCTGCACGCGGGGCAAGTACACAAACTGCCAGTGGCGCAGCTGGGCCCGGTAGCTCAGGTCGAGGTCTTCGGTGAGCGTATCGGCGTGCCAGCCGCCGGCGTCCTCAATGCACTGCCGCCGCCATACGCCCCCGGTTCCGTTGAAGTTGATGAAGTGCCCGCCCAGGTTGCGGCCCACCTGCTCGATGAGAAAGTGGGCGTTCAGCCCGAAAGCCTGCAGCTGGGTGAGCAAGGAGTCGTTTTCGTTGAGGTGGGTCCAGCGGGTTTGCACCACCCCGATTTCGGGCCGGGTAAAGTGCGGCACGGTGCGGCGCAGAAAGTCGGGTTCGGGCACGAAGTCGGCGTCGAAAATGGCAATAAACTCGCCTTGGGTCTGCGTCAGGCCGTAGGCCAGGGCCCCGGCTTTGTAGCCCTCCCGGCCGGGCCGCCGCACGTGGTCGATGCCCAGGCCCCGGGCCCGGAAGCGCGCCACGGCGGCAGCAGCCAGGGCCACGGTTTCGTCGGTGGAGTCGTCGAGCACCTGAATGTGAAGCCGGTCGAGCGGGTAGTCGAGCCCGGCGGCGGCCGTGATGATACGCTCCACTACGAACACCTCGTTGTAGAGCGGCAGCTGCACCGTGACGCGCGGCCACTGCGCCGGGGCGGGCGGCAGGGCCGGGGCCGGCTGGCGAAACGCGCGGCGGGCCAGGCGCGTGAGGTGAAACTGGGTGAGGCTAAAGCCCAGGATAAAGAGCAGGCACAGTCCGTAGAGAACCAGCAGCAGAATTTCCAGCTCTTTCATCGGCAGAAGCAGGGCAACAAACAAATCAACACAGCAGGGGCCGGGGTGAGCTACAAATACTTAAAAATCGTCCACAAAATCTTGTAGCCGGCCCCGAGCGTGCCTTTCACCGTGCCCGACACCTTGGAAATGCCGATGCGGCGGCGGTAGCGCACGGGTACTTCCTGGGTGCGCAGGCGCTGCTTGGCGGCCTTGAGCTGCATTTCCACGGTCCAGCCATACGTGGTATCCTGCATGCCCAGATTGCGCAGGGCCTCGGCCCCAATGGCCCGGAACGGACCCAGGTCGGTGTAGCGGACCTTGTAGAGGCGGCGTAGCAGGGTAGTAGCCAGCCAGTTGCCGAAGATTTGCTGGGGCAGCATCGAGCCGCTTTCCCGCTCGCCCAAAGCGCGGGAGCCAATGACCATATCGGCCTCGCCGCGCAGAATCGGGGCCAGCACGGCGGGCATATCGGCGGGGTAGTCGGAATGGTCGCCGTCCAGGAATACGATAATGTCGGGCTGCTCGGCGGCGGACCGACCGTAGCTGTAGGCCATGCCGCAGAGGCAGGCCGAGCCGTAGCCGGGCCGGTTTTCGCGCAGCACCGTGGCCCCGGCCGCCTGGGCTACCGCGCCGGTATTGTCACGGGAGTTGTTGTCGACCACAATCACCTCGTGCACCAAGCCCGCCGGAATTTCGGCCAGCACCAGACCGATGGACTTTTCTTCGTTGTAGGCCGGGATGATGACGTGAATACGCGGCGCGCGGGGCAAATCGGGCATGGAAGCAAAAAGAAGCCGGCAGAAACCCCGCCAGCAAAAAAAGAGGCAGCATCCGGGGTACATAAAGGCCCCAATGCGTCGGCAAAGATGCACCATCGGCGCCGTTATCCGTTTAACGGTTCAGCTCAGGTGCTAACCTGAAGCCGGCCGAATAGTTCTCAGCCCCGTTTTCTTCCCCGCTCATACCGCGTAGTATATGCTGCAAGTAGGTGACCAAGCCCCCGATTTTACCCTTAAAACCACTACCGGCGACACGTTCCGCCTTTCCGAGCAGCGCAGCAAGCGCAGCATTGTGCTCTATTTCTACCCCAAGGACGACACGCCCGGCTGCACGGCCGAGGCCTGCTCGTTCCGCGACCAGTACGAGGATTTTCAGGACCTGGGCGCCGAGGTGGTAGGCATCAGCTCCGACACGGAACTGTCGCACCAGCGCTTTACCCAGAAGCACCGCCTGCCGTTTCCGCTGCTGGCCGACGTGGGCGCCCGGGTGCGCCGGCTCTATGCCGTACCCCGCGCCCTGCTCGGCATCTTGCCCGGCCGCGTTACCTTCGTCATCGACAAAAACGGGGTTATCCAGTATATCTTCAACTCCATGAACCGGGCCACCGACCACGTCAGCACCGCCAAGGAAGTACTGGCCGATTTGGCGCAACAACCCAGGTAGCCGCAATTAGAGTAGAAAAACACGAAATACGACTGAATGGGAGCTTTATTGACCGATATGCTGGAGCGGGCCCAGCGCAGCCGCCGCGTGGTGGCCATCCAGACCGGCGGGCCCATGTTTCTGGGCTACGTGCTCAGCCACAACCCCGAGCTGCTGGTGTTGCGCACCCTTACGCGCCAGGGCCTGCCGACCAGCGTGCAAACTATCAGCATGGCGGCCGTGACCCAGGTGCATTTCGATGACCGCTACGTGCGCCTGATTGAGTTTAAGGAGCATAATCCGGAAGTGGTGTATGCCCTGCCGGCCGCGCCCGACGGTCTGGCCGATGCGTACCTGACCATTCCGGCCCTGCTGGAGCGGGCCCGGCAGGCGCGCCAGCTGCTGCAGCTGGAAACCCACTCCGAAACCAGCTTTTACGGCTATGTGGCCCGCCTCACCGAAGAGGAACTGCTGCTGGAAGTGTACACCCAGTTTGGGGAAGCCGATGGCCACAGCGTAATGGACGTCGACAGCATCCGCAGCGTGATGTGGAGCAATGAGGACACGCGCACCATCGAGCTGCTGCTGCGGCAGCCGGGGGCGCTGAGCCAACCGCCAGCGGGTTGATAAATGCCGGCCTGCAAGTAGATAGGCTGCCAGAGCATGTCCCGGACCGGATAGTACCCCTACGCTGGCGGCTACTTCTGTTTTTTTGGCCTGGGTTGGGGCAATTCTTCAACCGTGAGACTGACTAGCTTTTGCAGCCATTCACGGTCTTCCAGCCCCTCCTCGATTAAAAAGCTCGGTTTTGCTCCTGGGTAGGGCGCCGCTTCCACAGCCTCATGCAAATAGGCCCGCCCCAATACGGTGGGCTTGAGGTATAGTTTGTTGTCGCACACAAGCGCAAATAACTTCTGCTCCCAATACAGACCGTATTCTCCAAACATTTTTTTGGAGCTGACCTGTCCTGCTGCATCCAGCTGATCCAGTATAAAGTCGACAAATTTTTGATCTGAGGCCATTAGACAAAGCAATTTACATTACGCGCTAGGTTGTACGGAAGGCCACTAGATACCCAATAGCCTTCGTGGCAAAGGTCGTTTTTAGAACGGTAACGGGCTGCCTCCTCCGTTTGCACCGGCTACCACCGGCAGCACTTCAACCGGGCCGGCGGGCTGGCTCCGGACACCGATTTGATGCATGATTACCAGGCGGAGGTGCGGCAGCGCCTAGCGTAAGCTGCGTGGATTGGGCCAGGTAAGGTAGCCATTGGGGGCGTTTCTGCGTAACCACAGGCACTTTATTCAACTGCTTTTCAATGTTCCGTCTCCTGTCTATTCTGCTGCTGGCCGTGCTGCTCCCACGCCTCAGCCCCGCCCAAAACACCGTCCTCAACGCCACGCTCGACGGCTACGAATACCCATTTCCGGTCCGGTATCTGCCCCTGAAGCTGGAGGGCCAGGCCATGCGCATGGCGTATATGGACGTGCCCGCCGCGGCCAAAGCCAACGGCCGCACCGTGGTACTGCTCCACGGCAAAAACTTCTTCGGGGCCTACTGGCGCGAAACGGTCCATGCCCTGACGGCTGCTGGCTTCCGCGTGGTCGTGCCCGACCAGATTGGGTTCGGCAAGTCGGATAAGCCGGATATTCACTACTCGTTTCACCAGCTGGCCCGCAATACCAAGTACCTGCTCGATACGCTGCAGGTGAAAAAGGCGGTGGTAGTGGGCCACAGCATGGGCGGAATGCTGGCCACGCGCTTTGCCCTGATGTACCCGGAAGCCACGGAAAAGCTGGTGCTCGAAAACCCGATTGGGCTGGAAGACTACCGCGTGGGCGTCCCATTTCAGACCGTCGACCAAGCCGAAGCCACCGAGCGCAAAAGCACCGAAGAAAGCATCCGGAAATACCACGCTACCTATTACCCCGGCGGCTACCCCAAGGCCCACGACCAGTGGCTGCTGCCCCTGGCCGCCCAAACCAAAAGCCCGGACTTCGCCACGGTAGCCCGTGCCAACGCCCTGACGTTCGACATGATTTACCAGCAGCCGGTCAGCTACGAATTCAGCCGGGTGCAGGCGCCCACGCTGCTCATCATCGGCCAGGACGACCGTACGGTGGTGGGCAAGGGCCTGATAAAAGACCCTGGCGTGCTGGGCCGCATGGGCCAATACCCCGAACTGGGCCGGCGCACGGCCACCCAGATCAAAGGGGCCAAGCTCGTGGCGCTGGATAAAGTGGGCCACATTCCGCACCTGGAGGCGTTTGCCCGGTTCCGGGAGGCGCTACTGGCGTTTCTGAAGTAAAGCAGCAGCGGTTCCTAGGGTTTGCGCGACGTGGCCAGCGGGGCCTGGTTGGGAAACTCGATGTCGCAGACGGCGCGGAAGCCGATATGGGCCGCCGGGCCCTGGTAGGAGCCGCACTCCCGGATGGCACACTCGGTCAGCCGGTCCTGGTAGCTGCCGCCCTTCGTAACGCCCTGTTCCTGCACCAGCTCGGCTACGTTGCCCGTCATGTGGTAGAGGCCCAGGCCGTTGACCGGCAAATCGTAGACGTAGCTGGGCGTGGAAGCCGCCAGAAAATAGGGTGCTTCGCGGCGGCAGTTGAACATCACAATTTCCGGGCGTTGGCGGTTGAAGGCCTGAATGTCGCGCCGGATCTGGGCCGGGGAGTTGGGGCTGCCCGAGCGGTGGCGCAGGTAGTCGGCCGCTTTGGGATTCACATTCACCTCGGCCACCGATACCTCGTAGGCGTAGGGCAGCTTGGTGCCGTAATGGGCCGCAAACTCCCACTCGGCCTCGGTGGGCAGGCGGTAGGTCACGCGCACGTAGTTTGGGTCGCGGGGGCTCCGGATGCCGCGGGTTTCGTTCAGTAGCCTGGTTACGGTGCGGCTGCGCCAGCGGCAGTATTCCAGCACCTGCTCGTAGCTAATGCCCACTACGGGGTAGAGCCGGTAAAACGGATTGGTGAAGTAGCCGCGCACAGGCTGCACCGTCGAATCAGGCAAATACAGCTTGATTTCCGCAGCCGACTTGGTTTTGTCCAGGCTATGCAGAAACGTCTGCCACTCCACGTTGGGCACTTCCACCTCGTCCATCTGAAACCGGTCCCCAATCCAGACCACGCCGGGCGGTAGCACGCCTTCGTCCTCGGCCCGCTGAATCTTGGGGCTGGGCTGGGGCAGGGCGCGCAAGCGGGCCAGGGCCACGGTGGCCGTATCGGCGGCAAAGCGCAGGCCTACCACGCGGGCATCGGAAAACCCCCGAAACGGGGCGGGAGGTGGCCAAGCCGCTGCGGCTTGGCCTGGCGCTGGCTCGTCGTCCGGCTCCGCTGCCAAAAAATCCGGCCTGGGGCTCCAGGGGCGGATGGGTACGCCGGTCTGGGCGCTGTGGGTGCCCGGCCGCGCACTGGTTGGCGTGCCGCTACGCACCGGAAACTCATAGCGGACGAAGGCCGTCTGGCAGGCCGAAAGCCCGCTCACGACCAGCACAACCAGAAACCGACAACAACCGGCGAGGCGCATAGCAGCTACGATAGTATGCGCAGACTATCTGCGTGAATAAGCGAAGAAGCCTGGTAGCGGCCCTCGCGCGGGCCGTTTTCCAGGTTGAGCACCCCGCGCGGGCAGGCCGTGCTGCACAGGCCGCAGCCCACGCACGAGGCCCGGATAATTGGCTCGCCACGCTGGGCGTACTGCTTCACGTCGATGCCCATTTCGCAGACGTTCGAGCAATTGCCGCAGCTGATGCACTGCCCACCGTTGGTGGTGATGCGGAAGCGGGAAAAGTGCTTCTGCAGCAGCCCCAGGTAGGCCGCCATCGGGCACCCAAAACGGCACCACACCCGGCTGCCCATCAGCGGGTAGAACCCCACCCCGACAACCCCCGAAAACACGGCTCCAATTACGAAGCCGTAGAAGCGGTAGAGCCCATCGGCCAGGCTGCCCAGAATGGCGCCCTGCAGCACGTAGTTCAGCCACATGACCACCGTTACGAGGATAATCAGGCCCAAAATCGGGTAAATCAGGCGTACTTCCCAGCGCCAGGCCGCGCGGCTTTTGTCGGAAAGCTGGCGGTAAGGGTCACCGGCGGTTTCGGCCAGGCCGCCGCAGCCGCACACCCAGGAGCAGTACCAGCGCTTGCCGTAGAAATAGGTGAGCACCGGCGTGGCCAGCAACGACATTACCGCGCCCCAGAACACCATGAACACGCCCAGCGCCTGTCCGTTCTGCACCAGGTAGTCCACGGTGCCGGGCAAGAGGTAGTCGTATTTCAGGGGCCAGAAATAGGTGAAATAGAACTCGGGCTGCTGGAAAAACTGCAGGATGCCGGGCAGCAGAAAAGCAAAGCCCAGCTGGAAGAACATCACCGAGAAGGTCCGGATAAGCTGGTAGCGCGAGTGGCGGTATTTCCACAGGGCCCGGCCGCCCATCAGCAGAATGGCCAGCGTGTAGAAGGTGCCGTACAAAAACCACTGGTCGGCGGGGCGGGCCCGCAGCGCCTGGCTGAACGGGTCGAGAGCGTGCACTAGGCCGTTGAGCAGACCGAAGTTGCCCTGCTCGTCGGGGGAGCTGTACCAGTAGAGCAGCACGTAAAAGCCGGTCAGCACCACGGCCGTTACCCAGGCTACGGCCCCGCGGCTGGTGCTGCTGCGCCACCACAGGTTATTTTGCTGCACGCCGGCCGGCCGGCGGCCAAACTTCAGCCAACTCCAGGCCAGTGTGCCCCCGCTGATCAGGGCAAGGGCCGCGTACAGGCTAAGGCGGGCCCGCCAGGCATCGGCATCGAAAGCAGCCACCAGCAAGGCCAGCAGCCCCAGCCCGACGGCCGCCAGCGTGGCCTTCTCGGCGGGTGAAATATCGGCAAGGGGCGGCTGTGCCAAAGCCAGGCTGGGCGCAGCCGCGGAAGAGAAAGACATGAGCGAAAGAAGGCGGGTTGGGCGAGCGGGAGCAGGGCAGAAGCAGAGCAGAAATATAAGGTTTCCATTCGTGGTCACCTATGGCTGCTCCTTACTATTAATATAGCACTATCTGTTAGTGGTGGTGATGGTGTTCTTCGCTCGGCTTGCCAAACAGGTTCAGCAGGGAGCCTACCACGTAAAGGGCCGCCCAGCACAAATACAGCCAGCGGAAGCCCTCGGGCGTGCGGTGCACGAAATAGTGCAGAATCAGGTGGGCCGCCCCGCTCATAATCAGGCCCGTGACGGCAATAAACTGGTAGCTGTTCAGGGCGCTGGGACGGTAGAGCTTAGTGAAATCCATCGGGAAACGGGAAAGAAGAAAAGGCAGAAGTACTAAAAGTTGTCAGCCGCCGGAATGATTCAGCAAGCGGACGAAGAAGTTCGAGGCCGGGAGCATATCCCAATGCCGCTTTAACGAAAGAAAAGGCCTTTGCGGTGCCGCAGCACGGTAGCATGCTGCGGAAACTGCCGGTTGAACTGCGCCACCATATCCGCTTCGTGCTGACGGTAAAACTCGGGGTCGAAGTTGGCCGCGCCCAGGTGGGACATTACTTCCTGAATTGGCGTTTGGGCCGTAATCCAGGTTTCGCACACGGCCTGGCGCAGCCGCAGCCCCAGAGCGTTGAAGCCCGTAACGGCAAACCCTGGCGCGCTACGAAAGTTGATGCGCAGGCCCTGCCGGCCGCTGGCGTGTTCCCAGTAAAACGTGTCGATGCCAGCTTCGGGCCGGGCGGGCACGCGGCCGTAGGTCTGGTATTCGAGGTTGAAAAACTTGGCCGAGTTGAACCACACGCCGCGCCGGTAGGGCGTGGGCGTACCGCAGATGGTGTGGGCCACGGTTTCACCCTGCATGCGGCCCGTGTACCAGAGCTGCTCGATGGGCACTTCGCCGTGGGCCGGCTGGCGGTGCTGGGCACAGTCGCCGGCCGCGTACACGAGGGGCACGCTGGTTTGCAGCAGCTCATCCACCAGAATGCCCCGGTCGGTTTCTACCGCCGAGGTGTTGGCCAGGGTCAGGTTGGGCGTTACGCCCGTGGCCAGCCCCACCCACTGGCAGGCAATTTCGTCGCCGGCGGTGGTGCGCACGGCCCGCACCTGGCCCGCCGCGTCGCCCAGAATTTCGGCCAGCTCGGTCTGGTAGCGCACGGCCACGTGGTTTTCCTCGAACTGCTGATCGACCAGGCGGGCCTCGGCAGGCGGCAGCACCGAGCCCCAGTAGTGCGCGTCGCGCACCAGCACCGTGGCCCCGATGCCGCGCGAGTGCAGCATTTCGGCCAGCTCCACCCCAATCAGGCCACCGCCCACCACCACGCCGTGTTCGATGCCGCGCGTGCTTTGCTCCATACGGGCCAAATCGGGGAGGCCGTAGAGGCCCTGCACGCCCCGCAGGTGCTGCCCGGGCCAGTCGGCGGCGCGGCTCACCGAGCCGGTGGCCAGCAGCAGCTTGTCGTAGCCTAGCTGCTGGCCGTCGTGCAGCGTTACGTGCTGGCGGGCGGCATCGAGGTGGGTAGCGGTGGCGTGCACCAGCGTCAGGCGGTTTTCGCGCCAGAACCAGTCTTCGTAGGGCTTGATATTCTGGTAGCGCATGTGGCCCATGTACACGTACATCAGGGCCGTGCGGGAGTAGTGATGCTCGCTCTCCTCGGAAACCAGGGTGATCTGGGCCTCGGGCCGCAGGCGCCGCACGGTCAGGGCCGCCGTAACGCCCGTAATGCCATTACCAATAATGAGAAGGCGCATGCGAAGGGAAAAGCGCGAAAACGATGGGAGAGGAGCCGAAAACAAAGGTAGCCCGGAAGCTCCACAATCCGGTTGGGCGCGGGCCGCTTCCGGCACCCAATATCCTGCTCGCTGGGCTTAGCGGCGGCCAACCTCGCCGCCGCTGGTGCGTAAGCAGATAGAACACCCCACGGTTTCAACCTAAGCACCCACCATCATGGCTATCGATAACGAAAACGAGAAAATCACCGGCGAGGCCGGTATCAGCAAAAACGAAGGCCTCGAAAAAGAGCGCGAGTACAAGGAAGGCGAAAGCAACGGCAAGGCTTCCGACGACCCCTCGGCCCACCGCAACATGGGCGCCAACGGTTACACCCAGCGCAGCAACCAGAAAGACCAGCTCGAAAACCTGCACATCGGCGGCGACGACCTGACGCCCCACGGCGCCAACGACCACCATGGCGCCGGCGAGCAGGCCCAGGGCCCCGGTTTTGAGAACGAAGGCAGCTACGAGAAGGACATGGACATCCGGACCCGGGAGCAGAAATTCGGCGAGAAGGAGCCCAGCGGCCCTCCCCGCACCCCCCGCGACTAGCCTGCCTCTGGCAACTAAAAAGCCCCGCCCGGATTCGAGCGGGGCTTTTTCGTGCTTGTCCGGGGCGCGGTTGAGCTTACCATTCCGGACTGGTGAACAGGCTGCCCGATTCAGCTGGGTAAATGCCTTCTGGTCAGGGTGCTGCCGGCGCTACGGAGAAATGCAGCGGCAGGTTGCCAAAATGTTAGGCAGTTGTATGACTATTTATATATCTTTAGAAACCCGAATTAAAGCCACCAGGAAAAGTCCTCGTTGAAGGAGTTGCTTGGCTGCTTTAGAGCGGTTTGCCCGAACTTCTTGTTTTAAACCCACCACTTTTCACATCTATGAGCACTTCTACCCCAGTTACTGAACCAGAAAACGACGAAGCCACGCTGCTGGCCAGTGAGGAGGACGAACTCTCGTCGGGCAATGGCCGGCTGGCAATAATCGTGGGCGCTATCGTGTTGTTTGCCGGCTTAGGCTACGCTTTTGTGCCGGCTAAAACTGCCAAATCCGCTATTTCCAGCGTGATGCCCTCCATTCTGCTCGGCGACGCCACCGTGACGGGCAGCCGCCCCGCGGAGGAGAAGCCCGCCGATGAAGCCGCCGCTGTGGCCGCTACCCCCACGACTACCGCTACGGTAGCCGCCCGGCCCGTTGCGCGCCCGACAACTGCCGCGGCCGCGGCCGCCCAGCCCGCCCCCGTAGCAGCCACGGTGCTGCCCGAGGCGGCGCCCGAGCCGGAAGTAGCAGCGGCCCCCGCCGCTCCCGCCGAACCTGCCACGGTAACGCTCTCCGGCCGGATTCTGGACGAGAACGGCCGGCCGCTGGCTGGGGCTACCGTGCTGGTGAAAGGCTCGCGCAAGGGCACCGGCACCGATGCCAACGGCAACTACAGCCTCGAAGTACCCGCCGGCGACAACACGCTGGTGTATGGCTACGGCGGCTACGACGACCAGGAAATGCGCGCTAAAGGTGGGCAGCCCCTCAACGTGACCCTGACGCCGGCCGAAGGTGCCCGTCGCCGCCGCCGGTAAGAGTTCAAATACCCTCATCAAAAAAGGCCACCCGGTTTCGGGTGGCCTTTTTTTGTGCAGCTTATGCCGGGCACTACTCCTTCAGGGTGTTGGCGAAGCGCTTGCCGAAGAGGAAGTACACCGGAATGCCCAGGGCCACCAGCATCAGGCCGCGGCGCGAGAACAGGGCCGTGTCTTCGGCCACCAGCAGGATCAGGCAGAAAACCGACGCCAGCACTACGTAGATAATCGGCAGCACGGGGTAGCCCCAGGCCCGGTAGGGGCGGGGGGCATCGGGGCGGGTGCGGCGCAGCACGAAAATGCCGATGATGGTGATGACGTAAAACAGAATCACGGAGAACATGACGTAGTTGAGCAGCTGTCCGTAGGAGCCGCTGAGGCACAGCAGGCAGGCCCACAGGCACTGGGCCCACAGTGCCCGGCTTGGCACCCCCGCCGCATTCAAACGGGCCAGACCCGAGAAGAACAGGCCGTCCTTGGCCATGGCGTAGTAGGCCCGAGCACCCGACAGAATGATGCCGTTGTTGGCCCCGAACGTGCTGAGCATAATGAGCACGGCCATAACCACGGCGCCGGCCGGACCCAGCACGTGTTCGGCTACGGCCGTTGCCACCCGGTCGTCGGTGGCGTACTGAATGCCGCGGCCAGCTATGGTGGTGGCCTCGGGCGAGCCTACCAGGGGCAGGGCCAGCAAATACACCACGTTTACCAGAATGTAGAGGGCCGTGACGATGGCCGTGCCGATGGCCATGCTGCGCACCAGCGTGCGTTCGGGGTTCACGATTTCCTCGCCCGCGAAGCCAATGTTGTTCCAGGAATCGGAGGAAAACAGGGAGCCGGTCATGGCCATGCCGATGGCAACCACTAGCCCGCTCAGGCCCAGGGGCAGCGGGCTGGCCGACACGCCGGGCGCGGGAAAGCGCACGGCCGTCCACATATCGGCAAAGTTGGCCTGCACGGCCTCCGCGTTCAGGCCCAGGGCCAGGCCCCCGAGGATGAGCAGGGCCAGGGCCACGAGCTTGGTACTGCTGAGCACGTTCTGAATCAGCTTGCCGGCCCGCACGCCCCGGGCGTTGATGGCCGTAATGCCAATAATGAGCAGAATGGCCAGCAGCTGCACACTGCTGAACTCAAACACGTAGTCGCCGATCAGGGGGCCGGTTTTAAACAGCACGTTCTTGACGCTAAACCAGGGAATGAGCACGCCGGTGAACTTGGCGAAGGCCACGCCCACGGCGGCAATAACGCCGGTTTGAATCACCAAAAACAGCGTCCAGCCGTAGAGAAACGCCACCAGCTTGTTGTAGGCTTCGCGCAGGTACACATACTGCCCGCCCACTTTGGGAAACATGGAGGCCAGCTCCCCATAGCTCACGGCCCCGGCCAGGGTAATGACGCCCGTGAGCAGCCACACCACCAGCAGCCAGCCGCTGGAGCCCACCTGGCGCGAGATGTCGGCGGAGACGATGAAGATACCGGAGCCAATCATGCTGCCGGTCACAATCATGACGGCGTCGAAAAGGGTAATGGCGCGCTGAAAGTGGCCTTGTTGTTCGGGCATAAAGCTGAAATCAGAATTTGGGGGCCGGAAGATAGAAAAGAAAAGCCCGCTTCGTGCAACTGGGCAGTAGGCCCGCTGCCACCGGGCGCGGGTGTCGTGCGGGGCCTCAAGCCAGCCCGGAAGCAGAAGCGTAGCGCAACAGCGTGTTAATCCTGCCAAAACCCTTGTTGGTGTACTAGTTCTTGCGTGCCGCCCGAGCAGGTCTACTTTTGACGGCCTGAGAAGTTACGTTGCCTGAGCTGGCCTCCGCTCCGCGGCCAGCTGTTCAATTTAAGTGTGCGTATTCTTTATTCATTTAACTGTATTACAGATGTTTATTCAATTCAGGAAAACCCGTTTCAGTATTTCGGTCTTGGTTGTGGGAGCTTTGGCTGGCCTGTATGGCTGCGGCAAAGAAGATAGCCAGCAAATTGCGCCCGCGGCCCGCAGTGCCCGCGAGGCGGCCCAGGCTATCAGCTGGGACGAGTTCAAGGCCGATGTGGCCGCCGGCAAGCGCCTCGACGACTTCGGTCAGTATGTCAGCAAAACCACCTGGGTGGCCAGTGACGGCAGCCCGCGCCCCGTGCGCCCCAAGCGTGAGCCCCTGCGCAAAGCCAGCCCGAGCGGTGCTACCGTGGGCGCGAAGTATGTGCAGCCTGAAGAGCCCTGCGACGGTTGCGGCGGCGGGGGCGGTGTCTACGTGGTGCCCTATACCTTCGTCAGCAGCGAAAATCAGGGGGCCAGTGTCGCCAATCCCAATGGCTACATTCTGGATATGAAGCTCGTGACGGACAACTGGTCGAGCTGGCAGTTTCCGGGCTATATCCGCCTGAACTCCGACCTCAATAAAGGGGCGGGCGGCGAATATATTTACTTCACCTTCACCCGCGACGCCAGTGCCGCGCGGTATTCGGAGGCCTATCCCCTGACGCTGATTAGCATTCTGGCGCGCAACCTGGGGCGTCCCAACGTGCCCGCGGGCCATGGGCAGCTGTGGTACGGCCGGAATACCGGCGACGATGTGCCCTCGGTACAGGAGCTGGACCTGAACGACGGCGCGGGCGGCGACTATATTTACTCGTATATATCAGCCTACTCGGGCTACGGAGCACCAATCCGGGAAGTGGGCGTGCTCTCCAGCCGCAATGCTTCGCAGCAGCCCCCGGCCGGCTGGGAAAAAGTAGGCGTCGACCTAAACAAAGGGGCCGGCGGCGACTACATCTACGTGTGCGTCAAGCGCTAAAATTTCAGAAGCAGGACAAGTAACGGGTACTAAGCTCCTCAGGCAAAAAGATAGGCCGAAGCAGATTTTTTCTGCTTCGGCCTTTTCGTGGGCGGCCATGGAAGGGCTAAAACTCACTCCGGTCGTACCAGCTGCGCATGCGCCACGGGTCGTTGCGGTTTTTGCGCACCAGGACTATTCGGGCGCTGCCCGCCCCGGCAAAGGTTTGGTTGTCGCGCTGCTCGATGGTGAGGCTGAAGGCGCGCTCCACGTAGGCCAGCGTGTCGGAAAAGGCCGTGTCGGAGGTGGGCAGGTACTGGGTCCACTGCAGGTTGGCGGTGCGCGCGGCCCGAAACAGGCGGTAGGTGGTGTTTACTTCCACGTCGCGGTTCCAGGAGCGGTCCACGTTGTTGGCAAAGTCGCGGAAGGTGAAGGTGAAGCGGCGGTCCAGCAGCTGCCCGTACAGAGTGGAGTCGCGCAATTGGTAGCTGGCCCGGAACCGCTCGAAAAAACCGCGCACCGTCACGGGGTTGCCCAGCAGCTGGTTCGGGTCGGTGGGCGCGTCGTCGAGGCCGGGCGCGAAGGGGTTGCAGGCCGTCAGCAGCAGCGCGCCCAACGTGGCCACCGCCGCCCCGGCGCGGGCAGTGGGCGAAGCAACGGCAGACGACAGCCAAGGCAGCATAGCGCGGGAGAGGAAGGAAGTGGCGCCGTAAAGAACCAGCTAGTTTCCCGGAAGTTAACGGGTAATGAAATACTTTTTCAAATCGGTCCAGGTGGCCTGCCCGGAGGTGCGCTGGTCGCGCCAGCCGGCAATCTTCCACTCGTTGTTGCGCCGCCGCACCAGCAGCCGGATGTTGCCCTCCAGCAACGCCGGCCGAAAGGCGGTATCCTGCTGCACCACGCGCAGCTGGTACAAAGCCGATACCTCCGCCGAGTCGGCCGTGAAAAACTGGTCACGCCGGTCGGTGAGCACCAGCTGGTGGGTAGCCGAGGCGGCCGTGCGCCGGCGCAGGCTATTGAAATAGTCGCGCTCCTCGCTCACGCTCCAGTTGGCAAACAGGGCCGCGGCCGTGCCCGCGGCCGTGGGGTCGGGCACGAAGCGGTAGCCCGGGCCGCTGAAGCACCGCTCGTAGTTGGGCACGTTGAGGCGCTGCACGGCCGTCGTGAAATTGGCCAGCAGAATATCAATCTGGGTGGGCGCAAGCCAGTCGCTGGCGGCATCGGCGGGCTCGGGTTCCCGAATCTGGAAGCAGGCCGCGCACAGCACGGAAGACAGCAGAAGCCAGGGCGAACGAGAATAAAGTAAGCGCATGAGCGAAAATATCTTCTCCAAGATACACTTCGTACCCTAAACCGGACGCTCTTCTTCGCCTGGGGTCACGCATTCTTTCTCTGCGGCTTTCCCAACTTTTTATCTGAGTACCGTTCAGATTGTTTTTAGCCGCCCCTTAAGGCGCAATAGCTATAACTGCTGACGAGCCGGAGCCAATCGGCGCAGTTGGGCGGCGAATAGCTATTTTTGCCGCCCGCATTCTCCCACCGCCACCCGCGTAATGTCGCAAAAGCTACTGGTGTTTCTGATAGGCTTGCTGCTGGTTTCGGCCCTCGGCTCCTATGTATACTACCGCCGGGCCGTGGCCAGCGTGCCCGTCGACCCCTGGGCGCTGGTGCCCGACGATGCCGTGTTTGTGGCCGCCACCCGCGACCATGCCACGCTGGTGCGCCACCTCAAGGAAACCCAGATCTGGGACAACCTGACGGCCGTGCGCTACTTCCAGCAGGTGGAAGAGCACGTAGCCCTGGTCGACAGCATTACCGGGGCGCGCAACACGCTGCTGCGGTTTCTGGGCACTAAGAAGGTGCTCACGTCGGTGCACGTCACGGGCCCGCGCACCTTCGATGTGCTGTTTCAGGTGCCTATCGGGAGCGTGCGCGAATACCGGCAGGTGCGCACCCTGGCCGATGGCCTGGGCCGCGACCCGCGCTACCAGGTCAGCTCCCGCGACTACCAGGGCGAGCAGCTGATTGATATCCGGGAGCGGGCTACGGGCGAGGGTATTACCTACTTCAATTATCGTAACCACCTTATTCTGAGCGCCAATGCCGGCTTGGTCGAAGCCGTAGTGCAGCGCCTGCTGCACCCGAAGCTGCCTTCTGTCGCCGCCGATTTTCAGAGCACCGACTTCCTGCAGCTCAAGGATGTGGACGCCACGCTGCTGATCAACTACCGGCGCATTCCGCAGTTTCTGAACGTATTTTTCCGGGCTGAGGCCCAGCCCGGCTTTGCTACCGTAACAAGCCTGGCCCGCAACGGGCAGTTTGAAATGAAGCTGGCGGGCAACAAAGTGGTGTTCAACGGCTTTGCCAACCCCGAAACGGCCCGCAATACCCTGCACCAGCGCCTGAAGGGGCAGCCCACCCAGCGCCTGCGCATGGCCGAGGTACTGTCGATGCGCACGGCCATTCTGGTGCATCTGGGGCTCAGCCAGGCCCGGGTGCTGCGCCCGGCGCGCCCGGCCGCTACCGATTCGCTGGACCAGCAGGCCGCGCCGCTGCTTGATAGTCTGGCGGCCGGCCTCAGCGAGGAAGCGGCGTTGTGCTACCTGGCCACGCCCTCGGCCCGGATTCGCCCGGCCAAGCTGGCGTTGGCCTATTGCCCGGCGCCCGTCCGGGTAGCTACGCTGCTGGGCCAGCTGCGGCGCCTCAACGGGGTGAGTCCGGCCTTCGAGCGGGTGGGGCCCTACCAGATTTACCAGACCGGCGTGCCGGAGCTGCCCGCCCGGTTGCTCGGTACCATGTTTTCGGGCTTTGCGGCACCGGCCGTGACCCAGGTCGGCAACTACGTGGTGTTTGGCGAAGACGCGGCGGCCCTGCGGCTCTGGCTGACCGACGTGGTGGCCGATAACGTCTGGAGCCGCTCGCCCACGCAGGTTGCCTTTTTGCAGGAAACCCAGCCCCTGGCCCGCATGAGGGTAGTCATCGACACGCGCAACATCTGGAACGTGCTGCTGCGGGCCCTGGTGGAAGACCGCCGGGCGGGGCTGCTGCGCAACGAAACCCTGTTTCAGCGCTTTCCTCAGATTGCCCTGCAGTTTGTGCCCGCCGTCAACGAAGCCGAGCCCGGGGCCCAGTACTTCACTCAGCTCGTGCTGCGCCACCCCGCCATCGGGCCGGCCGTGGCCAAGCCCCAGTCGGCCAACGGCACGGGCGGGGCGCTGGCGTTTAAGTCGCAGCTGACCAGTGCCCCGACCCTGGTACCCGTCACGGGGGCGCGCCTGCCGGGCGTGCTGGTGCAGGATGCCCGGCAGGCCCTGCACTACGTCACGCCCGACAACGTGGTAGCCTGGTCCGACTCGCTACCGGGGCCCCTGGTGAGCCCGATTCGCCGGATTCCGGTGGGTAGCAGCACGGGCTACCTCTTTGCCACGCCCACGCTGGTGCACCTGCTGGATGAGGGCGGCCGCGAGGCGCCCAACTTCCCCCTGCACCTGCCCGACAGCGTGCAGGCCACTTCCCTGACCGCGTCGCCGGTGAGTGGGCGGCAGGCGCCGCGGCTGCTGGTGGGCGGCGGGGGCAGCGACCTGTTTCTGTTCGATACCAACGGCCGTGCTTTTCCCGGCTGGCAGCCCAAGCGCATGGAATTTGGCTTGGCTGCCCCGCCCCACTACCTGGTGGTGGGAGGGCGCGACGTGCTGGTGGTGCTCCTGGAAAACGGCTATATCTATGCCTACGACGAGCAGGGTAGCGTGTATCCGGGCTTTCCCATCAGCGTGGGGGCACGGCTGCACTCGGGGGCTTTCGTGGAAAGTGGCTCTACGCTGCGGCGGTCCCGCCTCACGGTAGTTACCCAGCACGGCGAGCGGGTGAGCTTCAACCTGAGCGGCGACATCGTGGCGCGGGCGCGGGTGGCTACCTGGAGCCGCAACTCCATCTTCCAGCTGATTCCGGACCAAAACCAGCGCAGCTACGTGGTGGCGCGCGAAGACGGCGGCCGGCTGAGCGTGTTCGAGCCCACGGGCCGGCAGCTGCTGAGCCAGAGCTTTATTACCTCGGGTCCCAAGCCGGTGCAATACCTGAGCTTCGGCCCGGCCCGCAGCGCCTACGTGCTCACCGAGCCCGGCCCGCACAAAGCCTATATCTACGACGCCCGGGGCCGCCTGGTCGGTGGGCAGCCCTTCGACAGCAGCACCACTACCGTGGGTCTGGAGTACGATGCCACGACCAACACCTATCATCTCTACCGCGTCATCGGCAACGAGCTGCGCCGCACGGATCTGAAGATGAATTAGCTATAATCACAGAATCCAATCAGGATACACGTATGACCCGCTGTTCCCTCTTAGCAATAGGCTTGCTTGGCAGCCTCAGCCAGTGGCTGGCTGTTTCCAGACCCGCTATCCGGCCTGCGGCCACCGTGGAAAACTACCAGGTGCGGGTGTTACAGCGCAAAGACCCTGCTGCGGCCCCGTTCGTGTCTGGAAAAATATATGGTTTTGACCAAGCCAGGCCATTGGTGGGCAGCTTTATAAAAATCGATAAGCGCAATATCATGGCGGATACTTCCGGAAGCTACCATGCGCAGCTCGTACCGGGCCGGTCTGTATTTCGGGCATACCAAATCAGTTATGGCCACGCGTAACCCGTCAGTTGAAAGTCCGGCTGGGCGACTCAGTTGAAATCAATTTTCGACTACCCATTGGGCCGCCCATCACCTGCCAGTAGGCCGGTGACTCACCGGTTCGTCAGCCAGCCTTTGCGGTAGAAGTAAATGAGCTGGCCGGTGACGATGAGGGCCAGCAGCCCCAGCAGGACCGGGTAGCCCCAGGGCTCGTAGAGCTCGGGCATGTTGAGGTGGTTGATGGTGCCGTCGGGGTTTTCGCGCTGGAAATTCATGCCGTATAGGCCCACCACGAAGCTCAGGGGAATGAAAATGCTGCTGATGATGGTCAGCACTTTCATCACCTCGTTCATGCGGTTACTCTGGTCGGAGAGAAACAGGTCCATCAGGCTGCTGATGGATTCGCGGTAGCTCTCGGCCAGGTCCATGGCCTGAATGGCGTGGTCGTAGCAGTCCTTGAAAAACACTTTGATGTCCTCGGGCACCACATTCTCGGGCATGCGCAGGATTTCGGCAATCTTTTCCCGCTCGGGATACACCAGGCGGCGGAAGCGCACGATATCCTTCTTCATCTGCAGGATGCGGCTGAGCAGGTGGCGGTTGGGGCGGCCGTTGAAAATCCGGTCTTCCAGCACCTCAATATAGTCGCCGATGGCGGCCATGGTGGGGTAGTAATGGTCGAGCACCACGTCGGTGAGGGCGTAGGCCAGGTACATCGGCGGCTTGTGCCGAATCATGCTGAAGCCCGAGCGCAGGCGGTTGCGGACCGAGTCGAGGCAGTCCTCGTAGTCGTCCTGAAAGGAAACGACGTAGTTGGGGCCCGTCACCAGGGAGAGCTGGTCGTCGTCGATTTCCAGCAGGGACGTGAAATCGGTCATGCGCGAGACCAGAAACAGGCGGTTGTCGTCGAACAAATCCACTTTGGCCCGCTGGTAGTCGCCGAGCACGTCTTCCATGTGCAGGGGGTGAATCCCGAAGTCCTGCATCAGGCGCTGAATCAGGCCCAGGTCGTTGTAGCCGCGCACGTCGAGCCAGTGCTTCAGGTCGGGGTTGGCCTTAAAATAAGCCAGCAGATCATCGTAGCTGTGGTATTCCTGCTCCTGAAAAAATGAGTCGCTGTAGGATATCAGGAACAGACGGGGCGCCAGCGAGCCGGCCCGGATGGTGAGCGTGCCGGGGCGCTGGCCTACCTGCTGGTCGCGGGCCTGCTGGGTGGCGGCGCGGTCGGAGACGCCCGCGCGGGCGGTTTCGGCCGGCGGCGCCTGTTCCGGCGGTGCAGCGGCTGGGTCGGGAAGGGCAGCGGAAGAGGCAGTGGTCATGTGTGGAGAATAGGGCGCGGGAGCAGTATACGGGGCAGTAGTATTGGCAGCGAAACAGGGCTGGCAAACTAACGCATATATCCAGGCTTTGGCTGCAGAAGAGGCGGCGCCTCAGCCCAACCTATACGACCACGCCCCGCCCCAGCAGGCGGCTTCAGACGGGCGCGGCAGCTGGCTACTGCAGACCGTTTCGATCCTATGGAACGTCAGGCAGAGGCGCAACTAAAGCATCTCGCGTGAAGTCGTTGGCTTAGTATTCCAACATCAGCCCGCAAGATGTATCGTCTCTGCTTGATGCGCAGAATGCTCAACTTGGCATTTTCTATTGCTAATAGCTACAACCCCTAGAAAATAGCCGCAATTTCCTGGTAGGAAATCAGCAGGAGCGCTACTACGGCCGTGGCCAGACCCACGCGGCCGCGGGTGCCGAGCTGCTCGCGGAAGAGGAAGGCCGCCCCGATAGCGCCCAGCAGAATCGTGGCCACGTTGGCGACCGGGTACACAAAGGCGCCGTCGTTGCCGAAGTTGCCCAGGGCCAGAATCAGGAAGTAAATCGAGAAGTAGTTGGGAATGCCCAGGATAATGCCGGCCACGACGTTTTTGGCGGCAAACTGCTGCCCTCCCTTCGCCACCCGGCTCAGCAGAATCAGCAGGCCAATGGCCCCGGCCGTGGCGAAGGTGACCAGCGGAAACAGCGTGCGGGTGGCCGCGTCGGGCAGCAGGGTAGAGCTGGCAAAGTTGAGCAGGGAGTCGCCGGCGCCGCTGGACACGAACAGCAGCAGGGGCAGCCACCAAGCCGCAGCCGGGGCGGCGTTTTCAGTGGTTGCGGCCTTCGAGCGGCGGGGCAGGGCCGTGAGCAGAATAGCCAGCAGTGCCAGGGCCATGCCGGCGTAGTTGATGAAGGTGTAGGGCCGCTGGGAGAGGCGCAGCACCAGCAGATTGAACAGCACGGGCAGAATCAAGGACATTTTATTGGCCACCGAGGCCGCGCTGACGCCCACGCGCTGGGCCGTGAGGGCCACTAAATAAAACGTGCCGATAAACAAGCCGCCCAGTGCCACGGCCGCCGCCAGCCAGGCCCCGCCGGCCCGCAGCGGCTCCAACGACGGCATACCCGAGGCCAGCCAGCCCACCACCACGCAGGTGACGTAATTCACAATCAGGGCCTGAAATGTGTCGACGCCGAAGCGGGAAAAGTATTTGAAAATGAAAACGATAGTAACCGAAAACAGTACGGAGAGCAACAGAGCCAGCATGCGGTACGCGACGAAATGAAGGGGGTGGGAAACGGCAAAAGGGCCGCAAAAATACGACAGCGCCCCGTCGTTTGCCGCCGGCACCCCGATTTTACTTGTACTTTCGCCCTTTCGGCCCTGCTTTCCGCCTTTTTATTTTCCGCATGCCTGCTGCCTCCTCCCGTCTGCTGCCTTTGCCCCTCCCGGACGGCAGCCAGTACGTGGTGCGACTGCACACCGAGCCGGCCGGCGCCGTAGCGGCCCCTACGCTGCCTCTGGGCTTCGAGCCGTTTCTGTACCTAACGCCTGCCCACCTGAGTCTGCAGCGGCTGCCGGGCAAGGTGCTCTCATTTTACCTGGAGGATGCGCGCCGCCGCCTCACCGTGGCTCAGCTGCATGTGTTCGGGGAGGCTGGCAGCGACCTGGCTTACAGCCCGTGGCAGGCGCCGTTTGGGGCCGTGCAGCTGGTAGATAACCTGCCGGCGGCCGTGCTGCTGGCCTTGCTGCAGGTAGTGGAAGAGCAGCTCGCGGCCCGGGGCTGGTCCCACCTGCGCCTGCGCAGCTACCCCTTTGCCTACGACCCGGCCGGCAATGCCCTGCTGACCCACGCCCTGCAGCAGCGGGGCTACGCCGTTGCGTTGGCCGAAATCAACAACCACCTGCCGCTGACCGAGGACTTCCGGGCCCGGCTGCACCCCTCGGAGCGGCGGCGCCTGCGCAAATGCCAGCAGCAGGGCTTCGTGTTCGAGCAGGAAACGCCACTTTACCTGCCCCTGGCCTACGAGTTTCTGAGCCGGTGCCGGCAGGAGAAGGGCCAGGCGCTGTCCCTGAGTCTGGAGCGGCTGCAGGAGCTGTTTCGCCTGTTCCCGCACGACCATTTCCTGTTCTCGGTGCGCACCCCGGCGGGGGAGTGGGCCGCCCTGACCATTGCCATCCGGGTCAGCAGCCGGGTGCTGTATAACTTCTACCCGGCCAGCCCCTTGGCCTTTAACACCTTCAGCCCGGTGGTGATGCTCAATGAAGGCCTGCACGCCTTCGGGCGGGCCAACGGCCAGCAGCTGCTCGACCTGGGCACGTCTACTTTGCCCGAGGGCCTGAACCAGTCGTTGCTGCAGTTCAAGCGCCACCTCGGCGGCGTGCCCAGCCTCAAGCTTACGTTCGAGAAGTAGAATTGGTCTGCCGTCAGCCACTCTGCACCGGTGCAGAGCCTATAAAGTGCTGGTGCCCATACTCCCGGCGCGGCCCGCGCCTGAACATCCGCTACTTTTGCCCGGCATGCAGCCCACCGACTCGCCCGATACGCCTTCCGCTTCCGTTCCCGAGCCCGTGGTGGGCGGCGCGGGGCGTTTTCTGCGCGGGGCCTTCAGCTCGGGGCTGGCCGTGGGGGCCCGCATGGCCGGGGCGCTGCTGCTCAACAAGCTGCTGGCCGTGTACGGCGGCCCCGGGGGCCTCACGCTGCTGGCTCACTTTCAGAACCTGATGGCCCTGTTTACCACCCTGCCCAACGACGGTGTGCACGTGGGCATCGTGAAGTACTTGGCGCCACTACGGCCCGGCTCGGCCCGTTACCGGGTGTGGCTGGGGGCGGGGCTGCTGCTCAACGCGCTGGCCTTGCTGCTCGGCACCGGGGCACTACTGCTGGCCCGGCAGTCGTTGGTAGGCGTGTTCCAGCCCTCGGCCGCGTGGGTGGCGCTGTTTGCGGCGGGCCTCGTGCTGCTCACCGCCAACTCGTTCTGGGTGGCGGTACTGTTGGCGGCCGGGCGGCTGCGGGCCTACGTCTGGCTGACTACCATTCTCAGCGGCATCGGGGTGGCGGGCGTGGCGGTGGCTTTGTACCGGGGGCTGCGGGTGGAAAACGTGCTGCTGGCCTATCTGCTGGCCCAGGGCGGCACGCTGGCGCCCACGCTCTGGCTCTGTGCCCGCCACGGCCTGCTGCCGCCGCTGCGGGGCCGGGTAAGCCAGGCCGCCCTGCGCGACCTGGGCCGGTTTCTGCTCATGGCCGCCAGCGTGCTGCTGTTCAGCAAGGCCGTGGACTTCGTGCTGCGCGACGTGCTGATCCGCTATTTTACCCTGGCCCAGACCGGCTTGTGGCAGGCCGTAGCCAAGCTCTCCGACAACTACACCATGGTGTTTTCGGCCGTAATGGGCAGCGTGTACTACCCGCGCCTGGCGGCCCTGACGGGGCAGCCGGGCGCGCTGCGCGGCTACGTGCGCACCGTGCTGCTGGTGCTGGCGCCCACCATAGCGCTGGGTCTGGGCGTGCTCTACCTGCTGCGCGACTGGCTGTTGCCGCTGCTCTTCGATGCGCAGTTTGCCGCCGCCCGCGACCTGCTGGCCCCGCAGTTTCTTGGCGACTGGGCCAAGTTCCTGACCTGGACACTGCTGTTTCTGCTGATGGCCCAGGCCCGGGTGGGGCGCTACGTGGCGGTGCAGGCCGGCTCGGCGGCCCTGTACGCCGTGCTGCTGGCCCTGCTGCTGCCCCGCTACGGGCTGCTGGGGGCACCGCTGGCCCACGCCGTGCGGTTTGGCGTGCTGCTGCTGGGCTGCCTGGTCTATTTTCGGTCGTACTGGCGCTGAGCATTATGAGGAAAGAACCGCTGATTCCCGCTCCCGATACCACCCGCCAACCCCTGCCGCGGGTGACCATTGTGGCGTTGTGCTACAACCACGCGCCCTTCCTGGTCGAGGCCCTGGACTCCATCCTGGCCCAGACCTACCCCAACCTGGAAGTGATATTGGTGGATGATGCCAGCACTGATGCCAGTCGGGACATTCTGGAACGCTACGCGGCTGGCAACCCCACCTGGAAAACGATTTTTCTCCCAGAAAACCAGGGCAACTGCCGGGCCTTCAACCAGGCTTTCCGGCAAACCGAAGGCGAGTTTGTCATCGACTTCGCCACCGACGACGTGCTGCTGCCCGAGCGGGTGGCCCGGCAGGTGGCCTGTTTCCAGCAGCTGGCGCCCGACTACGGCGTGGTGTATTCTGATGCCGAGCTGATCGACGAAGCCTCGGCCCACGTGCGCTACCACTACCGCCGCGACGCCCGGGGCCGGCTGCACCCCCGGCCCGCCTCGGGCGAGGTGTTTGCCGACGTGCTCAGCCGCTACTTCATCAGCACGCCCACCATGATGATGCGCCGCACGGTGCTGGCCCAGCTCGGCGGCTACGACGAGGCGCTGGCCTACGAGGATTTCGACTTCTGGGTGCGGGCCGCCCGCCGCTGCCGCTTTTACTTTCTCGACGAGGTAACGACCAAAAAGCGGCTGCACCCGTCGTCCATGTCGCGGCGCGGCTACCAACCCAACGACCCGTTTCTGGCTTCCACCATCGAGGTGTGCCGCAAGGCGCTGAGCTTGAGCCGCACCTCGGCCGAGCGGGCAGCATTAGCCGTGCGTCTGCGCTGGGAGCTGCGCCAGGCCGTGCGCTGGGGCAACCTGCGCGAAGCCCGGGAGCTGTACGCCCTGCTCCAGCAAACCCGGGCCGTACGCCCCCTGGATTGGGCTTTGGGCCAGTATGCGCGGCTGCGCCAGCAGTAACGGCCGCCTTTGGGCTGAACCTTACGGCACCCGGTAGAGCTGCACCTTGCCGGCCCGCTGCAGCAGCTGCCGCTGCGGAAACCGGGCCAGCACCTCGGCTTCAGAATAGCGAATCAGCTTGCGGGTCAGCTCGGGGTTGGTGAGCGTGCTGCCGTTGAGCAGCAGCCAGCCCTGCTCGCCCGGCCCCAGCCGCACCGAGTCGGCGGCCGAGTAGCGGCGGAACCGCAGGCCCGGCGGCACCCGGAAGCCGTAGTAGAAGTCGTAGTTGCCAATCAGGAAGTCATCGACAAAGACTACGCCCCGGGCCGGTGCCTGGAGCTGTTGCCGAATCACCTGCTGCTGCTCGAAGTGGGACGAAACGCCGGGCTTCAGCATAAAGTAAATGGGTCGGATGCTCAGGGCAGCGGCCAATACCAGCAAGGCCGAGGCCGCCAGGCGCACGGTGCCGGGCTGCCAGCGCGTGCCCGCGGGCGAAGCCCCCAGCCAGGTGACCCCCACGAAATACAGGGCGGGCAGGGCGTAGAGCACCGCCAAGCTGTTGTGCAGCCACGCCGCACACGCCAGCAGCACCAGGGCCAGCCAGTAGCCGCCTCGCCCGTTGCGCCCGAAGTTGCGGACGCCAAACCCGGCCGCCAGGCACAGGGGCGGGAGCAGGGGCGTGCTCATGCGCGGCAGCAGCGTAATGGGGTTGTATTGGCTGAGCGACGTGCTGCCCAGCCAGTAAAAGGCCAGCGTCGAGAAGGCCAGGGCCAGCCAGAAGCTCGCGTCGGAGTCCCGGTTTTGGCGCCGGCCCAGGGCCGCGGCTACGGCCAGCACCAGGGCCACGCCCAGGCCTGTGCCCACCAGAAACAGCAGGGGTTGGTAGGTAACACGGGCCAGCAGCGCCGCCCGGTTGCCGACCAGAAAGTTGCCTTCCTTCAGGAATTCATTGGTGTGCTCAATCAGGTGAATGCGGTAAAGCGCATCGTGGGTATAGACTTGGTAAAACGCCAGATACAGCACCAGCAACCCCGCCCCCACAGCCCCGGCCGCAACCCAGAAACGCAGGTTTCGGCGCCGGAAACTATCCAGAGCCAGCACGCCCACATAGAAGGGCAGGTAGTAAACGATGGTTTCCTTGCTGAGCAGGGCGGCAAAGTTGAGAGCAGCAAAACCGGCACCCCAGAGCAGCTGCCAACTTGTGCTCCGGCGGCCTAACAGTAGTGTAAAACCGCAGCACAAGCACCAGAACATCAGAATGTTGTCGGGGTAGAGGTAATTGGTTAAATTAAGCGTGAAGTAGTGCAGACCCAGCAGCAGCATGGCCGCCGCAGCCACCACCGGCTCCCGGCGGCGGTAGGCTGACCAGATAATCACCGAGCATCCCAGCGTGCAGAGCAGCGGCCAGACCGTGGTGGTAATAATGTTGATGCCGAAAGCCCGGTAGAGCGCAGCCACGGGCCCAAAAATCAGCCACCGTTCCTTCAGCGGGTCGTGGAGCAGGCCCTGCGGGTCAGGCACCACCCGGAAGGTGCCGCTGGCCAGCTGGTGGGCGTAGCGGGCGTAGAAGTAGTCGTCCAGGTCATAGAGCCCCTCGTGGGTCAGGAAGAAGTAGGCAACGGTGACTAGCCCTACGAACAGGAGTGTCAGGTCGGGCAAACGGGAGGAGAGCGGCTTCACGGGTGCAAAGCAACCTATTTGGCGCTAATTGCCCACGCCACCGGAGCCGCCGAGAAGAAGCGGGATGCGGAAAAACCGTTTTTCGTTTCTCATCTTTACCCCCCGGCGCTTATTTGCGTCGGCCCGTTGCCCGCCCCCATGCTGCTTTCCCGCTTTCTGCGCGTTGTCGTGTTGCCCGCTCTGCTGCTGCTGGCAGCCAGTGCCGGGCTGGGGTGCTACTACGAAACCAACGACGACCTGAGCATTACGCTGCTCCTGCAGGGCAGCACGGCCGCCGCCCCGGTCACCGATCTGCACCTGTACTTTCACGGCCTGGCCGGGGTGCTGGCCGGGTTGTATCAGCAGTTTCCGGCGGTACCCTGGTATGGGCTGCTGCTCTACGGGCTGCTGTACGCGGCCACCGTACTGGTATTTGCCGTGCTCGACAAGCTGCTGAGCAACCGCCTCACGGGCTGGCAAACCGCGCTGCTGCTCACCGGGTTCTACGCCCTGGCCTGGCTGGAGCACGGCCTATGGTTCAACTACGTGCGGGTGCCGGTGCTGCTGGCGGCGGGGGCCGTGCTGCTGGCGGCGCAACGGGCAGGGCGCCGCCGCTACCTGGCGCTGGCCGTACTGGCGTTGGTCCTGGCCTGGCTGATTCGGCCCAGCGCCGCCATGCTCGGGGTGCTGGCCGCCGGCCCCGGTGCCCTCTGGCTGGCGGGCCGCCGGGGCGCCTCACTGGTGGGCGCGGCCGCCGGCCTGCTCGGACTAGCCAGCCTGGCCTTGCTGCTCAGCGGCAGCCCGGCCACGGCCACCTACCGCACCCTGGACGTGCTCAAGTCCAACCTCAACGATTACCAACTCTACCAGCCCCGCCCGCAAACTCCCGCCGACCAGCTCGGCATGCAGGCCGTTGGCCACTGGGTTTTTGCCGATTCGGCCCTGGTCAATGCGGCGCTGTTTGGGCGCGCGGCCCGCTTCGAGCCTACCTACTTTCTGCTGCACACCGCCCCGCAGAAGCTCGGCACCTGGGCTGGCCTGCTGGCGCGCGACTATTTTGCCCTGCTGACCTTGCTGGGCGCCAGCTGGCTGCTGGTAGCCCGGAGTCAGCGGTTTGCGCAGCGCCGCAGCTTTTGGCTGGGGCAGCTCTTTTTCGTGGGCCTGCTGCTGGGTCTGGGCCTGGTGCTCAAGCTGCCACCTCGCCTCGGCATGCCGCTGGTGGGACTGTGGCTGCTGAGTAATCTGGCCTACGTGCTGCGCGATTCCCGCCGGCCCTTGCCCCGGTTGTCGCCGCTGCTGCTGGCGGTGGTGAGTTTGCTGCTGGTGGCCTACGCGTTCAAGACGGCGCACCGCGTGCAGGTGCTGCGGCAGGAGCGGGCCCGGGGGCTGGCCGTGCTGCGGGTTTTGGAGCCCGCCACCCGGCAAGGTCAGCTGGTGGTGGCCGCCGGGCTGGAAGGCGCCTACAAATCACAGTCGCCGTTTGCCGGACTGCATTTCGCGCCCCGGTCGGTGCTGGCCCTCACCGGCTGGCCCACCCTCGACCCCTCACAGCCCAGGTTTCGCCGGCAGCTGACCGGCACCTCCGCGCTGGCCGGGGGCCTGGCCCGGCTGGCGGCCCGGCCGCGCACCCAGTGGTGGCTGACGCCGGAAATAGTGCCCTGGCTGACGGCCTATCTGAACTCGCGCCAGTGGCGGGCCACGATTCTGCCCGTCAATCCTGGCTCCGCCGCTGACTATCATTTACCTCATCCGTACCGAGTGCGGATAGAGCGGCGGAAATAAAGGTAAAATGCCAAAATTTTATAGGCAGCCGCGCAGCTCGTTCTTACGTATCCCTGAGAGGTGAATGCCTACATTTGACCCCGAAATACCATCTTTTCTTCTTCCTATGATTGCAACTGTGGCCTCCCGCGGGGAGGTGCTTCAGCATCTCGAATCCTTTTTAAAAGAAAATCTTGACGGCTTTCTTAGAAAGGTCGAGGACAGCTGGCAACCCGCCGATTTTCTGCCCGATTCCCGCTCGGAAACGTTCTTCGACGAAGTGCGTGAGTTGCGCGAACGTGCCAAAGGGCTGAGCTACGACCTGTTAGCAGTGCTCATCGGCGACACTATCACGGAAGAAGCCCTGCCTAACTACGAAGCCTGGTTTCACCAGCTCGACGACCTGAACCGCGACCCTAACAACGGTTGGGCCCAGTGGATTCGGGGCTGGACGGCCGAGGAAAACCGCCACGGCGACCTGCTCAACCGCTACCTCTACCTCTCGGGCCGCGTGAACATGCGCGAGTTCGAAACCAGCACGCAGTACCTCATTGCCGACGGCTTCGACCTGGGAACCGCCCACGACCCGTACCGCGCTTTCATCTACACCAGCTACCAGGAAGCGGCTACCAACCTCTCGCACCGCCGCGTGGGCACCCTGGCCCGCAAGGCCGGCGACGCGCAGCTGTCCAAAATCTGCGGTATGATTGCCGGCGACGAAACCCGCCATGCCCGCGTCTACCAGACCTTTGTCGACAAGATCTTCGAGGTTGACCCATCCGAAATGATGCTGGCTTTTGAGGACATGATGCGCAAGAAAATCGTGATGCCGGCCCACTACATGCGCGAACTGGGCGTGGAGATGGGTAAAACCTTTGGCCACTTCACCGACGCCGCCCAGCGCCTGGGCGTGTATACCAGCCAGGACTACACCGACATTCTGGAAGGCCTCATCACGACCTGGAAGGTAGATCAGATTACGGGTCTGAACGGCGCCGCCGAAAAAGCCCGCGACTACGTCATGGCCCTGCCCAACCGCCTGCGCCGCGTGGCCGACCGTATGCCGGTACCCAAGCTGGAATACAAGTTCAAGTGGATTGAGTAGTTAGTCCGGACGGCCGAATAAACAAAAGGCCCTTGCTCGTAATGAGTAAGGGTCTTTTTGTTTGATACAGTGAGCGTTATGCCGAGCGGGAGCGAAGCATCTCGCGTGGTTTCGTTTGATTACTAATCGGCCATCAGCAGGCGAAATGTATGCCGCTGGTCGGCATGACGGTCGGGTGAATTCTCAGTGTTAGTACCTGAGCGGCCTGGCTAGCGCCGCCTTCTCACCCGGCTTCGGCCATGCTCGCGGCCGGGACTTCCGACCGGGCCGCTTCCCACCCCAGCAGCGCGGCTTTGCGCGTCGTGCCCCAGCGGTACTGGCCCAGCTCGCCGCCCTGACGAATGACGCGGTGGCAGGGAATCAGGTAACCTACCGGGTTGGCCCCGATGGCCGTACCTGCGGCCCGCACAGCCGGCGCGTGGCCCGCCTGGGTGGCCAGGCCCGCGTAGGTAGTGAGTTGCCCTTCCGGAATCCGCAGCAGCGACTCCCACACTTTGAGCTGGAAGTCGGTGCCTTTCAAGTGCAGGTGAAGCCGGTCGGCGGGCCCGAATTCGCGGGCAAAGAAGCGGCCTACCTGGGCGTGCTCGGCAGTGAGCTGTTCCACTAGCGTAGCCTGGGGCCATTCCTGCCGCAGCTCCGCCAGGGCCAGAGCGGCATCGTCGGCGAAGTGCAGGCGGCAGATGCCCTTAGCCGTGGAGGCCACCAGATACGGCCCGAACCGGCTTTCGGCGAAGCTGTAGCTGATGCGCAATGCCGCGCCGCCCTGACGGTACTCGCCCGGCGTCATGGCTTCCAGGGTCACGAAAAGGTCGTGGAGGCGGCCCGGGCCGGAGAGGCCGGTTTCGTAGCTGGCATCAGCCACGGAAAGCTGCTGCTGCAGCAGGCTTTTGGCGTGCTCCACGCTCAGGTACTGCAAAAACTTCTTAGGGCTGACCCCGGCCCACTCCTGAAACTTGCGCTGGAAGTGAAACGGGCTCCAATGGGCCTGGGCGGCAATTTGCTCCAGGGTGGGCTGCTCCCGAAAATGCTCCCGGATGTAGCCAATAGCGGCGGCAATGCGTTGGTAGTCGGTCATGGCACAGGCGGATTAGTACCCAAAACTACGACCCGGGCCGCCCCGCCGCCACCCGATTCTTGCGCAGTTGCCGCAGAAAGGCAAACAGCCGCTGCCCATGTGGGCAACGGCTTTGCTAAGAATCGAAACGGCTACTGCTTACTGCACGGCGGGCGGCTCGTTCACCACGCTGGCCTGCCGGAACGTGAGGCTCTTGTCAGGCAGTACGTAGCGGATGGTGCGGGTGCCGCCGCTGGGGCAGCAGTTGGGGTCGGTTTCCTGATAAATCGGGAAGGAGCGCACTACCTCTTTGCCCTGCACCCGAAACTTGTCCTGGCCCTGGTAGCCGCGGGCGGCCGTGCCGGTCAGCTTGGGCATGCTCATCCGCTCCCAGTCTTTGCCGCCAAACCAGTAGCCACGCACCTCGCCGTAGGAGCCGCTGCCCGCGCCTTCCACAAATACCAGCAGCTCGGAGCCAGGGCCCGCGGTGAGCTTCACCAGCCGCGCGTCGGTTACTTCTCCCAGAATGGAGTCCTGGGCCGTGGTAAGCTCCTGCCCATCCTGCAGGGCACTCACCCGCAGCTGCCGCTGCCCCAGCCGCCCGGCCGAGCTGACCACGAAGGTGTAGGGCGCAGCCGTGAGGGTTTTAGTGAAGCCCGGTGGTGGGGGCGGAGTGACTTCGGGGGCTGATGAGGCCGTCGGGTTGGGCTGGCCGGTAGTGGTTTCGCGGGCACTGTCGCAGCTGGCAACACCAGCCAGCAGCAGGGCCGCCAGCAGCAGGCGGGAAGAGGTAGGCATGAAAAAAGCAGAAATGAAATTTGCCTACTCGTACGGCAGGAGTGGCCTCAAAGATAGGCCCAGGATGCTAGTCTACCACTTTTACGCCCTTCCAGAAGGCTACCCGGCCCTGGATTTCCTTGGCCGCGTCCTTGGGCGTGGGGTAGTACCAGGCGGCATCCTTGTTCAGCTCCCCGTTTACGCGCAGAGAATAGTAGCTGGCCCGGCCTTTCCAGGGGCAGGTGGTTTGAGCAATGCTATCCTCGAAATACTCGCGCTTGATGGCATCGGCGGGGAAATAATGGTTATTTTCGACTACCACCGTGTCGTTGCTTTCGGCAATAACGGTGTCGTTCCAGATGGCTTTCATGGTAAGTGTGGTGGTGTGATGACAAATGGCACTAAAACCTCCCTACTGAACATTGCCACCCGCCGGTTTGTTATCAGACCTTAATCCCTTAGAATATGTCCGCAGGTTTTCGTTTCCGGGATTTCGTGCCCGAAGAGTCGTCCGAGAAAGGCTTCGAGACACTGTTTAAGCTATTTATGCAACTGGTTACCATCACCTCCGGCGACGTGGGGGAGGCTTTGTCGTGGCTCAACGAGCTGGACAAGCAGTACGGCCTGACCGACAACGACTACGGGATGGGCAACTTCATCGAGGACCTGAAGAAAAAGGGCTACATCGATGAGAACGAGCAGGAGCGGGGCGCCTTCAAGATTACGCCCAAAACCGAGCAGGGTATTCGTAAAAGCGCCCTGGAGGAAATCTTCGGCAAGCTCAAGAAGGGCAACAGCGGCAACCACCGCACGCCCCAGACCGGGCAGGGCGACGAGCTAAGCACCGACATCCGCGACTTCCGCTTCGGCGACTCCCTGGAGCAGATTTCGATGACCGAAAGCATCCGCAACGCCCAGCTCAACCACGGCCTCTCCGACGAGTTTATGCTGGCCGAGGGCGACCTGGAAGTGCGCGAAACCGAGCACAAAACCCAGACCAGCACGGTCTTGATGATTGACATCTCGCACTCGATGATTCTCTACGGCGAGGACCGTATCACGCCCGCCAAAAAGGTGGCTATGGCCCTGGCCGAGCTGGTGAAGCAGAAGTACCCCAAAGATTTCCTCGACGTTATTGTGTTCGGCAACGACGCCTGGGAAATCAAGGTGAAGGACCTGCCGTATCTGGAAGTCGGGCCCTACCACACCAACACGGTGGCGGGCCTGGAGCTGGCTATGGACTTATTGCGCAAGCGCAAAACCGCCAACAAGCAGATTTTCATGATAACCGACGGCAAGCCCACCTGCCTGAAGGAAGGCAACGGCTACTACAAAAACAGCTTTGGGCTTGACCGCAAAGTCGTGAACAAGACGCTGAACCTGGCCGCCGCTGCCCGCCGCCTCAAAATCCCGATTACCACCTTCATGATTGCCTCCGACCCGTACCTGCAGCAGTTCGTGGAGGAATTCACCCAGGTAAATCAGGGCAAGGCTTACTACAGCGGCCTGAAGGGCCTGGGCCACCTCATCTTCGAGGACTACAAGAAAAACCGCCGCAAAACGCTGTAGGTATTTTGTCTGCCATCCTTCATCTGGCGTACGCCCCGCGAAGGACCTTATCACGATAGAACATAGTCGTAACAACGATAATCGTTCGTATCCTATAAGGTCCTTGGCGGGGCGTACGCCAGATGAAGGATGACACATTTTAACTAGGCCACACTCCCTCCGAACCAACGGCCCCTTTGGCTAGTTGTACTATTTGACTGCCCGACCCCGCGCCAACCGCTCCGGTTTTGCGTACGTCCGGGCACACTCCCTACCTCCGATATGAAATCAACTGACATCCGTACCCTCGGTGACTTGAAGAAGTCTGGCTACCAGCCCCGTTCCGTGAAGCAGGAGCTGCGCGACAATCTGATTGCCAAGCTGCAAGCCAAAGAAGACGTGTTTCCCGGCATCTACGGCTACGAGGAAACCGTAATTCCCGACTTGCAGCGCGCTATTCTGAGCATGCACCACATCAACCTGCTTGGGCTTCGTGGGCAGGCCAAAACCCGCATTGCCCGCCTCATGGTGGAGTTGCTCGACGAGTACATTCCCGTGGTGGAAGGCTCCGAGCTCAACGACGACCCGCTGGAGCCCCTGAGCATCTACGCCAAAAACCTCATTGCCGAGAAAGGCGACGCCACGCCCGTTGCGTGGCTGCACCGCTCGGACCGCTACACCGAGAAGCTGGCGACGCCCGACGTATCGGTGGCCGACCTCATCGGCGACGCCGACCCCATCAAGGCCGCCACGCTGAAGCTGCCTTACTCTGACGAGCGGGTGATTCACTTCGGTTTGATTCCCCGCTCGCACCGCGGCATTTTCGTGATTAACGAGCTGCCCGACCTGCAGGCCCGCATCCAGGTGTCGCTGTTCAACATCCTGCAGGAAGGCGACATTCAGATCCGGGGCTTCAAGGTGCGCCTGCCGCTGGATATCCAGTTCGTGTTTACGGCTAACCCCGAGGACTACACCAACCGCGGCTCTATCGTAACGCCGCTCAAGGACCGGATTGACTCCCAGATCATCACGCACTACCCCAAGAGCATCGAAATCGGGAAGCGCATCACCAAGCAGGAGGCCCGCATCAAGCCCGAACAGAAGGGCATGGTGGTCAGCAACGAAATCATTCACGACCTGGTGGAGCAGGTGGCCGTAGAGGCCCGCGCCTCGGAGTTCGTGGATGCCAAGAGCGGCGTGTCGGCCCGCCTGACCATTGCCGCCTACGAGAGCCTGATCAGTGCCGCCGAGCGGCGCGCCCTGATCAATGGGGAGAAGAAAACCTACGTGCGCATCGCCGACTTCCTGGCCGCCGTGCCCGCCCTTACCGGCAAGGTGGAGCTGGTGTATGAGGGTGAGCAGGAGGGAGCCGGCATCGTGGCCGAGAAGCTGATGGGCAAAGCCATCCGTACGCTCTTCCTGCAGTACTTCCCCGACCCCGACAAGCAGAAAAAGGTGAAGTCCCGCCCCAACCCCTACAAGGAGGTGCAGGACTGGTTCGGGGCCGGCAACACCGTGGACGTACTCAACGACTCATCCGACAAGGATTACCACAAGGCCCTGGAGCAGGTGCCCGGCCTGCGCGGTATCGTGACCTTCCTGCACCCCAACGAGGATGCTGACACGACCTGGTTTCTGATGGAGTTCTGTCTGCACGGCTTGGCCGAGCACAGCCTGATTTCGCGCAACCGCGTGCAGGCCGGTACCCAGTTCAAGGACCTCTTGTCGTCCATGTTCACCATGCCCAGCTTCGGCGGCGAGGATGACGAGGACGAGGAAGAAAAGCCCCGCCGCCGCCGGTAGCACAATGTAGAGACGCATATTTGCGTCTGTCTCGTCGTCCGCACCGCCCAGGTGGCTATCGTTCAACGATTGAGACGCAAGTATACGTCTCTACCTGCAAAAAACGCCCTGTGCACCGAAAGATGCGCAGGGCGTTTTGGTTTCGACGGTTTTCTACTTGCTGAGAAAGTCTTGCAGGAGAAAATTAAGAGTCAGTCAGAGAGCCTTGTGCCATGCGTACGCCCAAATGCGGAAAAGCGAAACAATGTTTTATGTGCCATAAGTACTTATGCAAAACACTATATATACGATACTGCTACTTTAGTCGCGGCTGGTTGCGCTGGTGGTAGAAAAGCCCGGTGCCCATAGCTAATGCAATAGTAACGTTTCTGGGTTTGTGAAAAATCAATACAATGAGAATAGCAACTGTAGTCGCCCTCACCGCTGTAGTTAGCAGCTTTCTGTCCTGCACATCCGGAACGGAGACCCTCCCCAACGCCAGTAAAATGCCTATAACAGGTACTTGGCAGCTTGTCAACCGAACGGTTATTGAGAAGGGAGACACAGTGACCATTGCCAGCGACAAAAACGAATCTTTTATCAAAGTCATTAATGACAGCCACTTCGCCTTTTTACAGCACGACTTGAAAAAAGGCAAAGATTCAGCTGCGGTGTTCGTGGCCGGAGGCGGCCGGTATTCACTCAAAGACAGCCTCTACAGTGAGCACTTGGAGTATTGCAGCGCCCGAAACTGGGAGGATAATGATTTTGTATTCACCCTCACGCTACAAAACGATACCCTCACGCAAAGTGGCGTGGAGAAGGTAGCAAGTGCCGGCGTAGACAGGGTGAATATCGAGCGCTACGTAAGACTGAAACCGTAGCGGCTCATCCGCCCGGCCAATTTCGCGGTGCCCATGTTCGATACGACTCCCATTCACTTCGCCGCCATCGTGGACTACCTCGTGGCATAGGGTGCCGCGGGTCTTTTGTGCTTGAATATCAGCTGACTTAAATCCGCCCGGAGAGGAAATTCGTTTGTTCAGCCAAGAAAGCCAGTCCTTGGGCGAAACTTTCCCAAAGGCGGGAACCCGTAGCGTTGCTTTGTATCATTCCAACGGCCAAACGGGCTGCTGGAGCCCCCACAACGACAACTCCACCTCCCAGCTTTTTTGCCATGTCCGCTTCCCTGCTTGTCCGCCTCGCCTCGCTGCTCTTCGTTCTGGCCCTGCTGGTGCCCGGTGCCCCGGCCCAGGCTGCTGGCCGGACGCCGTACACCCGCAGCGTGAGCAAGGGCCGGCCCGCGGTGCATCGCCCCAACTATAAGCAATACAATGCCAACAGCACGCGTTGGTTTTTCCAGCGCTGGTAGGCCGCTGCGTTCAAAAGAATACCGACTGGTTTTTTTACACACCCGATCTGCACAACAACAAGAAAGCCGCCTGAGTACTCAGGCGGCTTTCTTGTTGTTAAAAAGGACGTTCTGGCCGGCGGCTTAGGCCTGCTCGCTCACGACAATCTTCTTAATCTCGTCGTTGGCTTTGATCTGGTCGATGATGTCCAGGCCCTCCACCACTTTGCCGAATACGGTGTGGTTGCGGTCGAGGTGGGCCGTGTTGTCGCGGCTGTGCACGATAAAGAACTGGCTGCCACCGGTGTTGCGGCCGGCATGGGCCATGCTCAGCACGCCGCGGTCGTGATACTGGTTGCCGCCTTTCAGCTCGCAGTCGATTTTGTAGCCGGGGCCGCCGGTGCCGGGAGCGCCCTTGGCGCCGTCGCGGGAGTTGGGGCAGCCGCCCTGCACCACGAAGTTGGGGATAACGCGGTGGAATTTCAGGCCGTCGTAGAAGCCTTTCTGGGCCAGGTCGGTGAAGTTCTTCACCGTGTTGGGAGCGTCCTGCTCAAAGAACTCGACTTTCATCACGCCGTGCGTGGTGTGGATTTCGGCAGTTTTCATGCGTGGAAAAGGAAATAGGTGGATGCGTACAAGCGCTAGGACCGGAAAAAGGTTTCGCGCCGGGCAAAGGTAGCCAAATCGGGCCGGGGCAAAACATCCTGGCCAGCGCCGAGTTTCGTACACACTGCAACTATGCCGGAAGATGAATATTTCGATATTGCCGCCGTGCTTTCTTTCGCCAACCCTAACCCTGTTCGACCACCGATGAAAAAGACCCTGAAAAACGCCTCATTTGCCCTTAGTGCGGCCCTGCTGGCTACCACTAGCCTGAGCAGCTGCTCCGACAACAAGACCACCGAAAAAGCCACCACCGAAACCGAAGCCATTGCCACCGTCGACTCGGCCGCCATGCTGACCGACTCGGCCCGCATGGGCAAGCCCGAGGGCGTGATGGTGGACGGCGTGGCCATGACCCCCGACAAGAACATCATCCAGAATGCGGTGCAGGCCACCAGCGTCAGCACGCTGGTACGGGCCGTGTCGGCCGCCGATTTGGGTGGCACGCTCAGCGGCCCCGGTCCGTTCACGGTATTCGCGCCCACCAACTCGGCCTTTATTCAGCTGCCCCAGGGCGCTATGGCCGGCCTGATGAAACCCGAAAGCAAGGAAAAGCTCAAAGGCGTGCTCACCTACCACGTCATTGCCGGCCGCCTCGTGGCCTCAGACCTGAAAGACGGGCAGGAACTGACCACCGTGAATGGCGAGAAAGTGAAAGTGTCCGTGAAAGGCGGTAAAATCATGATCAATAACGCCACCATCCAGATTCCCGACGTGGTTTCCAGCAACGGCGTCACCCACGTCATCGACCAGGTGCTGCTGCCCCCCGCCCCGAACATCTAAGCCTCACCCCGGCCCTCCTGAGAAGAGGGAGCCTACCGTAGAAGCACGCAAGCCGCAGCTGAGAAGCTGCGGCTTGCGTGCTTCTACGGAGTTCGATGTTAATGATAGCAGTTGCGGAGGCGTGAGCCAACGTGGCTGCGCGGAACCTCGCGGCTGGCTCCCTCTCCTCGGGAGAGGGTTGGGGTGAGGCCGTGAGCCTAGTGGCGGTTGTCCTCGTTGGTGAGCATGCTCACGTAGCTGTCGTACCGAGGCAGGGCAATTTTGCCTTTTTCCACGGCTTCGCGCACGGCGCAGCCCGGCTCGTGCACGTGCTGGCAGTTGTGGTAGCGGCACTGGTTGAGCAGGGCGCGCATCTCGGGGAAAAAGTGGGCCAGCTGCCCGGGCGGAATATCCACCAGCCCCAGCTCCTTGATGCCGGGCGTGTCAATGAGATAGGTGCCGGGCCGCACTTCCAGCATTTCGGCGAAGGTAGTGGTGTGCACGCCCTTGTCGGAGAACTCGCTGATTTCGGCCGTCTTGATGTCCAGATCGGGCACTAGGGCGTTGATAAGCGTGCTTTTGCCCACCCCCGAGTGGCCCGAGAGCAGCGTCACCTTACCATCGAGTAAGGCATCGACTTCGGCCAGACCCTCGCCCGAGTGGGCCGAGCAGCGCAGGCCGGGGTAGCCGGTGCGCTTATACATCTTCAGAATCTGGTCCTGGTAATCGGCCAGATCGGCGTCGTAGAGGTCGGTCTTGTTGAAAATGAGCGTGACCGGAATGCCGTAGGCCTCAGCCGTCACCAGAAACCGGTCGATGAAGCCAAACGAAGTGGCCGGCGACACGAGCGTAACGACCAGCAGGGCCTGGTCGAGGTTGGCGCCCACGATGTGCGCGTGCTCGGCCTTGTGCACCGAGCGGCGGATGATGTAGTTGCGCCGCGGCTCGATGTGGTGAATCACGCCCGCGCCCTCGGTTTGTTCCTCCACGGTAAAATCCACCTGGTCGCCCACGGCCAGCGGGTTGCTCACCTTCAGGTTCTTGTTCTTGAACTTGCCCCGCAGCCGGCACCGGTGCAGCTTACCCGTGGCGGTTTCGCGCACCAGATACCACGAGCCCGTCGATTTAACTACAATACCGGTCATAAGGTGAGTTAGTGAATCAGTGAGTTTATAAATAGAAGCGGGAGGAAGTTTTCAGAATGAAGAACTTACTGATTCACTAACTCACCATCGAGCCACTGCATGATGCGGGCGGTGGCGCCGGCTTTCTGGTGAACGTATTCCAGGCTGAGGTCCTGCACCACGAGGCGGTTGGCTTCATGGTGGAAGAGCGGGGCGAAGGCCTCTTTCAGCTCCTGAGCCGTGCGCACCGGAAAGGCGCAGCCCAGCTCGACCAGGTCAATAGCTTCCTGAAACTTGGTGTAGGTGGGGCCAAAGAACAGGGGCAGGCCAAAGGCGGCCGCCTCCAGCGTGTTGTGCAGACCCTTGCCGAAAGCCCCGCCCACGTAGGCAAAATGCCCGAACCGGTAGAGCTGACTGAGCAGGCCCACGTTGTCGATGAGCAGCACGGTGGCCTGGCCCACGGTGGCGGGCTGGGCCTGGGAGTAGCGCACCACCTTGCCCGGCAGGGCTTCCTCCACGATGCGCAGGTTGGCCTCACTGATTTCGTGGGGGGCCACGATAAAGCGCAGCTCCTGCTGGTACTGCTGCATCAGGGGCGTCAGCACGGGCATATCCTCGGGCCAGCTGCTGCCCACAATGCAGACCGGCAGCCAGTCGTCGGTGAAGGCATCGACCAGCGGCAGCTCCCGGGGCTGGGCCAGGGCCGTGCGCACCACCGTATCGAAGCGCGTGTCGCCGGCCACGCTGGCCTGCGTGATGCCCGCCTGCCGTAGCAGCTGCACGGAGGCCTCATTCTGGGTGAAAATGTGGGTGAAGCACTGCAGCATGCGGCGGTAAAAGCCGCCCCAGGGCTTGAAAAACACCTGGCCCGGCCGGAAGATAGCCGACACGCAGATGGCCGGAATATTCCGCTGGTGCAGGCCCCGAAGCAGGTAATGCCAGAATTCGTATTTCACGAACACCGCCAGTCGGGGCTGCACCGCGTCCAGAAAGGCCTGGGCGTTGGCGTGCGTATCGAGGGGCAGGTAGAAGACATAGGCCGCCCCGGGCCAGTTGTGGCGCACGGCGTAGCCCGAGGGCGAGAAGAACGTCAGCACGATTTTGTGGTCGGGGTGGCGCTGGGCGTAGGCTTCCATCAGAGGGCGGCCCTGCTCAAACTCGCCCAATGAGGCGCAGTGAAACCACACCCGGGGCGCCGTGTCGCCGTGCAGCGTCTGGCGGATGTGCTCCAGCAGGCCCCGGCGCCCGTTCACCCACTGCTCGGCTTTGGGCACGAAGGGCGCTACCAGCCGCAGCAGCAGCGCGTAGAGGTGAAGGCCAAGGGTATAGAAAAAAAGCAAGGCAGGAAGGCGTGAGGCGGAGAAAGCAGACCTGGAAAAGCCTGATTATTCGGCAAAAATAGGTTTTTACCAGCCGTTAAACGAAAAAAGCCCCAACCGGTGGGCTGGGGCTTTTCAAATTGGGAAACTACGGTTCCCAAACAGGGACTAGTGGGAGGTCTGCTTGCCCAGGTAGCTGGCCACACCTTCGCGGGTAGCTTCCATACCTTCTTTGCCTTCTTCCCAGTTGGCGGGGCACACCTCGCCTTTGGCTTCGAAGTACTGCAAGGCATCTACCATGCGCATGGCTTCGTCGATGCTGCGGCCCAGCGGACCGTCGTTTACTACCTGGTGGCGCACGATGCCGTCTTTGTCGATCAGGAACAGGCCGCGGTAGGCGAGGGGCGAACCAACGAAGGTCATTTCGCCGGCTTCGTTGTAATCGTAGTGGCCGCCCAGTACGTCGTAGTTCGAGGCAATGGTTTTGGTCGCGTCAGCCACCAGCGGGTAGGTTACGCCCTCAATGCCGCCGTTGTCACGGGGCGTCTGCAGCCAGGCAAAGTGCGAGAAGTGCGTATCGGTCGAGCAGCCGACAATGGCTACCCCCTTAGCTTCGAAATCGGCCAGACGGTCCTGGAATGCAATGATTTCGGTAGGACAAACGAACGTGAAGTCGGCGGGGTAAAAATAGAAGATAACGTGCTTCTTGCCCAGGTAGCGGTCCAAAGAGAAATCCTCTTCGAATTCGCTGTCGATTACGGCCGTAGCCTTGAAAGAAGGAGCACGCTTGCCAACGAGAACTGCCATTGTGATTGTAATGAAAAGTGAAAATGAGAAATGAAAAGGGAGAGGTGGTTTTTAGTTAGTGGTTTTTTGGTTGTTGGGTTCTTAAGGGCATGCCTTCAAAAACGAACAACCAAAAACCAATTACCAAAAACGAATCAGGAAATCCGGGACCCGGCAATGTGCAGGGAAAAGGAGTGGGGCTGGAAGTTTTCGAGCCCGTGGGTAGCGAAAAACGTCCGGATCAGCGCATCCAGCTCGGGGTTGCTGTAGTCGATGATTTCCTTGGTATCCGTGCAGTACAGGTGGTGGTGGGCCGTGCAGTCGGAGTCGTAGCGGCGGCAGGCACCCTCGGTCGAGGCCACGCGCTTGGTCAGGCCCGCGGCCACGAAGCTGTCCAGGGTTTTGTACACCGTCCCCAACGATACCGTGGGCTCGGTCAGCACCACCTGGCGGTGCACCTGCTCGGCGGTGGGGTGGCCCGGCAGCAGCAGCAGGCTTTCCAGAATCAGGATGCGCTGCGTGGTAGCCCGCAGGCCGGCCGTAGCCAAACGCTGCCGGAGCGCAGCCTGGTCGGGCTGGCAGGGCAAGGAATGAGAATGGTCAGATAAAAGCGTCACAGGTAAGAATGATTCTCCACAAAGGTAGTTAGAGAAGCCGTTGCCAGGCAAAAAGGTTTAAAAACAGGTCAGAAATTGGTTCCGGCCCCTCTGCTGGGGCCCTTTTGCTATGCCACCGGCGCCGGAGCAGGCGTGGCCCGGCACACAAACTGGAACGTCTGGCGGGTGCGCTGCTCCAGCAGCAGCTCCCGCCCGTCGGTGAGCTGCCGGATGCTGTTGCCGTCGTAATTTTTGATGTTATACAGCTCCAGATTGGCGTTGTAGCGAATCGTAAACTGGCTGCGCAGCAAATCCAGCAGCTTTTCCAGGCGGTAGGGCGAGAAGTCGGTACAGACGGAAAAGGAAATGGCCGAGTTCTGCATCATGTTGATTTTCAGGCGGGCCTGCGACAACGCCCCGAAAATCACCTCCAGGTTTTCCTCCGAAATGAAAGTCAGGTCCTTCGACTCGAAAGAAATCAGGCACTGTCCGTCCTTGCGGATAAAGGCCGGGGCCAGCAGCCCGTGCCGACAGTCGCCAATGCGGGTGCCCTCGGCCGTGGGGTTCAGAAACGACTTAACAAAGAGCGGAATACCGCGCAAGGCCAGCGGCTTGATGGTTTTGGGGTGAATAACGGAGGCGCCGTAGTACGCCATTTCGATGGTTTCCTGGTAGCTGATTTCCGGGTAGCGCACCGTGTCGGCGAAGAACTTGGGGTCGGCATTGAGCAGGCCCGCCACGTCTTTCCAGATCGTCACGGCCTGGGCCTGCAGGCAGTAGGCAAAAATGGCGGCCGTGTAGTCGGACCCTTCCCGGCCCAGCGTGGTGGTCTGCCCGTTTGGCGTGGCACCCAGAAAGCCCTGCGTCACGACCGGGCCGCGCTGGAGCAGGGCCGGCACATGCTCGCGCACGTTGTGCTCGGTGGTTGGCCAGTCGATGCGCCCCTCGCGCCAGGTGTGGTCGGTGCGCAGCAGGGGCCGGCAGTCGAGCCAATGCGCGCCCAGGGCCCGGGCCACGATGCGCGTGGACAGCAACTCCCCGACGCTCACCGTCTGGTCGTAGTACTGGTCGTAGTGGTCGGTGTGCAGCTGCTGCTGCCGCAGGCTCGCTAGCTGCTGGTCCAGCTGGCTGAAAAGCTGGTCTACTTCGGCCTGTACCTCTTGCTGCTCAGCACTGTCATCGGCAAATAATTCAGTGATAACCCGGGCGTGATACTCGCGTAGGGGCGCCAGCTTGGGGGCGTATTCCTGCCCGTTGAAGGCCAGATGATAGATTTCCTCCAGGGCATTGGTGGTCTTGCCCATGGCCGACACCACTATCAACACCTGGCCGGGGGCGCCATGCTCCCGCACGATTCGGACAACGTTGGTAATACCGGCCGCGTCTTTCACGGAGGCGCCGCCGAACTTATAAACCTGTAAGGAATAGGGCTTCTGCATGGGCCAAAAGTAGGCAGCCAGCCGCATATATGGCGAAAAACCTTAGTTTTGTAAGCCAGACCAACAGCTCACCCACCCACCCTATGGACCATAATAAACTGGCTCTCCCCGTCGGTACCACCCTCGACCGATTTATCATGCGCAAGCAGGAAGACTTCCCCTATGCCACCGGGGAACTGTCGCAGCTGCTGCGCGATATTGCCCTGGCCGCCAAGATTGTCAACCGCGAAATCAACCGCTCCGGCCTGATCGACATTGCCGGCGCCTACGGCAGCCAGAACGTGCAGGGTGAAGACCAGCAGAAGCTCGACGTTATTGCTAACATTCGCTTTATCCGGGCCCTGCGCAATGGGGGCGAGGTCTGCACCATCATTTCCGAGGAAGACGAGGACATGATTCAGACCGGCAACAACCAGGGCAAGTACGTGGTGGCCATCGACCCGCTCGACGGCTCCAGCAACATCGATGTGAACGTAAGCATCGGCACCATCTTCAGCATCTACCGCCGCGTGTCGCCGACCGGCACCGAGGGCACCGAGCAGGACTGCCTGCAAACCGGCACCCACCAGGTAGCGGCCGGCTACGTGATTTACGGCTCCAGCACCATGCTGGTGTATACCACCGGCAACGGCGTGAACGGCTTCACCTACGAGCATTCCCTGGGCGAGTTTTTCCTCTCGCACCCCAACATCAGCACGCCCAAAACCGGGGCCATCTATTCCGTGAACGAAGGCAGCTCGGAGTATTTCTCCGAGGCCATGGCCGCGTATGTGGCGTATTGCAAGCAGCAGAACTTCTCGGCCCGCTACATCGGCTCCCTGGTGGCCGATTTTCACCGCAACCTGCTCAAGGGCGGCATCTATATGTATCCGGCTACCAAGAAAGCGCCCAACGGCAAGCTGCGCCTGATGTACGAGTGCAACGCCCTGGCTTTCATTGTGGAGCAGGCCGGGGGCAAATCCAGCAACGGCCGCAGCCGTACGCTCGAAATCGAGCCCAAAGGCCTGCACGACCGTAGCCCCTTGTTTATCGGCTCGACCGAGCTGGTGGAGAAGGCAGAAGAGTTTCTGGCCGCCGAGTACACCGATGCGCTGGCCTCGATGTAGTAAATAGAGCCCACGAAAAAGCCCGGCCGATACAGTATCGGCCGGGCTTTTTTGCGTGGTATCCGCAGGCGGACTACTCAGCTTTTTTCTTGGATTTCTTCGCCGCAGGTTCCGTGGCGGCCTCCGGATTGCCAGGGGCATCCGCTGCCTCTTCGGTTGGGATAATGCCCGCCGTGCTCAGGGCTTCATCGGCCGCGGCCGTTTCCTGCTGCGTGCCGGCCTCCGTCGATTCTTTGGTGGCGGCTTTCTTCGAGGCCTTGGGCTTGGCGGCTGCGGCCTGCTCGGCTACTTCCGGTGCCTCAGCCTCGGCCGAGGGCTGCTCAGCTACGTTTTCCTGGTATTCCAGGCGGCCACTCACCGCTTTGTACCACGATACCAGCTTTTTGATATCGGACATGTAGACGCGCTGCCGGTCATAGTCGGGAATAATCTCGCCCATGAACGTGGCCAGGTCGCGGTCCTGCGACTTGTTCGTGACCGTCAGATCGGTGCCGTATTTCTGGTAGATCCGGTCGAATACTTCCGTCAGGGGAACCGTCTGGTCGTAATCCTGGGTGTAGATGGAGATTTCCTGCAGCAGCGAAACCTTGTTGCGGGCCGAAGCTACTGAGCGCGTGCCGCGTTCATCAAGCGACTCGACAATGACGCCGGCACGGGTAGGACGCACCAGCCGATACAGACCGGGCATTCCGCTGATAGCGGCAATTTCCTTGAGGTCGTAGGGCATAGAAAAAAGGGTTGGGTAAGAAAAATGCGAAGTTACTCAGTAGGAGCGGGAGCCGCCGCCTGGCCCGGAGCCGGCAGCTTGAAGGCAATCGGCAGGCTGGTCAGCACGGCGTAGTCGGGCTTTTTGAACTTGAGCAGGCGCGTAATGCGCAGCGCTTCTTCGCCGCAGCCGCCACCAATGTTCTTTACGAGCTTAATGCCCGACATGGTTCCGTCCGTGTTCAGGGTGAAGCTCACGATGCAGGTGCCCTGAATCCGGTTGCGGCGGGCCATGATGGGGTATTTCAGCTCTTTCTCGATGAAGGCATACATAGCTTCCTGGCCGCCCTCGTAGTACTCGGCTACCGGAATTATTTTGCCGCCGTGCACCGGGGCCGCGGCGGCCGGAGCAGCCTCGGCCGCTGGCGTCGCCACTTCCGGGGCGGGGCCCTCAGTTTTGACTTTTACCTTGGTTTTTTGAGCAAAGGCCGTGGTGGTACCGGCGAAGAGGCCAAGGGCCAAAATAAATGGGATTTTTTTCATGGAAAATGCCAGGGAGAAAAGATGAAATACGAGGCGAATTGTTGGCCGGTGAGCTTGGCAATTACAGGGCCAATCTACGCATTATCCGCTTCCTGGGCTAATTGCCGGTTTATTTCCTCGATAAACTCTAGTAGTTCCTCCCGGCCCGTTTTTTCCTCGGCCGATGTAATAAAATGACGCGGAAGCTCGTCCCATGTCTGCTGCATCTTTTGCAGGTACGCACTAATATGTTGCTGCGTACGGGCCCCCGACTGCTTATCTGCTTTCGTGAAAACCATTACGAACGGAATGCCCTCGGAACCCAGCATTTCCATAAACTCCAGGTCGGGAGCCAACGGCGCGTGGCGCGAGTCAATCAGCACAAAAACGCAGGCCAGATTCTCGCGATTGCGCAAATAATAGTTAATCATTTTGCCCCAGGTAGCCCGGGAGTCTTTGCTGACTTTGGCATAGCCATAGCCGGGTAAATCCACTAAGTACCAATTATCATTAATTAGAAAGTGGTTGATTAATTGGGTTTTACCGGGTAGGGAGGAGGTTTTGGCCAAACCTTTATGGCCCGTCAGCATATTAATTAGCGAAGACTTTCCCACGTTGGAGCGGCCAATAAATGCGTACTCGGGCAGCGTGGGCGCCGGACACTGGTCGACGCGTGAATTGCTCATTACAAATTTCGCTTCCCGAATAATCATAAGCCAAAAACAAAGGTGAGGCCGCAAAGGTAGCAGATACGGGCGGCTCCGGCCGGTCATAAATTTTTACGGGAAATCCTTGCAGTTTACAAAGCACGCCTATATTTGCGCGGTTTGCGTCCTGTTCCACTACGAGCTTCCTACGTTGCTTTAGCTGCCTCGGATTATGTAAAACTTCTTTATAATTGGATACGGCTAAGGTCGTATTATAAAATTTCTATCTTTGCCCGAATCTTGCCTTGTTCCGTATTGCCAAGCTGGTTTTACAGAAGCGTAAATATCTTTTTTAGCGCTTCCAGCCAGAAAAATCGACTGGCAGGCTTAACCCTGGAACAGGTTTTCAGTATAAGAGGCAACTCTTGAAAAAATTTGCAGCCGCAACTGGCGGTTCTTTTTCTGCAAACCTCCCTGCAACTCCTTATTCTCAAACCCCTCCTACAATGGACAACTTAGTCAGAAGGTTATTGAAAGCCTCTTGCACCTTCGCTCTTGCCGCAGCCGTGGCCCAGCCCGCGCTGGCCCAGAGCACCCGCAAGACGCTAAAGACTGCAAACAAGTTCTTTGACCAAGAGAACTACCGGGCATCCATCCCTTTCTACGAGCAGGTGTTGGCCAAGGAGCCCAACAACGCGCTGGCCCTGTTCCGGGCTGGTATTGCGTACATGTCCTTTGACAAGGAAAAGGCCAGCGACTACATCTATAAGGCTCAGCGCCTGAAGCCCAAGGTGTCGAAGGACGTGGAGTACTGGCTCGGTCGTGTCGACCACCTGAACTACAACTTCGACGAGGCTATTGCCCACTTCCAGGCCTACAACACGAGCCTGAGCAAGAAGGACACCCGCAAGGCGGCGTTGGCTCAGCTGATTCAGCACAGCAAAAACGCCAAGATTCAGTTCAACAGCCCCAAGGATATCTTCGTGAAGAACTTGGGCCCGACGATCAACACGGCCTTCTCGGAGCACAGCCCCGTAATTTCGGCCGATGATAAGCTGTTGCTCTTCACCTCGCGCGGTGAAAACGTAACCGGTGCTACCGGCTCGACGGCTAACCCCAAAAATAAGAGCGTAGCCGCCGATGGCGAGTACTACGAAGATATCTTCGAAGCCAAGCGCATCGACGACGAGAACTGGGAGAAGCCCCGCTCACTGAGTGGCGCCCTGAACGGCAAAGGCCACGACGCCTCGATTCAGGTGTTCGACAACGACACGAAAATGCTGATGTACCGCCAGGATGAAAACGGCGACATCTTCTACTCGGAGAAAGGCGGTACCGACTGGACCGAACCCAAGAAGCTGAATAACAACATCAACTCGAAGGCCTTCGAGTCGGATGCTTATATCACGCCCGATGGATTGACCATTTACTTCTCGACCAGCAAGTTTTCGGAGCAGAACACGCTCGATATCTACTATGCTACCCGCCAGGCCGGTGGCGACTGGGGTACGCCCAAGTCGTTGGGCAACGTGGTAAACACGCCTTACGACGACGACAGCCCGTACCTGAGCAAGGATGGCAAGACGCTGTACTTCAGCTCGCGCGGTCATAACACGATGGGTGGCTACGACATCTTCAAGTCGGAGTACGACTCGGTCGGCCGCACCTGGGGCCGCCCCGAGAACATGGGCTACCCCGTAAACACGCCCGACGACGACACCTACTACCGCCTTAGCCCCGATGGCAGCTACGCCTACCTCTCCAGCTACCGCATCGGGGGCTACGGTGAGAAGGACATCTACACCATCAACTACATCAAGAATGCCATCATCCGGGGTAAAGTGTACTCGCAGCGCGACAGCACCATTATTCCCGGTGTCGAGCTGGTTTTCTCGGGCACCCAGGCTGATAAAACGGCTTTGAGCTACCGCGATGTAACCAAGCCCGAAACCGGCGACTATCAGGTAAGCGTGCTTTCGGGCCGTACCTACCAGGTAGCCGTGTCGAAGGACGGGAAGAACATTGAGACGCAGGAGTTTGCCGTACCGGTTTCGACCAGCGACTCTACCGTCATCGAGAAGAACTTCTACGTGCCGTATGTTGATACGACCAACACGGGCATGTTTGCTTTCAAGAAGATTTACTTCGATACGGATAAGTACAAGTTGCGCCCCGAGTCTATCAAGGAGCTGAACAACATCAGCGGCATTCTGAAAGCTAACCCCGGCGTAAACATCTCGATTGAAGGTCACTGCGACTCGCGCAACACGGATGAGTACAACATTGTACTGGGTCAGAACCGTGCCGATGCTGCCTACAACTACCTGAAGAAGAACGGTATTGCTGAAACCCGCCTGACGACCGTAAGCTACGGCGAGCGTCGCCCAGCGGCTACCAACGATTCGCCCGAGAACATGCAGCTCAACCGCCGCGTGGAGTTCCGCGTGATTCTGAAGGAAGGTGAGGCCATGCCAACGATGAACACGGGTGCCGGTACTAGCGGTGCTGGTTCGGGCACTGGCACTGGCTCGGGTGCTCCCGGCTCGTCGGGTAACAACCCAGCGGCTCCGCTGGTACCCGGCAAGAGCAAGGTGAAAATGGCCGATGGCACCAAGGTGAAAACCAAAGTGGACGAGGACGACGATAAAGTAAAGGTGAAGGCCAAGGGCCCCGCCGGCGAAGAGTCGAAGACCAAAACCAAAAATGGTACGATTGACGCCAAGACCAAAGACGCCAACGGCGAGAAGACCAAAGTGAAGACGGACAACGACTAAGCTTCTTTTCGCACCACGTAAAACGGGCCGGGCATTTCGCCTGGCCCGTTTTTTTTCAACATAATGCGGCAACTAGCGTTATGTTTGGGCAATTCAGCCCATAAGTCTTCGTTCTTCGTTACAGAAGTATGTCCGTTGTTCCCTACAAAGATGATGCTGCCGGCAAAAAGTCGCAGGTGGCCCAGATGTTTAACAGCATTGCTGGTAAATACGACTTCCTGAACCACTTTCTGAGTGTCGGCACCGATATCTACTGGCGTCGTAAGGCCGTCAACGAGCTGAAAGAGCTACGTCCGGCCCGCATTCTGGACATTGCCACCGGCACCGCCGACTTTGCCATTGAGAGCCTGCGTCTGTCGCCGGAAACCAAGGTGACGGGCGTGGATATTTCGGAAGGCATGCTGGACGTGGGGCGGCGTAAGCTCACGGAAAAGGGCCTGGCCAACCGGATTCAGCTGGAACTCGGGGACTCGGAAAACCTGCCCTTCCCGGACAACCATTTCGATGCCGTGACGGCCTCGTTTGGGGTGCGCAACTTCGAAAACCTGCAGAAAGGCCTGACGGAGATGCAGCGGGTGCTGCGGCCGGGCGGCAAAGTCGTGATTCTGGAGTTTTCCAAGCCCACGGCTTTTCCCATGAAGCAGGCGTACAACTTTTATTTCCGGCACATCTTGCCGGTGTTTGGCAAACTGATTTCCAAGGACCGCGCCGCCTATACCTACTTACCCGAGTCGGTGCAGGCTTTTCCGGATGGCCAGCATTTCATGGCCATTCTGACGCAGGTTGGTTTTAAAAATCCTACATGGCAACCCCTCACCTTTGGCATAAGCTCCATTTACACGGCGCAAAAGTAGCGGCTCTGGCAGCCTCCGTGCTACTGGCCGGCCTGGCGCCGCACGCGGCCCAGGCCCAGAAGAAAAGTCAGACCAAGGCGAGCCGGGGTGGGCGCGGGCAGGTGAAGTCCATTACGGTGAACAACCTGCCGGGCTACGACGACAAGTGGTTTCATCCCGGCTTCTATATCGCGCCCAACTTCTCGCGCTACAAGATTGAGCAGTCGAGTGCCTACGTGCAGGCCATTCAGAACGGAACGGCCGTGTCGGCCAATTCGCTGCTCAGCCCAGGCCTGTCGGTGGGCTTTATCGGCGACGTGCGGCTGGCCGACTATTTCAGCCTGCGGTTTGCGCCGGGCGTGAGCTTTCTGACGCGCCGCGTGGAGTTCAAACCCTTTGGCTACCAGCCCGCCGATTCCATCTTCACCCAGGAAGTAGGCGGCACTCAGATTGACTTGCCGCTGCTGGTTAAGTTTCACTCGGAGCGTCGGCGCAACACGCGGGTATATGTAGTAGGCGGCATAAAGCCGAGCATCAACGTGGGCAACCGCCGCAAAGACCCGCTGCGCAACCAGCTGCAGGCCGCCAGCGGCGACCTAGCCCTGGAGTATGGTATTGGCCTGGATTTGTTTTACCCCTTGTTCAAGTTTGCACCCGAGCTGCGCTTTTCCCACGGCCTGAACAACCTGCTGATTCCGGACAAGAGCGTGTATAGCACCAGTCTGCAAAGCATGAAAAGCAACTCGGTGACGCTTTATCTGAACTTTGAATAATCGGCCCCCGGCCGGCGCATTTTCCTTTCTATGACTCGTACCGCCTTTGTTACCGGGGCTTCTTCCGGTATTGGCCGGGCTACGGCCGTGGCCCTGGCCCAAGCAGGCTTCCAACTTATCCTGACCGGGCGCCGCCGCGAGCGGCTGGAAGAGCTGGCCCAGCAACTGGCCCCGACGCCCACCTGCCTGCTCACCTTCGACGTGCGCGACCGGGCCGCCGTCGATGCCGCCGTAGCTTCCTTGCCGGCCGAATTTCAGCAGATCGACGTGCTGGTAAACAACGCCGGCGGTGCCCACGGCCTAGCCCCGATTCAGGAGGGCAACCCCAATGACTGGGACGAAATGCTGGACAGCAACGTGAAGGGCCTGCTCAACGTGAGCCAGGCTGTGTTGCCGGGCATGACCCAGCGCCGGCAGGGCCATATCATCAATATCGGTTCCATTGCTGGCCACGAGGTGTACGCCAATGGTAACGTGTACTGCGCCTCCAAAGCGGCCGTGGCAGCCTTATCCAAGGCCATGCGCATTGATTTGCTGCCGCTGAATATTCGGGTGGCGGAAGTGAATCCGGGAGCCGTGGAAACCGAGTTTTCGCAGGTGCGCTTTAAAGGCGACACCGAGCGGGCCGCGAAAGTCTACCAGGGCTACGACCCGCTCAAGCCGGAGGATATTGCTGACGTTATTCAGTTTATGGTCACGCGCCCGGCCAACGTGCACATTGCGGAAATCACCGTTTTTGCCGGTGCCCAAGGAGCCGCTACGCTCATCAACCGGACCTGATTCCGGACTTCTGAACAAACTGAAAAAGTCTTCCCAGTTTGTGGGGAGGCTTTTTCTATGTAGCAGCAGACTGTTGCAGGCGCAGCAGAACGGCGGCGTTCAGCTCGTGCTTCCCGGCAAAGCGAACTACCTCGGGTTCTACACCCAGGCCCCGGATGAACTCCTGCTGCCGGGTCAGGTCTTCGGCACTGATGAACTCGTCTTGGTCGCCGCACACCAGCGTGATGGGCAGCTGCCGGAGCAGGCGGGATGCCACGGCAAAGTCGACGTCAGGTGGGAAAGCGCCGGCCCACAGAATCAGGCGGGCAGGACGAAAGGTAGCCCGGGCCAGCCAGCGGCTTACGGTGGCGGCGCCCTGCGAAAAACCGAGCACGGTGAACTGCACTTCCGCCGGGCACTCATTTCGCACGGCATCAGCCAGTTGGTTGAGGTAGGCCACATAGTCCTCGATTTCCGCCAGCCGGTCTTCGCGCGTCATCCACGTAGCCCCGACCCGCCCGCCAGTGCCGCTCAGATAAAAGCGCGAGAGGCCTTCGGGGGCAATAACTACCGCGGCGGGGTCGGTCTGCGTGAGGATATGGAAGTGGCGGATGAAATAGGCCGCCAGCTGCCCGTAGCCGTGGCACACAAACCACACTTGCCGCGTATCGGGCCCCAGTTCACCGGCCTGATAGTACCGGGCCGAGCGGGTTATCGTGAGCCGCCGTTCGTGCGAAACAGACATAGGGTGAAATAGCGAGATGGTGAGTTAACGTTTTACTAGCGCAAGCGGCACGGCATTGGGCGAATTAAACAACTCACTACTTCACCATCTTGCTACTCGCTATTTTGCCGGCGGCAGGTCGCTGGCCGAGAACTGGAAGGGCAGCAGGTCGGCCAGGGAGCGGAAGCGGAAAATGGTGTTGTTAGGGCCCGGCAGCAGCAGCGGAATGGGGGTGCCCTGGCGGTTTTCGTATTCCGTCATTACCTGGCGGCAGGCCCCGCAGGAAGTAACGGCCACAAAGTCGCCGGAGGCGGGGCGGGCGGCTACGGCCATGCACACGATGCGGCGCTCGGGCTGAGTTGACGCTAAGCCAAACAGGGCGGTCCGCTCGGCGCAAAGGCCCGAGGGGTAGGCCGCGTTTTCCTGGTTGGTGCCTTTGTGAATGGTGCCGTTGTCGAGCAGCAGGGCCGTGCCCACGTGGAAATGGGAGTAGGGCGCGTAGGCTTGGTCAGTTGCGGCGCGGGCTTGTTGCCAGGTGGTGGCTTCGGCAGGGGAGAGTTCGGCTTCGGAGGCCAGCACCTCGACGGTGATGGTCAGATGGAGCGGGTGGGCCATCGGGGGAGAAAAAACAAAGTGCGGGAACCGAATGGCGGCCCCGTTCCGGTAAGGGGCGGTGAATGTACTACAATTCTCAGTCTCCGCCCCATATTTTCTGTCGGAGCCGTTGCATCCTCCACCATTTTTCGTTGGTGCCGCACGTTCAGCAGTTTTTCCCGATTATTGACCCCGTATTCCCACCCTGATTCGTCACGCGGCGCTGCCCGCGGCCTTTCCCGCCGTGTACGGCAGGGGCTGCCCGGCGCTATCCTTTCCCACCCATGACCCGAATTCTGCTTCTGGGAGCCGGCCGCTCGGCTTCGTCCCTGCTTCACTACCTGCTCCGCCACGCCGCCGCCGAAGGCTGGCAGCTCACCGTGGCCGATGTTAATCCGGCCCACTTAGCGCCGGTGCTGGCGGCCCACACCGAGTATGCCCGCGCCGTAACCTTCGATATACAGCAGGAAGCTCAGCTGCCGGCCCTAGTGCAACAGGCTGATATCGTTATTTCCATGCTGCCGGCCCTGTTTCACCTGCCCGTGGCCAAAGCCTGCGTGCAGTACCGCCGCCATCTGGTGACGGCCAGCTACGTGTCGGAGGAAATCCGGGCGCTGGATGCCGAGGCGCGAGCGGCCGATATTATCATCCTCATGGAATGTGGCCTCGACCCGGGCCTCGACCATATGTCGGCCATGCGGGCCCTGGCCGATATTCGGGCCCGTGGCGGGGTGCTGACGGCTTTCCGCTCGTACTGCGGCGGGCTGCTGGCCCCCGATTCCGAGGGCGACAACCCGTGGAAGTATAAGTTTACCTGGAACCCGCGCAACGTGGTGCTGGCCGGACAGAGTACCGCTAAATACCTCGAAAACGGCCATCTGCGCTTTATTCCCTACCAGCAGCTGTTCGCCCGCACCACCCCGATTTCGGTGGCCGGCTACGGGGATTTTGACGGCTATGCCAACCGCGACTCGCTCAGCTACCGAGCACCCTACGGCCTGCAGGACATTCCGACCATGCTGCGCGGCACGCTGCGGCGGGCGGGCTACTGCGCCGCCTGGCAGGCCTTCGTGCGCCTGGGCCTCACCGACGATTCGGTGCACCTGGGCAACCCGGCCGACATGACCTGGGCCACGCTGATAGAGTCGTTTTTACCGGCTGTTGCCGGTGCCCAGCCGCTAGCCGAGCGTACTGCCGCTTACCTAGGGCTGGACCCGGCCGGCCCGGAAATGCAGCGCCTGCAGTGGCTGGACGTATTCGGTGCGCGGCCCGTTGGGCTGGCTGATGCTACTCCGGCCCAGCTGCTGGAGCGGCTGCTTACCGAAAAATGGCAGCTGCAGCCCACCGACCACGACATGATTGTAATGCAGCACACCCTGGACTACGACCTGGCCGGGGTGCCGCACCGCTGGGAGTCGTCGTTGGTGGTGCTCGGCGACGATGCCACCCACACGGCCATGGCCAAAACCGTGGGCTTGCCGGTGGCTATGGCCGTGCGGCGCCTGGCGGCGGGCCTGCTCACGCAGCGCGGCGTCGTGATTCCCACCGAGGCCAGCCTCTACGAGCCGATACTGGATGAGCTGGCCGCCGACTACGGAATCCGCTTCGACGAACACGAAACCAGCCGGGCCGCCGTTGAGTCGCTGTAAAAAACCGCCCCGAAAAGAATGAAAGCTTATCTGCAGTTGCGCCTGCGCATCCTGGGCCGGCAGCAGGCCGAGCTGGGGTGGGCACGGCTGCTGTTGCTGAGTGCAGTGCTGCTGACTTTGGGCAAGCTGCTCGAAGTACTGCTACGCCAGCCCGCCGCGCAGTGGGCCGGGCCGGTAGCAGGCCTGCTCATGGTGTGGTCGGGGCATCGGCAGCGGACAGATCTGGGCTTTCTGCAGATTGCCTCGCCCCGGTTTCGGTGGTGGCTGCTGGTGGAGTACGCGCTGTGGCTGCTGCCCATCTGGGGCCTGCTGCTGAGCCTGGGGCACGTAGCCGCGGCCCTGGCAACGGTGGCTGCAGTGCTGCCCGTACCGTTTTTGCCGATACCCCAGGCTGTTGCCCGGCTTCGGCAGCGCCGCAGTCTGCTGCGCAGTGAGGCTTTTGAGTGGGTGAGTGGCTTTCGGCAGCTGGGCGCCTGGTTTTGTTGGCTGGCCGGAATAGGCGCGGCCGTCTGGCAGCAGGCCACGGTAGTGCCCGCCGTGGTGCTGGGGGCCTGGAGCCTGCTCGTCACATATTGCTACACCACGCCCGAGCCCCTGACGATGGTCACCATCTACGGGCGGGGCGCCACGGCCTTTTGGGTGCGCAAGCTGGGGCTGGGTTTGGGGCTTTACCTGCTGACTGCCGCGCCCTTCTTTGTGCTGATGGGCCGCAGCCCGGCTTCGTGGGGTGGCGCCGCTGGCCTGCTGTTGTGGGGGATGCTGGTGGTAAGTATGAGCATCATGGGCAAATACACGTTTTATCCGCAGCCCACGCTCGTGCGCCTCACCCAGGGCGGCGTGGTGGTAGTGGCGCTGCTGCCCCTGCTCAGTGCGCCTTACGCGCCGCTGCTGGTAGCCGCCTTTGGGGGCCTGGTCTGGAAAAGCCGCCACCGCCTAAAACACTACTGGCATGCTTAGTATTCGCGGCCTGGGCAAGGCCTACGGCGACCATCAGGTGCTGCAGCAGGTAGATATGGACCTGCGGCCGGGCTCCATTCACGGGCTGGTGGGGGCAAATGGCGCGGGCAAAACCACGCTCCTGCACTGCCTCTACGGCCTGCTGACCGACTACACGGGCCAGATTCGGGAAACGACCGGCCGGCCCATCCGGGAGCATACCGGCGTGCTGCCCTACGAGCCCTATTTCTACCCCCGGCTCACGGGGCGCGAGTACCTAGAGTTCTGCCTGCAGGCCCGGGGCCGCCTGCTGGTGGATTTCTCGGCCTGGAACAGCCTGCTGGAATTGCCCCTGGACCACTACGCGGAAGAGTACTCGGCGGGCATGAAGAAGAAGCTGGCCCTGCTGGCCTTACTCGTGCAGGACTTTCGCTACCTGGTGCTGGACGAGCCCTTCAATGGGCTGGATATGGGCGCCAATCTGCTGCTGAAGGAAATTCTGCTGCGCCTGCGGGCCCAGGGGCGGGGCATTCTGCTGACCTCGCACATCTTGGGTACCCTCACCGAAACCTGCGACGAGATTACGCTGCTGGCCGGTGGCACCGTGCAGCGCCACTACCACGCCGCCGAGTTCGGGGCTCTCACCACCGATTTGCTCGACCTGCACTATCAGGAAAAAGTTGCCCACCTGGCCCAACTGCTGCCTTCATCCGGCCCGGGTACTAAGGTCTAAGTCTGCTAGAAAGCCAGGTAAAAGTCGCGCAGCAGCTGCCGGAATTCGGGGGAGTAGGCCGCACTATCGGCTTCGTGAATGGGCAGCACCTGGGTTGCGGCCGCCGTGGCTGCGCGGCCAAAGCGGGTGATGTGCCGCAGGGCCTTGCTGCCGGGGCGGTGGTGCAAAGCCAGGCGGGCCGCCGGAAACAAGCCGGCCCTGACAGCTTCCCGCTCGAACTGCTGCATTTCCAGCGGAGGCAACAGCACCGTGAGCTGGCCACTGGGCGTCAGAAAGTCAGCGGCAAATTGGGCTAGCTCGGCAAACGAAAGCGTATCGGAAGCGGTGTGGCGGGCGGTGGTGCGGGCCGCATCGGGGGAGCGGAGGGAGTGGCGGAAAAACGGCGGGTTGCAGAGAATATGGTCGAAGGGCGCGGGAGCTGTGGCCGCAAACTGCGCCAGGCTCAGAGCTTGCACCCGCACCCGGCCGGGCCAGGGGCTTTGGGCCACGTTGCCGGTGGCCTGCCGGGCCGCGTCGGGCGCTATTTCTACAGCCTCGATGCGGGCCGTAGCGTTACGCTGGGCCGCCATCAGCGCCAGCAGGCCGGTGCCGGTACCAATGTCCAGAATGCGGGCGGCAGTGGTTATGTCGGCCGCGGCGCCCAGCACGCAGGCATCGGTGCACACCTTCATGGCGCACTGGTCCTGCTCGATGGTAAACTGCTTGAAGCGGAAATAGGTATTGGCCACTGCGCTGCCGGGCAAATAAGTAGGAGTGAAAAAAGAGCCTAGCGCTGCGCGGAGGCCGGGCGGCTCCAGTCGCGGAGCAGCCGCTGCAGGTCGGCGTATTCTTCCCCGTAGGCACCCTGCAGGGGGAATTTGGAGGGAAACTGCCGGAAGTATACCCCCGCCTGCACGTCGCCGCTCAGGGCGCTGAGCAGCAGGCGGTTGGCCAGCTCAATGCGCTTTTCCTCTTTGAGCGTTGCCGCCGACTCGTATTCCTGCTTCACGCGGGCAATTTCCTCGGGCGTATAGGGCCGCATATCCTTGTTGAGCAAGGACTCATGCCGCACCTGACCCTTCTGAACGTAGAACCGGTCGAGGCGGAAGCGCACGAACTCGTAGGTGAAGTTTTTGCCCGCCGGTAGGTTTTTCAACGACTCCACCGTCAGCGTGTCGTTGCGGAAGCTCAGGCGGCACCGTTCGCGCACGTCCCAGTACTTGAGAATCTTGCGGGGCTGGCAGGTTGAAACGGCAAACTCGGAATAGAACTCCTGGCGCTTGCGCGTTTCCTTGTAGCCGCACACCGACACGACGGGCCCCGCCGAGAAGGCAAACAGCGTATCGGGCACTGAAGAAGCCATGGGTACTTCGGCCGGACAGCTGCACTGCACCGCCGCCCGGATGGGCACGCTCTGGGCCCGGGCCGGCGTGGAGCTTTCCATCTGTTGCTGGCAGGCCGCGGTGGCCAGCGTAGCCAGGAGGGCAGGAGTGAGCAGGGGCTTCATCATACTTGATTTGTACGGCAAGCCGGCCCGGAAAGGCCGGCCGAAGATTAGAAAGAAACGGCCGGCTGCGCTTCCGGCCTGGGCGCAAACCGGCTGATAATCAGGCGGTGTAGGGGCTTTTCAACCAGATAATACAGCCCGATGGAGGCCGCTATGGTCAGCAGAAAAACGAGGGTAAACGACAGCGCGGCCGGTAGCTGCGCGGGCAGCCAGCGGAGCAGATAGTCGTGCCAGAAGCCCATGTGAAGCAGGTAGAAGCAGTAGGAGGCCTTGCCCGCTAGCTGCAGCGGCGCGGAACTCAGCAGCCGTTGCAGCCCGGTGGTTTCGGTGGTCAGGCCCCAGAGCAGCAGCCCGGTGGCGGCGGGCAGCAGCAGGTTGTTCACGGCCACGCCCACGGGCGTATCGATGCTGACTTTGCCGGTATAGAGCTGAATGCCAGTCAGAACCAACAGTAGCAGCAGCAGGCCCAGGCTGCCGGTCCACGTGGTCCGCCGGCCGGAATAGCGCGCCGCCAGCAACGCAAAGGCGGCTCCCAGTAGAAACTCGGTGCTCCGGCCAAAAATGGTAGCTACCAGCATAAAGTGGGCGGCACTGAAGCGCAACCCGCCATCCGACGGCAGCCCGGCATACAGGACCCAGCCCAGCCCAAGCAGCACCAGCGCCACCCCGGCCCAGACGAAGGGCGAAAAGCGGCGACCCAGCCAGAACAGCAGCGGCGCCAGCAGGTAGAAACATTCCTCCACCGTCAACGACCAGGTTTGGGCCACGCCCGTGAAGGCCCAGTCGGCCGCGAAGCCTTTCAATAGGCTGATGTTGACCAGGTACAATTGCAGCGCGTGGTCAGTCAGGTAGAGTTTGCTGAGCAGGAAGGTGAGCGTGGTGACCAGCAAAAACACCGGGTAAATCCGGGCCCAGCGCCGCAGGGCGTACCGGCCCAGCTGCCGCCCGCTGAAGGACTGCTGGTAGTAGCGCCGGCAAATCAGAAAGCCGCTGAGGGTAAAAAAGAGGGAAACCCCGATGTGACCTTCCCGGCACAGGGCGTGCAGCGCCTGCCCGGCCCAGGGCCCACCGGCCACTACCGGCGGAAAATGGAAAAAGAACACGCAATAGGCCGCTACCGCCCGCAGGCCCGTCAGGGCGGGAAAGTAGGAGGCCGGCTTCATTACTGGAGCTGGGCGGCGGCTTCGTAGCCGGCATCGATGAGCAGGGGGCCGTGCACGGCGCTGCGCACGGCCAGCGCATCGCACCGCTCGTTTTCGGGGTGGCCGTTGTGGCCCCGCACCCAGCGGAACTGCACCTTGCGCTGCTTATAGATTTTGAGGAAGCGCCGCCACAGGTCCTCGTTGGCTTTCTTGCCAAAATCAGCCTTGGCGGCCCAGCCGAACACCCATTTTTTCTCCACCGCATCCACCACGTACTTCGAGTCGGTCGTGACGGTAATCGGAATTTCGGGGCGCGTCACGGCTTCCAGGCCCACAATGACGGCCAGCAGCTCCATGCGGTTGTTGGTGGTGAGGCGGAAGCCCTGGGTGAGTTCCTTTTCGTGGGGGCCGTAGCGCAGAATAGCGCCGTAGCCGCCCGGGCCGGGGTTGCCGCGCGACGAGCCGTCGGTGAAGAGTTGAATCAAGGGGAAAGTGGAAGTTAACGGAACGTCATGCTGAGCGGAGTCGAAGCATCTCTACTGATTCATCTGGCTCCCCCTCTCCTTTTTCGGAGAGGGGGCCGGGGGGTGAGGCGCAACGAAGCGGGAGAGATGCTTCGGCAAGCTCAGCGTGACACACGACTTTGATTATCAGAAATTACTTTTAAACAGCTTGATGGCAATGGCCAGCAGAATCACGCCGAACACGCGGCGCAGAATATCCTCGCCGGCCTTGCCCAGCTTGCGCTCAATCCAGGCCGAGCTTTTGAGCACGATGAACACAAATACCAGGTTCAGGGCAATGCCCACCAGCACGTTGGGCAGGGAGTAGGCGGCCCGCAGGGAAAGCAGGGTCGTCATGGTGCCGGCCCCCACGATGATGGGAAAGGCCAGGGGCACGATAGAGCCGGTGCGGGTGGTCGGGTCGTTTTTGAACAGCTCAATACCCAGAATCATCTCCATGCCGATGAGGAAGATGATGATGGCGCCGGCCAGGGCAAACGACTGGTAGTCGACCCCGAACAACGACAAGATGCTCTGGCCCAGAAACAGGAACACCACCATCAGCACGCCCGCCACCAAGGTGGCCTTCTCGGAGTGAATCTTGCCCTCGCGCTGCCGGATCTGGATGATAATCGGGATGGAGCCCAGAATATCAATGACCGCAAACAGGGTAAGCGTAACCGAGAAGATTTCCTTGAGAGAAAACATAGGTGAATGGGAGAATGATTGAATGAAAGAATGAAAGAATGGAGGGGGAATCAAGTGTTGTGGTCATTTAACCATTCCCCCATTCATCCATTCAACCATTGGCTAGGCGAATTCGCGGGCGAAAAACTGGACCAGCTGCTCGTAGGCCACATCGGGAATGGCCGGGAAGTTGGCAATGCGCAACGAGTTCGACTTCCAGCTGCCGTAGCCGTTGCCCAGCTGCAGGCCCTGGGCCAGGGCGCGGCGCTTCACGTCGTCAATCAGCGCGGGCGGGCCCTGCAGACCGATGACGGTGGTGGAGCGGGTTTCCGGGTTCGTCACCAGCGGGGTGAGCTGGGTGGCTTGGTCGAAGTAGTCGTAGAGCTTGGTGGCGCGGTCGAGCAGGTGCTGGTGCACAGCCTTGATGGGCTCCCGGTCCGTCAGCACCCGGCTGAGCAGGTAGATACCCAGCACGTTGGGCGTGTGGGTGGTCTGGAAGTTGAGCATCTTCTCGTACTGGGCCACCAGGCTGTTGTAGTGGCTCCGCTCGTTGAACTGGCGGAAGCGCGCCACTGCCCGCGGCGACAACACCATGATGCCCAGGCCGGCTGGCATGCCGAAGCACTTTTGCACCGAGCCGTACCAGATGTCGGCCTTAATATACTTGAGCTGAATGCCGCCCAGCGAAGACGTGGCATCCACGGCCAGCAGGGCATTGCCCAGGCGGTTATACAGGTTCAGAATGAAGCCGTCGCGCAGCTGGGTAGCGTTGGACGTCTCGTTCTGCGTCACGCAGACCAGGTCCACCGAGTCGTCGGGCAGGGGTAGGGTGTAGACTTCGGGCAGCTCGTCGATGCCGAACTGCTGGCCGACGCTGTTGGGGCGCAGGGCCTTGGCGTACTCAAACCACTTTTCGCCAAAGGCGCCGCTGTACAGGTGAAAGCTCTTGTTGGGCGTCAGGCTCTGGGCCAGCACTTCCCAGCACTCGGTGGCCGAGCTCAGGAAGTACACGGTGTAGTCCTGGGGGATGTTGAGCTTGGTTTTCAGGTCGGCCACGGTCTGGCGCATCAGGCCCGTAAACCGCTCGCCGCGGTGCGGGGCCGAGAGCCAGCCCTCGTCGAAAGCATCCTGCAGATAGCCGCGCAACTCAGGATACACCTGCGACGGGCCGGGGTTGAATGTATACATAGGTGGAAAAGGCTAAAGGAAGAGGCGCAAAGGTAGGAAAGGTGAAATGGTGAGGTGGTGAAATTGTGAGTTGTTCGTCTGTGACAAGTCGAGCCAACAGAATAAGCGCGTTAGCATTTCACCTCTCTTTCATCCAGCCAATCAATAACCCATTCCATGTCATCAATGAAAAAGGGAATATGCTCTTGCTTTTCAAGCCACCAGTCAAAGGCTTCCTCTGCGTTGTGGACCAAAACAAAGTATCCCCCTGTATCTCCCTGCGTGTCGTCTACTATTTCGACAATCCACCCAGGGTGCTCTCCCTGAAGAATACGACCTTTCTTTCCAAAGAAGTAAAGCGGTTGATTCATGGCTTAAACGAACAGCATCCTCACACCTTAAACCCCACGCGCTTGGGGCGCAGGCCCTCGAAGTAGTGCAGGGCCAGGCGGTAGCTGTCGAGCTTGAAACCGCTGATGCTGCCGATGCAGTTCTTGCCGATCAGGCTCTTGTGGCGGATTTCCTCGCGGGCGGCCACGTTCGAGAGGTGCACTTCCACGGTGGGCGTGTTGATGGCGGCCAGCGCGTCGGCCAGGGCCAGGCTGGTGTGGGTGTAGGCGCCGGCGTTGAGCACGATGCCGTGGTAGGTGAAGCCTACCTCGTGAATCTTGTCGATCAGCTCGCCTTCGTGGTTGCTCTGGAAGTACTCCAGCGTAAAATCGGGGAAGGCCTCGCGCAGCTCGGGCAGGTACTCGTCGAAGGAGCGGGTGCCGTAGATGCCCGGCTCGCGGCGGCCCAGCAGGTTCAGGTTGGGGCCGTTGATAATCAGGATTTGCATAGTAGGGGTTGTGGTAGCGTGGGGCTCAAAGATAGAGAACTGTCATCCTGAGCCCAGCGAAGGACCTTATGGGCTGCGAACGGCCAAGATGCGGAAGCCAATTCAACTGCCCCTCATGTCGAGCAGGACGGTATACCACATTGCACGCGAGCTGTCTCGCTCTGCTCGACATGACGGGCTGGTCGTTTACGCTGCTTCACTGCGTTCGGGATGACAGAACTGTATCTTTGCCTTCCGCTTCTTTCACCACCTTTCCTTGTTCATGTCCACCTGGTCTATCAGCATCAAGCAGTTCGAAGGCTACCTCCAGCTGGAAAAGTCGCTTTCCGCCAACACGGTGGAAGCCTACGTGCGCGACATTGGCAAGCTGCGCCAGTACCTGGAAATTTCCAAGCTGCCCGCCAGCCCGGCCCAGGTTACGACCCGCATCCTGCGCGACTTTCTGGCCTGGCTCGGCGAGCTGGGCATGAGCGCCACCTCCCAGGCCCGCACCCTGTCGGGCATCAAGGCCTTCTATAGCTACCTGATTATGGAGGATTTGCTCACGCTGGACCCGACCGACACGCTGGAAGCGCCCAAAGTGGGCCGCAAGCTGCCCGATACGCTCAGCTACGAGGAAATCACGCAGGTGCTGGAGGCCGTGGACCTGAGCACCAACGAAGGCACCCGCAACCGCGCCATCCTCGAAACGCTCTATTCCTCGGGCCTGCGCGTGTCGGAGCTAACGGAGCTGCGCTTGTCCAACCTCTACGCCGACCAGGGCTTCGTACGCGTGACGGGCAAAGGCAACAAGGAGCGCCTGGTGCCCATCGGGCGCGACGCGCTGAAGCACATCGGCTTCTACATCAGCGGGGTGCGCTGCCACCTCGACATTCAGCCCGGCCACGAAGACTTCGTGTTTCTGAACCGGCGCGGCTCCAAGTTGTCCCGCATCATGATTTTCAACATCATCAAGGACGTGGTGGAAAAGGCCGGCGTGCCGAAAGTGGTAAGCCCGCACACCTTCCGCCACAGCTTTGCCACCCACCTCATCGAAGGCGGCGCCGACCTACGGGCCGTGCAGGAAATGCTGGGCCACGAGAGTATTACTACCACCGAAATCTACACCCACCTCGACCGGGACTACCTGCGCCAGATTATCACCGAGTTTCACCCCCGCAGCTGAAAAGCCGCTGCTGCAGAAATACTGCTTCAGGTAAGGCGCAAAAGCCGGTGAAAAATCTTTGGCAGGGAAGGAGCGAGGCCAGTGCTTATTTTTGCGGCTTGCTCTCCACTCCCATGCGTCTTTCTTCCCGGGCAACCCATCCGCTGGGCTGGGCTCTGCTGGCCCTGTTGCTGTTTCTGCTGCCGTTTGCCCTGCTGCGCGAGCAAAGCTACGTCACCATCGACGACAACCTCGACGCGGAGCTGTCGATTCCCTACCTGCTCACCCGGCACCAGCTGGCCCTTGACTACCGGGCCGGGGCCGTGGTACTTCCCATTATGAACGGGCTGCCGCGCAATGCTTTGCGACCCGGGCTGAGCATCACGGTGCTGTTATTCGGCCTTTTCGAGCCGCTGCCGGCTTACCTGGTGCAGCAGGCCCTGCTGCGGGTGCTGGCCCTGCTGGGCATGTACGCGCTGCTCCGGCGGCATGTGCTGCCGGCGCCCCGGGCGCGGGCCGTAGCAGCCGGGCTAAGCCTGGCCTGGGCCGTGTTGCCCTTCTACTCGATGTACGGCCTCACGGTGCTGGGCCAGCCCTGGCTGCTCTATGCTTTCCTGAACCTGCGCCGGGGCCCGGGCCGCTGGCCCGACTGGCTGCTGATTGCCGCCTTCCCGTTCTGGTCGATGTTCGTGTTCGTGGGGCCGTTTGTGGTGGTGGGCATCGGAACCCTGTTGCTCTCCGATGTGGTGCGGGGCCGCCGCTGGTCGTGGCCGGTGGTGGGCGGCCTGGGGCTGCTGGTAGGCCTGTATCTGGTCGTCGAATATCCGCTGGTATATTCCCTGCTGGTCGCCAGGCAGTTCGTGCCCCACCGCCTGGAGTTTGATCTGAGCCGCCTCTCACCCCAGGGAGTAGGGGCGGGGCTACAGTCGGCGGCACAGTACTTTTTCATGGGGCAATACCACGCCAGCCGGTTTTTTCACGGCGTGGCGCTGCTGGCCGGGCTGTGGGCTTTCCGGCGGCCGGCCGGGCCCGGGCAGGTGCCGCGTTCCGCCATTGGGAGCGTGCTGGCAGTGCTGGTCGGTCTGGCGCTGTTCTGTGGATTCTACCCCCAACTCGTCGGGCAGGTGCAGGATCTGGTGCCGGCCCTGCGCACGTTCAATTTGAGTCGGTTTCACTTTCTGACGCCGCTGCTGTGGTTTGTGCTGCTGGCCTGGGGACTGCAAGCTTTACCTTATGGCAAAGTATCTATGGCTCTGGTTGTGATGCAGATAGGTGTCGGATTGGCAATGAATGCCGAGTGGCTCAACAACCTGCGGGAGCTGGCCAGGCGCCCCAAGCCCACCGAGCCCAACTATCAGGCCTACGTGGCGCCGGCCCTCTTCGCCCAGGTTCGCCACGCTATTCAGCAGCAGTCCGGGCAGCGGCCCGCCCAGTACCGCGTGGCCTGCCTGGGTCTGCCGCCGGCCGTGGCCCAGCTCAACGGCTTCTACACTCTGGACAGCTACCAGAACCACTACCCGCTGGCCTACAAACAGGCGTTCCGGCCCATCATTGCCGGCGAGCTGGCCAAGACCCCCGACCTGCAAACCTACTTCGACGCCTGGGGCAACCGCTGCTACCTGTTCTCGGCCGAGCTGGGCAAGAATTTTCGCGTCGGTGCGTTTCCGGAGCGCGTGGTGCAGGATTTTGACTTTAATGCCGTGGCCTTCCGCCAGCTGGGCGGGCGTTACGTGCTGTCTGCCGCCCGGTTAGCCCAGCCTGGGCGCAGCGGTTTGGCCCTGCGCCACGATTTTTCGGCTAGGAACGCGTACTGGCACCTGTATCTTTACGAAGTGCAGCCGTAGCAACCCCACGGCTGCCCGAGCGCCGGCGGGGCCGCAAAACCGCCGAAATTCCCTAGATTTGGCCTTTTAGTGCGTCATAATAATGGCAAAAAATACGTACAAGCAGAATACTCCGGCGGCCCCCGGGCGAGGCAATGAGCCCCGGCCGGTGCGCAACCAGACGCGGCCCGCTCCCGAGCCGGCCCGCGAGCCGCGGCCAAGCGCGCCCAAAGCCGCGGCCAAAGCTCATTCCCGCGGGGTCAAGCTGCCGGCCATCAAGCTGGGCAATCCGTTTGCCTTCCTGCGCGACCGGCGCTTTCAGCTCTTCCTGGGCTTCTTTTTCCTGCTCAGCTCCATCTACCTGACCATTGCCTTTGTCTCATTCGTGTTCACCGGGCACGCCGACCAAAGCGTGGTGGAAGGCTTGAGCACGACTCCCGTGAAGGAGGCCGGGCAGGAGTCGGGCAACTGGCTGGGGCTGGTGGGCGCCATGTTGGCCCAGCTCCTGATTTACAAGGGTTTCGGCGTGGCCGCCTTTGCCGTTATTCCCATCGTGTTCTTCCTGGGCTACAAAATCGTGTTCCGGCGCGCCGAAGTGTCGCTGAGCTACGTGCTGGCCCTGTGCCTGTTCTCGATGGTGTGGCTGAGCATGCTGATGGGCTACATCGTGTTGTCGCTCGAAGCCCCCGACGCCGATGCCAGCCTGGCCCACAGCCTCGATTTCTTGAGCGGTGGCATTGGTTACGAAGCCGCCCTGTGGCTCGACAGCCTCATTGGCTGGGGCACGGTGCTGCTGCTGGCTTTCCTGCTCATCTCCTTCGTGGTGTACTTCTTCAACGTGACCAGCCTGAACCTGCGCCGCAGCGAAACGGAAGAAGCCGACGAGCCAGTAGTAGCCGTTGGCAATCAGCCGTTTGCTTCCGCCGCTAACCACGCTGCCAGCCCCGCCGCTTCTTTTGAGGAAGACGAGGAAGAAGCAGCTCCGGAAATGACTCTGCGCCGCGTGGGGCCGGTGGCCACGCCCGTGGCCGCAACTGCCCGCCCGGTAGCCATCGAACCCGAGCCGAAGCCGGAGTATGAGGAAGATGAAGTAGAAGAGGAAGAATATACTGCGGGCCCGGTTGCCGCTTCGGGGCCGGCCTTCAGCATTGCTGCTCCCGAGCCAGCCCCCGCCGTAGCGGCCGGTGCCGCTGCCGTGGTTATGTCGGTGGCCCCAACGGCGGCGGCCAGCCTGGCCAGTGCTTCCGCCACCGTGGCCGCGGCTGGTGCCGTTGCCAGTCTGCCGAAAGGCCCGAGCTTCTCCTTTGAAACGCCCACCGACCCTGAGCCCCTAAGCATCGCGCCTTCCAGCATTCCGACGCCGTTGTCGATGGCCGACCTGGCCGGGGACGACGATGCGCCGCTGCCGGCCACGCTGCCCCTACCGGCCCCGCGCGAAACGGCCGGTCCGGCCCTGCAGATCGAGAGCAAGCCCGGCGAGCTGGACCCCGCCGCCGGCGCCGACATGGCCGCCATTGCCGACGATGATGAGGATGCGGACATCATGCCCGCCGTCAACTACGACCCCACGCTGGACCTCTCGCGCTACCAGTACCCCACGCTGGAGCTGCTCAACGACTACGGCGTGGCCAAAGCCCAGGTGAGCAAGGAAGAGCTGGAAGCCAACAAGGACCGCATCGTGGAGACGCTGGGGCACTACGGCATCAACATCGCCAGCATCAAGGCCACCATCGGGCCCACCGTGACGCTCTACGAAATCGTGCCCGACGCCGGGGTGCGCATCTCCAAAATCAAGAGCCTGGAAGACGATATTGCCCTGAGCCTGGCCGCGTTGGGTATCCGCATCATAGCGCCTATTCCGGGCAAAGGCACCATCGGTATCGAGGTGCCGAATACCAAGAAGGAAATGGTGAGCATCCGGTCGGTTTTTGCCACCGAGAAGTTCATCAACACCGAAATGGACCTGCCGATTTCCTTCGGCCGCACCATCACCAACGAGGTATTCGTGGTCGATTTGGCCAAAATGCCCCACCTGCTGATGGCCGGGGCCACGGGCCAGGGTAAGTCGGTGGGTTTGAACGTCATTCTGGCCTCGCTGCTGTACAAGCGCCACCCCGCCCAGCTCAAGTTCGTACTCGTCGACCCCAAAAAGGTGGAACTGAGCATCTTCAACAAGATTGAGCGCCACTTTCTGGCCAAGCTGCCCGACACGGAGGAGGCCATCATCACCGACACCAAGAAGGTAGTAAACACGCTCAACTCCCTGTGTATGGAGATGGACAAGCGCTACGATCTGCTGAAGGATGCCGGCTGCCGCAACCTGAAGGAGTACAACCGCAAATTCATCGAGCGGCGCCTCAACCCCAAGAAGGGCCACCGTTTTATGCCCTTCATCGTGCTGGTGATTGACGAGCTGGCCGACCTGATGATGACGGCCGGCAAGGAAGTCGAAACGCCCATTGCCCGCCTGGCCCAGCTGGCCCGCGCCATTGGTATTCACCTGATTGTGGCTACCCAGCGCCCGTCGGTGAACGTTATTACCGGTATCATCAAGGCCAACTTCCCGTGCCGGATTTCCTTCAAGGTAACCTCCAAGATTGATTCGCGTACCATCCTCGACGCCGGCGGCGCCGACCAGCTCGTGGGCCAGGGCGACATGCTGATTTCGCAGGGCTCCGACATCATCCGGGTGCAGTGCGCCTTCATTGATACGCCCGAGGTAGACCGCCTCTGTGACTTTATCGGTGAGCAGCAGGGCTACCCCGATGCCTACCTGCTGCCGGAAGTAGCCGGGGAAAGCGGCGGGGGCAGCGGCGACGCTGAAGACTTCGATGCCGCCTCCCGCGACAGCATGTTTGAGGAAGCCGCCCGCGTGATTGTAACCCACCAGCAGGGCAGCACCTCGCTGCTGCAGCGTCGCCTGAAGCTGGGCTACAACCGCGCCGGCCGCCTGATCGACCAATTGGAGCACGCCGGCATCGTGGGTCCATTTGAAGGCAGCAAGGCCCGGGAGGTATTAATTCCGGACGAATACAGTTTGGAACAGTTGTTGAATAACCTGCCCAAAAGTTAGCTAGCAGTGCGACAAAAGCGGTTCTTTCCGGGTTATTCTTCCAACTAACCGCTTACACCCAGTCGCTCCGCTTTCCTCTAACTCCCTCAAGACACCATCCTTTCCTAATGAAAAAAGTATTCGCCCTGCTCGCCCTTTCGGTTACGATGGCCCACGCGGCCAGCGCCCAGCAGGACCCTAAAGCCGGTAAGATTCTGGATCAAATGAGCGCCAAATATCAGGCGCTGAAGGGCTTCAAGGCCAACTTTACCCAGACCCTGGAGAATGACGCGGCCAAAGTGAAAGAAAACCTGACCGGCGACATCACCGTCAGCGGGCAGAAATTCCGGCTCAAGCTCAACGGCCAGGAGGTCATCAACAACGGCCAGACCATGTGGACCTACATGAAGGCCGAAAACGAGGTGAACATCTCCGATTTCGACCCCGAAGAGCAGGATGTGTCGCCTACCCAGATCTTCACGCTCTACAAGAAAGGCTACAAGTACAGCTACGTCCAGGAAACCAAGGAAGCCGGCGAGGCCTGCGACGTGATTGAGCTGTCGCCCGAAAACAAGGACAATCCGGTTTTCAAAGTGCGCCTGACCGTCAGCAAGGTCGATAAGTCGGTGAAAAGCTGGAAGATGTTCAAGAAGAACGGCAACCGCTACACCTATACCATCCGCAAGTTCCAGCCCAACCCCCCACTGGATGCTACGACCTTCAACTTCGACAAAACGAAGTACAAAGGCGTAAAAGTCATCGACCTGCGCTAAGCTCGTCCGTTACTGCCGAAATGTCCGGCCCGCTTCTGCCTCGCGCAGGGGCGGGCCGGTTTGCGTTTTAGACAATTTCGGGCGGGCTCTTACGGAAACGACGAAGAATAAGTATTTTCCCGACTGAGTTAATTATTCTATCCTATCTGACCCGTTTGCATGAAAGAAGATTTTCTCCACTACATCTGGCAGCATCAGTATTTCGACAAAACAGATTTACAAACTGAGGAAGGGGAGACCATAACCGTGCTGCGGCCTGGGCACCGCAACTCCGATGCCGGCCCCGACTTTCTCGATGCCCGCCTCCAGATCGGGGAGGTGGAGTGGAACGGGCCCGTGGAAATCCATTTGCGGGCCTCCGACTGGCTGCGTCACCAGCACCAGACCGATAAAAAATATGACCAGGTGATTCTGCACGTCGTGTATACCGCTGATAAGAACATTGAGCGCACCAACGGCTCCCTTATTCCTGCCCTGGCCCTAGCGCCCCGCATCGATCTGGCCCTAGTGCATGCCTACGTCAACCTCGTGGAGCAGGAAAGCGCGACGCTGCTGCCGTGTGCCGTGCTGCTGCCCCAGGTGCCCATGATAACGCGCACCATGATGGTGGAACGGGCCCTGCTGGAACGCGTCGAGCAGAAAGCCGATGCCGTGGCTGCGCTGCACGAGCAGCTCGGTGCCGACTGGGAAGCCACGGCCTACCACACCCTGGCCGCTGGCTTTGGCTTCAAGAAAAACACCGAGCCCCTGGCGCGGCTGGCCAAGGCGCTGCCGCTGAGCGTGGTGCGGCGCCACCGCCACGAGGCGCGGCAGCTGGAGGCGTTGGTATTCGGGCAGGCGGGGTTCCTGGCCGAAACCGAGGCTACGGCCGCTGATGAGTACGTTCAGGAGCTGCGGCGCGAGTACGAGTTTCTGCGCCACAAGTACCAACTGGCCGCTGCGGCGCTGCCCGCGCACGAGTGGAATTTTCTGCGCCTGCGGCCCGCCAACTTCCCCACGGTGCGGCTGGCCCAGCTGGTGGCCGTGCTGCACGCCCGGCCGGTATTGTTCAGCCCACTGCTCACTGCCCCCGACGTCCGGACCCTGGAGCATTTCTTCAGCGCGCCGGTGCCGACGTACTGGCGCGGGCATTATCAGCCGGGGCGGCCGGGCAAAGTGCCCGCGCTTGGCCGCAGTAGCCTACATTTGCTTGTTGCCAACGTGGCGGTGCCCCTGCGGGTGGCCTACGCCCGCTACGTGGGGCAGCCCGAACTCATCGAATCTGCCGTGGCCCTGCTCGAACACCTGCCCGCCGAACACAACCATCTAACGGAACTCTACGAAGCCGTCGGCTTCACCCACCAGTCGGCTGCCGACTCGCAGGGGCTGCTGGCCTTGAGCCGGGCGTATTGCCAGTCGCGCCAGTGTCTGCGCTGCTCTATCGGGACCCGGATTCTGCAGCAAAACGTGGTGGTCGGGTGAGAATACTGGTGGCCTTTGTGCTGAACAGCCTCCTGCTGGCCTGGCTTGTGCGCTGGGGGGGGCAGCAATACCGCACGGCTTCATTTGGGCGCTGGCTGCTACCCTTGCTGGGGCTGAAGCTGGTGGCCTGTGGTGTGGCCAGCTACCTGCTCTCCGAGGATGCCGCCTACTACCAGCGCTGGGGCCTGCAGCTGACGGGGCAACTCTGGGACTTGCCCGGCAAATGGCTGCTGACCCTGGCCGGCGACTATTTCTGGCATGGCGGGCAGAGCCTGGAATTTCACGGCTATTCCAACTCGTTTTTCCTGATCAAGCTGCTCTCGGTGCTGAACCTGGCCTCGCTGGGCAGCCTGCTGCTGAACGGGCTATATCTGTCCCTGTTCTGCTTTGTGGGGGGCTGGGAACTGGCCGTTGCCGTCGTCCGCGTGTTTCCGCTGACGCCGCCCGGGGCGCCGGTGGTGGCCTTTCTGCTCTGGCCCACGGTGGTGTACTGGACGGCCGGCCTGACCAAGGAGTGCCTGCTCGTGGGCAGCGGGGCCTGGCTGCTGGCCCTGGCGCTGCGCTGGCTCTACGGGGCCGAAACTCCTCGTTTTACCACGGTAGCCGGAGCCGTTCTGCTGGCTGTTCTACAGTTTAAAATGCGGTTTTTCTTCGCGGCCCCGCTGTTTGCGGCCCTGGCCGGGTTGGCTGTAGTGCGGGTGGGGCAGCAGCTGGGGGTGGGGCGGCAGCGCTGGGTGCAGGTGGTGCTGTTTGCCGCTACGCTCACCCTGGGTGGCTGGGTTGGCAGTGAAATCAGCCCCGTATTCCGCCTCAATAAATTCACCAACCAGCTGATTCGTATCTACTCCGACCTGCAGGCTGGCACGCAGAACCGCCCCCACATCGAGTACGAAAACCTGGCACCCACCCTCGAAAGCGTGCTGCGTAACGCGCCCAAGGCCATTGCCAGCGCCCTGGTGCGGCCCATGCCCTGGGAGCATCCGGCGCCGCTGTACGTAGGCGCGGGCCTCGAAAATCTGCTGCTGCTGGCGGTGCTCGGTACGGCGGCCCTGGCCCTAGGGCGCCGGCAGCCCGGACTCCTGCCGTTTGCGCTGGTCGTGGCGCTGGGGTTTTACTGCCTGGCCCTGGCCGCGCTGCTGGGCCTGAGCACGCCCAACCTGGGCACCCTGAACCGCTACCGCTCGGCGTTGCTGCCCTACCTGTTGCTGCTGGCCCTGCAGAATGAGGTGGCGGCCAGCTGGCTGCGGCGGCTGGGCTTATAAAACGGGCTTTCGGGCACGGCTTTTCTGGTGGGCTTGTTGCAGGCCCGGAGCCGTTGTATCTTTGCGGTTTGGTTTAAAAGCACAACGGCCACCCGGCTTTCATTTGTCTGCATGGAAAATCCTGTCATTATTCTGGGGGCGCAAAGCCTCGGCACCACGGCCCTCGATGCCTTTACCAGCAATGATGTGGTGGTCTACTGTCTGCTCGACGACGATGCCAAGCTTCAGAACTCGGAACTGAACAACGTGGCCGTGATGGGCAACACCGACGACAAGGAGCTGCTCAAGCTGCTGGGCAAGAAGTGCGAAGTGTTTGTAGCCACCGAAGACACGGCCAGCCGCCGCAGCCTGACCAACATGCTGCGCGACGAGTACGAAGTGGTGCCTGTTAATGCCATTCATGCCCGCGCCAGCGTGGCCGAGCACGCCTGGCTGGGCCACGGCAACCTGGTAAGCGCCGGCGCCGTGGTAGCCAGCAACGCCAAGCTGGGCAATGGCTGCCTGATTGGGGCCAACGCCGTGGTGGAAGTAGGAGCCGAGCTGGCCGACTACGTGCAGATCGGAGCCGGGGCCATCATCAACCCCAACGTGAAAGTGGAAGAGCAGGCCTTTATCGGCTCGGGCGCCATCATTGTGGCGGGCGTCAAGATTGGGGCCAAGGCCCGCATCGGGGCCGGCTCGGTGGTCGTGGCCGACGTGCCCGCCAACCAGACCGTGTTTGGCAACCCGGCGGCCAAAGTGTAAGGTTTGAACTTAGCGCCCAGAATTTAGAACTCAGAGTTTCTGCCTAATAGTTCTCTGTATTCATGTCTAGGCTCTCAGTTCTCAGTTCTCAGTTCTACAATATGGATTACCGCGTTTTACTCTACTACTGCTACTCGCCCATCGAAGACCCGGTGGCGTTTCGCGACGAGCATCACCGCCTGTGCCTGCGCCTGAACCTGCTCGGCCGTATCATCGTGGCCCACGAGGGCCTGAACGGAACCGTGTCGGGCCTCGCGGCCGACTGCGAGGAATACATGCGCCTCGTGAAGGCCGATCCGCGCTTCGCGGCCCTGGAGTTCAAGGTAGATGAAGCTGCGGAACATGCGTTTCAGAAGCTGCACGTGCGCGTGAAGCCCGAAATCGTGCATAGCAGCCTGCACCACGTGCGGCCCCACGAAAAAACCGGCCAGCACCTCTCGCCCCAGGAGTTCAAGGAACTCAAGGACCGCGACGACGTGATTGTGGTGGACGTGCGCTCCGACTACGAGTATAATGTGGGCCGCTTCAAGAATGCCGTAACGCTCGACATCGAGAACTTTCGCGACTTTCCCGACCGGGTCGAGCGGCTCAAGGAGTTCAAGGACAAGAAGATCCTGACCTACTGCACCGGCGGCGTAAAGTGCGAAAAAGCCAGTGCCTACCTGTTGGAGCAGGGTTTTGAGAACGTCTACCAGCTCCACGGCGGCATCATCAAATACGGCATTGAAGCCGGCGGGGAGGATTTCGACGGCAAGTGCTATGTGTTCGACAACCGCGTGACGGTAGAGGTGAACCGCGTGAATCCCACGGTCATTGCCCAGTGCCACCACTGCGGCACGGCCTCCGACCGCATGATCAACTGCGCCAATCCGCACTGCAACGCCCACGTGGCCCTGTGCGAAACCTGCGGTGAGCAGCTCGACGGTGCCTGCTCCACCACTTGCCAGACGCACCCCGACAAGCGCCCTTACGACGGTACCGGCACCTACCCGAAGCTGAGCAACAACTACAACCCCGAGCAGGGCCTGCTTTCCTACCGGCCGCCCGGGGCGTAAGGCTCTTCCCATACTGACCGTCAGGCCGGGAAAACGAAAAGGCCGGAAGCTGAGTAGCTAGTTTCCGGCTTCTTTCGTTAAAACCCTAGTGTGTTTACCGCTCACCGGCTGGCCTTCCACCGGGCCCGTAAGCGTCCTTCTCTTACATTCTCTCACCCAACTACCTTTCCCATGCCTATTCCCGAATCGGAGCTGATTGTTAACCGCGACGGCAGCATCTACCACCTGAACCTGCTGCCCGACCATATTTCCGATACCATCATCACCGTGGGTGACCCCGAGCGGGTGCCGCTGGTGAGCCAGCACTTCGATTCCATCGAAACCCAGATTCACAAGCGGGAATTCGTGACCCACGTGGGCTACTACAAAGGCAAGCGCCTGACGGTAATTTCCACCGGCATGGGCACCGACAACATCGACATCCTGATCAATGAGCTGGACGCGCTGGTCAACATCGACTTCGTGACCCGGGAGCCCCGGCCTCTGGAGGAGCGCATTGCCCTGCGCATCGTGCGCGTAGGAACCAGCGGCGCCCTGCAGGCCGATATTCCCATTGGCTCCCACCTCGTGACCGAGCACGCTGTGGGCCTCGACTCGCTGATGCAGTTTTACCCCCTGGTGGAAACCGGCCTGGAAGTGGAAGTGGCCACCGGCATTCAGCAGAGCCTCGATTTGAGCTACCGCCCGTACTGCGTGCGGGGCAATGACTTGCTGCGCGAGCAGCTGGGCGCCGGCATGGTGGTGGGCAACACGCTCACCTGCCCCGGTTTCTACGGCCCCCAGGGCCGCGTGCTGCGCCTCGACCTGCGCCAGCCCGACCTGATCAGCCGCTTCCAGAACTTCCGCTACCAGAGTGCCGAGGGTGAGTTCCGCCTGACCAACTTCGAGATGGAAACTGCCGGCTACTACGCCCTGGGCCGCATGCTGGGCCACGAGGTAGTGTCGCTGAACGCCATTGTAGCCAACCGCGCCACCGGCGAGTTTGCCACCAACGCCGAAGCCACCGTCAACGACCTGATTATGAAGACGCTGGACCGGGTATAGTTTCCGGGAATTTGCCGCCCGCTGACAACGGTGCCGAGCCCCAACAAAAAGCCCCGACTGGTACCGGTCGGGGCTTTTTGTTTGTGTCAGAATGCCGGGTGGCAGCTGGAAGCAACGCGGCGGCGGTTAGTAGAAATCGAAGCCGACGACCGAGCGCAGGGGCAGGGAGGTGCCCGATTTCAGCGTCAGATAGTCTGAGTCGCAGGCCCACACGGTGGTGTACACGCGCTTCAGGGCCCCATCCGCCGTCTGGAAATAGATGTCAACCTTGTTATGGTAGCCGTTGCCCAGCATGGTCGCCCGCTCGGCTTCGTAGCGCCGCCACTGCTGCTGGGCTGGCAGGGCAAGAACGTCGTGGCCCGGAAACCGCAGCGAGGCAATGGTTTCCTTGGCTATGGTTTCGGGAGCTTGTTCCAGGGTTTGCATATAGGGCGTGCCGAAGGTAGGTGCCTTATTAAGTTGCGCAAAAAACCTGGGAAAAGCAATTTATTGCTTTGCTTGTCAACGAGTTGTGGGTAAGGTGTCCCGAACTGCCATTAGCCGATTTCCGCCAGGAAGGCCATGGTGTCGACGCCGTCGGCATAGTCCGTGACCTTGGGCGACTGGGCCTGGCCGAAGGCGAAGCTGCCCGCGTAGCGCGCCCCGTCCGAAACGATGCACTGAATCTGCTCAGCCACATCGGTGAGTTGGTCGACCAAGTCGACTTCGCTGCCGTAGGTGCCGTAGTGCAGCACCGAAATCGGCGACACCAGCGCCCCACCCTCGGTCAGCAGCAGAAAGCCATTGTCGTAGTGCGGCACGCTGTTGACCAGCAGCAGGCTCTTGTTGTAGTCGTAGTTGTTCTGGTAGCGGTTGTGGTGCAGTACCGTTTCCCAGGGCTGCAGCGCGTCGAGCAGGGGCGTGAAGGAGTAGCCCTCGGGCACGTAGAGCTTGCTCACGTTGCGGCAGCCCAGCCCGTAGTACTGGAAAATGTCGCGGCCCAGGGCAGCCAGCGTGCCGGCCGATTCCTGGCCCGTAAGAATAGCCAGGCTGGTGCGGTTGCGCCGAATCAGGTTGGGCTTTTTGCTGAAGTAGTACTCGAAGTAGCGGGCCGTGTTGTTGGAGCCGGTGGCAATAAAGGCATCGGCCTCGTTGAGGCGCTCCACAAACGAAATCCGCTCGGCAAAGCGCGGCTCGATGCTGATCAGCTCCTGGGCCACCCAGTTCATCAGCACTGTGTCTTCGGAGCTGGGCTTAGCCAGCAGATAATGGCCGCTGAGGAGCACGCACAACAGGTCGTGAAACCCAACCAGGGGAATGTTGCCGGCCATAACCACGCCCACGCGGCGCGGGTGGGGCGGCTCGGCGGGGTAGCGGCCGGCCCAGGTGCGCAGCGTGTCTTCGGCCAGCAGGTGGGCCACGCCCGCCACGGCGGCCCGTACGTTGGGCCCGTCAAACCAATTGTTGCTATTGCGGGCCCGCCCCACCAGGGCGTCCAGCTCGTCGGCGGAAAGGTGTTGCAGGCGCAGGCCCAGGGCGACAAAAGCGGCCAGACGTTCGGAATGATTCATGGGAGGGAAGCGGAGGAAAAAAGCGGGATAGTACCCGGCGTTGTTCTACGGCCGGCGGGGCCGAAGAGCGGAATGACTAAAAAACTCGCAAGAGTACGGGTTAGTTTCTACTTTTGCGTGCCCCGACGAATTACTGCCCCCGCATTTTCTGCGTATAGGGCGTACGTATTTTAGCATCCACTCAACCCCGAGGAACACGGCTATGGCCATCATGATAACCGACGAGTGCATCAACTGTGGTGCCTGCGAACCAGAATGCCCGAACACGGCCATCTACGAAGGTGGCGCCCAGTGGCGTTGGGCCGATGGCACGACGCTGAAGGAAGTGCAGGTAGACGGCGGCGCGGTAGTGGCCGGCTCCGCACCCCAAACGCCCGTTTCCGACGAGTACTACTACATCGTCTCCGATAAGTGCACCGAGTGCGTGGGCTTCCACGAAGAGCCCCAGTGTGCGGCTGTGTGCCCCGTCGACTGCTGCGTGGACGACCCCGACTACCGCGAAAGTCAGGAGAAGCTCATCAGCAAGAAAGAGTGGCTCCACGCCGGCGCGTAGTCAATGTGCGAATGTGTTTTGAAGGTGCTGATGCGCTAATGCTCAACGTGTCCTGGTGAGCAGCGCGACGCCATCCGGTCTTCTGCACAGTACGAAGTCGCCTTTTACCGGAAAGCCCTTTATTCCTACTGGAGTAAAGGGCTTTTCAGTTTAAAAGGTCAAGTACATTGCAGAGGACGGATTGCTTTGGCTGCGCCCAGAACACGTTAGGCATTCGCACATTCGCACATCATCAGCACATTAAGCTAGGTGCCGCAGTTGAAATATTTGTCGTAGGCCGATTCCGGAATCAGGTTCAAGCGGCTCAGCACCTGAATGGGCCAGCGCAGGCGCCGGATGAGGCGGTAATTGTTGGGGTAGTCGTGGAAAGTGCGGGGCGGGGCGGCTACAATCTGGTCGAACTCGGTCCGCGTCAGGCCCAGGCGCTTGATGCACAGCTCAATCACCCGCGCATCCTCGATGGAGTTGATCTGGCTGGTACGATGCAGGGCCACTTCCCGGCTCATTTGCCCCGAGCGCACAAGCGCCGAGTAGTTGAATAAGCGCCGGTCGATGTTGAACTTGGTGCGGTTCAGGTAGTAAATCACGCTCTGGTACAAATCGTCGAAGTAGTGCGCGCCAGGGTTCTGCCAGTCCAGCTCCCGCTGCAGCAGCTCATCTACCTCACTGCGCACGTAGTCGACGTGGTAGAGCAGCGTGACGGTCTTGATGCGGCGCACGAAGGCGTAGTAGAACATTTCCCTCAGCCCTAGGTTGAAGCCCGGGTCGGTGGGCGACCAGGGCCGCAGCGGCACCGAGCCGAAACGCTGGTGCACGGCCTTCAGGTACTTGCCATCCAGGTAGTTCCACGACAGCGGCGCGATGCCCTCCGTGCGAAACGACTGCCCGATGACGATGCGCTGAATGCCTTCTTTGGCCGCCACGCCATACAGGGCCGTGGCTATGCCCAGGTCGGTGCCTTCCTCCATGTCGGGGGTGGAAGCTTTGAGAAAGGCGATTTTCAGGTCTTTCGACTCGCGCCAGTCGGAGGTGATGGTGCGCATCTCCACGCCCAGCTTGCGGCAGGCCTTAAGCATATTCTCACCCGCCACGGGGTTGCCAAAACCGTCGTTGAAATGCACCGCCAACGGCCGCAGCTGCAATTGCGTGACGCAATACCAGAGGGTGAAGGAACTGTCGCGGCCCCCGCTTACGCCCAGCACGCAGTCGTACTTGCGGCCTTTGCCGGTGCGCCGGATGTCGGCGGCCAGGGTCTGCACTTTTTGCCGGCCGGCTTCGCCCAGCGGAAAGGCCCGGTCCATGGCGTCGTGCAGCTCGCAGAAGTTACATTCGCCGTGGGTGCCAAACCGGATGCCGGGCACGGTGGTATCCATGATGCAACGGGTGCAGCGTTGGTAGCCAGGCGTGGTAGAAGAGGGTAGAGTTTGAGCAATAGGAGTGGAGGTCAGGAGGGAAGTAGACAAAGGCGAAGTGGTTTTAGGTTAGACCGGCAACTCGTCGAAGCGGTAGCCTTTACGGCGCAGCATTTCTCCGATGGCCGTGCCCTGCTCGGGCCGCACCGGGCGCGGTATGTCGGCCACGGTCAGCTGGCCCGCGAATTCATTGAAAGCACCCTGCGCCCGAATGCCCGAGGCATCGACGGCCAGTGAGCAGCCGATGCTTTTCTTGCCCTCGTAGGGGCCGCCCACGATGTAGCCGACCGACGTTGTGCTGAGCACGGCCACGTTATAGAGCCGGGCCAGGATGGAGAAGGGGCGCACCCATTTTTCCTGGTACGGGTCGTTTTCCTCCGTAATGGAGAAGTCCACGGTCCAGGAAGCGGGAGCTAGGATGAACTCGGCGCCCATGCGGGCCAGGGTGTGGCCAATAGCCAGCCCGTCGAGGTAGTTGTCGGCGCAGACGTTGACGCCGATTTTACCCAGCGGCGTGTCCACTACGTTCAGCGTCTGGCCCACGGCGTAAAAGGGTTGCTCTACCGCCAGTAGGTTGATTTTGTGGTACTTGGTCAGAATCTCGCCCTGGGCGCTGATGAGCAGGGCGGCGTTGTAGTTGCGGCCGTTCAGGCGCTCCGTCAGGCCGGCGCACACCATGATGTTGTGGCGCAGGGCTTCCTGGCAGAGCAGCTCGCTGAAGGCTCCCGGAATGGGCTGGGCTTCTTCCAGGGCGCTGGGATGGGTCCAGGCAAAGTCCAGGGTTTCGGGCAGCAGCACCAGGTCGCAGCCCTGCCGGGCGGCCTCGGCAATCATCTGGGCGGCCCGCTCCAGGTTGCGGTGCGGCTCGCCGCCTTCTACCAGCAGCTGGCCCAGTCCGAAGCGAATGGTACTATTTTCTGTTGAGGTGGGTCGAGAGGGAGAAGGAGCCGGTAAGTGTTCCGGCTTCGTTTTTTTTAGAAAAGAGAAGAGTGTAGCCATGCAGGCGAGTACTGAGGGAGAGAAAAACTCTCAGAAGGTACAGAAATTCTGCTTAACCATTCACGGAGCTTTTTGTTGTTTCAAAGTTACCTTGAATTAGCTATATCCTATGTTAAAATCATATTAATGAGGAGCTGACCGGGGTCGGCTACTAGGGCCCGACGGCGCAATTTCCCGCCCCGCGCCGAATTGCCTACTTTTGCCCTTATTCCGAACCGCTATTCCCCTTGACGATGTCCATCGCCAAAACCTATACCCCCGCCGACGTTGAAGCCAAATGGTACCAGCGCTGGCAGGAGCAGGGCTTTTTCAAAGCCAAACCCAACCCGCGCAAGCCCGCCTACTCCGTCGTGATTCCGCCGCCCAACGTGACGGGCGTGCTGCACATGGGCCACATGCTCAACAATACGATTCAGGACGTGCTGGTGCGCCGGGCCCGGATGCAGGGCAAGGAAGCCTGCTGGGTGCCCGGCACCGACCACGCCTCCATTGCCACCGAAGCCAAGGTAGTAGCCCTGCTCCAGGAAAAAGGTATTGCAAAGCGCGACCTGAGCCGGGAGGAATTCCTGACCCACGCCTGGGACTGGAAGGAAAAGTACGGCGGCATCATTCTCGAGCAGCTCAAGAAGCTGGGCGCCAGCTGCGACTGGGACCGGACGCGCTTCACGATGGAGCCCGAGCTGACCGAGGCCGTGCTGCGCGTATTCGTGGACCTCTATCAGAAGGGCCAGATTTACCGCGGCATCCGGATGGTCAACTGGGACCCGCAGGGCCGCACCGCCATTTCCGACGAGGAAGTTATTGCCAAGGACACCGTGGCCAAGATGTACTACCTACGGTATGCGGTGGTAGGGCAGGACGGGCAGTTTATCACCGTGGCCACCTCACGGCCCGAGACGATTATGGCCGACGTGGCCGTGGCCGTGAACCCCAACGACGAGCGGTATACCCACCTGCACGGCCAGAAAGTGCGCATTCCGCTGCTGGGCCGCGAAATCCCGGTTATCTTGGACGAGTACGTGGCCATGGACTTCGGTACCGGCGGCCTGAAGGTGACGCCCGCCCACGATTTGAACGACTACGAGCTGGGCGTGAAGCACAACCTGCCCGTAATTGACATTCTCAACGACGACGGCACGCTGAATGAAAAGGCGCAGCTGTACGTAGGCCAGGACCGCTTTGCCGTGCGCAAGCAGATTGCCAAGGACTTGGCCGAAGCCGGCTTGCTCGACAGGATTGAGGACTACAACAGCGTGCTGCAAACCTCGGAGCGGACCGGCGCCGTCATTGAGCCCAAGCTAAGTCTGCAGTGGTTCTGCAAAATGGACCACATGGCCAAAAAGGCCCTGGAAGTGGTCGAAAACGACGAAATCAAGCTGCACCCGCCCAAGTTCAAGAACATGTACCGGGCTTGGATGGAGAACGTGCGCGACTGGTGCATCTCGCGCCAGCTCTGGTGGGGGCAGCGCATCCCGGCCTACTACCTGCCCGACGGCTCGTTCGTGGTGGCTATGAATGAGGAGCAGGCCCTAATTCAGGCCCGGGAGCAGAGCGGCAATGCTGAGTTGCAGCTCACCGACCTGCGCCAGGACGAGGACGTGCTGGACACCTGGTTTTCGTCGTGGTTGTGGCCGATTTCGGTGTTCGACGGGTTTAAGGACCCCGATAATGCCGATATCAACTATTTCTACCCCACCGACGACCTGGTAACGGCCCCCGAAATCCTGTTTTTCTGGGTGGCCCGCATGATTATGGCCGGCCTGGAGTACCGCAAGGAAGTGCCTTTCCGCAACGTGTACCTCACCGGCATCGTGCGCGACGACCAGGGCCGCAAGATGAGCAAGCAGCTCGGCAACTCGCCCGACCCGCTGGACCTGATTGCCACCTACGGCGCCGACGGCGTGCGGACCGGCATGCTGTTTTCCTCGCCGGCCGGCAACGACCTGCTGTTCGATATCAAGCTCGTGGAGCAGGGCCGCAACTTCACCAACAAGCTCTGGAACGCCTTCCGCCTCACCCAAGGCTGGGAAGTAAACAACGAGCTGCCGTTCGCTTCGGCCAAGGCTGTGGAGTGGTTCGGGGCCAAGCTGCAAGCCACCGTGGCCGAGCTGGATGAGCACTTCGCCAAGTTCCGAATGAGCGACGCGCTGATGACGGTGTACAAGCTGGTGTGGGACGACTTCTGCTCGGTGTACCTGGAGATGGTGAAGCCCGCCTACCAGGCCCCCATTGATGCCGAAACGCTGAAACACACCATCGGTTACCTCGAGACCCTGCTCAAGCTCCTGCACCCGTTCATGCCCTTCATTACCGAGGAAATCTGGCACGAGCTGAAGGAGCGGGGCCCGAAAGAGTACGTGTGCGTGGCAGCCTGGCCCAAGCTGGCGCCCGTAGCCGGCAGCGCCGAGCTGCTCGGCCGCATGGATAAGGCCCTCGACATCGTAGCCGGGGTGCGCAATATCCGCAACCAGAAAGGCCTGGGCCCCAACAAGCCCCTCACCCTGGCCGCCAAAACCGACGACGCCCAGCTGCTGCAGGACTACGACGGTATCATCCGCAAGCTGGCCGCTCTGACGGAGGTAAGCCTAGTGCAGGACGCCCCGGCGGCCTCCGTAGGCTTCGTGTCGGGTGGCGGTGAGTTCTTCGTGCCCCTGGAAGGCCAGATTGACCTGGGGGCCGAGAAGGCGCGCCTGGAAAAGGAGCTGGAGTATACCCGCGGCTTCCGCGACACGGTGCTCAAAAAGCTCAGCAACGAGAAATTCGTGCAGAACGCCAAGCCCGACGTGCTGGAGCGGGAGCGGCAGAAGCAGGCCGATGCCGAGTCCAAAATTGCGGCCCTGGAGCAAAGCTTAGCGGCACTGTAAGCCAAATTGTAATTCAGCAGGCCCATAAAAAAGCCGCTTCCAGTAACGGGGCGGCTTTTTTATGGGCCTTCCAGGAGCAGCTGCTAAGGCCCGGAGAGCAAGCATGTGGAACCTGCAGGGCAGCAGATAGTACTGGTTAAAGCCAGCTTTCATCCTGGGAATATGGGCGTTGGTGCATTATTCTTTTAGCAACAGCACCCCCCCGCTACTTTCGGTACGGCGGATAACTCCTGGCCCAGACGTGGTGCCCAGACCTACTACAGAATGCTAACCGCCAAGCATACTTTAACTCCACACATCTTTAGTTTATGAGAAAATCACTTCCCGCTTATCTGTTTCTGGCCGGTCTGAGCCTGAGCGCCTGTAGCGAAAAGAACCTGCAGTCACCCGACCAGCCCCTTGCCTCGCGCCACAGTGCTAATCAGACACTCAACGATGAGCATCGCTATGACTTTCCATTTTCACCCGACCAATATGTGAGCAAGACGGTGCAAATCGAAACTCCTGCCGACAGCTCGGACCGCTTTGAGCGCAAACGCTCTGAGACAAGCCAAAAGGATTTCAAAGAGATAGAGCCCGAAGAGCCCGAGGCCGGCTATACGTCGCTGAACTATGCCTATCTGAGCTCGTTTGAAAACACCTTCGCGGCCGATGCCGCCCGCACCGCTACCTACACCTTCGTCAGCTCCGACGGCATCGGCATGACGAACTTCACCACCCCGACTCCGCTCTATCTCAAATACGCCTCCTTTCCCGACTATATCTACGACGTGCAGATTGCCAAAAGCTCTTCGGCCGGGGTCGCAGCCAAAGATGGCTACCATAAGCTGGGCCTGGATCTGAACCGGGGCTCTGGCGGTAAGTACATCTACCTCACGTTTAGCCGCACCCGGGCCGAATTCAATGAGTATGGGCAGGATACCTATCCCGGCTATATGCGCTATGTGCACCCTTCTGGCTCCACCTACACGTATGATCTGCGCATGCTGCCCCTGAACAACATCACGGCCCGTTCCTACCGCAACTCTACGCTGTTCACGTCGCCGCCCTCCGGCTTCTTTGATGTATGGCAGTTTATTCCGCAGTTCTCCGGTCCCTATTCGCTTAAGTACTACCGCGTTGACCTGAACGATGGCGCGGGCGGCAACTACATCCGGCCTTACAAGTCGCGCACCGACGGCGGCTATGCTCCAATTCGTCAAGTCGGCATCGTAGCCGGCAACAGCTCCAACATCTGGCCTCCCAGCGGCTGGATTCGCGACAATACCGACCTGAACGATAGGGCTGGCGGTGACTATATCTACCTCTGCTATAAGCGCTAATAAGCGCGTCGGGAAAATTATGATATAAAAAAAGCCCGGTGGTTATCACCGGGCTTTTTTGCGTTGCTACTTTTTTAGTTTCGGGGCCGTAGCAGGTATGTCGCGGCGGCTGCTCAGCTGATTTTGCAGCTGAAACGTGACCTGCTGGCAGTCCGAGAATTTTTGTTCGGCCTGGTGCAGGGCTTCTTCCGTAGCGGTCAGCTTTTGGTACAGGAACAAGATGCAGCCCAGGGATACCACCAGGGCAATGAGATAAACGGTGTTTTTCATACTCGTCTGATTGTCAAAAAGAAAAGCCCGTCGACTTGACGGGCTTGTTCTGGTAAAAGCAAAGGAGGCCCGGCGCGGTTAAATAGCCGTGTTGGGGTCGAACTGTTCCAGGTAGTCGGCTACTTTGCGCACGAACATACCGCCCAGCGAGCCATCGACCACGCGGTGGTCGTAGCTGTGCGACAGGAACATGAAGTGCCGGATGCCGATCAGGTCGCCCTGGGGCGTTTCGATAACGGCCGGCTTCTTCTTGATGGCGCCCACGGCCATGATGGCTACCTGGGGCTGCATGATAATGGGCGTGCCCATCACGTTGCCAAACGAGCCTACGTTGCTCAGGGTGTAGGTGCCGCCTTCCAGATCTTCGGGCTTCAGCTTGTTGGCCCGGGCCCGGGTGGCCAAGTCGTTCACCTTCTTGCTCAGGCCGTTCAGGTTCAGCTGGTCGGCATTGTGAATCACGGGCACAATCAGGTTGCCGGAGGGCAGGGCCACGGCCACGCCAATGTTGATGTCGCGCTTCTTGATGATGTAGTCACCGTCGATCGACACGTTGATCATCGGGAAATCCTGAATGGCGCGGGCCACGGCCTGGATAAAGATGGGCGTGAAAGTCAGGTTCTCGCCTTCGCGCTTCTTGTAGGCATCCTTGTGCTTGTTGCGCCAGTTCACCAGCTCCGTTACGTCAGCTTCCACGAAGGACGTGACGTGAGGCGAAATCCGCTTCGAATCGACCATGCGCTGGGCAATCATCTTGCGCATGCGGTCCATTTCGATCAGCTCGTTGTTGCCGCTCACCGACGGGGCGGGCTTGCTGGCCACTGCGGGCTGGGAAGCCGGAGCAGCGGCAACCGCCGGAGCAGCCGGTTGCGGCTGGGCCGCAGGCTGGGGCGCTGCTGCCGGGGCGGCGGCCGAAACGGCCGTCGTTGCCGGCTTTTTGCCGCCTTCCACGTAGGCCAGAATATCCTGCTTGGTTACGCGTCCTTCCTTGCCGGTGCCGGGCAGATACTCCAGATCAGCCATCGAAATGCCTTCCTGGCGGGCAATGCTGAGTACCAGAGGCGAGTAGAAACGGCCGGGCTGCGCTACGGCCAGGCGCTGATCGGCCTGCGGGTCGTGGGTTTCGGGCAGGTACGGAACGTTGGTTTCCGCGCCGTTCAGCGAAGGCGTGGGTGCGGCCTGTGGCGCAGCCGGGGCGGCGGTGGGTGCCGGAGCGCCGGCAGAAGCAGCCTCGGTTTCGATAATGGCAATGGGAGCACCGACGGCAACTACCTGGCCTTCCTGAACCAGAATTTCCTGTAGCACACCGGCGTAAATGGCGGGAACTTCGGTATCGACCTTATCGGTTGCCACTTCCAGCACTGATTCGTCCTGCTCGATGGCGTCGCCAACTTGCTTGAGCCATTTCAGAACGGTGCCTTCCATAATGCTTTCGCCCATTTTGGGCATCACCATTTCCACTCGTGCCATGCGTTTGTTTCTAGGGGTTGGGATTGTTGGGTGGGGAGTTTAGTGCCGCAAAGGTAGCAGAAAGCCGCAAGCCGCCCGCTTTTCGCGCCAGGCAATGATTCTGGAAAAGCGCCGCCCGGTTTTATGGCCAGAAAATGACTTGCCACAGGCAAAACCCGGCCGAGAAATAGCGCCGGTATTCCACAAGCAGGAAAGCCGCCGTCCCGCAAAGGACGACGGCTCGATTCAGGTTGCAGCCAGAGCTTACGACGCTATTCAACGGGCAGAGCAGCCAACCCCAGGCTGGGCCGGAGCCATTGCTTATTGCTTGGGTAAAGCCGGCAAGCTCTGGCGCAGCAGGTTCAGCACGCTGGTAGTAGCGTACTCAATATTGAGCTGCCGGCCCCGGTTGAAGCTGACCTTGCGGGCCACCGTCTGGTGAGCATCGGCGTAGGCCAGCCAAAAGGTGCCCACCGGTTTTTCCTCGGTGCCGCCGTCGGGCCCGGCTATGCCGCTGGTGGCAATGGCTACGTCGACGCCCAGGCGCTGACGGGCTCCCTCGGCCATCTGGCGCACCACTTCCTCGCTCACGGCACCATGTGTAGTCAGGCTTTCAGGAAATACGCCTAACTCTTTGACTTTAATATTGTTATGGTAGGAAATGACGCTGCCCAGAAAATAGCGCGAGCTACCCGCAATGCTGGTGAGCTTGTGGGCTACGTACCCGCCCGTGCAGCTTTCCGCCGTGCCAATGGTCAGGCCCCGTTCCTGTAGCAACTGGCCCACGGCGGCTTCCAGAGGCACCTCGCCTTCGGCAAAAATGTACTCGGCCAGCAGCACCCGAAGCTCCGGCAGGCGCGCTTCCATGCGGCCGCGCAGGTCGGGCTGCCCGTCGGCCGAACCGGTCAGGCGCAGACGCACCCCGCCCAGATACGGCAGGTAGGCCAGCTTCATATTGGCCGGCAGAGCATCTTCCCAGGTAGCTATTTTCTCAGCTAGAAACGACTCGCCCAGGCCCACGGTCTGTACCACGATGTGCTCGATGGGTGGGGTCTGGAAGTGGCGCTTGAGGCGGGGCAGCACCGTGTCGGTCATCATGCGCTTCATTTCGAAGGGCACGCCGGGCATCGACACGAATACGACGCCCTGGTCTTCAAACCACATGCCCGGGGCGGTGCCCACCACGTTGCGCACCGGCGTGCAGGAGGCGGGCAGGTACGCCTGCTGCCGGTTCACTTCCATCATGGGCCGGTTGAAGCGGGCAAAAATGGCCTCCACATCGCGCAAGGATGCTTCGTTCAAGACCAGCTCGGTGTGGAAGTAGTCGGTGAGGATGTTCTTGGTCAGGTCGTCTTTGGTGGGGCCCAGGCCGCCGGTAATCAGGACTACCTGGGCGCGGTTTCGGGCCGCATCCAGGGCCTGTACAATCTCATCGGCCCGGTCGGAAACGCTGGTAATCTGCCGCACCCGAATGCCGAGCTTGCCCAGCTCCTGACCCATGAAGGCGGAATTGGTATCAATGACCTGCCCGTAGAGGAGCTCGTCGCCAATGGTGATGATTTCTGCGTCTGGAACGTGGGGCATAGACCGGTAGTTAGGAAGGAGAGGGAATTTGGTGCAATTTGGGGCCAACGCGCATAAGACGCTCACTAAGGGCCTCGGGTTTTTCGCTTTTTTTCTTCTGTATGCACTCTTTTCGCATTTTCGCTGCCGCCCTGGCAGTAACCGTGGCCGCTACGCAAGGGGCGCAGGCCCAGACCAAGCCCAAGGCTAAAACCACGACTACCAAAAAGACCACCACGGCCAAGAAGACGACGGCCAAGGCGCCGGCCAAAACCACCACGACCAAGACCTCCACCAAGGTGACCACGCCCGCCGTTGTGGCGGCGCCCGTGCCCCTGACGCTGCCCGAGGCTACCAGCGGCCTGAAGGAAGCCCTGACGCAGAGCATCACCCGGGCCGTGGATATTGCCGGCTCAGCCGAGGGCTTCAATGCCAACGCCGATATCCGGATTCCTTTCCCGCCCGAAGCCGAGCTGGTGTCGACCACCTTGCGGGGCCTGCGCATGGGCACCTTGGTGGATAAGTTTGAGGTAGTGCTCAACCGCAGTGCCGAAGCCGCCGCGGCTCAGGCCAGGCCCATTTTCCTGGGCGCGGTGCAAAACCTAAGCTTCGCCGATGCTATGGCCCTGGTCACGACGCGGGAGCCCGACGCGGCCACGCTCTACCTGCACCAGAACACCGAAGCCCAGCTCGTGACGGCCCTGAAGCCCATCGTGCAGCAGTCGTTGGAGCAAACCGGCGCCACCAAGCTCTACGCCGAAATGGTAGCCCGCTACAACAAGATTCCGCTGGTAACGCCGGTAAATGCCGATCTGACGGCCTACGCCACCCAGAAAACCTCCGACGGCATCTTTACCCTGGTGGCCGCCGAGGAAAGCCGGATCCGGCAGAATGCCGCCGCCCGGGGCTCGGATGTCCTGAAGCGGGTCTTCGGCAAATAAGCTTCCTCCAGGTGCTTATAAGAAGCCCATCCGGCAGCTGTGGCCGGATGGGCTTTTTTGTGCGCCAGCGGAAAAGCCGGAGTTGCACAAAATTGGTCTGGTTTGTGTTTTACAGCAACCGTCGGCCGGATTGGCCGGGCCTTTCGCTCCTGCGCACCATGAACAAGAAACAATCTTTTCTCCTGCTGTTGGCCTTTGCGGGCCTGAACCTGACGGCCTCCGCTCAAGGCTTCGACCTGTCTAAGATTGGTCAGATTCTCACCAATAAAGCCGGTACGGCCGCCAAGACCGGCACCACGACCAGAGGCAACGTCAGTCAGAACGAGGCCGCTATGGGTCTGAAGGAAGCCCTGACGCAGGGTATTTCCAAGGGTGCCGACCAGGCTTCCAAGCAGGATGGCTTCTACCTCAACAAGCTGATCCGGATTCCCTTCCCGCCCGATGCCCAGCGCGTGGCCACGTCGCTGCGGGCTATTGGCCTGGGCTCCCAGGTCGATAAGTTCGAGTTGTCGCTGAACCGCGGGGCGGAAGATGCGGCCAAAAGCGCCAAACCGATTTTTCTGTCGGCCATCAAAAGTCTCACGTTCAGCGACGTGTGGGGCATCCTGACCGGGCAGAAGGACGCAGCCACCAACTACCTCAAGCGCACTACTACCACGCAGCTGAGCGCGGCCTTCAAGCCCATCATTCAGCAGTCGTTGGATAAGGTAAACGCCACGCGCTACTACACCGACCTGACCACCCGCTACAACATGATTCCGCTGGTGAAGCCCGTGCAGACCGACCTGAACCAGTACGCTACCGATAAAGCCATTGGCGGCTTGTTCACGCTCATCGCCCAGGAAGAGGCCAACATCCGGGAAAATCCTGTGGCCCGCACCACTGAGCTGCTGCGCCGCGTATTCGGGGGTAAGTAAGCTGCCTGAATTTGCAAGCAAAAGCCCCGCTGGTAGCTACCAGCGGGGCTTTTGCTTGGATTTGGGCCTGTGGGCTTAATAATCGTCGTCATCGGAGAAGCGCGAGCCGCGGCTGCTCCGGCTGCTGCCGAAAGAATCCTCATCGTCGTCGGCGAAGTCATCGTCGTCATCGAGGCTGTCAAAACCGCCGCCGCCATCGGGGTCTTCAGCGGCTTCGGCGGCGGTGTATTCTTCCTCCGTCATGTTGGCCAGGTCCAGGGCCTCGTCGTGGGAGGAGCCGGTGTCGCGCCACATCAGGTAGTCGGCGTACTTGGCGCTGAGGCGGTCTTCGTCGTTGCCACGGGTTTTGCTGCCACCAGTCTTGGCGAAGGTATCCAGCTCATCGTCATCGTCGAGGAAGTCGTCGTCGAGGTCGTCGTATTGTTTCATAGCCTTGTGAGGGGCGGTAAAAGTGAATGATGGGGAACGAAGCGGGTTCGGCTGCGAAGATACGGCCCCGGCAGCCAGAGGTTGGAAGTGCAAGGCAAAATTTGACGGGAAAATTCCCTGGTTTGCCATCTTTCCTGCAAGGCAACTCACCTACGCTCCAGCTCTCCGTAAACCCTGTTTGGGCTGAAACAGAGCCGATACAGCCAGAGCGCTACAACTTTAGGCGGCTTACTGTCCAACTGCTCAGCCCGGACTCGGAAGCCATAAACTTGTAACTCCCGGCGGCGGCCGTAGCGCGGCGTCAGTGAGCCGCTTTGGCTCCGAAATCCGTTACGTTGAGCTGCTGCTGGCAGAAGCTGTACTCTTCCGGCACGTTGGAGCTGACAATCACCAGGCGACCCGCCACGGTGGCCGCTACGTGCTCCAGATACCAGGCCACGCCGGTCCGGTCAAGGTTGGTGGTAGGCTCGTCGAGCAGCAGCAAGGGAGAGTCGGCGTAGAGGGCCAGGGCCAGCTTCAGGCGCTGCTTCATGCCGGAAGAAAAGTCGCGCACCATCTTGTGGCGGGACTTCTCCAGGTACATCAGCTCAATCAGGCGCGGGGGTGTCATGCCGGGCCGCAGGGGCTTAAACCGGGTGTGGAAGTGCAGCAGCTCGGTCAGGGTCAGCTCCTCAATCAGCTCCAGGTACGGCGCGCAGTACGCCAGCCTGCGCGGCACGTCTTCCACCGGCACGGGCTGACTCCGGAAAGAGTAGGCCAGAGTGCCTTCAGTGGGCAGAATCTGGCCGGAAAGGGTGTTGAGCAGGGTGCTTTTGCCCGAGCCGTTGGGCCCCAGCACCGCCGTAGCCGTGCCGGGCTGGAAAACGTGGTTCAGGCCCCGGAAAATCCACTCCCTGGAGAAGCGCTTTCCCAGCCCGGTGGCCTCAATCTGCACCGTTGCCGTTACGCGAATAGCCCTTGATAACGCCGCGGCCGGAGTTGCGCACGAAGTTCACTACTTCATCCCGCTCGGGCGAGGGCAGCAGCTCCAGCTCAATCTTGTCGAGGGCGTCGTTGTTGTTCAGGCCGCTGAGGAAGAGCAGGCGGTATAGCTGCTGAATCTCGCTGATTTTCTGGTCGGAGAAGCCCCGGCGGCGCAGGCCGATGGAGTTGATGCCGCTGTAGGTGAGCGGCTCACGGCCGGCTTTCACGAAGGGCGGCACGTCTTTGCGTACCAAGGAGCCGCCCGAAATCATGGCGTGGGGGCCTACTTTCACGAACTGGTGCACCGCCGAAGTGCCGCCGATAATGGCATGGTCACCGATTTCGACGTGGCCGGCCAGCTGCACGCCGTTGGCCAGCACGCAGTTGTTGCCGATGATGCAGTCGTGGGCCACGTGCACGTAGGCCATCAGCAGGCAGTTGCTGCCCACCACCGTTTTCAGCCGGTCCACGGTGCCGCGGTTCACCGTCACGCATTCCCGGATAACGGTGTTGTCGCCGATGGATACCGTGGTTTTCTCGCCGGCAAACTTGAGGTCCTGGGGCATAGCGGCAATAACGGCGCCGGGGAAAATCTTGCAGTTCTTGCCAATGCGGGCCCCCGACATGATGGTCACGTTGGGCCCAATCCAGGTGCCTTCCCCGATTTCCACATCCTTATCGATGGTAGTGAAGGGCTCCACTACCACGTTTTGGGCGATTTTGGCTTCGGGGTGAATGTAGGCGAGCGGCTGGTTCATTCGTTATGTAATTAGTAATTAAGAATTAGTAAGTAAGAATCGTCTCAACGCAGCGCAGGGCGCTTTTCGTCTGAGAATTATTCATTCTTAATTACTAATTACTAATTGGAATTTAGGCGTCTTTGCGGACAATGGCGGCACTCATTTCGGCCTCCATTACCACTTTGCCGTTCACAAAGGCCTGGCCTTTCATCTTGGCAATACCGCGCTTGATGGGAGACAACAGCTGACAGCGGAAAATGATAGTGTCGCCGGGCACGACTTTCTTGCGGAAGCGGCAGTTTTCGATGCCGAGGAAGTAGGTCCAGTAATTTTCGGGGTCGGGTACGGTGTTCAGCACCAGAATGCCGCCGGTCTGGGCCATGGCCTCAATCTGGAGTACACCGGGCATCACCGGGTTGCCGGGGAAGTGGCCGGGGAAAAACGGCTCATTGATGGTCACGTTCTTGATGCTGGCCACCGTGTTGGCGTCCAGGTGAATGACCTTGTCGATGAGCAGGAATGGGTAGCGGTGGGGCAGAATCTGGCTGATCTGGTTCGTGTCGAGCACCGGCTCCCGGCCCGGGTCGTAGGTGGGCACGGCGGAGGTGTTGGCCTCCATCATCTTCTTTTTGATCTTCTTGGCAAACGCCACGTTGGCCGCGTGGCCGGGGCGGGCCGCCAGAATCTGGCCTTTCAGCGGCCGGCCGACCAGGGCCAGGTCGCCGACCATGTCGAGCAGCTTGTGGCGGGCCGGCTCGTTTTTGTAGCGCAGGTCCACATTGTTCAGAATGCCCTCCTTCTTAACGGCCACCTTGGGCTTGCCCAGCATGGTTGCCAGCTCGCTCAACTCCTCGTCGCTCACCACGCGGTCCACGACCACAATAGCGTTGCTCAAATCACCGCCCTTAATCAGGTTGGACTTGTAGAGGGCTTCCAGCTCGTGCAGAAAGCAGAAGGTGCGGGAAGAGGAAATTTCGGCGGTAAACTGCGAGATGTCCGTCAGCGACGCGTGCTGGGAGCCCAGCACGGGCGAGTTGTAGTCCACCATCACCGTCAGGCGGTAGTCGTTCAGGGGCAGGGCGGCAATTTCCACGGCCCGGGCATTGTCCACGAAGCGGATTTCCTCGGGAATCTCGAAGTAGTTGCGCAGCGCGTTCTGTTCTTCCAGGCCTACCTGCTCAATGGCCTTGATGAACTCGTAGCTGGAGCCGTCCATGATGGGCGGCTCGGGGCCGTCGAGCTGAATCAGCACGTTGTCGAGCTGCAAGCCTACCAAAGCCGCCAGCGTGTGCTCCACCGTGTTGATGCGGGCACCGTTCTGCTCAATGGTCGTACCGCGCGAAAGGTCTACCACGTTGTCGACATCGGCATCCACGATGGGCTGGCCGGGCATGTCGATGCGCTGAAACTTGTAGCCATGATTGACCGGCGCGGGGCAGAAGGTCATGTTGGCCGAAACGCCGGTGTGCAGGCCAATGCCGCTCACGGTCACGGGCGCCTTGATGGTATGTTGCTTGTCGTTCATTGGGGTGCTGGTAGCGGCTGACAATCAGCTGCTAGCTGACGGGCAAGAGACTTCAGGAACTTGGGTAGAAGAGAATAAAAGGCTGCGGGCGGTAGCAAACTGCTCCGTACCAGCAGCCTTTCAGGACGCAAAGCTAGGACTTTTCCGGCACGGATGAGTTACGCTCCAGGTCGCTGAGGCGGCGCTCCAACTCGGGCAGGTGGCGGAAAATGGCGTTGGCGCGCAGACTGTCGCGCAGGTTGAAGGCCGGGGAGCCCTGCAGCAGCACGCCTTCGGTCTTGATGGACTTGCCCACGCCCGACTGCGCCGTGACGGTGGTGCGGTTGGCCAGGGAGAGGTGGCCGGCAATACCGGTCTGGCCGGCCAGCACGCAGAAGTCGCCAATTTTGGTGGAGCCCGAAATGCCCGTTTGGGCGGCTACTACCGTGTGGCGGCCGATTTCCACGTTGTGGGCAATCTGCACTAAGTTGTCGATTTTGGCGCCCTCACGGATGATGGTGGAGCCCATCGTGGCGCAGTCGATGGTGGCGTTGGCCCCGATGCTCACGTTGTCTTCCAGCACCACGTTGCCGATCTGCGGAATGGTTTTGTAGGAGCCGTCGGGCTGGGGCGCGAAGCCAAAGCCGTCGGAGCCGATGACGGCGCCGGCGTGCACCGTGCAGCGGGCGCCAATTACAGTTTCAGCGTAAATCTTGGCCCCGGCGTAGATAATGGTGCCGTCGCCAATCACGCATCGGTCGCCGATGTAGGCCTGGGGGAAAATCACCACGTCATTGCCGATGCGGCAGTCCTGACCGATGTAGGAAAAGGCGCCGCGGTAGTGGTTTTCACCAATGGTGGAGTTGGCCCCGATAAAGGCGGGCTCTTCCACGCCGCGCCGGCCGGTGCGGGTAGCCTGCTGGTAGAATTCGAGCAGGGTGGTAAAGCTCGTGTACGGGTCGTCGACGCGGATAAGGGCGGCCGTTGCGGGATGCTTCAGCGCCAGGGTTTTACTGACGATGACGGCCGAGGCGCCCGTGGTGTACAGGTAGGGCTCGTACTTCAGGTTCGACAGGAAGGAGAGGGCCCCGGCCTGTGCTTCTTCGATTTTTGCCAACCGGTCAATGCGCTGCGTGGCGTCGCCTTCGACGACGCCCTGGAGCACTTCCGCAATCTGGCCTACCGTAAATTCCATTGCGCAAAAGTAGCAGTTGGTTTTGGGTTTTTGGTTTTTGGTCGTTGCTCGTGCAGTAACGCGCTGCTGGCTTGGGCTTAAACTCAGTGGAGGCGTCAACCGGTATTACCCAAAAGCCAAAAACTTGTTTAGTGCGCTATTTCCTTAGGGTAGCAGATGTAGTGCTTCTCGACGCGCTGGCCCAGGGCCCGGATGTTGGGCAAGTCGGAGGCTTCAGCCACGTTGATAACCCGGCCGCCTTTGGTCAGTACATCAATCGTGTCTTTGCCGGCCGCGTCGTAGGCGTTGTTGCTGATGCGCCCGGCCAGCATGAGCTGACTGGCATCCTGGGGCGAGAGGCCGAACTTCTCGGCAATCAGCTCGATGACGCCCAGGCCCAGGTCGTCGTCGAAGGGCTCACTCTGCAGAATAATCTTGAACAGCCGGCGGTCCAGCATGCTGCGCGACATGTAGCTGAGGACTTTATCGGGGTGGGAGGCCCACATTTTCACGGCGCTCCACACGTCGGTGTCGTCCAGCTGCACGAAGCGTTGCAGGATGGTATCGTCCTGGGAGAAGTTGAGGATGCTCACGGGCTTGGCCAGGAAGTAGTGCAGGTCGGGGGTGGCGGGCACCTCGTGGCCGGAGCGCACCAAATCCCGGGCCCGCTGGATGATGCGGATAATCATCTGCTCGGCGCTGGTCACGGTCTTGTGCAGGTACACCTGCCAGTACATCAGGCGGCGGCTCACCAGAAAGTTCTCGATGCTGTAGACGGCTTTTTCCTCCAGCACCAGCTTCTCGTCCACCACCGTGAGCATCTTGATGAGACGGTCGGCGCCGGGGCGGCCTTCCTGCACGCCGGTATAGAAGGAGTCCCGGTTGAGGTAGTCGAGGCGGTCCATGTCGAGCTGGGAGCTGACGAGCTGGTGGAAAAACGGCCGCTCGTAGGTGCCCTGGAAGATGCGGATGGCCAGGTCCAGGGCCCCGTCGTGCTCCTTATTAAGCTTCTGCATCAGAAACAAGCTGAGCTGCTCGTGGGGCACTTCGTGGAAAATGGCGTGCTCCAGGGCGTGGGAGAGGGGGCCGTGGCCGATGTCGTGGAGCAGGATGGCCACCAGGGCCGCCTCGCCTTCCCGGGCCGAAATCTTCACGCCTTTGTCCTTGAGCGTGCGCAAAGCCAGGGTCATCAGGTGCATGGCGCCCAGGGCGTGGTGAAAGCGCGTGTGCAGGGCGCCGGGGTACACGAAGCCGGTGAGGCCCAGCTGCTGAATGCGGCGCAGGCGCTGGAAGTAGGGGTGCTCAATCAGGTCGAACAGCAACTCGGTGGGCACCGTGACAAAGCCGTAGACCGGGTCGTTGAAGATTTTCTTTTTGTTCAAAGGAGACAGGCGTAGCGCGCCGGTATAAAGCGCGTGGGCGGAACATAAGGCGGGTAGAGAAGTTGAGATACAACAACCTGGAAAGCCAGGCGCGGCACCGCAGCGAAAACCAACTCAACAATTTTTGGCTTCTTTACGGCGGAGTTAGGCGGCCGAATATCGGATTGCCGTAATTTTTCAAAACCAAAAACCGGGTATTGGGAGTAAAGCTACTTACGAAACGGCATTTGCAACCTGCTTGCGGCCTTCAGCCTCTTTGAGGACAACTGAATAGCTGGCGGTCGGCTTGCCCGCATGCCGCCTTTCCGAAACGCCGGGTTTGCTAGCCGGGCGCGACTTTTTCAAGATTCCCAACATCCTTATATGCAACGGTACTCCATCCTCTGGGCCGACGACGAAATCGACCTGCTCAAACCCCACATTCTCTTTCTGACCGAAAAAGGCTACGACGTGACCGGCGTAAACTCGGGCGCCGATGCCATCGAGCAGGTGCAGGAGCAGAACTTCGATATCGTGTTTCTCGACGAGAACATGCCCGGCCTGACCGGCCTGGAAACCCTGACGGAGATTAAAGCGGTGAAGCCCACGCTGCCCGTCATCATGATTACCAAGAGCGAGGAAGAGCACATCATGGAGGACGCCATCGGCTCCAAGATTGCCGATTACCTCATCAAGCCCGTCAATCCGAACCAGATTCTGCTCAGCGTGAAGAAGGTGCTGGACAACAAGCGCCTGATTTCGGAGAAAACCAACAGCAGCTACCAGCGCGACTTCCGCCAGCTGGGCATGCAGCTCGGCGACCGGCTGAGCCCCTCGGAGTGGGCCGACGTGTACAAGAAGCTCGTGTATTGGGAGCTGGAAATCGACGAGACGGAAGGCAAAAGCATGGCCGAAGTCTTCAACATGCAGAAGGACGAGGCCAACAACTACTTCTGTAAGTTCATCATGGACAACTACGAGGAGTGGGTGAACAAGGAGGACGACGACGCCCCGCTGATGTCGCACGAGCTGTTCCAGAAGCGCGTATTTCCGCTGCTCAAAGAAACCGGCGACACGCCCGTCTACTTCCTGCTGATTGACAACCTGCGCTACGACCAGTGGAAGATTCTGGAGCCCATCATTGCTGAGCTGTTCACGGTGGACCAGGAGGAAATGTACTACTCGATTCTGCCCACCACCACGGCCTACGCCCGCAATGCCATCTTCTCGGGCATGATGCCCGGCGAGATTCAGAAGAAGTACCCGAATCTGTGGGTGAATGACGACGACGACGAGGGCAAGAACCTGAACGAGGCCGAATTCATGGAAATCATGTTCCAGAAGGCCAACCAGAAGCACAAGTTCAGCTACAACAAGGTCACGAACCTGCAGGCCGGCAAGGACCTGCTGGGCAAGATGAGCAACCTGCACAACAATTATAAGTGCAACGTCATCGTCTACAACTTCGTGGACATGCTCTCGCACGCCCGCACCGACATGGCCATGATTCGGGAGCTGGCCGCCGATGAGTCGGCGTACCGCTCTATCACCCGCTCGTGGTTCCTGCACTCGCCCTTGTATGAGATGCTGCAGCAGATTGCCGAGAAAAAGGGCAAGCTCATCATCACTACCGACCACGGCACGATACGCGTAAAGCGGCCCTTCAAGATTGTGGGCGACCGGAACACGAACACCAACCTGCGCTACAAGCACGGCAAAAACCTGGGCTTCACCGACAAGGACGTGTACGTGGTGCGCAAGCCGGAGCGCATTTTCCTGCCCCGCGAAAACGTGAGCACCGCCTACGTTTTCACCCTGGGCGACTATTTCTTCGCCTACCCCAACAACTACAACTACTACGTGAACTACTACAAGGACACGTTCCAGCACGGCGGCATCTCCCTGGAGGAGGTGATTATTCCGTTTATCACGCTCACCTCGAAGGCGTAGCGGAGGAAGTTTTTAGATACATTGGTAGCGGCGGGTTTCTTCGGAGGCCCGCCGCTATTGTGTTATATCAGCCTTAAGAGAAAAATGAATAAGGTTTTACCACTGCTTTTATTAGCCATCCTGGCGAGTTGCCAGCCGCCCGATACTGCCAAGCAAACCCAGCAAGAGGCTTCACTGCCAGCTACTATAATTCACCTCCCGCGTCTGCCGCTTCCCAGTTATACTCATAGGTCACTACCACCCAAAACGAAAATCAGAGAGTTTACAATTCTTCCCTTTTCGGAGGGGGTGGAAATATTTTCCCCGGTTCAAAACCAGCCTTTTTATCGGAGCAGGAAATAGATGAGGTATATAAATTATTACAGGTCTTCGTTGATGAGTATAACCTAAAAGAGAAACGCAGGACGAAGGAGTTTCAGAAGAAATATCCTAAGTATTCCTCTGTCGCTCCTGACACCATCAGTCTGGTTCGCTACCGTCTGCAATTAATACCGGCTACGACAGTCTCAGGTGATAAGGTAGTGTACATCCGTGGTTTTTCGAGTGATTATTTCATCCGCTGGCGTACCAGAATGGCGCACCAGAGTGACGGAGGAAGCTCTATGTTCCACGTAAGAATTAATCTAAGCCGACGAGTATGGTATGAATTCCATATTAATGGGGATGCATGATGCGTAGCGCGAACTTTGTAGTTCGCGTGGCCCGCGCTATTAGGTCGTTCTGGCACGCGAACTACAAAGTTCGCGCTACGTGGCCTATCAATCCGCCCGCTCGTCGTAGCTTACGAAGCTTTTACCCGTAGCCTGCCCGTATGGCCTATTCGCTATTCCTCTTCGATTACGACGGCACGCTGTGCGACACCCGCCGCGCCATCGTCTTCAGCTTCGAGCGCACCTTTGCCCACTACCAGGTGGCCGCGCCCGCGCCCGAGGTACTGCAGACCATCATCAACAAGGGCCTGGTGCTGGGGGATATGTTCCGGGAGCTGTTTCCCGAGCTGTCCGAAGCCGAAGTAGCGGAGTGGGTCGTTACTTACCGCGGCATCTACGCCCGGGAGGCCGAGCCGCTGGTAATCCCGTTTCCCGGCGCGCTGGCCTTGTTTGCCCAGCTCTCGGAGCGGGGCGTGCTCATCGGGGTGCTCAGCAACAAGGGCGCGGCGGTGCTCGAAGCCTCCCTGGCCCAGCTCGGGCTGCTGCCCTTCGTGGCCCTGGTTATCGGCGACGGGACCATGCCGGAAAAGCAGCTGGCCAAAAAGCCCGACCCCATGGCGTTTCACGAAGTGGTGCGGCCGCGCTTCCCGGAGGTGCCTACCGATAAAATTCTGATGGTCGGCGACACCACGGCCGATTTGCAGTTTGCCCACAACAGCCGCATCGACTCCTGCTGGGTTACCTTCGGCTTCGGTGAGGCCGACCAGTGCCGCGCCCTGCAGCCCACGCACACCGTGAGCCACCTGCTGGAAATTCCGGCTCTGCGCCGGGCGTAAGCAGGCGGGGTAAGGGGGCATGGTGCCAAAAATGAGCCGCTTCAACAAGTCTTAGTAAGGGCGGCTGGCGGTGGTTTCCGGAATGATAACCATATAATCGTAGCCCTGGATAATGGTGCTCAGCGTCTGGCTGCTCACCTTCAGCCGGTCGGCCTGCAGGTAGCGGCGCAGGGGGCGCAGGTCGAATACCTGCCAGGCGCCAGGCGCAGCCGGGGCGGCGAAGGCCTGCACCATTTTGTCGGTGGCGTTGGAATAGGGTAGGCCCGGCTTGCTCAGGTCGTCGGGGTTGGGCATGCCAGCTTTGAGGCCCTGCTTACCGATAATGAAGATGTGCAGGGACTTCTGGTCGTGCACTTCAGCTAGGTTCAGGGCCAGGTTGCCCACGTCGTACACGCCGCCGGTCAGGCTCACGCCCCGCGCCACGTGGCCCGCCCCAAACTTAAACAGCATCTTGGGCAGGGGCTGGCCGGGCTGGTCGTAGGGGCGCAGGCTTTCCAGCAGGTTGCGCTTCATCAGATTGATGCGCTGCTGGTGGCTTTTGGCCCCCTGGGTGTTGTAGAGCGTAAAAATCTCGCTGCTCTGGGTGAAGTCGCGCACCATTTGCTGTACCTGCGGCCCTTCCTTTTGGGTGAGGGCGCGCAGGCTGTCGAGGGCCGAGGGACGCTGGTAAATGCTGAAGTTGCCGGCGCCCTTCACCATCACGGCGCGGTCTTGAGCCTGGTAGGCAGCGGCGCGGTGCTGCAGCTCACGGCGTACTGCCTTGCTTTTGGCTTGCGCGGCCATGCGCTCAAACAGGCTGCCCGTGGTCATAATACCTACCTGGTCGACGCCCATGATAGGAACGTTCTGGGCGCGCAGGAAGCGGGCCAGCTCAAACTCCTCGGCCCAGCTGTAGAAGGCCAGACCCATGGCGTGCTGTTTGTTATACGCGGTGGGCAAACCCGGCTGCGCGGCCAGGCGGTTCAAATCCTGGGCCTGGTACTTGTCGATTTCGGCCACGTACAGCGCCGGTTTCAACTCGCGGGCTACAGCCGTGGCAAAGCCCGGAATCTGGGCCACACCGTGGTCCTCGCCCAGGAGCACCAGCTGGCTTTGCTGAATATCCTGCTGCAGGCGGGCCCAGCCGGGGCCGGCCAGCTCGGGGCCGTTCTGGGTTAGGGTAAAGGTGTTTTTGCGCAGCAGCCGGATAAAAGTGGTATCGGTTTCCTGGGCCTGGGCCGAGCCGCCGAGCAAGCCCGCCAGCAGGACCAGCGTCAGGTGGCGGTGGCGGCCGGCCAGAGCGGCAGCGGAAGAGGCAGCAGGAGTGAGGCGGCGCAGAAGGGAGCGGAAAGAAGGCACGGTGGTAAGGATTTGGGGTGAAGAAGAAGATCTGGTCCAAAGAAATTGCGCAGCTTTAGGCACTGGAATTTTATTCGACCAAATCACCGCCCCACACCACCAACGGTTGAAGTGGTCTGCCTTTTTTCATGCCTGAATCTGCTTTCCGCTGGCCGACGCTGCGCTGGCAAACCCTGAGTGCCCGCACCACTGCCACGCTGCTGCAGCTGCTGCTGTGGGTGCTGCTGGCGGGCTTCTACGTGGTCTGGAACAACCGCCCCAACTACCACTTCGACGGCCCCATCTGGCCCCTGGTGCTGCTGCAGATCGGCTTTGCCATTATCCTGTTCAACAGCCTGACCTACCTCATTATCCCGCGTTGGCTGCTGAAAGGGCGCTTCTGGCCGGCTCTGGGCGGGGGGCTGGTGTTAATTTATGGTTACCGGCTCTGGATGTACGCCGGCTCCCGCCTGGCTGAAACCTACGTGGACCTCGACCCGGTGCTGCGGCGCACTCTGCACGCGTTTTACGTGGAAACCCTGTGGCAGGACCTGACCAGCTTTACGGGCATGCTGGGCTCGTTTGTGGGCATGCTGGCGCCCATGCTCTTTCCCCTGGTGGTGAGCTTTCTGGTGTATGCTCTGGTGGTCGACCGGCGGCGGCTGGCTCTGGAGCGCGACCATCTGCGGCTGGAGCGTAGCTACCTCAAGGCCCAGATCAACCCGCAGTTTCTCTTCCACACGCTCGGCAGCCTGAATGCTATGACCCGGAGCCGTGACCCCCGGGCCGGCGACGTAGTGCTGCACCTGGCCGATCTGATGCGCTATACCCTCTACGAAACCGACGCGGAGCGCGTGCCCCTGGCCCGGGAGCTGGAGTTCCTCGACGACTACCTGGCCCTGGAGCGCCTGCGCAGCCCGGCCGCCACCACGATTTTCCACGAAGTTTTCGGCGCGGCTACCACCCAGCAGATTGCGCCCCTGCTGCTGCACCCGTTTCTGGAGCGGCTGTTTGCGGGCCTGCCATCGGCTCCGGCCGGTCCGGTGGCCGTTCGTAGCACCGTGCAGCTCAGCGCCACCGAGCTGCACCTGGCCCTGGCCCGCACCGGCGGCGCGCCCGGTGCCCAGCCCTACGCCACCGACCCGGTTATCATCGGGGCGCAGCGGCGCCTGCAACTGCAGTATCCCGGGCGGCACACGCTGCAGCTCACCGAGGCTCAGGGGGAGGTGCGGGTTCGACTTACTCTCGCGCTCAACTAGCCTGGTATGGAAACAACTTTTTCCGGCGGGCGTCTGCCCGTGTTGGCGCCGGCCCTGCGACGCGTACTGGTGCCGGTGTTCTGGTGGGGCCTGTTTGTCCTGGCGGAGTTCGTAGCGTTCAGCAACTGGCAGGAAACGGCCCTCGTGACCTGGGGCTTCGTGCTCAAGGACCTGGTGGCGACCATGCTGGGCTACTACTTTTTCTCCCGGGTGGTGCTGCCCCGGTGGCTGCTGCGGCGCCGCTGGCTGCGCACGGCCCTGGGGCTACTGGCCATCTACTACGCCTGGGGCCTGCTCTCCTACGCCTACTATGCCCTGCTAGACCGCTACGGGCTGATTTCGGCAAACGCCCACGACTACATGCACCGCCTTATCGACTACGGCCTCTGGGGCGGGGTGTTTTCGTGGCGGGCCGTGAGCATGGGCATCAGCGACTTTTCCGTGACCACGCTACCCCCGATTCTGGTGCGCTTCGTGCGGTTTCTGCTCACCAGCAGCAACCAGAGCCTGCGCCTGCAGCGCGAAAACCTCACGCTGGAAGTCAGCTTTCTCAAGGCCCAGGTCAACCCGCACTTTTTGTTCAACACCCTGAACAACATCTACACCATGGTGGTGCGGCAGGACGAGCGCGCCCCCACCATGGTGCAGCACCTCACCGATTTGATGCACTACACCGTCTATGAATCGGATGCTGCGCTGGTGCCCCTGAGCCGGGAAATCGGGTTTCTGGAAGACTACCTGGAGCTGGAGCGTCTGCGCTACGGCCCCAAAGTCAGCATCCGCTACCACCAGGCGGGCCCCGTGGCCGACTTCCGTATCACGCCGCTGCTGTTCTTTCCCTTCGTCGAAAATGCCTTCAAGCACGGCGTCGACAGTAGCCTGGAGGCTAGCTGGGTGACTATTGGGCTAGAAGTGAAAGACGGGCAGCTGCATTTCGAAGTCAGCAACAGCCTGACTCCCAGCGGCCCCCCGCGCGAATTCGGCGGCGTGGGCGTGGCCAACGTGCAAAAGCGCCTGGCCCTGCACTACCCGCCGGAAGACTACCAGCTGACCATCGGCCCCGAGCCCGAAAACACCTACCGCGCCGCCCTGACGCTACGCCTGCACCCGGCTTAAAAAAAGTACATCAGTCGAATAAAGTGCGACATCTCGCCGGCAGTGCTAATCCTCCTCAGCTGTCATCCTGAGCAGAGCGAAGGACCGTCGTTGTTACGACCTGTTCAAAGATAATACGTCCTTCGCTGAGCGGACGTCAGATCAAGGATTACAGTGTAAACAAAGCAACTACCCAACCCTAAATGATTAACTGCCTGATTATCGACGACGAGCCCTTCGCCCGTGAGCTGCTCGAAGGCTACGTTTCCCAGATTCCCGGCCTGAAGCTGCTGGCCAGCTGCGAGCATGTGTTCGAGGCGCTGGAAATACTGCAGCAACAGAAAGTCGACCTGATTTTCTCCGACATCAATATGCCTCAGGTCAACGGCATCGAGTTCATCAAGTCGCTGCACAACCCGCCCTACGTAGTTTTCGTCACGGCCTACCCCAACTTCGCCCTTGAAGGCTTCGAGCTCGATGCCCTGGACTACATCGTGAAGCCCGTTTCGTTTCCGCGCTTTCTCAAGGCCGTGAACAAGGCCCAGCTTATCATCAACAGCCGCCCCGCCGCCCCGGTGCCGGCCGCCCCGCAGTTCCTGTTCGTCAAGGAGGGCCACAGCCTGCAGCGGGTGCTGTTCGACGAAATCTACTACATCGAGGGCATGAAGGATTACATCAAAATCATCCTCAAAAACCGCGTCATCATCACCTACCTGCGCATGAGCCGGGTCGAAGACCAGCTGCCGGCCGAGCGTTTCACCCGCATTCAGAAGTCCTACATCGTGCGCATGGACGCCATCAAGGCCATCAGCGGCAACGAGGCCGAGCTGTATGATCTGCCCGAAAAGCTACCCATCGGCAAGCAGCACAAGGAAGCCTTGCTAGCCCGGTTTGGGTTGAGCTAATGCTACTTTATAGCTCTTTTAGTGAACCATCATCAGTTCAGTTATACAGAATACGGCCGCGCATTCGCTGGGAACACGCGGCCGGGATTCGGATTAGGTATAGAAACATGCCCTACGAGCCGCCGGCCCGGCGCTTTTCGTCCTCGGCCCCACCGCTGCGGCGGCGCGAAGGAGCCAGCTTGTCGTTGCCGAAGCGGTAGGTGAAGGCCAGGGTCGCCACCCGGAAGTCGCCGCGCTGGTAGAAGCGCTCCACGTAGTTGTCGTAGGTGGAGGTGGCCCGGATGGCGCCGGTGTAGAAGACGTCCGTCACGTTCAGCTTCAGGTTGCCTTTCCGCTCCCACAGGCTTTTCTGGATGCCAAACGCCACCTCGCCCCGCGGCCGGGTATCGAAGAACGTGTAGAGCTCCCGCGACTGATATTCAGTGTTCAAATCGGCGCTCCAGCCCTTGCCGAAAGTAAAGGTGCTGTTGCTGCTCAGCGTAAAGGCCGGGCGGGCGTTGCTGGCGCCCAAGGTGGTGCCGGCCACGCTGCCCACGAAGCGACTGTAGTAGAACACGCCGTTGTTGTACACACTCCACCACTTGGCCAGCTCCACCGGGGCCGTCAGCGTCAGGGCGTAGTAGTGCTGGGTGCCCAGGTTCTGGCTCGTCGACTTCACGATGCGGCTGTTCACCGTGTCGGGCTGCACAGTGCCCACAATGGGGTCGTCGGTGCGGCTGTAGCTCACGCCCAGGCTGAACTTCTGCCGGTAGGTGTGGGTCAGCTCCACATTGTAGCTGGTTTGGGGGCGCAGCTCGGGGTTGCCCGCCCCATAGGTCGTCGCGTCGATATAGGAGCGGAAGGGGTTGAGCTGCCCGTAGGAAGGCCGGTCGATGCGGCGGCTGAGCGACACCGAGACTTCGTGCCGGTCGGTGAAGGTGTGCTTCAGGGCCGCGCTGGGGAAGAGCTGGAAGTAGTTGCGGGTAAAGTTGGCGTTGATGTCGGGCTGCACCGCGTCCTGCCGGCCCACACCCCGGGTTTGCTCCCCGCGCAGACCCGCCTGCAGCGTCCATTTGGGCAGGGTGTGGTTGATGTTGACGTAGGCCGCGTTGATGTTCTCGTCGTAGCGAAACCGGTTGGAAGTATTCACGTCCCGCACCAGCGTGTTCAAATCCAGGCTGTTATCGGCCCGCTCCAACGGGATGCGAAATACCACGTCGTTGTCGGAATACACCCAGCTAACCTTGGCCCCGGCTTCCAGGCGCATCTGCTTGCTCAGCGGGTGCGTGTAGTCGGCCTTGATGGACTGAATCGTGAGCAGGCCGTCCTGGTCGCCGTAGCGCTTGTAAAACTGCTCGACGGGCGCCCGGTCGTAGTACGTATCCAGGTACTGCAGGCGGTTGGTTTCGTAGCGGGCAAAGTCGGCGTCGGCCGTCAGCTCCCGGTTGCCCACCGAGTCCTTAAAAGTGTGCTTGAAGTTGAGGTTGCCGGCCACATTGGGGAAAGAGGCCTCCCGGTCGTTGGTCGAGTTGTAGCCCCGCAGCGGGTTGCCACTGGCATCGGTCAGCGTGGTCAGGTTGGTACCGTCCTGTACGCTGCGGGTTTGCAGCCCGTTCACCGTCATGCCCACCACGGTATTTTCCGAGAGGTTGTAGTCGAGCCCGGCCTTCCAGCTGTGCGACTGGTTGTGGCCAATGCTGTAGTTGTCCTGGTCGGTGCTGCCGTCGTAGCGCCGGCCCTGGTCGGCAGCCGCGAAAAAGTCGCGGTGAATGGTCAGGGCGCCGTAGTTGCGGCGGTTGGCGTAGGTATAGGAGCCGAAGGTGTTGGTCTTTTTGGTGCGGTGGTTCAGCGTCAGCCCCGAGGTAAACTTGCTGAAGCGGCCGTGGCCGTAGCTGCTGTTCAGGCTGCCGTTGGTGCCCACGCGCTGGTCTTTCTTCAGGTTGATGGCAATGATGCCCGCGCTGCCCTGGGCCTCGTATTTGGCCGGTGGGTTGGTTATCAGCTCAATGCTCTTGAGCTGCTCGGCTGGCAAGGCCCGCAGGTAATCGGCCAGCTCCGAGCCCGTCATGGGCTGGCGTTTGCCGTCGATAAGCACCAGCACGCCCTGGCGCCCGCGCAGCCCGATGTTGTCGTTGCCGTCCACGGTCACGCCCGGCGAGCGGCTGAGCACGTCCAGTGAGGTGTTGCCGGCGGCCAGCGTCGAGCCTTCCACGTTTACAATGGTGCGGTCGGCTTCGCGCTCAAACAACGGCTTCTGGCCCACTACTTTCACTTCCTTCAGCGTCGTGGCCCCGCTGGCGGCCAGGGTCATAACCGGCAGGGCCACAGTTTCGGCCCCGGTGGTAAAGGCCTTGCTCCAGGTGCGCACAAAGCCCACCTGCGAGGCCGACACCAGGTAGCTGCCCGCCGCCGTCTGCTCGAAGCGGAAGGTGCCTTGCCCGTCGCTGAACTCCGATTTCACCACCACCGAGTCGGTGGCGCGGTGGAGCGTTACGGTGGCGTAGTCGATGGGCGCGCCGCTGGCCGTGGTAAGCTGGCCGGTGATGGTGGCGCGGGTTTGGGCCTGGGCCGGCGCGCTGAGCAGCCAGCCCAGAAGCAGCGCCAGGAAAGCAGAGCGGTACGGAAACCGTCCGGGTAACAGAGTTTTCATACTGAGAAGTGAGGTGTAAGGCTACCGCGGGCATCACGAGCCCGTCGGGGAAGGCAGCCGGCAGCGGAAGGCCGCTGACTACCCTGCGGAAAAAATATTCCAGCGTAAGACCCACTGGGCGGCACTACCACCCCTGGTCCGCGGCCGACGGATGGGGAAGAGGAGGGGTACGAATTATTTCGTAGTAAACATACGAATTGTTTCGTATATATAGCGCAGGGCAGGACTTTTTTTTGATTTTTTACCTCATTTCCCGGCTTGGCAGCTTAGGGCTGAGGCGTACAGTTCAGATAAATGCGTTCCAGCAGCTGCTGCAGCTGGGCCGTATCTTCTTCCGAGAGGCCACGCAGGGCAATCTGCCGGTTGCTGAGCACGATAGGGTGCACGGCATCCAGGATGCGCTGGCCTTCGGCCGTGACGCGCAGCTGGGTGCGGCGCCCGTCGTGGGGCAGGGCTTCGGCCACCAGCAGGCTGCGCTCGGTGAGCAGGCGGATAATGCGGGCCACCGAGGCCTGGTCCTTGAAAACCCGGTCCCCGATTTCGGTCTGGGTCAGGTCGTCGTTTTCCAGAATCACGCGCAGCACCAGCCACTGGTCGATGGTAATGGCAATGCCCGCCCGGTCGATGTTAGCCTGGGCAAAACGCCGGTATTGCTTGATGGCCTTGTCAAGCGAGTAAAAGAGAATATTGGAGAGCATGAGAAGAAATCCAGCGGTAGTGAATAGATGTATGATATATCATGAAGGTTGCCTCATGACGGAAATATTTTCTCGGTTGCGCCTAAGGATGGCCGAGAGAGTGGGAGGGAAGGTGACGGATGGAGTTGGGCTACTCATTACTGCACGGCGGCCAGCACCCGCTTGATCAGCTCATTGGGGCTGCCGTTGTGCCAGCGCCACACAATCACGAGGTCGTGCTCGGGGTCAACCCAGATGGTGTTGGAGCCCGCGCCCAGGGCCGCGAAGCTGGTGGCCGGCGCGTCGGTCCAGGCCTTGCGCTGGGTGTTCAGCCACCAGAGGTAGCCGTAGTCGGGGCCCACGGGGCCGGGTGTGGTGGCCTGCTGAACCCAGGCGCGGGGCACGAGCTGGCGGTTTTGCCACTGGCCCTGGCGCAGAAACAGGTAGCCGAAGCGGGCCTCGTCGCGGCTGCTGATCCAGAGGCCGCCGCCCCAGCGCGTGCCCCCACTGACTGAAGCAATGGGCTTGCCGTCAATCGGCACGGTGGAGTTCTGGTAGGGCACCCACTGCCAGGAGCTGGAAGCCCCGATGGGCTGCATGATTTCGGTGCGGAATACTTCCGGCAGCGGCCGGCGCCAGAGCTGGAGCAAAGACAAGGCGAAGCGGTTGATGCGCACGTCGTTGTACTCGTAGTAGGAGCCGGGCTCCTGCAGGGTGCGGGGTTTCCGCTCGCCCTTGCCAAAGGCCTCCCGCCCCACGAAATCAGCATTTTTACCCCACATTTCGCCTTGCCACTCACTGGTCTGGCGGGCGTGGTGCTCCCAGGTCACCTTGCGGTTGTGCGCCGAGTCGTAGCCCCCGTCCTGGATGTAGTTGGCTACCGGGTCGTGAATATCCTTGATCAGACCCCGCTCCTGGGTCAGGCCCAGCAGGGTCGACAGCACGCTTTTGGCCACGCTGTAGGTCGGGTCGGCCCGCTCAGTGTCGCCCCACTCGGCCACGATGTAGCCGTGGCGCAGAATCAGGCCGTTGGTAGCGGCCCGGCTGGCGGGCAACGGTCCCAGAGGCTGCCCAAATATTTCGGCCTGGGTGGAAAAGTCCGGGGCCATCTGGGTGGTTTCCTGCTGCTTGGCCCAGGTTATGGCTTCCGCAAGGCGGGCCTTGTCGAAGCCGGCCTGCTCGGGCTGGCGGTGCTGCCAGCGGTTGCCAGGGCCGGGGAAGTACACCGCCGAAGTGGCCGGCCCGGCCGGGTGGGGCGGGCGGGAACAGCTGAGCAAGGGCAGCAGCAACAGCAGAAAACGGGCGCGGGAAAGCATCATGATAGAAAAGGATAAGAGGCGGCCCAGGAGCGGCAAAAAGCGGGGTTGCGCCGGGCAAAGATGAACAGGCTGGCGCAGAATGCTAAACTTGCGGCTGCTAAACCCTGTTACCATGCCCGTGACCGAACTTACGATTTCTACGCTGGCCGACCTGCCCGCGGCCGCCGCCCAGGTGGCCGGGCTGCTCGACGACCACACTATTATGGTGTTTGAGGGCGAGATGGGCGCGGGCAAAACCACGTTTATCAAAGCCCTGTGCCGGGCCCTGGGCGTGCAGGACGACGTGAGCAGCCCCACCTTCGCCCTGGTCAATGAATACCGCGACTCGCGCGACCAGCCCATTTACCACTTCGACTTCTACCGGATTGACGACCCGGACGAGGCCCTGAATATTGGCGCGCTAGAGTACTTTGATTCTGGCTATCTTTGCCTGATAGAGTGGCCAAGCCGCGTGGAGGCGCTTTTGCCCCCGAAGAGGCTACTCGTCACGCTCACCGTTACTGGCCCCGAGTCGCGCCTGCTGCAACTGGAGCCCATCCTCGGCTGAGCCGCTGAACCCCATCCGCCCAATGCCCGAAGCAATACCCCCCGGATTTGAGTCGCTGGCCACGAGCCGCGCTTTCTACACGCAGGAATCCATGCTGGCCGTGGAAACGCGTAAGCGTAAGCTGTTTATCGGCTTGCCCCGGGAAACCTCGCTGCAGGAAAACCGCATCTGCCTGACGCCCGAAGCCGTGAAGCACCTCGTGAACGAAGGCCACGAAGTCGTGATGGAAAGCGGGGCCGGGGAGCCCAGCAAGTACTCCGACCACGACTACTCGGAGGCCGGCGCCACCATTGCCTACTCGGCCAAGGAGGTGTACGAGGCCGATATTATCCTGAAAGTGGCCCCGCCTACCCAGGAGGAAATCGACTATCTGAAGTCGAACCAGACGCTGATTTCGGCTTTGCAGTTCGGCTCCCTGACCTCGGAGTATATCACGGCCATTCTGCGCAAAAAGGTGAATGCCATCAGCTTCGAGCTGATCAAGGACCCCTCGGGCGCCAAGCCGGTAGTGCGGGCCATGAGCGAAATTGCGGGCTCTACCGTGATGCTGGTAGCGGCCGAGTATCTGGCCCGTTCCAACGAGGGCAAGGGCGTGATTCTGGGCGGCATTACGGGTGTGCCCCCGTCCCAGGTCGTGATTCTGGGGGCTGGCACCGTGGCCGAATACGCCGCCCGCGCCGCCACCGGCCTGGGCGCCGAGGTGAAGGTGTTCGACAACCACTTGTATAAGCTGCGCCGCCTCAAGCAGAACCTGGGCACCACACTTTATACCAGCACGCTCGACACCTTCGTCCTCAACCAGCAGATCCGCCGCGCCGACGTAGTTATTGGCGCTTTGAATGCTGAGGAAGGCCGGATACCGTTTATGGTGCCCGAAAGCGTGGTGGCCAGCATGGCGCCTGGCTCGGTCATTATCGACGTGAGCATCGACCAGGGCGGCTGCTTCGAAACCTCGGAGATGACCAGCCACAGCAAGCCTGTGTACCGCAAATACGACGTGGTGCACTACTGCGTGCCCAACATTGCCTCCCGCGTGCCGCGCACTGCTACCAACGCCCTGAGCAACATCTTCACGCCCATTCTGCAGGAAATCAGCCAGCACGGGGGCATCAATGAGGTGCTGTTTACCAACGAGCATTTCCGCTCCGGCGTGTACGTCTACAAAGGCTCGTTGACGAATGCTTCGATTGCCAAGAAATTCAACATGCGCTACAAGGAGCTGGGGCTGATGATTGCGGTGCGGAACTAACCGGCCTGTTCTTCTCGGTTGACCAATTCGCCCGGGTTTCTGGGCATGATCTGTAGTGCTTTATGAATCCGCAAGGACTATCCGTTGCTGCCGTTGCCGACCCTTATATGGAGGAGCAGCACGTGCTCAGTACCCCTAAGTTTATCGTGCTGTGCGTGCTGACGCTGGGGCTGTATATTGTATGGTGGCAATACAAGGTGTGGCGCTTTTTTGGCCGGTGGCAGCACACCGACAACCTGCCCGCCCTGCGCGCGCTGTTGAGTGTGTTTACGATTTATGCGCTGTTGCGGGATGTCAAGCAATTTGCGCGCGACCACGCAGTGCCGGTGGCCTACCCGGCAGGACTGCTAGCGGCAGCCTACATTGTGCTGGCTTTGCTGTCGCTGCTGCCAGAGCCTGGGGGCCTAGTTTCGCTATTGGCCTTTTGGCCCCTTGTAGCGGCTCACAAAGCATTTAATGCGGCCCTGTTGGTGTCGCCTGAGGTGCAGGCCGTGGCACAAGCCGAGTTCAATGGCCGGCAGCGGGCCTTGCTCCGTATTTTCGGCCTGTTTTGGGTGCTAATGCTGCTGGGCCTGGCGCTACTGACGCTGGGAATATAGCTGCCAGGTCTGCCAGAACAGGCAACGGATGGATGGGGTTGGCAGTCTATTAATCTCTACTAATCTTTCTTGCCGTGCTTCCCAACTCCGCTCCACTCACCGCCCGCCCCGTTCTCGATTTCACCTCGGCCCAGGTTACCACGGCCATGAACCGCTCCTTCGAGGAGTACTTCGTGCCGCTGGTGTTCACGCCCGAAACCTTCGAGCGGCGTTTCCGCTCCGAGCACCTCGATGCCCAGGCCAGCAAGCTCTGGTTTCGGGGTGAGCAGCTGGTGGGTTTGGTGCTCATTGCGCGGCGGGGCTACACGAGCCGGGTGGCGGCCATGGGTCTGGTGATTGAGGCGCGGGGCAAACGATACGGCCAGCAGATGCTGCAAACGGCCCTCGACGAAGCCCAGGCCCGTGGTGACAGAAGCATGCTGCTGGAAGTATTCGTGCCCAACGAGCGGGCCCGTAAGCTGTACGAGCGGCTGGGGTTCGTCAACACGCGGGAGCTATTCACCTTCCGGCGCGTACCGGCCCCGGCTGAACACGCGGCGCAGCTTACCGAAATAGACCCGCGGGAAGTAGCCCACCTGGTGGCGCGGGAAGGCACGGCCAATCTGCCCTGGATGTTTTCCGCCGAATCCCTGATGGCGGCCTCGGCGCCCACGCAGGCGTTTTCCCTCGATGACAAAGCCTTCGTACTGCTGCGCCCCGAGGCGGAACGCACCTTGATTCTGACCACCATTGTACCCCACGCCCTGCGCCGGCAAGGTTGGGGCCGCCGGCTGCTACAAGCCGTGGAAGCCGCTTTTCCCGGTCCGCCGCTGATGATGCCGATGGTAACCCAAGGCGCGGGCTACGACTTTCTGCGGGCCGCCGGATGGGAGCCGCTGGAATTGTCGCTGTTTGAAATGGCGCGGCCATTTGAGCTGTAGCGCGAACTTTGTAGTGCGCGTACCAGAACGACAATCGTTGCCGAGGCGCTAATGGCGCGGGGGACGCGAACTACAAAATTCGCGCTACGTCGCTGCTACTGCACCAGCAGCAGTACTTTCCAGGCTTCGAGCAGCTTGCCTTCCTCCAGAAACTGCTTGCCCAGCAGCATCAACTGTTTTTTTAGCTCCTGGGGCGTTTCGCGGTATTTATTGAGCGTATAGGCTACCAGCGGCTCCTGCCGGAACTCAGCTACTTGCGCGGGCGTGGGCAGGGCTTCGCGCTCGATGTTGCCCAGCCGGCCCAGGTTGTTGCCGCTGAGCAGGTCGCTATTTCGGAGGTGCTCGGGGAGCTGGTCGTAGCCGATGCCCATGTTGCGGTTGGGCTTGGGCACTTCAAACAGGCTGCTGCCCGAAGCACGGGAGTACCAGTCGCCGCCGAGGCGGGCAATAGCGTCGAGCTTGAACGGGTCGATGCCCTGGCCCGAGGGCAGCACGATGTCTTCGCGGAAATGAGCCAGCACCACCCGGCAGATAATCAGGTTGCCGGCCCCGTTGTTCTGGCCCAGCTCAATGATCTGCTCCACCACGCACTCGAAGGCGGCGGGGGCTTCGGCCACGCGGGGCGGCTTTACGCGCTGGCTCGGCACTTCCGTGAAACCAGCCTTCACGAACTCATTGACGCCCTTTTCATACTCGGTGCTGGCCAGTGACATCTGCTCGACCATGGCGTAGTCACAGATGTGAATCACGACTTCGGGCACTTCGCGCACATTTTGCAGGGTGTGCTTCTGCGAGTTGTCGCGCACCCGGTTGGCGGGCGAAAACACCAGAATCGGCGGATTGGAGCCAAAGCAGTTGAAGAAGCTGTAGGGACTCAGATTCACGCTGCCGTCGGCCGAGATGGTACTGGCAAAGGCCACCGGCCGCGGGGCCACGGCGCCCACCAGAAACGGGTGCAGCTCGCTGGGCTTAATCAGGGCGGGGTCGATGGTGCGGAATGGGGTAGGGGCGGTGGGCATACGGGTGGGGCTGGGTTTGGCGGGCGAAGTTCAGGGTTTGCGCGCAATTAGTTGCCGTCAGCCCGTCCTGTCGGGCCTTAGCGAGACATCCCGCGTGCTAAAGAAAGCCGTCCTGCTGAGCTTGTCGAAGCATCTCTACTGCAATGGTAATCATTGGCTCTACAACCAGTGACACTGCCACTAAGTGGTAGAGATGCTTCGGCAAGCTCAGCAGGACGTTCTTAATTAGGCATTCAACCAGGCAATATTCCCAACTATGGATACTTTTACCGTCGCGCCCACCTCTTCACCACGCCTGTTATGTTCGGAATAAACCACATTCAGTTCGATTCGATGACCTACGCCATTCACTACAAGAATGGCCGCATTGCGAAGGAGGGGCGGGGCTTGTCGTTCTATTATTTCGGGCCCAACAGCTCGATTGTGGCCATTCCGATGGGCAGCAACGACCTGCCCTTCATCTTCAACGAAACCACCCACGACTACCAGACCGTCTCGATTCAGGGGCAGATAACCTACAAGGCCGGCAACCCCAAGCAGCTGGCCGAAGTGCTCGACTTCACCGTCGACAGCCGGGGCGTGTACAAGAAAAATGACCTGGAAAAGCTCCACCAGCGCATCATCAACGAGGCCCAGACGGCCACGGCTACCTTCGTGCAGAGCCTGGGCCTGAAGGACGCCATGCGGGCGGCCAAGGCCATTGAGGTGCATATCGTGGAAGGGCTGGCCGCCTCCAAGGCCGTGGGGCTGCTGGGAATCGAGGTGCTGGGCGTGAACATTCTGGCCGTGAAAGCCACCCCCGAAATGGGCCGGGCCCTGGAAACGGAAACCCGCGAAAAGCTGCAGCAGGAAGCCGACCAGGCCGTGTTTGAGCGCCGCAACTTTGCCGTAGAGCAGGAGCGCCGAATCAAGGAAAGTGAGTTGAACACCGAAATTGCGGTGGAGGAAAAGAACAAGCAGATTGCCGAGAAGAAAATCGAGGGCGAGATGCAGAAGGCCGACAGCACCCGCAAGCTGCGCGAAATGAAGGTGCAGGCCGACATTGCCGTGGAAGAGCAGCGCAAGCTGCTGATTGAGCAAAACGCCGAAAACCAGCGCCGCGAGGCCGACACCCGCGGCTACGTGCTCGAAACCACTCTGCGGCCCTACAAAGACATGAACTGGAAGCTGTTGGTGGCTCTGAGCAACAACCCCGACCCCAAGTTCAATATTGCCCTGGCCTTCCGGGAGCTGGCTGAAAACGCCTCCAAAATCGGCAACCTCAACATCTCGCCCGACCTGCTCGACTCCCTGGTCAGTGACTCCGACAAAGCCCAGGAGCGGCCCCAGAACCCGCAGAACAGACGATGAGCAGCAGCGGCATCGACTACGCCATTCTGGTGCGCAACAAAACCCGGCTGGAGCAGCTTGTGGAGCGGTTCAACACCAAAGGCCAGGCCCAGTTCTACATCGAAAGCCTGGGCGGAGAGTTTGCCGAGTACGAGGAGGAAAATGCCCGGTTTCAGGAGTCGTTTTCCTTGGTGCAGCGCCGGCTCTCGTCCGTGCTTAAGAACAAGGTGGTGGAGCGGGCCTTTCTGCCCTCTTTCCTCTTCAACCCCAAGCAGCTGGTGGTGGTAGTGGGCCAGGATGGGCTGGTGGCTAACACGGCCAAGTACGTGAACGGCATCCCGATTATTGCCGTGAACCCCGACCAGGAGCGCTACGACGGTGTGCTGCTGCCCTTCACGCCCCAGGATTTCCTGCGGGCCGTGGAGCGGGTGCTGGCCGACCGCTACCGGGTGCGGGAAGCCTCGCTGGCCGAGGCCCGCCTCAACGACGGGCAGCGCCTGCTGGGCTTCAACGACCTGTTTATCGGCAACGCCTCGCACGTGTCGGCCCGCTACCGCATCGGCTACCAGGGCGAGGAGGAAAGCCATTCCTCGTCGGGCATCATCGTTTCCACCAAGTCGGGCTCCACGGGCTGGCTCAGCTCTATTTTCAACATGACGGCCGGCATGAGGCAGTTTCTCGACCCGGCGGATACCCCGCCGCCCCAGCCCGCGTTTGCCGATACGGAGCTGATGTTCGTGGTGCGCGAAGCCTTCCGCAGCAAGCGCACCCAGGCCAGCCTGACGGCCGGTATTCTGGATGAGAATGAGCCGCTCATCATCGAGTCGTTTATGCCTACCAACGGCGTGATTTTCTCCGATGGCGTGGAAACCGACTTTCTACACTTCAATTCGGGGGCCATTGCCACCATTGGCGTGGCCCCGGAAAAGGCCCGGCTGGTAATAAAGGAGTAGGAGGGGAGAGCGTCGGGTCGTGGTCCGGCCAGGTAGACATGTACTTTCGCAAAACATGTCCCTCTACTCTGGTCCTGTTGTGCATGCTTTGTGGAAAAGTACCAGCCTTTCTGCCGGCGCTCCGGCGGCGGCGTTACTCTCTATCCTGCTGCTATGCTGTTACTAAAAATCGGCCTTGGTGCCTTGCTTATTGCCACAGGGCCCGGCCCGGCAGTGGCGGCCCCGGCCACCGCCGATACGGTGCGGCTGCGCCACCACTTGGTGGCCCTTACCAGCACGCCTGAGCCGCGTAACTATCAGCACCTGGCCAGCCTTAATCAGGCCGCCGACTACATCCGTCGGGAACTGCAAGCCGCCGGGGCCCGCCTCAGCGAGCAGCCCTACCAGGTGCAGGGCAACACTTACCGCAACGTCATCGGCTCTTTTGGCCCCGAAAATAGCCCGCGCCTCATTATCGGGGCCCACTACGACGTGTGTGGCGAGCAGCCCGGCGCCGACGACAACGGGACCGGCGTGGCCGCGCTGCTGGAGCTGGCCCGGCTACTGGGGCAGCAAAACACGCTTCCGTACCGCATTGAGCTGGTGGCCTACACACTGGAAGAGCCGCCGTTTTTTCGCACCAACAGCATGGGCAGCTACGTGCACGCCAAATCGTTGCACGACCAGCAGGTGGCGGTGAAAGGCATGGTGGCCCTGGAAATGCTGGGCTACTACGATGACCGCAAAAACAGCCAGGATTATCCCCTAGCGCCGCTGAAGCTGGTGTATGGCAGTCGGGGCAACTACGTGACGGTGGCCCAGAAATTCGGCAACGGACGCTTCGGCCGGCAGTTTGCCCGCCGCTACAAGCAGACGGCCGCCCTGCCCGTGCGCCGCTTTAAAGCCCCGGCCTGGCTGCCCGGCATCGACTTCTCCGACCACCTTAACTACTGGCAGTTCGACTACCCGGCCGTGCTGCTCACCGACACGGCCTTCTACCGCAACAAGCACTACCACGAGCCCACCGACACCCTCGAGCGGCTGGATATGCGCCGCCTGGGCCTGGCCGTGGATGCCGTGCTGGCCGTGGTGCTGGCTATGTAGTGGCAGGTGTGCGGCTTGGCTGCTAAAGATAAATAGCATTACAAAGTTATTTTTGCTAAAATGATATATCTTTACTAAAGTGCTATAGTTTTTTAGTAAGGACTTACTCACCTATCAGATGGCCCAGAACAGCTGCCCCAAATGTGAATCGAAGGAAGCCACCAAAAGCGGCGTGGTAGGGGGGCGGCAGCGGTATAAATGCAAAAACTGCGGCTACCACTTTTCCGTGGCAAAGATAGGTCGGGAAGTTGATACCTATTACGTTATCAAGGCTTTGCAGCTGTACGTGGAAGGCGTGAGCTACCGGGAGATTGAGCGGCTGCTGGGCGTGAGCCACGTGAGCGTGATGAACTGGGTGAAGAAGTACGGCATGAAGGCCCCGCGCCAGACCGACTATCATCCGACGTACAAAATCTTGAACCAGAAGGAGCTGGCGGAGTTTTTTGCCAAGCCGGAAAACCTGAAAGGCTCGGGCATGATGATAACTGAGCTGGGCGATAAGTACATGCTGATTCGGTGGGAACGGTTCCGGCAGGGCTGAAAAGCTATAGGTGTTAGCGGAAGTATAGCACGGGCGTGACTTCCGGCGGGAGTTTTTTCTACTTGGTGCTGTCGTCCGGCGCCCAGGTGGTGGCGGGCGGCGTCCCCCGACCCTTCCTCACCACTATTCCCACCACGTCCATGCAAAACGCCCGTTACGCTTTGGTACTGAGTGCGCTTCTCTCGGGAAGCGGGGCCCTGGCCCAAGTGACGACCCCACCGCCCGGTCAGCCCGCCCCGCCTCCCGCCACTCCGCTGCCGCCGGGCCAGGCGGCCCCCACGGCTCCGGCATCGCCGACGACGGCAGCCACACCGGCCGCAGTCCCGACGGAATCGGCGCCCTACGGGGCCGGGATGCGGGTAAACCTCTCGCCCGATGGCACCAAGTACCTGCGCTTTATCACCTGGCACCAGATCTGGGCCCGCTACACCGAGAACAATACCGGCACGCTGCGCGCGCCCGGCAAGCCCCAGGACGACCAGCTGGACTTTGCCATTCGCCGCTCCCGCCTGATCATCCTGTCGCAGCTGAACCCGCGCTTTATGGTCTACACCCACTTGGGCATCAACAACCAGACGGCCGTGAGCGGCGGTTTCGCGCCGGGCACCGACGGCAAGAAGCCCCAGCTGTTTGTGCACGAGGCCGTGGTGGAATATAAGGTGAATAAATACCTGAATCTGGGCGCCGGTATGCACTACCAGAACGGCCTCTCGCGCATGACGCGCTCCAGCACCATCAACTACCTTACCCTGGATGCACCGCTCACCAACTGGCCCACCATTGAGGCCATCGACCAGTTTGCGCGCGGCATCGGGGTGTACGCCAAAGGCCGGATCGGCAAGCTGGACTACGCTCTGAGCGTGAACGAGTCGATGCTGACCAACCAGACCGGCACCTTCAGCAATGCCCTGGGCCTGGGCGGCACGCCCGTCGTTTCGGGCACTGCCCCAAACCAGGTGACAACCAGCACCGGCAACAACACGGCCCAGTACAATCCGCAGGGCACGAGCCACATCTACCAGGGCTATTTTAGCTACGAGTTTCTGGAGCAGGAAGCCAATCTGCTGCCCTTCAACGTGGGCACCTACCTGGGCACCAAGCGGGTGTTCAACATCGGGGCAGGCTTTTTCTACAACAAGGACGGCATGGTGTCAAGGCCCACGAGCAGCGTCGTGACGGTGACGGGCACGGCCTTCACCCCAGCCCAGATTGCCGGCATCGAAACCCGGAAAGACGACATTGCCCTGTTCTCGGCCGACGTATTCTTCGATACGCCCATTAACAAGGAGGCCGGCACGGCCTTCACGATTTACGGCGTGTACTACAACTACAACATGGGTCCCAACCACGTGCGCTTCATCGGGGCCTCGAACCCCGGCTACGGCGCCGATGCCCGCCGCGGCAACGCCGTGCCGCACTCCGGCACCGGCAACGTGGGCTACGTGCAGGCTGGCTTTCTGCTGCCCAAAAACCTGCTAGGCCCCAAGCTGCGCGTGCAGCCCTACGCCTCGCACCTGCTGGCCGGCTACGAGGGCCTGCGCACAGCCACCAACGAGCAGCGCAACGTGAACATCTTCGATGCCGGCGCCAACTTCTACGTCGACGGCCACAACGCCAAATTCACCATCAACTACCGCGCCCGGCCCGACTTCACGGACGTGAATAACGTGGACTACAAGCCGGAAATAACCCTTCAGACGCAGGTCTCGCTGTAGCCCCTGCGCTACGCATAACCCGAAGCAGCCTTTCAACCCTATTCCCAAAACCACCAATCAGTCATGAAAGACAACCTCCCTCAGCGCGATGCGGCCGCCTACGCCGGAGCCACGCCCCTGGCCGGCGGCGGTGCCGATGATGCCATTGCGCACGACAACAACGCGGTGTCCACCAGCAAAATCTGGCAGGTAATTACGGCTTCCTCCGTCGGCACCGTCATTGAATGGTACGATTTCTACATCTTCGGGTCCCTGGCGGCCATCATCGGGCCGGTGCTGTTCGGCTCGACCGGCAAGATTGAGGACACGATTCTCGGCACGCTGGCCGTATTCGGGGCGGGCTTCGTGGTGCGGCCGTTCGGGGCACTGTTCTTCGGGCGCATCGGCGACATGATCGGGCGCAAGTACACCTTCCTGCTCACGCTGCTCATCATGGGCGGGGCCACGTTCGTAACGGGCCTGATTCCGAGCTACGACAAAATCGGCATTGCCGCGCCCGTCATCGTGACCATTCTGCGCCTGCTGCAGGGCCTGGCTTTGGGCGGCGAATACGGCGGCGCCACTACCTACGTGGCCGAGCACTCCCCCGACAACCGGCGCGGCTACTACACCAGCTTCATCCAGATTACGGCCACGGCCGGCCTGTTTCTGAGCATCCTGGTTATCATCGTAACGCGCAAAACGCTGGGCGAAGTTGAGTTCAAGGAGTGGGGCTGGCGGATTCCGTTTCTGCTGTCGGGGGCGCTGGTCATTGCCTCGTACTACATCCGCCGCAAGCTGCACGAGTCGCCGCTGTTTGCCAAGGCCAAGTCGGAGGGCAAGACCAGCACCAACCCCCTGCGCGAGTCGTTCGTGAACCCCGTAAACCGTCGTCTGGTACTCATTTCGCTGTTTGGCGCCACCATGGGCCAGGGCGTGGTGTGGTACACGGGGCAGTTCTACGCCTACTCGTTTATGCAGAACACCCTGAAACTAGACCTGGTGGATGCCAGCCTGGTGCTGTGCGCGGCCCTGCTGCTGGCCACGCCGTTTTTCGTGTACTTCGGCTCTTTGTCCGACCGGATTGGCCGCAAGAAAATCATCATGATGGGCCTGCTCTGCGGGGCGCTGTTCACCTTCCCACTGTTCTGGGGCCTCAAGCAGTTTGCGGGCCCGATTACGGAAGTAACCGCCGCCACCGTGGATGCCACCGGCAAGGCCGTGCCCGCCGTGATGAAGGCCCTGGACCCCAACCTGCCGGCCATGACGGCCCTCGTGTTCTGCCTGGTGCTGTTCGTGACCATGGCCTACGGCCCCATTGCCGCCTACCTGGTCGAGCTGTTCCCGACCAAAGTGCGCTACACGTCCCTGTCGCTGCCCTACCACATCGGCAACGGGGTGTTCGGGGGCTTCGTGCCGCTGATTGCCACGGCCCTCACGCTGCGCGCCGCCGCCTCCGACGCGCCCTTTATCAAGGAGCACAGCACCCTGGCGGGCCTGGTCTATCCGGTGGGTATTGCCCTGATCTGCTGGTTTATCGGGCAGGCCCTGATGAAGGACGTGCGCAACGTCAAGCTCATGGATGAGGCTCCCGCCGACGTGAAATAACGTTCCGGCTGCCGCAGAAAAGTCCGTCGGGCCGTTGGTTCGGCGGACTTTATTATGTTGGCACCTTCCTTTCTCACCGGCCCCACTAGTTTTGCCTATGCCCCCCATTTCGTCCCCGGAGCGTCCCGAGCAGCGGCGCGGTCAGCGGCTGTTCTTCGTGGCCCTGCTGTTCGGCGTGCTGCTCAACTTCCCGCTGCTGGCCGTCTTCGACCACGGCGGGCGGGTAGGGGGCGTGCCCGTGCTCTACCTGTATGTGCTGCTGGCCTGGGCCACGCTGGTGCTGCTCACGGGCTGGCTGGTAAAGGCGAAATAGTGAGATGGTAACATGGTAAGATGACGTTCCGATGGCGCAATCTGCGCGGAATGACCACCATTTCATCCTCTCACAAACTCTCTGTTTCACAAACTCACCATTTCACCGCATGCCCATCTGGCTTGTCATTGGCTTTTCGTTCGGCTACCTCGCCCTGCTGTTTGGGGTGGCGTATGCGGCGGAGCGGCGGGCGGGCTCGGCGCGGCGGAGCCTGGTGAGCAACCCCTACGTGTACGCCCTGAGCATGGCCGTGTACTGCACCGCCTGGACGTACTACGGCTCGGTGGGACGGGCGGCGTACTTCGGTCTGGAGTTCGTGGGTATTTACCTGGGGCCTACGCTGATGGCCCCAATGGCGTGGCTGGTGCTGCGCAAAATCATCCGGATCTGCCGGCAGCAGCGCCTCACCTCCATTGCCGACTTCATTTCGGCCCGCTACGGCAAAAGTGCCTGGCTCGGGGCCCTGGTCACGGTGGTGTGCGTGCTGGGCGTGGTGCCCTATATTTCGCTGCAGATCAAGGCCATTGCCGCTTCCTTCGACATCCTCACTCAGCCCGCCAACTCGCTGGGCCTGCCCGTGGGAGATGCCGCGGCGGCGGCCGGCTCGGCCTTCTACACCACCGTGGCCCTGGCGTTTTTCACTATCATCTTCGGGGTGCGCTCCGTGGAAGCCACCGAGCGGCACGAGGGCATGGTGCTGGCCGTGGCCCTGGAAAGCCTGGTGAAGCTGGTAGCCTTTCTGGCCGCCGGCCTGTTCGTCACCTACGGCCTGTTCGATGGGTTTGCCGACATCTTTGCGCGGGCCGCCGCCCTGCCCGAGCTCAGCCGCCTCTTCACCCTGCACGGGGCCGGCACCAGCGGCGCTCAGTGGTTTACGCTGCTCGTGCTGAGCATGGCCGCCATTCTGCTGCTGCCGCGCCAGTTTCAGGTGGCGGTGGTCGAAAACGTGAACGAGGACCACCTGCGCAAGGCCATGTGGCTGTTTCCGCTCTACCTGATCATCATCAACCTGTTTGTGCTGCCGCTGGCCTTCGGGGGGCGGCTGCTGGAGGGCACCGGTCGCCTCGATGCCGACACGTTTGTGCTGGCACTACCCCTGCAGGCCGGCCACCCCTGGCTGGCCCTGCTCATCTACCTGGGCGGCCTGTCGGCAGCTTCCTCCATGATTATCGTCGAAACCATTGCCCTGAGCGTGATGATGAGCAACCACCTGCTTATGCCGCTGCTGGTGCGCATGCCGGCGGCCCGCGCCGAGGGGGCCCGCTGGTTTGCCTACCTCAGCCGCGTGGCCCTGCACAGCCGCCGCCTGGCCGTGGTGCTGGTGCTGCTGCTGGCCTACGGCTACTACGCCGCTGTGGGGCACCTGCTGCCGCTGGTCAACATTGGGCTGGTGTCGTTTGCGGCGGTGGCGCAGTTTGTGCCGGTGGTGCTGGGCGGCCTCTACTGGAAGGGCGGCACCCGGCAGGGCGCCACGGCCGGTATTCTGGCCGGCTTTATCCTGTGGTTTTTCACCCTGGTGCTGCCCACCATGGTCGGGCCCGACCTGCTGCCCGATGCCATGCTGAGCCAGGGGCTGCTGGGGCAGAGCTGGCTGCGGCCGTTTGCCCTCTTTGGCCTCGAAGGGCTCGACTACCTGTCGCACGGGCTGTTCTGGAGCTGGTTTTTCAACGTGGGCCTCTACGTGGGCGTGTCGCTGCTGCGCCTGCCCACGGCCCTGGAGCAGCACCAGGCCGATGTCTTTGTCGACGTGTTTCGTGCCGGAACCGTGTTTGAAGGGCCGGCTGGCTGGCAGAGCGCCGCCCCGCTGCCCGACGTGCGGGCCCTGCTGACCGGCTTTCTGGGAAAAAAACGCACCAACCAGGCCCTGCGCTCATTCCAGGAGCGGTTTCCCGATGCCCACAGCACCGACGACCAGAGCCCGCCCCAGGCTGATCCGCGGCTGCTGGCCTACGCCGAAAAGCTGCTGGCCGGTTCCATCGGTCCGGCGTCGGCCCGGCTGCTGCTGCGCACCTCGGTGGCCGCCGAAGACATCAGCTTCGACAACGTGGTGGGCATTCTGAAGGAAAGCCAGCAGCTGCTCGAAGCCAACCGCCAGCTCCAGAAACAGTCGCGCCAGCTGCAGCGCCTCACCGACCAGCTCCAGCAGGCCTACGACCAGCTCCAGGCCCTGGACCACCAGAAAGACGAGTTCCTCTACACCGTGACCCACGAGCTGCGCACCCCCCTGACCAGCATCCGGGCCCTGTCCGAAATCCTGACCGATAACCCCGATATTGAGGAAGAGGAGCGGAGCCATTTTCTGCATACTATCACCAAGGAAGCCGAACGGCTGAGCCGCCTGATTACCCTGGTGCTCGACCTGGAAAAGTACGAATCGGGGCAGGCTACGCTGGAATGTGCCCCGCTCGACGTGGCCGAGCTCGTCAACGACGCCATCGACGCGGTGGGGCAGCTGGTGCGGGCCAAGCACATTCAGCTCGACGTGGTGGTGCCGCCCGGCCTGCCTCACCTGCCCGGCGACCGGGACCGGCTGATGCAGGTGCTGGTGAACCTGCTCAGCAACGCCGTCAAGTCGTGCCGGGCCGATGGGCTGGGGCGCATTGCCGTGGTGGCCGAGGCCAGCAGCGCCAGCCTGCTGCGCCTGAGCGTGCGCGACAACGGCAAGGGCATCGACCCGGCATACCACACCCTTATTTTCGACAAGTTCTTCCAGGCCAAAAACCAGACGACCCGCAAGCCGGAAGGCTCGGGCCTGGGCTTGGCCATCACCAAAAAGATTGTGGCGCTGCACGCGGGCCGCATCTGGGTGGAAAGCCAGCCCGAACAGGGCGCCTGCTTCACCCTGGAGCTGCCCACGGCCCCGGCCACCGTCTGAGCCGCCCGTTTTGAGCCCCGTTTCCCCACCCTTTTTCCGCCGCTGAGTTATGAGCGCCCCCCAGATCCTGATTGTCGATGACGAGCCCAACATCGTCATGTCCCTTGAATTCCTGATGCGCAAGAGCGGCTATCAGGTGGGTATTGCCCGCAACGGCACCGAGGCCCTGGAGGCCATCGACCACACCGCCTACGACGTGATTCTGCTCGATATTATGATGCCCGACGTGGATGGCTACCACGTGTGCCAGCACGTGAAAAGCCGGCCCGATCGGCAGCACACCAAGGTGATTTTCCTCAGTGCCAAAAGCAAGGAAGCCGACATTCAGCGCGGCTACGACGTGGGCGCCGACCTCTACATTCCCAAGCCTTTCAGTACCCGGCAGCTGATGGAAAAGGTAAAGGCGCTGGTAGCCGCCCCAGCCTCCGGCTAACTACCGCCTTGCTGCCCCGGCCACTTGGGCCGCTGTTCCGTTTTAACTCTCCACCTCCCTAATTCCCTAGTCTTATGCCCCTCAGCCATTCCCGCATCCGCACGTTTGAAGAGTACCAGGACGCCTACCAGCGCAGCATCGACAACCCCGAGCAGTTCTGGGCCGACGTGGCCGAGCCCTTTACCTGGCGCCGCAAGTGGAACACGGTGCTCAAAGCCGACATGGTAAACGGCCACAACGAGTGGTTTGGCGGCGCCAAGCTCAACATCACCGAAAACTGCCTGGACCGCCACCTGGCCACCCGCGGCAACAAGCTGGCCCTCATCTGGGAGCCCAACGACCCCAAGACCCGCCAGATTCGCTACACCTACCGCGAGCTACACCAGCAGGTGTGCCAGTTTGCCAACGTGCTGCTGAACAACGGCGTGGAAAAAGGCGACCGGGTCTGCCTCTACATGCCCATGATTCCGCAGCTGGCCATTGCCGTGCTGGCCTGCGCCCGCATCGGGGCGGTGCACTCGGTTATCTTCGCCGGCTTCAGCAGCACTGCCATTGCCGACCGCGTCAACGATGCCCAGGCCACCGTGGTTTTGACCTCCGACGGCCTGAACCGTGGCCCCAAGCAGATTCCGGTGAAGCGCGTGGTGGATGAGGCCCTGGAACACTGCCCCTCGGTGCGCCGCGTGATTGTAGTCGAGCACCTGGGCTGGCCCGTGCACATGCAGGAAGGCCGCGACGTCTGGTACCACCAGGAAGCCGAAGAGGCCGCCAAAACCTGCCCGGCCGAGGAAATGGACGCCGAAGACCTGCTCTTTATCCTCTATACCTCGGGCAGCACCGGCAAGCCCAAGGGCGTAGTGCACACCACCGCCGGTTACATGGTGTGGGCCGACTACACGTTCCGCAACGTGTTTCAGGTCGAGGAAAACGACATTTACTGGTGTACCGCCGACATTGGCTGGGTTACGGGCCACTCGTATCTGCTCTACGGGCCGCTGCTCAATGGCGCCTCCACGCTCATGTTCGAGGGCGTGCCTACTTACCCCGATGCCGGCCGCTTCTGGGAGGTTATCGACAAGCACGGCGTAACCGTGTTCTACACCGCGCCCACTGCCATTCGCAGCCTGATGGCCACGCCCCTGGACAACGTGCTCAGCTACTCGCTCGACTCGCTACGCATCCTGGGCTCAGTGGGGGAGCCCATCAACGAGGAAGCCTGGTACTGGTACTACACCCACGTGGGCAAGGAGCGCTGCCCCGTCATCGACACGTGGTGGCAGACCGAAACCGGCGGCGTGATGATTTCGGCCCTGGCGGGCGTGTCGCCCACCAAGCCGGCCCACGCGGGGCAGCCGCTGCCGGGCGTGCAGCCCGTGCTGCTCACCCAGGAAGGCCAGGAAATTGAAGGCAACGACCAGGAAGGCTACCTGGCCATCAAGCAGCCCTGGCCCGGCATCATCCGCACCACCTACGGCGACCATGACCGCGCCAAACAGACGTATTTCGGGCCCTACCCGGGCTACTACTTCACCGGCGACGGGGCCCGGCGCGACGAAAACGGCCTCTACCGCATCATCGGGCGCGTCGACGACGTGATAAACGTGAGCGGCCACCGCTTCGGTACGGCTGAAATCGAAAACGCCATCAACCAGAACGCCAACGTGGTGGAAAGCGCCGTGGTGGGCTACCCCCACGATGTGAAGGGCCAGGGCATCTATGCCTTCGTGATATGCCGCGCCGGCGCCTGCGACAGTGACGCCGACAAGCCCCACGTGGAGGCCAGCATCATCGAAACCGTGGTGGCCGAAATTGGTAAGATTGCCAAGCCCGACAAGATTCAGCTGGTATCGGGGCTGCCCAAAACCCGCTCGGGCAAAATCATGCGCCGCATTCTGCGCAAGGTGGCCGAGGGCGAAACCAGCAACATCGGCGACGTAACCACGCTGCTGGACCCGGCCGTGGTGGATGAGATAATCAACGGCCGCAAGTAGTGGCCCCAGAAAAAAAGCCCGGCCGGTACGTATACCGGCCGGGCTTTTCTGTGCGCTTGGCTGTAGCGACGCATATTTGCATCTCAATCGTTGCTGCCGTTGTACAAGCAATCCGAATGGCGTGGTTTTGAATACCTAACGCGGGGGCAAGGTTGCGTTTCTACATGGCTTCGTCACTAGTAGTAAGCATGGATATTTACCTGATCCGACACACGAGCGTGGCCACGGCGGCGGGCATTTGCTACGGGCAAAGCGACGTAGGCCTCAGTGAGCGGTACGAGCAGGAAAAAGCCCGCCTCTGCCAGGTGCTGGCCGCCGGCCTGGGCGCCGGGGCCGTGCGGGCCTACGCCAGCCCGTTGTCGCGCTGCCGCATTCTGGCCGAAGACGTGGTGGCCGTGCCCGTGTGCCTGGATGAGCGGCTGAAGGAATACCACTTCGGCAGGTGGGAGCTGCAGGCCTGGGCTGAGTTGCCCGGCCCGGAACTGGCTGCCTGGAAAGCCGATTTCGTAACCATGCCCGCGCCCGGTGGCGAGTCGTTTGAGCAGGTGCAGCAACGCGCCGTGGCTTTCCTGGCGGAAGTACTGACCGGCCCTGCCGCCGATGACGTGCTGATCTTTGCCCACGCCGCCCTTATCCGCACGCTTATCTGCCACTGCCTGGAGCTGCCGCTGGCCAACGCCTTTCGCCTGAACATCGACTATGGCTCGGTTACCCGCTTGCGTCATGAGCACGGCCGGTTTCTGCTCGACTACGTGAACCGGTAGGGCACCCGTTTGGCTAAGCTGAGTATACAACCTGACGCAGCCCACGGCCGGATAAGCCACGAAAAAGCCCTGCCGGTAGTTCTACCAGCAGGGCTTTTTCAATAATACAGAAGTGCTAGGCTAGTACCGGGGCCGGGCCGCCCGCCGCACTTCCTTTTTCTTTTTGTTGCCCGAGCTAAGCCAGACAACAGCACCGGCCGTAACGGCACCAATAATGCCCATCTTGGTCAGAAAGGCCGTCCGGTTGTGCTTCATCTCTACGGGGTAGCCCTTCTCAGCAAAGATGTTGGGCACTTTACCATGAGCCAGGTCCTCGATAATGCCTTCCACCACGTTTACGCGGTCGGCCAGCACCAAGGGCAGCCAGTGGCGGTAGCGGTTTTCGCTGTAGTTGAAGGCTGCCCGCCGAATCATACCGCTCAGGCCGCTCGGAGGCACGGTGGTACCATATACGGCCGAAATATTGGGCCGCTCCACCGACTGCAGCTTCTCGGTGTTGTCGGACTGCAATGAAGCCGGGCGGTGCTTGCTGTCCGGGTCCTGCGACACGTTCATGCGGGCCCGCATGGGGTAGGTGGGGTCGTTTTTGGGGTCAGCATCCACACCCCAGCCCGGAATTTGCTTGGGGTCGATGGGCGTATTTATTACGTTATTTTCCATGGTCAGTCAGCGTTTCGGGTTAGCGGATTAAGGAATGAGCACGGTCTTGATGCAGTTGTCCAGCTTGGCGGAGAACATGCGGTAGCCGTCGGCCACTTCGGCCAGCGGCATCCGGTGCGTAATCAGTCCTTTGGGGTTAAGCGTCCCGTTCTGTACGTGCTCAATCAGGCGCGGCAGCAGGCGCTTCACCGATGCCTGGTTGCCCCGGATGGTGAGGCCCTTGTTCAGCACGTTGCCAATGGGAATCAGGTTGTCGGTAGGGCCATATACGCCTACAATCGACACCACCCCACCTTTCTTAACCGAGTTGATAGCCCAGTGCAGAGCCGTAGCCGAACCGGCCTGCAGCAGCAGCTTGCGGCCCGTAATGGTCTGCATCGTGTTGCCGGCCGCTTCGGCGCCTACCGCGTCGATAACCACGTCGGCTCCCATCCAGTCAGTCGTTTTCTTGATGAACACCACCGGGTCATTCATTTCCTTGAAGTTGTAAGCCTCGCAGTACGAGTAGTTGCGGGCAAATTCAAGGCGGTAGTCTTCCTGGTCGATGATGATAACCCGGCCGGCTCCGAAAAGCCAGGCGCAGCGGGCCGCCATGATACCAATCGGGCCGGCCCCAAACACCACCACCGTGTCGCCGGTCTGAATGCCCGCCATTTCGGCGGCCTGGTAGCCCGTAGGCACCACGTCGGTCAGCAGCACGGCATCGTCCAGGTCCATGCCTTCGGGAATGATGGTCGGGCCTACGTTGGCGTAGGGCACGCGGGCGTATTCAGCCTGGCCACCGTCGTAGCCGCCGGCCGTGTGCGAGTAGCCGAAAATGGCCCCCACGGCCGAAGCTTCGGTGTTCGACTCGTGGCAGTTGCCATACATGCCCTGGCGGCAGAAATGGCACTCGCCACAGGCAATGTTGAAGGGCACGATAACCCGGTCGCCTACTTTTACTTTCGTTACCTCGGAGCCAACCTCCACAATCTCGCCCACAAACTCGTGGCCAAACGTGGTACCTACGCGCGTATCGGGCACGTTGCCGTTGTAGAGGTGAAGGTCAGAGCCGCAGATGCAGGTGCGTAGAACTTTGACAATGGCATCCTGGGGATGCTTGATTTCGGGCATGGGCTTCTGCACGGCACGGACCCGTTTCGGGCCCCGGTAATCCATCGCTAGCATAGGAATTTTGGTTGGTGGTACAAAAGAATAGATCTGTTTGCCCGGCGCAGCTCCCGAACCAGCCCTGAGCCAGTCCCGGCAGTGCGCGGGGTAGCTAGGTCTTACTACTCTATATTTCTAAAGTTTCGTGACCAAGTACAATTAACGGTAAATACGTATTTGCGCGCCTCTGTTGTCAGGGTAAATACGGAGCGTGAAGCAAGGCGTTAGTGTTCTGTTCGCCAGCAAGTCCCGGCAGAAAGTCGCTCTGACGTGTAGTGGTCTGAGCAGAAGTTAAGTATATTAAGTGGCTGATACATCTCCATCCTACTAGCTCCGACCATGAATACTCCATCAACTGAACCGCTGCAACCGACCAGCAACGGCCTAGAAAGCCTGGAAGAGTCCGTCCTGGGTGTCCTCCACATGCTGGACCCCGCTACAGCCCTCTACGAGTTGGAGCGCCTGGATGAGGATGTGCCACCCCCCCCTCCGGCTACGCCTTCAGCCCCGCCGTCATCCGGCCCGGAGCTTCATTAGCAGTAACTTATAACCATAGAAAAAGCCCCGGCTGACGAGCAGCCGGGGCTTTTTCTATGGTTGCTGCGCAACGTCTTATAGCGCCACGGCTGGCAGTACCGTGCCACGCACTTCGCCGAAGCCGATGCGCACGCCGTCTTTCTCGGCAAAGCCGCGCATGGTCACCGTGTCGCCGTCGAGCAGGAACTTGCGCTCCGAGCCATCGGCCAGGGGTAGGGGCTTAGTGCCCTTCCAGGCCAGCTCCAGCATCGAGCCGAACGAGTCGGGGGTGTGGCCGCTGATGGTGCCGCTGGCGTACAGGTCGCCGACCTGCAGGTTGCAGCCGTTGCTGGTTTGGTGCGTAAGCTGCTGGGCCATGCTCCAGTACATATACCGGAAGTTAGAGCGGCACACGGTAGTTTCGGGGCCGCCGGTGGGCTGAATCGTTACTTCCAGGTTCAGGTCGAAGTTATGGGCATCAGGCTGGCGCAGGTAGAGCAGGGGCTCGGGCTCCTGCACGGGGCCGGCGGTGCGGAAGGGTTCCAGCGCGTCGAGCGTCACAACCCAGGGCGAGACGCTGCTGCCGAAGCTCTTGCCCAGAAACGGGCCCAGCGGCACATATTCCCAGCTCTGAATGTCGCGCGCGCTCCAGTCGTTAAACAAGACCAGTCCGAAAATATGCTCCTCGGCGTGCTGCAGCGGAATAGAGTGGCCCAGCTCGGTGCTTTTGCCGCCCACGAAGGCTACTTCCAGCTCAAAGTCCAGCTGCTGCGACGGGCCGAACGACGGCGCCGCCGCATCGGGAGCCTTGCGCTGCCCGTTGGGCCGGCGGATATCGGTGCCGCTGACCACGATGCTGCTGGCCCGGCCGTGGTAGCCAATTGGGATGTGACGCCAGTTGGGCAGCAAGGCATTGGCCGGGTCCCGGAACATGATGCCCACGTTGGTGGCATGCTCGATGCTGGAGTAGAAATCGGTGTAGTTGCCGGGCTTCACGGGGCGCAGCATTTCCACCTCGCGCTGGCGCACCAGGCAGGTGCGCATGGCTTCCTCATGGTCGCGCAGCTCGCCGTTGTCATGGCGCAGCAGTTCCGATACGCGTTGGCGCACGGCCCGCCACACCGGCCGGCCCAGGGCAATAAACTGGTTCAACGACCGGCGCCGGAACACCTTGGGCTGGGTCGGAATATCGAGGTCCTCGAAGAAGCCGAACTGGCTGACGGCGTACAGGTCCAGCACGTAGTCGCCGATGGCCACGCCCACCCGCGGGCCGCGCTCCGGGGTTTCGAAGATGCCGAAGGGCAGGTTCTGAATCGGAAAGTCGCTGGTCGGGGCAATGTCAATCCAGGAGTGCAAGGCAGGGTTATTCGGGTTAGGCATCGGAAGTAGGGGCGCGTTGCACGCGCCTGGGCGTTAGGATCAGGATAGAAAGGCTCACGGCAAAGATAGGAGAGGGAGCTGAACGGGGTGGCGGTTAGGCGGAATCAAGCGAAGCTGCCACCTTGGAGTGCTACTTTGGCCGCTGTTCCGCTGTGTTTATGGAAGTAACTAATTAAGTGTAAATTTCAGAGGTGAATTTAGCCCGAAACAGAATTAACTATTTTAATTATTAGAACCGAAAGCAGAATCTTTAAGAACAATAGAATATAGAATTATGAAGCACCCTGAAACAATACGCAATAAAGTCAAGCTTGGTGGTATACTTAATGCATTGTTGGTCAGTTGGGTAACAATGGTTTTTGGTACCGGTTTTCTTATTTTTGTTTTTGCGCCAATTAAGCTTGTTAAATACAATTCAAACTTCATAGCGAATGCCCTACGCTCTACTTGGGAAATAGGAGACGCCATGGGGCCGGCGGTGAAAATTTCCTACATTCTCCTTTTGGGGCTATTATTACTAGCCTTCAAAGGAGTGGTTAATAAAACCCGGACGTTTTCCTATCTGTTGCCGATTGTTTTCGCGGTGCTATCAGCAACGCTTGTGCTTGCATTCTTACCCGCTGAGTTTTCTAGGGGGTATGGCATCGGCCTCACGGGCGTCCGCTTCGATATAGGAGTGCTACCCATTTATTTCATGGGCGCAATTCTAAGCGGTTTAGCCTTTGGTATCGTTTTTAATGGGCTTGCTGAAAAACAGAAAGCAGTGTGAATTTTTGCAAAAAAACAGACTGCATAATGGAGGCGTTCTACTCCCAGAATGGGGTAAAACAAAAAAAGCCAGCTCCCCGCAAGGGAAGCTGGCTTTTCTACTTAACAAGCAAAGTCTAAAACTCCGGCGTGGGCACCGGGGCCGGCGACACGGGGTGGCCGGTCTGGCCGGCGGGCTGCTCGGCGAAGGGAGTGCCGTTGATAGCCTCGACCCGCACGATTTCGGGCACGGCCTTTTTCACCGATTCCTCGACGCCGGCTTTCAGCGTCATCGGCGACATGGGGCAGGTGCCGCAAGCGCCCAGCAGCTCCAGCTGGAGCACCAGCTCGTCGGTGATGCCCAGCACGCGCACGTTGCCGCCGTCGGCTGCCAGGTACGGGCGAATCGTGTCCAGGGCCTGCTCGACGCGGGACAACAAAGGATGCTCAAGAACAGCGGATGAATTCATGGAAACGAAAGTGACACTGACGCCAGAATCAGCGGAATATGGGTAAAGATACAGCTTTTGGCCGGTCAGAGGGTAACACAGGGCCCGGCGACAAAGTTGCCGGGCCCGCCCGGGGTATTGCTACGGCCGAGCTTAGGAGTTCATTTCCACGATTTGCGTGCGCGGGGCCACGGCGTTCCGGATAGATACCTGCCGGGCCAGTTCCTCGGCCAGATGCTCGAACAGCAGTGCGGCCGGCGTGCCGGGCTCGGTAATGGCGGGCGTGCCCGAGTCACCATTTTCGCGGATGCTCTGCACCAGCGGGAGCTGGCCCAGCAGCGGCACTTCGTGCTTTTCGGCCAGGGCCTTGCCGCCACCTTCGCCGAAGATGTAGTAGCGGTTGTCGGGCAGCTCGGCGGGCGTAAACCAGGCCATATTCTCCACAATACCCAGCACGGGCACGTTGATCTGGGGCTGGCGGAACATCTGCAGACCCTTCTGGGCGTCGGCCAGGGCCACTTTCTGCGGCGTGGTTACGATGAGGGCACCGGTTACGGGCACGGTCTGCACCAGGGTGAGGTGAATGTCGGAGGTTCCGGGGGGCATGTCCAGCAGCAGGTAGTCCAGCTCGCCCCAGTCGACTTCGGTAATAAACTGCTTCAGAGCTGACGAGGCCATGGGGCCCCGCCACACGATGGCGCTGTCGGAGGGAGCCAGGAAACCGATGCTGATGAGCTTAACGCCGAACTTCTCGATGGGCTGAATCAGGTTGCGGCCGTCGGGACCCTGGAATACGTGGGGGCGGGCGTCTTCCACGCCGAACATCAGCGGCATGCTGGGACCGGAAATGTCGGCATCTACCAGGCCTACTTTGGCGCCGGTGCGGGCCAGGGCAATGGCCAGGTTGGCCGTGACGGTGCTTTTGCCCACGCCACCCTTGCCCGAGGCAATGGCAATGATGTTTTTGACGCCGCTGAGCACAGCCGAATTGGCGGCCCGGGCCGTCGTCACGCGCGAGGTCAGGTTCACTTTCACGTCGGCGTCCTTGTCGACCATCGTGTGAATGGCGCGCACGCAGGCATTGTGAATCAGCTCCTTGAGGGGGCAGGCGGGGGTGGTCAGGATGACGGAAAACGAGACGGTTTTGCCGTCGATATGCACGTCCTCAATCATGTTGAGGGTCACGAGGTCTTTGCCCAGGTCGGGCTCCTCCACGTAGCTCAGGGCCTTGAGGACGTCTTCTTTGGTAATAGCCATAGGTCGGAAAATGCAGAATGCGGACTGCAAAGATAACCCGGAATTGCGGGTGGAAGTTGCCCGGTCGAGAAGAGTAAGTTTAAAGTAGAGCTACGCCCACACCGGGTGTCATCCTGAGCATTCCGCGTATTAAGCGGCGACGAAGGACCTTGCCACGCCGGAATAAGCCGCTCGTACCTCATAAGGTCCTTCGAGGGGCTCAGGATGACACCCGTAAAGACCGGCGGCCGCTATTCCGAAAAATAATTTCTGCTTTGCTGTAACCTTTACTTGGTGGGGCAGTGTCCACAAGCAAATACTCCCACCACCTACCCTCTGTCGCCGGTTGGACTCGCTCACAGACAATGCGCTCATGCTCCGGGTAAAAGCCGGCGACGTCGACCGGATGGGTCTGCTCTTCGAGCGGTATCACCGCAAGCTGTTTTCCTTTTTGTACCACATGCTGGGCCGCGCGGATACCAGCGAGGATTTGGTGCAGAATGTGTTTTACCGCATGCTCAAGTACCGCCACACCTACACCGGCGAGGGCGAATTCCGCACCTGGATGTACCATTTGGCCCGCAACGTACTGGCCGACCACATCAAGAAGAACCGCCACAGCACCCACCACGCCGACGTGGCCGACTTCGCCGAGAAAATCGGGGGCGGGAGCCAGGCCGACGAGGGGCTGCAGCGCGAGCAGGAGGTAGCGACCCTGCACCGGGCACTGGGGCGGCTGAGCGCCGAAAACCGCGAAGTTCTGATCCTGAGCCGGTTTCAGGAGCTGAAGTACGAGGAAATAGCCCGGGTATTGAATACGACCGAAGGCGCGGTGAAAGTGCGGGTGCACCGGGCCATGAATGAGCTCAAAACAATTTACCTGCGCATTGAAAACTGACGGGATGGACATGCACTGCGAACAAACTCAGCACGAGCTACTGGACTATATAAGCCACGAACTGCCGGCCGCCGAGCAGGCCCGGGTGGAAGCGCACCTGGCCACCTGCCCCGACTGCCGGGCGGAAGCGCAGGCTCTGCGCCTGGTGTGGCACACGCTGGGCACGGTGCCCGCGCCCGAGCCCAGTGAAAACCTGCGCCCGGCCTTTTACTCCATGCTGGCCGCCTATAAGGAGGAAGAACAGGCTGCCCCGAAGTTCTCCCTGGCCGGCTTCTGGTCGAAGCTGCGGGCCCTGCTGGTGCCGGGTCCGGCCCTGCGCCTGGCCTACGGGCTGGGACTGCTGCTGCTGGGCCTGGCCGGTGGCTACTGGCTGAACAGCGCCCAGAAAACCCCGGCTTCCACTGACCAGCAGCAGCTGGCCGCCCTGACCACGCAGGTGGAGCAGATGCGCCAGGTGATGCTGCTCTCCCTGATTGAAAACCCCTCGGCCACCGAGCGGCTGCGGGCCGTGAGCTACACCAAGGAGCTGAGCGGAGCCAACGACAAGGTGGTGGAAGCCCTGCTGAGCACCCTCAACCACGACGAAAACGTGAATGTGCGTCTGGCTACCCTCGAAGCCCTGGCCCAGCTGGCCCACGAGCCCAAGGTGCGCCTGGGGCTGGTGCAGGCTCTGCGCCACCAGGATTCCCCCCTGGTGCAGTCGGCCCTGGCCGATGTGATGGTGCAGCTCCAGGAGCGCCGCTCGGTGCTGCCCCTGCGCCGCCTGCTCCAGCAGCCCGACTTGAATGAGGCCGTGAAAAGCAAGATTGAACAAAGCCTCAAAACCCTTTCCAACGGCCGGCCCGCCGCCGCGCCCTCAACTACGGAACCCTACCATGAAACGGATTATTCACCCCGGCCTGATAGCGCTGCTGGTACTGCTGTCTAGCTGCCAGGCTCAGGCGCAAAAGCGCGAATTCAAAGAGGAAATAAAGCGTGAGCTGACGCTGACCGGGGAGCCCGGCCGCAGCACGCTGGCCATCTACAACATCGACGGGCCGGTGCGCGTGCAAGGCTACAGCGGCAGCAAAGTGGTGCTGGAAGTCACCCGCACCATCCGGGCCGACAACGAAGCCGACCTGGAGCTGGGCAAGAAGGAAGCCGTGCTGGGCATTTTACAGCGCAACGACAGCATCGTGGCCTACATGGCCGGCCCCTACGACTCGCGGCCCCGCAACAACCGCGGCGACAATAACCGCCGGATTGAATATCATTTCACCTTCGACTACGTGGTGAAGGTGCCTGCCCAGATGAACCTGGCCGTTTCCACCATCAACAACGGCGACGTTCTGGTACAGGACATGAGCGGCCTGCTTAAGGCCCGCAACATCAACGGGGCCGTAACGCTGCGCAACGTAAAGGGCGCCACCGAGGCCGGCACTATCAACGGCAACGTGGAGGCCAGCTACCTGACCAGCCCCACCGGCAGCTGCTCCTACAGCACCATCAACGGCAACATAACGGTGACTTACCCGGCCGACGTGGCCGCCGACGTGCACTTCAAAAGCATGCACGGCGAGCTGCTCACCGACTTCCCCAACGTGGAAAGTCTGCCGGTGCAGGTGGTGCAGAACAAGCAAAGCACCACCGGCGGCACCAAGTACAAACTCTCCAAAGGCACGGCCGTGCGCTTGGGCAAGGGCGGCAACGGCTTCCGCTTCGAAACCCTCAACGGCGACGTCACCATCAAACGAAGACCCTAATGAAAACCCCTCCATACCGGCTGGCACCTACCTGCCACGCCCTGCGCACCTACCTCACGGCCTTACTCTTGCTGACGGCCTGCGTCGTTTCGGCCCAGAATAAGGACCAGCTGGTGGTGCCGCTCAGCTCGCCCGGTAAGCCCGGCCTGCTCCGGGTCAAAACCGTGAATGGCTCCATCACGGTGGTGGGCTACAGCGGCAAAGACGTTCTCATCGACGCCAGCACCAAGGCCCGTGGCCGCGACGACGATGACGACGACAAGCCCCGCGAAAGCAGCGGCGGCCTGCGGCGCATTGCCGGCAAAGCCGGCTTCGACGTAACGGCCGAAGAAAACGACAACCGCGTGACCGTCAGCTCGAACTCCTGGCAGCAGCCCACCAACCTGACTATAAGAGTGCCCCAGCGCTTTTCGCTGCAGATCAGCACCGTCAACGACGGCGACATCCTGGTGGAAAACGTAACCGGGGAGCTGGAAGTGAGCAACGTGAACGGCGACGTGACGCTGCGCCAGGTGTCGGGCTCGGCGGTGGCCAACACGGTGAACGGGGCCATCAAAGCCACCTTCAAATCAGTGACGGGCGGCACGCCGATGGCCTTCTCCACCGTCAACGGCGACGTGGACGTGACGCTGCCCGCCTCGGCCAAAGCCGCGCTCAAGCTTAAGTCGGACCAGGGCGAAATCTACAGCGACTTCGACCTGGTAACCGACAAGACCCCGGCCAAGGTAAACCGCACCACCCAGAACGGCGTGTACCGCCTCAATGCCGACGGCTGGACCTACGGCAAGCTCAGTGGCGGCGGGGCGGAAATCATGATGAAATCATTAATGGGGGACATCTTTATCCGCCGGGCTAAGTAGCCGAGGCTGAGTTGCTTGGAATCTTTCAATAAGCTTGGAATTTGTGCAACCTTCCGGCCTTGATTTCCGGTATTGAGAACAGAAGCCCAGCAATCTGCTACGCTCTGAGCGCCGCTGCAACGGCCTCGGGCGTTTTGGGGGCCCGCTGGTGAGTGACGGGCCCGCAATCCGGTGGAAAGCGTCAGTCGTGGCTGGGCGACACGCGGCTGACAACTCTTCGAAAGGCGGCCTCTGCATCGAGCAGGGGCCGCCTTTCTCCGTTTTCGGCGGGCAGTAGCGCCGCAATCTGGCGGCTTAATCGTTGTGGGGCGTTGTTCTAGTATTGTAATGTGCAGGCTCAATTGTTCAACGATTGAGACGCAAGTATGCGTCTCTACACCTAAACGAAACTACCATTCCGGCCCCCGAATCTCGTACCTTCGTTGTCCTGTTCCGCTTCCGAAAACCTGTTGCCCCCAAGTACCCTTGGCCCGTATCCCCAAAGAAACCGTTGACCAGATCATTCATCACGCCGACATCGTCGAGGTGGTGGGTGACTTCGTGACCCTGAAGCGCAAGGGTCAGAATATGTGGGCCTGCTGCCCGTTTCACCACGAGAAGTCACCCTCCTTTTCGGTGGCGCCGGCTAAGGGCCTGTATAAGTGCTTCGGCTGTGGCAAGGCCGGCGGCGTGGTGCAGTTCATTATGGACATCGAGGGCACCAGCTACGTGGAAGCCCTGAAGTACCTGGCAAAAAAGTACGGTATTGATATCCAGGAGGAGGAAAAGACGCCTGAGGAGCAGCTCGTCCAGAACGAGAAGGACTCCCAGTTCATCGTCTCCAACTGGGCCAAGGACCACTACCAGAAGCTGCTCCACGAAACCGAGGAAGGGGAGAGCATCGGGCTGAGCTACCTCGTGCAGCGCGGCCTGAACCAGGCTACCATCAAGACCTTCGAGCTGGGCTACTCGCTCGACCAGTGGGACGACTTGCTCAAAGCCGCCCAGAAAGAAGGCTTCGAGGCTAAGTACCTGGAGAAAACCGGCCTGACCATCGTGCGCGAGGACGACCCGAACCGGCGCTACGACCGGTTCCGGGGCCGGGTTATGTTCCCGATTCACAACGTGTCGGGCCGGGTTATCGGCTTCGGGGCCCGCACGCTCAAGGCCAACGATAAGACGGCCAAGTACCTCAACTCGCCCGAGTCGGACATTTACCATAAGTCGGATGTGCTCTACGGGCTGTTTCAGGCGCGGCAGGCCATCCGCACCGAGGAAGTGTGCTACCTTGTGGAAGGTTACCTCGACGTGCTGAGTCTGCACCAGGGCGGCATCAAGAACGTGGTGGCCTCGTCGGGCACGTCGCTCACCGAAAGCCAGATTCGCCTCATCGGGCGCTACACCGACAACGTGACGGTGCTCTACGATGGCGACGCGGCCGGCATCCGGGCTTCATTGCGCGGCATCGATATGCTGCTCGAAGGCGCCCTGAACGTGCGCGTGGTGCTGTTCCCCGACGGCGACGACCCGGACAGTTACATCCGCAAAGTCGGCGACCAGCGCTTCAAGGAGTACCTGGACAAGAACAGCCAGGACTTCATCACCTTCAAAACCCGTATCGTGTCGCAGGAGGCGGCCCACGACCCGGTGAAGAAGGCCGAAGCCATCCGGGAGGTGCTGCAGAGCATTGCCAAAGTGCCCGACCCGATCAAGCGGCAGGTGTTTTTGCAGCAAACCAGCACCACCTTCGCCATCGACGAGCAGGTACTCATCACCGAGTATAACAAGCTCGTTAAGAAAGATTCGCAACGCGCCGCGCCCGGCACGAGCGGAGGTCAGAGCAACAGCAGTAGTGGCAGTGGGAGTGGAGCCGGCAGCAGCTCGGGGCAGTCGGGCAGCCGGCCGTATTCCCCGCCAAAAACCAGTAATCAACAACCCCAAACCGGCCTTAGCCCCGAGGAAGAGGCCGAAATGGCCATGTACGGCGCCTCGCCCGACGAGTTGGCCGCGGCCGGCGGTAGCTCGGCCAGCGCCGACACCGATACCGACCTGGAGCCCGTGCCCGACGTGCTGCAGGCCTGCGAGCGGGAAGTGGTGCGCCTGTTGCTGCTCTACGCCGCCCAGCCGCTGACGGAAGACACGGCCGTGGCCCAGTACATCTTCGGGCAGCTGGAGGAAACGCCCCTGCAAACCCCGATTTACGCCGATTTGCTCCACCTCTGCCGCCAGGAAATGGAGGAAGGCCGCTGGCCCGAGGTGCGCACCTTCATCCAGCACAGCCGCGGCGACATCCGTATGCTGGTCAGTGACCTAGCGACGGAAAAGTATGAGCTGAGCCCCAACTGGAGCACCCACCAGATCTATGTGCCCCGGGAAGTCGACCAGCTTCAGCAAGCCTGCGACAACGCTATTCTGCGCCTCAACAAGGTGAACGTGCAGCGCGAATTGTCCATCCGCCTGGAAGCCCTGCGCCACCCGATGGATGAGCTGGCCCTGCTCGAAACCCTGCACACCATCAAGCTGCTCAAGAAGATGGACGACGACCTGGGCAACATGCTCGGCACCGTCATTCCGCGCGGGGCCATGTAGTAGCGCGTAGTTCTGAACAGCTACACTAGAACGTCATGCTGCGCTTGTCGAAGCATCTCTCCCGCCACAGTAAATGATTTTGCCTTGGCGGGAGAGACGCCTCGGCAAGTGGCCGCCAGATCAAGCAGGACAGTTACTTTGGTAACCCCGGCCCGCGAGATGCTTCGCCTGCGGCCAGGCCAGGCGTTCAACGAGATACTGATTAGAAACCAAACTGAATGTGGAAACGCGCTAACCTGAGCCGCTTTGTGGGGGCCGTGCTGCTTACGGTGGGCGGTTTTGCCACGGGTATTATCGGCTTCATGACCATCGAGGGCTACAATTTCCTTGATGCGCTCTACATGACCATGATTACCATTTCCACGGTCGGCTTCGGGGAGTTGCACCCGCTGTCGGCGGCGGGGCGGCTGTTCGTGTCGGTGTACATTTTCTCTAACCTGCTGGTCATTGCCTACCTCGTGTCGGTGCTCACGACGTATATCTTTGACGGCGAGCTGCGTTCAATTTTCAAGATGTTCAAAACCGACCAGGAAATCCGGGGCTACCACGACCACGTCATCGTGTGCGGCTTCGGGCGCAACGGCAGCAAGGCTTACCACGAGCTGCGCGCCAATGGGGCCCGCGTGGTGGTGGTCGAGCAGAACCAGGAGCTGCTGCGCGACGAGGTCGACGGCAAGGCCGGCTCGATTCCCACCGTCATCGGCGACGCCACCACCGACGAAACCCTGCTGGCGGCCGGTATTCACCGGGCCCGGGCCCTGATAACGGCCCTGCCCAAGGATGCCGACAACGTATTCGTGGCCCTCACGGCCCGGGAGCTGAACCCCAGCCTGAAAATCATTGCCCGCGCCAGCCTCAAATCCAGTGAGAGCAAGCTGCTGCGCGCCGGCGCCGACTCGGTGGTGATGCCCGACGAAATCGGGGGCTCCCACATGGCCAACCTGGTGATGCGCCCCGAGGTAATCCGCTTTCTGGAGATGATGAACGGCCTGGGACCCAACAAGCTGCGCCTGGAGGAGCTTAGCTACCGCGAGATTCAGCGCGAGTGGCAGGGGCTCAGCATCCGGGAGCTGGACATTCGCTCCCGCACCGGGGCCACCGTCATCGGCCTGAAGCAAAGCACCGGCGAGTTTCTGGTGAGCCCCAGCGCCGACACGCGTCCCGCCCCCGGCGACGTACTGCTGGTGCTGGGCACGGAAGAGCAGATTCACGCCCTGGTCGTGCAGTTCCGGGTGTAGCAGCCTTGTCCTTACCCAAATTTCAAAAGCGTGTCGGCTATATACTGAAACGCTTTTTCAGTTTTGTTGGCGACCTGTCAAGAAACGGCCGGCATAGCAGGAGAGCGGCACCCACCGCTCTTTTAATGAAACCCACCGTTTGGCTGAACACTTATCCATAGTGCTTCACTGCCCTACTCTTTCTGGACAACTTCGCGCTGTGTAAAAAAGACAGCACGCTGTACCTTTCGGTGCTGCTACCTTGCCGCTATATTCATCCCCTTCAACTCTGTTTACCCTGATGCAGAACGCTTACTTCGCCGCTATCCTATGGACAAGCCTATTGGCGTCGCCCACTGCCGCTTCGTGTAGTTCGTGGCCGGTTTCGCCCAGTGCCCACGTTAGTGTGCCTGTTATTGCAGAAGCCCTGCAAGTAGACAATGGCAGCATTATGATCACCCGCGACGCTAATGAGGTGGTTGGTATGACGAAAGTGGGAGAGGTAGAAGGCCGTTCGCCATTAGGCGGTGGAGTTACCAGTGGGATGGGTGACAAACGGGCCATCAAAAAGCTGCGGGCTGCAGCCGCCAAACTAGGAGCAACCAAGGTGTTGATCGTCAATGAGGAGTACGGGAATATGACGGTCCTGTATGGTATTGCTTATAAATAGCCGCCAGGGCATTGTGTGCCCTTGTTTCCCCAGGTCTGCCGTTTCGCCATGTCCGTTGCCATGAAAGATGTTGTGCTGGTGAACCTGGGCCTGGTGGTCATCGGCGTCACCGTTATGTCCGCAATTGCGTCCCGGGAATCGGGCCAAAAAGACGTGTTCTTATTCTCCTTATTGCCGCTACTCGGTTACCTCGTAGCGGCGAATTTGGCCCTGCTTATGGTTTCCCTACTGATACCATCACAGCGAAAAAGAGCCGGGGGCTACGCCGTATCTGCGCTCATGCTCGTTATCGGCGGAGTTCTAGCGCTGGTGTTCGGCGTCCTGACTCTGGGCAAGATTGGTGGCTAAGCCGGCGAATGGCCCCTGTTAGATCTTATCTAAATACAGTTTTCCGTAGTGATAGAAGGCCTGTTCATCGTCCTTTTCTGGCTCTTGGCGCTGCTCTTTATCGTGGTCCTGGGACTGGTGCAATACGTGCTCATTCCCTGGGGCCTGTTGCGCGCTTTCTTCCGCAGCGAGTGGGCGCCGCAAGTTCTAAAGGATGCCGTCGCCTGGACCTTGGGAATACTCGTGCTCCTGCTCGTCGGGTTCCTCGGCTGGAATTGGCACCGGCAGTGGCAGGCCCGTCAGCTAGCGGCCGCCCAGCAGCGCTGGCCGCATGTATTCCTCACCGCCCAACAGCCCGGCTTCTTGCCTTTCCCGCTGGGTCGAGGCCGTATCGAACAAGCCCGATACGACCAAGCACCGCTGCTGGTGGTAGCAGGCGACTTAGTGGTTGAGGGCCGGCTGCGGGCGTATTTTACCGCCAGTCCCGGCTTGAAGTTCCTCCACGAGACCAACATCGTGCGGGTGAGTACCGAAAAAGGAGACGCCACCCAGGCCACGGGCCAGTCGGTGTACGACCCCGGCAGTCGCACCGTCAGCGGGTCGTTTCACTGCGTGTTGCCATCGGGCAAGCAGCTCTCCATCTCTTTCCCGTCCACGCCAATTACCGTCCAGTAAACAAAAAAACCGTTAGGACTTCTCTTACCAGTTTACTCACTAGAGTAACTTATGAATGCCCCAATCATTGCTGTCTTGTTGACTGGGGTTCCAATTTCTCGTTAATCTTCCGACCGTTTGGCTGAATGTCCTCATTTACGTTCGGACTGAAAACAGCAAGAACTATGGATGAGGATGTGCATTCGATAATTCCTACAACTTTCGATTCTGAACTCATTGCGCAACTGGGCGCAACTGAATTTGAAGTACAGCACCCGGCGCCCTACTTCTCGTTTATAGAGCAGCATTTGCCCATCGTTGGCAGCATGGCCTCCGGCGGGGAATTGCTATGCGCCAAAGAATCCGCTAGCGCCCCGGGCGAGTGGTGGGAAACCATTCAGTTGGCCATCGTCCGTCAGGTGGGTGAGGCTTCGCCCCAGCATATGGCCGTGGTCGTCGGCGACAACATGATGCACTATGCCTATGCCCTGCGCTATAGTCAGTTCATCCAGCACATGGAAGACTTTTTTTCGATTCCGCAGGATACCTACGTGCTCTTACAGAGCAGTAAAGTGTGTTTTCAGTACTCGTATGAGGACCAACTGTTCCTATATCGGCTTGACTAAACCCTCCTTTTGCTTATTGGACCGTTTGGATTAACATGGAGACAACCCTTACGAATAGATGGAAGAGTTTATAGGCGAGATGATCATCATAATCTTGTTTGCTTACCCAGGAGCATTCATTCGCTGGGTGCTCCATCGAGGCACAATCCCCTATAAAGTTCTCCTCAAAGAAGATGTATGGTATAACGCCTCATATGTCATTCTGCTGGTAGTGCTACTATTGGTTATCAATCATATCTGTTCAGCTTAACCCCATGGCTGAGCACTTTCTTACCCAGGCGCAAATACGGCGTGCCCCACTAATTGATATGCTCGTTTTGCTAATCGGACCGGTTTGCGTGAACTCAAAAAAGATTACTGTATGAGAAATAAGCTGCTGTGGGTTGGGTTATTCTGGTTCCTATCCTCCTGTGAGCAGCAAGAGTCTTGCGCAATCAGCATGAGCGACAAGTACTCAGGCAATGGCTTGCTGGTCGTGCAAAGGGTAAGTGGAGAAGATGGTTGGTATTTCCTACGGTTCTTTCCTGTTTGCCAAATGGATACAACCAATTTACTCGCTTCCTTACGCCAGTCGGAAACAGGGTTGATGTTTTATACTAATCAGATGTATCGGCTGATCGGACCCACGTCTTACGGGCAGATCAAAAGTCCTTTTAAGAATAAGATGCTTCAACTGACTTCCACTGACCCTGTGGACCGGAATGTCCATTGTTGGAATTGCGGGTTGAATGACCTCTTCATCATCCCCGTTCACCTAACCTTCTCAGGTGCTACCCCCAGCCACAAGACGTATCAGTATCTTCTAAAAGCAAAAGAGGCAACTATCCCACTACGCATCCGGGGAGCAGGAAACGTACAAATAGACGAACTGTCTGCTTTATAGTTAATCCCTGCTTTTCCTGAACTGCTGTCCATGCACGTCTGCTGGCATGGCAAAGTGGCTCTACGGACCAGATTGAGTTCAAGAAACCCGTTCACCTTTCAAAGTTCATTTAACTCAGGTTAGCTATGAGTTTCGTGTACTCACAGCTTTCGGAAGATTTAGGTAAGGACGAGGTGTAGCAACGGAGTTGCGCTGACGTCGGTGCTCCCTCGTTTGGCCTCCTCGGTGCTCCCTCGTTTGGCCTCCTGAGCAAGCGGATGCCAGCTGAAGAATGAGAGCCGAGGAACAGGCCGCAAAAACCTGCCCGGCCCACATACGCGCCATCCAACGCCTTCTGCGTAGCTTTGCCCTCCGCTCCGGCGCTGCTCTCCACCGTTCGTTTCCTGTAGTGCATATCCTTCAAATCTGTCCGCGCGTGCCGTTTCCACCCCATGATGGCGGCGCCATTGCCATGTACGACGTAGCGGCCGGGCTAGCGGCCCAGGGCCACCAGGTCACGGTGCTGGCCATCAATACGCCCAAGCACTTTCAGCCCGATTCGGTGCTGAGCCACCTGCCCGGCGTGCGCCTCGTCACGGTGCCCGTCGACACCAGCCTCTCGGCGGTGAAGGCCCTGAAAAACCTGCTCGTGGGCCAGGTGCCCTACAATGTGGAGCGCTTTATCAGTCCGGCCGTGGAGGCCCGGCTGCTGGAGCTGCTGGGCACCGAGCAGTTCGACGTGGTGCAGGTCGAAGGCACGTTCGTGGCCTGGTACGTGGATTGTATCAAGCGGGCGGCGCCGCAGCTGCCGGTGGTGCTGCGGGCCCACAACGTGGAGTACACCATCTGGCAGATGCTGGCGGCCGGGGCCCGCAACCCACTCAAGCGCCTCTATCTGAAGCACCTGGCCCGGGGGCTGCAGCGCTTCGAGGAAAGCTTTCTGCCCCGCTTCGATGCCGTGGCCGCCATTACCGAGCCCGACCAGCGCCGCCTGCGGGCCATGGGCTGCCCCGAGCCGGTGGTGTTCGTGCCCGCCGGCGTCGATTTGAACCGGTTCCAGGTTAGTCCCCACCTCCGGCCCAAGCCCAGAACCCTGTTCGTGATTGGCTCGCTCGACTGGCTGCCCAATCTGGAGGGGCTCGACTGGTTTCTGGAGCAGGTGTGGCCCCACGCCCACGAGCAGCTGCCGGAGCTGGAGCTGCACATTGCCGGCAAAAACACGCCCGCCCGGCTGCAAAGTTTGGCCAAAAAGAACGTCATCGTGCACGGCTTCGTCGAGTCGGCGGCCGAGTTCATGCAGCAGTACGACCTGATGCTGGTGCCGCTGCTCTCGGGTGGGGGCATGCGCATCAAAATTATTGAGGGCATGGCCCTGGGCAAGTGCGTGCTCAGCACGGGCCTGGGCTCGGAGGGTATTGTCGTGCGCAACGGCTTCGACATCGTGCTCTGCGACGAGCCCCAGCAGTGGCTGGAGCGCCTGCGCAGCTACTACCACGGCGAGCTGGGCCACCAGGATATCGGGCAGGAGGCGGCCCGCACCATTGCCCGCCTCTACGACAACCGCCGGGTGGTGGAAAGCTTCCTGGACCTCTACAGCATCGCGCAAAGCCGGGTTCAGCGGCCCCAAAGCGCCTAAGTTCGACCCCTGCCATGAAGCTGCTCGTTCTGCTGTCCCGGTTTCCGTACCCGCTCGATAAGGGCGACAAGCTGCGCGCCTTTCACCAGCTGCGCTACCTGGCACGGCACCACGAAATCTGCCTGTTTGCCCTCACCGATGAGCCCGTGGATGAGGCCGCCTACGCGGCCGTGCGCCCCCTGTGCCGCGCAGGCCTGCACGTGCACGAGCTGCGCAAGCCCAGCATTGCGGCCAATATGAGCCGAGCGCTGCTCACGGGCCGGCCGTTTCAGGTGGGCTACTTCTACAACGGGGCCGCCCAGCGCCGCCTCGATGCGCTGCTGCGCGAGTTCCGGCCCCAGCATGTGTATTGCCAGCTCATTCGGATGGCCGAATACCTGCGGCCCCACGCCGGCCAATACGCCATGACGCTGGACTACATGGACGTGTTTTCGGCCGGCATGGCCCGCCGCGCCCGGCAGGCCCCAGCCTGGCAGCGGCCCGTCATCAGCCTCGAAGCCAGCCGGCTGCTAAGCTACGAAGCAGCCGTATTCGGCTGGTTTCAGCACCATACCATCATTTCCGACCAGGACCGGCAGCTCATCAACCACCCGGGGCGCCAGCAGATTCACGTGGTGCTCAACGGCATCGATACCGACTTTTTCCGGCCCACCAGCACGCCCAAAGAATACGACCTGGTGTTCTGCGGCAACATGAGCTACCACCCCAACGTGGACGCGGCCGAGTTTCTGGCCCTCGAAATCCTGCCCCTGGTGCGGCAGCAGCACCCCCAGGCCCGCCTGCTGATTGCCGGCACCACGCCCGCCGCCCGCGTACTGGCCCTGGCCTCGGAGTCGGTGGTTATCAGCGGCTGGCTGCCCGATATTCGGGAGGCCTACGCTTCGGCGCGGGTGTTTGTGGCGCCCATGCGCGTGGGCACGGGCCTGCAGAATAAGCTGCTCGAAGCCATGGCCATGCAGCTGCCCTGCGTAACGACGCCCCTGGCCAACAACGCCCTGCGCGGCGTGCCCGGCCAGGATCTGCTGGTGGGGGAGTCGGCCCCGGAGCTGGCCACCCACATTGCCCGGCTGCTCGCCGAAACCGAGCCCACCGCGGCCTTGGCTGCCCGGGGCCTGACCTTCGTGCGCCAGCACTACAACTGGGCCGCCGCCACTGGCCGGCTGGAGGCGCTGTTTGGGTCCTAAAGCCACTAAAATGGGGTAGAGACGCCTGTTTGGCTAACGCCTTGCTTCAGTTGCGTCTCGTCGTTGAACGACAATCGTTGGCACGAACGGCATCAGTAATGCGGAAGACGCAAATAGGCGTCTCTACCCTCCATTTCGCCCTTTCGCCGAAAAGCCCGCCGATACCGCGTAACTTCGCGCCGCCGCTGGTGGTTATGCTGCCGGGCGCCTTACTCTCCCTGCCCCTCTATCCCCATGCTTGACTCTATTGAAGACGCCATTGCCGATATCCGCGCCGGCAAAGTGGTAATTGTAGTGGACGACGAAGACCGCGAAAATGAGGGCGACTTCATCTGCGCGGCCCGCTGCGCCACGCCCGAGGTCATCAACTTTATGGCTACCCACGGCCGCGGTCTGGTGTGCGCCCCACTTATCGAGCAGCGCTGCGAAGAGCTGGGCCTGGAGCTGATGGTGGGCCGCAACACGGCTCTGCACGCCACGCCCTTCACCGTGAGCATCGATTTGCTCAAGAACGGCGTGACGACCGGCATTTCGGCTTCCGACCGCTCGAAGACCATCCTGGCCCTGATTGACCCCGACACCAAGCCCGAAGAGCTGGGTAAGCCCGGTCATATTTTCCCGCTGAAAGCCCGCAAGGAAGGCGTGCTGCGCCGCGCCGGCCACACCGAAGCCGCCATCGACCTCTCGCGCCTGGCGGGTTTCGAGCCGGCCGGCGTGCTGGTTGAGATTCTGAAGGAAGACGGCGAAATGGCCCGTCTGCCCGACTTGGAGGAAGTTGCCAAGCGCTGGAATCTGAAGCTGATTTCGGTGCAGGACCTGATTAAGTACCGCCTGCAGAAGGAAAGCCTCATCACCCGCGACATTGAAGTGCAGCTGCCCACCGAGCACGGCGACTTCGAGCTGGTAGCCTTCACCCAGCGCTCGACCAACGCCCAGCACCTGGCCCTGGTCAAAGGCGACATCAGCGGCGACGAGCCCGTGCTAGTGCGCGTGCACAGCTCCTGCGTGACCGGCGACATCTTCGGCTCCTGCCGCTGCGACTGTGGCCCCCAGCTGCACCGCGCCATGCAGCGCATCGAGGAGGAAGGCCGCGGCGTGATTGTGTACATGAACCAGGAGGGCCGCGGTATTGGGCTGCTCAACAAGCTGCGGGCCTACAAGCTGCAGGAGCAGGGCCGCGACACGGTAGAAGCCAACCTGGAGCTGGGCTTCGGCATGGACGAGCGCGACTACGGCGTGGGCGCCCAGATTCTGCGTGAATTGGGCATCAGCAAGATGCGCCTGCTCACCAACAACCCCCGCAAGCGTACCGGCCTGGTGGGCTACGGCCTCGAAATCGTGGACACGGTACCGATTGAAATTGCCGCCAATGCCCACAACGAGCGCTACCTGACCACCAAGCGCGACAAGCTGGGCCACACCATCCTGACCAAGGACCGCACCCCCCACATCGACCCCGACTCGGTGGTGCCGGTGCGGTAGCAGTGGGAAGAAGAATATCCCAACCTGCTTTAGCCAGGAATAAAGCCCCTGTTCGATGATGGGCGGGGGCTTGCCCAAATTTTAAAGCGTTTCAGCTTATGGCTGAAACGCTTTTTTGTATCGTTGGCGGCCTGCCAAACAACGTAAGCTATAGCCCATTAAGCGGCACACGCCGCTCATTTTAACCTAAACCAGCGTTTGGTTGAACGCGTCTATCTTCCATTACACAAGACCTTAGCCTACGTACGGTCGATGTCGAATCTCTTCGCCAACTGGAGCCAAGCAATAGCGCCAGTACGAACTTTTCAGACCAGGACTTCATCTATACCATTCATCATGGGGAAGACCTGTTCATAATGCGGGAATGCATACGGGAAAAATGACGCACCTGTAGATAGACGGCTTTCACTGCACGCTTTACAACTCAGCACTGTGGCGCTGCAACCTCGGCGGAGCTTAAGAAAGTGGTTCAACGTTCACGAAACTTAAATTTTAGACAAGTTTTGTGAGCTGCTGGGGGAGGATACGGCCCCTCACGGCGCGGGCCGTGTATGCCAGCCGCTGGCTAGAAGCCACAGCGGCAATATTGGCCGGGCTGCCGGCACCCGCCAGTTCCCGGGCAGAAGACGACCAGACCCCGCTCCGGAACTGGTTACGGGGGCGGGGCCGGCAGTTTGGTCCGGGCCGGGCCGCCGAGTGGCACCTACTGCGGGTGCGGGCCGAAGCCCTGGAAGCCGGAGCTGCTGCCCTGGCCGCGCTATTGCCGCCCGCTGCCGCTCAGCCACCCGGGCCGCCGGAGTAGAGCCTGATCCGCGTACCAGGAGTGGGCTGCCGATTGAACGTAAGCCGGCGGGTGCGTGGTTAGCAGGTACGAGTCCGTCCACCCGAAAAAGCCCGGCTTGTGTGCCATTAACCCATTTTTACTCTATCTTTCTTCCCTTATGAAAGTACCACGCTACCTCCTTTTGCTGCTGCTCACGGGCCTGTTTCCGGGGGGGCACAGCGCGCACGCGCAGCGCACCTATTACGTGCAGGAATTTGCGGGCAGCACAGTGTTGCTCACCAATGGCGATACGCTGCAGGGGGCGCTGTCCCTGCACCACAGCGAAGACGTAGTGCGTATTACTTTCCCCGACAATACCATGAGCACGCTCTCGGCCGTAGCCATTGAGAGCTTCGCGGTGAAGGGCGAAAAGCAGCAGCGCCGCAGTGCCGAACAGTACGATTTCTTTGATGCCCGCCAGGGATATTATTACGGCGTCCCATGGTATTCGGGTCCGGGAATTGGAAGGCAGATCCGCCGGGGGCGGGTAGACGCGGAGCTGGTGCGGGTGTACCGCACCTACCGCTGGAACCACGACAACGACTACAGCGACTTCAAGTCGCCGGGCTTTTTCGAGCAGCTCAGCAGCGGTCCCAATGTGCTGCTACGCCGCGAAGTGCAGATAGAAAAGCGGGCGTATATGGGGCCGGGTGGGTACGGGGCGGCGGGGGCCTACAGCGGTACCTATGTCGAAATTGACGACAAATTCTACCTGGGCATGCCCAATGGCAACGTGCTGCCGCTGCGCAGTCCGAGAAAGGATTTGCTGGCCATCTTCCGGCAGCAGGCCAAGCAAATCGAGAAATACGCTAAGGACAACCGCCTCAACTTCACCGAAGCCAAAGACCTAGCCTTCATCGTGAACTACGCCAACTCCCTGCAGAAGGACGCGAAGTAGGCGGCGGCAATGTTTGACAAAAAGAGCCCTGGCAAATTGCCAGGGCTCTTTTTGTGTGGGGCTTATTCGTTGCCTGCTGTAGAGACGCATACTTGCGTCTCGATCGTTGCTGACGCTGTTGACGGCTTTACAAGTCCCGGCTGCGGAGCAGTAGATAGCTCAGTAGCCAGCACAGGCCGATGTAGAAAACGGCCAAGGGAGCGGCCTGGGTGGGCAGCAAGGCCGTGGAGGGGCCGGTGAGGGTGCTGAGCAGTTCCTGACCGGGGGTGGGCGTGAGGCTGTCGAAAATCTTGACCGGAAAGTAGCGGTCAATTTCGTCGGGAGTGGTCAGGCGCAGCAGGGGCTCCACAACCCAGGCGTAGAGGAAAAAGCCCAGAAAGGCCGGGCCGCCCTTGCGCAGCAGAAAGCCTACCAGGCCAGCCACGGAGAGGTAGCCCAAGGCCTGAATGCCGTAGAGCAGCACGGCCCCGATGGTTTCGGGGGCGCGGCCGATGGTTTCGGGCGAGCGGGTGAGGCCAAAAAACAGCCCGACGGCCAGCACGCCCACTACCCCAAAGCCCGCCAGTAGCCCCGACACGGCCAGCTTGCCCTGCACCAGCCCCGCCACCGAGCGGCCATCGATGACCTGCTGGCGGAAGGTGCGGAACTGAAATTCGTCGGTAATGAGAATGATAAGCACGATGCCCAGCAGCAGGTTAAAGTAGCTGGCCATGTAAGCCAGCCGGCTCCACAACTCGGGAAAGGAATACAGGGTGTTGCCAAACTGCTGCCCGTTTACCGTTACGCTGCCCCCCACCGACACGAAGCCCGCCAGCAGCAGCACATACAGCCCCAGAATAACCCAGACGGTCCGGTAGGGCAAAATCTTACGAAGTTCGGCGCGAAGCATGAGAGTAGGGAGGTGGTGAGGTGGGGAAATGGTGAGTTGTCGGGCTGGGGGCACAGAATGGTGAGATAGTGAGGTGGTGAGTTGTGGTTCGAGCTGTGCAAGCCGCGCAATTAGCGCCAGCAGAACGACAACTCGCCCTCTCACCAGTTCACTATCTCAGCTCATTTCGTGAGTTCCAGAAACTGAGCTTCGAGGCTGCGCTGCCGTACTTCCAGGCCGGCCAGCACCACGCCGCTGGCGAAGAGGGCACGGTTCAGCTCGGCGGGCGAGTGGCCGGGAGTCAGCTCGGCGCTGTGGCCGCCCCCGGTTTCGGGGCGCACATCCCGTACCCAGGGCAGCTGGCCCAGGGCATGCAGCAACGATGGGCCCAGCTCGGGCTCCACGCGCAGGACCACCCGGTCGGAAGAAGCCAGAATGCTGCTCACGGGGCCTGCGGCCCGCAGCTCGCCGCGCTGCAGCACCGCCACGTGGGTGCAGACCTTTTCAATCTCATCGAGCAGGTGGCTGGCAATAATGATGGTCTTGCCCTGGGCGGCCAGGCGCTGAATCAGCTCCCGCACTTCGGCAATGCCCTGGGGGTCGAGGCCGTTGGTGGGCTCGTCGAGCACCAGCACATCCGGGGTGCCGAGCAGGGTGGAGGCCAGGGCCAGGCGCTGCTTCATGCCCAGCGAAAAGCTGCGAAACGGGTCTTTTTGACGCGCTGTGAGGCCGGCCAGGTCCAGGGCCGCGTCCACGGTTTTGGGGTCGGCCTGCTTCACGTCGGCGGCCAGCAATAGGTTCTGCCGGGCCGAGAGGTAGGGAAAAAAGTTGGGCGTTTCGAGCAAAGCTCCCACGCGGCGCTTGCTCTGGCTGGACATGGGCTGCCCAAACCAGCGGATCATGCCGCCATCGGCCCGCAGCACGCCCAGGGCTAGGCCCAGCGTAGTGGTTTTGCCGCTGCCATTCGGGCCCAGCAAGCCATACACGCTGCCCGGCTCCACCTGCAGACTCAGCCCGCGCAGGGCCACCGTGCTACCGTAGCGCTTGGAAAGATTATCGAGCTGGAGGATGGACATGGGCTTTGGTTGTTGGGGTGTTGATTGCTACTTGTTAGGGTAGTAAAAAAACGTCATTCCGGGCGAAGCCGAGGAATCTCGTGGGCAATGGTAACCTGATTACTGTGGCAACGTCAGCAGGCGAGGTTCCTCGCAAGCTCGGATGACATTCTGCTTTTGTAATAACTCAATAGCTACTCCACCGGCAAAGCGCCGCCCTGCCAGCGCACCACGGGGTAGCGCAGGTGCGACTTTTCGTAGTTGGGCGACTGACGGTACATAAAGTCGAGCTGGGCGGCCCCGCTGGCGGCAAAAGCGGGGTTGGCGGCCCGCAGCTTGTCCATGCGCTGCTTCAGGGCCGGGTCGCGCTTTAGCAGCTCGGCGGCCACGTCCTCAAACACGTAGTCGGAGAAGTATTCCTTCTGCTGCAGAATGCCGTCGAAAAAGCCCCAGGCGAAGAACGAGTCGGTAGCCTGGGGTTCCAGGGTTTCGATGAGGTAGCGGGCGGCGGGTTGGTCGAGGGTGGCCACGTAGTCGCCGCGGCGGAAGGTGAGGGGCTGCTGCTCGGTGCGCAATTCTACCTTGGTGTGCAGGTAGTGGCCCTCGTAGGGGCGCTGGCCGGTTTTGTAGTCGGCAATGTAGTAGACTTCCGTGGTCAGGGTCGTGTCGCGGGTGAGGCGGCGTAGCTGCACGTTGCTCAGGCGCAGGCGGTCCACCACCTCGCCCCAGGCCTGGGGAATAATGTAGGCTTGGGGCCGCGAGACGCTCACGGTGGGCCGGAAGGTGTTGTAGTAGTTGATGCTGCGGGTGAAGGGCGCTTTCCGGTCGTAGTACAGGCGGGGCTGCCCGCTCACCTCACTGGCCTTGGTTTTGCCCTCGTAACCCCGGAAGCTCACTTTCTCCGCCACGGTGGTATCGAGGGCCCAGGCTAGGGGGAACTGGGTCTGGGTTTGCAGCTGCGCATTGGCCTGGGTGCGGGCCAGGGCCAGGACCGGCGCATCCTGGTGCACGGCCCGGATCAGCAGATCCAGAAAGTCGTACTGGGCCTTCACGCGCGGGGTGTAGGCCTTCAGCATGTGGGTTTCGGTCACAAACCCGATGGTATTGAACAGGGTAGTGTAGCCGGTGGAGTAGCGGGGCGTCTCCAGGAAGCCCTGCAGGCCGCGGGCGTCGGGCGTACGGCCCTCGAAGTCCACGTAGGGCGTCAGGGGCGTCTTGCGCTTGTCCATGCCCCCGTACAGGGCCGGCAGCAGGCGGCGCGTCAGGTACTGGCCCAGCACGGGGTGCAGCTTGTCTTTCTGGGTGGCAATGAGGGTCATCGTGTACTGGTAGTCGGCCCCGTCGGAGGTGTGGGTGTCCACGTACACGTCGGGCTGCCAGCGCTGAAACAGCTGGGCAAAGGCGCGGGCATTGCGCGAGTCCTGCTTGATGTAGTCGCGGTTCAGGTCCAGGTTGCGGGCATTGCCGCGGAAGCCGTAGCTCTCGGGCCCGTTCTGGTTGGCGCGGGTAGTGGAGTTGCGGTTCAGGGCCCCGTCCACATTGTAAATCGGGATGATAACCAGCGTTACATCGGCCAGCTGCCGGCGCAGCTCCTTTTTCTGCACGTAGTCGCGGGCCAGCATCATGGCCGCATCGATGCCCTCGGGCTCCCCGGGGTGAATGCCGTTCTGAATAAAGACCACCCGCCGGTTTTTCTGCCGCACCGAGGCCGGGTCGAAATCCCCGTCGAGGGAAACCACCACCTCGTGCAGGGGCAGGCCGATATCGGTGGTGCCGGCCTCACGCAGCGTTATTTCCGGGTAGGCCGCGTCGAGACGCTGGTAGTAGGCAATGCACTCGGCGTGGGTGGTAGTCGTGTTGCCGTTGCCTTTTTCAAAGGGCGTGCGCCAGTCGGCTCCCGCCGAAGAAGTGGGGCCGGAAACGGCCAGAAGCGTGGAAAGCAGGAAAGCAAGCATGCGGGCGAAAGTAGCAAAGAGCCGCGAAGCTAAAGCTAAACTGCCGGTTTACGCCCGGCGCCCGCGCGGGAGTATTAGTACAGGCGGCGCCGGGCCGGAAACAGTACCTGGTCGAGGCTGTACTTGCCGGGGCCCACGAACAACAGGCCCAGAAACAGAATAGCCGACTCCAGGGCGTGGGAGTAGGCCTGAAAGGCGTCGCCGCTGAGCAGGTGCATGAGCGTGGCCATAATCATGGTGCCCAGCAGAAAGGCGCAGGCCACCCGGAAAAACAGGCCCAGCGCCAGCAGCTGCCCGCCCACGGCTTCGGCCAGGGCCGCCACCAGGCCCCAGGCGGCGGGAGCAAAGTCGAGGCCGACCATTTTCATCACGCCTCCTACTTGCGTCCACATTGCCGGGCCGCCCATTAGCTTGGGGTAGCCATGAATGGTGAACATCACCCCAATCCCGATGCGAAGCAGCAAAAGGCCCAGATCGTGGTAGCGGTAGCGGTTTTCAAACAAGACCATATGGCAAGGAAGGGATAGTCGACGGGGCTTGGGAGGTGAGGAAAGAGGTATATAGCGGTACCACCATCGTTGCCAAAGTACAAGAATTATGGTGGAATCCCATATGCCTGCGGATGAGCTAGCGCACCCGCACCCCGATAATGCGGGTGGCCGGCGGAATGTCGGCCGTACTCATGTCGGTGCCGTGGCCGGCGGGCAACGATTTTTCGTCCAGAATCCAGCCTATACGCATCTGGCCCGATATGGCTACAAAATCGTCCTCGTCCTGCCGCACGCGGGTGAGGCCGTATACCTGGCGGGCTGCCCCGAACGGCGAGCCGACGCCAATGCCCTCGGCCGTGCGGTACTGCGGGTCGTACACCCGGATGCGGCGCAGGGTAAACACCGAATCGGGGCCGCTGATAAACTCCAGAATGGTTTCCGGGGCCTTGGGCTGCTGGGCGTCGCGTAGGCGGTAGGCCGGGTAGGTAACGCCTTTATATTGGTACGAGGTTTTGGTGAGCTGCCCGGCCGGCACCACGGCCAGCAGCTCCTGCTCCTTCATATTCAGGCGCAGGCGCCCCACCTGGCTCGGGCTGATCAGGTGCAGCGAATCGGGGAGGCGGGCCCCCGACGAAGATGGCTCCAGCGCGGCCGGGTCGGTGGCGCCGGTGCCCCCGGCGAAAGGAGCCTCCGCGCCGGCCGACGAGGCCGGGGTGCGGCCCGAGGGCGAGTCGCAGGCGCCCAGCGAGAGGAGCAGGGCCGCGCAGAAAAAGGAGTAGTTGGTCATGGTTGGCAGAAAATACGGCGGCAATGCGCCGCGCGTTGACGTATAGAGCAGCTTTACCTGCTGCTAACAACCCAAACCCGGGCCTTGTGTACCTTTGCCCGCCTATTCTTTCCCTTAAAACCAAGCCGCCCGTGCCTACGAAAGCCCGCAAACCGCTGATTCTGATTTCCAACGACGACGGCATTACCGCCCCCGGCATTGCCATGCTGGTGCGCGTGATGCGCCGTATCGGGGAAGTAGTGGTCGTCGCGCCCGACTCGCCCCAGTCGGGCATGGGCCACGCCATCACCATCGGCACCTCCCTGCGTCTCGACCCGAGCACCATTTTCGAGGGCATCGAGGCCTACGAGTGCAGCGGCACGCCCGCCGACTGCGTGAAGCTGGCCAAGAACGTGGTGCTGAAAGACCGGCGGCCCGATCTGGTGGTGTCGGGCATCAACCACGGCTCCAACTCCTCGGTGAACGTGCTGTACTCGGGCACCATGTCGGCCGCCATTGAGGCTGCCATCGAGGGGCTGCCCGCCATCGGCTTCTCCCTGTGCGACTATGGTCACCAGGCTGATTTTTCCCACACCGAGGAGTGGGTGGAGCACCTCACGCGCCAGGCGCTGGCCAATGGTATTCCCGTGGGCACGGCCCTGAACGTCAACTTTCCCAAGAAACAGGCCGCACCTATTGCCGGCGCCAAGCTCTGCCGCCAAGCCCGGGCCAAGTGGAACGAGGAGTTTGACCTGCGCTACGACCCGCACAACCGGCCCTACTACTGGCTGATCGGCAAATTCGAGAACGAGGACAAAGGCGAGGATACCGACGAGTTTGCCCTGACCCACAACTACATTTCCATCGTGCCCTGCCAGTTCGATCTGACGGCCCTCTACGGCCTGGCCCAGATGAACGAGGACTGGCAGCTGGCCCTGGAAGGGGAGAAGACCGCGCCGCCGAAAAAAACGACCTCGCCGCAGCCCGCCCGGAAAGCCAAAGCCGCGCCGGCCGCCAAGAAGGCCACGAAGAAGTAAGCCGCACTACGAATGGTCACGAGCCCCGAAACCACCTTTCGGGGCTTGTGCCGTTTAGGTGCATGCCAGCCCAAAGCCCAGCGGTGTGGTTGTACCAAAGCAGGCTGTACCAAAAATCAATTGGTACAGCCTGCTTTGGTACAAACAATCTACGGATGCAATCGGTCCACTTGCCCGAAGCAGCCTCGCGTGCCCAGATGCGTTTGTGCTTTATCTTCCCGGCCCGATTCACGCTACAGCTCCTTTCTTCATGCTCCCGAATTTTCGCTTTTTCACGGCGGCCCTGCTGGCTTTGGGCCTGGGCCGGGCCGCTACTGCGCAGGTCTACACGGCCTCCGACCCGCTGGCCCACACTTTTTCCATCGTGGCCCGCGACCCGGCCACCGGCGACATGGCCGTAGCCGTGCAGAGCCACTGGTTTTCGGTGGGCACGGCCGTGAGCTGGGGCGAGGCCGGTGTGGGCGTGGTAGCCACCCAGTCGTTTACCAATAAGTCGTTCGGCACCCGCGGCCTGGCGTTGCTGAAAAGCGGCAAAACCGCCCAGCAGGCCCTCGACGAGCTGCTGAGCACCGATGAAGGCCGCGACGTGCGCCAGGTAGCCATTGTGGATGCCCGGGGCAACGTGGCCACCCACACCGGCAAAAAGTGCGTGGATCTGGCCGGCCACCAGAAAGGCAGCCAGTTTTCGGTGCAGGCCAACATGATGCTCAACGACAAGGTGTGGCCCGCCATGGCCCGGGCCTACGAGCAGAACGCCAAACTGCCCTTCGCCGAGCGGGTGCTGTCGGCGCTGGAAGCGGCCCAGGCCGCGGGCGGCGACATTCGCGGCAAGCAGTCGGCGGCCCTGCTGGTGGTGCGCGGCAAGGCCACAGCCGCACCCTGGGACGACCGGCTCATCGACCTGCGGGTGGAAGACCACGCCGCGCCCCTGCCCGAGCTGGCCCGCCTGCTGCGCCTCACCCGCGCCTACGACCACATGAATGCCGGCGACCTGGCCGTGGAAAAAAACGACATGCCCAAGGCCATTGCCGAGTATGAGGCGGCTGAGAAGATGTTTCCGGAAAACTTGGAAATGAAGTACTGGCACGCCATTACGCTGGCCAACAAGCAGCAGGTGCCCGCCGCCCTGGCTTTGCTGAAGCCCATTTTTCGTGCTGACCCCAACTGGCGCATCCTCACCGAGCGGCTGCCCAAAGTCGGCCTGCTGACCGTGTCGGCCGCCGAGCTGCAACAGATTCTAAGCCTGAAATAAGATCTTCCCCTATGAAACCGACCTTTTCTCTGCCCCGGCGCGCCGCTTCCTTCGCCGCGCTGCTCCTCGTGGCCACCAACCTGCTGCTGGGCTGCGCGGCCAGCAAGCCCGCCGCTGCTCCGGCTACTACGGTCTACATCGTGCGCCACGCCGAAAAAGACCCCACGCCCGGCCTCGCCGACCCGGCTCTGACCCCGGCCGGGGAGCAGCGGGCCCAGGCCCTGCGCGAAAAGCTGGGCCGGGAGCCTATCGTGGCCATTTTCACCACCAACACCATCCGTACCCGCACCACGGCCGCGCCCCTGGCCACGGCCCTGAACCTGACGCCCCAGGTGTATGATGCCCGGCAGCTTGGCCCCTTGGTCGAGCGAATTAAGGCCGAATATGCGGGCAAGAAAGTGCTGGTCGTGGGCCATTCCAACACCATTCTGGAAACGGTCGAGGCGCTGGGCGCCCCGCGCCCCGTGCCCACCGTGGCCGACGACGAGTTCAGCAACCTGCTGGAAGTAACCCTGCCCGCTACCGGCACTGCCACCGCGAAGGCCCAACCCTACGGCGCCGCGTCGGCAGTACCCGCCAGCAAATGAGCCGAGTGCGCCTGCTGCTCCTGGGGGGGCTGCTGAGCGGCAGTTGCGTGTCGGTGGCCCAGGGCGTGACCCAGCCCGCCGACCCGGCCCGGCCGCCGGCCGTTGTGGTCGATACCCTGGCCCGCAAGTTTAGCCTGGTGGGGCCCCTGGATAGTGCGACCCGCCCCAACCAGCTCGTGCACGAGCGGTATCCGGGGCCGCGCCGGCTGCGGGGCACCATCGGCAAGCAGCCCGTGACCATTGAGCTGGACTCGGCTAATAGCAGCTACACCGGCGCTTTTTACTACGACCGGTCGGGTCGGTGGCTGGAAGTGCGCCTCGATGCGCGCCCGGGGGCCCGCACATTACATCTGTGCGAAACCCCGGCCGGGGACTTGACCGGCCGCCTCCGCCTGCCTGCCAAGGCCCCGGCCCAGCTGAAGGGCACCTGGGAAAATGCCGACGGCCGGCACCAGTACCCGTTTGTGCTGCGTGAAACCTACGCCGGCGCGGCCCGCTACGAGCAGGACCTGTGGGAAATGGTGCGCTACACCGTTCGGCGCGATACGAGCTACATTCCGCTGGATTCGGCCTTTTTTCACCAGCTCTACGTGCGGGTCAGCCTGCCCAATAACCCGGTGGCCGAGCAGCGCCTGCGCCGGGCCCTGGCCGCGCCCTTTGCCCCCGAGCTGATGCCCCTGTACCTGGATACCCTGCTGGCCCGCCGGCAGCTGCAGCACAACGGCTACCAGTTTCACGGCGTCGGCGACGTGGTCTACAACGGCCACAACCTGTTTTCCGTCCTGCGCGTGTCGAGCTTCCAGCAGGGGCCCGACTACCACCCGCACGAGTGGTACGACGGCACCACGTTCGATTTGCGCACCGGCCAGCGCCTGCGCTTGGCAGATCTGCTGGTGGCCGGCTACCAGAAACGGCTGCTGGCCCTGTTCCGACGGGGCCTGAAACGGGCCCTGGCCGCCGCGCCCGGCTATGGGCCGCTCGGCGGGGCCGCGCCGCCGCTGCCCGTCGGGGGCTTCGTGCTGGCGCCGGCGGGCCTGGTCTTCACCTACGACGACCGGGACGCGGCCACCCTGGGCGAGCCGGGGGCTGGCCACGCCGACCGGTTTCTGGAAGTAGTGCTGCCCTACGAGGAGCTAGTGCCTTTGGTGCGCCGCACCGGGCCGCTGGCCCCGGTCCTGCAGGAGCGCGGTTTGCTGCCAAAAAAGTAGCCGCCTTACGCAGCCCGCCCATCTTTCCTGTTACCTTAGTCCGCCGCCAAACGCCTTTTTCGGCGGCTGGAGGTTTGTTCTACCGTTTTCTCTTCGCTGAATTTCGTTGCTTATGCGCGTATTATTTCGCCGCGGGCTGCTCCTGGCCGGCCTGGGCTTCTTCACGTTATCGGCTCAGGCCCAGACGGCGGCCAGCCTCAAATCGGACTCCCTGAACCTGCGCAAAATCTACAATGAGGCCCTGCTCAACGGGCAGAGCTACGAAAATCTGCGCTACCTCACGGGCACTATTGGGGGGCGCCTCAGCGGCTCGCCCCAGGCCGAGCAGGCCGTGCAGTGGAGCAAAACCACCATGGAAAAGCTCGGGCTCGACCGGGTGTATCTGCAGGAGGTGATGGTGCCCCACTGGGTGCGCGGGGCCAAGGAAAAAGCCGAAATCAAGGGCGACAAAGGCAAGGGCATCGACATGAGCGTCTGCGCCCTGGGTGGCTCGGTGGGCACCAACGGCAAGCTCAAGGCGCAGGTAGTGGAAGTGAAAAGCTGGGCCGAGCTGGCCGCCCTGCCCGACGACAAGGTCCGCGGCAAGTTCGTGTTCTTCAACCGGCCCATGAACCCGACCTACATCGAAACCGGCCAGGCCTACGGGGAAGCCGGCGACCAGCGCCGCAACGGGGCCATCGAAGCCGCCAAGCGCGGGGCCGTCGGGGCCCTGGTCCGCTCCCTCACGCTGGCCCACGACGACTTTCCCCACACCGGCACCATGCGCTACGACGAGAAGGTAAGCAAGATTCCGGCCGCGGCCCTGAGCACCAACGGCGCCGACCAGCTCAGCCAGCTGCTCAAAGCCAGCCCCGGCCTCACCTTCGAGCTGGAAATGGCCTGTGAAACCCTGCCCGAAGTGAAAAGCTACAACGTGGTAGGCGAAATCAAGGGCTCCAAGTACCCCAACGAGGTCATCGTGGTGGGCGGCCACCTCGACTCCTGGGACCTGGCCCAGGGTGCCCACGACGACGGCACGGGCTGCGTGCAGAGCATTGAGGCGCTGCGCCTGCTGAAGGCGTCGGGCCTGAAGCCCGAGCGCACCGTGCGGGCCGTGATGTTCATGAACGAGGAAAATGGGGTGCGCGGCGGCAACAAATACGCGGAGCTGGCCAAGGCGGCCGGCGAAAAGCACCTGGCGGCCATCGAGTCGGACGGGGGCGGATTCACGCCCCGCGGCTTCAACATCGAGGCCCCGGCCGCCACGGTTAAGAAGGTTCAGCAGTGGCAGCCGCTGTTCCGGCCCTACGGCAGCACCGAATTCAAAGCCGGCCACTCCGGCACCGACATCGAGCCGCTGAAAGACCAGACCAAAGCCCTCATCGGCTACGACTGCGACGACCAGCGCTACTTCGACATTCACCACACCGCCGCCGACACCTTCGACAAGGTGAACCGCCGCGAGCTGGAACTGGGCGGCGCCAGCATGGCCTCCCTGATTTATTTGCTGAGCAAGTACGGCTTGTAAGCTTTAATGCGCTGATGCCTGTGTGTCCTTGCGAGCGGCGCGGAGCCATCCGGCCGCCGCGAAGGACTAAGCAACCTTATACCCAGAAAGCCCTTTTCCGTTAGCATACGGGAAAGGGCTTTTTACTTGTGAGGGTGCAGCACATTTCAGCGGGCGGATGGCTTCGACTTACGGCTCGCAAGGACACGCAGTAGCCCGCTTCACACATTCAACACGGTAGCACATTTAGCATATGTTCCTTGTCGCCATACTCGCCCCTGAGCCGGTTTTCGCGGACGTCTGGGCCATGAAACAAGAGGTGCACCAGCTCACCGGCAGCCGCAATGCGGTGCGCCTGCCCCCGCATATCACCCTGATTCCACCGTTGCGCCAGCCCGATGCCTATGAGGCCCAGCTGCGTACGGCCCTAGCCGAATTCGCTCAGACCCAGGCCCGCTTTTCGGTGGGGCTGCAGGATTTCCGGTGGTTTGGCAACCGCACCCTGTATGTGCAGGTGAGCCGCCCCGACGCCGTGCAACAGTTTCACGCGGCTCTTACGGCGTGGTGCGCCGCCCACCTGCCCGAAATACCCCGCGAAAACCGCCCCTTCACGCCCCACATGACCCTGGCTACCCGCGACCTGCCCGCCAGCGCCGTACCCGAATTGCGCCGCCTGTTTGCCACCCGGCACTACCAGGCTACGTTCGAGGTGCGCAGCTTCGTGCTTTTTCGCCACGACGGCCAGCAGTGGCGCAACGTGCAGGAATTTGAGCTGCCGGGCTAAAAGCAAAAAGGCGCTGCTTCCCAGAAGCAGCGCCTTTTTCAAACAGTGCTGGCAAGAAATCCGGCAGCGGACCATTCACACAATCAGACCAATCCGCCGTAATCCTTGGTTCTAATTGGCCTCCAGAATCTGGAACAGCTCGTCGAGCTTGGGCGTCAGGATGATTTCGGTGCGGCGGTTCAGCGACTTTTCGGCCGGCGTGGTGTTGGCGGCTACCGGCACGTACTGCGAGCGGCCGGAGGGCGTCACCTGGGCCGGGCTCAGGCCCGAGTCGGTCAGGATGCGGGTGATTTCTGTGGCGCGCAACACGCTCAGGTCCCAGTTATCCTTCATGCCCAGGGTGCCTTTGGTAATCGGCACGTTGTCGGTATGGCCTTCTACCAGCACGTTCACGTCCTGATTGCCTTGCAGGGCCGTAGCCAGCTTTTTCAGGGCTTCCTGGCCCTTGGGGTCCACTTTCGTCGAGCCCGACTTGAACAGCAGCTGTTCCGATAACGACACGTACACCTTGCCGTTTTTCACGTTCACCGTGAGGTCCTGGGCGTTGAAGCCGAGTAGGGCGTCGCCTACTTTCTGGCGCAGCGCCTTCACGGCGGCATCTTTCTGGTCCAGAATGCGCTGCATTTCGGCAATGCGCTCTTCCTTGGAGCGCAGGTCGGCGGAAAGGCGGGTGTTGGCCTGCTGGGCGCCGCTAAGGTTGTCGTTGAGCTGATTCACCTGCTGGTTCTTGTTGAGCAGGTTGGAGCGCAGGGCATCTTCACTGCGGGCTTTTTCCTGCTCCAGGGCCGTTTTCTGGGCCTGCAGCTGCTCCCGCGACTTGGTCAGCTCGTCGTACTGGCTTTGCAGGGTGGTGAATTTCTTTTGGGACACGCAGCCGGTATTCAGTACTAACAGGCTGGCGCTAAGGGCGAAGGCAACGGTGGGGCGAAGGAAGGAGCGGTTCATATATGATTAAATACGGTGTACTGCGTTGAGCCCCTTCAAACGGCAGGGAATGAGCCTGAGTTGTCGAGCTTCCGGCCAGCCGTTACGGAGTTTCCCGGGCCAAGCAACGGAAAATGGGCGGCAAAAAACCCATTTTCGCGGGCTCGTCGTACCTTCCGCTTCCATCTCCCATCCCATATTGCTTTGTTGAAGGGTATTCGTTGGTCTGCTGCCCGCTGGGGCCAAGTTGCTGCCTGCTGTTTGCTGCTGGGCGGTCCGGCGCTGCAAGCCGCGCCCACGCCACCGGCCGCGCCCGTGGCCCGCTACTGGGTGCGCCTGCGCCATAAGGCCGGGGTGCGGTTCGACCCCGCCACGTACTTTTCCCCGGCGGCCCAGGCCCGCCGTCGGCGCCAGCGCCTGCCCGCCGCCGACAGCACCGACTTTCCCGTGCGGGCCGACTTTCTGCGCCAGATCAGGGCCACAGTCGATTCCGTGACGCTGGTCAGTCGTTGGTTTAACGCCGTGGCCTGCCACGCCACGCCCGCTCAGGTCGCGCACCTGCGCCAATTACCGGGCGTGGCCAGCGTGGAGCAGTGGGAGAGACGCCCGGGATTGGCCGCCGGGCAGCCCGGCACGGCTGAGCGGGGTACGCCTACCATTTCGGCCGACGACCGGCAGCTGGCCCGCCGGCAGACGGCCAGTCTGGGCGGGCCGCTGTTTCAGCAGGCGGGGCTGGCCGGGCAGGGGCTACGCATTGCCATCTTCGACGTAGGTTTCGTGGGCGCCGTGCGCCATCCGGCTTTCGAGCAGGTGCACCGCGAAAAGCGCGTGGTGGCCACCTACGATTTCGTGCGCCGCAGCCCCAACGTGTTTGTGGGCGGCACCCACGGCACCGAGGTTTTTTCGTGCATTGCCGGCCGGCTGCCCGACGGTACGCCGCTGGGGCTGGCGCCCCAGGCCGAGTTTCTGCTGGCCCGCACCGAGCGGCTGACCCGTGAAATTTACGCCGAGGAAGAAGCCTGGCTGGCCGCCGCCGAGTGGGCCGACCGCAACGGGGCCGACATCATCAACTCCTCGCTGGGCTATACCGACCGGCGCTACTTCCCCGAGCAGATGAACGGGCACACCAGCCTGGTTTCGAGGGCCGCCGAAATGGCCGTGCGCAAAGGAATCTTGGTGATAAATGCCGCCGGCAACGACGGGGAAGACCCCGACTGGCATACCATCGGCACGCCCGCCGACGCCGACTCGGTACTGACCGTGGGGGGCCTCGACCCGGACACTTACCTGCATATCGACTTCAGCAGCTACGGCCCCAGCGCCGACCAGCGCCTCAAGCCCAACGTTATTGCCTTCGGGACGGTGCTGGCCGCCGCGCCGGGTGGCTACGTGCGCACCCAGGGCACGTCCTTTTCCAGTCCGCTGCTGGTGGGCTTTGCGGCCTGCGCCTGGCAGCACAACCGCAGCCTGACCGTAATGCAGCTGTTTAAGCAGCTCCAGGCCAGTGCCGACTTATACCCGTATTTCGACTACGCCCACGGCTATGGCTTGCCCCGCGCCAGCGCGTTTCTGGACCCCAAAAGTACTGCTGGGGCCGCGCCGCCTACCGTCGACTTTATTCGCCAGGATACCGTGCTGGCCGTGCTGATCCGGTCCGAGGCGGCCGTTATTCCGGCCCAGGTGCTGCCGCTCTATTCCGATTCCGTGGCGCTGGTGGGGTCGGCCCGGAAGGTGCCGGCCGTGGGACGGGAGGAGCTGGCGCCGCCGCTTAAGCAGCAGGGCGAGCGGCAGCTCACCCAGAGTCAACCCAGCCAGGAGCCCGAGCCACTGGTGCCGCTGGTGCGCCCCGGCTACCTCTACTGGCACGTGGCCGACCGGCGCGGCGTGCTGCGCTCCTACGAAGTGCGCGAAGTAACGCAGCGGGCCGTGCTGCAGATTCCGTTGCGTACCCTGCAGTCCGGCGACACGGTGCGGGTGTGCTACCGGGGCATTACCCAAAGCTATTCCAGGCCATGAGACGACGCCTACTACTGCTGACGGCGGCTTTGACGGCCGTAATTGTGCCCATCCAGGCTCAGCGTATTCTGCTCCAGGAGCAACCCGGGGCCGATACGGTGCGCAGCGTGTTTGGGCCCAACCGGGCATACTACAACCACTTCTACCTGGGTTACGGCCTGGTGGCGGGGCCAGCCGCGGGGCCGGGAGCCGCGCTGCGCTACGGCAGCTCCGCGGAATTCGCCCTGGGCCTGCGCAACAAGTTCCGGGTGTCGCAGCGGCTGGCGGTGGGGCTGGATCTGCGCTACACCCGGGTGGCCTACCACCTGGCCCAGAACGCGCAGAAGCTCGTGCCCAACGCCGCTCAGCATCACCGTGAATACCTGGCTCTGCCTCAAGCCCAGCTCGAAGGCTTCGTGCGGCTCAACCAGGGGCGGCGCGGCAACGTTATTGGCCGCTACCTGGACGTGGGCGGCTGGGGCGGCTGGGTTATCAGCACCACGCACTACTACGAGGACCGGCCAGGCCAGGGCGCCAAGCGCGTGACGGTTTCCGAGCACGGCCTCGATTTCCTGCGCCGCTGGAGCTACGGGGTCGGCCTGCGTCTGGGGTCCAGCCGCTACGCCCTGAGTGGCCGCTACCGCCTCTCCGACGTGTTTCGGAGCCCGGCCGGGCAGGCGTATCCGGAGCTGCCGCGCTGGGTGCTGGGACTGGAATTAGGCTGGCTTTAATTTGTAAAATACCCGGCCGCGAAAAGGCAACCTTCGGCCCGTTTTTTGGGTACACGCAACCAACAACCCTGCTTTGGTACAAAATTGGCAGTGAACCACTGTCCAGTTAGCAAGGCTGCTCGGGACTTTTGTACTTTGCCGAACTGAATAGAAGATGGTTGATTACCCCACAATGAAGAAACTTGTTCTCCCGGCTGCTTTTGCGGTTTTGTCGCTGCACCTGACCTCGTGTATCAACACCGAGCGGGAAGTCGGCACCTCGCAGAATGCGGATAAAGTGTACACGCCACCCACGGCGACCAGTCGCCTCAACAGCCGTACCGTGCTCAATACGGTGCGGGCCTCGCATTATTTCTCCAATACTAAGACCAAGGATAACTTTATCCTGCAGCTTCAGGGCCCTAAAATCCTGAATGCCCAAGCCCGGTTCATCATCGTCAACAGCGCCGGCGACACGCTGCGCAAAGAGGTGATGCCCGCTACGGCCCTGCTCGACGAGCGGGAACTGGAAGATCCGCAGGCCGCTACGGTGCGCGACAAGGAAATTGCCATTCTCAAGGGCATGAATAACTTCTTCCGCGAAGACCGGTTCACCCAGCCCGCCGTGCCCAAAACTGCCGCCCAGCCCGCCGAAGTTGATGCGCAGTCGTGGTCGGCCGTGAAGGAGGACACCCGCGCCGTGGGCTTCGACTACATCACCGTCGGAGGGAAAGAGCGCCGTATTGCCTACGCCAAAAAGCTGCAAAAAGCGGTAGTTATTGCCGAGTAGGCCGGCTACCCAACCCAGCATAAAAAAGCCCCGCTGCTCAGGCAGCGGGGCTTTTTTATGCTTGATACATACCATTTTAAAGCCAGTTGTATCAAGTGGGATTTGCAAGGAATAAAACAAGTCGAATACGTTTCATAAATATCTTGTAATCATTTGTGTATGGGCTGGAATATGAATAAATACATGTAGTCGGATTAAGCGAATTTGCCGCATGTGTATTTATCAGCAGTCCGTAGCAAACAATACGGCCTGCTGCCGCTATATTGGGGCTGAGCGGATAAAAAGTGAAGCACAAGTAAGCTAGCCTTTCGTTGCCAGCGTGGTGGGCAGCCAGCCAATTGCGCCGGAAGCACTGCGCACCAGCCGAAACCCGCGAAACTCACCCAGCACCGCTACCTGGGCCCGGGCCGGTAGCGTATCGAGGGGCACGGCTACAGCAGTGGGGTTGGCGTAGAGGTCGGCGGACGAAGCTAGGGCCTCATTGCGCAGAGCGGGTGTGGCGGCGGGCACCACCGCCTCGGCGGCCACGTAGCCGATACGGCCGTCGGGCTGCTCGACCCGGTACCAGCTGGCCTGACTGCCAAGTACGAACAAGGGAGTGTTGCGGGGCATGGCCGCTACCGCCACTCCTTTCGCGGCCGGACTGCGGCGTAAGGTGGCTTTGGCGCGCACCCGCACCCACTGGCCCAGGCGCTCGGGCTTGGTGCTTGGGGCGGCGGGCAGGGCATCGGCTTTGCGCACGAACGGGAATGGGTCGACGGCGCCGCGGCCGGAGCGGTACACCCCAAAGTGCAGGTGGGGGTTGGTGGTACGGGCGTTGCCGGTGTTGCCCACCAAGCCCAGCGTGTCGCCGGCCTTTACCAGCTGACCGGCCTGCACCAGTTGTTTGTCCAGGTGCGCGTAGTACAAATGCTGGCCGTGCTGGGTGTCGGCCAGCCACACCACTTTGCCGCCGCGCGGCGTGTCGCCCACGCGGGTTATCAGGCCGGGCACGGAAGCCACGGCGGGCGTGCCGCGCTTGGCGAAAATGTCGATGCCCTCGTGGCGGCGGGCTCCCTGGTCACGGTCGGCGCCCCAGAAGCTACCCACGGCTACGTCGTTCTTGCCCTTCACCGGAAATCCCAAGGAGGGTGCCCGCTGAATGCGCAGGGTATAGCGTCCCGAGCGCAGCAGCTCGGGCTGCACGCGCAGCAAGTGCTGTTGGTCGTCCTCGGCGGCGTAGCTGAACGAGAGGGCCGTGGTGTCGGCGGAGGCGACGGGGCTGGGCAGCTGGTTGGGGCTCAGCTCGTAGGCATCCAGAAACACGTGGGCATCGGTGCCGGGAGCCAGCGTGAGGCTGATGTTGATCTGCTCGCCGGCCCGCACGGCGTAGCGGTAGGAGGCCGCCATGGCCCGGTCGGCGCGAAACAGACCGGTTTCCTGGAAGGGCAGCGTCACGACCAGCGAGTCGCGCAGGGCTCGGTCGGCGGCGGCCAGCCAGTCGCGGCCCAGGGCCGTCTCGTCGAGGTGAGCCTGGCGCAGGCGGCGCGCATAAGCCTCGTGGGGCGTGCTTTTCTGGAAAATACCCTGCAGCGTTTGCTGTTGGCTGCAGGCAGTGGTAAGAAGCAACAGGAGAAAAAGCCGAAACAGGGGGCGCAGGGAAACCAGGGGCATTCGCGGTGGTTAGAAGGAGGAACGGATACGTACAAGGGAAACCCCGATTTCCGGGTAGAAGGTTCTACTTTCCTACTTTTGCCGTTCCACCCAACCTTTCCTCCTATGAAGCTCATTGAATGCCCCCGCGACGCCATGCAGGGCCTGACCGAGTTTATTCCGACGGCTGCCAAAACCAGCTACCTCAACGCCCTGCTGCGCGTGGGCTTCGACACGCTCGACTTCGGCTCCTTTGTGTCGCCCAAGGCCATTCCGCAGCTGCGCGACACGGCCGAAGTGCTGGCCGGCCTCGATTTAAGCCAGACCCGCACCAAGCTGCTGGCCATCGTGGCCAACCTGCGCGGAGCCGAAACGGCGGCGGCCTACCCCGAAATTCAGTACATCGGCTTCCCGCTGTCGGTGTCCGAAACCTTCCAGCTGCGCAACACCAACAAGACTATTCCCGAAGCCCTGGCCGAGCTGGCCGCCATTCAGGAGGTGTGCGAGAAGGCGGGCAAGACGCTGGTAACCTACCTGTCGATGGGCTTTGGCAACCCGTATGGGGACCCATGGAGCCCCGAAACCGTGGCCGAGTTCACCCAGCAGCTGGCCGATATGGACGTGCGCATCGTGGCCCTGTCGGATACCATTGGGGCGTCCACAGCCGAAACCATCGAGCCGCTGTTTCGCCAGCTGATTCCGGCTTTTCCGGCCATCGAGTTTGGAGCCCACCTGCACACTACGCCCGGCACCTGGCGCGAGAAGGTGCACGCGGCCTATGCGGCCGGCTGCCGCCGCTTCGACGGGGCTTTGGGCGGCATCGGGGGCTGCCCCATGGCCGCCGACGAGCTGACCGGCAACATGCCCACGGAAAATCTGGTGGCCTACTTCTCCGAAATCGGGGAGAAAACCGGCCTCGACCCCAAAGCCTTTACCGAGGCCTGGCAGGCGGCAGGCTCGGTGTTCCATTTCTGATTAGGAACACATGTCAGATACTACTAACTCGAAGCCCATAATTGGCATTGAATTCTACAACGAGCAGGTTGCAAAGCTGACGTTGTGGATAGAACTATCCTGTATTGAGGTCATTTTGGAGGCTGACACAGAGTATCGGATAGAATCGGATGAAACCGAATACAGGATAGAATTCAGGAAGGATAATTTCATAGTTTTTTACTTACAGTACCGCTTTGGACCGAAAGTTTTCAAACGGCCATACTCCAAGGATTTTCAAAACTTGCCTGCCTGGGAGTTGATTGAAGACTACTCGGATATATAATTTCGAACCTGACCCTGCCTGTTGATTTCTCCACTCTGGCAACTACCACAACCACACGCCATGCCTACTGCCGTCGACCTGTTTATTCCCTGCTTCGTGGATCAGCTTTTTCCCGATACTGCCATGAACATGGTAAAGGTGCTGGAAAAGCTGGGCTGCGAGGTGCACTACAACGGCAACCAGACCTGCTGCGGGCAGCCAGCCTACAACGCCGGCTACAAGGCCGAAAGCTGCTCGGTGGCCACCAAGTTTCTGCGCGACTTTCCCTCCGACACCGGCCGCTACATCGTGAGTCCGTCGGCTTCCTGCGTGGGCATGGTGCGCAATACCTACGCCGAGCTGTTTGAGAACACGCCCGAGCAGAAGCAGTACCACAGCGTGCAGCGCCGCATCTTCGAGATGACCGAGTTTATCGTGGACGTGCTCGGCGTGTCGGCTATTGCAGGGGCCCAGCTGCCGGGCAAATACACCTACCACGACTCCTGCTCGGCCCTGCGGGAGTGCGGCATCCGGGAGGCCCCGCGTCAGCTGCTGGATGCCGTGCAGGGCCTGGAGCGGCTGGAAATGGCCGAAACCGAAACCTGCTGCGGCTTTGGTGGGACCTTCGCCGTGAAGTTTGAAGCCATTTCGGTAGCTATGGCCGAGCAGAAAGTGGAGCACGCCCTGGCCACCGGCGCCGATTACCTCATCAGCACCGACACCAGCTGCCTGATGCACCTGGACGCCTACATCCGCCGCGAGAAGAAGCCCATCAAGACCATGCACGTCGCCGACGTGCTGGCCAGCGGCTGGTAGGCCTCATGGCGACCAGCTTCGTCAATTACCAGGGCCACGGCTTCTGGTGCCTCGACGCCCATTTGGAAGTCTGGCTGGGCTATGCCGTGGAGGTGCTCGCCAGGCGGGGCCCGGCGCTACCGCCCTGGCTCCTGCAGCTGCGGGAAGAATGGTATTTGCAGGCTAGCGTGGGCTTTACGGGGTGCATCGAGCTGGGCTTGGACGAGACGCTCACGGATGCCGGTCGATTAGCTGCCGTGCAGCAAGTGGCAGCGGCTACCAATCAGCTACTGGCCGCGCACGGTAGCCACATTCCGGCCCCGGTGCTGAACTCCCGGCCCACGAATCCCGAGGGCAGCAGATGGCACCGCGCCGTAGCTACGGCCGATTTTCTAACGGTGGGGTATTTACTGCAAGCCCTGCTGGCTGGCCAACTGACCACCACCGCCAGCAGCCCACTCGACTATCTGGCCCCGGAGCAGTGGCGCCGGCTGGGGCAGCGCTGAATTAACTAGCGGCTAGGACCAGGCGGAATTCATCGGCTGCCGCGAAAAAAAAGCCCATCAGAACTACCTCTACAGCTGTCAGTAGCTCCGCTCGTTTTTCGGTATGATTCAGAAAGAACTGCTTTTTGGCCTTGTCACGCTGATTAATGTCGGCTTGGCCGTGAGCGAGCTGCGCAAATATTTACGCCATCGGTACCTGCGGCAGTTCGGAATGCAGGCTGCCGCTACTATCCTGGTAGCCCAGCAAATCCGGCAGAAGAACAAGCCGATTATGCGGCTGGATATTGAGTACCGCGACGAAGCGGGCCAGCGCCAGCAGGCGCGGGTTGTTGCGCCCGACTCCGAAGATTCGTTCGACTACCTGGTGGGCAATGAAGTAGTCATCCGCTACGACCCGCTGCGGCCGGCGCACTGCGAGACGGAAGACGTTTTGAATCGGGGGTGGTGGGAGTCGCCTTTGGTCTTGACCTTACTGCTATTGGCGGGTAGCGGTTTTATGCTGGGTATTACCTTGAAATGGTGGTAGATATATCTTTTCCCAATAAAAAAGCCCTTTCCCGCACGAGCAGGAAAGGGCTTTTCAGTAAAGCGCATTCAGCACATTTCAGCGGACGGATTGCTTCGTTGCTCGCCAGGACACGAAGCACCTTACAGCAGCTTCTGAATCCGTTGCTTTAGGCCTTCGGTGGCTTCGAGCAGGGGCAGGCGGGCGGCGGCTGAGCACAGGCCTTGGGCTTCGAGCACCGCTTTGACGCCGACCGGGTTGCTTTCCTCGTACATCAGCGGGTTCAGGGGCAGGAACTCGAAGAGGAGCTTGGTGGCTTCGGTGTAGTTGCCGGCCAGGGCCAGGCGAGTCATGTCGCTCATGCGCTTGGGAAAGGCGTTGCCCAGCACGCTGATAACGCCCTCGGCTCCGAAGGAAATCATGGGCGTAGTCAACATATCGTCGCCGCTGATGAGCATGAAGCCCGCGGGCTTGCGGGCGGCAATAGCCATGCATTGCTCCAGGTTGCCACTGGCTTCCTTGATGCCGATAATGTTGGGGTGCTGGGCCAGGCGCAGCGTGCTTTCCGCCGACACGTTGGAGCTGGTGCGGCCCGGCACGTTGTAGAGAATGATAGGCAACGGGCTCAAATCGGCCAGGCGCAGGTAGTGCTGCACGATGCCCTGCTGGCTGGGCTTGTTGTAGGCCGGGCTGGCCGAGAGAATAGCCGTAATGCCGGTCAGGTCGGTGGTGCGCAGCAGGGTTTCGAGGCCGGCCGTGTCGTTGCCGCCAATGCCGTACACGAGCGGCACGCGGCCGGCCACGTGCTCTTTCACGATGCGTAAGATTTCGGCTTTTTCGTCGGCCGTCGTCGTGGGCGACTCGGCCGTGGTGCCATTGATGACGAGGTACTCAACGCCACCGTCGATGCAGAAATCGAGCAGGCGGCGCAGGGCGGGGTAGTCGACGGCGTGGTCGGGGGCGGGGGTGAAGGGCGTGATGAGCGCAACGCCCGTGCCGCGAAGTTTGTCCATGCGGGGAATTAGCTGTTGTTTTGTGACTTGGAAGGTCCGCGGCGAAGATACAATGCTCTTGGTCAAGGTCGGCTTCCGGCATTTTCTCCCCAAAAGTACCTGGTCTGGCACTCTGCCGCCGCAATTGTCCGCATGATTTTGTTCCGTACCCCGCTTTTCGCGGCCGCCGCAGCCCTGGCCGCCAGCTCATTTCTCACCGCCTGCGACACCAAGCCTGCCACGGCTTCCGAAACCGGCAGCCCCACGGCCGAAGCCATAGCCTCGGATTCGGCCGCCACGGCCGCCGCTATGTCGGGCACCACGGCCACGGCTACCGACGAAGCCAACGCCACACCCGCGCCCGACCCGAGCAGCATTCCGGCCAATAAAATTGCCGACGCGGCCACCATCACGGCCCGCCCCCAGGTTCCGATTCTGTGCTACCACCAGATTCGCGACTGGCGCGCCAAGGACTCGAAAAATGCCAAGGACTACATCGTGCCGGTGCAGCAGTTCAAGGACCAGATCAAGATGCTGGCCGACTCGGGCTACCACACCATTCTGCCCGACCAGCTCTACGCCTACCTGACCACCGGGGCCAAGCTGCCGAGCAAGCCCATCATGCTCACCTTCGACGACACCGACCTCGACCAGTTCACGGTGGCCCGCCCTACGCTCGACAAGTACGGGTTCAAGGCTGTGTATTTCGTGATGACCGTGAGCCTGGGCCGCCCCAACTACATGAGCAAGGCGCAGGTAAAGCAGCTCTCGGACGAGGGCAACGTCATCGGCTCCCATACCTGGGACCACCACAACGTGAAGAAGTATCAGGGTGAGGACTGGGTAACCCAGATTGAGAAACCCACCAAGACCCTGGAGGAAATCACCGGTAAGGAAATCAAGTATTTCGCCTACCCCTTCGGCCTGTGGAACCCCGAGGCCATCCCGCAGCTCAAGCAGCGCGGCATGGTGGCAGCCTTCGTGCTGGCCGAAAAGCGCGACCAGCAGGACCCCTTGTTCACCATCCGCCGCATCATTGCCAGCGGCTACTGGAAGCCCCGTACCCTGCACAACAGCATCGTGCAGAGTTTCTAAAGCTTCCGCCTGTTCTTGCGAGGCACGAAGCAATCCGCGTCCTCTGCTGCTGGTGATAAACACTCTTGTACCAGAAAGCCCTTTCCTGCTCGTGCGGGAAAGGGCTTTTCACTTTAGAAGGCACGGCACATTTCAGAAGATGGATTACTTCGCAAGCTCGCAATGACAGCAGCTCTACTCCGTCTTTATTCCTGCGGCTTTCAGTTCCTTAAACGCGCCGGCGTTGACCAGCTTGCGGAAGCCCTTTTCCTGCATCAGCACCGTGGCCTTGCCGCTGCGGTTGCCGGAGGCGCAGTAAAGCACGTAGGTTTTAGTCGTGTCCAGCCCAGCCAGCAGGGAGGGGAAGTTCGGGTCGCGGAAGTTCAGGTTCTGGGCTCCGGTCAGGTGGCCGGTGGCAAATTCCTCGGGCGTGCGCACGTCGAGTACGACGACATCCCGCTTCTTGAGCAGCTTCTGGGTTTCGGCCGGGGGCGTGATGGGGCGGCTGGGAACGGCCGAAGCCGGAGCGGCGGGGGCAGCCGGAACAGTGGTTTGGGCGAAGGCCGAAGGGGCACTAAGCAGCGCGCTGAGCAAGGCGACCGAAAAGACAGTGCGAAACATGAGCAACGGAAGTAAAGTCGGGAAGGGGAAAGAGGGCAGGCTGCCGCGGGCAAAAAGCGGGCCGCTTGGGGGCGCTACAACCGTGAGCCGGGGTGGGAATTGACCGGCCCTGCAGCAAGGCGCGGTCCGGCTCACGGTTGGGGCCAATACCACCGGAACAGTGGTTTCGGCCGCTAAAATAAGGAACCTTGCTGACCTAAATCGTTTGCAGTGCCCGAGGGTGCCCGAAAAGTCTCTTTGGAAGCTGTTTCCGCGCTGGAATCAGGGTTTTGTGGGGCTAAAATATCTTCCGCCTCGTCGTTTTCTACTTCGTTCGGAATCATGGCCAGCAAGTCGGTTTCCGTAATGATGGGCACTTTCAGCTCCGTGGCCTTTTCGCGCTTGGCGGGGCCCATTTTGTCGCCGGCCACCAGGTAGCTGAGCTTCTTGCTGATGGAGCCGGTAATCTTGCCCCCGTTCAGCACGATCAGCTGCTGCAGCTCCTCGCGGCTGTGCTGCTCAAACACCCCCGACAGCACGAACGTGAGGCCCGCCAGCCGGTCACTGACGGCCTTAGGCGCCTCGCCCGTTAGGGCCAGCTGCACGCCCGCGGCCCGCAGCCGCTCAATAATCTGCCGGTTGGCTTCTTCCTGGCTCCAGGCGGCCAGGCTCACGGCAATGACGTTGCCGACCTCGGGCACGGCGGCCAGCTCGGCGGCCGAGGCCTGCAAAAGGGCGTCGATGCTACGGTAGTGGGCGGCCAGCTTCTCGGCCACGGTTTCGCCTACGTAGCGGATGCCCAGGCCAAAGAGCACCCGGTCGAAGGGCACTTGCTTGCTGGCCTCCACACCCGTGAGCAGGTTCTGGATAGACTTTTCGCCCAGGCGCTCCAGGCCCGTCAGTTTCTCGGCCGTGAGGTCGTAGATATCGGCCGGGGTGCGCACCAGGCCCAGGTCGAAGAAGCGGGCCACGGTTTCGGCCCCCAGGCCGTCGATGTTCAGGGCCTTGCGCGACACATAATGCTCCAGCTTAGCCTTGAGCTGGGGGGCGCAGCCCGTGTCGTTGGGGCAGCGGAAGTGGGCTTCACCTTCGGGCCGGATGAGTGGCGTGCCGCAGGCCGGGCACTCGGTGGGGTAGCGGATGGGCTGGCTGTCGGCGGGGCGGGCGGTAAGGTCGACGCCAGTGATTTTGGGAATGATTTCCCCGCCTTTCTCCACGAATACCATGTCGCCCAGGCGCAAATCGAGGGCGGCAATCTGGTTGGCGTTGTGCACCGAGGCGCGCTTGACGATGGTACCGGCCAGAGGCACGGGCGTGAGCATGGCTACCGGTGTCACGGCCCCGGTGCGGCCCACTTGGTACTGAATTTCGTTCAGGCGGGTGCGGCCGGCTTCGGCCGGGTACTTGTAGGCAATGGCCCAGCGCGGACTTTTAGCCGTGAAGCCCAACACTTCCTGCTGGCGGAAGTCGTCCACTTTAATCACGATGCCGTCGGTAGCCACGGGCAGCTCAAAGCGCTTTTTCTCCCAGTGGTGAATAAAGTCGAGCACTTCGGCCATCGACCGGCACAGGCGCCAGGTGTCCGACACGGGCAGGCCCCAGGCTTTCAGGGCTTCCAGCGAGGCGCTGTGCGTGGGAAATACGCCGCGGGCGGGGCTGAGGAAGCTGTAGGCAAAAAAGCGCAGGCGGCGCGCGGCCACCACGGCCGAGTCCTGGAGCTTGAGCGTGCCGCTGGCCGCGTTGCGCGGGTTGGCCAGCAGAGCTTCGCCGTTCTGCTCCCGCTCCTTGTTCAGGTCGTCGAATACGGGCAGGGGCATGAAGATTTCGCCGCGCACCTCAAACTCGGCGGGCTGGGCCGGGCCGGCGGCACGCAGGTGCAGCGGCAGGTTCTTAATGGTGCGCACGTTGCTGGTCACTACGTCGCCGCGGGTACCGTCGCCGCGCGTCACGCCCTGGGTGAGCTGGCCGTTTTCGTAGGTCAGGCTCATGGCCACGCCGTCGAACTTCATTTCGCAGACGTAGGCAAACTCGGCGCCCTCCAGGCCTTTGCGCACCCGCTCGTCGAAGTCGCGCAGGTCGGCTTCGGAGTAGGTGTTGCCCAGGCTCAGCATGGGGTACTTATGTTGGGCCGTCGGGAATTGCTTGGTGATGGTGCCGCCCACGCGCTGGGTGGGCGAATTGGGCAGAGCCAGCTCGGGGTACTGCTTTTCCAGCTCTTGCAGCTCGGCCAGCATCTGGTCAAACTCCTGGTCCGAGACTTCGGAGGTATCCTGCTGATAATATTGGTGGTTGAGGTGGTGCAGCCGCTCGGTGAGGGCCGTGATTTTCTCCTGGATGGCAGTGGTGTCGGACATACATCGGGGCTGAACCCAGAGGTGGATAAGAGTCGGAAGCGCAAAAAGGACAACGATTCAGCCGGCTAAAAATACGGGGGCCGGACCGGTTTCGGCCACCCGAGGCGGCGGAAGACGGCAAAAAAGAAAGGCCCCCGGTCGGAGGGCCTTGTGCCTAAGCTTTCTAGCGCGGGCCAGCCGGGTTAGTCCTGCACCAGCACGCCGTCGGCCTCGAAGTTGAGCTGCTCCTCGGGCTGGGTAATAGCGGCCACTTCCTTGTCCGACTTGCCGGCGTCCTTGGCGTAGTGGCGCAAATCCTCCACCGGCACTTCTTCCCGGTGGGCCCAGCCGTTTACCACCACGGTTTTGCCGCTGATGTCTTTGGGCACGAAAAAGGCGTAATCCTTGAAGCGCACCCGCATCGGGCGGCCATCGGCAGTGGTCATCGTGAGCCAGCAGCCCTTGGCCTGACACACTTCCTGGGCCGTGCCTACCAGCTTCACCTGGGCCGAATCCTGGGTGCCCAGCACCTGACGCAGCTCGCTCATGGGGCGTGCCCCGGCGGCAGTAATGGCCGCGCCGTAGGTTTTGCCGGTACTGGTGGCCATAGCCGGCGCGGCGGCATTGGTCTTGGCGGTTTCGGTAGCGGAGGGCGACGACTGGCAGGCGGCAACAGCGGCCAGGCCAAGCAGCAGGGCGAAGGACTTATACGTCATGGGAACAGACAAGAAAAAGGGGCCAACGATGTGGCCCCTAATCTACTGGTTTTTGAGTAAGCCTACTGCTTTTGCCCGCTGTTGATAGTTGCCAGCATGCGGGTCTGGGCCAGCTTGCCTTTCTTGTCGTAGACCTCCGTTTTCACGATGCCCACGCTGGGCGAGTAGTAGTCGACGACCTTATAAGTGGTGCGCATCACCATGTCTTTGCGGGCTTGGGTGGCGTCTTCGTGCTCCGATTCCACCTTGTAGCAGGAGAACGTGCCGGCCGGCGTGGTCACGGGCGCGGGGCCGCTCACGACCTTGCGCTGCCGCGAAAAGCTGCGCACCTTGGCAATATCCACCACCGAGCTGCTGACCTGCACTTCGCTGCCGCCGGTGGGCAAGGTGCTGCCCACCGTGGGCTGGTGCGGCCAGGCCAGGGCCACGGGTGCGTACACCAGTTTCCGGTCCCGGAACGAGCGGAGGCTTTCGGGCTTCAGCTCACTCATACCATCGACGAAGCTGGTGTCCTGGCGGCAGGAAATCGTGAGGTCCTGCATGTTCAGCAGGCGGCTTTTGGCGTCGTAGAGGCCACTTTTGAGCAGCACCAGGTGCGTCTCCACGGTTTTTTTCTTGTTCATCTCCGAGCTCAGGCTCACCACGCGCATGCGCAGCTCACCGGTGGGCTTACCGGCCGCGTCGGTGAGGCGGTACACCCGCTCGTTGTTGTCGGTCAGGCCGAAGGGATGGTGGCAGTCGATACCGGTTGCGGCGGGGGCGGCATTCTGGGCCTGGAGGGCGGCTACGGGCAGCGCGGTCAGCAGAAGGGTGGAGAGCAGCCGGAAAGAGGGACGGTGGAGCATAGGGAAGGTGAACAGTAGGAGCGGAGCCTGGGCAACATACGAAGCCCACTTTATTTAGATTTGCGCCCACTCTGGCAAACGGCCTGCCAAGCTAAGCCCAAGCCTGTAACTTGCGCGCCCCGGTCACGTTTGCCGGGTAGCATCCCTCTTTCCCTTTTTTCCATTTCCTTCCCGCTATTATGGCTACTTCTTCCCAATCATCCGGCACCTGGGCCGATACGGCGGCTTCGCTGCTCTCCAAGCTTTCCGGCGGCGTCGAGCTGAGCTTTGCCTTCGACCAGATGGAGCTGCAGGTGCCCAACGCCCAGAATCCCGGCGCGGCCCCTGCCACCTGGCGCCTGAACGGCTCGTTGCGCATCCGCACCCGCGGCGAAAATACCGCCGCGGCTCCAGTGCAGTTGCCTGCCCCCAAGCCCGAACCCCTTGGCTAGTGGCCTCGACATTGAGGCGCGCCTGGTTATCACCATGGACGGCGACGACATTCAGATTGCGGGCTCCGGCTCGTACCTGATTGTGAACCTGCCCAGCCAGCGCGTGCTCGACAAGCTCACCAGCGGTCCGCCCAAGCCCCCCGGCGAAAAAAAGGCTAAGCCCGCCAATGCCCCCGACCCCCTGCAGCAGCTCAACGACCTGGCCCGGCAGCTGGGTCTGATTCTGGATTTGCGGGTGGCCGGCAAAACCCACGTCACGTTTGGAGCGGGCCGCACGGCCAAGATTACCATCAATGCGGTGCTGGGAAAGATAGGGTCTTTTTTTCGGGCGGATTAAGCCAAATAACGGTGCCCGAGGAATGGCATTTTACGTATCTTGCTCTGTAGCCACCAGCACCTCCGGCCAGGTCGGGAACGGAACTTATGGCTCTTGGATTGGTTTCCAGAACGTACGCTGCTTCCTCGCACCCAATGATGAATTCCGACAAAGAACGCAAAGACAAAGTAGGGGCCGGCCGGCCGACTTCCGCCTTCACCCGCATCGAGCGGGTGCCACCCCTGCTGATGCTGCTGTACCTGGCAATGGTCGGTATCACGGTGCTGTTCGTTATCCTGCTGGCCGCCTACATTCAGACGCGCACGTTGAACGGCCTGCCCACCGGGGCGCACCCGCTGCCCCGCTATTTCTCCCTGAGTACCATCGTGCTACTGGTCAGCAGCTACACGCTCAGCCAGGCCCGGCGCATCTACAGCTCCGATGATATCCGGAGTCTTTCGCGCTGCCTGGGCGCCACGCTGCTGCTGGGCAGCATCTTCGCCGGACTGCAGGTGCTGGGCTGGCGTGAGCTGATGAACCAGGGCATCTTCTTCACGGGCGAAGCCAGCGGTACCTATATCTACCTGATTTCGGCCCTGCACGTGGCTCATCTGCTGGGCGGCATGCTGCTGCTGCTGGCCCTGATGCTGCGCAGCATGCACGCCTCCCGGGACGCGGTACGCTCTTTGGTATTTATCCGCGACCCGTACCGGCACCGGCAGTTGCGCATGCTGAACATCTACTGGCACTTTATCGATGCCCTGTGGGTGGCTCTGTTCGCCGTGTTTCTGTTCCTGTACTAGGGCACACCCGAAAGGCTTGGCCCATAAAAAAGCCCCGGCTCGTTTAGCGAGTCGGGGCTTTTTTGTGAGTGATAATTCCGCTACGGCGCAATGGTCACGGTGCCTTTGTAGCTTTTATCCGTGAATTCAATCAGCAGGAAGTATACCCCGGCCGGCAGCCCGCCGCCGTCCCACTTAAAGGTGCGGTTGGTGGTCTGATACACCAGGTTGCCCCAGCGGCTGAAGATTTTGATGTTGGCCAGCCGCGAGTCGCAGAAGTCGGGCGGTAGGTTGGGCAGCTCAAAGAAGTCGTGGTTCTGGTCGTTGTTGGGCGTGAAGATGTTGGCCGGCAGGAAGGGCTGGGCCGCCGGCTTTACCACCGCAAAGCGCAGGGTGCGGGTTTTGGGCACCGGGCGGCAGGTGGTTTCCTGCAGCCGGAATGTTACCTCGACTTTGTCCTGGGCCGCCACGGCGCAGTTGGGCGTCCATTCGAGTACGCCGCTGGCTTTGCCGGCGCCATTCTGGGCCGTGAAGCGCATGCCGGCCGCCGCCAGGTCCAGGCCGCCGGCTGTGGCGGTCAGCGTCAGCAGGTCAATATCCGTGTCCAAGCCCTCCATCGTCATGCGGAAGGGCTCCCCGAGCTGGCGGGTAATCACCGTGACCGAGTCGGCCAGGGCCAGAGCCAGTGAGGGCGGCGCGTTGGTGTAGTCAATCTGAATCGGGACCAGCAGCGGGGGCGAGGCCTGCCGCTCACTGCAGGGGTTAGCGGCGGCAGCAAACTCAAACTCGTACAGAAACTTATCGGTGGTGGGGCACGGCACGCGCCAGGTGAAGGTGCCGCTGACCTGGGGTCCGGTCGAATTCTGCACCAGCGCGGCTCCCACGCTGGCCGGCGCGAAGCCCCGGCCGCGCATTTCCAGCGTTACGGGGTCAGTGTCGGGGTCCTGGCCGGTTACCTGAAAGGTGATTAAGTCGCCGATGCGCGCCCGCAAAGGCAGGCCGGGGCCGGCAGTGGTGGCCACCAGGGGCGGCGCGTTGGGGTCGGGCACGCCGATAAAGGCCAGGCGCACGGTGTCGCGCTTGGGCAGGCTGCAGCCGTTGTCGGCCACGATTACGTCGAGCAGGTACACCTTGCCCTTGGTGTCGAAGCAAGAACCAAAACAGAGCTGCGAAACGAGCGTATCGGGGGCGCCTGGGGTGCGGACGGTGCCCTGCAAGACAGAAAAGCTGGGCAGGGGCGTCGAGAAGTTCACCGGGCGCAACGACAAGCTCAGGCTGGATACGGGGTCGGGGTCGGTGAAGCGCAGCGTGACGCAGCGGCTCGAGCCGGGCTCCAGCTTCAGCACGTCTTTACCCGGCTCGTAGGGCTTGGAGTTGCCGGTCACAAACAGGCTCATGGCCGGGGGCGTATTGCGCGGGCAGTCGATTACCTGCAACTGAAAGTCGCGGCGCACCTCACTGATTTTCTCGCCGTTGCGGTATTCCGAGCACTTGATGCCGAACACGAACAGGCCCAGCTGGTTGGGCCTCACCTGCAGGCGGCCCGTGGCGCGGTCCACCGTCAGGGCCGGGTCGCCCGGAATCTGGTTGAGCACGCTCAGGCCGGGCTGCCACTGAATGGGCAGGTAGGGCTGGGGCTCGGCCTGGTTGGGCTTGGGCATGCCCGAGGTGGAGTGGCCGTTCAGAGGCGTCGAGAGCTCATACACCAGCGAATCGCCGTCGATATCCTGGCCCCCAAAATCGTAGTAGAACAGGTCGCCGCGGCAGGCGTAGTCGCTCAGGGGCGGGAAGATGCGGGGCGTAGAGTTGATAAACGGCCGGCCGTTGCGCACGACGGCCGGAAACTCCAGGTAGTAGGTCTGGCCCGCGTTGCCCGGTGTCCGGATGTTACGGATGCTGTTGTTGCGGCAGCAGCGCTCCACGGCCGCGTAGTAGCCCGTTGGGTTGGTGTAGGTAGAAGCCGGCAGCTCAATCAGATTGGAGTACTGAATGCGGCGGGTACTTAGCACGGGCAGGGTGCAGGCAATATTGGAGTAGTTGACGTTGGTATTCGCCACCAGGGGCAACGACAGGTTCTGCATCCGCCGGTCGGTGCCTTTCTCGAAAATGCTAATCGTCAGCTCGTTGTCCAGGGCGCCGGGGTTGCCATACACCGCGTCGAAGTACAGGTTCAGGTTGATGCGGTAGCGGCTGCCGGACTGGTACTGCAAGTCCAGCTCGCCGCCCACGATGTGCGTGGCGCGCCCCGGCACGGCGGCCCCGAGCAGAAGCAGCAGCACCAAAAAAACAGAGGGTAGAAGTCGATGCATAGGAGTGTAGGGCAAATACAGTTGAAAGATACAAAACCTGCCTGCGTAACTCTAGTGTTGGGCAGAGGTTTGTGACGCAGTGCGTATCTTAGCCAACTCAATTCCCCCGGGCATTATTGCTCCTTTCCTCGTGTCCCTTTATCCTTCCTATTGCATGCGTAAAACTCTCTACTCTCTGCTGGCCGGCTGCCTGGTAACTGGCGCGGCCCAGGCCCAGATTCCGGCTTACCGCGCCCAGCCCGCCGACCTGGACGGCACGGCGGCCCGCAGCTGCGCTCAGGTGCACCAGAACACCGCCCAGCGTCAACCAGCGGCCACCGTACGCCACCGCCAGAAGATGGAGCGCTACGACGTGAAGTACTACAAGCTCGACATTGCCCTGGAAAATAACGTCCGCACCGTGGGCGGCTCGGTGCGCATGCTGGCCCTGAACCGGACCCAGGCTCTCGACTCCCTGGCTTTCGAGCTCTATCCCACGCTGATTATCGACTCGGTGGTGGTGAACAGCAAGAAAGTGGCGGGCACCCGCCGCGCGGCCGGCGACGTGACCGTGAAGCTGGCCGAGGCAGTGCCCGCCAACACGTTGTTCAACGCCTACATCTACTACCGCGGCACGGCGCCCAACGGCAACTCGGCCGCCATCGGCAACGCCCTGGATACCGATGTAGACCAGGATTTCGGGGCCAACGTAACCTGGAGCCTGAGTGAGCCTTTCAACGCCTACGAGTGGTGGCCCTGCAAGCAGGTGCTCACCGACAAAGCCGACTCCTCCGACGTGTGGGTCACGACTTCCAGTCTGAACAAAGTCGGCTCCAACGGCGTGCTGACCCAGGTAACGCCGCGCCCCAACGGCAAGAGCCGCTACGAGTGGAAGTCGCGCTACCCCATTGCCTACTACCTGATTTCGGTGGCCGTGTCGCCCTACATCGAGTACACCACCTATGCAAGTCCCGGCTCCGGAGTGCGCATTCCGGTCGTCAACTACGTCTACAACACGGCGGCTCTGAACTACTACCGCACCGAGCTGGACCGCACGGCGGGCTTTATCGAGAATTTTTCCAACCTGGTGGGGCTCTATCCCTTTGCCAAGGAGAAATACGGACACGCCATGGCGCCCATCGGCGGCGGTATGGAGCACCAGACCATGACCACCCAAGACGGCTTCAACTTCACGCTCACGGCCCACGAGCTGTTTCACCAGTGGTTCGGCGACAACGTAACCTGCGCCTCCTGGAAGGATATCTGGCTTAATGAAAGCTTTGCCTCCTACGGCGAGTACATTTCGCTCAGCGACTTTGCCTCCCCGGCCAATGCCCGCACCTGGATGGACAACGCCCATGCCAACGCCCTGCAAAGCCCCGGCGGCAGCGTACTCGTTGCCGATGCTGACACGACCAACGTGGGCCGTATTTTCAGCAGCCGGCTCAGCTACAAGAAGGGCGCTACCGTGATTCACATGCTGCGCTACCTGCTCAACGACGACGAGAAGTTCTTCCGGGCCCTGAGCACCTACCAGTCGCGCTTTGCCGGCAGCACGGCCCGCACGATAGATATGCAGCGGATTTTTGAGGTCGAGGCGCAGCAACCCCTCGGCTACTTCTTCCAGCAGTGGGTGCGGGGCGAAGGCTACCCCTCGTTTGCTGTGCGCTGGAACCAAGTGGGAACCACCTTGTACGTCCGGTCAACGGAAACTGCCTCGATGCCGTCGGTAACGCCTTTCTTCGACACGGAGCTGGACTATAAAATCAACTACAGCGGCGGCACCAGTCAGATTATCCGGCTGCGCCAAAGCCAGCTGGTGTCCAACTTCAGCCTGCCCGTGGCCGGCACCGTAACCAGCATTCAGCTCGACCCCAACCAGTGGGTGCTCAACGGCAGCAGCGTCGCCATCCGCGACAACACGCTGTCTACGAAAAATGCTGCCGCTATGGCGGCTCTGACGGTGTACCCCAACCCGTGCCGGGAAACGCTGCAGCTGGCCAACCTGTCGATGCGCACGGCCCAGGCCGAAATCACCGACATGACGGGCCGTGTGGTGCTGCTCCAGACGGTGGGTGCTGCCCAACCCTCGCTCAATACCCGTACGCTCACGCCGGGCCTCTACCACCTGCGGCTCACCACCCCGGAGGGTGATGTGTCGTTTGCCCGGTTCGTGCGCGAGTAAACATTCGGCGCTTTAACCCAAAAAAGCCCCGCCGATACTTCGGCGGGGCTTTTTTTGTCGTGTGTTTGCCGGCTACTTGTAGTACTGAGCTATGCGCTGCTGCACCTCGGGGGGCGCAGCGGGCATGTTGAATGCCTTTTCCATCAGCTCATCAAACGACGCGGCCGCCGTGAAAATAGCATCGTGGTAGGGGTTGGCGAAAAACCGGATGAAGCCGGGCTGCCCATTGATGCTGACCAGATCCACGGTCACGTTGCCGAAGCGCTGGTTGCAGCGGCCCGTGGCCGTGCAGTCGTGGGGGTGGGGCTTCAGAAAATGCTTCTCGATGCTTTCCGTGTAGCGCTCATGCTTCACCAGTCGCCGGTCCGACACCGAGGCGTTGTAGCCCAGCAGCAGCACTTGGTCCCGGATAAAGTCGAACAGGTGGCGGAAGTTGCCGGGGCCGATGCTGGGGTCGTAAAAAAACACCGCGCCCTGCCGGCCCTGCTCCAGCAGGAGCTGCACGCGCAGCTGCTTGGCGCACACCCCCGTTTTCTGAAAGTGGTACGCTTTGAAAAAGGGCCCCATCCAGTTCAGATACACTTGCTGATCTACCCACTGCTGGTGCGCCCGCGCCTGGGCGGGCGTGCGCAGCAATGGCTGCCAGCTGGTGGCATTGGAGGCGCCGCCAGCAGCGAATATCTTCTTTAGAAAGGAAAGCAAGGGAGAGAACTGATTTTGAGAAGAAACACTGGGCACCCGAAATAGTTTTTGATTGAGTTGCAGCCCGGGCGCGCAAAAGCCCGTCTTTTCCTCTTCTATCTACTGTCCACCTTGCTATGACTACCAAACAACGTACCGTTCTGAAACAGCAGCTACTCTCCGAATGCCGCCGCGTGCAGCAGCAGAAAGCCGATAATGCCCGCAAGGCCATGCTCGAAGTGCAGGAAAGCGCCCAGGAAAGCCAGGGCACGCCCGAGGATACGTTCGAATCATTCCGGGAAGCCTGCCAGCTGCAGCGCGACTTATATGCCCGCCAGCTCGATGAGGCCCTGACCGGGCTGCAGGCCCTGCAGCGGGTGCCCGAGGCCCGCTCACCCAAGGACCAGCCCGGCGTGGGCACCGTCGTGGTTACCGACACGCAACGGTTTTACATTGCCGTGAGTCTGGGGGAAATCAAGGTCGAGGGAGAGCCATACTTCGCCATTTCCGCGTTTTCGCCCCTATACCAGGCCATGGCCCAGAGCCGCGTCGGCGACACATTCAGCTTCCGCGGCAAGCCCTACCGCATCGAGGAGGTATTTTAAGCCCGCTGGCCTACCGCACCCGGGTCCAGTAATGAGAGCGGCCAATCAGGGCAAAACCAATGTAGCCTTTCACCTCGAGCTTGTCGTTGGCCACCTGGCTCAGGTAGCAGGAGTAGGTGTGGCCGTTGTGCGGGTCGTAGATTTCGCCATCTTCCCACCGCTCAGCGGCCGGGTTGTAGCGCAGGCTGTGCAGCACCGTCAAGTTGTGCAGCGGCTGGGTACGCTTGCCGGGGTCGGGATTATGCAGATCGGCTTTAGGACGGCCGGTGTTGGCCTCCTGCGGTTCGCGCAGCCATACCACCCGCCCGCACAGCTTCTCGCCGCAGCGGTATATCTCGATGTGCGTTTCGCCCGTGTCGTCGGCCCAGACTCCCAGGGGAACTACCGCTTGGGCCACGGCTCCGAAAGAGCAGGCCAGGGAAAGCAGCAGACTGAGCAGAATGGTTTTCAAGGTGGAAGGCAGTGGCTAGTCTCAACCACCGGACGCGGAGAAAGGTTGCCGCAAGGAAGGTAGCACAAAAAAAGCGACGCCCCGATGGGGGCGTCGCTGGTCTTGCAAAGAAGCGGCCGGGCTTAGCGTACCCGCGTCCAGGTCTGCGATTTGCCAATCAGCGAGAAGCCGATATAGCCTTTCACTTCCATGGTGTTGGCGTTGAGCACCTTCATGTAGCAGGAGTAGGTTTTGCCATCCTCGGGGTTGTAGATGGTGCCGTCGTCCCACTTATTCTCGCTGTCTTTCTTGAAGTCCTTCATGAACACCAGGCCCAGACGTGGGCGGTTGCGCAGCTTGGCGTCGGGGTTCTGCGAGTCGAGCTTGGGCTTGCCGGTAGCGGGGTCGTTGGGCACGGTCAGCGACACAATCTTGCCGAAAAGCTTATCGCCTTGCTGATAGATTTCGAACGTGGCTTTCTTCTCTTCGTTGGTCCAGATGCCCAGGGGCGAGAGTTTCTGAGCCGAAGCGATACCCGTGAGGCCCAGCAGCATTGCCAGACAGAGGAACAAGGTTTTTTTCATGGAAAAAAGGGGTGAGTGGGGTGTTGACGGGAAAAAGATAGGAGAAAACTATGAATTACGCTGCATGCGCAAGTTTTTTCGGTTTGGAAACCTGAATTGCAAGTTTGAGGCCAATACCGGATTGCCCGCGAACTAGTCCCCGGCAACAGGCGGGTACAAGAAAAAAACGTGCTGATGGTCAGGTGAATGGCCTGAAACAGGGGCGGGCGGCGCAAAAAAAGGTGTTTTTATTTTGAACCATCCCAAGGGCTTTTAACTTTACCAGCCAGTAGTGAGTGCTACGACCCCATCCAAGCAGCTCTAAGGTGCTGAGTAGCGCCGATGGGGGATGTCGGATCTAAAGAAAGGAGGTACAAAATGTCTAGTAGTCCCAAACAAATCCTGCCAAGCCTGTCGAATGTAGTTCGCTTCACCGCCGAACGCGCTTAACAACAGCTTTCGCGCGGAACCTCTGTTAGCCCTTCAGGGCGGGTTCCCGCATTCTGGCAAGGTCTTACTCAAAGGATGACGGGGCTGTACCCCAGACTCGTCGCTTGGTAAGATTTGAAGGATTAGATACCCGGTTCGCCCAGCAGCCTCTCTGTGAGGTTCTGCATAGGCGGACCGGGTATCGTTTTTTATATCCCTTCGTGAACAAATCAGGGCTGGTGGGCAGCCGGCCAAATACCGGCGGTTAGCCGGTACGGAACTACCTACCGGCCGCCCGATGAGCCGGCGGCGGTTTTTACCTTGGTCTTCACCTTCGTAGCAGGCGCGTCAGCAGATTTGGTCGTCACCTTGGTTTTCACCGTCGACTTCTCGGCCGCCGGCTTACTTTCTTCTACGCCCAGCACCCGGCGGATACCCATGAAGCGCCGCTCGTAGTCAGTGCCTTCTACCTGGCTTACTTTCACCCCCGAAGCGCGGCGGGCCGATGACGAATGAATAAAACGCAGCGGTTCGCCCGGGTGCGAAATGATGATACCCGCGTGCCCTGGCGTGGTGGAAGTAGCGGCCGTGCCGGTAAAAATGACCATGTCGCCACGGCGGGCCTCTTCCCGGGCTACCGGCCGGCCCGTATCGATGAGCAGGGCCGTGGAGTGGGGTACGCTCACGCCAAAGTGCCCGTATACGTACATCAGAAAGCCCGAGCAGTCGAAGCCGCCGGTGGGCGTGGTGCCGGCGTAGGTGTAGGGCGAGCCCAGCTGCCGCATGGCAAACTCAATGAGGCTGTCGGCCTGGGGCAGGGCGGTGGCCGCGGGAGCCGCTGCTAGTGCGCCCGGCGTGGTATTGGATACCGACCGGGCCGGCAAGCCGGTGACGATGGCCACCCGGTTGGGGGCGGCAGGGGCCCGGAAGCGTTGCCAGCCGAAAAAGGCCAAGATTCCTGTAACCAAGAGAAGAAAGGTAAGCCAGACGTAACGCATAGTGCTTTAAACGAAACCCCGCGGAATGGGTGGGGCTCGGAGCCCTAACGGCGGAGCTTGGGCGGGGGTTCCTGCTTAATTTGGGGCCGGTGGGCGCAAAACCGCGGCGGCGCCTTGATTTCACCAGTATCTTGCAACCCCGCCTGCTTTCCCGTGTCGGGGTAAGTTCCCACCGTCTTTTTCATTTCAACCGTTCCTTTTCATGTTCCAATCCTGTTTCCGCCGGCTGCTGGCCGTAGTGGCCGTGCTGCTGCTGAGTCAGTTTGCCCCGGCCCGGGCGGCGTCCACGCTGCGCTACACCTTGTCGATGCCGGCGCCCCAAACCCACTACTTTGAAGTCGAAATGGCCCTGGGGGGCTTCAGCAAGCAGTACACCGACGTAAAGATGCCGGTGTGGGCACCGGGCTCGTACCTGGTCCGGGAATTTGCCAAAAACGTGGAGGGCTTCGAGGCCAAAGCCGGCAACGAAGCGCTGCGGACCGAGAAAATTACCAAGAATACCTGGCGCGTGTACCACCCCCGGGCCAAGGATTTCACGGTGCGCTACCGCGTGTATGCCTTCGAGCTGAGCGTGCGCACCAGCTTTATCGACGCGGCCCACGGCTACCTGAACGGCACCAGCGTGTTTATGTACCCGGCCGAAGGCCAGCAGCTGCCCAGCACCCTGACGGTGCAGCCCGCTCCGGGCTGGACACAGGTAACCACCAGCCTGAAGCCCGCCGGTGGCACGTTCACCTACCGCTCGGCCAACTACGATGAGCTGGCCGACTCACCCATCGAAATCGGCACCCACAAGGTGCTGAGCTTCGATGTGAACGGCACGCCTCACACCATTGCCATGTTTGGCAACCCGCAATACGATGAGGCCCGGCTGCTCTCGGATATGAAGCGCACCTGCGAGGAAGCGCACCGTGTGGTGGGCCAGAACCCGTTGGACCGCTACGTCTTCATCATTCACAACATCGACCGGGGCACCGGCGGCCTGGAGCACCTGTTCTCCACCACGCTGTCGGTTTCGCGCAATGCCTACAGCTCGGAGGCGGGCTGGAAAGGGTTTCTGGGCCTGGTGGCCCACGAGTATTTCCACCTCTGGAACGTGAAGCGCATCCGGCCCGTGGCCCTGGGGCCGTTTAACTACGACGCGGAAAATTACACGCGCATGCTGTGGGTGAGCGAAGGCGGCACCGAGTACTTCAGCAACCTGATTGTGCAGCGGGCCGGCTTCGTGACGCCCGAGGGCTATTTAGCCGACCTGAGCAACGGCATTGGCCGCGTCGAGAATACGCCCGGCAACAAGCAGCAGGCCGCTGCCGAGTCGAGCTTTGATGCCTGGATCAAGTACTACCGGCCCAACGAAAACTCGCAGAACACGGGCATCAGCTACTATGACAAAGGCGAGGTAATCGGGGCAGTGCTGGATCTGATGATCATCAACGAAACCAAGGGCCAGAAAAGCCTCGACGACGTGATGCGCTACCTCTATGACCAGTACTACAAGAAACTGGGCCGCGGCTTCACCGACGATGAGTACCAGGATGCCGTAGCCAAAGTAGCCGGCCGCCGCTTCGACGACTTCTTCCGCAAGAACGTGTACGGCACCGAAACCCTGCCCTACAGCACGGCCCTGGGCTACGCCGGCCTCACGCTCACGACCACACCCGTTACCACCGATGCTACGCTGGGCGCTAACGTCAGCACGGCGGGCGGCAAGTTCACGGTGACCAGCGTGGTACGCAACGGCAGTGCCTGGCAGGGCGGCCTGAGCGTAGCCGATGAAATCCTGGCCATCAACGGCGCCCGCCTCACCGACGACCCCAACAAGCTGCTGGTGGGCGTGCCGGCCGGAACGCCGGTTTCCATGATTGTGTCGCGCGACGGACAGCTCAAGGAAGTGACCCTGCCGCTGCTGGCGGGCAGCAACCAGCGCTACCGCATCGAGAAGCTGCCGAACCCCTCGGCGCAGCAGCAAACGGTGTACAGCAAGTGGCTCCGCACGAAATAAGAGAATTGTAAGGCTAGACCTCAAAAAGTATGTTCTGCTGAGTTAAGGCAAGGCAGGAAAACAACAAGGCCGCGGAGAAACTCTCCGCGGCCTTGTTGTTTCAGCTCAGCCCGTTTACAGGGGCAGCGCGCCTACGGCGGCCGCCACGTTCACCCGGCCCCAGCCAAAGCTGCTGCTGCGGGCGTTGCGGTTGCTGCTGCTGGCTACCAGGCGGCTCATAATTTGGGTGCGGCTTTCGTTGGGGTAGCGCGCCCAAACCACGGCGGCCATGCCGGCCATGCTGGCCGTGGCTACCGAGGAGCCGCCCACGGTGCTGGGCGCGTCGCCGCTCATGGCCAGCGACAGGGGGCGCCGGTCGTTACTGGTGCGCTGCATCACGACGGTAAACTCCACATCGGCGCCGGTGTGGCACTCGTCGCAGCGGGTGGTCAGGTTGTCTTTCACGCCTGTTACGGCCACGGCCTCAGCCAGGGAAGCGGGGTAGATAACGCCCACGATGCCGGCCGTCCAGTCGAACGAGGTGCCGGCGGCGCAGAAGATGAGCTTGCCTTTGCCGTAGGCGTAGCGGATGGCGTCGGCCATTTGCGAGGAGCTGGTTAGGCGGCCCATGCTCATGGAGATGATGCGCACATCGGCCCGGTTGCCGGCCAGAATGTAGGCATCGGACACTCCTTTGACTTCCCGGCTGCCGTCAATAAACACGTCTTCCGAGGCCCGCACGGTTATCAGACTGGCGTTGTAGGCCACGCCCACGGAGGCGCCATCGGTGCCGCGGGGTGCGGCAGCGGCGCCGGCCATGCTGGTGCCGTGGCCGCAGCCATCATTCGGGGTTTCGGCGTCGCCATAAGGAATGCCGAAGATGGAGTTGCGGGGCAGCGTCACGAGGCGCTCTACGGTGCGGCCGCTGCTCAGACCCTGGTTGAAGGCGGCCCCCAGGTTTTCCTGGGCATCGGAAGAGCCCGAGTCAATAATGACAATCTTGGTGCCCTGCCCCGTACTCTGGCTCCAGCTGGCCCGGATGCCGTGGTACTGGTCGGCCTGGTTCCAGCTGGACTTGCTGCCATTGCTGAGTACGGTGTAGTCGGAGCCGGCTACCAGGCCGGCGGTGGCTGTGTTGCTGCCGCAGCCGCTGCTGCTCAGCACCGCGGCGCCTTTGTTGGCAGTAGGAGCGGCGGGCCGGTTGGGCTCGTAGCCCATGGGCTCGGCGTAGCGCACTAGCTTGGAGGCGCGCAGCAGCTGAATCGTGCTCAGTTCCCGCACCGTCACGTCGAGTACGGGCAGCACGTTTTCCTGGTAGGCAATCAGGTCCGTCAGGGTCAGATCGGGGCGGGTTTTGCGCTCCTCGGCCAGAATCAGCTCCAGCACCTGCTGGCGGGCCGCCTGCCAGGCCGGGTCAGCGGCCGCATTATCGGGCAGGGCCGCGCGGTAGTCCGCGGGCTGGTAGCCCACCGACAGCACGAAGTCGGACCGGGTCAGGGCGCTCCACACGAAGTGCGGGGTAGCCTTGTTCCAGTCGAATACGCCCGTTTTGTTGAGCGTGCTGATGATCTGCTCATCGAGTTGCTGGGGGCTGAGGGCCTCCTTGGGGTCGGCGGTGGGCTGGGGCAGCTGCCGCTCCTCAGCTTCCTGCTGACAGCCGGCCAGCAGCACCGCGCAGAGCGCGGCGGAAAGGGTAGGAATACGCATAGTGTTGTGGGTGTTTGGGGTAGAAAAGAACTGAGCAATAGGCTAATGGAAGAAAAACATATCGGAAAACCAATACGCTGCAAGCATAACTTTTATGGCTTCCCACTCGTAGCCTCGGTCCCTGGAAAATGCAAAAAGCCCCGCTAGCTACCAGCGGGGCTTTTCCAGGAACAAGCCGGGCAGTTTGGCCCGGTAAGCAAAAGGCTACATTACCCGTTTCAGGGCCACGTCGCGCACGGGGGTGATGACCAGCGGCACCTTTTCCACCTTCACCGAAGACGTATCCAGGCCGAAGTACTTGTCTTCCGACGCAATGAACTGCTTGATGTAGAAGTAAGCCTGCATCACCAGCTTTTCCACCAGCGGGAAGTCGTTTTCCACCGACAGGAATTTCTCCAGCACCACGAAGCGGAAGTCGCCGGTAACGTGCTGCTTGCTCAAGGACTCGTAGCGGGAGGTGATATCCACTTCGCGGTTGCGCACCAGGTCTTCCACCACTTTGCGGAAGTACAGGTTGATGCGCTGCTCCACGCGGAAGCCCAGGCGGAAGGTGATGCGGAAGGCATCGTCGGGGGCCAGCTCCACCACTTTGTACTCCATGGTATACGGCTCGTCGGTGGTATCCACGTGCACAAACCAGTAGATATCGGCCCGCTTGGGGCGCTTCTGAAAGATGGAGTAGATGATCTTGCTTTCGATTTCCGAAGCCCGCTCAGCCGAGGTCATAAACACGAGGTGCGTAGCGTACTTGGGCACCGATTCGTCGTTGCTGAGCTCCTTCAGCGCATCCATGTAGGGGTCAATCTTGACGAACTCCGTCAGGCGGCGCTTGATGTAGTAAGCCCGCAGCCACACGTACATCACTCCAATCAGGGTAGCGCCAATGGCCAGGGAAACCCAGCCGCCGTGGGGAAACTTAATCAGGTTGGCCACCAGAAAGGAGCCTTCAATCAGCCCGTAGACGGCCGCAAACAGAATAACCACTACCAGCGGCACGCGCTTGGTGCGCAGCCACACGGTGAGCAGCAGCGTGGTCATGAGCATGGTCAGGGTAATGGCCAGCCCGTAGGCTGCTTCCATGTTGCTCGACTCGCGGAAGTACAAGACTACCCCGATGCAGCCCAGCAGCAGCAGGCGGTTCATGCTGGGCACGTAGAGCTGGCCCTTCACGTCGGTGGGGTAGTTGAGCTTCACTTTGGGCCACATATTGAGGCGAATGGCTTCGGCTACCAGCGTAAACGAGCCCGTAATCAGGGCCTGGGAGGCAATGATGGCGGCAATGGTGGCAATGCCAATGCCGATGAGCAGAAACCAGTCGGGCATCAGCTCATAGAACGGGTTGCGGCCTGCCAGCTGCTGGCCCTGGTTAGCCAACAGCCAGGCGCCCTGCCCGAAGTAGTTGAGCACCAGGCAGGATTTGACGAACACCCAGCTGATGCGGATGTTGCCTTTGCCGCAGTGGCCCAGATCGGAGTACAGTGCTTCGGCGCCGGTAGTGCACAGGAACACGGCGCCCAGCAGCCAGAATCCGCCGGGGTAGTGCACCAGCAGCTCGTAGGCGTAGTAGGGGTTCACGGCCTTCAGGATTTCCGGGTTCTGCACAATCCAGCTCACGCCCAGCACGCCCAGCATGGCAAACCACAGAAACATAATCGGCCCGAATGCCTTGCCCACTATCTGAGTACCAAAGCTTTGCAGGAAAAACATGCCCGCAATGATGGCAATGACGATGTAGACGATTATGTCCTGGCTCAGGTGCGGATACACCTGCTTGAGGCCCTCAATAGCGGAGGAAACGGAAATGGGGGGGGTAATAACTCCGTCGGCCAGCAGGGCAGCCCCGCCGATAATGGCCGGCACCGTGAGCCAGGCGGCCCGGCGGCGCACCAGGGCGTAGAGGGAGAAAATGCCGCCTTCCCCGTTGTTATCCGCGTTCAGGGTCAGGATTACGTACTTCACGGTGGTTTGCAGCGTGAGCGTCCAGAGGACGCAGGAAATGCCACCCAGCACCAGCCGCGGGTCGATAAGCTCGGGCACAATGGCCTTCATTACATAGAGCGGTGAGGTTCCAATATCACCGTAGATAATACCGAGGGCAATCAGTAAGCCCGCCGTAGAAATGGCGGTGTGCCGATGTTTGGCGTCCATGAGAAGGGGGAAAGGAGAAGCTTGCCGCAAAAATAAAAGCGGGCAAAGGTAGGGCAAACCGGCTAAACCAAGCAGTGAAGCCGGCACCGGCATTATTGCCCCGAAATCAACTACTTAAGATGGGGTAGAAAGCTCATCCGAATCTGCGGCTTGGTCGGCTTCGGCCTGGGCAGCCTCAATTTCGGCCTGCAGAATAGCGGCGGCGGCCTGCGCCGCCTCATCGTGGCGCTGGCGGATGCGCCGATTGGTTTCAGCGGCCAGCTTCAGCCACTGCTCCGACGCCCCAGGAAAGGAGTAATACACGGCCTCGCGGCCCAGCCGGTGCAGGCGCAGTCGGTTAGAGCCCCGGTTGCCGTAAGCCAGCAGCAGGGCACCCGTGGCCATGCCGAACATGGCGGGCATGGTGCGCACCCAGTTTTGCAGAAAGGCCAGCGTGAAACCGGCCAGCACCAGGCCGCCCAGCATAAACCAGAGCAGCCAGCGCACCGGCTGCACGTCGACACCCTCCAGCTCCAGCAGGCCGTAGCGCTGCCCGTTTACTGTGAGGCTGTCGGCTGTCAGCTCCAGGCGGCCATTCTCGCTGCGCAACGTGGGCGGCGGTGGGGGCAAGGAAACCGGGGCCGGCTCAGGCGGCAGGGGTAGAGGTTCAGCCGGGAGTTGTTCGTTGCTGGGCATAGGAGCCAGTGGGGAAGCACTCCGGGGTCCGGCCGTGCTGGTGCTCACCCAGCGGGGCTGGGTGGCACGAGCAGGACCAGACGCCGAGGGCGCGCTTCAGTTGTTTACCTTGAGCAGCTCCACGTCGAAAATCAGGGCCGAGTCGGGGCCGATGTCGCGGCCGGCACCGCGCTTGCCGTAGGCCATATCGGAGGGAATATAGAGGCGCCACTTCGAGCCTTCGGGCATCAGCTGCAGAGCTTCTGTCCAGCCGGCAATAACCTGGTTGACGCCAAACGTGGCGGGCTGGCCGCGCTGGTAGCTGCTGTCGAATACGGTACCGTTGAGCAGTGTGCCGTGGTAGTGGGTGGTGACGGAGCTGCTGGGGCCGGGCTTCTTGCCGCTGCCTTCGGTCAGGACTTCGTACTGCAGGCCGCTGGGCAGGGTCACGATGCCGGGCTTATTCTTGTTTTCGGCTAGGAAGTCTTCGCCGGCTTGCTTGTTGTTGCTCATATCAGATGAATCTTGGTGGTCTTCTTCTTCGGGGCCGCCCATCTGGGCCTGCAGCTGCTCCATGGCACTGCGCATCTGTTCCTGCGAAAGGCGGCTGGGTTCTCCGGCCAGGCCTTCCTTAAGGCTGGCGGCCAGCACGTCGATGTCGAGCTGCAGGCCCTGCTGGGCGAAGTTGCGGGCCAAATCGCGCCCGATGATGTAGCTGATTTGCTCCTGGAGGCTGTTAAGGTTCATAAACCAGTGCGTGTTACAGGTTCCCGGGGAGCCGTGCGCAACGCCGGCCCCGCAGGGAGGAGGGTGGAAAGGATACCGGCCGCCCCGCACGGGCCGCCGAACTGTGAAGTACCGAAAACCGGCCCGAATGGATGTGGTTTTTTTATTTCTTTCCCGATAACCCCCTGATTCTGACGGTGGGATTCTTTGAGGCTCTAAAACAACAAAGCCCCGCCGGGGCGGAGCTTCGTCGTAAAATTAGGCCAAGCGGCAGGCTTAGCAGTAGTAGCACTGGTCTTCGCCCCGCAGGTCAAAATGCAGGTTGAGGTTTTTCAGTTGAGCAGTCAGGTAGCCCAGGGACCCGAGGCCACTGAGCAACAGCAGGGACGAAAGGGCGGTGGTCTTTTTCATGGCAAAAAATGTATGTAGAAGCAATTCAGCTTGTTGGATGCAAAGATAATACGTGTCGGTTAAAGAATTGTTATGCAAGCATAACTAATTTGTTGCCTCATCAGCTTCACCTTCCCTAGTGCCAGTGGCCGGGGCCATGTGCCGGCAGCGCGGCCAAAAGCCGGCGGCGTAAAGCCAAGGCGGAAAGGCGACGCTGCTTTCGGGGCCGGGCCTGCCGGTTTATTCCGTAGCTAGCGCCGTTCTTATCCGTTCATTTTTGCCCACCTAGCTGCTGCATGAAATACTTTTTTACCCTGGTCCTGTTTCTCGCCGTCTCCTCCGCCCAGGCGCAGGTGCATCTGATTATGGAGGGCATCAACGCCGCCCGGCTGGCGTCGCGGGTTGCGGCCCAGCAGAAGGCTGCTAAAGCGGCCGATACCACCACGGCCGCTACTCCGGCAGCGGCTGGCACGCCCGGGCACTACGTAACGCCCTTCACCTACCACGGCCAGCAGGTGTCGCGGCAGCGCACGGCTCCTAAAAAGCTGAAAGGCAAAGGCGCTGCCGAAATTCAGGCCCTGGAAGCATCTCTGGAAAAAAGCAACAAGTCGCTGCTGGCCGATTCGGTGCAGTCCTTTTTCCCGGCTGCCAAATACGAAGCCGTGGTAGAAGCTGCCTGCCAAGCCGCCGCGGCGCGTCCGGGCTGAGATGATTCGCCCTACCAGCAGGAGCTGGCGTTTTATCAGCAGGAGAAGGCCCGGCGGCAGAAGCCGGCGCCGCCCGCTCCCGCTCAGTAAGTACCGGCCCCAACTAGTTCACACGAAACGGCCCGCCTCCAGATGGATGGGGCGGGCCGTTTCGTGTGAACTAGTTGGGGCCGGCAGCCTTATTGCTTAAGAACCAGCTCGGCTTTCTTAATCTGTAGGGTGGGGTTGCTGGCCGCTACCAGCCGGGCTTTAAAGGTGTATTTCGCCGTTTCGGGAATCGATACTTCCCCGTTTTTGCCCGAGAAGCTCCACGACGTCTTGCCATTAATAGACGTTTTGACCTCGGCCACGCTGACGTTCTTCTCCGTGGGGTCTATTTCGAGCTGCCGGAACTGGGCGCCGTTCTTAAGGATGAGCACCTGAAAGCGGACCGGCGCCTCGCCCTCGTATTCCATGTCCATATCTGACCATAAAGCCACAGATTCGTCTTTTTGCAGCTGCAGCGTGGTTTCCCGGAGCACTTCATGGCCCTCGGTGCTGATGGCGTTGACCGGCAGCCGGGATATTTCCCTCCCAAACAAGGTGTCGCAGGCGCCAACCGGTAGGGTGAGCAGCAAGGACCAGAGCAGGCTACGGACATTAAGCATGGGGGAGTTGGGCTTCATGCAGGCGGTGAACACTGGAAAGAAAAGAGTTGGATTCGGTAGCCAGTAGAGTAGTTGCCGGCGGTTTTAAGCGGACTACTTAAGCATGGCGGCACCTACTTGCGGGGCGCGGCGGCCGGCGGGCTGCTGCGGATTTTTTCGGCTACCTCCACCATCGGGGCCACCCAGATTTCCTTTTCGTGGGCTTTGAGGTAGCGCAGCAGCTGGCGGTGGGCTTTCAGGTCCACATTCAGCGAGTGGCCGCCGCCCACGCCGTGAAACAGAAACACCAGCAGCGTGTGCGACTCCTGGGCCTGCTTCACCAGATTGATCAGGTAGTCGCCGGACTGGCCGTTGATCATGTAGCTGTTGATGTTGGTCAGGTCGACCTGGGTGGCGGTTTGCAGGCCGCTGGTCACGCCGCGGGCCGCCACGAAGTCGGGCCGGAGCTGGTCGTAGAACTTCACCCCGCCGATGGTCAGGTCGCCGCAGGGGTAGGCGAAGGTGCGCGCCGTTTTGCCGTCAATAGCGTTGAGCAGCACGTTGTTGGCCCGAACTTCGCTCACGGCCCGGCTCACGGTATATTTGCTCAGGTCGTTGTCGGGCGTCACGAAGCCGCGGCCGGGCAGGCTCCCGTCGCAGGGGTGCATCAGGGCGTGGTTGCCGAGCTCGTGGCCGCGCTGGGCCGCCCGGCGCCACTCGGGCAGGCGCTTGGCCACCACCGCCGACGAGCCAATGAGGTAGAACGTGCCACGCAGCTTCACCGAGTCGAGGGCCGGAATGGCCTGGTCCAGGTCCGCGTCGATGGCGTCGTCGTAGGTGAGTACCACCGCGCACTGCTTGTTGTTCCAGGTAGCGGCAGTGGTTTGGGCGTGGCTGGCGGTGCCGACGGCTAGGAGCAGCGCGACGCTCAGAACCGGAAAGCTGATAGTGGGCATGGAATAGGGTGGATAAGAATCCTTAAAAAAAGCCGGGTGCAAGCTACTGAATCTACGGTAGGGCCTCTACTTCCACGCGCCGGTTGCGGGCATCGGGGGAGGGAAACAGCGGGCGGGTGTCGCCGTGGCCGGTGGTGCTGAGGCGCTCGGCTGCCACCCCGGCTTTCACTAGGTAGCTTTTCACGGCCTCGGCCCGCTGCTCCGACAATACCAGGTTTTTCTGCGGCTCGCCAATTTTGTCGGTGTGGCCGGCAATGCGCAGGCGCAGCTCGGGCCGGGCCTGCAGCTCGGTGGCCAGCTGGCGCAGGGCCGGCACTCCCTCGGGCAGCAGCTCGGCCGTGCCCAGGCGAAACAGAACCGTGGGCAGCACCACCGGCGTGGCCGTAATGAGCGGGGCCGTACTGATGGGCGGCGCGGCAGAAACGGGCGGGGCCACTTCGAGCTGGGCGGTGGCAGGCTCAAGGGGTGCTACCGGGGCTGGCCGGGTTTCGGGCGCGGTGCCGCTCACCTGGATGGTGATGGGTACCACCGGACTCTGGCGGGTGGGGTAATAGCCCTGGGCGAGGTAGAAGGTGGTGGTTTTGCTCAGGCGGGTGCGGTAGGTGTTGCCCGTCGTGACGGGCTGCTTCAGCTCGGCATCGGCGTACCAGAGCACGTTGCGGCCCGTAACGCGAATGGTGGTTTCGGCCCCGGCCGCTACCGTCGGGGCCGACTTCAGCCTGACCCGGTAAAAAGTAAAGGTACCCGCGTCGCAGTCACCCACGGGCTGGTAGGCGGCGCGGCCGGTGAGCTTTTCCTGACTGGGGTCGTAGGTGAGGCTGATAGCGCCCTCGCACCAGTAAGTGAAGGGCGAGCGGCCGGTTTCGTTGAGCTTGCGCACGTGTTCCAGGCGCAGGGCGTTGGCTTGGGGCGTGCCCAGCACCTGAAACGTAACCGAGGTTGAGGGCTGCCCGCCCACTTCCTGGTAGAGCACGCCAAACAGGCCGGCGCCCTTGCCTTTCTGCAGCCGGAGCACGGCCGGCCAGCTGGCGCCCGGCTCCCCGGTGTCGGTTTCTACTCCCTGCCAAGTGCCCGTCAGGGATTGGGCGTGCCCGGAGCCTGCCAGCAGCAGAGCCACGAGGCCAAACCAAATGCGGCGTTTCATCCCGCTAAGTAAGCCGGGTTAGGCCATGAACCCAATAGCAGCGCTCCGCTGCTTCAGACCCGGGTGTCGAGCAGGCGCCGATGGTAGTTGATCTGGCCCAGATGATAGGTAAGATGCGTGGCCAGGTGCATCAGAAAGTACCCGGTAGTCATGGGCGCTTCGAATACCAGCTGCGGATACTCCTGGGTCAGGGCCGTGGCGGGCAGCCCTTGCAAAGCCTGGTCGACGCGCCGGGCTGTGTCCGTGACTTTCTCCAGCAACTCCTGGCGGGGAACGTGCTGTAGCGCGAATTCCTGCTCCCGGTTGCGCGTGTAGGCCTCACCGCCCAGTTCGGCCCCGATGTAGGTGTTCAGGTTGCCCACCAGGTGCAGGCACAGGTTGCCGGCCGGGTTGGCAATGCCGGCGTCGGTTCGCCAGAGGTTGCGCTCATCCTGGTACTGCCCGATTTCGTGGTGGAGGCGGTTCAGGTCGCGGGCAAATAGCTGGCGCAGGGTTTCGATCAGCATAAACAGAACTTGGGGAGTGAAAGAAGGAACAGCAAAAATAGCTGCCGCTTCGACGCTATGGTGCCTGCTCATTGGGGGCCGGCGGCTGCTCCAGCTCCAGCAGCCACTGCTTGCGCCACAGGCCGCCGGCGTAGCCCGTGAGCTGCCCCCCGGCCCCGACCACGCGGTGGCAGGGCACCAGAATGGCGACGCGGTTCATGCCGTTGGCGGCGGCCACGGCCCGCACGGCGCTGGGGCGGCCCACGGCCACGGCCTGCTGCCCATACGAGCGGGTGGTGCCGTAGTCAATCCGGGTCAGCTCTTGCCACACGGCCTGCTGAAACGCGGTGCCGGGCGTGTGCAGCGGCACTGAAAACTGCCGGCGCCGACCCGCGAAATACTCGGCCAGCTCGGCCCGCAGCTGGGCAAAGTGTGGGTTCTCGCTCTGCACGATGGTGGCATTGAGGCGGCGGGCCAGGTCCTTGAGCTCGGTTTCCAGCATACGTCGGTCAGTGAATTCCAGCAGGCAGATGCCCTGCCTGGTAGCGCAGGCCAGCATGGTGCCCAGGGGCGTTTCGAGGCGGGTCAGGTTGATGACCTGCTGCTGCCGGCTCCGGGTGGGGGCCACGCCAAAGACGGCCTTAAACGAATCCTGAAAGCCACTCAGCGACTCGTAGCCGCTGTCGAAGGCGGCCGCCGTTACGGTTGCACCGCTCTGCAGCTTCTTAAACGCCCTGTTGATGCGGTTGAGCCGTTGGTAGGCCTGAAAGGTGAGGCCGTGCTGGCGCCGAAACCAGCGGCGCACCGTGGCCGGCTCCAGGCCCCGCTGGCGCAGGTCATAGTCGGTTATCCGGGCCGTGGGCTGCCGGCTTAGCTGGTCCAGCAGCTCCCGGATAAATACCGGGGCAGCATCCCGCGCGGCCAGGGGCTCACAGACTTTGCAGGCCCGGTAGCCGCGCAGCAGAGCTTCTTTGGTGGTGGCAAAAAACTCGACGTTCTGGGGCTTGGGCTTGCGGGCCGGGCAGGTGGGCCGGCAGAAGATGCCGGTTGTCTTCACGGCCGCCACAAAGCGGCCTTCATAGGCGGCGTCTTTGGCCAGTAGGGCCCGGTAGCATTCGGCGGCAGAGGGGGCAGACAGTTCCATGGGGCGCATCAGGCAAATAAGGACGTGAAGGCTTGGTCGTGCTGAATCTGGTGGCCCAGCTGCTGTTGCCGGACCGTCAGGGCCTCAAACAGGAAGCTGCCCATGCTAATGCGCCGCACGCCGGCCGCGGCCAGTGCCCCAAAACCAGGCAGCGCGGGCAGGGCCATTACATTCACCGGGAGCCGGGTAGCCCGGCAAAGGTCGTGGGTTTCGGTGAGGTCCGTCAGGCCGGGCACAAAAAGTCCGTCGGCCCCGGCCGCTTCGTAGTGGCACAGGCGCTGGCACGTGGCCGTCAGCGGGGCGGCCTGCCCCAGCAGGTAGGTGTCGGTGCGCACGTTCAGGAACACGTCGAGCTGCTGCTCGGCCAGCAGCGCCCGGATGGTGCGCAGCGTGGCGGCAAACTCCTCTGGTGGCAGCTGCCGGCGCTGCCCCTGCTCACTCACGGAGTCTTCCAGATTGATGCCCGCCACGCCCAGGGCCCCCAACTCGGCTATATGCCGGGCAATCTGGGCCGGGTTGCGGCTGTAGCCGCCTTCCAGATCCACGGACACGGGCAGGGTGGTGCTGGCGCAGATGCGGCCCACGATGTAGCGCAGCTCGGCAAAGGGCAGCTGCTCCCCGTCGGCGTAGCCTAGCATGCCAGCTATGGCCGCGCTGGAAGTGCCCACGGCCCCGAAGCCCTGGGCCTGGCTAACGGCCGCGCTGCGGGCATCCCAGATGGTGGGCAGCAGCAGGGGCGCGGGCTGGTAATGAAGCTGCCGGAAGCGGTGAAAGACGGTAGTGCTCATCGTTTTTTGCGCAAAGGAAGCCCGGCCGCCAAGCTGGTGCAACCGCTAAATGAACAGGCATTTTTTTAGTCTGTCGGCCGAGAATTTCCGGCTATTCATTCGTGTGTCTACACAGATTAGTTGGCACAAAAGACGCCTTGTGGCTGAACCAGCTGCTGTTCGGGAGCTGGAAGGGGGCTAGTTCCGAATCAGTTACGGGCCGCCACACTATAACTTCGGGGCCGGGGGAGCGTAGGAAGCTGGACGGCCACCAGTCTGGGAGCATGGCTGCGGCCTTGAGCACAGGAGCGGGGCTGGTATGTTTCGCCCTTTGCTTTTGCGCATGCACCGTAGCTTTTCCATTGTCGTTCCCCCAGTCCATACCGCGGCGCTTTGCCAGGAGCTTGCCGCGCAGGAAGAGGTAGTATCCGTAGCCCTGCACCGCGGGGCCTCGCAAAAGCCGCCTGGCGACGTGCTGACCGTGCAGGTCCTCAACCGGGGTGCCGACGAGGTGCTGCGGCGGCTGCGGGCCCTGGTGCCGGAGCAGGATATTTCGGTGGCTACCTCGGAGTTGACCAGCCTGGTGATTCCGGCCCAGGAGAAGCTCATCGTCGGCGACAAGGATGAGGCCATCTGGGAGGAAATGGAAAGCGGCCTGCGCTACCAGTCCCGCCTTACCCCCAACTACCTCTACCTGATGTTTCTGGCCGGCCTGATCTGCGCGGTAGGGCTGGTGTCGGAGCCGGTGCCGCAGGCTGTGGCCTTCACGGCCGCCGCCGTGGTGGCGCCCGGCTTCGACCCCATTGCCAAGCTGCCGCTGGGAATCATTCTGCGGCGCTGGCCGGTGATATGGTACGGGCTGCTGTCCACGGTGGTGGGCTACACGGTGCTGGTGGCAGCGGCCTGGGCCACCATGCTGCTGCTGCTGTGGCTGGGCGAAAGCTCGGCCGCCGAGCTGGCCCGCAACCCCGAGGTGCAAAGCCTGATGAAGCCCAGTGCCAAGGCGCTGCTCGTGTCCGGGGCCGGGGCGCTGGCCGGTGTCATTATGCTGGCCGCGTTTCGGCGCAGCTTTATGGCGGGTCCTCTCATTGCCCAGGCCATTATTCCCGCCGCCGCCCTGATTGGGGCCGGGCTGGCCACCAGCCAGAACTCCCTGACCTGGGCCGCCGCCCAGCGCTTCGGGCTCGACTGGGTTGGTATCGTGGCCTGCGGCCTGCTCATTTTCGGCCTAAAGCAGCTCTTCGTGCACAAGCGCCGCACGCTACTTTAAAGCGGCAAGGCACTACGAGCTCGGCATGCAAACGGCCCGCTGCTAGCTGGTAGCAGCGGGCCGTTTGGTGACTAGCCGGCGCGGGGGGCTTACTCGTCGGTGCCGGACTGGCGGGGGCCGCCGCCCATCATCAGGGCCAGCATCTGCATGCCGACCTGCATTTCATCTTTGGCGTAGTCCAGGATGGGGGCTACGGTTTTGATTTTCAGTTCCTGGTCCGTTACCGTGCGGGGCTGCACGCTGGCAAACTCATACACCATGCGCTGCTTGCGCTCCTTGTCGAAGTAGACGATCAGGCGGGTGATGCCGTGGGCCTGGGCCACGTACACGGGGTGGGCAAAGTTCAGGCTCTGCGGAATCTGGGCCGAGGTCCACACGTCCAGGGCCACGGGCTTGGTGGGCAGCTGGCCGGGTTCGTTGGTAGTGGTTTCGGCCGCGCCGGGCTTGAGGGTATAGGTGGTTTTCTGGCTGGGGTAGCCGGCCACCACTGCCGTTTCGGTGGTGGTCTTGGAGGTGTAGTCCACGGCCGTTACCACAATGCTCTGCCAGGTTTTCTTCACCGTGGCCGCGTCGTAGGTGTAGTTCACGGTTTGCGGCGACGACTGCGACGACATCAGCAGCAGGCCTTTGCTGGTGGCGTGGTTGAAGTAGTTTTCCAGGTGGTAGGTCAGGGCATCGGTGGTGGCGCGGGCTTCCTGGCCCCGGCAGTAGAGCGTGCCCTTGCGCGGCAGCATCATGGCCCCGATAGTCATGGCCGGGCTGAGCTTGGCGGCTTCGGCCTGAAACTGCTGCTGCTCGGCCGGGGTGAGGCTGCTGGCCAGCTGCTGCATCTGGGCCTGCACGTTGCCCTTGGCCGGGTCAATTTTGCTCAGCATTTTGTCGTAGGGGTTGCCGGGCAACGATACGCGGGTGGTGATGACGCCCTGGGTGAAGTTGGCCACCGGGGCCGTAGCAGGAGCCGAAGCAGAGCCGGCCGCTACCAGCAGGGCTGTGAACGGCAGCAGGGACCAGGCAAACAGAGGTTTCATACGCATAAGTAGAAAGAAATAGGGGAAGAAAGGAGCGTTTACCCTGCGGTGGAGGACACAGGGTGTATCGTGGCAAATCTATATAGATAAACAATAAGAGCGTCGGCTGTAGACTACCAACGAAAACGCCGCCCGGATTTTTCCGAGCGGCGTGAGAAGCTTTCACCGTGAGGTCTAGCACAATCTGCGTCAAACTTGCGCCAGTTTGGGGCTCATGCACAATGCGTTATTACCAAAACCTAAAGCTGAAGCCGAGCTCTTTTATAGCTTGGCGGGCTGCTTCGCCTAACGTTATGGCCGCCTGGCTGCTGAGCATGCCTTCGGTATCGTAGGTAGCGGGAATAGTAGTATTCGGCAGCAGCGCTTCCAGCTGTGGTCGCGCTTCCTTCGCTTTTAATTTTCCTAGGGCTCGAATAGCATCATACTGTAGCATGGACTCCGGGCTGTCCAACTTGGCAAGTAGCGGCTTGATGGCGGATTGCACCCTGAATTCAATGAATATGCTGGTCGCATTCGAGGAAATAGAGTGGTGGCTGCTCGTCAAATAGAGCGCAATTACTTCTTCTGTCAATTCGAGCAGACGGTTATTACGGATAGTCTGCAAGGCATAAATTCTGAGCGGCAAGTCATTCATCTGCAAGGCTTGGCGCACCAGGGCTGCGGTTGCCGGTAGCTTTCTTTTGCCTATTTCCCACAAGGCAGTTCTTTTGAGTTCTATATCTCCTCCGTTGAAGCTGGTTATAAGCTCATCATCAGTGAGAACCGGTCGGGGCTTTTGGGTCCGCAACTGCTGGAGGCGCAACTCAATGGCATGCGTCAGGAAAACGTCTTTATCAATGTTTGACCTTGGATATGTTTGTCCCTGATGAATGAATGACGCCCTGAAATAGCCCGTCTTCGCCATTTCTACGGCCCATCCCGCCTCATCCAGTGGTAAGTTGAATTCTTTTGACAGCAGACGAAGAATCCCATCTTCTTCCTGGCCTTGGTTGAGTTCAGTAAAGATAAAGTTGACTATTTCCTTCGGGCTGGAGCTCATTTGCCGCGTCGTTGAAACTGAAAGATGTATGTGGTGTGCGGGCGGCCTAATACCCGTTTTTCGCCCGGTTTTGAATGCGCTTTTCCCAGCGTTTGCGCTTGGGGGCAATGTAGCCGCGCAGGTGCTTTTCCATCACCATCACGGCGCAGGGTGCGGCGGCGGTAGCCCCGAAGCCCGCGTTTTCGAGGTACACGGCCACGGCTATTTTGGGGTTGTCGGCCGGGGCGAAGCCGACGAAGGCCGCATGATCGTCGCCCTCGTCGTTTTCCACGGTGCCAGTTTTGCCCGCGACGGTGATGCCCACGTCGGCCAGGCTGGAGGCGTCGGCAGTGCCGCCGCGCTGCATGACGGCTACCATGCCGGGTATCAGAGCAGCGAAATGGGTGCTGTCGATGAGGGTGCGGTGCTTCTGGCTGAAGCGCGCCAGCGGGCCGTTCTGACCAATACCGCGCACCAGGTGGGGGGCGTAGTACCAGCCGCGGTTAGCAACAATGGCGGCCATATTCGCCATTTGCAGGCCCGTCAGGTTGATTTCGCCCTGCCCAATGCTTAGCGAGTAGATGGAGCGGTAGGTCCAGTTGCGGGTGCGGCGGGCTTTGTCGTAGTAAGCCGGGGTGGGCAGAAAGCCGGGTGCTTCCCGGGGCAAATCCACGCCCAGCGCCGAGTCGAGGCCGAAGGAGCGGGCGTAGCGCCGCCACTGGGCCAGATTGGCATGGCGGGCCGCGACGGTGTCGGCCACCAGGCTGTCGGGTACCTGGTTGATGACGTTCTGCATCACCTGGTAGAAGTAGGGGTTGCAGCTGTACTTCAGGCCCGCGGTCAGGCTCTTGGCCGGCTTGTGGTAGTGCACGCAGCTCACCAGCGACTGGTCGCAGTGGAAGCCGGTGGCGGGGGTAATGGCCTGCATTTGCAGGGCAATGGCGGCATTCACCAGCTTAAACACCGAGCCGGGCGGGTTGGCCAGCATGGCGGGCCGGTTGAGCAGGGGCATGTTCTCGTGCTCCAGCAGCTCGGCCCGCACCCCGGCCTGGTCGGGGGCGGTAAGGGTGGCGACGGGGTACACCGGGGCCGACACGTAAGCCAGAATTTCGCCGGTGCGCGGGTCGAGGGCCACGAGGTAGCCGCGGCGGTTGCCCATCAGCTTCTCGGCGTAGGCCTGCAGCTTAGCGTCGATGGTTAGGTGCAGGTCCTGGCCCTGCTGGAAGGTGGTATCCTTGGCCCAGGTGCCGTGCTGCTGGCCTTTCTTATCCAGAAGCGGGTGCAGGTAGCCGTGGCGGCCCGTGAGCAGGCCGTTGTAGTAGGCCTCCACGCCGCCGTTGCGCAGGCGGTAAAAGCGGCCGCGCCGGTAGCGCTGGGCCTGGCGGAAGAAGGGTTGGGCCTCGGCACTCCGGTAGCCCAGTACGGCGGCTCCGGCGGGCGTAGTGTAGGTGCGGGCCTCCCGCTGCACCAGCGTGAGGCGGGGCACGGTGGCGCTGCTGTCGCGGCGGATGCGCTCGGCTTCTTTTTTAGTCAGGCGCAGCTGGACGGGGTAGCCGGGGCGGGCCCCGGGGTACGGCAGGGCCTCGGCAATGCGGCGGCGTACGGTGGTCGAGTCCCAGCCCAGCAGCAGGCCCAGGGCCAGGGTATCGAGCGGGGGGCGCGTGGGCAGCTTGAGCAAGTATTGCAGGCGGGTGGCGACCAGCACCGAGTCGTTGCGGTCGAGGATGCGGCCCCGGTAGAGGGTGTCGGCAATGACCACGCGGCGCGGGGTATACACTTCGCCGGTGGTGGGGTCTTTGGTGGGGGCGCCGGTGGGGGAGTCGGGGGTGGAGCAGGCGGCCAGGGCGGCCAGCAGGGCCAGCAGACCGTTTTTCCACCTAGTGTAAGCAATGCGCATGGGGTAAAGCTAGACAATTGTCGGGCTTCGGGGCGGGGCTTTTCGCTGAACGGGGCGGTTTTGGCGGTTTGGCGGGGAGCTAAGCCGTGCGCCTTACCTTGCGGACGGGCGCCTCACCCCCCCGGCCCCCTCTCCCGAGGAGAGGGGCAGCCACGGCGAGGTGGGACGCTCACGGTAGGTTAGTAAGGCATGTATGCTATGGGGTAAGGGTGTTTTGCCTTGGGTGAATCGTGTTTTCGATAAGGGAAGGAGAGTCTTAGGTCGGGTAAATAGTGTTTTGCACTAGTTAAGCAGTGTTTTCGATTGGGGCAGAGGTGTTTTGCCTTCGGCAACTAGTGTTTCGTGTTTGGAAACTGGTGTATTGCGGAAGGGAGAGGGTGTTTTCGGTTAAGGAAGGAGCGTTTTGCCTTCGGCAAATAGGATTTTCAGAGCAGCAAGGCAGGTAGGGGGTGGGGTTGGTATTGTTGAGCAAGTCGGCTACTTTGTAGCTGGTGAGCAGGCGCTTACCACGCCGGGCAGAGCGGTTCTGCCAGTTATAAGCAGTCATATGAAGAAGTTTAAAGAAGATCAGTTAGTAATGTGTGGGCAAGTGGTGGATTTTGTGACGAAGAATAAAGAGGCCATAGCGGCCAGTGAGGCGGCTGAGCAGCAGGCCCAGGAGTTAGCCAGCACATACGCCCTGGTGGCGCAGGCCCAAGGCAGCGCCGTCAAGCGCACCAAAACCCTTGCGCAGGACGCCCAAACGGCTAAAAAGACGCTGCTGGAGCTGCTGCCGGCGCTGCTGGGGCCGCTGGAGCGGATTGCCACCCGCCTCGGCGACAACGACCTGCTGGCCTCGGTGACGCTGAGCAGCAAGCAGCTGCGGAAGCTGCGGCCCCTGGCGTTTGGGGCGGTGGTGCAGTCGGTGCTGGATAGCGCGGCCCGCCCCGCGGTGGTGCCGGAGCTGGGCAAGCAGGGCCTGAAGCCGGCGACCTTGCAGCCCCTGCGCGACGCACTGGCAGCCTTTCAAACGGCTCAGCCGGCTACGCGCAAGACCATCAACGAGCGGGTGGTGGCCGGGGCCGCGCTGGAAGATTTGCTGGACGAGCTGATGGGGGAGGTGCGGCAGCTGGATTCGGACATGAAAGCCTTCAAGCTATTGAACCGGGAGCTGTATGAGGGGTACGCGCAGGCGCGCAAGCTGGTGACGACGGGTGGAACTAGTGAGAAGGTGGCGAGGCCGGTGTAGGCGGAATTGAAGGGCAATGCAAGAACGGCCCGCTTCTGATATGGAGCGGGCCGTTCTTGCGTTTGGCAGATGTAGAGACGCATACTTGCGTCTTAATCGTTGTTTATTCCGCATTATACCCACGCGTTATCGTTCAACGGGGAGACGCAAGTATGCGTCTCTACATTGTTCGGGTGTTGTTGTTCCAAAACCTAGCGGAACAGGCCTTCTTCGGCAGTTTGCTCGTGCTGCCAGCGGGTGGGGTTGGTGAGGATGTAGTGGCGGATTTTGTCTAGCTCCTCGGGGCTGCGCACAACCCGGTCGTGGTAGCGGGGCTGCCAGGTGAGGGGCAGGTTGGCGCGGCGGGCCTGGGCGGTGGTGCCGGCTTTGAAGCCGCGCAGGATGGCCGCCAGATTGTCGCGCTGGGGCGTGAAGCGGTTTTCGTAGTGCAGGGGCGGGGTGGGTTCGGTGGGTTTATCGAACAGCAGCAGGCCGTGCAGGTGGTCGGGCATAAGGATAAAAGCATCCAGCAGCACGAAGGGGAAGCGGGTCGGTATATGCTGCCAGGCGGCGGTAACCAGAGTGGCTACGGGCGTAGGGTGCAGGGCGGCTCGGTCCCAGTCGTGGTCGGGCACGAGGATGTCGCCGAAGTAGCGGGTGCGGTGCTGGGTGCAGATGGTGACGAAGTAGGCCCCGTTCTGCCCGTAGTCGTAGCCCCGCAGCCGGGTCGAGGCCACGCGGTATTTGTCATGGTATAATTCGGTAGCCATATATTATATAGAACGATGTAGAGACGCATACTTGCGTCTCGGCGTTGAACGAGGACGCCGGGGTATAATTCAAGGTAAATAACGTCAGCAACGATTGAGACGCAAATATGCGTCTCTACATCCGGTAGTGCCGTGCAGTAAAAAGCAGCCCGAATGGCCCAGACTAGATTTTATTTCGGTCTAAGTAGACCTTTGAATACTTTGAATATTGTAAATAAGATGACTGCATTTACTATCAAAAGTATTGCTAACGGTTTACGTTTATCTAAGCACTCTATCAGCACATCAGTCGGAAAGTATTCTGAGAATCGAACATCGATATTCTTTTGCTTAGCTGCTGTTTCATATTCGGTACTGTTTTCCCATTGTCTAGAAAAATAATATGTATTGTCGTTGTAAGTATTATTGTATTCAAATTCTATATGGTTCTTATCTAGGGTTATAACCTTAGCTTGTACTGTAGTACTCTCGATCCACAATGCAAGGTTTGGCAAGGTTTGGTATATCATGAACAAGGCAGCTACTGTAAAAATTACTGCTCCAGCCCAGGAAGGAGAGTTATTATTGTTGCTCATGGATTAGTGAGGAATATAAAATTCAGAGTTTGCGTTGCTGCAACTCTAATAAAAGAGGGCGCTACTTCTTTGGAGTAGCGCCCTTTTAATTCAGTCCGAAAAGCCGAGTTACATATTCCTTCTATACTGCCCGCCAACTTCAAACAGCGCATTCGTAATCTGTCCCAGGGAGCAGAACTTCACCGTTTCCATCAACTCGGCGAAGAGGTTGCCGTTGGCAATGGCGACTTGCTGGAGCTGCTTGAGGCGGCTGGCGGTCTGGTCGGCGTTGCGGGTGTGCAGGATGTTGAGCATCTCGATCTGATACTGTTTTTCCTCGTCGGTGGCCCGGATAACCTCGGCAGGCACCACTGTGGGCGAGCCTTTGGAGGAGAGGAAGGTGTTCACGCCGATGATGGGATACTCGCCTGTGTGCTTGAGCATCTCGTAGTGCATGCTTTCCTCCTGAATCTTGCCGCGCTGGTACATGGTTTCCATGGCGCCCAGCACGCCGCCCCGCTCGGTGATGCGGTCAAACTCCATGAGCACGGCCTCTTCCACCAGGTCGGTGAGCTCCTCGATGATGAAGGAGCCTTGCAGCGGGTTTTCGTTTTTGGCCAAGCCCAGCTCCCGGTTGATGATGAGCTGAATGGCCATGGCCCGGCGCACCGATTCCTCGGTGGGGGTGGTAATGGCCTCGTCGTAGGCGTTGGTGTGCAACGAGTTGCAGTTGTCGTAGATGGCGTAGAGGGCCTGCAGGGTGGTGCGGATATCGTTGAAGTCGATTTCCTGGGCGTGCAGGCTCCGGCCGCTGGTCTGGATGTGGTACTTGAGCATCTGGCTCCGGGCGTCGGCGCCGTACTTGAGCTTCATGGCCTTGGCCCAGATGCGGCGCGCCACGCGGCCAATGACGGCGTACTCGGGGTCGATGCCGTTGGAGAAGAAGAACGAGAGGTTGGGGGCGAAGTCGTTCACGCTCATGCCCCGGCTCACGTAGTACTCCACGAAGGTGAAGCCGTTACTCAGCGTGAGGGCCAGCTGGGTGAGGGGGTTGGCGCCGGCTTCGGCAATGTGGTAACCGGAAATGGACACCGAGTAGAAGTTGCGGACCTTCTCCTTGATGAAGTACTCCTGCACGTCGCCCATCAGGCGCAGGGCAAACTCGGTGGAGAAGATGCAGGTGTTCTGGGCCTGGTCTTCCTTCAGGATGTCGGCCTGCACGGTGCCGCGCACCTGCGAGAGGGTGCGGGTTTTGATGGTATGGTAGACGTCGGCCGGCAGCACCTGGTCGCCGGTCACGCCGAGCAGCATGAGGCCCAGGCCGTCGTTGCCCTGGGGCAGCTCGCCCTGGTAGCGGGGACGGTTGAGGCCCTTGTCGGCGTAGATCTGGTTGATTTTGGTATCTACTTCCGCTTCCAGGCCCTGCTCTTTAATGTATAGCTCACACTGCTGGTCGATGGCGGCGTTCATGAAGAAGGCGGCCAGGGTAGCCGCGGGGCCGTTGATGGTCATCGACACCGAGGTGCTGGGGTTGGCCAGGTTGAAGCCCGAGTAGAGCTTCTTGGCGTCGTCGAGGCAGCAGATGCTGACGCCGGCGTTGCCGATTTTGCCGTAGATGTCGGGCCGGTGGTCGGGGTCCTCGCCGTAGAGCGTCACCGAGTCGAAGGCCGTGGACAGGCGCTTGGCGGGCAGGCCCATGCTCACGTAGTGGAAGCGGCGATTGGTGCGCTCGGGGCCGCCTTCGCCGGCAAACATGCGGGTGGGGTCTTCGCCCTCGCGCTTGAAGGGAAACACGCCGGCGGTGTAGGGGAATTCGCCGGGCACGTTTTCCTGGAGCTGCCAGCGCAAGAGGTCACCCCAGGCCGAGTAGCGCGGCAGGCTGACTTTGGGAATCTGCTGGTTGGAGAGGCTGGTGGTGTGGGTCTGGATGCGGATTTCCTTGTCGCGCACCTTGAAGACGAACTCCGGGGCCTTGTAGGCGGCTACTTTTTGCGGCCAGGTTTCCAGGAGTTTCCAGTTCTGGCCGTCCAGCCGGAGTTTGACCTCCTCGAAGGTCCTCTCCAGGCCGGCCACGAGGCTTCCGGCATCGGGTCCACTGCCGCTGTTCCCGGCGCCAGGTCCGCCAGCGGGGTTTCCGACACTTTGGACGGCTCCGATGGCTTGTCGGATGCCGTAGAGCTGCTGAGCGGCGTCAGCTTGTTTAAGAACCCACTGGTCATATTGGCGGTTGGTTTCGGCGATTTCAGACAAGTACCGCGTGCGGTGCGGCGGAATGATATAGATTTTCTCGGAGTCTTCCTTGGTCGTGGCCAATTGGGAAGCGAAGGGTACACCGGTTTTAGCTTCGACCATGCTCAGAATGGCCCGGTAGAGGCGGTTCATGCCCGGGTCGTTGAACTGCGAGGCGATGGTGCCGAAGACGGGCATCTCGTCCAGGGGCTTGTCCCAGTGGCCGTGGTTGCGCTGGTACTGCTTGCGCACGTCGCGCAGGGCGTCGAGGGCGCCGCGCTTATCGAACTTGTTGAGGGCAATGACGTCGGCGAAGTCGAGCATGTCGATTTTCTCCAGCTGGGTGGCCGCCCCGTACTCGGGCGTCATCACGTAGAGGCTGGCGTCGGAGTGCTCGATGATTTCGGTGTCGCTTTGCCCGATGCCGGAGGTTTCGAGGATAATCAGGTCGAACTCGGCGGCGCGCACTACGTCGACGGCGTCCTGCACGTATTTGCTCAGGGCCAGGTTGCTCTGGCGGGTGGCCAGGCTGCGCATATACACCCGGGGCGAGTTGATGGAGTTCATCCGGATCCGGTCGCCGAGCAGGGCCCCGCCGGTCTTGCGCTTGCTGGGGTCGACGGAAATGATGGCAATGGTCTTCTCGGGGAAGTCCATCAGGAAGCGGCGCACCAGCTCATCGACGAGGGAAGATTTACCGGCGCCGCCGGTGCCGGTGATACCTAATATTGGAGTTTGGTTGGTGGTTTTTGGTTTTTTGCTTTCAGTGCCGTTTTCGGCTTGCTGGAAGCTATTAACCAACTGCGCTTTCACCCGCTCGAACTCCTCGGGGAAGTTTTCGGCGGCCGAAATCAGGCGGCCGATGCTGCGGGCGTCTTTCTCTTTGACATGGGAGGCTTCGCCGTTCAGGTTCTGGCCGGTGGGGAAGTCGCAGCGCTGGAGAAGGTCGTTGATCATGCCCTGCAGGCCCATGGCGCGGCCGGCGTCGGGGGAGTAGATCTGCTCGATGCCGTAGGCATGCAGGTCTTCAATTTCGGTGGGCAGGATCACGCCGCCGCCGCCGCCGAAGAGGCGGATGTGGCCCGCGCCGCGCTCCTTGAGCAGGTCGTGCATGTACTTGAAGTACTCGTTGTGGCCGCCCTGGTAGGAGGTAATGGCAATAGCCTGAGCATCTTCCTGGATGGCGCAGTCCACGATTTCCTGCACCGAGCGGTTGTGGCCCAGGTGGATGACTTCGGCGCCACTGCTCTGGATGATGCGGCGCATGATGTTGATGGCCGCGTCGTGGCCGTCGAACAGCGCGGCGGCGGTGACGATGCGGATGTGGTTTTTCGGCTTATAGGGAGCGGCGGGAGCTGCTTGCATAGCGCGGGGGAATGGGGTGGAATTTGGGTGAGCGAAGGTACGAAAAAAGCCCCGGCGGTGGGAGCGGGGGCTTTTTGGTGGATATAGTAACTTCAAGAGTCTTCTGGTTGCTCCTTGGCCAGCACACTGGGGTTGAGTACTTGCTCAAGCGGTCCGCGGCGCAGTAAATCGGTAATAGTGGCTTCTAGGCACTGCCGCGTCAATTCCCGCACGAACAAGTCAGGCGGACGCTGATAGAGGCCATTCAGGTCTTCATTCTGTTCCTTGGATAGTTTAATGGCAGTCTGTAAAAACTGGTAGGTCCAGACAGTAATGCCGTAATGCGGGCCATCCGGTAGGGTTACGTGGATGTTGCAAGCCTCATTTTCTCTATCCCAGTCACCACCCGTCACGAATGTTTCGGTTGCCTGGTCCCATCTGGTTGAGAAGTCAACATGTTCGAATTCGAGCCAGAGTGTAAAACTGGGTGTAGACATGCTGTAAGTTTATGGGTAGTACTCCGCAATAAATATATAAGCACTTGGGTAGGTAAGGCACTCGGTGCCGATATGCCGCCCCGTTGAGGCTAGTTGCCCAAGTGTCATTAGCTGCGGCCGAGGCGGCAAGGGCTGGTGGCGGGGTGACATGGGCTTTAACGGACTTGACAAGAGCGTTGCACCCGGTGGCATGAACCTCAACGAGGGTGGCAGGAGGTTGAAATAAGGTGACATGAACCTTGACAGAAGTGGCATGAGGTTGAAATACTGTGACATAAACCTTGGCGGGCCTGACATGAACCTTGGAGGAGGTGACATGAGGTTCACCGAGCCTGACAAGAGCTTTAATGAGGGTGTCACGGGACTGAACAGAGGCGCAATAGCACTCGATGACGAATTCTGGCGGCGTTGGTAGTGGCCGTAGGGGGTAGGTGAGGAAGGTCCTTCGCTGGGCTCAGGATGACAGCCGACTTCTTATACTAGGAGACGACCTATCATACCAGGTTACAGGTCCGCCCGCTACTTCTGCTCGGTCAGGACGGTGAAGTAGAGGCTGGGCAGCAGGTTGTGGATGGTCCAGGCGGCGTGGCCGTTTTCGCGCTCCACCATGCCGGGCTGCTTCTGGCGGATGACGGGGATGGAGAAGTACTTGTCTTCGGGGTCTTTCTTCTCGCTTTGCAGCCATTGGAGGGTGGCCGCTACGGGCTGGGCGGCGTCAAGGACAATATTGTAGGGGCGCAAATCGAGCCGGAGCCAGCCCTGGCGGGTGGGCGGGCAGATAAGCTGCACGTCCTGGGTGCTGATGAGCTTATCGGGGCGGCTGTCTTTAACGGTATAGAGGTTGAGGCGAAAGCGCAGCAGCTCGTACTTGTTGTCGGTGAAGTAGACGTGGAATTCTTCGAGGTAGGAGCGGCGCTCGGGGGTGAGCAGGGTGCCGATTTCCCAGCCCCACTCGTCATCGACGGTGGTTTTGCCCGAGCTGCCGCCCATCCAGCGCACGTCGGCCTTCTCGGCGGTGCGGCCCAGTTTGCCGGGCTTCATTTTGCGGCTTTGGATGGTGACGCCCCGAAGTACCTGCTGCTGGGGCTGAAGCTGAAACACGCGCTGTCCGGCCACGAGCTGGGCCGGCGGCACTAGGCGGGGCTCGAAACCCACGCAGGATACAATAAGCGTATCGCGCAGGTCGGGCGGCAGGCGCAGCAGGTAGCGGCCCTGCTCGTCGGCGGCCGTGCCGATGGCTTTGCCCCGCACCCCGAGAATGGCAAAGGGCACCGGCTCCTGGGTGGTGGCATTGAGTACCTGGCCCGTGACGGCTATGGTTTGGGCCCGGGTGGGGAGGCAGGAAAGGAGCAGAAGCACTAGGCTAGCCAGCAGGCGAGGCAGCATTGGCGGGGCGGGTGGGAGGGTGAGATTAGGGGCGACAAATGTACCTGCGGCCGGAACTTTCCCGCACAGTGGCGCGAAAAGCTTGTCGGGCTTGTAAGACGCGCTCCATATAGCGCAAAAAGGGGCCGCCTGGATTCACTGCTCAGGAGTATAACGCCGGGCAAGGCGCACTGGGCGGTTTATTTGTACTTCTGGACGGCCAGATACATGCTCACGTTGATGGGGAAGCTCCGCCAGGGGGCCTGGCTTTTATCCCGGGTAAGGGCCCGGTGGGTAGGCGAGGGAAAAGCGCCGGGGCCACCGAAGCGCACTTTGTCGGGGCTGAGTTGCTGGCCCTGTAGCCACTGGATGCCAGCGGCTACGGTCTGACCTTTGGCGAGGTGAATGCCATACTGCTGCAAGTCCACGTCGATCCAGCCGGTTTGCTGGGCGGGGATGATAAACTGCACGTCATCGGTCAGCAGCAAGGTACCGGGCTGGCCCCGCTGCATTGTATAGAGCACAAAGCGGAGGAGAATTGGCCCAAAATCATTCTGCTCAACATAGAAATGAAAGCTGTCCACGTAGCTGTTGCGGGTAATGGGCAGGGCCGTGCCCACCTCCCAGCCGCGGTTGCCGTCGGCAGCGGAAATGTCCCGGATACTGGTATTCCAGTGAGCAGAGCCGCTGGTTTGGGTGCGCCCCAGCGTGGCGGGCGTCAGCTTGGAATGGCGCACCCGTACCTCACGAATCTGGGCCGGGGCCGGAGCCAGCACTACGTCCGGCTGCTGCCGCAGCTGGCCAAGCAGGAGCGGCCGGGACTCGTAGCCGATGCAGGAAATTACGACGGTATCGGTGGGTTGGGCCCGGGCCAACGAGGCCAGTGGGAACAGGCCTTGGTTGTCGGCTACCGTTCCCAGCGGCTGGCCTTTGATGCCCACGGAGGCGAAGGGTACCGGAGTGCCCGCGGCAGTCAGGACTTTGCCGGTAGCCGCGGACTGGGCCCGGGCACCGCAGGAAATGAACAGAGCCAGCAGCAGGGGCCAGCGGAGCAGCAAACAAGGCATAAGGGGGCAAGAGAGAACCTTTCCGGGTAGAGGCCAATAAGCCTAGTAAAAGTTGCGTGCCAAGGCACACTGTTAGCTCCGCTGAATTGACGTCAGGAGGCCTGCCGGGTCCTTTATCAGACTGACAAGCGCAAAAAAGGCTGGTCTGCCCCAGGGCAAACCAGCCTTTGGCCTATAGGCTGCTACTCACGCATCTTACTTCGCCGCTTTCTTCTCCAGGGCCTGCAGCAGCTCGTCGGCGGCCTTTTCAATGTCGTGGTAGCCCTGCTGGGCGGCCCGCTCCTTGGCCGCAATCAGCCCGTCGCGGTGCACGGTTTTAAAGTCGCCGAAGGGGAATTTGTAGCGGCCCTTGGTGTCTTCGCCCTTGCTGGTATCCTGGCCCAAGTGCCACCGGGCGTATTCAGCCATTTCGTGCTGCTCCAAGAACTTGTTTTCGGCGCCGGAATCGGGGTTATGCGCGCCCCAATGGCCCTCATCGTTCTTGATCTTGCCGTCCCGAATCAGCTGTTTGGCATAGGTGACGGCGGCGGAGTTCAGTTGGACGCTCATATCTAAAAGGGTGGTTTCAGAGTGGAAAAAAGCCGCGTGAAGGCAGCCGAAGCGTACCAGAAAGTACGCGCGGCCCAGGCCTTTGTTCCGGTTGAGCCCGGCGCCGAAAACCAAGACAGCCGGACCACCCTGCGGTAGTCCGGCTGCCGGAAAAGGCCGAAAGAGTGCGTTAGCGCACGTCGCGCACGGCGGCTACACCGGCCGTGGCCACGGTGTGGTCGTCTTCCACGGTGCTGCCCGATACGCCGATAGCGCCAATCACACGGCCGTTGCTGTCGGTAATCGGGATGCCCCCGGGGAAGGTAATCAGGCCGCCGTTGGAGTGCTCGATATTGAAGAGCGGGCCGCCGGGCTGCGACGCCTTGCCCAGGTCACCGGTGGGCATGTCGAAAAAGCGGGCCGTTTTGGCCTTCTTGATAGAAATGTCCAACGAGCCCAGCCAGGCGCCGTCCATGCGGGCAAAAGCCGTGAGGTTGGCCCCGGCATCGACCACGGCAATATTCATTTTAACGCCGATTTCTAGGGCTTTTTGCTGGGCGGCGCGCACGGCGCTCTGGGCTTGTTCGAGAAGAATGCTCATAACGAAACAGAAGGGTAGAGGTGAGCCTAAGCAACCGGGGGAAGCGCGGAAGGTTGTAGCCAGGTCCTTTAAAAAGACTGGCCCCCGCCGCCAAGCGCCAGCCACCACCCCAGGGCCAGCAGCAACAGCAGGGCCAGCCAGCCACTGGCCAGCTGGGTTTTCTGGGGCGCTTTCACCGTAAACTCGAACAGCTCGTTGGAGCAGGCCAGGGCCAGGGGCAGCAGCAAGAGGCCCATGGTTAGAAAGTGCAACTGCTCGTTGGGGCTCAGGTCGGGCAGCTTGAGCAGGGCCAGCACCCCGCTGCCCGCCACCCAGGGCACCAGAATGGTTGCCCCAATCAGGGTGCGGCGGTGCTGGTACTGCATCAGGGTAATGGAGTCGTGGGTTTGCAGAAAGCCCACGGCGGCGAAGTAGCCGGCCACCATCTGCAGCAGGCCGCAGAGCACGGCCACGAGTATATTGGGAATATTGCCGGCCAGAAACAGCCAGCTGGGCACGTACCAGAAACCCGATTCCGTAAACGTGTCGCCGACCATGGCCCCCAGCACGTGGTTGCAGGCGTGAAAGGCTACCCACACCAGCAGCAGCTTGCGCAGGCCGCGCTTGCCCCGCTCCCGTTTCCAGAACCAAAGCGCCGCCCCGACGCCAACTACGGCGCACACGGCCGGGCCCACGCCATACACAGCCAGTACGGCCGAGCGCCACCATTCCGGGTCGCTGATGCGGAACCGGATGGCACTGAGCCGCCACACACCGGGAATGCTCAGGCGCTGGGCCATGGCTACGGTGCTGAACTGGTGGAGGCCATTAACCAGCAGGTAGGCCAGTACATACAGAATGGTGCTGTTCAGCGCCGTAAGGGTGGTTTTGGTGGAAGTGCCGTAGGTGGCCGCCGGAGCCGGAGCAGACATATCAGGAAAATAAAAAGGGCTGGGGTGGACTAAAAGTAGGGAGTCTGGGGTTGACTACAAGCCGGCGGGCCGAGGCGCCGAATAGCATTTGCGGGCGGTTTTGCCTACCTTCGTCTTTGAAAATACGCCACTAGTGAAGAACATTCGCAATTTCTGCATCATCGCCCACATCGACCACGGCAAAAGCACGCTGGCCGACCGGCTCCTGGAATTTACCAGCACCGTGTCGAAGCGCGACATGCAGGCCCAACTGCTCGATAACATGGACCTGGAGCGGGAGCGGGGCATCACCATCAAGAGCCACGCCATCCAGATGCAATACCCCTACAAAGGGGAGATGTACACGCTCAACCTGATTGACACGCCCGGTCACGTCGACTTCAGCTACGAAGTATCCCGCTCCATTGCCGCCTGCGAAGGCGCTCTGCTGATTGTGGATGCCTCACAGGGTATTGAGGCCCAGACGATTTCCAACCTGTATCTGGCCATCGGCTCGAACCTGGAAATCATCCCGGTGCTCAACAAGATTGACCTGCCGCACGCCATGCCCGAGGAAGTCTCCGACGAAATCGTGGACCTGATTGGCTGCGACATTGAGGATATTCTCCACGCCTCGGGCAAAACCGGCATCGGCATCGAGGATATTCTCAACGCCATCTGCGACCGTATCCCGGCCCCGAAAGGCGACCCGGAAGCCCCCCTGCAGGCCCTGATTTTTGACTCGGTCTTCAACTCCTACCGCGGTATTGAAGTCCTGTTCCGCATCAAGAACGGCACCATGCGCAAGGGCGACAAGCTCCGCTTTATGGCTACCGGCAAGGAATACGGGGCCGATGAAATCGGTATTCTGGGCCTGAACCAGGAGCCCCGCCAGGAAATGAGTGCCGGCAACGTGGGCTACCTGATTTCGGGCATCAAAGAAGCCCGCGAAGTAAAGGTCGGCGACACGATTACGCACACGGCCCGCCCCACCGAGGAGGCCATTGTCGGCTTCGAGGACGTGAAGCCCATGGTATTCGCCGGCATCTACCCCGTCGACACCACCGAGTACGAGGAGCTGCGCTCCAGCATGGAAAAGCTGCAGCTCAACGACGCCTCCCTGGTGTGGGAGCCCGAAACCTCGGCGGCCCTGGGCTTTGGCTTCCGCTGCGGCTTTCTGGGTATGCTCCACATGGAAATCGTGCAGGAGCGCCTGGAGCGCGAGTTCAACATGACGGTCATTACCACCGTGCCCAGCGTGCAGTTTCACGCCACCGGCACCAAAGACCAGCTGCTGACCATCAACGCGCCTTCGGAAATGCCGGAGCCCAACCTGATTAAGCACATCGAGGAGCCCTACATCAAAGCCCAGATCATCACGGCTTCGGAGTACGTAGGCGCCATCATCACGCTGTGCATGGAAAAGCGCGGCATCATCAAGGGCCAGAGTTACCTGACGTCTGAGCGGGTAGAAATGAACTTTGAGCTGCCCCTGGGCGAAATCGTATTCGACTTCTTCGACAAGCTCAAGACCATCAGTCGCGGCTACGCCTCGCTCGACTACGAGCTGATCGGCTTCCGCGAGTCCGACATGGTGAAGCTCGACATCATGCTCAACGGTGAGAAAGTCGACGCTTTGTCGGCCATCGTGCACCGTTCCAAAAGCTACGAGTGGGGCAAGCGCATCTGCGAAAAGCTGCGTGAGCTGCTCCCGCGCCAGATGTTCGATATTGCCATTCAGGCTTCCATCGGTCAGAAAATCATTGCCCGCGAAACCGTCAAGGCCCTGCGTAAAAACGTAATTGCCAAGTGCTACGGCGGGGATATTTCGCGCAAGCGCAAGCTGCTTGAAAAGCAGAAAGAAGGTAAGAAACGGATGCGTTCAGTCGGTTCCGTCGAAATACCTCAGGAGGCCTTTTTGGCCGTCCTCAAACTGGATTGATTACAAAAGCGCGGCCCCCGAGCCGCGTTTTTTTTGCGCGTACCTGTCCCTCATTTTTCACCTCATACAATTCTTGCAAAGGCGTCGTATGATTATCCCCTAACAGATGTCTAATAGCCTCACCAAGAACTGTACGAGCCGGGCTCAGCTCGAAAAAATCATCAAAGGCCAGGAGCGCAAGTTCCGGTGGAGGGACGACTGGGCCCAGATGGAGCAAGCCCTGCTTCTCGAAGGAACCGCTGCCATTGCCCGCCACGAAGAGACGCATCCAACGACCCCGAACCCCGATCAAGGATTAGTATAACCAACCCGACCCAGCATGACCACTGCTCCTGAAGCCCCCGCCACCTACCGCCTCATCGACGGCAAGCAGACTGCCGAAGACATCAAAGTGGAAATTGCCGCCGAAGTAGCCCAGCGCAAAGCCGACGGCCAGAAAGTCCCCCATTTGGCCGCCATCCTAGTCGGCCACGACGGCGGCTCCGAAACCTACGTCCGCAACAAGGTTCTGGCCTGCGAGCGGGTGGGCTTCGACAGCACGCTGCTGCGCTACGAAGACGACATCACCGAGGCCGAGTTGCTGGCTAAGGTGGCCGAGTTGAACCAGAACGAAAGCATCGACGGCTTCATCGTGCAGCTCCCGTTGCCCAAGCACATCGATACCAACAAGGTGATTGAGGCCATTCGTCCCGAGAAGGATGTGGATGGCTTCCACCCGATGAATATCGGCCGGATGGTTGCCGGGCTGCCCGCTTTGCTGCCCGCCACGCCCTCGGGCATCGTGGAGCTGTTGCGGCGCTACGAGTTGGTGACGGATGGCAAGCACTGCGTGGTAATCGGGCGGAGCAATATTGTTGGGACACCAGTTAGTATTCTGCTGGCTAAGAATTTGGAGCCCGGTAACTGCACGGTTACTTTATGTCACTCGCGCACCAAGAATCTGGCGGAAATTACCCGCACTGCCGACATTGTGGTGGCGGCACTGGGCCGGCCGGGCTTCGTAACGGCCGATATGGTAAGCCCCGGAGCTGTGGTTATCGACGTGGGCACCACCCGCGTGGAAGACGCCACCAAGAAGGCGGGCTGGGCGCTGAGGGGAGATGTCGACTTCGAACATGTGGCTCCCAAGGCCAGCTACATTACGCCCGTACCCGGCGGCGTGGGTCCCATGACCATTGCCATGCTGCTGCTGAACACGTTGCGGGCGGCCAAAGGGGAGGTGTACCCGCGCTAGGGTAGACTAAATAGTTCCGCAACCTTTCGAAATACAGGCGGTTATCGTACTTTTGAGGTCCGGTTGCGGCCCAGGGCCAGCGCTGCCAAGCGTTTCGGTGCCTTGGGCCGCAGCCGGACTTACTTGTTTTCTTTCGTTTTGCTGCACGTACTTCCAATAACGTCGGCACCCCTGGCCGCAGAGCCGGCGGTGGCCGCGCTGCCCCTGATGGAGCAGTTTTACACCATTCAGGGCGAGGGCTACAACACGGGCCGCGCCGCCTACTTCCTGCGCCTGGGCGGTTGCGACGTAGGCTGCGTGTGGTGCGACGTGAAAGAGTCTTGGGACGCTGAGGCGCACCCGCGCGTGGCCATTGCAGAGATGGTGGCGGCCGCTACGGCGCATCCCGGCCGCAACGTCGTAATTACCGGTGGCGAGCCCCTCATGTACGACTTAACCCAGCTGACTACGGCGCTGCACGAAGCGGGCTGCCAGAACTGGATTGAAACCTCGGGGGCGTATCCACTTTCAGGGCAATGGGACTGGATCTGCGTCTCGCCCAAGAAGTTTAAGGCTCCGTTGCCTGAAGTATTGCGGCAGGCCCACGAGCTAAAGATTATCGTATTCAACAAAAGCGACTTTCAGTGGGCCGAGCAGCACGCCGCGCTGGTGGGGGAGCACACGCGCCTGTACTTACAGCCCGAGTGGAGCAAAGCCCCGCAGATGATGCCGCTGATAGTTGATTACGTGAAAGAGAATCCTCGCTGGCAAGTGTCGTTGCAGACGCATAAATACCTTGATATTCCGTAGCTTCCGGCCCTATGCGCCCCTTGCTACACATTCCCCTTTTGCTGCTATTTGGTCTGGGTATTCTACCACCTTCATCAGCTGTAGCTCAGAATAAGCTGTCGACCAACAATACCAAAGCCAAAAACCTGTACGACAAGGCCCAGAGCCAAGCGCGCGACAGGCAGTTTGACAAGGCTATTGAGACGCTGAATACCCTGAACCAGAAATTTCCCTCCCTAGGTGAGCCCTACGTGCTGAAAGGCTCGTTGCTGAAGGCCATGGGCGAAAACCGGGGGGCTTTCGAAGCCTACCGGGATGGCCTATCCAAGCTGCCCCTGAACCCTGCCCGCACCCTGGAGTATTACACCCTGGCCGATCTGGCCATGAGCTTCGGGGACTATACCACGGCCGCCGACAACTACAAACGGTTTATTAAAACCGCACCGAAAGGACAGCGGACTGTGTTTCGGGCCCAGCGCCAGCTGCTCAACTGCGAATACGCAGTAAAAGCCATGGCCACCCCGGTCGGTCTTGAGCCCACGCGCCTGGCAGAGCCCATGAATACCTTCCGGTATCAGTATTTCCCGGCCCTGACGGCCGATAACCGGTTTTTGGTGTACACGGCCCGGCCCAAGGTGGAAAGCAACGAAGACCTCTTTATTGCCAAGCAGAACAAGGACGGCTCACTGGGCAACCCGGTGTCCATTTCCCCGGCTATCAATACGAGCTATAACGAGGGAGCCGGCTCGATTTCGGGCGACGGGAAGACGCTGGTTTTCGCCTCCTGCGACCGGCCCAATGCCGTCGGCAACTGCGACCTGTACATTTCGCGGCGCACCGGCAATGCCTGGAGTAAGCCCCAGAACCTGGGCCGCAACGTCAACTCGGCGGAATGGGATTCTCAGCCTACACTGTCGGCCGACGGGCGCACCTTGTATTTTACCTCCACCCGGCGCGGCGGCAAGGGGCAGGAAGACCTCTACGTGACGACCCTGCAGGAGGACGGTACTTGGAGCCTGGCCCGGAATCTGGGCGAGCCGGTGAATACGCCCGGCAAGGACATGGCCCCCTTCATTCACGCCAGCGGCACCACGCTCTACTACGTTACCGATGGGCTGGTGGGCATGGGCGGTCTGGACGTGTTTCGTTGCGAACTGCAGGCGGGCAAGGGTGCCACGAAGTGGAGCGACCCACAGAACCTGGGCTACCCGCTCAATACGTTCGAGAACGAGGCTTCGCTGTTTATTTCCTCGGACAACCGCCGGGGCTTCTGCTCCCGGTCGCGCGCGCCGGAAGTGGGCGTAAAGACCGAGCGTGACCGGCCCGTGGAGCTTTTCGCGTTCGAAGTGCCCCAACCGGTGAAAGCCCGCGAAACCAGCACCTATACCCAGGGCCGGGTCTTCGACGCCGTTACCAAGAAGCCCATTAAGGCCGACGTGCAGCTCTTCGACCTGCTGACCGACGAGCTAACCCAGTACGTGACTTCCGACTCTGAAGACGGCGACTATACCGTAGTGCTCAACGAAGGCCGGCAGTACGCCATGTACGCCGTAGCCGACAAGTACCTGATGAAAAGCCTGAGCTTTGACTATTCGGATAAGCGCACCTTCGACCCCCTAACGCTGGATATCTACCTGGAACCGTTGCGGGCCGGGCGCAGCATTGTACTCAACAACCTGTTTTTCGACACGAATCAGTTTGATCTTAAGCCAACTTCGCGCACCGAGCTGAACCGCTTAATTCAGTTTATGCGGCAGTACCAGGAAGTGCAGGTGGAAGTTTCCGGCCACACAGATGACGTAGGGGCCGATGCCGATAATATCACCCTGTCGCAGAACCGGGCGCGGGCAGTGTACAACTATTTGATTGAGCATGGCGTGAAAGCCACCCGGCTGCGGTACAAGGGGTATGGCGAAACCAAGCCCCTGGCTCCCAACGACTCAGAGGCGCATCGTCAGCAAAACCGCCGGATCGAGTTGAAAATTCTGTAGGGCCGTGCGAGAGAATAAGAACGAACCTGGTAGCGCTGCTGCCAGGTTTTTTTATTGTAGTATATCTTTTTGCTAGGATTATTACGTGTCTGATAATGAATGTATTAGGGAATTTATATGAAAGTAATTGAATAAAATAGTCATAAATATTCTTTGTATTATTAAATAATATGGTTTATGTTTGAGTACACTTCCAGAACACAGAGGAAGATGAGCAACCTACTAATCTGCTCCTCTCATTCTTCAAACTGGATGTTTCACTTGCTCAATTCCTTCCATCACTTATCACACTTTCACCGTTATGAAAAAGGTTTATTTTCTTGCGTTGGTTGCCCTGAGCGCACAAAGTGCCGCTCTGGCTTCCAATGACACGGATGGCCCGGCCGCCGTGCAGGCCCGGGCTACCTCGCTAACCCGTACAATGGCCGAGAAAGCCCACCTCGATGAGGGCCAGTATCTGAAAGTAAAGCAGCTTAACCTGCGCATGCTGACGGAAATGGACGATCTGAAAACCCGCTTCGCCGCCGACCCCGCCATTCTGGACCAGCAGCTGGCCAGTGCGCAGGTACGCTACGAAACCGAGTTGGCCTCGGTGCTGCGGCCCACGCAGCTGGCTGTGTATCAGCAGTCGCGTGCCAGCATGACAGCCCTGGGCGGCACCCGCTAGTATCATCCCACAAAAAAGCCTGCTTACTGCAGGCTTTTTTGTGGGGAGTGCAAAGCACCCCGGCTGGGGAAACGCCCTCAGGACCGCCGAGAATTATGCACTTAGACAATATTGCTAAAATATTGGGTAAAATCAATTTTAAAGGATATATTCATGGTATAGTCAAAGTTGCCTGGGCTGGCTGATTTGCAGCTGATTAGAGTCCGTTGTTTCCAACCGTTCGTTGCGTCCATTTCTCAACCCCACCTTCACCGTCATGAAAAAGCTTTATTTCCTTACCCTGCTGCTGGCAGGCCTGATGTTGCCCATCGTGTCGCAGGCCGGCAGTGGCGACGACGCTACTCTGAAAGGCCGTGCGGCTACGCTCACGCGTCGCATGTCGGAGACTACCAAGCTGGACGAAGGGCAATACCTGAAAGTCAAGCAGCTCAATCTGCGCATGCTCGGCGAGGTTGCCGACATCAAAGCCCGCTACGCCGGCAGCCCCGCCCTGGACGAGCAGATGGCCGACGTACAGATGCGCTACGAATGGGACCTGGCTTCCATTCTGTGGCCCCGCCAGATGGCCGCCTACACGCAGTCCAAGCTGGGGGTAACGGCGTTTAATGGCCGGTAGGCACTTGCCAATACTCTTACCAACAAAAAAGGACCCGCTGGCTAGCGGGTCCTTTTTTGATTCAAAGCAGGAAGGATTACGAGCGCTGCTCGATGCCGACGTAGTCACGCTCCAGCTCCCCGGTATACACCTGACGGGGACGGCCGATGGGCTCTTTGTTTTCGCGCATCTCTTTCCACTGAGCAATCCAGCCGGGCAGGCGGCCCAGGGCAAACATAACCGTGAACATCTCGGTCGGAATGCCGATGGCACGGTAGATGATGCCGGAGTAGAAGTCCACGTTCGGATACAGCTTACGCTCAATGAAGTACTGATCCGTAAGAGCAGCCTGCTCCAGCTCCTGGGCAATCTTCAGCAGGGGGTCGTTGATGCCCAGTGCCGACAGAACATCATCGGCAGCCTTCTTGATGATTTTGGCGCGGGGGTCGAAGTTCTTATAAACGCGGTGACCGAAGCCCATCAGACGGAACGAGTCGTTTTTGTCCTTGGCCTTAGCAATGAACTTGCTCGTGTCGCCGCCGTCCTTCTGAATGGCCTGCAGCATCTCCAGCACTTCCTGGTTGGCACCGCCGTGCAGCGGGCCCCACAGGGCGTTGATACCGGCCGAAACCGAGCCGTACAGCGAAGCGTTGGCCGAGCCTACCAGGCGCACAGTCGAGGTAGAGCAGTTCTGCTCGTGGTCGGCATGCAGGATGAGCAGCTTGTTCAGGGCCGACACGATGCGGGGGTCGATGTCGTACTTCTCGGTGGGGAAGCTGAACATCATGTACAGGAAGTTCGACGCGTAGTCAAGGTCGTTCCGGGGGTAGTTCAGCGGGTGACCCATCTGATTCTTGTAGGTCCAGGCAGCAATCGTGGGCAGCTTGGCCATCAGGCGGATAACGTTCAGGTCGATTTCCTCCTTGTTCAGATCCGGCGATACGCTCTCGGGGTAGAAAGCCGTCAGGGCGCAGATCAGCGAGGACAGGATGGCCATGGGGTGGGCCGCCGAGGGGAAACCGTCGAAAATCTTGCGCACGTCCTCGTGCACCAGCGTGTGCTTGGTAATCTGGTTGCTGAACTCCTGCAGCTCGGAAGTCGTGGGCAGCTTGCCGTAAATCAGCAAATAGGCCACTTCGATGAAGCTGGACTGCTCGGCCAGCTGCTCGATGGGGTAGCCGCGGTAGCGCAGAATGCCTTCCTCGCCGTCGAGGAACGTAATGGCGCTTTTGGTAGCTCCCGTGTTTTTGTAGCCCGAATCGATAGTGATGTAACCGGTCTGGTCACGCAGCTTGGCAATATCAATTGCCTTTTCGTGTTCGGTGCCCTCGGTGACGGGGAAGGAGTAGGACTTTCCGTCGAGGATCAGTTCAGCAGACTCTGCCATAGGACTGGGTTAGAGAGGTGGTTGCGGGGCGAAACTAAAGAATAAACCGGCGGGCCGGAACGTGCGGGAGAGAAACACTATACTACAGCTTGCCCCAGGGTGTTGTTTGGATACAAGACGGCTCTGAGCGGGCCGCCGCGCAAATTACGCCCAAGATGGGTTAGTTTCTACTATTCAGGAAAAGTTACTTGCTCTACATCGAAAGAGTCCGGTTTTTGGGTGGCCGATGCCAGCGGCAGCTCAACCTGAAGTAACCGAAAACGGTAGGATAGTGGAGAAAGACCTTCCTGAAAATCAGGTAGCAAACTATACGGCATGAACTACAATCAGTTGGGAAATTCAGCGGTGCAGGTCAGTGACATCAGCTTCGGCTGCATGTCGTTGGGCACCGACCACACGGCCAACGCGGCGCTGCTGCACCGAGCCCTGGACGCAGGTATTACCCTGTTTGACACCGCCGACCTGTACAATAAGGGCCTGAACGAAGAAACAGTGGGCAAAGCCTTGCACGGGCGGCGGCGGCAGGTAGCACTGGCCACAAAAGTGGGCAACCAGTGGCGGCCCGACGGTAGCGGCTGGGACTGGAACCCCACCAAAGCCTATATTCTGCAGGCCGCAGAGGACAGCCTGCGCCGCCTGCAAACCGACTACATTGACCTCTATCAGCTCCACGGCGGCACCCTCGACGACCCGATAGACGAGACGATAGAGGCGTTTGAACGGCTCAAGGAACAGGGTAAAATCAGGGCCTATGGTATTTCCTCGATTCGGCCCAACGTCATTCGCGAGTACGTCCGCAAGTCGAACATTGCCAGCGTGATGATGCAGTACAGCCTGCTGGACCGGCGCCCCGAAGAAAGCTGCTTGGCCTTGCTGCACGAGCATCAGATCAGCGTGCTGGCGCGGGGTAGCTATGCCCAGGGCCTGCTGCTGAGCAAGCCTGCCAAGCCATATCTGAGTTACTCGGCAGCAGAAGTACAGCGGGCTGCTGAAGTGGTGAAGCAAGTTGCGGGCAGCACCTCTACGCCGGCGGAAGTAGCGGTTGAATTCGTGTTGAAGCAGCCCGTTGTTGCCTCTGCCGTGCTCGGAATCCGCACTGAACAGCAACTCGATGATGCTATTAGCGCCGCGCTACACCGGTCCTTGCCTGCTGCCGAATTGGAAATACTCCGCCGAGCCTTGCCCGCCAACCACTACGAGCAGCACCGCTAGCCTGCGGGCTATTTGCCGATGCAGAACTGGGTAAAAATGCTGGTCAGCAGGTCGTCGGAAGAAATTTCCCCGGTGATTTCACCCAGGGCGGCCAGGGCCTGACGTAGGTCGGCGGCCAGCAGCTCAGTGCCGGTGCCGGCCTGAATTCCCAGCAGCACGGCGTCGAGGGCCTGGTTGGTTTGCTCCAGGCTGCGGGCATGGCGCAGGTTGGTCACGATGGTGCTCTGGCCGGTGCGGTCGAGGCCGGCGCCGCGTACTTTCTGCAGCAGAGCCGCCCGCAGCTCGTCGAGGCCGTCGCCGCGGGCGGCGGCAATCAGCAGCACGTCGGGCTGGTTGCGGAAGGCGTCGATTTCCGGGTCAGAAGCTACGTCGAGCTTGTTGCCCACGGCCAGTACCGGGATGATACGGCCGGGGGTCAGGGCTTCAATCTCCGCTTCAAGCTCCTGGGGTGTTGTACTCGTAATATCAAACAGATAGATCAGCAAAGCGGCCTGCGTTACGCGCTTCTTGGTGCGCTCCACGCCGATGGATTCCACCACGTCGGCGGTGTCGCGCAGGCCAGCCGTATCCACGAAGCGGAAGCGGATGCCCTCAATGCTGACCTCGTCCTCAATCAGGTCGCGGGTGGTGCCGGCCACGGCCGAAACGATGGCGCGCTCCTCGTTGAGCAAGGCGTTGAGCAGGGTCGACTTCCCCGCGTTGGGCCGACCGGCAATGACGGTCGTAACCCCGTTCTTGATAACGTTGCCCAGCTCAAAGGAGCGGAGCAGGCGGCGCACCAGGGTCTGTACTTCGTTGAGCAGCTGGACCAGCCCCGTACGGTCGGCAAACTCCACGTCCTCCTCGCCGAAGTCCAGCTCCAACTCCAGCAGGGCCGCAAACTGCACCAAACGGCCGCGCAGCTCGCGCAACTCCTGCGAAAAGCCGCCCCGCATCTGCTGCAGGGCTACCTGGTGCGAGAGGGCCGAGTCGGCGGCAATCAGGTCGGCTACGGCTTCGGCCTGGGCCAAATCGAAAGCCCCGTGCAGGAAGGCGCGCTTGGTAAACTCCCCGGCTTCGGCTAGGCGGGCCCCGCGGCGGGTGAGCAGGGTCAGAATCTGCTCCACGATGTAGTCGGAGCCGTGGCAGCTGATTTCCACCACATCCTCGCGGGTGTAGGAGTTGGGGCCCCGGAACAATGATACTACCACCTCATCCAGGATACGGCTCCCGTCGCGGATGGTACCGAAGTGCAGGGTGTGGCTGGGCTGCTCCCGCAGCTGCTTGCCCGCAAACACTCCATCGGCCAGGGCTATGGCCTCGGGGCCCGACAGGCGCAGCATGGCAATGGCGCCGGCGCCGGGGGGCGTCGACAGGGCAACAATGGTATCGGAAAGGGCGGGAGGAAGCGGAAGAGCCACGGGAAGAAAAGAAGCCGAAAGGTGAAGCCGCAAAGGTACGCAACTTGGCCCCGGCCTGCTTTGCTAACCTTAAGGTCGGCAGCTGATACCGGCGTGTTTCGCTTAGCCAGTCACGAATAAATTGCGGCTTACCTCGGCGGAAATCAACGTGATCTTCTGCTTGTTAACTTTGATTTCCAGAGAATTGTCAAAGCTTACTTTGTCCAGTACTTCAAGGTAGGTGCCCAGGCCCAGCCCTACCTTATCGAGGTACTGCAGAAACGGCGCCGACGTGTTTTTGACGGCTACCACCGTCCCGAAGTCGCCCGGCTGCAGGTCGGCTACCAAACGGTTTTGGGGCCGCAGAATGGCGCCTTCCTCCGTCGGGATAGGGTCGCCGTGCGGGTCGGTTTGCGGGAAGCCCAGAAACTCGTCGAGGCGGCGCACCAGCAGCGGCGACTGAATGTGTTCCATTTCTTCGGCCACTTCGTGCACCTCATCCCAGTTGAAGCCCAGCTTCTGCACCAGAAAAACTTCCCAGAGCCGGTGCTTGCGAATGGTGAGCAGGGCCAGGCTCCGGCCCTCCGGCGTGAGCGAGACGCCCCGGTAGCGGGTATAGTTGAGCAGTCCTTTTTCCCCCAGGCGCCGCAGCATATCGGTGACGGAGGCGGCGCGGGTCTGCAGGACTTCAGCAATGCGGTTGGTGCTGACCTCCGAGCCCGGCTCGGCTTCGGCCAGCTTAAAAATGGCCTTTAAGTAGTTTTCCTCGGTGTAGCTGGGCAAAGTAGGGAGCGTTAGAGCCCAAAATTAGAAATTCTCCATTCAAGTCCGGGTACTACCGGAGCCGGGGCAGCAAACAAAACGAGGTGACAGACGCTGCTGGTCTGCCACCCCGTGGTTGCTTGGTCGTAGCCTATATGCTGGCTTATGAACAGCCGTGGCTTGGTCTTACCATTTAATCAAAGCCGATGCCCAAGTGAAGCCCGAGCCAAAGGCGGCCAGACACACCACGTCTCCGCGCTTGATTTTGCCTTCGGCCACGGCTTCGCTCAGGGCAATGGGTACGGAGGCGGCCGTGGTGTTGCCGTAGCGCTGAATGTTGCTGTAGATCTTGTCGTCCGTCAAGCCCATTTTCTGCTGCACATACTGGGTAATGCGCAGGTTGGCCTGGTGCGGAATCAGCATGTCGATGTCGGTAGGCTGCATGCCGTTCTGGTCGAGGGCTTCCTTGATAACCTGCGGGAAGCGTACCACAGCGTGCTTGAACACGTTCTGGCCGTTCATATAGGGGTACATTTCCAGCTCGTTGGCCACCACGTATTCCACGCGCTTGTTGCGGTTGGAGCCCGGCTCGCGCACGATCAGCTCCTCGGCATGCTCGCCCTGGGAGTGCAGGTGGGTGCTCAGAATGCCGTGGCCCTCACGGGTGCTGGGGCGCAGCACCACAGCGCCGGCGCCATCCCCGAAAATAACCGACACGCCCCGGCCACGGGTACTGATGTCGAGGCCCGAAGAGTGAATTTCGGAGCCGACGACCAGCACGGTGTCATACATGCCGGTTTTCACAAACTGGTCGGCCATGCTCAGGGCATACACGAAGCCCGAGCACTGGTTGCGCACGTCGAAGGCCGGAATCGGGGCCTTGATGCCCAATTCGCGCTGCAACAACACGCCCGAGCCGGGGAAGAAATAGTCGGGCGACAGGGTGGCAAACACAATCATCTGCACGTCGTCGGGCTCCAGGCCGGCCATTTCCAGGGCCTTGCGGGCCGCGTTGGCGCCCATGTTGGCGGTAGTGTCTTTGCCTTCCTCGAACCAACGCCGCTCCTTGATACCGGTGCGCTCCTGAATCCACTCGTCGGTGGTTTCCATGAGTTCGGTGATGTCGGCATTGGTGACGACGCGGGAAGGGACGTAATGGCCGACGCCGGCAATTTCAGATTGACGCAATGTGCTCATATCAAGAATTGGGAATACTCAGGGAAAACGGAGCGGAAAAAAAGGAGGCGAAGATAGTAAAATCAGCCGCGCATTTCCGCTAACGGCCGGTAAAGGTCGACAGTTACCGGATTGTATCCAGCAGGTTCCACAATTTTGCGGCTTCCGACTGCCAAAAAGCTTCCTGCGGCACTCCTGCCGGGTAAAAGCGGTTGGCCCTGAGTTGCTCGACCAGCTCTCGGGGCTCGAAAGTTTTATCGAAGCGTACGACCAGCCCCGCTTGGTGCCGGGCCACAATGGGCGTCCAGTAGGGGTTGTCGGGAATCAGCACGGGCAGCTGGTTGGCCAGGTACTCGAAAAGCTTGGTGGGCACACAGCGCCAGGTGCTTTCGTGGGGAAAGTAGGGTAGCAGGCCCAGGTGGCTACGCTCAATTTCGGCCACGATACGGGCGTGCGGCACCAGCGTATCGCCGCCGATGAGCGTAGCGCTGCCGGGGGCCGCGGCAAGGGCTGCGCGCAGGCGCACCAGCTGCTCGGGGCGCTGGCAGAAGCCGATAAGGGTAAGATGCGCCAGAGGCCACACCTGCCGCAGTCGGCGGGTAAACTCCAGCGCTTCAAACACGCCGTTCAGCTCCGAGAGCGTGCCCGAGTACAGCAGGTTCAGCGGCTCATCGGAGGCCGGCAGCGTACGAGCCCGGCCCGGCCCGGCAGGACCGGGGCCGGGCTGAAATTTGTTTTCCAACACCACCGTGCGGGCCGGCAGGGCAAAGGGCAGTTCCTCGGCGTAGCTACGCTCGGCCAGTACAATACCCGCCGCCTGCCGCGCCGCCCGGGCTTCGAGGCCCCGTACCAGGCGGGCCAGCAGCCCCCGCAGCCACGCCGGATACACGCGCTGGGTCCGGATATTCAGGGCGTAGTTTTCCCGCACGTCGTAGAGAAACTGCCGGCTGCGGCCCAGTTGCTTCCACAGCAGCGTGAGCGGCAGCAGCTCCGGGGCGTGCACCACCACCACGTCGGGCTGCACCCGGCGCAGCAGCTGCCAGTAGCGCCACTGGGCCCCCAGGCGCTGCCAGCTCAGGCGGCTGCCCCGCAGCAAGGGGTGAAAATGCAGGCCCGGAGGCGTATCGGCCGGCGTGGCCGACCAGCGCCCGGCAATGTGCACCGCGTGGGCCTCGCCGGGGCGGCCTGCCAGCGTGCGGCCAAACTTGCCATACATGCGCGTGTCGTCCAGAGGCTTCAGAACGGACGCTAGGAGAAAAATAGTCGGCTGCATCGTTGCGGCCAAAGATGCTAGTTTTGCACCAATCATTTTCTACAACTCTTTCGCATGAATAACCTCCGCTCCATTATAGAAGCTGCCTGGGACGACCGTAGCCTTCTTCAGCAGTCTACCACAACCGATGCCATTCACCACATTATTGAGGAGCTTGACAAGGGCCGTATGCGTGTGGCCGAGCCCACCGCCGACGGTCAGTGGCAGGTGAATGACTGGGTTAAAAAGGCCGTTATCCTGTATTTCCCCATCCAGCAGATGGAAACCATTGAGGTGGGCCCGTTTGAGTTCCGCGACAAAATGCGCCTCAAGACCGACTATGCCGGCCAAGGTGTGCGCGTGGTGCCGCCCGCCGTGGCCCGCTATGGTGCCTACCTGGCTTCGGGCGTGATTATGATGCCCAGCTACGTGAATATCGGCGCTTGGGTAGGTGAGGGGACGATGGTCGACACCTGGGCAACGGTGGGCTCCTGCGCCCAGATTGGCGCGGGTGTGCATCTGAGCGGCGGTGTGGGCATCGGCGGCGTGCTGGAGCCCGTGCAGGCGGCTCCGGTTATCATCGAAGACGGCGCCTTCATTGGTTCGCGCAGCATTCTGGTCGAAGGCTGCCACATTGGTAAGGAAGCCGTTATCGGCGCGGGCGTTACCATCACGGGCAGCACCAAGATTATTGACGTGACGGGCCCCGAGCCCAAGGAGTATAAAGGCTACGTGCCGGCCCGCTCGGTGGTTATTCCCGGCTCCTACGCCAAGAAGTTCGCGGCCGGCGAGTACCACGTGCCCTGTGCCCTGATCATCGGTCAGCGCAAAGCCAGCACCGATTTGAAAACCAGCCTGAACGACACGCTGCGCGAGCATAATGTGGCCGTGTAGTTAGTCGGTTGTATGGGCAAGTATTATTTCGATGACGAAGACATAGGTTTAGCACCTGAAACCAGTCACCCGTTTTTCGTAGAGTACGCCAAGGCCGAGTTCTATTACGACTGTACGGATGACTTTTCACCCTTCGGTAATGATTCCGGGGCAGATACTCTGTTCAATTTAGAGAATTGGTACCGGGAGCGTGAAGCCGGAGAGAAATGCACTACGTTTCTTCGACAACTCATTGAAGAGTGGGGCTTCAGTGTAGAATACCTGAAGCTTTCTGATCTGGGTCAACTTGACGCAATTAATTCGGAAGAGCAGAACTTCAACAATGAGGTCGATAAAGCAGTAATAGCTACTATTTTTGGGCAGTATAAAATTGCTGGTAAGGCTGATAAAGCCATGCTGGCTCTGGCAATACATGCTTTCCGGCGGCAGCGTTTCATAGCTGAAAAAGCTCAGATACGGAATATAGATCCGTGGGAGTATGCCGCAGAATACCTCAGCCGATTAGAAATTATGGAGGCTGACTTAGCCGCCATGGCAACAAAAAAGCCCGCTAATTAGCGGGCTTTTTTGTTGCTGGAAAGAGCCTTGTATGCTACTTATTGTCCATCCAGATATCCACGAACGGCTCATCCTCCCCGCTGCGGTAGGCGCGCCGAAACACGTTGGTGTTCGATTCCAGGGCAATGTTGCCGTCGGGGTCTACGGCAATGATGCCTCGGTCGCCCTGCAGCTTGTCGGCGTAGAGGCCAATAGCCTCGCGGGACGCTTTTCGAATGCTCAGGCCCTTGTACTTGCGTAGGGCATACACCTCGTGGGCCAGGGCTCCGAGCATAATGATTTCGCCGTCGCCGGTGCAGGAGGCGGCACACACCTCGTTGTTGGCGTAGCTACCGCCCCCGTAGATGCAACTGTCGCCCACGCGGCCCCGCAGCTTGCCCTCGATACCGCCGGTGGAGGTGGCCACGGCTACGTTGCCGTGCTGGTCAAGGGCCACGGCCCCTACGGTGTCATGGCCGTTGGCGTACTTTTTCTCCGCGTCCTGAATGATTTCCAGCCACTCCTCGCGCTGCTCGTCGGTTTTGAAGTAGCTCGGGTCCTGCAGCGTGAGGCCCTGGGAAAGGGCAAATTCGTGGGCGCCCTCGGCCGTGAGAAAGGTATGCTTACACTTCTCCATCACCAGGCGGGCCAGGCGCACGGGGTTCTTCACCAGCTTCAGCCCGCTCACGGCCCCGCCGCGCAGGGTGGCGCCATCCATAATCGACGACTCGGTTTCAACTTCGCCATTGAGGTTGAACATGCCGCCCCGACCGGCGTTGAACAGCTCGTTGTCTTCCATGCTCATCACGGCGGCTTCCACCGCATCGAGGGCCGTGCCGCCGCGGTTCAGGATTTCCCAGCCAGCCTGCAGGGCTTCCTCCAGGCCTTCCTTCAGGGCCGCCTCTTTTTCGGGCGGAATGGTGCTGGGGTCGGTTTGCACGGCGCCCCCGTGAATGACGATGACATATCTAGGCTTCGACGGAGACTTTGCCATAAAACTCAATTTGAAAAGGGTGGAAACAACAAAAGCACGGCGCGGGCCGTGCTTTTGTTATGTTGAGCTTGCCGGAAGCGCTACGCTACCGACTTCTTAAGCTTGTCGCCAAACACGGCTTTCACCTTATCAACTTTGCTCTTCACCACGAACTGGCAATAGGGCTGGGAGCCGTTCAGGTTGTAGTAGTTCTGGTGGTAATCCTCAGCGGGATAGAACTCTTTCAGCGGCACGATTTCGGTCGTGATGCCCTTGTCGAAAGCCCCGGCCTCGGTGAGCTTCTGCTTGTACTTTTCGGCCAGGTGCTGCTGCTCCTCGTTGTGAAAATAAATTCCGGAGCGGTACTGCGTGCCCACGTCGTTGCCCTGCTGGTTGAGCGTCGTCGGGTCGTGAGTTTTCCAGAATACCTCCAGCAGCTCCTCGAAGCTAATCACCTGCGGGTCGTAGGTAATCTGAATCACCTCGTTGTGGCCGGTCAGGCCGCTGCACACTTCCTTGTAAGTGGGATTGGCGATGCGGCCGCCCGTGTAGCCCGACACCACCTTCTGTACTCCATTCAGATTCTGAAATACGGCTTCGGTGCACCAAAAGCACCCGCCGCCAAATGTGGCTTGTTCCATTATGGTTATATCAAAAGTCCAACTCAATAGGCAATACTGTATAAGCGAATTCCCCCGCCGAAGGTTTCAGGCCGCACTTTATACGCGCTTCAGGAAGCAGGCCTTGCCCAAGCGTCCGGGCCCGGCCCGCTTCTCGAAGCAGCAGGCACTAGGATCAACTACAAGGATCTGCTTCGAGAAGCGGGCAACTCCAGCAGCTATTGAAGCCTGCCGCTTCTCGAAGCAAGCGCCTGCACGAACCCGCAAAGGCCCTTGCTTCGAGAAGCGGGGCATTTCTGTAACACCGGACATGATTTGCTTCGAGAAGCGGAGCTTTTTTTCAATACAAAAAGCCCTTCCTGAGCAATCAGGAAGGGCTTTTATTAGAATAAGCGGCTACTAGCTTTATTTCTTAAACCGGTCGGCCACGATGAGGTCCTTGGTACCGTGGCCCCAGGTGTAGAAGCCCTCGCCCGACTTCACGCCCAGGCGGCCGGCCATCACCATGTTTACCAGCAGCGGGCAGGGGGCATATTTGGGGTTGCCCAGGCCCTCGTGCAGCACTCGCAGAATGGCCAGGCACACGTCCAGACCAATAAAGTCGGCCAGCTGCAGTGGGCCCATCGGGTGAGCCATACCGAGCTTCATAACCGTATCGATTTCCTCCACGCCGGCCACGCCCTCGAACAGGGTAATGATGGCCTCGTTGATCATGGGCATCAGGATGCGGTTGGCCACGAAGCCGGGGTAGTCGTTCACCTCAGTGGGCGTTTTGCCCAGCTGCCGCGAAATCTCCATAATGCGGCTCGTCACCTCATCCGACGTCGCGTAGCCCCGGATTACTTCCACCAGCTTCATCACCGGCACCGGGTTCATGAAGTGCATGCCGATGATCTTGTCGGCACGCTTGGTGACGGCGGCAATCTTGGTAATGGAAATCGAGGAGGTATTCGACGCCAAGATGGCGCCGGCGGGGGCGTGCTGGTCCAGGTCGCGGAAGATCTGCAGCTTGAGGTCCACGTTTTCGGTGGCGGCTTCCACCACCAGCTCCACGTTCTGCACGCCTTCGGCAATGCTGGTAAAGGTGCGGATGCGGCCCAGGGTCGCCGTTTTCTCATCCTCCGTGAGGGTGCTTTTGCTCACCTGCCGGTCCAGGTTTTTGCCGATGGTGCCCAGCGCCTTGTCCAGGGCCGGCTGACTGATATCAATTAACGAAACCTGGAAACCATGCTGGGCGAAAACGTGGGCAATACCATTGCCCATGGTGCCCGAGCCAATAACGGCGACATTCATCATGAAAAGCGGAAAAGGAGGGTGGGAGAGAAAAAAGGGAGTTGAAAGGGCTCAAAACAGCCGGCTATGGCCCGCAAAGCTACTCTGAAATACCTAGCAGCCCAAGCCCGAAAGCCCCGCTTGCCCGGTGAGTTGCAAAAAACCTGCGGGATTTAAAACCTGCGTCAGGGGGCTGCAAAGCGGGTTTTTACGAGTAAGCTGAACCACGGATAATTAAATTTTTTAAACACGATATATCCTTTTGCAAAGCCCCGCGTACAAATCCGCAAATCACCTTACTGGCAACTTCCAACTTTGCATAACTGCCGCTACGCTGATTTGTTTTTTCCTTCTTTCACTTTCCTTCCAAACCCAACCACCAACCACCATGGGAAATCTGCTGTATATCATCGCCGTCATTCTGATCATCATCTGGGCCCTCGGCTTCTTCGGCATCCTTGGTGAAGGCATCCGGGGCAACAGCCTGATTCACGTTCTGCTGGTCATTGCCATCATTGCCATCCTGCTGCGCGTTATTCGTGGCGGCCGGGTTGTCTAACTGACACCTACCTGCCAATAGTCTGAAAAACAGAAAGCGGCTCTCCCGATCGGGAGAGCCGCTTTTTTGTGCCCAATGCCGACGCCTTATTTCAGATCGAACAGGAAGCTGAAGCGAATAACGGGCTGACCATAAATGTCGTTGATACCGTCGTTAAAGTTGTAGAGCAGGCTGATGTCGGCCGCGGCCCGGTCGCCGAGCCGCTGGCGGTAGCCCGCCCCGGCCAGGGGCGTCTGAACCACGGTGCTCCGCGTAATCAGCTGCGTGCCGGAGGCATCCACGTCGGGATATTCGGCCCGGGTTACTTCGTACTCGGCGTGTAGGAAAATGCCGATGTCCTGCAGCACAATATACTGGGCGAAGAGCTTGCCGCCCAGGTTATTAGACGAGATGTTCTTGGGGTAGCCATTCTGCTGCAGGAACTGCGAAAACCCGTAGTTGGTGTAGGAGTAGGAAATGCCGGGGCCGATGGCAAACCGTTCGGTGACGCGGTAACCAATGGCCGGGGCCAGGCTCAGGTTGAACTGGCTCACGTCGCCGTTGGAGTTGTAGCCCAGGCCGAAGTTGGAATACAGGAAAAACTTACGGAGCGGCTTGGGCTGCTCGGAAGCCCGGCTACCGGCCGGAAACTCCAGCCCTGAAGGAGAGTTGGTGCTGGGCTGACCCGGGGGCAGGGGCGCATTCACGGGCGGAGGGGCTGGCACGGGCACGGCGGGCCGCTCCGCGGGCTGCGTCTGGGTCGGACGCGGGGTCGTGGTGCCGGGCGGGGCCGTATTCAGCTGGGGCTTTACCGTAGTACGGGTGGTATCAGTCTGGGCCTGCGCGGTGGGAGCCAGGCCCAGCAGCGCGCCGCTCAGCGCCGTCAACATCAGGATTCTTTTCATAGAAGAAGATAACGCAATTAAGACACAAGTTGGTATTTGCGCTGGCGCAGAGCCTTGATCTGGTCGTCGGCCAGGTATTCTTCGTAGGTCATGCGCCGGTCGATGATGCCGTCGGGCGTGAGCTCGATAATGCGGTTGGCCACGGTTTCCACGAACTGCAAGTCGTGGGAGGAGAACAGCAAGGTGCCCTGGTAGTCGCGCAGGGAGTTGTTCAGGGCCGTAATGCTTTCCAGGTCGAGGTGGTTCGTCGGGTCGTCGAGCACCAGCACGTTGCCGGCTTCCATCATGATTTTGGAGAGCATGCAGCGCACTTTCTCGCCCCCGCTCAGCACGTTCGACTTCTTCTGCGACTCTTCGCCCGAGAACAGCATGCGGCCCAGAAAGCCCCGGATGAAGCTTTCGTCCTTCTCGGTAGAGTACTGCCGCAGCCAATCCACCAGGTTCAGGTCGGTGTCGAAGAACTCAGCGTTTTCGCGCGGGAAGTACGACGGCGTAATAGTGGTGCCCCACTTGAAGTCGCCCGAGTCGGCTTTAATCTGCTCGAACAGGATGTCGAACAGGAGGGAAGCGGCCCGGTCGTCGCGGCTGATGATGGCCACTTTGTCTTTCTTATCGAGCGAGAAGGCCACGTTGCGAAACACGACCTGTTCGTCGACCAACTTGCTCAGGTTTTCGATGGTGAGCAGCTGGTTGCCGGCTTCGCGCTCGGGCTTGAAGGCAATGTAGGGGTACTTGCGCGAGCTGGGCTTGATTTCTTCCAGCGTGAGCTTCTGCAGCAGCTTCTGGCGCGAGGTAGCCTGCTTAGACTTGGAGGCATTGGCCGAGAAGCGGCGCACGAATTCCTCCAGTTCCTTGCGCTTGTCCTCGGTTTTCTTGTTCACTTCCTGGCGCTGCTTCAGCACCAGCTGCGAGCTTTCGTACCAGAAGGAGTAGTTGCCGGGATACATCGTGATTTTCGAGAAGTCCAGGTCGGCCATGTAGTTACACACGGCGTCCAGGAAGTGCCGGTCGTGGCTGACCACAATGACCGTGTTCTGGAAGTTGTCGAGGAAATTCTCCAGCCACAGCACGGTTTCGGCGTCGAGGCCGTTGGTTGGTTCGTCGAGCAGCAGCACGTCGGGGTTGCCGAACAGGGCCTGGGCCAGCAGTACCCGCACCTTGTCGGAGCCGCCCAGGTCGCCCATCAGCGTGAAGTGCTTGTCTTCGCCGATACCCAGGCCGGAGAGCAGCTCGGCCGCTTCGTAGTCGGCATTCCAGCCTTCGAGGTCGGCAAAGTCGCCTTCGAGCTGGGCGGCCCGCTCCCCGTCAGCATCCGAGAAATCGGGCTTGGCATAAAGGGCATCTTTTTCCTCCATTACCTTCCACAGCTTGGTGTGGCCCATAATTACGGTCTGGAGCACTGGGTACTGGTCGTAGGCAAACTGATCCTGGCGCAGCACCGACAGGCGGGCCCCGGCGGGCATATCCACCGAGCCGGTGTTGGGCTCGATTTCACCCGACAGAATTTTCAGGAAAGTAGACTTGCCGGCCCCGTTTGCCCCGATAAGGCCGTACACGTTGCCGGGCAGAAATTTAATGGTTACGTCTTCGAAAAGGATGCGCTTACCGTAGCGCAGGCTAACGTTGGAGGTACTGATCATATGAGGGAAAAAGCGAGGAAACTCAGGTAAGAGCCGGCGGGCAAGGCCGGTGAAAAAGACAATCGGAGTGCGAAAATAGACAAAATGCGCGGGGCATAATATTTCCCGGGCCAATGCCGGTGCTGCCAGACCCGCAATGCCGGGTGGAGCCGGAAAAAACAAGCGCCTTCACAACATCCTTACCCTGAAACAAGTATATCCTACACAAGTGCTTCAGACCGGATACAGGGCCGGCTTCCTCAACAGCCGTGGGCCGGTTGCAGTTCCGAAGCATTTGTGGACTTCATCATACACCTTTTACCCTTCATGTAGTATGAATAGTGTGAACCTAACTCCCGAACGCAACGGGCTTCGATATGGCCTGTTTACGGCTGGCGGCATGATTCTGTATTTTCTGCTGGCCTCCCTGCTGCATCTCACCGACCGGGTCGAGTTCAGCTTTCTGAATGGTGTGGTGCTGGCCATTGGTATCTGCATGGCCATTTCGCACTATAAGCGGGTGCGCCACGACCGGATGCCTTACCTGCACGGCTTCGGCACAGGTATTATCACCTCGATTATAGCCTCCACCATTTTCGGCCTGTTCTTCGTGGCCTACACCGTGATGAACCCTACCATTATGGACCAGCTGCGGGCGCGCGACCTGTTTGGCTTCGACCTTTCGGTAACCATCGCCTTCCTGGCCATTCTGCTGCAAAGCATCATGTCGGGCATGATTATCTCGCTTGTGGCCATGCAATATTTCAAGAGCCCCGACCACAAGCCCATTGAGGGAATTGAGTAGCGCTCTTTGCTTCTGATAAAAAGGCGGTTTCGGTAGACGAAGCCGCCTTTTTTACGTCCGTGGCATACTTACAGCGGAACTTAGCGCGTTGAAAAATATGTTAGTAATGCGGTTGTGATTTTGACAAAAGGAATATATATTTGGATAATATATAGCCTGTAAAAATCTGAAACTCAATCAGCGGCTTTAAACAGCTCTTTTTGCCCCTTTCACTACCATATACCTTTTACCACCGCTCCTATGAAATCCCTATTGCTCACCTTGACCTTATTGCTGAGCTTAGTAAGTGCTGCCTCAGCTCAAAAAAAAGATAAGCACGCCGAAATGCCCGGCTCCGAAGACGTATCGGAAGCCCGCGTAGCCGACCTGACTCGTCAGATGTGCAACCAGCTGCATCTGAACGAAGCCCAGTACATTCGGCTGCGGGCGGCTAACCGTATCAAGCTGGCCCGTCTCGACGAGATTCAGTGGCAGTACAAAGACAATGCGCAGCAGCAGCACGCCAAGATTGCCGAGCTCGAAGCGCAGTACGAAGCCGAATGCAGCCGCATCCTGACGCCGTCGCAGCTGAGCGTGTACCGCGACCAGCAGCAGCACGATTCGGTGCCGCAGCCGGCCAGCAACGAAGGCGGTATCGGCTAACTGCCTAAGTCATCCGGCCACAAAAAAGGGGATACCAGAACTGGTATCCCCTTTTTTGTGGCTTGTTCGGAAGTTACCGATGCTGGCAGCATGCGCGCTTACTGCCCGGCGGCGGGTGGCCGCTCAAATAAGACCTCCGTAACGGTGCCCAGCGGCCCAAAGCGCAAAACCAGCTTGTTGGCCCCGGAGCGCTGATGACTAGGCTCGCACTGCGAGCCAGGCTCCAGGTAATAGAAATAAACTTTCTCGGTTTGGGCGCTGAGCTCTTCCTCATCGGGGCGGCCGAATAGCGCATCTATGTCGTCGGCGCGGGTGCCGTAAATTAATTCCCGGCTCTGCACTAGCGCCCGAAGCTGCTTTTGGCGCGTATTTTGGCAGGCGTAGGTATCACGGCGCCAAGCAGCCGCATCAAAGCCAGGCAGCTCGGGTAGCGAATGACCACAAGTTGTTAGTAGAAAAATGCAAAATGACAAGGAGACAAACCGAGGGACTGACATAGGGCGTGCTGGGAACTGCCGGCAAAAAAAGCGCGTTAGGTGCGGCATGATAGGGTGGTACTAAAGTGCTAAAGTACTAGATTTGTAGACCCAAGCTTCTGTCATTCTGTAATATTCGTCATTCTAGGCCTTACTCAGCCCATGCGCTTCACACGGACTGCCTTCACCGGCTTACTACTGACTACACTTACGTTTCTGGGTCCCTTTTCGGGTTCCACGGCCGCCGAAAACCCCGGCGACCCTCGCAAGCTCACCACGACCGCCAATGCGGCGGCCCGCAAAGCTTTCTATACCGCTGCCTTCGAGCAGCACGCCCTAAAAGTGTACACGCAAAGCGGCTTACCAACCAGCGGTATGTCGTTCTTGGTGTTTCGCGAGGCCTTGGTGGGCTATTACAACCTGCAGCAGCGTGGCCTGGCATCGGTGAACAAGCCCTTGATCACGGTTATCGACTTCAGCCGCTCCAGCCGCCTCAAGCGCCTGTGGGTATTGGATGTGAAGCAGCAGAAAGTGCTGTATCACACCTTGGTAGCGCACGGCAAAAACACGGGCGAGGAGTTTGCCAATGCTTTTTCCAACGTGAATGGGTCGGAACAGAGCAGCATCGGCTTCTATCTGACCAGCAACACGTATAATGGTAAGCACGGCCTCTCGCTGAAGCTGCAGGGCCTTGAGCCGCGCTATAACAGCAACGCTGCCAGCCGGGCCGTGGTAGTGCACGGGGCCGACTACGTGAGCGAATCCTTCGTGCGCCAGCACGGGCGTTTGGGCCGCAGCCAGGGCTGCCCCGCACTACCCACCGACCAGGCCAGCAGCATTATCCGCGCCATTAAAGGCGGCTCGGTGATTTATGCGCACGCGCCCTCCGGCATCAAGTACACCTCGTCGTTTCTGCAGCTTGACCCCGCGCTGACGGCGTTTGCGCGCACGCAGGGGTTGGCCAGCCTCTAAAGGGCTTTAATAGTAGTTTGTCGCTCATAGAAAAACCCAGCCGCAAGGCTGGGTTTTCGCTTGTATGCCTTGTCAGAAAAAGTAGCTAGGCTCGGTCGCTGGTCGTTTTTACCAGGTTGATGCCGGCAAAAAAGAAGATCAGACCCACGGCAAAGGGTACCAGGGAGTTCATCTTGCTCAGACCAAGACCGCCAATTTGCAGGAAGCCCAGCGCACCGGCGATGATGCCGATAATGCCCAAAATGGTCAGGATGGAGCCGAATGTGCGTTTCTGGTTCATTATTCGAAGAAAGATTAAGGTTCGGAAAGAAAACTGCTCACCAGCCGGGAGCGGTCTAGGCCTGATACGCAGATACCTGATATTTGGGTATAGGCCCCAAGCACAACCCTACTTCGGGCTACGCGTTACAAGCGAAACAGCTCAAAGCAGCTGCTTTTCATCCGCCCACTTTCCACAGCCACACCACCATGAGAGGAGGACTCCGATACCTGATTGCCCTGGTCATTGCCGGGTTTTCATTGATAACCTACTATTGCAAGCGCTCTACCAACGAGGTGACCGGCGAAGTGCAGCACGTGGATATGACCACGGATCAGGAAATTGCCCTGGGCCTGCAGGCCGCGCCCGAAATGGCCCAGCAGTACGGCGGCCTGCACCCCGACCGCCAAGCGGCCGCCCGCGTCGAGGAAATCGGCCAGCAGCTGGTGCGCAGCACTAAAGCCGGCCAGACGCCTTACAAGTTTCAGTTTCACTTGCTGGCCGACGAAAACACGATTAACGCCTTCGCCTTGCCGGGCGGGCAGATTTTTATTACCGCGGGCCTGTTGAAAAACCTGCGCACGGAAGGCCAGGTGGCCGGCGTGCTGGCCCACGAAATCGGGCACGTGGTGGGGCGGCACTCGGCCGAGCAGGTAGCCAAGTCGAGCCTTACCCAGGGGCTGACCGGCGCCGCCGCCATTGCCATCTACGACCCGGAGCGGCCCAGCACTGCTGCCGCCGCCGCCGCTACGGCGATGGTGTCCAAGCTGATTACCATGCGCTTCGGCCGGGAAGATGAGTTGGAGTCAGACCGGCTGGCAGTGGATTTTACGTCACAGGCGGGCTACAACCCCGAGGCAATGGTGCAGGTAATGCAGATTTTGGAGCAGGCCGGGGGCGGGGGCAGCCGCACGCCCGAGTTTATGAGCACGCACCCCAACCCCGGTAACCGGATTGGGGAAATACAGAAAGAAATTGCCGCTGACTTTCCCCAGGGCCTGCCATCCGGCCTGAAGGAATAACGGGACTCACGTATCAGATTTTCCTGCTGTGGCCGGGCGTAAGCTCGGCCACAGTGTGTTTATTGCCGTAGGAAAGACGGGCGCATTTGCCCCGAAACTGCTTTTTGCTCATTCATTCCGCCCATGCTACGCCATTTACTTTTTGTGCTGAACCCGATTTCCGGTGACATCGATAAGTCGTCGTTGGAAGACGAGGTTGCGCTTTTTTGTTCGGAACGGGGCCGTGAAGCGAAGTTTTATCATACCACCGGCGAAGATGACCTGGAGAAGCTACAGCAGCACTTGCAGCACCATCGCTACGACGCTGTGTTTGCCGCCGGTGGCGACGGAACTGTGAGCCTGGTGGCCGCGGCTCTGGCCGGAACACAGGTGCCGCTGGGTATTCTGCCGCTGGGCTCGGGCAATGGCCTGTCGAAGGACCTGGGCATTCCGCAGGAGCAGGCCGAGGCGCTGCACCTGCTCTGGGACCACCACATCCGGGCCATCGACACGCTGCGGGTAGGCACTACGTTCTGTGCTCACCTGGCCGATCTAGGCTTTAATGCCCTGGTCGTGGAGCGGTTCTGCTCGGGCGACACCCGCGGGCCGGGTGCTTATGTGCGCATTGCCCTGCAGGAGTACCTGAATTACGAGCCCGCTACCTACCGCATCGTCACGGACCGGGAGACGTTTGAGGGTCCGGCTTTCATGGTTACGGTGGCCAATGCCAATACCTTCGGCAGCAACGTCGTCATCAACCCCGACAGCCAGCTCGACGACGGAGAGTTTGAAATCTGCCTGATTGAGCCCTTTCCCGGCACGGCGGCCCTGGGTATTCTCTACCAGCTCTATACCGAAAACTTCGATGAGTCGGTGTATACTAAGCGGCTGCGGTGCCGCCGGGCTACGCTGGAAGTGCCCGGTCAGAAGGAGGCCCTGGTACAGGTAGACGGCGAGCCGCTGCAGATGACTTTGCCCGTGGAAGTAACTATTCAGCCCCGGAGCCTGCGGATGCTGCTGCCGCGGCAGTCGTAGCCGCGCTAGGTGGGCTGCCGATCAGCTTTTTGCGGAAAACCTCCTGGCCCACCGGCGCTTCGACTGTGGCTCCGGGTTCCAAAGTCCGCAGCCATACTTCCCCGTTCTGGTAGAAGTCGAGCCCAAAGAAGCCTTTGTGCTCGTGCACGAAGCTGGCCTTGCCGCCGTGCTGCACGAAAGCCGTTTTGCTGCCCGCCCCACTGACCAGATAATGGCCCTCGTGGTAGTGAAAATACTGCAGGTTGTGGTCGTGGCCGGCGGCGTAGATGATATTGGGAAACTGGTGCAGTACCCGCAGCAGGCGGCGGCGCATCTTGCGGTAGGGCGGGTGGGCCATGTCTTCGGCCGCGCCCACCAACTGCCGGTACACCGGAAACAGGGAGCCCAGCACGGGCAGGGGCAGGTAGGCCTTTTTATGGGCGGCCGTCAGCGGAAACAGATGCTGCTTGGTCGTGAACTTGCCGCCGTGCATGGCATTGGAATACAGCGGATGGTGGCCGGCCACGACTATCTGCTGATGGCGGTTGAGTTCCAGTATTTCCTGCAGCTGCTGAAACGGCTCCTTGGCCGACGAAGAGGTGCAACCATACTCCGGGCCCAGCGGCCGGGGGCCGTTCTGCACCCACCACTGCGTATTGAGCACTACCAGCAGCAAGCCCTCAGCCAACTGCTGCGTAACGGGACCGGGGCAGCCTTTGGGCGGTAAATACTGGGCGCCGGGCAAATTGTCGAGTACGTAAGCCTCCTGACGCAACAGGTACTGGTAGCCGTCGGGCCGACCCTTGTTCCAGTCGTGGTTGCCGCTCAGGAAAATAACGCGCCCGGGGTAGTTGCGAAACGCCTCCAGCTGCGCGTTCAGGCGCTGCTCGGCAGCGGCCCGGCCGGGGTGAGCGGGGGCCGGAATGCCGGTGGGATACACATTGTCGCCGAGCAACACCACGCCGCTGGCCTCTCCGGCCTCGCCCAGCCAGTGCTGCAGTAGGTTCAGGACCGGGTCGGAGCCGTCGGTAGCCACCGCGCCCAGGTCGCCAACCAGGGCCAGCCGGTAGCGCAGGGCGTTGCCATCCGCGGGCTCGTGAGCGGCCCAGTCGGTTTCGGTGGGCCCGATGAAGGGCCGCCGGCGGTAGCGCCGCTCCTGCCGGTAGCGCAAAATCAGCCACGAGGATACGGCCGCCAGCAGCGCGACGAACAGGTAGAGCAGAAGAGTCGGAACGGTCGGCAAGCGGCGAAGGGTAGGATTGCCCTGATTTGTACGGTACTACGAGGGTTTCAGCCTGAAACCGGCCCCAAAGTCTCGTTTCAGGGTGGGGCAGCCGCTAAACTCGAAAACTAAGGGGGCCGGTCGGCGGCTAAAAATTCGGGGGCGTCAGGTTTTTGAAGTGGCCGTTGAGCCGCGCCCGGTCTTTAAGCCGCTCGGCCTCGATGATAACGGGCAACACCCGCTCCAGGTGCTCCAGCACGATTTCCTGCCGCTCCTGCTCACTGGTGGCCGACAGCAGCAGGTATTCCTGCTCGGTGGACAGGCCCAGGTTGTGAGCAATGTCGTAGATGCGGTAGGTGGGCGGCAGATCCACGAAGAGCTTGCGTAACCCCAGGGCGGTGTAGAGCTGCTGCACGTATTCGGTAATACGAGCTTTGAGCGCGCCGTCCTGCTCAGGGTCATCTTCCACCTCGTCGATGGTGCCGGCCGCGTAGAGCTTGCCCGGCGCCTGCCGGTAGAACTCCCGGATGCGGAACACGCCGACGGCTTTGGTACGAATGTCCATTTCGCCGTTGTCGTAGTTCTTATCGACGCTGAGCAGGCGCATTTCGGTGCCCAAATCACTGACGCCTTCGTTCAGATACGGCGGAATGCCGAAGGTGATATCCTTCTCCAGGCAGTCGTGCACGAGCTGGCGGTAGCGAGGCTCGAAAATGTGGAGGTTGAGTTTTTCGCCGGGAAAAACCACGAGGTTCAGGGGAAACAGAGCAAGAAGACGCGACATACAGACACAACAGAGACGACGACAAAAAGTACGGGCAAAAGCCGGCCGGGTACGGCGGCGCGGCTACAATTCCGCTATTTTTGCGGCTGGCGCCCGGCAAGGCATCATTATCGGGTAGTATCTTTTCAGCATCTGGTGGCGAATTATCAACGGTATTGGCAGCAAACCTGGCGGGTCGGCCTGCAGGTAGTAGCCGCATTGTTTCTGGCGTCGGTGGCCTGGGTGCTCGTGTACCGCTGGGTGGCGCCCCCGGCCACGTGGCTGATGCTGGAGCGCCGCGCCCACGCCCCCATCGGCAAGGGTTACTACGGCATCCGGGAGCAGGAACGCCAGATCAGCTACGACTTCAAGGAGCTGGATGAGGTGTCGCCCCACGTGCCGCTGGCCCTGATTGCGGCCGAAGATCAGCTGTTTCTCAAGCACCACGGCTTCGATTTCAACGCCCTGCAGAATGCGGTGAAAACCAACATGCGGGACGGCAGGAAGCTAGTGGGCGGCAGCACAATTTCGCAGCAGGTAGCCAAAAACGTGTTTCTGTGGCACGGCCGCAGCTACGTGCGCAAAGCGGCCGAAGCCTATTTTACGATGCTCATCGAGCTGCTCTGGGACAAGCGCCGCATCATGGAAATGTATCTGAGCGTGGCCGAAATGGGCGACTGTACCTTTGGGGTAGAAGCCGCCTCCCAGCGCTATTTTCATAAGCCGGCCAGCCAGGTAACCCAGGCCGAGGCCGCGCTGCTGGCCGGCGTGCTGCCCAACCCGCTGCGGTTTCGGGCCAGCAACCCCGGCCCGGCGGCCCGCGCCAAGCAGCGCCGCGTGATGCGCAACATGCGCCGCCTGGGTGGCACGACCTACGTGCGGGAGTTAATTGCCGAGTAACCTATTGGCTGCCACGGCGGCTTGCTTTCGTATGAAAAACCTGATGTTGGCCCTTGCGGCCGGTTTAGCCCTGAGTGCCTGCGCGACGATGCGCCCCGCCCAGACGCACGCTACCATTCAGCAGGTGCTGGCCACCCAGACCGCCGCTTGGAACCGCGGCGACGTTGCCGGCTTCATGCAGGGCTACTGGCCCTCCGATTCCCTGGTTTTCATCGGCAAGCGCGGCCTGACCTACGGCTGGCAGCCCACCCTCGACAACTACCGCCGCAGTTACCCCGATGCCGCGGCAATGGGCCAGCTCACGTTCTCCAACCTGCGCATCACCCCCGACGGCCCCGAAACGGCCCATGTCGTGGGCCGCTGGCACCTGGCGCGCCCCGCCGCCGGCGACCTGGAAGGCCACTTTCTGCTGGTATTCCGCCGCATCAACGGCCAGTGGGTTATCGTCGCCGACCATTCGAGTTAATGTGCTCATGTGGTAGAATGTGTAGATGTGCTAATTCTCTGTCCTTGCGAGGACGAAGCACGAAACACTCCGCCCTCTGAAATGCAGGGAGTCTTCTAAACTGAAAAGCCCTTTCCCGCACGAGCAGGAAAGGGCTTTCTGATAAAAGGTCATGTCATACTGCGCAGAGGACGGATGGCCGCGTCTGAGCTTCATGCGCAGAATGCTCGCAAGGACATGATGAGCATTAGCGCCTCAGCACATTCAACCATATTCTTCACCTTAACCTTACGCGCCTTGTTCCTGGGCTTCGCCGGGGTCTTCGGGGGTTGACTCGTCTTTCTCTTTTTCCTCTTCCACGGCCGGGATGGCTTCGGTGAAAATCAGGCCGGCTTTGGCAGCGTGCTCGGCGGCCTGCACGGTATCCTGCACCAGCAGCATTTCCACTTTGTCGCCGCGCAGCTCTTCCGATACTTTTTCCACCAGAGCGGCACGGTCGGGGCGCAGCACGTCGCGGATGTAGATAGCCAGGATGCGGCCGGGGTGCTTGCGTACCACTTCGCGGTAGATGTTGGCATCTTCCTGCCCACTGTCGCCGATGAGCACGAACTGCAACTTGGGGTAGGTGAGCAGGATGTTATCGATTTCCTTGAGCTTGTGCCCGTGGTGCTCCGACGTGTCCTGGGCCGACTTGCGCACCACGGCAAAGTCGCGGAGCAGCAAGGGGCCGGGCGGAATCTGGTTCAGCGTCAGGAAGTCTTCCAGCAGGTCGTAGAGGTTCCAGGGGCTGCTGCTCACGTAGAAGAATGGGTTGTTGCGCTTGCCGTTGCGGCCAAGCTGCAGGGCGCGGTAGAACTCGGCCACACCCTTGAAGGGCAGGCGGGAGCGGGCATTGCGTAGCAGCACCGTGCGGGCCATGCGCAGAATATCCGTGGCCGAGGTCTGAATCACGGTGTCGTCCAGGTCGCTGATGATGCCGTACTCGGCATCGGCCGGCGGAATGAGCACCGGGGCCTGGGACGCCAAGCCACTCGGCATCGTGAGGTGCGCTGGCAGACCCTGCAGCAGCACTTCCACCGGGTACCACATAAAGTCGACGGGCTCGGGCAGCGTAGCGGGTTCCAGATTCAGCGAGAAGTAGCCTTCCTCATCGGTCACGACGACGTGCTCGGAGCCGTCGGCGGGGCGCACCAGCAGCTGGGCCCCGGCAATTTCGTTGCTCTCGAAGCGCCGGTACATGTTCAGCAGGTTGTGCCAGCGCGAGTCGCTGGGGTCGGGTTCCCCGATGCCTTTGTCGGTGAGCAGGCGGCCTTTCACGTAGAGGCGCGTGGGCGTGCCGTAGCTGCGGTAGGAGACAATCTGAAGCGGGTCGAGTAGGCCCAGGCGAGTGCGAGCACGCAGAATCAGGTCGTCGGCTTTTTCGGCCCAGTCGCCGAGTTTGTTGAGTAAAGGAGCCATAGGTCGCGTAAAGAAAGCACAAAGCGTGGCTTGTCCTTACGCGGAGAGGTACCCGAAAAGTTATCGGCTGCCCCGGCTTTGGCGCCTGCAACAACAAAAAAGCCAGCTACTCAGGTAGCTGGCTTTTGAAGTAGTAGAGTAGCGCGAGGCGGCTACAGCACGCTTTTCAGCGCAATCAGATTCTGGTCCGCCGTGGATTTGCCTTGGCACTTCAGCTCCTGGGCTTTGGCCTGAATGGCCGTCACGCGGTTTTCGGGGTTAGGGTGGGTGCTGAAAAACTCGGGCGTGCTGGCCGCGCCTTCCTGCTGCGACTTGATGAAGAAGCCGGCCGCGCCGTCGCAGGTGTAGGGCGTGCCGCTGAGGTAGATAACGGAGTAGTCGTCGGCGTCGCGCTCATACTCGCGGCTGAACTGCAGGGAGCCCAAACCCACGGCCACTTGGGCCAGCTGGTTGGGGTTGTCGCCCAGCAGCAGGCTCAGCAGGATGTCGATACCGTACTGCTTCTGCAGCAGTTGGGAGGTGTGACGACGGTCGGCGTGGGCAATTTCGTGGCCCAGAACGCCCGCCAGCTCAGCTTCGCGGTCCAGGTATTTAATCAGGCCGGTATACACGTAGATGTGGCCGCCGGGCGTGGCAAAGGCATTCTGAATGTCATCCTTCTGCACAATCTTCACGTCCCAGGTGAAGTCGTCGCGGTGGGCCAGCTTACCCGAGTTCAGAATCCGGTCTACTACCACCTGCAGGGCGGCGTAAGCCTGGGGGTTGCTGGCGCGTTCCAGCAGGCGGCCGTTTTTGGCCGGGTCGGCCCGGAACATGGAGTCCGTCTGGGCCGCTACTTTGTCGCCGAGGGCTTTGTCGTCTTCCACCGAAAACAACAGGATATTTTCGCCGTCTTTGGAGCAGGAGCTGGTGAGGCCCAGGGAGGCGACCAGCGAAAACAGGAGGAAGGATTTGAGGAATGCGCGCTGCATGGAGAAAGAAAGGTTAACGGAGAAAAAGAACGGGAGAGGCTGGGGCAAAAGAAAAAACAATGCCAGAATAGCCAGGCTCCGATACGCCCGAAGCCGGGTTTGTGTTGTCATACGGCCGATTTAGGCCCCTAATACTACAAGAACGGCCGGCGTTGCGCGCTGAATGATAGGGGAGTGCCGGGCAAGCCGGCAGCTGCGGTTGTAGCTGTTCCCGCCGTGATTTTAGGCCTAAAGAAATCCTGAGATGATGGGCATCGGCAGAAATAGCCGCAAGCCTGCCGCTACTAACCCGCCGGGCCGGCCAAACAGTCGGACTTACCTTGGGCGGCATTCTGCGTAGAGAGCAGGGAGCCCGCCAACGTCTGCGGGCCCCAGTTCCATTCGCTATGCCCGCTACTGCTGCACCCCGCCCCAAAGTCAAGAAGAAACACCTGGCGCCTCAGGAAGAAGCCCACATCCTCTACAAAGACCCCGCCCGCCAGGCCGAGCTGGCCGGCCTGCGCTACCTGCCCGACACCAAAGCCGGCATTACGCGCAAAGCCGGCCGCACCGGCACTTTTAGCTACCTCGATGCCAAAGGCGAGAAAATAACCGACGAAAAAACCCTGGCCCGCATCAACAGCTTCGTCATTCCGCCGGCCTGGACCGACGTCTGGATTGCGCCCTCGGCCAATGCCCACCTGCAGGTAACGGGCCGCGACGCGAAGGGCCGCAAGCAGTACATCTACCACCCGGCCTGGGACCAGGCCCGCAGCCTGACCAAATTTAGCCGTTTGCGGGCTTTCGGCGAAAAGCTGCCCGAGCTGCGCCAGCGCATGGCCCAGGATTTGAAGCGCCCCAAGCTGGACCGCGACAAAGTGGTGGCCCTGGTGCTCACCCTCATGGATCAGTCCTTTATCCGGGTCGGCAACAAGGAGTACGCCAAGAAGAACAAGAGCTACGGCCTGACCACCCTGCGCGACCGGCACGTGCAGGTGGCCGGCGACGAGGTCAGCTTCTCGTTTGTGGGCAAGAAGGGCGTGGCCCACGATGTGAGCCTGCACAACCGGAAGCTGGCCCGGCTGGTGCAGAAGTGCAAGGAAATTCCGGGGCAGCACCTGTTCCAGTACTACGCCGCCGACGGCCACCGCCAGGAGCTGGAATCGGGCGACGTGAACGAGTACCTGCGCACAGTAAGCGGCCTAAACCTCTCGGCCAAGGATTTTCGCACCTGGGGCGGCACCGTGAAAATGGTAGAGTGCCTGGAAAGCGTGCTGGATCAGGAACCGGATCTGCCCAAGGAAAAAGTGCTGAAACGGGCCGTGAAGGACGTGGCCTCGGGTCTGGGCAATACGCCCACCGTGTGCAGCAAGTACTACATCCACCCGCAGGTGGTGGAGCTGTTCAACTCCGACAAGCTGATTGAATACCTGCGCCGCCACAATGCCGACCCTAAGGAAAATGACCTGCTGACGCCCACCGAGCACATGGTGCTCGACATGCTGGCGGAAGTAGATAAAGCCAGCTAGCTACCCGGTTTACAACCCGAAAAGCCCTGCCAGATGCTTGGTAGGGCTTTTTTGTGTAGTGGAGTTTAGTAGCCTTCCCGGTCGTAGGCGTGCATCTTCACGCCCTTTTCAGTATGGTCCTTGAAGTCGTGGCCCCGCTCGATGATGGTGTTGCCGCGCTTCGTGTCATAAAAGTGCGTCATCTTACCGCCACGGCGTAAGCGGGAGGTATTCACTACTTCATCAGCATTGGGGCCGCCGTAGATGTCGACCCGGATGCCTTGCCTTACTGCGCCGCGCACCTCAAACCGGTCTTCGCCGCCCAGGCCGTGCAACACGATGCGGCGGGTTTCGGCGGGATGGAAGCTGCGCCGGTACAGCAGCGTATCAGTCCGCGCCTTATCGTCTTTGTCGAGCACCCGGTACACGCTCACCACCGTGGCGGTGTCGGAGGCCCGGTCGACCACAAACCGTTCGGCCTGGTCGGTGCCGGGTACGGTTACCTCGCGGGCCAGTAGGCGGTAAAACGTGTCGGCCGCCTTGGGCAGAGCGGCTCGGCGGGCCCGTAGCGCGGCCGCCGTGCGGGGACCCTCCAGAACATACACCGGCTTCGGAAACCGGCGCAGGGCTTGGTCGATCACCTCGTCGGTGAGGCGCTGCTGCAGGTCGCGGGCCAGCTGCTGAAACTGCTGGCGCGTGACTTCCGATAAGGCCCGCTCATCGATAAAACGGGCATTTTTTACCAAGCCTTCGATGTCTTCATACTCGGGCTTGAAAGTGCGAAACTTGCGCACGGCCCAGCGCCGGCTGGCCAGCCACGGCACCAGCCCGTCGCCGAACCGGTAAAATACCTGGTCCCGGTCTTTGGGCACGGCCCGGTAGCGGGTTTGGCCGCCCTGCTCATACACGGCCCACTGCCACTGGCCTTCGTGCCGGTCCCAGTCGCCGAGCCAGATATCCAGGAGCCGGGCCCGGGCAAAGGCCAGCTGGTCGAACTGGTGGCTGGGGTTGGCGTAGCGGGCCGCCAGCACGTCGTCGCTGTCTTTCAGGTCGCGGGCCGCGCCAAAGGCGGGCGTCAGGTTTTCCGGGCCGTCGTACTTTTCTTCCAGCATCACCACCTTGCCCTGAAACAGATTGGACGAGGGCCCCAGCCGGGTTTCGGTGAGCGGTACGTAGTAGGGGCGCGGGTTGCTGTGCAGCACGCCCGCCGCTTCGGCCAGGGGCGGTACCACAAAGGCTCCGAACGGGTTGGCCGCCGAAGTCGCATCGCGCACCACGTTCAACGCAAACGTTTTGCGGGCTACCTTGGGCAGGGTTTTGTACGGATCTTTGTCGAGGGTGCGCAGGGCGTACTCCCGGCCCCGGCTGCCTTCCAGCGTCATGCTGGTGCTTTGAAAGCCGCCGCCCATTTTGCCCGCCTGCAAGCCGCCGGGCACTGTTTTGCTCATATCAAACACCGGCAGGGTAACGGGTGTGGCCCACACCTGCCGGTAGTGCTTGCCCATTAGCAGGTAGTAGAGGCCACCGTGCTGGTAGTGGCGGCCCACCGTCACGCGGGCACTGTCGGGGCTCAGCGGGCCGGCGTCGGGCAGGCGGGCGTCGGGCTGAAAGTAGTTCTGCCGAACGCAGGAGGAGAAGAGGAGCAGAGTCAGAAAACAAAAGAAACGGGTCGTCATTGGGGCAGTGAAAAGCGCGGCTTGAGTCCTTCAACGGCGCCGGGCCGGAAAGGTGGACGGTAAAGCAAGCACAACCGCTGGGCTTTGGTTTGCGCTATAAGGGCGGGACTGGCCCCGGCCCGTCATTTTTTTCGCTTTTCTTCTCCTGCTGCGTGTCCTTTTTCCAATGTGTCTGGTGTCCTGCTGTGCTGGGCAGTACCCTGAGCGGCGTCCTGCTCTTAAGCTCGTGCTCAGCCCCGGCCGCGCCGTCGGTGGGGGCGCCGCCGGTTGTCAGCCCCGATTCGACGGTGCGCGTGGCTGCCGGCACGCAGTACCTGCGCGGACCCATTCACCGGTTTTTCTGGGGCAAGCACTACCGGCAGCTGTGGGCCACGCCCGTGGAAGCACCCGTGTTCAACCTGCGTACGGCCGTGCCCGGCGGCCTGACGCCCGTGCGGGAAGGCGGCAGCTTTCAAACCAAAAACCTGCGCCTGCTCGACCGCAACGGGGGCCAGTACGTGCTGCGCTCCGTGGACAAGGATGCTACCAAAGCTCTGCCCGAAGGCCTGCGCGACGGGCCCATTGGCCGCCTGATGAAAGATCAGACCAGCGTCATTAACCCCTATGGGGCCTATATCGTGGCGCCCCTGGCCCAGGCCGCCGGCGTGTATCATACCAACCCGCGTCTGGTGTATGTGGCCGACGACCCGGCAATGGGGGAGTTTCGCCAGAGCTTTGCCAATGCGCTCTACCTGTTCGAGGAACGGCCCGAAGGCGACCAGCGCGGCGTGAGCAGCTTCGGCCGCTCGGCCCGGGTAGAAAGCTCCCGTAAGGTGTTTACTACGCTGATGTACAACCCCCAGCACCGCATCGATGCCCGCTGGTATCTGCGGGCCCGGCTGTTCGATATGTGGCTCGGCGACTGGAGCCGGCGCGAAGACCAGTGGCGCTGGGCCAGCTTTCCGGCCGCGGGGGGCGCTACCGTCTACCGCGCCATTCCCCGCGACCGGGACCACGCCTTTTTTAAGTTCGACGACGGGTTGCTTACGCATGTTATTGGGTGGGTGAAATCCAACTACCAGAGCTTCCACCAGAAAATCCGCCTGGGAGATGTGGAAGGCCTCAACCGCGCGGCCCGTCCCATGGATAAGTCGTTGCTGGTATACCTCACGGCCCAGGATTTTGAGCAGGTCGCCGATTCCATGCAGCGCAGCCTCTCCGACAAGGTGATTCGGGATGCGCTGGCCCTGTGGCCCAAGGAAGTGTATGCCCAGGCCGGCGGCGAGTTCGACGAAAACCTGCGCGGCCGCCGCAACCAACTGAAGGCCGTGGCCGCCAAGTTCTACGAGCTGCTGGCCCGCGAAATTGAAATACCCGGCACCGACCAGCCCGAGCGGTTCGTCATCGAGCCAAATGGAGCGGGCAAGGTGCGCATCAGTCAGTATAGCCTGCACGCCGGCCGCCCCGACAGTCTCACGGGGCAGCGTGTTTTCTCCTACGAGCAGACGCGCTCCATTAAAGTGTTCGGGCTGGGCGGCAACGACGTGTTTGAGCTGCGCGGCCTGCCCGACCACCGCTTTGAAATCGGTATTTATGATGGGGCGGGGCAGGACGTAGTACACGTCACAATCACCCCCGAGGATGCCGACAAGCCCGCCAATGTGATGATCTACAACAGCGGCGACGGCAACACCATCACGGCGCCCAAGCCCGTGAAGGTGGAAGCCTACGTGCCGGCCGCCACCGAATTCGACGCGGCGGGCTGGCTGCTCCGCCACCGTCTGTTTTAAAATCTGCCTGGCTCAACTTCAATTGCCGTCCCTGCGGCTTGCCTGCCCGGCAGTTTCTAAGCCGAGTGCTTAGCAGGAGCGCAACCAGCACTCGGCGGCACTGCTGTCCTCGAAGTAGCGCACAGTCAGAGGGATAGGGCCCAACTCCCGCACGATCTGGCGGAGGGAAATCTGGCTGATGACGTCGTGGGCCTGCACCAGGGCACAGCACCGGTAGCCAGCCAGGGCCACGGCCCGCGGGGCCCAGTCGTGGGAGAGCCACTCCTGATCGGCGGGCAGAATGGGCGGTAGCAGCTGGTGGTCCGACAGCACCTTGGTAAAGCCCTGCTGGCGCAGCAGCTTCAGCACCTGCTCATACACGGCCCGCAGGGAGCTGCTGCGAATGGGCACCGGGTTCCAGTCGATGCGGGCGTACCCGTCGGCGTGTTCTACCACGCTGGCCAGCTCGTTGTGGTAATACAGCGAGGCATTATTGGGATAGAGCAGATTAGCCATAGCGACACCGTGCGAAAGCAGGACTTAGAGGTCAGCAAATGCAATGGTGCGGGGTAGGCGGGAAACAGAGCGGGTTCCTATATTACGAGTTATTCGGCCTGAAAGCACCTCTGTTTCCGTTTTATTTTGCGCTGATTATTCTTCCTGACGGTTGCCGGATAAGCTGGCCTGTAGTAAGGTGTTGAAGGATTGCGGAGTAGGCTCGGCGGGCTAGCAGTGCCGCACTGCTTGGTGGCCCGGCGCTAAATGGCGTAGGCGTAGGTGCGCACCCAGTGCCGGGCCTCTTCCACGCTCTTAAAGTAGGCCGTGCTAAGCGGGGCGAGCCCCGTGGCATTGTGCATCACGTGGGTCACGCCCTGGCGGTTGAGCACGTCATCGGACTCGACTACGGCCATGTGCAGAATATCGAGCCTGGAAAAGCGGGGAAACCAGTTGGTGTTAATCCATTCCTGGTCTATGGGCCGGATAACGTGCATGTGCTTGAGGTTGCCAATCCAGGCCCGGACGTGGTACTGCTCGGCCAGTTGCAGGCCCGTATCCATGCCGGTGCGCAGCTGCATGCTGTTAGCAAAGTCGAGCCATTCCAGCTCCAGCGCGTGCGCGTAGCCATCGTGGTGAATACGCAGGAAAGGGGAAGTAAACAATGTTTGCATAGCATCAACAGTTTACGGGAGGGGAGAGAGCGGATAAGCGGGTAATGAATATAGGGAATAATAGATAAACTGCCAGGCTCGACGGGTAAATCTTCAGTCCCTGAAAAGCAGCAGGCCTGCCGCAACTGCGGCAGGCCTGCTGCTGAAAACCGGGCCGGGCTACTTGAATATCTTTACTTTGTCTTTGTGCTTGGTGCGCAGATACTGCCGGATGATCTGCTGCACATCCTTGTTATCGTTATACCGCGTGATGATTTCTTTGAAGTCATTGAGCTTGCGGGCCGTGAAGTCGGTGCCGATGTAGCCGAAGCCCAGGTAGCGGCCGTGCTCTACTACCACCACCGTCTGCTCGTCCTCGCGGCGGCCTTTGCCAATGACCACGAAGGAGCCGTGTTCGTAGGTGAAGCTCTCGATGGCCTCTTCCACGCGCTTGTTGTACTCCTCGGGTGCTTCCAGGCCCAGACAGGCTCCCTGGCAGCGGTGCACCTGGTAGTCGAAGCAGGAGCCCGTGGTTTTGTAGAGGTCGCACAGCTTCTGGCACAGGTTGAACTTGGCCACCTTGTGAAACAGAAATCCCTTGGCCTTGTACTGGTTGCCCAGCGCTATCAGGGGGTGCGACTCGGCGTGGTCATCGGCTTTGCCGTAGTACAGGCGCTTGTAGCCGTTCTCATCGGTGCGCAGAAAGATGCCGGCCGGAAACACCGAGCGGCGCTGGGCTCGGTTATAGAGCGGCTTCATACGCTTTATTTCCGCCGACTCATAGAGCAAAGCCACCAGCTCCGAACCCGTCAGTTCCCAGGTGATATCAGAAATACTGTTCTTGAACTCCAGCGACTTGCGCGACTTGTAGTCGACGGCAAAGTGCTGCTGAATGCGCTTGTAGATGTTGATGCTCTTGCCGACGTAAATAACCTCGCCCTGCTCGTTGTGGAAGTAGTACACACCGGCTTCCTGGGGCAGAGAGGCAACTTTTTCGGGGGTAATATTAGGTGGCAGCAGGGCCGTCCGGATGGCTTCCTGCACGGCCGCAATGCGCTTCGGGCTGGGCTGCTTGGTGGGCTTGGCCGCGGCTGAGGCAGCATCAGGCGTGGCACTTTTCGGCGGGCGGCCCGAGGGTGCCAGCGCGTCTACCGTAGCCAGCGTGTCGGCAGCCGAAATGGCGGGGTTGCGCAGGGCTTCATCCTGCTGGCTGATTTTGAGCAGCCGGTCGAACAGGATAGTCGTGGCCGCCGCGTCGCCGGCCGCGCGGTGCCGGCCTTCAAGCGGAATCCCGATGTTCTGACACAGCTTGCCCAGGCTGTAGCTGGGCTGGCCCGGAATCAGGGAGCGGCTCAGGCGCACCGTACACAGGGTTTTGCGCGAGTAGTTGTAGCCCAGGTCGGCAAACTCCTTCTTCATGAAGGAATAGTCGAAACGCACGTTGTGAGCCACGAAAACGCAGCCTTCCGTCAGCTCCACAATCTTGCGGGCTACCTCGTGAAACTTGGGCGCGTCGCGCACCATATCGTCGGTGATGCCGGTGAGCTGGGTAATGAAAAAGGGAATAGGCCGGCCCGGATTCAGGAGCGTACTGTACTGATCAACGACCTTTTCGCCGTCGTGAATAAATATGGCTACCTCCGTGATGCGGTCCTGGGTAGGCTGCCCCCCGGTGGTTTCAAGGTCAATGATGGCGTACAAAAGCGGCGCGGATTCAGGTAAACGATGGTGCTAATAAGATTGGTAACAAAGATAGCACCTGTGAAGGTTGCAAGCCGGGAAGATTGTGCGGAGTCGTCCGGCCAAGCGAGGCTACGGCGGCAAGCTACCCTATTCCGGCAAATACCGGCGCAGGGTCTGGCCCCACAAAAAAAGCCCACCGTTACGGGTGGGCTTTTTCAAAGAATCAAAGGCTAGAGAAGCCTAGCGGGTGCCTTTCTGCTGGGTTACCCAGTTTTTGGCGGTCAGAATCTCGCTGTGCTGCTGCTCGATAATGGTGCGGGCCTGGGCCGGAATTTCCTGCGACTTCAGCGCCGTTTCGTACGCGGCCAGGGCCGTAGCGTCACCGGTTTCGCACTCGCCCAGAATGGCCGAGTCGTCCTGGCCCGTAATGGCCGATTTGATGTTGATCCAGCCGCGGTGTACGGCGGCGGCGGCATCCGCTACCACGCCTTCCACGGTATTACCGTCCTGGGCATTGATACCGAGCTGCTGGGCCTGCTGCGAGAGCTGCGACACGAACTGGGAGCGTTGCTGGCTCAGCTGGCTCAGCTTCGACTTCAGATCGGGGCTGCTCACGCCTTCGGCGGCTTCCTGGTAGCCTTTGGCGGCCGTTTTATTGATTTCGACGAGGTCGTTGTATGCGCGGGCGGTTTCTCCGGTGATAATTGCCATAAGACAAGAAAAGTTTAGGTGGAACGAAGAGTACAGAACAGTTAACGGGGTGCCGTCGACTGGGCTTTTATACCCCCAACGCAACAGTAGGGTTACTCCCGGGCGCTTATAAAATTTAGTTTATAGCGGTAACAGGCAATTGGTTGGCCAAAAAAAGCCCTCGCCAGCAGCTGCTGACGGGGGCGGAGTATTCGTCGGGAACGGGGGCCTTAGCTGGCCTGCTTGGCCTTGCGGCCCAGCAGGCGCTGCCACAGGCTCAGCTCCTTGTCCTTGTTTTCGTTGCCGGGCTTGGTCGAGTCCTCGCCCTCGGCCGTGTCGCCGAGCAGGAAGCCCCAGGGCTCGGTGGTTTTGCTCGCATCCAGCACTACCTTGATGACGGCCATAATCGGAATGCTCAGAATCATACCGGGCGTACCCCACAGCTCGTTGCCCAGAATCAGGGCCAGGATGGCGGCCAGCGGGTTGATGCTGACCTGGGAGCCGGTAATCATGGGGGTAATGAAGTTGCCCTCCAGAAACTGCACGAACACGAACACGCCGATAACGCCCAGCGCCTGCAGCGGGGAGCCGGTTTCGACCAGTGTAATCAGGGCCGGCAGGGTAGCCCCGATCAGAATGCCGATGTAGGGAATAACGGCCAGCACCGAGGCGAAAATGGCGAAGAAGATGGCAAACTTAACGCCCAGGGCCACCAGCCCGATGCCGTTGAGAATGGCCACGATGACGATAACCTTGAACAGGCCCGAAATGTAGGCCTGCACCACGGTCTGAATGCTGTCGACGGTGTGCAGCACGGCCGTACGCTTGTCGGGAGCCACGAAACGGAACATGAACTGCCGCAGATGGTCGCGGTAGAGCAGCAAGCAGAAAATATAGATCAGCACCTGGGCCAGGTTGCTGAAGGCGTTGGTGGTCATGTTTAGGGTGGTGCCCAGGTAGGTGCCGCCCGATTTTTTCAGGGCCTTCACCGTCGATTCTTTCACTTCCTCGATGCTCATGGGCTTGTAGCCGAAGCGCTGGTGGGCCCACTCCTGGGCCTGGTTGAAGAACTCCATGGTCTTGACCTGCAGCTTGGGCAGCTCGTCCTTGAACTGGGTGAGCTGGGAGCCGAAGGCCAGCACGATGCCCGCGAAAATGACGATGAGCAGCAGCAAACACAGGATAATGGCCCAGATGCGGCCGATGCCGTGCCGCTCCAGCCACCGGCAGATGGGCAGCAGCAGCAGCGTAAACACGGCCGCGAAAGCCAGGGGCAGCAGCACGTCGTCCAGCACCTTGAGGGAATACACCAGCAGCACGCCGGCCAGTAGTATGTAGGTGAACTGCACAATAGGGCGCTGCTTTACCTCCGGCTGGGGCTTGTGGCCCGAGGGAGGCAAGTTATGTTGAGTAACGGGAGGAAGCATATTGCTAATTAGGTTGGAGAGTGTGGGAGAAGGGGAAGCCTGCTGAAAATGGTAAAAAGCAGCTTTTGGGGTGAACCTTGCGGGCGGGTCTTAGGTTGTGAAGAATGGTTTTGCTAACTTTAGTAGCGAAAACAAGGCGCGGAAAACCTCAATTTTCTGCGTTATTTTACCTCAAATTTGATTTGCGTAAAGTACAATGGCTGACGAAGAACTACCCATCGCTGCGATTCCCGACCACGGCTACACCGAGGACAGCATCCGTTCCCTGGACTGGCGCGAGCATATCCGGCTGCGCCCTGGCATGTATATCGGTAAGCTCGGCGACGGTTCCGCCTACGATGACGGCATTTACGTGTTGGTCAAGGAAGTTATTGATAACTCCATTGATGAGCACGTTATGGGCCACGGCCGCACCATCGACATCAAGATTTCCGACAGCCGGGTGCAGGTGCGCGACTACGGGCGCGGCATTCCGCTGGGCAAGGTGGTGGATGTGGTCAGTAAAATCAATACGGGCGGCAAGTACGACTCCAAGGTTTTCCAGAAGTCTGTGGGCTTAAACGGGGTCGGTACCAAAGCGGTTAACGCCCTCAGCAATTACTTTCTGGTGCAGAGCGTGCGCGAAGGCCAGATGAAGTCGGCCGAGTTTGAGCGTGGCAACCTCAAGCAGGACCCCAAGCCGGTGAAAACCAGCCAGCGCAACGGTACGCTGATGGTGTTTCAGCCCGACGACACGATTTTCAAGAACTACCGCTTCATCCCGGAATACCTCGAAAATCAGATCTGGAACTACGTCTACCTCAACGCGGGGCTGACCATCAACTTCAACGGCCAGAAGTACTACTCCGAAAACGGCCTGCTCGACCTGCTGGCCCGCAAAGCCGACGCCGACAGCATCCGTTACCCTATCATCCACCTCAAGGCCCCCGACATCGAGCTGGCCCTGACCCACGGCAACGACTACGGCGAAGAGTACTACTCCTTCGTGAACGGGCAGTACACCACCCAGGGCGGTACCCACCTGGCGGCCTTCCGCGAGGCCGTGGTCAAAACCGTGCGCGAGCATTACGGCAAGGAATACGACGCCACCGATATCCGGGCCAGCATTATTGCCGCCATTTCGGTGCGGGTGCAGGAGCCCGTGTTCGAGTCGCAGACCAAAACCAAGCTCGGTTCCATTAATATGGGCGAGGATGGGCCCACCGTGCGCGGCTTTATCCTGGACTTCATCAAGGAGCACCTGGATAACTACCTGCACCGGCACCCCGATGTAAAGGAGGCCCTCAAAAAGCGCATCGAGCAGAGCGAGCGGGAGCGTAAGGACATGGCGGGCGTGAAAAAACTGGCCAACCAGCGCGCCAAGAAAGCCAACCTGCACAACCGCAAGCTGCGCGACTGCCGCTTCCACTTCGGCGAAGGCAAGCAGGACGCCGAAGCCCAGACCACGCTCTTCATCACCGAGGGCGACTCGGCCTCGGGCTCCATCACCAAGAGCCGCAACGTGGAGACGGAGGCCGTCTTCTCGCTGCGCGGCAAGCCCCTGAACTGCTTTGGGCTCAAGAAGAAAATCGTATACGAGAACGAGGAGCTGAACCTGCTCCAGCACGCCCTCAACATCGAGGAAGGCATCGAGGGACTGCGCTACAACCGCGTGGTCATCGCCACCGACGCCGACGTGGACGGCATGCACATTCGCCTGCTGCTGCTCACCTTCTTCCTGCAGTTCTTCCCCGATTTAGTCCGCAACGGCCACGTGTTTATCCTGGAAACGCCCCTGTTCCGGGTGCGCAACAAGAAGACCACTATCTACTGCTACAGCGAGCAGGAAAAGCAGGAGGCCATGCGCAAGCTGGGCCGCAACCCCGAAATCACCCGTTTCAAGGGCCTGGGCGAAATCAGCCCCGACGAGTTCGGTAAGTTTATCGGCGACAACATCAAGCTGGAGCCCGTCATCCTGCAGTCCGACCGCTCGATTCAGCAGGTGCTGACCTATTACATGGGCAAAAACACCCCGGCCCGCCAGGAATTCATCATCGACAACCTGCGCCTGGAAAAAGACCTGGTGACCTCCGATGTGCTGCCCGTTGAGGAAGTAGCCGAGGAAGACATGGCCTTCGCCTAAAGGCTGTAAAGGCGCGTATTCGCGCCCCGGCATCGGTCTGATACCGACCCAAAGCCCCACCCGAATGCATCGGGTGGGGCTTTTTATTGCGGGTGCACCGGCTTTAGTGAGGCTTCAATTATAGCGGGCCACATGCGACTGGTCAACGCCGGAACAGTTGGCCGCCAGTCGGGGTAGGCTTGAATGGGAATTAGAAAGGAGCCGGCTTTAAGCGTACCAGCACCCGGTGGAGGGAGCCTTCGTTTCGGGCCATTTGCGCAGGCGCGGGTCGGTCAGGAGTGGTTTCTTCGTGCGAAGGGCGGCGGGAGTGAGAGTGGCAGGGATGTTTCCGGGAGTACTAGTCTTGAGGACAAGGAAATACGCAGCGGCAGAGTGCGACCAAAACCTGGGAGTTGGAGTGAGCTGCGGCTTGATTTATTTCGGTAAGTCACATCACTATGTGATACCGTCGTATGTGGTTTGCGACTTTATTTGTAGCAGCCCGTATGAGGGTTCTGTCCGCTCCTTATTCTCCGCACCTATGGCCTCATCACTACCTTCTTTCTCGTCGGGTTCCGCGCCCTCAGCCCCGAATGGTTCTTCGCCCTGGCGGCAGCGCGCCATGGGCTGGCTGCTGCTACTGGCGCTCCTGGGTCTGCTGCTGGCAAGTCGCCAGGCCCGGACCCCCGGTCCTCACCCAGGTATTTTGTCGTTGTTCAGCTCCCGCTAAATCCCGGGGGTATACAACCCGAAACGGCCACTCCCGACACGTCGGGAGTGGCCGTTTCGGGTTTTGCCGCCCGCTATCCGTTACGACAGCGGCTCGGGCGCCGCGGAGGCCGACGACGCGGGCCGCGACTTATCCTGGGGCAGGGGAATAAACTCGTGGTTGTCGGTGGGGGGTAGGGCAATGCGGCCGGCGGCCCAGTCGGCCTTGGCCTGCTCGATGCGCTCCTTGCGCGACGACACGAAGTTCCACCAGATAAAGCGGGGCCCCAGTTGCTCGCCGCCTAACAGCATAAGCGTGGTGGCTTCGCGGGCAATGAGTACGGGGTCCTGGCCGGGGGTAAACACCAGCAGCTGCCCCGCCGAGTAAAAGTGGCCCGCAACCTCTACCTGGCCCTTGGCTACGTAGGCCCCACGCTCCTGGTGGCCCTGGGGCAGCCCAAACCGCGTGCCGGGCTGCAGCACCACATGCAAGTAGAACAGGGGCGAGTGGGTCTGCACGTCGTTGCGCAGGCCGTAGGCACTGCCCGCAATCAGGCGCATCCACACGCCGGGCTCGGTGAAGATAGGCAGCTCATGGGGCTGGTAGTTGGTGAAGCTCGGGGCCGCTTCCTCGGCGGCCTCGGGCAGGGCCACCCAGGTCTGAATCATTTCCAGCTGCCCGCCGGCCAGGGTGGCCGGGTCCTCAAACCGCTCGGAGTGGGCAATGCCGCTGCCGGCTGTCATCCAGTTCACCTCGCCCGGCCGGATAATCTGCTCCACGCCTAGACTGTCGCGGTGCGTGACCTGGCCGCCGAACAGGTAGCTCACCGTGCTCAGCCCGATGTGGGGGTGGGGCAGCACGTCGAGACTTTGCAGCTGGGTGGCCGGCACGCTCACCGGCCCGGCGTGGTCCATGAAGATGAAGGGCCCCACCATGCGCCGCTCCCGAAAGGGCAAAATCCGTTTCACATCGAAGCCGGCACTGATGGAAGCCTGGCGGGCATTAATAACTAAGTCGAGCATAGTGCAAAGCGGTTAAGAAGTCAAGAGGGGTAAAGGCGGGGCCGGGCGCCCCGGCCGGTGGGGCGTGGCCTTACTATCGTTCGGGCCTGAGGCGGCTAAAGGACGAAAAACCAACTCCCAAATGCAAAACGCCGCCCCCGGCAAGCGGCAGCAGCGTCGAAATAGCAATAGAAGTAATGCCGGGAATTGCTTAGAGAGCGACTTTGCAGGCCTGCACGGCAAGTATAGAGGCGTTAACTTCCGCCAGCTCGGCCTGCACCTGGGGCGCGGTGGTAGCCAGGTTGCCGCTCTCAAACGCCCGGTTCTGCCGGCGGTTGATGAGGGCGGCCTTCTGGAAAGTAGAGAAAAGCGTAACGAGAATCTCTTTACGGCTTTTTCTGTTTTTCAAAACCTGTACCAGTGATGCTGGCGGGTGTGGCCCTGGGAGCTAGTCCGTGCTGGTTTGAATGAAAGAGGTGGCTCTACCAGAATGGCACGCTGGACTGCATCCTGCAATTCCATCTGGTCTAATTAAAACTTCTTCTATGATCGGGAAGGATAGTACGGAGCCTAGTGCCGGCTGCTGGTAAGCAGATTTGCTCATATACGGGTTCTTGGATGCTAAAAAGGTTGGCGCGAAAAGATCGGCTGAATCAGGCTATGGGTCTCGTAAGCTCGGTACGGACCCGTCATAAACTTTTGTTTGGGCTTGCGCATGGCTAATAAAATTAGGAACTTTATGTGCCTGCTCGGCATTAGAAATATTGCGTTCTGCGCCGCTAACGGTACTTTTGATATTCCGGGAGTTCCGGACCAGCGGCTCAGGGTGCTTCCGGTTTTCTTTGTAGCTTTTACCCTGCGCCCATGTCCTAACTCCTACACATTTTTTGCCCGGACTTTGTTGAGGTCTGGTTTTGTAAGTGAAAAGCCTTCCGGCTGCAAGGCCCGAAGAGAGGTACAAGAACATTAACCGTGGCAAGCGCCACACCCCACTGTGTCAGAAGAGAAGAACCCCCAAGACCCCAGCAACGAAGAGCAGCCCAACCTGTTTGGCGCCGGCGACTCCTTTGAGTTTGGGTCTGACACGCCGGCCGATGGTGCCGCGCCCACGGGCGAGGATGCGCCGGAATTCGTCGTCAGTGAAACCGGCGAGCTGCTGCTGGCCGAGTCGTCGGAAGATGTGCAGGCAGTGACGGAGTCCGTGCCCGTGACTGAGGAAACCGAGGAAGAGCCCAAGTTTGCCCCCGGCGAAACCATTCACGACGTGGCCACCGTGGCCGGCATGTACCAGAACTGGTTTCTGGACTACGCTTCCTACGTGATTCTGGAGCGCGCCGTACCCGCCATTGAGGACGGCCTCAAGCCCGTGCAGCGCCGCATTCTGCACGCCATGAAGGAAATGGACGACGGCCGCTTCAACAAGGTCGCCAACGTCATCGGCCAGACCATGCAGTACCATCCCCACGGCGACGCCAGCATCGGCGACGCCATGGTGAATCTGGGCCAGAAGGATCTGCTGATCGAAACCCAGGGCAACTGGGGCGACATCCGTACCGGCGACGGCGCGGCCGCCCCGCGTTACATCGAAGCCCGCCTCTCGAAGTTTGCCCTCGACGTCGTCTTCAACCCCGACATTACCGAGTGGCAGATGAGCTACGACGGCCGCAAGCGCGAGCCCACCACGCTGCCCGTGAAATTCCCCTTGCTGCTCGCTCAGGGCGTGGAAGGCATTGCCGTGGGCCTCAGCACCAAGATTATGCCCCACAACTTCCGCGAGTTGTGCAAGGCCTCCATCGACGTGTTGCGGGGCAAGGACATCCAGCTGTTTCCGGACTTCAGCACCGGCGGCCTCTGCGACGTAACCAACTACAACGGCGGCTTGCGCGGGGCCAAAATCCGCCTGCGCGCCACCATCGAGAAGGTCGATAAGACCATGCTCGTCATCCGCGATATTCCCTACGGTACCACCACCACGGCGCTGATGGAAAGCATCGTGAAGGCCTCGGAAGCCAACAAAATCAAGATTAAGAAGGTGGTCGACAATACGGCCGCCGAGGTGGAAATCCAGGTGCACCTGCCCACCGGCGTGAGTCCCGACCTGACGATGGACGCGCTCTACGCCTTCACCGACTGCGAAATCAGCATCTCGCCCAACACCTGCGTCATTATCGAGGATAAGCCGCGCTTCGTGGGTGTGGAGGACATGCTGAAGCTGAGCACCCAAAAAACGGTGCGCCTGCTGGAGCGGGAGCTGGAAATCCGACAGGATGAGCTGGAAGAAAAGTGGCACTCGGCTTCGCTGGAGAAGATCTTCATCGAAAACCGCATCTACCGCAAAATCGAGGAGTGCGAAACCTGGCAGGACATTCTCGACACCATTGAGAAGGGCCTGAGCAAGTTTGTGCGCATCGAGGGCCAGAAAGCCAAGGCCGACGACCAGCGCATCGTGCTGCGTCGCGCCATCACCGAGGACGACCTGACGCGCCTGACCGAAATCCGTATCAAGCGCATCTCCAAGTTCGACGGCTTCAAGGCCGACGAGTACATCCAGAAGCTGGAAACCGAGCTGGCCGAAGTGGCCGACAACCTGGCCCACCTCACGCGCTACGCCATTGCCTACTTCGAGGGCCTGCTCAAGAAGTACGGCGCGGGCCGGGAGCGGAAAACCCAGCTGCGCACCTTCGATGTGGTAACGGCCCAGAAAGTAGCCGTGGCCAACCAGAAGCTCTACGTGAACTACGCCGACGGCTTTGTGGGCTACGGCCTGAAAAAGGACGAAAGTGCCGTGACGGTCTGCGACTGCTCCGACCTGGACGACATCATCGCCATCCGCCGCGACGGTACCTTCGTGGTGACCCGCATTGCCGAGAAAACCTTCGTGGGCAAGGACATCCTGCACGTGGGCGTCTACAATAAGAATGACGACCGGCTGGTGTACAACATGATTTACCTGGACGGCGCTTCGGGCATCAGCTTTGCCAAGCGCTTCCTGGTTACCGGCATCACCCGCGACAAAGTCTACGACCTGACCAAGGGCACCAAGGGCACCAAAACCCTGTACTTAACGGCTAACCCCAACTCGGAGTCGGAAATCGTGAGCGTGCAGCTCTCCGACAAGGCTCCGGCCCGCGTCAAGCAGTTCGACTTCGACTTTGCCGAACTGGCCATTAAGGGCAAGGGCTCGATGGGCAACATCGTGACCAAGCAGCCCATCAAGAAAATCACCCAGAAAAGCCTGGGCGACTCTACGCTGGGCGGCCGGGAGGTGTTCTTCGACGCGGTGGTGGGCCGCCTGAACACGGCCGGCCACGGCCGCTACCTGGGCACCTTCGACACCGACAACACGGTGCTGGTGGTCTACAAGGATGGCAGCTACGAGCTGAAGTCGCCCGACCCGGCCTACCACTTCGACGTGCCCAACATCGTGCTGCTGCGCAAGCTGGAGCCCGACACCGTGCTCAGCGCCGTATATGCCGAAGGCGAAACCAAGGTGCACTACGTCAAGCGCTTCAAGATTGAAACCAGCACCCTGGAGAAGCGCTTCGTCTTCATCTCCGAAACCAAAGGCTCGAAGCTGCTCTGCGCCACCTGCTTTGCCGAGCCCCAGGTGGAAGTGAAGCTGCAGCGCGACAAGAAGTCGGACAAGGAAACCGAGAAAATCACCCTGCACGAGTTCATCGACGTGAAGGGGTGGAAGGCCATGGGCAACAAGCTCAACTACTTCAAGATTCACGCCGTGGCCCTGCTCACCGACGAAGGCCCCGAGCCGGAGCGTCGGCAGGTAGCCAAAAAGAAAGGCCCGGCCACCATTCCGCGCCCGGCCTCGGCTGGCCCCGAGGAAACCGGTCCGCTGCCCGAAATGTCGGGCCCGGTGGATGTAACCAATGAAGACGTGGAGCGGGCCCAGGCCATTCTGCGACGCCCCAAAGCCCAGCTCGGGTTGTTCTAGAGAAAAAGTGCCCCGGCTGCGAAGCTGGGGTACTTTTTTTGTGTTCTGGTTAAACAAGGCCAAATTCGGCCGCTCAAGTACGGGCGGCCTTTGTTCGTTTCTCTCTTCTGAATGCCTGCTTACCCGGTTCGTTGCGCTAAAAAATGGCTGCTACTCTTGCTGTTAACAGTAGGAGTAGAGCTGGCGGCGGGCGGCCCGGCGTTCAGTCAGCCCGCCGTGCCCGACATCAGCAAGCTGCTGGCTGACGCCCGGAGCCTGCAGCAGCAGTACAAGGAATCGGAGGCGCTGGCCAAGTACGAGCAGGTGCTCAAGCAGGCGCCGGGCCACTACGAGGCGCTCTGGCAGGCCTCGGTGCTGAGCGTGCATATCGGCTCGCGCTACACCGATGAAACCCGGAAAGCGGCCTATTTCGCCGCCGCCCGCCTGTATTCCACCCGGGCCCTGGTGGTGAAGTCGGAAGGGGCGGAGTCGAATTATGCCGAGGCCCTGGCGCTGGTCAACCAGGCCACGCTGCTCAGCTCCCGCGGGCGGCTGGTGGCCTACAAGGAAATGAAGCCCTTCGTGTTCAAAGCCGTGGATAAAGCGCCTAAGTGGGCCGATGCCTGGCAGCTGCTGGGCCGCTGGCACTACCGCGTCGACCACTACAACCTGCTGGAGCGGTTCTACAGCCAGGTGTTTCTGGGCGGTATGCCCGGCAGCGCCAGCACCCCCAAGGCCATCGAGGCCCTGAGCAAGGCCCACGAGCTGGAGCCCAAAAAGATTCAGTTTTGCTACGACCTGGCCCGGGTCTACCTCAACCACGGCCAGCGCACCCGGGCCAGCAGCGTGCTGCAGGAAGCTGCCCAGCTGACGCCCGTGACCAGCGAGGAGCTGGAAATGAGCCGCCGCTGCCGCGTAATGCTGATTCAGCTCAATAAGAAAATGCTCAAGCAGCTCCACCACAAGGTCAAAAAGACGCTTTAGCACCGGCGTTGACCGGCCGCCGAGTATCTTTGCGCCGGTTGCCTTCTTTTCTTTCGTCTGCCGTGCGCTTTTTCCGTCTTCTTCTGGGCTTTGCCACCAGCGCCACGCTGCTCAGCGCCTGCGAGAGTGCTCCGGCCAGCCGTTCCGAGAAGATGGTCAACCTGGCCTCGGTGCAGAGCGGCCCCCAGATTCAGGCCCAGGAACTCGACGGTGCCATTGCCCGCCAGCCCCGCAAAGCCTCGCTCTACGCCCGGCGCGCCGCCTTTCGCCTGGATGCGGGGCAGGTGCCGGCCGCGCTGGCCGACATCGACAAAGCCATTGACCTGGACGATGCGCCCGGCGAGTTCTACTTTACCAGAGCCCGCGCCCTGCGCGCCCAAAACCGCCTGCAAGCCACCCTGGAAGCAGCTAAGGAGGCTTCCCGTCGCGGCTTCTCCTCGCCCGAACTCAACCTGCTGGTGGGCGAAACCCAGCTGGCGGCCCGCCACTACCAGGACGCCATCGACCAGCTTGACCGCACCCTGCAGCAGGAGCCCGACCATGCCGCGGCCCTATTTTATAAAGGTGTGGCCTATATTGCCCTTACCGATACCATTCAGGCGCTGCAATACCTGCGGGCCAGCATTTCCCGCGACCCGCGCCAGCCCGAGACGCTGCACCAGCTGGCCTTTCTGTCGAATGCCTACGGCCTACCCGCCGAAGCGGTAGTGTATACCCGCCGGGGGCTGAAGCTGGCACCCTCCTACGGGCTGCTGTGGTATGACCACGGCCGGCAGTTTGAGCTCCAAAGCCAGCCCGACAGCGCCCTGCGCTGCTATTCGCGCGCCCTTACGCTCGATACCACGCTCTACCGCGCCGATTACCGCCTGGGCCTGGCTGCTTTCAAGCAGCGCCGGTATGCCGCGGCCATTCCGCATTTGCAGCGGGCCGTACGCCGCGCGCCGCGCCTGCCCAACGCCCGCCAGATGCTGGCCGAGAGCTTCGAAAATCAGGGCCGCACTGCCGATGCCCTAGCCCAGTACCGGCTGCTCGTGGCCGAAAACCCCGGCAACCGCCACTGGACCTATAAGGTCTGGAAGGCCGGGGAAAAAGCCCGCCAGCTGCGCGCCGACACGCTCTACCGCCGCCGGCCGGTTGCCCCGATTGCGCCCATGCCCCAGCGCTTCACCCCAACGCTGACCAACTAAAACAGCGCCGCCAGCCGGGCCGGGTCCGCCAGGGCTACCGCTCCGTATGCAGCCAATTCTATGCTTGCGCGCAAAAAACCGCCTCAAGCTGCTAACTTGCGGACTAACGCTGTTTGTATAGCTACTTTATTTCCCCCTCATGATTGACATCACGCTTCCCGACGGATCTGTCCGCCAGTTTGAGGCCGGCGCTACCGGCTACGACGTGGCCGCCAGCATCAGCGAAGGTCTGGCCCGCAACTCCTTGGCCGTCCGCGTAAACGGGGAGGTTCGCGACCTGAACCGCCCGATTGACCACAGTGCCAAGCTCGAAATCCTGACCTGGAACGACACCGACGGCAAGGCTACCTTCTGGCATTCCTCGGCCCACCTGCTGGCCGAAGCCCTCGAGGCGCTGTATCCCGGCGTGAAGCTCGGCATCGGCCCCAGTATCGAAAACGGGTTCTACTACGACATCGACCTGGGCGAAGGCCGCACGATTTCGACGGAAAACTTCCCCGAAATCGAGAAGAAGATGCTGGAGCTGGCCAAGAACAAGAGCCGCTACGAGCGTCGGGAGGTAAGCAAGGCCGACGCCATTGCCTACTTCACCGAGAAGAACGACCCCTACAAGCTCGACTTGCTGGAGCGCCTCGACGATGGCAGCATCACCTTCTACCAGCAGGGCGACTTCACCGACCTCTGCCGCGGCCCCCACATTCCCGACACCTCACCCATTAAGGCCGTGAAGCTGCTCAACGTGGCCGGCGCCTACTGGCGTGGCGACGAGAAGAACAAGCAGCTCACGCGCATTTACGGCATTACCTTCCCTAAGGCCAAGGAGCTCACCGAGTACCTCGAGAAGCTGGAGGAAGCCAAGCGCCGCGACCACCGCAAGCTGGGCAAGGAGTTGGAGCTGTTTGCCTTCTCCGAGAAGGTAGGCGCGGGTTTGCCGCTGTGGCTGCCCAAGGGCACCGCCCTGCGCGAGCGGCTCGAGCAGTTCATGCGCAAGGCCCAGATCAAGTCGGGCTACCTGCCCGTGGTGACGCCCCACATCGGCTCCAAGGAGCTGTACGTAACTAGCGGCCACTACGAGAAGTACGGCGCCGACTCGTTCCAGCCCATCAAGACGCCCAACCCGGGGGAGGAGTTCTTCCTCAAGCCCATGAACTGCCCGCATCACTGCGAGATTTACAAGACCAAGCCCCGCTCGTACCGCGACCTACCGATTCGCCTGGCCGAGTTTGGTACGGTGTACCGCTACGAGCAAAGTGGGGAGCTACACGGCCTCACGCGGGTCCGTGGCTTCACCCAGGACGATGCCCACATCTTCTGCCGCCCGGATCAAGTAAAGGAAGAGTTTATCAAGGTTATCGACCTGGTACTCTACGTGTTCCGGTCTTTGGGCTTTGAGGACTACACGGCCCAGATTTCCCTGCGCGACCCGGAAAACAAGGCCAAGTACATCGGCTCCGATGAAAACTGGCACCTGGCCGAAAGCGCCATCCAGGAAGCTGCCGCCGAGAAAGGCCTGCCCACGGTAACCGAGCTGGGTGAAGCCGCCTTCTATGGCCCCAAGCTCGACTTCATGGTGCGCGACGCGCTGGGCCGCAAGTGGCAGCTCGGCACCATTCAGGTGGACTACAACCTGCCCGAGCGGTTCGAGCTGGAGTACGTGGCCCCCGACAACTCCCGCCAGCGCCCCGTGATGCTGCACCGTGCTCCGTTCGGCTCCCTGGAGCGTTTCGTGGCTGTGCTTATCGAGCACTGCGCCGGCAACTTCCCGCTGTGGCTCTCGCCCGAGCAGTTTGCCGTGCTACCCATTTCGGAAAAGTACCAGGACTACGCCCAGCAGGTGTACGACAAGCTGGTGCAGGCCGAATTGCGCGGCTCCCTGGATAGCCGTGACGAGAAGATCGGCCGCAAAATCCGGGACGCCGAGATGTCCAAGGTCCCTTACATGCTGATTGTAGGGGAGAAGGAGCAGGAAAACGGCATCGTGTCGGTGCGCAAGCACGGGGAAGGCGACATTGGCAGCGTGCCGCTGGAAGCCTTCATCCGCAGCTTTCAGGAGCAAGTCGCCGAAATGACGGCCGTATAACGGCCTGCCGGTTATTGCCAAACGGTGCAGAAGCAAACCGTTAGCGAGTACCGCTTGTGCTTCAGTACCATAAAGCCCTTGCCCGTTGCGACGGACAAGGGCTTTATGCTTTAGACGGCTCGGCGCCATTCACGGGATGGATAGCCGCGCTGCGGCTTCGATGCCACTGGAAATATGAACCCACAGGGCAATTTTATATAGCCTTTTTTGAGGGTTTGGAAAAAAAGGCGGATATTCGCCCGCTGATTGAACCCACCAAGCGCAGGCATTGTATGGTTCAACCAGCTCAAAAGTTAATCAGCTCACCTTTCAGAAGGAGGACCAACTCATAGCAACCCCCAACCGCCGCTACATTCCCCGCGCTCAGGTAGAGGAGCCGTTCAAAATCAATCAGAAGATTACGGCCCGGGAAGTACGCCTGGTCGGCGAAAACGTCGAACAAGGCATTTATTCAATAGAGCAGGCCCGTCGGATGGCCCAGGAGCAGAACCTCGACCTCGTCGAGATTTCGCCCACGGCTACTCCTCCGGTGTGTCGCGTTATCGACTACTCGAAATTCAAGTACGAGCAGAAGAAGCGCACCCGCGAAATGAAGGCCAAGGCTACGAAAGTAGTTTTGAAGGAAATTCGCTTCGGACCCAACACCGACGACCACGACTTCGCCTTTAAGCTCAAGCACGCCCAGGAATTCCTGAAGGAAGGCGCCAAAATCAAGGCGTACGTTCACTTCGTGGGTCGTTCCATCGTGTTTAAGGAGCGGGGTGAAATCCTGCTGCTCAAGTTTGCTCAAGCTCTGGAAGAGCTGGCCAAAGTAGAGCAGCTGCCCAAGCTCGAAGGCAAGCGCATGTTCCTGTACCTGGCTCCTAAAGTAGCGCCGTCGGTGGTTAAGCCGAAGCCCGCTGCCCCGGCCGCGAAAGAAGGGGCTCCGGCTCCCAAAGAAGCGCAGCCTAAGGAAGCGCAGGAGTAGGCTTGCACCTCAATCCGCTTTTTCTTTTTTCTCAATTCATACCACAATGCCGAAAGTAAAGACGAAATCCGGTGCTAAGAAGCGTTTCACGCTCACCGGCTCGGGCAAGGTGAAGCGGAAGCACGCCTTCAAAAGCCACATCCTCACGAAGAAGACGACCAAGCAGAAGCGTAATCTGACGCACGTAACCTTGGTTAGCTCCGCGGACATGAACCGCGTGAAGGACATGCTGAACATCTAAGTTCAGCGAGTAGCTTAAGTAAATTTCAACCCGGCGTCCGGTCTCGAAGACTTTAATGAATAGTCACCGGCCGCCAAAAAAGAGTAGGTTATGCCAAGAAGTGTAAACCACGTGGCCTCGCGCCACCGCCGTAAGAAAGTAATGCGTCTGGCGAAAGGCTATTTCGGCCGTCGCAAGAACGTATGGACCGTAGCCAAGAACGCCGTTGAGAAAGGTCTTCTCTACGCGTACCGCGACCGGAAAACCAAGAAGCGCGAGTTCCGCGCCCTCTGGATTCAGCGTATCAACGCTGGTGCCCGCGAGCATGGTCTGTCGTATTCGCAATTGATGGGCGGCCTGAAAAAGGCTGGCATCGAGCTGAACCGCAAGGTTCTGGCCGATCTGGCCCTCAACCACCCCGCTGCTTTCAAAGGCATTGTGGAGAAAATTAAGTAGGTAGCCGCTGCTGGTTTTCCAGCAACGCTACTAACAAAAAAGGCCCTTAACAGCACTGGTTAAGGGTCTTTTTTGTTAGAATTTGGGGTGCAGATTACCTAGCTCATCAACTTTTGGCGGCTTCTTTATCTGAGTGGCCTGTCATATTATTCCGGCGCTTATAACTGCGGCAGATACAGCCTATTAGAGCATGTACTTTGTGGTGCCGGCCTTGTTTCGCCGGCTTCTTTCCTTGCTATGCATAGTTCTGCTGAACAGACAATTTCCTTTAATCCTGCCATGCGTGAGGCGCTCCGGCAGAACCGTAAAACCGTCACCCGCCGGCGTTTCTCCTCGGTACTGCCCCTGAATGATACCCCGGACGACTACTGCTTTCTGCGCATGGAGCAGGGGCACGCAGTATTTGCATCGGGGCCGCTGAGCGCCAGCCCGGAGCTTCGGATTGATTGCCCCTTTGGCTCACCCGGCACCCGGCTACTCGTGGCCGAGGAGCCAAATATTATTCTGGAAGTGACGCATATTCGGGCCGAGCGGACACAGGCTATTACCGAAGCCGAAGCTCAGGCTGAAGGTATAACGGTATGTGAAAGCAGCGGCGCTGAAGGAAGCGCGTCTACGCGTGGGTACTGTGCCGAACCTCACGACCCGCACTGCTCGCCCCAGCGGTCAGCCATAGCAGCCTTCCGCATTCTGCTGACCAGCATTTATCCAACTGCCTGGGCGCGAAACGAGTGGGTGTGGGTGGTTCAGTTTCGACGGTGCCAATTGGGAGGTGCCATCAGACCGGAATAAAAAACAAAAGGCCTTCCTGCAGTAGGAAGGCCTTTTTGTGTAGCGGGGACGAGAGTTGAACTCGTGACCTCAGGGTTATGAATCCTGTGCTCTAACCAACTGAGCTACCCCGCCCTGTTTTGGTGGTGCAAAGGTAATGACAAGATTTCGACTGTCGCAAGCCTTGTGTAAAAAAAAAGCCGTGTATATTGGCTGAACCCATGGCATGCGTTGCCGTGGGCTCTCCCTATTTTCCTTGTTCTGTTCTGCTTATGCCTCTTTCTGCTACCCGTTCTAAACACCGGTTTACGGTCGAACTTCCCGTAAACGCTTCTCCCAAAATTTTGTACCCCTACCTGGCGTCGGCTTCCGGCCTGTCGCAGTGGTTCTGCCAGGATGTGCGCATTGACGAAGACCACCGCTACAATTTTATCTGGGACAACCAGCCCCACTACGCCGAGATGACCTCGCACCGCACCAACCGCTCGGTACGCTACGTGTTTCTGGACCAGAACAAGCGCCACACGCCCGACGCCAACTACCTGGATTTTAGCCTGGAGGAGTCGCAGCTAACCCAGGAAGTGTACCTGCGGGTGATGGACTACTCGGAGGAAACCGACGACATTGAGCTGCAGGAGATGTGGGAAAGCCTCATTCTGAAGCTGCGTGAGCTGGTAGGCGGCTGAAACATTGAAAATAAACCTGGGGGAGTGAGAGCAAAACGAGCCGTATCTTCGTTTGTCTTTTGCTCCCCCGCAGCCGCCACACCCGGTAGCTGGGCAGGGGAGTGCCTGCCATGAAAAAACTCGATAAGCTGATTCTGCGCGCCTTCGCCGGGCCTTTCCTGCTCACCTTCGCCGTGGTGCAGTTCATTCTGCTCATGGTCACCCTGCTTAAGTACATGGATGACCTGATCGGCAAGGATCTGGGCTGGCAGGTGATTAGCAAGCTGCTTCTGATGTTCAGCGTGATTACCATTCCTACGGCGCTGCCGCTGGCCGTGCTGCTCTCGTCCCTGATGACTTATGGCACCTTGGGGGAGCACCACGAGCTGACGGCCATCAAGAGCTCCGGCATTTCGCTGCTCCGCATCCTGCGCCCGGTCCTGATTGTGAGCGTGCTGCTGACGGGCCTGGCCTTCTGGTTTAACAACCGTATTGTGCCCAGCGCCAACCTGGAAACTTTCAGCCTGCTCTGGGACGTGCGCCAGCAGAAGCTGGCCCTGGATATCCGGGAGGGGGTGTTCTACAACGGCCTGCCCGGCTACACGATTAAAGTAAACAAGAAGGAAGGCGAAAACGGCGACCTGCTCAAGGGCGTCATGATCTACGACCATACCAACGGGCGCGGCAACTCCACCGTGATTCTGGCCGACTCGGGCCGCATGTTTACCCGCTTCGGCGGTAGCTACCTGGGCCTGGAGCTCTACCACGGCCGCACCTACGTCGAGCAGCCCGACTCGCGCGACCGGTCCGGGGCCAGCTTCATCCGCCAGGGGTTCGACCGCAACCTGATTACTTTCTCGCTGGCGTCTTTCGACCTGGGGCGGACCAAAAAGGAGCTGTTTGCCGAGAACAAGATGATGAAGAACATCCCGGAGCTCGAGCATTTCACCGACTCGCTGCACAACAAGCTGGTGACCGAGCGGCGCACGTTTCCGCGCCAGCTCAATCCCTACTACACCTACATCCGACTCGATACCACCGGCCGAGCCCTCAACCGGCGGGTGGAAGGCTGGCAGGTGCCCCCCACGAAATTGCCCGTGCTCAACACAACCTTGGTCGACCAGGCCGAAAACCGGGTGCGTAACCTGCGCACCTACGTAGGCCAAAGCACTGAGCATATGAGTAACCTGGCCAAAGAAGCCGGCAACTTCCGCATCGAAATCTACAAGAAGTACACTCAGTCGGTGGCGGTGCTGCTCATGTTCCTGATTGGTGCGCCGTTAGGAACCATCATCAAAAAAGGCGGTTTGGGCGTGCCAGTGCTTATTTCCATCGTCTTCTTTATCGTGTACTACGTGCTGTCCATCATCGGCGAGAAGTATGGCCGGGAGGGGGTGATGCCCGTGGGAGCCGGGGTGTGGATGGCCACGCTGCTGCTGTTGCCCGTGGGCTTGTTTTTCCTCAACCAGGCCCGCCGCGACTCCGGCCTGCTGGAAACCGACATCTGGGGTCGGCTGTTCCGCAAAATCAAGCTGCCCTTCCGCGGCTACAAGCGGGCCGCTTAGCTTGGCTGGCGGCGGGCCTTGCGCGCTGCGTTTTGAGTCTTGGTTGCCAGCAGGAAGCGGAAAACAAAAAACGAAGTACCATAAACCGGGAAAAATCGTACCTTTGCAGCCACCCCGAGGTGCGGGGTGACTTTTTTCATTTTTAAATCCAAGACGGGGAAAACCTATCTGCCGATGAAACTCACTACCGCATTAAAGCAGGAAATTTTCGCGAAGAATAGCCTGACCAAAACCGCAACCGATACTGGTTCGGCTGAATCGCAAATTGCTCTGTTTTCGCACCGCATCAACCACCTGACCGAGCACTTGAAGGTGAACAAGAAAGACTTCTCGACCCGTCTGGGCCTGTTGAAGCTCGTTGGTAAGCGTCGCCGTCTGCTGGACTACCTGCAGCACCGCGAAATCAACCGCTACCGCGCGATTATCAAAGAGCTGGGTATCCGCAAGTAACCTCGCCCTATTGGAGCAGGGAGCCTTTTGACGAAGGTTCCCTGCTCTTTTTTTGGCCTAGCTGGTAACGAATCGGTGCCAGCGGGTTGTTGCCCCTACGATTCCTGCTTACCCAGAGCAAAAGGAGGTCCGATGCCGGACTTCGTTTTTCCAGGCTGCTCGCCCGCTGTCGCTTTTTCAAGCAAACTGAGAAGATGCCCAATTACACCGCTATTACCAAAAGCATTACCCTGCCCGATGGTCGGCAGATTTCCATCGAAACCGGCAAGCTGGCCAAATTCGCGGATGGCGCCGTCGTTGTGCGCCTCGGCGACGCCATGCTGCTGGCTACCGTCGTGTCGCAGCCCAGCGCCCGGGGCGACGTGGATTTTCTGCCCCTGTCAGTAGATTACCAAGAGAAGTTCGGCGGTGCCGGCAACATTCCCGGCTCGTTTCAGCGTCGTGAAGGCCGCCTCTCGGACTACGAAATCCTGGTGTGCCGCATCGTAGACCGCATCCTGCGCCCGATGTTCCCCAAGGACTATCACTACGAGGTGCAGGTAATGATTACTCTGATTTCGGCCGATAAGACCGTGCAACCCGATGCTTTGGCCGCTTTGGCTGCCTCGGCTGCTCTGTCGATTTCGGATATTCCCTTCGCCGGCCCCATCTCGGAGGTTCGCGTGGCCCGCATCGACGGCAAGCTGCAGATCAACCCGCTGACGGCCGACATTGCCCGCGCCGACATCGACCTGATTGTAGGCGCCACCGCTGATTCGGTTGCCATGGTGGAAGGTGAGATGAACGAAGTGAGCGAGGAAGAAATGGTGGAAGCCATTGCCTTTGCCCACGAAGCCATCAAGGAGCAGGTGCGCGTGCAATTGGAGCTGGCCGCTGCAGTGGAGAAATCTCACACCAAGCGCGAGTACCCCAAGTACGAAGAAAACGACGATCTGAAAAAGCGCATCCACGAGGGTGTGTACGAGCATGCCTACAAGGTGGCCCAGTCGGGCAATACCAGCAAAGCCGGCCGTAAGGAAGGTTTTGGTGCCATCAAGAAGTCGCTGACTGAGAAACTGCTGGAAGAGCAGCCCGAACTGGACATGAAAATGTTCGGTCGCTACTATTCTTCGGCTGAGAAGAAAGCTATCCGCGACATGATGATCAAAGAGCGCACCCGCCTCGATGGTCGTCAGCTTACCGAAATCCGCCCCATTTGGAGCGAGGTGAATTACCTGCCTGGTGCCCATGGTTCGGCTTTGTTCACCCGCGGCGAAACCCAGTCCTTGACCACGGTGGCCCTGGGCACCAAGCTCGATGAGCAGATCATCGACACGGCCATGACTTCGGGCTACAGCAAATTCATGCTGCACTACAACTTCCCGGCCTTCTCGACCGGTGAGGTGAAGCCCAACCGCGGCCCCGGCCGCCGCGAAATCGGCCACGGCAACCTGGCGCTGCGCTCGTTGAAGAAGGTAATGCCTTCGGACGACGAGAACCCCTACACCGTGCGGATCGTGTCGGACATCCTGGAGTCGAACGGCTCGTCGTCGATGGCGACGGTTTGCGCCGGCTCGATGGCGTTGATGGACGCTGGTATTCCCGTGCGCGCGGCCGTTTCGGGCATTGCCATGGGCCTCGTGCAGGACAAGGAAACCGGCGAATACGCCGTGCTGTCCGACATCCTGGGCGATGAGGACCACCTCGGCGACATGGACTTCAAAGTGACCGGCACCGAGAAAGGTATCGTCGCTTGCCAGATGGACATCAAAATCCAGGGCTTGAGCGCCGAAATTATGACGGCCGCGCTGCACCAGGCCCGTGAGGGTCGTCTGCACATTCTGCGCGAAATGGCCAAGACCATCAGCCAGCCCGCTGCCGAGCTGAAGCCGCATACGCCCCGCTCGCACAAGATGCTGATTGACAAAGAATACATCGGCGCCGTAATCGGACCCGGTGGCAAAGTCATTCAGCAGATCCAGAAGGATACCAACGCCACGGTTATTATCGAGGAGAAGGACGAGAAAGGCCACGTGAGCATCTACGCTTCCAACCAGGAAGACATGGAGGCCGCCATCGGCCGCATCCGGGCCATTGCCGCCACGCCCGAAGTAGGCGAGACCTACAAAGGCAAAGTGCGCAGCATTCAGCCCTACGGTGCCTTCGTGGAAATTATGCCGGGCAAAGACGGTCTGTTGCACATTTCTGAGGTGTCGCACGACCGCCTGGCCACGCTGGAAGGCGTACTGGAAGTAGGTCAGGAAATCGACGTGAAGCTGCTCGACATCGACAAGAAAACGGGTAAATACCGCTTGTCGCGCAAGGTATTGCTGCCCAAGCCCGAGCGAGCCGCCAGCAGTAACGGCGAAGCGCAGGCCTAAGCAATTTCCTGCAGTAGAACTTTCGCGGGTATCGGTATGTTGGTCACAATTAGCCGATACCCGTAAAAGGGACACGATTTTAACATTTTCAGAAATACTCTACTTCCGCGCCCGCAATGAGACAGCTAAAGATCAGCAAGCAAATCACCAACCGCGAAAGCCAGTCGCTGGATAAATACCTCCAGGAAATTGGCAAGGTGGATTTGCTAACCCCCGACGAGGAGGTAACGCTGGCGCAACGCATTCGAGAAGGCGACCAGCAAGCGCTGGAAAAGCTGACCAAAGCCAACCTTCGCTTCGTGGTGTCGGTGGCCAAACAATACCAGAACCAGGGCTTGTCGCTGGGGGACTTGATCAACGAGGGCAACCTGGGTTTGATCAAAGCGGCCAAGCGTTTCGACGAAACCCGGGGCTTTAAGTTCATTTCTTACGCCGTATGGTGGATTCGCCAGTCGATTCTGCAGGCTTTGGCTGAGCAGTCCCGTATTGTGCGCCTGCCCCTGAACCGCGTCGGTTCGCTGAATAAGATTTCCAAGTCGTTTTCCGAGCTAGAGCAGAAATTCGAGCGGGAGCCCTCGCCCGAAGAAATTGCCGAAGTACTGGAGCTCACGACTTCCGAAGTAGTGGATACGCTCAAGATTTCGGGCCGCCACGTGTCGGTAGATGCTCCCTTCGTACAAGGCGAGGAGAACCGTCTGCTGGACGTGCTGGAAAACGAAGACGAGGAGAGCCCCGATACCGGCCTGATGAACGACTCGCTCCGCAAGGAAGTGCAGCGCGCCCTGAGCACGCTCACCAAGCGCGAAGCCGACGTGATTACGCTGTATTTCGGCCTCAACGGCGAGCATTCCCTCACGCTGGAAGAAATCGGCGAGAAATTCAACCTGACCCGCGAGCGGGTTCGCCAGATCAAAGAAAAAGCCATTCGCCGCCTGCGCCACACCTCGCGCAGCAAGGCTCTGAAACCATACCTGGGATAAGTTTTTTACTTATCCACCGAGAAAAACCCCAGCAGAACGTTGGGGTTTTTCTTTGTAGTTCAGTGAGCTGAATTCGAAAAATCCAAAGTAGTCCGGGAAACGGCCATGCGTGGTATGCCGCTGGGGCAGGTGCCCTGACGTTTAGGCATATTCTCATCTATGGCTCAGTTTCGGCTAGGCACTAACGAATGTTAGCGGCCAGCGGGCGAAAAGCTGCGGGAAGCTTACTTTTGCAGTTCAAATTGCCATACCTACCCTCATGGAGAATACCACGGAACACGTGAAGTGTCTGATTATCGGTTCGGGGCCCGCGGGCTATACGGCCGCTATATATGCCGCCCGGGCCAACATTGCGCCGGTGATGTACCAGGGTTTGCAGCCCGGTGGTCAGCTGACCATTACCAACGACGTAGAAAACTTCCCCGGCTACCCCGACGGCGTGATGGGCCCGGAAATGATGGAAGATCTGAAAAAGCAGGCCGCCCGCTTCGGCACCGACATCCGTTACGGCCTGGCTACGGCCGTGGACTTTTCGGGCCATCCGCACCGCGTGACTATCGACGAAAACAAGCAGATTACCGCTGATGCCGTCATTATTGCCACGGGCGCATCGGCCAAGTGGCTGGGCCTGGAGTCGGAGGCGCGGCTGAACGGCTCGGGCGTGTCGGCCTGCGCCGTGTGCGACGGGTTCTTCTACCGCGGCAAGGACGTGGCCATTGTGGGCGCCGGTGATACGGCGGCTGAGGAGGCTACCTACCTGGCCAATCTGTGCAACAAGGTGTATATGCTGGTGCGCAAAGGCGAGATGCGCGCCTCGAAAATCATGCAGAAGCGCGTACTGGATAATCCTAAGATTGAGGTGCTCTTCGATACGGCCACCGACGAGATTCTGGGGCAGTTTGCCGTGGAGGGCGTGCGGGTGAAAAACCTGCTCACGCACGAAACGCGCGAGTTGACCGTTGAAGGCTTTTTCGTGGCCATTGGTCACGAGCCCAACTCCAAGATATTCCAGCCCTTCCTGCACCACGACGAGCAGGGCTACCTGAAAACGATTCCCGGCTCGGCCAAAACCAACGTGGATGGCGTCTTTGCCTGCGGCGACGTGCAGGACTTCACCTACCGCCAGGCCGTGACGGCCGCCGGTTCGGGCTGCATGGCCGCCCTGGACGCCGAGCGGTACCTGGCCGCGCTGGGAGTACATTAGTGGTGAGATGGGGAGGTGGTGAGATGAGGAGTTGTCGTTCCATTGGCGCAGTTTACGCCGCCTGAACAGCAACGCACCATTTCACTACCTCACTACCTCACTGTTTCACCATCTCACCCTTTTGCTCTTGTTGAAATTTGTGAACTACTGGCTGAGGCCTCTGCTGCTGGTCCTGATCCTGCTGGGATTGGGGGCGGAGCCGGTGCTGGCGCAGCGCCGCAAGGTGCCCCAGCCCAGGGCCAAGGCCGGCTCGGCGGGCAAGCAGAAAGACTTTTTCCGCATCAAGTCGCCCAAAATCCGGTATGTCCGCCCCGATACCACGGTGCTGATTGAAACCAAGGACCTGCCCGACGACAACTCGGACGAGGCCAAGTCGATTTTCTTCAATCCGGCCAAGAAGCTTTCCATCGTCAGTGAGGATACGACCACGCTGAACGAGGGCGAGCAGCAGATTGTGGAGATGTCGGAAGAAGTGCTCATTGACAGCTCCTGGATTAAGGTGGCCGGCTATTATGCTATCTGGGATACGCGCAACATCAACCCGTACCGGGTCGATGGCCGCCGTATCCGGGATACCCTGAACCTGCGGCTCATCGAACCGGAAAAGCAGCGCTTTGCCAAGATGCCCCTGCGCACGACCCCGCTGACGTCGGACTTCGGCTTCCGGGGCTACCGCTGGCACTACGGCGTGGACCTGGATCTGAACACCGGCGACTCGGTGCGGGCCGCGTTCGACGGCGTGGTTCGCATTTCGAAGTGGGACGGCGGCGGCTACGGCAACTACCTGCTGGTGCGCCACTACAACGGGGTGGAAACCCTCTACGGCCATCTGAGCAAGGCCCTGGTAGCACCCGGTACCTTCGTGAAAGCCGGGCAGCTGATTGGGCGCGGCGGCAGCACCGGCCGCAGCACCGGCTCCCACCTGCACTTTGAGGTGCGCTACGAGGGCAACCCCATCGACCCGGAGCGCATGTACGACTTTCCCGACTACAAGCTGCTCAAGGACAACTTCCAGATTACCTCGGCCCTGTTTGACTACTACAGCAAGGCCCTGAAGGCGAAAGCCGCCGCCAAGCAGCGCAGCGCCTCGGCCGCTTCCGCCGCCCGCCGCGTGGTCACCCACCGCATCCGGAGCGGCGACACAATTTCGGAAGTAGCCCAGAAGTACGGCGTGTCGCAGGCCCAAATCCGGCGGCTCAACGGCAACGTAAAAGTGCTGCGCCCCGGCAAAACTCTGCGGATTAAGTAGGAGTGTTGCTTCAAAGTTCAATCGTCCGTCATGCTGAGCTTGCCGAAGCATCTCTACCGCAGCAGTAACTCTAATTACTATTGCGGTAGAGATGCTTCGGCAAGCTCAGCATGACGTTCTTTTAGGTTAAATCATCACCCCACCTCACCACTCCACCCACCTATGAAACTCGATATTCTGGCTTTTGGCGCCCACCCCGATGATGTAGAAATGTCGGCGGCCGGCACTTTGCTGGCGGCGGCGGCCCAGGGCAAGAAAATCGGTATCGTGGACTTCACCCGCGGGGAGCTGGGCACCCGGGGCACCCCGGCCACCCGGGCCACTGAGGCCGAGGCCGCCAGCCGTATTCTGGGCCTGAGTGCGCGGGAGAACCTGGGCCTGCCCGACGGCTTCTTCCGCAACGACCGGGAACATCAGCTGCCGCTTATTGCGGCCCTGCGCCGCTACCAGCCCGACGTGGTGCTCTGCAATGCCATTCAGGACCGGCACCCCGACCACGGCCGCGGGGCCCAGTTGGCCTCGGAAGCCTGCTTTCTGAGCGGCCTGCGCATGATTGAAACCTTCGACGCCGACGGCCAGCCCCAGCAGCCCTGGCGCCCGCGCACCGTGTACCACTACATCCAGGACCGGCAGATTGCCCCCGACTTCGTGGTCGATATCTCCGAGTTCTGGCCCGGCAAGTGGGCGTCCATCCAGGCCTACAAAACCCAGTTCTTCGACCCTGACAGTCAGGAACCCGTGACCTACCTCTCCACGCCGGTCTTCACGCAGTTTATGGAAGCCCGGGCCCGGGAGTTCGGCCACATCATCGGCGTCGAGTTTGGGGAAGGCTTTACCCGGCAGCGCCCCGTGGGCGTGCGCGATATTACGGCGCTGATTTAGTGCCGTATTTCCTGCCCCACGTAGTTTCTATAGATTTGATGTAGAGCAACCCTATGACAAATGGAGAAGCAAGCCATAGTATCCACAATGTTGCTTTGGTGTATCTAGAGGAGGTAGACCAGGAGTATAAAGTTGAGATGGTAGATACTGTTAAAGTAGCTGAAGGCTATAAGCTAGTTTCTATTCCTTTCTTCGCTAAACACCTGGCCCTGGACGATGTCGTGGCGGTAGAGAATGAAGATGGTATCCATTATTTCGATGATATCATTATTACGTCAGGGCGTAGCGTAGTTAGAATTGTGTTTTTTGATAAAAAATCAATTGAAGGTACTATAAGCGTAATGCAGAGCCTTGGAGCTACTCCATACCGATATTTCGACACTGTACTTTTTGCCTTCGATATTCCTGTCACCATCGACTACGCTCCAATAAAGCGGTTTTTAGCAAGTGAATCATCTGATGATTCTTGGTCTTACGAAGAAGCATGTTTAGGATGGAAATAAATTAAGGCAGCAAAACATCTGCTCCAATTCCGGGGTGGAACGACGCTGAAGCCTCGGGCTATTTATCCGCTATAACTATAAGGAGAGCAGAATCACGGTGCCGACCTCGGGCGTGGAGCGCACCTGAATGCTGCCCTGATGGAGCAGCATAATCTGCCGACACAAGCTCAGGCCGATGCCGCTGCCGTTCTTCTTGGTGGTGAAGAAGGGTACGAAAATATTGTCGAGCACCTCAGGGCTCATGCCCCGGCCATTGTCGCTCACGCTGAGTACGGTGGTGCCGGCGGTGGCCGTGGCGGAGAGCGTAATGCAGGGGCCGGACTGAGCAGCTACGGCGTCCACGGCGTTCAACACTAGATTAATCAGTACCTGCTCCAGCAGCACCCGGTCGGCGGAAATGGTGAGCTGCAGGTCGGGCAGCACGATTTCCAGGGCAATGTTCTCGGCGCGCAGCTTCGGCAGTAGCAGCTGATGCACGGCCTCGAAAAGCTCGTACACCGGCAGGGGCTGGCGGTTGGGCGTGGCAATCTTGCTCAGGCTGCGGTAAGTGGTGGCAAATTGCAGGAGTCCGTCGCTGCGGCGCTTAATGGTGGCAATACCCAGCTCCAGGTCCTCGCGCAGCTCGGCGTCGGGCGGCGTGGAGTCGGCGGCGTGCAGGCGCTGCTGGAGCGTATCGGCCAGGGAGGCAATAGGGGCCACCGAGTTCATGATTTCGTGGGTAAGCACGCGCAGCAACTTCTGCCAGGCGTCGGCCTCGCTTTCATCCAGCGCCCCCCCGATATTCTGCAGGGCCACGAGCTTGTAGCGCTTGCCTTCGGCCTGAAAAACGCTGACGGCCAGCAGCAGCCGCACCACGTCGGCGCCCACCGTTACGGTAGTTACCACGGCGGGGCCCGGGCGCAGCTCGGTGAGCTGGGCGGCCAGCTCGGGGTAGCGGCGGGCCAGGCCCCGGATGTTTTTCAGGTGGGGCAGGCGCAGCTGTTCCTTGAGCGCGCTATTAAGCCACCACACCTCGCCGGTGGCGGATTCAAAGGATAGGATGCCCGTTTGAATCAGCTCCAGCACGTTTTGCAGGTGCTGGTACTGGGTTTCTTTTTCCTTACTCAGGGTCCGGAAGGCATCGTTGATGGTCTGGAAGTACGCAAACGGGGCCACCAGTTCGGGCCGGGCCGGCCGGCGGTACTGCCGCGAAAAGTCGCGGTAGCGGATGGCCGCCGCAAATTCCTCCAGCTCGTTGAGCACCACCACCTGTCCTTGGTACAGGTCGCGCAGGGCCCAGAACACCACCAGTGCCGGCAGCAGGGCCCAGGCCCCCCGGTCGTGCACCAGCAGCCAGGCTGCCGCACACAGGGCACCGAACAAGGCCAGCACGGTAGCGGCCAGGCGCAGCAGATGGCTAGAGCGCATGCTTGTTGAGGCGGCGGTAGAGGGCCGTGCGCGTGATTCCCAACTCCTGGGCGGCCCGGGTGATGTTGCCGCCGTGTTTTTCAATAACCCGCAGAATAGCGTTGCGCTCCACCGTGCTCAGGGTCTGATTGTCGAGGGATTCGCCGGGTTGCGTAGGCGCTTCCAGCTGGGAAAACAGCAGGTCGTCGGGCTGCAGCACCGGCGTATCGGCCATAATGACGGCCCGCTCGATGGTGTACTGCAGCTCCCGCACGTTGCCCGGAAAGGCATACTGCTCCAGCTTGCGCAGGGCCGCCGTGCTGAGTGTGGGCTCGGGCCGCTGGTATTTGGCCGCGTATTGGGCCGCGTAGTGGCGGGCCAGCACCGGAATATCGGCCGGACGATTGCGCAGCGGAGGCACCAGCAGCTCTACGGTGTTGATGCGGTAGAGCAAATCCTTGCGGAAGCGCCGCTCGTCGGCCAGCTCGGCCAGGGGCACGTTGGTGGCGCAGATCAGGCGGATGTCCACGGCAATGGGCTGGTTGGAGCCCAGGCGGGTGATTTGCCGGTTTTGCAGGGCCGTGAGCAGCTTGGCCTGCTGACCCAAGCCCAGGTTGCCGATTTCGTCGAGGAAGAGCGTGCCGCCGTGGGCAGCCTCGAAGCGGCCGGCGCGGTCCTCGCGGGCATCGGTAAAGGCGCCTTTCTTGTGGCCGAACAGCTCACTCTCGAACAGCGACTCGGTCAGGGCCCCGGCATCGACTTTGACCAGGGGCATCTTAGCGCGGCGCGACGCCTGGTGCACGGCCTGGGCCACCAGGTCTTTGCCGGTGCCGTTTTCGCCCAGCACCAGCACGTTGGCATCGGTGGGGGCCACTTTCTCGATGGTGCGAAAAATTTGCTGCATGGCCGCCGAAGTGCCTAACAGCGTCGGGGCGGAGCCGGCAGCGGCCTTTGGGGAAGCCACGACCTCGCCGGGAGGGCGCAGGGCCTCGGTGATAGTCGTGAGCAGCTTGTCGTTGTGCCAGGGCTTGACTACGAAGTTGGTGGCGCCTTCCTTAAGGGCACGCACAGCCAGCTCGATGTCGCCGTAGGCCGTTATCATGATGACGGCCGCCCTGGACCCCAGCTCCTGAATGCGCCGCAGCCAGAAAAAGCCTTCGTTGCCGGTATTCACGGCGCTGTGGTAGTTCATGTCGAGCAGAATCACATCGAAGCTGCGGGCGGCCAGCAGGGCGGGCAGGGCCTCGGGGCGGCGCTCCACCACTACCTCGCGCACCTGGGGCCGCAGCAGCAGGCGCACCGCCGTCAGAATGTCGGGGTCGTCGTCGAGGACCAGCACGGAGCAGGAGCGGAGGTTCATGGCAGGGGGAAGGTTGTCAGGTAGTTGGCCACGGGCCGGGCCGGCGGCGGGGCCGGGGAGCAGCACCTGATTATGAGCAAAGCACGGTAATTTTTGGCGGCAATAATAGCCCGGACCAGGCGCGGCCTACCCGCCGGCTTGCCGGGGTCAATGACAGGCGGGAGAGGGGTGTATCAGGACCGTACAGGCACTGTATCAAAACCGAACACCGGCTGGAAACGCCTAATTGGTAAGGTGTTGAAAATAATGCACTTGCCGTTTCGGCACGCCGATGGCACCTGATTGGGCAGCAGTGGCCGGAAATTTTTTCGGCCACCCCCAAAAACTTTTGCCGCCGTGGACCGCGCTATTACCCCTCCGAAATGGACCTCCCGCAAACTGCTCCTGCTAGGCGGCGCGCTGCTCGTGCTGCTGCTGGCCGGGGCCGCTTATTACTACGGGGCCGGGCCCAGTCAGCTCACCGTGGACCCCGCCCGGCTCAGCATCAGCGTGGTGCGGCGCGGCAGCTTCCAGGAGTTTATTCCCGTGAGCGGCGTGGTGCTGCCCGAAACCAGCATCTTCCTCGATGCCCAGGAAGGCGGGCGGGTGGAGGAGAAGTTCGTGGAGGACGGGGCCCTGATGAAAAAGGGCCAGCCGGTGCTGCGCCTCTCCAACGCCGACCTGGAGCTGAGTCTGGTCAACCAGGAAACGGCGGTGCTCAACCTGCTCACCCAGATGCAGATTTCGCGCAACGCGGCCCAGCAGAACACCAACGCCCGCCTCAATCAGCTGGCCGACGCCGACAATGCCTACCACGAGGCCGAACGGGTGTATCTGCTCAACAAAAACCTCTACGAGCAGAAAGTCATTGCCCAGCAGGAGTTCAAGCAGGCCGAGCAGGCCTACCGCTACCAGCAGCGCCGCCTGGGTTTAAGCCGCCACATTCTGGGCCAGGATTCGTCGGCCACGCGGCAGGAGCAGAGCCAGGCCGCCCGCTCTTACACCCGCATGCAGAACGCCCTGGATTTGATGCGCCGCAAGGTGGGCGACCTGGTGGTGCGGGCCCCCATCGACGGGCAGCTTACCTCGCTCGACGCCGAAATCGGGCAGAGCATCAACAAGGGGCAGCGCCTGGGCCAGCTCGACGCGGTAAGCGGCTACAAGGTGCGGGCCGACATCGACGAACACTATATTTCGCGCATCGTGCCGGGTCTGGAAGGCGAGTGCACCGTAGCCGGGCAGCGCTACCCGCTCCGGATTCGCAAGGTCTACACCCAGGTCACGGGTGGCCGGTTTCAGGTCGATATGAGCTTTGTGGGGGCGGCTCCCAAAGCCGTGCGGCGGGGCCAGACCCTGCAGGTGCGCCTGACCCTGGGCGACGAAACCCAGGCCGTGCTGCTGGCCAAGGGCGGCTTCTACCAGCAAACCGGCGGCAACTGGGTCTATAAGCTCACGGCCGATGGCAAGACGGCCTACCGGGCCGAGGTGCGTCTGGGCCGCCAGAACCCCGATTATTATGAGGTGCTCGGCGGCCTGCGCCCCGGCGAACAGGTCATTACCTCCGGCTACGACAACTTCGGTACTATGCAGGAGCTGGTGCTCAAGCGCTAAACCTGCCGATTCCCGCTTGCGCAGAACGCGTCGAAGCCGCGCGGCCAGCCCCGCTTTCCGGGCCAGTGCTGTGGTGAGTGAGTGGCCCCAGGCCGGGGGCGGCGCAGCCTCGCGTGTTCTGCCTTTTTTCTGCTTTCTAGTTCGCAACTTCCTTCGTCTCACGCTTACCAGCCCCGATTCCGATGATTAAGATTACCAACCTGGAGAAAACCTACCGCACCGAAGAAGTGGAAACCGTGGTGCTGCACGCCCTGAACCTGGAAGTGCGCGAGGGCGAGTTTGTGGCCGTGATGGGCCCCTCGGGCTGCGGCAAAAGCACGCTGCTCAACATCCTGGGGTTGCTCGACGACCCCAACTCGGGCAGCTTCGTCTTCGACAATACCGAAACGGTGGGCTTCAACGAGCGGCGCCGGGCCGAGCTGCGCAAGCACGCCATCGGCTTCGTGTTTCAGAGCTTCAACCTGATTGACGAGCTGACCGTGTACGAAAACGTGGAGCTGCCCCTGATCTACACCGGCGTGTCGGCCGCCGAGCGGAAAACGCGGGTGGAGGAGGTGCTCGATAAGATGCGCATCATGCACCGGCGCCACCACTACCCCCAGCAGCTCTCGGGCGGGCAGCAGCAGCGCGTGGCCGTGGCCCGGGCCGTGGTGAACCGGCCCCGCCTGATCCTGGCCGATGAGCCCACCGGCAACCTCGACTCCAGCAACGGCAACGAGGTCATGGACCTGCTCTCCGAGCTTAACGAGCAGGGCACGACCATCGTGATGGTGACCCACTCCGAGCACGACGCCCGCTACAGCCACCGCATCGTGCGCATGCTCGACGGCCAGACCGTCACCGAAACCATCCTGACTTAGGTTTTCTGGCCCGTCATGCTGCGGCTGCAAGCCAGCTTTCTTTCCACAACCTCCCCAGCCTTTTTCCTCCTGGTTATGCTCCGTCATTACATCACCGTCACGCTGCGCAATCTGCTCAAGCACAAGCTGATTTCGGCCATCAACCTCTTCGGGCTGACCATGGGCCTGACCTGCTGCCTGCTGATTCTGGCCTACATCCTGCACGAAACCAGCTACGACCGGAGTCCGCCCACGGCCTCGCGCATCTACCGCGTCACCCGCGACTTTTACGACCCCAACGGGGCCACGACCTTGCAGCTGAGCGCCGTGGCGCCGGTAATTGGGCCCCTGCTCAAGTCCGACTTCCCGCAGATTGAGAAGATGGCCATCATCCTGTCCGGCGGTTCCATCGTGGCCCGCTACGAGGACAAAATCCTGACCCAGGACAGCCTGGCTTTTGCCGACGGCAACTTCCTGGACTTGTTTGGGGTGCGCGTGCTCAGCGGCGACGCCCGCACGGCTCTGCAGGAGCCGCGCACCATTATGCTGGAGCAGCGCACGGCCCGCAAGTATTTCGGCACCGCCGACCCGCTCAACAAGGAGCTCAAGCTCGATGGCAACCTGCTCTGCAAGGTAACCGGCGTGTACCAGGGCCTGCCCGAAAACTCCCACCTGCACCCGGCCATGCTCATTTCCTACACCACCCTGAATGACCCCTCGCTCTACGGCGAAGAGGCCATGCGCACGAGCTGGAGCAGCAATTCCTTTCATACCTACCTGCAGCTACCCGCCACCTACGACGCGGCCCAGCTCGAAGCCCAGTTTCCGGCCTTCCTCGACCGGCACATGCCCCAGCCCAAGCGCGCCGCCGACTTCGTGCCGCCTTCCAAGATGACAAGCCTGCAGCTGCAGCGCCTGACCGACGTGCATCTGACCTCGCACCGCGCCGATGAGCTGGAGGCCAACGGCGACATCACCCGGGTGTACATCTTCAGCATCATTGCCCTGTTCGTGCTGCTCATTGCCTGCATCAACTACATGAACCTCTCCACGGCCCGGGCCGCGCTGCGCGCCAAGGAAGTGGGCGTGCGCAAGGTAATCGGGGCCCGGCGCTCCGAAATCATCCTGCAGTTTCTGGGCGAGTCGGTGCTGATAACGGCCCTGGCTACGGCGCTGGCCGTGGGCTGCGCCCTGCTGGCCCTGCCCTGGCTAAGCCGGCTGGCGGGCACCACGCTCAGCCCCGAGTTGCTCTTGCGGGGCCCGGTGCTGGCCGGGTTGCTGGTGCTGCCGCTGGTGGTGGGCGTGCTGTCGGGGCTGTACCCGGCCTTGTACATGTCCTCGTTTCAGCCCCAGCACATCCTGAAGGGTTTTCTTAAAAACAGCGGCGGCCTCACCTTCCGCCGGGCCCTGGTAGTGGTGCAGTTCGTGGTGTCTATCGGGCTGCTGGTGGGCACGGCCATCGTGCTGCTGCAGGTGCGCTACCTGCAGCAAACGCCCCTGGGCTACAACCGCGAGCAGCTGCTGACCATGACCTACCCGCCCACGCTGACCCCGCAGTACGAAGCCTTCCGCCAGGCCCTGCAGCAGCAGGCCAGCGTGCTGAATGCCGGCCGCTCCTCGCGGATTCCCACCGGCCGCCTGCTCGACGCCTCCGACGCGGCCGCCGTGGTCGGCGACTCGCTGCGGCCCACGGCGGCCAGCATCAAGTTCGTGAGCATCGACGACCAGTTTCTGCCCACCTACGGCATCAGGCTGGCGGCGGGGCGCAATTTCTCCCCGGCTTTCCCGACCGACACCACCGGCTTCATTCTCAACGCCAGCGCCGTGCGCATGGTGGGCTGGGATTCGCCGGCTGCGGCCGTGGGCCAGGCCTTCCGCTACGGCGGGGTCATGGGCCGGGTGGTGGGCGTAGTCGAGGATTTCCACTTCGAGTCCCTGCACCAGCCCATCGTGCCCCTGGTCATGTTCCTGAGCACTGTCACCTCCCGCTCGTCCTACAACCTGCTCACGGTCAAGATTGCCGGCGCCAACGTACCGGCCGCGCTGGCCCACCTGGAAAGCACCTGGAAGCAGTTTCTGCCCGAGCAGCCCTTTGCCTACACCTTTCTGGATGAAAGCTACAACCGGCTTTACGAGGCCGAGCAGCGCCAGAGCACCCTGTTTGCCCTCTTTGCCGGCATTGCCATCTTCATTGCCTGCCTGGGCCTGTTTGGCCTCTCGGCCTTTGCCATTACCCAGCGGGTAAAGGAAATCGGCATCCGCAAGGTGCTCGGGGCCAGCACGTCCACCATCGTCGTGCTGCTGTCCAGCGACTTTCTCAGGCTGGTGGGCGTGGCGGCCCTGCTGGCCCTGCCGCTGTCCTGGTACCTGATGCACCGCTGGCTCCAGAACTTTGCCTACCGCATTGAGATGCCCTGGTGGGTGTTTCCGCTGGCGGGCCTGGCCGCCGTGCTTATTGCCTTGGTTACCATCGTGTCCCAGACCGTGAGCGTGGCCCGCGCCAACCCCGTGCGGAGCCTGCGCACGGAGTAGGGGCCGCCGCGCCAAGGTCTGCGCGCTACAGGTCGCGCACCGGCCTGCCCGCCCAACAGCCGCCCCGAGCATATCGGGGCGGCTGTTGGGCTTACCAAGAGCGCCACAGCCAGCCTGGTGGGCTGTCGGCTTGGCAAGTGCCCTGTGCCGGTGACTAAGAGGCAACCACATCAGCGTAGCCGTGGGCCGGGCTATTACCGCTCCTGTTAATATTTAGGTATTGCGATATAATCAGTGTTGCCACTGATTTACGCGGCGTTGGATATAGAGAACTTAGACTGGCAGACTCAGCATAGTGCGCGTGGCCGTCCGCCCGGCGCTTGCAGACGTTGCTGCCATCTTCTATATCACCCACCCTCAAGGAGGAGGGACGCATGGAAACGTTCAGTGCCGCCGACGTAGCTGCCGTGTACAGCTCCACTGTCAGGCCTACCGCCCGCAAACTAGTCGCCGACAGCTGGGCATCCTCCCTGGCCCTGGCGGACCGCTACAACCCGCGCGAGGTCCACGTCAACCGGGTTACCGGCGGCTTCAACAGCGCCGTGCAGGTAGCCGCCTCGTACTGCCTGCGCAGCTACGCCGAGCGCATCGACGCCGACTCGGTCAGCATCATTGCGCGCCGGCGCGGGGCCGTCCTCACCACGGCCCTTGAGCAGCTGCGCGACGAGCTGACCGACCCGTTCTGGGCCACCTTCGTGCCCGAGCCCACCAAGGCCTACGGCATCGGCTACAGCCCCCGGCCGGTGAGCATGAGCTTTGCCGAGCCCGGGAGCGTAACCATCCTGTTTCGCGCCGACCTGGCCCTGCTGGTGGAGTCGCGCAAGCTCAACCCGCCGGGTGGGCCGGTGCCTCAGTTTCCCGGCGGCTTCAACCCGCTGGGGCCCGTCAGCGCTACGCTGTCCGCCAATCTGCCCGCCGGCAATCCGGCCCCGGTGGCTCTGCCCGTGGCGGAGGCTGCCGGCGACCCAACGCCCGTGGCCACCCACCCGCAGTTTCTGCCGGGCGCCTTTGCCGGGAGCCTGGTCAATACCGTGCTCAACCCGGTGGAGCTGGAGGTGCCCCTGCAGGTGCAGCGCGTGCTCGGCACGGTGGAAGTGACGCTCAAAGCCCGCCTGCGCTGGACGGCACACAAGCCCCAGAAGTCGGTGGATATCCTGCTGGACCTGCGGCAGGCCGAAGTTACGGTCAACCCTGGGGCCGGGGATGCCAGGGCGCTCTACGAAGAGCTACTGGCCCCGCTCGAGCCGCTGCTGGCCTCCCACCTGGCGCCCCACGCCGACATTCCCCTGACGCCCACCATTTCCCTCATTGGCCGCAATACCGGCTTTATCGGCGTACCCGAGCTGCCTCAGTTCGAGGTTCGGGTGTTTCCGGTGCAGCGCGGCTCGCGGCAGGCCCTGTGCGCTGCCTTCGACGTGGTGCCGGGCTGCCAGGGCATCATTGAGGACGTGGAGCACTTTATCGGCGCCTCCGACTACGGGGTGATTCACGATGAGTACGTGGTGGAGCGCGTCATCCGTCACAAGTGGAACCAGGGCGGCTTCGACCGCTCGGTGGGCGTGGCCCGCAAGGTGTCGCTGCGGGTGAAGCGCGATGGGCGCGACCGGGACGAGGACGCCTGGGTGTACGGCCGGCTGCTGCTCGACTCCCTGGATGAGGTAGCCCTGCAGCCCCACGCCGACCTGCGCGGCGACCTGCTGCTGCTCAGTGGGCAGGCCCGCGGCGTGGCCGACCGCGTGGTGCTGACCACCGACGGCACCGTGCTAACCCCGGAAAACGCCGACCTCGGGCCGCCGGAAGCCGCCACCTGGGCCGTCAATCTGGCTGCCAGCCTGACGCTGCCCTGGGAGCCGGATGCCGAGCTGCGCGACTTTCGTCAACGGGCCCATACCGACGGCCTGCGCCACCTGGCCCGGCCTTTCGCCCGGTTTCCTTTCACCTACCTGATGCCCGATGTCGAATATGTCCGCACCGAGGCCGTGCTTAAGCGCATGTTCTTCCTGGGCCAGCTGCCGGGCGTGTTTGCGTAGGCTCCCGAACTCTTAACCCCTGAAACCATGACCTTCGAATCCACTTCCTGCTTTGACCTGCTGCACGACGCGGCCCACGCCGAGCGGCAGCTCGCCGATGCCCTGCACACGGTAGCCGTCTTCCGGGACTACCACAAGCTGCTGGAGCGCTTTCAGCAGCTGGACCCCGCCGACCGGGCCAACTGCCCCGACCTGGCCGTGGCCGCCACCGACCGCGCCTTCGACGTGGAGCTAAAGGGCCGCGTGATGATTAAGCACGGCCTGGATGCCTTGAACAGCCTGCGCGACGGTGGGCAGCTCTACCAGGAGGTGGAAAAAGCCGCCAAAGTGCTGGCCCAGGGCGACATCAGGGCCCTGTTGGAGAAAGAAGGCGACCGGGCCCGGGAAAAATACGGCCCGGCCGCGGCCGACCTGTTCACAGAAGCCCTAACCGCCCTGGAAAAGCTGGACATGACGTTTTCCGTTCAGGACGAGCACATGCTGATCCACCGCAAGAGCGTGGACGGGGCCAGTGAGCAGGTGTCCGTGGCCACTACCCGGCAGGCGGGCCAGCTGGGCCGGGTGTCGGCCGGGGAGTTTTTCGGGGGCTGGGACGGCAAGTCCTTCATCACCCCGGGCCGGCTCTACACGCCCCGCGACTGTCATCACCGCCCCGAGCTGGTAACCATAAAAGACCGGCTCCCCGTGGACATCTACGCCGGGGCCGTAAGCGGGCTGGCCATGACCAAAAACCTGCTCTACCAGCACGCGCGACGGGTAAGTGAGCTGGGGCCCCGCGGCCTGCGCGGCGAAGACCCGGTAACGGCCATTCTCGTCGGTATTGCGCTGGTGGGGCTGGCCATTGCCATCTACGGGGTGGCTACCGGCAACGGGTTCCTGGTCGTGTTCGGGGCCATCCTGATTGTGGGCTCGGCCCTGGTTGCCTTCGGGGGCTACACCCTGGTGCTGGCCCTGCTGGTATGAGCCCGGCCCGGCCCGCCCTGCCCGCCGCGCTGCGCCGCCTGCTGGTGCTGGCCATGCAGGATTCGCCGGGCCGGGAAATCTGCGGCCTGCTGGTGGCCCACAACGAGCAGCTCAGCTTCCGGCGCCTGCCCAACCTGGGTGGCCCCGGCGAGTTCTGGGTGGAAGAATACGCCCTGGAAGCGCAGCTGCGGCACTTGGCTGCCACGGGCGGCCGGGTGCTGGGCCTGGTGCACAGCCACTGCTCCGGCCTAGAGCTATCCGGGCCCGATGCCGCCGCGCTGCCGGCCAGCCGGTGGCCCTGGCTGGTCGTGGTCCCGCAAGCCGCGGATGGACTGGTCGGGTGCTGGTACTGGGCCGAGGGGCCGCACATTCACGCCGAAGCCCTGGCGCTGGCAGCCTAGGGCCCGGCGTCGTAAGGCGAGGAAGTTCCGGTCCCCTGAGCCGTCAGGGTCGTGCTGACCGGTGGGAATAGTAGCGCCCGGCCCCCGGGTTGAAGCGGGTAGCCCTCATCAAAACAGCCGCCCCGATACGCTCGGGGCGGCTGTTTCTTTGCTGCGATAGGGGATATAGCGTAATTCTAGAGAGTAGCGCGGAAGGCCGTAACGCCGGCTTCCAGCGCCTTTGTTTCGGTGATTTGCACCTCCGCCTGAGCCAGTTCCAGCTCACGGATGAGCAGCGACACGGCACCCCGCTCGCCCTGGCGCGCCACCAGCTCGTCGCGCCGGTCGGTGCTGCGGCGCAGCTCGTTTTCGCGCTCCTTCCGCTTTTTGCTGGCCGGTAGCGTGGGAATGAGAGGCGTGAGATAGTCGATTTCGGCGTTGAGGGCCGTCAGCTCGGCTTGCAGCTCCGCGGAGGTGCTGGTGGCCGTGTCGCGCTGGTAGGTAAACTCGCTGCGGCGCTGGTTGAGCACCCGCAGCTCGTCGGAGATGTAAGCCAGCACCTGGTCGCAGTCGGCGGTGGTGGCGAGTTGAGAAAGAGAATAAGCCATAAAAACTGGGACAGGAAAAAAAGTGAATAGATAAACCTGAGTGAGTATAGTGTTTTTTGAATACGATGCCCAACGGGGCTGTCATTTTATTTTGCCTCGAAGCCAGCCCCGGCCAGCAGCTCGGTGAGGGCGGCGGCTTCGGCTTCGAGCAGGCGCAGGCGCAGGGCCAGCAGGGCAGCTTGCGTAGCCGACAGGGGCAGGGGTGCCGCCTGGGTGTCGGCTTGCAGGCGCGCCACCCAGCGGCGGTCGGCTTCGGGGCTCAGGGCCGGGTCGGGGGCCAGGATGGCCGGGGCCGGAGCCGTATCGGGCGCGGGGGCCAGCAGCCCGGCCAGCACCGTGAGGCCCCAGGTGCGGCGCTCCCGGGCCTGGTGCAGCAGCCGGCGGTTGTCCAGCTCGAAGCGGGTTTTGTCGGCCAGGTAGCGCACCCGGCGCAGGCGCGCCAGCAGGGGCGCGGCTTCCCGCGGGCCCAGGGCGGCCGGCGCTTCTTCGGCGGCCGGCGGCGTGGGGTAGGCCGGTCCCAGCCCGTCGGGGGCGGGCAGCAGCAGGGCCAGGGGCCGCAGTCGCCGCTGGGCCGGGGCCGACAGCGTGCTGCGGCCCGCTTCGGCGTGTGCCACTACTGTCCCGGTTACGCCCAAAAAGCGCCCTAGCTCTTCCTGGGTCAGGCCAAAGTGCCGCCGCACGGCGGCCGAAAGGCTATTGGATGGTAAGGATTTGCGGGCCATACGGATTCTGTGAGGGTTGCTCCTAAAAATAAGACGAACCCTCAATGCTTCTGAGGGTTCGTCAAAAAAATAGAAGCAACCCTCACGGAATCCGACCGGGTGGGTAGAGACGCAACCTCGCGTCTTGTCGTGAAACGATAGAACTGGCGCAGGGCCCGCTACTGGCGCGAGTTTAGACGCAGCCGTAACCCGTTCCAATCATTCTTGGGAGGCTGTGCCTCCACCGGTAGAACGACAAGCCGCCCGGATTTCTTCTGCCGGCGCGGTTCGGGTTGCCGCTGGCGCGGTAGTAGAGGTATTGCCTTTACGTTATGGCTGGTCACGGCTGCACCTATACTCGCGCTGGGGGCGACGGTGGGGAGTTCACGAAACTCATCGCACAACGGAGTTTGGTGAACTTTGAAAGGTGAACGAGTTTCTTGAACTCAATCTGGGCTGTAGGACTACTTTGCCATGCCAATAGACATACATGGGTAGCAGTTCAGGAAAAGGAGCCTTAATTAGCGTCATGTTCAAGAGTTCCAAAAAGGCCGTCGGCACCAGCCGTCCTGTACGGGTCAGGTTGCAGTATGCGCCACAACGCCAAGAGTGGGCCCGTGTCCGGAAGCGCCTACTGGAGTTCCCCGCTCATTTCCACCCGCAGCAGGCCGCAGAGTTGGTGGATTGCTGCTGCCGGTCCACCGTGTTGCGAAAGGTCATGCCGTACGTCAGCCTCGGACGATTAGGCTTGGCATTACCCGGCTCGACCCAGGGCGGCCCTTTGTCCACAGACGCTTCCCCTTGCTTATACTTTCATCAGGGTCAGTACATCGTGTCGAGCTACGACAACGGGACCAAGTGGCCCTTTGACACGGCTGCGCAAGCCACTGCCTTCGCAGAAAAACACCTCACCGTCGTGCCCCACATTTAGAGTTCACAAAAAGGGTGGTTCTACCGAAACGAGGGTAAAAATTACCTACTGTGCTATCTTAGTTCCGACACTAGCCTAATAGATGGCCATTCCCCTTAAAATTCAAGAGGTCGTAACAGGATTCGCGTGCTACTGGGCCTCATTTGTGTTCGGGCAAGCCGCGCCCTCATTTCCCCCGGACTTAACGCCAATTTCCTTGGATTGCGGCTGTACTAACACGACTCCAAGACAATTGATGCTGCCTAATGGCTACGTGGCTACCACGCCTGAATGGTACGAGGAAGGCACTATCCGTATGTTCCGCTATGCGGATCGGAGTACCATTACCTTGCTATGCGGAAGTAATGCGCAGTTACGCCTTCCAAAACGGCAGAAGAAGGGCCTGTATTCCCGGGTGGAAGTGCTGCCCGGTGGCTGCGCCTTCCTCCTGTACACCAATGTGCCCGCTGCTCGGGTGGCGGTATTCAATTGGACACTCGACAAGGCCCTGATGTGGTAAGGCCTGCTTAAAGCAGAATGGTTATTTTCTTTTGGCTAAAAGACCGCCTCACTAAAGTTTAGTGAAACGGTGGTATTCATTAAAAAGCGGTGGGTGCCACTTCACGGGTTATTGATCCTGCTTTCTGCGAGCCTGCCAACAATCCTAAAAAAAGCGTTCCGGCTGGTTGGCCGGAACGCTTTATCAAATCTGGGTAAAGGTCCGACCAACCAGCCGGGCTTTCGAATCAAGAAAGTCAACTCCTCTAGCGTACGCCCAGCCGGTTGCGCTTCCAGTTGGAGCCCGTAGCCGTAGCTGGGGCACCACTAGCCGCTACGGGGGCTTTCTTTTCCGTCATTAGCATGGCCGTAAGCACGGCGGCGAGTTTGGCGGTGGTTTCGTCGGGCTTCGCGTCGAGGTCGGCGGGGGTGAAATGGTCGCGCACGAAGTTCGTGTCGAAGTCGCCGCTGACGAAGGCCGGGTGCCGGAGCACGTAGCGGCCGAAGGGCAGGGTGGTCTGGATGCCGGTAATCTGGTACTCGTCGATGGCGCGCAGCATCCGCTCGATGGCCTCAGTGCGGTCCTTGCCGAAGGTGACGAGCTTGGCAATCATCGGGTCGTAGTAAATCGGGATGTCCATGCCCTGTTCGAAGCCGTCATCCACCCGCACGCCCGGGCCCTGGGGGCGCACGTAGGTAGTCAGCGTCCCGATGTCGGGCAGGAAGTTGTTCTGCGGGTCCTCGGCGTACACGCGCAGCTCCAGGGCGTGACCGGTGATGGTCAGCTCGTCCTGCGTGAAGGGCAGGGGCAGGCCCTGGGCCACCCGGATCTGCTCTTTCACCAGGTCGAGGCCGGTAATCTGCTCCGTGACGGGGTGCTCCACCTGCAGGCGGGTGTTCATCTCCAGGAAATAGAAGTTGCGGTGCTCGTCGAGCAGAAACTCCACGGTGCCGGCCCCGGTGTAGTTGCAGGCCCGGGCCACGTCCACGGCGCAGCGGCCCATTTCGGCGCGCAACTCGGGCGTCAGTACCGAGGAAGGCGCTTCTTCAATGACCTTCTGGTGGCGGCGCTGAATCGAGCACTCGCGCTCAAACAGATGCACGATGTTGCCGTGCTCGTCGCCCAATACCTGAATCTCAATGTGGCGCGGGCCAGTCACGAACTTTTCGATGAAGACCGAGCCGTCGCCAAACGCAGACGTGGCCTCGTTAATCGCCAGCTGCATCTGCTCCTCAAACTCGGCGGCGTTGTTCACGATGCGCATGCCCTTGCCGCCGCCGCCGGCCGAAGCCTTGATCAGGATGGGGAAGCCTACTTCCGAGGCAATGCGCTTGGCTTCCTCCACGTCGGAAATAGCCTCGTCGGTGCCGGGTACCAGCGGGATGTTATAGGCTTTGACGGCCTGCTTGGCCGAGAGCTTGTCGCCCATGATGTTCATGGCCTCGGGCGAGGGACCTACGAAAATGATTCCGGCTTCTGTTACCATGCGGGCAAACTCCGCGTTTTCCGACAAAAAGCCGTAGCCGGGATGAATGGCGTCCACGCCCAGGCGGCGGCACACTTCCAGGATAGCGTCGCCGCGCAAGTAGCTTTCCGACGACTGCGGCCCGCCCACGCACACGGCCTCGTCGGCGTAGCGCACGTGCAGGGCATTGCGGTCGGCTTCGGAGTAGATGGCCACGGTCTGCAGGCCCATTTCCTTGGCCGAGCGCAGCACGCGCAGGGCAATTTCGCCGCGGTTGGCGACCAGCAGCTTCTTAATTTCTTTCATGTAGGTGGTGGGAGGGGAAAGGCGTAGAGGAGATTTACTTTTCGTTTGTCATCCTGAGCCTTGCGAAGGACCTTATTAGGATACGAACGACAAGCATACCAACGACTCGTTCTAGCGTGGTAAGGTCCTTCGCAGGGCTCAGGATGACAAAGTAAACAAAGGAGCAAAAATCAATTTGCACCCAAAGAAACGCCATTCTGCCTAGTCCGTAAAACGCACCAGGCAAAATTCACGGAGTTGGAAGCCAGGCGCGCAGGGGCTACTTTTGCAGATTGCCATAACTTTGTACTTTATCGGATGGTTGAGCCCCCAGCCAACCGCCTGTTTCCTTTTCACATTTAACCCATTCCCTCGTGGATCTTTTCGAAAAGATTGCCGCGAACCGCGGCCCACTGGGCAGCCATTCGCATTACGCCCACGGCTACTTCACTTTCCCCAAGCTGGAAGGCGAAATCGAGCCCCGTATGATTTTTCGCGGCAAAGAGGTTCTTACCTGGAGCTTAAATAACTACCTGGGCCTGGCCAACCACCCCGAAGTACGCCGGGCCGACGCCGAGGCCGCCGCCCAGTACGGCATGGCCCTGCCCATGGGCGCGCGCATGATGAGCGGCAACTCCAACCTGCACGAGCAGCTGGAAAGTGAGCTGGCCGACTTCGTGCAGAAGCCGGATTGCATGCTGCTCAACTTCGGCTACCAGGGTGTGGTGTCCATCATCGACGCCATGGTGGGCCGCCACGACGTGATTGTGTACGACGCCGAGTCGCACGCCTGCATCATCGACGGGGTGCGCCTGCACGCGGGCAAGCGCTTCGTGTACGTGCACAACGACATGGAGAGCCTGGAGAAGCAGCTGGAGCGCGCCAAGCGCATCACCGACGAAACCGGCGGCGGCATTCTGGTTATTACCGAGGGCGTATTCGGCATGTCGGGCAACCAGGGCAACCTGCGCGGCGTGGTCGCCATGAAGGAGAAATACGAGTTCCGCCTGTTCGTCGACGACGCCCACGGCTTCGGCACGATGGGCGCTACGGGCGCCGGAACGGGCGAAGAACAGGGCGTACAGGACGGTATCGACCTTTATTTTTCGACCTTCGCCAAGAGCATGGCCAGCATCGGTGCCTTCGTCGCGGGGCCCGAAAGCGTAATTGAATATTTGCGCTACAACATGCGGAGCCAGATTTTCGCCAAATCCTTGCCCATGCCGCTCGTAGTGGGCGCAATCAAGCGTTTGGAGCTGCTGCGCACCCAGCCCGAGCTGAAAGACAACCTCTGGACCGTAGTACGGGCCCTGCAGAGTGGATTGCGCGAAAAAGGCTTCAATATCGGCACCACGACCTCGCCGGTAACACCCGTGTTTTTGAGCGGCCAGATTTCCGACGCTACCCAAATAACCTTCGATTTGCGCGAAAATCACGGTATTTTCTGCTCTATCGTGGTTTATCCGGTGGTTCCCAAGGGCGTTATCATGCTCCGCCTGATTCCGACGGCCGTGCACTCCCTGGACGACGTGCGCCAGACCATCACGGCCTTCGAAGTGGTGGCCGACAAGCTCAGCAAGGGCCTTTATTCCAAAACCGAGCCCATGCCCGCCAGCTAGGGCCAGCGGCTGAAAACAGCAGGGAAGGGCGCTTTTCGTAAGAAAGGCGCCCTTCTGTTTTTGTGCTATTCCGTGAATATTACTGTAGGTGTATATTCTGGAAACGGGGTTTGAGCAGGGTAAAAAATAGCTTGGTAAGCTGCTATGGGGGTTTTGAAAAAAAATCGGAACTATTGCTTGTATTTGAAATCCCTGTATATTAGGCCCGTTCAAAAACATTAAACCCACACCCTCAACCTTTTTCTCATGAGCAATTACAGCCAACTGAAGGACCTCGTACTCTCCCTGGAATCGGACTTCGAGAAGTTCTATGACAAGCAGAACTCTGCCGCCGGTACCCGTGTGCGCAAAGGCATGCAGGAGCTGAAGAACCTGGCTCAGACCATCCGCACGGAAGTGCAGAACACCAAGAACAGCGCCGGCGACGCCGCTGGTGCTGGTGCTGCCAAGGCTGCTCCAGCCAAAAAGGCTGCTGCCCCAGCTGCCAAGAAAGCTGCTCCTGCCAAGAAGAAGTAGTTTCTGAACCACGGATTAGACGAATTATTCGGATCAAACCGGATTGGGTAGTCGATTCCTGGATCAACAAAAAGGCCCCGCCAATTCTGGCGGGGCCTTTTTGTTTGTGGTGCTGAATCGGGGGTTACACCAATTCCACGAGGAAGTACTCTTTCTTGCCTTTTTTCACCACCAGGTATTTGTCGTGCAGCAACGCTAAGTCGGCCACCGGCGTTTCGGAAGAGGTGAGCTTCGTTCCATTTACGCTCAGGCCATTGGATTGCACCAGCTTGCGGACTTCGCCCCGCGAGGACAGAATCTGCTTTTCGGTGGCGTCGCTGAGCAGCACGGCCACGTTCAGGTCGGCTGCGTCGGTGCGGGGTACCTGCAGGTGGGGTAAGCCGGCAAAGGCATCACGCAGCGTCTGCTCGCTGAGCGTGGTAAGGTCCCCACCCTTGCCGAATAGTACTTCGGAGGCCGCTACAGCCGCTTCGTAGGCGGCCTCCGAGTGCACCCGGATGGTCACATCTTTCGCCAAGGCCTTCTGCAGGGTTTTCAGGCCGGGGTTTTGAGCGTGCTCGGCCTCAATAGCCTTGATTTCCTCTTCCGTCAGCAGCGTAAACACGCGAATCAGGCGGGGCGCATCCACGTCTTCGGCCCGCAGGAAGAACTGGTAGAACTGGTAGGGCGAGGTCATCGTGGGGTCGAGCCATACGGTGCCGGTTTCGCTCTTGCCGTACTTGGTGCCGTCGGCCTTGGTGATGAGCTGGCCCGTCAGGGCGTAGGCCTTGCCCTCACCATTGCTCATGCGCCGGATCAGCTCCGTGCCGGTCGTGATGTTGCCCCACTGGTCACTGGCGCCCATCTGCAGGGTCGTGCCCAGCTCCTTGTAGAGGTGGAAGAAGTCGTAGCCCTGCAGCAGCTGGTAGCTGAACTCGGTGTAGCTCAGGCCCTCGGCGCCCGAGTCCTCGTTGCCGCTGATGCGCCGCTTCACCGAGTCCTTGGCCATCATGTAGTTTACCGTCAGGTGCTTGCCTACTTCGCGCAGAAACTGCAGGAAGCCGAAGTCCTTGAACCAGTCGTAGTTGTTGACCACTTTGGCCCCGGTGGGCGAGTCATCGAACACCAGAAATTTCTCCAGCTGGGCCCGGATGCCGGCCTGGTTGCGGCGCAGGGCCTCCTCGTCGAGCAGGTTGCGCTCGGCCGACTTGCCGCTGGGGTCGCCAATCATGCCGGTGGCGCCGCCCACCAGGGCCAGGGGGCGGTGGCCGGCCCGCTGCAGGTGTACCAGCAGCATGATGGTGGCCAGGTTGCCGATGTGCAGGGACGAAGCCGTGGGGTCGAAGCCGATGTAGCCGGTGATGGGCGCGTTCTGGCGCAGGTGCTCATCGGTGCCGGGCATCATGTCGTGAAACATCCCGCGCCAGCGGAGCTCTTCTAGTAAGTCCAAAGTGGTGAAGTGGTGAAATGGTGAGATGGTGAGTTTTTTGGCAATAGGCCGGAGCCGGCCGCGCTTCTCACCGGGAGGAAGGCTGCAAAGGTAAAAGTACGGTGGTACATTTGCGCGGAGAAAAAGAGGAGCCGCTACCACGACAACTCACTATTTCACTATCTCACCAACTCACTGCCTTGCTTTCCACGCCCGACGAAATTCTGCAGCAGCTGCGCCAACGGCAATACGCGCCCGTGTACTTTCTGCAAGGGGAGGAGCCGTACTACGTGGACCACATTGCCGATATCCTGGAAAAACACGTGCTGCCCGAGCACGACCGGGGCTTCAACCAGGTGGTGCTCTACGGCAAGGATACCGACGTGGCCACCATTCTGGGCCAGGCCCGGCGCTTCCCGATGATGGCCGAACGCTCGGTGGTCATCGTCAAGGAAGCCCAAGCCGTGGCCGATCTGGAGGCGGAAAAGTCATTTCCGTTTCTGGAGGCCTACCTCAAAAACCCGCTCACTACCACGGTGCTCGTGTTCTGCTACAAGCACAAAACCCTGGATGCGCGCAAGAAGCTGGGCAAGCTGCTGGCCGAAAAGGCGGTGGTGATGACCAGCAAGAAAATCTACGACAACCAGGTGCCCGCCTGGATTACGAGCTACGTGCGCGGCAAAAAGCAGCAGATTACGGGCCAGGCTACGGCCCTGCTGGCCGAGTACATCGGCACTGAGCTGGGCCGCCTGACCAACGAAATCGACAAGCTGCTGCTCAACGTGCTGCCCGGCCACGGTATCGACGAGGACCTGGTGCAGCGCCTGGTGGGCATCAGCAAGGACTACAACATCTTCGAGCTGCAGAAGGCCCTGGTGCAGCGCGACGTGCTCAAGGCCAACCGCATCCTGATGTACTTCGAGGCCAACCCCAAGGCCAACCCGCTGATTCCGAACCTGACGCTGCTCTTCGGCTTCTTTACCAAGCTGCTGGTGCTGCACCAGCGCGGCAACCCCTCCGACGCCGACTTCAAGAAGCTGGGCATCATGAACAGCTTCGCCCAGAAGGAGTACAGCCAGGCCCTGCGCGTGTACGACTTCGGCCGCACCCGGGCCATTATTCACCTCATCCGCCGGGCCGACCTGCAAAGCAAGGGCGTGGAAAGCGGCTCGATGAGCGACGGGGAGATTCTGCGGGAGCTGGTGTTCCTGATTCTGCACCCCGTGCCGCTGAGCGCCGTCACGGGCGGCTAAATCCGGCCGCCGCGGCGCCCGGCACGTACGTAGCTGAAGCCAACGGCCGCGGTGAGCTGAATGGCGTATGGCAGCTTTCTGCTCAGGAAACTTATCCGCCTCCTGGTCTGGTTTAGCCCAAGCTGGACCGTAGAAAACGGTAGAAAGCCGTACCTTGGGTCAGGCATTTCCTATGCTGAAAATATAGTTGCATGTTAGAAACCCCCATTACTCCTGCCTCTCCCCAGCCCCCAGCATTGCCCAAGCTGCCCAAAGCTCCCTCGGGCATCGACGGCCTGGACGAAATAACGGAGGGCGGCCTGCCCCTGGGCCGCCCGACCCTGATCTGCGGTAGCCCCGGCTGCGGCAAAACCCTGATGGGCATCGAGTTTCTGGTGCGCGGCATTGAGCACTACAACGAGCCCGGCGTGCTGATGACCTTCGAGGAATCGGCGGCCGAGCTGGCGGCCAACGTCACGTCCCTGGGCTTCGACTTGCCCCGCCTGCAGGCCGAAAAAAAGCTCCGCGTCGACCAAGTCCACATCGACCGCTCCGAGATTGAGGAAACCGGCGAGTACGACCTGGAGGGCCTCTTTATCCGCCTGGGCCACGCCATCGACTCCATCGGGGCCAAGCGCGTGGTACTCGACACCATCGAGGCCCTGTTTTCGGGCTTTCCCAACCAGGCCGTGCTGCGCTCCGAAATCCGGCGCCTGTTCCACTGGCTCAAGGACAAGGGCGTCACTACGGTTATTACGGCCGAGCGGGGCGAGGGCTCCCTCACGCGGCAGGGCCTGGAAGAGTACGTGTCCGACTGCGTCATTCTGCTCGACAACCGCGTTATCGACCAGATTACCACCCGCCGCCTGCGTATCGTCAAATACCGCGGCAGCACCCACGGCACCAACGAGTACCCGTACCTGATTACGGAGGAAGGTATTTCGGTGCTGCCCGTTACCTCCCTGCAGCTCAACCACGACGTGTCCGACAAAATCGTGTCGTCGGGCATTCCCGCCCTCGATGATATGTTTGGCCGCCGGGGCTTTTACCAGGGCAGCAGCGTGCTGATTACCGGCACGGCCGGCACGGCCAAAACCACGCTGGCGGCCACCTTCGCCGCCGAAACCTGCCGCAACAACCAGCGGTGCCTGTTTCTGGCCTTCGAGGAGTCGCCCCAGCAGCTGGTGCGCAACATGCAGTCGGTCAGCATCGATTTGGCGCCGTACGTGGCCAATGGGCTGCTCAAGATTGAGGCCACCCGGCCCACGCTCAACGGCCTGGAGCGCCACCTGGTCAGCATCCACAAGATCATCCGCGACTTCAAGCCCGCGGCCGTCGTCATCGACCCGATCAGCAACCTGATTTCGGTGGGCAACCTGAGCGAGGTGAAAAGCATGCTGATTCGCCTCATCGACTTTCTGAAAGTGAACAACATCACGGCCCTGTTCACCTCCCTGATCAGCGGACGCAACATCCAGCAGGAACTGACCGAGGAAGGCGTCTCGTCGTTGGTCGATACCTGGATCAGCGTGCGCGACTTGGAAGGCGTGGGCGAGCGAAACCGCGGCATCAGCATTCTGAAGTCGCGCGGCATGAGCCACTCCAACAAGGTGCGCGAGTTCCTGGTCACCGACCGGGGCCTGCACCTGCTCGACGTGGTCATTGGTCCCGCCGGCATCGTGACCGGGGCCGGCCGCCTGACCCAGCAGCTGCAGGAGCAGGCCCAGCTGGTAGCCGCTCAGCAGGAGCAGGAACGCAAAGACCGGGAGCTGGAGCGCCGCCGCCGGGTGCTGGAGGCCACCATTGGCAATATGCGCACCGAGTTCGAATCGGTGGAGGAGGAACTGCGCCAGATCAACAACGAGGAGCTGGCCCGCCAGCAGGCCCAGGCCCAGGGGAAAGCCCAGCTTGCCGACCCTCTGCCGTACCAACAAAACGCCGGTTCCCGCCCGTCACAAGCTTAGAATGCACATCACACCGACCACAACGGCCCTAGCCATGGACGAGGAATACTGGGAGCTGCGCCTGTACGTAGCCGGCCAAACCCCGAAATCGGTACTGGCGCTGACCAACCTGAAGAAGTACTGCGAGCAGCATCTGAAAGGCCGCTACGCGCTGGAAGTCGTGGACCTGCTCAAAGACCCGCAGCTGGCCGAGGGCGACCAGATCCTGGCCATTCCGACCCTGGTGCGCAAAGTGCCCGAACCCATCCGCAAGATCATCGGCGACCTGTCGAATGAGGAGCGCGTGCTGGTGGGACTGGATATCCGGCCCATTGCCGGCAAACCCCAGCACTAGATGGAAGCAGAAGAACGGTCGGAGCCGGCCGGTGCCGAGTACGTGCTGCATCTGTACATCACGGGCGCTACTCCCAACTCGACCCGGGCCGTACGCAACATCAAGGATATTTGCGAGCAGTACCTGAAGGGCCGCTACGAGCTGCTCATCATTGATATGTACCAGCAGCCCGAGCTGGCCCAGCGCGAGCAGCTCATTGGCGCGCCCACCCTGATTAAGCGCAGCCCCGGACTGGTGCGCCGCCTCGTGGGCGACCTTTCGGACCGGGAGCGGGTGCTCAAGGCCCTGGGCATTACGCCTACGCTACCTACCAGCGGGACCAGCCTATGAGTAGTAGTCAGCCGGAAAAGAGCGCGGCCGAGCTGGCCCGCGAGAACGAGGAGCTGCGCTACCGCCTCGAGGAAGCCGAAGAGCTGATTGAGGCCGTGCGCACCGGTGCCGTCGATGCCCTGGCTATTCAGAGCGCCGACGGGCCGCGCATCTTCACGCTGGAAGGCGCCGACCACGGCTACCGCACCCTGATTGAGCAGATGAACGAGGGCGCCATGCTGCTCAGCGAGGACGGCACCATTCTCTACGGCAACGTGTGCCTGGCCGGCTGGCTGAACCGGTCGCTGGAGGAGGTTATCGGGGGGGTGTTCGAGGCCTTCATCCCGCTGGAATTCCACCCGTACTGGCACGTGCTGCTGGCCCGCTGCTGGGCCGCCGGCAAAGGCAAGGGCGAACTGCCGCTGCGCGCCCAGGACGGCTCGCTGCGGCCCTTGTCCCTGTCGATGAACGTGCTCAACTTCCACGAGTCGCCGGTGCTGGCCGTCATTGCCACCGACTTGTCGGCCCAGGAGGAAATCCGGGTTATTCAGGCCCAGGTAGCCGAGCAGAACGCCGTTATTGCCCGCAAAAATGAGGAGCTGAACCAGCAGCAGCAGGCCCGCCGGGCCATCGAGCGGGTGGCGGCCGAAGCCAGCCGCATGCTGGAGGGTATTCCGCAGATTGCCTGGACGGCGGATGCCTACGGCGTGACGACCTACCTCAACCACCGCTGGTTTGACTTCACCGGGCCCGACGACGGCACGCCGCTGCACAGCCAGTGGCAGGAGCATATTTTCCCGGCCGATATGGCCGCCAACAACGACCGGTGGGAGCAATGCCTGCGCACGGGCGAGCCTTTCGAAATGGAGTACCGCTTCCGCAACCACGCCGGGGACTACCGCTGGATGCTGGGCCGGGCCCTGCCCTCGCGCAACGCCCAGGGCCAGATTGTGCAGTGGATTGGCACCTTCACCGATATTCACGAGCACAAGCTGGCCCTGGAGCGCATCGACCAGGCCCAGCGCCAGCTGCAGGACAACAACGCCCAGCTGCTGCGGGCCAACGTGGACCTGGACAACTTCATCTACACCGCCTCCCACGATTTGAAGGCACCCATCAGCAACATCGAGGGGCTGCTGCACGCGCTGCTGCTGGAACTGCCCGGCCCACCCGCCGCCGAAGACCAGCAGGTGCCCCAGATTCTGACCATGATGCAGGACTCGGTGGACCGCTTCAAGCGCACCATCGAGCATCTGACCGAGGTAACCAAGCTGCAGAAAGAGCACGGCCACTCGGCCGCCACCGTCGAGCTGGGCCGCCTTATTACCGAAGTACAGCTCGACCTGACTCCGCTGTTGCAGGCCACCGGGGCCACGGTGGAAACGGACGTGGAAAGCTGCCCGACGATTTCCTTCTCGGAGAAAAACCTGCGCAGCATCGTGTATAACCTGCTCAGCAACGCCCTGAAATACCGCGCCCCCGAGCGGGTGCCCCAGATCAGCATCCGCTGCCACGCGGCCGGCGACTATACCGTGCTGCGCGTGCAGGACAACGGCCTGGGCCTGGACCTGGCCCAGAACGGCCCGAAGCTGTTCGGCATGTTCCAGCGCCTGCACGACCACGTGGAGGGCTCCGGCATCGGGCTCTACATGGTCAAGAAAATCGTGGACAACGCCGGCGGACGTATTGAAGTGGAAAGCCAGGTAGGAGTGGGCTCCACGTTCAGCGTGTATTTCCGGCGGTAGGCTGCTTTAGTACCGCTTTTCGTTTCGGGCCGAGCTTAAGTCGAGCAGGTACTCGCAGGCAGCGCGGAAGCCACCTTCTGCTGGACTAGTGCGCAGAACTGTATGATAGCCCGCCCGTGTGTGGCCTTCCAGCAGCCAGCTTGCGCCATCCAATACTATCCTTCGGCGACAGGGCGGCATCTGCCAAAAGTCGGCCTGCTGCACCAGGTTTTCCAAGTGTTGCCACTGCCCCGGGCTAACGGGAGTAATGGTTTCTTCGGCTACTGCCCGCAATGTGCGCCGTTTCTGCGCCGCCTGCTGGTTTGCGCTGATAATGGCTGTGCTTACGTGCGGCATGGCGGCTCCGGCCGGGGATTTAGGAAATGGAATCGTCCCTGGTTTGTACCCCAGATGCCGGCGCAGAATTTGAGTCCGCAGTGTCGTCCCAGTGGAGTCCCGGTAGAGTGTAAGCAGCACGGGGCGGTCAAATGCCCGGAGCCAGAGGAAACGGTACACATCAGCGTGGAGATAGTAATTTGATAGCACCGGCCTCTCAAAATAGACCATATACTTTGAGGCAGCTAAGAGGGAGCGGCTACAATTCTCACTGTCATCGTCGGCTGGAAGTGAGTCATTCGCGCGGAAATAAAAACTGGTTGAATCCCGCGGCGTGCCCTGGGCATCAGAAACGGCCGGGTTGTTCGGATATGGCTGTGGCGCTGAGCAGCCGGCCGCCAGGAAAAGCAGGGCCAAGCCAACGAGCTGGTTCGGAAGCCGCATACGGAAAGGTTAGGGGAAGTGGGAGCAGGTGGTAAGGTAGCCGGTAGCATCGTCTCACACCAAACCGCTAGCTTGCCGCGTTACCAAGCCTAAAAGGCCAACCAGAAAGCAACCCATTGCGTTTTTTCGCTACTTTTGGCCAATACCGGGCCGGCAGCGCCCTTTTCCCGTAACGCCCCGTTAATGAAGATATTTCCCCGGATTGCGCTGGCTGCTTCGCTCAGCGCCGCGGCCCCGCTGGCTGCTACGGCCCAGCAAACGCAGGTTTTCACCGCCGACGAACGACACTTTCAGGAAGGACTCGAACTCTTTGACCGCGGCAAGTACGGCGCCGCCCAGCAGGCCTTCCAACGCTACTTAGAGCTCACCCAGCGCCGCACCGGCGAAACCCGCGACCGGACCACCGACGCGGAATACTACCGGGCCGTGTCGGGCCTCTACCTATTTCACCCCGACGCCGAGGGGCAGGTGCTGGCGTTTGCGGCCAACAACCCGGCCCACCCGAAAGCCGCCCAGGCCTTTTTTGAGCTGGGCAAGCTCTACTTTGACAAGAAAGACTACGCCAAGAGCATCGACTACCTGCAGCGCGTCGGCGCCGACAACCTGAGCAACGAGCAGCGGGCCGAGTCGGAGTTTAAGCTGGCCTACAGCTACTTCTCCCAAAAGGAGTTCGACAAGGCCAAGCTGCTCTTCGACCGCAACAAGCAGGGAAACCACGAGTACCGCTACGCCAGCAGCTACTACGCCGGCTACCTGGCCTTCCGTAGCGGCGACTATGCCGCAGCCCGCCAGGACCTGGGCGTGGCCGAGCAGAATGATGCCTACCGCCTCGTGGTGCCGGCCATCATGAGCCAGATCTACTACAAGGAAGGCGACTTCGACGGCCTGATTGGCTACGGCACCAAGGCCCTGGCCCAGACCCCGCCGCCCCAGGGCGCCGACGAAATCCAATTGCTGGTGGGCGACGCCTTCTACCAGAAGCAGGACTTCAAGCAGGCCGCCGAGTACTTCGACAAGTATGCCGCCGGCCGCAAGAAGATCGAGCCCAAGGTGCAATACAAAATCGGCTACTCGAACTACAAGATGGGCGACTACAAGGGCGCCATCGGTAGTCTGAAGGGCGTGGCCGCCCAGCGCGACTCCCTGGGTCAGAACGCGGCCTACCATCTGGGCCTGAGCTACCTGCAGACCAACCAGAAGCAGCAGGCCCTGAACTCGTTTGACGCGGCCCGCAAAACCACGTTCGACAAGAACATCACCGAAAACGCCACCATCAAGTACGCCCAGATCAACTACGAGCTGGGCAACACGCAGGAGGTAATTGCGGCCCTGAAGGACTTCAACAAGAAGTTTCCGCGCTCCAAGAACAGCGCTGCCGCCGACGACATTCTGAGTGCGAGCTTCCTGAATTCGAGCGACTACACCCAGGCCATCAGCTACCTGGAAGGCCTCGACGACCGCAGCAGCAAGCTGAACGCCACCTACCAGCGCGTGACCTACCTGCAGGCCGCCACCCTCTACAACAACAACCAGTACAGCCAGGCCCTGCCGCTGGTCGATAAGTCGCTGAAATACCCGCAGGATGATGCGCTGCGCGCCGCCGCCCAGGTGCTCAAGGGCGAAATCTACTCGGTGGGGCAGAAGTATCCGGAAGCCATTCAGGCCTATACCGCCGCGGCCCGCACGGCCCGCAGCGGTTCGGCGGCCGAAACCGACTTCGACCAGAAAGCCCGCTACGGCCTGGGCTACGCCTACTACAACACCCAGCAGTATGCCCCGGCCCGGACCCAGTTTCAGGCGTATCTGAACGACCCGATTGCCAAGCCCACTGACCCGAACTACTACGACGTGACCCTGCGGGTGGCCGACACCTACTACGTGGCCAAAAGCTACGCCCAGGCGCTGGAACTCTACGACAAGGTTATTGCGGCCAACGCCGCCGACAAGGACTACGCCTACTACCAGAAAAGCGTGACGCTGGGGTTGATGGGCCGGCGCGAGGAAGCCACCAAAACCCTGAGCACCCTGCTCAAAACCGCCCCCTCGTCGCGCTACGCCGACGATGCGGTGTACCAGCAGGCCCAGTTCGACTTCGAGGCCGGCGACTTTCAGCCCGCCGTGGACGGCTTCACCAAGCTGATCGTGAACCGGCCCAACAGCCAGCTGATTCCGCAGGCCCTGCAGAAGCGCGGCGTGGCCTACGCCAACCTGAACCAGCACGACAAGGCCATTGCCGACTTCAAGCAGGTGCTCGACCAGCATCCGCGCACCAAGGCCGCCAGCACGGCGCTCTACAGCATGCAGGAAAGCCTGTCGGCCACGGGCAAAACGGAGGAGTTTGACCAGTACCTGGCCCAGTTTAAGGCCCAGAACCCGGAAAGCAAGGCCACCGAAAGCGTCGAGTTTGAGGCTGCTAAATCCTTGTACCTGGCCGAGAAGTACCCCCAGGCCATTACCCGCCTCGAATCCTACCTGAAGCAGTACCCCAGCAGTGCCCTCTCGCCGGATGGGCGCTATTTCCTGGCCGATTCCTACATCAAGACCGGCAAGAAAGCCGACGGCCTGGCCCGGATGCGCGCCGTCGTGACGGAAGGCAAGAGCGAATTCCTGAACCGCGCCATCGGCCGGGTGGCTGATCTGGAGTTTGAAGCCAAAAACTACCCCGAGGCCATCAAGTTCTACACTCGCCTGCGGGAAGTGTCGCAGAACAAGCGCGAGGTGGCCAACGCCGGCATCGGACTGATGAAGAGCTACTACGAAAGCGGCGACTACGCCGGCACCCGCCGCGTGGCCGAGGAGCTGCGCAGCGTAGGCGGGGCCTCGCTGAACGCCACCAACGCGGCCAACCTCTACTTGGGCAAAGCCAGCTACAAGGCCGGCAACTTCGACCTGGCCACGCCCGAGCTGACGGCCGCCGCGGCCGCCACCGACGAAACCGGGGCCGAAGCCCAGTACCTGCTGGCCGATGTGCTGTTTCAGCAGAAAAAGTACCCCGAGGCACTGGACGCGGCCTACAAAACCAACACCTCGAACTACGAGCTGTGGCAGGGCCGGGGCTTCTTGCTGATTGCCGACATCTATACGGCCCAGGGTGAAACCTTCCAGGCCAAGGCCACGCTGAACTCCATCATCGAGAATAAATTCCCGGTGGCCGAGGTCATTGAAGGCGCCAAGCAGCGGCTGAGTGCCTTGTCAGCCGAGTCGGGGAGTGGCACCACCGGCGGGGGTAAAACCACGCCGCCCGCCAAGACCCCGCCGGCCAAGGCACCCACTGGCAAAACCACGCCGGCCCCCAAAACGCCCGCCCCCAAGGGCAAGACCTCGACCCGCAGCACCCTGCAGCCCACCGAGACGGCTCCCGCCGATTCGACGGCGGCCCCCGATGCCGGCACCAGCGAGTAGCACGCTGCGGTGGCGTTTTTCATGTATTCCGAAAGTCAATTTTGAGCCGACCGGACGTTTCTAAACTGTCCGGTCGGCTCCAAGACCCTACCATATGACCCTTCACTGCTCCAAACTGCTGCCCCTGGCCGTGCTGCTCGCGGCTGCGCCTTCGCTGGCGTGGGCCCAGAAGACCGGCAAAACCGGCGGCAAGATTGAAGACGCCGAAATTGAGATTGTCAAGGAGCGCGTAAACCAGCTGCCCGAAGCCACCCGCAACTTCGAGAAAATCAAGATCGAAGCCCCTGCCAAGCAGGCCGGCCAGGTAACCTATACCTACCCGGATTTCAAGCTGCCCGCCGACCGGCTGAACCCCTCCATCCGGGTGCTGTCCATTCAGCAGGAAGAGCTGGCCCCGCAGAGCGGCAACTTCCTGAAGGGCGCCATCGGCAACTACGGCACGTTCTACGGCAAGGCCTACCTGCACAACACGCGCAGCGAAACGGCCTCCTACGGCCTCGACTTCAGTCACATTTCCTCGGCCAATGGCCCGGTAGACAAGAAAAACTCGGGCTCCAGCCAAACCAGCCTGGGTCTGAGTGGCGAAACTTACAACGGGCCTATGACGCTGGGCGCCAAGCTGGACCTGGGCCGGGAGCGGTACAACTTCTACGGCTACAACCGCGAAACCCGCCGCCTGCCGCCGCCCACCGACAGCCTCAAGCAGGTCTTCAGCCGGGCCGCTGTGAAGCTATTTGCCCGCAACCAGGCCGCCGACGCGCCCCTGCAGTATGATTTCGGCGTGGGCTTCAACTACTGGAAAGACAACTTCCAGGCCAGCGAAAGCAACTTCAACGCCTCCCTGCGCTCGGGCTACACGCTCGGCGAGAAAAGCCGCGTATCGGTACTTGGCGACCTGTCGCTGGTTTCCTACAAAGACTCGCTGAAGGTGAGCCGGCCGTTCGTACAGATCACGCCGGCCTACGAGCTGAGCCTGGACCGCCTGGCGTTGTCCATCGGCGCCACGGTGGGCTACACCGGCGACACCATCCGGCGGGCCCCGCAGTTCAACGTCTACCCGGCCGTGCGCCTGGGCTACACCGTGACGGAAGACAAGTTCGTGGTATTTGCCGGCCTGGGCGGCGGGCTGCAGCGCGTGACGATGTATGACCTGACCACCGAAAACCCCTGGCTGGCCCCCAACCAGCGCGTGGCCGACACCCACCGCGGCCCGACGGTGTACTTCGGCTTCAACTCGACGCCGGCCCGGGCCCTGTCGGTGAATGCCAAGGTGACGCTGAGCAACGACAGGAACCTGTACTTCTACAACAACAACCGCCGCGACTCCACCAAGTTCGACCTCGTCTACGATGGCAAGGCTACGCAGCTGATCAACGTGCACGGCGAGATTCTCTACAATGCCGCCGAGCAGGTGCGCGTTGGTTTCAAGGCGGATTATAACGGCTACAAAACCCGCACCCTGGCCGAAGCCTTCCACCGCCCGGCCTTCCAGTCGACCTTGTTCGGTAGCTACAATATGTACGATAAGCTGCTGCTGGGTGCCGAGTTATATACCTATAGCTCCAGCTACGGTTCGGGCTACGTGCGTCGCCTCGTCGACGGCCGGCAGCTGGGCCAGGTCGTGCGCCCCACCGACACGGTCATCGACCTGAACTTGCGGGCTGATTACCGTATTATGGAAAATCTGTCCATATTTGCTCTAGGCAATAACTTGCTGGGCCGTAAGTACGAGCGTTTCCTGAACTATCCGGTGAAAGGATTCAACGTACTGGCGGGCGTAACGTATGATTTTTGAACATAATTGAGTTGATGCCCGAGTCGCCGTTCAGCCAGTAGCCCAAGGCCTCCAGGTCGCCCGCAGTGCCGCGCAAGCGGGGCTGCTCACGGTCCGGAGGTCTTTTGCATGCTGGCCGGTTCCGCCCGGAGTCACGTCACCTAATCCTTGCCGCCAATGCAGCTCTCCGACCACATCCGCACCCTGCTGCGCGACCATGACTGCGTTATCATTCCCGATTTCGGGGGGCTTATTGCCGATTACGCCCCGGCCCAGGTGCATCCGGTGCGCCACACGCTGGCCCCGCCGGCCAAGCGCGTAGCCTTCAACCAGTCGCTCACCCGCAACGACGGACTGCTGGTTGACGCCCTGAGCCGCTCCCTGAACCTGACCACAACTCAGGCCCGCCTGCTCGTGCGCGAAGCCGTTGGGCGGCTGCAGGCCGAGCTCGAAGCCAACCAGCGCACCGAGCTGCCCGGTATCGGTATCTTCCGCCAGGCCGCCGGCCGCGGCCTCGATTTCGAATATACCGGCAGCCAGAACCTGCTCACGGCCAGCTACGGCCTGCCCGAGCTGGTCTCGCGCCCCATCCGGGCCACCGATGCCCTGTTGGCCCGCGACCGGCAGCAGGCCGCTCCACTTTTAGCCGTCAGTCGTTCCCGCCGCGCGATGAAAACTTTCCGAATTGCCGCTACCCTGGTTATTGCCGGTCTGATTCTGTCGGCCAACTACCAGTTTGCTTCCCGCCTGGGCTACCTGCCCGATGGCTGGAAAATCTCCTCCGCCCAGGAGCAGACCGCGGTGCAAACCACGCCCGCGGAAGAAGTAGCTTCGCCCGCCGAGGCGCGCCAGCAGGCCGCCCTGGCCAACGACGACTGGAATGAGGCCGCCCCGGTCAGCACGCCGGTAATTGAAGCCCCGGAAGCCGCTGTAGCCACGGTGGCGCCAGCCGCCAAGGTTACTACCAAAGCTGTAGCGCGCAAAGCAGCCGCTAAGCCCGTAGTGAAGGCTCCAGCTGCAACCAAGCCTGCTGCTGCCCCGTCCGTAGCCAAACCAGCAGTTGCTTCCGCGGCCGTAGCGGCCGGTGGCACGACAATTAAAAGCCGCACGGGCCGTTCCTACGTCATTGTGGGGGCTTATACCACGCTGGCCCACGCCGAGAAAGGCCGCAAGGCCCTGGTCAACCACGGCCACCGCAACGCCCGCATCGTGCTGCCGGCGCCCGGCAGCCGTAAGTTCCGGCTCTCGGCCATCGACTTCGCCAGCAAAGCCGAGGCGCAAAAACAACTGCCGGTGCTGCGCAAGCATTTAGGCTCTTCTCTCTGGGTTCTCAATTACTAGCATGACCTCTTTCCTGTTACAGGTTACCTCTGCCGCTACCACCGTCACCGATACCGCCGCCGTTGCCGCAAACCAGGCTGCCGATGCCGCCGCCGCCGCGGGAGACCTCTCCCTGATTGACCTGATTCTGAAAGGGGGCTGGATCATGGTTCCGCTCTTTCTGCTCTCGTTCGTTTCCATCTACATCATCATCGAGCGCTACCTGACCATCCGGCGCGCCGCCGTCAACCCGGATTCTTTTATGTCCGGTATCCGGGGGCTGATGGTAAAAGGGGATCTGCAGGGGGCCAAAATGCTCTGCGCTCAGAATCCCTCGCCGCTGGCTCGCATGGTGGAGAAAGGCATCCGCCGTATCGGTCTGCCGCTGAAGGACATTGAGAGCAGCGTGGAGAACGTCGGTAAAATTGAAATTGCCCGCCTCGAGAAGAACATCAGCATCCTGGGCATTATTGCCGGTATTGCTCCCATGCTCGGCTTTGTGGGCACCATCATTGGGGTAATCAAGATTTTCTACGCCATTTCCACCACCGGCGACTTCGGCATTGCCCAGATTTCGGGTGGCCTCTACACCAAGATGGTTACCTCGGCCGCCGGCCTCATCGTTGGTATTATTGCCCACGTAGGCTACCACTGGCTTAGCATCATGGTCGAGCGTCTGATTTTCCGCATGGAAAATTCCGCCATCGAGTTCATGGACATTCTTCAGGACAATTAATTCTTAATGTGGTTGAATGTGGGAAATGTGAGTAATGTGCTTTGGGGTGTGATTCAGTAAATGCCCATTCTCTTATTTCTCACATTTCCCACATTAACACATTCCCCACATTAGACAATATGGACCTCAGCCGGCGCCGTAAGCTCTCCTCGCACGTCGAGACCAGTTCGATGAACGACATCATGTTCTTTTTGATGCTGTTCTTCCTGATCGTGAGTACCATGGTCAACCCCAACGTCATAAAGCTCATGCTGCCCAATGCCCGCTCGGGCAAGGCCGTCATGAAGGAAACCATCAACATCTCGGTGGACGCCGCCGGGCAGTACTTCCTGGACCGGCAGCCCGTGACGGCCGCCTCCCTGGAAACGGCCTTGCAGCAGCGCATTGCTGGCCTGGAAGCACCCACCGTAGTGCTGCGCGTCGACTCGTCGCTGAACGTGCAGAAGCTGGTCGATATCCTCGAAATCGGTAACCGCCTCAAGGTAAAGATGGTGATGGCCACCCAGGCCCAGCAGTCGGGCGGCAAGGCCTAAGCTGGCGGGTACCGGGAACAAGCACTCCTTGCGTCTCGTTTAACAAATCAGAATTCATGTATTTGCTTACGGCGCGGCCTCTTTCGCGCCGTAACGCGTTTCTACCGAGTTGAAGCCATGGCAGTAGAATACCGCGAACAGCACCGCCGCGAGGCAATTATCGGCACGGTGGTCGTCCACGCGCTGCTGATAGCCCTGTTCGTCTTCACCGTCTTCAAAGGCCCCGACCCGCCGCTGCTGGGTCTGGGCGGCGACGGGGTGGAGCTGAACTACGGCATCGACGAAGCCGGCTCGGGCGACGTGCAGAGCAAGGCGCTGGCCAACGAGTCGCCGAACCGCGAGGACAGCCGCCCGCCGGCTTCCTCGCCCGACCCCGAGCCCCGCCCCGTGCAGCAGGCCGCCGAGCCCGTGCCCCAGCAGGCCTCCGAGGATAAAATCGTGACCAGTGAGGCCGAGGAAAGCCCCGTGAGCGTGCCGCCCGTGGAGAAGCCCGCGCCCAAGAAGGAGGAAGTAAAGGAAGTGCCGAAGCCCGTGGAAAAGCCTCGTACGCTCTACACGCCCAAAGGCAGTGCCAACGGCGGCGGTAACGGCGAAAATGGCACTAGCAACGCGGCCACCGGCAACAACAACGGCGACAAGCCCGGCTCGGTCGGCGACCAGGGCAACCCCAACGGCTCGCTCGACGCCAAGGCCTTGTACGGCCAGCCCGGCAGCGGCGGCAGCGGCAGCAGCCCCGGCTCGGGTGGATTGGAAATGGCTGGGTGGGCTTTCGTCTCGAAGCCCGAAGCTCCGGCCCTGGATAATACCTCGGGCTTTGTGCGCTTTAAAATCCGCATCAACGCTGATGGTGAAGTAGAATCCGTAACCAAGGTGTCGGGCAACGTGACGCCGGCCCAGGAGAAGGTCTGCCGCGACGCGCTGGAAAACGCCGACTTCCGCCGCACCAGCTCCGCGGCAGGCGGTGCCACCGGCTACTACACGTTTAAGATTACGGTACGCTAGCTGCCGGTTTTCGCAGCACCTTTGGGCCCGCCGGTCGGATTATTCCGGTCGGCGGGTTTCTTTTGCACCCTGATTGCCGTCAGCCTTGTTTACACTCCGCATCTTCTTCGCATGACTTACGCTGAAACCCTTGCCTACCTCTACGACCAGCTCCCGATGTTCCAACGGGTGGGAGCTGCCGGGTTCAAAGCTGGCCTGGGCAACACGTTGGCCCTGGCCGAGGCGATGGGAAATCCTGAGCGGCGGTTCAAGGCGATTCACGTGGCCGGCACCAACGGCAAGGGCAGCAGCTCCAACCTGCTGGCGGCCGTGCTGCAGGCCGCCGGCTACAACGTCGGGCTGTATACGTCGCCGCACCTGCGCGAATTCACCGAGCGCATCAAGCTCAACGGCCAGGACCTGGACCCGGCGTATCTGGTGCAGTGGGTAGCGCGGTGGCGGCCCCTGTTCGAGCAGATTCAGCCGTCGTTTTTCGAGATGTGCGTGGCCCTGGCCTATTCCTACTTTGCCGAGCAGCAGGTCGATATTGCCGTAGTGGAAGTAGGGCTGGGCGGGCGGCTCGATTCAACCAACATCATTACGCCCCTGGTGTCGCTGATTACCAACATCAGCTTCGACCACCAGAACCTGCTGGGCGACACGCTGCCCCTGATTGCGGCCGAAAAAGCGGGCATCATCAAAGCCGGCGTGCCCGCCATTATCAGCCAGACCCAGCCCGCGGTACAGGCCGTGTTCGAGCACAAAGCCCGGGAAGTCGGGGCGCCGCTGCAGTTTGCCGATACCGAGTACCAAGCCGAGCTGGCCCAGCCGCCGGCTCCCGACGCGGAAAGTCAGCTGCTGCGCATCACCCGCGCCGGCACTGCTGCCAATGACCCGCTGGAAGTCGGTCTGGTCGGCGACTACCAGCGCCTGAACCTGCCCGGGGTGCTGGCCGTGCTGGAAGAGCTGCGGCGGCAGGGCTGGACTATTCCCGAAGCTGCCGTGCGGGAAGGTCTGCGCGATGTGCGCCGTCTCACCGGCTTCCGGGGCCGCTGGAGTATTCTGGGCCGCCGGCCGCTGGTGATTTGCGACACGGGCCACAACGAGGCCGGTATCCGCTTTATCACGGCCCAGCTGGCGCGCTTGCCCTACCGGCAGCTGCACTTCGTGCTGGGCACCGTCAACGACAAGGACGTGACCAAGATGCTGTCGTTGTTGCCAACGGCGGCAACCTATTACTTTTGCCAGGCCAACATCCCGCGGGCCTTGCCGGCGCAAGAGCTGGCTGAGCGCGCCGCCGCTGTTGGTTTGCACGGCACCGTGTATGGCCCGGTGCCCGCGGCCGTAGCGGCAGCCCGCGCGGCGGCTTCCACCGACGACGTGGTATTTATTGGGGGCAGCACCTTTGTGGTGGCTGAAATTGACGAATTGTATTCCGCGTAACCAACCGACATGGGTCGAATTAAACTGAAGCGCTTCTCGGAAAATGCCGAGCGAACCGATATTGTAGAGCCCGGCAAAGCCACCTACCAGCAGCTGGTGGGCCGCTGGAAAGCGGATTTCTTCCGGAACGATAACCCCATTACCCTGGAAGTGGGCTGCGGCAAGGGCGACTATACCGTGGGCCTGGCCGCCCGCTACCCCGAGCGCAATTTTCTGGGCCTCGACATCAAAGGCGACCGGATCTGGATTGGCAGCACCAAGGCCGAGGCGCAGGGGCTCACCAACGTGGGCTTCGTACGCATGCGGGCCCTGGATCTGCTCGACCATTTCGGCCCCGGGGAGCTGAGCGAAATCTGGATTACCTTTCCCGATCCGCGCCCCCGGCTGGGCGACGCCAAGCGCCGCCTCACCGCCCCGCGGTTTCTGGACCGCTACCAGCAGATTCTGCAGACCGGCGGCCTGGTGCACCTCAAAACCGACGACGAACCCCTGTTCGACTACTCCCTCGAAACCGTGCAGCAGCGGCCCGGCGCCACGGTGCGGGCCCATACCAAGGACCTCTACGCCACGGCCGAGCTGCTGCCCCACGCCGAGGACATCCAGACCCACTACGAGAAGCGTTTCCGGGCCCAGGGCATTCCTATCAAGTACCTGCAGTTTCAGCTCAGCTAACCTTTTCCCCTGACCGTCCCGCTATGCAGCCGCTGCCTCCGCTTCACACCGTGCACCTGTTTTCGAAGCTGGACCAGCTGCTGCTCGACGTGCTGGCTGCCCTGCCCCCCGAGCAGTGGGAGCGGCCCACGCTGGCCCCGCGCTGGCGGGTGCGCGACGTGGCCCTGCACCTGCTGGATGGCAACCTGCGCAGCTTGTCTATGCTGCGCGACGGGTATTTCGGCGTGCAGCCGGCCGGCGCCTCATATTCGGAAATCGTGGCGTTCCTGGATCAGCTCAATGCCGAATGGGTGGGAGCGGGGCAGCGGCTGAGCCCGGCCGTTATCCGCTGGCTGCTGGCGGTGTCGGGCCCCGAGTACCACCGCTACCTGGCCGGCCTCGACCCGGCGGCGCCGGCTACCTTTGCCGTGGCCTGGGCCGGCGAAACCACGTCGGCCAACTGGTTTCACGTGGCCCGCGACTACACCGAGAAGTGGCACCACCAGCAGCAGATCCGGCAGGCCGTGGGCCAGGAAGCGCCCCTGCTGACCCGGGAGCTGTACCACCCATTTCTGGCCACCTGCCTGCGGGCCCTGCCGCACCACTACCGGGACGTGGCCGCGCCTCCCGGGCAGACCATTTCCTTTACCGTCACCGGAGATGCCGGCGACACGTGGTACCTGCAGCGGGCGGCCCAGGGCTGGCTCCTGGGCCAGCAGTATAGCGGGCCCGTGGCCGCTAGCCTTACGATAGAAGGCGCCGTGGCCTGGCGGCTGTTTACCAAAAGTCTGCCCCGACCCCAGGCAGATACCTGGATAACGTGCACCGGGGAGCCGCGGCTCTGGGAGCCGTTTTTCGGGTTGATTACCGTGATGGGCTAAGCCGGACGGGAGGCCTGCCGGCTACTCTTCTTCGAGCTGCTCGAAAATGGTTTCCAGCTCAGTGAAGTCGCGCAGGCCGGGCTTGATTTCCTGGCCGCCTTCCAGCACGATGCCCGTGGGCTGCACTTCCTCCACGAACTGCCGCACCGGCTGGGGCGCGGCGAAGCTGGTGCCCAGCCACAGCTTGTAGGTGCGCGCCTGCTGGGTGAGCTGGGCCCGCTGCATGGCTGAAAGTCCTTCGTCGGGAGCATGGGCCAGCACGAAGCCCGCTACGTGGGCCTGCTGGTCGCGGAAGCGCTTTTCCACGTCCTCGGCCAGCATGTCCGGAATCCACTTGATCAGCTTCAGGGCGGGCACCGTGAGCTGGGCCAGTTCCTCGGGCGTGCGGCGGCGGTGCATCAGCACGTAGTGCAGGCCGCAGGTAGTAGCCAGCGCATTTATTTCCGGAATCGAGAGCGAGTCAAACTCGCCAATGAGCTGCACGCCGGCTACCCAGCCGCTGAGCTCCTGCACCAGGGCCGGCTCCAGGTGGCCGGGCAGGGACGGGTCGAGGCGAAACGTGAGGTAATCGGCACCCATTCCCGCGCAATAGCGCGCGTCCGACAAGTTATTGATGCCGCGAACGAGCACGGAAGTAATAAGAGGCATGGAAAAAGCGAGGTAAGCAGAAGCGAACAGGAGAAAAGAAAGATGCCGCGGTAATATTCGGCATAAAAACTCATTGCGTAACTACCGGCGCCGCCGGGCGCACGCAAAACCACTCGGGCAGCGCGCCCGGAATGGTGGCTTGCCGGGCTATGTTTTCCGGCTTATTCCTTAGCAGAAAGCCATTTGCCCGGCCCGTACTGGTCGGCAACTGCGGACTTGCTACCTTTGCGGAATGGGCGCCGGAAACTTTCGGCCGCACTCTTGGCTTTCAACCAATATGAATACGAATACTTCCGAATCGAAAGGACGAGTGCTGGTCGCTATGAGCGGCGGCATCGACAGCTCCGTGGCGGCCGTGCTGCTGCACGAGCAGGGCTACGAAGTGGTGGGCATGACCATGAAGACGTGGGATTATGCCTCGGCCGGCGGCAGCAAGAAGGAAACCGGCTGCTGCTCGCTGGACTCCATCAACGACGCCCGCCAGATTGCCGTGGAGCTGGGCTTCCCGCATTATATCATCGACATCCGCGACGAGTTCGGCGACTTCGTTATCGACAACTTCACGGAGGAATACCTGGCCGGCCGCACGCCCAACCCGTGCGTGCTTTGCAACACCCACATCAAGTGGGATGCCCTGCTGCGCCGCGCCGACCAGCTCGGCTGCCAGTTTATTGCCACCGGTCACTACGCCAACATCCGCCACGAAAACGGCCGCTACATCATCAGCAAGGGCCTGGACGAGAACAAGGACCAGTCGTACGCGCTCTGGGGCGTGTCGCAGGAAAGTCTGGCCCGTACCATCTTCCCGCTGGGCGGCATGCGCAAAACCGAAATCTACGATGAGGCCCGCCGCCGCGGCTTCACCGAGCTGGTCAACAAGCCCGAGAGCTACGAAATCTGCTTTATCCCCGACAACGACTACCGGGGCTTTCTGCGCCGCCGCGTGGAAGGGCTGGAAGCACGCGTGGCCGGGGGCGAGTTCATCATGCGCGACGGCACGGTGCTGGGCCACCACGAGGGCTACCCGTTCTACACCATCGGGCAGCGCAAGGGCCTGGGTATTGCCCTGGGCTTCCCGGCCTACGTCACCGAAATCCGGCCCGAAACCAACCAGGTTGTGCTCGGCAACTTCGACGAGCTGGCCAGCACCACCACCTACGTGGGCAAGCTGAACATGGGCAAGTATGCTTCCCTGGAAGGTAGCGGCCTGGTGCCTGCCACGGTGAAAGTGCGCTATAACCACAACGGCTCCCCGGCGTTTCTGGAGCAGGTCGGCGACAAAATCCGGGTGTACTTCGAGGAAGCGGTGCACGCCATTACCCCCGGCCAGGCTGCCGTGTTCTACGACGGCACCGACGTGCTGGGCGGCGGCTGGATTGAGCGCCACACTATTGCCGAAGTTCCGGAACGCACCTTGTCAACCCCCGCTACTGTATGAGCACACTCCGTTGCGCCCCGCTGAAATGCCTGGCCTGGCTGGCCCCGGTGGCGGCTCTGGCTTTGGCTGGCTGCCAGAACGATACCGTGCCGGGCCCCGAGTCGGGCAAGGAATATTTCCCTCTGGAAATTGGCAGCTACCGGGTATACGCCGTAGCTGATACGCTGTGGAACGCCTTCCAGCGCACGCCCAGCAGCTATCAGTTCCGCGAAACAGTTACCGACCAGGTTAGTGATGCCACGGGCAAGCCGGCATACCGCGTGGTGCGGGCCCGGCGGACCTTGCCCACCGATACGTGGCGCGACGACAGCGTAATGGTTGTTTCGGTTGCCAGCCGGTCGCTGGTGCTGACCAAGAACAACCGGCGCACCGTGGAGCTGGTATTTCCAGTGCAGCAGGACCGGACTTGGGATATGTATGCCTTTATGCTCGGCGATACGACCGAAGCGCTTGATACTGGAGACCGACGCTACGATAACCGGCGCTACCAGAATATAGGGGAGCCTTTTCAGATTATGGCCGGTGGCAAAACCTACCGCTACGACCAGACGCTGACTACGGCCCTGATTGTGGGCAATCCCAACAAGTACGGTTTCGACGACGAGGTGAACCGCTCGACCTACCAGCAGGTGTATGCCAAGGGCGTAGGGCCGGTATACCGCGTGCGGCGGCGCTTCGACTACTGCGACCCCCAGACCGGTACCTGCGGCAAGTCCAACACCCGTATCTACAAGGGCCAGGCCCGGCACGAGATATTGATTGAGCAAGGCAAGCTGTAAGCCGGGAAAAAGGCGTTTTCAGCCGATGAAATGCAACGTAATTCGGGCGGCAGGTGTACTTCACCTGCCGCCTTTTGTTTGCCCGTTGCGGGCGCCAGCTGGAGGGGCGTGGGACTCCGGTGTCGGCAAGGCCGGAAAGCCCGTATTTACGTATCTTCCCGCAGGTTAACTTTCCACCGAATCCCCGCTTCTCGAATGCGCTTTTCTACTCTGCTGCTGCTCTCGGGCCTGGGCCTGGGCTCCTTATCTGGTCAGGCCGCGCCTACTGAGCCCGATGCTCCCGGCGCGCCGGTACGCGCCTCGTCTACCGTGCGCAAGCACCTGGTGTACTTCCGCGACAAAGCCAACTCGCCCTACAGCCCCGCCCAGCCCCAGGCGTTTCTCTCGGCCCGCTCCATTCAGCGGCGCACCCGGCAGAACATCAGCGTGCAGCCCCGCGACCTGCCGGTGAACCCCAGCTACGTGACGCAGCTCAAGGCCGTGCCCAAAGCCCAGCTCTGGTACACCTCGCGCTGGTTTAATGCCGCCGTGGTGGCCTGCGACTCCACCACGCTGGCCAGTATTCAGGGCCTGCCCTTCGTGCGCAGCGTCGTGACGCTGAACCGGGCCCAGGCCGGGGCCCGCAAGCAGAACCCGCAGCCCACCGTGGAGCCCCAGCAACGGGCCGGCGCCCCCGCCGACTACGGCTCGGCCTACGAGCAGGCCAACATGCTGGGGGCCGTGACCATGCACAGCGCCAACTTCCGCGGGGAAGGCATGCAGATTGCCGTTTTCGATGCCGGCTTCCCGGGCGTCAACCAGATTCCGGCCTTCCAGCCCTTGTTTGACGAGGGCCGGCTGGCTTCCACGTTCAACTTCGTGGATAAAGCCCCGGACGTGTACCTGCGCAACGACCACGGCACCAACTGCCTGTCTACTATGGCCGCCAACCAGGCCAGCTTCTTTATCGGTACGGCGCCCAAGGCCACGTATCACCTCTGCATCACCGAGGATATCAACTCCGAGCACCCGGTGGAGGAAATGAACTGGCTGATTGCGGCCGAGTACGCCGATTCGGTGGGCGTGGATATCATCAGCTCGTCGTTGGGCTACAATACCTTCGATTATCCCTCCATCGACTACGCCTACTCGGATTTAAACGGCCGCACGGCTATTTCCACGCGGGCCGCCGCCACGGCAGCCCGCGTGGGTATCCTGGTGGTGAACAGCGCCGGCAACGAGGGCGCCAGCGGCTGGCGCTACATTACGGCCCCGGCCGATGCCGACTCCATCCTGACCGTGGGCGCCGTGGATGCGTCGCGGCAGCTGGCTGGCTTCAGCTCGGTAGGGCCCACGGCCGACGGGCGCATCAAGCCCAACGTGGTGGCCATGGGCGTGCAGTCCGCTATTCTCACACCCTCGGGCGCAGCCACCCGCGGCAACGGTACCTCATTCTCGTGCCCTATTACGGCCGGGATGGCCGCCGGCTTCTGGCAGGCCAACCGCAACCTGACCGCTCAGCAGGTCATCAGCTTTCTGCAGCGCTCCGGCTCCCAGGGCAGTGCCCCGAACGCGCTGCAGGGCTACGGTATTCCCAACTTCGTGCAGGCCTACGCCCTGGCCAACCCCGGCACGCCGCTGGCCACGGACCCGGCCAAGGCGGCCCGGCCCGAGTTGGTGGTGTATCCCAACCCCAGCCGTACCGATGAGCTGTACGTGCAGCTGACGCCCGACTTGCAGGGCCGCCCCCTGAGCGTGCGCATCTATGACACCCGGGGCGCCCTGGTGGCCACCCAGCAGCTGGCCGCTACCACGGCCGCGCAGGTGCAGCTCAAGCCCGGCGCCCTGGGCAAGGGCGTGTATACCTGCACCATTGGCGCGGGAACCAGCCAGCGCACCGTGCGTTTCGAGAAGCTGTGATTCTTGTTGCTAATTAAATTAGTTGAATTTACTGTTTGAACGGCCTGCTGTGGGAATGGCAGGCCGTTTTTGTTTGTGACGTTCTTTATTAATCGGTGGTTTTGGTTGAATAAGGCCAAAAATATTAGTAACTTTCTGTCTGAAAATATCTCCCTTAACAACTCCCTACTTATGTTGCAATTAATGGTCACGAAGCGCATCGGGCGCCGCCAGTTTCACTTCACGGTGCAGGGCACGAACTTTCACGAAGTCGTGGCGGAATACGACCGGCTCAGTTTCCCCGACGTGCTGGCCTGCGGCCTGTGCGCCTCCGACAACCTGGACCTGACCTCGCGCGTGGCCCAGGACAAGTTCAAGTATACTTCCGTCAAATGCCTCGACTGCCGGGGTGATGTAACCTTCGGCAAAACCCAGAAGGACGACCAGACCGTGTTTCTGCGCAAGCGTGAAGACGGCGGGCTGGACTGGCAGGCCTGGAAAAAAACGGATAAATAACCCCTGTGTTCCCACGGGCAGGGCTGGCTCTCCCCAGACGGCCCGCTTCCTTACAGACCGCAGCCCGGCAGAACTTCTGCCGGGCTGCGGTCTGCTTTTTTTGCCCCTGGCATAGCAGGACTGGGGTTGGTATCACCGAAAGTGCATATTTCCCTGCCCGGTGGTATACCAAAACCTGCTCCTCAAAGCGTTACCTTCGCACTATGAATTCGACCCGTCGTATCGCCCCGTTGCTGGCTCCCTCGCTGCTGGCCGCCGATTTTGCCAACCTTCAATCTGAAACCGAGCGCCTGGCCGCCAGCGCCGCCGACTGGCTGCACTGCGACGTGATGGACGGGCGCTTCGTGCCCAATATTTCCTTCGGCATTCCGGTGCTGCAGGCTATTCACCGCCACGCCCAGCAGCCTCTGGACGTACACCTAATGATCGAAGAGCCCCAGCACTACCTGGCGGCCTTCCGCGACGCGGGCGCGGCCAACATTACGGTGCACTACGAGGCCTGCCCGCACCTGCACCGCGTGGTGCAGCAGATCAAGGCCCTGGGCTGCCGCGCCGGCGTGGCCCTGAATCCGCATACGCCCGTGAGTGTGCTCGAAGATATCATTGCCGATCTGGATCTGGTGTGCATTATGTCGGTAAACCCCGGCTTTGGCGGGCAGTCGTTTATTCCCAACACCCTGCGCAAAGTAGCGGCCCTGAAGGAGCTGATCGTGGATTATAACTCCGAGGCCCTGATTGAGATTGACGGCGGCGTGAGTTTGCAGAATGCCGCCGCGCTGGTCGAAGCCGGCGCCGACGTGCTGGTGGCCGGCAGCTTCGTGTTCAACTCGCCCGACCCGGTGGCCACGCTGGCCGAGATGCGCCAGCAGCTCAATGCCCAGGTAGAGTCCGAAGCGCAGCAGTCCCGCTAATGCAGCACTCGTACGTTTTCCAGACCACCCTGCGGGCCAGCCTGCTGAGTGCAGTCCTGCTGGTGGCCCAACTGCCCGGCGCGCAGGCCCAACAAACCGCTCGCGTGCTCATTACCGGCACTATTACCGACGCCAGCGGCACGCCGCTGGAGCAGGTCAGCATTGGGGTGGAAGGGCAGCCGGGCGGCACTAATACCGACGACAAAGGCCGTTTCGCTTTGAGCGTGGTGCGCCCCCTCAGCGGTAAGGCGCCCACGCTGATAGCGCGCCGTCTGGGCTACCAGCCCCAGCGCATCGTGCTGAACCTCTCGGAAACCCGGGAGCTGACCATCACCCTGGCCCTGGACCCGCGGGCCCTGAAAAACGTGACCGTGCGGGCCCGCAACGATGAGGCCGACACCCGCGAGCAGGTCAGCGTGATTCGCATCGACCCGCGCTCGGTGAAAGAGCTGCCCTCGGCTTTCGGCGACTTCAACAAGATTCTGACCACGCTGCCCGGCGTGGTGGCCAACAACGAGCTGACCAGCACTTACACTGTGCGGGGCGGCAACTACGACGAAAACCTGGTCTACGTCAACGGTATCGAGGTGTACCGGCCGTTTCTGGTGACCTCGGCCCAGCAGGAGGGCCTCAGCTTCGTGAACCCCGACTTGGTGGACCGCATCCAGTTTTCCTCCGGCGGCTGGCAGCCCAAGTACGGCGACCGGCTTTCCTCGGTGCTGAGCATTGAGTACAAGAAGCCCCAGAAATTTGGCGGTTCGGCCACGGCCAGCCTGGTGGGCGGTACTATGCACGTGGAGGCTACTTCGCCCAACAAGCGCATCAGCTACCTGGCCGGTATTCGCTACAAGAATGCCACCTACGTGCTGCGCTCCTTAAAACAGCAGCAGGGCGGCTACAACCCGACCTTCTACGACGGGCAGGCTTACATTAGTGCCGCGCTGGGCCCCAAGGACAACCCCGAGCGGACCAGCCTGGGTTTGCTGACGACGTTTGCCCACAATGACTTTCGCTTCAACCCCGAGTCGGGCCAGGCCACATTCAGCACGTCGACCAACCAATTTACCCGCCTTTTTATTGCCTACGACGGGCGGGAGCGGATGCAGTACGATACCTACCAGGGCGGGCTGAACCTGCGCCACAACTTTACCAGCAACCTGCAGGGCGAGCTGTTGGCCGGCGCCTTTATTTCCCGCGAGTTTGAGTACCGCGACATTGAGGCCGCCTACAGCTTTGCCGAAATCAACCGCGACCCGAACTCCGACGACTTCAACCAGCCCGTGCGGCAGCGCGACGTGGGCTCGCGCTTCGACCACTCGCGCAACAACCTGCTGGCCCGCGTGGCCACGCTGGAAGCCCGGGCCCGCTGGACGCCCGGCAGCCGGCACACCGTGCGCTGGGGCGTGAAGGCCGGGCGGGAAAAAATCGAAGACCAGCTCAACGAGTACAGCTTCGTGGATTCGGCCGACTTCGTGCCCGACTACCGCCGCACCCGGCTGGTGTCGGATCTGAGTTTGGCCAGCACCCGCTACCAGGGCTACGCCCAGCACACCATCGAGCTGGACTCGCTCAAGACGCTAACCTACGGGGTGCGGGCCAACTATTGGTCGGTGAACGGGCAGTTGACGGTGAGCCCGCGGGTGCAGTACTCATTTATTACGCGGCGCAACCCCAATCTGTCGTTCAAGTTTGCCACGGGCCTCTACTACCAGCCGCCGTTTTACCGCGAGCTGCGCGACCAGAGCCGCGGCACCCAGGCCACGCCCCAGTCGGTGGTGGTGCAGTCGGCGGCCCTGAATCCGGAGCTGCGGGCCCAGCGTTCCGTCCACTTTATTGCCGGCAACGAGCTGCGCTTCCGCCAGTGGAACCGCCCGTTCGTGTTTACCAGTGAAGTGTACTACAAGTACCTGACCGACGTCATTCCCTACGACATCGACAACGTGCGCCTGCGCTACTTCGCCAAGAACAACGCCAAGGCCTACGCCGCCGGTCTCGATACGCGCGTGAGCGGCGAGTTCGTGAAAGGCGTCGAGTCCTGGTTTAGCCTGGGCGTGCTGACCACCCGCGAAAACATCGTAGGCGACTCCATCACGCTCTACAATGCCACCGGCGACACCATCGGCAAGGCCGCCCAGGGCTTTATCCGCCGTCCTTCCGACCAGCGCCTGAACTTCGGCATCTTTTTCCAGGACCAATTGCCGGGCAATCCTTCGGTGAAGGGATACGTGAACCTGGTCTTCGGTACCGGTCTGCCGTTTAGCCCGCCTAACCTGCCCGAGGAGCGGGGCACCACCAAGCTCACGCGGTCCTATAAGCGCGTGGACCTAGGTTTTTCCAAGGTCATTTCGCTCAACAACGCCACGGAAACCCGCAAGCCCGGTCACCTGGAAAGCCTGTGGCTGGGCCTGGAAATCCTGAACGTGCTGGGGGCCAATAACGTGGCCGGCTACAGCTACGTGCAGGACATTAACGGCCGCACTTACGCCGTGCCCAACTACCTTTCCCAGCGCGTTATCAACCTGCGCGTCATTGCCCGGTTTTAGCCGTAGCAGCTCAGTATTTCGATTAGTAGGTCGCAACAAAAGGCCCGCAAGCAGTGCTTGCGGGCCTTTTGTTTGCACAACGCCTAGATTTTAAGCTCTCATCAATACGCCTTGCTCTGCCACTCCGTGAGCGTGATGCGCATGTTGGGCTGCGAGGTCTTAAAGTTGGGGTCGTCCCGCTCACCCAGCTTCAGGGCGCGCCGGCCGTAGACGATGGCCGTGCCGTAGTCCTGCTTGGAGGCCAGCAGCCGGGCCTTGATCCAAGTGTTGGTGTAAGCTTCCTTCAGCCGCAGCGACTCGTTGATGTACTGCAGAGCCAGCTCGGCCTGAATGTTATTCTGCACCAGATAATCGGCGGCCTGAGCCAGCAGCTGCCAGTTTTCGGGGTGGGCGGCCAGCACTTTCTGAATGCCGGCCAGGGCCTTGGCGTGCACATCGGCTTCGATAAGCACGCTCACAGTGCGCTTTTCCCAGGACAGGTTCAAACGGCCGCTGCTGGGCTTCACCTCCGAAAACCAATACACCAGATTCTCGTGCATGGGGCCCGTTTCAGGGACTACCGGCAGGCGCACCTGGTCGGCTTTGGCATCGTAGTTCTCGGCGCCCCAGTGGTTGATTACCCGGTTGAGAATCAACTCCCAGTCCTGGTCTGATTTCGGCAGAATATAAAAGGAGTACTTCCCGGCCGGTATGGCCTGCCCGTTGAGGGAAACCGGGTCGGAAAAAGACACTATCGTGTTTTCATTGGCCCCCGCGCGCCACACCTGCCCGTAGGGCACCAGCTGGCCCCACACGGCGCGGCCCCGCACCGCCGGGGTATGGTAGTCGACGGTAACATCAGTCAGGCCGATGGTTTGCAGCACGACGGCGTGGGGGCTGGCCTGGGGCAGGGGAAGCTCCGGCGGCCGGGGCGTGGCCATGGGGGCGGGGCCCGTCAGCACGGAATCGGCCATTTGGGCCTGGGCCGAGGAGAGGGTTCCGGCGGCCAGCAGGGCCAGCAGCAGGCGTAAGCGACAGGTAGCGGATGCGAAAGAACGAGGCAGAATCATAAGCAGCAATAGGCAGAGGGCGGCGGGAGCAAAACCAAAGAACGGAGTATTCCGAAACAATAGTGCCAAAAACCCGGTTAGCTCAGCAGGCAACCGCAAAGTTCAGGGTTCCGAATATTTTTTGCCGGAATAATTTTGTTTCGAACCCTGCGCGTGTACTTTTGCCCAGCAATTCGCCTTTATGCCCTTCGCCGCGCTTTTCCTGTGCACCCTCAGCTCCCAGGCCGCCCACACGGGCGAGGCTACTGGCTGGCTGCGCGCGGCGCATCATCATCTGCACGGGCACCATTCCTCTTAAGAGAGGAAGTATACAAGCATATTGACCCCGTTGGGCACCTCGTACGCCGAGTGCCTGGCCGCCTAAGAAAGGCGGCCCCGCCCGCCATTGCCGTTTCGGTGCCCTGGCCCGGCTTTTTCCCTTCTTTTCGTCTCCTCCCGAATGCCCAGCGTGAACTCCCGGTCGGGTTTGGTTCCGCGGTATTCTTCCCCAATCCAATTCCCTATGATTCGTCTGGCCATTCAGAAGTCGGGCCGCCTGAGCGAGGATTCGCTCAATCTCATTCGTGAGTGCGGTATTTCCTTTCTCAGCAGCTCGTACAAGCTCAAGACCGAAGCCACCAATTTTCCCCTGGAAATCCTGTTTCTGCGCGACGACGACATTCCCGGCTACGTGCAGGATGGCGTGGCCGACCTGGGCATCGTGGGCCAGAACGTGCTGGTAGAAGCCGGTTTTCCGGATCTGGAAGTTGAAAAGCTGGGTTTCAGCAAGTGCCGCCTGTCCTTGGCCATTCTGCGCTCCGAGGGCTACAACTCCGTGGCCGATTTGCAGGGCAAGAACATTGCTACCTCGTACCCGCAGATTCTGGGCCGCTACCTGGCTGGCGAAGGCGTGCAGGCCAATCTGCACACGATTAGCGGCTCGGTGGAAATTGCCCCCAGCATCGGCCTGGCCGACGCTATCTGCGACATTGTTTCCTCGGGCTCCACGCTGCTGGGCAATGGCCTGCGCGAAGTCGAAACTGTGTTCCGCTCCGAAGCCGTGCTCATTGCTAACCAAAACCTGAGCGCCGAAAAGCAGGAGCTCCTCGAGCAGCTGCAGTTCCGGATGCAGTCGGTGCGCCGGGCGCGCCGCAACAAGTATATTCTGCTCAATGCCCCGGTAGCGTCCCTGGACGCGGTGAAAGCCCTGCTGCCAGGTATCAAGTCGCCCACCGTGACGCCCCTGGCCGAGGAAGGCTGGGTGTCGGTGCAGTCAGTGGTGAATGAGGACGACTTCTGGCACATCACCGGTCAGCTCAAGGCCGTGGGTGCCGAGGGAATTCTGGTGCTGCCCATCGAGAAGATGATATCTTAATTGTTACTGTGCGGGAGTGTGAGAAAGGTGAATATTGAGCGAGTAAGGATTTTAAGAGTGCATGAGCATATTTCCTTATTCGTCATTCTCCCACATTTCTCACATTCTCCGCATTTCTCACATTAGAAATGATGCAAGTATATCAGTATCCCAGTCCGGCCGAGTGGGCCGCCCTTCAGCAGCGGCCCGCCGCCGCTGAAGCCCAGCAGGTCGAGGAGCGCGTCCGTCAGATCTTCGACGACGTGCGTCGGCGCGGCGACGAAGCCCTGCGCCACTATGCCCAGGAACTCGATGGCGCCCAGCTTACGGAGCTGCGCGTGACGCCCGAGGAAGTAACCGCCGCCGTGGCCCTGGTGCCCGCCGCGCTGCAGACGGCCATCCGGCAGGCCCACGCCAACCTGTGGAAGTTTCACCTGACCCAGCGCGAAGAACCCGTACGGGTCGAAACGATGCCGGGCGTGATGTGCTGGCGCAAGTCGGTGCCGGTGCAGCGCGTGGGCCTGTATATTCCCGGGGGCACGGCGCCGCTGTTCAGCACCCTGCTTATGCTGGGCGTGCCGGCCCGCCTGGCCGGCTGCCCGGAAGTGGTGCTGTGCACGCCCCCGCAAAAGGACGGCTCGGTAAACCCGGTGATTCTGTTTACGGCCCAGCTGCTGGGCATCAGCACCATTATCAAAGCCGGGGGCGCCCAGGCCGTGGCGGCTCTGGCTGGCGGTACGGACAGCGTGCCGGCCGTGGACAAGATCTTCGGGCCCGGCAACCGCTACGTGACGGCTGCCAAGCAGCTGGCCGTGCAGCGCGGCGTGGCCATCGACCTGCCCGCCGGCCCCTCGGAAGTGCTGGTTATTGCCGACAAAACGGCTACCCCCGCTTTCGTGGCCGCCGACTTGTTATCCCAGGCCGAGCACGGCCCCGATTCGCAGGTGGTGTTGCTGACCGACTCGGTGGAGCTGCTCCCGCAGGTAACCGCGGAAGTAGAGCGCCAGCTGGCCGAGCTGCCCCGCCGGGAAGTGGCCGCCCTGGCGTTGCGCGAAAGCCGGGCCGTGCTGCTGCGCACGCCGGAGGAAATGCTGTTCTTCTCGAACCAGTACGCCCCCGAGCACCTGATTCTGGCCGTGCGCAACGCCGAGGAGCTGTCCGAGGGCGTGACCAGCGCCGGCTCGGTGTTTCTGGGCCACCTCACCCCGGAAGCCGCCGGCGACTATGCCTCGGGTACCAACCACACGCTGCCCACCAACGGCTACGCCCGCAACTACAGCGGCGTGTCGCTGGATTCGTTCCTGAAGAAAATTACGTTCCAGCGCATCACCGCTGAGGGCCTGCAGAACGTGGGGCCGGTGGTGGAAACCATGGCCGAAGCCGAAGGCCTGCGCGCCCACGCCCGGGCCGTAACCCTGCGCCTGGAGAGTCTGCTGGGCGACGCCTGAGCGCGGGACTCCTGCCTGTCATCGTATCTGTCATTTGCTGCCTCTTATATATACTAGAGAGAGTAGCAGCTTTTTCTCCGGTTCATGTTTGCGCTTGAAACCCTTATCCGCCCCAATATCCGGGCCATGCAGCCGTACTCTTCGGCCCGCGACGAATTCCAGGGCGAAGCCCGCGTCATGCTCGACGCCAATGAAAACAGCCTGGGCAGCGCCGGCCCCGAGCTGTTCAACCGCTACCCCGACCCGCAGCAGCGCGCCGTGAAAGCCGAACTGGCCAAGCTGAAAGGAGTGGAGCCCGCCCAGATCTTCCTGGGCAACGGCTCCGACGAGGCCATCGACCTGCTCGTGCGCCTGACCTGCACGCCCGGCCAGGACCGCATCCTGATTCTGCCGCCTACCTACGGGATGTACGAAGTGGCTGCCAACCTGAACGACGTACGTCTGGAACGCCTGCCGCTGACGGCTGACTTCCAGCTCTCGGCCGAAAGCGTCCAGCAAATCCTTGCCTCCGAGGCCAAGCTCGTGTTTATCTGCTCGCCCAATAACCCGACCGGCAACCTGCTGCACGCCGCCGCGGTGGAACAGGTGCTGCGCGGCTTCCGCGGGCTGGTCGTCGTGGACGAAGCCTACGCCGATTTTGCCGCGGCTCCGAGCTGGACGACCCGCCTGGCGGAGTTTCCCAATCTGGTGGTGCTGCAAACCTTCTCCAAGGCCTGGGGCTTAGCCGGCCTTCGCCTGGGTATGGCCTTCGCCTCGCCCGAACTCATCGGCTACCTCAACAAGATCAAGCCGCCGTATAATGTGTCAGAAGCTACGCAGCAGCACGCGCTGGCGGCCCTGGCCGATGCCCCGCACTTCGAGCAGATGCGGAAGCAACTGCTCGAAGGCCGCACCTGGCTGCTGGAACAGCTCACCAGGGTTGACATCGTGGAGCAGCTGTTCCCATCCGACGCCAACTTCCTGCTCGTGCGCTTTCGGCCCGATGCCACGGCCGTGTATGACTACTTGCTCGGTAAAGGCATCGTGGTGCGGAACCGCACGAGTCAGCCCGGCTGCGCTGGTACGCTGCGCCTGACGGTGGGCACCCCGGTCGAGAACGAGCAGCTGGTAGCAGCGCTGCGAGAATATACCGCCTAAGGATTCGGAACATGCAGCTTATTGTTTTCTGCGGAATCCAGGCCACGGGTAAGTCAACATTTTACCAGCAGCTTTTTTTCCATTCCCACGTCCGCATCAGTATGGATTTGCTGCGGACCCGGAATCGGGAGCGGCGGATGCTGGACCTGTGTCTGGAAACGCAGATGCGCTGCGTCATTGATAACACGAATCCCTCGCGCGCCGAGCGGGCAGTTTACATCGAGCCGGCCCTCCAAGCCGGGTTTAGAGTTACGGGCTATTACTTTCACGCGACGGCCGCTGAAGCACTGGTTCGCAATGAGCAGCGAACTGCCGAGCGGCAGGTACCGCCCGTAGGAATCCGGGCCACGCGCAACCGCCTCGAATTGCCCCAATACTCCGAAGGTTTCGATGAACTGTTCTTTGTGCGCGCCAGTGCCAACCATACTTTTGACCTAAGCCCCTGGCAGCATGAAATTTGATGACCTGGACACCCGCCTGCGCGTTTTCGAAACGGCCCACGACCACTGTGCGCTACCCGGGCTCTACCTCGTAGCGCGGCTGGATGGGCGTGGCTTCACCCGCCTGACCAAGGAAGTACATGTCTTTGAAGCGCCTTTCGATGAGCGGATGCGCGATTTGATGATCCATACCACCCAGCAGCTACTCACGTCGGGCTTCCGCATGGTGTATGGCTATACCCAGAGCGACGAAATTTCCCTGCTGCTGCACCCGCAGGAACACTCTTTTGGCCGGAAGCTGCGTAAGTACACATCCCTGCTGGCTGGGGAGGCGTCGGCCGCCTTTTCCCTGGCCCTGGGCAGCCCTGGCATTTTCGACTGCCGCATATCCCAATTGCCCCGCGTCTTGGATGTGGTGGATTACTTCCGCTGGCGGCAGGAAGATGCGGGTCGTAACTCGCTAAACGCACATTGCTACTGGCTGCTTCGCAAGCAGGGACAGTCGGTGGCCGAGGCTACGGCCCAGGTCAAAGGACTGCGCTCGGCCGCCAAGCATGACCTTCTGTTTAACGCCGGCATAAACTTCAACATCTTGCCGAGCTGGCAAAAGCGCGGAGCCGGTCTGTACTGGACCGAATATCGGAAGCCGGGCTTCAACCCAGTTAGCCAGCAGCCGGTGGAAACCACCCGCCATCAGCTCTGCGTTGATACCGAGTTACCGTTGGGGGACGCATACAGCAACTTCATTCGCACTTTGCTGGGAGAAGTGTAATTCGCTTCCGGTAATAAATACCTTACACTTTTTACGGCTTCGACGCCGCAGCTTCGGCTCATCCTTTTTATACTCATGAAGAAAGTTCTTTTTATTGACCGCGACGGTACTATCCTGATTGAGCCCCCGACGGACTTTCAGGTGGATTCCCTGTCGCGAGAGAAATTCCAGTTTGTACCCGGCGCCATTACCGGTCTGGCCCGCATTGCCCGGGAGCTGGACTATGAGCTGGTGCTGGTCAGCAACCAGGATGGACTAGGCACCAAGAGCTTCCCCGAGGAAACCTTCTGGCCGGCCCACACCATGATGCTCGATATTCTGCGCTCGGAAGGAGTAGCGTTCGTGCGGGAGCACATCGACCGTAGCTTCCCCCACGACAACCTGCCGACCCGCAAGCCCGGCATCGGCATGCTGCAGCAGTACCTGGCAGAAGGCGCCTACGACCTTCCGCACTCCTTCGTCATCGGCGACCGGCTTACCGATGTGGAGCTGGCCCAGAATCTGGGCTGCCAGTCCATCCTCATTCGGGAGGAAGCCGACGAGCGGGCCGCCCTGAGTACCACGAGCTGGGAAGCCATCTATCAGTTCCTGCGCCTGCCCGCCCGCACTGCCGTGGTGCAGCGCGACACGAACGAAACCAAGATCCGCATTGAGCTCAACCTCGATGGCGCCGGCCGGCCCGACATGCACACCGGGCTGGGCTTCTTCGACCACATGCTCGACCAGCTCAGCAAGCACTCGGGGGTCGATATGAAGATCCAGGTGCAGGGCGATTTGCACATCGACGAGCACCACACCATTGAAGACACGGCCATTGCCCTGGGCGAAGCCTTCTCCCAGGCCCTGGGCGACAAGCGCGGCCTGGCCCGCTACGGGTTCCTGCTGCCCATGGACGACGTGCTGGCCCAGGCCGCCATCGATTTCTCGGGCCGCCCCTGGATAGTGTGGAATGCCGAGTTTAAGCGCGAACGGGTGGGGGATATGCCCTGCGAAATGTTCTACCATTTCTTCAAGAGCTTCTCCGACGCGGCCCGCTGCAACCTCAACATTAAGTGCGAAGGGCAGAACGAGCACCATAAGATCGAAGCCATTTTCAAGGCTGTGGCCAAGGCCATCAAGATGGCGTTGGTACGGGACGCCGGCAAAATGGAAATACCAAGTACCAAGGGTATTCTCTAGGCTTTATCCAAATGTTTTAACATTTGGATAAAGCTTGTGTCTGGGTTTCCTGGGAAATCAGCAGGCAATACAGAAAAGGGAGAATTGCGGGCTGGTTTCTTGTATACACAAATGAGTAAAAGCGCGTCATCCACAAATGGAAATAGCGGTAATTGATTATAAGGGCGGCAACGTACAGTCGGTGCTGTATGCCCTGGAGCGCCTGGGCGTAGAAGCCACCCTGACGGCCGATGCGGAAGTAATTCGGCGGGCCGACAAGATCCTGTTTCCCGGCGAAGGCGAAGCCGCGTCGGCCATGCAGGAGCTGCGGGCCCAGGGGTTGCACGAAGTGCTGCCCACGCTTACCCAGCCTTTCCTGGGTATCTGCCTGGGCATGCAGCTGCTGGGTACGCACAGCGAGGAAAACGATGCGACCATGCTGGGCATTCTGCCCTTCGAGGTGAAGCGCTTCCCGGCTGCGGCCGAGTTCAAGGTACCGCATATGGGCTGGAACAATCTGCAGCGGCTACGGTCGCCCTTGTTCGAGGGCTTACGCGAGCAGGACTACGTTTACTTCGTGCACAGCTACTACGCCCCGGTGGGCGACTACACTATTGCCGAGGCCGAGTACCCGCTGCCTTTTAGTGCCGCCGTGCAGCACCGGAACTTCTACGCCGTGCAGTTTCACACCGAGAAGAGCGGGCCGGTGGGCACGCGCATTCTCGAAAACTTCCTGAAGCTTTAATTCTCCCATGGAAATAATTCCCGCTATCGACCTTATCGGGGGCCAGTGCGTGCGCCTGACCGAGGGCGACTTTGCCCAGCAGACCACCTATGATGCCGACCCACTGGCGGTAGCCCAGCGCTTCGAAGCCGCCGGGGTGCGCCGCCTGCACCTGGTGGATCTGGATGGGGCCCGGGCCCGCCAGCCCGTAAACCTGCCGGTGCTGGAAAGCATTGCCCGCCACACCAGCCTGGTTATTGACTTCGGCGGTGGTTTGCAGAGCGAGCAGGCCGTGCGGCAGGCCTTCGACGCCGGGGCCGCCCAGATTACGGCCGGCAGCATTGCCGTGCGCGAGCCCGCCACGGTGCAGCATTGGCTCCAAACCTTCGGGGCGGACCGCATCCTGATTGGGGCCGACTTCCGCGACAACCATATTTCCATCAATGCCTGGGCCGAGCAGTCGGAGCGGACGGTGGCCGAGTTTATCCGGGGCTACCTGACGGATGGGGCCACCACCTTTGTGTGCACCGATGTCAGCAAGGATGGCAAGCTGCAGGGACCGTCGTTGGTGACGTACCGGGAGCTGCGCACGCAATTGCCGGCGGCCCGGCTAGTGGCCAGCGGCGGCGTGACAACCCTGGCCGACGTGGAGGCGCTGGTAGAGGTGGGAATGCACGGAGCCATTATCGGTAAAGCCATTTACGAGGGCACCATCACCCTGGCCGACCTGCGCACGTTTCTGTAGCCGCATCCTGATCTGAACAACGCTTTTATGCTGACCAAACGAATTATTCCCTGCCTCGACGTGAAAGACGGCCGCACCGTGAAGGGTGTGCAGTTCGAGGGCCTGCGCGACGCCGGCGACCCGGTGGCCCTGGCCGCCCGCTATGCCCAGGAAGGAGCCGACGAGCTGGTGTTTCTCGATATCACGGCTACGAATCAGAAGCGCACCACGCTTATTCATTTGGTGCGCGACGTGGCCCGGGAGTTGGATATACCCTTCACGGTGGGGGGCGGCATCGGTACCGTAGCCGACGTGGAGGTGCTCCTGCTGAATGGAGCCGACAAGGTGAGCATCAACTCGGCGGCCCTGCACCGGCCCGAGCTGATTGATGAGTTGGCCCGCCGCTTCGGCAGCCAGTGCATCGTGGTGGCCGCCGATGCGCGCTACACTCCCCAGGCCGGCTGGCAGATTTATACCCGGGCTGGCACGCACAACACCGAGCGGGATGCCGTGGCCTGGTGCCGCGAAGCCGCCGACCGCGGGGCCGGGGAGCTGCTGCTGACCTCCATGAGCAACGACGGCACCAAGGACGGCTTTGCCCTGGACATCACCGGGGCCGTGGCCCGGGCCGTGTCTGTTCCCGTGGTGGCCAGTGGGGGCGCCGGGCGCATGGAGCATTTCACCCAGGTGTTCCAGCAGGCCCAGGCCCACGCCGGCCTGGCCGCCAGTATCTTTCACTTCGGGGAAATCGGTATCCGGGAGCTGAAAGAGCATCTGCAGGCCCAGGGGATTCCCATGCGGCTGTAGGCCTTGTCCCTGGTTGTACGCCCTGATTATCCTACATAACAGCACAGAAGCACCAAGCACTACTAGAATGGAACTCGACTTTAAGAAAATGCCCGACGGACTCATTCCCGCCGTGGTGCAGGATGCCGCGACGGGGCAGGTGCTCATGCTGGGCTACGTGAATGAGGAAGCCTGGGAAAAGACCCGCACGGAAAGCCGGGTGACGTTTTACTCCCGCTCCAAAAGCCGGCTCTGGACCAAGGGGGAAACCTCCGGCAACTTCCTGCAGGTCGTGAGCCTGCACCCCGACTGTGACAACGACGCGGTGCTCATCCGGGCCATTCCCGACGGGCCCACCTGCCACCGGGGCACTACCAGCTGCTTCGAGCAGCCCGAGCAGAGGGCCCTGCCCACGCCGCCGGTAGGCTTTCTGGCCGAGCTAGAGCGCCTGGTGCAGCGCCGCTATACGCATCCCGAGGAAGACCCCAAGTCTTACACCGCCTCGCTGTTTCGCAAGGGTATGCCCAAAATAGCCCAGAAAGTGGGAGAGGAGGCCGTCGAAACTGTCATTGATGCCGTGGCCGGCAACCGCGCCGGGTTGCCCGGCGAAGCCGCCGATTTGCTCTACCACCTGCTGGTGCTGCTCACGGCCGCGGGCCTTACCCTGGAGGAGGTGGTAGCCGTGCTGCGCCAGCGCCACAGCACCATTTCCGCCGGGACGCGCCGGCCGGAGTAAGGCCGGCAGGCTGTACCCCGGGCTCTGCGGGAGTAGCCGAAACCTGTTTTTCCTGCGTACTAGGCAGGCAGTGCCGCCGTGGGGAAACGCACGGCGGTTTTTGTTGCTACTTTGCGCCTCCTAGCCCTTGTACCCTATGCCGTCCCTGCCGTCGTCGTATCTGAGCACCCAAAGCCTGACCGTGCTGGTGCCCGTCTATAATGAGGAAGAAAGCCTGCCGCAGTTTGTGGTCGAGATGAACCGGTTTCTGTCCCAGACTCCGCTGCCCACTACGGTTCTCTTTATTAACGATGGCAGCACCGACGGGTCCCTGGCCCTACTGCGGGGCATCTGCGGGCAGGACGTGCGCTACGAGTTTGTTTCCCTCTCGCGCAATCAGGGCCTGAGCACGGCCATCAAGGCCGGCATCGACCATTGCCACAGCACCCTGGTGGGCTACATCGACTCCGATATTCAAACCACCCCGCTGGACTTTCTGCGTTTCCTGGCGTTCTTCCCCGAATACGATATGGTCAACGGAATCCGGGCCAAGCGCCAGGATTCCTTCGTCAAGAAGCTGTCCTCGAAGCTGGCCAATACCGTGCGCCGTACGCTCATCAACGACGGAATTCAGGACACGGGCTGTCCCCTGAAGATGCTCAAGATGGAATATGCCCGGCGGCTGCCGCTGTTTCACGGCATGCACCGCTTCCTGGGCGCCCTGGTGCAGCTGCAGGGGGGGCGGGTGCACCAAGTGGAGGTGCAGCACTTTCCCCGCTTTGCCGGCACGGCGAAGTACACGCTCTGGAACCGTGCCTGGAAGCCCCTGGTCGATACCTTCGGCTTCCGCTGGATCCGCAGCCGCTGGAAGAACTACGAAGTCGGGGAGGTGCTGCGGGCCGAATCCCGGGTTGTTGATGCCCCCGAGGCGGGCCCCCGATGAGCACCCAGACGCTGGCCTTGGGTATCGGCCTGGCGGCCCAGCTGTTATTTTCCAGCCGTATCGTGCTGCAGTGGATTCAGAGCGAGCGGGCCCGGCGGGTACTGGTGCCCACGCTGTTCTGGAAAATAAGCCTGCTGTCCTCGTTGCTGATGATTCTCTACGGCATGCTGCGCCACGACCCCATCATTCTGGGGGCGCAACTGTTGAGCTATGGCATCTACATCCGAAACCTGCAGCTGCTGGGCGAATGGCGCACGCTCGGTCGGTGGTTCCGCCTGGCGGCCTATGGCTTTCCTTTGGCCATGCTGGCCTGGTTTAGCGTCGGCTCCCCGCACTTTAGTCTGCGGGCTATGCTGCACACGGCCATTCCCGGGGGGTGGCTGATGCTGGGAGCGGTAGGGCAGGCGGTGTTCTTGCTGCGGTTTGTATACCAGTGGCTCTACTCCGAACGGCAGGGTACGTCGGTGCTGCCCCTGGGCTTCTGGATCGTGAGTCTGGCGGGCTCCGTGCTCATCCTGACGTATGCCATACTGCGTCTTGATGCTGTTCTTATGCTGGGAAATGTCTTCGGTACGGTCGTGTATACGCGCAACATCCTGCTCCTGCGCCGGGAGCAACAGGACCAGGATGTCAATGCAACGCGGGTCTAAGGGTATTTATCTGCTTAACATAAAAAGTAAATAAGCCAATGAGAGTCGTAGTTTGACTGTAGTAGGAGGGTGCGTCAATCTGTCAGCGGCTGAGTTGTTTCCGTACTTTCTCCAGTAGAATGCTTACGATCTGCAGGTCATCAACGTCCTGGACAGTGAGCTGGGTGTCGATTCCAGGGCCGCTGATGTGGATGAAGTAGCCTTCCTGTAGCTGGGTTGGTGCTGTTGGCCCCGCACTTGTTGGCGTAGTTTCCATTGCCCGCGGCTGAGCAACCGGCAGCGTCTGACCAGCACCCGTCGTTGCTTCGGGTGGCGGGAAGCTTCCGAATACATGAGCCGGCCCTCCCGAATACACAGTAGGGCCTGAAGCTGCAGTTGTATCTTCTGAGGCCTCTTCGCCGTCCAGGCCGTCTGTATCTAGGCCAAACAGACTGGATACAGCATCATGCGTCTTAGCTGATGTTACTGGTGGTACAAAGGTCGGCTCGGGCTTTATACCAGCCGGGGTGTCTGGTATAAGCGAAGGAGTAGTAGGAGCCCGGAATAAGTTCTGGGGGAGTTCCGTGCTGGCTAGTTCCCGCCGGGGAGTTTGTTGGGCTGCCAGTTGGTCTATATCCGCCACCACATTGCGCTCATCCATGACGCCCACCATGCGCGCACCGTCCACGAAGGCCTTGGAGACTACCTGGGCATTAATTTCCTCTACCCCGAACTCCCGGATCAGCATTACGTCAAACATATGCACCGGTAGCTCTCTGTTTCGGAACTTACGGCAGATCTGTGTGAATAAGGGTGGATGCAGGAAGGCCTCCCTGTGAAACACCTTTTCTTCCTGCTTGTCATACGCGTGCTTGATGCGCCGAAATAGATTGGTGGTAGTTAGCAATTCCCGCTTGCTGGTTACCAGGCCAAACTTAACGGCTGAGCCAATGATGGCTTTAAAAGAGCCACTAACCTTTCTATTCAGTTTGCGGGCACAGGTTTCAATAGCACATTTGCCACCCGTGTCATCTACTACTTCTGCTATTTCCCAAGCACTCATATAGCTGGTGCGTGGATAGTCTATGGTTTTAGGCATATACTGAAGTGGTGTTAAATACAATCTACAGCAAGTATAATAAACATAAGCACATAAAAGTAGTACAAAGTATAAAAAAGCCCATAATAATTAAGCTTTTTTATACTTTTTTTTACTTCTATCGACTTGCTTATCTATTTTGCCTATATCCATAATGTTAACAGCACTCAATCTACTATCAAGTATAAAAAATACCAATCATACATAAGGCCGGGCGGACGACAGGGGCGGCCTGGCTAAATAGACTGCGCTTTCTATTGTCCTCCAGACAGTCTATCGCCAACCTAATGCCCTGTACACTCATTTTTGAACAGGCCTCTGCAGAAGTAAACTATGATAGCAGGAGAGAGGCTAGTGGGAATTTTGGTTGATTACATCACTGCTTTATGCTGAGCTACTCACACTAGCATCCATTTGTATGATCTGCTCAAGGTCCTACAGGATAGCTTTACAACAAGAGACACGATATGATTGCGACATAATCCAACGGCCTCTTTCACTAGAACTTTGAGCTTGCTTCTTTGTGCACATACAGTACATATGTTGAAGCTTTGTCAGGTACCGCCGTGAATCCGTCTTTTTGCAGACTACGCTAAGCTGCTCCGCAAATTTTGCCTTTGGTTCAGCTCAGCAGCCTCAACTCTGTACAATAAGGGTTCGATGAGCGACTGCGAGATTTTGTAGGAGATGGTAGCCTGATTTTGCGTCCTGTGCCGCTGAGCGCCGTCACGGCGGCTAGAATTCGACCGCCGTGCCCAGCGCGTACATAGCTGGAGCCAACAGCAGCATATTTCTTCATGGTATGGAGCACGTCAAATCCGTACATATTCTAGACTGACTGGGTGAGGTAGATAACTGCTCTGCAACCACTACGTCCAACGGGCCACTCAGAATTACTATAAGTTCATCTTGAAGTAGGTCAATGGGCAGACTAAACAGATACGATTGTCTTATAATTTATATTATGTTAAGTAAAGTATTTAAAAATACGCCCGAATCACATTCGGGCGTATTTTAATATCCCCTACTTGCGCAGGTGCTATTTCAGAGCCTGAAGCTTGGTGTTCATCTTCTCGGCGTCCGCAGTGCGGCCCAGGCGAACGTACACTTTCTGCAGCGAAGAAATAACGGCCCGGTCATTGGGCTGAATCTGCAGCGCCTTCTCGAAATACGGCAGCGACTCCTGGAAGTACTTCTTGCCGTCTGCTTCCAGTTTTTTACCCGACTTCTGATACGCGGCCAAATCCATCTTGCTGGCTTTGGTGTACATATCGGCGGCCTTGTTGTAGTTATACACGCCCAGGTTGAATTGAGCGTCAAAGTTGTTTGGATCTACCTCCACGGCTTTGCGGTACGCCGCCAGAGCTTTATCAGACTGCTTGCTCTGATCGTAGAGCGAACCAAGAACGGCGTACAGGTTGCCATTGGTCGGATCGGCCGCAATGGCTTTCTCCAGCTTACCAATTGCTTCCTGCCCACGACCTGAGCTCAGGTACATATTCAGTTCCTCCAGCATGAAGGCTTTGTTGGTGGGATAAGCTACCAGTGCCTGCTGCACTACTTTCATAGCTTCCGCATCGTTCTTTTCCTGGCGGGCAATCTGCAGCATCCGGCCATACAAGCCCGGCGACTTGTAGTTCATGGCCAGCAGCTTGTTGTAGGTATCCTTGGCCGTGGCAAAATCCTGCTTCGCCTCGGCCGCATAGGCCGCGTACAGGAAAGCCGTCGTGTCCTGCGGACGAATCTGCTGCGCCATGCGGTACGAATCCAGGGCAGCGTCATAGTTTTTGCCATTGTAGCTCTCCACGCCGGCGTTCAGGGCCAGGCCGTAGAGGTTATCCAGCTTCTGCACAGCCAGCTTGCCAAACTCGCCGGTCTTGCTGTCCAGCTCTACTGTCTTGTTATACGACTCATAGGCCACTTTCGTGCCCTCGCCGGGCTTCAGAGATTTGCCATAAATGGGGCTGGCCGCCATCTGCTCGTAAATCTCGCCCCGCGTGTACCAGGTTTTGGCTTTGCCCGAGGTTTTCTCGTTGACAATGGCCTTGTCAATATCCGCCTGGGCTTTGTCGAGCAGGCCGCTGCGCTGGTTTAGAATAGCATTCGTAACAGCCGAGTTTTGGGCCGAAGCAGTGTGCAGGGCCGCCGCCGCTACGAGCGTCAGAAAAATCTTCTTCATGGGTTCTTGCTGAAGAATAATGGTGGATGAGTGGAAGGAATTGGAAAAGAAACCACCGGAAGAAACACTTGGTTCAGCTAACCGGCGGCGGGGAAAGGAAAAAGCTTGAGCACTTTCAGTCGGGCATTCAAAACGAATACCGTGCCCGAAAGTACTCAAGCCTTTCTTAACTTACTTAGTTTGCGCTGAGCGTATCCGGATCTGTCAGGGCGGCTACATCGGCATCTTCGGAGGCACCGGTAGCGTCCAGGGCCGGGCCCTCTCCTGCTTCCGGGCTGCCGTTCGGGCCGGCTTCACCTTCCAGAGCGTCCGTATCCTTGTCATCGGCGGCTACCTTGGCTACCGACGAAATCTCGTCGCCGGCGCTGATTTTCAGCAGCCGCACGCCCTGCGTAGCCCGACCAATGGTGCGCAGGTCGCTCATCCGCAAGCGAATGGTAATACCGGACTTGTTGATAATCATCAGATCATCCGAGTCCTGGACGTCCTTGATGGCAACCAGCGCGCCGGTTTTATCGGTAATCTTCATGGCCCGAACCCCCTTACCGCCCCGGTTGGTAACGCGGTACTCGTCGAGCGAGCTGCGCTTGCCGAAGCCGTTTTCGGATACGACCAGCAACTCCTGCGAGGCTGGGTCCGAAATGCAGACCATGCCTACCACCCGGTCGTTGGCATCAGCCAGGCTGATGCCGCGCACCCCGGCGGCATTGCGGCCCATGGAGCGCACTTTGCCTTCAGGAAAACGAACCGCCCGACCCGAGCGCAGCGCCACGACAATCTCGCTGGTGCCGGTGGTGAGCTGCACGTCGAGCAGCCGGTCGCCCTCGTTGATGGTAATGGCGTTGATACCGGCCGTCCGGGGCCGTGAATAGGCTTCCAGGGGCGTTTTCTTCACGGTGCCCTGCTCGGTGCAGAACATCAGGAAGGTATTTTCCAGGTAGTCCGGGTCGCGCAGACCACGCACGTTCAGCACCGAGCGCACGGCATCTTCGCGCGGAATCTCGATGAGATTCTGAATCGGGCGGCCTTTGGCGTTCTTCCCTCCTTCCGGTACCTCGTATACTTTCAGCCAGAATACGCGGCCCAGCTCGGTGAAGAACAGCAGGTACTCGTGGGTAGTAGCTACAAACAGGTGCTCCGTGAAGTCGTCCTGCTTGGAAGCCGCGCCCCGGGCACCCACGCCACCCCGGCCCTGGGTACGGTACTCATCCAGCGCGGTGCGCTTGATGTAGCCTTCGCGGGAGATGGTGATAACCATGCTCTCGTCGGCAATCATGTCTTCCATCGAGAAGTCACCGCCGGCGTATTCGATCATCGTGCGGCGCTTATCGCCGTAGCGCTCCCGAATATCGAGCAGCTCGTCCTTGATGATCTGACGCTGGAGCACATCCGAAGCCAGCACGGCTTTCAGGTGGTCAATCAGGCGCATCAGCTCCTCGTATTCGGCCACGATCTTGTCGCGCTCCAGGCCGGTGAGGCGCTGCAGACGCATGTCCAGAATGGCACGGGCCTGGATTTCGCTCAACGCGAAACGCTCCACGAGCTGGGCCCGGGCTACGTCGCCGTCGCGGGAGCCACGGATCAGGGCAATTACCTCGTCGAGGTGGTCGAGGGCGATGAGCAGACCTTCCAGGATGTGGGCCCGCTTCTGGGCTTCGGCCAGCTCGTAGCGCGTGCGGCGCACCACCACGTCGGCGCGGTGCTCGACGAAGTAGTGAATCAGCTCCTTGAGGTTGAGCGTCATTGGGCGGCCTTTCACCAGGCACACGTTGTTGACGCCGAACGAGCTTTGCAGCTGGGTGTAGCGGTAGAGCTGGTTGAGCACCACGTTGGGCATAGCGTCGCGCTTCAGGTCATACACGATGCGCATACCGTCGCGGTCCGACTCGTCGCGCAGGTCGCTGATGCCTTCGATCTTCTTCTCGTTGATCAAAGCAGCGGTTTTTTCGATCATCGAGGCCTTATTCACCATATAGGGAATTTCGGTGATGACGATCTGCTCCTTGCCGCTGGGCAGGGTTTCGTAGTGGGCCTTGGCGCGCATCACGATGCGGCCCCGACCCGTTTCGAACGCCTGCTTCACGCCCTCGTAGCCGTAGATGGTACCGCCCGTGGGAAAGTCCGGGGCGGTGATATGCTCCATAAGCTCGGCAATGGTGATTTCCGAGTTGTCGAGGTAGGCAATGATGCCGCTAACCACTTCCGTCAGGTTGTGGGGCGCCATGTTGGTAGCCATACCCACGGCAATACCCGTTGTGCCGTTCATCAGCAGGTTCGGAAACTTCGAGGGCATCACGCTGGGCTCTTCCAGGGAGTCGTCGAAGTTGGGCTGGAAATCAACGGTGTCCTTGTCCAGGTCGCCCAGCATTTCATCGGAGAGGCGCTTGAGGCGGGCTTCCGTGTAACGCATGGCCGCCGGCGAGTCGCCGTCGATAGAGCCGAAGTTCCCCTGCCCGTCGACCAGCGGGTAGCGCAGGCTCCAGTCCTGGGCCATGCGCACCATCGTGTCGTACACGCTCGAGTCGCCGTGGGGGTGGTACTTACCCAGCACCTCACCCACGATACGGGCACTCTTTTTATAGGCTTTGTTGTAGGATACGCCCAGCTCCGACATACCGTAGAGCACGCGGCGGTGCACGGGCTTCAGGCCGTCGCGCACGTCGGGCAGAGCCCGGGAGATGATGACCGACATCGAATAATCGATGTAGGCGCCACGCATCTCGTCTTCAATGTTAATCGGAATGATCTTTTCGCCTTCCGCCATAGGGAAATCTAAGTCGGCCTAGGCCCCTGGAAAGAGGAGCTTTCGGCACCAGTGAATGAGTACTGCGAGAAGCCCGCAAGATACGAAAAAAGGCCCGTTTTGCCTAATACAGCCTATTCTTTTGGCTTGCTCTTATCGGCCTTATGCGTGCCGGACTTGGGATTGTAGGTCTTGATTTTTTCGCCCACGGCCGGGTTCTGTTTTTTCCAAAGCGGCTGGCCCCGGTAGCGGGCCCCGTTGTGAAAGTGCACCTTGCGCGTGTGGCAGGAGGCCATGGGGCAGGTACGGCAGGAGGCAGCTCCCAGCAAGAGAGCCAGCGGCACAAGAAAGCGCAATGCAAACAGGCGAAACTTCATGGGTCAAAGGTAGAAATTCGGGGGCCACCACCCTTCTTCCGGGGTAGCACGCCTGAAAATTTATGCCGGGGTGTTCAGCTCGGCTAGGTCCGCTCCCTCCCACTCGCGCAGAAACTGCGTCAGGAAGGTTTCCAGAAACTGATGGCGCTCCTGAGCCAGCTGGCGGGCGGCGGGCGTGTGCAGCCGCTCGCGCAGGTGCAGCAGCTTTTCGTAGAAGTGGTTCAGCGTGGGCGCCGTGTTTTTCTTATAGCTTTCAAAGGAGTCGTGCACCACGGGCGCGATGGCCGGATCGTGCAGGGGCCGGCCCTTATGCCCGCCGTAGGCAAAGGCCCGGGCCACGCCAATGGCGCCGATGGCATCGAGGCGGTCGGCATCCTGCACCACTTCGCCCTCCGGCGTGCTCATGGGCGTAGGTACACCCAGCCCCTTAAAGGAAATCTCGCGGATAATCGTCTCGACGCGCCGGATTATGGCTTCGTCCACGCGCAGGCCCAGCAGCCAGGTGCGGGCGGCGCGGGGGCCAGCTTCCTCATCGCCGGCGTGAAACTTCCAGTCGGCCACGTCGTGCAGCAAGGCGGCCAGCTCGGTCACCAGCGGGTCGGCGGCGGGCAGGGTGGCCGCCAGGGCCCGGCTCGTGTGCCACACCCGGCGGATGTGCTCCCAGTCGTGGCCCGAGCCCTCGCCCAGGAATTTGTCGCGGACGAAATCGGCCGTTCGGGAAATAATCTGTTCGGTACTTAGCGCAGCAGGCATAGGAAAGAAATTCAGGCGGCAAATTAGCAAGTTCGCTGCAGCTTAGGCCAGCAGCACCGGCTTTTGAATTTTTAGACCGGCTCCCGAGTTATTGCGTATATTGCCGTCAAATGACGAGTAAAAAAAGAGCAAATGACTATCATGCGTAAAACCCCCGTAGCCACCATGGTTGATTTGATGGGCGGTGGCGCCGTCATCCCGCAGCTGGTGCACAACGAGCTGGACCTGCTGGCCGTGGCCCTGAAAGGCCTTTCGGTGCAGGCCCTGCGGGCATTGCAGCAGCGGCTGGGCTTTTCCAACAAGGAAATCAGCGTGGTGCTGGGCGTGTCGGAAAGCACGCTGGCCCGGCGCGAGCAGGCCAAGCGGGCCCTGACGCTGGACGAGGCGGAGAAAACCATTCAGCTCTCGGCCGTGCTGGCCAAGGGCCTGGACGTATTCGAGGATCAGGATGACTTCCACCACTGGCTGGAAACGCCCAACCCAGCCCTGGGCGGCGTGCGGCCCAAGGAGCTGCTGTCCTCGGCCATCGGGCGGGAACAGGTGCGCGAAATCCTGGGCCGGATTGAGTACGGCATCTACTCCTAAACAACGCCGGCGGGCTCCCGCTGTACTACCCTGCCCCTGGTTTCGCAGGGGCTTCCCCCCTGCTTTTCTTTCGCTGAATCCGCTTCCTCATGCGCCTTTACCGGCTCGGCAAACACCCCTACATTCAGGACCTCACCGGCCAGGGCGGCCTCTACTACTCGGGCCGCTGGCACGAAAAAGGCACCCAGATTCTTTACACGTCCGAGCATTTGTCGCTGGCCAAGCTGGAAGTGCTGGCCAATTCGCCCTCGCTGCCGCGCAACTATTTCGCCCTGACCCTGGAAGTACCCGCCGATACGCCCATCAAAGAAGTAGCCGTGGAGCAGCTGCCGCCCAACTGGCAGCAGCTGCCCTACCCGCTGGAGCTAGCCCAGCTCACGCGCAGCTGGATCGAGCAGGCGGAGTTCTGGATTATGAAAGTACCCTCGGCCCACGCGCCCACCGAATGGAACTACCTGCTCAACCCGCTGCACCCCTCCCACAGCCAGCTGAAGATGGTAGCCCTGGAGCCCCACCCCTTCGATACGCGGCTGAAGCCGGACCTGGGCGGCAAATAAGCCGGCTTACAGCTCCCGCAGATACTGGGCGGGCACCTGCTCCGTCAGCCAGACACCATTACCGGACTCGTAGAATACACACCCTTGCTGCCGCATGGCGGCGGCATCGACGGTCAGAATAACGGGCTGGCCGCGCCGCTGGCCCACGCGCTGGGCAGTGGCTTCATCCGGCGAGAGGTGCACGTGGTGCCGCTGCATTTTCTGCAGGCCCTGCTGGCGAATGGCGGGCAAAGCGGCCGCGACGGTGCCGTGGTAGAGCACGGCGGGCGGCACGGCCGGCACCAGAAGTAAGTCCACTTCCACGCTGTGGCCCTGCTGGGCCCGAATGCGGGTACCGGAGGCGTCGAAGGCAAAGCGCTGCTTGTCGTTATCGGCTACTACCTGCTCGAGCTGCGCGCGGGTAATGGGCAGGCCCTGGCCGGCGCAGCCCCGCAGCAGCTCTTCTACCTTGACCCAGCCGCCTTCCTCCAGCTCGAGGCCCAGGGCCTGGGGCTGGTGGCGCAGGTGTAGGCTCAAAAATTTGCTTATCCGGGTAATCTGGGCTGTTTCCATGGGTGGGCAATGGTAATGGAGGCGCAAGCAACGAAAAAGCGGCCGGAATACGGTCGGAAAGATAGTGGCCGGTTTCCGCCGCTTTGTGCTTGTAAACTGAAGTTATTTTCTATCTTCGGAATCCGAACAACGTGCGCAGCGTTGTTTAGGACGGCCGGAATCTGTTTACCAGCTTGCGGGGCTCTGTTGCCCCGGGCCGCTATTTTCCATCGAACTGCTCCCTGGTGGTTCCTTACTTTCGCTCCATGGCTCACGAAGTTGCTAACCTGACCCTGGCTGAAGCCACTGCCCACGCCCCATTCGTAGACTACGCCCGCTGCATCGACGCCAGCAGCCGCCCCCTCAACCACGTGGGCGACTGGCCCGAGGAAGGCCAGCTGTATCCCGTGCGCGTGGTTGAGTCGCACCTGGAGGGCCTGCCGCTGGTACACGTGCTGGGGTTTGAGGCTGAGGCGCCGTACTACAACGCCTATGCCCCGCACCGCTTTAAGCTGCTGCACACGGTGTGGCTCAACTAATTTTTGTTTAAAAAAGGCGGCGCTTCTGGCTTACGGCCAAAACCTTCTGCCTTTTATTCGCTTACAACAGGGCGCTTCCCACGGGGGCGCCCTGTTGCATTTTATGGGGTTGCTGTACTTTTGCTGGTAGCAATGACCGGCGCAGGATGGCTTCGGCAACTCAGCCCAAACCGGACTACCCTTTTTCTCCGCCCGCCCCGGGCTTGGCCACTGCTAATTCTGCGGCCGGGCCCGGGGCGGGCGCTTCGCTGACCTCTCTTTTTTTCACTCAATAAGTACGCATGACACAGTTCCGGTGGCGTGGCGGGTTGCTTTTGCCCGCATTGCTGGCAGGCGCCCTGCACACGCAGGCACAAACTTTCAAGGACGGCAAGCTCACCCTTAACCCCGACGGCAGCCATTACATCAAAATGACCCTGCTCAACCAGGTCTGGGCGCGCTACAACCAGAGCAACCCCGGCACGCAGGTCGACGGATTCTACAAGGCCGAAACCTACGACATCGGTATCCGGCGCTTCCGCATGCAGTTTTTCGGGCAGCTGACCGACCGGGTGTTTATCTACTCCCAGATCGGCATCAACAACTTCAGCTACCTCTCCGACCGCAAAGCGGGCTTCTTCCTGCACGACGCCGTGGCCGAATACGCGGTGGTCAAAAACAAGCTCTCCTTGGGCACGGGCCTGGGCGCCTGGAACGGGTTGTCGCGCTTCACGGCCTCGGCCACGGGCAGCATCATGGGCCTCGATTTGCCCCTGGTCGCCGAAACGACCAACGACGTGAACGACCAGTTCGGCCGCAAGCTCAGCATCTATGCCAAGGGCAAGCTCAGCAAGCTCGACTACCGCGTGGCCCTGTCCAACGTGCTGGACGTCACGAAAGGCACGGCCGGCGCGGCGGCGCTCAACGGCAACGCCAACTTTTCGCGCCGCCCGGCCAAGCCCCAGTACCAGGCCTACCTGATGTGGCAGTTCAAAGACCAGGAAAGCAACCTGACGGCCTACAACGCCGGCACGTATCTGGGCAAGAAAAACGTGTTCAACGTGGGCGCGGGCGCCATTGTGCAGCCCCAGGCCATGTGGTATAAAGCCGACAACGGCCGCGACACCCTGACCCAGGCCATGAAGCAGTACGCCGTGGATGTGTATTACGACGCACCCACCGACACGGCCAAGGGCGCCCCGAGTGTGAACTTCTACGCCGTGGGCATGCACCTGGACTACGGCCCCGGCTACCTGCGCAACAACGGTCCGATGAACCCGGCCACCAATGCCCGGGCCACGACGGCCACTTACACCAACAACGCGCTGCTGGGCGCCTTCGGCAACGCATTTCCGCAGTACGGCACCGGCAACGTGTTCTACACCCAGCTCGGCTACAAGCTGCGCGACAACCTGGTGGGCGAAACCACCTTTATGCCCTACGCCAGCTACCAGTACTCGCACTACAAGCGCCTGGCCGACGACCTGCACTTCTTCGATGCTGGCGTGAACTGGCTGCTGGCCGGCCACTCCTCCAAGCTCACGCTCAGCTACCAGAACCGGCCCTTCTACGTGACGCGCAACAACGAAAACGTGGTGGACTCGCGCCGCAGCGCCGTGGTAGCCCAGTATCAGGTGTCGTTTTAGCCCCTGGCTGAAGCCGACAGTATGCATAAAAAAGGCCCCGAAACAGCGCTGTTTCGGGGCCTTTTTTATGGACCGGGCCACAGCCCCTCAACCCATCACCGGCAGGGTAAAGTGGAAAATGCTGCCGCGGCCGGGCTGGCTTTCCACCCACAAGTCGCCGCCCTGGGAGGTGATGAACTCGCGGGAGATGCTCAGGCCCAGCCCCGAGCCGCTTTTCACACCCTCTTTGCTGGGAATATGGGCAAAGCGCTTGAAAATTCGCTCGTGGTACTCCGGCGCGATACCCGGCCCACAGTCCCGCACGCTGACCTGCACCTGGGCCCCGCGCTGCTCGGCGCTGATAATGATGCACTCTCCGGCCGGCGAGTAGCGAATAGCGTTGGCCATCAGATTGATAACAACCCAGGTGGTTTTCTCCAGATCGGCCTTCACGGCGGGTAAGTCGTCGGGCAACTCGTAGCGCAGGGCCAGCTGCTTGTCCTCGAGCTGGGCCATGATGGTGTCGTCGGCGTAGTCCATTACCAGGGCCAGGGCCACGGGCTCGGGGTTGAGCTTGATGCCCACGCCCGCGTCGAGGCGCGACACGTCAATCAATTCGCCCACCATGCGCAGCAGGCGCTGGGTTTCGAGGCGGATGCCGCCGGCAATGCGCTGGCGCTCGGCCGTGTCGGTGCGCTCGTCCTGGAGCAGCTTCAAGCTCAGGTTGATGCTGGCCAGCGGGGTTTTGAGCTCGTGCGAGACGGTGGCCAGGAAGTTGGACTTGACCTGATCCAGCTTCTTGAAGTCGGAGATGTTGCGCAGCGAGAGGATGTGGCCCACAAACTCGGTCTGGGCCGTTACGTCGTTGTAAGACAGAATCGGGTTTACCGACAGCCGGTAGTAGGCTTCCTGGCCGTGGCGCATCACGGTGTATTCCGGCGGCTGGGCCGTTTCGTGCGGCGGGGCGCTGGCTTCGGCCGTGAGCAGGGTTTGCAGAAACTCATTGTGCTCGGCTACTTCGGCGGCCAGCCGCCCAATCAGGGCCTCGGCGGGCTGGCCCAGCAGCTCACTGGCCACGGGATTCACCAGAATGATGCGGCGGTTCTGGTCGATGAGCAGCAGACCTTCGTCGAGGCCCTGCACGATGCTTTCCATGCGGTTGCGCTGCATAATCAGCTCGGCGCGGCTGGCCGTGCGCAAATCCTGCATCTGGCCCAGCACCCGATTAAAGGCCTGGGCCACGTTACCGACTTCATCCTGGCGCTCAATGGGCAGCGGCGCCCCCGTGTCCGGGTCGGTGGCCAGGGCAATATCGGCGCTGAGCCGGCGCAGGGGCCGCACCACGATGCGCGGCAGCCGCAGCACCAGACTAACCCCGAGCACGGTACTCAGCACCAGAATGACGAGCAGCGTGGTTTTGGCGGCCCGCACGGCCCGGGCCGCCGCCTCGCCCTGCTGCACCGAGGCCGCCAGATTCATCGTCAGCAGGCGGTTGGTCTGGGCCTGCAGCTGGAGCAATTCGGTCTGGCGGGCCGCCAGCGGGGCGGCATTGTCGAGCAGGCGCTGATAGTCGGCCAGGTTCTGGGTCAGGCTGTCGACCAGCCCGGCCTCCCCGGGCTCGGTAATGTTGGCGCCTTCCCGGGTCAGGGCCCGGCGAAACTCGGCCAGGGCCATGGGCCGCGCCGGCTGCTGACTCAGGCCGCTCAGGGCCCAGAGCATCTGCTGGCCCAGCGCCACCGAGTGCAGATTGGCCCGGCGCACGTGCCGGGCGCGGCGGTCCAGGCCGTGGAGCACGCTGTAGCTGTAGATGCCCACTAGCAGCAGCAGCAGCAGCATGGTGAGCACGCTCAGCCGGATTCGGTTTTTTAAGGTCATAGCAATTGAGCGTTAAAAGCTCAGGGCAAGGCTGGTGGTAAGGTTGCCGTAGGTTTTGGCCGGCAAATTATCCGAATCCACAAACAAGCCGGTTCCGCTGCGCAGTACCCGCCCTTCCAGCCGGGCCGTCAGGTGGCGGCTGGGGGCATAATCCAGGTTGAGCGAAGCGCCTTGCACATCGGTATTGGGGTCGGTAGCCGAGGGCATGACGGAGCTGATCAGCACGCCGTGCCCGGCCGAATAGTACTCCACCCGCCCCGCCAGAATCCACTGCGCAGAATAAGTGTAGCGCACGAAAGCCGCGCCGGCGTGCCATACATCGTGCCGGCGCCGGGTTTCTGCCTGTTGCGCGCCCAGGTCGAACACCCCGGCGACGGACAGCTTGGGCGTAGCGGCGTAGCTCAGGTAGAAGTCGTGAAAGTAGCGCCGGCGGCGGGTGTTCCCCGGGAGCTGGTCGTTGCCGTAGTACGTGCTGGAGTTGAGCAGCAGCCGCTCGGTGGGCTTCCACTGCAGCTGGGTGCCCAGGCTCTTGGCCCGGTTCACGTCCCGGATCTGCTGCCAGCCATTGAGTACCAGGGCCGTGGCCGTGAGCTGCGGGGAAAGCTCGTAGGTGAACCGGGCGCCGGCCTCGTAATACGGCGAGTTTTCGGCCATCAGGGAGCGGGTCAGCGTCCAGTTGTCCTTGCTCAGGGCCGACTCAAAGCCGATATGGGAGCTGAAAACGCCCAGGTCCAGCCAGGACTTGGCCGTGGGCCGAAAGCCGGCGTAGGCTTCGTAGATGTTGCGCAGCACGGCGGGCTCGGGGGCGTAGTTGGCCTCCACGTAGGTACCGGTGTGCAAGGCAAAAGCGCCGCGCACCCGGGCTTCCTCGTAGCGCAGGCCCAGCACGGCGTTGTTCAGGGCAAACTCGTTGGCGCGGTTGTGCGCGTAGAGAAACCCGGGCCGCTGCGCCGACTTGCCGGTAAAGTCGTAGCCGTAGTAGGCGTCGGCAAAGCCGTAGAACGTGAGGCCGGCCGGCAGCAGGGACGGCGCGGCCGCGGGGCCCGCCGAATCCGGGGCAGCAGTGGGCTGCTGGGCCCGGGCTACGGTAGCGCAGAAGAAGGCCGAGAGAAAAAGCAGGGAGAATTTCATGGGTGCAGGGCGCCAGGGCACCACTTGGAAAAAGCGGGCGGGCTGGGCATTGAAGGTAGGAAATGAGGGAAGATCAGGCCGAGAGGCCGTACTCCTGCAGCTTGCGGTAAAGCGTGGTCAGGCCGATGCCGAGCTGCCGGGCGGCTTCGGTCTTGTTGCCGTCCACGTCGGCCATAACCTGGCGGATGTGGCGGGCCTCCACCGCGCGCAGGCTCCGGTCGTGGGGGTCGTCGGGGGCGGCGGCGCCGGTGCCGGGCTGGGTATAAAACTCGGTGGGCAGCAGCCCCGCTCCCACCAGCTCGTTGTCGGGCGTAAGAATGGCAGCCCGCTCCAGCACGTTTTTCAGCTCCCGCACATTGCCCGGCCAGCTGTAGGCCTGCAGCAGGCGCTGGCACTCGGCATCCAGCCCGGGCAGGCGCTTTTTGAGGCGGGCGGCGAAGTACTGCAGAAAGTGCGCGGCCAGCACGGGCACATCCGTGGGTCGGGCTTTAAGCGGGGGAATGTCGAGAGTAAAGACGGAGAGGCGGTAGTACAGATCGGGTCGGAAGCGGCCCTCACTGGCTTCAAGCTTGAGGTTGCGGTTGGTAGCAGCCACCAGGCGCACGTTGATCTGGGTGGGCGTGGTAGCCCCGAGCTTGGTGAAGGTCTGGGTTTCGAGCACGCGCAGAAACTTGGCCTGCACGCCCAGCTCCAGCTCCCCGATTTCGTCCAGGAACAGCGTACCGCCGTGGGCTTCTTCCAGCAGGCCTTTTTTGTCGGTCAGGGCCCCGGTGAAAGCGCCCTTCTTGTAGCCAAACAGCTCGGATTCGAGCAAATCCTTGGGAAATGCCGAGCAGTTGACGGCCACGAAGGGCTTGCTGCGGCGCGGGCTGGCCTGGTGAATGGCCTGGGCAAACAGCTCCTTGCCCGAGCCCGTGGGGCCTTCCAGCAGCACGGTGCTGTCGGTGGCCGCCACCTGCCGGGCCAGGTGCTGGGAGGCCCGCAGGGCCGCCGACTCCCCTATCATCGTTTCGAAGCTGTGCTGCTGGTTCACGCGCCGCTCCAGCTCGGCCACCCGGCGCTGCAGGCGGGCCTTGTCGGCGGCCCGCTCCACAATGACCACCAGCTGGTCGTCGGAGTCGCCTTTGGTCAGGTAGTCGAACGCGCCCTGCTTCATGGCCTGCACCCCGTCGGGAATGGTGCCAAAGGCCGTCATCAGCACGATTTCCACCTCGGGGTATTTGGCCCGCAGCTTCGGGATAAGCTCCACGCCGTGGGCATCGGGCAGGCGCACATCCGAGAGGACAACCAGCACCTCGTCGGCGTGCTGCTGCAGCATCTCCAGGCCGCGGCGGGCATCGGGGGCCTGCAGCACCGTGTAGCCTTCCAGCTCCAGCACCCGGCTCAGCAGCTGGCGCAGGCGGGTTTCGTCGTCGATGATGAGCAGGGTACCGGTAGGCATGGGGAGAGTAGTGAGAAGGGGTAGTTGGTGTAGCGCGAACTGTGCAGTTCGAGTACCCCGCGTCAGTGCAACGAGTATCGTTCTGGTACGCGAACTACAACGTTCGCGCTACTGCGTTCAAAAGTAGGGCAATTTCAGGCCGCCCGGATTTCATCCTTCAGCTGCTCCACAAACCGGTTGAATTCCGGCTCGGCTTCCACGTTGGGGTGCCAGGCCAGGCCCATGCCGGCCAGGTCGTACTGGTGGTTTTTGCTGATGGTGGCCCCGGGTAGCAGCTGGCCGGCAGTGTCCCGCTCGTAGCCCATCAGCCAGAGCGTGTCGGACAGGGCGGTGGTGGTGGCAATGTCGTGAGAAACGATGACGACCGTGTTCAGCTCATCCATCGTGGTGACTTCCAGGATGATTTTCTTCACCTCGTCAATCATGGCCACGTCGAGGCCGGAGAAGGGCTCGTCGAGCAGGATCAGGTGGTCGGAACACAAGAGCTGCTGGGCAATAGCGGCCCGTTGGCGCTGCCCGCCCGAGAGCTGGGCCGGGAATTTCTTGCCGTGCTGGTCGAGCCGGAACCGCTCCAGATAAGCGGCTACTTCGCGCTTGGCGGCTTCGGGCTCGTGCTTGCGGGCGGCGGCCAGCAGCAGGTTGTCGGCCAGGGTGCGGTGGTTGAACAAGGGGTAGCGCTGCTGCACCAGGCCCACGTCACCGGGCTGCACGGGGTGCTGCTCCTCCCCGACCCGCACCGTGCCGGTGGCTGGCGCAGTAAGGCCCGCAATGATGCGGCAGAGCACCGACTTGCCGATGCCCGAGCGGCCGTAGAAGCCCACAACCTGGCCCTGAGTCATATTGGGCCGCACCACGTTCAGCACCTGGGCGCTGATGTCGCGCAGCACCACTTCGCCCTGGTAGCTCATGGAAACGCCTTCCAGAGTCAAAACGGGTTCTTTGTGAAAGTAAGGAGTCATGCGGCGGTGAGTTGGGGAAATGGTGAGTTTATCGTTCGGCGGAAATGAATTCGCTTTGTTGTTTATTTTGCAATTCACAAAAAATAGACAACAAAGGCGAAAATGAATTTGTTGTATATATCAATTGTTTGAAAAATAAACAACAAGCGTCTAGCTCCCTAGCTGGCGGCAGTCAGGGCGGCATGCGGGAAGAACACCCGGCGCAGCAGTCCGAACACGTAGTCCTGCGCGGCACCAGTGGCCAGAATCACCAGCTGAATGGCCAGTACCCCGTCGAGGTGCAGGTAGCGGTTCTGCTTGTAGAGCAGCAGCCCAATGCCGCCTTCCGACTGGTAGAGGGTTTCGACCAGGGTAATCATGGTCCAGATGATGGCGAAGTTCTGGCGCACGACTTCGAGCATCAGATCCAGCTTGCCCAGCACGACTACCTCCCAAAAGCTGCGCCACTCGCCCAGGCCCAGGGTGCGGGCGTGGTCCATTTCCTCCCGGGTGGTGGTCAGAATCACGCTGGTCATACCCGTGACCAAGTACACGGTGGTGGCAAAGACCAGCACTGAGAGCTTGACCTGGTGGCCGGTGCTCAGCAGCAGGGCCATGAAAAACGTGAGGCCAGTGAGCGTGAGGTAGCGCATCTTGGTGGCCGCGTAGGCAATGGGCCGGAAAAACGGCAGGGCCGTGAGGTAGGAAATAGCCAGGGCCAGCGCCGTACCGATGGTCAGGGCCTGCAGGGCCGTGGTCATGCTGGCCCACAGCTCCTGAATCAGGCCCTGGCTGGTGACTAGGTCACTTAAGGCCCGCAGCACGTCGCCCAGGCTGGGAAACAACTGCAGCGGGTAAAACGCCCAGAGCAGCACCAGTACCAGCAGCTGGGCGCCCACCATGGTGGCAAACACCGGGCGGCTGGGCTGCGCATTCGGGGCAAATAGCTCTTTCATACTGTGAGGTGGTGATTTAGTGAGTTTGCTGTTCTGGCGGCGCGGCCGAAGTACTCCACCCCAACCCCTCCCCGCTGGGAGGAGTTGGGGGTGGGGTTCACCACTTAATTGCCCAGCACGATTTCTACCCGCCGGTTTTTGGCGCGGCCGTCGGGGGCGGTGTTGCTGGCCAGGGGCTCGGTGGCGCCGTGGGCGTAGATCTGCACGCGGCCCGCGGGGAAGGCGCTGGAGCTTTTGCGGCTCAGCCACTGCTGCACGGCCAGGGCCCGGTCTTCGGAAAGCTGCTGGTTTTTCTGCGGGTCGCCCTGGTTGTCGGTATGGCCGTGCACGGCAACTTTGAGGCGGCCGGCCACTACCAGGTCGTCGAAGAGCTGGTTCAAATCCTGCTCGGCGGCCGGCGTGAAGGTGCTCTTGCCGGTTTCGAACTCGATGTTCCAGGCCCGCTTGCTCACGCTCCGGCGGATTTCATCGTCGGCGGCAAATTGCTGCTTGTCGGCCGGGGCAATGGCCTTGCCCCTGTACTGGCTCTGCATTTTCTTGAGCAGGGTCAAATCCAGCATCTGATCCAGGGGCACGTAGCTGGGCAGCTCTTTGGGGTAAAGCTTGCTCTGCACGTCGCCGAAGGTTTTGTACACCGAGGCGTAGACGTTGGTGCCGCCTTCTTCGAGGCCAAACAACGCCAGGTTGTCACTGAAGTTGAAGGCCTTGCTCCCGCCCAGCTCCACGACTTCACCCGTGCGGTCGGCCTCGCTCACTCCTTTATAATAGCGCAGCCAGTAAGCGCCGGGCTTGTCCTTGTCGCCGTAGACCTCGGCCGAAATATCGGCGGCGCGGCTCAGGGCCTCGGGGTGGCTTTTCACCTGGTCACCGGCCACGGCCAGAGCCGTCATGATGCCTTCCACTTCCCGGGGGTGGGCGTCGTACCAGAGCTTGGTGGTGACCATGATGTTGGGCATCTGGTTGGAGTAGTCCTTGGTCGAGACGATGTTGACCAGGCCGCCTTTCTGCTTGGCAATGTTCACGTCGCCGGGCGTCCAGGTGGCGACGGCATCGGCGGGCACGTCTACTTTCACGCCGGTATCCTTGCCCTTCACCACCTTGGTGCGCTGCTCGGGCTTGCCGGTGATGTACTTCTCGGCGGCGGCCAGGAAATCGGGGGCGGCCATAAAGTTCACGGCTTCGGGGTCGTAGGTGGTTTCGTCGGGGTTTACCTTCAGGCCATTGTCGGCGCACCACTTCAGGGCAATGTTCTGGTCCCCGTCGCGCAGGTAGCAGGCAATGGTCTTGCCCAGGGCCGCCTTGGGGTTGTCGAGCCACTCCTTGGGGCCCATCAGCTTATCCTCGCCAAACGACTTGCCGCAGCTGTAGGGCAGAATCTGCAAGCCCGTGCCGGCTTTTTCCAGCTGGCTCTGCACCGCCGAGAAGGCCGGCAGCCCGTCGCCCATGATGCTCACAATCAAGCCGGGTGTTTCAGGGTTGTTCTGCATGTCCAGGGCGTTTTTCACCAGGTCGGCCTGCATTTTGGCCACGTCGTCCTGGCGCACGATCTGCAGGTTGATGCCGTTGGCGGCCATGCTGGAGCCCTCGGTGGTGCGGGGCCCGCCGTTGGCCAGCATGCCGGCCATCTGCGAGTTCCAGGCCATTACTTCCCAAGTGACCGGGGCGCCCTTTTCGGTGGGCGTACTGCCCGGCAGCGGGGCCAGCGGCACGGCAATGTTGGTGCGGCTGCCCGCCGTCTGGGTCGGCAGCTCAATGGAGTTGAGCAGCACCGACTCGGTAGCCGCCTTTTTAAAGACGACCCCACTGCCGATGAGCTTGTTGATGCCGAAGTAGAGCAGCGCCACAATCAGGGCGCCAATCACGATTTTACCACGCGTTGTCATGTTGGGTATTGGTTTTTGGTTGTTTGTTTTTGGCTATTCGAGTTCCCCTCCTTCCTTCAGGGAGGGGTAGCCGCAGGCCGGGGTGGTTTGCCAGCCGCGCCGTCAGAGAAAGTAATTCGGGCGGGCAGGAAAGTGCTGTTTGCAGCCAACTCCCAGACAGGAATTCTAAATGCCCGCCGCCGTCGTTCAACGATTGAACCATCCCGCCCTTCGGGCACCCACGCCGCTTGATGCGCAGAATTTGAAAAAGGGAGGGGAATTGGCCGGACCCTTAGCCCAGCAGGCAGTGCACCGCTGTGGCGAGCAGGGCGTTAATCAAGCAGATTAGAATAGGCATCGTTGGTGGCTTTGGCGGTGGCCGTGGTGCCCAGCGTGCTGGGCATTTCGTTGAGCAGGGTGTTGAAGTCGCCCTTCTGGTATTTCTCCAGCAGGCGCTGCCCCTTCTCGCTCATCACCCCGTTCTGGATGTCCATTTCCTTCACGAACTCCTGCGAATAGCGCATGGCCTGCTTGATCTGGCCCAGCTGCTGGGCCATGTCCTGGGCCACGCGGTCGGTGGCCATATCGAAGAAGTACTTCTTGTCCGGGTCGCCGCGCAGGATGTTCATGGCGGCCCGCATGCCCGAGCTGGTGCGCTTCACCAGCTCGTACTCGTCCTTGAGCAGGTTGACCTTGAACTTGGAGTTGTCGATCTGGCGCAGGGCGGCCTTCAGAATCTGGCGCATCACCAGCGTCACGTTGGCCGTGGTGGTCAGCATGGGCTGCAGGCGGTTGTTGTAGTCTTCCAGCTGGGCGGCCCGGGAGGCGTACGATTCGGCAAAGTCCTTTTCGCCCTTGCGGGCCGCCGAGTCGGCCAGGCGCAGGTACTCCTGCAGCTGCTGCTTGTTGCCGTCCATCTTGCGCTTCACCAGCTCGTGGGCCCCTTCGATGTGGCCCACTTCCGACTCCATGTTCTGGGCTTCCTTCTCCGTGTTGCGGATGTAGTCCTGCATGATGCCGATGGGGTCCGTCTCGACGAAGATGCCGGCCATGGTACGGAAGATGCGCTGCCCGGCGTACCAGAGCCCGGCCTTGATGCGCTTGCTGGTCACGATGAGAAACAGCACGAACAGCGCCCCCAGCCCGATGCCGAGCTTCACGGTATCGAAGACGATTTCGACCAGATACGGCACGATTTCGCCCCAGAAGTAGATGCCGGCCCCAGCCGCCGCGGCCAGAAAAACCCAGCCCGCTACCTTTTCGGGCTGTTGCCATTTGGGCAGTTCATTGGATTGCCCGGGTGAAAGAAGTGTGTTCATATGGGTAAATGATTAGGTTGTGCAGTGTGAGGTCAGGAGTCAGGAGTCAGAACTTCGGAGCAGCGGAGTGCCCTGCTTATTTCCCCAGGCCCAGCAGAAAGCTCTGGGCCGCCTGGCGGTGGGCTTTCAAGTCGGCGGCGGCCGTGGCGTTGGCCAGCTCGTAGGACGCCAGTGCGGCCTGGGCCTTTTGCCGCTCGGCAACCAGCTGCTGCTGGGTGGCCTGCAGCTGCTGGCTTTTGGCTTCCAGCTGCTTGGTCAGCGCCGCCAGGTCGGCCTGCAGCTGCTGCTCTTGGCCCGTGAGTTGCACGATGGCGCTGGGCGGGGCGTTGGGAATCTTCAGCTCGCCCATTTTTTCCTGGTGCCGCTCCAGCACCTTGTTGCGGTCGGCCTGCAGCTTGTGGTCCAGCTGCTCGGCCGAGGTCAGCAGCGTGGCCGCGTCGAGGCCCGTGACGGCGGCAAAGGCGTGAAAGGCCGTCTGGTAGAGCACCGGCCCGGCCAGCCCGCTGGCAGCCATGCTCTTTACCATTTTGGTGTAGGCCACGAAGTCCTTGCCGTCGCCGGTTAGCAGCGTGGCAATGTGGTCGAGGTGGCGCTGTTCGGGCTGCGTGACGCTGGGCTGACTCAGGGCGAAGGTGCCGGGCCCGGGCGCCACCGGCAGCTGCTGCGGCACCGGGGCAGTGGCCGGTACGGAGCCTTTACCGGCCTTACCCGGGGCGCTGGCATCGTCGCCTTCGACGAAGAAGTCTTTAGCAGCTTTGGCGAGGTTGTCGAAAAGGTCCATGGAGCGGAGGTGTTAGGTGATTGGTGATGTGGGCCTTTTGCCAAGACCAGTGCCGCACGCCGCCAACACACTCAGGCACCTAGTCAACTAACTGATTATCAATTATCAAAAATCACAACCTCGGTTAACGCCGCCGAGAATGGGCTACAAACCCTTTCATTTTGGTAGGGTCTATTTCCATATCAGCATACTCCTGGGCCACACCCGGGCTCCTGGCCGGTCCCGCCCCACGCCTCGTCCCAGGGCCCTAAGGGCGGGGCGGGACCGGCTTTGGCCTCCAGTTCCGTTCTTTGCAATTCCACTCCCTCTATTTCCCCTATTGCACGCATGCTCATTACCCGAACCACCGCTGCCGCCTGGCTGGCGCTAAGCCTGCTGATGGGCGCCTGTTCCTCAGAACAAGAAGACGTAGCGCCCGCGGCTTCTTTGCCCGAGCACCTGACTCTGGGCAACCCCAGCGGCGCCACGGCCGACCCAGGCCAGCCGACGAATTATCTGCTGCTGAAAACGCAGTTTGCCGTTTCCTACCACCGCGACCGGGGTATTCCCAATTGGGTAAGCTGGCACCTCAGCTCGGAATGGCTGGGTTCGGCGGCCCGCCAGGATGACTTCCGCGCCGATACGGGGTTGCCTGCCGGCTGGTACCAGGTCAGCACCGGCAGCTACACCGGCTCGGGCTTCGACCGGGGCCACAACTGCCCCTCGGCCGACCGCACCAAGACTATAGCCGACAATTCGGCCACCTTCCTGATGACCAACATGGTGCCCCAGGCTCCCAACAACAACCAGCGCCCCTGGGCTGGTCTGGAAAGCTACTGCCGCACCCTGGTGGATCAGGGCAATGAGCTATATATCCTTATGGGTAATTACGGCAAAGGCGGCACTGGCTCAAATGGGTATAAAGAAACCCTGGCCGATGGCCGCGTGACCGTACCCCGGCGCCTCTGGAAAGTAATTGTGGTGCTGCCCCAGGGCAGTGACGACGTGCGCCGCGTGTCGGCCAGCACCCGGGTTATTGCCGTGGACACGCCCAACGACAACGCCCTCGATACCGCCTGGGGCTCGTACCGGACCACGGTGGACGCCATTGAGCAGGCCACGGGCTACGATGTCATGTCGCAGGTGCCGGCCCCGGTGCAGGCCACGCTGGAAGCCCGCGTGGATACTGGCCCCACGCAGTAGCGCACAACGCCGCCGAGCCTGCGTGGCTCAGGTCAAATGACCAGGCACTACCACGGTATTGTGCAAGCAGCCCGAAATTTTACGAGGACCGGTGTGGAATACGCGGCCTGGTAGCATCCAGCTACTAAAGCAAGCTTCTTATTCCCGCCGCCTATGCGCCATTCGCTACTATTCCTGTTCCTTCTATTGCTGGCTTTGTCGGCCCCCGCCCAGCAGCGCCTGGTGCGGGCCCGGCAGACGAGCTACCTGACCAAGGTGTTTCGCCTGACCGATGCACAGGCCCGCCACCTCTACGAGCACGACCTCTCGGCGGCCCGCTCCGACTTCTTCACCCAGCCCGTCGATTCGTTTCCCACGGATGCCGTGCTGGATGCGGGCCGCCGCCGGCCCCTGCCGCTGGGCTACTATTTGGTGGCGCACACCGAGGGCCCGCAGCTGGTGTACTGGCTGCGCAGCGAAACCAGCCGGGAGCTGGCCCTGCTCGACAACCAGGTGGACCTAACCCTGGTGGTGCGCGACTCCTTGGGCCGCCTGCTCAAAGATGCCCAGGTGAGCCTGCGGGGCCGCCCGGTGCCTTTCGACGCGGCCACCCGCACCTACCGCCTGGCCAAAGGTGGCCGCAGCGGCCTGGTAGCCGTGACGCAGGCTGGCCACACGACCTTTCATTTCATCCAGCAGCAGCTTCCCAGCCCGCAGGCCCGCACGCTGGGGCAACTCGGCCGCCGCCTCGTGTTCGGCTTTCCCCTGGGCTACCTGACCACGCCTTTCTGGAACCTGGGCCATGACCTGAAGCAGGCTTCCTACATTCCCACGGGGCTGGTGGGTTTGGTCCGCTCCCCGTTCAGCGCCGACGTGCGGGAGCAGCGCCAAACCCGGCGGGAAGAAACCGAGGAAAACCGCTGGCGCAGCTACGTGGCCCTGAGCAAGCCCAAGTACCGGCCCACGGCCGACACGCTGCGCTTCAAGGTGCGCCTGCTGCGGCGCTCCAGCGGCCGGCCCAGCCGCCAGCCCCTCACGCTGTGGCTGGGCGGCGGCCCGGGGCACCCCGAAAAGAAAATAGCCCTGCTGCGGCCCCAGCGGCCCGGCTCCTACCACTACGCCCTGCCCCTGGGCGACACGCTGGGCCTGCGCGCCAATACCCGGGTAGGCTTTCGGCTCGCCAACCGCCGGGGACAAACCCTGGCCGCCAGTCACTTTCAGCTGGAAGACTACGAGTTGAAAAGCACCCGCTACGTGCTGCGCGCGGCCCAAAAAGAGCACCGCCAGGGCCAGCCCCAGGCCGTGTTTCTGCGCGGCACCGACAGCAACGAGCTTAACCTGCTCGACGCCCGCGTGCGGCTCAGCGTGGTGCCCAGCGCGGCAGTAGGGGCGTTTGTCGCGCGCCAGGTATTCGTGCCCGATACGCTCTGGACCCGCAGCCAGGCCCTGGATGCCACCGGCGAAACCCGCCTGAACCTACCGCCCGCCATTTTCCCGCCCGCTGATTTTGACTACCGGGTGCAGGCCACCTTTCTGAACGCCGACAACGAGCGGCGCACCGAAACCCTGACCGTGCCCTACCGCCGCGACGCGGGCCAGCTGATGCTGGAGCTGGTGGCCGATTCGGTGCGCCTGACCTATCAGCACCTGGGCCGGTCGGTGCCCCACGCAGCCACGCTCACCCTCACCAAGGGCGAATCAGACGACCAGGAGCTGTTTTCGGGCCCGGTGATGCTGCCCCGCACGGTGGCCCTCGACCCGCGGGCCGGCTCCTACGCGCTGACCGATGCCGACCAGCGCACGGCCGAACTGGAGCTGACGGCCGACAACAGCGGCCTGGCCCTGCGCTCCGACCGCACCCACGACTCGATTTTTCTGGCCGTGGAAAACCCGCGCCGCCTGAGCTTCTGGTACTACGTGTACCGGGGCAGCAAGCTGGTGCACCGCGGCTACGGCCCGGCCTGGCAGCTGGCCGGCGCCGCGCCGGGCAAGGAGCCGTGGGCGGTGTCGGTGCATTACTTCTGGGGCGGGCAGCTGCGGGTGGCCGAGTACACCGTGGCGTTGCCCCAGCGCCAGCTCGTGGTGCGCACCGAGCAGCCGGCCGTGGCCTATCCGGGCCAGAAGATTCAGCTGCAGTTCACCGTTACCGACGGTGGGGGCCGGCCCGTGCCGAATGCCGACCTGACGGCCTACGCCACCACCAGCAAGTTTGGGCAGGCCAAACCCACCCCGGAGCTGCCCAGCTTCGAGCCGCCCGTGGTGGGCCGGGTGTCGCGGCGACGGTTCGGGCTGCGCGCCACGTTCGACAACACCCCGCGCGCCGCGGCCGAGCAGCAGCTGGCCTGGCCGCAGTGGCGCCGGCAGCTGGGCCTCGACTCGCTGCAATTCTACCGGTTTCTGTACCCCGAGTCGGGCGCTTTCTACGAGTACCAGCCGGCGCCCGGAGGCCTGACCCAGGTAGCACCGTTCGTGGTCGATTCGGGCCGGGTGCAGGCCCCGGTGGCCGTGTACATCGACGGGGTGCCGGCCTACGTGCACCAGCTCAACCAGCAGGAACCCTACGCCCTGGTAGCCGAACCGGGCCGGCACACGCTCAGCATCCGTACCGTGAACCGCCTGGTGACCCTGCACGACGTGAACCTGCGCCACCTGCACAAGCTCACGCTCAGCATCGACGTGAACCGGCCCTGCCAGGAGCTGACCGTGGAGGCCCGCCCCACCACCCTCACGCCGGCCGAGGAACTGGCCCTGACCCGCTCGGTGCTGTTCATCGACAATCCCTTTTCCGCGGCCACCAGCGTGCGGCAGGGCAATCTGCTGCGGCCCGTCACGACCAGCCTACACGGCAGCTACGGCGTCAGCGGCCCGTTCCGCCCCGATTCGCTGCTCTTGCGGCGCGCCGACGGGCTGCGCCGGCGCTTCCTGTTTGAGCCCCTGTTTCGCTACGACTTTGCGCCGGGCCTGCTGAAAATGCGCAGCCTCGAGGGCGGCCGCCGGCTGTATCTGAGCAGCTTAACGGGGCAGGCCACCCTGCCCTTCGGGGATTTTGCCCTGACCGAAGCCGCCTTTAGGGCCCGGTATCAGCCCGCCTATTCGCCATGGACCGCCCCGCCGCGCCGCCGCTACATCTTCGATACGCCCCAGCAGACACCGCCGGGCCAGGGCCGCCTGGAAATACGCCTGCCGCCGCGCCCCGCCGATGCCCGGCCGGATTACCAGTTTCCGACGGCCGCCTACCTGCTGCTGACCCGGCCCGGCCAACCGGCTTTTCAGCGGCTGCAGCCCGGCTCCGGCCGCCTGCACGCCCTGGCCCCGGGACGCTACCGCGTGGCCGTGCTGCTGGCCGACAGCACCTGCCTGGCCCCGGCCGAAGACCTGGTAGTGCAGGCCAACGGCGTGACCTACGTGCAGCTGCGCCCCACCGACCGGCAGCCGGCCGGCCAGCTCAGCCGCCGCATCCTGCGCCTGCTCGCCACCCACCTGGACCCAGGCCCCGCGACACCGGCAGATGAGTTGCGGCAGGCCCGACGCACGATTGCCGTGGTGCAGTATACCGAGCCCCAGCCGGGCTGGCGCACCATCAGTGGGCAAGTTACCGACCGGAACAGCGGGGAAGGCCTGCCCGGCGTAACGGTGCTGCTGAAGGGCACTACTATTGGCGTTTCCACTAATGCCGACGGCACTTACCTGCTGCAGGTGCCCCAGGACGGCGGCACCCTGCAGTTTAGCTCCATCGGCTACGTTCAGACCGAAAAACCCACTGACCGCAGTGAAATCAACGTGGGGCTGACCATCGATACCAAGCAGCTCTCGGAGGTGGTGGTAACCGGCTATGGCACGCAAACCCGTCAGTCATTAACCTACGCTGTTTCTACCGTCAACGCCCTGCAGGGCCGGGTGGCCGGGGTCAGCATTACCGGAGCGCCGGCCCAAACCGGCAGCGTCACGATTCGGGGCGTGGCGAGTTTGCCGGCTGCTGAGCAGCCCCTGATTATGCTCGACGGGCTACCTTTCAACGGCCGTTTGGAGGATCTGGCCCCGGCCGATATTGCCGCGGCGAAGCTGCTCAAGGGTACGGCGGCAGTAGCAACATATGGGGCCCGGGCGGCTAATGGCGTGCTGTTCATTACCAGCGCGGCCAGCCGGGCCGGCAACGACCCGGCCGGCCGTGACCCGCACCTGGCCCTGCGCCGCAACTTCCGCGACTATGCCTGGTGGCGCCCCATGCTCATCACCGACAGCCGCGGCCAGGCCCGCACCGAAGTGACCCTGCCCGACGACGTGACCGGCTGGGACACCTTCGTGCTGGGCTCCGACGACCACGGCCGCGTGGGCAGCGCCTCCAGCCTGCTGCGCTCCTTCAAGGCCCTGCTGGCCGAGCTGGCCGTGCCCCGCTTTCTGGTGGAGGGCGACCGGGCTCAGGTGCTGGGTAAAATCCTGAACTACGGCCCCGACACGGCCCAGGTTACCACCCGCTTCAGCGTGGCGGGCCAGCCGGGCCTTGGTCAGGCGCGCCAGGTCATTACCTCCACGCTCGACACGCTCACTATCACGGCCCCGTCGGGTCAGGACTCGGTGCTGGTCAGCTTCGGCCTGCAGCAGGCCAGCGGCTACGCCGACGGGGAACAGCGCCCGATTCCGGTGCTGCCGGCCGGCACGCGCGAGCGGGTGGGCACCTTTGCTATTCTCAGCGCCAACGACACGACCCTGACCCTGCCCTTCGACTCGCGGCTGGGCCCCGTGACGGTGCGCCTGGAAAGTGACGCCCTGCCCGTGCTGCTCTCCGAAATTCAGCATGTGCAGGCCTACGCCTACCTCTGCAACGAGCAGGCCGCCTCCAAGCTCAAGGCCCTGCTGCTGGAACAGCAGATCCGGACGGTGCAGCAGCAGCCCTTCAAGGGCGAGCGGAGCATCAACTTTCTGATTCGCAAATTGCTCCAGGGCCGCCACCAGCCCGAAGGTCTCTGGGGTACCTGGCCCACCTCGGAAGTAAGTCCCTGGGCTACCACCCACGTGCTGGAAGCCTTGCTGGCCGCCGACAAAGCCGGGTACAAGGTGCGCTTTGAGCGCGACAAGGTGCAGCAGTATCTGCTCCGGGAGCTGGACCACAGCCTAGCCGCCGTGCCCACGGGACCCACCACGCTGCCCGCCCGCTGGCACTACCGCTCCGACGACGACCAGATCCGGCTGCTGCACGTGCTGCACCAGCTGGGCGTGCCAGCTGACTTCCGCACCTACGTGACCCGCCTGGAGCGCGCCACCACCGGCCGCCAGCCACTGGACCGCTACCTGGCCCTGACCGAGCTGCGCCAGAAGCTGGGCCTTGCCTACCAGCTCGACACGCTGCGGCGCTACCGCCTGACCACCCAGCTGGGCGGCGCGTTTTATGCTGATACGCTACGCCCCGGCTCCTACTACCGCTACGTGCTGCGCGGCCCGGTGGGCACCACATTGCTGGCCTACCGCCTGCTGCGCGCCCAGGGCGGCCACGAGGCCGAGCTGACCCGCCTGCGCAACTACCTGCTCACGCTGCGCCGCACCGACTACTGGGCCAGCACCTACGAAGCGGCTCAGGTACTGGAAACCATCGGCCCCGACCTGCTGGCGGCGGGCCAGCCGGCCCTGCTGGCCCGGGTGCAGCTCAGCGGCGCGACCAGTAAGGATATCGGCCAGTTTCCGCAGGAGTTGACCTTGCCGGCCGGGGCCGGGCCGCTCACCTTGCGCAAGCAGGGCCAGCTGCCCGTGTACGCCACGGCCTACCAGACGCGCTGGAACCCGGCCCCGCAGCCGGCGGCCGCGCCCTTCACGGTGAAAACCGAGCTGGCCGGGCAATCGGGGCAGCGGGTGATTCTGCGGGCCGGGCAGCCGGTCGAGCTGGTCGTGACGGTGGACGTGAAGGCCGAGGCCCGGTACGTGCTGCTGGAAGTGCCCATTCCGGCCGGCTGCTCCTACGGGGAACACAAGCCCGGCAACTATTTCGAGGTGCACCGCGAGTACCTGCGCCACCAGGCCGGCATCTTTATCGACCGGCTGCCCATCGGGGTGCATACCTTCCGGGTAGTCTTGCAGCCGCGCTACCGGGGCCGCTACCTGCTGAACCCGGCCAAAGCGGAGCTGATGTACTTTCCCACCAATTTCGGCCGCAGCGCCAGCAAGCAGGTGCGGGTCGAGTAATAAGTAAGAATAGAACGTTGCGCATGCCTGGTACGGCGGCAAAGCTGGTTCCAGAACGTTTTCTGGGCCGGAGTTGCCGCCGTACCTTTAGGGTTGGGCTTCCGTGGCCGGCTCCTTAGGCCGGCTTGCTTTTCTTCCAGAGCCCGTTTTTTCGCATGCCCCACCTGCTTATCGACGACCTGCGCATCGAAGTCGTCCGCAAGAATATCCGCAGCCTGCGCCTGACCGTGTACGCCCCCGACGGGCGGGTGCGGGTGGCGGCCCCGCTGCGCACGGCCGATGCCGCCATTCACGCCTTCATTACCACCCGCCGCGCCTGGATTCGCAAGCACCAGGAGCAGTTTGCGGCCCGCGAGCAGCCGGTAGCCCTGCAGTTCGTCACCGGGGAAACCCACCTCTACCAGGGCCAGGGCTACCCGCTACGCGTGCTCAGCGGCCCGGCTACCGGCCGGGTGCAGCTTACCCAGGACGGCTACCTGGATTTATTTATTGCCGAAAACAGCACCCGGGAGCAGCGCGAAAAGGCCCTCAGCACCTGGTACCGCGCCCGCCTCAAAGAGCAGCTGCCGGTCTTGGCGGCCCGCTGGGAGCCGGTCGTGGGCGCGCGGGCCAACGTGTACGCCATCAAGCAGATGCGCACCCGCTGGGGCACCTGCAGCATCCGGGCCCGGCGCATCTGGCTGAACCTGGAGCTGATCAAGCAGCCCCCGCACTGCCTGGAATACGTGGTGGTGCACGAGCTGGTGCACCTGCACGAGCGGCTGCACAACGCCCGCTTCTGGGGGCTGATGGACCAGTTTATGCCTGACTGGCGCCCGGCCAAGCAGGCCCTGCGCTCGGTACACCTGAAGCCCTGCGGCTGAGCTTGGTTCCTCGTTGCTCAAGTTAGAACGTCATGTCGAGCCGCAGCGAGACATCCCGCGCGCTGCCGTTGCAAACTATAACTACACGCAACCGCAAGAACAATCCTGCCGAGCGCAGTCGAAGCATAACAACGCTAATGCATGCGCGATGCCTCCCGTTGGCCGGCATGACTGCATGATCCTCCGGCGGATTCCGCTAATTCCTGAATACCTTTCCGCCTATTCTTAGCCCCGCCGATGCTGCTTACTATCACCACGACCCACCAGCCCGCCACCGACCTGGGCTATTTGCTGCACAAGAACCCGGCCCGTCTGCAAACCATCGACATTGCCTACGGGCAGGCCCACATCTTTTACCCCGAAGCCACGGCCGAGCGCTGCACGGCGGCCCTGCTGCTTGATATTGACCCCATCGGGCTGGTGCGCAACCACCGGGGCCCGGCCGGGGAAGGCTTTGCCCTGGAACAATACGTGAACGACCGGCCCTACGCGGCCTCCTCGTTTCTGAGCACGGCTCTTTCCAAAGCCTTCAACACGGCCATGAACGGCACCTGCAAGGACCGGCCCGAGCTGCCCGAGGTGCTTTTGCCCCTGGAAGCCACCGTGGCCGTGGTGCCGGCCGCCAACGCCGAGCAGCTGCGCCGCCTGTTTGCGCCCCTGGGCTACGAAATCGACACCCAGGCTTACCCGCTCGACCCCACGGTGCCCGAGTGGGGCGAGAGCCGCTACTTTACCCTGCAGCTGCGCCACCCGGCCCTGCGCCTGCGTGACCTGCTCAGCCACCTCTACGTGCTCATTCCGGTGCTCGACAACGACAAGCACTACTGGGTAAACGAGGCCGAGGCCGACAAGCTGCTGCACCGCGGCGCGGCCTGGCTGCCCCAGCACCCCGACCGGGAGTTTATCACCCGCCGCTACCTGCGCAACCTGGCCGAATTCGTGAACCCCACGCTGGAGCGCCTGCTCGACGGGGATGAGCCAGTGAGTCCGCTGGTGCTGGCGGCCGCCACCGAGGCAGACGCGCCCGAACCTGCCCAGGCCAAGCAGAGCCTGCACGACCAGCGCCTGGACCGGGTGGCCGAGGAAATCCGCCGCCTCGGGGCCCGGCGCGTGCTAGATCTGGGCTGCGGGGAAGGCAAGCTGGTGCGCCGCCTGCTGGCTCAGCCGCAGGTAGAGCATATTTTGGGCCTCGACGTGTCGGTGCGCGAACTGCAGCGGGCCCAGCAGCGCCTGCACGTGGCCGAGATGCCCCCGCGCCAGCGCGAGCGGCTCACCCTCACCCAGGGCTCCCTGCTCTACCACGACCCGCGCCTGGCCGGCTACGACGCGGCGGCAGTCGTGGAAGTTATCGAGCATCTCGACGAAAGCCGGCTGGCCGCGTTTGAGCAGGTGGTTTTTGCCCGCGCCCAGCCCGGGGCCGTGCTCGTGACGACGCCCAACGCCGACTACAATCAGCGCTACGAAAGCCTCTCGGCCGGCGAGTTTCGCCACCAGGACCACCGCTTCGAATGGAGCCGGGAGCAATTCTCGGCCTGGGCCGCGGGTGTGGCCGAACGCCACGGCTACCGGGTACGCATTGAGCCGCTGGGTCCGGAAGCCGGGGAGTTCGGGACTCCGTCGCAGCTGGCCGTGTTTGAGCGGTAGCCCCGGACCGGGCCCGGTTTCTGGCCGGGCTACCGGCAACGTCAGCGGAGGATTTTACCGCGCAGGTCCCAGTGGCTCGACTTGACCGTTACGCCGTCGGGCTCCCGCTTGATGGTGCGCGTGTACCGCTCACCGGCAATGAGTCCATCGGGCCGGCGCTTGCCGAAAAACAGCGTTACCGGCTCGCCGTACTCGTTGGTAACGAAGGTGATGTCGTAGCCTTTGAACACGTCGTCGATGCTGGTTTTCGGCTCGAAGGTCTTGCTCAGCTTCTTATCTAAGTCGGGGTGCAGGGGCATGGCGCAGGAAATAAACAGGTACCGTGTTTCTACGGCAATTCCCGCTGGCAGATGCCCCGCCAGATTATCCGGCGGGGCATCGTTCCGCTTTTACTCACCCGTGGCAAGCCTCTCAACTCTGTGGCAAACCCGATGTAGCGACTGGCCGGGGCTATTGTGCGCCGGCTGCGGGGGTGGAAACGGTCAAAAACGCCGACCGGTCGCGCACGAAGGCCGCCACCCAGACCAGAGTCAGAATAAGGATGGGTGCTACCGGGCTGCGGCCGTGCGAGAGGTCGGTGGCAATGGCGCCGGCAAAGTAGCTGGTGAGCAGCAGCAGGCCCAGCTTCATGGTTTGGGGAAAGAGAAACAGGGCCGTGAAGAGCAGCTCCATAGCTCCCAGCGCCAGGCGCAGATGCGGTACGCCGACTTCGGCAAGCACCTTTTCAATGTCGGGCCCACCCACCAGCTTCATGATGCCGCTGGCCAGGATCATCAGGGCGGGCACGGCCGTGAGCAGGCCGGCAAATACGGTTTTCTTGTTAAGGGTCATCGGCGTAAAAAGTCGTAGGCAGTGAAAAACAACGCTGTAGCCGGCCGGCGGTGGCGGGCTGGTGCCGGCAAAGGTGGCGCCCAACCGGGTATATTCCGGATAGTGGTTACCCAAAGGATACCGGTATCCTCGGAGCTACCCAGCTGATTTCTAGCGACCTTTACCCCATGCCGATACCCCAGCCCCTGCCTTCGCACCACGAGTGCACCGGCGCCATGCGCTCCGTGCGCGACTCCCTCGACCTGCTCGGCGGCAAGTGGAAGCTGCCCATTATTCTGGGGCTGAGCGGGGGGCCAAAACGCTTCAAGCAACTCCAGCGCGAGGTGACGGGCATTACCGCCAAAATGCTGAGCAAGGAACTCAAGGAGCTGGAAATGAACGGGCTGCTGACCCGCCAGGTGCAGGCCGACGCCGTGCCCGTGGCCGTGACCTACACGCTGGCCGAGTACGGCCATACCCTGTTTCCCGTCATCGAGGCCCTGCACGCCTGGGGCCAGCAGCACCGCGCCCACATCATGCGCCCGGCCCCGTTGCCAGCCCCGCCCACTGCGGTTGCCGAAGAGGTGCTGGCGTAGCGCTGCGGCAGGCTCAGGGCGTGCCGGACCGGGCAAGCCAGTAAAATAATTCGGGGCTGCGTGTGGCCGCAAATCCCTACCGCAGAACAGGAAAGAGGATTATTGCCAGACCCCGGCGGGCAAAGTGCGGCAAGCTTGCGTACTTTTGTGCTTTCCTATTCCCGCTTTCTCTGCTTATGAAGGTTTTGCTGACGCTACTCCTGGCCGTTTGCTGGCTACAGCTGTCTGCGCAGCAGCCTTCGGCGCTGAGTGTCCATACCAATACGAAAGCGCAGATCCGGCTTACCTACCCCGAAACCTGGCAGCGCCACCGCAGCGAAGACCGCACGGAAGTAACCTGGTATGCCAGCACCCGGCGGCCCGCGCCAGCCGTTGTCACGCTCACCATCAAGCCCCTGCCCGCCGGGCTTCAGGACGAGGCCAACCTACTGACGGCGGGCCAGCCCGATTCGCTCTGGCGCCGCATCCGGCGCCTGCCCCGGGCCCAGGTGCTGCACCTCGACCAGCACGACGCGGGCAGCCACCAGGAAGTGCGCTACGCCTACACCTTCGCCCCGGCTCCCGGTCCCACCCGCACCCGCGTGGAAGGCCGCCGGCTGTGGCGCGGCGGCTATGAGTACCGGCTGGAATACCGGGCCACCACCGACCAGGACGGCCGCTACCTGACGCCCGGCCGGCAGCTCCTGGCCTCCTTCACCTTTACCGGCACCCCGCCCAGCCGCCGCTACGACGAGCAGCGCTGCGACGACAAGATGTACGGCATTGCGGCCCTGCGCTTTCGCAACGAGCGGTGGGAAGACGACTGCCGCACCATTCACGAGTTCAACGTTTCCGCCCCCGCCGAGCCGCCCCGCATTCACCGGCAGGTGCTGCCTTTCCAGTCCTACGCCCTGGCCAAAGGCTTCGACAACTGCCTGTACTCGGTGACCAAGGCCCCGACCGACACCCTGGAGCGCATATACCGCTACGACCCCAGCACCCGCCAGGGCCGCTACACGAGCTGGCAACTGCCACCCCAGGGCCCCGAAAACGTCTGGATTTCGGCCGCTACCGACGAATACGGCGACCTGTACTTCATGACCTCCGACGCCGGACAGCTGGTGAAAGTCAGCCCCCGCGACGGGCAGGTGACGGTGCTCTGGACCACCGACCCCATGCAGAAAGCGCCCTATTACCCGGCCATCGGCCTGGACGGCACCGGCTCCCACGGCAACTTCTGCCTCGACGACGCCCACACGCTCTACCAGGTCTACAGCACCGACGGCTCCATTCTGAGCGTGAACCTGAACACCCGCCAGCCCGGCCCGGAGCGAGTGCAGCTCTCGGGCCTGCCCAAGCGCGGCGGCTACAGCGACCTGCTCTTTCAGAACGATGCCTCAGGGCGCCGCCGCCTGTACCTGGCCGGACCCAAGGCGCTGTATGAGGTGGATATGGCCCGCCGCGAGGCCCACTACGTGCGCCGGGGCGTGTATACCGACCTGGCCGGCTGCAACCTGTTTCGGGTAGCGGCCCCGGTAGCGGCGGCCCCGGCTGCGCCTGTGCCCACCACAGCCACCTGGCGCGGCCGGGTGCTCGATGCCGTTACGTTCCAGCCCCTGCCCCAGGCCCAGCTGCAGCTGCAGGCCGGGGGCACACCTACCACCGTGCCGCTGGCTGCCGACGGCAGCTTTACGTTTGCGGCCGAGCCGGGCCGCTCCTACGCGGCCCACGTGCAGCTGGCCGGCTACCTGGCCGCCGACAGCGCCTTTACCACCCGCACCGGGCCCTACGTGCAGGATATTCTGCTGTTCCCGCTGGCCGTGGGCACCACGCTGCCCCTGGAAAACGTGCAGTTTACCCAGGGCAAAGCCGACTTGCTGCCCTCGTCCTTCCCCGCCCTCGACCAGCTTATCAGCCTGCTGACCCGAAACCCCACACTGACCATCGAGCTGCGGGGCCACACCGACAACCAGGGCGACCCGCAGAAAAACGTGGTGCTGAGCCAGGAGCGGGTGGCCGCCGTGAAGACCTACCTGGTGGAGCGCGGCATCGGAGCCCCGCGCATCACGGGTAGCGGGCTGGGCGGGGCCGAGCCCCGGGCCAGCAACGCCCGCGAAGCCACGCGTAAGCTCAACCGCCGGGTGGAAGTGCGCGTGACGAGCGTGCACTAAGTGTTGCGTGGGCGGCACCCGCTCTAATCCGGAAAAAGTCGGCCGGTTTTGCCGTTTTGCCGTTTTAGAGTTTTCCACCTTTCCTACTGCTGCTTATGCTCCCCTTGCTGCTGCGTCTGGTCGTCTGGTTTCCCTTGGCAATTTTGAACCCGGCGGCCCAGGGGCTACCGGGTTGGGCCGGTACCTTCACGTATGCGGAAAAGCCGGTGAAGGCCCTGGCCGACTACAGCATGGTCATGGCATGGAAGCTGCAGCTGCAGCCACAGGGTACTAGTCTGGCCGGCACGCTGGGTGTTGAGGGTCAGCAGACGTTCATGCAGCTGCAGGTGCGGGCAACCGGCTCGGCCCAGGAGGCCCAGGTCGTTTTCGTGCGGGGCCTCGAGGGCACCGGCTACCAGCAGCTCAAACCCGGCGACGTGCTGTTTCGGTTACGAAAAGATCCTAAAGGCAAGTTGTTGACGTACTGGGGCAAGCTGCAACCCCGGCTGAGCGAAAAGTACCAGGATGGGCAGCTCTGCTTTGTGAAGCAGTAAGGAGCTATTCGTCCTCCGCGCGGGTCGCAATGAGCCTTTTCATGGTCTTGCGCTCCTGTCTCCGCTTTGCCGCTTTGGGCGGTATCCCGTCCCAGCGGTTTTTATCCGTGCAGAGCCTGATTTTGCCGCCGTAGGACAATAATGAGCCCTGCCGGATCATCAGGCCCTGCAGATGGCAGTCGTCGTAACCACACAGGTGCTTTGAGTAGGTGCCGAAGCTGCGGTGCCGCAGCTTTTTGCTTGCAAGAATTCGTTGCTGGCTCAAGCGGATGTTCTCCCAGGCTTGTGCTTGGTCGGCCACGGTCAGCTCCTCACCCAGCGTGCTCAGCGCAAAATAAGTAACGGGGTCTTTGAGCTGTAAAAAATCGAATGGCTTGGCAAAGGCGGCAACAACTAAGTCACGGAGCCGCTGTTTTTCTTCGAGGCTGAGCTTGGTGCTTTCCACAATGCCCCTGAATAAGCCGAGGGTATTGAAATCCGTGTAGTTGCGGTGGTGCTCTAGCAAGTAGAGGCACTCGCCTAAACTAAGCGTATTGAACTGCCGGTTGATTTTCATGGCATCAGCTTAAGACTCTGCCCGAAGGCACTGGAAGTTTCTTCAGGTAGTAGGAAGGTTCTTTTGCAGCACCTGCTGCAAGCATTTCTGTACCCGCACTAATTCGGCGGGCTGGTTAAGATCAACAATCACCAACCGGTCTGCCACGCCAACTGCCTGCAAGTGCGCTATTTCCGCCTGAAACGGCTGGTCATCGAGCCAGTAGAAATTGGACTGCGTATCTATGGCCTCGGTTGTCAGAGTATCCCAATCAGTGGGCAAAACCCGTTCTTTGAGTTTGTTGACGGTGGCAGCCTCTAAAAACGGCGAAAGGTAGTTCAGGGCGGAAGCGCTGCTACCTTTGCAATGCGTCGTGAGCCAGTAGCACTCAAAGTTTGAGGTTACAAACGCCACAAAGTCATCAACTCCTGCTGCTGCCCGCGTGTGCTTAGCGTTCAGCAATACGCCGTCAATATCCAGGTACAGTTTTATCATCCGGCGAAATTATCGTTTCTCTCGTCTATGCCCTCCACTACCCTCAAGCTCCCCGAACTGTCCCTGGTGTTGCTCATTGGCACCTCCGGGGCGGGAAAAAGTACCTTTGCCCGCCGCCTGTTCGGGGCCACCGAAATCGTGTCGTCGGACCAGTGCCGGGCCCTGGTGGCCGATGACGAGAACGACCAGGCCGCCACGCCCGACGCCTTTGCCCTGCTCCACTACCTGGTCGGGGTGCGCCTGCGGCGCGGTCTGCTCACGGTTATCGACGCCACCAACGTGCAGCCCGAGGCCCGCAAAACCCTGGTGCAGCTGGCCCGTGACTACCACGTGCTGCCCGCCGCCATTATTCTGGACGTGCCCGACCGCCTGGCCGAAGACCGCAACCGCCACCGCACCGAGCGCCAGCACCTGGGCCGCCACGTAGTGCCCCAGCAGCGCCAGCAGCTGCGCCGCAGCCTCAAAACGCTGAAAGCCGAGGGCTTCCGCCACATCTACCACCTGCACGGCCCCGAGGAAATCGACGCGGTGCAGGCCGTGGTGCGCGAGCCCCTGCACAACAACCGCAAAGCCGAAACCGGCCCCTTCGACATCATCGGCGACGTGCACGGCTGCTACGCCGAGCTGGTGCAGCTGCTGACCAAGCTGGGCTACACCATTGAAGATGCGCCCGCCCACGACGTGCGCGACCTGGGAATACGCGTTACGGCCCCGGCCGGCCGCCGCGCCTTGTTTCTGGGTGATTTGGTGGACCGTGGCCCGGCCTCGCCCCAGGTCCTGCGCCTGGTAATGAGCATGGTGCGCGGCGGGCAGGCCCTATGCGTGCCCGGCAACCACGACATCAAGCTGCTGCGCTACCTGAACGGCAAGCCGGTAAACGAAAAGCACGGCTTTGCCGAAACGGTAACTCAGCTGGCCCGGGAGTCGGACACGTTCAAAAACCAGGTGCGCCAGTTTCTGGATGGCCTCGTGAGCCACTACGTGCTGGACGGCGGCCAGCTGGTGGTGGCCCACGCCGGCCTGCGCGAAGACATGCAGGGCCGGGGCTCGGGCGCGGTGCGGGCCTTTGCCCTGTTTGGCGAAACCACCGGGGAAATCGACGAGTTTGGCTTGCCCGTGCGCTACAACTGGGCCTCCGAGTACCGCGGCCGGGCCATGGTGGTCTACGGTCACACGCCCGTGCCCGAGGCCGAGTGGCTCAACAACACCATCGACATTGATACCGGCTGCGTGTTTGGCGGCCGCCTCACGGCCCTGCGCTACCCCGAGCGGGAGCTGGTGAGTGTGCCCGCCGCCGAGGTCTACTGTGAGCCGGTACGCCCACTCGATTACCTGCAACGCCTGGCCGAAGCCAACCACCAATCGGAAGCCCCGAACCAGCTCACGGCCCAGCAGCAGCACGACGAGCTGCTCGACATCCGGGACGTGACGGGCAAGCAGATCATCAAGACCCGTTTATTGCCCTCGGTGACGATTCGGGAGGAAAACGCCACGGCCGCCCTGGAGGTGATGTCGCGCTTTGCCCTCAACCCGAAGTGGCTGCTCTACCTGCCGCCCACCATGAGCCCCTCGGAAACCTCGGCCCTGCCCGATATGCTGGAGCACCCAGCCGAGGCCTTCGACTACTTCCGCCGCCAAGGCCTGGAGCGGGTGGTGTGCGAGGAAAAACATATGGGCAGCCGCGTGGTCGTGGTGCTGGCCCGGGACGAGGATGCCGCCCGCCGCCGCTTCGGCGTGGTGGGCGAAGGCGCGGGCAAGGTGTACACCCGCACCGGCCGCAACTTCTTCACCGACGCCCACCTGGAAACGGCTTTCCTGACCCGCCTGCAAGCGGCCCTGACTTCCAGCGGCTTCTGGGACAAGCTCCGCACCGACTGGCTCTGCCTCGACGCCGAGCTGCTGCCCTGGTCGGCCAAGGCCCAGGAGCTGATCCGGAACCAGTATGCCGCCGTAGCCGCGGCGGCCACGGCGGCCCTGCCCGAAGTAGCCGCCGTGCTGACCCAGGCCAACAGCCGGGGCCTCGACGGCGTGGAAGCCCTGCTGGCCCGCACCACGGCCCGCCACAGCGCCGCCCAGCACTACGCCGAAGCGTACCGCCGCTACTGCTGGCCCGTGGAAAGCCTGGACGATTTGCGCCTGGCGCCCTTTCATCTGCTGGCTACCGAGGGCCGCACCTACTTCGACAAAGACCACGCCTGGCACATGGAAACCCTGCGCGCCCTGAGTTTGGCCGACGACGCGCTGCTGCGGGCTACGCCCTACCGCGTGGTGCACCTGCAGGACATTGCCGACGTGGAAGCCGCCACCCAGTGGTGGACGGACCTGACGGCGGCCGGCGGGGAAGGCATGGTGGTGAAGCCCTACGAGTTTATCCCCGGAGGCCGCAAAAACCTGGTGCAGCCCGCCCTCAAGTGCCGGGGCCGGGAGTACCTGCGCATCATCTACGGCCCCGACTACCTGCTGCCCGGCAACCTGGAGCGCCTGCGCGAGCGGAACGTGAAAGGCAAGCGCAACCTGGCCCTGCGCGAGTTTGCCCTGGGTGTGGAAGGCCTGGAGCGGTTCGTGGCCGGGGCCCCGCTGCGCGAGGTGCACCAGTGCGTGTTCGGGGTGCTGGCCCTGGAAAGTGAGGCCGTGGACCCGCGTCTGTAGCTGAGCTGGTATTTCCCGCATGCATCGTCCTTTTCGACCTTTTGCTATCCTAGCGCTGCTGTTGGCGGGAATGGTGGGCTTCAATCTGTATCTGTCCGGCACTTTCGAGCGAAGCGCCGTATTAAATGCGCTGCGTAACCGCTACTACATCCCAGACCCGGAGTTTAAGCCTCTGCTGCGCCGCTTTCGGCAGCTGGAGTCGCTGTACAATGCAGATCCGGAAGCCTTGCCGATAGTGTACAAGGACTATTTCACCCTGCAGGAGGGGAGTTACTCTTATCAGAAGATCCACTACACCATTCGTTTGGCCCCCAAGGCGTTGGGATTACCTAAAAGTCAGGTGGTCCTGGCCAACCCGTTTGGACCGGAACGTTTTCCACTGTCCTTTTCCGTGCTGTACCAGGGCCACCTGCTGACGCTGTTCCGGCCGGGCTACTTTGCCTGTTACACCACCGACAGCCTGCGTCGTAACCAAGCGCTGGAGCGCCGGCTAAACACCCGTCGGTTTCGCTACCACTGGCTGATTAACGACCAGCTGATCGGGCTTTCGGGCACTCGTTATTTCGTTTTTAGCCCGACCGGCCGCTGGGAGCCTCTACGGCAGCCGCTGCCCCTGAGCCGGCAGCCCAAGCTCTTTGAGGATAAGCGCTACCTGGCCTGGATGACGTGCAACGGGGAATGGGGCGGCGAGGTGTATTTCTACGATAAGCAGCGGCGCATCTACTACCTGGCCCGGGCCACCTGTCCCAATTCCATTATTAAGCACAACGGGAGCTACTTCGTGCTGTCTTCGCTGGGGCACATGCTGGGCTCCTGCGACTGGCAGCAGATTGACGACCCGACCCGGCTCACGCGCTGGCAGGGCCCGACCAGGCCTCAGGACCGGGACTTTACCAATGACCGCGAAAACGCCATCCGGTCGGGCAAGACCCTTTTCGATTATCAGCAGATGGAGATGCTCTCGGCCTTCGTACTCAATGGGGAGCCGATGTTCATGGTAAACTGGCGCGGCAGCACCCTTCTGGCAACCTGGCAGAATGATGTCTTCACCATCGTCGACCCCTTGTTCAATGATGGCCTGTACACGCATACTCCGGTAACCACCACCTACGGACCCGGCCGAGTGCTGATGAATATCAACGCCGGCGACAACGTGGAAAGCGCCTGTATCCTGCTGGCCGACCGGCAGCTGGTCAAGATCAACTGGCACCCCGACCAGGTATCGGAGCCCACGATGATGCTCAATGACACCGTTTGGTCGCCCCTGGAAACCTACGCGCCTGCTGTTACCGATTCCGCTGAGGCCGTTTCCGAACCGTAATACGCTAGCCTACGCGGCGTTACTTCACCTGCATGGCCTGCTCCAGGTCGGAGAAGGGAATGATGGTTTTCACCCCGCTTTCGGCCACGGGCCACGACTGCACCACGGTTTCCACCGGCAGATTCCGGTCTTTGATGGCCTGGTAGAGGCCGGCCTGGCGGGCACTGGGCTTGCGGGGCACTCCGTCGCGCTTGATCCAGACTAAATCGTCCTCAAACAGCAGCTTTTCGGTCGGAAAATAGTAGATCAGGTAGTCGTTGGTATGGGCCGACTGGCTGCCGATAAAGTGAATCTGCATGCTGAACTGCCCGTCGGTAATAATCTGACTGGCAGTAATTTCCTGCACCTGTAGTGGGCGGGGCCGCCGCTGCAGGCTGTCGGGCTGCAGGGTGCGCGGGGCCTGGGCCAGGTAGCGCACGTAGGCCTCGTCGCCGGGGCCGCAGAGTACGGTGGCGCCTTGCTGCACGAAAGCCCGCACCCCACCCAGGTAGTGCGGATGGTAGTGGCCCAGAACAAAGTAGCGAATGGGCTTGCCGGGCGCAATCTTCTGGGCTTCCCGGATGATAAGCTCGCCGTTTTCCGGGCTCAGAGGCGCTTCGGCCACCACCAGAAAGTCGCGAAACTCGACCAGCAGCACCCGGTCGTCGGTGTGCCGCAGCTCCAGAAAATGCAGGTTGGGCCGGTAGTGCTGCACCGTTAGTTTCGGGGGCGTACCGGCCTCGGCCCGCACCTGATACCCCGCGGGCTTTTGGAGCAGCACCGGCGCTTCGGCGGTTAAAGCCACGGCCGAAACCGTCACCGTATCGTGCAGCTTCCCGTTGATTTTGTCAATGCTGACCGTCTTGGCGTAGCGAAACGAGCCGAAGCGGGTGTAGTCGCGGTAGGTATAGGTGGTGAGTACGTCGCCAAACAGGTCGTCGTGGCTGAGCACCTCGGCGCGCTCCACCAGCTTATCGCCCTTGCGGATAAAGAGCCGGACGATGGTCGTGGGCAGGCGCAGCTGGTGCTGCACCGCCCCCCCGGCCGCCTCCGATACCTGGACCGCCGCCTTCTGCTGCCGCAGCAGCTGCAGCAGCAGCACCGGCGAGTAGCGGGCCGAAGCCAGCAGCTGGGCCGTGCGCTGGGCCGGCGTCACGACTTTGGCCGGCTCCTGGTCGCCGTAGTCCAGCAACAGCAGCTCGTCGGCGCTGACCTGGGTTTTGGAATAATACGTTTTCGCGCCTTGCACCAGCGTATCCTGGCGCAGAAAGCCGGCCCCGCTCACCCAGGCCCGGCCCCGCTTGGCGTAGGTAGTCGGTTGCCAGGGGTACTGGCTGTGCTCCAGCTCGTGGGCCTGCTCCCGGTACGACAAGGCCGCGTACCCCGGGCCCAAACCGGCGCCTTGCCTAGCCCAGCATTGTTCCAGGTAGTTGGCCGGCTTGGCCAAGGTTACAACCGGCAACGACAGGAGTCCGGTCAGGAGTAATGTTTTAGCCAAACCGAGCATAAAAAAGTGTTTCGAGACATTAGCGAGCATAGGCCCGATGCATTTTAGCGCTAAACACGATGGGCAGCGTCCAGCGCTCGGCATAGGCCCGGCCGCGGCGGTATCTGGGAGTCCAGTGCGGCATCTGTTGCACTACCCGCAGGGCTTCCTGGTCGTGAGCAGGGTCGAGGCCGCGCTGCACAAAGGGCTTGCGCACCTGCCCGGTCGAGTCGATGGTAAAGCTCACGTAAACCCGGGCGTGTTTTCCTGGAACCGCGGGAGCCCGCTGCCAATCAATATGACTGTAGAGAAACCGGACCTGGGCCTCGGTACCGCCCGGAAATTCAGCCAGCCGGTTCCAGCGGCCGGTATGGTCCAGGCTGTCGGCTTTGTGGCGCGCCCGGCTGAAGAGCGTAGTCCCATACTCCTGCTCCAGCTGCCGCGTCATGACCGAGTCGTAACAGCCGTAGTAGCTGCGCGGCCGGTCATCCTCCACAAAGCGCCACTGAATACCATAGTCATCCGCTAACACGTCAACATAGCTGTTCTTCACCGGGAGAAATTCCCGGGAATGCAGCTCGTACCGGCCCCGGCGAAAGTCAGCCACCGCTGCTGCACAGCCTTGCTGGCAAGACGAGAGCCTGGAAACTTCTACCGGCTCCTTGATAGACTGCGGCAGCTGATGGCTTGCGGAGGAATTCTCGCGCCAGCCCCAACCAGCGAGCAACAACGCCCACTACTTACCCATACTCTTGTCCCGGGCCCCTTTGAACTCCGAGCCTGCGCGCCACTTCGGAAACGTGGTTTCACCGGCCAGCTTCTGGCCTACGCGCAGGTACAGCTCGGCGTCCTGGGCAATGCCGGTCAGGTCCCAGCTGGGGTCAAACTGGTCGGCGGGCTTGTGATACATGTTGGTGGTGTAGTTCTGGCGCTGCCGGGCAATGGCCTCCTTGCCGCCGGAGCGGCTCTCGAAGCCGCCGCTGGCGTAGAGGGAAGGCACGCCCACGTGGGCGAAGTTGAAGTGGTCGGAGCGGTAGAACATGCCGGTTTCGGGCGTCTGGTCGGGCAGCACGTAGCGGTCCTGCTCCTTGGCCGCAGCCCGGGCGTAGTCCTCCAGCTCCGACTGCCCGTAGCCGATGACGGTCAGATCCTTCATCGGCCCGTAGGGCCAGAGCATGTCCATATTCAGGTCGGCCACGGTTTTGTTCAGCGGAAACGGCGGGTGCTGGGCGTAGTAGGCCGAGCCCAGCAACCCCTGCTCCTCGGCCGTCACGGCCAGAAACACGATGCTGCGCCGGGGCTTTTCGGGGGCCTGCTGGAAGGCTTCGGCAATGCTGAGCAGGGCGGCCAGGCCGGTGCCGTCGTCCACGGCCCCGTTGTAGATAGAGTCGCCGGCTATGGCTTTGCCCACCCCGAAATGGTCCCAGTGGGCCGAGTAGATGATGTACTCGTCGGGGCGGGTGGTGCCGGGCAGCACGGCCAGCACGTTCTTGCTGGTCTGGCGGCGCAGCTGGTTCCGGATGCTGCCCGTCAGGGTGAGGCCGCCCAGCGCCCGGGGCCGGAAGCCTTTCTTGTTGGCCGCGGCGTAGAGTTGGTCGTAGCTCTGGCCGGCGGCGGCAAAGAGCTTTTTGGCCGCGTCCAGGGTCAGCCAGCCTTCCAGGGCGCACTTGTCGGCGCCTTTGTTGGCGGTTTGGGCGCGCAGCTTGGGGCTGACGGCCCCGCTCAGCACCACGCTCCAGGGGTAGGCGGCCGGCCGGGTGTCGTGCACGATGAGCACGGCGGCGGCCCCGTGGCGGGCGGCTTCCTCGTATTTGTAGGTCCAGCGGCCGTAGTAGGTCATGGCCTGGCCCTTGAAGAAGGTGGTGTCGTTGCCCGCATTGCCGGGGTCATTCACCAGCACCACTACGGTTTTGCCTTTCACGTCGAGGCCCGCGTAGTCGTCCCAGCCGTACTCGGGCGCCACCACGCCGTAGCCGGCAAACACCAGCGCGGAGTTGGCAACGCTGACCTGGGGCTGCTCGCGCTGGGTGAAAGTCACAAAGTCAGTCTTATACTGAAAGCTCAGATTCTGCCCCGCACTTTTGCCCTTGATCTGCAGCGTGGCGGCGGGCGTGCCGGTTATTTCCACCAGCGGCACCGCCTGGAAGTAGCTGCCGTTGGGGCCGGGCTGCAGGCCCAGGCGCTTAAACTGCTCGGCCAGGTAAGTGGTGCTACGCTCCTCACCCTGGGTGAAGGGCTTGCGGCCCAGCATCTCATCCGAGGAAACGGCCTGCAGGTACTTGCCAATGCTGGCCGCGCTGATGCCGGCGGGCACCGCAGCCGCGGCCGGCGGGGCGGGGGCACTGGCCGTTTCGGCCGTGGGCGGAGCCGCCGTAGTGGTGGCAGCGGGGCGGGGGTGGCAGCCGGCCAGGGCGAGGGTCAGCACGACAGCCGGCACCAGGGGCCGCAAAAAGGGAGTTGCTGGCAGAGGAAAAAGCATAAGACGGAATTCAGGTGAGGGCGCGCCGGGTTGCGGCCCGGAAATGTAAGGCAAAGTAGCCAGCCACCGTACGCCCCGCCCCTATTTCCCGAAGCAAGGGCCGGGTTCCGACTGCTCAGTCTACATCGTCGCACTCCGAGTCTATGCGTACAAACAGCTGGTCGAACTGCTTATAGAGCTCCGCGGTGGGCTCGGGGCGGGCCATCTGCTCGTTGACGCAGTTCCACCAGGCAAACGTGAGCAGGTCGATTTTGGCGTAAGTAAGCCAGTTGGCATCGGCGGCCTGGTCCAGGTAGCGGGCCATGATGGCGTCGGGGCGGCCGTTCTGCTGTTGGCGCTCCTGAGTGTAGCGGTGCCAGTCGCGTCGGGTCAGGCTGTCGTTGCCGGTGGCCAGGCCTCGCACGAGCGGCTGGCAGGTTGCCGAGCCGGTCAGCAGCACCTCGGGCCGGGCAAAGGCCTGCATGGCCAGGCGAATGGCCCGGTACTCTTCCTCCAGCTCCCGCTGGCGGGCCTGCTTGAGCTGCTCCCACACTGGCCGGCCCACTACGGCGAGGCCTGCCAGGTGCTGGCGGGCCCGGCGGTAGTGGTCGTCCAGCGAGTCCAGATTCATCCGCTCCACCCCGGCCGGCTGAAAAGGCAGGGGGTTGTAGTACCGCAGCGCGCTGTTATTCAGCACCTCCCAGGTGCCATCGAGCTCGGCTTTGCGGTAGCGACCCGGGCTGTAGCGGCCGGTATACCGGCAGACGTCCGACTCCCAGACGTAGGTAGCCAGCGTATCGGCCGGCGCCGAAGATACCGGCCCAGGAGTCGGGGAAGCGGGCGGGGTAGCTGGCCGGGCGGCCTGCCGGGCCGGCGTATCGGGTGAGCAGGCCACCAGCACGCTCAGCAGCAAATAAAAGGCGGGGCGGTAATGGGTGGCAGGCACGAGAATAATCGTTGACGAAACCAAGGCGAGAATACAGGCCGCCAAATATACGTGCCCGTTTTGTTCAGCTTCCGGATTCTGCGCGCGACTTTGGACTTGTTCCGGCTGGTTTCGGCTACTTTTAACGTTCCTTTCAGCCGCTCGCGCCTCGGGCCGGGCTATTTCCCGCCTGCTATGCTTGCCCGCATTTCCGCCGTCCTCACTGAGCTCGAAGCCACCCACGGCATCCGCATCCTGTACGCGGCCGAGGCCGGCAGCCGCGCCTGGGGCTTCCCCTCGCCCCACTCCGACTACGACGTACGCTTTATCTACTGCCACCCGGCGGCCTGGTACCTCACGCTCGACGACGAGGCCGATACGCTCAACTTCCCGGTAGAAGCACTGCTCGACCTTGGGGGCTGGGAGCTGCGCAAAACCCTCCGGCTGCTGCGCGCCTCCAACGCGGCCCTGTTTGAGTGGCTGCAGTCGCCCATCGTCTACCACCAGGTGCCGGACTTTGCCGCCGGCCTAGCCCCGCTGCTGCCCCGCGCGTTCAATCTGCGCGCCGGCCTGCACCACTACCTGGGTCTGGTCCGCAAAGGCCTGGAAACCGACCTCGCCACCGGGCAGGTCCGGCTGAAACGCTTGTTCTATATGCTGCGCCCGGCCCTGGCAGTCCGCTGGATTTTCGAGCGCCACAGCCTGCCACCCATGCAGTTCGATGCCTTGTGCGTGCTGCTGCCTACAGAGCTGGCGGCGGAAGTGCAGGAGCTGCTGCGCGTAAAATCCCAGGCCGACGAAAAAGCCGCAGTTGTGCCCTCGGCGGCCCTGGTGGCGTTTCTGCACGCCGAGTATGCCGTCGGCAGCACCCTCCGCGACACGCTGCCCGCCCTGCCGGGCCCGCCGCCCACGCCGGAACTCAACGCGCTGTTTCAGCACTGGCTTGCCGCTTCCTTTCCCATTTCCCAGCCGACTCCGGGCGCTTTTTACTAGCCTACCTGATGGATATTGCCTACCTGCGCCAGCACCAGCTGATTATTTTCGAAACCGTAAGTGGCAGCCGCGCCTACGGCACCAACCTGCCTCACTCCGATACCGACCTGAAAGGGGTGTTTGTATTGCCGGAGCGCGACTTCTACGGCCTCGACTACGTAGCCCAGGTAGCCAACGACACCAACGACGAGGTGTTCTATGAGCTGCGCCGCTTTGTGGAGCTGCTGCTCAAAAACAACCCCACGGCCCTGGAAATCCTGGCCTCCCCGGCCGACTGCATCCGCTACCAGCACCCGCTGTTTGCCGCCTTTCAGCCCACCGATTTTCTGTCCCGGCTCTGCCGCCAAACCTTTGCGGAGTACGCCATAGCCCAGATTCGTAAGGCCAAGGGCCTGAACAAGAAAATCAACAACCCGGAGCCGCCGGCCCGTAAGGCAGTGCTGGACTTCTGCTACGTAACCGTGGGGGCCGGGGCCATGCCGGTGGCCAAATGGCTGGCGCGCCAGGGCCTGCGGGCCGCGCAGTGCGGCCTGGCCAACGTGCCCCACCTGACCGACCTCTACGCCCTGTTTGTGGACCCAGCCCCGGCCGCCCCGCTGGGCTACCGGGGTCTGCTGCGCGACGAGGCCACTTCCAACGACGTGCTGCTGTCGGCCGTGCCCAAGGGTGAGGAGCCTGTAGCTTACCTGTCATTTAACCGTAACGGCTACTCCACCTACTGCCGCGTCTACAAGGAGTACTGGGACTGGGTGGCGCGCCGCAACGTGGAGCGCTACGAAAACACGGTGCAGCACGGCAAAAACTACGATGCCAAAAACATGCTGCACGTGTTCCGGCTCCTGCGCACGGCCCTGGAAATAGCCACGACCGGGCAGCTGCTCGTGCGCCGACCCGACCGGGAGTTTCTGCTCCAGATCCGGCGCGGCGCCTTCGAGTACGACTACCTGGTAACCGAGGCTCAGGCCCTGGTCGAGCAGGTAGATGCCGCGTTTGCAGCGTCCGGCCTGCCCGAAGTGCCCGATACGGCGGCGGCCACGGAGCGGCTGCGCCGGGTGCGGCAGCAGTTTTACGCCGCTGCCGCCCGCTAGGGCTTACCTAAAACCGGCTGCGCGAGCCGCTGGCTTTGTGGGTGAGCTTGGGCAGCCGAAACCAGCTTGTGGTCCGCTTACGCTTGGCCCCGCGGTAGGCCTTATAATTGGGACGGTGCACGTACACCCGGCCTTTGGCTTTGGCCCGGGCGTAGGCAGTGGGACGGGCAGCCAGGGCATCGGCCGTCAAAAACAGGAACAAGACGCCAAACAACAACAGCACTTTAGTCATCAGAAGAAAGGTTGGTGTAGCAGAAGAACTGTATTTGCCCTAAAATTATTGTGCAGGGCTGGCAATCAGCGGCTTCCCGCGGGCAGTGGCACCAGTAAATGCTTTTAGCAGCCCCGGGCGCCGCCTTTTTTGGCCGTAATGCCCATCGGCGTGTATATTCGTCACTTATCCTCTGCCCTGCCCCATGCCCGCCCTTCCCGCCTCACCCGACTCTTTGGCCGCTCAGCTGCAACAGGAGCAGACCCGGCGCCTGCAAGCCGAGGCCCGGGTAGCGGCCCTGGAGCAACAGCTGGCCCAGAGCCAGGCCACTGCGCAGCGCACCCACACCCGCCTGGCCTCGCTGGTGCAGAACCTGCGCCTGGGCTTTATGCTCGTCGACGACAACGGCATGGTGGAGCTGGTCAACCAGCGCTACTGCGAGCTGTTTGGCCTTGAAGACGTGTCGGCCCAGGCCACGCCGCTGGCGGGCATGGAAGTAGCCGCCCGCATCCGCCACAAGTTTCAGGACCCGGAAGCCTACCTGGCCCGGGCCGCCGCCATTCGGGCCCAGGGCCAGTCGGTGCTGAACGAGGAGCTGGTGCTGGCCGACGGCCGCGTGCTGGAGCGCGACTACCTGGTGCTCGACAGCGTGATGGCCGGCCGCCTGGTGTGCTACCGCGACGTGACCGAGCGCCACCAGCGCGAGGCCCAGCTGCGCACGGTTTCGCTTATTGCCGAGCAAAACCCCAACCCCGTGCTGCGCCTGGCCCACGACGGGCAGCTGGTATATGCCAACCCCGCCGCGGCCCCGCTGGTAGCAGCCCTGCACCAGGAGCAGGCCCTGCACCACCAGCTCCGGGCATTGGTGACGGCGGCCCTGACCACGGCCAATGCCCAGCAGCAGGAAATCAGCGTGGGCGACCAGCACTTTCTGCTGCGGGTAGTGCCCGTGCCCCAGCAGCAGTACACCACCCTGTACCTGGTCGATATTACGGCCCGCCGCCAGGCCGAGCAGCAGCTGGCCGAGCAGCAGGAGTTCTACGAAACCATCCTGAAAGAGCTGCCCGTGGGCGTATCGGTGTTTGATGCCCAGCACCGCTACCTGTTTGCCAATGCCAACGTGCTGCCCGACGAGGCCACCCGCCAGTGGATGATCGGCAAGGACAACTTTGAAGTCACGGCGCACCGCGGGCGGCCCCGGGCCCTGGCCGAGCAGCGCCACCAGATGTTCCAGTGGGCCGTGGCCAACCGGCGCGACATGCAGTGGGAGGAAACGGTGGAAGAAACAACCGGTACTTTTCACGTGCTGCGCCGCTTCCACCCCATTTTCAACCCCGACGGCAGCCTGCGCCTGCTGGTAGCCTACGGCCTCGACATCACGGCCCGCCGCCAGGCCGAGCAGCAGCTAGCCGAGCAGCGCGAGTTCTACGAGGCCATTCTGGATGAGCTGCCCGTGGGTGTGGCCGTGTTTGATGCCCAGCACCGCTACCTGTTTTCCAACCCCGCCGTGCTCAGCGACGAGGCCACCCGCCAGTGGATGATCGGCAAGGACAATTTCGAGTCGGTGGCCTACCGCGGGCGGCCCCGCGCTCTGGCCGAGCAGCGGCAGCAGATGTTTGAGCAGGCCATCCGCGAAGCCCGGGACGTGGAGTGGGAAGAAACTGTGGAAGACCAGCACGGCCGCTTTCATCACATGCTGCGGCGGTTCCGCCCCGTTTTCAACGACAACGGCAGCCTGCGCATGATGGTCTCGCACGGCCTGGACGTGACCGAGCGCAACCGCGCCGAGCAGCAGCTGGCCGAGCAGCGCGAGTTCTACGAAACCATTCTCAACGAGCTGCCCGCCGATATTGGCGTCTTCGATACCCAGCACCGCTACCTGTATGTTAATCCGGTCGGCATCAAAAACCCTGAGGTGCGGGCCTGGATTATCGGCAAGGACCACTTCGAGTACTGCGCCTACCGCCAGCGGCCCCTGGAGCTGGCCGAGCAGCGTAAGCGCATGTTCGACGAGGTAATCGGGGAGCGGCGCCGCGTGACGCACGAGGAAACGGTGCAGACGCCCGAGGGGCCGCGCCGCCTGCTGCGCATGATGCAGCCCGTGTTCAACCCCGACGGCTCGGTGCGCCTGATTGTGGCCTACGGCCTTGATATAACCGAGCGGCACCATGCCGAGCAGCAGCTGGCCGAGCAGCAGAAGTTCGTGCAGCAGATTGTCGACACGTCGCCGTACTTTCTGTACGTGACCGATACGACCGGCCGGCCGGTGTTTACCAACGTCAGCTTTGCCGATATTCTGACCCGCAGCCACCACCTGCAGACGGCCACCTCCGACGACACGCCCGAGGCGGCCGAGCTGCGCCAGCTCACGGCCTGGAATGACGTGGTTATTGCCACCGGGGAGGAAGTGTCGGGTGAAATGCCCTTCACGCTGGCCTCGGGCGAGGTGCGGCAGCTGCAGGTGGTGAAACGCCCCTTGCAGCGGCCCAACGGCACCACGGAGGTGCTTACCGTCTGCGCCGACATTACGGAGCTGAAGCGCGCCAAGCGCGAGGCGGAAGCCGCGGCTACGGCCCGGGAAAACTTCCTGGCCAACATGAGCCACGAGATTCGCACGCCCATGAACGGCGTGCTGGGCATGGCCGGCCTGCTCACGCGCACCCCGCTGAGTGCGCAGCAGCAGGAATACGTGGCCATTATCCGCAACTCGGGCACCCACCTGCTGGGCCTGCTGAACGACATTCTGGATGTGGCCAAAATCACCTCGGGCAAGCTGGAGCTGGAGCAGATTCCCTTCGACGTAAACCAGACCCTGCAGACCGTGGGGCAAACCATGAGCTACCAGGCGGCCGGCAAGGGCCTGAGCTTCAGCATCGAGCCGGTGGCGCTGCCCCGGGCGGCCGTGCTCAGCGACCCGCAGCGCCTGAGTCAGGTACTGCTCAACCTGCTCAGCAACAGCCTCAAGTTCACGGAGCGCGGCGGCATTACCCTCAGCGGCCGCCTGCTGGCCGAAACCGAGGACACGCTCACCATTGGCTTTCTGGTAACCGATACCGGCCTGGGCGTGGCTGCCGATAAGCAGGAGGCCATTTTCTCGACTTTCACCCAGGCTTACGCCGATACCAGCCGCCGCTTTGGAGGCTCGGGCCTGGGCCTCTCCATCAGCAGCAGCCTGGTCGAGCAGCTGGGCGGCCACCTGCTCATGTGCAGCGTGCCCGACCAGGGCACCTCCTTCGGCTTTACCCTGTGCTTGCAGAAGGCCCCGGCCGAAGCCCTCGACACCACCTCGCCGGCCGGGCAGGAAGAAGATCTGGCCCAGGCCAGCGCCGCCATGCGGGGCCTGCGCGTGCTGCTGGTGGAAGACCACGACGTGAACCGGCAGCTGGCCCAGCTGGTGCTCGAAAGCTACGAAGTGGTGGTAGAAACGGCCACCGACGGCGGCGCGGCGCTGGCCTTGTTCGAGCACAACCCCTACGACGTGATTCTGATGGATATCCAGATGCCGGGCATGAACGGGCTGGAAGCTACGGCCCGCATCCGGCAGCACCCCGACGTGGCCCGGTCCCAGACGCCCATCATTGCCCTGACGGCCAACGCCTTTCTGGCCGACAATGAGAAATACCTGGCCGCGGGCATGAACGACTGTCTGGCCAAGCCCTTCGAGGCCACTGATCTGGTGCGGAAGATTCTGGTGCTGCACCGGGCCGATGCCCGCCCCAGCCAGCCCCTGTTTGCCCTCGACGACCTGCAGCGCATGGCCCGCGGCAACCCGGCCTTCCTGCGCCGCATTCTCGACTCCTTCCTGACTCATACCCCGGCGATGGTGCAGGACCTGCAGGATGCCGCCACCAGCGCCGACTGGCCGCGGGTTTCGGCCGTGGCGCACCGCATCAAGCCTTCGCTGAAGCTGCTGATGGCCCAGGAGCTGCTGCCCTACATTGCCACCCTGGAAGAGACCCAGGCCCCCACCGATGCCCGCACCGCGGCGGCTCAGCACCTGCATCAGCTGCTCTCGCAACTGCTCTGGCAGATACAGCACCACGTTTCCAACATGCCCACCGACCCGGCTTAGCAGCTTTTGCGGGCACAGCAAGGCCCCGGACTTCAGGAAAGTCCGGGGCCTTGCTGTGGGTGGGCTTATGCGGTGCGGTAGCCCGGGTGGGTATTAGCGCAGCGTCTCGGAGCCGGGGAGCACGAATTTATTGACGGTGGCATCAGCCTTTCCGCTGCGCACCAACTCGGCCACTTTGTGTACGGCTTGCAGAAACCGCTCGTAGTCGAATGGCTTGACCAGATAGTCGGCGACCCGCAACTCGAAGGCTTCCCAGGCAAAGTTCTCGTGGGCCGTGGTGAGCACCACGTGGGGCGGCTCGGGCAGCAGGCGGAGCATGTCGAGCCCGTTCAGATCGGGCATTTCCACGTCTAGAAACAGGACATCGACGCGGCGGCCGGTGCTGAAAAAGCTCAGGCCCTCAACGCTGCCCGACAACGAGGCCTCTACGCGCAGCAAGCCGCTGAGCTCAACGTAGTGCTCCAAAGTAAGCCGATTGATTTCGTCGTCATCCAGAATAGCGCACGTTAGCAAGGTGGGCTCGGCGGCAGATTGTGGCAGCATAATAAAACAGTATAAAGTACCGGGGCAACCCAGAAACCTGGCGGGCAAAGTAGACCGGTAACCAACAGAATTCTAGTCTACTTCCCTTTTCTAAATAGGTAGGATACAAAGATATAAGAATAATAAAATCGGGAAGCAGGCCGCTTGGCTTTATTCCGTGGTGCGGATGCCGGGCGTGCTTTGGATGCAATTAAGTGGCTGTAAGTCAGCTTCCATTCCCGACACGCCAACCCGGAAAACGGGCAAATAATAACGCGGAGCGGGCCACCTAATCTTTTCGGGGGTCGTATAGCTGAGCAACACCAACCGCGTAAGCTGATGGAAACTCCCTATTTTAAGCCCATACCAACTGACTTGCCCGAGCAGGAAGCAGTGGCCCGCCTGAAGCGGCAGCGCCATGCCGAATGGGGTATTGCGGTAGCGTCAATGGGCGGCACCGGCCCCAAGCCCGCGCTGCTGCTTGAGTTGCAACGCTACATCGATGGCGAACTAACCATTCAGCAGATTGCTCAGCTGCCCTACCCGCCCGAGGTCAACCAATCGACGGCCCTACAGGCCATTCTTACCCGCGAGCGGCTTACCAACGCTGCGTAAGGCAAAAAAGCCTGGCCACTTGGCCAGGCTTTTTTTGTACTACCATTGGCATGGCAGGCCAGCAGGACCGTGAAGGAGCCGGCTTACTGGGCCTGCCGGGGCTGGAGCAGCTGGAAGGCTTCTTCATTGCCCTGCTGCACGGCCAGATCAAGGGCGGTAAGGCCCCGCGCATCCCGGATGGTGGTATCGGCACCGGCTTCGAGGACAAGCTTTACCAGGTTATTGCGCCCAAAAAGGGTAGCAAACATCAGGGCCGTGCCACCATTGCCATTCTGCAGATCCAGGTGGGCGCCGTGCTCAATAAGAAGCGTGGCAATGGCGGGATACCCTTTAAAGCAGACGCCCATCAGGGCCGTATTGCCGCTCACGTCCTGGACGTTAGGATCAGCACCGGCGGCCAGCAGCGCCCGGGTAGCTTCCAGCTGCTCGTCGTAGGCGGCCACGATGAGGGGAGTAAAGCCTTTGCCATTTTGCACGTTTACGTCCACCTGCTGCAGCAGCTCCTGCAGGTGGGGTACGTCGCCGCGCCGGGCGGCATCAAAGAGTAAGTCTTCGGGGCGGGCAGAAGAAAAATCCATCAGTTTTCAGAGTGTGATTTACGCATATGCTCCCCCCACTACGGAATTAAAGGTCCGCATGATTACTCCACCGGGAAATTTAGCACGCTACCGGTTTAGGCGCCGCTCATGGTCGGCCCGACCTGCATAACCGATGCTGCAGGAAAAGGGGCCGCGGTAGTGCCACACAGCCTGGGACATCAGGTAATGCTAGCCGTAACGCCTCACCCTACAGCGCACTGATAAATTGGTACTTAACTTTTATTGCCAGCGTTTGGTGCACGCCGCAATACAGGAAGCGATGCTCGGACTAATTACTGCTTTAGGCCTCAGCAATAGCAGTGAGAGTTCTAAACTCCAAATTAAAAATAGTGACAAACCCTCAACTGCCCCAAAGCAATTTCTGCACGCTCCCAGATAACCCCACATTTTTATCCGAGTTGTGAGCTATCCGTACCTGACCTTTGGGGGTTGGATACCGCGGCACCCCAAACGGTAATTGATTTTGTCCGACACGCATAAAAAAAGCGCCGGTAGCGGCGCTTTTTTTATGCGTGTCGGACAAAATCCGGTGTATACTACTCAGCAGCGGCAGCTTTGGGCTTACGGCCACGCTTGGCGCCATTCGGGTTGGTTGCGCGGGGCTTGCGCACTTTGGCAGCGGGCTGATAGTCATCGGCCAACACCGTTTCCATATCGGCTACGGCCTGATTCAGGGCATTGATGGCGGAGGCAACGCCCCGCAGCGCCTTGCGCAAATCCTTCTTAACAACGTCGCTGTTTTTAGCTGACTTAAGGACCTCTTCGAATTGGCTGAAATCTAATGCCATGCTGCAGTTTCTTTAGAGTGGATGAAAAATAGCGCTAGCCGGTGACCAACACTGCCGCAAACGTAACATATTGATTTTCGTTTTCAATTAATTTAAATAAAAGTTTTAAACTCGTTACACAAATAACATTGTCAATAGCAGCGGCTGAAATTTCAGACGACTGCTGAATATGGCTGAGCTTGCGGCTTTACGCGCGCAGCGGCAAGCAGGTATATTGACAGAGCGTACATCTTTTCCCGTATTCTTTTTCACAACCGATGCCGGCCGATTGCAGGCTTCTTGCAGTGTTGCTGCTTGCAGCAAGGTGACATTTACGAAAATCCGGTCTGCGAAGCGCACTTTATTTACACCCTACTGCCACCATGCTTAGTCTATAAGGCATCCGCAGCTCACGGTTTTCCGGCCCCGGCCGGCGGCGGGCTCGTAGTGATACCAAGGCGCAGAAAGGCCCTATCAAAATATCGTCTCATCCGTATTGCAGCAAACGTTCTATGTTAGGTGGCCTCCGCCCAGTGCCGCCCCAACCTCCCCTCTGGTGCATGTCCGATCATCTAAACTTCTTTCGCCCACTCATTGAGAATAGCCAGGCCGTACACTTTGTGTACGACCTGACCAGCCACCAACTCGTCTACGTCAGCGACGCGTACGAGCGGATTATCGGTGATCCTGCCCAGCATGTTCAGGAAGACCTGCCCCTGTGGCTAACCCGCCTCCACCCCGACGACCACCAGTACGTGCGCCGGCGGCTCGAGCAGGCGGCGCCCGATGAGCTGGTTGAGAACGTGGACCTGCGCGTGGCGGGCCCCAATGAAACGACCCAGTGGCTATGCCTGACGGCCTGCCGACAGCAGCCAGCGGCTCAGCAGCACTACCTGGTCGGGAGCCTGCGCGACGTTACGGCTGAGAAGGAGCGTATCATCAACGCGGAAAAGTTTAATACCAAGAAAAACGCTACGCTTGAAATTCTGGCCCACGATCTGGCCACGCCCATGGTGCTCCTCCAACAGCTGACCGGGTATCTGGCCAAAGGAGTTCAGAGCCATCTGACGCCCCCGCTGCAGGAGCTGGTGCACCTTATGGAGCGCACTTGCTCCGACGGCGTCAACCTAATCCGAGACTTTGTTGACAACGAGTTTATGGAGTCAACCAGCGTCCAACTCAAACGGGAGAGAATCAACCTTGTGCCCTGGCTCGGCACCCTGCTGGAAGAATACCAGCGCGCCGAGCGCCAGATTAATCTGAATTTTACCTACTTACCCCCTGCCGAGCCTGTTTATATTCAGCTGGACATCAACAAATTTCAACAGGTAATTAATAATCTGATCAGCAACGCCATCAAGTTTACACCCGATGGCGGGCATATAACTGTGAGCCTGGAGCAGCAACCGGAGCAAATACTTGTTACGGTGCAGGACACGGGTATCGGCATTGCTGAAGCGCAGCAAGCCGTATTGTTTGAAAGGTTTACACCTGCTCGTCGCACGGGCCTGCGGGGCGAAAAAACCACCGGCCTGGGAATGTCAATTATCAAAAGCATCGTGACGCTTCACCAGGGTCGTATTTGGTTATCGAGCCGGGAAGGCGAAGGCAGTGCTTTTTACATTGCACTGCCTACCCAAGATGCATAAGGAGGAAACGCAGAACGCCTATTCCCGCCTAGCAGCAACGGTCAATTACACCTACTTGTCAGCAGCAAGATGAAAAAGCAGCCTGCTTTTTCTCTTTGCGTTGAAGTACTAATAATTTCCAGACACAGAAATTAAATCGGCAGGACCAGTAGGCAGTAAATGCGGCTTCAATTATGTATTCGTACTGCCCGCAGAAATATAATGCTGTTATAAATAGGCGCAAACAACCAACTGGTATAAAGAAGACTTGTATGCACGGAATAAAGAGAACATAACTAGCCTTGTGCAATAGTCATAAATATCTAATTCAGGTAGGTTTAGAATGCATTAACACGACTATAGCTCAATACTCTATTTCACCTCATTACTGATCCACTGTATTGGTACAGCAAATTTCTGTACTGGCAGTATATCTATTTCTATGAAGCGGCATGAGGGATACATCCCCTATATTACTAGGAATGCTATTTGGCCTAGATTCCACCACCGCTTTACTCTGGCAGCTGCAACACAACAATAAACCCCTTGCAAACGGATTTGCAAGGGGTTTATGTAAAAGAGCCTCCTGTCGGGATCGAACCAACGACCTACTGATTACAAGTCAGTTGCTCTACCAGCTGAGCTAAGGAGGCGAATTGTGGTGCAAAACTAGTGTTTCACACCCAATTCACAAACTACGACCGAATAATTTTCAGTTGTTTTTTCAGACCGTCAATCCGGCCTTTCGCTTCATCAATGCGGCCCTGGTATTCCTCGCGCAGCTGATTGGCGTTTTTCGAGCGCGCAAAGAACTCAAGGTTAGTCTGTAGCGTGGCAATGTCGTTTTCGACTTCGTTGATTTCCCGGCGCAGCGCCTGCTCCTTACGGTAGAGGGCCTGCTGCGAATCGGGGCTCGACTTGAGGCGCTCAACCTGCAGCTGAAACAGCAGATCATTGCGCTCGGCGTAGGCCAGGCCCGGTACGGCATCCAGGTATTTGCCCATCAGGGTCTGGAATTTCTCCTCGGCCCGCTCGGCCGAGCCACGCGGGCCGTTGTTGGCGCTATCAAAGGCCCGCCACTCTTCCACGTGCTGGCGGAAACCTTCCAGGCTACCCGGCGCATCAGCGGAGAGGGCCGCTACGGCTTCGGCTACCCGGTCGAGGTGGGTGGCCTGCTCCTGCGACACCTGCTGGGCCTGCTGCACCCGCTGCTTGGCTTCCTCGTTTTTACGCTCGAAGAAAGAGTCGCAGGCGGTGCGGAAGCGGTTCCACACCTTGTCCGACTGCTTCTCGGGCACGCGGCCAATGAGCTTCCACTCCTTCTGCAGGCGAATCACGATTTCGCGGCCTTCTTCCCAGTTCGGATTTTGCAAGGCAGCTTCAGCCTGGTCGCACAAATCCAGCTTGCGCTGCAGATTGGCATTCTTCTCCTCGTCGAGCGACTTGAAGAACTGATTTTTACGCTGGAAGAAGCCTTTGTAAGCGGCCCAGAACTGCTTGTTGAGCTGCTCGGCTTTGTCGCGGGGCACGAGGCCGGCGGCATCCCACTCCTCTTTTAGCTTTTGTAGCTCGTCGGTTTTGGCGCGCCACTCGTTTACACGCTCCGTCTGGAACTCGGCAAACGGCTTGATTTGCTCCAGCAAAGCGGATTTGCGGGTCAGGTTGGCGTTTTCCTGGGTCGAGCGCACGTTCAGGAATTCCTTCTTACGGTCGTGCACTTTTTCGGAGGCCAGCAGAAACCGGTTCCAGATGGCGTCGCGCTGCTCGTTGGATACCGGACCGATGTGCTTCCACTCCTCGTGCAGCTGGCGCAACTCCTGCAGCGCCTTATTGATGCTGGGCTGATTGGCCAGCGCCTCAGCGCGCGCAATCAGAGCTTCCTTGGCTTCAAGGTTACGACGGCGGTCCAGCTCCTTCATTTCGAAGAACAGGCCGCGGTTGTTGTAGTAAATATCGAGCAGGGCGTGGTAGCTGTTCCAGATTTCCTGGGCGTCTTTCTGGGGCACCGCGCCGGTAGCCTTCCAGTCGTTTTGCAGAGCCTTGATGCGGATGGAGCTATCCTTGGTTTCGGCCGATTCTACGAGCTGGCGCAACTGAGACAGCAAATACTGCTTGTGGGCCAGGTTCTTGGCGCGCTGCTCGTCCTCGGCGCGGGCATCCTTGGCCCGGCTGTCGCGGAACTCCTGCAGGGCTTTGGTTAGCTCAGAGTGGCCCTCGGGGCCGTTGTAGGCAAAATCATCGGCCTCACCGCCGCCTTCCGTGAAGCGCTGCCGGGCTGCGTTGCGGTCAGCATTGATGCCGGTTTCGTACTGGCGGTGCAGGTCAAAAATCTGCTTGCGGTTCTGGCGGGCATCGGGGCGGCGCAGCAAAGCCAGCAAGTGGGAAGCCTGGGCCGGTAAATCCAGCGTGGTGAAATCCGGAACGGGAATTTCCGGTACGTACTCTTCTTCTTCCTCCGTGCCGGCGTGGGCGGCAGCTTCGGCGGCCTCCGCGGCCGAATCATTGGCCGAAGTGGGCAGAGCCGCAACCGGAGCCGGGGCGTTTTCGATGTCGGCCGCCGTTTCCAGGGCTACCACCGGCTCATTCACAGCCGAAACGGGAGCTTCAGAAGTTGCATCCGGCTGAGAAGCGGTTTGCTGGGGTACAATAGCGGCGGTTTCCGTCAATGCGTCTGCTTCGGCGGTTGTGGCTGATGGAGTAGAAAGCGGAGTATTTACTGCTTCAGCTGCCTCGGCCGACTGCACGCCGGGATTGTCGTGGCCATAGTGGCTTTCGGCCCGGGCCAAGGGCTCGGAAACAGCGGGGGCTTCAGTAGCGCTGCTTGGGTGCTGCGCTTCGGCAGCGGCTTCGGTGGCAGCGGCCGTGGGCTCGGCAGTGCCGGCACCGGCAGCAGTATCGGCGACGGGCGGAGTACCCTGGGCCGGACGTTCGGTTATGTCGTTGGTCGTGGTGGAGGCCACCGGGGCCACGGGAGCCGGCTCGTTAGGGGCGGTAGCCGGCGCGGCCGGGGGGGTAGCGGCCGCATCAGCCGGGCTTTGCTTGGCCTGAATTTCGGCCAGGCGGCGCTCCAGAATGCTCATCGGCGACTCCGAAGCGTCGTCGGAGTGGTTGGGGGCGGAATTCTCGTTTTCAGGTAACATAGGTCAAAGGAAAAGGCCTGGCGCAGGAAAAGAAATGGGTGGCCCGGCAGCGAAGAAAGCAAAGCTAATTTAGGCGGGGGTCGAGCGGATAGTTGGACAGGACCCGGAAGCGCCCCCCTTTTTCACGCAAAATGGCTTGCCAGAAGGCATCATTATCCAAAGTAAATACTTTCCCGGCAGCATTGGGGTGCACTATCCAAACATTTTCCTTCACTTCCTCCTCCAACTGGCCGGCCGTCCAGCCCGAATACCCCGCGTACAGCCGGATATCATCGGGCTGCAGCTCGCCACTGAGCAGCAGGCCCAGCACCACCTGAAAATCGCCGCCCCAGTACACGTCCTGCCCCAAATCAATGGCGTTGGGAATGTCGGCGCGGCGGTGCAGATAGTGCAGCGTATCGGGGTAGACGGGGCCGCCCAGGCCCAGGGGCAGGCGGGCCGCCGGCGAGGCATCGCCGCCGGGCAGCTCCAGCACGTCGCCGAGCAGCAGGTTGGAGGGGCGGTTGAGCACCAAGCCAAACGAGCCTTCCTCCTCGGAATGGCGGCACATCAGCACCACTGTGCGCTCGAAGTTCGGGTCGCCCAGAAAGGGCTGCGAAATCAATAAACTACTGTCGCGGAGCCGAGGCATGAAAGAAGAGGTTGACGAGTAAACGATACGCGAAAGGCCGGTAAAGCGACGCTTCTGTCGAAGTGTCCGGAGCAGCTCAGGGCCGGGGCAGCAGCAAGCAAGCTGCCCGGCTGGTTAGGCGAAGAAAAAGCCGGGGGTGGCTTTATCCTTACGCTATTGGAGCCGCGCTAGGTTCCCAAGGGTGCGGTCAATATACTACCTTGCGCCTCTAAAGCCACTGAGCCCTATTTTTTCGGAAGTTTAACGGTATGACAGATCAACAATTAGCCGACCTGCGCCAGACGTACTCGCAGCGGACCCTCTCGGAAACCGACGTGCAGGCCGATGCCGTGCAGCAGTTCCGGCAGTGGCTCGACGAAGCCCTGAGCGCCCACCTCGACGAGCCCACCGCCATGACCGTCTCGACGGTAAATGCGGCCGGGCAGCCCTCGGCCCGGGTGGTGCTGCTCAAGGGCCTGCCCGACGACGCGGGATTTCTGTTTTATACCAACTACGACAGCCGCAAAGGCCACGACCTGAGCGAGCAGCCGCTGGCGGCCCTCACCTTCTTCTGGCCCGGCCTGGAGCGGCAGGTGCGCGTGGAAGGCCGGGTGGAAAAAGCGCCGGCAGCTTTGTCGGACGCCTACTTCCAGAGCCGGCCGCGCGGCAGCCAGATCGGGGCCTGGGCTTCGCCCCAGAGCCAGGCTATCAGGGGCCGGGAAGAGCTGGAAGGCCAGGAAAAGGAAGTTGAGCAGCGCTTTGCCGGCCAAGACCCACTGCCCCGCCCCCCGCACTGGGGCGGCTACATCGTGCGCCCCGAGCGGGTCGAGTTCTGGCAGGGCCGCCCCAGCCGCCTCCACGACCGAATCGTATACGAGCGGGCCGGCCAAGGCTGGACGCTGAGCCGTCTGGCCCCCTGATGTGAACTGGTCAGATGGTGACATAGTGAGTTGTCGTTCGAACCGCGCAACCGGCGCCAGCAGAACCTCAACCTCCCCATTTCACCATCTCCCTGTCTCCCCATTTCACCACCTCACCCTCTCCACACTTGGCTGAAATTCAACCCGTCCGCGGCTGGCGTTACAACGCGGCCCTGAGTGCCCACATTGATGACTATGTTTCGCCCCTGTTCGACGTGGTATCGGCCAAGCAGCGGGAGGCGCTGTATCGGAATGAGCTGAACAGCATCCATTTGTCGGTGCCGCGGGGGCAGGACCCGGCCGGCGAAGCGCTGGCCCGCCTCACGCAGTGGCAAGAGCAGGGCGTGCTGCGCCAGGATGAAATGCCGGGCATCTACGTCTACTACCAGTATTTCCGGCTGCCGGGCAGCAGCCGCGAGTATTGCCGCAAGGGCTTTATGTGCCATATCCGGGCCTACGACTGGGCCGAAAATGTGGTGCTGCGCCACGAAAACACGCTGCCCGCCGCCGTCAACGACCGGGCCGAGCTGCTGGCTCGCACCCAGTTTCAGACCAGCGCCACCCACGGCCTCTACCGCGACGATGCCTTCGAGCTGGAGCACTACCTCGACGAAGCCATTGCCGACCCGCTCTACCAGACCGAGGAAGACTACCAGGGTGCCCGCGACGTGCTGGCCGTGATTCAGGATGCGGCCATCATCCGGCGGTTTCAGCAGGTGCTGGGCGAGCGGGAAGTTATTCTGGCCGACGGGCACCACCGCTACGAAGGCTCGTTGGCCTACCGCCAGGCCCGCATAGCGGCCGAGCCCGGGAATTCGGGCCGGGAGCCGTGGCACTTCCACTTGATGTACCTGACCAACGCGGCAGCCGACGATTTGCGCATTCTGCCCACCCACCGCCTGCTGCTGGAGCTGCCCGACGGTATGGCGGACGCGGAGTTTCTGACCCGCCTGGAGCCCTACTTCACCGTGCTGCCCAAGGACGACATTTACGATTTGCCCGAGCTGATTGCCGGCAAGCCCTGGGCGTTTGGCCTCTACATCGGCGGGCAGGCCTACAAGCTGCGCCTGCGCCCCGAGGCGCACGAGCAGCTGAGCTGGGACACCACACCGGAGGTGAAAGCCCTGGATCTGACGGTGCTGCACTTCTTTGTGCTGGAAAAGGCCCTCGGCATCGTGGGGCCCGATGCGCAGCGCACCTGGCCGGGCGTGGCCTACGTGCGCAACTTCTCCGAGTGCCTCAGCCGCGTAGACCGGCAGGAAGCCCGCGCCGCCCTCATCGTGAATGAAGTAACGATGGAGGAAGTGGAGCGCGTGTGCCATTCCGGGGCCGTTATGCCGCCCAAATCAACATTTTTCTACCCCAAAACCATCGGTGGATTTCTGTTTACCTCCATCCGCGACGACGAACACGACAATGCCTTCTACGCTCCCCACCTTGCGCCTGGTTCTGGCCTCTAACTCCCCACGCCGTCGGCAGCTGCTCACCGACCTGGGCTTGCGCTATGAGGTGCGCCTGCGGGAAGTGGATGAAAGCTTTCCAGCCCATTTGCACCGCGCCGAAGTAGCCGAGTACCTGGCCGCCCACAAGGCCGAGGCCTACCGCGCCGACCTGGCCCCCGACGAAGTGGTGCTCACGGCCGATACCATCGTGTGCCTGGATGACGACGTGCTCAACAAACCCGCCGACGAAGCCGAGGCCCGCGCCATGCTCACGCGCCTGCAGGGCCGCGCCCACGACGTATACACCGGCGTGTGTCTGCTCAGCGGCACTGGGCAGCGCACCGTTTTCTCCGACCAGACGCGGGTACACTTCCGCAGCCTTACGCCCGCCGAAATTGCGTTCTACGTGCGCACCTGCCAGCCCCTCGACAAAGCCGGGGCCTACGGCGCCCAGGACTGGATTGGCATGGTGGCCGTGACCAAGCTCGAAGGCTCTTATTTCAACGTGATGGGCCTGCCCGTGCACCGGGTATGGGAGGAGCTGGAGAAGCTGGGAATAGCGACATTGGGACAGTCAAGCTAAACGAATGCTTTAAGTCTGTAATGCTGCGGCAACCGCCACGCGGAGGCTGGCGGCTCCGGACTCTGCTCCTGCCGGGCTGGCGTCAGTTATGGCGGTGTAGAGTAGGTCTGACGGTAGCCGACCGCGCATATCTTGGCTTTCTATAACCAGGGATGAAAACGCTGTGCGGCACGAAGCGAATAACCGGCCGAGCGGGCCTGCGTACTTCTTATGGTTCAGTTGCGGGCCTTCCGCTCCCGCTGTAAAACTCCCATTTTCCCGGTTGCCCATGCTGCATAGCTTCCTGTTTGCGCCCTTCGCCGACCCAGCCAGCCAGGCGCAGTATGACGCGGTGCTGGCCGCTCTGCAGCGGGAAGCTCACCCCGGCACGACCTTGCTGCTGGGCAACTTCAGCGTGGGCCAGGAACCGATGGATGCGGTAGTTGTGCGGCGGCACAGCATCACGGCCCTGCTGTTTGTGCCCGGCCGCGGGCAGCTCAGCATTCCGCGCCTCGATGAGCCCTGGCTCCTGGATGGCCGACCATTAGCGGAGCCGGCCCCGACCAGCCCCTTCGTACAATTTCAGCGCCAGCAGCCGGTGCTGGCCGCCTGGCTGGGCACCGATTTGAGCGCCCTGCCCGTTCCGGCGGCGGCCGTAACGGGTGTTGTCGTGTTTGCAGATACCGTGACGTTTGACCCGGGTGTAGAGCACCAGCTGCGCCAGCAGCCCGGCACCGACGCTTTCCAACTCTTACGCCAGGCCCCGCATCTGCCCCGCCGGCTCTGGCAGCTTACCCGTCCGGAAATTGAGCTAAGTGAGGAAGCCCTGCAAAGCTGGGCCCGCGACCTGGCCACCGACGCCCCGGAGCGCACCGAGGATGTGCTCGAAGAAGTTTCGGAGCTGGTAGCGCCCATGGGCTTCTGGGAACACAAGGCCCGGCAGCTCTGGCAGTGGCTCGGGGCCGAAGACATTCCGCTGGACCGGCCCTACGGCTACCAGGAGGCGGATACGGAAGATGCCAGCCGCGACGAAAAGCTTCGGCTGGAGCAAATCCGGCAGCAGGTGCGCGCCGAGCTGCGGGTGCAGCAACAGGCCGCCGCCGAGCGGGAAGCCGCCCGTGACCAGCTCATTGCTCAGCTGCAGGCGCAGTTGCAGCAAGCCTCGGCCAGGGCCCCGGAGGCCGCGGCGCTGCAAGCCCGGCTGGCGGCTGAAATGCATGAAAAAGTTTCGCTGCAGGAAACGGTGCGCCGCACGCAGGCCGAGGCGGCGGCCCGCAACGAGGTACTGGACAGCCGCATCGAGCAGCTTGGCAGCCTGATGCAGCAGCTGCAGGCCCGCCCCGGTGCGGTATCAGCTCCGGCTCCGGCTCCTGGGCTTCCGTCTGCTTCGGACGCCACCGGCCCCCTATCATCCCCGACACCCCGCCTTCCCAGGCCCGCCCCGGCCGCCGCACGGCCCGCCGCAGGCTGGCAGCTGCAGTGGCACCGGGTAGCGGTAGTAGCCGCCGTAGCGGGCGGCCTGGGCTGGGGCGTGTGGGGTGTCCTACACTTGGCCTCCAGGCTGAGCGGCAAACCGGCAGTTAGTCAGGCTGCTTCCTCCCGCCGAGGGCCAGCCAACAGCCAACCCGCCCAGCAGGCCGCAACCCCGGAAGTCGACCAGGCCTTGCTCGATTCGCTTAGCACGGAGGAAGAGCCGGAGCAACTCCCAACGGAAGCTGCCGACTCCGTGGCCCGGCCCGCCGAACCCGTCGATTCCTCGGAAGTAATGCCTGAACTCGCCGAGCCGGAGCTGGACGACACCTCAGACTAATTCACAACCTAAGCGCTGCTACTTCAGCCGGTCGTAGCGCAGCAGGGCCTCCAGATAGTAATAATCGGCGTAAACCAGCGGGGCATCTACTTCGGTTTTGGCCGGCTTGTGGGCCACGCAATGCTTGATCAGAAAGTTGTGGTTGTCGCCTGCCGCGGCCCGATAAGCCGGGCTGCTCAGGCTTACCAGCATCTGCTCAGCGGCCTGCCGGTAGCGTTTCGCGTCGGCGGCGGGGCTGTACTGCTGCAGCTCCAACAGGGCCGAGGCCACAATGGCCGCCGCGGAGGCGTCGCGCTCCTCTGCGGGAATGCCGGGGGCGTTGAAATCCCAGTACGGAATCTTGTCGGCCGGCAGGTTGGGGTGGCTCAGGAAGAAGTCGGCGGTTTTGCGGGCCTGCTGGCGGTAGCGGTCCAGCCGGGTTTCGCGGTAAAGCATCGTGTAGCCGTAGATTGCCCAGGCCTGTCCCCGGGCCCAGGCCGAGTTATCGGCGGCACCCTGGGCCGTTTTTTTGGCCAGCACCTGCCCTTTCTCGTCGTAGCATACCACGTGGTAGGTGCTGCCGTCGGGCCGGAAGTGGTGCCGGAGCGTGTTATCGGCGTGGGTGATGCTCAAGCGGCGCAGCGTGGAGTCGCCGCTGGTCCGGGCGGCCCAGCACAGCAGCTCCAGATTCATCATGTTGTCGATGATAACTGGGTAGTTGTAGCCGGCAAAGTCGTTCCAGGACTTAATCAGGCCCACTTCCGGCCTGAAGCGCGTGGCCAGGGACCTAGCGCCCGTGAGTAATACGGGTTGGTAGGCGGGATTCTGGGTCAGGCGGTAGCCGTTGCCAAACGGGCAGTACAGCATGAAGCCTAAATCGTGGGTGCCGGTATTGTGCTGTTCCCGCTGCATGGCCATGGTCCACTGGTCGGCGGCCTGCTGCCACTGCGGCTGCTTGGTGTATTCGTACATATACCAGAGCGTGCCGCCGAAAAAGCCGCTGGTCCACCACTCCGACTTGGTATCCTTCAGCGTACCGTCGGGCCGGGTAGAATACGGGAATTTCGTCTGATCGGGGTGGGTTTTCAGCAGACGCGTCAGCTGTTCCCCGGCCCGCGCCAACTCCTGCTTCACGTCGACTTTGCGCTTTTGGGCGGTAGCAGCAAGGCTGGAAACCAGCAGTAGCAGGGCGGGCAGCCACGAGGTGCGGAAGGCAAAGGGTTTCAAGGCAGAACGGTTGAAAGGCGTGAATGAAATCTGACCGCAAGTAAAGCGTCCTGCCGGGTATTTGCCGATCTATCTACCCAAACGTTTACGGAGGGTTGGCAAGCGCCTTGCGGGCCGGAAAACAGCCCAAAAAAGCGGCTCCCCCGGTTACCAGGGGAGCCGCTTGCTCAGGCGCTTACGAGCGTGTTACTAGTACGGCTTGGCGTCGTGGGCCGTAGCTTCGGCCTGGGCCACGGCTTCCGAGCCGCGGGCTTCGTTGTACTGGTTGCCGCCCTCGGCCGTTTTGCCGTTGCGGGCCTGCTCCAGCCCCTGGGCCAGGCGCTGGCCCCAATCCGGGTCGCAGCTGGTGCAGAGCTCCACCATTTTGTCGCTCACGCGGCGGTCGGCATCGGCCAGGGCACCCACCATGTTGTTGATCAAATCGTCCCGTTCCCAGTCCTCGTGCAGGCGGTACCGCTCCCCGGCCTGCTTGAAGTTGTTCTGCCGGTCGATGGTCTGACGCATCAGGCGGCCCTTGTACTCGGGCATGTGGTCGGGGGCGCTGCGGGGCGCTTCTTTCAGACCATTGAGCGAGCTGGGCTCGTAGTTGATGTGCAGGTTCTGGTTCGGGGCCGAATCGACGTGGTAGGCCATCTGCCCGTCGCGCTGGTTCGTAGCCACGTGCTTCTTGGGCGCGTTAATCGGTAGCTGCAAGTAGTTGGTACCCACGCGGTAGCGCTGGGTATCGGAGTACGAGAAGGTACGCCCCTGCAGCATCTTGTCGTCCGAGAAGTCGAGGCCGTCGACCAGCACGCCGGTACCGAAGGCCGACTGCTCCACCTCGGCGAAGTAGTTTTCGGGGTTGCGGTTCAGCGTCATCTTGCCCACGGGCAGGAAAGGAAACTGATCCTCGGGCCAGATCTTGGTATCGTCCAGTGGGTCGAAGTCCAGCTCGGGGTGCTCGTCGTCGCTCATAATCTGCACGCACAGCTCCCACTCGGGGAATTCGCCCTTGGCAATGTGCTCGAACAGATCCTGGGTGGCGTGGTTGAAGTTCTTGGCCTGAATGGCCTCGGCTTCCTGGGCCGTCAGGTTTTTGATGCCCTGCAGCGGCTCCCAGTGGTATTTCACCAGCACGGCCTCGCCCTGGGCATTCACCCACTTGTAGGTATTTACGCCCGAGCCCTGCATCTGGCGGTAGTTGGCCGGAATGCCCCAGGGCGAGAACAGGAAGGAAACCATGTGCATGGCCTCGGGGGTATTGCAGATAAAGTCAAAAATCCGCTCCCCGCTCTGGCGGTTGGTGACCGGGTCGGGCTTCTGGGAGTGAATCAGGTCCGGGAACTTCATGGCGTCGCGGATAAAGAACACCTTCAGGTTGTTGCCCACTAGGTCCCAGTTGCCGTCTTCGGTGTAGAACTTCACGGCGAAGCCGCGCGGGTCGCGCAGGGTTTCGGGCGAGTGGCCGCCGTGACCTACGGTGCTGAAACGCACGAAAACCGGCGTCTGCTTGCCTTTTTCCTGGAACAACTTAGCGCGGGTATACTTGGCAATCGGCTCGCCGCCCACTGTGCCATAGGCTTCGAACACGCCGTGGGCCCCGGCGCCGCGGGCGTGCACCACCCGCTCCGGAATCCGCTCCCGGTCGAAGTGGCTGATCTTTTCAATGAAGGCGTAGTTTTCCAGCGTGGCCGCGCCCCGGTTGCCCACGGTGCGGATGTTCTGGTTGTTGGTGAGCGGGTGACCCTGGCGGGTGGTCAGCGTCTGCGCGTTTTCGCCGTCGGCCGTGCGGCCGTCGTGCGAGGTGCCCGCGCCGGTTACGGCCGTGCCCGTGCCGTCGCCCGACACAGGGTGGCCATTGGAGCCAGCCGTGCCATTCTGGTTCTTTTCTTCGTTCTGTGCCATTGGTATTTTGGGATGGATTGGAAGTAGTAAAATACCAAAAAAGAGCGAGAAAGTTGTATGCTGACTCTCGCTCCGGCTCCTTCCAAGGGCAGCAGGCCGGCAGCCAACCAGCGGCCCGGAGGTCTTGGCCCAGGCAATACAGCCGGTGCCGGCGGGCGCTAAGTCGTTTGAACTGAAGCAGGTCGGAAGCCAGCCGGGCTAACCAGCTCAACCGTAGGTTCCTGGCAGGCCAGCTGGATAGCGGCGCCCAAATCTTACACCTTGGCCCGACTGGCTACCAGGGCTATGCACAGGCCCATGACGGCAATAATGGCGAAGGAAATCCGCAGGCTGAAGGCGCCGGCGACCAGCCCAATCAGTGGCGGCCCGATGAGGAAGCCCAGAAATCCGACCGTTGACACGGCGGCCAGGGCCACGCCCGGCGACATCGTGGAGGCCCTGCCCGCGGCGCTGTACACCAGCGGCACCACCGCCGACACGCCGAAGCCCACCAGCAAAAACCCCAGCACGGCCGTGGGCAGGGCCGGCAGCAGCACGGCCAGTAGCAGCCCGGAAGCCGTCAGCAGCCCCGAGCCCTGCAGCACGGCCCGCACCCCGAAGCGGTGGGCGAACCAGTCGGCCACGAAGCGCCCCCCGGCCATGGTGCTCATAAAAGCAGTGTAGCCCACGCCCACCCAGGCTTTTTCGGCCTGCACCACCTTGCGAAAGTAAATCCCGCTCCAGTCGAACATAGCCCCTTCGCAGATCATGGAGCAAAAGGCAATAAGGCCCAGCACCAGCAGTTCTTTGTCGGGCCGGGCGAAAATGGGCTGATTGGCCTCCCCGCCCCGGTCTGCGCGCAGCGTGAAGGGCCAGCAGACCACGACTCCGACCAGAATAACACCCCAGACCAGCGCGAAATGGCCCAGCGGGTCAATGCCCCGCGCCAGCATCACAGTACCCACAGCCGCCCCCGTGAAGCCCGCCAGGCTCCAGACTCCGTGAAAAGCGGCCATGATGGGGCGCTGATACAGGGCTTCTACTCCCACCGCCTGGGTATTGACGGAGATATTCATCAGGTTGCTGGTCACGCCGTAGAGAAACAGGCAGCCCACGAGCTGGTACAGATTCTGGGCCCAGCCGATGCTGACGAGCGTGCTGCTGTAGAGAATAGCGCCTACCAAGGCCATTCTGCGGCTGCCCTGCGTGGCCACCAGCCATCCGGAAAGCGGCAAGGACAGCATCAGGCCCACGGGCAAGGCAAAGAGAACCCCACCCAGCTCGGCCTCCGACAAGCCCATCTTCTGCTGAATACTCGGGATGCGGGAAGCCCAGGAGGCAAAGCACAGGCCCTGGAGGAAAAACAGGGCGCTGACGGCCACGCGGTGCCGCGCGGGCGAAACGCGGGCGGGAGAAAGTATTGACAACATAAGATTCTGATTCAAAGCCGGTGTGTGCTTGCCACTGCAAGTATCGGAGCAGGCTACGAACAAGGCCCATAGCTCGGCATCTGGCGGCCCTTTCTGGCCTAGGGCAGCTGAGTTGTTGGAGCCAATTGCAGGCCCTGCAACCCAACCATGGGCGGCCCGCTGGGCACCGGGGCGGGGCGGCCCACAACAACCGCGCTAAAAAGTTTCACCGGCGGGAACGAATTCATTCCCTTCGGGCTTTGGAGGGCCACTTCCCCCCGGACGTGACCAATGCGTACCTGAGTTAGCCGAGTAGATGAAAAAATTGTTACTGTTCAAGAAGTCCAGGCCCCAGGAGCAGCTCCGCCAGCGAATTCAGAACGAGCTTGCCAAGCAGATGCAGCTGATAGGCACCTTATCGGAAAAGTGCCAATCCGTGACTAACTCCCAGCTGCTGGAATGCCTGCCATTGCTCCTGACCTTCAACCCACGGGATGTGCGCGGCTGGCAGGATACGGAGCACCATGGCGCCTCGCTCAGCCTCTCTTTCCGGGGAAATTACCAGCTGGTTCTTACCATTTTCTGCCCGCCCAACGACGCGCAGCCCTGGTACCCCGACGCAAAGATCTTCGTGTATAAAGGCTCCCAGCTGGCCACGTATCTGGCTTGCCACCACGGCCACCTCGCGGCAGCTCTGCACCGCAGCCTGCAGGTAATAAACCAGCCCCAGGGAATATTGACGGCGAAATAACCCGGGCCGCTAGTGCCCGCGGGCCAGCAGGGCAATGCCCAGCACAATGCTAACCAGCCCCAGCGCCTGGGGCCACGACAGCGCCTCGCGCAGCACCACCAGGCCCAGCACGGCCGTCAGCAGCACCGAGCCGCCCACGATGACGGGCGTGCCGACGGAGGAGGAAACGCCGCGGCTGAAGACCACGAACGTCAGGATTTCGGCCAGGCCCACGCCCAGCCCGGCCAGCGCCGCCAGCCCCAGGCCCTTGGAGGTAATGGGCAGTGGCTGCCCTAGCAGCTTAAGGCGCAGCAGCCACACGGCCCCCAGCCCCGCCGCCACGATTTGGAGCACGACGGCCCCTACGGCTGCCGGAATATGGTCGGCGGCCAGCTTGATGAAGAAGTTATAGAGCGCCAGGCAGAAAGCCGTGAGCAGCGCCAGGGCCAGCCAGGGCATATTATTTCAGGCGTTCGAGCAGGCCGTGCTGCAGCTGCTGCCAGTTGGCGTAGTCGTCCTTGCTGGCCCACTGCTCCTGCAGCTCCGACTTTTTCAGGATGGCTTCCACGGCGCCGATGGCCAGCTCGCGCAGGTCCTCACTTTCCGAGGCATCCAGCTTCACAATCACCGGAATCAGGTCGACGGGAAACTCCTTGGCGGGCTTGCCCAGAATGGCCGCCACGATTTCGGCCGCGGCCAGGGCCTCACTGGCCTCTTCCGTCTCCAAAGCGCCTTCTTCCTCGGCGGCCGTCGCCAGCGCCTCGTAGAGCACGGCTTCAGAATGGTTGTCACGGAAATCCTCGGCGAAGTCGGCCGCCGCGTCGTTGTCGAAGTTGTAGTAGCCCCAAGTACCCATAGTAGTTTCAGTTTTTAGGAGTAGCTAACGTAAAGTCGCTACGAATTGGTTGGCTGTGACAATCTTGTATCCGGGCCTAATGCATATTCAACCGCGCGCCAGCGGCCCTGTTTGGCGGCAATCCAGCGGTAGTCATTTCTATCCTCAGAATCTGAGCTCCAGTCCAGATCTTCGGCCCAGTACAGAGTTTCATCTTGCCAGTAGCAAACTGCTTCGAATAGCATGCTGGCGGTAATATCCGAGTTCTTCTCATCTTGTACCCAATTGAAGTCCACAACATCTTCAAACAGGATTTCAATGGTAGAAGCGTCCGAAAACTGGTTTTGAAACAGCATTCGGACGAATGTGCGGTTATCAAAATTCATGCTCCGCTGCTCGTCTACAAACTTCCGGGTTTGCAGCGCCATTTCCTTCAAACAGCTGTCATGAAACCGCCGGTACACCAGCATTAGGTGGTCAACATCAGCTTGACTGGCCAGTACATTCCACATAAACCGCTACCGGAACTTCTCCTTGAGAATCTCCAGCTCCACGGCCGGCGAAATCTTCTCGTAGAGCACATGATACGCCGCCGCGGTAATGGGCATGTGCACGCCCAGCTTCTTGTTGAGCTCATGAATGCTCTTGACGGCGTAGTAGCCCTCGGCCACCATGTTCATCTCCATCTGCGCCGACTTCACCGAGTAGCCCCGGCCTATCATGTTGCCGAAGGTGCGGTTGCGCGAAAACTGCGAGTAGGCCGTCACCAGCAAATCACCCAGGTAGGCCGAGGCCGACAAGTCGCGGGGCTGCGGGTTCATGGCGTGCACGAAGCGGCGCATCTCCTGCACCGCATTGCTGACCAGCACCGCCTGGAAATTGTCGCCGTAGCCCAAGCCGTGGGCAATGCCGCAGGTCAGGGCAATGATGTTTTTCATGACGGCGAAGTACTCGATGCCGTCGAGGTCTTCCATCGGGTAGGCCTTCACGAAGCGGTTGCGCAAGAGCAGGCTGAAGTTTTCGGCCAGCTCCAGGCTGGGCGAGCCGATGGTCAGGTAGCTCTGCTTTTCCAGGGCCACTTCCTCGGCGTGGCAGGGCCCGGCCACGACGCCAATCCGCTCGTGGGGCAGCCGAAACCGCTCGGCCACGTAGTCGGTTACCAGCACGTTTTTGCTCGGCACCATGCCCTTGATGGCCGAAATGACGCGCTTGTTTTTGAGCATGTCGCGGTCCAGCTTCTCCAGGGTGCTCTGCACGAAGGCGGCCGGCACGGCCAGCACCAGCCAGTCGGCTTCTTCTACCGTCTCCTTCAGGTCGGTGGAGGGAAATACGCGGTTCAGGTCGAAGGCTACGGAGGACAGGTAGCGCGGATTGTGGCGGGTGCGCAGCAGGTGGTGCACGTCGTCCTTGCTGCGCATCCACCAGCCCACGCGGGCACCGTTTTCCGACAGAATCTTGGTAAGCGCGGTGGCCCAGGAGCCGCCGCCAATCATGGCTATTTTGTCCACCGGGAAATGGGAATTTTAGGGTCAGGGAGCCGAGTTTAGGCAAAAAAAATGAGAGGCCGGAAGCAAAACCTGCTCCCGGCCTCCCAACTAGCCGAAAATGCGCCTGTTAGCTTTTGGCCTGCGCCGGTCAGCTTCCGGCGCTGCTACCCGGCTTACTTGTCTTCTTCGGGCTCTTCCTTCAGGGCGGCCTTGTTGATGGTTTTGGCATCTTTCACTACCACCTGATTGCCATCCTTCAGGGTTTTGGCCACGGCCCGGAACGGCCCGCTTACTACTTCGTCGCCGGCCTGCAGGCCGCTGCGGATTTCGATGTTGGCGAAGTCGCTGATGCCGGTTTTCACGGGCGTCATCACCGCTTTGCCGTTGCGCACCACAAACACCACTTCCTGAATGTCGGTTTTGGGCGCGGCCTTGGTGCTCACCGGCACGGCGGCCCCTTTCTCCTCGGGCTTACCCGCAGTGGCGGCGGCGCTGTCCGAGCGGGTTGTCACGGCGGCCAGCGGCACGCTCATCACGTTACTTTTCCGGTCGGTGATAATGTCGACCGAGGCCGTCATGCCGGGGCGGAACGGCACCACGGTGCGGCCCTGCACCGAGCGCACCAGGTGGCGGTACGACTCGGGCAAGAGGCGGATGCGCACCTCGAATTCCGTCACGGCTTCGGCCGTCAGCGCGTCCTTGGCCGTGTTGGCAATGCTGGTTACCAGGCCCCGGAATTTCTCATCCTTGCTGGCGTAGCTGTCGACTTCCACTTCCACTGAGTCGCCGAGGTGCACGTTGATGATGTCGTTTTCGTTCACGTTCACCCGCACTTCCATCGAGTTCAGGTTGGCAATGCGCATGATTTCGGTGCCCGACATCTGCGAGGTACCCACTACCCGCTCACCCTTCTCTACGTTCAGTTTGCTCACCGTGCCGCTCACGGGGGCGTAAATGGTGGTCTTGTTGAGGTTACGCCGGGCATCGTCGAGCGAGGCCTGGGCGCTGGCTACGTTGCTCTGGGCCGCCCGGATACTCTGGCGGGCCGAGTTGATTTCCTCCTGCGAGGCGTCATAGGCGGCTTTGCTGGCTTCGTAGTCGGCCTGCGAAATTACCTTCTGCTTGTAGAGAGAGGCATTGCGGCGGTAGGTCAGCTCGGTTTGCTTGGCGGTGGCAATCAGCTGCTGCAGGCGGGCCTGGGTCTGGCCCACGTTGGCGCGCTGGGTGTTCACCGAGGCCGACTGCATGTTCACGTTGGCCTGGTAGTTATCCGGCCGGATGCGCAGCAAGAGCTGGCCTTTCTTCACCGAGTCGCCTTCGGCCACATACAGCTCAATGATTTCACCGGACACGTCGGGCGAGATTTTCACCTCCGTCTCGGGCTGAATCTTGCCCGAGGCGCTTACCTTTTCCACGATGGTCTGGGGCGCGGCTTTGGCCGTCATTACTTCGGTGCCGGCGGGCTGGCCCACCCAGCCCTTCTTTTTGGCGAGCATAAAGCCGCCGAGCATCAGCACGACGACAGCCAGTAGAATGTACAGTAAGCGGTTATTTTTCATTGTCGATAAAAGGACGAAACGGCGGAAAGTTGGGGCAAAAAAAGGAAGAAGCCAGTAACTCGAAAATTTAATTCGAGCTACTGGCTTCCACTAACATAAAACAGGCTTATAAGCTAAGACCACGGCCTTCGTAGAAATCCAGCACTTTGCGCCGGAAGATGAACTCGTACTTGGCCTGAATCATGCTCGATTCGGCTCCGTAGAGGTTGTTTTTGGCAATGTTGAAGTCCGTGCCGTTGAGCAGGCCGTTGTTGAAGCGGATTTCGGCGTTGCGGTAGGCTGTGCTCAGGGCTTCGGTCTGGCGCTTGGCCGCTGCGTAGCGCCGCTGGGCCGCTACGGCATCGGCGTAGGCCTGCTGAATGCTCTGGCGCAGCTCCAGGCGGGTTTGCTCGGCCCGCAGCTCACTCTGCTTGACTCCAATGATGGAGCGCTGCACGTTGGTGCGCACCTGCAGGCCGTTGAGAATCGGAATGGAAAGGTTGAAGCTGAGCTGCTTGCCCAGGTTGTTCTTTACCTGCGAGCTAAAGCCTTCGGGCAAGGTCTGGAAGCGCGGCTGCAGAATACCCGCAATCAGGCCCGGCACCGGCTGCGGCCCGGTGGGCGTCAGCTGATAGATGAAGCCGGAGGGCACAATGGTGGAGTCGCCGGTGAGCTTACGCCCAATGCGGGCCGAAGAGTAGCCCGAGAAGATGCTGGCCCCGAAGGAAAGGCGGGGGTAATAGGCCCCGCGGGCCACTTCCACCGTGCGCATAGAGCTTTGCACGCGCAGGTCGGCCGCCTTGATTTCGGGCATCAAGCCCACGGCCGTCTGGTAGGTTCCGTCGGGGTTGGCCGTAAACGTCACCTCGTCGTCGGGGTCGGGCAAGGCCGGCACCTCGATGTCGAAGCCCGTGGGCGAGGGCAGATTCAGCAGCTGCGTGAGCTGAAGCTTGTAGAAGGCGACCTGGTTCTGGGCCGTAATGACGTTGAGTTCGTCGGAGGCCAGCTGGGCCTGGCTGTCGAGCAGGTTGCTTTCGGCCACGCTGCCGGCTTTGAGCAGCTTCTGGGTACGGCTCACCTGCTGCTGGCTGCTGTTGACGCGGGCCTCGTTGGTCCGCACGATTTCCTGGGCCAGTACCAGCTGCAGAAACGAGGAGGCCACGTTCAGGGAAATGTCGTTGCGCGACTTCTCAATGTCGCTCAGCCCGGCCTGGTAGTCGAGCTGGTTGCGCTTAATCGTGTTGCGCACCTGAAAGCCGGAAAACAGGTTCAGGTTGGCCGCGGCCGAGAAGTTGTTGGCCCGGGTAGTCTGGTCCTGGAACTGGAAAGTCAGCGGGTCGACGTTGGTACCGTAGTTCCAGGTCTGGGAGGCCGAGGCGTTGGCCGTGGGCAGCAGGGCGGCCCGGCTCTGGCGCAGCACGGCGTCGGTATTCTCCACCGTGAGCTGCTGCTGGCGAATTGTCAGGTTGTTCTGCAGGGCCACGTCGATGGCGCGCTGCAGGCTGTAGGGGCCGCTGGGCGCGGCGGCGGGCACGGTGCCGGCCGGGGGCTGAGCGGGTGGCGTGGTCTGGGCTGCGGCGGGCAGCGTGGCCACGCTCAGCAGCAGGGCACCGGCGCCCGTGGCGGCCACCTGGCGCAAAAACTGGGTACGGGGTGTTTTCATAGCGAAGAGAGCAGCAGAAGGCTTCAACCGGAAATATTATTCAATATTAGGAATATAAGTTACTCGATGCACCCAGCTGAGCTGGCGCAGGTACTCCAGGGTAATTTCCTTGATGCCCGAATCCATTTCGATAAACTGCCGGGCCGCGTCGTTTTTGCCCTTGCGGCTCACAAACATCGTGGCGATGTTGCAGTCGTCGTGGGCAATGACGGAGGCAATGAAGGCAATGGAGCCAGTGCGGTCGTCGGCATCGACGATGAGCGTGTGCAGCGAGGCCGAGAAGTCGGACGGAAAGCCGTCGACCTCCACGATGCGAATCACGCCCCCGCCCCGGCTCTGACCGATAACCTCCACGCTCTGGCCGTTGCGCTCGTCGCGCAGCTGCACCCGGATGGTGTTGGGATGCATCGTGGAAGCATTGCCCACGCTCTGAAACGTGTACTGCAAACCGGCCTCCCGCGCGTGCTCGAAGGCCTCCCGGATGCGCTTGTCGTCGGTAGCCATGCCCAGCAAACCGGCCACGATGGCGCGGTCGGAGCCGTGGCCCTCGTAGGTGCGGGCAAAGGAATTGTAGAAGGTAATGGTGGCATGCGTGGGCAAGGAGCCCAGGATGCGGATGGCGGCGCCGGCAATGCGCACCACGCCCGCCGTATGCGAACTGCTCGGCCCGATCATCACCGGCCCGATCATATCAAAAATACTGCTCTTTTCGGCCATAGTGGGCTAAAAGTAGGGGTTTCCGGCGGGATACCAACCAAGCGGGCCGTGCTTACGTAGGGGCACGGCGGCCGGCTCTGGCTCAGTAGATGGCGCGACCCGGGCAAGGGTTGCCTGCAACTGGCAGATTCGTGGCTTTTTTGTTCCTTGTGCCCCCGTTCCCACCCAGACGGCTTTTTCTCTCCCGCACCCAACCACCCCATCTCATGTCTCTGCCACAGGACGAATTCTCGCCCGCCGTGCTCGAACAGCTGCGCCGTTTGCAGCAGAAGTACGCGGCCGACGGCCAGGACCTAGCCGGTTATCTCGAAGGCCTTTACCACGCCGACTACGTCAATTACTGGGACTACATCGAGCTGGACACGCTGCTGACGCTGCAGCGCCCGCTCACCCAGATTCCCGACGAGCGGATTTTTATCATGTACCACCAGATTACGGAGCTCTACTTCAAGCTCTGCCTCTGCGAGTACGAGCAGATCGGGCAGCTGACGGCGCCCACCGTGGGCGAGTTGGTCTTGCGCCTGGGCCGCATCAACCGCTACTTCGAGAACCTGATTGACTCGTTCGACGTGATGGTCGACGGCATGGACAAAAGCCAGTTTCTGCAGTTTCGCATGGCCCTGATGCCCGCCTCGGGCTTTCAGAGCGTGCAGTACCGCATGATTGAAATTGCCTCCACCTCGCTCGACAACCTGCTCAACAAGGAAAAGCGCCGCCTGCTGGGCGAAGCCGCCGCCCACGACGAGCTGATGGGCTGCATTTACTGGAAAGCCGGGGCCACCGTTGAGGAAACCGGTGCCAAGGCTCTGACCCTGATTCAGTTCGAGGAAAAGTACACCAAGCAGCTCAGCCAGCATGCGGCCGAGTACCAGGACCGCAACGTGTGGACCGTGGTGCAGCGTCTGCCCGAGGAAGACCGGCAGCACCCGCGCCTGCTGCGCCAGCTCAAGCTGCTCGATACCAACGTGAACATCAACTGGCCCCTGATGCACTTTAAGTCGGCGGTGCGCTACCTGGAGCGCGACCCCACGGCCCTGGCGGCCACGGGCGGCACCAACTGGAAGAAATACCTGCCTCCCAAGTTCCAGAAGCGCATCTTCTACCCCCAGCTCTGGACGGCGCAGGAGCTAGAAGACTGGGGTAAGAACTGGGTGGAAAGCATCCTGGAAGAAGCCCGCGCCTAGCGAAAAAGGCACCCCGGCACGATCAAGCCGGGGTGCCTTTTTGCTTTAGTATGGCCTGGGAAGCCGGTAAAAATCGGCCGGGAAGCATCTTCGCCGCAGCCCGAACGTAGTAGGCGGGTACTCTACCCTTGCAGTCGTACTTCTTATGAGAAAGGCAATACTCCTGATTGTTTTCGGTTGCCTTGCAATTACGTGCCCGGCCCAGGCCCAGGGCGACGACGCGCCCGAGCGGCCCCGCTATGCCGGCCGGCCCCAGACTACTGCCCAGCGCCAGGCCGACCAGGCATTTGTGGCCCAGGCCGTGGAGCAGCACAAAACCCGGGCGGCGGCGGCCGAAAACTACGTGGATGAAGGCTGGGGCGCGTTTTACCAGGAGAAGTTCGGGCAGGCCCTGCAGCACTACAACCGCGCCTGGCTGCTCGACTCGGCCAATGCCGACGTGTATTATGGCCTGAGTGCTTACCTGAGCAAGCGCGGCACGCCGGCCGAGGCCCGGCGCTATTTTCAGCTGGGCCAGCAGCGCGACGTGCGCAACCGCGGTGCTCTGAAGTACTATACCCGGATGGCCGACCTGCAGGAAAAGCTTGGCGACCAGGCCGGCGTCATTGCCTCGGCCCAGCAGGCCCTGAAGCTGGAGCCCAAGGAGGCCAGTGCTTACCGCCGGCTGGGCGCAGCCCATATGGCCCGCCAGGATACAGCCAATGCCCGCCGCTACTTCAGCCAGGCCCTGGCCCTGAACCCGGCCGACTCGGTGGCTTACCTGAGCCGCGGGGAGCTGGCCTACGCCCGCCGCGACTACGCCCGCGCCATTGCCGACTACAGCCAGGCCATTCGGCTTAACGCGCACTTTCTGGCCGCCTACGCCGCCCGGGGCCTGGCCTACGAGCAGCAGGGCAGCCTGCCCCAGGCTGTAGCCGACTACGACAAATGCCTGGAGCTGGCCGACTTTATTGAGAAGGGCCAGTTTCACCGCATGATCGGCATTGCCAAAATCAAGCAGGAAGACCCCAGCGGCTGCGAATCCTTACGGCAGGCCCTGAAGTGGGGCGACGCCACGGTGGACGAGAAAGAGCTGCGCCGCATTATAAAAGAGCACTGCCGCTAAGCGCAACCGTAGGTTGTGAAGGGGCAACCCCGCCCCGGCGGCCGTGCGTATGTCGGAGGGCACATCCTTCTCCGCAACGCTATGGACGCCACCGACCGCAACATCATCGACACCTCGCTCGACCAGCTCCGCTCCCTGCACCAAAACATCGGGCAGCTCTGGCCGGCCGACACGCTGGCCGCCTTTTACTACGAGGTGCTGACCGGCAGCATTGCCCGCAACGGGCCGGAGGTAGCCCAGGCCATCAGCGCCATCCTGAGTGAAAAGTTTGACAATGCCACCAAGGCCCACGCCAGCCTGGGGCAAATTGGTATGAACGGCCCGACCGGCGACTCGCCTTCGTCTTCCTGAATAAAAGATGTAAGTGAATCCGCGCCCCGGAATCTTCTGCTGTCAGGACATTACCCCGGCTTAACCGTCCATGCGGCTGGACTTCTGGGTGTCGGGCATGCGCCAGTAAACCAGTAGGGACAGGGCGGCGCAGAACGTTACGTACCAGTAAAACCAGGATTCGACGCCCCACTGCTTGGCTTGCAGGGCCACGTATTCGGCCGAGCCGCCAAAGATGGCCACCGTCAGGGCATACGGCAGGCCCACGCCCAGGGCCCGAATGGTGGTTGGAAACAGCTCGGCCTTCACTACGGCGTTGATGGAGGTGTAGCCGCTCATGATAAGCATGGCTACGGCCAGCAGGGCCAGGGCCGTCCACACGTCGGTGGCCCGGCCCAGCAGGGTCATCAGCGGCACGGTGCCGAGCGTGGCGCCCACTCCGAAAAACAGCAGCACCGGCCGCCGGCCTACCCTATCGGACACGGCCCCGAACAGCGGCTGCAGCACCAGGGCAATGCCCAGCGTAACAAAGGAAACCCAGGACGCATCGGCCTTGCTGAAGCCGGCGGTATTCACCAGAAACTTCTGGGCGTAGGTGGTAAAGGTGTAGAAGACGATGGTGCCGCCCAGGGTGAGGCCCACGACGGTAAAGATTTCCAGTGGGTAGCGCAGCAGCACTTGCAGCTTGCCGGGTACTTGAGTGCCCGGCTCCGGCTGCTGCTGCACCACAAACGAGTCGGTTTCTTCCATGTGCCGGCGCAGATACAGTGCTACCAGGGCCGCTCCCGCCCCTATTGCAAACGGCACGCGCCAGCCCCAGGCGTACATTTCCGCTTCGCTTAGCCCCTTTTGTAACACCAGCTGCACCGTGAGGGCCAGCAGCTGCCCGCCCAGCAGCGTTACGTACTGAAAGCTGGAGAAAAAGCCCCGGTTTTGGCGGTCGGCCATTTCGCTCAGGTAGGTGGCCGAGGTGCCGTACTCGCCGCCCACGCTCAGGCCCTGCAGCAGCCGGGCCAGCACCAGCAGCACCGGCGCGGCCACTCCAATCTGGTCGTAGCCGGGCGTGAGGGCAATCAGCAACGAGCCCCCGCACATGAGCAGCACCGACACCACCAGGGCGGCTTTGCGGCCGTGCCGGTCGGCGTAGGTGCCCATCAGCCAGCCGCCTAGCGGCCGCATCAGAAAGCCCACGGCAAACACGGCGGCCGAGTTCAGCAGTTGGGCTGTAAGGTTGCCTTTGGGGAAAAAGGCCGGGGCGAAATACAGGGAGAAAGCCGAGTACACGTACCAGTCGTACCACTCCACCAGGTTGCCGATGGAGCCGCTGACGATGGACTTGATGCGGGAGGCCATGCTGCGTGCGGACGGCGCGGCGGGAAGTGGTGCGGGCATAGGGAGCGGACTACTGGAAAGGCTACCGGGGCGCTGTTAATTTGCGCGGCAGCCGCTGCCAAGGTAGGCTGCCGGCCCCAAACTCCTACCTTTGCCGCCGTTGTTCTTGGTTTGATTTCGATCAGACGGCTCAGGGTTTTCGGGTAATACCGGAATTAATAGGGAACCGGGTGCAAATCCCGGACAGACGCGCTACTGTAAGTACCGAGTTGGTTTTCACCACGCTACAGCCCATTGCTCCGGCTCAGAACCGGTGTGAGAAGGGCGGTGAAAGCCGGTATAAGTCAGGAGACCTGCCCTGCGCCGCATGGATAAGGCTGCCCCCGCGCTATGGGGCTCTTGTCGGGTGCTGGTGGGTTTCGGGCGGCAGTGCCGGGCGCTTTTACGCGCCGGCGGGCCACCGAAAGCGGCCTTTTTCCCGCGGGGGTTTCTAGGAGTGCGAGTAGCCGGAAGTCGGCCGCAGGACGTTTCTTTTCCTCTTTTCCCCAGTCCTATGCTCACGCTCGACGAGAAAATTGCCCGCGCCGAAACGCGTATTTTCAAAGCGGTATTCCCCAACACCACCAACCACTACGACACGCTCTTTGGCGGGGCCACCCTGCACATGATGGACGAAGTGGCCTTTATTACGGCCACCCGCTTTTCGCGCCTCAAGATGGTCACCGTGTCGTCCGACAAAGTTGATTTCACCCACCCCATTCCCGGCGGCACGCTCGTGGAGCTGATCGGCAACGTGGTGCGCGTGGGCAACACCAGTTTGCAGGTGCGCGTTGAGCTGTTCGTGGAGCAGATGTACTCCGAGGAGCGCACCAAAGCCGTAACGGGCCTGTTCACCTTCGTGGCCATCGACAACGATAAGCGCCCGGTGCGCATTCTGCCCGAGGCCGTTAGCGCGGAGTAATCTTTTTTTCGTCTGTCATCCTGGGCTCTGCGCAGGATGACAGACGAATACCTACGGCGCCTTTCCGACCGGCCCCGAAGTTCCGTATCTTTGCCCCTCGAAAAGCTCCTTTACAAGAAGGTCTAAAGGCTAAACACCTTTCACCCGTTATGTCCGAAAAACAAGAAATTGAGGCCCTGCTTCCCCCGGAAGTGGCCTACGACGAATACGCGCGCTACCGCGCCCTGCTGGCCGCCGCCGGCCTGCAGCCCGGCCAGGCCGACTTCGTGCACCTGCGCAAACGCAGCATCGACGCCCGGGGCCGCCAGCCCCTGGTGCGCCTGCGGGCCGACATCTGGCGCACCCCGCCGCCCGCCGACTTGTTTGGCCCCTGGTTTCATTACCCCGATGTAAGCCGGGCGCGCCGCTCGGTACTTATCGTGGGCGCGGGTCCGGCCGGCTTGTTTGCGGCGCTGCGGGCCATTGAGCTGGGTATCAAGCCCATCGTGCTGGAGCGCGGAAAGGACGTGCGCACCCGCCGCCGCGACCTGGCGGCCCTTAATAAGGAGCACCTGGTGAATCCCGACTCCAATTACTGCTTCGGCGAAGGCGGCGCGGGCACGTATTCCGACGGCAAGCTCTACACCCGCTCCACCAAGCGCGGCGACATTCAGCGCATTCTCAAGCTGCTGGTGCAGCACGGCGCCACCCCCGATATTCTGGTGGACGCCCACCCCCATATCGGGACCAACAAGCTGCCCCTGGTAGTAGCCGCCCTGCGCGACTCGGTGCTGCAGGCCGGCGGGGAAGTGCATTTCGATACCCGCGTCACCGACCTGATTCTGGACGGCAGCCACCTGCGCGGTGTGGTCACGGCCGCCGGCACGGCCCTGGAAGCCGACGCCGTAATTCTGGCCACCGGCCACTCGGCCCGGGATATCTACGAGCTGCTGCACCGCCGCGGGGTCCGTATCGAGGCCAAGCCCTTTGCCTTGGGCGTGCGCGTCGAGCACCAGCAGGAGCTGATCGACCAGGCCCAGTACCGCCGCTCCGACCGGGGCCCGCTGCCGGCCGCGTCCTACTCCCTGGTGCACCAAACCCAGTGGCAGGGCAAGCAGCGGGGCGTGTTTTCGTTCTGCATGTGCCCCGGCGGCTTCATCGTGCCGGCCGCCACGGCCCCGGGCGAAGTGGTGGTGAACGGCATGAGCCCCAGCCGCCGCGACTCGCGCTACGCCAACTCGGGCATCGTGACGGCCATTGAGCTGGAAGACATGGACCTGAAACGCTACGGCGCCCTGGCGGGTCTGCATTTGCAGCAGGAAATCGAGCAGCGCGCCTGCCAGCTGGCCGGCAACACCCAGCTGGCCCCGGCCCAGCGCCTGGGCGACTTTCTGAAAGGCAAAGTCTCGGGTGAGCTGCTGGAAACCTCCTACCAGCCCGGCCTCGTGTCGGTGCCGATGGAGCAGGTGCTGGGCCCCGGCCTGGCCGCGCGCCTGCGGCAGGGCTTTGAGAACTTCGGCCGCAAGATTCCGGGTTACGCCACCAATGCGGCCCAGATTGTGGGCGTGGAAAGCCGCACCTCGGCCCCCGTGCGCATTCCGCGCGACCCGGCCACCTTGCAGCACCCCGAAACCCGGGGGTTGTTTCCCTGCGGCGAAGGAGCCGGCTTTGCCGGTGGCATCGTGTCGGCGGCTATGGACGGGGAGCGGTGCGCGGAGGCGGTGCTGGCCAGTTTTTAGTTTTTGAGGAGCTCGTTTTTGGTTTTTTGCCGCTGATTTTCGTTTAAGCCTACAGCCGGGTGAACCCAACCCGGCAGGAGCTATTCAGCTTTGGCTTGGTCACCCGGCCAAAAACCAAAAACGAACCATTAGAAACCATCATGAAAAAGACCCTCGTTCTCGGTGCCAGCGACAATCCGGCCCGTTATTCTTACCGCGCCGTGCACCAGCTCAAGCAGCACGGCCACGCGGTGGTGCCCGTCGGCATCCGCAAAGGCCAGGTAGCCGGCCTCGATATTCACACCGACCGGCCCCAGGACGGCGACATTGATACCATCACGCTTTACGTGGGCCCCCAGAACCAGCCCGCCTGGTACGACTACATTCTGGACCTGCAGCCGAAGCGCATCATCTTCAACCCCGGCACCGAAAATGAGGAGCTGGAGCGCCTGGCCCAGCAGCGCGGCATCCGGACCGAAGAAGCCTGCACCCTGGTGATGCTGAGCATCGGGCAGTATTAACATCCTGGTTCACAGCAATTTTCGCGGTGCTTCCGTGAAGAGCGGCCTTGTACACAAGGCCGCTTTTTTTGCGCTGAATCGTCGGCGGTACTAGCAATATCAAATAACATAGTTTTTACAATATATTATTTTGATTCAATTATTTAGCAAAAATATATAATTCGTTATCTTCAGTAGGCAGAGCCCGTGCGGGGCCTGTTGTCGTATCCTTTATTCCTTATAGCCATGGCCGGTCGTTTTAAAAAACTGACGCTGGACGAGTTTGCCGCTCTGGTGGACCGCTTCCCCTTCACCCGCCGCATCAATGCCGTGCACATGCACCACACCTGGCGCCCCAACCACAGCCAGTACCGCGGTGAGGCCAGCATTGAGGCCATGTGGCGCTTCCACACCCAGACCAACGGCTGGAGCGACATTGCCCAGCACGTCACCATCGGGCCCGACGGCTCCATCTGGACCGGGCGCAACTGGAACCAGGCCCCGGCCAGCGCTTCGGGGCACAATGGCAACGGCCAGCTCGGCCCCTTTATGTTCGAAATGGTCGGGGACTTTGACAAAGGCAAGGACCCGTTTGGCGGGCGGCAGCGGGAAGCGGCCCTGCACGTGGTGGCCCACATCCTGCGCCGGTTTAATCTGGGAGCCAAAGCCCTGCACTTCCACCGGGAAATGTCGACCAAAACCTGCCCCGGCTCCGGCATCGACTACGACAAAACAGTGGCCGACGTGAAGACCATCCTGGCCCGACTTGGGACGCACGCCCTGCCCGCCCCGGCCGCCGTCGATGGCACGAGCGAGGGCCTCCTGGCGCTGCTGCAGTCCCACTCCGCGCCGGCCGCTGCCCGCGAGGCCATGAGCTTTACCGCCCAGGAGTCGGAGCCAGCCGAAGAGCAGATGAACCCGCAGGAAGTAGCCATGCTGACCCAGGCAACGGGGGCGCGCGGCGTTTTCGGCCCGGCGCCTTTTCCCCCGGAAACCGTTGAGCTATTCCGCCGCCACGTTATCAACCTCGATCAGGGCGCTTTCTCCGAGAATGGCGAGTTCAGCACCCGGGCCGCCGACGTGGAAGCCCTGTTTGACGCGAAGCTGGAACGAGCCCTGCGGGAAGCCCAGGAAGCTCACCGCCCCCTGCAGGTGCTCTTTTATGCGCACGGCGGCCTGGTAGCCGAGCGCACCGGCCTCGACAGCGCGGCCCGCTACATTCCGTGGTGGGTGCAAAACCACGTGTACCCCATCTACTTCGTGTGGGAAACCGGGCTGGCCGGCACCCTGGGGGCCCTGCTGCGCGGGCAGCGCCGCCGCGGGGCCACCCGCGACCTGGCCGACCTGACCGACCAGGTGGTGGAAAAAGCGGTGCGGGCGCCGGGCCGGCCCATCTGGAAAAATATGAAAGACAGCGCCGAGTGGGCCGCCGCCCCCGATGGCGGAGCCGACTTTGCTGCCCGGCAGCTGCTGGGCTTCTGCCAGCGTCATGCCACGGAACTGGCTAATGGAAACATTCAGCTGCACGCCGTGGGGCACAGCGCCGGCTCTATCTTCCACGCGCACTTCCTGCCCCTGGCCTGGCAGCTGGGCGTGCCTGCCTTCCGCAGTCTGCACCTGCTGGCCCCGGCCATCCGGGTCGATGAGTTTAAGCGGCGGCTGATGCCACACGTAGGCAACAACATCAAACAGCTGACCTTCTACACGATGGAAGACCGGCTGGAGCGCGACGACACCTGCGGCGGCATCTACCGCAAATCGTTGCTGTACCTGCTGCACCACGCCCTCGAATCGGAGCGGGACACGCCGATTCTGGGGCTGGACATGTCCTTGCGCAACGATGCTGAGTTGCGCCGCCTGCTGGGCCTGGAAGGCCAGCCCAACCCGGCGGTGCAGATTATCTGGTCGCAGACGACCGAGCCCAGCCGGCGCAGCTCCAGCACCAGCACCACCCACGGCGGCTTCGACGACGACGCGGCCACGATGGAAAGCGTGGCCCGGCGCGTACTCAACCAGGATGATATTGTGGGCTTCCCGCGCAGCCGCTCGGCCCAGGCCCCAGCCGACCCCTGGCAGGAGCCCATAGCCCTGCCGCCCGCACTGCTGCTGCTGGCCCAGGAGCAGCTGGCCCAACAGCAAACCACTGGTGCCATTGATGCGGCCGGCTCATTTGGGCATGCAGCCGGGCCCGGAGGCCATGCACCTGCGGCGGGCAACGGCAGCGCCCAGCCAATGGCGGCCGGAACTTCGAATGGCCATCATAAGGCCGATAAAAACAGTAAGCAAAGTAACGGGAAGCTGAACACGTCGGAAAAAACCGCGGCGGCACCGCGGCGGCGCGCCTTGTGCATCGGCATCGACAACTACCCCGATGCGCCGCTCAACGGCTGCGTGGCCGATGCCCGCAGCTGGGAAAGCTGGCTGGCGGACGTAGAATTTGAAACCCAACTGCTGGTGAACAGCCAGGCCACCCGCGACACGATTCTGGACCGGCTCACGGAGCTGATAACCAGTAGTGAGGCCGGCGACATCGTGGTGCTGCAATATGCCGGCCACGGCACCCAGATTGAAGACCGGGACGCCGACGAGCAGGCCGACGGCAACCCGCACGATACGCTGGATGAGGCCCTCTGCGCCTATGATTACGCCGATGGGGGCCTGATTCTGGACGATGATCTGCGGGCCCTGTTCGAACAGATTCCGGCCGGCGTCAACGTGACCTGCTTCATGGACTGCTGCCACTCGGAAAGCAATACGCGCAAGCCGCCGATGCTGGGCGCCAAGCCGGATAAGGAGGCCCGGCGCCGCTACATGCGCCTGCCCGAAAAAGCCCAGACCACGTTTCTGCAGCGCCACCCCCGCCCGGCCCGGCGCGCTACGCGCAGCGCTCCGGGCGCGGGCGGGCAGAAGGAGTTTCTGCGGGCCATCAACTTTACGGCGTGCAAGGCCGTCGAATTTGCCTACGAGGTCGACGGGCACGGCTTGTTTACCAGCAAGGTGTTGCCGCTGCTGCAGGAGCAGTCGGCCCTGGAGTGCACCCACCGGCAGTTTATGCAGCAGGTCAACGACGCGTTTGTCGGTATTCCCTACGAGCAGCACCCCACCATCGACTGCACCGACGAGGCCCAGGACTTTCTACTGCTGCAGTCGTTGCGCCAGCCTCAGGCCCTGTAGCGCCAAGCCCCGGGCCGGCGGCTTCGGCCCCCGGACGCCTGTGAACCCCTTATTCTTATTATGATGCCTGCTACCCCTATCAATCCGGCCTGGCCCCAGCTCCTGCTCGACCTGTGCCAGCTGGCCGAAACACCGGCGGAGCACAACCTGCCCCCCGATCTGCAGGCCAAGCGCGACAGATTATGGGCGTATTATGGCAAAAGGGAGTACAAGATCCTGCTGGAGCTTATCCACAAGAATGAGCTGCTGAAGCCGTTGGAGCCGGGGGTACCGGGGCACGCTGTCCGGGGCAGCCTGGTGCTCATCCCGGACTTTATGGGCTCGGAGCTGAGCGTCAACGGCAAGCCGGTCTGGCTTGACCTGCAGGCCATTACCCAGGGCCTGCAGGGGTTGAAAGTGTACCACGACGTGGACAAGGGCAAGGAAACCGACCGGCCCGACCCGCTGCCGCAGGTAACCGTGACTGGGCCGAGTCTGCGGCTCTATACCCGGGCCGTGCTGACGCTGGCCCGCTACTGGGACGTGCACATCTTTGCCTACGACTGGCGCCAGAGCATGGACACCGGGGCCAATGCGCTGGCCGCCTTTCTGGATAAGCAGCACCTGAGCGCGGGCCCGCTGCGCCTGGTGGCCCACGGCTCGGGCGGGCTGCTGGCCCGGCGCTTCGTGCAGCTGCACCCCACCCGGTGGTACCCGGGCTACGGGGCCGCTCAGGTCAACCGCCTCGTGCTGGTGGGCACGCCCAACGAGGGTACCTACTGGGCCGTGCAGCTGCTATCCGGCACCGATAAGATGGTGCGCTGGCTCGACAAGCTCGATCTGGCCAACAGCCTGCCCCAGGTGCTGCGCATTCTCAACTCGTTTCCGGCCACCTACGAGCTGCTGCCGCCCCGCCACGCGCTGGAAGGTGCCGCCCAGGAAATCTACGAGCGGGGCACCTGGGTACCGCTGCCGGTGCGCAAGCACCTGCTGAAAAAGGCCCAAGACTTCCACAAAAACCTGCGCGACAAAGACCAGCCCGCCTCTCTCGACCCGGCCAGCATGGTTGCCGTCATGGGCTGCAACCAAGCCACTATTTTCAAGCTGGAAACCGTTTCGCCGGGCGAATTCCGCTACCAGGAAACCATGAACGGCGACGGGCGGGTGGCTTTCCGGCCGGTTTCGGCCCAAGGCGGCCCGCCGGCTGCCCCGGCCGAGCCCGTGCTGCCCACCTACTACATCGACGAAACCCACGGCAGCCTGCTCGCCAACCCTCTGGTGCTGAAATCCGTCGACGAAATCTTCCGCAACCAGCGCACCGCTACCCTGCCGGCCCGCCCCATCGTGACGCGCACCTTCGCCCAGCGCGAAAAGTTCTGGCACCGCCCCATCGGCGAGGATATAGCCGGCTCTGCCCTCGAGTACCTGGCGGAGCGCCACAGCCCAGGCCGGAGCCACCCCGGGCCGCCGGACACGCGGGAGGAATACCTGGCCGCCGAGGAAACCCTGGTGCGCGCCGCCGCCGGCGAGGCCAACCCCACCCAGCGCCTCGACACGCTGACCCGGGACACCGGCCGGACCACCGAGCAGCACAAGAAAATTACGCTGCGGGTCCTGCAGCAGAACATTTGTGAGGTCGATACCGACCTGCTGATGATAGGCCGCTACGTGGGCGCCCCGCTGACCAACCGGTTTCTGGAGCTGGACGTGGCCCTGGACTCCTGGATTGGGCGTGCCATCGACCGGGGCCTGCTCAGTGGGGAGCTGGGCAAAGCCTTCTACCTGCCGCGCCCGGCCACGGCAGGCATGGACCAGAAGGTTAAGGCCCGGGCTATGCTGCTGCTGGGCATGGGCGAGGAAGGCCGCTACTCCCACCACGACCTGCGTTTTCTGATGAGCAATGCCAGCTTTATGGCCGCCTCGCTGGGAATCCGCCGGTTTACGGCCGTGGTGCTGGGCACCCGGGGCCGGGGCGGGCGGGGCAGCCTGAGCGAAACCGGGGCCCTACTCAGCTTTATCCAGGGGGTAGCCGAGGGCCTGGACCGCTGCGGCCCCACCACTACCGACGTGCAGGCCCTGGACATCACCCTGCTGGCCCGCGACGAGGCCCAGTGCAAATGCCAGGTCGAGTTTTTTGAGCAGGCCCGGGCCACTGGCAATACGCTGGTGCCGGGCCTGGAGCTTGACTTTCAGGGCGGCCAGTGCCTCCCCGCGGCAGCCCCACGGGCCGCCAGGCCGCCCAAACCGCCCAAAGACGACCCGCCCGGCGACCTGCCCGAGCGCAAATGGGGGCCGCGCATTACTATCGAGCAGGAAGGCACGCGCTACCGCTTCACCGCCCTGATTGACGGGGCTGTTATTCCGGTGCGGGAACTGGACGTGCAACCCTACTTTCCCAGCACGCTGCCCGGCCGCCTGATGGAGTCCCAGATGCTGCGCGAACAGGAAACCTACGGCGAGCTGATGTCGACGCTGCTGTTTCCGCTCGATTTTCAGGATTATTTCGACGAGCCCCTGACTTTCGTGCTGGATAGCAACACGGCCGGGCTGCCCTGGGAAATGGCCTGCTTTGCCCAGATGCAAAACCGGCTGGCCACCGAGGGTACGCCCCACAGCACCCGCAAATCCTTGAGCCGGGAAATGCAGCTGGCTCGCCAGTTTCGCACAATGCTCTCACCCAAGCCCGGCATTCCGCCGCCGCGCAACCACAGCCTGCGCATTCTCATTATTGCCGATCCGGCCCCCGAGCCGCATCTGCAGCTGCCCGGTGCCCGGCGCGAAGGCCGGGCCGTGGTGGATATTCTGAGCACCGTGAAAGCCTACATGAACGCCCAGTCCAATGCGGCCATCAAGCTGGACGTGGTGGAGCGGATTGGCGAAGCCGAGTGCGACTTTCTGGAGATTATGGCCCTGATTCTGAACGGCAGCTTTGATGTTATTCACTTCGCCGGCCACGGCGTCTTCGACCCCAAAGACCCCACGCAGCAAGGCTGGGTGTTTGGCCAGGGCCGGGTGCTAACCGCCCGCGAGATCTTCCGGGCCCGGCACGTACCCCGCCTGGTGTTTGCCAATGCCTGCTTTTCCTCGGTGGTGCGCAAGCAGCCCGCTTTCGTGGCCGATAGTCTGAATGGCAGCCTGGCGGGCATTGCCGAAGCTTTTTTCGAGCGGGGCGTGCGCAACTACCTCGGCACGGGCTGGCCCGTGAACGACGAGCAGGCCTTGACTTTCGCCCGCGAGTTTTACGCCCAGGTGCTGGTCAAGCAAAGCGCCGAGAGTCTGCTGGAAGGAGTAGCGCCCGGCTATGCCGATAAAAAGGAAAAGCACGCCACGCTGGGGCAGGCCATTGCCGCCGCACGCAACGCCATTTATAACGGGGGCGGCTCTACCTGGGGCGCCTACCAGCACTACGGCCAGGCCACCGACTACCTGCTGTACTGGCGCTGAGCCCCAGGTAGTACCGTAGCACCACTTTCCGGCAGAGCAGTTTCTCCCTGTTGTGGAGTAGACCGTTCCGCCGGGAAGTGGCATTTTTGTGCACACTCATTTCTCAGCGGCACTAAGACAACAGCCAAATACACGGTGTAAATCACTTAAAATCAGAATTTTATTTATCGTATTTGGTAGTAGACAGAAAAATCTACCCAAAATGCGCTGGCTCAGGCAACCCCGGCCGCCCCGGCCGCATCTACCCCGCCAAAGCCCCTTCTATCGTTCGACTCTACCCCGCTTTCCTGTGACTGACGCCGACCTGATTGCTGCGTGCCGCCAAGGCAGTGGCCGTGCCCAGAAGCTGCTCTACGAGCGGTTTGCGGGCATGATGCTGGGCGTGTGCATCCGGTATCTGCGCCGCCGCGAAGACGCGGAGGAAGCTATGCTGGGCGGGTTCGCCAAAGTATTCCGGGCCCTGGACCAGTACCGGCACGAGGGCAGCTTCGAGGGCTGGATTCGCCGGATTATGGTGAACGAGGCCCTGGGTCAGCTGCGCCGCAAGGAGCCCCTGCACCTGGCCATCGACGATATGGTAACCGACGTGCCGGCCACGGCCGCCGAAGCCGAAAGCAACCTGAACGCGGCCGACCTGCTGGCCCTGCTGGCCGACCTGCCGGCCGGCTACCGCACCGTGTTCAACCTGTATGCCCTGGAAGGCTATTCCCACCCCGAAATTGCCGAGCTGCTGGGCATTTCCGAGGGTACTTCCAAATCGCAGCTCAGCAAGGCCCGCGCCATGCTGCAGCGCCGCCTGGCAGCCGCCAGCCTGAGCGCTTCCACCTCCTCACCGAAAGAATATTATGCAACCGGAAGATATTGATAAGCTGTTCCGCGACCAGCTTCAGCACCACGCTCCCGCGCCCCCGGCCTACCTCTGGGACCAGCTGGAAGAGGAAATCCATCCGGCCAAAAAGCGCCCGGCCCTGTGGCTCTACGCCGCCGCGGCCATGATTGCCCTGCTTATTGTGGCGGGCGGCGGCTGGCTGCTGCGCACCAACAACGTGGGCTCTGTAAGCGGCACGCTGGCTACCACCACGGGCGCGGCCACTGCTGTGAACCCCACCGGTCCGGCCGCCGCTGGCCCCGCAAAAAAATCTGCTGCCACCCAGGCAACCGCCGATACGGCGTTTCCATCTAGCCGCTTAGAAGACCCAACCACTGCTTCGGCCGTGGCTGCCGCTCCGGCCAAGGCTCCTGCTGCTGCCGCTGAGCCGCTCACCCGCACAGCAGATCGGCAGCCGCTTACGAGCCCAGGGGCTTCTTCGGGTAAGCAAACGGTAGTGGCGCAGGCCACTCCTACCAAAGCTACCGCCAACCGCCCGGCGCCGGTACCAGCCCTGGCAGTGGGCCCGCCTGCTCCCTCGCCGGTTGCGGTGCTTCCGGAGCACCGGGCAGCTCAGGAAGTAGCGGCCGTAGCTTCCTCACCCGCCTCACCCGCCCCCACGGGCGCTATCGAAGTAGAAGTGCACCGCGGCACCGATACGCCGGTAGTAGTAGCCGCCGCGGACGCGCAGCCTGGCTACAAGTCGGATTCTCACCTGAAAAACCTGTTCCACAAGGCGAAAACGGCCGTGAAAGACGGCCGCGTGAAGCTGCCCAAAGTCGAGTTGCCGGAAACGGTAACCGTTCAGGTCAACGTGTTCAATCACTCGGCCACCAAAGTCATCCAACTCTGAGATTTTCAACTCCTACAGTCATGAAACGTTTATCCTCCCTGTTGGCGCTGCTGCTGCTGACAGTTCTGGCCGCTCCCTCCCGCTCCCAGGCGGCCAGCCAGCCCGTCAACGACGATACCATCGTGGTGAAATTGCCCAACCAGGCCACCATGACGCTCTATACCAAGAACAAGGAACAGCTGCGTGAGCTGCGCACCTACCGCCTCGACACGCTGATGGCCCTGCTGGACCGCTACATTCAGCAGGCCGAGCTGGCCAGCAAAAACGCCGGCAACAGCCCCGTGACCATGGAGTTTTACCCCGCCAAGGACCGGCCCGGCACCCAGGCCCCCGAGCAGATCCGGATAACGGTGCGCAACGAAGAGCCCACCTCGAAAGTGGCCGTGAAGGGCTATAAGTTCGGGCAGGTATTCAGCGTGACGGTGAAGGAAGGCGCCAAGAATGGCGACAAGAAGGAAGACGACGAGGTTTCTATCAACATCGGCCGCGACAAGACGCACCACGGTGACTCGCTGCGTACGGCGGCCCGCCTGGCTAAGCGTGAGGAGCGCGCCAACCGCGCCGTGCACAGCGACTTCTCCGTGGATCTGGGCCTGAACGCGCTGACCAACCGCTCGGGGCTGGCCGAGGAGCAATTCGACCTGAAGCCCACCGGCTCGCGCTACGTCAGCCTGAACTGGCACTACGACGTGCGGCTGGGTGGCCGCCGCAGCCCGCTGTATCTGATGCTGGGTCCCGAACTGGCCTTCAACAACTACATGTTCGACAAAAACCGCCGCCTGTTTCCCACCGACACCCGCACCTTCATCGTGCAGGAGCCGGACCTGAACCTGGAGAAAAGCAAGCTGGCTACCACCGTCATCAACATGCCGCTGCTGATGAAGCTCGACTTCCAGGACAAAAGCGGGCGTGATGCGTTCCGCATCGGGGCGGGCGGCTTTGCCGGCTACCGCTTAGCCAGCCACACCAAGATTAAGTACGAAGCCGAAGGCAACACCCGCAAAGACAAAGACCGGGGCAACTTCAACCTGGAAGACTTTCAGTACGGCGTGCAGGGCCTCATCGGCGTCCGCGGCATCGACCTGTTCGTGAAGTACAACATGAACGAGCTGTTCAAAAACAACCGCGGCCCCCAGGCCCAGACCATCAGCTTCGGCTTCTCCCTTATCGACTAAGCTGCTGATTGTAAGCAAGCACAACGGCCCGGCGGAAAATTTCTGCCGGGCCGTTGTGCTCTTTAGCTGACCGTCAGGCTACGCCTGCTCATCTCATTTACCCGCCAGAGGCAGCACGCTGCTCGACATGAGAATCTGATACTGTCGGTTACTACGCCCCTACAGCTCCCGGTGGAAATTATCGAGCAGAATAGCCGCCGATACGGCCACGTTCAGGCTTTCGGCCCCACCGGCGCCGGGAATGTAGAGGCGCTGGGTCAGGCGCGCCAGCACCTCGGGGCGCGGCCCGTGCGACTCGCTGCCCATAATCAGCACCCCACCGGGGCGCAGCGTGAGGCGGTGCACATTGTCGCCTTCGAGGTGGGCGCCGTAACGGGGCAGCGCGGCGGGCAAGGCGTCGAGCCACTCGGGCAGCTCGCGCTGCCACACAGCCACGCGCGTAAACGAGCCCATGGTGGCGGCAATGGTTTTAGGGGCCCAGGGGTCGGCGCAGGTTTCGGAGCACACCACCCCGTGCAGGCCGTACCAGTCGGCCAGGCGGATGAGGGTGCCCAAGTTGCCCGGGTCACGCACTTCATCCAGGGCCAGCAGCAGGCGGTTGGGGGCCGGCAGCAGCGGCGTTTCGTCGGGCAGGCGGGCAATGGCCAGGGCCGTGGTGTTGTTGGCTAGGGTACCAAGTTTGGTTAATTCTTCCTCCGTCACGATTTCAACCGGTACCTTCGCGGGCAGGGTCGGTATTTTTGCGGCAAACTCAGCCGTCAGGAACACCCGCTCCGTTAGAAGCCCGGAACTTAGCAGCTCCACCACGCTTTTGCCGCCTTCCACCAGAAAGGCGTTGTGGCGGAGCCGGTATTTCTTCAGGTGCAGCGCGTGCACGTATTTCGCTACTGCTTTTGAAACCATATTCTTTGTTTACGAACCGCCCAGGGCGGCCTACGATAGGATGGATACCCCGCACGGCGCTGGCCGGAGCCTTGCTGCTCCTGGCCGGCTGCTCGCCGCTGCGGCTGCTGGAGCCTAAGCAGAAGCTGCTCAGCCGAGTGCGGCTGGAAGGCGTGAAGGAAGCCGATGCCGAGCGCATCGAGGCCCTCTACCAGCAAAAGCCCAACAGCCGCTTTCCGCTGCCAAAGCTAACAATCTACCAGCTCGGAAACCGCTTTTACAACAAGGAACGCCTCCAGGCCAAGCTCCAGCGCATCCGCACCGAGTTTGACGAGCGCACCCAGGCGGCCCGCCCCGACTCGGTAAAAGTGGGCAAGCTGCTGGTGCGCCGCGAGAAGCGCACCCGCCGCCTGCAGCTGGCCCTCGACAAGGGCAACGCCATCATGCGCCTGGGCGAGCCGCCGGTGATTTACGACTCCACGCTCACGGCCACCACCGTGGAGCAGATTGGCACGTTCCTGAAGTCGGAGGGCTTTTTCCGCAGCAAGGTGTCGGCCACGGACACGGTGGTGGACCGCCGCTTTTCCCTGGCCCACCTCTTCGCCAAGCCCGATACGGTGCACAACCGGCGGGTGACGGTGACCTACCGCATCACCGAAAATCAGCCTTTCCACTACACCCAGCTCGATTACGACATTGCCGACTCGGCCGTGGCGCGGGTGGTGCTGGCCGGGCAGCCGGCCTCGCTGCTGCGGATGAATGAGCGCTACAACGAAAACGTCATCGGGCAGGAGCGCAGCCGGCTGGAAACGCTGCTGAAAAACGCGGGCTATTACGATTTTCGCCAGCAGTACATTACCCTCGAAGCCGACACGAGCTTTGCCCCCGCCACCGTGCGGCTGCGCACCATCATTGCCAACCCCGCCCCCGGCGAGCCGCACCAGGTGTATACCGTACGCCGGGTGCGCTTTATTACCGATGCCGGCGTCACCCGCTTCGGGGTGAAGCGCGACACGCTCGTGCGCGACTCGGTGTACTACCTGGCCTACAAGCACCGCTTCAGCACCCGCGTGCTCGACCGTAAGCTCACGGTGCGCCCCGGCGACCGGTACAGCCTGCAGAATACGCTGCTGACCCAGCGCCAGCTCAGCGACCTGGATATGTTCCGGTTTAATACGGTGAGCTACAACAAGGTGCGGCCTACCAACGGCGACAGTATCAGCAACCGCGGGCAGTTGATTGCCACCGTGAATGCCTCGCCCACCAAAAAGTACCAGGAAACCACCGAATTCGGCGGTACCTACGTGGCCGGCCTGCCGGGTCCGTTTATCAACTTCCGGCTGAAGGTGCGCAATATTCTGGGCGGAGCCGAAGTGCTGGAACTGGGCCTGCGCTCGGGCTTTGAGGGGCAGCTGAGCCGCACCGAAGACCGGAGCGTGCTTACCACCCAGCTCGGGGCCAACGCCAACCTGGTGATTCCGCAGTTTCTGGTGCCCTGGAACACCAACCGCTTCCTGACGCGCTACAACCCCAAAACCCGCATCAGCACCAGCTACACTTACGTGCGGCGCCCGGAGTACACGCGCACCAACCTGGAAGCCACCTACGACTATATCTGGCAGCGCTCCGCCTTTCACCAGTACGTTCTGACGCCCTTCGATCTGAGCGTGATTTACACCCCCACGAAAGACCCGAACTTCGAGGACGAGCTGGAACGGCTGTTTGTGACGCAAGGCTCGCCCCTGTTCCGCAGCTTCACGAGCCTGTTTATTCCCAGCTTCAACGCCACCTCGCTCTACAACTCCAACGACTTCACCCAAACCCGCGACGCCCGCTACCTGCGCCTGTTTGCGGAAATCGGCGGCCTGACCCGCCCGCTCTACCAGAACAGCATCAAGCTGGCCGTCTACGATTTTGCCAAAATCAGCGCCGACTACCGCCGCTACCATAAGCTGGGCCCGCACTCCTATTTTGTGTACCGCCTCAATACCGGCTTGGCCCACGCCCTGACCAAAACCGACGGCCTCTACACGATTCCCTACGACAAGTACTTCTTTGCCGGGGGTAGCTCCAGCGTGCGGGCCTGGCGTCCGCGCCGACTGGGCACGGGCTCCTACACCACCTACAAGCTCAACGACGACGGCACGAACCGCATCGACGAAACCACTGGCCTGCCCGTGCGCGACTACGACCTGGAGCAGCCCGGCGAAGTGCTGATTGAGGGCAACCTGGAGTACCGGTTTCCCATCTACAGCTTTATCAACGGGGCGTTGTTTACCGACTTCGGCAACGTGTGGACCCTGCAGGAGCAGGATGCCAAGCGCGAAGAAGCCGTGTTCCGCCTCAACCGGTTCTACCGGCAGTTTGCCGTGGGCTCGGGCATCGGCATCCGCTTCGACTTCACCTTCCTGATCCTGCGCCTCGACGTAGCCACCAAAGTTTACGACCCCACGGCCCCGGGCAAAAAGTACGTGCTGCCCAACTTCCAGTTCGGCAAATCCCCCAACCAAACCGCCTTCAACCTCGGCATCGGCTACCCTTTTTAAAGTGCTGATGTGGTTGAATGCGGAGAATGTGGAGAATGTGGCCTTGCGAGGCTGAAGTAATCCGCCCTTCGAAATGTACCGAGCTTACTAATGCGCAAAGCCCTTTACTACCGCAGTAGTAAAGGGCTTTCTGGTAAAAGGTCTGGGCGACCTGCGCAGAGGATGAAATGCTTCCGTCTTCGCCTTGCAAGGACACATTACTCACATTCTCCACATTCAACCACATTCCCTTAATACTCCAGCAGCTCGGCCAGGGCGGCGGCTACTTTTTCGGCGCTGGGCAGCATCTGCTTTTCCAGCTCCACGTTCAGGGCAATGGCGGGCAGGTTGGCGGCCCCCAGGGTAAACACCGGTGCGTCGAGCTGCTGGAAGCAGGTACGCTGAATGCGGCCGGCTAGGGACTCGGCAAAGGAGTTCATCAGGGGCTCCTCGGTAAGGACTAGGGCTTTGCCGTGGCGCCGCACGGCGGCCTGCACAGCCTCGAAATCGAGCGGGTTGAGGGTGCGCAAATCCAGGATTTCAACCTGCCCGGCAAACTGCCGGCTGGCCGTTTTGGCCCAGTGCACCCCCATGCCGTAGGTAATGACCACGCAGGTAGCTCCCTGGCGCAGTTGTTCCGGGTCGGCTTCCTGGGCAACGGCGGCCTGGCCCAGCGGAATAACGTAGCCCGTGGCCGGCTCCACGGTTTTGGCGTCCTCGGTGCCCGGTACTTTGCTCCAATACAGGCCCTTGTGCTCCAGCAGCACCACCGGGTTGGGGTCCAGGAAGGCGGCGCGCAATAGGCCCTTCATGTCGGCGGCATTGCTGGGGTACACCACTTTGATGCCCCGAATCGTGAGCAGCGTGCTTTCGATGGAGCCCGAGTGGTAGGGTCCGCCCCCGCCGTAGGCTCCGATGGGTACCCGAATCAGGGCCTGCACCGGAAACTTGCCGTTGGAGAGGTAGCACGATTTGCTCAGCTCCTCCACCAGCTGGTTCAGGCCGGGCCAGATGTAGTCGGCAAACTGAATTTCGACAATGGCCTTGGCGCCCACGGCACTCATGCCGGCCGTGGAGCCCATGATGTAGGCCTCCTGAATCGGGGTGTTGAACACGCGGGCGTCGCCGTACTTTTTGGCCAGCAGCGCCGCTTCGCGGAACACGCCGCCCAGCTCGCCGCCCACGTCCTGGCCGTAGAACAGGGCCTCGGGAAACTCGCGCAGAATATCATCCACGGCGTGCAGGGCCGCATCCACCATCAGGGCTTTGTCGGCCCCGGCCGGGCTCCGCTCCCCGGCTTCTTCGGTCACGGCGGCGGGGGCAAACTCGTGGTCGGCAAACGTAGCCGGGTCGGGGTTGGGAGCGGCCAAAGCGCGCTGGTAGTCATTTTCGACGCGGGCCCGGGCCTGCTGGCCCAGCTCCTCCAGCTCGGCTTCGGTGCTGCCCAGCGCCAGTAATTGCTCGTGCAGGCGCGGCAGCGGGTCATTGGTCGTGTGTTCGGCCAGGTTGTCGCCGCGGTACCACTCGCGCCGCACGCCGCTGGTGTGGTGGCCCAGCAGCGGGCATTTGGCGTGCACCAGAATGGGGCCGCGAGTGCGCCGCACGTAGTCGAAGGCCGTGGCCATGCCGGCGTAAGAATCGGGGAAGTCGGCCCCGTTCAGGCGCAGGCGCTGCAAGCCCTTGAAACCGGCGGCAAACTCGTAGGCGTCCATGGCGCGCATCTCGCGGCCGGTAGCCGAAATGCCCCAGTCGTTGTCCTGCACCAGGTAAATAATGGGCAATTGATGTAGCACGGCCATCTGCAGGGCCTCGGCCACCTCGCCTTCAGTCATGGCCCCGTCGCCGATGGAGCACACCACCACCGGCTGCTCGTCGGCCGACGGCATCAGGCCCTGGCTTTCGAGGTAGTGAATGCCATGGGCCATGCCGGTGGCCGGAATGGCCTGCATGCCCGTAGCCGAGCTTTGGTGGGGAATAACCGGAAACCCGGCCCGCCGCAGCGAAGGATGGCTATAATAAGTACGGCCGCCGCTGAACGGGTCGTCGCGCTTGGCCATGAGCTGCAACATCAGCTCGTAGGGCTCCAGGCCCAGGCCCAGCAGCATGGCGTCGTCGCGGTAGTAGGGCGTCACGTAGTCGGTAGGCCGCAAGTGGAAGGCGGCGGCCAGCTGAATGGCTTCGTGGCCGCGGGCCGTGGCGTGCACGTACTTGGCCGTCACGGCCTTGTTTTCCTCGTAGAGGCGGGCCAGCTCATCGGCCGTGCGCATCAGTGAATACGCCCGCAGCAGCGTCGCCAGGCTGGGCTGGGTCGCGGTGAGCGGGGTGATAAATTCGGGTTCCAGGGTGGGAGCAGTTGAATTCGGCATGGAGGGCTAGGAATACGAAGGCGAAAGTACGGCATCAAATCCAGATGCGGGACCGAACTTGGCCCGCCGCTTCGGCATTCCAGCCGTATCCCCCGACTAAGCCTGGACCGTACCGGTAAGAAAGCCGCGAATCCCGTAACTTTGCCGCTTCTTTTCCGGGCAGCTTGCTGCCTTTTTTCCTGCTTCGGGTTTGCCACAGTGCTTTGCTGGCCGCGCAATCCACTTTTCTGCTATGGACGCTTCTGCTGTTTCTTCGCTCCCGCTCTCTACCGGGCCGGGGGCTCCTACTTTCCGCGACGCCGTGGCCGCGTGGCTGCGCGACTTCCAACGGCGCCTGTGTGAGCAGCTGGAAGCCGCTGACGGCGGGGCCACGTTCCAGTCGGATGCCTGGCAGCACGGCAGCGGCGGCGGCGGCCTGTCGCGCGTGATTCAGGGCGGGCAGGTGCTGGAAAAAGGCGGCGTAAACTTCTCGGCCGTGTGGGGCGAGATGAGCGAGCAGGCTGCCCGCGTGCTGCTCATGCCCAACCCGAATTACTTTGCCACCGGCGTGAGTGTGGTGCAGCACCCGCGCAGCCCCATGGTGCCGATTTCGCACATGAACGTGCGCTACTTCGAGGCCGGCAACGGCGAGGCCTGGTTTGGCGGCGGCATCGATTTGACCCCGATTTATGTGGATGAGCAGCAGGCCCGCTGGTTTCACGAGCAGCTCAAGGCCGTGTGCGACCAGCACAACCCGGCGTATTACCCCCGCTTCCGGCAGTGGGCCGACGACTACTTTTTCCTGCCCCACCGCCAAGAAACCCGCGGCGTGGGCGGCATCTTCTTCGACCGCCTTACCGTGGGCAAAGATGGTACCCGCGAGGAGCTGTTTGCCTTTATCCAGGCCGTGGGCAACGTGTTTGGGCCTACCTACACCGAGCTGATGCGCCAGAACCGCGACCTGCCGTTTGGCGAGGCGCAGGTGCAGTGGCACATGCTGCGCCGGGCCCGCTACGCCGAGTTCAACCTGGCCTTCGACCGGGGCACGCGCTTCGGCCTGGAAACCGGGGGCCGCACCGAAAGCATTCTGATGAGCCTGCCCCCGCGCTGCGAGTGGCACTACGACCAGCGCCCCGCGCCCGGCTCGGCCGAGGAAGCCACTCAGCAATGGCTGCGCAAAGGGGTTCAGTGGGTCGAAAACCGTAGCTAGCCTTGATTGAGAACCTGCAAGATCTGGACCGCTGGCTGTTGCTGGCCGCCAACAACAACCACTCCCGCACGCTGGACGCGTGGATGATTTTCTTCTCGGAGCGCTTCGTGTGGTTTCCGGCCTACCTGGTGATTCTGGTCGTGCTGAGCTACCTGTTTCGCCGGCGCGCTACGCTGCTGCTACCCCTGCTGGGGTTGAGCGTGGCCCTGGCCGACGGCATTTCGAGCCGCTTTTTCAAGCCCTACTTTGCCCGGCTGCGCCCCTGCCACGACCCGCGGCTCTCGGCCACGCTGAACCTGGCCAACGGCTGCGGCGGACAGTTTGGCTTTCTCTCGTCGCACGCGGCCAATGCCTTTGCCCTGGCCGTATTTCTGTGTCTGGTGTTGCCCCGGCGCTACCGGCTGGCCAAAGTCCTGATACTTATCTGGGCCGCGCTGGTGTCGTATAGCCGCATGTACCTGGGCGCCCACTACCCTTCCGACGTGCTGGCCGGGGCCACGTTGGGCAGCCTGGCGGCCTGGGCCTGCTTCCGGCTCTACCAGGCCGGCGCGGCGCGCTGGTGGCCTTCTGCTACCACGCTGGATTAGCTTGCCTTACAACCAAAAAGCCCCCGCTGCACGCGCAACGGGGGCTTTTTGGTGGCTTCCGCCTTATAGCTATTTGGCCGGCTTGCGGTTGCCGGTGTGGCCGTCGCCCCGGTCGCCCTGCCTGGGCTTGCTGGTGACTTTGGAGTTGGTACGGTCGTCGCCCGACAGGGAGCGGTTCAAATCGACATTGCTGGTAAACTGGCCTTTGTCGTTGCGGCGCACGTAGCGCTTGTCGCCAGGGGTGGGTTCTATTAACTCGCGTTTTGACATAGCAGTGAGGAAGTTAAGTCTTCTTGCCTCTACGCAAAAGGCGCATAAAAGTGCTATTGCCCCCTTATTTCATCGTTCCGGTTCGCTCACGCCTATCATTACCCCGAAGTCGCCATCGGTTTGCTGCCAGTGCTTTTCGGGCAGGTAGGTCCGCGAAACAAAGCCGTCCAGGTACAACGCATTGCGGCAGCCCAGCTGCTGGAAATAGGCGGCAAAGGCATACAGGCTGACCGGCTCTTTGGACATGGCAAAGACCACCTGCCCATCGGGCAAAATACCCACTCCGTTCCGTACGTTCAGATTCGTGGATTCTGGTCGGAAGGCCGGGTGAATCTGCCCCGCTAGCACCAACATGGGACCCGACTGTGTGGCGTACCGGATGCGGGGTGAGAAGACGAAGCCCTCGGTTGTGCACACTGCGGCCCGGCCATCCGTAGTCGTGAAAAACACGCCGTTGGGCTTCAGGTAGAAGTTGCCGCTGCCGGCCATGGTATCCAACGGCGTCCGTAGTTTGCCCTCCTGAATGAAAAGCCCGAGCGGGGCATTACCCTCCCGGAACATGCCGGCGTTGGTGGCAAAAACCAACCGCTGGTGCTGACCACCAAGCCACTCTTTGAGGCGCTGGATACTGCGCAGCGGCTGGCCCGTGTCGTCCTGCCAGTAAAGGCGCAGGTTTTGGCGGCGCGCATCTACCCGGTAGCTGACAAACGCCCCGGGCTCCGGCGCGGGCCTGGTTTTCCACCACAAGCCGAGCAGGGCCAGACTGGCAACCACCACTCCCCAGATAAGCTTCATTGGAACCACAGTAGCAGAAGAAGTAAGCCTAGCGGCCCAGCATCTTGGCCACGTACTTACCCACGATATCGAACTCCAGGTTCACCAAATCACCGGCTTGCAGCTGCCGAAAAGTGGTGTGCTCGTAGGTGTAGGGAATGATGGCCACGGCGAAGCTCTCGTCGGTCGAGTCGAAGCAGGTCAGGCTGGTGCCGTTGATGCAGATCGAGCCCTTTTCCACCGTCACGCGGCTCGGGCCGGGCTCGTGGCGGAAGCGGTAGAGCCAGCTGCCGTTCTGGTCGGTCACACTCTCGCACACGGCCGTCAAGTCCACGTGGCCCTGCACGATGTGGCCGTCGAAGCGGCCGTTGGCCGCGAGGCAGCGCTCCAGATTTATGCGGCGGCCGGGGGCCCAGCTGCCCAGGTTAGTTTTCTGCAGCGTCTCGTCGATGGCCGTCACGACGTGGGTGCCAGCGGCCGCGTCCACGGCTACCACGGTCAGGCATACGCCGTCGTGGGCCACGCTCTGGTCAATCTGCAGCTCGTGGGCAAAGGGCCCGGCTACGGTGAAATGGCGGTTGGTGCCTTCCGTTTTCACGTCGGTAATGGTGCCCAGCGCTTCTACAATTCCGGTAAACATGGGGTGGTAATGGGCTAATGTGGTTGAATGTGGGGAATGTGCTAAAGCCCATCGTGTCCTTACGAGGTACGAAGCCGAAGCCATCCGTTCTCTAAAATGCGCTCAGCCCTCTTTCACGATAAGCTTGTGGGTATAACAGCGAAATGGGCTTTGTGGTAAAAGAGTGGGACTACCTGCGCAGAGGACGGATGGCTTCGGCGGTGTCTCGCAAGGGCACATTCCGCACATTCACCCCCATTTAGCCCATTCAAACCGCATTAGCACCTGAGCATCTTATTTTCCCCGGCCTTCGACGATGATTTTCAGGGTGTAGAGCATCACCCGGAAGTCCATGGCCAGGCTCATGTTTTCGATGTAGAGAATGTCGAATTTAAGCCGCTCGACCATCTGATCTACGGTTTCGGCATAGCCGTATTTCACCTGGCCCAGGCTCGTAATACCGGGCCGCACGCGGTGCAAATGGCGGTAGTGCGGGGCTACTTTCACAATCTGGTCGATGTAGAAGCGGCGCTCGGGGCGCGGGCCCACCAAGCTCATGTCGCCCTTCACCACGTTCCAGAACTGGGGCAGCTCGTCGAGGCGCACTTTGCGCATGAAGCGGCCCCAGGGCGTGATGCGCGGGTCGTGGTCGGAGGACAACGCGGGGCCCTGCTTTTCGGCGTCGATATACATCGAGCGGAACTTGTAGATGCGGAAGGGCTGGGCATTTTTGCCGATGCGCTCCTGGGCGTAAAAGATGGGCCCCGGACTCGATAGGCGCACCATGACGGCCGTGAAGGCGTACACGGGCCAGGCCAGCAGCAGAAACAGCAACGACCCCAGAATATCGAGGCCGCGCTTGGTGACTTCCTGCCAGGGCGGCAGCAAATCGTGCTTGATTTCGATGAGGGGCGTGCCAAACAGGTGGTTTACCTTCACCGAGCCCAGCAGCATCTGGTACAAGTCGGGCAGGATGCTGACGCGGGCCGGCGTACCTTCCAGCAGCGAGAGAATCTCCTGAATCATGCGGTGTTCACTGGGCTCGATGGCAATGACGACCTGCTCGATTTTCAGGGCCCGGATCAGGGCGGGCAGGCGGGTGTAGGAGCCGCGGGCGGGCAGCTCGGCGGCCAGCTCGTCATCCACGGTGTCGCCCACGGGCACGAAACCCACCAGCTTCAGGCCCAGGTGCTTGCCGGTGCGGGCCAGCTCGTGAAACGTTTCGCGGGCCAGCATATTGGAGCCCACCAGCAGCGTATTAAAAGAAATAACGCCGCGCCGCACCAGCCGCTGCACCGTGGTAATGGCCCAGGTACGCAGCACGGCCGTAATGAAGAAGTGCAGCAGGAAGTAGGCCGTAATCGTCTTGTAGTACAGCCGGTAGGAACTCACGCCCTGGTCGTCGAGCAGCAGGGCAAAGAAGATAACTAAGGCCCCCAGCACCGAAATACGGGCCAGCCGGATAATCTCGGCCAGGCGCGACTTACGGAAAATGTCGCGGTATTCGCCAATCAGTGTGTAGAGTACCGTCCAGAACAAGGCAATCATCAAGGCCGAGCCCGTGAGGGTAAACAGCTCACCGCCGGTGAAGCGGTAGCCCTCGTTAATCTCGCTGAGCAGGTATTTGCGCAGCAGAAAAAAACACATCCAGGCCAGCAGGGCCGCCACAAAGTCGGCGGCAATGAGCTTGAGCTTTTGAAAGGTACGAGTCAAGGGAATACGTAAGGCAAACCGGCCGAAACCGGCAAACAAATGGGTTATATGGGCACGATGCCGTAATTTGGCGGCAGATAAAGCTCCGAAAGGGCCTTGGCTCCTCTTTCTGAGCCGCGCAAAGGTAGGGCATTAACCCGTACTCCCGACATTGGCCCAACCCCTCCATTCCATGCACGCTGACACGTACCGCCACCGGGGCCTGCGCCGCACCCTGGTTGAAGAACTGCGCCGCAAAGGCATTCGGGACGAGCGGGTGCTGACGGCCCTGGCTACTGTGCCGCGCCACTTGTTTTTCGAGCCCGCCTTTCAGCAGCACGCCTACCAGGACAAAGCCTTTCCCATCGGGCAGGGCCAGACCATTTCGCAGCCCTACACCGTGGCCTACCAGACCGAGCTGCTGCACTTGCGCCCCACCGACCGGGTGCTCGAAATCGGAACGGGCTCGGGCTACCAGTGCGCCGTGCTGCTGCAGCTCACGCCCGAGGTGTTCAGCATCGAGTACAACCAAGTTTTGTTTGAGAGTACGCGCCGCCGCCTGGCCGCCTTCAACCTGCGGGCCCACCTCTACTGCGGCGACGGCTCGATGGGCCTGCCCGCCCAGGCGCCCTTCGACAAGATTCTGGTGACGGCCGGCTCGCCCACGATTCCGCGCACGTTGCTGCGGCAGCTGCGCGTGGGCGGGGCGCTGGTGATTCCCGTGGGCGACGAAAACACCCAGCGCATGATGCGCGTGGTGCGCGAGAGTGAGGACGAATTCGTGCGCGAGGAGTTCGAGGAATTCCGCTTTGTGCCCCTGCTAGGCCAGGCGGGCTGGCAGAAATAGCGCGGGCAGGCGGTCCGGGCAAAACAAAGGAGCTAACTTTCCTGCTTATCAGTTGGGTGGGGCGGCTGGCTACGCGCGTTGCGTGCCTAGCCGCCCCACCCAAGCCCAACAGGTTACCAACCATCACCTCCTTTCCCCGCTCCCCGCTTTCCTTATGCTCAAACAACTACTTTCCGTTGGTCTGCTCACCCTCGCGCTGGCCACTGTCCGGCCCGCCCTGGCCCAGCAGAACGACCCGCTGAAACGCCCGCATCCGGAGCACACCTACGGCTTCCGGTGCGCCTTCGACAGCGTCCAGCAGGCCGCCTTTGCCCGCAACCCCGGCTCGGAGCGCAACTACCGCAACTTTCTGTTGCAGGCCACTTCCCTCTCGGCTCAGGACCAGGCCCGCCTGCTGGCCCAGCCCGACGTGACGGTGCCCGTCGTGGTGCACGTTATTCACACCGGCGGCGCCAATAACATCAGCGACGCGCAGGTGCAGGACGCCATCCGCATTCTGAACGAGGACTACAGCAAAACCAACCCCGATACGGTGGACGTCATTGCCGCCTTCCAGCCGCGCTATGCCAACATTGGCTTCAAGTTCCGGCTGGCCCAGCGCGACCCCAACGGCAACTGCACCACGGGCATCACCCGCACTTTTTCCACCCAGACCAGCATCGGCGACGACCGGGTGAAAAGCCTTATTACCTGGGACCAGAACCGCTACCTCAACATCTGGGTGTGCGACGCGGCCAACGGCGCCGGGGGCTACGCCTACCTGCCCTGCTCCGGGGGCTCGGCCGATGGCATTGTAATTCGTAATCAACAGTTTGCCAGCGTCGGACGCTCCTGCGGCAGCAACTTCTGCGTCCGCTCCCTCACCCACGAAGTCGGGCATTACTTCGGCCTGCCCCACACCTGGGGCGGCTCCAACACGCCCGGGGCGGCCAGCAACTGCGGCATCGACGACGGCATTGCCGATACGCCCAATACCGTGGGCGTGGGCGCCCCAGCCGGGGGCTCAGGCTGCCCACTGACCAGCAGCCCCTGCGGCGTGCTGGCCAACGTGCAGAACTACATGGACTATTCCAGCTGCGCCAAAATGTTCACCACGGGCCAGAAAACGGTGATGCGCGCCTCCCTACTGCTCACCTGCCGCAGCACGCTCACCTCGGCGGCCAACCTGCTCAGCACGGGCACCAACGAAGGCTACCTGGCCGCGCCCTGCGCACCTATCGTAGCCTTCCAGCCGTCCTCGACGGTGGTGTGTGAAGGCGGCACGGTTACCTTCTCCGACTACTCCTACAACGCCGACCTGACGGCCTCCACCACGCAGTACCAGTGGCAGTTTCCCGGCGGCCAGCCCGCCTCCTCTACCCTGCGCCAACCCACAGTTATCTACCCCAGCGGCGGCGTCTATAGTGCCACGCTCACCCTCACGACGCCCGGCGGCAGCACCACCAGCACCCGCCCCCAGCTGATTCAGGTGCAGGGCCCCACCTCGGGGCTGCAGGGGCCGGTAGCCGAGTCGTTTGAAACACCGGGCTTCCCGGCCAATTTCCCCGCCCCGGATTTGCGTAACTGGACGTCCACCTCTACTGGCACCCAGGCGTTGGCCCGCTGGGAGCGGCAAACCAGCGCCGTCGCCAGCCAGGGCACCGCGTATCTGCAGATTCGCAACTCCCTGCTGCCCACCGGCACGACTACCAGCCTGACTTCTCCCAACCTGAATCTGAGCAGCATCAGCGGCCCGGCTTTCCTGGTGTTCGACCGCGCCTACGCCCGCCGCTCAGCCACGGCCAACGACCAGCTGCGCGTGCAGTTCAGCGCCGACTGCGGCGTGAGCTGGACCAACGGAGCGACCTACTTTGCGGCCAACCTCAGTACCAAGGGCAGCCAGTTCTACGGCGGCTTCAGCCCCGATTCGCTGGAGGAATGGCAGCCGCTGACGGTCAGCATTCCGGACCAGTACAAGAACGGGCGTTTCCAGGTGCGCCTGCAAATGGTAAGCAACGGCGGCAACACGCTCTTTATCGACAACCTGCGCATCGGCAACGCCACCATTCTGGCCGCCCGCAGCGCCGAGCAGGCCGGCATTCATGTGTATCCCAGCCCCCTGACGGTGGCCACGGCCGTACACTTCCGCCTGACCACTCCCCGGCTGGTACAGCTGGTGCTGACCGACGTAGTGGGCCGGCAGGTGCGGGCCACCGCGCCCCGCCAGTACGGAGCCGGCGAGCAGCAGCTGGCCCTGACGCAGCCCGGACAGCCGCCCCTAGCCCCCGGCCTCTACGTGGTGCGCCTGCTCATCGACGGGCAGACCTTCACGACCAAAGTACTGGTTCAGTAGTCCTTCCGGTTTCGTTTTTACCCAAAAGCCCCGACGCCTGCTGTGCGTCGGGGCTTTTTGCTGGCCGGCAGTTTTTGAAAAACACCCCAGTAATTCTGCGGGGCAGGTCCTCATTGCGTCGGGGCCTGCCTATCTTTGCGGCCGCTTCTTTTTACCCGAAACTCCCTGTATGATGCGCAAACAAAAGCCCGTTAAAGACTCCTTCGTGATTATGACCGAGTTGGTGCTGCCCAACGACACCAACACGCTCAACAACCTGATGGGCGGCCGTATGATGCACCTGATGGACATTGCCGCGGCTATTTCGGCGCAAAAGCACTCCAACCGCATCGTCGTCACGGCCTCGGTCGACAACGTGTCGTTCCGCGACAGTATCGCGCTGGGCAACGTGGTAACCCTGCAGGCCCAGGTGACGCGCTCCTTCAACTCCAGCATGGAAGTACACATCGACGTGTGGGCCGAGGACATTCCCAGCGGCACGAAGATGAAAACCAACGAGGCCTTTTTCACCTTCGTGGCCGTCGACCAGTCGGGCCGCCCGATTGACGTGCCCGAGGCCGTGGCCGAAACCGAGGAGGAAATCCGCCTCTACGACGGGGCCCTGCGCCGCCGCCAGCTGCGTCTCGTGCTCGGGGGGCGCATGAAGCCCCAGGAAGCCAACGAGCTGAAGGCCTTGTTCGACATGGAATAACGGAGGATGCCTGGCAACTGCCGACGCACCCACCGACTACTTTTTCAGCCCCAGAAAGCAAAGCACCACTATGGATCAGGCGTCGCTGGCATTTTTTCAGAGCTTCTATACCAACGTCTCGCTGTACGTCGTGCCCGAGCCGGGAGTAGCGGCTACTCCCGGCCCGGCAGTAGCCACGCCGCTGGCTACCGCCCCCGCAGAAGCACCGGTTGCCGTAGCACCGCCAGCGGCTGTGCCGGCTACGGTCAGCGTGGCACCGCCATTACCAGCGCCTCCCCCGGCGCGGCTGGCTCCCGCCGCGCCGCCCGCGCCCGTTGCGGTTGCCGCTGCTACACCCGTGCTGCCATCCGCGGCAACGGCCGGCAAGCTGCCTTCTCTGGCCAATCTGAACCTGCAGCAGCCCCCGGCTCCCCGGCCGCCGGTGGCGCCTGCCGTAGCGCCCACACCTCCGCCAGCGGCTGCCCCGCCCCGCCCCGCTGAGGCCCCGCCGGTCCGGACGGCCCCGCCGCTGAATGCCACGCCCTACTCCACGCTGGGCAGCAACCCCAACGGGCTGGTTATTCTGGTGCGCATGGACCCGGTACGCTTCCAACGGCTGCCCAAAAACGTGTTCCTGAACAACCTGCTCAAGGCCATCCGCCTGATTATGGAGGATGTGGTGCTCATCAACGTCGAGTCGCCGCTGCCCGTGGAGCTGAAAACCATCCGGCAAAAACTGGCGGCCCGGCAGATTATCGGCTTTGGCAAAAACCTGCTCGACGTGGCCATCCGCACCACCCAGCTCTACGAGCCGGTGCTGCTGGCCGGCGACGCGGCCTACCTGCCCGCCGCCGAAATCGAGCTGCTGGAAGAAGACAACAGCCGCAAAAAGCTGCTCTGGCAGGCCATGCAGCGCATGTTTTTGAGTTAGAGTGGTGGTTGGTTGTGGCTGTTGGCTTGCTTCTACTGACTTACCTGTTAGCCAATCAACCCAAATAAAAAAGGCTCGTCATATGACGAGCCTTTTTTGCTTTTAGCAGGCATTGAAACCAGGCCAACAACCAGACGAATCTACTTCAGTACCGAAGCCAGCTTGGCGTCCAGAGCCTCGCCGCGCAGGTTTTTGGCGACGATACGGCCCTGGGGGTCGAGCAGGATCGACTGGGGAATGGACTTCACGCCGTAGGTCTGGCCGGCGGCACTTTCCCAGCCGCGCAGGTCCGATACGTGGGTCCAAACCAGGCCGTCGGCTTTGATGGCTTTGAGCCACTTTTCCCGGTCCTGGTCAAACGAGACGCTGTAAATCTCGAAGCCCTTGCCTTTGTACTTGTTGTAGGCGCGCACCACGTTGGGATTTTCCTTGCGGCAGGGGCCGCACCAAGAGGCCCAGAAGTCAATCAGCACGTACTTGCCGCGCAGGGAGGACAACGTCACGGCCTTGCCGTCGGGTGAGGGCAGGCTAATTTCAGGTGCGGCCGAGCCCACGGCCGTGGCCCGCAGCGGGTCGAGCTTGGCGGCCAGCGCCTTGGTGTAGCGCGAGTCGGGCATCGTCTTCTTGAACTGGGTCGACATGGAGTCGATGAAGGCGAACTGCTCTTCGGGGTTCAGCAGGTTGCTCACGGCAAACGCCGACACCACCGAGTTCGGGTTCTGGCGAATCAGCTGCTTCAGAACGCCTGTATTGTAGGCCTGGGCGGCGTAGAACTTGGCCTCGATGATCTTCATCGAGTCGGAAGCGCCAGCCTGGGCGCTATTGTTGTAGCGCATCTCCAGCATGGCCATATCGTGCTTCGACTGCAGCATGGCTTTGCCCAGCTGCTGCAGGGTTTCCGAGTCGCGGGAGCCTTTCACCACGTAGCCCTCACTCAGCTTCTTGGCGTCGCCGGACAGCTGCAGGTTGGTAGCGTTGTCCAGGGCCACCAGCACTTGGTTGGCATCGTTCACCTTTACCTGGTAGAGGCCCGCTTCCGGCACGGTGCCCTTCATCGTGAAGCGCCCCTGCTCGTCGACGGTGGCCGTATCGCGCGACACAAACTGGGTTTCACCCAGCTCCGCCAGGTATACTTTGGTACCCGCCGGGGCATTGGTCAGCTGGCCACTAACCTGGTAGCCGGTGCCCGCCGCAGCGCTGCCCGTCGTTGGCGTCGTCGACTTGCTGCAGGCATTGGCCATGCCCAACAGGGTGGTTACCAGAAGAATACTTTTCATTTTCTCAATCATTCTTAGTTACGCTACAAGCGGCCGGCGCGAAACGCTTTCCGCTTTTGTGAAAACAAGCAGTCGGGGGCTTATTTAGTTCAGCGCCGAGTCCTCAACGCGTGAAGTGCCGTCTGGTTGGGATGAAGATAGGCGTTACGCGTCGAGCTTCTGGCGCAGCAGCTGGTTGGCCAGCTTGGGGTCGGCCTTGCCGCCGGTGAGCTTCATCAGCTCGCCCATGAACATGCCGGTCAGCGACTTTTTACCGCCGCGGTACTCTTCCACTTTGGCCGGGTTGGCATCCAGCACCTGCTGAATCATGGCCTCCAGCGCGCCGGCATCCGACTGCTGCAGCAGGCCTTGGGCTTCGGCCGCAGCGGCGGCGGTTTGCGTGGGGTTGTCTAGTAGATACGGAAATAACTGCTTGGCTGCTACCGAGTGACCGACCTTGTTCTCATCAATGAGTTGAATGATGTCGGCCAGGTGTTGAGGTGTGAGCGGGAAGTCCTGCATGGTCAGGGCGCGCTCGTTCAGGAACGACTTCACCGGTCCCTGCACCCAGTTGGCGGCCGCCTTGGCGTTGGCAGTCAGGCGCGAAAGCTCGTCGAAGAACAGAGCCACTTCCTTCTGGTCGGTGAGCACCGAGGCGTCGTAATCCGAGAGCCCCAGCTCGCCGGTGAAGCGGGCGTAGAGCTGCTGGGGCAGAGCCGGCAGCGAGGCCTGCACCTCGTGCAGCCACTCGTCGCTGATGATGAGCGGGGGCAAATCGGGCTCGGGGAAATAGCGGTAGTCGTTCAGGGTTTCCTTCGAGCGCTGCCCGCTGGTCGTGCCCGTAGCGGCGTCGAAGCCACGGGTTTCGCTGTCGAGCGTGCCACCGGCTTCGAGCACGGCAATCTGCCGCTCGATTTCGTACTCGATGGCGCGCTGCACGTTGCGGAAGGAGTTCATGTTTTTGACCTCCACCTTGGTGCCAAACTTCTCGGCGCCCTTGAGCATCACCGAAATGTTGGCGTCGCAGCGCAGGGAGCCTTCCTCCATGTTGCCGTCGCACACGCCCAGATACACCACCAGCTTCTTGATTTCACTCAGGTAAGCGTAGGCTTCGTCGGCGTTGCGGATGTCGGGCTCCGACACGATTTCAATCAGGGGCACGCCGGCGCGATTCAAATCCACCAGCGTTTCGACTTCCCCGGCCAGGTGCATGCTCTTGCCCGCGTCTTCCTCCATGTGAATGCGCGTCACGCCGATGCTCTTGGTCGTGCCGTCGGCGAGGCGAATCGGGACGTGGCCGGCCGTGCAGATCGGGGTTTTGTCCTGGGTTATCTGGTAGCCCTTGGGCAGGTCGGGATAGAAGTAGTTTTTGCGCGCAAACAGGTTGTCGCGGGTGATGTGGCAGTTGGTGGCCAGGCCCATTTTCATGGCGTACTCCACGGCCGTGCGGTTCACCTTGGGCAGGGTGCCGGGGTGGCCCAGCGTAATTACCGACAGGTTGTTGTTGGGCAGAGCACCGTACTCATTCTCATCCGAGGAGTACATCTTGCTCTGCGTCAGCAGCTGGGCGTGTACTTCCAGGCCGATGACGGGCTGGTATTTGGCTTTTATTGCGTCGTCCATATCAATCAAATTGAGCCGTTGGGGCGGGTTTCACCCCAATGCAAGCGCTAAGTTACTTGCTGCCGCGGTTTTTATTCGCCAACCGGCTCCGGGGCCCCTTTTTTTTGGTCTTGCCGTCTTCTGAAATCCAGGGTACCTCAGGCGAAAAAAGAGTTCAATACCCCGGCGGTACACCACGGCACCAAACCAGCGGGCGGCATCTACGGGCATCAACTCAGGCCGGCAAGCCCGTTTACTGAGCAGAATCAGCTGGCCGGCTGATTCTGCTCATGCCCGGCGCCCGGGAGCCAGGGCAACTTTGGCCCCCAATTACTGCCGTTGGTTCGCCAGTTGGGCAGCAGACCGGCGGGGCGTTCCAGGCGGCCCGTCTGCTGCGGCCGTATGCCTGCCGGCACACTACTTTCTCACCTCCTTATCTTCTCAACTCATGGCTCCGACCACCCCCGCTCCCACTGGAAAAATACTAACCGAGTTGCCCACCGCCGCCGCGGCCTCCAACTCCACCCCCTCGCTGGCCGAGCGCCTGGCCCAGGTGCTGAGCGCCTCAGTCACGGCCCGCACGGTGTACGGCGAGCCCATCACCCACGACGGCGTGACGGTAGTTCCCGTGGCGCGGGCCACGTACGGCTTCGGGGGCGGTAGTGGCACCGGGCCCCATGCGGCAGGCGGCAGCGGCGGCGGGGGTGGCGTCAACATTGTTCCGGTGGGCTACATCGAGCTGACGGAGGGGCGCAGCCGCTTCCGACGTATCCGGCCCTCGGTGGTGCCCCTGGTGGCGGTGAGCGGCATGGTGGCCCTGCTGCTGTTACGGTCTGTACCCAAGCTACTCAAGAACCGGGGGCAGTAAGCACCTCCACGGCCGTTGATATTTATAATACGCTGTTTTTCATAACGTTAATCAGATATAAACCTATTTTTAACGGCCCCTCACAGCACAAAAAACCGGGTCGAAAATCCTTCCGACCCGGTTTAGGCTAAACCTGTGCTGGTAAGGCTCAATTAGTCGCTGAAGACCGGCACGTAGGTGGCCATAAAGGTGCTACTGGCCTGGTTGTAGGCGTTTACCACCTTCTGGTTCTGGGTGTTATAGAAGCTGATGCACTTGTTGTAGAGGTCCACATCGGCCTTGCTGAGCTTGTCTTTGCGCTCAATCAGGTCCTTGAGCTTCACAAACTGGTCGGCGCACATGCTGTTGTAGGTCTTCACCAGGTTGCGGGCCGCGTCGCGGTACTGGGCATCCTTGCCCCGGAAAGCGGGTACGGCGGCCAACTGGTCGAGGGCCGCCTGTGTATCGGCCTGCAGCTGCACGCGGGCCGCTTCGAAGTCGGCCGCGTTTTGCTGGCGCATGGCGTCGGCGAGCATGGCGCTGGCTTTTTCGGTGCGGAATTGGGCCAGGAACACCTGGTGCTGATAAGTATTGACTTCCGACACCTGCTTCATGTACTGCGACAGGCGCTTGCCCTCGGGGTCTTCGCCCACCGTCATCTTGTGGCGCTTGGCGAAGCGCTGCTGGGCCGCGTTTACGCTGTCATTCACAGCCTGGAGCTTGCCCTCGGCCACTTCCTGGGCGTGCAGGTAGCGCTCCATGTTTTCCACGCTGCCCGTGCGGGTACCGGCCATCATGTCCACGGCTTTGTAGTCCTCGGAGTACACTTTCAGCTGTTGGTAAAAAGCTTCCGTGGTCTGGTCCTTGAAGCCTTTGTCGTCCTCGAAGGCGGGCAGCTTGGCCAGCTTGGCCAGGGAAATCTCGGTTTGCTTCACCAGCTCCATCCGCTTGGCATCCACTTTCTTCTCGTTGTCGCTGTGGGCAGCCTTGCTGATATAGCGCAGGTTTTTCTTGAGCATGGCCCGCTGCTCGCCGATGATAAAGTTGTTGTAGGCGCCCGGGTCAGTAAAGGTCTGGGCCGAGGCTTTAATAGTGGTGAGGCCGGTCAGCAGGCTTCCGGCCAGTAACAGGGTAGAAATGCGCATAAAGCAAACGGTTGATACGGTGTGAGAAATGACTAGTGGTTGGGCTTAGCGCCGGGCCGGACCGGGCCCGAAGTTGGGTGAGCTGGGGGCCGGACGCATAATGATCTGCTGATACGGGCCTTGCAGGCTCTGGCTGAGGGCCTCCAGTGCGTCCGGATTGCGGGAGTAGTAGGAAATCTTGAAGACGATGGGGAACGTAAACTCGGTTTCCACCGGCTCGCCGTCTTCCATGCCGGGCTGAAAGGGCTTGAGCTTCATGACCGACGCCACGGCCGTCTCGTTCAGCAGCTCCGAATCCGACTTGAGCACGTGGGCATTCTGCACCACCCCGCTTTTAGCCACGGTAAAGGCAACCAGCACGGTTCCCTCCTTCCGGTTGCGCAACGCACTGACCGGGTAGCGCATCTTGCCGTACAGGTCCTTGGCCAAAGCGGGCTGCCCGCCGGGATATACCGGCGCGGCCTGGGCCTCGGCAAACGTCCGGGGCTGCCCGTCGGGGCCAAACAGCTCACCGGCCGTGCGGAAGCCCTTCACGTAGGTTTCGCGGCGCTTGAGCGTGCCGCTGGGGTAATACACCAGCCGCTCGCCATGGAGCTTGCCGGCCACATATTCCTCCCGGGCCTGCATCTGCCCGGTTTCGAGCCAGTTGGTTTCTACGCCGTGCTGAATGCCCTGCTGAATGTGGGCGTAGGGAATAATGCGCCGGATTTTGCCCGAGGGAAAAAAGATGCGCACCGTACCGCTGACGCTGTCCCGGAAGGTGATTTCCTCACGGTGGTGGGCGCCAGCTTCGGACGGCAGGATGCCGCCGTTCGCATCAAAGTAAATGGTAGTCCGCTGCACTACCGCCAGGGGCTTGGCCTCCGGCGCCTGGGCCAGAGCTTGTTGACTAACACCACACAGAACCAGAGAAGCTAATAGTAAGGGTAAGCGCATAGAAAGAAGGGGATGTAAAACGGGTAAAAGTAAGCGTATTCTATTTCATATATCTTCTCAGCAGCGCCGGGGTCAGCACAAATAGTTGCCGGCTTTGCCGCCGCTCCTAGCGGCCGGACAGTCTTATGCGGCCGCCGGCAGGAGCAGCAAAGCCTGCAAGGCCGCCGCTTCGGTTTCCAGAGCTTCGGCCTGCAGGCGCAGTAGGTAGCAGCGGGAACTCAGTTCCAGGGCCAGTGCGGTAGGGCGCTGGGCCAGCCAGCGGTGGCGGAACCAGAGGCTGGCCAGTCGGTCGGGACGGGAGCTTCGTCGGGCCGGGGTCGGGCGGTAGAGCGGCCTGGTAGCTACCACGCAAAAAGGCCCGGCAGCAGCCGGGCCTTTTCATCGTTTTTGGCGGGCCGGAGCAGCCAGCGTTTTTCCAGTCTCCAACCCGGGCAGCCTTACGCCAGCGTCTTGCTTATCAGCTCCTCGGCTTTGGCAATGGCGGCACCCAGGCCGGCTACGTTTTTGCCGCCGGCCGTGGCGAAGAACGGCTGGCCGCCGCCCCCACCCTGAATGTCCTTAGCCAGCTCCCGCACCAGCGTGGAGGCATTGAGCTTGCCAGCCTTGGCAATGTCGTCGTCGAGCATCACGGCCAGTTGGGGCTTGCCTTCGATGTCGGCTCCGAGCACCAGCACGAGGTTTTCCACGGTCTGGCGCAGGTTGTAGGCCAGGGTTTTGAGGCCGTCAGCCGAGCCCACCTGCACCTGGGCAGCCAGGAAGTTGATGCCATTCAGCGGCTTCACCTGGGCCACCAACTGGTCTTTTTGCTGGTTAATGCTCTGCTGCTCAAACTGCTCGATCTGCTTGCGCAGGCCGGCAATTTCCTCGGTCTGCTTCTGCAGGCTGGGCAGCAAATGCTGGGGGTTGCCCAGGGCCTCGCGCACTTGGTTGAGCAAATCAATCTGCTGGTCCACGTAGGCTTCGGCCGTTTCGCCGGTGACGGCCTCGATGCGGCGTACACCCGCACCCACGGCGCTTTCGGAGGTGATTTTGAAGAAGCCGATTTCGCCGGTACCCCGCACGTGGGTGCCGCCGCAGAGCTCTACCGAGTAGTCCTTATCGAAGGTGATGACGCGCACGAACTCGCCGTACTTTTCGCCGAACAACGCCATAGCGCCCAGGTTTTTGGCCTCGGCAATGGGCACGTTGCGGCGCTCATCCAAGGGAATCTGCTGGCGAATCCGCTCGTTGACCATCCGCTCAATCTGGCGCAGCTGGTCGTCGGTGACCTTGGTAAAATGCGAGAAGTCGAAGCGCAGCAGCTTCTCGTTCACCAACGAGCCTTTCTGCTGCACGTGCGAGCCGATGATGTCGCGCAGAGCGGCCTGGAGCAAGTGCGTCGCCGTGTGGTTTTTACGAATCAGCTCGCGGCGGGCGTGGTCGATTTTGGCCGAAAAGTCAGCGTCCAAATCCTGGGGCAACTCCAGCACGGTGTGCACAATCAGGTCGTTTTCCTTCCGGGTGTCAATCACGCGCACCTTGCTCAGGGGCGAATGCAGGTAGCCCGTGTCGCCGATCTGCCCGCCCGATTCGGCGTAGAACGGCGTTTGGTCGAGCACCACTTGGTACTCGGTTTTGCCCTTCTTGTCGATTTTGCGGTAGCGCAGGATTTTGGCCGGGGCCTCGTCCTGGTCGTAGCCCACGAAAGCGGGCTGCTCCTCCGATTCCAGTACCACCGTCCAGTCGCTCTGCTCGGTTTCCTGGGCGTTGCGGCTACGGTTTTTCTGCTGGGCCAGCTCCTTCTGGAAGCCTTCCTCATCCACCGTGAGGCCCTTTTCGCGGGCAATCAGAGCGGTCAGGTCGAGCGGAAAGCCGAAAGTATCGGAGAGCTCGAAGGCCGTTTTGCCGTCGATGCGGTTGCTGTTCTGGCGGGCAGTTTCTTCCAGAGCATCGAGGCGGCGCAGGCCGTTTTCGAGCGTTTTCAAGAAAGCTACTTCCTCTTCCTCGACCACGCGCTGCACGAAAGCCGTCTGCTGCTTCAATTCGGGGAAAATGTCCTTCATCTGGTCGGCCAGCACGGGCACGAGCTTATAGAGGAAGGGCTGCTTCTGGCCCAGGGACGAAAACGCGTAGCGTACGGCTCGGCGCAGAATGCGGCGAATCACGTAACCGGCCTTCACGTTGGAGGGCAGCTGGCCGTCGGCAATGGTGAAGGAAATCGTGCGGATATGGTCGGCAATAACCCGGATGGCAATGTCGGTTTTCTCGTTTTCCGTGGCGGGCTGGTCGTTCACGGTGGCGGGCGAGGTGCCGTGGTATTGCACCCCGGCCTCGGCGGCAATGAACTGAATCAGGGGCTGGAATACGTCGGTATCGTAGTTCGACTTCACCCCCGACACGGCCATCATCAGGCGCTCGAAGCCCATACCGGTATCCACGCTCTGCTCGGGCAGCTTGATGAGGGACTTGTCGGCCAGGCGCTGGAACTCCATAAACACGTTGTTCCAGATTTCGACTACCTGCGGGTGGTCGGCATTCACCAGCTCGCGGCCGGGTTTCTGGGCCCGTTCCTCCGCGGAGCGCAAATCGATGTGGATTTCGGTGCAGGGGCCGCAGGGGCCGGTGTCGCCCATTTCCCAGAAGTTATCCTTCTTGTTGCCGGGCAAAATCCGGTCGTCGGTGGTGTATTGGCGCCACAAATCCTGGGTTTCGGCGTCGGCGGACGTGCCGTCCTTCTCGTCACCCTCGAAGTAGGTCACGTAGAGGCGGTCCTTTTCCAGCTTATACACCTCGGTGAGCAGCTCCCAGGCCCAGGCAATGGCGTCCTTCTTGAAATAGTCGCCAAACGACCAGTTACCCAGCATTTCGAACATGGTGTGGTGGTAGGTGTCGTAGCCTACCTCTTCCAGGTCGTTGTGCTTGCCCGATACGCGCAGACACTTCTGGGTGTCGGCAATGCGCTTGTAGGGCGCGGGCTTGTTGCCCAGGAAATAATCCTTGAACGGGGCCATGCCCGAGTTGATAAACAACAACGTCGGGTCGTCCTTCACCACGATGGGCGCCGAGGGCACAATGTGGTGGCCTTTGGAAGCGAAGAAATCCAGGAACTGCTGGCGGACGTGGCTGGCGGTGGGAAGTGACATAAGCGGATGACGCCCGGCTGCGGCCCGGCGAGGCTAAAGATGCGGTGAACGAAACGGCTGAACCGGTGGAATTGGCGGCAGCCGGGAATTTGGTTACTTTTCGCCTTTCCAGCGGAAAGGCCGTTCCGGCAAAGTTAGCCGACTTTATAGAAGTGAGAAATCAGAAGTTAGAGCTTAGACTTGTTCCCAGCACTATTTCAGCTACAGTTCTGCTCTTTCCAGCTCCCTTCTACCGTCTTATCTCTCAGTTCTGAGTTCTACAAAATGCCTTATAAAGAGCGCGACATCGAGAAGCAGTATTTCACCATCGGCGAGGTGGCGGCCCAGTTCAACGTGGCCCCGTCGCTGATTCGCTTCTGGGAAACCGAGTTTGAGGAGCTGCGCCCGCGCAAAAGCAAGAAGGGCAACCGCCTCTACACGCCCCAGGACGTGGATATTTTCCGCACCATCTACCACCTGGTGAAGGAGCGCGGCTACACCATTCCCGGCGCCCGCGACATGCTCAAGCAGAAAGGCCCCCAGCTCAAGGAAAAAATCGACGTGATTCAGAGCCTGGAAAAGGTGCGCGGCTTTCTGGTAACTATGAAAAAGGAGCTCGACGCCATTGGTAAGGCGCAGCAGGGCTAACGTAGGTGCAGCCTCTTTTTTCGGGTGTCATCCTGAGTTTGCGAATCACCTTTTAGGATGAGCACGACTAGCGTAATAACGACTCATGCTAGCGTGATAGGGTCCTTCGCAGGCTCAGGATGACAGCCAATGATTACCCGACTATCTATTTTACTTTCATTATACGTCTAGCATGCCTATTTCTACCGACGAATTACTCTTCCACGAAGTTGCTCTCACCCTCTTTCCCGGCATCGGGCCGCAGCTCACGCGGCAGCTGATGAGCTACGGGGGCTCGGCCAAAAACGTGCTGATGCTGCCGCCAGGCAAGCTGCGCAAGATTCCCGGTGTGGGCCCCACCACCGTGGCCACGCTCACGGGCGGGGAACGGACGGCGGCCCTGAAAAAGGCTGAAGACACGCTGCGCAAGGCCGAAAAAGGCGGGGTGCAGCTGCTTTTCTACACCAGCCGGCAGTACCCGAAGCGGCTCAAAACCATTCCTGACGCCCCCGTGCTGCTTTACTACCAAGGCACGGCCGACCTGAACCAGGACAAAACCATCGGCATCGTGGGCACCCGCAAGGCTACCGACTACGGCCGCGAGCAAACCGAGCGGCTAGTAAAAGGCTTTGCCGAGCACCGCCCGCTGGTGATTAGCGGCCTGGCCTACGGCATCGACATTGCCGCCCACCGCGCCGCCTTGCAGGAAGGGCTGGAAACGGTGGGCGTTATGGCCACCGGCCTGGACGTGCTCTACCCGGCCGCCCACCGCAAAACGGCCGAGAAAATGCTGACCCAGGGCGGCCTGCTCACCGAATTCGCCTTTGGCACCCAGCCCGACCGCTACAACTTCCCGGCGCGCAACCGCATCATTGCCGGCCTCTCCGACGGTACCGTGGTGGTAGAAGCGGCCCGCAAGGGCGGGGCGCTGATAACGGCCGAAATTGCCCTGAGCTACAACAAAGACGTGCTGGCCATTCCCGGCAACCTGGGCTCGGTGGCCTCCGAGGGCTGCAACGACCTGATCAAGGCCAACAAAGCCGCGCTGTATGGCGAGCCGTCCGACCTGGAGCAGCTACTCAACTGGGACGCGGCCCTGCACCAGAGCGGCAAGTTCAAGCCCACGCCCGTCTACGCCCCGGCCGACTTTACCGCCGAGGAGTTTCAGCTGCTGGAAGTGTTGCTGGCCAGCAAGGAAGAGCAGATGGACAACCTGAGCTGGAAAACCCAGCTGCCGGTCAATAAAGTGGCCACACTGCTGCTAGGTCTCGAATTTCGGGGCGTGGTAAAGGCGCTGCCGGGCAAGAAGTTCGTGCTGCTGTAGGCGTGCGGGCAGACAGGCAGTAGCTCGGACAGTTCAGGGCCAGTCCGCCGCATTCAGGTGCTGCAAGCGTATCCAGACCCTTCACATAAAAAAGGCCGTCCTAGCTGGGACGGCCTTTTTTATGCGAAGGGTTGAAATATGGCTCTACCTTGCGGCCCATGCTACTGCTCAATAATACGCTGCTGCCCTCCGCCAGCCTGTCTTTGCCCAACCGGGGGCTGGCGTTTGGGGATGGTTTTTTTGAAACGCTGGTCGTGGCCCACGGGCGCCTGCGCTATGCCCTGCACCACCACGCCCGCATGCAGCGGGCCGCCCGCGCGCTCTACCTGACTTTGCCCAAGTCCTTGGCCTCGGCTGGGGCCCTGGAAAACACTCTGGTACAGCTGGCACAAGCCAATAACCTGGCAGAGGCCCGCCTGCGGGTGCAACTCTGGCGCGGCGGTGGTGGCCGCTACACGCCCCTCACCGACTCGGTAGAATGGCTAGCCACGGCCGAAGCCTTCGTAGTGGATTCCTCGCCCATTCAAAACGCCGGTTTTGCCCAGGAAGTCCAGGCTATTCACTCGCCGCTGAGCTTTTGCAAGGGTCCGCAGGCCTGGCTCTACGTGCGGGCCGCGCACGAGCGGCAGCAGCGCGGCCTCGACGAAATTATTCTGTGCTCGGCGGCCGGGCATGTTGCCGAGGCGGGGGCCGCGGCGGTTTTCTGGCTACAAGCAGGAACGCTGTATACGCCGGCGCTGGAAACGGGCTGCGTGGCCGGCGTGCGGCGCGCTCATCTGCTGCGCGCGGCCCAGCACCAGCAGCTACGCTGCGTGGAAGGGCTGTTTACCCGCGAAAATGTACTACAGGCCGAAGCCGTATTTACGGCGAATGTGGCAGCTATCCGGCCGGTTCTCAGAATTAAACAGGCAGAATTCCCGGCCCAGCACCCGCTGCTCACGGCGCTGCTCGGCTGGGAGCAGGAAGCTTAACGGTTGGGCGCGAGGCTCCGGCAGCGCAGACGCAGCCAGCTTTCCTCAAACTCGGCGAGGTCGGCTTCGGTAACGTCGTTTATGCGCAGGATTTCGGCCCGGTCCTGCTCACAGCCCTCCAGGGCGTAGAGCGCAATCCAGGCGCGGTGCTTGCGGGGCAGCACGGGTAAAGTCAAAGCAGGCACTGAAGATGTGGGCACTGAAGAATGGCAGGGCGGGTAGCGCAAATACGTACGCAATCTACACCCTTTTGGATTTTATAAATACGATTGAATTTTATCTAAACGAATACTGAACTATAAAATTCCCTTCCCATTGGAAATTTACAAAATCACTCGCTGATCAACTCTTGTGCTTCGGTGCTAATACCTAGTATCAAACCGTGTTAACCAGCTATAAAAGAACATTTACAATAAGCTGGCCGCCGGCCGTCATTTTTCTCCCCTGAATTCGCCCATACTAAGTACAATATACCCAAGCCCGCTTCTCCCCCGGCCGTGGCACCATACACCTGGCTAAGCGACTCTATGACAACAGAATATAGCCGCTGCACGCGGTTGTCGAGCGTGCTACGGCCCTGTTGCAGGCGCCCACCGGTAGCCAGCAGCGGCTCGCACGAAATGGATTATAAGCAGCTAAGGCCCGGACTGGAAAGCCGAGGATGTTGCTAACAAAGCCCAGACCAGGCGTCTGAATAGTGCGCTATACTGCTACCGGGGCTTTGATGGCAGGGTGCGGGTCGTAGTTTTCAAGCGTGAAATCGTCGTACTGAAAGCCGAAAATGTCTTTCACCGCCGGGTTGATACGCATCTGCGGCAACGGGCGCGGGGCGCGGGTGAGCTGCAGGCGGGCCTGCTCCAGGTGGTTGGAATAGAGGTGGGTGTCGCCGCCGGTCCAGATGAACTCGCCGGGCTGCAGACCCGTGACCTGAGCCATCATCAGCGTGAGCAGGGCGTAGGAGGCAATGTTGAAGGGCACGCCCAAAAATACGTCGGCGGAGCGCTGGTAGAGCTGGCAGCTGAGCCGGCCGTCGGCCACGTAGAACTGAAACAGGGCGTGGCAGGGCATCAGGTGCATCTGGTCCAGCTCGGCCACGTTCCAGGCCGACACTAGAATGCGGCGCGAGTCGGGCGAAACCGTGAGCTGGCGCACGACTTCGGAAATCTGGTCGATGTGGGTGCCGTCGGGCCGGGGCCAGTTGCGCCACTGCTTGCCATACACCGGGCCCAAGTCGCCGTTGGCATCGGCCCACTCGTCCCAGATTTTAACCCCGTTATCCGTCAGGTACTTGATGTTGGTGTCGCCCTGCAAAAACCACAGCAGTTCGTGGATGATGCTTTTCAGGTGGACTTTTTTGGTGGTGACCAGCGGGAAGCCCTGCTGCAGGTCGAAGCGCATCTGGTGGCCGAAAATGCTGAGCGTGCCGGTGCCGGTACGGTCGGTTTTCTGGGTGCCGTGGTCGAGAATGTGGCGGACGAGGTCGAGGTACTGCTGCATGGGGCGAAAGTACGAACCTTCCTTTAGGATTTACGCCCCACGGGCAGCACCGCCGCCTGGGCCGACACGGCCTGCCAGCGCCCGTTCAGCTTCACGTACACGTCGGTATAGCGCAGGCGCAGGGAAAAGGGCTGCCCGAGCCAGGTGCCGGTTTGCAGAAACCAGCCGGTGAGAATCACCATGTTTTTGCCGTACTGCCGCACCCGCACGTCCTCGCTCTGAAAGGGATTCACCACCGAATTGGGGTTGCTGACGGCCAGCAGCATGGTTTTCTTGTCGTTCACACTGCCATCAGCGGCAATGTAGAGAAAGTCGGGTGCCAGCAGGCGACTGATAAAGGCCGTGTCGCGGCTGACGATGGCCTCATTCCAGCGCCGCTCCAGCTGCAGCAGCTCCTGGGCTACTTTGGGATCGGGCGGCCGGGGTGCGCCGCGCTGGGCCACAGTGGCGGTGAGGGGGAATATGATTAGGAGAAGCGTGAGGATGGGGCGCATTGTTAAGTGGTTATTTTCCGTCTGTCATCCTGAGCTTGCGAAGGATTTTCCTCTTCTACCCAGACAATTTATTCAACGCGGAAACTTTCAGATTGATAGCCAGAGCCGGATTTTACGCGTTGATTTAGCGCTACCCTCACATACAGAAAGTTGTGTCTACTGGAAAGCATAACGAACCGTAATTTCTTCTTCCGTCGTTGTGGAAGCTGGCTCAAAGTGCAGCTGCGCCAGCAGCAGCCGAACCTGCTGCACCATTACATCCCGGTCGGCGGCACCCGGCGGAATTGTATTTGCTAGTTCTTTCACCGCAGTTACCTGCCCAGTGGCATCAATAGTTAGCTCCATAGTAATGTCTCCTTCTACCAAATAGCGCAAGGCCATTACCGGATAACGGATAGACGTTCTTATATACTCATAGTATTTGTTGTCTTCCGGCATAGCATTTTTAGCTTTCAGGCGCTGACCGATGCCGCGCTGCAATACCGGCGCAGCGGCGGCTCTGGCGGCAATTCGTAGCGAATCACGGCGCAGCATCTGAACTCTACCCAAAGAGTCCCGGGAAGATTTTGCCTGGGCCAATTGCTTACTTCGCTGAGCAGCAGAAACGGCTGGCTTGGGTATCGGTACTGGCCGCGCGTCCCAGCGGTTCAAACCGTTCTGCGCCCAGGCAGGAGCACTGAGCACAAGTACCAGCACTAGTGAGAATAAACGGCGCATGCGTGTAATAGCAAAAAAGCAAAACTCGGGTGGCCAGCTAAGTAAAATATCAGCCTCCCCAGGGCCAATTCAATGTAACGAAGTTCACCCTCTGGCACTGCATACTTAGCTCACTGAACGTTACTCATCATAGCATGGAGGAAGGTCCTTCGCAAGCTTAGGATGACAGACGGAAAAATAAAAAAGCCGCCCGTAAAGGCGGCTTTTTCAACAACTGAGCTTCAGGCAGCTTCTCACAGCGACTTGGTCACGGGCGTAATGGCGGCCGGCGTGGTTTCGGCGGGCTTTACTGAGGCCGTTTTCGCGCCTTTTTTCATGCAGCAGGAAGGCGTGGTGGCCGTGCTGCCGGTGCTGGCGCACTGGGCTTTCATTTCCGTGGAGCAGGCTTCTTTCTTGCCTTTTTTGCCTTTTTCGTCTTTGCCGTCGTGGGCGGAAGCGGTGCCAACGAAGGCAAACAAAGTCAGGGCGAGCAGGACGTTTTTCATGGATAGATATCTTAGGAAGTGAGGAAACAAAAGCCGGCGGGGCGTGGTTGGCTCCCTGGTGCCTCTAAAGTACAAAAGCGGCGGCAAAGTCCGACGCCAACCGAGGCAGCTTTTTCCTGATGTTGCCGCCGCCCCGGGGCGGCGGCCCTAGCCCACCGAATGCCGCTTCGCAAACTCAGTTACCTCACCCTGCTCGGCCTGGCCCTGATGACGGCCGTGAGCGTCTATTTCGTGGCCCAGCTGCGGTTCAACTACAATTTCAACGACTTCTACCCCGCCGGCGACCCGGACCTGGACTACTACGAGCAGTACTCGGCCCGCTACGGCAACGACAACGACTACGTGCTGCTGGGCGTGGAGGCCCCGGCCGGCCGCTCGGTGTTCGAGCCCGGGTTTCTAACCAAGGTCGATTCGCTCACGCGCTTTATCCAGCAGCGCCGCCACGTGGTGCACGTCACCTCGCCCACCAACGCCGCCAACCCCGTGGTCGAGGGTTTCGGCGTGTTCAACATTCCGTATCTGCACCCCCAGGAACCGGCCCGCCGCGCCCAGGACTCGGTGCTGGTGTACCGCACGCCGGGCCTGGTCGACAACCTGATTGCCCGCGACGCGCGCTCGGTGACCATCCTGTTTCAGACCACGCCCAACCTGAGCAAGCCCCCCGGCGACTCCCTGCTGGCGGCCGTGCGTACCGAGCTCAGCCGCCAGGGCATCGCCGAAACCGAGTACCACATGGCCGGCAAGATGGTGGCCCAGTCGGTGTTTGTCGACCGGCTGCAGTGGGAACTGGTCGTGTTCATGAGCTTGTCGGTGGTGCTGGTCACGGTGCTGCTCTGGTTCACGTTTCGCACCTGGTGGGGCGTGGTGCTGCCGCTGGTGGTGGTCATGGGGGCCATTATCTGGGGCCTGGGGCTGATGAGCGCCTGCGGGGTCAGCATCGACTTGATGACGGCCCTGCTGCCCATCATGCTCTTCGTGGTAGGCATGTCCGACACGATTCACATCATCACGCGCTACAGCACCGAGCTGGGCTACGGAGCCAGCAAAAAGGATTCGTTGCTGATTGCCCTGAAGGAATCGGGCTTCGGCTCGGGCTTGTCGGCTTTGACCACCAGCATCGGCTTTTTCACCCTGATGACCAGCACTATCCGGCCGATTTACAACTTCGGGCTGTTTACCGGCATTTCGGTGCTGCTCACCTTTATTCTCTCCTTTACCCTGCTGCCGGCCATGCTCGTGCTCCTGCGCAAGCCCCAGCTGCGGGTGCCGCGCCAGGAAGGCCACAGCTGGGACGGGGTGCTGGGCCGCATGTTTCGCAACGTGCTGGCCCACCGGCGGCTGGTAGTGGGCCTGAGCGCCCTGATTCTGATTGGCTCGGTGGCCTCGGCCTCCCGCATCCGCATCAACTCGTCTTTGCTCGACGACCTGTCGAAAAACGACCCGGTGAAGCTGGACTTCGTGTTTTTCGAGCAGAACTTCGCCGGGGTGCGACCCTTTGAGCTGGCGTTGCAGCCGGCCACGGGCCGCAGCATCTACGATTTGCAGGTGCTGCGCGAAACCGAGGAAATCGAGGGGTACCTGCAGCAAACCTACGGGCTGAATTTCGTGGCCTCGCCCGTGACCATCATCAAATCGGTGCGCAAAGCCCTGAACGGCGGCCTGCTGGAGGAGTACCGCCTGCCCGCCTCCGAGGCCGAGCTAACCCAGCTGGTGCGCCGCGTGAAGCTGTTTCGCAAGAAGCCCGAGTTCCGGGCCCTGGTGCTGCCCGACGGCACCGAGGGCCGCCTCACCGGCCGCATGCCCGACGTGGGCAGCGTGCGGGCCGAGGCCCTGAACGCCGATTTGCGCCGGTTTCTGAGCCAGAACACCGACCCGAAAGTGCTGCAAACGCGCCTGACGGGCTCGGCCAACCTCATCGACAAAAACAACGAAAACCTCACGCTCAACATGATTACGGGTATGAGCATCGACATTGTGATGGTCACGCTCATCGTGCTCTTCCTGTTCCGCAGCGTGCGCATGACCATCGTGGTGCTCATCCCGAACCTGGTGCCGATTCTGGTGGTGGCCGGCGTGATGGGTCTGGCCGGGGTGAGCATGAAGGTGAGCACCAGCATCATTTTCACCATTGCCTTCGGTATTGCCGTCGACGACACGATTCACTTCATCAGCAAGCTCAAGCTGACGCTGCTGCAGGAGCCCAGCCTGTTCAAGGCCGTGCGCAAAACCTACCTGATGGCCGGCAAAGCCGTCATCGTGACTTCCCTGATTCTGGTCGGCGGCTTCAGCACCCTCATTTTCTCCTCCTTCGACGGTACCTTCTACGTGGGCCTGCTCATCGGCCTGACCCTGCTCTTCGGCGTGGTGGCCGAGCTGACCTTGCTGCCCATTCTCATTCTGTACTTCTACAAGCACAAGCCCCAGGAAATCCGCCAGCCCGTGCCTCTGCTCACGGAATAGTTTTCTAATGTGCTGATGTGCTAATATGGGGAATGTGCTAACCCGTGTCATTGCGAGCGAAGCGCGGCAATCTGTCCTCTGCGCAGTACGATACGCTCTTTCACCAGAAAGCCCTTGCCCGTTAGCAACAGGAAAGGGCTTTTCAGTTAAGTATGCTCCACACATTTCAGCCTCGGTCATTATGAAGGCTAAGGCTTGGCCAGGATGAGCCCAAAAGGAGTGGACATCGGCCCCTCATCGTAGTTATTGATGTAGACGACCATCGGCTTCGGATTATTTATCCAGGTTACTTCGTACGCATTGAGAACGGCCATACCGTTGGCAATACCGTTGGGGGTTTTGAATGGGCAGCAGCTACCCATGCGTCGGTAACTGATTTCCTGACCTTGCGGGCCTCGCAAAGTGTTCAGAAAACTGAAGACGTTCCGACTTTTAGGATTCGTTTTATCACCCACGCAAACGGGGTTCTTTTGCGTTACCCCGTAGGTAGAGTCTGCGCTCAAAGTCACTCCCGTGGCGGGTGGTACTACCTGCCGGGCCTTATCGTAGTAGCTTTGGGGAATATTATTAGACCCCATAATTCTGGGGTTGGCATCCGTTCCAGAATCTGATTGCGCCCATCCACAAGTGGGAATACCGAGCATTAACGTCAGACTTAATGAGTAAAATATACGTTTCATTAGCTCGATTTACAGAAAAAAAGACCTTTCCTCCGACTCCTACCCTCTTTTGCCTTGAACCATCCATTCGTTTTGCTCCGGTTTTCTTTTTTACTGCTCTCAGCGAGTCTGACCTTAAGTACCGTTTATGCTCAGGCCCCTACTGCCCCTGTGCCCACCCAACCCGACCTCATAACGCCCCTGATTCAGGAGCGCGAAGCGCTGATTCGCCAGTATGAGGAGGCCAGCGCCCAGCGCAACGCCTTTCTGGCCAACAAGCCTTCGAAAAAAGACCTCCAGGAAGTGGTGGATGCGCTCAAGGGCATTATCCGCAAGGACACCGAGATTGTAAAGGCCCTGAAGGAGTCGTCCATTCGGCGCACGGCGACCATCGTGGCCGAAAAAACCCAGGCCGAGCGCCAGGTAACCGTGGCCCAGGGTGACCAGTCGATGACCCGGGAGCGGTTCTACGACCTGGAAAACCAGATTCAGAACCTGCAGATCCGGGACAAGCAGCGCGAAAAGAAGCTGCTGGAGGCCCAGGCCGCTGCCACCGAGGCCGAGGGTGCCCGCACCAGCCGGGAGCTGATTGCCGCCGGGCTGGCCGCCCTCTGCATTGCCCTGCTCTGGTATATCTTCAAGCTGCGCGGACAGGTGCGCCCCGCCCGCCGTGCCGTGCGCCGGTAAGTTGATTATTACGCTCCTTTAGAAAGCATGCCGAGTAGAGCCAGCCAGTTCGTGCGCCATCGTAATTAAGTATCATCCTGAGCTTGCGAAGGACCTTATCACACCAGAACCGGCTTAGGTCTTTCGTGACAAGGTCCTTCGCAAGCTCAGGATGACGGCCAGACTTTTTTTCTTCACTGCCTATGCTTATTCCCGCCGCTCAATACCTGACCTACGCGGAGGCGGTGCAGCTGTATAATGAGCTGTTGGCGGCGGAAATCAACTCCCTGGTCAAAACCTGCGGGCCGCCTTCCTTTCCCTTCGGCGACGGTATCTGGTACCAACTGCTGATTGAGGAAGCCGATGCGGATGCCGCCCGGGAGCTGGTAGTGCACTTCGAGGCCCAGCGCACCAGCCTTACCGTGCTGCGCTGCCCCCGCTGCGGCGCCCCCGACCCGCAGCTCCTGGCCCGGCCCGGCTTTTGGCGGCGCCTGTACTACGCTGGCACTACGCTCTACCGGTGCGCCGGCTGCGGCCGCAATTTTTCCGCGTAACACGCTTTTTATCAGGTCTTAAGCCATTGCGCTATACAGCCCCGCCGGTTGCGCCGCGGGACTTTTGCAGCTTTTACCGGTTATCACGTACAGTATTTCGCCGGGCAACTCGTCTGCCGGCGTAGAACGTATTCCGTGTTTACCTTTTCTATCCCCAGTATGGCTAACGACACCACAACCGCACCCGCCAAAACTTTCGCCCTGGGCGGCGACCTGACCATTAACCGCATGGGCTACGGTGCCATGCGCATCACCGGCGACGGTATCTGGGGTCCGCCCCAGGACCACGCCGAATCCATCCGGGTGCTGCAGCGCGCCGTGGAATTGGGCATCAACTTCATCGACACGGCCGACAGCTACGGCCCCAACGTGTCGGAGGAGCTGATTGCCGAGGCCCTGCACCCCTACGCTAAGGGCCTGATTATCGGCACCAAGGGCGGCCTGCTGCGCACCGGGCCCAACCAGTGGCCCATCGACGCCAGCCCCGAGCACCTGAAACAGGCTTTGGAAGGCAGCCTGCAGCGTCTTAAGCTCGACCAGATTGACCTCTACCAGCTCCACCGCGTCGACCCCGAAGTGCCGTTTGAGAAGACCCTGGAATTCCTGCAAAAGGCCCAGGAAGACGGCCTGATCAAGCACATCGGCCTCTCGGAAGTAACCGTGGAGCAGATTCAGCAGGCCCAGCAGTACGTGAAAGTAGTGTCGGTGCAGAACATGTACAGCGTGGACAACCGCAAGTGGGAGGCCGAGCTGGAGTTCTGCGAGCAGAACGGCCTGGCCTTTATTCCGTGGTACCCGCTGGCCGGCGGCAACGAGCAGGCCCTGAGCAAGCTCACCCAGATTGGCGAGAAGCACGGCGCTACCAAGCAGCAGGTGGCCCTAAGCTGGCTGCTGCACCGCTCCCCCAATATCCTGCTGATTCCGGGCACCTCGAAAGTAAAGCACCTGGAAGAAAACGTGAAAGCGGCCGACATTCAACTCTCGGCCGAGGATATGGCCGCGCTGGAAAACTTCGGTAGCTAAGCCGGCGGCCCCGGCCAACCCTCTTGCCCACCCGGCCCGTACGGAGTACTCCAGCAGTGCTTCGTGCGGGCCGGGTTTTCTTGTGCCTAGTCTGCCGCCGCACCTTACTTTACTATCCACTAACACCTTATCCATGAACCACTTCCTTGCCCTCGGACTGACCCTGGGTGCCGCCCTTACTCCCCCCGGCGCCCGGGCCCAGACGGCCGCCCCGTCCCCGAAATACGTCCGTACGCCCACCGGCTTTTTGCTGGTGCTGCGCCAGGGCGACAACGTCCTGCAGGAGCTGGAGCAGCTGGCCACCCGGGAAAAGATTGCCGGGGCCAGCCTGACGGGCCTGGGCTTCGTGCATCCCACGTTCGGCTTCTGGAACGGGCAAACCAAGACCTACGACCCCAAATCCTTCCGCGACACGGAGCTGGCCAGCCTCACCGGCAGCATTGCCTGGAAGGAGGGCAAGCCCGCCCTGCACCTGCACGGCGTCGTGACCGACAAGACCTTCGCGGCCTATGGCGGCCACATTCTCGCTTTGGAAGTAAGTACCGGCTCGGTAGAAATTACCGTTACCCAGCATCCGCAGCGGCTGGTGCGGGAAGTGGACGAGCGGAACGGAGCCACGGTAATGAGTTGGTAGCACGGCGGTTATCGTCTACATTAGGCCGCTGGACTACCACTAGCAGCCGTGCCTATGAAGACTTCTGCTCCTGCGGCTCCGGCCCTGAAGAAAGTGCTGCGGCCCCTGCACCTGTGGGCCCTGGCCGTGGGCCTGGTGATTTCGGGCGAGTATTTCGGCTGGAACTACGGCTGGCAGGTGGCCGGGCCGGTAGGCTTTCTGGTGGCCACGCTGCTGGTAACGGTGCTCTACGTCACGTTTATTTTCAGCTTCACCGAGCTGACCACGGCCATTCCGCACGCGGGCGGGCCGTTTGCCTATTCCTACCGCGCCTTTGGGCCCCTGGGCGGCCTGGTGGCCGGCTATGCCACGCTGGTAGAATTTCTGTTTGCCCCGCCGGCCATTGCCCTGGCTCTGGGCAGCTACGGCCATTTCCTGCACCCCCAGGTGCCGGTTCTGGGCTCGGCGCTGGCGTGCTACGTCGTCTTTATCGGCATCAACCTGCTGGGCATCAAGGAGGCAGCGTGGTTTTCTTTGGTGGTAACGCTGCTGGCCGTGGCCGAGCTGATGCTGTATATGAGCCTGGTAGCGCCGCACTTTCGGGTCAGCAACTTTCTGGCCCACCCGATGCCCCTGGGGGCGGCGGGCGTGTTTGCGGCCCTGCCATTTGCCATCTGGTTTTATCTGGCTATTGAGGGCGTAGCCATGGTGGCCGAGGAAGTCGAAAATCCGCGCAAAACCATTCCCCGGGGCTACCTCTACGGCCTGGGCACCCTGGTGCTGCTGGCCTTGGGTGTAATGGTGCTCACGGGCGGCGTGGCCGACTGGCGCCGGCTGAGCACCATCGACTACCCCCTGCCCGAGGCGCTGGGTATCGTGCTGGGCCGCCACAGCCGCTGGACGCAGCTATTTGCCAGCATCGGCCTGTTTGGCCTGGTGGCTTCGTTTCACGGCACCATCATCGGCTACTCGCGGCAGGTATTTGCCCTGGCCCGCAGCGGCTACCTGCCCGGGATGCTGGCCCGGGTCAATTCCCGGTTTCGGACGCCGCACTGGGCCCTGGCGGCTGGTGGCGGGGTGGGCGCAGTGGCCCTGCTTACCGGCACCACGGCCCAGGTAATCACGCTCTCGGTGCTGGGGGCGGTGGTGATGTACGCCATCAGCCTGCTCAGCCTGTTTGCCCTGCGCCGCCGGGAGCCTCACCTGGAGCGGCCTTTCACTGCGCCCTTTTACCCCTATTTTCCGCTGCTGGCGCTGGCTCTTACGCTGGTGAGCCTAGCCGCCATCATCTATTACAACGGGCTACTGAGTCTGCTCTTCTTCGCGGGCCTGGGCGCCGCGCTGGGCCTTTATGTACTGCTGGGCCGGCACCGCCGCCCGCTGCCGGAAGATGCGCTGCTGGCCCCAGCGGAGTAGTGCAACTTACCGCCGCATCTTCATAAAATGCAGCTTCTGAAAACAGAGAAATTCAAATCATCAACCAAGAGCTAGAATCTACAGCTAGAGCTAGAGCCCCTCTCCCTTTGGAGAGGGGGTTGGGGGTGAGGCGACTACCGCCAGAGCCCAATCACTGAAACCCGCTGCCGCCATGCCCTACCAGCACACTATTCGCCAGCGGACCTACCGCTTCCCCGACCTAAAAACCCTGCTGGCCCGGGCCTCGCCCCTGCGTGCGGGCGACGTGCTGGCCGGGGTGGCCGCCGAAACCTACGAGGAGCGGGTGGCCGCCCAGCTCGCCCTGGCCGATGTGCCCCTGCGCACTTTTCTGCAGGAAGCCCTGGTGCCCTACGAGCAGGACGAAGTCAGCCGCCTGATTCTGGACACCCACGACGCGGTGGCCTTTGCGCCCGTGGGGCACTTCACCGTGGGCCAGCTGCGCGACTGGCTACTCTCGGAAACGGCCGATGCGCAGGCGCTGCAGCAGCTGGCCCCGGGCCTGACGCCGGAAATGGTGGCGGCCGTGAGCAAGCTGCTGCGCAACCAGGAGCTGATTGCCGTGGCCCGCAAGTGCGAGGTCATCACCCAGTTTCGCAACACGCTGGGCCTGCGCGGCCACCTGAGCACCCGCCTGCAGCCCAACCACCCCACCGACGACGCCCGGGGCATTGCCGCCAGTCTCGTCGATGGCCTGCTCTACGGCAGCGGCGACGCGGTACTGGGCATCAACCCGGCTACCGACAACCCGCGGGTGGTGCGCCAGCTGCTCGACATGCTCGACGCGGTGCGCGAACAGTACCAGATACCAACCCAGACCTGCGTGCTCAGCCACGTGACGACCACCCTGGCGCTCATCAACCAAGGCGCCCCGGTCGACCTCACGTTTCAGTCCATCGGCGGCACGGAGGCCACTAATGCCAGCTTCGGGGTGAGCCTGGCCCTGCTGCGGGAAGCCCACGAGGCCACCCTGAGCCTGCAGCGCGGCACCCTGGGCCAGCACGTCATGTACTTCGAAACCGGGCAGGGCAGCGCCCTGTCGGCCCACACCCACCACGGCCTCGACCAGCAAACCTGCGAGGCCCGGGCCTACGCCGTGGCCCGCCGCTTCCGGCCCCTGCTGGTCAATTCCGTAGTGGGCTTTATCGGCCCCGAATACCTCTACGACGGCAAGCAGATTATCCGGGCCGGGCTGGAAGACCATTTCTGCGGCAAGCTGCTGGGCCTGCCCATGGGCGTAGACGTGTGCTACACCAACCACGCCGAGGCCGACCAGGACGACATGGACACGCTGCTCACCCTGCTGGGCGTGGCCGGCTGCACCTACATTATGGGCATTCCCGGCGCCGACGACATCATGCTGGGCTACCAGTCCACCTCCTTCCACGACGCGCTCTACGTGCGCCAGGTGCTGGGCTTGCGGCCCGCCCCCGAGTTTGCGGCCTGGCTGCAGCAGCAGGGAATCGTTGACGAGCAGGGCCGGCTGCTGCCCGCCCGGTCCGAACACCCGCTGCTGGGAGCCCAAAGCTGGCGGTAGTCTGGGCCCGAGGGCGCTATATTGCCTGAATTCTACCCCGCTCCGCCGCCATGACCGCCCAAGACACCATCGACCAGCTGCACCTGCTGCCCCACCCCGAGGGCGGCTACTTCCGCGAAACCTACCGCTCAGCCGACAGCCTGACGACGAATTCGGGGCAGCACCGCAGCGTCAGCACCGCCATTTACTACCTGCTGGAAAACGAGGACAAGTCGCACCTTCACCGCATCAAGTCGGATGAGCTGTGGTTTTTTCACCAGGGTCAGGCGCTGGAAATCGTCTGTATAGCCGACGGGCAGCCCACCACCATCGTCCTGGGCCCGGATTTCAGCCGGGGCGAAGTACCGCAGGCCGTGGTGCCGGCCCACACCTGGTTTGCCGCCCGCCTTCAGTCCCAAACCGGCTACGCCCTGGTGAGCTGCACCGTGGCCCCGGGCTTCGACTTCGCGGATTTCGAGCTGGCCCAGCGGGCAGCCCTGAGCGCCGAGTTTCCGCACCTGGCGGGTCTTATCGAGCAGTTCACCAAGGCCTAAGCGTACTACCTGACAACCTGCCGACATGAGCAAACAGGCCCTGATTAAACGGCTAAGCACGTATTATCCTCTGGAAAGAGCACACGCTTTTTTCACGTTTCCGCTGCTGGCGGCTTACCTGTTCTTCCGGAACCCTCTCCCCGCTATTCTCTTCCTGGAATACGGCGTGGCCGTCTGCATTTTCATTCTGCTGCAAGGCCAGCACTACTGGAAGCTCAAGCTCTACCGCCTCACCAACCGGCCCTTTGATGCCCCGGCCAACCTGCTCTTGTTCCGGCGGGCCAGGCGCATTAATGTGGTGCTGATCCTCCTGATGCCGGTGGTCTTTTATGCGCAGCTGCAGCTAGCCGGGCACTTTCGGGCCATGCCCGACTTGTTTGGCTGGGCATTCCTGGCCAATGGTTTTGCCATTCTGGAGCATATCAACTACTACCACATCCAGCTTTCCATCGACAACAAGGCCGACGTGCGCTACGTGCTGCATCATAAAAAGCTCAAAACCGCCAGTCTGAAAAAGGACCTGCTGGAAAACGAGCTGTAGCGCGGGGCAAGCCGCGGGCCGCGGCAGAATGGCTAGCCGGGCCGGTTTTGCGTACACAGTTTACGCTCTATTCTCCCCGTAAAAGCCCCGCTATGTCCCAAGCTCCCGATTTACAGCGTTTCCTCAGCGCTCAGCAAACCGACTACGCCACGGCCCTGGCCGAAATCCGGCGGGGCCGCAAAACCAGCCACTGGATGTGGTATATCTTTCCCCAGATTCAGGGTCTGGGCTTCAGCGAAACGTCGAAGTTCTACGCCATCCGGGACCGGGCCGAAGCTGAGGCTTACCTGGCGCACCCGGTGCTGGGGCCGCGGCTGCGGGAAATCAGCGAGGCCCTGCTGGCGCTGCCCGGCTCCGATGCCACCCGCATCCTGGGCAGCCCCGACGATGTGAAGCTCAGGTCGTCCATGACACTGTTTGCGGCCCTAGATAACGCCGACCCGGTATTTCAGCGGGTGCTGGACAAGTTTTTCGGCGGCACCCAGGACGCCAAAACCCTGCAGCAGCTGGGGTAAAAACCGCCTAAACGATGTAGAGACGAATAGTTGCGTCTCAATCGTTGCTGATGTTGTGACAGCGCGGGTTCAGTCGTTCACCGACGAGACGCAACTATGCGTTTCTACATCCCCACCTACCAGCCATGACCGAGAACAGCCCGGCTTTGCCCCCGCCCAATCCGCCGCCCGACCCCTGGGTGGGCCTGCGCGCCTTTACCGCCGCCCGCATTGCCCTGGGCCGTACCGGTACGAGCGTGCCCCTGCGCGAGGCTCTGGCCTTCCGGCTGGCCCATGCCCACGCCCGCGACGCGGTATACTCCGAGCTGGAAACCGGGCGGCTACTGGCGGAGCTGTCGGCGCTGCAGCTCCCGGTTTGTCACGTAAAAAGCCAGGCCGACAACCGCCAGATCTACCTGCGGCGCCCTGATCTGGGCCGTAAGCTCAGGGATGAGTCCCGGCTAGAATTGCAGGAAATGGCCCCCGCAGCGGCTGATATTGCTATTATTCTGGCCGATGGGTTATCGGCTACGGCCCTGAACCAGCACGCGGTGCCCCTGCTGCAGCTGTTGCTCCCCAGGCTGCGGCAGGCGGGCTGTAGCCTGGCCCCGCTGGTGCTGGCCGAGCAGGCCCGCGTGGCCCTCAGCGACGAAATCGGGGCGGTGCTGCATGCCCGACTGGCCCTGATTCTGCTGGGCGAGCGGCCCGGCCTGAGCGCCCCCGACAGTCTGGGCGCCTACTTCACCTACGCCCCCCACCCCGGCCTCACCGACGAGGCCCGCAACTGCGTGTCCAACATCCGTCCCGAAGGCCTGGGCTACGCGGCCGCGGCCGAAAAGCTGTTTCTGCTGGTGCAGGAGGCCCTGCGGCGGCAGCTCTCGGGCGTGGCCCTGAAAGACGAAACCGGACTGCTGGAAGAGTAGCGCGAAGCGGAGCTTCGCGGGTCGTCGCTGACGGCCGCGCCGCCCGGCAGGGGCATGTAGCGCCATCCGTATCGTTCCCCACCTCGCGCAGTAGAACTTCGCGTTACAGGATTGGACGTAGCTTTGCGCTTTAGCCTTACTCATGGAAAGCACCTTCCCCTTCAAGATTTTCTCGATTCCGCCGGAAATGCGCGTGGAGGATGCCCAGTTCGGCATTACGGCCGACGTGGAGGCCGACCCGGCCCTGGAGGGCTATTTCTACCTGTTCGAGAAATATGGCTTCGGCGGCGGCGGCCCGTCGTGGGAAGAGCACATCAGCACCATTCTGGAGGAAGAGGCCCCCGAGCTGCTGGAGCACCTGCAGGACTTCTCCACCGACGCCCGTCTGCTGCTCTACGCCGACTCGGAAGCCACGGTGCGGGAGTTCATGCGCATCATCCTGCCCATCTTCGCCGATTTGGGCCGCCTGAACAAGTACTTCAGCCAAACCGATTCGAGCGACTTTTTTGCCTGAGCACCGCCCTACCCGACCGCTCCGCTACGCCATAGCAAAGCATCTTTACCGGCGCCGTTAGGCAGCAAATTAGCGGCGGGGTTCTACCCAGCGTTGCAGCAGCCACGCTCCAGCGGCCAGCACAGCCCCCCCTGCCACCAGGGCGGCTATTTTTGGCACTCGCGCAGGTACGGCAGCCGCTTCGACACGGCGGGCAATATCCCGCTGGCGGAATGGTTGCCGCCGAAGCACGGCCAGAATAAGCCGGGTAGTCTCGGCGGGCTGGTCCCACTGCGGAAAGTGGCCGCAGTGGTCGAACCAGTAGAGCTGGGCATCCGGAAACGCAGTCAGGGCCCGCCCCGCCTGCCGGGGCAGGCACACCCGATCCTGCCGGCCCCAGCCAATAACCAGGGGAGCCGGGATGCTGCCGGCCGGTGCCGGCTGCTGCTTTTCGCCGTGGGCCAGCTGGTCTAGCAGCTCCCCAAACACGGGCGTGTGCGCGAAGGTGTACATTTCATCCTGGGCCTGGTCGGCATCAACGGCCCAGGGCCGGGCCGAAAACTGCGGCAGCAGCACCGTGCGGCCCACCGCTGAGTTCATCAGGGCGGGCATAACGGGCTGCAGCGCCACGACCAGCTGCTGGGAAACAGCCACGGAATGATAGAAGAACGGCACTTCCCAGTCTTCCCAGAACCCACCGGGGTCCAGGGCCACCACCGCGCCCAGCACGCCGCCGCGACGGGCCAGCTCCAGCACCAGCCGGGCCCCCATCGAGCTGCCCACCGCGTCGATGCCCCGCAGGTGGTGCTCGGTGAGAAAGTCGGTCAGCGCGTCGGCCAGGGTGCCGGTGGTATGCTCCCCGGCCAGGGGCGGCGAGGCTCCGTGCCCGGGCAAATCCACGGCAATTACGTCGTAGTGGGCGGCCAGGGCCGCGAAAATCGTATTCCAGGAGCGCCAGCTGCCGCCGATGCCGTGAACCAGGAGAAGGGCCGGGCCGGAGCCGCCGCGGCGGTAGTGCAGTGCCATAGAATAGGAAAAAACAGGCTACCGGGCAGGTGGTGAGGCCACGGAGCAACGGGAGGGAGAACAGAAAAGGCGGGCAGCCCAGCGGCCCGGGCCGCAGGACTTTTACCCACCCGACTCCCGCGCAGCGCAGGAGTCGAAAGACATAATTTCCCATACGCCGCTCTGCACCCAGAGTTTATCCCGGTATCCATTATGCATCCTGCCGGCTCTACTCCGCTACGGCAGCTTGCTCCTACTGCCCCCAGGCTGAGCAACGAACCGCCACTCACCGCTCTAACCCGAGGAAACCTACTAGCTTCCCGGCATGATGGCGCAATTCACTCAGCTTTACCCCTTCGGCCAGATCCGCTATTCCCAAAGCACCTTCCTAGAGCTGACCACCGATACCGAAGTCCACCGTGTTGATTTTCGGGGTAAGCTCAGCGGCCGGCTCCAACGCAGTGGGCGCGCCGCTGTATCCTTCCACCACGAGCATCCGCTCCTGTGGGGCGTGCAAGGCCCCGCCGCCACCCTGCTGGCCCGTGCTACCCGGCGCAACCTTGAAAACCCCACCGCCCTGCTGGCCGCTATCCGCCAGGAGCTGCGGACTCAGGCCAGCGAGTGGTATGACTTTCCGGCGGCCTCCTGGACCATGTGGTGGCAGCGGCTGGTGGCCCATAACATCCGGCTCGACCTGACGCGCACGGGCGGCATCATTCTCAGCGGCGTGCCTATCCCGGTGGCTCAGGCCGTGGCCGCCATCTGCGCGCAGTACGGCGTGGAAACCTATGGGCATGAGCCCCGGGCGCAAGGACTTACTCCAGAGGGTCCGTATCGGCTGCTGCTTATCGGGCGCAGCTACGTTATTGCCCGCGAGTTTTTCGTCAGTACCCTTTGCGGGGGACCACTCGGAAAACGAGCCCGGGTTCGGCGCTTTACAGAGTAGTGCCTTTTGAAAATACTAGCAGAAGCTACTCCACCCCGCTCCTTTTCTGCCAGCTGCGCCGCTAGGTGCTAGCTGGTGCCAAGCCCGGGCCAATCTGGTGTTGCGCGAGCGGCCGCTACGCGAAGAAGCTAGGGAACTGGCGCGGCTATGGGACGCAGCCGGGGCGAAATAGCCCGCCGGGCAGCGGGGCTTGGCAGAATGCTTTATCTTGGCTCCGGGCAGCCCAACTCAATCCAACAGTCTGCCCGCTGCAAGTCGATGAAGTTTTTTGCCTGGATTCTGGGAATAAGCCTGCTTATCCTGCCTTTTCATAGTGATGCCCAGTCCCGCGGCCGGTCCCGGACTAAGGCCCGACCCCGAATCCGGCCCGCGGCAGCGGCCCCCACGCCCACGCCGGCCCAGTACTACCAGACGGCCTACCAGCACATTCTGCGCAGCCCCGAGTTTGAGGAGTACCGCCGGCCCTGCGTGGCCGTTTTCGACAGCCTCGTATTTCAGGACCTGGTCACGTTCAGCGACGCGCTGCGCACCGAGTGGCGTTTCCCGCAGACCTTTCCGCAGGTGCAGCTGCTGGATTCCCTCTTTCGCATGGATGAGCGGGCCGCCTACAAGCCGTCCTACTCGCCCGTAGTAGCCAAAATGACGGCCGCTTCCGGCGCCCAGAAGGACTGCAGCGTGGTTATCTTCTCCCGGCTGGGCAAGAACATGCTGCTGGCCGAGGTGAGCACTAATCTGGAAGGCGGGGCCCGGGTGCGCGACGTGCTGTCTACGGACAACAAAACCGTGCGCTACCTGCTGTTTTTCGGCCCTGACGGCAAAGTGAAGCAGTATTATACCAAGGTGCTGAACTATGACTGATTAGCTGAATTTACCACTGTAAATCAAGCAGATACTGCGCTGCCGCGTATCCTGAGACCATTTTTTGGTTCATTGTATCATTCCGGCAGGAAAGACCATATGTGTTGAAATAATAGGTACTCTCCGTTTTGCCGGAGCGCCTTATTAACAGACTTATATATGGGGCATGCGCTGTTTCACTATCATCATTCAAGCTAAAATAGCCTTTAGCAGTGTGGGCAAGTACCGCTTGACACTCAGCATTGCATTGAGTCCGCATACTATCTTGTTGATTACCTATTGCAGTAATGAGTGCGTAACCAGATTCACTTTGAATCAACCGTTTGAGCTTAGGGCCCTCCCTGCCAGGTCTTACGATGACGACCAGAACGTCCAACGCATATGTGCTTCTTTCGAAGTCAGCCATAATCTTGGCGAATTCTGCATAGCCGAGCGACATAGGTTGCCCGAACTCCTGGAAATAGCAGGTTGCAAGCGTTTCAGAGGAATGTGAAGCAGTGGGTATATGCATACAGGCTGACAAGGTCATTGCTATTGTCAGCAAAACAGAAATAGAATGCTTCATAGGGTAAGGATATCATTCCGGCCGCTAAAGTTAATTTTCTCCCCGACCTTCGGCCACCATTTTGCCGTTTCCGTTGTTATAACGGACTTCATAAACGACTACCCTTTTGTCTGAACAACCTACCTATACCGACCCTTACGCCCTAGAAAAAGAGCTGCGTAAGGTGCAGGCCCTCATGAAGCTCGAGCAGAAAGAGGACCTGGAACAGTTTAAAATCAAGAGTGCCCAGGCGACCATCGGCGAGCGGCAGAAGCGCGGCCTGACCTGGTACCCGGTGAAAATCACCAAGGAAGAAATCGGCTTCGGCGGCAAGCTGGTGCTCGAAATCGAGCGGCCCGCGGGCCAAGGCGGCCTGCACCTGTTTCAGGTCGGCAAAAACGCGGCTTTGTTTGGCAACATCCCCGGCCGCGCCGCCTCCGACCGCCCTACCCTATCGGGCGTGATTACCAGCGTGAAGCGCAACAAGATCCTGCTGGCTACCAACAAGGAAGACCTGCCCGACTGGGTCGACGATGCCAGCAAGCTGGGCGTGGATCTGACCTTCGACGAGGTGAGCTACCGGGAGATGGAGCACGCCCTGGGCAAGGTGATGGGCGCCTACGAAAGTCGCCTGGCCGAGCTGCGCGACGTGCTGCTGGGCGCCCGCCCCGCCCGCTACCGCGACGAGGCCGAAGCCACACTCTACTACCCTTCGCCCCTGAATGAGTCGCAGCTGGCGGCCGTGCGCCACGTGCTGGCGGCCAAGGACGTAGCCATTATTCACGGCCCGCCCGGCACCGGCAAAACCACCACCCTGGTGCAGGCCATCCTGGAAACCATCCGCCGGGAGCGGCGGGTGCTGGTGTGCGCGCCCTCGAATACCGCCGTGGACCTCTTGACCGAAAAGCTGGCCGAGCGGGGCGTCAACGTGATTCGCATGGGCAACCCCTCGCGCGTGTCGGATTTGCTGCTGCACCACACGCTCGACGCCCAGATTATGGAGCACAAGAGTTATGGGGAGCTGAAAAGCATGCGCCAGACCGCCGAGCAGTACCGTGAGCAGGCCGGCAAGTTCAAGCGCCACTTCGGCTGGGAGGAGCGCGAACAGCGCCGCCTGCTCAAGGAAATGGCCCACCAGATGCTGCAGGATTCCGACAACCTGGAACGCTACATCACCGAGGACTTGCTGGAGAAAGTGCAGGTCATCACCTGTACCCTGGTGGGCGCTTCGAACCGCGCCATTCGCCACCTGACCTACGAAACCGTGTTTATCGACGAGGCGGCCCAGGCCCTGGAACCCGGCTGCTGGATTCCGATAACCAAGGGCAACCGCGTGGTGCTGGCCGGCGACCATCAGCAGCTGCCCCCCACGGTGAAAAGTGACCAGGCCGCCCGGGACGGACTGCGCGAAACGCTGTTCGAGAAGTGCATCAAGCGCCAGCCCAACTCGGCCCGGATGCTGGAAGTGCAGTACCGGATGCACGAGCAGATCATGGAGTTCAGCTCCGGCCAGTTCTACGAAGGCCGCCTGAAAGCCGCACCCAGCGTGGCCCGCGCCGATTTGCCCGCCTACGACCTGCGCTTTGCCCCCGATTTGCCGGTGGAGTTTCTGGACACGGCCGGCTTCGGCTTCCAGGAGCTGGGCATCGAGGAAAGCCGCTCCATTGCCAACCCCGAGGAAGCCGACCTGCTGCTCAAGCGCCTCTCCCAGCTGCTGGAAGTATACGACCCGGCCGACCACACCGACGACTTGCTGACCATCGGCGTCATTGCCCCCTACCGCGCCCAGATCAACTATTTGAAAGACGCAGTGGAAGACAACGACGAGCTGGTGGGCCTCATGGAGCACCGCATGCTCAGTATCGGCACCGTCGACTCGTTTCAGGGCCAGGAGCGGGATATTATTGCCATCAGCCTCACGCGCAGCAACGCCCAGAGTGAAATCGGCTTCCTCAGTGACATTCGCCGCATGAACGTGGGCATGACCCGGGCCCGGCGCAAGCTGCTCATCGTCGGCGACTCCAGCACCCTGGGCTCCCACCCCTTCTATAAAGCCTTCCTGGACTACGTGGAAAGCATCGGCGCCTACCGCACGGCCTGGGAGCTGCAGTAATAGAGATGCTTCAACCGCTTAAGCTCTGGTGGCTTCTGCCTCTAGAGCTTGAGCGGTTGGAGTGCGGCGGTATTGGAGTGCGGGGAAACCCACCCGTGAATCGGCCGAACGTCGCTATTGTAGTACATACCACCCGGCAATTCGGAGATTGTCTGGTAAAACGTCGTGAAATAATAGCGCTCCGTCTTGGCATCGTAATGGCCGGTTCCTTCGCCAACTTGTTTCAGGCGGTGTTTCGGGTTAGTGCCGACATACACCAAAGCTAGTTTTTGCAGGGAATGCTGCTGGGGATTGAGGTGCATCTGCAGATAAAGTGCCTGCGTTGAATCACGCTTGCAGGTCAGCCTGGCTATATACTGGGTGGGCTGCGCTGCTACCGGGGCCATTTCCACCCCCTGGTAAGGCACCCGCGGATCCGGATCAGAGCTGTCGTCTTTGTAGAGTGTGGTTTCAGGACTGGAAGCGGTTGAGCGGCATTGGTTAAGCAGTAATACTGTAGCAGCCAGCATGACCATGCTTGAGAGGGCACTCATAAAGTAATCGGTAGGTATACGTAAGTGATACAGGGCACAAGTATAGCCAGAATCTACTGGCCCGGCCAGCCCGGAGGCGTGCTACGCTCGCCAAGAACTTTCCCCGTGCAAAACCCTGGCCCACCGCTGCGAGTATTTACACTTGCAATCAGCGCCGCTTTTTACCGGTCATTTCCGTAACTAGCCGCCCGAAACCGTTTTTTCACCCAACCCGGATACCTAATCCACCCCGAGTATGGCCCAGATCAGCCCCAATAAAGTCGTCACCATCACCTACGACTTGAGCGTGACCGACGAAAACCAAGAGAAAGTACTGGTAGAATCGGCCGAGGCCGACGCACCGATGGTGTTTCTGTTCGGCCAGAGCGGCTTGCCCGAAGAGTTTGAAACCCAGCTCAGCGGCAAAAACCCCGGCGACGCCTTCACCTTCAGCCTCACCCCCGAGCAGGCCTACGGCGACTACGACCAGCAGGCCGTCGTTGACATTCCGAAAAACGTCTTCGAAATCGACGGCAAAATCGACGAGGAGATGCTGCAGGAAGGCAACTTCCTGCCGATGTCTGACAACCAGGGCAACCACATGCAGGGCAAAATCGTCGAAATCGGCGCTGAAACCGTGAAGATGGACTTCAACCACCCCCTGGCCGGTATGGTGATGCACTTCGACGGCAAAGTAGCCGACGTGCGCGAAGCCACGCCGGAAGAGCTGGCCCACGGCCACGTACACGGCGAAGGCGGCCACCACCACTAAGATTTGGCTATTTGCTGATAATAGAAACGGGGCCGTATGGCCCCGTTTCTATTATCAGGCCTAACCCTTGCTTTTCACTGGCATACAATGCTACAGATTCAATTAGTTGTACAAGTAATATTAAACTTATATTACTTGCTGCAAGCTTTATGCAGCCACTTAAGCTTACGATTAGCAAACCGATGTAACTGCTAAACTGGTTCAGAAGCTTATAAGGAATTTAGAAGCAATTACATTTTTGAGATATGTACGGTTTTGGAACAGTTTTTTTCAGGATGCTTTACCAAACGTTCAAGAAGCTATAGTGAAAGCAATTAGTAATACAGGTTTAGATTTAATTTACAATCAAGCAGAAGGCACAATTGAAAGTAGATTCCCAAGCGCATATATAAATATAATCATTGTTAATTCAGACGGTTATGAAGTATCGACACCTAACTTAATTAGTAAGCCATATGCTTATCTTATGATTGCTGTTTTGCACGCACTCGTCGAATTTGGTGGAGTATATGAATTGAGAAGCAATAATAATGTTCAAAAATTAACACTGCCCAAATGGTCTTGCCTTTCGTGGAAAGACGCTAAACTACAAGTCTAGCAAAGCTATGTTGGTAGTATCAACTCCCCTATCAAGCAGACCAGTAAAAAGCAGAGTACTACATTATTCATGCTACCCGTCGAACATAATACGACTTTCCACCCCCGCCCGCAGTTCCGGCCAGAACTCCCGGAAATCGGCCTCGTACGCCTCTAGCTCCTGGAGAAACGCCGTCGCCCCGGTCACCAGCACCCCCGCACTCGGCACGCGGCGGCTTAGCCCGTGCAAGGCCCGCTCCAGGCCCTCCGGCCGGGCATAGCCGGTCAGCCAGTCGTCGCGGCGCATGTACTGAAACATGTGCTGCAGGCGCTCGGGCAGCTCCTCTCGGCGGGCCTGCAGCAGGGCGTACTGGCGCTGGGCAAAGGCGGGCAAGGATTCGGCGGGGTGAAACTGGGTGAAGTCGCGGGCGAGCAGGTGGTCGTAGCCTACGTCGGCCACTACGCCGGCCCACTTGCCCAGGCCGGCTGCGCGCAGGCGGGCCGTGCTGCGGCGCACCACCGGGTGCGAATCGGTGAAGGAGTCGATGAAGCGGTGCAGGCGGATGCCGCGCTGCACCGCTTCGGGGTAGGCCAGCACCTGGGCCCGGCCCCGTACGGCCTCGGCGGCAAAGTTGCCGACGACAATGTCCTCGTAGTCGGGCGTGGCGGCGGGAGTGCCGGAAAGCAGCAGGTGGGCGAGAAAGTTCATGCGTGAGGGGAAGTACGGCAAAATCCGGGGAGTAGCCCACTGGTTAAGCTAACCCGGGGGGCTACCGGACCGTACAGACAAACAAGCCGCTGGCTAGTATGGCGGCTTCTATTCTTTCCGTTCTTCCCCAAACACCCCTCTACCCATGCCTGATCAATCGCCCGTTACCAACGACCTGTCCAAGCTGCTCGATAAAATCAAAGACGTGCGCATCGCCATGCTCACGACCCAGGACGAAGACGGCAGCCTGCGCAGCCGCCCCATGTATACCCAGAAACCCGACGGCAGCAGCGCCCTGGTGTTTCTCACCGATAAAGATTCGGCTAAAGTTTACGAGGTGAAGAAAGACAGCCACGTAAACCTGAGCTACGCCACACCCGAAGACAACGTGTACGTGTCCGTGTCGGGCCGCGCCAACGCCTACCGCGACCAGGCCGAAATCGACAAGCTCTGGAGTGAGCCGATGCGCGCCTGGTTTGCCAAAGGCAAGGACGACCCGAACATCTACATCCTGAAAGTGGAAATCGAGAAGGGCGAGTACTGGGATACGCCCAGCAGCACGCTCACCCAGGTAGCGGCCTACGTGAAGGCCCTGGCTACCGGGGAGCGGGCCACCTCCGACGACGTGAACGAGCACGCCAAGGTGAACGTGAAGTAAGCTTGGCTACTTGCCAGTGCGAGAAGGGCCGGAAGCAATTCCGGCCCTTTTTTGTTGTTTTGCCAGCCCCCCTTTGGCGCGGCCTTCTCCACCTGCTTATTCCGTCCTTTTCTTGCTGACCACGCTCACTATTTTCACTCTGCGACCCGGCACTACCCGCTGGGGGCTGGCCCAGATGGGCACCGCGCCGCGCCAGCTGCAGCGGGTACCGGGCCTGCGTTTTTTCAAGATGCTGGGCAGTGGCTACGATTTCGGCCTAAAGCCCAACTTCCAGCGCTACGCCCTGATGGCCGTGTGGGAAACCCCAGCCGCCGCCGCAAGCTTCTTTGCTGCTCACCCGCTTTGGCTCAACTACCAGCAGCACAGCGCCGAAACCTGGACCCTGCACCTGGCCCCGCTCAAAGCCCACGGCCTCTGGGACGGCCAGAATCCCTTCGATTACCAAACCCAGACTGCCACAGCCGAGGGGCCGGTAGCGGTACTTACCCGCGCCTCCATCAAGCTCTGGAAAGCCCCACAGTTTTGGCGCGCCGTGCCGGCCACCAGCGCGGCTTTTGCCCAGGCCCAGGGCGTGCGGGCCGCCATTGGGCTGGGCGAAATTCCGGTGGTACGGCAGGCTACCTTCAGCGTGTGGGAGTCGGCGGCCAGCATGCAGCAGTATGCCTACCGCGGAGCCGCCCACAAAGGCGTTATTCAGCGCACCCGGCAAGAAAAATGGTACGGCGAGGAGCTGTTCGCCCGCTTTACGGTGCTTCGCAGCCAGGGCACGCTGGATGGCCGCAATCCGCTGGAAGGCTTGGTGTAAGCCCGGCGCCCAGGGCTGAGGTTAGCTCCCGATGGGGGCAGTCCGGGTGGTTGGCTGGGTTTTCAACGCCTGCTTCATTTCCTTTTCTTTCAGCTTCTTGCAGGTCAGCACCACCACGGCGTCGTTGCTCATGGCGTTTTCCTCGTAGCTCATGTGCACTTTCTTGCCGTTCCAGGCGTAGCGCTGGGCAAAGGCGCTGCTGCGGGTACCAGAGCCAGCCTTCTGCTGCAACGCCGCCAGCATAGCCCGGCTGTTGTCCAGCCCCTGGGTTTTGAGCAAAATCACGCTGAGCTTGCCCTGGTAAAAGCCGTAGGTAACGTCGGATACTTGCCCCTCACCCAGGGTTTTGGGCTCGGTCTTGCGGCGGTAGTAGCGCGTCTGCCCGGCTTTTTCGGCCAGGGCCAGGTCCCGGAAGGCGCTGGTGTCACTCTCAAAACGGGCGCCCCGGTACCCGTAGGTTTCATCTAGGGCCTGAAGGCTGGCGGGTGCCTGCTGAGCCAGCAGCGGCGCGGCCGTCAGCAGAAGCAGACCAGTTAGAGAGGAGAAGAGCTTCATAAAAGACAAATAGAAAGTAGAACAAAATGCCGGAAGTCGGCAATATAAAATCTACAGTACAATTTGCCGCATCTTTTATTTCTACCCGGATGCCTCCCAACCACCCGGCTGAGGCTGATTTTCGCTCAGGCCAGGGCGTGAATATGCCGGATAACGTCTTCGGCCGCGCCAATAGGCAGCTCCCCGAACAAGCTCAGCTGGGCCGCACTGATAATCTCCACGTCGGTGAGGCCGATAAAGCCCAGCAGCAGCCGCAGGTAAGGGGTGGCATGGTCCAGGCTGCTCCCGATTTCCACGGCCCCCGAAGTCACGACCAGATACACCTTTTTGCCGTGCAGCAGCCCCGTATAGCCATTTTCCAGGAAGGCGAACGTCAGGCCGGCGCGCACAATCTGGTCGAACCAGGCTTTGAGAGCCGCCGGAATACCGAAATTATATATTGGGGCCCCGATAACGAGAATATCCGCGGCCTGCACCTCCCCGACCAGCTGATCCGACAAGCGGAGCGCCTGCCGCTGCTCGGCCGTGCGCTGCTCCTGCGGAATATACAACCCGCTGATCATCACATCATCTACGCACGGAATTCCGGCCGCTACATCCCGGTAGGCAATACGCAGGCCGGGATGCTGGGCCACGAGTTCAGCCACCAGCTCGGCCACCAGCTTACGGCTAACCGATTGGTCGGTGCGGCCACTTGAGTTTACCACTAGGACGTTCATACAACAAGGGGTTTGGTGAAGGACAGGCAGCCGATTGAGCGTACGTAGTGGTGCGCTCGTAAATTGGTATAGCATTACCCTATTCAACACGTATTGCCTGTTCGCCCCTATTGCCTGCTGCCTCTAAACGCCCCAGCCCCTCCCGCAGGTGGGGCGGCCAGACGCTCCGGCAGGCTGCCCGGGCTGCCGTGCGCAGCCTGAATCAGCATCTATTTTATATAAATATATAAATAATAAATTAAACTGTTTCGTCAGCAGATTTACGGCTCCTGCTTTTCTCCGCCTGAAAATTCCTTTGAGGGCAAGACAAAATACCCGGCCCCGGCCCAATCTTATCGAGAATTACCCTTTCCCGGCATTTCCGCTTAATTTCGCCAGTTCAGAGCAATCCAACTAAGCAGACGCCCATGCCCGGCTATCATCCCCAGGATATTGAGAAGAAGTGGCAAGCCCACTGGAAAGAAAATAGCACCTTCAAGGCCGACAACCACTCGGAGAAGCCCAAGTACTACGTGCTCGACATGTTCCCGTACCCCAGCGGGGCGGGCCTGCACGTGGGCCACCCGCTGGGCTACATTGCCTCCGATATCGTGACGCGCTACAAGCGCCTGCAGGGCTATAACGTGCTGCACCCCATGGGTTTCGACTCCTTCGGCCTGCCCGCCGAGCAGTACGCCATCCAGACCGGCCAGCACCCCGAAAAAACCACCCGCGAGAATATTGCCCGCTACATCGAGCAGCTCAGCTCCCTGGGCTTCAGCTACGACTGGAGCCGGGAGGTACGCACTTCCGACCCCTCGTACTATAAGTGGACGCAGTGGATTTTCCTCAAGCTGTTCAATAGCTGGTACAACCTCGACACCGACCGCGCTGAGCCGCTGAAGACCCTGCTGGCCAAGTTTGCCGAAAACGGCAGCGAGGGTATCCGGGCCGCCGGCGACGAGGAGGAGCGCCACAGCTTTACCGCCGGCCAGTGGCAGACGTTCACGGAAAAGCAGAAGCTGCAGGCCGTGCACCCCTACCGCCTGGCCTATCAGCAGGATACCTACGTGAACTGGTGCCCCGGCCTGGGCACGGTGCTCTCAAACGACGAAGTAAAGGACGGCCTCTCCGAGCGGGGCGGCTTCCCCGTGGAGCGGCGCCTGATGCCCCAGTGGAATCTGCGCATCACCGCCTACGCCGACCGCCTGCTCCAGGGCCTGGACCACATCGACTGGCCCGAAGCCGTGAAGGAGATGCAGCGTAACTGGATTGGCAAGTCCATCGGCGCCGAGGTTACCTTCCAGGTGCAGGGCCACGACCAGGCCCAGATCAAGGTGTATACCACCCGCGTTGATACTATTTACGGCGCGACCTTCCTGGTACTGGCCCCTGAGCACGAGTTGGTGGCGGAATTGACCACGCCCGAGCAGCAGGCCCACATTCAGGAGTACATCGATGCCACCAAGCGCCGTTCGGAGCGCGACCGGATGGCCGACACCAAAACCGTGTCGGGGGCTTTTACCGGTAGCTACGGCGTCAATCCGTTCAGCGGCGAGCCGATCCAGATCTGGATTGCCGACTACGTGCTGGCCGGCTACGGCACCGGCGCTGTGATGGCCGTGCCCTCGGGCGACCAGCGCGACTACGTCTTTGCCAAGCACTTTGGCCTGCCCATCGTGCCGGTAACCGATGCGCAAAACATTGAGGAGCAAGCCGACCCGACCAAGGAAGGCCGCTACATCAACTCCGAGCTGATCAACGGTCTGGGCTACAAGGAGGCTACCCAGAAGCTGATTCAGGAGCTGGAAGCGCGGGGCATCGGCAAGGGCAAAACCAACTTCCGCATCCGCGACGCCATCTTCGGCCGGCAGCGCTACTGGGGCGAGCCCATCCCGATTTACTATAAGGACGGCGTGGCCTACGGCGTAGCCGAGGAAGATCTGCCCCTGGTGCTGCCCGAAATCGATGAGTACAAGCCCACCGAAACCGGCGAGCCGCCCCTGGGCCGCGCCAAGGACTGGAAGTACAAAGGCCAGTACGAGTACGAGCTGAGCACGATGCCCGGCTGGGCCGGCTCCAGCTGGTACTTCCTGCGCTACATGGACCCCACGAACAACGAGCGTTTCGTGGGCCAGGAAGCCGAGCAATACTGGCAGAGCGTGGACTTATATCTCGGTGGCGCAGAGCATGCTACGGGCCACCTGCTCTACTCCCGCTTCTGGCACCTGTTCCTCAAAGACCTGGGCCTGGTAACGGCAGCCGAGCCCTTCCAGAAGCTCATCAACCAGGGCATGATTCTGGGCCGCTCCAACTTCGTGTACCGCATCAACGGCACCAACACGTTCGTAACCCTGGGCAAGAAAGACCAGCACGAAACCACCGCCCTGCACGTGGATGTGAACATCGTTAACAACGATATCCTGGACACTGAAGCCTTTAAAAAGTGGCGACCGGATTATGCTACGGCAGAATTTATTCTTGAAGACGATGTCCGCTATGTATGCGGTTGGGAAGTCGAGAAGATGTCAAAGGGCAAATTCAACGTAGTAAGTCCTGATATACTGGTTAATCAGTATGGTGCCGATGCGCTGCGCCTCTACGAAATGTTCCTGGGCCCTCTGGAGCAGTACAAGCCTTGGAATACCAACGGCATGAGCGGCGTGGCGGGCTTTCTGAAGAAGCTCTGGCGCCTCTACCACCCCCAGGATGGCGACTTCGCCGTAACCGACGAAGATGCTTCGCCCGCCGAGCTGAAGGCCCTGCACAAGGCCATCAAGAAAGTGGAAGAGGACATCGAGAAGTTCTCGTTCAACACCACCGTCAGCGCCCTGATGATAACGGTGAACGAGCTGACCAGCCTCGACACGCACAAGCGCGTCATTCTGGAGCCCCTCGCCATCCTGATTTCGCCCTACGCGCCCCACCTGGCCGAAGAGCTCTGGACCAAGCTGGGCCACGCAGCCGGCTCCATCAGCTCGGCCACGTATCCCGAGTTCCGGGAGGAATACCTCGTGGAAGACACCGTGAACTACCCGGTGGCCATCAACGGCAAGGTGCGCGAAACCCAGCAGTTTGCCGCCGGCGCCACTGCCGCCGAAATCGAAGCCGCCGTGCGCGAATCCGGTTTCCTGGCCCGCTTTGCCGAGGGCAAGGAAGCCAAGAAGTTCATCGTCGTACCCGGCCGCATGGTGAACGTGGTAGTGTAGACACAATTTGGATCAATTGAAAAGGCCCGTTGGATAGCTCCAGCGGGCCTTTTCGCATGTTTATATCTGCGTATGTCATTGCGAGGAACGAAGCCATCCGTCCGCTGAAATGTGCTCAGCCCTCTACTGTGAAAAGCCCTAACGCCTGGGCAGACATTAGGGCTTTCTGGCTAAAGGGCAGGACTACCTTCGCAGAAGACGGATTGCCACGGCCTTTGGCCTCGCAAGGACAGGAAAGTCTTAATACGCGGCGGTGAAGCGCTGGCGACTGTGCTTGGGCTTCTCCACCTCGTCCAGAATCACCACGGCCAGGTCCTCGCCCGACAGCACGCACTTGCCTTGCTCATCAAACACCGGATTTTCCAGGCCCAGGCGGTAGTGGCCGGTGCGGCCCGTGGTTACGCCCTGGTGCATCTCGATGGCGGGGCTGAAGAAAGTCCAGTCCAGGGACGTATTCTGTTTCAGCAGGTTAAGGTAGTCGCGGGCGGCGGAGGCTCCGGGCTTGATGGCCTCGGGAAACTCGGGGCCGTCTACCAGCTGCTGCCCGCCAAGGTAGAGGCTGCCGGCCCCGCCAATGGCAATCAGGCGCTTCACCCCCGACTTTTCGGTGGCCGCTTCAATATCCCTGGCGCCCTGCAGAAAGTCGTGGTAGAGGTTGGGGTTGGTCCAGCCGGCGCTGAAGGCGTTGATAACCACGTCGTGCCCCGCCAGCTGGGCGGCCAGCTCGTCTACTTTATTCGCGTCGCCGGTGACGACGGTCAGATTCTCGTGCGGGGCGGCAAGCTTGGCCGGGTCGCGCACGATGGCCGTAACATGGTGGCCGCGGGTCAGGGCTTCGTGGAGCAGTTTCGAGCCAACAAATCCGGTGGCTCCGATGAGGGCAATTTTCATGAGTTAATAGGGTAAAATGAAAATGAACAACCCATTGTAACCATTATTGTTACAATTCAAGGCAAAAAAAATCAGCCAGTAAACCCGGCTTTCAACTGAATGTCGGTGGTGACCTGCTGCAGGGTAGCGCCGGCCAGCACCTGTTCCAGCGCCGTTTGGGCGCGTTGCAGCGTCGCGTCCAGCGCCGACTGAATGTTGCGGCCCACCGGGCAGGCCGGGTTAGGCTTATCGTGGATGCTGAACAGCTGACCTTCCTCCACCACTTCCACCGCGCAGTACACGTCCAGCAGGGAAATAGCGGCCGGCGGCCGAACCAGGAAGGTACCGCCCGAGGCGGGCCGCACTTCCACCAGACCGGCTTTTTTGAGCTGCCCCAGAATGCGGCGAATCACGACCGGGTTGGTGTTTACGCTGCCGGCCATACGCTCCGACGTCAGCAGCACGTCACCCTCCTGCTGCAGGGCCAGCAGGGAAAGCACGTGGACGGCGACGGAAAAGCGGCTGCTGATCTGCATGAAGAAAGTATCAAGAACACTCAGAAGACGTCTGAGCTTAGTAAGTATTGCAAAGATACATGTGTAACCAATACGGTTACAATATGGTTTAAAATAAAAGCGACGTAGCCCGGGCCACCCCGCTCTTGTGCGGCTGCTTACTCTTCTCCTCGCTCGGCTTCCGTGAGTTCCTCGCGGAGCTTTTTCGGCAGCGAGGCCCGTACTAAATCGTAGGAATGGTCGATCAGCTCGCGCAGCTGGCCGCCGGGAATGCCGGTGCCGACCAGTACCGTGTTCCAATGCTTCTTGTTCATGTGGTAGCCGGGCAATACGTAGTCGTGCTGCTCGCGCAGGTCTACGGCCCGCTCCGGGTCACACTTCAGGTTGATGCTGCCGAAGGTGTCGATGTCGGTGAGGGCAAAGACTTTGCCGCCGACTTTAAACACCAGGGTTTCGGGTCCGAAAGGGGTTTCTTCGGTTACGCCGGCCTTGAGCAGGCAATAGTCGCGGAAATCTTCGATGTTCATACGGCAAGCTTACGCAAAAAACGGCAAGCGGAGCCTGGATAACGCGTTTTGCCACCCTACGAGTGCGGCAGCAGCGCCCAGGTTCAGCTTGCCGGTCTTTCTATCTATCGGCTGCGCCGGGCTTACCGCATAAAGAGGCGGTAGAGCACCACGCACAGGCCAACCAGGAACATAGCCATGCTCAGCTTATTGATGAAGTGCATGGTACGCAGGTTGAAGTTGGTTTTGCGGTTGGGGTCGTTTTTACGGAAGAAATATCCGAGTGCAGGACCGAAGTTAAACAGGTTGCGGCCGTCCATATCAGTGGCTTTTGGTACAGAATCAAAACACCCGGCGGGGCAGAATGATTTGGCCGAAAGGTAAATAGATTCGGGAAACTTTGGGGGTAAGCCGGAGGTGCGCAGCTCGGTCTGGCTGGCAACCACAAAGGCCGGCCGCCGCTGCCCGGGCATTAAAGCCCAGATTAACAGCTCAGGCTCAGCCGCTCACGCCAGTGCAGGCCCGCCGGCAAGTCCAGGGAAGAGAATTCAAGATGCAGAACCCGGCGCTGCCGCTCACTGGTGCTCCGGCTCGAGGCGTGCAGCAGCAAGGGCTTCATCAGCATGGCGCCGCCCGCCGGCACCGGGCACGTCACCGCAGCCGGGGTGTGGCGGGGCAGCGCCGGGCCCGGAATCGGTCCTTGGCGGTGGGAGGCCGGCACCACGTGCAGCGCCCCATTCTGGGCGTCGCAGTCGTCGAGGTGCAGGCGAATAGTGCAGATATCCTCCAGCACGAAGCGCGGGGGCTGCACGGCCACGCCTTCGGCCTTGTGAGTCCAGGGGCCGAACCCGGGCAGATCAGCTTTGCCATCCACGCTGATCATCAGATCCTGATGCCAGGCCACAAACCAATTGGAGTGGGCCGGCTTGTCGAAGTAGATAGATTTGACCAGGTGGCAGCCCTGCGGAAACAGCACGGCCAGTAGCTGCGGCAGCTCAGAGGCCGCCAGAATGGGCCATAGGGCTGGAACTTCGCCTACCACGTTGCGAATGGCGAACAGCTCTTTGCTGTGCCGAAATCCGGCGCCAGTGGCCGGTGCCGCCGCTATGGCCGCGGTCAGCGCGTGCGTTTCGGCGGGGCGCAACACGCCGGGCAGCAGCGCAAAGCCCTGGGTCTGCAAGTCGGCAGCGGCAGTATCAAAGGGGGCGGGCATCAACGAAGGGGCAGTGTATAACTAGCTTGAAGGCGGAAAGCTACACCGGATTTCGTTTGCAACTTCACGGCAAGGCCCGCGTCGTTAGCCACCACTTTGTTTGACTCTCTCCCACTTCGTATGCCCAAAGCTCTCCTCACCTTTTTGCTGCTCGCGGCCGGCAGCCCGGCGGCCCGGGCCCAAACCAGCCCCGCGGAAACGGCGGCCGTGAAGAAGACCATTACCACCTTCTTCGACGGCATGCGCAAAACCGACAGCGCAATGATCCGCAGCACCCTGGCGCCGGGCGTGGTGCTGCACACCATCGTGAGCCGCAACGGAGCCATGCAGGTGGGCACCGAGCAAGTCAACGAGTTTCTGAAGGCCGTCGGCACACCGCACAAGGAGGTGTACGACGAGCGTATCACCTTCGAGCAGGTGCTCATCGACGCCAACCTGGCCAGCGTCTGGACGCCCTACCAGTTTTATGTGGGGCCCAAGTTCAGCCACTGCGGCTACAACTCGTTTCAGCTGGTGAAGCTGGCCGGGGGCTGGAAAATCGCGCACATCATCGACACGCGCCGCAAGGAAGGCTGCCAGTAGCGCCTCAAAATGCCGGAATGCGCCGCAGAGGCGTATCGTCTACTTTCCAGCAGTCCAGCTCGTATAGCTCGCCCTGCTGGTCGAGGTAGAGCGACACGAACACCGGCACGCCGTCTTCGTCCAGGAAGCGGGTGGCGGCAATTTTCTCGCCCAGCCGACGGTCGGTTCGGGAGTTGCTGAAGCGCAGGCTGCCGCTGATTTCGGCATCCAGCTCCGTCACCTCAATGGCATAAAGCTTGGCCAGCAGGTAGTCCTTATTGGGCTTATCCCGCAGCAAGAAGATGAGCAGGCCCAGCTCGGGCAGTTTTAGCACGCGGTTGACCATGGGGAAATTCTTCCTTTCTGATGCCTACTCATACGCAAAGCCGCCGGAAATGTGAGGGCTGAGCCACTGAGTCGGGCACCGCCTGGGCGACGCTTACAGTGCCAGAATCTGCTTGGCGCTGAGCTGGCCCAGGTGCGCCACCACCTGGTCGGCATGGTGCAGGTCCTGGCCCTCGGAATGCTCACTGCTGTAGCCCACGCAGTACATGCCGGCGGCTTTGGCAGCCGTGACGCCGTTGGCCGAGTCTTCGATGACCAGGCAGTGCGCGGGCGAGATGCCAGCCAGCTGGGCCGCGTGCAGGAAAATGGCCGGGTCGGGCTTGGACTTAGGGAAATCCTCGCCGCTGACCAGATTGTCGAAGTACGGGTACAGGCCAAAGCGCGTGAAGACGCGGGCAATGGTTTCCTTGGAGGCCGAGGACGCCAGCTGCAGCGGCACGCCCGCCGCGTGCAGGTCCTCAATCAGGGGTCGGGCACCGGGCAGCAGGTCCAGCTCCCGGGATTCGTCGAACGACTTGCCGAACAGCTCCCGCTTGCGCTGAATCAGGGTTTCCACGTCCTGCAGCAGCCCGAACTGCGCCTTCAGGTGCTGGTACACGTTGCGGGTAGACGAGCCCAGGAAGGTGGCGTACTCCTCACGCGTCATGGGAATGCCCAGCTCGGCGAAGTGGCGGAAAAAGGCGTCGTGGTGCAGCGGCTCGGTGTCAACCAGCACGCCGTCCATGTCGAAGATGACGGTTTGAATCATGCGAGAAAGTAGGTAGGCCGGCAAAGGTAGCGCATCGCCGGCGGGGCTAAGCGACTTTCTGCTGCGGGCTCTGCCAACCTTGGCCCTTGAAAAAACCGTAGTGCTGCTTTCCGGCCGGCTTACTTGTTGGCCGCCGCTACGATATCCGGCACTTCCAGCACGGGTTTGGGGTAGCCGTGCTGGGTTACATGCAGCATGGCCTGTCCCAGCTCGGCCAGCGTAGACACGTATTTGGACGTCAGCGTCCGCAGCACGGGGTAGAGCCAGCCGAAGTATTTGTAGTACGACAGCACGTGCTGCTGCCCCGGCGTGGCACGCAGGAAGCCGGGCCGGAACATAAAGGCCTGCTTGAAACCCAGGCCCAGCAGCTCGTTTTCCGTTTGCCCCTTCACGCGGGCCCACATGCTGCGGCCCCGAGCCGAGCTGTCGGTGCCGGCGCCCGAAACGTAACAGAACGTGAGGCCGGGGTTGCGAGGCAGCAGCGTCCGGGCGAAGTGCAGGGTTAAATCGTAGGTGAGGCGGCGGTATTCGGGCTCCTTCATGCCCACCGACGACACGCCCAGGCAGAAAAAGCAGGCATTATAGCCCGTCAGCTGGTCCTGAATGGGCGTCAGGTCGTGGAAGTTGTGGTGAATGATTTCGCGCAGCTTGGGGTGGGTTACGCCCGAGGGCTTGCGGCTGATGCTGAGCACCTGCTCTACGTCGGGATGGTTGAGGGCTTCGTGCAGCACCCCCTCGCCTACCATGCCCGTGGCCCCGGTCAGAATTGCGTTGATCTTCATGGGGAAGCAGACGGGTGAGCGGGGCGGATGTTTTATGCCACCTCAAATACCTTAATAGCTTGCCATAATTCTCGTATTCCTTCGTTTTGTAGTCTGAATTTATGCAATTCGAGAATAGCCTTTACAGCTTTTTTGTTGCGTATATCTTCTTTCCAATAATCCTTGTCAACTCGTAATACACTCATTAATAAGTCACCCTCATAAAAGTCCCCTTCTAACAATGGGTCAACGGCAAGCATATTTATAGCCAAAGGCAGCAGATAGGGCAACCCTATATTCTGCCCAATTAATAGACGTAGCTGCTCGACTGACAAGTCACCGATTGGCAACTTTTTATATGCAATACATTTACGGATTAATTCGGTAGGAGCTTCAGCTAGGAAGCTCCTACCTTCTAGCTCATTAAGTGTTTCATGTAGGTTAATGTAATTTATTTCAATCAGCCTTGGCCACAATCCCACTTCTCGCATCAGCAGCCTTTTGCAGAATAGCTATAAAATCTAGCCGCGCGGGCCTTTGTGAAGCAGCAGACTTTTGCAGAAGCTTCAGCAACATCTTATTCACAATTTCACTGCCCCAACGGAAGTCGCGGTAATAGTCAAGCCACGGTTCGACAATACCTTCTTGCTGCAACTGAAAGAATAAATCATCCTGAATACCACCGAGGTATTTAAGGTCATGATTCAGCCCCGACTTCGACTGGCTGTCAGCCAGCAGATAAAAATCAAGCATCAAGTTGCGGAAGGAGAAATGTGCTGTAGGGTAAACTTCGCACAATCTAGCCGCATGGGAGGCAAATGGTCGATATACAAAAGCAAATGCATAGCTCCCGGCCTGGAAACGAGTTGTTCCTGGTAAGCAAATGTGTCGATGCGGTAGCCCAGCGCCGCCCGGTTTTTTTTGGTGAGGGTACTATCAACCTCCGCCTGCATTTGCTGAATTTCTTCGATATTCTGGATTCCGGAAATAGTAAGCTGCAACCAGGTGATTGGCTCACTGCCTTGCTTGCTCCAGATAAGGACTACCAGACGTTTGCGGAATAAATCAAAAGAAAACCGCTCTACGACCTTATCATGCAGCGTATCAGAAATAGCAGGAAGCGGCATCAGTCGGGAGAAGCATGGTTAGAGTTAGCACAGCGGTAGAGATGCTTCGGCTGCGCTCAGCATGACAAACGGGTTGCCTACTACGCCCCCACCGGCTCTTCCACCAGCTCTTTTTCCACCCATCTTCCGTCTTCGCGCATAAGCTCGATGAGCTGGTCGACGGCCTGTTCTTCGGGTACGGACTTCTTGATGACTTCCTGGCCGCGGTAGAGGGCAATTTTGCCCTTGCCCACGCCCACGTAGCCGTAGTCGGCGTCGGCCATTTCGCCGGGCCCGTTCACGATGCAGCCCATGATGCCGATTTTGACGCCCTTCAAATGGTCGGTGCGCTTGCGGATCATGGCGGTGGTTTCCTGCAAGTCAAACAGGGTGCGGCCGCAGCTGGGGCAGCTGATGTACTCGGTCTTGGACATGCGGGTGCGGGCCGCCTGCAGAATGCCGAAGCTGAGCTGGTTGAGCTGGTCCAACGTCGTGAGCCAATGCTCTTTCGGACGCTCGGGCAGCAGTTCGGTGCTCAGCACCACCCCGTCGCCGAGGCCATCGAGCAGCAGGCCACCCACATCGGTGGCGGCGTAGAGCTGGGTTTGCTCGGGCGTCAGCGCGGGGTACTGGCGGTTGATGATAACCGGGTTGGTGATGCCGTGGGCCAGCAGCTCGAAAAACGCCCGGCGGATTTCGGGCATGGCGTGGGCATTGTCGGTGTAGAGAATAACGACGGCCGTGGCATCCTGACGCAGCTGGTCGAGGGCCGGGGCGGTGAGGGAAGCCAGGTTGTGGAACACGAAGTTCAGCTCGGGGTGCCGGGCGCCAGACGCGGCGTATTCAGCCTGGGTAAGCACCGGAAAATGGTCGGCGCGGGTGCCAGCATCGAGCCAGGCCGAGTAGTCCACCACTTCCTTCAGGCCGTTGGGCAGCATAAAGGGCACCGGGCGCTGGCCGCTGTAGAGGTAGTCGGCGCCCAGGTCGTTCATCTGAAACTTGTCGAGAAAGGCTGAATATAAGTGGCCCACGGCGCGCAGATCGGCATATTCCACCGACGAGAGGCGCGAAATATCCACCATCACCCGGGGCACGTTCTGCCCGCCCAGGTTCAGCACCTCGCGCGTGATGCGGCGGTGGTACTGGAACGGGTCGATGGGCACTTCCGGGGCTTCGGCAATAGGCTGTGCCGCGGCGGCGCGGGTGGTGTAGCGGTCAATCAGGGCTTTGGCGACGGGCGCTTCGGCCTCGGGAGCCTCGGTGAGACTTACGCGCACGGTGTCGCCGAGGCCGTCTTCGAGCAGCGTGCCGATGCCCACGGCACTTTTGATGCGGCCGTCTTCGGCCTCGCCGGCTTCGGTCACGCCCAGGTGCAGCGGGTAGGGCTGCAGGCCTTCCTCATCGAGCTTCTGGACCAGCAACCGGTAGGCCTGCACCATCACCTGGGTGTTGGAGGCCTTCATGCTGAGCACCACGTCGTAGTAGTTTTCCTCCTCGCAGAGGCGCAGAAACTCCAGGGCCGACTCCACCATGCCCAACGGAGTATCCCCGTAGCGGCTCAGAATCCGGTCGGACAGGGAGCCGTGGTTGGTGCCGATGCGCATGGCCGTGCCGTACTGCTTGCAGATCTGGACCAGGGGCCGGAACCGCTCCCGGATGCGCTCCACCTCGGCCGCGTAGCTGCTGTCGGTGTACTCGATGACGTCGAACTTCTTTTTGTCGGCGTAGTTGCCGGGGTTCACGCGCACTTTCTCCACGATGCGGGCGGCCAGTTCGGCAGCGTTGGGCGTGAAGTGAATGTCGGCAATGAGGGGTACCGAGCAGCCCCGCTTCCGCAGCTCCTTCTTGATTTCCAGCAGGTTCTGGGCCTCCTTCACGCTGGGCGCCGTGATGCGCACGTACTCGCAGCCGGCTTCTACCATGCGCAGGGTCTGCTCCACCGAGCCCAGGGTGTCCATCGTGTCCACGGTGGTCATGCTCTGCACCCGGATGGGGTTGAGGCCGCCCAGGGGCAGGTCGCCGATTTTCACTTCCCGCGAAAGGCGGCGCTTGTATTCAGTGATGCTGGGGCAGTAGATCTTGGAGGCGGAAGTCAGGCTCATGCGGCAGATAAGTAGGCGAAGCAGAAACTACGCAGGTGTGCGTAAAGTTGCCGACGGCAAAGGTACGCAAGGTTTGTACGCGGCGCTTGGTTGGGATTTGGGCAAGACAATCAGCTTTTCTAGCTAACTCGCCAAAGATGAACTTACGACTCGATACTGCTACCGGCATTTTGCAAGTATCTGCGCAACATAGCCTCTCGCCTGCTACTAGCAGAAGCGAACTACCGCTTCTTTTTGCTCCGTTCACAGTAGAATACCAGGATATGAGCAACGGTTATACTCACTATATGATCCAAAAAGTATCTATAGATCAGTGGGAAGTACACTTTAACCTTGTTTACCTCCACCATCAACTTCATACTATTTCTTTCGGCTTTACTGCTCCTGCAACGGCTTTTCGGACATGGGAAGCTTGGAGTGAGCAGCAAGAGCTTTGCTTGGCCGCTACGTACGAAGAATGGCTAACAAGCCAGTTGGGCCTTAGGCGTCAGTTTACCTGGGGTACGGCCTGGGCGGGGTATGATCCGCGAAGTGCTGGGAGCAGTATCAACTTGCGCTATATCTTGCCTTAGGAATACTTCGTTTTCGGAGGCGTAGCAGTGTCGGGCCGCAACTTTCTGCCGCGGCAGCTGTCTTTCTAAAAATCACTTACCTCTGCATGAAGCTCTTCCCGATTCTGTTCCTGGCCGCGGGCCTGTTGGTTGCGGCCCCGGGCCACGCCCAGCGGGTGTCGGTCATCAAATTGCCGGAGCTGCAAAAGCGCCTGAGCCGGCAAAACGACACGACCTACGTGGTCAACTTCTGGGCTACCTGGTGCGCGCCCTGCGTGAAAGAGCTGCCCCTGTTTGAGCAGCTGAACACGACCCACGCCGGCAAAAAAGTGAAGGTGCTGCTCGTCAGCATGGACTACGCCTCCCAACTGGATAAAAAGGTGAAGCCCTTCGTGCTCAAGCGCGGCCTTAAGTCGGAAGTGGTGCTGCTGAACGAAACCGACCCCAACACCTATATGGAGCAGGTGGACCCGAAATGGTCGGGCGCCCTACCGTTTACGGTGATATGGAACGGCAAGAAAAGCAAGCGGGCCACTTTCGAGAAAGAGTTTACCCAAGCTGAACTAAGCGCGGAAATCAATAAATTTCTGCTGTAGCAACCCCCAAACGCATCTTTCCACCTTTCTTGTTCCACCATGAAAAAGCTTCTCTCCTTCTTCCCCGCCCTGCTGGCCCTGGTGCTGCTGAGTAACTTCACGGACGGCCCGGCCGGCTACCAGGTTGGCGACAAAGTCGCGGATTTCAAGCTGAAAAACATTGACGGCAAGATGATGTCGTTGGCCGACAACAAGGCCGCCAAGGGCTACATCGTGGTGTTTACCTGCAACACCTGTCCCTACGCCAAAGCCTATGAAAGCCGCATCATCGAGCTGCATCAGAAATACGCGCCCCAGGGCTACCCCGTGGTGGCCATCAACCCCAACGACCCCGCCACCGTGCCCGGCGACTCCTACGCCGAAATGAAGGCCCGCGCCGCCAGCAAAAAGTACCCCTTTGCCTACCTGCAGGATGAAACCCAGCAGGTAGCCCGCACCTACGGCGCCACCCGCACGCCCCACCTGTACGTGGTTAGCAAGCGGGGCGCCGACATGGTGGTATCCTACATCGGGGCCATCGACGACAACTCGGAAGATGCCAAGCTGGTGAAAACCAAATACGTAGAGCAAGCCATGACCGACATCCTGGCTGGCAAGCCCGCCGCCACCAGCTCCACAAAAGCCATCGGCTGCACCATCAAGTGGAAGAAAGCCTAGCTGCTTAATGTGCTAATGTGGGGAATGTGCTCAAGTGCTAATGCTCGTGTCATTGCGAGCGAAGCGCGGCAATCCGTCCTCTGAAATGTGCCGAGTTTCCTTCACTGAAAAGCCCTTTACTCCAGCTGGAATAAAGGGCTTTTTGGTAAAAGGTCGTGACTACCTACGCAGAGGACGGATTGCTTCGGCTCACGCCTCGCAATGACACGAGCATTAGCACCTGAGCACATTAATTAGTAGCACATTAACACGATTTTGCCGATATGCTCACTGCTTTCCATGAGCTGGTGGGCGGCGGCGGCTTCGGCCAGCGGGAAGGTGCGGTAAATAACGGGCCGGAACTTGCCGGCGGCCAGCAACGGCCACACGTGTTGCTCGACCTCGGCGGCCAGCGCGGCCTTGAACTCGGCGCTGCGGGGACGCAGGGTACTGCCCGTAATGCTGAGGCGGCGGCGCATGATTTCCAGGGCGTTGAACTCGGCCTTGGCCCCGCGCATGGCGTTGATAAACACCAGACGGCCGTCGTCGCGCAGCAGGTTGAGGTTTTTGGGAGTATAGTCGCCGCCTATCATATCCAGAATCACGTCGGCCCCAGTGTCGCGCAGCGCGGCCTCAAAATCCTGCTCTTTATAGTTAATACAGCGCGTGGCCCCCAGCTCCTCGCAGGCCCGGCACTTCTCGGCGCTGCCAGCCGTGGCTACCACCTGTGAGCCCAGGGCGGCAGCCAGCTGAATGGCGGTGATGCCTATGCCGCTGCTGCCGCCGTGCACCAGCAGCGTTTCGCCCGGTTGCAGCTGCCCCCGCTGAAACACGTTGTGCCACACAGTAAACACGGTTTCGGGCAACGACGCGGCCTCGGTCATCGTCCAGCCCTCGGGCACGGGCAGGCAGTGGCGGGCATCGACTACGGCGTAGTCGGCGTAGGCGCCGGCCGTGAGCAGGGCGCACACCGCGTCGCCGGGCTGCCAGCGGGTAACGGCCGTGCCGCAGGCTTCCACGGTGCCGGCCAGCTCCAGGCCGGGCACCAAGCCCGTCACGTCTTCCGCGCCGCCGTACTTACCCTGGCGCAGCAGTACATCGGGGCGGTTGATGCCGGCAGCCTGCACCCGAATCAGCACTTCGTGGGGCGCGGGTTCGGGCCGGGGCTTTTGCTGCGGCTGGAGCACCTCGGGGCCGCCGGGCTGGGTGATGACAATGGCGTTCATAGGCAAGAGTTGCGGAATAAGCGGAAAAAGTGAGCTACCACGGCAGGGTCCTGCATTAGCCTCGGCAGTAAATCCGGAAGGTAGAGCCCACGCCGACTTCACTGTCGACCTTGAGCCAGGCCCCGTTGAGCTGCACCATGCGGTTGACCAGGTACAGACCCATGCCGGAACCCTCCACGTGCTCGTGAAAACGCCGGAACAGCTGAAACAGCTCTTTACCGTGCCGCTCCAAATCGATGCCCTGGCCGTTGTCGGTTACGGTCAGCACGGGCGTGCCGCCTTCCAGGCTGGTGCGCACCTGCACCCGCGGCGGGCGGCCCGGGTCGGCATACTTCAGGGAGTTACTGAGCAGGTTATAGAGCACACTCTGCAGGTTGGCCCGTACGAAGCGCACGGTGGGCACCGCCCGGAAATCAAGCTCAAACCGGGCGCCCAGGGCCACGCTCTGCTCCTGCATGCTCCCGAGTATTTCCTGAATGAGGGGTTCCAGGGCCACTTCTTCGGCGGGCACCTGGGCGTGGCGGCGCTGCAGCTGCACCACGTCGGAGAGGTCGTGAATGGTTTGGTGAATCTGCTGCAGGGCGCGCTCAAACATGGTGATGAGCTTAATGGCGTCCGGGTCGCGGAAGTAAGCCGTGCGCGTGAGCTCCTCGAAGATGCCGGCCATGTTGTTGATGGGCTGCTTCAGGTCGTGAGAGGCCGTGTACACGAAATTATCCAGGTCGGCATTGGTGCGGGCCAGCTGCTCGTTCCGGGCCTCCAGCTGCTGCTGCACTTGCTTGAAGTCGTCGATGTCGGTGCTGGTACCAAACCACTTCACCACCTGGCCCTGGGCGTTGCGCATGGGCGTGCCGCGGTGCAAAAACCAGCGGTAGCGCCCGTCCTGCACCGTGAGCAGCCGGCTTTCCTGCTCGTAGTTGGTACCCGCGCGGAAGCTGGAAACGTAGTTTTCCACTACCTGCGCCGCATCGTCCGGGGGCACCAGCTCGGCCCAGCCGAAGCGCAGGGCCTGCTCCACGGGCATGCCGGTCCACTCGGTCCAGCGCTGGTTCAGGTAGTCGAGCTGTCCATCAGGCTGGGCCGTCCAGACCACCTGCGGAATACTTTCGGCCATAAAGCGGAACTGCTCCTCACTGCGGCGCAGCTGCTCCTGCATCTCGCGCTGGTTTTGCACGTCCACACTGGAGCCGTACCATTTCACGATATGCCCTTCGGCATCGCGCAAGGGCAAGGCGCGCACCAGCTGCCAGTGGTAGAGACCATCATAGCGGCGCAGGCGGTGCTGCTGCTCGTAGTTCTGGCCGGTTTCCAGGCTGTGCTGCCAAACGGCCGCCGTGCCGGCCCGGTCGTCGGGATGCACGGCCTGCAGCCAGCCAGGGCCTTCCAGGTCGTGGGGCTGCAGGCCGGTGTAGTCGTAAAACGGCCGGTTGCAGTAGTCAATCTGGCCGGCGGGCGTGGCCGTCCAGATGATGACGGGCGTCGAGTCGGCCATAAACCGGAACTTCTCCTCGCTGCGGCGCAGCTCGTCCTGCAGCTCCTTTTGCTCGTGGTTGTCGACCATCGTGCCGTACCAGCGCAGGGGCTGCCCCTGGGCATCAAACTCAGGCACGCCCCGGCTGATTTGCCAGCGGTACTCCCCGTCGTGGCGCCGCAGCCGGTACTCGAAGGCCCAGGTGCGGCCCTGCAGAAACACCTCGCGCAGGTCGCGGCGCAACGCGGCTTGGTCGTCGGGGTGCACCAGGGTGGTGAAAATATCCTTGCCGGAAAGCTCAATGGTCTGGCCGGTGTAGTGGTACCACTGCGGGCTGAGGTACTCGATGCTGCCATCGGCGGCGCAAATGAAGGACACGGCCGGCAGGGCCTCGGTCATGCGGCGCAGGCGCATGTCGCGCCGGCTGACTTCGACGGCCAAAGCCCCCGCGCTCTGGCGGGCCCGCACCCGCTCGGTGGTATCGACGGCAAAGGCCAGCACCCCGGAAATGTGTCCTTGCTCGTCGCGCAGGGCCTGAAAAGTCACATCCAAAAAGCGGCCGGGCTGGCCGGGCAGAGCGCCCACGGGCAGTAGCGGCAGCTCGTGGCCCACGTAGGTTTCGCCGGTCTGGTACACCTGGTCGAGTAAGGCCACAAAGCCCTGCTCCTGCAGCTCAGGCAGCAGCTGAGCCAGAGGCTCACCGAGCACCACCCGCTTGTCCATCAACTCATTATGACTGTCGTTGAAGAACGTGTAGCGATGATCAGGGCCTTCCAGCGTGGCCAGAATAGCCGGGGCCTGGCCCAGAATCTGGCTTAAGTGCTGGTCTTTACGCCGCAGCTGCTGTTGGACGCGCTTCTGGTCGTTGATATCGGTATTGGTCCCCAGCCACTGGGTAATATGGCCGGCCGCGTCGCGCAGGGGCAGGAGGCTGGCCAAAAACCAGCGGTAGGTGCCGTCGGTGCCACGCAGGCGGTGTTCGGCCTGCACTGCCTCCCCGGGCTGCAACAGCGCGGGCAGGTTGGCAAAGCCGCCCACATCGGCCGGGTGAATCAGCTGCCGCCAGTCGAGGTCCGGTAGCTGCGCGGCCCCAATACCCGTGTAGCGCTGGAAGCTGCGGTTGGCGTAGGTGATTTGCCCATCGCCGGGCCGGGCCGTCCAGGTGAGGTGGGGCAGGGCTTCGAGCAGCTGGCTGAAGTGGGCCGTACTGGCGGCCAGCTCCTGGCTCAGGCGCTTCTGCTCGTGAATATCCACCGTGGAACCGTACCATTTCAGACCGTCGACGGTGTTGGCGGGCACGGTGTGGCTCAGGTGCCAGCGGTACTGGCCGTCGTGGCGGCGCAGGCGTACTTCCATGCTCCAGCCCCGCTTTTGGGCCAGGGCCGCCGCATATTCAGCCGTGGCCCGGGCCCGGTCGTCGGGGTGAACTACGGTGGCCCAGGCCTCGTTCACGTCGGTATTTTCGGGGTAGCCGGCGTATTGCCACCACTGCGGACTGCTGTATTCGGTGCGCCCGGTTGCGTCGTTGATAAAGGTCATGACTGGCAGGGCCTCCGTCATGCGCCGCAGCCGCTCGTTGCTGCGCCCGATTTCCGTCAGCAGCGCCTCGGCCCGCTGGCGCGTAACGACCTGCTCGGTGACATCGACGGCAAAAGACAGGATGCCGCGCGTGTCGGGCTGGCCTTCCAGGGGCGGCAGCAGCTGGTAGGAGAAATTGTAATAGTGCGTTTCCAGCCTTCCACTCAGCGCATTGGTCACGTCGACGCGCTGCTCGTTGGCCCTGTAAGGCTCCCCCGTGCGGTAGACCTCATCCAGCACCCGGACGAAGCCCTGCTCGGCTACTTCCGGCTGGGCATCCACCACCCGGTCGCCGAGCTGGCCGCGCCCGCCCAGCACCTGGCGGAACTGCTCCGACATAAAGGCGTAGCGGTGCTCGGGGCCTTCCATCGTGTTGATGATGGCGGGCAGGTTGTTCAGAATGCGCTGCAGCTGCTCGTCCTTAGCCTCCAGCTGCTGCTGAAACTGCTTCTGGTCGTCGATATCCACGCTCGAGCCGTACCAGCGGATCACGGCGCCATCGGTGGGACGCAGCATGGGCACGGCGCGCAGCAGCTGCCAGCGGTAGGCGCCATCGTGGCGGCGCAGCCGAAACTCGCCCGACCAGGCCTGCTGCAGCTCCCGCCCGCGGGCAAATTCCCGCAGCATCCGGCCCCGGTCGTCGGGGTGCAGGGCCTGCTGCCAGTGCCGAAACTCCGGGTCGGGGCCCTGGCCGGTGTATTCGTAGCGCTGGGGGTTGATGTAGAGCATGTTGCCCTCGACGTCGGTGATATACACAAACAGCGGCAACGCCTCCACCATGCTCCGGAACTGCGCGTCCTGTTCCCGAATTTCGGCCATCAGCTCGGCCGTGCGCTGCTTGGCCAGCACCCGCTCCGTCACGTCGATGCCGAACACCAGAACGCCCTGGGTCTGGCCCTGCTCGCCGGTCAGGGGCCGCAGCACGCCGTCGAAATACAAGGTTTCCACCGAGCCATCGGCCGCGGGGGGCTGCACCATGGGCATTTCCGACAACTCAAAGGGCTTGCCGGTCCGGTAGATTTCATCGACCAGCTTGATGTAGCCGTTGGTCACCAGCTCGGGCACGGCCAGGGCTGCCGGCATGCCCAGTTGCACTTTGCCCCCAAACAGCTGGTTGCCCTTCTCATTGAGGAAGCCATACACGTGGTCGGGGCCGAGCAAGGTGGCAATATGGGCCGGCACCTGGCTTAGAATCTGCTGCAGGTGCCGGCCCTGGTCGGACAGGCGCTGCTGCTCCTGCTGCTGCCCAGGGTTCAGTATGGTTCCGGCCCGGGACGACGGCTGGCCGCTGGCCTCACCCCGGGGCTGCTCCGGCACGGGTTGGGCGGCCGCAGGCCCGGCAGAACCCGTGGACTGCGGGGCCGCCCGGTACATATAGTAGCGCAGGTCGCCTGCCGGACTCAGCACGGACCAGGCGCGATGGTGCCAGCCGCCGCTGGTCGTTTCGTACACTTCCAGCCGCGGCTGGCCCGGCGGTAAGGCGGCGCGCAGCTGGGCCGCGACTAACGCCGATGCCGGGCCGGCCTGCGCCACAAACACATCCGCAGCCGGCTTGCCCAGCATGGCCGCCAGCGGGCAGCCAGCTATGCGGGCGGCCCCCGCCGAGGCGGCAACGACAAGCAGCTCCGGCGTCAGGGCCAGGTGAACATCCGGTAAGGCTTCAAACAGGGCCTGATAATCGGGGTGGGCAAGCATAAGCGGGAATAACAAGCCACAGTAAACCCCGGGGCGCGAGGCAGTATACGTAACCTTAGCAGCGGCGAAGAGTTCTGCGCGTAATATTATGGCAGCCGCCCCAGATCTACGTGCTGGCGGCCCGGAGTCGGGCGTTTTAGCCTTTCTTTGCACCAGTGCGTAGCAGTAAACACGCCGTATCGCCATGAAAAAGCCCCTCTTCCTCCCTCCTTTGTTTAACGCCGCCCGCGCCACGGGCATGGCTGCCTGGCAAACGGGCCGCCTGTTTCAGCAGCTGGCCAAAAAAGCCCTCGACTCCATCCAGGATATTCTGCGGGCGGAAGTCCAGAAGGGCAACGTGCAGCTCGTCGCCGACTTTCTGGCGGACAAAGCCCTGCCGGCCGCCAAAGCCCTGCTGTTGGAGCGGATGGCCGCCCGCCTGCTGGTGCGCATCGGCCTGCGGGGGGTGCTGGCCACCAACGTCGTGGGCTGGATCCTGCCGTTCGTGCTGGAGCGGCTGGTGAAGGTGGGCGTCTCTACGGGCTTCTTCGACAAAGTGCGCACCCACCCCACCGTTTCTGAAACGCTGCGCCGCCTCGACGAGCTGAAGCAGGCCGCCTGGAAAACCCTGGTGCCCGACGCCGGCAGCGGGGCCGAGGTGCTGCCCAACGACACGGTACTACCGGCCCAGCTCACCCCGCCACCCGCTTCCCAGGTCTGAGGCAGCCTGTTCACTCAGGAAAAAAGGCCGGCCGTATGCGCGGCCCGCAGCAGGTCGGGAGCGGTTTTTAGGGCTACCAGCACCAGGCGCTTGGCCGACTCCTTCACCTCGTCCTTGCTCACCTCCCGCGACTCTTCCACCACAAACTCCCCCAGGGTTTTGAAGGCTTGCGTCAGGGCTTCGCGCCGGGGCTGGTCGGCCTTGAGCTGGCCCTGAATGATGAGCACCTGCGCTTTCATCTTCTCCCGGCGGGAGCTGAAGACCGAATCGTTTTCCAGATGCGGCCGGATTCGCTCGACCAGCTCCAGCAGGGGCATCAGCTTGGTGGCCGTGGTAGCCGCGCCGGCCACGAGCGTGCTGCTGAGTTTCTCCCGCCGGCCCATCCGGACCGACACCGGTGCCGCAGCCGGGCTTATATCCACTTGTATTTCGCTTTTATCCGCGTCCATAAAACTTCGCTGGCTTGTACCGAAGATACTGGGAAAATCGTTGGGTACGCTTTGCCGCCTTAAGTTCGCCTGGTTCGGTTGCGGTACGTATCCGGCAGTAGCACGGCGGCTTGGTTCTTGTCACTACCTGTTTTTCTGAATCACTTCCCTATTCCGCATGCCATATCCTTTTCTCGCCCGCGCGGCCTCCGCGCTACTCCTGGTTGCGTCCGTGGCCTGTTCGTCTTCCAAAGACGATACCCCCGCTCCCGCTAAGCCCGGCATCAGCTGGACGGTAGACAACAGCAACCTGACGGCCAACAGCATGCAGCTCCAGACCAGCACCGATGCTTATGAGGTGGGCGCTTATTACAACCTCGGAGCGGTGGCCAGCAATTACATTTCGCTGCGCATTCCCAAGGCGGTAGGCACCTACCCTTTTAGTCCGACGTCGGTGGCCGGAGCTTCCTACAGCGTGCTAAATAACAGCGTGGCCACGGCCGTGTACTACGCCGGGGCTAATCCAATCGGCAACGGCACTGTCATCGGCGCGGGCACCATCGTGGTGCAGGAAGTCACGGCCTCCCAGGTGACCGGCACGTTCACCTTCACCGGCATCGACCGGGACACGGGCAATACCAAGTCCCTGAGTAACGGCAAGTTTGTGGTGCGGCTGTAAGATCTTATGCCTGATCTACTGTCACTTAGGTTGTATAAAAGGAATTAAGTCCTAGAGTAATCCTTCGTTCCTACTCACGAAAAGAACAGAGAAGAGGCAAGCTCCGGGCCGAATCAGGCGCTCGAATTACCAGTCCCAGAAAGGCCCCGAAAACAGTGTTTCCGGGGCCTTTATCATGGGCAAAAAAGCATTCTGAAAAACTCTACTTCGAACGCGCTTATGTCGGTGGTCATAAGCAACCCATCATAGCAAGCTCAACTACGTGCGCACCATCGGCCTTACTGGGCGACTCTCTTATACTCAAGGCGAGGACCATCACACGCTTCCCAGGTATTGACCAACGTATCAGCTTGTTTGACAACCAGATACTCCTTGAACTGGGTTGGAGTGCAAGTGCCAAGCAAGTTGCTGGCTGCAGTGTAGGTGAGGATAGAATACTGCCCACTCGCGGAGGTGCGCACGGAAAATGTGCCGCGGGCATTCATAGATTCCCCATTTTGATTGCGCGTCTTGGTGAAGGTGCTATCGGCCTGGAAAACATATGTTTCCTGCCAGGGTAGAGCCGCGCCGGTTTGAACTGTGTTGGTCCAGCTAGACGTGGATTTGACCAACTGCCACGTTTGGGGATAGGCCGAGGTCTGTGCCGCCAGCATCTCTTCTTTTTGACAAGAGCCTAACGTAGCTGATAACAGGCAAAACAGGAGTGTGTACTTCATAAGTCATAGATTTTGAGGCTGTATAGTACTAAGAGTGCCCGTGCAGCGGATAGGTTGCATGGACGCTTCAGCTCGGTATGTTCGAAGGAAAACTTTTTCTGAACACCTTACCTTGCTAAGACGACCGTTTGACTGAACAGCTATATTAGAGGATGGAACCTGCTAAGCAACCGTATTTCTTTAGTCAGAGAGGCACCATCCTTCGGGGCGAACACCCTGGCTGGATTGTGGAGATACTCGATGATACAGCAGATACCGGCGGCTATTCCGTGCTCGTCCATCACCCAAACCCAAAGCCCGATGATTGGCCGACGTATAATTGGTGGTTTGAAGACCGGGCGGAGATTCCAATCTTTATCGAAGACATGAAGTGGGAAATTGCATGGCCTGCCGCTGACGTCACATGAGATTCATGGCTCCTTTTGCTAGAACGACCCTATTCGTGAACCGCTATACTACGCCCTAGTTCAGTTTCGCAAGTGCCGTTTGGTCATACCTGTTGAGCATTGACCACCATAGCGCTTAGTATTCAGCCCCATGAGGAAATGGGGTGCCGAGCCTGACTGCTTCTCTGTACTGCGCTAAATACCGGCCATATGCTGGTCGGTAAGCAGAGTTAGCTTCTCGATTCGCCGAGTACAAATCAATAAAGTGTGGCGCTTGTTCATCACGCTTGGCTATGAAGGTTGCCGTGGCAGGCGTAAACAATTCGCCGGCATTGAAATGACCAATGAATTTAACGAAATGGGGCTCTTGCTGGTAGTTAAAGCCGCGAAAGATGACAAAATCAGCTACCTCACCTTGGTGGAGGAATACGAGAAGGTTGTCATCCTCACCAACGGTTCTGCCCCTCCAGGGCTGTCCAATAGCTTGTGAAATCAATGCCGACGCCCCCCGTCCGCAAAACACGTACAGCGTATCCCAAGGAAAGTTGGCTACGCGGGCCATGTTTATCGTTAGGCTATCCCCTGGAGCGATGGTATCGGCTGGTGCAATAGCTGCTACGACTCTTTTCTTGAGTACTTGGTTTTCGGTAGGTTCCCATAGCCACACCCCCAGACTACTCACTAAGGCAGCGGCGAGCAACCAATACAGATGATCTATCACCCAATCAAAGAGTCGCATGCACATAAGGACAAGGCAAAAGTACGTAAGGAGAAGAGCCGGTAGAGAGCAACCATTCAGTCTACGAATGGGCGGAGCACAGTAAAATCGCAAAATACCCTCCTATTTTCTGAACCACTGTTCATGGCCACTCATGAGGGGTCAATTGTTGCCAATTGACTTACAACAAGGTTCACGAAACTGGTTCATGAAATCAAAGTTCAGAAAACGCAGACAGGCATGAGTTTCATGAACTTCTTTCCCACTAGTAGACCGACATTATCAGGGCACTACATGCCCTAGTTTGCCCTCTTAGCGAAAGCCGAGGAATCTGGCAGCCGAGGCAGCGGCAAATAACAAAACACACAAAAGGCCTATGCGCATTGCATAGGCCTTTTGTGTTAAACCCAGTTCGGCTATAAACACAAAAAAAGGCGCCCCACCCGGAACGCCTTTTAGTGAAATCAGAAGCCGGAGAAAATTCCCACCCAACTCCGGTCTGATTCTGCCCTCTGGACTTAGTGCCGGAACAAAAGTTCGCGGTACTTTACCAAAGGCCAGTCCTCATCGGCCACCATCAGCTCCAGCTTGTCGACGGAGCGGCGGATGGTGTCGAAATGTACTTTTACCGTGTCGCAGTACGCAATGGCACGCTCCCGGGTATCTTCAATCTTGTTGGCCACCTTGCGGGCATTCACCATCTCATCCACCTGGGTTTTGATGGTGCTGATGTGGCGCGAAATAGCTTTAATCGTATCTACCGTCACTTGTGACAGCTCGTCGTCGAGGCCCAGCTCGCGCAGGCCGCGCACGTTGGTAATCAGCTTGGTCTGGTAGGCAACCGCCGTGGGAATGATATGGTTCACGGCCAGATCACCCATTACGCGGCTCTCAATCTGGATTTTCTTCATGTAATCTTCCAGCAAGATGTCGTGGCGGGCGTGCAGCTCCACGTGCGAGAAGATGTTGTGGCGGGTGAACAGCTCGGCGGCGTCCTCACGCACCAGGGCGTCGAGGGCCTGAGGCGTGGTCGGGATGTTCGACAACCCGCGGCGCTCGGCTTCTTCCTTCCACTCGTCGGAGTAGCCGTTGCCTTCGAAGCGGATGTTCTTGGAGCTGATAACGTACTCGCGCAGCACCTCCACAATAGCCACTTCCTTTTTCTTGCCCTGCTCAATCAGCTCGTCTACCGAGGTCTTGAACTCGATGAGCTGCTCGGCCACAATTGTGTTGAGCACCGTCATCGACGAGGAGCAGTTGGCTGACGAACCCACGGCCCGGAACTCGAACTTGTTGCCGGTGAAGGCAAAGGGCGAGGTGCGGTTACGGTCGGTGTTGTCGAGCAGAATGGCCGGAATCTTGTCGATGCCGAGCTTGAGGTAGATGTTGTCGCCTTTGTCGAGCGGCAGCTTGGCCGTGCGCTCCAGCTCATCGAGTACCGAGTTCAGCTGCGAGCCTACGAACACCGACATGATGGCCGGCGGGGCTTCGTTGGCACCGAGGCGGTGGTCGTTCGAGGCCGAGGCAATGCTGGCGCGCAGCAGGTCGCCGTAGCGGTGCACGGCTTTGATGGTCGTGATAAAGAAGGCCAGAAACTGCAGGTTTTCCTTCGGCCGACGGCCGGGAGCCAGCAGGTTCACACCCGTGTCGGTGCTCATGGCCCAGTTATTATGCTTGCCCGAGCCATTGACACCCGAGAACGGCTTCTCGTGCAGCAGCACCTTCAGGTTGTGCTTTTCGGCCACGCGGTCCATGATGTCCATGAGCAGCTGGTTGTGGTCGACGGCCAAGTTGGCGTCCTCGAAAGTGGGGGCGCACTCGTACTGGTTAGGCGCCACCTCGTTGTGGCGGGTGCGCAGCGGAATGCCGAGGCGGTTGGCATCTTCCTCAAACTCCAGCATGAAGGCGTGCACCCGGCTCGGAATCGAGCCGAAGTAGTGGTCTTCCAGCTGCTGGCCTTTGGCCGGAGCGTGGCCAAACAGCGTGCGGCCGGTCATCACCAGGTCAGGGCGGGCGTCAAACAATGCCTTGTCGACGATGAAGTACTCCTGCTCGATACCCAGCGTAGTGCTCACGCGGTTTACGTCCTTGTCGAAGTACTGGCACACGTCCACGGCGGCTTGCTCCAGCGCCGCCAGCGACTTGAGCAGCGGGGCTTTGTAGTCGAGGGCTTCACCGGTGTAAGCCACGAAAATCGTGGGAATGCACAGGGTTTTGGCACCGGCCGTTTCGATGATGAAAGCGGGCGAAGTTGGGTCCCAGGCCGTGTAGCCGCGGGCTTCGAAGGTATTGCGGATGCCGCCGTTGGGGAAGCTGGAGGCATCGGGCTCCTGCTGCACCAGCGCCGAACCTTTAAAGTTCTCAACCGGGCGGCCGTCGGAGTTCAGGTCAAAGAAAGAGTCATGCTTCTCGGCCGTTGAGCCGGTCAGGGGCTGAAACCAGTGCGTGTAGTGCGTAGCGCCCTTGGCCATAGCCCAGGTTTTCATGGCCGAAGCCACGGCATCAGCCACGGAACGCTCCACGGGCGAGCCTTGCTTGATAGCGGCTTGGAGCTTCTTGAAATATTCACCCGGCATGGTAGCGCGCATCGCGTCCAGGTTGAACACGTTTTTACCGAAGCTGTCGGAACGGCGCTCATCGGACGAAGGCACGATCAGCGTTTTACGCTGGTCAACTAACTCAAGAGCTTTAAAGCGGAGAATTGCCATGTACTGCTAAACAGGAATCAACAATGGGTAACTGACTGGGACAAATGTAAGGGCACTTATCCGGCATTTGCAAATACCCCTTCTCAATTTTCAGTGTTTTTTCGACAAATCACCTCTTTTGCCGACAAACACCCCTCTACCAGGAGGACAACAGGCTCAGTTCATAGTGTTTTTCTCGAAAACAAGGCAAAAATTAACCCTGTTCGAATTTTTCTGCTGCACGCAGGAATTCAACCGGAGGTTCGGCCACCACAGGCTTTCGCGCTACCTTTACCCCGTGAAAAACCGCTTTGCGTTTCAGCCCCGCTACTTTTTGTTCTGGCTGGTGTTCTTCGTCGTTGCGAAGGGTGCTTTTTTGCTCTACCACTTTTCTAAAGCAGCCGCTCTGCCCGCCGGCAGTATTGCGCGCATTTTTGGCTACGGCCTACGGCTCGACGCCTCGGCTACGGCCTACCTGAGCGTGCTGCCCTTCGCCCTGTTTGCCCTGGGCAGCGCCCTGCCCGCCCGCTTCTTTCCGCAGCGCCTGTTCAAGTTTTACACCGCCGTGCTCGGCGTGGTCGTGGCCGTGGCCACTGTCGTCGACCTGGACATCTACCGGGCCTGGGGCTTCCGGCTCGATGCCACTCCGCTGCAGTATCTGAACTCGCCGGACGAAATGGCGGCCTCCGCCGGCAGTGCGCCGCTTCTGTTATTGACTGGTATTCTGGCGGGCCTGCTGGCACTGGGCTGGTGGCTCTATAAAAAGATAGTAGGCCCCATTCCGCCCCTGCCCGCGCACTTTGGCCGGCCCCGGGCCGTGCTGGCCGGCGTGCTGTATCTGGCCTTGCTCATCGTGCCCCTGCGCGGCGGGCTGCAGCAGATTCCCATCAACCAGAGCGACGTGTATTTCTCCACGGTGCCCTTCGCCAACCACGCCGCGCTGAATGTCCCCTGGAACATGGCCAACTCGGCCTTACTGACTGACAACACCGGGCCCAACCCCTACCAGTTCATGGCCGACTCGGCGGCCACGCGCCTGGTGCGCCAGCTCTACGTGCCGGCCAGCGCCCAGCCCGATACTACCCGCCTGTTGCGCACCACGCGGCCCAACGTCCTCTTTGTTATTCTGGAAAGCTTCACGGGCAAATTCGTGGCCAGCACGGGCGGCGAGCCCGACGTAACGCCCAACCTCGACAGCCTGGCCCGTACCGGCGTGCTGTTCAACAATATCTACGCGGCCGGCGACCGGAGCCAGAAGGGCTTGGTAGCCCTGCTCAGCGGTTACCCCAGCCAACCGGCCACCAGCATTATTAAGTACCCGCGCAAAACCGAGCAGCTCCCCCACCTGTGCCGCTCGCTGGAGAAGGTCGGCTACCGTTCGCACTATTATTATGGGGGTGAGCTGTCGTTTGCCAACATGAAAAGCTACCTCGTGGCGGCCGGCTACGACGCCTTTACCGAGCGGGCCGATTTCCCGATCAGCCAGCAGAACTCGAAATGGGGCGCCCAGGACCACGTACTGTTCGATAGGGTGCTGCAGGATTTGAAAACTCAGCCCAGCCCCTTTTTCGTCACGGCTTTCACCCTGAGCAGCCACGAGCCGTTTGAGATTCCCATTAAGCACAAGTTCGCGGGCACCGACGAAACGGCCCTGTTCCGCAACTCGGTCTACTATGCCGACTGGGCCCTGGGCCGCTTCCTGCAGACGGCCCGGCAGCAGCCCTGGTGGGACAATACCCTGCTGGTGGTGGTGGCCGACCACGGCCATACGCTGCCCGGCAACGACCCCAACGAGAGTGTCCGCAAATTCCGGATTCCGCTGGTGCTGGCCGGCGGGGCGCTGCGGGCCAAGGCGCGGGGCCGCGTTATCGACCGGATAGGCTCCCAGACCGACCTGGCCGCTACCCTGCTCCACCAGCTGCAACTGCCCAGCGCCGGCTATACCTGGAGTCACGATTTGCTGCGGCCCCTGCGACAGCCCTTCGCCTTCTACTGCTTCACCGACGGTTTCGGCATGGTGACCCCGGCCGGCACCGTGACCTACGATAATGTGCCGCGCCGCGTTATTGCCCAGGATTCGGCGGTGACTGGTGAGCAGCTGCGGCAGGGGCAGGCGTATGAGCAGGTGTCGTTTGGCGAGTTTATGCGCAAATAACTTTCCGGCTGGTCAATCTTCTTTCCGGAGTCTTTTCGTAGGTAGGGCCATGCCGCAACTTATTTTTGTGTACAACGCCGATGCCGGCCTACTGAATGGCCTGCTGGATCTGGCGCACAAAATGATTTCTCCCACCACCTATCCCTGCTCTTTGTGCGCCATCACCTATGGCACGCGCATGCGGCCGGAGTGGAAGAGTTTTATCGACTCCCTACCGTTGGAGTCGCAGTTTTTGCACCGGGACGAATTCAGCGCCGTGTACCCGTGGCTGGCCCAGGAGCGGCTGCCGGCCGTATTCCTGAAGGATGACTTCAGCGAGCTGCACTCCTTCATTACGGCCGAGGAGCTGAATAAAGCCGATTTGGCCGGCCTCAAGCACTTGGTCCAGCAGCGCCTGCAGCTCGTGCCCCAGCGGCCTAGGCCCAGGACGTCATCCAAAAAAGTTTAGCCGGCTTTTTCGACTCCGCCGGCGCTTAATTTCCTGATCGGGCAAACGCCTGAACTTCCGAAGCTGTATCTTTGTGGTCTTGCTTATGGAAACCAGAAAAGTTGCCTTTTATACGCTGGGCTGCAAGCTCAACTTCTCCGAAACGTCGGCCATCGGCCGTCAGTTTGAGGAGCGGGGCTTCAGCAAAGTACCTTTCGAGGACGCGGCCGATATCTACGTCATCAACACCTGCTCCGTCACCGACCACGCCGACCGGAAGTGTCGCAAGGTGGTAAAGGAGGCCTTGAAGCACAATCCCGAGGCTTTCGTGACTATCGTGGGCTGCTACGCCCAGCTCAAGCCCCAGGAAATTGCCGAAATTCCGGGAGTGCATGCCGTGCTGGGAGCTGCCGAGAAATTTCAGCTCGTCGATATTCTGGCGGGTTTCGAAAAGCCGGCGGCGGGCCAGCCGGGCCAGGTCTATGCCTCCCCGATTTCGGCGGCCACCGAGTTTCACGCGGCCCACAGCTACGGCGACCGTACCCGCACCTTTCTCAAGGTGCAGGACGGCTGCGACTATTCCTGCTCGTTCTGCACTATTCCACTGGCCCGGGGCAAAAGCCGCTCGGGCAGCGTACAGAGCGTAGTGGAGCGGGTGCAACAGCTGGCCCAAACTGGCGTAAAGGAAATCGTGCTGACGGGCGTGAACCTGGGCGACTTCGGCCTGCAGGGCCCCGACCGGGAGCGACTGGAAGACTTCCACGACCTGGTACAGGCCCTGGACGAGGTGGAGGGCATCGAGCGGTTCCGCATCAGCAGCTGTGAGCCCAACCTGCTCACCGACGACATTATCCGCTTCGTAGCCCGCTCCAAGCGGTTTATGCCCCACTTCCACATTCCGCTGCAGTCGGGCTCCAACAAGATTCTGGGCCTGATGCGCCGCCGCTACCGCCGCGAGCTGTACCAGGAGCGCGTAGCCCTGATTAAGGAAGTAATGCCCCACGCCTGCATCGGCGTCGACGTTATCGTGGGCTTTCCCGGCGAAACCGAGGCTGATTTCCTGGAAACCTACCAGTTTCTGAATGAGCTGGATATCAGCTATCTGCACGTTTTCCCGTACTCGGAACGTGAAAACACGCTGGCTCCCTCCCTGCCCGGCCGCGTGCAGGACCGCCACCGTCACGAGCGGACCACACAGCTGCGAGGCTTATCCGAGAAGAAGAAGCGCTTTTTCTACGAGCAACACCTGGGCCTTGAAACCGCGGTGCTCTTCGAAGACGACGTAACCAACGGCCAAATGGAAGGCTTCACCCCCAACTACATCCGGGTGGTGGCCAAGTACGACCCGTTGCTGGTAGGCGAATTGAAGCAGTTGCGTCTCACTGCTGTTAATGCACAGAACTTGATGGAAGCCGAGGAAGTCGGGGTGGAAGTTTTTCAGCACTGATATTTTTAGCGCTACCCAGCAGCTTGCCCAAAGAAAAAGGCCTCGTCAAGTGGATTGACGAGGCCTTTTTGATATACCCAAATGATTAAAAAACTATTTAAACATTTGTTGTTTCATCAGATCCATCATTTGCTGCATCATCCGCTGCTGCTCCTGCAAGTGCTGGTTCCGTAGTTCCGCCATGGCTAACTGATGCGCCATTTGTTGGGTGTATAAAGCCGTCTGCCAGCTGGAGTCGGGCTGGGGCTGAGCCGCGGCTGGAGCGGGAGCAGTTGCTTCTGCCTGCGGGGCCGGAGCGGCGGCTACGACGGGTGCAGCTACTGGTTCTGGCAAAACAGATTGTATTACAGCGGCAGAAGGTGAGTGGACAGTTGCCGGTTCGGGGGCTTGTACTGGCGGAATTTCAGCGACCGGGCCAGCTTCTGCTTCAGCTGCCGGAGCGGCAACGGTAGTGACGGCTGGGCGCAGCCCTTCGGCTCTTAAGCTGGCTGTGGCCCGTGCTTTCGGAATCTCCGCTTCAACTAGCGCCTCAGTAGTTAGCATAGGTCCGGTGCCCTGCAGGAGCCAATCCTTTGACACATTTGGATATACTTCAAAGACCTTGCACAAAAGATCAAATCCCGGCTTATTACGCTCATCCACAATGTGCTGAATAACCGTTGCGGTCTTATCCAGCGACGAGGCAAAAGCGTTTTTTGATATCCCCAAATGAGCAATAAGCCGCGTGAAGCGCTGCCCAACTGTTCCTGTACTTACCATATCCAAATGTTTTATTACTCAAATGTATACAAAATATATTTTACCTCCTTATTCTGTTTGCTTTTTCTTTCCCACCTGTCTTCCAGGAAAGCTGATGAGATGGTGCGGGACTGCGGCCGCGTGTAGGGGAATACGTAGGCTTCATCGAGTAGCAACGCAAAGCTGTTGGGAGTTCCGACCGCAAACGCAGCAGGCCATAGCGCATCCCGGCAGATTAACTTTGGCCCGCCTAGCCGTATCCAACCAGAAGATCTTGGCGCAGTAGTGGTTCTGTCGCCGGTACGACTTCACTCTCTGATCTGAACATAGACAACCTGGGTTGACTTATTGTAGCTGGCCCTTCTTCGGCCCCAGCTAGGTACTATTAGGCTTCTTTCAGCGGGACAGGCTAGAAGGAAAACTCAACCCAGGAGTTTAATTACCTTGTTCTGGGCGTTAGTATTTATTGCTGACGCCAGTCGTCAATTGCCGTTGCCAAGGCCCCTACCCCGCTCTGCGCAGCGTAATGGCGGCCAAACCACAAGCCGATTTCCCGTTGCACCAATTCCACTACGAGCAGTTGAGTCGTGGCTTTGTCCAGCTGATATAACAGGGTCCGAGTTAGCTCCGCGTACAGAGGAGAAGCGGCAGCAACAGGCCCAAGGAAGGCAGGATCGTGTTGGATGAGTAGATACCGAAGTTCCTCAAACCGGGCCCCGAACTGCTCCTGGACGGCGTACACCTCCGGAATAGAAGCATGCAACAGTTGGCGACGCTGATGTGCCAGCAGTTCCTGGCGAAGCTGCGCGTCATCGGCCCGGCGTTGACTATGGCTGTTGAGGCCCCGACTCAGGAAGGAAAGCAGGAAGGAGAATCCGAGCATTAGCTGACGGCTTTGAGAAAGGGAATTCTCCCCTGAAACTACTCGTAGCGCAACGACTCAATCGGGTCGAGGCCGGCGGCTTTGCTGGCCGGGTAGTAGCCCGAGGCCAGGCCCACGGCAATGCAGATGGCCAGGCCCATGCTCATCCAGAACCAGGGCACGAGGAAGGCCCCTTCGCCAATAAAGAGGGAAATAGAGTTGCCCATCGTCACGCCCAGGATGATGCCCAGCAGGCCGCCCAGCACGCAGATAACGATGGCCTCAATCAGAAACTGCTGGCGGATTTGGCGGGAGGTAGCGCCCAGGGCCTTGCGGATACCGATTTCGCGGGTCCGCTCCGTGACCGACACCATCATGATGTTCATTAGGGCAATGCTGGCGCCGAGCAGCGTAATAAAGCCCACCAGGCCGCCGCCCATGCGCAGGTTGCCCGACAGCGAATCGAGCTTGCCGGCCAGCGAGTCGCTGCGCTCCACGTCGAAGCTGTCTTCCTGGCCCAGCTGGTCGTGGCGCACGGCCCGCATCACGCCGGTAGCCATGCCGGTGAGATAGGTCAGGTTTTCGGGCTGCAGGGTGGCCGTTTTCACGTCGTAGGTCAGGGCGCGCTGCCGGGGCATCTGGTTGCCGGTTTCCAGCGGAATCAGTACCGTCCGGTCGGCGCCGCCGCCGCCCATCGTACTGCCGCTTTTCTCCAGCTCGCCCACCACCTGAAAGCGGCGGCCCAGCAGGTAGATGTAACGGTCGACCGGGCTCAGGTTGGGAAAGAGCTTGTCGGTGATTTCCTTACCCACGATGGCCACATTCGAGCCGTTTTCGAGCTCAATAGCCGAAAAAGCCCGGCCGCGCGAGAGGTTATAGTTCTGAATCTGCAGGTAGTTTTCGTCGCCGGCCACCACGCTCATGTTCGGGTTGGTTTTCTGGCCGTTGGCCTTCACCTCGGCCGCCCCGGCAATGAAGGCGGAAATGCCCACCTGCCCTTCTTCCCCAATTTGCTCCTTGTACTGCTTGGCCTGCAGGTAGGTAATGGCCGGGTAGGTTTTGCCCTGCACGCCCCCGCGCCGGACGCGGTTGGTGTAGCCCTTGGCTTTGATTTCGAAGGAGTTGGCCCCGAGGCTGGCAAAGGTTTGGTTCAGGGAGAACTTGATGGCGTCGATGGCGGTGAGGATACCCACTAGCGACATGATGCCGATACTCACAATCAGGGCCGTCAGCACGGTGCGCAGCAGGTTGCTGTGAATAGAGCGGAAAGCCTCCTTGATGTTTTCGAGCAGGTGCATAGCGACAACGATAATAATCGACCGAGGGCAAAGCGCCAAAAAGGGTCAAATCGGGCGTAAACGCGGATTTAGGGCCATTGGCTGGTTCCGCAAGCTAACCACTTTCCGGCAAACACCGGCCGGTTTCGCTACATTTGTTTAGGCCCGGCCGGCCCGACCTGGCAACCCAAACGGAATTCTCCGCGTCGGTTTGTTGTACGGTTGTTGTACCCTCCTCCCCGACTTAGCAGAACCCGATGGACCTGAAGCGACTTCTGCCTTTTTTACTACTGCTGGCCACCTGGCTTAGTGCGCCGGCTGCTGCGCTGGCCAATCACGTCTTTATCCCGATGGATCAGGGGCAGAAAGAGCACCTGAAAGCCTACGGCATTGCCTACTGGCTGCTGGCCCGGCAGGTGGAGGTCGACTGGCTGCTGAACTACCGCGGCGGCAGCTTTGCCTGCGAAAATGCCCAGGGCCTGGAAAATGAGCTGGCCGTGCGCGGCATTTCCTACCAGGTGATTTCTGAGGCCCAGTACGGCAGCATCTTGGCCGAAATAGCCGACCCCAACGCCAACATGGACATCATGAAGCTGGAGAAGGCGCCCAAAATTGCGGTGTACACGCCCAAGGGCAAGCAGCCCTGGGACGATGCCGTGACGCTGGTGCTGACCTACGCCGAGATTCCCTACACCGAAATCTACGACGACGACGTGCTCAACGGCGTGCTGCCCAAGTACGACTGGCTGCACCTGCACCACGAGGACTTCACGGGCCAGTACGGCAAGTTTTTCGCCTCCTACCGCAACCGGCCCTGGTACCAGCAGCAGCAGCGCGAGTCGGAAGCGGCAGCCAAGCGCCACGGCTTCACTAAAGTGAGTCAGATGAAGGGCGCGGTGGTGACCCGCATGCAGGAGTTTATTGCCGGCGGTGGCTTCCAGTTTGCCATGTGCTCGGCCACCGACACCTACGATATTGCCCTGGCCGGCCTGGGCCTGGACATGGTGGAAAGCATGTACGACGGTGACCCGGCCGACCCCACGGCCCAATCCAAGTTTAACTTCAACCGCACCCTGGCTTTCAAGGACTTCCAGATCGTGCGCGACCCCTACCAGTACGAGTATTCCAACATCGACATGCAGCCCGGTGAGCGGGGTGTGTACGAAGACAACGACTACTTTCAGCTCTTCACCTTCTCGGCCAAGTACGACCCGGTGCCTACCATGCTGACCCAGAACCACGAGAAAACCGTCAAGGGCTTTATGGGCCAGACCACGGCTTTCCGCAAGCCGCTTATTAAGTCGGATGTGGTGGTGATGGGCGACAACAAGGCCTCGGGCGAGGTGCGCTACATGCACGGCACGCTGGGCAAGGGCACCTGGACGTTCTATGGCGGCCACGACCCGGAAGACTACCAGCACTTAGTGGAAGAAGAGCCCACCGACCTGGCCCTGCACCCCAACTCGCCCGGCTACCGCCTGATTCTGAACAATATCCTGTTTCCGGCCGCCAAGAAGAAGAAGCAGAAAACCTAAGCCCGGCGTTTTTGCCCGCCGCTCCAGCCCGACCCAGTGTGGTCGGGCTTTTTTTGTTGCGTCCAGTTGGTGGCGGTCCGTTGCCCGCGCTGCTTTACCCCTTACTTTTTCAGCCGAAAGCGCATTGTTCAGCTCGAAATAAGCCATTGCCCGCGGCAACTGCGTACGCTCTTCGTATAGAACCCTACCTTGGTCGGTGCGGCACCTGCCCGACTCTTCTTCTACCAACGCCCCTCGCATGAACCTAGAGCACATCAACTATGGCCTGTCGGCCAGCCAGGAGGAAACCAAGCCCATTGAGGAAATGCCCAACCCGCTGCCGCGGGCGGTGCTACGCCTAAATAACCACGTGCTGCTCGACGGCGAGTGGAATTTTGCCCTCGACCCCGACGACAGCGGCCTGCGCGACGGCTGGCACCTGGGCTATACCTACGAGCACAAAGCCCAGTGGCCCGGCTCCATCGAAACCCATATGGCCCAGGCCAAGGGCCAGAACCAGCCCTCGGTGTGGCACGACAAGGTGGTGGCCTGGTACGAGCGGGAATTCACCCTGCCCGAAATTGAGGAGCCCCTGCTACGCTCCATGTTTCAACTCACCTTCGGGGCCTGCGGCTACGAGACGCGGGTGTGGCTGAACGGCCGGCAACTGCGCACCATTGAGGGCGAAGACGTGCACTACGGCGAATACACGTCGTTTTCCTACGAACTGCGCGAAGAAAACCTGCACCGGGTAAACCGCCTGACCGTGCGCATTGCCGACACGATGGACGCGGAAACCACCCGCGGCAAGCAGGAGTCGCACATCTACAAGCGCGGTGGTATCTGGTACCAGACGTTTACGGGGGCCGTGCGCAGCGTGTGGTTGGAAATGGTGGAGCGCAACCGCCTCCGCTCCCGCGTGGGCGTCGATAGTGTGGTGGAAGACAAGCTGGTGCGCTTCAACCTCACCACCCGCATCCACGACCCAGGGTGCTACACCTTGCGCCTGCAGGTGTATGAGCGGGGCCGCAAAAACGGGGCGCCGCCGCTCTACGCTTCCGATTTTTCGCTGCGCCTCGAAGCGGGCCAGAAGCAACAGCGGGTAGTGCTGGAGATGCCCGATGCCCGGCTGTGGTCGCCGGAAACGCCCAACCTGTACCAGCTCGTGGCGCAGCTCATTGATGCGGAAGGCTACGTGGCCCAGATTGAAACTCACTTTGGTCTGCGCAAGATTGAGTCGCGGGGCCGGCACGTGTATCTGAACAACGAGCCCACCTACCTCGACGGGATTCTGTATCAGCCCGGCACGGCCACCTACGAGGAAATGCAGCGCCACATGCACGCTATGCAGCAGCTGGGCTGCAACCTGGTGCGCGTGCACATTGCCGGCGTCGATCCGCGCATCTACAACCTGGCCGACGAGCTGGGCCTGCTGCTCTGGGTGGAAGTGCCCAGCCCCCACGCGTCGAGTCCGCGCAGCCGCCAGAACCACCAGGAAGAGCTGCTGCGCATGCTGGCCCTGATTGAGTCTCACCCCTCGGTGGTCATCTGGAGCCTGTATAATGAGGACTGGGGCTGCCAGGATATTGCCACCAACCCCGATACGCGCCGCTACATCACGGAAACCTACCACTTCATGCAGATCGAGCACCCGCAGTTTCTGGTGGTCGACAACGACGGATGGCAGCATATTTCCGCCGAGGGGCGTCTGAAGTCCGACCTGCTCACGGCCCACCTCTACACGCCCGACCTGCCCCACTGGCAAAACCTGCTCGACCGGCTCGTGGCGGGTGAGCTTATAGGCGTGGCTGCCTTCCCGCTAGTTATCGGCGACCCTTTCTTCTACCGCCGCCAAAAGCCCCTGATTGTTAGCGAATGGGGCGGTTTCGGCTTTGCCGACTATGGCGGCCCTCAGGCCGGCGAAGAGCGCACCGAGCGGATCCGGCAGTTCAAGCGGGAGCTGCGGGCCCGGCCCATTGCCGGCGACGTGTACACCCAGGCCACCAATATCGAGGACGAGCGCAACGGCATCATTGATTCGCACACGGGCGAGCTGTCGGTGCCGCCGGGCCTGTTGAACTCGCGCCAGAGAGAAACCCCACCGGCTCAATAGCCTCACCTACGGGCACTGAACAGAAAAGAAGCCCGGTTCCTGCTACAGCAGCAGGAACCGGGCTTCTTTTCGTTGCGGCTTTCCGACAAGCTAACCTCTCCGCTGGCTTTCGGCCTTACTTATCGAAGTGGACGAACTGACGGGCAAATTCGGGGATTTCCACGTTGTTGTAGGGGTCCACGTCTAGCGTAAGCTGAATCATGACCGGCTGCCCCTTGGTGACGCCGTAGGCCAGCAGTTCGTAGGCCATGCCCTTTTCCGTCGCGTAGCCATACTTAAAGGCTTTGGCGGGCGCCCCCTGAATAAAGCAGGATATTTCCTGCAGCTCCTTGCCCTTCACCTTCTTGACGCGCTGCTTGGTGTAGTCGGCCGGGGCCCCGTTGCGCAGATCGGCCGGGTTCAGGTACATCAGGACGATGTCGAATTTTTCGGCGCGCACCTCGTAGGGCGACACCAGCGTGGCTCCGGCCGGCACCTCATACTGCTGCCCGCAGAAGTCGACCTGAGCGGGCGGCGCCTGTGCAAAAGACGAAACGGCGGCAAAAACCAGAAGTAGCAATGCGTATACTGCTTTCATAGTTGGTAAAGTAAAACGTTTTAGTCAAAAGCCTAAGAGGAGTGTCTGATTTTTCATTACCAATATTCCGGCCATACTTTCCGCTAGTGCATCCGGTCGTCCCGCACCGGCAGATTGGTGATAATGTCGCCCTCTATTTTAAGCAGCTCCTGCAGGCGGGCATCCACCTCTTTGGGGTCGCGGTATTCCTTGGCCAGATCCACGTAGCTCACGAAATGCGCCGCTTCCGAGACCATCAGCTCGTAGTAAAACTTGCTCAGCTCGGGGTCGGGAATGTGCTTCCACAAAAGCTTGAACCGCTCGCAGCTACGCGCTTCTATTAAGGCACTTACCAGCAGCATATCCATCAGTTGCCGGTCGCGGTGGTCGCCGCGGCGCACGTGGGTCATGAGCTGCACCACGTACTCGTCGCGCCGCTGGGGCCCCAGTTCAAACCCGCGCTTGCGCAGCTCGAGCAGTACCCGCTCGAAGTGGGCCCACTCCTCGGCTACCAGGGCGGTCAGCTCGTCGACGAGGCGCGTTTTCTCGGGGTACTTCACGATCAGCGAAATGCCGGTGCTGGCCGCCTTCTGCTCACAATAGGCGTGGTCGACGAGGATATCCTCGATGTTTTTGCTGGCAATATCCACCCAGCGCGGGTCGGTATTGAGCTTGAGCTTGAGGATGGTTTTTTCCTTGGATTCGGATGCGTCCATAGCATTTCCCGCCTCGCGGAGGGCGTTTTGCGGAAGAGAGTTAGTCGAAAAACTGCCAGCGGATGCCGAACTGAAACCGCCGGGGCAGGCCCGTGTAGAAGGGCGTCGGGAAGTAGCCGTTGCCGAAGCTGTAGAAGCCCTGATTGACGTAGGCCACTTTCAGAAAGACGGAAACCGTTTTAATATCGGTAATCAGAAACACATCGGCTACCGCGAAGTTGCGGCTCGTGAAGCGGTCCTGCACGTAGAACTGCTGGTTGCTGGGGCTGTAGCCGTAGCCCTTAAAGCGCGACTGGTAGTACACTTCAGCCCCGATTTGCCCGAACAGCGCCTTTTTAAACAGGTAGTTCTGGTAGTAGACCTTGCCGTTGGCCACCAGCCCGGGAATGCGCAGTCCCTCGCCCGAGCCGCCGCTGGTGGCAGTAGCCTGGTTGTCGAAGAAGAACTTACCCAGGTTGAAGCGGTGGCGCAGGGAGCCAATCAGCAGCAGCTTGGCCTCGTTTAGCTGCAGGGGAATACCGTCGCGCCGGAAAGCCTCCCGATACCCCCGGGCGGTAGCCACCGAGTCCTGGGAGTAGTACACCAGGTCGTTGATCGTAACCCCGCTGACGGACGCATCCACGTAGTGACGGCCCAGCTTCTGGGCTACCCGCCCCGTGATTTGGTTTACCAGCGTGTTCCTGAACTCGGGTGGGCCGCTGGCGCCTTCCCCGCCGCTGTGGTTCCAGGCGTAGTGGTTGCCCTCGAAGCGCTGCTGGGTGAGCGTAGGCGAGTAAGAGGTAATCAGATATTCGCCGCTCACGGGGCCCAGGCGGGCCGAAACCCGGCCCCAGAACTCACTAAGCTCCTTGGTTTCGGGTCCGGTTTGCAGGGCCAGCACCTCACCGGCCGCTTCGATGGCAATCAGCTTGCGGTAGCGAAACCCGGCCGTCCCCCCCAAGTAGACGTTGGAGTACTGCATGCTGTAGGTCGGCGACACCGTATTGGTAGTGCCCAGGAAGCTCTTGGCCCGCAGTTCGGAGTCGCGGTAGCGGCCGTAGAGGCGGTATTCCACGGCGGGCGTGTGGCCCATGAGGCCCACCGTGTTTTCGACCTGCTGGTACTCGGCCCGGTCGTTGGTCAGGGAGGCGCTCAGCAGCGTATCGGGGTAGAACTGCAGCCGCTGGGTGAGCGGGTCGGTGACGAGCTGCTCGTCGCTGTACTTGTTGAACTGCCGCTTCCAGTCGAAGATATGGTAGGCCGTCAGGCCTTTGCCCAGCAGCCGGTAGGTGTGCACCAGACGCACCTCGTCCCGGTCGTCCACGTTCAGGGCCCGGGTCAGGTTCACGCGTTCCAGGGCGTAGTCGAACAGGCTGCGCGGGTTAAAGGTGCCGTCTGCCTGCCGGTCGGCGGGCTGGTAGCGGATGCCGCCCTGCTCGGCCACGCGGTGCCGGGCCGTGCTGATGTTGAATAAGGCGTGGTACCGGTCGTCTTTGGTTTGGTAGCGGGCAAACAGCAGCACGTTGGAGTGCTCGGCCTGCCCCTCCCGCTCACTGGCAGACTGCAGAGCCTTATTGGAGGCAAACCGCTCGTAGGCCAGGCCCACGTTCAGGTTTTTGCCCAGGCTGCGGGTATAGGACAACTCAAAGACCTGCTCGCCGGCCCCACTCTGAATAAAGCGGAAAAACGTGTAGGGCGAGCGGGTATCGTAGTAGGGAATGGTAGCCGAGTTGCGCACGTACTTATCGAAGGCGTTGCGGCCAAAGCGGGTGCCCAGCTCCACGTTGGGCTCCCAGAGCAGGCGGCGCGAGGCCGTGCCGATGTTGCCCAGGTCCTGCTGAAACGTGCTGTCGTGAAACCAGTAGCGGGCCTGCATCTGGTTGGTCAGGGTCGTATCGATGATGCGGCCCTCGTACTGCTCGCGCAGAATATCGGCCTCGCGCAGCACGCGGGTAGTTTTGGCGCCATACAGCACCTTGGTCGAATCGTCGAGCACCTGGCCCCGGCCCAGGACGGGCAGCAGCAGGCAGCAGCCGAGCACCAGCCCGAAAACAACGCGGCGCAGGGAGCAGGGGAAACGAAACAGCGGAACGAGCAGATCAGACAACAGCGTGGGGCTGAAATAAAGGAGAAACCAACTGCTGCAATTGGGCAGCGCCATCGGCCAGAAACTGAACCTGGATGGGAATGTAGAAAACCGGCAGCGGCGCTACTGCCGCCCGCAGCGCGGGCTCGAGCAGGCGGACCGCATCTTTTTGCGTGGTAAAAACGCTTTGCCCGGGCCGTAATTGCCCAGTGAGAGTGGCAATATCAGCCGCGGTAAATGCGTGGTGGTCGGCAAAGGCGGCGTGGTGCGCAATATGGTAGCCGGCCCGGGTCAGGTAGTCGCGCAACGGACCCGGCTGGGCAATGCCCGTCAGCAGCACGATTTCAGGGCTCTCAGGCGTTGCAGCGCCGCCCACCGGCACCGGCGCCCCGTAGGCATAGGCGGAAAACAGCACCGGCACCCGGGGCCGGGCGTAGCGCCGCACTTGCGCTGTCATTGCCGCCTGCTCGGCCTCCGTCAGCTCCGGTTCACACTTCGTGACGATGACCACATCGGCCCGCCGGGCCCCGCCGCGGCTTTCGCGCAAACGCCCGGCCGGCAATACGTAGTCGTGGTAGAAAGGCCGCTGCTGCTCGGTCAGCAGCACATTCAGGGTGGGCCGCACGCGCCGGTGCTGGTAGGCATCGTCGAGGACTACGGCCGTCACCTCGGGAGCTTCGTGCAGCAGGGTTTCGAGGCCGGTGCGGCGGTTTTCACACACCACGACCGGCACCTGGCCCCGAAAATCCTGGTAGTGCTGCAGGGGCTCGTCGCCGATGGTAGCGGCTGTGGCCGCGGCATCGGCGA
>NZ_JAJADQ010000030.1 GCF_020447315.1 Hymenobacter nitidus
CGCCCCACGTACTGCAGCTGCCCGCTGGGCAGGCGCACCACCTGGTCCCCGCTGCGGTATACTTTCCGCCCCGCCTGGCCCGCCTGCGGGTGGGCCACAAACTTCTGCCCCGTCAAGTCCGGCGCGTGCAGGTAGCCCTGGGCCAGGGCCGCCCCGCCGATGAGCAGCTCGCCCACCACGCCCACGGGCACCAGCTGGCCCTGCCCATCAACGACGAGCAGCTCCACGTTGGCAATGGGCCCGCCCAGCACGGGCTGGGCCACAAACCCGCCGATGCTCTCCCCCGTCAAGGGCTGGAAGCACACGCCAATGGTCGTCTCCGTCGGCCCGTAGTGGTTGAAGACCCGCAGCTGCGCGTTACTGGCCAGCAGGGCCGCCATGTCGGCGGCGGCCATCGTGGCCCCGCCGCAGACGAGCAGGCGCAGCCGGCCCACCCGGGCCAGGGCCGCCACGCCCTGGCTCAGCACCAGGCCCTGCACCAAGGACGGGGTCAGCTTCAGCACCGAGACCTGCTCCGTGTCGAGCCAGGCCAGGGTGGCCCCGGCCTGGGCCAGCACCTGCTCGGGGGCGGCCAGGCAGAGCCGGGCCCCGCGGAGCAAGGTGGGAAACAAGACCGTGTAGCCCAAGTCGAAGCTGTAGCTGGTCAGCAGGGCTGAGACGTCCTGCTCGCTGAGCTGGGCTTCGTGGGCAAACCACTGACAGTAGTTGCGCAGCGAGCCGTGGCCCACGGCCACGCCCTTGGGCTGCCCGGTCGAGCCGGAGGTGTAGATGACATAGGCCGTGGGCTCGGCCGCCTCGGCGTCGAGCACGGGGGCCGTCGTGGGGTAGGCCGCGGCCTGGGCGAGGAACTGCTCGTAGAGCTCGGCCGTGAGCGTGAGCGGGGCCTGGCTGTGGGCGAGCAT
>NZ_JAJADQ010000031.1 GCF_020447315.1 Hymenobacter nitidus
GCGTCGTGGTGCAGAAGCAGCTGGGCCAGGCTTTGCCGCAACCCCTCGGCCTGCAGCGCCGAAGCACTCTGCAGCAATACCGACTGGTTGTAATGGTGCTCGTCAACTTTGCTATGCCCAAAGAACTCGTGTTGAATCGGGCTTAGCTCGCCAGGCCCCACAATGGGCTCCTGGCTGATGTGGCGAGTAAGAATCTGAGCTTGTTCAGCTAATTCATGTAGAACGGGGGTGCGCAGAACATCCCCCACTTTCAGGCTGAAGCCAGCTTGCTTCAGGCGGGACACGACCATCACCGCTTTAATGGAGTCACCACCGAGGTCGTAGAAGTTGTCCTGGCGGCTGATGTTCTCGCGGCGCAGCACGCTGCTCCACACGGCGGCCAGCTGTTCTTCCACTTCGCCTTGCGGAGCCTGGTAGCGGGCGGCCCGCTGGCTCTGGATGCTCTGCGCGGGGTCGGGCAGGGCTTTGCGGTCCAGTTTGCCGTTGGCCGTGACGGGCAAGGCCGCCAGTACCACCAGGTGGCTGGGCACCATATAAGCCGGCAGCTGCGTATGCAGTGCCGCGCGCAATGTGTCACTATCGATAGTCTCGCCGCTGGCCGGTACCACGTAGGCCACCAACTCCAACATGCTGTTGTCAGCACCAATGGCCGTCGTAACTACAGCGGCCTGACCTATGCCGGGGAGTTGGAGCAGCGCGTGCTGGACTTCACCCAGCTCGACGCGGTAGCCCCGGACCTTGACCTGGTCGTCGAAGCGCCCCACGTACTGCAGCTGCCCGCTGGGCAGGCGCACCACCTGGTCCCCGCTGCGGTATACTTTCCGCCCCGCCTG
>NZ_JAJADQ010000032.1 GCF_020447315.1 Hymenobacter nitidus
GCGTCGTGGTGCAGAAGCAGCTGGGCCAGGCTTTGCCGCAACCCCTCGGCCTGCAGCGCCGAAGCACTCTGCAGCAACACCGACTGGTTGTAATGATGTTTATCAGGCTGGTCGCTGTTCAGAAACCAGTGCTGAATGGGGCTCAACTCACCGTCGCCGGTAATCTGGACCTGAGAAATCTGCCGGGTGAGCTTAACAGCACGCTGCGCCAGCTCAGACAATATGGGGTAGCTAAGAATATCGGCTACCTCAACCGAGTAGCCTTTCTGCCGCAGACGCGAAACGACCAGAATTGACTTAATAGAGTCACCGCCGAGGTCGTAGAAGTTGTCCTGGCGGCCCACTGGCTCACGGCGCAGCACACTGCTCCACACGGCGGCCAGCTGTTCTTCCACCTCCCCCTGCGGGGCCTGGTAGTCCCGGCCGGCAGCGCGCTGCTGGCCTACTACGGGCAGGGCCTTGGTATCGAGTTTGCCGTTGGCCGTTACGGGCAGAGCTGCGAGAACCAGCACCGCACTAGGCACCATGTAGGCGGGCAACTGCGCTTGTAATTGCGTACGCACGGTAGCTTCCTCTACCTTTTGTCCATTGGCCGCTACCACGTAGGCCACCAGTTCGGTGGTACCTTCGTTGGTGGCGGCTACCACAGCGGCCTGACCTATGCCGGGGAGTTGGAGCAGCGCGTGCTGGACTTCACCCAGCTCGACGCGGTAGCCGCGCACCTTGACCTGGTCGTCGAAACGCCCCACGTACTGCAGCTGCCCGCTGGGCAGGCGCACCACCTGGTCCCCGCTGCGGTATACTTTCCGCCCCGCCTG
>NZ_JAJADQ010000033.1 GCF_020447315.1 Hymenobacter nitidus
CTCGTTGGGTATTGGCTCGGCTTACTCCACCAACCTGTGGAGCAGCTCCTACGTGGGCTTCAACCTGAGCAAGCAGAACTACTGGACCAGCACCTGGAAAACCTACTCCGACGGGGGCAACAACGGGGCTGCGGCCATCGTGGGCGGCATCGGCGGCTCGCTCATGTTCCTGACCCTGCCCACGGCCAACGCCGGCGCCGGCGGGCAGACCATCAGCGACGCGAACATGCCCGGCCTGATTCGCATGAGCCTCTCGCCCGACGGGCGCCTGCAGATCGGCAACAAGCTCAGCACCGGCGTGCACGCCGACGCCAAGCTCTCGGTCTACGGCAAAGTGACGGCCACCTCGCTCTACATCCTGGCCGACACCCCCGGCAACTGGGCCGACTACGTCTTCGAGAAGGACTATAAGCTCACCCCGCTGCCCGAGCTGGAGGCCTACGTGACGCAGAACAAGCACCTGCCCGAGATTCCGACTACGGCCGAGGTAACGGCCAACGGGGCCAACCTGGGCGAGATGAACGTGCTGCTGCTCAAGAAAGTGGAGGAGCTTACCCTGCACCTCATCGACCTCAACAAGCAGGTCCAGCAACTCAAA
>NZ_JAJADQ010000003.1 GCF_020447315.1 Hymenobacter nitidus
TGGGTTTCGGCATGCACCAGGTTGGCCTGCACGCGCAGGGCTGCACCCTGGTCCCAGTTGTTGATGTTTTGCAGCTCCCCGCGCTGCTGGTCAAACCGCGCGGTGCCGGGCTGGTAGCGGCCCGCGTCGGCGGCCACGCGCCCGGCCTGGTGGGCCTGAGCCACCGGCTGGCCCGCGCCGATGGCCTGGTCGTAGGCCGTGCCGTAGTCGCTCAGCCAGACGTTGTCGGGCTTGTAGCTGCGGTCCAGGTTTTCGGCCATGGAGCGCAGGTTGTAGCTGCGCCCGGTGTTTTCCCGGGTCAGGTAAGCACGGGCCTGCACCACGGGGCTGCTCAGCTGCAGGGCGTGCTGCTGCAGCCGGTAGCCCTCCAGCTGAAAGCGGTTGGAGCGCTGATACACGTTGTCGAACCAGGCCCCGCGGTAGGTGTAGCTCAGCTCGGTGGCGGGCCGCGGCCGGTAGTACAGCGCCGCGTCGGCTTTGCCCAGCTGCAGGCGGTAGTCTGCCACGTCCCGCTCGTCGTAGCCGGTGCGGGCCACCGAGTAGGTTTTGCCCCCGCGCCGGAAGGTCAGCCGGTTCGACGACTCGTTGCCGTAGCTGTTCACCGGGTCGAGGGCGGGGTTATCCGGGCCCAGCAGGCCGGTGGTGGCGTTGCCGGCCGGGTTCAGCTCGGTCTGGTCGTTGGCAACCCAGTCGTAGCCGCGGCTGTAGGTACCATTCACTTTGAAAGCCAGCTTCGGGACCAGCACCCGGGCGTAGCGCACACTGGTTTCGGCGTAGGCTTTCACGCCCACATTGCTGTCGTTCAAATGATTAACCCCGGTCTTCTGCTGTACGCTCAGCCCCTCGGAGCTGAACGGGTTGCGGGTGCTGAAGTTGGCCAGCCCGTTAATAGCATTCAGCCCGTAGAGCGCGGCGGCCGTGCCCGGCACGATTTCCACGCTGGCAATATCCAAATCACTTGGCCCCAGCACGTTGCCGATAGGTCCGCCGATGTGGGGGGCCTGGTTATCGATGCCATCCACGAGCTGCACGAAGCGCACGTTGGTGGTATTGGCAAAGCCTCGGGCGTTGAGCACCTTAAACCCCAGGCTGGGCGTGAGCACCTGCACGCCCTTCACCCCTTCCAGCGCGTCGAAAAAGGAGGGCGCGGGCGTCAGGTGCAGGGCCCGCGCCGTCAGCTTCTCCACCGTCACCGGCGACTTGAGGATGCTCTCCTCCACGCGCGAGGCCGTCACGACTACTTCGGCCAGCTCCAGCTGCCGCGTGCTGTCGGCGGGCAGAGCGACAGGCACCTGGGCCAGCCCGATACCCGGGCTCATCCCCAGAATGAGCAGCAACCCTAGAGGTTTTCCATTCCACAGCCATTCCCTTCGGGTAACGTTCAGCATAGGCGCCACAAGCAATATCCGGTCGTTATATTTTCTCAAACATAACGCTTGCGGACGGCAATAGTTTTCGCGCCCGTCTTTCTCAGGGGTTGGGTAACGCAGCGTAACCCAGGTGCCTGACCAGGCAGCGCTACTGCGCCAGGTGGCGGGATTCTTCGGCCAGAAAGGCCTGAAACCGGGCTTGCAGGGCCGTAAACTCCCGTATCATCTGCTGGCCGGCCTCCGTCACGACGGCTCCCCCGCCCTGCTTGCCGCCGGCCTGGGTGCTCACCAGCGGCTCGCGCGCCTGCTGGTTCATGGACGTGACCAGGTCCCAGGCCCGCTTATACGACATCTGCATTTCCTGCGCGGCCCGGGAGATGGAGCCTAGGCGGTCAATCTTCTCCAGCAGCTCTAGCCGCCCGATGCCCATAAACCGTTCGGTGGGGCCTTCAATCCAGAGGCGGCCATTGAGGCGAAAAGGCAAATCGGGGTGGAGCAGCTCTTGCATGGCTGCAAGTGTAGGAAAAGCTTCTTGCTTTATCCCGCTAAGCCGCTTTTTGGCACTTGCTCCGGCCTGTTTTCGTGCTGCTATGCTTGACTTGGTACATACAGTCTGAACAATCGGTCAACAAAAAAGCCCCGCCGTACAGTGCGTACGGCGGGGCTTTTCAGTGGCTAGAAATGCAGAAATACGGGCCTCTAGCCGGCCATAAACGTGCGCATGCTCAGGCCACCATAGCTCACTTCCTCGAACGTGTGGGTAATATCCTCCTCCTCGTCGGCCAGGCCCAGGCTGTAGAGCACCGGCAGGTAGTGGTCGGTGGTGGGCACGGCCAGCTGGCCACTGGCACCGCCCAGCTGCTGATACTTCACTAGGCTGGCAAAGTCGCGCTGGTCGATTTTAGCTTTCACCCACTCGTCGAACTCGGTGGCCCAGGCGTAGGGCGTCGCGTCGCCCTGCATCAGCTTGGGCATGCTCTGGCGCAGGTTGTGTACGATGTTGCCGCTGCCGATAATGAGCACGCCCCGGTCGCGCAGGAACCGCAGCTGCCGGGCCAGGTCGAAGTGCTGCTGCATGGATTTGGTAACGTCCAGGCTCAGTTGAAACACGGGAATGGTGGCCTCCGGGAACAGGTGGTGCAGAATGGTCCAGGTGCCGTGGTCGAGGCCCCAGTCGTGGGAGCCGTGCACGTCGGCCACGTGCTCGATGATGGACTGGGCAAACGTGGGCGCGCCGGGCGCGGGGTATTGCATGGCAAACAGCTCCTGGGGAAAGCCGCCGAAGTCGTGAATGGTTTCGGGCTGCTCGTTCAGGCCCGCGAAGGTGCCGCGCGTGAGCCAGTGCGCCGACACCACCAGAATGGCGTTGGGCACCTGGCGCTGCCGGATTTCCTGGCCCAGCCGCTTCATGCGGCGCGTAAAGGCATTGTCTTCCAGGGCGTTCATCGGGGAGCCGTGGCCCACGAAGAGTACGGGCATCCGCTCGGTGCGGGCAAAGGAAGTGGCGGTTGTATGAATGTCGTGTAGGTTCATGGCGGAGACAAGGGGCAGCAGAGCCAGCGTTTTAAGAAAGGTGGTGCGGTTCATACTGCTTCCGTAGGTACACAACAAAATTATCCGGCTTGCTTCCCTTCTGCCTTGATGTAGGATAAGAAATGAATGTGCTGCTGTTCGTCTGCTCGTCGTGTCCTCGCGAAGCGTAGCCGTGGCACCCGCAAGACAGAAAAAGAGCCGCTTATGAAAACCTTACCGCTACCGGTGGCCCGCCAGTTCCTTGCGGATACGGCTCAGCGACTCGGGCGTGATGCCCAGGTAGGCGGCAATCAGGCGCTGGGGCAGCCGCTGAGTCAGGGAGGGATAGGTCCGGATAAAGTCGAGGTAGCGCTCCTCGGCCGTGGCGCTGAGCGTGGCAATCAGGCGCTTCTGCATGGCCTGCAAGCTGTTTTGCTGCAGCTCGTAGAAAAAGGCCTGGAACGGCGGCCCGAGCTGGGGCAGCTGCTGGTAGAAGTCGGGCCCGAAGAGCAGCACCCGGGAGTCTTCCAGCGCATCGATAGAAAACAACGCCGGCTCGTGGTGAATCAGGCCGTACTGGTCGGCTATCCACCAGTTTTCGGGCGCAAACTGCAGCACGTGCTCCTTGCCCTTCTTATCGACCACGAAGCTGCGCAGGCAGCCCTGCGCCACGAAGGCTCCGTAGCGGCCCACCTCACCCTGCCGCACCAGCTGCTGCTGCCGCTTCAGCTCCTTCGGCACCAGCACCCGGCCCAGCGCGCCGAACTGGGCATCGGTAAGGGGCAGCTTATTTTGGAGATAGGCTTTGAGGTGGTCCAGCATAGACGAAGATAAGCGCGGAGGGCAAACCCAAGATTACGGTGGCCACTGGGTAAGCCAACTAGTCAGTCATCTAGCGCATGGCAATCAGCACCTTACCTAGGTATTGAGCGCAACTATAAAGTTGCTGCTCCCCGTTGCGCCTCCCGGTAAAGTAGATTCATTCTAAAAAACTGATATTTTATTTGGATGAATTCTAAACTAGCCTCACCTTTGTCTTAAGTTTAACGATTCTAAATAACTAATGCGCCGTTCCCTACTCCTTCCGCTCCTGCTTCTGACCTTCTTTTTGCCAGCTACCAGCTGGGCACAGACCTTAAGCGGCTTGATTGTAGGAAAGCTGGTGGGCACCGACGGCGCGCCCCTGGAAAACATTTCGGTGAGCCTGAAAAAAGCCGGCACCGGCGTCAATACCGAAGCCGATGGCAGCTTCAAGCTCCGGGCCGAAGCTGGCGTGCAGCTGCTGCATATCAGCGGCCTGGGCTACGTGACCCAGGAAACATCGGTGGAAGTGGTAGCTGGCAAAACCACTACCCTGCCTACCACCACGCTGCGCATCAATGAGCACGAGCTGGCCGAGGTGAAAATCATGGAGCAGCGCAGCCTGAACCAGCGTCCCGCCAGCATCAGCAAGATGCCCATTGCCCCCCTGGATTTGCCCCAGGCTGCCGTTACCATCGACCGGCAGGTGCTGGAGCAGCAGCAGGTATTGCGCCTGAGCGACGCGTTGGCCAACATCAGCGGCCTGTACGTGACCAGCACCACCGGCGGTACGCAGGAAGAGCTGGGCAGCCGGGGCTTCGCCTACGGCTCGAACAACACCTTTAAGAACGGGGTGCGCTTCAACAACGGCGTAATGCCCGAAGCCAGCTCCCTGGAGCGCATGGAAGTACTGAAAGGCAGCACCGCCATTCTCTACGGCAACGTAGCGGCCGGCGGCGTGCTAAACCTGGTGACCAAGAAGCCGCAGTTTGAGCGCGGCGGCTCGGTAGGTCTGCGCGTGGGCTCCTTCGGTTTCTGGAAGCCAACGGTAGACGTATACGGTGCCGTGGGCAACAGCCAGAAAGTAGCCTTCCGTATTAACGCCACCGCCGAAAAGGCCAACAGCTTCCGCGACAAAGTAGAGTCGGACCGCGTGTATGTGAACCCCTCCCTGCTGTTTGAGCTGACGCCCAACACAACCCTGGTGCTGGAGGGCGACTACCTGCGCGACAACCGCACGCCCGACTACGGCATCGGGGCCATCGACTACCAGATCCAGGAGTCGCGCACCCGCTTCCTGAACGTGGACGGTGCCAACAACGCGACCAACCAGACCAGCACCACCGCTACGCTGACCAACCGCCTGAACGACAACTGGCAGATCCGGGGCGTGGCCGGCTTCCAGCGCTATGCCAACGCCCAGCGCAGCGCTTCCCGCCCCGTGGCCAGCGCCGTGCCCGCTACCTACGGCAACCTGACCCGCGGCCTGCAGCGCTCCGAAACGAATGAAAACTACTACCTGGCGCAGTTCGACCTGACCGGCAAGTTCCGCACCGGCTTCCTGGACCACACCCTGCTGCTGGGCGCCGATGCCGACCAGTACCAGACGACAGCCATTGCCTACACCAACCCCGATTCGAAGCTGACGGCTAACGCGGCTAACACGGCCTTCGATATTATCAACATCCTGGACCCTAACAAGGTCATTGCCCAGCCCAAGGAGCGCCTGACGGGCTTCCAGGACCTGGTGCGCAACACCTACACTAAGGGCAACACCCGCCGCGCCGGCTTCTACGTGCAGGATCTGCTGAGCGTGACGGAGAAAATCAAGGTGCTGGCCGGCCTGCGCTGGAGCTACCAGGAAACGCCCAGCGACGTGTACTACTACAACACGTTCGTGAACCGCAACACCAAGCCCGCACCGGTAGCCGGCACGCTGGTCAACAACCGCCGCTACGACAATGCCTTCTCGCCCCGCCTGGGCGTGGTGTTCCAGCCCGTTAAAACCACGGCTCTGTTTGCTTCTTATTCCAACTCGTTTACGCCCAACACGGGCTTCGACCTGGAAGGCAAAAGCCTCGCTCCTTCCCTGATTGACCAGTACGAAGTGGGCATTAAGAACGACCTGTTCAAAGGCGCTCTGTCGGCCAACATCACGGCTTACCGCATCGTGAACAGCAACCAGTCGCAGAGCATTCTGCCCACCGACCCGCGCTTCGGCACCTCCCGCACGCCCAGCCCCCAGGAGCTGGCCGGCCAGGTAACCAGCAAAGGCGTGGAAGTGGACGTGCAGAGCAAGCCCGTGAATGGCTGGTCGGTGATTACCGGCTACAGCTACAACAACACGGCCTACACCAACAGCAACATCTACGAAAACGGCAGCCGCCTGCGCTACAACCCGGCGCACACGGCCAACCTGAGCCTGTTCTACAACTTCAGCAGCACCTTTGGCAACAATACCTTCCTGCGGGGCCTGAGCGCCGGCTTCACCACCTACTACGTGGGCGATAAGCTGGCCGGCCGCAACCCCCGCCTGCTCGACCCGGCTACCGGCCTGGCCTGGAAAACGGCGGACGCCAACAAGTTCATTACCATCCCCAACTACACGCAGTTCGATGCCTCGCTGGGCTACAGCTACGAGCGGGTGTCGCTGCGCGTGAAGCTGGCCAACATTCTCAACGAGCTGAGCTACAACATGCACGACGACAACAGCGTGAACCCCATTGCTCCCCGCAACTTCTCGGCCACGGCCAGCTACCGTCTGTAAGGAACTCGTTTCGAAAGCTAGTGATTAGGTGAGGTAAGCCCGGGAGGTGTCAGCTGCAACTGGCTACTTTCCGGGTTTACTGCCGAAAAATCCGCCCGGCTGTCCGTTCTTTGTCTTTCCGACTTCGTCCGTTTTTATGAAAATCCTGTTTCGCAACATTCACCTCTACCTGAGCCTGGCCTCGGGCCTCGTTATTGCCATCGTCTGCTTTACCGGCGGCGTACTGGTCTTTGAGAAAGAGCTGGACCAGGCCTGGCACCCCGAGCGGTTCTTCGTGACGCCGCCCGCCAGCCAGCAGCGCCTGCCCCTGGCCCAGTTGGTAGAGGCCGTAAAAGCCACCGACCCCAAAGCCAAAGTAGGCGGCGTGAAAGTATACGCCGACCCCAAGCGCACCGTAGAAATCAGTCTGGCGGGTGCGCCGGGCGGCCCCGGTGGCAAGCCGGAAGGCAGCCGGGACGGCGGCAAGGCCGAGGGTGGCAAAGCCCGCGGCGAGCAGCACGGCGGCGCCGAGCATGGCCCCAAGGGTGAGAAAGGCGGCGAGAAGGGCAAAGGCGGGAAAGGTGGCGAAGGTGGCCGCGGCCCCACGGTGTATGTAAACCCCTACACCGGCGCCGTCATCGACAAGGTGAACTACCGCGACACGTTCTTCTTCACCATGATGGCCCTGCACCGCGGCATGGTGGGTGGCGCTATCGGCAAGCTCATCGTGGGCGTCAGCACGCTCATGTTCCTGTTCATCATCGGTACTGGCATCGTGCTGTGGTGGCCCGCTACGCGCAAGGCCGTGAAGCAGCGCCTGACGGTGAAGTGGGACGCCAGCTTCAAGCGCCTCAACCACGATCTGCACATTGTGCTGGGCTTCTACAGCGCCCTGTTCCTGTTCGTGTTTGCCTTCACGGGCCTGGCCTGGTCGTTTGAGTGGTTCAACAACGGCATCTTTGCCGTGACCAGCTCCGACTCCAAAGGTCCTGAGGCGCCCAAATCGACGCTGGCCCTGAACGGCGCCACGCTCAACTTCGACCAGGCCTACACCGTGGCCCGGCAGCAGACGCCCGGCGCGCTGTCGTACGGCATTTCCCTGCCCAAGGACTCGACGGAAGCGGTGCGGGTAATGACCACCGGCCTGGATGCCGCCTATGAAGGCGCCACCGACGAGCTGTACCTCGACCAGTATACCGGGCAGCCCCTGGGTAAGCTCAACTTTGAAGACCGCAACCTGGGCCAGCGCGTACGCCGCACCTTCAAGCCGGTGCACACCGGCGCCATCTTCGGCACGCCCTCGAAAATCGTAGCGCTGGTGACCTGCTTACTGGGCGTCACCTTCCCCGTGACGGGCGTTATTATGTGGCTGAACCGCCTGCGCAAAGGCAAAAAGAAGGAACTGAAGAAAGCCGCTATGGCTGCGTAAGCCGTTTATAGTGAATCTTTTCATGCAGGGCCCGGGCAAAGCAATTTGCCCGGGCCTTGTTTATGGGGTGTAGGGCCAGCAGCAGGCCATTTCGCTGCCGGAATAAGTCAATCGTCCCGTTAGAAATCATAGGAACGCGGTAATTATTGCGGCCACATACAGCGACACCCCTATATTTGGCAAAAAACAACTCTATAATGATGGTATCTACAATGGCCGGCAGCCTCATTGGCTCCGAAATTATCAAGATTGGCAACGAGGTCAACGACATGATTCGCAAGGGCGAGGAAATCTGCAACCTCACTATCGGCGACTTCGACCCGAAAATCTATCCTATTCCCGAGGGGCTGCAAACCGCAATTGCGGCAGCCTACGAAGCCGGCAACACGAACTACCCGCCTGCCAACGGCATGGCCGACCTGCGTACGGCCGTCGCGGAGTTTACCACCGAGCGGCTGGGCCTCACCTACTCCGTCAACGACATTCTGGTGGCCGGCGGCTCCCGTCCGCTCATCTACGCCACCTACCTGGCCCTGATTGACCGCGGCGACAAGGTGGTGTTTCCGGTGCCTTCCTGGAACAACAACCACTACTGCCACCTCTCCGGCGCCGAGCCCGTGATGGTGGAAACCCGGGTGGAAAACAACTTCATGCCCACCGCGGCGGAGGTTGCGCCCCACCTGAAAGGCGCTACGCTGCTGGCCCTGTGCTCCCCGCTGAACCCAACGGGCACCGTTTTCTCCAAGGAAGACCTGGAGGCCATCTGCGACCTGGTAATTGCCGAAAACAAAACCCGCGCAGCTGGCGAGAAGCCGTTGTACATCATGTACGACCAGATTTACTGGATGCTGACCTTCGGCGAAACCCAGCACTACGACCCGGTAAACCTGCGCCCCGAGCTGCGCGACTACGTCATCTACATCGACGGCATCTCCAAGTGCTTTGCCGCTACCGGTGTGCGCGTGGGCTACGCCTTCGGCCCCAGCAACGTCATCGACAAGATGAAGTCGATTCTGGGCCACGTGGGCGCCTGGGCCCCCAAGGCCGAGCAGGTAGCCACGGCCGTTTACTTGAAGCAGGGCGCCGACGTGGATGCCTTTATCACCAGCTTCAAGGTGAAAGTGCAGCGCAGCCTCGACGCGCTCTACAATGGCTTGCAGGACCTCAAAAGGCAGGGCTACCCCGTCGATGCGGTGGTGCCCCAGGGCGCCATCTACCTCACGGCCCAAATCAACGCCATCGGCAAAACCACGCCCGAAGGCAAGCTGCTGGCGACCAACAAGGATATTACCTTCTACCTGATTTCGCGGGCCCGCCTGGCGGTGGTGCCGTTTGGCGCTTTCGGCACCGACGAAACCTCGACCTGGTTCCGCATGTCGGTGGGTGGGGCTTCCCTGGAAAGCATGGAAGCGGCCCTGCCCCGCCTCAAAGAAGCCCTGGACGCGCTGAAGTAGCCATTGCCCGCTGTAGAGACGCATAGTTGCGTCTCACTCGTTGAACGATAATCGTTGTGACGGCAGCAACGACGAGACGTAAGTATGCGTCTCTGCTGCATTTACTGAACACCATAAGTTGGGGCAGACCGCGCAGGTTTGCCCCAACTTTTTGTAGTATCCCTCCCCCCATGAAGGCCTTCCTTTTTGATTTGAACGGCACGATGATTCACGACATGGATTATCATACCGACGCCTGGCACCACATCTTCAACCACGAACTGGGCGGCAGCTTCACCCGCGAGGAAGTAAAGCCCCAGATGTACGGCAAAAACCAGGAGGTGCTCGTGCGCATGTTCGGGCCCAACCGGTTTACTGCCGCCGAAATGGACGAGCTGGCCTTTCGCAAGGAGCAGCGCTACCAGCAGGAGTTCCGGCCTCACCTGGCTTTGCTGCCGGGCCTGGCGGAGTTTCTGGAACGAGCCCACCAGCAGGGCATTCTCATGGCCATTGGCTCGGCCGCTATTCCCTTCAACATCGACTTCGTGCTCGATACGCTAGGCATCCGGCGCTACTTCGGAGCAGTCGTCAGTGCCGACGACGTGACGCTAAGCAAGCCCCACCCCGAAACCTTCCTGAAAGCCGCCGCCCAGCTCGGTGTGGCCCCGGAAGACTGTATCGTATTCGAAGACGTACCCAAAGGGGCCGAGGCAGCTTTACACGCGGGCATGAAAGCCGTCATCCTGACCACCACACATGAGCAGCACGAGTTTATGCACCTGCCCAACATCCTGCACTTCGCCGCTGATTTTCGGGCCGAAGCAATAGAGAGCATCATCGACAACATTTAAGGGCCGTTCGAAGCCGCATTTCAACCGTACGAAGCCACTTCAAGGCCTTACGAAACCGTACTCAAGGTGTACGAAGCCGTACTTCAGGCGTACGGAGCCTCATTCCAGGTATTCGAAGCCGTACTTCAGCTGGACGGAACCGTACTTCGAACGTACGGAGCTACCAGTGCCAACAAAAAAAGCCTCCTGCATTGCTGCGGGAGGCTTTCTTGTTGGCTGCAACACCGCTTAAAACGGCGGGTCGTCGTTGCCGAAGTTGCTTTTCGGGAAGGGCACCGGCCCCGGGCCGCCCTCGTTGATCTTGCTGCCCAGCCGGATGGTGTTCGGCGCGAAGCCGGGCTCGTCGTCGAAGGTGCTGGCCGGGAAGGCGCCGGTGTTGTAGTCGGCATCCATGCCGAAGGCGCCGCCCCCGTCGAGGTCGGCAAACTTGGTAAACTTGCCGATAAACTTGAGCTGCACGGTTTCCAGGGAGCCGTTCCGGTGCTTGGCAATGATAACCTCGCCCGTGCCCTGGGTCGGGTTGCCCATTTCGTCCTCCGTAATCTTGTAGTACTCGGGGCGGTAGAGGAACACTACCATGTCGGCGTCCTGCTCGATAGAACCCGATTCGCGAAGGTCACTGAGCTGGGGCTTTTTGTCGCCGCCCCGGGTTTCCACCGAACGGGAAAGCTGCGACAAAGCCAGCACCGGTACGTTCAGTTCCTTAGCAATACCCTTCAGGGCCCGCGAAATCGAGGCAATTTCCTGCTCGCGGTTGCCGGCGCCCTTGCCCCCATCCGAGTTACCCGTCATCAGCTGCAGGTAGTCGATGATAATCATCTGGATGTCGTGGTGGGCCTTGAGGCGGCGGCACTTGGTGCGCAGCTCCCGGATGCTGAGGCCCGGCGTGTCGTCGATGTAAATCGGGGCCGACGAGAGGCCGGCAATCTTGTGGTTGAGCTGGGCCCACTCGTAGTCGGCTAGGTTGCCTTTCTTGATTTTCTCGGAGTCCAGCTCGGCTTCGGCCGAAATCAGACGATTCACGAGCTGAATCGAGGACATTTCCAGCGAGAATATGGCCACTGCCTTCTTGTGGTCCACGGCCGCGTTGCGCATGGCCGACACTACGAAAGCGGTTTTACCCATACCCGGCCGAGCCGCAATAATCACCAGGTCAGACGGTTGCCAGCCCGAGGTGACGCGGTCTAGGGCCGAGAAGCCCGAGGGTACGCCGGTGAGGCCGTCCTTCTGGTTTTTCTTTTCCTCCAGCTCCTTGATGGCCTTGCCCATCAGGCTGCGCATGTCATCGAAGTTCTTGCGGATGTTGGATTCCGACACTTCGAACAGGGCCTGCTCAGTGCTGTCGAGCAGGTTAAACACGTCGGTGGTGTCCTCGAACGCGTCGCGGTGAATGGTGCTGGCAATGTTGATCAGCTCCCGCTTGATGGCGTTTTCGGTGATGATGCGGGCGTGGTACTCGATGTTGGCCGCCGAGTTTACCTTGAAGGTGAGGTTGGCCACGAAGTGGGCCCCGCCGCCGGCTTCCAGCTCGCCCATTTCCCGCAGCTCGTGGGTTACGGTCAGGATATCAATCGGCTCGGATTTGTCGAACAGATTCAGGATGGCCTTGAAGATGCGGCGGTGCTTCTCGTCGTAAAAACTCTCGGGCTTGAGGATGTCGATAACGGTGGTCAGGGCATCCTTTTCCAGCATCAGGGCACCCAAAACAGCGGCTTCCAGCTCGCGCGCCTGGGGCGGGAGCTTGCCCGACGGCGTGCCCATGGACAGCTGCGGGGGGCGGCTGTTCCAGGCAGCTTTGGCCCGCGAGGCAGATTGTTTTAGGCGGTCATCCATCCGATCATTCATCGATACTCAGCAAATCTAACGCAAAAGGGGCACAAAGCTAACGGCTGAACGGCAGAATATGAGGCATGCTGTCGTCCTTTCTTTTCGGTATCTTCCCCGGCCCTCCCCTCGTGCTCTGCAATCAGGCCCCGGTACAACGGCCCCGGTTTATTACCTTTGCCGCCCGGCTCTGTAAAGCCCATCCGCCCTGATTTAGTTTTAATACATGGCCCCAACGCCCGCTTCTCTCCAGCGCCTACACCTGATTGCCACCGGTGGCAGCATCATGCACAACCTGGCCCTGGCCCTGCACCGCCGCGGTGCCCAGGTCACCGGTTCCGACGACGAAATCTTTGAGCCCGCCAAAAGCCGCCTGGCCGCCGCCGGTCTGCTGCCCGCCGCGGAAGGCTGGTTTCCGGAGAAGGTAACGCCCGAGCTGGATGCCGTGATTGTGGGCATGCACGCCCGCGCCGACAACCCCGAGCTGCTCCGGGCTCAGGAGCTGGGCCTGCGCATCTACTCCTTCCCCGAGTTCATCTACGAGGCCTCCAGGGACAAGCAGCGTATTGTCATTGGCGGCTCGCACGGCAAAACCAGCATCACCTCGCTGATTCTGCACGTGCTGCGCTACCATAAGCGTAAGTTCGACTACGCCGTGGGCGCCCAGCTCGAAGGCTTCGATCTGATGGTACAGCTTTCCGAGGACGCGCCTATTATCATCATCGAGGGCGACGAGTACCTGTCGTCGCCGATTGACCGGCGGCCCAAGTTTCATTTGTACCAGCACCACATCGGGGTGATTTCCGGCATCAGCTGGGACCATATCAACGTGTTTCCGACCGAGGAAGACTACCGGGAGCAGTTCCGCATCTTCGCCGAGATGACGCCCAAAGCCGGCGTGCTTATCTACGACCAGAACGATGAGCAGGTGCAGCTCGTGACCGTGCCCACCACCCCCGACGTGAAGTACATCGGCTACGGCCCGCACGAGAACAAGGTGCGCAACGGCAAGACGGTGCTGATAACCAAAAAGGACGAGGAAGTGCCGATTCAGGTGTTTGGCGAGCATAACCTGCGCAACATCTCGGCTGCCAAGGAAGTCTGCAAGCAGTTGGGCATCAAGGGCAAGGACTTCTACGAGGCCCTGGCGACCTTCAAGGGCGCGGCCCGGCGCCTGGAGCTGGTGGGCGAGGGCGAAACCTCAGTGGTCTACAAGGACTTTGCCCACGCCCCGTCCAAGCTTAAGGCTACGGCTACGGCCTTCAAGAAGCAATTCCCGAAGCGCCGCTTGGTGGCCTGCCTGGAGCTGCACACCTTCAGCTCGCTGAATCCGGCTTTCCTGCCCCAGTACGCCCACACCTTCGACGCGCCCGACGTGGCCGTGGTCTACTTCAACCCCCACGTGCTGGAGCACAAGCGCCTGCCCGCCCTGCCCGCTGAAGCTGTGCAGCAAGCCTTCCAGCGCCCCGACCTGAAGGTTTTCACCGACAGCAAAGCCCTGGCCGCCTTTCTGCACGAGCAAAACTGGCAGGATGCCAACCTGCTGATGATGTCTTCCGGCACCTTCGATGGGCTGGACCTGGCGCAGCTGGCAGCGGAAGTGACGAAGTAGGGTGTTTCGTGTAATTTTAGCGTCATTCCGAGCTTCGCTCGGAATGACGCTCTTTTTTAACCTGCCTCCTTTCCAATCGTCTCCCATGAAAGAAAACCTGCTCCTCCTCCACGGCGCACTGGGTTCTGACAAGCAACTCCGGGCTCTGGCCCGCGACTTGTCGCAGTTTTACCAGGTGCACACGTTTTCTTTCAGCGGCCACGGGGGGCGGGCACTGGAGCCGGCTGCGTTCAACATGACTGGTTTTGCCCGGGAGGTAGTAGAGTTTATCCGGGAGAAAAATCTGACGGGCGTCCACGTTTTCGGCTACAGCATGGGCGGCTACGCGGCGCTGCTGGCCGCCGCGGAAGCGCCCGACCTGATACGCACCATCACGACGCTGGGCACCAAGTTCGACTGGTCGCCGGAAACGGCTGCGGCGGAAACCCGGATGCTGGACGCGGAGAAGATTCGGGAGAAGGTGCCGCAGTTTGCCGAGCAGCTCGCCCAAACCCACGCCCCCATCGAGTGGACGGCCGTGCTGGATGCCACACAGCGGATGATGCTGGAGCTGGGCCAGCACCCGCCCCTGACGCCCGAGAAGCTCACCAGAATCATGATTCCGGTGCAGATTCTGGTGGGGGAGCTCGACAAAACAGCCGGCGTGGATGGCTCTTCGCTGTTTGCTTCCTACCTGCCCCAGGCCACGTTTGAAATCCTGATGAACACGCCCCACCCGCTGGAGCGCGTCAACCCCGATGAGCTGGCCGGGCGCATTAGCCGCTTCATTGCCAGTGCCGCGTAAGCCGTTGGGATTTTAGTACGCCCAGAAAACAAAAAGGCCCGCTACCTGAGGTAGCGGGCCTTTTTTACGGGGTAGTTTCAGGCTGCTTATCCGGCTCGGACGGTTCCGGCGGCTTGGGCTTGGCGCGGCGCCGGTCAGTGGTGACCAGCAGGGCCAAGGCCGTCAGGCTCAGGTGCAAAATCCACTTGCGGCTCATTTCTTTCGGAAGAGGTTGTTGGTGTTTTCCACCACTAGGTCGCAGCGGCTGCCACCGCTGTTGTCGCCGCAGGTGGTGCCGGTAATCTGGTTTTTCTCGAACGAGAAGTAGCAGAACGAGCAACCGACGCTGGTAATCGTGTACCGCTCGGCGTTGGAGCTCAAATACAGGCTTTGGTCGGAGGACGTTATCAGCGGAATGGCCATGGAGCGGAACATTCCGTCGCGCAGACCCATGCCTACCAGGTAGTAGATGGGTTTGTCCTTGGCGCTTTCCTGCACCTTGCGAATCATGGTTTTATCCACCACGGTGCCGTCGTTGAACTCCCGGATAAAGGCCGTGGCCAACTGGGCCCGGGGCATGGTATACTCTACCTTGCCTTCGTTGATGCGGGCCAGCTGGGTGCTGATGCCTTCGCGCTTGCGGCGGGCCGCATCCTCGTCCGGATCGGAGGAGGGAGAGCTCATTTCCGGAAAGCCGCGCTTGGTGGTTTCGCAGGACGACAGCGCGCCGAATACCGGCAACGCCAGCAGGGCAAGATAGAGAATGGAACGGGGGGATACTTTCATCAGGGGTGGGCCGGAGCCCCACAATTAGCGGGCTTTGTAATACTTACGGGCCTCGGGCAGCTCGCGCTGAATATCCGCAATGCGCGTTCCGTTGGAGGGGTGAGTGGAAAGGAATTCCGGGGGTGAGGCCTGGTTTTCGCGGGCATCCATGCGCTGCCAGAACGTAATAGCGCCATCAGGGTTGTAGCCGGCCATGGCCATAAAAATCAGACCCAGGTGGTCGGCTTCCGTTTCCTGGTTGCGGCCGTATTTGAGCAGCCCCACCGACGAGCCCACCCCGAAGGCCTGCAAGGCCAGCTGCTGCGTAGCCTCGGGCCGGGTGGAAAGCGCCGCCGACAAGGCCTGGCCGCCCGCCTGCTGCAGCAGGCCCTGGCTCATGCGCTCCGAGCCGTGCTTGGCCACGGCGTGGGCCACCTCGTGGGCCATGACGACGGCCAGCCCGTTTTCGTCCTGGGTGATGGGCAGAATACCGGTGTAGACGGCCACTTTGCCGCCGGGCATGCACCAGGCGTTTTCCTGCTTGTCCTCAATTACGTTGAACTCCCAGGCGTAGCCGGCCAGCTGCTCCTGCTGGTTCTGGCTGCGGAAGTAGGTTTCGACGGCCTGCTGAATGCGCTGGCCCACGCGCCGTACCATAGCCACCTGGGTCGAATTGGAGGAAAGCCGGCTAGTTTTAAGTACTTCCTGGTACTGCTGCACGGCCAGGGCGTTGATTTCGGCGTCGGATACTAGGCTGAGCTGGCGGCGGCCCGTGATGGGAACGGTAGAGCAGGCGGCGGCCACAAACAGGCAGCTGGCCAGCATGAGCTTCTTTATCATGGTAAATTCACGTTTAGAGAAGATGTTGCCCCGGTGCCATCAAGCAGCAACCTCCACAGCAACCGGCTGGAATGCTATACGACGGGCGCCGGGTAAAATGTTTAGGCCACCGGCTCCAACGCGGACCGGCGGGGTTACGTAGGCGGCATTTTGATTTTCCGGGCCGCGAATAAGCGCTATTTTTGGCCAAATACCTTTTCTTCCCTCGACTTCCCTCCATGAAAATACTCTGCATAGGCCGCAACTACGCCGAACATATTGCCGAACTCAACAACGAAACGCCCGACGAGCCCGTCATCTTCACTAAGCCCGAAACCGCGCTTCTGCAGCGCGGCATGCCGTTTTTCTACCCCGATTTCTCCACCGACATTCACCACGAAATCGAGCTGGTGCTGCGCGTGAGCAAAAACGGCAAGAACATCGACCCCAAGTTTGCCCACACTTATTTCGACGCCATTGGTCTGGGCATCGACTTCACGGCCCGCGACCTGCAAAGCAAAGCCAAGAGCAAGGGCCTACCCTGGGATCTGGCCAAGGGCTTCGACGGCTCGGCGCCCCTGTCGCCCACGTTTAAGCCGGTGGCCGAGTTTGCCGATCTGGCCAACATCAACTTCCACCTCGAAGTAAACGGCGAGGTGAAGCAGCGCGGCAACTCGGGTATGATGCTGCACAACTTCGCGGCCCAGATTGCCTACATCTCGCGCTTTATCACCCTGAAAATGGGCGACCTGATCTTCACCGGCACGCCCAGCGGCGTGGGTCCGGTCCAGATTGGCGACCAGCTGACGGGCTACCTGGAGAATGAGAAGGTGTTGGAACTGTCGGTAAAATAGAGTCGAGTGCTGCATACGTCTTTCCGGGGGAAAACCTCCGTTTTACTGCTCACGCTGCTCACTACCATGAGCTTGCGTCCCGCTCCCATGGCCGGGCAGGAGCCCGACTCCCTGCCCAAGCCGGCCCGCCAGAACGGCCCGGCGTCCCGCCTCACCATTGCGCCGGGCTACTACCTGTTTCCCATCAAGCCGGGCCAGCCCAACTTTCTGGCCGCCAGCATGGGCGAGCTGCGGCCCAACCACTTCCACGGCGGCCTCGACATCAAAACCGATGGCCGCACGGACTTGCCCGTGTATGCTTCGGCCGACGGCTACGTCTCGCGCCTGAAGCAGTCGGCTTTCGGCTACGGCAACGTGCTCTACATCACCCACCCCAACGGCACTACCACGGTGTATGGGCACCTGAACCGGTTTATGGGCCCGGTGGCCGCCGCGCTGCGCGAAAAGCAGTACGAAAAGCAGACCTACGAGCTGGAGCTGTTCTTCACCAAAGACCAGTTTCCGGTGAAGCGCGGCGAAGTCGTGGCCCTGTCGGGTAACACCGGCGGCTCGGCCGGCCCCCACCTGCACTGGGAAGTGCGCGACGCCCAGGACAACCAGCTGAACCCGCTGCAGTGGGGCGGCTTTACCGAAATCCAGGACCATATTGCCCCCACCCTGCAGGCCTTTGCCGTGGAGCCACTCAGCATCGACGCCCGCGTGCAGAGCCGCTTCGACAAGGCGGTGTTCGTGCCCAAAGTAGCCCCGGCGGCCGGCGTGGCCACGGCCTGGCCCGATACCATTACGGCCTTCGGTACCGTGGGCGTGCTGCTCCAGGCCTTCGACCGGTACGACAATGCCTGGAACAAGAACGGCCTGCAGAAGGTGGACGTGACGGTGAACGGGCAGCCGCTCTACTCCCACGTGGTCGACAACGTGCCGTTTCCGACGGGCACGCGCGCCGTGAATCAGCACGTGGACTACGAGTGGATGATGACTCAGGGCCGCACCCTGCAGAAGCTGTTCGTGGACGACGGCAACGAGCTGACGATGTACACCACCGGCCCCGGCAAGGGCAAGCTACGGGTGGAAGACGGCAAGCTCTACGCGGTGGAGGTGCTGATGAGCGACTCCTACGGCAACACCACGCCCCTGCGCTTTGTGCTGCGCGGGCAAAAGCCGGAGTACACCAAAACCCGCAGCGCGGCGGTGAAAAAGCCCGGCCTGCGCTGGGAAGTGACCCGCAACATCCTCAAGGTTATTGCCGCCGACCCCGACACGGCCCGGCAGGCAGCCAACGCCGTGCTGCTGCGCGGCTCCCGCCGCCTGGAGCTCAAGCCCAGCTATACGGCCCAGAGCCAGAACGTGTACCTCTACGACCTGCGCGCCGGCCTGCCCGACTCCATCCGCTTCGGGGGCCTCACCAAGCGCTTCGACCGGCAGGCAGCTATTCCGGCTGGCACCGAGCAGGGCTTTGCCGACAACTTCCTGAACCTGAGCTTCGGCACCCAGACGCTGTTCGACACCTTGTATCTGCAAACCAGCTACAAGGACGGCGCCTGGACTGTACACAGCCCGCGCCAGTCGTTGTATTTGCCGCTGCGCATCACGCTCAAGCCCCAGGCGGAAGTAGTCGATAAGGAGCACTCGGCCGTGTACTTAGTCAATGCCCGCGGGGGCCGCAGCTACGTGGGCGGCAAGTGGGAAGGCAACCAGGTGAGCTTCCCGGCCAAGGTATTCGGGCAGTTCCGCATTTTCGCCGATACCATTGCACCCTCGGCCCGTCTGGTGCGCAAAGGCCCCGGCGGCCTCACCTTCCAGGTCGGCGACAACCTCTCGGGCCTGAACAGCTACACGCTCATGGTCGGGGGCCGGTTCCGGCTGCTGCGCTACGAATACAAGAACTCCACCCTCTTCACCGAGCCCAACGACACGGTGGGGCCACCCCTGCGCGGACCGGCCACGCTGCGCATCACCGACCAGGCCGGCAATGAAAAAGTGCTGAGCTTTAATTTATAGAGAAAAGGCGGGCCGTGTGGTCCGCCTTTTTTGTTGTAAAACCCAGAAAGCTGTTCTGGCCGTAAAGCTGACTTCCCGTATTATTTCCTGTCTCTGTTATTATGGCCAACTTCCCCAAACGCCGTCAGCCCGTTATCCTAGGCGCCGCCGTGGCTACCGTTGCCACCGGTATTGCCGCCTACGCCTATATCCGCCGTAAGCTGTACGCTCCGCTGCCGGTGTCGCCCCACGTGGATGTGCACCGCTACATGGGCCTGTGGTACGAAATTGCCCGCCTACCCACGCGCTTCGAAAAAGGCTGCGAGCATGTCACGGCCCAGTATAAGCTGCTGCCCAATGGTAAGGTGAGCGTGCTCAATACCTGCCACAAGGACGACGTGAACGGGCCGGTGGAGTCGGTGAAGGGCACGGCCCGCATCGTCGATACTGCCACCAACGCCAAGCTGCGCGTCAGCTTTTTCTGGCCCTTCGAGGGCGACTACTGGATTCTGGACCACGACCCGGAGTACCGCTACGCCCTAGTAGGGGAGCCCAGCCGTAAGAACCTGTGGCTGCTGTGCCGCACGCCCCACCTGGAGCGCCCCATCCGTGACCGGCTGGTGGGTTTGGCCCATTCGCTGGGTTTTCCGACGGAAAACCTGATTTTTACGCCCCAGCCCGTAGCTGGCAAACCGTAACCGCCCTAATCCGCCCCTCATGGCCCTCACCCCCGGCACCCCCGCTCCCGATTTTGAAGCTCTCGACCAGGATGGCAACCTCATTCGCCTCCAGGATTTGCGCGGCAAGAAAGTCGCCCTCTACTTCTACCCCAAAGATGACACGCCCGGCTGCACGGCCCAGGCCTGCAACCTGCGCGACCACCAGGAAGAGCTGACCGCCAAGAACGTGCAGGTTATCGGCGTGAGCATCGACAGCGGCAAGTCCCACCAGAAGTTTGCCCTGAAGTACGAGCTGCCCTTCCCCCTGCTGGTCGATACCGACAAGAAAATCGTGGAAGCCTACGGCGTGTGGCAGGAGAAATCCATGTACGGCCGCAAGTACATGGGCACCATGCGCCACACCTTTCTCATTGACGAGCAGGGCATTATCGAGAAGGTCATCGAGAAAGTCGACACCAAGAACCACGCCGCCCAGCTGCTTTCGTAATGGGCTGATGTGCTAATCGTTTGTCCTTGCGAGGAGGCAGGCCATTCCGCGCATCCAGCGGCGTCAAGCTATCTGCTGCGCAGTACGGCCCGCCCTTTACCCAAAAAGCCCTTTCCTATCTGCGTGGGAAAGGGCTTTTCACTGAAGGAAGCTCGGCACATCTCAGAGGACGGACTACTTCGTGCCTCGCAAGGACATACTCTCTGCATTCCACACACTTCTCACATTAATTAGTAGCCCATTCCCCGCATTAGCACCTCAGCCCATTAAACTCGCCTATCGTTATCGGTTGTGGTAAGAAGCCTGGGCCGCGGGGCTGGGCGGCTTCGCCAAGACCATTACCTTTGCCAGCGTAAACCCTCCTTCTCATTTCCATGTCCCAGGAAAATACCCTTACCGCCACCGACCAGAAAAGCGTGGCCGAGTTGAAGCAGATTGCCTCCCAGGTGCGGCGCGACATCGTGCGCATGGTGCACGCCGTGAACTCCGGTCACCCCGGCGGCTCCCTTGGCTGCACCGACTTGCTGGTGGCCTTGTACTTCCGCATCATGAAGCACAATCCCAGCTTCAGCATGAAAGGCGAAGGCGAAGACCTGTTTTTCCTCTCGAACGGCCACATTTCGCCCGTGTTTTACTCGGTGCTGGCCCGCTCGGGCTACTTCCCCGTGAGCGAGCTGGCGACCTTCCGTAAGCTGAACTCCCGCTTGCAGGGCCACCCCGCCACCCACGAGCATCTGCCCGGTATCCGCATTGCTTCGGGCTCGCTGGGCCAGGGCATGAGCGTGGCCATCGGCGCGGCCCAGGCCAAGAAGCTTGATGGCGACAAGAGCCTCGTGTACGTGCTCATGGGCGACGGTGAGCTGGAAGAAGGCCAGGTATGGGAAGCGGCCATGTATGCCCCCCACTGCAAAGTCGATAACCTGATTGCCATTGTGGACCGCAACGGCCAGCAGATTGACGGCTCGACCGACGAAATCATGAATCTGGGCAACCTGCGCGCGAAGTTCGAAGCCTTCGGCTGGCGCGTGCTCGAAACCGACGGCAACGACTTCGAAAAGCTCGTTCCCACCCTGGAAGAAGCTGGCCAGCTCAGCGGCCAGGGCCAGCCCACGATGATCCTGATGGACACCCAGATGGGCTTCGGCGTAGACTACATGATGGGTACCCACAAGTGGCATGGCACCGCCCCGAACGACGAGCAGCTGGAAAAAGCCCTGCAGCAGCTGCTGGTAGAGCAGGCTTCGGACTACTAGCCTTCGTTACCGGTCAGGATGCAGGAGCTGCTTAAGCCCCAAGTGTACAGAGCCATTATGATGGGTCTTTGGATGATACCGATTCCAATGATCCTCATGGGCTCTGTAAGCGACGGGGCGAGCTTAGTAGCTGGCATTGTGGGAGTAGCAATAGGAGTTAGTATTGGTAGAGCCACTGCTGATACATCCAATATGGTAAAGCTGTCAGCGTTAGCAATTTCAGGGGTTCTAATCGGTACAATGGGAATGCTTTTCAGCAAGTAAACAGCATGAACAACCGCGGGTTCTGGGTACGCTGTACGGTGTTTTTGCTGGCCACATTGTGGCTGGTAGCGCCGGTAGCTGCCCAGAACGTGCCGCCGGAGAAGCCCAAGGTCACCCGGATTCTGTTCGTGCTCGATGCTTCGGGCTCCATGTTGGCCCCTTTGGAAGGCACCCCGCGCTGGACAGTGGCCAAGGAGCTGCTGGCCAAGATGGTGGATTCGCTCAACGCCTACCCCAACCTGGAGCTGGCGCTGCGCGCCTACGGCCACCAGCACGACGACGACGAGAACAACTGCGAGGATTCGCGGCTGGAAGTGCCCTTCGCCCCCAAAAACGCCAAGGCCATCAAGGACCGGCTCAAAACGCTGGAGGCCCGCGGCAACACCCCAATTACCTACTCCCTGCAACAGTCGGCCAACGACTTCCCCAGTGACAAAGCCTCGCGCAACGTGCTGATTCTGATTACCGACGGCCTGGAATCCTGCAAGGGTGACCCCTGCGCCACCTCGGTAGCCTTACAGCGGCGGCGGGTTTTTCTCAAGCCGTTTGTCATTGGCCTGGGCGCGGAAAAGGACTTTGGCCGGCAGCTCGACTGCCTGGGCCAGTACTACAACGCAGCCAATGCCAAGACTTTCCGCCGGGTGCTCGACAACGTCATTGCCCAGACGCTAACCAAAACCACGGTCAGCGTGAACCTGACGGACGAGGCGGGCAAGCCGGTGGAAAGCAACGTGAATCTGACCTTCGTGAACAACGTCACGGAAACGCCGGAGTACAACTACGTGCACTACCGCGACGCGCAGGGCAAGGCCGACGTACTCGACATTGACGCCCTGCAGAGCTACGACCTGGTCATCAACACGGTGCCGCCGGTGCGCCAGCCGAACCTGGTTATCCGGCCCGGCAAGGCCAACGTGCTGACCTACAAAACACCCCAGGGCACCCTGGTGCTGCAGTCGCCAAACCTGACGCCCAACCCCTACGGCAAGGTGCAGGCGGTGGTGCGGGCCCAGGGCAACGCGGCGACGGTGGTCAGCCTGCCCTTTGGCAGCAGGCAAAAGCTGCTGGCCGGCAACTACGAGGTGGAGCTACTCACGCTGCCCCGCATCGTGCGCCGCATCAGCATTAAGCAGGGCCAGGAAACGGCCGTGACCTACGACGCGCCCGGCACGCTCAACATCGTGACGGACCTGAAAGGCCACGGCAGCATCTACCGCCTGAACAACGACGAGTCGCAGACCTGGGTGCACAACCTGCCCGAGGCCAGCAGCAAAGTCAACCTGCCTATGCAGCCGGGGGCTTACCGCCTGGTGTTCCGCACCGCCACGGCCACCGGCAGCAAGTTCACCGACGTGCGCAACTTCACCATTCGCAGCGGGCAAACCAGCTCGGTGAGCATGTTTAACAAGTAAAAAGAAACACAAAACTTCCCTTCCCATACCGAATGAAAGATTTTCCCTACACCGAATCAAAAGATACCCGCTCCGGCTTTGGCGTGGGCTTGCACGAGCTGGGCAAAAGCAACCCCAACGTGGTAGCGCTGACGGCCGACCTGACTGGTTCGCTCAAGATGGACGCCTTTAAGAAAGACTTCCCCGAGCGGTTCTTCCAGGTGGGCATTGCCGAAGCCAACATGATGGGCATTGCGGCCGGCCTCACCATCGGCGGCAAAATTCCCTTCACCGGCACGTTTGCCAACTTCAGCACCGGCCGCGTCTACGACCAGATCCGCCAGAGCATTGCCTACTCGGATAAGAACGTGAAGATCTGCGCCTCGCACGCCGGCGTTACGCTGGGCGAAGATGGCGCCACGCACCAGATTCTGGAAGACCTGGGCATGATGAAGATGCTGCCTCACATGACGGTCATCAACCCCTGCGACTTCAACCAGACCAAGGCCGCTACCATCGCCATTGCCGAGCACGAAGGCCCCGTGTACCTGCGCTTTGGCCGCCCGGTGGTGCCCAACTTCACACCCGCCGACCAGAAGTTCGAAATCGGTAAGGCCGTGATGCTGAACGAAGGCACCGACGTGAGCATCTTCGCCACCGGCCACCTGGTGTGGAAGGCCATCCTGGCCGGCCATATCCTGGCCGAGAAAGGTATTGACGCCGAAATCATCAACATCCACACCATCAAGCCCCTCGATGCCCAGGCCATCTTGGAATCGGTGCGCAAGACGCGCTGCGTGGTATCGGCGGAGGAGCACCAGATGAACGGCGGCCTCGGCGACAGCATCGCCCAGTTGCTGGCCCGCGAGGAGCCCCTGCCCCTGGAAATGGTAGCCGTGAACGACTCCTTCGGCGAGTCGGGCACTCCCGACCAGCTCATGGAGAAATACGGCCTGATGGAAAACGACATCGTGGCTGCCGTGGAGAAAGTATTGGCCCGCAAGGCGAAGTAATTTCCCCTGGTCTTAGCAAAAAGCCCCCGCAGCAACCTAGCTGCGGGGGCTTTTTCAGTTGTAAGTTCTACCCGATGCCTGGGTAGGCCGCCGCGGGATTAGCTATTGGCGCCGGGCTTGCCTACCGCTCGTAGCGGCGCCAGCTTCGCAACACCATACAGCAGGCCACGCCGGATAACGCCGTGCAGCACCAGACCGATCAGCCCTAATACGGTGCCGATTATCATTGGCAGCACCGCCCCGAAGGTATAGGTCATGGCCAGCACAAAGCCCAAAAGGCACTCGGGCCGGTAAATCGGGACGAAGAAGGCAACCACGAACAGGCCCAGCATGGCATTGCCCGCCATATCGGATGCGCCGGCCGTGAACAGTACCGATATTAACACCCCGAACGCTAAAGCGCCAACAAAGCCGTATAGGGCGCGCCGCAGGGCCCGGGGCGCGTCGGCCGACGAAGCATTCGGGCCAAACGCCTGCCGCCGGATGCGCTGCAACAGCAACCAGGTGAGCACCGGCAGCAGCAGTCCGCCCCACCAGTTGGAAATAGCGGGCATGTCCTCCCGGGCCAGAAAATGGTGGCTCGGTACGCCGCCGTGGTAGTGGCTCCAGGCCAGCAGCGCCCAAATGGCTGCCGTTATGAGTAGGGTACCATACAAGCTGAGGGTAGAAAAGCGCGTTTCCGTCATGCGTTTTGCCAGTGAGTATCGGTTTAAACTTCCCAGACGCCCTTCGCTGAGGAATCCGGAACAATATATGGCAATACTAATACTTTACAGACCAGTTGCGGAGAAAGTACTGGCCCTCAAGGCGCATTAATCAATCCAGCCGCAACAGCACGTCATGCTGAGCCTGTCGTTGCCTGACTATCAACATCAAAACGGCCCCTGCTACATGATGCAGCAGGGGCCGTTTTGCATTACTGCTGCTGTAGTCAATCCAGTTGGATTTCATCTACCCGCCGAGGGGAGAAATCCACCTTTGGCTCCAGCTTGCCATAGCTCACAAACCGAATACCCTGGTACCGCAAAACGGTAATCCACCTCTCCTTTTTTGTATGTCTGTCGATGCGGGCCTGGTATATGTAAGGCGGTTCCCGTAAGTCTTTATTCACATCAATGGCACCATACGCAGCCACGACATCGGCGAACGTGCTTTTTCCAGGCTGGATTCCTTTGGCCGTGACAATAGCGGCGGCAGGCCTAAAGGCGATGCGGCTTAGCTTATGCGTTTCTTCTTCAACAGTGAAATTTACCCCCCGCCTTTTGTAGCTGAATGTATAGCCCACAAGACTTTTACTGGTAAAGGACCCACCTTCCCGAAAATGGCCATACTTAATGTTGACCAGTTTTTTCTTCGAGCTGGGCCAGCCCATTACGCGCTTAATATCTGCCAGGCTGGATTTATTAGTTTGCAGATTCTGGTAAACCGAATCCCCCTGCAATACCTGCTGCCCGGCAGCAGTCAGGGAGCCGCTAACTAATAAACTACCTAATAGGCCATATTTTATCATGCTGCCAAATTGGTTAATCTTTCCCTGCCTGAAAGTATTCCATGCAAGTGAAAATCATCTCCGCCGGTCCGAATTACTGTATTTACTCTCTGTTTACATGCCGTCCTGATTGTTAGCTCTCGGCTGTACGCTCCCCCAAATCCCACCCCACTCGTCACAACCGTGACAGGTCCTTTCACCAAGCGCCCCCTGCCTGTCACGACTGTGGCAGGCACCCGGCAAAAGTGCGGAGTGCCCGTCACAGTCGTGACGGAGGCCCGGCAAAAGCGGCGGGCGCTTATCACGACTGTGACAGGCATTCGGAAAAAGCGGCGGGGGCTTGTCACGACTGTGATGGGCAGGGGCGGAAAGCGGCGGGCACCTGTCACAATTGGGGCAAGTGTGTCCCGGTTTGCCCGTTGACTAGCTCAACTATTCTCTCTACCTAGCCGCATCTTTAACCTATTTATGCCCTTTCGATTATGCTTGCGTTTGAAAAGATTTTTAGCAACTGGTTTGATGATGACAAGCTGAGCTACGCCGACCTCGAAGCCGGCACCCGCGACCATCTGGAGCGGCTGCGGAAGGGCAATGACAGGGACCGTTTCGCCGGCCTGATTATCGCTACCGAAACTCGCTACGAGGCGTATTTCGGGCAGCGCAGTCAGTCGGCTACGGCGCGCAGCACGGGCAAAGGCACCAGCCTCACGCTGGCCGAAGCCATGGAGGCTCTGACCCAGTGGCTGGTGGGCGAAGGCCAAGAAGCTATTTACTACAAGCTTAAAAAGGAAGCTGACCGCCTGCGCTTTTTCCCGCGCGGCAACACCGAATACCACCAGGCCAGCCGCGCCGCTTGGCCCGGCCTGCTGGAGCGGCTTGACACAGCCTTTCAGGACCTGGGCGGCTCGTTCGAGGCCGACGTGAAGACGACTTACGCCACCCACCGCCAAGCCCTGCTGGCGGGCCTGGCCACCCAGAGCGGGCAGAAAAAGCAACAAGCCGACGCCAGTCTGGGCAGCGCCGCCGAGCGGGCATTGCTTACGCTCCAGCTCTCGCACAACGCCCGTACCCTGGGCCTCACCTTCGCCGAGCAGCCCCAGGAAGCGGCCTCGTACTTCGACAAGAAGTACTTCCGGCAGCACAAGGCCAGCCCGGAGAAAGTAGCCGCCCCGAAACCATCCGTAAACTGAAGCGGCTGGCAGCAGCAAAAAAACGGCCCCGGCTGCAGTGCGCAACCGGGGTCGTTTTTATTATTTGCTCACTACAGTATGGTTAGTGCTTGTCATAGACGTCTTTAAATCGAAGCATCTCCCATATTCTTCGTTCGTTGTTGTTGGGAAAGCCACAATTAGGGGCAAAATCATCGGCCTCCTTAAACGTTCCGAACATTCTGTCCCACCACGTTATATCACCGTAATTGTATTTATGAACACCCAGCTGATGATGAATAGAATGGTGTTCGGGCCTTTGCAAAAAGTAGCCAAACCATTTAGGCGTCCTGATATTTGAGTGATAGAAATACTCACCGGTAGCACCAAAAAAGGAAGTCCAGGCGGCGGCCTCCGCCGTAGCACCAAAAATGAAGAACAGAAAAAAACTGGTAATGACGGAGTCTGCCAGTATTTCAACAGGGTGCTTATAGAACGAGGTCAACAGTTCTATCCTGGTCGGACTATGATGAATTTGGTGAAAAACAACCCAAAATCCATTGGCGTGCCGTAAACGATGCCACCAATAGAAAACGAAGGTTCCAAAGAACCAGTAGACAAATCCCTCGGTAATCGGGGTGTGCCAATTCCCAAGCTGCAGTAAAGAATACTGCCTGAAGTATGTATTCCATGTCAAACCACCGATTCCAATAAGCGTGATTTGAACAATATTCATAAGTATAGACCGAAGATACCAGCCCTTCGTCTCAGGAAGCTCCCTGCCGGGAAACCTTCGTTCCAAAGTAAAAAACACCAAAGTCGATACAAGAATCAGGATTACCTGAATTCCCTGCGTTGCCAAAATTTTGCTAACACTTATCTCATTCATAGAACGGCGGCTTACAGAGTATCAGGAACTGTTTTGAAGATTTCGTGAAATTATCACCAGCAAAAGGATGCGAGTTAATTAACCAAAAAACTCTATTTTTTATTATAGCAAGATACTTAAGTCGCGCGCTGCAGCCGGAGCCGTTCCAAATTTATAGAAGTCGTTTTGGTTGTGGGCTAAGGCCCGTTTCCATTTTCCAGTCGGCTGATGATAAATGCATCATCCTGGTCAGCTTTCCAGTCAGCGAAAGGATAGAGAGCCTGGTTGACAATTACAAAAAAGGGCTGGCCGCGGTGCTTACTGATGACATCTTGCAATTCAGCAGACAGATTGTACATAAGCGGCTCCTGCATCGGCAATGTTATCAGCAGATAGTTCTTTTGAGCCGCCTCGATTACCGCTGGGCTTTTAATAATACCCCACCCCAGCTGCTGATTCGCCTTCAGATCATTCTGCACGAAAGCCAGCAGGTACAATCTCTTATCGGCGGCTGTAGCAGCTCCGGAATCCTGAGTGATACACGCCGCAGCGCTTGTGATACTGGTGTAGGTACTATAGCAACACGCACAACTGGTAACGCCCCTTTTATTAAGAAGCAAACAGCCCGGCAAGCCTAATAGCAACAGACAGAAAAAAAGAATTCTGCTCATGTTCAATTTCTACAAATACACCGCCTGATACCGTTTTTGGTCAGAAAGTGAGTGGGACCAGGGGCGGCTGGCGGGCAAAATATACGTCTTATTCCAGCGCAATAATCCGCGCCACGCCAACCTGCGCCAGAAAAACCGGGTCGTGCGACACGACCAGCAGCGTGCCCTGGTAGTCGTTGAGGGCCGCCGTCAGAATTCCGATGTTCTGGAGGTCGAGGTTGTTGGTGGGCTCGTCGAGGACGATGATGTCGGGGGCCTGCTGGCCGATGGTGAGGCAGCAGAGCAGCAGGCGCATCTTTTCACCGCCGCTCAGGGCACGGCCGGGCTTGTCCCACTCGTCTTTGCCAAAGAGAAAACGGCTCAGCCGGATTTTCACCTCGTGCTCCTGCAGGCCGGCCACGTTGAAGCGCTGGGCCTGTGCGTACACGGTCAGCTGGTTGTCAAGCAGGGAGTATTCCTGGTCGATGTACACTGTTTTGTTGCCGGCGGCCCGGTACAGCGTCCCCGACTGCGGCTCGGCCGCCCCGATGATAAGCTGGATGAGCGTGGTTTTGCCCGAGCCGTTCAAGCCCTTCAAAGCAATCCGCTCCCCGCTCGTAATCTGAAAGCTCAGGGGCCGGGGCCACAGCGGCTGCGGCCCGTAGCCGTAGTTGATGGCCGTGGCCGTCACCAGGATTTTGCCGGTGTGCAGCCCCGACGAGTCGAAGCCAAACTTCATCTTGTCCGTGTCGGGCAGTTCCTGGCGCAAGTCGCTTAGTTCCTGGGCAATGCCGCCCAGCTTCTCGGCGTGCACGCTTTTGAGGCGGGAAGAGGTTTTCTCGGCGTTGTTGCGCAGCGTGTTCAGCATGATGGTGGGCACGCCGGCCTTCTCCTGCTTTTTCCTGCCGCGCGCGTCCAGCTTCTGCTGCCGCTCGGCGGTTTCGCGCTCCACGTCCCGGGCTTTGCGCAGGGCTTTTTCCTTGCTGCGCACGTCCTCGCTCAAGGCCTGGCTTTCCAGCTGCTTCTGCGCCTGATAAAAGTCGAAGTTGCCCCCGTACACCGCCAGGCCGCGCCGGCTCAGCTCGCACACCGAATCCAGCAGGTTCAGCAGCGTCCGGTCGTGCGACACGACCAGCAGCGTGCTTTGGGTTGTCCGGATAAAGTCGTAGAGCCGCTGCCGGCCGGCCGTGTCCAGATGGTTGCTGGGCTCATCGAGCAGCACAATTTCGGGCTGGTGTAGGGTAATGCCGGCCAGAAACACCTTCGTTTTCTGCCCGCCGCTGAGCGTCGCCATCGGCTGCGTCAGCTCCAGCCCGGCCAGGTCCCACTGGGCCAAGGCCTCCGTGCACCGCTCCTCGATGGTCCAGTCGTCGTTGAGCGCGGCAAGGTTGGCCTCGGTGACGGTGCCGGCTAGGATTTCGTGCAGGGCCAGCCGCTTTGGCTCTATGCGCAGGGCCTGGGCAATGGTCAGGTCGTTGAACTGCCCGAAGATCTGGGGCACGTAGTACGGCGCGGCCTCCAGCCGGACCACACCGCTGGCCGGGGCCAGCTCGCCGGCCAGAATGCGCAGCAAGGTTGATTTGCCGGCGCCGTTGTTGCCGATCAGGGCAATCTTCTGATGCCGGCCAACGCTCAGCTGTAGGGAATCGAACAGAACATCCCGGTTGGGATGGGCGTAGGCAACGCTTTGTAAAACCAGCATAATTTCTTTCTTCAAACACACGAATACCAGGAGCAAGCCGCTTGGCGACATGGCTACCTGCTTCCTTCTGAAAGAAATTACCTATTACATAGAGTGCGTTTAGTGCGCTGCGGGGATACGGCGGCAAAGTTAAGCAGAACTTTCGGGGACGTCCAACGGCTACTTCTGCCCGCTCACGACCACCGTACCGTAGTCGAGGGCGGAGCGGCCGTCGGCGCACTGGCTGTCGACGACGGCAAAGGCCTCGCGCTTGATTTTCTCCGTGGTAGCCGCATCGGCTTTGCTCAGGGCAAACACCACGGGGGCCGCCACTTCGTTCATGAAGCGCCAGTAGTTTTCCTTACTGCCGCAGGTCAGCTGGCCGGTCAGTTCTTTTTCCGAAATGCCGTGCAGACCGGCCTGCTCAAACAGGCTGGCCAGAAAGCCGGGGCTGCCGCACCGAAACATACCCGGAGCGCCGGGCGGCGGCGCGGGCAGGTCCATATTCCGGCTGATGGTGCCCATAATGGCCGTAATCCAGGCGTTTTTCTCGGGCACGCTCCACACGGCGGCGGCTATGCGGCCACTCGGCTTCAGCACCCGCACCATTTCGCGGGCGGCCAGCTGCATATCCGGGAAAAACATGAAGCCAAACCGGCAGCTCACGGCATCAAAGGATTCGTCGGGGAAGGGCAGCGCACAGACGTCGCACACCACGGTTTCGTAGTTGGTGATGCCTTTGCGGCGGGCATTGTCGCGGGCTACCGCCAGCATATTTTCGGCCAGGTCGGTGATGACGACTTCGCCGTGGCTCACCAGGCCGGCAATGGTCAGGCCGGGCTCCCCGGTCCCGGCGGCCACATCCAGCACCCGGTCCGTTTCCCGCAGGTCCAGGGCCCGGATGATTTCGTCGCCCATGGGTTTGAGCCAGTGCATGGTGAAGTCGTCCCACTTCTGCCACCCCGCCGAAAACCGGTTCCAGGTCTCCTTCTGCTGCTCCCGAATTTGCTCCAATTGTGCTTCCATATTTTGTAGCCTTAAGTGGTAAAACAGTCACGACACATCCTCCTTCCTCGCCTGGCACTACCAAGCGGCCCAACGCCACCGGGGCGCGGCCGCTGCAGCCGGCTGCTCAGTACATAATATACAAAAAAACAGATGTTAATCAGCCGTCCGGCGCTTAGTGCAGGCAGCCAACAAACAGGCTCGACTTGATCTTGAACACGTTCCGGCTGGCGGGCCGCAGCACGGCCAAGGCGCTATCGGCTGTAGCCTCCCGCTCATAAATACCGGTTATCAGGGCTATGGTCTGCTTGCCGGCCGCCGACTGATACGCCTCCAGGTATTCCAGGCTGAGGCTGTGGGCCGGAAACCGCCGCATAGTGTATTCGCCGGCATACATTTCGTCGCTCGACGTATCGGGCAGAATTATCCGGTTTTTGGCCGGGTCATAGTAACGGCCCAGCGTGTCGATACCGATGGCAAACTGCTGGTTCAGGGTCAGCATTTTACGGTGCAGTGCCGCGTAGGAAAGGCTGGTGTCGGCCACTACCACGTAGTAGGTTTCGTACTCGGCAGCGGCGCTGTCGGCCGGCGCGGGCGGTGTTTCTGCCGCTGCTGCCGGCCCCGGGTTGGAGGCCCTGACGGCGCGGGGCGGGTTAGCGGCGGGGGCTACTGCTGCACTCCCGGCTTTTTGGGTGGGAGCTGAGGTAGTGTTTGGCTGGCAGGCAACTAAGGCACATACCCCCAGAAGCAGTGCGGGCAGCTGTTTTATCATCGTGGTGCTGGTAGTGGCGGGGATAAATATAGGGGAAGGGCGGATGGCTGGCTACCGCTTTAGCACGGCTCCCAGAATTCGAGCTGGGCCAGCCGGCCGCGCTCGAAGTAGAGCCGCACCTGTCCCTCACACTCCTTGCAGGGCGCCAGCACAACCAGCTGCCCCTGCGGGGTTTTGGTGGCGGCTTTGGTGGCAGCCGGGTACACTTTCTGCAGGTCGGCAAAGGTCGTTTGGCCGGACAGCTTGATGCGCGGCGTTTGGTAGGACAGCTTGCCGGTTCTGAAATCCAGGATCATCAGATCGGCTTTAGCGTCGTAGATATAGAACTCCGTCTTGCCGTAGCAGTACACCTGCTGCACGTTGGCTTCGCTCTGCGCTTCGGTCAGGCCGCACTCGTAGTCGGCAGTCCGGATGCGGGTGGGCTTGCCAAACTGCCGGAGCACCTGCTGCCTGGTAGAAAACGTAGGCAGCGTGGCGTTTACCGCAGATTTGGCCGGGTCCAGCACCGGCAGATTGATCTGACCGAAGGCACTGGTGCTAAGCAACGTAAGGGCAACGAGTAAGCGCATAGAGTGGTGGCGGAAATAAGAATAGCCAAGGAAAACGGGAGCAATATGCGCAGAAAACCAGGCTTGCGGCAGCGCCGGGAAAGTACCTTTGCCACTTCGCTATGTACTTCTTGCGCCCTGTCCGGATGTTTTTTCGCAGTCTGCTTCTGCCTGTTTGCCTGGTTCTATGGGCGGCGTTACCCGCCCGGGCCCAGAAGCCCGACACCACCCTCATTCGCTACAGCGGACAGCTGGCGGGCCAGTATTCGGCCGGGGGCGTCAACCGGGCGCTGTTTTCGACCTCCCACTCGGCGACGCTGCTGCGCGGCCTGCACTTTGGCGCGCCCCTGACGGGCAGCTTTCTGTATGGCAAGCAGGATGGGCGGCTGCGGGAGCGGGAATGGGTGTTCAATGCGACGCCCTACTACTGGAAAGGCCGGTTCCGGTTCTATGGCATCGGGGGCTACGAGCGCAGCAACCTGCGCGGCATCAACAACCGGTTTCAGCTGGGCCTGGGGCCGGGCTGGGCCTTCTACTCCGATTCGCTGGGGCGGGAAGTAGCCGTCAGCAACCTGCTGATTCGGGAGGCGACCTACTTCCAGGGCGGCACCGAGCGGCGCGTGTCGCGCAGTTCCACGCGGCTGAAGGTGGTATATTCCTACCGCGTATTCTCGCTGAATTCTACCACGCTCTACCAGCCCAATCTGGCCAATACCGCCGACTACCGCGCGACCCAGCTTACCACCCTGGCCCTGCGCCTGAGTTCGCGCTTTGCCATTACGGGCACCTATACCTACACCTTCGAAAGCCGGGTGCTGGAAGGCAAGCCTACTGACAACACCAACGTGACGGTGGGCGTGGCCTTCAGCACCAAATAGGGCCACTGGCGTCTACTGCCGGAACGCCTCGGGGTAGAGCCTGGCCAGAGTAATAATGACCGCCACTACGGCCAGGATGCTAATGACAAACAGCTGGTTCGTTCCGCCTTCGTGGCGCAGCCGCCGCAGCGTTTCTTCCTCGGAAAGGCCCTTTCGCACTACCCGCGCAATTTTACGCTCGGCGTGTTTGAGGTACAGCCAGTTGGCAAAACCCGACAGCAGGCTTGCCCCCAGCAGGTTGCTCCCGATAATCCAGGATGGGGAGTTGGCAGTGTAGGGCGGGAGCAGCTCCCGCAGCAGGGCATTTTCGAGCGGCGTGACGACAAACAGCACCACCGCTCCCAGCTACATCCGCCGGTAGATAACCCAGAAAATGCCGAACAGAAAGGCGTGCAAATTGAACGACGCGCGCTTCCCCTCCCGCACCAGCCGCCAGTAGTAGAGGTAGTAGCTGGTATTGCCGCCGACAAAGGCTTTCAGATAGCTCTCGTTCATCGGCAGTCAGCAAGCAGCTTACAGGGCCAGGCGGCGCAGCGTAGGCACTCCCTGCCAGGCGGCTACCGGCTTGCCCGTGGCGTCATATACACCCAGCTCGGCCTTGTCGGCATCGGGGCCCAAGCCCACCAGAATGGAAATGTTGCGGGTGGGCGTTTCGAGCATGTACTCGGAGGCTCCGTACGAAACCTGGCTTTCGGTGTCCTCGGGCACTTCGGCGGCCATCATGAAGCCCGGATTCAGATCGGCCACGCCTTCTTCCTGGCGGGGGCTGTTCTTGCCCCCCAGCAGCTCGGCGGCAAAGCGCACACTGGTGTAATTGAGCCGGGTGAGCGTGAGGCTAATCGTGTGGGTACCCTGCCGGCCGGTGTAGGTCACGGGTTTGCCTACGGGCAGGTCGGTGGGGAAGTCAGCCGAGCCGAAGGCGTCCATCACCAGGGTTTTGCCCTTCACCTGGTAGGCTCCCGCGCCGGCCAGGTCCCGCAGCCCCTTCAGAAATTTGGGCGACAGGGCGGTGGAGTCGGCCGTGGGCAGCGCGGCGGTGCTAGCCGAATCAGAGGCCAGGGGCACTTGGGTAGCCGCCGTATCGGGGCCAGCGGAAGTCGGGGCCTGGGTGGCCGCCTGGTCGTCGGCTTTCTTGGGCGAGCAGGCCTCCAGGCCGGTAAAAAGCAGCAACAGAGCACCGCACGCGGCGGGGGCAAAGCGGGAAGAATACACGCGGCAAGAAGGCATAGGGTTGGCACAGGCGGCAGGAAGGCACAACTGCCCAACGCCGCGTTTCAGGCCGCAACTTACTCAGGAAATTGCCCGTGAGCCTCCTGCTGGCGAACCTACTGGCCCTGATTTATCCGGCGGGCAGCAGCCTTGTACGACGTTGTGATGCGGCGGGTACCACCCGAGCCATCAGGAATGGGGGCTGAGCACCGGCAGCCCCAGGCCCCGCAAAGTTTCTGCTCAGCCCGACTAAACCCTGCCGTACTTTGGCCCTCTAAGCCCGTACAGCCCTGCCGCTCCTAACCCGCTCCCCTGCTTGGAAGACCAGGAAATCCTCGCCAAGTTCGCCGACCCCGCCGCCCGCAATGTGGCCTTCAACCAGCTGGTGCGCAAGTACCAGTCGAAGATCTATTGGCATGTGCGCAAGATGGTTATCGACCACGACGATGCCGACGACCTGACCCAGGACGTGTTCGTGAAGGTGTGGAACCACCTGGAAAACTTTCGCCGCGACGCCTCGCTCTACACCTGGATTTACCGCATTGCCACCAACGAGTGCCTGAACTTTCTATCGTCGAAGCGGCGCAGGTTTTTTCTGCCCCTCAACGACGTGGGCGCCGAGCTGGCCCAGAAAGTGGAAGCCGACCCCGGCCTGGCCGGCGACGAAATCGAGCTGCGACTGCAAAAGGCCATTCTGCGCCTGCCCGACAAGCAGCGGCTGGTGTTCAATATGAAGTACTACGACGAAATCACCTACGAGCAGATGGCCGACATTACCGGCACGAGCGTCGGCGCGCTGAAGGCCTCCTACCACCACGCCGTCAAGAAGATTGAGCAATACGTCAACGAAGAATCCCGCCCCGATTAAACCTCAGGCCCTGAGCCCTATCTAAGTCCTATGAACACTCCTTTTCGTCTGGATGACCATAAGCGCCGGCCCCAGCCCCTGGCCCCGCCGCCAGCCGACTACTTCGAGCGGCTGCCGCGCCAGGTGATGGCCCGGGTGCAGCCCCCGGCCGGTTCCGGCAGCGCCGCGTTTGGCTGGCTGGCTTTCCTGCCAATGCCCCTGCGCACGGCCCTGGCCTCGGTGGCAGTGCTGGGCGGCTTTGCGGCCAGCTTTTTCCTGAGCCAGCCCACCGCGCCGGCCTCGGTGCCGATAGCAGCTCTGGAAGCCGTGCCTCACACCGAGATGGTGCAGTATCTGCTGGCTTCCGACTCGCGCCTGACCCTGACCGACCTGGCGGAGCTGTCGGCCGCCGACCACACGCTCACCGACAGCTTCCTCCAGGCCTCACCCGGTGAGCTGCAGGATGCCCTGGATGCCCAGCCCACCGAAGAAAACTATCTGTAACTCCTACTTTTGCCCCGTCCTTGCCTTTCTCTCCCATGAAATATCTTCTCCGTAGCGTCCTGGCCCTGCTGCTTCTGCTGAGCGTGCATAGGGCCGGTTTTGCCCAGGGCGGCCGCCGCCAGGGTGGCCGGCTCAGCCAGCTGGAAAATGCCAAGATTGCCTACCTGACCGATAAAATTTCCCTAACCCAGGAGCAGGCCCAACGCTTCTGGCCCGTTTACAACGAGTTTTCGGACAAGCGCCGCGACGTGGCCCGCCGCATGCGCCAGCTGCGCACTGAAAACCCCGACGGCCTCTCCGACCAGCAGATTAAGGACAACCTGACCCAGGCCCTGGCCCTGCGCCAGAACGAGGTAAACCTGGAAAAAGAGTACTTCGACAAATTCCAGAAAGTCCTCTCTATCCGCCAGGTCAGCAAGCTGTTTATTGCCGAGCGCGACTTCACCAAAGAGGTGCTGAAGCGCGTGGCCGACCGGCGCGGGGGCGGCCCCGGGCCCGGAGCCGGCCAGTTTACCGGTCCTCCCGAAGACTAATTTTTTCCGCACGCTCTATTGCACTGAACAGGCTGCCCCGGCAGCCTGTTTTTGTTTGTGGCCACCAGCCCTAGCATCAACTTCGACTGCGCCCACCTTCTGTTACTGGTCACGCTGTTACTCCGCCGGCACTATGCGTACCTTTGCGCCCCGAAACCGAATCCGCTTTCCATATGCTCACCCCCCGTCAGCTTTTTCTGCGCCATCAGGCCCAAACATCCGACTTCCCGCTGCTGCTCGAAATTGAGCGGGCCGAAGGCGTGTATATGTACGGCGCCGACGGCCGCCGCTATCTGGATTTGATTTCGGGCATTGGGGTCAGCAACGTGGGGCACCGCCACCCACGGGTGGTGCAGGCCATCAAAGACCAGGTCGACAAGTATCTGCATCTGATGGTGTACGGCGAGCTGGTGCAGGCCCCGCCGGCCGAGCTGTCCCAGGCCCTGCACCACACCCTGCCCACCTACCTCGACAGCGTGTACTTCACCAACTCCGGGGCCGAGGCTATTGAGGGCGCCCTAAAGCTGGCCAAGCGTCATACCGGTCGCACCGAGTTTATTTCCTGCCACAACGCTTACCACGGCTCCACCCACGGCGCATTGTCCATCACCGGCTCCGAGGGCTTCAAGAACAGCTACCGGCCCCTGCTGCCCGACGTGCGCCATATCCACTTCAACCAAGTGCCCGATCTGGCGCTGATTACCGAGCGTACCGCCGCCGTCATCGTCGAAACGGTGCAGGGTGAGGCGGGCGTGCGGGTGGCCGAGCCTGGCTACCTGCCCGCCCTGCGCCACCGCTGCCAGCAGGTAGGCGCCCTGCTGATTCTGGACGAAATTCAGTGCGGCTTTGGGCGCACGGGTTCCTTCTGGGCCTTCGAGCAGTTCGGCATTACCCCCGATATTCTGGTGTGCGCCAAGGGCATGGGCGGCGGCATGCCCATCGGGGCGTTTATTTCATCCCAGGAAATCATGGCTGGTTTCAAAACCAACCCTATTCTGGGCCACTGCACCACGTTTGGCGGCCACCCCGTATCGTGCGCGGCCTCCCTGGCTACGCTACGCGTGATTCAGGAGGAAAATCTGCTGGCTTCCGTGCACGAAAAAGCCGCCCTGTTCCGGCGGCTTCTGCAGCATTCTGCTATTCGGGAAGTGCGGGGCCACGGCCTGCTCATGGCCGTGGAGTTTGACTCCTACGCGGTGCTCAAGCCCATCATCGACCACGCCCTGGCCCACGAAGGTATCCTGACCGACTGGTTTCTGTTTTGCGACAATTCCCTGCGCATTGCCCCGCCACTTACTATTTCTGAGGCGGAAATTGAGGCAAGCTGCGCGGCCCTGCTGCGGGCCGTGGCGCACGTTACCGGCTCGGAGAGCTAAAGCTAGAGCCGGCGCCGCTCTTACAGGCCAGTGCCTTTGGGGTGGGTGCCATTGTAGTTCAAAAACGACTCAGACTCGGTTTTGATTTGCTCCCGGGGCAGGCCGTCTTTCACGCCCACTGAAATCTTGCGCACCAGTACGCCCACAATAGCTTTGCGGAAGCCCAGCTTTTCGGCCATGCCGATACAAAAGTCCATTTCGTGGTCGTCCACGATGCCGTCGGCCAGCATCATATCCACGAGGTCAAAAATCTGGTCGAACCGCTCGGAGTCGTTGTCGGGCAGCACCAGATTCACGCTGCCGGAGTTGGCCACGATGGACCGTACATCGTCGGCCCGCATGCCATTCTTCTTGCCTACCGCCACGATGAAGCTCATTTCCCGCTCGTCCAGATGCCCGTCGGCTTTGGCCAGCGCTGCCAGATTCATCAGGTGACTTTTCACTTTCTTGGTTTGCTCATTTTCAAAAAAGCCAAACATATAGGGCGTCGCTTAAGTAACGGTGAAGGAAAAGAACAGAGGCAGCAAGCCAGCCAAACGGCCGCGGCAGGGCGGTTAAGATACTCGGCAGGAAGCTTTCTTCCAATACGCAGTTCTAAAAAAAACAGCCAGACGGCCCAGGTAATCTGCGGGGTTTTTTGCCTTTCCCGCGGCCGGAGACTTTGTTTTCAATTTGGATTTACCACCTTTGCGCGGCCCGCACTGGGCAGTTCTGATTACCTGAGTTATGATGAAACGTATTGCAGTTTTCACCAGCGGCGGCGACTCGCCGGGTATGAACGCCTGCATCCGGGCCGTGGTGCGCACGGCCGTGTACCACGGCATTGAGGTCTATGGCATCATGCGCGGCTACAGCGGCATGATCAAAGGGGAGTTTGTGCGGCTGGATTCGGCCTCCGTGGCCAACACCGTGCAGAAGGGCGGCACCATCCTGAAGTCGGCCCGCAGCCAGAAATTCCAGACCAAGGAAGGCCGGCAGCAGGCCTTCGACCAGCTTGTCAACAACGGCATTGATGGTCTCGTGGCCATCGGCGGCAATGGCACTTTCACCGGCGCCACCATCTTCGAGCAGGAGTTTGGCATTCCCACCGTGGGCGCCCCTGGCACCATCGACAACGACCTCTACGGCACCGACTACACCATCGGCTACGATACGGCAGTTAATACGGCCCTCGAAGCTATTGACAAAATCCGCGACACGGCCGACTCGCATGACCGCTGCTTCTTTATCGAAGTGATGGGACGCGACTCGGGCTACATTGCTATTCCCTGCGCCATCGGCGGCGGGGCCGAAATCGTCATGATTCCGGAAACGCAGATGTCCACGGAAGCCGTTATCGACACACTGAAAGCCGGTTGGAAACGGTCGAAAACCTCGTTTATCGTGGTAGTGGCCGAGGGCGACGAGGAAGGCAACTCCCACGCCGTGGCCAAGCGGGTGAAGGAAGCCATTCCGGAGCTCGACACCCGCGTCACCATCATCGGCCACGTGCAGCGCGGGGGCTCCCCCACCGCCGCCGACCGCCTGCTGGGCTCCCAGATCGGTATTGCCGCCGTGGAGGGCCTCATGAACGGCATGCGCAACGTCATGGCCGGCATCGTGGACCGCAAGCTGGTCTACACGCCCTTCAACGACACGATTCACAAGAAAAAGCTTATCAACCAGACCTTCATGCGTATGGTCGAGATTCTCTCCGTGTAAGCGGTGAGATGGTGAGGTAGTGCAATAGTGTCCTTGCGAAAAGGCACGACGAAGCAGTCTGTGCTCTGAGCTGAAAAGCCCTTTCTCGTTGCTCACGGGAAAGGGCTTTCTGTGTAAAAGAACGTTTGCCACTGCGCAGCGGACGGATTAGCGGCGCTGTCCTGCGGGTGTCACGGCGGCGCCTCGCCAGGAAACCGGAACGTCAAACTCACCACTTCACCTCCTGCGGGTGCAGCCACTGGTACTGCGGGTCGCGGCGGAGCCAGGTGAGCTGGCGCTTGGCATAGTGGCGGGTGTTGCGCTTGAGCAGGCGCACGGCCTCGGGCCAGTCGTAGAGCCCGTCGAGGTAGCCGAAGATCTCCTGGTAGCCCACCGTTTGCAGGGCATTGTGGCGGCGGAACGGCAGCAGCGCGGTAGCCTCGACCAGCAGCCCCTGCTCCAGCATCTGGTCCACGCGCCAATCGATGCGCTGGTAGAGCTCTTCCCGCTCCCGGCTGAGGGCAACTTTGATGGTCTGAAAGGGCCGCTCCTTGGCTATTTTGGGCGTGTGGAAGCTGGAAAACGGCTGTCCGGTGCTGCGCGTTACTTCCAGGGCCCGCACCACGCGCTGGTGGTTCTGCCGGTCGATGCGGGCGTGGGTAACCGGGTCGAGGCGGGCCAGCTCAGCCACCAGCGGCTCCAGGCCGTGCTCGGCCAACTCCTGTTGCAGCTGGGCGCGCACGGCCAGGTCGGCCAGGGGCATTTCGTCCAGCCCTTCCGTTACGGCCTGCAGGTAGAGGCCCGAACCACCGGTGAGAATTACGAGCTTTTTTTTTCGGAACAGCTCACTGAGCAGCTGCAGGCAGTCTACCTCAAATCGGCCGGCGTTGTAGTCTTCCGTGATGCTGTGCGAGTCGATAAAATGATGGCGCACGCCCTGCATTTCGGCCGGCGTGGGCTTGGCCGTGCCAATGCTCAGCTCCCGGAAAAACTGGCGCGAGTCGGCCGAAATAATGTCGGTTTGGTAGTGCTGGGCCAGCTGCACGCACAGGGCCGTTTTGCCCACGGCCGTGGGCCCGGAAATAACCAGCAAGGTGGGTTGGTCGGGCAAAGCGCCGGGAAAAGGAAAGGTCATGTGGGAATGGTTTGGGGTGCCCACAGGCCCCGGTAGAGGCCCAATAGGTGCTGTTCTTCGTGCTGCCAATTAAATACCAGCCGGGCTTGGCGGCAGTTGCCGGCCAGCTCGTGGTAGCGGGCCGGGTTGTCGCGCAGCAGCCTGTTAAGCGCCGCCGCAATGGAATCGGGCGTGAGCTCCACCACCTCGGCTACTTCGTACCGCTGGTTGAGCAGGCGGTACTCGGGGAAATCGACGATGAGCTGCGGAATACCGGCGTGCAGGTAGTCGAAGAATTTATTGGCCAAGGAATAGTAATAGCTGAGGCCCTGGTTTTCGAGCAGCATAATGCCCACCGCCGCCCGGCTGGTTACCGCGCGCAGCTCCTCGGGCAGCACGTAGCCGCGAAAGTCAACTTTACCGGAATCGAGCAGGCCCAGCCGGGCCGCCCGCTCCCGCAGCGCAGCCGATAAGTCTCCCTCGCCACAAACTATCAGGCGGCCCGCCACCTGGGGCATGGCATCGAGCAGGGTCTCCAGGCCCCGGCCCGCATTCAGGGCGCCCTGGTACAGAATGTAGCCACCCGGCGGAGCAGCCGGTGGGGCAACGGGCAGTTCGGCTTCCGTTAGTCGGCTGATATTGCGCACCACGGCGAAGGGCTGGCCGTAGCGCTGCTCAAACACCTTAGCCAGGGCCGGGCCCACCGTGTAGGCCAGCGCGGCGCGGGGCACGATAAACCGCTCGACGGCCCGCCACAAGCGCTGCACGCCGGGCCGACTTACTACCTCAGGCACCTCCGTGAACAGTTCGTGAGCGTCGTAGATAAACGGCTGACCGGCCAGGCGTGCGCGCAGCCATACGGGCAGGGCTGTGTCCAGGTCGATGGCGCACCAGGCACTGGCTTGCTGACGGAGCAGGTAAAAAAACAGCCTGAAATTGAATTCCAAATAGAATAATTTGCCTTTATTGTTCCAGCAGCGCAGCCGGTGCTGCTCATACGGTTGCACTGTCAGGGGCCGTGAGGCGGCCACTTCCCGGCCCACCAGCAGCACCTGGTAGCCATGCTGGGCCAGGCTGCCACAAATTCGCTGCATGCGCTGGTCGTAGTTTAAGTCGGTGGTTACCGTGAAGATAAGGCGGCGCATACGAAAGTCAGCAGTGTTTTTCCGGGCTCTAGCGGCCGTAGAAACACGCTATTTGGGATATTTTTGACAAATTTAAGGAGTTAAAACTCGCGTACTGGTTACGAGTGATGGGCTACCCTCATCACCGGCCCCCTATCCTACCCGATGTCGATTCGACCTGTATCACCGGCTGCCGCAGCGCCGGGGGCTCCTTCTGCCCCCAGCGCCGACCTTTACCGCGCCCTCTTCGAGGAAGCCTACGATGCTATGCTTCTCTACGATGAGCACGCCGCGCTGGTCGACTGCAACAACACTGCCCTGCACCTGCTGGGCACTACCCGCCCGGAGCTGCTGAGCTCGGGGCTGATGGCCTTTGCCCGGCCCGCCGGCCAGGAAGCAGAAGCCTGGAACACGGAGCAGATGCTGCGCGAAGCGGTGGTGCAAACGGCCCAGACGGGCGCCCGAATTGCCAAGCGCTGGCTGGGTCAGAGTACTGACGGCACCCTCGTAGAGGCCCAGGCCACGCTGCACCGTATTGCGGTGGGCGGCGCGGCGCGGGTGCAGCTCACGCTGCGCGACGTAGCCCAGCAAAGCCTAGCGCAGGCCGACAGCAGCGACATCCGGCAGCTGGTGCTGGACCGTACCCAGGGGCAGCTGCGCGACTTGCTGAGCCGCACCAACCTAAGCTACGTAGCCGCCGATTGCTCAGGCACGATTGTCGACGTGAATGACCATTTCCTGCACTACACGGAATATTCCCGCGAGGAAGTATTGGGGCAAAACTTTCACCAGACCTTCTCGCCGCCCGCCCAGCGCGACAAATTGCGGCAGGCTTACCTTACCTGCATCGAAACCGAGCAGCTGCAGGACTTTTACGAGCGCGCCATCGTGACCAAGTCGGGGCAGACGCGTATGGTGTACTGGCACGCCGAGTTTTCGCGCGACCTGCAGGGCCACATCACGGGCATCTTCGTGGTGGGGCGCGACTACACCGACCGTCACATGGCGGCCCGCGCCCTAACCGACAACCGCCACCGCCTGCAGGATTTTCTGGACAACGCCCACGACCTGATTCAGAACCTGAGCATCGACAACCGCTTCCTGTTCGTGAACAAGGCCTGGAAGGAAAAGCTGGGCTTCAGCGACGAAGACCTGAGCCAGATGACGCTGGGCGACGTGGTGCACCCCTACTACAAGGCCAAGCTGCTCTACCAGCTGCGCAACCTGTACAAGGGCGAAAAGGTCAACAAGCTCGAAACGGTATTTCTGACCAAAACCGGCAAGCCGATTCACCTGATCGGCTCCATCAGCTGCTCCTGGCAGGACGATGAGCCGGTAAGCACCCGCGCCATTCTGCACGACATCACCGACCGCATCAAGGCCGAGCGCCTGCAGAAGGTGTACTACAGCATTGCCAACCTGGCCATCAGCTCCAAAGACTTACAGTCGCTCTACGGGGCCATTCACCGGGAACTGAGCAAGATCATCGAAACCAACAACTTCTACATTGCCCTCTGCGACGACGCGCGCACCCAGCTGCAGTTCAGCTACTTCGTCGACCAGAACATTCAGGGCGAGCAGGGGCTGGTGTCGCGGCCGTTTTCGTCGGGCGTATCGGAGTATATTATCCGCACCGGCCGGCCGCTGTTTCTGCTGCGGGCCGAATTGCAGGAGCTTATTGCCAACGGCACGATTACGGCCTTCGGGCTGATGCCGGAGGTGATGCTCTGCTCGCCCCTGAGCATCGGGGAGCGGATTATCGGCGTCATTGCCGTGCAGGACTACCACAAGGCCGATGCCTACGCGGCGGCCGACATCGAGATTCTGCACTTCATTTCCAACCAGGTGGCCCTGGCCATTGAGCGCAAGCGCAATGAGGTGCAGATCAACAAGCAGAACGCCCGCCTGAACGCTATTTTCGAGAGCGGCACCCACCTGATGTGGTCGGTGGACATGCACTCGCGCCTGACCTCATTCAACCGCAACTACTCGGCGTACTTCCTGCGTCGCAACGGCGTATATCCGTCGCTGAACGTGAACCTGTGGCAGGCCGACCTGGGCATGATGGAGGAAGAAACCCGGGAAGCCTTTATCGAGAACTACCGGCGCGCTTTTCAGGGCCAGCCCCAGCGCTTCGAGGTGCGCCTGCGCGACTCGCGCGGGCAGGACACCTGGCGCGAAATCTACCTCAACCCAATTTACCTCGACGACGGCACTTTCGAGGAAATTTCGGGCATGGCCCACGACATCACCGAGAAAAAACGCTCCCAGCTGGAGCTGGCCGCCCAGGAAGAGAAGTTCCGGGCCATCTTCGAGTCGTTCCAGGACGTGTACTACCGCACCGACGGCAAGGGTATTCTGACCCTGGTGAGCCCCTCGGTGCAGGACATGCTGGGCTATGAGCCCGAGGAAGTCATCGGCACGCCCATCATGAGCTACTACGTGCACCCCTCGCAGCGCGACGAGCTGCTCAGCAACGTGCAGCATTTTGGCGAGGCACGCAACATCGAGGTAGCCATGCGCCACAAGCTGGGCCACTCGGTGAGCGTGCTGGTGAATGCCCGCAAGGTGAACGACGGGCCGGAAGGCACCGAAGGCATCGGGCGCGACATCACCGAGTTCAAGCAGATGCAGGACGACCTGCGCCACGCCAAGGAGGAAGCCGAAACCGCGCTGGAAGCCAAAACGCAGTTTCTGGCCAACATGAGCCACGAGCTGCGCACGCCCATGAACGGCATCATCGGCATGATTGACTTGCTGCACCAGACCGTGGCCTCGGAAGAGCAGGAAGAATACGTGGACACGCTGCGTAAATCCTCGGACGCGCTGCTGACCATCCTGAACGACATTCTGGATTTGTCGAAGATTCAGGCCGGCAAGCTCCAGCTCAACGAGTCGGGCATCGATTTGCACTACACGCTGGAAAAGATTCATTCGCTCTTTGCCAACCGCGCCAACCAGAAGCACCTCAAGTTCACCTACCACATTACGCCCCACACGCCGCGCTTCATCATCACGGACGAAACCCGCGTGCTACAGATTCTGAGCAACCTGACCTCCAACGCCATCAAGTTCACCTCGTCGGGCACGGTCAGCATCATCGTTTCGTCGGTGAGCACCGACGGGATTGAGCACACGCTGCGCTTTGCGGTGCAGGACTCGGGCATTGGTATTTCGCCCTCGAATGCCAAGCTGCTGTTCACCAATTTCACCCAGCTCGACACCACGCCTACCAAGGCATTTGGCGGCACGGGACTGGGCCTGGCCATCAGCAAGCAGCTGGCCGAGCTGCTGGGCGGCGAAATCGGCATGATTTCCAACACCGACGACGGCTCGACGTTCTGGTTTACGATGCGCTGCACGGTGGCTACCAACGAGGAGGAAATCGTGCAGGAGCGCGTGGCCTCCCGCGACCGGAGCCACGAAATCATGCGCCTGGAAACGGCCCCGCGCGTGCTGCTCGTGGACGACAACCCCATCAACCAGAAAGTGGCCGTGCGCCTGCTCGACAAGCTGGGCTGCCAGATCGACGTGGCCAGCGACGGGTTTGAGGCCATCAGCAAGGCCACCGCGCCCACGGGCAACTACGAGCTAATTTTCATGGACATCCAGATGCCGGAAATGGACGGCATCACGGCCATGAATCAGATTCGGCAGCGCCTGGGCCGGCAGTGCCCACCCATCGTGGCCATGACGGCCTACTCGATGAAGGAAGACGCCGAGCGGTTTGTGCAGCAGGGCATGGACGACTACATCTCCAAGCCGGTGAAGTCGCAGGACCTCTACACGGTGCTGCTGCGCTGGACCGGCGCCGCCGAGCGGCTGGCGGCCCTGCACCTGTCCAATGCCGCCGAGCCGGACGTAGTGGCTGAGCCCGTGGCTTCCGAGCTGGCGCCCCCCGCGCCCGAAGCCGCGCCGGAAACCACCTTTATCGACCCCGAGGTGCTCGACCAGCTGCGGCAGCTGGGCGGGGCCGAATTTGCGGCCCAGCTCTACGCCGATTTTGAGCAGGAAGCCGGCCAATTGCTCAGCGAAGCCCAGCAGCTGGTCGACGAGAAACAGTACGAGCAGATTCTGCCGCATTTGCACCAACTCAAGGGTACCGGCTTTACCTTGGGCATAAATGAGCTGGCCGAATGCGTAAAAAGCTTGGAACATGACCTAAAAAAAGGCCAACTTGACCACGTGGAACAGGATTTCCGCCTTATCATGCGCCATTTCACGGCTTTCGTAAATACTTATCAGGCTGTTACCCAGAGCGAGTAAACGCCGTAGTAGTTTTTAACCGACCCTTCCATACCCGTCCGACCCCTAAACCTTCTCTTCCATGGCTGATTCTAAAACGATCCTGATAGCAGAGGATAGCTCTGTTATTCTGAACCTGACCAAAAAAATCCTGGAGCTCCAGAAATACCGCATCGTGTCGGCTAAAAACGGCGGGGAGGTAATCAAGCAAGTCGAATCCCAGCCCATCGACTGCGTGCTGATGGATATCAACATTCCGGTGAAAGACGGTATGGAGTGCACCCGCGAAATCCGGCGCAATGCCGACCCGCGCATCGCCCAGATTCCGATTATTGCCATTACCGGCAACGCCAATAACTACTCGATGGAACAGTTCCGCGAGGCCGGCGTGACGGACTATCTGCCCAAGCCCCTCGACTTCGATGCGCTGGTGCGCGTGGTGAAGCAATACATTGGATAAGGCAATTAATAATTAAGGAATTAGCAATTAAGAATTAAGAATTGTCAAAGCTGATCTGATGCATATTTAGGTTGGAGAAGCAGCAATTCTTAATTCTTGATTCTTGATTACTACTTCAGAAAAAGTGCAAGTTACTTTTCTCGGTACCGGTACGTCCCAGGGAGTCCCCATGATAGGGTGCCACTGCCCGGTATGCAGCTCCGTGGACTACCGCGACAAGCGCCTGCGCGTGTCGGTGCACGTGCAAACGCAGGGGAAAAGCCTGATTGTCGACTCGGGGCCCGACTTCCGCCAGCAGGTGCTGCGGGCCCGCATCGACCACTTGGACGCGCTGCTGTTTACCCACGAGCACAAAGACCATACGGCCGGCATGGACGACATCCGGGCGTATAACTTCAAGCAGCAGCAGGACATGCCCGTGTACGCCGAGCCGCGGGTGCTGGAGCAGCTCAAGCGCGAGTACGCCTACATTTTTGCCGAACACAAGTATCCGGGCGTGCCCAAAGTGGCTACGTTCCCCATCGTCAGCGACTCGGACAGCTTTTGGGTGGAAGGCGTGGAAGTGCATCCCATCCGGGCCCTGCACTACAAGCTGCCGGTGCTGGGCTTCCGCATCGGGAACTTCACCTACATCACCGACGCCAACTACCTATCGAAAGAATCGTTGGCCCGGGTGCGGGGCTCGGAGGTGATTGTGCTCAATGCCCTGCGCCACGAGCAGCACATTTCGCACTTCAGCCTGCAGGAAGCCGTGGATATTCTCACCGATCTGGCCCCGCGCGTGGGCTACATCACCCACATCGGCCACCAGTTGGGCCGGCACCGCGAAGTGGAAGCTACGCTGCCCCAGAATATCCGCTTGGCGTACGATGGGCTGCAAGTGGCGCTGTAATTTACATGCAACTATTTCCCTGGATTACTGAGCAGTTTTACTCAGCCCTCCCTTCCAACCAAGTAATTGATCAGGTGCAAGCTAATTTGCCCGGGCCTTTTACTTGGCACTCCCTTTTTGCGGCAAAGGCCAGCGCTCTATTTCGAGGAGAGGTAAAGGCCAATACCTTTACCCTACGCAGAACCATAAGTTACCAGAACTCTTGGCTGCCACAGATTACGGGGTGGGTAGAGCCAGATACTGATGCAGAGGGCAGCATTGTGATACTGAGGCACCGAGTTCGTCCAGCAGTACTCACTTTTGGTGCTGTATGGTTTCTGGGGGTGGTTTTGGCAGCAATTCGCCCATTTTGGCTGACTCTTGCAACCGGCATCTTTGCAGCTGAATTATTGATTCCGCTCGGCATGCTGACCTTTGGCCTAGTTCTTTTCACGGGGCCTTTTTGGCTTGAAGTGCGCAAATCCCGCCATTTGCTAATCAATCTCTTACAGCTGCAACAGTAGCCCGGCAAGCGGATTTGCTCCATTTTCATGCACAATAACTATTATTTCCTGCGCCAGCTGGCCCCCGCCCTCACCCGGCAGCTAGCCGGCTTTCGGGTAGCCACCTGCTTTTCGCAGGAAAAGGACGAGCTGGTCATTGGCCTGCTCAAAGACGAGCAAGAATTCTGGATCAAGGCCCAGCTGTCGGCCAACTTCCCGGTGCTGGCTCTGCCCGAAACCTTCCACCGGGCCCGCACCAACTCCGTGGACCTACTGCCCAGCCTGCTGGGCCAGGAAGTGGCCGACGTTAGCGTGTTCCCCCACGACCGGGTGCTGCGCCTGCACTTCACGGGCGGCGGCTCCCTGCTGTTCAAGCTCTACGGCCCACGGCCCAACGCCGTATTCCGGGCTGCTGCCGAGGCGCCTGCCGAGCTGTTTCACCAGCGCTACACCGCCGATGCCGACCTGGCCCCGGCCCCGGAGCCCCTCCCCGACCCCACGAACCCATTGCGCAGCTTCCCGGGCCTGGGCGACGTGCCGCCGCGCTACCTGCGGGCCCACGGCTACGACGCGGCCGATGCCGACACGCGCCAGCGCATGGTGCGGGAAGTGGTAGCACAGCTCGAAAACCCAGCCCACTTCTACCTAGCTGCTGTAGAGGACAAAACCCGCCTGACAATGCTACCCGTGGGCGACGTGGAGCAGGAGCTGGCCCCCGACGCTGTGGCGGCCCTGCGCCTGTTTGTGCCCCTGACGCTGGGCCGCCGGGCCTACGAAACCGAGCTGCGCCAGGTGCGCCAGCAGCTGGAGAAGCGCGCCGAGGAAGCGACCATCAGCGCCAGCCAGGCCCGCACCCGCCTCTATGCCCTGGAGCACACGGCCGGCTACCGCCAGACGGCCGACCTGATTATGGCCAACCTCAGTCAGATTCCGGCCGGGGCCGCGCAGGTCGAGGTCGTGGACTTTTACCAGGACAATCAGCCGCGCACCATCAAGCTCAAGCCCTCGGAAACGCCCCAGCGCACGGCCCAGAACCTGTACCGCAAGGCCAAAAACCAGAAGATAGAAACCGAGCAGCTGCAGGAGCGCATCGAGCGGCGCGAAACCGAAGCCCTCTGGTGCCTGGAGCGCCTGGAGGAGCTGGCCGCCATTACGGACCTGCGCGCCCTGCGTACCTGGCGCAAAACCCACGATTTGCTGCCCGCCACCAAGGCCCAGGAAGCCGCCGAGCTGCCCTTCAAGGTGTTTACCGACAGCGGCTACACGATTCTGGTGGGCCGCAACGCCCAGAACAACGACCTGCTGACCCAGCGCTACGCTCACAAAGACGACCTGTGGCTGCACGCCAAAGACGTAACCGGCTCCCACGTGGTCATCAAACAGAAGCCGGGCCACACCACGCCCGAACCCGTGGTGGAGCGGGCGGCGCAGCTGGCGGCCTGGTACTCGCGCCGCAAAAACGACTCGCTCTGCCCCGTGACCGTGACACCCAAGAAGTTTGTGCGCAAGCGCAAGGGCGCCGTGGCCGGGCAGGTAGTCGTGGAGCGGGAGCGGGTGGTACTGGTCGTGCCGGCTAATCCGTTCGAGCGGGCCGGGGCCTGATTTAGGCCCAAATGACTAAAAACAAAAAGCCCAACCTGCAGCAGGTTGGGCTTTTTTGGCTGATTCAGCCGGAGTGCGCGCGGGGAGATTCGAACTCCCACACCCGAAGGCACCACCCCCTCAAGATGGCGTGTCTACCAGTTTCACCACGTGCGCAAAAGGGCAAGAAAGCGGTACTCGCAGCAGCGGCCGGGGCCACTGACTTCGCTGAGGCGGCGAAGTGGGGACAAAAGTAGGGTCTTGCACCAAGCGGTGCAAGTCAGCAGCTGTTTTTTCTGCGAAAAAGAGCTATCCGACCCTTCTCCCAACTGCTGACCGGCTAAGAATCAGGGATAAAGCCGGGAAAGAAAATTCGGAGTTTTTTGCGACTTAATAATCCAAAACCCACGTAATCGGGCCTTATACCGTAAAAACAGTAAGCCCGCCATCCTATGCGGACAGCAGGCTTGCTGTAAGTATCGGCTGAGTCGGCGCTTACTCGGCGCGGGCCAGCGGGGTATCGACTACGTGCTCGGAGACGAACCACACCTGCATTTCGTTGGCGCGCAGCACTTCGCTGATCAGCAGATCGTTGGTGCCGTCGTCGCCGCTTTCATCGGCCTGATCGGCAAACTTATGGCAGTTTTTGAGGATAATCTGGTGGGCTTCCAGCAAACGGGACACCTGAATGGGTGCCTCCTCCCGGTCGCGGGGCGGGCGCGGAATGCTGGCCAGCTCGGCCACATCGTGGGCCATGGCCACGGCCACGCCACCCAGAATCTGGATGCGCTCGGCAATGGTATCTACCAGCACGCTTTGTTCCTCGTAGTGCTTGTCGTAGAGCAGGTGCAGCTGGTAGAACGTGGGGCCTACCACCTGCCAGTGGTGCTTTTTGTACAGGTCGCGCAGGGTGATGGTGTCGGCCAGCATCTGGTTGAGGTTATTCACGCTCTCCTGGCGGGTCTTTTCATCGAGCCCGATGGGCAGGCGCTGTGACACGGTGCCGTACTTCTGGAGCGGCGCCGGGGCATTAAACTGCTGGTTGAGCACGGGCTGCACGCTCGGGCCGGCTTGGCCGTTGCTGCCGGCAGCGCCGATGGAGGCCGTGGGGGAAGCTTTTTTGGGAGCCGCAGCTTTGGCCGCGGCGGGTTTCTTGGTGGTGTCTTTGGTAGCCATGGGTAGGTAGTGTAGCAGAAAATGGGAGCGGCCAGGGCGGCCACGGTAAGGCTTTACGAGCGCCGACGCGCTAGGTTCCGGGTTTTGCCGCCCGCGGGCCGGTTTCCGCCGGCCTTTTCGCCTGTTCCGGCTTACTTTACCAAACCGAAAGCCCCGCCATAAGTTGGTACTAGCAATGATGCCACCCGCCCACGCCCACCCGCACCCCGAAGACCACCTGACCAGCTCGGCCATGCTGCAGGACATCGTTATCGGTCTTTCCGACGGCCTGACGGTACCTTTCGCGCTGGCCGCCGGCCTGAGCGGGGCTGTGTCGTCGTCGGCGCTGGTGATTACGGCGGGGCTGGCCGAAATCGTGGCGGGCTCTATTGCCATGGGCCTGGGCGGCTACCTGGCCGGCCGCACCGAGGTAGAGCACTACGAGGCCGAGGTGGCCCGCGAGCATCGGGAGGTGCGGGAAGTACCGGAAGTGGAGCGGGCCGAGGTGCGCGACCTGCTGGCCGAAATCGGCTTGTCGGAGGCCACCCGGGAGCTGGCCGTGCGGGAACTCACGGCCGACCCCGAGCAGTGGGTGAAGTTCATGATGAAGTATGAGCTGGGCCTGGAAAAGCCCGACCCGCGCCAGGCCCCCAAAAGCGCCGCCACCATCAGCCTGGCCTACGCCGTGGGAGGACTCATTCCGCTGAGTGCCTACTTTTTCACTGCTACGCCTACCGAAGGCCTGCTTTGGTCGGCCGTTATTACGCTGGTATGCCTGTTTCTTTTCGGCTACCTGAAAAGCCGCCTGACGGGCCAGCCGCCCGTCGCCGGGGCCCTGAAAATGGCCGGCATCGGGGCCTTGGCCGCTGGGGCGGCCTTCCTGGTGGCCCGGCAGTTCAGTGAGTAAAGCCGCGCGGAAGGCCATGAAAAAAGCCGTGACCTGACCGGCCACGGCTTTTTCGTACTTTACTTCGCACCAGCAGCTTACTCGGTGCGCAGCAGGCGGGCCACTTGGCGGCCGTCGGCGGTGCGGGCCAGGTAGAGGCCGGCGGGCACGCCGGCCGCCGGGCGCCACTGCACCTGGCCCGTAGGCTGGCTCTGCAGCGTCGTTACCTGCCGGCCCAGCTGGTCGAATACCACGACCGTCTGCACGCCGGGGCGGGCCAGCGTGAAGCTCACCTGGCTCTGAAACGGCGTGGGCACGGCGCTCAGCGCAGTAACCTGCCGGGCTACCTGCGTGGCCAGCGTAGGGGCACTTACCCGGAAGGTCAGCGTCTGGGTATTTACGCCCTTGATGGGGCAGTTGCTGTCGGTGGTGGTAACGGTGCAGTAGTACAGGCCGGGAGCCAGGGTAGCCGGGGGCAGCCAGTCGATCTGCACCGTGGGGCTGAAGCCGGGCGCGGCCGGGGTGAACTCCGAGTTGGGCAGCAGTTGCTCGGCGTTGCTGCTCATGGTCAGGATCTGGTTCGTATTAGCATCGGTGCCGGTCAGGCGCACGCTCACCAGCTGGCCGGGCCGCGCGGGAATTACGGCGCTGGCCGGCTGGGTGAGGCTGCCATTGATGACTACGGGCCGCAGCGTCGGATTCTGGTTGGTGCCGGGGTCTACGACTATCAGCAGCAGTTCCCGCCGAATGGTGCCCACCAGCGTGATGACGGGCTGCCCGTTGCTGCCGGTGCTGCGCCGATACTCGGACACCTTCACTGCTACGGCGTACTTGTTTTCCGGGCTGTTCACGCCTGGGTTGTACAAGGCCGGCTGGCAGGAAATAGCTCCGTTGAGCGGGTTGAAGCGGAAGTAGGGCTGCACCTGCCGCAGCGGGCAGGAGCCGGTTACGTTGAAGGACAGCAGCGGAAACGTCGGCGAGTAGGGCGTAGTGGGCACGGCCGTGAAGCAGGTCGGGTCGGCCGGGTCGACGATGATTGTGCTGCTGAACGACTTATAGGTCAGGGGCTCATTGCAGCCGACTAAAGGCGCTACCAGCTCGTAGGCCAGGGAATCGCCGTCGGGGTCGGTGGCCTGCTGGCTGAGGGTGGTCGGCAGGTTCCAGCCCAGGAAGGGCAGCACCAGGGAGTTGCTGATAAAGGTGGCCGACGTGTTGCCCAGCCCGTTGCGGTTGTCCAGCGTCGCCTCGCAGTACAGACTTCCGGTGGCGTTGTTCACATTGCCCATGGCCGGCCGCGCTACCGATACCGCGCTGAGCGTCCACTGGCCAGGCGGCAGCGGCACCGTCGCCTCAAAGTCGCCGCTTTCCATATTGATGCGCTGGCCCGGGCCGCACTGCGGGCCCAGGGCTGCGCAGTACGGGTCGCCGGCCCGGACGGAGCTGCCCACCAGCGTCAGGGGAATGGTGGCGCCGCCGCTGCACCCACTGGTGCGGTACACCAGCTCCGGGTTGATAGCGCTCAGCGCGCTGCCCGCACAGTCCCGGTAGAGGCGCAGCGTCACGCGGTACTGGTTGCCGCTGAGGTGGCGGTAATACAGCTCCCCGGCCTGCACATGAGAAGCCTGCAGGCGCTGGCCCCCGAGCAAACAAACCATTAAGAACACCCAGCGAATAAAGAGTAAAGGTTTTCCCACAGGCAACAAATAGGTAGATGATGACGAGTAAAATCCCGTATAGATAAGCAAAAGCGCTGGGCTCTTATACAGTGCCTTGAACATTCTGTAGTTAGTTACTTTCGCAGCCTACCGCACCGTTTCCCCACCAACTTTCCCGCTATGGCTTTCCCCTTCTTCGGCGACGACAAATCGAAAATTGCGCAGATGCTGGCTACCCTGCCCCAGCTGGGCCGCGTGGAGTGGATCGGCATTCGGCCGGTGCGCCGCGAGCCGCTGGTGAGCGTGCCCGAAGTGGAGGTGCTGACCGACGCCCGTCTGCACGGCGACCATGCCCGCGTAAAGGCCGGTGGCAAGCGGCAGGTAACCCTGGTGCAGCACGAGCACTTGACGGCCGTAGCCGGCTTTCTGGGCCAGGCGGCGCCCGTAGATCCCGGCCGCCTGCGCCGCAACCTGGTGGTGAGTGGCTTGAACCTGCTGGCCCTGAAAAACCGGCGCGTGCAGCTCGGCCAGGAGGTAGTGCTGGAAATAACCGGCGAGTGCCACCCCTGCTCCCGCATGGAAGAAGAGCTGGGCCCTGGCGGCTACAACGCCATGCGCGGCCACGGCGGCCTCACGGCCCGCATCATTCAGGGCGGCCTGCTGCGCGTCGGCGACGTGGTGCAGGTGCTGGCAGCGGAAGGCCAGGCCCATAGCGCGGAGTAGCAGGCCCGGCGCGGGCGGTATCAGCACAGGACGACGGGCATGCCCACTGCGCCTGACGCATCCTGCACGCTGCCGTTGCTGGTGAAACTGGAGCTACCTACAAGCGTCCGTCATGCTGAGCAAAGTCGAAGTATCTCTCCTGCCGGAGTAATCAGAGTTACCACTGCGGGAGAGATGCTTCGGCAAGCTCAGCATGACGGCCTTTGGTTGTTCAACTCCCTCCATCTATCCTCACCCCCCATACCCTTATTCCCTCCCTCACTTCTCCCCTATTGCCATGGGAAAGTCGTTGCGCGACCATTCACTCCAGGAGCCGACGTAGAGCTTGGGTATCTCCAGGCCGGCCTGGGCGAAGGCCAGCAGGGTGTGGCAGGCCGTTACGCCCGAGCCGCAATGCACTAGTACCTGCTGCGGCGGCCGGCCGGCCAGCACGGCCTCGTATTTGGCCCGCAGCTCGGGAGCCGGCAGGTAGTGACCCGCCGCATCCAGATTGCCGGCGAAAGGCACGTTTACGGCTCCGGGAATGTGGCCCGCAATCAGGTCGATGGGCTCGGTTTCGCCGCGGTAGCGCACCGCCTCGCGCACGTCGATAATCAGGGCCTTGCCCGTGGCGGAGGCCTGCTGCACCTCACTGGTCGGGGCCAGGGGCAGCTGCCAGAAGCTCACCGGATACGGCGACACGGGCACGGGCCGCTCCGGGGTATCGGTCAGGGCGAAGCCGGCAGCCTGGGCAGCAGCCAGGCCCCCATCCAATACCTGCACGGCCGTGTGGCCGGCGCTGCGCAGCATCCACCAGACGCGGGCTGCGGCGTTGGCCCCGCTTTTATCGTCGTACACGACCACCGTCGTGGCCGGCCCGATGCCCAGCTGCCCCAGCAGGCGGGCAAAATCGGTGATGGGCGGCAACGGGTGACGCCCGCCCTGGGCTGCGTCGGCCGGGGGCCGGGCCAGGTCCTGCTCCAGATCCACGAACAGGGCGCCGGGCAGGTGGCCGGCCTGGTAGCGCTGCCGAGCCTCGGGACCGGAGCGGGCATCGAGCAGCACGAAGCTTTCGGTGTGCTGGCGCTGCTGCAGCTCCGGGGCCTGGAGCAGGGCAAGCGTGGGGTTAGACTTCTGCTGCATAATTCGGGGCTTCAACGAAATACAATCCGTGTCGTCAGTAGGGCCGACGGGGCAGTAAGATACGCCCCCGCAGGTTGGGCCGGCACCAACGTCGGTTTTTTACCCCGCTGCCGGCCAGCGCTGGGCGAGGGCGCGGCGCAAAACAGAGTTTTGTATCTGCCACCCGCTGCTTAGTCGAGTTGGGAGGGCAGGGTTTCGGGGCGGGGCGTGGTGCCCCGGTGGCTGAGGCGGTACTGCAGGGTCAGGACCACGTTGTTTTTGACGGACGTGCTCAGGGGCACCAGCTGGCCCTGCTTCAGGGTGGGCTGGCTGTAGTTGTCCTGCCGCAGCCAACCCAGCTGGGCGCTCAGGTGGCGGTCGAGCTGGTAGCCCAGGCCGGCATACACACGGTTGCGCTCCAGCACCGGCCCCTTCGGGTTCAGAAATATCTCGTCGTAGACCGACAAGAACACGGTGCGGTCGGTAACGGTCTTGTTGTTCAGGGGCAGGAAGGCGTTCAGGCGGTAGCGCAGACGCTGGCGAAAGGCGGTGCTGTCTTCGGCCCGGTACGTGAGCCAGCGCTGCTCCACGCGGTAGCGGTGCTCAATCTTGAGGCGGTCCAGAAACTGGTTGAGCACCAGCTGCTGCCACAGGCGCTTCTCCGTGTTCACGGGGCCGGGCTCGTCGAAGGTATCGTAGCGGCCGAAACCCAGCAGCGTGGTGAAGTTCTTGTCCAGGTCGTAGCTCACGCCGCCCTTCAGCTCGTTGTAGAAGTACTGATTCAGCAGGCGGTTGCTGCGGGCCTGCACCTCCACGTAGCCGCCCCACTTCTTCTCCACGCTGCCCGGCAGCACCACCGTACCGATATACCAGTTGCCCCAGGTGCCCGGCGTCTGGGCCTGGGCAACGGGGCTGGTGAGGAACCCGGCCAGCAGGGCGCCGGCCGCAAATACTGCTTTGTTCATTCGAAACGCGTGAGGAAGAAGCCGCGAAGGTAAGCCCGGAGTGCGGCACTCCTCTCACCACCTGGGCTGGCTACCGGCTTCTACGCGGCCCGCCGGCCCTGGTTACCGCCCGGCGGGTGGCCCCGCCCACCCGCCGCGGCTTACTGGCCCAGGCGGTCCACGTCGGTCAGCTCACCCTTGTTGAGCATCACCTGCAGGTCGAGGTAGGTCAGGGAGAAAGGCACCCGGCTGTACTTCTCCGGGTCGTTGAGGCGGCTGAGCGGGTGCACGTCGTTGGTGACGTACTCGTTGGTGACCAGCTCCACCGTGTTGCCCCGGGCGCTGACCACCTTCAGCAACGAGTACTGGGCCGCACCCACGCTGTCTTGGCTGCGCACCGTGTACACGTCGCCCACCTGCGGGGCGGCCAGGTAGGCGGCGTTGTCCTTCTCGTCCTGGTTGTTGGCAATAAGGGCCCACCCGATGCCCAGCGCCAGCAGGGCCAGCCCCACCCACTGCCACCACGGGGCGCTGGTTTCCTTTTTCAGGGCCGTGGCCAGGGGCTTCAGCTCCCCGGGCAGCTCTTTTTCCTCCCACACCCGCTGGCAGTGCCCGCACTGGCCCGCCACGGGCTTGCTGTAGGGAAACAGCGGCACCCAGTAGATGTGGGTGTAGCGGCTGAACACGCTCAGATGCAGCGCGTCGGGGGTGGCACAGGCCGGGCAGGCAAGGCCGGGCAGGGCCTGGGTGCGCCGGTGCGAGCCGTTGGTTCCGTAGATAATCATGACAGTGGTGACCGGTGAGGGAAAGCGCAGAAAATATTAACTCCTCCAAATATAGGCAGCCCCCGCGCATAGCTGACGCCGGTGGCCCCGGCTGTAGCCCGGCTGACAACGATATACTTCCCTGCCCAGCCGGAAAGCAGCACCATGCCGGCCTTTCCGCTGCGCGCCGCTTGTACATGACCGGTGGAGAAACCAGCTACGGGTTGCCCTAGCGGCCCGATTATAACTACCTTATTTTCCGGCCATCGGCGCCGCGCCGTCAAAGCACCTCTCCCATTAGCCAGCTTCCCTGCCTAACTTGCGGGCTGTGCTGCTACGTCCCATTTACTTCCTGCTGCTTTTCCTCTGGAGCTCGGCCCAACCCCTGGCCTGCGCCCATACTTCCAAGCCCGCCGCCCCGCCCGACAGCCTGCGGCCGGGGGCGGCCCCGCTGCCGTGGCTCGACTCGCTGCTGACCGCCGCCCCGGCCCTGCGGCAGCACCAGGTGGGGCTGAGCATCCGCGACGCGGCTACGGGCGAGGTGGTGTATGAGCTCAACGAGGCCCGCTACTTCACCCCGGCCAGCGTGATGAAGCTCTTTAGCTTCTATACCGGCCTGCGCCTGCTCGGCGACTCGCTGCCCAGCCTGCGTTACTTCAGCCGCCACGATACGCTGTTTTTTCAGGGTACCGGCGACCCGACCTTTCTGCACGGCGACGTGCCCTCGCGCCGGGCCTACGCCTTTTTGGCCCGCCGCCCCGAACGGCTGCTGGCCTACTGCAGCATTGCTACCCCGCCGCCCTATGGCCCCAGCTGGGCCTGGGACGACTTCAACTATTACTTCCAGCCCGAGCGCACGGCTTTTCCGCTCTACGGCAATACGGTGCGCTTCTATGCCAGTGCCCCGCTGCCGGCCCGCGGTAAGCTGCCGGCCAGCCCCCAGCGGGTGCGGGTGCTGCCCCGCCCCTTTGCCCCGCTCACCAGCCTGGCCACCGCCGACGACCTGCCGGGCCACAACCCCGACCAGCACGTAAGCCGGGCCCAGCTCGACAACCGCTTCACCTTCTTCCCCGCACCCAAGAAGTGGGTCGATGAGGTGCCTTACCGCACCAGCCGCACCCTGCTGCTGCGCCTGCTCGGCGACACGCTGCGCCGGGCCGTGGTGCATACCGCCTGGCGCCCCCGCCCCGGCCTCGATTCTATCCGGACCCTGCCGGGCCTGCCCGCCGACTCGCTCTACCGGCGCATGCTGCGGGTGAGCGACAATTTCCTGGCCGAGCAGCTCCTGCTCATGTGCGCCACCAAGCTGGGGCCGCCCCGCGACTCCCTCAGCGCCTGGCGCGTAATCCGTCACGCCCAGCGCCACCTGCTCCAGCCCCTGCCCGACAAGCTGCCCTGGGTGGATGGCTCGGGCCTCTCCCGGCTTAACCTCGTCACGCCCCGCTCCCTGAGTGCCCTGCTGGTGCTGCTGCACCAGGAAGTGCCCGAGCCCCGTCTGCTGAGTTTGCTGGCGGGCGGCGGCGGCCAGGGCACCCTGCGCCACCGCTACAAGGACGCCCAGGGCACCTGGTTCTGGGGCAAAACCGGCACGCTCACCCATACCTGCAACCTGGCCGGCTACGTGCGCACCCGCAGCGGCCGGCTGCTGGCCGTAAGCTTCCTCAACAACAGCATCCCCGGCGACGACCAGCCCGTGCGCAACGAGATGCAGCGGATTCTGGGCCAGGTGAGGCAGCGGCTGTAGCAGTACCGCCCCCGGTTGGTGCCGCACTGGCAGCCGTAGGCTACTGGTCCGATTGAGGGGCGGCTTACTCCTCCAGCCGGGCCACATCAAGGCACAACAAAGCGGCTACGACAACTCATAACGCAAGACTACAGGGCATCACCCCGGCCCGGGCCGCTGGCTTACCAGCCCCGCCTGTGCCTCAGGCCAGGCTGCCCCGAAGCAGACGGCTTGGCTTTGGGCAGCCGCGGCCCGGAAATCCGGTATCTTTCGCCGGCTCCCCCGCTTTCTTCCGGCTCTACTACTTATGGCCCTGCTTGATTCTCTGAAAACCCTCAGCTGGCAGGCGGCCCTGCCGCTTTTCCTGGCCGAGAACCTGCTGGTGCTGCTGCTGGCCGTGGGCTTTGGGTATGTGCTTCAGGCCGGGTTTGGCCGGGCCCGGGCCCTGGGGCCGTTGTACCAGCCGCCCGGCGCCCAGCAACTCCGGCTTGCCACCTACACCCTGCTGCTCAATACCGGCATTACCTTCCTGGGCTTCCTGCTCTGGCGGCACGGCTTTATCCGGATTCGGGAAGACGTTTCCTGGCGCGTGCTGCCCGATTTTCTGGTGCTTTTTCTGGGCATGGACCTGCTGATGTACGGGTTCCACTACGTCATTCACCACTCGGTGCTTTACCGCTGGGTGCACGGCCTGCACCACCACTACACCGCCCCCCAGCCCATCGATTTGTTTGTGCTGCACCCGCTCGAAACCCTGGGCTTCGGCGGCCTGTGGCTGCTGCTGATGGCCCTGTACCCGGCCAGCATGGTGGCCATTGTAGCCTACCTCACGGTGAACGTGCTGTTTGGGGCCCTGGGCCACTGCGGCGTCGAGCCGTTTCCGGCCGCCTGGGCCCACCACCCGCTGCTGAAGCACCTGGGCTCCTCGGGCTTCCACTTCCAGCACCACCAGCACGACACCCACAACTTCGGCTTCTATACGTCCTTGTGGGACCGGCTCTTTGGCACGTATGCGGCCGGGAGCCTCACCCCCGGCCCCTCTCCGAAAAAGGAGAGGGGAGCCTGACGACTTGGGGAATAGAGCAGCTTGCTTAGATTTTACCAGGGAATAAAAGACGGAGTAGGCTCGAACACATACGCTTGTCTTCTTCACCCAGTGTCTACCCCTTTACCTAACCTCTGGTGACTTACACCAAATTTGCAGCCCGTTGGTGGCTTCAAAATAGCAATGCACTTGCTGCGTCCCGGAAGGGCTATACCTACTTCAAAATGAAAGCAAATAGTCCGGTCGCAGTTCAGTAAGTTTGTTACCCTGCTCTCCGCAGTAGTTAGGTTTCTGCTATTTCTACTTCGCTTCTATGCTTACCCCCGAGCAACGCGCCCGCCAGATTATTGACGACCAACTGCTAGCCGCGGGCTGGCACATCTTCGACAGCGGTAAGCAGAACCTAAGCATGGGGCCCGGTGTGGCCGTTAGGGAGTTTCAGACCAGCACGGGCCCGGCCGACTATGCCCTGTTCGTGGACCGCAAGCTGGTCGGCATTATCGAGGCCAAGCCCGAAGGCACCTCCCTCACGGCCGTGGCCGAGCAGACGGTGCGCTACCTGACCAGCACCACTAAGTTTGTACAGCGGGCCGCCGACCAGCTCCCCTTCGGCTACGAGGCCAACGGCGACGAGGTGCGCTTCTGCGACTGGCGCGACCCTCAGCCCCGCTCTCGCAACGTATTCAGCTTCCACCGGCCCGAAACCCTGCGCGTCTGGCTCACCGACGGCGACAACACCCTGCGCCACCGCCTGCAAAGCCTGCCCGAGCTGGCCACCACCGGCCTGCGCGACTGCCAGGTAGAAGCCATCCGCAACCTGGAGGAGTCCTTTAAGCACGACCGGCCCCGGGCCCTGATTCAAATGGCCACCGGCTCGGGTAAGACCTTTACGGCGGTGTCGTTCATTTACCGCCTTATCAAGTTTGCCGGGGCCAAGCGCATTCTGTTTCTGGTGGACCGCGGCAACCTGGGCCGGCAGACGCTCACCGAGTTTCAGCAGTACGTGACGCCCGACGACGGCCGCAAGTTCACCGACCTCTACAACGTTCAGAACCTGACAAGTAACCGCCTCGACTCGGTCAGCAAGGTCACCATCACTACCATTCAGCGCCTGTACTCCATGCTGCGGGGTGAGGCCGAGTTTGAGGCCGGCAACGAGGAAGGCTCCGGCTTCGAGGCCGAAGCCGCGCTAGCCACGGTGCGGCCCAAGGAAGTGGCTTACAACTCCCTCATTCCGCCCGAGACCTACGACTTCGTGGTGATTGACGAGTGCCACCGCTCCATCTACAACGTGTGGCAGCAGGTGCTGGAGTACTTCGATGCCCACCTCATCGGCCTCACGGCCACGCCAGCCAAGCAGACCTTCGGCTTCTTCAACCGCAACCTGGTAATGGAGTACAGCCACGAGCGCGCCGTGGTGGATGGCGTCAACGTGGGCTCCGACATTTACCTGATCAGCACCGTGGTGTCGCAGCAGGGCTCCGTGGTGGAAAAGGGCCTGCCGGTGCAGCATGTGGAGCGCCTCACCCGCAAGAAGCGCTGGGAAGCCCTCGACGACGACCTGCCCTACGCCGCCACCCAGCTCGACCGCTCCGTCACGAACCCGAACCAGATCCGGGCCGTCATCCGGGAGTTTCGCGACGTGCTGTTTACCCGGCTGTTTCCCGGCCGCAGCATCGTGCCCAAAACCTTGATTTTCGCCAAGAGCGACGACCACGCCGACCGTATCGTGGACATCGTGCGCGAGGAATTCGGCAAGGGCAACGACTTCTGCAAGAAGATAACCTACGGCACCACCGGCGAGAAGGCCGACGACCTGATCAAGCGCTTCCGCAACTCCTTCGAGCCCCGCGTGGCCGTGACGGTCGACATGATTTCGACCGGCACCGACATCCGGCCCCTAGAGTGCCTGCTATTCCTGCGCGACGTGCGCAGCCGCGTCTACTTCGACCAGATGAAGGGCCGCGGCACCCGCATCATCAGTACCAGTGACCTACAAAACGTGACGGAGGATGCTACGGCCAAAACCCACTTCGTGCTGGTGGATGCCGTGGGCGTGACCCACTCCGAGAAAAAGGACGCCGCCACCACCGAGCGAATCAAGGGCCTCAGCTTTAAGGACCTGCTCAAGGCCGTATCCTACGGCAACACCGACCCCGAGCACCTCGGAAGCCTGGCCAAGCGCCTGGCCCGCCTGCACCAGCAGCTCCGGCCCGCCGAGCAGGCCCTGGTCAGCCAGCAGGCCAGCGGGGCTACCGTGCAGGAGCTGGCCAGCGGCCTCTACGACGCCGTGGACCCGGTGAAGGTGGAAGCCGTGGCCGCCCAGCTGGCCGCCGCGGCCGGGGAGCCGCTGTTTACCCTCGGCCCCGATGGCGAGGAAATGCCGGTGGAGCCCGCCCCGGAGTTTTTCCGCCAGGCCGAAGAACAGCTGACCACGGCCGCCGTAGCGCCCTTCGACAACCCCGAGCTGCGCAGCATCCTGGAAAAGCTCCACGCTCAGAAAGACCTGGTCATCGACCACCTCAGCCCCGACGAGGTGCTGGTGTCGGCGTTTGGGGAGCGGTTTTCGCCCGAGCAGGCCGCCGAGAAGCTGGCCCGGCAGAAGGTCGATAAGTTCCGCGCCTTTATCGAGGCGCACAACGCCGAAATCCTGGCCTTGCAGGTGCTGCACAACCAGCCCTGGCGCCGCCGCGAGCTGACCCACCGCCAGCTCCGGGACCTGGCCGAGGCCCTGAAGCTGGAAAGCCCCGACCTGACGCCCGCCCACCTCTGGGACGCCTACGAGCGCCTCGATAAGGCCCGGGTGCGCAGCAGCGCCAGCAGCACCGGCAGCAAAAACCTGCTCACCAACCTCATCAACCTGGTGCAGTTTGCCCTGGAGCACACCGACGTGCTGGAGCCCTTTGCCCTGACCGTGGAGCAGCGCTACCAGCAGTGGCTGCACCAGCAGCAGCTGGCAGGCCGTCTGTTCACGGAGCCCCAGCGCCAGTGGCTCGACATGATGAAGGACCACATTACCACCTCCCTCACCGTGGAAACCGAAGACTTCGGCTACGCCCCCTTCGAGGACCACGGCGGCTTCGGCCGCGCCCGTGCCCTGTTCGGCGACGAGCTGCTCCCGGTGGTGAAAGAATTAAACGAAGTACTCGCCGCTTAATCGGCTGAATCAATAGAATGCAGGAAAATCAGGAATTGCCGAAGGGTTGGGAAGTTGTATCCCTTGAATCCATTGCTCAAATCAACCCCAGAACAGCTCATCAACTTGAGGATACTGCATTAGTCAGCTTTATTCCAATGCAGTGCGTGGAAGAGGAATCAGGCAAAGTTGACACCTCGACTGAGCGTCCACTGCTAGAGGTTAAGAAAGGATATACTCAGTTTATCGACGGCGACATCATATTTGCCAAAATCACTCCCTGCATGGAGAATGGTAAGGTGGCCGTAGTTAATGACCTTACTAATGGTATCGGTTACGGCTCTACAGAGTTTCACGTAGTCCGCTTAGTAGAAGGTATTGAAGCCAAATACGTTTTCTACCGCTTGGTAAGCCAAGCGTTTCGCAACGAAGCTCAGCACAACATGACTGGCTCAGCCGGTCAGAAAAGGGTTCCAACCGACTTTCTTAAGCGGGCTAGTATTGCGCTACCGCCCCTCCCCGAGCAGCGCCGCATCGTGGTGAAGCTGGAGGAGCTGTTCAGCCGCCTGGATGCGGGCGTGGCTACCCTGCGCCAGACCCAGGCCCAGCTGAAGCGCTACCGCCAATCGGTGCTGCACGCGGCCGTGACCGGCGAGCTGACCCGCGCCTGGCGCGCCACCCACCCCGAGCCCGCCGAATCGGGCGCGGCCCTGTTGGAGCGCATCCGCGCGGAGCGCCGGGCCCAGTGGGAAGCCGCCCAGCTCTCCAAGCGCGGCGGTCAGCTCTCACTCGGCGACGCCTGGAAAAAGAAATACGAGGAGCCCGCCGCCCCTGATACCTCCGAGCTGCCGGAGTTGCCGCAGGGGTGGGTATGGGCATCTGTTGCTGAATTAGCGACAAACGTACAGTATGGCTCTTCAGCGAAAACCAATGAAGATGATACTGGCATTCCTGTGTATAGGATGGGAAACATTGTCGAGGGAAAGCTTAAGACCGATAATTTTAAATACTTACCTCAGCAACACTCAGAATTTCCTGAGCTACTTCTAGAATCAGGCGACTTGTTGTTCAACAGAACAAACAGCGCAGAGCTAGTTGGAAAAAGCGCGGTTTACAAGGGTATACCTGCAAAAGCCTCCTTCGCCTCTTATTTGATTCGGGTTCAGCTTAACAAATCCGCAAACTCAGATTTGCTTGCTTATACACTTAACTCACTGTATGGCAAGAGTTGGGTTAAATCTGTAGTAACCCAGCAAGTGGGACAGGCTAATGTTAACGGCACAAAACTTCAAGCATTTGCGGTGCCCCTTCCCCCTATCCCGGAGCAAGAGCAAATTGTCTCAGAAGTTGAACGGCTCTTCTCCGTCTTAGACTCCCTGGAACTCACTCTCGCCGCCGAGCTAATCCGCGCTGAGCGGCTGCGCCAGAGCATCCTGCACCGCGCCTTTACTGGCCGGCTCGTGCCCCAGGATGCCGCCGATGAGCCCGCCGCCGCGTTGCTGGCCCGCCTGCAAGATGCACCCGCCGCCCAGCCCGCCGCCAAAGCCAAGCGCGGGCGTAAAGCCAAGGCCGCCGACGAGCAGCTATCCATTGATCTATAACCTCCACTTATTCTTTGCTCAACGATGGCCACTACCACCAAAAACAAGAAGATCAACCGGACCAACTGGTTCGACCAGCTCGACGTCGTCAACTGCGGCGCTTTTCATTCCCAGCAGGAGGCTAATGCCGTGTATGCCTGCCCGGCCAAGGGTGGGGCCTATTCGCACAAGCGCAGCCAGTATCTGGGCATGTACTGGAACAAGTCGGTGCAGCGCGTGGCCCGCATTAAGGGCGTGGTCGATGTGAACCCGCTGGCCGAAGGCACCGAGGTGGTGCGCTGGAACAACGAGGACCCCGCCCACTACTCCAACCGCCAGCTGATTGCCGACGCCCGGCAGCGCCTGCACGCCTGCTTCCCCCCTACCAACGACAACCACCGCAAGCCCCACCGCGTGTTCGTGCTCGATGAGGTGACGCCCACCAGTTTCGAGAAGGACAGCCCCGGCGGCATGCTCAGCAGCAAGCGCTACTTCTGGGTCGGCGGCGACCAGGTGCGTGCGGCCAATGCCCCGGCCCTGGCCGAAAACCTGCGTCGCTTTAAGTGGTCGGACTGGAAATAGCCCAACTCCCCTGCCCCAAAACGGTCATGCTGAGCTTGCCGAAGCATCTCTACCGCTTCGTTGCAAACAAATAAGAACGTCATTCCGAGCCCGCGAGGAATCTCGCGTGCAATGGTAATCTGATTACTACTGCGGGAGAGATGCTTCGACAAGCTCAGCATGACAGTAGTTAGTAGTACAACGTCAGCACGCGAGATGCTTCGCGGGGCTCAGCATGACGTTCTTTTCCCCTTTCGACTTACCAGTACCAGTACCCCTCCCTTCATGAACATCCAGGCTTCTCAACTCGTCCAGCGCGTCTGGAACTACGCTACCGTGCTGCGCGACGACGGCGTGGGCTACGGCGACTACGTCGAGCAAATCACCTTCCTGCTCTTCCTTAAGATGGCCGACGAGCAGGCCGGCTCCCCCAACGCCCCCGCCGTGCCCGCCGGCCAGGACTGGGCCTCGTTGCGCCACCTCGAAGGCGACGCGCTGGAGGTGCAGTACCGCCACCTGCTCACCGACTTGGGCAAGCAACCCGGCATGCTGGGCGTCATCTTCAAGAAGGCCCAGAACAAGATTCAGAACCCGGCCCGCCTGCGCCACCTCATTGCCCTCATCGATAAGGAAAACTGGTCGGGCATGTCGTTCGACGTGAAGGGTGAGATTTACGAGGGCCTGCTCCAGAAAAACGCCGAGGACGTGAAGGGCGGCGCGGGACAGTACTTCACGCCCCGCCCCCTCATTCAGGCCATGGTGGATGTAGTAGCACCCCGCCCCGGCCAGACCATCTGCGACCCCGCCTGCGGCACGGCCGGCTTCCTGCTCGTGGCCCGCGACTACCTCGTGCACCATTACGAGGGCGAAATGGACCGGGACCAGAAGCGCGCCCTGCGCCACGAGACCTTCTACGGCTTCGACATCGTGGACTCCGTGGTGCGCCTGGCGGCCATGAACCTGTATCTGCACGGCGTGGGCGGCCTCGAAAGCCCCGTCCGCAATCAGGACTCCCTGGCCTCCGACTCCGGCGAGCGGTTCGACCTCATCCTGGCCAACCCGCCCTTCGGCAAGAAGAGCAGCATCACGGTGATGAGCGAGGAAGGCCAGACCTCCCGGGACGCCCTCAGCTACGAGCGCACCGACTTCGTGGCTACCACCAGCAACAAGCAGCTCAACTTCCTCCAGCACATCTACACCATCCTGAAGGTGAACGGCACCGGGGCCGTCGTGCTGCCCGATAACGTGCTGTTTGAGGGCGGGGCCGGCGAAACCATCCGCCGCAAGCTGCTCAAGGATTGCGACGTGCACACCCTGCTGCGCCTGCCCACCGGCATTTTTTACGCCCAGGGCGTGAAGGCCAACGTGCTCTTCTTTACCAAGAAAACCGGCGGCGAAACGGCCCGCACCAACCAGCTGTGGGTGTACGACCTGCGCACCAACCAGCACTTCACCCTCAAGACCAATCCCCTCAGCCGCCCCCACCTCGACGACTTCGTGCAGTGCTACGGAAAGCCCGGCGAAATCAGCAAGCGGGTAGAAACCGAGCGGTTCAAGTCCTTCACCTACGACGAGCTGCTAGCCCGCGACAAGGTGAACCTGGACATCTTCTGGCTCAAGGACGAAACGCTGGAAGACAGCGCCTCCCTCCCCGCCCCCGACATCCTGGCCCAGGAAATTCTGGAGAACCTGCAAGCCGCCCTGGCCCAGTTCAGCAGCATCGCCGAAGAACTGGAAACAGAAGAGGTATAGAATGAAAGAGGCCGATGCTACAGCATCGGCCTCTTTCATTCTATACCTCGGTCTCGACTAGCAGGGCATCAATATATCGGCCCCGTTTTGCTATAGCTTCCTCCAGTTCTTGCTCGGCCAGCGCGAGCAATTCTCGAAAGCCCTCAGGGTCGTTGGCAAATTCTTCGGCAATAAAATCCCGCCATGCTCCGGCGGCTTGTACTGCGGTTAATTCTGCTTGGGTGTTCTGCATGATAGTAATTATGTAGTAGGTAAAATCAGGCCGGTCTTTACCAGTCCCTCAACTATTATAGGGTCTTGAAAAAGCAAAGGGTTGAAATTGTTGCCGTTATTTTTTGAGGTTCGTTTGCACCGATGCCTTTCAAAGCTGGCTTAGTTCGCCCGCTTCACCCACTGGCCGCCGCTTACTCGGGCCTAAGCTTGCTCTACCAAGCACAGCACTTTGCTTCCGGATTTTAGTCTACTATGAAAACCGGAAGCAAAACGACTTTGCATTTGCTTCCGTTTATATAAGCATTCCAGAATCCGGAAGCAAATAGTTTATTTTTATGGCATCTCCTGTTGTTACCAGTGGCCTCTTACCCCGCCTGCGAGCTTGGTTCAACCTATCCCAGCCCATGCTCGGGCAATGCCTGGGCTTGAGCCGGGAAATGATTTCCCAGGTCGAGCGGGGCCTGCGGGGCCTGCCACTCTCCGCTACCCTACCCCAGGCTGCCCTCACGCTGGCTTACCAAACGACCACTGACAAAGAACCCACCGCCGAGCCCCTCGACGCGGCAGCTCTGCTCAAACAGCAGCGCGCCTGTGAGTACCGGGCCGTGCAGCTGGCCTTTGAGCTGAGCCGCCTGCCCGAGCGGGCGCTGTGGGCCCGGCGGCGGCTGGCGGCCCTGCCCACCCTGCGGGCCGTACTAGCGCCGGGCAACACGCCCGCGCCGACGTGGCTAGCCGATTTTGAGGCAGGCGCCCACACCGAGCTGGCCCGTAGCGGCAGCACGGCCCAGGCGTTGCTGCGGGCCCGGCTGGTAGCTCTGGAAGCCGAAGCCGCCGAGCTGGCCCGGCTCCTGGGAGCCGCGTAACCCGCTATTTACCATTGAAATATTTTCAACGTACTACCCATAAATATATAAATATCACTATCATTGAGATAGCGGCTTTGCGGAAGCAGGCGGCACATTAGTAACCTATTCTTTTATTACCTCTTATGGCGTTTTCCGTCAACCTTCTCACCACTCCGGCCCAGTGCGATGTGCTCCTGGCCACCAAGCAGCGCGAACGAACCGGACTGGTGAACCGGCTCAACAACCTCAACTACCAGCTCGACAACTGGGACGACGCCAGCAGCGCCGAAGCCGAGCTGGCTTCTACCCAGGCCCTGATTGCGGGCCTCACGCCGGTCGTGGCTGCCCTGGCCGACGGCGACGACAAGCGCCGCAACCAGAACATGCTCAACCGCTACGAGACGCGGGCCAACAACCTGACCGGCCGGGTAGAAAACTACGGCGTAACGGCGCTGCTCGAAAAAGAGCTGGACCGCGACGGTATCACCTCCGACATCGTGGTGCTGGATGGCTTTATTGCCGCCGTCACGGCCCGCAAAGCCCAGCTGTAGCCCACCCCATTCTAGCATTATAGCCTATTGTGACAAGCCTCTTCCCGAACAGGGAAGGGGCTTTATTTTTTAGCCGGGTCCCACCCCCTACAGCTGCTTCACGAACACCGTCCCGTTGAAGGCGTAGCGGATGCGCCGGTCCGTTACCTTGCCATCGGACCACACCACCGGAATGGCCAGCACCCGGGCCCGGGCTTCGTAGCTGATCAGGCGCACGGGCCGCTCGGGGCGGTCGACTACCGAGAAGAAGTCGAAGCTGAAGCCCAGCGTGTTGCGCAGCCCCGACTGGGTCCGGATGAGTTTCGCGTCGGCGTTCAGCTGCCCATTCTCGATGGTGAAGGCCCGCACCTGCTGGTAGCAGTCGTGGGTGGAGTAGATGGCCTGCCCGTAGGCCAGGTAGAAAGTCTGGGCACCGCGCTGCACCGTAAAGATGTCGAAGTAGGAATGCCCCGCGTCGGGGTTGGCACCGGGCAGCGGGGTCGTCAGGCGCCGGGCCCCCACCCGCGCCCCGGCCCGGAACTGCACCACGTTGTCGAAGTAGTGCATGGTGCCGCCCGTCTGGGTGTCCCAGGAATAGATGCGCAGGCGCCCGTCGGGGGCCGTCGTGATGGTCATGCCCTCCTGCTGCAGAACGGCGAAGGCGTAGCTCAGGGTGGCGGGCTCGGTGGTGGTATAATACAGCAGGTGGCGGCGCAGCCGCTCGTTGGCCCGGGTCAGGGAGTCCTCGGGGCTGAGGCGGGCGTCGGCCCCGTCGTAGTCGGCCCAGTAGCGCAGGCGCTTCACGTCCCGCACCAGCTCCTGCTCAATGGCCTTCGGCGTGGTCTTCCCATACAGCAGCGCGGGGGCCGCCAGCAGCAGCACGATACAAAGCAAACGTCTCATCAGGGCCGTAAAAAGGGTAAAGTCAGCCCGGGCCACCCCGGGAATCCGGCCCGAAAGTCGGCAATTAGCGCCTGGATGCAAGCCCGCGCGGCGGTGCGATGGTGAGTGGACGTTCCTGGGTTATATCTGGGTCATGTCTGGCGCGAGTTTAGGCGCAGCCGTAACTCGTGCCAATCATTCCTGGGAGGCTGTGCCCCCCCGCCAGAACGACAACGCCACCCGGATTTTCCCAGGTGGCGCGGTTCCGGTTTGCCGCGCTGCGGCAGTGGAGGTATAACCTCCACACTATGGCTGGTCACGAGGTAGGGCTGCGCCCAAACTCGCGCCAGTGGAATTTCACAACGCGGGCAGGCAAGGCGGAAACCGGCCCCGCGGGCAGGGGGGCCCGCCGCGAAAGTCGGCAGCCCGGGGCAGCCGGGCGGGGTCGGCGGCAGGGGGCCCGGCCTGGCTTGCGGGAGCAGCTTGCTTTCACAATCTTTGAGCATGCCTATATCTACTCCCGCTTTATTACTCCGCTCGGCGCTGGCCGTAGCGTGCGTTGTGGCCACCCTGCCCGCGGCCCGGGCCCAGCAGTACGCACCGCCGTTATGGCTTAATGCCTACACCCCGGGGTTTGCGCCCGTGGCTTCCAGCTCCCTGGCTTCCGATGCTCAGGGCAATACCTACGCGGCCTTTTCCTTTACCGGCAGCATCACCATCGGCGGCACCATGCTTACCAGCCAGGGGCTGAGCGACGGCTGCCTGGTAAAGTATACGCCCACGGGCACGGTGGCCTGGATTTTACCCTTTAGCACGGCCACTAACGAATCGGCCGCCGACGTAGCCCTGGATGCGGCCGGCAATGCCTACGTCACCGGCAGCTTCACCAGCCCCCTGCAGGTGGGCGGCGGCAACGGGGTGCAGCTCAGCAGCAGCAGCACCGCCGCCAAAGTCTTCGTGGTGCGCGTATCGCCCCAGGGCGTGCCCGAGTGGGCCCAGCAAAGCGCGCCCGGCGCCAGCACGAGCGCCAACGGCTACTCCGTGGACGTAGATGCCCAGGGCAATGTGTACGCCTGCGGCCTGTACAGCGGCTCCGTATTCTTCGGCCCCGCGGCCGTGGGCGCTACCAGCCGCACGGGCTTCGGCGTCTTCCTGCTGCGCCTGCGCGCCGCTACCGGCGAGGCCCAGGCCGCCGCCGCCGCCTTCGACTACCAGCCGGCCCCGCCCCCCGTTACCTACCAGCTGCCCCGGCTGGCGGTGGGGGCCGGTGGCAGCGTGTATATCGCCAACAGCTTCGCCGTTCCCCTCGAAGTGAGCGGCACCTCCTACACTACCCGCGGCAACAACGACCTGCTGGTGGTTAAATACTCGGCCCAGGGCATGGCCGAGTGGGTGCGCCAGGAAGGCGGCCCCGACGAGGACCGGGTCACGGATGCCGCGGTGGATGGCAACGACAACCTGTACCTGACCGGAACCTTTGACGGCGTCACTACCTTTGGCACCACGGCCCTGCCCTGGGCCGGCGGCCTGGATGGCTTTCTGGCTAAGTATTCGCCTCTGGGGGCGCTGCTGTGGGTGCAGGCGCACGGGGGCCCCGGCTCCGACGGCTGGGGCAGCGTCAGCCTCGACGCGGGCGGCGCCCCGCACGTAGCGGGTCACTTCAGCACCGGCGCCCGGCTGGGCTCCAGCACGCTGACCGCCGTGGGCAGCAACGACATCGTGGTGGCTTCTTACCGCCCCGAGGGCCAGCTCGGCTGGGTGCAGCAGGCCGGGGGCACCGGCTCCGACGTGGGCTTCCACATCGGGTTCAGGCAACCCTATCTCTACGTGTTTGGCACCTTTACAGGCTCCTGCTCCTTCGGGGGCCGGCCCGTCAGCAGCACCACGACCACGACGGCCAACTTCCTGGCCCGCCTGGGTGACCCAACCCTGGCGACCCAGGCGGCCCGTCCCCGCACCCTAGGCCTGTACCCCAACCCGGCTTTCGACCAGCTGCACCTGCCCACTCTGCCCGCTGGTACCCCGGTGCAGCTGCTCGATGCCCTGGGCCGCCTCGCCCGCGCCACCACGGTATCGGCTGCCGCCCAGGTGTCGGTGCGGGGCCTCACGCCCGGCCTCTACACCCTGCGCGCCACCACCCCCGCCGGCCCGTACCAAGCCCGCGTGGTGGTGAAGTAGCGAGGTGGTGAGATGGTGAGTTGACATTCCCCTGTCCTTGCGAGCAGCGCGAAGCCATCCGTCCGCTGCTCGTGACAAATGCCCTTTTACCAGAAAGCCCCTTGCTACCGCAGTAGTAAGGGGCTTTTCACATTAGTAGAAGGCTCGGCACATTTCAGCGGACAGATTGCTTCGTCCCTCGCAATGACACAAGAACCTCACTTCACTGCGCCACCGCTTGCAGGCGGGCCAGGGGAGTACCCAGGGTGTCGGCGGCGTAGAGGGTCAGGGTGTTGTTGCTGATGTGGTAGCGCTGGGCCTGGTTGAGGGCCTGCAAAAAGGCGCCCTCGGCGGCCAGGTCGGGGCAGGTGCTGCGCGTCGTGACCAGGGGGCCCAGGCGCAGGCGGCCCCGATCGGCCACGGTGTAGGGCCCCGAGAACTGGTTGCAGCTGGCCCGCCCCTCTACCCGGGGCCGGTTGTTGCGCAGCACCAGAAACGGCCGCCGCTCGGTGCGCGGGGCCGGCTGTCCGCCCAGCTCGCGCAGCTCCCAGCGCACGTCCTGCAGCGAGGCGGCGGTGGGCTCGTCGGTGGCCACGCCCCCGGCGTTGGGACGGTCGTTCAGATCGAAGCTGCAGGCCGGGGCCACGAGCAGCACCAGCGCGGCGGCCGGACGAAGAAAGGCGGAGTTCAGCATGGCAAAAAAGGCAACAAGAGAGCAACAGACTGGCCTGTGAGCAGATGTACGTAGCCGGCCCCGGTTAGGTGGTGCGGCCGGCGCGCGGCCAGCAGCGGCCGGTGGGTTGGTAGTCAGCAGATTAATCTTATTTTAATCCTTTTTCGGCAATCCAAACCCGACTGTACTTCCGTAGCTTCTCTGCCCCTGCGGGCCTGGTTCTTTCCTTCTTTCACCTCTACTTCTTCGCTGATGCCACTACCCTTACTCCCGCTTCCGGCGCGTACGCTCGGCCTGCGTCCCTGGATGCGCCACGCCGCGCTGGGTGCCGCCCTGCTGCTGGCCGGCAGCCCCGTCGCCACCGCCCAGACCGTGTTCGGCCTGTCGGGCGCCGAGCTGACGTCGATTGAAATTGCCAACCCCACCGTGCGCAGCCGCAAAACGATTACCGGCATCACGCCCGGGCAGGTGCTGGTGGGCATGGACTTCCGGCCCGCCACCGGGCAGCTGTTTGCGCTGGGCTACAACGCGGCCATTCAGCAGGTGCAGCTCTACACCCTCAACTTCGAAAGTCCGCTGGCCGTGAATGTGGCGCCGGCTACGCTAGTGGGCCCCGCCCAGACGCTGAACCTGGGCACGGCCACGGACCGCATCGGCTTCGACTTCAACCCCACCGTGGACCGCATCCGGGTGGTGAGCACCAACCGCACCAACTACCGCCTGAACCCCAACAACGGCGCGCTGGCCGCCACCGACGGGCAGTTAACTTTCGGCCCCACTGACACCAACCAGAACCAGACGCCCTTTATCGGCACGGCCGCCTACACCAACAGCTTTATCGGCAGCACCAGCACCACGCTCTACACCATCGACGAGCAACGCTCTTTGCTCACCATTCAGGATCCGCCCAACAACGGCACGCTGAACACGGTAACGCCGATTAACTCGCCGATTCCGCTGAATACGCCCGGCGTCAGCACCGACCTGGACATCTTTACCGACCCCGTGACGCGGGTGCAGAAAGCCTACCTGAGCGTGAACGGGCCCGACCCGGAGCCCACCCGCGCCGGCCAGTTTATTACGGCCGTGTATGCCCTGAACCTGAGCAACGGCAACGTGAGCCTGGAAGGCGGCGTGGGCGGCGGCAGCCCCTTCGACCCGGCCACCAACGCCAACCCCGCCCCCGGCATCACCGACATTGCCATCCGCATCAACCGCACGGCTCCCACGCCCAGCGGCGCGCTGCTCTACGCCACCACGCCCACCGGCAACCTGATTTCCTTTAACGCCGGCCGCCCCGACTTCCTGCTCTCGTCCACGGCCATTACCGGCATTGATGCCGGCCAGACGTTAGTCGGCACCGACTTCCGGCCCAACACGGGTGAGCTGTTCGGCCTGGGCTACAACCAGAACACCGGCGAGGCGCGCCTCTACATCATCGACCGGACTACGGCCGTGGCCACGCGCGTGGGGCCGGCCCCCGTTACCCTGGACCTGGGCAGCACGGCCGCCGCGCTCAACGCCGTGGGCTTCGACTTCAATCCCACCGTGGACCGCATCCGGGTGACGGGCCTGAACCGCACGAACTACCGCCTCAACCCCAACAACGGCGCCATTGCCGCCACCGACGGCAACCTGAACTTCGTGGGCGGGACCACCGGCACGCCCACCATCGGGGCCGTGGCCTACACCAACTCCTACGCGGGCAGCACCGGCACCACGCTCTACGACATCGACGACGTGCGCAACCAGCTCTTCATCCAGAGCAACCCCAACGCGGGCCAGCTAACGGCTTCGGGCACGGGCAACCTGCTGCCCGGCGCCAGTGCGGTGAATGACCTGGACTTCTACTTCGACCCCGCCACCCTGACCAACCAGGGCTATGTAGTGTCGAATGCCGACAGCGGCCCGGCCACGGCCACGTTCAGCACGCTCTACAGCCTGAATACCACCACCAGCTCGACTTCGGCCATCGGCGCTATCGGCCTGGGTATTCCCGTGCGCGACATCACCGCCTTTATTGCCCCGCTCACCCAGCCCACGCTGGCGGGCCGCCTGCTCTACGGCGTGGCCGGCGGCAACCTCGTGTCGTTCGACTCCAGCAACCCCGGCAACATTCGCTCGGCCGTGAACATCACCGGCCTGCCGATTGATGGCTCGCAGGTGCTGGTGGGCGTGGATTTCCGCCCCGCCAACGGCCTGCTCTACGCCCTGGGCTACAACACCCTGGCCCAGACCGGCCAGCTCTACACCCTCGACCTGAGCACCGGGGCCCTGAGCGCCGTGGGCAGCCTGCAGCCTATGCCCCTAGGCAGCACCGCCCAGCTGATCGGCTTCGACTTCAACCCCGCCGCCGACCGGATCCGCATCACCTCGGGCCAGAACCGCGTGAACCTGCGCATGGACCCCGCCACCGGCGCCTTCGTTACCGACGGCCCGCTGAGCAACCCCAGCGGCACGCCCACGATTTCGAGCGTGGCCTACACCAACAACGACACCAACCCCGCCACCGGCACCACGCTCTACGCCTACGACCAGGCCCGCAACGTGCTGCTGCGCTCCACCGATGCCAACGCCGGCACCTACGTGGACCAGGGCAGCGGCACGGGCCTCACGGCCAACCTGGCCACCGGCGTCGACTTCGACATCTTCGCCGACCTCACCACGCCCACCTCGCCCGTGAGTACGGCCTACCTGGTGGCCGCTCCCAGCACCTCCACCACCGACAACCTGTACACCGTGGACCTGACGGCCGGTACGGTTTCGGGCGGCACCCGCATCGGCAACGGCAGCAACCTGACCGGTCTGGCCGCCTTCCTGACGCCCACCGTGTCGGGCCTGACCTGGACCGGCGCCGTGGACACCAACTGGAGTACGGCCGGCAACTGGAGCCCCGCCCGGGTGCCCACGGCCGCCGACGACGTGACCATTCCGAACACGGCCAACGACCCGGTGCTCACGGGGGCGCAGTTTGCCAACAACGTCACGCTGGGCAGCGGCGCGCAGTTTACCATTGCCGCCAACAGCGTCCTGTCGTTGAACGGCAACTTCACCAACAACGGGGGCACTACGGCCGCCGGCGACCGGGGCGAAGTATTCCTGACCAGCTCCTCGGCCCAGCAGATCAACGGCACCACGTCGCTCTTCAACACCCTGACCGTGAATGCGGGCAGCCTGGTGCTGAACGCGCCGACGCAGATTCAGCGGGTGCTGGTGGTGAGCGGCGCGGTGGTAACCAATGGCAACCTGACCCTGCTGTCCAACGCGGGCGGCACGGCCAACATCCTGCTGGCCGGCAACGGCCCCGTACTGGGTACGGCCACCGTACAGCGCTACATCGATGGCTCGGCCAACAGCGGCGCGGGCTACCGCCACTACTCCTCGCCCGTAACGGGCAGCACCGTAAGTGACCTGGCCACGAGCGGCTTCTCGCCGGTCGTAAACCCGGACTACAACACGGCCGCCGACCCCACGCTGGTCACGCCCTTCCCCACCGTGTTCAGCTACGAGCAGAGCCGCGCCTCCTTCAGCGGCGACTACGTGAAAGACTTCGACAAGGGCTTCCAGTCGCCGGCCGCGCTGAGCGACGCGCTGGAGCCCGGCCGGGGCTATACCGTCAACATCCCGGCCTCGCAGACGGTGGACTTCGTGGGCACGCCCAATAGCGGCACCATCACCCGCGGCGGCCTCTCGCGCGGCACCGTGCCCGGCGGCACCCCGGCCGGCCAGGACCCCACCGGCTGGCAGCTGCTGGGCAACCCCTACCCGGCCCCTATCGACTGGGATTTGGTGAACCTCTCCAACGTGGACGGCGCCGTGTACGTGTACCGCTCGTCGGGGCAGTATGAGGGTACCTATTCGAGCTACGTGGCCGGCTCGGGCGGCGTGGGCACCAACGGCGGCACCGACGCCATTGCCCTGGGCCAGGGCTTCTTTGTGCGGGTGAGCACGCCCGGCACGTCCAACGGGCAGGTCAGCTTTACCAACGCGGCCCGCATCACCGACGGCCGCAGCCCCATCTTCCAGCGCGGCACCGCCGCCACCGACCCGACCGTGCGCCTGGAGCTGCGCGGCACCACCGGCCCCGCCGATGAAACGCTGCTCTACTTCAACGCCGCCGCCACCCCGGGTTTCGACTCGGCCCTGGATGCCTACAAGCTGACGGCCGGCACCGCGCCCACGCTGGCCACGGAAACCAGCAACGCCGTGCGCCTGTCCATCAACGCCCTGCCGGCCCTGACCACGGCCGACGTGACCATGCCGCTGCACCTGCAAGTGGCCCAGAGCGGCACCTACACGCTGCGGGCTGCGGCCCTGCTGAACCTGCCCACCGGTACCTTCGCCTACCTGCGCGACACCCAGACCGGCACCCTCGTGGACCTGGCCCAGCAGCCCAGCTACTCGTTTACGGCTACGGCCGGCCCCCAGGCCCCGCGCTTCGTGCTGGTGCTCACGCAGAGCAAAGTACTGTCCTCGGCGCCGTCGGCCCTGGCCCAGCTGGTGAGCATTTACCCCAACCCGGCCCAGCAGTCGGTGTTTCTGAGTCTGCCCGCCGCCCTGCGCACCCAGGCCGTAGAAGTAACGCTGGTGAACACGCTGGGGCAGACGGTACTGCGCCGGACGCTGGCTGCCGGCCGCACCACCGAGGAGCAGCTGACTCTGACCGGCGTCAGCAAAGGCGTGTACACCCTGCGCCTGACCACGGCCCAGGGCGTTGTGAACAAGCGCCTCGTGGTTGAATAACCCGAGGGTACTGAGAGCCCCCGGCCGCTGCCTGACTGGGGGCTACTTCCCTTTTTCTCTCATTTTGCCTTTGCCATCTTTCTATGCGCCCGATCCTGTTTACTCTTTGTTTTTCCCTCGTTGCCTTGCCACTCATTCTACTCGGCAGCCTTCAGCCCGCTCAGGCCCAGGGCCCGGGCACCGGCGGCCCCCGGCCGGGGGCTACCAACGCACCCATTGACGGGGGCGTTTCACTGCTGCTGGCCGCCGGTGCGGCTTACGGCCTCCAGCGCCTGCGCAAGGCCCGGCCGCACTAGCCTGCTATTTTTTCCGGCTTCACCGGGATACGCCAGGGGGCGCAACTGCTGAGTAGTTGCGCCCCCTTGTGCTTTATAAGGCGTTATCAAACTCCCGTTCGGCCGCTCTATATCAGCCGCTTTGGTTCGAAACAAGCTCAACTTGAAGGCCCGGGTTGCGTAGAGCCGCGTATTCCCTACCAGCTCCGAAATCATGGCCCACAAAACCCTGCACGACATTGCCGAGAAGATGAAGCGGCTCGATATTGCCATGCTCACCACCGAAACCAGCCGCGGGCAGTTTGCCAGCCGCCCCATGAGCAACAACGGCGACGTGACCTACGACGGCAACTCGTACTTCTTCACCTACGACGGCTCGCGCACGGTGCAGGATATTGAGAAGAATCCGCACGTCGGCCTCACGTTTGAAGGCCCTAAGCGGCTCTATATTTCCATCACGGGCCGGGCCACGCTCATCCGCCACAAGCCTACCATGCAACAGCACTGGGTGCCCGACGTGGAGCAGTGGTTCAAACAGGGCATCGATACGCCCGGCATTGTACTGATTCGGGTGGAAGCCAACCGCATTAAGTACTGGCAGGACGCCGACGAAGGCGAGTTGCACATTCCCGCTTAATCAAGTCGCGTTAGCGCATATAGTCGGCGCGGCGGCCCCTTACTTGGGGCTCGTCGCGCCGGGTTGCTTTGGAGTCTTAGCGGTTAGAATTGAGCCGCCAGCTAGGCGCCCGGCGGCACGGGCCATTCCTCTCTTAGCACCGACATGACCAGCTTATCATGGTAGGCATAGTGCCGGTAGCAGGCTTTGCGCAGACGACCTTCCACCTGAAAACCCGCCCGCAGATAGGCTTTTACCCCGCCTTCGTTGGGCTCCGAAACCGTGAGCATGATGCGGTTCAGCCCCAGGTCTTGGAAGCCGCGGCTAACGACCTGCTGCGTGACGACTGTACCAATGCCCTGGCCCCAGTAGCGCTTTTCGCCCAACAGAATGAAGTACTCGCCGGAGCGGTTGACCCGCGAAATGCCGCTGAGGCCCGCGTACCCGATCAGCTCGTTGGTGGCGTTAAGGTAGATACCCAGGTTGAGGCTTTTTTCATCCCGCAGCGTACTTTCCAGCCACTTCGCCACCTGCGCCAGGGTTGTCAGGCTCTGAAAAGCCGTCATCGAGTAGACGATGACTTCGGGGTCACTGATCCAGCGGTGAAAGGCGGGAGCTTGGTCGAGGTGCAGGGGCAGCAGCTGAATCATGGAGGACGGTACCAATTGCAAAGCCAGGCCCCGAAAAGCTCAGCGCCAAGGGAGTAGCCGGGCTTTTGCCGGGTTAGAGTCGTGCTTAGTCGAGGGCCTGATTCAGGAAGTACACCAAGGGCTGCAGGGCCTTAAAACCGGCGACAACCTGCTGGCTGGCTGCCGGCTGCTGCAACGCGGCATCGGGCAGCGGCCGGGAGGCGGTGAAGCTTTTGAGCTTGAGGTAGGCCAGGGCCGGATTGTCGGCGGCGTAGCCCTTGGGTGGGCGTTTCAGGCTGGGTTCCGGGCTGAGGCCGGCGAAGTGACGCTGGAACTCCGGAGCCGTAAGCAACGCGTCGAAAGCAGGCAGGTTGTAGTCGATTTCCTGGCGCAGCGTGGCCAGAACTTTGGCGTCGGGCATGTAGAGGCCACCCGCTACAAACGAGCCGCCCGGTTCCAGATTGAGATAGTAGCCCGCCGACGGCGCCCCTTTGCCGCCCGCGTTGAACCAGGCGCCAAAGTTGGTTTTGTAGGGCGTCTTGTCCGTGGAGAAGCGAATGTCACGGTTGAGGCGAAACACGCATTTCTTGGGCTGCAGCTGCGAATCGGCAATGGCCGGGTCGGCGGCTTCGAGCTGGGTCAGCACGTCGGTTACCAATACCAGAAAATCGGCTTTGGCGGCTTCATAGGCGGCGCGGTTGGCATCGAGCCAGGCTTTGTTATTGTTGGCGCGAAGACCGGCGAGGAAGGCGAAGGTGGCAGCGTGCAGCATACGGGGCGCGAAGTGAAAACGGGCGACGCCGGCCCAGGCCGGCGCTACGGGCGCCCAATATGGGCAAATACCCGCAACTGCCCGCCTTCCTCCTTGCCGCGGCGTCAGCAAATTCACTCCCCGCCCTTGCCGCCTTTGCCGCCTGCATCCATACGCACGATTTTGGGCGTGAAGGAGCCCAGCACGTCCACCAGGTCGCGCTGGTGGGCCATTACCTGATGAATATCCTTGTAGGCCATGGGCGCTTCATCCAGGCCGCCGCCCATCAGCTCGATGCCGTGGTCTTTCAGCTCGCGGCGCACGTCGCCTTCCTTCAGGGTTTTCATGGCCTGCCCCCGCGACATGCGCCGACCAGCCCCGTGCGAGGCCGACTGCAGCGAGTCCCGCTCGCCGCGGCCGCGCACGATAAAGCCGGGGGCCGTCATCGAGCCAGGAATGACGCCCAGCACACCCTTGCCGGCCGGCGTGGCGCCCTTGCGGTGCACAATGGCCTCGCGCCCATCGGAAAGGGTTTCGCGCCAGGCGAAGTTGTGGTGGTTTTCGACCTTGGCCATCGGCTTCTCGCCCAGGGCCCGGCTGATGCGGCGGTGAATCTGGTCGTGGCAGGCCGAGGCGTAGTCGCCAGCCAGATTCATGGCCGCCCAGTACTCCTGCCCGGCCTGGGAGTCGAGGCTGAGCCAGGCCAGGTGGCGCGCCTCGGGCGGCAAGGGGCAGGCATTCATGGCCAGCTTGGTGTAGTGCTGGGCCACGGCCGCGCCCAGACCGCGGGAGCCGGAGTGCGTGAGCAGGCCCAGGTATTTGCCCGGGGGCACGTCCAGCTCGTTGTCGGGGTCGGTAATGTCGACCACGCCGAATTCCACGAAGTGGTTGCCCGAGCCCGAGGTACCAATCTGGTCGACGGCGGTTTGGCGCTTGCCCCGTAGCACGGCAATTTCCTTGAACTCGGGCCGCTCGAAAATGGCATCGTCCAGCTTCTTATCAAAGGCGCTGAACTTGCTGCCGAAGCGGGTGTTGGCCAGGATAATGTTGCGCAGCTCTTTGGCCCGCTGGTAGAGCTCGTGCTCGGGCAGCGGGAACACCGACAAGGCCATGCGGCAGCCGATATCCATGCCCACACCGTAGGGAATCACGGCGTTATCCACGGCCAGCACCCCCCCGATGGGCAGGCCGTAGCCCTGGTGGGCGTCGGGCATCAGAGCCCCGTCGATGGTGACGGGCAGCTGCATGGCGGTATCCATCTGCTTGCGGGCCCCGTCCTCAATAAACTCCTCACCGTAGCGCCGGTAGTCCTTGATTTCGGGGTTGAGGCCCACGCTTTTATCATGCTGGGGCACGAGCTCCTTGGCCACGTCGCGCCAGGTTTCGTCGCGCAGGAATTTGAATGGGTCGTCTTTTATCTGCTGGAGCAGGGCCAGGGCGCTGCCTTTGTCGAGTTTCTTGAACTGGCGGCCTTCGAGCACGTCGAGGGCGCGGCCAATGGCGGGGCCTTCGGGGAAACCAATCTTGCGCAGGTCGTTGCCGCGCACTGTTTGCTTGGACATAGCCGGGAGAAGTGGGTGGAGCTAGGTTGTAGCGCGGATTCGGGCCGTGGGGTTATAGCTGAGCTTGGCGGGGAAGCGGTGAGAGGATGAGTTGGTGTTCTATCGGCGCAGCTTAACGCGGCCGGCACGAGAAACTCACTATCACACCATCTTACAATAAGTGCGGCATGTGGCCTCCGAAATGGGGGCACGTGGCCTTAAGAACTTTTCGACCCGTATTTTTGCTGTACAATTCGTTCCGCGTCCCATTTGAGGGAACTGCACTACTATTAACCCGTCGACTATGTCCATCACTTCCCAAGCTGATCTGACCGGCCTGCAGCAGATCAGCGCTGCCGTGGCCACCACCCTGCAGCAGATGCGCGACTATGCCCAGCCCGGCATGAGCACCAAGGAGCTGGACGAATACGGCGGCCGCCTGCTGACCGCGCTGGGCGCCCGCTCGGCCCCGCGCCTCACCTACGGCTTTCCGGGCTGGACCTGCATCAGCGTCAATCAAGAAGTGGCCCACGGCATCCCGGCGGCGCACAAAGTGCTGCGGGAAGGCGACCTGATCAACATCGACGTGTCGGCGGAAATGGGGGGCTACTGGGCCGATAACGGCGGCTCGTTTGTGCTCGGCGCCGACGTGCACCAGCACCAGCCCCTGGTCGATGCTTCCCGCCAGATTCTGCGCACGGCCATCAGCCGCATCCGGGGCGGGGTGCGCATCGCCGACATCGGCGGGTTGATCGAAGACGAAGCCCGCAAAGCCGGCTTCCGCGTTATCAAGAACCTGGTCGGCCACGGCATCGGCCGCAGCCTGCACGAAGAGCCCAAGGAAATTCCCAACTACTACGACCGCCATAACCTGAAGCGCTTCAAAACCAACTCGGTGGTGGCCGTGGAAACGTTCATCTCTACCCGCGCCAACTTTGCCCACCAGCTCGGCGACGGCTGGACGCTGGCCACCAAGGACGGCAGCTTCGTGGCCCAGCACGAGCACACGCTGGTCGTCACCGACGGCCAGCCCCTGATCCTGACCGCCGCCAACGGTATCTGGGACTAAGGGCAGCGGTTGGAGCAAGAGCCCATGCGGAGTGCCTTGCGAGGAAAGATGCCCGGCCGGTGAATCAGGCGCAACCTGAAATTTCAAAATCCGCTCCACGTAACAAGCCCTTTCCCACGCAAGTAGGAAAGGGCTTTCTGGTAAAAGAGTAAGTCGTACTAGGCAGCGGACGGATTAGCTACGCTGTCCTGTGGGTGCCCCGGCTGCGCCTGGCAAGGACACCAGAACGCCAACTCACTACCTCACAATCTCACCACCTCACTTACCCCTGAGGCTTGCCGCACTCGGCGCAGAAGCGTTGGCCAGGCTTGACGCTGGCCCCGCAGTCGGCGCAGAATTTCTCCTTGGTCTGGGCCGCCACATTGGGTGTGCCGCACTCGGGGCAGAACTTCTTGTTGGCGTCGAGGGTGGCCTGGCAGCTGTTGCACTGCACTACGGTCCCGGTATTCAGGAAGTCTAGGCTGCCGGTGTAGTTCTGCTCCCGAGTTTTGGTGTAGATCTGTTCTTTGGCAGCCTGGCGCTGCTGGGAGGCCAGTTCCTCGTGCTCGTCGGGGGCGCAGTCTTCGCAGAGGCCAGCCTTGTGATTCCAGCACACGTCGGGGCACACCCAGTGGCCGCAGCGGGTGCACTGCTTGAAGTACTGCTTGCCTTCCTGCACTGCTTTTTCCAGTGCCTCGTCGTGGGCCTTGCCCCCGATGGCACGCTGCACGTGGTAGGCCGCGTTGCCGGCGTCGTGGAAGTGGCCGCCAAAGAGGCTGCCGGCGGCCCGCATCAGCTCCCCGGCAATACCGATGCTGTTGGGGTGAAAGCGCGACATATGGCCGTTGCGGCATTTGTCGCAGTGAAATTTGAATTGAAAGCCTTTGTCGGTCGACAGGTCGTCGTGGTTGGCGACAAACTGAATCAGGTTGCTCATAGCTGCGGATGGTAGGATGGTTTGCGCCTTAAAAATAGCGGATATATCGGTACCAATATATGAGTTGTATCTGGCCCGTTATAAAAGCAAAAGCTGCTCCGGCGCCAGGCCAGAGCAGCTTTTACAGCAGTTGCGCCACCCACTCCCGGGCCGGGCTCCGGCTCAGGGCCCTTAGCCGGGGCAGAGGCCCCGGGAGCCGCTGCGGGGTTGGGCAAAGCCGGGTTATTTCACGCCGGTGGCTAGCCGGGCGTAGCTCAGCTCACTGATGGTCAGGCCAGTGGCCGATTTTACCGTCAGGGTCTTAAACGCTTCGGAAGGAAAATATAGCTCGGTCAGGGCCGTCAGGCCGTTGTCGGCAAACACTTCCACTGAGCTGGCATCAAAGAGCAGCGTGAGGTCGGCGGCGGCAGCGGTAGCCCGGCGCGGCCCGGCGTGGCGACCGGCAAACTTGTCACTGAAGGCCACCAGGCCCGACTTGCTGCGGTCGACGTAGTATTCGTTGGCCTTTTTATCGTAGCCGATAACCAGCTCCTCGCCGCGGCTGTTGGCCAGTATCAGGGAGAAATCGGTCAGCTGCCGGGTGCTCATTTTCAGCTGAAACTTGTCGCCGAGGCCAGGCAGCTTGCTCGTCAGGTCCAGTTGGGGCTGCACCTTCAGGTTTTGCAGCTGCACGCGGCCGGCCTGCATAGCCAGCCCGATTTCCTTGACCGGCTGGGAGGTCAGAAACACGTCCGGGCCGACTTTGCGCAGGGCCAGCTCCCGGGGCGCGGTCATGGCGTTGCGCCAGGGCGAGGTGGGCACCTGGTTGGCATATTCCCAGTTGCTCATCCAGCCCTGAAAAATGCGGCGCGCCCCGGTGCCGGCGTAGGTCACGCCGGCGTAGTTGTCTTTGCCGTAGTCGACCCACCTAGTAGCGGTGCTGGCGGGCGTGAACTTCTTGCCGTCGAACTGCCCGATGAAGTACTGCGTGGCCGAGCCGCCATTGGGTCCGCCGGGGTTGATGCTGACCAGCAGCACCCACTGCTGCTTGCCGTCCAGGGTAAGCGGAAACAGGTCGGGGCACTCCCACACGCCGCCGTGGGCCCCGAGCTGCTCGCCAAACTCACTTTCCTTGGTCCAGGCTTTCAGGTCGGGCGAGGAGTAAAAGGTGATGCGGTCCTTGGTGGCCAGGGTCATAATCCACTTGCCGGCCACGGTGTTCCAGCTCACTTTCGGGTCGCGGAAGTCCGGAATGCCGGGGTTGGGCAGCACGGGGTTGCCCGCGTACTTGGTCCAGGTCTGGCCCTGGTCGAGGCTGTAGGCCAGGCTCTGGTACTGGTGCTTGTTGGTTTGCTTCTTTTCCTCGGGGTCGTTGTGGTGGGTGAAGATGGCCACCATGGCATTCTTGCCGAAACCCGCCGTATTGTTTTCGTCGATGACGGCGCTACCCGAGAAAATCCAGCCCAGCTTATCCGGAAACAAGGCAATGGGCTGCTCCTGCCAGTGCACCAGGTCGGAGCTGGTGGCGTGGCCCCAGTGCATCGGGCCCCACACCATAGCGTCGGGGTAGTGCTGGAAAAACAGGTGGTACACGCCCTTCGAGTACACCATGCCGTTGGGGTCGTTCATCCACATTTTAGCCGGCGAGAAGTGGTAGGCCGGGCGGTATTGGGGCGTGGCCGGCGGCACGGGGGCGGCCGTCTGGGCTTGGCTAAATTGGGCCAGAGACGCCAACGACAAGGCTAGTAGGAAGGATTTTTTCATGGGGTGGAGACCTCACCCCCGGCCCCTCTCCTCAAGAGAGGGGAGCCACGGTGGCGCAGGTTTTTTGGGTTGGATGAGAAAACAGGAAAAGCAGGGCTTTTAAGTGGAGCAATACTTGAATTGCCTATACCGATGCGGCCGGTTGGGCACTTGCGTCAGGCTCCCCTCTCTTGAGGAGAGGGGCCGGAGATAAGGTCAGCTCGCGCACGTCGGCCTCGGTGAAGGCAGGCGTGGCCCCCAGGTGGGTGGCCACCAGCGCACCGGTAGCGCAGGCAAAGCGCAGGCACTCCCCCGGCTCCTGCCCCTGCAGCCAGCCCTTGAGCAGAGCGGCCAGAAACGAGTCGCCGCTGCCGATGGTGTCCTTGACCTCGACCCGCACGCCGGGGGCCCGGTACAGCTGGTTGCCGGTCCAGAGCAGGGCGCCGTCGGCCCCGCAGGTAACGCACACGGCCTGCAGCTGAAACCGCTCGGCCAGCCACTGCATGGCGGCGCCCGGGTCGGTTTCGGCCCCAAACCAGCCCATGATTTCCCCGAGCTCGTGGTGGTTCATCTTCACCAGGTCGGCTTTACCGAGCAGGTACTTCACCACCTCTTTGGTGTAGTGCGGGGGGCGCATGTTCACGTCGAACACCCGGAAGCGGGCGTGGGGCAGCAGGCGGTACAGGGTTTCGCGGGTGGTGGGGCTGCGGGCGGCCAGGCTGCCAAACACGAACATGTCGGCCTGCTCCACCAGCGCGTCGAGGCGGGTTTCGTGCTGCACGTAGTCCCAGGCCACGGGGTGCACAATCTTGTAGGTCACTTCGTTGGCATCGTCCACGTTGGCTTTCACCACGCCGGTAAGATGGGTTTTGCCCTCCTGCACGTAGTCGGTGCCCAGGCCCTTGCTGGTGATGAAGTCGAGCAGTTCGGTGCCCAGCTCGTCGTCGCCGACGCGGCTGATAAGCGCGGCCGGCACGCCTAGCTGGTGCAGGTGCACGGCCACGTTGAAGGGCGCCCCGCCGGGCTGCTTGCCGGTGGGCAGCACGTCCCACAGAATTTCGCCGAAGCAGACAATGTTGTTAGACATGAGAACTTGGAGCTTAGAATAGACCGTCGTGTCGACCAGCGGGAGACATCTCGCGGGCTAAGGTTGCCAGAGTAATCTGGTTACCATGGCCCGCGAGATGTCTCGCTGTCTGCTTGAAGCGCAGAGGGCTCGGAATGACGGTCTGTTGGTGAGGACGAAGAAGGACGTTTTATTCGCTTAATGGATGACCAGCGTTTTTTCGAGCTGCTCCAGGCTGGTGCCCTTGGTTTCGGGCATGAAGCGCCACACGAAGATGAGCTGCAAGACCATCATCGAGCAGAAGAACAGGAAGGTGTGGCCCCCGCCCAGCTTCTCGGCGAAATACGGGAAGGCAAAGGCAATGATGGCGGCCAGTACCCAGTGGGTGCTGGAGCCCAGGGCCTGCCCTTTGGCCCGCACCGTGTTGGGGAAGATTTCGGAGATGAACACCCAGATAACGGCTCCCTGCGAGAAGGCGAAAAAGGCAATGTAGACGAAGAGCAGCACCGGCACCAGCATGCCGTTCAGCTCGCTGAAATCCTGGCTGTAGAAGGAGCGGGCCACCAGGCCCAGCGTGGCAATCAGGCCGAAGGAGCCGATGAGCATGAGCTTGCGGCGGCCAAACCGGTCGATGAAATTCATGGCCAGCAGCGTGAAGAGGAAGTTAACCAGCCCGATGCCGGCCGACGAGAGCAGGGCCGAGCCCTTGCCCAGGCCCGTCATTTCGAAGATGCGCGGGGCGTAGTAGATAATAGCGTTGATGCCCGAGACCTGGTTGAAGACGGCGAAAAACACGGCCAGCAGCACCGGCCCGCGGTATTGGCGGGCAAAGAGCGACTCGCCGCCGGCCGCTTCGTCGGCGGCGTTGGTAGTCAGGATGGTGGTGACTTCCGCGTCGGCCGTGGCGGGGCTGATGCGGTGCATGATGGCGCGGCCCTCCTCTACCCGGCCCTGGCCCAGCAGCCAGCGGGGGCTTTCGGGTACCCGGAACAAGAGCAGGAAAAAGGCCAGCGCGGGAAAGGCTTGCACGCCCAGCATCCAGCGCCAGTCGTTTTCGCCCACGCCGGTCAGCAGATAGTTCGAGAGGTAGGCCATCAGAATGCCGAACACGATATTGAACTGGAACATGGCCACCATGCGGCCCCGCTTGGCCGCCGGCGACACTTCCGAAATGTAGAGCGGGGCCGTTACGGAAGAAGCGCCCACGCCCAGCCCGCCCAGAAAGCGGAACACCATGAACAACACCCAGTTGGCCGTCACGGCCGCCCCCACCGCCGACACCAGGTAGAGCACCGCAATGCCAATCAGGGTTTGGCGGCGGCCCAGCTTATCGGACGGGATGCCGCCGAAAATGGCCCCGAACACGGTGCCGATGAGGGCCACGGCAATGGTGAAGCCGTGCTCCACGGCGCTCAGGTTCCAGAGCTGCTGAATGGCCTTCTCGGCCCCGGAAATAACGGCCGTATCGAAGCCGAAGAGGAAGCCTCCCAGCGCGACGACCAGGGACCAGAAAAAGACGTTGCTGTTTTTCATTGGGAATGCAATTCGTTGCCGGGCGCCTCACCCCTAACCCCTCTCCAAAAAAGGAGAGGGGAACCAGCTTCTGTTTTTAGAGCTAGCCCGGTAGGTTCGGCAATGAAAAAGGATAAGACTAAAACGCTAGGCTAGCTCCCCCTCCTTTTCGGAGACTCTGCGCTTCAGGCAGATGCGGCCAGGGGGTGAGGTTCGCTACCAGCCGCTGTTCTGCTTGTAGAAGCCTTTGCTGAAGTTGATCTGGTTGAGCGGGATGGGCAGGTACTCGTCGCGGCCCTTGGTGAAGCGGGCATCTTTCAGGTACTGGCGCTTGGGTTTTTCCTGGGTGAAGTAGCTGGTCAGGTAGTCGCCGGCTATGCCCCAGCGCACCAGGTCGAAGAAGCGCTGGCCTTCCAGGGCAAACTCCAGGCGCCGCTCGTAGCGCAGGGCCTGGCGGGCGTAGTCTTGGCTCCAGCCGGCCGCCGGATACTGCCCGATGCGGTAGTTGGAAGTGGGCCCGCCGGCGGCGTTTTTCAGGCGGGTGGTGCTGGCCGCGGCCCGCTCCCGAATACGGTTGATGAGGGGCAGCGCCTCGCCCTGCCGGCCCAGCTCAATCAGGGCCTCGGCTTTCCAGAGCAGCACGTCGGCGAAGCGGATGATGGCCCAGTTCTTCGAGGAGCTCATAAACGGCGGCGTTTTCTGGAAGCTGGGGTCCGAGGGCAGCACGCTTTCCTTCATCGACATATACACGCCGTACGTGTTCTGGTCGCGCAGCCAGGAGTTCTCAAACACGAAGGTGGGCGCGTACTTGTAGGGGTGCGACGGCACGGCCACGGTGTGGTCGAGGCGCGGGTCCACGGAGTTGGTCTGGAAGTCGGCGGGCGTGCTCAGGTCCGAGTTGTTGAAGCTGGAAAACAGTGGCAGGCCGTTGGCGTCGGTTTTGTAGGCATTCACCAGGTTCTGGCTGGGCTGGTGAAAGCCGCAGCAGCCGTAGTCCGGGTTCATGGGGTAGTTGAGCTGGTTGCCCCGGCCGGTGCGGCCCTTGGGCGTGCCGTCGTTGCGCGAAAACTGGATGGCAAATACTGATTCCACCCCGTTGTCGCCGCTGGTCAGGAAGTTGCTGGCGTAGTCGGGGTGCAGGGAGTAGCGCTTGCTGACTTCGTCGGCCAGCGTCACCACTTCCTGCAGCTTGGCCGCGTCGATGCTGGTCACGGCGTGGTTGTCGTTCTGCACGTAGGCCTGAAACAGCAGGGTTTTGGCCAGGTAAGCCTGGGCCGCCGACTTAGTGGCCCGCCCGATTTCGGACTGGTTGTCGGGCAGGTTGGCAACGGCAAAGCGGAAGTCGGCGGCAATTTTACCCCACAGCTGGTCGTCGGTCAGGGCCACGTTCGACACGGTGGCGTACTGGTCGGTCGGCACCGATTCATCCAGGTAGGGCACGCGCTTAAAGAGCTCCTTGAGCAGGAAGTAGAAGTGCCCACGCAGAAAGCGCACCTCACCCTGGCGCACGGCCTTGGTGGGCATGGCCGTGGCGTCGATGGCGTTGAGGCGGCGCAGCGCGTCGTTGCAGCGCGACACGCCCACGTAGAGCAGAAACCACAGCTCGTCGGTGTTGCCCACGTCGACGCGGTTGAAGGTGAAGGTTTCGTAGAAGTGAAACGCGTCCACGTCGGCCGTGCCGTTGCCGCCCTTGTAGGCGTCGCCGGCGCGCACGTTGCCGTAGGGCCACATGCTGGTGTAGGGGGCGCGGTATACGTCGTTGCCGAGCTGGGAGTAGGCCGCAATAACCTGCTTGTCGATGTTGGCGGGCGTATTCAGCTGCTCGTCGCTCAGGGCCCCGATGGGCTCCACGTCGAGAAAATCCTTATCGGAGCAGCTCACCGAAAGCCCGAGCAGGGACAGCGCCAGAAGGCTGGTTTGGAAGAGTTTCATGGGAATTGAGGTCTAGCGCGGGGTTAGAAAGAAACGTTCAGGCCGGTGGTGAAAATGCGGGGAATCGGGTACTGGTAGTTGGTCACTTCGGGGTCGGCCCCGGTGTACTCCTTGCTCTTGATAGTGAAGAAGTTCTGACCCTGCACATACACCCGCACGCCCTGCAGCCTGATTTTGCCGACCACCGCCGTAGGCAGCGTATAGCCCAGCTGCACGTTGCGCAGCTTCAGGTAAGAGGCGTTTTCGATGAAGTAGGTCGACGAGCGGCCTTCGTTGTTGGTATTCAGCAGCGTGGCCGCCGGAATCGTGGAGCCAGCGTTGGCGGGCGTCCAGGCGTCGAGCAGGCGGGTGCCCCAGTTCTCGTTGGAAGCCAGGGAGGCAAAGTCGGTGCGGAATTTGGCGGCGTTGTAGGCCTCTATCCCCTGCACGCCCTGCAGGAAAATCTGCAGATCGAAGCCCTTGAAACCCGCGCCCAGGTTGAGGCCGTAGCTGAAGTCGGGCACGCCCTCGGTAATCCAGGTCTGGTCGAAGTTGTCGATTTTGCCGTCGCTGTTCAGGTCCTTATAGCGGATGCGGCCGGGCGCGGCCCCCACCTGCGTGGGGCCGCCGCTCACCTCGCCGCTGTTCTGGTAGAGCCCATCGGCCACGTAGCCGTACACGGCGTTGATGGAGTGACCCAGGCGGGTGACGTCCTGGCCGTTGCCGCCGTAGGCATTCACCACTTCGGCCGGCAGCGAGGTCAGCTCGTTGCGGTAGGTCGAGAGGTTGGCGCTGATGCTGTAGCTCACGCCCACGGGCAGCTCGTTCTGGTAGTTGAGCAGAAACTCCCAGCCCCGGTTCCGGATGGACGCGCCGTTCACGAACTGGTCGCCGCCCTCGCCTACCACGGCCAGATACGGCAGGTTCACTAGAATATCCTTGCTGTCTTTAACGAAGTAGTCGACCGAGCCCGAGAGCTTATTTTCCAGCAGGCCGAAGTCGAGGCCGAGGTTGGTTTGGGTGGTCGTTTCCCACTTCAGGCCGGGGTTGGGGCGCTGAAAGCGGCGGTAGCCCGAGGGCAGGTTGGTGTCGTTGCCGTAGATGTCGTAGGCCGTGCCCCGGTCGTACTCAAAGTTGGGGTCGATGGAGCCCAGCAGTGACTGGTACAGGCCGCGGGAGGCGAAGTTGGCAATGTCCTGGTTGCCGGTCTGCCCCCAGCCGGCGCGCAGCTTCAGGTCGGATAAATACGGGGCCTTGTCGCGCACGAAGCTTTCCTCGCTCAGGCGCCAGCCCGCCGACACGGCCGGAAACACGCCGAAGCGGTTGTCCTGCCCGAAGCGCGACGACCCGTCGCGGCGCAGCGTGGCCGACAGCAGGTACCGGTCGGCAAAGGAGTAGTTGACCTTGGCGAAGGTGGACGCCAGGCGGTAGGCCGTGGCCCCGCCGCCGTTGTCCTTGTTGGCGGCACCCGCGTCGAGGTAGGCGTAGTCGGGGTCTTCGCTGGCGAAGTTGGTGCGCGAGGCGTAGCTGCTCTCGTCGTAGGCGCTGATGCGCTCGGCCCCAGCCAGCAGGTCGAGCTGGTGCTTGTCGGCCAGCAGCACGCTGTAGTTCAGCGTATTCTGCCACACCCAGTTACCCCAGAACCGCTCGTTGTTGGTCACGCGGTTGTTTTGCTCCGACAGGTAGCCGGCCTTGTAGGTTTTGTAGATCTGGCGGAAGCGGTAGATGCTGTAGTCGATGCCGAAGCTGGAGCGCAGGTGCAGGCCCTTGAGGATTTCGGCGTCGGCAAACACGTTGCCGAAAGCCCGGCCCGTATTCGAGCGGTTTTGCTGGTTGTCGGTCAGCAGGCGCACGGGGTTGTCCCGGTCGCTCATGCCGGCTACGGGTCCGCCCCAGCCTACCCCATCCACGGTGTGTACCGGCACGATGGACGGCAACTGCGTGGTCCGGTCGCGCACCAGGTTCAGGTCAAACTCGGCCCGCTCGGACTTCACGATGGTCAGGTTTTCCCCGATTTTCAGCTTGCCTTCCAGGAAGTTGTAGTCCGAGTTCAGACGGGCCGTGAAGCGGTCCAGGCCGCTGTACTTCAGCGTGCCGTTGTTGTTGTAGTAGTTCACCGAAAACAACGCCCCACCCCGCTCCCCGCCGCTGCTCACGTCCAGGTTATAGCTCTGAATCAGGGCGTTCTGCTGGGTTTCCTTAAACCAGTCGGTATCAGCGGCCCGCATGGTTTTGTCGGCGTCGATAAACTCGGTGGTGCCCACGCCATCTAGCACGGGCTGGCCGTTGGGGCCCTGGCGGGTCTGGAAAATGTAGTAGGGCAGACTGGGCGTGCCGCCGTCGTTGGTTTTGGCCTGCCAGTACACCCGGCCGTAGTCCAGGGTGTTGAGCAGCTTGATGTTGGGCCCGGGCGTCTGGACGGTGAAGAAGGTCGAGAAGTTAACCCGGGTGGCACCCTTCTTGGCCTTTTTGGTCGTGATAATGATAACGCCGTTGCCGGCCCGGGAGCCGTAGATGCTGGCCGCCGACGCGTCCTTGAGCACCTGAATGCTCTCGATGTCGTTCTGGTTGATCTGGTTGATGCCTTCCTTGGTCGGGATGCCATCGATGACGTAGAGTGGGTCGTTGTTGCCCAGCGTGCCGATGCCGCGGATGCGCACGGTGGCCGTGCTGCCCGGCGCCCCGTCGGTCGTGATTTGCACGCCCGGCACACGGCCCTGCAGGTTGCGGGTCACGTCGTTGGAAGCCATGTCCTTGATGTCGGCGGTCTTGATGACGGCTACGGCCCCGGTCAGGTCGGCCTTGCGCTGCACCTGATAGCCGGTCACGACCACTTCGTCGAGGGCCTTGGTGTCGGGGGCCAGCCGGATGCTCAGGTCGGTACTGGTGCCCACGGCTACTTCCTGGGTCAGGAATCCCACCGAGGACACGACCAGCGTGGCATTGTCGGGCACGGTGAGGGTGAAGCGGCCGTCGGGGTCGGTGGAGACGCCGTTGGTAGTGCCCTTCACCACGACCGTCACGCCGGGCATTCCCTCGCCTTTATCGTCGGTGACGCGGCCACTGATTTTGGTATCGGCGGGCTGGGCGGCACGGGGTGCGGCGCCGGGCTCGGCGGCGTAGGCGGGCACCGCGGCAGCCAGCGGCAGGGCCGTGAGCAGCGTCGCGGCCACGGCCCGGCGCAGGGTGAATAGTCGTTGTGTCATGGGAATTGAGGATGAGGAAGAGGCAGGTAAAAACGCGGAGCCGGTCCGGGTTCCGGGGCCCGCCGCAAACGTTTGCCGGGAGCAGACCACCACCGGCTTGGCCACCGGGCTTCGACCCAAAGGTGGGGTGCAAACGGTTGCGGGAGCTTCCTCTATTCGTTCAAAGAATTGCAGAATTGATTCATTTCCGCAAAATCACACAAACACCTTATAACCAATAAATTAATGATCAATACCAAGCCTTGTCAAACGCCCGACTTTCAGAATTGATACCTGTTTTCAAGAATTGATACATGCCTGAAATGCCCGTCTGGACGAAAAACTAAAAAGCTAGTGCCCCTCCTCAGATGAGGAGGGGCACTAGCTTTTAATCTTGTAGAGTAGCCTCTCTCCTACCCGGCCGTGGTGTGCAGGGCCCGGAACTCGGAGGGCGACACCTGGTAGCGGGCCTTGAAGCTGGTGGAGAAATACGAGGGCGAGGAGAAGCCCAGCTGATAGGCCACTTCGGCAATGGTCAGGTCGTCGGTGAGCAGCAGCTGCCGGGCCTTGGTCAGGCGCACGCCCTGGATGAAGTCGGTGACGCCGGTGCCGAGCACGGCCTTGACTTTGCGGTAGAGCTGCACCCGCGAGATGCCCAGACTGCGGGCCACGTCTTCCACCGAAAGGTCGGAGCGCGACACGTTGGCTTCGACAATAGCGGTGAGGTCGGCCAGGAACTTCTGGTCGACGCGCTGGGGGGCTACCGTAACGGTATCGGTGCTCAGCTCGCGGCGGAAATGCTCGCGCTGCCGGTCGCGGTTGGCCAGCAGGGTACGCAGGCTTTCGAGCAGAAACGTGGGATTAAAGGGCTTGGTCAGGTAGAGGTCGGCGCCGGCCTGCACGCCTTCCACCTGCTGCTCGGGGGCATTGCGGGCCGTGAGCAGCACGATGGGAATGTGGCTGGTGCGCCAGTCGCCCTTGAGCTGGGCCACCACTTCCAGGCCGCTGATTTCGGGCAGCATCACGTCGCACACAATCAGGTCGGGAATGGTTTCGGCGGCCAGGCGCAGGCCGGTGGCGCCGTCCAGCGCCGTGTCGACCTGGAAGTGGGGCTGCAGCTTCTGGGTCAGGAAGGCATTGACGTCGGGGTTGTCCTCGATGACGAGCACCAGCGCTTCGCGGGTGGCGCCGGTAGGCAGCGGGGCGTCCTCGGGGCGGCGGGGCAGCCCTTCGTCGATGGCCAGGGCCGGCACGGGCAACGGCACGGCTTCGTTCGACCGCAGCTCCTGGGGTAGCTCCAGCGGCAGCGTCACGACAAAGGTGCTGCCCTGCCCGGGCTGACTGGTGAAGGTGAGCTGGCCCAGGTGCAGGCGCGTAAGGCCCAGGGCCAAAGCCAGGCCCATACCCGAGCCCTTGGCCGTGGACTGGTTGCCCTGGTAAAACCACTCGAAGATGTGGGCCCGGTCCTGCTCACTGATGCCCCGGCCCGAGTCTTCCACACTGATGCGCACTACGTTGTCGACGGGCACGGCCTGGATGCTGACGCTGATCTGGCCCCGCTCGGGGGTGAACTTGAGGGCGTTGGAAAGCAGGTTGAAAAAGACTTTGTCCAGAATATTGCCGTCGAACCAGAGGCGGATGACGGGCTCGGCGGGCAGGAAGCGTAGACTGATGCCGCGCTGCCGGGCGGGCTTTTCGAACACGTCCATGATTTCGCGCACAAACGAAACCAAGTTGCCCTCGGTGGCCCGCACCGGCATCTTGCCCACGTCGATTTTGCGGAAGTCCATGAGCTGGTTGACGAGCTGCAAGAGGCGCTGGGCGTTGCGGCGCACCAGGCTCAGGTCGTGGCGGTGGGCGGCGGGCAGGTCGGGGGCACCGGTCAGCATTTCCTCCACCGGGCCCAGAATCAGCGTGAGCGGAGTGCGCAACTCGTGCGAGAAGTTGGTAAAGAAGCGCAGCTTGGCCTCCGTTTCGACCCGGGCCCGCTCGGCGAAGTCCTGAATCTGGTTGCGCTGCTGGCGGATTTCCTCGTTCTGGCCTTCGAGCTGCTGATTGATGCGCCGGTTGACGCGGAAGGCCCGAAACGCCACCGCCCCCAGCACGGCCGCCCCAAGCAGGGCGGCGGCCAGCACGTAGAGCACCGTTTGCTGGCTGGCGTAGGTGTCGCGCTGCTGCTGCAAAAGCTGCTGCTGGCGCTGAATATCCTGCTGCTGGCTGCCCAGCTTCTCGGTTTGCAGCTTCATGGTCAGCGCGTTGGTCGAGTCGATGACCATCGTACCGAGGATGTTTTCCTTGTCGTAGGGCTGGCGGCGCAGGATTTTCAGGGCCGTGCGAATGGCTTCCTCGCCCCCGGGTGAGTAGAGCAGCGTGGCCGTGATGATGCCGTCCTGCACCAGCTGAATCCCGCCGCGCATACCGGGCAGGCCATCCACCCCCACGATTTTTACCTGATTCTGGCGGCCCAGCTGCTTACAAACCTGGTAAGCGCCCAGGGCCACCCGGTCGTTGTGAGCAAAAATCAGGTCGACTTCGGGGTGGGCTTGCAGCACGGCGGGCAGGCGCTCCAGCACCGAGGGCCGCTCCCAGTTGCTGTTCACCTGGGCCACGAGCTGCACGCCGGGGTAAGCCTTTAGGGCCTGCACGAAGCCCCGGTGCCGGTCGAGGGCCGGCGATGAGCCGGGCGCGCCCAGCACTTCCAGCACCTGTCCGCGCTGCTTGAGCAGGGAGGCGGCGTAGTGGCCAGCGGTTTGGCCCACTTCCACGTTGTTGCCGCCCACGTAGGCCGTGTAGAGCCGGGAAGTGGTGCGGCGGTCCAGAATCACGACCGGAATGCCGCGGTTGTAGACTTCCTCCACGATGGGCGTGACGGGCTCGGCCTCGTTGGCCGACACAATCAGCAGGTCGATGCCCTGGCGGAGCAGCTCCTTGATCTGCTGTTCCTGCAGGGCACTGTTGTACTTGGCGTCCTTGATGGTAAAGCTAACCTCGGGGTAAAAGCTCAGCTCCTTTTTCATACCCGCCAGCATAGCCTGCCGCCAGGCGTCGCCGTTGGTGCACTGCGAGAAGCCGATGCGGTACTTGGGCGGCGGGGCCGAGTGGGTGCAGCCCGTGAGCAGCGCCAGCACCAGTACTACCAGGCCCACTAATTCCTGCCCGTGCCGCGCCAGCACGGAGCGGCCGGCTTGGGTAGAGTGGCCGGAGAAGGTAAAGTTGGGCATGGAGCAGAACTGAGCAGGCAAAGCTAAAAAGCCCGACAAGCTTTCGGCTCATCAGGCTTGCGGAAGCAGCACTAAGGTACGCAGTTCCGCTGAGCGGGTGTTTGGAAAGGCTAGCGGGGTGACGCGGGGGAGCATCCGGGGAATCAGAAGTCTTAAAATCCCGGTCGTACTACTGGGTGGAGTATTTCCCCGTCGTGCGCCCGGGGAACTAGTCATGCAGGCCCTTGCCCTTCAGGATGTGCGGGGTGTGTTTGGCAACCCTCGCGGCGCGGGTTTTGGCTTGCTTGGGCGCGGCAAAGTAGAGCAGGTAGCCGCGCTGCCGGCCGGGGCTTAGGGTGTGGAAAGCGGCTTTCAGTGAAGCATTCGTATCCAGGGCAGCTTGCAGCTCCTCGGGCACGGGGAACTCCGAGGTGGGTTTGCGCGTGACTTTGCGGCCCGCCTTTTCCACCTCTACAGCCTCCCGGATATAGGCTTGCAGCACGGCTTGCCGCTGCTGAATCTGCCGGCCGTCGGTGAAGCGGATCTGGCGGGCGGCCTGCACGTTCTGGGTTTGCTGCACCAGCAGGCCGCTGGGGTCGCTCAGCAAAGCGCCGTTGAAGAAGTTGAGGGCGCAGTAGTCCTTGAAGGCGTGAATCAGCACCACGTTCTTGCGTTGGAAGGTGTAGCAGGGCACGCCCCATTTCACTTCCTCCGTGAGGCCGCAGCTGAGCACCAGGGCCCGTAACTCGCGCAGCTCGTGCTGCCAGGTAACAACGCTGCACGCCGGGGTGCCGACCAGGGCGCACCGCCCGCAGCCATCCGTGAAATAAAAGTCAACCGTCGGAGCCATGGGGGTTACTGGTTAAGGGTCGGAATTCTGCTGTCGGCGGGGCGGGAATACCACGACACGACCGTCAGGGCCAGGAGCAGCAGCGACGGAAATAGCGTACTAGCGGGTTTGTGGGCGGCCAGGTGGGAAACGATGGCGCCCGTCATGGAGAAGAAAAAGCCGGCGTAGGCCCACTCTTTCAGCAAGGGAAACCGGGGTGCCAGCAGGGCCACCACGCCCAGAACCTTCCAGATCCCCAGCAGCGGGGGCAGGTAGAACGGGTAGCCCAGGTTAGCCATAAAGTCCGTTTCCGCCGGGTTGTTGGCGACCTGCGCCAGCCCCGCAGACAGCATGCCCAGGGCCAGCCAGCCGGTCGCAACCCAATAGATACGCTTGGCTTGCTTGGTCATGGCGCGTTATTTTAAAGGGCGTACTACGTCTTCCAGGCGGTTGTGAGCCATGTTCAGGCCCTTGGCAAAGGGCAGTTGTAGTTGCTGATTTCGTTGCGCCACCGACCGGTAGACGATATGCATGCGGAGCCGGCTCGTGTCGTTGGGCAGGGCCTCAAACTCCAGGAATTCCAGCTGGGGACCAAACGGGGTGTTTTCCATTTCAAAGGTGCGGGTGATTTTCTGGTCGGGGATGAACTCGTGGATAACGCCCCCGGCCCGAAATACCACGTTGCCCTGCGCATCGGTGGTTTCGAACTGCCAGCTGCCGTGCCGTTTGCTTTCGAGCTTCAGCACTCGGGTCCCCATCCACTGCGCAATGATTTCGGGGTCGGTGTAGGCCGTAAACAGCAAGGCCCGCGGCACGTCGAAGTCTCTGGTGATGACGAGGTCCTGTTGGCCGTCTTCCGCGTGGATTTTCGTTTTCAACTCCATAATTACCGGGGGTCTTTTGGCGGGTTGGCCTGGCGCTCTTTCAGAATAGTTTCCAGCTTGTTGAACCGGTCGTCCCACATCTGGCGGAAGGGCTCGATGAAGTCGGCTATTTCTTTCATCCGACTCGGGTTCAGGTGGTAGTAGATTTCCCGGCCGGTTTGCTCCTGCTTCAGCAGCTCGCACTCGGTCAGGATTTGCAGGTGCTTCGAGACGGTGGGCCGGGCCGTGTCGAAGCTGGCGGCAATGGCCCCAGCCGAGAGAGATTGGGAGGCCAGCAGCAGCAGAATAGCCCGGCGGGTGGGGTCGGCTATGGCCTGGAAAGCGTCTCGTCGTAGATTCATCGTGTAGCTATACAAGTATACACGTAGCCATTTGACTACGCAAATCTTTGGCAGCTTTTTTAGCTGCCCGCCCCGGCAGCTGGCACAAGGAGTTACAGACTTGCCCTAGGCTATTGCCCTTACACTCGGCCGCGGCATAGCTGAAACATAGCTTTACGTGGTTAAAGCGAAGTCTTGGAAGACCGAGGCGAAGCCTTAAAAAAGCAGAACACCGTCTTGACGACTCGCGGCGAAGCCTTAGCTGACTGGAGCTTAAGCTTCGGTGACTGCGGCATAGGCTTGGACGATTGAGGCCAAGGCTTGAAGCATCGAGGCATAGCCTTGGAGCATTCGGGGTATAGGCTTTGACGATTGGGGCGAAGTCTTAGCGCATAGGGGCGTAGGCTTGGCATTTGAAGCAAAAAAAGAGGCCCCGGATGGGGCCTCTTTTTTTGCTTAGCAATCGGCTTATGCACCGTCCATGCGCACGATTTTGGGCGTGAAGGAGCCCAGCACGTCCACCAGCTCCTGCTGGCTGTGCATCACGGCATGGATGTCCTTGTAGGCCATGGGCGCCTCATCGACGCCTCCGCCCTGCAATACCACGTCGTGCGCGGCCAGGTACTGGCGCACCTGCGACTCGCTCAGTTCCTGCTTGGCGCGGGTGCGCGACATCAGCCGCCCCGCCCCGTGCGAGGCCGAGCCCAGGGACTCGGCCACGCCCCGGCCGCGCACGATAAAGCCGGGGGCCGTCATCGAGCCGGGAATAATGCCCAGCACGCCCTTGCCGGCCGGCGTGGCGCCCTTGCGGTGCACGATTACCTCGCGCCCATCAGCCATTCGCTCTTTCCAGGCGAAGTTGTGGTGGTTTTCCACTTTGGCCAGGGGCCGCTCGCCCAGGGCTTTGCTGAGGCGCTGGTGAATGTGGTGGTGACAGGCCGAAGCGTAGTCACCGGCCAGGTTCATGGCCGCCCAGTACTCCTGGCCCAGCTCACCGTCGAGGCCCAGCCAGGCCAGGTGCTTGGCTTCGGAGGGCAGCTGGCAGTTTTCCATGGCCAGCTTGGTGTAGTGGTTGGCCACGCTGGCGCCCAGGCCGCGGGAGCCGGAGTGCGAGAGCAAGCCCACGTACTGGCCCAGCGGCAAGCCCAGGTCATTGGTCGGGTCGGTGATGTCGACAATGCCGAACTCGACGAAGTGGTTGCCGGAACCCGAGGTGCCGATTTGCTCGGCGGCCGTGGCCTGCTTGTTACGCAGGAAAGGCACGGCGCGGAACTCGTCGCGCTCCAATACCTCGTGGCCCAGCTTCTTGCCCCGGTCGAAGCCGGTGCGGTTGCCGAAGCGGGTGTTGTCGAGCAGGAGCTTCTGCACTTCCTGCACCCGCTGGGCCAGAAACTTGGGCGGCAGGGCAAACACCGACAGCGCCATGCGGCACCCGATGTCGACGCCCACGGCGTAGGGAATCACCGCGTTGTCGGTAGCCAATACGCCGCCAATGGGCAGGCCGTAGCCGTGGTGGGCATCAGGCATGAGGGCTCCGGCGACGGTCACGGGCAGTTTCATAGCCGTATCCATCTGGTGCAGGGCCCCGGGCTCGATGTGCTCGGCCCCGTAGAGAGCGTAGGGCTTGCGGGCCACCAACTCGATGTGGCGCGACGGGGGCGGCAACAAAGCAGCGGCCACGTGGCTCCAGTCGAGGTGGGTGGAAAAGTCGTGGGGCGCGGCCAGAATGTGCTGGAGCAGGGCCAGCTGGTCGGTGAGGGAAATTTTTTTGAGGTGCTTGCGCTGCAATTGGGCAAGAGCAAGCCCGATGGCGCGACCTTCGGGGAAGCCAAGCTGCCGAAGGTCGTTGCCGCGTAGTTGTTGGGCCATAAAAAGGAGGTCCGAAGACGTGAAGTTGATTGAAGAACGGCCGTTTGCGAGGCGGCGGCACCCACATTTCGGTACCGCCGCCGGCCGCGTTTAGTGACTGAAAAAAAATTGCTTAGCCGAGCCGGAGCAACAGACCACCCGCGCTTGGGGTACTCGCGTAACACCCGCTGAATTGGTCGATGGAACGCGGACGTACGGCATCCGGCCCGGCTAAACAGAAGCCCAACCCGGGCCAGGGAACTAAGCGGCCAGCCTGCTATTGATGCCCGGGCACGGCGGCCCGCTACACCCCGAAGTATGGCTGGCCTACGCCACTTTCCCGGCTGGACTTCCCTCGAAGTGGGCAACAGGACGGGCGGCCCCTAAAAACTGTGCTCTACCCCTGAGCTACTGCCTTGCGGCAGGAAGGATTCGAACCTCCGACCCCAGCGCCCCTAGCGAAGTAAGGCTGCCCTACGGCACCACGTGAAGGAAAAACAAACTGCTGACTCTGGGCTACAAGCGGTAGGCGTTGCTGCCGCGCTGTTGCCAGCGCAGCACCCGCCGCCGAAGCCGCGGGGTGCGGGAGTTGAACCCGTATTCCAAAGAATTACCGAAGTAGCGCCCACCTACGGCACCTGTGGCAGCAGTAAGAAAAACTCGTTGGGGCAACTAAGCGCCCAGCCCATTATCCTGCTCTAACCAGCTGAGATACCGCTATTCCGGAGAACAGCGAGAGGGATTCGAACCCCCGACCCGGGCATTAACAGTGCGAAGTAAGGCTGAGCTACGGCACCCAACGAGGTACGATTCCGGTCTTGTTCGGGGCAACAAACGAAGCGCCCAAACAACTGGCGCGTCTACTTTTCGCCACTCGCGGCCCGGGGGCTACGAGGCGGGGCTCGAACCCGCACGCCTTGCGGCACCAGCTCCGAACGAAGGATTGCGCTCCTACGGCACCCGAAAAAGACCAGAAAACTATATCCGCCGGGGTAATAAGTGGGAAACGTGGCCGAAGCCATTCTGCTCTACCAAGCTGAGCTATTCCGGCCAGCCGCAGCGGCCGACCAAAAGCGGGACTCGAACCCGCGACACGAAGGAACGCTTCCCGACGACACCCGGCGGGCTATTTTAGGCATTAAAGTCAACCAAAGTCCAGGGCAACGGGCGGCGGGCGAGTGTTTTCCTGAGGCTGCCGAAGCAGCGCCAGCGGGATTCGAACCCGTAACCGCGCGTTGCCGAACGGCCTGAAAACGAACCACGAAGTAACGCCCGGCTACGGCACCTGGCCAGTGGCGGTAGCTACCAAGTTGCCGGCGGCAGGCGCGGCCCGTTTGGCCGAGCATTTAGGCCCCCGACAAGGTTGGTATTAGATGGTGAAGGAAGTCATGACAATCAGACGGTTGTAAGGGTGAGAACCGCCAGCTCGACTTCAAATGCCCGGAGCACCGCTTGCGGGGGCTTGGGGTCGAAAATGGCGAAGTCGAGGCGCTGGAAGGAGGTGCGCCAGCCGGGTTCGGCCAGGGCTTCGGCAAAGAGCCGGGCTATCTGGGCCGGGTCGTTGCCGAACACCCCGCAGCCCCAGGCCCCGAGCACCAAGGCTTGGCAGCCGTGGCGGGCGGCCATGCCCAGCACCTGCCGGATGCGCCGCTGCATGGTGGGCTCCAATTCCGGCAACAGCCCCGGGGAGTTACGGCGCAGCGCCCCGGCATTCACGGCCGGCGAGGTGATGATGTCGACGCGGTAGGGCTCGGGAAGCCAGTCGCCGGCGTCGTTGCGCAGCACCGGCACGCCCGGCGAGTAGATGGCGTAGTCGCTGTAGAGGCCGTTGAGGTGGGCGTTGTGCTGGTACATTTCGGGGAACAGCAGCTGGCACGGATACAGTCCCGTGGAGCGGGCCAGGCTTTCTTCCTGGGCCTGACTGCCGCCCAGAAAGCCCCCACCGGGGTTGCGGGCCGAGGCGAAGTTGAGCACCCCGATGCGGGCAAATTCCCGGCTCAGGGCCGCGGCGGCTTCGAGCGTGGTGGCGTGGTACACGCGCACTGCGGCCGGAGCATTGCCAGAGGGTCCGGGTTCCTGCCCCACCGCTACGGCGTCCGCCGGCCGGTAGAGCAAGCTGCCTTGCGCGGCAGCGTGTTGCCAGGCCCCGATGCTGACTTCGGTGCCATTCGCGGAATAGCGGCCGGTTTCGAGGGCATCGAGGGTGAGGCGGGCCAGTTGTTGACGATGTTCGCGGTTCATAAAAGGGGCAGGAATATTTCGGACTTCCGGGAGGCGGGAGCAGCGGCCGGATTGCCGCCGCTCCGTACCGCTTTAGGGTCGCAGAGTTGGGTTGTGAAGCAGAAGAGCCGGCCGTATAGCCTCCCTCCTACAGGTCTATTTTTTCAATTTCGGTCAGGGCCGAGCCGCCGTTTTCCAGGGCTTCCAGCACGTCGAACACTTTATCCGACCAGCCGGCAATAAGCGCCACGCCGTGGCCTTCGCGCACTTCGACCGGGGCCGAGCCGTGGCCGGCCAGGTCGAAGAGGTAGAGCCGGGCCTGGGGCGCCACCGTGCGGCGGTAGTCGAGCCAGGCCTGGGCCAGGGTGCCGCCGTCGCCGGTGCTGTTCCAGAGCTGGCAGTCGGTGAACAGCATTACCTTATCGACCACCTCGCGCCGCTGCAACAGGTCCTGGACGACCAGGTAGCCGTTGGTGCTGTAGCCTACCTCGCCTTCGCGGCGGTAGAACTCCTGCACGTTTTGCAGCACCCGGCCCTGGGGCAAGCTGATGCGCTTCCACGAGTCGCCGAACATGCCGGTAACCACGTGGCCGCAACGGCTTTGCAGCAGCATACCCAGCACCAGGCCCACGTCGTAGAGCAGCACCTTGCTGCGCTGCGACACCGGCTGCTGCATCGAGCCCGACACGTCGCAGGCCACGACCACGCGGGTGTCGGCCGCAAAACCGCGCAGGTTAGCCGCGCTGTGCCCAATGGCCGTTTCCAGCGCCTCCAGCACCCGGGCTACGTAGCCCGACTGCACCAGCAGTACCTCGCGGTAGGCCGCCAGAAAGCGGAAGGGCAGCTGTTTGGCGCGGGCCGCCGCAAACCGGTCACTGAGCGTGGCGCACACCTGCTCTATTGCCCCCGCCGACACGTCGGCTTCGAGGATGTTGCGCAGGTTGCGCAGCAAGGCCATGTAGCCCAGCTTGCCGCTGCCAATCAGGGTTTCCCAGGCCCTGCGGAAAGCCGTGGTGCGCTCCTCGGCCGAAACAAAGGCTTGCTGGCCCAGGGCCGACAGCTCGGTTTCCCAGGTGTAGGGCGTGGGCAGAGTGCCCTGCACCAGCTGGTCGAACAGGACCTGCTGCTCGGGCGTGCGGGCCGTGGGGTGCACCAGAAACAGGGCATCCCGCAGGCGCACCTGCCCGGCCCGGTCGTACTTGGCCAGCTGGTAGCCGTCAAACCGGTTGAAGGACAAGGCCAGGCCTTTCTGCACCTGCTTGGACAAGCGGTTGAGGGTTTTCACCCCGGCCCGCTCGTTGGCCAGCGCGTAGTAAGCCAGCAGCTCGGTGATTTCGTCGGCGCGCTGCACCACCCGGGCCACCAGGCGGCTCACCAGACTGTCGCCGCGGTGCAGGCGGGCCAGCTCCACGGTGAGTACCAGCGGCACGGTGCGCAGGTAGAGCTGCTCACGGGCATACACCGCCAGGCGGGCCACAAACGCGGGGTCGTTGCGGGCTACCAGCTCACGCAGGCGCGACAAACGCGTGTCGGCTTTTTCGTAGAACTGGTCGCTGAGGGCGGCCGTGGCTACGGCGGCGTACAGCTCCAACTGGGGCGTAAGCAAGTAAGCGGCAGCTCCCGCGTGGTTAGTGGTTTTGGGTTTACGAAAGGTAAAGTTGAAGCGCATGGCGGTGGGAAGGTAGAGCGTGAAGGAAAGCGTATAGGAGTGCGGTTTGTATTTAGTGCCAGACGATGATTCAGATGATTTCTTAATTAATTTTTACTTGAAACAGGTAGTGCATTTTAAATTAGACGCACTTCGTCCAGGCCGGAAAATCACATGAATTTTTCCAGATAAATAGACATGAAAAAAGCCCGGCTTTTCGGGGCCGGGCTTTTTTCATGGATACGTCACGTAGGATTCAGCTACGTAAATTGTCCAACGAAAAATCCCGGTCACACCAGTCCCGCTCACGGCTTTGCTGCCGTTTATTCGGGACCTGGGGCATAAATAGTGCGGATGAGAGGCGCATGACCAATGGGGTGTAAAACAAACAACCCGAACTGGTTAGGTTCGGGTTGCGGAAGTTTTCAGGGAAGAACTCTGAACTACTCAGCTAGACCGAACCGACTATGTGCCTCTGGGCGCATATCGACTTGTTTGAAGGAATTGTGGTAGCTGCGTAGCATGGCTTGTTGATTTTGATGTGACAAAGGTGAAGGATGTTTTTTAAATACGCAACACTTGGTTCAATTATTTTGGTAAATATTTTTCAAATAAGTTACAAAACTATTGACAAAGCATTTAAATAGCGTTTTTCGCCTATAATTTAAGCTCGCACGAATTTAACAGCTAACGTAATTAAGCTATAGCCATCTGTCATCCTGAGCTTGCGAAGGACCTTATGGGATATATACAACTAGCGCAACAACGATTCATGCTAGCGTGATAAGGTCCTTCGAGAAGCTCAGGACAACAGACGAAAAAGGAGGAAAGAATAAAATAACGTCCGCACGCAATTGCGTGTAGTCGACTTCACTAAGCTACCTTTCACCGGGTAGCCCGCCAACTATGCGCCTCTTTACGTACTACTGGCTGCACCACTTTGCTTCTGCATGCCCTGCCTTGCCACTTCCGAGCGCTACACGCTCGAGCTGCCCGCCGGCCACCGCTTCCCTATTGCCAAGTACGAGCTGATCCGGGGGCAGCTGCTCTGGCAGGGCATTGCCCCACTCCCCGACTTCTACGACCCGGGCCTGTGCGCCGAGGAAGACGTGCTACGGGTGCATACGGGCGAGTACTGGCGCAAAGTGCGCGACCAGCAGCTCTCGGCCGCCGAGGTGCGCCGCCTGGGTTTGCCCCAGAGCGAGCGGCTGGTGCTTCGCTCCCTGAGCAGCTCGGCCGGCACGGTGCAGTCGGCGCGAAGGGCCCTGCACGATGGCGTGGCTCTGAACCTGGCTGGCGGCACCCACCATGCCTTTGCCGACCGGGGCGAGGGTTTCTGCGTGCTCAACGACATTGCCATTGCCGCTGCCCACCTGCTGCACCACGGCCTGGCCCGGCAGGTGCTCGTGGTAGACTTGGACGTACACCAGGGCGACGGTACGGCCAGCATTTTCCGGCACGAGCCCCGCGTATTCACCTTCAGCATGCACGCCGGGGCCAATTACCCGCTGCGCAAGGAGCAGTCGGACCTGGATGTGGCCCTGCCCCTGGGCCTCGACGACGCGGCGTACCTGCAACAACTCACGGAAGTGCTACCCGGCCTGATAGAGCGGGTGCGGCCCGACTTCGTATTTTTTCAGGCCGGCGTGGACGTACTGGCCACCGATAAGCTCGGCAAGCTAGCCCTGACCCAGGCCGGCTGTCGGCGGCGCGACGAGCTGGTGCTGGGCCTATGCCGACAACATGGCCTGCCGGTAGCCGTGAGCATGGGCGGCGGCTACTCCGAGCGGATCAGTGACATCGTGGATGCCCACTGCAACACGTTTCGGGTAGCTTACGAGCTGTTTGGGTGAGGAAAATGTTGAGTTAGTGAGTTAGTGACTTAGCGAGTTGATGATCTAATTCGTCTGTCATCCTGAGCAAATGACAACCCGTGCCCGGCCAACCGCGCGCTGCCTTACCTTTGTCCCATGAATCTGCACAACCCCGCTACCGACCTGCCCGCTGCCAACTCCCTGCCCGTCCGGGCCCCGGAGCCGGCCCCTGGCACGCCGGCCCAGCAGGCGTTTCGCCAGGCTATTCAGGACGTGGAAAACCTGCGCGAGCGGCTGCGGGAGCTGGAAACCGGCCAGGCCGAGGCGCGCCGCCGCTACTGGCAGCAGGTGGGGCCCATTGCCCAAACGGTGGTAACGGCCCGCCGGGGCCTGTTTGAGCCCCTGGAAGAAGCCTTGCTCCTGCCCTACTTCAACCGCGCCGAACAGCGGCACCTGGAAGAGCTGCTGCTGAACAACGCTAAATCGTTGCGCGACCGGTTCGGCGAAGACGTCAGCGACATTCTGCAGCGCCACGCCCCGCACGCGGGGAGCAAAGAGTCAGCAGAGACGCCCCGCCAGCAGCCTGCCGCTGACTTAGATGCCGAGCCACAGCAGCCACAGCGGCGCCAGCCGAAAGGCAAGGGGCACAAAGCCCGGGAAGCCGCCGAAAAAGCCGCCCGCGAGGAACAGCAGAAGCTGCTGGGCAACACCAAAAATCTGTACCGGCAGCTGGCCCGCGCCAACCACCCCGACCTGGAGCGCGACCCGGCCCTGGCTCAGGAAAAAACGGCGCGCATGCAGAAAATCACCGAAGCCTACGAGGCCAACGACCTCTACACCCTGCTCCAGCTGCTGTCGGAGCACGCGCCGGGCAGCACCGACACTGAGTCGGAAGACCTGCTGGCGCGCTACACTCAGGCTTTGCGCAAGCAGCAGGACGAGCTGAAGCAGCGCATGAATGAGCTGAAGTACGGCACCACCAGCGCCTTTGCCGCCACCGGCAAAAAGCAGGAAGCCGAGCTGCGCCAGGTGAAGCGCCACCTGCGCGCCGAGGCCGAGTACCTGCAGCGCATATTGCCCCTGCTCCAGGAGCCCGAAGACCTGCGCGACCTGCTCCGCCAGCTCTCTGCCGAAGGCCACGACTCTATTTAATGTGAGAAATATGGGGGAATGTGCGGATGTGGGGACTGTGAGCAGTGTGTCCTTGCAAGGAAACGAACTCTGCCTTAGCACATCCGCACATCCCCCCATTTCTCACATTAAACCACATTCTTCACATTAAAAACCCGATTATCTGCTGCAGTACGGCTGGGTCGCGCATGATGCGGTTGTGGCCCAGACCGGCGGTGGGGCGAAAGTCGAGGCCGGGCCAGCTGCGGGCTATATCTTCGGCCTCGTGGAAGGGAATGGTTTCGTCGGCGCGGTCGTGGAGCAGCAGGGCGCGGGCGGCGGGCACCTGGTGGCCCACGGCGGTCAGGCTAAAGCTTTCGGCGCGGCGCCCGTGGCGGGCTTCGGCGTAGCGCGTCATGCGGGCCGCCACCTTCGTGGGCAGGCGCACCAGTTCGGCAAAGCGTTGGAATACGGCCGGCGTGCTGCCCGGCACGCTCAGCAGTACCAGGCGCGGCAGCAGCTGGCCCTGGTTGAAATGCACTGGCAGGCCCGCCGTGGCCGCCGCCCCAAACGAGTGCGCCACCACACCCCAGACAGGCCCGGCCTGGTCGGCCACCAACTGAATAGCCTCCCCAAACATGGGCAGCGTGGTGCGCCGCCCCGACGAAGCACCGTGGGCGGGTCCATCAAACGCCACCACTCGGTAGCCAGCCTCCACCAGAACCTGGGCCAGCGCGCCCCAAAAGCTGGCCCGGTGCTCCCAGCCGTGCACCAGCAGCACCGTGCGCCTCCCGGCAGGGTTCCACTCGTAGGCAGTTAGGTGGCCTTTGCCAAACGGCACGGTAAAGCGGCGCGCGTCGGCTAGGGCTGCCGCCTCCCAGGGCTTGACGGGCAGGCGGCGCGGCGTAGTGAAGAGCCGCCAGGCCGACTGAAAGGCCAGTGTGGTAGATACGGCCGCCAGCAGCCGAAACTTCAGGCGCAGCAGCTTCAGCACGGGCGGCGCGGGGGGTGGCGGGGGCGCGGTAGCAGTAGTCATGGTCCGCAAATATCCGCACTATCCCCGACTCCGGCCCGCGGCCCGAGGTTAGTCGTCTTGCTCCTGCAGGCGGGCCAGCAGCTCTTCCACCTGCCGCTCCAGGCGGCCTACCCGGTCTTCCATCGTAGACGGGGGCCGCAAGTGAGTGGTAAACACGGCTTTTACTTCCCATATTTCCAGGGCCTGATCCAGGGAAAATTCTTCGGAGCCGTAGTCGGGGTTGTCGGCGCGCAGCTTCAGGCGGGAGTCCGAAATCCGCTCGGCCAGGCGGCGCACCAGCAGGCGGCTCTGGGTGACGAAGGCGTAGATGCGCTGCACGCGCAGGTTGGGCGCGGCCAGGTCGAGGCGGCGGCACAGCACCACATCCTGGTGGCGCAGGCCCTGCTGCTGGTGCTGCATTTCGGCCCCTACGATTTCAAAGGCCCGGGTGGCGGGCCCCAGGCTGTGCGGAAACGTGAGGGGCGGCAGGGCATCCAGAAAGGCGGAGTCGTGGTGCTGCACGATGTATTCGAGCAGGCGGGCCGCGGGCACAAAAGGCGTGACGCCGGGTTGCTGATCGGCTTGCGCAGCTGGCTTGGCCGCGGGTGCCGGAGCCGCATCCTTCTGAAAAATATCGAAATGATAGAGCTCATTTACCGTCAGCTCTTTCGTAAGTAGCAAGTCTACCGACAAGCCAAAATGATGAGCAATCTGAATCAGCGTCTCCATCTTAGGTTCCGAGCGCCCTTCCTCGTAGGCGCCCACGCTCGGCCGGGCCAAGCCAAACAATTCGGCAAAAGCCGCCTGACTCAGCTTTTTAACCGTCCTAATCTTGCGAATGTTCTTCCCAACGTACGACATAGCAGTCAAAAAATATTTCGCTCAAAACTTGAGCACGTCTCAAACTTTGAGTAGACTTGCACCGTAAAGCTACCATATTCAATGTAACCCCTCTACAATACAGCTATTTTTTTGAGCACCTGGCACCTTCTGCTTGCCTCCCTCCTGCTCCGCTTTTATTACCTTCTGGTTTTCCCGCTTATTACTTTCCATGGCCGAGAGCTACTTCATCAAAATCCAACGCTACCTGCTGGAGCTGGACTTCGACATTCAGCACCAGGATGCCGCCTCCAACATCTTTGTGGTGAGCAAGCCCGACTTGGGCATCGAACACTTAGTGCTGGGCTGCGGTGAGCCCCTGCTGATACTGGAGCAGCACCTGCTGGATTTGCCCGGCTCCAGCGTCACGGTGTACCAGCGGCTGCTGCAGAAAAACCGCGACATCATCCACGGCGCCTTCGTGCTCGACGACTCGGGCCGCAAGGTCATCTTCCGCGACACGCTCCAGCTCGAGCAGCTCGACCGCCCCGAGCTGGAAGCCGTGTTCAACTCCCTGGCGTTGCTGCTCAGCGAATTCAGCGACGAACTGATTGCCTTCTCTAAGACTCCTAGCCCCCAACAGCCATGAACATTTTCAGCCGCCTCTTCAAAATTGGTCAGTCCGAAGCCCACTCTGCTGTGAATCAGCTTGAAGACCCGATCAAAATGACCGAGCAGGGCCTGCGCGACCTGCGCCAGGACCTGGACAAAAGTCTGCACGCCCTGGCTGAGGTGAAAGCCATGGTGATTCGGGCCCGCAACGAGGGGGAAGCCTTCCGCGCCAAAGCCCTGGACTACGAGAACAAGGCCGTGCTGCTGCTGCAGCGCGCCCACAAGGGCGACTTACCGGCCGCCGAGGCCGACCGCCTGGCCAGTGAGGCCCTGCTGAAAAAAGCCGAAAACGAAACCCAGGCCGGCCGCGCCGCCGCCGACCAGGAAAAGTTTGCCGCCTCCGCCACCCAGCTCGACCAGAACGTGCAGCAGCTCAAACAAACCATGAGCCAGTGGGAAAACGAGCTAAAAACCCTCAAGGCCCGCGTGACGGTAAGCACCGCCACCAAAACCATCAACCAGCAGCTGGCCCAGATTGACTCTTCCGGCACGGTAGCCCTGCTGGAACGCATGAAGGAAAAAGTGGCCGCCGAGGAAGCCCTGGCGGAATCCTACGGCCAGATTGCCCAGGAAAGCCGCTCTATCGACCAGGAAATCGACCAGGCCCTGCAGCACAGCGGCGCGGGCAAAGCCGCCGCCGACTTGCAGGCGCTGAAGGAAAAACTGGGGCTGGACGCCGCCACGCAGTAAGCCGGGCTTCGCTGCCGAAACAAAAATGGGTGGGATACGCCGGGGCCGGGTTGGCCCGCGCACCAATTTCCCTACCTTTAACCTGCCCATTGTATGCCTATGACCGAACTTCTACAAGCGGCGGTTTCCCCGCCTAATCTGCTGGCCACGGGCATCCTTATTTTCGTGCTGCTCTACTGGCTCACGGTCATCATCGGGCTGCTCGATTTCAAGACGCTGGATCTGCACCTGCACGACGCCCACGATGTGCCCCACGACGCCGACTTTAGCGTCAGCTGGCTCAACAACGCCCTGGCCTTTTTCAACCTGGGCCGGGTGCCGCTGATGGTGTTTCTGAGCTTCGTGGCCCTGCCGCTGTGGGTAGGCAGCATTCTGGTTAACTACTACACGCACAACACGTCCTGGCTGCTGGGCGTCGGGTTTTGCCTGCCGCTGTTTATTGGCAGCCTGTTGGTGGCCAAAGTGCTGACCACGCCCTTCGTGCACCTGTTTGCCACTTTCGAAAAAGATCAGGCCGGCAGCAGCAACCCCATCGGCAAAGTGTGCACGGTGCTGCTGCCCGCCTCCCAAAGCCACCTCGGCCAGGCCATGGTGCGCACCAACGGCGACACGCTGATGCTCAACGTGAAGGCCGCCTCCGCTACCGAGCTGCGCAAGGGCGACACGGCCCTGGTCATCGACTACCACGCCCCGAGCCGCTGCTACCTCATCGAGCCCTACGATGCGCGTTAAGCCTGCGCGGCGATTCCCTCGTGGAATAGCTGTACTCTTTGCTCATTGACTTTTCGAATACTTCCTAATAGAACACCTCTTTTTGCCTCTCCTACTGATTTTACTTCTACCCTGCTTTTTATGATTGGTCAACTCTCATTCGCCGTGCTGATCACGCTCGGCCTGTTCCTGCTCGGCATCATCGCCATTGTGGTGCGCATGTACCAGAAAGCCGTGCAGGGCGAAGCCATGGTGCGCACCGGCCTGGGCGACACCAAAGTATCGTTCAGCGGCATTTTCGTGATTCCGGTGCTCCACAAGCTGGAGGTGATGGATATTACCCTTAAGAACATGGTCATTGCCCGGGCCGGCTCGGAAGGCCTGGTCTGCAAAGACAACCTGCGGGCCGATGTGAAGGTGAACTTCTTCGTGCGCGTCAACAAAACCCACGACGACGTGGTGCAGGTGGCCCAGAGCATCGGTTGCCGCCGCGCCTCCGACCCCACGGCCCTGGAAAACCTGTTCGACGCCAAATTCTCGGAAGCCCTGAAAACCGTGGGCAAGCAGTTTGACTTTATTGAGCTGTATAACTCCCGGGAGCAGTTCAAGCAGGAAATTCTGCGCATCATCGGCACCGACCTTAATGGCTACGTCCTCGACGACTGCGCCATCGACTACCTCGAGCAAACCCCGCTCAATGCCCTGAACCAGGACAATATTCTGGACGCCGAGGGTATCAAGAAGATTGTGGCCCTGACCTCGGAGCAGAAGATCCAGGCCAACTCCATTGCCCGCGAGATGCAGAAAACCATCAAGAAGCAGGACGTGGAAGCCCAGGAAACCATCTTGCAGCTCGATAAGCAGCTTATCGAAAATCAGGAAAAGCAGAAGCGCGAAATTGCCAACATCAAGGCCCGCGAGCAGGCCGAAACCGAGAAGGTGCTGCAGGAAGAGAAGCTGAAAGGCGAGAAGGCCCGCATCACCACCGAAGAGGAAGTGGGCATTGCCGAGCAGAACCGCGACCGGCAAGTACTGGTGGCCGAGCGCAACAAGCAGCGCACCGACGCGGTGGAAACCGAGCGGGTAGCCCAGGCCAAGGCCCTGGAAGCCAACGAGCGGGAGCGGATTGTGGCCCTGGCCCAGATTGAAAAGGAAAAGGCCCTGGAAGAAGAGAAAAAGAACATTCAGACTATCATCCGGGAGCGAATCGTGGTGGAAAAAGCCACGGTGCAGGAGGAAGAGAAAATCAAGGATACTCGCGCCCAGGCCCAGGCCGACCGCGAAAAGCTGGTGGCCATTACGGCCGCCAAGCAGCAGGCCGAAGCCGCCACGGTAGCCTTGGTGGGCAACGCCGACATGGAGCGCCAGGCCGCCGAGTTCCGCGCCAAGCAGGCGCTTATTGATGCCGAAGCCGAAAAAGCCTCGGCTGAATTCCGGGGCCAGGCCATCCGCACCCTGGCCGAAGCCGAAGCCAGCAAAGCTACGGCCGTGGGCTTGGCCGAAGCGCAGGTGATGCAGGCCAAAGCCACCGCCCGCCAGAAAGAAGGCGAAACCCAGGCCACCGTGCTCCAGCTCACCGCCGCCGCCGAAGCCCAGGCCATTCAGGCCAAAGCCGGCGCTCAGGCCGAAGCCGACGAGAAGCTGGGCTTGGTAGCCGCCAAGGTAAACCGCGAAAAAGGCCTGGCCGACGCCTCCATCATTGAGGCCCGCGCCGACGCCGACCAGAAGAAAGGCTTGGCCGAAGCGGCCGTGTCGGAGCAGAAGTTTGCGGTGGAAGCCAAGGGCATCGAAGCCAAGGCCGACGCCATGAAAAAGCTCGACGGCGTGGGCAAAGACCACGAGGAGTTCAAGCTGCGCCTCGACAAGGACAAGTCGGTGGAGCTGGCTCAGATCAACATCCAGAAGGATATTGCCGCCTCCCAGGCCGAGGTGATTGGCGAGGCTTTGAAAGCTGCTAAAATCGACATCGTGGGCGGCGAAACGATGTTCTTCGACCAGATTATTGGCTCGATTACCAAGGGCAAGATGGTGGACCGCACCGTGCACAACAGCGAGGTGCTGGGCACCGTGAAAGACGCCTTCTTCTCGCTCGACGGCGGGGGCGACTTCAAAACCAACCTGCGCCGCTTCGTGGATCAGTTCGGGCTGAGCTCGGAGGAAATCAAGAACCTGAGCGTATCGGCCCTGCTGCTGAAGATGATGAACAAAGCCGGCGACGAGGCGACGCGCAACACCATCACGGAGCTGGCCAGCACGGCTACGGCCCTGGGCATTGGCGACAAGCCGGCCAAGATGCTGGAGCTGAAGTAGAGGCGCCTCACCCCCTAGCCCCCTCTCCGAAAAGGAGAGGGGGAACTAGCTTTAATTGTTGAGGCTAAGGCTAGTACTATTTCCTATTTACTTCTAAAACTTAAAGCTAGAGCCCCTCTCCTTTTTCGGAGAGGGGTTGGGGTGAGGCGGCTAAAAGCTAGCCCCGGAACTCTAGCCATCTACTTTATGCAAGCACCCGATTCTAACACCTCCCCAACTACAACCCGGCAAATAATAAGCCTCGTCCTTGGGCTGGCTGTCGGTATTGCCTTCTTCGCGGGCGTCGTCTACTTCGTTAAAGCGGATAGGGCCGAGAAGCGGGCGTTGATTCTGAAGAATCCGGGATATGCCACGGGCATCATTACCCGGATAAGAACCCACAAGGCGAAGCGGGTATCCGTGCAGTACACGGTTGGCGGAGTGAAATATTCCCTTAAAACCAGGGTACCCAGAGCCTTTTTACGCACTCACGAAAAAGGCGATACTACCGCTGTCATCTATGCTACAACAGATCCAGCCAGGGCTATTCTGAAGGCCACGTTGCGGCCTTCAACAAAATAACTAGCCGTTTTTTCTCCTGGCAAGGGTTCGTGCCTTGCCCGCCTATGGAAGCTCAAGCCCCCACCCAACTCGAAACCGGCACCTACGAAATCCTGCGCAACCGCCTGCAGAAAAGCAGCACCGACCTGCGCCAGCGCCTGGATACGCTGAACGCGGAGCGTAAGCAGGTGTTTGGGGCCGTGGATACCCGCCTGCTAGGCACCGGCCGCATTACCACCGAAAACAACTGCGTGCCCTGGGACATGGTGCCGGTGGGACAGCGGTTCATCTTCGGCTACAACGTGGTGCTAGGGCTGAAAGCCGAGCCGGATCTGGCCGACGTGTTTGGGGTGTACGAGTACGCCGAGCACGACTTCCGGCCCCTGGGCCTGGAGCTGCTGCAGAATCCGCAATTTCTGGAGGAGTTCCGCAACCTGTACCGCTACTACAAGAACACCCAGTTCGTGAAGTTCGCCGTCATTGGCGTGCACCTGTTCATGGTGTTTCGGGTGGGCAAGAGTGCCTCGGATGTGAAGACGTTTAAGTGGCTGATCCAGGGCGACACGCTCACGTACGTCGACAACCGCTCCGACCACGAGTACACCTTTCCGCCCCAGCACGAGTTCCAGTGGAAGCGTGCCACCCGCGACATGCAGCGCGGCGGCAAGCACCCCCACATCAGCATCGAGGACAAGGTGTTTGTGGAAACCATCAGCGGCGACCTGACCATCAAAGTTGAGGACAACACCAGCACCGGCCACGGCATTTTGAGCGAGCCAGTCGATAACAAAGACCAAACGCTGGACGACTCGGAAATCTACTTTGCCGCCATTGGCAACCTGATTCTGCTCAAGATCCGGCCCTACCAGGAGCAGACCTATCGTTACTTCATCTTCAACCACAAGCTTAAAACCGCTCAGCGCCTCGATGCCCTGGCCGATGCCTGCGTGCTGCTGCCCGACGGGCAGGGCCTGATTTTCCCGCACGGCTTCTACCTGCAAACCGGCGACAATAAGTTGTTCGACAACGGGCTGCGGGAGATGCTGTTTGAGAAGCGGGTGGTGTCGCCGAACGGGGAGGATTTCCTGTACGTGTTCTTCAACAAGGACCACGGCACCTACCTGCTGCTGAGCTACAACCGCATTGCCCAGCGCGTCGATAACCCCATCGTGTGCCACGGCTACGCCCTGTTTACCAACGGGGAGCTGTGCTACTTCCGGGCCGACGACGAGCCCAAGAAGCACCACGCCGTGCAGATCTGGCAGACGCCCTACACGGCCCCCGATTTCCAGCTGCCCGTCACCTCCGATTCCTACCTCTACAAGCTGGGCAACAAGGAAATCGTGCGGGCCATGAGCGAGGTGCAGGAAGTGTTGACGCTGACCAGCAAGGACGACTCCTACGCCGGCCTCTACCTCGACCTGATTCGCCAGACCACTGCCCTCACCGACGCTTACCATTGGCTGCGCGAACCCGCCGCCCAGGCCCTGGCCGAGCCCCTGGGCGAAATCCGGCAGACGGCCACAGCGGCCGTGGAGGAGTTTGAAAAGGTGCAAAGCATCCGCAAGAACACCGCCCAGCAAACGGCCACCGTGTTTCAGAAAGCCGACGAGCTGACCGGCCGCATCCGCCGCTCGGCCCCCGATACCGTCACGGAGTTCGTGCAAATGTTGGGTGAGTTGCGCGGGGTGCGGGGCGAGGTAATTTCCCTCAAGGAGCTGCGCTACGTGGAGCTGCCCGCCGTGGAAAAGCACGCCGCTGACCTGGAGGCCCTGAGCAAGGAAGTGGCCTTGCAAACCGTGGACTTTCTGCTGAAGCCCAATGCCCTGGCGCCCTACTCCCAGCGCGTGCAGGCCATTGCCGACGGCGTAGAGCAGGTGCAGAAAACCATCGAAGCCGACCAGCGCGAGCAGGAAACCGCCGCTGTGGCCCAGGAGCTGGAGCTGCTGATTGAGGTGGTGAGCAACCTGCCCATCCCCGACCCGACCCAGACCACGGCCATCATCGACAACATCTCGACGGTGTACGCCCGCTTCAACCAGATTCGGGCGGCGCTGAAGCGGCGGCGGCAGGCCCTGGCTGGCACCGAGGCCCAGGCCGAGTTTACCGCCCAGCTCAAGCTGCTGGAACAGGCCCTGACCAACTACCTCGACCTCTCGGACACCCCCGCCAAGTGCGACGAGTACCTGACCAAGCTCATGGTGCAGCTCGAAGAGCTGGAAGGCAAATTCCCCGATTTCGACCAGTTCATTGAGCAGCTCACCACCCGCCGCGAGCAGGTAGTAGAAGCCTTCGAATCCAAGAAAACGGCCCTGGTAGCCGCCCGCAACCAGCGCGCCACCGCCCTGCTGCAAAGCGCCGAGCGGCTGCTGAAGGCCGTGCAAAGCCGCCTCACCCGCCTGGAATCGGTGGCGGATATCAACGGGTACTTTGCCGCCGACGTGATGGTGGAGAAGGTGCGCCAAACGGCCCAGGAGCTGATTAACCTCGGCGACTCGGTGAAGTCGGATGATGTGCAGAGCCGACTGAAAACCCTGCGCGAGGACGCCGTGCGCCAGCTCCGCGACCGGGCCGACCTCTACGCCGACGGCGGCCAGACCCTTAAGTTTGGTCCCCACGCCTTTACGGTGAACACTCAGCCGTTGGAGCTGACCGTGGTCCTGCGCGACGGCGACCTGCACTACCACCTCACCGGCACCAACTTTTTCCAGAAGATAACCGACCCGGCCCTGCTGGCCTCCCGGCCCGTCTGGGAGCAAACCGTGGTGTCGGAAAACCAGGACGTGTACCGGGCCGAGTTTCTGGCCTGGCGCATCCTGCAGGCCGCCCAGCACCCCGCGCCGGCCAACCCGGAAGCGGGGCACGCCGCCGTGCTGTCCGTACCCGAGCTGGGCCACCTGAGCCCCGCCGAGCTGCTAACCTACGTGCAGCAGTTTATGGCTGCGCGCTACCAGGAAGGCTACCTCAAAGGCGTGCACGACCACGACGCGGCCTTGCTGCTCACGGCCCTGGTGCGCCTCACCCGCACCGCTGACCTGCTCCGCTACCCCGCCGATACCCGTGCCGCCGCGGCCCTCTACTGGCTGCGCTTCGCCGACCCCGACCAGCGCGCCCACTGGGAGCGGCAGCTCCAGGGCATCGGCGTACTGCTCCAGGTCTTCCCCGATTCGCAGGAGTTCGACGAGCTCAAAACCGAGCTGCAAACGGCAGCAGACCATTTCGCGGAGCAAACCGGCCTCTTCACCTCTCCTCAGGTGGCGGAAACCGGCGACTACCTCTTCCAGGAGCTGACTCACACCGGCACCTTCATCATTGCCGCCGAAGCCGCCGAGCTGTACCAGCAGTTCCAGAAGCAGCTGCACGAGCGCCAGGCCACGGAGCTGTTCCAGCAGTCGGTGACGGGCCTCCAGGACCAGCCCGCCGCCCAGCTCCCCCTGATCCGGCAGTGGCTGCAGGCCTACCTGCGCCAGGCGCCGGCCGCCGCTACGCTCTCCGATTTCTGCAACGAGTGCGCCGTGCTCTTGCTCACCGGCACTTACGATTCGGCACGGGTGGTGCATACGCCCCTGCGCGAAACGCTGGCCGACTTCCAAGGCACTCACGCCCGCCTGGCCGACGACCGGACCTACCACCTCAACTTCCCCGATTTCCGCCGTCGCCTGCTGCACTACGACCGCGCCACGGTAACCCAGTACGAGGCGTTTCAGGAGGTGAAAAAGCAGCTGCTGGCCCGGGCCGCCGAGGACATGCGCCTGGAAGATTTCCGGCCCCGCGTGCTCACGTCGTTCGTGCGCAACCGCCTCATTGACCAGGTGTATTTGCCCATTATTGGCGCCAACCTGGCCAAGCAGATCGGGACGGCGGGGGAAGGCAAGCGTACCGACCTGATGGGTTTGCTGTTGCTTATTTCGCCGCCGGGCTACGGCAAAACCACGCTCATGGAGTACGTGGCCAACCGGCTGGGCCTCATCTTCATGAAGATCAACGGGCCGGCCATCGGGCACGCCGTGACGAGCGTGGACCCCGCCCAGGCTCCCAACGCCGGGGCCCGGCAGGAGCTGGAGAAGCTGAACCTGGCCTTCGAGATGGGCGACAACGTGATGATCTACGTCGACGACATCCAGCACTGCAACCCCGAGTTTCTGCAGAAGTTCATCTCGCTCTGCGACGCCCAGCGCAAGATTGAGGGCGTGTACCAAGGCCGCCCCCGCACCTACGACTTCCGCGGCCGCAAGGTGTGCGTGGTCATGGCCGGCAACCCTTACACCGAAAGCGGCGACGTATTCCAGCTGCCCGACATGCTGGCCAACCGCGCCGACATCTACAACCTCGGCGACATTCTCACGGCCGGCTCCGAAGACGCCTTCCGCCTCTCCTACCTCGAAAACGCCCTCACCAGCAACGCGGCCCTGGCCCGCCTCGCCACCCAAAGCCCCCAGGACGTGCCCGCCCTCATCCGTCTGGCCGAAACCGGGCAGCAGGACGGCCTCAGCTTCGAGGGCAACCACACGCCCGAGGAGCTCAACGAGTACGTGGCCGTACTCCAAAAGCTGCTCCGCCTGCGCGACGTGGTGGCCCGCGTGAATGCGGCCTACATTGCCAGCGCCGCCCAGGCCGACGCCTACCGCACCGAGCCGCCGTTCAAGCTGCAGGGCTCCTACCGCAACATGAACAAGCTGGCCGAAAAGGTGCGCCCCGTGATGAACGACCAGGAAATCGAGCAGCTCCTGGCCGCCCACTACGAAAGCGAGGCCCAAACCCTGACCAGCGCCACCGAAGCTAACCTGCTCAAGCTGCGCGAGCTGCTCGGCTGGCTCACCCCCGAGCAAACCGCCCGCTGGCAGCAAATCAAGCAAACCTACCTCGACAACCTGCGCAACTCCGGCGCCGGCCAGCTCCTGCAGATGCTCGATAAACTGGAGAATATTGCCGGTGGGTTGAGCGGGATTCGGGAGGCGCTGAAGCGGGAGTAATCTTCGGCATTAATTTTAAATTCCGAATATTCCTGTCGTTTGCTGTAAGTGCCTCATGTATGCCGTTAGGCAACAACCCGCATAACAAGTACCAGCACCTGAAGAAACACCGTTAATAAACCACCATTTTAGCAAGCAGCATCCATAGCCTAATCAATTGGGAGCGACTACTTATCCTGTCAAATCATGACGAGCCTGTTTACAAAAACGGTTACTATTCTCGCCCTTCAGCTTGCACTAAACAGTGCGGCAACCGCACAGAAGTGCGAAACATCCATCAAGATGCTCTACGACAAGCTGCACCTTGACTCACAAGCCAATCAGTACCAATACGAAACGGCCTTTTTCAGCTGCTTCCCAAACGATTTCGCCAGCTTTAATAATTTATTTGGGTGGGATGATAAAAAGGGTAAACCCGCCCCATTGTACCACAACAGTGAGCAATACGTCAATCTATTCTTTGCCTGCCAGCACATTCCCGTACAGCGAAAAGTTGATAAAATAGTTGCCATTTGTAAGCACGGCACCTGGGATGCTGACGCTATTAATTTTTTGCAGCAAAACACCCATAATTTCTTTCTAAAGCATCCGGCCAATTTCTTACAGGCGCTAAGACACCAAAAGCCGCAGGACGCAGAATCATTCTGGAGCTTCTACTTCGATTACGAATCTGACCATCACAGAGCCAAGGACCTGCAAGCTGTCAATGCGCTCGTCTCAAAAGATGACATAGCTATGCGCAGAATCATAAAGCAAGCCTATCAAGCACGAGTAAAAGCCTGGACTGTTCATTAGCAGGCCCGGGCAGTACTGAGGCTTTACTTTTACACTAATCTTCCCTTTGGCAACTGCTAGGGCATTTTTATTAGCATGTATACCAAGGCCCATCATTGTTACTAGTGCCTCATACACGACAACCTCCCCACTCCGGCCCCACCCAGCTCCTGCAGATGCTCGACAAGCTGGAAAACATTGCCGGCGGGCTTGAGCGGGATTCGGGAAACGTTGAAGCGGAAGTAACTAACTTAAGCAATGACTCTTTTTGATAGTGTCCTGACCTACCTGGCAACGGTTGATTCAGACCTGCTGATCTGCTTTCTGGTAGGCCTTGTTTTCATCCTGGTGGGGGAATTGATAAAGCGGCAGTACGCCCATTTCCAACAGCACGGGATTCCCGCGCAAGGAATCATCCTCGATTTTCGGGGCACCGGTGACAACCGGCGCTGCGTGGTGCGCTTCGTTACCCAGGATTTGCGCTGGATTACCGAGGAAAGCTCCGACCTCAATTATGCTCAAGGCGAGGAAGTCCCGGTGCTGTACAATCCCAGTAATCCGAGTGACTTTATTATTGGCTCCCCCCACGAAACCAAGCCGTTCTTTCTCTTCACGGTGGTCGGGTTGCTACTGATTGCGTATGTCGTGTACATGCTTCTCAGGTAGCTATTCAAGGCCACATTCTGCCGTTGCTCACTTAGAAAGAGCCTAGCTTGCGGGCAACGCCGGCCCTACTTTTAGCCGGCTACAGGCTTGGCATCCACACGCCCCGGCCCTACCTTGCTGCCCAGCCAAACCCTTCTTCCGCATGGGCAAGCAATACCCCGCCATCAGCGCCGACATTCAGGTCTTTATCGAACGGCAGCACGTGTTCTTCGTGGGCACGGCCGCCGCCGATGGGCGCGTCAATATTTCGCCCAAGGGCCAGGATACCCTGCGCGTGCTGGGCCCCAACCGCGTGGCCTGGCTGAACCTGACCGGCAGCGGCAACGAAACCGCCGCCCACCTGCTGGAGGTCAACCGCATTACGCTGATGTGGTGCGCCTTCGAGGGTCCGCCCAACATCCTGCGCCTCTACGGCACGGCCCGCATCTACCACCCGCGCGACGCGGAGTGGGCCGACTTGCTGCCCCTGTTCCCGGCCCTGCCCGGCGCCCGGCAGATCCTGGTGGTCGACGTGGACCTGGTGCAAACCTCCTGCGGCATGGCCGTACCCTTGCTCGATTACCGGGCCGAGCGCAACCAGCTGAACGACAACATGGACAAGCGCGGCCCCGAGCAGGTGGCGCAGTACTGGCACACCCGCAACACCCGCAGCATCGACGGCAAGCCCACCGGCATCTGAGGTGGGTACCTGGAAGAAGCTTGCGGCATCCCTCTTTCCGCCGTCGGGTAGCTAGCCCACAAGAAAATGCCCCGCAACTCACGTCACGGGGCATTTCTGCAGGGTTATTTGTCAGGCTAAGGACGGTGTAACGCGCACTTGGTAGCGCGCGTGCCCCGCGCCGATTGAATCGTTCTGCCCCGCGAACTACACAGTTTGCGCTACTGCTACCGTTACGGCAGGCCTTTGCCGCCGGCGGCGCCATACACCTGGCCAGTGGCGTAGCTCGCCTGCGGATCGGCCAGCTGCACGTAGATGGAGGCCAGCTCCACGGGTTGCCCAGGCCGCATCATGGGCGTGTCGCCGCCGAATTTCACCAGCTTTTCCTGGGTGGCCCCGCCGCTTACCTGCAGGGGCGTCCAGATGGGGCCCGGCGCCACCCCGTTCACCCGGATTCCCTTCGGGGCGAGCTGCTTGGCCAGAGAGCGTACGTAGTTCGAGGTGGCCGCCTTGGTCTGGGCGTAGTCGTACAGGTCTTCGGAAGGGTCGGTGGCCTGCTCGGAGGTGGTGCCGATGATGGCCGAGCCCGGCTTGAGGTGGGGCAGGGCGGCCTTGATAATCCAGAACGGGGCGTACACGTTGGTTTTCATCGTGGCGTCGAAGTCCTCGGTGGTCACGTCCAGAATCGACTTGCGGGTTTGCTGCCGGGCCGCGTTGCTGACCACGATATCGAGCCCGCCCAGCTGGCGCACGGTTTCCTCGACCAGCTTCTTGCAGAAGGCTTCCTCGCGCAGGTCGCCGGGAATAGCCACGGCCTTCTGGCCGGCCGCCTTGATCAGGGCAATAACCTCCTTGGCATCGGCTTCCTCGGCCGGCAGGTAGTTGATGGCCACATCGGCGCCTTCGCGGGCGTAGGCAATAGCGGCGGCCCGGCCCATGCCCGAGTCGCCGCCCGTAATCAGGGCTTTGCGCCCCTTCAGGCGGCCCGAGCCCTTGTAGCTTTTCTCGCCGTGGTCGGGTTTGGGGTCCATCTGGCTGGCCAGCCCCGGCCAGGCCTGGCTCTGGCTCTTAAACGGCGGCTTGGGGTAGGCTGTGGTGGGGTCCTTTAGGGGTTCGGCCGCGGCTGTTTCGGCCATGCTGCCGCCGCCTTCCGCGCCCAGCACCGGGCCCACGGCCGCTACGGCCAGACTGGCCCCGAGCCCACTGATTACCTGTCGGCGGCTAAGTTTATTTTCGTCTTTCATAGTGATAGAGCGTTTAGGTTGTCTTTCCCTTACGTGCGGAGCCCGCGCCGTAGTTACCCCTACTCGCCCACCACCCGCTCACCAGGCATGAACGCCGATTTCAGACCGTTTAAACCGTGTTTTCTCTGTCATCCTGAATCTGACGTCCACGCAGTGAAGGACCTTACCACGCCAGAACGAAAATCGTTGTTACGACTCGTGCTAACGTGACAAGGTCCTTCACTGCGTGGACGTCAGATTCAGGATGAGACGATAAACAGGATGACCGCCACCGCCGGGCTTACCCTTACTTCTGGGTGGCGGCCCAGGCGTCCATCGTTTTTTCGGCAATGGCCAGGGGCATGGCGGCGTTGGCCAGCAGCTGGTCGTGGAAGGCGCTGAGCTTGAACTTGGAACCCAGCTGCTTCTCGTACTTGCGGCGCATCTCCATGATTTTCATCTGGCCGGTTTTGTAGGCCAACGCCTGCCCGGGCCAGGCCATATACCGCTCGATTTCGGCTGTGGCGGCCTGCTCGTCGATGGCGCGGTTGTCCATCATGTACTTGATGGCCTGCTCGCGGGTCATGTTCTTGGTGTGCATGCCCACGTCTACTACCAGCCGGATGGCGCGGTGCATTTCCCCGTTCAGGGCGCCCATGCGCTGGTAGGGGTCGGTGTAGAGGCCCAGCTCCTTGCCCAGGCTCTCGGTGTAGAGGGCCCAGCCCTCGCTAAAGGCGCTGTAGAAGGCGTAGCGGCGGAACTGGGGCAGCTTCTCGTTTTCCTGCTGCAGGGCAATCTGGTAGTGGTGGCCCGGAATGGCCTCGTGCAGAAACAGCGACTCCATGCCGCGCGTCACGTTGTACTTGGTGGCGTCGATGATGGGCACGTAGAAGATGCCGGGGCGGGAGCCGTCGGCCAGGCCGCGGTTGTACTGGGCCGAGGCCGAGGCGGCGCGGAAGGCTTCGGTCTGGCGCACCTCGAAGCCGGTGCGGGGCACGCGGCCAAACATCTTCTTCAGGTTGGGGTCTATCTTGGCCTGAATGCCGCGGTACACGTTCAGCACTTCCTCCGGCGTTTTGAAGGGCATGAACTTAGGGTCGGTGTTCAGGTAGGTGAAAAAGGCATTCAGGTCGCCCTTAAAGCCGGTTTCCGTCTTGATCTTCTCCATCTCCTGCCGGATGCGCTTCACTTCCGAGAGGCCGGTCTGGTAGATTTCCTCCGGCTTTTTGTCCGTAGTCGTCCAGAACTTCACGGCGTAGCGGTACATATCGGCCCCGCCGGGCACGGCCGAAATACCGGTCGTGGGGCGGGCTTTGGGCAGGTATTCGTTCTTGAGAAAGTCGTGCAGCTTCTGGTAGGTCGGCGCCACCTGCTCCCGGATGGCCTGCTGGTAGGCAGCCGCGAGGCGCTGCTGCTCGGCGGCCGGCACGGCGGCCGGAAACTTGCTCACCGGGCCGTAGAAAATGCTCTTGCTGGGGTCCTGCGTGACGAGGGCTTGCAGCTGGGGCAGCATTTTCTCGACCAGCGGCCGGGGCATCACCACGCCGGCCCGCATGCCGCGCCGGAAGTTGCTGATGGCCGTATCGGCCCACACCGGGTAGGCCCGCACCCGGCTCAGCCAGTTGTCGTAATCCTGGGTGGTTTTGAAGGGCTGGTTGCCCGAGCCCGCACCCAGCTGGGCCAATGAAATAGGCAGGCCGCTGAACTGGGTAAATGGCATCATCCAAGAGTTCTGCTTGAGCCCTTCCAGGCGCATCTGCATCTCGTAGAGGAAGATGTCGTAGCTCACCCGGTCGTTTTCCGACAGCTTCGTGCGGTCAAATTTTTTGGCCTGGTCGAGGTACTGCTGGAAAAACTGGCGCTGGGTCGCGCGGTACGCCACCGTGCCATCGTTGGGCAACTGGTCGTTGTAGCGGTTGTCGCCCTGCGAAGTAGCTTCCAGCGGAAACAGCTTGGCGCGCTCGTCCCAGTACTTCTCGAACATGGCGGCCAGCTGCGGCGAATCGGCGGCGGTGGGCGCAGTGGTATGGCTCGTCAGAGTGCCCAGCAGGGCGGCAGCCAGGGCCGCCGACAGAAACAAGTGTTTCACGGAGAGGAGTTCGGGTTGGTGGAGGCTAAATGTAACGCCATTTGGGCTTGGGGTTGCAGGGAAGCCGCCCCCGAAACTTTCTTTTCTGCGGATGAGCTGATTTCGGGGTACCTTTAGGGGGCTGACTGCGCCCGATTTGTTGCGCTGTTTTTTTCGCCTCTTCCCTCCTGCTGATGAAACACTTTTTACTCCTGGCCCTGCTGCTCTCCAGCCTGGGCGCCCGGGCCGTGCCGCTCACCTTCCGCGTGGATATGCGCCAGCAGACGGTAGCGGCCAGCGGCGTGTACGTGGCGGGCAACTTCCAGGCTGCTGCCGGCTTTGCTGGCGACTGGAACCCGGCCACTACCCGCCTCACCGACGCCGACAACGACCAGATCTACGAAGTGACGGTGAACGTGCCCGCGGGCGTGTACCTCTACAAGTTCGTGAATGGCAACACCTGGCCCGGGGCCGAGCTGCCCTCGACTACCTGCGGCGTGGCCGATGGCAGCAACGTGAACCGCCAGGTAGTGGTGGGCGGCAGCGCCGTGCGCCTGCCCGCCCCGGCCTTCGGTGGGTGCAATACCCAGGTGACGTTTGCCGTAAACATGCGCGGGCAGACCGTGTCGCGCAACGGGGTGCACGTAGTTGGCAACTTCCAGCCCCTGGCCGGCTACGGCACTGAGGGTGATGCCAGCGCCCTGCCCCTCTCCGACGACAACGGCGACGGTATCTACGAAGCTCAGATTTCGTTGCCCGGCCCCAGCCGGTTTCTGTACCGCTTCGTGAACGGCAACACCCTGGCCGGGGCCGAAGCCGTGCCCGCCGCCTGCGGCCCGGCCGATGGCGCCGGGGTGCGGAATCGGGTGTTCGAAGCTCCTGCCGCCGTAAACATGATGCCGGCCGTGTGCTTCGCCACCTGCCAGACCTGCGCGCCGTCCCTGACCGACTACAGCACCCACTGGTGGAACGACGCGGTGTTCTACGAAATCTTCGTGCGCAGCTTCTACGACAGCAACGGCGACGGGCAGGGCGACTTTGCCGGCCTCACCCAGAAGCTCGACTACCTCAACGACGGCAACCCGGCCACCACCACCGACCTGGGCATCACCGGCATCTGGCTGATGCCGATGATGGAGTCGCCGAGCTACCACGGCTACGACGTGACCAACTACCAGGCCACCGAGCCCGACTACGGTACCATGGCCCAGTTCGAAGCCTTTCTGGCAGCAGCCCATGCCCGCGGCATCAAGGTTATTATCGATTTGGTACTGAACCACTCCTCCGACCAGCACCCCTGGTTTCAGCAGGCAGCCGGCAGCGCCACCAGCTCCTACCGCGACTGGTACCGGTGGTCGGCCACCAGCCCCGGTGCGGGCTGGCACCAGCGGGGCGGCAGCTACTACTACGGCTATTTCTGGAGCGGCATGCCCGATCTGAACTGGCGCAATCCGCAGATGAAGAGTGCTATGTGGGATGCCACGCGCTTCTGGCTGCAAAAAGGCGTGGACGGCTACCGCCTCGACGCGGTGAAGTTTCTGGTGGAAAACGGCACGGTGAATGAAAACACCCCCGAGACTATGCAGGTGCTCGAAGAGTTTCACGACGTGGTGCGCCAGGCCAACCCCAACGCCTTTACCGTGGGCGAAGCCTGGTCGAATACCGCGGCCGTGGTGCCCTACGTGCTAAATCAGCGCCTCGATGCCTGCTTCGAGTTTGACCTCTCGGCCGCTATTCTCAACAGCCTGAACACGGGCAGCCCGGTGCCGCTGCGCACCCAGCTCGACGTGGTGGACCGCGCCTACCCCAAGCTGCAGTACGCCACCTTCCTGACCAACCACGACCAGAACCGGGTGATGGATATGCTCGGCGGCAACGCGCTGCGCATGAAGCAGGCCGCCACGCTCTACCTGACCATGCCCGGCGTGCCCTTCCTCTACTACGGCGAGGAAATCGGGATGAGCGGCTCGGGCGTCGACGAGGAAAAGCGCAAGCCCATGCAGTGGACGGCCGGCCCCAACGCGGGCTTCAGCACCGGCACGCCCTGGCGCGCCCCGAGCAGCAACTACCCGCAGGTCAACGTAGCCACCCAAGCTACCAATTCCTCGTCGCTGCTCACCCACTACAAGCTGCTGATTGGCCTGCGCAACACCCACGAGGCGCTGCGCAAAGGCTACCTGCTGCCCGTTACGCCCGCGGCTCCTTCGCCGGCTCCTTCCCTACTGGGCTACGCCCGCGTGTACGGGCAGGAAGCCATTATTGCCCTGTCGAATCTGAGCGGCAGCGCGTCGGTCAACAACCCATCGTTGTCGCTGAGCGTGTCGACCTTGCCGGCGGGCAGCTACCGCGTCCGGGAGCTGATCTTCGGCCAGACGTTTGGTGATGTGACGGTGAATGCCCAAGGTGGCATCAGCAGCTGGACGCCGGCCCCGGGCGTGCTGAACCCGAACCAGACGTTGCTGCTGCACCTGGCGCCGGCCGTGCCCACGGCTACCAGCGGCTCGCAGGCCGGCTTCGCGGCCCAGCTCTACCCCAACCCGGCCACTACCCAGGTACGCCTGGCGCTAAGCGGCCCCGCCACGGCCACGACCAGCGTGCAGGTCTACGATCTGCAGGGCCGCCTGCTGCACACGGCCTCCTTTGCCGGCCGCCAGCACACGCTGAACACCAGCGCCTGGGCCGCGGGCATGTACTTCCTGCGGATTCAATCGGGCGCGGCAGTTTCTATGCAGCGCCTGCAGGTGGCGCGCTAACCACGGCTGGCGGCGCGGCTCTTACTTTTCCGGGTTACTTGCCACCAGTCATGGTCGTCGCCTAGTTAGCTGGCATCAGGGAGCCCACAAAACTCAACCAACATGCCCGTGCGCTCTTTCCCGCTGATTTAACTCCGCCAGCCAGAAAGCATGCTACGCCCGTGGCTGCCGGCTTCATTCGATTTCGCCGCGTTGGCCTCAGCAGGTACGGCAAGCGCCCGATGGGATCTTCTCAACGCCACGTTGCGTTATAGGCTCGTCTGCTTTCCCGTCCGATCATGACTCGTTCTACCCTGCGTGGGCTGCTCATACTCTGTAGCCTCTTTACCTTGTCTGCTGTAGTCCGCGCGCAGTCCCTTCCTGACCAACGCTCACTGGCGGCCTTGCTCAAAGCCAGCCGCTGGCAGAAGCGGGTGCTGCTGCTTTGTGCGCCCACCGCCGACAGCCCCGCTTTGCTGCGCCAACGGCAACTGCTGGCCGCCGACCGCGCCGGCCTGGAAGCGCGGGAGCTGCTGGTGCGCGAAATAGTGCCTGCCACCCTCTCGGCCGCCGACCGAGAGTACCTGACCCAAACGCTCCGGGTTTCCACCACCGGATTTACCGTGCTGCTGCTGGGCAAAGACGGCGGCGTCAAGCGTCGCGAAACCGAGCCCGTTGCACCTTCCTCGCTGTTTGCGACAATCGACGCCATGCCCATGCGCCAGCGGGAAATGCAGGGCAGTAAGCCGCGATAAAGCGCTCCGAAGTACTTAGCAGGCTTCTCGCCATCTGCGGTCCGGGACTTTCCCTGTTACTGCCAGCTTCCTCCCAGCGCCCGCACCAGCTGCACCAAGTAGCGCAGCTGCTCCCCCCGGTTCTGGGCCACGAGCCGGGCCGCGTTCAGGCTGGTCTGGTTGGCATCCACGACTTCAAAGTAGGTGGTCAGGCCCGTGCGGTACCGCTCCTGAGTGAGGCGCACTGCCAGGCGGGAGGCACGCTGTGCCCGCTCCTGGGCCGAGAGCTGCTGCTGGCTGAAGCGGATATCGGCCAGCGCCGTCTCCACTTCCTGCATGGCGACCAGGGCCCGCTGCTGGTACTCGGCTGCCAGGGCCTGGTAGCGGGCGGCGGCTACCTGTTCGGTAGCCCGGTTGCGCCCGCCGTTGAAGATGGGAATAGACACCATGCCGCCCACATAATAAGTGTAGTTGGCGCTTACTTTGGGCAAATCGGCCAGCTCGGCACTCTGCGGGCCAATAGAGCCGTTAAAGGAGACGGTTGGCAGGCGGGCAAGCCGGGCCACATCCCCGCGGGCCTGGGCCGCGGCCAGCTCCCGCTCTGCCCGGAGCAGATCGGGGCGGCGGCTGAGCAGCGTAGCAGGCAGGGACTGGGGAACGACCGGCACGGCAACCACCCCGGGCCGGGGCGCCAGGGCAAAGGCACTGGCTGGCTGCCCGACCACCGTGGCCAGGGCATTCTCCAGCCCGGCACGCTGGCGCTGCACGTCCAGCAGGGCCGCCTCCACCAGGGCCAGCTCACTTTCGGCCCGGCGCACGGCAATCTCATTATCGACGCCGGCCTTGAAGCGGGCCTGGGTTAAGAGCAGGCTTTGCTGGCGGTCTAGGCGCGTCGTATCGAGCACGGCCGCGTCGGCATCGAGGGCCCGCAGGCCGAAGTAATACGTGGCCGCGTCGGTGGTGAGGGTGAGCTGCACGACGCGCAGGTCGGCCTCCTGCGCCTGGGCGTCAGCCCGGGCGGCCCGTACCTCCCCGCGCAGCCGGCCCCATACGTCGGCCTCATAGCTCACGTTCAGCGGCACATAATACTGGGTTTGCACTACGCCCCGCCGGTTGGTAGCCCCGTCGCCGAGGGCAAAGGGAATCGGCCGCAGCCCGGAAAGGCGGGTGCGGTAGGCCTGCGGATCGAGCGTAATGTCGGGCAGCCGATACGAAGTGGCAAGGCGCACGTTGGCCCGGGCTTCCTCTACCCGGGCGGCCGCCGCCCGCAAGGTCGGGCTGGCCGCCAGGGCCTGCTGCTCCAGCTTGTTTAGCTCCGGGTCCGCAAATACCTCCCACCAGGCCGGCAGGCTCGGCAGCTGCTCGGCTACCGGGGCCACCGTGGGCGTGAGCGGCTGCACAACCGGACCCGCCGCCGGGGCCGGGGCGTTTTTCCAGGCTGCCGGCACGGCTACTCCGGGCCGCTGATAGCCGGGGCCGCGGGCACAGCCCAGCAACAGCCCCGTAAGGGAACCCAGGAGTAGCAGCACCCAGCTACCCGCATTCAGATTCCGTTTCTGAATGCAGCGCCCAGAGAAGTAAGACCGTTGCTTCATGGTTTCGCCGCTGGTTTTTGGGCCTCTTCTGCCGACTCCGCGGGCTTGGCCTCAGCCCCGGCCGGCTTACGGGCTTTGTCGACGGGCAGGGACACCCGGGGCCGGTCCGGGTCGTAGAGTGGCTCGGGGCCTTTGGGTTGATCTTTGCCCTTGCCTTTTTTCTCGTCCTTACCCGACTTGGCCTGCCGTACTTCCACGGCCAGGCCGTCGCGCAGGGCTTCGCTCGGGTTGATAACCAGCAGCTCCCCTCCTTTCAGACCTTTGGTCACTTCCACCTGGTCGCCAAAATCCCGGCCTGGCTCGATGGTCTGGAAATACACCTTCTTATTGCGCACCACCACCACCTTGGACTCCAGCCCGCTCGGTACCAGGGCGTTGGCGGAGATAATGACGCTGGGTGCCGTTTGCGGCAGCTGAAACCGGACCAGGGCGAAAATCCCGGGCTTGAGCTCATCCCTGGGGTTGGGTATTTTGACCTCCGTCAGCAGCGTGCGGGTGTCGGCGGCCAGAGCCCCGGAGCTGCGGGAAACGCGGCCGGGAAAAGGCCGGTCCGGAAACTCCGGGACGATAAACTCGGCCGTCAGACCGGGCCTGATGCTGGGCACAAAGTTCTGCGGCACGTTAACAAAGGCGCGCAGCGTGTCGGTTTGCTCCAGCTTGAAGAGCTGGCTACCCTCGGCGTTGCTGGTCGAGACCAGCGCCCCTACCTCCACGGCCCGCTCGGTAACGATGCCGCTGAACGGGGCCGTGACGCGCCGGAAGCTGCGTTGGGCCAGCAGCTGGTTGAGAATGGCCCGCTGGGCTTCGTATTGGGCCCGGCCCTGGTCCAGCTCCTGCCGGGAAATGGCGCCGGGCAGCTCAATGCTGCGCAGGCGGTTGTAGCTGCTGCGGGCCAGTTCCTGGTTGGCACGGGCTTCCGTTACGCGCTGGTCCAGCTCGGGCGTGGCAATCAAGGCCAGTAGCTGACCCTTATTCACCCGGGCGCCGATGTCGGTGTACCAGGCTTCTACGTAGCCGTCGGTGCGGGCAAAGAGGAAGGTTTCCCGGTTCGAGCGGGTGTTGGCCGGCAGCTCCACGCGGGTGGTATCGGGCCCTTTCCGGGCGGGCAGCACCTGCACCACGGGCTTGGCAATGAGTACGGCCCCGGCCGCCTTTTTCCGAGCCCGCGCTTTCTGAATACGCGGGATGATGCCGACCAGCAGCAGCACCACGAAGAAGCCCCCGATACCGAGCAGAATCAGCCGTAAGCGCCGTTTGCTCCGCGGCTTTTTGGCCCCGTCCTCTTGGGGCGCTCCTGCCTGTTCCGCAGCCTTTTCGGGAGCTTCTGGCTCGTCTGGGGCCTCCGACGCGGCCTTTTTTGCCGGCGCATCCTGGGCAGGCGCATCCTCTTCCCCGGCCGGCTTGTCATCGTGCTCCCCAAAGCGCATGTGGTCCCTGATGGCCTGCTCGGGCTGATTGTGGTTCACATCGTCAGCCGGCTTTTTGGGCGGGTCTTTCTCTTCCGCCGGCCGATTTTCGGCTGGCGCATCACGGCCGACGGCCCCCTTTGGCCCAGCAGCGTCATTCTCTTCCGGCTCGGTGGCAACAGGTTTATCAGTCTTATCAGGAGGCAAGTCAGGCATAGGAAAACAGCACGATGGATGAGCGTCAGTAATGGAGGTAGGATCAGGCGGCCACCCGCGCGGCAGAGTGCTTCGCGGGGGCTTTTTTCTTGAGCAGACTATACATAACGGGCACCAGCAGCAGGGTGGTGAAGGTGGCCAGCAGCAGTCCGCCAATCACGGCGCGGGCCAGCGGGGCGTTCTGCTCCCCGCCTTCGCCCAGGGCCAGCGACATGGGCAGCAGGCCGATAATGGCGGCCAGGGCCGTCATCAGCACGGGCCGCAGGCGGGTGAAGCCGGCGTCCAGAGCCGCATCCAGCGGGCTCAGGTCGGGGTCGGCCTCCAGCCGCTCGTTGGCGAAGCTTACGACCAGAATGCTGTTGGCCGTGGCAATACCGATGCACATGATGGCCCCCATCAGCGACGGCACGCTAAACGTGGTCTGGGTCACGAACAGCATCCAGAGCATGCCGGATAAGGCCCCGGGCAAAGCCATGATGATAATAAAGGGCGTCAGCCAGCTTTGGAAGTTGACGACCATCAGCAGGTAGAGCAGCACGATGGCGCCCACCAGCCCCAGACCCAGCCCCAGAAACGAGGTGCGCATGCTTTCTACCTGCCCCCGAATCTCAATTTCGCTGCCCTCGGGTAAGTTCTGCTCCAGGGACTTGACAATGTCGCGGATGTCGCTACTTACCCCGCCCAGGTCGCGGCCTTCCACGCTGGCGTAGATGTCGAGCACGCGCTGAATGTCGTAGTCGCTGACTACGGCCGTGGCCTGCTCCCGGCGGGTGGTGGTGAAGTTGCCCAGCAGCTGGGCCTGCTCCTGGGTGGGGCCGGTAATGCCAATGTTCCGCACCGCGTCGAGCGTCGAGAGCTGTTTGGGCGGGGTTTGCACGGCCACGGTGTAGTTCACGCCCGACTCGGGGTTGAGCCACTGGTTGGGGTCGGTCTGGGTGCTGGAACTTAGGTTGACCAGCACGTTGTCGGCCACGTCGGTCTGGGAAAGGCCGGCCTGCTGGGCCCGCACCCGGTCCACGTCCAGGCGCAGCTGCGGGGTTTTGGTCTGAAACACGAAGGCGTCGACCACGCCCGGCACGGCCGCAATCTTGGCCTGCAGGCGGCGGGCCAGCTTTTCGTTGTCCTCCACCGAGCGGCCACTGATCTGCACGTCGATGGGGGCCGGCAGGCCAAAGTTCAGAGTCTGGTTGACGATGTCGGCGGGCTGGAAGAAGATTTCTAGGTCGGGATACTCCTGCTTGATGCGGCGGCGGATTTCGGTGATGTACTCCTGGCTGGGGCCGTGCTCTTCCTTGAGGGCGACCAGGATTTCACCGTCGCCGGGGCCGATAACGGGGTTGTCGCTCAGCAGCAGGTTGATGGGAATGTTGGGCAGGCCGATGTTGGACAAGACCAAATCCAGCTCCTCGGCCGGCACCACCTGCCGGATGAGCTGCTCCACCTGCCGGAAGCGCCGCTCGGTTTCCTCCAGCCGGGTGCCGGTGGCCGTGCGCACGTGCAGGCGAATCTGGCCCGCATCGACCTTGGGGAAAAAGTCCTGGCCGATAAACGGATACAGGCAGCCCGATACCACAAACAGCCCGGCAAAGCAGCTCACCACCAGCTTGCGGTGGGCCAGCGACCAGCGCAGCGTATCGCCGTAGGCGTCGCGCAGGCGGTTGAAGCGCTTCTCGAAAGCCACGTGGATGCGCCAGATCCAGCCTTTCTCGATGTCCTCGGCCGCTTTTTTCTCTTCTTCGCTCAAAGGCGCTTCCTCGGCTTCCTCAGCCGGTGTGGCCCGGGAAGCTTCCTTATCCAGCTCGGCGGCCCGCAGCTGCTGCAAGCCTTTTTCGGCTTCGCTCACCGGCTGCCCGTCCCGGATTTCCTCGCTGGGCACCCGCTCGGGGCCCTGCCGGTGGAAGATGGGCAGCTCCTTGCGCATAAACTGCATAGCCATCGTCGGCAGCAGCGTGCGCGAGAGAAAGTAGGACACGAACAGCACGATGATAACCGTCAGGGCCAGTGGGGTAAAAATATCGGCGGCCACGCCCTGCAGAAAGAACACCGGCACAAACACGATAGCCAAGCCCATGGTAGAGACCAGCGCGGGCAGGGCCACTTCGCTGGCGCTGTCGAGAATGGATTTTTTGACGCCCTTACCCATGGCCATATTGCGGTGCAGGTTCTCCACTTCCACCGTTGCGTCGTCCACCAGGTTGCCGATGCTCATGGCCAGCCCGCTCAGGGTCATGATGTTGAGCGTCTGCCCGCAGAGGTGCAGAATGATGATGGTCAGCAGCGCGGCCAGCGGAATAGACACCGTAATCATGCCCGTGGAGCGCCAGGAGCCCAGAAACAGCAGGATCATCAGCCCAGTCAGCACGGCCGCCGTTACGCCTTCGATAATCACCCCGGAAATGGCGGAGCGCACGAAAAACGACTGGTCGAAGAGCAGCTTCACATCCAGGCCCGGTGGGGCCGTGCCGATAACGCGGGGCAGTTCCTCCTTGATGCCCTCAATCACATCCAGGGTGCTGGCCAGGCCGCTTTTCAGGATGGGAATGACGGCCGTGCGCTTGCCGTCCTGCCGCACGATGTTGTTTTGCACGGCCGAGCCCTCGTGCACGAAGGCCACGTCGCGAATGTAGACCGGCACCCCGTTCACGGTTTTGATGGGTAAATCGTTGAGCGTGCCGATCATTTCGGGGCTGCTGTTGAGGCGCACATCATACTCCCGGTCCCCGATTTTTGCCACGCCGGCGGGTAGAATCACGTTTTGGTTAATCAGGGTATTGACCACGTCGTTGCCCGACAAGCCCTTGCCGGCCAGCGCGTTGGGGTTGAGGTCCACCATGATCTGCTTGCGCCGGCCGCCGTTGGGCACCAGCAGGGAAGCGCCCTTCACGACGGCCAGTCCGGGCCGGATAAAAGAGCTGCTCGCGTCGTAGAGGTCCGACTCACCCAAGGACTCCGAACTGAGGCTGGCCTGGGCAATGGGCACGTTGGAGGCCGAATACCGGATGATCAGCGGGGCGCCGATACCCTGGGGCAGGCCGCGCAGGATGGTGGCCGTGACGGCTGTGAGCTGGGCCACGCCAGCCTCGGGGTCGGTGCCGGGCTGGAAAAATACCTTGATCAGGCCCACGCCCTTGATGGAGCGTGACTCCAGGTGCTCGATGTTGTTGACCGTGGTGGTATAGATGCGCTGGTTGACGTTGAGCACACGCTTGTTCATCTCCTCGGCGCTCATGCCCTCGTAGCGCCACACCACGCCCACCACCGGAATATTGACCTCGGGGAAGATGTCCACGGCCATGCGCAGGATGGTGGCCACGCCCGCCGCCAGAATGAGCAGGGCCATTACGATAAAAGTATACGGACGCGCAAGGGCAATTCGGACTATCCACATATTCTCTTCGGCGGCGGTAGGTAGTAACGCTAGTGTTCCAAGTTCTTACGGGGAGCGGCGGGTTTACGCCGAACGCCTTCTATGGGTGGGCATAACTCTTAAATCCAGATTTATACCTGCTTGTTTACAATCACCCCGATAAAATCATGGCTGGCTGCAAGCAATGGCGTCACATATTCAGGCGTGGCGGTGGTCGCGCAGCAACGCCACGATGCGACTCCATGCCAGTGCAGCAGTGCTGTCCGGCAACTGTTCCGCTGCCGCGGGCTCTACTGCTTGCTGCCTTACGCGCATGGCCATTCTTTAGCGGAGTACTCCACCTACCTTGGCCGATACGCTTGTTTTACAATCGCACACGACCTCTTGCATGCTAGCGGTTGTGCTTCCAGAGCACGGCACAATAGCCCGGTTTGTCGACCCAGCACTGTCGAGTGCGTATACCGGTTATGCTTCGCCGTTTTCTTCTCGACCCCGACCGTAGCGGCCTGTTCTACCTGCTGCTCTTTATTGCCCTTATTGCCGCCGCGCTCTTCGTCGACCATGCCTTTGACGCGCACTACTCCGTTATTGGCAGCGTGGCCTCCTTCCTGGGCCTGTTCACGGCGTTTCAGAGCTGGAAAGCGGCCCACGAGGCCTCGCGCAATGCCGATCAGGCCCTGGCCCAGATGCAGCAGGTAACCCGCGAAACCCAGGCCCTGGCCCAGTCCAACCATCTGATTGATCAGCAAATCCGGCTGGCTGTCACCACGATCAGCGACGCCACGCGCGAGCTGCACAAGGGCTACCAGCCGGTGCTGGCCGAGGTGGCCGAGTTCCTGGAAAAAGCGGCCGGCAGCGAGTACATGGCTATTATGACGGACACGGCTGCCATTGGCAAGTTGTTCCTGGGCTGCCAGCCCCAACAGCCCCACCGCGACCTGCACGCCCTCACCGACCGCATCCACGAGCTGCTGCTGGATCGGGTGCGCGACGCGCGCGAGTTTTACCTGGCATCCCTGGCGGCCGAAGACCAGCCCGGCTGCTTTCCCCCGGCTGGGGAAGCCAATAGCCTGTTTACCCATTTTGCCCAGCCCGTGTGGCAGCACCTGCGGCCCGGCGAGCCCCTGCCCGAGCCAGACTGGGACAAGCACCGCCGCCTCCACGGGGCCACACTGCGCCAAGTGCAGGACACCTTTGAGCTGTTTTCGGAGCATGCGGCGCAAAAAGCCGCGGGGATAGGCCCACTATTGCCTCTGTCGGTGCTGCCGCTGCAGCTTTTTCTGCGCGTGGATGTGGACGCGCCGGAGCCTTTCCGGGCCCTGGTCATCTTTGTGGGTCAGTACAATCTCAACCGCCTTTCCGAGGCCCGGGCCATGCACACAGCCGACCCAGAGCTGGTCCGCACATTTCTGAGCATGTTTGAGTCCATTGCCGGGCTCGATGGCCATGCCGGCTACCAGCAGCTGCGCCAGCAGTGGCCGTTGTAAGCCAGCGGGCAGCCCTTGGCCGTTAACTCCGTTCGCAGATCTTGTATGGTATGTAGTAGCAACCAATGCTCTGCTTTTTCCGGTAGTTCTTCGCGCACATACTCTCCCACTAGAGCGGTATCACCAGCACTAGGCTATACGACAAGAGGATTTCTTCGCCCAGCTAAGCCTCTGTAATCAGGTTCAGCTTGAAGCAAGTATTTTCATGCAGCAAAAAAGCCCCTACCTACCCAGGCCGGGGCTTTTTGGTGCTGTAGCCACGTCAGCAGAGGCAGAATGGGCGAAGCGCTACTTGCCTGCGCAGGCAAGTATTCGCTCTACCACTGATCGGCCGTAATGGTCATGTCGCAGTCGGCCGGGGTATTCAAAGACACCGGGCCAGTATCACCATTGTGGGCAATCGAACCCCCACTAAAGTCGAACTGACGCGTTTGACCCGTGTGGTCGGCGATAAGGAAAGTACCGTCCGATTTGCCATCGGTAGTAGTGAATTGGGTTTGTGTATCCGCGTTGGCGGGTACGACCCAGGGGCCATTTTCGGCTGTTCCGGTGCCCGCTCCCGAGAAATACACGTTGCCGCTGTTGCCGCCCTCATCGTAGGTCACGGTGAACGTCCAGGGCTGTTGGGATTGGTTGTAGATGTTTCTGTCCATAGTCTGGCTTGCCAGGATGAAGTGGTGGTGTAGAGAGGAGCGACAACGCTCGCCGAAGAAAGGTAGATGATTTGTGCGTAGGACTACGCGCATACCAGGTAGGGCATGCAACGCATTCCAGCAGTGGGGCAAGGGCCCCGGAAGCGCCAACCCGATGCTGCGGCGAGAGCTGGAAATAACGTAATCTGACAACAAGACCCCTCGCCGGCACTTCTCGGGCCTGTCCGTAAACGAAAAACAGTGGCCCGGGAGAAGTGTCTACTTCTCCCGGGCCACTGTTTCCTGGCAGGTGGCGGTATTATGGGCGACTCTTCCGGGGCGCAATCTTCCATAATTCGCCGCTGTCCTCGTCTGTGACAACGTACAGGGCTCCATCTGGGCCCTGGCGCACGTCGCGGATGCGCTGCTTACGTTCGGAGAGCAGGCGCTCTTCTCCCGTTACGCGTCCCTGTTCGACTTGTAGCCGCACCAGCTCCTTATCCTTGAGCGCGCCCACAAACAGGTTGCCGCGCCAGGCCGGAAACGCGTCGCCGGTGTAAAACTGGGCCCCCGATGGCGCAATAACCGGGTCCCAGTAATAGACTGGGTCCACGTAGCCGGGCTTGGTTGTCACGGCGTCAGGGACGGGCTCGCCCGAGTACTCCTCGCCAAAGGTCACCAGCGGCCACCCGAAGTTTTTGCCTCCCTCAAGCCGGTTCAGCTCGTCGCCGCCCTGCGGGCCCATGTCCACGGACCAGAGCTGCCCCTGCGCGTCGAACGCCAGCGACTGCACATTGCGCTGGCCCACCGTCCAGATTTCGGGCAGGGCGCCGGCTTGCTTAATAAAGGGATTACCTGGGGCCGGCTGGCCGTCGGCGGTGATGCGCAGCGTTTTACCCATATGGCTGCCCATTTGCTGGGCCTGGGGCCGGATTTCCAGGTCCGAGCGCTCCCCCAGGCTGACGTAGAGCAGGCCATCGGGACCAAATGCGAGGCGGGAACCATAGTGCTTATCGCCGTCATAAGCCGGCAGGGCCCGGAAAATGACCCGTACCTGACTCAGGCTTCGCTGGTCGGCAGAAAGCACCCCTTTGGCCACGCTGGTGGCGTTGCCCGTAGTGCCCCGGGGCTCGGAAAATGACCAGTAGATTGTGCGGTCCGAGCTGAACGTTGGGCTCAGCGCCACGTCGAGCAGGCCGCCCTGCCCCTTGGCGTACACGGCGGGCACCCCACGGATGGGTTCCCCCAGCTGGCCCGCGGCCGACACGATGCGCAGGGCACCCGGCCGTTCGGTAATCAGCAGCTCGCCGGTGGGCAGCGGCTCTACGGCCCAGGGGTGCGCCAGCCCTTTGGCCAGCACCGTCACCTCGAAGTCGGCCGACGCGGGCAGCTTCCCGGCCCGGGTTTGTTCGGGGAACGTCGGACGCTGCCCGGGCACGTTCGCCACCCGGGTTTCGAGCGGCGTGCGGCCGTTCTGGGCCGTAGCCGGCGCCGGTGCTTTCTCCTGGGCATTGGCGCGTTGCTCCTGGCCGGAGCGGTTGCAAGCGGCCCCGACGCCCAGCAGCAGCAGGGCGGAGGCACGAAGTAAACGGCGTTGGATCATGGGGTAAGGTTGGCTGGTGCAAAAAGCTACCCTTGGATACGCAACTGGCCGGGGACAGTTATCCAGCGCCATTCGCCAGGAAGCCGCCCGCCTACGCAGACGGCTACCCTTCTGAAGCCAAACAAGAACCGGAACTGCATCCACCGGCCTCTTCGCGCACCAGCACACGCTGGGCCACCAGCTTGGCGATGTCGTGCCCGGCCGTGTCCTGCGAACAACGGGCCATGCGCTCCTACTTCGCCGTAGTGAACTTACCTTCGAAGCCGTCGAGCAGGCGCGGAAGCAACTACCCATGCCGTTCGGTAGAGGGCGTCGGCTGGTGGCGCTCCCAGAAGCGGGCCTTAGCCAACACCTGGCCCAGGTGCTTAAGGCAGCGGCTTGCGGGAGACGTAAATAACAGCGGGCAGGTTTTTGCCATTTTCCTGGGGAAGAACTGCGCCGGTGGTGGCATCAAAGCGCAGACCCGACGCCGCAACGTACAGGCGGTTGCGGCCATCCAGGAAGAGGTTGTTGAGATAGTGCCGCGCCGGCAGCGGCAGCTCCGTCTGGGCCGCTCCCTCCAGGCGCAGCAGGTCGGAAGCCGTGTTCCGCCGGGAGGTGGAGTTGGGCATGGGCTCGGAGTTTTCCCGAATCCGGTAGGTGGTATTGGCCGCCGTAGTCACCTGCCCAATGGGTCGGCTCATGGCGCGGTACTGGTCGTAGGGGTACACGCCGGCGGTGTAGTGCCAGGTAACGCCAAAGTCGGCGGTATACATGTCGGCGAAGGTGGCCACCGTTTCGCCCTGCGGCGTGGTGCTGGTGTTTGTCAGCGCGAATATCGTGTCGTTGCGCTGCAGCAGGCCGGGCACGGAGCCATTAAAGTTGTGGCTTTCCCGCCAGGTTTTGCCTTTGTTGGTGGAGGCATACACTTTCTGCTTCGTGGCTACGAGCAGCGTGCGGTCCAGGTCGCCGGCAATGGAATAGGCGGCGTCACCGGAAGACACAGTGGCAATTTCCAGCTTCACCCAGTTCGGGTCGGGGGCTTCGGCGGGCTCTACGGCGGCCTGTTTCTGGCAGGAAGCTGCCGCCAGGCCGGTAATCAGAAGTAGATAAGTCTGTTTCATTGACAAGTAAAAAATGGATACAATACCGCGTTGAGGCAATAGATAGGGCGGTAGCAAGGTAAGTAACAAATTTCTACTATTATGCTTCTCCCAGCACTTGCCTACGCATCTTTGAGCCCAACCGGCCGGCATCCGGATTACCTCTGCTGGCCGTAGATTGGCTATTCTATTTCTCTACCCTTTTGTCGTTTATGGACTCTACCACCCGCGCTACTCTCGTAGCCGAACTCATCGGCATGCTGGAAAAAGGCTACGCCCACGCTTCCTTAGAAGAAATCTGCGCCGACATACCACCGGCCGACCTGAACCGGCGCGTGCCGCAGGTGCCCTACACCCTCTGGGAGTTGACCGAGCACCTGCGCATTGCCCAGTGGGACATCCTCGAATTCTGCCGCGACGCCGCCCACGTTTCGCCCGAGTGGCCCGCCGGCTACTGGCCCGATGCTGCCGTGCCCGCCGATGAAGCCACCTTTCAGGCCACGCTCCGCCGCATCACCCACGACCGGGAAGAGTTTATAACCCTGCTCCAAGACCCCGCTCAGGACCTGCTGACGCCCTTTGCGCACGGCACGGGCCAGAATTTGCTGCGCGAAGCCATGCTCATTGCCGACCACAACAGCTACCATATGGGCCAAGTAGTGCTGCTGCGCCGCCTGCTCGGCAACTGGGAATAGCGCCCGGTCTTTGCACCAATAAGAAAGGCCACCCGTTGGGGTAGCCTTTCTTATTGGTGCTATTCGACAGAAAGGCCGCGGTGTGTCTCTGCTTTGCAGCCGCTCAGCTCCTATTGACTAGGGCTTTCGAGCTGCCACTTAATGCGCGTATAGGCTATGCGGAAGCCGTTTTTCTCGGCATTGCGCTGCGACTGGCTGCCGGGCACCGCGCCCATCATGGCCAGCGTGCAGCCCTGTTGGGCCGCGTGGTGCAGCCGCGCCGCCAGCAGCGCCGACTGGGCGCCCTGCCGCCGCCCACTGGCTACGGTGCTGGCGCCTATGAGCAGGGCCACCCCTTCGTGCATAAACAGGCCGCCCGTTGCAATGGGCTGCCCGGCCAGCTCCACCAGGAAAGGCACCGTCCCGGCGCTACTGGCGCTGAGCTGCCCGTACGCCAGCATAAAGTCGCTTGCCTCAAACGATTCTGTGGCCCAACCGGCGGCCGAAGTCTGCGCCCAGAGCATGGTTTCGGCGGGGGTAATCGGCCGGGTGATAAGCTCAGGGCTGGTAGATACCGGGGCGGCGTGGGCGGGGCTGAGGGGGCGGTAGAGCACGTTGGTATACTCCAGGGGCCGGTAGCCGCGGGCCGGCAGCTGCACCAGCAGCCCCAGCTCGGCCAGCGGACTGACTTCGTGGTAAACAGGTGCGCCATGTGCGGTGAAGAAGCTTTCCATCCGGGCCAGGTCCGGGGCATATACCGGCCCGAACAGGCCCAGGCCGAAGCTCTGGGTCAGCGGCGAGTCGGCGCCGTCGAACATGGCATAGGCGCCGGCCACGGTGAGCCACTCCGCGCCGCTGTCCGGAAACTGCCGCCTGCGGGCTTCTACAAAGTTGGCATTGGCCTGGCCTTCGGTGCGCTCCAGGCGCCGGGCCAGATCCTGATCAGCAAACAGCATCGGGGTATAGGTTAAGAGGCGAGTATGGCCGCAAGGTAAGTGCCGGGCGTTTCTTTCCCTGCCAAAATCCAGTAGCTTACTGCCCCGGCTTCGTTCCTATACTTCCCCACCTCTCTCTTCTCCGTGTCTGCTCTACCCTTGCTTGCGCGCCGCTGCCGCCAAACCCTGCTGCCCCTGCTGACGGCTGCTTTGCTAAGCAGCTCCTTTGGCCGCCCTCAGCCCGCGGCGCCGCCCGCTATTCTGGTGTTCAGCAAAACCGCGGGCTTCCACCATAACTCCATCCCGGCGGGGCTGGCGGCCCTGCAGCAGCTGGGGCAGGCTCACCGCTTCCGCGTGGATACGACTTCCGACAACTCCCGCTTCACCCCCGAACAACTGCGCACTTACCGGGCCGTGGTATTTCTGAACACCACTCAGGATGTGCTGACCGACCCGCAGCAGCAGGCTTTCGAAGCCTATATCCGGGCCGGCAACGGCTTCGTGGGCATCCACGCCGCCGCTGATACCGAGTACGACTGGCCCTGGTACAACGGGCTGGTGGGCGCGTATTTCCTGAGCCACCCGCAGGTACAAACGGCTACGGTGCGCCGCACCAGCGCGCGTCATGCCGCCACGGCCCACCTGCCCGCCGCCTGGCCCCGCACCGACGAATGGTACAACTTCAAGAGCCTAGCTCCCGGCCTCACGGTGCTGGCCACCCTCGACGAGACGACCTACTCCGGCGGCACCAACGGCCCTACGCACCCTTTTGCCTGGTACCACGCCTACGATGGGGGCCGGGCCTTCTATACTGCCGGGGGCCACACGCCCGAAAGCTACCGGGAGCCGCTGTTTCTGCAGCATCTGCTGGGCGGAATCCGGTATGCTATGGGCAAGTAGCCGCTCTGCCGCGCCTACCCTCCGCTGGCAACACGCGGGCCGGCGGGAGAAAATCGCCGGAAACGGCTGGCTGCGGCCCTGACCGAGGTATAAGAACCTGAAAAAGCACAACTCCACCGAACCCGATTCCCTACATTTGCGGGTCATTGCCTGTATTTTTTCTATTCAACTTTCCATTTGATGTCATTTTTACGACGTGGTTTTTTAACCGCCTCCTTGGTTGGTGCACTTGCCTTTGGCAGCCAGGCCCAAACTACCGCACCCGCCGCAGCTTCCGCTACCCCTGTTGCCCAGATGCCGCTGCTCCGCCCCAACCAGCTGAAGGGCGAGAAGTACAAGGATTATTTGAACAAGCGCTACGCCGACGACAAGGAGGCCCGGGCCGTGATTCATCTGTTCAACCGCAAGCACACGGGCGGGGTGCTGTGGCTGCTTACCGGGGCCGGCGTAGTCGGCTTTATTACGTCCCAGACCGGCACCAAAACCACCAGCTCGGGCACCACTACGGTGGAGGTTACGCCCTTGGGGTGGGGCATCGTGCTGGGGCTGTTCGGCGGCGTGGGCATCGGGAAGCTGGCCCGCTTCAACAACGAAAAGCTCTACGCCACCCTGGCCGACTACGACGCCAGCCACGCGTTTACCGGCACCGTAATGGGTAAGCTCAAGGACAAAGATTACCGCTAAACAGCGCTCCGCTTCCTGCAAAACGTTAAACAGCCAAAAAAGCCCCGACAGTGCCGGGGCTTTTTTGTGCTACCAAAGACCCGGCGGCTACAGCTTGCCAATGCCGGCGTTGGCCGTCACGACGGCCTTCACCTCGGCGGCGGGGTTGAGCACGGCCGAATAGGCGTAGGACGGCGTGAAGGTGCACGACGAGTTGGTGGGCTGGGAGCCCAGGCAGGCGCTGTAGGCATTCCCAATGGCGGCCCACTTGCCCAGCGTCGCGCTGTTCTTGCTTACCACCGGGTCGCGCACGTCCTCGAAGGCGTTTTGCTCGGCCCGCACGCAGGCATTCACCCGCGAGTTCACGCCCGAGCCCGTTACGTGGTAGAAGTAGTTGTTGAACACATGGGCCGTGCCGCCGCGGTAGCTGGGCACCCGCTCTTTCACGTTGCGGTAGTAGTTGTGGTGAAACGTCATCTTGCGGTCCGAGGCGTCCGAATCCGAGGAGCCGACCAAGTGGGCCTTGTGGTGGTCGTGGAAGTAGCTCCAGGAGATGGTAATGAAGGCGCTGGTGCTCTTGGCGTCCACTAGGCCGTCGTAGAGGTCCTGGTTGGTTTGGGTGGCCGGGTCGCGGTTATAAAACTCACAGTGGTCAACCCAGATGTTCTGGCTGCTGCCCTGAATGGTCATGCAGTCCCCGTCGTTTACCGCCACCTGGGCCCGCCCTTCGCTGTTGATATAGGTGTTGGTGACCGTGGACATGGTGAACTTCAGGTTCTGCACAATGATGTTGCGCTTGCTGCTGATATTCAGGCCCACGCCTTCCAGAAAGCCGGCCGTACCCACGCCCAGCAGCGTCTTGTTGGAATTCACATTGATCGAAGCTCCCTGCGTCCCGCCCGATATTTTGCGGTCGATGCGGATGATGTAGGGCGTGGTGCTGGTGGCGTAGGTCTGCAGCTGGGCCAGGGTAGTGGCCGTCACGGTGGCCCCGCCGGCTCCGCCCGTGGTACCGCCATTCTGGGTCGAGAAGCCGGTTTGCGCAAAGTTGACGACAGCATCGGCGCTGTTCGCAACGTCAGCCACGCTATCTGGCTGGGGGCTGACGTCCTTGCTGCAGGCCAGCAGTCCGCCCAGGGCCGTCGTGCTGAGCAGCGCTGCCCAGCGGGCCATGCGGAAATGACTGCGAACGGCCGGGCGGCCCGCCAGAAGATTGGGGGTGTTCATGGTAGTGGGAATTAGGTAGAAAAAAGGAACGAAACGCCAGGTCAGCACCACGCGGGGCGGCGGATTCTACCACGAAAAAACCTTGGAAACCTCTGGGCTCAGCAGCAGATGGCTGCCTAGCGGAAGCGGGCCGTAGTTCGCGGCGGCAGCAAGAGGTGGAGGGGCGGCGGGCCCCATTCAGGAGCACGGCGCAGAGATACTAGCGGGCGGAAAAGCGGGCCGGCGGCCCCGGGTACAGCACAGGTGCCGGGCAAAAGCTGCGCAGGCAAAACGACCGGGCAGCCGCAATGAAGCAGTAGCTCATCGACTTGTGGTCTAAGGTTGGCGCCTACCCGGAAAAAGCCAAGCATAGCGGCAGGTTTATTTATGCAAACGTTGCCGGGAACGTTGTCAGCCAGCACGTTGGCATTGCTCCTCCCCCACCAGCCTGTTGTGAGCCACAAAAAAAAGCCCCGACCATAGGCCGGGGCTTTCGTGAAAACAGGCTGTTCCGCCGGGCCTTAGCGCGTGAGCACCAGGCGCTGGGTGCGCGTATGCCCGCCCGCAACCAGGCGCAGCATGTACACTCCGGCCGGATATGAGCCCGCCAGTAAGCGGAGTTGCTTGCTCCCGGTGGCAGTGCCGGTAGCTACGTGCTGCACCAGGCGGCCTTGCAGATCGTAGAGCGCCACGGAGTAGGCGCCCGACTGCGGCAGGGTGAAGAATACATGGACCAGACCCGCGCTGGGGTTAGGCGCTAACTGCAGCTCCGGTAGCGCGCCCGCCAGGCTTGGCGAGGCCGTGGGCAGCGCCGTACGGGCCTGCCCCGAGCAGGTAGCACCCACCGTGTAGCTGAACGGGGTAGCGGCCGAGTTGCGCTCGGGGCCGCCCGCGCCCACCTGGTAGGTGAAGTACAGGCTCGTGACAGTGCCGCTGGCAATGGCCTTGGTGAAGGTGAAGTCCCCGGCGGTATTCTTGGTCATGGAGTAGCCCGGGTAGCCGCCCGCGCTGCCTTCGCGCAGATACAGAATAGCCAGGTTGCCGCCCGCCGTAGCCCCGTTGGGATGGAAGGTAAACGTGACGTTGCCGTTGCTGGTCACGGCCCCGTAGCTAAAGTCGGTGGTGGTAGCGCAGTAGCCCGTTGGCGTCGCCGGGCCGTTCACGGTGACGTTTACCGCCCCGGAAGTCGTGGTAGCGCCGGCGTTATCGGTGGCCTTGGCGGTCAGGGAATACGAGCCGGCCGCTACGTTGGTCCAGGAAAAGCTGTAGGGCGCCGAGGTATCGGTGCCGAGCAGCGTGGTGCCTCGGTAGAATTCCACTTTGCTCACCGTCCCGTTGACATCGGCCGCGTTGGCGGTAATGTTGAGGGTAGCCGGGGCCGTAAAGCTGGCGTTATTCGCGGGCGAAGTCAGGCTGACGGTGGGCGGCGTGTTGGTTGTGCCGGTGCCGCAGCTGCCTACCACCACGCTGTGGGGCGTGCTGCTGGTGTTCCGCTCCCCGCCTTCGGGTACGCTGTAGGTGTAGTAGAAATACACGGTTTGCCCCGCAGAGGCGTTCAGGGTGAAAGGCGCGTTGGCCGTCACTACGTAGCCCGGGTACGGTCCGGCGGCGTTGGTACCATAGTACAGCAGCAAGGTAGTGCTGCCCACGCCCGAGCGGCCGGGCACGAAGGTCAGCGTGGGGTTGGGGCTGGCCCCGGATACCGAGTAGGTATAGTCGCCGCTGGTGGGGCCGCCGGTGCAGGTACCGCCGGGGTTGGTAGTTCCGCTGGTTACGCTCACGCTCACGGCCCCGGAGGTCGTGGTGGCGCCAGCGTTGTCGGTAGCTTTGACGGTCAAAGAATAGGTGCCGGTCGCTACCCCGTTCCACGAGAAGCTGTAGGGCGCCGTCAGGTCTTCGCCCAGCTTGGTGGCCCCCTGGAAGAACTCGACTTTGCTCACCGTCCCGTTGGCATCGGCGGCATTAGCCGTGATGTTAATGGTAGCCGGCGCGGTAAAGCTGGCCCCGTTGGTGGGCGAAGTTAAGCTGACCGTGGGCGGCGTATTGGTAGACGTACCAGTGTAGGTGAAGGTCAGGCGGCCCACGTTCAGGCCGCCCTGGGTGAAGCTCAGGCGCAGCACATGCTCGCCGGCCGGCAGGTTCAGGCCGGTAATGGTTTTGGTGGCCCAGGTGCCCCAATTGCTGGTGGTCGTCACGGTCTGGTTGCCGCCCACGGCGTTGCCGTCTACCGACAGCGTGAAGGGCCCGCCGCCTTCCGCGTTGCCGGCCGCGTAGCGCAGAGCCAGGGTGTGGCTGCCGGCCGTAGCCACGTTCACGGTGTACTCCAGCCATTCGCCGGCATCGACCCAGCCCACGGTAGCGCCCTCGGCCGCATCCGACACGGCATCCACGTTTTCACTGGTGCGGAAGGCTACCGTCGGGGCCGGCTCGTAGGTGGCCTGGTTGCCGTCGGAGGCATCGTTGTAGCTGATGCCCTGCCCTTTGCCGCCGGGGTAGGTATCGTAGCGGCCGGCCTCGATGGTACCCGGAATGGGCTGGGGCGAACCGGTAAACGACACCTGCTTGCCCACCTGCACCGCGGCAATATTAGTTACTTTAAAGAGCGAGCCGGCGTACACTTTCGCGTAGAAGTTGTGAATGGCCACGGGCAAATTGGCGGCGGTGCGGGTGTAGGGTGCCGCCGTGACGGTTCCCAACGAAGTGGCGCCGTCGAAGAATTCCACGCCCGTGATGCCCGAGCCAGTGGTGCTTACCGTCAGCGTCACGCTGCCGTTGGCGGCTACTTCCGCCGCGCTGGCCCGGATGGTACCGGCCACGGCCACGTCGCGGCTGGTGGCCAGCTTGCGGGCCGGCACTGGCAGCGAGTAGCCGTCCGAGAAGGTCACGGTGATGGGCGCGCTGCTGTAGTTGTGGGCCACGTAGGTTTTCTGGCCGTTCTTGTTGAACACGGCCGCTTCGGGGTTGTTGGCCGTCACGGTGGCGTCTACCTGCCCCAGGGCATTCATGGCGTGCAGCCAGTAATAGGTCTGGGCGTCCGACACGCCGAATTTGATGGCGCGGTTGGGGTAGGAATCGTAGAGCTGAATGGCCTTCACGGGGTCAATAAAGGCCAGGTATTCCCAGAGCAGGTCGTGCCAGGTATTGGGGTTGGCCTCGTTCTGCAGGATGCCGGTATTCTGGGTAATTTCGGTCCACAGCTTCTGCACGTAGGCTTTGTTCTGGCCCAGGTAGAGCGAGCCGCCGTGCATGGGGTAGAGCTGAATGCCGTAGACGGCCCGGATGTCGGGCGTCCAGAAGGTGCCCGCGTCGTAGCCCGCGCCCCACACCCGGCCGGTGGCGCTGTAGGCGTAGTCGGGCTGGAACGTACGGTCCCTCACGTCAAACCAGTACTCCTCAATGGCCGTCTGCTCGGTGGCGTAGAGGTAGATGCCCAGGTCGCGGGTAGCTTTGTTGCCAGTAATGGCGCCCCAGTGAATCAGGGCCGAGTTGAACTGCATGCTCTCGGAAGTGGACTCCTGGTTGTTGCCCATCGGCGAGCTGGCAAACCCGTCGGCCCAGGCGTGGCCGGCGTAGGGGTCGAAGTTGCGCAGGAAAGGAAACTTGGTGTCGGTGCGGCTCGGGTTGGCCGCGTCCCGGATGAGCATGTTCACCATCTCGCTCCACTGGCTGGCCCAGCCGGGCTGGTACTGCTCCACGAAGGCGGCGGCGTGAATAAAGTAGCCCCAGTGGAAGTGGTGGTCGTTCAGGTTGTCGTCCTGGTGGTGGCCGGCCGGGTAGCCCAGCAGCGTCGACCACTTGGTGTCGTAGTAAAACAGAAAGGCCTTCTCCCCGCCTTCCACCGACAGCCAGTCTTCCAGCCGCGTCTTGATGGTCGCCAGGATTTTGTCGCGGGCTTCGGTGTTGCCGGCCTCATCGGCAATGCGGGCCGTCTGAATCAGCTTGTTCATCTCCTGGCCTTCGTTGTAGGAGTCGGTCCACTCGGCCAGGCCGTTATTTTGCAGGGCCTGCACCTTGTCATTGAGCTTCACCGGGCTGAAACCGGCGCTGTAGTTGGCCAAATAGGGCAGCGTGGGCAGCACCCCGCGGAACGTATAGGCAGTAGCAAACGTGTTGCCGGCCAGCATCTTCAGCTGCCCCCGCACCGACGGATACACCTGCCCGGCGGGCTGGGCCGAGCCGCTGGCCAGATGGCCCCACTGATGGGGCAGCAGCCCCTGGAGCACCACATTGTTGGTGCCTTCCTTCACGGCGGGCGTCACGGTGAAGGTGGTTTTGAGCACCGCCGTGGCGTCCGTGTACTGCCAGTCGACGCGGGTGCCGGCCGGAAACACGTAGGCGTACTTCTTGTAGTCGTTGGCGGCGGCCAGCGCGTCGGCGGCCGTTGGGTTCAGCAGGGCCATCGACCAGTAGGTTTTGCCGCCCAGCGTGGAGGTATAGGTGCCCGCGTTGTTGGTCCAGGTGGAGCCCACCGGGGCGTACACGGCGTAGTCGGCCCCGTTGTAGGAGTCCCGTATCAGCAGCATTTCCCCGTTAATGGTCACTGTGCCTACCATTACTTTCACCTGGGCCACGTCGGCGGCGGCTTTAGTGAAGTACACGAAGGGCATGCCCATGCCCACGGTGGCGCTGAAGTCGTTCGAGTTGCTGCGCCAGTTCATGGTCACGGTCCAGTCGGAGTAGTCCGACACGGTGGCGCGCACGGCGTTCAGGCTTTGCACGCCCACCGTCACGGCCATTACGTCGCTGTTGGGCTGCCGGTACTCCTTGGGTCCCGAGGGCGGAATGATGTAGTTGACCACCAGCCCGGTTTCGTGGGTGCGCAGGGTCAGCGGGTAGTTGAAGATGTTGTTGACATGGTCCCGCTGCAGCTTGGCCGACCAGAACTCGTTGGTAGGCACCGGCTTGGTAGCCGCCACCCCACTCACCAGCGGGGAGCCGGGCGGCACGGCGTTGCGGCCGGCGGCATCCGTACCTGGAAACTGGGTGGTGTAGCTGCCCGAGCCCACGGGCACGATTTGGCTGCGGGCCGGGGCGGCACTCAGGCCCAGGGCCAGCAGGGAAATGGTCAGAGACTTTAGGGCGTGGAGCCGGGACTTGCGCGGCTGCGCCGGCCCACTGCCGGGCCGGCGGTTAGGTAGGGATATACCCATAGTCAGAAAGGTTTTGGTGGGTTATGGAAAGAAAGAGAGCGGCAAGGCAAACAGCGGCCGGCAGTGGCCGCCAGGCAGCTCTACCGCGCAGGCGCGGGAGCTGGGATAATAGGAAGTAGCCGTATTAGCCGACGGCGCTGGGTGCTATTTCGGGAAAGCTCCTCTTCGGGGCAAACTCGGTTTACCAGCCTAAGCAAAGCAGAACAAGTCCGAGCCGTAGTAGGCGCGGCCTGCGGGAAAACGGAGCTTTGCAAAGCTAAAATTATATCTTTTTAGACGCGCTATGTGCTCAAAATAAACTCTTTAGACACAATTCAGCAGCACCAACCGGCCCAACCGCCACTGCTTACGGCCCGTTTCCCACGTGTTACGCAAGCGTATATTCCTTACCGAACTTACTTCTACAAAACAGGCAGCGCCGTGGCCTCAGCTGGGTATTATGCAAAAAGGCCGTGAGCAACAGCTGCTGTTGCTCACGGCCTCGGCCTTACCCATTGCATCCGCACGCTGGGCGCTTACGGCACACTCCCGGAAGTTAGGAGCTGCACGAAAGCGTGGCGCAGCCGGGCTTTTCGCGGGCCCACTCGGGGCGTTTGGCGGCCAGCTCCTCGTGCTCGGGCTGCTCGGCAAAGGGGGTTTTGAGCACTTCCATCAGCCGGTTCAGCACCGACAGGTCACCAGCCTCGGCGGCTTCAATGGCCTGCTGAGCCAGGTAGTTGCGCAGCACGTACTTGGGGTTGGCTGCCAGCATCTGCGCCCGAATGGCCTCGGGCGCGGCGGTTTCCTGGCGGAGGCGCTGCAGGTAGCGCGGCAGCCACTCCCGTAGCCTGGCCTCGGCGGCCGGTGCGGTAGCGTAGCCGGCAGCGGCCAGCAGCGTGTCCCAAGCGGCGGCTTCCTGCTCCTGTCCGCTGAGCAGCGCCGGGGCGAGGTGCGAAAGATGGCGGAAAAACAGCGTCATGTCGGTTTCGGCCTCGGCCAGTGCTTCGTTCAGAGCCTCAAACAGCGCTTTGTCTTCATCGGGAGCAATATTGGTCAGGCCCAGCTTGCGCAATAGCATCTCGTGACGGGTAGACTCGTAGGTGGCCGAGTACAAATCCAGGCCGGGGCGCAGCAGCTCAGGGGTTTCTACGAGGTGGGCCAGGGCACGGGCCAGCTGCCAGAGGTTCCAGAGACCCACGTTGGGCTGCTGCCCATAGGCATAGCGGCGCGAGCCGAAGTCGGTGGTGTTGGGCGTCCAGTCGGGGTCGTAGGGTTCCAGCCAGCCGTAGGGGCCGTAGTCGATGGTCAGGCCCAGAATGCTCATGTTGTCGGTGTTCATCACCCCGTGTACAAAGCCCACCGACATCCAGTGCGCCAGCATAACGGCCGTGCGGCCGCAGATTTCCTCGAACCAGCGCACGTACACCTGTGGCCCCGACGGCTCGCCCAGCTCGGGGTAGTAGCGCCGGATAACGTAGTCGGCCAGGGCCCGCAGATTGTCTAGCTCCCCGGCTGCGGCCATCATCTGGAAGTTGCCGAAGCGCACGAACGTGGGCGCCACCCGGGCCACGATGGCGCCGGGCTCGGCCTGGGGGTTGCCATTATAGAACATGTCGCGCACCACTTCGTCGCCGGTTTGCACCAGGCTCAGGGCGCGGGTGGTGGGCACGCCCAGGTAGTGCATGGCCTCGCTGCACAGAAACTCGCGTACCGAGGAGCGCAGCACGGCCCGTCCGTCGGCGCGGCGCGAGTAGGGCGTGGGGCCAGCGCCCTTCAGCTGAATTTCCCAGGGCGTGCCATCGGTGGCCGTTACTTCGCCCAGGGAAATGGCCCGCCCGTCGCCGAGCTGCCCGGCCCAGGAGCCGAACTGGTGGCCGCCGTAGCGGGCCGCGAAGGGCTTCATGCTGCCCGTCACCAGGTTACCAGCCAGGGCATCGACGGCCGGGCCCCGCTCGGCGGGCTTGCTCAGCCCCAGAAAAGCGGCCAGCTCATCGGCCCAGGCCAGCAGCTTGGGGTCGTGCACCGGCGTGGGCGTCACGCGCGAATAATGGTAGCCCGGCACCTGACGCGGGGAATTGTTGAACGTAGCTTCGCCCTTCATTTCCTCCACAAAGGAGTTGTGAAAGGTGGCCTGATCTATCGTTGGAAAGGAAGTTGACATAGGTAAGCAGTAGGTAGTTGCGCATCAGCCGGGCAAGGTCAGCTTTAAACCAAGCCCGGCAGTAAGCCGGCAGCAGTGGTGCTGCAAAGGAAATAAACGTGTAAACGGGGGCCGCAAGTTCGCCAACCAGGTTTCAACGGGCTTGTTTTGAAACTTCCACAGCAACGTGTGCGCCAGCAAGCAGAACAGTCGCGCTGAGCACTGGTGCAGCATAACAACAATAGCCGCCGGCCAGTGGGCCGCACGGCGCAGAATCGGTATTTTGCCGCCGCTATGAACCGCTTCGACCGTATCACCGCCCTTCTGATTCAGCTCCAGGCCAAGCGCGTGGTGAAAGGCCCCGAGCTGGCCCAGCGCTACGGCGTGAGTCTGCGCACCATTTACCGCGACCTGCGCACCCTGGAAGAAGCCGGCGTGCCGCTCTGCGGGGAAGCGGGCGTGGGCTATTCGCTGGCCGAGGGCTACCGGCTGCCGCCCGTCATGTTTTCGCGCGAAGAGGCCACCGCCCTGCTCACGGCCGAAAAGCTGGCCGCTCAGCTCACCGATGCCCACACGGCCCAGCTCAGCCAGACGGCCATGGACAAGCTGCGGGCCGTGCTCCGCCGCACCGACCGCGACTATCTGGAGGATTTAGGCTCCCGCATCCGTGTATTCGGTGGGGCCCGCCGCCCTACTGCCCCGGCCCCCGCCGCGGGCACCCAGCAGCCCCTGCTTGACGCTATTGCCCGCCAGCGGGTGGTGCGCCTGGAGTACCGGGCTGGTCATCAGGGCACACCTTCCCGCCGCGACGTGGAGCCCATTGGCGTGTATTTTGGCCACTACTGGCACGTGGTGGCCTTTTGCCGCCTGCGCCAGGAGTTCCGCGACTTCCGCCTCGACCGGATTGCGGGCCTGCTGGTGCTCGACGAAGCATTTGAGCCGCGTCCCGACACGCTGCAGTCGTACTGGGCCTCGCTGGCCGAGGAGCGCCAGACGCAGGTGGCCGTGGTGCGCTTCGGGCCCCAGGTGCTCGGGCAGGTGCACGAATACAAGCACTATTATGGCTGGAAGCAGGACCAGGCCCCCGATGCCGACGGCTGGGTGGAAATGACGCTGGTGCCCGGCTGCCTGAAGCACTTCAGCCGCTGGCTGCTGCTCTTTGCCGGGCAGGTAGAGGTGCAGGCCCCCGCCGAGCTACAAGTGCTGGTGCAGGAGCTGGCCCGGGCGGCCCACGATTTTTTTTGCCAGCCCGCCAAACGCTGCTGACATAGGGCTGTCACCGGGGGCCGCGAAGTTTGGGCTATCCATCAACCCAAACCCCTACAAGCCCATGGAAACTACCCTGGTAACAGCCCCCCTCGCCCAAGCCTTCAGCACCGAGTTGCTCGACGAAGCCCAACTCACCCGCCGCGTGCTGGCGCGCGTGCCCGTGGCCCGGTTCGACTGGCAGCCCCACCCCAAGTCGATGACGCTCGGCACGCTGGCCCGCCACACCGCCGACCTCATCGGCTGGATCAAGGACACGCTCGATACGACTGAGGTGGACGTGGCCGTATTCGACGATGCGCCGGTGGTGCCCATTACCAGCACCGAGGAGCTGCTGGCCTACTTCCAGCAACGCGTTGAGGGCGCCCACGCGGGCCTGCTGCACGCCACGCCCGAGGACTTACAGCAGTCCTGGGCCATGCGCAGCGGCACCCAGGTAATTGTCGAGCAGCCGCGCGCTGAAGTAGTGCGCCACCTCATCAGCCACACGATTCATCACCGCGGGCAGCTGAGCGTCTATCTGCGCCTCCTCGACGTGCCAGTGCCCTACATCTACGGCCCCTCCGCCGACGAAGCAGTGCCGCAGTAAAGGAGTAAAGGCGTCTCTCCAACCGGCGCAGGCGAGCAGCGCGCACTATAGCGGCCCTGATCTTCGGCTGTAGTCTGTGCTACCGATACCAACACTACCCCGACTGGCTCCAGGGCCGGCCGGGGTAGTTTGCTTGGTGAAGCAGCACGGCCTGAACCGCGGCTAAGCGCTAGGAAATGGCGCTGGGACTGTGGGTTAGCGGCAGCTCCAAGCGCTCCACGGTGTCGCGCTCAAAGTCGAACTCTATCAGAATAGCCGGCTCCTCGCCCACCACCCAGCCGTCGTGGCCCGGCTCAATGGCCACGGCCTGGGGGGCCACGAAGGTTTCGAGCACGCCGTCGGCATACTGAATGCTGATCTGCCCCTGAGCCAGGAAGCCCACGTGCGCGTGCATACACAGGGGCGTGCCCATGATGGCTTTCAGATTCTGGGACCAGCGGAACCCGACCGGATACACAATGCGCTTGACGCGGGCTGCGCCGGTGCGTACCACGTCGACCGTCACGCCGCCTACTTCCTTACGTTCGGCCCCTTTCATAGGGCCCAGCAATGCGTTATTCTGATTCATACCCGACAATTAAAAATAAACCTTGAAATAGGACAAGTACGCAGGTCGGCGTTGCTATTATCGCTCCTGAAACGCTTACCGGGGCTTTCGTACTACCTAAGCCTTAGCTAAATATAGAAAAAATTCGGGATGAAACGCCCGCCATACATCGAAACATAGGGGTTGGGAAATGACAAAGCCGCTGCCCCTAATCGGGACAGCGGCTTTGCTGAGCGGCCTGCCTCCTGGCGTTGCTCGCAGAAACGAGCTTAGGCTGAAGGAAGGCGCCGAAATTTATTTTTTTACCGGGGCCACGATTACCACGGCGTTGGTGGGCAGCGGAATCTCGCGCGAAGTCTGAAACTCGGGGATTTTATCGGCTGTCTCCTCCACTTTGCGCTGCAGGATGCGCAGCGTGCGGCCACCCACGTTCATGATAGCCAAGTCGTTGCTGGTGCCCGAGCCGGGGTCGTAACTGCGGAAGCCCATGAGCATGTCGCTGGGGAAGCCGGCTTTCTTCGCTTCTTCCTTGTCGACCACATCGGGCTTGCCGCTGAACTGGCCCAGGTCGATGTCCTGGTCTTTGGAGCCTTTCAGGAGCAGGTGGGCGCTGGTTTTGCGCTCCTCCGAGCTGGCGCCGGGCTTGAAGCTGAAGCTGATTTTCAGGTTTTCGGTGGTGCTGGCCACGGGCTCGGCGGCCGGAGCGGCGGCAGTAGCGGCGGTGGTATCCGCTGGGGCGGCGGTGGTATCCGGGGTAATATCAGTGGCCACGGGCGCCGTGTTGGCTTCGGGGCCAGCCTGCTCGGTGGCGGGGGGCGTCTGGTTGCAGCTGGCCAGCAGCAGGGTTACGGCCGCGGCCAGCGTCAGGGTAGAGAACTTCATCGGTATGAAATAAGAAACGAGAAAAACGGGGTTGAGCGGCCCCGAATACCGGCGCAGTAGCCAGGCTTCCGGGACCGGGTGGCAAAGTTGCGTTTTTTCGTTTTACGGCAGCCGCAACTTTGGATCAACCGGCTCTTTCACCCGCCGAAACCGCAGCGTATTGCCCCGGGCCGTGTAGCTCAGGGTCAGAACCGAGGGCGAAACGTCGACCACTTCGTAGCACAAAGGCGCGCTGCAGGCCACGTCGACCACCGTGACGTAGGCGCCCCGGGCCACGATGTGGGCCGCCAGGGTTTCACAGGTGGCCGCGCAGGTATCCGTCACGGCCAGGCGCAGCACGTCGTCGTCGGTGCTGGTGCCGCTGGTGACGTAGCGCATGGTCAGGTCGGTGCCCTTCACAATCCAGAACTCTCGCTGGTCGTCCACCGACTGCCACTTGCCCTGCAGCGCGGACAAAGACACGAGAATGGGCGGGGGAACTGATGGCCGCGGCCGCGCCACCGGGGTCCGGGCCGGCTTGCGGACTGGCCCCGATTTTTGCTGGGCCCGGCCCGGCAAAGTCAGCAAACAGGTCAGAATGAGCGGAAACAGGTATTTCATTCAGCAGAACGGTGGGAATAAAGCAACGATGCGGCCGGCCCGGCAACAACCTGTCCAAACCGGAAGGTGGGTTGCCGGGCCTACGACCTGAGCCTTCCAATGTAGCAAAAAGCTATAACGGGTGCGCATCGGCAGTGGAACTGGCGCCGGGGTCGGTGAGTTCCGCGGGGTTGGCAGCGGTGGTGTCCGGGGTGGTGTCGGTGGTCGGGGCCGCCGGCTCCTGCGCCTCGGCCGTTTCGGGGGCCGCCGGCACCGGGGCCGGGGCTGTGTCGGGCGTGGGGCCCTGCTGCTTGTCTTTGGGGTCGGGAGCGGCCGGAGCCAATACAGAGGTAGGGCGTGTCATGGGCGGAGGGCCGAAGCCATAATGCGTGTGATACAAGGGTTGAGCTTACAACGTAGCCGGAGCAGGGCGGGTTGATTTTCAGGCCGTTTCCCGTCCGGCGGCTTTTTACTTTCGCGCTGCCGCCGCTCCCGGCTTGCCTGCAAGCAGCTAGGTCCCTACTTTTCCCGTATGTCAGGTAATCCCAGCCTGATGGAAAGCTGCGGCGTTGCCGTACCCGGAATTAGCGGCCTATTGTATGAAATTGTTGCTTTTCCGACGCCTGGTGCTGGCCGGAGTACTCTTATTGCTGCTTGCGCTGGGCTTGGGCTGCTGGCTACTGGGCACGCGCTGGGGGCAGCGGCGGCTGGAGCACTGGGTGCGGCAGCAGGTGCAGGGCAGTTCGGAGCTGGTGCTGGCCCCATTTAAGGTCACTATTTCCCCCTGGCGCGACTTTCCCCACCTGACGGCTTCCATTCACCACGTCAGCCTCACCGATACGTCTTTCGGCCAGCAGCACCCGGTACTGGCCGTGGGCCGCGCCGATTTACGCCTTGAGCTGCGCAGCCTGCTGCGCAAGCAGGTGCGCATCACCCGCCTGGTGGTCTGGAACGTCGATTTTCGGGAGCGGGTCGACTCGCTGGGGCGCAGCTGGGGCCTGCACGGCAAGCGCCGCCACACCAGCGCCGGCACCGGCCCGCCCCTCGACGTAGCCCTCGACTCACTGCTGGTCCACAACTTCCGCATCCGCACCCGCAACGACTACGCCCGCAGCGCCTTCGGGGCTGAGGTACGGCGGGCCCATCTCACGGCCACCATTGCCCGGGGTGTGCTGCGCGCCCACGGCACCCTGCACGGCGAGCTGAACTACCTGCGCAACAACCGCGGCACCCTGTTTCGGCGCAAGCCCGTGTGGGCCTCAGTAAACTACGCGCTGGTATTCAAAAAGCACGAAGGCACGCTCAGCAACACCCGCGCCACGCTCAACGGCGACACCATCCGGATTCGGGGCACCCACCAAACCGTGGCCAACCAGCCCGGCACGCGCCTCAACTTTCAGTTCGACGGGCAGCAACCCCTGATGGAAGTGCTGCGGGCCGCGCTGCCGCCCAGCCAGACAGCCTATTTTGCCGAAGCCACCAGCCCCAGCAAGGCCCGTATCCGCTACCGCATTTCGGGCCTGACCGGGCCGACCACCCGGCCGCGCAACGTTCTTACCTTTTCGCTGCGGCGGGCCCAGCTGCTGTGGCCCGGCTCGGCGCGCCGCATCAACCACTGGGACTTGCTGGCCACCTACGACAACGGCGCGGCCCACAACCTGACCACCACGGTGCTGACCGTGCGGCACTGCCGCCTCTATTCCTCGGCGGGCCAGATGAACGTGAACCTGACGCTGCGCGACTTTTCCCGGCCCTTTATCAGTGGGCGCTTCCGGGGCAAAACCGAGCTACCACAGCTGGCCGCCGTACTGGCCCCCGAGCAGTGGCAGGCCCGCCACGGTACCGCCGAAATGGACGTGCGCCTGCACGGCCTGCTCCCCCCTACCGACGACGGCAGCGAGTTGCTCACCCCGCAGAAAAGCCTCTCGGTGCGGGGCTCCGTGACCCTGCGCAATGCCTCCTTTCTGGTGCTGAGCCGCCGGGCCGACTTCTCCGCGCTGAACGTGCGCATCGGCCTGCGCGACAGTGTCTGGACGCTTTCCCACGCCTCGGGCGTGCTGGACCGGATGCGCTTCACGGCGGCAGCCACCACCACGGGCCTATTCGACTACATTACCGGCCAGGCGCTGAACATGCAGGTCACCGGCAATTTCGCCGTGGAGGAACTGCGGGTGCAGCGCCTGCGCGAGCTGCTGCGCCCTCCCCGGGCCGCCACACGTCTGGTGGCCCGGCAGCGGGCCGCCGCCGCTTCCACCCAGCTGGCCACGCTGGGCGGCAGCCTAATTCCGCCGGGCGTGCGCCTGAACGTGGGTTTGCGCTGCGCCCGCCTGATTCTCTCGGCCGATACCCTGAGCGAGGTGGGCGTCACGGTGCGCCACGACGGGCAGCGCGTGCAACTGGACAAGCTGGCCGCCAACGTCTGGGGCGCCGCCGTGCGCGGGCAGGTGTCGTGGCCCACCGATACGCTGCAGCAGGTAGCCCCCATCCGCTTCGACTTGTCCGTGGCCTTCGACACGATGAACTACCGGCGGCTCGTGGCCCGGTTGTCGCGCCCGCCGCAGCGCTCGGCCACGGCTCCGGCCAGCCCGGCCCTGCGCGAGCTGCTGCTGGCGGCCAACGGCCAGCTGACCTGCTCGATCCAGACCCTGCAGCTGGGAGCCGGCGAAAACCTGCGCCAGATGCGCGTGCAAATGGTAAAAACCGGCGCGGAGCTTAACCTGCCTTCGCTCACCTTCACCACCACCCGGGGCGGCACGGGGCAGGCGTCGGCTCTTATCCGCCTGGCCGGTATTCGTCTGACGACGGCGCACGTAAATCTGAACCTACACTACAACGCCCTCGACGTGCAAGGGCTGCTGCTGCTGCTGGCCAGCCTGAACCCGGAGGATAAGTCGGTACCGCTGCCGGCCAGCCTGGCCGTGCGCCGGGCCGAGCGACGGGCGCGGCGCCAGCACCAACCCGAGGGCTCGATTCTGACCAACGGCATTTTGCGGGCTGTGGTGCAGGTGAAAGCCGACCGGGTGAACTATGGCGCGGTGCAGGGCCGCAGTTTCGAGCTGGTGTCGCACCTGCGCGACGGCGTGGCGAGAGTCGATAAATGCACGGTAACGGCGTTCCGGGGCAACATTGAGCTGCGGGGTCGGATGCTGCTCAACGTCGACCGGCAGCACCACCCGCTGCGCGTACAGATGCACCTGCAGGACGTGGAGCTGCCCGACCTGTTTGCCGCCGGCACGGCCATCGGCCTGAACGTGCCCGACCAGTACAACATCCGGGGCAGCATGCGCTGCGTGACGGACCTGCGCACCGACCTGGATTCTACCTTCCTGCCCCGCCTCGACCAGACGCTGTGCTACCTCAAAGCCGACCTGCGCAACCTGGAGCTGGTCAACATCGAAGCCCTGTCGCAGGCCCTGAAATTTATGCGCGAGCAGCGCACCAACCACCTGTTTTTCGAGCCCTTCAGCAGTGAGTTTGTGCTCAACCGGGGCGAGCTGCTGATTCCCAACCTCAACCTGAACAGCAACCTGAGCAATATGCAGATCAGCGGCACCTACTTTCTGGATGGCCGCGCCAACCTGTATATCGGCCTGAACCCCATGCAGGCCCTGTTTGGCGACAACGAAAAGCGCATCGAGCGGATTCAGCAGAGCGAGCCGCTGCGCCGCCCCAATCATAAGCTTACCTACATCAATCTGCAGCGGCCGGCGGCCGGCAGCCGCTATTCCGTGCGGTTGTTCAAGGGCAACGAGCAGCGCCAGCAACAGTCCTTGATGCGCCAGCAGCTCCGGCAGCTGCTCATCATTCAACGCCTCGATACCACGCTAAAGGTGCTGCGCTAAGCTTTTCCAGTACGTTTTCTTATTATGACTGATCCTGACATTCTGATTATCGGCGCCGGCGCGGCTGGCCTGCTGGCGGCCCACCGCCTGGGCCAGGCCGGCCGGCGCGTACTGGTGCTCGAAGCCCGTAGCCGCATCGGCGGGCGGGTGCACACGTTTTCCGGCGGCGGATTTTCTGGCCCCACCGAGGCTGGGGCCGAGTTTCTGCACGGCGAGGTGCCGCTCACCCGGCAGCTACTGGCCGCTACCAAAACGGAGTGTCCCGACACGGCCGGCAACACCTACGAAGTGCTGGCCGGCGAGGTGCAGACCACGGAAAGCTTCTTAGAAGATATGCCCCTGCTGCTCGAAAAGCTGCACGCCCTGCCCCAGGATATGCCCCTGGCCGACTTTCTGACCCAGTATTTCCCCGGCGACGGGCACCAGCTGCTGCGCCTGACCGTGACGCGCTTTGCCGAAGGCTACGACGCGGCCGATGCCCGCCGGGCCAGCTCGTTTGCGCTGCGGGAGGAATGGGCGGGCGGCGGGGCCGAAGACTCGCCGCGGCCGGTGGGTGGCTACGGCCCGCTGCTACAGTACCTGGCCGACCATATACTGGCCAGTGGCACCATGATACAGCTGGCTACTGTGGTGGAGCAAATCCGGTGGCAGCGCGGGCGAGTAGAGGTTATTTGCGACCAAAACCGCCGCTACTCAGCCGCCCAGGCTATTGTGACGGTGCCGCTGGGCGTGCTGCAGGCTGATGCGAGCAGCTTGGGCTACGTGGCCTTTGAGCCCGAAATTGCGCCGCAGCGGGCGGCCGTGCGGGCCCTGGGCTTTGGGCCGGTTATTAAAGTGCTGCTGGAGTTTCGGGAAGCTTTCTGGGAGCAGGAGGCGCCGGCCTTGCGCCAGGCCATGCCCGAGCTGGGCTTTCTGTTTTCGGATGCCGAGGTGCCCACCTGGTGGACGCAGCTGCCCGACCCGCGCGCCCTGCTCACGGGCTGGGTGGCCGGCCCCGCCGCCGACCAGCTCCGCACTGCCCCCGACGAAGCTATTCTCACCCGGGCTCTGGAGTCGTTGGCCTACCTGTTTGGCACCACTACCGACTTTCTGCGCGCCCAGCTCATAGCCCAGCTAGTCGTGAACTGGGGCGCCGACCCGTTTGCCCGCGGCGCTTATGCCTACGCCACCGTGGGCTCGGCCGCCGCGCGCCAGGTATTGCAGCAGCCCCTGGCCGACACGTTGTTTTTTGCCGGCGAAGGGCTCTACGAAGGGCCGGCCATGGGCACGGTGGAAGCAGCCCTGGCCAGCGGGGCCGCCGCGGCTGCACAGCTGCTGCAAATTACCTTTGAGCCTGAGTAAGCGCCGCGCAAAAATTGCAGCTAATCCACACGAAATAGGACACTTGTGGTATTGGCGGCAGCGGGTGGCGCTTTTAGGCGGGAAGGCTTTTTTCTTGGCGGCAAAGCCCGGACATTTGCCTTCTTGTCTCTTCTCACTATCCACCTTTCATGCAACATCTTACCCGTCGGGCCCGCCGCATCGTCGTTGCTACGGCTCTGTTTCTGAGCGCGCCTTCCCTCCTGTTTGCCTGGGGCACCTGGGGCCACGAGCGTATCAACCGGGCCGCCGTGCTGGCCCTGCCGCCGGCCATGCGCACCTTCTTCTACAACCACGTCGATTTTATGGTGCAGGAGTCGGTGGTGCCTGATTTGCGCAAGTACACCCTCAACGACAAGGCCGAAGGCCCGCGCCACTTCATCGACCTGGAAGATTACGGCAACCAGCCCATCAGCCAGCTACCCCAGACCTCGGCCGAAGCCTACGCCAAGTATGAACCCGCCTTTCTCGATAAGAACGGCCGCCTGCCCTGGTTTATTCAGGACATGCTGGGCAAGCTGACGCAGGCTATGAAAAACGGCCGTAAGGAAGAAATCCTCTTCATTGCCGCCGACCTGGGCCACTACCTCGGCGACGCCACCCAGCCTCTGCACACCTCCCAGAACCACGACGGCCAGCTCACTGGCCAGAAGGGCATTCATGCCTTCTACGAGTCGCAGATGGTCGAGAAATTCGGCAAGACCTACAACTTCAAGCTCAAGGAGCCCCAGTTTATCCAGGACCCGGTGGCCGAAACCTGGCGCATCATTGCCCAGAGCCACGCCTCGGCCGATACGCTGCTGGCCATCGAGAAAAAGCTGCTCACCGAAACGCCCGCCGCCAACGTGCTGGAAGTTGATGCCCAGGGTCAGCCCAAGAAGAACGTCTTCAACAGCAACATCCGCACTGCCGCCTACACCGAGAGCTTCCACAAAGCCCTCAAGCGCATGGAAGAGCGGCAGCTGCGCACGGCCGCCCAGGCCGCGGCCAACTACTGGTACACGGCCTGGGTGAATGCCGGCAAGCCCGACCTGACCAAGCTCGACACCGAATACACCACCCGCAGCAGCCAGGCCAACCTGAAGGAAGAGCTTAAGCTGCTCCAGACCGGTAAGCTGGTCGACTTCTCCTCCTTCATGGAGTTCTAAGCGCATACCCCGCCGCCCCCTACCGGGTGCAGCAGTTGTGAAGCCTGTTTATGCCGCCGCTAAGGGGTGGGATAAACAGGCTTTTTTGCGTCCGTGCCAGCTGGGCTTAGCTGCCAAGCAGGGAAGTCTACCTCCCTGTTTTTATGGTCGATTTTGCACTGCGCTTTCTGGTAAGTGGCCGCTCACTTCTTCGGCCAAAAAATATTTTGACACCTCCCGGGCATTTGTTCCTATCGGAACCGATTGCAGAGCACTATCACAAACGATTGCATAGTTTATCTGCTAAACAGCTTCATTTCAGCCTATTCACCCAGCAGGTTCACACCGTATTTTTAGCACCGGCGGCTAGTCAAATAGCACTTTTACTATTGGCTGTCCGCCACACTCCACTATTCTCACCTCATTCCCACATGCGTAAACCTCGACCCTTACTCTTTTCCACTGCCTTACTCTTTGCCGGTCTCAGCGCCGCGCAGGCCCAGAACACGCCCGTCATTCAGCAGGCCGAATCCGGCACGCTGGGCGCCGACTGGACCAGCGCTACGGCCTCTGGCGTGCAGTACATCTCGGTGGTGCCCACGGCTACTATTGCCGCCCAGAACCCGGGTACTGCCGCCCGCGTGGCCACCTACAGCGTTACCTTCCCCGGCCCCGGCACCTACGACCTCTACGCCCGTGTGCGGGTAAACGCTGGTGCGGCCAACGACGACAGCTTCTACTACGGCAACGGCTTCGGCATCAAGTCGCCTACTAACGACAACGACTGGATTACCATCAACCAGGTAGCGGGCGTGGGCTATATAAACGGCTCCCAGGTGGTTGATGGGGCCGGCTCGGCCCAGAGCAACGTCTGGAAGTGGGTGAACATGTCGAAAATCGGTGGTGCCGAAACCCCGATTTCCTTTACGGTAGCGGCCGGTAGCCTCACCCAGACGTTCCAGCTCGGCGCCCGCGAAGATGGCTTCGACATCGACAAAGTCGTGTTTGGTGCCACGGGCCTCTACTTCACCGTCACCAACCTCGACAACGGCCAGCAGGGCTCCGTCAATCCGCCGCCGCCGCCGTTCACGCCGGTGGGGCCGCCCATGGCCACGGGCAAGCCCAAGTTTCTGGGCGGCGTCTACAGCACCCCGCAGTTGCCCAACTTCTCGGCTTACTGGAACCAGGTGGTGCCCGAAAACGCCGGTAAGTGGGGCAGCGTGGAAGCCACCCGCGACGTAATGAACTGGACCGAGCTGGACGCGGCCTACAAACTGGCCAAGGACAACGGCTACCCCTTCCGCATGCACGTGCTGATCTGGGGCAGCCAGCAGCCCGCCTGGATTGCCACTCTGCCCGCTGCCGAGCAGCTGGTCGAAATCAACCAGTGGTATGCCGCCGTGGCCCAGCGCTACCCCGCCATCGACTTTCTGGAAGTGGTGAATGAGCCCCTTCACCAGCCCCCGGGACCCAACAGCGGCGGCGGCAACTACCTCGAAGCCTTGGGCGGCAGCGGCGCCACCGGCTGGGACTGGATAATTACCTCCTTCCAGCTGGCCCGCCAGTACTTCCCCAACACCAAGCTCATGCTGAACGACTACAGCGTGGAAAACACGGCGGTCAGCGCCCAGCAGTACTTAGGTATCGTGAACCTGCTCAAGGCCCGCAACCTGATTGACGCGGTAGGCATCCAGGGTCACGCCTTCTCGACCCGCGGCCTGCCCGTCGCCAACCTGACCACCAACCTGAACACCATTGCCTCGGCGGGCTTTCCGCTCTACATCACCGAGCTGGATATCGACGGCGTGAATGCCCAGAACCAGCTGGACGACGCCGTGCAGCTGGCCGAGTACCAGCGCGTTTTCCCCGCGTTCTGGCTGCACCCGGCCGTGAAAGGCATTACGCTGTGGGGCTACCGGCCCGGCCACTGGCGCACGACCCAGGGCGCCCAGCTCGTAAATGACGACAACACCGAGCGCACCGCTATGGTCTGGCTGAAAAACTACGTACGCTCCACTACGCTGGGCACCACCAAAGCCGATAATGCAGCCATCAGCCTGTATCCGAACCCGGTTACAAACGGCAATTTTGTTTTAAAAGGCACGGAGAATTTAAATGCTGTGCGCATCGTGGACATCCGCGGACAGATAGTGCAGGATATTGCGCTGCATAACCAATCTTCAGTGAACGTAAAAGCGGACCTACGTCCCGGGATTTACGTCTTGCAGCTGTTCGATGGCAAAACGATATCCTCCAAAAAGCTAATCGTTGAGTAGCCTTTTCATATCAGTTGAGCACCGTTCTTATATTAATTTCCTATAAGCGTCCTGAAATATTGAAGTAAGAATCATTCATTATTACCAACAAGAATAGCCGTGTAAAGTAATTTACACGGCTATTCATTTTTTGTGGCAGCTTAAATTACAGCAGCTCTATTCCGCTGGCAGATAGTTCCTGACGCACTGCTTCGGGCCAGATGCTTACCTGCACTTCGCCGATGTGGCCTTTGCGCAGCATAAACATACTCACCCGCGACTGACCAATGCCACCGCCAATGCTCTGGGGCAACTCGTCGGCGAGCAGCAGGCTGTGGAAATGCAGGTCCTTGCGCTCGGGGCAGCCACGCAACTCTAGCTGGCGCGTCAGGGCGGCTTTGTCGACCCGGATACCCATAGAGGACACCTCGAAAGACGTTTCCAGCACTGGGTTCCACAGCAGAATGTCGCCGTTCAGACCGTAGTGTCCGGCTTCGTTCTGGGTGCTCCAGTCGTCGTAGTCGGGGGCGCGGCCGTCGTGAATCTCCCCGTGGCTCAGCTCTCTGCCGATACCCATCAGGAAAATTGCACCGAACTCCCTGGCCGCTTCGTGCTCCCGCTCCTTGGGCGTGAGGCCGGGGTACTTCCGAAGCAGGTCTTCGGCGTAGATAAAGGTAATGGCCTCGGGCAGCACCGGCTCGATTTCCGGATACAGCTCAGCTACCTGCTGCTCAGTGGTTTTCAGGGCCGCGTAGATTTTTTCCACCGTGGCTTTCAGGAAGGAAATTGTGCGCTGCTCGGGAGCAATATGCTTTTCCCAATCCCACTGATCCACGTAAATGGAGTGAATCGGGCTGTAGTCTTCGTCGGGGCGCAGGGCGCGCATGTCGGTTAGCAGGCCCTTGCCCTGCTCGATGCCGAGCTCCTGCAGGCGCAGGCGTTTCCACTTGGCCAGCGAGTGTACCACCACGGCGCGGCGCTCGTCGAGGGCTTTCACCGGGAAATGTACGGGGCGCTCAATGCCGTTCAGGTCGTCGTTGATGCCGGTACCGTCGAGAACGGCAATGGGCGAGGATACTTTCACCAGGTTCAGCTGGCGGCTTAGCTCTTTGGCAAAGCTTTCTTTCACGAAGCTGATAGCTTCTTCGGTTTTGAGCAGATCAGCTGGCGTCGTGAGCACGCCGGGGGTAATGAGGGTAGTTTCCATGAATAAAAATGGGTTGTTAGTGAATTTTGTTTGCGAGAAAATGAGGACGAAAAAGGCAATACAGTGCCGCCTGCCCTAACGGCAGTTTTTTTGTTTTTTCATAAGTGCTTTTTAAAGAATAATTAAATAGTTAGGTAAAAAAAAAGCCTCCCAAAACGATGGAAGGCTTATAACTGGATTGTTGTTCTTTTTTGTTTTATATGAACAACAGCCTTCCACTCCCGGAATAAATTATTATTCGAGTTATTATTAAAAAGGCTGGTGCTAAAAAATTGCATGTCTTGCCCTGATTGTGTTTAACGTTGCTAATAAAGAAGGAATATTTTAAACATCCAAATATCACGTTTATTTAAATGCAATATTTTTTTCATGATGTAGTATACACCTGCGCCTAAAACCGCCTTTAGCTAGTCGTTTACCCCCATTAGGCCATTGCGCACGTCGCGCACGGCATCGGTCAGGTAGCCGGGCAACTCGGCCTCGGGCTGCAGCAGCTGCAGCAGCCGCAGGTACTTGGCGCGGCCTTCCTGCAGCATGTGGGTGGGCACCTCAACGGTATACAGGCTGAAGGGCTCGACCTTTTGCACGCCCACCAGCAGGAACCGGTCGGCACCCAGGGCATCGAGGTAGAAGGCGGCCTGCCGGTCGTAGTCGTAGCCGCTGCACTGGGCCAGAAAGTGGTTGTAGTCGCGGGCCATCGTCGTTTTAAAATCGATGATGGTATAGCCCCGGTCGGTTTCGGGCGTTACCAGGTCGGCGCGCAGCTTGCACACGGTGTTGGTCGTGGGCTCCGTAAAGATGCAGCTGGGCTCGGGCACGCCGTTTTCCAGCAGCTCATTCAGGGTAGGATTCAGCTTGACGCCCTCCACCATCCACCACACCAGCGAGTCGTTGATACCAGGCTGGCCCGCTTCGTACAGCTCGGGCTCGAGCAGGGCCGTGTGAAAAGCCGTGCCCAGCCCCAGCGCCCCGCTCATCGAGGAGGGCTTCTGGTAACGCCCGTTCAGCGCGTCGCGCAACCGCGACAGGTCGGAGTTGGCAATGGCGGGCATGGCGCGGTAATCGTCATAGGGCAGCCGGAGCAGATCGGGCCGACGGAAGGAGTCGTGTTGTATGGGCATAGCTGATGGGTCAACAACCAGAACCGGCGCATTGTCCCGGATGTCTACGATATTTTCAGGCGGCTGGTACCACCGGGCACTAAGGCAAACCAGGAAGAGCTGCCGGCCGGCAGCTCTTTTTAGACCGACAGGAACGTGGTAAGTTCCCCCGAATACGTTAGCGTGAGCTGGTGCATGGCCCGGGTGCAGGCCACGTAAAGCATGCTTTTATCTACCTCCGTCTTATAGGTGCGGGCCGAGGCAAAAGGCACGATGACCTCGTCGAATTCCAGGCCCTTGGCCAGATGAGCCGTGGTAATGACGACGCCTTCCTTAAAAGTCGTGGAATCGGCCGTGAGCAGATGCACGCCCGGGGCCTGCAGCGCCCGGTGCGCCTGCTTGGCCTGCCGCAGCGTTTTGCAGATGATGCCCAGGGAATGATTGCCGGAACCCTGGAAGGCCAGCACCAGCTGCTGAATGGCCGCCAGCTCCTCTTGCTGGCCATCGAAGCGCACCACGGCGGGCTCCTGCCCGTGTCGTTCCAGTGGCATAATGTGCGGATTGGGGGCAATGCGCTGCGCGAAGGCCGTAATTTCCACCGTGGAGCGGTAGCTACGGTAGAGCTTGACAATATCGGCCTGGGGGAATACCCGCTCGATGGTTTCGGCCGAGGACGCGCTGTAGGGGTTCACCGTCTGGCTGACATCCCCCAGAATGGTTTTTCGGCACAGGAACAGACGCGACAACACGGCGTATTGCACGGGGGTGTAGTCCTGCATTTCGTCCACCAGCAAGTGCTTCACCTGCTCGTAGGCCGTGATGCCCTCCAGGCGCAGGCGCAGGTAAATCAGGGCAAACACGTCGGCGTACTCCAGGTGCAGGCGGTGGTCGAGCTTGAGCAGCTCGGGCCGGCCTACCCATTGGTAAAAGTCGCGGTAGAGGTCCAGCACGTTGTTGAACCGGAACATGCGCGGCAGCCCCTCCCCGATGGTGGCTTTCTCCTGCCCGGTCAGCTTGCGGCCCGCGGCATCCCGCACGTAGGCCCGGATATCGTTGGCCACCAGGGCGAAGCGCTTCAGGAGCGGCACCCGGTGGTAGGTCCGGAATTTTTGCTGCAGCACGGCAACCGGAACCACGGTCCGGCCCACTCGCAGGTCGGCCCAGGCGACGTAGGTATTCTCGATGTGGAGCAGGTACTGGTTCAGCTTGCTCAGGAACTCAAACGACGATTTGAACTGGATGCGCTCAATGAAAGCCGGCTCGTGGTCGTCGAGCAGCGCGGAAACCTGCTCGAAGAAGGTCTGGAACTGGTAGCGGCCTTCGAGCAAGTCGGTGGCCAGCTCTTCCATGCCCATCTCAGGAATGTGCTCTTCCCCCAGCTCGGGCAACACGTTGGAGATATAGTCGGCGAAGACTTTGTTGGGCGAAATAATCAGAATGTCTTTGGCCGCAATGGTTTCCCGGTACCGGTACAGCAGAAACGCAATCCGGTGCAGGGCAATGGAGGTTTTGCCCGAGCCGGCCACGCCCTGAATCACCATCACCGTGGCGTCCTCGTTGCGAATCACCGCATTCTGGTCGCGCTGAATGGTGGCGACGATATTCTTCATCTTGTCATCCGACGACTTGGCCAGCTCGCGCTGCAGCACGTCGTCGTGGATGTTCACGCCACTGTCGAGCATAAACTCCAGGCGGCCATCCCGGATTTTGTACTGCCGCTTTAGCTCGATGGTGCCCTTAATCGGGCCGGACGGGGTGGTATAGGACGCTTCCCCCAGCTCGAAATCGTAGAACATAGAGGAGATGGGGGCGCGCCAGTCATAAATCAGGTTCTGGCGCTGCTGCTCATCCAGGAAAGAGTACACGCCGATGTAAACCGGCATGGCGGCCTTGTTCGGGGCCGCGAAATCAATGCGGCCGAAGTACGGCGACTGGCCCAGCTTGAGGAGCTTGCGCTTGCGGGCCACGGCGGCACCGCCCGTAAAGGCCATGCGGTTGATGGATTGGCCGGCGGCCACCATGTCGGCGTCGTCCATGCCGGACTGGTGCTCGTGGATATACTGCTTTTTCTCCCGCAGCTCGTCGGAAAACTGCTTTACGGCATCATCCACCCGCTTCACGGCCAGCGTCAGCTTCTCCTTAATTACTTCCAGGTACTCTCGTTCTTCTTGTTCCGTTGCGTTCATCCGGTGCGGCTCTTGGGAAAGGGACCTCAAAGGTGCCATCAAATTCCGGTCGGCAGAAGCATTTCGCCTAGTTTATTAGGCGCGCGGCCTGCCGGCAGCGCAGCCGGGCGCCTGATTTTTCCTCGTGGGTCCTGCTGCTCACCCTGCTACCGCAAGTAGGTAGTAAGGTGCCGGAATGGTTAAAAAGCTTCTCCGATGGAAAAGTAGATGCCGGAGCTGCCACCCGAGCCCACGCCGTAGTCCAGGCGGACGTTGAGCCGGTCGCGCTGGTTGAGGCGGAAGCGCCCTCCCACGCCACCCGCGAACTTCGTGCCCCGGACCGAGAAGTCGCGCAGCTGGTTGGCTACTTCGCCCACCGAGCCAAACACGGCCCCGTCGAACCGCCAGAACAGCTTCTGCCGGATTTCGGCCTGAAACGTCATCATCTGCCGGTCGCGGAAGCGGCCCTCGTAAATACCGCGCATCAGCGTGGCGTAGTTATAGATGGAGCCGCCCAGGTCGGCACCCATGGCGCTCAGCTCCCGAAACGGCACCCGGCCGCCGGTGTGAAACTGCCCCAGGTATTGCAGGGCCAGAATGGTATTGGTGCTCTTGATAAGGGGCTGAAAGTGCCGGGCATCCACCTGAAAACGGTTGAAGCTGTAGTCGCTGCCGGCGTAGCGGCCGGCAAACAGGCCGTGCACGTGCAGGTACTGGCCGTGGTAGGTGGCCAGCACATTGTCGCGGCCGTCGTAGAGCACGGCGGGGCCGAAACCGGACGTATTGCCGCCCCCAGCCTCCCGGGTCGTGAGGTTTCCCTGTTGCAAATCGGTCTGAAACTTGTTTTGCCCGCCCTGCTCGCTGGGCTCCTCGTAGAGGATGTCGCGCAGGTGGGTGAAGCGGTACTGCAGGCCGGCAAAGACGTTGTGCTTCACCTTCCAGAGGGCCCGCTGATTGAAGATAAAGACGGTGTAATCAACCTGCGACTCATCGGCCTTGCGCGTCTCGTTGCCGATGCCGTAGTAGAAGTAATTCACGTCGTAGTAGCTCACCTCGCCCAGCAGATACAGCTTTTCACCGGGCGTGAAGATGTTGTGCGTCAGCTGCACGGAGGTCTGACCTTTCTGACTAATCCAGGCCCCGAGACGAACATTGGATTTGCGCGTGGTTGTGTCGGAGCCGAAGCGCCACACCGGCAACGACGAAAGGGCAACAGCCAGGCCGGTTTCCTGCTGGGAGAACACCGAGGGAATAGGCACAAAATTGGGTTTGTCGCTGGGGGCAAACAGCCGGACGAGCCGGCCGGGCCGTTTGGCTTTTTCAGGCTCGACCTGGGGCGGGGCAACGGCCGCCGAATCGGAGCCCACGGGCGCCACCTGCGCCGAGCTCCACCCGCTGAGGCTGCAGAGCGTCGTAATCAGCACTAATCGGATAAACCACATATTCGTTTTTATAGTCCAAAGCCCAGCGTTTGTGCTCCGGCCGCCTCACTTACGTGAATCCAGTCAACAAGAATCACGCGGCGGAGTTTTTCTTTTTGGTAACCTTCTCCGTACGGATGCCAGCAATTTCTTGCTGTAGTCGGCGTACCGGCCCACCCGGCAGCTCTTGCGTCCTGTTCCTGTCAGCAGCGGGTGCCATTGTTCGGAAGGGGCGTTTTTTCGCGGTTGACAAGCCCCGCCGCCCCCCGGCCCGGCCGCCTGCTGCCTTGTTCCTCAGGCTCCTGCTGTACCATGTTGGGCAGAAAGCAGCGGGTCCTTTCTCGGGGCGTGCTAACATCCTATAACAAGATGCTAAAGGGTGGCACAGCAGCCTGCGCAGGCAAATTACATTTGCGTAGGTACTTCCCCCAAGTCCTGGCCGGTGCCGAAATTCCGGCGCGGGCCGGGCTGGTCAGCCCCTGGTCTTCCCTTTAGCGCGCTTCCCTACCCCGCCGTGAACAGCCGAAAAACGTCAGCACCAATGCTCCCCTGCTCCCTGGGCCTAGCCGGGCAGGTACTGGCGTGGGTGGTGGGGCTGTTGCTGGTTTTGCTGCCCGGGCAGGCTTCGGCCCAGCGCCTTACGGTGCTCAACCTCACGTGTGACTTTCAGCCCAGCCCGCTTAGCGTGCAGCACAGCCAGCCGGGCCTCAGCTGGCAGCTTACGTCGGCCCAGCGGCAGGCCACCCAGACGGGCTACCGCATTCTGGTGGCCGACAGTGAAAAGCTGCTGCGGCAAGACGTCGGCAATATCTGGGACTCGGGGCGGGTAGCCTCGGGCCGGTGCCTACAGGTACCGTACGCGGGCAGCCCCCTACAGGCCACCAAAGCCTACTTTTGGAAAGTAATGGTGTGGAACAGGACCGGGCAGCCTTCGGCCTGGAGCCCACCGGGGCGGTGGCAAATGGGGCTGCTGGCCCCGGCCGACTGGCTGAGCGCCGAGTGGATAGCCTACGAAAAACTGCCCGAGGAGCACGTAAACGTGCTGCCCACCGATGGCAAAAAGGATGCATTTACCGGCGGCAACGTGCTGCCGCTGCTGCGCAAGGACTTTGCCGTGGGCCGGCGCCTGCGCAAAGCCACGGCCTACGTGTGCGGCCTGGGCCAGTTTGAGCTGCGTCTGAACGGCCGGAAAGTAGGTGACCATTTTCTGGACCCGGCCTGGACCAAGTACGACCAGCAGGCCCAGTACGTGGCCTTCGACGTGACCGAGCAGCTGCAGCAGGGCGCCAACACCGTGGGCGTGATGCTGGGCAACGGCTTTTACTACGTGCCGCCCGTGAAAGGGCGCTTCCGCAAGCTCAAAACGGCTTTCGGTTACCCCAAGCTGCGCTGCCGCCTCGTGCTCGACTACCAGGACGGCCACCGCGAAAATGTGCTCAGCGACGCTTCCTGGAAAGCAGCTCCCTCTCCGGTCACCTTCAGCAGCATCTACGGCGGCGAGGACTACAACGCCACGCTGGAGCAGCCCGGCTGGGACGCTCCCGGCTTTGCCGACCAGGCCTGGCAACCGGTGCTGCGGGTAAGCGGTCCGCCCCGGCTGACGGCCCAGAACGCCGAGCCGCTGAAGGTGCACGACGCCTTTACCAGCCCGAAGATAACGCCCGCAGGAGTTGGCAAGTGGGTGTATGATTTTGGGCAGAACGCCTCGGGCATTATCGAGCTGCAGGTGCAGGGCCGGGCCGGCGACACGGTGCGCATCCTGCCGGCCGAGCTGCTCAAAGCCGATAACAGCATTACCCAGAAGAACAGCGGCGGCCCCTACATCTTCACCTACGTGCTGCGCGGCGGCGGCGTGGAAACCTGGCGGCCCCGCTTCAGCTACTACGGCTTCCGCTACGCCCAGCTGGAAGGCGGCGTGCCCCAGGGCCAGGCCAACCCGCGCAACCGGCCGGTGGTACTGGCCCTGACGGCGCTGCACACTCGCAACGCCGCCCCGGTGGTGGGCGAATTTGCGTGTTCCAACGACCTATTCAACCGCACCAACACGCTGATTGACTGGTCTATCAAGAGCAACATGGCCAGCGTGTTTACCGACTGTCCGCACCGCGAAAAGCTGGGCTGGCTGGAGCAAACCCACCTGATGGGCGCCTCCATCCGCTACCGCTACGACATTGCCACGCTCTGCCGCAAGACCATTGACGACATGCAGACTTCACAGCTGGAAAACGGGCTGGTACCGGAAATTGCGCCCGAGTACGTGAAATTTGAGTGGGGCGGCGACATGTTCCGCGACTCGCCGGAGTGGGGCAGCGCCAGCATCATTCTGCCCTGGTACGTGTACCAGTGGTACGGCGACCAGCAGGTGCTAGCAGAAAGCTACCCCATGATGCAGCGCTACGTGGCCTACCTCGGCACTAAGGCCCAGGGCCACATCCTCAACCAGGGCCTCGGCGACTGGTACGATCTGGGCCCCAAGCCGCCGGGCACCTCGCAGCAAACCCCCATGGGCGTAACCGGCACCGCCACTTATTACTACGACCTCACGATTCTAAGCCAAGTGGCACGCCTACTAGGCAAGCCGCAAGAGGCCGCCGCGTATGACAAGCTGGCTACCGAAGTCCGGGCGGCCTTCAACCAGAAGTTCTTTAACCCCAGCACCAAACAGTACGCCACCGGCAGCCAGGCCGCCAATGCTATGGCCGTGTACATGGGCCTGGTAGAGCCCGCCCACAAGGCCGCCGTGGTAGAGAACATCGTGCAGGATATCCGCAGCCGCAACAACGCCCTGACGGCCGGCGACATTGGCTACCGCTACCTGCTGCGCGTGCTGGAAGACGCCGGCCGCTCCGATGTCATCTTTGCCATGAACAACCGCGCCGACGTGCCCGGCTACGGCTACCAGCTGGCCCAGGGCGCCACCGCCCTGACGGAATCGTGGGCGGCGCTGCCCACGGTGTCCAACAACCACCTGATGCTGGGGCACTTGCAGGAATGGTTTTATGGTGCGCTGGCGGGTATTCGGCCCGCTGAGGGTTCGGTGGCCTTCAACAAAATCGACATCCGGCCTGAGCCGGTGGGCGACGTGACCAGCGCCAGCGCCAGCCATAACTCACCTTACGGCCCAATCAAAAGCGAATGGAAGAAAACCGCCACCAGCTTCGAGCTGACGACCACCATTCCGGCCAACACCACCGCTACTATTTATCTGCCGGCCACAGCTACTTCCACCATTCTGGAAGGCACGCAGCCGCTGGCCCGCTACCCGGAACTCAAGCTGCTGGGCATTGAAAATGGCAAAGCCCGCATCCAAACGGGTTCGGGCACTTACCATTTCACGGTCAGCACGCCGGCCAACACCAACTAATTCCTTCCCGCTTCCTCCCCGCATGAAACTGAAATCCGCCTGCTACTTGCTGCTTGCCTGCCTCAGCCAGACGTACGCCCACGCGCAATCCGGCAAGCCCAAAGAGGTGCCGGCCGCCGTGATGCAGAAGGTGTACGAGGAAGTGAAAACGCCCCACAAGTACGGGCTGGTGCTGGTAACCGACGACAACAAGAAGAAGATGGACTGCCCGAGCGTGTTCCGCAAAAACGGGCAGTGGTGGATGACCTACATCATCTACGATGGACGCGGCTACGAAACCTGGCTGGCGCAAAGCAAGGACTTGCTGAAGTGGGAAACCAAAGGCAAAATCATGGCCTTCACCGACACCACCGACTGGGATACCAACCAGAAAGCCGGCTACGTGGCCTTGCAGGACTATAAATGGGGCGGCAGCTACGAGTGGCAGCCCTACCAGGGCAAGTATTGGATGTCGTATTTCGGGGGTAAGTCGCGGGGCTACGAGAAGGGGCTGCTGTCCATCGGCATGGCTTACACCGAGAAGGACCCGACCACCGTGCACCAGTGGCAGCGCCTGCCCCAGCCCGTGTTGCGCCCCGACGACAAAGACGTGCGTTGGTGGGAAAACCACACCATATACAAAAGCTCCGTCATCTGGGACAAGAGCAAGCGCACCGGCCACCCCTTCGTGATGTACTACAACGCCAACGGCGACTCGCTGGACACCAAGCGGGGCGCAGAGCGCATCGGCATGGCCGTCTCGGACGACATGAAAAACTGGAGCCGCTACCTGCGCAACCCGGTGCTCAACCACCACAAAGGCATCACCGGCGACGCCTACATCCAGCAGCTGGACCAAGTGGACAAGGGCCTGTACGTGATGTTCTATTTCGGCGCCTTCTACCCCGGCGTATCGGGCGCAGTGAACCGCTTCGCCTGCTCCTACGACCTGCAAACCTGGACCGACTGGTCCGGTGCCAACCTAATCGAGCCCTCCGAACCCTACGACGAGCTATTCGCCCATAAGTCGTTTGTGGTGAAGCACAAAGGCGTGGTGTATCACTACTACTGCGCCGTTAACAAGCCCGACCAGCGCGGCATTGCCGTGGCCACCTCCAAGGACCTGGGCAAAAGCAAACTCACCTTCATTGCCCCGCCCGTGAAGAAACCGAAAGAAGCGAAGTAGTACGCCTCACCCCCAGCCCCCTCTCCGAAAAGGAAAGGGGGAGCCGAACGAAATAAAGTAAAAGCCTACCTGACAGAAACAAGATACCGCCCACGCCGCCGTGGCTCCCCCTCTCCTTTTCGGAGAGGGGGCCGGGGGGTGAGGCCCACCGCAAGAACGACCACTATGCCCCGTCTCCTCCCCTTCCTTCTGCTGCTGTTAGTGCTCGGTACCCGGCCAGCTGCCGACGCCAAGCCGCGGCCAGCCGGGCGGGTAGTAGCGGAATTTAACAAGGGCTGGAAGTTCTTGCTAGGCGACGAGGCGCAGGCAAAAGAAGCGGCCTTCAACGATGCCAACTGGCGGCAGCTGACCTTGCCGCACGATTGGAGCATTGAGGGCAAATTTGACGAGAAGAACCCCGCCAAGCCCGAGGGCGGCGGCCTGCCTACCGGCATCGGCTGGTACCGCAAAACGTTCACGCTGCCCGCTACCAAGGACAAGCGCGTCTACATCGAGTTTGATGGCGTGTACCAGCACAGCGACGTGTGGGTGAACGGCCACCTGTTGGGGCACCGCCCCAACGGCTACAGTTCCTTCCGCTACGACCTGACGCCCCATCTGCGCCCCGCCGGCCAGCCCAACGTGCTGGCCGTGCGCGTCGATAATTCGGCGCAGCCGAACTCGCGCTGGTACTCCGGCTCGGGCATCTACCGCAACGTGCGGCTGGTGACCACCAACGCCGTAGCCGTGGACCACTGGGGCACCTTCGTGACGACGCCGCAGGTTAGCACTACGGCCGCTACGGTGGCCGTGCAAACTCAGATCCGCAACTCGGCGGGCGGACAAGGGTCAGTGAACCTGCAAACAGTGGTGCTGGATGCGCAGGGCAAGGAAGTGGCCCGGCAACTCACCCAAAACATCCGCCTGACCGATTCCACCACCCGCGTGGCCCAGTCCCTCAGCCTCAGCAACCCGCAGCTGTGGTCAACCACGCGGCCCTACCTATACCGAGTGCAGACCTCTGTACTGCGCGGTAAGAAGGCTATTGACTCCTACGAAACGACCCTGGGCGTGCGCACCGCCGTGTTTGGGCCGCAAGGCTTTCTGCTGAACGGCCAAGTGCTGCGCATTCAGGGCGTCAATCAGCACCACGATTTGGGGGCGCTGGGGGCGGCTTTCAACGTGCGGGCCGCCGAGCGGCAGCTGGAAATCCTGCGGGCTATGGGCTGCAATGCCATCAGGATGTCGCACAACCCGCCGGCGCCCGAGCTGCTGGACCTGTGCGACCGGATGGGCTTTCTGGTGATGGACGAGGCCTTCGACATGTGGCAGAAAAAGAAGAACGGCAAAGACTACCACCTCGACTTCCCGCAATGGCACCGCCGCGACCTGGAAGATATGGTGCTCCGCGACCGGAACCACCCCTCAGTATTCATTTGGAGCATCGGCAACGAAATCCGGGAGCAGTTCGACAGCACCGGCACGCGCCTCGCCAAGGAGCTGACCGCCACCGTGAAGCGCCTTGACCCCACCCGGCCCGTCACCTCAGCCCTCACGGAGCAGGAGCCCGACAAGAACTTCATCAGCCAGGCCAGTGTGCTCGACGTGCTGAGCTTCAACTACAAGCACGCGGAATACCCCAAGCTGCCCCAGCGCTTTCCCGGCCAAATCTTCCTGGCTACCGAAACCGCCGCCGCCTTCGAAACCCGCGGGCACTACGATATGCCTTCCGACAGTGTCCGCGTTTGGCCCTTGGACGGCAAAACCAAGTTCACCACCGGCAACCCCGACTTCACGGCCTCCAGCTACGACAACGCCCGGCCCTACTGGGGCGCCACCCACGAAGCCGCCTGGGGCGCCCTCAAGCAGAACCTGCACCTGACCGGCACCTTCGTCTGGAGCGGCTTCGACTACCTGGGCGAGCCGCTACCCTACCCCTGGCCGGCGCATAGCTCCTACTTCGGGGTCATCGACCTGGCCGGCTTCCCCAAGGACGCCTACTACCTCTACCAGAGCGAGTGGACCACCCAGCCCGTGCTGCACCTGCTACCGCATTGGAACTGGCAGCTCGGCCAGACCGTGGACGTGTGGGCCTACTACAACCAGGCCGACGAAGTGGAACTACTCCTGAATGGCAAGTCGCTGGGCACTAGAAAAAAAACCTCCAATGACCTGCACGTATTCTGGCGCGTGCCCTACGCCCCCGGCACGCTGCAAGCCGTGTCGCGCAAAGCCGGCCAAACCGTCCTGACGCGTACCATCAGCACTGCCGGTCCAGCCGCCAAAATCGAGCTAACCGCCGACCGGAGCAAGCTGCAAGCCGACGGTAAAGACCTGTCCTTTCTGACGGTGCGCGTGCTGGATGCCGCCGGCAACCTAGTTCCTGATGCTGCCAACCTGGTGAAGTTCGCCGTCAGCGGCCCCGGCGTTGTGGCCGGCGTGGACAACGGCTACCAAGCTAGTCTAGAATCCTTTAAAGCCGACTCCCGCAAGGCCTACAACGGCATGTGCCTAGCCATCATTCAAACCACCGAAAAAGGCGGCACCATTACGGTGCAGGCCACCGCTGAGGGGCTGGCGCCCGCAGCGGTAACGCTGACGAGCCGGTAGTGGGGCCTCACCCCCTGGCCCCCTCTCCGAAAAGGAGAGGGGAGCCTGACGAAAAAAATTGACTACGAACAAAATAGATGATGCGTCCCATAGATACTTGTTCTGCTAAACAATGCCGCCGTGGCACCCCCTCTCCGTTGAGGAGAGGGGGCCGGGGGGTGAGGCTCCTCGTCTGGGCATTCCTGCTGCTATTTCCCTCACTGCTCCGCGCCCAGGAAGCCAGCGTGTACTTCTTTCCCGGCGTTTCCAACCCGCCCAAAATCTACGCGGGCCCCGAGGGCGACGCCTGGGAAATGCCGCAAATCACGGAGCTGAACCGGGACCGGACGCGGGCCACGGCCTATTCCTTCCCCACCGAAAAAGACGCTCTGCTCGGCGACCGGTCCAAAACGCCGCGCCTGCTGAATTTGAATGGTAACTGGGACTTCAGCTTCGCCAGTAAGCCCAGTGATGCGCCCAAGGATTTCTACAAGAGCCGCGTGAGTGGCTGGAAGCAGCTGGCCGTGCCCGCTAACTGGGAAATGAACGGCTACGATTTGCCGATTTACAAGAGCGCCAAGTACCCATTCCGGCCCGTGAATCCGCCCTTCGTGCCGCAGGACTACAACGGCGTGGGTTCCTACCAACGCACCTTCACGGTGCCTGCGGGCTGGCAAAATCAGAACGTGACGCTGCACTTTGGCGGCGTTAGCTCGGCGTTCAAGGTGTGGGTGAACGGCAAGTTTCTGGGCTATGGCGAGGATAGCTGCTTACCCTCCGAGTTCAACGTGACGCCCTACCTGCAAGCCGGCGAAAACGTCGTGTCGGTGCAGGTAATCCGTTGGTCGGATGGCTCGTATCTGGAAGACCAGGACCACTGGCGGCTCAGCGGCATCTACCGGGAGGTGCTGCTGCTGGCCGAGCCGAAAATGCGCCTGGCCGACTTCCACTGGCAGGCCAAGCTAGATAAACAGTACAAAGATGCGGTGTTGAGCATCCGGCCGCGCCTGGAAAACCTGACCGGCAACAACGACCTGAGCGGCTACCAAGTAGTGGCCCAACTCTACGATAAAACCGGCAAGGCGGTGCTAGCTCAGCCCTTGCAGCGCACCGCCGAAAGCATCATTAACGAGCCCTACCCGCGCCTCGACAACGCCAAGTTCGGCTTGCTGGAAACCACGGTGCGCAACCCGCTGAAGTGGAGCGACGAAGCGCCCAACCTCTACACGCTGGTCCTCACGCTCACCGACAAAACCGGGGCGGTGCTGGAAGCCAAAAGCTGCAAAGTGGGCTTCCGCAGCATCGAATTTTCCAAGGACAACGGTAAGCTGCTCATCAACGGCAAGCAAACCTACCTCTACGGCGTCAACCGCCACGACCACCACCCCACCAAGGGCATGGCCGTGTCGCGGGAGGATATCCGGGAAGACGTGCGCACGCTTAAGCAGTTCAATTTCAACTGCATCCGCACCAGCCACTACCCCAACGACCCGTATTTCTACGACCTCTGCGACGAGTACGGCATCCTGGTAATCGACGAAGCCAACCTGGAAACCCACGGCCTGGGTTCCAAGCTCAGCAACGACCCGGCCTGGACTGCCGCCTATCAGGAACGCAGCATGCGCATGGCCTTGCGCGACAAAAACCACCCCAGCATCATCTTCTGGAGCCTCGGGAATGAGTCGGGGCGCGGGCCGAACCACGCGGCTATGGCGGCTTGGCTGCACGATTTCGACATCACCCGGCCCATCCACTACGAGCCCGCCATGGGCGACCCGCACGTGGAAGGCTACATCGACCCCAACGACCCCGCCTACCCAAAAAACCATGCCTACCGCATCCAAACGCCCCGCGACCAGGCCTACGTGGACATGGTGAGCCGCATGTACCCCGGCTTGTTCACTGGCGAGCTGCTAGCCAACCAGCAAAACGGCGACACCCGGCCTATTTTCTTCTGCGAATACGCCCACTCTATGGGCAATGCTACCGGCAACATGAAGGAGTTCTGGGACGGTTGGCGTGCCACCAAACGCGTGATTGGCGGCTGCATCTGGGAGTTCAAAGACCAGGGCTTGCAGAAGCGCGACTCCGCTGGCACGGCCTTCTATGCCTACGGTGGCGACTTCCAGGAGAAATACTACGACGACTTCACCATCAAGGGCATCGTAGCTTCCGACGGCAAACCCCACGCGGCCATTTACGAGTGCAAGCGGGTGTATCAACCGCTGGAATGCACGTTGGCTGATGCTGGCAAGAACTTGATAAAAGTCGAGAACCGGCACGCTATGAAGTCGGCAGTTGACTACGCGGTGGCGCTGGTGGTGCGCGAAGATGGCCGGGTGGTAAGCACCAAACCGCTGCCCCGGCTGCGCCTAGCGGCCGGCCGCGACACGGTGCTCAACCTCAAACCTTACCTGCCGAAGATGAAGGCGGGCGCCGAGTATCTGGCCACAATTTCCTTCACATTGCCCGAGGCCACCAACTGGGCTCCGAGAGGCCACGAAGTAGCCAGCAACCAGTTTGCCCTGAGTGGCTTGGCCCAGCCGCAAACCAAAACCGCTAAGTATCCGGCCGTAGCGGTGCGCGACGAAGCCGCCGCCTACACGCTGAGCGGCAATAACTTCCAGGTGACCATCGACAAAACCACCGGCGCGCTGACCTCCTACCGCCACCGCGGCACCGAGCAGCTGGCCACCCCGCTCCTGCCGCACTTCACCCGCCCACTCACCGACAACGACCGGCGCGGCTGGAAGGCCGACAAGAAGCTAAAAGAGTGGTTCGCAACGGAACCCAAGCTGCAAAACCTGACCCTGGATAAGTCGAACCCCAGCCAGCCTAGCCTCACCGGCACCTACTCGCTCATCGACGGTAAAACCACGCTGCGCGTGGCGTACACCGTGAATGGCGACGGCACCTTGAAAGTAGATTACGCCCTAATGCCCGCCGCCGGCCTGCCCAACATTCCGCGGGTGGGCATGCAAGTCGGCATTAAGCGCGCCTACGACAACATCAGCTTCTACGGCCGCGGGCCCATGGAAAACTACATCGACCGGCGCTACGGTTTCGATGCGGGCATCTATAGCCAGCCGCTCAGTGAGTTTGCCGATTCGTACGTGGTGCCGATGGAGTACGCCAACCGCACCGATGTGCGCTGGATGCACCTGGCCGACAAGCAAAACACCGGCCTGTTGGTGGTGGCCGATAGCCTGCTGAGCATGAGCGCCTGGCCGCACACCGAGCAAAACATCCAAAAGGCTCGCCACACCAACAAGCTCCAGGACGCCGGTTTCGTCACCCTCAACATTGACCTAGCCCAAATGGGCGTCGGGGGCAACACCAGCTGGGATGCCCAAGCCGCCCCCATCGACAAGTACCAGCTGCCCGCCAAACCCTACAGCTACAGCTTCTATCTGCTGCCCATAGCGGGTAAAAAGACAGATATCAGCACCCTGGCCCGCAAAGTCCGGTTTGGTAGCAAGCAGGGCACTGGGGAAAGCAAACCGTCTACTGTCGGCAGCACCGGCAAACTGTAGCATGAACTGTAGACTCACTTCTTCTTCCTTTACATTCGGCTTGCTGCTCAGCTTTGCCATCTGCGTGGCCAGCCAAACGGCGCAGGCGCAATCCAGCGCGGTGCCTGTTGACTTACAAGCGGCCTTCCAGAACCCACCCGAGGCGGCCAAGCCGTGGGTATTCTGGTACTGGATGAACGCGGCCGTCACGCCCGAGGGCCTCACTGCCGACCTGGAAGCCATGCGCGAAGCGGGCATCGGCGGGGCCTACCTCATGCCCATCAAGGGCGCGGAAAATCCGCCGGCCATTACCCCGCCCGCCGAGCAGCTGTCCCCGCGCTGGTGGCAGATGGTGAAGCACGCCATGACCGAAGCCGAACGCCTCAACCTGAAACTGGCCATGCACGTCAGCGACGGGTTTGCGCTGGCCGGTGGCCCCTGGATTACGCCCGAGCTCTCGATGCAGAAGGTGGTGCACACCCAAACCCAGGTGCAGGGCGGCCGTCGCATCAGCCAGGTGCTGCTGAAAGCTGCCACCGTGCAGAACTACTACCGCGACATTGCCGTGTACGCCTACCCTACTCCTGCGGGCGCTACGACTACCACCGCTAAACCGCAGGTTACAAGCAGCATAGCGGGCACCAAGCCGGAGTTATTGGCCGTGCCAGGCAACAAGGAAGGCTTGAAAACCAGTGAGCCAGGCTGGATCCAGTACGCCTACGCGCAGCCCTTCACCTGCCGCTCCATCCGCATTCGGTCAACGGGCTATAACTACCAGGCCAACCGCCTGCGGGTGGAAGTCAGCGCCGACGGCCGCACCTTCCGGCCCGTCGTGCAACTGACGCCACCCCGCAGCGGCTGGCAGGACAGCAGCGCCGTGACACACGCCATTCCGGCCACTACGGCGCGGTTTTTCCGGTTTGTGTACGACCCGGCTGGCTCGGAACCGGGAGCCGAGGACCTCGACGCGGCCAAGTGGAAACAGTCGTTGAAGGTGACGGAAATCCGGTTGTCGGGTGAGGCGCGCATCAACCATTACGAAGGCAAAAATGGCGAAGTATGGCGCGTGAGTCCGCGCACCACCGCCCAGCAACTCCCCGCTTCGCTGTGCGTACCGCTCAATAAAGTCGTGAACCTGACCGGCAAGATGGACGCCAACGGCCGCCTGACCTGGACCGCGCCGCCCGGCAACTGGACCATCCTGCGCGTGGGCCACGGCTCCACGGGCCAGATCAACACCACCGGCGGCGGGGCCCGGGGCCTGGAGTGTGACAAATTCAACCCCGCGGCCGTGCAGCTGCAGTTCGACAGCTGGTTTGGGGAAGCCGCGCGCCAGGGTGGGCCGGAACTGGCTGGTCGGGTGCTGAAAATGTTTCATGTGGACAGCTGGGAGTGCGGCTCCCAGAACTGGTCGACAAACTTTGCCACCGAGTTCCAGCAGCGCCGAGGCTACGATTTGCTGCCCTACCTGCCGGTACTGACCGGCGTGCCCCTGGAAAGCGCCGACGTCTCGGAGCGGGTGCTGGCCGATGTGCGCCAAACCATTGCCGAGCTGGTGAACGACAAGTTCTACGTGACGCTCAAAGAGCGGGCCCACGCCCACGGCTGCACGTTTTCGGCCGAGGCCATTGCCCCCACCATGGTCAGTGACGGGCTGCTGCACTACCAGCACGCCGACGTGCCCATGGGCGAGTTCTGGCTGCGCAGCCCCACCCACGACAAGCCCAACGACATGTTCGACGCCATTTCGGGGGCGCATATCTACGGCAAGAACATCGTGCAGGCCGAGGCCTTCACCGAGCTCAAGCTGGCCTGGGATGAGCATCCGGGCATGCTCAAAGTCCTGCAGGACCGCAACTACGCGCTGGGCGTCAACCGGATGGTCTACCACGTCTTCGTGCACAACCCCTGGCTTGGCCGGCAGCCCGGCATGACGCTCAGCGGCATCGGCCTGTTTTTCCAGCGCGACCAAACCTGGTGGCAGCCCGGCCGCGCCTGGGTCGACTACGCCCGCCGCTGCCAGGCCCTGCTGCAGCTGGGCCGCCCGGTGGTGGACGTGGCCGTGTTTACGGGCGAAGAAACCCCACGCCGGGCCCTGCTGCCCGACCGGCTGGTCTCGACCCTGCCCGGCATCTTCGGGGAGGCCACGGTAGCCCGGGAAAGGCAGCGCATGGCCAACGTAGGGTTGCCCATGCGGGAGCAGCCGGAAAAAGTGTCGGCCTCGGCGAATATGGCCACGGCCGAGCAACTGGTTGATCCGCTGCGCGGCTACGCCTACGACTCGTTCAATAAGGACGCGCTGCTGCGCCTGGCCACCGTGCGCAACGGCCGCATTGAGCTGCCCGGCGGAGCCAGCTACGGGGTGCTGGTGGTACCCGGCGCCCACCCCATGGACCCGGACAGCACGGCCATGTCGCCGGCTGTGGCCCGGCGGCTGCGCGAGCTAGTGCAGGCCGGCGCTACCGTGCTGCTGAACCGGCGCCCCACTCACTCGCCCGAACTGCGCAACTTCCCGGCCGCCGACAAGGAAATTCAGCAATTGAGCGCGCAACTGCCCGCCTCGAATGGTCCACTGGCAGCTGCGGTGGTGACGCCGGTATCCTACGGTCAGGGCCGGGTGGTACCGGGGCCTTACCCCGCTGCCTCATTTGAGACGCTGGGGCTACCGCGCGACGTAGTAGCGACCGTGAATGGGCAGCCGACCCAAGGCCTGGCCTGGAACCACCGAGCGGGCGACGGATTCGACATCTACTTCATTTCCAACCAGCTCGACAGCGCCCGAACCATCCACTTGTCCTTACGCGTGACGGGCCGGGTGCCCGAACTCTGGGACGCGGTGAGCGGGGAAACCCGCGTGGCCGGGCAATGGCAGATGGCTGATGGTCGCACGCAGTTGCCCCTGCGGCTGGCACCCAACGGCTCGGTGTTCGTGGTGCTGCGCCAGCCAACTACCCAAACCGCCGCCCGCACCGGCGCCAATTGGACCGAGGTGCAACCCCTGCAAACCCTGGCCGGCCCCTGGCAGGTGCGCTTCGATACGCGGGCCGGTGGCCCGGCTCAGCCAGTTCCCTTCCCGGAGCTGACGGATTGGAGCAAAAGCCCGGACGCGGCCATTCGGCACTATTCCGGTACGGCCGAGTACACCAAGTCTTTCCGCTGGAAGCCCAATAAGCGCGGCCCGCAGCGCGTGTGGCTGGAGCTGGGAACAGTAGCCAACCTGGCCGACGTGCAGGTGAACGGCAAATCCTGCGGCATTGCCTGGACGGTACCCTACCGCGTGGATATCACCGCGGCCGTGCAAAAAGGCGACAACCAGCTGCGCATCCTCGTCACCAACACCTGGGCCAACCGCCTCATTGGCGACCAGGCCCTGCCGCCCGAGCAGCGCCTGACCCACACCACCGCGCCCTCGCCGGCCGCTACCAAACCACTGTTGCCGGCTGGTTTGCTCGGGCCGGTTCGCCTCGGGGTTTCCGCTGAGTAACGCCCGCCTTTGCCTTTTATCCCCTCTGTTATGGCTTCTCTTTCTTCCCGCCTGCTGCCGGCCGCCTTGCTGGCCCTGGCCGCCTTTTCTACCCCACCCGCCGCTGCCCAGGGCAAGGGCCTGGTCAATACCTCGGCCAGCCGGTATGCCCGCCTCAGCAGCGTGGATGTGGGCAGCGTGCAGTGGCAGGCGGGCAGCTTCTGGGCCGACCGGTTTGAGGTGTGCCGCCAGTCCATGCTGCCGACCATGTGGGCGCTCTACCATGACCCGGTCCGCAACCACTCTTTCCGCAACTTCGAAATTGCGGCGGGGTTGCAGAAAGGCGAGCATAAAGGCCCACCCTTCCACGACGGGGACTTCTACAAGCTGCTCGAAGCCGTGGCCGCCACCTACGCCACCACCCACGACCCGCAGCTAAATCAGATGATGGACGAGGCCATCGGCGTCATTGCCAAGTGCCAGCGGGCCGATGGCTACCTAAACACCCAGGCTACCATCAACGCCCTGAACACGGGCAAGAGCACCGCGTTTCAGGACCGGCTCAACTTCGAGAGCTACAACCTGGGCCACCTGATGACGGCCGCCTGCGTGCACTACCGCGCCACCGGCAAAACCTCGATGCTGGACCTGGCCAAAAAGGCCACCGACTACCTCTACAACTTCTATCAACGCTCCTCGCCCGAGCTGGCCCGCAACGCCATCTGCCCCTCCCACTACATGGGCGTGGTGGAAATGTACCGCACCACGCAGGACCCGCGCTACCTGGAGCTGGCCCAGCAGCTAATTAACATCCGCGGGCTGGCTGCCGACATTGGCACCGACGACAACCAGGACCGCCTGCCCTTCCGGCAGATGCAAAAAGCCGGGGGCCACGCCGTGCGCGCCAACTACCTCTTCGCCGGGGTAGCCGACGTGTACGCCGAAACCGGCGACGCGACCCTGCTCACGACGCTCGACAAGATGTGGGACGACGTGACCAGCCGCAAAATGTACGTCACCGGGGCCTGCGGGGCCTTGTACGACGGCGTCTCGCCCGACGGCACGGCCTACAAGCCCGACACGGTGCAGAAAATCCACCAGGCCTACGGGCGCGACTACCAGCTGCCCAACCACACGGCCCACGGCGAAACCTGCGCCAACATCGGCAACGTGCTCTGGAACTGGCGCATGCTGCAGGTCACGGGCGAGGCCAAGTACGCCGACGTGCTCGAAACGGCCCTCCACAACAGCGTCTTGTCGGGCATCAGCCTCGACGGCACAAAGTTTCTCTACACCAACCCGCTGGCGACTTCCGCAGCCCTGCCCTTCCAGCAGCGCTGGAGCAAGGACCGCGTCGACTACATCAGCCTCTCCAACTGCTGCCCACCCAACGTGGTGCGCACCGTGGCCGAGGTGAGCAATTATTTGTACAGCGTCTCGGACAAGGGTTTGTGGCTGAACCTGTACGGCGGCAACACGCTCAGCACCACGCTCAAGGACGGCTCCCCGCTCAAGCTCCAGCAGCAAACCAACTATCCCTGGGACGGCGCTATCCAGCTCACCGTACAACAAGCCCCGACCCAGGCGTTTTCCCTGTTTCTGCGCATTCCGGGCTGGGCGGAAGGAGCTAAACTGCTCATCAATGGCAAAACCCAGAACATGCCGCTACAGCCCGGCACGTACGCCGAAGTCAGCCGCGGCTGGCAGGTCGGTGACCGGGTGGAGCTGCAGCTGCCCATGCCCGCACGGCTGGTGGAAGCCAACCCGCTGGTGGAAGAAACCCGCAACCAGGTGGCCGTCAAGCGCGGGCCCATCGTGTACTGCCTCGAAACCCAGGACTTTCCCGCCGGCCAGCCCCTGTCGGCCCTGACTATTCCGGCCGGTACCAAGCTCACGCCTAAGCTAATAACTGTGGAGGGCAGCCCCATGATGAGCCTAACGGGCAAGGGCGAGCTGGCCCCCGGGCCGCAGTGGACCGGGCAGCTCTACCGCACCCTCTCCGGCCGCAAGCCGACTACCGTGCCGCTCACCCTGGTGCCCTACTACGCCTGGGGCAACCGCGGCCACGCCGACATGGAAGTCTGGATTCCGCTGAGCCGGTAGTCGCCACGCATGTCGAGACGCAACCTTGGCTACCGGCTTCCTTCGGTTGCGTCTCGTCGTTGAACGACAACCGATGGAACGAACAACATCAGCAATGCCGGAAACGCACGGTTGCGTTTCTACACTACTTGCCCTGCTTTCCACATGAATTCCAAGTCCTTTCTGCTTTCCTGCCTCTTGCTGCTGGCCCCGGTGCTGCTGCGGGCTGAGCTGCGCCTGCCCTCCATCTTCACCGACAACATGATTTTCCAGCAGCAGGCCGAGTGCGCGGTCTGGGGCTGGGCCCGGCCGGGCGCTACCATTACGGTGGCACCCTCCTGGGGCAAGGCCAAATACCAGACCCAAGCTGACGAGAAAGGCCACTGGAAGCTGAAAGTGAAGACCCCGGCCGCCGGCGGACCCTACACCCTGCGCTTCAGCGGCGACGCCAAGCCGCTGACCTTGCAGAACGTGCTGGTGGGCGAAGTCTGGCTGTGCACGGGGCAGTCGAACATGGAAATGCCGATGAAGGGCTTCAAGGGCCAGCCGATTCTGAACTCCAACGAGGCTATTCTTCGGTCGGCCAACAGCAACATCCGTCTCTACAACGTGCCGCGCAACTCCCGCACCGAACCCAAGCAGAACAGCAAGCCCTTCGCCTGGAAAGTGGCTGAGCCCGAGGCGGTAGCCAATTTCAGCGCCACGGCCTATTATTTCGGCCGCCTGCTGCAAGAGCAGCTCCACGTGCCTATTGGCCTGATCAACTGCAGCTACGGGGGCTCGACCATCGAGGCCTGGATGAGCGCCGAAACCCTGCGGCAGTTCGCGGGCGAAACCCTGCCGGCCACAACCGACTCCATCAAAGTCGTGAACCGCACGCCCACCACGCTCTACAACGGCATGCTGCACCCGGTGGCGGGCTTCGGCATCCGCGGGGCCTTATGGTACCAGGGCGAGTCGAACTACGAGCACCCCGACGAGTACCCGGCCCGGCTGCAGGCCCTGGTGAAGCAGTGGCGCGCGGAGTGGGGCATGGGAGAATTCCCCTTCTACTACGCCCAGATTGCGCCCTACAACTACGCCCAGCTGCCGCCCTACAACAAGGGCGTCAAGTTCAACTCGGCCTTCCTGCGCGACGCCCAGCGCAAGGCTGAAAGCCAGATTCCCAACGCGGCCATGGCCGTGCTGCTCGACGTGGGCGAGGAAAATTCGATTCACCCCATGCGTAAGGAGCCCGGCGGGCAGCGCTTGGCCCTGCTGGCCCTGGCCAAGACCTACGGCCGTAAGGGCTTCGGGGCGGTGAGTCCGGCCTACGAGTCGCTGGAAGTGAAAGACGGCGCGGCCCTGGTCAAATTTCGCGACGCGCCCAACGGCCTGACTTCGTTTGGGGAGGCGCTAGCGGGCTTCGAAGTGGCTGGAGCCGACCAGAAGTTTTACCCCGCCAAGGCCAGCATCAGCGGCAGCGTCATCACCGTGGCGGCCGAGGCGGTGAAGGTGCCCGTGGCCGTGCGCTACGCCTTCCAGGACTTCACCCGGGCCACGCTCTTCAGCACCGAAGGCCTGCCCGTGTCCTCGTTCCGCACCGACGACTGGCAGCAATGAACCGGGCGCTTCACCCCCGCCGCTGGTTGCTCCTGCTCCTACTGCTGCCCTTTAGTCTTCGCAGCACCGCTCAAAACGAGCTATCCACCAACAACATCACCTGGACCAGCCCCAGCCGTAATAGCGCCGAATCCATGCCCTGCGGGGGCGGCGACGTGGGGCTGAACGTGTGGAGTGAAGGTGGCGACGTGCTGTTCTACGTGGCCCGCAGCGGCACTTTCGACGAGAACAACAGCCTGCTTAAGCTAGGCCGGGTGCGCCTGCGCCTCTCGCCCAACCCGTTTGCCGGCGGCACGTTCCGGCAGCAGCTCAACCTGCACACCGGCGACGTGACGCTGACCGGCACCGTGGGCAAAAGCTCGGCCCGCGTGCATATCTGGGTCGAGGTGTTCCGACCGGTGGTGCACGTGGAGGTGAGCAGCACCGAGAAGCTGACGGCCACGGCCGGCTACGAAACCTGGCGCCACCAGGACCGTGCGACCAAAGGCAAGGAAAACAACCAGAACTCCTACAAGTGGGCGCCCCAGGGCGAGGTCTGTACCTGGGCCGACAGCGTCACTTTTCGTGACGGCGCGGTAGAGTTCGTGCACCAGAACCGCGCCCGCACGGTCTTCGACGTGGCCGTGCAGCAGCAGGGCCTGGCTGCCGCGAAAGACCAGCTGTTCAACCCCTTGCAGAACCTGATTTTCGGCGGCGTGCTTTCGGGCGCCAACCTACAGCCGGCCGGAACTACCGATGGCCAGTACCAACGCACGCCCTACCGCAGCTACGCTTTGCAAAGCCGCATTCCGGCCCGCTCCCACGCTCTCACGCTGACCCTGCACACGAGCTACACGCCCAGTCTGGTGCAGTGGCAGCAGCAACTACGGCAAACCCAGCAAGCGGCCCGGCAACACCCAAAGGCCGCCCGGCAGCAGACCCTGGCCTGGTGGCAGGCCTTCTGGCAGCGCAGCTTCATCCACATTGAGCCCGACAAGGCCACAGCCACTACCCCGCAGTGGCAGGCGGGCCGCAACTACCAGCTCATGCGCTATATGCTGGGCTGCAATGCCCTGGGCGCCTATCCAACCAAGTTCAACGGCGGCCTCTTTACCTACGACCCGGCCCTGACCGACTCTACGCTGCGCTTCACGCCTGACTTTCGCAACTGGGGCGGCGGCACCCACACGGCCCAGAACCAGCGGCTGGTGTACTGGCCCCTACTCAAAAGCGGCGACGCGGCCCTGCTGAAGCCTCAGTTCGACTTCTACCTGCGCCTGCTCCACAACGCAGAGCTGCGCAGCCAGACCTACTGGAACCACCCCGGGGCCTGCTTTACCGAGCAGCTCGAAAACTTCGGCCTGCCCAATCCGGCCGAGTACGGCTGGAAACGCCCGCCCGGCTTCGACCCCGGCCTGGAGTACAACGCCTGGCTGGAATACGAGTGGGATACGGTGCTCGAATTCTGTTTGATGATGCTCGAAACCGGCCGCTATGCCGGCCACGACGTGGGCACGTATCTGCCTTTCGTGGAAAGCTGCCTCACGTTTTTCGACCAGCATTACCAGCAGCTGGCCCGGCAGCGCGGGGCCAAGGCCCTGGACGGAGAAGGCCACCTGGTACTCTACCCCGGCTCGGGCGCCGAAACCTACAAGATGGCCTATAACTCGACGGCTACCATCAGCGGCCTGCGCACCGTGCTGACCCGTCTGCTGGCCCTGCCAGCATGTTACGGCACGGCTGAGCAGCGGAAAGGCTGGGCCGGTATGCTCAGCCGGATTCCCGCCATCAGCTTCCGGGAAGTCAACGGGCACCGGCTGATTGCTCCGGCCAAATCCTGGGAGCGGGTCAACAACGTGGAAAGCCCCCAGCTCTACCCCGTGTTTCCCTGGGCCGAGTACGGCATCGGCCGGCCCGACCTGGAAACGGCCCTTAACACCTACCTGCACGACCCGGACGTGCAGAAATTCCGCTCCCACATCGGCTGGAAGCAGCACAACATCTTCGCCGCCCGCCTGGGCCTGACCGACGAAGCCGCCGCCCTGACCCTGCTGAAGCTGCAGGACTCGGGCCGCCGCTTCCCGGCTTTCTGGGGCCCGGGCTACGACTGGGCCCCCGACCACAACTGGGGCGGGGCGGGCATGATCGGGCTGCAGGAAATGCTGCTGCAAACCGACGACCGGAAAATTTACCTACTCCCAGCCTGGCCCAAAAGCTGGGACGTGCACTTCAAGCTGCACGCGCCCTACCAGACTACGGTGGAGTGCGTGGTGAAAGACGGGAAAGTGCAGAAGCTTCTCGTCACGCCCGACTCGCGCCGCGTCGATGTGGTGGTAATGCTGGAATAATAGTGGCTTCGTTGTTTTTCATCTGTCATCCCGAAGCAATGAAGTGGAGCGAAGGACCTACCTCACTACCGTTTTACCACCGTGCAAAAGCCCTTTGCCACCTGGGTGGCAAAGGGCTTTTGCACGGTGAATACTGCTTGTCGCGCAGCAGAACAAGGTCCTTCGCTAAGCGTATCCAGCTGAAGGGTGACAGGCAAAAGACGCCCTCAATCCGCGGCCTGATACGACACCACGTACTCTTTGCCCGGCGCCAGCGGCAACTCGTACTGCCCGTTGCCCTTAGCCTGAATCCGGGTGCCCTTGCAGCTGGGCTTCGACTTGCTGGTGAACCGTAAAACCCCAGTGCCGGCGGCGCCTTTTACCTTGAGTTGCCGGGCCGTGGCGCGCACCGTAATGTCGCCCTGGGGCGTGGGCACGGTGCCTTCCATCCACTCTAAGCCGCCCAGGCTGGGCACGATTTCGTAGGTGGTGTAGCCGGCCGAAAGCGGCTTGACGCCCAGGTAATACTTGCCCAGCAGGTAGATCGGGCTGGCGCCCCAGGCATGGCAGAGGCTCTTACCGAAGGGCCGGCCGTACATGGCCAGGTGCTCGGGGCCCTTTTTCGAGGGGTCATACTCCTCCCAGAACGAGGTGGCGCCCAACTCGAGCATGCCGCCCCAGTAGCTTTTCATTTCCTTCAGCACGTAGGGCTGCTCGCCCAGGGCACAGAGGGCTTCGAGCTCGTAGAAGCGCATGTAGGGCGTCGTGATTTTGGGCACCTGCGAGTTCAGCAGTACCGACTGCTTGACCTGCTGCTGTTGCGCGGGCGTGAGGTAGCCAAAGAAGATGCTGAACATGTTGGCGTAGCGCGTCACGTGCTCGGTCGGTTGCCCGTTCACGCGGCTGTGCACCAAGGCGCCTTTTTCGGCATTCCAGTACGTAGCAAAGATTTTCGCCTTGAGGTCGGCAGCCAGCTGCTGGTACTTACGAGCCCCGGCCTGGTCGTTTACCAGATTGGCGCACAGGGCCATGCTTTCCAGGCTGCGGCACAAGAGCAGCTGCTCGAAGCTGACTTCGCCCTTTTTGCTCAGCCCGTCGGCCCAGTCGATGAACACCCAGTCGCCGGCCAGTCCTTCCATGTAGCCATCCTGATTGCGCCGGCTCAGACAGTAGTCCATCAGGCTCTGCATGCGCGGGTAGAGCTGCTGCACCACGGTTTTGTCGCCGGTGTACTGGTAGGCGTCGTAGATGCCGATAAACCAGTAGAAGGTATAGTCCATGATGGTGTTCACATGGCTCGTTACCGGGTCTTTGCCGCGCAACGCGAAGGTGGTGCGGTTTACCGTAGGCGTGTCGAAGTACAGATAGTAATTCATCAGGTAGCTCTGGTAGGCGTCGCCCGACCACACCCACCGGTCCCGCTTGATGCCGTCGATGAAGAACTCCCGGGTGGTCAGGTCCATGGTGTAGGCGGCCACGTCCCAGATTTTGTTCAGCTGCGCGTCCGAGCTGCGAAACCGGCCCCGCTGGGTTACGGGCGCATATTCGTAGAGCATCGACACCGAATCCAGCGTGACGCCCTGCTCAGGCCGGATATTCACGTAGCGAAATGCCTTGGATAAAGTGGTGAGCTTATCGGCTTTCTGGGGCTGGTTAATCTCCAGACGCTCCAGGGTTTCGCAGCCCTCCACGCTCAGCGCCTCCTCCCTGGACTCGCCGAAGTACAGCGTGGCAGGCCCCTGCCCTTGCAGGCCGTGCAGGCGCACGTAGCCGAAGGTTTCGCGCCCGAAATCTACCAGCAGGCTACCATCCGCGTTGCGCGTGACCCGAGTGGCCCGCCGTGGCTCGGTTCTGAGCTGAAAGGCTGAGGGCAGGGCCTGCGCGTCGTCGAAGTTCCAGGAGCCGGCCGTCAGCCACGTCGTGCCCGACTGGTCCGAGACCTTGCCCGAGGCGTCAATCCACTCCTTGTCCTCGAAAGTGACCAGCCAGCTTCCGTCGGTGCCGATGGTTTTACCCCGCACAAACACGGCCGGCACGTGCTGCTGGTTATACACCTTGATGTTGAGCCGGTGCTTGCCGGCGGGCACCGTCAGCTGCTCGGGCGCACCAGTCAGGAGCTTGCCATCGAGCTTGACGTTGTACTGCCCCTCGGCCCGCAGCTCTATCTGCTCGGCTTCTTTCAGGTCGAAATCCTGGTGAAAGTCAACCAGGGCGTAGTGGCTGTCGAGGCGCCAGAAGGGCGGAAAGAACGAGCCCCGCTCGGTGCGCCGGTTCTGCATCTGGTTGCTGAGCCAGATTTCGTAGTCGCCGGGGTACCAGATCCAGGTGGCGCGGCGTTGGGCCCGCACTTCCCCACAAAGTCCCAGCGCCAGGGTCACGACGAAAGCAATTCGGTTTAAGCGGGAGTTTAGCATCGGATAAGGTTAGAAAATGACTGGCTGGCAGTTAGGAATGATGGCGTGCAGCAATACTTTTACTTGCCGGCGCGCAGGTCCTGGTAGGCAGGCTCCAGACCAGCGGCCTGCTTGATGGCGTCGCTCACCCTCGGCCCGTTGTTGGTCCAGACGTTGTTCGGCCCGTTGGCATTGGCCAGAAACTTCTCCGTGGGGCACCAGTTGTCCTGCACCGTAATGCCCGAGGAGCCTTCGTCGAGGTAGAGGTAAAACCAGTGGTCCGGGTCGTGCACGTAGGGCGCGCGGCCGATTTCCTCTACCCGGTTTTCACTGATGACGGTGCCGGGCTGGGCCGACAGCGTGTAGATGCCGGCCACGTCGTAGGTGTGCTGGGCGTAGTGGTGGATGTAGTTCTGGGTCACTCGGTTGCCGTGCATGGCATTGGCCGTTTTGGTCCACCCCCAACCCAGGCTGATGCCGGTGTAGGGCACCTGGGCAATTTCGTTGTGGCGGATGGTGGCCTGGCGCACGTAGCCGGCCGCAATGCCCACGCAGCCCCAGTCTTCGTTGCCGCAGTCGGTCAGCAGGTTGTTTTCCAGCACCTCGCTGGTGCAGATTTCGCGCGGGTCGGTGGGGTTGTAGGGCAGGTGGGTTTCGGTACCTTCGTCGGAGAACTTGCCCAGTTGGATGCCGTTGCCGGCAATGTCGCGGAAGGTGCAGCCCGTTACCGCGTCGTCGTGGGTGCCACTCTGGTAGTCGAGCCCGGCGGAGGCCAGGTGCAGGAAGCGGCAGCGCGTAAAGCCGGTATGATGGGCCCTGCTGAGCTCTACGGCCGCCGGCGGGCGGCCCAGCCAGGCCTGGTTTTCGAGGTCTTTCTTGTCGGGAGTGCCGGGCGTTTGCAGCGAGTAGGCATCCAGCATAAACAGGCCCGCCTGCAGCGGCACGTGGCCCTGCTCGGAGGGCCGCAGCCAGGTGGTATAAGCAAAGGTCAGCCCTTTGAACTGCACATGGCTCACGGGCTGGTCGAGTGAGCCCGCCACGCGCACCAGGGTTTGGAGGGCAGGCACTATTACTTGCGCAGTGCTCAGGTTTTCGCCCGGGCGCGGCCAGTAGAGAATCTGCCCGCGCGGGGCGTCGAGAAACCACTCCCCGGGCTGGTCGAGCAGTTCCGCGGCGTTGGTCAGGTAAAAGGCCGAGCTGCCGTTTTTGCCGTCGATAATGGGCCGGGGCCAGGGGTGCTCAAACTGAATCCGGCTTTCGGGCTCGTGAAACGTGACGCGGGCCTTGTCACCTGTGACTGTCAGCGTGCGGACGCGCAGCACGTTCACGGCCCACATCTGATGCAGCACCATTTCCAGCTGGCCTGGCTGCCGCACGGCCCCTACTGCCGCAGCCGGAACCACGGCCTCGCGCTGGTCGGTGTCCCAGCTCAGCAGGCGCGGCAGGTTGTCGTGGTTGGGCGTGCGGGCCCGCGTGGCTTTGCGGCTATTCACCCAGAGCTGCCGAAAGTTCAGGGCCCGGCCGGCCACCAGCGGCACTTTGGCCATCCACACCTGCCCCTGCGCGGCAGCAGGCAAGCCGGTAATTTTGCCCGCCACCTTCTGCCAGCCCGCCACGGGTACGCCGCCGCTCAGCACCGGCTGCTCACCGGGTGCGGCTTCAATGGTGGTGGGACTGGCGGCCGTGCCCGAATCTTCGGGCCGGAAAAGCCAGGGCTCGTGCAGCCGGTACTGGCCGCCGCGCAGCCAGATGCGTACGCCGCTCTGCACGGAGGCATCGTGCAAGCGGCGCAGATTACGCGCCGTGCGCAGGGCCATATTCAGCGTGGCCAGTGGCTTTTCCTTCGTGCCGGGGTTGCGGTCCGAGCCTGTGGGGGCCACCCAGATATCGGCGGCATGGGCTACTGAGGTCAGCAGTGTAAGCGCGAGTAGGGCGTAGATGAATCGTTTGCTCATGCTTGTCTGGTGTCCGCGAATCCGAAGCATCTCTACTGCTTCATTGCTGAGAATTAAGGCCATATCGACCAGCGGGAGACATAACATTTTGCTGAGAAAGACGCTCTGGTGGCTATGTCGACCAGTGACACTCTAGGGTGTCGCCGCTTTGTTAAACACGGCCTGCAAAGCCTCGAAGCTCCGGAGGGCAGTAGCGGGCAGCAGCTCACCTTTCGGGCCGAATACCTTCTGTGCTTCTTCCTTTTCCACGGTCACTTTCGACTCGTCCAGCTTCCCGGCCGCATCCTCGGCCGCTGTCAGGTTCAGGCCCAGGTGTTGGGCCAGAAACCGGTACATGGCCTGACGCTTGGAGGGGCCGTAGTCGTGGCCTTCGGCGGGCAGATGGGTGTTTTGCACGAGGCTGGTTTTGCCGTAGTAGCCGTAGATTTTCTGCAGGTAGGGGTAGGCTACTTCCGGAGTTTGGGCAGTCCAGTCCTTGCCATCGGTAATGGCCAGCTGGGGCCGGGGCGCGGCCATGGCGGCCAGCTCGGCGTTGTTGGTGCCGCCCCCGCAGAGGTGCACCGGCATGCCGCTTTCGCAGGGGCAGCCCCCGCTGTGGTAAGTCGAGAGCATCACCACCGGCACGCTGACTTTGATCCGGTCGTCGAGGGCGGTGAGCAGCATGGTCTGGCTGCCCCCGCCCGAGCCCCCGGTGATGGCCACGCGGGTGGGGTCGGCGTTTTTCTGGGTTAGCAGAAAGTCCAGGGCCCGCAGGCCGTTCAGGGCCTGCACCGTCATGGCCAAGCTGCGGCGGTGGTCTTCGGGCTTGAATTGGAGCAGCGACTCGCCCCAGGCAAACAAATCGTAGCTGTAGACCATAGCGCCCATGCGGGCCAGCGTGGCGCAGCGCTTCTGGGCGTCGGCCCGGTAGCGCCCGTCGCCGAAGTGCCCGTCGGGGCTGATGATGACCGGAATTTTGCCTTTAACTTTCAAAGGCCGGTACAGGGAGCCGGTGACGTATAGGCCGGGCAGGGTCTCGAGGGCCACGTTTTCCACCGAGTAGCCGTCGAACTGCCGCTTGTTGGTAGTAATGGGCTTGCCAGCGGGCTTGGCGGGCATAGGGGAAAGTCGCAGGGCCGACCACAGACAGCCCCGCAGCTCAGCTTTGCGCTTTTCCCAGCTGGCCGCATCGGTGTAGCGCGTGGCCAGCTGGGCCAGCTGGGCGGCGCCTTCCTCGGGCGTTTTGAGGTGGTACTGGAAGGTCTTGAGCTTGTAGGCGTTGGCGCCGGTTTTGCTGGCCTGAAGATCAAACGGAGCCAGCACGTTGCGTAGCGTCTCGTCCACGTCGGGGCGGTAGCGCCACTCGGCGTAGGTCACCCACTTGTCCTGTACCATGGCCGCGTCGGGCCTGATTTTCACGCCGTAGCGCTGCTGAATCTGCTCCAGCACCGTGTGCAGCGGCAGGCGGTACTGCTCGTCCGAGGTCTGGGACCGGACGCTGGTAGCCAGGGTCAACAGGAAGCCAATCGTGAGAAGACAAAGCTTGTTAAGCATGGAGAAAAGGCGATGTAGAGACGCCTATTTGCGTCTCAATCGTTGCTGAAGTTGTTCCGGCACGTTGGCAAATCGTTCGACGGCGAGACGCAAGTATGCGTCTCTACAAGCCGGTCTAGTCCTGGGTGATTTCCGCCGTTTCGCCGGGGGCTTTGTAGCCTTTAACGGCGGGCCATTTGCCGTCCTTGATTTTCACCAGCTTCATCTTTTTCGGGTCCAGCACGGCGTGCTTGATGCTCTTGCGGCGCCAGGTATACACGAAATGCACCAGCCCGTCCCGGGTCTGAATCACCGACGGATACGAGTACTGGCTGATGGGCGAGTCTTCCAGAATGGCGGCCGCGTACCACTTCTTGCCATCCTTCGACACCGACACGTTCAGCGGGGTGCGCGGGCCTTTAGCTAAGGTGCCGGGCGGCAGCACGTGGTTATACACCAACAACTGGCGGCCGTCCTGCAGGGTCACCGCGTCGGTGCCGGAGTTGTTGCCGGGCAGGGTGGTCTTGGCCAACGGGGTCCAGGTCCGGCCCTGGTCCGACGACCACGACTCCAGAATGGCCCGGTCGCGGCTGCGGCAGAGCAACTGGAGCTGGCCGTTTTTGTGCTTCAGAATGCTGGGCTGAATGGCGCCCTTGGTTGCGCCGTTTTCGATGGGGCCAATCATCTTCCACGTCTTGCCATTGTCGGCGGTTTCCTCCAGATGCACGCGCCAGCCCCCGCTGCCCTCGGTGCTGGTGGGGCTCAGCAGGCGGCCATCGGCGAGTAGCACGGGCTTGTTTTTCACCGGCCCGATGTAGCCCTCGGGCAGGGCTTCGGCCGCCGCCCACGTCAGGCCGCCGTCGGTGGAGCGGCGCAGGTAGCCTTTCCAGTCGCTGGGCTTGGGGCCGATTTTGTAGAAAAGCATCAGCTCGCCGCCGGGCACCTGGTAGAGCACCGGGTTCCAGGCCGGGTAGCGCAGGGTTTCGTTCACCACGCCGTTGGCCACTTCCACCGGGGCCGTCCAGCGGCCGTTTTCCTGCCGGCTGATCCAGATGCCCACGTCGGGGTTGCGCTCCTTGGTGCCCCCAAACCAGGCCGTGACCAGGCCCCGGGGCGTTTCGGCAATGGTAGCGGCGTGGCTTTCCGGGAAGGGCATCTTCTCCAGAATGAACTCGTCGGTGAGAATGCCGTGCTTCCAGGGCTTGGTCTGGGCCGTGGCGCTCAGCAGCAGCAGGCTACCCAGAAGCGTCAGAACTGTCTTTTTCATGCGAAATTGTTACGGTCAGGCCGAAGGCTATCTATTGGTTCAGCTCCAGACTGGCCAGAATGAAAGGGCCGGTACCTTTGGGGTCATTCACCCGAATCGGCTCCTTGATGTAATACTCGAAGCTGCCGTCCCGGTCGGCACTCAGGCCAGCTACCTCGCAGACTTGCAGCAGGTTCACTTCGCCGTCGGGCTTCACTTCCACCAGCTGCCCGGTAATGCCCGCGTAGCCTTTCTCGGCCGCCGCACGGTAGGTTTTGGGCAAATAGCCCCGGTTGGCCCCTTTGGCCAGGGCGTACACGAACATGCTCGACGCCGAGGCTTCCAGGTAGTTGCCGGGCTTGTCTGCCTTGTCCATTACCTGATACCACAGGCCCGATTTGGGGTCTTGGTACTTGACCACGGCCACGGCGAGGCGGTCCAGAATCTGGAGCAGCTCCTTGCGCTGCGGGTGCTTGGCGGGAAAATGGTCGAGCACGTCGACCAGGGCCATGCCGTACCAGCCCATGGCCCGGCCCCAGACGTTGGGCGAGGCGCCGGTTTGCGGGTTGGCCCATTTCTGCTGCCGGCTTTCATCCCAGCCGTGGTAGAGCAGGCCGGTCTGGGGGTTGCGCAGGTGCTTTTCCATCAGGATAAACTGCCGGGCTACCTCATCGAAAGCGGCGGGCTCGTTGAACGTGGCCGCGTACTGGGCCAGAAAAGGACTGGCCATGTAGGCCCCGTCGAGCCACATTTGCTGGGTGTATTTGAGTTTGTGCCAGTAGCCGCCCTCACTGGTGCGGGGCTGTTTGCGGAGCTGTTCGCGCAGCTGGTCGAGGGCCTTACGGTACTTCTCGTCCTTGGTCTGGGCGTAGAGGTTAAACAGCACCTTGCCCGAGTTGAGGTTGTCGAGGTTGAAGTCCTCAAACTTGTAGGTTTTGATAGTCCCCTGGGCGTCAATCATCTTGTCGCCGTAGCGCTGAATGTAAGCCAGATACTGCGGGTCCCTGGTCTGGCGCCACACCTGCTCCAGGGCGTAGATAATCAGCCCCTGCGTGTAGCCCCAGGTGTCTTTCTGCGTAGCATCGGCCATCCACGGGCTGCGCTTCAGTACCGACTGCAGCATGCGCTCCGACCATTTTGCCGGGACCGGCGCGGGCGGCACCGCGCCCGCCACAGTCTGCGCACCGCCTGGCACTGCCACCGACGCACTGACGCAGCCGCTGCCCATCCCAAAAGTCAGGGACAACGCCAGCAGACCGGTCCGGTATGTGTTTGATCTTAGCATCGTTAGTCTTTCTATCTTTTGAAAGCTCGTCAAATAGTATTTTTTCGGTCATGCTGAGCTTGTCGAAGCATCTCTACCGCTTCGTTGCAGTACCGAATGATTAGCACTGTGGTAGAGATGCTTCGGCAAGCTCAGCATGACGTTCTTGGGTGGTCGTTCAGACTCATTTCACCACGAAAGCATAGTTCCCCGAGCCGACTTCAAACACGGCCCTCTCCCCTTCCATGCGCAAAAACTTCACGCCCGGCGCATTGGCGGCCTTCTTGCCGCCTTCCTGCACCCGCTCGGCATCCTTAGCCGGAATATAGACCAGCGCCTTGGTATTACCGGGCACGGTAATATTCCAGGTGAAACGCTTCGGCTCCTGCTTCCAGCTGCTCTTGATCAGGCCGCGCACCGACTGGTAGGAAGCCGAAACCGAAGTCAGGCCGGCGGTGGGCGTGGGTTTCATTTCCAGGCGCTGGAAGCCCGGCGCGTCGGGGGCGGATTTGATGCCGGCCAGGTTTTCGTACTGCCAGATCAGCAGGTCGCCGAGCAGCATCACGTGGTTCTGCGAGTTCATGGCCGGATCGGCGGTGTTGCCGTTCCACAGCTCCCAGATGGTCGTGGCCCCGTTGGCGGCCATGTAGCCCCAGCTGGGGTAGTCGCGGTTTGAGGCCAGGCGCAGGGCCACGTCGGGGCGGCCGCGCTGGGTAAGGCCGCGCATCAGCCACTGTGTCCCGATGACGCCGGTGCTGATGTGGCCTTTGTTCTCCACCATGATTTTGTCAACGATGTTCTGAAAGACCTTGGCCTCGGCTTCCGGCGGCACCATGCCGTAGGACAAGGGCAGCAGGTTGGCCGTTACGGTATTGTTCGAGTACTGGCAGCTTTCGGGGTTCAGGAATTTCTGGTTGAAAGCCGTTTTCAGCGCGGCCATCTGCTGGGTGTACTCGTCGGCGTCCTTGGTCTTGCCCAGCGTGCCGGCAAAGCCACGCATCAAATCCAGCATATGATAATAGGTGCTGCTGGCAATGAGTACGCCGTCGGTGTTGCGGGCGGGGTCTTTGGAGTGGATGAGCTTCTCCGACTCCGGCGGCACGCACCAGTCGCCGTACTTGTCCTTGGTCACGAGGCCGTTTTCGGAGTAGTTCTGGCCCATATACACCAGCCAGCGGCGCATGGAGTCGTAGTGGCGGGCCAGCACCTGCTCGTCGCCGTACTGGTGGTAGAGCATGTCGGCCACGGTGAGGTAGGTGCCGGGCCAGGTCACGTTGTCGCCGTAGTAGCGCCAGAAGGCGGGGGCCACGTCGGGGATGCTGCCGTCGGCTTTCTGGGCCTGCTCGATGTCGCGCAGCCACTTGGCGTAGAGGCGGGAGTTGTCGAACACGAAACTCTCGCCGTAGGCCCCGGTGGTCCGGTCGCCGAGCCAGGGCTGCCGCTCGTTGCGCTGCGGGCAGTCCACGGGCATGCCCTTGTAGTTGCTGCGGATGCCCCAGTAGGCGTTGCGGTACACCTGATTGATGGTCGCATCGGAGGTGGTCAGCGCGCCGGTGGTCTGCATGTCGTCGTACACCACGCGGCCGTCGAAATCGGCCAGGGTGGGCGCCGGGCCGGGCCAGCCGCTAATTTCCACGTAGCGGAAGCCGTGGTAGACGAAGCGCGGCTCCCAGGTTTCGGGCCCGCCGCCTTTTAAGGTGTACACGTCGGTTACGCGGGCGTCGCGCAGGTTGCGCACGTACAGCTCGCCGCTGGGCTGCAGGGTTTCGGCGAAGCGCAAGGTCACCTGGTCGCCGGCCTTGCCCTGCACGCGCAGGCGCAGCCAGCCGGCCAGGTTCTGGCCCAGGTCGAGGATGTACTTGCCGCCGGCCAGGGGCTTGATGGCCACGGGCTTGAGCGTTTCCATCACCTTCATGTTCTCGTTCATCTGCGCCTCGTAGGTGCCGCCGGGCTCCTGCACCAGCTCGGCCTTGAGCCAGCTTTTGGCGTCGAAGCCGGCGGTGGCCCAGCCGCTCATTTCCTTGGTGGCGTCGTATTCCTCGCCGTCGTACTCGTTGTTGGTGCGGATGGGGCCGTCGGCGGTGCCCTGCCAGGTGTCGTCGGTCTTGACGATGTCGCGCGAGCCGTCGGCGTAGGTCACCTCAAGCTGCATGAGCAGCTTTGGGTAGCCGAAGGTCTTGATTTTGTAGGGCTTGTAGCGCTGCCGCATGGCGTAGAAGCGGCCGTTGCCCAGGGTCACGCCCACCGCGTTGGGGCCGGCTTTCAGCAGGCCGGTCACGTCGTAGGTGTTGTACTTCACGCCCTGGCCGTAGTCGGTGGGGCCGGGGGCCAGCACCTGCTCCCCTACCCGCTGCCCGTTCAGGTGCAGCTCGTACAGGCCCAGCCCGATGATGTAGGCCGTGGCCTGGCGGATGGGCTTGTCGGCCTTGAATTCCTTGCGGAAGTAGCGGGCCGAGAGGCGGGCGTGGCTTTCCTCCTTGTCCCAGGCAAAGGCGCGGTCGAAGCCGATCCAGCGGCCTTTCCAGTCGAGGTAGTTGAGCAGGCCCATGCTCCAGCTGCCGGGCGCGCTCCAGGCCGTGGCGCCCTGGCTGGTCCAGGTGCGCACCTTCCAGTAGCAGCGGGTGCGACTGCGCAGCGGCTGCCCGCCATAGCGCACGTGCACCGACTGCGCCGAGCTGACCTGGCCGGAGTTCCACAGGTCGCCTTCGTCGGCGGCCAGCTTTTCGGGCGAAGAGGCCACCAGCACCTGGTAGGCGGTTTGCTCCAGGCCGCGGGCCGGACCGCTCAGCTCCCAGCTCAGGCGCGGGGCGGTGGCGTCGATGCCTTCGGGGTTGGTGAGCAACTCGCAGCGCAGGCGCCGCAGCTGCACGGCCGCGGGCTTGTCGGTGCGGAAGGCCGTGAGCAGCAGGGCGGTGAGAAGCGAAGAAAGTATAATGCGAAGGTTCATGGGGTAGGCCAGGCCCCGCGGCCCCCGCGCCAACTGAGGCGAGGGGAAGCCGGCCGATGGGCCGGCCGGGGCCGCGGGGTTGTGCTGGGCACTTTTGGCGCTACATAGTTCGCCAATTTCCCCGGGCCATCATTCTACGATCTTAGCAGAAAGCTTTAGGATTTGGGCATGAGTGGGGAAGATTACAGAGAAATCATCAATGGTCAAATTATTACACCTTACAAATCAATCATCCATTAGCTCAGATTCTTCTTTTACAACCTTAATTCCATGTTTTTTCAAAAATTCATCGGTTTTTATATCTATTTCTTCAAATCGCTCAATCTTTTCAAGATTAATAGATTCAATAACCTCAGTCTTGAATATATCTATATCACGTTTGAATTCCCAATTCTGCATCTCAGGTGCAGCATAAGCAATAACTCTGTCTATTATTCGAGCCCCGACTGCAAGAGTTTTTTCACTAAAGGTTGCAAATGAATGAACAAGCGAAATCAATCTAGCTTCTCCAAGAGGCTTAGTAACTTCAGCAAAATCCAAAAATTTAATTGGATTAGCAATCCAACCTTGAAACAGCTTACTCTTTGAAACAGAAATCATAGCAGTATCATACGTAAGCACAATCCAATGCTCATGATTATTGATAATCCTGTCATTAACAAATTGCAAAGCATAAATGTCATGACTAATTAAATTGTGCTTTTTATCAATACCTAATTCACTCAGATGATATGTATATTCCATTTCGAAATCTTTACAATCACCTGGATTATAAAACGGCACATCAATAAATTGAACTTTAGATCTACCAAGTATTGATTGTATATCAATCATTATTGCTCTAACCCAACTCTTTATATCACTTCGTTCAGTTATGATATTCGCGCTAAACGAAGACAAATAATCCATAAAACTATTAGGCACTTTTGCGCCCTTGCTTTTAAGAGCAAAATAATTAGCAACAAAAGCATTTGAAGAGTACGCTAATTCATCTTCACTAAACTCAAGTCCATTATATTTTCTAGCCCTGAGCAAATGCCCAGCACATTCACTAATGTAGAAATAGGGAATATACAAACCAACACCAAGCTCAAGCGCTTGACCAAGGCTTTTAATACTTAAATCAAAATATCTGTTAACTGAACCTTTATACAAACTAGAGCATATATATGGTATGGCAATAGTAGGTTCAACGAGGATTTTAAAATCAGACCAACGATTTGCACCTAAAGCTTTTGCTGAACTTATTGGATTGGAACCTTCTAATGCTAAATAAATCGAAGCACGTGCAATTTTATTAATTAAGGGATGATTCGAAGCATTATCCAATAGCTTTTCCACGACTTTGGAAACATCCTTGTATTTTATCTTTTTCTCCTTAACTAAAAAGTCCCTTAGTTTATCTTCACCATTCTGCGCTATCTGAAATAATGGATTTGACACTATACTAGCTTTGGCTTCCTTCAAAGCATTCAGCTGATCATAAACAGATATATTAGCAATCCATAGTGCAACTTTTTTTGAATCATCCTCTGTCCAAGCACAATCAAAATCATTAACCATTAAATCAACTTGAGATGAAGATATACTTGCTAGTTCTACAGAATATACATCCTTTCTTAACTGAAGTTCTTTCTGCGAACTTGGGTGCAGTTCAACACAACCGTCTGTTGATCTAACAAGCTTACTTTTCCCAAACAAAGCACCTATACGCCTCTTAATTGCATCTAATTTTGCATCATTTAATCCAAGAAATTCTTTTACCTTTACAACAAGCGAATCCTCATTATATCTTTCTTTACCAGAAAGAACAAAGAGAATAGTATCGTCATAAATATTATTTTTCATTTTCATTGCATCATCAGATAATAGAGTATACGAATGCAACGCCATTTCCTTGTAATCATATGAAGGCGTATAATCTCTTGGAAGTGGATAATTACTTTCATCTAATAACCTATTAAGCAAACCTGACTCCAATATTAAGCCAGCAATATTTCTTGGCGACAAGCAGACGGCTTGAATACCTAGGGCACTTGATATATCATTTTCAATAATTCTTGTTTCAATTTCAGTCAAATTATATGTGGCAAAAAAATAGTATCTCTGAACACCCAACTTTTCTATCGCCTTTTTAGCATCTCTATATGCTTTATTTTGAATATCCGTTTTTTGAGTTGTTATCTGGTAACCAACATTTAGCCTTTCTCCAGATGACAGAAAAGAAGAAAAATCAGTGCCTCCATCACTTTTTCCATCAACATTAATTGCATTGAGACCAAAAACATCTTTAAGTACGATTTTGCATGCATTATCGAAATAGATTTTCCCCATTCCAGCTACATGGTTAGTTAACGTTTCGATATCCATTGTCTTAAGTTTTTTAAGGTTGTTTTGTCGGGAGTTTTTGTATCCCACAAACATAGCTTTTCAAACTCTATTTCCTACCGCCGCCCGACGGCTCCAACCGCCGCCTGCTGGCCGGAGAAATCGAAGTACAGGGTCATTTCCTTGGCGTACGAGGGGTCTTTGCCGTAGTCGTAGTACATGTTGGTTTTGCCCATCGGGCCCATGTTCTCGGCTTTCTGCGACTTGGTGCCAATGGCCGAAATGCCGTGCATAAAGGAGAGCTGGCCGCCGGGGAAGGCCGGGGCCGTGTTATAAGGTGTGGCCGAGAAGCGCGGCGTGAACAGGCGCAGGTACACGTCTTCCTGGTCGCAGACGATTGTGAGGGGCTGGCCGGTGGTCTGCAGGGTGAGCCAGTAGAAATTGGAGTAGTAGCCCTTGAACTCGGGGTACTCGGGGCCGCGGGTGCCTTCCATTTCGCCGGTGCTGGTGTTGTTGTAGGCCTTGGTCCACACGCCCAGGTTGGTGCCCTTCAGGCGGTCTTTCCAGACGCGGTAGGGCCCGTCGCCGCGCCACTGAATGCCTTTGACTTCCTTTTCGGGGTAATTGAAGTTGAGGCCGGCCAGCTGGAAGTCGTAGTCTTTGGGGAAGTACTTGGCAGTCAGCTTCACCCAGCCCGAGGGGTACACCGTCCACTGCAGCGACTGGTAGCGGCTCTGCTTGCCGAACTTGGCTTCGATGACCACGTTGGCGCCGTCCTGGCGCTGGCTCAGGCCCTCGAAGGCGGTTTCGCCCTCGGCCAGCACGGGGCCGTTGGAAAGCGGGATGAGGCCCTTGGCGTTGCGCACCTGGCGCAGCAGACCGGAGCGGCGGCTGAATGTCAGCTCCACGCCGTTGGCGGCTACGGAGTAGAGCGAGTCGGTTTCGGTGAGCTTGGCGGCGCCGGGTGCTTCGAGGCGCACGAGCTGCTGGGCCACGGCGCCGGGGCGGGCAATGGGCCAGCTCCAGGTGTAGATTTCGCGGCCGTCGGGGTACTGGGCGGTGATGTAGAGCACGTCGAATCCTTGCCACTTCGAGGGCATTTCGAGGCGCAGGGTGCCGTAGGTGCCGCCGGGCGCGATGCTGGGCACGGTGAGGGTGCCGGTTTGGGTGGCGAGGGTGGCGGCTTTGGCGCCGGGACCGGGCAGCTGGGCGAGCTTCCAGGTGAACTTACACTGGTTCAGATCGGTGAAGTGGAAGCGGTTTTGCACGCGGAAGGTGCCGTCGAAGGTCGGGGTGATTTCGCGGCGCTCGAAGAACACGGGGCTCCAGACTTCCTTGATGGTGAAGAAGCTGCCCTCCTTTTCGCGGTAAGGGCCGAGGATGCCGTCGGCGCCGTGGTTGCCGTCGGTGTCGAGGATGCCGCCCTTGTCGGTGCGCACCACGCCGGCGTCGGAGAAGTCCCAGAGGAAGCCGCCGGCCGAGCGCGGGTGGGCCCACATCTGCTCCCAGTAGTCTTCGAGGCCGGCGCCGTGGCCGCCGTCGTAGAGGCCGTGCAGGAACTCGGTGGGAAACACCACGTTGTGGCCCTGCAGGTGGGTGCCGTTGCCGTAGTCGTAGTTGATGTAGTGCTGGGTATCGGTGCCGCGGAACACCTGCCAGGCGTGGATAACAGGGCGCTGCTGCAGGTCCATGCGGTCGAGCACCGGGTCGAGGTCGAAGTTGTGGCCGCCCTCGTTGCCGTTCACCCACACCACGATGCTGGGGTGGTTTTCATCCTTGCGCACCATCTCTTCGGTGAGCTTGGTGCCGGTGGGCGTGTCGTAGTTGCCGTGCCAGCCGGCAATTTCGTCGAGCACCATCAGGCCCAGCGAGTCGCAGGCGGCCAGGAAATGGTCGTCGGGCGGGTAGTGGGCCATGCGCACCGAGTTCATGTTCATCTCGCGCATCAGGTTCACGTCGATGATGCTCAGCGCCTTGCTGGTGACGCGGCCCGAGGTGGGCCAGAACGAGTGGCGGTTGACGCCCTTGAACTTGACTTTGACGCCGTTGAGATACATGCCGTCCCGCTCGCGCACTTCCATGGTGCGGAAGCCGATGCGCTTATCCACGGTGTGCACTGGCTGCCCGCCCTTGCGCAGGGCGAAGGCCACGCGGTAGAGGTTGGGCGTTTCGGGCGTCCAGAGCCGGGCCTGGCTCAGCGAGGTTTGCAGGCGGGTGGTGGCGGCCCCGCCGGTTACGGCCGCGCGGAACTCGGCGCCGGCCTTCTGCCCGTCGAGGGTGTAGAGCTGGGCCACGACTTCGTCGGCCCCGCTGCCCTGGGTGTACACGTCGGCGCGCAGGGAGCCGTCGGCCTTGGCATCCACGGCTACGCGGCTGATGTGGGTGGCGGGCAGGGCCTCCAGGAACACCGGGCGGAAGATGCCGCCGAACAGCCAGAAGTCGCCGCGCCGCTCGGCGTCGTTGACCGACTCGTTGGCCGAGTGCTTGGCCACGGTGGCTTCGAGCAGGTTGGTTTTGCCCGGCTTGAGCAGCCGGGTAATGTCGTACTTGAAGCGGTAGTAGGAGCCCTGGTGCACTGGCCCGGCCGACTGCCCGTTGATGCGTACTTCGGTGTCGGTCATCGCGCCGTCGAAGACAATGTTCACGGTCTTGCCGTCCCAGTTTTTGGGCACCTTGAACTCGTACTGGTACTGGCCCACTTCCTTGCCGCGGGCGGTGTCCTTGGCGTGGCCGTAGTTGTACTTGCCGAAGCCCTGCAGCTCCCAGTTGGACGGCACCGGGATGGTGGTCCACTTGCCCGCCTTGCGGCCGGCCGAGCAGTGGAACTTCCACTTGACCGTGTGGTCTTTGTCGGTACCGGAGAGGTACTGGATTTGCGTCTGCTGGGCTTGTGAGGCCAGGGGCAGCAGCGTCAGCAGTACTGCGGCAAGGCGGGACACGAGGGAAGTAGTGGGCATGGCAGAGGTGTAGAGACGCCTATTTGCGTCTCAATCGTTGCTGATAGAGGAAATGCATGGTGCCGCTCGTTCAACGTGGGCCGTTCAACGAGGAGACGCAAGTATGCGTCTCTACACCGGGCGAATGGCTTAGTTAGCTTCTTTCGCTGCTGAACTGGCGGCATCCGGCACCGAGGTCTTCAGCGACTTCAGATAAAACACCGCCAACTTCTCCGACTCGCCGGCTCGGGGCAAGTCGTAGGTCTGGTCGGCGGGCGTGTCGGGCGTGGGGAAGTGGCGGGCGGGGCCGGTGCGCAGCATCACCCGCTCGAAGGAGGTCACCGGCGCGAAGAAGATGAAGGTGCTGGTCTTGCCGCCGTTCACCGATACCGTGCAGGTGCGGTTGGGCGCGTCCAGGGTCACTTTCAGGTCCAGCGGCTGGCCGGCCTGGTACTTGGTCACGCCCTTGAAGCGGGCCCCGGCCTTGTAGCTGAGCGTGCCGGTGGAGTCAAACGAAAGCTGCACGGCGGGCAGGCCCTTGGCGTCCTGAAACTCGATTTGCAGCAGGCCGTGGTCGTTCTGCGCGGGCACCACCGACAACTCGGCCACCAGCTGCTTGCTTTCGGGGATGATGCGCTCGGCCTTGCCGTAGTCGAAGCGGTCCGAATCTTTGAATACGAGGCCCTTGCTCCCATCCGGCAGCTTGCCGATTTCTACCGGGGCCTGCACCAGGCTGTAGGTGTTCCACTGGTCCAGTTCCTGACCGGCGGGCAGCTGGGCAAACACGTCGTTGGCGTGGCTCGTAGCCGTGGCGCGGATGGGCACCGGCACCGAGGCAATCCACATATCCTCCTTGTTCACGCTGTAGCTCACCCACATTTTCTTGTCGGGCGGCGTGCCGTCGCCTTCCTGGATGCCGCGCACGTACTGCGGGCCGTAGCTTTTGTAGTTGCCGCCGTAGCGCATGGGCGTGATTTCGCCGTGCACCAGCCAGAGGTCGGTATAGTCGAGGCCGTTCTGGGAGGTGGAAACGGCCAGCGGCCAGCGGAACTCCGAGGGGTTGTACACCGTGGCGTAGCGGCCGTCACTGGTGCGTTGCCCCCAGATTTTGGCGTTGCTGTTCACGAAGCCGGGGGCCCGCACCACCCGGTTGGGCCAGGTTTTCCCGCCGTCGGGGCTGATGGTGGTCAAGGCGTGCTTCCAGAGGCCTACCACCCGGTTGTCGGGCAGATGGTAGTAGCTGAAGGCCTTGTACTCCTTGCGCAGCGGAATGAGCTGGTCGTCGCGGTCCTGCTCCTCCACCATCTGCTGCATCATCAAGGGCGAGGCCAGAATTTCCTCGCAGGCGGCCACGAAGCCCTTGTCCTTGCTCTTGGTGTAGAACGGGTAGGCCGACTTAGCCTGGTCCCAGGTTTTGTTGTAGCGCAGGAAGTAGATGGGGCCGAACTTGCCATTCGGCAGCACTTCGCGCACCACCCGGCCGATGCCCTGTCCGTCGTTGGGGTCGTCCTTGGCGTCGAGGGCAATGCCGTAGTAGCCCAGGGTCAGCAGGCGGTTTTTCCTGGAGGTGAAGAAACCCACGCGCTGGTGCATCACGGCCTCCAGGTTCCGGGCCACCTTGCCGGGCTGGTCGGGCTTGGTGAAGCCGTCGGGCACCTTGTAGGGCGGGAAGATGACCACGGGGTTCGTCCAGGTGTAGCCGTCCTTGCTGGTCAGCAGCAGGGTGCGGCCGGGTGGAATATGCTCGCCGGCGGGGTTGCTCAGGTACTGGTAGTAGAACTGCCCCTGCCAGTAGGCCAGCATGGGCGCGTGGTTGTAGGTCCACCCCTCCCCGTTGGCGGCGCTGGGCTGCTCCCGGTTGGCGCGCAGCACCTGCCTGGCGTGGGTGCCGATGGCCGGGCGCAGCTGCCCGTGGTGATAGTCCACGCTGCTGAGCGTGGTGCCGGTGTAGCGGATGGTTTCCTGGGCCCGGGCCCCGAAGCCAGCCAACGCCGCGGCGGTCAGAAGTGCTAGGTGCTTAGTCATGCGTTCGGCTGGTTGAGGTAGTTGCGGGCGCCCCGGTTGGGGCAGTTTGCAACAGATTTTTCAACGTCTTGCGCGGGGCCCGGAATACGGTACCGTGCTTGTGGCCCGGCGGTACGCTGGTTTGGTCCGATACGTCGGTGAACGTCTTGAAATCGGCCGTTTTCATCACGCCGTAGCGTTTTTCCTGGTAAGCGTCGTAGTAAATCAGCCACTGCTTATTGGGCAGGGCCAGCACGCTCGGCCCCTCGGTGAAGTTGCCGGTGAAAGGGGCCGACACGCTGGGAAATGGCCCCGTGGCACTCGGCCCGAAGGCGACCTTGATGTTGCGGTTGGGCCGGGTATTGTCCTTGACTACCAGCACGTAGTCCTGGGGGCCACGCGGCACCACTACGGCATCAATGGCGCTCCAGCCCGGGTCCAGAAACAGCTGGGTGGGCGCAAAGGTCCGGAAATCAGTTGTCGTGGTGTAGTAGAGGCGGTGGTTGTTGTCTTCGGCTTCCTGGCCCTTCGCAAACCGCCCGGGAATGGTGCTGGCCCACACGATGAAGTACTGCTTGGTGGGCGCGTCGTAGAAAATTTCCGGGGCCCACACGTTCACCGTCGTCGGCTCCTGGCTCATCACATCAACAAAGCGCTGCGCCGACCAGTGCACCAGGTCTTTGGACGAGGCGTAGCCGAAGCCCGTGTCGCCCTTCCAGCCGCAGGTCCAGACGAGGTGGTAGGTGCCGTCGGGGCCGCGGGCAATGCTGGGGTCGCGCATGAGCTTGCTCGGGCCCACCTGCGGGGCGAGGAACGTGCGGTTCAGATCCTGCCACTGGTAGCCGTCGTAGCTGTAGAGCAGGCGCAGGCCTTCGTTGGCCGGCTCGTGAAACGAGGTAAATATATACACGTCCTTCGACGCGGCGCAGGAGCTCAGCAGTACGCCGGCCAGCAGCCAACTCAGGTGTTTGATCATGATGCTCACCCTTTTATCGTGCGGGCCGAGTCCAGAGTCAAGACCCAGTCGTTGCCGTTTTTTGGCTCCCCCGGCGGGTTGAACTCCCGCACGCCGGTGTTGGGAAACTTGCCGATAACGGTGATTTTCCCATCCCGCGGATTATACCAAGCCGCCTGCACTTCCGTGCTCTGAATCTTGCCCATATTCACCTTGATATTGCGGCCGGTGTAGGTGTAGATGAAGGCGTAACTGTTGCCCCGGGTGGCAAACAGCCGGTCGTACTTCTCCCCCACTTCGCCCGCAATCAGGCTCTGGTCGGGCACCCGCTCGAAAAAGCGGCGGGACAGCATCAGGTTTCTCAAATGCACCATCTGGCTTGCGCCCGGCGCGTTCAGGGCCTCCGACCACAGCTCCTTGGAGCCGTAGGCGCTGCCCTTGTCGAAGGCGCTGTGCATCTGCATCACCGAGTTCTGGCCGTAGGTGTAGCCAAAGGCGCCGGCAAACACTGACCAGTAGCCGTAGCGGCGCACGTCGGCATCGGTCCAGCGGGGCTGCTTGATGTCGTGCAGCCCCTGCGGAATCCCCTCGTAGGACGGCTCCCCGTCGAGGCTGGGCTTCAGGGGCTTCAGCGTGTTATCGACGAGCTGGTAGCGCCAGTTATCCTCGCCGAAGTGCTTCTTTTCGTTGCGCGAAGTATCCTGCTCGTAGCGCCGGTGGCCCGACTGGTACATGTGGAAATCCAGCCAGCTGGCGTTGTGAAACCAATCCGACGACTGGGTGCGGCCCCGCGGGTGGTAGGTCACCAGGTGGTTGGGGTCCAGGCTTTTGAGCGTGCTGCCGATAGTGTGCCAGACTTTCAGGGAGTCGGAGCCGGCAATGTCGCCGCCGTTCAGCCAGATGATGTTCGGCCGGTTCTTGTAGCGCTCGGCCAGGAAAGTCGCGTAGGTTTTGGCCTGTTGCTGATTGACTTTGCCGGCCTTCACATTAGTACCCCACACCGGCACAAGGCCCATGTATAACCCCTTTTTGGCGGCCAGATCCACGATGTAGTCGACATGGTCCCAGAAGTCGTACTGGGCGGCATCGGTGGCGGCATTACCCGGCGTGGTCAGGGGCCGGGCCACGTTGCCGCGCACCAGGGCCGAGTCACCGTACACGTTCACACTCGGCACCTGGTGGAGCACCATCACCTGAATGACGTTGAAGCCCTTTTTGCGCCGGTCTTCCAGGTAGGTTTCCGCTTCTTCCCGCTTGAGCTTATTGAACAAGAGCCAACCCGTGTCGCCGAGCCAGAAAAAGGGCTGGCCAGCTTCGGTCTGCAGATAGCGGCCGTTGGCGGATACTTTCAGCTTGCCCGTGGGCGCGGCGGCCGGGGCCGCGCCCACAAGTGACGCTAACAAGACGGAACAGAAAAGGCGCAGGGCTTTGGTCATATACTTGGCAAATACTTTTTGACGCCTGAAATCAGGCCATATGTCATGTCGAGCACAGCGCGGCATCTCGCGTGCCACGGTATTGTCATGCTGAGCTTGCCGAAGCATCCCTCCCGCAATACTTATGTAGCACTTATGTAGCTAGCACTACAACGAAGCGGCAGAGATGCTTCGGCTTCACTGCGTTGCGCTCAGCATGACGTCCTTTTTGCTGCAGTCAACGCCGGTCGTTACGACTTGCTTTTGCCGGCGGGGCGCACGGTGGGCAGGCTCACCACGCTGTCGAGGTATTCCTCGATGTTGGTGTAGCCGTCCTGGTTGCGGTCCTGGGCGGCGTCGGCGGCATTTTTGGGGTTGAGACCGTGCTTTTTCTCCCAGTCGTCGGGCATGCCGTCCTGGTCGGCGTCCTTGTAAGGCGTGCCCTTGTAGGTGGGGTAGCCGCCCACCTGCGCGGGGTCCGTGATGATGCCCTGCTTGTAGGAATCCTCGGGCAGGCGGCGCTTGATGTAGGGGCTTTTCGCCGAAGGCTTGGCGTCTTTGGCGTAGGTGATTTTGCCGGTGCGCACTTCCTCCACAATCCGTGCATCCACCGCGTCGCGCCGGGGCAGGGTCGCGCCCACGTTGGCCAGCACGTACTGGTAGGCCTCCGGCGCGGATACGACCGTCACGTTGGGCAGGGGCAGCGGCTCAGTCAGGCGCAGGCCGGCCAGGATTTTCTCCGGCTCGGCCACGTCCTCCAGCTGCACGCCGCCGGCCCAGTTGTCCTTGGTAATCTTGTCGTTGCCCTCGATGACGTTGCCGGCCACGTAGGCCTTGCCGTACACGGTGCCCAGCTGCTTGTCCCGGCTGGCCTCGGGCTTCAGAATCCGGAAACTGATGGGCTTGTCCAGGGGCGTGATGGGGCCGGGCTTGTAGTAGTTGTTCACGAAGTTGTAGACCGAGCGGTTGTCGCCGCCGTCGGCCGAGCGGTTCCACCAGTTAAACACCACGTTGTTGGCAAAGCCGAAGTCGCCGTACATGCCAATCGAAGGGTTGCGGCTGATGTTGTTAGCCCACAGGTTGCGCATAAACGTGCTGTTCAGGCCCCCGATAGTGCTGCCGAAAGCGTGGTTGTAGGTGTCCAGGGCTTCGGAGAAAATCGAGTTCTGGATGGTCACGTTCACCGTGGGCAGCTTGTCGGCCTTGCCGGTGTCGGGGTTCTGGTACACGTGGCGGTACATCGACATGTTCTCATCCAGCCCCCAGGAAGCCGAAACGTGGTCAATCAGGATGTTGCCCACCGGGTTGCCGCCCAGCGCGTCGTCGCGGCGGCCAACCTCGGTAGCCCCGCGGCGGAAGCGCAGAAAGCGCACCACCACGTCGTGGGTGTTGATCCAGATGGACTCGCCGGCCACGCACACCCCGTCGCCGGGCGCGGTCTGCCCGGCCAGGGTGATATAGGGAGCCCGGATGATGATGGGACTTTGCAGGCGAATAATACCGGCCACGTTGAAGACTACCATGCGGGCCCCACCCTGCTCACAGGCCTCGCGCAGGGTGCCCGGCCCGCTGTCGGCCAGACTGGTCACCACGAACACCTTACCGCCCCGGCCCCCGAAGGAGTACGCCCCGCCCCCCTCGGCCCCGGCAAACGCCGGAATCCTGGCCTGGGGCAAATCCGAGGGCTTGGCGGCCCAGGGTACGTAGGGCTTGCCAGCCTTGGCTTCCCGCTCGATGATGGGCAGAGCCTTGGCCCAGGCCTCGTCCGAGCGTTTCTGGGCCGCGGCCAGTGCCGCTTCGGCCTTGGCTTCCACGTCGGGCGGAATGGAGGGGTACTGCGCCCGGGCGGGCGTGGCGGCCCCAGCGGAAGCGAGGAAAGCGAGGAAAAGCAAGCGGTGGTTCATGTTGGATTGTGGTAGTCGTTCAACGAGGCCTCACCCCCGGCCCCTCTCCGAAATGGAGAGGGGTGCCAGACGGTTCAATTGCCTTCTGTGGCATTGTGCTTTCGTATTTCTTATAACTCATTCTTCCGTGGCTCCCCCGCAAATGCTTGATGCGCATTACCTTCTCGGGGAGGGGGCCGGGGGGTAAGGCGCCCATACTTCTAGGCTTAGTAGCCCGGGTTCTGCTGGAACTCGCCCTTGTTGGTTACCGCGTCAATGTCGCTCTGCGGTATGGGGCGGCGGGCGTGGAAATCCTGGATGGAGGCCTTGGCGTCGGGGTTGTGCTGACGCACGCGCTCCACCAGCTTGCCGGTACGCTTCAGATCCAGCCAGCGCACCTGCTCCCCGGCCAGCTCCCGGGCCCGCTCGTCGAGCACGAAGTCCAGGCTCATCTGCGCGGGCGTCACCTGCATGGCGGCCGTACGGCCGGGCAGGGCGGCCCGGGTGCGCACCAGGTTCACGTAGTAGGCTGCCGAATCGGTGCGGCCCAGGCGCACCTGGGCTTCGGCTCCGATGAGCACGATGTCGCCCAGGCGCAGCATAAACGCGTCGCGGGAGCTTTCCGTGGTCGTGGCCGTGGCCCGGGTTGGGTCGTCGAACTTGCGCAGCGAGGGGTAGTAGCGCCGCTCCCCTTTCAAGGAGCCGTCGGCGTTATACAGATCGTCGATGTCATACACTTTGTAGCGGTAGCGGCGGGTGTAGAGCTGCTGGAAGTTGTCGATGCTGCGCTTGGTGGTGAAGACGGCCGTGTCGCCGACGGCAAACTTGGGCTGGTTCAGCAGGGGTGCCAGGGCCGCGTTCTGGTTGACTTCGGCCTGACTCCAGCGCGGAATGTTGGTGGCGCTGTTGGCCAGCCAGGCCTGCTTGAACGAGCCCAGGTAGCGGGCATCGTTCTGCTCGTTGTAGAGGTCCAGCAAAAAGCGCGTGGGCATGTAGCGCACGCCCGGCAGGCCGTTGGCCACGTCGCGCACCAGGCCCGGCTGGTCGTCGTACTTCATCAGAAACCACTGGTGGCCGGTGTGGCTGCCCGCGTTGAAGGTCAGGTTGGTGGAGTAGTTCACCGCCCAGAGTACTTCCGAATTGCGCTGGTTGCCCATGGTCCACAGGTCGGCGTAGTTGGCCAGCAGCCGGATGCCTTGCCCGCTGTAGGCCGTCGTGACGCGCCGGGCAAAGTGGGCCGCCCGCTGGTACTGCCCGCTCGACAGATACGCCTTGGCGGCAAAGGCCTCGGCGGCGGGCCGGGTGATGCGGCCGTAGTCGGTGGCGGTGGCCGGGGCCGGATACGTGGCCAGCGTGACGGGCAGGTTGGCCACGGCAAACTCCACATCGGCCACAATCTGGGCGTAAACCTCTGTTACCGGGGCGCGGGTGGCCGTCGTCACGACGCCCTCGGTGGGCTCCAGGCGCAGGGGCACCGGCCCGAAGCTTTCCACCAAATGGTAGTAGTACCAGGCCCGCATAAAGCGCAGCTCGGCCTCAGCCGAGGCGCGGCGCGTCGAGGCCAGCCCGGCCGTGTTGATGTACTTCAGGGCCTGGTTCACCAGGTTGATACCGGCGTAGCAGGGCGTCCAGAGGTTGTTTTTCACCCAAACGTTGTCCGTGTTCAGGGCTTGGTAGTTCATCAGTGGGGGCTGGGGCCGGGTGTTGCTGGCGGCCGTGCCGTCGTTGGTGGCCCCGCTGGTCCAGATATCGGTACCCATTTCCAGCAAGGCGTAGCCTGATTCCTTACCGTAGATGATCCGGTTGTAGGTATAGGCGCCGTTGATGGCCGTTTCGAAGCCCTCGGGGGTGGTAAACACGGCTTCGGCGGTGGCGCCGCTGGGGTTAAACTCGTCGAGCTGATCCTGGCAGGCGGAGGCGGCCAGCACGAGCAGGGCCAGCGTCAGGGGGCGGATGATCTTATGCATGATGCGTCGTCTGGTCGGATTAGAAGCCCACGTTCAGGCCGAGCACGAAGGCGCGGTTCAGGGGCCGGTCAATTACGCCTTCGCCCTCGGGGTCGAAGTCCTGCAGGTTGCTCAGGGTGTAGAGGTTACGCCCCGAGATGTACACGCGCACGTTGTCGATGTGGGCCGGGCCCAGCAGGCTCTTGGGCAGGGTGTAGCCCAGCGTCACGTTGCGCACCTTGGCCCAGGAAGCCTCGCGCTCGGTCAGCGTGGTCACGTAGCTGAGCGTGCGCGTGGCGTGGGGGCGTGGGTACTCGTTAGTGGGGTTTTCCGGCGTCCAGTAGTCCACCACGGCCCCGTTGTTGTTGCCGCTGCGGGTGTACTTAGCGTAGTAGTCGGAACTGATCCACTGACCCACACGGGCCACCAGCAGCACGTTCAGGTCGAAGCCCTTGTAGCGCACGTCGTTGCTCAGGCCCCCGGTCCACTTGGGCACCCGCGAGCCAATGACGGTGCGGTCGGCGGCGGTAATTTTGCCGTCGGGCACCCCGTCGGGACCCGATAGGTCGGCCACCTTGATGTCGCCGGGCTGAAACACGCCCGCCCCGTACTGCGAAGCGTCCTCGCCGAGCTGCCAGATACCGATTTTCTTGTAGTCATAGTACACCTGCGCCGGCTGGCCCACAATCAGGGAGTTGCGGTAGTCGTCGGCAATAACGTTGCCGTTGGGCAGCTCCACGATGGTTTCGCGGTTGGCGGCAAAGGTGGCCGTGGTCGACCAGGTCAGGCTCTCGCCACGCAGGTTCTGGGTGGTCAGAGCCACTTCCAGGCCCTTGTTGCGGGTGCGGCCGATGTTGCGGTTTACCGTGGTAACGCCCGTAAACGAGGGCAGGGTGTAGGGGAAAATCAGGTCCCGGGTCTGGGCGTCGTAGTAGTCCACGGTGCCGGTCACGCGGTTATCAAACAGGCCGAAATCCACGCCCAGGTCCAGGGTGTAGGTTTTCTCCCAGCCCAGGTCCCGGTTGCCGATCAGCGGGGCAATGGTATAGGTAGGCGCCGCATTGCCGTCCACGTAGGCGAACGACGTGTTGGTCAACGAGTTCTGGGTACCGTAGGCGTTGATACCGTCGTTACCCGACACGCCGTAGGAGCCGCGCAGCTTCAGCTCGGTGAGCTTCGTGATACCCTGCATAAAGGGCTCGTCGATGAGGCGCCAGGCCAGGGCCGCCGAGGGGAAATAGTCCCACTTGCGGGCCAGCTTGGAAGAGCCGTCCACGCGGTTGGTAGCCGTAAACAGGTAGCGGCCCTTCCAGCCGTAGTTGACGCGGCCGGCAAAGGACACCAGGTTGCTGCGCACGAAGCCCGAGCCGAAGAAGGGGTTCTGGTTGGCCGCGCCCAGGTTGTAGAACGACTGCGAGGGCAGCACCTGGTTGTTGCCGCCGGCAAAGCTGTTGGTGTTGGTGAAGATCAGGTCGCTGGCCACGCCGGTGAGCGTGAGCGAATGGTCGCCGAAGTCTTTCTTGTAGGTCAGTACGTTTTCCCAGCTCAGGTTGCGGTTCTGGTTGCTGGTAACCGAGGCCTGGGAACGGTTGCCGGCCCCGTCGATGGTGTTCAGGCCGTAGAAGCTGCCGGCCTCGGAGGTGGCAAAGTTGGCCGCGAAGGTCGAGCGGAAGCTCAGCCCTTCGAGTGGGGTCAGCTCCACGTAGGCGGCCGCCGTGAGGCGGTTGGTCTTGGTGTTGCGCTCGTAGGCGCCGGGCTGCTCGTCGGCCAGTGGGTTGATCTGGGTGCTGCCCAGCAGGCGGTAAATCAGCTTGCCCTCGTCGTCGTAGACGCGGCCCAGGGGCACGGCCTGGGAAGCCAGGTTGAACGGGTCGCGCCGGATGTCGTTGTTGATGTAGGCCAGCTGGGTCTGCACGCCCACTTTCAGCCACTTGTTCACCGTCTGGTCGATGTTGGCACGGGTGGTGTAGCGCTTGAAGCGGTCCAGCTTCAGCAGGCCTTTCTCGTCGTAATAGCCCAGCGAGAAGTACACCTTGGTGTTCTCCGAGCCGCCGGTGAGGCCGATCTGGTAGTTTTGCTGCATGCCGTTGTGCAGCAGCTGGTCGGGCCAGTTCACGTACTGCTCCTGGGCAATGGCCTCGCGCTGGGCGGGCGTAAAGGCCACCGCGTCGTCGGCGGGCGAGTTCCAGGTGCCGGCCGCTCGGAAGGCTTCCCGGCGGAAGGCCACGTATTGGGGCCCGCTCATAAACTCGCCGTAGCCGGCTACTTTCGTGATGCCGGTGTAGGCGTTAAAGTTGATTTTGGGCTTGCCCGCACTCCCGCGCTTGGTGGTGATGATAATCACGCCGTTGGCCCCGCGCGAGCCGTAGATGGCCGTCGAGGAAGCATCCTTAAGCACCTCGATGCTTTGCACGTCGTTGGGGTCGATGTCGGCCGCATTCACGCCCTGCACCCCATCCACGATGTAGAGCACGTTGTTGGAGGAGCCCGGGTTGGCAATGGAGCGGTTGCCGCGGATGCGGATGCTGGCGCCCTGGCCCGCGTAGCCGTTGGCCCGGCTGATGTCGGCCCCGGGAATCTTGCCCTGCAGGGCTTCGGTCACGGTCGTCACCGGCAGCTTGGTAACCTCCTCCCCTTTCACCGACGTCACGGCCCCGGTCAAGTCGCGCTTGCGCACCGTGCCGTAGCCGATAACCACCACGTCGTCGAGTTCGGCGGTGGCCGGGGCCAGGCGCACTTCCACCCGGGTCTGGTCGGACCGCACGGTCAGCTCCTGGTTGGTATAGCCGATGTAGGAAACGACCAGGGTCACGTCCTGCTTGTCGGGCACCTGCAGGGTAAAGCGGCCCTCCGTGTCGGTGCTGTTGCCGTTGGTGGTGCCTTTCACGACTACCGTCACGCCGGGCAGCGGTTCGGCCTTGTCGCTGCCGACCACCTGCCCGGTCAGAGTGCGCGTCTGGGCCTGGGCGGCCGTGGCCACGCACAGCACGGAGGCAGTGAGAAGAGGAAATAAGCGGTTCATAGGGTGGGAAGAGTTAGAAGCGCAACAATCAGGTGGCGAAGGCCTGGCCGGCGTTAGCGCGGCATAGCCAGGTGCCGGGTCCGGTCTTTGGCGGCCGCCGGGGCAGCCACGCCGATTACGTCGCCGCAGAAGTGCACTTCCACGCCCAGCTCGGCCAGGGCGGCGGCCTTGATGCGGCAGGCCTGGTGGGCCTTGGCCTCGTAGGGGGCATACACCACCTGAATGTGGTTGGCCTTGTGGCGGGCCATCATCTGGTTGCGGCTCACCCCGCGCAGCACGGCGTGCATAATGGGCCACTCGGGCGTGGTTTCCTGCCAGCGGCGCTGGGTTTCGGCCGCGGGCAAAGCCACGGCCTCGCCCACGCCCAAGTCGCAGTGCAGCTTGCCGTCCATTACATACACCCGGCTCCAGACCAGGGAGCCCGGCCGGCTGATGCCCTTGAGGCTGCCCCCGCCGAGGCGGAAATACATGGGCGGCTGCCGCTCGCTGCTGGCGCCCTGGTAGCCGCCCACAAAGTGCGCCGGTGGGGCCGCCCCCGAAATCAGGAACAGCCACACAAACTCCTCGCCCTCGCCCGTGTCGTAGAGCTGGCCCCAGCGCAAATCGTGCAGGGTGGTTTCGCCCGACATGCCCAGCTCCTCCCACAGGCGGTAGGTCAGCAGGGCGTCGAGGCCGGCGCACTCGTCCACCTCGTTGAAGTGGGGCAGGGCCCGGCCGGGGTACAGCTCCTCGCCGGCCAGGGAAAAGACCGGGGGCCGGTCGGTGTTGTTGAGCAGTCCCTCGACCAGGTCGCTGGCGGCAGTCAGGTCCTTAAGGCCCTGCTGGTACTGTATGCCGATGGTGTCGCAGCCAAACTCGGCGGCCAGGCGCAGGGCGGCCACGTACATCCGGCACTGGTCCAGGGTCTGAGCCCGGGTCAGCTCGGTGGCTTCGTCGGTGCCCCAGTTGAACTTCATGCCTTTGGCCAGCAGCCAATGGAGCACGGCCTGGGCATCCTGCTCGCTTACCTCGCGCATCGCCGCGTAGAGCGTGGCCTGGCTCAGGCGCTCCTTGAACACGCCGGTGGGGTGGAGCAGTTCGTCGGGCACAATGGCATTGTACATGCCCATGCAGCCCTCGTCGAAGACGCCCATAATGGCCTTTTGCTCACGGAAGCGGCGGCCAAAGGTCCGGCCGGCTTTCTCGTCGGCGGCGGGCAGGGTGGCGCTGGTAAAGGACTGAACGTGGCTGGCATCCTGGCTGATGGTGCCTTCCTGGAGCCACTGGCGCAGGCCGGTTTCGAAAAAGTCGTCGGTAAAATCCTCGCTCCAGAGCGTGCTGTACGCCACGCCGGCCTTGGTCAGGCAGCCGTTCAGGTTCAGCATGCCCACCAGGCCGGGCCACTGCCCGCTCCAGTTGGCCACCGTCAGGATGGGGCCCTGGTGGGTGGTGAGGCCGGCCAGCACGTGGTGAGAGTACTGCCACACGCTTTCGGCCACAATCAGGGGCTGCTGCGGGTCCAGGGAGCGGAACACGTCCATGCCCATCTTCTGCGAGTCGATAAAGCCGTGCTGCTTCTGCGCGTCGTAGGCGTGGGCGCGCCGCACCGCGTAGCCCTGCCGGGCCAGGGCCGCACCGAGCTGCTCTTCCATGGCCTGCTGGGCGGCCCAGCAGTTCTGGTTGGCGGCCAGGCGCAAGTCGCCGCTGGCCACGAGTAGTACTTCTTTTAGAATAACGGGAGCCACTGCTTGCTGCTAATTAAAGGTTCAGGGGAAGGGTGGCGCCGAGTCGGCCACCGGGACTAGAGTCGGCGCGCCCAGCACTCCCGGACGAGCAAACCCAGCCGGCAACCCACTTGCCCGGACGGCGTGCCGGGGGCGGAAAGTTGCCGTAACAAATATGCCGGACGGCGGCGCCCGGTCCCTGCCGGTTATTAGCTACTTAGTATAGGATGTTAGCATAGCACCCCCACCGCCAAATTTCAGGCACCGCTCCGGCCCGGCCGCACCGCCTGAGGCCAGCAAGTGCCCACTCACCCCGTGGGGCAGTAAAAGAAGTGCCATCCGGCCCCGGGCAGTAGAGTACAGGAGAGTTCGGGGCGCCCGGCAAAATATATTAGTGTCCACTCACTACAAAGCAGGCCTCTCTCTTCCCGCTTAGCAGCTGCTCCCGGCTGAAGCTAAGATCCTAGAGTAAGGGGCCGGGGTTGGCCTTCCACCCGGGAAAGCAGCCCCGACCGGCTGGCCTAGTGAGGTCTGGCCGTAGCCGTTCCCCGGCGCGTTGCTCTCTCCAACTTCCCACCCTATTCCCACCCTCGTCATGAAAGCGCACTTCCACAAAGTCCCGGTCAGCACCCAGAGCTCCTTCAGCATCCGCCACGACCGGAAGCCCAACTTCGGCACCACCTGGCATTACCACCCCGAGCTGGAGCTGCACTTTGTGATTCGGGGCGAGGGCGTGCGCCTCATCGGCGACAACATCAGCAACTTCTCCTCGGGCGAGATTATCCTGCTGGGCGCCAACCTGCCCCACACCTGGCGCTGCAATGAGGAGTATTTTCAGAACGACCCCAGCCAGGAAGTCGAGGCCATCGTGATTCAGTTTCTGCCCGAGTGCCTGGGCCGCTACCTGCTGGGGCTGCCCGAGGCCTACCTGATTCCGAAGCTGTTTGAAAAAGCCAAGAGCGGCCTGCTCATCGGGGGCGAAGCCAAGGCCCGCCTGGCCCCGCTGATGCTGGCCGCCGTGCAGGCCACCGACCTGGACCGCATCATCATCTTTCTCTCGATCCTGAAAATCATTTCCGAGACGTCGGAAATCCAGGCCATTGCCGCCGAGCACCACGCCTACAAGCAGTCCAACGAGTCGGACACCCAGCGCATTAATAAGGTGTGCAACTACACGCTGTCCAACTATAAAAAGGAAATTACGCTGGAGGAAATTGCCTCCATCAGCAACCTGAGTGTGACGTCGTTTTGCCGGTATTTCAAGCTCATCACCAAGAAAACGTACTACGACTTTCTGATTGAAATCCGCATCAGTCAGGCCTGCCGTCTGCTCATTGAGGACAAGATGCCGACGGAAGTTATCTGCTTTGAGTGCGGGTTCAACAACGTGTCGAACTTCTACCGGCACTTCAAGAAAATTACGAAAATGACGCCGCTGGAGTACAAGCGCAAGTATCTGCACAGCTACAAGGAGCTGGCCGCGGCCTAAGAGAAACCCAAGCAGAAAAGGTGAGAGACAAAAAGGCCGCCGTCAGCATTGACGGCGGCCTTTTTGTCTCTCACCTTTTCCTCTTTACCCTTCCCTTCTCTCCTACTTGCCCTACACCAGCTCCAGGCTGCGGCTCAGCGTGAGGTAGTCGCCGCTGAGGGCTTCCACGCCCTGGCGCACGGTGCTGGTAAAATTGCCCACCTGGCGGCGGGTAAACGTTGAAATATCGATGCCGCGCTGCTTGAGCGAGTACTTGGCCGCAATGGGGTACACGTGGTGCATCACGTCCATGTGGCGGATGAAAAACTGCTGCACCTCTTCCACTTCCTGCTGCAGGTGGGGCTGGTCGTAGTTGTCGCAGAGCCACACAATCAGCTCGGGGAAGAAGTTGCCCTGAATGCAGGACAAGCCCGCCGCCCCGGCCCGCAGCGACTCCACCGCGTGGCCCATGTAGGCGTCGTAGAGGCCGAACGGATGGCCTTCGGCGGCGGCCAGCTTGGCTTGCACCTGCTGAATGTCCAGGCAGGTATCCTTGTGATAAATCACGCGGCCGGTTTGCACGAACTCGCCCAGCTGCCGGGCCGAGAGCAGGCGCTTGTAGGGCTCGGGGCACTCGTAGAAGCCCAGCGGAATGCCCGGCGTCCAGTCGAGCAGGCGGAATACCCGCTCGTTGAAGACGGCGTCCGACTCACTTTGCTCGGCCAGCAGGCCGGTGATGACGATGACCGCCTCGGTGCCGGTTTCGTAGACCTGCTTCACAAAATCGGCCTGCTCGGTAAGAGAGCCGGCGAAGGTGCCGGTGGCCACCACGGGCACGGCCCCGCCCACCACGTCCACCACGTGGCGGATGCTTTGCAGGCGCTCCTGGGCACTGAGTTCGAACATCTCGCTCGACAGGCAATTGGCAAACAGCCCGGACGCGCCGGCCCGCAAGTACAGCTCCGTCAGGCGCGTCAGCGCCGGATAATCAATCTGCCCATCGTTCTGAAAAGGCATGAGCATGACCGGGACAAATCCTTTGCGTGATTTTTCCATCTCCTAAACCAGTAATAGTCAGTTAGAATAGCCGCTTCGGGGCTACGTAGTTACGTCTTGGGACCGGGGGCTAGTGCACCGGGTGCTCGGCCGCGGCCAGGGTTTCTTCGGTGGGTACCGCTTTGGCCCCGCGCCACTTGGTAAGCAGCAGGCCCACCAGGAAAATAGTGAGCGTACCGACCACGATAATCATGCTCTTGTGCAGCGGGTTGCGGAAGGCGGCCAGCTCCTCGGGCAGCTTGCCCGAAAACGTCATCCAGAGAATCACCAGCACGCCAATGATAGTGGCGGTGAGGGCTTCGTGGTTGCCGGTCTGCCGGCTGATGACGCCCAGCAGGAACAGGCCCAGCATACCGGCGGCGAAGATGCCCGACAGCTCCCACCACACGTCCAGCACGCTTTTCACGCCAATCATGGCAATACCGGTGCCCATGCCCAGCAAGCCCACCACCACGGTGCCCAAGTGCAGCACCCGCATGGTCTGGCGCATGTTCAGATTGGGCTTGAAGTACCGCTCGTAGATGTCGGCGGTAAATACCGTGGCCGAGGCGTTCATGCCCGAGCTGATGGTGCTCATGGCCGCCGACAAAATGGCCGACACGATGAGTCCCACGAAGCCGGTCGGAATCTTGGTGACCATGAAGTGCGGCATGACTTTGTCGCCGTAGTCGGAAGGCAGCAGCTGGGCCGCGGCCTGGCTGATCTGGGCGGCGGTGGCCGTGAGGGGCAGCTTTTCAGCGGCCACTTTCAGCTTCACGGCCTCAATCAGCTCGGGGTGCACCTGGTAGTAGGCAAACAGGGCCGAACCGATGACGAAAAACAAGAGCGAAGCAGGCAAATACAGCCACACGCACAGCCAGATGGACTTGGCCGCCTGCTTGGCCGAAGCCGCCGTGTGGTAGCGCTGCACGTAGTTCTGGTCGACGCCGAAGTTATTCAGGTTGATAAAGAAGCCGTAGAGCAGTACCACCCAGAAGGTCGACTGGGTGAAGTCGGGCACGAAGCCGCCAAGGCTGAACTTGTCGTGCTGCTGGCCGATGGCAACCACGTTGGGCAGGCCGCCGGGCATGTTCTCGATAATCAGGTAGAGAATCAGCAGAGCTCCAAAGGTCTTGATAACGCCCTGCACTACTTCGGTCCAGATAACGGCCTCAATGCCGCCCAGCACGGTGTAGATGATGATGCAGATGCCGGTGCAGAGCATAATCATCTCCATGGAAAAGCCCGTCAGCGCCTGCAGCGTGAGGGCAATGCCGAAGAAGATGGAACCGATACGGGCCAGCTGGGTGAGCAGAAAGCAAACCACCGCGTAGGTGCGGGCCCAGCTGCCGAAGCGGTGCTCCAGGTGGGTGTAGGCCGATATTTCGCCGGTGCTGCGGTAAAACGGCACGAAGTAGCGCGCCGCCACCCAGGCCGCCAGCGGCATCGACAGGCTGAAGACAAAGGCGTTCCAGTTGGTACCAAAGGCTTTGCCCGGCACGCCCAGGAACGTATTGCTGCTCAGGAAGGTAGCGTAAATCGACAGGCCGATGGCCCAGCCCGGAATCGAGCCCGAGGCGCTGGAATACTGCTCGGGGTTGACGTTTTTCCGGGCAAAGTATACCCCCACGGCTATCATGGCTACCAGGTAGAGGGCAATAATGGACAGGTCTAGAACTCGCAGATTGCTCATGAAACAAACATTGCCAAAATGCCGCGAAATCTCGCCTGCTGGTCAGGGGTAAACTCCTGTTAGCAAAGATATCGGACCGCGCCCCCGGGTACGTGTACCATCTTCCCCTTCTATTGTAGCATCTTGACTTGGTAGGCTAACACTGTGGCCTACTGCACTTCCAGGCCCGAAACGCTTAGCCCGGCCGCGTCCACGGCCGTGAGGCGCACGGTGTAGCTGCCCGCGTTGATCATCGTGCCGGTGGAGGAGGCCAGGTAGTTCCACTTGCCCGGCTTGGAGGGCAGCAGCATGACAGGCTCTTCCCGCAGCCGGGTACCGTCGACGGCCGAGAGGGTGAGCTTGCCCTGCAGGGGCCGGGCGAGTTGGTTGGCGTAGCGCAGCGTGAGCGAATAGGTATCGGCCACGCCCACCTGAATCGTCCATTCCAGGGCTCCGCCGGCCGCTTCGCGGAAACTGATGCTTTCCTTGGCGTGCACGGTTTCCTTGACTACGCCGGGACCCGAGAGGCGGGCTGTGGCCGGCTTGTAGCCCGTCAGGGCCTTCAGGTCGTAGGCCGGCTCGATGGTCGTGGCGCGGTTGACGGCTACCAGATACTCAGTGCCCGCGCCTAGCTCTACCCGGGAGCCGGCCGCAAACCGCCGCCGCAGCACCCGGAAATGCCGGCCGCCGGCCTCGTTGGTGGTCAGCGTGGTTTTGGTGTCCTCGTACTCCTTAAGCCAGCCGGGCAGGACTTTCTGCTGCGCGTCCAGACTGATATACACGTCGGCAGCAGTGCTTACCCGGAAGCTGCCTCCTAACGTACCCGCCGCAGACTGGCGGGGCCCGCGCAGCCACTCCGCTCCGTACAGGGCCGAGGGCAAGGCGCTGAACGCCACGGGTGAATCCTGGTAGGGCTGGTTGCCGGTGTCGAGCCAGGTTTCGGCCGTCCAGAGTGCGGCTGCGTTGGCACTCTGCACGTTGCTGATAACTGGCTCGGGAGCCGGCGCGGGTTTACGCGTGGCGTCAAGGCTGGCAATGGCAATGGCCGAAATCAGGGCCTGCCCGGAGGCGACCTGCGGAAACGAGACGATCAGCTGCCCGCCGGTGACCTGTACTTTCATGGTCTTTTTCAGAGCTTGGTCGTGGCCGGCTTCCTTCCAGATATCCAGGTTGTGAAGCACGGTTTCGTTGTTGATGGCCACGTCAAACTGCCGCCAGCCGGTGCCGTCGAGCCCACCACCGGTGCCCACCCAGGGTTCCACGAAGTACAGCTCGACCAGGTAGTCGCCGTCGGGCACGGGGAAGCGGTAGCGCAGCTTGTCGCGCCCGTAGCGGAAGTCCTGGAACAGAGGCCAGTCGGTGGTGCCGCGGATGGGGTCGTGGGTGCGGCGCTGGCTGGCAAAGAAGGGCGAGAGGCCGGGAAAGTCCCGGGTCCACGACTCCGAGCCCCAGGTTCCGGGGCCAGAGCGGGGCTGGTCGGCCAGCCAGCGGCTGCCGTGCCGGTCCACGTAGGCCGGGCCGCCGCAGTTCACGCGGTAGAGGTAGTTGTAGCCAGCTTGGGGCGCGGTAATCGGCTGGGCAGCGGCCAGCAGCTGGTTGAAGTTCGGCGCTTGGGGCAAGTGGTGCAGCACAATCAGGTCGCGGGCCACGGGCTTGCCGGCCACGTAGCCCACGGCCAGCAGCACGTTGTAGCGCACCTCGACCCCGTCCCACTGAAAGGCCGTGCCGAAGGCGCCGCGGGCTTTGCGGCCCAGGGAGCCGGCGTCCACGTCGTTGAAGAGCTCCACTTCGTCGCAGTTGGAATACACCAGCAGGCTGTCCTGCCGGCCGGGCTTGAGCCACCGGTCGGGCCAGGTGTGGGAGGCCAGGTACACCATCGGCTCCGTTTCTTTGGGGGCGTAGTGCGAGCGGAACATGTAAAACGCGTCGGTGGGCTCTTCCCAGGGCGTGAGCAGGCCCTTGTAGTTCACCGGGCCGATGCGGTCCAGCTCCCGTTGCCCTTCCCCGCCCTGCACCCGGCCGGGGTTGTCGTGGGAAGTGAGCAGCCAGAAAAAGTGGCCGGCGGTTTTGTCTTTCGCCGATTCGGCCAGCCGCACTTTCAGCTGCATGAGCTGGGTGAACCGGTCTTCGCTGAACGGACCCGTATTAAGCGCCGGCGGACCGGTGCGGTGCAGATCCAGAGTGCGCCAGGCCCCGTACTCGCCGATAAGCACCTGCCGCTCCACGTCGGCCGCGTACAGGCTGGGGTCGCCGCCGTAGGTGCCGGTCCAGTTCTGGGGCACATCCCAGTCGGTGCCCTGCCCGCCGTTACAGGTCGTCACTTTCCGTTCCCGCGAAGCCGTAGGGTCAAGCTCCCGGATGAGGGCGGTGCATTCCCGGGCAAAGTCGGCGGGTAGAGTGCTTTCGTTTTCCAGGCCCCAGAGCACCACCGAGGGCGAGTTGCGCCGCTCTTTGACCCATTCGGTGAGCAGGGTTTTGAAGTTCTGCCGGAACTGGGGCGTATCGTACCAGACGTGGGCCGCCAGCTGGGGCCACCACAGCCAGCCTAGCGAGTCCCAGTTGGCCTGGTAGCGCAGATTGTGGGGCTGGTGGGCGTCGCGGAAGGCATTGAAGCCGGCGGCACGCATCTGCTGCACCCGGGTGCGGACCTGCTGGGCCGAAAAAGCGTGGCTCTGGCCCAGCAGGTGCTCGTATTCGGCAATACCGTTGATAAACACCGGCTGGCCGTTCAGTAAAAACTGCTTCTGCCCGGCCGCTGCCGCCTTGCCAATCGGCCAGCTGATCCAGCGGATGCCGTAGGGCGTTTCCAACTCGTCCAGGAGCTTTTTACCGGCACTGATGCGTGTGACCAGCCGGTACAGGTACGGGTCGGCCACCGACCATAGGTGGGGTTGCTGCATTTCGGGCAGCTGCTGTTTCACCTGAACCGCCTGCCCCGCCGCCAGCTTCCGTTTTGTTTTCACTTCGGCCACTACCCGGCCCTGCCGGTCGAGCAGCTGGTTGGTAAGCATCAGCGTCTGCGGCTTGGCGCTGTAGTTTTTCACCTCGGTTTCGACCCGCAGCGTGGCGGCCTGCGCGCTCAGCGTGGAGTCGGCCCAGACGTGGACGCCAAAGTGCTCGATGCGGACAGCCTTGGTGGATACCAGCGTAACGGGCCGGAAAATGCCCAGGGGCTGGGAGCCTTCGGAAAAGCCGCGCTCCTCGGAACAGCCCCCGCATACCCAGGGCAAATCCTGGATACCGGCCGGGTGGTCGGCGCGCACGGCCAGCAGGTTGGCCCGGCCATCGGTGTGCAGGGCCTCAGTTACATCAAGGGTGAAGGTGGTGCGGCCCCCGGCGTGGCTGCCCACAGGCCGGCCGTTCAGCCACACGGTAGCGTAGGAGCCCACGCCTTCGAAGAAGAGAAAGTGGCGCTGCTGGCCCGTTTTGGCTTTGAAGGGGAAGCTTTTGCGGTACCAGGCGTAGCCGTGGCGGTTTCCGTGGCGCTGCCGCCGGTAGCCTTCGTAGGCATCCCAGTTGTGGGGCACGGCCACGGTTTGCCATTTCTGATCCGGAAAATCGGGCAACTCAAATCCGGTATACGCCTGCTGATTTTGGTCGTCGGCCACGGTGCGCCAGTTGTCGAGCAGCGGCGTTTCCTGGCGCGTTTGGGCACGAGCGGTTAGCAGTGGTATCAGGCAGAGCAGCAGCAGCAGTTTTCGCATAGTCATAGCGCGTACGGTGCGCCTCACCCCCTAGCCCCCTCTCCGAAAAGGAGAGGGAGAACTAGCTACGGTTGTATATATTCCACTTCTAGCAAGGTGCTAGAAATCTAATTTCTAGTTCCTCCTCTCCCTTTTCGGAGAGGGAGGCCAGGGGGTGAGGCGTGCTGAAGAGCCATGACTTTACATCGGCTGCAGTTCAGCCGTTAGCTTGTACACTTTGTCAGCTTTGGTTGGAAAGCGTATTTGCTTGCTGCCGTAGCGCACCTCGCAGGGCTGGCCGGATTTCGAGGTTATTTCCACCTGCGTCAGCTTTCCGGCCTGCCAGCGCAGGTTCACGACGAAGCCGCCGCGGGCCCGCAGGCCGCGCACCTCGCCCTGGGGCCAGGCCGTGGGCAGGGCGGGCAGCAGCTCCAGGTAGCCATCGTGGCTTTGCAGCAGCATTTCGGCCATGGCGGCCGCGCCGCCGAAGTTGCCGTCGATTTGAAACGGCGGGTGGGCGTCGAACAGGTTTTTGTAGACGCCGCCCTGCTCACTGCCGGTGGCGTTGTCGGCTGGAGAAAGCAGCTTATCCAGGATGCGCAAGGCGTGGTTTCCGTCGCGGAAACGGGCCCAGAGGTTGGCTTTCCAGGCCAGGCTCCAGCCCGTGCCCTCGTCGCCGCGCTGCAGCAGCGAGGTGCGGGCCGCCTGCATCAGGTCGGGGCTGGTGGCCCAGGTGATGTCGGTGCCGGGAAACACGCCCCAGAGGTGGGACACGTGGCGGTGCGTGTCTTTGGGGTCGTCTTTGTCTTCGAGCCACTCCTGCAGCTGCCCGTGCTTGCCGACCTGATTCGGCGCCAATTGACGGGCTTTGTCGGCCAGCTCCCGGCTGAGCTCCGCATCCAGGCCCAGCACCTGGGCCGCGACGTGGGTATTATCGAACAGCTCCCGGATAAGCTGGTGGTCCATGGTGGGGCCGGCCACCAACCCGCCGTGCTCGGGCGAGTTGGAAGGCGTGCTGATGAGGCGGCCGGTACGTGGTTCTTTTACCAGAAAATCCACGAAAAACAGGGCTGCCTGCTGCATTATTGGGTAGTGCTGGCGCAGAAACTGCTGGTCCTGGGTGAAGCGGTAATGCTCCCAGATGTGCTGGCTGAGCCAGGCCGCGCCCGTTACCCAGATGCCATGATTCGAGGCGTTGATGGGCGCGGTGCCTCGCCAGATATCTGTGTTGTGGTGCAGCACCCAGCCCCGGGCGTTGTAGTGCTCTTTCGCCGTGGCTTTTCCCGCTTCCGAAGCCTCTTGGATTAGCCCAAACAGCGGCTCCGTGCAGGCCGACAAGCCCAGCAGCTCGGCGGGCCAGTAGTTCATCTGCAGGTTGATGTTGGTCGTGTACTTGCTGCCCCAGGACGGCGTCAGCGACTCATTCCACAGGCCCTGCAGGTTAGCCGGCTGCCCGCCTTTGCGCGAGGAGGCAATGAGCAGATAGCGGCCGTACTGCTGGTAGAGCGCCAGCAGGCCGGGGTCGGCGGCGGGGCTGAATTGCAGAATCCGCTCGTCGGTGGGCTGCGCTTCGTTGGGCCCGTGGCCCAGGTCGACGGAATAGGTGTTGAACAAGGGCTGGTAGTCCCGGATATGCTCGGCTTCCAGCGCCTTATACGACTTGCCCCGGACGATGCGCAACGTGTGCTCGGCCAGATTTTCCGGCTGATTTGTCACGTCCTGATAGTTCTTGAAAGACGTGGCGGCCGTGAGGTAAAACGTGGCTTCGGTGGCGCCTTCCAGTTGCATCCGGCCATCTGTTACGGTGACTTTGCCGCCCTTGGCTTGCACGTGCAGGTAGCTCACGCCGCGCACCACCCCGTCCCTGACCTGCACGGCCAGGGCCAGCGTGTGGTCGTCGAGGCGGTAGGTGAGAAAGCCTTTGTGCGGACTTTCCAGGCGGGCCGTCAGGCTGATGCTGCCCTTCTGGCTGGCCCGCAGCCGATACACCAGTGCGTTGCGCGGGGCGCTGGCGAAATAGTCGCGGGTGAAGCGCACGTTGTGTTGGGTGTACTCGGTGCGGGCCACGGCCCGGCTGATATCCAGCTCGCGGCGGTAGCTGGTGGCTTCGCCCTGGTTGGCAAAATCGAGCAGCACCTCCCCAAAAGGCTGGTAGGAAGCCTGGTAGCTGGGCGCCAGCGGCGGTTTTTCGTTCTGCACCCAGTACTGCCACCCGGGATTCAGGGGCACGCCGCTAGCCGGGTCGGCGCCCTCGGGGTAGACCACGAAGATCGGCTGTTTCTCCTTTACCCCAATCAGGCCGCCCTTGTCGTAGTAGTTGAAAACCTGAATGGCCACTTCGTTACGGCCGGGCCGCAGCGCCGCGGCCGGCACCCGGTAGCGCCGCTTCTTGCTGATGCCCTCGTCGGTGCCGATTTGCTGGCCGTTCACGTAGGTCACGTCCTGGTCGCGGATGCGGCCCAGGCTCAGAGTCAGGTCTTTGCCGGCCCAGGCAGCGGGCAGCTCGAACGTCGTTTTAAACCAGACTGCCCCGTCCATTCCTTCCAGGCCCAGGCCGGCGCTTTCCCAGCCGTTGGGCGTCGGAATGGCCACGGGTTTCCAGTCTCGCTGGCTCAGCGCCTGCTGCACGCCGATGGCCTGCACTTCTTGCTGCCACAACGCCTTGAAACCCTCATAGCCTTGCTCGTGGTCCTTCAGACCCATAAACTGCGCGGTGGCCAGGGCTTCGGCCTCGGCCTGCTTGCCTTCGGCGAGCAGCTGCCGGATGCGGGGCAGGTACTGCGCGGCGCCGGGGCGGGCGTAGGCCCGGGGCTGGCCGGTCCAGAGCGTGGCTTCGTTGAACTGCAGCCGGTCCTGGGCTACCCCGCCGAAAATCATGGCGCCCAGCCGGCCGTTGCCGATGGGCAGCGCGTCGGTCCACTTCTCGGCCGGCTTGGTGTACCAGAGCTTCAGCGGGCCGGGCTGCGCGAGGCCCGCACCGGCCGGCAGCCAGCATAGCAGAAGAAGCAGGAAACCAAGGCGCGGCAGGGGCATACGGGCGGGGTAAGTACTGTTCTGAAGCGGTTGACCGGCTAGTTAACCAGCACTTTTTCCGGCACGGCCGCGTCCTGGCTGACCGGGGCTTTCAGGGACTTGAAGTGGTTGTTTTGCAGCACAATGTTGCGCGTTTTAGCGCCCTTGAGCTTAAGAAACGTCTCGGTGCCGGCATAAGGGAAGGAGTTGTAGAGGAACACGTTTTCCGTGTTGGTCAGCTCGACGACCGGCGTGGCGGCGGGCAGGGCGCTGCGCAGTCCGTCGAGGCGCAGCTCCCGCACGTTTTCGGCGCGCAGTGCGGGGCCGGTTTGCGGATTAATCTGCACGTTATGGAAGGCAATGTTGCGCGCTTCCTTTACCGTGAAACCCTGCTTGGCGTCGATGTTGATGTTGCTGAACGTCACGTTTTCGATGGGCATTTCCGCCAGTCCGTTCAGCAGGCCGGCTTGGTTGCCCTCGGCCGTGATGTTGCTGAAATGAATGTTGCGAAACCGCGGCGTACGCTCCGAAACCGGCTCTTCCGGGGCGTTGGCGTACTGCATGTCGAGCACGATGACCTGCTCGCGGATGTTTTTCATCACCACGTTGTCCACCCGAATATCCTCCACCACGCCGCCGCGGCCCCGGGCGGTTTTGATGCGGATGCCCCGGTCGGTGCCGTCGAAGATGCAGTTGCTGATGGTAATTTTCTTCACCCCGCCCGACATTTCCGAGCCGATAACCACCCCGCCGTGGCCCGAGAGCATGGTGCAGTTGGTGATGGTGTAGTTTTCGGCCGGCACGTTCATCTGCCGCCCCGCCCGGTCCTTGCCCGACTTGATGGTGATGCAGTCGTCGCCCACGCTGATGTGGCAGTCGGAAATGCGCACGTTGCGGCACGACTCGGGGTTGATGCCATCGGTGTTGGGCGACTTAGGGTTGTTGATCGTCACGCCCGTGATGGTCACGTTGTCGCAGAACTCGGGGTTCACGGTCCAGAAAGGCGAGTTGCGGATGGTGATGCCCTCGATGCGCACGTTGGAGCAGTACATGGTCTGAATGAAGGGCGGGCGCATGAAGCCGCGCTCAATCACACCGGGCAGATCGGGCTTGAGGATGTTCTGGTTGAGGCGGAAAAACTCCTGCTGCCACTTTGAGTCTTGGCTGGCGCGCGACTTGCCCTCGGCAAAATCCCACCATTTCTTGCCCTGCCCGTCGATAATGCCGCGGCCCTTAATGGTGATGTTCTGAGCCTTATAGGCATAGAACAAGGGCGAAAAGCTGGTAATATCGGTGCCCTCGTAGCGCGTGGGCACCATGGGCAGGTAGTCGTCGAAATTGTCGCTGAAGTAAAGGATGGCCCCGGCTTCGAGGTCGATGGTGATGTTGCTTTTCAAATGAATCGGGCCGGTGCGGTACTTGCCGGCCGGGAAATACACCGTGCCCCCGCCGGCCTTGCTGGCCGCGGCTATAGCCTTGCTGATGGCGACGGTACTGAGCTTGGTGCTGTCGTTGCGGGCCCCGTATTTAAGCACGTTGTAGGACTGCTGGGCCTGGGCAGCAGTGGCGCCGAGCAGCAGCACAAGCAATAGGCAGCAACTGCGGCGCAGGGAGGTGAGGGAAATATGAGTCATGATAAGAGTCACGTTAAGCTATGGCTGACCAGTTCAATCAGGTCGTCATGCTGCGCTTGTCGAAGCATGACGACCTTTACTTGCGTCCTGTGCTATCCGGGCAGCTTGGCCGTTACGCGCTGCAACTTCTCAGCCCGACCGATTTCCTTGCCGTCGGCGAAGATGCGTAGGCCCGCGCCCTTGCCGTATTTCTGGCCGGTTTTGTCCCAGAGCACCGTGAGCAGGCGGCCGTGGTAGCGCACCTGGTCGAGGCAGAAATAGTCCCACTGGCCCGGGGGCACGAGGGGTACTACTTCCACCACGTTGTCGGGGCGGGGCTTGAGGCCCACCAGGCCGGTGATGATGAGGTCGGCAAAGCCGGAGTGGTTGTAGTAGCTGCTGCGCGGGTTGTCGCCTTTGAGCCACTCGCCGTTCTTTTCGTCCTGGTATTCACCCAGATAGGGCTGGCCGTTTTTCTGGTGCGAAAGGGCGTATTTGCGCAGCTCGTCGTAGTATACCTGCTTGCTCATGCCATCCTGGTGCTTGTATTCGGTCAGCAGGTTGGCTAGGCCTTTGAGCGTCTGGGTGGTGGCGTAGGGCCACACGGCTCCGTCCCACTCGCAGCCGTGGCCCGAGCCGTGGGTGCGGAAGCCCGGGGCGCGCCGCTCGGCCGTGGTCAGGCCCCAGGGGGCCCGGAAGCCGCCCTCGTCGGTGAGCTGCGCCCACTGCTTGGCGTACTTGGGCTTGTCGGCGGGCAGGGAGAAATACCACGGGATGTAGCCCAGCTCCTCGCGCCATTCGCAGAGGCCGCCTTTCTCGTACTGCACCTTGAAAAACGAGGCGTTTTCATCCCATAAGGTGCGCTGCACGTCGGTGCGCAGCTGCTTGGCCTTGGCGGCGTACTTGCGCTGCAGTGAGTCGTTTTTCGCCAGTTTGGCCATAGCCGTCAGGGCTTTGGCATTGCCATACATGTAGCTGTTGATGGTGGGCCGCACATTCTTGACCTTGCGCCCTCCGCTGATGGACTCTTCCATGGCGTCCTTCACGTCGTACTGCCAGAACATGCCAGAAGGCAGCATCCGCTCCTTTTCCCAAAGCTTGTAGTCGGCGTTCAGGGCCGGCAAGAGCTCCTGCACCATTTGCTTGTTGTTCTGCACCAGATACACGCTATATACCGCATCCTGGAGCCAGCTGCTGAAGCCGTGGAGCTTGGGCGCCGACCGTTTGGCGTCGGCAAAAAGCCAGAACTTGGTGTACTGGTCGATGTACTGCGGGTCCTGCAGCCAGCGGCCCTCGTTGAGGTGGTGGCCCAGGGCGCTGCTGATGGTGTTGTGGGAGCCCGCGTGCTTCATCGGGGTGATGAACTCGGTAAACACGAAGCCGTCGGGCGTCTGCTTCAGGTGCTTGCGCATACACCACCAGCGGTAGTAGTAGGTGTGCTGCAGGGCCGAGTCGGGGCACTCGAAGCGGGGCACCTGCTGGCTGAGCCAGTCGGCGGCCTGGGCATTGGGCACGTAGTTAATAACCGTTTCCTGGTCCAGCGCGTTGAAGCGGGCCACGTCGGCGCGCAGGGTGGCGTCGGTCAGCACGAAGCCGGCCGGGGCCATTTGGGCGGCCGCGTGGCCGGTAGCGCCCAGCAGGCCGAGGAAAAGGAAAAAGCCGGAGACGGGGAATTTCATAGGTAGTGTGCAGCGCAATTACTCAAATAACCAGTCCACTTCCTTAGCCTGTGCCCCGCCGCTGTTCAGGCCCGCATTGTAGGTGGGCACCGGCTGGCGGGCATCGACAAAGCCCAGCAGCAACACGGCGCCCCGACCCAGATTGAGCGTATGGGTACCGGCCTTAAAGCTATAGGCGTGCACGTTCACCGGGGGCTGCCCGGCCACGGCCACGGCGTTGGCAATCTTGATGTCGGCCTGCCCGTAGTCGTTGGCGCTGGCGTCGGTTTCGAGCTGGGGCGCGGGCAGGTAGCGCGGACTTTTCGCATTGAAGTAGCCCACCAGCAGCTGCACGGGCCGGGTGGTAGTAAAGCGCACCTCGGTGCCTTGCTTGCGCTGCTGACTCCGGCTCAGGCGCAGCCCCCGCAGGCCCGCCAGTTCCGGGGCCAGGGCCGCAATGGCCGCCGTTGTATCAGCAAAAACAGCCTGGCCCGCCTTAAGCGAATACGAGCCAGCCTTGGTGAGCAGCGTGACGGGCGCGTTGGCCAGCACCGTGTTTTTCCGGACCACGGGCACTAGGCGCACCTGCTTGATCGAGTCCAGGTTGTGGCGCAGGTGCCGCACTTCCTTTTGGTAGACGGGCAGCATTTCGGCCCAGGTAATGTAGGTGGCATCCACGCCGCGCATCGGAATTTTGCGCTGGGCGGTCTGCATGCTGTTGGCGTAGAGGTAAGTGTCCTTGGTCAGGCTCACCATCTTCTCCCAGTGCTGCACGCTGCGCTCCAGCAGCGGCAGGGCCGCCTCTAAATCGGCCACGTTGCGCGAGTACTTGTAGCGCAGCACGTGCAGGGCGGCTAAGGCCTTGTCGGCGTAGAAGTTGGCCAGCGCGTCTTGGCAGTACATGTCGTTTTTGAGGCGGGCAAACTCGGCCTGGTTTCTAGTTACCGCCGGCGCGGCCCGCTCAATGGCTGCTACTGCCGCCTTACCGTGGGCTACCACCTCGGCCGCTACCTGGGGCGGGGTTTCGCCGACGTGGGGCAGGCCCTTGGCTTCCTTCTCGGCGTACTCGATAATCATCTCCCCTTCCGGCGCTTCCGATTCGTACAGAAGCGTAAACAGGCCGTAGCGCTTGGGGTTGATAAGCTGGGTCATGAGCATGCCCAGGGTCAGGGTCTGGCGGTTGCCGTCGGTGATGCCGTAGCGGCGCAGGAGCTTGGGCTCAATCTCGCCGGCCTGCTCGTAGGCTTCCAGCACCTGCTTGCCGGCTGCCACGTCGGTGCCGTACAGGGTGCCCAGCTGCTGGCCCCAGTACTCGATTTCGGCGGGCCGGGGCCGGTCGGCCTTCCAGGCGTAGCGGGCCCACTGCTTGTACCAGATCCAGTCCCTATCCACCTGCAGCAGGCGCTCGGGCGTTTTGTCGGCGGTGTAGGGCCAGTCCCAGTACGAGGCCTGGGGGTAGAGGTGCAGGCCGTTGGCCCCGTAGATGCCGTGCATGGCTTGCACCGATTTCTGGATAAAATCGGCTGAGCCGTAGCGGAAGGGTTCCAGGTTGGCCAGGATGTGCACGTTTTCGATGTGCACCGAATTCATGCCGCTCAGGGTGCGGTGCAGCTCGGCCCAGGAGCCGCGCGGGGTGTAGGTCGTCAGGGCCTCCCCGTTGAATTTGGCTTCGGTGTACAGGTTCTTATACAGCGGCAGCGCGGCCTTGATTACGCTCGGCGCGTCGGTGTCGTGGGCCCGCAGCACGATGGGCGGCAGCTCGGTCTGGCCCAGGGCCTTGAGGCCGTCGTGCACGCCGGGAATGATGGTCTTGGTAAACCAGTCGATGTCGTCCTGGCCCACGCCTTCCATGGCTTCGCCCAGGGCCACCATCAGGCCCACGTTGGGGTATTTCTCCACGAAGGCGGCAATGGACTTGCGGGTATAGTCGCTCAGCAGTGGGGTGATGGGCCGGGCCCGGTCCTGGGTTTTGATGCCGTGGTGCTCGGCAAAGGGCTTGGAAACAATAATGTTGTAGAACATCTGAATCACCCAGATACCGCGCTTATCGGCCTCCTGGGCCAGAAACCGGTACATCTCCTCGTTCTTCTTAAAGGTCGCGTCGTCAACTTCCACCGCGTAGGGGTAGTCCTTGAGGCGCACCAGGGAGGCAAACGGGTGGCCGTTCCAGAGGTAGAGCGAGTTCATGCGGTTGTCGGCCAGCATGTCCAGGTACTTCACCCACAGGGCTTTGTCGTAGAGCCACGGAAATACCTCGGGCGTATAGGGATACTCGTACACGGTGCGGCCGGGCAGGTAGTACGGCTTCTGCACCCCGATGCAGGCCCCGCGCAGCACCATTTCGGGCTGGTCGGTGAGGCTGATGTTGTCGCTGAGTTTGCCTTGGCTCTGCACCTGCTCGGCCAGCTCCAGGCAGCCGTAGAGGGCTCCGGTGTTGTCGGCCCCGCTGATGAGAACGTTGTTGTTGGCGGCTGAAACGATGGAAAAGCCCTCTTTGCCGGGGGCAGTGGCACCAGTGGCGGCCGCCTGGCGCAGCAGCCCGTCGGCGGCCCGGCCCACCAGAATCTGGTTTTTTTTCCGGCCGGGCTGGTCCTGCTCACTGATGGTGACCTGGTAGCCGGCCTTGCGCAACGCCGTGGCCAGCCGCTCGGCCCCGTAGTGCAGACGGCCGTGGGCGTTTTTGGGCAGCACGATGGTGCGCGCCCGGCCCGCCGGGTCCGGCTCCGCAGCCCGGGTGCCGAGCGAGGAAAGCAGCAGGCAGCCGATCAGGAAATAACGGGTGGCAAGGTGCTTCCACAAACTTGGACTCATGGGCGCGGGGAGTTATTACGAGGGAAAGATGATTCGCCAAGCCGCTACGGGCGGGTTCAGGGCCCAGAGCCGGCAAAGCAGAACGAATGCCCTCAAAGGTATCCGCAGGCGCCGCCCGCGTCTTATACCATCTTCTCCGGCTCTTATAGCATGTTGCCATCGGCCCGCGGCCTGCCTGCGGACACTATAAGGAGTGGTTTGACTGGTATGCACCACCGCCGGTTTTCGTCCCGAGCCGGTTCGGCTATTACTTTTGGCATCCGCAGGGCAGGTAACGGTACCTTTTTCAGGATTTCCAGCTCCGCAACCGGCTCACTACCCCAAACCGGGCCGATTACTCCCGGACCAGCGCAAATTGGGTAGCTGCCCGCTCCGGAACGCGCGCCCGGGAAAGCCGAACTGGCCGGAATGCTAACATCCTACACAGGGTCGAAAAAATGGTATAGGTGCCGCCCGCTTTTGTCCTGTTATTTAGCTGCGGTTAAAACCCCACCTTCCCCATGAAAAAAATTGCTGGCTCCCTTCTCGGTTTGGCCGTGTCCGTCGCAACGCAGCACGCAGCCCTGGCCCAATACCCCCAGATTCCGGCCGACGTGCAGAAAGCCAGCAAAGAGCTGATGGACGACGCCATGCGCCAGTCGGAACTGGCCTGGGCCAAGGCCTACCCCATCATTCAGCAGGAAGCCCGCCAGGGCAAGCCCTACATTCCCTGGGCCGCCCGCCCGGTCGATTTGCCCCAGTCGCCGCTGCTCGCGTTTCCGGGCGCCGAGGGAGGCGGGGCCCATTCCTTCGGGGGCCGGGGCGGCAAGGTCTACGTGGTGACCAGCCTGGAGGACCGCGGCCCGGGCACCCTGCGCGAGGCCTGTGAGCAGGGCGGGGCCCGCACCATCGTGTTCAACGTGGCCGGCATCATCCGCCTGAAAACTCCGCTCATTATCCGGGCGCCCTACGTCACCATTGCGGGCCAGACCGCGCCCGGCGACGGAATCTGCGTGGCCGGCGAATCGGTGTGGATCAACACCCACGATGTGGTGATTCGCTACATGCGCTTCCGCCGCGGCGAAACCAACGTGGGCCGGCGCGACGACGCCATCGGGGGCAACCCCATCGGCAACATCATGATTGACCACGTCTCGGCCTCCTGGGGCCTGGACGAGAACATGTCGATGTACCGCCACATGTACAACGACAGCACCGGCATTGCCGAGCAGAAGCTGGGTACGGTGAACATCACGATTCAGAACTCTATCTTCTCCGAGGCCCTGGATACCTGGAACCACGCCTTCGGCAGCACCCTGGGCGGGGAGAACTGCACCTTCATGCGCAACCTCTGGGCCGACAACGCCGGCCGCAACCCTTCCATCGGCTGGAACGGGGTGTTCAACTTCGCCAATAACGTGATGTTCAACTGGGTGCACCGCTCCACCGACGGCGGCGACTACCGGGCCATGTACAATATTGTCAACAACTACTACAAGCCCGGCCCGCTCACGCCCAAGGATTCGCCGGTGGGCCACCGCATCCTCAAGCCCGAATCGGGCCGCAGCAAGCTGGGCTACCAGGTCTACGGCCGCGCCTACGTGAACGGCAACATCATGGAAGGCAACGAGAAGGTCACCAAGGACAACTGGGACGGCGGCGTGCAGGTGGAGGAGCTCTCCAACGCGGGCAAGTACATGGCCGACATGCGCGTGAACACGCCCCTGCCTATGCCCGACATCACTATCCTGCCCACCCCGAAAGCCTACGCCTACGTACTGGAAAACGCCGGCGCCACCCTGCCCAAGCGCGACCCGGTGGATACGCGCATCGTGGAGCAGGTGCGCACGGGCAAAATCACCTACAAGGAAGGTGTGAAGCTGCCCGAAACCCAGTTCAAGCACCGCCGCCTGCCCATCGACTCCTACAAGCAGGGCATCATCACCGACATCAGCCAGGTGGGCGGCTACCCCACCTACGCCGGCCAGCCCTACCAGGACGCCGACAAGGACGGCATGCCCGACCAGTACGAGAAGAAGAACAAGCTCAACCCCAACGACGCCGCCGACGCCAGCCAGGTGCGGGGCAAAGACGGCTACACCAACATCGAAGTGTACCTCAACAGTGTGGTGCCGGTCAAGGAAGTAAAGCCGACCTAGCCCGGACTGTTGGCCGCTTTTCTTCCGCTGTGTAAGGCCCGACTCCCCAGAGGCCGCTAGCTTAGCGCCCCCGCATTTTTCTTCACGCCTGCCTTTTTCGCCCAGTGCCCACGCCCCGCTTCCTGCCCGCCGCCTTGCTGTTCCTACTCGCCGCCAGTGCCACGCCGGGGCTGGCGCAGGGCGGCAAGCCGGTGAAAAAGCAGCCGCCCGTGTCGACCGACGCACAGGGTAAGCTGGTGTACGCCCCCGATTCACTGGGCAACCGGATTCCGGACTTTTCCTACTGCGGCTACCAGGCCGGGGAACAGGCTATTCCGCTGGTGCGCAGCCGGGTGGTAGTGCCGGCCCAGGCCGGGGATGCCACCGCCCGCATTCAGGCTGCGTTGAACTACGTGGCGGGCCTGCCGCTGGGCAAGGACGGGTTTCGCGGGGCAGTGCTGCTGGGCCGAGGTCGGCACGAAGTGGCCGGCCGCCTGCTCATCCGGGCCTCGGGCGTGGTGCTGCGCGGCAGTGGCCTTGATGAAAACGGCACCACTCTCATTGGCACCGGTTACTCGCGCGACAACCTGCTTACCCTCACCGGCCGCAACGACCGGAAGCTGGAAAACGCCCAGGCCATTACCGACGCCTACGTACCAGTAAATGCCCGCACCGTGCGCGTGGCCCAGGCTGCCAGCTTCAAAGTCGGGGACCGGGTGCTGGTGCAACGGCCTTCCACGGCGGCCTGGATTCAGACGCTGGGCACTTACACATTTGGCGGGGGCGAGTCGGCCCTGGGCTGGAAACCCGGGCAGCGCGACCTGTTCTGGGACCGGCAGGTGGTGGCCGTGGATGCCACTGGCATCACCCTGGACGCGCCCCTTACCACCGCGTTAGACCAGAAGTACGGCGGTGGCACCGTGGCCCGCTACACCTGGCCCGGACTACTTACGCGGGTCGGGGTGGAAAACCTGCGGCTGGAATCGGCCATGGACCCGGCCAATGCCAAAGACGAAGACCACCGCTGGATGGCTGTGGTGCTGCAGCACGTGCAGGACGCCTGGGTGCGGCAGGTCACGTTTCGCCACTTCGCCGGCTCGGCCGTGCTGGCCCACGAATCGGTGCGCCGCCTGACGGTGGAAGACTGCATTTCCACCGAGCCGGTGTCGGAAATCGGGGGCGAGCGGCGCAACACCTTTCTCACCAAGGGCCAGCAAACCCTGTTTCAGCGCCTGTACGCCCAATCCGGTTACCACGATTTTGCCGTGGGCTATTGCGCGGCCGGCCCCAACGCCTTCGTGCAGTGCGAGGCCGAGGACGCCTACAGCTTCAGCGGGGCCATCGACAGCTGGGCCGCAGGCACTTTGTTCGACATCGTGAAAGAGTACGGGCAAGCCCTGCGCTTCGGCAATCGGGAGCAGGACGGACAGGGCGCCGGCTGGGCCGCGGCCAACAGCGTGTTCTGGCAGTGCACCGCCGCCCGCGTGGACTGCTACCAGCCGCCCACGGCCCAAAACTGGGCTTTTGGGACCTGGGCCCAGTTTGCCGGCAACGGCCACTGGGAGCAGTCCAACGAGCACATCAAGCCCCGCAGCCTCTACTATGCTCAGCTCCAGGACCGCCTCGGCGCCGCGGTGGCCAGCCGGGCTTTTCTGCTGCCCATTTCCACCGAAGCTTCGAGCAGTCCGCCCGTGGCCGTAGCCCAGGAACTGACCAAGCTCTCGGCCCAGGCCGCCCCTACCCTGCTGGCGTTCATCCAGGCCGCGCCTCAGCGCCAGCCCATTGCCACGCAGGACAAGGCCCCCAGCATTGATAATGTAAAGACCAGGCCGGCTGCCAAGCCCGCGTACGCCGCGCCTCTGCAAGTGACCCGCGGCATGCTGGTGCGCGGCAACGCCTTGGTGACGGGGCGCCGCCAGGAAGTACCCTGGTGGAACGGCAGCGCCCGGCCCCACGGCCTGCGCACCCCCAAGCCCCACGTCACGCGCTTCGTGCCGGGCCTGACGGGTCCGGGCCTGACCGACGAGCTAGCCCAGATGACCGACTCGCTGCAGGCCGGCAACGTGGTGGCCCTTTCCCACAACTACGGCCTGTGGTATGAGCGCCGCCGCGACGACCACGAGCGGGTAAAGCGCATGGATGGCGAGGTGTGGGCCCCGTTCTACGAACTGCCTTTCGCCCGCAGCGGGCAGGGCACCGCCTGGGACGGCCTGAGCCGCTACGATTTGACTAAGTACAACAAGTGGTACTGGGGCCGCCTGGCCGAGTTTGCCGACCTAGCCGACCAAAAAGGCCTGGTACTGCTCAACCAGCACTATTTCCAACACAACATCATCGAGGCCGGGGCTCACTACGCCGACTTTCCCTGGCGGCCGGTCAACAACATCAACAACACCGGCTTTCCCGAACCCGCACCCTACGCCGGCGACAAGCGCATCTTCATGGCCGAGCAGTTCTACGACGTGACGGACGCCACGCGCCGGCCCCTGCACCGGGCCTATATCCGGCAGTGCCTGAATAACTTCGTGGGCAAAACCGGTGTCGTGCACCTGATTGGGGCCGAATTCACGGGGCCGCTGAGCTTAGTGCAGTTCTGGCTCGACACTATTAAAGAGTGGGAAGCAGAAACCGGCCAGCAAGCCACCATTGCTCTGAGCACTACCAAGGACGTGCAGGACGCCATCCTCGCCGACCCGGCCCGGGCTGCCGTCGTCGACGTTGTCGACATCAACTACTGGCACTACCAGGCCGACGGTAGCGCCTACGCCCCGCTGGGCGGGCAGAACCTGGCCCCGCGCCAGCACGCCCGCCTGCTCAAGCCCAAGCGCAGCTCCTTTGAGCAGGTGTATAGGGCCGTGCGCGAGTACCGCCAGCAGTTTCCCGCCAAAGCCGTGTTCTACTCGGCCGACAGCTACGACGCCTTCGGATGGGCTGTGCTGCTGGCCGGCGGCTCGTTGCCCAGCCTGCCCCGCGTAGCCGATGCCCGCTTTGCCGCCGCCGTGGCCGACATGACGCCGCTGGAGCTGCCGGGCCAGCCCGCCGGGCAGTGGGCCCTAAGCAATGGTAAAACCGGCCTGCTGGTGTACCGCGACGGGTCGGCCCCGGTGCAGCTGGATTTGTCGGCGCTGAAAGGCACGTTCACCGTGCGGCGCATCAACCCCAAAACCGGCCAACTGAGCGGCGGCAAGGAAACCGTGAAGGGCGGCCAGCCAGTGACGCTCAGTGCGGAACCGGCGGGAGCGGAAGTCCTCTGGCTTCAGAAGAAATAAGCATGAAATCAGGACGTATCGGTGGGCTGCTGGCCGCAATAGCCCTGGCCTTGTCAGGATTGACGCAGACGGTGCGGGCCGAGGTGGTGCTGCCCCGAGTGCTGGGCCACCACATGGTGTTGCAGCGCAACCAGCCCGTGCCGGTGTGGGGCACGGCCGCGCCGGGCGAGGCCGTGGCGGTGCAGTTTGCCGGCCAGCAGCTGCGCACTACGGCCGATGCCAGTGGTTCCTGGCGCGTGACGCTGGGGCCGCTGCGGGCCTCCGCCACGCCGGCCGAGCTGGTCATCACGGGCCGCAACACGATTCGGCTGCAAAACGTGCTGGTGGGCGAAGTCTGGCTGTGCTCGGGGCAGTCGAACATGGAGTATACCATGCGCAAGAACAGCAAGGCCACGATTCCCGCCACCGAAGACGCCGGCCCGCTGCGGGAGCTGGAACGAGCCCACAACCCGCAGCTGCGCATTTTCCTGGTCAACCGCAAGCAGCTGGCCAAGCCCGATTCGCTGCACCGGGGATGGAGCATCGCCCAGGATTCGGCGTTGCGCGCCTTTTCAGCCCCGGCCTATTTCTTTGCCAAAGAGCTGCACGAGAAGCTTCGGGTGCCGGTTGGCGTCATTTCCTCGGCCGTGCCCGGCTCCCGCATCGAGCCCTGGATTGCGGAAGCGGCCTTTGCCCAGGAACCTTACTACACCGGCCGGAAAGTAGACGGCGACCCGGGCAAGTTCTACGAGCCCATGATCCGGCCGCTAGTGCCCTTTGCCCTGCGCGGCTTTCTGTGGTACCAGGGCGAGTCGAACTGCTTTCTGGCCGAAACCACTACTTACACCCGCAAGCTCCAGACCCTGATTCGCAGCTGGCGGGCGGCCTGGCAGAACGAGCAGCTGCCCTTCTACTTCGTGCAGCTGGCCCCGTTCAGGTATTCCGAGTCGAAAGAGCCTAAGGCGGCCCTGACCCGGCTGACGCTGCCCCTGTTTCGCGAGGCCCAGCAGGCGGTGCTCCAAACGCCCCGCACGGGTATGATTGTCACCACCGACCTGGTTACCAAGCTCGACGATATTCATCCGCCCTACAAGTGGAAAATCGGCCAGCGCCTGGCTTGGCTGGCCCTGGCTGATACCTACCGACAACGCCAAATGGCCGCCTCCGGGCCGGTATTTCGCCGGCTGAAAGTGGAGGGCAGTCAGGCCATTGTCACGTTCGCGCCTCTGAAAAGCCGCCTCATCAGCCAGGACGGACAGCCGCTGACGGACTTTACCGTAGCCGGCGCTGATAGTGTGTTCGTGCCGGCCCAGGCCCGCATTCAGGGCCGGCGCGTGGTGGTGTCGGCCCCCGGTGTGACCCGGCCGGTAGCTGTGCGCTTCGCCTGGGATGAGGCGGCCCAGCCCAACCTGTTTTCGGCCGCCGGCCTGCCCGCCCGGCCCTTCCGCACCGATTCGCTCATCCCTTCCCCTCCTTCCCTGCCATGAAGCACCTTGTTTCCCGCCGCGAATTTCTGAAAGCCGGCTCCCTGCTCACGGCCGGCCTGCTGATTCCGGGCCTGGCTGACTCAGCACCCAAGGCGCGGCCCCTCCGCTACAAGATTGCGGTGGTGGATCTGATGATTCTCAAGCGCCAGAAGCTGGGCGCCCTGCCGCTAACCAAGGAAATCGGGGCCGATGGGGTGGAGCTGGACATGGGCGGCCTGGGCCAGCGCGAGACCTTTGACAACCAATTGGCTAAGCCCGAAATCCGCCAGCAGTTTCTCGATAAGGCCCGGGAGCTGGGTCTGGAAATCTGCTCCCTGGCCATGACGGGCTTCTACGCGCAATCGTTTGCGACCCGCCCCACCTACCAGCGCATGGTGCAGGACTGTTTCGACACGATGCAGCTGATGAACGTGAAAGTGGCGTTTCTGCCCCTGGGCACCCAGGGCGACCTAGTGCGCAACCCCGAACTGCGCCCCGCCATCGTGGAGCGGCTGAAGGTGGTGGGCCGTATGGCGCAAAAGGCCGGGGTCGTGGTGGGCATTGAGACGGCGCTGGATGCCCGCGGAGAAGTAGAGCTGCTGCGCGAAATCGGCTCGAAGCACATTCAGATCTACTTCAACTTCTCCAACCCGCTCAAGGCCGGGCGCGACCTGCACGAGGAGCTCAAAATTCTGGGCCGTAAGCGCATCTGCCAGATGCACTGCACCGACGAAGACGGCGTGTGGCTGGAGCACAATACCCGCCTGGACATGCGCCGGGTAAAGCAGACCCTGGCCGAAATGAACTGGCAGGGCTGGCTGGTGATTGAACGCTCCCGCGACGCCAACGACGCCCGCAACGTGCGCCGCAACTTCGGAGCCAACGCAGCATATCTGAAGTCCATTTTCCAGGCGGGGTAGCTTGCCAAGCACCGGCCGATGCGGCGGGCGTAACCGGCACGGTCCCTCAGGGCAGGCCTAGCAGGCAGAAAAAACCAGCACAGGCAGCGCTTCGGCCCGCTTCTGTAGTCAAGGTTAGTGCTTACTCACCCACTGGCCCGCACATGGTAAGATTGTATAATAAGTTGGCTAAAAGCTGGAGGCAGCCCTAAAAAAGGCTATATAAATTGCTTCACCTTTAAGCAGTTACGCACTACGCCATGTCTCACCTATTCTCCCGCTTGCTGTTCGCCGGATTTTTGGCCGCCAGCGCCCCTAGCTGGGCCGTAGCCCAAACAGTAGCGCCGGCCGAAACCAAGGAAGCGGCTTACACGCGCACCATCAACGAGCGGGCGGGCAAAATCGTCGACAAAATCGGGCCGCTGGCTCCGGCCACGGCTTCCCGGGTGCAGCAGATCATTGCCGAGCAGTACCGCCAGCTGAATGAGGTGCACGAGCGCCAGAAAACGGCGCTGGCCGCCCTGAAAGCTCAACCCAAAACCGACGCTACAGCGGCCGCCGTCAAGAAAGCAGAAGACCGCACAAGCCACGACCTGGCCAAGCTGCACACCCGCTACCTGCGCCGCCTCGGCCAGCAGCTCACCCCCGCCCAGGTCGACCAGGTGAAGGACGGCATGACCTACGGGGTGCTGCCCATCACGGTGCGGGCCTACCAGGATATGCTGCCCGATCTGACCGAAGAGCAGAAAACTCAGATCCTGGTCTGGCTGACCGAAGCCCGCGAAAAGGCCATGGATGCCGGCTCCTCGGAACAGAAGCACGCCTGGTTTGGCAAGTACAAAGGCAAAATCAACAACTACCTCTCGGCGGCCGGCATCAACATGAACCAGGCCGGCAAGGACTGGCAGGCCCGCCGGGCCCGTGAAGCCGCCGACTCGTCCAAGTAAGTCCCTCAGCAATTCCCACAACACCATTGCTATGACTAAATTTCTACCCTTGCACCCCACCCGCGCCCACGCTCTGTGCCAGGGCTCGGCCTACACGCTGCTCGTTAGCCTACTGCTCGGCGGTAGTCCGGCCCTGGCCGCTCCGGCCCTGGCTGCCCACCCGCCGGGAGCAGCCGTGCCCGTGTTTATGAACGTCACGGGTACCGTGCGCGACGCCAAAGGGGAAGGCATTCCCGGGGCCAGCGTGGTACTGAAGGGCACCACCACCGGCACTACCACCGACGCCCAGGGCGTGTTCCGCATCAACCTGCCCACCGGCAATGAGGTGCTGGTCATCAGCTCCATCGGCTTTACCAAGCAGGAAATAACGGTGGGCGGCCGCACTACGCTGGAGGTTACGCTGCAGGAAGAGACCTCGAAGCTGAACGAGGTGGTGGTGGTAGGCTACGGCACCCAGTCGCGGGAAACCCTGACGGGCGCCGTCACGACCGTCGACATGAAGGCCATTGAGGAGCTGCCCGTGGGTAGCCTCTCCACCGCCCTGGTGGGCCAGAACCCCGGCGTAGGCGTAAGCGGCGGCACGGGCCGCCCCGGCGACAAAGGCCAGATTACGGTCCGCAACCCGATTGTGCTGACCAAGGACGGCGGCACCACCCGCCCGCTTTACGTGATTGACAACGTGGTGCGCACGGAGGAAGACTTCAACCTGCTCGACCAGTCGGAGGTGGAGGCCATTTCGGTGCTCAAGGACGCGGCGGCGGCCATTTACGGGGCCCGCTCCAACCAGGGCGTGGTGGTGGTGGCTACCAAGCGCGGCAAAGTCGGCCCGCCCAAGTTCTCCTACAGCGGCTCGGTGGGCCAGGCCGATGCCGTGCGCCTGCCCAACATGATGGACGGCGTGCAGCTGGCCACCTACCTGAACGACTACAACATCTACCGGGGCCGCCCGCTGACCGACGCGTCAATTTACACGCCGGATGAGCTGCAGTACTTTGCCAACAACAACTACAACTGGCTGAAAGCGGCCTGGAAACCGGCCGTCGTGACGCGCCACGCCCTGAACGTAAGCGGCGGCACCGACCGGATGACGTACTTCGCCGGCATGTCGTACAACTACCAGAACGGCAACTTCGACAACATCAACGCCAACAAGTGGACGTTCCGGGCCAGCACCGACGTGGTGGTGGCCAAGGGCCTGAAGGCGGGCCTCTCGCTCAGCGGCGACCTGTACCAGAAGCGCATGTACTACCTGAAGGTGGGCGGCGAAAACGCCGAAAACGACATGCGCGGCCTGCTCTACACGCCCATGTTCAACCAGCCCTACGTGAACGGGCTGCCGGTGCAGCTCTCCAGCGGCACGGGCTTCGACTCCTTCCACTTCTTCGAGATTCAGAAGTCGGACAACTACACCTCCCAGCGCAACACCGGCCTGAACATCACGGCCAACCTCGACTACGAGCTGCCCTTCGTCAAGGGCCTGAAAGCCCGGGTGCTGTTCAGCAAGACGATGGACAACAACTTCGGCAAGCAGTACGGCACGCGCTTCCCGGTGTACCAGTTTGCCATGCTCGGCGAGCATAAGCACATCTACGGCGGGGCCGTTACCAAGCAAAACTTTCTCAGCAATGGCGACATTGTGCGCCTGGTGCCCAGCTACACCAACAGCTACCAGCTGAACGGCTACCTAAACTACGACCGGCAGTTTGGCAAGCACCTAGTGTCGGCCATTGCTTTCTTCGAGCAGTCGGAAACCCTCTTCGACGAGGCCGAAACCTACAAGACCAGCCCCATTCCCGGCGGCCTCGACAACGTGCGCTTTGCCACGGGCAGCACCTATTCTTATGAGAGCCAGTCGGAGTCGGGTATCCTTTCTTACGCCGGCCGCCTCAACTACAGCTACGCCAATAAGTACCTGCTGGAGCTGGCCGTGCGCTACGACGGCTCCACGAACTTTGCCCCCGAATACCGCTGGGGCCTCTTCCCCTCGCTGTCGGCCGGCTGGATTCTGTCGGAAGAGTCCTTCTTCCCCACCAGTGCGCGCATCAACTTCCTGAAGCTGCGCGGCTCGGTGGGCATGCTGGGCGGCGACGCCACCCGCGCCTACAACTGGCAGGAAAACTACCGGATTGAAACCGGCAAGGGCGCCGTATTCGGCGGCAACGCCGACCGCACCCTGACGGCCACGCCCAACAACGCGCTGGCCAACCGCGCCGCCCGCTGGGACGACAACACCAAATACAACGCCGGCCTCGACGCGCGCTTCCTCAACAACCGCCTCTCGCTCACGGTCGACGGCTTCTACGACCACCGCTACAACATGCTCACGGCCCTCTCGGCCTCGGCACCGCTGCTGATTGGGGCGCCCCTGCCCTCCGAGAACTTCTCGACCGTGGATGGCTTCGGCTACGAGGTGTCCCTGGGCTTCAGTGACAACATCACCAGCGACTTCTCCTACCGCCTGAACACGTTCCTGTCGTGGAACGACAACAAGCAGATCAAGGTGGACGTGGAGCGCGGCAAGATCGGGCAGTGGGACGACCCCACGGGCCACTCCACCGACCGGGGCGTAGTGGGCTACCGCTACGTGGGCATGTTCCGCAATCAGGCCGAAGTGGACCGTTTCCTGGAAACGAACCGCAACTACACCCTGTTTGGCGACGCGCCCAAGCCCGGCATGCTCTACTACCAGGACATCCGGGGGCCCAAAGATGCGGCCGGCAACTACACCGCCCCCGACGGCAAGATTACCGAAGACGACCAGACCTACCTGACTAAGAAGGAGCAGAACCACTACGGCGTGGGCCTGAACCCCAGCGTGACCTACAAGGGCCTGAGCATCCAAATGACCATGGGCATCTCCTTTGGGGGCCAGGCTGTGGTGGAAAGCGCCGCCCGCAAGGCCGCCACGGCCACGTCCAACCGCCCCGAGTTCTGGGCCGACCACTGGACCCCGGAAAACCAGGGCGCCAAGTACCCGGCCCCGTTCACCAGCAACAGCTACGACCGTACCTCGGAATTCTGGTTTAAGAGCTCTACCTCGGTCGGGATTCGCAACGCAACCATTGCCTATGCCCTGCCCACCACGCTCACGACCCGCATGGGCGTCAGCGGCGTGAAGGTGTTTATGACGGCCGTCAACGCCGTCAATTTCTACAATCCCTTCAACTACAAGGTGTACGGAGGGGGCTATGATGCCTACCCCACGCTGCGCTCGTTGTCGCTGGGTCTGAATGTTGGCTTCTAACCGTCGGATGAACACATGAAATTCTCTCGCATCACTACCCTGCTGGCCTGCGCGGCCTGGTTTACGCTCTCCGGCTGCGAAGACACCCTGGATAAAATGGACCTGAGTGCCGCCAGCGAAGATCTCATCTTCCAGGATGAGTCGCTCGCGGCGCTGAACCTGAGCTACATCTACGACCAAAACCTGCCGACCTGGTTTGGCCAGACCGGCGTGGGCCTGGGCAGCACCAACCCCAGCATTCTCTCGGATGAGGCCGCGGGCGAAAGCCCCTACTTCGAGGGCACCGTGCAGCTGAACACGGTAACGGACTTCGGCACGGCCCTGGCCAACAACAACAACTACGGCAAGGTCCGGACTATCAACATGTTCCTGCGGGCCCTCGACCGCTCGCCCCTGTCCAAAGAAGCCAAGGACCGGCTCCGCTCCCAGGCCCTGTTTTTCCGGGCCTGGCGCTACTTCGACTTCGTGCGCATCTACGGCGGCGTGCCTCTGGTTACCAGCCCCCTGGATGCCGTGGGCGTAGAAGCCAAGGCCGCGGCCTACCTGCCCCGCAACACGACCTCCGCCACGTTTGCGCGCATCGTAACCGACCTGGACTCGGCCATTGCTTACCTGCCCGGCAAGTGGAGCAACTCCGGCGACTGGGGCCGCGTCACGAAAGGAGCCGCGGCAGCCTTCAAGGCCCGGGCCCTGCTGTACGCGGCCAGCCCCCAGTTCAACCCCAACGATGACGTGGCCAAGTGGCAGGCCGCCTTTACTGCCAGCCAGCAGGCCAAAGCGCTGCTTTCGGCCAACAGCTTCGGCCTGAATGCCTCCTTCGACCAGCTCTGGTTTCAGGAGCTCAACAACCCGGAGGCTGTGCTGGTCACGGGCTTCAACAACGCCACCGCCGACCAGCTCAAGAAAAGCAACACCTACGACAACCAGACGCGCCCCTCCTACACCGGCACCGCCGGCGGCTCCAACCAGCCCACCTGGGAGCTGGTGAAAGCCTTCCCGATGCTGGACGGCAAGAAGCCCGGCCAATCAACCAAGTACGCCTATTCCGACCAGCTGTTCTATAAGAACCGGGACCCGCGCTTCGGCAAAACCATTGCCTACAACGGAGCCGTCTGGCCAATGAACGGCAACTCGACCTACAAGCTCTGGACCTACTACAAGGGCAGCACGACGGTAGAGGCCAAGGCCAGCAACACGGGCTTCTACACCCGCAAAGCCATCAGCCCCACGCTGGGCGTGAACGAGGTGCAATTTTCCGGTACCGACTGGATTGAAATCCGCTACGCCGAAGTGCTGCTGAACCTGGCCGAAAGCGCCTGCGGGGCCGGCAACCTGGCCGAAGCCTACACCCAGCTGAAAGCCATTCGGCAGCGGGCCGGCATCGAGGCCGGCGACGGCAACTACGGCCTGCAAACCGGCATGAGCCGGGCCGAAATGTTCGAGGCTATTCTCTACGAGCGCCAGATTGAGCTGGCCTTCGAAGGCAAGCGGTTCTGGGACCTGCGGCGTTGGAAGAAGTTTGAAAGCACCCTCAACGGCAAGCGCCGCCAGGGCGTAACCATCACGCTGAAGAGCAACGCCCCGGCCGACTTCGCCACCAACCGCGACAACCTCGACTTGGACCAGGTGTACACCAACTACTTCACCGTGGCCACCAAGTCGCTCGACACCCGCTACGCCATCAACTGGAAGCCACAGTACTACTTCTTCGCCATTCCCCAGTCGGCCATCGACAACAACCCTTCCCTGGTGCAGAACAGCACCTGGGGCGGGGCCTTCGACCCGGTGCAGTAACGCTGCTTCCGGCCGGCGCGCCAGCCCGGGCCGCAGCCACCACCGTTTTTTGCCATCCCTCATAACCAGTCGTTGCTCATCAGGGGCGCTGGCCGTAGCGTGGGAACTACGGCCGGCCTTCTCACGCCCTTGGAGAGGGGCTTGATGGGTAGCGACTGGTAACGGAATTTCCCCAGCCACTTTTCCTGAATTCCGCCGGCTATTATTTACCCCCAACGGCCTGGCGCAAGTGAAGCAAGCTGCGTAGCCGCTGCTGTATAGGCCAGCACTCTGCTGCGCACTCGTTTAAACGTCCGAAAAAGCCCCGGCCCCACAAGCCGGGGCTTTTGTGCGTGAAGAAGGCGTTGCTGCGGGTAGTAAGTATGGCTACCCAGTAGAAATACCTGGTTCGAAATATGGGTGCTTCTACGCTGTTTCGGTGGGCCGGCAGGCAGTTCCTTTGTCGTGGCAGATGCATTTCCCGGCAGCCGGCTGAGGAGGCCCCTGAGCTACACCAGCAGTAGTGGCGCTCCTTCCTAACGCCCCGCTTCCAGGCTCCCGCTACCGGAAAAGCGGGCCGGGGCCACGCGTGCAAAGCAAGGCTGACTGGCCAGCTCCCTCCAAAAGGAATGCTACTGAAAAACCGCCCATAACACCCCAGAAACTCAAGTATCAGGTATATGAAAACATTCTCCTCCAGCCCCAATCTAGCTTTTGGCTACCCCACCCCGGGTCCGCAGTACCCCACGCCGCAAAAGGTGATGGACCATATCTTCTTCTTGTCGGAAGAGGACTGGAAGCACGCCCGGGAGCAGGAGCAGTTCGATTACATCATCATTGGCAGCGGGTTTTGCTCCCTTGCTTTCGCGGAAAGAATCCTGGCCAAAACCCCAATGGCTAAAATTCTGATTCTGGAGCGAGGCCCGTTTTTCCTGCCCGAGCATTTTCAGAATCTGCCCCTGCCCTACCAGCACACGCTGGGCGGATTGTCGGAAACCTTTCCCTGGACGCTCTCCGGTAAAACGGCGGCGCAGCCCGCGGGCAACATCCAGTTTCAGCACGGCATGGTGCCCTTCTTTGGCGGGCGGAGCATTATGTGGAGCGCCTGGTGTCCGCGGCCCACAACGGAGGAAATGCAGTATTGGCCCAAGGAAACCATTGCGGCCGCCAAGGCCCACTTCGATTCGGCTGAAAAGCTGCTGAACGTGGTGCCCGCCGACAAGATTGACCAGGATCTGGACCCCGAGCACCTGCGCTTCGTGGCCTCGCAACGCCCCGTCTACCGGGTTATGCAGCACGAGCTGCAAGCCATGCTTGAGGCGAACCTGAAGAAAATTCCGTCGGCCACCCGGATGATGGCCGCCCCACTGGCGGCGGGTGCCAGCGTGCAGGAGGGCATCGATTTCGCCAAGTTCTCGACACCTTCCGTCCTGCTGGATCTGGCCAGCAAGCAAGCCGACCTGAGCGCCAAGCAACAGGGCAGCCCCCTGAAAATTGCGGGCGAGTGCGTGGTCAACCTGATTTATCAGCAGGACGGCGTGGCTACAGCCCTCGACACGTCGCGCGGGGTGGTGAATATTGGCAATGCCAAACTGATTCTGGCCATGGGCACCATTCCACCCGCCACGCTGCTCATGAACTCCTTCCCGCAGCTGGCCAAGGCCGGTGAGCGGTTTACGGCCCACTTCATCACGTCGGTCGTTGCCCGTATTCCCCGCCAGGACTACGCGTTTGCCGACCGCCTCGAAGAGTTGGAGTTGGCTGCAATCTACCTGGCCGGCGTGAACGGCAAAAGTGGCATGCAGTACCACGTGCAGCTCTCGGTCCTGTCGGACCGCGACCCGATGAAAAATGCCCGCAAGGCCGCCCGGTACATGCCCGATGTGGTTGCCACGGCCTCGCTGGCCCAGCTGACCAGCTCCGAGGATTACCTGGTATTTGTGTGTGCCGTGCTGGGAGAGCTGGATTTCAAGAACCCCGATAATTTTCTCCGCCGCAACGGCCAAGGCAACCCGACAACGAACGTGGATCTGCAGGTGCTGGCCAACGAAAAGGATTTGCAGACCTGGGACACGATGGACGAAGGCACTTTCCAGATGCTGGAGCGGGCCTTGTCTCCCCGGGGAGGCCAGCGCGTGGAGTACTGGCACGGCACGCCCACGGCAGGAACTTGGAGCCACGAGCAGCCCGCCATGGAGCAGCGCCGCGTGGGCGGCCTGGTGCACGAAGGCTCGCTGCTGTGGATTGGCAAAGGCACGGAGGGCGTTGTCGGCCTCGATTACCGGCCCAACGGCATCGAGAATGTATACGTGACCGGCGGCGCCCTGTGGCCCGCGAGCGGCTCCTGGAACCCGACCATGACCATGGTGGCCCTCACCCAGGATCTGGCAGATAAGCTGCTGGAAGAAGATCAATCCACTCCCGCTTCGGCTTCGGTAGGCCAGGTACTGGCCCCGGCCCACGCGTAAGCCCTGCAGCAGCACCATGGAAAATACCCAGGTAAACCTCGAAGATATTGACCTCAACGATTTGCCGCTGAACACCGATCCTGCCATGTCGGTGGGCGATGTACTTAGCCTCACCGACGGCGTTTATTTCTGCATAAAGGACCGCGACTCGGTTTTTTTATGGGTGAATGAAAACTTCGCCCGGCTGGTAGGCCAGCGCCAGCAGGACATCATCGGCACCCGCGACAGCCGGGCCGCCCACGTTGCCCACGACAAGGAGGTGATGGCCAGTGGCATTCCCTTGCTCAACTTCCACGAAACGATTCAGGTACCGACCGAAAATGGCGACCTGACCGATTTGGAAATCGTCACTCAGAAAGGCCTGCTGCGTAAAAAGGGCGGCACCGAAATCATCGGCATCACGGTTTGCTTTGCCGAAAGATTTCCCGCCGCCGCTCAGGAAGCCGACGACTTGATTGAGCGGCTGCACATGGTGCCCACCGGCATCGGCGGCTACCTGGCCCCCGGCCTCACCGGCGACTTTACCCTGCAACCGGACGCGCTGCCGCCGCGCTTTGACGGAACACGGGGCATTTACTCCGCGAATTACTTTCTGTTGAAAGCGGGCGAATTCCTACAGCTGCATTCCCTCAACCAGGACGAGCAGTGGTTTTTCCACCAGGGAAGCGCCATTCGGCTGCACGCTTTCTCGGAGCAAGGCGTCTACTCGACGGTTACGCTCGGCAGCGACATGGCGCAAGGCCAGTTCTTTCAGGGAGTAGCCCCGCACGGTCAGTGGTTTGGAGCCGAGCTGCTCGGCCCGGGCTATGCCCTTGTCAGCTGCAGCTTGGCGCCCGCCTGGAATAAGACCGATTCGGGCAAGCCCACTCCAGAGCAGATTGAGGCACTGAAAGATAGTTTTCCTGAACAAGCGGCTATCCTTGAATTGCTCCGCTAAAAGTGCCTGAGAAAGCCTCACCCTAATATAGTGGTGGGGCTTTTTTGCCAGATAGTTTTACCTCGCCCGAATAGGTATCCTCCAAAGCCAGTAACTATACCCGATAGTGTCCCAATATGCTCGTAGCCATGCTCCCTGGCGCAGGCCTGACCAGTAAGCCTTGTACTCTCGAAACCACTTCCTCACCTTAGAAGCGGTATTTTTCTATGGCCACTGCTGTAGCCTGACACAAAAAAACGCCTCCCTTGCAAGGTGCAAAGGAGGCGTTTTGGTGATCCAGCTTGATTCAGGATTACGCCCCCTGTTGAACGCTGCCCGTAACCCATTCTCGCAAAACGGAACCGCTACAGCAGAGAGGTAGCTGTCTTCATTAGATCCCTGTGAGCACCTGCTGCTACACGAAACGCTTAAGTCAGTGTCTAGCCGGTTGGCTTTCCGCCCTTCATCGCGGCTTGCAGGTAGGCCAGCAGTTCGCTGCGCTTGAAGAGCACCCGTTTGTCGGAGGAGTTATACGAAGCAATGCGGCCTTCCCGGCGCAGCTTGTAGAGCGTGGGTTTTGATAGGTGCATGAAGGCCAAAGCCTCTTGGGTAGTCAGGTATTCTGCTTCGCTAGGCTGCGCAGCACGCAAGTGGTGCAGCAGTTGAGTAAAACGAGTGTCCAACAGTGCGCCCAACTCCTGGTGGAGGTCGTCTAGGCTGAGGGTGATAATTTTCATGGGTGGAGGAAATGAAGCGTGAGACCAAAGCAGCTGCGCAGTTTGCTGGTGCAATACTCCTCATTTCAGCCCGCGGACGAGGGTGATTATTGGGGGCAATTTTCAATTACTTTACCTGCCTGTACTCTATTTTACCCTAATACTCTCATTGTAAAGCCTCTAAATCATCGGCCGCTAGTTGAGCGAACAGCGGCATCTGAGCATCCTCGAAGTGCTTTTTAGCCCGGGCAATATATTTCTCATTCAGCACGAGGTTGCGCTCCTGACTGGGGGGCTCGGTTAAAAAGCGCAACAAGGGCTCAATGTTGTTGGCCGAACGAGCCAACACGCCGGCTAAGAAGCCTGCTAGATCCTTCGTAGGCAGCAGCGGCCCTGGCCACATCTTGCCCCGATGCAGGTAGTGAACCACCGCTAATTGCGACTTCAAGTCCAATACCTGCGCTTGACTTTTCCCATTGCGGATACCAATGGGTCGTTCCAGGTACCCGCGTTGACGTTGAATCCACTGCCGTAACAGTTGGCCTCCCTCCTGCTGCCAGAGGCTAGCCGCCTCTTCCTTAATCCCTAATAAGACCGGCGCATGAGCGATGATATCCCGGTCTAGGAAATCCAGAAAGGATTCGGGCGTGCGGGTGCGGGTATAACGGCCGTAATGCGCCTCCAACAAAGCTAGCCGGTCCTCGGTGGTGTAGGCCGGATTGAAAAAGCGGTGTAAAAATGCCGCGTTATAGGACGCTTCGTCCAGGATGCGCGTTTGTTGCCCCGCTTCGTTGATGCGGACTTGTAGCGGAAGCGTGACGTTATCTTTGGGGAGAATGTTCTGCGGCAACACGACGTATTCGGCGCCATCGTCGGGCAGCGGCTGCTCCTGCCGGATACAGTTGGTTCGTCCGCTGTACACATACGTACAACAGGTGCGGTCTATATGCAAGTAAGGATGGATACGACGGTTGGGCATAGGAAAGCATAAGAAGCGGCGGGCTCACACGTGCGAAACACCCTTTACCACCTGTCATACCAAGATACTGCCGATAGTTGCCCATACTTGCCACCATGCCCGGTATTTTCAACAATACACGATGCTTGCACGGTCCCACTCGCGGCCCCAGTAACAAAAAAACCTCGTCTGCATTGCGCAAACGAGGTTTTTGGTGATCCCGCTGGGATTCGAACCCAGGACCCGTACATTAAAAGTGTACTGCTCTACCAGCTGAGCTACAGAATCGTTTATTTTGCATTCGGGAACTGTCTTCCCTGATTGCGGATGCAAAAGTAGAAGTACCCGCATAATATTCCAAATGCTTTGCTGAAAAAGGCCCTGTTTTTTTTACTTCCTGCTCTACTTCTCTTCCAAGAAGTTCGCAGTCAAAATATTAGCCTGCCTATTCAGAAGGCTGATTCCCTGTTTGCGCGCGGCCGCTACGAAGTAGCTTATCCGCTGTACCGGCAGGGGCTGCGTCAGGGTCTAACCTCGGTGCGGGTACTCTTGCGCATGGCCTATATTCAGGAAGGGCTGGGGCATTATCCGGCCGCGTTGTACTATTTGAGTCTGGCTCAGCGCCGCCAGCCGAGCTATGCGACCTGGCGCAAAATGACGGAACTGGCGCAGAGCTACCGGCTGGCCGGCTACCCCGATACCTGGCGCACCAAGCTCCTGATTACGTTCAGGCGCTACTACTATACGCTGCTGCAGGGCCTGCTGATTGGCGCCGTACTCGGGGCCGTTCTGCTCCTGGTACGACGCGGGGCTACCAGGCCCTGGTGGCTAGCCTACGGGCTGTATCTGGCTTTTGTGGGCTTTTACCTCAACTTTCTGCGCTCTAGCCAAGTGGGCCTGGTGGCCCGGCCCCACGCGGCCCTGATGGGCGGCCCCAGCGCGGGAGCTACCTGGCTCACCACGGCCCGGGCCGGCGACCGGCTGCTGGTGCGCGACCAGCAGGACATCTGGTACCGGGTGGAATGGCGCAACCGCGACGCCTACATCCGTCGCAATGATCTGCTGTTGCTTGACTAAAGCTTCCTGTTAGTTTAGTGCAGCATAGGCAACAAAAAGGCCCGACAGGATTCTGCCGGACCTTCTTGCGTTTGGCCGTGGGCCTTTACTTTACCGGAGAGTTTTCTTCCTTGCGGAAGTGATTGAGCACCAGCTTATCGGCCAGGCCGGGCAGCCATTTATTCAGAAAAACGGTCAGCTTGCCCTGGGCGGTGAGCACTAGGTCGCGGCGGCGCTGCTGCACGGCTTTCAGCAGGTGGCCGGCTACTTCCTCACTGGTCATCATCTTGCCTTCGTCGCGGGGCGACTCGCCCTGGGCCGAACCATCGGCGGCCAGGGCCGTCTGCCGGATGTTGGAAGCCGTGAAACCCGGGCAGGCCACCAGCACGTGGACGCCCTGAGGGAGCAGTTCGGTGCGGAGCGCTTCCAGAAAGCCCTGCATGGCAAATTTGGAGGCCGAATAGCCCGTGCGGCCCGGCAGGCCGCGGTAGCCAGCAATGCTGGAAATGCCCACGATAGAGCCCTGGGAGGCCAGCAGGTGGGGCAGGGCAAACTTGGTCGTGTACACGGTACCGAAGAAGTTGGTTTGCATCAGTTGCCGGATGACGTCGAGGTCGGCGTCCTGGAACATGGCCCGCATGGAGATGCCGGCGTTGTTAATCAGCACGTCGAGACGGCCGAAGGCGGCAATGGTTTCGGCCACGGCCCGCCGCGAATCAGCTTCCACGCCCACGTCGGCCCGCACGGTGCGGTGGACAATACCGTGTTGGGTCAGCTCGGCGGCGGTGGCGGCCAGACGGGCTTCGTCGCGGCCGGTTACGACAACTTGCGCGCCAGCCTGCCCAAAGACCAGGGCACAGGCCCGCCCGATACCGGAGGTAGCTCCCGTGATAAGCACCACTTTTCCTTTCATATAGCTCTAAATTGGATGATTGCCGGCTTACCGCAGCCAGCCGACACGAGCAAAACTACGGCTTTTTAAGACTTTAACCGGATCCTGGTGGCCGTAATTTCAATCTAAACAGACGCGTTTGACCTATTTCCGGAATTGGATTTAGTCGCTACATTTAGGAACGGAAACAACCTTCTCTTCCGGGTGGATTATATGATGCAACTTCTACGCAGGTGGCGCTGTGCGCCTATTTCTCAGGGTTCTTTGGTGGCGGCGCTACTGCTGCTGGGCGCGGCCAGCGGCCAGGCTCAGTGCCCGGCTGCTACGTCGGCCTGCACGCCGGGAGCGGCCCCGAGCAGCAGCTACCCCTTCGGGATGGGTATTCTGAACGTGACGCTCGGCACTATCAACAACACCACCGCGGGCGTGCAGGAAGGCTACCGCGACTATTCCTGCACCGGTGGGGCCGCGCTGAACGTGGGAACCGACTACCCCATTACCGTGCGCACCAATACCGGCACCGACGAAACCGTGCGCGTCTGGATAGATCTGAACAACGACGGTACCCTAAATGCTACCACGGAGCTGGTGTTCAGCTCGGACGCTAAAAAAGTGCATACCGGCACCGTACGGCTGCCCGTGGGCACTACGCTCGGCGCGCGCCTGCGGATGCGGGTAGCGGCCGACTACAGCAACTCGCCGGTACCTTCGCCCTGCTCGACGCCGCTGTACTCGCAGACGGAAGACTACGCCGTGACGGCCACAGCCAATTCGGCGCCGCCCGTGGCCGAGTTCGTGGCCAACCAGACGCTCACCTGCGCGGGCTGCGTGCAGTTTACCGACCAGACCCAGAACTCGCCGACAACCTGGCTGTGGAACTTTGGCGACAACACCACCAGCAACCTGCAGAGCCCGAGCCACTGCTACACCACGCCCGGCACCTACACCGTGACGCTGACCGCTACTAACGCGGCCGGTACCAGCATCCGCACCCGCACAGGCTACATCACCTACAACTCGGCGGTGCCGGTGGCGGCCAGCTGCACGCCCAACACGGCCGCTTACTGCTGCGGCTACGGCATCACGCAGTTTACCCTGGGCACCCTGAGCAAGGCCTCGGCCAACGGGCAGGAAGGCTACGAGGACTTCACCTGCGCCAGCCGGGTTGAGCTGACGGAGGGCAACGCCTACCCCGTGAGCATAACGACGGGCCCGAGCAACCCCCAGGACACGCGCGTGTGGCTGGATCTAAACAACGACGGCAGTTTCAGCGCCGCTGAGCTGCTATTCACGGCCCTGAACCGCACCAACCCCAGCGGCACGATACTGCTGCCAGCCACGGCCGTGAAAAACCAGCCGCTGCGCCTGCGCGTGATTTCGGACTACGTGGGTGCCCCGGCCGGGCCCTGCGCCGAACCCCAGCTGGGCCAGGCCGAAGACTACACCGTGACGGTGCGGGCCAATACGAATCCGCCGGTGGCCGCCTTCACCTCCAGCTACGTGCCCACCAGCTGCGTGAACCCGGTGCAGTTTACCGACCAGAGCCAGAATGCGCCCACCTCGTGGCTGTGGAATTTTGGCGACAACACGACCAGCACCCAGCAAAACCCCGTGCACCAGTACGCCAGCTCGGGCACCTACACCGTGACGCTGACCGCTACCAACTCCTTCGGTTCCAATGTTCTAACGCGCCCCAACTACCTGACCGTGGCGGTACCGTGCCTGACGTACTGCGCCTCCAACGGCCTGAACGGCAATGTGTGGCTCACCAGCGTGACGGTGCGGGGTACCGCCGCTTCCTTTGCCAACAACTCAGCGGCGGATGCGGGAGGCTACGGCAACTACATCAGCCAGACCATTAGCCTGCGCCAGGGCCAGGCCTACACGCTGGGCACCACCACCAACCAGAACTTTCAGCGCACGACCTCCATGTGGCTGGATCTGAACCGCAACGGCGTGTTTGAAGGGAGTGAACTGCTCGTGAACGGCACGTCTACCCTCACCTCGTCCCACGCCTTTACCATTCCGAACACGGCTGGTGTGCTGGGCTTCACGCGCATGCGGGTGCTCACGCGGGCCAATGCCAACCAGGCCCAGCCCTGCGTGCAAAACCAGGTCAACTCCGAAACGGAAGACTACTCCGTGCGCATTGACCTGGTAACCAGCACGAACGAGGCGCAGCGCCTGCCGTCACTGAGCATTTTCCCCAACCCCACAGCTACCGGCCTGGTGCACCTGCGCCTCGCTGATGCCGCTGCAGCCGGCACCTACACCGTGACGGTGCACAACGTGCTGGGTGCGCAGCTACTGACCACGACCCGGCGCCTGCACCCCACCACCGAGGCCACCCTCGACCTGACAGCCTTGCCCCGGGGCCTGTATGTGGTGCGGCTGACCGATGCGGCCGGCCAGACCGCCCTGCGCCGCGTGGAGCGCAACTAATCCACTGCCTGCCCTTTACTGCTCCCATCCACACTCCCGGCCAGCCCGCTACCCCGTAGCGGGCTAGGCTTTTCTTACTGCCCCTGTATGCACACAACTCTACTGCGCACTTTTTGGCTGCTGCTACTGCTGCTAGGACTACGTGCGGCCCCGGCCAGCGCGTCTCACCTGGTAGGCGGCGAAATGAACTACCAGTATCTGGATGCCAACGGCCCAGCCGCGGCGCCCTACCGCTACCGCATCACGGTGCTGCTCTACATCAACTGGGAATGCACCAACCCCAACGATTTGTCGAACGTACCGGACGGGCGCTGCAACATCTTCGTCAACGTCTACAACAAGCAGAACGGGGCACGCCTCAACAGCGGGCAGGCGGCCCAGGGCTTTAGCTGCGCCCAGACAAGCTGCTCGGGGCGGCCGGCGCAGAACGATACCCAGCCCCAGGGCTCGTTCCGGCTGCCCCGGGTTTCCAACCCTTCCATTACCCCGCCCCTGCCCGGGGGCTGCACCCTGCCCGGCGGCCCGCCGCCGCCCGTGCGTCTGTGCCGCTACGAGGCCATCGTCAATCTGCCGGCCTCGGCCGCGGGATACTACGTGGTGTATACCGACGGCACGCGCAACCGCTCAATCAATAACCTGCTGCAGCCCGACACCCAGAACCAGACCATCTTCGTGGACATGGCCGCGCCGCTGCTGCCCAATACCTCGCCTACCTTCTCGGATACGGCCGTGGTCGTGATTTGCCAGGGCGACACGAGCATCGTGGTCAACAACGCCGTGGATGCCGACGGCGACCGGCTGATTTACTCCTTCAGCACGCCCTACAACATTCCGGGGGCCATTGGCGGGGCACCGCCCTTCTCCTTCTCCCCGCCCCCACCGAGCGTGACTTACAACGCGGGGTTTTCGGCTACGGCTCCCTTTGGGCCCGGCACCGGCAACTACGCCTTTCTGAACGCCAGCAACGGCCTAAGCCGGTATGCCACTTCCCAGCAGGGGCGCTACGTGGTAGCGGTGGAAGTCAAGGAGTTCCGCACTATCAATGGCAATGAGGTGCTCATTGGCTCCACCAGGCGCGAAATTCAGCTGGTGTCGCGGCAGTGCCAGCCCAACCAGGCGCCGCAGTTTACCGCCGGCACGCTCTCCAACAAAACCTTCACCATTGAGGAAGGAGAAACGCTCAACTTCAACCTAGCCGCCACCGACCCCGACGGCAATGCCATCAGCCTGAAGGTGAACAGCGTGCTACTCGACGGCTCGGGGCCGTTCAACGCCAGCTTCGGCGGCAGCCAGGGCACGGTGCCCGCGGGCAGCCCTACGGGGGTCGCCACGCTGACGGGCACCGGGGGCATCGTCAACGGCACGTTCAGCTTCAGCTCCCAGTGCGGCAACGCCCGCAGCACGCTCTACGACGTGGTGGTAACGGCCACCGACCAGACCTGCGGAGCCAAAAGCGTGTCCGACATCTTCCAGATTCGGGTGAACCGCGCGGCTGGCCCCACCAGCATTCAGGGCGAGGCCGTTATCTGCGACCAGGCCCAGGTGCGCACCTACACGGCCGCGGGACCGACGCCGGCGTCCTACTTCTGGAAAGTTCGGGGCGGCACGATTCAGGGCTCGAACTCGGGCAGCAGCGTGCAGGTGCGCTGGACGGCCCCCGGCGCGGGCCGCGTTACGTTGCAGGGCGTTTCCAGCCTGGGCTGCCCCTCTGACTCGGTGGCGCGCGACATTGAGATACGCCCCGCCAGCGCCCTGGCCGTGACGCCCACCAGCGCCACGATTTGCGTCGGGGGCTCTACGACCCTGACGGCCAGCGGCGGCCCGGCCTACACCTGGACCGGCGGCAACCAGACCTTTACCGGCCCCACCATCACCGTGTCGCCGACGCAGACCACGACCTACACCGTGACCAGCACCGACGGCGTGTGCACAACGTCCCGCCAGGTTACCATCACCGTAAACCCCGCCGCGGTAGCCGATGCCGGCGCCAATGCAACGCTGTGTTCGGGCGAAACCCGGGCCCTGGGCGCTGCCGCCTTAACCGGCTATACCTACCTCTGGAGCCCGGCCACGGGTTTGAGCAACGCCAACACCGCCCAGCCTACTTTCACGCTGACGAACACGGGCACCGCGCCCCAGCAGTTTACCTACACGCTCACGGCCACCACGGCCCAGGGCTGCGTGGCTACCGACGTGGTAACGGTGACCCTGAACCCGGCCGCCGTGGCTGATGCCGGCGCGGCCAAAACCATCTGCTCGGGTGGCTCGGCGGTACTGGGCACCCCGGCTGTCGGCCTGGCGGGCCGCACCTACCTTTGGAGCCCGGCCACCGGTCTGAACGATGCCACCGCCGCCACGCCAACCGTCACGCTGACTAACACCGGCACCGCCCCAGTGGTGGTGCGCTACACGCTGACCGTTACCACCAACGGCCTGTGCTCGACCAGCGCCACGGTGGATGTGACGGTGAATCCGGCGGCCATTGCCAACGCCGGCGCGGATGTGGCCACCTGCTCGGGGGAGGCCAAAGTACTAGGCTCGGCGGCGTTGACGGGCTACTCCTACCAGTGGAGTCCGGCTACGGGGTTGAGCAATGCCACCACCGCCCAGCCCACCTTCCAGCTGACGAACACGGGCACCGCGCCCCAGCAATTCACCTACACGCTCACGGCTACCACCGCCGAAGGCTGTCTGGCTACCGACGTGGTAACGGTGACCCTGAACCCGGCCGCCGTAGCCGATGCGGGCACCAACAAAGTATTTTGCTCGGGTGGCTCAGCAGTACTGGGCAACCCTACCAGCGCCGTGGCCGGCAGCACGTATCAGTGGAGCCCGGCTACCGGCCTGAGCAATCCTTCAGCCGTAGCCCCCACCGTCACGCTGACCAATACCGGTTCGGTGCCGGTAACGACCACCTACACCCTGCGCGTTACCACCGACCAAGGTTGCGTGGATACCCGAACGGTGCAGGTCACGGTGAATCCGGCGGCCGTGGCCAATGCCGGCACCGACGTAGCTCTGTGCTCGGGTGAGGCCCGGACGCTGGGCACGGCGGCTTTGACGGGCTATACGTACCAGTGGAGTCCGGCTACCGGCCTGAGCAGCACCTCGGTAGCCCAGCCGGTTTTCTCCCTGACCAATACCGGCACCACGCCCCAGCAGTTTACCTACACGCTGACAGTTACTACGGCTGAAGGCTGCACCGCCACCGATGTGGTAACGGTTACCCTGAACCCGGCCGCTGTAGCCGATGCGGGTACGAACAAAGTATTCTGCTCGGGTGGCTCGGCGGTGCTGGGCAACGCGGCCACGGCCGTAGCGGGCAGCACTTACCTCTGGAGCCCGGCCACGGGGCTGAGTAGTGCTTCGGCTGCTACACCGACCGTAACTCTAACCAACACCACCGCCCTCCCGGTAACGACCACCTACACCCTGCGCGTCACGACGGATAAAGGCTGCGTGGCGACCAGAACGGTGGATGTGACGGTGAACCCAGCGGCCATCGCCAACGCCGGCGCGGATGTGGCCACCTGCTCGGGGGAGGCCAAAGTACTAGGCTCGGCGGCGTTGACGGGCTACTCCTACCAGTGGAGTCCGGCTACGGGGTTGAGCAATGCCACCACCGCCCAGCCCACCTTCCAGCTGACGAACACGGGCACCGCGCCCCAGCAATTCACCTACACGCTCACGGCTACTACGGCCGAAGGCTGTCTGGCTACCGACGTGGTAACCGTCACGCTCAACCCGGCCGCCGTAGCCAATGCCGGTGCCGATGCAGCCTTGTGCGACGGTAAAAAGGTGACGCTGGGCACAGCGGCGCTGGCGGGCTACGCTTACCAGTGGACCCCGGCCACAGGGCTGAGCAGCGCCACCGCGGCCCGCCCCGAGCTGACGGCCGTGAACCTCACACAGGCCCCGATTACGCGCACCTACACCCTGACCACCACCACGGCCCAGGGCTGCACCCAAACCGACGAGGTGGTGGTAACCATCAATCCACGGCCGCAGGTGGACAATATCCAGGGCTCGGCCTCGGTGTGCCCCACCATTCAGGGCGTGGTTTACAGCATTCTGAATCCGCGCAGCACGGAGTACCGCTGGGCGGTAGTGGGCGGCACTATTACCAGCGGCGACGGCACGGCCAGCATCACCGTGAACTGGGGCGCGGCCAATGCTGCTGCCAGCGTGCAGGCGGTGGCCCGCAACCAGTTCCAGTGCGACTCCGACCCAGTGATTTTCCCCGTGATTATCAACCAGCGCCTGGCTACCGAAACGCCCAAGGGCCCCGGCAGCGTGTGCCTGGCCAATGGGCCCTACACCTACTCGGTGCAGCCCACCACGGGCTCTATCTACGCCTGGCAGATTACGGGCGGCACCCAAATCAACACCGGGCCCGGCTCGGTGCTGGTGCAGTGGAACGGCCCCGGCACGGGTAGCATCACGGTCACGGAAACCAGCAACCCCAACGGCGGCCCCATCACCTGCTTTGGACAGAGCCAGGCCCTGAGCGTGACGATTCTGCCCTCCCCGGCCGCCAACCTGGCTATTGCCGGCCCCGACCGGGTGTGCCTGGGCGGCGCGGTGAGCTTCTCGCTGCCGGGCGCGGCCACTTCCACCTACGCCTTCACCCTGGATGGGGCTCCCATTGCCAGCACCGGCAACACGGTTAGCTTTACCCCCACGGCCGCCCGCTCCTACACCCTCACGGCCCGGGAAACCAACGCCAGTGCCTGCGCCGGCCCGGTATTCAGCCGGCAGTTTATCGTGGACCCACGGCCGGCGGCAGTGGCTATTGCCGGGCCCGCCAGCATCTGCCCCGGCCCCGGCGGCTTCGACCCTCAGCAGTACTCGGTACCAAATACGCCCGGCTCGACGTACGCCTGGACGGTAACCGGTGGCACCATTGTCGGCGGGAACGGCGGCAGCGGTATTACGGTCAGCTTTACGGCCGGCGCTGAAGACCGGACAGTGGCCGTGACGGAAACCTCCAGCTTCGGCTGCGCCGGGGCCCTGGCCTCGCTCACCGTGCGGCCCGACAACGTCGGCATTGGCCTGCGCGCCGCCTCAGTAGCCGCCGGCGACCGGAGCATTACGCTGGGTATGGTAACGGTTAACTCCGGCGCTAACGGCAACCAGATCCGGATTCTGCGGCGCGATGCGGGCACGACGACCGCCTTTGCGCAGGTCGGCACGACTGCCATCGGCAGTGGCAGCTTCACCGATACCAGCGTGGATGCCGATGCCAAAGCCTACGACTACCGCCTGGAGCTGCTCAACAACTGCGGCACCACTCTGGCCAGCCAGGAGCACACCACCATCCGGACGACGGCCACGGCCATCGAAGGCAGCCGGGACGGCTATAAGGAAGGCAAGGTGAAAGTCAGCTGGAATGCCTACCGGGGCTTTGAGGTGAAGGAATACCAGCTGGTACGCACTGTCGGCAATGGCCCGGCCCAGGTGGTCTTCACCGGGCCGGCCACGACGCTGGAAACGGAGTTTGCCAGCAGCTCGGCCGGCTTCGACCAGTGCTTCCGGGTGGTGGCCATCAGCACCCAGAACGCCATTATCACCGCCGCCTCCAACGATGCCTGCGTGAATTTCACCAACGACCTGGTGTTCTACAACGTCATCACGCCCAACAACGACGGCATCAACGACGCGTTTTTCATCCGCAACATCGGCCTCTACTCCGACTACACGATGACTTTCTTCAACCGCTGGGGCAAGGAAGTGTACAAAACCGGCCGCTACGCCAACGACTGGAAGGCCGAGCAGCAGCCGGCCGGGGTCTACTACTACCTGCTCACGCTCCCGACCGGCAAGTCGTACAAAGGCTGGTTTGAGGTAGTTAAATAGACCACGAATTGCTTCGGATTGGTCGGATTTCGCGGACGATTACCAAATTGCCCTTCCGTTGTTTACCTGGAAAAGGCGACCCGCAGCGGGCCGCCTTTTCTTGTTTTCCGACCCGGCTGCTGCTCGTTCCGGCGTGGCATGGCTGTCCAGCCGTGCCGGGCATTTTGGGTAGACATACTTATGCCCGAGGTATGACATAACTATGTCACGTACCACGGCCGCGCTCCAAAGATGCCGTCGGTTTTAAAAACCGACGGGGCAATTCAGCGGCACGAATGGGACCAACCACAAAATCCGCCGAATCCGCAAAATCCGCCCGAATCCGTGGTTACCTTTGCCCTTGTGAGGAAATCAGCTAAAAACATTCCCGCGGAACTGCTCCGCGAAGTCGAAATTACCGACATGGTGGCCGAGGGCAAGTGCCTGGTGCGCCGCGACAACCTGGTTATTTTCGTGACGGGCGTGGCCCCCGGCGACGTGGTAGACCTGCGCGTGACCAAGGCCAAGAAAACCTTTCTGGAGGCCGTAGCCACCAAGTTTCATAAGTACTCCGACCTGCGCGTGGAGCCCTTTTGCCAGCACTTCGGCACCTGCGGGGGCTGCAAGTGGCAGCACCTGGGCTACGACACCCAGCTTAAGTTCAAGCAGCAGCAGGTGCAGGATAACCTGCAGCGCATCGGCAAGGTGGCGCTTCCCGAGTTGGAGCCCATTCAGCACTCCCCGGCCCTGCAGTACTACCGCAACAAGCTCGAATACACCTTCAGCCACAACGGCTGGCTGACCAACGAGCAGATTCAGGCCGGCGAGGAAATCGAGCGGCGCGTGCTGGGCTTTCACACCCCGGCCCGCTTCGACAAGATTATCGACGTGCAGCACTGCTGGCTGCAGCCCAACCCCTCGAACCAGATCCGGCTGGCCATCCGCAACTACGCCCTGGAGCACGACTTGCCCTTCAACAACCTCGTAACCCAGGAAGGCTTCCTGCGCAACCTCATCATCCGCACAGCCAATACCGGCGACCTGATGGTGATTCTGCAGTGCTACTACGCCCACGAGGCCCTGTTTCCCTTGCTGGATTTCGTGGCGGCGAAGTTCCCCGAAATCACCTCGCTCAACTACGTGCTCAACAACAAGGGCAACGAAACCTTCCACGACCTGGACGTGGTCTGCTACAAGGGCGAGCCGCACATTCACGAGCAGATGGAGGATTTGCGCTTCCGCGTGGGCCCCAAGTCGTTCTACCAAACCAACTCCGAAGGGGCCTACAACCTGTACAAGCTCACCCGCGAGTTTGCCGGCCTCACCGGCTCCGAGCTGGTGTATGACCTTTACACCGGGGCCGGCACCATTGCCAACTTCGTGGCCCGGCAGGCCCGGCACGTGGTGGGCGTGGAGTACGTGGAGTCGGCGGTGAAAGACGCCTACATCAACTCCGAAATCAACGGGGTGACCAACACCGAATTCTACGCCGGCGACATGAAGGACGTGCTCAACGCCGAGTTCATCGCCAAGCACGGCCGCCCCGACGTCATCATCACCGACCCGCCCCGGGCCGGCATGCACCCTGACGTAGTGGCCCGCCTGCTCGAAATGCGTGCCCCCCGCATCGTCTACGTCAGCTGCAACCCCGCCACCCAGGCCCGCGACCTGGAAATGCTCGATGAGGCTTATGCCGTTACGCGCGTGCGGCCCGTGGATATGTTCCCCCACACCCACCACGTGGAGAATGTGGTGCTGCTGGAGCTGAAGTAACAAGTTATGTCGGAACTGGTCCAACATAGCTTCTGGTGCTGGAAACAGAAGCTGCAAGGAGTCTTGCAGCTTCTATCCCTGCTTTCCGGCTATGTTTACTCAGAGGCTGATGCTACGACAGTAGCACATGGCTTGCATATTACCAATGCTGATGACAAGCAGGTGCAGCCGTATGATCTTTCTGGCAAAAACGGACAATGTTACGTAGAACTCTCGCTGGACGCGGATAACCGAGATATTGTATTTGTCACGACTACAGCTTCTGGTGCGTTCCAAGAACGAATAGTATTTCTTGCCCAATTGCAGGAAGCGTTAAAACAATCGAAGTAGACTTTACCTAAAATGGACTACGCCAACGACCCCGAACTGAACGGCAAATACCTGGGCACCATCTCCAAGGATTTCGCCATGGTGTCCGACACCATCATGGAAGCCTCTTCCCAGGTGCGGAAGATGGACATTTCGAAATACCCGATTTTCATCTTCGCCAAGCGCGAAATTCCCCTGGGCAGCCTGCTGGTCAATGCCGACGAGGCCAACCTGGAGTGGCACGTATTTGCCTCCTACCTGGAGCTGTTCGTGCAGCAGGGCATTGTGGGCCAGGAGGGCATCGAAGCCTTCGAGCAGACCTACAAGGACCCCAACGAGTACTGCTGCCTGTTCGTGCTCGACGAGGATTTCACCAACTTCGTCTTCATTCCCTACCCGGAAGACTAGACTCAGTTTTGGCTCCGTCCAACGCCAAGACAAACGCCCGTCCTCTGTGCAGAGTGACGGGCGTTTGTCTATAAACCGATACCCAATAACCGTGGTTTAGAAGTGCTGCCAGCCCTGGGCCCGCAGCGGAATGGGTTGCCCCTGCTTGGTCACCAGATTTACGCCGTCACTGGCCTCGGTCATGTGGCCCAGCACGGTGATGTCGGGGTGGTTCTTGATTTTGTCGTGGTCCTTGAGCGAGATGGTGAACAGCAGCTCGTAATCCTCGCCCCCGTTGAGCATGCACATGATGGGGTCGAGCTGGAACTCCTCGGCCACTTCCAGCATGGGGTTGGCCGCGGGCAGGTTCTCGGAAAACACCCGCGCCCCAGTACCCGAGGCCTTGCACAGGTGCAGCACTTCCGAAGCCAACCCGTCCGACACGTCAATCATGCTAGTAGGCACCACGCCCAAGTCGCGCAGCTCGTGCACCACGTCCATGCGGGCTTCGGGGCGTAGCTGCCGCTGCAATACGTAGGGGTACTTGCTCAGCTCGGGCTGCATGTCGGGGTCGGCCGACCAGGCGGCTTTTTCGCGCTCCAGCACCTGTAGGCCCAGGAAAGCCCCGCCCAGGTCGCCGGTCACGCAGATCAGGTCGTTGGGCTGGGCCCCGCTGCGGCGCACGGCCTGCCCGTGGGCCACCTGCCCCATGGCCGTAATGCTGATGGTGAGGCCGCCGCGGCTGGCGGTAGTGTCGCCGCCCACCAGGTCCACGTTGTAGGCTTCGCAGGCCAGGCGCATACCCTCATACAGCTCGTCGATGGCCTCTACCGAGTAGCGGCTGCCGATGGCCAGCCCCACCACAATCTGGGTGGGCGTGGCGTTCATGGCGGCAATGTCGGACACGTTGACGGCCACGGCCTTATAGCCGACATGCTTGAGCGGGCAGAAGGTCAGATCAAAGTGCACGCCTTCGACCAGCAGATCGGTGCTGACCACTAGGTCGTGGCCGGCTTCGGGGGCCAGAATGGCCGCGTCGTCGCCGATGCCGAGGCTGGTGCTGGGCTGACGCAAAGTCACGGTTTCCTGAATCCGGCGGATCAGGCCAAACTCTCCAAGGTTTTCCAGGGGGGTGATGTCACTCATAGCGGGCAAAAGTACGGTAGCGAAAGGAAGGATGATACAACCGGTACGTATTTGCGGCGCCCAGCGCCCAGGTTCGGCGTATCGTTTTGCCAACTGCCCATCTGCCTGCACGGTGCTATACTACTTTAGAAGATCGGGAAAAGGTAAAGCAGTTATACTCCTTCCATTTGCTATACTTTTTTGAAACGTGTAAAAAAAGTATAGCCAAACCGCCGGTTTGTTTGCTCTACCTTTTAGAGCAGCTCTGAAAACGGAAAGCAGATTCGTCCCCAACTATTGTGCGCCGTAAGCTGTTACTTGCCACTTATGCCGGATTTCACCCCGTATACTTACACCTCGGAGCTGTACGAGCGCCCCGCCCTGACGAGCAGCATCGCGCTGGACTGGCCCGGAGTACGCCTGGAGCGTTACCAGCTCGACCCCATGGACGTGCCGGCCCATAGCCATGAGCACCACCTGCTGCTGGTCCACCAGGGCGCTCAGCCGGTGGTTGCCAGCCGCCGCACCGGGTCCCGGGTGGAAGCCCAGCAGTTTCGGAGCGGGGACGCAGGCCTGTACCCGGGCGGCGAGTACGGCCCGTTTGGCTGGGATGCCCCGGTCGACATCATCCAGGTACACCTGGACGCGCAGGCGCTGGAAACCCGGGCCCGCCGCGACCTGAACCTGCGCTACTTTGCCCTGCGCGAGCGGTTCCGCTGCGAGGACGGGCTGCTGGTGCAGGTGAGCCAGCAGCTGCTGGCTGCCACGGGCCGGGCGCATACGCTAGGGCTGCTCTACGCCGAGTCGCTGGTCACGACGCTCTGCTACCACCTCATCGAGCACCACGCCACCTTCGAGCGCCGCTTGGCCGATGGCGCCGGAGGGCAGCTGCCGGCGGCGGTACTGGCCCGCGTGGATGCCTACCTGGAGGCCCACGCGGAAGCACCCGTCACGCTGGAAATACTGGCCGGCCTGGCTAATCTGAGCGTGTTTCACTTCGCCCGCCGCTTTAAGCACAGCACCGGCCGCTCGCCCTACCAGTACGTGCTGGACTGGAAAATCCGGCGGGCCCGCACCCTGCTGCGGGCTGGCGAGCTGCCGGTAGCCGCCATTGGCGACGCGCTGGGCTTTGCCTCGCCGGCTCATTTCGCGGCCGCCTTCAAGCGGGCCGTGGGCCAGAGCCCCCGGTCGTTTCAGCAAGGCTAGGCCGGGCGCCAGAAGCGCAGGAATGTGTAAGTAAAGCGCAAGAATCAGGCAGGCCGCCGGGCAGCGCCGCAGAACCTTTGGGGCAGTTAAAAGCCGCTGTCAGATGGCGGCGGCCTCACCCTCATTCCCTGCTTGCATGAACTCTCTTATTCTAGTGGCCGGCGCCACCGGCGACCTGGGCGGCCGTATCACCCTCGCTTTGCGGCAGCGCGGAGCTACCGTGCGGGCCCTGGTGCGGCCCGAAACCGACTCCGCCAAGGTTGACCACCTAACCCAGCTCGGCGTCGAGGTGCAGCGCGTCGAGTTTGCTGACCACGCCGCCCTCACCCGGGCCTGCGCCGGGGCCAGCTGCGTGGTGTCGGTGCTGGCGGGCCTGCGCGAGGTCATCGTAGATGCCCAAACCCAGCTGCTCAACGCGGCCGTGGCCGCCGGCGTGCCCCGCTTTATCCCCTCTGACTTTGCCAGCGACTACACCCAGCAGGCCCCGGGTCTGAACCGCAACTTCGACCTACGCCGCGAGTTTCAGGCCCGCCTCGACCAGGCGCCCATTGCCGCCACCTCTATTCTCAACGGGGCCTTTGCCGAAGTACTGACCTACAACATTCCCCTGCTCGATTTCAAGCAGCAGCAGGTGGGCTACTGGGAAGATGCCGACTGGCCGATTGACTTCACCACGATGAACGACACGGCCGCCTTCACGGCCGCCGCCGCCCTGGACGCAACTACGCCCCGCTTCCTGCGCGTTGCCAGCTTCCAGCCCAGCCCCCGCGAGTTGGTGACCCTGGCCGAACGGGCCGGGCGGGGGCAGTTTGCCCTGGTGCGCCTGGGCGCCCGCGCCGACCTATCTATGGCTATCCAGCACCGTCGGGCGGCCAACCCCGCCGGCGAAGCGCAGCTCTACGCCGACTGGCAGCAGATGCAGTACCTGCTCAGCATGTTCAGCGTGCAGAACCAGCCCCTCGACAACAGCCGCTACCCGGACCTGGCCTGGACCAACCCTGTCACCTTTTTAAGCGCTTAACACCGTGCTACCGACTACATCCACTTCCCTGGGCGCCTATTCCGACGAGGAGCTCGTCAAGCGCCTGCCCGGCTTTACCAACCACTACGCCACCGTCAACGGGGTGCGCCTGCACTACGTGGAGGGCGGCAGCGGCCCGGCCCTGGTGTGCCTGCCGGGTTGGCCCCAGACCTGGTATTCCTACCACCCTATTGCCGCGGAGCTGGCCCGCCACTACCGCGTTATCATTGTCGATATCCGGGGCATGGGCAGCTCGGAAAAGCACGCCACGGGCTACGACAAAAAGACCATGGCCCGGGATATTTACGAGCTGCTGGGCCACCTGGGCCTGGAAAAAGCGTCGCTCCTGGGCCACGACATCGGCGGCATGGTGGCCAGCAGCTTCGGCTTCAACTACCCGCAGGCCACGGAAAAGCTGATTCTGGCCGACGGGGCTCACCCCAGCGAAGGAATGCGGCAGATGCCCCTGCTGCCGCCCCCCGGTGCTTTTACTGACAAGATGGACGGGCAGCAGCCCTACGTCTGGTGGATGGCCTTCAATCAGGTAAAGGAGCTACCCGAGCAGCTGCTGGCCGGGCGGTTTGAGTTTTTGCTGAACTACCTTTTCCGCTACGTGATGCTGGACGAGAGCCGGATGTCGGCCTTCGACCGGGCGGTGTACGCGGCCGTGTACAACCAACCCGAGAACATCCGGGCGGCCAACGCCTGGTACCAGGCCCTGGAGCAGGACATTGCCGATGCTAACACCTACGGCCGCCTCCCGATGCCGGTACTGGGCATTGGCAGCCACGTGTCGTACAGCTACCTGCAAATGAGCCTGCCTTATATGGCTGAGAATGTCGAGGTCGTTGGCATCCTGGACAGTGGGCACTACATGTTTGAGGAAAAGCCCGCGCAAGTGCTCAAAGCCGTGCTCGGTTTCCTGCGGCCGTCCGCTGGCTAACGGGGCGTTGCCAGGCGTGGGAAAGGCCACCGTGCCTGGCAAACGCTCTTTTTCGGGCTGGTCCGACTGAGGGGCAGTCTTATGCTCCCGGACTTGCAGGGAGGATTTCTCTGTTTATTGAACAACGCGTAAGGTCCCAGAACCGGCTTTCTACTTAACGCAGCGGCGAGGCACCCGTAAATTCCGCTCAACTTCGCCATCGACGGAATATTTTAGGGATTATTGACGTTTTTGCCGCTATGAAACTTCTTCTGCCGATGACGTTGCTCGTATTGCTGAGCAACCTGAACTCCTGCAAAACTGACCGCTCCACCAAGGCTGTAGACCCCACTTCGCCCGCGGCGGCCAAAGCCCAGCTCGACGTGCTGCGCGACTCGGTGGATGCCCGCTGGACCAAGATGACCGCCAGCGACGACGCCAAAATCAAGTCTACCGACCAAGTGCTGCGGGCCCTGGAAAAGCAGCCCGGCGCTGATAAAGCCCAGCTCAAAGCCCTGGCCCGCGCCAACGACCAGCTCAAAAACCGCCGCTACGACCAGCAAACGATGAGCGCCTCCGATAAAATCGACGCCTACGACGCGGCCCAGGATTCGGTACTGAAGGCCGTGTATAACCTGGCTATGCCCGCCGCCGGCCAGCCCGACGCCACCGTACAGCAGCTGACCAACGACATCCAGACAGCTGACGGGCAGGTCATCGGCTTCCGTGTGAACTATGACCGGGCCGCCAAGCAGTTCAACAATTATATCCAGCTCCACCAGGATGCTCTAAGCAAAGCTGGCGGCAAATACACCCAGCTTCAGCCCTTACCGCTGTTTGAGTTGAAGGAGTAAGCTGTGCAGACACCGTTCCGTCTGTCATCCTGAGCCTAGCGAAGGACCTTCTCTCGTTGATTTTAAGACCTGATAAAGGTAAAAAGCCCTTTACTGCTGGCGCGGTAAAGGGCTTTTTACCTTTAATCAATCTTGTCACTGGGGTGAGGCCGATTCTTCACTGCGTTGCGTTCAGGATGGCAAACGACCAGTGCTGCTACAGCTTGGCCATTTCCTCGCGCACGAAGTCGGCCAGGGTGCGCAGGTACTCGGTGCTGAAGTCGAAGCGGATGCCGGCGGCGGCGTAGATTTCGCCGATGGGCGCGGTGTAGCCCAGGGCCAGGGCCCGCTTGTAGGCTTCGAGGCCTTCCTGCGGGTTCTGGCGGAAGTTGCGCCACACGGCAATGGCCCCGAGCTGGGCCATAGCGTACTCGATGTAGTAGAAGGGCACTTCGTAGAGGTGCAGCTGCTTCTGCCACAGGTAGGGCTTGTAGTTTTCCAGGCCCTTCCAGCTCACGGTGCGCTGGTTGAACTCGTCAAACGTTTTGGTCCACTGGGCGTGGCGCTGCTCCACGCTGTGCTCGGGGTTTTCGTACACCCAGTGCTGAAACTTGTCGATGGTAGCCACCCAGGGGAAAGTTTCCAGCACGCTTTCCAGGTGGGTTTTCTTGGCCCGGCGCAGCTCGTCCTCATCGGGAAAGAACAAGTCCCACTGGTCCATCGAAATCAACTCCATGCTCATCGAGGCCAGCTCGGCTACCTCGGACGGCGGGTGCTTGTCGGCCGACAGCGGCAAGGAGCGCGTCAGGAAGGAATGCACCGCGTGGCCACCCTCGTGCAGCATCGTAATCACGTCGCGTAAGGAGGAAGTAGCGTTCATAAAGATGAACGGCACACCGGTTTCATCCAGCGGGTAGTTGTAGCCGCCCGGCGCCTTGCCCTTGCGCGACTCCAGATCGAGGTGGCCCATCTGGCGCATCGTTTTCAGGCAGTCGCCCAGGTAGGGGTCGAGGCGCTGAAACACAGTAATGGTCTTTTCCAGCAGCTCCTGGCCGGTTTCGAAGGGGCGCAGCGGGGCTTTGCCGCTCACGTCCACGTCGAGGTCCCAGGGGCGCAGCTCGGCCAGCGCCAGGTCCTGACGCCGCTCCAGGTCGAGGTCATCAATCAGGGGCACCACGGTTTCCCGGATGGCGCGGTGGAAGGCAAAGCAATCCTCGGCGGTATAGTCGAAGCGGCCCAGGGCGGCAAACATATAGTCGCGGAAGTTGGGAAAATCCGCGTTGCGAGCCATCTGGTGGCGCAGGCTCACCAGCTCGGTAAACAGCTGGTCCAGGGGCTTGGAGTCCTGCAGACGACGCTCCTGCACAGCCCGGTAGGCCTGCTCCCGCACGGCGCGGTCGGGGCTTTTGAGGCGGTCGGCGGCGCGGGGCAAGGTCATTTCCTCGCCGTCGAGCGTCACGGTCATGGCACCCACGGTGGCAGCGTACTGCTGCTGCTTGGTGCTGATTTCGGTTTTGAGCGGAATATTCTCGGGCCGGTAGATTTCCAGGGCCTGCCGCACCGAGCGCACAAAAATGCGGTAGCGCTGCGGGTCGAGGCCGCCCAAAAACTCCGACTCCATCATCTTCTCGTTCAGGGCGTGGTCGTAGGGGGCCACATTGGGCTCAATCTCGCTCACGAAATACTGAAACGACTCGGCCCGCTCCTGATCCTGGGTGTCGCAGGTCATGCGGATATAGCGCCAGGCCAGGTCTTCGCTCAAGACGCTTTCCAGCTCCGAGCGGTCCAGCAGCCAGCGTTCCAGCTCCTGGGCCGCCTGTATCTGCCGGTCGCGCAGCTCGATGAAGTAGGGTTCGAGTGATTCCCAGTCGGTTACGGAGAAAGACTCGGGCAGGTACTGACGCGGCGGACGCTGCGTGTCAGTGGCCGAAGCCAGGGCAGTTTCGGGGGCGGTATTCATCATGAATAGCAAGATACGTCGGGGGACGAAAGAATGGACGCTAGACTCTAAACAGCATTTACCAGTGCACGGGGAAGAAAAAAGCAACGCCTGAGCCTTCTCCGCCGAAGCGCAACCTTGTTTCTACGCATGGCGGGCAAAAGTCGTTGGCCTTGGGAAGGTGGAAAATGCTGAAAGGTTTAACCGTTGGCAAGGAGAAAAGTTAGGGACGGCTACAAACATAAAAAAGTCCTGCTGAGCTTGACGAAGCGCCTCTCCCGTCACAGTAAATTAATTACTACTGCGACCAATATGCATCGGCAAACTCAGCAGGACAAATGGGTTTGCGCTTGGCAACGTCAGCTCAGAAGTGCTCCTGCATAAGTGATAAACAGGACGTTCGGCATGCTACCCACGCTTTCTTGCGCTTAGTCGACTTCGATAACTACGTCGTCGGTGACGGGGTGGCCTACGCACAGAAGCACGTAGCCCTGCTTCATTTCCGAGTCGGAGAGGCCTTCGCGCTCATCCAGGTGTACTTTTCCCGAGAGACACTTGCCGCGGCAGGCCGTGCACAGACCCGCCTGGCAGCTGTAGGGCAGGTCGATATCCTGGTCGAGAGCGGCTTCCAGAATGGTCTGACTGGGCTTCACTTCCAGCTCGTACTCGGCGCCTTCGTAGTGAATCGTGACAGTGCGCACCGAGATTTTATCGGTGTCGGCAGCGGAAACGTCGCCGTGGCCGTTGGGCTGGCCGGCAGCGGCTTCAATGGTTTCGGCCGCTGCCAGGAAGCTTTCCCGCTGGATGCGGGCGGCCGGCACCCCCAGCAAATCGAGGGCGGCACGGGCTTCGGTCATCATGCCCTCGGGGCCGCAGAGGTAGTACTCGGCCTGCTGGGCCGGAAACTGGTGGCGCTGCTCCAGAATGCGCAGTAGCATGGTGCGGTTCAGACGGCCGGTGTGCTGGTGGCCCGAGGTGGGGCTGCTGGGCTGGCTGAACACGTGCTCGACCTGCAGGCGCCCACCGGCCTGGCTTTCCAGCTGCTGCAGCTGCTGGCGGAAAATCACGGATTCCTCGTTGCGGTTGCCATACACGAGCAGCACGTGGCTCCGGGGCTCGTCGCGCACCACTGCTTTTAGGATAGACATGAGCGGGGTGATGCCGCTGCCGGCCCCTACGAGCACGATAGAGCGGGAAGCATTCGGGCTGGTTTTGAGGGTGAAATTGCCCAGCGGCGCCATCACTTCCACCTGCTGGCCTACCCGCACGGTATCGAGCAGGTAGTTGCTGACCAAGCCGCCGGTAACGCGCTTCACCGTAACGGACAGGCGCGGGGCCTCCGACGGGGTGCTGCTGAGCGAGTACGCCCGCCGCTCTTTTTTGCCGCCGGCACCGCAGGGCAGAATCAGGGTCAGGAACTGGCCGGGCTCACAGGCCACGGGCTGGCGGTCGGGCCGTTCGAAGTGAATGGTGGCGGCGTCGGGGGTTTCGTGGGTGATTTCCACGACGTTAAGCATCAGGTACGGACTGCTCATCGGGGCAAGGAACTGCGAAGAGTGGAGAGGTGGAATCAGGGTAAACCGCGGCGCTGGGGCTACGGGCGTGCAAAGTACGGTAAATGGGGCGGCTTGGTCGGCATGCCCGCAGGGTTTAGCTTGCAGCCTGCCTTTCCTCCTCCCTCCTGAAATAACGATTTTACCTATGTCTGGTTTTGACCTTGCCGCATTACTTGAGCGGCATCAGCACGAGTTCGGGCCCGTGCTGCCCGTCGATTTGAACGCGCCCGAAGTTGCCCGTCTCGACTTCACGGCCGCCAACCCCACGCTGGCCGATGCCGACCTGCGCGACACGGAAGCGTTTGAGGCGCTGGTGGCCCGGCTGCTGGAGGCGCAAAACGCGCTGATCGGCGTGGGCGGCTACCTCGAAAACCGCGTTATTTACCGCCGCAGTCCCGGTTTGTTTGGCGACCCGGCCGTGCCCGCCCGCTCCCTGCACCTGGGCGTAGACGTGTGGCTGCGGGCCGGCACGCCGGTGCTGGCCCCCCTGGATGCCACCGTGCACAGCGTGGCCGACAACGACAACTTCGGCGACTACGGTCCCACGGTTATTCTGCAGCACCAGCTCGAAGACACCACATTTTACACGCTCTACGGCCACCTGGGCCGGGCCGAAGTGGCGCTGCTGCGCGCGGGCATGACGCTGGAGAAAGGCGAGAAATTCGCCGAAGTAGGGCCGCACCCCGAAAACGGCGACTGGCCGCCCCACCTTCACTTCCAGGTCATTGCCAACCTGCTGGGCCGCGAAGGTGACTTCCCCGGCGTGGCCCTGCCCGAGGAGCGGGAACAGTGGGCCCGGCTCTGCCCCGACCCCAATCTGATATTGCAGGCCAGCGTGCTGGCGGTTTAGAGGCCGGCATTATTTGAAAACGCAAAAAGCGGGAAGATTCGCCTTCCCGCTTTTTGCGTTTTCAATGCGGCTACTACTATACTACATCAAACGCGCTGCACCTGGGGCTTGAGCGAGGTCAGGTCGGCAATTTTGACCGGCTGCCCGCTGTCGATGCTTTTGCGGGCCGCAATGCCCACGAGTACGGCCAGGGCCCCGTCGCGGCTGCGGGCAGCCTGGCGGAACGGGTCTTTGCCATCGGGCGCGAAGATTTGCTTGCGCAGGCGCACATCGCCGCCGCCGTGGCCTTCCTCCGTGTTGGACATCTGGATCATCTCGCGCTTGCCGAAATTGGTGGTTACCTGGATTTCGTCGAACTTCTCGGCTTCCCAGGGCTGCTTTTCCTTGATCCAAGCGTCGATTTTGCCCTTGGTGCCATTAAAAGAAATGCGGTAGCCTTCGTAGGGCGAGTAGGCCGTGAGCGAGTAGCTGACCTGCACGCTGTTGGCGTACTTGATTTGCACGGCCATCTTGTCTAAGATGTCCACGTCTTCGCGCCACACGCAGCCGTCGCGGTGGTAGCCGTCGTACTTTTCGTTGTCGACGTAGATTTTGGTCAGGCGCTCGTCCTTGGTGACATCCCAGTAGAACTGGCACTTGTCTTTGTGCGGGCACGGGCGGCAGTGGGTGTGGCGGAAGCTGTTGTTTTTGCCGTAGAAATTCAGCTGTCCGTTGCCGTACACCGATTCCGGGTCGGAGTCGAGCCACCAGTTCAGCAGATCAAAATGGTGGGAGGCTTTGTGCACCAGCAGGGAGCCGCTGTTTTCGCGGCGCCGGTGCCAGCGGCGGAAGTAGTCGGCGCCGTGGTACACGTCGAGGTACCAGTGGAAGTCGGCGGAGGTAACGGTGCCGATGATGCCGCTGCGCAACAGCTCGTAGATTTTCTGGCGGTGGGGCGAGTAGCGGTAGTTGAAGGTTACCATCACGGTTTTGCCCGTCCGCTTTTCGGCCTGCAGAATGGCTTCGCACTTCTGCTCATCGGTGGTCATGGGCTTTTCCGTCACGATGTCGGCCCCGTATTCCATACCCTTGATAATGAACTCGTCGTGGGTCGAATCGACGGTGGTGACAATGAGCAGCTCGGGCTTGGTCTGCTTCATCATCTGGTCGAAGTCGGTAAAGGTGGGGCACTTCACGCCCAGCATCTTCTTGCCCGTCGCCACCCGGCCGGGGTTAATGTCGCAGAGGCCCACAAACTCAATCTGGTTACCAAACTCCTTGAGCACGGAAGTGCCCCACATACCCAGGCCGCGGTGGCCGGTGCCCACCATGGCGACGCGCTTGCGCGAACCGGCCAGGGCGGCAGCCAAAGCATTGTCGGTGAGCAACGTGCCGGCCAGGGCAGTGCCGGTGGTCTGAAGGAAGGTTCTGCGCAGCATGGGAATGGGCGGGTAAGCAGGAGCGAAAAGCGTAAGCGTACTTAAGCTGGCAGTATTTCTCCTGATTTGGCAGCAAATCCGCGCATTTATCTATGCAAACGTTCCCGGCAACGTTGTCATTTTCTGCTGGCGCAAAACAGGATCGGCTATCCTTTTCTGTGTTCTTCCGCCTGTCACCCCATGGCACCGTGCAGGACCTTGCGGCTCTATCCCACTGCCCCCGACAACGTGAAAAAGCCCTTTACCAAGTTGGTGGCAAAGGGCTTTGTCTATGTACGCTTGGCCTTGTCGCTCAGAATGACAGACCGTAAGCGGGCTTACTTAATCGAACTTGATGGCAGCCACCGGGCGAATGCGCGAAATCAGGTAGGTCGGAATCAGCACGGCCAGCAGGGAGGTCAGGAAGGTAGCCACGTTCAGGACCACGACCATGGTGAAGTCCCAGTAAATCGGCACCCGGTCCATGTAGTAATTTTCCGGGTCCAGGGGAATGGGGTGGAAAAAGTACTGAATGGCGCAAAAGCCCAGCCCAAACAGATTGCCGTAAACCATGCCGCGCAACGTCAGGCTCAGGCCCCGGTAGAAGAACATGCTGCGAATCTGGTTGTCGGTAGCGCCCAGGGCCTTGAGCACGCCAATCATGTTGGTGCGCTCCAGAATCATGATAAAGATGGTGGCCACCATATTGAAGGTAGCCACAAAAATGATGAGCACCAGGAAGATGACCACGTTGCGGTTCAGCAGCTTCAACCAGTCGAAGAGCTGGGCGTACTGGTCCGTGATTTTGTCCAGCTTCAGGTCGTAGCGCAGGTTTTCGTACATGTTGTCCGAAACCGGGTCGAGCTTGTTGAAGTCCTTGAGCACCACTTCCACGCCGCCCACGAGCGAATCGGGCCAGGCATTCAGCTCCCGGATCTGGCGAATGTCGCCGATGATATACACCTCGTCGAACTCGTCGAGGCCGGTCTGGTAGATGCCGCGCACGTTGAACTTGCGGATGCGGGGCGGGTTCTGGATAAAGTAGAACAGGGCCTCGTCCCCTACTTTGAGCCGCAGCTTGTCGGCCACTTTACGGCTGAGCAGCACATCGTTGCTGGCCGCCGAGTCGGGGAAGGTCAGAAACTTGCCCGCCACCAGGTTGGTGCGCATCGGCGAGACACCGTCTTTTTCGTCGATGCCCTTGAGCACCACGCCCAACACTTCCTCCTTGGTCTTGATGATGGCCGTTTTGCGGGCAAACGACTGCGTGGACTTCACCTGCCCAAACCGGTGCAGGTCCTTGATCAGGCGGGGTCCGCCGATGGGCTCGACCTCCAGGGAGTTGTTGGTATCGTACTTGCTGACCTGCAGGTGGGCGCCGAAGGAAAAGATCTTGCTTTGAATCTCATTGCGGAATCCTTCCAGGATGGCAAACGACACAATCATGACGGCCACGCCCAGCGCAATGCTGATAATGGCTATTTTTGTCACCGACGAGGTAAAAGACCCGGTGTCGGCTCCGTCAATCTTATTGGATATGTACCGCGAGATGTTCACTGGCGTAAAGCTACGCGTCTACGTTCAGTTTCCTAGCTTCGTTTCCTGATGCCATCTTCTATCTTCTCGGGTCTGCTTGGCCTGACGCTCTTTGTGGGCGAATGTACGCCCTCCCCTGCCCGCTTAGCTAAGTCCGGCAGCACACCCGAAACGACCGTGCAGGCCGTAGGCCGGCCGGCGCAAACGGGGCTGCAAATGGGGGCCGCCCAGTTCGGCAAATACCTGCCCCAGCTGCAGGGCAAGCGCGTGGGCCTGGTGGTAAACCAAACTTCGCTGGTGGGCCGCGCCCACCTGGTGGATACGCTGCTCACCCAAGGAATTCAGGTGAAGGCCATTTTCGCGCCCGAGCACGGCTTCCGGGGCGAGGAAGCCGACGGCGCCACCATCAAGGACGGGCGCGACACGCGCAGCGGCCTGCCGGTGAAGTCGCTCTACGGCAAAAGCAAGAAGCCTTCGGTTGAAATGCTGGCTGACGTGGACGTGCTCATCTTCGACATTCAGGACGTGGGCGTGCGGTTCTACACCTTCATCAGCACGATGCACTACGTGATGGAAGCCGCCGCCGAGCAGGGCAAAACCGTCATCGTGCTGGACCGGCCCAACCCCAACGGCTTCTACGTGGACGGCCCGGTGCTGGAACCCGCGCACAAGTCGTTCGTGGGCATGCATCCCATTCCGGTGGTCCACGGCCTGACGGTGGGTGAGCTGGCCCAAATGATAAACGGCGAAAAGTGGCTGGCCGGCGGCAAGCAGTGCCCGCTCACGGTGGTGCCGGTGCTGGGCTACACCCACGCCACGCGCTATGAGCTGCCGGTGCGGCCTTCACCCAACCTGCCCAACGCCCACTCTGTGCTGCTGTACCCGACTATCTGTCTGTTTGAGGGCACCAATGTGAGTGTAGGCCGCGGTACGGATGCGCCATTTGAGCAAATCGGGGCGCCCACGCAGCCGACTACGCGGCCCCACAGCTTCACGCCCCGCCCCACCACCGGCTCGCCGCAGCCGCCCCTAAACGGACAGAAGTGCTACGGCCTGGATTTGCGCCAGCTGCCCATGGCTGAGTCCGGGGGCTTCACCCTGCGCTACCTGATTGATTTTTATAAGCAGAGCACAGCCAAGGACAAGTTTTTCGGCAAGTACTTTGAGCAGCTCACCGGCACCAACTCCCTGCGCGAAATGGTCATTGCCGGCAAGTCGGAAAAGGAAATCCGCAAGGCCTGGGAGCCGAAGCTAAGCCAGTACAAAGCCATGCGCCAGAAGTATCTGCTGTACCCGGACTTCCAGTAGTCTAATTCCTTGTCATTTTGAGCTTGCGCAGGCCCTTGTAGGATACGAACGATTTGTTCTCCCATGATAAGGATAAGGTCCTTCACTTTGCTCAGGATAACAATCGGCTTTAATTTATCATAACCCGCTTTCATGACTCCCCTCCGCCTCATCTTCATGGGCACGCCTGAGTTTGCCGTGCCTACCCTCGAAACCCTGCACAGCTGGTCCGGCTGCGAAGTGGTGGCCGTTATTACGGCACCCGACAAGCCCGCGGGGCGCGGCCGGCAGCTGGCCGAGTCGGCGGTGAAGCAGGCGGCGGTGGCCCACGGCATTCCAGTGCTGCAGCCCACGAATCTGAAGTCGCCGGAGTTTCAGGCGCAGCTGCGCGGCTACGCGGCTGATTTGCAGGTGGTGGTGGCCTTCCGGATGCTGCCCGAGGCGGTGTGGAACATGCCGCGCCTGGGCTCCATCAATATCCACGCCTCTTTGCTGCCCCAGTACCGCGGCGCGGCGCCCATCAACTGGGCCCTGATTCACGGCGAAAAGGAAACCGGCGTCACCTCGTTTTTCCTGCAGCACGAAATTGACACCGGCAATCTGATTTTTCAGGATGTGGTGCCCATTGCCGACGAAGACGACTTCGGCGCGCTGTACGAAAAGCTGAAGGCCGCCGGGGCCCAGCTAGCGTTGCGCACCGTGCAGGCCATTGCCGAAGGCACCGCGCCCAGTATTCCGCAGGCTACGGGCCAGGAGCTACGCGTGGCGCCCAAGATTCAGAAGGAAACCGGCCGCCTCGACGTGCAGCAGCCCGCCACCGCACTGGTGAACCTGGTGCGGGGCCTCTCGCCGGTGCCCACGGCTTTCACCCAACTGCCCGACGGCCGCACGCTCAAGATTTTCCGCGCCCAGGTGTTGCCGCAGCAGAATGATTTGACGGCGCCCGGCACCTGGGCCACCGACGGCCGTACCTATCTGCGCCTGCAAGCCGGCCAGGGCCAGCTCGAGCTGCTGGATGTACAGCTGGAAGGCAAAAAGCGCATGCCGGTCGTGGAATTTCTGCGTGGCTTCAATACTACCGTTCTAAACGTCCCCGCCGTATGATAGCCTTAGTCGTTGCCGTTGCCGATAACGGCGTTATCGGGCGGGATAACCAACTGATCTGGCATTTGCCCGACGACCTGAAACACTTCAAAAACCTGACGCTCAACCACCCGATTATTATGGGCCGGCGCACGTTTGAAGCTATTGGCCGGCCCCTGCCCAAGCGGCGCAACATCATAGTCACCCGCCAGGCCGACTGGCAGGCCGAGGGCTGCGAAGTGGCCTTTTCGATACCCGACGCGCTGGAAACGGCCCGCACCACCGACGAGGAAATCTTCGTGATTGGGGGCGGCGAAATCTACCGCCAGGCGCTGCCGGCGGCCGACACGGTTTACCTGACCGAAGTGCATCATGACTTCGAGGGCGACGCGGTGTTTCCGGATTTGTCGCCGCTGGAATGGCGCGAGGAAACCCGGGAGCGACACGAGCCCGACGATAAGCACGCCTACGCCTTTAGCTTCGTGACGCTTCGGCGGCGGTAACAGCCGGAGCTGTAGCCGCTTCTGCTTCTGGCAGCACTGCAGCGCGGGCCGGCCGAAAAAACGTGTGGTACAGCCACTGGGCCAGCCGGATACCGGGCAAATCGACTAGGCGGTACATGGCATAAGATACCAGCCCCAGCACGGGCAGCGACGCCAGCACCGTGAGACCTACGCTGGCGTGGTAGCCAAGCTGCGGCTGCAAGGACAGGAATACGGAGCTGGAAAACGAGCCCAGTACCAGAAAGTGCAGCAGGTAGAGCGAAAAGGAAACCGCACCTAGGCCGCGCAGCCAGCGTGTACTCAGGAACCGCTGCAGCCCCGGCAGGGCAAATACGGCCAGCAGCAGCAGGGCCGCACCCAGCAGGTGCCAGAGCTGGATAGCCCGCTCATTGCCCAGCCAGTTGGGTTGCAGAAAGCTATACATCGTGTCCTCCACCCGGATTACATCGGCCGTAGGATACGAGCCCAGAAACACAGCCAGCAGCAGCAGCCCGATGCCCACCCAGCGCCCGGCCGGCAGCTTCCGCGGCGCGTGGTGGCGCCAGTCGTTGAGCCCGAGGCCCAGAATAAAGCCGGCGTAATAGAAGTTGAGCTCCGACAAGCTTAGAAACAGAATGGCAACGCCGTACACCACGCCCCGGTGGCGCACCGCGCCAAAAAAGGCCAGCAGCGCAAACACGATAAAGGAGCCGAACAGCTCGATGCTTAGCGTCCAGAACACGGGGTTGTAGCTCGATTCGCCCCCCAGCGGAATGCCCACTACCAGGTCGTGCAGAATCTGCTTGAGGCCGGGCAGCTCGGCCCAGTACTCGCCGAAGCGCTTGGCCCCGGTTGTTTCGGCTACTTCGGTGTTCTGGTAGGCCCCGGCTACCCACAGCCCCAGGGCTACCAGGGCGGCAAACGTAACGGGCAGCATCAGGCGCACGTAGCGGCGGCAGGCCTGGGAACGAAGCACCTCCAGCTGGCCGGTGCGCCAGAATTTCTCACTGAGCACCAGGCCGCTGAGCACGAAAAACAAGCAGACGGCAAAGTTACCACCAATCAGAATATTGACCGGGCTGGCAGCCAGAGCCACTTCCACGTCCCCGCCAAGGTGGGCAAAGTAGGCGTCACCCGAAAGCAGCGTGGGATAGAAAAAGCCCGCGAAGTGGTGCAGCACCACGATGGCCGCAGCCAGGCCGCGCAGGCCGTCGAGGTAGCCAAGGGTGTGGGACGAGGAAACAGGCAGGGTTGCGGCCATAGGTGCGACGGAGCTTAGAAATGCAATAGAGCCTTACCGGGGCCCGGCCGGCTCGCCAGCTGGCGGTAGGTGGCCGGGGCCGCGCGCAAGGAACACGCCGCGGTGAGGGACGCCCGCATACTGACTGGAATTGTCATAGAGCTGAGGACAAATAAACTGGCGGGCGAGCTGCGTGGACCGGCCGGCCACAAAGTAAACGAGGCGGCCGGATATGGACGCCTCGTTTACTTTATTGTGAGTTGAAATCTGAATTCTAGCGGAGCAAGACGAGCTTGCCCCAGCCGTTCTTGAAGGCCTGGTCGGCCAGGGTGGTGCGGCGCTCAAACTGGCCTTTAGCGTCGTCGAGCACCACCCGATAGAGGTATGTGCCGTTGGCCAGCCGGTCGCCGTACTCGTCCGTGCCGTCCCAGCGGTAGCTGGTCACGTTGGTGCCAATGCGCAGGGGCCCCAGCTCCTGCATCATAATCTGCTTGACGACCTTGCCCGTCAGGGTCAGGACCTGAATCTTGAGGTTGCGCGGCAGCTCAGCCCCGGTGAGCGTAAAGACGAACTGGGCCGAGCTGGTGATGGGGTTGGGATAGGGAAAGAAGTTCGTGATGCTGCTGGCGTTGATGACCTCGAAGCTGACGCGGTAGTTCTCCGGGCCCGCAGCCCGGCCCGTGGCGTCGCGCCCCTGCACTTCCAGCGTGTACTGACCGTCCGGCAACGGCGTGTCTTCCCCGGGCTTGTACTCAATGCGGGCCGTGCCCTTGGCCGGGTCCGTCAGGAACGTGACGTTGGAGGCGTTCAGGTTTACTTTCTGGGGCGTGCCGTTGCGCGGAGTCAGCACCAGATCAAAGGCACTCCGGTCGGTGATGGGGCGCTGCTTGTCCTCATCGGTGAGCAGCACGCTGATGATAGGGCGGGGTGAGACGATGTCACCGTTGAGGATGTGCTGCCCGTCGAAAGCCACGTCCAGCACCGGCGGCACGCTGCGGTCCTCCACCGTAAAGGTGGGCAGCGTCAGCTCGTTGTTAAAGTAATACAGCTCCGGCAGACGGCTGCGGTTCTTATCGATGTTGAGGGTCACCGAGCCGCTGATGTCACCATACAAATCCAGGGGCATGCTGGCATTAAACGACACCGCGCCATTGGCACCCAGGGCGGGCACATCAATTTCCTTGGTGGTTTCCTTCGTGGCGTTGCGCAGCGTAAACACCGCCTTCAGCGGCGTGCCGAACGGCAGACCACTCACGTTCTGGAAAATAACCGGGATGGTGATGCTGCCACCTTCGGCCTGCTTGGCCAGAGCGGCGGCATCATAAATCGTCGGCGTTTTAGCTACCACCGAGTCGCGACGCACCAGGCCCTCGGGCACGCCCTGATAGGTGACTAGCAGCTGCTCCACCTGCGGAGCCGTGCGGTTCACTGTGTCCTGGAGCACGAGCTGCAGCTGCAGATACGGATAGTCCTTGGCCGAGACGTTGCTCAACGCATATTCGCGGCGCGTCACATTCGCCTCGAGCACCGTACGGCGCCCGTCGGCGGCGATGCCCAGCAGGCGCAGCGTGTAGCGGCCACTGAGGCCGGGGCGCACGGTGTGGTGCAGCGTGGTCCACTGCTGGGCCGGGCCGATGCGCGTGCTGGTCACTACGCCGCTGCCGCCCTGTGTCGTCATGGCTCCGCTGAGTGAAATGACCTGCTCGGCCCGCGGCACCGCACTGCCCAGGTCCGCCGTGGCTTCCCGGGCAGGCTGCCCACCGGGGCCCTTCTGCCCGATGAACACGAACGGGTCCCCATCCTGCAGCTGATTAATTTTCTGGGAGCCCAGAGCCGCCAAGGCCGCTTTCAGCGGAGCCGAGAAGGAGGAGAAGTTCACTTTGTTCACCGAAAGCAGGGCCACGTAGGCTCCCCGGGGCACATTCGTCAGCAAAGCTAGCAGCTGGGCCTGCCGGGCTGACGAGTTGATGTTGTCGGTAGCAGAGGAAGCAAACTGGTAGAACCGATTGGGCGCCGTGCCGCAGGAGTCGTAAGCCCCGGCCACCGTGCGCAGGGATTTTAGCGAGCGGCCGTCGAATATGCTCACCAGAATATTGGGGAAGGTCACGCCGCATTCCAGCACCGACAGTGGCTCATTATTAACCTGCAAACCGTAGGAATCGAGGAAGGTAATGCCACCGGTGCCGCCGCCGCGGGTTTGCAGGGTCAGGCGCTTGGTAATGTCGCTGAAGCGCCACTGCCCCCCCGGCCCGGCCACCTGCACCCGCTGCAGCTCGTCGCGCCCGAACTGCCCGTGGTGGCTCTGCGACCAGCCGCCTACGCTGCCCACAATCTGGCGGAAGGAGCTGGTCACCCACTGCGTATTCTCCGTGGGCGTGAGCTGGGTCTCGAAGCGCATACGCCAGTACCAGACCACACTGTCGCGGCCCGCTACCACGGGCAGCGTGGGGCGCCAGTCGGCCAGCAGCGGGGCCTGCACCCGGGTGCGCTGCACCAGCGGGCTGCTAAAGCTCAGGGTTGTGTCCAGCTCCACCACAAAGCCGCGCACCGGGCCCCGTGGGTCGTTGGTCTGCCCTACCAGCCGTGGCTTGGCCGTGCTCACAATAGCAAACTCCGGCGGGTTCAGCAGCGTGATGCCGTCCTGCAGGAAGGCGAAGCTGGTCGTAGTCTGGTTGTTCGACTCGTTTAGCTCATCGACCCGGTTCTGGTAATCAAGCGTGACGGTGAACTGGTTTGAGCCAAACGAGTTGCCCGAGTTTTGCAGTACCAGCGTGTAGGTGGTGTCGCGCAGGGCCTGGCGCAGGTTGGTGAACGTGTAGAGCGTATCGGCCCGCAACGGCAGCGTGGTAGGGTCGTAGGTGCGCTTCACCGAGATATCCAGTCTGTCGTAGGTCACCTTGCCGGGGTTGCGCACCTGCACTTCCAGCTTAAACTGCCGCGACGAGGTCCGGACCGGCTCGGTGCCGATCGGGGCTACCGTAACAGGCGTGGCCCCGAAGGCGAAATCGGGCTTGGCGGGCGAGAACAGGCGTACGGCCGGGTCGGCGTGCCACACGGTATTCATCAGGGCCGACTGCCCCACCGGGTTGTTTAGCGCACCATTCTGAAGGCGGCGGGCCACCTCATTCTGCACATCGGCTACGGGCTTGCCATACCAGGCCGCATCGTTGAGCAGCAACTGGTTGGTCAGCTTCTGAATGACGTGCATCGTGGACTCAAAGCCAAAGCTCGACTCCGACATAAAGCCAATCAGGCCCTTTTTGGGCGCCAGCAGCCAGTCTTCGGGGTAGAGCGAGGTGACGATGGAAAAGGAGTTGCCGGCGGCGCAGCCGTTGGCAAACATGATGGGATACTTGCCCCGGTTGTTGTAGCCCTTGGCCGGGTTGGTGCGCACGTTGCCCAGGCCCAAAGACAACTCCTGCGGGGAGCCGTGGCCGAAATAGTTGATGATGGCCAGGCCCGTGTTCAGCTCCGAGGCAATGTTGATTTCCTGGGGCAGCCCCAGCGTAGTCCGCGAATACGTTTTGACGACGGTACCGGCGAAAAACGGCTTTTCGATCTGCACCTTGTACTCGTTCAGGTACTCGGCAAACAGCTCAAACTGGTAGGGCTCCTCGCCGCCGCCCAAATGCAGGGCGTTCTTGCGCCACGCCAGGTCGGGGGTATAGGGCCGGCTGATGATGTCCTCGTGCTCCTTGAGCTTATTGAGGTAGTCGAGCACCTCGCGCGGGGTCTGGGCCGAAATCCGGCCGGTAGCCATGCGGGCCGCGTAGTCGTTGCGGGGCCAGTCGGCCGTGAAAAAAGCATCGGACGCGCCCCGGGTACTGGTGGGCACCAGGTCCCGCACCGTGGGCGAATAGCCCAGCGGGTTTTTGCGGTGGTACAAATTGCCATTGCCCACTTCGCCCGTAATCAGGCCCTTGCCCAGAAGCAGCAGGTACTTTTCGCGGGTGTTGGTGAGCATGTAGAGGCCAAACTGCCGGATGGCCAGCGCTGACTTCTCGCCGTAGTGAAACTGGTTGTAGAGTTGATCGGTGGTGACGACCAGCGTGTCGTAGCGCCCCCCGCCAGCCGAGGCGCGGTACTTGGCGTACTCGCGCACCGGGTTGAGCGTATCGCCGGCCGGCCTCATCAGAGCCTGGTGGCTTACGATCAGGAAGTTGTGCGCCGAGGGGGTGATGGTACGGAACTGCACGCGCTGGGCGGGCAGCGGCACCAGCGGCAGCGCCACGTCGGCCAGCAGCAGGTTGCGCGTGCGGGCGCCGGGCAGCGCGTTCGGGAATACGTAGGTGCGCTTGCGGCCCGCGCCGGCCACGCCCGTAATGCGCTGCAGGTTATAGGGGTCGGTAATATCGAAGCCCCGCACGGTGGCCGGGATGCTGTCGAGGGTGTAGTAGGCCGGGGCAGAACCCAGCGTGGAGTCGTTGCTGAAGCTGAAGCTGCGCCGGTTGGCCAGCCAGCGGGGTGTTTGCGGGAAGGTTACTTTCAGGTAAGCCAGGCTGACAAAGTTGTTGGCCGTACCGGGCGTGGCGGCCGTCACTACTTCCAACAGGACCTTCACCTGCCCATCTGCCCTGACATCCGTTCGCTGCAGGCGCTCCACAATTTTACGCTGCTCGAAGCCTTGCAGCACGAAGGTGCGAAATACGCGCCATTGGGTGCTGCCTTGCGGCATTACGTACAAGTTAACGGTGTGGGGCACCGCGCTGGCACCCACTACCATTACTTCCAGCAACGGCAGTGGCCCGGTAGTAGCGCGGCTACGGACCGAGTCAACGTAGAACTCACCGGCCGATACCACCCCGCCAAAGTTGTCGAAGCCCTTGCCGAAGTGGCGCGAAAGAAACCCTTCCCCAGCCTCGGCCCAGGGCTGATACACGTAATCTTCCAAGGCTACATCGTTGTAGCGCTCGGTCTGGACGGCCAGCTGGGGCTGCATCCAGTACGGCTGCTGACCACCCACGGGGTTCACAACGGGCTCGGCCATGCGTCGTCCGAGGGCGGAGTTGGAGTAAGTCAGAAAGTAGGCGGCCGTGTCGGTGTAAAGGCTGTAGTGGCGCTGGGCCTGGTCAGCGGCATTTTTGTACATGCCTTTGTCCAGGGCCCCGTCGTTGCGCTGCCCGTAGAACTCAACATACGTGCTGGCGTCCATGACCGTGGGCGAGGTGCCGCCCACGTAGATGGCCACCTGCTGGCCCCGGCGCCAGAGCTGCAGGCGCTGCGGGTTCACCCCGCTCAGGCCCGCCTGCGTCAGGTAGGCATAGTCCAGGCGGTAGATACCGTCCTGGGCCACTTGTATCTTGTAGTAGGGCTGCCCCGTCACAATCCACTCGTTGCCATACGGACCCGATTGGGCTTGGGCGCTGCCGCTGCCCAGCAACACCGCTCCTAGCAGAACGACGCACCAGCACAGCAGATGTCGAAATCGGTAAACGTTAGTCATATTCACAATATCTGGAAGTCTCTGAAATACCCAGGGGCCCAGGCGTCCGGGCCGGGGTGGCAAAAATCGGGCTTACTTGAAGCCGTAGCCCAACGAGACGATAACCGAATTGGTAGAGCCCTGGTCGCCCACCTTCTCGATGGCCAGCCGCGAGAGGGCCAGATCGAGGCGCAGGCCGCTGAAGGCCACCCCTACGCCCAGGCTGGGCTGGGGGCGCCAGCCGCCTTTGCCATCGAAGGATTTGGAGGCGTCGACCTTCTGAATGTTGCTGACGCCGCCGCGCAGGAAAATAAGGTCGCGGTAGCCCAGCTCCAGGCCCGCCTTGGGGTCGATGCTGACGGCACTGCTGGAAACCAGCGTGTTGCGCTGCCCGTCGGTGGTGATTTCCAGGTCGACGGCAGCCAGGGCCGTGAGCTGGGCCGGCAGCTTCACGGTGCGGCCCACGCCCAGAATAAAGCGGGGCAGCGTGATTTCGGTACTGTTAGCCGGAATGGGGTCTTCGCCGTTGGCCGTGCCCTTAAACTCGTCGGAGTTGATGGACCAGGCATTAAACGTGGTGGTAATGTCGCGGGCCATTAAGCCCAGGCGCCAGCCGCCCTTGTCGTACTGCACGCCGGCATCAATACCGAAGCCCCAGGCGTTGGCAAACTTGCCTACGTTGCGGTAGATAATCTTACCGTTGCCGGCCAGCTTCAGGCCTTCCACCGCGCCTATTTTGCGGGCGTAGGAGAGCAGCAGCGCGTAGTCGGCCACTGAGAAGTACGTAACCCGGTCGTAGGAAACCTGGCCGTACTCGTTCACCAGGGCGCGGGTGTCGGCAATGTTGTCGACGCCGACGCGGATGATGCTGGCTCCGATGGCGCTCTGCTCATCTAGCGGCATGGAAAAGGCCGCGTAGTCGTTCTTGACAATCCCCGAAAACAGCTCCGAGTGCATCAGCACCGCATCGTACTTGGCTTTCTGATTCAGTAGGCCCGCCGGGTTCCAGTAGCCGGCCGTGGCATCACCCACCAAGCTCACCTGCACGTTGCCCATGCCCAGGGCGCGGCCCCCGACCCCAATGTTGAGAAAGTCGTTGCTGTATTTAGGGGTCAGGTCCTGTGATTGGGCCGCAGCCGTCGTGGCCAGTCCCAGGCTTAAGCCGGCGCCCACGAGTGCGGGAGCAATTCGGAAAAAGTGCAGCATAGAGTTGTAATGAATAAAAAAGGGGTTTGTCCGCAGCAGCAACGCAAGATACTTATTAATAGTGCGCGGGCGAATTTGGGTGGGGCAAGCTGAGCGGGGTCAGTCAGACAAAAACCCAATTCAGACCTCGGAAACACGGTTTCATCCCGGCTATTTACCGTAGTACGCGGCCTTTTGGATTGGCGGCGCGGATACTTTTTTCACCCCACCGGACCTATGTTATACCCAGTACTAAAAATAAATTCGACAAGTACCTTGCGTCGCATAGTACCTTCCATTATCTTTGTTTCATTCTTCACCGATTTCTGCCCCAGCCCATGAAAGTAGAGAACACCCAAGTGCAGATGCGGAAGGGCATCCTGGAGTTCTGCATCCTGGAAATCATTGCCCGCGGCGAGGTGTATGCGTCAGACATGCTGGAGGAGCTCACCGCCGCCCGCATGATTGTAGTGGAAGGCACGCTCTATCCACTGCTGACGCGCCTCAAAAATGCCGGCTTGCTTGATTATACCTGGAAAGAGTCCACCTCCGGACCGCCCCGCAAGTACTACACGCTCACCCCCGACGGCCAGGATTTTCTGCACCAGCTGCGCCTGACCTGGGAGGAAGTGCAGGATTCGATCCGCATCATCCGCCAGAAACCTCACCTCAATGGCGCCGCAACCCCACTGCCGTAGCGGCAACTAGTTGGCCCGGCCCATTCCTCCTTTCGAGTTACTCTTGATTTGCAGCACTGAGATGAAAAAGAATATCAGCATTAACCTCCAAGGCCTCATCTTCCACATCGAAGAAGACGGCTACGATGTACTGAGCCGCTACCTGGCCGAAGTACGGGCGCACTTTTCCGGCTACCGGGGGCACGAGGAAATCGTGGCCGACATTGAGGCGCGCATCGCCGAGCTGTTTGCCGCCCGCACCTCCGCCACCAAGCAGGTCATTACCCTGACCGACGTGCAGGAGATGGTCGGCAAGATGGGCCGCGTCAGCGACTTCCAGTCGGCCGATGAAGCCGAGGAAGAGGAAGAAGCTCTGGCCGGCGGCCCCGAGGTGTACACTAGCTACGCCAAAGCCGCCGGGGCCACTGCTTCGGCCACAGCCACCGACACGGAGCCCAAACGCCTGTACCGCGACATGGCGCACCGCAAGATTGCCGGGGTAGCCGCCGGTATTGCCCGCTACTTCGCCGTCAACCCGCTCTGGATCCGGCTGGGCTTCCTGACCCTGCTCCTGCTGCCCCCCGTAGCCTTCGACAACCACAACGGCCACAATGACTTCGGGGGCAACTTGTCCGGCTTCTCGCTGCTTGTTTACATCATTCTTTGGATTGCCCTGCCCAAGCGCTACGACACGATTTCGGCCGAGGATGATCCGACCTTTAAGAAGCTCTACCGCGACACCGATACCGGAAAAGTCGGTGGGGTATCCGCTGGCCTGGCGGCTTACTTCAAGGTCGATGTGGTGCTGATTCGGGTGCTGTTCGTGGCCTTCGTCTTTGCCGGCGGCTTTGCCATCCCACTCTACATTGCCCTCTGGATTCTGCTGCCCGAAGCCAAAACCGTATCCGACCGGATGCGGATGCGCGGCGACGCCCTCACGCTTTCCAGCCTCGACAGCAACCTGCGCAGCAACCCGGACGGCGACCCCGAAGTGGGCGGCAACAACCGCCCCGTGGGCACCTTTCTGGAGAACTTCTTCCGCAACGTGCGGCCCTTGCTGAACTTCATCGGCTCGGCCCTGCGCATCTTCATCGGCGTGATGATGACGATAGTGGGCTTCGGCTTCCTGCTCACGCTGCTTATCACCCTGGGCATTGGCCTGGGCCTGATTCCCGAGTCGCAGAACTTCGTCATCGGCGACATAACGGCCAGTGTGCTGATGAACACCGTGCCTACCTGGGCGCTGCTGGCCTTCTTCCTGCTGACGGCCATTCCGGCCCTAGCCATGATGCTGGCCGGCCTGGGGCTGCTGCTGCGCCGCTCCATTCTGAGCCGCACCGCCAACCTGACCATGTTCGGCCTCTGGCTGCTGGGCGTAGTGGGCGTGTCGGTGGCCATGACCCAGATCAGCCGCAACTTCCAGGAGGAAGCCCAGGCCAGCCAGACCCAGCGCTTCGCCGGTTTCGGTGCCTCGCCCAGCCTGTATCTGGATGCCCGTAGCGTAGACCGCGGCTCCGACCAGTGGGTGAACGTGAAGCTGGCTCCGGCCGACAGCGGAGCGGCCGTCGAAGTAGAGAAAATCTTCTCCGCCAGCGGCATTACCGAAGAGGAAGCGCGCCAAACGGCCGTGAGCACCATTGCCTACTCCGTGCGCCAGAGCAACGACTCCACCCTGCTCTTCGACGACCACTTCTCTTTCCGGGCCGGCGCTAAGTTCCGCGGCCAGGACCTGGACGTACTCGTGCGCCTGCCCCGCGACAAGACCTTCCGCCTCAGCCGCGACTTCTCTTACATGCTCAATGACGAGAATTTCGTGAACGACCAGAAGCCTAACGACCCGGAAAACCACCGCTACCGCCTGCGCGGCAACCAGCTGGAGTGCATCGGCTGCACCGGCGAGGACCTGGAAGACGACTTCAGCCGCTTTGAGGACGAGGAAGAAGAAGCCGCGGAAGCGGACTCGACCGATACCACCGTCAACGTGGATGCCGACGGCGAGAGCTACCGGATTCGGGTGGACACCGACGATGACGAGGACGGCAACGTGGGCGTTGATATTGACATTGACGACAAAGGCTTCTCGGCCGACCCTAGCCGCTACGGCACCGGCCGCCGCAGCTTCGATGTGCAGGGCTTCCGTAGCATTGAGGCCAGCGGCGCCTACCGCGTGTATGTGCGGCAGGGTCCCGAGTTCAAAGTGGATGCCGCCGGCTCCGACCGGGACCTGCGCAACCTGCGCGTGGAAACCAACGGCGACGAGCTGATGATCCGCACCCGCGACCGGAACTCGTTTATGCCCAGCCTGAGCTTCAACCGCAAGCCCGTACTGATTCGGGTGCAGATGCCCGACCTAACCAACCTGGACCTCAACGGTGCCTGCGAGGCCAACGTGGCCGGTTTCAAGGACCAGGCCCTGCGCGTCGAGCAGTCGGGGGCGTGCTTCGCCAAGCTGAACGTGAATGTGCCGCGCCTGGACCTGGACCTGAACGGCGCCTGCCGCGCCGACCTGCGCGGCTCGGCCACCGACCTGAACGTGGAAAGCTCCGGTGCCTGCTCGGTGCAGGCCCTGCGCATGACCACCCAAACCGCCGACTTCGACCTGGCCGGTATGAGCAAGGCCCGGGTGAATGTGGCCAACCGCCTACGGGCGGAGCTCAGCGGCGCCAGCCGGGTAGAGTACGCCGGCTCGCCCAGTCGGATTCAGAAAGATCTGTCAGGCTCCTCGCGCGTCGTGCGTCTGAAAGGCAACGACACCAACGAGTAGCACTTTTCAACAACACACTGACAGACAACACGCTACTCCATTTACCAATGCTTTCACGCGGTGCTCACCGAGCAGCGCGCCTCCTTGGCATTATTATTACGGCTAGCCGTATGCCGGTCAGGCAACCCTTTGGGGCTGGCCGGCATCTTTCCCGCAACAACACACGAGTTTGGGTTTACTTATAGGTGAGAGAACGAGTGACCCGGAGGAAGACCTTTTGCCTGTCCGAGCTGCAACAGGTAGGCATAGGCTTCCTCCATCTCGTTGCGGATTTTGCCGTCCAGAATGGCTTCCAGCACCGCCTCTTTCAGCTCGCCCACCTCGCGTGAGGGCTTCAAGCCAAAGGTTTCCATGATGACTTCGCCGGTAATAACCGGCTTGAAGTTGCGCAGATGGTCTTTGGCCTCTACTTCCTTTAACTTCTCTTCCACCAATCCGAAGTTGCGCAAATAGCGCTCTTTGCGTTGGTGGTCTTTGCTTGTAATATCGGCCCGGCACAGCAGCATCAGCCGGTCGATGTCGTCGCCGGCCTCGAACAGCAGGCGGCGCACGGCCGAGTCGGTCACAGTTTCCTTCACCAGGGCAATGGGCCGCAGGTGCAGGCGCACCAGCTTTTGCACCATGCGCATCTCCTCGCCCAGGGGCAGTTTCAGATCCGTGAAAATACCGGGTACCCAGCGCGCCCCCTTGTCTTCATGACCGTGGAAGGTCCAGCCTACCTTTTTATCGTAGCGCTTGGTAGCGGGCTTGGCAATGTCGTGCAGAATGGCCGCCCAGCGCAGCCACAGGTCGCCGCCGGCCGCCACCACGTTGTCGAGCACCTGCAGGGTGTGGTAAAAGTTGTCCTTGTGGGCATGATTCCCCACTTTCTCCACGCCGTAGAGCAGAGCCATCTTCGGAAAAATGAGCTGCAGCAGGCCGGTCTGAAACAGCAGCTTGAAGCCGTAGCTAGGCTTGGGGGCGTTAATAATCTTGTTCAGCTCGTCGGTGATGCGCTCCTGCGACACAATCTTGATGCGGTCCTTGTTGCGGGCAATGGCATCGTAAGTGTCGGGCTCGATGTCGAAGTCGAGCTGGGTGGCAAAGCGTACGGCCCGCATCATGCGTAGCGGGTCGTCGGAGAAGGTAATATCGGGGTCGAGCGGAGTACGAATGATTTTCTGCTCCAAGTCGCGCATGCCCTCGTAGCGGTCCACGAGCGTACCGAAATCATCCGGGTTCAGGCTCAGGGCCAGGGCATTGATGGTGAAGTCGCGGCGGGCCAGGTCTTCCTCCAGGGTGCCGGCTTCTACCTCGGGCTTGCGGCTCTCGGCCCGGTAGCTTTCCTTGCGGGCGCCCACAAACTCCAGCTCCACGGTTTCGGTGGGCAGCATGGCCGTCCCGAAGTTCTTAAACACCGTCACGCGGGGCTTGCCCGGCAGCTTGCGCCCCACGGCCTGAGCCAGCTTGATTCCGTCGCCCACGCACACCACGTCCACATCCTTGCTGGGCCGCACCAGGGCCAAGTCCCGCACGAAGCCCCCGATGACGTAGGCCGGGTAGCCCAGCTCACCGGCCGCCTCGGCAATGGTACGAAACAACGGATTTTCGGGAAGCTGGGGCGTTTTCATAGGCATGGCAAAAGTCAAACGGCCGCAAAGGTAGCTTTTTAATGTGCTGATGTGGTTGAATGTGAGTAATGTGCTGAACTCGTGTCATTGCGAACGAAGAGCGGCCATCCGTCCTCTGCGCAGTACGACCTGCCCTTCTACCACAAAGCCCTTTCCCATTAGCAACAGGAACGGGCTTTTCACATTAGAAGGCTCGGTACATTTCAGCGGACGGATTGCTTCGTGCCTCGCAAGGACGCATTTCGCATATTCCCCACATTTAACCACGTTCTCTACATCAGCCCCGCACCACTTCCAGGCCACCATCGGGCAGCACCCGCACTACTTTGGATGGCTGGCTGCGCGTGTCATCCTCTTGGCGCCAGCTTACCACGTAGTCGGCAGCCCGCACGATGGCCGGGCTGACTTCCGTGTACACGGCCGGCGTAGGCTCGCCGCTGAGGTTGGCCGAGGTGGATACCAGCCCGTGGCCCAGGCGGCGCACTACTTTGCGGGTAAACTCGTCCTGCAGCACCACCCGCAGGCCCACCGTGCCGTCCGGGGCCAGCAGGTTGGGAGCCAAATGGCGGCTGCCTTGCACGATATAGGTAGTGGGCCGCTCCTGGGCCGCCAGCAGCTCGGCCAGATTGGGCGGCACCACGGCGGCGTACTTGGCAAACATAGCCTCGTCGGCCACCAGCACGATACAGCCTTTCTCGGCCGGCCGGTTCTTTATCTTATAAAGCTTCTCCACGGCCGGCGGCACTTCCGCGTCGCAGCCCAGGCCCCATACCGTGTCGGTGGGGTACAGAATTACCTGCTGGAGCAAAAGCGCATCGACGGCGGCATCTACCTCCTGGCGGAAGAAGTTGCTGTTGGTGTTATTAGTCATGGGTGGTGGGGCTGATGGTCTGGCAAAGCTCTACCAATACGCCGGCCGCACTTTTGGGATGCACAAAGCACACCAGCTTGTTGTCGGCGCCGCGCTTGGGCTCTTCGTTCAGCAGCGTGAAGCCTTCCTGCCGCAGGCGCGTCATTTCGGCCCGGATGTCGGCTACCTCGAAGGCTACGTGGTGAATTCCCTCCGGCTTTTTTTCCAGGAACTTGGTAATGGCACTCTCGGGCGAGGTGCCGGCCAGCAGCTCGATTTTGGAGCCACCCACCTGGAAAAACACCGTATCCACGGCCTCACTGGCTACGTGCTCCTTCTTATAGGGCCCTTGCCCGAGCAGCTTTGTGTAAAGGTCGGTGGCCGCGTCGAGGTCGTGCACGGCCAGGCCGAGATGTTCAAGATTGGTAAACATGAAAGTTGGGGTGGGAAGCTGATGGAGGCTATTTGGAATATATCTACTTTTGTGGGGGCAAAGTAAAACCAGTTCGCCGGTTTTCGTGTTCTACCTGCGAATCATTCTCCACTAGGATTCGCCTGCTTACTCTGGTTTTTCGCTGATTTACATACTCCGAGCCATGCTCAAGCTACCTATTTACCTCGACAACAACGCTACCACTCCGCTGGATCCACGCGTGTTGGAGGCCATGATGCCCTACCTGACCGAGGTGTTCGGCAACGCCGCTTCCCGCAACCACCCCTTCGGCTGGGCCGCGGAAGAAGCCGTTGACTACGCCCGTGAGCAGATTGCTTCGCTGATCAACTGCGACTCCAAGGAAATCATTTTCACCTCGGGTGCTACCGAGTCCGACAACCTGGGCATCAAAGGGGTGTTTGAGATGTACGCCCAGAAGGGCAACCACATCATCACGGCTACCACCGAGCACAAAGCTGTGCTCGACACCTGCAAGCACATCGAGAAGCTGGGCGGCCGCGTTACCTACCTGCCCGTCAACGAGGAAGGCCTCATCAGCCTCGCCGACCTGGAAGCAGCCATGACGCCCCAGACCATTCTGGTCACCATCATGTACGGCAACAACGAAACCGGCACCATTCAGCCGATTCGCGAAATTGCCGCCATTGCCCACAAGCACGGCGCCCTGTTTATGACCGATGGCACGCAAGCTGTGGGTAAGATTCCGGTGGACGTTATTGCCGACGGTATCGACATTATGGCTTTCACGGCCCACAAGATGTACGGCCCCAAAGGTGTGGGTGGCCTGTATGTGCGCCGCAAGAACCCCCGGGTGAAGGTAACGGCTCAGATGGACGGCGGCGGCCACGAGCGTGGTATGCGCTCCGGCACCTTGAACGTCCCCGGCATCGTGGGTCTCGGCAAAGCCTGTGAGCTGGCCCGCCTGGAAATGGCGGCCGACACGGCCCGCCTCTCGGCTCTGCGCGATAAGCTGGAGCGTGAGCTGCTGACGCTGGAAGAAAGCTACGTGAACGGCTCGCGCGAGCACCGCCTGCCCCACGTGACCAACATCTCCTTTAAGTATGTGGAAGGCGAGGGCCTGATGATGGGCGTAAAAGACTTGGCGGTTTCGTCGGGCTCGGCCTGCACCTCGGCCTCCTTGGAGCCTTCCTACGTATTAAAGGCCCTGGGTCTGAGCGACGACTTGGCCCACAGCTCCCTGCGTTTTGGCCTGAGCCGCTTTACCACCGAAGAGCAGATCGACTATGCCATCGGCCACGTAAAGGAGGCTGTAACCAAGCTCCGCGAAATGTCGCCCCTGTGGGAGATGTTCAAGGAAGGCATCGACCTCAGCAAGATTGAGTGGGCTGAGCATTAATAGCTTGGTTTAGGGCTAGTGGTTTTGGGTTGTTATTCAACCGAAGCCAACGCCCGAAAACAAGCAACCAACAACAGAAAACCAAACAAAGCCATGGCTTACTCCGATAAAGTTATCGACCATTACAGCAACCCCCGCAACGTGGGCACGCTGGACAAAAGCAAGAAGAACGTAGGTACCGGCCTGGTCGGCGCGCCTGAGTGCGGCGACGTAATGCGCCTGCAGATTGAAGTAGACGAAACGACCAATACCATCACCGACGCCAAGTTCAAAACCTTCGGCTGCGGCTCGGCTATTGCTTCTTCGTCGCTTGCTACTGAGTGGCTGAAGGGCAAAACCGTGGACGAGGCTTTGGCCATCGACAACATGGAAATTGTGGAAGAGCTGGCCTTGCCGCCCGTTAAAATCCACTGCTCGGTACTGGCTGAGGATGCCATCAAGTCGGCTATTAACGACTACCGCGTGAAAAACGGCATGCCTGCCCTGGAAGAGTCGAAAGCTCACCACTAGTAGCACCCCGAACACGGAGAAGTGAGAAGTCGGCCGAAGTATTGGGGCCGACTTCTCACTTCTGAGTTCTACCCTCATCCTTCTAGGCAATGGAAGTTTCGCCCGATATTCACGTCGAGAGCAGCCGCATTCAGAAACAGATTGAAGACCACCTGGGCATGGGCCCGGGCAACCTGCTGTTCGAATACCGGCAGTTGGACGGCTTGGTTCGCCTGGATCTGATTACCGTTAATCCGCGCCACCACCAAAGCTTCCTGTTCCGCTACGAGGAAGGCTACGACAAGCTCGATGCCCTGCGCAAGATGCTGACCTACGTGCAGCGCCTGCGCGACACGGAAAGCTCCTACACCATTCAGTGGCGCACCCACGGCGACAAAGAGCTGCAGACCTCCTACTTCCGGGCCCACAATGCCTACGAGGCGCTCGACAAACTGTATTACGGGCGCGACCTGAACACGATTACAGTATTCAGTGTTGTGCTTAACCCCTCTTCCTAGATAGGAGGTTTCCGGAATCTCGCGGGCGTTTTTTGTGTTACACAAACGGCACGTAGATCTTCCTGCACGAATTTTCAGCCTTCCAGTTCCCCATAGTCATGATTACTGTTTCAGATAAAGCCAAGGAAAAAGTAGAGCGCCTGATGACAGATGCTCAGCTCGATGAAACCTACCGTTTGCGTGCTTCCGTCGCGGGCGGCGGCTGCTCGGGGCTTTCCTATAAGCTCGACTTCGACAACGAGGTGAAGCCCATGGACCAGGAGTTTGAAGACAAGGGTGTGCGCGTGGTAGTCGACATGAAAAGCTTCTTGTACCTGGCCGGCACCCAGCTCGACTTCTCGGATGGGCTCAACGGCAAGGGCTTCTATTTCGACAACCCCAATGCTTCGCGCACCTGCGGCTGCGGTGAAAGCTTCTCGGTGTAGCTCAGCATTTTTTCAGCCAACAAAAAGGCCTCCCCAAATGGGGAGGCCTTTTTTATTTTGGGTAGTACCAGGCTTTCTACTGCCGGATGAATCGTTGGGTGGTCAGGTTGCGGCCACTGCCGATTTCAAGAAAGTAGCTGCCGGGTTTCAGCTCCAGCACATCCAGGGTACCCGTAGCCGGTACGGTGCCTTGTTTCAGCATTTGCCCTACCGTATTAAAAATCCGGTAGCGAGTACCGGCCGCCGCGCCCGGCAGGTTGAGCTGGTCGACGGTAGGACTGGGATAGGCCACCGCCAGCACCGCTCCTACTACCCGCACCGGAGAGAAGCTGCTGGTGCCATCCGTATCCACCTGGCGCAGGCGGTAGTAGCTGGTGCCCGCCAGCGGAGCCGCATCGTTGGCGGTATAGGTGGTGGCCTTGGTAGTGGTGCCGGCTCCTGCTACCGTACTGATGGTAGCAAAGTTCTGCCCGTCGGCGCTGCGCTGCACCTCAAACCGGTCGTTGTTGGTTTCACTGGCGGTGGCCCACTTCAGCTGCACCGCATTGCTCTGCCGACTGGCCTGGAACGAGAGCAGCTCCACGGGAAGCGGCTGGTTGCTGTCGAACTGCAGATCATCAATGTCCAGATTCGACTGTCGGGGTACCGTCAAGGTAATTCGAGCTTGTACCGAAGCGGTGTTGGCAGGCAGCGTAATGGATACTGTTCCGGCACCGTTACCGGCGGTGATGGCAGTTGAACCCAGAGAGCCCATCGTACCATTAACTGTTCCCGTTGTATAGCTCCACGGAACGTTGGTATTGCCAGAGGTTGGGCCCGTAATAGTCATTGTATTGCCGGCCGCACCATAAGCGTTGTTATTCGTCCTCAGCTCAATGACAACTGAACCATCATTGTTGCTCATCCCGGCGCCAGTCACGGCTAGATTAAACTTAAGCGTAGTTGTGCTTGAAGTAGTAATCGGTACTACACCCGTTTCCACCGTGCCGACTACTGCCGTGTTTCCGTTGTTGTTTTTGATAATACGGTAACCATTGGTGCCATTTATACCGATACCAGGCGTTATGCTACCTGTTCCAACTGCAGTATACGGCAATGAAGTATTCGTCTGGGCATCAAAAGTCTGGGTTAGGTTGCTGGTGCGCGTCTGCCCGAAACCGAATACAGGAACGAACAAAAAGCCAGTGAGTAGAAGGGGCGCTACAATAGGTCTTTTCATAGAACAAGGTGTTGTAATAAGACCTGGAGTGAGCCAAGCCTCATGTGGAAGGATCAGGCAACGCTAGACAAGTAGTAGCGCGTCGTGAGCACTAGTACATGCTTTAATATTAGCAATATATAAAATTATATAATTAAAGTAACAAACATAAATTATAACCTGACCGTACTACACACCCACAAACAAGAGAGAGCCGCTATACTATATAGCGGCTCTCTCTTGTTTGTAAATGAGTGCTTTTACAAGCTACTCTTTCACGATTTTCTGCACCATGCGAGTAGTGCCAGCTCCTACGTGGAGAAGATACGTGCCCGGTTGCAAGGCTCGCATATCCAATTGCCCATCATGCCCCACGGTACTAGTTAGCATCACCCGGCCCGACAGATCAGTGAGCTGAACTGGCATTTTTTCGCCTTGGGTGGGTGGCACCTGGATAGTGAGTATGTGTTGCACCGGGTTTGGGAAGACTACCACTTCCTGGGCTGCCTGCACTGTTGCGATGGGTGAGAAGGCTGTTGTACCATCTTGGTCTACCTGCTTCAGCCGGTAGTAGGCCAGCTGGTTTACCGGCTGCTGGTCAAGGGCTTCGTAGCGGTGCATCCGGCTGCTGTTTCCTTGCCCGGCTACGGTGGCAACTACGGCGAAATCTTTACCATTCGTGCTGCGCTCCACGTCAAAATGGGAGCTATTCTGCTCCGAGGCAGTAGTCCAGCGGACGGCTATTGTGGCCTGCTGCCGTTCGGCGGTGAAAGCCGTGAGCTTCACGGGCAGCACCACCGGTGAACCAGGTGCGAAGGAGATTCCCCGGAATGCCTGATTGGTGGGTGCAACGGCCAGGGAGGTAAGCGTAGTCGTGCTGGGCGCCGTATTGTAGGCCACGTTGTCGAGCACGGTGTACAGGTTGCCAGCATTGGTGGCAAACAAGCGGATGCCAGTAGCAGTGCGCGAGCCGGCCAGGCCCCGCAGTGCAGTTCCCCCCGTGATGGTAGCCCCATTCTGAACCCAGCTGCTGCCCACCAGAGAGTATTTGCGGATGCCGGCGTTGCCATCGGCTACATATACCACGTCGGGGCCGGCAACGGCATCGGTCAGGTCGAAGAAGACGTAGCCGTAGGCATCCCCCGCCGTCAGGCCCGCCAGCAGCGTAGTGGTATTTCCCGCATCAGTCGGGGTACCCGTGCCCACCGTGTTGATACCGACGTTGCTGCCGGAACCAGTGCTGACATACAGCTGATCAAAATAGATGGCGGCCACGCGGGTATTGGTTGGGGAAGTGCTCAGTTGGGTAGAGGCCCCGCTGCTGCCGAGGGCCACGTAACGGGTGCCACCCGAAGCCGTGCTGACCGCGCCGCCGCCGCCGTTGCCAGCCGTCCAGAAGCCCGTGCCGTCGGTGGTGACGGCCGTGCGGATATCCCCGCTCAGGTAGCCATCCGTAATACGCGTGGTGGTATTCACGGCGCCATTGGCGGTAATTACTCCTACTACCCGCTCCACATTGGCGGCCGTGGCCACGCTGGCCGTACCGGGAGCCGCATTGTAGCCGGCCAGGGTAACAAACTGCCGGTTGGGCGACATCGTCAGCAGGCCATTGGTAGTCGACGTGCCGTTCACCGTTAGGGCGAAGTTGCTGCCGGCGGGGGCCGTAGGCACCGTAATGCTTCGCACCAGCGTACCGGCCGGCGTATATTCATCAATGAAAATGGGAGTAGCGGCCGAGGTCAAAGCGGCACTGCCATCCCCTACCCGCACCAGTGCCAGGTTGCCGGGGGTAAACGGCGTAGTGGCGGCGGGCTCACTGGCATTGCCGGTCACGGTAACGGGCGCCGATAGTGCACCGCTGGTATTGCTGATCGTGGCCGTGGTGGTGCCGGCCGTGGCCGGGGCCGTGAAGCGCACCCGCACCGATTGGCTGATGCTGCCCGTGGCGCTAGCCGTTAGCGAGGCAGCGCTGACGTAGGTGGCCCCACCGTTCAGGGAGAACTCAACGGCGGCGTTATCACTGCCCAGCGCTACTGTGGCACTGGCCGGCAGGTTATTGCCTTCTAGCAGGTAATCCTGCGTGCCGGTCTGAGTGGTCGTGGCGTTAATGGTTAGCACGTTGGGAGTTGCCGTAAGCGTGGCAACCGGAGCCGTGACGGTAATAACCACCTCATTGCTGGTAACCGGGCCGCAGGCGGCAAACGTAGATACCACCGTAACATAATAAGTGCCGGCCGTGGCGAAGTTGGGCGTATAGGTCAGGCTCGTGGCCCCGGCAATAGCGGTGGTCGGGCCGTTGACGGCCGTGGCAAAAAACCACTGGCGCGACACGGCAGCCGGCGTTTCGGTGGCTACGAGAGGCGTACCGTTGGCGTTAACTGCCAGGCTCTGCGGAGTGCTGGGCGCGACGGTTACCGCTGGGGCATTCACCAGCGTAATAGCCGCCGAAGCCGCGCCGATGGTAACGGGGTCGTTGGCCACTACCCGCAGCCGGTAGCCCGTGCCGCTGGCCGTACCCGCCGGAATCGTGATGCTGGCCGTGATAGGGGCCGCACCGCCGGTATTGTCAGTTACAGTACCCACCACCACCGGGCTGGCAAAAGAGCCGGCGGCGTTGGAGAGCTGCACCGAGTAGTCGTTGGTTGCCGCGAAGCTACCCGTGGGCGTAAAGTCGACAGTGAGCGTAGCGGCCGTGGTGGTGCAGAAGCTGGTGCCCGTAAACGACGGCGCGGCAATGCTGGTAGCCGAGCCGGTGAAGTCGGTAATGGTGATGTCATCAATGTTGAGGCGGGGGTTGCTGCCAACCGTACCATCGGCATGACGCACCCGCAGCCGGATATTACCGGCCACGTTCACCGTAAACGAGGTGGCGGTGAGCGTGCTGGTTACCACAGTGGCCGGGCCGTTGTAGGCATCGAAGGTTACGCCGCCATCCGATGATATATCAACGGCATAGGATGACGGGTTGTCGGTGCCGAAAGCGGCGGCGCTGATAGTCACCACACCGGCGCCATTAGCCTTGTCGAAGTTCATGAACACGCTGCCACCCCGCAAACGAGCCGACTTGGTGCCGTTCTTCTTATCATTGGCCAGGTTGCCGACAGCCGCTTCGTTGAACGTCCAGCTACCGGTAGCGGTAACTACTGGACCGGAGCCGTACCCCGTCTTTATGATGTTCGTCACCTCGAAATCCTCAAACAACCCGGCAAATGCCGCCGTGGTGGTGAAGGTTTGGTCGGGGCCGTAGGTGGTGCCGAACTCACTGATGGCATAGGCCGCCACGTAGTAAACAGTCCCGGCAGTAAGCCCGGTGAGGTTGCTGCTGAAAGAGCCCGTGGTACCAGTGGCCGTCACCTGCCCAACGCCGGCGCCGCCAATACGAGGATTGGCCGTAGTGCTGAACACGACCCCGCGCCCGGTGATGGTAGCGTTGTTACCCGTCACGGCCCCGCCCGAGGTTGCCGTAGTAGTAGTAACGGCCGACGCTGCCGTTGTCGTTACCGAGGGTGCGGCTGTCACGGTGAAAATGCCCGGGGCATTGTAGATAGCCACGCCATCGGACAGCACCACGGCCGCGGCGCCCAGCGGAGTGCCCGCACCCACAGTGGCCGTCACGGCGGCGGCCGTGGCCGATACGTCGGTTGCGGCCACGCCCCCGAAGGTCACGCCGGTGATGGTATTCAGGTTGGAGCCCGCAATGGTAACAACCGTGCCGACGGGGCCCGCAACAGGGTCGAAGCCAGTAACGGCCGGAGGGGGCGCAAGGGTGGTTACGGTGAGGCTGACGGGAGCCGCCTGCAGATTTGCCACGGCATCATCGGCTACCACATACACACTATAGGTAGTGGCCGGGGCCAGCCCGGTAATAGTGCCGGTTACAGCCGAGTTGGCAGTAGTGTTGGTCAAGGTTCCTTTCAGGGCAGCCGCTGTACCGCTGGCATCCTGCCCGGCTTTCACCTGCGCCGCCGAAGGAGCCGTTGCGCCACTTGCCAGCACGACGTAATACGTAGCTCCCACTTCATCCAGAGTCGACGACAAGGTAAAGCCGCTAGACGTTATAGCCGAAGCAGCCGGAGAGCCGGCGGCAAAAACCGGCGGCGTTGTATCGGCTGAGGCTTGGGTCGTGACGTCGACTTTAACAGCCGCTGTCTGACTATTGGGCGTTGGCGTAATGTTGTCTTCAGCCACGAAGTAGACGTCATAACTGGTGCCCACGCTGAGCCCGGTAACTGCCAGGCTTGCTTCCGCCGCCGCGCCGCTGCTGATGTTGCCACTGGCTACCGGCGCCCCGCCCCCACTGCTCTGCCCACTTCTGACTTCTGCCACGGTAGGCGCCGCGGCGTTATTGGGCAGCACAACGAAATAGGTTTTGCCGGCCTCATCGAGCTTGGTCAGGGCAGTGAAGCCGGTGGCCGTAACGCTGGCCACCGTTGGATAACCGCTCAGAAAAGCGGGCGGGGTAGTATCGGTGCCGCTAAGTTTCAGGTTGTCGATTCGGTTGTTGCCGGTCGTAGCAGAACCACCGCTAAAAGTAATGCGGACTTTAAAGTTGGCATTGTTATCAGCCGCCGCAATAGTGGAGAAATTTACAGTCTGCAGTGTATACGAGGTAGGAACTGTGACGGTAGCAATGCTGGTATAGGCGGTGCCATCCGTTGAGTATTCAACAGTTTGCGTGCTGAAACCAGTAGTGCCGCTCTTCTGGGTTACATAGGTTAGTATGGGGTCCGTGTAACCGGTAGTGGGCAGGCTAAGAACAATGGCTTTACCGTTGTTCACATTCGACGCACCTACTTGTGGGGAGAAACTTAAGCCATTACTCACACTAGGCTCAGCGTTGATTGGTGAGCCTCCAAAGGCGTCCAACGAAACGGTGATATTGTGCGTCAGCTCTCCTGAACCAATATCTGCGGGCAAGGGAGAAGACCACCGAGGTGAGCTTGCAGAAGAAGGCGTGTTGAAGTTCCAGTAGTGAATGGTGCTTTGTGCCTGCCCGACGAATGGGAGCAGAATCAGCATAAACAAAAATGACCAAACCGCAGGGCGGAATGGCCGAAGTAGAGTACTGGTTGCTAGCATGCAGAAGGAAGCTAAGGTTCAGACTACATCAGGAGTAATGTAGCCTTCAAAGATAGAATTATAACCTTATCAGACTGCCTAGTAGCTTGATTACGGAATCTTTATCAATACCATAATCACAAAAAAAGGCCTCCCATCACTGGGAGGCCTTTTTTTAGCAGTGGCTTAGATTAGTTCTTCACCAGCTTACGGCTCACTTTCGCGGCGCCTTCACCAATGATAACAATGTAAGTACCGGCTTTCAGGTTCTGGGTGTTCAACTCGCCCTGGCTGCCCAGGCGGGTCTCGAGTACCTCACGACCCGTCAGGTCGGTGATGCGAACCAAGATACCTTCGGTCGAGCCGGCTGGCAGTGCAACGTTGACGATATCAGCACCCTGCGTTGGGTTTGGATATACCGTTACGTCGGTCATAGCAGCTTTCACAACAACAGCCTTCGAGTACGAAACCGTACCGTCCGTGTCGATCTGCTTTAGGCGGTAGTAAGAAACACCGGCCAGTGGCTTGCTATCAACGGCTTCGTAGTTGGTACGGGTAGTAGCGCTACCGGCGCCTTCCTTGAAGAGGATAGACTTGAAGGTCTTGGCATCCGAGCTGCGCTCTACTTCGAAACCACGGTTGTTGGTTTCGCTGGCAGTAGCCCAGTTCAGTACTACAGTATTGTCGCGCAGCTTGGCCGAGAACGATACCAGCTCCACGGGCAGTGGGTTCTGGGGCTCGTTGTTTGGCACACGGTAGTTCTCAGCGTTCAGTACACCGTCGTTGTTGAATTCGAAGGCGAAGAAGTAGTACGTCAGGTTCGGGTCCAGATTGCTTACCGTGAAGTTATCGGAAGCGGCGCTGAACACTACATAGGTGTTGCTGGAAGCTTCGATAGCCGTGCCGCTGCCGAACTGATAAGCACCACCCACGGTCGTACCGGGGTTGAAGTTCTGCTTGTCGCGGGGGAACAGGCTGGTGGGCAGCTGCTTGTAGGTACTGCTGGCAATTACCAAGCGGTTCTGGCCGTAGCTGGTGCCAGCGGGGGGGTTCGACAGGTTGAAAGTAATCGTTGCCGAGCTGCCGTTGCGCACGATAGTAGCCGTTGACTGTACGGTAGGCTCGGTAGCAATACCGAAGCCCGTGGTACGACCGAAGCCGCTGGTCAGAGCGAAGAAGTTGCCACCAAAGAAGCTGGCGTTGCTGAACTGCAGTTCCTGAGCAGCGTTACCTACGCGGGTCGGGGCGTAGCGCACCAACAGGTTGCGGGTGAAGTTGCCGGAGCTGTCGGGCGTAACGGTAGCCGTTTTCACGTAGGTCAGACCACCATCCAGCGAGAATTCGAACTGGGGAATCTGGGTAGGGTTACGCGTTGGGTCGTTAGCATCCGGAGGGAAGCGCAGCGTTACGTCGCCAGCCAGCAGGAAGCCATCCAGACGAACCGTAGTTGGGTTCGACTGCGTGCCTTTCACGATGTTGTCGGGGAAAGCACCAATGCCACGGTCCAAACGGATGGTAGGCTCACTGATACCGGTTACCGATACGTCGAAGTCAGGGGCCGGAGCGCTTGAGTTACGAATGTTGGCGCTCACCGTCACGGCGTTTACACCCGGCACGAAACGTACGTAGATCGGACGCTGGGTAACGTTGCCCTGGCCGTCTGGCGTAAATGACAGCTGCGATACGAAGTTGATGTTGTCGGACGACACCTGGAAGTAAGCAGCATTCGGACCGATAGGCTGGACAATCAGCGGATCAATCAGGTTGGTACCAGCTACCAAGTACGACTGCGAAACCGACTGGGTCGTGGGACGGGTTACGAAGGTGAATTCGTTGCCGTTGGGGTTCGATACCGAGATGTCCGAAATAGCACCGCTCGTGTTGGTACCGGTGATAGAAACAGCAGTTACAACACCCGTCGAGGTTACATCGATACGCTCATTGAAGTTGCCCTGGCCTACCAGTGGCACCAGGCGAACTTCGATAATCTGCGAAGCAACCGTACCACCGAATTGGTTAATAGTCAAAGGGCTCGACGAGAACGTGCCGCCAGCCGAAGCATTCCGGATCTGGATGTTGCTTACGCTCGGCGTCAGCACGATGGCCGACTGCAGGTCGGTACCGCTGATTTCGAAGCTCCGTACGCTCGTACCACCACTGCTGGTGATAGTGCCGAAGTTGATAGAAGCGGGGTCCAGGTTAACGATTGGCTGGCCCGAGCTGGCAGTACCTTCGCCCGTTACGCGCACCAGTTGATTGGCGGCGTTAGTAGAAGCTACCGTGATATCACTGGCGTACTGCTGAACAACCGTGGGGTTGAAGCGCACGTCAATCGTCGTGTTGGCCAGCGTACCGTTGGTGGGGGTCAGCGTAATAGCTGAGGTCGAGAAGAAGTTCGTGCCGGTGCGGATGCGGAAGCCAGCAGGAGGCGTGATGGTCACGGGGCCCTGCAGGTTCTGGCCGCTTACGGTGAACGAGCGGATGATGGTGCTCGAAGAGCCAACCGTTACCTGACCAAAGTCGGCCAGCGTGCCGGGCGTAGCCGTCAGAACTGGAGGAGGCAACGTACCCGTACCCGATACTGCCACGTTTTTGGTAACAGCACCAGTGCTGGCGAAGGTCACATTCACGTTGTCGTAGGTGATGGCCTGCGTAGGCACGAAACGGATATTCACCGTCGTGTTCACGCTACCACCCGTCTGGGGCAAGCTCAGCGAAGTGGAATAAGCACCACCGTTCACGCCGCTATTGCTTACTTCGTAGCCCGTAGGAGCGGTAACAATAATAGGGGCCGTCAGAGAGGAGGCATCTACTACTACTGCCTGCGGAGCCGAAGCCGTGTTGACGGTCGTAGGAGCGAAAATCCGGGCATCAGGCGTTACGCTGATCGTCGGCGTGCCGGCAACACCTGTACCGCGCACAAAGATGTTGCGCGAGTAGTTGTTGAAATCAGCATCCGAACCTGTAACGATGATACGGCCGCTGGTCTGGCTTACCGAAGTCGTGCCAATGAAGGTTGGGCGAAAACGAACAAACAGGGTACCACCAGCGGCGGGCAGCGAAACGCTCGAGCTGAAAGTGACACCATCCGCACTGCCTTCGAAGCCAGCAGCGGTGGAGAAGCTGGCGGTAATGCTACCTACCAAGTCAGTACCGGTTACGGTATACTGTCGGGCAGGCGAAGAAACCGAGCCTACTGCTACCGAGCCGTACTCATCTGGAGCAGCAACGGAGGTAACCGGACTTACGGTAAGAGACTGAGCCCGTCCTACGAACGGTAATGCCAGCAAAAGCAGCAGCAAAAACCGCAGGTGCGGTTTCTGAGCCCACTGCAGGGCATTCAAGTAAGTGTTTTTCATAGTATGTTCAGGTAAGGGTTACAAAAGAAGGGTAAGAGAAAAAGCGGTTCACAAGGCCGAGCCTTGAACTCAACGTCATTACGGGTAAACCCAAAAAATAGATTACTAAATTTCGCAGGTTACATGGTATTTTTTTGTGATCAAAGAGGATTGGAAGTTTTTCCAAAGCAGCGCTCTGCGTTCATATTTCGTGCCAAATACCCTATTTGTGAACGTTAGCATTAGAGAACTGGAAATAAGCGTACTATATCCGAATTTAACTTTATAGTTAAATTATAGTATTCCAGTATATATGTATTTATCATGATATTCCGTTCAGCGGTGCAAAGTTGCATCATTTTCTCCATATCCTTCGCACGAATAAAAAGTGAATAAAGGGGGTTAGCGGGTCGAAGCCGCAGAAAAATTAAAGACTTACATACTTGCCACTGTACCACAGGAAAAGCAGCGCTTATACAAGGCAGGAGGCCGTCTGGTTCAGTTATAGTTGCAATTACAGTGGAGATACATGCTAGCACCTTGAATCGCAGGCTTATACCTTTAAGCAGATTTGTTTGTTGCTGCCGAGCAAAAAAACCCTGACCAACAGGTTGCGGCAGCAACACTGTTGATCAGGGTATTCAGGGGAAGCAGAAAATATAAACGGGGGCCCTTAATTAAGGTGTAAGGAGTTGCTGTGCTTAAAAGCAGATACTCCACCTCAGCATTGGCATCTGTTCTTAAATACTGGCATCACGTTTATATATTAATATATAAATATATACCCGACTCGTAACCAGGCTACCTGATTCTTATAAAGTAGCAACATTCAACAGCCACTGCGGTGGGAGTATAACTAGCCAGAAGCGTTTGAGCCCGGGAGGCACTCCGCCTCCCTGTAGTCAGCAGCGTGAGGAGCCGTAGCAAACAGAGCAGCTAGGCCGTGGCAGAAGCCAAGACCAAACCCAACCAACACCCCAGCCCCATCATCCAAGGGCGCCACCACAACACCATAAGCGTGTGCGGAGTAGGAGAAGTGGAAACCGGCACTTCAATTTTGGGGCTTACACACTTATTCATAACGATACAGGCTTGCTGGAGGGTTGAGAGAAGAGAAAACCAAACTTTGCTAGCTAGGCAAGAGTAAGCTCAACTAACTATTCTACTGATTAAACTTAATTATTTAAAAGAATAATACAACACCATACTCTATCTTTTCGCATAATATTTTATCCGCATTGCTTGTATAGCAACGGTTTGCCCCCCAAAGCACCTTCTCCCATAGCTGCAGACCTGTTTTGAGGTCAGCTTAGCACATGCGGCACGAATTCCGATAAGTTGGTGATAACCCCGGCCTGCCGGCGGAAGCTTAGGGCGCAGGCTTCTCCGGCCCAGAATACTCCGGCCTGATAGCGCCGTTGCTGGGCGTCGCGGGGCAACTCGGCCCACCGCTGCCGCACCTGGGGTTGCTGGGCAAAGCTGCCGGGCTGTTCGTACAAAACTCGTCCGGCGTCAACTTCCACTACGTTCTGCCCCTCCCGGCCCAGGAGCGGCTTGCGCACGTAGCGCCCGGCCAGATCCTCCAACGAGGCCTCCAGCAGCAACGGGTGATGCGGATACACCTGCCACAGCCAGGCCAGCAGGCCCTTGCTTTGCAACAGCAGGGCATAGGCGGGATTGGCAACCACAACGTCGCGGCTAAGCAGCAGCTGGCTTAAATCGGCGGTGAGTTGCGGCTCTTCTTCGGCCAGAATCTCCCAGGGCACCAGCTTAAACAGGAAGCCAAACCGTAGCCACTCGCCTGGCTTTACCTCGGCCCACACGCCCCGCTCCTGCCCCGCTACCGACACCTGCATGGCATCGACGGGGCACACGTATACCTGACTAAACCCAGCTGCACGAGCTGCTTCCGCCACTACCGCGCAGTTGGCTTCATCTTCGGCACTATCCGGTAGGTGCACCAGCAACAGAGTGCTTTCCAAGTCGGAATTAAGGCCCAACCAGTGGCTAAGCTGCGCCTCCAGGCCCTCAAACAGCCCGTTGGCCTGCCGCTCATCATCATCCTGCTGGGCTGCTACCAGGCTGGCCCACTGCACTACTGCCGTTTCCGGAATACTGGTAGCTGTATCGGCATTGAACTCAATCAGCTTGGGTCCTTCGGGCGTGCTGGCCAGATCGAAGCGGCCGTAGAGGTGCCAGTGCCGGTCGTCGTTCCAGGAGTGGCGCACGGCGGCCCACAGGTTGGGCGGAATTGCCAGCAGCCGCAGCAGGTCGTCGGGCACATTATCAGGAATGGCGCGCACCATCATATCATATAAGGTGTCGGCGGCGGCCAGCAGGGCATCGGCTTCGGCCTCGGGCAATAGCACGGCTTCCTGAGCCACGTAGTTTTCGCAGGCTTCTTCCACTGCCCACTCCCACCCCAGGCCGCGCACAGCCGGGCCTACATTGCCAGGCAATGGCAACAGTTGAATTGTGTTCATCCCAATAGATTTTGCGAGTGGATGCTGAGCTTACCCTCCAAAGCCGCCGGAGCTGCTGCGGCCGCCAAAGCCACTGCTGCGCCCGAAGCGTGGGCCGCTGCTGCGCACCTGGGAGCGGGATACCGACGTGCTGGGCCGAATACCCGACGACGCGCTGCTCCCCGCAGTACCCGAAAAGCCACGGCCGAAGAAACCCCGCCCCTGCTGCCGCTCACCCTGCACGCGCTGGCGCCAGGCCCCGTTCTGCTGCATGATGCCCGGATTGGCGTAGTAGCCCGGGTTGGGCGTCAGGAAACGGCCGGCCATGTAGCCGATGCTGCTCCACATCAGCACATCCATCATGCTGGTGCCGCCCACCCGGTTTTCGGGATACTGCCGGCTGTAGTCCTGCATCTGCCGCTGCAAGGCCGCGCCCTGCAGGGTATCTACTTTGCCGTCGTGGTGGCGCATGATGGCAGCCACTTCCTCTTTGCCAGCGGGCCGCTCAGCCGTAATTTTCCACTGGCCGGGCGTGGTTTCGGTCATTTCTGTAATGACGCCTTCCGAGTAGCTGCCTTCGTTGCCGCTGCCCCACTCCTGTTGCGCACCGGCAGTATCAGAGCCCGAATCGGAGGAGCAGCCGGGCAACAGGCCGAGGCCCAGACTGGCGGCAGCGGCTACCAACAGCGCATTGCGGCGCCAGTCGCCCAGAGGATAATAGTTCTTTTTCATGGCGGTTAGATCGGGAGGAAAAGAATGAAGGCTCGTGGTTAGGGGCAATATAAAGTCCTGCGACTTAGTACGCGGGTTGCAGCCCGTTGGGTACCCACCGAGGCTACTCCCACAGCGGGTAATGCTCCAGGTGCACTTCCTGACCGAAGAAAATACGGGTGCTTTCCTCGAAGGAGCGCGTGAAGTCGGACACGTAGAACTGGTGGCGGGGCGGCGCAGCCTGCGCCGGCGCGGCCAGCCCGTTGGCTTCCAGATACGCTTTTACGTGGCTGGCCACTACGTCGGAGGCGTCGAGCACGGCCACGCGGCCTTCGTAGTACGCCTTTATCTGGTCCTGGATGAGCGGGTAGTGGGTGCAGGCCAGTACCAGGGCCTCAATATCGGCCAGCACCGGCTGGGCCAGGTAAGAGCTGATGATGTTTTCGCTGATGGTGTTATTAAAGAAGCCTTCCTCAACCATCGGGGCCAGCAGCGGTGTAGCCAACGAGCGAAGCTCCACGCCCACGTCAAGGTCGTCAATCTTCTTCTTGTACACGTTGGAATTGACCGTCTGCTTGGTCCCGATCAGGCCCACGGTGCGCTCGGCGTAGGCCTCGCCCACGTGGGCCACGATAGGGTCAATAACGTTGAGCACCCGGGCCTTGGAGCCCACGTACTCGCGCACCAGCTCGTAGGCCGCCGCCGAAGCCGAGTTGCAGGCAATCAGAATGACCTTACAGTGCTGCCGCAGCAGCAAATCGCAGATTTTAACGCTGTAGGCCTGAATAGCGGCTGTCGACTTGTCGCCGTAGGGCAAGTGAGCCGTGTCGCCGAAATACACGAGCTGCTCGTGGGGCAGCACCCGGCTCACGGCCCGGGCTACGGTCAGGCCGCCAATACCGCTGTCGAACACACCGATGGGGCGGCGGCTCAGATCGGAAGAAGTTGGAGAAGATGCCATACGGGGCGAAGGTAAGGCCTTTTTCAGCGGACGACAGCACCCGCATTTAAATGCTGTAGCGCTTCACTTATTTGGGCAATATTCTATATTACGGCACTCTGCACGCCCACCCTTCTCCCCATGAGTAAAATTCTGGAAGAAATTGACCGCGCCCTGGTCGCCTATGATTCCAGCCACGGCCGCCCCGTTGCCATTGAGCTAGGGGAGCGGAAATACACCCAGCTGGTGCTCGACGTGGCCGACCGGCACAGCGCCGGTGGCGAGCTAACGACCAACACTGGCCGGCCCCTGGCCTACAAGGGCCTGGAGATTCTGCGCGACGACCGCAACGTGGACCGCATCCGCGTTATTTAGTCTGGTTTCCCGCTGGATGCTTATTTGGCCGTTCGGGCTGGCTTACCGCGTTCAGTGCCGTACCTTTGCGGCATGAATCTGCTTTCCGGGGAAAACCTCTCAAAAAACTACGCGGACCGCTGGCTCTTCCGCGAGCTGGGCTTTGGTCTGAATCAAGGGCAGCGCGTGGCGCTGGTTGGTATCAACGGTACCGGCAAAACCACGTTGCTGAAAATACTGGCCGGCCTAGAGCAGCCCGACACCGGCTCGGTGAGCGTGCGCAAGGGCATTCGGGTGGCCTTCCTGGGCCAGCAGCCGGTGTTCGACGAAAACCTGACGGTGGAAGCCACCATCTTCGCCTCCCAGAACGACACGCTGGCCGCCATCCGCGACTACGAGCACGTCGTGAACGATGAGAACCACAAGCCCGACGATTTGCAGCGGGTAATGGAGCTTATGGACTCGCTCAACGCCTGGGACTACGAAGCCCAGGTGAAGCAGATTCTGGGCCGCCTGGGTATTCTGGGCGAGCTGCTGGAGCGCAAGGTGAGCATGCTCTCGGGCGGACAGCGCAAGCGCGTGGCCCTGGCCCGGGTGCTGATTGAGGAGCCCGAAGTGCTGATTCTCGACGAGCCCACCAACCATCTGGACCTCGACACCATCGAGTGGCTGGAAGGCCGTCTGGCCTCCCCTTCCCTCACGCTGCTGATGGTAACCCACGACCGGTATTTCCTGGACAAGGTTGCCAACGAAATCGTGGAAATGGACCAGGGCAAGGTGTACCGCTACCAGGGCAACTACTCCTACTTCGTGGAGAAAAAGGCCGAACGGGAGCAGATTGAGGTGGCTGAAGTGGAAAAGGCCCGCAACCTGCTGCGCAAGGAACTCGACTGGATGCGCCGCCAGCCCCAGGCCCGCGGTACCAAGCAGAAAGCCCGCATCGACGCCTTCTACGAAACCCAGGAGAAGGCCAAAACCAAAATCAGCGGCCCGCAGATGGAGTTGAGCGTGAAAACCACGCGCCAAGGCGGCAAAATTATCGAAGTTGAGCACCTACACAAGCAGTTCGGCGACCATGTGGTGCTCGACGACTTTAGCTACGTCTTCAAGAAGAAGGACCGCATCGGCCTGATCGGGCCCAACGGCGCGGGCAAGTCGACGCTGCTGAACATGCTGACCGGCAAGCTGCAGCCCGACTCCGGCACCGTAGACGCGGGCCAGACCACCGTGTTCGGCTACTACACCCAGACCGAGCTGGAGTTCGACGAAACCCAGCGCGTGATTGACATCGTGAAGGAAGTGGCCGAAGTGGTGGAAATGGCTAACGGCGAAGTCGTGACGGCCTCGCAGTTCCTGCAGCACTTCCAGTTTCCGCCGGCCCAGCAGTACACCATGGTCAGCAAGCTGAGCGGGGGCGAAAAGCGCCGCCTGCAACTGCTGCGCGTGCTCATCAAGAATCCAAACTTCCTGATTCTCGATGAGCCCACGAATGACCTGGACATCATCACGCTCAACATCCTGGAGGACTTCCTGCTGAATTTTGCGGGCTGCATCCTTATTGTGTCCCACGACCGGTACTTCATGGACGCCCTCGTGGAGCACGTATTCGTGCTGGAGCCCGGCGGCCAGATCCGGCAGTTCCCCGGCAACTACACCGACTACCGCGAGTGGCAGAAGGAGCACCAGGCCGAGGAATACGCCCGCGAAAAGGCCCAGACGGCCAAAGCCGCGGCCGGCATTGCGCCTTCGGCAGCGCCCGTAGCGGCCCCGCCAGCTTCGGCCGGAGCGCCTAAGCGTAAAGCTACTTTTGCCGAGAAAAAGGAGTACGAGACGCTCGAAAAGGACATTGAGAAGCTTGAAGCCCGCAAGCAGCAGCTCATCGAGCAACTCAACGCCGGTACCGGCTCCCACAAGGAGTTGGCCGACTGGGCCGCCGAACTCAAGCAAGCCGATAAGGACCTCGACGCCAAAGGCGAGCGGTGGCTGGAGCTGGCCGATCTGATGTAGCCGCCACAGTATATGTCATAAAAAAGCCCTGTTAGATTTCTAACAGGGCTTTTTGCTTAGGGAGCCGTAGCAGGCTGCGGTGGTGCCCCAACCGGAGTTGTAGTAGCCGTGGGCGGCACCGGAGCTGGTCGCGCCATGGGCTCGTACTGGTTTTTCTTGCGGTCCTGGTCGAAATCAAAGAACAGGGTGCGCCGGCCCACGGGCAATGATACGCGCAGCAGCGCCGTCTGCTCGTAGCTGGGGAAGGTGACGTAGCCGCGGGCCAGCTCGCCGGGCTGCAGGGTGTTTTTGCGCAGCACCTCCACTTCCCACAGCTGCTTATCCACTACGGCCTGGTTGGCCTGCTGGGCGTGCTGAATCCGCTGCTCTTCGAAGAAGATTTCGTCATTGATGCGCTTATCCTCGCGGCGCCACGCTTCGGCCTTCTTTTCCTGCTCGGTGCCTTTCACCGGCGTCAGGCTTTCGGCAATGTTGCCGGCCAGGCTAAACCATTCCAGCGCGCTGGTACCCGTGGCTTTGCGGGCCTCCTTCCGGAGCTTGGCACTGATCTGCTGAATCCGGGCCTCGGGGTCGACGGCATACACCACGGAGGGCATAATCACGTTGCCGTTGAGCTTTACGCCGTTCTTTTTGGCCGTGACCTGGTCCGGCACCACGGGATGGTAGTAAAACGAGCTGGGGTTGATGGTCACCGCACTGTCGGAGCCGTTGCGGACTTCCACCTCAAACATCAGCTCCTTGTCGCGCAGGTGAGAGTAGCATATCTGTACTTCCACCCGGTCAAAATTGGTGCTTACGGCTTTGCGGCCGTCGTGCCACTCACTATCGGGCTGGCTGGGCTTCACGGCCAGGTAATAGGACGGGCCGCAGCTGCTAAAACCGGCCAGAGCCAGGAGGACAAAAGCCGCTTTTTGCGGCAGGGAATAGCGCTCAATCATAAAACAACATAATAGTATTAAGGATAGGAGCCGGGAATAGCCGCTTGCGTGGCAGCCGGAGCAGGGTTTTTCTCGGGTCCTGCCCAAACATAAGCAGCCTCGGGCGAACTAACTACTCCCCGGCGGCTGCCGGCTTCCGGCTAGTTCAGCCGGCAAGGCAAATGCCCCGTCGGCACCGGGCTGAAAGGGCAGCGGCCGGATAATGGCGGTCAGGGGAATGGGGCCAAACACGTGGGCAAAGGCCTGTCCTCGCGCCTGCACCCATTCCCGCTCCACCCGCACTCCGGCCGCCAGCAGCCGCGCTTCGTCAATTTCGAGCAACACCATGTCCCGGCGGCCGGCGTAGTAGCGCCGGGCCGTTTCCAGGATTTGGGTTTGGTGGGAGCAGTGAATGAAGCCTTCGTTGGCCAAATCGGGGCTGGCAAAAAAGCCGGTCTGCTGCGCCCGGTCCCAGTCGGACTGGTCGGCAATGCGGTAGAGAAATGCGGCGGGGCTCATGGCTATAGAATAGAATACCGGCCAAAACAACAAGGGGGCCTGCGCGCCGCAGGTAGCTCAGCCGGGCACTACTTGCCCCAACCAAAACCAGCTGCCGCACCCAGACCCCACTTCCTATCGGGTGTCAATCAGGGGCGTCCTTACGCCTTCCAGACCTCTTTGCGTACGCTCTTGCCCACCGACAGAATCAGGCGTGTGGGGTTGGGTACCAGCACGAGGCGGGCTTCTTTGCCGGGGAATTCGTCCGAATCGACCCAGACGCCTTCCTTGTGCGAAGGCAGGTAGCCGGTGTCGCCCTTGATATCGTTGGGCAGGTAAGCCGTGGGCAGCAGCACGTCCGTATCGGGGCAGAGCTGCTCGTGTACTTTCTCCAGCACCTCCTCCAGGTACTGGCCATACTCCTCATTAAAATCGTCTTCCAGATCGTGTAGTTGTTCTTCCACGTCGTCGTAGCGGGCATCGTCGTAGGTCAGCTTGTGCAGCTCCTGCTTTTTTTCGATCAGCGCAACGAGGGCCTGGTTGAGTTCCTCCTTATTCATAGCTACGGGGAAAAAAGGGTTAATGCACAAAGGTGCGTAGGATTCTGCAATTGTACGCACCAAAACCGGCAAACGCCATACTCCGCCGGGCCAGGGCCATGTTGGGCTGAATAGGAACGATTTGCGCCAAACCTGTATTTTTACCCAGACAACCCCTTTTCCACCCGCCTCCTTACCTTCTATACTGCCATGCAAACAATGACTTCGCCTGAGGTGCAGGCCCACCCCGCCCACGACTTCCTCCCCCTGAAAGGCACTGACTTCGTGGAGTTTTACGTCGGCAACGCCAAGCAGAGCGCCTACTATTACCAAGCCGCTTTCGGCTTCGAGCTGGTGGCCTACGCCGGCCCCGAAACCGGCCTGCGCGACCGGGCCAGCTACGTCCTGCAGCAGGGTAAAATCCGGCTGGTGCTCACCACTTCCCTGCTCCCCGATTCCGACATTACGCGCCACGTGGCCCAGCACGGCGACGGCGTGAAGGTAATGGCGCTGTGGGTCGACGACGCGCGCAAGTCGTGGGAGGAAACCACCAAGCGTGGCGCCCGCTCGGCCTTCGAGCCCTACACCATCGAGGATGAGTTTGGCAGCGTTACGCTCTCGGGCATCTATACCTACGGCGAGAGTGTGCACACCTTCGTGGAGCGCACCAACTATACCGGTCCGTTCATGCCGGGCTTTGTGGCCAAGAGCAGCGGTGTGCCGCAGAGCACCCCGGTGGGCCTGCTCCACGTGGACCACTGCGTGGGCAACGTAGGCTGGGGCGAGATGAACCAGTGGGTGAAGTTCTACGAGGACGTAATGGGCTTCAAGCTGCTGCTCACCTTCGACGACGAAGACATCAGCACCGAGTACTCAGCCCTGATGTCGAAGGTCGTTTCCAACGGCAACGGCTACGTGAAGTTCCCCATCAACGAACCGGCCGAGGGCAAGAAAAAGTCGCAGATTGAGGAATACCTCGACTATTACCACTCGCCCGGCGTGCAGCACATTGCCATTGCCACCAAGGATATCCGCGCTACCGTGACCGAGCTGCGCCGCCGCGGCGTGGAGTTCCTGACCGTACCCGGCGCCTACTACGAAGACCTGCTGGAGCGCATCGGCGCCATCGACGAGGACCTGGAGTCGCTGAAGGCTCTGAACCTGCTCGTAGACCGTGATGAGGAAGGCTACCTGCTCCAGATTTTCACTAAGCCGGTGGAGGACCGCCCCACGGTGTTCTATGAAATCATTCAGCGCAAAGGCGCCAAGAGCTTCGGCAAAGGCAACTTCAAGGCTCTGTTCGAGAGCATCGAGCGGGAACAGGCCCTGCGCGGCAACCTGTAAGCATCCGTGCCAGGCGTCTTTCAGGCGCCATCAGATTGCAAAAGCCCCGGCAGCAGTGCCGGGGCTTTTTTCGTAAATACCGTCTGGCAGGATGTAGGTGGGGCTACCCGCAAAGCGGCGCTGCTGGTTCCGGAACTACCGGTGGCCGGGCTACAGGCCGGAGGTGGTGTAGCCCAGCACGGCAGTTTCACCCTCATCGGCCAATACAAAGCTCTGACTGGTAGCAGCTACCTCGTAGTGCAGCACTACATCCGTTTCGAAGGCAATGAAATACTGGCACAGCAGCTGCAGGGCCCGGGCCTGCCAGGTAGCGGGGGCCAGGTACACCTCCAGCTGGGCCGTGGATAAAGAGTGCAGGCTGATTTCCAGGGCCGGCAGGGTTTCCTGGTAGGCTCCGCTCAGCACAAAGTCACGGCCCAGCTCGCCCTGGCCCAGTAGCGCTCCGGCCGTGCCCTCAGCCGTTTGGATGGCCTGATTGTTAAACTGCAGCGGCGCCACGGTGCGCAGGCGCACGGGCATTTCCAGCACGCTCTCAAAGACCTGCTGGGTGCGTTCCAGGTCGCCGACGATGCGGTGGGCCAGGGGCAGTAGGTACAGCAGTGTCGTCACCTGCCGGGGCGGCAGGTAGCCCGACAGCTCCCAGAAGCGGGCCAGCACTTCGTTGTACCACTGCGCCGATAGGTTGGTCATGTAGCGGCGCTCCTCCTGTTCGAGCAGGACCCGAAACCGGTAGAACTCCTGCTCGAAGGGCAGAAAGAAGCGTCGGGTGGCTTTTTCGCGGCGGCGCTGGACCTGGATATCCTCAATCATGGCCCGTACGCCCTGCTGGGTTGGGTCGCCGGGGTGATGAAAGAGCTGCTGGGGCAAGGCATCGTAGAGCCCTTCCCGGTGCACTTCCACTGCCGTTTTGGCGGCCAGCCACCGTTCGGGCTGCTCCTCGGCCACGGTGCCAATGTCGCGGCGGTAGCGGCGGGCAAAGAGGCCCACGGGCCGGATGATAAAGTCGTCGAAGCGGTAGCCGTGGGCCAGCAGGTCGGCTACTACTACCTCCAGGCGCAGGTCGAAAGGCCGGCGGCGCAGCTGGTGCAGCAGCTGCCGCGGTGTGGTGGCCGGGGCCGCCCCAACGGGCCGGATTGGCCCGGCGGGCACCGTTTCGAAAAAGCGTCCATACGCGCTTGGGTTTGGCATACTACCTTTTTTCTGACAACTTACAACCGATTGGCGCATGCTCCCCGGTTCGGATGGGTAACCAGTTTCACACAAATTGGGTACTGTGAAGACCCCGGCCAAAGCATTCGTGCTGCCAATATTATCTAATCCGGACTAAGAAACAGCCTTTTTTATTCCGGATCCATCAGGTTTTCCGTCTTTATCCAGTACCGCTAGCCCCCTATGCTGAACATCAACCCGGAAGCACACGCTCGTAGCACGGCAAGCAATACCCTCTCCAACGCCCGCTCCAGCCTCCAGCAAAATCCAAAGTTCATCAGTATTTTTCTATATATGCTGGCCAGCATGGCGCTCTTCGCGCTGGTGGGGGCCGGAGCCGTTTATAGCCCGCTTTCCTACAAGGTCACGTTTCTGCTGGTGCAGGCCGCGGCCCTGCTCCTGGGCATCTTTCACCTCTACGCCCAAAGCCGGTGGCTGTCGTGGTTCGACGCCGACGGCTGGGTACACGGCACCGTCATGACGGTGCTGGGCTGGATGGCCGGCGCCGCGGGCATTGCCCTACTGGTGTGGTTGCCCGCTCTGGAAGACCGCACCGCCCCGACGGCCTTCATTATGGCGACGCTGCCAGCCGTGGTGCCTTTCTTTTTCTACGAGGCCTACCGCTCCTGGCTCCAGATTCCGACGAAGCAGTATAAGCTGTGGTACTACCAGCCCAACTCGCCCGGCCCCGACCTGGCCCGCATGGACCTGAGCAACTTTATGGTGATACATTTCTGGATGTCGCGCCGGTTTGGGGAAGCCCTCTACCACGACTTCTCGTCGAAGGCGCCCTACGAAATGCACTTCAGCGACCTGTTCCAGATTTTCCTCTCCGACTACAACGTGCTCAAGCCCGAGCAGGCCATTCAGTACCTCGATGAGCAGGGCCGGGCCTACGGCTGGATATTCTACGCCAAACAGCCCTGGTGGAAACCCCGCCGCTACATCAACCCCGACTACAGCTTCCGCGACAACTTCCTCAAGCAGGGCGACATTATTGTGGCCCAGCGCGTGGCCAGCTAGCCGCGGGGCGCCGTTCCGGTGGCGCTTGCCTAACTTGCTCCACCATCTATCCTTTCCTTTCTGTCCTTTTCTATGCTACCCGAAATCAAGCATTACCCCGTGAACTGGGTTGATGGGATGAAGATATCCCGCCGTCATTTCACCGAGCTTGAACAGTTTACCACCGAGCACCTGCGCGACGCGACGGCCCTGGGCCTGAGCGCCCACCGCTACGGCCTGCTGCCCACCGACTCGCACGGTCTGTCCTCGTTCGAGCTGCTGCTCAGCGTCGATCAGCAGCAAAGCGTGACGGCCCGCCTCACCCACTGCCGGGCCGTTACGGCCGGCGGGGCGCGCCTCGAAATAACGAGCGGCAGCGAGCCACTCACGCTGCGCACCAGTCTGGCCCAGCTGCTGCACGAGTTCAACCTGCCGGCCACCGAGCAGCTGCGCTTCAGCGTGGTGGCCTCGGTGAACCCCTACGTGCGGGTTCCCATGGGCCAGCCGGCACCCGAAGAGGTGCCCCCGCGCCACCCTTATACCCGGCCCGAGTACCAACTGAGCATCGTGCCCACCCAGCAGGTCAACACGGCGGCGGTCAGCTCCTTTCACTTGGTGGTGGGCGAGTTGGTGTACGCTGAGAGCATGCTGCGCGCCGTCCCCCAGTTTATTCCGCCCAGCACGGCCCTGACCAGCCACCCCGGTCTGCTCAAGTGGCTCCACCAGATCGAGCACCTGTTGCAGGAGGTCGAGACGGACGCCTTTAAGGTTATTCACAAGGTGAAGCTGCGGGCCGACAAGAAAAGCGCCCTCAGTGAGCAGGTGCAGTTTCTGGCCGAGCGTACCGTGTTTGCCCTGGCCCAGCACCTGACTACCCTTCACCTGAGTGCTGCCGAGCAGCCGCCCATTTACTTGCTCGACACGCTGCTGCGCATGGCCAAGCAGGTAAAAACGGCCCTGGAATGCTTTACCGAGGCCGAGCGCGAAGAGCTGCTCAAGTACTTCGAGCAGTGGTCGGAAACGGCGCCGGCTACGCTGCTCGGGGCCCTGCACGCGGCCGTGACCCTACGCTACGACCACCACCGGGTGCACGAGCACCTGGAGCAGCAGGTGGCGCTCTGGCAGTTGGTGGCCACTGTGTTCCGGCAGCTCACCCAGCTCGAGTACATCGGCAAGAACAAAGAGGGCTGGAAAACCTTCATCAACGAGAATCCGGTGGCGCCGGCCGCTGCCCCGGAAAAACCCATTACGCGGTGGAATCCTTTCTAACCTTCTTCTTCGCCCGTAACCCTTCCCGCCTGCATGAAGCCCCTTAACCACACCGAACGTACCACCCGTCTGTGGAAATTCACGCTCTTTTACCTGCTAGCCCTGGCCTTGCCGCTGCTGGCGTCCTACTTCCTGTTTTCCGACGGCACCATCGCCGATGAAAACAAGAATCTGAAGCGGGAGCTGCAACGCACCCGCGACGAGCAGCACAAGCTGCTGGCCCAGCTCGACACCCTGACCGGCTACCTGCAGCGCATTGAGCTAACCGACCGGCAGCTGCGCACGGAAAGCAACGACCTCGTGGTTGGGGAGCTCAACAAGCGCAGCCAGGACTACCTGAACGCCATTGCCGTGACGCTCAGCGAGCTGCGGCGCGACTCCACCCAGATGCAGTTCCTGACCAACAAGCGCCTGGCCCATAACATTCTGCGCGACTTCGACCTGTTCCGCAGCAACCGCAGCACCGTGGACTTTCTGCGGCAGTCTCTCGATAAGCGCGGCATCGACGTATCGGGCAAGGAACAGATTGCGGCCGAGCTGGCCCAAACCAAGCAGCTGCTGGCCACCTTTCAGGCGGCGGCAGCCAACCGTCCGGCTCCGGCCGCTGGCGGGGGCGGTGGTGGCTACGGGGGCGGCGGCTATAGTGGTGGCAGCAGCAGCGGGGGCGGCAGCGCCCGGTCGGCTGATCTGCAGCGCCGCCTGCAGGAAAGCAGCAACCAAGTGGCCCTGCTCTCCGATCAGGTCAACTTCGTGAATGCCGACTGCCTGCGGCTGCGGGCGGCCAACATGAGCAAGGAGCAGCGCAAGGAAATGCTGGAACAGGCCCGCAAAGGCTTTGTCGCCATTCTGCAGAATCCCAGCTCGGAAGACATGAAGGCCAGCGTGGAGAAAATGATTGATTCCATCGACAAAGAACTGGGCCGCAAGCGGGGCCTGTTCGGCGGCTAATTCCACGCCCGCATGAGCCACCAGTACTACCGCCTGCCGCTCAATTTTGAGGATCTGCTGCAGCGCCGCCCCCTGGCCCGCTGCTCGGTGCAGGAGTCCATTGCCGAACACTTGTACCTGATGCTGACAACCCACTTCGGCGAGTCGCGCTTCGACCCGGGCTTTGGCTGCGTGGTCTGGCAGCAGGACTTTGAGGCCATGACCACCATGCGCTGGAAAGACAATGTGCAGCGCTCCGTGGAGCAGACCATAGCGGCCCGCGAGCCGCGCCTGGAGCAGGTAAAAGTGCTGGTCGGCATCGAGGATTTCGAAATGAAAGGCATCAACCAGCGCATCCGCAAGCGGCTGGAAGTGACCGTGCGGGCCGTGCTGCACCGCACCAACGAGCCGTTTGCCTTCCGGGCCAGCCTGTTTGTGGCCCCCTTATCGGTAGTATAGGCCCGCTCCTATTCTTTGCTTATTCTGTAATTTATGCACGCTTCCGAAGATTTTACCAGAGCCGGTATCAAAAGTCGCCTCACCCAGAAGGCGGCCGAAATGTGGGGCTACAGCGAGGCCGATATGGAAGGCTTCGACCCCCTGGTGCAGCTGCTGCTGGAAGCCTGCGCCGTGGAGCTGGAAAAAATCGGGCAGGAAATCAACAACACGCAATACCGGCTGGTAGAGCGCCTGGCCAGCCTGCTGAACCCCGACGTGGTGGATGCCCCGCGCCCGGCCCACGCCATTGCCCACGCCCAGCCCCGGGAACCGGTGTCGCTGCTGCCCGCCGACGCCCAGTTTGCGTACCACCGCACGGCTGCGGGCCGGGCTGCGGCCGGCCCGGCTACCTTCTTCTCGCCTTTGCAGGCCACTCGCCTCACCGATGGCGCCATCCGCTACCTGGCCACCGACGACCAGATCTGGCGGGCCGAAGCAGGCGGGCAGAAGCGCCCCCTGGCCATGGCCGCCCGCCCCGAGCCGGCCGAGCACCGCAGCCTCTGGCTTGGGCTGGAGCTGAATCCGGAGGTAACTTCCCTGGCTGACCTCTCCTTCTACTTCGACTGGCTGAATGAGCCCCGCCGCGACGCCTACCTGGCTTATCTGCCCGGCGAGACCTGGCGCCTGGCCGAACGCACATTGCCCGTAGCCCTGGGGCTCGATTCAACGGACAGCGAAACGGTGCCTCTGCTGCACCAGGAGTACGATTTCCTGCAGCGCGTAGAGCAGCATGTGCGCCATCTCTACGCCCCCAATTTTGTGCGCGTGCTGCCCTCCCCCGGCGCTGAACTAGCGTTTTACCTGCGCGAAACCTTCCCCGCACCGCTCGTGTCCCGCTTTGCCCCGGAGGTGCTGGAATCCTTTACCCAGCCGCTGATCTGGCTGGAAGTGCGCTTTTCGCACGCCTTGCCCCCGGAGGCCCTCTCTTCGGTGACATGCGGCCTGAACTGTTTTCCCGTGCTGAACCGCCGCCTCAACAAGCAGCTGTTTCGCCTGCAGCCCGCCCTCAATATCTTCCCGTTGGCTTCGGAAGAAGCCTTCCTGGCCATCCGGGAGGTGTATAGCCTGCGCAACGTCGTGTTTCGCTCCACGACCCTGAGCAGCCTGCAGGAAAACGAAATTGACACCTACACGCTCCGCTACGGTGCTGGCCGCTTCGATGCCCGCTCGGGTAAGGAGGCCCTGCTGGAGCTGCTGGAGCTGCTGCGCGACGAAAGCCGGGCTTTCACGGCCACCGGCACCGATTTTGTCGCCAACACGCTGCGCGAGCTAAACCAAAGTCTGGCCCGCCTGGAAGAGCGACTGGCCCAAACCGCCACCGACTTGGCTACCGACCCGGCTCCCTACGTGATGCTGCGCCCCCAAGACCCCAACGACAGCGTGTACCTGGAGTACTGGTCCAGCGACGGAGAAGCGGGCAACCGTATCCCCAACGGCAGCCGCCTGCAGGTCTACGATGGACATTACCTGGAAGGCGTGCAGCTAGTAACGACCACCAGCGGCGGCCGCGAACGACCCCGCCCGGAGGAGCGGGTGCATACGCTGCGCAAAAACCTGCTCAGCCGCAACCGCATCGTGACAGTAGAAGATATCCGAGCGGCCTGCTGGGCCGAGCTGGGCAATCAGCTCAGCCAAGTGCATATTGAGAAGGGCTTCCGCAATGGCACCACGCCCACGGCGGGCTTCGTGCGCTGCATCCGGGTGGTGCTCACGCCCGCACCGGGCAGCCGCCTTTCGGCACCGGAGTGGCAGCGCACGGCCCAGGAGCTGCAGGTGCTGCTGGCCAGCCAGTCGGCCATGAACCTGCCCTACGAGGTGAGCGTGGCCACTTCGGCACTGTAAAGTCTGTAATTCGCAAAAAAGCCGCACCCGGCACTGCTACAGCAGCAGTGCCGGGTGCGGCTTTTAAAGTCAGTGGCCTGGCTATTTGCCGCCCGGTGAAGGCATAAAGAACGGCGGCTCGGGAATGCCCTGCTGCTGCATCCAGGCTTTCATAGCGGCCACCGCCTGATCTTCCTGCTGGACCCAGGGCTTGCCTACCACCTCGGGCTGGGCGCCCAGGGCATCGAGCTTTTCGCGCCAGGCCCTTCCTTCCGGCGTCTGCTCCCACCGCTCCCGGATTGCCGCGTAGCGTTTGGCTCCTGATGAGGGCACCGGAAACTTCACGCCGTGCGCCAGCAACCACTGTTTCACCTTGATCTGCCACTGAGTAGCCTCCGCGTTGCCCACGCTTTTCTCCTGAGTGCTTACAGCTACTTCGTTATTATTCGTGCGCCAGTCGGCTCCCCTTTCGAGCAGGTAATACACCATCTCAAAATTGTTCAGGCTGGCCAACGTTGCCGTTATCGTCCCGCCCGCACTATCTGTGGCATTGATATCGGCCCCGTGGTCGAGCAGCATTTTCATGCGCGTATAGTTATTGATGTATATGGCATTATGCAGAGCTGGCATCTTGCGCTCATCACGGCTATTGGGGTCGGCACCCAGCTCCAGCAAAGCCAGTAGCAGCTCGTCTTTGGGGCCTTCGGTGGCGATATTAAGCAGGTGTGTGGTATCTACTCCGCCGCTGTTGTTGGGCAGGTGCAAAGGCTGATTCACGTTGGCCTTATGGGCCACCAATGCCTGCAACGATTTCACATGGTGGTGCGAGTAGGCCCACAATAGAAACGTGACGCCCTGCTTGCCTTCCAGATTCGGATTTAGGTCGGGATGCTGCCGAAAAACAGCATCAATTTTAGCCACATTATCTTCCCGGATGGCTTGCGCAAGCGTTAGCGCCGGTCTAGTAGGAAAGTACTCTTCAGGCTTATGCTTATAGATTGGGTTAGCGGACGATTCCATGGAATGACATTGGGTGAGGGAGATGAGCGAGAGCCACAGCCAGCATAGGGCAGCAGAGAAAAGCTTGACGCCAGCCAGTAGCCTCATGACCCCAGATAGTTGGTAATGGTACCGATATCCTGATCTTTCTCATGTTCGATGTGGTCTACCATCTGCGGGGCAATACCGTGCCCGTGCAAGGCCATGGTCACGGCGGGCTTAAAGGGATTCAGCGCCGCCAGATCCTTCCACTGGTGCTGCCACTGCGGGGCGGGTGTCACGGGGCGGGAGGTACCCAGAGCCTTTGGCAGCACCACTCCGCCCGGAATACGCATTCCATTCTGGATGTTATTCAACGGGTCGGAGGTGGAGCGGTAGGCTTCAATCAGGCTGGAAGCCTCCTTCATGACCTGCCGGGAGAGGTTATAGGGTGGCCGCTTAATGGTGTTTACATGAAGGCCCGCCGCATTGAAGGTGTAGCCCTGGGTGCCGGTAATAACACTGGCGGCCGAGGCCAGCCCTCCACCGAGCGAGTGGCCCGTCGTTTCGACCGAGGCCTTGCCGATCTGCTTGACCACGACGTCTGCCAACCGCATCGACTGGTTATACTGTTTCTCCTCTAGGCCGATGCCCTGGCGTAAATCGGCCATGATATCCGGCTTATCCTCCGTTCCGGCGTAGGCAATTACCAGTTTGGGCGGTACCTCGAAGCTCGACTGATATATGGCCGCTTTAAAGCCGGTTTTGGGGTCAAGTAGCAGTTCAGGGCTGGCGCCTACCTGCGCCAGTTCTGGCGCACTCAGCATGTGCCAGCCTTCGGGCTCAGGTACGGGCGGTATTTTGTCGCTGTTATAGACATGGCCGCTCAGGCGGGCCCGCTCCACGGCTATGTTGTTGCGCTCCAGGCGAGTCAGCGCATTTTGCACGTTGGCTTCGGGCGGCCCGGCTAGCTCTGGCGGCACCTGACCAAGCTTCGTGCTGGCCGACTGCATCAGGGTGCGGCGGGCCGTGTAGCGTTCCTTTTTCGAGAGCTGCGGTGTAGCCTCTGCTGCTATCTGCTGGCTGGCAGCTAAGGCTTCCGTCGGCGTTTCGGCCTTAGCAGCGGCTTTTTTGGCCGCTGCCCGCGTCTTGGGCGGCTTATTCCAGCGCTGCTCCAGCACCTGCCCGTCTAGTTCCAGCTGCTGGGCCGAAAGCACCAGCAGACAATGGTGGGCCGCTTCGTCGGCGCCCGGCACTAGCTGCACGTGCTGGTGCACGCAGCGGGCATCGGTAAAGGCCAGGGTGCGGCGGGGCTGGGTCACGTCGTCGGGGAAAAACACGACTTCCCCGCTGCGCAGGCTGTCGGGCAAACTGGCCCACTCGGCCAGCTCGGTCCCTTCCTCCCCATCGAGCAGCAACTGCAGGGGTGTGCCCGTTACTTTCGAGTTGGGCCGGCCCCGGGCATCGGTATTCTGGCGAAATCCAAACGAGCAGGCGGCCAGCGGGTAGGTATGGCCCGCTAGGCGCAGCTCAGCATTGATGTACGTCATAGAAGAACAGATAGCACGAATTGGAAACTCCTGCCGCCGACGGGCAGCTAGCTAATAACTTCGGCGGTTGGCAAGGCCGCCTGTTCAGCTGGCTCTTCGCCGGCCTGAACCTGCCAGGTCAGCTCCTCGGCTTCCAGGGCTTTGTCCAGCGCAATGACTGCACCTTTGCCTACTTCCCCGGCAATAATCATCCGGGAAATGGGCCGCCGCAGCTGCTGCCGGATTACGCCCTTGATGGGCCGGGCGCCGTAGCGCGGCGTGAAGCCCGACAAGGCCAGATGCTCGCGGGCCGCCGTCGACAGTTCCAGCGTAATGCCCTGGCGCTTGAGCTGCTCCTGTAGGGGCCGCAGGTGAATGTCGAAAATCTGCACCACGTTTTCCTCGGAAATGGGCGCAAACGGGACAATTTCGGTGAGCCGGGCCAGAAACTCGGGGCGGAAGTGGCGGCTCATGGTTTCCATCAGCGTGTTGGTAGCCGGAATCTGGCCCTGGCCAAACGACTGGATGATCTGCTCACTGCCGATGTTGGAGGTGAACAGAATCACGGCGTTGGAAAAGTCGCCCTCCCGGCCCAGCCGGTCGTGCAGGCGGCCTTCGTCCAGGATCTGCAGGAAGATGTCGAACACCGAGCTGTGGGCCTTCTCGATTTCGTCGAACAGCACCACCGAATAGGGCTTCTCCCGAATCTTGTTCACCAGCATGCCGCCTTCCTCGTAGCCCACGTAGCCGGGAGGCGCGCCGTAGAGCAGGGCCGCCGAGTGCTCTTCCTTGAACTCCGACATATCGAAGCGAATCAGGAACGACTCGTCGTTGAACAGGAAGTCGGCCAGGGACTTGGCCAGCTCAGTTTTGCCGGTGCCGGTGGGGCCCAGCAAAAAGAACGAGCCAATGGGCTGTCCGGCTTTGGTCAGGCCGGAGCGCGACTCCAGAATGGCTTCGCACAGCGCCTTCACCGCGTGGTTCTGGCCCACCACCCGCTGCTGCAGGGTCTGGTGCATGTTCAGCAGCTTGTCCCGCTCGTTGCTTTGCAGCTTGCCCAGCGGAATGCCGGTTTTGCCCGATACCACGGCGGCAATATCGGTGCGGTCCACGCTGTCTTTCTTGGTAGCCGACAGCACTACCACGGCCGCCAGCAACTCCCGGATATAGGTTTCCAGGGCTTCGGCGGTTTCCAGTGTGTCGGGCTGCTGCTCCTGGTCAAGCTGGTTGAGCCAGAGGTGGCTCACTTGGTTCTGCACCTGGTACAGAAACCAGCGCAGCTCTTTCAGATAATCAGCCTCGGCCAGCTTGGGCTTGCGGGCCACCAGCAGCTCGAAGTCCTGCTGCAACTGCAGCAGCTCGGCGCTGGCGTGCTCGTCGAGCATCCGGATGGCGGCCATGGTACGGTCCACAAGGTCGATGGCCGAGTCTGGTAGCTGCCGGTCCTTAATGTAGCGCTTGGCCAGGCGTACGGCTTCACCCACGGTGCCCTCTCCTACTTGCAGGCCGTGGTGGGCGGCGTAGTAGGGCAGCACGCTTTCCACCATGCGCTCAGCCACCACCACACTCGGCTCCTCCACCCGTAGCACGTCGAAGCGGCGGTTGAAGGCTTCGTCGGCCTCGATGTACTGGCGGTACTCGTCGTTGGTCGTAGCCCCGATAACCGTTATTTCGCCCCGGGCCAGCTCGGGCTTCAGCAACTGGGCAATACCGGCCCCGGCCGAGCCTTTGGGGTCGAGCAGGGCGTGAATTTCGTCGATAAAAAGGATGGCGCGGGTATACTGCTTGATTTCGCTCAGCACGCTCTTGATGCGGTCCTCTACCTCGCCTTTGTAGGAAGCTCCGGCTACCAGCGTACCCAGGTCCAGCTCAAACAGCACTACCTGCTGCAAGTGCGTGGGCACTTTCTTTTGCACGATCTGCTGGGCAAAGCCTTCCACCAGCGCCGACTTGCCCACGCCCGGCTCGCCCACCAGCAGCACGTTGGGTTTGGTGCGCCGCCCCAGAATCTCGGCCATCTGCCGCGTTTCCCGGTCGCGCCCCACAATGGGGTCCAGCTTGCCGGCCTCGGCCTGGGCCGTTTTGTTCACGCAGTACGTCGCCAGCGCCCCGGCTTTGCCGGCCGGCGCGGCGCGGTCCGTCAGCGGGGCCGACTGCTGCCCGTCGGCGCATACGGCCACGGGTTGCATAGCTTCGGGTTCTGCGGCCTCTATCACCTCGCGCTGGGTGAGGGGCAAAGATTTGAGCTGCTCAGTGGTATAGGCCAGCCCGGGCCGCAGCACGGCCGCAAGGGCACACAGCGGGTCGGTCTGGTCCTTGGACAGCTGCAGGGCCACCAGGTCGGCTACTTCCAGAATGGGCTTCAGGTCCTTGTCGGCGGCCGGCGTTTCTGGGGGGCGTACGGCTTTGGGCAGGCCTTCGAGACGCACTTCAGCCCATTCGCGCAGGTAATGAATGTCTTTGCCTAGCTCCACGGCCAGCCACGAGGCCAGCCCTATTTCATTGTGCAGCAGGGCCGTCAGCAGGTGTGGGGCGGCGTAGTACTCGTGGCGGTATTCGTGGGCCACCGCCTGGGCAATGTGTAAGGCTCGCTTTAACTCTTCGGTGTAGGCCATAGACGGAAATAAGATATGAGGCGAAGCAAGAACGGCCCAGGACCGCTCAAGGATACTATAGTCGGTTCGCCTGCGGTGGTAGGATTGGGGCGGTAAGGTAGGATAATATCCCTTTGTGCGGGCCGCAACCACCCGCACATAATTTTTTCTTCTTTCAATAGGGCATTGACAACATTCTATTATATAGTAATTTGCATATTAATAAATCAAGATTTCAGCTTTTTTCTTAGTCAGTTTTTTATTTTCCTGTACCTTACGGCCCAGATGGGACGTATAGAGCTCATCCGAACAGGTTGATTGTGGTCGGTTTAGCTAAAAAATTCAGCTTATGTTTAACTACGGAATCGGGGGGCAGGAACGTAAACTAGATAATGCCTCAGAAGCAATTTCCGACATCCCACTGAACCGCACTCTGCTGGTTCAAAAACTCACCTCCGATCCGCCCCTGCGGGCTCAGATCGTGGAAGGACTCAAGACTCCGGAGGCCGTATTTGCCCATTTCAAGCCCGCCGTTGAAGTGGAGTTTGAAAAGGAAGACGGCACGGTGATGCCCGAAACCCTCCAGTTTCAGTCGCTCGGCGACTTTGGCAAAAGGGGCATCATCAACCAGAGCACTTTCCTGCAGGATCTGAATACCCAAGCGGATGATCTGCAGAAGCTGCTGCGCCAGCTCAAGTCCAACAAGATTCTGAAGTCGGCCCTCGACACGCCCGAAACCAAGGCCGCTTTCCTGGCCGCCATTCAGGCCATGATCAGCGAGCTGGACTAATCCGGCCCAGCGGCTCTTCAGTATTCCTTTCCAACATCCGCTCCTAACCGATAGGTTTTCCCTATATGGCAACCGAACAACAACCCGCTTCTGCCAATTCCCGTGCGCGGGAGCTGGCACCCCGCCTAGAAGAAAACACCCAGGCCCTCGCCAAATTCGGCGGCTTCGACCTGCTGGAAACCACCATTGACGGTGCTTCCAACCTGAATCCGGAGAAAAAGGCCCGCAAAAAGATCTTTCTGACCGAAGACAGCAAGAAGGCCGACCGGCAGCAGCTCAAAAAGCGGCTGGCCCTCTGGCACGAAATGCTCAGCAAAGCCGAATCGGTGGCCGATGCCGTGGAGCAGTGCGAGGCCCAGGTGGAGTCGTCGAACAACCAGCTCACCGACAACCTGCGCAAAGCCATTGAGGCCACGCACGACATGGAGCAGTCGTACCGCTCGGTGGCCCTGTTCTACCGCAACACCGACCAGGACGAGGTCAAGAACATTTCCATCCTGAACGCCGACAAGGATCAGCTGCAGGACCTGGACAACACAACCTTCATTGATGCCGTGTCGGGGGAACTGGAGCAGAACTTCGACCGCCTCGACCTGCGCGACAACTACTCGCTGCTGGTGGTGCCCGGCTACCTGGGCTCCAATAAGGTTATCGACAAATGGGCCAAGATTGCTCATAAGAACAAGGTGATGATGGTCACCGACTTTGAGCACTACGACACGCCCGACGACGTGATTGAATTGTTTGAGGAGGCCAACCTGACCGGCGCCGACCCGCACAAGTCCAACGTCATTATGGCCTGCAACTGGCTCGTGGGCCGCGGCAAGCTGGAGGAGTTGGGCGAAGAGGAAGACCTGTTCGTGCCCCCCTCCTCCGCCCTGGCCGGCCGCATCTATAGCACGCTGGCTTCTCAGGTAACGGCCGGACGCAAGCACGGCACCCTGAACGAAGTAGATGGTGTGCGCTTCCCGCTGCGCAAAAGTGAAATTGCCAACCTCGAAAAGCTGGGCCTGGTGCCCATGGTGAATGAGTACGGCCGCGTTATGGCTTTCTCGGCCAAAACCCTGTTCAACGGCGACAACATCGGCCTGCAGACTTACTCCGTAGTGCGCGTGTTTGACTACGTGACCAAGGTGCTGATTGACTTCCTCAACCGCCGGGCCTTCGAGAACTGGGACCACAACATGCGCATGGACATTCAGAGCCAGGTTGTGCGGTTTCTGGATGGTATTGCCGGCCCGGGTAAACTGATTGAGAAGTTCTCCATCAAGAAGTTTGAGCGCGACCCCAACCAGAAAGACCGGATCCTGCTCGACATCCACATGGTGCCCTACTTCCCGGCCAAGACGTTCCTGGTGTCGCTCGATGGTACCAAAGGCGACGACCCGAACGACCCCGGCCGCGACTGGAACGCCGAGTATAAGCAGCAATAAGGTATCTGAGAAGTGGGTAGAGGCTGAAAGCTGTCGTGTGACGTTGACGACCTGACATTGAGTACAGTATTTCCTTTCCTTTTCTTTTCCACCATTTTTTAACCCTTAACAATTGTATTATGGCCTCATTTAGTGCATTCTTCAATGCCGCTGGCAGCGGTGACTGCGAAGTAGTAAGCTGCAGCTACTCCTTCGATCAAGCCATCGACGACAAAGGTCGTCCTTCGTCGAAGGTTCAGGGCGGCACTATTAAAGTGACGATTGTTTCTACCGACAGCGCTTCGCTGACGAGCTGGATGCTGGACCCGTACAAGCGTGAGAGCGGCAAAATCCAGTTCAAGCGCATTGACCAAGACTCGACCCTGAAGGAAATCTCCTTCGAGGAAGCCTACTGCGTGAGCTACTCCGAGCACTTCGATGCCCGCGGCGCCGACACCAACACATCCATGACGTTAAGCCTGACGATTTCGGCCAACAAGATCAACGCCAATGGCGCTGTTCTGGACAACAAGTGGGTATAAATCTGCTTCGCGCTACATAGAAAAAGCCCCGGCAACTCCTGTTGCCGGGGCTTTTTTATGGCCGTACAAAACAAGCAGTTGGCTTCAACCATGCTTGGCAGCGGCAATGGCTCAAACACCAGCGGCAGCTTGGCTCCGACTTTTTTCCGGCTCGGCTACTTCAGCGTTGCATTTAAGGGGTACAACTTACCTTCAAGTGGTTCGGCGCCTCCGAGCTTGGCAATGGTGGTTTCGATGGACATTCCAGGCTATCCGCATGTGCAATCCCCACAGCAGAACTGCCAATTAACAAGGCAGGCTATCCAGCCGAAGCTGTAGCGTTTGCCGCTCATTTGCTACGGCCGCTCTTATCTCCTCGGAATAGCAATATTCATCGTCTTCTTCCACGATTTGTAATGCCTTTATCGCCCGGGCTAAATCAGCCGTCAAGTGTTTTACCGGCCAAACGTATACATGTCCGAATTGCACTAAGCAATAAGCGGCAGCTCGTAATAAGGGCGCGTTTTCCTCATCTGGCTCAGCCGTTTCTGCTACTTCCAAAGTGGCTCGCACCCGGTCTGGTAACGCGCTTTTATCCAGCAGATTAGCAAACCAGTCAGCGGCCCGGTCATTGTCCCAAGGTTGAATTCCCCACATAAGCTTTTCAATGTGCTGCTAACGGCAACAATAAATGGTAAAATCAGTGGCCTAACTGCTCAAGTTCGGCAAAGAGGGCATCTGCCGACTCCTTGATTCCCTCGCGGAACTTGGCGGGAATTTTGGCCGAACAACGCGCATACCAGTCGTAAAACCCTTGCTTCCACTTAGCAGCCTCTTCGCGCTGTATGGTCAGGTTGGCCAGGGCCGGATATTTTTTACTTAGGTGCAGCAGAATATCCAGATTCACCAGCAGCACCTGCACGGGCTTGTCGGTCTGGATGATATGCTCATAGCTTTTCTGTAGGCGCTTCTCGGCCAGGTTGAAGTAGTGGGCCGGCTCCAGATCCGCGGCTTCATTACCATCGGGGGCAGTGCTGTAAACTTTCATGGGTGCTTGTTACTTTTTGGGGCAAGTCGTGGGTACGACGCGGGTCGGAGTTTCCAGGCGGGGAACGTCTTTCAGGGGGTTGGTAGGGTTCCAACGGTCTATTTCCCGACCTCGGTTTTTATTCAGGAGTCCTGACTTCTGCAGCTTCGTTTCGATGGAATCATCAATATCGTAGTCATCAATTCTCTCGGCTAATCGTTTCCGAATCAGGCCGCCTTCCAAAGAACGGGCTTGGTCGTGGGTGAGGTCCTCGGCCAGTACTTCCATATGGGAAAAGTCTTTACCGGCCAATACGTGCTCATTGGCACGCTCCAGGGCCGTGCGCTCGGTGATACCATAGTACACTACCTTCCCATCCTTTACCAGCTGATAAACGAGTTCGGCCAAACCCAGCGGGTCGAGCCAGCTTAGCGGGTCGTGGGCGTAGCTGTAGAGAGCCATTCCGCCCTTCAGCCGAATAGGATCCTGGGAAATGTACTGGCCGGCCTGGGGGTCGTAATAGCGGAAGCGGTTGTAATAGAGGCCGGTTTCGGCATCCTCGTACTGCCCCTGATACCGGAATGGACAGGCCGTAACCTCACCGGTGCTACGGCGCACTTGGCCGTAACTGTCAAGTTCCACCGACCACACCGCAGAGCCCGATGGGGCGTGCATCTCCAGAGGTGTGCCAAGGTAGTCGGTAATGATGTTATACCGCTCGGAACCTTGCAACTTGGCCATAGGGGCAAAGCTGGTTTCCTCAAACAGCCAGGTGATGACGTCTTCTACATTGGTCTGATCGACTTCCAGCGTAGTCCACTCGTGCAAGGGCACATAGCCGTCCCATACCCAGTGCGTTACCTTGCCTTTGTAGCGCTTGCTCATGCGCCGGCCCAGCGCATCGTAGGTAAAGCGTACTACCTGCCCATCAGGCCGTACGACTTCCTCCAGATGGCCGGCTGCGTTCCACGCATAGCACCATTCCTGGCCCTGGGGTAGGATCTTGCGGTACAGATTACCAGCCTCGTCGTATTCGTAGCGGGTACCATTGGCTTCTAGCAACTGCCCCGCCGGTCCGTAGCGCCGGTCTTGGCGGTCGGAGCGGCGAAATAAGTTGCCTACTGCATCGGGCAGGCGCAACTCGTGGGAACCGTCGCTGAAGGTAGTTGCAGCCAAGTTGCCCCACGTGTCATGCTCAAAACCCGTCCGCCCGTGCTGTGAGTCGGTAATGGCGCGTAGCTGGTCATTGGTCTGCCAATCGTAAGTGCGTACTCGGTCGGCACTGTGGGTGGTAGCCAGGCTTACACGCTGCTCAGTGGGCCGGCCGAATTGGTCGCGCTTCCACCGGGTGCGCAGCCCACCGCTGAAGGTACGCTGCATCTCCAGGCCTTGAGCGTCACGTTCAAACAGGGTCTGCCAGCTACCCGACTGGATCTGAGTGACGTGTCCATCCTCATCACGGCTATACCGTACTTGTGCACCCAGGGTAGAAGCTAAGCCGATACGCTTGCCAAGAGCATCATACTCATTGCTGATGGTGTACTCCCCCTGGCTTTCCTGCAAGAGGTTGCCCAGCATATCCCGCTCAAAAGTTACGGCTACCGTTGCGTTGATGGCAGCAGCCAAGGCTCCATCCTGCCGATACTGATACATGGCATTGGTACCATCGGCGTACGTGACTTCCTGCACCCGGCTGGCGCGGTCGTAGCGGTAACGGGTGCGTTGTCCGGTAGGCAGCTTAAGTTCCACTACCCGCCCGCCTACGTCGCGCTGAAAATGGCGGGTGAGTCCATCGAAGCCGGTTTCGGTGATGACATCACCTTCCGCATCCAGTTCGAAGCGGTAAGCTAAGCCATGCTCGTTAACAACAGCCCGCAGTCGTTCTTCCGTATCGTGCCAAAACTCCACCGTGTGGCCGGCTTCTGCCCGTCGTATTATCCGACCCAGGCCCCGGTATGCATACTGCACATCCTGTTGGCGGTCTTGGGCCCGGGTCACATTGCCCAGTGCATCATAGGCGAAGCGACGTACGTTGCCATCAGCCTCGTGCACCAAGGTTACGCGGCTAAGTAAGTCGTACTCCCGCCACTGCACATTGCCACGCGCGTCGGTAGCTTTGCGCACCCGGCCCCAGTGGTCATGTAGCCAACGGGCACGCTGGTTGTCGGCCGTATGCACCTCACTCAGGTTGCCGTGGTGGTCGTAACGAAGCGTGGTGGTGCGGCCTGTTACTATATCGGTGATAGAGCTGAGTTGGCCCCGGTCGTAGGTATAACGGACGGCCCGTCCCGTGGGGTCGGTACGCTGCACTAGTTGCCCAGCATCATTGTAGGACCGTTGCCATTGCCCTTCTACTGCATCGGTGAGTTGAACAAGGCGACCAAACGCATCATACTCTTGTGTGAGCGTAGCACCATCCGGCAACTCAATAAGCAGGCAGTTGCCCCGGTCGTCGTACTCGTAGCGGGTTTCATTGCCCAGGGGGTCCGTCTCGCTTACTACCTCCATGTACTCGTTGTACTCGGTCACCGTAAGCCCGCCCCGGGCGTCAAATAGGCGGGTGACGACGCCTAGCTCCGGGTCGTACTCATACACGCGCTGGGCCCCGACCGAATCCACGACGATGGTTTGGTTCGCCTCGGTATTGTAGCTAAGACGGCAGGCGTAAATGCCTTCGTCGCCCCAGGTGCGCAAGCAGCGGGCCCCGGGCTCAGTACCGTCGTATTCGTAGTAAAAGCTGACGCCGTTCTTGTAGGTAGCCTGCATCAGCAGCCAGCCCTGATACCGGAAAAGCCAGGCTTGGCCCAGCGCGTCGGCGGCCGAGGTCAGGCGGCTTTTGCCATCGTAGGCGTAGCGCACTAGCTCGACCAAGCCCCGGGGTTCGGTCGGATGGGGAGCCCGGATGGTCAGTATCCGTCCTTCGGCATCGTGCTCTACCAGCAAGGTGCGGCCGGCGCTATCCAGAATACTTTCCAGGTAGCCAGCCGCCGAATACTGAAAGCTAATGGCCGTTTGGGCAACCTCTTTGGCCAGGCGTAGCAGCTTGTAGGAGTCGGTGGCTTCGACGTAGGCAAAGCTGTGCGTCAGGCCTTGCGCATCGGTGTAGCAGTAGGTGCCGGTGGGTTCCCGGGTCAGCGTCAGCTTTTCCTCCCGCAAATAAACCGACTCGCCCAGGGCCAGGGCCTCGGAGCCGGTATAGCGCCCGTCGCTGAGCCGGATAATTACAAACTCACTGTCCGCAAAAATCTCTTCGTCGTAGGCATGATGCCAACCCCGACCCAGGGCGCCATCGTGCGTGGAGGTAGAGTACCAAGTGCGGGCCCAGACCAAGGGTAGCGGGCCCGCCAACTCAAAATCAGTTCCTTCGTTGATAACCTTGCCCGTCGCCACGTCTATCGGTTCGCCAACCCGCCCGCACTTCGATTGAGGGGCTCGGTTACCGGTACAGGTCTTGGCAAACCGGTCCTCCATCTTCTTGGCGAAGGGCGAGTTCATAATCCTTTTTCCCAAGCCCGACTTGGCAATCTTCTCAATGAGCTTGCCGCCCAGCTTCTGCATCACGAAGTTTTTGGCCGCCTCGAAAGCGACCTCCCCCACAATGGCCAAGCCTACTTCCTTGCTTGGGTCGCGGGCAAACTTGGTGGCGCCTTTGGCTACGGCCGCCCCCGTGGCCAGCACCGTGCTGGCCGTCATCAGGTAGCCGGCACCCGTTATCATGGCCGCGCCCAGCGGGGCACCCACGCCGGTAGCCACCAGCAGCGCCCCGCCAATACCCATGGCCAGCCCGCCCCAGAAGGCCCACCCAGAGGCCTCCTCGGCGGCTTCGGCGGCTTCGTCTATCTTGTCCAGCTTTTGGTCAAGCGCGACGGCGGCATCGGCGGCGGCTTTGTTGAGGTGAATGTTGATTTTGCCGCCCACGCCGCACTGGCACTTGCTGGTATCGAGCAGGGGTCGGCAACCCAGGGTGGTTACTCCCGTGTCGGCTACCCGGTCCCACATAATGGGGGCCGGCACGCAGGGCGTGCGCGTGACCTGACACACGCCGAAGGGCAGGATGTTGGTCAGCGGGATGCGGTCGGCCTCGTTGGCTATCTGCGCATCGTAGAGCAGCACGGGCTTGGGCGTCACCATAAAGCGCGTCGGCATTACGCCTTTGTCGCAGGAGAGGAACGCCCCGTCCATGACATATTTGTCACCAGTAGCCATAAGCGTAAAAGTTAAGCGTTACCGGGTTACAAGGTGGTCCTGGCAGCGCGTTAGGTCATTACTTGGTAGCATAAACTTTGCTAAATCTATGGATTTCCCGGTCGAAGGCACAGGCGGCACCAAACAGGCCGGTTTCATTCGTAAGCCAAACGACCGGTTGTCGCCGCTCATTCTGTAAAACCAAACGGCGTACCCACCATCTGCTTTGTGCTTGAGCGGGGACTCCGGCCGGACTTTTTCGGGCCGTCAGCCCAGTAGATACGCAGCTTCTGAAGATCATTTTTTCCTCACTGCTGCTATCACTGCGCTTCCCGGGCTGACGACAGTTGATCAACCTGACGCCTGAATACCCTTGCTGTTTACCTGATGCTATTCCAGGTTCAACGTAAGACCATGGCTTTTATTCATGTTCGCAAGTAGCCGTTGCGCATCATCCCAGAGGCCTGCTTCAGCTTGTCAGTTCGTAGGTCCATTAGGGCACGACAAGTTTAGTGATGATGTTACTCGTGGGCCTGCTCATGCATCTACCCAGTATTCCGACAGGCAGATCTTATTGCCGTCCGGATCAGTCAGGTAGGCAAAATTGCCAAAGAGCGTGCTCACTAAATCCCTGGTTAAAGGCGCTCTGTTTTGCACTAATGCGTTATAGTGCTGCTCCAAGTCGGACACTTCCAGCGTAATGTATGGATAGTTCCCGGATTGTTTACCGGCTGGCTGCTGTTCCCAATCCGATAGGGGCAGCTGCAAAGACAGGTGAATATTGTAGTCTTTGTTTCTCAAGCGTACAATTCTTTCTTCTCCCGCTTTGTGCCAATCGTAAGCTATTATAAAGCCCAGAAATTTGCAGTAAAAGACAATTGAAGCCTCAACATTGCTAACCACAACCACGAATGTTGCCAGTTGGGTCATGGGTAAATATTTAGGCAACGCCACATTTTTTTACTCTGCTTATTCTGGTTTTTCCGCCTGGTCACGGCTCTTCTGACCGATCAGGTAGGCGTATAGCTCATGGGAGGCCACGGCTTTTTGCAGGCAAGCCCACTTTTGTTCCTTAGCCATGAGGGCTTAGAGGCGCAAGTTCAGTTGATGCTCTTCGTTTATGTTGTGCACCATACGCCGCGCATCGCCCCACAGCCCATCTGGATAATCGCGGCCGCCCCACTTAGTTGCCTGCTGTAAGGCGCCTTTGGTAGCGCGCAGGTTGGCCAGTACAGTCGCCGACAGAGCCGTCAGATCAACTGGGCGCTGGCGCCGCGAGTACCGCAGGTATTCTACCAGGTAGTACAAGCTGAGCCAGGAATACTCGTTGTCGGCGCTCAGGACCAGCAGGCTGGCATCGAAATCGGCCCAAACAGAGGTATTTCCGGTCATGTCGAAGTAGCTGACTACCGAGCCAAACACTTCCGCTGGGTAGGTTGGCATATCCGCGTATGGATTGCGGTAGGCATAGCCGTTTTCTCCGACCATATACTCGAACAATTCGCCTTTACCCAAGGCTTGCTGCAGCTTATCGGCTTGTGGATTCATTAAGGCACGACGATTTTAGTGATTATACTACTTGCTGGAATTGGGTCAACGACTGCTTCCGGGCTTCCGCCAGGCACGAAGCCCCCTGGCTCCCAGAGTTCATTGGCGCCACCTTCGTTACCGTTCGGCATACGGAGGTTGAATTTTTCTGGATTCTGGATATCCACCCGCACAATACCGCCTTTGCCCTGCCAGCCATTCGGTCCCGGCTTTATACCAAGCTCTTTCTCGATTAGCGCAACGTCGCCATTCGAGCGGCTCAACACGCCGTCGATATCCGTTTTCGTGGATATAAACTGACCATCTGGTCTACCCACGAAAGGCCTGCCTTTGGCAAAGTCGCGGTAAGCGTCACCGGTCATCAAGTAGGAAGCCTCACCGTGAAACTGTTGCAGATGCTGATCTGTGTAGCGCTTCTTAAGATACTTGTTCGGGTTTTTGGGGCGGGAGCCCCAGGGCATGGCGGCAATCTTGTCCTTGTCATACCCTTTGCGGAAAGCGCCTTTGAGCTTATCAGCGGCACTCCCACAGCCGCATTTTTTGCCACTTAAGCCGAAGACGTCCACCCAGCCGTTGGGGTTCTGGACGTAGCTGTACAGCGCGGCGCCGCCTTCCAGGCCAAGGGGGTCCTGGGAGATGTACTGACCGGCTTGGGGGTCATAGTAGCGGAAGCGGTTGTAGTAGAGGCCGGTTTCCGGGTCTTCGTACTGGCCCTGGTAGCGGAAGGGACAATCGGGGGCAGCACCCAACTGCTGCTGGCGCTTGCCGTAGCTGGTCAGGGCCGTGGCCCAAGTGGTCTGGCCGTGCTCATCGTGCATTTCCAACGGGGTGCCCAGGTGGTCGGTCAGGATGCTGTAGCGCCGGCCATCCACCAGCTTGCCGACTGGAGCAAAGCTTTCTTCTTCAAACAGCCAGGTGATAAGCTGCTCCACGTTATCTTCAGCCAGGCCCAGCGTGGTCCACTCGTGCAGGGGCTTGTTGCCATCCCACACCCAGTGGGTGGTTTTGCCCTGGAAGCGTTTGCTTACCCGCCGGCCCAGTGCATCGTAGGCAAAGCGCACCGCGTCCCCATCGGGCCGCACCACTTCCGCCAACTGCCCGGCGGCGTTCCAGCTATAGGTCCATTCTTCGTCCGCGGGCGTCGTTTTACGGATTAGGTTGCCCTCCTCATCGTAGGTGTAGCGCGTGCCGTTAGCCTCCAGCAGCTGCCCGGCGGGGCCGTAGCGGCGGTCCTGGCGGCTGACAGTGCCGAAGAGGTTGCCTACCGCATCGGGCTGGCGCAGCTCCTGGCCCGCATTGGGGTAGCGCGTGGCCGTAAGGCTACCCAGGGCATCGTATTCGAAGCTTGTAAGTCCCCGTTGACTGTCCTGAATACCAGTCAGCAGGTCATCGGTAGCCCAGGCGTAGGTGCGTTGCCGCTCCGGTTGCCGCGGGCCCGCGCTGATGTGCTGTTCCAGGGGGCGTCCCAGCTGGTCGCGGCGCCAGCGGGAGCGGATACCACCGCTCAGGGTGCGCTGCAACTCCAGGCCCTGGGCGTCGCGCTCGAACTGCAGCTGCCACTGCCCGGATTTTATGCGTTCCAGGTTGCCCTGCGCGTCGCGGCCGAAACCCACTGCCGCCCCCAGCGAAGAAGTCAGCTCCGACCGGTAGCCGAGGGCATCGTAGTGGCTGGTAACAACGTGCTGGCCCTGGATTTCCTGCTGCTCCCGGCCTTTGGGGGCCCGCTCGAAGCGGACTGTAGTGGTGGCGTTGGTAGCTTCCCGCACTGTCCCATCGGGGTGATAGGTGTAGCTTTCCTGGGTGCCATCCTCGTAGAAAACACCCGCAATGCGGCCCGTGGGGTTGTAGGCGTAGCTGGTACGCCGGCCCGAAGCCGTGTGCAGCATCGTTACTTGCCCACCTACGTTGCGCTGGTAGTGGCGGGTAAGTCCATCAAAGCCGGTTTCGGTAATAACGTCACCCTGCTTGTCCAGCTCGAAGCGGTACGTCAGGCCGTGCTCGTTCACAATGGCTCGCAGCCGCTCTTCCGTATCGTGGAGGTACTCGACAGCCGTGCCCGCCTCGACGCGCCGGATAAGACGACCCAGCCCCCGGTAGGCGTAGCGCACGTCCTGCTGCCGGTCTTTGGCCCGCACAATGTTGTCGAGGGCATCGTAGTCGAAAGAGCACACGTTGCCGTCGGGCTCGTGCACCCGTACCACGCGGCTGAGCAAGTCATACTCGCGCCACTGCACATTGCCCCGCGCATCCGTGGACTTGCGGATACGCCCCCAATTATCGTACAGCCAGCGGCTGACCTGCCCATCGGGTGTGCGCAGCTCCAGCAGGTTGCCGGCCGCGTCGTAGTGCAGCGTGGTAGCGCGGCCGGTGGCTTCGTCGGTGATACGGCTCAGCTGCCCCTGTTCGTAGTCGTAGCGGATGCTGCGGCCGGCCGGATCGACACGCTCGGCGAGCTGACCAGCCGGGTTGTACTGCCACTGCCATTCGCCCTGCTGAGCATCTACGGCCTGCACCAGCTGCATTTGCTCGTTGTAAGTGCGCTGCAGCTCACTGCCGTCGGGCTGAATTTTGCCCGTACAGTTGCCGAGTCCGTCGTAAGCATAGTGGGTTTGGTTGCCCAACGGGTCGGTTTCGCTGAGCAGCTCGCCAAACTCATTGTACTCGTAGCTGCTGACGCCTCCCCGGGCATCGAAGAGCTGCGTGACAACGCCCAGCTCCGGGTCGTAGGCGTACACCCGCTGTGCGCCCACCGAATCTATGACGGTGGTGCGGTGATTTTCCAGGTCGTAGCTGAGCTGGCAGGCGTAGATACCTTCGTCGCCCCAGGTGCGCAGGCAGCGGGCCCGGGCGTCGGTACCATCGTATTCGTAGTAGAAGCTGACGCCATTTTTGTAGGTAGCCTGTACCAGCAATGGACCTTGGTAGCGAAACTGCCAGACCTGATTCAGGGCGTCGGCGGCCTCCACCAAATTTCCCTGGTGGTAGGAATAGCGCACTAGTGCTACTTGGCCCCGGGGTTCGGTAGGATGCGGCGCCTGAATACTGAGCAGGCGCCCGGCCGAATCGTGCTCTACTGTGAGCAGCCGGCCGGCACTGTCGATGACGCCAGCCAAATAGCCGCGGGAAGAATAGTTGAAAACGATGACCCCCGCTTTACCAGCCTGCTCCAAGCGAGCTAGCTTATAGGAATCGGTGGCGCTGACGTAGCCGAAATGGTGGGCCAGTCCGTCCGCATCAAGGTACACGTAGCCGGCCGCGGTGTGGGCCAGCGTTATTTTCTCGTCCCGGATAAAAACGGCTTCGCCCAGCGGAATCGGCTCACTACCAGTGTAGCGGCCGTCGGGGAGCCGCAGAATCAGCACCTCGTCGTCGACGTACAACTCTTCGTCGTAGCTGTGGTGCCAGCCGTGGCCCAGCGCACCTTCGTGGGCGGAAGTGGAATACCACACCCGACTCCAGACCAGCGGCAGCGGACCATTCAGCTCGAAATCGGTTGCTTCGTTGATTACCTTGCCCGTGGCTACATCTACCGGCTCGCCCACGCAGGTCGGTTTGGCGGCGCGGTTGCGCTTGAGGGCGTTGGCAAAACGATTCTGCATGGTGCGGGCAAACCGGGAGTTGGCAATGCGCTGCCCAAGCTTGGAGCCGGCCAGCTTGCCAATGAGCTTACCGCCGAGCTTCTGCATGACGTAGTTTTTGGCCGCTTCCCAGGCTACTTCGCCCACAATGGACAAGCCGACTTCTTTGCTGGGGTCGCGGGCAAACTTGGTAGCCCCTTTCACGGCTACGGCGGCCGTACCAGCAATGGTGCTGGCCGTCATCAGGTAGCCGGCGCCGGTTATCATGGCCGCGCCCAGCGGGGCACCCACGCCGGTAGCCACCAGCAGCGCCCCGCCAATACCCATGGCCAGTCCGCCCCAGAAAGCCCAGCCCGAAGCTTCCTCCACGGCGTCAGCGGCCTCGTCAACCTTATCGAGTTTCTGGTCGAGCTCGACAGCAGCTGTGGCTCCGGCCTTGGTGAAATGAATGGCGATTTTGCCGCCCAGGCTGCACTGGCACTTGCTCGTATCCAGCAGGGGCCGGGCCCCGAGTACGGTTAGTCCGTCTTCCATTACCCGCTCCCACATAAGGGGAGCCGGCAGGCAGGGTCCTTTGCTGATGCTGCACACCCCGAAAGGCAGAATATTCACCAGGGGAACTTTGTCCAGCTCGTTGGCGAAGTGCTCATCGTAGAGCTGCACGGGCTTAGGCGTGACCATGAACCGGGAGGGCGTCACACCTTTGTCGCATGTCAGCCACACCCCGTTCATTACGTACTTATCGTCAATAGCCATATCGTCGTCAGTAAAGAAGGAACAAAACACCCGGTGAGCAGCACCTTTCCTGTCGGCACCAGCTGCTAACTCACCGTTTCGATGTGATGATGCACTTCATTCTGGTAGATACCCGGCACTTCGGCGCTCAGGCGCTGCTCAGCCCGTATGAGCCAGCCGGTAGCCGCCTCTAGGTCGTAGCGCTCCTGGCAGGTGGCATTCATACTCACCTTCAGCAGGGGGTTGTCGGCCATAGTGCGAAGCAGGCGCCGCAGGTCATCGTCGCGGAAAGCCTCTTCGTTGAGTGTGCCCGCCACCTTCAGGCGCAGCACATTATCGGCGGGCTCGGTGGGCTGGAGCGTGGTCGTCGTCAGCAGCGGTAAGTCGACCTGGTTGATAAACTGCTCCAGCACCCGGCGGCCCGTTACGGGTGCTTCGGCCGAGTAGCCGTAGCCGTAAATTCCGGGCAGCAGCACGCCGTGCAGACCTTTGTGGCGCAGGGTTTTCTCGAAGAGGCCCGCCACCTGGATATTTTGCCCAAAGGCGTCGAAAAAGGCCTTGGGATAAAGCTTCTCGTACTTTTTCACTACCCCCGAGCGGATGCGCTGCCAGGTTTTAAGCATGTCGGCCTTGTTTTCAATCTGCTCCAGCCGCCCGTAGATGTCGGTCTGAACCACCAGCGAATTGCTAACCTGGTTGAGGTCGGCGGCCAGGGCCGTGAAGAACGAAGGATTCTCGGCCTCGAAGCTGAGCACCTCGATTTTCAGCCGGTAGGTATTGTTGGGTTTGCGCGCCAGCAGCGTTTGCCGGGCCACGGTGTGGTACACATTTCGCTCCTCCGCCGCGTTCATGCGCATGTGGGAGGTCGTGGTAAGCTTGTAAGTACGCGGGGCCGCCAGAGCCCCCAATGCCAATGGCACGGACATAGCAGCAGAGTTTAGTGAATCTTGGTTTTGCCGGAGCTGATGCTGGCTTTACTGCCCCCGTTCACATCCAGGGAGGAAGTAGCGGCAATTTTCATCGTGTTGCCGGCCTTGATGGACGTGGCCTTGCCGTTCATATCCATCTTCTCACTGCCGGTTATCTCGATTTCCTTGGCCTTCTTGGTAATTTTGGTCTTGGCCTCGATAGTCACGTTTTCGGCCGTGAGCTTGATGTCCTTTTTGGCCGTGAGCGTAATGTCGCCGCCGGCAGTCAGGCTAATGGGGCCATTGCTTTTGATGCTCACGCTGCCATCCCCATTGAAGCCGACCTCGATGGCCGTACCCTTGTTGTTGGAGTTGGAGATGTGAATCTTCTGCTCGCCCTGGGTGTCGGTCATCACGAACTTGTTGCCGCCCGCCGTCTGAATGCCCTTCATCGAGTTTTTGTCGGGCGAATACTTGGCTCCCTGCTTGTTGTTGGCATGGAACATATTGCCCAGTACGAAGGGCTGCTCGGCTAGGCCACCCTGGTAGCCGATCAGGACCTGGGAGCCGACTTCGGGCTTGAACAGCTGGCCTTTGCCGTCGCCGCTGTAGGGCGTCAGGAGCCGGATCCAGTCGGTTTCGGCATCCGTGGGGTTTTGCACGGGCCAGTGGTAGCGCACCTTCAGGCGGCCCAGCTTCTGGGGGTCGGCATCGTCAATTACCTCGGCCAGCTCGGGCGTGCCGGCCGGCGGGTTGTAGCCGGGGCGCACGGGCGGCACGTTCAGAAAGTGGGGAATGGCCGTGAAGGAGTTGCTGTAGTTGCCTTCTGCATCGACGTGGTGCGAAATGCTGATGATGCGGTATTTACCGAAGCTCTCGGAGGTGATGTGGCGGCTGCCCAGCCCCTCCCCGCTCACGTTGATGACGCCACCCACGCGCAACGACGGATTGTCGCTGTTGCCCTCGAAGGTAATGAGCTCGGCCGCGGTGTTGGCCTTCACCATCTTGGCTTCCTCATCCAGCTCGCTGGCGCTGGCAATAACCATTTCGGCCGAGACGTGCAGCTCGTCGGTAAAGAGCTTCTCAGACTGCTCCAGGGCGAAGCTGCCGAACGGGTGGCCGGAAATGCCGGGTACCTGCTGGCTGCTGGTCGAACTCTTGAACTTCTCGTTTTTCTGGTAGCTGTACTCGTACATTTTCACCCGGGCCGGCTTGAGGGCCATACCGAAGGTGAAGTTGTTGTAGGCCCCATCAGCCACGAAGTCTTCTTCGTCACCGGCGGCCGGGGCCCCCAGCTGCAGGGTTTCACCGTCGTAGAAAAACCACTCGCCGTACTCCGTGGCCAGGCGGCTCAGGAAGTCGAAGTTGGTTTCGTCGTACTGGGCCACAAACGGGATAGGGGCCGTGTGCTGGGGCTTGATGCTGTGCTTGAGCAGGTTGCCGGGGTAGGCCTGCAGCACCTTGTTGAAGATGCTGCTGAGCGTCTGCTTCACGAAGGTGCGCCGCTTCAGGCCGTCGGTCAGCAGGAAGTTGGGGCTGTAGCCGCGCACGATAATGCTGCCGACGTAGTCCGTGTCCTTGCTGGTGGCAATGTTGGTGACCAAGCCCTTAAACTTGAACACCTGCCCCAGGTTGAAATGGAAGGAGTCGGCGGTCAGCTCCATGCTCAGGGGCTGGCCCAGCAGGCGCTTGTGGGCCTGCGAAAAAAAGGCGACCTGCGGCCCCTCCACATTGTCGAACGGCACCACTACCTCGAAGTGGTGGTGCCCAAATAAATCCTGATGCAGCACCAGGTATTGAATGTCCTGAGCCGGGGCGAGCAGACTGCCGGCACACTGCACGGAGGCGGTAACTTGACGAGCCATAGGATGATATTAATAACGTGGTAGCCCGCCAAGGTAGAAAACTTTATGGTATGTTCGCCGGAACAATACTTTCAGCTGGCTATATTCCATAGTCGAAGTTGAACAGGCAGCAGGTTGTTGCGTACCTTAAGCAAGTCCATAAAATTCGTTTTATAGCGCTATGCCAAACCCTTCGAGCAGTTCCCGATCCAAGCAAGCCGCCGGCCTGAGCGGCCGGCCTCCGCAAGTCCGCGGGGTAGGTGCCCGGGCGCAGTATGCTTCTCTGACCAAGAATCCGAGCCTGCTAAAACAGGGTGGCATCCAGGATAACACGGCTGCCAGCCGCGTGCTCGGAGCGCGGGCAAAAGCAGTGGCCAGCCGGCATGTAATGAGCCCCGGACTAGCTGCCAAGCCAGCAGCGGGCTACTTTGCTATGGTCGTTACGCTGCCCCAGGGGCAGCTGGGCGTCTATACTCCGCTGGCGTCCCCGCTTGACCCCCGGGGTGTTTTTACCCGCCATATAGTGTGGGTGCCGCCTACTGCTTCCTCCGTGCAGGGCCGCAGCCAGGCTGTGCTCCGGCAAGGGCATGCCGCCGACATCGACTGGGGCCGGCTGTGGCAGCGTATTCTGGCCAGCTTCCCCGAACCCAAGGACGGCTATATTTTCTACGGCGACGATGCCCACTCCACGGGCTCGGTACCTACGCACGCCCGCCAGGGCCACGTAGTAGGCGTACTCGACATTACCATGCTGCTGCGGGTAATGGACGTTACGACCTCGTCCTGGGACGGTGGGCTTGGAATTCCGCATCCTTCCCAGAAAATGCGGGAAAAATGGCTCAAGAATGCTCAGGACGCTTTCAAAACGAAGCCCGGCCGTTACAAATACATTTTTGAGATGATTGAAACGGCCGTCAAGCAGTTCAAAAACTGCATCGGCGCCAAAAGCGTGGGCGAGAGTACCGTTAGCACCACCCAGGATGCCTACAAGAAGCTGCAGGAAGCTGGCTGGGTACCCCAGCCGATAGACTCAGCGGCCGTAGCGCGCCTGCCGGTCCGGGCCATTGTGCCGGCGCGCGTGACTTACTCCGGCAAAAAAACCTCCCAGCAGCAGATTGATAGTTTGTATAGAACTCCTTCTCCGGATGGCACTTCTACTTCCGGGGGCCACTATCGGCTCGATCCGGTCACCGGCGACAGCATCTATACATATACAGATTACCAGGGAGAAACGCCCCTACGTAATGTTACCATCAGACCGAAAAGATGATTAGCAGATGTCTGACACTACCACTGGGCTTTGCTTGGGTACTCAGTTCCTGTAGCTCCGGCTCAGAGCAGAAAAGCTCCGGGCCGCCTGTGAAGATACAAGAAACCCGGGACGCAGATGGTACCCGCAAAGTCACCCGGGAGGTCGATGGCCTACTGGATGGCCGAACAATTGTATACCAACCCAACGGTGTTATAGGCGCCCTGTTTTACTTTCGGGGCGGCCGCTTACACGGCAAGCAGTACCGCTTTTACCCTAGCGGTAAGCCAATGCTCCTGGAAAATGCCCAGGATGGTCAGCTGGAAGGTAAATCCTATAAGTTTTACGAAAGTGGACGTATAGCTATGATACGCCAGATGGTTCGAGGTAAACGGTCGGGCCGCTACCTGGAGTTTTACGACTCGGCAAACAAGAAGCCAAAGCTGTACTCTCAACTGGTCGTCGTCGATGGGAAGGAACACACCAACGGGTATATCTTGTACGATTCATTGGGCCGCGTGCAGGACAGGTGGGGGTTTTTGCAGGTAAGTGCCGCTCAGGATACCATCCGTTTGGGACAAACGCTTGCGCTGCGCCTGCAAGTCAGATTTCCCAAAGAAGCGTATGTCTTAGCCAATGTATACGGCTACGACTCACTTTATCGACTCGTAGCACCCCAGGAAAAGGTAACCGTACTGGGTGATAATCATGTAGTAATGCTCACGATTCAACCCCCGGGGCGCGGCCGCGCCGAAGTGCGGGGCTATGTAGCGGATTACAAAGCGGCGCAGGAACTACAGGAGAACCAAAGGAATACGACTGTAACAGACGAGCGCCGCATCTACTTCACCTACCCCTATTATGTGCGCTGACCAGGAAACTAAGTAGCGCCCTGCTACTGCTAGCTGGTTCGCGTTTCAATAGTAAGGCTGAGCGCGTATGTATCAGGCAGGCACACTCTCCCATTGACCACGTAGAGCATCCGATGAACGGCCAAGTGGTGCACCAAGTACTGCTGGCGGGCACCGCAAGGCAACACCAAGTACGCATGTCGTGCGTACTTGGTGTTGCCTTGCGGACGGTTGATCAGCCAGAAAAAACAGTGGCCCTGCGATACATGCTGTATACCTGGCTCCTACAACACTACGCGCTGGTCGTTTGGCTGACTACCGGCCTCGATACGAAAAAACGCAAACCTGCTCCCTTATCCCAACTGGCGCGCTTAATCAATACCACAATAACGGGGCAGGCCCTGTTCCTCTTTCTGAGCGGCTACTTTTTAGTCGGCGGGCGCGCCTGGCCTGACAGCTTCCTTGTAATCAGCATTGTATTGGTCGGCGCCGGCTTGCTCGTCTGGGTGTTGCCAGGCCTGCAAACCCGTACCCAACAGGGTGGTATTCCCGCGCTGTTTCGCCAGCTTAGCATCGGGCAGCGCCGTACCCAGGCCTGGGCTGGTTTCCTGCTGTTCTGGGCATCATTTGCCAGTATTTTCGTCGTGGCCGCTTCTTTGCCGTAGCTTCTCTCAACTCCTTTTTTTGTCTTTGCCTGTAGGCTGATTGGGCTGATACTGGAGTTAGCGGTGCTCGTACTCAGAGAGGCACTCTGCCCGCCCAGCCCCAACGTCTGTCAGGCCGCCGGGACTTTCTCGTGCCTGATTCCCGGAACCTAACAGTTTTCCAGGCGGCCGTAAAACTGCTAGGTCGCCAGCATGACAGAGTTCCGGCCTGCACCCTCCCGCCCAACGCAAAAGCCCCGGCCGCGTAACCCGTAGCCGGAGCTTTTGCGTTACTTGCGGGCCGCTTCGGCCGTTTTGCGCGCGGCCTGGCCTCCGGTAGCCTTCTTTTCCCTTCCCGTCGGCTCGCCGTGTTCTGCCCCGAACATGGTTTGCAGCCAATATTTATTTTCTTTACCCGCACAACCTTACCCTTCCCATTCATGGCCCTGACCTCCGACATCCAAGCCAAAATCAACACCTGGCTGACCGGCAACTACGACTCCGACACCAAAGCCAACATCCAGCAGCTGCTCGACGCGGGCGACGAGGACACCCTGAACGACGCGTTTTACCGCGACCTGGAATTCGGTACCGGCGGCCTGCGCGGCATTATGGGCAATGGCTCGAACCGCATGAACCGCTACACGCTGGGCATGGCTACCCAGGGCCTGTGCAACTACCTGCTCAAGTCGTTTCCCGGCCAGGACATCAAGGTGGCCCTGGCCCACGACTCGCGCAACAACAGCCGGGAGTTTGCCCGCATTGCGGCCGGCATCTTCTCGGCCAACGGCATTCACGCCTACCTCTTCTCCGACCTGCGCCCCACGCCCGAGCTGTCGTTTGCCATCCGGCACCTGGGCTGCCAGAGCGGCTGCGTGATTACCGCCTCGCACAACCCCAAGGAGTACAACGGCTACAAAGTGTACTGGCAGGACGGCTCCCAGGTGGTAGCCCCCCACGATAAGAATATCATTGCCGAAGTCAACGCCATTCAGAGCGTGGACGACGTGAAGTTCCAGGCCAACGAGTCCCTGATTCACCTGCTGGGTGAGGAAATTGACGCCGCCTACCTGGCCCAGGTGAAATCGTTGAGCATCAACCCCGCCGCTATTCAGCGCCAGCACGATCTGAAGATTGTGTACACGCCCCTGCACGGCACCGGCATCACACTAGTACCCAAGGCCCTGGCCCAGCTGGGCTTCACCAACGTGAGCATCGTGGAAGGTCAGGCCACGCCCGACGGCAACTTTCCCACGGTATTGTCGCCGAACCCGGAGGAAAAAGTAGCTATGCAGATGGCCCTCGACCAGGCCCGCCAGCAAGATGCCGACCTGGTTATTGCCACCGACCCCGACGCTGACCGCGTAGGCATTGCCGTGAAAGACAACCGCGGCGAATGGGTGCTGGTGAACGGCAACCAGACGGCCGCCCTGCTCACGCACTACCTGCTCTCGGCCCGTAAGCAGGCCGGCAAGATGTCTGACAAGGACTTCATCGTCTACACCATCGTGACCAGCGACGTACTCGGCGACGTGGCCCGGGCCCACAACGTGAAAGCCTACCAGACCCTGACCGGCTTCAAGTACATTGCCGGCATCATCCGCGACCTGGAAGGCCAGGAAAACTACATCGGCGGCGGTGAGGAAAGCTACGGCTACATGATTGGCTCGTTCGTGCGCGACAAAGACGCGGTATCGGCCTGCGCCCTGCTGGCCGAAATGGCGGCCGTGGCCAAAGACAACGGCCAGACGCTCTACCAGGCCATGGTGGAGATGTACGCCACCTACGGCCTCTACAAAGAGGACCTGATTTCATTGACCAAAAAAGGCCAGCGCGGAGCCGAGGAAATCCAGGAAATGATGGCCAGCCTGCGCGCCAACCCGCCCCAAACCATTGCCAACTTGCCCGTAGTCGAGCTGCGCGACTACAAAACCGGCGTGATTCGCAACCTGCAAACCGGCGAGGAGCGCGCCACCGGCCTGGAAAGCTCCAACGTGCTCCAGTTCATCCTGGCCGACGGCAGCAAGATTTCGGCCCGCCCCTCGGGCACCGAACCCAAAATCAAGTTTTACTTCAGCGTGAAGCACCCGCTCAAGTCGGCCGTGGACTACGACCAGGCCAACCAGAAGCTCACCGACTACATCAACCTCATCATCGAGGACATGCAGCTTCGGTAAGACGACTGATTTTTACCCCGTATGTTTATAGCCCGGCACTATAGTGCCGGGCTATAATTTTTTCAATTACTATCCCATCGACCGTGCTTAGCTACTTTTTCCGCTTACTGTTAATGGCTGCTTGCAGCTTCAACTCGATCAGCAGCTATGGACAGGCACCCGCCACCGGCCCGGCCCGGCAGCCGATGCCCGAGCCACTGTATATCATCAATTCAACCATCATTGCTAATGGGCTGGTGGCGGAAATTGACGTGCAGGCTATTAAGAACATGGTGGTTTATAAGGGGCAAAGCATCCCCGATGAGTTAAAAAACATGACAACGACGGGCATCATTGCCATTACCTATGCCGGTCGAATCAAGAGCAAATCGTTTGCGGCACTAGGCCGGCAATATGGCGTGCGGGGTCCCCGGAGTGTCGTCCTCAACGGGCACAAGCTGAGCCCTGAGCAGGCCTCCACCCTGCGCCTTGCCCCCGAGGCCATTGGGCAGGTGCTGGTTATCCCTCCCACTGCCGATACGGCGGAGACGCTGCTAACCATCCAGTTGGCCGTAAGCAAGCCGGCTAGTCACCAGTATCCCCCCGGTACCATCATGCTTCGTTGAGCAGCGGCAACAATGTCCTGACTGTTCCTAAGTTCGTTGTTGCCGCTGCTGCTGGCTTCATAGCATCATCCCGCCCGTAGCCTCTATACGCTGGCCGTTGAGCCACCGGGCGGCATCAGAGCAGAGGAAGGCGACGATGCCCCCGATGTCGTCGGGCTCGGCCACGCGGCCCAGAGCCGTAATTTGGGCCACATAGGCGCGGATTTCCGGCGTATCCGTCATGGCGCCGCCCCCGAATACGGCTCCGGGCGCTACCACATTGGCGGCTATGCCCCGCGGGCCCAGCTCCAGAGCCAGGTAGCGCGTGAAAACTTCCACCGCGCCTTTCATGCTGGCGTAGGCCGAACTCCCGGCGAAAGCCACCCGCGTAGTACCGGAGGAAATATTGATAATTCGGCCCCCGTCGCGCAGGAGCGGCAACGCCTGCTGCGTGAGGAAGTACACGCCCTTGAAATGAATGTTAAGCATCTCGTCGAACTGCGCCTCGGTCGTTTCGGCAATGGAGGCAGTGAGGCTGGTCCCGGCGTTGTTGATCAGAAAGTCGAACCCGTCGGTGCCGAAGACATCGGTGAGGGCCGTGGCAACCTGGGCGAAGAAGGCCTCGAACGTGCTGATGTCGGCGGCGTTCAGCGGCAGGGCCACGGCGCGGCGGCCCAGGGCCTCGATTTCAGCTACCACGGCGGCGGCTTCGGCCCGCTGGCTGCGGTAGGTCAGGATAACGTCGATGCCCTGCTGTGCCAGTTTCAGGGCCATGTCTTTGCCCAGGCCCCGGCTGCCGCCCGTTACCAGGGCTATTTTGGAAGTACTCATACGAAGAGGTTTGTGGTGTTAATAAAACACGACAAAGGTCTCTGGCTTGGGGCCCGGCAGTGTTGTAGGCACCAATCAACTTCTTGTATAAATCAAACCGATACGGCTTCCAGGGTCCGAAAAGCGCCGGGGCTCACGGCGGCGTAGCGGCGGAAGAAGTGCGAGAAGTGCGCCACATCGACGAAGCCCAGGCCGTCGGCAATTTGCCAGAGCGTCCAGTCGGTGTCGCGCAGCAGCACCTTGGCCTCCTGGGCCAGCCGCCCGCCGATAAGGTCGGAAGTGGTGCGGCCAGTGTTGTCTTTGAGCACCTTGTTGAGGTGGTTGACGTGCACAGCCAGGTGGTCGGCAAAGTCCTTGGCCGTGCGCAGCTGCACGCGCTGCTGGGGGTTGGCCAGCGGAAACTGCCGCTCCAGGAGCTCCACGAAGCGCGAGCTGAGCCGGGCCGCCGCCGAGTGGGCCGGGTGCAGGCGGGTAGACGGCTGCCGCTTCTGGCCCAGGTGCAGCAGCTCCAGCACGTAGGCCCGCAGCAGGTCGTACTTGTGGGCGTAGTCGGAGGCCAGCTCCTCGTGTATGCGGGCAAAAAGGGCCGCGACCTGCGCGGCTTCGGCCGGCGTGAGCTGAAACACGGGGTAGCCCTCGGCCCGGAACAGAGACAGCTCGTCGGGGGCCAGGCCGCCGAGCACGGGCAGCAGGAATTCGGCGGTAAAGAAGCAGAAATGCCCCTGCTGGGTCTCGGTCGGCAGCCACTGAAACGGCACCTTGGGCGTCGAAAACACCAGAGCATCGGGGGCAATGTCGATGGTTTGGTCGGCGTATTCGGCGCGGCTGTGGCTGCGCAGGAAGCTGATTTTGTAGAACGAGCGGCAGGCGTAAGGCGGGGCGGGCTGCGCGGGGGCCGACTGCCAGAGGTCGGCTATATTAAACGCGTTGAAGTGGCCCACTTCGCGCTGGATGTCTTGGGGAAGCAGCGCACCCAGGTCCAGTCCGGTGCAGGGAGCCAGCTCCTGATAAAGGGCATTAAGCGCGTCAGTCGTCATGGCAGGCAGTGCTTGTAAGATTCAAAGCACAGCAACCTGCCCGGGAGTGGAAAGTTTGCCGCCTCCCTTCCTCCGCCGGCACGGCTAGCCCGCCCTGCCTACAGCCCGGACGGTTGCACGTTCTCGTTGTTGCCCGGCTCACCCAATCAGCATTCGGGCGTAGGGCCCGTGAATGAGCTACTAAGCGGTGCCAACGACTTACTCAGCAGCGTGAATCATCTTCCAAGGACCGATAGTGACCTTCTAAGCGGCGTGAATGACCTGCTAAGTGGGGTGAACGATATTCCAAGGACCGTGAATGGTCTTCTAAGGGCCGTTGCCCCCCTCCCAAGCACTGTGAACCCACTACCAAGGCCCGACAATGCTGTTCTAACCGGTGTGAATCATCGCAGGAGCAGCGGGCCGGTACCGGGAACACGCCCGGCTGAGGGTGGGCAGAGCCAGGCCCGAACCTGACCGACGCTAACGGAGCCCGGCAATTGACTTGCCGGGCCCCGTTGGGTCCAATAGCTCAGAAAAGCAGTGCTGATTCAGGTTGCCGATACCTTAGGCCAGGGCTAGAACACGAAGTTGAAGGAAGCCTGGCCCAGGATGCCGCGCAGGTCGCGGCTGCGGCTGTAGAGCGGCACGAAGTAGCTGGCTTTGGTATCGAGCAGGATGTGGCGGGTTTTGAGCAGCTCCACGCCCAGGCCCAGGTTCAGGTTGGGGATGAACTCGTTGCCCTGGTCGTTGTTGCGGTTCAGAATGAAACCGCCCAGCTGGTAGCTGGTGTAGAGGTTGAGAAACTTGCGCCGGCCCCGCCCGAAGTTGCGCGGGTAGAAATCCTGCCCGAAGTTGATGACGAACAGCTCATTGACGAACTCCTCCCCTTCGCTCTTCGTCAGGGGCTTGTACACGCCCAGGTTGAAGTAGCTTTTGCCCCGCGTAAACATGTACTTGATGGCGTAGCCCTGGTAAGCGCGGCTGGTCAGGCCCGGTTTGGGGTTGTCGAGGCGCAAGTAGCTATATTCCACGCCGGGCATATTCACGAAGCTTACCTTGCGGTTGCCGGTCGGGAAGCTTACTTCATCGTAGAGGCGCAGGCTCACGTAGGCCAGCCCTTGGTTGCTGGTCAGGGCCGCCAGCTTCTGCTGGGTGCGGCGCAGGCTCGTTTCCTGCCGCTCGGCCTGGCGCAGCAGGGCTTCGCGCTCCTCCTTGGGCGGTTTGCCCGTGCGCAGCTGCTCGCGGGTAGCGGCCAGGTCATCGGCCTGGGTTTTTTCCTCGTCCTGCAGCTCCTGCTGCCGGGGCCCGAGCGTGTGCGCGTTCAGGTTGTTTTCCAGCACAAAGCCCAGCGTAGCGGCCAGGGAGTCGAGCTGGCCCAGGCGACGGGTAGGCAGCGTGAATTCGGCCGTCAGCTGATCGGGCGTTTCCTCCTGCTTCTGCACCCAGGCGGCCCGGCTGCTGATAAAGGCTTTGAGTGCCGTGCGGGCCTCAGCAAACTTGGTGACGCCCACGCTCAGGCGCTTCTGGGTTTCAAACAGCTCCTGGTCGTGGGAAGACTGCGCCAGGGTGGGCAGCGCCAAGGTGCTTACGAGAACAACAGCGGCCCAGCGGCGCAGGGAGAAAGAGGGAAACAGGTGCATGATGGTAGCCTGGATAGTTCGACCTGCCAAATGGTAGCAGGCAGGACAAAGTTGACCTTTATTCAGCAGCCACTATATATTTCCCGTAGACAAAAACAAGGAAATTCAGACTTTATACTTTGTTTAATTCAAATATTAAACAATTAATAATCAATATTATACAGGCAATTCATCAGACTTAAAAATATTCCATACACTAGCTACCTCCCCCCGTTTACCAGCACATTGCGCGCCGGCACGAGGCGCCGTCGGCACCTCCCTGCCTGGCGGACAGCCCCCACTGATTGGATACATATAATATTTTCTCTATATTATATAAAGCCCTGGCACCCGGCAGTGTTGCCGGGTGCCAGGGCCCCAGTCCCCTAACCCCCATGCTATGAAACACACCTTTTGTTTTCTGCTGCTCGCGCTTGGCTTTCTGAGTGGGCAGCTCAGCAAAAAACCGCCGTTAAAGCGGCTGGCAACACCGAAACCATGAAAGCCGCCCTCATTCAGCTCGATCAGGACTGGGCGGCCGCCACCGTGCGCAATGACCTGGACTTCGTGAAAAAGCTCGTGGCCGATGACTGCCTCTTTACCGAAGCCAACGGCTCCGTGGCCACCAAAGCCCAGGTGATTCAGGAAATGCAGGCGGGCACCTCCAACACTACCTCCAACCAGCCCTCCGAATACACCGTGCGCTTCTACGGCGCCGATATGGCTATCATCCGGCACAATATGACGACCACGGGCACCGAAAACGGGAAGGACGTGAGCGGGGAATACCGGCGCATGCACGTGCTGGCCCGCCGTGAGGGCCGCTGGCAGGTCGTCGACAGCCAATCGGTGCGGGTAGGCCCGGTGGCAGTGGCCGCGAAACCGTAGCAACGGCTCGTCGGGGCATGAAAAAAGCGTGGGCCGGCCTGGTCCACGCTTTTTTCATGCCCCGACGAAGCGCCCACGCCAGAACCGGCGGCGCGGGGCGCTACGCGGCCGTGCGCTCCGAACGGAGGCTTCAGCAGCAGAAAGTAGGTGTGTCAGGCCCGCCCCTTTTATTCTGGCTCAAAGCCTGGCTCTAGCAATAGCGCCGGGCTTTTCGGTAAGTTTGTCCTTCTTATCTGGATAAATCTGCTTGTTAGCTTCTATTTAACTTCTATGGTTCGTTTTTACTGGTTACTGTGTCTGTTGTTCGTGGGCAAAATCGGGTGGGCGCAGGGGCTGCCGGGCTACGTGCTTACTACTGTCGGCGACACGCTTCGCGGTGATGTTGTCGAGAAATCCGGGCAGCGGGTGCACTTCTATCCAGCAGGTGATGAGCCTGTGCAGCACTACCGCCCCAGTCAGCTTCGGGGGTATGGGCTGCGAAACCATGCCCCTATTCTGAGCAAGGTCGTGCAGCTGGCCACCGGGGCCGACTCGGCCCGTTTCGTGCTGCTACAGACGGCGGGGCCGGCCAGCCTGTACTCCTTTGCCAATGACCAGGGCTTGCTGCTCGGCATGGGCACCGATACGCTCTACGAGTTGACGGCCGTCAACTGGCACGTGGTCCTGAACCGGCACCTGCGCGCTTGTGCCAGCCTGCGCCACACCGCCCCCGAGCTGATGGCGCTGCCCTTCTCGGAAGCGGATATTCGCCGGGTGCTGGTCCGCTACAATACCTGCGTCGAGCCCCAGTGGCAGTCCCGGCCCCATGTAAACTACTCGGGCTGGCGGAAGGCTGTCGGGGTGCACCTGGGCATGCTGCGAACCGGCGAAAGAAGCTTATTCGACCAAGAAAGTTACATCCAGACCCGGCAGGCAGGCCTAGAGTGGGGCGGCATACGCGCCAGCGGCCTGCAGAGCGGTATTCAGCTGGGCTACGTGAATATTACCGGGCGCACGCGGGCTGTCCAGGTACAGGGCCCCAACAAAATGCTGCTCGAGGAGCGTCAAATCTACCGCTCTCATACTATATCCCCTGCCCTGACGGTCGGCAAACGCTTTGGCAGGATGCGGCGGCCCAACTTTTACCTCGGCGGCGGCCTCGGTCTTGCGCTGAACATACATGACACCCGCGAAACCCAGCAGCGCGCGGCTGGCAGCAACACCGACTTTCAACGCGTTTCTACGACCGGCAATGCCGGTGTCGGTGAGCTGTACGCCACTGTTTCCACGGGAGTGCTCCTGACTTTGCCTTCAGACCGGGAAGTACGGCTGAACGCCATGTACCAGCGCTTTCTAATTAGTGACATTACCCTTTTGGGGGTCCAGCTGGCCTACTACTGGCTTCTGAAATAAGCCCGCCGGCCTACTCCCGCCTCTTCTGCGTGCCCAGAATCAGCAGAATCAGGAACAGGAAACCGGTGATGCCCAAGCTCCACCAGGTCAGGATGGGAATGCCGTGCAGGTAGCGCATTTCCGGCGAGTAGTGCCCCAGCAGGCTCAGGCCCGAAAACAGCAGAAACGCCACCGCAATTAGGGCAATGATGGTGCGCGACACAAGCCGGTCGGCGGTGCGCATCAGGGCCTGATAGCCGCTCAGCTCCACTTTCAGGCGCAAATCACCCCGCGAGATTTTGCGCATGATCTGGCGCAGGTCGGCCGGCAGCGTCTGCACCAGGGCCAGCAGCTGGGTGCCGGTGTACTGAGCTTCGCTGAGGATATTCTCGGGCGAGTACTGCTCGGCAATGATGCGGGCGCCGTAGGGCCGCACAAACTCGAAAGTGTTGAAGCGCGGGTGCAGCACCTTGCCGATGCCCTCCAGAATCACCAGGGCCCGCAGAATCAGGAACACCGCACCGGGCACCTGCAGCTTGTAGTCGTAGATGATAACCTGCAGCCGGTCGGCCAGGTCGCTCATGCTCATTTCCTTCACGTCGAGCATGGTGAAGTCCTCAATCAAGTCGTTGAGGTCGGCTTCGAAAGTGCGCATGTCGGGAATGTCGGCCGTGAGGGCCAGGCGCCGGAAGTTCAGGGCCATGCTGCGCGCATCCTGCCGGGCCATACCGATAAACACGCCCGCAAAAGCGTACTTCTGCTGCTTGCTGAGCTTGCCCACCATCCCGAAGTCGATGAGCACCAGCGTGCCGTCGGGGCGCACCAGCACGTTGCCGGGGTGTGGGTCGGCGTGGAAAATCCCGAACTCGAAAATCTGGGTCAGGTAGATGTCCATGCCGGTTTCGGCCACCTTTTCCGGGCTCAGCCCCCACTCCAGCAGCTGGGGCTTGTCGGTAATCTTGCAGCCGCTGACAAACTCAATCACCAGGATTTTGGCCGTCGACAGCTCCCGGTAAGGCTTGGGAATGGAGAACGTCTCGTAGGCTTCGTAGAGCTTACGAAACTGCTCCATACTGCGGGCCTCGGAGGTGTAGTCCAGCTCCTTCATCATGCTCCGCTCGAAGGCATCCACGATATCCTGGGGGTTGCTCAGGCCGTGGTTACGCAGAAAGCCAGCCGTGAGGCGTACCAGCTCGTGCAAGAGGCTCAGGTCGGTGCGCACTTTCTCCTGCACGTCGGGCCGCTGCACCTTCACCACCACTTCCTCGCCCGTGAGCAGCCGGGCCTTGTGCACTTGCCCGATGCTAGCCGAGCCCAGGGGCTTTTCCTCAAACTCGCTGAACACGGCCGTAATCGGCTGGCCCAGCTCCCGCTCGATAATCTGGCGGGCCAGGCGCACATCGAAGGGCGGCACGTCGCTCTGCAGTTTCTGAAACTCGTCAATCAGGGCTTCGGGCAGCAAATCGGGCCGGTTGCTCATGGCCTGGGCCAGCTTGATAAACGTGGGTCCCAGGTCCTCAATCACCATGCGGACCCGCTCCCAGCGGCTGGTTTCAAACACGGCCCGCTCGGCGTGCTGCCACGATATGCGCCGCTTCTGGGTCACGAGGCGGCGCAGGGCCGTGGAGGTTACTACATCCTCAAACCCGTAGCGCACCAGCACCTCCACTACCTGCCGGATCCGGCCCAGATTGGAAATCGTGTTTTTGAACATGCGCAGGCGAACGGGATGTGGATGAGTTTAGGAATGCAAAATACGCGCTGGGGCCGCACCAATAACGGCTGCCGCACAAAAAAGCCAGTGCCCCACACGCGTGGGCACTGGCTTCTTATGCCTGAAGAAAGCCGAACTACGCGGCCGAGGTATCGGTGCTGCCGGCCGGAGCGGCGGGCGTAGGCTTCTTCGCGCTGCCCGTGGCCTTGCTGCCCGACGACTTGGAGGCCCCGGCTTTGGCGGCAGCCGATTTCTGGGCCGTACCGGCGGCGCTGCTCACGCTGTCGGCGGCTTTCTTGGTGGCGCCGGCGGCTTTGGCCGTCGTGCTGGAAGCGGGCTTAGCGGCCGACTTGGTGCCGCCGCTTTTGCCGGCTGAGGACGACGAAGCAGAGGAAGCAGCAGATGACTTAGAGCCGCCTTTTACGCTGCGCTTCAGCTCTTCCACCTCGGAGTTGGGAGCCACACCCACGCTTTTCATGAGCTTGGTCGCAATGCTGCTGAACTGCTTTTCCAGCTCTTTGCGCTTGGTTTCGGAGTTCTTTTTCAAGTCATCCATAATCTTCTTTCCCTCTTCCTCCGACAGCTTGCTTTCCTTCACCAGCGCGTCAATTGTGCTTTGCACCCGGTCACTGGTCAGTGACACGAAGCCGACACCGGCATTGATAAATTTCTTAAACAAATCTTCCATGGTGCTAAACGGTTAAAAAGAGTTGGAGTGAATGGAAAACAACGCTACCAGCGCGTCAGGCAGGAAAAGTAGTATGCAAGCCGACTATCTTCGGCAAACCTACAAAAACATGGCTATATAGTTGGCTATGAGGGAAGAATTTTTCCCGGCGCGCTTCCATATGTGGGGTCTTTGGTGGCAAAAGCCCGGCCGGAACCGGCTCATAGCCTTGGTGAGGTCAGTGGTTAATGTTATAGCCGGGCGCGCAGCCGCACATCCGGTTTGATTCTTTTTGCGCTGGTACGAGCGGCCAGCACTACCTGCGCGGCAGCTTCCTGCGCCGCCCAGATGCCATTGGTAAAGCTGGCCACCTGGTCGAGGGCGGTGCGGGCCTCGGGCAGCACGCGCCAGAACAGGTGCCACCAGTGTACCAGCCCGGCAAACGTCTGGAGCGTGACGGGCACGCCGGCAATGCGGGCTTTAGCGGCAAAGGTCAGCACGTCGTCGTAGAGCACTTCGGCGTCGGAGGTCTGAAGCAGCAGCGGGGGCAGCTCGTGCAGGCTGGCCCGCACCGGCGACACGAGCGGCTCAGTCAGGGGCGCGGTGCCGGCGTACTGCCCACCCCAGCCCCGGATAGCCAGAGCTTCCAGAAACTGTAGCTCCTCGTGGGCTACCTTGCGAATGGTGGCCGTGGGCAATACCAGGTCGGTCCAGGGCGAGAGGCCGATGGCAGCGGCGGGCAGCGGCTCCTGCCCGTCGCGCAGGGCCAGCAGCAAGGCCAGCGCCAGGCCGCCGCCGGCCGAGTCGCCGGCCACGATGATGTCGTGGGGCCGGTAGCCCTGGCGCAGCAGCCAGCGGTACGCCAGCAATGCGTCTTCCAGGGCGGCGGGGAAAGGGTATTCCGGGGCCTTGCGGTAGTCGATGGCCAGCGCGTGCAGGCCGCAGCGCTGGGCCAGGGCCCCTACTAGGCTGCGGTGCGTATTGAGGGAGCCCAGCACGTAGCCGCCCCCGTGCAGGTACAGCAGCACGCGGCTTGGGTCGGCCTTATCGGGCTTGATCCACTCGGCGGCCATGCCTTCGAGCTGGAAGCTGTCGAGGTGGACGCCCCAGGGCAGAAACTGGCCGAGGCTACTGATTTCCAGGCTCAGGCGCATGGTGGAAATACCGGGCTGACGCCGGGCCAGCGGCGCGGTAACGGCCGTCAGGAATTGTTTGAGAAGCAAATGCTGGGGGGAAGGCATTTGAGCAAAATAAAAAGCGGGAAAACGAAATCGGGGCGGCAGGGCCACGCGCAGCGCGTGGTATTTTGGCAAGGAGAAAGGCCGCCACAGGGGCAGCACCGAAAGTTAGTATTGTCTTTTACTGGCTGAGACAGAACAGGTTTCGGGAAACTGCCCCGATTTTAACTTTATCCAGGAGAGGTTAGCTCTTTTTGCCCAACCGGTGCCCTTTATAGCCCCGGATAGCAATGGGAATCCAGCCCAGAATGGGAATAAAAAAGCTGATGGTAAACGGGTTGCGCCAGATCATACGCAGCCAGGCGCCCGGGCTGGTCAGGTCCAGATTGACGTTCTTTTGCGGGCCCTGGCGGGTGTACTGCTTTTCGAACTCGGTGAAGACGGCCGGCCAGGCGAAGGGCAGGAAAAACGGGAAATAGCGCCAGTTTTCCTTGATACGCTGCCACATTTCGGCCCAGCGGTAGGGCTGCTGGCCATACTGGCGCACGGCGGCGTCCATTTCGGTTTGCATGCGGCTACGCACCTTGTTGGAAAGCGCCTCGTACTCGTCCCGGCTCAGCTCGTCGTGGGCCTTGTCGGTCAGCTCGTAGGGCTTGATGCGGGAACCCAGCACGAAGGTGAGCTTGGCCGGAAAAGCCATGTAGAAAAACCAGGGCTGCAGCAGCACCATCAGGATAATGGGGCCCATCGGGATGAAGGGAATACCGATTTTCTTGCTCAGGTTGTTGATCCAGTCCCAGCTGTAGGCGTAGGGGTTCAGGTACTCGCCGTTGATGGTGTAGAAGGGGATGATGTCGGTGCGGTGCTGAATGCCCAGGCGCACGATGCTGGTAGCCAGGCGCTGCAGCTGGTACTTGCGGTTGAAGCCCTTGCCAATGCCCGGCACGCCCTCGGGGTAGAGCATCAGGTTGTGCTCCGTGTAGTACATCATCGTCTCGAAGTTCAGCGTGGTGGCATCCACGCAGCCGCAGCGCTTCCAGAAGTTGCGCACCAGAAACGGGTTCATCAGGGCCGACTGCGACAACATGGGCGCCGATAAGGGCCGGGGCAGGTCGCGGAGGCTGGGCAGCTTGCGCCACAGGTGCGAGAGGGCCACCATGGCATCCCAGGGAAAGGCCATGCCCGAGTGGTTGGAGGCAAAAATCAGGGGCTTATCGGGGTTGTTGCGCTGGGGGTAGTCCTCGAAGCCGACCAGCTCGGAGCGAAACCAGACCCGGTCGAGCAGCTGCAGGATGTTCTTATCGAGCTGATAGACGAACTCCTCGTCGAAGTAATCGGAGTAGATATGCTGATTGGCCCGGATTTCGGGCGGCGGGGTCGGCAGCGCGGGCGAAGGGGCCGTGGGCATCAGGCAAAAACGGGCGAGAAGTGGGGTGGCAAAGGCAAGGCGGGCTTCTAATGTAGGAAAATATACGGCAGCACGCCCCCAAACGACGGTTACGGGCCGGCTTAAATCTCGCGCTTGAGCTGCACCTGCATCGTGGCCAGCTCGCCGTCGGCCCGCCGCACAATCAGCAGCACCTTGCGTCCGTCGGCCGAGTGCAGAATGCGGCTGATCTGCGTCAGGGACAAGGCGTTGGCCGGCAGGAAGTTGATAGACAGTATCTCATCATTGACCTGTACGCCGGCTTTGGCGGCTGGCGAGCCGGGCACAATCTGGGTGATGACATAGCGCCGAAAATCCGGGCCGGCGGCCACCAGGTCCATCCCGCACATGTCGTGCTCGAAGGGCTCCCGGTAGAGCATGTTGGGCCGCAGCAGCAGGTAGTTATGGCTGTAGTTGATAACCGTATCGAAGCGCTTGAGCAGCTCGAAGCCGATGTTGCCGTTGCGGGGCACGTCGGCGCGCATGGCCACGTCGGTCGAGTCGGGAAAGGACGTGAGCAGGTAGTTGATCTGGTAGCGGCCCAGCTTCATGCCCGACACGCGCCCCAGGTAGCCGTTGATAAAGCCGTTGAGGCCCTTGCCCAGCTGGGAGCGGAGGCGCTGGGGCGGCACGCGCAGCTGGTTGCTGGAGGTGGTTTCGAGCGACAGGGCGTGGCCGGCCCCGGTGTCCAGAATCAGCTTCAGGGGCAGCTGCAGCGAGTCCGTGACCTGCACCTGGGTGGTCAGGTAGGGCCGGTTACCTTCCAGATCCAGGGGCAGGCTGGTCCAGCGGCGGCCCCGGGGCTGGCGGTAGTGGGCCGGGTCGTGAAACACCAGCATGCGTTCGGCGGCCCGTACCTCCACCACGAAGCTGCGAAACACATCGGAGCCCAGAATCCCGTGAATAGGCATGCCCACGTAGCCCGACAGGTTCAGAATATCCTCCGACAGGGTCAGAAACAGCATGGAGGGCGCCACCACACCGGGCAGCTCCACCCGCACGCTGTCGGTTTCGGAGGCTTCCAGCGGGGCTTCGTTGCCGGCCCCGGCCACCCGAAAGCTGCGGCCGGTGCGCAGGCCCAGCGTCAGCCGCAACGATGGGTCCGTGATAAGCGAAGTGCCCACGCCGGTGTCGAGCAGAAAGTTGAAGGGGCCCTGCCCGTTGAGCATGGCGTTTACCACAATCAGGTTACGCTCCAGCTCGAAATGAAATTTCACTTTATGGGCCTTGGCCCTGGCAAAGCGAAACGGCCCCTCCGCCTGGGCTACCGCCGCGGACGGCAGCAGCCCAAGCAGTAGCAGTAGCAACAAAATCATCCGGGGCAGCCTCACGAGGCTGCGGCAGCTGAAATTATATACTCCTGAGCGGGACATAGCGTGGTCATGGCGGCCTTGTAAGATAACAAAAATTTTGGCCGTCTGCACACCTGGTGGGTATGGTTATTCCAAGCTACCCCACCGCTGAGCTGGGTCGTAGTGCAGATGCCCCCGGCGAATAACCAGCGGGGCAGCTATGTTGTTGGTATAGAGCTGCCCCGTGCCCAGACCCTGGGCGAAATCGGGGGGCGCTACCTCGGCCGCAAACTGGCTGATGGCGTTCAGGCCGACATTGGATTCGAGGGCGGAGGTAAGCCACCAGCGGATGCCACGGGCCTGGGCCAAGTCAATCCAGTGGCGAGTAGCGCCCAGGCCCCCAACCAGCGTGGGCTTGAGAATAATATACGCCGGCCGCGTGTGGTCGAGCAGGGCCTGCTGCTGCTCGGGTGCCGTCACGCCAATCAGCTCCTCATCCAGGGCCACCGGCACCGGCGACTCCCGGCACACCCGGGCCATCTGCTCCCATTGCCCGGCCCGGATAGGCTGCTCGATGGAATGCAGGTCGAACCGGGCCAGCTGCTCGAGCTTAGCCAGCGCGTCCTCGGGGGCAAAGGCGCCGTTGGCGTCTACGCGCAGAGTCAGTTGGTCGGGCCCGGCCACGGCCCGGATTTCGGTGAGCAGGCGCAGTTCGGTGGCGAAGTCGATGCCGCCGATTTTAAGCTTGAGGCAGGTGTAGCCTTCGGCCAGCTTTTTCCGGATTTGCTCGCGCATAAAGGCCGCGTCGCCCATCCACACCAAGCCGTTGATAGCAACGCCGGCCTGGCCCCGGCTGAAGGCGTTATCGAAAAGCTGCCGCTGCCCGCCCTGCTGCAGGTCGAGGGCGGCGGTTTCGAGGGCAAAGCGCAGGGTCGGCAGTTCGACGGGCACCAGGCCAGCGGCGTCGGTTGGGCTAAGAGCGGCGAGCTGACGCTGATTGAATTCCTGGCAGAACGTGCTGATGCGTGCTTCCGTGTCGGGGCCGTAGTCGGGGCTGAGGCCGGCCAGCGGGGCGGCTTCGCCCACTCCCTCGGTGCCGGGCCGGGCCGAATGGCTCAGGCGCAGGTAGTAGGCGTGGTGCTCGGTCAGGGCGCCGCGGGAGGTGCGGGCCGGAAAGTTAAAGCGCAGAACACGCTTGGAGTAGGAAAGGCGCAGCATGCAGCAGAAAGCGGGTGGACGGGCAAGTAACAACGAAATCAGCCATCCGGCTGGGCTGGGCGCTAAAAAGAACAAGCCCTCGTGTAGAACACGAGGGCTTGTCGGCTTGGTGGCGGCGGGTTAGCGTCGCCGATACTTCAGAGAGAAACTATCGGGTGGCACCGCCCTGGTTGCTCCGTCCGCGACTTGCCTGGCCCCCCTTACGGCCGGCTTCACGGGCTTCCTCTGAAGTAAAACGATGGCCGCGGCCACTTTCATGCGAGGCCTTGCCTCCTTCACTGGCTATGCGGCGCTGTTCGGCCGGATCCATGGCGGCAAAGCCCCGGAGGCTTTTGCCGGCTGGCGTCGTTTTGCTGGTACCGGCGCGGCTGGCCGAGCGGGTAGTCTCGCCCTGACGGGAAGTGCTGGTGCGGGTTGTGTTGTTCGTAATCATAGTCTTGTAGGGTTTGGAGAACGGGTGATGTGGACTTGCCCTCTTCAACGGGCGTCGCTTAACAAGGATAAGCATTTCAGACCCTAATTCACCCCCTAAACCCCAAAATACCAACTACTACTGATGAGCTGCTGCGTAGTTAAAATACGGTAGCGCGATAAGTACCCACGAGCCGCAAAAGCGGGCCCGAAACCAGCCTTTTTCGCGAAATATCCTGCTTTCAGTCCCCGTGCGTTCTTACTACGTAGAAACCACCACCCGCTTTTTCGGTTACCTTTCCACGCCCCTCCCCTTCGTGCTATGAATCCTGCTCCCTTCCTGACAGCCCCCGCCACTGATGCGCTGGTAGCGCGCTACCAGGCCGTGCGCCACCAGACCGAAACCCTGTGCCGGCCCCTGCTGCCCGAAGACACAGTGGTGCAGCCCGTCATCGACGTGAGTCCGCCAAAGTGGCACCTAGCGCACACCACCTGGTTTTTCGAGACGTTTCTGCTGGGCCAGTACCAGCCCGGATACCAGGTGTTTCATCCCGACTACGCCTTTTTGTTTAACTCCTACTACAACTCGCTGGGCAGCCGCGTAAACCGCGCCGACCGGGGCACCCTGTCGCGCCCCGCCCTGGCCGAGGTATACGCCTACCGGGCCTACGTAGACGCGTGCATGGCCGAGCTGCTAGGCAACACGGCCGAGCTGCCGGAGCCGTTCTGGGAAGTGCTGGAGCTAGGCCTGCAACACGAGCAGCAGCACCAGGAGTTGCTGGTCACCGACATTAAATACATTCTGAGTACCAGCCCGCTGGCCCCGGCCTACCTGCCGGCCTCTTCCAATGCGCCCGTAGCCGAAACTACCCCGCCGCCCGCCGCCTGGCTGCCCGTGCCGGGCGGCGTGTACCGTATCGGCTACGAGGGAACCGGCTTCCACTTCGACAATGAGCAGGCCCCCCACGAGGTGTACGTGGCCGACTTCGCCCTGCAGAACCGCCTGGTGACCAACGCGGAGTACCTGCAGTTTATGGAAGCCGGGGGCTACTCTGATTTCCGCTACTGGCTAGGCGAGGGCTGGGAGCTGGTGCAGCAGCAGCAGTGGCAGGCCCCGCTGTACTGGGTGCAGCAGGCGGAGGGCTGGTTCCGTTTCACTCATCACGGCCTGCGCCCGGTTGATCTGGCCGCGCCCGTCACCCACGTGAGCTTTTACGAGGCCGATGCCTACGCCCACTGGGCCGGGGCGCGCCTGCCCACCGAGCAGGAATGGGAAATTGCGGCCCGGCAGTTTCGGCCCGAGGCGGCGGCCGGCACCTTCGTGGAAAGCCGCAGCTTCGACCCCCAGCCTCTGCCCGCCGATGCCGCCCCCGACCAGTGCCACCAGCTGCTCGGCGACGCCTGGGAATGGACCTACTCGGCCTACCACCCCTACCCGGGCTACGTACGAGCGGCTGGGGCGCTGGGCGAGTACAACGGCAAGTTTATGCTCAACCAGCTGGTGCTGCGCGGCGGCTCCTGTGCTACGCCCGAAAGCCACATTCGGCTTACCTACCGCAACTTTTTTCACGCCGATAAGCGCTGGCAGTTCACCGGCATCCGGCTGGCCCGCTAGTGGCACCCGCTCCATTTTCTTCTTCTCTCCACTCCCCCGCTCCTTTCCATGTCCGGTTCCCCTCTCCCGGCCGTTGCTTCCTCCGATCTGGCCCGCCACGTGGCCCAGGGGTTGCGCCGCACGCCCAAAACCCTGTCGTCGATGTACTTCTACGACGATGCCGGCAGCCAGCTTTTTCAGCAGATCATGGCCTTGCCGGAGTACTACCCCACCCGCACCGAGTTTGGCCTGCTCACCCGGCACCAGGCGGCCATCAGCCAGGCCTTGCGGCCGTCTAACCTCGCCGAGCCTTTCTTCCTGCTGGAGCTGGGAGCTGGCGACGGGCTGAAAACCAAGATCTTATTGCGCCACCTGCTCGACACGGGCGCCAGCTTCACCTACGTGCCAGTAGATATTTCGGCGGCGGCCATCGACGGCCTCGTGGTGAGTCTGCACCAGGAGCTGCCGGAGCTGCGCGTGGAACCGCAGGTGAGTGACTACGCCACGGCCCTGACGCGGATGGCCGCCCGCCCCGGCCGCAAAGCCGTGCTGTTTCTGGGCTCCAACATCGGCAACTTTCTGCCCGCCGACCGGCGCGAATTCCTGCGTAAGCTGGCCCAGCCCCTTACTCCTGACGACCGGCTGCTCATCGGCTTCGACCTGCAGAAGGATCCGCGCCAGATCCGGGCTGCCTACGACGACGCGCAGGGCGTAACGGCCGCCTTCAACCTGAATCTGCTCACGCGCCTGAACCGGGAGCTGGGCGCCGACTTCGACCTGACCAGCTGGCAGCACTACACCGACTACGACCCGCTCAGCGGAGCGGTCCGCTCCTATTTGGTCAGCACGCGGGAGCAGCGCGTGCGGATTGACGCCCTGGACGAAACCGTGGCTTTCGACGCCTGGGAGGTGATTCACACCGAAAACTCCTACAAGTTTACCCGCCACATCATTCAGCAGGCCGCCACCGAAGCCGGGCTGGAAGTCGCGCATTTCTTTACCGACGAGCACGACTACTTCGCCGATGTGGTGCTGGCTCCGGGCGCGTAACGCCGCTAGAATGCACTAAAAGTTGCTGGTGCTGGCCAAGCATCAGTAGTTTCGCGCATGACTTCTTTCCCGACTAGTATCAGCCTGGCCTCGGGCTATGGCAATTTCAACCCGCCCGTGGCGGCCGTGCAGCAGGCCGCACAGGTACTGCAGGCGGGTCCTTTGCCGCTCAGCCCTATTGAAGGACTACCGGCCCTGCGCACGGCGCTGGTCGCGCGCTATCAGCGGCAGGGCGCGGTCGTTACGCCCGAGCAGGTAGTGGTAACGCCCGGCGCCAAGCCGGCGCTGCTGGCCCTGCTGAAAACCCTGCTCCAGCCCGGCGACGAAGTACTGCTGCTCACACCCAACTGGTTCGGGTTTCGGGGGCTGGTGGAAAAAGCCGGGGGCAGGCTCCGCACGCTCCCGCTTGATGCCACTAATGACTATGCGCTAGACCTAGATGCCGTGCAGGCGGCTCTCACGCCCCGCACCCGGCTGCTGCTGCTAAGCAACCCTAATAACCCCACCGGCCGCGTTTACACCCGGCCCGAGCTGGAAGCTCTGCTCCAGGTAACGCGGCAGTGGCCGCAGCTAATGGTCGTGTCCGACGAGATTTACGATGGTATCTGCTTTGCTGCCGACCGGGTGCCGTCCCTGCTGGAGTTTGAGGACCCGTTGCGGCAGCACGTGGTGGTCAGTGGCTACTCCAAGTCACTGGCCCTTATCGGCTGGAGCGTGGGCTACCTGGTGGCTCCGGTGGCAGTGGCGCGACAGTGCGCGGCCTGGCAGTTTGCCACGGCCGCACCGGTAGCGGCCCTGTCGCAGGCGGCGGCCCTGGCTGCTACCGAGCACACTGAGGCTATTAGCCGGGAGCTATGCGCGGGCCTGGAAGCCAACCGGGAGCTGATGCGGGCGGCGCTGGCGGAAATTCCCCGGCTCAGGAACCAGTTCCCGGCGGGCACCTACTACGTCTTCCCCGACTTTCGGGCGTTTCTGAATCCCAATCTGGAACCTGAGGCGGCCTCGGCCGAGCTGGCTGCACGGCTTGGGGCCGCGGGCGTGGAAGTCGTGGATGGCGCCAGCTGCGACGCGCCAGGTTTTTTCCGAATGTCCTACGCCGTGCCCGAGGCGCAGCTACACGAGGCCCTGTGCCGCCTGGCCGTGCTGCTGGCGGCAGGCTAAGGCAGCTTATTTCTGGTTTGCCAGCTGCCCGGCCCAACAGGCGTCGTACCTTTGCGCCTCGTTTTTGCCCTGCCCCATGCCATTTGCTCAGATTCGCCCCCATATCAAACCCACCCTGCTGCTGGCTTACCCTGTCGTGCTGAGCCAGCTGGGCCATATCCTGGTGAGCGTATGCGACAGTGTGATGGTGGGCCAAACCGGCAAGCTGCCCCTGGCGGCCGTGTCGTTGGGCGTGAGCGTGAGCACCGTGGTCATGATTTTCGGCATGGGCCTGTCCTTCGCCATTACGCCCATGGTAGCCGCCGCCGACGGCAAGCGCGACATTCCGACTCTGGGCAACCTGCTCACCGGGGGCGTGTGGCTCAGCACCGTGGCGGGCCTGGTGCTGGCTGGCGTGGGGTTTCTGGTGGCACCTTTCCTGAAGTACCTCGACCAGCCAACCGAAGTGGTGGCCCTGGCCGCGCCCTGGGTGCGGGTGATGTTCCTGTCCCTGTTTCCCCTGATGATCTTTCAGGGTTTCAAGCAGTTTGCCGAAGGCCTGGGCCTCACGCGCCAAGCCATGATCCTGTCGTTGATGGCCAACGTGGTCAACGCGCTGCTGTGCTACATGCTGATTTTTGGCAACTTCGGGGCACCCAAGATGGGCATGATGGGCGCGGCCTGGGCTACGCTGGTTGCCCGCATTCTGATGGCCATCCTCATGGCGGCCTACGTGCTGCGGGCCCAGCGCCTGGCGCCCTACCGTGCGGCTGCCACCCACTGGCTGCGGCCCGACGGGGCCACCATTCGGCGCCTGGTAGCGTTGGGCGCGCCTATCGGGGTGCAGATGATGTTTGAAATGGGGGCTTTCAGCTTTTCCGCCATCATGATTGGCTGGCTCGGCGCTACCTCCCTAGCCGCCCACCAGATTGCCATCAACGTAGCATCGGTGACCTACATGGCAGCCAGCGGCATTGCGGCGGCGGCGACTATCCGGGTTGGTAATTTCCGGGGACACGGAGATGCCCAGGGCGCGCGGCAGGCGGGCTTTACGGCCTACCTGATTACCTTCCTGTTTATGACCGCCACGGCCCTGCTCCTGATTGTGGGCCGCCACCTGATTCCGCACTTCTACAACGACGACCCGGAAGTGGTAGCCCAGGCGGCCACCCTACTGCTGATTGCGGCCCTGTTCCAGATTTCCGACGGGCTCCAGGTCGTTGGCTTGGGCGCCCTGCGGGGGCTGGAAGACGTGAAGGTGCCCTCGGTCGTCGCGCTGCTGGCGTATTGGGCCATTGCCCTGCCTTTCGGCTATTGGCTCAGCACCCGCCTGCACTTGGGCGCTACCGGCGTGTGGATTGGTCTGCTCACGGGCCTGTCGTTGGTGGCCGTGATGCTGCTGTGGCGCTTCCGCCAGCACAGCGCCTCCCTGGTGACTCCGGCCACCGCCACCATAGCCCGCTAATACGGGTCCGGATTTGAGCACGAGATTTGAGTAGCGGGGAATTGAAATTCGGCGAATGTAGTTTTGCTCGCAAGCCATGCTCTGGGGCGTTGCCGATTGTACTTTCCTGCTATAGCTTATGTTCGTTTTCTCTTTTTTGCTACCCGTTCTCCTGCTGCAAGGTCCGCAGCCGGCTACGCCCAAGCCCGCTCCGGCCCTGATTGGCTGGTCGGCCAACCGGCCGCTTACCTGGGCCGACTTCCAGGCCAAGCCCCAGCCCACCGAGCAGCTGGCCGCCCTCACGGCCGCCAACATCGACGTGCAGGTAGGCTGCAAGGATTACGTGTTTTCCTCGGAGGTGAAGGCCGTGTTTATTCCCACCGAGTCGTGGGTGCGCGACAAAGGCAAGGCCTCGCCCGAGCTGCTGCGCCACGAGCAGCTGCACTTTGATATTACGGAGCTGCACGCCCGTATGCTGCGCCAGAAAATCAGTCTTATCAAGCTGGACTGTGAGCATCTGAACCCCGCGTTTAAGAACCTGACAACCGCCTCGTTTGCGGCCTGGAAGCGCGAGGAGTTCAACTACGACCGGGAAAGCAACCACGGCCTGAACACCGTGAAGCAAACCTATTGGGAAGCCCAGGTGAAGCAGCGCCTGGCGCTGCTGGAGAAGTTCGCCTCCCAGCCTTAGCCTTCGGTTTGCTAAGTTGCGGCCATGAACTCTGCTGCTCCTATTTCCTGGGCCGACTTTGAGCGCGTCGATTTGCGCGTCGGCACCATTCTCCAAGCCCGCGAATTTCCCCAGGCCCGCAAGCCGGCCTACCAACTGCTCATCGACCTAGGCCCCGAGCTGGGCCAGAAACGTTCCAGCGCCCAGATTACCCACCACTACATGCCGGCTGATCTGGTGGGCCGGCAGGTGCTGTGCGTGGTCAACTTTCCGGTGAAGCAAATCGGGCCGTTTCGCTCGGAGGTGCTCGTCACCGGCGCCCCCGATGCCGAGGGCCACATTGTGCTGGCCGCTTTGGCCGGGCCGGTGCCCAACGGCAGCCGCCTGGCGTAGCCCGAGGCCGCGCTACTGCTTGGGCATGGCCTGCATCTTCACCTTGCGCATGGCCAGGCTGTCGAGCACGATGCCGTACATTTCGTCAAGGTCTTTCTCGTGCACGGCGTAGTAGCGGTAGCTCTGCCAGAACGCGGAATCGGACACCTCGTGGCGCCAGAACATGTCTTTCTGCAGTTGGTTGAACAGGGCCTGGGCCGAGTCGGCGCGCATGCGGGAGCCTTCCACGCGGCTCTCGTTCAGGTGCACCTCTACCAGCAGCTGAATCATTTTCTCTTTGGGCAGCAGGCTGGAGGGCGGCACGGCCTCTTCCGGCCGCTGACAGCCAGCCAGCAACGCACTCAGAATCAGGGCCAGGCAGATGGGAAGCTTTTTCACGCGTGCAAAGTTAGGAGGAACCCGTAGTTTAGCTGAAATGAATTCACCGGCCCTTACTCCTTTCCAACAACTTGTCCGGAAGCTGCGGCAGATGGAAATACGCATTCTGAAGGCCGCGGATGCACAGCTACAGGGCGATTTTCATTCCGTTTTCAAAGGTACCGGCCTCGAATTCGACGACGTGCGCCTCTACCAGTACGGCGACGAGGTACGCGCCATCGACTGGGCCGTGTCCAGCAAGGGTCACGGCACCTTCGTGAAGACCTACAAGGAAGAGCGGGAGCAGTCGGTGCTGCTGCTGCTCGACGTGAGTGCCTCCCAGCAGGTGGGCGCCGAAGGCCGCCGTAAGATCGATGTGGGCCGCGAAATCTGCGGCATTCTGGCCCTGGCCGCCGCCCGGCAGGGTGCTCAGCTGGGTATTCTGGCCTTTTCCAGCCAGAAAGAGCTGTATCTGGCCCCCGGCAAGGGCATTCACCATGCCTATTCGCTGATCAAGCGTTTGTTTGAGCTGGAGCCTCGTTCCCGGCAGACGGCCGTGGGCGGCGGCATCAAACAGGCCCTGGGGCTGCTCAAGCGCCGCAGCATCATCCTGCTCATTTCCGATTTCATCGATACCAACTACGAGCGGGAGCTAACTATGCTGGCCCGCAAGCACGATCTGGTGGTGTTGCAGCTGCTGGATAAGCGCGAAAAGGAGTTTCCGCCCCTGGGCATCGTGCCCCTGCTCGACCAGGAAACCGGCCGCACCGTGTGGGTGAATACCTCGGCCGAATCGTTTCGCAAGCGGTACCGGGCCACTTACGAGCAGAACCGGGAGCAAATCGGGCAGATCTGCCGCCGCCACCGCACCGAGTTCCTGTCCATTGCCACCGATACGGACTTCGTGCCTCAGCTTGTGCGGCTGTTTCGGCGGCGCAACCAGCGGGGAGGCCGGGTATAGACATGCGCTGCCTCCTTCCCCTTGCTACCGCGTTGCTTTTCGTGCTGCCCGCCGCGGGCCGCCCCGCGCAGGAGGCGCCGCCCGTGCCCCGCAGCCGGTTTATGCGGCCCATTACCCGCGTCGGCGAAATCATTGATTACGAGCTGAGCTACGCCCACGCCCCGGGCCTGGAGGTGATTTTTCCCGATTCTACGGCCGAGTTTAAGCCCTTCGAGTACGTGGGTAAAACCTTCTACCCCACCCGCACCCGCCGCGGCCAGAGCCTGGACCGTACCATCTACCACCTGCGCACCTTCACCCTCGACTCGGTGCAGCGCCTGAGCCTGCCCGTGACGCTGCTCCAGGGCAACGACACTGTGACAGTACCCAGCACACCGGCCTCTGTGCGGCTGGCGCGCACGGCCCCGCCCGTGGCCGGCCCCGAAGCTCCGGTACTACGTCAGAACACCCGGCTGGTAGCGGTGCCCGCGCAGTTCAACTACCCCTACTGGCTGGCTGGCTCGGGCATAGTGGCCGTGCTGTTGGGCGGCGTGTTTATCGGGTTCCGGGGGGCCCTGCGCCAACGCTACCAGCGCTACCGGCTTCGGAAAAACCACGCCTATTTTCTGGCGCAGTATGCCCGCCACATCGAGCGGTTTACGCTGTCCAGGTCGTTGACCAACATGGAGCGGGCCATTACGCTCTGGAAAAACTACCTTACCGGCCTCGAAGACAACACCATCAACAGCCTGACAACCAGGGAAATAGTAGCCCACTACGAAAACGACTACGACGTGAATACCGCCCTGCGTATCACCGACCGGGTTATCTACGGCAACCAGTTTACGGAGGAAGAAGCCGAAACCGACCTGGCCTTTGAGCTGCTGCGCGACTTTGCCCAACGGCGCTACGACTTGGTTTCCGCCCGGCTGCGGGCGTAGATTGCCGCTTTCTTTTCCCTTATCCACCCCGCATGAATCAGCTCTGGCAACGCTTTCTGGTCCCGATGGTGGACGGCCTGCGCTATGCCACGCTCACGAGCTACAGCTGGCAGCAGCCGCGCCTGCTGCTGCTCATCGCCCTGATTCCGGTGCTGTTTCTGGTGCGCTGGCTGCTGATCCACCGTCGCCGGCCCCGCCTGGGCGTAGCCTTCGTGGCCGGTGAGTTGCGCCACGACTGGAGCGCTGGGCTGCGCTTCGTGCCCGATATCGTGCTGGGCCTGAGTCTGGCCTTTGGCATTGTGGCCCTGGCCCGGCCCCAGCGCACCGACGAGCGGGTGGTGCAAACCGGGCAGGGCATCGATATTCTGCTGCTGGTGGATGTGTCGTCGTCGATGGAGCTGCAGGATTTGCGGCCCAACCGCCTGGAAGCCGCCAAGCGCGTGGCCCGGGAGTTTGTCGATGGCCGCTCCGGCGACCGGATCGGCTTGGTCGTGTTTGCCGGCGACGCCTACTCCCTGGCCCCGCTTACCACCGACTACGAGCTGCTACGCGAAAACCTGCAAGGCCTGAAGCTGGGCATGATTGCCAACGACGGCACGGCCATCGGCACGGCCCTGGGCGTAGCCACCAACCGCCTGCGCGACTCCCGTAGCCGCACCAAAGTCTGCATTCTGATTTCGGATGGCGAGAATACCGCCGGCAGCCTCGACCCGCTCACGGCGGCCCAGCTGGCCCACGTCTACGGCGTGAAAATCTACACCATCGGGCTGGGCAAGGATGGCTTCGTGCCCTACGGCCAGGATGCCAACGGCCGCCCGCGCTTCGTGGAAACCCAGCTCGACGAAACCACCATGCGCCAGCTGGCCCAGGCCGGGGAAGGCCAGTTTTTCCGGGCTACCGACAACGGGGCCCTGCGCGGCGTGTTCCGCCGCATCGATGAGTACGAGAAATCCGAAATCAAGCAGACCCGCTACCGCAACACGAAAGACTATTACCGCATTTATCTGTTCTGGAGCGTGGGTCTGTGGCTGCTGTGGCTGGGCCTGAAAAACACGTTTCTCACCAACTCCCTGGAAGACTGACTTTTGTTACTGTGAGAAATGTGCTTGAATGTGCTGATGAGGAAAATGTGAAAGGCAGCCTCCTTCAAGCTGTAACAGACAACACCAATGCCTTTTCCACATTATCCACATTCCAACCCATTAGCACATTTATAAAATGCCCATTGCCGAAAATCTCCGCTACTTTGAAAGCCAACTGCAGGGCACTGGGGCCCGGCTGGTGGCCGTTACCAAGACGCACCCGGTAGCTTTATTGCAGGAAGCTTACGACGCGGGAGCCCGTCTTTTCGGCGAAAACAAGGTGCAGGAACTCGTGGCCAAGCAGCCCGAGCTGCCCCAGGACATTGAGTGGCACCTCATTGGTCACCTACAGACTAACAAGGTGAAGTACGTGGCGCCTTTCGTGCACACCATCCAGAGCGTCGACAGTCTCAAGCTGCTCCAGGAAATCGAGAAGCAGGCTGCCAAGCACGGCCGCGTGATTCAGTGCCTGCTGCAGTTTCACATTGCCGCCGAGGAAACTAAATTCGGTCTTTCCCTGCCCGAGGCCGAAGAAATTCTGCAGTCGGAAGCCTACCAGGCCATGCGCCACGTGCTGATAACCGGCGTGATGGGCGTGGCAACCAACACCGACGACGAACCGCACCTGCGCCGCGAGTTTGGCGAACTGCGCGGCTACTTCGAGCAGCTGCAGGCCCGCTATTTTGCCCAGCAGCCAGCTTTCCGGGAAATATCCATGGGCATGAGTTCCGATTACCGCCTGGCCTTGGAGGAAGGCAGCACGCTGATTCGGGTCGGCAGCGCTATTTTTGGGGCCCGCAATTATGGGGTTGCAGGTTGATAGTTATTCGTGGTAGCTCACGCTGCCCAAATAACGAACAACCGGAAACCAACAGCTAACAACAGACAACGAACAACCAACAACGATACATGACTGCTCGACTTATCATTCAACTCGCGGCCCTGCTGGGCGGGCTGGGCGTGGCCATCGGCGCCTTCGGGGCCCACGGCCTGCGCAAGATGCTGGAAGCCTCCGGCCGCTTCGAGACCTTCGAAACCGCCGTGCGCTACCAGTTCTACCACGCCCTGGCCCTATTAGCCGTGGGCATTCTGCTGGCCGTGCGCCCCGAACTGAAAAGCCTGGGCACCACGGCCTGGCTGTGGCTGGGCGGGGTCCTGATTTTCAGCGGCTCGCTCTACACCCTGTGCTTCACCGGCATCACCAAGCTCGGCGCCGTAGCTCCTCTGGGTGGCCTGCTGCTCATTGCCGGCTGGATCAGCCTGTTGCTCGCCGCCCGGCAGATGTAGGTGCAATAGGGAGATGGTGAGCTGATATCCCCCCCCCTTGTCATTGCTTCGTCGTACCTCCTCGCAATGACCATATGAAATCAACAAAAAAGGCGGCCTGCTGATGCAGGCCGCCTTTTTATATGTCGTTACAACTAATTACGAAGACTTGCGCTTCGCTTTGATTTTGTTGTCGCCAATCTTCGATTTCTGCTTGGCATCTTTCTCGTCCATCACGCCGTTGGTCTTCGACTCGACGGTCATTGTGGGCGTAGCGTTGGCGGAGGCAGCGTCTTTTATTTCGCCTACCAGGGCTACCATGGCGTTGCCGCCGGCCGAGTTCGACTCTACGGTCAGCACTTTGTTTTGCATGCCCATCTTGCCGGCGCTGTTAAACTTGGCCGAGATGACGCCGCTTTTGCCGGGCATGATGGGGTCCTTGGTCCAGTCGGGAGTGGTGCAGCCGCAGCTCACGCCGATGTTGGAAATGACCAGCGGTTGGGTGCCCACGTTTTTGAATTTGAACGTATGGTCTACCACGTCGCCCTGCTTGATGGTGCCGAAGTCGTATTTCACTTCTTCAAACTGAATCTGAGGGCCAGCTACCTTCTCCTGCGCGTTGGCGGGCTTTACTGCTGCCGACTGCGCCTGAGCTGCCAAGCCCGTCAGCGAAAGCGACAAAGCCAGAATGAGTGCCTTTTTCATGAGGTGATTTCGTTAGTAAATTGAGGTTAACAAATTTAAGGATTTTGAGGTGGGAGCCAACTATCCTGCCAGTTTTCGCCACCTCAGCTCTCCTCCCGTCAACCACAACCTGCTACCCTCACCCGAGGTTCAGATGCGGGCTTGAATCTGCTGCTCAGGGCACGTCCGGCCTATTCTTTAAACTCCTTGGAGTAAGGAAATTGCCGGGACGCCTTGCGCATGATGGTCGTGACGATGGTATTCGTGTCGCTGCCAAAGCCGCGCGACAGCGACTTGTCGTACTTCCAGAGCAGCTCGCCGGTAGCCCCGTCGTTGATGTTAATCATCAGCTTGCCCGTGTTGGTAGGCCCGCTCATGCCCACGAGCACCGACATAGCCACCGCCGCCCCGGCCGACATGGGCTGGGTGCTGGTGAAGGTGCCGGAAATGACTCCATCCACACCCAGAAACTGCGCGAGCTGCTCGGGCGTGAAGGTAGCCATATTGGCCGCCGTAACGCCGTTTTTGGCCAGCAGCGCATTGGTGCGGGCCAGGTCCTGCACCTCCACAGTCATGTCGTTTTCTTCCTTGCGCTTCAGGAAGTACGACTGCAGGGCACTTTGCACATCCAGGCCTTCGCGCTGCTCCAGCTTGGCCACGCCTTCCGGGCCGCCGTTCTTGGTTACCTCGTTGGGGCGCAGCTGCAGGGTGACGGTGAAGGGCAAAACGGCCAGGGTCTTGTGGCTTTTGGCCAGCGCACCGAACTTGGGGCTGGTGTAGATTTCACGGGTTTGGGCCGTTGCTCCCATTACCGTTAGGAACAAGCAAAGGGTGGCGAAAAGGAAGGTTTTCATAGCGGGAAAAGGTTAGAGGAAGAATTTGGCTGCAAGCTACTGCCGCCGAAAACCCTCCGCATCCCCACTTTATGTGATGCCCAATCACATTTATGTGCTACTATTTGTTCTAATATTCTCTTTCCACCGGCGCATCGCCTACCAGCTTCTGGTTGAAATTCAGCAGAAACAGCCGGTCGGAAGCGCGGGTGACGGCCGTGTAGAGCCAGCGGGCAAACTCGCTGTTCACCATCTCGTCCTTCAGGAAGCCGTGGTCGACGAAAACGGCCTGCCACTGGCCACCCTGGGCTTTATGGCAGGTCAGGGCGTAGGCAAACTTCACCTGCAGGGCGTTCAGAAACGGGTCTTTGCGCAGGGCCGCGCTTTTGTCGCGCTTGGTAGTGAGATGGGCGTAATCCTCAGAAATCGTCTTGTACAGCTCGTTGCTGCGGTCGGCGGGCAGGGCCGGGCTTTCGGTGTGCAGCGTGTCGAGCAGCAGCTTCACTTCCTGCTCCTCCTCGTCGGGATAATCCACGAACCGCACGCGGGCATCGGCGAAGCGGAAGCCGAACTCATCCTGCCGCCGCACGATTTTGGTTACCTGCACAAAGTCGCCGTTGGCCAGAAAGCCCATTTCTGAGTCTTTGGGCAGCCAGAAGTAGTTGTTGCGCACCACCATCAGGTAGTCGCCGGCCTCGATTTCTTCCTCGGCATCAAACAAGGTGCGCCGGATCATCTGGTTATACAGGTTGGCGTTTTTGTTGGAGCGGCAGATGATGGTCGTGTTTTCGTGCCCGAAGTTCTTGTAGGCCCAGCGCAGGCCGTCTTCGAGTTTGTCGCCACCGACGCGAAAAATATCGGGGTAGCCTTTGGTGAAGAACTGAATGTGGGGCGCTTCCTGGCGCAGCTCTTCGCGCAGGGCCGTAGCGTTCATCAGGATGCCCGATTCTTCGGCCTGGCGCATTACCTGGCGCAGCTCCACGCCATCGACTTTGGCCTTGAAGCGGTGGGCCAGCAGCTCGGGGTCGAGGGCCGGCGACAGAGCCTGGCCTACGGGCGGCAGCTGGGCCGTGTCGCCGATGACGAGCAGCTTGTTGCTGGGCTTCTCAAACACGTAGCCCATCAGGTCGTCGAGCAGGCCGTTTTCGCCGAAAGATTTCTCGTCCGAAATCATCGAGGCCTCGTCCACGATGTAGAGCGTGTCGGTAGTGCGGTTGGGCTGGCGCTGAAACGAGAGGCTGTCGGAGGGCGTGGCGGAGGTCTGGCGGTAGATTTTCTTGTGAATCGTGCTGGCCGCCACGCCCGAGTAGGCGCTCATAACCTTGGCCGCCCGGCCCGTGGGCGCCATCAGGGTGTATTTGCGCTGCATGCGGTGCAGCCACTGCACCAGGGCGCTGACCACGGTGGTTTTGCCCGTACCGGCGTAGCCGCGCAGCACGAACACCTTGCGGCCCGGCAAATCATCCTGGAGAAACTCGTCGAGCTTCCGGAACAGCGTGGCCTGGTCCTGCGTGGGGTCGAAAGCAAAATAGTCGCGAACGGAAGGGGTGCGAACGGAAAGCATAGAGAGAATAAGGGAAGCGGGCCCCGAAGGCCCTTTAATCGAGCAGGGCCGGATTGACCTCGCTCAGAATCTTCTGCAAGAACACCATTTCGGCCGTAGAAAGTCCCGCCCGACGCGCACTATCCAGGGCCGTAGCCTTGAAAGTAGTTAGCGCCGCTTGCCGCTCGTTGGCGGTAGCCAGCCGGGTGCTCTGGCCCCAGATCAGCTGCGGCCGCAGCAGCGACCCAGGGTGCTGATACAGGTAATCGAGCAGAAATGTGAACTGCTGGTCCCAGATAATAGCTGCCGCTTCGTCTACGGCCTCGGTCACGTAGCCTTCGCTGATGCAGGCCATGGAATCGAGCTTCTGCAGGGCGGCCAGCGACTGGTGCTGCGTCACGGCCTGCTGCAGGCTGTCGATGTAGGCCAGCGTATGGTCGTCGATGGGTCCTGGGTCGGGCGGCACCACCGTAGCGGCCGGCTGCTCCCGCACGGGTGCATCCGGGCTGCAGCTCATGGCCAGCACCGCGACGATGTATAACCCGAGCTTCACTTTATTCGGCGAATTCATAGCAGCACTCCCGGACTAGGCCGAAAAGAAAGAGGTACGGAAAAGGCGTCGGCCGGTGATTCTGCGCCATCAATGCTTGGCTACAACTCCACCACGGCCATCGTGGCCGAGGCCTTAGCTACCAGCACATCGTCGCTCCACACCTCGGCTTCGCAGAAATGCAGGCGGCGGCCCGGCTTCAGCACCCAACCCACGGCCCGCAGCGTCTGGCCGGTTCCGGGCCGCAGATACGTCGTTTTCAGCTCGGCCGTGACGACGCCCTGACCTTCGGGCACCAGCGTGAGGGCGGCAAAGCCGGCAGCCAGGTCCGACATCGTAGCCACCAAACCACCGTGCGCAAAGCCCAAGTTCTGGTGGTGGTGCTGCTCCAGCTTCAGTTCAAACACCACGCGGCCCGACTCGATGGTGGTGAGGTCGGCGCCGATAAGATGCATAAAATACTGGCGTTCCAGCTTGCGACGGATGCGAACTTCGAGGGTTTCAACGTTTAGCTCAGGGGTGGCAGTAGTACTCATGCCGCAAAGGTACGCACCGGGCCGGCGGCCGCAATCCGCCGGCTTGCGTATCTTCCCGCCACAGCCTTTCCTGAGCCCGTACTATGCCCATGACAACACTAGAGTATTTGGTAGCCGGGGGCCTGGGTCTGGCGCTTGCAGCCTGCAGCGGCTTCCGCATCTTCGTGCCGCTGCTGGCGGCCAATCTGGCCTATCTGTCCGGCTTCATGGCCCCGTCGCCGGGCTTTGCGTGGCTGGGTACCTGGGTGGCTTTCGGCGTGCTGGCCACTGCCACCCTAGCCGAAATGCTGGCTTACTACGTGCCGGTTATCGACAACTTTCTGGATACGATTACCACGCCGGCCTCGTTTATAGCCGGCACCCTGCTCATGACCTCGGCCCTGCCCGACCTCGACCCGGTGGTGCGCTGGGGTCTGGGCGTACTGGTGGGCGGCGGCACGGCCGGCATGGTGCAGAGTGGTACGGCGCTGCTGCGGGCCGGCTCCACGGCCACAACGGGCGGCTTCGGCAACCCGATTCTGGCCACGCTGGAGAACTTTCTGGCCGTTGCCGGTTCTGTACTGGGCCTGTTTCTGCCGCTGGTTATGGCGGGCCTGGTCGTCGTGCTGCTCCTGTATTTGGGGGGCCGGTTCCGCCGCCTGTTTTTCCGCCGCTCCTCGCCTCCTACTACCACCAATTCCTAGCTCCTATTGCCCATTCGGTATGCAACCTCCTTTTCCCGCTCCTTCCGCTGCCCTCCCCGATTCGCTTCTGCAGGCCTACACCGGCCAGGTACGGGTGCGCGTGTGCGGTATGCTCATTCACCAGGGCGCCATGCTGCTGACGGCGCACCGGGGCCTGCTGGCGGGGGAGCTGCCATTCTGGTCGCCGCCCGGTGGGGGCTGGCAGTTTGGCGAAACCATTCAGGAGTGCCTGCGCCGCGAGTACCGGGAGGAAACCGGCCTGGAAGTAGTTGTAGGTCGTTTCCTGCACCTGCACGAGTATAAAACCGACTCCCTGCAGGCGCTGGAGCTGTTTTTCGAAGTCAGGCTCGTGGACGAAAAAGCCACGCCGCGCCTGGGCTCCGACCCCGAGCACAGCCCCGAAGCCCAGCTGCTCACCGGGCTGGCTTTTCTCACGCCACGCCAGCTGGGCGCGCTGCTGCCCACGCAGCTTCACCCCATCATCCGCCACGTCATCAGCCTCGACGACGTGTTTATTCCCCACATCCTGTTTCAGTAACGCGCTGGCCGGTGGCCGATTTGCTGCGGAGCGGTTCGCGGCCCTTTCGTACCTTTAACGGTCCTATTGCCGCATTTCTCCGCTCTGCCGTGTCCTCTAACCCTTTGTCTGCCGCCGCTTTGCCCCTTCCCGCCCCGCCAGTTGCCTTGCAGTCGTTGCGCGATGAAACGCTGGAAACCGCGTCGCCGGCGGGCTGCAACCTGTACTTAACTGCCGGGGCCAACGGCCTGCGGCTGGGCGTGGCCGACATTCGCCGCAATAAGTTTGTGGCTCTGGAAGACTATGCCGTATCGAATACCGCAACCTGGGCCGAGCAGTTTCAGGCCCTGGCCCAGGAGCACGACCTGCTCGGCCGGACCGGGTGGAACCAAGTACGCCTAGCCGTGCAAAACCGATCCTTTACCCTGCTTCCGGCCCCGCTGCTGCGCCCCGGCGACGAAGCGGCGTACCTGCGGCTGCACCATGCCCTCGACCCCGAGGAAGAAACGGTGGGGAGCTACCGGCATTCCAGCATGGAAATGGTGAGCGTGTTTGCGGCCGAAAAAGCCTTGGCGCGCTGGTTTCAGGCTACCTACCCGACCGGCAAGATGCTACACCAGACCAGCGCTTTGCTCGAAGGCATTATTCACCAGAGCGAAGTGGCCGCCCCGCGCCGCCTCTACCTCAGCCTCGGCCACCAGGAAGTTACCATCGTGGCCGTGCGCGACAAGCGCCTGGAGTTCTGCAACGTGTTTGCCTTTGCCACGCCCGAAGACCTGATTTACTACACCATCCTGGTAATGCAGGAACTGCAGCTCAACCCCGACCAGGACGGCGTGGTGGTGTGGGGCGACCTGATGCACGACTCCGAGCTGTTTACCATTCTGCGCAAATACATCCGCAACATCCGCTTCGGCAACCGTCCCTTCGATTTGGCCTACAGCTACCGGTTGAACGACGTGTTCGAGTACCGCTACTTCGAGCTCTACAGCCTGCATCTGTGCGAATAAGCCAGCAGTCCTTGCGAGGCGCAGCCGCGGCACCCGCAGGACAGCACCGCTAATCCGTCCGCTGAAATGTGCTGAGCGTTCTAACGTGAAAAGCCCCTTGCTACCGCAGTAGGAAGGGGCTTTCTGGTAAAAGGTCATTGCGTACCGCGCAGAGGACGGATTGACGCCGCTTGAGGCGCCTCGCAAGGACACGAGTTCTGCAGTAGCATATTCTCCGCATCAGCACATTAATTCAAGGTTTTTCTCACCTTCGTGCTGCCAAAACCATCCATTCCGCGACGCATGAAGCGCATTGCTCTCTTCCCTGGTTCCTTCGACCCGTTTACCAATGGCCACCTCGACGTGGTGCGGCGCGGTACCGCGCTGTTCGATGAGGTCATTATTGCCATCGGCAACAACAGCAGCAAGTCGCGCTACCTGCCCGTGGAGCAGATGGTAACCATGATTGAGGACGTATTCCGGGAGGAGCCGCGCGTGTCGGTGCGGGCCTACAAGGGCCTGACGGCCACGTATGCGCGCGAAGTGGGGGCCAAGTTTCTGCTGCGCGGCCTGCGCAACACCACCGACTTCGAATACGAGAACACTATTGCCCAGGCCAACCGGCACGTGAATCCGGAGCTGGAAACCGTGTTTCTGATTACTTCCCCGGCTTTGGCCGCTATCAGCAGCACCATCATCCGCGAAATTCACCGCTTTGGCGGCAATGTGGATGATTTCGTGCCGTTTCAGCTGCCCGTTTACGAAACTCCGGCCGGCAGCTAGGCTACTAGCGGCGCGACACCATCCGGACGCCCGAAATAGCCTGGGGCCGCTTCGGGTCGGGTACGGGCAGCACGATGTACTCGGGGGCCGTCATAACCAGGTTGCCCCGGCGCATCAGCTCATCCTCATCCGAGCCGATGAGCACCATATCGAGCACTTTGCGCGACTTGGCATTGAAGGTGACGACGATAGTCGAGCCACTTTTCTCGAAGGTGTTGATCCAGTCGGCACCCTTCGTGCTTTTCATCTGCTCCGAGTTGGGCTCCAGGCCGATGGCTTCGTCCTTGCCTTCGAGCGGCTTGCCCAGGGCCCGGCGTACTTGGTCGATATTTTTGCCGACCAGGGAAGGCATATCCAGCTGGCTGGGATTGGCGGCCGTGCCCTGTTCGGTTTTGGGGGCGCTGTTTTCGGAGGCATTCTGGCTGCCGGTGCACGCGGCAACGCCACTCAGTAATAAGACAAAAGGCAAGTAGCGGAACGGGCGCATAAGCAGTACGTGAGGTTAAGTTATTTTTCTTTGGCCGACTCTTTCGCTGGCTCCGTGCCGGAGGTTTCGCCCAGATAATGGCGCACCACGAGGGCAATCGAAGCGTAAGCTTTGTCTAATACGGCCAAAGCCTCCTGCGGGGTCATCCAACGTACCTCTTCAATGTATTCTTCGGCCTGGGGCTTCATTAGCGAGTCGTCGGAACAGCTCATGATGTACCAGTTCGTCTTCTTCAGAATTTTGTTGCCGTTGTAGGCGTAGGAGTGCCAGGTGCTGGGCAGCTCTTCGCCCATTTCCACCTTGATGTTGCACTCCTCCTCCACTTCGCGCAGGGCACCCAGGCCCGGGTCCTCGTCCTTCTTGAGCTTGCCCTTGGGCAAATCCCACTTGCCGAGGCGGTAGATCATCAGCACCATGCCATCCTTCACTACAAGGCCGCCGGCGGCCTTCACGATGCGGAACTGGTCTTTCAGGTGCAGGATGAGCCGCTTCTTCTTGCGGGCCAGCAACGTCAGCGACTTAAGCTTCTTGAGCTTCTTGACTTCCATCAGCCGCAGGATCCGGTCGATGAAGGGGTCTGTCACGTCGCGCACCAGCACGTCGCCGATCAGATCTTTGGAGCTGAATTCATCCTCCGCGTTCAAGATCAGGTCGTAGCGGTGCTTGTATATCTTCTCGCTGTTCTTTTTGATAATCAGCGGAATATCGTTGATGAAGACGTTCATCGCAGGGTAATCTGAGGGGCAGAAAATGAGGAAGAGACGCCGGGGTCCGTTGCAAAACACAGCATAAAATTCGGCATACGGAAATCGGGGAAAGCTGGGCAAGATACGGGATGCAACCGGTTCTGTTGCCGAGCCCTAGCACAACAGGGCTTTTCCCAAACCCATATTCCCCGTAAGCCTCAGACAGGCCTTACTTTTACGCCGCAATGAAAAAAATCGGTTTACTCTCGGATACCCACAGCTACTGGGATGAGCGCATCCTGCACCACCTGGCGGGCTGCGACGAAATCTGGCACGCCGGCGACTTTGGCACGGCCGCCGTTATTGAGGCCCTGGAGGCCGTAGCGCCGCTGCGGGGCGTGTATGGCAACATCGACGGCCGCGACGTGCGCCAGACCCAGCCCCTGGTGCAGCGCTTCGAAATCGAGGGCCTGCGGGTGCTCATGACCCACATCGGCGGCTACCCCGGCCACTACTCGCCCGCCGCCCGCCTCCTAGTGACGCAGGAGCGCCCCGGTCTGTTTATTTCCGGCCACTCCCATATTCTGAAGGTAATGCCCGACCCCAAGCTGGGCTTGCTGCACCTGAACCCCGGCGCGGCCGGCATGCACGGCTTTCACAAGGTGCGCACCATGCTGCGCTTTGAAGTGGCCCACGGCAAGGTGCAGCAGCTGCAGGCTATTGAGCTGGGCCTGCGCGCGGCCGGGCGCTAAAGCCGGGCACTGGCAGCAGGCCAAGCCCGGCTTTGAAACACAAAAAGCGTCTTTCTCCGGGGAGAAAGACGCTTTCCTGATGCTAATAGAACCTACCGACGCGGAGAGCAAGCCGATGTGCAGGACAGCTTCCGACTGGGAATTTTCGTCCTGCCTACCGTCTTGGTTTGCGGACTATCAGCTTCGTCAACTGGGGCAGCTTACGCCTCAGCAGTGGCCGTAGTGGCTGCGGCCGAAGTCGTGCCGCCGTTGAAACGGGACTTCAGTTCGTCAATATCCACGTTCTTCAGAACGGGAGTCAACAGCAGTTGCTTGATAACGCGCTGCTTGTTGTTGGCGCGGGCAATGTTCTTGCGGTGCTTCCGCTTCAGTCGGGTGACGCTCATATCCGGGTCGGTTAAAGTCTTTTTGTAAAGGAGGGGCAAAAGTAAGTCTTATTTTTGAATCGGGAAACAGTTGCGGCTTCTTCCTTGTCTTTCCACTTTCTCTTTGCTCCCGGCTATGTCTGAACCCATTATCGATTTACGCTCCGATACCGTCACCCGGCCCACGGCCGCCATGCTCGAGGCCATGCTCCGTGCCCCCGTCGGCGACGACGTGTACGAGGAGGACCCCACCGTGCGCGAGCTGGAGGAAACCTCCGCGGCCCTGTTCGGCCTCGAAGCCGGCCTGTTCTGCCCCTCGGGCACCATGACCAACCAGATTGCCATTAAAGCCCACACCGAGCCGCTGTCGGAAGTTATCTGCGAGCAGACGGCCCACGTGTACCTCTGGGAAGTGGGCGGCATAGCCTTTCACTCGGGCGCCTCGGTGGCCCTGCTGCCCGGCGACCGGGGCCGCGTGACGGCCGCGCAGGTGGAGGCCGCCATCCGGCCCGCCGACAACGTGCACTACCCTACTTCCAACCTGATTTGCCTGGAAAACACCAGCAACCGCGGTGGCGGCAGCTGCTACAGCTTGGAAACCATTGCCAGCATTGCCGAAGTAGCCCAGCGCCGCGGCCTGGCCCTGCACCTCGACGGGGCCCGCATCTTCAACGCTCTGGTAGCCACTGGCCAAAGCGCCGCCGACTACGGCAAATACTTTGATTCTATTTCGGTGTGCTTGTCCAAAGGGCTGGGGGCACCGGTGGGCTCGGTGCTGCTGGGCAGCAAGGCCTTTATTCATAAGTGCCGCCGCATCCGCAAAGTGATGGGCGGCGGCATGCGCCAGGCCGGCATTCTGGCCGCCGCTGGCCTCTACGCCCTGGAGCATAACGTGGCGCGCCTGGCCGATGACCACCGCCGGGCCCAGGAGCTGGGTGCCGTGCTGGCCGCTCAGCCCTACGTGGCCGAGGTGCTGCCCATCGAAACCAACCTGGCTATTTTCCGCCTCACCGACGAAATGCCGGCCGAAACTTTCCTGGCCCAATTGGAGCAGCAGGGCATCCGGGCCTCGTCGTTCGGCCCCCAGATGATTCGCTTCGTGACCCACCTCGACGTGGACAACACGATGGTGGAGCGGGTAAAGCAGGCGCTGCTGGCGCTGAGCGTCCCGGCTTAGGCTTTCACTTCTGGCTTGAGGGCAAGGTCGGCGGGAGCTTCGCTTTCGTCGGCCTTGTCGGCCAGGTGCAGCACCAGCAGCCCGGCCAGAGCGGCCAGCAACGAGCCCACGATAACGGCAATCTTGGCCAGGTCAATCCGGCCGGGGTCCGAGAAGGAAAGGTTGGCAATGAAAATGGCCATGGTGAAGCCGATGCCCGCCGTGAGGCCCAGGCCCAGCATTTTAAACCACGTCACGCGTTCCGGCAACGACGAGATACCGGCTTTCACGGCCAGCCAGCTGGCGCCGAAGATACCAAGCGGCTTACCCAGCAGCAGCCCTAGCCCGATACCCAGCCCCAGCGGACTCAGCAGTTCCCCCACCGACTCCGCCGACACGACAATGGCAGTATTGGCCAGGGCAAAGAGCGGCAGTATCAGGTAGCTGATGGGCTTGTGCAGGGCGGCTTCCAGCTTCTCAATGGCCTCGGTGGGAATGGTGAGAGCCAGCAGCACGCCGGCAATAGTGGCGTGCACTCCCGATTTCAGCACAAAAAACCACAAGCCCAGCCCCAGCAGGAAATACAGCGGCAGCCAGCTTACTTTCAGGCGGTTGAGCACGATTAGCGCGGCAAAAATCCCTCCGGCGGCCAGCAGGTAGGTCAGGTTTAGCTCGGCCGTATAGAACAGGGCAATGATGAGCACGGCAATCAAGTCGTCGATAATGGCCAGGGCCGTGAGAAAGACACGCAGACCGAAGGGCACTTTGTCGCCGAGCAGGGACAGAATGCCGAGCGAGAAGGCAATGTCGGTGGCCGTGGGCACGGCCCAGCCGTGGCTGGCGGGCGTGCCGGCGTTGAACAGCAGGAAGATGCCCGCCGGCACCGCCACGCCACCCACCGCCGCCAGAATGGGCAGTAGCGCCTGGCGAAAGTCGGTCAGCTCACCGTAGAGCACCTCCCGCTTTATTTCCAGGCCCACGGAAAAGAAAAACACGACCATCAGCCCGTCATCCACCCAGTGGGCCAGCGTTTTGACCAGTGGCCCCGCGCCCAGCTTGGTTTCCCAGAAATGCAGGTAGGCCTGGCTCCAAGCCGAGTTGCTGACCAGCAGGGAAACAACAGTGGCCAGCAGCAGCAGCAGGCCCGAGAGCTTGCCGCTTTCGGACAGTTCCCGAATCGGGACAATTATTCGGCGAAGAGGCATCAGGCGAACATAAGGTGGTCAGCTCTTGAACTGGGCGGCGGGGGCAATACGTACGGCCTTTGCTTTTGTCCTATTCAGAACTCTAAAAATCCGGTAGCTGCGGCCATTCGGCCAGCGGCCGGGTAGCCCAGCCACGGAATATATTTACCCGTAAACCTACTACTAAGAACTAACTCACATCTTTGCGCCCACCCCGCCCACGCGCCCCGGTAGTCTATTCCCGCCCTCTGCCCCGCTTTCCTCGCCCATGAATCTGTTTGTAATCGGTGACGTTCACGGCTGCTACCACACGCTGCTGGAGCTGCTGCAGCACTGGCAGCCCGAGCAGGAGCTGCTCATTCAGGTCGGCGACCTGATGGACCGCGGCAACTTCGCGCCCGATACCGTGGCGCTGGCCATGAACCTGAGCGAGCGGCACCCGGGGCAAACCGTTTTTCTGAAAGGCAACCACGAGGTAGGCATGACGCGCCACTACGGTCCGCAGGGCCCCTACCCCAACTGGCTGCTCTGGGGCGGCCGCCAGACCCTGACCCAGTATAGCCGGCGCAAAGAACTGCTGCCCAGCCACCTACCCTGGCTGGGCCAACGGCCGCTGTTCTGGGAAAATGACCACTTATTCGTCAGCCACGCCGGCATGGCCGATACGCCCGAGCCACTGGATGAAGACAACCCGGACGGTATTCTGTGGCGGCGCGGCCCGCTGCAGAACATTGGCAAGCTCCAGGTAATCGGCCACACGCCCACGACTGACGGCCGCCCCGATTTTGACCCGATTCAGCACGTGCTCAACATTGATACCGGCGCCGTGTACGGCCGGGTCCTGACCGGCGTCCGGATTTCGCCCCAAGGCGACGTGCTACAAGTAGTTTCCGTGCCCACTCACCCCATCGACAGTGACCGAGCCTGATCTGAACCCTACGGTGCCTGCTTTTTCCATGGAAGCGGCCCTGCTCCATTTACGCCAGGCCGATGCCGTGCTGGCCGCCGTTATTGCCCGGGGCCGGCCCATTCAGCCCCGGCCCCACGAGGATCTGTACCTGGCCCTGCTGCGCGCCATCGTCAGCCAGCAAATTTCGACCAAGGCCGCGGCGGCCATCTGGAAAAAAGTGCAGAGCCTGTTTCTGCCCGAAGGCTACCCCGAACCCAGCGTACTGGCCCAGCTCACCGATGAGGAATTGCGCGCGGCGGGTATCTCGCGTCAGAAAGCGGGCTACCTGCGCGCCATTGCCGACTTCGCCCAGCAAGGCCAGCTCGACCACGCCCACCTCAGCCAGCTCGATGCCGACGCCTTCACCGCCCACCTAACCCAGATTAAAGGCGTGGGCCGCTGGACGGCCCAGATGCTGCAGATGTTTGCCCTGGATCAGCCCGACGTGTTTCCCGAAGGTGATTTGGGTATTCAGAATGCCATGCGCAAACACTACGGGCTGGAGGAAACCGGCCGGGCCCTGCTGCGCCGCATGCTGGAAATTGCCGAGCCCTGGCGGCCCTACCGCACCCTGGCCAGTAAGTACCTGTGGCAGTCGTTGGACAACACGCCCGAGGGCGACTAGCAGCCTAGCGCAAATCGGCGTCGGAATTCGGCTGGTTGTGGGCGGCCCGCTTCTGGTCGTAGTAGGTCACGACCATGGCCACGAAGATGGCCACGAAGGGCACGCAGAACCCAAACAGCATCCAGCGCCACAACGAACGGTTGTTCATGTGGGCAATGTAGCCCGTGAGCAGGGCCGACGGAATACTAAGGAAGAGGATTGCAAAAAGGTAATCGAGCAACATGCAGGGCGTGGAAAAGAGACGGGGGAAGAATTACTGATACTGGGCCGGAACCTGGGCCAGCTGCGCGGCCAAGTCCCAGTCGGTGGGCTGCAGCTTGGGGTAGAACCATTTCGCGCCTTTGCTTAGCCAAGTGCGACGGTACGCTTGCGTGCTGAGCACGGAATAATCGTCGACCCCAAACTGGACGCCACAACACTCGCAGGTATCGTAACTTGGCTCGTCCTCATTCGGGCCCCAGGGTGAGTAGTCGTAATCGAGGCCGCAGACGCGGCAGTACCAGAATGCCATACTACCGGACTTTGCCCCGCTTTACCAGGTAGGCATACAGCACCTTATCGAACGGCTCCCGAATGTCAACCGGCACAAAATCGATGCGGTACTGGCCGCAGCGTAGGGCCAGTTCCTGCTCGTACTGCTGCATGGCGGCGCGGTACTGCTCGCGCACCTGGGCCGGCTGCAGCTTGATCTGCTCCCCGGTTTCCACGTCCTCAAACAGGTAGGGCCGCTCGGCAAAGGCAAATTCCGACTCCGTGGCGCGGTCCATGATGTGAAACAGCAATACTTCGTGCTGCTGGTGGCGCAAATGCTGCAGCGCGGCTAGGCTGGCCGTCTGCTCCTCGGGGTTGCGGCCCAGCATGTCGGAAAACAGCACCACCAACGAGCGTTTGGGAATCTGCTGGGCAATCTGGTGAATCACGCCCGACACGTCGGTGGCCCGGCGCGGGGCGGCGGGGCGCTCCAGCAGCTGCTGCAACGTGAGCAGCAGGGTGTGGCGGTGCGAGGTGGTGGAGCGCACCGGGGTTTGCAGCTCAATCTGGTCGGCGAAGGTCACCAGGCCCACCGCGTCGCGCTGCTTCTGCAGGAGCGTGGTGAGGGCGGCGGCGCAGAGCACGGCAAAGCGCAGCTTGTCGTGGCCGGGCGCCGGGTAGTACATGCTGGGGCTCACGTCGAGCAGCAGGTGGCAGCGCAGGTTGGTTTCTTCCTCGTAGCGCTTCACAAACAGCTTATCGGTGCGGGCAAATACCTTCCAGTCGATGTGGCGGGTACTTTCGCCGGGGTTGTAGAGTCGGTGCTCGGAAAACTCCACCGAAAAGCCGTGGTAGGGCGACTGGTGCAGGCCGGTAATAAAGCCCTCGACGAGCTGGCGGGCCAGAAACTCCAGGTTCTCAAACGAGCGGACAGCAGCCAGATCAAGCGGTTGTGACATCGGTGAAGTCGTGTAATAGTGAAGTAGAGCCGGAAGGCCGCACCCGGGAGCAGTACATAGGGCTTACTAAATATAATCCAGCTTTAAGCTTTTCCCCAAGTTTTTCTCCGCTCCGTCCTAGAATCCTGCCTGGAAAGCCCCAGCGAGGTAAAACAAAGATACCCGGCATTTTGTGTAAAAAATTTGACCTCAATATTTTTATATACGGCTGGAACACTTTACTTTGGGTTGTAATTCAATCATCTTGGAATAAATCAACCTATTTGAAGGCACCGTGGAAGACCGTCACGATCAGGAAGAAATCTACTCCCAACGCATTAAAGCGGGCAAACGCACGTACTTTTTCGATGTAAAGGCCACGCGCGGCCAGGACTACTACCTCACCATCACGGAAAGCAAGCGCAAGCTGCGGGATGATGACACGTTTTCCTACGAGAAACACAAAATCTTCCTCTACAAGGAAGACTTCGCCAAGTTCGTGGATGCCCTGCAGGACGCCGTGGACTATGTGCGCGAAGAGCTGCTCTCCGAAGAGGAAGTAGCCGAGCTGGACCGCCCCCGGCCTGCTTATGACAATTACGAAGGCGGTGAGCCCGGCTTCAACCCCAACCGCTCCGACGACAACTACTAGCCCCGAAGCTTAGCGAAACACTGCTCTACTCTTTATTCAGGTATTCAGAACCTTCGCGCGGCGCGCCTGGACCCCAAAGTCCAGGCGCGCCGTTTTTTATTGCACTGCTGTCATTATGTGCTCTGTCATCCTGAGTGTAGTGCAGCGCAACGAAGGACCTTAGCACGGCAGCACGACAATCGTAGCAACGACTTGTTTCAGCGGGATAAGGCTCTTCACTCTGCTCCGCGCCGTTCAGGATGACAGGCGAAGCCAGATTCCGCCAAGGATTCCCCGAAAAACAGCCGTACCTTTGCCCCTCGAATTGCGCCTGTAGGGCGTGACTCGCCATTTCACCAACTCACCATTTCACTATTATGGGTCTCCGCTGCGGAATCGTCGGTTTGCCGAACGTGGGTAAGTCCACGCTGTTCAACGCCCTTTCGAACGCCAAGGCCGAATCGGCCAACTATCCTTTCTGCACTATCGAGCCCAACGTGGGCGTGATTACCGTGCCCGACGAGCGCCTCCAGATCCTGGAAGCGCTGGTAAACCCCAAGCGCGTGCTGCCCACCATCATCGAGTTTGTGGACATTGCCGGCCTGGTAAAAGGTGCTTCCAAGGGCGAAGGCCTGGGCAACAAGTTCCTGGCCAACATCCGCGAGGTGGATGCCATCATTCACGTAGTGCGCTGCTTCGACGACCCCAACATCGTGCACGTAGCCGGCGGTGTCGACCCGGTGTTCGACAAGGACGTTATCGACACGGAGCTGCAACTCAAGGACCTGGAAAGCATCGACAAGAAGCTGCAGAAGTCGGAGCGCTCGGCCAAGGCCGGCGACGCGGCAGCCAAGAAGGAAGTAGCTATTCTGCAGCGCTTCAAGGCAGCCCTGGAAGCTGGGCAGAATGCCCGCGCCGTAGCCGCCGACGAGGTGGAGCTGGAAGCCGTAGCTGATTTGCAGCTGCTCACCATCAAGCCCGTGATTTACGTGGCCAACGTGGACGAGGCCAGCATTAAGACCGACGGCAACCACCACGTGGCAGCCTTGCGCGAGCATGTGCAAGCCGAAGGTGCTCAGGTGGTGCTGGTGTCGGCGGCCATTGAGGAGCAGATTGCCGACATGGAAGACCCCGAGGAAAAGGAAATGTTCCTGGGCGAGTACGGCCTCACCGAGTCGGGTCTGAACAAGCTCATCCGGGCCTCCTACGAGCTGCTGAACCTGATTACCTACTTCACCGCCGGTGTGCAGGAAGTACGCGCCTGGACCATTCACCGCGGCGATAAAGCTCCCCAGGCGGCCGGCGTCATCCACTCCGACTTCGAGAAAGGCTTTATCCGGGCCGAGGTTATCAAGCTGGCCGACTACCAGGAGTACAAGACCGAGGTAAAAATCAAGGAAGCCGGCAAGATGGCCGTGGAAGGCAAGGAATACGTGGTGCAGGATGGCGACATCATGCATTTCCGCTTCAACGTGTAAGTGCGGTCAGCCACGAACTCATGGACGTAAAAGACAGCAACGGCAACCTGCTCGCGGAAGGCGACTCGGTGACACTGATTAAGGACCTGAAAGTGAAAGGCTCTTCCCTGACGCTCAAGCGCGGCACGGTGGTCAAGAACATTCGCCTGACCAACAGCCCGGCCGAAATCGAAGGCCGCGCGGGCGGCTCTACGATGGTGCTCAAAACCGAGTTTCTGAAGAAGGCCTAGCTACGGCGGGTTCCTCGGCGGCAACTTATAACTTCAACGCCCCGGCTGGTATCCAGTCGGGGCGTTTTTGATTCTTTGATGTGCTTGATGATGGAAGACGATAGATACCCGGAATGGCTGGCTGACAAATTGCTGAATGTGACATTTGACTGGAACGCTGCCAGAAAAATTTCTATATCCGATTTTTTCGAATGTGTCTCACTACACGATTCCAGTTGGTACGGCACTTCAATGGACAGAGGTAATGCCATAATATGGGTAATCCATCTTGATGCAATCTGGAACAAGGACTTTTGCCATATTCTAGAGGATTGGCCTTTTCTGATTATCCGAATTCAGAATGTCCTAAGCACTTTTCAGGATTTCACCTCTTATGATGGGTTCTACAGTACGATAAGCTCGGCTGCAACCAAACCAGTGAATATTCCTGACTTCAAGGAATGGGTTGATTTCTCTAAAGTAGCTGAACTGTTTCCCGCGGATTTTTATCAGCGACTGAGCCATATCAGTGATTTAAACCGAACTGATATCGAAACTATTTACGGAGGAAGCCTAACGGTAATCCATCAGCCGATGGTAGAGCTACTGCTTTACACTGAGCAGGGAATTCCCTTGGCTATCAACTTCCCCATATAGAAAAACGCCGCTGAGATATTCCTCAACGGCGTTTTTCTATGTGCAGAAAAGGCGTGTTACTTCCCAACCACCTTAAACAAGGTACCGGCAGGCATTTTGGTCGTCAGCTGCATCCCATTCAGGATGGCCAGCTCCTCGCGGCGGGACGAGGGAATACCGTTGGCCGCCAGGGCTGCCCCGAGCGTGGTAGCCGTTTTCACGGTTTTGATGCGGATTTTATCGGACTGACGGTTCAGCTTGCTCGCGTCGGTGAGGCGGGCGAAACCCTGGGCTACTTGGGTGAAGACCGGGGCGTAGGTGGCGAAAGTGGTGGGCGACGACAGGCCGATGAAGGCGTAAATGCTGCTGCCGTCCTGAATCAGGTAGCTCAGCGTGCGGGCCGACTGCTCCTGGGTCACCTGGTCGCCCTGAATAGCCACGGCGGGGAAGCCGTTGATGGTAGTGCGGCTGGCCTGGGCGTTCTGCAGGCTCAACTGCTTCACGAGGGATTCGGCGGCGGCGTCGAGCGAGGAGCCGGGCGCGGGTACCAGGGCCATCAGGGCTTTGCCGCTAGGCTCGCCCATCTGGAATTGTGAGGGAGAGTTCTGGGTTTTCCAGCCCGAAGGCACCGGGAAGCGGAATTTCAGGTCGGGGTGGTAGAACGTGCTGCCTTCCACAAAGCCCTGGCGAGGGTCTTCCCCGTAGGGCAGGCCTTCAATGGAGCGCAGATACCCGTCGCGGTTCACGGCCAAGCGGGACGAGCCGGTCTGCTGCTTGGCCTGAGCCGCCAGCCCCTTCACGCGGGTGTAGCGGTCAGCCGAGTTGGGGTGGGTAGAGAGGAAGGTAGGCACACCACCGGCGCCGCTCTGGGCCTCGGTGCGCTGCAGGGTCTGGAAGAAGTCGGCCATGTTGGCCGCGTCGTACCCGATTTTAGTCGAGTACTTCACGCCCAGCACATCGGCCTCATTCTCCGCGTCGCGGCCGTACTTGAGCAAGCCCAGGCCCACCACCTGCGACAAAGGCTGGGCAAAGCGGCCCACCAGGTTGGGCGACACCACCGAGCCCAGCAGCAGGCCAATGTTGGCAATGGTGGAGCGGCTCTGCTGCTTCTGGCCGTGGCGGGCCGTGATGTGGCCCAGCTCGTGGCCCAGCACACCAGCAAATTGCGCCTCGTTGTTGAAATGGGCCATAATGCCGCGGGTGAAGTACACGTGGCCGTCGGGGGTGGCAAAGGCGTTAATCACCGGCGAATCGACAATGGTGAAGCCGTAGTCGCCGGGCCGGTCCGACACCTTGTTCATCTGCTGGCCCTTCGTGTCGATGAGCCGCTGCAAGGTGGCGTTGTTATAGAGGCCGAACTGGGCAATAACGGCCGGGTCGGGCTTGGGGCCCTGCCAGGCGCTCAAATTAAGCGTCAGGGGCTTGGCGGCCGGAGCCGGATTGATCGAGCTGCCGAGAGGCAGTAAAGAGAGCAACAGGGCGCCAGTGGTCAGACCGCGCGAGAGAGAAGATGTCATAGGGCAGAAAGGCGGCAAAGGCCGCGTAGCGTGGGGAAGGATGAGCTTGCAACGGCCCGGGTATGGGCAGGGTTGCAAACCGGGAGAACTGCTCCCTGTCCGCAGAAAAAGGCGCGGTTGAAACAGACAAGCCAAAAAACCTGCCAACCTTACCCAACCCCACTTCCCGTTGGGAGAGGGGTTGGGGTGGGGTCCGGGCAATGAGGACTCTACTTGCCCACCACCTTAATCATGGAGCCGGCATTTACCTGCTCATTAAGCTGCATACCGTTGAGAATGGCCATTTCCTCAAGGCGGGCCTCGGGCACGCCGTTGCTTTTCAGGGCCTGGCTGAGGGTGCTACGCAGCTTCAGGGTTTTGATGCGCACGTGCTCGGGCTGGCGGTTTAGCTTATCGGCCTCGGTGAGGCGGGCAAAGCCTTCCATGGTGCTGCTGAACGTGGGCTGGTAGCTGGGAAAGTCGGTGGGGGCCGAGGCGCCGAGCAGGGCGTAGATGGTTTTGCCGTCCTGAATCAGGTAGACCATGGTGCGGATACCGGCCACCGACTGCCCGGTCTGGGGGTCCTGCTGCACCTGGTCGGCCACGAAGGCCAGGGCCGGGAAGTTGTTCACCGTGACGCGGCGCGAGTCGGTGGGCTGCAAACTAAACTGCTTTACCAGAGCCTGGGCGGCCTCGTCGAGGGAGGCGCCGGGGGCCAGGGCCAGCATCATGAGGGCCTTGCCGGCGGGGTCGGCCATCTGAAACTGCTGGGGCGTGTTCTGGTGCTTCCAGCCGGCGGGCACCGGGAAGCGGAACTTCAGCTCGGGGTGGTAGAAGGCGTTGTTTTCCACGAAGCCCTGGCGCGGGTCTTCCCCGTACACGATGCCGTCAATCAGGCGCAGGTACTGCTCCCGGTTGATTTTAAGATTGGTCGGGTTGCCGTTCTGCTGCTTCCACTGGGTGGCCAACTGGTGCACGCGGTTGTAGCGGTCGGCCGGGTTGGGGTGGGTTGAGAGGAAGTCGGGAATGGCTTCGGCGCTGCTTTTGGCCTGCTCCCGCTGCAGGGTCTGGAAGAAGTCGGCCATCTGGGAGGCGTCGTAGCCGATTTTGGACGAGTACTCCACCCCCAGCTCATCGGACTGGCTTTCGTCGTCGCGCCCGAACTTGAGGAAGAGCAGCTGCATGCCCTGGGCGGCCTGCTCGCCAAACTGCGCTAGGCGGGGCGAGGCAATCATAGCCCCCATCAAACCCACCTGCCCGATAATGGCATTGGTTTGCTGCTTGGCCGAGTGCCGGGCCGTGACGTGGCCGATTTCGTGGCCCAGCACGCCGGCAAACTGCGCCTCGTTGTTGAAGTGGGCCATAATGCCGCGGGTGAAGTAGACGTAGCCGCCGGGCACGGCAAAGGCGTTAATCACCGGCGAATCGACGACGCGGAAGGTGTAAGTAAGGTCGGAGCGGTGGGAAATGGCGCCCATGGCCTTGCCCTTCTCGTTGATGAAGTTCTGCAGCTTCTGATCCGGATAGAGGCCAAACTGCGCCGTTACGGCCGGGTCGGACTGCTGCCCCATGGCCAGCTCCTGCCCTTTCGAGACGAGCATCACTTCTTTTTTCCCGGTCACGGGGTTGGTGGAACAGGCCGACAGGGCCAGCAGCGCGGCGGCAATGGGCAGGGTTGGTTTCATCGGGTGGCGGTGAGAATAGGCGTGTGTTGCTGCAACGGTACGCTAAAACTTTGGTTGCAGCGGCCCTCAAGCCGGCCTGGGGAGAGGAGTAGCTTCTGTTTTTATTGCCGGAACCTACTCCACACCTGGCGTACCTTCTACTTTTAATATCAATAGGTACGCCACGCTACACCTGCCGCAGCAGCAAACCATTGAATGGGGCTGATAATCGGGAAAGCTCTATGTTTGCCCGGCAACTTGCCTACGCTGCTTTCCCATCCCGTACCTATGACCGAAAAAATCCTGGCTTCACTCCGGGCCCTGCACCTGATTTCGGCCGAACAAGCCGACGTTATTGCCACCCACGAGCGGGAAAAGCCTTTTTCGCTGTACTACGAGCTGCGCACCCTGCTTTCCCTGGGCGTCACGCTGCTCAGCGCCGGGCTGGGCCTGCTCATCTACCAGAACATCGACACGTTGGGCCACGGCGTAATTGTGGCCCTCATTGCCCTAATTTCGGGGGCGGGCTTCGCCTATGCTCACCGGCAGCGGCAGCCGTTTTCGTGGCGGGCCACTCCGGCCTCTACCGGGGCCGACTACGCCCTGCTGCTGGCCTGCCTCACGCTGCTCACCCTGGTGGGCTACCTACAATACCAGTACAATTTCTTCGGCTCCCGCTACGGCCTGCTGGTGATTTTGCCCACGCTGGTATTCTTCTACTGTGCCTACCGCTTCGACCACCGCGGGGTGTTGTCGATGGCCCTGACCGGACTGGCAGCCTGGGTGGGCGTGAGCATTGCCCCGGTATCGGCTTATACGGCCAACAACTACGCCCTGCCCCACCTCGATGCGGTGGCTATTGCCCTGGGCCTGGGGCTGGCCGCCGTGGGGCTGGCCTCCGAACACCAGGACCGCAAAAAGCACTTCGGCTACACCTACGTGCTGCTGGGCAGCAACCTGGCCCTGGTAGCCCTGCTCACGGCCATGTTCCGGGGCTCCTACGAGGCGGCAAGCTTTCTGCCGCCGCTGCTGGCGGCCCTGCTCATCATCGGGCTCAGCGGCGCCCTGTACTGGTACGCCCGCCGCACCCACTCCTACATCTTTGTGCTGCTGGGCGCGCTCTACGGCTACATTGCCGTGACGTACCTGTACTTCCAGCTGTCGGAGCTGAACCGGGATTTTGAAGTAACGGCCTTCCTGTACTTTCCGGCCTCGGCCGTGGGCGTGGTATTGCTACTGTTGAATCTGAAGAAAATTGTGGGCAGCCATGAGCAAAAAGGCATATAACGAGCAGTGGATTTTCAACCGGGAGGTGCAGGACACGGCCCGGCGCTGGGGCAAGAGCAAGCTGCTGCTACCCGAGCAGGTGCAGGCCATTGGGGCGGCGTTTCCGAGCGAGTTCTACCAGCCGCACCTGTTTATCCGCATTGCTTTGTTCGTTTTTACCTGCCTGGCCAATATGACGGCCGCGGGGCTGGTGTTTCTGGCCGTTATGGGAATCGGTGACTACAGAAGCGGCTCGGAGGAAGTCCGGATACTGCTGGGTTGCCTGCTGTGCGGCGGGGGCTCGTTGCTGCTGCTGGAAACGCTGATTTCGGCCAACCACCTCTACCGCTCCGGCATCGACAACGCCCTGCTCTACCTGAGCGTGGCCTACCTGGCGGTGGCCCTGGTGATTAGCTACGGCCTACTGCTGCCCCTCTCCCTCGAACCGGATGACTTGCAGGAGCAAGGGCTGCTCTGGCCGCTGCTGGCAATACTGGCCGCGGCAATGCTCACGGCCATCATCCGCTACGCCGACCCGCTGGCCGCCGTGCTCACCCTGCTGCTCTACCTGGGTATCGTGGGCACGGTGATGCTCCGGCTGCCGCTGGGCAAGGCCCTGCTGCCCTTTGCCCTGATGCTGGCCTGCGCCGGCAGCTACTGGCTGGTGCAACAGCTCACCCGCCGCCCCGACTACCTCTACTACCGCCCAGCCGTGCGCACGGTGAAGTTTCTGACGCTGGCGTTCTTCTACCTGGCCGGCAACTACCTGGTGGTGCGCGAGGCCAATGCCCTGCTCAACGGCCTACCGTACTCGGTGCAGATCAGCTTTGCGCCGCTGTTTTACTTCTTTACGGTGGCAATTCCGCTGCTTTACCTCTACCAGGGCCTGCGCCGCGCCGACCGGATTTTTCTCTACGCCGGCCTGCTGACCCTCGTTTTTTCCATCTACACCTACCGCTTCTACCGCTCGGTGCTACCCCCGGAATGGGCCCTCACATTGGCCGGCACCTTCCTGATTCTGCTTTCCGGCTGGGCCCTGCGCTACCTGCGCCCCGCCCGCCACGGCCTCACCTCCGAGCCCGCCAACACGCCCTCCGAGTTCAGCCAGCTCAACCTGGAGTCGCTGGTCATGTCCCACGTCACCGAATCTACCATGCAGGTGCCCGAGCCCGGCTTCCAGTTCGGCGGCGGCCAATCCGGCGGCGGCGGCGCCGAGGGAAAGTACTAGGACGTGAGATGGTGAGTTGTCGTTCAATGCCCCGTGTCATTGCGAGGCGTGAGCCGAAGCAATCAGTGCTCTGAAATGTAGAAAGCATCCTTAAGAGAAAAGCCCCTTGCTACCGCGGTAGCAAGGGGCTTTTTGGTAAAAGGTCATTATGCACTGTGCAGAGGACGGATGGTCACGGCTACGCCGCGCAAGGACATGGTTTTTAACTCCCCATTTCACCACCTCACCGCTAGGGCCGGCGGCTGTTCACGGCTATCATCTGGTAACCAATGAGCAGGTCGGCGCGGGTGCCTGGGGGGCGGTAGTAGACGAGCAGGTCGTACTGGTTTTCGGTTTCCTGGTGGCTGCCTTCGAAGTACACGCCGTCGGGGGCGCCGGTGGTTTTGCCCACCACGTACTGGTAGTTGTAGTAGCCTTGCTTGAGCAGGGCTGCGCCAGTATACTGCTTCTGCTCCTCATTATAGGTCAGCTTGAACTCGTCCTTGAGCTGCCAGTCGCTGAGGGCGCCGAAGACGTAGACCGGGCCGGGCGCGGCCGACGGGGCCCTTAGTTGGAACGTGACATTGGCGTAGTCGGCATTGGTGGCGCCATTGCCGTATTCGCGGCTTTCGAAGATGCGCTGCCCATTGATGTCGTCAAACTGGGAGTAGGCTTGGCCGTTGCGGGTGGCTTCCGGGCTCAGCACCACGGCCCGGGGCGAGGCGGCGGGGTCGAGCTGGGCAATGCCGGCGCCCAGCACGCGCAAGGAGCGCGTGTCGAAGTAGCGAAACTCGCTGCCGGCGGCAAAGGCGTTTTCGAAGTTGAAGTACTGGTAGTCGAGGCGGCGCTCGGCGTCGCGCACGAAGGTGGGGCGCAGGTTGACTTTGGCGTTGTCCCAGCGGAAGTTCTGGCGCAGCATCACCTTCACCTCCTGGCTGGGGTTCACCAGGTTGGAGCCGCCGTAGCTGATGGAGAAATCTACCTGCTGCAGGGTGTAGCGCTCCTGCCCGGCCACCGGAATGCCCTGCCGGATGGCCACTTCCACATCGTTCTGATACACGAGCAGGCGGCGGCTTACCACCGGCACATTGCCCGCCCCGCTCACCACCAGCAGGTAGTTGCCACTGAGCTTGACGCGCGGCACCTGCATGCGGTAGTGGTAATACGGCACCTTCACGTTGACGCCCGTGCGGTAGTCGGTGATGAGAAACTCGTTGATTTCGTTCAGAAACTGCATATCCGTCAGTACCGAAGGCTTCCAGTCGGCGTCGCAGTGCACGAGCTTGGCCGTCATCCGCTCGGAGTTGGTGCCCAGCAGGTCAAACTCCAGCACGATGGGCTGCTGCTGGGTGATGGGCACCACCGGGGGCTGGAAGATGTCGGTGTTCTGGCCCGTAGCCACGTAGCACTGCACCGAGCGTACGTCGGGGTTGTAGATGTAGTCCTGGTAGCGCAGGGCTTTGTCGGCGTAGTACTCCGGGGGGCGCTGCTGGCTGCCGCGGGCGGCGTTGGGGTCGGTGATGGGCGTACCGAGCGGCACACAGGCCACGGCACCAAGCAGCAGGGAGGCAAGAAGGGAATAGCGGGGCATAGAAACGAAGGTAGCGCGAACTTTCAGTTTGTGACTAGTACGACGCCCGCGCTCCGGCGTCGGCACTAGTTGCCCGGCAGCGGGAGGTAACGTTAACGTCATGTCTCCTTTATCTAGTCTTAACCCAGCGGTAAACCAGGCGAAATAGTGGGTTTCGTACTTGCGGCACCTTTCAACCCCTTCGCAAGCCCCTTATGAAACACACTCCTACTCTTCTGGCGGCAGCTCTGCTGAGCGGTAGCGCCGCGCAGGCCCAGGCGCCCTGTGCCACCCTGCCCGCCGACCACATCAGCCGCTTCACCTCGGTGCAGCCCTCCACCCAGCCCCAGGACCTGCGCCTGCCGGCCACCCATACCTTCCAGCTGCTGGTGCAGGGCGGGGCAGCCTACTCTACGCCCGCCGACGGCACCGTAAAAGAGTCGTTCGACTTCACCGGCTACGTGCCCGCGGGCCCCAATAACACCAGCGGCTACCTGTCCATCAACCACGAGGGCTCCTCGGCAGCTACTTCCGGCGTAACCCTGCTGGATTTGGGCTTCAACCCCACCACCAAGCTCTGGGGCGTTACAGCCAAAAACCCGGTGAACTTCGCCTCAATCGTCGGCACGTACAATAACTGCTCGGGTGGCGTCACGCCCTGGAACACCATTGTAACCTGCGAGGAAAACACGCCCACGGCCCCGACCGACAGCAACGCGGACGGCTACCTGGACTTCGGCTGGAACGTCGAAATTGACCCGGCGACCCGCCTGGTGAAGGATTACAACGGGGACGGCAAGCCCGACAAGCTCTGGAAGATGGGCCGCATGAAGCACGAGAACATCGTGGTGGCCGCCGACCGCAAAACCGTGTACGAGGGTGCCGACGACGGCTCGGCCAACAGCTTCGTCTACAAGTTTGTGGCCGACGTGGCCGGCAATCTGGCCGAGGGCAAGCTCTACGCCCTGAAGCTGGACGGAGCCATCGGCACGGCTACCACCGGCACCTGGATTCAGGTACCCAACTCCACGCCGACCGAGTGCAGCAACACCACCCCGGCCGCTCTGGCCCTGGGTGCCACTAGCTTCAACGGCGTGGAAGACCTGGAAATCAGCCCCGTTACCGGCCAGATCTACTTCACGGCCAAAGGTCCCGGCACCACCTACCGCTTCACCGACGCGCCCACGACGGTCAGCGCCTTCGGCATCTTCGTGGGCAACTCGCCCGACAATACCAGCCGCAGCTACCCCATCAACTACGGCACGGCCACGGTGAATGAAGCCTGGGGTACCGGCAACGATAACCTGACCTTCGACTCGCAGGGCAACCTCTACGTGCTGCAGGACGGCGGCCGCAACCACGTGTGGGTGGTGCGCCCCTGCCACACCCAGGCCAGCCCCGCTGTAGAGCTGTTTGCCGTGACGCCCAACGGCTGCGAGCCCACCGGCATGACCTTCTCACCCGACGAGAAATTCATGTTTATCTCCATGCAAAACCCCGCCTCCACCAACACGCTGGCTACCACGGATGCCGCCGGCCAATCGGTAGTTTTCAACAAGTCTTCGGCCCTGGTTATCAGCCGCAAAGGTATTCTGGGCACCACGCTGGCCACGGAGAAAGCCAAGACCGAGCTGGCCCGCGCCGACGTGTACCCCAACCCCACCGCCGGCACTGAGCTGACCGTGGAGCTGACCAGCACCAGCCGCGAAGCCGCCACCCTGCAGGTCTTCAACACCCTCGGGGCCCGCGTACTGGAGCAAACAACGGTACTGACCCAGGGCCAGAACCGCCTGAAAGTGCCCGTGAGCAAGCTGCGTAGCGGCCACTATACGCTGGTTATCAAAACGGCTACCACTTCCACTACCCGGCCGTTTATCAAGCAATAGTCCGTGCGCTTACGCCACTGTATCCTTGTTCTATTAGGTGTTGCCCTGCAGGCTCTGCGGGGCAACACTTGTTTGGCCCAGGCCGCGCCGTGCGCCACGCCGGCGGCCTTTACCCTGACCGAAGCCCTGGGCCGCCCGGCCTGCGTGCGGGAGCTGAACCTGCGCGGCCAGGCCCTGGAGCAGCTGCCCGCCAGCGTGGCCACCCTGCCCCGCCTGCACCGCCTCTACGCCCACGAAAACCACCTGCGCCACCTGCCCGACGCCCTCACCCGGCTCGACAGCCTGCGGGTGCTGTTCGTGAACAAGAACGGCCTGCTCGACCTGCCGCCCGCGCTGGGCAACCTGCACCGGCTGCAGCAGCTCCAAATCGACCAGAATGCCCTCAGTGAGCTGCCGCCCAGCATCGGGGGCCTCGACAGCCTGCGGTTTCTGCTGGCCGCCTGGAACAACTTCACCTCGTTTCCCGAGCAGCTGGGCGAATTAAGTGAGCTGGAATACTTCGACGGCTCGCACAACCAGCTCCTGTTTTTGCCGACGTCATTAGGCGGGCTGCGCAACCTGCGCTACGTGTACCTGAATGACAACAAGCTGGAGCGCCTGCCCGACCAGCTCGGGGCTCTGAGCAAGCTGCAGGAGTTGAATCTGGCCAACAACGAGCTGGAAGCCCTGCCCGCCAGCCTGGGCCGCTGCCAGGCTCTGGCCGTGCTGATTCTTTCCGGCAACCAGCTTAAGGAGCTGCCCCGCAGCATGGGCCGGCTGCGCAACCTGGAAATGCTCATTCTCAACGACAACCAGCTTACCGGTCTGCCCCGCTCCCTGCGCCGCCTGCCCAAGCTCAAAACCATCATCGTCCGGGGCAACGCCTTCACGCCCGAGGCCAGCCGCCGCTTGCAGGCCAGCCTGCCCCAAACCAAGATCTACTTTCAATGAACCGTCGGTTTATGCGCCTACGCCCCCTGGGCCGGCCCGTGCTGCTGTTGCTGACCGGGCTGCTGTTCTCGTTTGCGGTGCTCCACAAAACACCCACCGAGCAGGTCCGGGACTATTATGCCAGCCACCTGCGCCAGCTGCACACGAGTCTCACCGAGTTTCAGCAGCGGGCTTACCAGGCTGATACCACCGAACTGCGCCGGCGGTTTGCGGCCTGCCGCACCGAGTACAAGCACCTGGAATTCGCGGTGGAATACTACTATCCGCACGCGGCCCAGCGCCTCAACGGGGCCAACCTGCCCGAAACCGAAGCCGGGGAGCCGGGCGAGGTAATTCCGGCTACGGGCTTTCAGGTGCTGGAAGAATACGTGTACGACGCCCCCACCGACCGCGCCACCCGGGACCTGATCCACCAGGAAACCGACAACTTGCTCTACCAGGTGCGCCACCTCGAGCAGCAGCTGCCCATGCTGGCCTTCTCCGAGGCCGAGCTGTTTGATGCTCTGCGCCTGAACCTCTACCGGTTGGCCGCCAAGGGCCTTTCCGGCTTCGATTCGCCGGTGGCCCACGCCTCCCTGCCCGAAGCCGCTGCCACCCTGCAGGCCACTGAGCAGCTCTTGGCATTGCTGCAGGCGCCGGCCCCCGTGCGCACCCAGCTAGCCCGCAGCCGGGCTGCCGTGCTGGCTCCCGGCGTCACGTTCGAGAGCTTCGACCGGGCCCGGTTTTTCGTCCGATATTTCAACCCGACCCTGGCCGCCCTGCAGCAAGCCCAGCAGCAGCTCGGAGTGCCGTACGTGGGTGCGCGCCGGGCCGTACGGCCCCAGTCTGTTTCCTTTTTCGCCGCTGCTGCCTTTGAGCCCGCCTTTTTTGCTCCTGCTGATGCCGCCGCGCCCACCCCGGCCGTGCTGGCCTTGGGCGAGGCCTTGTTTCAAGAGCCGCTGCTGTCGGGCCGCTCGGGGCGCTCCTGCGCCAGCTGCCACGTGCCCGGCCGCGCCTATACGGATGGACTGCGCGTGAACCGCGCTCTGCAACCCGGCACCGAGCTGGCCCGCAACACCCCAACCTTGCTCAATGCGGCCCTCCAGCCCGAGCAGTTCGCCGACGGCCGGGTGCGTTTTCTGGAGGATCAGGTGCACGCGGTGGTGTCCAACAAGGCCGAAATGGGTGGGCAGCTTAGTCAGGCCCCGGCGCTGTTGCGGAAGAAAAAGGGCTACAACCAGCTCTTTGCCCGGGCCTTTGCTCAAGAGCCGCAGCCCGTTACCGAGCGTAACATTCGCCGGGCGGTGGCAGCTTACGTGCGCAGCCTGGTGGGCCTCAACAGCCGCTTCGACCAGTACATGCGCGGCGACACCGCCGTGCTTACGGCGCAGGAAGTACTGGGCTTCAACCTGTTTGTGGGCAAGGCCCAGTGCGGCACCTGCCACTACACGCCTCTGTTCAACGGCAGCGTGCCCCCACTCTACGACAAAGCCGAAAGCGAAGTGCTGGGCGTGCCCGCTACCCCCGACCCGGCCCACCCCACCCCGGACGCCGACCAGGGCAAGTTCGGACTCTACGGCATTGCGCACCAGCGCCAGTCCTTCAAAACCCCGACCGTGCGCAACGCCGCCCAAACCGCACCCTACATGCACAACGGCGTGTACCAAACTCTGGAGCAGGTGCTCGACTTCTACAACCGCGGCGGCGGCGCGGGCCTGGGCCTGGCCGTGCCCACCCAAACGCTGGGCGCCGACCCGCTCAACCTGAGTGACGCCGAACAGCAGGCCATTATTGCTTTCATCCGGGCGCTGGACGACAGGCCGGCTGCGGCTTACTAGCCGCTCAGTACCATACAGACAAAGCCCCGCCGCAGCCCAAATGAGGATGCGGCGGGGCTTTTCTTTTTTGAGGAGCAACGGTTACTTTTCCAGCTGCTCGGCGCGCTCGGCCAGCTTTTCCCACTGGTCGTTAGTACGGTTCAACTCCTTTTTCACCTGCTCAAACTTCATGGTGGCGTCTTTCAGCTGGGCGGCATTGTTGTAGATATTGGGGTCGGCCAGCTGCTTTTCGTAGAGGCCCAGCTCCTTTTCCAGGGTCGTGATTTTGCCTTCCACTTCCTTCAACTCCTTGTTCACCTTTTTCAGCTCGTGCTGGTTGGCTTCACGCTCGGAGCTGGAGACTACCTTCTTTTCCTCCTTCACCGGCTTGGGCGCGGAAGGCGACGCCAGACCGGCTTTCTTGGCGGCCTTTTCGCGGTCTTCCTGCCACTGCTCGTACTCGGCGTAGGTGCCGGGGTACTCCTTCAGCTGATAGTCCTCGATGTACCAGATCTTGTTGGCCACGTTTTCCACGAAGAACCGGTCGTGGCTAATCACGATGTAGGTACCCTGGTACTGGTCGAGGGCCTGAATCAGGATGTTCACCGACTGCATGTCCAGGTGGTTGGTCGGTTCGTCGAGCAGCAGGAAGTTGGCCTCCGAAATCAGGGTCTTGGCCAGGGCCACGCGGCTTTTCTCACCCCCTGACAGCACCTTGATTTTCTTGTAGACCTCGTCGCCGGTGAACAGGAAGGAACCCAGCACCGAGCGCAATTCCATTTCGGAGCGCTTCGAGCCGGCCTCTACCATCTCCTGCAGAATCTCGTTGTCGATGCGCAGGCTTTCGAGCTGGTGCTGGGCGTAGAACGACATGATGACGTTGTGGCCCAGCTGGTGGTTGCCGGTGGTGGGCGCTTCCTGGCCCGCCACGAGGCGCATCAGCGTTGATTTGCCCTTGCCGTTGGCCCCGATGAGGGCAATTTTGTCGCCCCGCTCGATGTGGACGTGGGTGTCGCGGAAAATGATTTTCTCGCCGTACTTCTTGCCCACGTGCTCCATGCGCAGAATGTGGCGGCCGGGCGTCACGGTGAAGTTGAACTTGATGTTCACCTTCGCGTCGTCGGCGGCCACGTCCTCGATGCGCTCCAGCTTATCCAGGGCCTTGACGCGGCTCTGGGCCTGCTTGGCTTTCGAGGCTTTGGCCTTAAAACGCTCGATAAACCGCTCGGCCTGCTTGATCTGGGCCTGCTGGTTTTCGAAAGCGCCCTTCTGAATGGCGTTGCGCTCCTCTTTTTCTTCGAGATAGAACGAGTAGTTGCCGGCGTAGGGCACCAGCTTGCCGCCGGTTACTTCCACGGTGGTATTGGTGGTGCGGTCCAGGAATTCCCGGTCGTGACTCACGATAATAACCGCACCTTCGTAGCCGGCCAGGTAGTTCTCAATCCACTTGATGGAGGGCAAGTCCAAGTGGTTGGTAGGTTCGTCGAGCAGCAGCAACGAAGGTTGCTGGAGCAGGATTTTGGCCAGCATCACGCGCATGCGCCAGCCACCCGAAAACAGCTTCAGAGGGCGCTGCAGCTCCTCGGTGGTGAAGCCCAGGCCTTCCAGGATTTCCTCGGCACGGGCCTGCATCGTGTAGCCGCCCAGCGACTCGAACCGGTCCTGCAAAGCGGCCAGCTTGTCGACCAGGTCGTCGGTGTAGTTGGTTTCGAACTCCAGCAGCACCTCATCGATTTTTTTCTGAATCTCCAGGGCCTCGGCAAAGGCCTGCATGGCCACAATCAGGATGGGCTCGTGGGAGTCGTAGCTGAGCAAATCCTGGTTCAGGAAACCCAGGCTCACGTCCTTGCTCATGGAGATGCTGCCCCCGTCGGGCTTGTACTCGCCCACCAGAATGCGCAGCAGCGTGGATTTACCCCGGCCATTGAGGCCGATGAGGCCAATCTTATCCTTGGGCTTGATATGGAGGCTGGCCTTGTCGTAGAGGGTACGCGAGCCGAAATGGAAATCGAGGTCAGTAATGGAAATCATCCTACTTTGCGGGCTATGAAGCCGCAAAGGTACGGGTTTGGGAGGATGGTATAGCAACCTGCTCTGTTCTGACAACTCTCCGATATCATCTCAACCTCAATCCCGACTGACTATGGGCTGGAAAGCTTCACTCGTCATAATAAATAGGACAATTGAAATGACGGTTCCCGAACTGATTAAAAAGCTAGGCGGAAGTCAAGTAACATATACACTGGCATCTACTTTAGAGAAAGCCATATATCCAGAAGAAAACAAACTTTACGTAGGCTTCTATCAGGGAAATACTATAATCTGTGATGCAGATTTACCTCTTATATTTTATGACGAAGGGTTATCTGAAGTCGAGAAAAATTTCATAAAAATCTTTCCTGAAGCAGAAATCGCAGCACTAAGCCTTGATAGTTTTGACAATTTTTACGGTTACGCTTTACTTGAGAAAGGTAAAAAGACACGCGTAAAGGTCGGTGACTGCCAGGTTTCGCTCAGACTAGAGGTAGGCAAACCACTACCAGAAGAGCGAGAAATATACGAAAACTCTATTTTTCGCGATGATAAAACTAGGCTATTCAGAATTGGAGATGATATAGGAACCAAATATACTGAGGACGCGGTAGGCGAAGAATTTGTCTTTGAAATTGCAAAACGTTTTTTGGGCGACCGGCTTGATTCAAGAGAATTGGATAAGTTGTTTTTTGAAGTCCCGTTCCAATGCTACGTCAAGTAATATAGAATCACTTATTACTACCCACAAACTGGAACCTCTACGCTACCAGCAGCTCAACAACGATTGGAACGCCGACCCGAATGCTCCGCAGCCAAGCCTGACAGTTACAGGACAAACGTTACACCTTGAATTCTATCTGAATTCCTTCCAGTTCGGGCAATTTCAAGAAGGGAAGCGGGCTTATTTGACTTTTCAGAATTGTTACAAATTTTCTTTTGACACGTTAAACGATGAAGGATATTACAATGGGCAGCACCGCTACGACTATCAGAAATTGCCCTGGGGAGAATTTATGAACTATTCACTAACTGGCAAACGGATTTTCCGCACGATGTGGTGTTTATCAGTCCAGACTTCCATTTACCTTAATTTCGTTATTTCCTCTTCTTTATGAGGTATTCTATATTAGAATATGTCGCAGAAATTGGCATTTTCAATTTATTAAATAGGTCTGAATCCATGAAGGCACAAGCTTCTGGGCGCTACTATATCGTATGAGCTTACAATCAGTTACCATAAGTGACCAAGTCGATTGGCTGGCAATACCAACACCTGGCCCTGACTCGTCTCTGAAGGAATACTTACCGCGTGGTTTTGCCGCCTATCTCAAAATTCTGACGCCTTTGGGCATTGATCGGCGCATTCCGCTGAACAACTATTCTTTCTCGAGCCGGTCAATTGACGCCTTAAACAACCGGGTAAACTTCTGGAACACCTACCGGATTGTCGGTGGCCGCCCCGCCCCTGAGAATCTGGAGCCAATCAGCTACCGGGAATTAGCCGCCAGCCTTGGAGTTGCTTACGATGCTTCCTTTGATGCCGCCGCTATCAGCCGCCAGTATAACGGCTACTGGCCGCCAAACCTAGGGGGCAGTGACACTTTAGAAGCCGCTTTCAGTCAGAAACTGGTAGCCGCACTGGGGGCTGCCACGCCAACCTATTTTTACGGTTCGCTGGATGATGGCAACTACCACTTTACTGCCGACAACGACCTAACGGACTGGCTTGAGTTGGGCGTAGCGGCAGATTTAGGCCCTGTTTTTCAGCGTGACCGGGACTATCCCAGCTACGCATTTGCCGCCGACCACTCATGGTGCCTGCGGCATCCGGAAGATGCCGGCTGGTTGTTGCTGGGCTGCTCAACACAATTGCGGGAAAGCTTGCACACTTGTGCTGCTTTAGAGCTTTTTGACCTCACATAATTTACAAGCATCGACTCGCTTGTATCAGCTGAATGCCAACGCTTCATCCACAAAACATTCAACAAAACCTATTTAGCCGCGAAACTTTCTGCTACGTAGAAATCCGTATTGCATTCTACGTACTTCCCACAATATGTCTTTTTCCCGGTCTTCTCTTATTCCTCATAATGATGAGGACCGGCTCCTGGCACTCAGCCGCTACCGAGTAGCGGGCACGGCCCCCGAGCACCTATTCGACGGAATAGCCGCTCTCACGGCCAAGCTTTTTGGGGCGCCCATTGCTCTGGTTTCGCTGGTGGCGGAAGATAGCGTCTGGTTTAAAGCCCACTTCGGCCTGCCCGACGCGACGCGGGTAAACCGCGCCCAAAGCCTGTGCTCGGTGGCCATTCTGCACGACGAGGCCACCATCTTCGAAAACCTGCGCCAGCAGCCCTGCACCCTGATTGAGTCCGACGTGCTGGAGCAGCTGAACCTGGCATTCTACGCCAGCCAGCCCCTGCAAACCACCGACGGCTTCAACATCGGGGCCCTCTGTGTCATCGACCACCAGGCCCGTACGTTCACGCCCGATGAGCAGAAACTTCTCAAGCAGCTGGCTATTAGCGTAATGCTCTTCCTGGAATTACGCCGGGAGGGCATCACGCTGCCCGTGCCCGGTGCGCCTGCCCACCTGACCGTCCCGGCCCTGTTGCACAGCCTCACCCTACTGGCCGAAATCGGCAGCAGCGGGGCCGCCATTGATATCGATGGCAATCCGGTGGGCACCCCGGCTATTCATCAGGAGGCCGGGCACATTATGCTGCTCATCAACCGCCGGCTTCAAGAGGTACTGGCCGCGTAGCTACTACCCTACTGTACACTCTCATCATCTGGTAGCCGCCAACGCTACCAAGGGTTCAGCCCACAAACGGCGACCGGAACTCCGGCGCCACGCGCTTTTTCGACGTCTGCTCATACGCGTAGGCCAACGTCAGCAAGGGCCCTTCCTGGTAGGCACCGCCCACAAACGACAAGCCCACCGGCAGGCCGTGCGCCTGTCCCATCGGGACGGTAATGTGGGGGTAGCCAGCCATTGCCGCCGGCGAGGAAAAGCCCGGACCTTTCCAGGAGTCCCCGTTGATCAGGTCGAGGCAGGGCGCCGGGCCGTTGGTAACGGCCACGATACCGTCGAGGCGGTTGTCATGCAGTGCCGCGTCGAGGGCCTGACGGGCTCCCTGGTGCGACTTTTTCAGGGCCGCCTGGTACTTGGTGCTGCTCAGGCCGTCGGTTTTGTCGGCGGCTTCCAGAATTTCCTGCTGGAAGAAAGGCATGGCCTTCGCCTTGTTCTGGGCATTAAAGCGCATAACGTCGGCCACGGTTTTCACCGGCGCGCCGGCCGTGCTCAGGTACTTGTTCACCCCGTCCTTGAATTCGTAAAGCAGCACGTCATATTCGGCCTCGCCCAGCGGGTCGGTGTGCTTTTCCAGCTCAATTTCCACGATGGTGGCGCCCTGGCTTTTGAGCAGCTCCACGGCCGCCAGCAGCAGCGGCACTGCATCGGAGCTGCCCTTCAGGTGGTTTTTCTCGACGCCCAGGCGCTTGCCTTTCAGTCCGTCGGGCTTAAGAAACGCAGTATAATCCGGGGCGGCTTTGCCGGTGCTTTCCCGGGTTACGGCGTCGGCGGCATCTACGCCGGCCAGGGCCCCCAGCAGCAGGGCCGCGTCGCGCACGGTGCGGGCCATGGGGCCGGCCGTGTCCTGGGTGGCCGAAATCGGGATGATGCCCGCCCGGCTCAGCAGCCCCACCGTCGGCTTGATGCCTACGATGCCCGAGCACGAGGCCGGCGACACCACCGAGCCGTCGGTTTCGGTGCCGATGGCTACGGCGCACAGGTTGGCGGCCACGGCCACACCCGAGCCCGAGCTGGAGCCGCTGGGCGTGCGGTCCAGAATGTAGGCGTTGCGGGTCTGGCCGCCGCGGCTGCTCCAGCCGCTGGTAGAGCGGGTAGAGCGGAAATTGGCCCACTCGCTCAGGTTGGTTTTGCCCAACAGCACGGCCCCGGCGGCCCGCAGCCGCTGCACGATAAAGGCGTCCTGCTGCGCCTTGTGCCCGGCCAGGGCCAGAGAGCCGGCGGTAGTTTGCATCCGGTCGGCCGTGTCGATGTTGTCTTTGATGAGCACCGGAATGCCGTGCAGGGGGCCGCGCACCTTGCCGCTTTTTCGCTCCTTGTCCAGTGCATCGGCCAAACTCAGCGCGTCGGGGTTCACCTCAATCACCGAGTTGAGCTTGGGCCCGTTCTTGTCGATGGCCTCGATGCGCTGCAGGTAAAGCTCCGTCAGGCTGCGGGCCGTGTGCTGGCCGCTGGTCATCTTCTGCTGCAGCTCAGTTATGGTCGCCTCCTGTAGCTCGAAGGTATCGGTAGCTGGGGCGCTGCCCTGCGCAGCGGCGGCCTGGCGGGTGTCGTTGGCCTCCGTGGAGCAGCTGCTCAGCGTCCAGGTGGAAAGGGCCACACTGGCCAGGCTGCTGTTGCGCAGAAAAAGACGTCGGTTCATTCGCGGTTTTTGGGGGTCAAGATACGGATGGCGGACTGGCTTCGGCAACCCGCTGCCCGGCTACGACTGGCCAGGGCGCGGGTTCTTATTACGCTGGCATTTTTCGCCGCAGTATTTCACCTCGTCCCAACAGTTGCGCCACTTTTTGCGGTACTCAAACGGCCGGCCGCAGGTAGCGCAGAGTTTCGTGGGCAGATTACCTTTGACCAGCTTGGCCGGCACGATGGAAGAAGACATATGCTGCTAACTCCAAAGCTCGGCGCTTGTTTGGGCAGTTGTTGCCTAAGCCTACCCAGCGGGCCTCTGTACTGGATAGTATTCCCTTCCTATCTTTCCGCTCTAACTTCCACTAACCGCGTATTGTGATGCCCTTATCGAATTTGGCCGCTTATCGTTTTGTGTTGCCCAAAGGCGCGGCCCTGCTACTCGGCATCTGCGGGCTGTCGGGCTGCCTGGATACGGCTCCGCCCGTACCGAACAAGGCTGTACCGAAGAAGGATGTAGGGCCCTTGCTGATCAGCTTTTCCAAAGACAACTTGTATCCGGAAGGCGTGGAATACGGCACCGACAGCAAGTACTTCTATGTGAGTTCGCTCACGAGCAGCACCATCGGGAAGGTGTCGCAAGGCGGGACCTACTCGGCATTTATCACCGACACCTGCCTGGTATCGTCGTACGGCCTGCAAATTGATGCTAGCGGCAACCGCCTGCTGGTCGCCATTGCTGACCCCGGCCACAACAAGGCCCGAACTTCGGCGGCCACCAAAAACAAGCTGGCGGCGCTGGCCAGCTTCGACATATATGGCAGGCGCGTGGGCTACGTCAACCTGGGTAAGCTGCGGCCGGGCCTCAATCATTTTGCCAACGACGTGGCCATCGACCTGTCGGGCAACACGTACGTTACCGACAGCTTCGCGCCTATTATTTATAAAGTAGATAAGGTTGGCGTAGCCACTGTGCTGGTGGAAGATGCCCGGTTAGGCGCGCCAGCCGGCCAGGTGGGGCTCAATGGTATTGTATTTCACTCCGGCGGCTATCTGTTGGTAGCCAAAACCGATGACGGAAGTCTGTTCAAAATTCCGCTCAGCAACCCCGGCAGCTTTACCCAGGTTGCCACTACGCAGGACCTAAAAGGCATCGACGGCCTTTCGCTCGATGATCCTACTCGGCTCTACGCGGTTTCGGGCACCCAGGCCAAAGTATTCAACCTCACCACAAGCAATAACTGGACAACGGCTTTAAGCCAGGGCTCCTTTGCCACCTCACCTGAGCATCCTACCACCCTGGCCCGCCTCAGTCTTACCGAAACTTACGTACTGTCTTCGCGTCTTACCGAACTGCAGAACCCGCCACCTAGTCCTTCTTCTTTATTTAGCCTGAACAAAGTACGCTTCTAGCTACCCTCTTTTTTCAATTATGACCTCTCTAGTTTTCTTTCTGCGCACACCGCGCGTTGCGGTCAGCACGCTGGGCTTGCTGGTAGGCACCCTGAGCTTCTCAGGCTGCACGGGCAACGAATCGTTCCAGGAAACGCCACTGCCGGCCGGCCCGGATCTGGTGACGTTCACCAAGGAAAACCTCTACCCGGAAGGCGTTGAGTACGATACCAACGGCCGCCGCTTCCTGGTCAGCTCCCTGACCACGGGCAGCATCGGCCAGATAGCCGAGAATGGCACCTATGCGCCCTTTATTACTGATGGCAGCCTGGTATCGTCGACGGGCCTGCAGATTGATGCGCTGCGCAACCGCCTGCTAGTGGCCGTAGCCGACCCGGGCTACAACACGGCCAAAACCTCGGCAGCCACCAGGGGCAAGCTCGCGGGTGTGGCCAGCTTCGACGGCCTGGGCAAGTTTCTGGGCTACGTAGATCTGGGCAAGCTGCGTCCCGACCTGAGCCACTTCGCCAACGACATGGCCGTCGACCAGGCGGGCAACGTGTACGTGACCGACAGCTTTGCGCCCATCATCTACAAGATAGACGCACTGGGCGCAGCTTCGGTGTTTGTGGAAGATGCCCGCCTGGGCGCCCCAGCCGGGCAGTTTGGCCTGAACGGCATCGAGCTGCACCCCGACGGCTACCTGCTGGTGGCCAAGAGCGACGACGGCAGCCTGTTCAAGGTACCGATTGCCAACCCCAGCAGCCTCACCAAAGTCACGACCACCCAGGATTTGAAGGGTATCGACGGGCTTGTACTGGTGGAAACCAACCGGCTGTACGCCGTTACCAATGCCCAGTCCAAGGTGTATAACCTGACCACGGCCACCAACTGGAGCGAGGCCACCGTGGCTGGCACCTTCACCACCGAGGCGCAGTACCCGACCACGCTCACGCGCCGCAGTGCCACCGAAACCTACGTGCTGTACTCCCGCATCAACGAGCTGCAAACCCCGACCACGCCGCCGGCCAGCCAGTTCAGCATCGCCAAGCTGAAATTCTAGCCCAACGCCACTTTTTCGGCTGGCCCAGAGCAGCAGCAGTAGCCTAAGGCTGCTCGCTGATGCTCTGGGCCATTTTTTGGGGTGCCCCAATGCTGTGCAACAGCCCGCTAACCAAGCCCTGGCGCCACAACGAAAAGACGGATACGCGCACGTCGCGGCGGCTGTCCATTACTCCCACTTTCAGCCGGTCGGGCCCCAGCCCCCGCGGATTCTCATCCCGGATAACGATGCCGTTGAGCAGCTTGGAGCTGACTTTGGACAGCAGGGTTTTTTGGTCGGGCCCGCCGTTTTTGCTGAGCAGCGTGAGCTTCAGGTCGGAGTACTCGGCCCGCATGGTGCCGGTAATCTGCTGGCGGCTGCCCCGGAACCGCACCGTGGCCCGGTGCACGTTGCCGCTCTCGAAGCGCACCAGGCGGGTCGGCTCGGTCATCGTGTTGAGCAGCGTGATGGAAGCCGGCCCAAACGTGCCTTCGCCGCTGTGGCGCCCGGCCGGGTCGAGCACGGGAATGCGGAAATTGGCCGAAGCATACCAGCTGTTCTGCAGCCAGCCGCTGGCCCGGGCCACCAGCGGGGTAGCCGCCGTCATCAGCCGGGGGTCATTCGTCACGTTCTGCAGCGTCACGTTGATGCGGCTGAAGAGTATGTTGCCGGTTTGGCCGGTCGTGGGGCCCACGTAGGAGGTGGCCACGTAGGCATTGCGCAGCTGCATCCGGCGCACGTTCAGGCGCACCGGCAGCTTGGCCAACGACTCCTGAGTTACCAACGAAGTCTTCGGGTTCAGCGCAAACCGTCCGTCGCCGGCAATAAGCACCCGCAGGCCCTGCAGCTGCAGCGTTTGGGCCAGCAAAGAGCTCTGCCGGGCAAAAGCGGCGTAGTCGAAGCCCGCCACATCAAACTGCGTGGCCTGCACCGTGATGTGCGGGGTCTGGTGGCCTTTGTAGCGGGCCAGGGCAGCGGGCGTCATTGTGGGCCGGATGGTGATGCCGCGGGCCTGCATCTTGCCGGTGCGCGTCAGCAGCTCGGTGCTACGAATGCCGAGCCAGTATACCGGGGCCGAAACCGCCGTTTGCACTCGTCCGGTACGCAGCTCCCAGGCCTTGGCGTACCAGATTCGGGTGGGGTCCTGGGCGCCGGCGGCCGTCAGCAGCACCGCTTCGGCTTGCAGCCGGATATCCTGAATACGGGGCCGGGGCGTGGTGGCCGGCAGGTGCAGCGTGCCGCCCCGCACCCGCAGCTGCCCCAGGCTAGCCCGCGTGAAGTAAGGCGCCAGCACCGTATGCAGCGCGGGTGGCGGCTGGCTGGGCAGGGCCAGGGCCAGCCACGGCCGCGTCAGCACCACTGAGTCGGGCAGCAGGCGGCGGGCCCGCAGGTCGGTAGCGCTCAGGCCACCGACCTGCAGCCGGGGCAGCAACAGCCGCACGCGCACGGTTTGGCCCTGCTGCCGAATGTCGTCTACTGAGCGAATGCGCAGGGAATCGACGGTGAGCTGCTGCTGAGCAGAGGAAAACCGCGCGTTGCCCACCAGGAGTCGGTGTCGCGCCATTGTGGCCACGCCCCGGCGCAGCTGGCCCGCAAAGGCGGCGGCGTAGCCCACGCGCTGCGAATCGGCGGCGCCGGCTTTGCTGAGCAGGATATCCTGGGCCGTAAAGCTGGCCTGCCGCACGCTGGCGACGGGCACCCGGCCGGGACCATAAGCCGCCTGCACGTTCAGCAGCCCCAGGTAGCCGACTCGGATGCCATCGAGAAACTTGGGCAGCTGCTCGTGCAAGGGCCGGGCCGCCGAGTCCGGGGCGGGCAGCTGCAGCACCCGCAGCTGCGTGCCGGCTACCAGCACCGTATCGATAGGTACCTCGGCCCCGCGCACCAAGGCCAGCAGGCCGATGCCGGTAAGGCGCACTTCCCGCACGTCGGCCAGCAGGCGGGGCAGCTTGGCTTGCTGCCACAACCCGCTATCCGCAGCGGGCCGCAGGCGAATGTTTTGCAGCCGCAGCGTGCCGGTCAGCAAGCTGGTGTGCAGGTCGCCGATGCGCAACTGGTAGCGGCCCTGGCTCTTACGGGCCACTTGCTGTTCCAGTGTGCGGCGCAGCCAGGGGTCGAGCAGCAGGGCAGATAGCCCCAGCAAGACCAGCAGCAGCAGCACAGCGCCACCTACCCAGTATGGCCACCGGGCTTTTTTCTTTCCGGCAGAAACCAACGGCTCACTGGTAGCCGGGGCAGACGAGAGTAGATTCACGGGAAAGACAAAACGACGAGAGATACCCTAAACGCAGAAGTTCGCCTCGGGGATTATACTAACAGCGTTGCTGCTCTTTGTTTTACGCTTGAGCTTGCGGCAGGGCCGGCGCAGGGGCAGCCGGAAACAAAAAAGGCCTTCCGGTAGGGAAAGCCTTTTTCAAAAAACGATGGGTGGCGCGGTGCTATTCGCCCAGGCGCTGGCGCAGCTCCTGCACCTGCCGCTCCAGCTCCAGGGTGCGGAATGTCACCTTCACTTCCAGGTCGGCATAGGCCCGCTCCAGGTCCTGCTCCCGCTTGCGCAGGGCAAATTCCGTGAGCTTCTGGTCGTGAATATCGGTGCAGGTGCCAAACCACTGCCGGATCTGGCCGGCCTCGTCGAACTGGGGCTGGGCCTGCCCCAGAAACCAGCGATAGTCACCGTTTTTGGCCTTGAAGCGGTACTCGATTTCGTAAAACTCGCCGGTAGCCAGCGAATGGCCCCATACCTGACGGGCCCGCGTCTGGTCGTCGGGATGCAGCAGGTTGTTCCACATATCGGGGCCTACGCTGTCGGCCAGCGAGTAGCCGGTAAAGTCAATCCAGCGCTGGTTGAAGTAGGTGTGGAAGCCCGTCGGATCGGTAAACCAGACCAGCTGGGGAATGAAATCAGCGAAAAAATGGAAATTTTCCTCGGCCTGGCGACGGATATGTTCTTCGCTGGAAACAGATTCAGAATGTAGCATGACAGAAAAATCAACAGGGCTGGGCGAGCTGCAGCTCCATGCCCGACTGAAAATATAGGTTAAGCTGGCTTTGCAGCCCATCAGCGGAGCGCCGCAGCCGCGTAATCAGGGCCTTGGTTTCCTCCTGCAGCAGCTGCAACTCCAGGTAGGGGCGGTTCAGCAGCGCATCGCGCTGCACAGACCACTGGCCCTGATCATCCTGCGCGGGCGCATGCACCTGCAGCGTACCGGGCTGCAACGACAGCTTGGTGGCCTGAGCCAGGGCACTGTCGGGGTTGCCCCGGTTTAGCACCCGCTCGGCTACGCACCACACGCCGGTCAGATACTCGTCGGGGAGCTGCTGCAGATTTACGTCAAATAGAGTTTCTTCCATAGTTCAACCGCTGGATAATAACTGTAAGTCAAACGGTTAGTGACTGCCACCGGAGTACCGGCGGGCTACAGCAGGAAAATTGCGTTGTGCAAATATACCAGAGGCAGCAACGTCCTAAAATGGCAAAAGTTCACTCAACTGTTGAGCCGTAGCATCAGTTGCTGTTTTTGGCTGAGTATCACGGAAATAATTTTTAATGCACATAATCAGCCGTTAAATCCTACCAATGATCCGGTGGCCCTGACTTGGGGCACAGCCTGACTTCTAATAATTATACAACAAGGCTGGTCTGCCCTCCTACCTTTCCGACGCCTGTGACGTGGCTCTTACAAGCTTCCTGGGCGGCCTGATACGCGAAACAAATATTCCGGCAAGAAATTGTGAGCCCACTAAGCAACCTCCATGATATAGCATAAGTCTTTTATCGGCTTCTCATCCTTCTAAGACTTATTGGAATAATATACATACGAATAATATCGTAAGTATTCTTTCTAAATACGAATCATTTCGTATATGTTTGCTGTACGAAACAATTCGTATCACTCCCAGCTGCCAGCCCCATGCCCTACTTTACCCTTCCCGCCGGTTTGCCTCGTGCCATTGTCTCTATTGTTCAGCCCTGGCAGTGCGTGGGCCGGGGCGCGGGCAGCCTCTCCAGCCGCGTTTTGCCCGTCGTGCTGCTGCTGGGCAGCCTGGCCGGGGCCGCCCAGGCGCAGAGTCTGAAGGGGCCAGCCGGCGCAGACAGTCCCGCCGCCGTGAGCAGCAAGGGGAAGCTGAGCGGCAGTGTAGTGCACGAAAAAACCGGGCTGCCGGTCGAATTTGCCACCGTGGCCCTGCTGGAGCAAACCACCGGCAAAACCGTGGATGGCGCAATCTGTGACGATAAGGGCCGGTTTCTGCTCACCAAAATCGGGGCGGGCCTGTATAAGGTGACAGTCACCTTTGTGGGGTTTCAGCCCCGCACGGTGGAGAATGTGGCTTTTATAACCGAGGAAACCGTCGTGGACCTGGGCGCGGTGAAGCTGACGCCCACCGTGCAGCAGCTAGGCGAGGTGAAGGTGACCGGGGAGCGGGAGCTGGTGGAGAATAAGGTGGACCGCATCGTCTACAATGCTGAAAAGGACATTACCAACACCGGCGGCACGGCCACCGACGTGCTGCAGAAAGTGCCCCTGCTCTCGGTAGACCTCAACGGCAACCTGCAGCTGCGGGGCTCCGCCAATATCCGGGTGCTGGTGAACAACAAGCCCTCGGCCATCCTGGCCAGCAACCTGGCCGATGCCCTGCGCCAGATTCCGGCCGACCAGATCAAGAGCGTGGAAGTTATTACCTCGCCCTCGGCCAAGTACGACGCCGAAGGCTCGGCGGGCATCGTGAACATCATCCTGAAAAAGAACACCCTGGAAGGCGTGAACGGCTCGGTGAACGCGTCGGTGGGTACCCGCGGGGCCTCTAACAGCATCACGCTGAACAGCCGCCGCGGCAAGCTGGGCCTGAACCTGAATGCGGGCAGCAACCTGTTTCTCAACATTGCCCGCAACGAGAGTCTGCGTACCGACTTTCTGCCCGAAAACCGGCAAAGCACGCTCGAGCAGCGCGGCAACTTCACCAACGTAGGCGGCGGCGGCTTCGGGCAGCTGGGCCTCGACTACGACCCGACGCCCAAGGACGCGCTGAACCTGAGCGTGCGCGGCAATATTTTTGGCTATACCAATGAGCGGCAGCAGTTTACGCGCTACGCCCAGCCCGAGGCCCTGGACGTGTACAACCGCGACATTGATACCCACAGTGACAGCCGTAACCTGGACCTGAACTTTGGCTATACCCGCACCCTGCCCCGCAAGCGGCAGGAGCTGAGCTTTCTGACCCTCTACACCGTGAACCAGGGCCAGACCGACTACGACCTCTCGCAGCAGCGCTACGCCGACGCCCGCAGCTACGAGGACTACCGCGAGAACAGCTTCAACAACAACCGCAACCGCGAAGCCACCTTCCAGACCGACTACGTGCACCCGCTCGACAGCACCCGGACGGTGGAAGTCGGGGTGAAAGGCATTCTGCGTAACGTGGGCAGCAATTACCGCATCGAAGCCGACAGCCTCGACGGACGGGGCCGGGTGCTGGTGCCGGCCCGCTCCAACGAGTTTCGCTACGACCAGAACGTGTATGCCGGCTACCTGGCCTACGGCTTTGCGGTGGGCAAAACCCTGACCTTCAAGCTGGGTGGCCGGGTAGAGCACACCCGCATCGACGGCGACTTTGTGGGAGAGCAGGTGACGCTGCAGACGGCCTATACCAACGTGGTACCCAGCCTGCAGGCCGCCTGGGACGTAGCTAAGGACCAGAAGCTCAAGCTCAGCTACACCCGCCGGATTCAGCGGCCCAGCATCTTCTATCTGAACCCCTACATCAACACCAGCAACCCGCGCAATATTCTGGTGGGCAACCCCGGCATTGACGCCGAGCTGACGGACTCCTACGAGCTGGGCTACAACACCTATATCAACAAAAGCTCGATTACCTTTTCCGGCTACTGGCGCCAGACCAACAACTCCATCGAGGCCGTGTCGCGCACGGTGCCGGCCCGCAGCATTCTGCCCACCTCCGACTCGACCCTGGTGCTGCTCACCACGTTTCAGAACGTGGCCCGCAACGCTACGTCCGGCCTGAGCATTTCGGGCTCGACCAAGCTTACACCCAAGTGGAACCTGACGGCCAACGTGAATATCTGGTACGTGTGGGTGAAAAGCGCGGCCCTGAACCTGGAAAACGGCGGCTCCATGCACAACGCCAACATCACCTCGGCCTGGCAGTTCGACAATGGCTGGACGGCGCAGTTTACGGGCCTGTTTAACTCCCGCGCCGTCGAATTGCAGGGCCGCTCCTCGGGCTACCGCAGCTACAACCTGGCCGTGAAAAAGGAGCTGTTCCAGAAAAAAGGCAGCCTCACGCTGGCCGTGGTCAACCCCTTCAACCGGCAGCTCATCTTCCGCAACCGCCTGGACACCGACCAGTTTACCTACACCGACAACTCCTACTTCCTGAACCGCAACGTGCGCCTGAGCTTCAACTACCAGTTTGGCAAGCTCGAAAACCGGCCCGCCCGGCCCAAGAAAAGCATCCGCAACGACGACCAGAAACAGGGCGGCAATGGCTGATAACCAGCCTATAAACAACACCGAAAAAAGGCCTGGTTCCGCGTGGGAACAGGCCTTTTTTGTCTAGAAGATGGTTAGTTACGCCACCACAGCGACATCCGCGGCGTTGCCTTTTTTAAGGCGGATAATGGCGAGCTTGTCCAGAAGCCAGATGACGGGGTAGGTGGGGTCCAGCTCCCACCACTTCACGCCGAAGTTGACGCGGCTGGGCAGCTTGTGGTGGTTATTCTGAAACAGCTCCCCGCCGGTCAGGAAGTCGAAAAACAGTGAGTTGCGCGACTTGTCGTGGTTGTCGAAGTTCTGGTAGCCGTACTTGTGCCCGCTCCAGTTGACGATGGCCCCGTGCACGGCCCCCATCGAGAAGTGAATGGGCAGCAGCAGGTATTGCCACCAGCCCGTGGCAAACTGCACGTAGAACAGAATGTAGAAAATGCCCCAGCCCACGCGCGAGTACCACTTGTTGCCGAACTCATCCAGGGCCGTCCACTCGGGGTAGTCGCCCTGCGCAAACCGTTCGGCAGCCGCGGAGCGGCCATACAGCACATCGTGGTACACCGTACGCGTCTTCCACATCATCAGGAAGGCATTCGACGAGAAGTGCGGGGAATGCGGGTCCCGTTCCGTGTCGGAGTAGGCGTGGTGCATGCGGTGCAGCAGGGCGTAGCTGCGCGGCGAGAGAAACGAGGAGCCCTGCCAGAGGTAGGTCAGCACGAAGAAGATTCGCTCCCAGCGCCGGCTCATGGTGAACATCCGGTGGGCGGCGTAGCGGTGCTGGAAAAACGACTGCATGAACAGCGACAAATACCAGTGCGCCAGAAAGAAGACAAGAATAGCCATAGAGCAGATCAGCTAAAAGACGACAAAGCAAACCCCGATGCTCCCTAAGGTATCGGAAGATACCGAATAAGCCGGGTGACGACAGCCGGCGAGTTGATTTTCGCGGCAGAAATGCTGGTTTTTGCTTTTCTTGGTTTCCGTTGCTTCTCCCCGTTATTCCTATTGCTATGGCTACTCCCAATTTGCTGGCCCTGACGGTGCTGGCCACGCTGCGCCACAACTTCAGCAGCTACAAAACCCTCACCGACCGGGCCCTGGCTCAGCTCTCGGCCGAGGAATGGCTGGTCGTGCCGGCGCCCGGCGCCAATAGCGTGGCCGTCATCATCCAGCACATGTGCGGCAACCTCCGCTCCCGCTTCACCGATTTTCTGACCGCCGACGGCGAAAAGCCCGACCGGCAGCGTGACCAGGAATTCGCTCAGCCCGCCACCGTGGCCGAAGTAGCAGCCCTGCAGCAGCGCTGGCACGCCACCTGGCCCATCCTGTTCGAGCTGCTCGACACGCTGGCGCCCACCGATTTGCTGCGTACCGTCCAGATTCGGGGTGAGGCCCACACGGTGCTGGCGGCCCTGGAGCGGCAGGCCACGCACTATGCCTACCACAGCGGTCAGATCGTGCTGCTGGCCAAGCACCTGCGCGGCGAGGCCTGGCAGAGCCTGAGCATTCCGCGCGGACAGAGCGAGCAGTTCAACCAACAAATGCGGGCCCGCCTCAACCCCACGGCCGGTTCCGGAGTTTAGCAGGTATGCTCGCCATCACCACTTTGCTTACGCCGCAGTACGCGGCCCGCATCAACCGCATCATCAAAGGGTTGGAAACGGAATTTGGCCTCGACGACGTGCAGGCCACCCCCGACCCGCACATCACCTACCAGCTGGCCGGCGTCAAGAAGCTGTCGGCGCTGAAAAGCGTGCTGAGCGACGTGGCTGCCACCACCGTGCCGTTTGAGGTGCACACCACCGGCCTGGGCGTGTTTCCGGGGCCCAATCCGGTTATCTACATCCCCGTGCTGCGCACCGACGAGCTGAACCGGCTGCACCAGCGCATCATCAAGGCCACGGCGCCGCTGTGTTTGCGCACCGACAAGTTCAGCGGGCCCGACTGCTGGCTGCCCCACATTTCCCTGGCCCTGCACGACACCACGCCCGAGCTGCTGGGCCCGGTGCTACAGTACCTGAACCAGCAGACGTTCAACCTCAAGCTCATGCTTGACAACCTGGCTATTCTGCGGCAGGAAGGCGACTTATTCCTGTGTGAGGAGCTGTTTCCCTTCGAAGGAGAAACGCTGGCCCCACCCCGGCCCGAGCCGGCCGATGCGGCCGCCTGCCCCCTGCCCGCCACCCTGCTGACCCAGCCCCGCGAATAGGTAGCCGCCGGGCTGAACGGCCGCCGCAAGACCCACTGCCCCGGCTGGCGGGCACTTTTTGCCCTTGCGGCGCGGCAATCTGGTTTCCGCATCCGACCTTTACCCCTTCACCCTTTCTTTCTGCTTATGTACAACGCCGTACTCACTCTGCACTCCTGGAGCCGCTGGCTGGTTCTGATTTTTGGCCTGATTGCCATTTTCCGCGCCTTGGGCGGCTGGCAGGGCCGCAAGGCCTACGTAGGGGCCGACAACGGCATGGGCGCCGCTTTTGTGGGCTCCATGCACCTGCAGCTGCTGCTGGGTCTGATTCTGTATTTCGGCCTGAGCCCCTTTGGCCTGAAGGCCTTCGAAACGGCGGGCAGCGCCGTCATGAAAGACCCAATTGGCCGTTTCTGGGGCGTCGAGCACATTGCCACCATGATTCTGGCCGTCATTGCTGCGCAGGTGGGCCGCAGCCTGTCGAAGAAAGCTACCGACCCGGTACTCAAGCACAAGCGCGCCTTCGTGTGGTTCACCATTGCCCTGCTGCTGGTGCTGCTCATGATTCCGTGGGGCATCTGGAACCCGGCCCGCCCCCTGTTCCGCTTCTAGTACAGCGAATTGGCGCAACTAATTTGCTAGTATTTCAACGGCTTCCGAATTTATCCGGGAGCCGTTGACGTTTAACGTCTTGATTGCTAGCTCCGGCGTCTTTTCTGGGAAAGAAGTAGTTCGCCTCAATTCTTCTTGCAATCTTGCGTAGTATAGGTGCTCGTTTTGCACTCTGCCCACTTCTTTATTTTGCCGCTTTTCTTTATCTATTTGTCTTGTGCAAAAACCAGCTTCTAACTCCCGGTTCTCGCGGGATGAGTTTTGCAACTTAATCGACAATCATCTGCAGCAGCTCGAATCGAGCCAGGATGCCACGCGCAAGTATGCCGCCCTGCTGGCTGCCGTACGCAGTAGCTTCGAAGCCTATCAGAAGCAGCGCCTGCGCAAAGCCTGAGTCATCCCCTTGCCCAACACACAGTAGCGGCCAGTCCTATCCAGGGCTGGCCGCTACTTTTTTAATCAGCAGGCAAACAGTATTTCCGAACCGCTAGAGGCGCCGGAGCACAACTGCTACTACTCTATCCAGGTTCGGCGGGGCGGCCTACAGCGAGTAGCCGCCCGAGGCTTCCAGGCGCTGGGCATTCACCCAGCGGGCCGCGTCGGAACACAGAAACGCCACTACCCCGCCAATATCGTCGGGCTCGCCGATGCGGCCCAGGGCCGTACTGGCCGACATGTATTCTTCCAGCTGCGGAAAGGCGGCGCGGGCCGCGGCCGTAAAATCGGTTTTGATGATGCCCGGCGCCACCACGTTGGCCCGAATGCCGCGGCCGCCCAGTTCTTTGGCCATGTACTTGGTCAGGGTTTCGACGGCGCCCTTCATGGCGGCGTAGGCCGCGTAGCCGGGCGTGGTGAAGCGGGCCAGCCCGGTGGAGAAGTTCACGATGCCGCCGCCGTCGGCCAGCAGGGGCAGCAGCTTCTGGGTCAGAAAGTAGACGCCCTTGAAATGCACGTTCAGCAGATTGTCGAAGTCCTCCTCGGTGGTTTCGGCAAAGGGCGAGCGGGCATCAATACCGGCGTTGTTGATCAGAAAATCGAAGGAGGTGCGCTGCCAGTGCTGCTCCAGCTGCTGGGTTACGGCCAGCACAAAGGCCGGAAAGGTGGCCGTCTGGCTGGTATCCAGCGGCAGGGCCACGGCTTTGCGGCCGAGGGCTTCTATCTGCGCTACTGTGTCCTGGGCTTCGGCCTGCTGGCTGCGGTAGGTCAGAATCAGGTCGTGGCCGGCCTGGGCCAGGTGCAGGGCGCTGTTGCGGCCCAGGCCGCGGCTGCCGCCCGTTACGAGGGCTATTTTGGTGGTGCTCATCGTGTTGGTAGTTGTGGTGAACGAACAACACAAAGGTGGGGCTGCGGCCTGGGCTCGGTATGGTGAGAGCTTCAGTTTAAATGGTGACAGTTTCCGATTCGGCCCGCCGCGCCGCCCACACCTGCTCGCGGTAGTGCTTGGGCGTGCTGCCCTCGAAGCGCTTGAAGAACTTGGTGAAGTTCGACGGGTCGTAAGTCAGGCTCCCGGCAATGTCGGCCACTGATCGGGTGGAGTCGCGCAGCAGCAGCCGGGCCAGATCCATGATGCGGGCCTCGAAAAAGTAGCAGGGCGAGTGGCCGGTAGCAAGCTTGATGGTGTTGCTCAGGTGCGTAGGATGAATGCAGAGCTGGGCGGCAAAGTCCCGGATTTCGAGCATTTCGGTAACCCGTCCCGCGGCAATGTCGGCCAGGTGGGCGTCAATCAGGCGCAGGAAGTCGGCCGTTATTTCGTGCTGCCGGGCCAGCAGCTTCTTGGGAATGGGTGTGGTGGGCATAAAGCAGAAAAATTAACCGTCGATGCAAAGCTGACGAGGAGTAACTCCTTGCAGCATGATGGTAAACGTATGATTCTTATCGTGTACCGTTTCAAACGCCAGCTCCCATTCCATGCTCTCCACCTCGGATGTAATGGTAGGAATAGAAATATGGACTGGCCAGAATTCAGCTATAAAATCCCGAATTCCCGCTGGACGCAGCCAGTGCCGGGCTTCGTTCTCAATCAATTGCTGCACGGCTGGCACAAGTTCGGTATAACGGGCCTCGACCTGCTCGTAAAAAGCGTACTGTGCAGCGCCAGGGCCGGGCAGCTCCCCATCTACGGCCAGGTCCAGTAGGTGGCCGGTAGGGCGAAACAGCCGCCTCCCTTCAAAATAGCTGTGCCCTGGTTGTTTGCATTCTACAAACAACAAGCTGCCAAAGAAGTCGTCTTCCACCCAAGTTGGCTTACCAAACAGAAAATTCCAAAGGCCCATTTTGTGTCTATCTGCTTTCGGCCGGCAAGCTACCGGATTGCGGGAATTTGCCCACCGCTGCCCGCCCGCCTATATTATATTCCCTATTCTAAAGATTTAACCCCTCTTTTGCAGTATCGTATGGCAAGAGCCGGCTGCATCCCGTATGCAGGGCTTTTCCCGTATGTTTACCCGCAGCATAAGCGGTGGCCGGCCCTGGCTTACCTACTGCGCTGCCAGTTCCCCGTGCCTTTGCGAATCGCTACCCTTTTTCTGCTGTGCTGCCTGCTCTCCGCGCAGGCCTTTGCCCAAGCTGCCTACCGGCGCGTGAAAGCCCGCAACGGCGACGGGGTCGAAACGTTGCTGCTGCGCCACGGCCTGAGTCCGGGCCGGTACGGGGCCGCCTTCCGGCAGCTCAACAAGAAAAACCTGACCCGCCGCAACGGCCTGATTACCGGCCGCACCTACCTGCTGCCCCGGCCCGTGGCCGCCCGAAAAGCTCCGACCCGCGCCCGTACGGCCCGCACCGCCACCGCGGCCACCGCGGCCCCGGAAGTACTCGGGAAGAACCCTATCAGCAAAGCCGTATTGTTTGGGCCGCGCTACGGGGCGCCGGCCGCCCGCTACGGCACGCTGCGGGGCGCGGTGTACTACCTTTCCTCGGGCCACGGCGGCCCCGACCCAGGCGCCATCGGCAAGTACGGCTCCTTTCAGCTGGCCGAGGATGAGTACGCCTACGACGTGACCGTGCGCCTGGCCCGGGTGCTGCTGGAGCACGGCGCCACCGTGTACGTGATGGTGCAGGACCCCAACGACGGTATCCGCGACGCCAACGTGCTGCCCATGGACTACGACGAGGTGCAGCACCCCAACAAGCGTATTCCGCTGAGCCAGGTGCAGCGCCTGCGCCAGCGTATTGCGGAAGTGAACCGCCTGCACGGCCGCCACAAAGGTGCTTACCAGCGCCTGCTGGCCCTGCACGTAGACAGCCGCAGCGAGGGTCAGAACATCGACGTATTCTTCTACCACCACGCCAACAGCCCCACCGGCGAGCGGCTGGCCCGTAGCATTCACCAGGTGTTCACGACCCGCTACAAGCGCGCTCAGCCCAACCGCCCCTACTCGGGCAACGTGTCGGAGCGCAGCAATCTGTACGAGGTACGCAACAGCCACGCCCCGGCCGTATTCATGGAGCTGGGCAACATCCGCAACCAGAAAGACCAGCGCCGCTTCGTGGTACCCGACAACCGCCAAGCCCTGGCCAACTGGATCTGCGAGGGGCTGATTGCCGACTATAGGAGCAAAAAGTAGGTATAGCCCGCCTTACTCTCATCCTCTACCCCGCTGCTCATGCGCGCTTATATCAATCAGGATGCCGCCGGCGAGTGGGCCAGTACGAATTGCTTTGCCGCCGCCGATGGTTTCCGGCAAATGGGCTGGGAAATCGTGCCCTTTCACCGTTTCCGGGAGCTGCCCAACAAGGAGCCCGAGGATATCGTCGTCAGCCACATCGACCACGTAGAGGGCGCACTCCGGGCCCTGGGCTGCCCCGTGCCGCCCGCCTTGGATTATCCGGCCGAGCTGGCCCCGTTTCTGGGGCGCCGCCTGTGGCAGTCCACCATCAACGAAGTGGCTGCCGACCCTACGCAGTGGCCCGTGTTTGTGAAGCCCCGGCTGGCCCGCAAGAAGTTTACCGGCGTACTCGTGCGCCACTTCCGCGACCTGGCCGGCTGCGGCGACCAGGCTGAAAATACGCCCGTGTGGTGCGCCGAGCCGGTACAGTTCGTGGCCGAGTGGCGCTGCTTCGTGCGCTACGGCGAGGTGTTGGCCGCCCAGCCCTACCGGGGCGACTGGCGTGCCCATTTCGACCCGCGCGTGGTGGAAGCCGCCGTGGCTGCCTTTGCCCCCGCCGCGCCCCGCGCCTACGCTCTGGATATTGGCCTTACTACCGCTGGGGCCACATTGGTTATTGAAATCAATGAGGGCTACTCGGTGGGCAGCTACGGCCTGCCGCCGCTGCGCTACGCTAAGTTTCTGATTGCCCGCTGGGCCGAGCTGACGGGTATTGAGGACGCCTGCAATTTCTAGCGTTGTAGAGGCACTAATACGCTTCCCTACCTTGGGCAGGCCGCTTTAGGGCCAGATGATGTAGCTTCTTACCGGCGAGTTGACGGTACCGGTCCAGGCCTTTGCCTCGGTGGCCTGCTTGCTGCTTTCGATGGAGTAAATTGCCCGCACCCGGCAGCTCACTCCGTGGTCATAACTTTCCTTACTACGCGGTGAATTTTGCCATACGTCACCCTCTTTAGGATCTGTATTGAAGGTTACATTGAAGACGTAGAAGCCGTGGGGCGCAATGGTAACCGTGGAGGGAAAGTTCTTATCCCAGATTAGTTTTGCTCTTACCGACCGTGTTTTCTGGCCATTAGGATATATTATTTCGAATGACAGGGCAGAATGCCCCCACATGTTCCATTCCTCGAACAGATTAACTGGCTGCTCAGAAGTATTGGTGAGCAGGACGTGAAAGCAGCCGGTATGGCTAAAGCTGATAACAGGGCTCACAGAGTAGTTGGTTGAATACGTAGTCGGGATAATTGTGAGCGTGAGGCAGGGCTTGGTCTGGGCAAGCGCCTCGGGGCTACCATCAGCAGCAGGAGTACAAGAAGGAGAGTAAGTTTTTGCATACGGGCCGGCAGAAGTCAAAAAAGCAGGTAGCTACTCCTCTTACACCTGCCAAGGTACGACGCAGTTGATACCACGCGGCAGCTCAGCCGTATCCTACTTCCTCAGAAAAGCTACCTTCGCAAAACCCAATCTTCCCTCCCACCCAACAATTTCCCATGACTAACCCCCATGACCACGCCCACATCGGCGGCCAGCAGCTGCGCCCCGAAAGTCTGATGATGAGCTACGGCTACACGCCCGCCTGGAGCGAGGGCGCCATCAAGCCGCCAATTTTCCAGACCTCCACTTTCGTGTTTAAGAACGCCGAGGAAGGCAAGGCTTTCTTCGAGCTGGCCTACGGTTTGCGCCAGGCCAATCCCGACGAGGAAATGGGCCTGATTTACTCCCGCCTCAACAATCCCAGCCTCGAAATCCTGGAGCATCGCCTCACCCTCTGGGATGGAGCCGAAGAAGCTGCCTCCTTCGCCTCCGGCATGGCCGCCATCAGCACCACCCTGCTGGCCCTGCTGCAGCCCGGCGACGTGGTGCTGCACTCCGAGCCCGTGTACGGTGGCTCCGACTTCTTCCTCAAGAACGTGCTGCGCAAGTTCGGCATCGAGGCCCAGGGCTTTCTGCCCACCGCCACGCCCGAGCAGCTCGAAGCCCAGGCCGCGGCCATTGCCCCCGGCCGCCTGGCCATGATTTTCGTAGAAACGCCCGCCAACCCCACCAACCACCTCGTAGACCTGGAAGCCTGCGCCGCCCTGGCCCGCCAGTACGGCTCGGCCGACAAGCCCGTGCGCCTCGTGGTCGACAATACCTTCCTGGGCCCCGTATTTCAGCACCCCCTGAAGCACGGCGCCGACGTGGTGCTGTACTCGGCCACTAAGTTTCTGGGCGGCCACTCCGATTTGATTGCCGGCGCGGCCCTGGCCAGCAAGCCGCTGATGAAGGAAATTAAGGCCATGCGTACCTTCATGGGCACCATGTGCGACCCAAATACCGGCTGGATGCTGATGCGCAGCCTCGAAACCCTGAAGCTGCGCATGGAGCGCGCCGCCACCTCGGCTCAGGTCATTGCCGACTGGCTACGGCAGCATCCGCTGGTGGCCCGCACCTACTACCTCACTCACCTGGAGCACTGCCCCGTGCAGCAGGATATCTATCAGCGCCATTGCCTCTCGCCGGGCTCCATGATTTCGTTTGATATAAAAGGTGGTGAGGCCGAAGCATTCCGCTTCCTCAATGCCCTGAAGCTCATCAAGCTGGCCGTGAGTCTGGGCGGCACCGAAAGCCTGGCCGAGCACCCGGCCACCATGACTCACTCCGACATCACGCCCGCCGACCAGCTCGAAATGGGCATTACGTCGCAGATGATTCGCCTCAGCATCGGGGTGGAAGACCCGCAGGATCTGATGCTGGACCTGAGCCAGGCGTTTGAGGCCGTGGGCATGCCCAAAGAAGTGCGCGTGGCGGAGCTGGCGTAGTTGAGGGAGCTCGGTGTAGGTATGCCGGATATCTTCTAGTATACTTAAGCACACTTAACCTTCTTCATTACGTTATATGGGCTTTTTTTCCGCATTGGTGGGCAACGCTGGTGTTGCTCAGGCTTCTGAGTTAAATACCGAGTACGGCATTCTTCTGGCAGATGGCGAGGCCATCGAAATAGGCTTCAAACTCGTCCGGGACGTATTCATTTTCACCAACAAGCGCCTTATTCTGGTTGACAAGCAAGGGCTGACCGGTAAGAAGATAGACTACCTGTCCATTGCCTATAAAAGCATTTCGCGCTTCGGGATTGAAACTGCTGGTCATCTGGATTTGGACGCGGAGCTGAAGATCTGGGTATCCGGGGAGGTGCAGCCCAGCGTGATGCGCAAATTCAACAAGCAGGTCAACATCTATGATTTGCAGAAAGTGCTGGCTCAACACGTTCTGGGCTAGAGCTTAGCGCTTGTCCGCACCATACCAAAAAGCCCGCCGCTGAGTTCAGCGGCGGGCTTTTTGGTGACTACCCCAGCCCCATTGCCCGCAAGCAGCAGCAGGCCCGCATACCGTGTAAAGGCCAATTAGCAGCTATTAATATACAAACATTCATATACTATATACCTCGACAGGATTCCTGCGTATGTGGCTCTATCCCTTAACCCTTTCATGCCCAAACCCTATGAGCCAGAACATCTTAGAGCTTGCCCAGAACTATTTTGGTGGCGACACGGTACGCCAGACCAGCACCGCGCTGGGCGAGAATGAAAGCAGCATCGGTACTGCCCTGCGTAGCATTGTACCGCTGGTTTTGGGTGGGCTCTTTGCCCGTTCCCAGCAGCCCGGCGGCTCATCCGAGTTATTCGGCATGGCCAACCAGGCGCATAGCAGCGGTATTCTGGGCAACCTGAGCAGCCTGCTGGGGGGTATGAACGTGAATAACTCGGCTCCTGCTGCCGATGGCGGCCTGCTGAATAAAGGCGCCGAACTGCTGCGCTCCGTGTTCGGAACGCACTATACCTCGGCCGTGGAAGGCATCAGCCAGCAGGCGGGGGTGCGTACCTCCACTACCAGCAGCCTGATGAATATGGCCGTGCCGGTCGTGCTGGGCCTGCTGGGCAAGCACTCGGCCGACAACAACCTCGATGCCAACGGCTTCGGCAGCTACCTCAACTCGCAGCGCGGCAACATCACGGGCGCGCTGGGCAGCCTGCCGGGTGGTCTGGGCACTATTCTTTCCGGTTTGGGCCTGGGCGCGGCGGCCTCGGGCCTGGGCAATGCGGCCAGCGCCACGGCCAACACCCTGGGCAATACGGTGTCAGCGGCGGCCGGCCGCACCGCCGACGCGGCCCGCTCCACCGTGCGCGAGGTAGAGCCCGTGGCTTCTTCGCCCAGCCGCTGGCCCTGGCTGCTGCTCCTGCTGGCGGCCCTAGCGGCGCTGTTCTTCTTTATGCGGGGCTGCAACGACGAACCGGACCCCGCGGCAACGACCACCGAAACCACCCCAACTGACACGACCATGACGGCCGCGGCTCCGGCCGCCGCCACCGCCGTGGCGGGCCGCTACGACGAGGCCACCGGCAATTATATCTACGACACCGGGGCCAACACCACCGTAACGCTGCCCGACGGCACCGCCCTGAACGTGGGCAGCAACTCGTTTGAGGCACGCCTGTTCAACTTCCTCAACGACCCGGGCCAGACCGTGAGCGACGACAAAACCCAGGGCTGGATGAGCCTCGACCGGGTGTACTTCAACACCGCCAAATCGACGCTGACAGCCGAGTCGCAGGCGCAGCTGAAAAACCTGGCGGCTATTCTGAAAGCCTTCCCCAACGCGGCCGTGAAACTGGGCGGCTACACCGATAACCAGGGCAAAGCCGATATGAACCTGCTGCTCAGCGCCGACCGCGCCAACATGGCCCGCAAAGCCGTGGTAGACAGCGGCATCGACGCGGGCCGCGTGACGGCCGAGGGCTACGGCCAGGAGCACCCCATTGCTGCGAACGACACGCCCGAGGGCCGGGCCCAGAACCGCCGCGTGGATGTGCGCGTGACGAAGAAGTAAGCCCGCTTTTACCGCCTGAAAGCCTGCCGCTGAAATCCAGCGGCAGGCTTTTTTGCTTGCTATTTTTGGAATAAGTGGCTTTCTTTCAAAAATATCTGCTTCTATCTATATGGACACCACTTCTGCTTCCACCTTTGCTATCGACCTTGGCCTGGCCCAACCCGAGCACAATGCAGGAGCGGCCCACGGCCCCAAGCATGGCCCCTCCACCTGCCTGAACTGCGGCACGCCGGTGCCCGAGCGGTTCTGCGGGCACTGCGGGCAGGACGCCCACCACACCCACCGTCTCAATCTGGCCCATATGCTGCACGAGATTCCGCATAGCATCTGGCACGTAGACAAGGGCATTCAGTACTCGCTCTGGAACGTTCTCACTCGCCCCGGCCCTACCATCCGGAGCTACCTGGCCGGGCAGCGCAAGTACCACTTCCCGCCCCTGTCCTTGCTGCTGATCGTGACCGGTACCTTCGCCTTTATTTCCGCCGTGCTGCACATCGACATGGTGCCGCCCCGCGACCCGGCCATGCCCGAGGCCGCGTGGCAGGCGCAAAAGGAGATAACCAGCTTTATGGCCAAGTACATGAGCTGGGTCTATGTGGCGCTGGTGCCCGTAATAGCTGCCTTTGCCCGCCTATTTCTGCGCCGAGGCGGCTACAACTACGCCGAGTGCCTGGTGATAGCGGCTTTCATCACGGCAGCCTGCAATTTTCTGACGCTACTCGCTCTGCCCGTAATGTATTTTTTCTCCGGCACCCCCCAAATTCAACAAGCGAGTTTCGCCGTGTCGGTCGTCAGCCTGGGCTTTGCTACCTGGGCCTACAGCACCATGCTGGCCCATACCGGCCTGAGCCTGGCGGGTCGGCTGCTGCGAGGTTTTTTCCCCTTCGTGTTGGGTATTATAGTGCCTTCCATGCTGGTCGGCTTTATGGGGGTGGCGCTCAATTGGGATAACTTCAAAAAGAGCGTACAGGAACAGCAGCGGCTTCAGCAACAGCAGGCCCAGTCGATGCCCGCGCCGGTGCGCCCGGCAGGGCCCGCGCACTAAAGTCTTCCCTGCGAATCAACTACAAAAAAAGCCCGCCGCTGAACGTCAGCGGCGGGCTTTTTCTATTATTCAGTGGCAGACTAGTAGCGCGAACTGTGTAGTTCGCGTGCCAGAACGACCTAGCGACGCGGGCCACGCGAACTACACAGTTCGCGCTACTACGCAACGGGCAATTACTGGCCCAGCACCATAGCAAACACCAGCGGGGCGACGATGGTAGCGTCCGACTCGATGATGTACTTGGGCGTGTCTTGGCCCAGCTTGCCCCAGGTGATTTTCTCGTTGGGCACGGCGCCGGAGTACGAGCCATACGAGGTGGTCGAGTCCGAAATCTGGCAGAAGTAGCCCCACAGCGGCACGCTGGTGCGGCCCAAATCCTGGTGCAGCATGGGTACCACGCAGATGGGGAAGTCGCCGGCAATGCCGCCGCCAATCTGGAAGAAGCCTACTTTGCTTTCCTCGGTAGCCTGCTCGGTGTACCAGCCAGCCAGGTAAATCATGTACTCGATGCCGGTGCGCACGGTGTGGACATTCTTGATGTCGCCGCTGATAACGTGGCCGGCGAAGATGTTACCCAGCGTGCTGTCTTCCCAACCGGGGCAGATGATGGGCAAGTTTTTCTCGGCGGCGGCCAGCATCCAGCTGTCCTTGGGGTCGATCTGGTAGTACTGCTCCAGCTCACCCGACTTGAGGATCTGGTAGAAGAACTCGTGAGGAAAGTACCGCTCCCCAGCTTTGTCGGCCTGCTCCCAGAACTTCAGTACCGAGTGCTCGAGGCGGCGCATGGCTTCCTCTTCGGGAATGCAGGTGTCGGTTACGCGGTTCATGTGACGCTCGAGCAGAGCCTGCTCGTCGGCGGCCGTCAGGTCGCGGTAGTTGGGCACCCGCTCGTAGAAGTCGTGGGCGACCAGGTTGAAGATATCCTCTTCCAGGTTGGCACCGGTGCAGCTGATGATTTGCACCTTGTCCTGGCGGATCAGTTCGGCCAGCTGGATGCCCATTTCGGCGGTGCTCATGGCGCCAGCCAGGGTAATCATCATCTTGCCACCATCGGCCAGGTGCTTGTTGTAGCCTTCGGCGGCATCAATCAGGGCAGCGGCGTTGAAGTGGCGGTAGTGGTGCTTGAGGAAGTTCGTTACGTTCATCGAATCGGGGGTTCTGTATGTGGGTATGCGGTGTACAATCAAATGGCAACCGGGAATCGTTCAATACGAAGCTCGTATATCGAAGATTCTGAACAGCGCACAATTGCGGCTGGGTTGCTTGCAAAAACAGCCTTACGAGGGCTGCTCAATCATCAGGTTGTGGTTGGTGTAGATGCAGATGTCGGCGGCAATGTGCAGGGCCTCTTCCACCATCTGCCGGGCCGTGAGGTGGGGCGCGTGCTTCTTCAGGGCCAGAGCGGCGGCCTGGGCGTACATGGCCCCCGAGCCGATGGCGGCCACGTCGGAATCGGGCTCCAGCACGTCGCCGGTGCCGGCAATGACGAGCAGCTCGTCCTTGTCGGCTACTACCATCATGGCTTCGAGCTTGCGCAGGTACTGGTCTTTGCGCCATTCCTTGGCCAGCTCGATGGCGGCCCGGCGCAGCTGCCCGCCGTAGCCGTTGAGCTTTTCCTCAAACTTGTCGAGCAGCATAAAGGCATCGGCCGTGGAGCCGGCAAAGCCCGTCACGACTTTGCCATCCTGCAGCTTACGGACCTTGCGCACGTTGCTTTTGGCTACGTGCTTATCCATGGTGGCCTGGCCGTCGGCGCCGAGGGCAATTTCGCCGTTGTGGCGCACGCCGAGCACGGTAGTGGAACGGATTCTCATGTATTCGTTGATTGCAGATTGTTGATTGTTGATTGTTGCGGGGGTAAGGCCATAAACAAGGCAGCTGGCTGTCAGTTCGACCCGAACCGACAGCCAGCTGCCAACAATCAGCCTTCAACAATCAACAAGTGACTTAGAAACGGGCCTGCAATTTAGCAAAGTAAAACCGACCGTTGGCCCCCATCTGTACCGGGTCCCAGGCGCCGCCGGTTTCCGTCAGCTGCGGGTTGAACATGGTTGGGTACACATTGCCCAGGTTGGAGCTGCCCACGGAGAGCTGCAAATGGTTGGTCAGCGCGTAGCTGAGCGTCAGGTCGGTGGTGATGCGCGCTTCGTAGTTCATCGGTGCCCCGTCCCAATCGATGAGCTGCACCTTATCGAAGCGCACGAAGCGCAGCAGCGCCCCGAAGCGGCCCACGGTGTAGTCGAAGGTCAGGTTGACTTTGGACTGGGGGGCCGACGCCTTCACGAAGGCCTGTTCGCGCTTGCCAAAAAACTCTTCTTCCCGCCCGGCCAGCCGGCCGGAAGTCCGCACCCGGTCAATTTTCAGGTTGTTGACGTTGGCCGCCAGCGTGGAGTTGAGCCGGCTTTTGCCCAGACCCAGGCTGTGGCTCAGCACCACGTCCAGGCCCAGGGAGCGGGTGTCGGCGGCGTTGGCAAAAAACTGAGCCTGCCCGACCCGCAACGCCACCAAATCGGGGCCAATGACGGGGTCATCATCCGCAAACTGGCTGGTGAGCACCACCCGGTCTTTCACCTTGATGTAGTAGCCATCCAGGGTAACGCTGAATCCCGAGCCCAGGCGGCTGGTCAGGCCCACGTTGGCACTAACGGACCGTTCCTGCTTGAGGCTAGGGATGCCCAGCTTTTGCGTCACGGCGCTGTTGTTACGAGCCAGCAGCACCTCCACCGGCTCGCCCTGAATGAAGTTGGTGAAAGTGGAGTTAAAGTTGATTTGAGCCAGCGATGGTGCCCGGAAGCCGGTGCTGAACGTACCGCGCAGGGTCACAAACTCGTTCAGGTTGTAGCGGGTCGCCAGCTTGTAGTTCAGGGTGCTGCCAAAGTCGCTGTAGCGCTCGAAGCGCAAAGCCGCCGCCACCAGCCACTGCTGCGACACGCTCAGTTCGGCATCAGCATAAGCCCCGAAATTGTCGCGCTCGGCCTCGATGGCGTCGCCGGGCTGGAAACCTGGAAAGCCCTGCGAGCCGCCGGTTACCTCCACATCGGGGTCGGTATTATAGTTGAAGTAAGAGGCTTTTTCGCCGGCAAACAGCCGGTACCACTCCCGCCGCCCCTCCACGCCGAAGGCCAGGTTCAGCCCCGACAGTACGGTGGTGTAGTTGCGCGTGGCACTCAGGCCAATGACATTTTGCTGCAACTGGAAGCCACCGGCATCAAACGAGGTGGGCGAACTGGCGCCCAGGGAGGCATTCAGGCTGTTGCGCACCCCGTACTCGAAGCGGTTGGAGCCGAAGTTATTGCTCAGATCAAAGTCCCAGCCGCCTGCTTTGGCCTGCACGCCCACCACGGCCGAGCCGTCGTCGATGTCGCTGGTGATGATGGGGTCGAAGCCGTTGGGGTAAATAGCCGGCACGTTGCGGTCATCATCGGCGAAGCGCGTCCAGGCGTAGGCGTCGCCCTTGCGCTTGTTGTAGCCGCCAAACACGTACACCAGCGCGTTGTCGCTGAGCGGAAACTTGGAGTTCAGGTACACCGAGGCATTGTTCACCTGGGGGTCGCCGTACTCGCGGCGGGCCAGCCCGTCGGAGGCCGGCACATTGGCCCGCTGGGTATGCTCGCGCTGGTTGTAGTCCAGGGTTACGTTCACAAAGCCACCTTTTGTGCCCACCCCAATGCCGTAATTGATGTTGGCATTGAGGTTTTCGCCGTCGTACTTCTTATCGTCGTTCCGGTAGCTGGCTTCGTAGGCCCCGTAGTTGATGCTGGTCGTTATTTCTTCCTCCTGCGAGCTTTTCAGCACGATGTTAATCACGCCGGCAATGGCATCGGAGCCGTACTGGGCCGCGGCCCCGTCGCGCAGAATCTCAATGCGGGCAATGGAGGCGGCCGGAATGACGTTCAGATCGGTGCCGGTGTTGCCACGGCCGCGCGAGCCGAACAGGTTTACCAGCGCCGACTGGTGCTGGCGCTTGCCGTTCACGAGCACCAGCGTCTGGTCGGGCCCCAGGCCGCGCAGGGTGGCGGGGTCCACGTGGTCGGCCCCGTCGGAACCGGTCTGGCGGTTGGAGTTGAAGGAGGGTGCCACAAACTGCAGCAGCTGGTTCACGTCGAGCTGCCCGGTTTTGGTGGTCACTTCCCGCAGGTCAATAATATCCACCGGCGAGGGCGAATCGGTGACAGAGCGGTTCTGGCTGCGCGAGCCCACCACCTGCACCGTCCCCAGGCTGGTAGTAGCTTCGGCCAGACTCACGCTGATTTCACCGCCTTCGGCCGTCACTTCCTGCGCAGCAAAGCCGATGGAGGTTACCACCAAACGCGGGCTGCTGGTGCGCGACGAAAGCGTAAAGCGGCCCGCGTTGTCGGTAGCGGTACCGTTGTTGGTGCCTTTTTCCACCACGGTGGCTCCTATTACGGGCCGGCCGGCGGCGTCCACTACGCGCCCACTGAGCGTCTGACTCTGGCCCCAGGCCGTGGCACTGACCAGGCACAGGGCGACAACTGCTATATTTTTCCGCATACTCCAATTGGGTTAGTGAATATCCGGGCAGCCATAAGCTCTCGACTGCCCTTATCGGCAAGTATAGAGGTTTTACAATGAAACAGGGCCATTCATAAAAAAACCAGCCGTTGCGGGCTGGTTTTTTTATTCTTCTCAACAAACAGTGTTTGCCGTTATCAGATCAGCATGCGCATGGGGTCTTCGAGCAGGCTTTTCAGCGTTTGCAGGAAAGCGGCTCCCGTGGCGCCGTCCACCACGCGGTGGTCGCACGAGAGAGTCACTTTCATGACGTTGCCGATGGCCAGCGCGCCGTCTTTTACCACGGCCGTCTGCTTGATGCCGCCCACGGCTAGGATGCAGGCATCCGGCGGGTTGATGATGGCGGTGAATTCCTCGATGCCAAACATGCCCAGGTTGGAGATGGTGAAGGTACTGCCCTCCCACTCGGCGGGCTGCAGCTTCTTCGACTTGGCTTTGCCGGCTAGCTCTTTCACTTCCGTGGCAATAGCCGACAGGCCCTTGCCGTCGGCATTGCGCACCACGGGCACCAGCAGGCCTTCGTCCACGGCTACGGCCACGCCGATGTTTACCACCTTGTTCTGACGGATCTTGTCGCCGAGCCACGAGGAGTTGACGGCCGGATGCTGCTTCAGGGCTACGGCAGCAGCCTTGATAACCAGGTCGTTGAAGCTGAGCTTGATGGGCGACAGAGCGTTGAGCTGGGTGCGAACCTCCATGGCGCGGTCCATCATGATTTCCATCGTCAGATAGAAATGCGGGGCCGTAAACAGGCTTTCTGACAGACGACGGGCAATAACCTTGCGCATCTGCGACACGGGCGTGTCGGTGTAGGTGCCTTCGGCGGGCGTAGCAGCCGGAGCAGCGGCCGGGGCCGGAGCGGCCGCCTGCGGAGCAGCCGCGGGAGCCGGGGCTGCCTGTGGAGCAGCGGCCGGGGCTGGTGCAGCAGCGGGCTGCGGAGCCGGGGCGGTGCCGGGCTGGGCGCTTTCCAGGTCGCGCGACACGATACGGCCGTTTTCGCCCGAGCCTTTGATGGTGTTCAGGTCGATGCCTTTCTCGCGGGCAATGCTCTTGGCCAGCGGCGAGGCAAACAGGCGCCCGCCTGTGGTAGTAGCAGCCTGGGGAGCAGCGGCAATGGCGGGAGCAGCAGCGGGGGCCGCCGCAGGTGCAGGAGCGGGAGCCGCTTCCGCAGCCGGGGCGGCCTCAGGAGCCGGAGCCGCCGGCGCGGCCGCACCACCCGACTGGCCGCCGAGCAGCGACTGAATGTCGGCGCCTTCTTCGCCGATGATGGCCAGAATACCATCTACAGCTACTGCTTCGCCTTCTTTAGGACCAATATAGAGCAGGGTACCATCGTCGTAGTTCTCCAGCTCCATCGTGGCCTTGTCGGTTTCGACCTCGGCCAGCACGTCGCCGGACTTCACCTTGTCGCCCACTTTTTTCTGCCAGGAAGCAATGGTGCCTTCTGTCATCGTGTCGCTCATCTTAGGCATGCGGATGACCGTGGCTTTTTTGCCGTTGCCAGCCGGGGCCGCCGCAGCGGGAGCAGGAGCAGGTGCTGGGGCCGGCGCTGCTGGAGCCGGGGCTGGAGCAGCAGCCGGAGCTTCTTCGGCTTTTGGCGCCGGAGCTGCGGCCGGGGCACCGCCACCCTGAATCTGGCTGAGCAGGGCGGAAATATCTTCGCCTTCCTTGCCGACGATGGCCAACACGCCATCCACGGGCACCGATTCGGTTTCTTTGGGACCAATGTAGAGCAGGGTGCCGTCTTCGTAGTTTTCCAGCTCCATGGTGGCCTTGTCGGTTTCTACTTCGGCCAGGACGTCCCCGGATTTGACTTTATCACCCACCTTTTTGAGCCACGCCGCAATGACCCCTTCGGTCATGGTGTCGCTCATTTTGGGCATTTTTATGATTTCGGCCATCTGCGTCTTCGATTGTGTTGTGTAGGGTCAAAATTAGCCCGAAAAACTTGGGGTGCAAACTATAACGCTTCAGCAAAGCGGCCCGGTACGGCAGCGAATTTTCGCGCTTGTAAATACCTAACCCAGTATCAGCCAATTGCTACTCCCGGGCCTTTTGCTTCGGGCAGTACGTCACCAGCTTTAAACCAGGGAATTTTGCCGGTGATGCCGTTAGCCTTTCCCGGCTGCTACCGGCTTAAACGGTACCAGCAGCAATCAGGTGCCCCCTCATAGTTAGCTACCTGGCTTGCCACGCCGGCCCCTGGCTCCGTCGCACCCGGTGAATAGCGCGGTATTCTCCACTAATTTCCGCCAAAGGCCGGCCCGTTGCTTTCCGGCTGGGGCAGCGCTGGGCTCAGTGCGCCTGCAGTAGCCAGGCGCAGGCCGTAGCCAAGTCATCGAAGGAAGCCACGAACGGCTGGGCGGCAAAGCCCAGGGTACTGTCCAGGGAGTAGCGAGCCGGCCAGTACACCGAATAGACGCAGGCCATGTAGCGGATTCCGTGCTGGGCCAGCAGGGGAAACAGGGTTTCGCCTGCCCACTGTTCTTGCCCGTGCCAGCTGCTGGTAACGCGCAGGGTGCTGTTCAGCAGCTTGTGGCACGGATACTCCCGCAGGCACTCTACCAGCAGCTGGGCGCTCTGGCGCGCGGTAGTCAGCTCGAAGGAGCCTTGCCAGTCGGTATAGAGCCACCGGTTCGCCGTGTCGTAGTATACCGTGAGGGCCGATGTGGTACCCAGGACCCATAGGGCCGGATTATCTGTTTCCGTATCCATATATGCTGCCGAACACCACCGCGGGAATTGCGAGGCGAAGTTCGCAGAATAACTTCCGCCCCCAAGCTGTGCCGCCAGCAAATTACCCGGGAGCTACGCTGCACCGACCAGTCCGCAGTTGGCAGGTCGCTTAAAACACAGCACCGGCGTGGCGCCACCGTCTGGCCCGGCGGCCGCCCCTAGGCTGGGCAATCCTGCAGGTGCGTCACATCCAGAAAGCTATTCACGGAAAACATGCTGCCGGTGTAGTGCAGCTTATAGAGGCACAGGTTGCGGTGCTCGAAGGCGTCCATGGCGCTGAGCGGATAGTTGAGCAGCTGGCAGAGCAGTACGCGCATAGCCCGCCCGTGCATGCACACCAGCACGGTTTCTTCCTCGGGGCGGCTGCGCAGCAACTCGATAAAAGGGCGCTGCCGGGCCGCTACCTCATCCGGACTTTCGCCCCCGAGCATGCGGGCGTGGGTTTCGCCCCGCTGCCACTGCTGCAGCACGCCGGTATACTCTTCGTCTTCTTCGGGGGTGATGCGCTGGCCTTCGCGCACGCCCCAGCTAATCTCGTTGAGGCCGCTATGCTCCTCGTGGGTCAGCGGCAATTCCAGAAACCCCCGCACCGACTGATGGGTGCGCTTCAGCGTAGAGGTGTACACCTTATCGATGGGCAGGTGCTGGTAGGCCGCAAAAAAGCGGGCCGCCTGCCGGTAGCCGGCCTCGTTCAGGTCGGAGTCGACGCCGCTACCCTGCACGATGCCGGCCACGTTGAAGTCGGTTTGCCCGTGTCGGATGAGGTATATTTTTTTGACGCTCACTTTCCCGCTAGCTTTGTTGTTTAGGCCCAAAACTACTGTTTTCCGGCCCCTGAATCCGTTTTCACTCGTACTTACCGCATGGCACACCCTACCACCGACCTGGTCCAGCTCAACGCCTGGTGCCGCAATACGCTGGGCGAACACCTTGGTATTGAAATCACTGAAGTCGGCGACCAGCTGCTAGTAGGCCGCATGCCAGTCGACCACCGCACGCACCAGCCCATGGGCCTGCTGCACGGCGGCGCCTCGGTGGCCCTAGCCGAAACCCTGGGCAGTATTGGGGCTGCGCTGCAGGTAGACGTACGCAAAAAGGCCTGCGTAGGGCTGGAAATCAACGCGAATCATCTCAAAGGCGTACGCTCGGGCTGGGTCGTGGGCCGGGCCGTAGCTTTGCACGTGGGCCGCAGCACCCAGGTCTGGGAAATCCGCATCACCCACGAGGAAACCGGCGTGCTGGTCTGCATCAGCCGCATCACCATGGCCGTCATCGACCTGCCTAGCGGTAAGGAGAGCCACGCATGAGCCAGCCGCAACCGCGGATAGTACCCTGGCCGGGCCCCGTGCCGGAGCCCCGCGAGCAGCTGCGGCTGCTGCTGGCCTTTGCCCTGCAGCTCCAGCTGCCGGTGGCGGCCTGGCGCCTGCCCGGCACCGAGCACGCGCAGCTGTGTTTGAGTTTTTCGGCGGAGTCGGCCCTGACCGGCCTGCCCCCGGCTCTCACGCCCGAGGCCCCGGCGGGCTTTGCCTTTTTCCCCTTCCGCGACTCCGACCACAACCCGGCGCTGTTTCTGCCCGCCGACATCTACTGGACCGCCGAAGCGCCCGACCAGCTCCTGCTCGACTCGACTGACAGCCGGGCCAGTCAGCTGCTGGCGTTTCTGGCCACCGAGCATGCCGAGCTGCCCGAGCCCCTGCCCTGGCACCAGAGCACCCAGCCCCTGCCCCATACCACTTCCCAAAGCGAATATTACCACTTGGTTGAAACGGGGGTAGAAGCCATCCGAAGCGGGGAGGTGGTGAAGGTCGTGTCGTCGCGGGCGGCGCGCCGGCCCCTGCCGGCCGGCTTCGACGCGCTACGGGCTTTCGGGGAGCTGTGCTCCCGCTACCAGCGGGCGTTTGTGTCGCTTATCAGCGCGCCGGGGGCGGGCACCTGGCTGGGCGCTTCGCCGGAAGTGCTGGCCGAAATCGACGAGCAGGGCATTTTCCGGACCATGGCCCTGGCCGGCACCCAGCCCCTGGCGCCGGGCTCCCTGCCCCACCACGCCATCTGGCGGCAAAAGGAAATCGAGGAGCAGGCCCTGGTGGCGCGCTACATCGTGAGCTGCTTCAAGCAGCTGCGCCTGCGCGAATACGACGAAACCGGGCCCCGCACGGTGGTGGCCGGCCAGCTGCTGCACCTGCGCACCGACTTCGCTGTGAATCTGCGCCAGGTACCCTTCCCGACCCTGGGCACCGACATGCTGCGCCTGCTGCACCCTACTTCGGCCGTGGGCGGCATGCCCCGGCAGGCCGCCCTGAACTTTCTGCTGGCGCACGAGGGCTACGACCGGGCTTACTACAGCGGCTTTCTGGGCCCCGTAAACCTACCCCACGCCGGGGTTTCGCGGCTATTTGTGAACCTGCGCTGCCTGCAACTCCGCCCCCAGGAAGCCGTTCTGTATGCGGGCACCGGCCTCACCGCCGACTCCGACCCGGCGCGCGAATGGCAGGAAACCGAAATGAAACTAAGCACGATTGGCGCCATCTTGCGGTGATTTAGCGACTTAGTGAGTTGTTGTTCGAACCTCGCAGATGGCGCCTGCGGAACGACAACTCGCCAAATCACTAACTCACTGAGTCGCCAACTCACTAACTCACACCGATGCAGGCTGTTTATAACATCGCGGAAATCTGCGCGCAGATGGGCATTACGGATGTGGTGTTGTCGCCGGGCTCCCGGTGCGCGCCCCTCACGATTTCCTTCGCGCGCCACCCCGCCCTTACGGTGCGCACCGTGCCCGACGAGCGGGCCGCCGCCTTTATCGGGCTGGGCCTGGCCCAAAGCCAGCGGCGGGCCGTGGCTTTGGTCTGCACTTCGGGCACGGCGGGCCTAAACTACGCGCCGGCCGTGGCCGAGGCCTATTTCCAGCAGATTCCGCTAGTGGTTTTCACCGCCGACCGGCCCCCGGAGTGGATAGACCAACTCGACGGGCAGACCATCCGGCAGGCCGATTTGTACGGGGCCCACGCCAAGGGCACGTTTACTTTTCCGGCCGATACCAGCCACGCCGACGCCAAGTGGCACTCGGCCCGCCTTGTGTCGGAGGCCATCAACCTGGCCCAGCAGTTTCCGGCCGGCCCCGTGCAGGTGAACGTGCCGCTGCGGGAGCCGTTTTATCCCAAAGCCGGCGAAGAACTGCGGTTTGAGCCCGTGCGCGTGATTCGCGAAACACCCAGCCTGCCTACATTGCCCGGCCCCGAGCTGCTGGCCCTGCAGCAGGCGCTGCGCCAGGCAGGCCGGGTGCTGGTAGTAGCCGGCCAGCACCGCCACGACGACGCCCTGCTGCTGGCGCTGCGCCAGTTTTCAGCTGCCTACCAGGTGCCGGTGGTAGGCGATGTTATTGCCAACCTGCACCAGCCCGTGGGCGCTACCTACGATTTGCGCACGGCCCCGCTCAGCAAGCAGGACGTGTTTTTGGCCGTGCCGGAACCGGGGCTGAAGCAAGCCCTGCGGCCCGAACTGCTGATTACCTTCGGCCAGTCCCTGATTTCCAAGGCCCTGAAGCTCTACCTGCGCGACGCCCAGCCGGCTCAGCACTGGCACGTGCAGGCCGCCGGGCCGGTAGCCGACACGTTTAAGTCCCTGACGCGCATTATTCGGCTGGAGCCTACCACGTTTTTCGAGCAGCTGGTGGCTACTGGCCGCTCCTCTGCTGGCCGCGTGGCCGGGGCGTCGGGCAGCACAGATGGTTCTGAAGCTGCGAATCCGGGCTCGACTCCTAGCGTGACCACGCCGCGCCTGGAGTGGCCGGCCAGCGGCTGGGGGCTATCGGAGCAGGAGGCAGAGACCACAGCCGCCTACGCCACACCCTGGTACAAGGCCGAAAGCTGGGCCAAGGAGTTTCTGCAGCGCTTTCTGAGCCAGGCCGAGCAGCCATTCAACGAATTCACGGCCTTCCACCACACCCTACGCCACCTCCCCGAGGGCGCGGCGCTGCACCTAGCCAACAGCATGGCCGTGCGCTACGCCAACATTCTGGGGGTGCCCGACAACCGCGCGGTGGAGGTGTTTGCCAACCGCGGCACCAGCGGCATCGACGGCTGCACCAGCACGGCCGTGGGCGCGGCCCTGGCCCAGCCCGAGCGGCCCGTGGTGCTGCTCACCGGCGACGTGGCTTTTTTCTACGACCGCAACGCCTTCTGGCAGAACTACCCCACACCCAACCTGCGCGTGGTGCTGTTCAACAACCACGCGGGCGGCATTTTCCGGTTGATAGACGGCCCACGGCAGCAGCCCGAGCTGGAAGAGTTCTTCGAAACCCACCAGCCCCTGACGGCCGAAAACACCGCCCGCGACTTTGGCCTGCGCTATTTCACGGCCACCACCTTTGCCGAGCTGAAGTTGGCGCTATCCGCTTTCTTTGCACCCGTAAGCGGCGCGGCCCTGCTGGAAATTACCACCGACAGTGCCACCAACGCCGCTTTTTTTGAAGAATACCGCCAGGCGGTAAAAACAGCTTTTGTTTAACCGTTGTTATTCCGGAATGCCAGGCTGAGCAGTGCCAAGCCTGGTTTCCTTACCCGCTTACCTCTCTCTTATGGCCGAACAAATCACCTGGACTCCGATTAAGGAGTTCCGCGAAATCCTCTTCACCTTTCACGAGGGTATCGCCAAAATCAGCATCAACCGTCCGCAGGTTCACAATGCCTTCACCCCGCTCACGGTGCAGGAAATGATTGAGGCCATGGACATCTGCCGCAACCGCACCGACATCGGGGTGGTGGTGCTCACGGGCGAAGGCGGCAAGGCCTTCTGCTCGGGCGGCGACCAGAGCGTGCGGGGCCACGGCGGCTACGTGGGCGAAGACACCATTCCGCGCCTGAACGTGCTGGATTTGCAGAAAATGATCCGCTCGATTCCCAAGCCCGTGGTGGCTATGGTGGCTGGCTGGGCCATCGGGGGCGGCCACGTGCTGCACGTGGTCTGCGACCTGAGCATTGCCGCTGACAATGCCCGTTTCGGGCAGACCGGCCCCAACGTCGGCTCATTCGACGGCGGCTTCGGCGCTTCCTACCTGGCCCGCGTGGTGGGGCAGAAAAAAGCCCGCGAAATCTGGTTTCTTTGCGACCAGTACGACGCCCAGGAAGCCCTCAACATGGGCCTCGTGAACAAAGTGGTGCCGCTCGACAAGCTCGAAGAAACCACCGTGGCCTGGTGCAAGAAGATTCTGGAGAAAAGCCCCCTGGCCCTGCGCATGCTCAAGTCCTCGTTCAACGCGGAACTCGACGGGCAGGCCGGTATTCAGGAGCTGGCCGGCAACGCCACGCTGCTGTACTACCTCTCGGAAGAAGCCAAGGAAGGCAAAAACGCCTTTATCGAGAAGCGCAAGCCCGATTTCTCGAAGTTTCCCAAGTTTCCGTAAAGACTCGACGGATGCTACTATAGAGGCCTGCCCTTAGCTGGGCAGGCCTCTTTTATACTACCCCCATAAGTCGTTTACCCGTGCTTTTATATGTCCACATCCCGGAATTCTTTGGAGTAAGTCTTGAAGTTTACTTGCTTGTCATCCTCCTTGGCATAGCCTCGTTCATTTTCTGGCGCTGGGTGCTACGAAAGTTCATCAGCAACCCCAGCAAACGAAAAGTCTTTATCTGGATAGCCACGCTCGTAACTACGCCCGTGGCTTGGGCTGCCGTAATGGCCGTGTTTATATGGGCGATACTCCACGAACCCAGCAGTGATTTTGATAAGACAGAATGGAAAAAAGCGAAAGTCAATCAGTACGAAATGGCCGACGATTTAATTGAAAGCAACAGGTGTATCGGCCAGGATACAGCCCAACTCAAACAGCTTATTGGCGAACCGACCTGGCGGGATACGAAAGCCAACCGCTGGGTATATCACATCGGCTCCGGTGGCGGCGGGCTGGGCTTTCTGCACCACAATCTGCTGGTTACGTTCAAAAACAACCGGGTACTTTCTGTTGTACATGAAAGGCTGCCCAATTAACTGGCCTTGTGTGCAAGGAAGCACTTTCTGCCGTATCGTATTGCGCCCTTTTAACCACTACTGCCATTTTACTTCTCCCCTTATGAAATCCTTCCTGTTCCTGCTGATACTGGGTTTTTCAGCGGGCTCCGCCGCGCAGGCGCAGTCGGTTGCTACTACTGCCGCCGCCGCCCCGGGCCCTGATACCACCAAAGAAGTGTTGCTGGTGGAAGCCTCCTGCGGCCAATGCAAGCTGGGCCTGCCGGGCAAAAGCTGCGACCTGGCTATCCGGCTCAATGGTAAGGCCTATTTTGTGGATGGCACCACCATCGACTCCCACGGCGACGCCCACGCCAAGGACGGTTTCTGCCAGGCCATCCGGAAGGCCCAGGTGCAGGGCGAAATTGTCGAGAACCGCTTCAAGGCTACCTACTTTCAGCTGATGCCTGAGCCGGCGGCCACCGGGAAGTAACCGGCGCCTGCTCATCAAACCACTACTCTCACGCACCTGCTTACTGGCTCATGGCTGAATACGTACTCAAATCGACCGATGCCCGCACCTTTACCCTAGCCGCCAACGACGCGCTGCTGGGCGAATTGAAGTACCCCGAGTGGTATTCGTACAAAGCCCTGCTGGCCCTGCCCGACGGTACTGCGCTGCGGGTAGAGCCCCGCGGCTTCTGGGGCACCACCATCGAGCTGAAAGACGAGCAGGATGCGGTGCTGCTGAGCTTCAAAATGCACTGGAACGGCAGCATTATCCTCAAATCGAGCCTGGGCGGCGTAAACCGGGCTTTTGTGCTGAAAGGCAAAGACCTGCTGGAAAGGGAGTACGTCCTGCTCGACCGGCAAGGCCAGGAGCTGCTCACCATTCGGCCCAAGATAAATTGGAGCAAGGTGAATTACGATTACACGGTCGTCAGCTCGGAGGCTTTCGAGGCCCTTGAGCAACAGGCCATTCTGGTATTGATGGCCATTCACTGCACCAACCATTACATAAGCACGAGTTCCGCGCTGCTAGCCACGGCAGTGGCCGTCAGCATATAGTCAGGAGCAACTTGTGCGTAGCGCAAGCCCTGCCTTGGCCACCGAAAACCGCTCTGGCCCCATGAAATACTACGCTACTGCTCTGCTACTGCTGCTGTGGGCGACTCCCGGCCGGGCCCAGCGCCCGATGCACCTGCAGGTTCAGCCCCTGTCTCTGCCCACGGAGCTGGCCCACCCCGAAAACCAGTTTTCGGGCCTGTATATCGGGCGGGAAAGCCTGTTTCTGCTGTCGGAAAGCCGGCTGCAGGAACAGCGGCCCGGCCTGCTCTACAGCATCCGTTTGGCCGACCTGCAGCGCAAGCTTACCGATACTACCTACGTGCTGCCGTTTCAGCGCTACCCATTGCACAATCTGGAAGTGCTCCGCCAGAAAATAAACGCCCGCGACCAGGTGTATGAGGGCCTGGAGGCGTTGGTGATACAAGGAGGCGAGGTGTATCTGTCGGTGGAAACCAGTACGCCCTCGGCCAACTGCTACCTGCTCAAAGGCCGGCTTGAGGACAACGGCGTTCAGCTCGATACCACCTATCTGCTTTCCCTGCCCAAGCCCCTGCGGGCCGATAACTCGGGTATCTACAATGCCGGCTTTGAGGCCCTGACACCGTGGAAAAAGCGGCTGCTAGGCTTTTTTGAATTCAATTATTTCGAGCGGGAAAACTACGCCTACCCGCTAACCCAGGCCGCCGGGGCGGAAACGAGCCAGCCGGTGCGCCTGCAGAAGCTGCCTTTCCGCCTCACGGACGCTACCCGTACCAGGGGCCGCCACCTGACGGCCCTGAACTATTTTTACAAAGGCGGCGGGCAGGATACCGTGTACCGCACATCCGCCTCCGACCCGGCCTCCACCTCCCTCATCAAACACCCCGACGGCTACCGCAGCTACTGCCGCCTGATTGACCTGCAGCTGCGCAAAGACCGAATTACGTGGCAGCCGCTCTGGGAATTTCCGGCGGCGTACCGGGCCTACAACTGGGAAGGAATAGCGGCTTATAAGGGCGGCTACTTTGTCATCAATGACAAGTACACGCCCGGCAAGCCTGCTTCGGTGCTGCTGTATCTGGGCCGGAAACGGTAGCACTGCCGGGAGTAATGCCCTTAAAGCAGAACGCGGCGCCTGGGTTCAGGCGCCGCGTTCTGCTTGGTTACAGTTTGTTCTCTCAGAATATTGACCCGTAGGCCGCGCAGCCTTCCCACCAGCCGAAGAAATTGCGCAGCCGCTCGTGCTTCGCCGCTTTCTTGCGCTGCTTGCGGGCTTTGCGCGCCGCTGCTACGGCCGGGTCCGGGGCGGCGGCGGCTACCACATTGCGGAACGTGACGTAGCGCCGGAACACGAAAGTGCGCGCCAGGGCAAACGAAGGCAGGCTGGAAGTAGGCATGGGGCAGGCGGTTGGTAGGCTACCTAAGATACGACTTTATGCCCCTCAATGTCAAGCGCAAGCAGCCGGGCCGAGCTTTCTGGCGGGAGCTTCGTATGCAGTTGTGGTTGTATTAAGTGAATCTTTGCGCCTCTGCTACTTCGTTGCCTATGTCTGCCACCTCCTCCCCGCTCCTGCCCGACTCCCTGCTGCTCAACGGCCGCGAATTCCGCTACGCCGACATCCGGCAGTATCCCGCCAACAGCCCCGTCGATTTGAACGGCTACGAGGCCAAGGTGCTGGACTTCTGCCGGCAATGGCTGAACGGGGGCCTGGAATTCGGGCTGCGCACCTCCGGCTCCACGGGCAAGCCGCAGTCGGTGACGATGCGGCGGCGGCAGCTGGCGGCCTCGGCCCGCCGCACCGGCGACTACTTCGACCTGGGCCCCGGCGACCGGATGCTGGTGTGCCTCAACTGCGAGTTTGTGGGTGGCATGATGATGCTGGTGCGCGGCCTGGAGCTGAACCTGCACATGACCATCGTGGAGCCCCACGCCGACCCGCTGGCCCTGGTGCCCGCCACGGCCGAGTTCGACTTTGCCTCCTTCGTGCCCCTGCAGATGCGCGAAGTGCTGACTCCCGCTAATGTGCCGCGCCTGAACCGCCTGAAGGCCATTCTGGTGGGCGGCGCCACCGTAGAAAGCAGCCTGGAAACCGCTATTCAGCAGCTCAAGGTGCCGACGTACCTCACCTATGGCATGACCGAAACGGCTTCCCACATTGCCCTGCGTCGCCTCAATGGCCCCGATGCTACCTCGACCTACCGCGCCCTGCCCGGCATTCACATTGCCCAAGACGCGCGCGGCTGCCTCACCGTGCGCGCCGACGTTACCGACGACCTGCTGATTACCACCAACGACCGGATAAACCTGCTCGACGAGCACACCTTTGAGTGGCTGGGCCGCGCCGACTTCGTCATCAACTCCGGGGGCGTGAAGGTGCAGGCCGAAAAGGTGGAAAAAGTGCTGGAAGTGGCCCTGGTGGAGCTGAACCTGCCGGGCCGCCGTACCTTCGTGGCCGGCCGCCCCGATGCCCGGCTGGGCGAGCAGGTCACGGCCTTCCTGGAAGGCGCCCCCCTGCCCGAAGCCCAGGCCCAGGCGCTGCTGGCCCTGCTGGCCGAGCGCCTGGAACGCTACGAGCGGCCCCGGGAACTGGTCTACGTGCCCCAGTTCCGCACCACGGCCTCGGGTAAGCTTGACCGGCTGAACACGCTGCGCGCCACCACCGCACCACCGCGCCCCGACGCACCTCACCAGTAGCACACCTAATTAAGGCCCTTACATTCTTATCAGCAAAGTCATGCTCAGCGAAGTCGAAGCATCTCTACCACCAAAGTAATTCTGGTTACTACTGCGGGAGAGATGCTTAGACTCCGCGGACACTAGATCAAGCATGACAATACTATTGCGGTCAGTTGAGCGGTACCCTGATTTCCCATTCTCAGAAAATAGCCGCTCTGCTCAGAAACTCGGCAGAATAAAGCACTTCACCCTCCTGCGGCGTCTTAACTATGTGAAAAAAGACGTTGATTTGTACAACTTTCCATCCGCAATTTTCGCAATGAAGCGTACCCATATTTCGGTCGCAGCCCTGCTGCTGGCCGCTCAGTTGGGTGGTGGCTGCGCCAGCACGACGGCCACTACCGCCTCCACTACCCCTGCTGCCGAGTCGACCTCGGACCTGACCAAAGCCACTACCCGTACCCTGGCCGGCTCCACGGCCAGCGCCGTCAGCACTTCCGACGCGCTGCTTGACAAGCCAATATCCTCTTTTCAGGTGGTGAGCGAGCAGTTTGCCGACCTGCGCGTATTGCGCTACCAGGTGCCGGGCTTCGAGGAGCTGGAGCCCCAGCAGAAGGAGCTGCTGTACTACCTCTACGAAGCAGCCCTGTGCGGGCGCGACATTTCCTACGACCAGAACCACAAGCACAACCTGCGCGTGCGCCGCACGCTGGAGGCCATCTGGCCCGCCAACCAGCAGCAGATTTCGGCCACCACCAACACCCAGCGCGTGGACGAGGCCAACAAGCTGAACGTATACACCAAGCGGGTATGGTTCAGCAACGGCATTCACCACCACTACTCTACCCGCAAGTTTGTGCCCGAATGCTCGCCGGCCTACTTCGCGCAGCTGGTGAAAAGCGTGGACGCCGGCACGCTGCCGCTGGAGAAGGGCGAAACCGTGGACCAGTTTCTGGCCGCCATTACCCCCGTTATCTTCGATGCCAACCTGAACGCCAAGCGCGTGAACCAGGAAAAGGACGCCGACCTGCTGGTGACTTCTGCCAATAACTTCTACGAGGGCGTGACCCAGAAGGAAGCCGAGGATTTTTACGCCAAAAAAATCGACAAGAAGGACCAGCGCCCCGTTTCCTACGGTCTGAACTCCAAGCTGATGAAGGACGAGAAGGGCAATATCGTGGAGCGTACCTGGAAGGTGGGCGGCATGTATGGCGAGGCTCTCACGCAGGTGGTATACTGGCTGGGCAAAGCCGTGGACGTGGCCGAAAACCCCGAGCAGAAGCTGGCCCTGCAGCGCCTAGTGCAGTACTACACCACCGGCGACCTAAAAACCTGGGACGACTACAACATTGCCTGGGTGCGCGACACGAAGAGCCGCACCGACGTGGTGAATGGCTTTATCGAGGTGTACGGCGACCCGCTGGGCTACCGCGCTTCCTACGAGTCGGTGGTGTCGTTCAAGGATCTGGAGGCCACCAAGCGCATCAAGGCCATCGGCGACCAGGCGCAGTGGTTTGAGGATAACTCGCCGATTCTGCCCAAGCACAAGAAAAAGAACGTGGTAGGCATCACGGCCAAGGTAATTACCACCGTGGTGGAAAGCGGCGACGCGGCCCCGGCCACGCCCATCGGCATCAACCTGCCCAACGCCACCTGGATTCGTAAGGAGCACGGCTCGAAGTCGGTGAACCTGGGCAACATCGTGGACGCCTACGGCATGGCCGACGCCGGCGGCTCGCTCGACGAGTTTGCCTACAACGACGAGGAAAAAGCCCGGGCCCGCAAGTTTGCCGGTCTGGCCGGTAAGCTCCACACCGACATGCACGAGGTTATCGGCCACGCCTCAGGCCAGATAAACCCCGGCGTGGGCACGCCCAAGGAAACCCTGAAAAGCTACGCCTCGGCCATCGAGGAAGGCCGCGCCGACCTGGTAGCCCTGTATTACCTGATGGACCCCAAGCTGGTGCAGCTGGGCGTGGTGCCGAGCCTGGAAGTGGGCAAGGCCGAGTACGACAACTACATCCGCAACGGCCTGATGGGCCAGCTGGTGCGCCTGCCCCTGGGCGAAACCGTGGAGGAAGCCCACATGCGCAACCGCCAGATGGTGGCCAAATGGGCCTACGAGAAGGGTAAAAAAGCCAACGTCATCGAGAAGGTGACCAAGGACGGCAAGACCTACTTTAAAGTCAACGACTACCAGAAGCTGCGGGGCCTGTTTGGCCAGCTGCTGCGCGAGTTGCAGCGCCTGACCAGTGAGGGTGACTACGCCGCGGCCAAAAACCTGATTGAAACCTACGGCGTGAAGGTGGACCCCGTGCTGCACAAGGAAGTGCTGGCTCGTTACGCGAAGCTCAACATCGCGCCCTACGCCGGCTTTATTCAGCCCAAGCTGGTGCCGGTGGAGCAGGGCGGTAAAATTGTGGACGTGAAGGTGGAATATCCTTCCGATTTTGCCCAGCAAATGCTTGATTACGGCCGCAAGTACAAGTTTCTGCCTAACTACAACTAAGGCCTCCGCATAGCCCTTCCGACTGCCATGAAAAAACTACTCTTCCCGGCCCTGCTGCTCTCGTTGCTGGCCGGCCGCGCTACCACCTCCCTGGCGCAAACCACCAACCTGAACGCAGCCCGCTACGAGTACTGCGAGCTGCTGAAAACCGAGTTTCTGAACGAGCCCACCAAAACCAAGGGCAGCGACATTTTCGTGGACTTCGGCTACGGCTACGAAAAGCTCGGCGACAGTGACATGGCCAAGCGGGAAGTGGGCGAAATGAAGGTCTTTTCGACCCCCCTGAGCACGCTCAACTACATGGGCAAGCTGGGCTGGGAAGTGGTGCAGGTATACTCGCTGCCCAACGGCGTGAAAAACCAGCAGGCCACCCACATTCTGCTGCGCCGCATGACGACTTCCTCGGGCCCGAAATAAGCCGGCCGGCTGATTGACGAAATAGAAAAAGCCTGCTTTCCTTTATCGGGGGGCAGGCTTTTTGTGCCTTAAAAGGAACGATCATGCCGAGCCTCGGCGAGACATCTTGCGTGCAGCAGCAACTGTCTATTCAGGCACCTTCACCCCGGCCGCCTAGCCTTCGTAGCGGAAGTGCTGCTGGGAAAACAGCTTGCGCTTGAAACGGGCCGTCTTGTACAAGTCCCCCAGAAACAGCTTGACGCGGCCGTAGAAGATGGGGCCGTCCAGGGCTTCGTCGAGGGTGCGCTCCACGAACACCGTTTCGCGCCAGCCGGCCCCTACCCCGATGCCAAACCAGGGAAACACCCGGAAGTGGCTCGACACCGAAGGCTCCAGCAGCCACACCGTCGACTTGGCATCCTTGCTTTTAGCACCGTTGGGCTGCTCGAAGCTGGTGAAAAAGCGGCCTACCCCGAACTGCAGCGGGGCACTCAGCTCCCAGCGGTTGGAGCGGATAAATAGGTATTCGGCGTAGCCGGCCACGTAGCGGAAGCGCAGCTCGGCCGTGGTGCCGACGGGCAGCTCAGCGGGCACTGCTTCCTGGGAGGGAATTCCATTGCTGAGCAGGTACACTCCGGCCCCGGCACGCAGGCGCCCGCGCCACTCCACGGCCAGCTTCAGCCCGTTAATGCCCACTAGTTTGCCATCAATGACGGAGTAGCGGTTGTCGAACTGAAACACAATGCGCCGGTGGGCCTGCCGCACGCGCGAGGAGTCGTCGTCCGCGGTGCCGGCCTGGGCCAGCAGCGGCAGTCCGGTAGCCAGCAGGCTCAGGCCAAGCCATTTTCTTACTAGTCGATTCACTTGCCCAAAGGTACGAGCGGCGGCGCGGGGAGTTTACTATCGGGCCGGAAAGTCGCTCCCCTCGGCTCACCAGATTGATTCGGGCGGTTCACCCCGGCTTTGGGCGGGTTCACCCATTTTGCAGCTACACAACCGCTTCGTTTTCCAGAAGTTTGAGCTATACCCCACTTCCCCGCCATGCCTGTGTCACCCGACTTTCTTTTTCAGCTGGCCTCCAACCTCGTGCTGCCCGGCTGGCTGCTGCTGATTTTTGCCCCGCGCTGGCGCGTCACGCGCTGGGTGGTAGGCAGCGGCGCCCTGCCTCTGCTGCTGGCCGTGTTCTACGCCGCCTGCATCGGGTGGCACTACTTCGTTACGGGCAATGCCCGGGGCGGCTTCGGCTCCCTGGCCGAAGTTGCAGCCCTGTTTCAGGATCCGTGGGCGCTGCTGGCCGGCTGGGTGCACTACCTCTGCTTCGATCTGGCCGTGGGCGCCTGGGTGAGCCGCGACGCCCAACGCCGGGGGGTGCCGCACGCGCTGCTGGTGCCGGTGCTGCTCTTCACGTTTCTGCTGGGCCCGGTGGGCTTTCTGCTCTACCACCTGCTGCGCCGCTTCTACCCGGCAAGAGTGCCAGAGCCAATGCCAGTGGCCGCGGCCCTGGCCTGATTTCTTCGCTGCCAGTCCCATTTCCCGTCCTTCACTTTTCGCGCTATGAAAACCCTCGCTCTTGCGGGCCGCACGCTGGCCCAGCCTGCTTCCTTCGCCGCGGCGCCCGAACCCACGGGCTCGGTGCGGCAGTTTCTGCGGGTGCTGCACCGCTGCAACCCCGCCCTGTCGGGGGCCGGTTGGCTGCACGCGGCCCTGGCCCTGGTGGCCCTGGTGCTGCTGCCCCTCGACGACCGGCTGGTGCTGGGCCTGCACGCGTGGTTTAAGCCCCTGAAATTTGCGCTTTCGGGCCTGATTTACCTCTGGACGCTGGGCTGGCTGCTGGCCGATTTGCCCGCACCGGCCCAGCGCGCCGTGCGCCGCATCAGCCGGGGCGTGGCCCTGAGCATGGTGGTCGAAATCCTCGTAATCTTTGCCCAGGCCGCGCGCGGCACCAAATCCCACTTCAACGTCGGCTCGCCGCTCGATAGCCTGCTGTTCAGCCTCATGGGCGTGTTCATTATGCTGAACACGGCTTTGCTGATCTGGGCCCTGGTCCTGACGCTGCGCTACCGGCCGTTTGGCCCCACGGCCTACGTGTGGGGCCTGCGTCTGGGCCTGGTGGTCTTTCTGGTGGGCAGCGCCATTGGCGGCAGCATGATCAGCCACCTGGGCCACACCATCGGCGGGGCCGATGGCGGACCGGGGCTGCCGGGCCTGGGCTGGAGCACCCGCTACGGCGACCTACGCACGGCTCACTTCCTGGGCTTGCACGCCCTGCAGGCCCTGCCCCTGTTTGGCTGGCTGCTGGCCCGCTACGTGCCCCGGCTGCAAGCCAGCGGGCAGGGCGTGGGCATTGCCGCCTTCACCGTGCTGTACGTGGGCGCCGTGGGCTGGCTCTACTGGCACGCGCTGCAGGGTCTGCCGTTCTGGAAGCTAAGCTAAGCCGTTCTTAGCTTGCGCTGGCCCGCAACACTGGCGGCCGTAGCTTTTGGGCCGGCGGCCCGCATCTTTACCGTATGAATGATCGTCGACTGCGCCTGCTGGGCATTCCCGTGCTGGCCGTGCTCATTGCCCTGCTCACCATGGACGAGCTGCCCACGCGCGTAGACCTGGGCTTGCTGGCCGTGCACGTGGCGGTGTCCCTGCTGTTTACGGCCACGCTGTGGCTGGGCACGAGCACTATCTGGAAGTGGCTGCGGCGGCGCTACCCGGCCGTGGAGCAAACGCGGCGGCGCCTGTGGCTGCTCACGGCCACCTGCCTGCTGTATAGCGCCGTGGCCACGGTGGCCGTAGTGGCGGTTCTGCACCTGCTACTGCCGCCGTATTTTTCCCTGGCGCCGGGGGCCCTGCTCACCCAGATTACGTTCAACCTGATTCCGGGCACGCTGGTGCTGATGCTCTACGAAAGCATCCATTTCTTTGAGCAGTGGGAGCACAACGTGCGCCGGGCCGAGCAGCTCAGCCGCGTGGGAGTGCAAAGTCAGCTCGAAGCCCTGCAGAACCAGCTCGACCCGCACTTTCTTTTCAACAGCCTCAACACCCTGGCCGCCCTCATTGACGAGGTCAATACCCCGGCCCAGAACTTCGTGGAGCAGCTCGCCGACGTGTACCGCTACGTGCTGCTCAGCCGCGACAAAGCCACGGTACCCCTGCGCGAGGAGCTGGCCTTTGTGGAAGCCTATATTGCCCTGCAAAAGACCCGTTTCCGCGACAATCTGCGAGTGCAGCAGCATATTCCGGTGGCCGTGCTGGACCGGCGCGTAGCGCCCCTGAGCGTGCAGCTGCTGGTAGAAAACGCGCTGAAGCATAACGTGGTGAGCCGGGAGCACCCCCTAGACCTGACCATTACGGCCGACGAGGCAACGGGCTACCTGCGGGTACAAAACTCGTTTCGGCCCCGGGCGGCGGGGCTGCGGCCCGGCACCGGCGTGGGGCTGCACAATACCGTGCACCGCTACGAGCTGCTGCAGGCCCCGCTGCCGGTGTGCATCGAGGCCACCGATGCGCAGTTTACCGTGGCCTTGCCCCTGCTGCCCGGCCCCGAAAAGCAGCAACTCCCGGCCGATGCGTAACTTCCACGCATGAACGTACTGCTGCTCGAAGACGAGTACCCGGCCGCCGAACGCCTGCAGCGCCTGCTGCTGCAGGCCGCCCCGCAGGCCCGCGTAGCCGCCGTGCTCGACAGCGTGGCCGGGGCCGTGGCCTGGCTGACGGCCCACCCCGCCCCCGACCTGATTATCTCCGACATTCAGCTGGCCGACGGGCTGAGCCTGGACGTGTTCGACCAGATTATCGTGCACAGCCCGGTTATTTTTGCCACCGCCTACGATGCCTACGCCCTGCGGGCCTTCAAGGCCAACAGCGTCGATTATCTGCTCAAGCCCATCAAGCTGGCCGAGCTACAGGCGGCCCTGCTAAAGCTGCGGGAATGGGGCACGCCCCACGGCCCGGCCCGGCAGCTGGAAAACCTGCGCGACAGTCTGACCCGGCCCGGACAGCCCTACAAAACCCGCTTTCTGGTGCGCAGCGGCGAGCAGCTACTGCCCCTGCCGGTAAGCGCGGTGGCCTGGTTTCAGAGCCGCCACGAGGTAACCACCCTGGCAGCCACCGACGGCCGCCGCTTCGTGGTCGACTACACCCTGGAGCAGCTGGAGAGCCTGCTGGAGCCGGGGCAGTTTTTCCGCCTCAACCGGCAGTTTATTGCCCATCTGCAGGCCGTGCAGCGCCTGCACCCCCACTTCAACGGCAAGCTCAAGCTGGATTTAACCCCCGCCCCGGCGGACGAGGTGATGGTCAGCAAGGAAAAAGCCACTGCGCTAAAAGCCTGGCTGGAAGGATGAGGTGCTAATGTGTTGGAATGCGGGGAATATGCTAATGCCAAATCTGTGTCCTTGCGAGGCGCAGCCGTGGCAATTTGTCCTCTCAAATGTGCTAAGCTTTCTAAAGTAAAAAGCCCTTTCCTGCTCGTGCGGGCAAGGGCTTTCTGTAAAAGAACGAGTCGTACTGCGCAGAGGACGGATGGCCGCGCTTTGCTCGCAAGGACAGATGATTAGCACATTCAACCACATTCTTCCCTTTCCCCACATTAAATCCTCACCGCTCCAGCCAGGCGCGGAAGGCGGGGACTCTTTCGCGGCTGATGAGCACGTCGCCTTCGGGGGCGGCGGGCTGCAGCACGGTTTTCAGACGGCTGTTGGTGTAGTGAATAATGTCCTGGATGGCGTCGTGCTGCACGAAGTAGGCCCGGTTCAGGCGGAAAAACTGGCGCGGGTCGAGGAGCTTCTCCAGCTGCTCCAGGGTCTGGTCGATAACGAAGCGGCGGTTTTCGCGGGTTTGCAGGAAGGTGGCTTTCTCCAGGCTGAAAAAGTAGCTGATGTTTTCCACCGGAATCACCTTCAAATGCTCGCCCACCTTCACCACGAACTGCTTCTTGTACTGATTTTGGGGCTGCAGCTGCTGCAGCACCTGCGTGAGTAGCGCCGAGTCGAAGGACGGCGCGGGCGCGGCCGAGGCGCCCCGCAGCGTGTGCAGCTTGTGCAAGGCGGCCTGCAGCTCCTCCTCGTCGATGGGCTTGAGCAGGTAGTCGATGCTGTTGACCTTAAAGGCCCGCAGGGCGTAGGCATCGTAGGCGGTGGTGAAGATGACCGGGCAGCGCACGTCAGCCTTCTCAAACAGCTCGAAGCTCAGGCCGTCTGAGAGGTGAATATCTAGAAACAGCACGTCGGGCGGTGTGGCGGCGGTTTGCAGCAGCACCACGGCGGCCTCGACCGAATCGGCGGTGGCGCGCACCTCCACGGGCGGCATCTGGCGGCGCAGCAGCTCAGTCAGGCGCCGGGCCGCCAGGGGCTCATCTTCAATTACAAAGGCATTCATTTTTTACTGTGCGAATGTGGAAAGTGTGCTGATGTGCTAATTCTTCAGTGAAGCATGTGTCATTGCGAGACGTAAGCCGAAGCACCCGCAGGACAGCGCAGCTAAGCCGTCCGCTGCGAAGGTAGTCACGCTTTTTACCCAGAAAGCCCTTTATCGAACCACCGATAAAAGGCTTTCTGGTAAAAGGCGACCCGGCCCATTTCAGCAGACGGATTGCCGCCGCTTGAGGCGCAGAATGTCCTGTCTCCTCGCAAGGGCACGAGTTCTTCCTTAGCACATTACCCACATTCCAACACATCAGCGCATTAAAATCTTACCGCTCCAGCTCCAGCACGGGCAGGGTCACAACGAACTCCGCGTCGGTGCGGGCTATGACGACTGGCTCGGCCGTCAGGTGGGCGTAACGGGCCGTCAGGTTGGGCAGGCCGATGCCCAGGGATTCATCGGGGCCCAGGCGGCGTGGGCGCAGCGTATTGCTCACCGTCAGGCACTTACCGGGGCTGTCGAGGCTGATGCGCAGGTGCATGGGCTGACTGACGCTGGCGGCGTTGTGCTTGAGGGCATTTTCCAGCAGCAGCTGCAGGCTTAGGGGCGGCACCACGAAGTTGGCGGCTACCTGCGCGGCCTCGGGCAGCTCTATTTGCAGGGCCTCGCCGTAGCGGATGTTCTGCAAAAACAGGTAGGACTTGGCAAACTCCAGCTCATCGGCCAGGGGCACTACCTCGCGCTGCCGGGCATCGAGCACGTAGCGGTAGACCTGGGAAAGCTGCCGGATAAAGCGCACGGCCAGCTTGGGCTCTTCCTCCACCAGGGAGGTCAGCGCATTCAGGGCGTTGAACATAAAGTGCGGGTCGAGCTGCTGGCGCAACGATTCGGTTTCGGCCTGGGCCATTTCCTTCTGCAGCCGCTCGTTGCGCACCAGGGCCTCGCGCCAGCCCAGCAGAAACGAGCGGCTGTGCATAAACAGCGAGCAGATGACGGTGATGACCAGCGGGAAGATGTAGCCGTTGAAATACTGCTCCGAAAACAGCAGTGCCGGGTTTTGGCCCCGGTACAGAATGTAGCCCAGCCGCACCACCATAATCACCGCCAACGACCCCACCAGCGACACGAGCAGCGTGAGCACCAGGCGCTTGGCCGGGGCCTGCTTCCAGCCCACGTACTTATCGAGCCAGTCGACGGAGTAGCCATTGGCCAGCCACAGCCCCACAGTATACATGGTGGTCAGCAGGAAATTGACAGTCATTTCCCGGGGATTATCCAGGCAGGGCAGGCAGGTAAAGAGGCTGATGACGGCCGACACGCCGAGCAGCGTGAGCAGCAGCCGCAGCCAGGGGCGCGAACCCCGCAGATACGGCATGGAAGAAGCAGGTTCGGACATGGGACGGGCAGCGCCGGACAGAAGCGTGGTAGAAGCCATGGCAAGATACGGGCGGAAAGGCAAGAGTTCAGACCACGGAAGCCAGATACAAGTCAGCATTAAGCTCCTCTCCTTTTTTCAAGGAGAGGAGCTTCGTTCTGGCCCGCTACTTGGCGGCCTGGGTCGGAGTGGCCGAGGATGTTTCGTAGGCTTTCAGGCGGCCCAGCAGCTGCCGCTCGCCCCAGTTCGGCATCAGCGGCGTAGCGGGCTTGAAGGCGGCGTAGCGAGCTTTGCCTTCTTCGAACACGGGCTTGGCCACCTCCACGCCGCCCCCGAACATCTTGGGCGTGAAGTGCAGGTTGTTGCCCTGCACCAGGTAGATGCGGGGGTTGGCGGGGTTCAGCTTTTTGGCCTGCGCCAGGGCCTCGTTTACCAGCCCCGAGTATTTCATGGAGCGGGCCATGGGCGAAATGCCCAGCCGGGCCTGGTGAATGTAGGCCTGCACCACGAGCAGCTCCGACTCCTCCCCGCCCAGCTTGCGGGCCTGGGCCAGCGCGGCTTCGGCCTGGTCGAGGTACTTGTCCTTCACGTCGCCGTCTTCCTTGCTGGTGAAGCAGGTCAGCAGGCGGCCGTAGGCCTGGTAGTACTGGGGCAGCCAGTCGGTAGGTGCAGCGGCGGCGGCCCGCTCAAACTTGCTGACGATTTCCTTGAGCTGGGCCGGGTCGCCGGTGCCGTGCAGCTCCGTGATGGTGGCGGCCATCATATCGGTGTAGCCGGCCGGGGCGGCTGGGGCAGCCGGAGCGGCAGCCGTTTTGGCGGCGGGTTGCTGGGCAGCGGCCGAGAAGGAAGCGGCAACGAGGGCGAGAACAAGCAGCGAGTTTTTCATGGCAAAAGTCGGTAAGGATGAAAGGTTTGTGACAGCAGTGAAAGAGTATGCTCCAAAGGTGGGTGGTAGCCGTGGCGGTTGAAAAGAAAGATTGCCGAAACGTCGATTGGGGCGGATGAAGCGTCGTCCCACCCGACTCAGCTAGTCGGGCGCTACGCTGGTATCGGCCGGGGTTTTCTTGTTAATAGAAATGAGCAGGGCCACGAATACCATGCGGGGCGCCGAGGGCAGCACGGGCGTAGCGGCGTACTGCCCGCTGGCATCCTTAGTGGCGCTGTAGCGGTAGCCAAACACGTTCTGGCGGCCCAGCACGTTGGTGCAGCTCACGTGCACGATGGTGAAGTTCTTCCACAGCGTAGTCACGTAGCTGGCGTTCAGGCTGAAGTCTTGGAAGCTGGGCAGGCGGCCCCGGTTGTAGCCTTCCTGGTCGTTGGGGTTGTAGTAGGCCCGGGGGCTGCTGTAGGTGTAGGTGGCCCCAAACTGCGTGTGAATTTTGCCCACCCAGTACTTGCCCACCAGGTTCAGGTTGTGCCGGGCGGCGAAGGTGGGCACGGCCAGCACGGGGTCGAAGCGCTGCTGCCGCTTGGTATCAATAAAGCCGTAGCTGATCCAGTAGTCGGCGTTTTTCACGGTTTTCTTGTCGCGCCACAGCATGTCCACGCCGCGGGCGTAGCCCGTGCCGGTGCTACGGTAGCTGGCCGGGTCGGCGGGCAAAAACTGCTGGGGGTTGTACACGCCGCCGCGCAGGTCGTAGCGCACCAGCTGGGCGTAGGTTTTAGAATAGGCTTCCAGGCGCAGAGTGCGGTTCTGGTAGCTGCGCAAATACGTGAGCTGCAGGTGCTGGGCCCGCTCGAAGCGCAGCCGCTCGGGGTTGGCCACGCGTAGCAGCAGGTCGTTGCCGGGGTTTTGGAAAAAGTAGCCCCAAGCGCCCGACAGCTGCGTTTTCTCGTCGAGTTGATAGGCCAGGGCTAGGCGCGGGGCGGCGTTCCAGCGGCCCAGCACGGCCGAGTATTCGCCCCGCCCGCCCACGCGGCCCACCAGCTTGTTGCTGAAGGCAATGTCGGACTCGGCAAAGCCGGCCACGCGCTGCTCGCTCAAGTTAAAGGTACTGCTGTAGGGCGCGGCCGTGAAGCGCAGCTCGTTGCGCTGCACCAGCCCTTCCACGCCCAGCTTCAGGTTCCAGTAGGCGCTGGCCGAGTCGTTGGTCAGCACCAGGCGGCCCACCAGGCTCTGCTCCAGCTCCTGCATGGCCTGCTCCTGGGTGTTGCCTGAGCTGGCCTGCCGGGCCGTGATGCTGGACGTCTGGAAGTCGCGGGTGGCGGCCACGCCCGTCTGCACCGACCAGCCCCGGCTGAGCGGACTGCGGAAGGTGGTGTTCACGTACGTGTTGTTTGAGCGCAGACTGACCGGCTGGCCGCCCGCCCACTCGGCGCTGGGCTGCTTGGCCCCGATGCGCTGCTGGGTGAAGGCACCGTATACTTTGAGCATGCTCATCTCGCCGGTTTTGTGCCGCAAAGCCACTGAGCCACCCGCCGACTCATAGGCCGTGAGCATGCGCTGGGGCACCATGCCGAAGTAGGGCCGCATGTTCATGTAGTCGCCGGTCACGGCCACCGAGCTGCGCGCAAAGCGCTGCTGGTGCGAGAGGCCGAGCATGCCCATGGAAAAGAGCGAAATGCCGGTCTGGGTTTCCGGGGCCAGGTCTTCCGAGGTCAGGGCCACCACCGCCGACAGCGCCTGCCCGTATTCGGCCGAGTAGCCGCCGGTGCTGAAAGCCATGCCTTTAAAGAGCATGGGCGAAAACCGCCCCCGGGCCGGCATGCCCGATACGGCCGCGTTGTAGGGGCTTTGCAGGGGCACGCCATCCAGGTACTGGCGGGTTTCGCCGGCCCCGCCGCCGCGCACAAACAGCTTGCCTTCTTCCCCGTTGCGGGTGGTGCCGGGCATGGTGTTCAGGGCCCCGGCCACGTCGGCCGAAGCCCCGGCCGTCGTCACCACGTCGCGGGCCGAGAAGGTGGTGTTGCGCTTGGTGTCGCTGGCCTCGAAGGTGCCCGAGGTGATAACCACGTCGCCGAGTTGGTTGCGCACGGCCTTTAGCGTGAAGATAAAGCGCTGGGGCCCGCCGCTCAGCGCCACGGCCTGCTCCTGGGGCTGGTAGCCCAGCAGGGTAATTACCAGCGGCAGGGTGCCGGTCTGGCGCGTGCTGAACCGGAAGCGGCCCAGCGAGTCGGTACTGGCCCCGTCGAAGGTGGTTTTCAGGAACACGTTGGCGCCCGGCAGGGGCTGGCCGCCGGCGTCGCGCACGGTACCGCTGAGGGTGGTGGGCGTTTGGGCCAGAGCGGCAACAGCCGTGGTGAACAGGAGGAGCAGCAACGAGAGGAGCAGTCGTTTCATCGGGGTAGCGGCGAAGTGATGCTCAAAGGTGCCCGCCGGCCCGGCCGGATGAAACTAAAGGTTACCGAAGCGTCGGATCAGGAGGATGAAGCGTAGCAAACTGCTCTGAACAGCGCGGGCCGGGCAGTGCAACGCGGTGAAAACAGGCGCCCGGCTTCTAATCCGGCTAAGAACTGTGGTCTTGGGCCGGACTGGCTGCCAGCGCCTGCTCGTTGGCAAACTCTGGTTCCGTGCTATGGCGCGGGGAAGGGAATTGTCTTTCTGCTGCGGAGTTGGGACCTTTGCCTTCGCTCCATTCCCCAGCAATGCCCGAACCCGCTCCTTCCAGTTTGCCCCCCGCTCCCTCGACCACTGCCTCAGCAGATAACCCCGGACTGGCCGTGCTGTGCCTGTCTGGCAGCCTGGGCGGCCTGGAGCTGAACAGCCTGAAGTTTACCGCCTGGATGCAGGCCCGGGGCTGGAACGCCACTTTTTTCGCCCCTCCGGCTACTCCGCTGGCCGAGCTGACCGGGCAATGGGCCGTGCCCTTCGTGCCCACCCGCCCGGCGCGGGGCCTGGGCCTGCTGGCCGCCGCCCAGGCTCTGCAGCAGCACCTGCACGAGCGGCAGGTTGCGGTTCTGGTCGTCACCCAGAACAAAGACCTGAACCTGGCCAGCCTGGTGAAACTGCTCATGCGCGGGCAGCTGCGCCTGGTCTACCAGCAGCACATGCAGCTGGGCCAGGCCAAGCGCGACTGGTTTCACACCTGGCGCTTTGGGCTGCTCGATGCCTGGCTGAGCCCGTTGCCGGGGCTGGCCCGGCAGGTGGCCGAGAAAACCCGCTACGCCCCCGAGCGGGTACACGTGGTGCCGCTGGGTTTGCCGGTCGAGCAGTTTGCCGGGGCTGCCCTCACCCCGGCCGAAGCACGCCGCGCCCTGAGCCTGCCCCCTACGGGCCCGCTGCTCGGCATCCTGGGCCGCCTCGACCCGGGCAAGGGGCAGGACTTCGTGGTGCGGGTGCTGCACGAGCTGCGCACGGCCGCGGCCCTGCCGGTGCAGCTGGTGATTATGGGCGAGCTGACCCGCAACGAGGGCGACGCGTATCTGCGCCATCTGCGCGAGCTTATTGGGCAGCTGGGCCTGGAAAGCCACGTGTTCTTCCGCGAATTTCAGCCCGACCCGGTCGTGTTCTACCGCGCCATTGATGTATTTGTGCTGGCCTCTCCCAACGAAACCTACGGCATGGTAACCCTGGAAGCCATGGCCGCGGGCGTGCCGGTAGTAGCCCTGGCGGCGGGCGGCACCCTGGAGCTGGTGCAGGAAGGCGAAACGGGCCTGCTCTACCCCGCCGGCGACGTGCCAGCCTGCGCCCGCCAGATCGGCCACTGCCTGGCGCAGCCCGCGCTGACCCGGCAGCGCGTGGCCCGGGCCCGGGCCTACGTGCAGGGTTTCTCCCAGCAGCAGCAGTGCCTGCTTACCGAAGAAGTATTTAGGAGCATAGGCGTGCGCGGCCCGGCGCCGGAATAAGGGAAAGAAACCCTTAAAAAAGCAGAGCGCCAAGAGGTTCAGCAGAAGCCTGAAGAGAAGCAGAAACCCGCCCAGTGGCCCCGGTGCGCCTAAGAATACCCAGAAGTAGGTATTGCGCACGGTGATTTCCCGTCGGAAATTTGTTCGTCTGTTTCTACTGCATCAAACCTCATCTATGCGCAACTTTTTACTCTCTTTAGGCCTGACCTGCACCCTGGGCATGACGGCCGCCTACGCCCAAACGCCGGCCTGGCAGTGGGGCGCCCAAAGCGTAAACCCAACGCCCACAAACCAAACCGAAGCGCGGGCCTACGCTATTGCCACCGACGCGGCCGGCAACAGCTACGTGGGCGTCGGCATGCAGGCGCGCAATAGTGTAACGTCGGTTCGCAACTTTGGCAGCACCACGCTCAGCACCACCGATATCGGCGGAGTGGTAGCCAAGCTGAACGCGGCCGGCCAGTGGCAGTGGGCCACGCCCATCGAATCCCAGGATGCTAGCGGCACTACATATGTATTTATATCAAATGTGGTGACGACGGCCGCGGGCGAGGTGTTTGTGGCGGGCACAGTGGATGAAAGTGCTACTTCCATGCGCGTGGGCACCGTTACGCTGAACCTGGCCAGCACCAGCCTGGAGGAACGCATGTTCGTGGCCCGGCTCAACAGCAGCGGCCAGTGCACCTGGCTGATTGCCGTGAATGGCGCCAGTGCGCACGACATGGCGCTGAACCCCGTGAATGGCGAACTGCTACTAACCGGTGGCTACTACGGCGGGGCCTCTTTCGGCAGCACCGCGCTGCCAGCCCCTCTGGGCACCGGTGACACGGGTATGTACGTGGCCCGGCTCAGCCAGGCCGGCCAGTGGACCAGCGCCCTCGGTGTACGGGCAAGCGCTGCGGGCGCTGAGGTGAGCGGAGACGATGTATCCGTGGGCGCCCAGGGGCAGGTCGCCGTTGCCGTTTACGTCGAGGACGGCTCGGTAACCCTGGGTGGTGCTACGATAAACGCCAGCAGCGTCGATAAAATGGCTGTTGCCCAGCTTACCCCGGCCGGCCAGTGGCAGTGGGTAGTACAGGCGCCGGGCGCCTCTACTCTGGACGTAAATGCGCTGCAGTACGACGCCAGCGGCAACCTCTGGGTGCTCAACGACGGCAATGCCGGCGGGCAGCTGGGGACTGTTACCCTGCCCGCTAACACGGTTGGCTTCGTCGGCCGCCTTTCCTCGGCCGGCGCCTGGAACCTGGCCGGCTCTATCGCCAGCCAGACCGGCCGCTTTTACAGCGGCAACAAGCTGGCCGTAGATGCCCAGGGCAACGCCGTAGTAGCGGGGGAATTGGATGGTGCTACAACGAGCCCGGCCTCGACCTACTCCTTTGGCGCCCAAACGCTCAGCTTTACTACCCCGGGCCTATACGTGGCCCGCTTCAACGCGGCCGGCCAGTGGCAGTACGCCATCAAGTCCCCGACCGGTACTGCCAACGGCGCTACTCCCAGCCGCTATAGCTTCAACGCCATTGCCCTCGACGCGGCCGGCAGCCTGCTCACGCTGGGCAACCTCTTCTCCACCAACGTCACCTTCGGCCCCAACACGCTGGTGGGCTCCACCCGCGACATCTTCGTGGCCAAGCTGACCAATGCCGGTACTACGCTGGGCGTACGCCAGGCCGCTGGCGCTCAGCCTCTGGCCCTGTATCCTAACCCCGTGGCGGGCGGTGCCACGGCCACGCTGCGCCTGGCCGCTCCGGCAGCTTCTACCCAGGCCGTAACCCTGCGCAACACCCTGGGCCAGCTCGTGCGCCAGACCAGCCTCGCGGCGGGTCGGCAGGAAGTGAGCCTGCCCACGGCTGGCCTCACGCCCGGTGTGTATCTGCTCGAAGCCGGCCTGAGCCGCGCCCAGATAGTAGTCCAGTAATATCGGTTTCGGGCTATTTGCCCTCGACTACCGGTCAAAGCCGGGGCTTGCCATTGCGGCGGGTCCCGGCTTTTTGCTGCCCGGCCGGGGTGCTTCACTCCCGGCCCGCTGGACTGGCCGTTGCCTGCCCGGCGCTTAGCCGGTTCTATTTGTTGAAATCCGTAAATATCAGCTCGTTGCTGGTTTTGCTGACGGCTATTACCCGATACGTGGGCGCAAAGGGCACACCGTGGGGTTGGAACAGCTCCCGGTTGAGATACGCGGCGGTAGCGTAGCTGCGCACCAGCGGCGGGCCGTCATATCGGCCGGGGCCATATTTGTAGGAGTCTGGCAGGGGCTCACCGTCCCTTTCGAAGCCGGGGGCTTGGCGAATCGATGCGGCTACTCTCTTGCTGTCAGCGGCGGAAATATGTAGGGTGAAGGAGTGATAATAGTCGCCGCCGGGGGCCGACGAGGAGTGGTTTGCCTGGATGGTGAAATCGTCCTGCAACAGCACTCCCTGCTCCCTGAGCAGCTTGCGGGCGTCACTTTTGGAGAACAGCTCGTCTTCGAAAACCAAACCAGCCGCCGCCACCACAAAAAACCCGGCTACCAGCGCGGCCAGGCCCCTGCCCACCTTCGGGTGGCCCGCTTTGGCCGGCAGCCAGTAAAAGAAATACACCGTGGCCGCGCAGCCCAGCACCGCAATCAGTACGATTCCAATCAGGTATTCCATACGTCGGCAGCGGTAGCTGGAAGGCGGTAAAGAAAGGGGAAAGAAGCCACCGAAAACAGGTGATGCACCGCAACTTCACCAATCAGATCCGGATGTCCAAACCAGCGGCGGCTACCGGGCAAGCGGCCATTCCGAAAACATTTTCCCCCGGGCTTTTCTTCGTAGTGCTGGTATTCGACCCGCTCAGCCTCGCTTTAGTACGCTCTATGGAAACCACCTTTCGCAGAATATTTCAGGTAATTGACGGCAACAAGAAGTTCGTCGGCGACGGCTTCGACGTGACCAGCCCCATGCCCGGCCCGCGCATCCGGCAGCTCAGTCCGTTTCTGCTCATCGACCACACCGGGCCCATGCCCGTGGCCCCCACCGACGCGCCCCTGGGCACGCCGCCCCACCCCCACCGCGGCTTCGAAACCGTGACGGTGGTGTACGAGGGCGCCCTGGCCCACCGCGACACAGCCGGCCACGAGGGCACCCTGGGGGCCGGCGACGTGCAGTGGATGACGGCCGGGGCCGGCCTGCTGCACGAGGAGCGCCACGAGCGGGAGTTTGCCCGGCAGGGCGGCACCCTGGAGCTGCTGCAGCTGTGGGTGAACGTGCCCGCCCGCGACAAAATGGCGCCGCCCCGCTACCAGAACATTCGGGCGGCCGCTATTCCCAGCCTGCCCGTGGCAGCGGGCAAGGGCCATATCCGGGTTATTGCGGGCAGCTACGACAACGCCCTGGGCCCGGCCGAAACCTTCTCGCCCATCACCCTGCTCGACGTGCACCTGAGCGCCGGCGCCGACCTGACTCTGAGCTTGCCCGCCGACTACAACGTGGGAGTGTATGTGGTGAAGGGCAGCCTGCAGCTCCACGACAGCCGCCCGGCCACCACCAAGCAGCTCGTGGTCTTCGGCTGGAACTCGCCCGAGCTGCAGCTCACGGCCACCGAGGATACGGTGCTGCTCGTGCTGGCCGGCGCCCCCATTGAGGAGCCTCTGGCCACCTACGGTCCGTTTGTGATGAACACCAACCAGGAGCTGATGCAGGCTATTGCCGATTTTGAGGGCGGGCAGATGGGGACGTTTCCGGCGGATGAATAAGCAGCTGCCCCCATGCTCACCCGCCTGATTCCATCTTCGCAGGAGCCCCTGCCCGTCATCGGGCTGGGCACCTGGCGGACCTTCGACGTAGCCGACACCCGGCCGCCGGCCGCCCTGGCTCAGACCCTGGAAACCCTGCACGCCGCCGGAGGCTCGGTTATCGACTCCTCGCCCATGTATGGCCGCTCGGAAACGGTAGTGGGCGCGCTTACCAGCCAGCTGCCGGCCCCGAACCGCTTTTTCTATGCCACCAAAGTGTGGACCCAGGGCCGGGAGGAAGGCATCCGGCAGATGGAAGCGTCACTGCGGAAGCTGCGCCGCTCCACCCTCGATTTGATGCAGATTCACAACCTGGTGGACTACAAAACGCACCTGCCCACCCTGCGCGACTGGCAGGCGGCGGGCCGCATCCGCTACCTGGGTCTCACCCACTACACCGATTCGAGCCACAGTGAGCTGGAGCGTCTTATGCGCCAGGAGCCGGTTGACTTCGTGCAGTTCAACTACTCTATTCTCGACCGGCACGCCGAGCAGCGCCTGTTGCCGGCCGCGGCCGAGCTAGGCGTAGCCACGCTCATCAACCGGCCTTTCAGCGAGGGTGGGCTGCTGCGCCACGTGCAGGGCAAGCCGCTGCCAGCCTGGGCCCAGGAAATCGACTGCCTCAGCTGGCCCGAGTTCCTGCTCAAATTCATTCTCTCCCACCCCGCCGTCACCTGCGTTATTCCCGGCACCGGCAACTCCCAGCACCTGGCCAGCAACCTGCGGGCCGGCACCGGTGCCCTGCCCGACGCCACACTGCGGGAGAAAATGGCGGCCTACGTACGCAGCTTATAAGCGCCCGGCCGCAACCCCAGCGCCGGCCAGCGGGTATCAAGCTAAAAACCAATCTATCAGCGATATGAAATCCTTCGACCGGTTATCGGCGGCCTCGCGCCGCGAATTTATCCGCACGCTTTCCCTGGGCCTGGGCGCCGGGCTGGCCGCGCACTCGGCTCTTGGTCAGCCGCTTTCGTGGCTGGAGGAACTCTCCTACGGCCCGGCCAGCCACGAGGCCTTGCAGGCGGGCCGGCAACTGGGCGTGGCCCTGGTGGGCCTGGGCAAGTACAGTAACGGGCAGCTGGCCCCGGCTTTGCAGCAAACCAAGCTCTGCAAGCTGGCCGGCATCGTAACGGGCACCCCAAGCAAGGCCTCGCAGTGGAAACGGCAGTACAATATTCCCGATAAGAACGTCTACGACTACCAGACCTTCGACCGGATTGCCGACAACCCCGACATCGACATTATCTACGTGGTGCTGCCCGTGGGCATGCACGCCGAGTACGTGGAGCGGGCGGCCCGGGCCGGCAAGCACGTTATCTGCGAGAAGCCCATGGCCCCTACCGCCGAGGACTGCCGCCGCATGATTGCGGCCATGCAGAAGGCGGGCAAGAAGTTCAGCATCGGCTACCGCCTGCACTTCGAGCCCCACCACCAGGAAATGATGCGCCTGGGCCAGAACCTGGAGCTGGGGCCCATCAAAAGCCTGGTGGCCGACAACGGCTTCCGCTTCAACAACGACACGCCCTGGCGCGTGGACAAAGAGCTGGCCGGCGGCGGGCCGCTGATGGATATGGGAATCTACTGCCTGCAGGGCGTTATCTATACTAAGGGCGAAATTCCGGTGTCCGTCACGGCCAAGCTGGCCCCCAACCCCGATCCTAAGGGCCTGTTCAAGGAGGTGGAAGCGGGCGTGAACTGGCAGATGCAATTTGCCGATGGCGCCGTGGCCAACTGCCGCACCAGCTACGCCGAAAACCTGAACAGCCGCCTGCGCGCCGAAACGGCCAAGGGCTTTATGGAGCTCCAGCCCGCCTTCGGCTACGGCGGCATTCAGGGCCGTACCCACAAGGGCCCGCTGGGCTTGCAGAACGTGCCCCAGCAGGCCCGGCAGATGGACGATTTCGCCGACTGCATCCTCAACGACAAGCCTACCCGCGTACCCGGCGAAATGGGACTGCGCGACGTGCAGCTGCTACAGGCCATCTACCGCGCCGCCGAAACCGGCCAGAAAGTCTCGACCAAGGATGTGGTAGCCGTGCTCGACAAGACTAACAAGCGGTAAAATACAACGTGTCATTGCGAGCAGCGCTAAGCAATCCGTCCACTGCGCAGTTCGGCATGACCTTTACCCAGAAAGCCCTTTATTCCGGCCGGAGTAAAGGGCTTTTCACAAAAGGAAGCTCCGCACATTGCAGCGGACGGATTGACGCCGCTTGATGCGCGGAATGTCCTGTTTCTTCGCAAGGACAGAACAGGAACCATCAGAAAGCAAAAAGCCGCCTGAACAATTGTTCAGGCGGCTTTTTTGCTTGTCACTCAACTTACGGATTTATCAGGGCCAGACTGCCATCGGCACCGCGCTTAAGCTCGGCTACTTTCACGTTGCGCAGCCAGGTCTTGTTCGAGAGCTGGGTGTCGTGGTAGAAGATATACCACTTACCTTTCACTTCCACGATGCTGTGGTGGGTGGTCCAGCCCTGTACGGGATTCATGAAGGTACCCTGGTAGGTGAAGGGGCCGTAGGGCGAGGTGCCGGTGGCGTAGGCCAGGAAGTGGGTGTCGCCGGTGGAGTAAGTGAAATAGTACTTGCCGTTGTACTTGTGCATCCAGGCCCCCTCGAAGAAGCGACGGTTGTTGTCGCCCGAAAGCAGCACCTTGCCATCCTTATCCACGATTTTGACCTCGCGCACGGGCTCGGCAAACTGCTTCATATCGGCCCCGAGGCGGGCTACGCGCGGCCCCACGGAAGGCTCGGTAGCGGCCGGCTCCTGCTCCTTGGGCTTGCTGCCGTCGTACTTGCCGGTGCGCCAGCGCTGCAGCTGTCCGCCCCAGATGCCGCCCATGTACATGTAGGTTTTGCCGTCGGTGTCGGTAAATACGGCCGGGTCGATGCTCAGACTGCCTTCCATGGGTTTGGCCTCGGCCTTGAACGGCCCCGTGGGCGACTTGCTGGTGGCGACGCCGATGCGGAAAATATCCTGCTTGTCCTTAACGGGGAAATACAGGTAATAGGTGCCGTCTTTGTAGGCCGCATCGGGGGCCCAGAGCTGGCGGCCGGCCCAGGGAATATCCTTCAAATCGAGGGCCACGCCGTGGTCGGTTACCTTCCCGCCAATGCTGTCCATGGACAGGATGTGGTAGTCGCGCATGGCGAAATGGTCGCCGTTGTCATTCTCGGGCATGCCCGTTTCAATGTCGTGCGAGGGGTAGATGTAGATGCGCCCGTTGAAGACGTGGGCCGAGGGGTCGGCGGTATAAATGTCCTTTACCAGCGGCTGGGACAGATATTTTTTGCTGGCCGTATCGGCGGGCGCAGCCGTGGCGGCACTAGCAGCGGAGTCGGCCGCCGGGGCGGTGGTGGCTTCGGTCGTGGCGGTGGTCGAGTTGCTCTGGCAGGCGCTCAGCAGCACAAAAGGCGCCAGCAGAGCCAGCGCGGGGCGGGGGAATTGGAACATGTTTTTCAACAAGTGGAGGTTGGGCAATGGTGGAAGCGAAAGGAAAAACCACGGCAGCACGGAGGTTCAAAAACAGGGACCTAGCCCTTGATACGGGCCTTTGCGGGGCCCGGGCCACGATTGAAACCACCGGCTGCTTCCGCCAAATATAGGCAGCGCCCCTACTCGCTAACTCACCGTAAGCCCGACGGCGGCGCAGATAAACTATCTAATCGTTTGCGGTAGCAACCCGGTTTTTCGGGCCGTTTCTGGCGGCCACAAACACAAACCGCCCCGGTCTGGACAGACCCGGGCGGTTTGAAAAGGAGGCCAACAGCCGTCTACCGGCCGCCGGCCTTAGTCGGCGTTGCCGGTGGCGCCGTCGTCGGTGAAGTCACCGGCGTTGTTGGGGTTGTGCTCGGTGTAGCTGGCCACCTCGTTGGTCAGGGCCACATCGACCTTGGCCGTACCCTGGCCCGAGCTGCTGAGCTTGGCGCCGGGCGTGCTGCCGGCGCCGCGGCCTTTAAACGGCCAGCTGCCCTGCGAATAGCTCAGGTAGGCGGCACCAGCGGCTACGGCCGCAATAGAAGCTCCGATTAAGGTAGCGTTGGATTTCTTCTTAGTCATAGTCGGGAATCGTTAAATACTGCGTTGGTAATCGGGAAAAGCCCACTGGCCCGGGAGCCAGCCGGCCCAGGATTCTACGGACCGCCGCGGTTTTGGTGGCTCGACCGTGGCAATTAAGCTCCTACTAGGGGCGCACCGGGTACTGCTCGAACATGGTGGCCACGCCTTCGTTGATGCGGGCGGCCAGCTTCTCGGGGTCATCGGTGAGGGCACTGGCCGCCACGCCCTGCCAGACGCGCTCCTGCCGGGCCGCATCCACGATATCCACCGTGGCCGTGCCTTCCGCATAGGTCCGGACCGGCACCTGCTCCCGCTGCCACTTGTAGCGGCGCTGCCCGATGTAGATGGGCGCTTCCTGGATGTTGGTTTCGCGGGTCTGCACCTTTTGGCGGCTCACCACCCCGATATTCACCCACAGATCGGGCGCGTCGGCCCGCTGGTAGCCCCGGCGCTCCAGCTCCCGGGCCACGGCCTGCTTGAGCTGCTCCACGCCGGTGCCGCCGGCTGTGAAGGCGTCCTCGTTGCGGGCCGTCACGTCCAGAAAGTTGTAGGTTTTGTAGGCCGAAAAGTCGACGCCCGGCGTCTGGCTGGTCGACTCGACCCGCACGGGCGAGCAGGCAGCCGTAGCAGTCAGCAACAGCAAAAAAAACAGCGTTTTCATAGGCAATGAATCTACAATGGCAGCATAAAACCGGCTCACGAAAAGCCCAGCACCGGGTGCAGCTAGCAGGGCTCTTCCAGGCGTTTTATTTCCTTATCGGAAAGCCGGCGGCTGCGCGGTGGCCTGCAAAGTATACGCCGCCTGTGGCCCTGCAGACGCCCGCCACCGGGCCAAACTGAACCGTAGCTCCACGGATTCCGGCCACGTTTGGATCCAGCACAGCCCATAAAGGCCGAAAAATTCCCCTGCACTTTTTTTTGAGCGCAGCTGCCGCTGGGCAGGCCACAAAGCAAAGGCCCGCATCTGTCCGACGCGGGCCTTTTTTCATGCTGTGGAAACCTCGTTTAAGCGGGCAGCGTGATGATAAACTCCGTGCCCTTTCCCTCCTCCGACTCCATGGCCAACGTGCCGCCGTGGCCCGTGCTGATGATGTCGTGGCTAAGCGACAGACCCAGGCCGGTACCTTCCCCCACGGGCTTGGTGGTGAAAAACGGCTGAAACACCTTGGCCTGCACCGCCTCCGACATGCCGGTGCCGTTGTCGCGCACCCTGATTTCGGTGGCCCCGGCCAGCAGCCGGGTCACGACGGCTACTTCGGGCTGGTAGCTGCCCGTGGGCTGGGCCAGCTGGCGTTGGCGCACGGCATAGAAGGCATTGGTGCACAGATTCAGCAGCACTCGGCCCAGGTCGGGGGCAATGACGGCCACGGCAGGCAGCTCCGGCACAAGGTGCGTGGTGAGGGTGGCCTGAAAGTCGGGGTGCTGGTTTTGCACTCCCTGATAAGCCAGGCGCAGGTTTTCCTCGACCAGGGCATTCAAATCGGTGGCCTCGCGCGGGGCGCTGCCGGTGCGGGCATGTTCCAGCATGCCTTTGATGATGGCTGTGGCGCGCTGCCCGTGCTGGCTGATGTTCAGGATGTTCTGCTTGAGCCCATCCAGAATCTCGCGCTCCAGCCGCCCGTCGCGGGCCAGCTTCTGGGCCCCGTTTATCTCATCCACCAGGTCGGTGCTGACTTCGGCAAACTTCTTCACGAAGCTCAGCGGGTTTTGCAGCTCGTGGGCCACGCCGGCGGTCAGCTCGCCCAGAAAGGCCATTTTCTCGCGCTGCACCAGCTGGTGCTGGGTGGTTTTGAGCTCGGCCAGGGAAGCTTGCAGGGCGGCATTGGCCTTTTGCTGCTGCCGGTGGTGGCGCACCAGCAGGGCTACCAGCGCCAGCAGGCCCACCAAGCCCGCCAGCAGCGCGTAGGTGCGGTAGCGGGTTTTGAGGGCGGCCTGGTCGGCGGCTACCTGCTGGGCCCGTTCCTGCTCCTGGTAGTTGATGTTCTGTAGGCGCATCACCTTTTCCTGGCCGAATAGCGTGTCTTTCATCGTCAGCAGCAGGCTCTGGTATTTCAGGGCGCTGTCGGCGGGTCCGCGCCGCTTGAAGTCCTGAGTGAGCAGGGTACTGGCATTGAGTACGCCCCGCAGAAACCCGTTTTTTACGGCCGCCTGGTTTCCCAGCCGGGCGTAGTAAATGCTGGAGTCGAGGCGGCCTTGCTGCTGGTAGAGCGTGGCCAGCCCCACGTAGGCAAAGTTGGCGCTCCGCTCGTGGCCCAAGGCCTTCGACTCGGCGATGCTGCGGCGGTAGAAGCTGCGGGCCTGCGCCGGGCGACCCTGCTTGCGCGCCACCTGCCCCAGGCCGTAGAGGATGTAGTTGGTAGGCGTGCGCAGCTGCTGGGCCAGGGCATAGGCCTGCTGCTGGTAGTACTGGGCCGAATCCAGGTTGTTGAACAGGTCGTAGGCCAGCCCGATGTTGCTCAGCTCGATGACCACCCGGCGCTGGGCCTGCAGCTGCTGGCCAATGCGCAGGGCCCGGAAGTAGTAGGACAGGCCCTGCTGCCGGTCGCGCAGATACACGTAGATAATGCCGATGCTGCGCAGATTCTGGGCCTGCAGGGGCAGGTCGTGGCGCGCTTCGGCAATGCGCAAGGAGTGCTGAAACAGCTCCAGGGCCTGGGCCAGGTTCCGCTCGCGCAGGGCCGCGCCCAGCCGGTTCAGGGCCGCGCCTTCGCCATGTTGGTAGCCCGTGCGGCGCGCCAGGGCCAGGGCCCGCCGGGCATAGGCCTCCGCCGAATCGGTGCGCAGGGCCCAGTACTGGTCGCTGATGCTACACAGCAGTAGCACGCGGCTGCTGTCGGGCTGGGGCTGCCCGGCTAGGCGGCGCAGGCTGTCGAGGGCCGGACTTTGGGCCTGGACCGGAATAGCAGCGGCCCAGTAAAAAAAAAACAGAAAAATCAGCGCCCGACCGGGGCGGGAAGAGGAAAACATGCGGGGTGACAGATCAGGGCAACGGCAATATAGCGCGGCAGTAATACCCGCTGGGGACTGGCGAGTATTTCAACCGGTGAATATCCGGCTAATTCCCGAACGGATTGCTATCCGGTTTTATTTCTGCCCCTTAGCTTCCTTCGCCCCCGCGCGGTCCGTATGTGGATATGGCTACCCGGGCCGGCCCGCCCCAAGTCAGCCTGGGCTTTCGGCCGAGCCTTCGGGCGGCGGGTGCCTAAACTATTGATTCGATACTTTCGGAAGATGATCCGCTATTTTCTGCGTTACCTCTGCCTGCTGGCGCTGCTTGCGTGGGCGAGCAGCAGCGTGGCCCAAAGCTGCGCCTGCGCCCGGGAGTTCGACTTTACGGTGCGCTACCTGGAAACCAACCTGCCCGGCTTTGCCCGCAACGTGCCGCCCGCCAAGCGCCCGGCCTACGCGGCCTTCAAGCAGAGCATCCGGCGCCTGACGACCACCAACCCGCCGAAAATCACCTGCCTGAAGTACCTGATGACGTACGTCGAATATTTCCGCGACAGTCATACCACCATCAGCACGGGGGCCGAGGCCGTGGACGAGGGCAACCCGGCCGCCGTGGCCCGCTTCCGGGCTTCCCCCGAGTTTACGTCCGCCGAAACCCTGGCCCTGCCCGATACGGCCCGGCCCCGGGCTCCCGGCGCGCTGGAGGGCTACTACCAAAGCGCCGACGGCACCTACCGCGTGTACCTGACCCGCAGCAAAACCGCGTTTCGCAACTACGCGGCCGTGCTGGTGGCCGCACGCACGAAGCTGTGGCGGCCGGGCCAAGTGAAGTTTGAGTTGCGCCGCACCACCGATTCCACGTTTCAGGCCTACCTCTACCAGCGCAACCACAGCCTGGCGTTCGTGCCGGCCGTGCGCTACCGGCGGGGGCATCTGCTGGGCTTGGGCTGGCACAAGGTAAGCGGCAGCGCCCCGCTGCCCGAGCCGCCCTGCCGCCGCGTCGACTTCCGCCTGCTGGCCGACAGCCAGGTAGCCTACCTGCGGATTCCTTCCTTTGCCGGGGAGCAGTTCACTCGCCTCGACTCGCTCTACCGCGCCGTCACGCCCCGGATTCAGCGCACCCAATACCTGGTAATCGATGTGCGCGACAACGGCGGGGGCGCCGACCGCAACGTGGCCCCGCTGCTGGCCTACCTGTACGCGCAGCCCATCCGGGAAATCCAGACCGAGGAATACTACGTGACGGCCGACAACCTGCGCCGCTACGAGGAATACCTGCGCCAGATGCTGGCCGACTCGGCGGGCTACGGGGCCACGGCCATCTGGAGCTTTCGGGAAAAGCTGGCCTGGCTGAAAAAGCAGCCGCTCAACACCTTCGTTCTGAACCCGCACAGCGCGGATAAAACCTACACGCTGACGCCCTCGCCCCTGCCGGCCAAAGTCGCTGTTCTCTACAACCGGGGCTGCGCCAGCGCCTGCGAAACCCTGCTTTTCTGGGCCCAGCAGCCTTCCAAAGCCCTGCTGGTGGGCGAAAACTCCGGGGGCTACGTGGGCTACGGCAACGTGCTGCCAGTCAAGACGCCCTGCTACGGCTTCACCCTGGAGGTGACCACCATGCAGTTTGCTAACCAGGTAGCCTACGAGGAAATTGGGGTGGCCCCGCAGTACCGCCTGCGCGACGACCAGGACTGGCTGGAGCAGACCATCCGGATTCTCCGGCAAACCGATACCAGCCCGTAGCTTTTCCGAGGGTGCTGGCCGGCCCGCTGGTGGCCCCTCTTTTTTCGCCAAAGAACCCGGCCGCATTTCGGTTTCGGCACCGGGTTTCTGGCGCTGAAGTGGTAGTTTTGCAGCCTGCGGCACCACCTGCCAATTGTTCAGCTTCGTACTGCGCGCTTTCCGTTATTCTGACTCTCCCAATTCATGACCTCCTCTGCAACCCCGGTCAACTACGAGCAGCTGTTTCGCTCCCTGCCCGAAAACCTGATGCTGATGGCTCCCGACGCCACCATCATCGACAACACCGACGGCCACGAGCAGGTGTCGCTCAAAAAGCGGGCAGACGTAGTCGGCCGCAATATGTTCGACGCCTACCCCTCGGTCGACCAGAACCAGGGCGACATTATCTACCAGTCGCAGGAGCACGTGCGCCAGCACAAGCAGCCCCACACCATGCCCGTGATACGCTACGACCTGGAGGTGCCGGCCGAGCGGGGCGGCGGCTTCGAGGAGCTGTACTGGCAGGCCACCCACTACCCCATTCTGGACGAGCAGGGCGAGCTGCTCTACATCCTGCAGCGCACCCAGGACATTACGGACCAATACCGGGCCGAGCAGCGCGCCCAGGCGGTGCAGCGCGAGCTAGCCGAAGCCCAGGACCGTACCCGCTTCATTCTCGAGTCGTTGCCGGTCCTGATCTGGACGGCCACGCCGGATGGTGGGCGCGACTTTTTCAACCAGCGCTGGCTGGCCTTCACGGGCCAGGAGCCGGAGCAGATGCTGGGCGACCAGTGGCTGCAGTGCGTGCATCCGCAGGAGCGGGCGCACGTGGAAAAAACCTGGCGGGAATCGGTAGCGCAGGGCACGGTGTACCAGGTCGAATACCGCCTGCGCCGCCACGACGGGCTCTACCGCTGGGTGCTGGTGCGCGCCACGCCCCGCCGCAACGCCGAAGGCGACATCACCATGTGGGTGGGCTGCGGCACCGATATTCACGACCAGAAGCTGCTGGTCGAGGAGCTGCTCGAAGCCAACGAGCAGCAGTCCACGCTTTCCGACCAGGCTTACCAGGCCTACCAGCTGGCCCAGAGCCAGAAGGAAACCTTCCACAACCTGTTTGAGCAGGCACCGGCCCTGATCTGCATCCTGACCGGGGCCGAGCATCGCTTCGAGTTCGTGAATCCGCGCTACCAGGAGCTGTTCCGGGGGCGGCAGCTGGTGGGCAAAACCGTGGTGGAAGCCCTGCCCGAAGTTATTGACCAAGGCTTTGTGGGCCTGCTCGACAACGTGTACCAGACCGGCGAAACCTTCTACGGCAACGAGGTGCCCATTATGCTCGAAGGCGCCGACGGCTCTCCGGCGCGTCAGCTGTTTCTGAACTTCACCTACCAGCTCTACCATGAGAACAATGCCAAGGCCGGCATTACCGTCTTTGCCTACGACGTAACCGACCTGGTGGCAGCCCGCAAGGCCATCGAAAAGCCCCAGAACCCCGCTGCTGATGCTTCCTAGTCCGATGGTTTTGTTTCTCACCCTTTCGGGCCGGGCCCACCTCCTGCGATGGACATAACCACCCTGGATTTTCAGCAGGCCCGCATCAAGCAGGTCCTGTTTAAGTCGCGCCTGCGCTCAGTGCTCTACGGCGTGCGCGAGGCCGATGCCGCTTTGTTTTCCGTGAAAGAAAACCCGCTGGCCCAGTGGCTGCAATCGGTGGTGAAGCCCCGCTACGGCAGCCGGCTGGAAGTGCTGGAGATTGAGCGCGCCATCAAAAGCATGCTCGACACCAGTCAGAAGCTCGTAACCCAGTACCAGCGCGGCCTCATCGAGGAGTCGCGCACCGGCCTCGAGCAGGTCGATGTGTATGCCGACCGCATCGAGAAACTGCTGCAGCAGCTGGAGCGCAGCAGTACAGCCGGTTTGTAGCTGCGCTCCTGCTATTTTATTCTTCCAAAGCCCCGGACTCCCGAGAGTATCCGGGGCTTTTTGGGTATTTATTTCCGGCAAAATCCGCCGTAGCTTGCCCGCGCTTATCTTCTTTATCTGCCTCATTATGCCCCGCACCGTATTAGCTGCCTTGTTTCTCGTGGGTCTGACCCCGCCCGCCCTGGCCCAGAACAATCCCTATGGCATCACCGACAGCGTGAAAGTGTACCTGGATACCAGCCTGGACATTTTCCAGAAGTACGCCCTGCACCGCCGCACCGTGGCCGACTGGCCGGCCCTGCGCGAAACGGCCTACCGCCAGGCCGCCGGGGCTACCACCTACGCGGCCCTCACACCGGTATTTCCGTATCTGTTTGAGCAGCTGAACGACCACCACGGCTGGTACAGCTTCCAGGGCAAAAAACACCGCTGGAAAAAGCCGGGGGCCCCCTACGCCAACCCCGTGGTGCTGGGCGAGCTGAAGAAAAACCCCACCGTCCGCGTCCGGGTTATCGACAAGAATATCGGCTACATTCTGCTGCCCGGCAATTCCGACTTCGGCATGAGCAACGTCAGCGCCTCGGCCCAGGCCCTGCGCGACTCCATCTGCGCGGTGCAGAACGGCCGCATCAAGCGCTGGATTATCGACCTGCGGCTCAATACCGGCGGCAACATGTATCCCATGCTGGCCGGCCTGGGCACACTCATCGGCGACGGCACGGTCGGTGGGTTCGTGGAGCAGGAAGGCAGCGCGCCCCAGAGCTGGAATATCCGGCAGGGCAACATCTACGTTGATACGTTCCGGGTGTCGCGGGTGCAGGACAAGTGCCTGAGCCCCAAAAAGAACGTGCCCATAGCCGTGCTACTCAGCGGCACTACCGCCAGTGCGGGCGAGGCGGTGGCCATCAGCCTGGTGGGGCGGCCTAATACCCGCAGCTTCGGGGAGCCCACGGCGGGCTACACCACCTCCAACAACGGCCACAAGCTACCCGGCGGGGGCGGCATCACCCTGGCCGAATCCTACGAAATAGACCGCAACCGCAAAGCCTACACCGGCCAGGTATTGCCCGACGTGGAAATCATCGGCGGGGACAACTTCACTACTTTTGCCGCTGATCAGAAAATAAAGGCAGCAGTGAAGTGGCTGAAAAAAGCCCGCTAGCCCCGCCGCCCGCCTCCTTAGCTCACCCCACGCCCATGCACCTCACCTGGACCTGCAAGCCCTTTTCCGACCTGACCCTGCGCGAGCTGCACGACGCGCTGCAGCTGCGCATGGAGGTATTCATCGTCGAGCAGAACTGCCCGTTTCAGGACATCGACGGCAAAGATGCCGACGCATTTCACCTGCTGGCCTACACCGAGCAGGGCCAGCTGGCCGCCTGCTCCCGCCTATTTGGCGCGGGCCAGTACTACGAGCAGGTCAGCATCGGGCGCGTGGTAGTGTCGCCGGCTTTTCGCCGCTACGGCTTTGGGCGGGAGCTGATGCGCCAGTCCATTGCGCACTGCGAGCAGCTGTTTGGTTTTCAGTCCATCAAAATCGGGGCCCAGCAGTATCTGGAGCGGTTTTACCAGGGCTTCGGCTTTGCCCAGCGCGGCGCCATGTACCTGGAAGATGGCATTCCGCATATATATATGCTGCGGGCCTAAAGTCAACAGTTTCCGGCAAAGCCGGGGCGGTAATGTGACTGGTTTCCAGTAAATTTAGGAGTTGAACGGTGCGCTAATCCAGTGACGGAGCGGGCGTTTGGCTTCTGACCGATGAACTACCGTTTCCTTTTTCTGCTGCTGGCTCTGCTCGGTGCCACCGGCCCCCAAACCCTGCCGCCCCTGCACATTGCGGAGCGCTTCGTGGCCCCCGAGGGCTGGGCCGACATGCGCGACTACCTCTGCTGCGAGGCCCAGCAGCAAGCCAAGCGCCAGACCCTGGGCCAGCAGATTCCGGCCCGCATGGCCCGGGCCTGCGAGGTGGTGCAGCAAACCGACAGTACGGCGGTAGTGGCCGTGGAGCTGCGCGACTCCACCGGCGGCAACGACTTCTACCTGCACTTCGTGCGGCAGGATACCTGGAAGCTGCAGGCCGTGCGCGGACTGGCCATGACCAACTTCGGTCGCCAGATGCTCACGGTGCTGGAAAGCCTGCCGGCCGCCGAGCGGGCCCGCTACAACCAGACCCACCCCAAGGCCGAGTACGATTTCACCGTCAATAACATCCGCCTCTGGATTGGCTCCGACGCCGAAATCGAGGCCCACTTCACCCAGCGTCGTGCCGATTTTGAGAAAGCCGTGCGTCTGCTCCAGGCCCGTCCCGACTTTACGACGACTACTGCCAACGAAGACGCGGCCAATGCCGATCCGGCCATCAACGCCCTGCTGAAATCCTTGTACATCAGCCGCGTAACGCGTCAGGCCGCAGACTGCGACGCCTGCGTGGCATTCGTAATCGGCGGCCTGATCGACAATACCGTGGGGCTGCTCTACGAGCCCGATGCCCGCAAAGTACCCACTATGAACCCCAGTTCGCTGATTGTGGTGAAGCCCCTGGGCAAGGGCTGGTACCTGTATAAAACGTCCTGAGGCGGACGCAACTACGCCAGCGTGGCCTGCGGCTTGGGCGACTTGTGCTTGCCGTACAGCTTTTCCCACTCGGCTTCCAGCATGCTCATTTCCGTCAGGCTCCAGTATGAGCCGTTGAAGTAGAGACTGTCGCGCGAGGTGCCTTCCACCATCATACCAGCCTTGGTGTAGCAGCCGATGGCACCCTTGTTGAAGTCGTACACGCCCAGGTCGATGCGGTGCAGGCCCAGCTGTTCGAAGCCAATTTTGAGGATGGCCTTGATCATGCCCTGGCACACGCCGCGGCCCCGCTCCTGGGTGTTGCCCACCAGCACCCGGCTGATGCGGGCCGAGCGGTTTTTGCGGCTGATGCCGCCCAGCGAAATATGGCCTACCACCTCGTTGGTTTTGTTATCGACGGCTTTGTAGACGAAGGCATCCGAGGTAAGCGGGTCGTTGGTATCCTCGATGTACCAGGCCAGGCTGTCTTCCGTCAGGGGAAACGAAAACAACGAGCCCGACCAGCTCATCAGTAACTCCTCATCTTTAATCCACTCAATCAGTTGTTTGAAATCGGCTTGGGTGAATGGCTCCAGTCTGATCATAAATAGCTCGGGTTTGAATTTTTCGAAGAAGTAGGTAACCGGCAAAGCCGAGCTTAGCCGGCGAGGCACCACCTCCGCCAGAGCTGACAAACCAGAAGGATTTAGGGCGTAGTCCGCAGCGGGCCTACCAGGCCGCAAGTTACGCATTTCGGCCCTGCTCAGCCGTATACGCAGCCCTCAGTCGGCCGCCTTTTCGCGCATTCCGGAAAAATTTCCGACGCACGCAGCCTTTCCCTCGTTGAATACTCTTTTTGGTGGTGCTGCCCGCAGGCGTTGCCTTCTGGGTAACAGCATTTTTCCGTTCTGAATTCTACCTATGGCATTAATTTCTTCGCGCGCGGCGCTGCTGGCTTTCAGCGGCTTGCTGCTGGCCGGGCACTCCACGCGGGCCCAGGACCTTACCCTCGACAAAAAAGTGGCCCGGAGCCTGCAAAAAGTGCAGCCCAACGACCTGAAAGCCCATATCCAGTACCTGGCCGACGACCGGCTGCTGGGCCGCCGCCCCGGCACACCCGGCTACCAGCTGGCTGTCGACTACGTGACTACGCAGCTGAAAAGTCTGGGCGTGGAACCCGCCGGCGACGAGGCGGGCAGCTTCGTGCAGCGCGTGCGGCTGCGGCGCGCCTTCAGCAACCCGGCCACCACTTCCCTGATCCTGCGCCCGGGCACCGAAGCGCCGGTGCCGCTGGCGGCGGGCAAGGAATTCGTGCTCTACCCCAACCCGGAAACGCCCAGCGTAGCCCTCGACGCGCCCCTGGTGTTTGCCGGCTACGGCATCAGCGCCCCCGAGCTGCAGTACGACGACTACGCGGGCCTTGATGTGCAGGGCAAAATCGTGGTGGTGGTGCGCGGGGCGCCCCAGTCCTTTTCCTCAACAGTAGCGGCCGCCAGCCAGGACGTGCTGGCCATTTTGCAGAACGCGGCCCGTCACGGCGCCGTGGGGGTGCTGCTGGCCTCGCGCAGCGCCACGGCACCCCTGCCCAGCTTCCGGCAGGGCGTGTTCAGTGTGCTGGATGCTGGGGGCAGCGTGGTGGCCTCGCGCTCCTTCGCGCCCGGTATCAAGGTGCTGGGAGCTGTCAGCGCCGCCACGTTCCAAACCCTGCTGCGCACGGCTGCCGCCGACACGGGCGCGGTGTACCCGGCGCTGCGGGCCGGCAAGCCGGCTTCGGTGGCTTTGCGCGGGGCGGCTAAGCTCACCAATATTTCGACTTACCAGGAAGTAGACAGCTACAACGTGGTGGGCAAACTGACGGGCTCGGCAGCCGGCCTGCGCGACGAGTACGTGGTGCACAGCGCCCACCTCGACCACCTGGGCGTGGGGGCGGCGGTGAAAGGCGACTCCATCTACAACGGCGCCCACGATAATGCCTCGGGAGTAGCCAGCGTGCTGGAAATTGCGCGCCTGTATACCCAATTGGCCGAAAAGCCCAAACGCTCGGTGCTGTTTGTGCTGCAAACCGGCGAGGAGCTGGGCCTGCTGGGCTCGGCCTACTTTGCGGCCCGGCCCACGGTGCCCAAGGAGAAAATCGTGGCCGACATCAACACCGACATGCCCACCATTATTGCGCCCCTACTGTCGGTAGTGGCCCTGGGTGCCCAGCACTCTACCCTGGCCGAGCCCGTGAACAAGGCGGCAGCTTACCTGAAGCTGACCGTGGAAGCCGACCCTGAGCCCGAGCAGAACCGCTTTATCCGCTCCGACCAGTACAGCTTCGTGCTGCAGGGAATTCCGGCCCTGCACATCAAGTATGGCAACAAAACGGCCGACGGCAAAAACGACCTGCACAAAACCGTGCAGGCCTGGCGCGCCCTCACCTACCACAAGCCCCAGGACGACATGAGCGGCACCTTCGACTTCGAGGCCGGCAAGAAATACGTGCAGCTCAACTTCCTGATTGGCTACCAGGTGGCCCAGGCCCCGCAGCGCCCCACCTGGAACCCCGGCGACTTTTTCGGGACGCGGTTCGGGAAGTAGCACTGAGGTTGAGTAGAACGCCCTTAATAAATATTGTCATCCTGAATCTGCCGGAGGAGAAGCGCAGGCGAAAAAAGCCGCTTCACACCTCCGGCAGCATAATGCTGTCCAGATAGGGCATCAGGTTGTGGGAATCCTGAAACAGGTGAATAAACAGGATGTTCTCCTCGCCGGTACCGCGCCAGATTTCGGCGTAAAAGTCGCCCAGGGCGTAGAGCTGCAGCTCGAAGCTGTCCTGCTGCCGGTCGGACAAAAAGTGCCCGCTCCGGCGCAGAACGTCGGCTTGCTGACCCATCGGCAACTCTTTGAAGGAGACTAGTCGCATACGCAGCAGACACAACCGGCCCTGCCCGATGCGGGTTCCGGCGGCCGGCACTTCCCCGGAAAGTTCGGCAGTAGCTCGCGGATAACTTCTATTTTTCGCGAATTATTGCCGCTCCTCACCCCCGCTTCCCTTGATGAAGACCCTCCGCTTTCCCCACCCGCTCGTGCTTTTGGTCGGGTTTATTTTGCTGGCTATGCTGCTCAGCTACGTGCTGCCCGCCGGCGAGTTTGCCCGCCACGCCGACGCCGCCACCGGCCGCGACGTGGTGGTAGCCGGCTCCTACCACCGCGTGCCGGCCACGCCCGTGTCGGTGGCCCAAGCTATGGTAGCCATTCCCAAAGGCATGGCCGATGCGGCCTCCGTTATCTTTTTCGTGTTTCTGGCCGGCGGCACCTTTACCGTCATCGACCAGACCGGGGCCTTGCACCGCGGCGTCGACTGGCTGCTGGGCAAGCTGCGCGGGCACCAGCTGCTGGTGATTCCGATTATTTCCCTGCTGTTTGCCACCATGGGCGCCCTGGAGAACATGCAGGAGGAAATTATTCCCCTGATTCCGGTGCTGCTGGTGCTGATGCGCCGCCTGGGCTACCCCGTGCTGACGGCGGCGGCTGTGAGCATCGGGGCGGCGGCCGTGGGCGCGGCATTCAGCCCCCTGAACCCGTTTCAGGTGGGCATTGCCCAGAAGCTGGCCCAACTGCCGCTGCTCTCGGGGGCGGGCTTCCGGCTGGTATTTCTGGCCCTGGCCCTGGTTATCTGGATTGGGGGCACCATGCGCTACGCGGCCAAAAATCGGGTGGAGCCCGAGCTGACCACCGACGCCGAAGCTGCTACCAGCGGGGCCGGCCGCCACGGCATCGTGCTGCTGCTGTTGCTGCTCACCTTCGCGGCCTTCACCTACGGCGTGCTCAACCTGGGCTGGGAGTTTGAACAGATGGGCGCGCTGTTTTTCGTGCTGGGCGTGCTGGCCGGCCTTATCGGCGGGCTGGGCCTGAACGGTACTGCTGACGCCTTCATCACCGGCTTCCGCGACCTAGCGTTTTCTGCGTTGCTCATCGGCTTTGCCCGCGCCATTTTCGTGGTGCTGGAGCAGGGTCACATCGTCGATACCATTGTGAACGGCATGTCGGCGCCGCTAGCCCAGCTGCCCGTCACGCTCTCGGCCCTGAGCATGATTGGCGTACATACGGCCCTGCACCTGCCCGTGCCCAGCGTGAGCGGCCAGGCCGTGCTGACCATGCCCATCCTCACCCCGCTCTCCGATTTGCTGGGGCTGCCGCGCCAGGTCACGGTGCTGGCCTACCAGTACGGGGCGGGCCTGTGCGAAATCATTACGCCCACCAACGGCGCCCTGGTAGCCATCGTGGCCGCCTGCGGAGCCCGTTTCGACCAGTGGTGGAAATTCGTGCTGCCGCTCTATCTGGGTCTGCTGTCATTGGCTGCCCTAGCCGTTATTATTGGGGTGGCTATTGGATTGAGCTAATGATTAATATGCTAATGCTCCTCGTATCATGGTGAGGAAGAATGACATTCCGCGCATCCAGCGGCGCCCATCCGTCCACTGAAATGTAGAAAGCCACTTTCACTGAAAAGCCCTTTCCCACGCAAGTAGGAAGGGGCTTTTCAGTGAAAGTGCAGGTCGTGCTACACAACGGACGGAGTAGCTGCGCTGTCCTGCGGGTGTCACGGCTACGCCTCGGCATGACACGAGGAGCCTTAGCACGTTACCCACAGTCGCACATCAGCACACTAATCCTAGCTCAGCCGCAGTTCTTCGGCTTCGAAGACGCGCTTCACTTTGCGCTTTTTCTCGACCAGCTGAAACCGGGCCCGGTGCTGGGCTTCGTCCCAGTACACATCGGAAATCAGGCCGCGGTGGGCCGGGCGGCCGGGCTCGGGGCTGGTTTCCTCCACCAGGTCGCCGAAGCTGAACGGGGGCTTGTCGTGCAGCTCGGTGAACAGCTCGCCACTGACTTTGAACTGCTGCTCGTCGTAGCGCAGCAGAATCCAGTCCTCGGTTTCATCGATTTTCTCGAAGAGCTTGCCCATGGGCTCCAGCCACTCGAAGGTGCGGCGGTTGGCGGGGTGAATGTAGCGGAAGCCGTAATCGGGCGTCCAGGAATAAAGACCGTAGGTGACTGGTTTGGGACGAGCCATGTAAGCGGAATAAAGGCCAAAAACAGAGGTTTGCCGGGCCCGGCACCCGAAAGATAGGCCGGCGTGGGGCAGCTCTTCACAACAACAAAACTCCGCTATTTATTCCCGGCAATCAATTATTGTGGCCCTAAAAACCGACTATTCTGGCTGCTGACCCGCTTTTTCGGCGCCGGCTGCCCCCGCGCCGCGCCCCCGGAAATACGCCACCAGCCGGTCGCGGTGCCGGGGGCCGTCGTGCAGATGAGCAAAGGAAATCTGCTGCCGGGTGCCATCCACGCGGTGCACAATCACATCGGCAGGCCCGGCCGCTTCCAGGGCTGCTACCTCGGCCCACCGGTAGTGAAAGGGCTGACTAAAAATTCCCAACCGCCCACTAAATCCCGCGGCATGCAGGTGCAGGTGGCGCCGCTGCTGAATGCGGCTCAAGTTGAAGGCCAGCCCCATAAACAGGGCGGCCAGCAGAAAATACAGGTAGGGCAGCACGTGAAAGGAGTGCGTGCCGCGGGCCAGGTCGGCCGCGTGGTGGCGGTGCAGAATGTGGTAGCCTTCCAGGCCCAGAATGCCGGCAGCGGCCAGCTCCAGCCACGCAATTGGTTCCTGATGATGCGCGTGTTTCTTCAGCAGCCATAGTTCGCGCCCCAGCAGAAGCAGATAGGCGGCGCCCACGGCAAACTCCAGCATGGTAAGGGTGGTCAGCGGCTCCTGGCCGGCCATGGCCGCCGTGGCGGTAGTGAGCAGCACCAGGGCCGGCACAATGTGCGACAGGGCTTTGCCGCGCTGGCGTCGGGTGTGGCGCCGGTCAAAGAGGGTAATCCGTTCGGAAGCAGCGGCATCGGCAGTATTCATAGGCCCCAAGCACGGTATTTTTTGCTGCCCCCGCAACGGCTGGGTGCCGGTGCGGGCGGAGTTTTCCCGTTCAGATTCAGTGGGTTCACCAGCCGGCTACAACCTCGACACTACTTATTGAGTTAGAAGTCCGTAGCGGCCCGTTTGCTCGGTTGCGTTATCCTACTGCTTCTAATGCCCAACACTGTACTATCCCCCGCCCCCACGCTGCAAGCCGGCATGGGCGCCCTGCCACACCCGGCCGGCACCACTTTCCGGGTGTGGGCTCCCAATGCCGACGCGGTTTCCGTCGTGGGCCCGTTCAACGACTGGGACCCTACTGCCCACCCGCTTGCCCACGAAGCCGACGGCTACTGGGCCGCCGATATTGCCGACCTCAAGCCCGGCACCGAGTATAAATTCTGGCTGCGCAACGGTAAGCAGGAGCTGACCCGCCACGACCCCTACGCCCGTGAAGTCACGCACTCGGCCGGCAACTCGGTGGTGCCTACGCACGATTTTGACTGGGCCGACGACCAGTTTCAGATGCCGGCCTGGAACGAGTTGGTTATCTACGAGCTGCACGTGGGCACCTTCCATGCCCCCGACCCGGCGCGACCCGGTACTTTTTTGGACGTGGTGGAAAAGCTCGACTACCTGCGCGAGCTGGGCATCAACGCCATTGAAATCATGCCGCCCACCGAGTTTCCCGGCGGCCGCAGCTGGGGCTACAACCCCGCCCACCCCTTCGCTCTAGAAACCGACTACGGCGGCCCCCAGGCCTTCAAGGAGCTGGTAAAGCAGGCCCACCGCCACGGCATTGCCGTGATTCTGGACGTGGTCTACAACCATTTCGGGCCCGGCGACCTGGACCTCTGGCAGTTTGACGGCTGGAGCGAAAACGACGGCGGCGGCATCTACTTCTACAACGACTGGCGCGCCGAAACGCCCTGGGGCCACAACCGCCCCGATTACGGCCGCCCGGAAGTGCGCCGCTACATTCGCGACAATGCCCTGATGTGGCTGGAAGACTACCGCGTGGACGGGCTGCGCTGCGACTCCATTTCGCACATTCGCAACGTGGACGGCTCCAGTGACCCCTCGCGCGACCTGCCCGAGGGCTGGAGCCTGATGAAGTGGATCAATGAGGAAATTCAGGAAAAGATGCCCTGGAAAATCACCATTGCGGAGGATTTGCAGGGCAACCCCTACATCACCCGCGCTGCTGAGCACGACGGACAGGGCTTTGCCGCGCAGTGGGACGCGGCTTTCGTGAACATCATCCGCGACGCACTGACCGCACCCCACGACGCCGACCGCCACCTGCCGGCCGTAGCCGAAATCGTGGGCCAGACCTACAACGGCAACGCCTTTGAGCGCATTATCTACACCGAGTCGCACGATGAGGTGGCCAATGGCAAGTCGCGGGTAACGGAGGAAATCATGCCCGGCGATGCGCACAGCTGGTTTCCGAAGAAGCGCGCTACGCTGGGTGCCGCTCTGGTGTTCACGGCGCCCGGCATTCCGATGATGTTTCAGGGCCAGGAAATGCTGGCCGATGGCTACTTTTCCGACGACCAGCCCCTGGAGTGGCAGCACGCCGAGCAGCACGCGGGCCTGGTGCACCTCTACCGCGACCTGATTGCCCTGCGCCGCAATCTGAATGGTCACACCCGCGGCCTGCTGGGCCAGCACACGCAGGTGTTCCACGTCAACGATACCGACAAAATCGTGGCTTTCCGGCGCTGGGACCAGGGCGGAGCCGGGGACGAAACCATCATCCTGGCCAACTTTGCTGACCAGACCCATCCGGCTTACACCATCGGGCTGCCAGCCGGGGGTCACTGGCGGGTGCGCTTCAACAGCGACTGGGCCGGCTACGATGAGGAGTTCGGCAATTTCGAAAGCGTCGACACGCAGTCCGACGAGGGCGAGTACGACGGCCTGCCCTTCCATGCTTCCTTCGGCCTGGCACCCTATTCCGTGCTGATTATCTCCCAGGAAGCCTAGCTAACTGCTAGTTGCTGAACTGCATGTAGCGCGAACTTTATAGGGCGCGTACCAGAACGATGCAGCCCGTGCGGGAGTCGTTGGGGTACGCGAACTACAAAGTTCGCGCTACGGCGTTGGAAACCTCCGAAAAGACAGTTAGAAATGTGCTGAAGGCGTATATCTTGCCAATCCACGCCAAAACCCACCGCATGCAAGTTCCGCTCCCCGTTCCCGAAGCTATTTCCCCCGATGCGCTGCTCGTTGAGGTTGCCTGGGAAGTATGTAATCAGGTTGGCGGCATCTACACCGTAATTCGCTCCAAAGTGCCGGCCACCGTGCTGGGCTGGGACGACCGGTACTGTCTGCTCGGCCCCTACTTTGCCCAGCAGGCCCAGAGCGAGTTTGAGCCCCTGGAAGACTACGCCTTCGAGCAGTTGCCCGCCGACGACCCGTTTGCCAGCGCCGTGCGCCAGATGCGCGCCCAGGGCTACGAGGTGCACTACGGCCACTGGCTCGTGACGGGCAAGCCCCGCGTGGTGCTCATCAACCCCTACCAAGTCTACGACCGGCTGGGCCAGATCAAGGCGGACCTGTGGCACCACCACGGCATTCCGACGCCCGACAACGACGATTTGCTGCACCAGGTGGAGGCTTTTGGGCACCAGGCCAAGCACTTTCTGCAGCTGCTGGCCGGCTCCGTGGTGCCGCCGTTCCGCGTTATTGCCCACTTCCACGAGTGGATGACCGGCGTGGCCATTCCCGACCTACGCCGTGACCAGGTGCCGGTGCACATCGTGTTTACCACGCACGCCACACTGCTGGGCCGCTACCTGGCCATGAACGACCCCAACTTCTACGACCACCTGATGCAGGTGAACTGGGCGGCCGAGGCAGTGCATTTCAACATCGAAACGGCCGTGCGCATCGAGCGGGCGGCGGCGCACGGCTCCCACGTATTTACCACCGTGAGCGAGCTGACCGTGCGCGAGTGCATCTACTTGCTCGACCGGATTCCGGACGCGGTGCTGCCCAACGGCCTGAACATCGAGCGGTTTGTGGCCCTGCACGAGTTTCAGAACCTGCACCAGCTTTACAAGTCCAAGATTCACGAGTTCGTGATGGCGCACTTCTTCCAGAGCTACTCGTTTGATCTGGATAACACGCTGTACCTGTTCACTTCGGGCCGCTACGAGTACCACAACAAGGGCTTCGACCTGACCCTGGAAGCTCTGGCCCGCCTCAACTACCGCCTGCAGCAAAGCGGACTGGAAGGCCAGGTGGTTATGTTTTTTATCACCAAGCGGCCTTTCCACAGCATCAATCCGCAGGTGCTGCAGAACCGGGCCATTCTGGAGGAGGTGCATGAAACCTGCGAGGCCATTGAGCGGCAGGTGGGCGAGCGGCTGTTCTACGCCGCCGCCGCCAGCACCGACCACCGCCTGCCCGACTTGGGCAGCATGGTGGACGACTACTGGAAGCTGCGCTACCGCCGCACGCTGCAAAGCTGGAAAACCACCAACCTGCCCCCCGTCATCACCCACAACCTGGTGGACGATGCTAACGACGACATCCTGAACTTTTTGCGCCGCGCCAATCTGGTGAACAACCAGCACGACCGGGTCAAAATCGTGTACCACCCCGATTTCGTGTCGCCCACCTCGCCCCTGTTCGGCATGGAGTACGGGCAGTTTGTGCGCGGCTGCCACCTGGGCATCTTCCCCAGCTACTACGAGCCCTGGGGCTACACGCCGCTCGAGTGCGTGGCCCGCGGCGTACCGGCCATTACCTCCGACTTGTCGGGCTTCGGCGACTACGTGATGGAAACCGTGCCCGACCACGAAGCCAAAGGCATTTACGTGGTGAAGCGCCAGGAAAAGAGCTTCGAGGAATCGGCGGCGGAGCTGACTGAAATGCTCTGGAACTTCGTGCAGCTCAACCGCCGGGAACGAATCATGCAGCGCAACAACGTGGAAAGCTCGGCCGAGCTCTACGACTGGAAAAACCTGCGCGTGCACTACGACCGGGCCTATACCCTGGCCCTGGAACGGCAATAACAACCCGCTTTCCGGCGGCTCCCGACATCTCACGAAAAAGCCTGGCCCCCACAAAGGGCCAGGCTTTTCACTTACAATCGGCAATACGATTACCGGGGCCTGCTAGGGCTGCAGCACCTGGTCGATGACGTGTACCACGCCGTTGGTGGCCAGAATATTAGCCGCGCTGATATTGGCTGCCGTGCCGGTGCCGCCCCGTACCGTGAAGCCGGTGCCGGCGGCCGCTACCGTCACGTTGCCACCCAGGGTAGCCACGTTGCCAGGCGCCAGATCCGATGAAAATACCCGGCCCGTGCCAATGACGTGGCGGGAGAGAATAGCCGTCAAATTAGCGTCGGACACGGAGCTGAGCGGGGCGCCGTTCAGCAGCGTCCGGAAGGCCGCATCGGTGGGCGCAAACACGGTAACGTTAGCGCCTTGGTTGCCGGCGGCCGTCAGGATAGCGGCGGCGGCTGGGCGCTGCAGGGCTTGCAGCAGCAGCGTAAATTCGGGGGCCGTAGCGCGGGTGGCGCTGGCAGCTACTATTTCCGCAATGGTCTGGCTGGGCGGCATCAACACGTTGTCGATGGCGTGGATGGTGCCGTTGCTGGCTGCCACATCGGGCGTCACCACCCGGGTGCTGCCGTTAATAAATACACCCGTGCCGTTTTTGGTCAGGTACACGCGGTTGTCGTTGATAGCCGTGCCCCCAACCGTGGTAGCGGGCCGGGCCGTGGTGGCGCTGCTGGCTCCGGTGGCAATATCAGCCGCCTTCACGTTGGCGCCCAGTACGTGATAGAGCAGAATACCGCGCAGCTGGCTGATCTGGGCCGCGTCGGTAATGGCCGTAATGTTGGCGGCGGTGTTGAAGGGCGGAGCCAGCTTGGCAAAGGCATCGTTGGTGGGCGCAAACACGGTGAACGGCCCGGCTCCGCTCAGCGTGGCCGCCAGATCAGCCTTGGTAACGGCAGCTACCAGCGCACTGAAGGCCGCATTGCCCTGGGCTACCTGCACGATGTTCTGCGCCGGAGGCGTCACCATAGCATCCTCGTTGTCATCGTCGCTGCAGGAAGCTAGGCTTAGACTCAGGGCGCTGCAGAGCACCAGCAGCAGAGGCCGGAACCAGTTTTTGGCCAAAAAGAAAGGGGCTGTTTTCATTTTGTTGAACTTTTTAGGGTTAAACGTTAAACAAACATACCTCTAACACCAGTATCCCACCCAAATTGTTCTGGATATTGATACTTTTCTGCCGGTACAGCCCCCAGAAAATTTCTCCGGCCGTCTGCCTCTTACCAGGCGGCTGCCTGCTCTGCCGTCTACCGCTACCGTAGCCCGGTTGCAATTCTGACACACCAATCTTTTGCCCGAAAAGCGGCGACGGAGGCCTACCTTTAAACTCGAATTAATACTTATTTACTCATCCGTATTAACTCCCTAAAGGTCCCGTGTTTAAATTAAAAAATGTCGCTTCGGAGCACGTCCTAGCGTCACTATTTTTAATCATTATCTAATTATTTATGCCCGTGTTTCGCCTCCCACAATTACTGATTTTAGCGCTCCTATTCGTTGCCGGAACCGCCGTAGCCCACGAATTCTGGCTGTTGCCGCCCCGTTTTTTTGTCATGCCGGGCGAAAAAATCAACCTGCATGTTTTCGTGGGCGAAAATTTCACTGGCGCCCGTTGGCGGGGCCAGTCCGGCCGGCTCGCCAGCCTGGTGCACTACGCCCCGAATGACACCGTAGACCTTACCCAAACGGCCACCCAGACCGATACGCTGGCCACCAGCGTCGCCCTGATTCAGCCCGGCGTGCACCTACTCAGCTTCAGTACCACGAATTCTTTCGTTGAGTTGGACGCCGCGAAGTTCGATATCTACTTGAAACAAAGCGGGCTGGAGCGCATTTCGGCCCTGCGCCAGCAGCGGGGTGAGGACGGCCAGTCGGCCCGGGAGCTGTATCGGCGCTGCGCCAAAACCCTGATTCAGGTGGGCTCCAGCCGCCTCGACACGGTCGGAACCCACGCCCGGAGCACGGGCCAGCCCCTGGAAATTATTCCCGAGCAGAACCCGTACCAGCTCAAAGCCGGAGCTTCCCTCACCTGCCTGATTTTGTACAAAGGCCAGCCCCTGCCCGCCGCGCTGGTGCAGGTCTGGCAGGGCAGCGCCGGCCAAACTACGCGCATAAGTCAGTTGCACACCAACAAAAACGGCCGCGTGCTGTTTCGCCTTAACAGCCCGGGCAACTACTTGGTAAGTTCGGTGTATATGGAGCCAGCCCCCGACCGTAAAGTGGCCGATTGGCAAAGTACCTGGGCGACGCTGACCTTCGGAATAGCTGGACGAAGCGTGCAATAATTTCTATATTTTCCCTACCTTGAGTGTCTTGCGGAAGCTCTGCACTGGAACATTTTTTTCTTACCTTCGCAACTCTATTAAACTCGAACCACCGACGGCATGAAGTACTCGATTGATAAAAAGGAAACTTACACGATTATCACCATTGACGAGAAGAAGCTCGACACCACAGTAGCTCCGGACCTGAAATCGGAATTCGTGAAGCTGAATGCTGAAGGCATCAATAACCTGATTCTGGATCTGGGCAACGTAAAGTACACCGACTCGTCGGGCCTCAGCTCTATCCTGATTGCCAACCGTCTGTGCAACTCGACCGGCGGCCTGCTGGTGCTCACCGGCCTGCAAGACCACGTCATGAAGCTTATTACCATCTCCAAGCTGGAGTCGGTACTGCACATTCTGCCCACCGTGGAAGAAGGCATCGACCGGATTTTCCTGCACGCCATCGAGCGGGACCTGACCAGCAAAGAGTAGTTTAACTAGAAGCTGTAAGCTGTTGGCGGTTAGCTGTTAGTTTTCTGAACTAGCGACTAACGGCCAGCAGCTTTTTCTTTTTTCTCATCTTTAAAAAGGCGAACGGCCCACCGCTACTAGCTACCAGCTTATTTTGGAGTTTGAGTTGAAAATTCTGGGCAGTGCCTCGGCCACTCCCTTCCTCAATCGGCACCATACCGCGCAGGTGCTGACGGTGGGCAACCAGTCCTACCTGATTGACTGTGGTGAAGGCACCCAGCGCCGGTTGGTGGAGTATAAAGTCCGGCACCAGCGCCTGAACACCATCTTTATTTCCCACCTGCACGGCGACCATTTCTTTGGGCTGTTCGGGCTGCTTTCTACCATGCACCTGCAGGGCCGCACCGAGCCGGTGCAGCTCTTCGGCCCGGCTGGCCTCGACGAGATTCTGACCACGCAGTTTCGCTATTCCCATACCCAGCTCTCGTTCGACCTGCAGTTCACCGCCGTCGACCCCGACCAGCACGCCCTGGTGTATGAGGACCGCCTGCTCACGGTGCATACCCTGCCCATGCGCCACCGCATTCCGTGCTGCGGCTACCTGTTCCGGGAAAAGCCCAAGCGCCGCCACCTCGACAAAAACCGCCTGCCCGAGGGCCTCACGCCCACGCAGCTGGGCCGCTTGGCCCAGGGCGACGACCTGCACGACGAGGCCGGCACCCTGCTGGTGAGCAACACCGACGTGACCACCGAGCCGAACCACTCGCGCAGCTACGCCTTCTGCTCCGATACGCTCTACACCGAAAGCCTGGCCGAACTGGTACGGGGTGTGGACCTGCTCTACCACGAAGCTACTTTCCTGGACGATATGCGCGAGCGGGCCGCTACCACGCACCATTCCACTGCCCGCCAGGCCGGGCTGTTTGCCCGCCAGGCCCAGGCCCGCCACTTGCTTATCGGGCACTTCTCCTCCCGCTACCGCGACCTAGAGCCGCTGCTGCTGGAAGCCCAGACCGTGTTTGAGCCGGTAGAGCTGGCTACGGAGGGTAAGACGGTCAGCATTCCGGAGTAATTTTTAGAGCTAAGGACTGAGAGCTTATAGCTTAGACCTCTTCTCCGTTCTTAGCTCTCACGTCTAAGCTCTTTTCTTTGAACACCTACGCCCACAAGAAAACCCAGCTCTACCTGGTACTGAGCGGTATTTTCATCGTTAATGCCCTGCTGGCCGAAATCATCGGCGTCAAAATCTTCTCCCTGGAGCCCCTTATTGGCCGCCCCGATAACCTGACGGCGGGCGTGCTGATCTGGCCGGTGGTATTCGTCACGACGGACATCATCAATGAGTACTTCGGCAAGGAAGGTGTGCTGCGCGTGAGCTACCTCACCGCCGCTCTCATTTTGTTTGCCTTCCTGGTTATTTATGCCACTACCAAGCTGCCGCCGGCCGCTTTCTGGCTCGATGTGAACAGCAAAGACCCGCAGGGCCAGTCCATCAACATCGACTTTGCCTACCAGATGATTTTCCGGCAGGGTCTGGGCATTATTGCCGGCTCCCTGACGGCCTTTGCCATCGGGCAGGTGCTCGATGCCACCGTGTTTCAGACGCTGCGCCGCGCCACCAAGGGCCGCTTCGTCTGGCTGCGCGCCACCGGCTCCACGCTCGTGTCGCAGCTCGTGGACAGCTTCGTGGTGCTGTTCGTGGCCTTCTACGTGTTCGGCAACTGGAGCTTCGAGCAGGTGCTGGACGTGGCCAACACCAACTACTGGTATAAATTTGCGGCGGCTATTCTGCTCACGCCCGTGCTGTATCTGGCCCACTTCCTGATTGACCGGTACCTGGGCCACGACGAAACGGTGGAATTGCAGCAGGAAGCCGCGGCCGACGTGAGCGTATAATCTTGATTTTTGTAGTTATATCCCGCAAATGCGACTTTTCTACGTGGCCCTCGGGCTGCTGCTACCCCAGCTGGCAGCTGCCCAATTCAACACGTTCCAGCCCGGCTCCTACGTGCTCAGCAGCGACCAGACGGTGCATACGGCCCCCAAGCTCAAGCTTCGGGGCTCCGATGAGCTGGTCGTGAAAAACGCGGCGGGCCAAACGGCTCAGTTCACCCCCAGCGACGTATCCTGGTTTCGGATGGGGCCGCGCAAGTACATTAGCGTGGGCAGCTTCTACGTTTCTGTGGGCCTGGGGGGCGAATCGGTGGAGGAGGCCTTTGTGCAACTGCTCGACAGCGGCAGCGTGCTGCTGCTGCGCTACGAGGCCTCCATGACCCGCCCCATGACCATGAGCCCTGGCGGGGGCATGAATGGCGGGGGTAACGCCACATACAATATCTTCCTGCTGCGCCGGACCACTGAACGAACCCTGAAGCAGATTCCCGGCAACCGCCTGGGCGGCGGCGGAACCAAGTTTCGGGATGCCATCCTGCCTTACCTGGCCCAGCGCCCCGACCTGATTAAGCTCGTAGAAGATAAAACCGTGACCCTGGACAATATTGAGGGCATCATTCACGCGCTGAACACCGGGCAACCCTACGCCATAATTGCCCCATATACCTACTAACTCCGCTTTTCCCTTTTCCAATGTCCCGCATCCTCACCGGCATTCAAAGCACCGGCCGGCCCCATTTGGGCAACCTGCTCGGCGCCATTCTGCCCGCCATCGAGCTGTCGAAAAACGCGGCCAATGAGTCGCTCTACTTCATTGCCGACCTGCACTCCCTGACCACCGTGCGCGACGCCGAGCTGCTGCGCCAGAACACCTACGCCGTAGCCGCCGCCTGGCTGGCCTGCGGCTTCGACACGGAGAAAAACCTGTTTTACCGCCAGTCGGATGTGCCGCAGGTGGCCGAGCTGACGTGGTATCTGTCGTGCTTCACGCCCTACCCCATGCTGGCCAACGCCCACTCGTTCAAGGACAAGTCGGACCGGCTTTCCGACGTGAATGCGGGCCTGTTTACCTACCCCGTGCTCATGGCCGCCGATATTCTGCTCTACGACGCCGACATCGTACCCGTGGGCAAAGACCAGATTCAGCACCTGGAAATTGCCCGCGACATTGCCTCCACCTTCAACAACCGCTACGGCGAAACCTTCGTGCTGCCCCAGGCCCGCGTCGATGCCGAGCTAATGACCATTCCCGGCCTCGACGGGCAGAAGATGAGCAAGAGCTACGGCAACATCATCGACATCTTCGCCGACGACAAAGCCCTGCTCAAAACCATTCGCAGCATCGTCTCGGACAGCACCCCGCTGGAGGAGCCCAAAAATCCCGACGCCGATACCACGTTCAAGCTGTATTCCCTGCTGGCCACGGCCGAGGAAACGGCCGAAATGCGCCTGCGTTACGAGGCCGGTAACTATGGCTACGGCCACGCCAAGAAAGAGCTTTATGAGCTGATTCTGCGCCGTTTTGCCACCGAGCGGGAGCAGTTCAACTTCTATATGAATAACCTGCCCGAAGTAGATAAAAAGCTGGCCGAAGGTGCCCGCAAAGCCCAGGCCTACGGCAGCGAAGTGCTGAACAACGTGCGCGAAAAAGTAGGCTACGGAAGGAGAATGTGAGAAATGTGGCTTATATGCTGATGTGGGCAATGTGGTGGAATGTGCTAAACGCTCGTGTCATGGCCAGCAAAGCGCGGACCTCTGCCTCCTGCGCAGGTCGCCCTGACCTTTTACTAGAAAGCCCTTTACTACCGCGGTAGTAAAGGGCTTTTCACTCTAGAAGGCTCCGCAAATTCTAGAAGACGGGTTGCCTCGGCTCATGCCTCGCCATAACACAAACATTAGCACATTAATACACCAGCCCGTCGACGGAATGGCGCTGCTCGGTGGAGAAGCTGAAGCCGACTTTGCTGCCGCGGCTGACTTGCTGGTTTTCGACTTTCTGCTTGACGGTGATTTTCTGAATGTCCTGCATGGGCGGGGCAATCAGGTCGTTGTTGACGGCCGCAATCATGGCGCTTTCCACGAATAGGCGCATCATGTCGGGCGTAATCAGGTTGTCGGCCATGTCGTTGTCGGGCAGCTCCAGCTGCTGCACGCCCTCCAGGTAGTAGTGGTTTTCGATGTTGATCAACAGGCGGCCCACCAGGTAGCCCGGGTCATTCATGCGCTGGTACTTGATGCTGTCGGCCATGAAATTGTAGGCCATGATGTGCCCGAAAAACCGCCGCCGGAAGTCCGCCTCCACGTATTTCGACGCCATCGGGCCGTAGTCCTCGGCAAAGGTGACGATGTTGGAGTGCATCACAAAAATGAGCAAGTCACCGCTGAACTTGATGTGAAACTCCATGTCGTTCACGGGGCGGTACTCAATCAGCACGTTCGAGTCGACGGGTGTAATCTTGCGGCTCAGCTCCACCACCAGTTCCTGCGACACGAGCCGCAGCATGTCGAAAGCGGCGCGGGTGTTGCGGAAAATAGCCTGCTTGGCAATAGACTTCTGCTGCAGGCCCTCAAAAATCTGGTCGAGACGGTCGGCCGGCGCTTCGGTGGGCGAGCCGGGTGCAGCCGTGGGCAGGTTGTTGGTCGCCGTGGCCCCGGCCTGCGCCTCGACCGGGGGCGTGGCACCGGGCGCCGGCGTCGTGGTTTCGGTCGTGGCTGCTATGTTTTCAATCGTCGGAGGCGTTGCAGAAGGCGGGGTTGTATGGGGCATAAGCAAGGGAAATCGATGGACAAAAGCTGGCCCGCCGGCCGAAGACCACGGCAAACCAATTGAAATGTAACAACCCCGCACCCTTGTTTGCAAGGTCCAAACGGGTTGTTTTCCTCTTTTACCTACGCAACAATCATGTTTCGTAGTTGTATCCAACTTGTTATACCTTGCCTGCAATAAGCTCATCGGTCTGCTCGCCCAGCCGGGGCGGAGCCGACAAAGCCGGCACCTGCGGCCAGGCGCTGCTGTGAAAAGCCACTGTGCGCAGCCCTGGAAAACCGCCTTCGGCCGCGGGCAGCTGCATGGCCCGCCCCGACCCCAGCGCCAGAGCCTCCCCTACCGTGCGTACCGCTCCGGCCGGCACGCCCAGCTTTTCCAGTTCCCACAGCAGGGCATCCCCATCCACTTCCCCGATGCGCTGCCGCAACAGGGTTTCCAGCGTCGCTCGGTGCGTCACGCGGGCTTCGTTGGTCTGGAAGCGCGGATCGGCGGCCCATTCCGGCCGTTCCAGCGCGGCGCACAGCTGGCGAAACTGCCGGTCGGCCCCCACAGCTAGCACTAAGCCGCGGCCGTTGCCGGCCGCGTACACCGTGCCGTAGGGCACAATGCTGGGGTGGCCCGAGCCCATGGGCCGGGGGTCGTGGCCCGTGACCAGCCAGGTAGCCGCCTGGTTGGCCAATGAGGCCAGGGCGCTGTCGAGCAGCGAAACCCGGATGAGGCTGCCCCGGCCGGTGCGGGCGCGGTGGTAAAGCGCCGTCAGCAGCCCTTCCTTCAGTTGGTGCGCCGCCAACAGGTCAATCATGGCGACGGGCATTTTCTGCGGTTCCTGGCCGGGGGCCGCATTCAGGTGCATAAACCCGGCTTCGGCCTGTAGCACGGCGTCGTAGCCGGCCCGCGCGGTATCGGGGCCGTAGCCGGTGAGGTGGGCGTATAGCAGCTCCGGATTCCGGTGCTTGAGCGTGTCATAGTCGACGCCCAGCTTCTCCGCGTCGCCGGGCTTGTAGCTGGTTAGCACGATATCGGCGGTGGCGGCCAGCTCCCGCACCTGCTGCTGGCCGGCGGGCGTGGTAAGGTCGATAACAACGGACTGCTTGCCCCAGTTGGCACAGCTGAAATAGGCCGACACGTCGGTTTCAGCCGCTTCGGCGCTGGTTTTCCAGGTGCGGGTTACGTCGCCGGCGGGGGATTCCACCTTTAGGACCCTGGCCCCCAGCTCGGCAAAAAACTGCCCGACCTGGGGGCCGGCCAGCACGCTGGCCAGCTCCAGGACCAGCAGGTCGGCAAAGGGCAGCGGCAGGGCGTCGGGGGCAGCAGAACTGGAAGGTGGCATTGCGTGTTGCACTAATGAATACGGACTTGACCGGGCCGGCAAGCAGCCGTAGCTAGATGAGAGGACTGCCTTTTGGCGGTCCAACAACAAATCTACCGGGTTTTACGGGTTGCCACCGCACAATTCCCACCTGAACAGCAGGCCTCGGAAAACCTGTATATTTACTCCCAAATCAAGCGGTTCGCTGGCCGAAAAACAGGGTCAGCCTTTTCTCACTATTATTTAGCTGAACCTTGAAGTTTACTGATTTCAATCTGCACGACGACCTGCTGGCCGGTGTAGATGCCATGAATTACCTGAATGCCACGCCCATCCAGGAGCAGGCCATTCCCAAAATTATCGAAGGCAAAGACCTGATAGCCTGCGCCCAAACCGGTACCGGCAAAACCGCCGCCTACCTGCTGCCCCTGCTCGATAAGATTTCGCACGCCAAGCACGGCCACACCTCCACCCTGATTCTGGTGCCCACGCGCGAGCTGGCCACCCAGATCGACGAGCAGGTAACAGGTTTCGGCTACTTCGTGGAGGCCAGCAGCATTGCCATCTACGGCGGCGGCAAGAGCGAGAACTGGGAGCAGCAGAAGCGCGCCCTCACCAGCGGCGCCGACATCATCATTGCCACCCCCGGCCGCCTGATTGCCCACCTGCAGATGGGCTACGTCAAGTTCGACCAGATCAAGTACCTGGTGCTCGACGAGGCCGACAAGATGATGGACATGGGCTTCTCCGACGACATTCTGAACATCGTGCGGCAGCTGCCCAAGCAGCGCCAGACGCTGCTGTTCTCGGCCACCATGCCCACCAAAATCCGGGACTTCTCGAAGCAGATTCTCAACGAGCCCGAGGAAATCCGGCTGGCCGTATCGAAGCCCGCCGCCGGTATCGATCAGCAGTTCTACATGGCCTTCGACCGCCAGAAAATTCACCTACTCGAGCACATCATTAAAACCCAGGAAGTGCAGAGCATGGTGCTCTTCACGAGCCAGAAGGCCGCCGTGGCCGGCATCGTGCGGGCCATCAACAAGCTGGGCTACGTGGCGCAGGGCATCAGCTCCGACCGGACCCAGGAAGAGCGCGAGCAGATCATGCGCGACTTCAAAAACAAGGCTTTCCCCATTCTGGTAGCTACCGACGTGCTCAGCCGCGGCATCGATATCGACTCGTTGAGCCACGTGGTGAACTACGACATCCCGCGCGCCGCCGAGGATTACGTGCACCGGATTGGCCGTACGGCCCGCGCGGCCACCAAAGGCACGGCCATCACCTTCATTGCCGACCAGGACCAGGACCGCGTCGTGAAGATTGAGAAGCTGCTGGAGCGGGAAGTGGAAAAGCAAAGCATCACCGAAGGCCTGGGCCTGGGCGAAGCACCCGAGTTTGACCCCAAGCGCTTCAGCGGCCTGGGCGGCAAAATCGGGGGCCGGCCCGAGCGCGGCGGCCGCTCCGGCGGAGGCAGCCGGGGCCCGCGGCCCGAAGGCGGAGCACCCCGCGGGGAAGGTGGCCGCCCCCCGCGCCGCGACGCCGACCCGAAAGACCCGCGCCACAAGGAGCGGATTGCCAACGCCCAGGCGGCGCTAGCGGCCATTGATGCCGGCCAGGCCCCAGCCGTACCTTACCAGCGCCCGCCACGCCCTGAAGGTGAAGCCCGGCCCCCACGCACTCCCCGCCCCGAAGGCGAGGCCCGTCCGCCCCGCGAGCCACGGGCACCCCGGCCGGAGGGCGAAGCCCGGCCCCCGCGCGAGCCTCGTGCCGAAGGAGACTCGCCGGAAGGCAAGCCCCGCCGCAAACGGGGTGGCCGCAACCGCAGCGGCCGGGGCCCGCGTCCCGAAGGCTCGGCAGAAGCTACCGCTCAACCCACGCCAGCCACACCCAGCGCTGAGTAAGTAACCTCCCATAAAAAAGCCCCTGATTGCTCAGGGGCTTTTTTTGTGGCCGGCCATTCCGGATTTCGGAACAGAGGGCATTGCCTGTCGGGTGCCATTCCAGAATTCGGAACGGTGGAAAATGCCTGCCGGATGCCATTCTAGAATTCGGAACGCCCCACAACGGCTATTGCCAGCCATTCCGGATTCCAAAATGCTAACAAGCTACAGCTTGAACTGGGCGCAGACTTTCACGCCGAAGGTGCGGGTGCCGGGCAGGTCGCGGTAAGTGAGGCGGTGCAGAAAATCGACGCGGAGGAACTTGAGGATGTTTTCTACCCCGTAGCCCGCTTCGACGTAGGGTGTGCTGCCCAGGGAGCGGAACTCGGGCAGCGGGGCGCCGGTAGCATCAATGGCGGGCGTGGCGTTGCGGTTGGCCTCGCGCAGGCTGCCTTGCAGCACGTTGCCCGAGGCCACGAGCCGCCAGTCCAGCTTTTTGAGCAAGGGCACCGCATTCACCAGCAGCCCCTCGAAGTAGTGCTCGGCATGCAACGACACGTACCGGTCGCTGACGAACTCGAAGTAGCGCATCAGGTTGTAGGCGTTGGACGTGTAGATGGGCGACTCGTTGCCCAGGTGCGCCTTCAGCACTGGATAGGGCACCGTGCTGGGGATGTAGCCCGCGTCGAGGATGTACTCGGTGCGGCCCAGCTGGCCGAGCTGCACACTCTGGGCCACGGAGAAGTTGAATTTGTGGTAGGCAAAGTCGCTGCCCAGCACGTCGTTTAGCCCCAGCGTGTAGCGAAACGTCAGCACGGGCCACTTGCGCACGCCCACGGCCGTGCGGCGGTTCTGGGTTTGCACCAGCACCTCGTCTGGGGCGTAACGCGACTCAAACACAGCCTCCGAGAGCTGAAACCGGTGGGCGGTGGGCGCCGCGGGCTCATGCGTCACAGAGGTGTAGTAGGCAAAGTTGTAGAGCGGATCGAAGCGCTGGTGGCGCAGGGTCAGCTTCTGGGTGAAGTTGTGGAACAGGTCGGTCTGGGCCGTCACGCTGGTTACTTCGCGCCACAGGGGCAGCAGGGGCTTGATGTTGCCGAAGCGGGCGGCCACTTCAAACAGCGGACTTTCCAGGGCCATATCGTTGTCGAGCAGCGCCACCAGGTCCAGGTCGCGGGTATGCTTGAGGCTGAGCACGGTCCAGTTGGCGCGGTTCACAATCCGGTCGGCCGATACCCCATACTTGAATTCCCCGTCGCGGGTGCCGTAGGCCAGGTAGCCCTGGGCCAGCCAGTCGGGGCTGAGGGCCGGCGTGCTGCGCAGGCCCATGCGCAGGCGGTTGCCCTCCACATTGTTCCAGTTGTAGGTGTAGAGCACGGGGCCCAACTCCACCAGCTCCCGCTTGCCCAGCGGCTGATAGCCGTTTACCACCAGGTCGGCTACCTCCAGGAAAGTGCGCACCGAGGGCAGCTTGCCCACCGAGTCGAGCACCGTGAGGGTACGGGCTTCCTGAGCCGTGAGCGTATCGGGGCGGTGCTGGGCCCAGAAGCCGGCCGGTATTTTCAGCGCATCGGCGGCCGTGGTCAGGGGTTGGTCGTAGAAGGACAGCTCGTGGGGCTGCTGGGCCAGGAAGTTGGAGTTAATCGTGGTGAAGCGCACCAATAGGCCGGTTTGCTTGGGTGTAGGCTTCAGGCCTACCACTACCTGGGTGCGGCTGGGCAGCCACGGCCCGGTTGTCATCGGAGCCAGGTCCTGCTGAATCCGGATCTGATCCACGAAGTTGATGTTGGCCTTGGGGTCCACGGTCAGGTCGAGGCGGCGCAGGGCGTAGGAATCGGTCGTAATCCAGATGCGGCCGGTGAAAGCCAGGTCTTGGGCCCGGCGCGGAAACACTTTGAGCTGGTAACACCGGTCCTGGCCCACCATCACCGAATCCTCCAGGTCGTAGTCGTAGGTGATGCGCCAGCCGTCGGCAATGGGCGAAATGAAGTCCTTGCCCATCACTACCTGCCAGTTGGGGTAGAAGTCGTAATCCTGAAACGAGGAGCCCAGCAGCTGCGAGAGAATGGTGCCGTCGCGCGGGGCGGCCCCGTAGAGTTGGGAGTGGCGAATTTCCTCCCGTTCCCGGTTGGGCCGGTGGCGCACGTAGTAGCGCGACACGACTTCGGAGCCGAACACGGGCACGGTGGGCCGGCCGGCGGCGTTGCGCTCCATCTCCCCCACCGAGCCGGCCAGGGCCGTCATGTCGCGGATAACCTTGCGCCGGGCCAGCCGGTCGGTGATGTCGGAAAGCGAGGCTTCGATGCGGTTGTAGCTGTCGAACTCGAAGGCGTCGAGGCGGGCTTTGTCGTTCTGGCGCTTGTGCTGCTGCACCTTGCGCAGAATGGCAAACGCGGGGTTTTCGGTGGGCCGAATCACGACTTCCTTCAGCGCTACGGCTGCCGAGGCCAGGGCCAGATTCACCATCTGCTCGGCCTGCCGGCCCACGGCAGCGCTTTTAGTCCGAAAGCCCATGGCCGAAGCCCAGACCGAATCGACGCGCTGGGCTACAATCAGCGTGTAGCGGCCGTTATCGTCGGCGGTGGCGCCGAAAGTGGTGCCTTTCACAAAGACCGAGGCGAAGGGCACCGGCTGACCAGTGGCGGCTTCCGTGATGCGCCCGGTAAAGACCAGGCGCTGCGCCCGGGCGGGCGTAAGATGGGTAAACAGGCTCAGCCCCAGGAGGATAAGCGAGAAATAGGATTTCATAAACTAGCGGCAAGACGAGGGCTACCGAGCCCGGCGGTACTCCCCGACACCCGGGGAGGCGAAATACGGCGGCTTTTTCAGCGAAAGGCCGCAGCCCAAAGCGGTGGCACCGGCCTACATACCGGACCAGCCGCACTTGCCGGCCTAATCGGCCAGCAACTGAATCAGGGGCGTGGAGAAACTAGTCAGCACCACAAAACCCACCAGGCCGGTGTAGAACAGCAGGGTAGAAAAGGTGGTGGAATCGGGCTCGGGGTGAGAGGAAATTGTGCGGCGCATGGCACAGCTCGGGAGAAAGACACGTACTCCCCGCCGACACCGGCAAAAAGCCAGCTCAGCGGGAAAACACAAACCGCGGCAGCCGGCAGCCCGGCCACTGCACACCGCTTCTTCAGCGGGCAGAAGACAAAGGGCACCTGCTACACGGGCAATACAGCTGCTGACGGCCGGCGGATTGCGGGCCAAAAAGCAGTACACGAGGTGGGATTGAGGGGAGCGGAAGCGCGGAATTACGGGCCTTGAGCCAGCCGAAGCTAGGCTTTCGGCGCCTGAATGCGGCTGGTAATCGTGGGGCTGAGGGGCGACACGGCCGGCCCAAAATAATGGGTCAGGTGGCCGTCTTCACTGACGAGGTACTTGGCAAAATTCCAGTCGGGGGCCTGCTCGTTCCAGCCATTCTGCCCGGCCTGGGTCAGCCACCGGTACACCGGGTTCTGCTCGGTCTGCTTCACGACCACACTTTTTTTCATGAGCGGAAACGACACGCCGAAGTTGACCTGGCAGAACTGCTGAATGGCGTGGTCGTCGGCTTTTTCCTGCTCGGCAAAGTCGTTGGCCGGAAAGCCAAGGATGACCAGCTCGTCGGCAAACTGCTCGGAGAGCTGCTGCAATTCCTCGTACTGGTTGGTGTAGCCGCAGTTGGAGGCCGTATTCACGAGCAATACTTTTTTGCCTTTCAGCTGCTCAAAATCCAGCTCTTTGCCCGTGCTGAGCTTGGTGCCCAGCTCGTAAAAGGACACCGGCGCGGGCTTGGGCTGCTTGTTTTCCAGCACCTTGCCGCGGCTGCCCGATTTGGTCAGGCGCATGATGAGCGGATAGAGCGTTTTTAGTATTTTCTGACGAAAAGAAGCCATGAAAGGGGCTGTAAGTAGGATAAGCAGGCGCCCGGTAAAAAGGGGCGCCCCCGCTGCGTTGGTGGTATTTGAATGGGCTGCTGCTACAACCCGTCCGGCCCCGCCTTGTTCGGGACCGTTCCAAGATTTCCTGCCGCTACCAGTACATCGGGCCGGTACTTGGAAGCAGTAGCAGGGCTCAAAACAGGCGGGCTCATACGTGGCGGAAGCGGGTTACTTCCGGGCTGACGAATGAGCGGCGCGTTTACTTTATCCGCTCCGATAATAATTCTTGCGCTGCCTCCAGCGCCAATCCCACCAGCTTTCTTTCCTGCACGATTGTCTGAAGCTTCTCCGTGGAGTAAAGCTTAAATGTTTGTCTGAACTTCTCCTTATCCTCCCGCCGATGTCGTTCGGCCTTTTCCGAGTCCGGCTTTACGGCTATTGAAGCCAGAAAACCGGAAAGTTTCTTTTCAGCCCGGTTTCGGTTAAGGGCGTAGTAAACCGCCATAAAAACCAGGGCTATCAGCTGCAACGATATTTTCAATTCCCCAAAACCAACCCCGACGCCTAGGCTGACAGGCAGATAATTAGCTATTCCCACCATCCACAGCAAGAGCAGTAGTAGTACCCCGTACTTAAAATATTTGCTCCTGACCCCGTACAATACCAGCGCAACAGCTAAGGCAGCAAACCCGGTGTAATGATGCGGGTCGAGGCTGATATTTCGCTCTTCGCCAGCCAAGTAAACCGTGCCGAACAGCGCCGTGTAAACGGTGTAAAAAGAAACCACTACGAGTAGGAGTAGCGGTAGGAGGTTTATGTTCAGGCGTTTTCTCATGGCTTCCAGAACCTAAATACCATTGTCCTTCCGCCACTACAGCACCTGCCCCAGGCCAAAGAGCAGCGTAAAGGCCAGCGTGCTCATGGCCATCTGCTTCAGCAACGGGTCGAGCTGCATGGATTCCTGGCGCTGCCACACCTGCCGGCCGTTGAAGAGAAACAGCGGGGCCGAAAGCAGAAACAGCCACTGCCAGGGCGAGTGGTAGCTAAGCGCCACGTACACAATGGCGGCCCCGAAGCCCAGCAGCAGCAGCAGCCAGTGGTAGCGGCGGGCCCGCACCGGCCCCAGCCGCACCGGAATCGTGATTTTGCCGGCTAGCTCGTCGGAGCGGATGTCGCGGATGTTGTTCACGTTCAGCACGGCCGTAGCAAAGCAGCCCAGCGCGGCCGCCGGCAGCAGCACGGCCAGGGGCAGCTGCCGGGCCTGCAGGTAAAACGTGCCGCACACGCCCACGATGCCGAAAAAGATAAACACCGACAGGTCGCCCAGGCCCGCGTAGCCGTAGGGCTTGGCGCCGGCCGTGTAGTTGACGGCCGCCCAGATGGCCGAAAGCCCCAGCACCAGAAACGAGAGAAATACCCACAGGCCGGACAAGCCCAGCGCCACCCACAGCAGGCTGATGCCCGCCAGAAACGACAGGGCCCCAAACACGACCATGCCCTTTTTCATCTGGGCCGGCGTAATGGCGCCCGACTGCACTGCCCGCTGCGGCCCTTCGCGGTGCACGCTGTCGGCCCCGTTCTGCGAGTCGCCGTAGTCGTTGGCCAGGTTGCTCAGAATCTGGAGCAGAATGGTGGTCAGAGCGGCCAGACCTACTACGGTCCCGCGGAACTGGTCGTGGGCGGCGGCCAGAAAGCCCCCCATCATGATGCTGGCCAGGGCCAACGGCAGGGTGCGGGGCCGAAAAGCTGAAATCCAGGCTTTGGCGGGGCTGGCAGCGGAGTTGGGAGCAGGTGCGGGAGAAGCCATAACACTACAAAAGAACGTCATGCTAAAAATAGAACGTCATGCTTTATCTGTCGTCCGCTTGCCGAAGCATCTCTACTGCAACAGTACTTGATACCATTGCACGTGAGATGTCTCGTAAAGGCTCGACATGACGTTCTGCTCAGAATGAAATGACGCTCTAGGGAAAAACGCAGAAAGAATTACTTCAGAATAGCGCCCACCAGCTCGTCGCTCATGGGCTTCACCTTGGATGGATAAAAGCCCACGACCTGGCCCTGCTCATTGACTAAATACTTGCAGAAGTTCCAGTCGGGGGCGTCGCTGATGGCGCCGTTCTTGGTTTTATCGGCCAGAAACTGGTAGAGCGGGGCCGTGTCGTCGCCCTTCACCGATACTTTGGCGAACATGGGGAAGGTAACGCCGAAGTTCTTCTCGCAGAAGGTGGCAATCTGCTCGTTGGAGCCCGGCTCCTGCCCCCCGAAGTTGTTGGCCGGGAAGCCCAGCACCACGACCCGGTCGCCGTGCTTCTTGTAGAGCTCCTCCAATTCCTTGTACTGGGGCGTGTAGCCACACTCCGACGCCACGTTCACGATGAGCAGCTTTTTGCCCTTGTACTGGCTGAGCGACACCTCTTTGCCATCGATGGTTTTCACGCTAAAATCGTATACGGAGCCGCGGGCGGCCGTTTCGGGGGCTGAAGTCGTCATGGAGGAAGTCGGGGTAGAAGGCGTTGAAGGAGTAGTCGTGGTGGAAGATAAACCGCAGGCGGTACTGGCGCCGAGCAGGAGTAGACAGGCAGCTTTCATAAGGCGGATTAAGGTCACTACTGGCCGGCGCCCGAACGGCACCGGCGTAACGTCCCGGTCAGGGATACTGGTTATGGCCGCCAAGGTAGGCGTTTGCCGCGTTGGGCGCCGGCGCGGTGCTGGTCGGCGGCGGGCGAATGTGGCTTCTGCGCTAGGTGCGGGGCACCGTGAGCCACTTTTCCAGGTCGGTGGGCACGTAGGCCAGCATCTTGTCGAGGAGGCCGGCGGGGGTGGCATCCTGCTGAAGCTGGGCGCGGTTTTCGGGCCGCAGAAAGCCTTCCTCCACCATCTTGTCCAGAAACTGCAGCTGGTGGTTGTAGAAGCCCTGCACATTAAACACGCCGCTGGGCTTTTTGTGCAGCCCCAGCTGGCCCCAGGTCAGGACCTCAAACAGCTCCTCCAGGGTACCGAAGCCACCGGGCATGGCAATAAAGCCCTCGGCCAGCTCGGCCATCAGCAGTTTCCGCTCGTGCATGCTTTTCACCACGTGCAGCTCCGTCAGGCCGGTATGGGCCAGCTCCTTGTCGGCCAGGAAGTCGGGGATTACGCCGATGCTGCGGCCACCGTGGCGCATCACGCTGTCGGCCACGGCGCCCATTAGGCCCACCCGGCCGCCGCCGTACACCAGCGTCAGGTCGCGCTTCACCAGCTCCTCTCCCATCAGCTCGGCCTGCTGGCGGTACACTTCATTGAATCCGGGGCTGGCCCCACAATACACGGCAACGCTTTTCATATCGGTAGTCTTTGTTTTTTTCAGCTAGCGCGAAACAAAACGCCCCTCTCGGTGAAAAGAAGGGCGCTTTTAAGGGGTTTACATCCGCTCGGGTACCGCAATGCCCAGCAGCTTCATGCTGGCCTTGATAGCCCGGCCCGTCTGCACCGACAGGGCCACGCGGAAGGCGCGTTTGGCCTCGTCGGGCTCCTGCAGCACCTGCACCTCGGCGTAGAAGCGGTTGTAGGCCTTGGCCAGGTCATAGGCGTACTGGGCCACAATGGCCGGCGAGAAGGTGCGGGCGGCTTCCGTCACTACGTTGGCGTAGCGGGCCAGCTCCTCAATCATTTCGCGCTCTGCCTTCTGCAACTCGCCCAGGCTCAGGAACTCAGCTTTTTCATCGATACCCATCTGCTGGGCCTTGCGACGCAAGGATGCAGTCCGGGCATAGGTGTATTGAACAAATGGGCCGGTATCACCCTGCAGCTGTACTGATTCCTCGGGGTTGAATAACATCCGCTTTTTGGGGTCAACCTTCAGCAGATAGTATTTCAGGGCACCCAAACCTAGGGTGTGAAACAGCTGAGCTAGCTCTTCCTCACTTAATCCTTCAATTTTACCTTTTTTCAAGGTTTCTACTTTAGCGGCTTCTATCACTTCGCGCACCAGCTCGTCGGCATCTACTACAGTACCCTCGCGGGTTTTCATCTTGCCCGTGGGCAAATCCACCATGCCGTAGCTCAGGTGATGAATGGCGGCGGCGTAGGGCTTGCCCAGCTTCTGGAGCGTGGCCTGCAGCACCTGCATGTGGTAGTTCTGCTCGTCGGCAATAACGTAGATGCTCGAATCGTAGTGGAAGTCGGCGTACTTCAGCTCGGCCGTGCCCAGGTCCTGGGTCAGATACACGCTGGTGCCGTCCGAGCGGAGCAGAATCTTCTGGTCCAGGCCTTCGGCGGCCAGGTCCACCCAAGTCGAGCCGTCTTCCTTGCGGTAGAACAAGCCCCGGTCCAGGCCTTCCTGTACCCGCTCCTTGCCCAGCAGGTAGGTACCCGATTCGTAATAAAACTTGTCGAAATCGACGCCAATGGCGGCGTAGGTAGCGTTGTGACCCTCGTACACCCAGCCGTTCATCTGCCGCCACAGGCTCACGACTTCCTCGTCGCCGGCTTCCCACTTCTGCAGCATGTCGCGGGCTTCCAGCATCAGCGGGGCCGAAGCCTTGGCCGTGTCCTCGGCCACGCCTTCGGCCACCAGCTGGGCCACCTGCTCGCGGTAGTGCTTCTCGAACAGCACGTAGTATTTACCCACCAGATGGTCGCCCTTGATGTTGTCGCTCTCGGGCGTTTCGGCGTGGCCAAACTGCTGGTAGCCCAGCATCGACTTGCAGATGTGAATGCCCCGGTCGTTGACCAGGTTTACCTTCGACACCGTAGCGCCGGTAGCCTTCAGAATCTCGGCCACCGAGTAGCCCAGGAAGTTGTTGCGCAAATGGCCCAGGTGCAGGGGCTTGTTGGTATTCGGCGACGAATACTCCACTACCACGTCCTGGGGGCCGCCGGTAGGCACTGGGGTGCCTTCGGGCTGCTGCACCAGGCCCTGGAACAGGCGCAGCCACTCCCGGTCGGCCACCTCCAGGTTCAGGAAGCCTTTCACCACGTTGAAGCCGCTGATGCGCACCTCATGGCCGGTCAGCCACTCGCCCAGGGCCTGCCCGATCTGCTCGGGACCTTTGCCCAGGGCTTTGGTCAAGGAGAAGGTAACGAGGGTAAAGGAGCCCGCGAATTCCTTGCGCGTGGGTTGAATCACGAGCTGATCGGCAGCGACCGTAACGCCAAAAACCTGCTGTATAGCCGCGCTCAGCGCCGCCCTGATGTCCTGTTCGAGTTGTTGCACGGGGTGCTAGTTAAAGAGGAGCTCCGCCGGGGACTCCGGGAAATGCGGCGGAAAATGCTGGGGCAAAAGTAGCGGAAGCCGCGCCGGGTTCAAACAAGTACCTACAACGCGGCTTCCCGGAGACTTATGCTACCCCAAATTTGGCTGTCAGCCAGAAAAAGAAACGACTTCGGTAGTTGGTAAACAAACACATGCATATATGTTACGTGTGCACCAATATGGTAAACACTGTACCATTCAACAGATTAACGTTTACCATATTGGTGCACAGTTACCACTGATAATGCTTCTTGTTTACCAGAGTATCTTTGTGGTCATACGTTCCGATCAGCTGGTATTGCTCGCGCTATATTCGGCAGATTATGAGCATCTCCGGCTCTACCGGCTGGTCACATCTTCCATGCGCAGCCGGTCCAGAATGGCATCCGTCGAGGCTTCCAGAATATCGAAGGCGTTCTTGGCCATGGTATTCTCGTTGTCGAGTGTGGGGTTGATTTCCACCATTTCGAAGCAAACTACCCGGTCGTTTTCCAGCAGAGCGCGGCACAGGCCAATGGCCTCGTCCACGTTCAGGCCATCCACGACGGGCGTACCGGTGCCTTTCGAGAAGCGGGAGTCCAGGGAGTCCACGTCGAAGCTGATGTAGACTAGGTCGCAGAAGCGCAGCCGCTCGTAGATTTCGCGGGCTATCTGCCGCGGGCCTTTGGCCTTAAACTCGGGCAGCTTGAAGTTTTTGATGCCCAGGCGCTCAATCACGGCGTCTTCCTCGTGCTCGGTGTCGCGCACCACCACGTACACCAGGTGTTCGGGGCTGAGCTTGGGGCCTTCCTCACCCAGGTTTTGCAGGCGGCGCCAGAAAAACTCGGTTTCCGGGTCCAGCTCGTTGCGCTGGCACTGCCGGTTGTCCTCGTTCAGGGCCATGGCCAGGGGCATGCCGTGAATGTTGCCCGAGGGCGTGGTGTAGGGCGAGTGAATATCGGCGTGGGCATCAATCCAGACCACGCCGAGCGTCTTATAGGGATTGGCCGCCTTGATGCCGGCAATCGTGGCGGCGGCGTTGCTGTGGTCGCCGGCCAGCACCACCGGGAATTCGCCGAACCGGAGCGTCTGCTCCACGGTACTGGCAATGGCCTTTTGCACGGTGTACACCGAATCGATGTGCTTGGCAAAAGGGAAATGGTTTTTGTCGAACAAAACGTGGTTCTGATCCGGCACGGCAACGGCGTTGAAGCGGCGGAAATAGTCACAACCTTTGTTCAGGCAGGCAATCCGGAGGGCATCGACCCCCAGACTGGCCCCACGAGTCCCGGCCCCGAGTTCGGAGCGGACTTCGATGAGCTTGATGCGGCGCATATTTACATGGGCAATAAAAGGTAAAAGGGTTTGAGCTTGCCGATTGAGCGGGTGGGAATTCCTCTCAGGCTTAGCGCGCACGGACCTTCCGCCGCGACCAACGAACAAAGCACAACCAAAACCCCGCGGGCGGGGTATCTTTGCGGGCACTAAGTTCGACAAAAGCTCGACCAGTTGAAAATCGTCTGTCATCCTGAGCTTGCGAAGGACCTTATCACGCTGGAACGAGTCGTTATAGCGGCCTTCGTTCTAGATGTATCAGGTCCTTCGCTGGGCTCAGGATGACAGTTCTTTTAACTCTTCCTCTACTCTTCCCGTCAATGGATACCTACCACGACCTGATTTCCCAAACCTTCGATTTTCCTACCCAGGAGTTTCACGTCGAGCAGAACGAGCTGCGCTTCCACGACATCGATTTGATGGCCCTGGTCGAGAAGCACGGCACGCCGCTGCGCCTCACCTACCTGCCCAAAATCAGCTCCCAGATTCAGCGGGCCAAGGAGTGGTTCCGGGTCGGCATCGAGAAAACCGACTACCAGGGCCAGTACTCCTACGCCTACTGCACCAAGGCCTCCCACTTCAGCTTCGTGGTGGAGGAAGCCCTGAAAAACGGTGTCCACATCGAAACCTCGTCCTGGTTCGATACCAACATCATCCGGGCCATGCATGCCAAGGGCAAGGTGACCAAGGACACGTATATCATCTGCAACGGCTTCAAGCCGGAAGAATACAAGTTCGAAATCACGCGCCTGATCAATGACGGGTTCGTGAACTGCATGCCCATCCTGGACTCGCCCAATGAGGTGGAGTACTACCACGACAACGTGCGCGAAAAGTGCAACCTGGGCATGCGCCTGGCCTCCGACGAGGAGCCGCGCTTCCAGTTCTACACCTCTCGCCTGGGCATCCGCTACGCCGACGCTATTCCGCTTTACGAGCAGAAAATCAAGGACGACCCGCGCTTCGAGCTCACGATGCTGCACTACTTCATCAACACCGGCATCAAGGACACCAGCTATTACTGGTCCGAACTGAGCCGCTTCGTGCACAAGTACTGCGAGCTGCGCAAGGTGTGCCCCACGCTGACCACCATCGACATTGGCGGCGGTTTGCCCATCCAGACCTCGATTCAGAAGGAGTACGACTACCCCTACATGATTGAGGAAATCCTGCGCACCATCAAGCGCATCTGCGGGGAGGAAGGCGTGCCCGAGCCCCACATCTTCACCGAGTTCGGCATTTTCACCGTGGGCGAGTCGGGCGCCACGATTTACAGCATTCTGGACGAGAAGCTGCAGAACGACAAGGAGCTCTGGTACATGATTGACGGCTCGTTTATCACCAACCTGCCCGACACCTGGGCCCTGAACCAGCGCTTTATCATGCTGGCCCTCAACGGCTGGGAAAAGAAGTACAAGAAGCTGCAGCTCGGCGGCCTCACCTGCGACTCGCAGGACTACTACAACGCCGAAAAGCACATCTACCAGGTGTTTTTGCCCGAGCGCAAGCCCACCGATGCCAAGCCGCTCTACGTAGGCTTCTTCCACACGGGCGCCTACCAGGAAAGCCTCTCGGGCTATGGCGGCATCAAGCACTGCCTGATTCCGGCCCCGAAAATGGTGATTCTGGACCGCGACGCCGACGGCACCCTCACCGACCGGGTATTTGCCGACGAGCAGAAAGGCGACGCCATGATGCGCATTCTGGGGTACTAGAATAAAAAAATAGCGGTATAATTTCTGCTCCGGATGATTGAAGGTCCGGACCAGAAATTGTACTTTTGGTGCTGGTATAGTTTCTCTTACAACTCTTTTGGTTTTTCTCGGGATGAAAAAGCTACTCTTATTGGCCTCTGTGGCCCTCGTTGGTCTGAGCGCCTGCAACAAGACGAAATGCCCCGCTTACGGCAGCAAAGCGGCCAACCGCGTTTCCTCAACCATCACCGCCTCGGCAGCAGCACCGGCTGAGCGTCAGTAGTTTTCGGCAGCTTTTTTAGTTTCCCGGCTATACAAACGCCGGCTTTCTGCTTAGCAGGGAGCCGGCGTTTTGCTTTTGAACGAATGAGTACAATTTGAAGGTTAAGGAAGCGTTACCTGTTGGTAAATCTTTCCTGTCACCTTCTGTTTGCGCATCTTCCCATTTCGCAGATTGTACTTACGCATGAAAAAACTGTTGATTGTAGCTGTTGGATGTCTTGCTCTCTTCAGCTCCTGCCGCACCAAGTGTCCGGCCTACTCCACCACGAAGCCAGCTACGCAGGTTGCTTCGCCCATCATGGCCAGCACTGAGCAGCAGTCTGAGCGCCAATAATTTCGGCCTTTTCTAACGCAACACAGCCGGTTTCCTTCTGCAGGAAGCTGGCTGTGTTGATTTAAGGGTTTCTGCTATTGGCTGTTTGAGCCTACAACTATTAGGTTAGGCAAAAATCCAGGCATGATTTCTAAAAAAGGCAGATAGAAGCAGAAGTATTCCAGAGCATATATAACAGAATAGTATTACCAGATAGGGAGAAATACTTCTTGCAACATTCTGTTGTTCATACTTCTCAATGATTTTAACATAACGATTCCCTATCAGGAAATAAGCCCAGACTCCAGCAATAAAAGTCACTACGACAAACCACTTGTATTCGGGCCGAAACCACTTCACAATGGTTAAAGCGAAGATTCTTTCAGCGACGAACATTAGCGAAAATACATTCAGGAACGCACAGAATGCCACAACATTACTACCGCCGACTACGGGATACTCACCATAATTACCAGAGCGGACTGCGGCTTGGTAGCCTTTGTAAAACAGAAGATTATACATTTGACGGCGGTTTAATAAAACACTACTCTTGTTAGATTGGTTAATACAAAGAGATAATTCTTCGTTAATTTTTTTCACCCAAAATCAGGTCGGTGGCGGCGCGCAGGTCGGCAGCGTACAGCTCGGGGCGTGGCTCCTCTCCTTCTCCCACCAGTATTCCCCGAACACCGACTTTGGCCCCGGCCTGTAAGTCGCGCAGCCGGTCGCCGATAATCCAGCTCTGCGCCGGGTCGAGGCGGAAGCGGGCTATGGCTTTTTCCAGCATCAGCGAGTCGGGCTTGCGCATCAGCGACTCGCTCACGCTGGGGTGGCCGCTGGCGAAGTAAAAGGCGTCGATGGCGTTATGGCAGGCCTGCTGCAGCTTCTGGTGGCAGGCCTGCACCTCCCGGGCCGTGTATAGGCCTTTGGCAATGCCGGCCTGGTTGGTGACGACAATCAGGCGGTAGCCAGCGGCTTTGAGGCGGGCCAGGCTTTCGGGCACACCGTCGAGAATAACAAACTCCTCTAAACGCCACACATAGTGGCCAATTTCCTGGTTCAATACTCCGTCGCGGTCCAGGAAAATGGCCTTTTCCCGCGGGGCCGGTTCGGCTGCTGCTGCATTCATGGGGCCAAAGCTACGGATTCCGGGGCGGCGGCTAACGGCGCGGCGGTTACCTTTGCCCGTTCCTAACCCAGCGCACTATGCGGATTGCAATTCTCGGCGGCGGTATTTCGGGCCTGACGGCGGCCTTTTACCTGCAGCGGGCCGGCGTGGCCTACGACCTGTTTGAGGCCAGCCCCCGGCCCGGCGGCAACATTCGCTCCGAGCACCACGAGGGCTACCTGCTCGAAACCGGCCCCAACTCCCTGCAGCTCAGCGACGAGCTAAGCGACCTGCTGGAACACCTCAACCTGACCGACCAGATTCAGGACACGGCCGCCGTGAGTGCCAACCGCTACGTGCTGCGGGCCGGCAAGTACCAGAAGCTGCCCGGCTCGCCGCCCGGCCTGCTGACGAGCGGCTTTTTCAGCCTGAAAGGTAAAGTCAATATTCTGCGGGAGCTGAGCCGGCCGGCTCAGGCACCGGACGCGCGGGAAACTCTAGCCGCCTTTTTCCGCCGCCGCTTCGGGTCCGAAATCGTGGATTACGCCCTGAACCCGTTCATTTCCGGTATTTACGCCGGCGACCCGGAGCAGCTGCTCGTGCACAAGACCTTCCCCAGGATGGTGGAGATGGAACAGACCTACGGCTCCGTGCTCAAGGGCTTGGCCAAGAGTGGCACCCCGGGTACCCGGCGCCGCATCGTTTCCCTGCGCGACGGGCTGCAGACCATGCCCAACACGCTGGCCGCGCAGCTCACTAACGCTCATTTCGGGGAAGCCGTGACCAGCCTGACGCGCACCCCTGAGGGTAAGTACCAACTAACAACCTCTGGCCCGCCACGTACTGAAACCTACGACGCGCTGGTGCTGGCCCTGCCCGCCTACGCAGCAGCACCGCTGTTGAAACCGCTGTTTCCGGCCGCGGCGGTGGCCCTGGCCGCCGTGTATTACCCACCCATGACGGCCGTATATACCGCGTATCAGCGCGCCGACGTTACCCACCCGCTGGATGGCTTCGGGGCCCTGCATCCCAAAGCGGAGCAGCCTTACGCGGCCGGCAGCATCTGGACCAGCTCCATCTATCCGAATAGGGTGCCGGCCGGACACGTTTTGTTTACCACGTTTGTTGGAGGTACGCAGTATGAGGCGCAGGCCCGGCAGCCGGCCGAGCAACAGCAGCAGCAGGTCCACGCCGAATTGTGCCGTTTGTATGGCATCCGGGCAGTGCAACCCGTCTGGCAATACCGGTACTCTTGGGAGCGGGCCATTCCGCAGTTCGACCAGCGCATCGTGGCGGCGCATACCGCTGCCGATGAGCTGCTTGAAGCCGGAATCTTCAGCACGGCCAACTGGCGCGCCGGCGTGGGCGTGCCCGACTGCATCCGCCACGCCCGGGCGCTGGCCGAAAAAATTGCAAAGGGCGCACACTGAATCTTTATCTTTGGCCAATTATGAATGATGGGCTCGTCCTGATACCAACCTACAATGAGCGTGAAAACGCGGAGCTGATCATCCGCAAGGTGTTTTCGCTGCCCAAAGGCTTCGACGTGCTCATCATCGACGACGGCTCGCCCGATGGCACGGCCGGCATCGTGCGCGGCCTGCAGCAGGAGTTTCCCGACCGGCTGTTTCTGGAGGAGCGCAAGGGCAAGCTGGGCCTGGGCACGGCCTACATTCACGGTTTCCGGTGGGCTTTGCAGCGCAACTACCAGTACGTGTTTGAGATGGACGCCGACTTCTCGCACAACCCCGACGACTTGCTGCGCCTCTACGACGCCTGCGCCGTGGAGGGCTACGATATGGCCATCGGCTCGCGCTACATCCAGGGCGTGAACGTGGTAAACTGGCCCATGGACCGCGTGCTGATGTCGTGGTTTGCCTCGGCCTACGTGCGCATGATTACCGGCATGCCCATTGCCGACGCCACGGCCGGCTTTAAGTGCTACACGGCCCGGGTGCTACGTACCATCCCGCTGGACCGCATCCGCTTCGTGGGCTACGCCTTCCAGATTGAGATGAAATGGCTGGCCTACAAATATGGCTTCCGCATCAAGGAAGTGCCGATTATCTTCACGGACCGCACCCGCGGCACGTCCAAAATGACCAAGGGCATCTTTCAGGAAGCCTTCTTCGGTGTGGTGCAGATGAAGCTGAGCAGTTTGTTTCGCACGTTTGAGCGGGTGCCTACGCCCGCGGCGGCCCCGGCAGTTTCGGCCTCGGCTGCAACCTCGGCCGGCGAATCCCGGTAAGCCCACCATACGCCGGCATCGTTGGCCGCGTATCTTGGCCTTATGGAAAACACTCCTTGGTTCTGGGTTGGCTTCAACGCCTTCGTGCTGGTTATGCTGATGCTCGACTTGCTGGTGCTCAACCGCAAAGCGCACGTCGTCCGCATGCGAGAAGCACTAGGCTGGAGCGCCTTCTGGGTTGCCCTGTCGCTGGCCTTCAACTACCTGGTATACCGCACCATGGGCCAGCAGGCGGCTCTGGAGTTTCTGACCGGCTACCTGATTGAGAAGTCGCTCAGCGTAGATAACCTGTTCGTTTTCCTGCTGATTTTCACCTATTTCAAGGTGCCGCTGCAGTACCAGCACCGCATCCTGTTCTGGGGCGTTATCGGGGCCCTAGTGTTGCGGGCCATCTTTATTCTGGCCGGCGCGGCGCTGCTGGCCAAGTTCCACTTTCTGATGTATGTGCTGGGCGCGTTCCTGGTGTATACCGGCGTGAAGATGGCCCTGAGCGCCGGAGAGCCCGAAATCAACCCCGACGACAACCCGGTGGTGAAGTTTCTGAGCCGTCACCTGCCCATTACCAGCAAGCTGGAAGGCGGCAAGTTTTTCGTGCGCAAGGAGCGCCTGCTGTTCGCCACGCCCCTGTTTGTGGTGCTGGTCATGGTCGAGACGACCGACGTGGTCTTTGCCGCCGACTCCATTCCGGCCATTCTGGCCATTTCGCGCGACACGTTTATTGTCTATACCTCCAACGTATTCGCCTTGCTGGGCTTGCGGGCTTTGTATTTTGCTTTGGCGGGCCTCATGCAATTGTTTCACTACCTGCACTATGGCCTCTCCCTTATCCTGGTATTCATTGGGGCCAAGCTGCTGGTGGCCGAGTTCTACGAGCTGCCGATGAGCTGGTCGCTGGGCGTGGTGGGCTTTCTGCTGCTGGGCTCGGTGGTGCTGTCGTTGCTTTATCCCAAGAAGGACGCGCCCATCATTCCTCCCGCCGATATTGCGGAGTAGTCCTTTGCCGCGTGCGGCTCGGGTTGCCGGGCCGATGTAATACAACGTAGAAAGGCCCCGCCGAAGAGATTCGGCGGGGCCTTTCTAGTAGTAAACGCCAGCTTACGGCTTGGGCGGGGTCGTTTCGGCGGGGGGCGTGGTGTTGGTATTCACGCCGGCATCGGGCGACTCGCCGCCCAGCAGATCTATCAGGTTCAGGGGCTCAAACTGGGTAGAGTCGGCCGCGAAGGTGGTGCGCGTGGTATCGGGGCGCACGGCGCGGAAGATGGAGCCGTGGGCCCGGCCCGGGAAGCTCAGATTATAGCTTACGCTCTGCCGCTCGCCCTCCGAAATCATGCCCTTGCGCTCCATCAGGTCGGCAATGAGACGGTGGAAGTAGCGGGCCGAGCTGCGCATTTCCCCGTACTGGTTAAAAGATGCCTGATAGCGCTTGGGCCGCGGAATAATGCTGGCCAGGTACAGGCTTTCCGACAGGTTCAGGTTGCTGGGCTGCTTATCGAAGTAGAACCGTGACGCTTCGTGCACGCCGTACACTTTCGGGCCCCACTCGATGATGTTCAGGTAGACCTCAAACATGCGCTCCTTCGACACCAGCCGGGTGTTTTCGATAAGCCACACAATCAGGGCCTCCTCAATCTTGCGGGTCACGGTTTTCTGCCGGGTCAGAAACACGTTCTTGACCAGCTGCATGGAAATTGTGCTGCCGCCGCGGGCAAAGCGCTTCTCCTTGATATTCTGAATGGCCGACTTCACGAAAGCCTTTTCCATGAAGCCCTTGTGGGACATGAAGCGGGGGTCTTCGGCCGTCATGATGGCGCCCTTCAGGTAATTGGGAATGTCGCTGTAGGGCGTAAACTCCGGGTTAGAAGGCCCCACGGTGAAGGTTTTGATGGAGTCGCCCTTGTCGTTGTACGCCGTGTAGGGAAAGTCCTCGTTGAGCTTGTTCAGGTTTTCGCGGCCGAAGCGGCTGATGCGGAAGTTTTTGGGCGTCAGGCCCGAGTTGAACTCCAGGCTGTCGAGCCGGTTCATGTCCAGGTTCAGGTGGAGGCGGTAGGTGAGCGTGCCTTCGCCCTGCATGCCTTCCAGGGTGTTGAACATGCCCTCGGGCAAGGCCTCAAAGAAGGTATTGGCCGCCGTTTCGGCCGATTCCACGTCGGCTTTCACCTGCAGGCCGGCCAGCGTTTCGCTGCGGCGCCGCACCCCGTTAATCATCTTGCCCACCACCCGCTCGTTCACCGGCAACTTGCGGATGCTGACCACCGGGAAGAAGTCCATGCGGTTGAGCGTCACCTTGGTGCCTTTGTCCAGGGCGGCAAAGGCCTGCCCCAGCCGGGCCACAAACTCGATGCCGCCGCGCGGGAAGCGCACGTCCCGGTCCGAGAGCTTAGGGTGGTTCACAATGAAGTTGGCGGCCGAAGCCGTGCCGCGCACGGTCAGCTCCTCGTCGTCGAGGTCTTTATCGGTCAGGCTCATGCGCAGCGTATCGAACTGCACGCGGGCCCCGTAGCGGCGCAGCACGTAGGGCAGCACTACGGGCCGGCGGTTCAAGCCGAACACTTCCGCGTTCAGGGCGTAGTCGCCGGGCTCGATGTGGCCCTGCACGCCCACGCGGTTTTCCACCGAATCGACCACCGCCGTGAGCTGCCCGCTGATGTCGCCATCCTCAATAGAGAGGCGCGGCATGGTGATGCGCGCCCGGTGCCGGGGGCTGTCGTAGGTGACCAGGAAGTTGCGGAAGTCGGCCTCCTCGGGCATGTTGTCGAAGCTGGCTTCGAGCAGCTGGTTGGCCAGCAAACCGTAGTTGACGCCCTTAGTCGTGTCGCGGGGCACCGTGGGCGCGGCGCCTTTCTTCTTATACAGAAACGAGTAGTTGTCGGCGCGGGCATTTTTGCGGGCCGTCAGCTGGGCGTCTTTGATTTCGAGGTTGCTGAACACGGGCCGGCCGGCAAACAAGGACCGCACGCTCAACGACACCGTCATCTGGCGGGCCTGTAGCAGCGTGTCGGTCGGGGTAGCCGTGGGCACCATGCTCATGCCGTCGATGCGCACCGTGTTCAGGGCGGTGAAGCGGGCCGTGCCCAGGGTCAGGGCCACTGGATATTTCCGCTCTACTTTGGCTTTTACCTGTTGCAGGGCGTAGTCCAGCAGCTCCTGCCGCTTAAACAAAAATACGCCCAGGGCCACGCCCAGCAGCACCACCAGGATGCCCAGACCAATGCCTATTTTTTTCTTTGTAGCTGATGTCACGCGCAGAAGGAGAGGAAGATAGAAGCGGCAGGCGTATGCCAGTTCCGTGCCGAACCTGCCGCTGCTCGGGTAGCAAAGGTAGCGAAAACCGCCGCGCGGCCGTAGCCGCCCGGCCTCATTTGCTACCTTTGACGCACTCTGGTCAACTTCCTTCTACGCAATGACTGCTGCTGCCGACTACGCTGCCCTCTCGCCCCTCACCGCCGTTTCGCCCCTCGACGGGCGCTACCGCCGCCAAACGCTGCCCCTGGCGGCCTATTTCTCGGAGCTGGCCCTGATCCGCTACCGGGTGCTGGTAGAAGTGGAATATTTCATTGCCTTGTGTGAATTACCGCTGCCTCAGCTACAGAACGTGGATGCGGCCGTATTCCCGCAGCTGCGCAGCCTCTACACTGGCTTCTCCCAGGCCGATGCCGAAGCGGTGAAGGCCCACGAAAAGGTAACCAACCACGACGTGAAGGCTGTGGAGTACTTCCTGCGCGACAAGTTCACGGCCCTGGGCCTGGGCAGCTACCTGGAGTTCATTCACTTCGGCCTGACCTCCCAGGACATCAACAACACGGCCATTCCGCTGAGTTTGCAGCACGCCCTGTTGCACTCGTTGCTGCCCGCCTATGCCCAGGTGCGCAACCAGCTGGCCACCCGCGCCACCGACTGGGAAGCCATTCCGATGCTGGCCCGCACCCACGGGCAGCCGGCCTCCCCCACCCGCCTGGGCAAGGAAATTCAGGTGTTTGTGGCCCGGCTCGACGCCCAAGTAGAGCTGCTGGCGCAGGTACCGTTCGGGGCCAAGTTCGGGGGCGCTACCGGCAACTTCAACGCCCACCAGGTAGCGTATCCGCAGGTCGATTGGAAGCAGTTTGCCGATGTATTCGTGAACAACCGCCTGGGCCTGCACCGCAGCCAGCCTACCACCCAGATTGAGCACTACGACCACCTGGCCGCCACCTGCGACGGGCTCAAGCGCCTCAACAACATTCTCATCGACCTGGCCCGGGACGTGTGGCAATACATTTCGATGGGCTACTTCCGCCAGACCATCAAGGCCGGCGAAGTGGGCTCCTCGGCCATGCCGCACAAGGTAAACCCCATCGACTTCGAAAACGCTGAGGGCAACCTGGGCGTGGCCAACGCCGTGCTGGAGCACCTGGCGGCCAAGCTGCCCATCAGTCGCCTGCAGCGCGACCTGACCGACTCCACGGTGCTGCGCAACCTGGGCGTGCCGCTGGGCCATATCCTGATTGCCCTGAACTCCCTGCAGCGCGGCCTCGACAAGCTGGCCCTCGACGAAGCGGCCCTGCACCGCGACCTGGAGGCCAACTGGGCCGTGGTGGCCGAGGCCCTGCAGACCGTGCTGCGCCGCGAAGCCTACCCCGACCCCTACAACGCCCTCAAAGCCCTGACCCGCACCGGCGAGGCCATTTCCGAAGCCAGTATTCAGTCATTTATTGATACGCTGGAAGTGAGTGAGGATGTGAAAGCCGAGCTGCGGGCTATTACGCCACATACCTACGTGGGGATTTAGTGGCCCATGCGGTTTATTACGCTTGTCTTATTAACCCTCATATAAGCACCTTCACCCAGCGGCAGGCCAGCTAACCGGTGCTTAGAGCCGCTACCAGCGGTCCGGCCCGCGCCAACGCCCAGGCATGGGCGCTGCGTAGTGCTGAAACCCCTCGACCCGTAAGCCGGGACGTGCTGCATGAGCAGTTCGTCCCGGCTTTTTACTGTTCGGTCGTGGCTTGTTGCAACTACTATCGACTATTTACTATGTTAGCTGCTGGCCTCCGGGTCTGTTCTTACCCTGCTCTGCTCCCACTCCTCTGCTCTTACACCTACCTGCATGTCCAACGAAGAAGCCATTTCCCACAAGGTGGCGGAAATAGCCGCTACGGCGGCCCAGTACCCGGGCGTCATCATCATCAACAACATCCAGACCCAGGGCGTAGAATACATGTCGCCGTGGGGGCTGGAACTGCTCCAGATTAGCCTGGAAGAGTTGCGGGCCCTGGGCGCCGCCTACCACACGCGCTTTTTCAACCCGGCCGACGCGGCCGAGTATGCTCCCAAAATCTGGCAGCTGATTGAGCAGAATGAGCTGGGGCCGGTGGCCACGTTTTTTCAGCAGGTGCGGGCCAATGCCCACACGCCCTGGACCTGGTATTTCACCGCCATCCGGCTGCTGCTGCACGATGCGCAGGGCGCCCCGCTGCTGCTGCTCTGCGTGGCCTCGCCCGTGCAGCCCGAAACCCACCTGGCCCTGCGGGTGCAGCGCCTGCTCGACGAAAACGAGTTTCTACGCCGCCACGCCGCCACCTTCGCCACCCTTACCACCCGCGAGCGGGAAGTGCTGCGCCACCTGGCCCTGGGCCACAGCTCCCCCCAGATTGCCGAAACCCTGCACCTCTCGGTGCAGACGGCCGAAACCCACCGTCGCAACATCCGTCAGAAGCTCCAGCCCCAGTCGGCCGCCGAGCTGGGCCTCTACGCCCGCGCCTTCAACTTGGTGTAGGCTCTCTTAACCCGCCGCCAATAGCCGGGTTATTTCGGCTGCTTCGTAGGCCAGCACCCGCAGGCGTAGCTCCAGCAGGGCAGGCTTGCCGGCTTCACTCTCCAGATTTTCGCGGGCCTCAGTTTCGAAGTTGGCCAACCACCGCTGCCCCCGCTCGTCAGGATAAGCCAAGTGCAGCGTGGGCAGCGCCTGCAGGCGTAGCCGGGCCTGGGCCAGCCGCGTCTGGCAGCGCGTAAGCTTCTGCTGCAACGGATATTCCTGCCCCCTGATGCCCTGCAGGCGCAGCTGTAGCGCGGCCCGCTCATCGTCGGATAGAGGCATCGGGGCCGCTGTCGGCACTGGGGCCGGGCCGTCGGGCACGGGTAGGGCCTGCACCAGATGGTGAAAGCGCAACCACGCCGCGGTGGGCATATTACGCTGCCTGGCCTCATCCATTGCTACAGTGGCCCGGGTGAGGTGCAGCAGCCGGGCCACATCGGGTTGGCTCAGCCCAAAGTGCGCCCGTACGAGCTGCTGAATATTGTGGTAGCGCCGGGGGCCCCGGCGGTGGGAGAAGCTGCGCTGAATAGCCATAAGCCCGAGTAGTGAGCAGGCGAAAGAAGTTGTGACGTTTGTGCTGGTGACGTTTTGAAACGTCACCAGCACAAACGTCACAACTTCCTGAATAAGTATGGGCAGCAGCTTTTTGCGGGCGGGCAGTGCGCCGCTTCGCCCCTTCGGCTACCTTTGCCGGATACTTCTCTTCCGTATGGCCTCTCTCAACGGCGTTACCGTTCATCCCGACTGCCGCCATTTTCGCGGCGACATTCCTTGCCGCCCCAACAAAGAGCGCGGCTACCAGTGCGCCGGCTGCCCCGAGTACGCGCCCGTACAGGAGCGCATCCTGATTATCAAGCTCGGGGCCATTGGCGACGTTATCCGGACCACGCCCCTGCTGCGCCGCCTGCGCCGGGAGTATCCGCAGGCCAAGATTACCTGGCTCACGCACACGCCCGCCATTCTGCCCGCCGAGGCCATCGACGAGATTCTGAAGCTGGAGCTGACCAGCGTGCTGCACCTGCAGGCCCGCGAGTTTGACCTGCTGCTCAACCTGGACAAGGACAAGGAAGCCTGCGCCCTGCACGACTCCATTCGGGCTACCCGCAAGTTTGGCTACACCCTGCACCCGCAGTACGGGGTGGCCTGGCCCGGCAACGAGCTGGCCAGCCACAAGTTCCTGACCGGCGTGTTCGACGAGCTGAGTCAGCTGAACCAGAAGCCCTACGTGCAGGAAATCTTCGAGCTCTGCGGCTTCGAGTTTCAGCACGAGGAGTACGTATTCGACACCCACCAGGACAAAGGCTACGACTGGAGCGCCCTGCCCACCGGCAAGCCGCGCATTGGCCTCAACACCGGCTGCGGCGACCGGTGGACGACCCGGCTGTGGAGCGACGAGAAATGGCTGACGCTTATCGGGCAGCTGCAACAGGCTGGCTACGCGCCGGTGCTGCTGGGCGGCACGGCCGAGGATGAGCGCAACCAGCGTCTGCACGCTGCTACGGGCGCTGCTTACCTGGGTACCTTCCCGCTGGAGCAGTTTATCAACCTGATGTACCAGATGGACGGCATCGTGACGCAGGTCACGATGGCCATGCACATCAGCATTGCCCTGCAAAAGCCCACGGTGCTGATGAACAACATCTTCAACCCCTACGAATTCGACCTCTACGGCCGCGGCCAGCTCGTGCAGCCCGACCGGCAGTGCGTGTGCTTCTACCGCGGCACCTGCAAGCTAGGCACCAGTTGCATGGAGGATTTGCCGGCCGAAAAGGTGTTCGAAGCCGTGCAGGCGAGTGTGGCGGTGTAGGGAAGCTTGTAATGAAGCGGGACTACAGCACCCTAGTGCTTATTGCCACTGCCACGGTGCTGGTGGTGGGCTCACTGATTTGGATTTACTCCCCAGGGGATATTGTTCGGGACGGCCACCCGGATACTGGTACCGTTTTATTTGTACACCCCAATCTATTAACGGTACTCAAGCGGATAGCTGCTGCTGTTTCCCTTATCATGAGTTTGCCAATACTGGTACTGATAGTTTCCAAGGCTCTAGCAGGGCCACAGCACCATGAAGCAAATAGTGGTCGGCAACTCTGGTTTTTCTGGCTGCTCGCCATGGCCTGCTGGCTATTCCTTGGTGAGTGGTATCCACTGAGTGATTAGCGGCAGAAGCCCCTATCTGATAAACGAAATAGCCCCAGCGGGGCGGCATATCGGTAGTAACTCGACACCCGATAAAGCAAAAGCCCCAGCTAAGCGGCACCAATCGTTGAAGGACGGGTGTCGCCCCGCTGGGGCTTGCACAGTTGAAATTTAAATTCTCTTGCTAATGACTTTCTACCCCGCTACCGCCTTTAACGCCGCTACCATCTCACTCCACGAAAACTCTTTCTTCTTGGCCCACACGCCAGCGGCCAGCTCGGCCTCGCGCTGGTGCTCGTAGAAATCAACCAGGGCATCGGCTATGGCTCTGGGAGTGGGCTTTACGACGTAGCCCACTTCCCCATCGGGAATGAGTTCGGCCAGACCGCCCACGTCGGTGACCAGCATGGGACGCTCGAAGTGGTAGGCTATCTGCGAGACGCCGCTCTGGGTGGCATTTTTGTAGGGCTGCACCACCATATCGGCGGCGCAGAAGTAATCGGCTACCTTTTCGTTGGGAATGAAGTCGGTGGCGCGCACCAGGCGGCTTTCCAGGCCGTGGCGGGCAATCAGGGCCTCGTAGGGCGCGGCATCCTCGTAGTATTCGCCGGCAATGATGAGCTTGACGGGCAGGGACTTCAGCCGCTCATCAGCAAAGGCTTCGAGCAGAATATCCAGCCCCTTGTAGGCCCGGATAAAGCCGAAGAAGAGCAGGTAGCCGTACTGCGGGTCGAGCTGCAGGGCATGCAGGGCGGCGGGCTTGGCCTTGAGGGCGCCGAAGTTGTCGTAGAGCGGGTGGGGCTGGTACTGGGCCGGCTGCCGGAAGTGCAGGCGGCGCAGATCGGCCAGTACAGAGCGCGACATCGTGACGAAGCCGTGGCAGGCCGAGAGGAAATAGCGCGTCAGGGGCCGGTCGCCGGGCCGCTTCTCGTGCGGAATAACGTTGTCGGTAATGGCCACGACACGGGTGTGACGGTTGCGGCGCACCAGGCGGGCAATAGTACCCAGGGCCGGACCCATAAACGGCAGCCAGAAGCGGAAAATCACCAGGTCGGGCTTCTCGCGCCGCAGCTTCTCTCCCACCGTCCACCACGACAGCGGATTCACCGAGTTGATACTCACCTCGATGGGCAGGTCGGCGGGGCCGGGCTCGGTGCTGAACTGCGTTTGGCCCGGGAACAGAAAGTTGGGGTACTGCAGGCTGAAGGTGACGATGCGCACCTCGTCGCCGGCTTCGCGGAAGGCCCGCGCCAGCCGTTCGTTGTAGGTAGCCAGGCCGCCCCGTAGCGGGTAAGCCGGCCCGATAATGACGACGCGTGCCACAGGCGGTTAGTCTGGTAAGTTGATCTTGTCCCGAATCAGGTAATCGTTGCGGCGCGGGCCGTTGAGCTGCACCATCTCGGCCAGAAAACCCGCCAGAAACAGCTGCATACCCAGAATCACTGCCACCAGCGCCAGGAAAAACAGCGGCTGGTCGGTTACGTCGCGGGCCCGCAGGTTGTAGTGGGCCAGGTAGATTTTCTCGGCCACCAGCCACAGCGTAATCAGCATGCCCACCAGAAACGACACGGAGCCCAGCGTACCGAAGAAGTGCATGGGCCGCCGCCGGAACCGGCTCACGAAGGTGATGGACATCAAATCCAGGAAGCCGTAGACGAACCGCTCCAGACCAAACTTGGTGACGCCGTACTTACGCTCCTGGTGCTGCACGGCCTTCTCGCCGATGCGGCCGAAGCCGTTCCACTTGGCAATGACGGGAATGTAGCGGTGCATCTCGCCGTAGACCTCGATGCCCTTCACCACGCGCTGGTCGTAGGCTTTCAGGCCGCAGTTGAAATCGTGCAGCTTGATACCCGAAATCCAGCGGGTGGCCCCGTTAAAGAGCTTGGTCGGGATGGTTTTGCTCAGCGGGTCGAAACGCTTTTTTTTCCAGCCGCTCACCAGGTCGTAGCGCTCCTCCACAATCATGCGGTAGAGTTCGGGCAGCTCCTCGGGCGAGTCCTGCAGGTCGGCATCCATGGTGCACACCACCCGGCCTACGGCCTCCTTGAAGCCCGTGTTCAGGGCCGCCGACTTGCCGTAGTTGCGGTTGAAGCGGATGCCGCGCAGGTGGGTATCGGTCTGGGCCAGCTCCTCAATTACGTCCCAGGACGTGTCCGTCGAGCCGTCATCAATCAGAATCAGCTCGTAGGTAAGCCCGTGCTGAGCCAGCACCCGGTTTATCCAGCGGGTCAGTTCCGGCAACGACTCGGCCTCATTGAGCAGGGGAATGACGATGGAGAGCTCAACGGGGAAATGGGACGACAAACGCTTACTCAAACTCGGGTCGTTTATGCTTGGTGAAAATAGAGACAATCAGGCCCGTAATAACGCCACCCACGGCTGCGCCCATCAGGCTCTTGCCAATCTGGGTGGGCGACTTAATCTGCTCGTCGCTCATGCCTTCGAGGCTTTTTTCGATTTGCTCTTCCGGCACGTTCGGAATCGTGCTCATCCAGGCTTCCAGGTCAGTGCGCATGCGCAGCGCGTAGTCGGGGTCAATAAAGTTGACGTAGACATAATTGAAAATGCCGGACATCAGCCCGGAAATAACCGACAGTACCACCACAATCAGCAGGCCCTGCCCGTAGGTCATGAAGCCCTGGTTGTTCTGCTTGAAAAAGCGGTGCGCCATCACCGTGCCGAGTATGTAGACCAGAATACTGGCACTCAGATATACCGAATACTTAAACGACAATCCGGTGGCGCGCATGGCAAAGTCGACCACAATCCAGATAAGCCCGGTGATGATACCGTAGCGAATTCCGACGGATACGGGAGAAGCGGCAGGCGTAGTAGAGGTAGTTTCCATGTTTTGGTGGTTAGGTAGAACAGTGAAGGAAGCAAGAACTAACGGCGCAGAAAAATAGCGCCCGGTACACTCAGCAGAAGACCAAACAGCAGTTTTTTCACGAAGTCATCGGTAGCCATGCCCTGCGCATTCACGCTTTGCAGGCCCTGAATCGTGCGCTCGTACTGCTCTTTGCCGCCCGGCTGCCTCAGATAGTCGGCGCGGGAGCCTTCGGCAATTTTAATCATGGCGGCCTTGCTCTTCTCGATCTGCTCGGGGCCGGCCATCTGGGCCACACCGTACACGCCCATAGCCGAGGTAGTAGCGGCCAGGAAAGCCGTCAGGGCACCCACGGCCAGGGCGCGCTTCAAACCGGGGCCTTCCGGCGGAGAAATACGCCGCAGCATCCACTGGCTGGCTACTACGGCCAGCGGGGGCAGAAATATCACCATCAGCCGCTTGGGCCCAAACGGGTCATTGCCGGTCAGCAGCAGACCTACGAGCCAGAGGGTACACAACAAACCGGCGCCCACGCCAAAGCGCAGGGCCGTACGCAACACGGAGGGAAACGGGGAAACTTCGGCGGGCACGGATAAGCAGCAAGTGAGGCGGAAAGATAGAGGACTTTGGCCAAACTACGCACCTTACGCCGCCACTGCCGCCGCCGGAACTGCCCGGGGCCGGCCCACGAAGCGCAGCAACAATACTTCGGCCAGCAGGCAGGCTAAAGCCAGCAGCAGACAGTAGCGCCACAGCGGCGTCCCTACCCGCAGGGCTTTGTAGTGGGCGGCAACCGAGCGGTTGGTCGTGCTTTCGTAGACCTGCACGTTGGGCCGGTTGGGTCCAATCAGCTGCCGCAGGTCGTTTGCCGAGTAGTAAGCCAACTCCGATTCCGCCTTGTCGATATTCAGCGCCAGCGTGGCTACTACCTTGTCATTGTAAATCACCTGGTAAAAACCGGGCTCCTGCACCACCGCCGGAATGGTCAGGCGCAGGGTACCGGCCTCCCAGCGCTGGGCGGGAATAACAGTCAGGCTGTCTTTGCGCAGACTTACCACCGGCTCATCCCGCTGCGTTTTGGCCTGGGGCTTCAGGCTCAGGGCTACGGTTCCCTGGTTGAGGCGGTAGGCAATACGCTGCTCGCTCTGGTAGCTGAGCATAGCCAATCGGTACATAACGGGTACAAACAGCGCGTGCTGGGTAAAGTCACTGTACGCACTCTGGAAAGGCGCGGCAAACAGAAACACCTTGCCCCGGCCACTAGTGAAACCAGCCAAGAACCCGTCGCCGTTGCGCATCTTCAGTATTTCGGTGGCCGAGCGGGACCAGCGTAGCACTGGGGCCACCCTCGGCATGCCCGCCCGCTGATTGGAAGCCGTAAACACATCCTGAAAAAAGGGACTCTGCAGACTGGGCGCGGCCACATCCTGCAGCACCGGCGCTCCGACCTGGGGCCTCTCCCACTGAATTCCGCCTATGCCCAATTCCCGGAACAGGCGGTTGTATTCTTCCTGCGTGGTTGGGTTGCCAGCGGGTGGTACAATCACCAGTGTGGCCCCTTGCACCACCGCCCGCCGCAGATTTTCGCGCAGGGCGTTGTCCAGCTTGGGTACTTCCTCCAGCACCAGCAGGTTGGCCGTATTCAGGAGGCTGTAGTCCAGCCGTGCGGCGGGGCTGCCGCTGTAGCTGAACATCGACTCGTTGTTGTATACCCGGCTGACGGCCGCAGCTTGTGGGGCCGTAATGTTCAGGATGCGGATCTGGGGCGAGGCTTGCAGGGTGAAATAGTAGGTATTGTCGAAAGTCACCGGCAAATCCTCCACCTCTACCCGGCACTGCTGCGCGGCTTCCCCATCCAGCCGCACCCGAACCGCCGACACGATACTTTCGCGCGCCGGCACAGCCACCCGATACGTGGCTACCTGTCGGCTGCCAACAAATACTTTCACCTGACAATCCGGGGCAGCCAGCATCCCGCCATTGCGCAGCCGGACGCGCAGGTTCAAATCAGCACCCGTGCGCACGAAAGCATCGTCGAGCAGCACGCTATCCACGAATACGTTGGCCGTCTGCCGGCCCTGCAGCGGCACCAGATATAGCTGGCTCGTGCTGTCAGTCAGCAGCGCCTGCGGATTGAAGCTGTTTTTTTGAAAGTCAGAGAAAACGAAGATATGCTTGGCGTTGGCTACGCTTTTAGCCCGCTCCAGGCCATTGGCTAGGCTTTTGGTCTGACCGGAAATAGTGAGCTGCTGCACTGCGGTCTGAAAAGCCGGCGCCGTCAGCACCGCGTTGGACGAAGCTGGCAGCACGTAGCGGGCCGAGGCCGGATACGCCGAAGGCAGCTCCTGAGCTTCCGCCACAGCCTGGTCAAACAAGGGCTGCGACTGGTCACCTTCTACCACCATGCTGGGCGAAGCGTCGACGAGGCTGGCTACGATGCCGCCGTCGTTCACTTGGCTTTGTTCCGGTGCCGGAATAAACGGCTGACAGAACAGCAGTACCAGAAACGCTATAAACCCCATCCGGGCGGCTAGCACCAGCAAATGCTTGAGCTTGCGCTGCCGCGCCGTTACCAGCTTGATTTCGCGGATGAAGCCCACGTTGGTAAACAGCAGCCGCTGCGGCCGGCGCAATTCAAAGAAATGAATGGCAAGGGGAATAGCTAAAGCAAGAAGTCCGAGCAGGAACCAAGGATAGGTTAGCGTCATCTGAAACAGAATAAGTCTGTGAAGGTAACAACCAAAGACACCTTACTTATTCAAAGACGCATGAATTTGCCTGCTTGCCCAGAATCTTTGCCTTCATTCCGTTGGACGACCACCGCTGCCAACCACCTGAAACTGGTTTTGCGCTTACCAACTGCTAACAGTCTTCAACACCTCATAGGAGCGAAGCCGCGCCTCATGGTCATAGATGTGCGACACAGCTAGCAACTCATCGACTTGAGTAGCCTGCAGAAAGTACTGCAGCTGCCGCTGCACGGTTGCTGGCCCACCAATAAAGGAGTAGGTCATCATCTGGGACACAGCTTCCTCCTCAAGTTCGTGCCACAACCCGCTCATGGTTGCTACCGGGGGCTGCAGAGGCCTGGATGTACCCCGGATAATATTCAAGGCAAACTGATGAAAAGACGTTGCCAGGTACTCAGCCCGCTCATCCGTATCGGCGGCAATGACATTGACGCAAGCCGCCGCGTAGGGCGTAGCCAGATGAGCGGAAGGCCGGAAGGAACTGCGGTAAAGCTCCAGAGCTGCGTGTAGATGCGTTGGCGCAAAGTGGCTGGCAAATGCAAAAGGAAGACCTAAAAATCCAGCAAGCTGCGCACTATAAGTACTGGAGCCCAGTAGCCAGATAGGAATATCCAAGCCTTCGCCCGGTACTGCCCGCACCTTATTGGCTGCGTTGTCCGCCGACAGATAAGTTTGTAGCTCCTGCACCTGCTGAGGGAACTCCGTTGCGGCCCCCACTGTATCACGCCGAAGCGCGCGGGCGGTTAGAGGATCAGTACCTGGCGCACGCCCTAGTCCCAAATCAATACGGCCGGGATACAAGGACGCCAGTGTACCAAATTGCTCAGCAACTACCAAAGGAGCGTGATTTGGCAGCATAATCCCCCCCGAACCCACCCGGATAGTAGAAGTACCACCTGCAACATGACCAATTAGAACGGCAGTTGCTGAACTGGCAATACTGGCCATGTTATGATGCTCGGCCAGCCAATAGCGAGTAAAGCCCCATTTTTCCGCGTGCTGGGCTAAATCCAGTGTGTTGCGGAAAGTATCAGCGGGGGTACTGTTTTCTATAATGGCGGCCAAATCCAGTACAGATACTGGCACTCGGGATTGTGGTTTTGAATCAGGTTGCATAAAGCCTAAAACCGACAAAGGCCCTTCATTGTTCTGTACCCTCGCTATTTCAGTCCCCAGTCCTGGGAGTCATTGCGGGGGTGATCGGCGGGGCGGGGCGAATCGCGGGCCGAGGCGGCGGGGCCGGGGGGGCCAGAAACGCACACTGCCCCCCGCAGCACGAAGTCGCGGGGGGCAGGGCTTGAAAAGGTTGGCGGCGACCGACTCTCCCGCCGGTGAAG
>NZ_JAJADQ010000004.1 GCF_020447315.1 Hymenobacter nitidus
GCCAACGCCTCGCTCACTCAGAGCGGTGGTACGCTGGCCGTGGCAGGGCAGGGCTTTGCTATTGATGGCACCTTTAGGGCCACCGGCGGCCTGCTGAGCCTAGCTGGCAGCAGCGAGCAGCGCCTGGGTGGCACCCGGGCCACCTTCTGGGACCTGACCGTTGGCCCAGCCGGAGCCCGGCTCGACGGCCCGGCTGCCATCCAGCGGGTACTGACCCTGAATGGCAACCTGTCGACCATCACGAATCCACTCACGCTGCTGTCCGGCAGCGCGGGGACGGCCATGGTAGTAAACTCCGGCGGTAGTGTCGTGGGGGCGGCTACGGTGCAGCGCTACATTACCCCGAGCCTGAACAGCGGTTTGGGCTACCGCCACTACAGCTCCCCGGTGCAAAGCACTACAGTAGCCGACCTGGCCACCAGCGGTTTTTCGCCGGTAGTAAACCCCGGCTACAACACCCAGGGCAATACGGTGAATCCTTTCCCAACTGTGTATGGTTTCGATGAAGCCCGCATTGTGGGCACCTCGGCTACCACTCAGGACTTCGAGTACGGCTACTTCTCACCCGCGACGCTGGGGACTGCCCTGACCCGCGGCCGGGGCTATGCGGTCAATATCAGCGCCAGCGAGAAAGTCGACCTGGTGGGCACGCTGAACACGGGTACTGTACCGGTCGGCACCCTTGGCCGGGGCCCCGAAGGCAACTCGGGCTGGCACCTGCTGGGCAACCCCTATCCGGCCCCGCTGGACTGGAAAAAGGCTCGGACGGGTCTGCCCGCTGGCGTACAGGATGCGGTTTACGTCTACAAGTCCACTGGCCAGTACGACGGCACGTACCAGTTCTACCAGAATGGCTTCGGCACGCTGCCCAATGGTATCATCGGCTCGATGCAGGGCTTTTTCCTGCGCGTAAGCCAGCCGGTAGCCAGCTTCAACTTTCTGGATGCCTGGCGCTCGGCCAGCTACGAAGCCACGGACTTCAACCGCACCACTGCCGACATCCGGCCCCAGGTGCAGCTGGATCTGGTATCGGCGCAAGGCGTGCACGAGCCCACCTATGTGTATTTCGAAACCGGGGCCACCGCTGGCGTGGATAATCACTATGATGCCGAAAAGCTGCCCAACACTACGGGCCTGAACCTGGCTTCGGTAGCGGCTGGCACTAGCCTGGCCGTCAATGGCCTGCCAATGGCCACGGGCCCGGTTAGCGTGCCGCTGAGCGTGGGCGTGCCCACGACAGGCACCTACACGCTGACGGCGGCTTCCCTGCTGAATCTGGGCACGACGGACGTGTACCTGCACGATGCCGTGACCGGCCAGCAAGTGAACCTGAAGCAGCAGCCGAGCTACCGTTTCTCAGCCAGCAATGCCGCCCTGCTTACGGACCGCTTCAGGCTGCACTTCGGCGCCTTGCGGCCTCTGTCGGCCCAAAATGGCTTCACGGCCGCCAGCGTGAGCGTATATCCGAACCCGGCCCACCAGCAGTTTACGCTGCGCTTGCCTGCCGTAAGCGGTGCTGCGCAGGCCACGGTGGTGCTGTATAACGTGTTAGGGAAATCGGTGCGGGAAACCACACTGCCGCTGCCCGCTGGCGGTGCCCAAACTACCCTCGACGTGCAGAACCTGCCCGTAGGCGTGTACGTGCTGCGCGTGCAGGCCGGCACCGCCATCATCACCAAGCAGGTGGTCGTCGACTAACGCCTGGGAGCGGGTGGCTCAGCCAGCTACGTGCGGGCTGGGCCGCCGCTCCGGCATCTTTTCAGCTTCATTTCGCTAACCCATGAAACAGTACCTTTTCCCGATTTTCATTTTCCTGCTTTTCCTCTCGGCTACTGCCGCCCACGCTCAGGGACCGGGCACGGGCGGGCCGCGGCCCGGAGCTACCAACGCGCCCATCGACGGTGGAGCCTCGCTGCTACTGGCCGCCGGTGCTGCCTACGGCCTGAAAAAACTGCGCAGCCGGCGCGCCCGCTAAGCTCGTAGCCCGGCTGGTTTGGCCGGCGTACGACCAAGGCTTGAAGTCCCCACTGCCACCCGGCGGTGGGGACTTTTTGGTAGTGGGGGCGGGGCTGTGAAAGGCTGCATGGGCAGCTACCATCAGCATCGTGTTGGTGCTAAAATACTTGGCCCTGTTGGCAGTGTAAGCGGGAATGACTAATTTTATTAGTCGAAATGCCTCTGGGAGCCTGTGAAGGGCCGTGGCAGTTGTTTCAACTGCGTCTTGATTACCGTGACGAGGCACAATTCCTGTTAACTGACAAACCATGCTGGTTGATCTTCGCATACAGAATTACGCTCTGATTGAGCAATTGGAGCTGCGGCCTTCCGCGTTGCTCAATATTATTACGGGGGAAACCGGGGCCGGCAAATCCATTATGCTGGGAGCCATCGGTCTGCTGTTGGGCAACCGCGCCGACTCCCGCATGCTCTTCAACACGGCGCTCAAGTGCGTGATTGAGGGCCAGTTCGACATCTCCAACTACCAGCTCCAGGATATCTTCGACTCGGAGGATCTGGACTACGACGCCCAGTGCATTCTGCGCCGCGAAATAAGCCCCTCGGGCAAGTCGCGGGCCTTCGTGAACGACACGCCCGTAACGCTGGAAACGTTGCGCAACATCGGCGCCAACCTGATGGACATTCACTCCCAGCACGATACGCTGCTGCTGGGCGACGCGGTATTTCAGCTCAACCTGCTCGACCTGTACGCCGGGCTGGTGCCCACGCGCGGACAGTACAGCAACGCCTACCGCCAGTACCGCAAGCTGGAAGCCGACCTGAAAATGGTGGAAGACCAGATTGCTCAGGCCAACAAGGAGCTCGACTACCACAGCTTTCTGCTGAGCGAGCTGGAAGAGGCCCGCCTCGACAATGAGGACCAGGAAGTCCTGGAGCAGGAAATAAAGCAGCTGGAGCACGCCGAGGAAATCAAGTACAAGCTCACCCAGGCCCTGCACAGCCTGAGCGAGAGTGAGTACTGCGCCGCGGGCAGCATGAAGGAAGCCGCCACGCTGCTGGGGCAGATTTCGGGCTACGCCGACTCGTTTAAGGTACTCAAGGAGCGCCTCGACAGCTGCCTGATTGAGCTGCACGACATTGCCGACGAAGTAGAAGCCACCGAGCGGCGCACCGAGGGCGACCCAGCCCGCATCGACGAACTGCAGGGCCGCCTCAATGTGCTCTACAACCTGCAGCGCAAGCACCAGGTGCGCGACGTGCCCGAGCTGATAGCCGTGCGCGACGACCTGCGCCAGAAAGTAGGCTCGGTGCTGAACCTGGACAAGGAACTCACGCGCCTGCGCAAAGACACCGACGGTGCCCTGGCCACCGTGACGCGCCAGGGCAGCAAGCTTTCCGAGAGCCGCAAGAAGGCATTCCCCAAGTTCGAGAAGGAGCTGGCGGGCCTGCTTTCCGAGCTGGGCATGCCGCACTCGCGCATTGTGGTGCAGCACAGCACCGGCCAGCCTACGGCCAGCGGCATCGACGTGGTCAGCATCCTGTTTACGGCCAACAAAGGCGCCCAGCCCCAGACGCTGAGCAAGGCCGCATCAGGCGGAGAATTCTCGCGCCTGATGCTGTGCATCAAGTACATGCTGGCCGATAAAACCGCGCTGCCGACCATCGTATTCGACGAAATTGACACCGGTATTTCGGGGGAAATTGCCGTAAAAGTAGGCCGCATGATGCAACAGATGGCCAAAAAGCACCAGCTCGTGGCTATCAGTCACCTGCCGCAGATGGCCGCCGCCGGCGACGCGCACTACTTCGTGTATAAGGAGGACCGTGCCGACCGTACCGTGAGCCGCATCCGGGAGCTGACGACCGAGGAGCGGGTGCGCGAAATTGCCCACATGATTGCTGGCGCCAAGCCCAGCGAAAACGCCTACCAGAGTGCCCGCGAGCTGCTGGCCATGCGCGGCGCGGAAGTGGTGATTTAGTGATTTAGTGATTTAGTGAGTTATTGATTATTTAACTTGCCGCCTCTGGCGTGTGCTGCCGGAGAAGTTGAGCCAACCACACTCACTGAATCACTAAATCACTAAATCACAGACAGCATGTCCAATAACCTCCTCGCCGGCAAGGTCGGCATCATCTCCGGAGCGCTCAACGAAGAATCTATTGCCTGGAAAGTAGCCTTGAAAGCCCACGAGCAGGGAGCCCGCTTCGTGCTGACTAATGCGCCGCTGGCCATGCGTATGGGCGAAATCAACAAGCTTTCGGAGCTGTGCAGCGCGCCTATCATTCCGGCTGATGCCACGTCGATGGAAGACCTGGAAAAGCTGTTTTCGGGCGCGCAGGAGCACCTGGGCGGCAAGCTCGACTTCGTGCTGCACAGCATCGGGATGAGCGCCAACATCCGTAAGGGCAAGCACTACGGCGAGCTGAACTACGAGTGGTTCCAGAAGACGCTGGACGTGTCGGCCCTGTCGTTTCACAAGATGCTGGCCGTGGCCGAGAAGCAGGACGCCTTCAACGAGTGGGGCTCGGCCGTGGCCTTGAGCTACATTGCCGCCCAGCGCGCCTTCCTCGACTACACCGATATGTCGCAGGCCAAAGCCGTACTCGAAAGCATTGCCCGCAGCTACGGCCAGCGCCTGGGCAAGCTCAAGAAAGTGCGCGTGAACACCATTTCGCAGTCGCCGACCAAAACCACGGCCGGTACCGGTATCAGCGGCTTCAACGCGTTTTACGACTACGCCGACAAACTTTCGCCCCTGGGCAATGCCCCGGCCGAAGCCTGTGCCGACTACTGCATCAGCCTGTTCTCGGACCTGACCCGCTACGTGACCATGCAGAACCTGATGCACGACGGCGGCTTCAGCACCACCGGTATTTCCGAGGAAATCGTGGAGGTTATTACCCAGGCCGGCGCGTAATTCAGTTGCCTATTAGTACAAGAAAAGCCCGGCCCGGTGGCCGGGCTTTTCTATTTGGGAGTAGCAAGCATCAATGAAAGGACCGGCTCAGCTGTAAGCTGACCTCCTTGTAGCAACGGAGCTGGTGGGCGGCCACGCCAAGTAGCAGACTATGGCCAATTGACCGGGATATACTACCCTGAAACTGCCAATAGGCAGGCCAGCGAGTGGCTTGCGCCTGCACATGGACATTCAGCGGATAAGGGAGGCCATAGCGAAAACCGGCTCCGTAGCCGTAGCCCGCGGAGGTACTGGCTTCGGTGGGTTGCAACGGCTGGTACCGGGCGTAGCCAGCACCAATCAACAACTCGGGAAGGCGAGTGGCTTTCGGGAAGAAGGTCAGGCCGAGCGTGGCGGAGTAGCTGGTAAACTGCGCATTGGCGGCGGCCCGCAGGCGCTGGTACTCCAGCTTTTCGGAGAAGCTCACCGCATCTACTTTCGGTAGTGTAGACAAGCTCACGGCGGCAGTTGTAGCGTAGTTGCTTTTGAAGTTGGTTTGGTAGCTGCCCGAGATACAGAGGGGAATGCCGATGAATTGTTGACCAAAAACTTGCGCCAAAACCCCATACGGCGCGTACCGTACGCCGGAAGTCACCCCCAGGTTGTACCGGGCATATACCAACACGTCGTCGGATATAATCTGCCGCTGGTCAGGATTCAGCTTGAAAACGGTGTTGCCGCCCGCCGCTATGAGCCGCTGCTGTTTCACGTAGCCAATGGCACTTATGCTGACCCTGACACTATCGAATCGGCCGGGTACCGTGAGCGAGAAGCTGCCGTCGGTATTGGTCATCACCCCATTAACAGTACTGAGCTGCAGAATAGTAACGCCCGACAAGCCCTGCCCGTTGGTGCCGTCAGTTATTTGGCCGGTTACGGTAGTTTGGGCGTGGACGAGGCTTGGCAGCCAGAGGCAAAAGCAGAGTAACAGTCCTATTTTCATAATGGGTTTCGAGTGGAGTAGCGCTAAGCTGATGCCGACTGAACCCATATTTCACACTTCAGCACTGAAAATACGGCGGCCAGGTTTCGGCTTCGTCAAGCCCACCCTCAAGGCAAGCCACTAGCGGCTAATACCCCCGCACCAATTCCACCAGGTTTTCCAGCGGCTCGCCGCTTCGTAGGTGGCCGAGGTTGCGCAGGAATAGCGCCACTTTGCCTTCGTCTTCGTGGGGCTGGCCACCGCCGGTGTGCTGGGTGAGAAGCACGTTGGGCAAGGTCCAGAGCGGGTGGTCGGCGGGCAGGGGCTCCTGGGCCGTCACGTCGAGCACCGCCCCGATTTTGCCGGCTTGCAGCGCCGCTACCAGCGCCGGCTCGTCGGTGGTGTTGCCGCGGCCCACGCTGGCGTAGAGACTGCCGGGCGGCATAGCGGCTATCAACTCGGCGGAGAAGAACTGGTCGGCGCTGCCGGGCAGGCAGTTGATAACGATATCGGTGTGGGGCAAAGCAGCGCGCAGCTCGGCTACAGAGTGCAGCTGGGCCTGCGGGCTGGTGCGGGCCAGCAGCTGCACCTGGCACTGAAAGCCGCTGAGCTGCTCGCGCACAGCCAGCCCAATGCCCCCGGCGCCGAGAATAATAACCCGCTTATGGCGCAGCAGTCCCACTTTGGCCCGCAGCGGCGGCCCTACCCACTCCCGTTGCTGCTGCAGCACGGCCAGCTCCGGAATGCGGCGCAGGAAGCTCAAAACGCCCGCCACAATGGTTTCGGCGCAGGCCCAGGCAAAATAGTCGCCCATGTTGGCGACCGGAAACGGCAGCTGCAGGCCGGCATACTGGTCGAAGCCGGCCGAGTCGATTTGCCAGAACTGCAGGTGCGGGGGCTGGTGCCCGGTCAGCCAGGCCGGGGGCACGTTGCCCAGCAGCACGTCGGCCGCCAGAAAGGCTGCCAACTGGTCCGGCTCGGGTAGGTCGGTGCGAAAAACGGGGCGGACAGCGGCGGGCAGCTGCTGCAGGAGAAGGGCCTGGGCGGCCGGGCTGAGCGCCGAATAAATGAAAAGCTGCATAGGTGGCAAGGGAAGTAACCGCTACTTATACGCAGAACAGCGCGGCGCACCTACCGGGCGTTGCAGACACGGGTGCCGAATTAGGCGCTGAGCGCCTTACGAACCCTGGCTGGCAGCTTTGCCACAATCAGTTGGTACGACTCGCCGATGTAGTGCTGCCAGCGGGCCGCGTCGAGGCGTCGGATGTCATCCAGGTGCACCCACTGGTGGCGGCCCAGGTATCGATGCGCCGTAAACCCGGTCTGGGCAAGCAGCTCTTCAAACTCTTCGCCCCGGGCCTTGAAGGTAGCCGATACCGGAAAGCTGTCGGGGCTAGTCACCAGGAATATCTTCTCGCCCATGCAAAAGCACAGGTGGTCGTCCCACTTAATCTCTTCCGTAATGCCCGCATGGGTGTGGCAGATGGTTTGCAGTTCGGCGACAGTCATGGGGGAGAAGAAGGAAGTAGGACAAGACAACACCTACGGCTGGGCCCGCAGCCAGCTTTGGGCTGCTTCCAGGCTGTCGAACAGCTGAATATGCAGCACGTCGCCGATGCGGTGCTGCAGGTCTTCGATGGAAAGCTGCCCGAACACATCAGGCGAAACAACCTGGGCAAAGTAGCGCAGGCCGGCCGTGATAATCAGCGGCGTCCAGACCTGCTGAATCCAGTCGTTGGCGTCGGTGAAGGTGCCGACCAGGGCCCGGTGGTTGTTGAGCAGCTTGGGGCAGGGCTGCTCGCGTAGCATATCCACGTAGGTCAGGCCGCCATCCATAATGGTACCCAGCGTCTGGCGCCCCAGCCAGCGGGCATGAATCCAGTTTTCCTGCTGATTACGCTCGACGGTAACGTAAGCCGTACCGTCGCCCCGATAAAGTGATGTTATCATACATAGTCCACTACAACACGCTTAGCAGCAAACCAAGAGCGTTTTTTCCGGTACAAAGATGCATAATTACTGGCCGATGCTGGCTGATGCTGGCCGGTGGGCCCGAAAACAACGTTGCTCTGGGCCCCGGTACTGAACTACTGGCCGGGCAGTATTCGTTGTGCAACTAGGCCCGTAAAGCAGTGTCTTACTAGCTACGCAGTCAGACGAATCGGCGCCTGGCGGGCTGCCGGCCCCGGGGCCGGTTCGAATTCCACCAGCCCGAATTACGGCTGATGCTCCTCTTGTTGTATCTTCTTTGCCTTTCCCATATGGCGTCATTCCGTTCTCTTCTGGGTTGCGCAGCGCTGCTGCCCGGTGTGTTTATGCTGTTGCCGCTCGGCACCCAGGCCCAGCAGCCCAAAGAAGTGTCGCCCCAGAAAAAGGAGGTGCTGCTGGCTACCGTAGCCCAGGGTCTGGGGGTGGCCCACGTGCAGCCCGAGCAGCTCGACGACGCCTTCTCGCGCCGCGTGTTTGCCCTCTATCTCAAGCGCCTCGATGCCAGCAAGCGGTTTTTGCTCCAGTCCGACATCAAGCAGCTGCGGCAGTACGAAACCAGCATCGACGACCAGCTCAAGCAGGGTAAGAACGCCTTTCTGGACCTGAGCACCAAGCTCACCTCCCAGCGCGTGCAGGAAGCGCAGGCTCTGTACCGGGAGCTGCTGCAAAAACCCTTCGAGTTTGCGGCCAACGAAACCTTTGAAACCGATACCGACAAGCTAAGCTACCCCGCCGATGCCGCCGCCCGCCGCGACCGGTGGCGCAAGCTGCTCAAGTACCAGACCATGGTGCGCCTCTCCGAGCTGATGGATGCGCAAGGCCGTCAGCAAACCAAGTCGTTGGCCGCGGCCAAGGCCAAGCCTTCCAGCACCAATATCTCGCCGCCCGTGCGCACGCCGGCCCAGCTCGAAGCCGATGCCCGCAAGCAGGTGCTCAAGTACTACGACGAAACCTTTAGCGACCTGCGCCAGAACGACGAAGCCGACCGCCTCGCCGAGTTTGCCAATACCATTGCCAACACCTTCGACCCGCACTCCGAGTACTTCGCGCCCAAGGATAAGACCAACTTCGACATTGCCCTCACCGGCCGCCTCGAAGGCACCGGCGCCCAGATGAGCGAGAAAGACGGCCAGATTGTGGTGGCCTACATCGTGCCCGGCTCGGCCTCCTACCGGCAGGGCGAACTGAAAGCCGGCGACGTGGTGCTGCGGGTGGCTCAGGGCCCGGCCGAGCCCGTAGCCGTGGAAGGCATGCGCCTCGATAAAGTGGTGCAGATGATTCGGGGCAAAAAGGGCACGGAAGTGCGACTGACGGTGAAAAAGCCCGATGCCAGCACCAAAGTCATTTCTATCATTCGCGACATTGTGGTGCTGGAAGAAACCTACGCGCAGTCGGCCGTTATCAACGATGGCGGCAAGAAAATCGGCTACATCCTGCTGCCCAGCTTCTACGCCGACTTCAACCACGACGGGGGCCGCAACTCGGCTGACGACGTGAAGGCGGAGCTGGCTAAGCTCAAGCGTGAAAACGTGCAGGGCGTCGTGCTCGACCTGCGCTTCAACGGCGGCGGCTCATTGCAGGACGCGGCCGAAATGGCGGGCCTGTTTGTGGCCAATGGTCCGATGGTGCAGGTGAAAAGCCGTCAGGGGGCCGCCCAGCTCGTCGGCGACCCCGACCCGCAGGTGCAGTACGACGGCCCGCTGGCCGTGCTGGTGAACAAGTACAGCGCCTCGGCTTCGGAAATTCTGGCCGGGGCTATTCAGGACTACAAGCGCGGCGTGATTGTGGGCAACACGACCTACGGCAAAGGTACCGTGCAGCGCATTTTCGAGCTGGATGACATCATGAACCCGCAGCTGGCCAGCCTCAAACCCTTTGGCTCGCTGAAGATGACCATTCAGAAGTACTACCGCGTCACGGGCTCATCCACGCAGTTTAAGGGCGTGACGCCGGATATCGTGGTGCCCGACGCCTACAGCACCCTGGCTGATGGCGAGCAGGATACGGACTACCCACTGCCCTGGGACGAAATTGCGCCGGCCACCTACCAGCCCTGGGCGGCAGCCCCGGCCGTGGAGAAGCTGGCCGCCGCCAGCCGGCAGCGCATCGCGGCTAATTCCTCGTTCCAGCTGCTTTCGGAAGCTGTGGCCGGCATGGTGAAGCGCCAGAAGGATACGCAGGTGTCGCTGAACCTGACAACCTACCGCGCCGAGCAGCAGCTGGCCCACGCCGCCGCCGAGAAGTTCAAGCAAACCCAGCAAGCCGCACCCACCCTGGACGTAGCACCCCTGCTGGCCTCGGCCGCTCCGGCCACGCCCGCCGACAGCACCGCGGGCAGCCGCGCCGCCCGGTTTGTGCAGCCCCTGCGCAAAGACCTGACGCTGCGCGAAGCGGTATCCGTGCTACAGGATGAGCTAGGAAAATAGCTGCTCAATAGCCATAAAAAGTCCGCCGCAATTCATTGCGGCGGACTTTTGCTTTTTATGCTCGACTGGTCTTACTCGCGCAGCCACCGCGCCATGCGCGGGAAAGTGTCGGTGGTCGTCAGCTGCATCCACACCAGCAGGGGCAAGCCGATATTCCGGCCGCTTTGGAAGGTCTCGATCAGCCAAGCGCTTTGGTCGAGGTAGCCGGCGGGGTGAAACACGACTTCCGGCGGCAGCCCCAGGGCCCGGCTGGCGGCGTAGGTCCAGGCCAGTACACCCAGCTCTTCGCCTTCCTTTTCGGGGTGATTTTCCGTGATATTGGCGCTGAGCAGGTGCCGCTCGGCGGCGGGTGTGAGGGCAATATGGCCGGCTTCGTGCAGAATGTCGCCGGGGTAGAGCAGGCTTTCCCGGTCGAGAAGCAGCGTGCCCTGGTCGATGAGCAGGCCGGGCAGAAACGTCGCCTGGCCCTGCAGGGAAGCTTCCTTCACCTCTAGGCCAATGCTCCGCACGAAGGCTACGAGTGGGTCAATCTGGTCGGTGGCGGCGGGTGTGGCAATAGGACGAAGCATACGGACAAGGTACTTGGAAAACCTTGCGCCACCCTAAGGCCCCACGGCCACGAGGCCCGCGGCGGCGCACCCACGGGCCCCCACAACCCGCCTACGGTGTAGCAGCGGCAACAATGGCGGGCGGCCAACGGACGCGCCAGCTACCGGGCCGCTAGCTCCCGCAATACCTGCAGGGCCCTATCCGCGTCGGCGGCGGGCACGAAAATATGGTCGTGGTAGTAGGCGGCCACCACGTTGCAGCTGATCTGGGCGGCGGCCAGGGCCTGGGCAAAGGCCGCCGTCAGACCCACTGCTTCCAGGGAAGAATGCACCGTCAGGGTAAGCCAAGCGGCCCGGTAGGAGTAGGGCAGGCCCAGGCGGTCGGCGGTGGACTGAGGTAAAATCAGGGTAATACCCTCGGCTTCGCGAAACAGCCCAACCGCGTCGGCCACGTCGATACCATCGAGAGTGGCTACTGTGCAGAATACGTAGGTGCCCGGCTGCAACGCCGGCTGCAGGGTCCGCAGCAATTGGGTAAGGTTGGTTTCGCCACTCATAGAAGTATGGTACAGAAAGTGCGTTTGCAGGCAGCCAAGGCCGCCGGTGTCAGCGGCGGTTGCGGCCCAGCATCACCTCGACGCCAATGAAGCCCAGGCCCAGCACGATAACGAAAAGCGCCGTGGCGTAGCCCACCCATTTCTCGCCGGTTTTGCTGAACAGGTACTTCGCACGGGTGCCACCATACACGGTTTCGGCCTTGAGGGTGCCGGCCGCGCCCACCGTGCCCACCACAAATACCTGGCTGCCCCGGTCGAAGCCGTTGTAGTTGGCCAGCTTGGTTTGCTTCTGGATAGTGGTCTGGCGTAGGGCGTAGCCAGGCTCTACCGGGAGGGTTTCGGGTCCTACGTCCAGCAGCAGGGCCGGCGAAACCCAGTCGTCTTCTATCCAGACACCCGGCTCCTTTTCCGGGTGCGGCAACTCACTGCTGCGCACGTAGGCTACCAGGGTGCTGTAGCGCTGGGGCGTGATGCGGCTGATGCGACCCTCGACCAGAACAGGCGTGCCGGGTGGTAACCGACGCACGGCACTGGCCGGCTGCGGCTCCAGGCCGCGAATCCGGGCCAGAACGGAATCGGCGAAACTGGTCAGGATAAAGAGCTGCACACAGCCGTAGCCGATGGCCAACAGCCCCAGAAAAATCAGCTTATACTTTTTGAGCATCGGCAAAGGCAATGACTGACGGGGCGCAGCTTCCCACAGCCCGCCAGCGTAGTGCCAAGGCTCAGGAATAGCAAGCTCGTACGCAGGGTAGAAACGCGCATCGCAGGAAAATAACAGCAGAGCCTAAAGATAGGAAGCCGTATTAGTCAACACTTCTCGGCCGGCAAAACTCAGCAAAAGGAAAAGCGGCTTCTGCCCAAGTCCCGGGGGGGGACCTTATGCCATGAGGTTGCCGATCAGCCGCTGCCGCAGGCCTTTACTATCGAACACCCACACCAGCGTGTAGCCGCCGGCGCCGTCACTGTTATTCTGGTACACGAAATACGTGCTGCCGTGGCGGCGCACCTCGACGGAGTAGGTACATTCGAAAAGGCCCGCCAGCAGTTGCCGGGCAATGGGAACCCGCTTGCCATTTAGCGTTGCCTGAGCAGCGCGTATTTCCGTTTTCGGCATAGTGCCATCGACGCCCCAGGCGTAGGGAACGTCCTTTATTTCTACCCCATTGCCCGCATCCGTTACCACAATGTGGGCGGCCCGATTGAACGGAACCAGGGAATAGCGGAAGTTAAAAGCCGGGCCCTGATGCCGGCAGCGTATTGAGTGGCCGCAACCGGCTGCGGTGCATGAAGCCCTGTATATCGGGGTGGCTACGCCCGAAGCGTTCCTGCGGTATCCAGACTGCAACCCATTGCTCCTGGTTCCGGAACGCCTCCAGGTCGAATTCGAAAGCGTAGTCATCCGCCACCCGTGTCAGGATCGAAGCCCGGCCTGATGCTTCCGCGCGCACGTTCGTGTAGCCGTCGGCATCCCGGATAATGGCCACGTGGCAGAAGCTGTTATCTGCCAGCGCGGGAAATAGCAACAGCGTAAACAAGGCGGTAAGAATAAGCTTCAAAAACGGTAAGGAGATAGTAGCAAAATCCAGTAGCTCAAGTTACTGCTGCAAGTCAATATACTAATTCGCCACCGCCAACTACCTCTGCCTGAGTCTAGAAGTTGAGCTGGGCCTGCAGGCGCAACAGGCCGCCGCGCTGGCGGTTGTCGGGCCGCTGGAAATCCTCGAAACGGCGCGACGAGAAGGTATACATCGTCACCAGCTCGAAGCTGGGCACGGGCTGCCACTCCACGCCCAGCTCGGCCTCGCGCACGGTGTAGCTGCGTGCGTCCCGCTCGTGCTTTTTGCCCCCGTCGTAGTACTGCACCCGCACGAAGGGATAAAATTGTTGCTGCTGGTAGCGCAGGCGATAGTTCAGCAGCAGGTAGCCCCCGTGCAGGCGCTGGGTTTCGATGCTGTCGGTGCGGGGGTTGAACTCCGGGCCGCGGCCCACGTTGTACTCAGCCTGCACCCCAAACGGCTGCGGATACAGAATAAACGTGGCCGCCAGGCGCTGGTCGGGGTAGCTCAGGGTGGGGCAGTGCTTCACGCCGGCCGAGAGCTGGTCTTTGGCTACCACGTACTGGCCGCTGTAGGCCTGCAGGCTGGGCTCAATCAGCTGCCGGCCCACGGCCAGCGGGTAGGCCACGCGGGCTACTACGTGGCGCTGGTTGTTTAGCTCGGGGCGGTTGGCCGTCTGCCCGTTGAACACGCCCAGGCCCACCACGCCGTAGTCGCCCGAGCCTTTCAGGCCGTCTTTCACCAGCTGGCTGAAGCGCTGCCGCACTTTGGTGGGTGCCCAGTAGAGGAAAGCGCCCAGGTCCCGCTCGTTCGAAAAAGCACTGTTCAGCGCGTCGTTGCGGTCCAGGGCCAGGCGGTTCTGGCTCGACTGCATGTTCTCGAAGCCGAAGGGAATTTTGCTTTGGCCGATGCGCACCCGAAACTGGCTGGCTTTGTCGAGGCCCAGGTCCATGTAGGCGTCGCGCAATAGGGCCACGTGCTGGGTGCTGTTGCCGCTGATGGTACTGGCCAGGTCGGGCTGCAGGTAGAAATACACCCGCTCGGTAAGCTGGCCGAAGAAAATCAGGCGGATACGCCGCAGCGAGAACCCCCCGTTTTCGCCCCACGACCTGTCGCACTGTTCGCACTGCAGGTTGGGGTTGGTTTCCAGCAGGCGGTTGTAGCGCCCCTGTACATAGCCCCGGATGGCGAAGGACTCAAACCACTTTTTCGCGGCCGGCGGCGTCTGTTGTACCGAGTCGGCGCTTTGCCCGTGGGCGGCCCCGGCTACGAGCAGAAGCAGGCTGGTTAACAGTTTCTTCATAAAAAGGTAATGCTGACGCAAAGTGCGGCATTACCTATTACCTGAATGTGAAGGTCATGTTAAGAGAATGTTTCCAATAGCCGTATCAGCCGGCCGGCTGCTCCAACGCAACCAGCCTACTACCAAAAAAACGGGCGCCACCCAGCGCTGCCAGGTGATGCCCGTTTCTAGTTACCGGAGCCGCGAAAACCTAGCTGGCTTCCTCCACTACTTCGTCGGCTTGGGTGGTGGCCGCGTACGTGTCGGCGTACTTGAAATCATCGAGCCAGTAGGCTGAGCCGACTACTTCCAGCACCAAAGTGGCCGCGTCCTGCCGGATGGTGCGCAGCTGCCAGATAATGTATGGCGCTTCGGGGAAGCTGCCGCCGGCCAGCTGCTCGCCAAACAGGCGCTTGAGCAGGGTGTTGTCGGGCATGCCGGGAGCCAGCAGACGCAGCAGGGGCGCTTCGGGCTGGGTGGCAAACAGGGCCAGACTGTCGGCGTCCTCGGCCGTGAGCTGCACTTGAAACTGCACGGCTTCGGCGCGCGGGAATTTGCCGTTGTAGGCTTCGTAGAGTAGCTGGGTGGCTTTAAAGAAACCTTCGTGCTGGTGCAGCTGCGGGTTTTCCTCCCAGAGCTTTTCCGTCAGCATCTGGTGGGCCAGGTTTTCCACTTGGCCCATGGTCAGCTGGTCCGCGAATAGGTAGTTGAGCACTAGTTGAGCAGCCTCGGTGGGCTCCAGGTCAGTGAGGGCCATCAGGCACATGGCCTTGAGCTCGGCGGGCTCTATTTCGCCGGCTTCATCAAACTCGAGCAGGCGTAGCAGCTCCAGGTAATCCTGGTTGGTCCAGGAGCCGGGCAGTACGCTCAGCGTTTCAAAGGAAAGGCGTTCAACGGTGAAGTTTTTCATGGTAAGCAGGTAAACGGCAGCCAGTGGCCGCCCCGGCGCGGAAGATCCGCACCGTACTGGTTCAGCTTACGGCGTAGTCCGCCAAACACCCACGAAATACTTGGAATAAAGCCCGAAGCCCCGCCAGTAAGTGCCTCGCAGCTTAGCTCGCACCTACCAGCTGGAGCAGCCGCTGCCGGGTAATGGTCTGGTTGGCCCAGTAGAAGGAATCGACCAATTCCCGGCGGCTCAGCGCCGCATCGGTCTGCCGGCTGAGCCACTGCACGAATTCCGGCCGGGTAGCAAAAAACAGGGCGACAGGTGGCCGCTGATCCTGGGTGTTGAGGCCCTGCAGCTGCCCGTCCCACACCTCGGCGTACACAAACGTGCCCGCCTCGTAGGCCAGACCCATGCCGCAGTAGTCGCGGTGATGGGGCACCAGGCGGCGGCCCGCCAGCAGGGCGTCGGCCACTTGCTCGGCCAGCAGAATTCCGTAGGGGCGCGGGGCCATGCGGGCTAGGCGCTAATATTCCCGAATGTCATCAATCTTGTAACCCGCCGCGGTTTGGATGACCTTGATGTCGCCCTTCGAATCACTCTTGTAAGTAAGGTCGCGGGTAGCCACCTCGAAGAGGTAGCCCTGGTCCGGGGTGCGCTCCTTGAGCTGGCAGCGCGTGACCTTAACCTGACCGAAATCCTGGCCCTTCACCATCAGAAAGGGGCCGTTGCCCACGTAGCGGGTGTCGTAGCGGCCGGCCCATTTCCGCTGAAAATCTTTTTCCTCCTGGTCGGTTTCTGCGAATTCCAGCTGCAGGGCGTCCGTTTTGTACTCGATGTACTGGCGGGTGTAAATACTCTTGGGGTTATCCACATCCGAGTTTTCCGAGTCCCGGTTTTCCTGGCTGAAGTTCTCCTCAATGCTGGTAACAAGCCACTGCCGAACCTTGGCCGCTTCCTCATCGGTGGTCGGTGCGGGGGAGGCGGCCACCGACGAGGAAGCGGCCGGCGTCGGGGCCTTGGCGCTTTGTGCTTGTTCGGTTGGCTCGGTGTGGCAGGCAGGCAGCAGCAGGACCACGGCGGGCCAGAGGGCAAGAATATTTTTCATCAACAAGGCAGCTGAAAAAGAAGGGCAGAGGGTAGCTCCAGGCCGACGAAAGGGGCCGACCAAGAGGCCGGCGAAGCTAGTACATCTCCAGTATATACCCTGCAGAAGATGCCCTGCGAACCGCTGATCTGCCGCATCGGTCCGTTATTTCGCTTTCACAAAGCGCATCGCCTCAGAAAAAGGGGTGCCCAGTAGTCGTCCTGATGCGCTTGCAGGTAGGCCAGAAAGGCGCGGTGCGTACCATCCGACACTTGGAAGAACTGGCAGCCGAGTCCAGCTAGGCGGCACCTTTTATCAGGCACGAGGGCAGTCCATCATCATAGGTCAGGCAGATAATGGCTTTCCGGCGCTTTGTCGGTGGGCTGGGCCGTAGCGGCTCCCAGGCAAGCCAGCAGCAGAGCGAATGGAACCAGGCTTTTCATAGCGGGCCTTGGCTTGTGGCGCACCGACACTTCAGGCTTCGGCCAGCTCCTTCACCTTTTCCAGGGCCTGCAGAAACCTCTCGGCGAAGTAGGCGTGCTGGTCTTCGCTGATGTCCATTTCCACCGCCAGCTCGGTGGTGTTGCCGATCTGGGTCAGGGTGTAGTTTTCCAGGGCGCCCGCCCAGCTTCGGGTTTTCTCGTCGGGCGGCAGCTCCTGCCCGTTCTTCACTTCGCCCAGGTGCTTGAAGGAAATAAAGTCGGGCGCTGTTTTCTTGTCGATGACGCTGTGCATACCGCCCCCGTTGCCGGCCACAAACAGGATTTTGCTGCCTTCCTGCCAGTCGGAAATAGCCCGGGAGTTTTCCCCGAAAGCAGCAGTCCAGGTGCCGTAGGTCTGCTCGTCCCAGAGCACCTGCCACACCTTCTCTTTGGGCGCGTTAATCATGGTGGAAAAGCAAGCCTTTTTCATGGGAGCAGGGCGGTTAAGGGTGAGTGAATAGTTCGTTTCGGAAGGACAAGTAAATGACTTACACACGTATACGGCAGCGGCCGGCTGGGGTGGCACTTCCTGGTCTTACGCCAGAATAATGCGCTTCGGCGCCATTTCTTGGGCGTAATCCTGCACTACCCGCCGCAGAATCTGCATATCGTGGGGGCAGTGCTCGGCAAATTCCTGCCAGTTGACGAGAACCAGCTGCTCGGGCATGTCCACAATGGCGGTGGCCGAATCCCAGAAGGCGTCCCAGCTGGGCCCGTACCACTCCGGAAACCCCAGGGCCTCTTTGAAGAGCTGGTGCAGGGCGGCTTTGGTACGAATACCGGTCAGATCAAGCGTCATAGGTAGAGTTATGTATGGTTATGGTTGGGAAAGTAGGGGAGAAGTGCGTCCTGCACGGCCGCTGCCGCGGCAAGAAACCGGAAAATAACCGCGCCGCCACCGTATTCATTGCCGGGCCCAGGACGACCTTTACGCCGTATCAGGCTATGCAACCCCCATAGCTCCGCCGACCAGCCATGCCTACCGCTCCCCGCTTTGCCTTGCCGGCCGTTCCGGCCGTGTTGCTGTCCATCGTCAGCGTGCAGGGCGGCGCGGCCATTGCCAAGGGCCTGTTTCCGGTGCTCGGGGCTGCCGGTACCACCAGCCTGCGCATCGGCTTGTCGGCGCTGGTCTTGCTGGTGGTGGTGCGGCCCCGGCTGCGGGAGCTGCAGGCGGCGCAGTGGCGGGCCGTGGTGCCCTACGGCCTAGCCTTGGGCGCCATGAACTTCCTGTTCTACTGCGCCCTGGCCCGCATTCCGCTGGGTTTGGCCGTCACCCTCGAATTCCTGGGGCCGCTGGGGCTGGCCCTGGCTGGCTCCCGGCGCTGGCTCGATGGGGTGTGGGCATTGCTGGCCGGCGCGGGCATTGCCCTTATTGCCCCCTGGCAGGGCTCGGGCGTCGATTTGCTGGGCATGGGCTTTGCCCTGGCGGCCGGGGCGTGCTGGGCAGTCTATATCGTGCTGGGGCAGCGCACGGCGGCGGTACTGCCCGGCTCGGTGGCCGTGGCCGTGGGCATGCTGCTGGCCACGCTGCCCGTGCTGCCCTTCGGGCTAACCAGCGGCCTGCTGCTGCACCTCACGTCCCACTTGCTGCTGCTGGGCGCCGGCCTGGCCCTGTTTTCCAGCGTGCTGCCCTTCACCCTGGAAATGCAGGCTCTGCGCACCATGCCCACGCGCACCTTCAGCATCCTGATGAGCCTGGAACCGGTGGCGGCGGCCATATCGGGGTGGCTATTGCTGGGCGAGCAGCTTAGCCTGGGCCAATGGCTGGCCGTGGGCTTTATCGTCGTGGCCAGCGCCGGGGCTACCCTCACCACGGCCCGCCCGCAGCCTGCTTTGCACGGCGAGTAGCCGCCCCCGCCCGGCGTCGGCGCTACGGAATCAGCCGGTCGGCGCGCAGCTGCTCAAACAGGTCGAAGAACGAGTCGTCGGTAGCCTGGTACTCGCGGAAGCCCAGCTTGCGGCTCTTGGCCATGTCGGTCATTACCTCGAGGGGGCGGCCCAGGTCGAGGTCGGTGTGCCAGGCGGAGGCTAGGCGGTGCAGGTCGGACTCGACCAGCCCGTGGCGGTGGGCAATGTCGCGCCACAGGTCGGCGTCATTCGCCAGCTCGGCTTCCAGGGGGCGCACGGTGCCGTCGAAGCCGGCCGCTTCCACCCCAAACCACTCGGCCAGGCGGCCCCAGAGCCAGCTCCACCGAAATACGTCCCCGTTCACGATGTTGAAGGCCTCATTGCGGGCGGCTTCCGTGGTGGCGGCCCACACCAGCTGCTTGGCAATAATGCGGGCATCGGTTACGTCGGAAAGGCCGTTCCACTGGGCCGCCGAGCCGGGAAACTGGAACTTGCGGCCCGTTTCCTTGCAGATGGTGGCGTACACGGCCAGGGTAGTACCCATGTTCATCTGGTTGCCCACGGCCTTGCCAATGATGGTGTGAGGGCGGTGGATGCTCCAGGTAAACCCGTCGCGGGCCGCGGCGGCATATACCTCGTCTTCCTGGGCGTAGTAAAAGTTTTCCAGGTCGAGGCGGGGCTGGGTTTCGCGCAGGGGCGTGGCGGGCAGGGTGCCGCTTTTAGCGTAGGCATCAAACGGGCCCAGGTAGTGCTTCAGGCCGGTTACCAGGGCCACGTGCCGCACCGTGCCTTTTGGCGAGAGGGCATCAAGCAGGTTGCGCACCATGCCCCCGTTCACCCGAATGTTCTCGGCCTCTGTGTCCTGCCGCAGCCAGCTGGTGATGAACACGTGGGTGGGCTGCACCTCGGCCAGGGCGGCCTGCAGGCCGGCGGGGTCGAGCAGGTCGGCGGCTACGGGGCGCACGCCCGAGGCGGCGGAGCCGGGGTTGCGGGCCAGGCCGTAGGTCAGCCAGTTGTTGGCCAGCAGCTCCTGGCACAGGTTGCTGCCAATGATGCCGCTGGCACCGACTACTAAAGCTATATTCTGCATGTTATTGGGTCGAAAGTGGAGGTCCGGGCACCGCCGCGGGAGGGCAGCGTTCGGCTTCGTTCTACCCAACAGGCGGCGAAAGGTTTTGTGCCGCTGGTTTAGCGGGCGGGCGCCGGGATGCTGGGGGCGCGGAAAAAAGCGTCGGTTTTGCGGTTGAACTCGTCGGCGTGCTCCTGCAGCGTCGCGTGGCCGCTGTTGGGCACAATCCAGAGCCAGGCCCGGGGCAGATGCTGGTAGATAGCCACCATGTGCTCCGGCCGAATCACGTCCCGGTCGCCGGCCATGATAAAGGCGGGTGCTTTGATGCGGGCCAGTGTGGCCAGCGGAATGTGGGGCTGCCGCACGTCCAGCAGAAACACCTTCCAGTCGTTTTTGCGCGCCGGGTCGGTGAAGGTCTGGTTCTTATTCTCGCGGTAGCCGCGCTGCAGCTGCTGCCACAGGGCCGGCATCAGGCCGTGGAGTCGGGCCAGAGGTTGGCGCCGGTAGCGGCCAGCCGCTTCACCTTACCGGGGTGGCGCAGGGCCAGCACCAGGGCCGTAATGCCCCCGTCGCTCCAGCCCAGCACGTAGGCCGAATCGAGGCGCTGCTGGGTGAGCAGGGCCGCGCAGTCGTCGGCCAGCATCTCGAAGCTCAGCGAGTCGCCCGCATCCACAGATTGACCGTGGGCCCGGCTGTCGAGGGCAATAACGCGGTAGCGCCTGGCGAAGTAGGGAATGGTCTGCTTGAAATCCTGGCTGCTGCCCCCGTTGCCGTGCAGCAGCAGCAGCGTGGGCCCGGTCCCGTAGGTTTCGTAATACAGCTTCACCCCGCGCAGGGCGGCATACTTGCCCGCCGCCGCATTGCGGCCGTAGGGCACCGTCTGCCCCCGCACCGGGCAGCTAAGCAGCAATACAAAGGCAAGCAGCAGCAGGGAGATTTTCATACCCATAAGGTACTGCCTGACCGGTAAACCGCCCACGGCCCGCCAGCAAAAGGCCGCTCCCTCTCTCACAGTCGCTCGGCTATACCGAGTGGCGCCTATGCCGGAGGGCCTCTGCCCCGAGCGTCCCGCGCCGGCTAAGTTGTTCACCCCATACGCCGTTACACGATGTAGAGACGCATACTTGCGTCTCCTCGCTGAACGATTTGCCCTCACGCAATCCGAAGTAAACAACGATTGAAACGCAAGTATGCGTCTCTACACGCAGACGGTGCGGGCTAATTCGCAGCACAGCTGCTCACGCGTAGGCGTCACTCGGCACAGCCGAGCGACTGCGCCGCAGTTATCAGCTGGTAAATTGCGGCCAGGTATTCCGGTTCCAGGCTTCGAAGCAGCCGCCGCTAAACCGGCCGGCGTGAGAGGCGGGAATGGGCATGTATAGGTTGAGAGGTTCCAGGGGAAATAGGGCGTAATTAAACCGCCATCTTTTGCCTGTGTCGTTCTTCATAACAGCGTCCGTCAGGTCTGTTTCCTGGCTGATATCCGTGAAATAGATGGTGGCCTGCTCGAACTCCTGGTGCATAGCACGGGCCAGCGTAGTTATCAGCTGCTGTGCCTCGGCTGGGTAATGCCATGGCACATGCCCACCCCAGATATACTGCGGGATAAGTTGATCTGTGTCTATCCGAAACCCGCAATGAAACCAGTTATCCGCAACAGCAGCATCAATTGTGGGCGTGTAGCCCATTACGAACGGACTAATGGTGATTTCTGATCCTTCCAATTTGAAATCAGCTATCTCCCAGCCCCACGCATACACGATGCCCGTGTCAAATAGGTCGTCTGTCATGTCCCACTCAAAGCCGTCAAAAGCGCGTTGCACTTCGTCGGCTGCTACTCCCAGGCGAAGCAGCACGCGGGAAAACCGCTCCAGCGGCGGCTTATAGTCAGTGCCAATAAGCTTCTCATACGTTTCGATATTGTCGAATTGGGACATAGGGCAAGAATAATATGGGTGGGCAAAGTACATCCATATATGCACGAGTAGCAGCGGATCGACGCAAACGTGCCGGAACCGCTCCGCTTCGAGAAGCGAGGCCCTTCCAACCCTTCGGAAGCCCGCCGCTTCTACTCGCGAAGCCCATGTGGTACTCCGGTAGCGGCCCGCTTCTACTCGTGTCGCCCTTCTAGCAGTTCGGTTGACTCACGTTCCTCGAAGCAGCTACTACCCATAACGACAACAGGGACCCGCTTCTCGAAGCGGGTCCCTGTTGACTATCGAATTGTTATTCGTGAAACTGTACTGCTTAGGCCACGGCAGATGCCTGGGATTTCGGTGACGTAGTGCCCTTACGGCTGCCCCCAAGGCGCACCTTACCGAAATCAAAGAACCGGTACAACGGCTCCGCTTCCAGTGAAGGATACGAACAGGGCAGAGGTAATTGATAGATTCATTCGTTTATAAGGTCAGTATCATTATCGCCCGAAAGTATCAGCATTGCGGGAGAGATGCTTCGGCAAGCTCAGCATGACGTTCTAGATGCCCTTTGGGTAAAGTGCAAACACGCTCTAAAGCTACGTTAAGCCGCCGTATCCCCGACCTCATCCTCATCATCGACCATCACTCGCGCCAGCTTCTCGATATTCAGGCTTCTCGCTGAGGCGTCGAAGATTTCGCGGTAGGTGCCGCGCTTGTCGTAGAGCTGCTCGTGGGTTCCGCTTTCCACCATGCGGCCCTGCTTCATGACGTAGATGCAGTCGGAGTCCACGATTTGGGCCAGGCTGTGGGAGATGATGACCACCGTGCGGCCCTGCTTGATGGCGTCGAGCGAGTTCTTGATTTGCTCGGTGGCAATGGCGTCGAGGGAGGCGGTGGGCTCGTCGAGGAAGATGATGGGCGGGTTTTTGAGGAATAGCCGGGCAATGGCAATGCGCTGCTGCTGCCCCCCGCTGAGCTGCTGGGCGTCGCTCTGGTAGCCCTTGGGCAGCTCCAGAATCTGGTCGTGGAGGTAGGCCTGGCGGGCGGCGGCCTGGATTTGCTCCAGGGTGGCGTCCATCACCCCGTAGCGGATGTTTTCCTCGATGGTGCCCTTGAAGATGTGGTTTTTCTGGAGCACCAGCCCGATGCGCTGGCGCAAGGCGTGGGTGTCGTAGTCGGCCAGGGGCTGGCCGTCGAGCAGCATTTGGCCGGAATCCGGTTCGTAAAACTTGCAGAGTAGATTGATAATAGTGCTTTTGCCGGCCCCGCTGAGGCCCACCAAAGCGGTGGTTTTGCCTTCCTCGATGGTCAAACACACGTCGTGCAGGGCCTGGGTGCCGCTGGGGTAGGTGAAGTCCACATTGCAGATGTCGAAGGTGCCACGCACCGCGTCGGGCTGGATAGGGCCGGTTTTCTCGCGGGCGTCGTCGGCGTCGAGGATGTCGAAGAAGCCTTCGGAGTAGGTCAGGGCCTCGTTCATCTCGTCGTAGATGCGGTGCAGCTGCCGGATGGGGGCCGACACGTTGTTGAACAGCAGAATGTGGAACATGATGGCCCCGATGCTGATCTGCCGGTCGAGCACGAGGTAGGCGGTCAGGATGATGATGAGCACCACGCCGACCTGCTCGACGAAGGTTTTGAGGCCGTCGTAGAGGAAGTTGGTTTTGCGCGTCGCCAGTTGGGCGTTCTGCAGGTTCTGCTGCACCTGGGCCTGTTTCTGCTCCTCGTAGTCTTCGCGCACGAAGCTCTTGATGACCACCGCCGAGTCAATCAGGTTGACCAGGCCCTGGCTTTTGGCCTCCCGCAGCCCCCGCAGCGCCCGGCGGGTGCCATTGAGCTTATCGGCCTGCCGGTAGCTGATCCAGAAGTAGACGGGCAGCACCGCCACGGCCACCAGGCCCACGTAGAGGTTGGCCATAAACATGACCACCAGGGCTACAATGGCGTTGGCAAACAGGGGCAGAATGTCGATAAAGAAGTTCTGCACCAGCTTCATCAGGCTCTCCACGCCCCGGTCGATGCGGGTCTGGAGCTTGCCGGTCTGGTTGCCGCTGTCGGAGTAAAAGCCCAGCTCGTAGCTCAGCAGCTTGTGAATGGCATCCTGGGAAAGGGTGCTCGACACGTTGATGCGGATTTTCTCCCCGTAGAACTTCTGCCCGAACTGGATAAAGGTGTTGACGACTTCCTTGCCCAGCAGCAGCACGCTCACCCACAGCAGCATGTTCAGGCCCTGGGTTAGCCCCAGGCCCCGGTTGAGCAGGCTTTGCACCGTGTCCACGGTATAGCGCAACACAAACGGGTTGACCTGCGCCGCCAACGAGCCCACCAGCGTCAGCAGCAGGGTGCTGATGACCAGGCGGCGGTAGGGCAGCACGTAGGGGTAGAGGCGGCGGATAATTTCCCAGAGACTCATAAGCGGCTTGGCAGACACGGTGTGGTAGTGTCCGGTTAGACGCGGGAGCGGGCAGTGGGGTTATTGGGGGTGGGTTTGCTTGTGCTTCGCCAGAATTGCCTGCAGGTAGGTATGAAGATCAAAACCATCATTGGCGTCACTTATTCCCAGCCGGTAATAGTCGCCGCGCAGACCCAAATCCAGGGTGACGAGGGCTGAGAGTCCGTCGTTGAAACCTATACTGGGCGGCTTTTCATCAGAAGAGGTGTTCTGCTGGTATGGAATAGTAAATGCTTCCCTGGTAAGCGTGTAAATAGTGTCTATCTGGGTCTTTCTCAAAAGAATGAGAAAAGTATCGGTAGGAGCGGATTCGTAAGGCTTGGAGTCAGATGAAACGCTGGTTGGCGTATCGTAATTAACAACGTATAGAGAATTAGTTTTTAAGGGGTAGGACTCCCATTTCTCATTCACTTCCTTGGAGTGATATGCCCAGGCATTAGCCAGAATGTACTTACGATGGATTCCAAGGGAAGTGTGAATTTCCACGGCCATGTCGAAATCATAGAAACGATATTGCTTTACGGGCTGCGTTTCTTCAGTTGCGCACGACAGTGTGACAAGGCTAGTCACAGCAAATAAGGGTAAGATTCTCACCGTGTTTTAATAAATCAATTCACTCCACCACCGCGTAGTGGTTCATTTCCTGAATGCTCTGGTAAAACGGCTTCACCAGCTGAAAGAACGCGCCAAACGCCGGGCTCTTGCGGAAGCCGTTGAGGTGCCGCTCCACCGACGTCCACTCGATGCGCCAGATGAATAGCTCGGGGTCTTCCTCGCAGTGGCTGAGTTGGTAATTCAGGCAATCGGGGGCTTGGGCCAGCAGCTCGTTGGCGCTGCCGATGGCCTGCACGAAGACGGGCTGCTGCTCGGCGGCAATACGGTAGCGGATGTATTCGACGGTCATGGCGGTAGGGGAATGGTGAAGACTTGTTTTTTCAGAGAGGCATAACGGACGGAATGGTATTAGCTGACTTTCCGCAGAACCAGGAACAACCGGATGCTGTAGAAATCAGGTGTAAGGGGCCAGGTGAAATTGGTAAACTCTAGTTTGGCGGTAGGTAAAGGGTCGTTGTCAAAGAGAACTTCAGGGGCGGAAACCTGCCCGTCATTACTGGAAACGAAGAAGCGAAACCAATGGTAGTCCTGCGTGAGGGGTAAGCTCTGAACAAGGCCAACCAACTGCGGGAATAGCTCTTCCGGCACGGGCACGAGCTGCCCTTTGGTCGATTTGATGCCGTAGTTTCCAATATAGGCCCGCCAGTGGAAATCGTTGATCTGCCAGTCTTCCACCGTTACCTGGTCATTCTGTTCCGCCGCCTGCAGGGCTGCCAGGAACACATGCAGGCTGTTATGGGCAAAATTTGCCAGATTATTGGCCAAAGCTGCCTCGGGTGTTTCGCCTACGTCACCAAAGCTTTCTACCAGCACCAGGTCTTTGATGAACAGCCGCACGTCGAGCTGGGACGTAGCGCCGTTGGGAAACTGCCGGGACATCACCCGCGACTGGAGCAGCGTGGGCTGCCGGGTTAGGAGCAGAACCTTGTCGTCCACCGCAAGCGTGCTGATGCTGTGCTGCTCGAATAAGGATTGTAACTGGGAATTCACGTTTGACATAAACGGGTGGCAACGGTAGCAAGCGGAAACGTGCTGTAATATAGACCGGAAAACGCAGGGCGAATTGTCGCGTAAAGAAGCTCCTCCGCTGCTGCTACCGGCGGGCCGACCCTGACCTATGGAAACCCCTGCCTCCACCACCGCCAGCATTGGCCAGCCCCTGAGCCGCGTCGATGGCCGCCTGAAAGTAACCGGCCAGGCCCGCTATGCCGCCGAGCATGCCGTGCCCGGCGTGGTGCACGGCGTGCTGCTGACCAGCACCGTGGCGCGGGGCCGCATCCGGAGCCTCGATACGACGGCGGCCGAGAAGGCGCCCGGCGTGCTGGCCGTTCTCACCTACCGCAACTCGCCCGGCGTGCCGGCTTACCAGGATGCCAAGGCCAACAACAACCCGCGGCTGGCCGGCCAGGAAATCCGGGTGTTTCACGACGAGCAGATTCACTTCGCCAACCAGCCCGTGGCCCTGGCCATTGCCGATACGCTGGAGCGCGCCCAGCACGCGGCCACCCTGGTGCGGGTGCAGTATGACGCCACCCCACCCGAAACCGACCTAGCGGCCCACCGCGGCCGGGGCCGCAAGCCCCAGAAAGCCGACGACCACCTCCGCGGCCAGCCCAACGCCTACCGGCAGGCCCCGGTCCGCATCGAGCAGGAATACCGCACCGCCGTGCAGATGCACCACCCCATGGAACCCCACGCCGCCATTGCCCAGTGGGAGGCGGGCAAGCTGACGGTCTACAATAAAACCCAGGCCCCGAAAGTGGCCCAGCAGGATCTGATGCGTATGTTCAACTTGCCCGAGGCCAGCGTGCAGGTGTACTCCCCGTTCGTGGGCGGCGCGTTCGGGGGCTCCTCACGCATCTGGCCCCAGGAAGTAGCCGCTATTCTGGGTGCCAAGCTGGTGAGCCGGCCGGTGAAAGTGGCTTTGCGCCGCGACCAAATGTTCAACCTGGTGGGCTACCGGCCCTATTCAATTCAGAAAGTGGGAATCGGCGCTACCGCCGACGGGCAGCTGGTGGGCATCACGCACGAGGCCCTGGGGCAGACTTCCCGCCACGAGGAGTTTGCCGAGCGCATCATTGACCCCACCAAGTCGGCCTACCGCTGCCCCAACCTCAACACCCAGTACCAGCTGGTGGCCCTCGACCTGAGCACCCCGGCCTGGACGCGCGGCCCCGGCGAGGCCAGCGGCTCGTTTGCCCTCGAATCGGCGGTGGATGAGTTGGCCTACGCCCTGAACATGGACCCGCTGGCCCTGCGCCTGAAGAACTTCGCCGACGTTGACCCGGCCACCGGCAAGCCCTGGAGCAGCAACCAGCTGCGCGCCTGCTACGAGCGGGGCGCCGCCCAGTTTGGCTGGAACCAGCGCCCCCGCCAGCCCCGCGCCACCCGCGACGGGCAGTGGCTGGTCGGGCAGGGTATGAGCATGGGAATTTACAAGTCGGAGCGGCAGAAGGCGGCGGCCCGCGCCCAGCTGTTTGCCGATGGCCGCCTGCTGGTGCAGGCCGCTACCGCCGACGCGGGCCCCGGCACGGCTACCATCATGAGCCAGATTGCGGCCCAGGCCAGCGGGGTGCCCGTGGGCAATATCCGCTTCGAGCTGGGCGACTCCCGGCTGCCGCCCGCGCCGGGGCAGTTTGGCTCCCACACGGCGGTGTCGGTGGGTACGGCGGTGCATGCCGTGGGCGCGGCCGTGCAGCAGCAGCTCCTGACGCTGGCCCGCAGCACTCCCGACTGGCAGAAGCGGCGCCTGAAACCAACCGACGTTGTGGCCGAAAACGGGGTGGTGCGCTTGGTGCGCGACGCGAAAGTGCAGCTGTCTTACGCCGATATCCTGCGCCAGCACAACCTGATGGGTCTGGATCTGACGCGGGAAGTGGAGCCGGATGAGGAACAGAAAAAGTACGTCGGCAAGTCGTTCTGCGCCAACTTTGTGGAGGTGCGCGTGCACGAGCCCACCGGCGTGGTGCGCGTCAGCCGGGTGGTATCGGCGCTGGATGTGGGGCGGGTGCTCAATGCCAAGACGGCCCGCAGCCAGGTCTACGGCTCGGTGGTGTGGGGTATTGGTATGGCCCTGATGGAGGAAGCCCGCATGGACCACCGCTACGGCTGGTACGTGAATCCGCAGCTGGCTGAATACCACCTGCCCGTGAGTGCCGACGTGCCCGATATCGACGTGCTGTTCATCGACGAGCCCGACCTGCGCCTGGACCCGATGGGCGCCAAAGGCATGGGCGAAATCGGCCTGATTGGCTTCACCGCCGCCGTGGCCAACGCCGTATTTCATGCCACCGGCCGCCGCATCCGGGAGCTGCCCATCACCCCCGACAAGCTGCTGGGCCCGGCCGTGTAGCGGGGTAGGGCAGCAGGCCCGGGGCGGTCCGCTAAGGCACTGGATGTAGCCAAACTTGCGTATTTTACCCATTCACAGGTCGCAGATAAACTTTTTTTCAGCCTGGCATCTTAACCTTATTCACCTGTATCGTTGTGTTGCCATTGCATTTATCCTCCGAGCTGTCCGCCGTATTTCCTCCAGAAGCACTCCTGCTCAGTCTGCTGGAAAACTCGCTGAACGGCATCATCCTGGCGTACCCGGTGGTAGCGGAGCCCGGCTCCGACGACATCGTTGACCTAAGCCGGCTCCAGCTCAATCCGGCCGCGCAGCGCATGCTGGATTTGCCGGCGCAGCCCTCCGAGTCGTTTCTGCACTACCTGCCCGGCAGCCTGCCCTCCGGCGTTTTCGATTTCTACCGGCGCACGTTTCAGTCGGGTGAGGCCGGCCACCACGAGTTTCTCTACCAGGCCGACGGGCTGGACAACTACTTCGAGGTAACGGCTCAGCGCGTGGGCGACGGGCTGCTGATTATTTTCACCGACACGGTCAACCAGCGCCGCACCAACGCCGAGCTAGCCCTGCGCGAAAGCCAGGCCCGGGAGAAGGCAGCCCGCGCCGAGGCCGAGCTGCAGCGCCAGCAGCTGCACAGCATTCTGATGCAGGCCCCGGCCATGATTGCCCTTTTTGAGGGCCCCGACCACATTTTTCGATTAGTGAATCCTCAGTATCAGCAGCTGGTGGGCAGCCGCGAAATTCTGGACAAGCCTATTCGGCAGGCCATGCCCGAGCTGGTGGGGCAGCCCATTTTTGAGCTGCTCGACTGGGTCTACCGCTCGGGCCACACCTACTACGCCACCGAAATGCTGGTGCAGCTCGACCACGCCAACTCGGGCACGCTGGGCAACCGCTACTACAACTTCGTGTATCAGGCTCTGCGCAACCTGAGCGGCGCCATCGATGGGATTCTGGTGTTTGCCTACGAGGTGACCGACCAGGTAGTGGCCCGCCAGCAGACGGAGCAGAGCCGGCAACAGGTAACGGATGCCAACCAGGAGCTGGCCACGGCTAACGAGGAGCTGGCCGCCGCCAACGAGGAAATGCAGGCCGCCAACGAAGAAATCAGGGCCAACAACGAGGAGCTGTTCCGGGCCCAGGACTCTTTGCAGCAGCTGAATCAGGAGCTGGAAAACCGGGTCGCCATGCGCACCGAGCAGGTGCAGCAGGCCCAAACCGAAGCCGAGCGGCAAAAAGCCCGGCTGGAGCAGTTTTTTATGCAGGCTCCGGCGGCCATCTGCATTCTGGACGGCCCCGCGCTGGTGTTCGAGCTGGTAAACCCGGGCTACCAGCAGCTGTTTCCGGGCCGGCGGCTGCAGAACAAATCCATCTGGGAAGCCCTGCCCGAGCTGGTGGGCAGCCCGGTACAAGAGCTGCTGGAGCGGGTGTATGCCACCGGCGAAACGGTGCAGGGCAAGGAAGTGCCGGCCCCGGCCGCCCGCCACGAAGGCATGCCCCCGGAAGACATGTACTTCAACTTCACCTACCAGGCGCGCTTCGATGAGCAGGGCAACATCGACGGGGTGCTGGTATTTGCCTACGAGGTAACCGAGCAGGTGCTGGCCCGCCAGCGCGTGGCTCAGGCCAATACCGGCCTGACTTCCGCCAACGACGAGCTGCACACTACCAACGTGCAGCTCGCCCGCATCAACGTGGACCTCGACAACTTCATTTACACCGCCTCCCACGACCTGAAAGCGCCCATTGCCAACATTGAAGGGCTGCTGCGCGTGCTGCTGGAAGAGCTGAATATGCCCCCGGCCCACACGGCCGCGCAGGTGGGCCCCATCATCAGCATGATGCAAGACTCGGTGGAGCGCTTCAAGAACACGATTGACCACCTGACCGAGGTAACCAAGCTGCAGAAGGAAAACGAGCAGCCCGCGGCCATGGTCAGCGTCGAGGAGGTTCTGCGGGAAGTAACCCTGGATTTGCAGCCCGCCATTCAGGAGTCGGGTGCCGACCTCTCCATTGAGGTGGAGACCTGCCCCGCCGTACCCTTTTCCCGCAAAAACCTGCGCAGCGTAGTCTATAACCTGCTCAGCAATGCCCTCAAGTACCGCGACCCGGCCCGGCCCCTGCGCGTCCGCATCCACTGCCAGCCCGAGGGCTCGGCGGTGATGCTGCGCGTGCAGGACAACGGTCTGGGCCTTGACCTGACCCCGGACCGACCGCTGTTTGGCATGTTTCGCCGCTTCCACGACCATGTGGAGGGCTCCGGCATCGGACTCTATATGGTTAAGAAGATACTGGACAACGCCGGCGGCACCATCAGCGTGGAAAGCAAAGCCGGGGTGGGCTCCACCTTTACGGTTTATTTTAAACAGTAAGTTGGGAGTTACGTATGCTAGGAGATTAGTTGGGGCAGAACACTGCTATTGAAGCCCCTCTTTCGCTTACCATCCCTGCGCATGCCAGCTCTTGCCTCTATTCTGTTAGTCGACGACGATCCTATCACGAACTTTCTGAACCAGCGCCTGCTCGACGAGCTGGCCCTGACCGATAAGCTGCTCGTGGCCCTGAACGGGAAGGAAGCCCTTGCCCTGATTGAGCAAAACTGCCCCTCGCCCGAGGGCTGCCCAGCCCTGATTCTGCTGGACGTGAACATGCCCGTAATGAACGGCTTCGACTTTCTGGCTGCCTACGACGAGCTGCCCGTGGTGCGGAAACAGCCCCAGCGCAGCGTTATCATCGTGCTGACGACCTCCCTTCACCCGCGCGACGTGCAGCGGGTGGAAAGCCTGAATATTGCCGGGTTTCTGAATAAGCCGCTGACGAAAGAAAAGGTCAACGGCATCCTGATGGATCATTTCGGCCAGCAACTTCCCGAGTAAGCAGGGCCCGGCGCTTGCCAGCTAGGCCCGGGGCCGGTGAGTTACGATTGAAGGGGCAGGCAAGGCTGGCTAAACCGGGCGGCTGCAACGCGGCGGCCTGCATCCGTTACTTTAGCTTCGAAACCAGCCTTGTTTAGCCGTTGCTTATGCGTCCTCTACCGTTCCTCTTCCTTGCCGGCAGCCTGCTGACTTCGGCCGCCCACGCCCAGCGCGCCGAAAAAACCGACCAGCTCGTTCTTACCAAAATTCGGGATGAGGGCATGGACCGCTCCCGCGTGATGGAAACCGCCTTTTACCTGACCGACGTGAGCGGCCCGCGCCTGGCCAACTCCCCGGGCCTGCAGCGCGCCAACGAGTGGACTAAAAACCAGCTGGCCAGCTGGGGCCTGGTAAATGCCAATGTGGAGCCCTGGGGCACGTTTGGGCGGGGCTGGGACATCGAGAAGTCGTACGTGGCCATGACGGCGCCCTACTACCACGCCATGATTGGGGCGCCCAAAGCCTGGACGCCCTCGACCAACGGAGCCGTGAAAAAAGCGGTAGTGGTGGTAAAAGCCGCCACCGAAGCCGACCTAGATAAGTACAAAGGCCAGCTGCGCGATAAAATCGTGCTGACGGAAGTAGGCACGCCGCCCAAGCCCGGCTTCGAGCCCGATGCCCGCCGCTACACGGCCGAGGAGCTGAAAAAGATGACCGAGGTGCCGGCTGCAGCGGCTGCTACGGCCCCCGACGCTGACCGCCTGGCGGCCCGCCGCGCCCAGCTGGCTTTGCGCGCCAAGATGGCCGATTTTTACCTGAGCGAGGGCGCCGCCGCCGTGCTCAGCACCCGGGGCGGCTCCGATGGGACGTTCTTTACCAGCAACGGCGCGCCTTATGCCCCCGACGCCAAGCCTGTGCTGCCCGAAATGGAAATGGCGCCCGAAGACCAGCTACGGCTGATTCGGCTGGCCGAGGCCAGCATTCCGGTGGAAATTGAGCTGGAAACCCGCACCCGCTTCCAGACCCAGGATCTGAAAGGCTACAACGTGGTAGCCGAAATTCCGGGCACCGACCGCAAGCTCAAGAACGAAGTGGTGATGCTCGGCGCCCACCTCGACTCCTGGCACGCCGCCACCGGCGCCACCGACAATGCCGCGGGCTGCGCCGTGATGATGGAGGCCGTGCGTATTCTGAAAGCCGCCGGGGTGCAGCCGCGCCGCACTATCCGCATTGCGCTGTGGGGCGAGGAGGAGCAGGGCCTGCACGGCTCGAAAAACTACGTGAAAAACCATTTCGCCGACCCCGCCACCATGCAGCTGCGGCCCGAGCACGCCCGGCTGGCGGCTTACTTCAACCTCGACAATGGCGCGGGTAAAATCCGGGGCATCTATGCCCAGGGTAACGCGGCGGCAGCCCCAATTTTCAGCGAGTGGCTCAAGCCCCTGGCCGATCTGGGCGCTACTACCGTGACGCTGCGCAACACCGGTGGCACCGACCATCTTTCGTTTGATGCGGTGGGGCTGCCCGGCTTCCAGTTCATTCAGGACCCGCTCGACTACGGTACCCGCACCCACCACACCAACATGGACACCTACGAGCGGCTGCCCGCCGACGACCTCAAGCAGGCCTCGGTGGTTGTCGCCACGTTTGTGTACCAGGCCGCCATGCGCGACGAGATGCTGCCCCGCAAGCCGCAGCCGACGGCCGGTAAGGCCCAGTAGCTTCTGCCGGTACCCGTCTACTGAAAAGGCCCCGCCGACCAGCCGCGTCGGTGGGGCCTTTTCATGCGCGTATAGGAGGGAGGTGGCGCGTTGTCCTCCCGGTCGCGTAGCTTAGAGCTTCCCGCCCCACTTGTTCCCATATGAATTCTCCCCGCTTCTGCGCCTGCATAGTTCTGCCTCTGCTCACGCTAGCATCCTGCCAGATGACCAAGAATACTTCCCCAGTTCCGGCCGCCACACCCGCCACGGCTGCTGTAGCGCCGGTGTGGCAGTCGGCGGCCTACACGCTCTACCGCGACAGTCTGGTGCAGGGCCGCCACGTGGCGCGGGCCATTTCGCGCACCGCCCTGACCTCGAGCTACCAAAGCCCGGCCAACGCGTTTCAGAGCCCACGGGTAAGCTTCAAGTTCAGCCTCAATGGCCAGGACAATGAAATGCAGCCCGGCCAGGACCACACGGTGGTGGCCATACCCCGGGACGGGCAGCCGCTGGAAACGCCGCTGCTTATGTTTGGTCAGCAGTACGTGGACCAAACGCCGGTGCCCGCCAACACCTATCTGGCGCCCGATACGCCGCTCAAAATCCGGCTGGACATGCGGCCCGTGCTGGCCGCGTTTGAGAAGCAGGGCTTTTACCAGCTCTACAACGGGCAGAAACTGTACAAAGCTGACCTGAAGCACGTGTATGTGGCTGGCAACACCGTGCCCCTGAGCTGGGATTTCGATAACCTGGGCAACAAGCCCCAACTGGAGCTGCAAGACCCCGACGGCAACGGCATCTACGAAACGACCATCGTGCTCAATGCCCACGCCAACGCCAAAACCACGGCCGCGCAGTGGCAGCCGACGCTGGATACCTCCTCGTTTCCGCAGCTCACCTCCGACTACCCGCTGCTGGATGCGCTGTATAATCTGGCCCTGGAAGAAGCCAAGCGGGCTGTGGAACCCGACGGGACCTTCCGCACGGGCCAGGAGTGGGCCGGCGTCTGGACGCGCGACATCAGCTACTCTATTATTCTGGCCCAGGCCGCGCTGCAGCCCGAGGTAGCCAAAACCAACCTGCTGCGCAAAGTCACGCCCGCGGGCCGCATCATTCAGGACACCGGCACCGGCGGGGCCTACCCATGCTCCACCGACCGGATAATCTGGGCAGTGGCCGCCTGGGAAATCTACAAAACCACCGGCGACGAAGCCTGGTTGCGCAAGGTGTATCCTATCATTAAAGCGTCCATCGACGATGACCGGCAAAACGCCTACAACCCCGTAACCGGCCTCGTGCGCGGCGAATCGTCGTTTCTGGACTGGCGCGAGCAGACCTACCCGAAGTGGATGCAGCCGAGCGACATCTACCAATCAGAAAGTCTGGGAACCAACGCTGTGCATTACCAAGGCCACCAGGTGCTGGCCTGGATGGCCGATAAGTTAGGACAAAACGACGTTGCCCGCTTGGCCCGTGAACAGGCTAAGCGCATCGAATCGGGCATGAATGCGCATTTGTGGCTGGAACAAAAGGGCTACTACGGCCAGTACCGCTACGGACGCACCTTCCAGCAGATTTCCTCAAAAGCGGAAGCATTAGGCGAAGCCCTGGCCGTCTTGTTTGGCATTACCGACGAGGCCCGGGCCAAAAGGGTGGTGGCCAGTACTCCCACAATGGACTACGGCATTCCCTGCATCTACCCCCAGATTCCGGACATTCCGCCCTACCACAACAACGCCGTGTGGCCCTTCGTGCAGAGCTACTGGGGGCTGGCCGCCGCCCAGGTCGGCAATGAAGCAGCTTTCATGGCCAGCCTGGCCGCCGTGGCCCGACCCGCCGCGCTGTTTCTTACCAACAAGGAAAACTTCGTGGCCAGCAACGGCGACTTTGCCGGCACGCAAGTGAATAGCAGCGTGATGCTCTGGAGTCTGTCTGGCAGCCTGGGGCTGGTATACAAGGGCCTGTTCGGCATGCAGTTCGAAGCCGACCAGCTCGTGTTCCGGCCTTTCGTGCCTCGGTCCCTGCAAGGCACGCGCAAGCTCACCGGCTTTAAATACCGCCAAGCCGTGCTTAATATCGAGCTGGAAGGCTACGGCAAGCGCATCGACACCATCACGCTCGACGGCCAGCCGCTGCCTAATGCCGCCGTGCCCGGCACGCTGACCGGCGCCCATACTGTGCGCATCAAGCTGGTAAACAGCGCGCCCGAGCCCGACTATAAAGTCAGTCAGGTGGCCCACCATGTGTCGCCGGCTACGCCGGCCGTGCGCTACGCCAATGGTAGCCTGACTTGGCAGCCGGTGGAAGGGGCCAAAGCGTACCAAGTGCTGCGCAATGGGCAGTTTGCGGCCCGCACGACCACCCCCGAGTTTGCCGTGCCGCTTACCGCAGGCTACGCCGAGTATCAGGTGCTGGCCGTGGATGCGCAGGGTTTCGAGTCGTTTGCCAGTGAGCCGCTGCCCGTCGGGGCCGATAAGCTGCGGCGCATTTACGACCTGGGAAATGCCAAGTCCAGGGCTGGGAAGCCGTACCAAGGCTACACCGGCGCGGGCTTCGTTGAAATCAGCAAAACTCAGAACAAAGTGTTGGCAGTGCCCATCACCGTGTCCGAAGCCGGCCTCTACGCCCTAGACTTCCGCTACGCCAACGGCAACGGCCCCATCAACACCAGCAACAAGTGCGGCATCCGGACGCTACGCCGCGGCCGGCAATTGTTGGGTACCGTGGTGCTGCCCCAGCGCGGCGTAGACGAGTGGTCGAACTGGGGCTTCACCAACCCGGTGCTGGTACGCCTGGAGAAGGGTAGCCACCCACTAACCCTGGCGCTGGAACCCGCCAATGAGAACATGCACGGCACCGTAAATCAAGCCATGCTTGACTATCTGCGGGTTACTAGAATTGAGTAGCGGCAATGCTAAACAGCACTATTAAAAAAGGCCCGGCAGGTAGCTGTCGGGCCTTTTTCGTGTTAAGCGAGCTTCTCCTTGAACAGCCGCAGGGTTCGGTCCCAGGCCAGCTTAGCAGCCTCCGCATTGTAGCGGGCCGGGGAGGAGTCATTGTTGAAGGCGTGGTTGGCTCCCTCGTAGATGTACTGCTCGTACGGCACGTGGGCGGCTTTCAGAGCGGCTTCGTAGGCTGCGGCCCCGGCGTTTACCCGCTCATCCAGGCCCCCGTAGTGCAGCATCACGGTGGCTTTGATCAGGCCCACGTCCTCGGCCTTGGGCTGCATGCCGTAGTAGGCGACGGCCGCGTTCAGCTGTGAGTCGTGGACAGCCAGTTGGTTGGCCAGGGCCCCGCCCCAGCAAAAGCCCACGCAGCCGGTTTTGCCGTTGCTGTCGGGGCGGCTGCGCAGGTAGTTCAGGGCCCGCAGGTAGTTGCCCAGGTTCTGCACGGCATCCAGCTTGCCAATCAAAGTACGGCCTTCGTCTTCGTTGGCCGGCGTGCCGCCCAGCGGCGACAGCGCATCGACGCCCAGCGCCAAGTAGCCGGCTTTGGCTACGCGACGCGTCACGTCCTTGATGTGGGGCGTCAGGCCCCGGTTTTCGTGGATAACCACCACCGAGCCCCGTTTCTTGCGGCCTTTAGGGCGGGCCAGGTAGCCTTTCATCGTGGCCTCGTCGCCGGGCCAGGTCACTTCCTCCAGCACCAGGTCCTTGTCGGTTTCCTCAACGGTGGCGGCCTCAGCGTAGCCTGGGTCCAGAATCGAGAGGGCCGACATAGCCAGAGCCATGCCACCGGTCAGCTTCACCAGCCGCTCAATAAAATCTTTGCGCGAGAGCGGCTTATGGGTGTATTCGTCAAACAGGTTGATAATGCGCTGATCCATGCGGGAAACGTTAGGGCCGGGTAATTACCGGTAATATAGGCAGAAGCCGCCGTTTGGCTAAGCTTCCTATAAGACTGTTGAAAGCAAAGAAAGCTCAACAGCACCCGGCCGCTGAGCTCTCCTGAATTTGGGCACTTATGGGGTCTTAACTAGTGACAATCCACCACTTTACACCGCGTTGCTACGCTTCCCGGTGCACGGTGTCCATCGAGAAGGCTGGCACGCAGATCGACCAGTATTCGCACTCTGCGTCGAAGGGGTTGGAGTAGCGTACCCGGGCCCCGGCTTTAATCAGCAGCGACTCGCCGGCGCCTAATTCAATCACGTCGCCGTCGACCTCGAATTGCTTGCGGCCCCGCACCACGATGGTGATTTCGTCGAACTGCGGGTTCTGGTGGGGCTCGCTCCACTGGGGCGGGGCCACCATGTGGGCCACGCTGTATTGGCCGGTCTGGGTGCTGGCCAAGCCGATGTGCTCCTCAATGAGCTTGCCGTCGGTAGTCGGGACGCGAAAGGGGTTCTGCTGGCGGAAATACCTTTTTTCGGACATGAGCGGCAGGTGTTAGTTGGTTGTGGAGGATGGGCATTCGCCTTTGGTGAAGGAAGTTACGCCGGCGTTGGTGGCCACGCAGGCGTTGCCGTAGGTTTTGCCGTCGCAGCCGCACACCGGCGTATAGTCCATGGTGCAGGCCACATCCTGCCTGATTTTGGCCGGGTCGATGCACGGAACGGTAGTGGCAGCAGGTGGCGTGGCCCGGTTGCAGGCCAGAAACGAGAAAAGCAGCAGAGTGGCTGCGCCAAATCGGAGCATGAGCAAGAAATAAAAGGTCAGAAACTCACTAACGAGCTTGCTGCAAATATGTAACGGTAACATAGATATTCTGCTTTGACTATTTTTTAGCTTGCGGCCATAACCCCGGCCGTCTGGCTTCGTATAGGCAGGCAGAATGGCCCCACTGCCGCCGAGCTTGCCCCAGGCAATTTAGGGGGCGCAGGGCCTCTACCACACACGAACTAGTCCGACCGACCACTGTTCAATCATTCATCTATTCTCCCTCAACACCATGTCGTATCACGAAGAAGACAACTCCGGTAAAATCCTTTTGGCTGCTTTGGCTGGCGCTGGCGCCGGTATCATTGCCGGTATGCTGATGGCTCCCGATAAAGGCAAGGCAACCCGCGAAAACCTGCGTAGCGCGGCCACCAAATACAGCGGCACTCTGGGCGAGCAGCTCTCGAAGTATGGCGAAGAGCTGGACTCGAAGTTCAAAGGCTACGTGGAGAAGCTCGAGGATATGGGCATCACCGGCGTAGGCAGCAGCCTGAACCTGAAAGGTGACTGGAACGAGTCGAAAGGCAAGCTGAAGCAGCAGTACGCGCAGCTCACCGACGAAGACCTGGAGTACACCGAAGGCAAAGGCGACGAGCTGGTAGGCCGCCTGCAGTCCAAGCTGGGCAAAGGCAAGCGCGAAATCACCAAGCTGCTGAACGACCTGTAAGCCACCTACAGCGCAGCTGATGCACAAACGGCCCCGTTTCCTGCAAAGGAGCGGGGCCGTTTTTCGTACAACTTTCGTTTTCCATCCGCGTTAGATTTCGGCGGAAGCCCTTTTGCTGGCGCTTGCCACCTTTATTTCACAGCTTACCCATTTTCCGAATTTTCCGATGAAAGACACTAGCGGTAAAGTAATCCTGTCCTTGCTCGTTGGCGCTACCGCCGGCGTTGTTGCCGGCCTATTGCTGGCCCCCGAAACCGGCGAGGAAACCCGCACCGGCCTGAAAAAGTCGGCCACGAAGTGGAGCGACGACCTCACCAAGCTTCTCAACGAAGCCGTGGCCCGCATCAACAAGCCCGCTACCGGCGAGGTGGCCCCTGATACCACCGCCGAAAGCCGTAGCGCCGCCGACGATGTGCTCAGCGCCATGACCCGGGACACTGGCGCCAGCTCCCACGCCACCACTAGCGCCAACACGCCCGGCGCGCCAGAGGAAACCATTAATCCGGAAGCATCGGGCAGCAGCGAATACGGCCGCTCCCTGTAATTTTTTTCGGCGAGCTGTAACCTTCTGACAGGTGCTCCGTTAAAGACACTACAACGAGCTTGAAAGAAGGTCGGAGAAGCTGGTAAAGTAAAATTGCCGACAGTAGGAGCTTCTGGTAGTAACGGTTATGTACTGCCAGCAAAATCAGACTTGTCCATCGCACATTTCTCTACTAGCACCCGATTGGAAGGGTAAGCCAGTTGTAGTAAAGAAAAGCCTCCCACGACATTACGTGGGAGGCTTTTCGATTTTTACGGGGTTGCTACCCGTCTGCCGTTGGTCCAGGTTCTGCCGCCGGAGGGCCGGCCGATTTCAACCGTTGCATAAACGTTTTGAAAGCCGGACCCAGCTCGTCAAACAGCGGATGTTGGCGGTTTTTCAGCAGCACTTCGCTGAACAGCTTGAGGCCAATGGCAAACTCAGTGGCTTGTCCGGGCTCCTCAAACAGGTTGCGCTGGCGCATCCGCTCGATAATGAGAAATATATCGTCGTGGTTCTCAAACGCTAGCTCCACCGGCTTATGTTTCGGGCTGTCCGGGTTGATGCCGGCTATTGCTCCAGACGTAAACGATATTGGTAGGCGCGCTTGCTCATATTCTTGAAGATGATGGTATAGCAGGGCAGACGGAGCAGCCGGCACTTTGTTGTGGCGCAGTTGCCGGATTAAATTTTTTCAGTCATTTCGTAACCCTGCGCTCTGCATGCCGTAAAAGAAGCCATAACCAACTTATAAGAAGTTGGGATGTCTTGAAAGCAAAATTGCCCGCTGTAGAGCTTCTGCCAGAAATTCAAAACCTCCGGTAGCAAAATCGTACAGCAACTTTGGTAAGCTTCTTTTAAGAATCCCGTTAAGACATCAATAGGTTCGTTATCAAAAGAAAAGCCTCCTGCGACTTTACGCAGGAGGCTTTTCGATTTTCAGGCCAGCAGGCGCCTACTCTTCACCTTCCGGCTTAGGCGCATTTTCTGACTTGCTGTACTCCGGCTTCATCTGCGGGAAGAACAGCACGTCCTGAATCGAGTTAGAGTTGGTCATGATCATGCTCAGGCGGTCGATGCCGATACCCAGGCCGGCCGTGGGCGGCATGCCGTACTCCAGGGCGCGCAGGAAGTCCTCGTCGAGTACCATGGCCTCGGTGTCGCCGCGCTTGCCCAACTCCAACTGGTCCTCGAAGCGCTGGCGCTGATCGATGGGGTCGTTGAGCTCAGAGAAGGCGTTGCAGATTTCCTTACCGTTGCAGATTGCCTCGAAACGCTCCACCAAGCCCGGCTTGGAGCGGTGCTTTTTAGCCAGCGGCGACATTTCCACCGGGTAGTCAGTAATGAACGTGGGCTGAATCAGCTTAGGCTCCACATGCTCCCCGAAGATTTCGTCGATAATCTTGGCTTTACCCATGCTCGGGTCGAGGCCCACTTTCAGCTCCTTGGCAGCAGCGCGCAGCTCGTCCTCGCTCTTGCCGTCGATGTTGAAGCCGGTGAAGTGCTCAATAGACTCGGCCATCGTGAAGCGCTTCCAGGGGCGCTGGAAGTTGATGAGGTTTTCGCCCACCTGCACCTCGGTTTTGCCGTGCAAAGCCATAGCCACGCGCTCCACCATTTCCTCCACTAGGTCCATCATCCAGTAGTAGTCTTTGTAGGCTACGTAAAGCTCCATTTGGGTGAACTCCGGGTTATGAAACCGGCTCATGCCCTCGTTGCGGAAGTCCTTAGAGAATTCGTAAACCCCATCGAAGCCGCCCACGATGAGGCGCTTGAGGTACAGCTCGTTGGCGATGCGCAGATACAGCGTCATGTCCAGCGTGTTGTGGTGGGTCTTGAAGGGACGGGCGGCAGCACCGCCGTACAGCGGCTGCAGAATCGGCGTTTCTACTTCGAGGTAGCCTTTGTCGTTGAGGTAGTTGCGCATGGCCTGCACCAGCTGAGTCCGCTTGATGAAAGCGTCGCGCACGTGCGGGTTTACCACTAGGTCCACGTAGCGCTGCCGGTAGCGGGCTTCGGGGTCGGTGAAGGCGTCGTAGGTGATTTTCTCGCCAGTGACTTCGTCGGTTCGCTCTTTCACAACGGGCAACGGGCGCAGGCTCTTGCTGAGCACCGTCAGGCCGGTCACGTGCACCGACGTTTCGCCCACCATCGTGACAAACACGCGGCCTTTTACGCCGATAAAGTCGCCCAGGTCGAGCAGCTTCTTGAAGACGGTGTTGTACAGCTCCTTGTCTTCGCCGGGGCAGATTTCGTCGCGGTTGATGTAGAGCTGAATGCGGCCCGAAGCGTCCTGCAGCTCAGCAAACGAGGCCTTACCCTTCACCCGAATCGACATCAGCCGGCCCGCCAGGCTTACTTCCTGAAAGTTATTAAGCTCGGGGTGGTAGTTATCGAGAATTTCCTGGGCGTAGAAGTTGACATCGAATAGCTCGGACGGATACGGCTCAATGCCGAGCTTCTGAAGTTCCTCCAGCTTCTGGCGGCGTATCTGTTCCTGTTCGCTGAGGTGCTGCATGAGAATGGTTGTTTATAAGCCTGCAAAGGTAGTCTGAAACCTAGATTTTCACAGCTTGTCTAAAAGAACGTCACTCCAAGCGCAGCGCAGCGGAGTTGAGGAATCTCGCGTGCTATGGTAATCAGCTTACCGTAATACCGGCAGCTGCGAGAGATGCTTCGCCGCGCTCTGCAGAACGGTTTTTAAATAAACAAAAAGCGCCATCCCATTGGGATGGCGCTTAGGTCTATATGTAGTAAGGCAACTAGATTTATATACAGGCCACTTAGGCGGCGATGCCCATTTGCTGCTGAGGCTCCTGGCCCGTGAGCAGCGGCTCGATGCGGGTGCGCAGGCGCTCCACAACGAAGTTGTTCTGCAAGTGCTTCGGCAAGTCCTGCACCAGCTTCTGATACTGCTCCAGACCCATGGCCTTGGCAATATAGCTCTCGTGGATACCGTTGAGGTAGCTCACAATATTGAGCAGCGACTGGTGGAAAAGCTTGAAGTCGATTTCGGCTTCCACGTAGCGCTCAATCTCACGGCTGGTCTGCGAGATGCGCAGGCGGCCCAGCAAGTCGAAGATGGTGGTGTAGCCCAAGCGCCAGGTAATCTGCTGCCAGTGCGAAGCTGTCCACTTATCGAGCACCTTGCCCGTCTTCTGGCTACGCAGGGCCGTGTTGGGGTTGGCCTGCACCTGCAGGCGCGTCCACTGGGCTTTCATCTTGCGGGTGGTGCGCAGAAACTGCCCGATCTGGGCCTGAGCCTCGATTTCCTTGCCCGCAATGTGCAGGCCGGGCTTATAGCCAGCCAGCGGCAAACGATGAATGCTGAAGTCACCGTAGGCACCAGCGGCGTAGAACGATACCGGCCGTGGATAGGCATTGCGCACTACCAACCGACCAACTTCCCGCCGAATCAAAGAAGGATTATTGGACCGCACGCCGGCTGTATACAGGAAAGCCTGCAAACCCGACAGAATAGTGTGGTAGGCCTGGGGGAACGTCCAGTGCAGGGCATTGCGCAGATATTCTTCGTCGCCCAGCTCGGCCGTGGCCCGCAAGGCATACTCCGTGCTCCAGCAGGCCTGCAGCAGCTTGCTTACCGCTTGAATGTCAGCCTCCGTCAACTCTGCTTGGTGAGCCCGGAAGAAGGGGAGGTGCTGCAAGCCGCCCGTTGCATCATCATTCTCCTGGATGTGGTAATTGATGGCAAAGAAGTAATTGAGAAACACCTGCGCTGGAATAGACTTGCGCCAGGTTTCCTCGGCTTGCTTTTGCTCGTCCGTAACGAGCGGAAGGATGTTGTTCTCGATTGTCGTTGTCATGCTAAGTAAACAGGATGCTGCAGCCATTAGTTGCATGTTTGCTAATTTTATTCGCAATATTATGGTGTTTATAATAGGTTGATTTACAGATGATTGAATCAATTTTTATATGTGTGGTTAGTTCTGTTATTTCAAGTTGATTTGCTAATGCCATTGGTTGATAGTGACAAGGCAAAAAATAAGCCTCCATGTCAGCGACACAGAGGCTTACGAGCAAGGCTTAGAACAGCTTACAACTGGTCTTTAATGACAGCTACGGCTTCCCGCAGAGTGATATCGTTCTTGAGGTTTTTAGTGAAGCGACCAGCACGGTTCACTTCTACCGTATCGGAGCCCAACTGGCGCAAATCCAAGGCAAGGGGCGCAATAGCTAGTGGCTGAGCAGCTTTCTGCACTGCCTCATACTTTTCCGATTCCGCCTTGGCCTGTTCCTGCTCAGCACGGAAGGCCGTCAGTTTCAGCGACACCATCGTTTCGTCTTTCCGCTTACGCATGCGCTGCACCATCTCATTCATCAGCTTGAAGCTGGGGCTGCTGGCTACGCGGCCCTGGCTGGCCGTGCGCAGCTTGTCAACCGGTGGCGCTGCATTCCAGGCCTTATAACGAGCTGGAGAAATCTCATCCCATTTCAGCGGGTAATCCGACTCTTTTTCACCCTGGTCGAGGTAGCTGTAAGCATCGGGCAGGATAATATCCGGCACAACACCCTTAAACTGCGTCGAGCCACCATTAATGCGGTAGAACTTCTGGGTCGTAAGCTTCAGGGAACCAAAAGGCTTTAGGCTACCGAAGTCACCGAGCATGTCATCCAGGTCGAAAATGCGCTGCACGGTGCCTTTGCCATATGTGCTGGCCGAGCCCATAATTACACCGCGTTTGTAGTCCTGAATAGCCGCCGCCAGAATTTCGGAGGCTGAAGCGCTGTATTTGTTCACCAGCACCACCAGCGGACCGTTGTACTGCACCCGTGGGTCCCGGTCGTTCAGGATGCTGGGTGAGCCCTGGGGCGAGCGGACCTGCACCACGGGGCCATTCTCAATAAACAAGCCGGCCATTTCTACCGCGTCCTGCAGGGAGCCGCCACCGTTAAAGCGAAGGTCAAAGACAACGCCGTCAACATTTTCCTGACGCAGCTTTTCCAGTTCTTTTTTCACGTCCTCTGCCGAGCTGCGCCCGCCGTTGTCGTTGAAGTCGGCGTAGAAGGTAGGCAGCCGCAGATAGCCGATTTTCTTGCCGTTTTCCTTAATCGTGGCCGACTGAGCGTAGGTCTCTTTCAGAACGACTACGTCGCGGATGATGGAAATGACCTTAGTACTGGCATCGGGCTTTTTCACCGTTAGGCGTACTTCCGTGCCTTTTTTGCCTTTAATCAGGGCGACGGCCTTGTCCAGACGCAAGCCTTCTACCGATACCGGCTCGGCGGCGCCCTGAGCTACGCGGGTAATGATGTCACCTGCCTTCAACTCGCCCTGGCGGTAAGAAGCCGAACCTGGAATTACATCCGTCACTTTAATCTGGCCGTCTTTTTCCTGTAGAGAGGCCCCGATACCTTCAAAGCGGCCGGTCATGGCTACGTCGAAGCTTTCTTTGTCACGCGGCGCAAAATACTCGGTGTGAGGGTCGTAGGTATTAGCAATGGTATTAGCGTAGACTGCCAGGCGCTCATTCGCGTCGGTCTGGGCCATGTCTTTAAATTGCTCATCAAAGTACTTGAGCACCCGCTTACGGGCTTCAACTTCCATTTCGGCGGGAGTGCGCGTGGGCTCCGAAGTGGTAGCGGCCGAGGGCTGTACCGAAGTAGAGGCCAAAGGCTTGTCCTTTTTCTTCTTCTGCTCATCCATCATTTCCGACACCCGAATCAAAGTCTGATACTTCAGATACTTGCGCCATTCCTCGCGCTGGGCAGCCGCATCGGCGGCGAAAACCATCTTATCAGGTTCCGTTTCGAACGATTCGTCTTTGGTGAAGTCGAACGGCTTGGACAGGATATCACGGTACAGGTTCTGAATGTCCTTGGTGCGCTGCTCCATCAGCTTTGTGCTCAAGTCCAGAAACTCGTGCGTGCCCCGCTTTACCTGGTCGTCGATGTCGTTCTGGAATTTGCGCAGCTGCGCTACATCCGACTGCAGCAGAAACTTCTTGTTGTAGTCAACCCGCTTCATATACAGGTCGAAGACTCGCTTCGAAAAAGCGTCGTCCACTTTTTCAGGCTGATAGTGCGCGGCGCTCAGCCCCTGCAGCATGGCTTTAATCAACACCTCATCCTTTTGGGGCGGGCTGGCGTCGTTGCGCCGGTACAGCTTATAGGATGCAAGCATGAAGACTGCCAGCACCAACGAGGCATACAGGCCTATTTTCAGTCGGGGGGAAGACATGGAAATCAGAATGAAATGGAGGAAAATCAAATGTAAACAAAAGCCGTTCCGAACACACGAACCCGTCAGACTGGCGGCTTTAACCCAAAACGCACGGTCGACTATAATAAGTGCCCGCGGCTGAATTTCAATAGCAAGGGGCGAAAATTGTGAAGGACAGTTGCATCAGTAGCTTCGCTCATTGACTTTTGGCGAGTCAATAGCAGGTTGCTTAGATACAGTCGGCAATAAGCTTCGGTACGGCTATGTTGATATACGAAACAGCGTCAGGAAAAAGTTGGTTTTAGCGCCAAAATAAAAAGGCCTCCTACGATTGTAGGAGGCCTTTTTTACTCAAGAGCATTGGGCAATGCGCCCACGCTTAGTAATGACGTACACGGTCAGCGTTGCTGCGACGGAACTCATCTTCGAAGTACTTCGCGTCTTCAGCGTTGCGGGGCTTAACACCCATCACGATGCCACCATTCTTGATGTCGCTTTCATACTCAGCAGCATGCTCTTCTGGAATGCCCGAGCCTACCAGGGCGCCTACCAGGCCACCCGTCAGACCACCGGCACCGGCACCGGCCAGAGCGGCGGCAATAGGACCAGCAATTACCAAGCCCAGGCCGGGCAGAGCTACTGAAGTACCAATGGCGGCAATAGCGCCGATGATAGCACCAGCCGTGCCACCGATGGCCGAACCTACGCCGGCACCTTCCATGGCTTTGTCGCCCAGGTCGGTATCAGGAGTATGGTCACCGAAGTGCGTTTTGCGGGTGTCGTCCGACATCAGCAGGTTTACGTCATCTTTGCCGTAGCCACGCGAAGAGAGCGACTGGTAAGCACGCTCGGCGCTGTCACGGTCACGGAAAGTGCTGGTCAGCGTGCTACCGTCGCGGTAAGGCTGGCCGGTTACGGCGTGAGCGGCGCTATCGGCCGTGTTCTGCACGCCATCAATGGCGCGGCCTACTACGGCACCAGCGGTACCAGCAATGGCAGCACCTTTAGCCGTTGCGCTATAATCATCACCACTAACACCGGAGCCAGCACCCGTACCAGCGTTGTAGCTGGTGCCTTCGTTGCTCGAGCTCGAGCTGTTGCCCATACCGGTGCCCGTGTTGGACGTACCATAGTTAGCGCCTGAGCCAGTACCAGTATTCTGCGGGTTGTTCGAATCGTTGGTGTTCATTAGAGTAGGTTGGTTGAGTGGGGAAAGGAATCGTTATGAAGCGCTGAGGCAACTTTCTCTAGAGAGATATGTGCTTCAGCTTCGGGGTTCTTAACGTGACCTTTCTGTGAGGGGTTACAAAAAAACTATTACTAGTCCAAGTAACTTCTCTTTTTACTCCACCAAACTACCCTTAATGGGCCCGTAGCGATGAATCAGGCGAATTGCTCGTAGTTGCTGGGCTCCAGCCAGAAAGCCCGGCACTCGCGGCGCAGGGTTTTCAGAAACTCGGGGTCCTGCTTCAGTGTCCGCCATTCTCCCATACCTAGCCGCTCACACAGCTTGAAGAAGTTGTCGCCTTGCCCTTTGGAGCCTTCCACCTTTACCAAGCAGCTAAGAATGGGCCGGCCGGCCTGGTATTCATTCTCCGAGATTTCGGCCAGCAGTTCGTTCAGGCGGGCCTTTTCGTGGGAGATTTCCAGGTTGAAGCCTAGCTCAGCTTCCTGCACCAGATTCAAGTAGCTGGTGGTGCCGACCTGATGGCGGGCAAATCGAATTAAATGGCTACGAACTCGGCCGATCATTTGGGTAGGGAGAGAAATGGGTGCTGAAAGTAATAAAAAAGGCCCACAACCCGGAAATATCATTTTCCGGGTTGTGGGCCGCCGCCAACCAAAATTGTGCCGACTACTTAAAAGTTGGCGTATGGCTTATTTTTGGGCCTTTCGGCGGGTTATTTCTTTTTGGATCAGCAGAAACTCCCGGCTACTCTGGCCAGCTATGGCCGTGTTTTCATCAGCGCGCCGCAGCAAGTAGGGCATTACGGCTTCTACCGGGCCGTAGGGCACATATTTGGCCGTGTTGTAGCCGGCATTCGCCAGGTTGTAGGTGAGGTTGTCGCTCATACCGTAGAGCTGGGCAAACCAGATGCGGGGGTCACCCGGGCGCAAATCGGCTTCGTGCATCAGCTCGGTGAGCAGCAGGGAACTGGCCTCGTTGTGTGTACCGGCGCAAATGCTGATGCGGTCAGCGTGAGCTACGCAGTAGCGCAAGGCATCATCATAGAGCTGGTCGGTAGCGTTTTTGGTGGGGTTAATCGGGTTCTGGTAGCCGCGCTGGGTGGCTACGCGGCCTTCCTTTTCCATGTAGGCGCCACGCACCAGCTTGCCGCCCAAGAAATATTTGCCCTGCACGGCCGCGGCATACGCCTGCTGAATGGCTTCGAGCCGGTCGTGGCGGTAGAGCTGATAGGTGTTCCAGACAATGGCCGACTCGCGGTTGTACTTGGCCATCATCTCATAGGTCAGCTCATCGATAGTAGTCTGGAACCAGCTTTCCTCCGCATCCACGAACACGCGCACGCCATACTGATGAGCCCGGGCGCAAATAGCATCGACGCGGGCCTTGGCGCGCTCGTAGCTGGCCTGCTCGACGCTCGAAAGAGCCTGCCCGCTTTGCACCTTTTCCAGCAGGGCACTGTCGGCCACGCCGGTTACTTTGAAAACCGAAAATGGGATGTGCGTGGAGCGGTGAGCCAAATCGATAGTGGCCAGAATCTCGTCGCGGGTGTGGTCGAAGCTCTGGTCGCTGCCTTCGCCCTCCACGGAATAGTCGAGGATGGTGCCGATGTTGTAGCGGCCCAACTCTTCAATCACGGGCAGGCACTCCTGGATGGTTTCCCCGCCGCAGAACTGCTCAAAAATGGTTTTCTTGATCAGGAACTTCACGGGCAGCTTCCACTTCAGCGCGGCCTTCATCATGCCGCCCCCGGCTTTCACCAAGGTGTTGTTGTTCATGGCGGCAAACAGGGCGTACATTTTGCGCAGCTCCAAATCGGATTTGGAGGCGAAGGCAACGGCCGTGTCGGTAAAGGAAATGGGCGGGGATTGGGTTACGGGCATGCGGGTGGTTAGCTTTGGGCGGGCTACTGGGAGAGGCCGGTTTGGCGGGGCAAAGATAGCCGTTAAACATCGTTTCGACCGGTAGAGTTACCATACTGCCCGGGCTTTTTGCGGAGGCCCCTTCGGGGGCATTATCCCTGGTCAGTACCCTTCTTACTTCTCTTTTACTTCTTCTATGGAAAGCGCAATTGCCACCGATACATTTTTTACCCGGCTGCTGGCCGCTAAAGGCAGCCCCTTGCTGATTGCGGGCCCTTGCAGTGCCGAAACCGAGGAGCAGGTGCTGACCACCGCCAAAGGCCTGGTAGCACTGGGGAAAATTGATTTGTTTCGGGCCGGAATCTGGAAGCCGCGCACCCGGCCTGGCTCGTTCGAAGGCGTTGGGGTAGGGGGGCTGCGCTGGCTGCGCCGCGTGAAGGAGGAAACCGGCCTGCCCGTAACGGTAGAGGTGGCCACGCCGCGCCATGTGGAAGATGCCCTGGCCTACGGCGTGGATGTGCTCTGGATTGGCGCCCGCACCACCGTCAACCCATTTGCCGTGCAGGAACTGGCCGATGCCCTGGCCGGGACTAACGTACCTGTGATGGTAAAAAACCCGGTAAACCCCGATGTGGCGCTGTGGGCCGGCGCACTGGAGCGGCTGGAGCGGGCCGGTACCACGCAGCTGGCGGCCATTCACCGCGGCTTCAGCACGTTTGCGCCCTCACGCTACCGCAACGCGCCTACCTGGCAGCTGGCCATTGAGCTCAAAACCCGCTTTCCGCAGATTCCGCTTATCTGCGACCCAAGTCACATCGGAGGGCGCCGCGACTTACTGCTGCCCATTGCCCAGAAGGCGCTGGACCTGGACTACGACGGGCTGATGATCGAAACCCACCCCGACCCGGACCGGGCCCTGAGCGACGCTGAGCAGCAGGTGACGCCCCAGCGCCTGGGCGAAATTCTGGCGGAGCTGAAGTACCGCTACCGCTCCAGCGACAACGCCGACTACCTCAACAAGGCCGAGGAGCTACGCCAGAAAATGGATGTTGCCGACCGCGAAATCATTGAGGCCCTGGCCCGGCGCATGTCGCTGGTAGAGGAGCTGGCCGAGTACAAGAAGGAAAACAACGTCAAGATTCTGCAACTGGACCGCTGGAACGAAATTTTTACGTCCCGCCTGCAGTGGGCCGGCAAGCTGCGGGTAAACGAGAAGTTTGTGGCGGAGCTCTACAAGCTGATTCACCTGGAAAGCATCCGGAAGCAAACCGAGATTATGCAGCGGCCCGAGTAGCGCTAGGGCTTGGTGGCAAAATCAGTGCTCTGGCTGCTGCGCTTGCCTTTGTAGTACACGTTGCCGCCTTTACCGTTGTTGGTATCCTGCAGAATAAGCTTGTTGCCGGAAACCGAGTAGAACTGCTGGCTTTTGTAGCCCCGGTAAATAATCAGGTTCTTGCTTTTGCGCCAGCCATTGCCCACGGCCTTCAGTCGGAACTTGGCTGCGCCTATCATGGCGCCATCCTGATAGAAGCGCGCCCGACCCCGCCGGTCGAATTCGACGACTACAGAATGACCGGTGGAAGCGGGGGTGGAGGTACCGGCTTTGGATGGCTCGCTCTGCACCCATTCCCAGCGGCCCACCAACTGGTCTTCCATGGTCGGCATCGAATCACGGCTGCAGGCCGAGCCGGCAGCGGCCATAACGAGCAGGCCCAGCCAGGCAGAATAGAAAGCTTTCATACGACCAATAGAAGTAGTTTTTACCTTGCGGACAGAATCACAGGTCAAAGTAATTGCATCAAAGTAATGTTATTTTGTCTTAATTCTGGTTAATGCTTCTATTATTTTTTGTTTAACAATGAAAAAAGTGGATAACTCGGTTTCAATTGGTACCCAGTCGTTGGAGCAGCTACAGCATCTGCTGCGGCAGCCGGCTGTGGGACAGGTGTTTGTGCTGACGGACAGCAATACGGTACGGAACTGCTACCCGCTGCTGCAGCGCTACCTACCCGACCATACCCTAGTCGAAATACCGGCCGGGGAGGAATTCAAGACACTAGCCAGCTGTGAGCTGGTCTGGAATCAGCTCACGGAAAAGGCCGCCGATAGATTTGCGGTGCTGGTGAACGTCGGCGGTGGCGTTGTTACCGACCTCGGAGGCTTCTGCGCTGCTACCTATAAACGAGGAATCCGCTTTATTCAAGTGCCTACCACGCTGCTGGCCCAGGTAGATGCCAGCGTCGGCGGCAAAACCGGTATCGACTTTCAGGGCTTCAAAAACCAGATTGGCGTGTTTCAGGAGCCAGTGAGCGTCTGCATCGACCCAACTTTTCTGGCTACCCTGGACGCGCGTCAGCTCAAGTCCGGCTACGCGGAAGTGGTTAAGCACTGGCTTATTGCCGACGCGGCGGCTTTTGCTACCCAGCGCCAGGAAGGAGTGCTGATCAAGGACTGGAGCCCGATTATCCAGGACTCGGTGGCTACCAAGCAGCAGATTGTAGAAGCCGACCCGCTGGAATCGGGGCTGCGCAAGGTGCTCAACTTCGGCCATACCGTGGGCCACGCCCTGGAAAGCTACCTGCTGCTGCAAGCCGGCCGCGAAATTCTGCACGGCGAAGCGGTGGCGGCGGGTATGATCTGCGAAAGCTGGCTGTCGGCCCAGCGCGGACTGCTCAGCGCGGCGGAGCTCGACAGCATCGAGACGTTCCTGTTCTCGGTGTTCGAAAAAGTCCAGTTTGTGACCATGGAAACCGATGCTATTGCCGAGCTGGCCCTGCAGGATAAGAAAAACAGCGGCAGCACGATAAACTGCACACTGCTCGACGGAATCGGCAAGGCTCTTTACGATCAGCCGATAACGGTTACGGAAATTGCCGAGTCCCTGCGCTACTATCATCGGCTGTAGCTGGGTAATTTGCGCTTTCAACTTCCTTTTTCGCCTAACCTCCTTTCACTCATCGATACTTCGTCTTCCCTAACGTTGCGCTGGAATGGCGCCCTGGTCAGCGGCACTGCCCAACTGCCGGCCTCCAAAAGTGAGAGCAACCGTGCCCTTATCATCCGGGCGCTGGCCGGCGCCGGACAGCTGCATAACCTTTCCGATGCCAACGACACCGAGCTGATGCAGCGCCTGCTGGCCGAACCGGCCACCACTACAACTCTCGACGCCGAAGATGCCGGCACCGTTATGCGCTTTCTGACGGCCTACCTGGCCGTAACCGGGCGACAAGTGCTGCTCACGGGCACGGCCCGCATGCGGCAGCGCCCCATCGGGGTGCTCGTCGACGCGCTGCGCCAGCTCGGGGCCCGCATCGATTATACCGAGCAGGAGGGCTATCCGCCGCTACAGCTGCGGGGCTGGGTTCCGCAGCTTACCGCCCAGGAACCGGCCGAGCTCAGCGTGCGGGGCGATATCAGCAGCCAGTACATTTCGGCACTGATGATGGTGGGTCCCCAATTGCCCGGCGGCCTGCGCCTGCGCCTGACCGGCAAAGTCGGCTCACGACCCTACATCCGCATGACGCAGTCGTTGATGCAGCATTTTGGGGGACAGTGCCGCGACCTGGGCGAGGTAATAGAAGTGCGGCCCCAGGCCTACCAGCCCGCCGACTACACCATCGAATCCGACTGGTCGGCGGCCAGCTACTGGTACGCCATGGTAGCTCTGGCACCGCGTGGCTCCTCCATTACGCTGCCGGGGCTGCGCCGCCATTCCTGGCAGGGCGACCAGGCCATCGTCGGCATTATGGCGCAGTTGGGTGTGGCTACCCGGTTTGAGGAACACGGCGTGATGCTCACCCAACAGGCGTGCGCCGAGGCTATCGAACAGGACTTCACCGACTGTCCTGATCTGGCTCAGACGGTGGCCGTGGTGGCAGCTGCCGTGGGCGTGCCGCTGGTGCTGACCGGGCTGGAAAGCTTGCGCATCAAGGAAACTGACCGGATAGCGGCTCTGCAGGCGGAACTGGCCAAGTTCGGCGGCGCTTTGGTCGACGAGGGCGACGGGCGCTTCCGGGTGCCGGTAGCTGGGTTCACGGTAGCCGGACAAACGGTGGAAACCTACCACGACCACCGCATGGCAATGGCATTTGCCCCGCTGGCCCTGCGTGGTTCTCTGACCATCCTGGCCCCAGCAGTCGTGCGCAAATCCTATCCGCAATTCTGGTTGGAACTGCGCAAGGCAGGCTTTGAGGTTACCGAGCAGGCCTGAGCTACGGGCGCAACGACTCGAAATAAGCCGCCGAATGCCGCAGGCGGCTACCATACCAGCTGAACAGCTCACCATCCACAATGCGCACCGTGGCCGAGGGACAGATAGCCTGGAACTCGGCCACGTGCTTCTCGGCGAAAGGGTAGGGCTCCGAGGACAACAGAATCACCTTGGGAGCAGCGGCGGCCAACTGCTCGGCCGTAACCTCGGGGTAGCGGGCCGTATCGGCAAATACGTTGCTGAAGCCCGCCCGTGGCAGCATAGCATCGATAAAGGTGCCGCTGGCCGCTGCCATGTAGGGCTTGCGCCAGATAAAATACGCGGCCGGCAGCAGCTGGTCGGGAGTGGTAAGGCCGCTGAACGAAGCGTCAATTGCCGTGGCCAGGGCGTCGGCGGCTGGCTTGCGGCCGCTAATCATGCCCACTCGCCGAATCATGTCCAGCGAATCGGTTAGGTTGGCAATGTCGCTCATCCAGACCGGGTATTTGGCCGCCAGCTGCTCGATGCCCTCCTGGTAGTTTTCCTCTTTGTTGCCGATAATCAAATCAGGCTTCAACGCCTCAATTCGGGCAAAATCAAAGTTTTTGGTGCCTCCGACTACGGTGGCTTGCTGGCGCGCATCCGCCGGATGAATGCAGAATTTGGTGACGCCCACCACCCGCTCGCCCAAGCCCAGGTCAAATAGCAGCTCGGTCTGCGACGGAACCAGGGACACAATGCGCTGGGGCGGGAAGGGTACCGCTACCCGGCGGTTCATCTGGTCGGTGACGGTAAGGGGGAGCAGGATAGGCGGTAGTTCCACGGGCAGGCGGTAGTGAGTAGTGGCACGGGCTGCCTAGAGCAGCTTGTAGTTCTTAAACTCGAACAGGCGCTTGCCGGTGGCTTTTTCCACCCAGTACAGCAGCCGGCCCTTGAAGGAGAAGTGCTTCTGGGTCACGTCGATATCCACCTGCCAGTTCAGGCGGGCAATGCGGGCGGCCATAACGCGGGGGTGAGTACCGCTAAACCTCTCGAGGGAGTCGAAGTCGTCAAAGTTGAACACCTCCGTAGTTGCCAGCGGCTGCTGCTCGGGGGGCAGGTCGCCGTGCCAGAACTGGTTGATGTGCTTCATCTTCTGCAGCATCTGCTTAGGGTTTTTCACCCAGCCATAGTGGTATACAAAGGCATCGGCGGGCTTCACGTGCAGCTTTTCACCGTTGCGCCGGAACCCCTGGGCATCCTTGAAAGCCGTAATGGTGGGGTCGTTGCGGATGATGCGCACCTCGTGTCCGTACCAGCGCCGTGAGTCGCCCACATAGTCGAAGGTCCCGTAGAAGTGCAGGTATTTGAACAGCAGGCCTTCCACGCGCTTGTCGGCTAGGTGGCGCTGGGCCGCAGCCCGAATACCCGCGTGGTACTGCTCGTGCACCACCTCATCGGCCTGAATGTAGAAAGCCCAATCGGCATCGGGCGAAATCTGCTGGAAGGCCTTGTTGGTTTCCACGGCCAGCACGGTGCCGCCTTTGCGCAGCGCCGGGTCCCAGGTCGAGTGCACGATGCGCAGCTTGGGCGAGTTGATGGAGCGGATCAGGGCTTCCGTTTCGTCGTCACTGTCGCCGATGCTGACCACCATTTCATCCACCACGGGCAGAATGGACATAATGGCTTCCACCACCGGATAATCGTTGAGTACCGCGTTTCTGACAATGGTGAAGCCGGCAATTTTCATAGGGCAGGAGGGAGCAAAGAGGAGGGGGCCACACAAACGCATGGCCGGCGTTGCCCGAAAGCAAGCCGGCCATGCGCTGTACGAACGAGCCCGAAGATACAGCTTAGCTGAAGTAACGGAAATCGTGGCCGTCCTCGATGCGCAGCAGCGTCTCGTAAATCAGCTTGGTCACGTTGTCCACATCTTCCGCGTGCACGGTTTCCACCGTGGTGTGCATGTACTTCAGGGGCAGCGAAATCAGGGCCGAGGCCACGCCCGAGCCCGAGTAGGCAAAAGCGTCGGTATCGGTGCCGGTGGCGCGGGTAGCGGCCGCCCGCTGAAACGGAATGTCGGTTTCCTGGGCCGTACGGATAATCAGGTCGCGCAGGTTGTTTTGCACCGCCGGGCCATAGGTAATTACCGGGCCTTTGCCGCAGTGCAGGTCGCCGGCCGTCTTTTTCTCGTACATCGGCGACTGAGTGTCGTGCGTCACGTCCGTGATGATGGCCACGTTGGGGTTGATGCGGTGGGCTACCATCTCGGCGCCGCGCAGCCCGATTTCCTCTTGCACCGCATTCACGACGTAGAGGCCGAAAGGCAGCTTTTTGTCGTTTTCCTTCAGCATGCGGGCCACTTCGGCAATCATGAAGCCGCCCACGCGGTTGTCGAGGGCGCGGCCCACGTAAAACTTGTCGTTCATCACCATGAACTCGTCCTCGAAGGTGACGACCGAGCCCACGTGAATGCCCATTTCCTCCACTTCCTTCTGCGACGAGGCGCCGCAGTCCAGGTAGATGGTTTCGATGGTCGGGGCCTTGTCCTGCTCCACCTTGCGCACGTGAATGGCTGGCCAGCCAAAAATGGCTTTCACCACGCCCTTGTCGGTGTGAATATTTACCCGCTTAGACGGGGCCACCAGGGCATCGGAGCCCCCGTTGCGACGCAGGTAGATGTAGCCTTCCTTGGTGATGTAGTTAACGAAATAGCTGATTTCATCGGCGTGGGCTTCAATTACGACTTTGTACTGGGCTTCCGGGTTGATAACGCCCACCACGGTGCCGTACGTGTCCACAAAATATTCGTCGATATAGGGTTTGAGGTACTCCAGCCACAACTTTTGACCTTCTTTTTCGAAGCCCGTTGGTGAAGCATTATTCAGGTAGATTTGCAGAAATTCGAATGATTCTGGACGCATCGGTAGTAAAGTTGATTCGATGGAAAGTTATTGAGGCGCCGGCACGCCCATCTCAGCCCATTCTTCGCGCGCCGGACCATAAACGCCCGGTACCCGCAGGCTGGCTTGCCGCATGAGCACCGTCAGTTGCCCACGGTGATGCGCCTGGTGGCGGATAAGTACGGATAATACGGTGCGTTTGGTCCATGTGTCACCATACATGGGCACTTCATCCAGCAATTGCGCGTCTGACCAGCGGTTCGTGACCTCAGTAACAACCTGCTGAGCGAGTGACTGATAGGTCGACGCCAGGAGGGTAGCATTGTTCGGCATTGGCTGCCCGTGGAGCGAATCCTCCTGCGTTAGTCCAGCCGTGTGAGGCATCTCCGTAAGAGTCTGAACGACGTGCCAGGCAATGCTGCCCAAGGTGCGGCCTTCAGGATCCACAGGTTGGGCCAACGACTCATCCGTCAGCGCGGTTAAGATTTTGGCGGTAGCCTCCGATTCGTACTGCCAATCGGTCACGAAATCTGAAACAGAACAATACATAGTACTCTGAAAAATGAGGCGAGAGAAAACTACAGCGGAATGTTGCCGTGTTTCTTGCGCGGCAGCACGTCTACCTTATTCTCCAGCATCTTAAATGCCCGGATGAGCTTCTGGCGGGTTTGCGAAGGCAAAATAACTTCATCCACGAAACCACGGTGCGCAGCGCGGTAGGGTGTGGCAAACTTCTGCTGATACTCGTCTACTTTCTCCTGCAGCTTGGCCTCGGGGTCGGCGGCGGCGGCAATTTCCCGCTTGAAGATGATTTCCGCAGCTCCTTTGGCGCCCATTACTGCAATTTCAGCTGTGGGCCAGGCGTAGTTCATGTCGGCCCCGATGTGCTTGGAGTTCATCACGTCATACGCTCCACCGTAGGCTTTGCGGGTAATAACGGTGATGCGCGGCACCGTAGCCTCGCAGAAAGCATACAGCAGCTTGGCCCCGTTGGTGATAATACCGCGCCATTCCTGGTCAGTGCCGGGCAAAAAGCCGGGTACATCTTCCAGCACCAGTAGCGGAATGTTGAACGAGTCGCAGAACCGCACGAAGCGGGCCGCTTTGGTCGAGGCGTTAATATCGAGCACCCCTGCCAGTACAGCCGGCTGGTTGCCCACGATACCGATGCTGCGGCCGCCCAGGCGGGCAAAGCCCACCACGATGTTCTCGGCAAAGTTCTGATGAACCTCCAGGAACGAATCCGCGTCGATAATACCGTCGATTACCTCGCGGATATCATAGGGCTGGTTCGGGTTTTCGGGAATGATGTTGTCCAGTGTCGGCCGCGACTCGTCGCCTTGGGCCTCGTAGGGCAGGGAAGGAGCCGTTTCCTCACAGTTCTGGGGCATGTAGCTCAGCAAGGCCTTGAGGTGGTTGATGCAGGCCACCTCGTTGGCGCAGCTGAAGTGCGTCACGCCGCTCTTGGCCGAGTGGGTGCTGGCCCCGCCCAGTTCTTCACTGGTTACGTTTTCGTGGGTCACGGTCTTCACCACGTTGGGGCCGGTCACGAACATGTAGCTCGTGTTTTCCACCATCAGGATGAAGTCGGTAATGGCGGGCGAATACACCGCGCCGCCCGCGCAGGGCCCCATGATGGCCGACAGCTGTGGCACCACGCCCGAGGCCAGGGTATTCTTGTAGAATATGTCGGCATAGCCGCCCAGGCTCACTACACCTTCCTGAATCCGGGCCCCGCCCGAATCATTCAGGCCGATTACGGGGGCGCCGTTTTTCATGGCCAGGTCCATAATCTTCACAATCTTCTCGGCGTGCGTTTCGCTTAGCGAGCCGCCAAACACTGTGAAGTCCTGGGAGAAAACGTACACCAAGCGGCCATTCACCGTGCCGTAGCCCGTAATGACGCCGTCGCCGAGGTAATACTCCTTGTCCAGGCCGAAGTCCTTGGAGCGGTGCATCACAAACTTGCCGATTTCCTCAAACGAGCCTTCATCCATCAGCAGATCTACCCGCTCCCGGGCCGTGAGCTTGCCTTTGGCATGTTGGGCGTCGATGCGGGCCTGGCCACCGCCGAGCAGGGCCTCCTGGTTTTTACGGTCGAGGATTTCGAGTTTGCTTAGTTGGGCGTCAGCGTGCGGATCGGACATTGAGAAATCGGTGGGATGAGAAGTGAGGTCAAAGGTAACGTAAGGGCGCAAAAAAAGCCGCACCAGATTTGGGCGGCTTTTTGGGTATTTCTTTCGTTGAAAATAAGAAGCAAAAGAGCCAGCCTTGCGAAGGGCTGGCTCTTTCATTTACTCAAAGCAAGTTACTTGCCTTTCTCCGTGTCCGGCGACTCAGGGGCCTCTTCGGGCCGCTCGTCACTAGCGAGGTTGGTGGCCTCCCCGCTCTTGCTCACTGCGAAGACGAGTTCTTCCGCGCCTTCCGTGAAGTCGGCGGTAATAACGTCACCCTGCGCAATTTCCGCTTTCAGGATTTCCTCAGCAATCGGGTCTTCGATGTACTTCTGGATAGCCCGGTTCAGCGGACGAGCACCGTACTTCGGATCATAGCCTTTTTCGGCTACGAAATCCTTGGCGGCTTCGGTCAGCTCCACTTTGTAGCCGAGCGTCTGAATGCGCGAGAGCAGCTTCGACAGCGAAATATCGATGATGCGGTGGATGTCCTTTTTCTCGAGCGAGTTAAAGACGATAACGTCATCCAAACGGTTGAGGAACTCGGGCGAGAAGGTTTTCCGCAGGGCATTAGTGATAGTGCCTTTCGTAATCTCGTCCAGGTTTTCCGTCCGGGCCTTGGTGCCGAAACCGATACCAGCGCCGAAGTCCGCCAAATCACGCGCCCCGATGTTAGAGGTCATGATGATGATGGTGTTCCGGAAGTCAACCTTACGACCCAAACCGTCAGTCAGGATACCGTCGTCCAGTACCTGCAGAAGCAGATTGTACACGTCGGGGTGTGCCTTCTCAATCTCGTCGAGCAGGATTACCGAGTACGGCTTGCGGCGGATTTTTTCCGTCAGCTGACCGCCTTCTTCATAACCCACGTAGCCGGGAGGTGCCCCCACCAAGCGCGATACGCTGAATTTCTCCATGTATTCGCTCATGTCTACGCGCACCAAAGCATCTTCCTTGTCGAAGAGGTAGGTAGCCAATACTTTGGCCAGCTCCGTCTTACCAACACCGGTCGGGCCGAGGAATACAAACGAGCCAATTGGCTTCTTGGGATCCTTCAAGCCCACGCGGGTGCGCTGGATGGCCTTCACCAGTTGCTTAATTGCTTTGTCCTGGCCGATTACCTTGCCTTGCAGCTCTTCGCCCATATTGAGCAGCTTCTGGCTTTCGTTCTGGGCCACGCGGCTCACGGGAATACCGGTCATCATGGCGATTACCTCGGCCACGTTTTCCTCCTTCACCGTGTAGCGCTTCTTCTTGGTCTCGTCCTCCCAATTCTTCTTGGCAGTGTCAAGCTGTTCGAGAAGCTTTTTCTCCTTGTCGCGAAGCTGAGCGGCTTCCTCGTATTTCTGCGACTTCACCACGCGGTTTTTCTCCGTCTTGATATTCTCGATGCTTTCCTCAAGCTTCAGAATATCCTCGGGCACCACGATGTTGTTGATGTGCACGCGCGCACCAGCTTCATCCAAGATGTCAATGGCTTTGTCGGGCAGGAACCGGTCACTCATGTAGCGGTCCGACAGCTTAACGCAGGCCTCAATAGCCTTGTCGGTGTACACTACGTGGTGATGGTCCTGATACTTGTCCTTGATGTTATGCAGGATTTCGATGGTTTCCTCTGGCGTGGTGGGGTCCACCATTACCATCTGGAAACGACGGGCCAACGCGCCGTCTTTCTCGATATACTGCCGGTACTCGTCCAGCGTGGTGGCGCCGATGCATTGAATTTCGCCGCGGGCCAGGGCTGGTTTGAACATATTGGAAGCGTCCAGCGAACCGGAAGCACCGCCAGCACCCACGATGGTGTGGAGCTCGTCGATGAACAGGATAACGTCGGGCGACTTCTCCAACTCGTTCATCACGGCTTTCATCCGCTCCTCGAACTGACCACGGTACTTGGTACCAGCTACCAGCGAAGCAAGGTCAAGGGTTACGACGCGCTTGCCGAACAGCACGCGCGACACTTTCTTCTGGATGATGCGCAGGGCTAGGCCTTCGGCAATGGCCGTTTTACCCACACCAGGCTCACCAATCAGAATGGGGTTGTTCTTTTTGCGACGCGACAGAATCTGAGCAACGCGCTCAATCTCCTTTTCCCGGCCCACGATGGGGTCGAGCTTGTCTTCCTCAGCCAGCTTGGTCAGGTCGCGACCAAAGTTGTCGAGAACGGGCGTGCGCGACTTCTCACCGGGCTTCTTCGGGGCCGAGCTGCTGCCCGCGCCACCGCGGCCGGCGCTGCCGCCAAAGAGTTTGTCGTTGTCGTCGTCGTCAGTGTCAGGGGCGCGGTCGGTGGGGGCAGTGTTGCCGTGGTAGTCCAGCGAGTCGCGAACGGCTTCGTAGTTCACGTTGAATTTGCTGAGAATCTGAGAAGAAATATTGTCTTCGTCGCGCAAAATCGAGAGCAGCAGGTGTTCTGTGCCGATGATTTCACTCTTGAAGATTTTGGCCTCTAGATAGGTAATCTTGAGAACTTTCTCGGTCTGTTTGGTCAGCGGAATCGAGCCGGTAATGCTCGTTCCCTGAGTGGCCGTATTACGAGTCGCTTGCTCGAGGGCGTATTTCAGCTCTTCTACCGACACGCCCAATTTCTTGAGCAAGCCAATAGCAGTGCCTTCCCCTTCGCGAATCATGCCTAGTAATAGGTGTTCGGTACCGATATAGTCGTGACCGAGCCGGATGGCCTCTTCCCGGCTCAGAGAGATGACCTCCTTGACTCGATTTGAGAATTTAGCTTCCATGCAGATAAGTAATGAAGAAAAACGGTGCCCCGCAAGCCAAGGTTGCTGAACGATGAGCGGGTTGGGCCGAAGTAACCTGAAAACAGGTAAATACGGGCGAAGGTTCGGAGGCGTCCCTTGCACTACGCAAGAAAGCCGCCGACAGCCGGTCCCTGCATAAAAAGCAGGTCTAAGATGCTGAGTCCCGGTACAAAATCTTTACCAAAGGTCTGGGCGTAGGGCCGAACCGACTTCCTGTCAGGTTCGGGACTGCCAGCGGCTTTTGGTGTCAGACAATCGCGCCGGTCGAGCACGAGAGCAGGGGGGTATTCGGAGTGGTACTCGGTGGTGAGCTCTACAGGAATCTGCAGCCGCAGGCAGCGCAGGTAAAACCGTAGGAAGGCTAGATTCAGTTCGAAAAGCAGGGAAGGTTTCTGTACGTAAATATCGTGCAGATAGTCGGCGTAATATTCAAAGTACGGCGTGCCGCCGTAGGCGGTTTGCAGGCTGCGCCAGTGCTGGTGCACCCAGTTCTGGCGGTAGTCGATTTCAATGGCCGACGTTTTGACTTTTTCACTGCGGTTGCCGTCCACTACCGGCACGGTGAGCGGCTTTACGCCCTGGTTGGTCAAAATCAGGCAACGGTTGCGGTAGGTTTGCTTGCGGTAGTTGTCGTGGCTTTCCAGCCAAAGCGCGTCGTGGCCGGCAAGCTCGGCAAAGAACTGGGCGGGTGGATTGTACTGCGACTCGAAGAGAATGGGCACCAGGGCAGGAATAAGGAAAGAAACAGGCGGAAATGCGGCTAAAGAAACGGAACAGAATAGTATTTGCCTTATACTAGATGTAAATCCTTTTTCAAAAGCGGCTTTCCGGCTGCCAGGGCTGAACCAATACCGGCCCGATACTGCTTGTAGGGCATATTTCCCCCCCGAACCGTCAAACTGACACTATGCGCTCTTGTCTTCTAGTACTGGCTATTGTCATTTCCTTTGCCGCCCGGGCTGCTGCTCCGCCCCAGCTGCTGCTGGACGTGGCCCGTTTCCGCAATCAGGATGCCGCGGTGAAGGGGGCTATTATCGAGCTGTATGCTACCGTACCCGGTCAGTCACTGACGTACAAGCGGCGGGCTCCCAAAGTATTTCAGGCGGCGGCCAGCGTGACGCTGGAAATAATCCGGGAAGACGGCTCGGCCGCTTTTCAGGAAACCATTACGCTGAAGCCGCCGGTACTGAGCGACACGTCCATCAGCCTGAAAAACCCAGTGAGCTTTCAGAAGCGGATTCTGCTGCCCGACGGTAAATACACCCTCCGCGGTCAGGTGCGCGACCAGTACCGCAAGGGCCAGAACAACGTGGTGGAGCAGCCGCTGGTTGTGAATTCGGAAGCGAAAGGATTGACGCTGAGTGATGTAGTGGTGCTGGCCCGTCCGGCGTCAAAATCGCCGGAGCAAAGTAACTTTGCCCGCGGTGGTTTTAGCCTGACGCGGGCGCCGGGCGGCTTGTATGGCCGTGGGGCTGACCGCGCCTATTTCTACGCTGAGCTTTACAATGTGAAACCCGAACAAACCGTGCAGCTGCGCTACCGTCTGCGCCAGGACGCAGCCACGAAAGATGCTCTGACAACCACGGCCACTGTGCGAGGCCTGGCGGGCCAGGGCACGCCCATCACCGGTGCGCTGGACTTAAGCAAGCTGCCCGCCGGCGACTATACGCTGACAGTAGAAGTGCGCGACGCCAAAAACAAAGTTCTTTCCTCTCAAAACGCTCGTCTGTACCGCAACGTGACAGAGTATGCTCCCGCCGGCGTAGTAGCTAACTAATGACCCCCCACGCAACACCCCGAAAATACGCCTGGTTTTATCTGCCCCTGGAATGGCTGCTGCTGAGCATTGCCCGTCTGCCGTTTCCGGTTCTATATGGCTTCGCCTACGGCTTGTATGGCCTGATGGCCTATGTGGTGCGTTACCGGCGGCGGGTAGTTCTGGAAAATCTGCGCAATTCCTTTCCGGAAAAGTCTGAAAAGGATATTCAGCGAATCCAGAAGGAGTTTTACTGGCACTTTGCCCAGGTAATGGTCGAGATTCTGAAGCTGGGCGTTATATCCGATGCGGAGCTGCGCCGCCGCGTCCGGATCCACAACCCGGAGTTGCTGTCGAGCCCATTTGCCCAGGGGCGTACGGTGCTGGCCCTGGGCTCCCACGCCGGCAACTGGGAGTGGATTCTGCCCTCGGGCGCCCTGGAGTTTCCCAACCGGGCTTATGGGGTATATAAGCCGCTTAGCAACCCGTTTTTCGAGCATTTCCTCTACAAGCTGCGCACGCGCAGCGGGGCCCACCTGATTCCGATGCGGGATACCCTGCGCGACCTGATCAAGCGGCGCACCGAAGGCCGGGCCATGAGCATGCTGACCGACCAGGCCGCTGGCCCCGAAGACCGGCCCTATTGGACCCAGTTTCTGAACCAGGATACCAGCTTCTACAGCAGCGCCGACCGGCTGGCTTCCCAGTTCAGCTGCCCGGTGGTGTACGTGAACATCAAGCGCACAGGCCGCGGCTTCTACGACCTCGTGATTCTGCCTCTGCACGATGGCAACACCCCGCTGGACAAGGAGGCCTACGTGGTAACGGAAGCCTTTGCCCGCCATCTGGAGCGTGACATTCAGGCGGCCCCGGCCAATTACCTCTGGACCCACCGCCGCTGGAAGCACAAGCGGGTGGTTTAATGTGCTCAAGTGCTAATGTGGGGAATTTGCTAAAGCCCAACTTGTCCTTGCGAGGGGCAGCCCCTCGCAAGGACATAGGTTGTAACCTGCCATTTACAGGTATTGCTCAATGTCGCCGGCACCTTGGCGGATGATTTCGTAATCCTCACTGGTGCAGTCGACGACGGTGCTGGCGACGTTGTTGCCGAAGCCGCCGTCAATAACCAGGTCGACCAAAGAGCGGTACTTCTCGAAAATAAGGTCCGGGTCGGTGGTGTATTCCAACAACTCGTCGTCGTCGCGGATAGAGGTTGTGACGATAGGGTTGCCCAGCTCTTTCACCAGGCCTAGGCAGATGTTGTGGTCGGGCACGCGGATGCCGACGGTTTTGCGCTTCACTCCCCCGTAGCGTGGCGCTTTGGGGCTAGCCTCAAAAATAAACGTAAACGGTCCCGGTAAGGCCTTTTTCAGGATCTTGTACACCGGGGTGGTGATGTTGTGGGCGTAGTCGGTGATGTGCGACAGGTCGGAGCAGATAAAGGACAGATTCGCTTTATCGGGGTGCACTCCTTTGATGCGGCACAGCTTTTCCACGGCTTTGGCATTGTGAATGTCGCAGCCCAGGCCATAGATGGTATCGGTAGGATAGATGATAACGCCGCCTTTGCGAAGCACGTCCACTGCTTGCAACAAGCGGTTCTGAGGTGGATTATCGGGATGAATACGAAGCAACGTGGCGGCCATAGCAGCTAAATAAAAGAGTGGGAGGAAAAGGAAAACTACCGGTGGGCGGCAGAGGGGCAAGGTAGTAGCTGGGCTACAGAACTACCACTCATTCGCACATTTTGTCTTCAGGGTTACTTCCGCCGGCCGCTAAAAGCACAAAAAGAGCCCCGGCCGCAATGGCCGGGGCTCTTTAAAAAGATACGCCGGAAAGCTTACTGCTTCACAAACGAGCAGGTAGCAATGCCACCGGCGGTGGTGATCCGCACTGTGTAAACACCAGCCCGCAGCGCCGATACGTCGAGGGTCAGGTCTTCCTGGCCGGCTACGGTCTGCTTCACGCGCTGCCCCAGGGCGTTGTACACGTCAACCGACGCACCGACGCCTTCCTTGCCCATGCGCAGGGTGAGGCGGTTGGCGGCCGGGTTCGGGAACAGGCTCAAAGAGCTGTCCAGGGCTTTGTTCTGAGTAGCCAGCGTAGTGGTGCCGGTCGACAGGGCGAAGTTGTCGACGGCCAGCAGCGCGTCGTTGCCGGTGTCGTTGTTGTCTTTCCACCGAATCCACATGGTGGTACCAGCGGGCCAGTTGAGGGTGGCAATAGAGCCGGCAACGGAGGTCCGGTTGGCCGCTTCGTTACCGTTGAGGGCCGTGTTGGTCACAATGGCATTGGCAACCTCCGTTACGTTGAGTGCCGTAGCGGCCGTCCAGGTACCGGTGCTGAGGCTGGTGGCATCGAGGCTGTACTCAAATGCCAGCACCTCGTTCTGGTCCAGGGCCGAACCGGAGCGCCACTGCTCGCCGTTGAACGACATGTTTACGCGCGTTACGGTAGCTCCGGAGGCGTTGGTGAAAACTGCGCCAATGGCCGGGATGGTACCACCCGAAGCCACGCTGCCCAAGGCCCGATCGGTGCTGGCCGCGGTGCCCACGTTGTAAGGAGCCCCTGATAGAGCGCTACCGCTACCATCGGAAACCAACAGGTTCACAGCAGTAGTAGCTGTGCCGGCGAAACGACCACCAGTCCAGCCGGTAGGGTAGGCCGTGCCGGTAGCACCCATCCCATCAAAGTTCTGGGTGTAAATGCTGGTGCCGCCGGTGATGCTGATGGGCGTAGGAGCCTGGGCCTGGGCCGCAAACGAAAGGCCGAGCAGCAGGGCAGCGGCGGGCAAGGAGCGCAGGCGCGCAATAGAAGGAGTAAAGAGTGCCACGATAGTCAGGTGAAAAAAGTGAGAGATGATGTGGAAAACGAAATCAGAGTCTGGGGTGAATACCAGAATTTGAGCGAAGGTAAGCAAAGCCGCAGGCTCAAAACCGATGGACACCCCGCCTACGAGTTAAAACTAGGGGAATGTTGCCTCAACGCCCAAATTTTATGGGCGTTGCCGCTGTGTTACCATTGCGTTAACACGGCCCGCACCGGCGTAAAAAGCTTGTCTGCGGCTGGCAGAGGATGTATGCCGGCCAGCCGGCCGGCCCAAAAGCTCCGGCTGGCCGGCTGCCGCGAATCAGGACTGGCGGAACAGCGGATAAGGCGTACTTTTGACGCCGGTAAACTCAGCGCCCCCGGTTTCGTGTTGGGGAGCTTAGTTTGGCTTTTTCGTTTTTGATACCTGACCCCGCCTCTCGTTTGCAATGACCAAACCCCGCATTGATTACCGCGCCAACGCGCTTCGCCGTCGCAACCGCTTCGCCTATACGGTCGGGGTGCTGGGCATCATCTTTATTACGTTTTTCTACTACTTCTACCAGGTTTTCTTCACGCCCAACGTGGAAACCAAGGGTCAGCCGACCTACGTGCTGGTGCGCCGCGGCCAAACCAGCAAGTCGGTGCTCGACTCTATCGACAAGACCGGCGTTATCGTCGACCGGCTCTCGATGTACTTCGTGGCCCGGCTCATGAAGTACGACAAGCTGGTGAAGCCCGGCCGCTACGAGTTGAAGGACGGCTACACCAACCGCCAGCTGATTTCGGATTTGCGCGCCGGCCGCCAGTCGCCGCTCAAGCTCACGTTTCAGAACATTCGCCTGCGCGACGACCTGGCCCAGAAGCTCAGCACGGCCATTGATGCGCGGCCAAACCAGTTCGACTCCTTGCTGAGCAGCCCAACCTATACCAAGAGCCTGGGCTTCGACACGACCAGCATCATCGGCATGTTCATCCCGAACACCTACGAGCTGTACTGGAACTCCTCGGCCGACAACCTTATGCAGCGCATGAAGAAGGAATATGAGAAGTTCTGGACCCCGGCCCGGGACGCCAAGCGCAAGAAGCTGGGTCTGAGCCGGGAAGAAGTCAGCACGCTGGCCAGCATCGTGGAGGCCGAGCAGCAGCAGCACGCCGATGAGCGGCCCCGCGTGGCGGGCGTTTACCTCAACCGCCTCAAGCGCGACATGAAGCTGCAGGCCGACCCCACGGTGGTATATGCCAACGGCGACTTCGGCATCAAGCGCGTGCTGAACGTACACCTGCAGAAAGACTCGCCCTACAACACTTACAAGTACGCCGGCCTGCCACCCGGCCCCATCAACCTGCCCAGCATTGCCAGCATCGACGCCGTGCTGAACCCCGAGGAGCACAACTACCTGTATTTCTGCGCCAAAGAAGACTTCAGCGGCTACCACGCCTTTGCCACCAACGAGGCCGGCCATCTGGTCAACGCCCGCCGCTACCAGGCTGCCCTGAGCCGGGCCGGCATTATGAAATAGGGGTTGATGCGCTGTGATGGTTACTTATAGAATAACCAAGTTCGATCCGGCTAAACGTGATAAGGCAGGAGCCTACACGGACCATGCTGAATGGACTTCTATTAGTGACATCGGCAAATCGAAATACGGGAGCCCAACTTATGAGGAGTACGAAAAGGTAGAAATGGCTTATGTGGCCGCCATTACCATCGTCTTGGCCGTTAATAATATACAGAGCCTATCCATTGACTCGTTAGGACTTTATACTTCTAGAGCTGATTTTGAATCTTTCAAAACCAGTGAGCGGCTCAGGAATCTGGCTGTCGCCTTTGATAGGGACATGGCAGGCCTAAAAGAGGGGCAGGCTGTGCCAGTAACGCAGATTGATCAACTAATAAGACTAAGGTTAAGAGAAATAATCTGGATGGATTTAATTGCCCCTCAAGTTAAAGTTGAGTTTGGTTATGATTACTACATGTATGTGACTTGCGGGGAATTGCCAGCAGCTGCCATAAAACAAATTGAGGAAACTGGACTCTTTGTAGAGTAGTAAGAGTTCATAACTGCTTTTTTGACTTCTACCCATGTACTCTTCCGACACCCAGATCCGCGTGCGTTATGCCGAAACCGACCAGATGGGCTACGTCTATCATGGCAACTACGCGGCGTACTTTGAAGTGGCCCGCACCGAGGCGTTCCGTCAGCTTGGCATCCGCTACAAGGATCTGGAGGCCGATGGCGTAGGCATGCCGGTGGGGGAGATACGCACCCGGTTCCGGCGCCCGGCCCGCTACGACGACTTGCTCACGGTGCGCTTGCTGCTCAAGCAACCCGCCGAAGGCTCGCGGGTGTTGTTCGAATACGAAATCTACAATGAGGCCAAGGAACTGCTCACCGAGGGCCATACGTTGATGGTGTTTGTAAGCACTGCCACCGGCCGCCCCGTCCCGATTCCGGCGGAAATCCAGAACAAGCTGGCCCCGTATTTCAGCGACGATGAGCTGGTGGGGCCCGTGACGCCGGCGGCCCAGAAGCTGCCCGCGGAGGCCCCGGCGGCGGCTGCTTTCATTCCCAACAAGCCCGCCACCCCAACCGAGTAGCTATGGCCATGCGCCTGCCCGTTCGCCGCTACCACCTGCCCGACGTGCGCCGCCGGCGTTCCTACCGCAAGTTCATCGTGTGGCTCAAGCAGCTGCACATTGCCCACGGCCGCGCTTCGGTCTACGACGTGGTCGACCGGATGATACAGGAGCTCAAGCTCGACAGCATCAGTAAGCGGGCCAGCTACATGGCCTTCAACCTTACGGTGGCCCTGTTTCCGACTATTATCTTCCTGTTCACGCTGATTCCCTACATTCCGGTACCCAACCTGAGCGTTGACATCCTGCAGTTTTTGGGTGACCTGATACCGCGGGAAATGTACCTGGCCGTGTCGGGCACCATCGAGGATATTGTGAACATTCCTCACGGGGGCCTGCTCTCCTTCGGTTTTGCTGCCGCGCTGGTGCTTAGCTCCAACGGCATTATGGCCCTGCTCGACGCCTTCGAGAAAAAGTATCCCTCGTTCAAGCGCCGCACTTACCTGCGCAAGCGCGTCATTGCCACCCTGCTGACTATTGTTTTGTCGTCGGTGCTGCTCTTTGCCATTGCCGGCATCTTTTTCGGTACATACATCATCGACGCGCTGGTGTTCCACGAAATCGTGCCCGAGCAGTTCACCAACCAGCTGATTTCCATCCTGAAATACGGCTCCGTTATCGGGCTGTTCCTGCTCACCACCTGCCTCGTGTACTACTACGTGCCGCCGGTGCACGACAAATGGCCTTTCTTCTCGGCCGGGGCCGTGGTGGCCACGCTGCTCATCTTCCTGGTTTCCTTCCTCTTTATTCTCTACGTCAAGATTTTCGACAGCTACAACCACTTCTACGGCTCCATCGGCACGCTGGTGGGCTTCATGGTGTGGCTCGACTTCGTGTGCATGACCCTGATTCTGGGCTTCGAGGTCAACGTCAGCATTGATGCCGTGACCGGGCGCCTGAAAACCCGGTAAGCCGTTCAGTACGAATCAGTAGCGGCCGGTCGGCCCGGGCGGGGCGGGCAGGAGTGGGGTAGGGCAGGGGAAAAAAATGCGAAAAAAATGCGCCTCAGGTATTGTACCCTAACAAATGCCTGTTACTTTTGCCGTCCCGAAACCATTCATTATAACCTTACAGAGAGGTGGCAGAGTGGTCGAATGCGACGGATTCGAAATCCGTTATACCTGCAAGGGTATCGGGGGTTCGAATCCCCCCCTCTCTGCATTTTTGGCGGCTTCAGTCGTGATGCCGCCTTTTTTACCGGATTACACGTAATTACCACACCTAGAGAGCTGGCAGAGTGGTCGATTGCGGCGGTCTTGAAAACCGTTGAGGGTTAAACCTCCGGGGGTTCGAATCCCTCGCTCTCTACAGAAAAAACCGTTTGCAGTCCGCAAACGGTTTTTTTGTTTTCCAGCCGAGCAGCAGTATTAGCCCTTCAGCGTAACCACAAACGTGGAGCCCACCCCGGGCTGGCTTTGCACGCTGATGGTGCCCCCGGCATTATCAACGATGCGCTTGACCATGTACAGGCCGATACCGGAACCTTCTATTTCCGGATGCAGGCGCTGAAATAACCCAAACAGCTTGGTTTGCTGGGTCGCATCCAGCCCCAGGCCATTGTCCTGCACTTCCAGCTGCACCGTATCGGCGGTGCGGAAGCAGCGGAGCACCACCCGGGGCCGCCGGCTGGAGTCACGGTACTTCACGGCGTTGCTGAGCAGGTTGTAGAGGATGCTGCGCAGGTGCTTGGGGGCGAAGGACACGGCCAGCCCAGGGGCAATGTCAACTTCTAGCAACACGTTGGCCGCTTCCAAGCGCGGGGCCAGATCCAGCCGGATAGATTCTACCAGCGCCACTACGTCAACCGCCTCATTGGGCTGCTGCTGGGCCTGCTGCAGCTGGGCCAAATCGGTTAGCTGGGCAATGGTGAGCTGAAAGCGGGCTACGGCCTTCTGAATCATGGTGAGCAGCGAGGGAACCAGGGGCGCCTGAAAAGACGCCGCCGGCAGCTCATCCTGCAGCGCTTCGACCAGACCCTCGAGGTTGGTGATAGGCTCGCGCAGGTCGTGAGAGGCAGTATAAATGAAATTGTCGAGGTCGATGTTGGTACGGATAAGCTGGGCATTGGAGGTAGCCAGCTCCGCGGCCAGCGCCAAGGCCTGCTGGCCGCCTTCTTCCACTACGCGCCGGGCCCGCACCTGCTCGGTTACATCGTAGGCAAAGACCAGTACCCCGTCGATGGCGCCGTGCTCGTCTTGGCGCGCCTGATAGGTAAAATTCCAGATAATTTCTTCCAGCGGCTCGCCTTCGTGGCGGGCCAGCATTACCGGCAGCTCCAGGGCCACAAAGGTTTGGCCCGTGGTGTACACGCGTTGCAGCAGCTCCGGAATGGGCGTGTCAGCCAGCTCGGGCAGGGCTTCCAGCAATGGTTTGCCGGCCAGTTCGCGGCCGGGAAAAATGCGCTGGTAGGCCGGGTTCACCAGCTGGTATACCAAAGTAGGGCCATCGAGAATGGCAATGGGCGCCGGGGCTTGCAGAAACAGGTCGTGGAGCTGGCGTTGCTGGGCCTCGCGCAGCTGGCGGGCCCGCACCTGCTCAGTCACGTCGTAGGCAAAAATGGAAATGCCCGCAATCCGGCCGTGTTCGTGGTAGGCCTGGTAAGTGAACGTGAAGTAGGTCTGGCGGGCGGGCCGGCCGTCGGGCTGCTCGATAGCCAGGGGAAGCTCCGTGCCGAAGAAGGTTTCGCCCGTGCGGTACACGCCGTCGAGCAAATCCAGAAAGCCCTGGGCGGCGGCATCGGGTAGGGCCTCGGCCAGGTCCCGGCCCACGAGAGTGCGCCCGGGAAAAAGCTGCTGATAGGCGGCATTTACGTATTCGAAGCGGTGCCGGGGCCCGCGCAGCAGCGCAATGCTGGCCGGTGTTTGGGCAAAAACCTGGTAGAAGGTTTCGCGCTCCTGTACCTGGCGCTGGGTGGCGGCCAGCAAATCGGCCTGTAGCGCCAGGGCCGCCTCGGTACGTTCCTGCACCCGGGCTTCCAGCTCCTGGTTGAGCTGCTGCACCTGCTGGCGGGAGAGCACCTGGTCGGTAACGTCCGTTGCGACGACCAGTATTCCGGTAATATCGCCCTGGGCGTTGTGCTGGGGCTGGTACACGAAGTTGAAGTACACCGTATCGAGCTGGCCGTGGCGGTACATGCGGAAGGGCAGCGCCGTACCGACGAACGGCTCGCCGGACTGCAATACGCTGTCGAGCATGCTGTCGATGCCTTGACCTTGCAGCTCGGGCATGGCCGTCAGCAAAGGTGTGCCCAGCAGCTGCGTTTCAGTGCGGCCCCACATCTGGCACACTGAGGGGTTGGCCAGGGAAATACGATAGTCGGGGCCATCGAGCAGGGTAATGGCAACGGGGGCCTGCTGAAAAACCGAATGCAACTGCTGGCGCTGCCGTTCGGCCTCAGCCCGGGCAGCCTGCTCGGCCTGCTGGCTTTCGCGCAGGGCTATTTCGACCGGCGAGCGGGGCTGGTCGGCCGTGTCGGTGAAGCTGACCAGCAGCCCGGCTCCCGAGCGGCGGGCGGCCAGGCGGTAATAGTTGTCGTAGCCGTCGGCCTGGTAGTTGATGTTGTACTCGCGGGGCTCCCCAGTCACGAAGGCTTCGACGTGAAAGGCAAAGGTGCCGTGCTGCTTGCTGTGGGGCCACTGCTCGTTGTGGGTGAGCGTGGGGCGCTCGGGCATGCGCATCATGCGCTGAGCAGTCGGGTTTAGGTACTCGAAGGTGAAATCGACTAGCTCACCAGCATCGTCGTAGAGGGGCGTGTAGTAGATAATGCCCGTAAGTGACACTGCCAGCAGGTCACTGAATAAGTCGTCGAGGGAGGAAAAAGCAGTTAGGGAATCGGCAGGCTTCATGCGGGTAAGCGGCAAGGACGTGGTGGCGGCAATTACGAGCCGCGAAGAGCACGTACCTATCGGCAAGCAAGGAATAAATAACGGAATCAGGAATTAAAAAAGGACACTTGCAGTCAGAACGCGTGGTGGCACTGATAGTCTGCCGCAGGGCCGTTGCGGCCGCGCAGGCAGCAGGTGATTTGGGGTAGGTGCAGGCTAAACCCGGCCCTGCGGGCACACTTCCATTTCCTGCTGCCGGTTCGTTGACTGCTACTTGCTGCCCGAACGGATTAACTTGGAGCCTTACAACGCGGGAGTCCGGAAAGGGTTGCCGCCCCCAGGCCTGGGTTTCCCGCGCCCAATCAGCGGGCCGCCACGTGGCCGATGCAACGGTCAGGCAACAGCCGGCAAGCCGATAAGCTCGCTACAGCCGGCTGCTGGCGACCGGGTCGTTTTCAGCAATAGCAGTTGGGGCTCAGAGGCTGGGGAACGCCCGGGCGGAAATACCCAGATGTTGGTATTGTGAGCGGATGAGCAGCGGAGTACCTTCATTTACAGGCTACAAGAAGGCCTTTCGAGCCCTGCGTTTCACTTTTAATTTTTCTGCTCTTATGGGGAATACTTCTACTCTGTGGTGTCGGGTAGCTCTGTGCGCTTGCCTGATAAGCACCGCCGCAACTGGGGCCCAAGCCCAGACGCTTGACCCGACCTTTCAGCCGACGGTGCTGAAAAACCCGCTGACGACTTCCGACTTTCTCACGCGCGCCATGCTGGTGCAGCCCGATGGAAAAGTTGTGGTTACGGGGGCTTACGACTACCTGGATGGCGCCATAACCAGCACGGTGCGGCGTCTGAATGCAGACGGCACTCCCGACGCGGCATTCCTGGCTCAGACGGGCCTCGGTCCTGATGTCAGCTTTGGCCAGGCCTTAGCCCTGCAGACCGATGGCAAAATCCTGGTCGGCGGGGCCTATGCCTACTACAATGGGGTGCCAACCGGCAGCCTGGCCCAGCTGAACGCCAACGGGAGCGTGGACGCAGGTTTTAACGCGGGCGGAACCGGTTTTTTTGGGGGCGTAGGCGGCAGTACAGTCCGTAGTCTGGCCGTGCAGCCCGATGGTAAAATCCTGGTGGGTGGTATGCTCACCACCTATAACGGCACTCCCGTGGGGGCCATAATGCGCCTGAATACCAACGGCACCCTGGACCCCACCTTTGCGCTCGGAACCGGTGGTATTGCCAATAATGGGGGGGCGGGCACCGTAGAAGCTATTGTGGTGCAGACCGACGGCAAAATTGTTATTGGCGGCACGTTTACTACGGTGGGCGGCACCACGGTGGGCAGTATCGCCCGGCTCAACGCCACCGGGAGCCTAGATAACACCTTCACTACCGGCTCGGGTGTCAACGCCCAGGTCCGGGCCCTGGCGCAGCAGCCGGATGGTAAGCTGCTGGTCGGGGGCCTTTTCACGCAGTTTAACGGACAACCCAGCCCCAGCCTGATTCGCCTCAACCTGAGCGGCAGCCCCGACAATACTTTCACTGGCGGCACGGTATTGAGTGGCGAGGGCATCTTCCGCATCCGCCTGCGGGCCGACGGCAGCCTACTCGTCGCCGGCCGGTTTTCGACCTATAACGGGGTGGCCCGCGGCAGCATAGCCCGCCTTGGTGCAAACGGCGCCCTGGACACGGGTTTTGCGCAAGGCGCCGGCGCCACAGTAGGCAGCATAGCCAACTTAGTGTATGACGTAACCGACATTGCCGGCGGACAGCTGCTGGCGGGTGGTGCCTTTCTGAGCTTTAACAATACGGCCCGCACGGGTTTGGTACGACTTACCAGCACTGGCACGCTCGATGCCACCTACAACCCGGTGTATGAGAAGCGGGGTACCGTTGACCGGGTAACGCCGCTTGCCGACGGCCGCCTTGTGGTGCAGGGCAACTTCACCAGTTTCAACGGCACAACCGTCACGAATGCCCGGCCGCATCTGCTTAACGCGGACGGCAGCTACAATTCCACTATCAACCCCGCTGTTTCGGGGAGCCTGTTTGTGCAGCCCGATGGCCGCATCTACGTGGTAGGCAGCACCGGTACCGGCACGGGTACCATTCGCCGCCTGCTCCCAACGGGTGGCCTGGATGCCTCTTTTACCGTGGTAAACCTGACTACTACCACCGGCAATATTGCCACCGAAGTGAAGGAGCTACCCAATGGGCAAGTGCTGCTCTTTGGCTTTTTCAACACCGTAAACGGGTTGGCCCGGCCCGGAATAGCCCGTGTGTCCGCCTCCGGCGCCCTGGATGCGAGCTTCGCCCCCACCGCTACGCCCTGGACCGCTGCCAATGCGTATCCTATCATTGACGGAGTACAGGAAAACGGACAACTTCTGGTCCGCTGGTCCGATGCCAACCGCGGCTATCTAACGCGTCTCAACGCCGACGGCAGCGTAGATAATACCTTCTCGCTGGGCAGCGCGGGCGGCCCCACCAGTTTCTTTACGGCGTACGTGCTACGCGGCGGCAAGCTCCTGGTGTCGGGTAACTTTACCAGTTTTAACGGGCAGGCGGCCCCTAACGGACTAGCGCGGCTCAACGCCAATGGTAGCCCCGACGCCACCTTCACAGCCGCCAAAGCTGGTAGTGTCGGCATCGTGCCCCAGCCCGACGGCCGCATCCTGCTGCTGAACCGGGTGGTGGCCACCAATACCACGGAGCTTTCCCGCCTGAACGCCGACGGAAGCCTGGATGGTACGTTCCAGCCCGTGACGGTACCCGGCGGCTACTTCTTCGGCACCGGGCTCAATAGTAACGGCATTGTTTTGCAGCCCCAGGATGGCAAGATCCTGCTGTTCGGCCCTTTCACCCGGGTTAATGGGCAGCAGCGGGTCGGGCTGGCGCGGCTCACGAATTCTCTGCTGACCTCTAACCGCGGCATGGCTGCAGTGCCTACACTGGACGTGTTTCCAAACCCGGCCCACTCTGCCGCTACCCTCCAACTGGAACCCGGCCCTACGGCGCGGGAGGCCCAGCTGCTCGACCAGCTAGGCCGTCCGGTGCGCACTTTCCTGGTGCCCGCCCGTGCTGCTGCTGCTTCGCTGAACGTGCAGGGGCTGCCGGCCGGGCTATACCTGCTGCGTTGCCAGGGGGCTACCCAGAAGCTGCTCGTAAAATAGCAGGCTGGTCGTCAGCAAAGCTGGTTGCCGGCTTGCCGAAAACCAACCGCGAGGCTCAGGGCTGAACATGAAAATCCCCGTTTCCGGGCCTGGAAGCGGGGATTTTACTATTGGCCGAAACAGATTCAACGGATAGTTAACGGCTCTTAAACTGGCTGATGGCCTGACGGGTGAAATCGGACAGCACCAGGCGGCCACTGATGGCGGCGCGCTGGGGCAGCAGCGTATCCCAGTGTTCGGTGCCCTGCCAGCATACCTGCTTCAGCTCACTCAGCGCCTCGGGGTTGTAAACAGCCAGCTTTTCAGCAAAAGCCTGCACGGCTTGGTCCAGCTCGGTGCTCGTAGCAAATACTTCGGCGTAGAGGCCCCGGTCACGGGCCCACTCGGCCGAACGGAACTCGGCCGCGTCCAGGGCCAGCTGGCTGTAGGCCGAATTGCCGATTTTGCGCTCCACGGCCGGGCCTACTACAAACGGGCCGATGCCCACCACCAGCTCGCTAAGCTTCACCGAGGCCTGGGTGGTGGCAAAGCAGTAGTCGGTGGCGGCGGCCACGCCCACGCCACCGCCAATGGCCTTGCCCTGCACCCGCCCGATGATAATTTTGGGGCAGGTGCGGCAGGCGTTAATCACCTTGGCAAAGCCCGAGAAAAACGCCAGCCCCTGGGCCTCGTCCTGAATAGCTATCAGCTCATCGAAGCTGGCCCCAGCGCAAAACGTCCGTTCCCCTTCGCTGCGCAGAATGATAACTTTAACTGCCGCGTCTTGCCCGGCGGCGGTGATGGTGTGGGCCAGTTGCGTGAGCAAAGCACCGGGCAGGGAGTTGTGGCTGGGGTGGAAAAAGGAAATGGTAGAAATGCCGTGCACATCGGTCGTGCGCTCTACTTTGCCGGCGGTCAGGGTGTCGTTGATTGTCATGTGGGTGGGAAGGGGGGTATCGTGGATGTAACGGGGCAGGCTGATCTGCAGGCTACGCCTGGTCTTTCTTCTTGACCATCGTCAGGATGGTAGCCACAGCGACGGTTTCGCCGGTTTCGTCGCTCACGTCCACGAGCCAGCGCACGATACCTTTGGCCACATCATCGGCGTCACGCTTTTCCTGGCCGATCTTTTCTTTCACGGTCAGCTTCACCCCGATGGTCATGCCCGGGTACACGGGCTTGGTGAAGCGGCACTCGTCGAGGCCGTAGTTGAGCAGCACCGGCCCTTTGCGCGGGTCCACGAACATGCCGGCGGCCTTGCTCAGAATGTAGTAGCCGTGGGCCACGCGGCCCGTAAACAGCGTGCCTTCCAGGGAAGTAGCATCCACGTGGGCGTAGAAATTGTCGCCCGACACCTGGGCAAAATTGGTGATGTCGGCCTCCGTCACGGTGTGGCGGTGGGTAGTATACGTCTGCCCGATTGCCAGCTCCTCGAAGTAGTGCTGGAAGGGGTGCTTGTCGCGCTCCGTCTGCCGGGCTTTGGGCTGATAGACCTCCGTAATGGCCGTAATCATGGTGGGAGAGCCCTGAATGGCGACGCGCTGCATGAAGTGCTCCACGCCGCGCATGCCGCCCATTTCCTGGCCGCCCCCGGCCCGGCCGGGGCCGCCGTGAATGAGCAGGGGTAGGGGGGAGCCGTGGCCGGTGCTTTCCTTGGCCACTTCCTCGTTGATGACCAGAATCCGGCCGTGGTGAGTGGCCGCGCCCAGCACGAAGTCCTGGGCCGTGCGCGGGTCGTTGGTGGCTACCGAGCACACCAGGGAGCCTTTGCCCAGGTTCGACAGCGCAATGGCTTCGTCCAAGTCTTTGTAGGGCATAATAGTGCTCACCGGGCCGAAGGCTTCTACCTCGTGGGTGTCGGTAAACTTGAATGGCTCGGAGTTCAGCAGCACGATGGGCGACATAAACGCGCCGGTTTTGCAGTTGCCGCCGATAACCTGCACGTTGTCCAGGTCGCCGTACACGATGGGCGTGTGCTTGGCTAGCTCGCGCACTTGCTCCCGCACGCGGTTCACCTGCGTCAGGCTGACCAGGGCGCCCATGCGTACGCCTTCGGCCTGCGGGTGGCCGATGGTGGTTTGGGCCAGGGCTTTGCCCAGGGCAATCTGCACGTCCTCCACCAGGTTTTCGGGCACAATCACGCGGCGGATGGCGGTGCACTTCTGCCCGGCCTTGGCTGTCATTTCCTTACGGATTTCCTTGATGAACAAGTCAAACTCCACGGTGCCGGGCACGGCGTCGGGGCCCAGCACGGCCGAGTTCAGCGAGTCGGCCTCCATATTGAAGGGCACGGCTTCGGCCAGGATGCGCGGGTGGCCTTTGAGCTTGCGGCCCGTTTCGGCCGAGCCCGTGAACGTCACCACATCCTGGTAAGTAACATGGTCCAGAATGCCCTGTCCGGTGCCGCATACAAGCTGCAAAGCGCCTTCGGGTAAAATTTTGGAGGCTATGATTTCGCGCACCACTGCCTCGGTGAGGTAGGCCGTGGGCACGGCCGGCTTTACAATGGCCGGCATGCCCGCCAGCAGGTTCACGGCAATTTTCTCCAGCATGCCCCAGATGGGGAAGTTGTAGGCATTGATATGTACGGCTACGCCCTCTTTGGGCACCATAATGTGGTGGCCCATAAAGTTGCCGGCCTTCGACAGCGCAATCGGGTCGGACTCGACGTAGAAGGGCTTGTCGGGGAATTTGCGGCGCAGCGAGGCGTTGGCAAACAGGTTGCCGATGCCGCCTTCGATGTCAATCCAGGAGTCGGCCCGGGTGGCGCCCGAGCGGTAACTGAGCGTATAGAAGTCTTCCTTTTTGCTGTCCAGGTGCAGGGCCAGGGCCTTGATCATGCGGCCCCGCTCGTGGAACGTCATTTTGCGCAGGGCCTTGTTGCCGGTCCGGCGGGCGTAGTCGAACATGGCCGCATAGTCGAGGCCTTCGCCGTTAGCCAGGGCAATAACTTCGCCGGTGGAGGCGTCAAGGAGTTCGTGCTGTTCGCCCGTGCCAGCCATCCAGCGGCCGAGGGCGTAGTTTTCGAGGGTGGGAGTCATGAGTATATTCGGGAGGAAGGGAAGTGTCGGAAGAGAGAAAGGTCGAAAGTTTACTTGCTCGACATGACGTTCTGATTTCAGGATTCCGTCTTGCGCTCATTCCAGGTCTGGTAGCTGGCCTGCTGCACCTGCCGGTCGGCGGGTACTTCGCGCAGGGGCTCACAGGGTTGGAGCGTGGCGTGCAAATCGGCGGGCAGCTGCATGTAGACGTGGGTGCCTTCGGTTTTCCAGCGCAGCATGTCGTCGCTCACCTGGCGGATAATCTTATGCGGATTGCCCACCACCAGGCTGCGGGGCGGAATGACTTCGTCGGCCTTGATAAAACTCAGGGCCCCGATGATGCACTCGTCACCGATTTCCACCCGGTCCATGAGCACGGCGTTCATCCCCACCAGCACGTTGCGGCCCACAGTGGCGCCGTGAATAATGGCCCCGTGGCCGATATGAGCCATTTCCTTGAGCCGCGTGGTAGTACCGGGAAACATGTGGACGGTGCAGTTTTCCTGCACGTTGCAGTTGTCCTCGATGATAATCTGGCCCCAGTCGCCGCGAATGGCCGCGCCTGGCCCGATGTACACGTTGCGGCCGATAATGACGTTGCCCGTCACCGTGGCCTGCGGGTGCACAAAGGCCGACTCGTGCACGACCGGAATAAAGCCGTTGAACGAGTAGATCATACCTTTTCGATGATGGCCGCGTAGCCCTGGCCCACACCCACGCACATCGTGACGAGGGCGTAGCGCTTGTTTTGCTGGTGCAGCTCCAGGGCGGCCGTGTTCAGAATGCGCGCCCCGCTCATGCCCAGCGGGTGGCCCAGGGAAATAGCGCCGCCGTTGGGGTTGATGCGCGGGTCGTTGCCTTCCAGGCCCAGGCCCCGCACGCAGGCCAGGGTTTGGGCCGCAAAGGCCTCATTGAATTCAATCAGGTCTATCTGGTCGAGTGTGAGGCCGGCTTTTTTCAGGGCCAGCTGCGAGGCCGGTACCGGACCGATGCCCATCGTGCGCGGCTCGACGCCGGCCACACCCATCGAAACCAGGCGGGCCCGGGGCGTGAGGTTGTGCTGCTTCAGGCCGTCTTCCGACGCCAGCAGCAAAGCCGCCGCGCCGTCGTTCAGGCCCGAGGAGTTGCCGGCCGTAACCGAGCCGTTCTTGCGAAAGGCGGGCCGCAGCTTGGCCAGGCCTTCGAGCGTGGTGTCGGACTTAATGAACTCGTCCTGCGAGAACAATACCGGCTCGCCCTTGCGCTGGGGAATGGGCACGGCCACGATTTCCTCAGCGAAGCGGCCCGAGTCCCGGGCCCGGCCGGCGCGCTGGTGCGACTCGTAGGCAAACTGGTCCTGGTCGTCGCGGCTGATGTGGTACTGGTCCACCAGGTTTTCGGCCGTTTCGCCCATGGCGTCGATGCCGTACAGGGCTTCCAGCTTTTCGTTGACAAAGCGCCAGCCGAAGCTGGAATCGTACATTTTCGAGTCGGTACCGAAAGCCTTGGTCGGTTTCGACATAACGTAGGGCGCACGGGTCATGCTTTCCACGCCGCCGGAAATGAACAGGTCGCCGTCGCCACTCTGAATGGCGCGGGCGGCGGCAATGCTGGCCGAAAGGCCCGAGGCGCAGAGGCGGTTCACGGTTTCGCCGGGTACGGAGGTGGGCAGGCCGGCCAGCAGCAAAGCCATGCGGGCCACGTTGCGGTTGTCTTCCCCGGCCTGGTTGGCGCAGCCCAGAATCACGTCGGCAATGGCAGCGGGGGCGGCAGTGGGGTTGCGCCGGAGCAGCTCCTGAATCACCAGGGCCGCTATATCGTCGGGGCGGACGGCCGCGAGTGTGCCGCCAAAGTTGCCGATGGGCGTGCGGATGCCGTCAACTAAATACGCTTGTTTCACAGGGAGAGGGGTTGGGTTGGGATGCTCAGAATATCGGTGCTGGTGCGGTAGGCCGTGCCTTTGAACAGCGCCAGCACGGTTCCGTGCTGATTGGTGACGCGCAGCTGGTACACGCTTACTTTGTGCTTGAGGCTTTCCTCGCGGGCTTCCACCGTCAGAACGTCGCCGAGCCGGCCGGCTTCCAGGTAGTCCATCGTCACGCTCAGGCCCACGCTGAAACGGCCGTGGCTGTTGCAGGCAAAGCCGAAAGCGGAGTCGGCGGCGGCGTAGGTCACGCCCCCATGCAGGTTGCCAAAGCCATTGAGCATGTCGGGCCGCACCGTGAAGCGCAGGCGGCAGTAGCCGGCGTCTACTTCCTCGATTTCGAGGCCCAGCAGGCGGGTGAAGGCGTCGTGGCGCAGCATATGCTCTTTGACCGCCTCGGCCCGCTGCTTATCGGGCGCTGGCGGCTGACTCATGCTGAAAGAACGTCTGATTCTGGCGCACCATGCGGCGCAGCAGGGCGCTGGCGCGGTAGCGGTCCTCGTGATACTCGTCGTAGAGCGCGTCGAGCGTGGCCAGCACTTTATCGGGGCCCAGCTCGTCGGCCCAGGCCAGCAGGCCTTTGGGATAGTTCACGCCCTTGGTCATGGCCAGCTCCAGGTCTTCCTTGGAGGCCACGTTCAGGGCTAGCGCGTCCACGGCTTCGTTGATGAGCATGGCCAGAATGCGGGTTACAATGGCCCGGCCCAGGGTTTCGTCGCGCGTGGGTTCGGGCTGGGTGGCTCCTTCGGCGTAGCTATAGAAGCCGCGGCCCGACTTGCGGCCGTAGTAGCCGGCTTCAAACAAACGTTTCTGGGTAAAGGAGGGCTTGAAGCGCGGGTCGAAGAAAAAGGCCGTGAATACCGATTCCGTGACCCGGTAGTTCACGTCGTGTCCAATGAAATCCATGAGCGTAAACGGGCCCATGCGGAAGCCGCCCAGCTCGGTCAGGGCCCAGTCGATGGTGGCCATGTCGGCAATGCCTTCTTCCTGGATGCGGATAGCCTCGCCATAGAAGGGCCGGGCCACGCGGTTCACGATAAAGCCTGGGGTGTCCTTGGTCAGTACCGGCAGCTTGCCCCAGCTTTGCACCAGGTCGCGCACTTCCTCGGCCAGCCCCTCGCGCGTCTGCACGGCCGGAATAACCTCCACCAGCTGCATAATGGGCGCGGGGTTGAAGAAGTGAATGCCAATAAACCGCTCAGGTTTCTGGCAGGCGGCAGCAATGGAGGCAATGGACAGCGAAGACGTGTTGCTGGCCAGAATACAGGTGTCGGGCACCAGCATTTCCACTTCCCGGAACAGCTGCTGCTTCACGGCCAGATCCTCCACAATGGCTTCGAGCACCAATTCGCAGTCGTTGAAAGCGCCAATGTCTTCGGTCAGGTGCAGGCGGCTGAAAATGTCGGCAGCAGCTTCGACGGTCAGCTTGCCTTTCTCGGCCAGCTTATTCAGGCTGGTTTGAATCGACTTACCGGCGCGGTCCAGGGCCTGGCGGTTCTGGTCGAGGAGGCGCACCGTGTGGCCGGCCGTGGCTACTACTTGCGCAATTCCCGCGCCCATGGCGCCGCTGCCGATAATTCCGATGATCATATGTGAGTTGGTGAAATGGTGTTTTAGCGGGTTGGTGATTTAGCGAGTTTGCTGTTCAAACCGCGCAAAGGGCGCAAGCGCAAGTTCACTAAATCACCAACTCATTAATTCACTACGCGTGGCACTTGAAGTAATCGAAGGGCTCGTGGCAGTCGTCGCACTGGTAATGCGCCTTGCAGGCCGTGGAGCCGAACTGGCTGACAAGGTGAGTGTGGTCGGATTTGCAGAGGGGGCAGCGCACGGCCGTATCCTTGCCGAAAAGGTTGAGCACGTGGCCGGTAGCGGTGCCATCGACGGGTGGGGCAATGCCGTAAGCTTCCAGCTTTTCGCGGCCGGCCTGACTCATCCAGTCGGTGGTCCAGGCGGGGCTGAGCTGGTTGTGAATGGTCACGTTGGGGATGCCCTCAGCCAGCAACCGCAGCCGGATATCGGTGGCAATGGTGTTCATGGCTGGGCAACCCGAGTAGGTGGGCGTGATGCTTACCGTGACCTGCTCCCCGTCCACCTTTACGCCGCGCACGATGCCCAGATCCAGAATGCTGAGCACGGGCACCTCGGGGTCCGACACCTCTTCCAGCAGCTGCCAGATGCGTTCTTCCGTGGGCGCCTTCGCTACCATCTCATACCGGGGTAGGTGCGCTGCATGTACTGCAGCTCGGCCAGGATGTAGCCCAGGTGCTCAGTATGGCGACCTTCCTTGCCGCCGGTCATCATGAACACGCCCTGGGGCACGGGCAGGGTAGCTTCCTGAAAAACGTGGTTGAGGTGAGCTTCCATCTTGGGCAGCAAACCGGCATAATCCGGGATGATACCGGTGGCTTGCAGGGCTTTTTCGGCGGCTGTGGGCGTGGTCAGCTCGCCGGAATAGCGCCAAAGGTTGCCCAACGCTTTGTCGAGGCGCTGCCGGCTTTCCTCCGTGCCGTCGCCCAGGCGAATCATCCATTCCGAGCTCCACTTCAAATGGTAAGCGGCTTCCTTCACGGCCTTTTCGGCAATGGCAGCCAGGCGCTCATCGGGGCTGGCTTTGAGCTGGAGTAGGAAGTGGTAGTGGAAGTTGTCGAACAGGAATTGCCGCGCTACTGTGTCGCCGAAGTCGCCGTTGGGCTGCTCCACCAGCAGCGGGTTCTTGTACTCCACCGCCAGGCGCAGAAAGGCTAGGTCGTCTTCAGTGCGGTCCTGGCCTTCCAGCTCGGCGGCGTACTGGTAGAGGCTGCGGGTTTCGCCCAGCAGGTCCAGCGCAATGTTGGCCATGGCCAGATCCTGCTCCAGAATCGGGCCGTGGCCGCACCATTCCGAGAGGCGGTGACCCAGAATCAGGCTGGTATCGGCCAGCTGCAGCACGTACTGAAACAGCTGCTGCCGCAGTTCGGGCGAGTACGAGTTCAGGGCAACGGTTTCGGAAGGGGCAACTTGCATAGCGCTCAGAATTACATGTGCTTGATGGAGTCCGGAACCTGGTAGAAGGTCGGGTGCCGGTACACTTTGTCGTTGGCCGGGTCGTAGAAGGCCTCGGCGTCGTCGGGGTTGGAGGCGTGCACGTGCTTGCTTTCTACCACCCAGATGCTGATGCCTTCGAGGCGGCGGGTGTACACGTCGCGGGCGTTCTGGATGGCCATGGTAGCGTCGGCGGCGTGCAGGCTGCCCACGTGCTTATGGTCGAGGCCCTGCTTGCTGCGGATGAAAACTTCCCACAGCGGCCATTCGGATTGCGTCATTGTGCTTGGTGGCGCCTCACCCCTAGCGCCTCTCCGAAAGAGGAGAGGGGGAACTAGCTCTAGCAGGCTAGGAACTAGTTATGGCTTAGGGTAGGGCTGCTTTTTAGGATTAGAAAACTAAAAGCTAGTTCCCCTCTCTACTTTCGAAGAGGGGCTAGGGGTGAGGCAGCTAAGCGGCCTGCGTTTCGGCGCGCTCAGCGCGCTTTTTGGCGTGGGCCAGAGCGGCTTCGCGCACCCAGGCGCCTTCCTCGTGGGCTTTTATCCGGGCGCCGAGGCGGTCCTTATTGCACATGCCGTTGCCTTTCACCACGTTCCAGAATTCCTCCCAGTTCACGTCGCCGAAGTCGTAGCCCTGCTTGGTTTCGTTCCACTGCAGCGCGGGGTCGGGCACGGTCAGGCCCAAGAACTCGGCCTGGGGCACCATCATATCCACGAATTTCTGGCGCAGCTCGTCGTTGGTGAAGCGCTTGATGCGCCACTTCATGCTCTGCTCGGTGTTGGGTGAGTCGGCGTCTTTGGGGCCGAACATCATCAGCGTGGGCCACCACCAGCGGTTTAGGGCTTCCTGGGCCATGGCTTTCTGCTCGGGCGCGCCTTCGCACAGGGTCTGCATGATTTCGAAACCCTGGCGTTGGTGGAAGCTTTCTTCCTTGCACACCCGCACCATGGCCCGGGCATAAGGGCCGTAGCTGGTGCGGCACAGCGGCACCTGGTTCAGAATAGCGGCGCCATCCACGAGCCAGCCCACGGTGCCCATATCGGCCCAACTCAGGGTCGGGTAATTGAAAATGCTGGAATACTTGGCCTTACCCGAGTGCAGGTCGGCCAGCATTTGGTCCCGCGAAGCGCCCAGGGTTTCGGCGGCCGAGTAGAGGTAGAGGCCGTGGCCGGCTTCGTCCTGCACTTTGCTCAGCAGAATGGACTTGCGCTTCAGCGAAGGGGCGCGGGTAATCCAGTTGCCTTCGGGCAGCATACCGACCAGCTCGGAGTGGGCGTGCTGGGAAATTTGCCGGATCAGCGTTTTGCGGTACGCATCGGGCATCCAGTCTTTAGGCTCAATACGAACGTCCGCGTCAATGCGGGCCTGAAACTGCTCTTCGAGGTTGATTTCTACCGTTTCCATGCGCTTTCAACAAAGTTTAACTAACATTCGTTAGTTAAAAGTAAGAAAAATATCGGGTTTAGACGATTATATAGGAGTTGGCAGCTATTTACTGGTTCGAATTAGAGTCCGACGAGTACCGTTAGTAGCCGTTAAGATGATTTCAAGGCCAATTAGTTTCTCAGACAATGAATCAGTAATAGTGTATAATCCATCAGACAAATAAACCGAGTGGGCTTCGTGTTTCTCGTCTTGTGCAGGATTCCGAACTATTAGTTTGTTACCTCTAATACCCCACGAAAAAGAGTGAATTATTTCGCTTGACCCTTCAGCAACAACAACTGCTGTCGAATCAGATTTGAACTCCACGTCAGAGCAAGTATTACACATTACCCGTGTTACTTCTCGTGCAACGGTCTTCTTCGAAGTTTTCGCTTGTTCGTACTCAATAGGACCACTCGACCACCTTCCTACTAAACTGGCTACCGAAATGTCTTTTTGCTTGGTTTGAGCGAAACTTTCCTGCGTTGTCATACCGCTGATATGGAAGATGATCAGGCAGAACAAGGCTTTTGTAGCTAAGCAGTCTGTTGAGTTTATAGACATTAGATAAACCAGTAAGACTGCTGCAGCTTCAGCACGCGAGATGCTACGCTCTGCATGACGGTCAATTAAGCCTTACTGGTCGAAATCCACCTTCACCTTCTCCGAAGTAGGGCGGGCCTGGCAGGAGAGGACGTATCCTTTGGCCACTTCGGTATCGGAGAGGGAGTAGTTCACATCCATTTCTACTTTACCCTCGACGACGCGGCAGCGGCAGGTGCTGCACATGCCGTTTTTGCAGGAATAGGGCGCATCTACGCCGGTTTCGAGCAGGGCGTCGAGGATGGTATTGCCGTAGTACGACATTTCCAGAATGCGCGTGTTGCCATCGAGCTGTACCGTTACCTGGCTGTGCTTGTCGTCTTCGCCCGCGGGGCGCACCTTGGCTGGGCCGGCCTGGGTTTTGCCGCCGCCCGCGGTGCCGAACATTTCGAAGTGAATCTTCTCGGGGGCTACGCCGGCGTTGGTCAACGCGGCTTTTACGCCCAGAATCATTTCCTCGGGGCCACAGATAAAGCACTCATCAATCTGGGCGGCGGGCAGGATTTTCTGCAGGAACAGCTCGGCTTTCTGCTGGTCGATGCGGCCGAAGAGCAGGTCGGTGTCGCCCTGCTCCCGGCTCAGGATGTGGTACACGCTCAGGCGGTTGAGAAACTTGTTCTTCAGCGCCTCGATGCCTTCCTTGAAGATGATGGAGTTGCGGCCCCGGTTGCCGTAAATCAATGTTACCTGGCTCTGGGGTTCGGTCAGCAGCACGGTTTTGAGGATGCTGAACACCGGCGTGATGCCGCTGCCGGCCGCAAATAGCACGTAGTGCTTGGCCTGCTCGGGATGCAGCTCGGTGTAGAAATGCCCCGCCGGCGGCATAACGTCCAGCTCCTCGCCGACGGTGAGCCTATCCACAGCCAACGACGAAAACCGGCCTTCGGGCACTTTCTTGATGGCCACCTGCCACTCGTTTTCCAGCGGACTGCTGCAAATGGAGTAGGAGCGGCGCAGTTCCTCGCCATTGTGCTCCCGCCGGAAGGTCAGGTACTGGCCCTGGGTGAAGCGGAACGTGTCGCGCAGGTCCTCGGGCACGTCCAGCGACACGACCACGCTGTCGGGCGTTTCCTTTTCGATGCGCTTGATGCGGACTTTATGAAATCGACTCATTACTAGTTGGTTTTTAGTTTTTGGTTGGTTGTTTTTGGTCGATGAAGTCCCTGGCTATATTCAGAGAGGCCATACACCAAAAACGAATCACCAAAAACCAGATGCTATTTGGCCAATCCGTTCAGCAGGATGGTCATGATGTTTTCCTCTAACTCTTCGGCCGTAATGCCCCGGCCGGGGCGGTACCACAGCTCCACCCAGCGCACGGCCGACAGAATAGTGAACAGGGCTACCGACACGTTCATGGGCTGAAACTCGCCGGCCGTAATGCCCTGCTCGATGAGGGCCGCAAAGCCCTTTTCGTAGGTTTTGCGAGCTTCCTTGAACTGCTGCAGCTTTACCTCGCTGAGGTATTTCCAGTCGTTGTTGGCTACCGATACAGCCGCGCCATCCTCAATCATAAGGCGGATATGGAGCCGAATCAGGGCCTTAAGCTTGTCGACGTAGGACACCGGCAGCTGCTCAATTTCGTTGAGCTGGGAGATATAGGTGTTCGAAACGTGAAAGCAGATGCTTTCCAGAATGTCGTCTTTGGAGCTGATGTGGTTGTACATGCTGGCTGCTTCCATGCCTACCTGGGAGCCCAGGTCGCGCATGGAAGTGCCGCCGAAACCTTTGGCCTTGAAGAGCTTGGCTGCCTCTTCCAGAATCACCTGCCGTTTATTGGTCTTAACTTTTTTAGCCATTCAACTCGTCAGAAATAGGGCGTGCGGTACGTGGGCGGTTGAGATGGGTAAAGCTAGAAGATGCGCGGCATATGTCGTAAACGCCGCTTTCTGGGCGCACTGCTTTTTAATTGGACGGCGGGGCAGTGAGTAACAGCTCGGGTGCTGTTCGGCCCGCACGCCGGGCAGAGGGGCTGGAACGGAAAAGCCCGCACTAAAAGTATTGGTCCGTGGCCACATAAACAAACGTTTGTTAGTCATCTTGCCCCAGGCAGTACCTTTTGCCCTGCTGCTCCGGTAACAACTCCCCAACGCTTGCTGGTGGAGCCGCCACGAACAGCCGGACTTTAGTGGAAAGGACGCTTCTTGACCATGCCACCTTCCGCGTCGTCGATGCTGTGCTGGATAACGAAGGCCTGCGGATCGAGACGGCGCACTTCGGTGCGCAGCTGCGGCAGCTCCAGGCGCGTGACGACGGTGAAAACAATGTCCATATCCAGGTCCCGGTCGCCGCGCTTGCCGAAGCCACGCTTGCCCTGGTAAATCGTCACGCCCCGGCCCAGCGTGGTAGTAATTGCTTCGCGGATAGCCTCACTGCGGGCCGAAATGATGGTGACGCCGGTGTATTGCTCGATGCCGTTGAGCAGGAAATCGAGGGTCTTGGAGGCCGAAACGTAGGTTAGGATAGAATACAGGGCCGTCTGCACGCCCAGCACGAAAGCCGCCACGCCGAAAATAACGATGTTGAGCAGCAGAATCACGTCACTTACCTTCAGCAGGGGGCTATGCTTGTTGATCAGCAGCGCTGCTACTTCGGTGCCGTCGAGCACGGCCCCGCCCCGCATGGCCAAGCCAATGCCGGCCCCGATAAAGACGCCGCCAAACACGGCCGTAAGCAGCAAATCCTTGGTTACGTCGGGGTAGGGCACCACCACCAGGCACAAAGCCAGGCCGGCAATGGCGGCGGCGCTTTTCAGGGCAAAGCCCAGGCCGATCTGGCGGTAGCCCAGCACCACAAAGGGCAGGTTGATGATGAGCAGCAGCCACGACAAGGGTACATCCAGCGTGGCCGAAATGAGCATGGAAATGCCCGTTACGCCGCCGTCGATAAAGTGGCTGGACAGCAGAAAGCCCTTCAGGCCCATGCCGGCGCACAAGATGCCCAGCACGATGAGGGTCACGTTTTTGATTTTTTCGGACAGGTTGCCGGGCTGCGCCGCGGGAGCAGGAAGAGAAGCCATAGAAGCAGAAGTGCGTTGCCGAAGCTTACGCAAGATGATGAATTGGGGAAGAAGCATGGCTGAAAAACAGGTGACCTTAGTCTGTCTGCGTTGATTCGCTTAACTCCGAGGTGATTTTGCGGCCGTGGCGGCGGTCCAGCCAGTTCATGACGGGCGTAGCCAGAATGCCGTGCAGGCAGATAGACACCAGCATGGTGAAGCCCACAATGGCCCACAGCTGCCGGGCTTCGGGAAAGTCGGCTTTTTCGAGGGCAAAAGCCAGGTAAAAGATGGAGCCGATGCCGCGGATGCCGAAAAAGGAGATGACGCCGCGCTCGGCCAGCGTCACGCGCGGGGAGCGGGCCAGTGTGAGCAAGCCGCCCAGGGGCCGGATAACCAACACCAGCAGCAAGCCCAGCGCCGCGCCCTGCCAGGTAAGCGGGGCCAGCATACCGCGCATAATGGCGCCCCCGAACAGGATGAGAATCACTACGATAAACAGTCGTTCGAGCTGGTCGGTGAAGGCGTGCATGTGCTTGTGGTACTCGTGGCGCCGCTCCCGGCTGCGCAGCGTAACGGCGGCCAGAAACACGGCCAGAAAGCCGTAGCCGTGTACCAGCTCCGTGACGCCGTAGGTGATGAGCGTAACGGCCAGCGCTACGAACCCGTAGGCCCCGGCCTTAATGCTGATACGCTTGGGCAGGCTAAAAATCAGGTAAGCCAGCAGCTTGCCCGACAGGATGCCCAGCACCAGGGCGGCCCCGGTGCGGTAGGCCACATCCATCCACAGCCAGTGCCCCAGCTTGGCCGACAGCGCGCCGGTAGCCGGAAGGATGCCCAGGGCCAGAAACACGAAAGGAAACGCCAGGCCGTCGTTAAGACCGGCTTCGCCCGTGAGGGAAAAGCGCACGTTGTCTTCGCGCCCTTCGCCGGGGTCACCCACCTGCACGTCGCCGGCCAGCACGGGGTCGGTGGGGGCCAGGGCCGCGGCCAGCAGCAGGGCACTGGCCAGGGGCAGGCCCACCAGCGTCCAGCCCACCAGCGTGACGGCCGCAATGGTCAGAATCATCAGCACCAGCACCAGCAGCAGCGGGGTGCGCCAGGTGCGCAGGGAAAAGGGCCGGTCAATCTTCAGGCCCGTACCGGTGAGGGCCACCAGCACGCACAGCTCGGAGAGGTGAGTGACTAAGGGCTTGTGCCGGGCGGGGTCGGTGGGTAGGTCCAGCGGCAGGGCGTAGACGGCCATACCCAGCGCCAGATACAGGATAGGGTAGGACAGCGGGTACTTTTCCAGCAGCGAAGGCAGCCAGGCTACCCCCAGAATGGCTATTCCCAGAATAACCAGCGTGGTTGTATATAAAGGCATCAGAAGAAGGAAAGTCCCGTGAAAAAACTGGGGCGTGATGAAGCCGGGCAGCTTGCCCGGCCCCGAAAAATTTTCGGGCGCCGCAACCACACGGTGCGCGCCAGGCGCGGATACTGAATCAGCCTGGAATACGGGCTGGCGCAGCGAGCGGCAGAATGCCGTGAGGCGCGGTTTCGTGGGCCGCCGCACGGTAAAAAGAGGCCAGGGTGGGCTGGCTACGGCGCGTTGGGAACCAAACAGGCGCGCAGCCGGGGCCGCAGCCCTGGTGCCCCGGGAGCTGAATAAGCAGCCACGGCGGGAGTTAGGGCGCAACGACAGGCGTCAAACCGCAGATAGAGCCCCGATGGCAGCGCCGGGCCACTCCAGCTTCCGGCGGGCCGCAGCTGCAGCTCCGGCCCGGCGACCAGGGCCTCGTAGCGCACCGCGTTGTGCTCATGGCTAAGGGCCTGATGCAAGCCCTGGGCATGACCCGTCTGCAGCACGACAACGGTCCGGGGGGCTGCGGCAGCCCCGCGCGCGGCCATAAGCTGCCACACCAGCCCAATAAGCAGGCAGGCACGCAACCAGGGAGCCATAGAAACCGGGCGAAGCAAAAACAGGGCAGTAGCTGAAAATCGGATACAATACTAGTAACGAAGTTCCGGGTGTACGGTTGGGCTAGGCGGGTTTGGCCAAGGTACGTCCGCATGCGGAAAGGGCTGGCCGAAGCCGGCGGAGAGCAGGTGCGAAGTTCAGTGGGAGGGCGTGAGATACAGTTTGCTGATAGGTATGTAGTTGTGGTAATCCGCCACAACCGAAAAGCGCATGTCGGCTGGTGCTTGCTACCGCCAGCTCATTGGCCCACTAGGGAAAGCAGCCGGAATTAATCGGTTGCTGAAGCAGTTCGTGCGATGATAGAATGAGCGCCGGGCCGCATATTTGTAGCCTGTCATCCGGCGGCATTAGCTGCCTGCCCGCTGCAAGGCTCAACGACAGGACGCGAATCTGCGTCTTTGTATCTCAACCAATCCACCAAACCGCATGAGTACGGTCACCATTAGCAGCCTTCCGGAGCTGGAGCAATACCAAGGCCAGGAGCTGGGCGTATCAGAATACCACACCATCACGCAGGAGCAAATCAACCAGTTTGCCGCCGCCACCCTCGATTTTCAGTGGATCCATACCGAGCCCGACAAGGCGAAGGCGGAGTCGCCCTTCGGGGCTACTATTGCCCACGGCTACCTCACGGTTTCGTTGCTACCCTACCTCTGGACGCAGATCGTGCAGATTGAAAACCTGAAGATGCAGGTGAACTACGAAATAGAGAGTCTGCGCTTCAACCAAGCCGTGACGGTGAACAGCGACGTGCGGCTGCGGGCCAAGCTGCTGACCGTAAAAGACCTGCGCGGAATTGCCAAAGCCCGCATCGAGGTGACGATGGAGGTGAAAGATGCCAAAAAGCCCGCCTACAGCGGCGTTATCACGTTTCTCTACCACTTCCTGTAGGCAACCAGGCAGCAGACCGCAAAAGCCGGCACCTGTCTCTTCGGGGAGGGGCGCCGGCTTTTGGCTTGGGCGCAACGGCTGTAGGGCGGCCTGTTGAGCTCAGCCCCGGCATAGTTTGCGCTCCTGCCAAGGAACTGTCGGGCGCTGGTTTGGAACGGCCGCGGCCACGGCCATTGGTCGTTGCCTTTCTGCTGGTTAGCAGCCCCCGACGAAGAGCCGGGGCCTACAACTACCGGTTCAGCTTTCGCGTACAGCCACTGCTTCCCACCCTGACGCCGTAGTCCCGCGCGGAAGCTTCCTATTGCATGCTCAAATGGTTCTTGTGCAGCGTCTGGGCTTTGTTGCTCGCGCCGCTTTCCGCCTCCGGCTACTCGGTGCTCACCCACCAGGCCAACATCGACTCGACCTGGAAGCGGTGCCTCGAACCCCTGCTGCAGCGCCGCTACCCCGGCGCCACCGAAGACCAGCTACTCGAAGCCAAATCCTACGCCTACGGGGGCTCCATTATTCAGGATATGGGCTTTTACCCCTTCGGCTCAGTGCTGTTTACCAACCTGACCCACTACGTGCGCAGCGGCGACTTCGTGCGCAATCTGCTCGATGAGGCCCGCGACCGGAACGAGTACGCCTTCGCCCTGGGTGCCCTGGGGCACTACGCCGCCGACCTGAACGGCCACCCCGAGGGCACCAACAAAGCCATGCCGCTGGTGTATCCCGAGCTGGGCCAGAAATTCGGCAAGGTCATTACCTACGTGGAAGCGCCCAAGCAGCATACCCAGCTCGAGTTTGCCTTCGATGTGGTGCAGGTGGCCAACGGGCGCTACCGTACCAGCGACTACCAGCGCTACGTTGGGTTTCAGGTGAGCAAGCGGGTGCTGGAAACGGCTTTCAAAAAAACCTACGGCCTGGAGCTGGGCAAAGTCATCTTCAACGTGGATCTGAGCATCGGCTCGTTCCGGTTTGCCGTGCGCCAGCTGATACCCGTGGCCAGCCGGGCCGCCTGGCAGTCCCAGAAAAAGGACATCCGCAAGCTGAGCCCCCTGGCCCGCCGCCGCGAGTACGTCTACAATGAGAGTGAGCGGAAATTCCGGCAGCAGTATGGCACCGCCTACGAGCACCCCGGCACCGGGGCCCGCATCCTGTCGTACTTCGTGCGCGTGATGCCCAAAATCGGGCCGCTGAAGCCGTTTGCCTTCCGGCCGCCCACCCCCGAAGCCCAGGAGTTGTTTAAGGCCAGCTTCCGGCAGGTGATAGTAAAATACTGCGCTATTGTGGAGCAGCAGCCCAACGATACGCTGGCGGCCGCCCCAGCCCTGGTCAATGCCGACTTCGACACGGGCCACCAAACCAAAGCCGGCGAGTATGCCTTGGCCGACGAAACCTACGGTGAGTGGGTGCGGCAACTGGCCAAGGAAAAATTCGATGGTATCAGCGGGCCGCAGAAGCAGAACATCCTGGCGTTCTTCGGCACGGCGCCCAAGGAGCCCAAGGATGAGGATGAGAAGGAAGCTTCCAAGCGCAAGGAAACGCAGGAGGCACTGGAGCAGCTGCGCATAACCGAGGTGAAATAGCGCGCCGCCAGCTGTGGTCCTTAGTAAGCTTCAGCCGTTGATAAAGTGTTACTGCTGCTCCTGAGTCAGCCAGCGCACGGCTTCGCCCTCATCCATAAATACCCGCACCAAATAAGGGTGCTGGTCTGCTAAGACGGTAGCGGTTGCCGACTGGAAATTGGGTTGGGTACTGATTACCTGCCACAACTCGGGCGACACCAAGGAAGCTAGCCGGAGCATGTTCGGGGCCTGGCGCGCCACGGCGGGCAGCCACTCGTGCGCTACCCACTGGGCCAGCTCGGCGGTGGGCATAAAGCGGCGCCGGTCCATGAGTTACCGGTAGGTTCCGTAGTCTCGGCCGGAGGCCTGTAGGGCCTGGTGAGCGGCTTGCAGCTCGGGCAACGAAGCGACCTGCAGCCAGCGGGCCGTCAGAATATTCAGGTCCGGGCGATACTGCAGATCAAGCACGGACTGGTCAACGGGAGCAAGCATATGCTGAAAAAGGCGCTGAGAGGATACTCAGCAGGCCCAAAGGTAGTAGCTGGGCCTCAGCTGTTGAGCCACGCCATAGCCTGGGCCTCGTCGCCGAAAAGCCGGAGCTGATAGGGGCGTTCGGCTGCCAAGCCATAATTCAGGTATTCCTGCTGCCGGGCGCTGGCGGCATACACGGCCAGCCGCGCCGGGGAGCAGAGCACCGCAATGCGCAGGTGCTGCGGAGCCATGCGGGCACCGGCCTCCGGGTAAAACGTGCTGGTGGTCCACTGGCCTAGCGCGGGGTCGAGCTGGTCGCGACGGCGCACGTCGAGCAGCCAGCGGCCGGTATCGTGCTCCTGGGCGGCGGCCAGCAACGCAGCATAATCAGCCTGCAGCGTGGCCACGGGTGCATCGTGCAGCCAGCGGCCAATCAGCAGCTTTAAGTCGGGACGATACGTAATGCTGCAGGTAGCAGACCCAGGAACGGGCATGGGCAGCGGGGCGGTTGGGAGGAAACTGGGCTTCCAGATACACAAGGAGCCGAAGCTCGCGGGGGTAGGTTACTGGCCTTGCTGCTGCACCAGTCCGCTGCTCAGGCGGCGCAGCACGATTTCGGCCTGCTTGGCCTGAAAGCGGATGTCGAGCAGGCGCACTTCGGCGTCGAGCTGGGTGCGCTGGGCTTCGCGCAGGGCCAGGGGCGTGAGCAGGCCCAGGCGGTAGCGCTCCAAGGCAATAGCCACGTTTTCGCGGGCCAGCAGAATGTTGGCTTCCTCCAGCTCCAGCAACTGCAGGCGGTTCAGGTACTGGGCATAGGCCTGCTCGGCTTCCGATTCGAGCTGCAGCTGCGTCTGGCTGAGTAGCAGTTGGCTCTGTTCTTCGCCGATGCGGGCATTCTGCTCCAGGCGGCGGCGGTTGAAGCCGTCGAAAATAGGCACGGAAGCTACCAAACCGTAGTTGAAGCCATAGTTGCGGCTGGTGTTGGTCACGAGCTGGTTGCCAAAGAAGGCGGCCCCGTTCACGTTGCGGTTCAGGCCGTAGCCCGAAGTCAGGCCCAGCTGCGGAAAGCGCGAGGCGCGCACCAGCTTCCGGTCGTAGGTTGCCACGTCGATGTTGGTGCGGGCCTGCTGCAGGCGGGGGTTGTTCTGCTGGATAGCCTGCGCCACGGCGTCGCGGCTTAGGTCGCGGGTCACAACGATGGAGTCGGCGGGCTGAAAGTTGAGGCGGGCCGAGCGGCCCAGCAGGTTATTCAGGGTGATTTTGGCCGTGGCCAGGGCTTCCTGCTGCTGAATCAGTACCGACCGGTCGGCGTTGTAGTCCACGCGGGCCGTCAGCACTTCCACTTTGGCACTCACGCCCACGTCCACACGGGCCTGGGTCAGGTCGATTCGGGCCTGCCCGATTTTGAGGGCTTCCTCAATCGACTTGATTTTGCCCGACTCCCGCACCACGGCGAAGTAGGCGCTGGTAATGTCGGCCACGGTTTCTTCCATCGTGGCGCGCGTGAGCTGCTGCTGGCTTTGGTTTAGGGCCTTGAGCCGGTCGTAGGCAATGAACATTCCGAAGCCGTCGAATACCGTCCAGGTGGCGGCCACGTTGGCATTCAGCTGGTTTGAAGGCGCATTGCTGGCCGTGCTGGGCTCAGGCCGGCTCGACGACTCCTGCCGCACGTTGTTGCGGGTGAAGTTGCGCGTCAGGTTGCCGTTCACAACCGGCAGCTGACCGGCGTTGCCGCGCGTCACGTTGTTTTCCGCAATCTGCACGTCGGTGCGCGAGAGGCGGATGTTGTAGTTGTTTTCTAGGCCGATGCGAATGGCTTCGGCCAGCGTGAGGGCCGGAGCGGGGGCCACCGTTTCGGGCTTTTCCGTCTGGGGCTTGGCGCCCGGCTGCAGGGGGGGGCGGGCCGGCGTGGTGGGTTGCTGGGCCAGGAGCGGCAGCGGCAGCACCAATAGAGCCAGGGCTGCCAGGTGGGAAAGGAAAGAAAAACGGGTGGAAAACTGCATTCGGGACGAAATATAGAGGGTGAAAAGCCGGCTGCCGCTTCGTAGGCCAGCGGCCGGACCTTTCAATGAGCACTAGGCCGTAACGGCCTGCTGCGGTTCAGCTTCTGCCTTTTTCTTGCTGTGCTTCTTGGCCGTGGCGAAATACGAGTACATCACCGGCACTACGTACAGGGTGAGGCCCGTGGCGAAGAACAGGCCGCCTACGACCCCGATACCCATGGCGCGGCGGCTAAGGGCCCCCGCGCCCGTGGCAATGGCAATGGGCAGAATACCCAGAATGGCGCAGAGAGAGGTCATCAGAATCGGGCGGAAACGGGCCGTGGCACCTTCAATCAGGCCGGTCATGTAGTCCTTCCCGTTCTCTACCTGCTGGTTGGCAAATTCCACGATGAGAATACCGTTTTTGGTCACCAGGCCCACCAGCATGATAATGCCGATCTGCGAGAACAGGTTGAGCGTCTGGTTGAAATACCACAGGCTGAGCAGCGCGCCCGACAAAGCCAGCGGCACCGTCACCATGATGATGATTGGGTCACGGAAGCTTTCAAACTGCGCGGCCAGCACCAGATAAATCAGCACCAGGGCCAGGCCAAAGGCGAAGAGCAGGGAGGAAGAGCTTTCCTCGAAGTCGCGGGAGGCACCGGAAAGCTCGGTGGAGAAGGTGTCGTCGAGGCTCTTTTCGGCAATGCTGCGCATGGCGGCAATTCCGTCGCCCAGGGTTTTGCCGGGCGCCAGCGAGGCTGAGAAAGTAGCCGAGTTGTAGCGGTTGAAGCGGTAGAGCTGGGGCGGCGTGCTGCTTTCCGTGAGGCGAATCACGTTGTCGAGCTGCACCAGTTCGCCCGTGGCGCTTTTCACCGACAGCAGGCGCACGTCGAGCGGCTGGTTGCGGTCTTCACGCGCCACCTGCCCGATAATCTGATATTGCTTGCCTTCCTTGATAAAGTAGCCGAAGCGCTGCCCGCTCAGGCCCGACTGCAGAGTCTGCGAAATGCTCTGCACCGATACGCCCAGGCTCTGGGCCTTTTCGCGGTCAATATTCACGCGCAGCTCGGGCTTATTGAACTTCAGGTTCACGTCCACGAACTGGAACGTGGGGTCCTGGCGGGCCGCATCGAGAAACTTAGGTACGGCCGCGCGTAGCTTGTCAAAGTCCTGAGTCTGGATAACAAACTGCACCGGCAGGCCACCGCCGCCACCGCCACCGCCGATACTCTGGTCCTGCGACACGGAGGTGCGGGCGGCCGTCAGGCGCTTCACGCCCGAGCTGAGGGCCGCAGCCACCTGATCCTGGGTGCGGGGGCGCTTATCGGCATCGAGCAGCAGCACGCGGGCGGTACCCGAGTTGGAGCCGCCGCCGAAACCGGGTGAGGTTACGGCAAACACGCTGCTCAGGCTGCCGTCACCGGCCGAGTCCATGGCCATTTTGCTGATCTGGTTCATGTAGGCGTCCATATACTCGAAGGAAGCACCTTCCGGACCCGTAGCGTTGATGTTCACGCGGCTGCGGTCTTCCACCGGGGCCAGCTCCGAGGGAATAGCCTTCATGAAAAACCAGATACCTACGCCCGTACCCGCCACTACCAGCCAGGCCAGCCAGCGGTTGCGCAGAAAGGTCTGCAGGCTGTCCTGGTAGGCGCTGATCATCTTCACGAAGAAAGGCTCGGTTTTGCGGTAAAACCAGTTGTGCTTTTCCTGGCGCTTGAGCAGCACCGAACACATCATGGGCGTCAGGGTAAGCGACACGAAGGCCGAAATCAGCACCGAGCCGGCTACCACAATGCCGAATTCGCGGAACAGGCGGCCGGTGATACCCGTCAGGAACACTACCGGCAGAAACACGGCCGCCAGCACGATAGTCGTACTGATAACGGCCATCAGGATTTCCTCGGAGCCTTTAATCGAGGCTTCCTTGGGGTCTTCACCTTCCTCAATGCGGGAATAGATATTTTCCAGCACCACAATGGCGTCGTCTACCACGAGGCCAATAGCCAGCACGATGGCCAGCAGCGTCAGCACGTTGATGGAAAAGTTGAGCAGGTACATCACGAAGAAAATACCCACCAATGACACCGGAATGGCCACCACCGGAATGAGCGTGGAGCGCCAGTCACGCAAAAACAGGAAGATGATGATAACCACCAGCACGAAGGCTTCGATGATGGTGTGCTCTACCTCGTTGATGGATTTGCGGATAAATACCGAGTTGTCGAAACCGGGCTTGAGCACCAGGTCCTTAGGCAAATCCTTGCCATACAAGGCAATGCGCTGATTGAATTCGTCGGCAATGTCAATCTGGTTGGAGCCGGGCTGCGGAATAACGGCCAGACCCACCATCGGCACGCCGTTCACCTTGAAGATGGTCTGGTCGTTTTCGGGGTACAGCTCAGCGTAGCCAATATCCGAGAGGCGCACCAATGAGGACTCATCCTTGCGGATAATCAGATTGTTGAAATCCTCCACCGAAGTGAGGCGGCCCATGGTGCGCAGCGTGAGTTGCGTGTTCTGGCCCTGCACGGCGCCGCTGGGCAGCTCCACGTTTTCGCGGGTCAGGGCGGCCTGCACGTCCACGGGACTCACGCCCAGCGCGGCCAGCTTCACGGGGTCCATCCACAGGCGCATAGAGTATTTTCGCTCGCCGTATACCCGCACTTCCGACACGCCCGGAATGGTCTGCAGGCGCTCTTTCAGGGTGTTGTTGGCGTAGTCGGTCAGCTCCAGCAGGGTGCGCTGGTTGGAGCTGAGGTAGGTCATTACAATGGGCTGGGAGTCGGCGTTGGCCTTGCTCACTACGGGCGGGTCGATGTCGCGCGGGAGGCGGCCCTGGGCCCCCGAAACCTTGTCGCGCACGTCGTTGGCGGCGGTTTCCAGGTCGGCGTCGAGGTCGAACTCTACCGTAATCTGGGTGCGGCCGTCGCGGCTGTTCGACGTCAGGTTCTTGATGCCGGCAATACCGTTCAGGGCTTCTTCGAGCGGCTCGGTTACCTGGCCCTGCATTACGTCGGCCGAGGCGCCGGTGTAGCTGGCCGACACCGTAATAATGGGCGGGTCAACGCTCGGATATTCCCGGACGCTGAGGTAGCGAAACCCGATGACGCCGAATATCACGATGACGAGGCTCATCACGATGGCGAGGACCGGGCGGTTGATGCTGGTGGAGGATAAGCTCATATTCTGTCTTTCCGGTAAAAAACGCAGTGCCGTTAAAAGCAGGCGAGTCGGGCTCTAAATGCCACGGCTCCATACCCTTAACAGCCGCTGCGGGAAATCTATTTGGTCACGCGTACCGCGTCGCCGGGCTTCACTTGCAGAATGCCCGTGCGAATCACCGAATCCCCCACGGCCAGGCCGTCGGTAATCTGAATCACCTTGTCGGAGCGAATACCGATTTTGACCTTCTTCGGTACCATTTTACCGTCTGCCACGGTGTATACGCTGTAGCCGCTGGCCTCCGGAATAACCGCCTCGGTGGGTACCTGCAGGGCATCGGTCGATTCGCCCAGCTGCAGGTTTACTTTCACGAAAGCGCCGGGGCGCAGCTCGTTGTTGGCGTTGGCGTAGCGGGCCCGCACCGGCTGGGTGCGGCTCACCGGGTCAATTTGCGGGTCGATGGCGTAGACCTTGGCGTCGTACTTCTTATTGGTGCCTTCGTCCGTGATGCTCACCACGTCGCCCACCCGAATCTTGGTGGCGAAGCGGCCCGGCACGGCAAAGTCAATCTTGACCGGCCGCACGCGGGAGAGGGTCGTTATTTCACTGCCGGGACTCACGTAGGTGCCCACCGTGGCGGTAGTCAGGCCCAGCACGCCGTCGAAAGGCGCCCGTACGTAAGCCTTATCCAGAGACGCCTGCAGAGCGCGCAGGTCGGCCTGGGCCGTCTGAAGCTGGTTGTTGGCCTGCTCGTATTCCTGGGCGCTGATGTATTCCTTGTCGAGCAGGGTGCGTTGCCGCTTTTCCTGGTCGCGGAACAACTGGATATTATACTGCTGCTTGCGAATGGCGGCCTGAGCCTCGTCCGCGTTGATGCTGAACAGCAGCTGGCCTTTGCGCACGGGCTGGCCTTCGCGAATGTTCAGGCTTGTGATTTTGCCCGACAGCTCGCTCTTAATCACCACCGACTCGTCGGCCAGAATAGAGCCCGTAGCCGCTACCTCATCCGAAAGATTGGTGGGCTGCACCACGTATACCTGCACGGGCAGCTTCTGAGCGCCGCCCCGGCCGCCGGCTCCGCCCGGGCCCCCTTTGCCGCCACCGGCGGCACCACGGCCTCCGCCAGCCCCTTTGGCATCGGCGTTGGGGGAGGGGAAAAACTTGATTTTAATAAAGGCTAAGGCGGCAATAAGGGCTACCGTTAGTACAATCCACAACACTTTGCGCCCTGGGCGCGACTCAGTTTCAACCGTTTGTTCTTCGTATTGCATGTATACAGGGGTATTACCCAACTCAATCAGCGCGGGCTAGGAGCTAGTCCGCTGACGTTCAACAACGACAGGGCTCCCCGAAGGGTTCGGCCAAATCGTATGGGCTGGTTTGCTACAGGGGGTAAGACACAAAAAAAGCCTGCGGGTTGCAGGCTTTTTTTGGGGTAGACCGGGCCACTTACATGGCTTTGGCGTTGATGTAGTTCTTAGCCAAGTTGTTGAGAAGCGTATCAGTAGCCTGCTCTTCCTGCAAAGTTTGGCGCAGCAGCTCAGCCGCCTGCGAATGCCCCAAGCGCTGGGCGTAGTGGGCAGCCGTACCGTAGCCGGCAATTTCGTAGTGCTCCACGCGCTGGGCGGCGGCAATCAGGGCGGCGTCTTTCACCTCGTCTGTGGCATCTTCAGCAATGGTTTCCTTGCCTTCGGCTACCAGGCCCTGCATGGCTTTGCAGGTGTGGCCGTCCAGCTTCGCGTTTATACCGCGGCCAATCTGCTCGAGGCGGGCAATCTGGTTTTTGGTTTCCATCAGGTGGTTGTCGAAGGCCTGCTGCAGGCGCGGGTCGCGGGCTTCTTTGGCCATATCCGGCAGGGCCTTTACCAGCTGGCTTTCGGCGCTGTACAGATCTTTCAGTTGTTCTTCAAACAGGTCGTCGAGGCTTCTGAGTTTGTCAGACATAGCAAGTAGGGTAAGTAGGTTGTGGGAAATAGTACAGTCCTGCCAGGCAGGAGTACCACTTTACGCACGTCGAAGCAGCAGGTTTAGGCGTATCCTGCTAGTGTTGAGCTTGCTGTGGCCGGCATCCGCCGGGGCATTTTGCCGTATTTTGCAGCTATGAAAACGCCTAAAGAGCCCACCGAAGCGCACCGCAATTTTTTCCGGGACGTGCACGATGTCGTGCGCCTGATACCGCCGGGCCGCGTGACTACCTACGGCGCTATAGCGCACTATCTGGGGGCCCGGCACGGGGCCCGCATGGTGGGGTGGGCCATGATGGCCGCCCACCCGGCCGTGGGGCCCCAGGCTGTGCCCGCCTACCGGGTCGTCAACCGGCTGGGGCTACTCACAGGCCGGCAGCACTTCGCCACGCCCACCGCCATGCAGGAGTACCTCGAAGCCGAAGGCATCCGCGTAGTCGACGACCAGATTCAGGATTTCAAAACGCTGTTCTGGGACCCTAGCCAGGAGCTTAGCTAGCGGCGGCGCATTTTCTTGACGTAATACTCACCTTCCTTCACGGGCACGTATTCCAGCGCGGGCGTGTCGCCCTCGGCACGCGCCTTCAGCTCCACGTACGTCGTGGTGCCAAACATGGGAATAAACGAATAGCACCCCGATTCTGCATTCTGTAGGCACAGGTTAAGCTCGCGGGTTTTGTCAGTCCAGGGTATCAGCACGAAATCGTTGGTGGGAAGCGTCTTCAGCTCCTGACCATTGAGCAGCACCGTGAGGGGCGCTTTGCTGCCGCCAGGACGGCGGTACACCACCACCAAAGCCGTGTCGCGCTGAGCCAATAGGTCGAAATAGTCGAAATCGGCTACCCGGCCCGTGGCCATATCCAGGGTGTATTCCTGCTGGTTGCCCTGCGTGGTAGCAGCCGCAATGGCTGCTCCGGCCAGTCCGCCAACTACGGCGGCCGTACTCATAGCGCCGGGGTCGGCAGCGGCCCAGCTCACGTAGGTGAAGTCGTTGCCGGCCCGCTTGAGGGGGTAAAAACGCTTCTGGCGCAGCACATACAGCTGCTCGCCATCCGAAAAGCCCCACACGTCGCGTAGCGGCTCCCGGCCCGTGGCGGTGGTCAGGTAGGCTTCCACTTCATCGGCTACGGGGCGGTTTGCAGAGGTAGTTTTCTCCACTACGAGGTTGGCAGCCTCCGTCGGTTTGTTGTTGCGAAAATCAAGAAAAGTGTGGTACACTCCTCTTGGGCGGGCCGCGGCCGTTAGAATAGGGTAGTCGTAGGCGGCAGGTTTGCGGCCCCCGCGGTAGCGCACCTGCTCACTGGTCAGGGGCGCGGCCAGGCTCAGGCGCGGTGCCCAGTCGAGGACGTTGAGCTGGGTGCAGGCTCGCTGCAAACAAGCCACAATATTGTCGTCGTGGCGCCCCGTGGTTTCAAGACCTTTGCTTTCTTCCTGCTCGATGTAGCGCTGCACCACGTAGTAGTTGCCGTCGGGCTGCTGATACACGAAGTCGATGTCCACATCGGCCGTAGCTTTTTCCGACGTGGCTTTGGTGTGCTCGCCAATGCGCAGTGCATGCACGCGCATCAGTACCGGGCGGCTGCCGGGCCGGGCTGGCAGCTGCACCTGCATCCAGCCCCCGAGGCCTTCGCGCACCCCTCCGCTTAAGTTGGCCGGCACGCGGATGTTGCCCATGCCGCGCTGCACCCACCCGATTGTTTGCTGCTGAGGCCGTAAATCCAGCACCTCCGCAATGTGGAAAGTTGGATTCGCCACCACCAGTTTTTGCTCCTGCAGACTCACCTGGTAAATAGGTGTTTGAGCGTAGGCGCCACTCACGGCGAAGAGCAAAAATAGAAGAGTGCGGAGTTTCAAAGCAGTAGCGGAAAAAGGAAAAGTAAAGCTGTTGCCCGGCGTTAGGCAGGCGTTTTGCTCAACCATAAAGTACGTTGGCTGCCGCGCCAGAGCAAGTTGCGCGTGGTGGTTGAACAGCATAAAAGCCACCAGAAACGGGTGGCTTTTACTGCAGCGTTGAAAAGCAAAGGGGTGGTTAGAGTACGGCCAGCTTGGGACGGGCGCTGGCATAGCCGGCGGCAGCCAGAATGGCGCCCCGCACTTCCTCCGGATTGGCATTTTTCAGCAGGTAGCCGTGGGCTCCTTCCGTGTGCAGGCTGTCAATCAGCTCGGGCTCGTCGTGCATGGAAATAATCACGACCCGAATCTGGGGGTACTGGGCGCGCATCAGGCGCACCGTCTGCAGGCCATCTAGGGTGGGCATTTGCAGGTCCATCAGGACTACATCGGGCCGAATGCCTTGGTCGAGGTGCTCGAGAAGCTCCTGGCCGTCACCGGCTTCGAAAAGAACTTCCATATCGGGGAAGCCGCTGATGAGGGCGCGTAAACCTTTGCGAAATAGGATGTGGTCGTCTACTACGGCTAAACGGATAGTAGGTGTGCTCATATAGAGGTAGTTAGGGCGGGCTTTTGATCGGCCGGAAGATACGGAATAGGGAAGGAAATCCAAACTTTACTGCCCGCGCCGGGGGCCGAGTCGTGGCGCAGCGTGCCCTGCAGCACGGCTACCCGGCTGCGTAAGTTGGTGAGCCCAAGACCGGTGCGAATACCGGGCGCCGGGGGAATGTCGCCGGCGGCGGGGTCGAAGCCGATGCCGTTGTCACGGTATTGGAGCGAGAGGTAGTCGGGGCCAAAATCGACGCTGACCTCAATGGTTTCGGCGTGGGCGTGGCGCAGGCCATTGCCCAGCAACTCCTGCACCACCCGAAAAACAATCAGCTCCCGCTTGGGGTCGAGGCGGCGGGGCTGGCCGCGCTGCTCAATAATTACGTGGGTAGGCCCATCGGCGGGCACCGTGCGGGCCAGGGCATCGAGGGCAAAGGGCAGGCCGAATTTTTGGAGGGCGGCGGGCAGTAGGTTGCGCGAAATGCGGCGTACTTCGCCAATGGCCTGGTCGAGCAGGGCCGTAGCTTCTTCCGTTAAGTTGGGCTGGCCCAGGGTGCTCAGGTGCAGCTTGGCAATAGCCAGGGTGGTGCCTACGCCGTCGTGCAGGTCGGCGGCAATGCGGCGGCGCTCCTCCTCCTGGGCCAGCAGGGCGGCTTCCAAGGCCTGCTGCTGGGACGCGTCGCGCACTTGGCGCAGCTGCTCCTGCTGGCGCAGCAGCCGCCGCTGGTAGCGCAGCACGAATCCCACAATGCCCAGCGCCAGCAGGAGCAGCACTGGCGTGGCCAGCATCACCGGAAGCAGCCAGGTGTTCATGAGGACGATTGGGAAGGCAGCGCGCGGCCCGCGTACCAGAAGGCCAGCGCGAACAGCACGTATTGAATCAGGTTAACCATAGCATTCAACGTATAAATCACCTGATGGCTCGCATAATCGGCGGGGGCAGAAAGTTTATTGACGAACACATACAGCAACACGGTACCCGAAAAATACAAAACTACCGCGGTACTTACCAAAAAAAGTGGGTCCTGCTCGAGGTGGGTGACGTGCAGCTCATTCAGCAGCTGCTCGAAATACAGGAGCGCCAGGCCAATAAGCAAGGCGCTTTGCAGTACGTGGGTGTAGGAGTTCACTTGGTGCAGGCCTTCCCAGTAGAGAGAGTCGGCCAGCGCAAAAAGGGTGAAGCCAACAGCCAACACCTTAATAAACACACGGATATGCTTGGAAGAAAGGGTGAGGTAATAGACGCGGAAAAACAGCAGAGTTTGTACCAGCGTGAACAGGTGCCAGAGGGCATTACTCCACGTCGGCCAGTAGAGATTAATCAGGCTGGAGACGACTAAAATAAGTTCGGTAAAAACCAGGTAGCCGGTCATGAGCCGCAGCGTTTTGGGCAGGCGCGGCCATTTCCAGAACGCCAGGCCCAACGGAATCAGCACCACCATGCTGGCCGCGTGCTCCAGATATTCGCAGAGGGTAAGAAGCCACGAAGGAATCTGCATGCAAGGCGTGGCGAGAGTAGAGCGGGAAAAGAAGATCTAGGCGGAAGAAAAATACAAAATAATATTCCAGTTAGGCAATTGCCGGGCTGGGGCCGGCCGGAATAATAGTCGGCTTTGCAGTCAGTGTCCTGCTTGGCTGGCTTTGCGGGCCGTTGCTGCTCAGGCTTTCAGATACTGCTGGCTCTCTGAGTCGTTGGGTTGTTCGGGCTTGCGGTAGCCGTGCCAGAGCGCAATAGAATAAAAGCAGTTGAGGGTAATCAGCAGCACAAACTGAATGATGTACATAATCCAGATCAGGTCGGGCTGGGGCTGCAGGGGCTTTTCCAGCACAAACACCATCAGCGTGCCGGCATAATATAGAATGGTGCCCACGCTTACCATAAACATCGGGTCCTGGCCCAGGTCGATGTTGCGCAGCTCCCGCAGCGTCTGCTCGAAATAAGCCACGGCCGCGCCGATAAGCAGCACGCTTTGCACGACGTGGGTCAGCGTATCATGGCCTTGGCTAAAGCTGTTGATACCAAACGCTTCCAGCAGGTAGGTAAGCAAAAATACCCCGGTAGTCCCGAGCAAGATCAGCTGGGTGCGCGCCGAGTGAAAGGCGTGATAATAGGCCCAAGTCAGAAACAGTGTTTCGGTGACGGTAGCCAGCTGCAGGAAAATGATGTTGTTGTGCCACACGTGCCGTCCTACTTCGGCCAGCACTCCATTGAAAAGGCAGCCGGAAATCAGGATGAGCCACACTAAGGGGCGGTACACCGGCTGCAACCGGGGCCAGCGCCACACTCCAATGCCCAGGGGCACCACGTAAGTAAGCAGGGCAACATTGTTGAACTGCCGGGCGAAAATCACGAGCTGCTCACTGGTAATACTGGGGAGCATACGCGCACGGCAAGAAGAGGCAATAGGACACTGGAGCGGCGGTGGCAGCGGAATAGGCGGCTGACTATTGCGAAAGATAAGAGCTTTGACGGGTATTGACAACCCCGCTGCCACATACGGAACCGTGCGTGGGCTGGCACCAGGCAAGCTGGTCAGAAGCTGCGGTTGAACTGTTCTTCTGTTCGGCGGGCGGCATGATGCAAGGCCCAGGCAACCAATACGGTAAAGATAATGGAGAGAACTGCCTGAATGATGTACATCATCCAGATTTGGCTGTTCTGATGCTGCTTTTGCATGGAGTCTTCCAACACAAATACCATCAGCGTGCCGGAATAATAAAGCGTTACGCCCACACTCACCAGAAACATTGGGTCACGTTCCAGCCGAATATTGCGCAGCTCATGCAGGATCTGCTCGAAGTAGGCTAATGCTGCCCCCACAAGTAGCATGCTCTGGGTTAGGCGAGTATAGGTTTGCTCGCCGGAGAATTCATTCAGGACCAGCTCGGCTACTGCTACCAGGATAAACACGGCCCCGGCGCCAAGCAATAGCTGTCGGGCGCGCGGCATATGAAACGCCTGATAGTAAGCCCAACCCAGAAACAGCGTTTCCGTCCAGGTGATGCAGTAGAGAAAGACGATATTGGTATTCCAAAGGCGCCGCCCAGTCTCCGACAACAGATTGAGCGCCAGAGTAATGAGCAGCGCAGTCAGGATGAGCTTGCGGGAGGAAGGCGAAAGCAGCGGCCAACGCCGGATACAAACCAGAACTGGTACGATAAAAGCGAAAACAGCCAACAGATTGAGCTGTTTTGCTATACTAACCAGTACGGTACTATCCAGCGTTGGCATGCATATGGGTTTTAAGGTTAAGCGTTCAGCGGACTAGATGAGTCGCAGCAGTTGGGGCAGCGCGGGCCCGAAGCCAGCATTATCCGCTCGTACATATCATTCTGATCTGCTTTGACGCCCACCAGCACCAGAGTGGGATTTCCCGATTCGTCGATACCGTTATAGATGCGCAGTCCCATGAAGTCGTCGCCGCAGTCGTCCATCAGGGCCTTAAGCTTTAACGCACCGAAGAACTGGGCATTGTACACGGGCTTGGTATCGTCCGGGCATTCCCGGTAGTTGTGCGTCATGCCTGCCGCGGTGGTTTGATTTACAATGGTGCCTTCGTTGCCGTCGAATGTGCTCATGCCGGGAGTTGGTTAGGAGGTAATAAAGAAAATGTTGAACGAATTTACTCTGCTCTAGAACATTCAAATATAGGGCAAAGGCTATCGGATGCAAGCCGTCATTTTCTTTTCCTCCGGTTGCCAAGACGGGCTAAAACGGCAGCTGACCTGGCATACGGCCACTGCCCGAGCCGTTTTTGCCCGGCCCCGTGCTCCGGGTTGGCGGTAACTCATCTTCCTCGTCGGGCGCCGAGTCGTCCTCTTCTTCCAGGTTTTCGAACACTCGCTCAATGGCCGATTCTGCGTTGCGTAGCTTTTGCTTGCACAGCCGGATCAGCTCGGCGGAGCGCTGCACCCGGGCCGTGAGGTCGTCCACGTCGACGGTATCGGTTTCGAGGGCCCGCAGAATGGTCTCCAGCTCTTCGATGGCTTGGCGGTAGGTGGTATTGTTGGTCATGGGGTAGGGGCGGAGCTAACGGGTGGTACAAGAGAAGGCGCCAGGTGCGGCGTGCGGTCCACAATCTGGGCGGCCAGCGTAAGGCTGGGCAGCAGCAGGCGCACTTCGTCGCCGGGCTGCAGGGCGGTTTCGGGCTGGTGGTGGTCGGTAATAAGCTGCACGTAGCCATGGCGGGCCAGGGCCGTAGCATCCGGAAACGGGGGCGTGCTGAGCTGGGCCAGGCGGAGCTGGGTACGGTGTAGCAGCCGCTCGGCGGCCAGCTGCAGCTCGTAGCGGCGCCGGAGCAGCTGCTCGCGCCGCCGCCGGTGCAGGCGCCGGAACCGCTGCGCCAGGGTGCGGCCCAGGGTGCGGAGCTGCTGCTGCTGCTGGCCCAAGGCCCGGCGCGCCGCCCGGTGCAGGCCGTGCCGCTGCCGGCTCAGCTGCCGCTGCTGCTGCTGTAGCTGCTGGCGTGGCACCGTTGCGGCTTCCCGGATGCGCTGAAACAGGTCGGCGCGGTGGCCGTTGAGTTGCGTCTGCGCGGCACGGTGCACGTAGCGCCCGGCCTGGGTCAGAAGGTCGTCGGCATCTTCCACCTGCCGGGCCGCCACCTCCCGAATCCGGTCGGCGTAGCCCGAAAAAACGGCATCGAGGCGGGCCAGGCGCTCGGCCAGAAAGGCGGCTACGGCCGTAGGCGTCTTCAGGGCCAGATGGGCCGCCAGGTCCAGCACAGCCTCGTCCCGCTCGTGTCCGATGCCCGTGAGTACCGGCAGCGGAAACGAGCCGACGCCCGCCGCCAAGCCGTAGTCGTCGAAGGCCAGCAGGTCGGTTTTGGCGCCCCCGCCCCGGATAATAACCACCGCATCGAAGGCTGAGCGGCGACGCCGAATGGCATCCAAGGCGCCCAGAATGCTGGACGGTGAGTCGGTGCCCTGCATGGTGGCCGCAAACAGGGTCACGGCAAAGTCGTAGGGCGACTCGCCCAGCTGCTGCACAAAATCCTGGAAGCCCGCCGCCGTGGGCGACGAAATAACGGCCAGCCGCTGCGGACCCAGTGCCAGGGCCAGCTTTTTCTGGCGCTCCAGCAGGCCTTTGGCTTCGAGCTTGCGCACGGTTTCGAGGCGCTGCCGGGCCAAGTCGCCCACGGTGTAGCTCGGGTCCAGCATCAGCACGTCGAGGCTCAGGCCGTACTGCTCATGAAACTTGACCTGCACGCGCAGCATCACCTTCAGGCCCGGCCGCAGCTCCTGCCCGGTTTGCTCCAGAAAGGCCGGGGCCAGCTGCTGATACCGCTGGCTCCAGATAGTAGCCCGCGCCTGGGCCTTGAGCTGGGCCCCGCGCCCGGTCACGTGCTGGTCGGTGAGCACGAGGTAGCAGTGGGCGCCGTCGTGGCGGGGTAGGGTGAGGTCGGCAATTTCGGCCACCACCCAGTACGACTCGGCAAAGCGCGTTTCCACGGTTTGCCGCACCCGTACCAGCAGCTCGGCCAGCGGCATGGGCACCAGCGGCAGGGCGGCGCTCAGGCCAGGTTCCGGACGACGATTGAAAAGGGGTGGCATGGGGCGCAAGGTACAAATTCGGGGCACGGCAACCAGCACAACCGGGGCAACGGTTGCCCGCCAGAGCACATCTTTGCCCTGGCTGCCGCCTATGCAACCCCGCCAGTGGGGCAATGTTGGCGGGGTTCGTCAAATGGGGTCGGTTGGGGTTGCCAGTGGGCCGCTGTTTGCCGGGCCTACGCTTTTTCTTTTACCTTTCTAGCCTCAATCCGCCTTTTCCTCACCCTTTTCCTGCTTTCTATGAAAAACCGAAACAGTCTGACGCTGGCCGCCGTGGCCGCCGCAGGGCTGGCCCTGGCTGGCTGCGCGGCCAGCACCACGCCGACTGCCGCTACCACCACTGCCCCGGCCGCCGCTACGGCTACCTCTACCGAAGACCCTATTGTGCCCGGCGTGGGTCTGAACGTGGCCAACATCGACCAGACGGTAGCGCCCTGCGACAACTTCTTTCAGTATGCCTCGGGCAACTGGCTGAAAAACAACCCCATTCCGGCTTCCGAAGTAAGCTGGGGCAGCTTCAATGAGCTGTTCGACAAGAACAGCGCCGTGCAGCGCCAGATTCTGGAGGAAGCTGCGGCTAACACCAGCGCTGCCAAAGGCACGAACGCGCAAAAGGTGGGCGACTTCTACGCCGCCGCCATGGACTCGATGGCCATCGAAAAAGCCGGTATTACGCCCCTGAAACCCGAGCTGGACCGTATTGCTGCCATCAAGGACCTGAAGGGGCTGCAGGCCTCGCTGGGCCGGCAGCAACTGATTGGCACCGGCTCGGTGTTCAACATGGGTGTGGGGCAGGATGAGAAAAATAGCACCCAGTATGCCGTGCTGCTCTATCAGGGCGGCCTGCGCATGCCCGACCGGGACTACTACCTAAAGGATGATGCGCGCTCCAAGGCCATTCGCAATGCCTACGTGACCTACATCACCAACACGTTCAAGCTGATGGGCGAAACCCCGGCGGTGGCGGCCAAGAATGCCGCAACCGTGATGCGCCTGGAAACGCGGATGGCAAAGGCCAGCAAAAGCCGCGTCGACCTGCGCGACCCGTACGCCAACTACAACAAAATGACCGTGGCGGAGCTGCAGAAGCAGTATCCCAACGTGGGCTTCCCGACTTTGCTGGCCCAGCAGAATCTGTCGTCGGCCAAATCAGTTATCGTGGGGCAGCCCGCTTTCGTGAAGGAAGCCAATGCCATGCTGAAGGCCGAGCCGCTGAGCGACTGGAAAACCTACCTGCGCTGGCACTTGGTAAGCTCCGTGGCGGCCGCCTTGCCCCAGGCCTACGTGGATGAGAGCTTCAAATACACCCAGACGCTGACTGGCGCCAAGAAAATGCAGCCTCGCTGGAAGCGCACCCTGCGCGCCACGGACCTGGCCTTGGGCGAAGCGTTCGGGCAGGTGTACGTGGATAAGGCCTTCACGCCCGAAGCCAAGCAGAAGGCCATGGAAATGGTCAACAACATTAAAGCCTCGATGGCCGAGCACATCCAGCAAGTCGACTGGATGAGCGCCGCCACCAAAGCCGAAGCCCTGAAAAAGCTCAACGCCTTTACCGTCAAAATCGGCTACCCCGATAAGTGGAAGGACTATTCGGCCCTGAACATCTCGCGCGACTCGTACGTGCAGAACGTGCTGGCCTCGCGCATGTTTGCCGCCAACTTCGACAACAGCAAGCTGGGCAAACCCATTGACCGCAACGAGTGGGGCATGACGCCGCCCACGGTGAATGCCTACTACAACCCACCGATGAACGAAATCGTGTTTCCGGCCGGTATTCTGCAGCCGCCCTTCTACGACCCCAAAGCCGATGACGCGGTAAACTACGGCGGTATCGGGGCCGTAATCGGCCACGAAATCACCCACGGCTTCGACGACCAGGGCCGCCAGTACGACTCCCAGGGCAACCTGCGCGACTGGTGGACCAAGGAAGACGCCGAGAAGTTTGACCAGCGCGCGGCAATAGTCGGCACCCAGTTCGACGCCTTCACGCCCCTGGATTCGGTACACGTGAACGGCAAGCTGACCATGGGCGAAAACCTGGCGGACCTGGGCGGATTGAACATCGCCTACACGGCTCTGCAAAAAGCAATGGCCGGCAAGCCCAAAACCAAGATTGACGGCTTCACGCCCGAGCAGCGCTTCTTCCTGGCCTACGCCCAGATCTGGCGCACCAACCAGCGCCCCGAGGCCATCCGTCAGCAGGTCCTCACCGACCCGCACTCCCCGGCCCAGTACCGCACCAACGGACCCCTGCAGAACATGCCCCAGTTCTTTGAGGCCTTCGGCTGCAAGGATGACGCTAAGATGGTACGCGCCGCCAACCAGCGGGCTAAAATCTGGTAAGCAGCCCTTTTAGTTTTCCTGAAAAAGGCGGTTGGCACTATGCTAACCGCCTTTTTTGCGTTTGCCAGACCGGGACAAGCGGGTTTCTGGGGGGGGCCTTAACTTGCGGCATGCAAAAGATGGTGCTCCCCGCTTTCCTGGTCTCGTTGCTGCTGTGCAGCGCCTGCCAATCTTCCGACTCGCCAACGACGACCCAAGCCCCCGCCGCTGCCGAAGACACCCCGCCACCGCCGCCCACTCCCGTGCAGGCGCTGGTAGCCAACCCCAAGGTGGGCGACGTGTACGTAATCCGCTTTCAGCCCCAGGGCACCACCGACACGCGGTATTTCTTCTACCACCTGTTTCGCGTCACGCCCGACAGCGCCTATCTGCACCCGGCCCGCAAGCCCGCCCCCGATGCTGCCGCCGACCTCACCCAGCCCGACTTCCAGGCGTCGGCCAATACCATCGGCTATAGTCGCGGCGAGCTGGCCGGGCTGCTCCAGCCCCAGGCCGGCGACGTGCTCAAAACCCAGCTAGTGCAGGTGCGCCGGGAGCAGTAGTACCCTAAGGTTATTGCACGACCTCAATTTTAATATCGACGTCTTTTTTGGGCCATTTGTAGGGGTCGACGGGCTCGGCGGCAATTTTGTCGATAACCTCCAGGCCTTCTACTATCTCGCCAAACACCGTGTATTTGCCATCCAGGGACGGTACACCGCCCACGGTAGCATACACCTTTTCCTGCGCCGGGGTCAGCTTGCGCCCGGCCATGGCTTGGGCCTGATACGGGGTGAGCTTCTCGCCCTGCACAAAGTAGAAATCGGTGTTCGACGACAGTTTGCCGGGGTTCTGGTCGTCGTCGTAGCGGGCCATGCCCAGAGCACCCCGCTTGTGGAAGTGCGCCGGCCGAATTTCGGGTGGCAGGTGGTAGCGCGTCAGCGGGATGGTGCGGTGGTCGGAGCGGCCGCCCTGAATGGCAAACCCGTTCACGACGCGGTTAAACACGGTTTCATCGAACACGCCTTTGCGCGCCAGCAGCAGAAAGTTGGCCTTGTGCAAGGGCGTATCGTCGTAGAGCTTCACCCGCATATCGCCCAGCCGCGTGTGCACGATAACCTCGGCGGCCGGGTGTTCCCGCAGATACTGCGGCAGCAGCGTTACCACGTTGCTGTCGGAAAGGGTGCTCAGGTCGGGGCCGGGTGCGGTGGGAGCCGGGGCTTTGGCTACAGGAGCGTCGGCCGGTGGCGGCGTCTGGTTGCAGCTGCCGAGCCCCAGGGCCAGCACGGCGGCACCGCCGCTAATAAATATCAACGCTGACCGACAGGATAAAGCCATAACGAGAGAAATCGGGCGGGAAAAAGACCAGGGCGCAAAACACAAAAGGGTTGCTGCCTTCTTCTACGACGGCAGCAACCCAAAAGTAAAGCCCGCGGGGCACAAGCCGCGCGGCGGCCCTAATACTTAATGCCCATTTTCTTGGCCATATCGATAAACATCTGCATATCAATGTTGTCGGCGCCGGGTGAGTTGAGCTGGGGCTCCTCGGCCAGGTCGGGAACGGGGTAGCCTTCGGGGGCTCCAAACACAACTTCCAGCGGCTTGCCATCCTCGGGGTGGGGCCCATTGAAGATCAGGCCGGCCTTCTGGTAGTCGTGCTGGCTGAAGGTGTAAAGCTTGCGGTGCAGGCCGTTTTCCTCGTATTTGCGGGTTTCCCTGAATGCTTTGTTGCTCAGCTCGGGCACCGGCACCAGCTTGGTGACTTCCACGCCGGTCAGGTGTTCCAGGGCCCGGGCATAGGCCACCACGTGCAAACCGCCGCGAACCAGCAGGTAGCCCACCATTTCGCGGGCGCAAGGGTCACTGACCATTTCGTAGGCGCGAATCTTATTGGCCCGCGCCCCGCACTCCAGAAAGAAGTTGTGCAGCAAATCCAGCTTCAGGTTGCCGCTGCTGAACACGTTCTGGCCATTCCAGAAGTTGCCCTGCGAGTCAATGGGCAGCGCGGCCTGGGCGCTGGCGCTGAAATGATAAGAGATGCGCGCGTCAGCGGCCGGGGCCAGCGGCGCGGGCTCTGGGTCGTGGCCACGCTTGGTCTGGCCCGTCAGCAGCAGATTGATAGCATACGATACGACTTCGATGTGTCCGTACTCCTCACCGGCAATGCTGGCAATGACATCGTAGAACGGACGCAGCCGCTTCCGACCCCGAAAGTTGAACGACTGGAACGTGTAGTTCATCAGCGTCGACATCTCCCCAAACTTGCCGCCGAGCAGCTCCTGAATAGCGGCGGCGTCGTTGGGAGACGCGTTTTTGGGCGTTGGCAGCTCAATCGGCAGCCGATCCATGCGTAAAATCATCGGATAAGGTGTTAAGGTGAATAGAAAAGCGGGGCCGGTAGGTCGGGTTTTCACACCCAGACCCACCGGCCCCGCTTCTGACTACGGCCTTCAACACCCCGCGTTGTTACAATATTATGCAGCTCAACGGTAGAAGTGTCTGAAAAACAGGCTAGTTCCAGCCGTCGTTTTCCTGCTTGTCCTCCTTCTTTTTCTTCTCCTTTTTCTTGGCGCTGCCTTCGTCCGATTTGGTCTTGACTTTTACTTTTTCCGGGGCTGCCGGCGCCGTGGTGGCCGGGGCGGGCACGGCTGGCACGGCTTCAGCCGGCGTTTCCACGGGTGGAGGGGCCATGTCCTTGGCGGAGTTGATCTGGTCGGCCTTTTCCACGGCTTTCTCCGGGCGCGTGGCCAGCAGCAAATCCTGGGTAATTAGCTCGTTCTTGTCCCAGGCCTTCAGCTCCAGGGCCAGCTTCTCCTTTTCTTCCTTGCCAATCTTTTTGCCCATCAGCGCATCCAAATCGGGCTTGCCTGCATCCTGCCACGCCGTCAGCCACATCGAGGCCACCATCGTGGGGGCCTGCTTGAGGCGGTAGGCTACCTGAGCGCCCACTTCCTTGTTGTAGGCATCGGCAAAGGCGTCGGAATAAGCCCGCCGGGTCTTGCCATACTTGTGCGAAAACGTGTACTTGGTTTCGTTGGTGAAGGCGCGCGTCACCTTTTCTTCCTTGTCGAAGGTGTCGCCCAGGAAGCCGTAGGACTGCTGCACGGCCGTCCAGATGTCGCGCAGCGGGTCTTTCAGGTACTCGGCCTTTTCCGAGTCCAGCTTCCAGTCGGCCAGGTGGCGCTCCGGCAGCTTCGATTCCCAGAGGCTGTGCATGCCCTGCTGGTTGGTCAGCTGCCCGTCGTAGTTAATGGTGGTATGCAGCGGCACGTAGGCATCGGCTACGTAGTGGCCCAGCTCGGCCGAGAGGCGCACGATGGCGGCCGTGTCGCGCGCCCGGAAGGCTTCGGTCAGGGCCTCTTTGGTTTCCATCACAATCCACGGCACGGTGCCGTACTTGCGCAAGGTGTCGGCCGAGTACTTGGCCACGGCCTTTTCCCAGAGCTTGGGCATGGCCCCAAACGGGTCGTCGCCGTAGTGGTCCATGTCGATGTAGTGCTTGGGCGCCTCCTTGGGGTCATCGTCGCGGCGCTGGTCGGGAGCCGTCGAGAGCCGCACGATTTCGGGCATGTGCCGATAGTAAAATCCCTGCATGGCCTTGGGCAGGGTATACACCGCTACCTGGTTGATGGTCCGGTGCGCCAGAAAGCCCCAGCCCGACGACAAAAACGGGCAAAGCAGCACGATGGCGAGGGTAAGTAAATGCTTTTTCATACGAAATGATGAGGGCCATAACTAAGGCTCCGCGAAGTTCGGGATTTTGGATTAAAAACGTATGCGGAGTTTTCTGCGGACGGCTACTTCTAGCGGTGCCGGTTGGGCACAGCGGTCCTGAAAAATATATTCCCCAATCCTGAGTATCCTGCACCCCGTTAGAACCAGCTCCCGCCTCCCGCCCATCCTGCCTGCCTCCATGACTCTGATTTCAAAAAAGAAGATAAACTACGCCATCGGCCCCGAGCTGCGCGACTACCTGCACGAGTACGACCGGGAAACTAAGCTGCCCGTCACCTACCGCGACCTGCTGCGCTACAGCGGCTCGTTTCCGCTGATGGACCGCCAGGGGCGCGACACGCTCTGGCAAACCGTGTTTTACGAGCCCAGCACCCTAATTGAGCTGTCGGCTGACCTGGCCAAGGTGTACGCCCTGCTGCGCACCGACGGCGACCTGTCGTTCACCGACCACCTGCTGGCCGACCGTATCGACTACTGCCAGTTCGGCAACAGCAACCCGTTTCGGGTGCGCATCGTGAATCAACTCAACGACAACTACGACTATTTCTACGTGAAGCGGGCCGATGCCTCCCGCGTGTATGGCCTGGAGCTGGAGCACCTGTTGTCGCCGAACCGCATCAATTACCTCGTGTGCGGCGACTCGCTCATTGAGGAGCACATAGCCGGCATTCCCGGCGACGATTTCATCCGTGACCATCTGCAGCGGCCCCACCTCAATCAGGTGCGCATTGCTAAGGAGTTCGTCAAGTTTAATGAGCGCTGCTTTGCCCGCCTGCTCGGCGATATGCGCGCCTACAACTACGTCATCATCGCCACCCCCGACTTCGAGGACGAGCAGTACCGGGTGCGCGCCATCGACTTCGACCAGCAAAGCTACGAGGGCAAGAAAACGATGTACCTGCCCCAGTTTTTCAAGGACAACCGCCGGGTAGTGCAGATGTGCGGCAAGCTACTCACCACTGAAACCATCCGGCAGTATCAAGCCGAAGAGCGCACCCTCATTGCCCGGCGCGTGCGCCTGGAGCGCTACCGCCTCAAAGATCTGATGGACGTGATGCGCCGCGACGACGTCTCGACCCCCGAAAAAACGGCTCAGCTGAAGCAGGAACTCAACAAGCACTACGGCACCGATGCCTTCGACCGTTGCCGCAACATGGGCGACGTGGTGCACCAGAACCTAAAAATGATGCTGCTGGCCCGCCCGCGCCCCGACTAATCCGTCATCTTTTCCTGGTCGGGCGGAAACCGGTCAAGTAGGTCGTTGAGCTTGTGGTACACGAAGTCGACGGCCTGCTGGCGTACGCTCTGGCAGTTGCCCTCAAATTCCTGGCGGTGCTCCTCGGCGCGGTTCTGGTAGAGAAAGGTAAAAAACAGCGTGCCGGCGGGCTTTTCTTCCGTTTCCGAGCCCCCGGCCGCGCACAGGCCCGTCACGGCCACGCACACGTCGGCGCCCAGCTTCTTGTGCAGGCCCATCACCATCTCATTGGTCACCTGCTGCGACTCAGCCGTGTAAATGTCCAGGGTTTGCTGACTCACGCCCAGGAGCTTGCGCTTGGCCGTGGGGTGGTAGGTAACGATGGAGCCCAGCAGCACGCTGCTGGCGCCCTGCGCCTCAATCAGGCCCGAAGGCAGCATGCCGGCGGTGCAGCTTTCGGCAAAAGCCAGGGTGAGTTTGTACTGAATAAATCGTTTGACGAGAGCAGAAATTTCAGCCTGTTTCATAAAAGGGTACTGAGGAGGGTTTTGAGCCTCTATACTGCCTTTTCGCCACTAGGTTTGCCGCCCGCTCAGGAAGCTCAACGGTGGCAAAACGCCAGTAGCTCCGCCCTTATTCCCTGAAGCTGATCCGTCGAGCAGGCCTGGAAACCCGCACAGAAAAAGCCAGCCCGATTGTGCGGGCTGGCTTTTTTGCTGGTCTGGCCAATATGTGCTGGTGCTATTCCTGCCGGTATACCACGCCCTGCTTCATCACGAAGCGCACCCGCTGCATGGCTTTGATATCCTGCGTCGGGTCGCCATCCACTGCTACTACGTCGGCCAGCTTGCCGGCTTCCAGAGTGCCCAGGTTATCAGTCTGGCCCAGCAATTCAGCGGCCGAAACTGTGGCTGCCCGCAACGCTTCATAAGCGGGCATACCGGCCTCCACCATGTACTGAAACTCCAGGGCATTCACCCCGTGCCGAAATACGGAAGCATCGGTGCCAAACGCAATTTTCACCCCGGCCTTGTAGGCTTTGCCAAACGTGGTCTGCAGCTTGGGCCCAATGCTCAGGGCCTTGGGCGTCACCAGCGGCGGGTAGTAGTTCGGAATCTTGGCCGAGTCGGCCACCGACTTGCCCGCCGTGATGGTGGGCACGTACCAGGTCCCGAATTTCTTCATCAGCTTCATCGTCTCCTCGTCCATCAGGGTGCCGTGCTCGATGCTGGTCACGCCGCCCCGGATGGCGCGTTTCATGCCCTCGGCGCCGTGGGCGTGGCAGGCCACCTGCAGGCCCAGGTCGCGGGCGGTTTCCACAATGGCTTTTATTTCCTCCTCCGTCATCTGGGCGCTGCTGCCGTCTTTGGCCACGCTGAGCACGCCGCCGGTAGAGGCAATCTTAATCAGATCGGAGCCGCGCTTGTACTGCTCGCGCACGGCCTGTCGGCACTGGTCGGGCCCGTTGGCCACTCCGTCGGAAGGGCCAGGCATGCCCATCAAGTCCTGGCGGTAGCCGTTGGTAGGGTCCATGTGGCCGCCAGTGCCGGATATGGCCCGGCCCGCCGTGAAAATGCGCGGCCCCACGGCCTGTCCGCGGTTCACGGCGTTGCGCAGGGCTACGTTCACGCCCGAGCCGCCCAGGTCGCGCACCGTGGTGAAGCCCGAAAGCAGGGTTTTGCGGGCGTGGTCGAGGGAGCCAAAGGCCACGTCGGCGGGGTTTTCGGTCAGCTCTTTCAGGAAGCCGTCTTTGCTGGTTTCGCCCTCCAGATGCACGTGGCAGTCAATCAGGCCGGGCAGCACCGTCTTGTTTTTCAGGTCGATGACCTGGTCGGTGCTGCTGCCGGTGGCGTAGCCGCTTTGCACGGCCACCACGCGGCCTTTCTCTACCACGAGGGTCATTTCGGTCTGGGTCTGGGCTTTGCTGGAACGCATATCCAGCAGGCGGCCGCAGTGCAGGTAGGTTTTCTGGGCGAAAGCCGAGGCCAGCGGGAAAGTGCAGAACAGAGTTGCCAGAGCCGCGCGTCGAAGTGGGAGCATAGAGTAGATGAGTAGGAGTGGGGCTTGAAGGTACAACATAGAAAAACGCTGCATGCCGCCTAACTCCGCCGGAATCCGTACCTTGATGCCGGCCCTGATGTCGCGGGGTCGTTATCCATCCTTCTCTTCACTTTTCCTGCTCCAATGGCTACGCACGAAGAATTTGAAGCCGCCGCTCAGCGCGCCCAGCAACTACCCACCAAGCCCAATAACATGGTGCTGCTCCAACTCTATGCCCTCTACAAGCAAGCCTCCGAAGGCGACGTAACCGGCGACCGGCCCGGCGGATTCGATTTTAAAGGCATTGCCAAATACGACGCCTGGGCCAGCCTCAGCGGCAAAAGCAAAGATGCTGCCCGCCAGGAGTACGTCGACTTGGTGACCTCCCTGTTTCAGGGCGCCTAAGCCCGATACTGTCCTTGCGAGGAGGCAGGACATTCCGCGCCTTAAGCGGCGGCAATCCGTCCTCTACGCAGTGGCACACGCTCTTTTACCAGAAAGCCCTTTCCTACTTGCGTGGGAAAGGGCTTCTCAGTGAAGGAAGACTCCGTGCATTTCAGCAAACAGAGTTGCAACGACTGCGCCTGATACTTATACCTTGGGCGCGGGCAAATCGAAAGCTTCGGCGTTGTGCTCGAAGTGGCCTTTGTGCGAACCGTCGCAGAAAGGCTTGTTCTTGGACAAACCGCAGCGGCAGATGCTGACCCGCTCGCGGCCAGCGAGGCCATAGGGCTGGCCCTGGGCATCCACGATTTCGAAGTCGCCCTCTACGCGCAGGGAGCCGTTGCTGAGGACAGTGAGTTTGGTAGCCATAAAAGAAGGAAAAGGCACTAAGTGAAGAAAATATCAGGGTAAGCCAACCAAAACAGGTTAGTCCAGGCAGTTTTTAGTGGCGCAGGACAATGGCGTATACGTAGCCGACAAGATGGTCCAGGCGTTGTTTTCGAACTTCCACATCAGCCAGTACTTGCCAATGATGCGGTTTTTGCTTTTGTCCTGGGGGTCGGTCCAGGCTTCGGCCCACTCGCCGGTTTCGTAGGCTAGCTGGCCTAGGTCGTTCAGTTCCACGTTGGTGCTGCGGTTCATCCACGTCACGTCGGGGCGCTGCCGAAACCGGCTGCGAAACCACTGGCGCGAGGTTGCTTCGGTGGTGCGGCTGCCCGAAGCAGTGCTTACCGTGATGCCCGGATTGAACAGACCATAAAAAGCGGTGGTGTCGCGGCTGTTGAAGGCCTTGTTCCAGGTTTCGCTCCGGGCCTTAATCAGCTCCAGGTGCTTCTGTTTGACGATCTGGCCGAAGCCGAGCTGACTGAGCAAGACGAGCGTCGCCACGGCCGGCAGGCGGCGCAGCAGAAAAGAAGTAGAAATGCTCATAGGGAAATAAAAAGGGTAAGGGAAAGACGGCGCAATTACGCCAGTTCTTTGCGCATTACGTAGTCGTTCATCCAATAGGGCCCGATGGCAATGTCTTCTTCGCGGTGGCGCTGGAAGCCCAGCCGCTCGTAGAAGGAAATGGCGGGATTGTGGCGGTTCACGTTCAGCTCCAGGGTTTTGCCGCCCATTTGGCGGGTGGCGTCTTCCACGGCTTCCAGCAGGTTGTGGCCCAGGCCCTGCCCCTGGTGAGAGGGCAGAATATAAATCTTGTGGAGCTTGAAGAGCGCATCGCCGGCGGGCAGGCGCGAAAAGGACGCGTAGCCGGCCGGGTGGCCATCGGCCTGCAACAGCAGAAAGGTATGGCCCTCCTCGCTGATCTGGCGCTGCAGGGACGTCGGCGTGTAAATCACGCGGTACATGTACTCAATCTGATCCTTCGAGATGATGAAGCGGTAGGTGGGTTCCCAGGTGGCTTCGGCCAGCTGGATAATCGTCGGAATATCGGCCAGCGTGGCGGGCTGAATAGTAATAGCAGGAGGCGAGGAAGCAGACATATGGTGCAAAAACGGCATTTTTTAGCGAAAAAACGAACCTCGACGGCGCCGAAACTCGTTTTGGGCCAGAAATTGCCAAGCGGCATACGACGGCTGCTTTCCCCGTCGTTCGTACACTTTCGCCCTGCTTTCTGCCTTATGAAACGATTCCTGCTTCCGATCTGCCTAGTGGCCGCCGGCCTCAGCGCCTCCCCGCTGACTGCCACTGCCCAGCAAAAATCCACCCCGGCCAAGCAGCCCAGCGCATCTACGCCCTCGGCCATCGAGCGGGATTTGGACGTGTTCAGCGAGTGGGTGAACGACAAGCTGGACCGGGCCGAAGGCGGCGTCCGCCGGGAACTGCCCCGCATCAAGGAAGACTTTGAGCGCCAGAGCCGCCGCCTCGACAAAGCCGTTGACAGTCTGTCGAGCCAGTCGAAGCGCGAATACGGCACCCAGAAGCGGCGCTACCAAAGCTGGGAATCCAAGCAGGATAGCCTGGATGCCGCGGCCCGCCAGCCCGAAACGGCCAGCGCCGCTCAGCGCCGTCTGCTCAACGAAACCGTAACCATCAGCAAGGCCCGGCCCGAGGAATTACCCGAGCTATACCTGCACCTGCTGGAAACCACCCGCGAGAAGCGCCGCACCTGGACCCAAGCGGACTGGAGCGCCGCCGGCGCCGTGCTCGAGCGCCTGAATACGCGCTACGAGCAGGTGCGCGAGAAGCTGCCGCTGGAAGAACGGATTCGTATCCGCTCCTGGCAGGGTGAGTTCCGCACCCTGGAAAAAGCCCGTGACGTAAAAGATATTATGAAAGAGTAGCCGCTGGCTCTGATTCTCTACTGCAAAAAGGCCTCCCTGCGGAGGTCTTTTTTTGTGGCTATTAGGCGGCTACCCGCTGCCGGCGCAGCCATTCCCAGGCCGCGTCCACGTCGTAGAACAGCTGGATGGGCAGGTGCTTGCCGACGTGTTCGGCAAATTCCATACTGATGCCCTGGTTCTGCATATCGGGCGAGAAAACGTAGGCAAAGGCCCGCAAACCGCCTTTCATAGCTTGGGGCAACCACTCATACTCCAGCCAGGGCAAGGCCTCCGACCATTCGCCCGTCGAGTCGGTTTTGTCGTTGAGCAGTAGCGGGCAGTGGTATTGCTGCTGAATCGGGCCGGCGGCCGTGGCTACTTCAATCACCTCGGGCCCGGTCAGGTTACCCGTCCAGCGGATGTAGAGCAGCTGCTGTTCGGGATACAGCCGGAAGGAGGCAATTGGCTGGCCGTGGGAGTCGAGCACCGTGCCTAAGTCAGTATATACTGTGGATAAGGGTGCCATAAGCAGAAGATAGCAGGGCGGGAGAGCAGAAAGCAGAGCAGGAAAGGGCGAAAACCAGGTGCATAGCCGCCCGAGAAACACCTCTGACGGAAAGCATTAGGTTATTAAGATACGAATTTTACCTGGCACGGACAATATCAGCGGCTCGGCCGTTTATATGCGCGGGGTTGGTTGCTTTCCGCTACTTTTGTAAGCTCTTTTTTCGTTTCGCTACCCGCACCCCGCTCATGCACATTGCAATCGTCGGCAACATTGGAGCCGGCAAGACAACGCTGGCTAATAAACTAGCGCACCATTTCAACTGGGAGGTATTCCTGGAAGACGTGGACCACAATCCCTACCTGAAGGATTTCTACGACGACATGCCGCGCTGGGCATTTCACCTGCAGGTGTACTTTCTGAACAGTCGCTTCCGCCAGACTCAGCACATCAAAAAGCTGCAGAGCGCCAGCAAAGGCGTGATTCAGGACCGCACCATCTACGAGGACGCCCACATCTTCGCGGCCAACCTGCACGAGTCGGGCCTGATGAGTGAGCGGGACCACCAGAACTACCTGGCCCTATTCGAGTCGATGATCAGCATGGTGGATGCGCCCGATTTGCTGCTTTACCTGCGCGCCGATTTGCCCAAGCTGATTCAGCAGATCGAGAAGCGCAACCGCGACTACGAGAACAACATCAAGATTGAGTACCTCAAAAACCTCAATGAGCACTACGAGCGGTGGATCAGCAACTACAAGTATGGCAAGCTGCTGATTGTAGACGTGAACAACCTTGACTATGTGAATAACCCCGAAGATCTGGGCGTTATTATCGACAAGATTAACAGCACGCTGTTCGGCCTATTTTAAGCAGCCGCAAAGCCAAAAAAGGCTCGTTGATAATTCAACGAGCCTTTTTTGTTGTTAGCCGCCAATCGGTTTTAGCCTTCGGTCATGGCTTCGTTCAGGAAATGTACCCAGGGCTGGGCCGCCTGCCAGGCCGCAAGCACACGGTCGGGGAAGTCGGCACGGAGCACTTCCTTATCAGAGAAGGAGCGCCACACAAAAAAGCTTTTCAGCCGCAGCCACTCGATTTCGGGGTCGGCGCGGTCGTAGCCTTTCGGGGCCGTGCGCAGGCTCTGGCTCATGTCGAGGCCCTGGGGAAACTCGCGCAGCAGCGCAGCATCCTGGCGCAGGGCGTGGAAGGTTTCGGGGGAATAGTGAATTTCCTGGCGGATGCGGGCCAGCTGCGCGGGCTCGGGCATCCAGCGGCCGGCCCCCACGTAGGTTTCGCCACCCGGCTCGATGGCCACGAAGTAGCCGGCCCACGGGCTATGCCGGCCGCCGGGCTTCAGCCCCGCACCCATGTGGCGCTTGTAGGGCTCGTCGCTTTGCTGAAACCGATCGTTTTTGTTGATGCGGAACATCACATCCGAAGGGCTCAGGCCGGCCAGGCGCGGCTCGAAACGCTGACTACGCTCCAGCAGATCGGCGGTGAATTCGGTGTAAATGGCCCGGGCCCGGTGGTAGTCGGCGCGGTTGGCGTCCATCCAGATCTTGTGGTTGTTGGCCGCCAGGTCGCGCAGAAACGTCAGAAGAAATTGTCGATCCATAGGACAGGGCTAACACTAAAAAGCGAAAAAAAGCTGCCTGAACCCGCAAAAAACAGCAAAAAGCAACAGCTCCGGATTCCCACCCGGGGTCCGGAGCTGCAAGAACTCTTAGTAGCCAAAAAGGCGGCTTAGCGCTGGCGCAGGGCTTGAGTGTCGGCCGAGTGCTTGCCGTAGTTCAGGGCCCAGTTGAAGGACAGGAATTCGACGGTAGCTTTGGGTTCAATCTTGGCCGTGGAGTAGCGGTTCAGGAAAGCAATGAGCTTCTCGCCTTCGCCAAACTCGGCGGCGTACCAGTCGAACAGGCTGGAAAGGCGTACTTTGGTGGGCGTAAGCTGGTTGAGCGTGCTATGAGCCAGAAACAGGCGGGCCTGGGCATCGAGCTGCTGGTTGAGGCGGGCTCCGTCGTAGGCTTCGTTCAGCAGGGGCGGCGAAGAAGTGGCGGCACACACGAGGGCAAAATGCACGCGCGGGTCCTGAAACTGGGGCCGCAGCACTTCCTTTTCGATGGTATTGAGCGAATAAAGCTTGCCGCCCACGTTAATCCAGTTGTCTTCCCAGGCCGACTTGTAGCCCTTGAGCACCTTGACCCGGATTTCGTTCATGCTGGCCACGGGGTAGTATTGAAGTACCGTGTAAATCGTGGCGGCGTTGTAGAGGTTCAGCCAGTAGGCTTCCGCGTCGGGCTTAGCCCAGGCCGTGGTTGGGGGCGTCTTGCGCAGGTTTTGCAGGTAGGCGTCGAGTTGGTCTTCATCCTCGATAAAGCCTTCGTAATCCACCAAGCCCTCGTGCGTGACGTGCTTGCGCAGCAGGTCGGTCCAGGTGCTGTGCAGCAGGTTGGGGGCCTTGGTATCCTCTGCGGGGCGGGCCAGGGCGGGCCGGCTGGCGGCAACCCACAGCAGGAGCGCCAGCAGCCAGGGTAAAGCAGAGGAGTTCTTCATGCGCAAATCGGGTGTCAAAGTAGGAGGGCAGGCGGGCGAAAAAAGCGGCAGCTGGGCTGCCAAGCAGCAATCGAACCAAAACTGTTTCCAGCGAAGACAACTGCAATATCTGGCAGTTGAATTATTTAAGGTTTTAATTGATTTTCAAAGCTAATAGGAATTTGCATAATCAGCAAAGTCCACGCTAACTTTTTGATACTATACAGCTTGGATCGGGAAGGTGAAACGACCTGGAGAGTTTTGCTAAATGGATTTTCCGCGAAAAAAAGCCAGCCTTCAGCTCAAATAACTCTGCACCGCCACCACGTCGCCAACGCGCAGCGTACCCCGGGCCGGACTGGTTACGTTTTGCCCGAACATGACTTTGTTGTTCTGGGTGCGGTAGGTGGCCATCGTGCGGAGCGGCTCGGCGCTTTTCTGGGCGGTCTTCTGGTCGATGGTCGTGACCACGCAGCGGCCGCAGGGGCGCACACCCTGAAATGTCACGTCGCCGATTACAAAGTCGCGCCAGGTGTCTTCCTCGTAGGCCTGCCCACCCGTAAATACCAGGCTGGGCCGAAACCGGTCCATGGGCACAGGCTGGGCCAGGCGGGAATTCAGATCAGCCAGTGACGACTGCCCGATGAGCAGGTAGGGGTAGGCATCGGCGAAGCTCACGTAGCCGGCCACTTCGCCGCCATCGGTGCCGCGCATCACCATATCCGACATGTACACCAGCTTGCAGACGCGGCCCAGGGCCTCGCTCAGCCAGGAGTCGGCCTCGGGCGTGCCGCGCCAGGCAAACACCATATCATCCCAGATGGTGACGAACAGGGTGCGCTCGGGCGTGGCCTCGAAGGGAATATAGAGCGGCAACAATTCGGGCCGGGCCGTATGCACGAGCAGAAAGCCGTTGTAAGCCGGCAACACGTTGAGCAAGGCCATTTCCGCGGTCTGGCGCTGGGTCATGAACTGGTTGCGCTCATCCACAATAAGCCAGCGGCGGTCGTGGCGCAGGCCGCGGGGCTCTACTACGGCTTCGGTAACACGGATTCCGCCCAGCGACTTGACGGGATAGATATAGAGGTCGGAAAGGACAAGGGGTGTGGCCATGCCCCAAAGGTAAGATGGGGAAATGGGAGGAATGTGGGGAATGTGGTTAAATGGGAGAAATGTGGTTGGATGTGCCGAATATGAGAAATGTTAGGAATGCAGAAATCGTGTCCTTGCGAGGCGTAGCCGTGGCATCCGCAGGACGGCGCAGCTACTCCGTCCGCTGAAATGCAGAAAGCTTCCTTCACTGAAAAGCCCTTTGTCGAACCGTCGATAAAGGGCTTTTCAGTGAAGGAACGGTTGTCACGAGCAGAAGACGGATTGCCGTGCTTCGTGCCTCGCAATGACAGAGTATTAACACATCAGCATATTCAACCACATTCGCACATTGTCCGCGCCTGTTCTAGTGCAGAGGACGTTTTTTGATGACGCCGCCTTTGGTTTCTTTCACGCTGTGCATCACCAGAAAGGCGCTGCGGTCAATCTTTTCCACTTCGTCGGTGAGGCGGCCCAGCTCCAGGCGGGTAATGACGGTAAACACGATGTCGACGGCCTGCGGTGCCTCGCCGCGCACTCCGTAGCCACGCTTGCCGCTGTAGACGGTTGCGCCCCGGCCCAGCTTTTCGGTAATCATGCGCCGGATGGCGTCGCTGCGGCCCGACACGATGGTGACACCGGTATATTCCTCGATGCCGTCGATGATGAAGTCGATGGTTTTGGACGCCGATAAGTAGGCCAAGATAGAATACAGGGCCGTTTCAAACGACAGCACCGCCGCCGCCACGGCGAAAATCAGGATGTTGAGCCCCAGAATAATATCGCCGATGGTCAGGCTGGTTTTCTTGCTCAGAAACACGGCCAGAATCTCGGTGCCGTCGAGCACGCCGCCGCCCCGCATGGCCAGCCCGATACCTGCCCCGAGAAAAAAGCCCCCGAACACCGAAATCAGGAGCTTGTCCTGGGTGAGAATAGGGAAGCTGACGACGACCAGCACCCCGGCCAGCCCCAGGATGGAGAGCAGCGTCTTGAAGGCGAAGAGCCGGTCGATCTGGAAGTAGCCCAGCACGACGAAGGGAACGTTGATCAGGACAATGAGCAGCGGCAGGGGCAGGCCAAACACCCGGGCCAGCAGCAGGGAAATGCCCGTTACCCCGCCGTCGATGAAGCCGTTGGGCAACAGGAACCCCTTCAGACCCAGTCCGGCCGAAAAGATGCCGGCCACCAGAAACGCCACGTTGGTAAGCTGCCGCCGCCACCAGCGCCGGTTGCGCAGCGCCGCCAGGGCCCGCGGGGGCCGCCGTCGGCGCCGCGGTGGCTCGGAGCGCGGCTGCCGGCGAAGCTTGTCGAGCATAAGAAGCTGGGGAATAAGCATAGAGGAGCAGCTAAGGTTGCTGCCTAGTACGCGCCGCTGTCAGCTTGCGTTAGTGCGAGCCGGCCAGAACAGCACTGGGAGGGAGGTGGCAATACCTTTTTTACCAGTTTCAAACGCTGTGGACAGCCTATGCAGAACAAAAAAAAGGAGGCAACGACCTACGCCGTTGCCTCCTTTTTAGGCTTATCTGCTTTGCTGCTACTGGCCCGAGCTGGCGCCTTTCTGGGTTTGCTGGGTAGCCAGCTGCACGGCTTTGTACAGATTCACTACGCCGCCGGTAGTCGAAAGCTGGGTGAAGTCCACTGTTTTGGTGTCGCCGGGCTGGGGCACCTTGGTGTGCACCGGCGCAGCCGACTGCATAATAATGCGCTTCAAATCGGCGGCGGTGAGCTGGGGAAAATAGGACTTGAGCACGGCGGCTACGCCCGCTACCGTAGGGGCGGCCATGCTGGTGCCGCTTTCGTTGCCGTATTTGCTGCCGGGCATGGTGGAATAGATGCCCACGCCGGGCGCGAATACATCGACCTTCTTGCCGTAGTTGGAGAAGTTGGCCGTCAGCTGCGCATCGTTGGTGCTGCCCGAGGCGCCGATGGTAATGAAGTTGGAATAAGCCGCGCCCGAAACTGGTGTGGGAGCGGGGTAGTGCACAATGGCATCGATGTTCTTCGACTCGTTGCCGGCGGCGTGTACCAGCAGCACGCCCTTCGACTCGGCGTAGCGAATAGCGGCATCCACGGCGGCGCGGTGGGGCGAGTAGTACTTGCCAAAGCTCATGTTGATGATGCTGGCTCCGTTGTCCACGGCGTAGCGGATGGCGTTGGCCACGTCCTTGTCGTGCTCGTCGCCGTTGGGCACGGCCCGCACGCCCATGATGCGCACCGAAGCGCCAGCCACGCCCTGAATACCGAGGTTGTTTTCGCGGTCGGCGGCAATGATACCCGCTACGTGGGTGCCGTGCAGGGCGTCGGGGCCGGTGATGTCGGCGTTGCCGTAGTTACGGTCCTTGGTGTTGTTCTCATCGTCGCCGACGATGGCGCGGGGCTTGTAGTCCAGGTTCAGGGAGTAGTCGAGGTGCTTCTGGGTCTCGGTAGTGGCTTCCTGAATCTGCTTGACCACGGCGTCCATATCCGGCAGACCCGACGATTTGAGGCTTTCGTAGAGCTGGGTGGTCAGGCCAATCAGGCGGGCGTCAGGATTTTTCACCGGGGGGCGGCGCAATACGGCCGTATCCACGCGCGTCACGCCCAGAACGGCTTTGAGCTGCTCGTTGATGTTGGCCAGGTTTTCACCCAGGGGCTTATACTCTTCCAACTGCTGCTTTTCCTCCTTCACCTTCTCGGCATAGTCCTTTTTCACCTTCTGGTAGAGGTCGTACTCGGCGCGCTTGGCGGCGGGCACCGCCGTGCGCACTTTGCCCTCATACAGCGGCTTGAGGCGGGCTACCAGGCGGGTTTCCTCGTAGAGGTCCACGTCCACGTTGCGCCCGTCTTTGCCGCCCAGGAAGTTCCAGCCGTGGATGTCGTCCACGTAGCCGTTCTTGTCGTCGTCGATGCCGTTGCCGACGATTTCCTTGGGGTTTTTCCAGAGCACGCGCTTCAGATCCTCGTGCGTGGTGTCGATGCCGGCGTCAATGACGGCCACTACCACGGGCGAGGCGGTGCGGGCTTTCAGCAGCTCCTCGTAGGTGCGCTGGGTGCTGATGCCCATTACTTTATCCTTCGTCGGGTCGAGGTGGGTCCATTGCTGCACGGGGGCGGCGGGGGCCGGAGTCGGCGTGGAAACGCTTTGCGCCAGGGAAACAGCCGGCACCAGCAGCGCCAGGCCCAGGGAAGTCAGGAAGGAATGCGGAAATGCGCTCATGCGGCAATAAGTCGGGGAGAAGATGCGGGAAAGATAGACCACTGACGCTAATTCGCTTGAACCGTTGCCGCGTCAGCTGGTTTTCAGCTCCAAACCATACTCGTACGGCTATATGTTCCCGGCGGGGCAGATAGTATGGGAATTGCAGGAGTAGATAAGGCGCACTTATTCAAAGTCGGCTGTCATCCTGAGCATTCCGCGCATGAAGCGGTGACAAAGAATCTTAGCACGCAAGAACCAGTCGTTGTTATGTTAATCGTTTCTATCCTAATAAGGTCCTGCGCTGGGCTCAGGATGACAGCTGAGTAAACAACGCTTCCGCCAAAATTCCCCCAACGTCAAAACCCGCTTACCTTTACCGTCTCTTCTTTCACGTGTTCCTGCTCATGCGTCTGATCCGCTTCCGCGCCGCCGCCTTGTTGGCATTATTGATTACGAATTACTCATTACTAATTGGCTCTGCCCAGGCCCAGGCCCCCAAAACCTATACTTCCTCGGAAATCCTGCTGGGGCTGAAAAAGCTCAACGTCCTGGGCTCGGTCCTGTACGTGGCCGCCCACCCCGACGACGAAAACACCCGCCTGATTGCCTATATGGCCAACGGCCGCCTGCTGGAAACCGGCTACCTGAGCTGCACCCGCGGCGACGGGGGCCAGAACCTCATCGGCCCCGAATTGCGCGAGCAGCTCGGCGTTATCCGCACCCAGGAGCTGCTGGCGGCCCGCCGCATCGACGGCGGCCGGCAGTTCTTTACCCGCGCCAACGACTTCGGCTTCAGCAAAACCGCCGAGGAAACCTTCACCATCTGGGATAAGGAGCAGGTGCTATCCGACATGGTCTGGGTGATTCGGCAGCGCCGGCCCGACGTGCTCATCACCCGCTTCCCGCCCGATGCCCGCGCCGGCCACGGCCACCACACCGCCTCCGCCATCCTGGCCGCCGAAGCCTTCGACGCCGCCGGCGACCCCAAGCGCTTCCCCGAGCAGCTGAAGTACGTGCAGGTGTGGCAGCCCAAGCGCCTGTTCTGGAACACCGGCTCCTTCTTCGTGAAGCCCGGCGAAAACATGGACGGCTACCTCCGGCTCGACGCCGGCGGCTACAACCCGCTGCTGGGCCAGAGCTACGGCGAAATTGCCGCCCGCAGCCGCTCTCAGCACAAAAGCCAGGGCTTCGGCTCGGCGGCCACCCGCGGCGAGGCCCTGGAATACTTGCAGCAGGTGAAAGGTGACAAAGCCAGCAAAGACCCCTTCGAAGGCATCGACCAAAGCTGGAACCGGGTGCCCGGCGGCGCGGCTATTGGGAAAATGATTGACGAGGTGATTCGCAAGTATGACGCGGGGAATCCGAGCGCGAGTGTGGCGGGGTTGCTGAAGGTGCGGGGAGCTTTGAATAGTTTGCCAAATGATAAATTCTGGGGGGGTGAAAGAGTAGCTACTGTTGAGAATCTAATAAAAGCTTGTCTGGGCTTGTATATCGAAGCTGTTGCTGTTGAACCTTCGTTTTCAGCAGTTGCGCTAGTGCCAGCATCTAGGAACGGCTACAATCCTAAATATTCAGTCTCCTACGAGGTAGTTGAGCGCTCAAATGTGCCTCTAAAGCTGAATCGGCGAGGAGCTTATGTCGCTCCATATGTACAGCCAATGGGTAAGCCTGCACTTATCGATAGTGAGGATCTAAATATTAGTATGAAGCCTAATGAAAAGCTTAATGGGACATTGGAAGTAGGAGGAGAATTTACAAACGCTTTAGCTTCACAACCTTATTGGCTTACTGATGTAAGTACAACAGGTATGTACTCAGTACAGCAGCAAGATAAAATAGGGAAGCCTGAAAACGAGGCTGTTGCAACGGTCGATTTTCAATTTGAAGTTTATGGTGAAAGTATATCTTTCACCGTCCCCGTTCAATACAAAAGCACCGACCCGGTGGAAGGGGAGAAGTACCGCCCGCTCACCGTGGTGCCGCCCGTGGCCGTCAACATCGGCGGACGGGCCTACGTCTTTGCCGATAATACTCCCAAAACCATTCCCGTGACCCTGCGCACCGGCCGCGCCGGCGTCAAAGGCTCCCTGGCCCTGACGCTGCCCGCCGGCTGGAAAGCCCAGCCCGCCACCGCCAGCTTCGACCTGACTGCCAAAGACGCCGAGCAAACCGTCTTCTTCCAGGTGCAGCCTGGCCCCGGCGCCGCCGAAGGCAAATCCGAAGTAAAAGCCGTAGCTACCGTGGACGGCAAGCAGTACTCCCGCGGCTACCAGGCCATCCAGTACAACCACATCCCCACCCAAACCCTCTTTCCTGAAGCCGTGGCCCCGCTCGTTAAGCTGGACCTCAAGCGCAAGGGCCAGGAAATCGGCTACCTCATGGGCGCCGGCGACGACGTGCCCGACGCCCTGCGCCAGATCGGCTACAACGTGACCCTGCTCAAGCCCGAGGATATCAACGCCGACTACCTGCGCCGCTTCGACGCCGTGGTGCTGGGCGTGCGGGCCTACAATACCGTGAGCCAGCTGCGCAACCTGCAGCCCAACCTGCTGAAATACGTCGAAAACGGCGGCAACGTGGTGGTGCAGTACGTGGTGAACCGCGGCACCGTGCTGCCCGAAATCGGCCCGTACCCGCTGAAGCTGAGCTCTGACCGGGTGACGGTGGAAAACGCCGCCGTGACGTTCCTCAACCCCAAGCAGCCGCTGCTGAACATGCCCAACAAAATCACCGCCCGGGACTTCGAGGGCTGGCAGCAGGAGCAGGGCCTCTACTACCCCAGCAGCTGGGACCCTAAGTATCAAACCGTCATCAGCAGCCACGACCCCGGCGAAACGGCCAAGGAAGGCGCCATCCTCGTGGCTGACTACGGCAAAGGCCACTACATCTATACCGGCCTCTCGTTCTTCCGTGAGCTGCCCGCCGGCGTCCCCGGCGCCTACCGGCTGCTGACCAACATGGTGTCGTTGGGCAAGTAATGCTAATGTGCTGATGTGAGGAATGTGGGTAATGCAGAACTCGTGTCATTGCGAGCCTGCGAAGCAATCCGTCCTCTGCGCAGTACTACCTGACCTTTTACCAAAAAGCCCTTTCCCGCACGAGCAGGAAAGGGCTTTTCACAGAAGGAAGCTCAGCACGTTTCAGGGCATGGACTGCCGCCGCTGGATGTGAGGAATATCGTGCCTCGCAATGACACATCTTCACTTATCCTCATGCTACCTACCTAAAGGCTTTTATCCCCAAAAAACTGAACGAACCGTGCGCTGCTCACGGTTGCAGGACACAATAGCGTAGCTTCGCTGCCCCACCCGCCCTTCTGCCTATGCCCCACGCGCTACTCACTCCGCGCCAGTTTCTGTGGCTTACCGCCCTGCTGCTGCCCACCTGCCTGCTACTCATCGTCTTTTTCGACCAGCCCTTGGCCCGCTTCATCCACCAGCACTGCGCGGCCCTGAAGCCCTTTTTCGGCAGCTTCACCGGAGCCGCTGAAATTATCCATGAAGCCACGCTTCGGGCACGCCTGTTCAAGGTTCCGGCCCTGTTTCTGGGATTCGGCATCATGTACGTTGTGGGCCGGTGGCTGCTGAAGCTGCCCCAGGCTAGGTTATTTCTCGTACTGCTGCTAGTTCACTTGGCCAGCGTAGCCACGTCCAACGTGCTCAAAGGCGTGCTAAGCCGCCTGCGCCCCGCCGCCTTATTCAGCCCTGGCTACCCCGATTTAGGCTTCAACTATCCTCACCACCCCCACACGGGGTCTTTTCCCAGCACCCATACTGCTACGTTCTTCAGCCTGTTTGTGCCGTTGGTGCTGGCTTTCCCGCGCTTACGGCCCCTGCTGCTAGTGCCCGTGCTGATCGGTATTGGCCGCCTCGTGCTCGATATGCACTACCTCTCCGACGTGCTGTTTTCGGTCTGGCTGGTGGTGCTCTTTACGTTTCTGGCCGGTCAGCTGGTCCAGTTGCCTGCTATTGCCGGCTCGCAAGCAGCGTTGGCTACCAAGTAGTGTCTCTTCACTCCGCAACCAGACTGAGAGTATGAGCTGCTGCTGGATAACGGAGTGAAACGGGGAGCCGCCGCTGCTGCCCACCCGGTTCTTCCTGCTCAGCGCCAGCCTATTCCTGCGGTCATCCAGCCGTTGCCCGCTATCTTGCTGCCCCAATCTGCTTTCTAACGTCCTGCCCCTTGCCCGCTTCTGCTCCCGAAACCGATAAACCACCGCTGCTGGCCTCCTGGCGGGCCTGGTATGCCCTGGTAATGGCTGCCCTGGCCGCCGAGCTGGTCCTATTCCTGATCCTGACCCGCCTTTTCGCATGAGCCTGCTCGACTGGCTGGTGCTGGGTGGCACGCTCCTGTTCATCGTTGGCTACGGCACCTGGCGCACCCGCGGCAGCCGCACCCTCGACGCCTACCTGCTCGGGGGCCGCCAGGCCAACTGGTGGGGCATTGGGCTGAGCATTGTGGCTACCCAGGCCTCGGCCATTACCTTTCTGAGCACCCCGGGCCAGGCCTACGACGACGGGATGCGCTTTATCCAGTTCTACTTCGGGCTGCCGCTGGCCATGGTCCTCATTGCCGCTGTGGCCGTGCCCATCTACCAGCGCCTGCAGGTATTCACGGCCTACGAATACCTCGAAACCCGCTTCGACCGGCGCACCCGCACGCTGGCCTCGGTGCTGTTTCTGGTGCAGCGCGGCCTGAGCAACGGCCTCTCGCTCTACGCGCCGGCCCTGGTGCTGTCGGCCATTCTGGGCTGGAACGTCAGCCTCACCGTCTGGCTGATTGGCGGGCTGATGATTAGCTATACCGTGGCCGGGGGCACCCGCGCCGTGGCCGTTACCCAGCAGTGGCAGGTGGCCGTTATTTTCACCGGTATGGTCATTTCGGGCTATCTGCTGGTGCACTACCTGCCCGCCAACGTAGGCTTCACTGAGGCCGTGCAGGTGGCGGGCTTCCACGGCAAGATGAACCTCATCGACTTTCACTTCGACCCCAAGGACCGCTACAACTTCTGGACCGGCATGACCGGCGGCCTCTTCCTGGCCCTCTCGTACTTCGGCACCGACCAAAGCCAGGTGCAGCGCTATCTGTCGGGGCAAAGCGTGACGGAAAGCCGCCTGGGCCTGCTCTTCAACGGCTTGGTGAAGGTGCCCATGCAGTTCGGTATTCTGCTGATCGGGGTGCTGCTGTTCGTGTTCTACCAGTTCAATCAGCCCCCGCTCACCTTCAATATTCCGGTGCGCGAGCAAATTGTCCGTAACCCGCAGTTCGCGCCGCAGCTGAAGGAGCTGGAGCAACGGCAGACGCTGCTGTTCAGGGCCAAGCGCGAGGCGACCACCCAACTCGTTACGGCCCTGCAAGGCGAGAATGCCGTGCAGATTGCGGCGGCCCAGAGCTACTTGCAAACCACGGAAGCCGCTACCAGCGGCCTGCGCACCGAAACCAAGGCCTTCCTAAAGCAGGCCGTGCCCACCGCCGAAGCTAAGGACACGGACTATATCTTCCTCAGCTTCGTGCTGCGCTACCTGCCCCACGGCCTGGTGGGCCTGCTCATTGCCGTGGTGCTCAGCGCCGCCATGAGCTCGGCCGCGGCCGGCCTCAATGCCCTGGCCAGCACCACAATCATCGACCTCTACAAGCCCTCGCGCCCCCACCTCGACGAGATGCACTGCGTGCGGGCCTCGCGCTGGGCCACCATTGGCTGGGGCGTGCTAGGCATCGGCTTTGCCTTGTTTGCCGCCCGCCTCGAAAACCTTATTCAGGCCGTCAACATCCTGGGCTCCATCTTTTACGGGACCATTCTGGGTATTTTCGTGGTAGCCTTTTTCATGAAAGGCATCGGTAGCCGCGCCGTATTCCGCGCCGCCATCGTTACGCAACTGCTCATTTTCCTGCTGTTCTTCACCACCGACATTGCCTACCTCTGGTACAATATCATCGGCTGCGCCCTGGTCATGCTTATTAGCATGCTCAGCCAGAAGCTCCGCCCCGAGCCTGCCAAAGCCATAGCCCAAGCGGCGTAAGGTTAATATGCTAATGTGTTGGAATGTGGGGGAATGTGCTAATGCAGAACTCGTGTCATTGCCGCGCTTCGCTCGCAACGACAGGGAGGTAGAACGCAAAAAGGCCCCGCACAACAGCGTTGTGCGGGGCCTTTTACTTAACCGGAAACCCGATTACTTGCCTTTCTTGGCTTCGGCCATCAGGTCTTCGTTCATTTTTACGTAGTCGGCGTTCTTGGCGTCGAGGGCCAGCTTGCGCGACTGTTCGGCCGAGGCCGCGGCGCCTTTGTAGTCCTTCAGCTTCATCTTGATTTTAGCCTCGGTGTGCACGTTCCAGAACTTAGGCTCCTTCTCGTTGACTTTCTGAATCCAGGTCAGGGCCTGCTTCATGTCCTTATTGTTGTCGTAGTAGTACACGGCGGCGGCGGCCATGTCGTTGGCCGAGGCGTTGGCGTTCTTGATGACTTTCTCATCAATCTGGGCCATTACCTTGGGGTCCACGTCGGTGCTGATCTTGAACTTGGCACCGGTCAGCTCCCACATCATGTCCACGTTGGCCGTGGCCGGGGTGAGGTCCGAGAAACCGATGGTGAAGGTTTCGGCTTTTGCACCCAGCTTGTAGGTTTTGGCCGAAACGCGCACCACATCCTGGTCGTCCTTGAAGCCGTCCACGTCGGCGCCCTGCTTGGTGTTTTTGTTCAGGACCACCAGCCACTCGGTCTTGTTCGGAATGGTGTAGATACCGTACTCGCCGGCCGGTAACTTTTTGCCTTCCAGGGTCACGTCATCCGAGAATTTGATGGTCGTGGTTTGGTTGGCACCCGTGCGCCAGCGTTTGCCGAATGGCACGAGCGTACCGAACACGGCGCGGCCCTTGGCGCTGGGGCGCGAGTAGGTGATGGTGACGTCGGTGAGACCCACGCGCTGGGTTACAGTGCTTTTGGGGCTGGCAGCGGGCGTGCTAATTTGCGCCTTGGCCGCGCCGCTCAGCAGCAGGCCACCTACGAGCAGCGTAGCACCCAGGGTGCGGGAAGAAGACTTCAAAAGGGAAGTAGAGAGCATACAAAAGGAATTGTGGAGATTGGACCCGGTAAAAATAGGGAAATCTGCTACACCAAGGGTGCTGTTACGCCAGGGTTACTAAAAATATTGGCCCCGGCTGCTCATCCGTTTGGCTTCGGCTACACCTGCTGCTGCGGAATCTGCTGGGCCGCCAGAATCTGCTCAATATCGGCGGCAGTAGCGGCGGCTGGCAAACAGCGCAGATCGAGGTAGTAGCAGGCGGCTTCCGAGGGGTAGAGCAGCAGCCAGTGCGGCTTTACCCAGGCTGCCTTTTTTATGGCCGACCATTGCACGGAAAACTGCACCAGCTCACTTTGTCCCCGCAGCTCATTGGGTCGCAGCGTATACACAATGCTACGGCTGAGCTGAGCGCGGCTTTTTTCGTAGCCCCGCCGCATCAGCCAGCGCACAAACTGAGCGCGCCCAACCAGAAAGACAATGCCTACGAGCAGCAGCGCGGGATTGGTCCAGGAGGTTAGCTGCCCAGAGTTCCGGACCAGGGTATACACTGTGCCAATGGTCAGCAAGGCGAGGGCCCCGACGAGTAGCCAGTTGCTGCGGCGGGTGCCCAGGCGCTGGTTCCACATCCGGTGATTAATAGCTACGTAGTCGGCTTTGGATAAGGAAACCGGCAGTAAAGTAATACTGTGCATGGCCGTAAAGATGCTTATTGCGGGGCCGTAACCGGCCGCGGGAGCAACGCCAGTAAATCAGCGGCAGTGGCTGGCGGCTCTATCTGATTCAGATCGAGGTAGTAGCAGTGTTCTACGGAGGTGTAGAGCAGCAGCCAGTGCTGCACGGCTTGGATGCTGTAGAACTCGTTCCAGCGGTAAAAGCGTCGGCCGTTCTGCGTGATGTGGATTCCGTGCGTGTCCGCAACAAAGCTGGTGGGCAGCTGCTTATCCGGGCCTTGCCGGTAAGCCTGCCGGTATTCCCACCACTGGTGCAGCAAGCCCAGCAGCATGAAAATCGTAATCAGCAACGCCCAGCCCAGCCACGAAACCGACCGCGTCCAGTAGATGGTAAAAGCTCCCGCCGCTAACACGTAGGCCCAGCGCTGGGCTTTCACTTTCCACGGATCAGCTGTTTCGGGCTTGGGGGCTGGCTGCGCGGGGTAGCGCCGCCGCTGCTGCTCCTGGTGAATAGCCTGATAATCAGCAAAGGAAACGGTGGAAGGGGCCACTTCAATGGGCGGGACAACGGAAGTTAGCACGGACAAGCGCAGGTCGATAGGATAGAGAATAGCAGACAGGTCGGGCCGCGCAGGCGCAGCTTACGTTGCGGATTCTAAGTAACAAAAAAGGACGAAGCACTGCTTCGCCCTTTTGTCAGGTATGTCATCCGGCCAATCCGAAAAATCCGTCTGAAGCCCGTAGTCTAGCTCAGCTCAAACTGCAGCTTGAGCAGGTTGGCATACATGCCGTTTTCGTTGTTGCTGAGCTCGTCGTGGGTGCCCTGCTCCACGATGCGGCCCCCGTCGATAACCAGAATCTTGTCGACTTTGCGGATGGTGCTCAGGCGGTGGGCAATGATGATGCTGGTGCGGTTCTGCATCAGCTCGTCCATGGCGCTTTGCACCAGCTTTTCGCTTTCCGAATCGAGGGCGGAGGTGGCTTCGTCCAGAATCAGGATGGCGGGGTTTTTCAGGATGGCCCGGGCAATGGCAATGCGCTGGCGCTGCCCGCCCGAAAGCTTCACGCCCCGCTCACCCACCAGCGTGTCGAGGCCTTCGGGGAAGGTAGAAATGAACTGCCAGGCGTTGGCCTGGCGCGCCGCCGCCGTTATTTCGGCTTCGGTGGCGCCAATTTTACCGTAGGCAATATTCTCCCGGATGGAGCCGCCAAACAGCAGGGTTTCCTGGGGCACGATGCCGATGTGCTGGCGCAGCTCGGTGAGGTCGTACTGCTGCAGGTCGCGGCCATCAACCAGGATTTTGCCGCCGCTCAGCTCATAAAACTGCATCAGCAGCTGCACGATGGTGCTTTTGCCCGCGCCGCTGGGGCCCACCAGCGCAATCTTCTCGCCGGCCTGAATGTCGAAGTCAATGTTCTTGAGTACCGGCAGATCGGGGCGGGTGGGGTAGCTGAAGGCCACGTTGCGGTAGTCGATGTCGCCGCGCACCTGCAGGGGCGCCGTGCCGGCTACGCGGGGCCGGTGCGTGGGCTCGGAAGGCTCATCGAGAATCTCCAGAATCCGCTCGGAAGCACCCAGCGTGCTTTGCACCTTGCCGTACAATTCGCCCAGGCCGCCCACGGAGGCGCCGATAAAGATGGTGTAGAGGGCAAAGGAAGTCAGGTCGCCGATAGTCATCTGGCCGGCGGCTACCAGGGAAGCAGCCCGCCACAGCACCAAGATGATGCCGCCAAACAAGCCGATGATAACAAACGACACGAAGCCGCCGCGGTAGAGGTTGCTGCGCAAAGCCGACTGCAGGGTGCGGTTCAGCGAAGTGCCGTAGCGGTTGGTTTCGAACAGCTCGTTGGTAAAGGCCTTTACCGTGTTGATGCCCTGCAGGGTTTCCTCCACAATGACGTTGGTTTTGGCCAGCTCTTCCTGGGTAGCCTTGGCCAGCACCCGAATTTTGCGGCCAAATACCATGGCTACCACCACGATGGGCGGGAAGGTGAGCAGCATAAACATGGACAGCTTCACCGACACCATCATGATGAAGATGATGCCCACAATCAGGGTCGTGACCTGGCGAAACAGCTCGGCTAGGGTCAGGGAAAACGAGTCCTGAATCATGCCCACGTCGGAGGTGATGCGCGAGGTAATGGCCCCTACCCGGTGCTTTTCGAAATACGGAATGGGCAGCGTCACGAACTTCTGGTAGAGCGACTGGCGGATGTCGCGCACGGTGAACTCACTGACCTGGGTGAAAAACCAGATGCGGCCAAACGAGAACGTGCCCTGCAGCAGGATAACGGCAAACAGGCCGATGGCAATCTGGGTGATGCTGAGCGTAAGGCCGTTGGGCAGCACAAAAGGCTTACCGTTGGCAGCATCCGTGAGCTTGCCAATCACCCAGGGGAAGCCCATGGTAGTAGCGCTGGACAGCGTGAGCAGGACCAGACCGATGATGAACTTGGTGCGGTAGGGCAGCACGTAGCGAAAAATCCGCAGGCCGTGCCGGAAGCTTTCCTTGGTTAATTTCTTCTTGGGCACGTCCGGGTCAAGGGTCGTGCCGCTGGTATTCATTCCACTTCTGGCCATTCTGGGTACTTAGGTGCGGGGTGCGCTTGGTTCGGATCGGGAGGCAGCGCCTCGTATAGTTCGGATGGGTTCTGTTCCTGAGTGGGTTAGCACTCCGCACCAGACATCAATAGCGGTTATTCAAATTTTGTTTTGCCCTGCTCGACTTTGAGCGAACTGGCATCCCCGAAAGGTACGGGCAGCTGCACCTGAATGGCTACCGGCTGGCCCTTGCGGGTGGCCGGCTTCCAGGCGGGCATCTGGCTTAGCACGCGCAGGGCTTCGGCGTCGCACTCGGGGCTCAGGCTTTTGGTCACGCTGGGGTTGGCCACGCGGCCATCCGTGTCGATGGTAAAGCTGGTGAGCACCGTGCCCGTAATGTTAGTGACGCGCGCGGCCTCCGGATACTTTACGTTCTGCTGAAAAAACGCGCTCAGGGCCTGGGCCCCGCCCACAAACTGCGGGGGCACATCGGGCCGGTTGGCGGCGGGCTTGGCCTGGGCCTGCATGCGGCCGGGCTTGAGCACCACGGGCGGCTTGGCCGGAGCCGGCTGCTGGGCCCGGGCCGACAGGGCCGACACAACTAGCAGCAAAGAGAAGAATAGGTGTTTCATGGAAGCTACGCGAATAAAAGCCCCGCACGAACCCGTGCGGTAGCTCGGGCCCCGACCGCGCAAAGGTACGCACGGAAAGCCCAAGCCAACAGCTTCTGCCTAAACAACCTGGGTTAAGCAGGGTTCAATTCGGCCACGGGCTGGCGCGAAATGGCCAGCAACCCCAGGAAGGTGAGCAGGCCATTGACGAGCAGAATCTCGAAGCCGAACTCGTAGCCGCCCAGCCACGCCTTGGAGTTGGCGTTGAGCACGTAGCAGAACACCGGCGGCCAGGCGCACATCCAGGGCACGTACTTGTCGTGGAGAAGGCGCCGGGTGAAGATGCCGAAGCTGAAGAGGCCCAGCAGCGGCCCGTAAGTATAGCCGGCGGCCTTGAACACGGCCGAAATCAGGCTCTGGTCATTCAGCATCCGGAAAATCAGAATGATGACAACCAGCACGAAGGTGAACATCAGGTGGGTGCGCTGCCGCAGTACGCGCTGCCGTGCCTCGGGGTACTTGCTGATGGTCAGGAAGTCGACGCAGAAGGAGGTGGTTAGGGCCGTCAGGGCTGAGTCGGCCGAGGAGTAGGTGACGGCAATGATGCCCAGGATGAACACGACGCCCGCGAAGATGGAAAAGTGCTCGGTAGCCAAGAGCGGAAATACGTCGTCGCCGATGATTTTGCCGGCCGCATTCACCGGCAGCGTGATACCCTTGGCGGCCGCGTACTGGTAGAGCAGCACGCCCAGCGACAGGAACAGCATGTTGACCGGCACCAGAATCAGGGCAAACCAGAACATGTTTTTCTGGGCGTCGCCCAGGGAGCGGCAGCTCAGGTTTTTCTGCATCAAATCCTGGTCGAGGCCGGTCATGACGATGGTAATGAACATGCCCGACACGAACTGGGTCCAGAACTTGCGCGAGTCGGTCCATTCCCAGAAAAAGATGCGCGACATATCCGACTCGCGCACCGTGGTAATCACCTGCTGGAAGCCCAGGTTCAGCTCATCCGAAATCAGGTACACCGAAATGCCCACCGAAGTCAGCATGGCCAGGGTCTGGAAGGTGTCGGTCCAAAGAATCGTTTTCAGGCCGCCGCGGAAGGTGTAGAGGTAAATCAGTAGAATGCTCACGGCCACCGTCACGGCGAAGGGCACGCCCAGATCGTCGAATACGGCCACCTGCAGCACGCCCGCCACCACGTAGAGGCGCAGGGCGGCCCCGATGGCGCGGGAAATGAGGAAAAGTCCGGCCCCGGTCTTGTAGCTCCAAAACCCGAAGCGTTGCTCCAGATAGGTGTAGATAGACACCAGATTGAGCTTGTAATAGAGCGGCAGCAGCACCGTGCCAATGACAAGGTAGCCGACCAGATAGCCCATGACCACGGCCATGTAGCTCCAGGCCTGGGCGTGCACCATGCCCGGCACCGATATGAAGGAGACGCCGGAAAGTGAGGTGCCAATCATGGCAAAGGCCACCATGTACCAGGGCACGTTGCGGTTGGCCACGAAGAAACTGTCGCTGGTAGCCTTGCGCGAGGTGAGCAGGGCAATGATGATGAGAATCGTGAAGTAGCCCGCAATCAGGCTCAGAATCAGGGTAGGGGACATACGAAGCGGAATGGGCCGGTAAAGATACGGCCCGCCGCGGGACTGGTCGGAAAAGTTGGTGCTGCCGCCTGATTATGGTACTTAACTTATACGGGAGTCGGCCAGCCGGCTCAGGGAAAGGCAGAGCGTAGATGGCCAGAAGGTCTAATCTTTTCGGCGGGAAGGTAGCTGCAGGGCAGCAGGTAGATTTTGGTACTATATAAAGAATTATCCGGGCATCGCAGCAAAAAGCCCGCTTAGTTTAACTAAGCGGGCCTTATTAATTATAGCAAACTGCTATTCCCACTCCGGCCAGGGCAGCACTTCCCCGACTTTAGGCACGTGCAGCTCGCCGCGCAGCATGCCGCCCGTGGCCACCTCCTGCAGGGTGCGGATGGGCTCGGAGGCCGGCTCGTCGCTCAAATCGAAGGTGCCGTGGTGCATGGGTACGATGTGGCCGGCGCGCAGCACGTTGGCCGCCTTGGCCGCCTCGTGGGGGTTGGTGTGGCTGAGCTGCATCATAAAGGCCGGCTTGTAGGCCCCGATGCCCACCAGGCAGATATCAACGGGGCCAAACTGCTGCTCGATGTCCCCGAAATGGTCGGCGTAGGCGCTGTCGGCGGCGAAGTAGATGAGCTTGCCCTGGGCCCGAATCAGGAAGCTGCCCCAGAGTACTTTGTTCAAATCGTTCAGGCCGCGGCGGTGCCAGTGGGCGGCCGGCAGGTAGTAGATTTCCAGTGCGGCATCGGCGCCCAGGTCGAATTGCTGCCACCAGCCGGCTTCCTGCACCGGCAGGGAAGAAGCCATACCGCGCAGCAGCGGTGCCATGCGCAACGGAGCCAGCACCTGCACCTGGGGGTTCTGGCGGGCCACGAGCTTGATGGAGGCTTCGTCCAGATGGTCGCGGTGGCCGTGGCTGAGCAGCAGGTAGTCGATGCCGGTGAGCTCCTCGGGGCGGCAGGGCAGGGGGTGGCGGCGCTTCAGAAACGTGGAGTCGAACAGCAGCGGGTCGAAGAGCAGGGTAGTGCCGCCCGAGCGCAGCACAAAAGTAGCGTGGCCCAGCCACACGAGCCCATCGGCTTGGCTTTGCAGAAACTCCGAGCAGCTTACCACTTCCGGCACCCAAGTATCGGCCTTCTTTTCCTCCTTCTGCGGGTTTTCGGTCAGCACTTTCCAGCGGAACACATTGCTGAACTGCGGCGTGTAGAGCTCCTCGCCGTTGGCAAACTGGCTGCCGAACAGCTTGTTGCCAGGGTAGCCGGGCTTAACGGTGCGGAGCTTTTCATTGCGGGCGTAGGTGATGCGGGCAGCCATGCGGGCGGAAGTCGGAAGAAAACGTGAAAGCCAAAGAAACAGCAAAGCCCCGGAAACTTCCCGGGGCCTGGATATACTGCCGGTAAAACGACGGGGTTAGTACCCGAACGGACCGATGGAATAGGGCGAGTAGCCCGGCGCGGCGCCGTTGGAAACCCGCACGCCGCCTGAAATGGTCATGTGCTCGGTTATCTTGAAGTCGGCGCGCATGTTCACGCCCGAGCCCAGGTTGTTGAAGCCCGCGTACGGATTGACGCCGCTGCCAAAGGTAGCCGGCGTGAGGTCTTTCCAGGCCGAGCCCACCAGCGTCACGCGCGGCGAGAGGGAGTAGGCGCCGCCGCCCTGCACGATGTAGCGGTTCAGGCCGGCCAGTCCGATGGTGCGCGCCCCCTCCGGCGTGACGGCGCCAATGCCGGGCATGACGCGCATGTAAGTGAGGCCCGCAAACACCGAAAACCGCTTCGTCAACTGGTAGGAAGCCAGGGGCGTGAGGTAAGACGCCGAGCCAAACCGGCCCGCCGTTACAAAGCCCGCACTCATGCTATACGACGCGCGCGGACCCGCAAGGCCCAGCTTGGGCGCCGCCTCGGTGGGCACGGGCGCGGTGGGCAGCGTCGTGGTTTGGGCCAGGGCCGGACCGGCCGATACGCCCAGCAGCAGCGTGAGAGCAAGAGTAGAACGAAGCATAGCCAGCAGAAAGGAGGGGTAACGGATAATTTGGTTCACCAAGATACGAAACGCAGCCGCAGGAAAAAGAATGCCCGCCCGCGGCCCAACCGTGAATTTAGCCTTATCTAGCAGGCCGTATTCACAGTTGCAGTATGGCCGACTTCGTTTCCTACCAACAGTTTCCCAACCCCGAAGTTGCCGCGCCGCTGCTCGAACTGCTGCGCCGGCACGAGGTAGCCTTTGAAACGGAGTTCGACAAGCCCCGGTTCGACGCCAGCTTCGCCAACAATGCCACGAGCACCTATTTTGTGGTGAAGTTGCATCCGGAGGACTTCGAAACGGCCCGGGCCCTGGAGGAAGCCCAGAATCAGGAGCTGACCAGCCAGGTGGCCCCCGACCATTATCTATTCGCCTTCACCGATGAGGAGCTGATGGACGTGCTGCTCCGGCCCGACGAGTGGAACAGCTTCGACGTGACCCTGGCCCGCCAGATTCTGCAGGACCGGGGCAAGACGATAAGCCCGGAGGCGGCCCGCCTGCTGCGCCAGCAGCGCAACGCCGACCTGGCCCAACCCGAGCCTTCCCAGAAAGCCTGGATTGCCTGGGGTTACCTCACGGCGGTGCTGGGCGGCCTGTTTGCCTTTTTTATCGGATGGCACCTGCATACCCACCGCAAAACCCTGCCCGACGGCCGCAAGGTCCACGCTTTCACCCCCGGCGACCGGGCCCACGGCCTGCGCATCATGGTGCTCGGCGCCCTGATGGTGCTCGGGCTGATCTGCTTCCGGATTTATTCGGCCGGCTGAGCCAGGAGCTTGAAGCTGCGCCAGGCCTGCCAGGCTACGGCGGCCATGCAGGCCGCAAACCAGGCAAAAGGCAGCTCCAGCCGCACCACCGATAAGCCACCGCACACCAAAATGGTGGCAAAGCTGGCCAGGCCCTGCACCGCCTGGTTCAACCCGAAAATCTCGCCTCGGTCTTCGTCGGTGGTGCGCTGGGCCAGCAGCCCCTCCAACAAGCCCTGAATCAGCGACAAAGTCAGGCAGTCGAGGGTGATGATGATGTAAAGCCAGAGCCGCGACGTGCCCACAACGCCGTAGGCTGCCAGCACCGGCACGCTAACCAGGGCCAGCCAGAAAATAGCTTTGCGCTGGTTGATGCGGTCGGCAAAGTAGGTGTAGAAGATGTAGTTGATGGCAATGCTGAGGCTGCCGAAAAACATGAAAAAGTACGACAGCGCCCGGGCATCCATCTGCAGCGGCCCCAGGCTGGCGAAAGGCACGAAGTAGAAATAGTAGCCGGTGCTCATCGTCAGGGCTACCTGCATGAGCACAATGGTGCGCAGCCCGCGGGCCGGGGTATCCTTGGCCTGCAGGCGGCTCCAGATGGTCAGCACGTTTACGGAGCGACTCAGCTCGGCCCGCAGCTCGGTCCCGCGCACCCCGTTGCGCTGGGTGTGGGTTTCGCGCATGGCCAGGCTCAGCAGCACGTTCAGGGCAGCCAGGGCTACGGCCAGGCCCACCACGTAGCCCGCCTGCTGGCCCGGCGGCACGGCCAGCGTGGTGAGCAGCAGCCCCGAGGCCATAGGACCCAGCACAAAGCCCAGGGAAATGATGGCGCCTTCGATGCCCAGGTTTTTGAACAAGTCGTCCTTGTTGGAAATGTCGGTAATGGCCGAGCGGATGGTGGCATACATACCGTTGGTCAGGCCGTCGCTCACGCGGTTGGTGAAATAGAGCCCGGCCCGCACCGGCAGCAGCAGGCAGTTGGCCAGCAGCGTGCCCAGGGCCGCCACAATCAGAATCGGCCGCCGCCCGAAGCCGTCGGAGAGCTTGCCTAGCACCGGGGCCGAAAACAGCTGCACGCCCAGAAACAGCGCCGTGCCCACCGACAGCCACAGCTGCGGCTGGGGCAGCCCGCGCACAAACTCCGGCATGATGGGCCCAATGGCCGCTCCCACGATGACGTCCAGCAGGATAATGGCGTAAATCAGCAGCAGCCGGGAGTCTTTGGGCATAAAGGAACGTAATGTGGCTAATCGATGCCGGTAGCTGAAAACTCCAGAACGGTCCTGCTGAGCTTGTCGAAGTATCTCTACTGCCAAAACAATTTAATTTTACTGTTGCGGTAGATATGCTTCGACAAGCTCAGCAGGACGGCCTTTTTTCGTTTTTATTCACAGCTTGTTGTATAGAATGGCGTGAACCCAATACCTTAAAAAGAAGGGACGCCATTTGCCGGCGTCCCTTCTTGTTTTCTCTCGGAGCAAAGCTACTTCGTCTTCCCGTTGAGCCAGTCGGCCCGAAACTTCTTCATGGCTTTGGTTACGGGGCGCTTGGCGGCTTCGTAGGTTACTACTTCCAGCACGGGGTCCTCGGTCAGGGTAAGCTGGGTGGTGCGGATGCCGCCGCGGGTGCGGTACTCCACCGCTACTACGTCGCCGGGCTTGTGGGCGGCCAGCAGCTCCTGCACGGCCTTGGGGCTGCTCAGGCGCTGCCCGTCAAGCTTGCGCAGCACGTCTTCCCGGTCGAGGCCGGCCTGGTAGAGCGGGCTGTCGAGATACGGGGTGCCGATGGAGGCGGTGCTATCGGCGGGGTTGTAGGTCAGGCGGGTACCCAGGCTTACCTGTCCGGCCCGGGCCCGCCGCACCAGCAGGCCGGCCGGGGCCAGCAGCTGCTCGAACTTCGGCAGTTCATGCCCCAGAATATGCTGGCGGAAAAACTGGCCGGCAAAGGCCGTGTCTTTGCTTACCTGACCCAGCACGCGCTGCAAATCGGCCAGGGTGTAGGGCTTGGCCGGGGCATAGTTCTGCTGTTCTTTGCCGTGCTGCTCCCACACGGCGCGCATGTAGGCATCCAGCGTGGTTTTGTGGTTCTGGCGCAGCAGCATGTCCAGGGCCAGGGCGTTGGCGCCGCCAATGAGGTAGTAGGACAGGTAGGTGTTGCCGCGGTTGTTGGGGTCAATAGCGGCGGCGGCGTCCACGAAGGGCGCCTGCTGGCTCATCTGCACCGGCGAGTAGCGGGCCGCGCCCGGCGAGTTCAGTATGGCATTGACCAGCCCACTGAGCGCGTACTGGGCGTACTGGTCGTCAGTGAAAATGCCGGCCCGGCGCATGATCAGGTCGCCGTAGTACTGGGTGAAACCTTCGGCAAACCAGAGTGAGTTGCTCATATTGGCCCGGTCGAAGTCGAAGGGCTCCAGGTCGCGGGGACGGATACGCTCCACGTTCCAGGCGTGGAAAAACTCGTGAGAAACCGTACCCAGATTGTTCACGGCATAGTCGCCGCGCAACGGGCGGTTGCTGGTTACGGAAGTCGAGTTGCGGTGCTCCATGCCATCCGAGCTGGTCTGAGGCAGGTAGTTGGCCACGAAGGTGTAGCGGCCGAAGTCGAAGGCGGGCAGCTCGCCGAACACGGCTCCGGCCTCCTGCACGATCTTCTTGGTTTTCTCCGTGTAGGCGTCCAGCTCGGCGTCGGTGCCCTCGTGCAGCACGGCCATTTCGATGGTGCGGCCCTGATGCTGCCAGGAGCGCACTTTCTGCGGCCCCAGCGAGGTGGGGCTGTCCATCAGGTATTGCATATGGGGCGCGTAGTACGTGCCTTTCGTGGCATCGGGGCGCAACTGGGTAGCCACCTGCCACCCCGTGGGCAGCTTAAACTTCACCTCGGCCGGCCGCTGCTCCTGACCTTTGCCGTAAGCCAGCGTGGCGGGCATGTTCAGGTGGGCATGAATGGCATCGATGCCGGCGTAGGTGCCGTCGGTCCGGTCGCCAAACAGCGTGTAGGTGAAGCGCACCGTGCCGTCGTGGCCGCTCACGTCCCAGCCGTAGGGGTCGGGTCGGCTGACGGTCAGGGCATTGCCTTTCGAGTCGGTGGCCGCAACGGCGTACACGTTCTTGGCGAATTCGTGCAGGGCGTAGCGGCCCGGCGAGCTGCGGGCCATGCGCACCTGCAGCGGCCCGGCGGGCAGCTCCGAAAACACGACGGTAACCTGGGCTTCGTGGTGCACCGCGTTGGGAAAAGCTACGGTGTACTGCACGGGTGCTTGCGCCAGGGTGGCCACGGGCAAAGCCAGGGCAAGTAGGAGAGTGGCGGCGGATTTCCGCATAGGAAAGGAAAACGAGGATGGATGCCTAAAAATAGGGCCCGCCGCCGCTAATCAAGCCCCGGGCGCCAATAGTTTTTCCGCGCTGCGGCCTCAGGGGCAAATACCAGAGGTCAGTTTAGCTGAACACGGAGCCCTCGGCCATGCCGTGAAAAAACAATGTTTGCTGCCGCCGCTGCAAGCCCAAAGCACCTAATTCCAGCGCCAGATCGGGCATGTGGCGGCCACTGATACCGGTAGTGAGGCGGAAAAAGCTGTACATCATCGAGAGCAATACCCGCTGCCAGAGCGGGCGGGCAGGCCGAAAGTCGGCAACCAGCCAGGGAGCGGCAGGGCGGCGGGCTTCGTTCAGACGTCGCAGAATGGCCCGCAGCCGCTCGGGTGCAAACAAGTCGAGAAAGAAGAAGGTAATGATGGCGTCAAACGACTCGCCGGGCCCAAGCGCCTGCTCGGTGCCCAGCCGGAACTCGACCTGGGCGGCGCGCTGCGGGTGCAGTTGCAGCAGCGTTTCGCGCGACTTGGCCAGCATTACCGCCGAAGCCTCCAGGTACAGCACCCAGGCTTCGGGCTGGCGCCGCAGCACCTCGCCCAGCACCCAGCCCGTGCCGCCCCCGATGATGAGTACCTGGGTCCGGCCCGTGGGTAAGCCCGCCAGCGCCGCTTGCTGGGCCTGCCGCAGCGCGTCGCCAAACACCAGGCGAGCCAGCGGGTCGTAGAAAGCGGCTACCCGGTCGAAGCCGGTATCGGCAAGGCTCATGGGAAAAGAAAATCGGGCGGTAGAAGAAGCAGAGAAGTACGAGCCCAGGATCAAGACCGACCCGAAGCCCGGTCTCGTCGTATGCAGCTATTCTTACCTCTTCTACGCAGCAATGACCAATCATATACGCCGGCTCGTGGCGGGCTTCATGTTATTCACGGCAGAATTCGCCGTGACGCTGATTATTGGGGTGCTGGGCGTCGTGGGGTTTCTGGCTTTGGGGCGGGAGGTGCTCGACCGGGATGCCGCCGTATTCGACGCCCGGGCGTTTCACTGGGCCCGGCACATTCTGGGGGAAAACCAAAGCGGCTGGGTCGAGCATATCACGTTTCTGGCCTCGCGCAACTTTATTTCGGCCGTGGCCCTGCTGCTGATTGGCTACTTTCTGGTGGTGCGCCGCCACCGTTGGTACACCCTGCTGGTACCGGTAGTGGCTCTGGGCAGCATTACGCTGAATCTGGTGCTGAAAAACACCTACCAGCGGCCCCGGCCGCTGCTGCCGCTGGTGTCAGCCTCGGGGCTGAGCTTCCCCAGCGGCCACGCCATGATCAGCGCTTCGTTCTACGGCTTGCTGATTTACCTGGTCCTGACCCACGTGCGGCACCAGAAAGTGCTGCGCTGGCTCTTGGTTGTGGCCCTCGTTCTGCTGATTCTGCTCGTCGGCCTGACGCGCGTGTATCTGCGCGTGCACTATGCCTCCGACGTGCTGGCGGGCTTCACGGCCGGGCTGGTTTGGCTCTTTATTGCCATTCCGCTGCTCCAGCAAATCGAGAAACGGGTAAAAAATCGATTTAAATACGCGCCGCAATTAGCTGAAAAACAGCCAGAATAGCGTTCTGGCAAAGATTTTTCAGGATTTTTTTCGCGCAAAGCTTGATAAACTACTTCGAAGCCTTGTATCTTTGCATCGTTGAAAGACACCCCGCCAGGGATTTTGGTCTGACAACAAAGAGCTGCGCTTGTGGCGAAATTGGTAGACGCGCTGTCTTCAGGCGGCAGTTCCGCAAGGTGTGAGAGTTCGAGTCTCTCCGAGCGCACCACGAAAGCCGATCCGAAAGGATCGGCTTTTTTGTTTTCCGAATGGTTGGTTTTCACTAATTCCGCGCAGCTTTCCCTCGGCTCTGTTACCCCATGAAAAACCTCGGTACGCGTCTGGCCAGTCTGCTCGCCTTTCTCACGGTGGAAGTAGGCGTCTTGCTGCTCGTGTTCCTGAGTTCATTAGCCGCATTTTTCTATCTGACCCGCGTCGTGTTCGTGCAGGGTTCCCTGGAGCTCGATCAGCTGGGCTTCCAGCAGCTCGACCGGCTGCGGGCCGCCGTGCCGGGGCTAACCCCGTGGGTGGTGCGCATCACGTTCTTTGCCTCCGCGCCGTTTCTGGTGCTGGCCGGCGTAGCCATTCCGGCCGTGCTGAGCTGGCGCAAGCGGCGGCGCGAAGCCCTGGAAGTGTTTTGGGCCGTGGCTGGCTCGGCTATTCTCAACCAGCTGTTCAAAACCCACTTTCACCGGCTGCGCCCCGATACGGCCCTGTTTCCGCAGCTGGGCCTGAGCTTTCCCAGCGGCCACGCCATGATTGGTATGGCCCTCTACGGCTGCCTGGGCTGGCTGCTCTGGCGCCACGGCCGGCACCCGCTGTGGGCCGTGGCCCTGCTGCTCTGGGCTATCCTGATTGGCCTGACGCGCATTTATCTGCACGTGCATTACACCACCGATGTGCTGGCCGGCTTTGCCGCGGGCCTGGGCTGGCTGCTACTGCTGCGCTCCGGCCTGCACCTCTGGTGGCGGGAGAAAGACAGAGTGCAGCGGGAAGCTTAACCTGTTATTGCGAGGGCGAAGGATATTCCGCGCCTCATGCGGCGTCAAGCCGTCCGCTGCCAGAGAGTGTGGGCGCTGAGCCTAGCTGGTAAACTGCCGCTGACGCGGGCGGTGTTGCGCAACCAGTTCAGGTACAAACAGCCAAAGCTGGAGCGCACGGTGTTCGTACCTGAAATTATAAGAGCCTGTTGGCCTGGCGGCGGGGTATGCTAAAGATGCGCGGCTGGTGGATGAGCTGGCTAGCTTCGGGTTCGGGCACGTTGAAATTAGTACAGTGATGCCGCGGGTGCAGCCGGGCAACCCCGCGCCCTACCTGTTTTGTCACCTCCGAGAGGGCCCGCCAGCTAAGGCTAGCGGAATAAAGAGCTAACGTTGGGATAGATTGTGCTGGCGAAGCAATTGATTACGCAGGCCATAATTTTTTTGACGGTGAAAAAAAGGATCAAAAGCGCGTCGTTTAGCCCGTTAGGTCGAAAAACAAAAGGAGGAAAAAGCGGCGCGAAAAAAAATCAGTCTTACCGATGAGTTGCCGAGTGCAACAATGCTGTAGTTTTGCAGCATGCTTCAACCAAAAAGCTTGTTGATGAAGCGCGAGGTCCTGCTCGACAGGGAACCGCGAGTAGACCGGAAGGTCTTCGCCGCTATCGGTTTTCCTGATTTTGCCTCTGGTATTTCCGTTGTTTTTTCAGGTATTGCCCCGCCACCGTTTCGGATTCCGAAACGGTTTTTTTATGTCCATTGCGTTCGGCTGCTGCCCCGTGGCCAATGCATCCTGCCTAATTCAACCGCGGTGTAAGAACATCAGAATCAGATAGCCTTACACATTCCTTACTCCTGACTACGACCTCACTTTTCCTCCACTCCGGTATGGCACGTAAAGATCTGCTCGACATCGCATCCCTTCACCGTGAGGAAATCGAGTTTTTGCTCGACCAATCCACGTCCTTCAAAAAACTCTTCACCCAGTCGGTGAAGAAAATCCCGGCCCTCGATGGCAAGTCCGTACTGATGCTGTTCTACGAGGCCAGCACCCGCACCCACTCCTCCTTCGAGGTTGCGGCCAAACGCCTTTCGGCGGAGGTGACGAACTTCAACATCGACCATTCCTCCATCACCAAGGGTGAGTCGGTGCGCGAGACTATCGAGACGCTCCAGGCCATGCGCACTGACTACATCGTTGTCCGCCACGGCCACTCCGGCCTGCCCGGCATGATTGCCCGCCAAACTACGGCGGCAGTTATTAATGCCGGCGATGGCGCGCACGAGCACCCGACCCAGGCCCTGCTGGACGCCTTCACTATCCGGGAGAAATTCCCTGACCCCCGGGGCAAAAAAGTCCTCATCATCGGCGATATTCTCCACTCTCGCGTGGCGCGCTCCACCAGCACCCTGCTGCAAAAGCTGGGTGTGGAGGTGGCGTATCTGGGCCCCGGCTCACTGGTACCCAAGTATATTCCGGAAAGCATCCGCCGCTTCACCGACTACGAAGCAGCTATGGCCTGGTCGCCCGATGTGGTGTATCTGCTGCGCGTGCAGATGGAGCGTCAGGACGTGCAGTTTTTTCCCAACGTCCGGGAATACCACCGGGTCTACGGCATTACCAACGCCCGGCTGGCGGAAATCCGTGACCGGGGCCTCTACATCATGCACCCCGGCCCCGTGAATCGGGGAGTCGAGCTGTGCGACGCCGTTATGGATTACGAACGCAGCCTGATTACCAACCAGGTCGAAAATGGCATCTCCATCCGCATGGCCGTGCTCGACTGGCTCACGCCGGGCGGGGAATTCCCGAAGCAGGAATCGTATGTCGCACGGCAGCGGGCCAGCTCACCGGTGATTATGCCCTAAATGCCCAACGCGGCGGCTGGTTCCGCCCATGTATCTTCATCTTCAACAGCCCGAATACCCACCATCCCTTGCCGGTTTACAGCACTTCTTCCTCCATGCTCCTTCTTCGAAACGCCCGCATCGCCTCCGAAAATTCCCCCGTACTTCTTGAAGGCGATGTCCTGATTGTCGAAGGAAAAATTCAGAACATCGGCAGCAACCTGACCATTCCCGAGGGTACCCGCGTCATCGACGCGCGCGGCCGGGTTCTGATGCCAGCCATGTTTGATGCCCACGTCCATTTCCGCGCCCCCGGGTTTGAGAACAAGGAAACCATCACCACGGGGAGCGAAGCGGCCATCAACGGCGGCATTACCGGCGTGGTCATGATGCCCAACACCCGCCCGGCCCTCGACTCGGCAACGGCCATTGCCACCGTGCTGGAAAATGCCACGCACCGGTCCCGCATTCCGGTGTATACCTCCGGCTGCGTCACCAAGAACCGCGAGGGCAAGGAGCTGGCGGAAATCGAGGGTATGCGCACGCTCGGGGTGAAAATGCTCACCGACGATGGGGATACCACCAGCGACCCGGCCGTGCTGCTGCGGGCCATGCAGTACGCCACCGAGTTCGGGATGTTCTTCGCCAGCCACTGTGAGGTGCCGGAGCTGGCCGGGCCACGCGCCCTGAACGAAGGGGTGATGAGCTACCGGCTCGGCATCAAGGGCTCGCCGGCCTGCGCCGAGGAAATCATCATCGACCGCGACATTCGTTTGGCCCGGGCAGCGGGCGCACACGTGCACATCCAGCACGTTTCCAGCAAGCTTGGCATGGAAACCATCCGCTGGTGGAAGTCCCGCGGCGACGTGAAGGTGACGGCCGAAGTGGCCCCGCACCATCTGCTGTTTACCGACGAGCACATCGGCGACTACGACACGAACTACAAGATGAACCCGCCGCTGCGCACCCAGGCCGATTGTGATGCCCTGCTCGAGGGGCTCAAAGAAGGCGTATTCGACCTCATTGCCACCGACCACGCGCCGCACACGCCGTTCGAAAAAGCCCAGGATTTCATCAGTGCGCCCAACGGCATTACTGGCCTGGATACGGCCCTGGTGTCGCTGTATCACTTCTTCGTGGAGCCCGAAAAATTCGGCTGGGACCTGGTGGTGAAGCGCTACTCGGCGGAGCCCCGCCGCCTGATGGGCCTGCCGGTACCCACCATTGAAGTGGGCCAGGAAGCAAACTGCGTCTTGTTCGATACCGGAGCAGAAACGACCTTCACGCGGGAATTCATGAAATCCAAGTCCCAGAACACGCCCTTCATCGACCAGACGCTGAAAGGCCGGGTAGACCTGGTGGTTTTAGGCACCGAAATCCTGCTGGAGCGCTAACCATTCGAGCCTAGCTGAAAAAGGCCGTCATGCTGAGCGAAGTCGAAGCATCTCTACCGCTTCGTTGCTTACATTCAGATGGCATTGTTGTGTCCTCAAAATCACTGCCTAAATGCGCCATTCAGATTTGCCCGAACGTTGGAAAACCAAGCTACAAGATTACCTAACTGCAAAAGGGAGCAATCGTGAAACGCTCAGTGCTTCTGACTTCCTGGCTGAGAGTATTGTGCACATTGAGTTCGAGGATGACTCAAAGATTGAGTTCAGATATGCCTTCGCCATTAAGGCGCCTGAGTTAAAGGAAATAGCTGTTTTTACTGAGCATTGTGGCTACCATCTGTTCCAATTGCATGACGGTATGACCATAAAAACAACCCAGCAGTAAAGATGCTTCGGCTTCGTTCAGCATGACGACCAAATAATTTCGATGAATACACCTTCCTCCCCCAATACCCCCAAACCTCTCATCGGCGTGGTGATGGGCTCCAGCAGCGACTGGGACACCATGCAGCATGCCGTGCAGATTCTCACCCAGTTTGGCGTGGCCCACGAAGCGCGCGTGGTGTCGGCTCACCGCATGCCCGACGACTTGTTTGCCTACGCCGAACAGGCCGGCCCGCGCGGCTTGCAGGCCATTATTGCCGGTGCGGGTGGTGCCGCCCACCTGCCAGGCATGCTGGCCGCCAAAACCACAGTGCCCGTGCTGGGCGTGCCGGTGGCCAGTCGCCATCTGCAGGGCGTGGACTCATTGCACAGCATCGTGCAGATGCCTAAAGGGATACCCGTGGCCACGTTTGCTATAGGTACTGCCGGGGCGGCTAATGCGGCCTTGTTTGCCGTCAGCCTGTTGGCCCTGCATGATGCTGACCTAGCGACCAAGCTGCAGGCGTTTCGCGCCGAGCAAACCGAAGCCGCTCGCGCCATGACGCTGCCGGTATGAGTGCCGATCATGAATCTGCAGCCATGACCCCGGTTTACCCGGGTAGTGTGGACGCCGCAGGCCAGCGGGCCACCCTAGGGGTGCTAGGAGGCGGCCAGCTGGGCCGGATGTTTGTGCATGCCGCCCAGCGCCTGGGGTACTTCACCGCCGTGCTCGAGCCCGACGCGCAAAGCCCGGCCGGATTGGTGAGTCACCACCATATCCAGACCGGGTACGACGACCCGGCCGGGCTGACGCAACTGGCTCACCTGTGCCAGGCCATCACCACTGAGTTTGAAAACGTACCAGCTCAGGCCCTGCAAACGCTGGCGCAGTCCCGGCCCGTGGCGCCAAGTGCGGCGGTAGTAGGCATTGCCCAAAACCGCATCGAGGAAAAAGCCCACTTCGCCGCCTGCGCTGCTGTGTCGGGGGTGAGCTGCGCGCCTTACGCGGTGATTGAAACGCCGGCCCAATTGCAGGCTGTACAGACCGACCGGGCCGATTTGCTGCCCGGCATCCTGAAGACCGCGCGCATGGGCTATGACGGCAAGGGGCAGGTCCGCGTTAAGACCGCCGATGAGCTGGCCGCTGCCTGGGCAGAGTTGGGTGGGGTGGCCTGCGTACTGGAAAAGATGCTGCCGCTCACGGCCGAGTGTTCGGTGCTGGTGGCCCGCGGCTGGGACGGGCAAGTCGTCAGTTTCGCCCCGCAGCGTAACGTGCACGTCGACGGCATTTTGGCCGTGACTCATGGCTACGAAGGAAACATGCCGCCCGCCCTGGCAACCAAGGCCCGCAACGCTGCTGTTTCCATTGCACATCACCTGGGCTATGTCGGGGTGCTGTGCGTCGAGTTTTTTGTGGTGGACAATGGCAGCGAGTACGGCGGATTGGTGGTCAACGAGATGGCCCCGCGCCCGCACAACAGCGGCCACTACACCCTGGATGCCTGTGATGTGTCGCAGTTTGACCTACAGGTCCATGCCATGGCTGGCTTGCCCTTGCCGCAGCCGCGCCAGCATTCCCCGGCTATCATGCTCAACCTGCTGGGTGAGGTGTGGTTCGATGGCAGCGGACAACTGCAGGAGCCGGACTGGCACTCGGTATTGAGCCTGCCAGGCACGCACCTGCATCTGTACGGTAAGGCACAGGCGCGCGCTGGCCGCAAGATGGGCCATCTGACCGTCACTGGCACGGATGTCGACAGTGTCAAAGCCGTGGCCCGGCGCGCCGCTGGTTTGCTCGGCTTGCCGGGGCTGGATGCCATTTAGATGCGGTCTTCAACTGGCCCAGGTATTGGTCATAGGCCTGGAGCGGCTAGTATCGTTGCCCAGAAGCCTTGCTAAGGTCCGGGAAGGGAAAGTTAGCGGACCTTGCCAGCAAGTAATAGATTGCGGGAGCTATTCTCCTCACTATCTCTGGGCAAGTTGTTCCCGGCACTGGAACACTTTTGCCTCGTGCAGCTGCAGTACCAGCCTGTCCGCATTGTTCCCGAACAGCACGCTTATCTCAGCCCGCCCAGGTGATGCCCTGATGTCTACTGCACGCAGCGCAGCAGCTGATTCTTCGTATCCGTCACATAGAGCGTCTGCGCGTGGGGATGAAGCGCGACACCAAAAGGAAATTCAAAGCGTGCTTCGCTTCCAGCACCATCCTGGCTTCCCCAGCTCTTGGCCCTGCCCGTGAGGGTCGTGACTTGTCCATTCGGCAGCAGCAGGCGTATGGTGGAGTTTACATTATCGGCCACATACAACCAGCCCCGCGCATTCACGGCAATACCATTGGGCCAGTCGAAACGGGCGGCCGTGCCCTGGCCATCGGCACTACCGGATTTGCCGGCAGCTCCTGCAATGGTACGCACCATGCCGTCGGACTCAATCTTTCGGATCGTGTGATTGCCATTATCCACGATATACAGGGTACCGGAAGCGTTGGTAGCCAAGCCGGAGGGGTGAAAAAAGCGCGCATTTGCCCCAGTGCCATCCGCAGCGCCTTTGCGCCCGGGCATGCCCGCCACTGTCCGAATCACCCCCGTAGTGGTCAACTGGCGAATCGTATGGCTTTCCGTGTCGGCAATATACACTGTCCCGTCCGGTGCTGCGGTGATGCCTTGAGGAAAGTTGAAGCGAGCCTTACTGGCCTCGCCATCCGTAGTCCCTTTTTCGCCCGGCCTGCCCGCCATCGTTATGACCAGACCCGCTGGCGTTACTTTGCGGATGGTGTGGTTCTGCGTGTCGGCAACATACAGGTTTCCCGCGGCATCCAAGGCTAGCCCGACGGGATGATGGAAGCGCGCAAGTTCCCGCAGCCCATCTTGCCGGCCAGGCTGTCCGGCCATTCCCGCCAGGGTTGTGACAACCCCCTCCGGACTGATCTGTCGAATGGTGTGATTGTTACAATCGGCTACGTACACCGTTCCATCCGGGGCGACGGCAATTCCCATTGGCCGATTAAAGCGGGCGCTGGATGTTTGCCCATCCATACTACCTGCCTGCTTGATGGCGCCCGCTATAGTTGTTGTGGAGCAGGAATCTATGCTTGCGGGCGGCCGCTGCTGCCCGTATCCCAGGTGAAACAATAGCAAGAAAGGGAGTAAGGATAATAGCCACCGGAATCTCATTCTTGAGGGAAAAGCAGGGGTGTCTTGCATGCAGAAGAATTACGGGTAAGGACATCCAGTTCTATAATTAGCTATAGTGCTCTTGATTCAGTTCATGCCACGATTTTACAGGACAGTTCAACAACTGTGACACCAGTAGAAGTAGGGAGCTACCCGCACGGTTGCGTCGGTTGCGCCAAGTTGCATGCACAGGCACAAGATTACGCGAAGGGCCAGATTTTCCTACTCTCTTCCAGAGCGGTTGAACCGGTATTTCAACCAGACTACATCGTTATCCAGCTGCTGCACCTCGGTTAAGCGCAGCCGCGTTGCCGGGCCTTTGGCTAGGTACTCGCTTACTTCAAAGGTGGTCGGCGACGCAGGTGTACCGTCGGCAATGGGCAGCAGCAACAGGCTCAGCTCATCAATGAGGCCGGCGTTGAGCAAGGAGCCGTTCAGGTGGCCGCCGCCTTCCAGCATCAGCGTGTCGATGGGAAACAGCTCGGCCAACTGGTGCAGAACTGACGCGAAATCGACCTCCGTCTTGCCGGCAAACAAGTAGGAAATGTGCTTCTGCTGCAGGTAATACAGGTAATTGTCGCTGACCTGCTCAGTCAGCACTTCAATCAGATGGTCGCCGTGCGTGGTATTGCTCTCCCAGCCCAGCTTGCCGTGGGCATCGACGGCAATGGCGAAGGAGGTAGCATTCTTATCCCCGATAAACGGCTCACGGGCTATCGGGTGCGGGGCCTCGCGCAGCTCCGGCTGCACGCCGCCCGAGAAGTCGCGCTCCATGGTTATGCGTCCGCACATCCAGGCCTGGCTGGTGAAGGTGACGTGGTACTTCTCAAAATAGCCGGCAAAGGTGCTGGTCAGTTCCTCATCCTGCCAGTTGGCCGAGAGGATTTTGCCGTCCACGGAGGACATCATGTGGCAGATAACATAGGGTCGTTTCATAAGCAGCCTATACGGCCCCGGTGGGCAGAGGGTAGCAGCCTACTTGTACAACACAACGGCCACGCAGCAGACAGCCTCCCCCAAAGCCTGAGCGTATTCCCTGGGATAGAGAAAGCAGAAGCGGACAATATTAACGGCAGGGAAAGGACCGGGAGTTGACGGATCCTACCGGCCCGTGCCGCTGGCCAGATACCCCACCGCTGGCCTGGCTCCCGGCTGGTATGTGTTGCGGCTCAGTGGCGATACACACCGTCGCGCCGCTCGTTTTTTGCCCGCAGTAGCCCTACGGCTTCATTCGTTTCCGCCGCTTTCTGCTGCAACGCAATACAAGGGAGAAGTGGTGCGGCAACCAGGCTGTCGGCAAAGATCCGTCGCTAATACCACCCGCCTCCCAGGGCCCGGTACACATTCACCGTGGCCTGCAGCTGCTGCATCTTGGTTTCAAGCAGGTCGAACTTCGCCTCTAACGCGTCGCGCTGGGTGAACAGCACCTCCGTGTATTCAGCCCGGGCGGCGCGGAACAGGCTGTTCGAGATGTCAATGGACTGATTCAGGGCGGCCACTTCCCGGGCTTTGGCCTCGTAGCTGCTGTTCAGGTTGTCGATGCTTGCGAGCTGGTTCGAAACCTCGGAATAGGCGTTGAGCACGGTCTTTTCGTAGCGAAACACTGCCTGGGTTTGCCCGGCGTTGGCGCTATAATAGGTGGCTTTGAGGCCGTTGCGGTTCAGCAGGGGCGCTGCCAGGTCGCCGCCCAGCGAATACAGCATGGATTGGGGCGTGGAAACCAGCAGGCCAGGCGTGAATGCGGCCAGGCCAGCCGCGGCGGAAAGACGCAGCGAGGGGTAGAAGCTGGCCCGGGCTACCTGCACGTCCAGCCTGGCGGCGGCCAGCTGCTGCTCGGCCTGGCGCACATCCGGGCGGTTGGCCAGCAGCTGGGTGGGCAAGCCAGCCGCGACAACCGCTGGCACTAGGTCGTTGAACGACGCGGCGTTGCGGGCCACCGGCTGGGGGTAGCGGCCGGCCAGGTAGTTCAGCCGGTTTTCCGTTTCGACGATGCGTTGCTGCAGCTTAAACTGCAGGGCGCGGGTGTGCTGCACCTGGGCCTCGAAGCGCTGCACGGCCAGCTCGGTGGTGCGGGCCGACTGCTTCTGCAAACGCACCAGCTCCAGCGCATTGGCCTGGATTTCAATATTCTGCCTGACGATCAGTAGCTGATTATCCAGCGCCAGCAGCTCGTAGTAGGAGTTGGCAATTTCGGCAATCAGGTTGGTCACCATGAAGCTCTTGCCCTCCACCGAGGCCAGGTACCGGCGGGCGGCGGCTTTCTTGGCGTTGCGCAGCTTGTGCCATATATCCACCTCCCAGGTGGCAAACGTGCCCAGCTGGAAGTTGGTGAGCGGGTCGGGCGTGTGCCGGTCCTCCTTGATGTCGACCTGTTCCTCGGTGGCGCCTTGCAGGGTGTAGCGGCCCACTTTTTCCACGTCGGCGCGGGCACCCAGGCCCACGAAGGGCCGGTACTCGCCGCTGCGGGCCCGGACTTCGTTGCGGGCAATTTCAATTTCCTGCAGCGTGATGTTTAGCTCCTGGTTGTTTTCCAGGGCCGTGCCAATGAGGGCCTGCAGGTCAGGGTCGGTGAAAAACTGCTGCCACGGCAGGCGTGCCGTGTTGGCGCTGTCGGCAGCCGTGGCGGCAGTGGCCGCCGGGTAGCGGGCCGGCGTGGTGCGGGTCTCGTTCTTGACCGCTAGCTCGGGCGTTTTGCACGCGCCCACGGCCAGGGCCAGGCTGATGGCGCTCAGGCATTGATAAAAACGTTTCTTAAGCATAGGGCTCGGTTTCTTCGATTAATGCACGCGGCTCTACGCCTTCCAATACCGGCGACTCGTTTTCGTCCCGAATCAGCTTGCTGTTGCCGGCCAGCGTGCCGAAGAAGTAATACAGACCGGGAATGATGATGACCCCGAACACGGTGCCGAAGAGCATACCGCCCAGCGCAGAGCTGCCGATGGTGCGGTTGCCGATGGCGCCCGCACCCGTGGCTACCACCAGCGGAATCAGGCCGGCGATGAAAGCAAACGACGTCATCAGAATGGGGCGGAAACGCACCCGGGCACCCTCAATGGCCGCCTCGCGCACCGACATGCCTTCTTCGTGCTTCAGGGCCGCGAATTCGACAATCAGCACGGCATTTTTGCCCAGCAGGCCCACCAGCATTACGAGGCCTACCTGGGCGTAGATATCGTTGGCCAGGCCAAACATCTTGATGAACAGGAATGAGCCGAACACACCCGCAATCAGGGAGAAAATAACGGCCAGCGGCAGCAGGAAGCTTTCGTACTGCGCGGCCAGCACCAGGTACACGAACACGAGCACAATCAGGAAAATGATGACGGATTCGTTGCCGCGGCCCACCTCGTCTTTCGACAGCCCGCCCCAGTCAATGTCGTAGCCGTGGGGTAGTTCTTTGGCCACTTCCTGCACGGCCTTGATGGCCTCGCCCGAACTGAAGCCCTCGGCGGCGCCACCCCGGATGGAGGCGGTGGTGTACATGTTGTAGCGGTTGATTTCGTTGGCGCCCTGGGTCTTTACGATTTTCATGAAGGCCGAAAACGGCACCATCTCGCCCTTGTCGTTCTTGGCCCACATGTTCAGGATGTCCTCGGGTAGCTTGCGGTACTCGGGCGAGGCCTGCACGAACACCTTGAAAAAGCGCTGGTACTTGATAAAGCCCAGCTCGTAAGTGGAGCCCACCAGGATGCTCAGCGTGTTCATGGCATTGCCGATGCTCACGCCCTTCTGCATGGCCAGCTCGTTGTCAATCTTAAGCTCGTACTGCGGGTAGTTGGCCGAGAAGAAGGTGAACAGGCCGGCCAGTTCCTTGCGTTTCTTCAGCTTGGCCATGAACTCGGTATTCACCTTTTCCAGCGCCTTGTAGTCTCCGGAGTTGGTTTTGTCCAGCAATTGGAGTTGGAAACCACCTGCCGCGCCGTAGCCCGGCACGGCCGGCGGCTCGAAGAATTCGATGGTGGCACCGGGAATTTCGTGGGCTTTTTTCTCCAGGTTGCCAATAATGTCGGCAATGGATTCCTTGCGCTCCGACCAGGGCTTGAGGTCAAGCAGCAAGGTGCCGGCGTTGGAGCCGCGGCCCTCGGTGAGCACCTCGTAGCCAGCCAGCGAGGAGACGTTGGCAATGCCGGGCACGGCTCTGGCCATGCCGGCCAGGCGCTGCGATACGGCGTTGGTTTGCTCGAGCGTGGTGCCGGGCGGCGTCTGCACAATGGCGTAAATCAGGCCCTGGTCTTCGCTCGGGATGAAGCCGGCCGGCAGCCGGGCCGTGATGGCCCAAATGCCCAGCCCGAAGGCCAGCAGCATGGCAAAGGTGACAAGCCGGTTGGCCACAATGAGCTCCAGCAGGCCCACGTAGGCATTGGTCAGCCGCTCAAAGCTGCGGTTGAACCAGTCGAAGAAGCGCTGCAGGGGCGTTTTCCTCTTGGGCTGCCCGTGGGTGTTCTTCAGAATCATGGCGCAGAGCACCGGCGTAAGCGTGAGGGCGACGAGTCCCGAAATCACAATGGCCGTGGCCATCGTAATCGAGAACTGGCGGTAGAAAATGCCCACCGGGCCGCTCATGAACGACACCGGAATGAACACGGCCGTCATCATGATGGTAATGGCGATAATGGCGCCGCTGATTTCGCCCACCACTTTGCGCACCGCATTGTAGGGCGAGAGGTGCTCATCCTCCATTTTAGCGTGCACGGCCTCAATCACCACAATGGCGTTGTCGACCACGATGCCGATGGAGAGCACCAGGGCGAAGAGCGTAATCATGTTGATGGTAAGCCCAAACGCCTGCATGGCCATGAACGAGCCCACCAGCGACACCGGTACCGCAATGGCCGGAATGAGCGTGGAGCGCCAGTCGCCCAGGAACAGGAACACTACCAGGGCCACCAGAATAAAGGCGTCGCGCAGGGTATGAATTACATTCTCAATCGAGGCGTCGAGGAAGTTTGACACGTCGTAGGTGATTTTGTAGTCCATGCCGGGCGGGAAGCTGGTTTTCTTCAGCTCCTCCAGCTTGGCTTTCACCTCCTTGATGACGGCCGAGGCGTTGGATCCGTAGGTCTGCTTCAGCACGATGGCGGCCGAGGGGTACTGGTTCAGGTTGGAGTAGATGTCGTAGTACTCCGAGCCCAATTCCACGGTGGCCACGTCGCGCAGGTGCAGGCTTTCGCCGTTGGCGTTGGCCCTGATAATGACGTTCTTGTACTGCTCTACGTCGTTAAAACGGCCCTGGTAGCTGAGCACGTACTCCAAGGACTGCGCCTGCTTGCCGTCGGAGCGGCCGATGCGGCCGGGCGAGCCAATTACGCTCTGCTCGTCGAGGGCCTTCATCACATCGTCGACCGACAGGTTATAGGCCCGCATCCGGTCGGGCTTCAGCCACACGCGCATGGCGTACTGCCGGCTGCCCAGGATGCTGGCCCGCCCGATGCCGCCGAGGCGCTGCAGCTCGGGTATCATGTTCACCCCGGCAAAGTTGAAGAGGTATTTCATGTCCGTGTTCTTGTCCTTGCTGTACAGGTTCACGTACATCAGCATGTTGGGCACCACGCGGTTCACCACCACGCCCTCGCGCTGCACCAGCAGCGGCAGGCGGTTGAGCACCTGCGCAATGCGGGTGTTCACATTTACCACGGCCTGGTCGGGGTTTGTGCCCAGGTTAAAGACAATCTGGATATTGGCTTCGCCGGCACTCACGGCGTCGGAAGTCATATACTTCATGCCCGGCACGCCGTTCACGGCCTGCTCCAGCGGAATCAGCACCGACTCGGTCAGTACCTTGGCGCTGGCCCCGGGGTACGAGGCGCTGACCATGACCAGGGGCGGGGAGATGTCGGGAAACTGCGAGGTGGGCAGCTGCAGAATGGCCAGCCCGCCCATCAGCAGGATGACGACTGATATAACAATGGCGAATACGGGCCGCCGAATGAATTTACTGAACATACTCTGGCTGGTTATGTATTGAGGAGGGCCCGCTACGGGGCCAGATCCGTCATGCCGGGCGCTGCCGGGGCACCACGCGGATGCCCGGCACCCCAAACAAGGGCACGCCGCTTGGGGTATGGGGCGTGCTTACTCGCTGTACACTTTCAGGTGCGAGATGACCGCTGCCGGCGTCTGGTAGTCGTAGCGCACCTTGTCGCCGTCCTTCACCTTGCGCAAGCCTTCGAGCAGAATTCGGTCGGTGCCGGCCAGGCCGGATTTGAGCACGTACAGGTCGGGCATCTCGGAGGCGATGCCCACTTCCCGCTGGTGCACCACATTTCTTTCGTCGATGACGAAGACGTATTTCTTCTCCAGCACCTCGAACGTGGCTTTCTGCGGAATTATCAGGGCCTTTCTGAGCGGCACCGTCATCAGCACGCTGCCCGTTTCGCCATTGCGCAGCAGCCCGTTGGGGTTGGGGAAAGTGGCCCGGAAGGCAATGTTGCCGGTTTCGTTGTTGAAATCGGCCTCAATGGTTTGCACCAGGCCGGGCTGGCTGAACACCTCGTTGTTGGCCATCAGCAGCCGCACTTTCCGGGCGCTGTCGCCGGCCTTGGCGTGGGCTTCGTAGTCGAGGTACTCCGTTTCCGGCACGTTGAAGTAGACCCACATTTTGCTGTTGTCCGAGAGCGTGGTCAGCAAGTCACCCTCGTCCACCAAGCTGCCCAACCGGCCCTGGAAATGGTCCATGATGCCGCTAAACGGCGCGCGTACCGTGGTAAACTGCAGGTGCGTCCGGGCCAAGGACACCTCGGCGCGGGCCTTATCGTACTTGGCCTGGGCCAGCGCCAGCTCGCTGCCCGACACGATGTTCTTGTCGGCCAGCTTCTTGGTGTTCTGGTACTCCAGGCCCACGTAGCTGGCCTCGGCCTGCGACTTTTTCAGCTCGGCCTGGTACACCGTGGGCTTGATCTGAAACATGAGCTGCCCTTGGCGCACATGCTGCCCCTCGTCCACGTAAATCTTCTCCAGGTAGCCTTTTTCCAGGGCACGCAGCTCGATGCGCTGAATGGAGTGAATCTGGGCCACGTACTGCTTGGTAACCGTCGTGTCTTTCTGCAGCGGGCTGGTCGCGACCAACCGGATGTGCTCTTCTGCTTCTTTTTTCTGTTCTGAGCAGCCGGTGCCGCCATACAAGGCGCACAGGCTTAGCAGCGCTAGCAGGGGCATTTTCTTCATAAAAACCTTTCCTTCACTGGTGTGAGTGAGCAAAGGTGTAGCGGCGGTATTAACCTGGGATTGGAAGCAGATTAGAACTTTCTAATGCGGCCCGCGCCACCGGTTTGGCCGCCAGGTTTGCGGGATGATCCTTGCCCGAAGGCGCATTCCCCGGCTTTGGGCCGGCCGCCGGCCGCTCACAGCCAGAAGCGAAACTCCGTGCCCTTGCCCGGCACCGAATGCACGGCCACGCCACCGCCGTGTAGCTCCGCGATGCGCTGCACCAGGCTCAGGCCCACGCCGTTGCCGCCAATGCGGGCGCGCACGGCCTCGGCCCGGTAAAACGGCTCGAAGACGTGGGGCAGGGCTTCGGGGGCGATGCCCATGCCGGCGTCGCGCACGGTGAAAGTGCCGCCGCCGGGGCCTGGGGCGAGGCTGGTGCGGATGGGCGAGCCGGCGGTTGAATACTTGCAAGCGTTGTCGAGCAGGTTGACCAGGGCCAGGGTAAGCAGCTCGGCGTGGGCGCGGGCCTGGCAGTTCTCCACCGCGTCCGGCAGGTGTAGCTCGATGACGACAGCGGGGTAGCGGCGCTGCACCGCCTGCACGGCATCGAGCAGGGGCTCGGCGAGCAGCACGGACGTCATGGGCAGGTCGTGGGCGGGCTTTTCCTGGCTCAGCTCGGCCAGCAGCAGCAGGTCGTTGGTAAGCGAAATGAGGCGCCGCACCTCCTCGGTGGCCGAGGTAAGAGCGGCGCGCAGCTCTTCGGGCCGCTCGTCGTAGGCCCGCGACATGTCGAGCGTGCCCAGCAGGTTGGCCAGCGGGGTGCGCAGCTCGTGCGAGGCCTGCCACACGAACGTGCGGTTCTGGGCCACGGTATCGGCCAGGCGGGCGAGCAAGGCATTGAATTGGGCGGCCAGGCGCGCCAGCTCGTCGTGCCCGTTGCCGGTGGTCAGCCGCTGGTCCAGGGTGCGCGAAGAAAGTGCCTGAATTTCCTGACTCAGCTGCTGCACAGGGCGTAGCGCGCGGCCCGCAAACAGATTAGCCAGCGCAACCACCAGCGTCAGACCCATGATGTTGGTAATAAGTAGGTTGTTGCGCAATCGGGCCAGCGCCTCCCGGCCAAACCGGTCTTCGGCCGTGACGATGACCACAAACCGCTCATTCCCTTCCTTGGTGGAAAGCGCCACGCCCACGGCCGGCCCCTGGCTAAAAGCCACTCGTCCGGCCGTGCGTGCGTGCCGCAGCAAGCGGGCCGTGACGACCAGCCCGGCGTTGGGCCGGCTGGCATAAACCCGCTGATTGGCTTCGTTGTAGAGGGCTTCGTACTGGTTTTCCTGGGTCAGCAGCAGTAGGGCGTCGGTTGGCTCCAATCGGTCGTGCCGGCGCACATACACCTTGGCCGTCGCCTCGGCCTTGCGCAGCAGCAGCCCTTCAAAAATACGCCGCTGGCTACTGCGCTCAAAGAAATAGACGCCGCACGACACCGTTGCAACCAAGGCCAGCATCAGGCCGGCAAAGAAGAGGGTAAGGCGGGTGCGAATAGTCATGCTGGCAAACAGCTAATTAGCAGATAGGTAATGGTCCGGTGAAAGCTTATTCGCGCAGCACGTAGCCCATGCCCACTACCGTGTGGATGAGCTTGGGCGAAAAGTCCTTGTCAATCTTGCGCCGCAGGTACGTGATGTACACGTCGATGATGTTGGTGTTGGTATCAAACTTCAGCTCCCAGACCTTTTCGGCAATGTCTACCCGCGATACTACATGCTCTTTATTCAGGAGCAGGTACTCCAGCAGCGCATACTCCCGGGCCGTGAGGGTAATAGGCCGGCCGGCGCGCTCCACGCGCTTGGTGGTGAGGTGCAGCGTGAGGTCGGCCACGCTCAGGGTGCGGCCGGGACCGGCATCGTGGTAGCGACGGTAGAGGGCGCGCACCCGCAGCAGCAGCTCCTGGAATTCAAAGGGCTTGACCAGGTAATCGTCGGCCCCGGCGTCGTAGCCCTCGGTTTTGTGGGCAATGCCGCCCAGAGCCGTCAGCAACAGAACAGGCAGCTGCGGCAGCTCGGCCCGCAAGCGGCGGCACACTTCGAAGCCATTGAGCTGGGGCAGGCTGACGTCCAAAATCACCAGATCGTAGTCTCCCCGCAGGCCTCTGCTCAAACCCAGCTGCCCGTCGAAAGCCGTGTCGACCCAGTAGCCTTCGCCCTCTAAGCCCTTCCGTACGAACGAGCTTAGCTTGACCTCGTCTTCTACCAGCAAAATTTTCATTACATCTCTCTTATTACAACGGGGCGGAAAATTACGCCAAGTTGTCTCATCGTCTTGTCGCTGCCAGCAGGCTCAGGCCGCGGCCGCGGGCAGGGCCACGCAGCAGGCAACTTTCCGCCCAAGGCCCGGGTGCCCGTGCTACCAGCTGCTGCCCGAGCCCCCGCCGCCCGAGGAGCCGCCACTGCTGCTGGAGGAAGAGCCGCCCGACGATGAGGAACTGCCCGAGGAGGAACTGCTGGACGACTTGCGGGCAATGGTGTAGCGTACCTTTTTGGTCTGGTGCTGGCAGTGGGCGCACCGGGACTGTTTCCAGCCCCAGCCGGTAGCCGAGGTAGTAGCGGCAAGCTCCACCGTGGGCTCCTGTGCTTCCAGAGTCAGGTACTGGCACTGCGGGCAGGGCTTTACGGTAGTGCCCAGGTTTTTGTAGTCAATGACGAGCGTCTGGTGGCATTGGGTGCACTGGAACACGTCGTAATCTATGGATCTGGTCTTTTCCTCGGCCGCCTGGCCCGGCTTTAGCAGGGCATCGTCCTGCTTCTCGCTGAGCCGGTGCATGGTGCCGCCTGAGCAGTTGGAGCAGGCGTAGGGGGCGGCGCGCAGCTGGTGCATCCGGCGCCAGTGCCAGAGCCAGTAAACGAGCATACCCACCGGAAAGAACAGCACCCGAAAGAACGTTTGCACGGAGCTGTGCTGCCGCTCCAGGTAAGTATACCGCTCCCGGCGGCTCAGGGCTGCGGGCTGCGCGGCGTAGCGCCGATTGAGCTGCAGCACGGTCCAATGCAGGTAGCCGCAGGGAAGCAGGTAGCTCAGGGCAATGATGGCATACAGGGAAGCATTGTCGTCGATGGTGGGGTGCAGCAGGTTTAGCAGTCCTACCAGGCCCACCGGCACAAGGCCCAGCCACAGGAAAGTGAACGACCGGTGGTCGTTGGGCGAGAGGCCGATGGCCAGCATGCACAGAAAAAAGGAGCCCAACGCGCAGAAGGTGCCCAGCCCTACCCACCGGTCATGGGGGGTAAGCGTGGCCCCGTCGGGGGCCACGGCCCTGCTTTCCGGGGCCGGGCTGCTGGTCGCCACCCGGGAGGAATCCGGCACGGCGGCACTGGCGGCCAGGTGCACCATGAGGGCCTGAACGCCCTGGGTCAGGGCCTCGTCGTAGCGCTTGTCTCTGAGCAGCGGCAGCATGATTTGCTGCTGAATGCGGAAGCAAATAATGTCGGGCAGGTCGGCTTCCAAGCCGTAGCCGGTTTCAAATTCGACGCGGCGCTGGTCGAGCACCAGCAGCAGCAGCAAGCCATTGTCCTTTTCCGCGTCGCCGATTTTCCAGCGGTTAAACAGCGCTGTCGCCGTGGTTTTGGGCACGGCCTCCCCAATGCTGCGGGTCACGACCACATCGATGTGGGCCCGGCCCGATTGGTCCAGGGCCCGCAGCTGGCTGTTCAGCAGCTGCACGGTAGCGGGCCGCAGCACGCGGTCCGGGTCGCTGACGTAGGACTCATCCAGCGTTTTGGGGTCGGGAATAGCTTCTAAGGGGTCAGGGGCCGCTGGTCCACAGCTCACCACCACTACTAGCAGCAGACCCAGCAGGGCCCGGTAGAAACAAGACATCAGGGTCGGATTACGCAAGGAATGCCAAGCGGGTGGCAGCCCGGGAAGGGCCTGCCAGGGCTACCGCCAGGTAAAGGAAAATTCGGCATCGACAGCCCGAGGACTTCTGTTATAGCCAGCCGGTTGCCCGGTATTCACGCGGTAAACATACCCCATTGGCAGGCAGCGAACGGCTGTTTTTTAAATCTTTGGCCCGGCATGCCAATTCTAGGCGGTGATGCGGCACCAGAAAGAACCGGTCGGCGGCCTGGTCGAGCGGAAAATCAGTGCCAGGTGAAACCACATATTGGTAATCCGCAGAGCGAAGTGCGCGAGCGGCAGCTTCTCCTGCTCGCGGAGCCGGCGCAGCTGGTCAAATAAGTAATGGGAAAGGCGGTAGCTTTGAACCCCGCATACACGGCCAGCGGCTTAACCTGCCTATCCCTTTTTCGTGTCTCAACTTCTACCTTTGCTTCTGCTCAGCCTCACACTGCTTTCCTTCGCCCGTAAGAAAGGTAAAGCTGCGCCCGAACCCACCCTGGAGGGCCACTGGAAGTACGCGACTTACTCAAGCACTATTCATAAGGGCGATGGCACGGTCACCAGAACCAACCAAGGGGCTGCTGGCTTCAGCTACCCGATACGTAGAGCCGATGCCTTCAGTATTTATAGTAGCCCAGACAACAGGCTCCTATAGTCGGCAGGGTAACGGCTGTGGCGTACACTAGCCAGTGCTTGGGCCCCAGGAATACCCCGGCAGCAAGTAGAATAAGCTCTGGCTTCTTGTGCTTGCAACGCCCTGTACGGCGGCAACCCCACGCCGCCAGGCCCCGCTGACGTGCTGGCAGCCAGCCGAGCGAAGCAAAAACGCGTAACCATCAAAAAACTATTACACCACGACCACATAAAACATGGCATCAGGTCTTTTTGCGCTATTGGATGACGTTTCCGCCTTGGTTAAAGCCAGCGCGGCCAGCTTGGATGATGTGCCGGCGCAGGTCGCCAAAACCACAGGCAAGGTTTCCGGCATTGTTATCGACGACACGGCGGTGACCCCCAAGTACGTCGTGGGCCTCGACCCATCCCGGGAGCTGTCTATCATTTTTCAGATAGCGAAGAAGTCCCTCATCAACAAAATAGTTATCCTGACGCCGGCCGCCTTGCTGCTCGGGTACTTTGCTCCTTGGGCCATTACGCCCATTCTGATGGTAGGCGGAGCGTATCTGTGCTTTGAAGGGTATGAGAAAGTGCATTCTATGTTCAGCAAGCACCCCGCAATAGACGTGGAAAGTGAGCAGCTGGAAACAATTACGCCGGAGGAGCTTGAACAGCAGCGGGTGGCGGGAGCGGTTCGCACCGACATTATCCTATCGGCTGAAATTATGGCCATTGCCTACAGCCAGGTGACCGACCAGCCCATTGCCAACCAGATTGTTGTTATGCTGGCCGTGGCGGTTTTCATTACCGTGGCCGTCTACGGCTTTGTGGGCCTGATTGTGAAGGCCGACGATATCGGCGTGCACCTGGCCCAGGATAAATTCCACCCGGTGACGCAGAAATTCGGGCGCGGCCTCGTGCAATTCATGCCGCGTTTCCTGAGCATCCTGAGTTATGTGGGAACGGCCGCTATGCTCTGGGTAGGGGCCGAAATCATTGCCCACGGTATTCCGTTCACCAGTCATTTACTGGACGATTTACAAGAGGCGTTGGCCCACCTTCCGGCAGTAGCCTGGCTGGCTAAGGCCCTGGCCTGTGCCGTGAGTGGGTTAATGATTGGCTTTGTGGTGGAGAAGTTAGTGGCCCTGTTTAAGAAGCTGTTCCGCAAGCAATAAAGCGGGGCCAACGGCTGCTTTGGGCTTTCCCAGGCTGCCCACGGCCCTCCGGCCCGGCAGGTTCCGGGCCGTGGCCGACCTGCCGGGTAACGCGCACCTGGGCGCATGGCTGTTTGTAGGCATGTATTCTTGCCGCTTTCGCCATATCTGGTCTTTGGCACCAGTGATGATGAAGGCTGGTACTTATTGGGCCAGGAGCCGTGCGAAGAGTGAGCTGAAAGTTGCCGCTCATTCCACGGCGGCTTTACATGGATAGAGCATACCCAGTGGCTGAGCGGCTTGGCGTCAGCACCTCGGGTATACTCTATCAACTCGTTTAAGCTTCTGGCTGGCTGCTTACAGCTTCACCTTTACCCGCAAAGCTAGCAGGCCTTTCACGCCCTGCAGCTCCTCCAGCTCCAGCTCTTCCACTTCGGGCTCGAGCAGGCCACGGTCCTGCAGGTAGTCGATGTACTCCATGTACTCGGCGGCTTCGCGCTGCTGAGCATACACCAGGGCAATTTTGCCCGGCTGGGTGAGCCGCTCGCCGGTGCCCAGCACGGTGGCCTTGTCCACCCGCTTCTTGATGATTTCGTAGCGGATATTGTAGGCGCCGTCCACGTCGAATTGCCGCTCGTCCTGGCGGAAGCGGATGCTCAGGGGCTGGCCATGGATTAGGATGAGGTGGGTGGTTTCCAGAGGCACGGCCAGCTTGGCTTTGAGTGCGGCGGTGCGGCGCGTAATTTCTACCGTCACCAGCAGCTGCCACAGGCGCAGGTTTTTCAGGAATACCAGGTCAAACGGCTTGTTCTCGACCAGTGAGGCGCCCACGTAGATGTTGTGCTCCACGCCGTCGGTTTTGAAGCGCTGGAAGTAGTGTGGAAACATCTCCTGGGCCTTGGCTTCTTCCTCGTCGAGGTAGTCGCTCACCGTGTCGTTGAGCAGGGTCACGCTCTGCTCAAAGTCCTTGCGGCGCTTGTAGAGGATGCCCAGCTCGGGGTCCATGTTGTTCCAGTACTGGGCAATAACGGGCCGCAGCTCGGGCGTATTGTTGGCCAGGTACTCAAACAGCGGCTCCACTTCCGTCTTCAGCGACTCGAAAATGCTGACCTCATCCCCCGTCAGAATTCCCTGGCGCAGGCGGCGCAGGTTCTTGTTGACGTAGAACTTGAGCTCATCCAGAATGGGCAGCTGCTGAAAGTCGGACGCTTTTTTCAGGACTTTGTTGGCCAAAGTCAGGTGCTCAATCAGGTCGCCCTGAATGGCCTCGTTGCGGGCCGTGCTGCTGCCCCGAATGTCGCTGGCGCCGTGCAGCGGGTATACTTCGTGGAAGACAATATCCTCCATTTCCGCGTTTTTATTGCCCTCCTCCAGCTTGTTGAGCAGGTTCAGGGCCGCGTCGGTGAAGCGCCACTCCATGGTGGGGTGAATGGCCGTAAACTTCTCCTTGATAATGGCCTGCACCCGGGTCTGGATTTCCTCGGAGTTGCGCTTTACGGCCACCGCAAACAGGGGCACGAACTGCGCTACCTGCTCGATGCAGAACTCGTCCAGGTCGCCGATATTGGGCGAGCCCAGCTCCAGCAAGCCCACCGTGTCGTCGCCGTAGGGCAGCAGGGCCAGAATGGTGCTTTTGATGCCGATGCCCAGAATCTGCTGGCGCAAGTCTTCCGGAATGTCGGCCAGCTCCACGTTTTGCAGCACCAGCGGCTGGCGGTCCTGCAGCAGCTGGTTGTAGATGCGGCGGAAGCCCGAGCCGGCGTCCTGGTTGTTGAGCTGCTTGGTCAGGAAGCTGTGGTTGATTTTGCGGCCAAAGTCCACGAAAGCCTGCTTTTTCTCGTCGTAGGCGGCAATGCCGAGCTGCAGAAACGGCCGGCCGAAGAGCACCCGCAGCTTTTCCTGAATTTGCTCGAGCCGGTCGGAGGCCTGCAGCACGTCGCGCTCCAACAGGTCGTATTTCAGCTCCGAGAGGATTTCCTGCTCGGTCACGTCCACCAGGTGCAGGATGTTGAAGCCTTCCAGCTCGAACCGCTCGGGCGGCAGCAGCTCGTGCCACAGGTCGGCGCGGTGCAGGTTGTGGCTCAGGTGCTCAATTTGCTCGGGCGTCAGCTCGGGCTTTTCGCCCACCACGCGCACATCCACAAACGTGGAGTTGTAGCCCACGCCGTAGTGGCGGTAGGAGCCAATGTTGTAGTCCGGAACGGTAAAGATGATGGTGCCCTGCAGGGGCAGGTGCACGCCGTAAATCTTATCCAGAATCAGCTGGTACACCATCCGGGCCATGTAGATATCCATGGTCCGGATGTCGAAGTTCAGCGGCTGCTTGACGGTTTTGTTGGTGTTGAGCAGCACTTCCGCAAACCGGGGCGTCTGGTAGAAGCTCAGGCGCTGAAACGGCGCCACGGCCCCGCTGATATCGGTTGCAAACGAGGCGGGCGGAAATACGGCCATCAGCAGCGTTTCGACCAGGTCGCAGCTGCAGTCCAGCACGCTCAGGTCGGTGATGGGGCCGCGGCACCACGGGGCGTCGGCTACCTGCTCGCCGATGGAGCGGGCCAGCAGGGCCACGCCGGGGTTGGAGTCGTTTTCGCGGGCCTGCCAGTAGGCAATAATGGGCTCGAGACTCAGCGTGGTCTTGAACGGGAAAGCCGGGGAGGTAACAGCAGGGCGGACGGTAGGTTCTCGTAACATAAGTGCCGGTATAACAGCGAGGCCCCGCCGATTGATTCACTCCGTCCGGGTCGCTGTTGGCAGCATATACGGGGTGGCCGGCCTGCGCGGCTTACCCACTCCGAAGAAACCCAGCAGTAGTTCGCCGTTTACTCCTTATTGAGCGTGATATAGACTGGCTTATCCTCATTGGTAGGGTCGTGGGCATCGTACTGCACGTTGTTGACTACCACTACTTTCTTTTGGTTCCGGGAACAGGTGCAGCAGGCACTCTCATCCACGGGGCGGCTCTCGACGGCAATAGGATCCACGACAAAGCGCTTTTCGGAGTGCAGAAACGAGAGGTTGTAGATAAACTGGGTGAAGCGCACGCCCGAGCGGGAGAAAGGCCGGCCGGGGCCAATGGCAATGGGTTCGGCCACGTTGGCCAGGGCACGGCCAATGACGATTGTGTCGGGCCGGATTGTGCTCCGCGGGTCTTTCGGCCGTCTTACAATCAGGATAGTGTCTACTTCCCGGGCCGTGAAGCCTTTGTTGGCCGGGTCCAGGTTGAAGCGCAGAAACACGTCGTCGTCCGCGCCGTCCTGACACAGGCAGGTGTTGTTGACGCAGCAGGCCGAAAGAAGCAGCCCCGAGCCGAGCAGAAGAAACCAGGTGAGCAGAGAACGTAGCATAACAGGGGTAAAGGTAGCGTCCCGGCCGCAGGATTCCGGTATCGGCGGGCTGAGTGGTGCCAAATCGGCCCAAAAACAGGACAGCCAGCTCCTGTCGGGGAACTGGCTGTAGATACGAACGAACCGCTGCGGTTATTGCTTCACGAAGCGCTTGGTTTCGGTGCCCGTGCGGGTCGTGATTTTGTAGAAGTAGGTGCCGCTGGGTAAATCGGCGAGGTTGGCCGTCAGCGTGTGGCTGCCTTTGTCCTGCTGCTCGTTCTGCAGCACGGGCCGCAGGGTGTTGCCGCGTCCGTCCAGAATTTCAATCGTAACGGGTCCGGCCTTCTTCACCTGGTATTCCAGCTGGTTGCTGGCCGCCGCGGGGTTGGGGTACACGTTCAGGTCGGTAGCGGCGCTGGTAGTGGCTCTTAGGGCCGGGGCATTGGGGTCCAGCAGCAGGAATTTGGCGGGGCGCAGGAAGTCCTGGCCCAGGCGGCCCGCGCCGTGGTGCCGGCCCCCGGCGCGGCGGTTTTCCAGCTGCGCGGGCGTGGCATACTTGGTGCTAATGGCCTTTAGGTCCGTAGTCCACTTGTCTTTCTGGGGCTGGATTTCCTGGCTGAGCTGGGTAAGCTGGGGGGCATATTTTTTGGCCAGCAAGCCCACTTTTACCATGATTTCGCGGCTTTCGGAGCGTAGCTGCTGCATCTGCTGCTTCTGGGCCTCAGTCAGCGCGGGGTGGGCGGCGCCGGGCGTAGCGGGCTGCAGGGCTTCGCGCAGGCTCTTGCCACGCTGGCGCAAGGCCTGCAGCTGGGTGCGGTAGGTGGCCAGCTGGGCTTTGTCGTCGGCCGAGAGCTGGGCTTCCAGCTTCTGGCGCTGCTGCCGCACCACGGGCAGCACGTTGGTCTGGTAATAGGCTTTCACTTCCTGGCGGCCCGGCTTTTCGTCGCGGCGGCCGTTGGCAAACGTGCTGCTGGCGCTGAGCAGCGCGGCCAGCAGCAGGGTCAGGGTTTTGAGCAGGGTAGTCTTCATAAGCAGGGTACGGGCATGCATAGTGGCAAATCAGTGTTCGGACCCATAGATGCCCGCAGGTAGCCAACGTTTAATCAGGAACGAAAAAAAACCGCCCCAGCGTATGCTGAAGCGGTTTTGCTATATTCAGAATGAGGTATTTCGCTTACTTAAACGTGTCTTTCGTGTCGATAACCTTCACGTCGACTATGTTCAGCTTGTAGTTGGCTACCTGCGCGTCTTCGGCCACTACTTCCTTCGGCAGCCCTTCGCTCACCACCTTGGCGTAGCTCATGGGCGAAGGCGTGTTCTGCTTCAGCACGTCGGCCAGGGGCTGGGCCTCGCTGTCGTCCGTGACGATGGTCACGTACATGTTCTGGGTCTGCCAGTGCTTCCGGATGGCTTTGTTCACGTCGTCCAGGGTCAGCTTGGCCAGCTGCCCATCCAGCTCCTTGAGGTAGTCTTTGCGGCCGTAGAACTTGGAATCGAGCAGAAAGCCCAGCTGCTTGGACGGCGTGGTGCCGTAGAGCTTCACGTAGGAGCGCAGGAAGGTGCGCGTCAGTTCGAAGTCAGCCTTGCTCAGGCCGTTCTTCACGATGTTGTCCATTTCGCGCACAGCCATGCGCAGGGCAAACGGCGCGTGGCCCACTGTGAGGCCGCCCAGCTCGGTGGGATACTGCTTGCGCAGGCCTTCGGCAATCTGCACCGGGCGCAGCCACAGGCTGGCGTAGTTGGCGTGGCGGGGCACGCCGGGCACGGGCAGCATGTTCTGGCCACCGTTGTCGTACCACTCGATGTAGCTGTAGTCGCCGTAGTTCATCGAGCGGGTCGTCCGGATCTTGTCGTAGAGCTTGCCGTAGCTTTTGCGGTGTTCCCCCAGGTAGGAGTTGGCCACCATCAGGGCCGCGAAATCGTCGGAAGCACGCGTCGTCTGAATCGGGAAGCCCGCGTACACGGCCGAGCCCAGGGCGTCGGTCTTGCTGATGATTTCGACGTGAATGCCTTTGGGTGCGGCCAGAGTGGGTACTACGGCTTTAGCCGTGCTCTTGGGCAGCTTTTCCAGGTCATCCTTCAGCTTTTTGGCAAACGACTCGGGGTAGTTGCCGGCAATGCCGATGGTCAGATTGTCTTTGCCAAAAGCGGCGGCGTAGTGCTTTTTCACGTCGTCCAGCGTGAGGCTTTTCACGCCGGCTGCCGTGCCGCGCGTCATGTGCTGGAAGCGGGTGCCGCGGAAGAGCTGGTCTTCGAGGGCAAACTTGCTGTAATCCTCATCCGAGGAGGCCCGAATTACCTGCTCCACGTAGTTGTGCAGGTTGGACTTGACGCGGCCGAAGTCTTCCTCCGTGAAGGTGGGGGTAAGAATCAGGCCTTGCAGCACCGGGTAAAACTTATCAATAAAGTCGCGGTGAAACTCGAAGGTGAAGGTCGTGACTTCCTTATCGGTGGTGGCGTAGTAGCGCGTGGCCATCGGGTAGAGGAAGTCCTTGAGTTGGGCGGCCGTCATGGCCTTGGTGCCGCCTTCGGTCACGAGCTGGCTGGTGAGGTACGTCAGACCTTCCTTGCCCACGGGGTCGGAGGAGGAGCCGTTACGGAACTGCAGCTTCACCACCACTTTCGAGGAGTTGGGCTGGCGCAGCTCCACCACGTCGGCGGCTTGGGCACTAAACGCTCCGGCCGGGCCCAGTAGGGCCGCTGCCAGCAGGAAGCGGGAAAAAGTATTTTTCATGGAAGAAGAAAAGTCGAAGGGAGGAGGGAGAATAAGCCAGGTACTGCCGCCGCGCTACTGCACGCCGCCCGTGGTGTTGGGCCCGATGGTGCCCACGGTGAGGTGCTCGGCCACGAAGTATTTCTTGGCTGCGGCCTGAATGTCGGCTGGTGTTACCTGGTCGTAGAGGGCGTAGTAGCGGTTCAGGGACTGCGGGTCGCCGGTGAGCCAGATAAACTCGGAGAGGCCGTTGGCAATCTGGTCGGGCGAGTCGAGGCCCATCAAAAAGCCGTACTTCAGCGCCGACTTGGTATCGGCGAGGCGCTTGGCGTCTACGGGGGTGGTTTTAAGTTCTTCCAGGGCTTTGGTAATCTCATCTTTCACGTAGGCCATGTCGGTGGGCTTCACCACCGAGGCCCGAATCGACATCAGGTACGGGTCACGGGTGTAGTTGGGGGCGCCGCCCACGAAGCGTACTTTCTGCTCTTTCACCACCAGCTTCTGGTACAGCGGCGAGTTGTCGGAAAACAGCATGGTGCTCAGAATGTCCAGGGCGGGCAGGTCTTTGCTCTGGTCGTTGAAAGCCGGGCCACGGTAGCTCAGGCTCACCAGGGGCGGGAAGTTGGCGTTCTGGATGTGCACGTAGCGCGGGGCCGTCTGCTCGGGCTCGGGCGTAATGGTGGGCTTGTAGCTGCCGCGCTTCCACATGCTGAAATACTTATCGGCCAGCTGGTTTACCTGCTCGGCCTTCACGTCGCCGACCACCAGCAGGGTAGTGTATTCGGGGCGGTAGAACCGGTCGAAGAACTGCAGGGAGTACTGGTACTGGTTGGGCATGTCCACCACGTCCTTGAAGAAGCCCATGGTAGTGTGCTCGTAGGTGTGCTTGTCGAAGGCGGCATCGGCCACTTTCTCGTTGAGCTGGGTGTAGAGCGAGGCCGAATTCTTGGTATACTCGCCCTTCACGGCGCCAGCTTCGGCTTTGAAGTCGTGCTCGGGGTATTTCAGGTACTGAAACCGGTCGGCTTCCACCTCAAACATCTTTTCCAGCATCGTCGCGTTGCCGGTCATGTGGTACACGGTCCGGTCGAGGGAGGTATTGGCGTTAGCCGAGGCCCCGAGGCTTTTCAGCACTTCGTTGTACTGGTCCTTGGAGTACTTGTCGGTGCCCCGGAACATGACGTGCTCGAAGAAGTGGGCAAAGCCGGTGTGGCCGGGCTCCACTTCGTCGCGCGAGCCGGCGCGCACCACCAGAAAGAACGAGGCCAGGCCCGGCGAGTCGAAGGGCACGGTCACCACGTTCAGGCCGTTGGCCAGCTGCTTCTGCTGAATGGGGTAGGGGAAAGCCTGGGCAGAAGTGGCGGCCGTGGCGGCGGGAGTCGCCTTTTTTTGCGCCTCAGCCAGGGGCGCCACCAGAAGACCAGCCGCTAAAAGGCAGGCCTGTACAGAGTGTTTCATACGGGGAGAAATGAGGTAAATGAGGGCGGCCACGCCCACGGGCGCGTTACGCGCCAAAGGAACAATTGCCGGGCTAAAGGTTGCACATCCACCGCAAAATCCCAGCATCGAATTTCTGACCTGCCCGGCCCCAAAAAACAAGCCCGGCGGCCCCCGTGAAGGAGCCGCCGGGCCGGTACCGTAAAGCAGAATAGGGGCTACTCGGGCTTCGAGCCGGCCGGCGCCGGCCGGGCGGTGGAGTCGGCTGGCTCGGCGGTATTGAAGCCGGGCACGTCGCTGATGGTGACTACGCCGGCCGTTTTGGCCAGAATCAGCTGCTCGCGCAGGAAGCGGGAGTCGGCGGCTAGCTGCGGCCGGATTTCATTCAGGGCCTGGCGAACGGCTTCGATATCGGCCAGGCGGGGCGCGCCTTTCTGGGAGTAGCCGTGGTACACCGCCACGCGGATTTTCGACTCGCCCTTGCCCTTGTAGGTTGCCAGTATGTTGTCTTTCACATCCACAATCTGCACCTCGGCCTGCAGCTGGGTTTGATACCACTCGATGGGAATGCCCAGCAGGGAAGGCGTCAGCAGCGTGGCCAGCTGGAAGATATGCAGCCCCCGGCCCGTGCGCTGGTTAGCCACCTTGCTAATGCTGAGCTTAATGGTGCCGTAGGTCGTCGTGTCTTTGTCGTCCATCAGGTTGCGGTCCAGCTCCAGCCGAAACAGCTTCTGCGCGTCGTCGGCGGTGGCGCCCGTGGAGCGACTCAGGGCGCTGGCCTCGACGCTGGTTTCCAGCACCGGCAGGCGGGTGTTGAGCGAGGCGGTGGGCACGGTAAACAGGGCCTTGTCGAGCGACCGGCAACCGTCCAGCGTTACCAGCAATACACTGAGAAAGGAAATCAAAGCTAAACGCTTCATGCCGATGAGATTAGAGGTGAATGCGCGGGCTGCACAGCTGCTACCAACGCGAATTACGGGCAGACGTTTCCAGTTTTTACGCTGCTATTAAATAGTTACTACTTTCTGTTTCCTCGGTCCAAAAACAGCACCGGCAGGCTGCGAGGGCCTGCCGGTGAAGGAGAAAAACAAAAAAATCCGCGGCTTAGTGCGTGTGCTGGGCCAGGCTGCTGTCGGCTTCGGCCAGGTCGTCGATGGGCTCCGCAACGTAGTTATCCACGAATTCGCCTTCCCAGCGGGCTACTACGGCCGTAGCCAGGCAGTTGCCGATGACGTTGACGGCCGTGCGGGCCATGTCCATCAACGCATCAATGCCCAGGATAATGAACACCGGCCACGAAGGCAGGTTGAACGAGGCCACCGTGGCCAGCAGAATCACCAGGGAGGCGCGCGGCACGCCGGCCACGCCCTTGCTGGTTAGCATCAGGGTAAATACCATTACCAGCTGCTGCCCTAACGAGAGGTCGATGCCGGCGGCCTGGGCCACGAACACGGCCGCCAACGACAGGTAGAGCGTGGTGCCGTCGAGGTTGAACGAGTAGCCGGTAGGCATCACGAAGGCCACCACGCGGCGCGGCACCCCGATGCTTTCCATGGCTTCCATGGCCCGGGGCAGGGCCGCCTCCGAGCTGGTAGTAGCAAAGGCAATGCTGACCGGCTCGGCAATGGCCTGAATGAAGCGCTTGAGTGGAATACGGGCAATCAGGGCCACCGGCACGAGCACCAGCAGCAGGAAGGCTGCCAGGGCGCCGTAGAGCGTCAGGAGCAGCTTAAAGGCGTTGACCAGGGGCGCAAAGCCCATTTTGCCGACCGTGTACGCCAAAGCGCCACCCACCCCGATGGGAGCGAAGAACATCACTACGTTGGTGAACTTGAACATCACCTCCGATAGGCTTTCGGCAAAGTCCAGCATGGGCTTGCGGTGCTTGCCGTGCACCATGGCCAGGCCGATGGCGAAAATGATGGCAAACACCACGACCTGCAGCACCTGGCCTTCAGCAATGGATTTGGCAATGTTTTCGGGGAAGATGTGCAGGATGATATCCGAGGTGGTTTGCTCCACGGTCTGCAGCTTCTCGGTTTCGGCATCTACGCCGGCCTGACTGATGCCCACTCCGGCTTTCGTCAGGTTGATGGCGGCCAGGCCGATAAAGAGGGCAAACGTGGTGACAATCTCGAAGTACACCAGGGCCTTAATACCCATCTTGCCTACCTGCTTCAGGTCGGCGTGGCCGGCAATACCCACAACCAGCGTGGCGAATACCAGCGGGGCAATGATGGTTTTGACCAGGCGCAGGAATACGTCGCTGAGTACCTTCATATTTTGGGCGGCCACGGGGTAGTCGTGCCCGAACTCGGCACCGATAAACATGCTGACCACAATCCAGAAAGTGAGGGAGCGGCGCTGGGTGGCGTAGGCGACCAGGGCGGCCAGGGCCAGCCAGCGGGCTATCATGGGCACGGCCTCGGGCAGGCCCCCGATGTTATAGGCGTGCAGAACGGTCAGGGCCAGGGCTACCAGAAACAGCAGCAGGACCACGGGAGCGAGGCGAGAGAACTTCATGCAGGGAAATAAACGGAGGGGAAATCGGCGGGAAAGTCAGCAAAGATAAGGTATTGACTTTCGTTGCGGATTGCTCCTTTGAATCTTGTTTTGCGTACCTCTGTATTGCATTCCGCCAGTATCCCGCTTTCGCCTATCTACCGTGTCGCTCCTCTGGACTTTGGCCGCTCATGAGCTGCCGCTACGCTATACCTGGAAAATTTCCCGCAACGCCTCCGACGTCAAGACCAACCTCATCGTGCGCGTCAGTGGGGGCGGGGCCACGGGTTGGGGCGAGGCCGCGCCCAACGTGCGCTACGGCGAAACGCCCGAGGTGCTTACCGTTCAGTTTGACGCCCTGCTGCAGGCCGGGCTGAACAAGCTGACCCGCCTGCCCGAGCTGGAAGAGCTGCTGGCCGCGCACCCGCCCGCCCAAGCCCTGCGCTTTGCCCTCGAATCGGCTTTCGTGCACCGGCTGGCGGGCCTGGCAGGGCAGTCGGTGGCTACGTGGCTAGGCTGCCCGGCGCCCGGCAGCCCGGTCGCTACGGCCTTCACGCTGCCCATCATGGAGCCCGGGACCGTGGCCGATTTTGTGCAGCAGCAGCGCATGAGCCGCTTTCCGCTGCTCAAAATCAAGGTAGACCAGCACAGCGGCCTGGAGCTGCTGCGGGCCATCAGTGCGGCGCTTCCCGGCCGCGAGCTGCTGATCGACGGCAACGAGGCCTGGACCGACGCTGATGCGCTGCTGCGCTTTCTGGAACAGGTCCAGACGTTGCCCGCGCTGCGCGTGCGCCTGCTGGAGCAGCCCCTGCCGGCTCGTTGCACTGACGACTACCGCTACCTGCGCAGCCGCTCGCCCTGGCCGGTTTTCGCCGACGAGTCGGTGACGGCCACGGCCGATTTTGCCGACATTGCCCGGCAGTTTCACGGCGTGAACATGAAGCTGATGAAGGCCGGCGGCTACCTCAACGGCATCCGGATTCTGCAGCAAACCCGCGCCCACGGCCTGCAAACAATGCTGGGCTGCATGGTCGAAACCTCGCTCGGCATCTGGTCGGCCCTGCAGATCAGCCACTTGGCCGACGTCTGTGACCTAGACGGCTTCCTGATCGTGCGCGACGAGCCCTTTGGCCTAGTGCGGGAGGAAAACGGCCGGCTGACGGCCCTGCCCGTGTGCTGGAACCGGCTGGTGCCGGTGGTCAGCTGAGTTCAACTGAATACCAAGTCAGATAGGAATGGTGGTAAAAATATGGGTTGGAGTGAGCTTGATGGCGTCTTTGGTATCTTGCAGTGCCCGTGAGGATATCGTCTTTTCGGCGGTCGATGAGCTACATTATATCCAGCTGTATAGCCGAAACAACGATTTTGAAATACTTCATAATGGTATAAACACGGCTCAAGGCCGGTATGAAGTAAAAGGGGATACGATTCTTTTACATTACCTGCCGGGGCAGCTAACTATCAAGAGAAGTGAGAAGTTGGACGGCGCCAATGCCAAGTTTACCCGATTATTGGTCATTGAAAGGAAGCGAAAGCACGTCCGCTCGGCAGATAGACACTATTTCTGCGCAAACATTGCCATCGATCAACTTGCTCAGGCAACGCCTGTAAAACAAGCAAAGCGCCACCCATAGCAGGTGGCGCTTTGCTTGTATCCTCATTACGAAGCCAGCATTGGCAGGCCTTACTTTACCTGGCGCAGCTGCTCATCCAGCGCCTTAATCTGCTGGTCGAGCTGGCTGGTATCGGCGGGGCGCTGGGTGCCGCTGCTCAGCAGGCTGATCTTGTCGTTGAGCAGCTGAATTTTCTGGGCCATCAGGGTAATGCGGCTGTTGAGGCTGCTCAGGCGGGTTTCCATGTCGGCGGTGGTGGGCACCGAGTTGCGGTCTACCAGGGGCTCGTACTGGGCCCCGGCCGGAGCCGTGGTGCCGCGGGCCGAAGCGGCGCTGCCGGGCGTGGCAAACACGATTTCCCCTTTCATGGTTACGTAGTCGCCCTCGCGCAGGGTGGTTTTTTTGCCTCCGGGCAGCTCCACAATACCACTTTTATAGTTGATCTTCGTGCCATCGGCTAGGGCCACGTTCTGGGTCAGGGGCTTGGTGGTAGAGCCCTGGCGCAGCACTACCTCGCCATCGCGCATCAGAAACTGGTCGGTGCTATTGGCCACTACAGCCCCCGCCGGGCGGGTGGGCGTGGCTTGTGCCAGGGCACTGGCAGGAGCGGCCAAAGCCAAAAACAGTGCGGCGGCGGGGAGGTGGCGAATCATGGCGTGGAGTTTGGTTAGTAGGCTGAACTTACGGGTTTGCCCGAATTCAGTTTTTTGCCGGTGCCACCGGGGTGAAAAAAGAAATTCGGGAACTGTGTTGCGACATTAAATGTATGTACATATATTTGCAACGTAATCCAGCCCCGCTGAATGCATATTATGAGAATCGAAGACGAAATCAAGCAGCCCGTATTTAAGGATGAGTACCAGAAAGGGTACATCAATCTGATTTACACGGCGGGCTGGCTGCAGCAGCAGCAGGCCGCGGCGTTTCGCGAATTCGACCTTACCCTGCCCCAGTTCAACATTCTGCGCATTCTGCGGGGGCAGCATCCCAAGCCGGCTACCGTCAACCTGCTCATTGAGCGCATGCTCGACAAAACCAGCAACGCCTCCCGCATCGTCGACAAGCTCGAAGCCAAGGGGCTGGTGACGCGTACTGTGTGCCCCAGCAACCGCCGGGCCGTGGACATTCGCATTACCGAAGCCGCCCTGGAGCTGCTGCTGCGCATGGACACCGAAGTGCTGAGCAAGCAGCACAACCTGCAAACGCTGACGGTGGAAGAAGCCGTGCAGCTGAATGCCTTACTCGATAAAATCCGCGACTGACGTCTTTCAGTTACTTCGTTTTCCCTTCACTCCACATTTGTCATGAAAAAATTCGCTCTTTCCGCCCTGTTCGTTGCTTCTATTCTGGCTGCGCCGGCCGTAGCCAAAGATCCTTCGGCTCCTAAGGCTGCTACCAGCACCAAAGCCGCTACAGTGTACAAAGTGCAGCCGCAGCTCAGCACCCTGGGTTGGGTCGGCAAAAAAGTTACGGGCCAGCACAACGGCACCATTCAGTTCAAGAGCGGCGACGTAGCCGTAAACGGTAACAAAATCACCGGCGGTACTTTTGTTGTTGACATGAACTCGCTGAAGGTAACCGACATCACCGATGCCGACACCAACGGCAAACTGGTCGGCCACCTGCGGGCCGACGACTTCTTCGGCGTCGAGAAGAACCCCACCGCTACCTTCAAAATCACCAAAATTACGCCCATCAAAGGCGCGGCGGCTAACGCCAACAACTCGACCGTAACCGGCAACCTGACCATCAAAGGCATCACCAAGCCCGTTACGTTCCCCGCCATTCTCGACGTGAAAAATGGCGTAGCTTCCGCCGTTGGCACCGCCACCATCGACCGCACGCAGTTCGACATTAAATACGGCTCGAAGTCGTTCTTCGAAAGCATTGGCGACAAAGCCATTGACAACGACTTTACGCTGAGCTTCAACGTTATTGCCAAGCAGTAGTCGGATTCTAACTGCCACAAAAAAGCCCCGTCGTACGAAACGACAGGGCTTTTTTTGTGTAAAAAGATCCTGGGAAGCTTACTTCTGGCCGCCGTTGGCGGGCACGGCCTGGGCCGGCGCCGGCGCCTGGGCAGGAGAGGCGGGCGTGGTGCTGGGGCGGGTGGCGGCCGAGCTGTTGCGCAGTACCAGGTGCAGCGGGGCCACGTTCATTTCCCGCAGGCTGATGATGCCGTACACGGTTTCGCCGGGCTTGATGCTCTTGTTGGTCAGGTCGTGCTGGGCAAACTCCAGGCGCAGGTTCTTGTTGGCCTGGCTGGCACCTATCATGTTGCCGCCCGCAATGAAAGGGCCCGTAGGAATAAACGTCCCGCCCGAAGTAGTCGTCTGGCCCGTGCTGGAGTTTACCGTGGTGGTGCCACCCACGTTGAAGTTCAGCAGCAGGTAGAGCAGGTAGATGGCGACGCCTTGCTTCAAGTCGTTGGCAGCCTGCACCGATGGTACCGGAGCTACCGGCCGGTCGCCGAAGTAGAGCTCTAGGTCGCGGGAGAAGTTCAACTCCTGATCGGTGTTGTTTTTCACTTTCACCGCCACGGTCTGGTAGCCGCGCTTACGCTCTTTCTTGTTGTATTTTTTATTGCGGCCGTGTATCGAGAGGGCGCCGTACTGGTAGCTGAACTCTACCGGGCTATTGGCCGACGTCACCGACGTATAGGAAGTAACGGTAGTAGGACGAATAGCCGTGTAACCGCCCGCGCAGCCGGTGGCAAAAAGCAGAGCCGAGCCAGCCACAATACGGGTAAATGTGTTGCGCATAAAGAAGAGAGAAAAGGTAAACTGAATAGGTACAGCGGGCCAGACATTCTGATCCAACCAACAAAACTATTTATTTACCTGTCCGCCTGTATGCGCCCTGTAGCAGATTGAATAATATATCCAGGCTGTACTGAGTATAGTCTAATTTGATAAGCGCTATATACTCCGGAAGTGGTGCTTTACCCGGGCAACACCAGCTCCCGGGGCAGCTCGAAGCGCAGGTTGCGGCTCTTGCTGCGGCCGTGCAACTGGGTCAGGAAATCGTCGAGCTCGGGCTTGTATTCCAGCCACAGATCTTCGTGCAGGTTATTGAGAATCAGTTGGGCGGTGCGGGTCGTGAGGCGGGCCGTGCTTACGTAGAAGCCGTTGTAGGGCGAGTCGAACTGGCCGGTATAGTTGTCGAAAATCAGGCGCAGCGCGTACAGGTTCAGGTCAATTTCCAGGCGCTTATCCTTGGTAATGCGGCGCGAACGGGCACTCTCCTTCACGGCTTTGCCCAGGGCCTTGTTCAGGCTGCGGTTGAGCAGGCGGCCCGTTACGGCCACGTTGAACAGCTCGTGAATCCGGTCGGTGGTTTCCTCATACACCTGCTCCACCGTCACTTCCGGCAGCAGCTCAAACACCAGGGTTTCGTAGAGCTCGGCGTCGCGGCGCACGGCCCGAAGCAGCAGCTTTTCCTTGTCGGCGTCGGGCAGGCGTTTGAGGGCTTTCTTGAAGTCGGAGGACGGAACGGGCATGGAGAAAGGCGCGGGTTGGAACAAGGAATTACCTGGGCAATACGCCCGCGGTGAAAAACAGATGCTAAGGAATTTGATTTGCTAATAAAATTAGTAAATTGCCTCGGCTAACTGCTTTAGTCGGTTCAGCGAAGCTACTTCAATTGTCAACTACATTCTACTTTGTATGGCCTTACTCACCATTCAGGACGAAACCGTCGCGGGCGGCATCCTCAACCGGCTGGAGCTGGAAATAGCCCAGGAAATGCTCACGGTGCGCGAATTGATTGCCCAGCGCGTGTACCAGGAAGTAGCCGCCTACAACAGCCGGCAGCAGGACGTATTTCAGGGCCTGGTGCAGCCCACCGAGTCGGAGCGGGTGCTGAACGGCTTCCGGCTGCTGCGTCAGGCCAAGCCGATTGACACCGAAACCCAGCTCTACAAGGCCCTGGAAGGCTTTCTGCAGAACAGCTACTTTGTGCTCGTCAACGACCGGCAGGTGGATAGTCTGGACGAGGAAGTGTGGCTGGGCAGCGGGGCCACGGCCAGTTTTATTAAACTCACGCCGCTGGTAGGGGGCTGATGCGCCGCTGGACCAGCGTGTGGCCGCGCCTGCGGGCCGCAGTTACCCGGTTGTTTTTCCCTTCAGCCTCCGTATTCATGCCGACGAAAGAGAAAAAAGCACTGCCTAAAATTCTGACCAGCGACTTGCCCGAGGCCGCGGAGATGCTGCCCGTACTGCTGCGGTTTCTCACCGAAATTAAGGACCGCAACCTGAGCTACTACGGGCTGAAGCTGACGGAGCTGAACTCCTACCAGGCGCTCCGGGAGCAGGATGCTGCCTACAAAGGACGGCTGGTGCTGGTCACGGCGCAGGTAATAAGCCGCCTGCTGGGCGACCATACCCATTACGACCTGCGCTACCAGCTGGAGGCCCTGCTCAAGGTGCTGCTGCGTACGACCCTGGCGCTGAGCAACGCCGATTTTGTGCGGCTTCTGGATCTGTATGGCCTGGGCGGCAGAAAGCAAACCGTGCAGACGATATCAACGGCTATGGTGTACTTCCCGCTGCTGGCCACGCTAAGCCAGTTGGAGAAAAAGTCCAAAAACCAGCCTCTGGGCGAGGAAGTGGCCGCCTACCTGCGCGGGTTGCTGCAAGCCATGACCGCCAACCTGACTGACGACGGCCTGATGAAGCTGCGCGTAAAGCTGCAGGAGCTGCTGGGCGAAGGCGGTGGGGCGGAGCTGCCCACTGTGGCTTTCTCCGACGGCGACGCTTTCGGGCAGGCGCTGAATGAGTTTGTGGCCGAGCTGGAGCCGGCCACTGCCCAGCCTTGGCTGAAGCTGTTGCAGCTTTGGCAGAAAGCCAGCGGAAGCCAGCCCACGGCCAAGTTTCTAAAAGAAGCCGCCGCAGCCATTGCTGCCGTGGGCGAGCCGGTCGTGGCGGCCCATTACAGCGTCTGGCTCAGCGGCCTGACGCAGCTGCCGGTGCAAACCTTCCACCTCGGCGACGACCCGAGCACCTACTCCGACTCGTACCTGCTAACCACCACGGGCCTGAATGCGGCCAAGGGACTGATCTGGACGAGTATTCCGCTGCTGACGCCGGCCATGCAGGCGTCTTTGGCCGAGCTGGCCCTGAAGTGCTACCGCAAAGTACCGGGCAAAGGTCCGCTGGCCCCCAGCCTGGGCAATGCCTGCGTGCTGGCGCTGGCCCGGGGCGGCCTGCCCGGCGTGGCGCACCTCTCGCGCCTCCGGCTTAAGATAAAGCAAACCAGTGCCCAGGCCCTGATTAGCAACCACATAGAAAAAGCCTCGTTGGAGCTGGGCGTTACGCCCACCGAAATTGAGGATATGGCCGTGCCCACCTGCGGCCTGGTGGCTGGTCGGGCCAACTTCACATACGGTGACTACCAGGCCGTGCTGGAGCTGACCGATGGTAAAGCGGCCGTGCAGTGGTCGAAAGAGGGCAAGGCGCTGAAGTCGGTGCCCGCGGCCCTGAAGAAAACCCACGCCGCCGAGCTGAAAGAGCTGAAGGAAATCCAGGCCCTGGCCCAGCAAACCCTCACGGCCCAGCGCGACCGGCTCGACCGGAGCTTCATCGTTGGGCGCCGGCTGCCGCTGGCCTGGTTCCGGCAGTATTACTTCGAGCACGACCTGCTGAGCTACCTCACCCGGCAGCTGATCTGGCGCTTTCACCACCCCGACGGCTCCCATACCGACGCGCTGTGGCTGCGCGAGGCCTGGCGCGATGCCCAGGGCCAGCCCGTGCCCGCACCGGCCGACGACGCGCAGGTGCAGCTCTGGCACCCGGTGCTGGCCCCGGCCGCCGAGGTGCTGGCCTGGCGCAAGCTGCTGGAAGACGAGCAGCGCCGCCAGCCCCTGAAACAGGCGTTCCGGGAGCTGTACCTGCTCACGCCGCCCGAGGAGCGCACGGGCACTTATTCCAACCGCATGGCAGCCCACGTGCTGCGCCAGCATCAGTTTAACTCCCTGACCAAGCTGCGCGGCTGGCGCTACAGCCTGATGGGCGCCTACGACAAGGGTTACGAAACCGACACGGCAACGCTGGCGTTGCCCGCCTACGGCCTGGAAGCGCAGTTTTGGGTGAGCGAAGTGAATGCCGACGACGCCTGGAACGATACCGGTATCTGGAACTACGTCAGCACCGACCAAATCCGGTTTGTAAACGGCCGGGGTGCGGTACCGCTGCCCGAGGTGCCGCCGCTGATTTTCTCGGAAGTAATGCGCGACGTGGACCTGTTTGTGGGCGTAAGCAGCGTGGGCAATGACCCGCAGTGGCGCGACAACGGCGGCCTGCCCGCCTACCGCAACTACTGGGAGAGCTACAGCTTCGGGGAGTTGGGCGAAGTGGCCAAAAACCGCAAACTGGCCCTGGAACGCCTCGTGCCCCGCATGAAAATTGGGAAGGTGAGCGAAATAAAGGACCGGTTTCTGGTGGTGCGCGGCAAGCTGCGGACCTACAAAATCCACCTGGGCAGCGGCAACATCCTGATGGAGCCCAACGACCAGTACCTGTGCATTGTGCCCGACCGCTCGGCCAAGTCCCTGACGCCCGACGTGTTTCTGCCCTTCGAGGGCGACGCGGTGCTGTCCATCATCTTGAGTAAAGCCCTGCTGCTGATGGACGACGACAAGATTACCGACGAAACCATCAACCGGCAGATTAAGCAGTAGGCTGCGGCCGGGAAGTTGTTCCGAGCCAGCGGAGTTTAAACATCACTGTGAGCCAGCCAGGAATTTCGCGCGCCCTAAGCCCGTCATGCTTCGGCAGGCGGACGACAGATCAAGCATAACGTCTTTAACTAGCTTCTGACACGCAAAAAGCCACTCGCATTACAGTGAGTGGCTTTTTTGCGTTGGTATGCAGCCGCTTTTACAGCACGAACCCAAACACGGCGCGGGCCGAAAACTGCATCGGGTTGAGGTTCGGACCCTCGATTTTCTGCTTATAGTGGTCGGCATAGTAGCTGCCGCGGCCGAGGCGGGCGGAGTAGGTTACGTGCAGGCCGACCACGCAGCGCTTGAGCACCGAGGGGTCGAAGGGGTAGAACTCGTAGTGCGCCCCCAGGGCCAGCGAAGTGCTGGTGTAGCGCAGCGTGCGGCTGTAGGCCGGGCTGGCAAGCAGGTTGGCGGCCGTGGTGGTACCGCTCAGCGCCTGGTCGATAAGGGTGATATCGGCCGAGTTGTAGGTGACGCCCAAGGTGGGAGTGAAGCACTGGGTCTGCTTGGCATTGAGCCAAGCATAACCCAGGTAGTTCATCACATTGGATGAGTTGAGCATGGTTTTCCGCTCCTGATCCTCTTTCTTGAACTCGTACACCACGGCTTCCATGCCCAGCAGGATGTGCTTGAACCGGACGCTGCCGCCGCCGCCGTAGGCAAACTGCCCGCCATCGACGACGGGGTAGCCGCCCTGGCGCAGCACGTCGTTCAGGCCGCTGTAGTCGGCGCGGGCGTAGCCCAGTCCCAGGAACAGCTGCCCGCTGAAGGTCTTGAAGATTGCCTCGTTGATGGCCATGGCCTTCAGAAAATCCAGGGAGTCGACTTCCACCGTCGTCACCGCGTTGGAGCGGGCGTCGATGCGGCTGATGCGCACCGTGTCGGGCTGGGGCTTGGTTTGGGCTTGAGCCTGGGCCACGGCCGGTGGCAGCAACCCCAGCAGCAAGCCGGCGAGAAGCAGATATTTCATTCGGCGGGGTAGGTTATAGGGATGGGGAAGAGTGGGCGCAAGAAACGGCCAGCCGCTGCAACAGCACCGTGCGGCCGGCAGCAGGCGTTACAGATGCTCGTCGAAGTACTGGGTAATCTTGTGGTAGAGGTGCACCCGGTCTTTGCCGCCCACGTTGTGCGGGTGGCCGGGGTACACGAAGTAGTCGAGTTGAATGCCCTTGTCGACGGCCGTTTTGAGGTAGTCGAGGCTGTGCTGCCACACCACCACGTCGTCCACGGTGCCGTGAATGAGCAGCAGGCGGCCCCGGAGCTTGTCGACGTAGTTTAGCAGGTTGGCCTGGGCGTAGCCCTCGGGGTTTTCCTGGGGCGTATCCATGTAGCGCTCCGTGTACATCACCTCGTACAGGCGCCAGTCGATAACCGGGCCGCCCCCAATGCCCACTTTGAACGTGCCGGGGCTGCGCGTCATCATCGTGGTGGTCATGAAGCCGCCGAAGCTCCAGCCGTGAATGCCGATGCGGGTTTGGTCGACGTAGGGCAGGCTTTTGAGGTAGTCGACGCCCTGGAGCTGGTCGGCCATTTCGGCGGTGCCCAGCTGGCGGAAGGTAGCCTGCTCGAAGGCCCGGCCCCGGTTGCCCGAGCCCCGCGAGTCGATGGTAAAGACCACGTAGCCTTTCTGGGCCATGAGCTGCATCCAGAGGTTGGAACCGCTCAGCCAGCTGTTGGTCACGAGCTGCACGTGCGGGCCGCCGTAGAGGTAGACCACCGTGGGGTATTTCTTGCCGGCATCGAAGTTGGGCGGCGTGATAAGGCGGGCGTTAAGCGTCGTCTGGCCGTCGGCGGCCTTCACCGTTACCAGCCTGGTCTGGCCCAGCGCGTAGCCTTCCACCGGGTTGGGGGCGGTCAGCAGCGTAGCGCCGACCTTGCCGGTAGCCACGCTCAGGGTCTGAATCAGGCGCGGTATCGTGCTGCTGCTGTAATTGTCCAGCACGTACTTTCCGGAAGGGCTCAGGGTGCCCGCGTGGGTGCCGGCTGCCGTCGACACGCGCCGCAGCTTGCCGCCACCCAAACCGACGGCCTGAATCTGGCGCTCCAGCCCGTCGGTGGCCGTAGCCGTGAAAATTACCTCCTTACCTTTGGCGTCGAAGCCCAGTACCTCGGTTACCACAAAGTTGCCCTTGGTGAGCTGGCGCAGCAGTTTGCCGCCGGTGGAGTAGAGGTAGAGGTGGTTGTAGCCGTCGCGCTGGCTCTGCCAGACGAACTGGTCGGCCTTGCCGGGCACGAAAAGCAGCGAGTGCTGGGGCTCCACGTACTTGTCGTCTTTCTCCTCGAACAGCGTCTTGACGAACGCGCCCGACGTGGCGTCGTACTGCTTCAGCTCCATGTGGTTCTGGCCCCGGTTGAGCACGGCCACGTAGATAAACTTCTCGTCGGGGCTCCAGCTAAGGTTGGTCAGATACTGCTCCCGGGGCTCCCCGGTTTGCAGAAACACGGTTTTGCGCGACTCTACGTCGTAGATGCCCACCGTTACCTCGTGGCTTTTGTCGCCGGCCATGGGGTATTTAATGGGCGTGGCCTGGGCCGGCACGGGCAGCACCGTTACGAGCGGATAATCCGTTACCATCGTCTGATCCATGCGGTAGAAGGCCAGCTTCCGGCCCTGGGGGCTCCAGAACGTGCCCTTCGTGATGCCGAACTCCGAGCGGTGGGCCGCCTGCCCGTTCACGATGCCGGGGTTGGGTTCCTGGGTTACGGCCTCATTTTCGCGGCCCGCCAGGGAGATGTAGAGGTTCTGGGCTTTGGTGTAGGCCACCCGGGTTTTAGTGGGGTCCATTTCCACGTTTTCGGCCGCCGGGTCGTAGGCCAGCAGCTTGCTGGCCTGGCCGGTGGCAACGGTATAGCCGTACACCTGGCCTTTGCTCGTGACCAGCAGCGTGCCGGCATTCAGCCACTGCACTGCCGGAAAGGCTTTGGCTTCGTCAGCGCCGGCCGCTTTCAGGGCCGCGCTAAGCTGGGCAACGGGCACCGCCGTGGTGAGCTTGTCAGTAGTGGCCGCGCCGCGCACCAGCTCGTCCTGGCCGCCGGTGGTACGCACGTAGCTATATTCATCATTCGAGCCCGGAATCCAGGTGAGCTGCCGCAGGTTCTGGGGTTGCAGGCTGCGGTTGAGGAAGGCATCCTCCATCGTGAGCAGCTTCTGCTGGGCGCGGGCCGGCAGCTGCAGCACCAGGGCCAGACCCAACAGCAGGGCCAGGCGCGAGGGGAGAGTAAGCATAGAAGAGAAAAAGGGAGGGAATTGAAAGCTGGAAATTACACCGGATTTGCGAACAACCCCGCAGCCGCCGCCCAGTTGTTTTGACGGGGTAAAACGGTATATGCGGGGCATATAGCCGGCCCCGGATATTGTAGCGAAACCGGGAAACGATTCTGACGGTAAGTGGGTTATACTACGCCGGGGAAGCCCGGTAAACAGGCTTTTTTACTCGATTTTCCGTACTTTTGTGCCATGACCACCAAACCGCAAATCGACTACGACGAGGATGTACTGCTGCTGGAAGAAACCATCGAGGTCCGCGACCTAATCGTGTACAACGATGACGTGAACACCTTCGAGCACGTTATCCGAACCCTGATCGACGTGTGCGGCCACGAGCCGGAACAAGCCGAGCAGTGTACCCTGCTGATTCACCATAAGGGGCAGTGCACCGTGAAGCACGGCGCCTATGAGGAACTGGCCGACATGTGCACCGCCATCCACGACCGGGGTATTTCGGCCGACGTACTGTAGGCAATGTGGTGAATGTGAGAAATGTGGCGAATGTGCTATCCGGATGGCTCAAAGCCCGGTTAGCTGGTGCATGAGTGGCCAATTTTAGATAGCCTAATAGCCCATCAGCACACTTAAAATCACATTCACCGCATTCCGACACATTACCCACATTTCTCACATTAGATTTAATGGAGTTTCCTTCCAAACTAATAGAAAACGCAGTAGGAGAGTTGGCGAAGCTGCCCGGTATCGGCCGCAAAACCGCTTTGCGCCTCACGCTGCACCTGCTCAAAGCCGAAACCGAAGCCACCAGCTCGCTGGCCGAGGCTCTGGCCAAGATGCGCTTCGAGATTACCTATTGTCAAACCTGTCATAATATCTCCGACACGGAGGAGTGCAGCATCTGCGCCAACAAGCTGCGCGACCATAGCATGGTGTGCGTCGTGTCGGATATCCGCGACGTTATTGCCATCGAAAATACCGGCCAGTACCAGGGCGTGTACCACGTGCTGGGCGGCGTGATTTCACCTATTGAGGGCATCGGCCCCAGCGACCTGCACATCGACACGCTGCTGACCCGCATTCCCGAGTCGGAAATCAAGGAAATTATCCTGGCCATCAGCCCCACGATGGAAGGCGACACCACCGCGTTTTTCCTGTCCCGTAAGCTGCGCGAGTTTCCCGACGTGCACATCAGCACCATTGCCCGTGGCATTCCGATGGGCGGCGAGTTGGAATACGCCGACGAAATCACCTTGGGCCGCTCCATCGTGGAGCGCACCCGCCAGGCCAAGCAAGGCTGATTCCCTCATGTCCTTGCGAGCATTCTGCGCATGAAGCAGAGACGCGGCAATCCGTCCTTTGCTAGTCACCAATGTTCTTTTACCAGAAAGCCCCTTACTACCGCCGTAGCAAGGGGCTTTTCACTTTAGAAAGCTTTCTACATTTCAGAGGACGCATTGCTACGTCTCTGCTTCATGCGCAGAATGCTCACAAGGACATGAGGGAAAGAAGCCGGATGGCGTCGCCCTTGGCAAAGGCAGGAAAACCGCGTCACGACCTCCATCTTAGGCTTGGCCACAATACGGTTTTGTTGCGGGGCCTCGCAATACCGGGTGCGCTGCGTAACTTTCGCCGCTCCTGACCCCGCCGCCCATTGCCCGCCGTGAAGCTTTCCATCGTCATCGTCAACTACAACGTCTGCTATTTTCTGGAGCAGGCCCTGTTGTCGGTGCGGCGGGCGGTGGAAAAGCTGGGCGCACCGGCTGAGGTTTTCGTGGTCGACAACAACTCCGTGGACGGCTCGGTGGCCATGGTGCGGGCCCGCTTTCCGGAGGTTATCCTGATCGAAAACAAGGACAATCCCGGCTTCAGCAAGGCCAATAACCAGGCGATTTGGGTGTCCAGGGGCGAGTACGTGCTCTTGCTCAACCCCGACACGGTGGTGGAGGAGGATACCTTCCGGGCCTGCTGCGCCTTCATGGACGAGCACCCGCAGGCCGGCGGCCTGGGCGTGAAAATGCTCGATGGCCAGGGCAAGTTTCTGCCCGAAAGCAAGCGGGGACTGCCCACGCCGGCTGTGGCCTTCTACAAGATTTTCGGGCTGGCCAGTCTGTTTCCGAAGTCGCGCACGTTTGGCCGCTACCACCTGGGTTTCCTCGACAAAGACCAGTCCCACGAAATTGAAGTGCTCAGCGGGGCCTTCATGCTGATGCGCGCCACCGCCCTGGCCCAGGTCGGCCTGCTCGACGAGGACTACTTCATGTACGGCGAGGACATCGACCTCTCGTACCGCCTAACCCAGGGCGGCTGGAAAAACTACTACTTCCCCGGCACCCGCATCATTCACTACAAGGGCGAGAGCACCAAGCGTACGAGCGTCAACTACGTGTTCGTGTTCTACCGGGCCATGGTGATTTTTGCCCGCAAGCACTTCGCCCCGCAGCGCGCCGGCACGTTTTCCCTGCTCATCAACCTGGCCATCTGGCTGCGGGCGGGGTTGGCCGTGGGGCAGCGGCTGCTGCTGCAGGCCGCGCCCGTGCTGCTCGATGCCGGCCTGATTTACGGAGGTATGTACTTTCTGAAATCCTACTGGGAACAGAACCACAAGTACGTGCGCACCGATTACCCGCCCGAGTTTATGCTCCTGGCCGTGCCGGCCTACATCGTGGTGTGGCTCACCTCGGCCTACTTCAGCGGGGCCTACGACCAGCCCACCAAAACCGGCCGTATCGTGCGCGGTATCTTCCTGGGAACGGTGCTCATTTCGGCCGTTTCCAACTTCCTGGATGCTTACCGCTTCTCCAAAGCCCTCATCATTCTGGGCGGCGTCTGGAGCGTGGCCGCCTTGGTGGGGCGGCGCCTGGCTCTGCACTTCTGGCGCTACCGCGACCTGCGCCTGAACGAGCGGCGCCAGAAAAACGTGGCTATTGTAGGCTCGGCCGCCGAAAGCAAGCGGGTGCGCCAGCTGCTGGAAACTGCCGCCGTGCAGGCCCGCATCATCGGCTACGTAACCCCCAACGCCGCTGAACAGGAAAACTCACCGTCTCACCCTTTCACCACCTCGCCGGACGACTCCCTCGGCGAAGTGCGGCAGCTCGACGATATTATCCGCATCTACGCGCTGGATGAGCTGATTTTCTGCGGCAAGGACCTTTCCGCCAGCCAGATTATTGCCCTGATGGTGGAGCTGCCCCAGCAGCCTCCGGTGGCCTACAAGATCTTGCCCGAAGACAGTGAGTACATCATCGGCAGCTCCAGCAAGGACGCGCCCGGCGACTACTATGCCCTCGACATTGCCCTGAACCTCTACCAGCCCCAGCAAGCCCGCAACAAGCGCCTGCTCGACGTGTTCCTGAGTCTGGCGCTGCTGCTGGGCTCACCGCTGATTGTCTGGCTGCAAAAGGAAAAGGCAGGCTTTCTGCGCAACTGCCTGCGGGTGCTGTCGGGCAGCAGCACCTGGGTGGGCCTGCGCCACGCCGCGCCGCCGCGCCGCTCGGCCCGGGCCATCCTCTCGCCCGCCGATGCGGCCCACGCCCAGGCCGCCCTTACTGAGGCCACGCGCCGCCGCCTGGAGCTGCTCTACGCCAAAGACTACGAGCCCTCTATGGACCTGAGCATTATCCTGCACTGCCTGCGCGAACTAGGCCGGCAGGGGTGAAAAGCCGGGTCGTTGTTTCGCAAACAATTCTGGGCAAACAATTTAAATTGTTTGCCCAGAATTGTTTGCCCACGTTGCCGGGGATTCCGGCCCTTGTCGGGTGCGGCAAGCCAGCAGCGTCCCGGCCAATTCGGGGGCAAATCCGTACTTTTGCAGCCTCCCATCCCAACCTGTTTTCTATGGCTACTACTGCCGCCGTATCACCTACTTCCGTCCTGTCCGAGCGCATCAGCGCCCTGCAGGAGTCTCAAACCATTGCCATGGCCAAAAAAGCCCGCGAGCTGATGGCCCAGGGCATCGACGTGATTAATCTGAGCTTTGGCGAGCCGGATTTTGACACGCCGGAATACATCCGCGAGGCCGCTAAAAAGGCCATGGATGAAGGCTACACCAAGTACATGCCCGTGCCTGGCTACCTGGACCTGCGCCAAGCCATTGCTGCCAAGCTTCAGCGCGAAAACCAGCTGGAGTACCAAGCCGAGAATATCGTGGTAAGCACCGGCGCCAAGCAGGCCCTGGCCAATGCCGTGATGAGCCTGGTGAATCCCGGCGACGAAGTCATCGTGTTTGCGCCCTACTGGGTAAGCTACGAGGAAATGGTGCGCCTGGCCGAGGGCGTGAGCGTGCCGTTGCTGGGTACCCTGGAAAACGACTACAAGGTGACGGCCGAACAGCTCGAAGCGGCCATTACGCCCCGCACCAAGCTTATCATGTATTCCTCGCCCTGCAACCCGACCGGCTCGGTTTTCTCGCGCGAGGAGTTGGCCGGCATTGCCGAAGTGGTGGCCCGCTACCCCCAGGTACACGTATTGGCCGACGAAATCTACGAGTACATCAACTTCGTGGGTGAGCATGCCAGCCTGGCCCAGTTCGACGAAATCAAGGACCGGGTGATTACGGTGAATGGCTTTTCGAAAGGTTACGCCATGACGGGCTGGCGCGTGGGCTACCTGGCCGCTACCAAGCAGATTGCCGCCGCCTGCGAGAAAATGCAGAGCCAGATTACGTCCGGTACCTGCTCGGTGGCCCAGCGCGCGGCCCTGGCCGCCCTGCAGGGCGGCCGTTCCTCGGCCGATACCATGGTGGAAGCCTACCGCCGCCGCCGCGACATGGTGCTGGAGCAGGTGAAGGAAATTTCGGGCTTTAAAACGCCCACGCCCAGCGGCGCCTTCTACATTTTTCCTGACGTCAGCGCTTATTTCGGCCGCACTGCCCCCGATGGCTCCGCTATCAATACGGCCACCGACCTAGCCCTGTACATGCTTAACGACGCCCACGTGGCGGCCGTGACGGGTGAGGCTTTCGGGGCGCCCAGCTGCATCCGCTTCAGCACCGCCGCCGCCGACGACAAGCTGCGCGAAGCCTTCCGCCGCATCAAGGTGAGTCTGGATAAGCTGGTGTAGAATGTGCTTTTCGCATTAGGTCGCTAAGAAACGGCTGTCATCCTGAGCAAAGCGCAGGACCTTATTACAGTAGAACGAGCCGTAACAACGACTTCGACTGCCGTAATAGGGTCCTGCGCTTTGCTCAGGATGACAGTTCTTTTTTACTCAATCCCACTCTGCAATCCTGCATACCGCCCATCCCGCCGCGCCTGTTTACCTTTGCCGCTTCTCTTACCACTTGCCTTGATGTCGACTGCTGCTTCGCCTGCCACACTTCCCGCCGTATTTGATGCCTTCAACCGCCTGACCGTGCTCATCGTGGGCGACGTGATGATGGACGCCTACGTGTGGGGCAAAGCCAGCCGCCTCTCGCCCGAGGCGCCCGTGCCCGTGGTAAACGTGAGCCGCACCGAGCAGCGCCTGGGCGGGGCCGCCAACGTAGCCCTGAACGTGCAGGCCCTGGGCGCTACACCGCTGCTGTGCGCCGTAATCGGCGAGGATAACGGTGGCGACCAGCTGCTGGAGCTGCTGCGCGACAAGGACCTCTCGGCCGAGGGCATCGTGCGCAGCGCCGCCCGGCCCACCACCGTGAAGCAGCGCATTCTGGCCGCCGGGCAGCACCTACTGCGCATCGACTCGGAAGTAGAAACCGACCTGAATGTGCTGGAAGCCCGGGAGCTGCAGGCCCGCTACGAAGCCCTCATCAGCCGCGCCGACGTGGTGATTTTCGAGGACTACGATAAGGGCGTGCTTAACGCCGGCAGCATTGCCTACTTCATTGAGTTGGCCCGGCAGAAGGGCATTCCCACCGTCGTCGACCCCAAGAAGAAGAACTTTCTGGCCTACCAGCACTGCACCCTGTTCAAGCCCAACCTGAAGGAGTTGCGCGAGGGCCTCAAGTTGGAGTTCGGCGACACCGATGCCGACCGGCCCCAGTTTGAAGCTGCCGTAGCGCGTTTGCGCGAGCTGCTGCTGCCCGAAATCGTGCTGGTTACCCTTTCGGAGCGGGGTGTGTTCAGCGAGTCAAAGCAAAGTGGCCGTAGCTACATTCCGGCCCACCTGCGGATGATTTCTGACGTATCCGGGGCCGGCGACACGGTTATCAGCATTGCCGCGCTATGTGTAGCCCTGGGCCTGGAGCCGCCGGTTATTGCTGCCCTGGCCAACCTCGGCGGCGGCCTGGTCTGCGAGCAGGTCGGCGTGGTGCCAATAGAAAAACAGTTGCTATTGGAAGAAGCCCAAGCAACGGGTTTAATGAGCTGAAGGGCTGAAGAGCCAATGTGAGGAATGAGTCATTACGAGCAACGCGCGGCCATCCGGCCTCTGAAATGTACTGAGCTTTCTAAACTGAAAAGCCCTTTACTACGGCAGTAGTAAAGGGCTTTCTGGTAAAAGAGCGTTTGTCACTTCGCAGCGACCGGATGGCTTCGTCCTGCGTCCTTGCAAGGACAAAACGTGCCGTCCCGTAAGGACTGGCTAGATGTTTCCTTCGCGGGCCAGGGTGCTGAATTCCTTGACCGTGTTGATGAACACGCGCACGTTGTCGGGGTCGGTGTCGGGGTATACACCGTGGCCGAGGTTGGCAATGTGGCCGTGGGGACCGAAGCGGCGCAGCATCTCAATAGTAGCTGTCTGGACCTGCTCACGGCTGCCGTAGAGGGCACAGGGGTCGAGGTTTCCTTGCAGGGTTTTGCCAGTGCCGATGGCGGCGCGCACCAGGCGCGGGTCTTCGTTCCAGTCGAGGCCGATGGTGCGGCAGTTGAAATGGGCGAAGTCCTGCACGGCAAACCAAGCCCCTTTGGCAAACACCGTGACGGGAATATCGGCCGGCATGGCGTCGCAGATGGCGGCAATGTAGCGGGCCGAAAACTGCTGGTAGTGGTCGGGGGGCAGGATGCCGGCCCAGGAGTCGAACACCTGCACCAGGTTAGCGCCGGCCTCAATCTGGGCTTGCAGGTAGGCAATAGTGGTGCGCGTGATTTTGTCCAGCAGCTCGTGGGCCAGCTCGGGGTCGGTGTAGAGCATGCGGCGGGCCTTGCTGAAGGTCTTGGAGCCGTGGCCTTCCACCATGTAAGCCAGAATCGTCCAGGGCGCGCCGGCAAAGCCGATAAGCGGAACCCGGCCGTTCAGGGCGCGCTTGGTCACGCGAATGGCCTCCAGCACGTAGCCCAGGTGCTCCTCGGGGTCGGCCACGCGCATCCGGGCCACGTCCTGCGCCGATTTAATGGTTTCGGGAAACAGCGGACCGCGGGCTTCCACCATTTCGTAGGTAAGGCCCATGGCTTCGGGCACTACCAGGATATCGGAGAAGATAATGGCCGCATCCACATCCAGGGCGTCCACGGGCTGAATGGTGACTTCGGCAGCCAGCTCCGGCGTTTCTACCAGCTCCTTGAAGCCGCTCAGGCGGCCGCGCAGGGCACGGTATTCAGGCAAAATACGGCCCGCCTGGCGCATGAGCCACACGGGAGTACGTTCGGTTTCTTCGCCACGGGCGGCGCGGAGCAGGAGGTCGTTCTTGAGCATAGAAAAAGGCAGGGATGCCGGAAATCGGGCGCAAGTTACGGCCTGCGGGGCAGCAATACCTAAGAGAAGTGCAGGAGTAGAGCATAACTTAAAAGGAATAGGCTCTCAGATGTCGTAAAGTCTATCAATTTTAAGCTTAAGGAAAGCTCTTACTCTATTCCTCTATTTGTAGCATTTAGAATTGTAAGCTGCTTCCTAAAAAGACATTTACTGTCACAGATTTTCCTTTCGGAATATCTATATTTTTAATTTTTATTGAAAGAGAAGAGGTGCTAAGGGCACTTACATCTAGTTCATAGGAACCAGACTCAACCTCTTTTTCTGCTGCTCCTTTTTCAATATGAATCTTTTGGTTATTAAGCCAAGCGACACTTTCATTTATTTGGTTTCCAGTTGTCCTGTCGTAGATATTTAACTTAATAAATCCTTTGTTAACTGACTTATGATGACTATAACCTTCGATACAGTAGGTGCTGGGAATCAAATGGGCTTTATTTAAATCAACATGCTTTATATACTTACCTTCTGATTTGCATATATTTTTCTTGCTACAAGATGTTAAGGTTAAAGTGATAATAACGCTTGTGCAAATACTTATGATATATGCATTCATATAGAGGGGTTGGTCTAACCTAGTTGATTCACACGGAGTAATATTAAGATAATAGGTTGATTGTACTATTTTACTGTCACTTCTTGGCCGCCTGCTTATAATGCACCGTGGGCAGGCTGCGCAACCGCTCGGCGGCCCATTCGGGGGTGATGTCGCGCTGGGGGTTGGCCAGCATTTCGTAGCCCACCATAAACTTGCGCACCGCGGCTGAGCGCAGCAGGGGCGGGTAGAAGTGCATGTGTACGTGCCAGCTTTCGTGCTGCTGCCCGTCGGTGGGGCGCTGGTGCAGGCCAGCGGAATAGGGGAAAGAAATCTGGAACAGGTTGTCGTAGCGGATGGTCAGGTCGCGCAGGGCTTCGGCAAAGCTATTCTTCTCGGCATCGGTCAGCTGCTCGATGGAGGTGACGTGGCGGCGAGGCAAAATCATCGTCTCGAACGGCCACACGGCCCAATAAGGCACCAAGGTCACGAAGTGCTCATTCTGGTACACCACGCGGGTTTGTTCCCGAAGTTCCAGCTCCACGTAGTCGAGCAGCAGGCTGCGGCCGTGCTCGGCAAAGTAAGCGGCCTGCTGCACCGTTTCCTTGGCCGGATCGGCCGGTACAGTGCGCTGGGCCCAGATCTGGCCGTGCGGGTGCGGGTTGGAGCAGCCCATCATAAAGCCCTTGTTCTCGAAGATCTGCACGTAGTTGATGTCGTCCCGTGCGCCCAGCTCCTGGTACTGCTCCACCCACACTTCCACCACGTGCCGGATGGCGGCCGGCTCCATTTCGGGCAGCGTCAAATCGTGGCGGGGGGAGAAGCAGATAACCCGGGCCACTCCCGATTCAGCTTCGGCCCGTAGCAGGCCGCCCACGTTCACACTGCCGGCGGGCACATCGGCCTGCAGGGCGGCGAAGTCGTTGTCGAACACGAAGGTGCTGTCGTAGGCGGGGTTCACGGCGCCGCCCGCACGGGTGTTGCCGGGGCAGAGGTAGCAGGTGGGGTCGTAGGCGGGGCGGCTATCGGCTTCGGGCTCTTCCTGCTGGCCCTGCCACGGCCGCTTGGAGCGGTGCGGCGACACCAGAATCCACTCACCGGTGAGCGGGTTGAAGCGGCGGTGGGAGTGCTCGGTAGTATCGAAAGCGGCCATGACGGAAAGCGGTTAGAGGTCGGCTGAACGGAACAGGAAGAGGTAGATACTACGGACGGCGGGCCACTTAAAGCTGAAATGCCCCCGCGTTGCTACTCCTGAAACAGCGCTTTGATGGCCGTAGCCATAAAATTCACCCCGATAGCCAGGGTCAGAAAACCCATGATGCGGGCCAGGGCCGCCATGCCGGGCCGGCCCAGAAAGCGCGTCAGGCGCAACGACGACATCAGAATAATATAAGCGGCCACGGCTACCAACACAAAGCCGAAAAAAATCAGGCCCATGTCAAGGTAGGTCAGCTTTTCGGTAAACAGGCCGATGCACACGGCCATGGAGCCCGGCCCCGAAAGCATGGGCATGGCCAGCGGAGTAAACGAAATGTCCTCCTTGTGCATGCTTTCCTCCAGCGTAGCCTCCGACACCTTGGCCCGGTTGCCGCCCGGCGTCAGCAAGTCGAAAGCCGAGCGCATGAGCAGAATGCCGCCCGCAATGCGCAGGTGGTGAATGTTGATGCCAAAGAAGTTGAGCACGTATTGGCCCGCAAAAAACGATACCGACAGCACCCCCACCATATACAGGCAGGCCCGCAGCCCGATCTGTGCCCGGTGACTAGGCGAATCTTCCTCCGTCAGGGTCAGGAAAACCGGCATGGCCCCGAAGGGATTCACGACGGAAAACAGAGTGGTGAAGGTGGCTAGTAGTATTTCCATGTACCGAGGCGGGGAAGTGGAAGGCGGGTAAAGGTACGAGGGATTGGGTATCAGCAAACAGGTTAAAATGGTATGTTTGGAAAGCCAACCGTAGCATTACTGTCGCGTACAAGCGCTTAGAAGGCACCCCACCCGCCTTTTTTTCATCCTATTTGCATGAACACTGCTTCTCCCGCGGCTCCGGCCGCCGACGATTACCGTGATACCCCGCTGGTTGGCATCGTCATGGGTAGCCAGTCCGACCTGAAAATCATGTCGGCGGCGGCCGAGCTGCTGCGGCAGTTTGGCGTGCCCCACGAAATTACGCTGGTGTCGCCGCACCGCACGCCCTACCGCCTCATCGAGTACGGCGAAACGGCCCGCAAGCGCGGCATGCGCGTCATTATTGCCGGTGGGGGCGGGGCGGCCCACCTGCCCGGCATGCTGGCTTCCTTCACCACGCTGCCCGTCATCGGGGTGCCCATCAACTCCTCGACTTCCATCCGCGGCCTCGACTCGGTGCTGTCCATGCTGCAGATGCCAGCCGGCGTACCGGTAGCTACGGTGGCCATCGACGGCGCCGCCAACGCTGCTGTACTGGCCACCCAGATGCTGGCGCTGAGCAACGCCCGCCTGGCTGATGTATTGGAAAAGTACCGTACTTCGCTCAAAGACAAAGTGATGCGTACTATCGAGGAGCTCCGCAAAGGTGGATTCAGCGACGAATAGGTGAACTGGTAAGTTGAAAGAATGGCGGGTTTGTTGCTCACCGATCTTAGCTGCCCGACTTTTAAACTTCAACGCACCACTTTGTCAGCCCGCACCTCTACAACTTCACAATTTCCCCTCTGTGCCTGACCTAGACGCTCCCCTTTGGATTCTGCTGGCCCACGGGCTGACGCTGCTGCTCACGCTGGCGTCGCTGGTGGCTACGCTGCTGCCGCTGCTACGCGAAACCGCCTGGTGGATCCGGATTTTTGACTTTCCCCGCCTGCAGATTGTCGCCATAGCCCTGCTCACCATTGGTGCGGGCCTGGCGCTGAACTGGCACCAGCTGCCGGGCTACTGGGGCCTGGGGCTGCTGGCCGCATTGGGGGCCGCGGTGGTGTACCAGTCGTTTCGTATTGTGCCCTACACGCCCGTAGCCAGCAAGCAGATTGCCGACAGCACCCGGACCGATGGCGCCCGTCATCTGAGCCTGGCCGTGATGAACGTGCTGCAGTATAACAAGCAGGGGGCCCGGGCGCTGGCCGTGCTGCAGGAAACGGACCCCGACCTGATTATGGCCGTGGAAACCGACCAGTGGTGGTATGAGCAGCTCAAGCCCCTGGAGGAAACGCACCCCTACACCTGCCACGAGCCGCTCGACAACACCTACGGCCTGCTGTTCTTCTCGCGTCTGCCCCTGGAAAAGTGCGAAATAAAGTACCTGCTCGACGACGACGTGCCCTCCCTGCACGGGCGCGTTATCCTGGCCGATGGGCACACCAAAGTGCGGATATTCGGGCTGCACCCCAAGCCCCCGGCGCCGGCCGAGTCGAAAACCAGTACCAAGCGCGACGCGGAGCTGCTGCTGGTCGGCAAGGAAATCGGGGAGAAGGAGGAGCCGACCATCGTGTTTGGCGACATGAACGACGTGGCCTGGTCCCATACGTCGGAGCTGTTTCGGCGCATCAGCGGCCTGCTCGACCCACGCGTGGGCCGCGGCCTGCTGCCCACCTTCCACGCCGACTACATGCTGCTACGCTGGCCCCTCGACCACGTATTCGTGTCCCCCGATTTTAAGGTCGACGACATTCAGCGGCTGCCCTACGTCGGCTCCGACCATTTTCCTATCTACCTCAAGCTCAGCTACGAGCCCCAGGACAAGGAAATACAGGAAGAAAACTGCGAAGAGGCCGACGTGGAGGACCACCAGGAGGCCATTGAGAAAATACAGGAGGGCTTTGCGGAAGAAAAGGAGGAAGAGACCGAAGAGGCTCGGCAACCCGAACCCAAAAAGGAGCTAACTACCTAACAGCAAGCTTACAGCTCGTAGAGCCAGGCCATCTGCTGCTGGCTCACGGCTTGAGGCAGACAGCGCATTAGAGCATTGCGCACGCCCACCAGCACCGGGTTTTCGAGCTGGGCCATACGCCCCAGCTGCCAGGACATGTTGACGATGCGCGTGGTGCGGGGCAGACGCCGCCGCTCGAATGCCTGAAAAGCCGCCGTAATATCCGGAGTAGCCGTTAAGCAGTCGGCCAAGGCGGCCGCGTCTTCCACGGCCTGCCCGGCCCCCTGGCCCATATTGGGGGTGGTGGCATGGCCCGCGTCGCCGAGCAGCAGCACCCGCCCGTAGGCCAGGGCCGTCAGCGGCGGCAAGTCCAGAATGTCGTTCCAAAGCAGCTGGGCGTCGGTGGTGCAGGCCAGCAGCCCGGGAATGGGAGCCGGAAAATCGGCGAAGGTGCGTTGCAGATCGGCTACTCGGAATGCCGCGAAGTGCGGGTTGCGCGGTTCGGCGCTGTTCAGGCAGGCAAACCAGTAAACCTGCCCCTGGCCCACGGGCACGAACCCGATGCGCCGCCCGCCGTTGCCCCAGATTTCCATGGAACTGCCCACGGGTAGCGCCAGTTGCGGGGCCTCAACCACGGCCCGCCAGCAGGTGTAGCCCGCAAAGCGCGGCTGACTAGCCGGCAGTAGCTGGCGCCGCACCGCCGAGTGCAGACCGTCGGCCCCGATAAGCGCATCGGCTTGCGCCTGCGAACCATCGGCAAAATGAGCCGTTACACCCGCCGCAGTAGCCTCAAACCGCTCCAACCGAGTACCAAGCCGGACAATGCCCGCGGGCAGGCCGGCCAGCAGCACCCGCTGCAGTGCCGCGCGGTGAATTCCCAGGTTGTCGAAGCCGATTTTGCGCGCAAAGTAGGTCGGGTCCGTGGTTTGCAACGTCTGGCCCTGCTGGTTACTGAGCGAAAGACGGGTAATGGGAGTGCCCTGGGCCTGCACGGCTTCTTGTAGCTGCAACCGGCTGAGACTGCGCATGGCATTAGCGCCCAGCACCACGCCGGCGCCAATTTCCCGCAGCCGCGCGGCGGCCTCGTATACCCGCACCGAGTGCCCCTGACTTAGCAGCGCGTGCGCCGTTGTGAGCCCGCCAATGCCGGCCCCAATGATTATAAAAGAAGCCATAGCTCGTGTGATGGTATCCTGCATTAACTATACTGGTCGGTTCGGATAGGGGAAACCAATAGTATCGGCGTAAATATAACTTCGGCGTGATATACATGGTGTTCGACGGGTAAATAAAGCTGTTTAGCTTTATTTTGCACATCCTTTCGCCCTGGCTGCGCGTATTGAATTTGTGCCAAACTATGCTTGGCACTTCGCCGCCTGCTTATCTGCAACATGTCTGAACAAACGAGCCCCCGACTATACTTCGAAAATCCGGTTGGGCGCCTGCTGGAGCACCCCGACGGGTATGCTATTGTGGCCTACAACCCGGGCAAGAGGAATCTAAGTGATATGCAGGCCTTCCTGACCCATGCCAGCCAGCTGCTGCGGGCCCGGGGGTGGCGCAAGCTGCTCGGCGACCAGCACCAAATGTCGCCTTTCACGGAGGATGAGCGCACCTGGATTCAGAACTTCTGGGTGGCGCGCACTGCCCAGGGCGAGTCGATTTATGGCGCCGTGGTGCTGCCCCACGATGTTTTTGCCCGCTTATCGGTGAATCTGGTGATGAGCGAGGCCCAGGAATCGGCCCTTACGTACCGCCTCTTCGACAACGAAACAGAAGCCAAAGGCTGGCTGGCGCAGTTGCCCTAGCCGGCGGCCCTTGGGTCGGGACGCTACGCGTGCAATGGCTGTTGCCCCAGCCGAAAAGCCGCACCGAACCGCAAGCGCCTGGTAGCAGAAGTAGCCCTGCAGACCAGAACTTAATCTTTGGCTAGTATCGTCTGCCAGATAATGGTTTGGTAGGTGAGGTAGCGGCCCGGAATCTGCCGCTCCGTCACGGCGCAGGTGTGCAGCAGTAGCCGCCCCTGCGCATCCAGCCCAACCTGCGTCACGGCCCCTTTCATCAACAGGTAGCGCTGGCTAACCAGGGTGTATTTGCTGGCCTTGTGCTGGGGCTTGGGCAAGTCGACGTCGAACGAGAATTTCTGGTCGGTAACCTGCAGCCTGACGTTGCCCGGCTGCTCGCGCACGACGGCGCTGCGGTAAAACTTCTGGTCCTTCACGGAAAAGGAGTCGATATGCATTACCCGCCGGTTTGCTACGCTGCGCCAGTGGCCCAGCAGCCGGGCCGGATCCTGAATCCGGGTGGTCGTATCGAGCTGCGCGTGCGGATTGGCCGAGGGTTGGCACCACCAGGTCCGCACGCCGTCATTCCCGGTGAAAGAAAGACCCTGCTGCGTGCGTTTTATCTCCGGGGTCAGGAAGCGTTGATAACGCGCGTAGTCCTGTTCCCATCTGCTTGGGTCCAGGGCCGGCAACGCCGTGGCGTAAGTGGCCGGGAAGCGGAGAGTATCAGCCGCGGGCACGGTAGGTATAGGCCGGCGGACAGGGGTATGCGGTGAGGCGGCGAACAAGCCTGAGACAAGCAAGGCCGGCAATAGCAGGTAGGAATAGGAGAGGACCGAAGGCATACGGCAAAATACAAAAAGGGCCGGAAGCATTGCTTCCGGCCCTTTTTTATCTGTTCAGGTCAACGAATTACTTGTTGCCGTCAACTTCTTCGTAGTCCACGTCGGTCACGTTGTCGTGGGGCTGGCCTTGCTGGCCGTTGCTGCCCTGCGCGGCACCGTCGCCGCCGGGGTAGCCCTGGGGCTGACCCTGCGCGTCGCCTTGAGTAGCGCTGTACATTTCCTGCGAGGCAGCCTGCCAGGCGGCGTTGATGGCCTCCATAGCGGTGTCAATCTGGCCGAGGTCTTTGCTTTCGTGCGCCTTTTTCAGGTCGCCCAGCGCATTCTCAATGGCCGTCTTGTTGCCGGCGCTCAGCTTGTCACCGTACTCTTTCAGCTGCTTTTCCGTCTGGAAGATCATCGAGTCGGCAGCGTTTACCTTCACGATGCGCTCCGTCTCAGCCTTATCGGCTTCCTCGTTGGCTTTGGCCTCGTTGCGCATCCGCTCGATATCAGCATCCGACAGACCGGAAGAAGCTTCGATGCGGATTTTCTGCTCTTTGCCGGTGCCTTTGTCCTTAGCCGATACGTGCAGGATGCCGTTGGCGTCGATGTCGAAGGTTACTTCGATCTGCGGAACGCCGCGGGGTGCTGGCGGAATATCGGAGAGGTGGAAGCGGCCGATGGTGCGGTTCTGCGAAGCCAGGGGACGCTCGCCCTGCAAGACGTGGATTTCCACCGAAGGCTGGTTGTCGGAAGCCGTCGAGAAGGTTTCCGATTTCTTGGTCGGAATCGTCGTGTTGCTTTCGATCAGCTTGGTCATCACGCCGCCCATCGTCTCGATGCCGAGGCTCAGCGGAGTCACGTCCAGCAGCAGTACGTCTTTTACTTCGCCGGTCAGTACCCCGCCCTGAATGGCGGCGCCGATGGCCACTACTTCGTCGGGGTTAACGCCTTTTGAAGGCTTCTTGCCGAAGAACTTCTCTACTTCCTCCTGGATGCGGGGAATGCGGGTCGAGCCGCCCACCAGGATTACCTCGTCGATGTCCGACGTGCTCAGGCCAGCGTCCTGCAGAGCCTTTTTGCAAGGCTCCATCGAGCGGCGCACCAGCGAATCGGCGAGCTGCTCAAACTTGGCGCGGCTCAGCTTTACCACCAGGTGCTTGGGGCCAGAAGCGGTAGCCGTTACGTAGGGCAGGTTAATTTCCGTCTCCGAAGAGCTGGAAAGCTCCACTTTGGCTTTCTCCGAAGCTTCCTTGAGGCGCTGCAGAGCCATGGGATCTTTGCGCAGGTCGAGGCCTTCGTTTTCGCTGGCAAACTGGTCGGCCAGGAAGTTGATGATAACCTGGTCGAAGTCGTCGCCGCCGAGGTGGGTGTCACCGTTGGTGCTCAGTACTTCGAATACGCCGTCGCCGAGCTCCAGAATCGAGATGTCGAAAGTACCACCACCGAGGTCATACACGGCAATCTTCTGGTCCTTGTGCTTTTTATCAAGGCCGTAGGCCAGAGCAGCGGCCGTGGGCTCGTTGATGATGCGCTTCACGTCGAGGCCGGCAATAGCACCGGCTTCTTTGGTGGCCTGGCGCTGGGCGTCGTTGAAGTAAGCCGGAACCGTAATAACGGCCTCGGTTACCGTGGTGCCCAGATATTCCTCGGCCGTCTGCTTCATTTTCTGAAGCACCATGGCCGAAATTTCCTGGGGCGTGTACTGCCGGTCGCCGATTTTGACGGCTACCGTGTTGTTCGAACCGCTCACGAGCTGATACGACACGTGCTTCGACTCTTCGGTTACTTCCGAGAAGCCGCGGCCCATAAAGCGCTTAATGGATTGCAGCGTGTTCTGGGGATTGGTAATGGCTTGACGCTTGGCCGGGTCACCGACTTTCCGCTCTCCCTTACCGTTGTCGAGGAACGCCACAATCGAGGGAGTCGTGCGGCGGCCTTCGCTATTTGGAATCACCACCGGCTCGTTGCCTTCCATAACGGACACGCACGAGTTGGTGGTGCCGAGGTCAATACCGATTATTTTTCCCATTTGATTGGTTGTATTTTATGTGTTGGATGTGTCTGCGTCAAGGTGCGAATCACTCGCGCCGGACTAATGACAAGCAGCGTACCAGCCCCGAAAACGGGGTTTTTCTGTGACACATTGTCATTTCAGCCGAGTCAGGTGGCCGATTTTGCGACGGACTGACTTTTAAGGGGAAGCGGCCGGCTGAATAATGCTGACAGCTGGGCAGAAGTAGGTTGGGCTTAGCCCAACACAGTATCAGTGTAACCTAGGTTCGTAGAAAACAAATGCTCCTCAATAGTGACTGTGATAATATCTCCCGGTTTAGCTACAGCAACGGCGTCTGCTAAAGAAGTGGCCTTTAGCTCTTCAAAAGGCTTAAAGGAATTTTCATCATGTATGATGTAAGATGCGGAATCCTCTGGGGGGAAGAAAGAGAGAATCTTAAGCTGACATTCATTTACTATTGAGGCGTTTGCTAGGCGCCAAATGCTGCCGGGATAGTCTCGTAATGGGATACAAACTCTGTATTTGAACTTTGGGTCACCTTGCTGCGGTAGCACTTCATTCAGGAAATAGCTCAGAATCTCATCAAGGTTTTCAGGCCCGCCGAATGCCACAAATTGCTGATTTTTAATATGCCAGGATACCCAGTTCGTAAAGGAGCGTTCTACAGTTGACTGCTGCGTTAGTTCTGCCTTTTCAAGACAAGTTTCTTGTAAATCGATTTTAACCCACCATCCTGGATTGTCCAAAGTAGTTATAGAAATTCCATAGCTATGTTCCCAATCTCCATTGCAATTGATTAGATACCAGCGTTGAATACGTTGCAGAAGGTCCATAGCTATAGTCTGCGTTTTGAATAAAAAGCCAAAAACCCTGAAATCGTCGTTTGCCACTCCTGCGGGTACTTACGCCAGTAGGGCTCGTGGCCTGCACCGGGGAAGTCGCGGCGCTGCTTCGGGCCTGGCAGGGCGGCATAAATGGCATCGGTTTCGGCGCGGGTTACGCGCGGGTCGGCGGCGCCCCACATAAGTAACGTAGGCGTCGTAACGTGTCGGGCAAACGCTGTAGCATCGAGGTCAAAGGCCCAGAAGCCATTTTGCACCCCGCCCCAGAACACCAGCAGGCCGGCCATGGGAAAAGCCGGCACGTGCATGGAGCTAAAGCGGTTTTCGGCGGTCTGGAGCATACTGCCGTAGGGGCACTCCACGATATTGGCGGCCGGCCGGATGCCCAGCTCACTCTCGGCCCGCAGAATGGCCACGGCCCCCATCGACGCGCCATACAGGATAATCGGCGCAGCCGAATCCTGCTGCTGGAGAAAGGCAAAAGCCGCCGCCACGTCCGCCGATTCGCGGAAGCCCACGGTGGTCTGAAAGCCTTCGGAGCCCCCATTGCCGGCAAAATCGACCAGCAAAACCGAGTAGCCCAGCTGCCGGAACATGCCGGCTTCGGTCAACAGCTTGGACTTGTTGCTGGTGTAGCCGTGAAACAGCGCTACCGTGCCCCTGGCGCTTGCCACGGGGCTGTACCAGGCTTCCAGCTTACCATTAGGCCCCGGAATAGTAACCGTGCGAAACGCAAAAGCCGGCGCGCCACTGTTGCGGGGCTTGGGGTTTCGGATGCCCGTGAGCAGCACCCAGGCTTTATCCAGGACAGAAAGCTGCTCGGGGTTTTGGGTGTGGGTGCCGGGCTCATTGGTGAAGTGCGTGAAGCGCCAGGCGTGCAGAAACGCCACGCTATTCAGTGCCAGAAAACCCAGCAGCAGTAGCCCCAGCAGCCTGCGTTTCACTACCGCCCCGTGCTGCGGCCGCCACCCGACCGGCCGCCCGCGCCCGAGCTGCGGCCCGCGCCAGGCTTGTAGCCCGATTTGCCCTTGGGCTTGTCATCAGTGGGGCGGCTGGTTTTGCCCGCGGCCGGTTTGCCGGCACCCCCTGCTCTTGGGGCGCCCGACTTGAAGCCGCCGGGACGACCCGCGCCGGCGGGCTTGGCTGGGGCGTCCTCTTTGGCCGCGCCGGTGGCTGCTTTGGGCGCGGTGGTTCGTTCGCCGGGCATTTTGGTGGCCGAGTAGGCCGAGCGCAGCTTGGCCGCTTCGGCCTCGGTCAGCTCGCGCCACTGGCCAGGGGCCAGGCCCGCTACGGGCAGGTGGGCAATCTGCACACGAATCAGACGCAGGGTGGGGAAGCCCACGGCGGCCGTCATCTTGCGTACCTGCCGGTTCATACCCTGCGAGAGGGTGATTTTCAGCCAGGAAGTAGGAATGGCCGCCCGAAAGCGAATGGGCTTGCTCCGCTCCCAGATGTCGGCGGGCGGCTCGGGCAGCAGTTCGGCTTCGGCCGGAGCGGTGTAGCTGGTTTTGATGTCGACGCCGCGGCGCAGGTTGGCCAGGGCTTCTTCCGTCGGAACGCCTTCTACCTGGGCCAAGTAGGTTTTGGGTACCTTGTAGCGCGGCTCCGAGAGGCGGTGCTGCAGGCCCTTGTCATCGGTGAGCAGCACGAGGCCCTCACTGTCGTAGTCGAGGCGGCCCACGGGGTACACGCCGGGTACGGGCACGAAGTCTTTGAGCGTGGCGCGGCCGTTCTCATCAGTGAATTGGGTGAGAACTTCGAAGGGTTTGTTGACGAGAACGTAGCGCATCAGCGTAAAAACTTGGGGTACAGAGAAAATCAGGAAAAGCGGCGGGCTTAGCGCGGCCGGAGCCGGTGCCCCGGAATCAGCTGTACCACGTCGCCGCTGGGGTACACCACGAACTCGCCACTGTCGCGACTCACGTCGCCGGCTTTGGTTTGTTCGCGGTAGCTATGGCGCACAAAGGTACCAATCCGAACCTCGCCCCGCGCTACTTTTCCCGAAACTGCCGGTGTTGCGGTGCTGCTGTCGGCGCCGAGCCGGGCCGCGCGCACCGCATACGCCGCCGAATCCTGGCGGGTGAAGGGCTTAGTGTCGAACTCACCGGCCCGGTAGCTGGCCGGGTCGCCGAGGCGGTTGCTCACGTATTCACCCACCGCCAGCTCGGCCCGTTTTTCCGGAGAGTTGTTGCAGGACGTGAGCAGCCAAGGAGACATCAGGAATAAGCGAATTCGCATAAGAAAACAGTAGCGCGAAGCTCCAGCTTCGCGGTTCGTTGAACATCGTTGGTGCAGTCAAACGGCCTTAGCAACGATACGCGAAGCTGGAGCCTCGCGCCACTGCTGCTAGATGCCGCCCGAATACTTACGCGTGGCCCATTCGGCTGTTATCAGCGCCAGCAGCAGAAAAAACAGCCATTTCAGGTTAATCAGGTCCTTCAGATCTTCCTGCGTGTAGAGCACGGGCTTGGCGTTGGCCTTCTCAATATCCTGGGTGAGCTGGGCAAACTGGCCGGGATAGTACAGCCGGGCGCCGCTGCGGTTCGCCAGCTGATAGAGCAGGTTATGGTCGGCGCGGGCTTCCAGGGTTTCGAGCTGCTGCTCCTGCACCAGCAGCTCGCCGCGGTCCTGCTGGGGCTGGCCGCCGAGCGTGGCGGTGGCTACATAGCGGTAGAGGCCGCCGGGCAGCACGCCCAGGTGCAGCGGTGCCCCATCTTCGCTGTTGGTAAAGCTGAAGGTACGGGTGCGGCTCCGCTCATCCGTCAGCGCCAGCTTGATCTGCTGGCCGTAGATGCGCTCAAAAATAGCGTTGTACGTCTCGGCCCCGAACGTCACGTCATCGGCGGTGCTGAAGGCGTCCTGGGTGGGATACACATCGAGACGCTTCTTGTTGGCGTTGGCCGTGAGCAATTGCAGGGTCCGGATGATGAGCCGGTCGTAGGCTTCGGGCCGGTCGGTGTGGTCGGCGGCTTCCTGCAGGCGCCACTGCCAGCTGCCGTCGGTCAGGAGCGTGGCCTGGCGCTGGGCCGGCGTGCCCCCGAGTACCAGCAGCGGCTTCTGGGTTTTGAGGCGCCCCACCTGCTGATACAGGGCTACTTCGGCGCCGCTGTTCACGCGCAAATCTCCGAAGGGCACGGCCGCCGGCGGGTAGGCCCCAAAGCGGCGCAAAGCTTCTTCCTCGAAGGTGAAGCGCGAAAAAGCCGGGTTCAGCACCGGCGTCACTTCGTCGGTCTGGGAGCCGCGGGGCGTGATGGTGAGGCCCGTGCCGAAGGAGTTGTAGGCAGTAAAATCAGACTGGGCCCCCACGATGTAAAGGGTCGGGACTTTGCGGCGCTGGACGGCGGCCAGCACCTCGGCTCCCACGCCCCCGCGGGCCGGCAGCTGGTGCAGAATGGCCACGTCGTAGTCCTGGGCCTGCAGGGGTGTGATGCCGGGCAGGTAAGTTGTCAGGGCGAAGTTGTCGTTTTGCTGAATGGCGGCCCGCAGCGCTTTCAGATCGGGGTGGGGGGCGGCGCCGGCCAGCAGCACGCGCAGCTTGCCCTTCACTACTTCGAGGTAGGCGCTTTTATTGTTGTTGAGGGTGGTAAACTCGCCGGCCAGGGGCTGCACCACCACTTCGTAGCGGTGCTTGCCGGGCGTGTTGGCCGTGAGCAGGAAAGTCGTTTTCTGGCTGCGCCGACTACCGGTGAGCGGCACGCGGCGGGTTTCGAGCACCCGGCCATTCTCGCGCAGCTGTACCGAGGCCTCGCCGCTACTGAAGCCGCTGTAGTCGATTTCGGCTTCAATCGGGAACCGGTTGCCGCTAAAAGCTACCCGGTTGTAGGTCAGCTGGGCCAGGCGCACGTCCTTCTTGGGCAGCGTGTCGCCGACGGCTACGCTGTAAATCGGGAACGAAAACTCGGAGTAGACCGGGGAGCGGCCCTGGTTCACAATGCCATCCGACACGAGCACCACACCGGCCAGGTTGCGCCCGTCGTAGCTTTCCCCGATGCCGGACAGCAAGCCGTCGAGGTCGGACGAAGCGGCCTGGAAACGCAGGGAGTCGGGCCGGGCCGGGCGGGTGCCGGGGCTCAGCGTGCGGGTTTCGACCTGAAAGCCCTTGGCGCGCAGGGAAGCCGCCAGCTGGGTGAGGCCCGCCGTCGTTTGGCTGAGTACCGGCGGGGGCGTAAACAGGCCCACCGACTGGGAGTTATCCACGGCCAGCACAATGGTGGGCTGCTCCTTGGTCGTCGTCGTGGTCTTGACGAAGGGCGAGAGCAGCAGAAAGCACAGGAAGCTCACGACCACGAAGCGCAACGCGGCCAGGGCGTAGTTCACGGGCTTACTCCAGGGCGCTTTGGCCGAGTAGAGCAGAGCCGCGTAACCCGCGCCCACGGCCAGGCACAGCAGAATTAACCAGGGAGAAGCAGCGGTGGACAGCAAAGGCAGAGCGAAGAATGGAGCACTAAGAACCCCGAAGATAGCCGGGAAGTTGCTTGCAATAACGGGGTAAACGAGGTGAAGGTAGAAAGTTGTGGGGCAGAAGTTCGCCCACTATTCGCCCCGGCCCGAAAGAGAATAGGATATATTGTCGGCAAGTATTCAACAGTGTATAAGTATGCAGAAGCTATTCCCGGTGTTGTTCGTCGTCATCTGTGGGCTGTTTTTGCTGTGGGCTGAAATGGGGGCATCAGGGTTAGAACCCCTTGCCGCAGTTCAGCACCCGCTGGCCCTGGATTGGCAAGATACCCTTGAATTAAATGCTTCAGGACCATCCTGTACGGAGTGGGGTGGGACCCAGGAGGTTATAAAGGTTTATCTTGATTTCTATCAGGCGCAGCAAAATGGGTTAGACTATAAGCAGAGCAACTTGGCGCCACGGGTTGCCGTCTGGCTGCGGGATACGCTGCCTTGCCCTCAAGGGGGGCCGGAAAGACGGCTAACCCTGGTGGGCTATAAACTCTTGACCCTTGCCGAGGAAGCAGCAATTGTGCGGTATATGCAGGAGCTACTGCCGCACAGTTTGGAAAGTGGGCCTCCAGCTTCAGGAATTCCGTTTTCGGATGGCAATAGGTACTATATCAGGCTATACGGTAGAACAACAAAGAAATTGGAGTTCCTCGTGCGAGACAGTAAGTACGAATGGAATGACTTTGGGCCTCTGAGGCATAGGCTTTTCCCCAAACAGGTCGTTCTGGATGCCGGAAGCTAATCACACCCCCTTCTCCAGCCTCCAAGAATGGGGAGTAGTATTCTAACCCGTAACCCGCCCACTACTACGCGGCAGGCCGCCAGATGAAAATCACGGGAGCTCCTGTGAAAAGCATGCGAGGCCGAGTGAATTTCATGCTCGTTCCCGTGATTTTCACGGGCGCTCCTGTGAATTTGATGCCCCGTCCTCTGATTTGACTCCGGGTGCCCGCCAGATGCTACCGCACCGTTACCAGTTCCTTACTTTCCAGCATCCGCACCGGGGAAATAACTTTCTCATCCAGGGGAATATTCCGGCCGTACCGCTCGCGCAGCTTGGCCTGCACCGCCGGGTGGCTCAGGTCAAACTCGCGCAGGGTCTGGAGCTGGCCGATTTCGCGGCCGGTGGCGGTTTTGTACATCTTCCAGAGCAGCTCTGAACAGTAAATCCGCTCGTCGCTCCAGCCAAAGTAGAGGTCGTAGTTCTTGCCCTGATACTGCCGGCCGGCCGCTTGCAGGCGCTGCAGCACCTGGGGCGTCAGCACGGTTTTGGCGTCGCGCAGGCGCTTTACTACGAAGCGGCCGTCTTTGCCCCGGGCTACCCATTTGGCCAATGACGTTTCACTGACCGGCTGCACCGCTTCGTACACGCGCCACTCCTGGCCGCGCCGGAACAGGATGCCGCAGTGGCTGTATTCCGATTTGGTAGCCAGCTGAATGGCCCGGCTCTGCGCCGACTGTGAGGTCTGGAAGATCAGGTCGCCGTCGTGCAGCTGCGGGGCGGCTGCGGCCACGGCCGTTTCGGCGTGGCGCCCCGCCTGGAAGGCGTGCAGGCGCCGGGCAAGCCGGGCGGGTACGGAGAGTTTCCAGAGGCCAGCGGCACCCAGCACGAGCAGCGCCACGAACAGCCACGCCGGAACGCGGGTAATAAAAGAAGAAACGGAAGAAGCCCGCTGTACTGAGGAAAGCCTAGCCATGGCTAAACGTAGGCAGAAACCCGGGCTCCGGCAAGCGCGTGGCCGGCCGGGCACACGAGTTCTAGGGGCCGGCCGCTATTCCTGGGCTATCGACAGCGAAGAATGCAGCTGCCGGCGCTTGAGGCCGGGCCGGCCTTTAGCCGTTTCGGCCAGGGGCAGCCGGGGCCCGGCTGGCGTGGCGGCCACCAGCAGCGGCGCGCCAACAACCGCCCCGGCCACGGACTTGCGCACGTGCAGCGTGATTGTGGGCGTAGCGCCGGCCTCGTGCCACTCCGTTATTTTGCCCCGCACGCTGGCGCCATTGGCATGGGCTATGGCTACCTGCACACTGTCGCCGGGGTGTAGGCTCAGGCTGGCCGGGTGCAGGCGCACGAGCAGGCGCGTCTGGTCGGTGAGAACGGTGAGGGGCACCTGGGGCGTGAGTACTTCGCCCACCGGGGCCTGGGCGCGGGCAAGCACGCCGTCGTGGGGCGCGTTGAGGTAGGCCACGGCGTTGGAGGAGCGCACGCGCAGCTTTGCCAGCACCTGGCCCCGGCGTACGTACTGGCCTTCGTAAAAATAGAGTTCGACCAGCGTGCTAGGCGCGGAGGCCGTTATGGTGGTGGTCGTAAAGCCTACCAGTCGGCTAACTGCCTGCGGATTGGGCTTCGGGGCCACGGGGGCAATGGCCAGGGCCGGCGGGGTCGAGCGGAGCTGCTGCGGGCGGGGCCGCGGCCCGATAGATGCTGCGAAGCTAACGATAGTGGCCGCAAGCAATAAAAGTGCTACTAGAAATTTCATGGTTGGAGTTGCCCTCGCACACGACCCGGCGGCCAGCAGGCAAAAGCTGGTTGGGGAGGCACGATACTAAGGCGCTGGAAGTGACGGGCAGGCGCGATACGCCTATCGGGTAAGCAGACGAATGAGCGGCTGGCTTACTTTAAATGCCCGGGATTTTTTAGCAACGTACTGCCGGGCACCGGGTATCAACGGCGCCACCCGCGTAATGTTCAGCCCGGCGCCCGCCCCAACCTGGAATACCAGCTTCACCGCCTTGCACACCACAAAAAAGCAGCGCGCGGCCGAAGCCACGCGCTGCTTTTCTCACGCACAATGAAAGAGTTGGAGCCTAGGTCAGCATGCCGCCATCTACCTGCAGCACCTGGCCGCTGATGTAGCTGCTGTCGTCGGAGGCGAGGAAGGCGGTGGCTTTGGCCACGTCTTCGGGGGTGCCGCCGCGCTTCAGCGGAATGGCTTTGCGCCACTCTTCCACCACTTTCTGGTCCAGCTCGCCGGTCATTTCAGTTTCGATGAAGCCGGGGGCAATGGCGTTGCAGCGGATGTTGCGCGAGCCCAGCTCCAGGGCCACCGACTTGGTGAAGCCGATGATACCAGCCTTGCTGGCGGCGTAGTTGGCCTGGCCCGCGTTGCCCTTGATGCCCACCACCGAGGTCATGTTGATGATGCTGCCGGCTTTGGCGCGCATCATGGGCTTGGTGGCGGCCTTGGTCAGGTTGAACACCGACTTCAGGTTCACGGCCAGCACCTGGTCCCACTGCTGCTCGCTCATGCGCATCAGCAGGCCGTCCATGGTGATGCCGGCGTTGTTTACGAGGATATCCAGCTTGCCAAACTCGGCCACCACGTCTTCCACCAGCTTTTCGGCCTGGGCGTAGTCGGAGGCATCGGAGCGGAAGCCTTTGATTTTGGTGCCGTGGGCGGCCAGCTCCTGTTCCAGCTGCTGACCTTTCTCCACGCTGGAGAGGTAGGTGAATGCCACATTAGCCCCAAGCTGGGCGAAATACACCGCAATGGCGCGGCCAATTCCTTTGGAAGCACCCGTAATGAGGGCCACTTTTCCGTCGAGCAGTTTCGTCATGCGGCGAAGATAGGTTTTTTGGTTGTTGGTACTTCGTTTTTGGCTGAAGCTGCCTGCCGAAGCACAGCGTTTGTCTGCTCGGGCTGTACAGGTCGGACTGATACATTTCGGGTACGCCTCTATCTGTCTGGCGCAGGCAAACATTCGTGCTACCAACAAAGCCACCATCTTCGTGTTGCCAATGGGCCTTCGCCAGCCAATACCTAAAAACGAACAACCAAAAACCAGCACTGTGCGCCACGTCGATATTTGTATTCTGGGAGCCGGACCGGGCGGCGCAACCGCCGCGCTTCACCTGGCCAAGGCGGGCCAGCCGGTGCTGCTGCTGGATAAAGCCGTTTTCCCGCGCGACAAAATCTGCGGCGACGGAATGAGTGGCAAGGTTATCAGCGAGCTAAAGCGCCTGGGTCCCGAGGTGCTCAGCCGCCTGTCGGCCTCCGCGGCCCAGATTCCGTCCTGGGGCATCGACTTTTTTGCCCCCAACGGCCGCCGCCTTTCCGTGCCGTTCAAGCCCAACTACAACGCCGCCACCGACGCGCCGGCCGGCCACGTTATCAAGCGCCTCGACTTCGACGACTTTCTGGTGCGGGAAGTGCGCCGCCAGCCGGCAATTGAGCTGCTGGAAGGCGTGGATATTGCCCGGCACGAGCGTAGCGCCGACGGCCGCTGGCTGCTGCATACGGCCACGGGCGAAACGGTGGCCTCGGCCAGAATTCTGCTGGTGGCCAATGGGGCGCAGTCGGCCTTTGCTCGCCAGATTGCGGGCCATGAGCTGGAGCCGGCGCACCACTGCGCCGGCGTGCGGGCCTACTACGAGGGCGTCACGGGCCTGAGTCCCGACAACTTCATTGAGCTGCACTTTATCAAAGACTTTCTGCCCGGCTACCTCTGGGTATTTCCTTTGCCCAATGGGCAGGCCAACGTGGGCGTTGGGATGCTGACCCAGGCTATATCGGCCAAAAAGGTGAACCTGCGCGAGAAGCTGGCCGAAATGCTCGACACCCACCCGGCGCTGCAGGAGCGGTTTCGCTCGGCCCGGCGGCTGGGGTCGGTGCGCGGGTTTGGCCTGCCGCTGGGCTCGAAGCGCCGCCCGATTTCCGGCGACGCCTACCTGCTGCTCGGCGACGCGGCCTCCCTCATCGACCCGTTCACGGGCGAAGGCATCAGCCACGCCATGGTCAGCGGGCGGCACGCGGCCGACTGGGCCACGCGCGCCCTGGCCGCCCACGATACCAGCGCCGCCTTCCTGAAGCAGTACGACGCGGCCGTGTACCGCCGCCTGGGCCAGGAGCTGCGCCTGAGCCACTGGCTGCAGCGGCTGCTGCAGTTTCCGGCCCTGTTCAACTTCGTGGCCAACCGGGCCGCCAACAACGCCACGCTGGCCGAAACCCTGTCCAGCATGTTTCTCGACCTAAACCTGCGCGAGCGGCTGCGCCAGCCGGGATTTTACGTCAAGCTGCTCTTCGGCGGGAAGTAGGCGGTAGTTGGCTGCTGATGGTTGCTTGTTGATTGTTTTTCGGCTGTCATCCGGAGCCCCACGAAGGACCTGCCTCACCCGAGTGAAAAGCGTCATGAAATGCAGAAAGCCCTTTCCTACACGCGGTAGGAAGGGCTTTCTACGTGGTAAAAGCTGTAGTGGAGTAGGAGAGGAAGTTCCTTCGCTTGATGCGCGGAATGCAAAAGCGTACGCCAGATGAAGGCTGACAGACCTAACAACTGCCAATCAACCATCAACCACGGCTTACTCCTTCCCAGCGTAGCGGCGCAGACTTTTGGCGGCTTCCGGGTTGAGCTGGGCGGCTTTTTCCAGGTCCATCTTGGCCTCTTTGGGCTTGCTGATGGATGAGTAGCTGATGCCCCGGTATTCCCAGGCGTCGGCGTAGGCACTATCCAGAGAAATGGCCTTGGTGAAATCCGGAATGGCACCTTTGAAGTTGAAGAGCTGCATTTTGGCCGCCCCCCGGCCGAAGAAAGCCTCCTTATCGTCGGGGCGGTACTTCAGGGCTTTGGAAAAGTCGCTGATGGCGGGCGTGTACTCCTTGAGCTTGAGGCGGGTCAGGCCGCGGTTGTAGTAGGCTTCGGCATTAGTCGGTTTCAGGCGCAGCACCGTGTTGTAGTCGGTCACGGCCTCGCGGTAGTCTTTCAGGTGGCTTTTGGCTTTGGCCCGCAGCAGCAGCGCCTCCGCGTCGCGGGGCTTGGCTTTCAGCGCCGCATCGGCCGTGCGGATATCAGCTTTGTAGTCGGCGTTGCTTTTGCGGGCGGCCGGCTCTACCACGGCCGTCGTCGCAGCGTTGGTCGTGGGGTCGGGCACCGTGGCGGGACTGGTAGTAGGCGCCGCAGCCATAGCCGGGGAAGCATCCGTCACGGCCGATGCCGTGGGCAGGCGCGGGGCCGACGACTCGGTGGAAACGGCCCGCCGGGAGCCGGGCGTATCGTTTTCGGCGGTGGAAGCGCACTGGGCGGTAAGCAGAACCGTAGCCAGGCCGGCTACTAAGTGGAGTAACAGGTTTTTCATTTCGTAAAAAGCAGAGCGTCAGAAGTAAGGGCGGCAGATAAACCGGTGTCAGCCAGTGGCCGGCTGCGGCTTTGGGCGCGCCCAGCGTGTAGACGTGAAGTCGGGGGAGAGGTTGCCCTTTTGCGCACAAAAAAAGCGCCCCGGCCAGAAGCCCGGGGCGCTAGGTGTTGTTGGCCAACTGCTACTTCTTGCTGGGGCGGTAGCGCTTCAGCGTCTTGGCGGCCTCCGGGTTCAGCGCCGCCGCCTTTTCCAGGTCCTGCACGGCCAGCGCATCCTGGCCCGCGTGCGAGTAGCACACGCCCCGGTACTCGTAGGCATCGGCGTTTTCGGGCTCCTGCTCAATGATTTTCCCGAAGTCCGGAATGGCGCCTTTAAAGTTGAGCAGCTTCATCTTGGCCACGCCCCGGTAGAGCAGGCTCGCCTTGTGCTGAGGGTCGGCCTTCAGAATCTTGGAGAAGTCGTTGATGGCCGGCTGAAACTTCTCCCCCCGCAGGTAGGCCGTGCCCCGCAGATACAGCCACTCCGCGTTGGCGGGCTGGGTGCGTAGCAGGGCCGTATAGTCGGCGGCGGCTTCCTCGTAGTTTTTTAGCTCCAGATGGGCCTGCGCCCGGCTCAGGCGGGCCTCGGCGTCCTTGGGCTTGGTTTTTAAAACGGCATCGGCGGCCTTGATGTGGGCTTTGTACTCGCTGTTAGCCAGGCGCTTGGCCGGGGCCGCCGGCGCGGCCGTCGTGCTGGCCGTCAGGGCCGGGGCTGTGGTAGCCGTGAAGGCCTGCTGCGCGTGTGCGGCCGGGAGCGCCAGGGCGCTGCAAAGAAGGAGGGTAGAAAAGTGTTTCATAGGGTTGTAGTGGAAGTAAGGTCGGGATGGAAAGGGCGAAAAAACGATTTTGGGGCAGCTTTTCGAGCCTGTTACCGTGAACCAAAGGCCGAGTGCGGGAAGACGGATTCGCTCCTTATCTTTACCGCACCATAACGAGCTGATAGAAGCCCGCTGGCAGGATCTTTAGGTACCACAAAGACGCGTTTTCCCGGTAAGGATAAAACAAATCTTTATTAAACACAAACTAATATGGCATTGCAATACGACCTGGTCGTTATCGGCAGCGGCCCCGGAGGCTACGTAGCTGCTATTCGGGCTTCCCAGCTCGGCTTGAAAGTAGGCGTGGTAGAGCGTGAGTCGCTCGGCGGTATCTGCCTCAACTGGGGCTGCATCCCCACCAAAGCCCTGCTCAAAACGGCTCAGGTGTATGAGTACCTCCAGCACGCTCAGGACTACGGCCTGAAAGTGGGGGAGACGGGCTTCGACTTCGAGGCCGTTATCAAGCGCAGCCGCGGCGTGGCCGACGGGATGAGCAAGGGCATCAACTTCCTGTTCAAGAAGAATAAGATCGAAACCGTATCGGGCGTAGGCAAGTTGCTGGCCCCCGGCAAGGTGGAAGTAACCAAGGAAGACGGCTCGAAAGAAACCGTGGAAGCCAAGCACATCATTCTGGCTACCGGAGCCCGCTCGCGCGAGCTGCCCGCGTTGCCGATTGACGGCAAGAAAATCATCGGTTACCGTCAGGCCATGACGCTGCCCGCCCTGCCCAAGCGTATGGTCGTGGTGGGCTCGGGCGCTATCGGTGTCGAGTTTGCCTACTTCTACCGCACCATGGGCACGGAGGTAACGGTGGTGGAATACCTGCCCCGCATCGTGCCGGTAGAGGACGAGGAAGTGTCGCGCCAGATGGAGAAATCCTTCAAGAAAATCGGCATCAATGTTATGACGTCGGCCGAGGTAACGAAGGTGGACACCAGCGGCGAAGGCTGCAACGTGACCATCAAAACGGCCAAAGGCGACCAGCAGATTGCCTGCGACGTGGTGCTGAGCGCTGCCGGCGTAGTAACGAACCTCGAAAACCTGGGCCTGGAAGAGCTGGGCATCAAGGTGGAGAAGGGCCGCATCATCGTAGACGACTACTACCAGAGCAACGTGCCCGGCATCTACGCCATTGGCGACATCGTGCCCGGCCCCGCGCTGGCCCACGTAGCTTCGGCCGAGGGCATTATCTGCGTCGAGCAGATTACCGGCCATCACCCCGAGCCGCTCAACTACCAGAACATTCCCGGCTGCACCTACGCCCAGCCCGAAATTGCCAGCGTCGGCCTCACCGAAAAGGAAGCCCGCGACAAAGGCCTCGACATTCTGGTGGGCAAGTTCCCCTTCTCGGCCTCGGGCAAAGCCTCGGCCGCCGGTGCCAAAGACGGCTTCGTGAAGGTTATCTTCGACAAGAAGTACGGCGAGTGGCTCGGTGCCCACATGATTGGCGCCAACGTCACGGAAATGATTGCCGAGGTAGTCGTGGCGCGCAAGCTCGAAACTACCGGCCACGAAATCATCAAGGCCGTGCACCCGCACCCCACGATGTCGGAGGCCGTGATGGAAGCTGCCGCCGCCGCCTACGGCGAGGTAATTCACTTGTAAGCTTCGACTTGTCAATTGTAAAAAAAGGCCCGCTGCAGCAATGCAGCGGGCCTTTTTTATTGGTACGCAACGCTACCGCCGAAGCTTGGCCAGACGCTCTTCCAGCACTGCATCCAAACGGGGCCATTCGGCGCGGTTGGCAAACGTATATTCCCGGTAGCAGCCCAGAAAGGCGGCGGTTTCCCGGGCTACCAGTTCCCGGGCTTCTTCGGTGGTAGCGGCGGCTTGCTCATAATCGGCGGCCAGGCCGTAAATACAGGCGGCTTCCTGCTCGGACGTAACCAGGGTACGGAGCTGGTAGAGCGAGGTCAGGGTGTTTTTCAGCGCCTGGGTCCCGCTGGCAAACTGCTGCTGCAGCCACGCCAGGGCCGGCCGCACCGGGAAGGAAGCTTCGGGAAAAGACTGCCGCAGATACTCCAGCAACCGGTGCTTTTCGGTGTGCAACAGCCGGTAGAGCGCTACGAAAAATGCATCGGGCTCCCCTTCGCGCAGCAGCACCTCATCCACCCAGTCACTGACGTCGCTGAGCGAAATTACCTCCAGCTGCAGGCCCAGACGGGTGTAAAATACGGCTTCGGCGACGGACAGATTACGGAATTCCTGGTCCAGGTTCATCGCTGTTCGGTGTAGCTACTCAGACTGAAGTGTAATGCCGACCTGCGCTCTAGTCCTGCACCGGCTCCAGCGGAATGGCGTCATCGGGGGCTACGGCGGCTTCCTTGGGCTTGCGGCTTACCAGAAACACGCCCCCGAAAATCAGGGCGGCTTGCAGGGCGCGGGCCCCGGTGAAGTGGTCTTTGCCCAGGGCCACGGCAATAAGCACGGCTAGAATGGGCTGCAGGTAAATATACACTCCCAGTAGGGCCGGCGAAGCATATTTCAGCGCCCAGTTGTTAAGCAGATAAGCCAGGATGGTCAGGCAAACCACCATATACACGATTTCGGCCCAGATGTAGAGCGGGAAGCTGCCGTAGTCGGCCGAGAGTACGCCGCGCCAGCCGAAGGGCACTGCCACCACCGCGCCCACCAAGAAAATACGGGCCAGCACCGTGAAGGGGTGATACTTACGCATCAGGGGCGTCACGAGCACCAGGTACACCCCAAACGCGGTGGCGTTGAGCAGGATAAAGATGTTGCCCAGCGTGGCATTAGGGTACACGATACTGCCCGCCTGCCGGCTCAGAATCACGGTGGCCGCCCCGATGCCGCCCAGGATAATGCCCAACACCCGCAGCAGCGTGATTTTCTCGCCCAGCAGCACGGCTGAGGCAATAACCACCACAATCGGGGCAATAGTCTGGAGTAGGGAGGCATTGATGGGCGAGGTGAAGTTCAGGCCCGAAAAGAACAGCAGCTGGTTGCCCCCGATACCGATGATGCCGCACAGAATAGCCCGGATGTTGTCGGCCCGGCCCGTGAGGCGGTCCTGGGGCGCGACCAGCCGGCTGACCAGGGCAAAGAACAGCGCCGCCCCCAGAATCCGCAGCGTCACGATGCCGAACGGGCCCATGTAGTGCGGCATCACGTCTTTGGACAGGCTATAGTTGGCCGCGTAAATCACGGCCACTATCAATAAAGCCGCGTGGACACGGAGAGAATTTTTCATCGGGAGCAAAGGTACGCCGGGTGCCGGCGCTTCGGAAGCCCAACAACCACGGCGGGGCCCGGTGGTTTTCGCGGGGCCGGTGGGTAACCGTAGCGCCGCCCCACGCCGTACCTTTAGAGCTCATTCCTTTCCTATGGCTACCGGCTCCCTTTTCGACTCCGAACCCTCCGCAACTCCCACCCGCCCGGCCGTGGCCGCCAACGCCCCGCTGGCCGAGCGGCGCCGTCCCCGCACCCTCGACGAGTACGCCGGGCAGCAGCATCTGGTGGGCCCTGAGGGCGTACTGCGCCGCTACCTCAGCGCCAAGCGCCTGCCTTCCCTGATTCTGTGGGGCCCGCCGGGCGTGGGCAAAACCACCCTGGCCCACCTGCTGGCCGAGGCCCTGGGCCAGCCGTTTGCGGCCCTGAGCGCCGTGAATGCCGGGGTGAAGGACGTGCGCGACGTGATTGAAAAAGCCCGGCGGCAGCGCGGCACGGTGCTGTTTATCGACGAGATTCACCGCTTCAGCAAGTCGCAGCAGGACGCGCTGCTGGGCGCCGTGGAGCAGGGCATCGTCACGCTGATCGGAGCCACCACCGAGAATCCGTCGTTCGAAGTTATTCCGGCCGTGCTCAGCCGGGCCCAGGTCTACGTGCTGGAGCCCCTGAGCAAGGACGTGCTGACCGACCTGGTGGATAAGGCCCTGGCCGAAGACGAGATTCTGAAGCAGAAAAAGGTGCGGGTGGCCGAGTACGGGGCCTTGCTGATGATTTCGGGCGGCGACGCACGCAAGCTGCTCAACTTGCTGGAAATCGTGGTCGAATCGAGCCGGCCGGATGCCAAAACCGGCGAAATCGTCATTACCGACGCCGTGGTGCAGCAGCTGGCCCAGCAAAACCTGGCCCGCTACGACAAGGGCGGCGAAATGCACTACGACGTCATTTCGGCCTTTATCAAAAGCATCCGCGGCTCCGACCCCAATGCGGCCCTCTACTGGCTGGCCGTGATGCTCGAAGGCGGCGAGGATGCCAAGTTCATTGCCCGCCGCCTGCTGATTCTGGCCTCCGAAGACGTGGGCAACGCCAACCCCAACGCCCTGATGCTGGCCCAGAGCTGCTTCCAGGCCGTCACGGTTATCGGCATGCCCGAATCCGACATCATCCTGGGGCAGACGGTGGTGTACCTGGCCACCTCACCCAAAAGCAACGCCAGCTACAAGGCTATCCGGGAGGCCCGGGCGCTGGTGCGGCAGCAGGGCGTGCAGCCGGTGCCCATTCCGCTGCGCAACGCGCCCACCAAGCTCATGAAAGAGCTGGGCTACGGCGACCAGTATCAATACTCCCACGATTACGCGGGCAGCTTCGCCTACCAGGAATTTATGCCCGCGGCCCTGAGCGGGACCGTATTCTACCACCCCGGCCAGAACCCCGCCGAGCACAAGATGCAGGAGCGCCTGCGCCAGTGGTGGGGCGAAAAGTATGGGTATTAAAGCCCACCAGTAGCGCGAACGTGGTAGTTCGCGTGGACCGCGCCGTTTGCCCCTCTGCAACGATAGTCGTTCTGGCACGCGAACTACACAGTTCGGGCTACTGGGCGGGGCACTTCTTCCTGTAGGCCCTGGTTCCGAAAGCGGGCAGGCCTAAAGTATCCGGCGGCGGCTTTCGTCAGCCAAACTACAAGCAACGCTGGCCTGCTTTTTCGCCTCTATGCAGGAGTGCCGAAAGGCTTCTACATTTGCCTTCTATCCAACCCGCTATTCCTTTCCTTCTTCATGAGACAATTTTTGAAATACGTGCTGGCAACCCTTACCGGGTTGGTGGTATTCGGGTTCGTGATTTTTCTGATCGGGCTGGGCCTGATTTTCGCGGCCGTCAGCGGCGACGGCTCCGTAACGGTAGCCAATGACTCGGTGCTGGAGCTCAAGCTCGACCGGCCGGTGTCGGAGCGCGAAAGCCGGGAGTCGTTTGCCGCCCTGTTTAGCTCCCAGGCCGACAACATCGGGCTGGATCAGCTGAAGCTGGCCATCCGCCGCGCCAAAAAGGACGACGATATCAAGGGCATTTTCCTGAATGTGGAGCTGGTACAGGCCGGCATGGCCTCGCTGGAGGAAATCCGCAACGAGCTGCTCGACTTTAAGAAGTCGGGCAAGTTCATCGTGGCCTACAACGACATTGCCTCCGAGAAAAGCTACTACCTGACTTCCGTGGCCGACAAGCTCTACCTGAACCCCCAGGGTACGCTCGAATTCAACGGCCTGAGCTCGGAGACCTTCTACTACAAAAACCTGTTCGAGAAAGCCGGCATCGAGCCTTACATCTTCCGGGTAGGCTCGTTTAAAAGCGCCGTGGAGCCGTATTTCCGCGACTCCATGTCGGACTCGGCCCGTTTGCAGACGTCCTCGTTCCTGAACTCGATTAACGACTACATGCTGCAGAACGTGGCCAAGTCCCGCGGCATGGGCGTGGCGCGCCTCAAGCAGATTTCCGACTCGATGCTGGTGCACAACGCCGACGACGCCAAGCGCCTCGGCCTGGTGACCAACCTGGGCTACTACGACCAGGCCCTGGACTACATGAAAGGTAAAATCGGGCTCGACCAGAAGAAAAAGCTCAGCCTGATCAGCCTCGGCGACTACCAGGATGCCGATGACAAGGACGGTGAAGGCAGCACCAGCGGCAACCGCATTGCCGTGATTTACGCCGACGGCGACATCGTGACCGGCAAGGGCGGCAACGACAACATCGGCAGCACCCGCTTTGCCGAAGCCATCCGCAAGGCCCGCCTCGACGACAACGTGAAGGCCGTGGTGCTGCGCGTGAACTCGCCCGGCGGCTCGTCTCTGGCCTCCGACATCATCTACCGCGAGGTTATCCTGACCAAGAAGGTGAAGCCCATCGTCTGCTCCATGTCGGACGTGGCGGCTTCGGGCGGCTACTTCATTGCCATGGCCTGCGACACCATCGTGGCTCACCCCAACACCATTACCGGCAGCATCGGCGTGTTTGGCGTGCTGCCCAACATCCAGCCCCTGCTACGCGACAAGCTCGGCATCACCACCGACCGGGTAACGACGGGCAAGTTCTCGGATTTGCCGACCATCACCCGCCCGCTCACCGCCTTCGAGCAGCAGCAGCTCCAAAAGGAGGTAGACCGGATTTACGCCGACTTTACTACCAAGGCTGCCAAAGGCCGCCGCATGCCCGTGGAGCGCCTGCGCCGCTTTGCCTCGGGCCGGGTGTGGTCGGGCACCGAAGCCAAGGCCCGCGGCCTGGTCGATGTGCTCGGCTCGTTTGACGATGCCCTGCGCATCGCGGCCCGCCGCGCCAACCTCAAGCAGGACGACTACCGGATTCAGCGCCTGCCGCGCCAGAAAAACATCGTGGAAAGCATGTTCAACACCACCAGCGAGGAAATCCGGCTGCGGCTGGTGAAAGCCGAAATGGGCCCGATGTACCCCGTCTACGAGCAGTACAAGAAGCTCTCGACCATGACCGGCGTGCAGGCCCGCCTGCCCTTCGAGCTGAACATTCAGTAGTCAGTCAGTCAGTCAGCCAACGAAAAGCCCGTCCGGTCGACTCCTGGTCAGCCGGACGGGCTTTTTGTTGTCAGCTTCGAATCTGTAACAATTGGGCCCGTAACAACTTAAAATTGTTACGGGCCCAATTGTTACAGATTCAATGGTGCCCTTCTCATATTCTACGCCCTGTTTGTTGCGAACTGCGACGTAGTAACTTGCCGCCCCAACCACCGTTCCTTATGCAAGACCTGCGCGAAGCCGCCGACTACATCCGCCAGCAGATTGGCGACTTTCAACCCGAATTCGGTATCATCCTGGGCACGGGCTTGGGGGCCCTCGTACACGATATTGAGGTGCAGCACAAGCTGCCCTACGCCAGCCTGCCGCACTTCCCGGTGTCGACGGTGGAAAGCCACTCGGGCAACCTGCTGGCCGGTACGCTGGCCGGGCGCCGGGTGCTGGTCATGCAGGGCCGCTTTCACTACTATGAGGGCTACTCGATGCCGCAGGTGGTATTTCCGGTGCGCGTAATGAAGCTGCTAGGCGTGCAGAAGCTCTTTGTCAGCAATGCCAGCGGTGGCCTCAACCCCGACTACAACTACGGCGACCTGATGCTAATTGAGGACCACATCAACCTGCAGCCGACCAACCCGCTGGTGGGCAAAAACCTCGACGAGCTGGGTCCGCGCTTCCCCGACATGCTGGAGCCCTACAACCTGGACCTACTGACCCAGGCCCGGGAAGTGGCCGCAAAGCTGGGCTTCGCTGATAAAGTGCGGCGCGGTGTGTACGCCAGCCTGCCCGGCCCCATGCTCGAAACGCCGGCCGAGTACCGCTACCTGCGCACCATCGGGGCCGATGCCGTGGGCATGAGCACCGTGCCCGAGGTCATTGCGGCCGTGCACATGGGCCTGCCCGTGCTGGCCGTGTCCGTCATCACCGACCTTTGCTCGCCGGGCAAGCTCAAGCGGGTGGAAATAACCGACATCCTGCGCGTGGCCGCCGAAGCCGAGCCCCGCCTGACGGCCCTGCTCAAAGCCGTGCTGGAGCAGCAGTAATCGACTGGTAAAGCAATAAAAAGGCCCGCAGAAGTTCTCTGCGGGCCTTTTTATTGTGCCAGGGTGGTTGTCTGAGTTGTGGCTACCGGATAATCACCTTGCGCCGGTCGTAGCTCAGGATGGTGAAAATACCCACGCCGCCTTCTACCGTCGAGCGGACGGCGGAGGGCTGGGCGAAGGGGTTGCCGTTGGCGTTCTGGGCATCGTCTACCGACCGCAGAAACTGGTAGTAGGGTTGGTCGAGGTGGTAGAGCGTGACGAGTAGCGTGTCGTTGGTGGAGTAGCGGTAGCTGGTACCCAGGGTCATCAGCTGGCCGTTGGTCAGGCGGTCATCCAGCTCAAAGTCCCGGTTTGGGTCGTTCGAAATGCTGTCCGTGTGAATCTGCATGCGGTAAAAGTCGGCCGTGGCGGCTTGGTCCTGAAACTTCACCAGCACGTAGGCCTTACGCTCCTCCGCCGACTTATCGTTGAATTTCCACTGCACCGTATCAATCGGCACGCGGGCGGGCATGGTGGCAGTGCCCGTGACGCGGCGGCCCTGGGTGTCGTACACTTCCAGCTTAAAGGTGTCGCCGGGCCGGGCTACCAGCGGGTTTTTGCCCTTGTGGGTGTAGAGCTTCTGGGTGAGCGTGTCGAGGCCGGGAGTGAAGCGAAACGCCTCCTTTTGCCCCGAGGGGTAGGTGAGCACCACGGCCACGTCGGTGAGCAGGGTGGGAGTGGGGCTACTCAGGTAGGGCACCGTTTCACTGACAGTGAGGCGCGGCACCACCCCGGGCTCCAGGTAGCACTCGACCACCAGCTGCGAAGGGCCGGCCGGCAGGTCCACATCAATATCCTTCTGCAGATTGCAGCCGCTAACGGTTAGGAGCACGGCCAGGGCCGCGGCGCCCAACCGAGCGGGCCGGGCAAGCAGAAAGCGTTGGATCAAAAGAAGAAGAGACGTCATTGAGGAAGAACAGCGCGGAGCCAACAGAAATGCTTAGAACTTAAAGTTATACGTCACCGACGGAATAACCGGGAACAGCGACACCTGCCGGGCCCGGAAGTTGGTTACGTCGCCGGTTTCCTTGTTGCGCACCTGCTCGAAGTAGATGAAGTAAGGGTTGCGCCGGTTGTAGGCGTTGTAGACCGAGAAGGTCAGGTCCGACTCGCCGCGCTTGGGCCGCAGCTTGTAGACCATGCCCAGGTCGAGGCGGTTGTAGGGCGCCATGCGGTAGGTGTTGCGGTCGGGGTAAATCGGCACGGCCGATACGTCGTCGCCGAACACATCCTGGAGCAGAAACCGGCCCTGGGGCAGGGTAGTCGGGGCCCCGGAGGTAAAGACGAACGAGCCGGTCAGGTTGATACGCTCATTGAGCTTGTGCAGCACTACCACCGTCAGATTGTGGCGCCGGTCGTAGGTAGGGAAGAATTCCTTGCCGTTGTTGATGCCGGTGCCGCCGCGCTGGGCCGGAAACCGCCGCTTGGTCCAGGCCAGGGAATAGCCCACCCAGCCTGTGGTGCGGCCGGTTTTCTTTTCCAGGTACAGCTCGTTGCCGTAGGCCCAGCCCTTGCCGAACAGAAACTCGGCGTCCAGGTCCTCGTTGGCAAACAGCTGGGCTCCGTCGCGGAAGTCCACCTGGTTTTGGGCCCACTTGTAGTACACCTCGTTGGTAAGCAGGTAGTTGCCCTGGCCCAGCAAAAAGCTCACGCCGGTAGCCACCTGCTGGGAGCGTTGGGGCTTCACGTTCAGGCGCGAGGGGTACCAGATGTCCGTCGGCAGGGAGGCGCCCGAGTTGGTCACCAGATGCACGTACTGGTACATCATGGCGTAGCTGGCCTTCAGCGAGGTTTTGGGCGTGAGCGAGTAGCGCACGGCCCCGCGCGGCTCCAGGGCCGCAAACCGGTCGGAGCCACTCTGGAAGCCAGTCAGGCGCAGGCCGTAGTCCAGCTGCACCTTGTCGTTTACCTTGAAGTTGTCGGAGCCGTACAATGAGGCTTCCTGGCCCTTGTACACGATTTCGGAGCCGATATTCAGGCTGCCGTCGGTGCTGTTGGCCGAGAGGCGTCCCACGTTGAAGCGGTGGGCCGTGGCACTCACGCCCAGCTTGAGCGTATGCCGGTCGTTGGCGATGTAGTCGAGGTCGGAGCGCAGGGCGTAATCCTGGATTTCCGACGACAGGCTGAAGCCGAACTGGTCGAGGCGGTTGGCAATCTGGTACTGGTAGGCCGTACTCGATATAGTCGTGTTCAGGAACAGCTTGGGGGAGAAAACGTGGTTCCAGCGTGCGGTGCCCACGGTGTTGCCCCAGGTGAAGTCGAAGTTAAAGCCGCCGGTGCTGTTGAAGCCAAAAACGTCGCGGCCGTAGTAGCCGGTCAGGAAAATCTGGTCTTTCTCCCCGAGCTTGTAGTTGGCCTTGGCGTTGAAATCGTAGAAATAGTAGTCGGGAATGGGGCTGTAGTCCTCCGTGTCCTTGTTCAGCTTGTTGATCTGGCGCGTAAAGACGTCGAAGTAGGTGCGCCGCCCCGACAGCACGAAGGAGCCCTTGTCTTTCACGATAGGACCTTCCACCGTCAGGCGCGAGGAAATCAGGCCCAGGCCGCCGCTCACCCCGAACTTCTGGGGGTTGCCGTCCCGCATCTTCACATCCACCACCGACGACAGCCGGCCGCCGTACTGGGCCGGAAAGCCGCCTTTGTAGAGGTCCACGCTTTGCACGGCATCGGCATTGAACACCGAGAACAGGCCGAAGAGGTGCGAGGGGTTGTACACCACCGCGTCGTCAATCAAGAACAGGTTCTGGTCGGCCGAGCCGCCGCGCACAAACAGGCCGCTGGTGCCCTCACCGCCGTTCTGCACGCCGGGCTTCAGCTGCAGGGTCTTGAGCAAATCGACTTCCCCAAACAAGGCCGGCAGCAGCTTCGCGTCGCGGGCGTTGAGGTGCTCCACGCTCATCTGGGTGGTTTGCAGCTTCTGCTCCAGCGTGCCGGTGCCCTCAATCACGACTTCGCCCAGCTCGTTGCTGGCTTCGGGCAAGCTAAAAGAAATCCGCTGGGAGCGGGTCACGTTCAGCTCCCGGGTCTGGGTCTGATAGCCGATAAAGGAAATAGCCAGCTGGTAGCGGCCCTCGGGCAGGGTCAGGGAATAAAAGCCTTCGGCATCGGCCGTGACGCCCGTGCCCAGCGCGGGCACGGCCACGGAAGCACCCGGCAGAATGCTGCGGTCGGCCACCGAGCGGACGTAGCCACTGAGGGTAAAGCGCTGCTGGGCCTGCAACCCAAGGGGCAAGACGCTGAGTAAAAGGAAGAAGCTAAATCGAAGCGTCGAGAGGTATAATCGCATTGAGGCAAACAGTACAAGCTAACACAAAGGTAGTCAGCTTAGCCTGCCAAACCCCGAACAAACCCGGATAGTTTAGGACTACTACCTGTAGGAGAGTTAATTACCCAAGCGCCACTGTTGGCACCGCGGCTACACCCTCCCGAATAGAGTCCGAAACTGCGGCAAAGGTTGCCTGCTACAGGTAGCCCTGCACCGTTTGGCTGAGCTGCTGGGCCGGCACCACTCCCGACTGCCGCCACACCGGCTGGCCTTTATGAAACAGAATCAGCGTAGGAATGCCCTGCACCCGGAACTGCTGGGCCACGGCGGGGTTCTTGTCCACATCAATCTTGATGACCTTGAGCTTGCCCTGGTGCTGGGAAGCTACCTGCTCCAGAATCGGGGCCATGGTTTTGCAGGGGCCGCACCAGTCGGCATAAAAGTCGACCAGCACCGGCATGCCGGGGCTGTTGATTAGCTCGCTGAAGGATTTCTTGGGCATGACGACAGGAAGTTAGAAATGAAGATGAACGGCGCGAAGCCGTTGCCAGGGCCTTATACGGAGCTGTGCGCCTGAAGGCCCCGGCTAAAACAAGAAAAGCCTGCCGTTGACGAGCAACGGCAGGCTTTTGAACAGATAAGCAGGGCGAAGCCGGACGCTTTAGCGCTTGTCGACCACAGTCACGTCGTTGCCGACCTCGGGGAAGTTGAAGCGGCCGCCCACTACTTTCTTGCCGGCTACCTGGCATTCCCAGGTGTAGCGGCCGGGGGTGCCTTTAGCGGCTTCGCCCGATTCGGTCTGGAAGTAATCCGGGTCGGAGGGCTCAGAGGGGAAAACCACGTCGATGCCGTTCTGCCCCTTGGCAATCTGCTTCACCAGAATGTATTCCTTGCCCGTAGTCTGGCTGGTGACCACGAAGCGGGCCGTATAGGCCCCGAGCTGGCCGAATTTGTCCATGACGCCCATCTTAATGTAGCCGTCGGTTGATACGAGCCAGGTTTGGGCGCGCGAAGCCGTGGGAGTCAATACCATCAAGGCTAGCACCAGGCCGGCTGCGCGGAGCAGGTGCGAAAGGCGAAGTGAAGAACGGTGAGTAAAGTCACGCATGTGTGTATGGAAAAAGGGTTAGTGTGCTGAACAAAACAGGTGGTAAATAGGATTTAAACAGTAAAAGCATTGAAAATAAGCAGTGCCATAAAAGACTGTAAAAGCAGCTAATTGACAGCGCTGGACTGAGTTTACCCCATACCCGCAATCAAATATAGAATTAAATTGAATGCAGATGCAACATCTTTTTTTATTTCTCGTCGTTGGCCAGTTTATAAAAAGCGTGCCAGATAGTATTTTTGCAACGTATTGCTCCTCTATGTCTTATGGGAAGGCGGCGTAGCAAGCAGCAAAGTTCCTGGATAGCACCCGCCAGCAAATCAGACCAAGAGCCTTGCTGTGAGCTCTGTCAGCGCCAGGTGGGGGCGGTGTCGCGCCACCATTTGGTACCCCGGGAAGAGGGTGGAAAATTCGGGCCGACGGTAGCCCTGTGCCAGCCCTGCCACAGCACCGTGCATTTGGTATTTTCCAACCGTGAGCTGGCCCGCCGCTACGCCACGGTCGAAGCCCTGCAGGCAGCACCCGAGCTGCAGAAGTACCTGCACTGGGTGCGCCGTAGCCGGGTAGAGCGAATTGCCAACCGGCGCCGCCGGGAGTAGGCACTACCCGAACGGGCGACTAGCTTTGCGGTGCTTCTCCGCTGTTACCCCCGCTGCCCTATGCCTCGTCAGTTTGTTCCGTTTCAGACCCTGCGCCGCCAGCCTACCATCGTCGTCGACAGCACCGCCAACGGCGCCGCGCTGGTGCTGGCCCACTGGCGCGGCGCCCCCACGCCGGCGTCCCTGCGCGACGACACCAGCGCCGGCTCGGTACTGCGCGCCCTGCGCCACCCCGATACGCCGGGCCTGAGTGCCCAGGCCGTCACGGCCAATCATTTTGATGTCGACGGATTTATTGGGGTTTGGAGCCTGCTGTATCCGGAGCTGGCTCTGGCCCACGAGCCAGTGCTACGCCAAGCGGCCCTGCTCGGCGACTTCCGGGAGTGGAACTGGCACGACCCGCTGGCCGACCACGCCTTAAGGCTGGTGTGCTGGCTTAATGCCAAGGAAAAGGAGCTGTTTTATCCGCCTTTCGGCGCGCCGGTGCTGCGCCGCCGCGAAGACGAAGCCAGCATTGAGAAGTTCGAGTGGTTTCTGCCGCGCTTCGCCGAAATTCTGCTGAACCCGGAAAGCGGGCGGGCCGCCTGGGAGCCGGAATATGCGCGGGTGCAGCAAGCCGCCGCCCTTATGCAAAGCCCCGCGACGACGCTGACCCGCTACCCGGCGCTGGGGTTGGTGGTCGTGCGCACGCCCGAGCCCTTGCCGTACTACGGCTTGTTTGGCCCCACCACTGGCTCCGACATTGTATTGAGCATCTACGACGGGCAGCGCTACGAGCTGGAATACAAGTACACCACCTGGATAGACCTGGAGTCGCGCCCCACGCTGCCCCGCCTGCCCCTCGACGCCTTGGCCGCGCACCTGAATGCCCTGGAGCAGAGCCCGCGCCGCTGGAGCTTCGACGGCATCACCGACACGGGGCCGCTGCTGCGCCTTGCGGGCAATACCCTGAAGAAGGCCGAGCGGTACGCCGACCCCGACCAGCGCCCGATTTATCCATCCTCTATTGCTCCCGATGCGCTGGAGCAGATCGTAGTAGAATTCCTACGGCAGGGGTACACCCAGATTCAGCCCCGCCGCTACTGGACGTGGGCTGAAATCAGAACGGCCGGGCAGCCGCTGCGCGTAGCCGAATAGGTTGCTATTCTATCTCCACGCCGAACCCGACGACGCGCAGCGAACTGACGCCGCCCGCGCCCTTGCGTACGCTGATCTGGGTGCTCACGCGCTCCTTCAGGGCCTCCACGTGGGAAATGATGCCGATGGTTTTGCCCGTGCCCTGCAGGGTTTCCAGCGCTGAGAGGGCCACTTCCAGCGTGTCGGGGTCGAGCGTGCCGAAGCCTTCGTCGATAAACAGCGTGTCGATCTGGGTTTTACGGCCAGCCAGCTCCGAGAGACCCAGCGCCAGCGCCAGGCTCACCAGGAAGCTCTCCCCACCCGACAGTGAGTTCATCGAGCGGCTGTTACCGGCCTGATACTCATCTACGATCAGCAAATCGAGGTGCTCCTCGGGGTTGCGCATAATACGGTAGCGGTCGGTGAGGCGGTGCAGGTGGCGGTTGGCCAGCTCTACGAGGCGGGCCAGGGTGAGGCCCTGGGCAAACTCGCTGAACTTTTTGCCGTCGGCCGAGCCAATGAGGTCGGCCAGCTGCCGCCAACGGCGAGCTTCCTGCTGCTGCTTTTCCAGCTGCTGGGCCAGCTCGGCGTGGCGCTCCAGGCCCCGGTGGTGGTCGAGCAGGCGCTGCTGGCGCTGGCCCAGCTGCTGGTTGAGCCCGGCGAGCAGCTCGGTGGTAGCGCGCAGCTGCTGGCTGACGGTTTCGGCCGGCTCGGTGGTCAGGTTCCGGGTTTGCTCCTGCTGAAACTGCTGGGCCGCTTCGGTCAGGCTTTGCTGGGTGGTGGCCACGGCCCGCTCGTGGGTCTGGAGCTGGTCGGCCAGGCGGCGCACTTCAGTATCGGGCAGCAGCAGGGCGGCCAGGGCAGCCGGGTCGGGCGCCAGGCCGGCGGTTTGCAGCTCGGCTACCAGGGCTGCGTGCTGCTGCTCATGCTCCTGGTGCTGGCGCTTGGCGTCCTGCTCGCCTTTGCGCAGACTTTCGGTGGCGACCTGCAAGGCCGTTTCCCTGGTTTTCTGCGTTTCCGCCGATTTTTCCAGCTGCTGCGTGGCCTGCTCTACCGCCGTGGCCAGTTCCCGCAGAGCCGCCGCTACGTTGGTGCCGGCAAAAAGCTCGTGGCGCTGCTGCTTGTGCTGCTGAATAGCGGCGTGCTGATTCAGCAGCTCTTGCTTGTGGGCGCGGAGCTTGGTTTGCAGCCGTTCCCGCTCTTCCTCCGTCTTCTCGAACGTGGCGCTGATGCCGCTCAATTCCTGCTGGGCTTTGTTTTGCTCCTGCTGCTTGCGGCTGAATTCGGCCGCCCGCTTGCTGGCCGATTCCATAATGGCCCGGCCGTTCTGGTCGGTAAATTCCAGGCCGAAGTTGTGCAGCATGCTCACGATAATGCCCCGCACGGTGGGTACCCGCTCCTCGGCGTCGCGCAGCTGCTCACTGAGCTTGTGCATATCCTGGGCGTAGGCTTCCTGTTGCTGGGTCGCGCTGGTTTGCTGGCTGCTGGCCTGGGCGAGCTGCACTTCCAGGGCGGCCCGCTGCCGCTCCTGCTCCTGCAGCAGCTTTACCAGCGCCCGGGCCTGCTCCCCAACCAGGGGTTCCTCCGTTTCAGGCAGCAGCTGAACCGGTTCCTCCAACCCGATTTCCGGGTCGCCGCTGGTTTGCTCCAGCATGGTTACGTAAGTATTCAGGCGGTTGAAGCGGGTGCCCAGGGCGCGCACGCGCTGCCCAAGTTCCTCTTCCCGCTCCGTGTCGCGCCGCACCGAATCCTGGCTGATGCCCAGCACGCCCGATAAGAACGGGTGCTCAAGGGCGCCGCACACGGGGCAGGGCTCACCGGCTACCAACAGCTGGCGCGTGCCCTCGTGCGATAATACCAGCTGCTGCATCTGCAGGCTGCGGCGCAAATCATCATGGTGCTGCTGCTGGGTTTCCTGTTCTTTCTGCAGCGCCGCTACCTGGTGGCGCAGGCGGCGCAGCCACTGGTTTCGGTCGGCCGTAGCCGCCAACTGCCGGGTAGCCAGGTCGGCTAGCTGCTGCTGGGCACTGGCGGCAGCCTGCTGAAACTTGGTCACGGCGGCCTCGGCCTGCTGATGGCGCAGGTGGGCCTCCTGACGCCGCAGCCGCAGCTGGCCCAGCTCCGAAGTCAGGTGCTCCCAGTCTTGGATATTGGCCGACAGCTCGGGTAATACCTCGGCCAGCTCTTTTACGTTGGCATTGATTTCCAGCCACTTGCTCAGCTCTTTCAGCTGGGCCTGCAGCTCACGCAGCCGCGTAGCGGCCTGCTCGGCACTGGCTTTGAGCTGCTTACACTGCTCATTATTGGCGTCATATTCCTGCTTGCCCTTCTGCAGCTGGGCTTCCTCCAGCTGAATAACGGTATCGAGCTTTTCGGCCTCGCGCAGGCGGGGCTCCTGCTGGTGCTGGTCTTCGGTGGCCGCGTCGCGCACTTGTTGGGCCTGCTGCCGGGCTTGGCGGGCGGCTGCAAACTGCTCCTGAAGCTGCGGCAGCGCGTTTTTTAGCTGCTCTGCTTCCCGCTGCAGCCGCTGAATCTGGGTTTGGGCCTGCTGCAGCAGCGCCCAGGGTGTGCGGAAGGGCAGGGCCTGCTCGTGCTGGTTCACGCGCTGCCGGATGGGCGTCAGCGTCTCGGCTTCCTGGGCCAGGGAGAGCAGGCGCTGCTGGCCGTGCTGCTGGCGGGCCGTCAGCTCTTCCAGGCGCCGCAGCCAGGTCTGGGCCTCGCTCAGGCGCTGCTGCTCCTGGGTAGCGGTGCTGAGCTGGGTCTGGAACTCGGCTGCTTCGGCATCGAGAGCGGCTACTTCCTCGGCGCTGAGCAGGGTGACGCCCGCCAGGCCGGCGCGCAGCACGTCGACCTGCTGGGCTTCCTGCTTGGCTTTGTCGAAGGCGGCGCGCGAAATGTCGGAGTACTTGCGCGTGTCGGTAATCTTCTCCAGCAGCTGGGCCCGCTCGCCCGGGCTCGACTTCAGGAACTTGGTAAACTCGCCCTGGGCCAGCAATACGGAGCGCAGAAACTGCCGGTATTCCAGGCCGCTCAGCTCGGCCACCCGGACTGGCACCTTCATCTTGTAGGTTTCCAGAAACGGCCACGTTTCCTCGCCGTCAGCAGCAATTTGCCGCTCGCTCAGCTCCATTTTGGGGGGCTGCAGGTTGCCTTCCGGCCGCTTGCGGGCCCGGTACTGGCCCCACTTCGAGCGGTAGTGCTTGTCGTTGACCTGGAACTCGACTTCGGCCCAGCTTTCCCCCGTGCCGTGGCTCATCACCTGCTCGGGGCCGCTGCCGTCGTGGCGCGGCACCTGCCCGTAGAGGGCCAGCGTAATAGCGTCCAGAATGGTGGTTTTGCCCGCGCCGGTGGGGCCGGTAATAGCAAACAAACCCGCATCGGACAGGGGAGAAGCCGCAAAATCGACTTCATGCTGCCCGCGCAGGGAGTTCAGGTTAAAAAAACGGACGCGGAGAATTTTCATGCGGGTAAGCTAGGCCGGGAAAAGGCGGAGAAAGTATGCTTGGAGACGGGCAAGGCTAGTTTGGTTGGCGGATCAGGTTCCAGTATTCGTCGCGTGCATCCTCGTCGATGGCCACGGGCTGATTTCCAAAAAGCCGGTCGGTACCATCCTTTTTACAGCCCGAAATCCAGTATTCGGCCCCTGACTCCTCATCGAAGTAGTTGCCGTAAAGCTTCTCGCTGCCGCCTCGGAGAAATAACCGGCCCTGGTAACGGATGCCCAGGCCGCTTTTGGTAAACGTAACCCGGCCAATGCGAGCTTCCCCACTCAGCTCGCCGGTTTTGCACTCCATGTACATGATTCTGCTTTTCATCGGGCCAGTTGATTATGAGCGTTCCTGCTGCATCCATTCCAGCAACTCGTCAAACGCCTCCTGCAGCTCGGCGCGGCTGGCTTCGGGCTCGTTTTCCAGGCGCCGCTCAAACACCTGGCGCTCGGTAAAGTCGTCGAGGCTGGGCGTGAGAGGCTCGTCGTCGGCCTCCGCGCCCAGGGCCCGTAGCTTCACGAGGCGGAAGTGGCGGCGGGCCAGCACCTCAATGTGCTGCCGGTTGAGCTGCTCGATGGTTTTGAGCAACTGCTCGGCCACTTCCAGCTGGGTCAGCTCCGAGCGAACTTCCACATCGACCCAGGCCGGCAGCAGAAAGCCCGTGTTGTCGTAGGCTTCCAGGCTGGCAATAACTTCATCCAAAGCCCCATGAAACCGGGCCAGCCGCCGCGTGCCCGGCACCGGCAGGGCTTCCAGGCTGTGCAGCTTGCCCTGGGCAAAGTCGAGCAGCAGAATTTCCTTGGGGTGGTCAACCTCCGAAAACGAGAGTGGAATGGGCGAGCCGCTGTAGCGGATATGCTCCCGGCCGCCCACGCGCTGCGGCCGGTGCAAATGGCCCAGTGCCACGTAGTCGAAAATGGCGGGGAAGTGGTCGGCCGTCACCTGACCCAGGTTGCCCACGTGAATAGTGCGCTCCGAATCGGAGGGGGCGGCGCCGGCCGCGTAAAGGTGGCCGGTAGCCAGCACCGGCAGCCCCATATCCTTGAGCTGCCACACCCGCTCAATCTCCGAAACCCGGGCGTAGTGGTCGGCTATGCCCTGCTTAATGCGGGCTTCGCGTTCCTCCGCCGACTCGCCGGGCACAGAGAGGCGCACGTCCCGGTCGCGCAGGAAGGGCACGGCGCACACCACTAGGCCGGGCTGGCCGGCGGCATCGTCGAGCACCAGTACCTGGTCGTCGAAGCACTCGGGCACGCAGCCCACCACGTGCACGCGCAGGTGGCGCAGCAGGCGGGCCGGGGCATTCAGCGTGGCCGGCGAGTCGTGGTTGCCGCCCACCACTACGATGTCCCGGCAGCCGGTGCCGCGCATGTTCAGCAGAAACGAGTAGTACAGCTCCAGCGCTTGGTTGGACGGGGAGCCGGTATCGAACACGTCGCCGGCCACGACCAGGACTTCTATCCGCTGCTCGCGCACCACATCCACCAGCCACTCCAGAAAGTAGCGGTGCTCGTCGGTTCGTTCGTGGCCGCTGATAAAGCGTTGGCCCAGGTGCCAATCGGCAGTGTGTAATACGCGCATCTACAGTATTCTGGGTGAGAGTAGCTTACAAAAATAAGCCGTTCCAGTAAGCTTATGCTAACTGAAACGGCTCATCCAATGGTTCAAAGACGCTTACAGCAGAATATGTTCTATGAGCGAGAAGTAATAAACTTGATTCATGGTAAGGCGACACACTTCTTTGCTAACACTTTCTCCCTGTGCCCTTCTGAAAAAGTAGGGGAGTATCTCGTTGAATTTCTTGAAGGATAATCTTCTTCGCAAAGTCAGGATACTTGAAGGACTATTTTGGGAAGCAGAAGTAACCCATATAAGATCAAGCTCACGATTTACAGCAAACCACACTGGCTGCTTTTTGGTAATCGGTACCGTATGAAGCTCTCGGCCATCAGCAGGAATGGCATCCAAAATCTTCCTCCAGGCTTGCTGACTGTCCATAGAGGTGATTACGCTAGTGTACCGCCTGCTTCTGAAAATCAGTAATGGCGTCGCTCAGATCATAGATCTGGGCGCTGGGCAGGGCGGCTTCCAAGATGCTGCTGCCCGCGGCCGAACGGTAGCCGCCGGCGCAATGCACCAGAATGGGCTTATCGGTCGGCACCTCGTGGGCGCGCTCCCGCAACTCGGGCAGCGGAATCACCAGGGCATCGGCAAAGACGGGCTGTTTGGCCTCGGTGTAGTTGCGGATGTCGACGATGGTAAAGTCCTCGGGCCGCTCGCGCACGTGCTCCACATTGGCCACCGGGCTGGTGGCGGGCAGCACTGCGGGCGTCAGCAAGGCGCCTTTGATATTCGCCTCGTAGCCGATTTTAGCCGTTTTGCGAATTACCGTGTCCAGGGCAATCTGCGAGTCGGCAATGAGGTAGAACGGCTCGTTGGGTCCCACGACTGAGCCCAGCCACGTTTCAAACTTGCCACCATCCTGCAGATTGATAGCGCCGGGTACGTGGCCCTGCTTGAATTCGGCCTGCGGGCGGGTATCAATAACGACCACACCGTTTTCCAGGGCGGCGCTGGGCTGCACGCGCGGCACGGCCCGCACGCTGTCCTCGAAGGGTAGCGCGCCCTGCTTGTTTAGCTGCACGTCGTGGCCGAAGTATTTGGGTACGAAGGGCTGGTCTTCGAGCAGCACTTTCACGAACTCCTGCTCGCTCATGGGCTGCAGGGCGTAGTTGGTTTTCAGCTCCTTGCCAATGGTGCTGTCCAGGTCGGTGCTGGTGGTTTTGCCGCAGAGGCTGCCGGGGCCGTGGGCCGGGTAAACCCGCGTGGTGGCGGGCAGGGTCATCAGTTTGTTGCGGGTGCTGTGGTACATCTGGGCGGCCAGCTCCTCGCGCTTATGGCCGCCTACCAGCTCATTTTCGCGCAGGTCGGGCCGGCCTACGTCGCCCACGAAGAGGGTGTCGCCGGTAAATACGGCCCGCGTCTGGGCCATGTCATCGATGAGCAGGATGGAAATGCTGTCGGGCGAGTGACCCGGGGTGTTGATGGCGTGCAGCTCCACGCTGCCCAGCGTAATACGGTCACCGTCGTCGAAGGGCCGGTGGGGGTAGCTGGCCAGCACCAGCTTGCTGCAATAAATAAAGGCGTCGGTTTCCTGTGCTATTTCCAGGTGCGACGACACAAAATCAGCGTGCGGGTGCGTTTCAATAACGGCGACGATGTTAGCCTCGTGCTCGTCGGCGAAATCGTAGTACTGCTGCGGGTCGCGGGCCGGGTCGATGATGGCCACCTGGCGGCCGCAACGGATAGCGTAGCTGGCGTGGGCCAGTCCCTTGTCATAGAATTGCTGAATCTGTACCGACGCGGTACTACTGGGAAGGGGACTCATGGGGTGTACGGTTGGTGGACGCCGGGCTTTGGGAAGCTAGCGAATAGGTCAAATATAACAAACAGCGCCGGGAAATATGGGTTCGGCCGCGGCTAAATAGTTACGCAGGATGCTGCTCCCGAGCCCAGGGGAATTTCTGGAACGGCCCCTGCCTTGCTAGCCATTCGCCAAGCAGGGTAGGGGCGGCCCGCTCACGGGGGCACTGCGTAGGTGGCCACTGCGGTTGTTGTTCAGCTCAGGGCTGCAAGCTTTTGCCTGAATTAGCTGCGGTATAGACGCAAAAAGGGAGGCCCGAGAGCCTCCCTTTTGTAACTGGTGGTAATGCCAAAGGCTTGGCGGCCTCAACGCATACCGGAGTTGATGCGCTTAGCGCTGGCCCCGACGCATACCGGGCTTGATGAGTTTGCCGTTACCGTTGCCATTACCATTGTTACCTCTGCCACCACCGCGGCCATTGAGGTAAGAGTCGCGGTTGCTTTGGTAGGTCGTAAACTGCTCAGGGCTAAGAGCTGCCTTGACCACGTTGTCAAACTGAGCGGTAGCAGCGGCTAGCAGAGCCTGGTCGTTGGTTTGCTGGGCCGTCGTCCGGTCCCGGACATACGTCTCGGCACCCTGGCGGATAGCGTCGCGCTGGCCGTTGTTCAGGCCGCCAAAAGCCTGCTCGAAGCGGTTACTGATGGTGGCTGCTGTCGTCGAGCCATTAGCCGGCTGGGCCGAAGCCGGCCGCTGACCTCTACCGGTCAGATAAAAGTCTTTGCCCGCCAAGTACTGGTCGTATTGAGCGGGAGCCAGAGCCGATTGCGCCACCCGGTCGAACTGCGCGGTAGCCGCGGCTAGCAGGGCCTGGTTATTAGTTTGCTGGGCCGTGCGGCTGTCGCGGGCGTAACTTTCGGCACCCTGGCGCAGGGCATCGCGCTGACCGTTGTTCAGGCCGCCGAGGCTGCGCTCGATGCGGGTTACGATAGCCGAAGCTTCTTCGCTAATTGTCCGGTCGCCTTGCAGCACCGTGGCCGGAGCCGAGGCAAAAGAAGGTACGAGAGCTACACTATTGAGGGCAAAGGCAACTACACAGCTGGCCAGAATTTGATTAGTTTTCATGAGAAAGGGAAGTGGTCGAGAAGAGGTTTTTATCATGTTCTTTTTGGCCATTGTCCAAAAGCATGCCAAGAAAGAACAAGCACCAAATGAAGTACGCCCATACGAATTCCACGCACCCAAAGGTTGGGTTTGTTTTACGGTAGCGTTTTCGGCCGGCCCAAAACGCGGCTGGCTGATACGGTGCCCGTGGTTTTGCGGTTGGTGCAACTAATGCGCGAGGTGCTGCTCTTTGCCTAAAGAGTGCCGATTATCGCCTATATTCGGGCCAGGCGAAGCGTATTCGCACCTCTTTCACTATCCTTTCTCACCTTCTTTCTTCTCCTTTTTCTCTTGTATGGCAAATATTTTCGCCAAAAAACCACTGGCTCAGCTTCTGGGCGAGGCTAACTCCACCGGGCACGGTACGCTGAAGCGCACCCTGGGTGCCGGCAACCTCGTCGCGCTGGGCGTGGGCGCCATCATTGGTGCGGGCCTGTTTGTGCGCACGGCCGCTGCGGCCGCCCAGGCTTCGGGCCCGGGCGTGACGCTGGCGTTTGTGGTAGCCGCCATTGGCTGCGTATTCGCCGGCCTGTGCTACGCCGAGTTTGCCGCCATGATTCCGATTGCCGGCTCGGCCTACACCTACGCCTACACCACCATGGGCGAGTTTGTGGCCTGGGTTATCGGCTGGGCCCTGATTATGGAATACGCCCTGGGGGCCGCTACAGTATCTATTGCCTGGAGTGAATACCTAAACAAGCTCCTGGAGGTCTTTGGCACCAGTATACCGTATGAATTAAGCCACTCGCCCTTCGAAAAGATTGTGGTGAATGGGGCTGAAATTCACGGCCTCATCAACCTGCCGGCGTTGCTAGTTATTGCGGCCCTGTCGTTGCTGCTGATCAAAGGCACGCAGGAGTCGGCTATGTTCAACGCCATAGTGGTATTCCTGAAAGTGGCCATTGTGCTGGTATTCATTGCCGTTGGCTGGCAGTTCATCAATCCTGCCAACCACACGCCCTACCTGATTCCCGAAAATGCGGAGCCCGTTAAAGACGCCGCCGGCAAGATTATCCGCGAGTACACGGCCTGGAACAAGCACGGCTGGGGCGGTATCCTGGGTGGCGCAGCCATCGTATTCTTTGCTTTCATTGGTTTCGATGCTGTGAGCACCGCGGCCCAGGAAGCCAAGAACCCCAAGCGCGACATGCCCATCGGTATTCTCGGCTCTTTGGCCGTGTGCACCGTGCTCTACATCCTGTTTGGCCACGTGCTGACGGGTGTGGCCAACTGGCGCGAATTTGCCGACCCCGCGAAAGGCGGTGAGGCTTCGGTTACCTACGCCATCAAGGCACACATGCCCGGCTTCGAGTGGCTGAGCACGGCCGTAACCCTGGCTATTCTGCTGGGCTTCTCCTCCGTAATTCTGGTGATGCTAATGGGCCAGAGCCGCGTCTTCTTCTCTATGGCCAAGGATGGCCTGATGCCCAAGGCATTTGCTGAGCTGCACCCGCGCTTTGCCACTCCCTATAAGTCGAACCTGGCCCTGCTGGTGTTCGTGGGTGGTTTCGCGGCCTTCGTGCCCGGTTCCCTGGCCGGTGACTTGACCTCGTTTGGTACCCTGCTGGCCTTCGTGCTGGTGTCGGCCGGCGTCTGGATTATGCGCCGCTCCGACCCCGCCCAGCACCGTCCGTTCCGGGCACCGCTGTCGTCGCCCATGTTCCCCTTCGTGCCCATCATGGGTATTCTGGTGTGCACCAGCATGATTCTGGCCCTCGATGCCTTCACCCTGAAGGTGGCTATGGGCTGGATGATTCTGGGCTTCATCGTGTACTTCCTCTACGGCAAGCGCAACTCCATGCTCCAGAAGGGCATTGTGGTAGTGCCCACCGAAATGGAAGAGCAGGCCTTTATCGAGCCCGACGTGCACAACCGCTAGATCGTGCACATTGCATAAAAAAGCCCCGTTAGCAGCTGCTGACGGGGCTTTTTTATGCAATGTGCTATACGGCTGGAACCGTGCGCCGCATCACTTTTTAGCTTTGGCCGCCACGGCCGTCACTTCGCTTTGCAGCTTGATTACCCGGTCGCCGTTTTCCTGCACGATGACAAAAGCGGGGTTTTCGGGGGTGCCGTTGCGGGTGATGTCGCTGCCCTTGAGCTTGCGCGTCACGGGTTCCTTGTGAGTTTCTTCAATCTTGCCGGTGGCCGTGCCGGTGCCGTATTTCCAGCTGACTTGCGTGCCTTTGCGCATGGTGGGTAGAGTTTAGAGCCAGGTATATTTCTACGTACTGTCCTGACCCCCGAAATGTTAAGCTTACCGCCCCGCTCGGTTTGCGGATTTTTCAGGAAAAACGGCCGGAAAGTGCAACGGTGCCGCTACCTTTCCAGTCCGATGCTTTATTCATCACCCTCCACCGTTTTTCAATGTCCATCTTCTTACGCCAGCTAGGGCTGGCCGGCGGCCTGCTGCTCGGCAGTGTGGCCGCCTACGCCCAGCCTAGTACCTACCCGCGCAACGGCGTGTACGACCAGCGCCCGGGCCTGTATGCCTTTACGCACGCCACCATTTTCACCGACTACAAAACCCGCCTCACCGATGCCACGCTGGTTATCCGGGACGGCCGGGTGGAGGCCGTGGGCACGGGCGTGAAAATTCCGGCCGGCGCGGTGGTAACCGACTTGAAGGGCCACTTTATCTACCCCGGCTTCGTGGATCTGTACGCCAGCTACGGCCTACCCGAAGTAAAGGCGCCCGAGCGCCAGGGCCGGCGCAGCGGGCCGCAGTTTGAAAGCCAGAAAACCGGCGCCTACGACTGGAACCAGGCTATTCACCCCGAAACCAGCGCCGCCGAACTGTTCAAAGTCAACGACGAGCAGGCCGACATGTACCGCCGCCTGGGCTTTGGGGCCGTGCTCACCCAGCAGGCCGACGGCATTGCCCGTGGCACCGCGGCGCTGGTGACGCTGAATACGGCCCGCAAGGAGCAGGAAGTAGTGCTGGCCGACCGCGCCGCTGCCGCCTTTTCCTTCGACAAAGGCACCAGCCCCCAGGATTACCCCAGTTCTCTGATGGGCAGCATCGCGCTGCTGCGCCAGACCTACCTCGACGCCGACTGGAACCAGCGCAACCCGACCAAGGAGCAGAACCTGTCGCTGCGGGCCTTCAACCAGCAGCGCCAGCTACCCCAGATCTTCGACGTGCGCGACAAGCAGTCGGCGCTGCGAGCCGACAAGGTGGGCGACGAATTCGGGGTGCAGTACATCCTGAAAGGCCGCGGCGACGAGTACCAGCGCCTCTCGGACATTCAGGCCACGAAGGCCCCGCTCATCGTGAGTCTCAACTTCCCGGATGCGTATAATGTGGACGATGTGTACGACGCGTCCCGCATTTCGCTGGAGGAGCTAAAGCACTGGGAAATGGCCCCCGCCAACGCCGCTATGCTGGCCAAGGCCGGGGTGCCCTTCGTGCTGTCGGCCGCCGACCTCAAGGACAAGAAGAAATTCCTACCCAACCTGAAAAAGGCCATTCAGTACGGCCTGAGCGAGGAGCAGGCTCTGCGCGCCCTTACCGCTACGCCCGCCGAGCTGCTGAAGCAGCAAAACCAGGTGGGCAGCCTGAAAGCCGGGATGGTGGCCAACTTCCTGGTGTGCTCCAACCGCCTGTTTGCCGACGACAACGTGTTGCTCGACAACTGGGTACAGGGGCAGCGCTACCAGCTCAGCACCGTGCCCACCGATTACCGGGGCGTATACACGCTTAAAATCGGCACCCAGCCCGAGCTGAAAATGCTGGTGGCCGGCAAGCCCGAAGCCCCCGAAATGCGCATCGTGCTGGCCCCCAAAGACACGGTGCGCGGCACATTGTCGGTAAACGGGGAGCTGGCGACCATCGTGTACAACCCCACGCCCAAAACCAAGGGCACGGCGGTTCGCCTCGGGGGCTTTTATACGCCCGAAACCCGCTTGTTTCAGGGTGATGGGCAGCTGGCCGATGCTTCGCAGGTGAAGTGGAGCGCCCAGCGCCAGGAAGAAGCTACCCGCGCCGCCCGTCGCGACTCGGCCAAAGCCCCTGAGCCCGTGCAGCTGGGGCAGCTGCAGTACCCGTTTGTGGCCTTTGGCCGGGCCCAGGTGCCGCAGCAGGAAACTGTGGTTATCAAGAATGCCACCGTGTGGACCAGTGACGCCGCTGGCAAGCTGGAAAACACCGACGTGCTGCTCCAAAACGGTAAAATTGCCAAAGTCGGCAAGAACCTAGCCGTGCCCAAAGGCGGCCGCAGCATCGACGGTACCGGCAAACACCTCACGCCGGGCATCATCGACGAGCACTCTCACATTGCCATCAGCGAGGGCGTCAACGAAGGCACCCAGGCCGTGACCAGCGAAGTGCGGGTGAGCGACGTAGTGGATGCCGAGGACATCGACGTGTACCGCGACCTGGCCGGCGGCGTGGTGGCTTCGCAGCTGCTGCACGGCTCGGCCAACCCCATTGGTGGGCAGTCGGCTTTGATTAAGCTGCGCTGGGGCATGACGGCCGAGCAGATGAAAATTGAGGGCGCGCCGGGCTTCATCAAGTTTGCCCTGGGCGAAAACGTGAAGCAAAGCAACTGGGGCGAACTGAACGTGCTGCGCTTCCCACAGACACGCATGGGTGTGGAGCAGGTGTTCGTGGATGCCTTCACCCGGGCCAAGGAATACGAGCAGGAGTGGAAAAGCTGGAACAAACTCAGCAAAGGCAAACAGAAGAAAGGGGAGACCCCGCGCCGCGACCTGGAACTGGAAGCTCTGGTCGAAATCCTGAACCAGCAGCGCTTCATCACCTGCCACAGCTACGTGCAGAGCGAAATCAACATGCTGCTGAACACGGCCGACCGCATGGGCTTCAAGGTGAACACTTTCACCCACATTCTGGAAGGCTACAAGGTGGCCGACAAGATGAAGGCCCACGGTGTGAATGCCAGTACCTTCTCCGACTGGTGGGCCTACAAGAACGAGGTGCGCGACGCCATTCCCTACAACGCGGCCATCATGCACGACGCGGGCCTGAACGTGGCCATCAACTCGGACGACGCCGAAATGAGCCGCCGCCTCAACCAGGAAGCGGCCAAAACGGTGAAGTACGGCGGGTTGTCGGAAGAGGAAGCCCTGAAGCTGGTGACCATCAACCCGGCCAAAATGCTGCACCTCGATAAGAACATGGGTAGCATCAAGGAAGGCAAAGATGCCGACGTGGTGCTCTGGAACGACCACCCGCTGAGCGTGTATGCCCACGCCGAGCGCACCTTTGTGGATGGCCGCCAGATGTTTGATGTCGAGTCGGATGCCCGCATGCGCCAGGAAGTGGAGAAAGAGCGCCTGCGTATCGTGCAGAAAATGCTGGACGCCAAAAAAGCCGGCGCGCCCACCCAGGGTGCCACCGCCAAGGCCAACAAGCACTTCCACTGCGACACGATGGGTGAAGAAAAAGAGCTGGATAACTAGCTCTGGCCCTGACTATTAACGACTTCTGTGCATGAAAAATATTCTCTTTTCTCTCGCTCTGCTTGCGGCCACGCCCGCGCTGGCTCAGGTGCCTACGCCGGCACCTGCTCAGAGCAAGCCCGTGCTGCTCGTGGGCGGCACCCTGCACGTCGGCAACGGCACCGTGGTGCCCGATGCCGCCGTAGCCTTCGATAAGGGCCGCATTACCTACGCCGGCGCCCAGTCGGGCTTCAGCCAGGACAAATCGACTTATGAGGTGGTGGATGTAAAAGGCCAGGAAATCTACCCCGGCCTGATCTTGCCCAACACGACCCTGGGTCTGACCGAGGTAGAAGCCATCCGGGCCACCGTGGATGAGCGGGAAGTGGGCATGCTCAACCCCAACGTGCGCGCCCTGATTGCCTACAACACCGATTCCGACATCATCCCGACGGTGCGCACCAACGGCGTGCTGCTGGCCCAGGTGACGCCCCGCGGCGGCATGCTCTCGGGCCAGAGCAGCATCGTGCAGCTCGACGCCTGGAACTGGCAGGACGCCGTGGTGAAAACCGACGACGGCCTGCACCTGAACTGGCCGCCGATGGTGCTCAAGCTGAATCCGACCGAAGATGCCACGGCAGTGGAAAAGCGCGAAAAGGCCCGGCAGCAGCAGCTGCGCGACCTGGAGCAGCTGCTCAGTGAAGCCTCCGTCTACCGGGCGCTGCCCGCCGGGCGCCGCGAAAACCTACGGCTTTCGGCCCTGAACGGCTTGTTCGACGGCTCCAAAACGCTATTCATTCACGCCGACTACGGCAAGGAAATCATTGAGGGCGTGCGTTTCGCCAAGCGCCTGGGCGTGCAGAAGGTTACCGTCATCGGGGCCCGCGACGCCTGGATGATGCTCGACTTCCTGAAGCAGAATGACGTAGCTGTAGTGCTGTCCCGGATTCACGCTTTGCCCCGCCGCTCCGGCGACGACTACGACCTGCCCTACAAGCTGCCCAGCCTGCTGCAGCAGGCCGGCGTGCGTTTCTGCCTCGACTACGAGGGCGACCAGGAAACGGCTGGCTCGCGCAATCTGGCCTTCATTGCCGGCACGGCCGCCGGCCACGGCCTCACCAAGGAGCAGGCCCTGACGGCTGTCACGCTTAGTCCCGCCCGCATCATGGGTGTCGATAAGGACTACGGCAGCCTCGAAGCCGGCAAAAGTGCCACGCTGGTGGTCAGCAGCGGCGATTTGCTGGACATGCGCACCAACAACGTGACCCACGCCTTCATCGACGGCCGGGCCTTCAACATGACCAACAAGCAAACCTACCTGAATCAGAAGTTCAGGGGAAAGTATGGCATGAAGAACTAACTGCTGGCATTCAATAAAAGAGGCTCTGCTTACTACAAGTAGAGCCTCTTCTATTTTTGCTCCTTCATGCGCTATACTTCTAGCTGTGTATAAATTATTGGCATTTAATGCACTAGCGTTGGGTTAACGAAAGTCAAATCCAGCGTTGCTAGCGGGTGGAAGTAGCTGGTTTTGGTCTGTATGCCAATGTAAATTAAGCAGTTATAAACTGTAATATGCTAATATGAGTGTTTTTTGGAAAGCTGTAAGTAATTGTTTAAGTTTCACTTACGCTTAGTGGGTATCAATTAATTAAATCCCATTAGAAGCGGTGAGTGAGGTGGTGCGGGGCGCCAGAGTGGCGGCCGCGTGATGCGTGAATTTTGTGAGCGAAACTTCTGACTATGGAGAAAACCCTTACCGACGTTTCCAAGATTACGGTTTTGGTGGTGGATGATCATCCGTTGGTTGTTGCCGGCATCAAGAGCCTGCTGCAGAAAGAAGCCGGCATTCAGATCGTGGCGGTGGCTACCAGCGGCAGCGAGGCTGTGCGTATTCTGGACCGGCAGCCCGCCATCGCCGTGGCCCTGCTCGATCTGAATATGCCCTACATGAGCGGGGTGGAGCTTATCCGGGTGCTTCGGGAGCGGCACCCACGGGTGCGTACTCTCATTCTGAGCACGTTTCAGGACCATGCCTCGGTGGCCGAGGTGCTGGAAGCTGGGGGCTCGGGCTACCTGCTGAAAAGCACTAACCAGCAGGAATTGAGTACCGCAATTCGGGCCGTAGCAGCCGGACAGCGGTATTTTGGGCAGGAAGTAACGGCCACCATGGTGCAGAATATGGAAATCCAGGCCAACCACGCCAGCCGGGTGCCGCAGCCCGTGGTAGAGCTTACCAGTCGGGAGGCGGAAATATTGCGCCTCATTGCCCAGGAGTATTCCAATCAGCACATTGCCGAACAGCTCTTTATCAGCGAGCGAACGGTAGAGTCACACCGGAAAAACATGCTGACCAAAACCAAGTCCAAGTCGATAATCGGACTGATTCGGTACGCACTGCTCAACAAGCTTATCCCATAGGTCGGTAGGCTTAAGGCCGTTTGGAGCCTGTTAAAGCACAATACCGGTGCCAGCATCCGTAGCAGTACGGATACAAAAATGAGGGTTGGTACGGACTAGATTATTTTTATAAAAATTTTAACTTAGCATCATTCAATTCAATGGTAATATGTTTATATTTGTCATGAAGGTATATAAGTGAACTATTCAAATATTTACTTTCACTTCTGGCTTACCATCAGTTGAACTTCTCTTTTCTTCTTACCACCTAATTCAACACATCATGGCGTCCAAAATTCTATCCTTTATTTGCCACGTGCCCGCAATGATGCCCGGCGCATTTCCCTCCACCTCTATGCCTGCTCCTAAGCCCAGCAGAGCCGCTGAGCGCAAGACCGACACGCAGGCGCCCGGCGGACATTTCACGGCCATTTACGAGAACGAGCGTTTTGTACGTTTCAAGTACATCAGCAACGACTAGCTGCCTGCCGGTAGCCATAACCATGTCTCATGGGAAAGACCGGAGTCGTGAATACACGCAAGGTTCCGGTTTTCCTGTGAGCCCTGGCCCGCTGCCCTCCGCTCGTATTTAAGCTTAACTTGCGCGCCTGTCCATCCGTTTTGCGTGCATGCGTCGTTTCTGGTTTTGCTTTCTCCTGTTGCCCTTACTGCTGAGCGCAACCTCCTTATTTGCGCAGTCAGCTGGTTTTATCCCCGATGAAAACGCCTGGTACGGCGTAGTGGCCCGCGGTAGCGGCCGCTCGCTGGACATAGCCGGGGCATCACCGGAAGCGGGTAGCGGAGCAGTACAGTGGGAGTTTACGCACGCTTCCAGCCAGCAGTGGCGGTTTGTGCGCGTCACGCCGGGCGGCGAGTATTTTCGCCTGGAAGCCAAGCACAGCAGCAAGTGTCTGACAGTAGAAAAGCCCGACGAAAACGCCCCGCTGGCCCAGCGGCCCTGGTCGGGCAGCTTGTATCAGCAGTGGAAGCTGGTGCCCGCCGGCCCGATTGGCAGCTACGAGCTCGTGAACCGGGGTAATGAAAAATGCGCCGCCGTGGCCTCCTCCGATAAGTTTAACGGGACGCCCATTGTCGCGCAGCGCCCGGCCAACCGGGCTACGCAGCAGTGGCGCCTGTTCAAGCTGCGGCTGAACCTGGACCCAAGCCAGCCCGGCTTCGGGCCCGCCGAGCCTCTTACTGGCCTGAACACGCCGGGCAATGAGCTGCACCCCGTACTCACGCCCGACGGCAAAACGATGTATCTGTCCCGCACCAAATATGTGGGCAACACGGAAGGCAATACCGATTCGGGAGATATCTGGGTCAGCCAGTCGGCCGATGGGCAGAGCTGGGCCCCAGCCGTACGCCTGGACGCCCTCAACACGCGCCAAAACAATGGCGTCATGTCGGTAGTGGGGCCGCAGGGCAACCTGCTGCTTGTGCGGGGCCTGTATGAGCGCGACGGCAGCTTCCGGGACGAGGGGGCTTCTCTGATACCCCGGGAAAGTAGCGCCAAAGGCAAGGCCGCCCGGCCCGAGCCGCTGGATATCGTGAACTACTACTCGGCCGGAGCGGCTACGACCTTTTTCATGTCGGCCGACCAGAAGGTGCTGCTGCTGTCGCTGGAGCGCGGCGACTCGTTTGGGGGCAACGACCTTTACGTGAGCCGGGCGCTGACCAACGGCTCCTGGAGTGAGCCCCAGAGCCTGGGTGGCGTGCTGAACTCGCCCGGCTTTGAGTTTGCGCCCTGGCTGGCTCCGGATGGCCGCACGCTTTATTTCGCCTCCTATGGGCACGCCGGCTACGGCAGCGCCGATATTTTCGTGAGCACCCGGCTCGATGACAGCTGGGGTAAGTGGAGTGAGCCCCGCAATCTGGGCCCGACCCTGAACGGGCCGGGCTTTGATGCGTACTTTATGCTTAGCGCCGATGGCAAGCAGGCCTATTACGCCGCCTCCCGCACCCCCAACGGCCCCGCCGATTTGTTCCGCACTGCTGCCAGCGGCGTGGCCCCCGCCGATACCGTGCGCCCGGCTACGCCCACGATGGCCCAACGCATACTGCTGACCGGCAAAGTGCTGAATGCCAAAACCCGGACGCCTGTGAAGGCGGAAGTGAAGGCCATCCGGCTGGATAACGACATTGTTTTCAATGCTACGCTGCGCACCGATGCCAGCGGGATTTTCCAGTTTTCCTTGCCCACTGGCAGCTACCGGCTGTCGGCGGCCAGCACCGGATTTCTTACCAGCACCGACACGGTACGCATGATGGCTGCCCTCACGCGGGAGCTGCTGGTGGTGCCGGCCGAAGTAGGCGCCAAGCTCGAATTGCCGACTCTTATTTTTGCCCAGGGCAAATTCACGCTGCTGCCGGCTTCGTATGCCGAGTTGAACCGGCTGGCCCGTACCCTGACCGACAACCCCACCGTGGCTATCCGGCTGGAAGGCCACACCGACAACCAGGGCCGGGCTGACTTGAATCAAAAGCTGTCGGAAGACCGGGTGCAGGAAGTGAAGCGCTACCTCGTAACGCGCGGCATTGGGGAGGCCCGCATCAGCACCGTGGGCTACGGAGGCAGCAAGCCCCGGGCCAGCAACGACAAAGAAGAAACCCGCAAGCTGAACCGGCGCGTCGAGTTTACGATAACCAAACAGTAGCGCTCTGCGAATAGAGGCTGGCGTACTGGTGCCCTGACTGCCCATCGCCTTACCGCTTCGTTTTTCTTCTGCTATGAAAGCTACCATTCTGCGCCAGATTGACCTTCCCAAGCTGCCCTCGGCCTCGGGCATCGAAATCGTGGGCGACACGGCCTATATTATCGGCGACGACTCACCGTTTCTCTACAGCTTCGCGGCCCAGTCGTTGGTAGCGGGGGCCACCATGACGCTGTTTGAGACGGCGCATTTCAGCTCCGGGCGCATTCCTAAAGACCGCAAGCCCGATCTGGAATGCCTGACGGCCATACCCTCGGGTAGCGGCGAAACGGGCTTGCTGGTGCTGGGCTCGGGGGCCACAGCGGCACGGGAGCAGGGTTTCTGGGTGGCGCTACCCGCCGGGCCGGGCTCAGCTACGGTGCAGCCCGTGTCCTTGAGCCGCCTGTATGCGGCGTTGCGTCAGAAGCTACCCGCTGGGGTAGTGCTGAATCTGGAGGCGGCGGCGGCCACGGCCACCGAGCTGCTGCTGTTTCAGCGGACAGTGGGCTCTACGGGAGGCAACATTGTGTTTCGGCTGCCGCTGCTGGTCACGCTCGACGCTCTGCGCCACCAGGGAGCAGTGCCCGCCGTGCAGCAGCAGGAATATGTGCTGCCGACATTACAGGGCAAAGCGGCCGGGTTTTCCGGGGCCTGCACCTTCGAAAATAACGTCTTTATTACCGCATCGGTAGAAGACACTACCGATGCCATAGCCGATGGCGAGGTACTCGGCAGCTTCGTGGGCCTACTCTCGGCGGCGCAGAAAAACCCGCTGCGCCTGGCGCACCTGCAACTGCCCGACGGGAAACCCTACCGGGGCAAAGTAGAAAGCATCGTGGTGCGCCGGGCGCTGGGAGCTGGCCGCTACGAAGCCCTGCTCGTTACCGACGACGACGCGGGCGGCTCTACGGCAGTGCTGGTAGAATTGTCTGTGGATTAGCTATTTGCCAGGCCTGAAAAGCACTAGCGCGACAGTTCCAAGCTTACCGAGGATAGGCCAGATGCCCAGGCCGGGCCGGGTTAGCGCAGCTGAAACAGGTCATCCACGCCCAGCAGGCGGCGGCAGGTGAAGCCCTCGGCAAAGGCCACCCGGATGTACTTGCCACAGTCGCGGGCCTGGCCTTCGAGAATCTTCAGGAAGTCGGGGGAGGAAATGTAAGTGGACGTCGGGTCGTCGTAGTCGGGGTGGTAAAACTGGCTTTTAAACGCCGTAACGGCCTGCAGCTTCCGTTCCCAGTACTCGGAAATATCCACCACGATGTCGGGCTTCACATACGTGTTATGAATCACCTGTAGCATCAGGTCGGGGCGCCACGGGGGCTGGGGCTGGCCCTGGTACTGGGTTTCAATTTTGGGCAAACCCGACAGAAAAGCCGCGTCGTGCACCAGGTTGGCGGCCCGGCCGTGGTCGGGGTGGCGGTCCACGTTCGGGTTGGTCAGGATAATGGAGGGCCGGAAGCGCCGAATGACCTGGATGATCTGGAGCTGGTGGGCTTCGTCGTTGAGAAAGAATCCGTCGCGCATACCCAGGTTTTCGCGCACGTGCAGCCCCATGATGCGGGCCGAGTCGGCGGCTTCCACGTCGCGCAGCTCGGCCGAGCCCCGGGTGCCCAGCTCCCCGCGCGTGAGGTCGACCACGCCCACGCGCCGGCCCTTGGCAATATGCTTCATCAGCGTGCCCGCGCAGCCTACTTCGGCATCGTCGGGGTGGGCCGCAATCATCAGGATATCGAGCTTCATCGAGAGCAGAGTAAGCAACTTATAAGGCCGGCAGGAATCGGCTGGTATAGGCAAAAGAACGTCATGCTGAGTGCTGCTGCGGCGCCTCAGGCACCACGGTAGGCAGATTACCGTGGCGAGAGATGCTTCGACAGACTCAGCATGACGTTCTTGGTCAGCAACATCAGTATGCAAGCTTCCTGGAACTCTGCCGCAGGCGTATCCTGCTCAGTATGAGGCTTAGGAAGAGGTGTCGGCTTACGCCAGCACCTGGATTACGGCTTCCGAAAAACGCTCCATTTCTTCCAGCTGGGGGCTGCACTGCAGCAGGAACAAATCGACGCCCACGGCTTCAAAGGCGGCAATACGCTCGGCTACCTGGTCGGGAGTGCCAGTCAGGCCGGAGCGGAGGCCCCGGTTCGATACCGAGTAATCCTGGAGCGAAACCTGGTTTTCGAGCTGGGTGCCGGCCAGCCACTGCTGGTAGTTTTTGTAGCCCGCCGCCGAGCCCTGCACGTTGGTAATGCGCTCCAGCTCCTTCTTCACTTCCTGCTCCGTGTTGCGCACCACCGAGTAAGCAGCCACCCCGAACTGCATGGGCGGCAAGCCCAGCTTGTCGCGGCGCTGGCTTAAATCCTGAATGCGGCGGCCGATGGCGGCAGGGTCGTCGCCGTGCATCACGTAGCCGTCACACTGGGCGGCAATGAGGTTCTTGGCCGCCTCCGACTCGCCGCCAGCGTAGAGAAACGGCCGGGGGCGCGACACGGGTTTGGGCTGCAAAATTGAGTCGGTGACCTTGTAGAACTTGCCTTCGAAGGTGAAATGATCCTGCTTCCAGAGGTTGTCCACCACGTGCAGCCACTCGGCGGTGCGGGCGTACCGGTCGTCGTGCTGCTCGAAGTGCACGCCGTACTTCTTGGCCTCATCCTGCCACCACGACGATACCACGTTCAACGACAAGCGGCCGTTGCTGATGTGGTCGATGTTAGCGGCCTGCTTGGCCAGCAAAGCCGGCGAGTGAAACGTGGGCCGCACGGCCACCATCAACTCGATTTTCTTGGTCACGGCGGCCAGGGCGGCGGCCGTGCTCCAGGCATCCAGGCTCGGAGCTTCCTCGCCTTTAATGTCGTTCAGGTTCAGCTCAGCAATGAGCGAGAGGTCGTAGCCCAGCTCCTCACTGCGCTGGGCCAGCGTCTTGACGTAGTCCCAGTCGGCGCGCATGTTTTCGTCTTCGACGTTGCGCAGCCACCCGCCAAAAACGGGCATCCAATATCCGTACCGCATGATTCTAGTGAATGGAAGCCGCAACCGGCTGGTGAACAGATGCTACCGTAGTCCGGGCAACCGGCTGCTGAACGGCCGTCCTGCCAATCTGGGTTTCGAGGTAATCCACGAAGCGGGCGTAGGGGTCGAAGCCTACCACATTTACAGCATCAGCCACGAAGTTGGACAGGGCGTTGATGTCGTAGAACAGCACATCGCCGGTCCGGTCGTCAATCAGGTACTCGATGCCGCCCACGTCGATTTTGGCGGCGGCCACGATACGCTCCACGGCCTCAATTACCTCCGCCGGGGGCGTAAAAGCTTCCACCTGAATGCCTTTCTTGGGCGCTTCGGTCAGGCAAAACTCGGCCGACTGCTCCTCGGGAATCTGGCAGATTTCAGCCGGGCACAGGTTGAAGCTTTCCCCGGTGGTAAACACCTTCATGGCATAAAGGAACTTGCCGTCCAGGGTTTCGACGCGGTGAATATTGCCGCCGCGGGGCGTCACGTATTCCTGCACCAGAGCCGTCTGGTCGATGCCCAGGTCAATTTGCCCGGCTTCCACGGCCGCCTGTACCCCCTCGATAGTGTCGAAGCGGATAATGCCCGCGCCGCTACCGCCGATGTTGACCTTCACCACAATCGGGAATTGCAGCTGCTGGGCCGCATCGGCAATGCGGGAGGCATGGTTTACCACGAAGGATTTGGGGTATTTCAGGCCCAGGGACGCAAACAGCGAGAGTTGCCGGGCCTTGTTGGTTTCGATGGCCGTAGCCGCCGAGCCGTTGATGATGCGGGTGCCGATGCGCTCCAAATGCGTGGCAAAGCCGGCGGTGTGGAAGATGCCCTGGCCGTGGCCGCGCAGGTAGGCCGAAGAGCTCATCCGGTTCACCACCAGCGAGTAGCGGCTTTCGGTTTCGGACGGGTCGAATAGGTGGTGGGCAGCGTCAATCTTCTCGTAAGGCAGGCCCCGGCGGTCAAGCTCGGCAAACAGGGGCTTGAACCATTCGGGGTGTTCGTAATAAATGCCAATTGGCTTTTGGGGCTGGGCCATGGGGTAGAATAAATAAGAAAGTGTGACAAGGGAAGCGCCGCGTCACAGCCAGGCGCGGGCAGAATCCAGCCGGCGAAAAAGCTGCTTAGTAGCCTATTAAGCCCCGAAAATCCTTTCCTGAACCCAACAGACGCGTCGCCACGCAGCGGGGGCTGTTGGGTTGAAAATCAGGATGGCAGGGGTAGCGGCGGGCTAAAAGCCAGAGCAGCAAAGCAGGACCAACACAGCGCGGAAACGGCTTGGTCAGCCGGCAGGAAAATAGAGGAGGACGACTAGCAACAACAGCCAGCGCCGGCCAGAGGCCAACAACAGACTGCGGCAGGGGCAGACTGGGGCTGGGCTACGAAAGCAGCGGGGAAGGCAGAAAAGTTGTTGGCAGTGTCCACGGCAACTTGTTTTTATATGGTCAGGACTTGGCACCGTTCCAGCTCATCACTGGGGGGTTGCCGGCGTTTCGTCGAGCCTGTCTCTCCACGCCTCTGTATAAAAACAATCCTTTGGTCAGAAAGAATTGACGCTGCAAAGGTAAGGCAGCGCAAGGGATAGTTACAACTCCATCCGAAACGCCCCTTTACCCGGCCAATTTGGGGTTGGCCGCGCAGCATGGGTATAAACAAGAAAACCCGCCGGAGGTTCCGGCGGGCTGATTGTGAGGTGGCAGGCCACGGCTAGTGCGCTGGTCTGGCTGCTTTGGCTTTCACTTTAAGCTTCGTGTTCTTCGGGCCGGGAGTAGTATGCTTAAAAGCGGCAGGCCGCGCGGCCAGCACCTGCTCGGCGGCCACGCGCTGCAGGCTCACGGCCTCGGCCGCAGAAATGCCCAGGGCGCCGGCGGCCAACTCCCCGTGGCCCAGCCGGCGCGGGTCGTAGCCCGTAATTTCCGCAAAAAGCACGCAGGCATTCAAGTAAGCGCCCCACTGGCTGGGATGGTACTGGTCTTCGCCCCACAGGTTCACTTTGCCGGTTTCGGGCGCGTAGGGGTTGCGCAGGGCCACGCCGGCCTGCATGGCCCGCAGCCAGGCATCTCCGGCCGGGGCCACGCCCGCGAAATGACCGTTCTGCCGCGCCGCGCCGTAGTAGCCGCGGTGTAAGTCCAGCGTCATCGAGTCGATGGGCAGGCCGGAGTAGGCTTTATTGGGCTGATAGGTTTGGTCGGCGCGGGCCCAGGTCTGGTAGAAATACAGCTTGGCCGCCGGGTTGGCTTGGTGCACGGCCTGCTCCAGGCGCGTAGCGTAGTCCCGGAACACGTCGGGCCGGCCGGTGCGGTGCGCGGGCAGGGGCCACATGCTGTGCTCCTGCAGCACCACCGTGTGCCAGCGCGGCTGCCCGATAATGGCCCGGGCACTGTCGTAGTGGGCTTTCAGGGCCTCGCCGTTGATGCACTCGAAGTGCACGTCGTAGCGTAGGCCGGCCTGCTCCGTAAACTGCTTGAAAATGGCCGGAATACCGCCCCAGGGCCCGATTTTCTGCTTCCCGACTTTCTCAATGGTAATCGTGGCCGCGTTGTAGCTGAAGGCCGGCTCGTAGCGGGCATGCAGAAAGCTGTTGCCCACGAATAGAATAGTGGTAGGCGCCGGCGCCTGGACCTGGGCCCGGCCGACGGCGGGCAGTAGAAGGCTGAGCAGCCCAAGCGGCACCAGGCTGGTTCGGAGCCAACGTATAAGCATAAGCTGGAAAAGTCCGCGGGGATAGGGTAGGCCGGGGCGGTAAAAGTACGGAACTGATGCGGTTACCCGCTTTTGCGGCGACAAAATCTAAACCTCTACCTCGTCCGACTCGGCGGCGGGCACCAGACCCAGTACCGCCCGCTGATGGCGCATTTCGTCGAACTCGCCCTCACTCTTAGCAATGACCAGCGTGGCTACTCCGTTGCCGATAACATTGGTAATAGCCCGGGCCTCCGACATAAACCGGTCGACGCCCAGCAGCAGGGCCACACCCTCCACCGGAATGATTCGGGTGGCCGCCAGCGTGGACGCCAGCACGATAAAGCCCGAGCCCGTGACGCCTGCCGCGCCCTTGCTGGTCAGCATCAGAATCCCGATTAACGTCAGCTCCTGAGTTAGGGAAAGCTCGATACCAAACGCCTGGGCCAGGAAAATAGTGGCAATGGACAGGTAAATGGAGGTGCCATCCAGGTTGAAGGAGTAGCCTGTCGGAATGACCAGCCCGGCCACCGAGCGGGAGCAGCCGTAGCGTTCCAGCTTATCAATCATGCGCGGCAGAGCCGATTCGGACGAAGACGTGCCCAGCACCAGCAGAATTTCCTCCTTGATAAAGCCCAAAAAGCGCCACAAACTCAGGCCATAGTAGCGCATAATCAGGTTCAGAACCCCAAAAATGAACAGGAACATGGTCAGATACACCACTAGCATCAGCTTGCCCAGGGGTAGTAGCGTGGCCAGCCCGTATTTGCCCACGGTGAAGGCCATGCCGCCGAAAGCGCCCAGTGGCGCCAGCTTCATGACCAGGCCCAGCACGGCAAACATAGCGTGCGACAACCGCTCGAAGGTGGCAATCAGCGGCTCGCTGTAGGCCGGGGCAATGCGGCTCAGGGCCAGGCCAAAGAGCACCGCAAACAGCAGCACCTGCAGCACGTCGCCCTCGGCGAAGGCACCCACCACGCTGTGGGGCACTATATGGGTAAAGAACTCGACCCAGTTCATGTCACTGGCCTGGGCCGTGTATTTGGAGGCCTCGGCAGCCTGCGCGGCCGTTTGGGTGGCTACCGAGGCGCGGGCGTCGATGCCCGCGCCGGGCTGGGTGAAGTTGGCGGCCGTAATGCCGATGACCAGGGCCAGGGTCGTCACAATTTCGAAATACAACAGGGCTTTGCCGCCCACGCGGCCCACTTTTTTCAGGTCGCCCATGCCCCCGATGCCCAGCACCACCGTCAGGAAGATGATAGGGGCAATGAGCATCTTGATCAGGTTGATGAACGTGTCGCCGATGGGCTTGAGGGCCGCTCCGAAGTTGGGAAACAGCGCCCCGACCAGAATACCCAGCGAAATGGCCGTGAGAACCTGAAACGTGAGGTTGGAAGTGAATTTTTTCATAGCAGAGCAAGCAGGCCGCCCCCTTTTTGCATCAGCAGAAGGGGGCGCAGCCTCGCGGGAAAAGTCCAATCAGCCAGCCACCGTGGGCTGGGAGTGGGCGTGAAGATACCCCGAATCATATCTACTGCGCCGGGTGGCCGGGGCTGCGCCGGTTAAGCACTGCTGGGCAAGGGCGCAAGTAGCGGCAGCCGCCCGGCGGGCGAAGGGTAGCTGTTTGGTGCTGGTTGAGCCCAGCAATTACCCGCTGGTATAGTTGTGACAATTATAAATAATGTCTATATTATCCAGGTTGATTCCCCGCTCTATCAACTCCGCCAGATACCCGCGCGCGGGGCAGGATGGCCGGCCTTCCCAGGCGCTGTTTGCTCACTCAGTTGCTCACTCAGGTTCCGCTCCTATGAAAAACATCCTGGTACCCACCGATTTTTCCGCCGCCGCCCACAATGCCTTCGAGGTGGCGTTGCGCTTGGCCCAGCGCACCGGCGGCAGCGTCACGCTACTGCACGTGGAAGAGCACCCCGATACGCCCCGGTTCAGCTCGTCGGGCGGCCGTATGGGAGCCAACAGCATCGAGGACGTGTTCATGCTTAAGCTTTTGCAGAAGATTAAGCACCAGATGCACGAGCTAATGGCCGAAGGGCGCCGCCTCGCGCCCGAAGTACCGGTACACGATCTGCTGCGCACGTCCAGCCTGGTCAATTCGGTGCTGGAGGTAATTGCCGAGCGCCACATCGATCTGGTGGTGATGGGCGCCCAGAAGCACAGCGCCTGGCAGCACTTTTTTGCCGGCTCCAACACCGAGCGGCTGGTGCGCACCGCCACCTGCCCGGTGCTCACGGTGAAGCACCCCGAAATGCAGTTCAATGTGCAGCACATCGTATTTCCCTCCGACTTTTCGGACGAAGCCGACCGCGCCGTACCCGATTTGCAGCGCATCCAGGCCGTTTTCCCCGATGCTACCCTGCACCTGCTCAAAGTAGTGCCCGACATTGACCAGTACGCCGCCGCCATGGCCCGCATTCAGTCGTTTGCCGAGCGCCATCAGCTGACCCACGTCGAGCCGGAGGTAATCGACGCGGCCGACGTCAGCGTCGGTATTCCGCTGTTTGCCCAGCAGGCTCACGCCGATCTGGTGGTAATGCCCACGCACGCCCATACCGGCCTCAGCCATTACCTGCACCACAATGTGGCCGAAAACGTGGCCGTGCATGCCGCCCCGCCGGTGCTCACGTTTCGGTTGTAGTCAGCAGTAAATGAATAACATGAAGCAGCCGCTCCCCACAGGGCGGCTGTTTTGCTTGTTACCCTGAGCTGCTCAAGAGCATTCCGGTTTGTGATGACAGCTTCCGGGAAAAAGCACTAGTCTGTTTGCAAATGACTGATAGACAAGTTTGTAAATAAAGTGCTGCGCATGGTGCAGAGAAGTATGATCTGGTTGATTGATACAAGAGGAAAACCTGAGCAGCCTTTTGCCGGTTGAAACAGCCGGCCGGTTGCTACCGGCCCGCACCCACACTTACCCAACTCTTCACACATGGCTACTACCCCCAAACACTGGTTTATTACCGGCGTCAGCACCGGTTTCGGCGCGGCGCTGGCCGACTTGCTCCTCGAAAAAGGCGACAAAGTAGCGGCCACGTTCCGTCAGCAGGAGCAGGCCGATGCGTTTACTCACAAAGCCGGAGCTAACGGCCGCGGCTTCGTGGTGGAAGTCACCGACGAGGCCCAGGTAAAGCAGGGCATTACTGACGCCATTCAATATTTTGGCCATTTGGACGTCATCGTCAACAACGCGGGCTACGGCTCCCTGGGCAGCATCGAGGAAATTGACGCGGCCGAGGTGCAGCGCCAGTTCGACGTGAACGTATTCGGGCCCCTGCACGTGCTGCGGGCCGTGCTGCCCCACCTGCGCGAGCGGCGCAGCGGCCACGTGCTCAACATCACCAGCATCGGCGGGCTGAAGACCTTCCCCGGTGTGGGCGTGTATAATGCCAGCAAGTTTGCCCTCGAGGCCATCGGCGAAAGCCTGGCCCAGCAGGTAGCTCCGCTCGGCATCAAGGTCACCAACATCGAGCCCAGCGGCTTCCGCACCGATTGGGCCGGCCGCTCGGCCAACATTGTTACCACCGGTATCGAGGACTACCAGGCTACGGTGGGCGAAAACCTGAAGGGCATTCAGGGTTACAGCGGCCGCCAACCCGGCGACCCGCAGCGTGCCGCCCAGATTATGTACGACCTGGTGCGCCAGGAAAATCCGCCTCTGCACTTGCCCCTGGGCAAAGCGGCCGTGAAAGGCGCCCGCGAGAAATTTGCAGCCCTGGTAAAGGAGCTGGAAGGCGTGGCCCCCACCGGCGACTCCGCCGATTTCCCGGAGTAGGCGGTGCTTTCGTCAGCCATCCGGCTTGTCATCCACACGAAAAAGCCCGGAGCACATTGCTCCGGGCTTTTTCGTGTGGGCCCGTCCGAAGGCTCCAGGGGGGTAAGGTAATAAGATAGCAGGTTGGTAGATAAGAATCAGGCTACTTGTTTCATAGCGTTGTTGCTGGCCGGAACCAGGGAGTGGTTAGCCGGGGAGTCAGGGCCAGCGGTGTGCAGCCTTGGGCCGCGGGCCGCGGGCTTGCGGTACCCAAACGCGCCGGGCCGGTAGCCAAAGCCGGGGCAGGCCGCGCGGGTCATACAAACAAGCTGGCCGTGGTGACGGGCTCGGGGCCGCGTGGGGCCGGGCGCAGTGCGGCCGCAACGTACAACAGGCAGTTTTTCAGCAGGAAAGACATAAGCAGCTAGTTTGCAGGAGTTATTTTACGCTGCAAAGTTGCCGTGCTCCTATTACCCCAGTATGCCGCCAGCATCAAGAATATGTTAGCTGCCTCGGCAGCCAGCCGATGTGGCGGACGCTGTACTTAAGTGCCGGCTTGCAGCGTCCGATAGCGGGCCAGGGCTTCAAGGCAGAAGCCGGTCGTCATTTCCTCGGACCCCCAGCCCAGCAGCAGCTTGGGGCCGCCGTAGTAGAGCAGCCACCGTGGCCAGGAGCCGTGAGCGAATTGGGCCTGCAGGATGTAGCGCACGGCCGCCTCCAGCTCGGGCGGGGCGGCGCGCAGGTTCAGCAGGCTGCACACGGCCCAGGCCGTATCGGCCAGGGTTTCGCCGAGGCGGCCGTCGGGCTTGGCCTGGGCCAGAATCCGGTCGATGATGGGCTGGCGCAGCGGCTCCAGCTTGGTGATGCCGACGTAATAGTTGCGGGTAAAAAAGTAGTACACGAAAAACGGGTCCCGGTACCACAGGTCGCAGTCGGCCTCTTTATTCTCCCGGATAATGCGCAGCAGGAAGTCGATTACGGGCTGGGTTTCCGGAATATCGCCCAGGTAGAATAAGGCATTGGCATTCACCACGCCGTCTATGTCGTTGCGGCTGGCTTCCACGCCGTACCAGAACAGAAGGCTTTGCACGGGCCGCAGCAGCTCGGGCAAGGTGATGCGCCAGAACGTGCGGTTTTTTACGAAGCGAAACCGCAGCAGAAACCAGGAATAAAACAGGCCCTCATCGTTGCGGTTGGCCAGTATCAGCGGGATGTTCGTCGGCACCGGGCAGGCAATGCCCCGGGCCCGCAGCAGCGCCGATACGCATGAGGTATCGTCAATATCGAGCGGGCATAGGTAGCGCAAGCGGTGGTAGTTCGTGAAGTGGTTCCAGACACCGCCGCGGTTCATCTGCCCGCGCAGAAACTCGGCGGCTCTCGTTACGATTTCGTCGACCAGCGGCACCTCCGGCAGGTGCAGCAGGGAGTGGGCAATCAGGGAGGATGGAAATACGGAGCTGTCGGAGTACGTCCAGCCCAGCATGGGGGCTTCCTTGGCGCAGTGGACGGCAAACTCCCCGCTGGGAAACTGGTGCTGGTGCAAAAAGGCTACGGCCCGCGTTATGGCTTGGTCGAGGTGGGCGGGGAGCAGGGTGGTATCAGTGGCAACTAGCGGTTCGGGCGGCATACAACTTCAGGGTATAGGCAGGATTTGGCGCGGCCAAACCAGAGGGGTAATGGCGAAAGTACGACTAGCGCGGGGATGGGCGAGCCAGTAATCCGGTGCGCACTGGGTTGGCCCGGTTATATACGGCCGGAAATAGTGGCTAGCAGGTTATTAGTCAACTGCCCAAGCTGAAAAAATTGCGGGTAAAAAAATTAATGTTGCAACAGGTATACTCACAAAATAGTAATTTTTTCTTTACTTTGTACAATAATAAGCACGGCGGCGGCACTAGCGGAAGTTGACGGTACTTATCTGGTTACAACTTACTGTTATGTCACGAGTACAAGCTGCCCCACTACAGGGCTTCAGCGGTCAACTGGCCGAAATAGCCCGGGTGCAGGATTGGTGGAGCTGCAAATTCTCTCCCGTTTTAGCCACGTTTTACGCCTCAGCCTGCCTGACCGGCCTGCCCGTCTGGCCCCTGCTGCCCCAACTGCTGCTGCTGCTGCTGGGCCTGACGGTGGGCGCTACCTACGTCAGTGTTATCAACGACTGGACCGACCAGGCCGATGACCACGCCGGGGGCAAATACAACCGACTGGCCAACAAATCCAGGGCTTTTCCAACGATTCTGTTGCTGTTGTGCCTAGGTACCGGCCTGGTGCTGGGTATTTATTTCTGGCGCTGCAGCCCCCTGAGCGGCTTGTTATACCTGGGCTCGTGGGTGGCGTTTTCCTGTTATTCCCTACCCCCAATCCGGCTGAAGAAGCGGGGGCTGGCCGGGGTGCTCTCCGATGCCGCAGGGTCCCACTTCTTTCCTCAGCTGCTCACCGTTTCCCTCGTTGCCGCCTGGACCGACCAAACCCTGCCGACGCTGTGGTACGCTGCCGTGGGCGTTTGGGCCCTGGCCTGTGGCCTGCGCAATATACTGCTGCACCAGCTCGATGATGTGGAAGCGGATGCGCAGGCCGGCGTCACGACGTGGGTAACGCTGCGGGGGGCGCGCTTTGCCCAGCGGTTTGGGCAGTTCGTGGTGTTTCCGGTTGAAGTGCTGGCCTTTGGCAGCATGCTGGTGATAAGCCAGCAACTCTGGCCGGTGCTGCTGCTGCTGGTCTATGCGGGTCTGGAGGTATTCAAGTGGCGGCTGTGGAGTAGCCCGCCCATGGTGCTGCAGCCCAACTCCCGCATTATGCTGGGCGAATACTACGAGGTTTTCTACCCGCTGGCCTTCGTACTGGCCCTGAGTGCGCGCCACCCGATTGATGGCTGGGTGCTGGCCCTGCACCTGCTGCTGTTTGGCCTGCGCTTCTGGCAAACGCTGCGGCTCGTTGGCTGGGCGGGCTCGTTGGTGGTGCGCAAAATACTAAGCCGCGTCGGCTAGGAAACGGCGGCCGGAATAAGGCCCAGCAGCTTGCGGGCCAGCTGCTGGGGCGCGTCGGTAGGAACGGCCGCCCGGGCCTGACGCGCGGCTTCGGCCCCCATCTGCGGCCAACTGGTCCGGTGGGTCCAGGCTCTTTCCAGCGCCTCATCCAGAGCCTCCACCGTCGCGGCAGCGGCCAGAAACCCCGTTACGTTATCGGCCAGCAGCTCGGCCATGCCGCCTGCGTTGGCCGCAATTGTGGGGCGCCCCGACAGCATGGCTTCGACCAGCGCCAAAGGCAGGCCCTCGTGGCGCGAAGGCAGAATCAGGGCCTGGTGCTGCTGCCAGATGTGCGTTACATCGGGCAGGTAGCCGCCGAAGCTCACGGCGGCGCGCAGATCCAGAAAATCAACCATATCCCGCAGAGCCAGCTCATCCGGACCATCGCCGTAAAAGGAAACGTGCAAGGGCCGCTGCCGCCATTTGGGCTGGGCCAGCACTTGTAGCAACAGGTCCTGCCCCTTGTCGGGGATGTGCAGGCGCGCCACGCACGCCAGACGTACCACCCCGTCTGAAGCGGTAGCGGGACTAGGTAATTCGCCCGCAAATGGCACGTTGTAGGGGTTCCAGACAACTTCGGCTGCTGGCAGGCGCTGGCCCAGCTGCAGTTGGGTTAGCTCCAGGTTGTGGCGCGAAACAAAGAAGCATTGGCGGGCCGTCCGGAAAATCTGCTGTATCAATGCCCGCTCCAGATTTGGGGGCAGAAAGAAGTCGATGGCCTTCTGCGACAAAAGCACGTAGGCAAAGCCCAGGCGCCGACACACATCCGCCAGAATAAAGCCGTCGTAATTCGAGCCCTGGGAAATGACGATGAGGTCGGGCGCTAAGGTCCGTAGCCCCCGGCTTAGGATCTGCTGGCTGATTTTGCGCCAGGTGAACTGCCAGCGGTAGGGCAACAGCCGGTTGGTAACCCGCTTGCGCAAGGTAACGGGCAGCGCCAGATCCGTAACCGGACAGCCAGCCTCGCGCAGGGCTATGATGCGCCGGTGCCGCACATCCACATTCGTTTTGAAAGCCTGCACTGTGTGGCCCGCGCGAGCCAGCAGCAGGGCCGTGCCGGCCCATAGCTCTTCGCTACCACCCCATTCCCCGGTGCAGGAACTCACAAAGGCAATACGCAGGGACGCGGCCGAAACAGCAGGAGTGACGGATGTTCTGGTCACGAAATCGAAGGGTAATTATAAAAGGCAGAGTATAGTTGACCAGCCTGTATCGTGACTTTCCGGGGAAGGTAAGACGGCTATATCCTTCAAATATACGCCGCCATGGCCGAAGAGATGTTAACTGAACTATTTAGTTCGGGTAAGTAGCAGTAAAACAGGCGAAAAGGGTTGACTGAAGCAGCCGCAAGAGTGGTTGGACGGTGCATTCAGTGCTGTAATATTACCGGCCGGGTAAGGATAGTGAAGCGTTATTTTACCGGAAAGCAAAAAGCCTGAAAAACGGCTTCTGTTACCAGATCTGCTGCTTTTCAGGCTTTTCGTACGTGTATTCTAGTACCCAGAGCCGGGGTCGAACCGGCACATCTTTCGATATCGGTGTTTGAGACCGACGCGTCTACCGATTCCGCCATCTGGGCTTGTCACGTTCCCACAACTCAGGAACGGGTTGCAAACTTAGCGAGACTTTCGTGAATACGCAACAAATACCGCTTTTTCAGATAGTAGGTCCGGATTTGCTGCAAAGCCTGGGGCCGCACGTCCACCGGCAGGCCCTCATACCCAGCCAGAACCGGTTCAATACCCGCATCAAGGGTGGCGCTCAGCTCCTGGGTTTCGTGCTCCACGCGCTGCACGGCCGCGGGGTCGGGCTCAAATTCCAGCTCCATTAGCTGCTCGTTCAACTCCATTACCTCCATCAGAAAATCCGGCGGTAGCTCCTGTTTGCCTTCCTCCAGCAAGCCGTGCCGGTTCAGAATATAGGCCATACGCTGGTCGGGGGCGGCGAGGGTGCGGTAGGCGTTGGTATTCAGCGTGGCCAGCTGCAGAATTTCCTGCTGCCGCTCGGGGCTGGCCGTGGCGTGAAAATCGGGGTGGTATTCCCGGCTTAGCGCGTAATATTTGCTTTTCAGCGCGGCGGCATCAGGCTGGAAGGTCTCCGGCAAGCCGTAAAATTCGAAGTAGTCGGTGCTCATTAGCTTGTTGGCAGGGCAGAGGAGTAAGGCTGCGTCCCGGCCGGGTATACGGAGAAAGCCAGGACGGGAGCCGCAAACAGGGCTTTGGTAGCCGGCCACACCTGCCCAAACAGCCCCGAGCCACGATACGCATTCAGCGCCTCCGCCGATTCCCAGTGGCTGTGCGTGCAGTACACGCTCGGCGCATCGGCATCTTGCCACAGCTCCAGGTGCTGGCACCCGGGCATCTGCCGAATCTTATCCTCAGAAGACCGAAAAATCTCCAGAAATTCCGGCACACGCTCCGGCGCGAAAGTCATGCGCACAATGCGGATCAGCATGATATTAAGAGAAGGAAATGGGTGGAAAAATGGAAGGTGACAGAATGACGCTACTTGATTAACATAATAATTAAACAATAGTAAAACGTCGATCCAGGCAATTCAGAGCAGTTTTGTAGCCAACAACAATTGCCGTTAGCCTTCTACTGGAAAGCGAATATCAACCTGCGAGTCGAAATAGAGGCCGAGCAGCTCGGCGGCATTGCCCTGGTTTACCCCGATGCACAGGCGGTCCTGGCTGTTGAAGATGCAGACCGCGTCGCCGGGGTCGGCAGCCTGGAAGTGGGGCGCTACCTCGCGCACGGTTTCGCGGGCGAAGTGAATGGTGCAGGGGCGGCCCCGGGCTATAACTTCCATAGCCGTGCGGCTGATGTTGGTAATCAGGTTGCCGTAGTGGTCCACGTGAATAACATGGCCGGTAATGCGGTTGTCCTGCAGGCGCAGCTGCCGGTTCAGCAGCTGGTACGAGTCGCTGGCAATGGGGCCAAGGTCTGTTAGCAGGCCGCCCTGGGCCAGGTGTACGGCGGCGGGAGTCAGGATGTCGCGGGTAGGAGAGGAGGTAGCGGCGGCCGGAATCTGCACCAGCTCCTCGGGCTTACCGTCGGTGAGCAGGGCCAGCAGGCCGTTGTTGGCCGCCACAAAGTAGTGGTCCTCAAATAGGGCCGCCTGCCAGCCGCCCTTGGCGCCGCCGTGGTCGTTGACGCCAATCAGGTGGACCGTGCCCTTGGGAAAGTCGCGAAATACGGAATCGAGAACGTGTAAGGCGTGCGCGATGTTAAAGGGTTCGACAGCGTGGCTGATGTCCAGAACCGGTTGGGTGGGCGCCAGCTGCATAATCCGGGCTTTCACGGCGGCCACGTAATGGTCGCGGTAGCCAAAGTCGGATAGAAACGTAATCAGCCCCATGCCGGAATTTCTCAGTTATTCGTACTATTGTTTACCCTGCTCTAGGGGCGGCAAAAGTAGGCGATTTGGGCGGAACCACCCTCCCTTTCGCCCGCAGCATTCTCTAACTCTCTCAGCTTAAAAGCAACTACAGTTTGGTCGAGAAAATCATCACGCTCGAAAACGTCTCTCTTGTCGACTTCCTCGGACCCGACAATCAGAACATCCGCCAGCTGGCCGCGGCTTTTCCCGGCAGCAAAATTATTTCGCGAGGCAACGAAATTAAAATTCAGGGACAGACGCCCGTAATTGCCAGGATCAATGAAATCCTGTCGTCTCTGATTGAGCATTATCATCAATTCGGGCAAATCACCGACAAAACCGTCGCCCAGTACCTTTCCTCCTCCGACGAGGAGCAGGAAGAGCGGCAGATTGCCATGACCTCGCCCGCCGACGTCATCGTCTTCGGCGCCAAGGGCGGCGTTATCAAAGCCAAGACTCCCAACCAGCAACGACTGGTAGACGCCGTCATGAAAAATGACCTGGTATTTGCCCTCGGACCAGCCGGTACCGGCAAAACCTATATTTCGGTGGCGCTGGCCGTACGGGCTCTGAAAAACAAGGAGGTAAAGAAGATCATCATTTCCCGACCCGTAGTGGAGGCCGGCGAAAGCCTGGGTTTTCTGCCCGGCGACATGAAGGAAAAGGTCGACCCGTATCTGCGCCCGATTTACGACGCCCTGGAAGACATGATTCCGGCCGAAAAGCTGAAATTCTACCAGGAAAACAAGATTATCGAAATTGCCCCGCTGGCCTACATGCGCGGCCGTACGCTCAACAACGCCTTTGTGCTGCTGGACGAGGCCCAGAACACCACGCCCTCGCAGCTGAAGATGTTCCTGACCCGCATGGGCCCCATGGCGAAGGTGATGGTGAACGGTGACCGGAGCCAGATTGACCTGCCCACCAAGCAGAAATCAGGCTTGATGCAGGCTCTGGACATTCTGAAGGACGTGCGCGGCATCGGTTTCGTGGAAATGACGGCCGACGACGTGGTGCGCCACCGCCTGGTAAAGGAAATCGTAGTGGCCTACGACCGGCACGATGCCAACGAGCAGCGCGACCAGGCCAACCGGCCCGTGCGCGAGGCCCGGCCCTACCGCTCGAACACCACGCCGGCACCCGACCCGGCCCGCCACCCCGACGCCCGCCCCGAGGACGACGGCATGACGAATCTGCCGGTAAACCGCGAGCAGCAGCTGTAGAGCGGTTTTTAGGACGATAAAAAAGAACCACCTGCAACGCAGGTGGTTCTTTTGTTTGCGGCCATTGGCCTTTCTTTGTGCTTCACTTACACGCCTGTCCGCAGGCCTTACCACCGATGATTTCTGCCGAGCCCGTTTCTGACCTGCGCGACCTGGACGCCGCCTTTACCATCCGCGAAACCGTATTCGTGCACGAGCAGGGCGTGCCCGCCGACGCCGAATACGACGTGCACGACCGTACCGACGCCCGCCACTACCTGGCTCGGGCCACCGATGGCACTCCCTGCGGCGCGGCCCGCTGGCGTACCACTGAGAATGGCGTGAAGCTGGAGCGTTTCGCCGTGCTGCCCGAATTTCGCAATCAGGCCGTGGGCAGCGTGCTGCTGAAGCGGGTGCTGGAGGATGTGCAGCACGAACATCCCGAAGCCATTGTGTACCTCAATGCGCAGCTGCGGGCCATTCCGTTCTACGAGCGGCACGGCTTCAGCAAAGTCGGGGACCAGTTCACCGAGTGCGACATCGAGCACTTTAAAATGGTCTGGAACCGGCCCGAGCATCAGTAGTCAGGAAACTCTTTCCTGAGGTATGGCCGGAAACTGCGGATTAGTTTGAGTATACTTGGTGCGTTAAGTCACTATTGCTATTTACTCTGCTATTCTGTTATGATACACTGGGCTCCGTATGTCTTTGTGCGCCTGTTTTTGTCTCTGGCCGGTGGCGTCTTAACCTACCTGTATATCGGGGCCGCTCTGCCGGATCTGCGCTGGCCGCTGGCCGGACTTACCCTGCTGTTTGTTGCGGTGCAAACCTGGGCCAACCGCCGCCCGGCGCCCGGGCCCACGGATGCCGCCGGCTGGCTAGCCATTATTACCTTATTCGGTGCGGGCCTCACGCTCACCCAGCAGGCCACCGAAAAGCGCCGCCCCGAGCACCTAAGTCAGCTCAGGGGGGACATCGAGTTTTACCGCGCCGTGGTCGACGATTATACCGTGGTGCGGCCCGCTACCTACGCCACGACTGTGCGCGTGTCGGCGGTGCGCATCGGGGGGAAGTGGCGGGCGGCGCTGGGCGGCATCCGGGTGTCGGTGCCCCGCGACTCGGGCGTGGCCGCGCCCCGCTACGGCGACGTGTGGCTGGTGCGCGGCGGCCCGGCCCCGGCCAAGGCCCCGCTCAATCCGGGCGAGTTTGACTACCGCCGCTACCTGGGCTACCACCAGATTTACCACCAGCAGTTTATTCACGCCGACCAGTACCGCCCGATTGCCTTTCAGCCACCGTTCTATCTGAAGGCCGTCAGCATGCGGGCCGCGCGGGTACTCGACGGCGTGTTTCGGCAGTACGTGCAGCACAAGCGCGAATATGCTCTGGCCTCGGCCCTGGTCTTGGGTATCAAGGATGAAGTGGACCAGGACACCAAACAAGCCTATGCCAACACCGGCACCACGCATATCATGGCCGTTTCGGGCCTGCAGGTGGGCTTGCTGTTCACGCTGGTTACCCTGAGCCTGAAGCATTTCTTTGGTGCCACCCGCGGCTTTCGGTACTGGTCGGCAGGCGTGGGGCTGGTCGTTATCTGGAGCTACGCCTTTCTGACGGGCCTCTCGGCCTCGGTGCTGCGGGCCGCCGTCATGTTCAGCTTTATTATTGTGGCGCGGGCTTCGGGGCGGCAAAGCAATATGTACAACACCCTGGCCGTCGCCGCTTTCTGCCTGCTGTGCTACGACCCTTATTTGCTGGCCGACGTCGGGTTTCAGCTGTCTTTTCTGGCGGTGCTCAGCATCGTGTACCTGCAGCCCCAGATTGCCTCCTGGCTTGATTTCAAGGACCGGGCGGCGGCGCGTATCCGGCCCTGGCAGCCTGTGGCCGTGCAAAAGCTCTGGAAAGCCGCTGGTTGGGTTGCCGACTGGATCTGGCAGGCTACGGCGCTGTCGTTGGCGGCGCAGGTGGCCACTTTTCCGCTGGGCCTGTTCTACTTTCACCAGTTTCCGCTCAGTTTTCTGGCTTCCAATCTGGTGGCCGTACCCATTTCCTCGGTGGCGGTGTACGTGGGGCTGGCCTTGCTGGCCGCTAAGGGCCTGGTAGCCGGCATCGGGCTTTTGCTGCCGGGTTCCCTGCTGGTTTGGCTCGACTGGCTGCCCAAAAGCATTGCTTGGCTGTTTGAGCACATGATTTGGCTTTTCAACGAGTACATCTTCTGGATTGGCCGCACCATGCCGGGCGCCCTTATTCGGAACGTGCACGTGACGCCCCCGCAGGCCTGGCTGATCTTTGCCATTCTCCTGGCGCTGCTCACCTTTCTGGCCGTGAAACGGCTGCCTTGGCTGGGCTTGGCCTGTCTGCTGACGACCGTATTTGCCGGTACCCGCGTGTGGGCGGCCCGCTCCCACATGAGCGACGAAGAGCTGATAATCTACAGCATTCCGCGCCGCTCGGTGTGCGGGTTCTGGCAGGGAGCCACCGCCCACATCGTTACGGTCGATTCGTTGCCCCTCTCCGAAACCGAGCGGACTTATCGCATCGTGCCCGGCATTATTCAGCGCGAAGCCCGCCAAGTGGCGTACCACACCGGCTGGCATCAGGCCCCCATGCCCACGGCTCAGCCTACGCCGCACGTGACGGTGTGCGTGTGGCGGGGTATTCGCCTGGCTTTTGTAACGGGGAGGGTGGAGGATGCCCGGCTGCCCAGCCCCGTCGACGTGGTGGTGTTGCGGCGCAATGCCTGGGTGAAACCCAGTGAGTTAGCTCAGCTGTTCGGCGAAAAAGCACACGTTATTTTCGATTCTTCCTGCAAGTCCTGGTACGTGGCCCGGCAGGATTCGCTGCTGCAAGCAGCTGGCTTTCAGACGCATGACGTTACTAGTCGCGGTGCTTTTACCATGCGCCCGCGCGTAGCGGCAGGGCTGCCGGCTGGGGTGGCCGAAACCGAATAGGGCCGTACTTCGCTATATAGTTTATTTAAAGCACCATTTTTGTTAGGTTTGGTAAAGTCCGACCTACCGCCGTTTTCGCTCTGCGCGCTTTTACTTTTTTGCGCATAGCTCTGCCTATCAACGCTTTGCAACGATCGTCATGGATAATATGCCTACCCAGGAGCTGGAAGCGCTGCGCTACATTCGCTACGAAATGCGCGACGCCATCGGCTACATCACCCTGAACCGCCCCGACAAGCGCAATGCCCTCAGCTACGATATGGTGTCGGAGCTGAAAGAAGCGTTTGAGTTTGCTGAGGAAGACGAGTCCTGTAAGGTAATTGTGCTACGGGCCGAAGGAGCCGTTTTCTGCGCCGGCGCCGACCTTGGCTACATTCAGGAGCTGCAGGGCTTCGGCTACACCGATAACCTAGCCGACTCCACGCACCTGATGCAGCTGTTTCACCAGATCTACACCCTCAAGAAGGTAGTTATCGGGCAGGTGCAGGGCCACGCGCTGGCGGGCGGCTGCGGGCTGGCTACCATCTGCGACTTTGCTTTTGCCGTGCCCGAAGCCAAATTCGGTTACACCGAGGTAAAAATCGGATTTCTGCCCGCCATCGTCAGCGTATTTCTGCTGCGCAAAATAGGGGAGGCCCGCACCAAGCAGCTCCTGCTCACCGGCGACATTATTTCGGCCCAGGCTGCCGCCGACTTCGGGCTGGTGAATTTTCTGGTACCCAAAGAGGAGCTGGCTGAGAAAGTCTACGAGTTTGCCCGTCGCCTGTGCGTCGAAAACTCCGCGCAGAGCATGGAGCTGACCAAGGAAATGCTGGCCCGTATTCCGGAAATGCCCTTGGAGGACAGTTTGCGCTATGCCGCCCAGATGAACGCCGAAGCCCGTGGCTCCCTCGACTGCCGCCGCGGTATTGCGGCCTTCCTGAACAAGGAGAAGATTTCCTGGGAAAACTAGACTAAAATCGGCGTAAAAGGCCATATTCGGCCTGCAGCTAACAAAACGGGAGTATTTTTCAGCAGGGTGTTCTGGCCGTTTCGTCAGAACATTTTTGCCTTAAGAGCGCTTTGTCTTTCATATACAGGTACAATCCCGGTTTATCACCTCTTCACCTTCCGAATCCATGACGACGCCGGCAGCCGTAGCCCTCACCACGGCTACTTTTCTGGGAATGGAGTTTGTTGCCTGGTTTATGCACAAATACGTGCTGCACGGTGCCCTGTGGTTTCTGCACCGCTCGCACCATGTGCGGCACCCGCACCACTTTGAGCGCAACGACTTCTTCTTTCTGTTCTACGGCGCCCTGTCCATGGCTGGCATCATGTACGGCTCGGCCGAGAAAAGCTGGCCGTTCTGGGTCGGTATCGGCATTGCGGCCTATGGCTCCGTCTACTTTTTCGTGCACGATGTGCTGATTCACGGGCGGCTGCGCTTCTGGCGGAAATCCAGCAACAAATACCTGCGGGCCTTGAATATGGCGCACAAGATGCACCATAAAACCACCGGACGCGACGGGTCCGAGGAGTTTGGGATGCTCTGGGTGTCGCCGAAATATTTTGAGCTGGCACTTCGCAAGCCGGCTCCGGGGCGCCAGCGTCAGCGCCGTAATATATCCGCTTCATCGAATTCGTAGGGACAGCATACGTGGGACATTTTTCAATCAGTGACCTGGAGAATATATCCGGTATTAAGGCGCATACTATCCGGATGTGGGAGCAGCGCTACGGTATTCTGCAGCCAGAACGCACGCACACCAACATTCGCACCTACTGCGACGACGACCTGCGCCGGCTGCTGAACGTGGCTACGCTGTGCGGGCAGGGTCATCGCATTTCCAAAATTGCCCAGCTCAGTGAGCAGGAGCTGGCTTCGGCCGTTATTTCCTGCTGCCAGGATCCCCACGACTTTGGCCGCCAAATTCAGGCGCTGCTGGCCGCTACCCTGGAAATGAATGAGCCCCAGCTCTGTAAGGTGTTTGATGGTGCTATCCGTCAGCTTGGCTTCGAGGACGCCATCATGCACGTAGCCTATCCGTTTTTGCAGCGCATCGGCCTGCTATGGCAAACCGGCAGTATCAACCCGGCCCAGGAGCACTTGGTAACCAATATTATCCGGCAAAAAATCGTGGCCGGCACCGACCGGCTGCCTCCGGTGCTGCCCAGTGAGTCGCGGCGCTGGGTGCTTTATCTGCCCGAGGGAGAGCTGCACGAGCTAGCACTCCTCTTTATGAACTATGCGTTGCGGGCCCGGGGGCAGCATGTGCTCTATCTGGGACAAAACCTGCCGGCCGCTGAGTTGGCCGCCGTATGCAAGGTCTATAATCCCCACCTGGTCTGCACCGTTATGACGGCGGTGCCCGAGCGGGCTCAGGTGCAGAGCTACATCGACGAGCTGGCGGTGCTGTGCGCCGGTACCACGCTGGTGCTGTACGGCCCGTTGATGAACAGCCAGAGCCTGACCTTGCCGGCCAATGCGTATCACCCAAAGCTGATGACCGACTTCCTGGGTTTCGTGGACACGTTGCAGGACGAACAGAGCGCCTAAGAGAATTCTATTCTTGTACTTATTAAAAAAGCGCAGCCCATTCCGGCTGCGCTTTTGTTTTAGCGGGTTTCAGTATGGCTTTTTCATCGGGCAATACTTCCGGTTTATCTCCCGAAAACGGAGGCAAGCCGAATTTATGGGCAAAAGGGTCGTTGCCGAAGCATGGGGTCGTACCTTGGTCGGGAATTAATGTACAGACATATAATTATGGCTAGTTGAGAAAAATTCTTATCTGACTTAGCCATCATTCAAATCTTCCCGTATATTTGTTTAACCTTTTGCCACGAAAAGCTAAACAGTATGACCTCTTTGGAATTCACCGATCAAGTACAAAAGATTTCCTACTCTCTAAAGCCCGTGGCCATGAACCTGACCCGCGACGCTGATGATGCCAAGGATTTGGTGCAGGAAACGTTGCTCAAAGCCATGTTGAACAAGGACAAGTTCAAGACGGGCACCAACCTGAAGGCGTGGTTGTACACCATCATGCGCAACACCTTCATCAACAACTATAATAAGATCACCAAGCGCAATAGCAATATTGACAGCACGGAGTACTTCCAGTACTTCAATACCGATGAAAACTACATTACCCACAACGGCGCCACGTCCGACTTTGTGGTGACGGACATCAACGAGGCCATTGCCAACCTGTCGGCCGACTACCGGACCCCGTTCATGATGTACTACATCGGCTACAAGTACCTGGAAATTGCCGAAAAGCTGCAGATTCCGATTGGTACGGTAAAAAACCGCATTCACATTGCCCGCAAGGAGCTGAAAGACGCTCTGAAGGTTTACGCCCCCGGCGTGTAGGGAATAGGGAGAATAGTTCTTGCGCCCGGGCGTAATACGGGCCGTCAGCCACGAAGCACTAGCTCCGGGCTGGCGGCCCGTAATTTTTTGCTCCTTATTATACAATGTCTGGTTTGGCTGGCTACCCACTTTGGGAGCCGGTGAAAACAAAGTTGGGAGCGGGTTTGTAGCTTGCCACCACCTTTTCTCCTTCTCGTATTGACTTCCGCCCCTTCTCCCCAACACGTCCTGGTTATCGGGGCCGGCTTTGCTGGCCTGTCGGCGGCCACTTCCCTAGCCCAGCGCGGCTACCGCGTTACGGTGCTCGAAAAGAATGAAGGGCCGGGTGGCCGGGCCCGGGTTTTTCAGGCTGATGGCTTCACCTTTGATATGGGCCCAAGCTGGTACTGGATGCCCGATGTCTTCGAGAAGTACTTTCAGCGCTTCGGCCGCCAGGTAGCCGACTATTATGAGCTGCTGCGCCTCGACCCGTCCTACCAGGTAGTGTTTGGGCCGGATGAGGCGGTAGATATTCCGGCGAAAATGGCCGAGCTGCGCCAGCTGTTTGAACAGTACGAGCCCGGCAGCGCGGCCCGGCTGGATGAGTTTCTGAAGCAGGCGGCCTATAAGTATGAGGTAGGCATCAACCGCCTGGTGTATGCGCCCAGCCGCTCCCTGCTCGAGTTTGCCGACCTGAAGCTGCTGGTCGATATGGTGCGCATGGATGTGCTGCAAAGCATGCACAAGCACGTGCGCCGCTTCTTTAAGAATCCGAAGTTGCTGCAACTGGTGGAGTTCCCGATTCTGTTTCTGGGCGCTACTTCCGAAAACACGCCCGCGCTCTACTCCCTGATGAACTACGCCGACCTGGCGCTGGGCACCTGGTACCCCAAAGGCGGCATGCACCAGATAGTGCAGGGTATGGTAAAGCTGGCCCAGGAGCAGGGCGTGACGCTGGAATACAACCAGGAAGTGCGGGAAATAAAGGTGGAGAATGGCCGGGCTACCGGCGTAATGACGGCCGCAGGCTTTCGGGCTGCCGATGTGGTGGTAGCCGGCGCCGACTACCATCACGCTGAGCAGCACCTGCTCCAGGCCGAATACCGGCACTACGACGAGGCCTACTGGGACAAGCGCACCATGGCGCCTTCCTCATTGCTCTTTTACCTGGGCATCAACAAGCGCCTGCCCAAGCTGCGCCACCATAACCTGTTCTTCGACGAGGACTTCCGGCAGCACGCCCACGAGATTTATGAAGCGCCCCAGTGGCCCAGCAAACCGTTGTTCTACGTGTCGGCGCCGTCCCAAACTGACCCGACAGTGGCGCCGGCCGGCTGCGAAAACCTGTTTCTGCTCATTCCGGTGGCGCCCGACCTGGCTGACCCCGACGAAACCCGGGAGCGGTACTACCATCTGATTATGGACCGGCTCGAGCGGCACGTGGGCGAAAACATCCGCGACGCGGTGGTGTACAAGCGCAGCTACGCCCACCGCGACTTCGTGGCCGACTACCACAGCTACAAGGGCAATGCCTACGGACTGGCCAACACCCTGCGGCAAACCGCTATTTTGAAGCCCACGCTGAAAAGTAAAAAGGTTAATAATCTGTATTTTACGGGGCAGCTCACGGTTCCCGGGCCGGGCGTGCCGCCTTCCCTTATTTCGGGTCAGGTAGTGGCCGGGGAAGTAGAGAAGGAACAGGGCCCGGCCCGCCGCCGGTAGGTTGGCCTGTTGCCTCCAGAATGTAGAACTATGGACAGCTTTCGTAAACGCACAGACTGTTAGCTGGTTGCTGCGGCAGGCAAACTGCTGAGCCGCCTGCGCCCGTACTAAGGCAGGAGCTTCCGTTCCGGCTTCTTTCCCTCTGACTTCCAACTCCGCCCTTCCCTTGGACCACGTCGCCCTCTTTGATCAAACCAGCCTGGCCTGTAGCAAGCTGATTACCAAGCGCTACAGTACCTCGTTTACGCTGGGTATTCGCACCCTCGACCCGCGGTTTCATCTGCCGGTGTATGCGGTATATGGCTTTGTGCGCTGGGCCGATGAAATTGTGGATACCTTTCACGACCGGGACAAGGCTGCCATGTTTGCCGATTTTCGGCGCCAGACCGATGAGGCCCTGACCACGGGCTTTAGCCTGAGCCCGGTGCTGCACTCCTTTCAGCTGATGGTGCGCCGCTATGGCATCGACCGAGAGTTTATTGAGGCCTTTCTGAAAAGCATGGAAATGGACCTGGAAGACCGCAGCTACCACCAGTCCATGTATGAGGAATACATCTACGGCTCGGCCGAAGTGGTGGGCCTGATGTGCCTGCGAATTTTCTGTGAGGGCAACGACGACTTGTTTGAGCGGCTGCGCGAGCCGGCCCGGCGCTTGGGTTCGGCGTTTCAGAAGGTGAATTTTCTGCGTGACATTCGCTCCGACTACGAGGAGCGGGGGCGGGTATACTTCCCCGGCGTGGTGTACGAGCGGTTCGACGACGCAGTGAAGCGCGAAATTGAGGCCGATATCCGGGCCGACTTCGAGGCGGGCTACGCGGGCATCGTGCAGTTGCCGCGCGCCGCGCGCCTAGGCGTGTACCTGGCGTACGTGTATTACCTCAAGCTTTTTCACAAAATCCGGCAGCTGCCGGCGGCACGAATATTGGGAGAGCGGGTACGCGTGCCCGACAACACGAAACTTTTGTTGCTCATGGGCTCGTACTTTCGTTATCGCCTCCGGGCTATCTGACCACGAACTCACTGCCACGTGAAACGTTTTCTGTTGTTTCTTTTCCCGCTTTTCACCCTATTCTCTGCTGTGCCCGCCACTTCTCCCTACCACCTATCTGCCCTTCGCCGCCACTACGAGCAAGCTGCCGCCGACAAATCGGCCGGCGAAAAGTTCTACAAGCTCATGGCCGACTACAACGATAAAGATGCCGTAATCCTGGGCTATAAGGGCGCTGCTGAGGCCATCCGGGCCCGCGACGCCTCCATGTTCAACAAGCTTAGCTACGTGCAGGCCGCCAGCCGCACTTTCGACCAGGCCGTAGCCCTGGACCCGAATAATGCCGAGGTACGCTTCCTGCGCTTCAGTGTGGAAACCAACCTGCCGTCGTTTCTGGGCCTGAGCCAGCATGTGGATGACGACCGGCAGCTGTTGGTGCAAACCTTGCTTAAGCACCCCAAATCGGGGCTGGATGCTGAGGCTTTCCAGACCGTACGCGGGTTTCTGGTGAGCCGGGGCCACGTCAGCGACGAAGAGGCTCAGCAACTCAACCGCATTAGCAGCTAGTGCAATAGAGCTACAAGAAATACCACAAAAGAGCCGTTCTACGCTTTGGAACGGCTCTTTTTGTGTTTGCAGCTGAGTTCTTTTGTTTATGTTTTATAGGTGTAAAGTAAAACAAAAGCGCAGGTAGCGAGTATAGATGACAGAAAACTAAATGCCTTTATGTTAGGTTGATGGTAGCAAGGAGGCGGACATGGGGCAGACAAGGAGCTGCTTTGCGTGTTTAACTCCTTAACACAGAATCTTACTCCGTAGTCAGAACCGCATCTAGCTTGTATTTCGTATCTTCTGCCTCCGTGAAGCCCAACCGTAACATTCCGCCCGCTTCCTTGGTTTCCGAGCTATGCCGCACCACCTGAGCGTCCGTATTGATCCTAATTCCGGTTTCTGTTTCGGCGTAATCTATGCCATTCAGATGGCGGAAGATATTCTCGACGAGCAGGGCTACCTTTACTGCCTGGGCGACATCGTGCACAACGATGAGGAGGTGCAGCGCCTCGAGCAGCGCGGCCTGCGCATCATCGACTATGACACGTTTGAGCAGCTGCGCGACGAGAAAGTGCTGATTCGGGCCCACGGTGAACCGCCCAGCACCTACCAGACGGCCCTGCAAAACGACCTGACGCTGATTGACGCTTCCTGCCCGGTGGTGCTCAAGCTGCAGAACCGCATTAAAACCAGCTACGATAAGAAGGAGCGGATTTTTATTTACGGCAAGCACGGCCATGCCGAGGTGCGCGGCCTGCTGGGCCAGACCAGCGGCAACGCCGTGGTGTTCGAAAGCTTGGATGAGCTGCTGAGCCATGAGCTGCCGGCCAACATCACGCTCTACAGCCAGACTACAAAAAGCACCGACAGCTTCTACCGCATCAAAGGCGAGCTGGAGCACCGGGGCTACGCCGTGAACCCCAACGACACTATCTGCCGACAGGTCAGCAACCGCGACAAAGATCTGCGCAAGTTTGCCGCGCAGTACGACCAGATTGTGTTTGTTTCGGGCACCAAAAGCAGCAATGGCAAGGTATTATACCAGGTGTGTAAGGATACCAACCCCAACACGCACTTCATTTCCAAGGTCGAAGAGCTGCGGGCCGATGTCTTTCAGCCGGGTCAGTCAGTAGGTATCTGCGGCGCCACCAGCACGCCCATGTGGCTGATGGAAGACGTGCGGGATGCCCTGCTGGCCCTGTAAAACCGCGAACTTCGCCGTGCCGTAGTGCCTTCTGAGTGCCTTCAGCTTTTGATTTCATGCCCGCAACCTCATCCTCATCTACTCTCGTTTCGCCTGCCCCCCACCGGGTAAAGCCCGAGCCCCTGGGCTGGACTGGGCCGGGGGTAGCGTTGAGTATTATGGTGGTCTGGACTGCGCTGCTGATATTTCTGCTGGCTTTTTACCGGCCCAATTGGCAAACGCCCTGGCCGTATCTGCTGGCGGTGCTACAGACCCACCTCTACACGGGCTTGTTCATCACGGCCCACGATGCCATGCACGGCGTGGTGAGTGCCAACCGCCGCCTCAATACGGCCTTGGGCACGGTGGCGGCCTTTCTGTTTGCCTACAACTGGTATCCGCGGCTGCTGCCCAAGCACCACGAGCACCACCGCCACGTTGGTACCGCCGCCGACCCCGACTACCATGACGGCAAACACCAGGGCTTTCTGCCCTGGCTGGTGCGCTTTGCCCTGAACTACGTCACGTGGTGGCAGATCGGCTTGATGGCCCTGACTTACAATCTGCTTAAGCTGGCTTTCCCGATGGCCAATGTTATTGCCTTCTGGATGGTGCCGGCCGTGCTGGCTACCGTGCAGCTATTTTTCTTTGGGACCTACCTGCCACACCGGGGCGAGCATGCGCCCGATAACCCGCACAAGTCGCGCACCCAGTTGCGCCACCATGTGTGGGCTTTTGTCAGCTGCTACTTTTTCGGCTACCACTACGAGCACCACGACCAGCCCTACCTGCCCTGGTGGCGGCTGTGGCAGACCAAGTAAGCTGAACATTAACAGATTGCGCAACAAATTTCCTGACTGAGCGGTGCTACAGGAGGAAATTTAAACACGGAATGTGCCTATATTCAAGCTTCACAACCTGTTGTTGAGCTGCAAGATTGGCCATGACGCGCTTCTGTTCGTTCTGCTTACACATTTGCTGTACCTGGGCGCTCATTAGTGGCGTAGTGTTGCCAAGCACTTTGGGGGCGCTGGCCGCCGCTGCCGACCCCGCGTCGCAGGCTCTCCCTGATACCCTGCAAAAGGACCTGGCGCTAACCAACAAGCCGTTGCCGTTCCACCCGGAGGCTCGTCTGCGCTACGGACAGCATTTGCTGCAGCAGGCCTTGGTTGCCAAGAGTACAGACAAGCAGGCTGTCGGACACCGCGTAATTGCCTCGGCCCAGCACGAGCTTCTTCGCTTCGACCAGGCGCTGCAGCATTACCGGGCCGCGCTGCGCCTGCATCGGCAGCTGCGCCAGCCCCGCCAGGCCAACGTCGACCTGGTGCATTTGGGCAGCACTCTACTTAGTCAGGGCGACACGGGGCAGGCTCACCGCGTGTATCAGGCGGCGTTGCGGGGCTTCACGAAGCTGGGGCTTCCCACTAGCATTGCCCATGTGCAAGAACGGTTAGGAGTTCTCTACGGGCGGCAGCGTAAGTGGCAACAAGCCTTGGCAAGCCACAATCAGGCCTTAGTGGCGTGGCAGCAAACCCATGACTCCACCAGAATGGCGGCCACCCTGAATGCCGTTGGGAACCTGCATTATCAGCAAAAGAACTACAGCCGCGCCCTGTTTCACCTGCGCCATGCTATGCAGGTAGCCCGGCCCACCGATAGTCTGCCGCTGAGCGAGAGCATGGCCAACGTCGGGCGGGTGTACCAGGATATGGATAACGACATCATAGCGCTCAACAGCTTTGTGCGGGCCGAGCAGCTATTGCCCCATACCGCGCCGGCAAGTGTGCGTGCCGCCCTGTGGCAGGCCGTTGCTGCCACCCACGATTCCCTGGGCCATGCCGCCGCCGCGGAGCGTACACTGGTAAGTAGCATTCCAATAGCGCGGCTCGGGGGCTCCAAAACTCAGCTGAGCGCTATATATCAGTCGTTGGCCAGCCTATACCGGCGCACCGGCAATTATCGGCAGGCGCTGGCGACCATGACGCGGTTTGCGGGGCTGAAAGACAGTGCTTTTGCCGAGGAGCGCTCCGCCCAGGTAGCCGAGCTGCGCACCCGGTATGAAACCGAGAAGAAGGAGCGGGAAATTCAGCTGCTGACCAAGGATCGTCAGATTCAGGAGGCCAAGCTGCGGCAGCAGGCGGTGCTGCGCAATGCCCTGGCGGCCGGGGGCGTGCTGCTGCTGATACTCGTGGCCGTGCTGTATCGGGGGCGGCAGCAGCAGGCGCGGGTCAATAAGCTGCTGGAGCGTAAGAATGCCGCCATCAACCGGCAGAAAGAGGAGCTGGGCCGTCTCAACCAAACCAAGGATACCCTGTTCTCGGTTATCTCCCACGACTTGCGCAGCCCGCTCAGCTCCCTGTATTCGTTGCTCAGCCTGCTGAATATGGGTTCGTTGCCGCCCGAGCGGCTGGCCCTGCATTCGGCCCGTCTCACCCGCGGCCTGAACACCACGCTGTTGCTGCTCGATAACCTGCTCAACTGGTCGGCGGCGCAGATGAAGCACGACAAGATCCGGCCCGAGCGGTTGCGCCTCGATGTGCTGGCCGAGGAGGCCGTGTCGCTGCTATTGGGCGATGCTGAGCGCAAAACTATTCTGCTGCTCAACCAATTGCCGGTGCCGACCTTGGTGCGGGCCGACGTTAACATGGTGCGGCTGGTGCTGCGTAACCTCTTGGGCAACGCCATTAAGTTCACGGCGGAAGGCGGGACCGTAACGCTGTCAGCAACGCACCAGGGAGGGTTTTGGAGCATAGCCGTGCACGATACTGGCGTCGGCATTCCGGCTGCCGACCACGACAAGGTATTCGGCAAGGCAGGACCTTTCTCCACTATTGGCACCGCCCGCGAAAAAGGGACGGGCCTAGGCCTGCAGCTGTGCAAGGAATTTGTGGAGCGCAACGGCGGCCAGCTTTCCTTCGTCAGCGTGGTGGCGCAGGGCACAACCTTCACTTTCACGCTGCCCGCTCTGAGTCCCGGGCAAGCCGAGGAAGTGGCGCCCAGCCCGCATATTACTGTGGCTGCTGCCGCCGAATGAGGGAGCGGTTGACGATTCGCTCGGTCACCCGCTCACGGTAGGTTTGGCCCAGCGGCAGGGAATGGCCGCCCACCTTTACTTCCAGATTGCTCACGGCCTCGATGCGGGCCGTATTGACGAGGTAGGAGCGGTGCGTGCGCACGAACAGGCCCGGGGGCAACTGCTCCTCAATGTTCTTTAGGTTCACCAGCGTCAGGTGCGTACGGCCATCGGCGGTGTTGATTTTGGTGAAGTCCTTCAGGGCCTCGATATACAGGACTTCGCGGTAGTGCAGGCGCACAAATTGCGCGTCGGTGCGAATAAAGAAAGAGCCCCAGCCCGAGAGAATATCCTGGTTGCCATCCGATTCCACGAGGTTAGTGCGCAGAATACCGGCTATTTTATTGACGGCTTTCAGAAACCGGTCGAGCGAAATGGGCTTGAGCAAAAAGTCGATGACGTCCAGGTTAAAGCCTTCCATGGCGTACTGCGGGTAGGAAGTCATCAGTACCACCAGCGGCGGGTGCTGCAGGGAGCGGACAAGGTCCAGGCCGCTGAGGTGGGGCATGGTCACGTCGGAGAACAGCACCTGCACGTCGTGGTGCATCAGGTAGCGGTGTGCATCCAGGGGGTCAGTAAAAGCCGCTTTCACATCCAATACATCCGTCATAGCCACATAGGCCTGCAGCAAATCCAGCACCAGCGGATCGTCGTCGAGCAGCAAACAGCTAATCTTCATAAAGCACGAGTTTCGAATAGGAAGTGGGTGAATATAGAAAGTTTAAATCGATTTGTGCTATTAATTATAAGAAGAAATCAATACTCGACGGGCTAATCCCGAGCTTCCATCTACTTTCGGTGGGGGTTGCTATACTTTAAGATCTTGGCAATAATAGAATTACATAACTTTTACTGAAATAAATCCTGACCTCTGCCTAGGTGGTTCTGGTTGTTTTCTTCTCGCGCATGAGTGCTCCTACCAACACACCTATCTCTTATGAAACGTATTACCAGTACTTCCAGGTCGGTTTTGCCGCCCGTTGTGCTGGGGGTTGAGCTGACCATCGCCAATCACCAGGACGTACGCAAGTCGCTTCGGTCGGCCTTCGGGCTGAATACCCGGGCCATCAATCTGCGCATCGACCCAAGCATGGATCTGATCTATCTTTGCGAAACGACGCTGCCCAACACGCTGCCCTGCTTGTCGAGCCTCACCCGGCCCGGAGTAGTGGCGGTCATTCTGCGCTCCGTGCGCCTGGAGTGGCACCCCGAAACCAATCAGGCCATCGGCCGGGGTACGCCCACGCTGGCCGCCCTGGAAAGCGGCAGCTGCTTTCTGACGGCCAATGGCCGCAAGGTGTCTATTGCTTCCTTTTCGAGCCGCAATGTGCATCCCACGCGCATCGTGATGGAGCCCCAGGGCGAGCCAAACCTGCTGGAGTATCTGCGCGCCGACTCCTTCACTCTGGAAATATCCGGCACCAACCGCCGCCGCCTTACCCGTTCCCTGGCGTTCAGCGCCGTGCTGGAGTTTGACGTCAAGCTGGCACCGGGCGCCCATGCCTGAGCCGGGTTGAATTCACGTTAGCCATAACACAAAAAAGCCTGCTTCTAACCGAGCAGGCTTCTTCGTTGGTATATGTTCGGTAGGTAACTCCGCCACTTAGTGGCCGGAATCGGTGTGCACGGCGTTTGTTTTCTTGCAGCAATCCGGCAGCCGGTCGTAGGCGCGGGCATCGGCTACTTCTTTATCGGCATCGTAGCCCGTGCGCTGCACGGCGGTGCGCAAGGCGGCCGGGGTGGTTTTGTCGGGCCGGTACGACACGGTCAGAACCTGGCTGGCGACGTCCAGGGTAGCTCCCTGCACGCCTTTTTCGTAGGCCATAGCCTTTTCCAGGCGGGTTTTGCACATGTCACACACGGCCGAGGTTTTCATCTGGAGCTGCTCGGTGGTGGGGCCTTTGGCTTTGGGCGCGGGGGCCGTCTGGGCGTAGCTAAGCTGGCCGGTAAGCACTACAAATGCCGTCAGCAGAAAGGATTTGAAGGTTTTCATGAGAATGGGAAGATGACTAGAGGCAGAAGATGTACGGGAAGAAGCAAGAATGACAGTGGCCCTGGTAACAAAGAGCCTGCCGGAAGAAGTGCCCACGGCTACTCAAGCGTGAAGCGCAGGCCGGCGTAGGTGAGGCGCCCGTAGGTGGGCCCCCAGATCATGGCCGCGTCGAAGCCGGATGCGAAGGGAGTAGCGGCCCCCGCAATGGCATCGGGCTGGCGGTAGTTGGTCAGGTTCTCGACGCCCACATACACTTCCAGCCGCTTGAAGGCCCGCGTTACCTGGGTGTTGAGCAGGGCGTAGCGCGGGGCGTATCTCAGCGTGAGCGGTGCGGGGTCGGTGCCGTGGCCGGTATGCCCGGGCATGCCCGGGTTGTGCGCCAGGGGCCGTTGGCCAAACCACTGGGCCGTCAGGTCGGCGCGCCACTTGTCAAAGGCCGTGGCGTAGCCGAGGTTGGCAAACAGGCGGTGGCGGGGCGTCAGGGCCTTGGGCAGCAGCTCGCCGCCGTAGGTGGTTTGCACATCCAGGTACTTATATGCCGCCTTGGCTTGCAGGCCTTTCAGCGGCTCCACCTGTACCTCGGTCTGGAAGCTGCGCGAAAAGGAGCGGCCCCCGGCCTCCAGGTTGCTAATTTGCAGCAACATTGGAGCGGTGTAAGCATCGGCTACCACCTGGTTGCGGAACTCAGTGTGGTAGTAGTCGGTAACAAACGTAGCCGGCCGGCCCGCTACCGTGAAATACTGCGTGAAGCTGCCCCCCACGTTCCAGGCGCGCTCGGGCCGTAGGTTGTTGCTGATAACAAAGTCGCGGGAGCTGACCAGCATGCCCGAGTTTTCGGCAATGGGGTTGGCCGTGCGGAAACCCGTGCCAGCGGCCAGACGCAGCACCGTGTTGGCCAGCGCGTCGTATTTCACGTTCAGGCGCGGCGTCAGCACCCAGCCGTAGAGGTTGTGGCGGTCCAGGCGCAGGCCGCCGACCACCGTCAGGTTGCGGGCATTCTGGTAGGTATACTCGGCAAAAGCGCCCGGTACCCGCTCGTAGCGGCGGCGGTTTTCTCCTTGGTGGTGCTGCCCGATGTACAGCTCCTGGTAGTTGTCGTGCAGGTAGCTGGCACCCAGGCGGTAGGTGTGGGCTGTGGTGCCCAGTACGCTCTGGAACAGCAGCGTTGCCAGGCCCGTGCGCTGGGCACCGTCGTAGGTGCGCTTACCGTACCGGGAATCAAACGCGTGGCTGGTGCCGCTGAGCAGCAGGCCCAGGCTCTGGTAGGGGCGGCCGGGCCAGGTATAGGAGGTTTTGGAAAAGCCAGTGTAGCGGTCCGTGGTTAGGGTGGTACCGTAGAAAGCGCCGGGGGCATCCTTGCGGAACCCCGTTTGGCCGCCTTCCCGGGTTTCGCGCAGGGCGCCCACTCCCAGCTCACTCACGATGCCGGTGCCCGACTTGTATTTCCACTTGTTGAACACATTATACTGCGTGGCCAGCGGCAGGTCCATAAAGCCGTCCTTGTTCCGGTCGACGCGGCGGCCGAGGTGGTCGGAGTGCAGCAGCAGGGCCGTGCTGAGCTTTTTGCTGAGCGGCGTGGCCAGATTCAGGTTCAGGTCAAATTTGCCCAGGTCGTTGCCATACGCGTTGAACAGCAGGCGCTCGGCTTTTTCCGGGTCTTTCAGGCGCACGTTTACCTGCCCCGAAATGCTTTCGTAGCCGTTCACCACCGAGCCCATGCCCTTGATGATGTCGATGCCCTCAATCCAGGTGCCCGACAGGTAGCTCAGGCGGTAGGGAGTGGCCAGGCCCCGCAAGGCGGGCTGGTTGTCGACGGTGAGCAGGGAATAGGCCCCATCGAGGCCCAGCAGCTGAATCTGCTTGGCCCCCGACACGGCATCGGTGGTCGACACCTCCACGGCAGCATTGGTTTCGAAGCTCTCGGCCAGGTTGCAGCACGCCGATTTTGTCAGGTCGCGGCTGGTAATCACCTGGGTGTTGGTGGGCGTCAGCGAGGAGTAGGCCGGGGCGCGCTCCTCGATTTTGACCTCGCCCAACTCCACGGACCGGCGCAGGGCTACCCGCAGGAAGGCCCGGTCGGTGGCCGCCACGGCCAGGGTGTCGGCTTTATAGCCGAGGGAATTGATAATCAGGTGGCTGACCTGGCCGCGGGCGGGCCGAACCAGGGTGAATTTGCCGCTGGCATCGGTGGTAGCACTGGAATTAGCGGCTTCCAGCCAGCGCACCACGGCGCCGGGCAATGGGGAACTGCCCGCTGCGTCCATCACCTGGCCCTGCACGGGCGGAATGGCATCGGACTGGGCAAAGGCCACGGCGCTACTGAGCAACAGGCCCAGCACGGCCAAAAAGCGGCGCCCTATGGAAGAGTACATATAGTCTGGTATTAGAATTCTTGCCGGAGAAACAGGGGCAGCTGCCCCGCGCTACGTTGCGCAGCGCCGGAAAAAATCTAAACCCGCCAGGTGCAGACGAAAGCCAGCAGGTGCCGGCCGGCCCGTAGGGGCGGAGAAGAGTCGCTGGCGTGCCAGGCCGTTGCCTGGGCTAGCAGGTGGGAAGGCGCAAACGGTACCCAGCTGGCTACCGGCGGCAGTGCCAAGGTAAAGGAAGGCACCAGGTGCTTGGCCAGGGCATGCGCGGTAGCGTCGAGCTTGTGAAAGTGGGCATCAAACTCGCAGCAGGATTTTTTAAGCTGAGCCTTATCGGAGAGCAGGTGAGAATTCTGCTGAGCTTCGGCAGCCGGCGGGCACTTGTGCTCGGGCGCACTGAAGATGATGCTGGCCGTGCTGCGACCACTGCTGCGGCAGGTATGCGACAGTACCGTGAGTCCCACCGAAGCGGTGAGCACGAGCAGGGCCATAAAGCCGCTGAAGAGCCGGTGGAGCACAGGGCGTTTCACAACGGCAAAGATACGTACGGCGGCTTAGACTACCGTGTACAATGCAGAAGTAGGAAGTACAGTATTCGGTTGATAGTGCTCCGCTTCCCCGGCCCCTGTGCGGGCGGTTTACCCCGTGGGGCACGGGCTGCCATTTTGGCAAAAACGTCTTTTTTTACCACCTCCTTCTTGGGCGGGACAGGTAAAGAGGAAAGAAAAACTGCTTCTGGTAGCTGCAAACGGCAGTTTTGCGTAGTGGTAGAAAATGGTAAATCGTGGTTGCCTTTTCCGGGGCATTGCGTACTTTTGCTATCATCCCATTCCCACGCCTCGTCGGCACTCCTGGCATCTATGAACCTTCTCTCTGGCGAATATGAGTGCAAGCTGGACCCGAAAGGGCGCTTGGTGCTGCCCGCCAAGGTGAAGGGCAACCTGCCGGAAGCCTCCGGCAACCAGCTGGTACTGGTGCGCGGGTTCGAGCCCTGTCTGGTGCTGTACCCGCGCGAATCGTGGCGCGTGATTCACGACAAGGTGATGGCCCTGGATGAGTTCAACGAGGAGTACCGGCAGTTTCAGCGCAACTTCTTCCGCGGAATGACGGAAGTGGAGCTCGACAACATCGGCCGCTTTATGCTGCCGCGCACCATGCTGCGCTACTCCGGCATCGAGAAGGAAGCCATTATCGTGGGCCTGGGCAACCGCTGCGAAATCTGGGACCCCGAGAAATACGACGAGTTCCTGATCAAAGACCAGCAGAGCTTCTCGAAGCTGGCCCAGAAGTTTTTATCCACCGACACACCGCCCGCCAGCGGCCCCCTTGCCGCATGAGCCCCGACTACGACAACGATACCGCCTACCACCGCCCCGTGATGCTGACCGAGTGCCTCGAAGCCCTCGACCTGCGCCCCGACGGCCGCTACGTGGACGTCACCTTTGGGGGCGGGGGCCACTCGGCCCGCATTCTGGAGCGCCTGACCAGCGGCCACCTCTACAGCTTCGACCAGGATGCCGATGCCGAGCAGGAGGCAGCCCAGCTGGCCCGGCCCCAGTTCACTTTTGTGCGGGCCAATTTCCGCGACCTACAGGCCGAGCTGGAGCAGCGCGGCGTGCTGCCCGTCGATGGTCTGCTGGCCGACCTGGGCGTATCCTCGCACCAGTTTGACACGCCCGAGCGGGGCTTCAGCACCCGTTTCGACGGCCCCTTGGATATGCGCATGGACCCCGAAGGCGACCGGACCGCCGGCGACATCGTGAATGAGTACTCCGAGGCCGAGCTGCACCGCATTTTCGGCATGTACGGCGAAGTCACCAACGCCCGCACACTGGCCAACACGCTGGTGACGGCGCGGCGCGGGCAGACTATTCAGACCATTGCGGCCCTGAAAAAGGCCATTCAGCCCTGCACGCCCCGGGGCAAGGAAAACAAGTATCTGGCCCAGGTTTTCCAGGCCCTGCGCATCGAGGTGAACGACGAAATGGCGGCCCTGCAGGAAATGCTGCTGCAAACGGCCCAGGTGCTGCGCCCCGGTGGCCGGCTGGTGGTTATGTCCTATCACTCGCTCGAAGACCGGCTGGTCAAGAACTTCATGGCCAAGGGAAAATTTTTCGGGGAAGCCGAAAAAGACCTGTTTGGTCACACCAACACCCCCTTCGAGGTGCTGACACGCAAACCCGTGGAAGCCACCGCCGAAGAGGTGGCACTGAACAGCCGGGCCCGCTCGGCCAAGCTGCGCATCGCGGTGCGCCGCGACGAGTGAACCTAAAACTGGCCGGATTTTCGCGCCGCGCCGCCGCTTTCGTGCAGTTGATTTTTTAAGCTGATACGCCAACCTCCTTTTCCTCTCCCGAGATTTTGGCTACCAATACCCTCAAACCCGTCGCTAATACGCCGCCCCGCGCCAATGTGCCCCGGGAAGCTGCGCCCGTGCCCGCCGCCGCGGCTCCCGAGCCTGCGCCCCTACCCGAGCCGGAGCCCGCGCCCAAGCCCAAGGCTGCCAAGCGGGAGAAAGCCGCGCCGCGCAGCACCTGGAGCGTGTTTACCCTGCTCGACCGGCTCACCAGCGTCGACAGCATCTTCCGGGAGGGCCTGCCGGTGCAGTACCTGCCGCACGTGCTGTTTATCATGTTCCTGACGCTGGTTTACATCGGCAACACGCACTGGGGCAACCGCATGAACCGCAGCATTCAGAAGCTGAAGCTGGAAACCGAGGATTTGCGGGCCGACTACACCACGCTCAAATCGGACTACATGGAGGCCAGCAAGCAAAGCGAAGTGGCCCGCAAAGTAGCGGCCTACGGACTGGTCGAAAGCTCCTCGCCGCCTTTCCGCATTACGGTGCCCGCCGGTCGCCTCGACGAAGCCGAACTGGATGCCGTGCCCGTTATTGCCGCCGATTCGCTGGCGGCCATGTCGGCGGCCGACTCGACGGCCCTGGTCGATTCGGTGCAGGCCGCCGGTGCCCACTCTGCTACGACTACTCATTCCACCAACTCTTCCCGTCAGAGCCATGAAAGGAAGCGTTAAAAAATCCATTGTTACCCGCGTCCGGCTGGCGTTTTTGGGCGTCTGCCTGTTTTCGGCCGCCATCATGTGGAAGGTGTCGCGCATTCAGTTCAAGGAGGGCGACAAGTGGCGCTCGTTGGAGCAGGAGCGGCGCATCGTATACCAGCCCGTTTTTGCCACCCGCGGCAATATCTACTCCGATAACGAAAGCATTATGGCTACCTCGTTGCCCTTTTTCCGGGTGGCCTGGGACCCCAGCGTGGTGGACGACAAGACGTTCAGCAAGCAGTCGGTGGATTCCTTGTCGCTGCTGCTGTCGCGCTTCTTCGGCGACCGGAGCCCGCAGGAATATCAACGCAAGCTGAAGAATGCCCGGTCGGCCAAAATCCGCTACGTACGGCTGAACTCGCGCCAGATCAACTACCAGGAAAAGAAAATGCTGACCCAGTGGCCTATTTTCCGGGCCGGCAAAAACAAGGGCGGCGTTATTTTCGAGAAAGTAGATAAGCGCTTCCGACCCTTCGGTGGGCTGGCCCAGCGCACCATCGGCTTCCTGAACGAAGACAAAAACGGCGCGGGCCTGGAATTCACTTACAACCGCCACCTGGCCGGCAAAGACGGCGAAGCCCTGTTTGAGCGCCTGCCCGGCGGCAACAAGCCCATCTACGACGGCACGGAAGTGAAGCCCCAGCCCGGCTACGATGTGAAAACCACGCTCGACATCAACCTGCAGGACGTGGCCGAAAATGCGCTGTACAAGTCGCTGGTCGACAACAGTGCCCAGTACGGCTGCGTGATTCTGATGGAAGTGCAGACCGGCGAAATCAAGGCCGTGGCCAACCTGGGCAAAGTAGCCGACGGCGTCTACCGCGAGGATTACAACTACGCCATTGCCGACCAGGGCCGCACCGAGCCGGGCTCGACCTTCAAGCTGGCCTCGATGATGGCCCTGCTGGAAGACAACAAGGACTTGTCGCTCGACGACACGGTAAACACCGGCCGCACCGGCTCGATGCGCATTGCCGGAGCCGTAAAGACCGATACCCACGCCTACGGGCGCCTGTCGGTGAAGCAGGTAATTGAGAATTCCTCCAACATCGGGGTAGCCAAGCTCATCAACGACCATTTCTCGGCCAACCCCAACAAGTACACCGACTACCTCAAGCAGTTTGGGCTTGACAAGCCGCTGGGTTTCCAGATGGCTGGGGAGGCCCGGCCCTATATCAAGGACCCCACGGACCGGTCGTGGAGCCGCACCTCGCTTAGCACCATGTGCATTGGCTACGAGCTGAAGCTGGCTCCGCTCCAGACCCTGGCCTTCTACAACGCCATTGCCAACAATGGCGTGAAGGTGCAGCCCATGATTGTAAAAGAAATCAAGCAGGCCGACAAGGTGCTGGAGCGCTTCGAAACCAAGGTGCTGATTCCCAAAATCTGCTCGGATGAAACACTTGTTAAGCTGCGTGCCATGCTGGAAGGCGTGGTGCTGAACGGTACGGCCCGCGCGATTAAGACCCCGGACTTCTCCATTGCGGGCAAAACTGGCACGGCCTGGAAGTTCAAGAACGGTCAGTATACCAAGCAGTACTCCACCAGCTTCTGCGGCTATTTCCCGGCCGATAACCCCAAGTACAGCTGCATCGTGGTGGTCGACTCCCCCAAGGGCGCCAACTGGTCGGGAGCCCAGGTAGCGGCCCCGATTTTCCGGGAAGTAGCCGACAAAGCCATGGCCCGCGACATGGCCAGCCAGCGCCCCTTACTGGCCCGGGCCCCGGCCAACAAGTCGAAAGTGCCCTACGTGCGGGCTGGCTTGCAGGACGAGCTGACGATGGTGTGCCAGAAGCTGGGCGTGAGCAACCATTCCCAGGCTTCGGGCGACGACTGGGTGCGGGCCAACCGTGCCGACTCCAACGTGAATGCCGTGGACTGGAAGCCGGTGGCCGTGCGCCCCGGCCGCGTGCCCGACGTAACCGGCCTGACGCTGCGCGACGCGCTGTTTCTGCTTGAAAACCGCGGCTTGCGGGTGAAGGCCCTGGGCACCGGCCGCGTGCGGCAGCAGTCCATAGCGCCGGGCAGCGGCATCCGGCGCGGCACCGTCGTGACGCTGGCCCTGGAGCCGATTGGCACCAAATCGTCGGATGCGCCCAAGGCCCTGCCAGCCCCGGCGCCCACCCAACTCACCGAAAACAAGCTGATTACGGCCGTTGACCTGGACGAAGCCAAGCGCATTAGGGTCCTTAAGGCCAAGCGCCTGGCCCAGCAGCGACTTACGCAGCAGGCCGCCAAACGAGCCGAGGCAGCCAAACCCAAAGCTTAGAATCCCGTACGGGTTGCCTTCTCAAGCAGCCGCGGTAAAAACCAGAGTTGAACACCCCGATAAAGACGGTTTTCCAGCCGTTCCCTGTCCTTGACTACTGCCGATAACCTTTCGCATCCGCTTTCTGCCCTGCTCACAAGCGTAGCCGTGCGCACCCAGACCGGCCCCGCCGACGTGGTCGTGCGCGGCCTTACCCTGGATTCGCGCCAGGCCCAGGCCGGCACCGTGTTCTTCGCCCTGCGCGGCGCCCTCACCGACGGCCACCAGTTTATTGCCAAAGCCGTGGAGCAAGGCGCCTCAGTAGTCGTGTGCGAAGATTTGCCCGCTGAAACTGCTGCTGCCACCACCTACGTGCAGGTGGCCGACAGTGCCGAGGCCATGGCCCACATGGCCGCCGCTTTCTACGGGCATCCGTCGCGGCAGCTGAAGCTGGTGGGCGTGACGGGCACCAACGGCAAAACCACCTGCGCCACGGCCCTGCACAACCTGTTCCGGGAGCTGGGCTACCACGTAGGGCTGCTGAGCACGGTGCAGAACCAGATTGACGAACAGGTTATTCCGGCCACGCACACCACGCCCGACGCCATTCGGCTGAACGAGCTACTGGCCCGCATGGTAGCGGCCAGCTGCACCCACGTATTCATGGAGGTCAGCTCCCACGCCGTGGTGCAGCACCGCACTACGGCCCTGGAGTTTGCCGGCGGCATCTTTACCAACCTGACTCACGACCACCTCGACTACCACGGCACCTTCGACCACTACCTGAAGGCCAAAAAGGGCTTTTTCGACGGCTTGGGCAAAAAGGCATTTGCCCTGACCAACGCCGATGACAAGCGCGGCGGCGTGATGCTGCAGAACACCGCGGCCCGGCGCGAAACCTACTCCCTGCGCGGCCCCGCCACCTTCCGGGCCCGCCTGATTGAAAACGCCGTGCACGGCCTGCACCTCGACATCGATGGGCGCGACGTGCAGTTTCGGCTGATTGGCGTTTTTAATGCCTACAACCTGCTGGCCGTGTATGGGGCGGCGGTGCTGCTGGGCGAGGAGCCGACGGAAGTGCTGACGGTACTCTCGGGCCTGACGCCGGCCGCCGGCCGCTTCGAAACCATCGTGGCCGAGAAAACGCGCATCACCGGCATCGTGGACTTTGCCCACTCGCCCGACGCGCTGGAAAACGTGCTGTCCACCATTGCCGATATTCGCCAGCCCAGCCAGCAGATTATTACGGTAGTGGGCTGCGGCGGTAACCGCGACGCGGGTAAGCGCCCGATTATGGCCAACCTGGCCTGCAAAGGCTCGACGCGGGTGGTGCTGACTTCCGACAACCCCCGCTTCGAGGACCCCAACGACATTCTGGCCCAGATGCAGGCCGGCGTGCAAGTAGCGGACCTGGGTAAAGTCCTGACCATTGCCGACCGGCGCGAAGCCATTAAAACGGCCGTGGCCCTGGCCCAGCCCGGCGACATTCTGCTGGTGGCCGGCAAGGGCCACGAAACCTACCAGGACGTGCAGGGCGTCAAGAGCGACTTCGATGACCGGAAAGTGCTGCGGGAAATGTTTGACCTGCTGGGAAAGTGAAAAAAGAAGCGCCCACCGCAAAGCCCTAATCGGCCGACTACTAGAAAATCTGCAAAAACGCAACAGTTGTCCAACCCCAAAAAAGCCAAACCTTTGCAGCTTGGAATAACTCCACCTAAGACCTGCTGACCCCCGCGCCAATGCTTTATTACCTGTTTGACTTTCTCGATAAGCACTACAACCTGCCAGGCGCGGGCGTTTTCCAGTTTATTTCGTTTCGGGCGGCCATGGCCGTCATTACCTCCCTCATCATTGCCCAGCTGTTTGGCGCCCGCCTGATTCGGGTGCTGCAGAAAAAGCAGGTCGGGGAGAGCATCCGGGATTTGGGTCTGGAAGGGCAGATGGCCAAAAAAGGCACGCCCACGATGGGTGGCCTCATCATTCTGCTGGCCATTCTGGTGCCGGTGCTGCTGTTTGCCAAGCTCGACAACATCTACATCGTGCTTATGCTGCTGAGCACCGTGTGGCTCGGGCTAATTGGCTTTCTGGACGACTATATTAAGGTGTTCCAGAAAAATAAGGAGGGCCTCAGCGGGCGTTTCAAGGTGCTGGGCCAGATTGGCCTGGGCATTACGGTGGGCTGGGTGCTGTTTTTCAGCCAGGACGTGACCGTGCGCCAGTACCTGCTGCCCAACGGCCAGCTTTCGGCCGTGGACGCCAGCACCGTGTACCAGGACGTGAAGCTGATGATTACGACCATTCCCTTCGCCAAAAACAACGAGTTGAACTACGGCAACCTGTTTGCCTACGCCGGCCCGTTCTTCAACGGCCTCTACAGCTTCCTCTACATCCCGATTGTGATTCTGATTATCACGGCGGTGAGCAATGGGGCCAACATCACCGACGGCCTCGACGGGCTGGCGGCCGGTACCTCGGCCATCATCGGTGTCACGCTGGCTATTCTGGCTTTCGTGAGCGGCAACGCCCTGCTGGCCGATTACCTGGACATTATGTTCATTCCCAACTCCGGGGAGCTGGTAATATTCTGTACCGCCTTCGTGGGGGCCTGCGTGGGTTTTCTGTGGTACAACAGCTATCCGGCCCAGGTTTTCATGGGCGACACCGGCTCGTTGGCCATTGGCGGCATCATTGCCGTGCTGGCCCTCATCATCCGCAAGGAGCTGCTGATTCCGGTGCTCTGCGGCGTGTTCCTGATTGAAAACCTGTCGGTAATGGTGCAGGTGGGCTGGTTTAAGTACACCAAGCGCAAGTACGGCGAGGGCCGCCGCCTGCTGCGCATGTCGCCCTTGCACCACCACTACCAGAAGCTGGGCTACCACGAGTCCAAAATCGTGTCGCGCTTCTGGATCATTGGCATTATGCTAGCCATTTTCACCCTGGTTACGCTCAAGCTGCGCTAATCATCCTGTTCAGAACTCAGTAGTTTTTCCTTCTACATGAAAATCGTCATTCTCGGAGCTGCGGAAAGTGGAGTAGGGGCCGCCCTGCTGGCCCAGGCCAAAGGCCACACCGTATTCGTGTCGGATAAAAGCCCCATTCAGCCTGTCTATAAGCAGAAGCTGACGGCGGCCGGCATCCGCTTTGAGGAAGGCATGCACACGCTGGAGGAGATTCTGACGGCCGATGAGGTAGTGAAAAGCCCCGGCATCCCGGAAAAAGCCCCGGTGATTCAGGCTCTGCGCGAGAAGAAGATTCCGGTTATTTCCGAAATCGAGCTGGCCGGGCGCTACACCCAGGCGAGGTGCATCTGCATCACGGGTACCAACGGCAAAACCACCACCACGCTGCTCACCTACCACCTGCTGAAGGAAGCGGGCCTCAGCGTGGGCCTGGCCGGTAACGTGGGCTACAGCCTCGCCGAACAGGTCATTGCCGACGAGCACGACTACTACGTGGTGGAGCTGAGCAGCTTTCAGCTCGACGATACCTACGACTTCCGGGCCTGGGTGGCCGTGCTGCTTAATATCACCCCCGACCACCTCGACCGCTACGACTACTCACTGGAAAAGTACGCCCATGCCAAGCTGCGCATCACCCGCAACATGGACAGCAGCGGCTTCTTCATCTATAATGCCGACGATGAAGTAATCCAGCAGGAGTTTGCCTCGGTTTTCAGTCAGACCAATCTGCTGCCCTTCAGCCTGCACCACCGCCCCGATTATCAGCTGGCGGGCTACTACACTAGCGAAACCCGGCTCTGCACGAATCTGGCGCCGGGCCTGAACGAGCAGCCCGAAGAAATCAGCACGGCCGGCTCGCCCCTTATCGGGCAGCACAACCGCCAGAACACGCTGGCTGCCGTGCTCTGCGCCCGGGTAGCCGGCCTGAACGAGCAGCAGATTGAAGCCGGCCTGGCCACATTCCGCAACGCCGACCACCGCCTGCAGCCCGTAGGCGAAATAGGCGGCGCCCGGTTTATCAACGACTCGAAAGCCACCAACGTGGAAGCCGCCTGGTTTGCCCTCGACGGCCTGCAGCAGCCCATCATCTGGATTGCGGGCGGCACCGACAAGGGCAACGACTACAGCAGCCTGTTGCCCCTGGCCCAGGCCAAGGTGAAAGCCCTGATTTGCCTGGGTGTGGATAATGAGAAGCTTAAAGCCAGCTTTGGCAGCATTGTGCCCCACCTGGAGGAAACCCAAAGTATGGCCGAGGCCGTGCGCCGCGGGGCCGAGCTGGCCGCCCCCGGCGACGTGGTGCTGCTCTCGCCCTGCTGCGCCTCGTTTGACCTGTTCAAAAACTACGAGGACCGCGGCCGGCAGTTTACGGCAGCAGTTGCCGATTTAGGTAATGGAGGAATGCGGGTGGGAGGGTAGGCGTTTGCCTTTCTCCTCACCCAATCATACCGCTATTTCCTGCCCTTGTACCCACCTACCCTCTCACCCTCAGAACCAATCTTATGGATCCGATAAAAATCTGGCTGCAGCGGAATCTGAAAGGTGACCCGATTTTGTGGGCCATTGTAATTCTGTTCTCGCTTATCAGCATTGCGGTAGTGTACTCGGCTACGGGCACGCTGGCCTACAAGAAGATGAGCGGCAACACCGAGTACTTCCTTTTCAAGCACACCAGCCTGATTGTAGTGGGCCTGGGCTTTATGTGGCTGGCTCACCGCATCGACTACCGCTACTACTCGCGCCTGTCGCTCTACGGGCTGCTGCTGTCGGTGCCGCTGATGCTATTTGCCTACCTGATGGGCGGCGAAGTAAACGGGGCTTCCCGCTGGATGACGATTCCGGTGATTAACCAGACGTTTCAGCCCTCCGACCTGGCCAAGCTGGCGCTGATTTCGCACGTGGCGTCCATGCTCAGCCGCCGCCAGCAAAACGTGCAGGACTTCAAAACCACGCTGTTGCCCGTAATGCTCTGGGTGGGTTTGATCTGCGGCATCATCATCAAAAGTAACGCCTCCACGGCCCTGCTACTGTTTGGCACCTGCCTGCTGCTGATGTTCATCGGCCGCGTGCCGCTCAAGCAGATGATTGTGATGGTAGCCATTGGCGTGGTGGTGGGCGGCATCGGCCTTTCCACCGGCCAGCGCTTCAAAACCGTGCAGTCGCGCCTGGAAAGCTTCTTTGATAAGACCAAGCCGGTGCCGTTTCAGCTCGAGCACAGCTACATAGCCATTGCCACGGGCGGCATCACGGGCAAGGGACCCGGGCAAAGCACTGAGCGCAACATTCTGCCTCACCCGTATTCCGACTTTATCTACGCCGTTATCATCGAAGAATACGGCTTCGCCGGCGGGGCCTTCGTGCTGTTTCTCTACCTGGCCTTCCTGTATCGAGGGCTGAAAACGGTGATGAACAGCTACGGGGCCTTCGGCGGCTTGCTTTCAGCCGGTTTGTCCTTCAGTCTGGTGCTGCAGGCCATGGTGAATATGGGCGTAGCCGTGGGGCTGGGCCCGATTACCGGTCTGCCGCTGCCGCTGCTGAGCATGGGCGGCACCTCCCTGATTTTTACCGGTATCAGCATCGGGATTATCCTGAGCGTGAGCCGCGGGGAGCGGGAAATCCGCCCCATGACCGGGGAGCCGGAAGACACCGTGCGTATTCCCAGCAAACGGGCCTCGTACGCCTAAAGGGCGCGAGAAGCAGTAAACAATCTAACCAACGGTCAAACGAGGGGCGCTTCCGGATATGGAGTGCCGTAAAGGGCCGCAAATACAAGCATTACACCCAGTGGCAGTTCACACTCATCCGCTTCGCATCATCATCTCCGGTGGAGGCACGGGCGGACATATATTTCCGGCGGTGGCCATTGCCAACGAGTTGCGGCAGCGTCATCCCGACGCCGAAATCCTGTTTGTGGGTGCCAATGGCCGTATGGAAATGACCCGGGTGCCCGAGGCTGGCTACCAGATTGTGGGCCTCGATATTGCCGGCCTGCAGCGCCGCCTCACGCCCCAGAATCTGCTGTTTCCGGTGAAGGTATTCCGCTCGGTGCGCAAGGCCGGCAAGCTGCTGCAGGACTTCAAGCCCGATGCCGTAGTGGGCGTGGGCGGCTACGCCTCAGCCCCGGTGCTGCTGGCGGCCACTTCCCGCAATATTCCCGCCCTGATTCAGGAGCAGAACTCCTACGCGGGCCTGGTCAACAAGCTGCTCAGCCGCCGCGTCGACCGGATTTGCGTGGCTTACGACGGAATGGAAAAGTTCTTCCCCGCCGACAAGCTCGTGCTGACCGGCAACCCCGTGCGCACCGAAATTTCCAGCGGCAGCCGCGCCGAAGCCCTGCAGTTCTTTGGCCTCTCGCCCGAGAAAAAGACCTTGCTGGTTATTGGCGGCAGCCTGGGTGCCCGCACCCTGAACGAAGCCACGGCCGCCGCCTTGGGCCGCCTGCAAGAAGCCGGAATTCAGCTGCTCTGGCAAACCGGTAAGCTGTATTACCCCACCGCCGCCGGGCAGGCCGCCCCCTTTGCCGCCGATAAGCTCCAGGCCCTGGAATTCGTGCAGCGCATGGACTTAGCCTACGCCGCGGCCGATGTGGTCGTCAGCCGGGCCGGCGCCTTGTCGGTGTCCGAACTGTGCCTGACCGGGAAGCCCAGCGTGCTGGTGCCCTCGCCCAACGTGGCCGAAGACCACCAGACCAAAAACGCTATGGCCTTGGTCAATAAGGATGCGGCCCTGCTGGTCGCCGATGCGGAGGCCGCCGCCAAGCTCTACGACACGGCCCTGAGCCTGCTCCACGACCCGGCCCGTCAGCTGCAGCTGAGCCGCAACGTGAGCCAGCTGGCTTATCCGCACGCCACCGAAACTATTGTGGATGAACTCTTAGCCCTTATTGCCCGCGCATGAATCCCGTAGCCGCATTTCCGAACGTCTATTTTCTGGGTATTGGGGGCATTGGCATGTCGGCCCTGGCGCGCTGGTTTCAGGCCAACGGCCACCGCGTGAGCGGCTACGACAAAACCGTGACGCCCCTGACCGAAGCCCTGGCCGCCGAAGGAATCCGGGTGCACTACGACGATGCCGTGGAAAGCATTCCGGCCGAAGTGCGCGAAAACCGCGCCCAGACGCTTGTTGTGCTCACGCCCGCCATTCCCAAAGACCACCGGGAATGGGCCTGGCTGCGCGAGCAGGGCTACGACATCCGTAAGCGCAGCCAGGTGCTGGGTTTGCTCACGGCGGGCCACTACACCATTGCCGTAGCCGGCACCCACGGCAAAACCACCACCAGCAGCATGGTGGCCCATCTGCTGCACCACGCCGACGTACCCTGCGCCGCCTTCCTGGGCGGTATCAGTGTGAACCTGGGCTCGAACCTACTCTTGCCGCCAACAACCAACAACCAACAACCAACAACAAGCAACCTACCAGTCGTGGTCGAGGCCGATGAGTACGACCGAAGCTTCCTGACCCTGCACCCCGATATTGCCATCGTTACCAGCACTGATGCCGACCACCTCGACATCTATGGCAATAAGGAGGCCCTGGTGGAGTCGTTCCGGCAGTTCGTGGCCCAGATCAAGCCCGGCGGCACGCTCATTCTCAATCACACCGCCGACCAGAGCATTACCGAATCGGTAGCCGAAGGCGTGCAGGTGATTCGCTACGGTCTCTCGCCCGAGCAGGGCCCTGAGCTGTACGCCGACCAGATTACGGCCCAGGGCCACCGCTTCCGCTTCGATTTGCACGGCCCGCTCGGCGACGTGCGAAACCTGGAGCTGGCCGTGCCCGGCTACCACAACGTGGAAAACATGCTGGCCGCCTGCGTGGTTGCTCAGCTACAACACGTGGGGGAGGAGCAGTTGAAAAGTGCAGTGGCAGCGTATCGGGGCGTAAAACGCCGGTTTGAGTTCATCGTCACTAAGGGTGAGAAAGTGTACGTGGACGACTACGCCCACCACCCGCGTGAAATAGATGCCTTCCTTCGTTCGTTACGGGCCCTGTACCCCGGCAAACGGCTCCGCGTGGTGTTTCAGCCCCACCTCTTTACCCGCACCCGCGACTTTGCCCCCGGCTTTGCCGAAAGCCTGAGCCTGGCCGATGAAGTAGTAATGCTCGACATTTACCCGGCCCGGGAGCTGCCACTGGCCGGCGTAACCTCCGAATTGATTTTGTCCCAAATAACGGCTCCGCAAAAGTCGTTGCAAACCAAGGAACAAGTGCTGGCTGCGGCCGAATCAGACGATACTTTCGACGTATTAGCCACCGTCGGCGCTGGAGATATTGACCAGCTTGTTCCTCGGCTAAGGAATATTTTAGATATTCGCTGGAATGGAGTTGAAGCGTAAAGCCAATAACCTGATTTTCGCCACCGGGTGCCTCGTGCTGCTCTCGGGGCTGGCCGTGTTTGCCGGAGTCCGGCAAGCCAGCCGCCCCGTGGGCGACGTCATCGTGACCATCGGCAATGAATTCAACAACTATTTCATCAGTGAGCGGGAAGTCACGGCGTTGCTGACCCGCAATGGCAACCAGCGCCTGGAAGGAGCCCACCCCGAGGATCTTGACCTTAAAGCTCTGGAAGCCCGCCTGAAAGCCCACAGCTTCGTGCGGGAAGCCCAGGTATACCGCGACCTGGCCGGCAACCTGCACGCCGACGTACGCCAAAACCGCCCGATTGCCCGCCTCGTACACGCCGATACCCGCCAGGACAGCTACCTCGACGCCGAGGGCAAGAAACTGCCCTTGTCGTCGTTGTTTACCGCCCGCGTGGTGCCCATTTCCCGACTGGGGGGCGGGGCGTTACAAGCTGGCTTTTTCCAAGATTCCACCGGGCGTCAATACCTCGAGTTTTTGCGCTATATTGATGAGCATCCCTTCTGGCGGGCGCAGGTAGCGGAGGTATTTATTGGCCCCAATGGCAAGGTTTCCTTCACGCAACAAGTAGGCGACCAACGAATAGAATTTGGCTTTCCGGAGAATATTTCGGAAAAATTTGCGAAACTGATGGTATTTTACCGTCAAATTCCTCCGGTCTTGGGCTGGGACACGTACCACCGCGTCAACGTTGAGTTCAAAGACCAAATCATTTGTGAGTAACGAAACCTTGCGTAAACGCCCAAAAACGGCGTTTTTTGCATCAGAAATTCATAGCACCAACCGCACCCCACTCGTCCTTCCTTCCTCATGCAAAACGATAAGATTGTAGTCGGCCTCGACATCGGTACCACCAAAATCTGCGCGCTGGTAGGGCGCAAAAACGAATTTGGCAAACTCGAAATCCTGGGCATGGGTAAAGCTGTGTCGGAGGGAGTCGTGCGCGGTATCGTGTCGAATATCGACAAGACGGTGGATGCTATCCGGAAAGCCATTCGGCAAGCCGAAGAACAGTCTGGAATCAATATTGGCGTCGTGAACGTGGGTATCGCCGGCCAGCACATCAAGAGCCTGCAGCACAACGGCAGCATCACCCGCAATTCCGCCGAAACTGAAATCACCGTGGACGACGTGAATCGTCTCACCAACGATATGTACCGCCTGGTGACCCCACCCGGCTCCGAAATCATCCACGTAATGCCCCAGGACTACAAGGTGGATTATGAGGAGGGCATCATGGACCCCGTGGGCATGTCGGGCGTGCGTCTGGAAGGCAACTTCCACATCATCACGGCCCAGAGCACGGCCATCAACAACATTAACAAGTGCGTCACCAAGGCCGGCCTGGAAATCGACAACCTGATTCTCGAGCCCCTGGCGTCGAGCATGTCGGTGCTGTCGGATGAGGAGAAAGAAGCCGGCGTCGCCCTGATTGACATCGGGGGCGGCACTACCGATTTGGCCATTTTCAAGGATGGTATTATTCGGCATGCCGCGGTGTTGCCCTTCGGCGGCAACATCGTGACCAGCGACATCAAGCAGGGCTGCGCTGTAATGCAGAACCAGGCCGAGCAGCTGAAGGTGAAGTTCGGCAAAGCCATTGCTGAGGAAGCTTCCGATTACGAAATCGTGAGCATCCCCGGCCTGCGCGACCGGGCCCCCAAGGAAATTTCCCTCAAGAACCTGGCTCACATCATCGAGGCCCGGATGGAGGAAATCATCGAGCTGGTGTATGCCGAGATTCAGCGCACGGGCCACGGCGACAAGCTGGCGGCCGGCATCGTGCTGACCGGCGGCGGCTCCCAGCTCCAGAACCTGGTGCAACTCACCGAGTACGTTACGGGCCTCGATACCCGCATTGGCTACCCCAACGAGCACCTGGGCAAAAGCAAGATTGAGGCGGTTAAGTCGCCGATGTATGCTACCACCGTGGGCCTGGTGCTGGCCGGCTACCGCTCAATTGACGAGCGGGTAAGCCGTCCGTATGAGGAAGAGGAGCAGACCTACCGTCCAGCGCCTGAGGTGCGCGCGGCCGCTCCGGTAGTGCCCCAACCAGCCGCTCCGGCCCAGCCGGCAGCTCCGAAAAAGACTTCCGGGGCTGGCAAATTCTTCCAGGACATTATCAGCCGCACGAAAGGACTGCTGATTGATGATTTCGACGACAAGCAGTACTAGCCGATTGATGTCTGAAAGGGCGGCGGAACTTTACAGGATACGTTCTTCCTTTTTCGAAGCCAACGCCCAAGACCCACCTACTCTGAACTCATGTATAAATTTGATATTCCAGCGCAATCCAACTCCATCATCAAGGTGATTGGTGTCGGTGGGGGCGGTTCCAACGCCGTGAACCACATGTTCAGCCAAGGCATCAAGGACGTGGAATTCGTGATTTGCAACACGGACAAGCAGGCGCTGCACAGCAGCACCGTGCCCAACAAGCTGCAGATTGGCGTGGACCTGACCGAGGGCCTCGGGGCCGGTGCCAACCCCGAGCGGGGCAAGCAGGCGGCCATCGAGAGCCGGGAGCAAATCCGGGAGTTGCTCAGCAACGGTACCAAGATGGTATTTATCACGGCCGGTATGGGCGGTGGTACGGGCACCGGCGCGGCCCCGGTTATTGCCAAAGTAGCCAAGGAGCTGGGCATTCTGACTGTGGGTATCGTAACGGCTCCATTCCTGTTTGAGGGCAAGAAAAAGCGTCAGCAAGCCGAACAGGGCATTAAGGAGCTCAGCGACAACTGCGACACGGTGCTGGTAATTCTTAACGATAAGCTGCGCGAAATCTTCGGCAACCTGCCGATTCGGGCCGCCTTCGCCAAAGCGGATAACGTGCTGAGCACGGCCGCCAAGTCTATTGCCGAAATCATCACGGTTACGAGCGAAGTCAACGTGGACTTTGAAGACGTGAAAACGGTGATGAAAGACTCGGGCGCGGCCGTAATGGGCTCGAGCATCACTGAAGGGGAAAACCGGGCCCGTCGTTCGGCGGAAGAGGCATTGTCGTCGCCGCTGCTGAACAACACCGACATTCACGGGGCGCAGAAAATTCTGCTTTCCATCATGTCGGGCGACCAGGCCGAGCTGGAAATGGACGAGCTGACCGAAATTACGGAGTACATCCAGAACAAAGCCGGTCAGGACGCTGAGGTTATCTTCGGTCACGGCATCGACTCGACGCTGGGTCAGAGCATCCGCGTGACGGTTATTGCCACTGGCTTTGCCCGCGACGCGCACAACATCAGCATGGCGTACGGCGTGGACAAGAACGAGCCCGAACCAGCGCCAGCGCCCGACCCGCAGATCAACATCTTTGATAAGGACCGGCAGGAAGCACCCGCTCCCTCTTTCGTGCCCACGTTTGCCACGCCGGCCCCGGTAGCGGCGGCTCCCGAGCCACCCAAGGTTACCTTCGATCTGGAAACGTCGCCCTACACGGGCTACGTGCCGCCGGTAGCTGCACCGTCGACGCCTGCCCCCGAGCCCGTCGTAATTCATCAGCCGGCCCCCGTACAGCAGCCGCCCCGCCCGTCGCTGGATGCCCGGGCCGAAGAGCGCCGTCGGCGGTTGGAAGGCCTCAGCAACGGGCTGACCACTGATGCCATCAAGGACCAGCTAGAAACGCCCGCCTATCTGCGGCGGCAGGTGAAGCTGGAGAATGTGGTGCCCTCCAATGAGCGCAACATCTCGCGCTTCAACCTATCGGATGACAACGAATTACTCGGCGACAACCGGTTCCTGCACGACAACGTGGATTAGTTGTAACAGAAGCACTTAATACAAAAACGCCGTTCAGATGCATCTGAACGGCGTTTTTGTTGGCGGTAGTTCAAGCCTGGGCAGTTACTCGGCTGTCGCGGTGGAGGTGGAGTCTGGAAGGGTAGCATTCAGTGGGTCGGCTGCTTCGCGGTCGGGCGACAAAGGCCGGTGAGAGGCTGTCGGCGAAGAGGTAGCAGTACAGGCCGAGCACAGGGCCAGCAAGGCAATAAGCAATTTGCTTTTCATGGGTTTAGGAGAGTGAACTGCCCGTGGGGCAGCAGATAGAGCACGGCTGCACGGTAGCGTGCGTGGTAGTGCCCGGCGGCTAATACGGCTTGAGCGTCAGGAAGTTTGTTAATCCGAAAGTTAATGTTGGCTACCCGTGGCCCATACAGGAACTGGCTGAAGCAGTAAAACCGCCGAAGCGTCCCGGGGGAAGCCAGCTAAGGCCTGCCTGCCCGGGCAAATACAGCGCTAGGGCTTGAAAGGGTCGGAGAAGCGCTTGTCCTGAATGAACGCGGAATCGGTCAGGGTGAGCAGGAAGGCGACGACCTGCTTTTGCTGACTGGCGGTCAGGCTGAGCTGGGGGCTGTTACGCTTGTTAGTGGTCGTCAGGAGGTTAATATCCAGGTTGGGGCTGTCCTTGGCGACATGGTCGCTGTAGTGGTCAAGCACTTCTTCCAGGGTCTGGAAACGGCCGTCGTGCATGTAGGGCGCCGTGAGAGCAATATTGCGCAGGGTGGGGGCCCGGAACTTGCCCCGGTCCGACTCCAAGCCGGTAACGCCGAAGCGCCCCTGGTCCTTAAGCTTAGCATCGAGGCCGTTGTTGAAGAAGCTGCTGGACGCTCCGCGGGTGTAGTCGGTGGACGTAAACAACAGGTTGCCCTCGTTGTGACAGTGCATGCAGTCGGCCCCGGTTACGGGAATTGTAGGGTCGGGGTGGGTGACGAAAAGCACTTTGCCGGCTAGTTCCTGGCTGCTGAGCTGGCCTTCCCCACGCACGTATTTGTCGTAGCGGGAGTTGGCGGAAATCAGCGTGCGCTCGAACTGCGCCAGGGCTTTCAGCACATTTTCCTCCGTTACGGCCGACGACCCAAACGCCTTACGGAACAGGGGCGGATACAGGTCGGTCTGCTGCAGCTTCGCGGCCCCGATGGCCAGGCTCTGGTGCAGCTCCGAGGGGTTTTCAATCGGCTTGCGGGCCTGGGTTTCGAGGCTAGTGGCCGCGCCGTCCCAGTTCAGAGCCGGCTCCCAGAGGATGTTGGCCAAGGACATCGTGCCGCGCGGATTAACGGCGCCATCCACCCCCAGCGCCAGCGCCCGGCCGTCGGTGAAAGCCTTGCTTTGCTGGTGGCAGCTGCCGCACGACAGGGTGTTATTGCGGGAAAGCCGGGGCTCATAAAAAAGCATGCGGCCCAGGGCCACACCTTCCTGGGTAAGCGGGTTGGAGGCCGGAATCTTGACATCCTGAGGAAAGCCCTTCGGCAGCACCAGCTGGTAGGGCGTCGCCGTAGCAGGCTCCTCCGTTGTTACGTCCGGAACCAACTTGTCAGTTGACTTACAGGATGTTAGACAGATCAGAAAGGCAACCGAGGTCAACAATCGGAAAAGCAGGCTTGTAGAAGTGTACACCCGGGGCAAGGTAGCGTTAGAGAGAAGTCCAATATATTGATTTATAGTCTAACAGCCGCGCTGCCGGTATTGGTTTCGGGGCGGAAAAATACCCCGTCCCGGCCCCCTCAAGCGTTAGGACCTGTCAGGTTTCAGTACTTTTGGCGGGTTCGTCTACCTCACCCGGCTCGTACATGCCCTTTCAGCTGTTTTCCCGCCTGTGGGCTGAATACCGAGTGCTGCTCTTCTTCACCGGCCGCTGGCTCTTGCTTAGTGGATTGGTCGGATTGTTAGCTGGCACCGCCTCGGCCGGGTTTCTGGTGGCCCTGGACTGGGTGACGGACTGGCGCGAAACGCACCGCTGGATTGTCATCGGCCTGCCCGTGGGCGGTTTGCTCATAGGCTTGCTCTACCATTACCTCGGCAAGTCGGTCGAGGCAGGTAATAACCTGTTGCTTGATGAGATTCACACGCCACGGGCGGTGCTGCCCCTGCGTATGGCCCCGCTGGTATTGCTGGGTACCCTGCTAACTCACTTCTTTGGGGGTTCGGCGGGGCGGGAAGGCACGGCAGTGCAGATGGGCGGTGCGCTGGCCGATCAGCTGACCCGCTGGTTGCGGCTGCACCGCCGCGAACGGAAGCTACTTCTCGTTGCCGGCATCAGCGCGGGCTTTGCCTCCGTTTTCGGAACGCCGCTGGCCGGAGCAGTATTCGGGCTGGAGGTGTTCCTGGTTGGGCGGCTGCGCTACGATGCCCTGTTGCCCAGCTTCCTGGCCGCTATTTGCGCCGACTGGGTGACGCAGCAGCTCTGGGGCGTAGGGCACACGGCGTACCCGGTGCTGGCCGTGCCGGTTCAGCTGTCGTGGCTGGGACTGGGCAGCGCGGCCTTGGCCGGCATTGCCTTCGGCCTGACCGGCCGTCTATTTGCTTGGGCCATCCACGTCGTCAGTGGCGAATGCAAACGGTGGGTGGCCTTCCCGCCGCTTCGGCCCGTGCTGGGCGGCGCAGTAGTAGCCTTGCTGGTGCTGCTACTGGGCACCACCGACTACATTGGTTTGGGCGTGCCGGTTATCGTGCGCTCTTTTGCGGAGCCGGTACCTACCTATGCCTTTGCCCTGAAGCTGCTGCTCACGGCCCTCACGCTGGGGGCGGGCTTCAAGGGAGGAGAGGTGACGCCGCTGTTTTTTGTGGGCGCTACTCTGGGAAATGCATTATTCCCTGCCTTAGCCCTGCCCATGCCTTTGTTGGCGGGCATGGGCTTTGTGGCCGTTTTTGCCGGCGCGGCCAATACGCCCCTGGCCTGTATTCTACTGGGTATGGAGCTGTTTGGCCACGCGTGTGGCCCGTATGTGGGGCTGGCCTGCGTGCTGAGCTATCTGTTTTCGGGCCACCGCGGAATATATGGTGCCCAGCGGATCGGGCAAAGCAAGCACGGCCTATGGGCGCGACAGCAGGGGCGGCGCCTGCGCGACTTAACGTAGGCCCACCAGCTGTTATTCTGCGCGGGAATGCGCTAAACCGACAGCCGGTAAGCTCAGGTCGGTGGTAGCTATAGCCGTGTTAGTACCCCGCAAGGCGAGCTTGGTACTGCGGGAAAGAAACATAAAGCGCGCTATCCGGCTAAGTTACTGCTTGGCCAGCTGGGGATTTTGCAGGAATGTCTCGTCGGTGAGTGTGGCCAGAAAGGCCAGCAGCTGCTGGCGCTCCTCGGCCGTTAGCGGAATGCCCAGCTTACCATCCGCCTGACGCAGCAGCCCGTCCACCGTCGCCGATTCTACCATGCCTTGGCCGTAGTGGTCGAGCACGGCCCCGAGCGTTGGAAAGCGGCCGTCGTGCATGTAGGGCGCCGTAACCGCCACGTTGCGCAGGCTGGGCACCTTGAAGCGGCCGACGTCGGTGCGGCGGCGGGAAATCTGGGCCCGGCCGGAGTCCAGCGGAAAGGAGCGGTCCAGCCCATTGTTGCGGAACGACTCATCCGTGAACAGCTCCCCGGCGTGGCAGCCCCCGCATTTCTGCCGAAATACCGCCAGGCCTCGTAGCTCGGGCGCGCTGAGCACGGCTCCGGCTTCGCGACGGGCATAGTGGTCGTAGCGCGAGTTAGCCGAGGTCAGGGAAGCGGTAAACTGCGCCAGTGCCCGTAGGAACTGGTAGGAGTCGATGGGGCTGGAGCCGCCAAAGACTTGAGCGAAGCGGCGCTGATAGTCGGCGTCGGCATTGAGCTTTAGCAGCACGTTGTCGAGCGTCTCGTCCATTTCCAGCGGATTGGTAAGCGGTGCCAGCGGCATGGTCTCAATGTTCTTGGGCCCGCCGTCCCAGAAAAAGTCGGGCTTCCAGCGCAGGTTCTGCAGCGCCGGGGCGTTGCGCATACCCACCCGGCCCGCCACGCCCTGGCTCAACCGGCGGCCAGCATCGGCAAACCCCGCAAACTGCTGGTGGCAGCTTCCACACGATACTTCACCCGTGCGCGACAGGCGCACATCGTAGAACAGGCTACGGCCCAGCTCAAAGGCCGCGCGGGTCGGCGGATTTTTGTCGGTACCGTACACGGGAGCCGGGAAGTTGCTGGGCACGGTGGCGCCGGGCACCTGCTCAGCGGGCTGTACATCCGCATCAGGCTGACAGCCAGTGGCTACCAATAGTGCTAGACTGAGCAGAACCGGTGCTGACCAGGCTTTCGGCGGGCAGTGCATCGGCTTGCGGCTAATTGCTCTGAATGTGAGCTACCGTGAACATGCCCGCCGCCTGGTTGTCGGCAATAAGCATGGCATCGGGGCCGCCCATCGTGGAACTCAGCGTGGCAAAGCGGACCGTGTTGGGCCCGGTAAACATCTTCAGTACATCTGCTTTCAGGTGTACCGTTGGGGTGCTGCCGTTCCGCACCCGGATGCTGCTACTGCCAAGAGCGGGCGACACGGTGCGAATCGTGTTATTGGGCTTCTTGAACCCGCCGATGTGGAACAGGATGCCGCCGCTCGGTGACTGGGCCGAGCGGCCTTCCAGCTTGGTGTAGATATAGCCTGAATCCCATTTCCAGAACATGTCGCTTGGTGCCAGCGCGCCGGTCTGGGCCCCGGCTACGTTGCGGGCACTGTCTACGCCGATGGTAAAAGTGAGCTTGGTATAGTCGCCAGCCGGAACGTTGGGGATGGTAAATATCTTTGAATCGGCCTTGGCTTCATCAATCAGGTAGTAGCTCTCGGGCTGCACGAACTCAGTGCCGTCAGCTTTGCCCAGCTTGATGTTTGAAATGTAGTAACGGAATGTGGTGACGGTAAAATCGTCGCCGGCCGCAGTTTTATACGGAGCCGTGCCGTTGAGCGTCAGCGGAGCGCTACCGGCGACATGCTCAAGTTGCAGGGTCATCTGCCCGGCTACCGGCGCAACGTCCTTGTCATCTGTGCAGGAAGTAAGGCTGGCAGCAGCACTCAGGATAAAGCCCAAAAAAACGGAGTGGAGAAATTTCATCAGTAAAATGGCTGGGTAAAGGAAACCAAACGCGGGCAGGGACGCCAGTGGATCTGGCAAGCGTGCCCAAGAAGGTCACGATTTTCTGAGTCGTAACCAAGCGATGATCAGGTGTTTACAGCCGGAGGATGAAATATGCCGGGGTCCGGCGCAAACCTATAGCGCACTGAAACCAGCCGCGCATAGCGCAGAGGCCGCAAGTAGTCATGCGCAGAAGCCGGTAGCCGATATGCAAGCGGCAACACTGCCTCGTACTTGATAGTAGCAAATTCACTAGCCGGTGCTTTTCTGTCGTTAGCAGAAGCGGCCCGCAGCGTTTTGGCCAAATGGCACTTGCCGTTGCACTGCAGGCGGGGCTTATCCTTGTTCACGCACAACAGCCGGGTGATACTCTCCTTCCGCAATTGATAATCGGCTACCACCAGCTCCCGACTGAACGTCTGGAGCAGGACCAAAATGGTGAGCAGATAAGCCAGAATACGATTCACAGCAGCGTAACGTCAAGGGCAGGCTGGTAAATATACATACCCCCAACCAGGAAGCGCCCCTACCGCTGGCCAAAGGCTGAATCAGGAAGCAATAAGGGCTGTGGCCTGCTCTTTCAGCAGCTGCAGGTACAGCGAATTATCCAGCTCGCCATTGCTGAGTAGGTATTGGTCGAGGCTGGGCAGGCGCACCCGGCCCGGCAGCACCGTAGTGCCCAGGTACATCAGGATATCGGTCAGGTGGGTCAGGGCCAGAATGCCACCCTGCGTACCGGCGCTCAGGCCCACCAAGGCTGCTTTCTTACCCCGGATGCCGCCCGGGTAGGGGAGGCCGTCGATAAATGCCTTGAGTACTCCGGGAATCGAACAGTTGTATTCCGGCACGATAAAGACCAGCTTATCACCGCCCTCAGCCAGCCGCACAAGCTTGTTGAAGCCCTCGTGCTTGCCCAGATTGCCATACAAGGCAGAAATAGTGAAATCGGCGGGTAAATCGGCCAGATCCAGGATTTGGTACTCTGCCTCCAACTCGTCCAGCAGAGAGGCATAAATATTGGCGACGCGGCGGGCCCGGGAAGCAGGGCGGTTGGTAGCAGCTATGATGGTAATCATGCAGAAGAGGAAAGCAAGGTAATGGCGCGGGCACAGCCGCCGGCAGCAAACTAGCAAGTAAGCCGGGAAGAGGAAAGAATGTTATGTGCTGCGGCGGAATAAGTGGAGTCGTAGAACGCAAAAAGAGCGAAACGACTCGTCGTTTCGCTCTTTTCAAGCTTCGAAACCAAGCGCTTAGGCCAGATTGTTCGACGTAGCTTTGGCCGAGAGGAATTCGCGGTTCAGGATGGCAATATTCTCCAGAGAAATGCCAACGGGGCATTCCGCGGCGCAGGAACCAATGTTGGAGCAGGCACCAAAGCCTTCCTTATCCATCTGGGCAACCATGTTCTCCACGCGGGTTTTGCGCTCTACTTTGCCCTGGGGCAGCAACGCCAGTTGCGACACCTTGGCCGAAACGAACAGCATAGCCGAAGCGTTTTTGCAGGCCGCCACGCAGGCGCCGCAACCGATGCAGGTAGCGGCTTCAAAGGCCCGGTCGGCAATGTCCTTGGGCACCGGTATTTCGTTGCCGTCGGGTACGCCACCGGTGTTTACGCTCACGTAGCCACCAGCCTGAATAATCCGGTCGAAAGCCGAGCGGTCCACGCTGAGGTCTTTGTTTACGGGGAAGGCACTGGCGCGCCAAGGCTCGATGGTGATAGTGTCGCCATCCGAGAACTTGCGCATGTGCAACTGGCAGGTAGTGGTTCCCGCCTCGGGGCCGTGGGCGCGGCCGTTGATGAACAGGTTGCACGAGCCGCAGATACCCTCGCGGCAGTCGTGGTCGAAAGCTACGGGCTCATCACCGCGGCGCAGCAGGTCTTCGTTCAGTACGTCCAGCATCTCCAGGAAAGACATTTCAGGGGAAATGTCTTTTACCTGGTAATCAACTATTTGACCTTGAGTGGTGCGGTTTTTCTGCCGCCACACCTTCAGGGTGAGATTCATTGGTTTGGCATTCGGGTTACTTCCAGCCATGGTATTTCAAGAGAATTGAGTAGTGAGGATTGGGTAGTGAGCAATGGAAAAACAATGTGCCGCGCGGCAGGATTCCCACCGCGCAGCACCCCGTCCTCACTATTTGTAGCTACGCTGGGTAAGCTTCACGTTTTCGAACTGCAGGTCCTCCTTGTTCAGGATTTCCGGCTGGTTGTCGCCCGTGTACTGCCAGGCTGCCACGTAGGCAAAGTTGTCGTCGTCGCGCTTGGCTTCGCCTTCTTCGGTGGCATACTCCTCGCGGAAGTGGCCGCCGCAGCTTTCATTGCGGGCCAGGGCGTCGTCTACCATTAATTCGCCCAGCTCCAGGAAGTCGGCCACGCGGCCGGCTTTTTCCAGGGCCTGGTTCAGTTCTTCGCTGGTACCAACGAGCTTCAGGTCGCTCCAGAACTCCTTGCGCAGCTTCTGGATTTCCTGCTTGGCGAAGGCTAGGCCTTTAGCGTTGCGAGCCATACCGCAGTATTCCCACATGATGTGCCCCAACTGCTTGTGGAAGTCATCGGGCGTACGAGTACCATTGATGCTCAGCAGCTTCTGAATCCGGGCCCGTACTTCGGCTTCGGCTTCGGCAAAAGCCGGGTGCTGAGTCGTAACGGGAGTAGGAGGCGTCTGGGCCAGGTAATCACCGATGGTGTAGGGAATTACGAAGTAGCCGTCGGCCAGGCCCTGCATCAGGGCCGAAGCTCCGAGACGGTTGGCGCCATGGTCCGAGAAGTTGCATTCACCCGTGGCATACAGGCCCGGAATCGTGGTTTGCAGGTTGTAGTCCACCCACAGGCCGCCCATCGTGTAGTGCACGGCGGGGTAGATGCGCATGGGCTGCTCGTAGGGGTTTTCGCCGGTAATCTTGGCGTACATGTCGAACAGGTTGCCATACTTCTGGGCAACGGCGTCGGCACCGGTCCGCTTGATGATGTCGGCGAAGTCCAGATACACGGCTAAGCCGCTGCTGCCGACGCCACGACCTTCGTCGCACATCTGCTTGGCGTTGCGCGAGGCTACGTCGCGGGGCACGAGGTTACCGAAAGCGGGGTATTTACGCTCCAGGAAATAGTCGCGCTCTTCCTCCGGAATGTCGCTCACGCGAATCTCGCCCTTGCGCAGGCGCTCCGCCGTGGCTACGTCCCTGGGCACCCACACGCGGCCGTCGTTGCGCAGCGACTCCGACATGAGCGTCAGCTTCGACTGGTAATCGCCCGAAACCGGGATACAGGTTGGGTGAATCTGGGTGAAGCAGGGGTTGGCGAAGTAGGCGCCCTTTTTGTGGGCCCGCCACGCGGCCGTGGCATTCGAATACTTGGCGTTAGTGCTCAAGTAGAATACGTTGCCGTAGCCACCCGTTGCCAGCACCACGGCGTGGGCCGAGTGCTGCTCAATCTTGCCGTCAATCAGGTTGCGGGTGATAATACCGCGGGCTTTGCCGTCGACCACCACCACGTCCAGCATTTCCGAGCGGGTGTAGAGCTTTACTTTGCCGTAGGCTACCTGCCGGCTCAGGGCCGAGTAGGCACCCAGCAGCAGCTGCTGCCCGGTCTGGCCGCGGGCGTAGAACGTGCGGCTTACCTGCGCGCCCCCGAAGGAGCGGTTGGCCAGCAGTCCGCCGTATTCGCGGGCAAATGGTACACCCTGGGCTACGCACTGGTCGATGATGTTGACCGATACCTGCGCCAGGCGGTACACGTTGGCTTCACGGGCCCGGTAGTCGCCACCTTTCACGGTGTCATAGAACAGACGGAACACGGAGTCGCCGTCGTTCTGGTAGTTTTTAGCGGCATTAATACCACCCTGCGCGGCAATAGAGTGGGCGCGGCGGGGGGAATCGTGGAACGTAAAGGCCTTCACGTTGTAGCCCAGCTCGGCCAGAGAGGCCGCCGCCGAAGCACCGGCCAGGCCGGTACCGACTACAATGATGTCGTACTTCCGCTTGTTGGCGGGGTTGACGAGCTTGACGTTGAACTTGTGCTTCTCCCACTTTTCGGCCAGGGGGCCTTCGGGAATTTTGGAATCCAGTATCATCGATTGAACGAGGTTAGGATTTATTTAAAAAAGTAGAAGTACAAGGGCATCGATGCGAAGCCGGCCGCCACGAGGACCGAGAAGGCATAGCCCACGAACTTAATAGCCGGCGTGTACTTGCGGTGGTTCAAGCCCAACGTCTGGAAGGCACTGCGGAAGCCGTGTACCAAGTGGTACCCCAGGGCCACCTGAGCGGCAACGTAGAGAATTACATACCAGAGCTGCTTGAAAGAAGTAGCTACCAGCGTGTAGAGGTCGTCGTTGTTGTTGATATCCGGATCCAGCTCGCCGAAACGGGCGCGGTAGAAGAAATTGTATAAATGCACCAACAGGAAGATCAGGATGATGGTGCCCAGCAGGCCCATGTTGCGCGACTGCCAGGGGCTGTTCTGCTCGGCGTGGTCCGTCACGTAGCCGTTGCCGCGGGCCGTCTTGTTGCGCCGGGTCAGCACAAACGACTCGTAGATGTGAAAGCCGAAGCCCAACACCAGCACCCATTCTACGGTGCGGATAATCGGGTTGGTACCCATGAAGTGGGAATACACGTTGAACGCCTGCCCACCATCATCTTTGAACAACTGCAGGTTGCCAATCAAATGGACAACCAAAAAGGAGCACAGAAACAGGCCCGTAATGGACATGATAATCTTGCGGCCAATGCTACTGGAAAACGTCTTACTGATCCAACTCATAGGAGCTACTGGTGGTTTTGAAACGGTCGGTTGTATCGGTCAAAGGTACATGCCGACCATGTACTAAACAATCCGAATTAGCGTTAACTGGGGTGGTGAATCAATCTTGGGTTAAACCCGTTAGAGTTTACCACCGGATGAACAACCCTGGAGCCCTGTTTTTTGTTAGGATTCCAAGAGGTTTTTCCCGACCTTCTTTTTTATCCCAGCTTACTAATCAACTTATAGTATGAACCTTTCTTTACCGCGGAGTGCCGGTAAGTGGGTATTGATGCTGATGGTCAACGTGCTAGCCCTGCTGGGAATGCACGATACGGCTGAGGCATCCCACATCCGAGCCGGTGATATTCAGGCCAAAAGCGACACGACCTATCCCTTTGGGGATAAGCGTAATAACCCGCGCCGGATCTTCTTTAAAATGGTGCTGTACACCGACTTTGGCTTGACGCCGGTGGATGAGCCCGACGTGACCATCTTCTACGGCGACGGCACCAGCAGCGGGCTGCGGGGAGTGCCGCGCGCCAGCCGCACCCAGGTGACAGATGATACCTACCGGAGTGTGTACTATTTCGAGCACACCTACGGCGCCGACCGCAGCTACACCGTGAGCTACATCGGGGAGTTTCGCAACACGGGGGTGCAGAATATGAGTGACTCACAGAACCAGTCGTTCTACATCTCCACCCTCATCACCATTGAGCCCGGAATCGGGGTTAACCGCTCGCCGGTTCTCAACGCGCCTGCCATCGACAAGGCGGCGCGCAATCAGGTGTTTCTGCACAACCCGGCCGCCTCCGATGCCGACGGCGACTCCCTGACCTATGAGCTGGTGGAAAGCAAACAGGCAGGCTCTATCGTGTCGGCCCTCAACAACAATAATACCCCGCTTTTCCGCATCACCAGCGGTTTTGTATACCCCCATCTGGTAACGCCCATCGGCACCAGGGTACCGTATCTGGGCGATTCGAGCCCAGGGCCCGCTACGTTTACCATCGACAAGTTTACGGGCCAGCTGGTGTGGAATGCGCCCAACCGGCTAGGCGATTTCAACGTTGCGCTCATTGTGCACGAGTGGCGCCGAACGCCCTTTGGTGTCAAGGAAATCGGGACTGTTATCCGGGATATGCAGATTGTAGTGCGCGGCACCAATAATCTGCGGCCCACGGTCAATATTCCGCAGGATATCTGCGTGGTGGCGGGCGTGCAGGTTCGTAAAAAGGTTACGGCCACCGACCCCGATCAGAACCAGGTTCTGCTCTCGGCTTTTGGCGGCATCTTCGGCCGCCCCGTGGCGCCGGCTACTTTCGTGCAAACCAGATTGGGCCCCAATCCCATTGCTGAGGGCATCTTCACCTGGCGCCCCGAGTGTTCCGATGTGGCTGACCAGCCTTATCTGGTGCTGTTCAAAGCGCAGGACCGTCCCAACACGGGCGAAACGGCATTGATTGACGAAAAGGTTTTCCGCATCAAGGTAGTCGGGCCCCGGCCTGACAATGTGCGGGCCATACAAAATCAGAACAACGTGCTGCTGACCTGGAGCCGCTACGCCTGTCAGAACGCCAGCCAGCTGCTGATTTACCGGAAGGAGGGGCCCAGCACTCCGTCCACCGACACCTGCCAGACGGGTATACCGGCTTCTTCGGGCTATACCCTGATCAAAACGCTGAACGACGTTTCCCTGCAGACCTTCCTGGACGATGGCGCTACCCTGCCGCTGCAGCGCGGCCGTACTTACTGCTACCGCATCTACGCCAAGTTCCCGTTGCCGGCCGGTGGCGAAAGCCTTGCCTCCATCGAAACCTGCGTCACGCTCGACGGCCGCCCAGCCGTGCTTACCAACGTGACGGTGGACCGCACGGACCGTACCAACGGCCAGGTGACGGTGCGCTGGACGCAGCCCCGGGCAACCGGCGGCTTCCTGGAGCCTTACAAGTACACCCTGTACCGGGGCAAGGGCCAGACGGCCACCAAGGCCCAGTCCAAAGTAGTGTTTACGAGCAGCAACCTGGCTAATACGGAGTTTGTTGATGCCGGGCGCAACACGACAGATAGCACTTTCACCTACTTCCTGGACTTCACTACTGCCGCCGCCCCTACTCCTGAAACGTCGGGGCCGGCCAGCACTATTCGCTTGACCGGCACGCCCAACACGGCGGGCACACAGGTAGCACTAAGCTGGAATTTCACCGTGCCGTGGAAAAACACGGAGCCTGGCTTCTACACGGCAATTTATCGGCGCAGCCCGGGCAATCCGGCTTACGTGTTGCTCGACTCGGTGCAAGGTGTAACCTCCTACGTGGATAACAGCAGTAAGCTGCCGCTGGTGCAGGGACAGACGTACTCCTACTACGTACGCGTGATTGGTACCTACAATGACCCGAACTTACCCAACCGGTTGAAAAACCTGAGCCAGGAAGTCACGGTGCTGCTCGTGCCCATTCCCTGTCCGCCCGTCGTTACCATCCGGACCGACTGCGAGGAGCTGAAAACCCGGGTGCTGGGCCGCCCCGGCTACTTCCCGGCGCCGGGCGAAACGTACACCAATGAGCTGAGCTGGACGCTGAATACCGGCGACCCGACGGGCTGTAGCACGGCCATTGCCTACTACCGCATCTTCTACCGCCGGCCTTCCGAGACGAGTTACACCCTGATCGACTCGACCAGCGGGCCGAGCCTGAACTACTCGCACACCAAGCTGACGGAGCAGGCAGCCTGTTATAAGGTGCAGGCCGTGGGAGCCGTCGGCAACCGCCGGAGCGCCCTGAGTGCGGAAGTCTGCGTTGATAACTGCGTGGTGTTTGAGCTGCCCAACATCTTTACGCCCAATGGTGACGGCATCAACGACACATTCCGGCCCCGGGTATCGTCGCCGCTGCGCAAGGTGCACTTCCAGGCCTTCAACCGCTGGGGCGTGAAGGTATTCGACGGGGATGCTGACCCGGCCATCAACTGGACCGGCAATGCCACCTCCGGTGAGCGGGGCAAGGGCATTCAGGTACCCGACGGCGTGTACTACTACCTGGCCGAAGTGGAATTCGCCGATTCCAAGTCCACCAAGATTACCTACAAAGGCTGGGTGGAAATAACCCACTAGCCGCTAAGGCAGTACTAAAAGCCCGCTTCCACGCCTGGAAGCGGGCTTTTTTTATTCCCGTATCTTGGCGCTCCAATCAGCCTAACCCTTTCTCACTCCTTCATTCCCGCCTTCACCTCTCTTCGCATGAAAGCAGTTATTTTTCCCGGCCAGGGCAGCCAATTTATGGGTATGGGCCGCGACCTGTACGAGCAGCAGCCCGCCGCCCGTCAGCTCATGGACCAAGCCAACGAAATCCTGGGCTTTAGCCTGACTGACGTCATGTTTACTGGTTCCGACGAGGACCTGCGCCAGACCAACGTGACGCAGCCGGCCATCTTCCTACACTCCGTAGCCCTGGCCGCCACCCTGCCCGACCTGCGCCCCGATATGGTAGCGGGCCATTCACTGGGTGAGTTTTCCGCCTTGGTAGCCGCCAAAGTGCTCAAGTTTGAAGATGCCCTGCAGCTGGTCGCCCAGCGCGCCCAGGCCATGCAGGCCGCCTGCCAGGAGCAGCCCGGCACCATGGCCGCCATCCTCGGCCTCGACGACGAGACGACGGTGCGCATCTGCCAGGAAATCACGCAGGCGGGCAACGTGGTGGTAGCCGCTAACTTCAACTGCCCCGGCCAGCTGGTCGTTTCGGGCTCTCAGCGCGGCATCGAGCTGGCCTGTGAGCAGCTGAAAGCCGCTGGGGCCAAGCGCGCCCTGCCGCTGCCCGTGGGTGGCGCGTTTCACTCGCCCCTGATGCAGTCAGCGGAAGCGGCGCTGGCCCAGGCCATCGAGCGGACACAGTTTTCGGCCGGACTGTGCGCCGTGTACCAGAACGTGGATGCCGCCCCCCACCGCGACCCGGACGAAATCCGCCAGAACCTAGTGCGCCAGCTCACAGCTCCCGTCCGCTGGACCCAGAGCGTGCAGCGCATGGTAGCTGACGGCGCCACGGAGTTTGTGGAGTGCGGCCCCGGTAAGGTATTGCTGGGCCTGGTGAAGAAGATTGCGCCGGAAGCTGCGGGTAGCTCGGCTACGGTGTAGCAGTATACTTGTAGAATTTAAAATAATGCAGCCCGCTAAACTAGTTTAGCGGGCTGCATTATTTTAAATAGTTTTCGGGCAACTCTTCTTAGAAACAGCAATAGTAAAGCTACTAGTAAGCCTACGGCGCCAATATCCAATGATAGATCTGCTATATTGAAGACGCCAATTCTAAAAAGGTCATAGGTGCCTTCTATATTGATAAAGTCTATTACCATAAAGGGTGAATAGAAGTGGCTACACAAATTACCTAAGCCAGCTGCTAATATAAGGAGGCAAAATATTCGTATCCATTTGTTCCTAGACAAATAAAAAAACAATCCATAGAGCGAAATGCCAGCCAATTTGCCTATTACAGAGGTTGTCCAATTTGATATAACTAACGACGGGAATAAAGGATGAATGAGGTTCGTAGCAAACGACAATAAGATTAATAAGATGATGCCTATTATATATTTATATGCTATTTTAATATTCTTGTTTCGGATGTACAGAATATAGATTGCAAGAAATACATAGTTGATGTATAATCTTAAGAGTATTAGGTTGTGGTTTGTTTGATCTTCAAGCAGATAGGCTGCCTGCCCGCCAGTTGACTGCATATTGTAAGTTAGGTATAGACTGATTTTATCCTTAATTATAAAGACAGGGTCTTCAAACGGTAAATAAAATTTTGCAAGAAGTTTAGTTAATAAGTCAATTAAAAATATGCTTGCCAAGATTTTTACTTCTGAATATCTTGGTTTAAGAATTGGCCTAGTGAGGTTATGCATGTCAAAGATTGATATGATTACGGTGTAGAAAAAGTATTTTAATGAGCGAGTCGTACCCCCAACTCATCTCCGCACTCCGCTAACAGTTCAGCTACCGTAACCCCCAACCCCGGATGCACCACCTGCGCCGCAATTTCGGCCAGCGGCACCAGCGCAAAGCGGCGCTCCGGCAGGCGCGGGTGAGGCACTTGCAGCTGCGCCGAATCCAGCACCAAGTCGTCGTAGAGCAGGATATCCACGTCCAGGGTGCGGGCGTCCCAGCGGATGTGCCTTTCGCGGCCGGCCAGTTGTTCGGCGTGCAGACAGGCAGTGAGCAAGTCGGTAGGGGAGAGATGGGTGTCCAGGTGCACGGCCTGGTTCAGAAAGGCGGGCTGCTCGGTAAGGCCCCAGGCCGCCGTTTCGTAGAGCCCCGATACGGCTTCTACTGTGCCGGCCGTAGCGGCCAACTGCTGCACGGCGGCTTGCAGAGTGGCCGCCCGGTCGCCGAGGTTGGAGCCAAGTAAAAGGTAGGCGGTTGGCATGAAGTTGAGAATGGAGGCGGATAGGTTTTGCAGCATATTTTCCAGATTCGGAATAATATGCTGCAAGATTCGATTGGCCTGCCAAAAATAGCCCAGCGGTGGGCTCAGGCAGCACCGTGCCACGCCAGGCTACTGGCTCAGTGACGCCACGCGCCCGAAAAACTCTATCGTCTTGTCGGCAATGTGCTGGGCCAGCTCCGGCAACTGATCCTCGTCCCAGGGGTGCTTGCCGCCGAACATGTGGCCCGCGCCCGGCACCACGACCAGCTCGGCATCGGGCTTCCAGCTTTTCAGGTCGTGGGCCATTTGCACGGGCAGGGTTTCGTCCTGGTCGCCGTGCAGAATCAGCAGAGGCTGGCGCAGCTTTTCGCGCACGTTGCCCGGAATATCCAGGCGCTGCTGGTTGGCTTCGAAATCCTCCACCAGCTGGTAATACAGTGGCATGCGTTGCCCGGTGCGCATATTGTCCACGTACTGTACGCCGTCCTGCTTCCACTGCTGCATCAGGGCTTCGGGCCACCTCGGGTTCACGCTGCTGATGGGCGCCCAGGCGGCCACAGCTTGCACGCGGGCATCTTCGGCGGCTTTGAGCAGCACGATGCCGCCCCCGCGGCTGTGGCCCACCAGCAACAGCTGGCGCACATCGACTTCGGCCGCTGGCAGCACCGAGGCCTCGGGGGAGAAAAGGTAGTCGAGCAGCGTGCCCACATCATCCAGCTCCAGACTGAAGTTGTTCTGCCCGAAAGCTTCCAGGTCCTCCAGGTCGCCGGTGCCGCCGGGCACGACGCCGTTGTGTGACAGGTTGAGCTTCACGAACACGAAGCCGTGGGCGGCAAAGTAGTCGGCCAGCACGTTGAAGTGGCCCCAGTCTTTGAAGCCCTTAAAGCCGTGCACGAATACTACCACCGGCTTGGGCCGGCCGCTGGGCACAAAGCGGGCATCGGCGGCGAAGGGCCGCGCGTGGCGGGGCGAAGTGAGCAGAAACTCGACGTGAATGGGAGCGGAGGTCGGCATGGGCGAAATGGTTTGGCGACAAGCGTGGAGCAAAGTAGCAGAAGGAAGCCGGCAAAGTACGCGGCTAAAACTGTTGAGCGGTCCTCTTGGTTAGGAAACCGCCGTGCGGCCCCGTATCATTGCAGCGCTTTGAGCCGCAGTGGCGGCTTGTGGCCGCTTTGAGTTGCTCAAGCCCTTGCATGAAAAGTACCCTGGACGTGATACAGGCCCCGATAGCGGCCGAAATGGAGGAATTTGAACGCAAATTCCGCGCGTCCATGCAAACCAAGGTCTTGTTGCTCGACAAGATTATGGGCTATATCGTGAAGCGCAAGGGCAAGCAGATCCGGCCTATGTTCGTCTTCTTCACGGCCAAAATCAGTGGCGGCGACCCGCTGCCCGAAGCTACTTTTCGCGGCGCGGCCCTGATTGAGCTGCTGCACACGGCCACACTGGTGCACGACGACGTGGTGGACGAATCCAACTACCGACGCGGCTTTTTTTCCATCAACGCCCTCTGGAAGAATAAGATAGCCGTGCTCGTGGGCGACTATCTGCTCTCGCGCGGCATGGCCCTGGCCCTGGAAAACGACGATTTCACGCTGCTCAAAATCGTGAACAACGCCGTGCGCGAGCTGAGCGAAGGCGAGCTGCTGCAGATCGAAAAAGCGCGCCGCCTCGACATCACCGAGGACATTTACTTCGACATCATCCGCCAGAAAACGGCTTCCCTCATTGCGTCCTGCTGCGCAGTGGGCGCCGCCTCCACCGGCGCCGACAAGGACACGATTGAGCGGGCCCGCCTGTTCGGCGAGAAAGTGGGCATGGCCTTCCAGATCAAAGACGACCTGTTCGACTTCGGCACCGACGAAATCGGCAAGCCGGTGGGCATCGACATCAAGGAGAAAAAGATGACGCTGCCCCTGATTTATGCCCTGCAGCAGGCCGACTGGCTGACTAAGCGCCGCGTGATTTTTAACGTGAAAAACAACGAGGGCCGCCGCGACCGGGTGCAGGCCGTTATCGACTTCGTGAAAACCTCCGGCGGCCTCGACTACGCCATTACCGTGATGAAGCGCTACCGCGACGAGGCCCTAAGCATCCTGCACACCTTCCCCGAGTCGCCATCCCGTACGTCATTGGAGCAGTTGATCAACTACACCATCGAGCGGGAAAAGTAATTTTCTAATGTGCTCAGGTGCTAATGTGAGGAATGCGCTAATGCATAATCCGTGTCCTTGCGAGGAATGAGTCGAAGCAATTCGTCCTCTGAAATGTGCCGAGCTTCCTTGACTGAAAAGCCCTTTACTCCGGTTGGAATAAAGGGCTTTCTGGTAACAGGTCAGTTGTCACTGCGCAGCGGACGGAGTGCTTCGTGCCTCGCAAGGACACGGGTTAGCTCATTCCCCACCTCAGCACTTGAGCACCTTACTTGGAGTTGGCGCGCAGGCGGAACTTGAAGGAGCCGGTGACGGGCTTGGCGGGGGCGGTGCTGTCGGCGCCGGTGCCTTTCATCAGCATGGCGTACTTGGCTTTGATGTCAAACAGCGCGTATTTGCCCTGATGACCGGCGTATTTCACAGCCAGGATTTCATTGTAGGCATTGTCGCTCATGCCGGGCAGGCTTTCCAGCCGGCTGTTGCTGCCTTCCGTAGGCGGGAGCTTGTGCGAAAATTCGAAAGCATTGCGGCCCATCCCGTACTTCGTGATAGGGTACTTGCGCAGGTTGGTCGAGGCTACCAGCGCCGAGCTATCGGCCGGATACGCAAAGTGAAACGTGGAATAGGTTGAGCCGGAAGTAGCCGAGGCAATAGCAATCTTAGGATTGTTGTAAAGCGGATTGAAACTCAGATTTAGGTGCGTGCAATCAATCTGCCGCTCCCAGTCGGGCGTTTTAAAGGCAAAGTGCAGACTCTCGCTCACGGCGTCGGGGGCGGGGTCTTCTTCTTTCGAGTCACTGCCGAAGCATGACACGAGGCTGAGGGAGCCGGCAGTGGCCAGGGCCAGGAGCGCCAAGCGGGAAGTGAGAAAAATTGATTTCATGTTGCAGCAGGTAAAAGCAGGTAGTTGAAAAGGTAGCGCGTTAGAAGGCAACATCCCGGGAGGTATTGCGTGCTACAAAGGTTCATTCATAACGGGGCTGTCGGCAATACCTACTTGTGGGTATTTTACTGGCTGAAACACAGAAAAAGCCCCACTGCTGGCGGCTGGGCCAGCGGTGGGGCTTTTTTATACAGGTAGCAGAACTCTGCTTCTTTACGGCATTTACTGGGCCGTCACCTGGTAGGCCACGCTCTCGGGCTTCACTTCCGACACGTCGAACATGACGCCGTCGAAGGTGCTTTTTACCGTTATTTCGTGGGTCATCTCGCAGCCGGGGCATTTAATCTCCTCGGTTTCGAACTGGCCGTCGTCTTCGGTGGAATTGGCCAGGTGGTCGGGCGCCGGCACCCCGATCAGGTCGGTGAAAACCTCGGTCTGGCAGTGGTTACACTCAAATTTGAGGCCGACGGTGCGGCCCTGCAGCTCATCAACGGGGGCAGGTGAGTTGGCTTTTTGCTGAATCCACATAAAGTGAGGGGTTTGGTTTGGAGGTTGGTCGGAACGGACGGGGCGCAGGAAAGCGCCCGAACCTGCTTACGAGGGCGTTCCGAAAAAAGATAGCCTCGACGGCGGAGCAGGCTGCGCCCAGGCAGGTTACTTTTGGCCCCTGGCTTGTGTTACGACCCTCCATGATGGCTGAACCCGTTTCCAACTTTGCGGCCCTGCCCCGGGTGCCCCGCTGGCAATCCTTGCTTCGCTCCGTGGCCCTGGCCAACGACCCGCTGCCCATTCTGGACCAGACCCTGGCGCGGTTTGGCGACACGGTGCACCTGTTCATCGGGGGCGTGCAGCCGTCTATCCTCACCCGCGACCCGGGGCTTATTCAGCATATTCTGCAGAAAAACCACCGCAACTACAGCAAGTCCAAATTCACCCAGGGCTTTGCCCGCTACATCGGCCACGGCCTGCTCACCAATGAAGGGGCCGACTGGCTGCGGCAGCGCCGCCTGATTCAGCCCGGCTTTCACCGCCAGCGCGTGGCCGTACTTACGGGCCTGATGCAGCAGATTATTGCCGAAACGCTGGCCCCACTGGTAACCCAGGCCCAGGCTGGGGGCGGGGCAGTAACCGTGGCGGTGCACGAGCTGATGACGCAGCTTACCTTCCGCATCATTGCCCGCTCGGTGTTCAGCGCCAACTTCGCCGCCGCTGAGTTGGACCGCGTGGCGGCGCTGATTACCAGGATTCAGGCCTTTTATGTGCGCACCATTCGCCAGCCCTACCTGAATCCGTGGTTCCGGCTGCGCGGCCAGTTCCGCTACCACGACCAGCTCACCCAGGAGCTGCGCGAGCTGCTGGGCGGCTACATTGCCCAGCGCCGCCGGGCCAACGAAGCCCCCAACGCCCCCACGCCGCCCGATGACCTGCTGCAAATGCTGCTCGACGTGCGCTACGAAGACACCGGCCTGCCCATGACCGACGAGCAGGTGCTCGACGAGGCCCTGATTCTGCTCATTGCCGGCCATGAAACCAGCGCCAACGCCCTGACCTGGCTGCTGTACCTGGTGGGGCAATACCCCGCCGAAGCCGAATCAATTCGCGCTGAAATGGCCGCCGTGCTGGCCGCCCGCCCTTCGGGGCAGTCGGGCGGCTTCACGTTCGAGGAGTTGCCGCGCCTAAGCCGCGCCCTCTACGCCGTGCAGGAAGCCATGCGCCTGTATCCGCCCGCCTGGATGGTAGACCGCGTAGCCTTGGCCGACGACGAATATCAAGGCCTGCGGATTCCGAAAGGCACGCTGTTTTCGCTCTACATCTACGGCCTGCACCACGCGCCCCGGCATTGGCAGCAGCCCACCGAGTTTAGGCCCCTGCGGTTTGCCCCGGGCCAGGAGCCGCTGGTGCCCGGCGCGTATCTGCCCTTCGGCGGCGGCCCGCGCCTGTGCATCGGCATGCAGTTCGCCCTCACCGAAATGCAGCTCGTGACCCTGGAGCTGCTGCGCCACTTCGCCGTCGAATTCCCTGGCGGCCGGCCGCCGGTGCTCACCCAGCCCCTGATTACCCTGCGTCCGAGAGGTGATTTCGAGGTAGGGCTGCGGCTGTTGTAATCAAAGCAAACGTGCCATGCTGAGCGAAGCACGTTCTGTCCTTGCGAGGAAGCCCGACATTTCGCGCCTTAAGCGGCGTCAATCCGTCCTCTGAAATGTAGAAAGCTTCCTTCGCTGAAAAGCCCTTTCCCACATGCGTAGGAAAGGGCTTTCTGGTAAAAGAGCAGGTCGTGCTACACAGCGGACGGAGTAGCGGCGCTGTCCCGCGGGTGCCACGGCTACGCCTCGCAAGGATGGGTTGGGCATCAGCACATTAACAATTATTCCTTCAGCAGCATGTCCACCGTTTTGTTGAAGTCGGCAATTTCCTCCTGGTAATACTTGCCGGTGCCGGGGCCAGAGAAGCCGGTGTGAATCTTGCGCACCTCGCCTTTCTTGTCCAGGAAAATAGTGGTGGGGAAGGCCAGTACGCTCTGCAGCTGCGGCAGCGACTTGGCGGCGGCATCCTTGTCGGCAATGCCGGCTACGGCTAGGTCGTAGCCCACGTTCATGCGCTCCTTCATCTTCAGCAGCTTCTTGGCGGCCAGCGTCTGGTCGGGAGTACGCTCGTAGCCCAGGCCGATGATTTCCACGCCGCGGCTCTTGTTCTTCTCGTACCAGGGGGCCAGGAAGTTGGTTTCGTCCATGCAGTTGGGGCACCACGAGCCCAGAATCTGGATGACGACCACCTTGCCCTTGTACTTGGGGTCGGAAGGGGAGATGGCACCGCCCTCGTAAATGCTGGGGAACTTGAAGTCGAGCTTTTTCTGGCCGGGTTTCATACCGGTCAGGGAATTGGCGTCGGGCAGCTTGGCGTTGGGGTCGGGCACGGCGGTCCAGGTTTCGTGGCCTTTCTTGCCCGAGTAAAAGTCGCCGCTGATGGCCGTGGCCTTGGTGTCGGTTTCGTTCGGGTTTTTGCCGGTGAACAGGAAACCGTGGCTGCCATCGAACGTCGAGAGCTTCATGACGTTGCCATCCACCTGGCCAGCCAGGTAGCGGTAGTCACCGGTGGTGGTCAGGAACGTGCCGGTGATGTTTTGGCCCTCCTGCTTGAAAACGCCCACGGCCGGGTAGGTTTCGCCGTCGTCACCCTTGAAGGTCACTTTCCAGGTGCCGTCGAACGACACGATTTTGCGGTCGGCCATGACCGGAAACAGCGGCTCCTCGCCTTTGGTGGCCCGAAACGGCATCCGGTAAGGCTCCTTGCCGTCGTACTTCACCCAGGCGCCTCTCAGCTGGCCTTCCCCATCGGCCCGCACCACCAGGGCCGCATCAAATACGCCCAGCCGGATGGTGGTCGAGTCGCCGGCCGTGCTTATTTCGTCGAGCTTGAGGCGCTCCTCCCCGTTGCGCAGCGTTACGGTGGGCTTGCCGCCGTCCTGGGCCACGTCGAACAGGAAGGGAATTTCCTGACCCTGGGCCGAGAGCACGCCGCGCCAGGTGCCGGCCGAAAGGGCATTGGCGCTGCCCACCTCCATCAAGTCGCCACCGCCGTCGGCAGCTTCGGGTTTGGAATTGGACTGGCACGAACCCAAGGCCAGCGCCAGGCCGAGGCCCGCGGCGAGGGGGCGGAAAGAAATAGGAAAGGACATAGAAGTAGAAAAGGTAATTCGGCCCAAAACTACTAATGGGCGTACTTGGTTTTAAAGATAGGCGGCTCAGATAAATTTTGGGTAGCGCAACGACTGCCGCCTATATTTGCGTACCTGCTCTTCGGAGCCTTACCTATTTCACTTTTTCCCTTCTGACTATGGCGTTTGACTTAGAAATGATTCAGGCCGTGTATGCCGGTATGGGCCAGCGGATTGAAGCTGCTCGTACCGCTGTTGGCCGCCCGCTCACGCTGACCGAGAAAATCCTGTACGCTCACTTGTATGGCGGTAACGTAACTCAGTCGTTCGAGCGGGGCGTTTCCTACGTCGATTTTGCCCCCGACCGTGTCGCAATGCAGGACGCCACCGCCCAGATGGCGCTGCTGCAGTTTATGCAAGCCGGCAAGCCCCAGGTGGCTGTTCCGAGCACCGTGCACTGCGACCACCTCATCCAGGCCCGCGACGGCGCCAATGAGGACTTGGCCGTGGCCAACGACGAAAACCGCGAAGTATATGACTTCCTGGCTTCGGTTTCCAATAAATACGGCATCGGCTTCTGGAAGCCCGGCGCCGGTATTATTCACCAGGTAGTGCTCGAAAACTACGCCTTCCCCGGCGGCATGATGATCGGCACCGACTCCCACACGCCCAACGCCGGCGGCCTGGGCATGATTGCCATCGGTGTCGGTGGCGCTGATGCCGTGGACGTAATGGCCGGCATGGCCTGGGAGCTGAAATTCCCGAAAGTAATCGGCGTTAAGCTGACCGGTAAGATGAATGGCTGGACCTCGGCCAAAGACGTAATCCTGCGCGTAGCCGGCATCCTGACCGTAAAAGGCGGTACTGGTGCCATCGTGGAATACTTCGGCGAGGGTGCCAACAGCCTCTCGGCCACCGGCAAAGGCACCATCTGCAACATGGGTGCGGAAATCGGGGCTACCACTTCGGTATTCAGCTACGATGAGAAGATGGGGGACTATCTGCGCGGCACCGAGCGCGCCGATATTGCCACGGCCGCCGCGGCCGTAGCGCACCACCTGCGCGCCGACGACGAGGTGTATGCCAACCCCGAAGCCTACTACGACCAGCTCATCGAAATTGACCTCTCCACGCTGGAGCCCTACGTGAACGGTCCGTTCACACCGGACGCCGCCTGGCCGATTTCGCAGTTCGCCGCCGCCGTGCGTGAGCATGGCTGGCCCGAGAAGCTGGAAGTAGGCCTGATCGGCTCGTGCACGAACTCGTCGTACGAGGACATCACCCGTGCCGCTTCCATTGCCAAGCAGGCCGTATCGAAAGGCCTGGCGGTAAACGCCGAATTCACCGTAACGCCCGGCTCGGAGCTGGTGCGCTACACCGTGGAGCGCGACGGTCTGCTCGACACCTTTGCCCAGATGGGCGGCGTGGTGCTGGCCAATGCCTGCGGCCCCTGCATCGGCCAGTGGGCCCGCCACACCGACGACCCCAAGCGTCGCAACTCGATTATCACCTCGTTCAACCGCAACTTTGCCAAGCGCAACGACGGCAACCCGAACACCCACGCTTTCGTGGCCTCGCCCGAAATCGTAACGGCTTTCGCCATTGCCGGTGACTTGACCTTCAACCCGCTCACCGACACGCTTACCAGCAAAGACGGCCACCAGGTGAAGCTCGACGAGCCTCAGGGTCTGGAAATGCCACCCCAGGGCTACGCCGTGGAAGATGCCGGCTACCAGGCGCCCGCCGAAGATGGCACGGGCGTGCAGGTGCTCGTTGACCCCACGTCGGATCGTCTGGAGCTGCTCGACCCCTTCAAGCCATGGGAAGGCACCGACCTGATGGGTCTGCGTCTGCTCATCAAGGCCCAGGGCAAGTGCACCACCGACCACATTTCGATGGCCGGCCCGTGGCTCAAATACCGCGGCCACCTCGACAACATCTCGAACAATATGCTCATCGGCGCTACCAACGCGTTTAACGGTGAAGCCAACAAGGTTCGGGATTTCGTGGCCCAGGGTGACACGTACAATACCGTTCCCCAGGTTGCCCGTAACTACAAGTCGATGGGTATCGGCACGGTGGTAATTGGCGACGAGAACTACGGCGAAGGCTCCTCGCGCGAGCATGCGGCCATGGAACCCCGCCACCTCGGCGTGCGGGCCGTCATTGTGAAGAGCTTCGCGCGTATTCACGAAACTAACCTGAAAAAGCAGGGGATGCTGGGTCTGACCTTTGCCAACAAGGCCGACTACGACCTGATTGAGGAAGGCGACACCATCGACATTCTCGGCCTGACCACGTTTGCCCCCGGTAAGCCGCTGCAGGCCCGCCTGCACCACACCGACGGCGACACGGACCTTATCTATCTGAACCATACCTACAACGAGGGGCAGATCGAGTGGTTCAAAGCCGGCTCGGCTCTGAACCTGATCCGCTTGAAAGAGTCGGGTTCGGCTCAGTTGTCGCAGAAGTAATTCTGGTTCTGGTACCGATAAAAAAGGCCGCCTCAGCTCCTGAGGCGGCCTTTTTGTTTGCTTCACATTATGGTTGCGACCTTTTAAGCCCCGGCAGAATCCAGCAAGAGGAAGGAGTATGTTCAATTAAGCCCTAACTAGTTTGCGGAGCCCAAGGCCTCTCCGGCAGCGGTGCCACCCGGTGCTTTCATCACTGAACCGGATAGGGAGAACCTAGCGCTTTGGAAATATACTTTGTATTACAAAGTTCTTTGATATAAGTTTGACCCATTGACGACAGGACTGAATCTGTCAGCCCAACCTGTATGCGCAATCTTCTGAATCCGAAGTGGCTTCTGCTGCTCAATACGCTACCCCTTGTGCTGCTGGCGGCGCTGTGCTACGGCGAGTTTACGGTGGTGCAGTCCCTGATACCGCCCCAGAGTTTGGAGCTGTGGCGCTGGTTTGGCCTTACGCTGGCGGTGTTGGGCGTAAGTACGCTGGGGTATGCCGTGGTCCAGATCCGGCGGGGCGAGTCCGTAGGGAAGGTCTATAGTATCGTAGCACTGCTGGCGTATTCGGCTTTCCTGCTGCTGTATCTGAAGTACGACAATCAGATCCTGCCCCGGGAAGTGCCGCGCTGGATGGTGCCCACCGAGTTACTTCTCTACGTGGCCACCTTTGTAATGCCTACGCTGGCCCACGCGCTGTTCACGCTGGTTGTCCAATTCACACCTCCCGGCCGTACCCACGGGGCCGGTATCAATTTTTTGCTGGCTTTTGTCGGGCCGCTGGCCTGGTATATTCTCCTGCTGGTGCCTTTCTCGGCCGTGCAGAGCGGGCATACTTCCTGGCTTTGGGATGCGGCCCTGACCGCTTCGTTCAGTCTGGGCGTGCTGGTGTTTCTGTTTTTCCTGGTCCGTGGAGCCTACATTCTGAGTTTGAAGCGGGCCGAAGACGCCGAGTTTAACTTCATCTGGAAGCTCCTGGTAGGGTTGCTGCTGCCGCTGATGGGCCTGCTGGTAAACAATGGTTTTTTCTGGGGCAGCTCCGGCGGTGGCGGCCAACACCGGGAGGAAGGCGTGTTTGGAAATTTTAACGACCCCTGGTTTTATATTCTGGCGGTGCTCAACGGCATGATGCTCTGCATCCCCGACCAGCCCAAGCGGTGGTGGCGCCTGACGGTATTTCTGGGGCGCAGCGTGCTGCTGAGCTACACTTTGTACTTCTTCATCGTTTTTCTGCCGTATCTGCCGCTGTCCATTTTGGGCATTATCCTCATTGGGCTTGGCTTTCTGATGCTTACTCCCCTGATCCTGCTGGTGATACATGTGCGCGAGTTGGGCGCCGACCTGGAGTATCTGGAGGGTTTTTTTTCCCGGCGCTGGCTCCGGGCCGGGCTGGTGGCCGGTGCCCTCACGCTGCCGCTCATCATTACGGGCCGCTACGTGCACAACCGCTGGGTGCTGCACGAGGCCTTGGCGTACCGCTACAACCCCGACTACGGCCGGACATATAGCCTCGACGCCCAGGCGCTGGCCAGCACCCTAAACATCATCAAGCAGCATAAAGAGCAGCAGTCTGGCTTCTCGCTGGGAAGCCACGTGCCCTTTCTATCCACGTATTTCAACTGGCTGGTGCTCGATAACCTGACCTTGTCCGACGACAAGATTGCCTCCCTGGAGCAGGTTTTTCTCGGTTCAGCACCTGTTCCAGCCGATTTCGAGCAGCGCAACTTTACGGCCAACACGGCCAGTGAGGCCCGCCCCGCACTAGCGGCCCTCACTAGCCGCAGCCACTACGACCCCCGCCAGCAAGCCTGGGTGAGCTGGCTCGACTTAAAAGTAGCTAATACCGATACCAGCCTTAGAGCCGGGGAATATACCACAACCCTGGAACTGCCGGCGGGCTGCTGGGTGGGCAGCTATTACCTCGACATCAACGGTCGGCGGGAACCGGGTATCCTGGCGGAGAAAAAGTCGGCGGCCTGGGTGTATGCTCAGATTGTGAACGAAACCCAGGTAAAAGACCCTGGCCTGCTGGCCTACGACGAGGCCGGCCGCGTTGGCCTGCGGGTGTACCCAGTCGTGCAGCAGGTGGCTCGTACCTCCGGTATCCAGCTGCTGCACAAGGAGCCCGTTGTACTCACCGTTGATGGCCGGCGCATCACGCTCGGCGACTCTACTGCCCGGCCGCTGCTAACCCCGGTAACCACGTCGGGCCAGGAAGAAGTAACGTACGTGAATGCAGCCGCCAAACAGCGGCTGCCATTGGTGCGCCGCACGCCGTATTACCATTTCCTGCTGGATGTATCCACGGCTGGGGGGAAACCAAAAGCCGCTTACGCCCGGCGTATTGACAGGGTGTTTGCGCAGGAAGCCGCCAACCCGCACGCCCGCTTTACCTTGGTTGATGCCTACGCTACGCCGGTCAAAACTCCCGCTGAGTGGCCGGGTGAGGCAGCCCGGCACCAAAGCCGGGGTGGGTTTTATCTGGATGGGGCCTTGCGCCAGTTGCTCTTTGAGGCCTGGCAGCACCCCGGGCCGGAGTATCCGATAATTGTGGTGGTAACAGACGATTTCAGCAAGGCCGAGCTTAGTAGCGCCTATCCAGAAAATGACCAGTTCTACGTGCTGGCTGCTGATGGTAGTCTGGCCGCGCATTCGCTGCGCCAGAACTCACGCGCCGCGATGCCGGTAGCCGCGTATCCGGCTCAGCCCCGGCAAGTGAGGGCCTGGCCGGGTACCGCCCGGCCCCGCGCCTACCTGCCCGACAATGGCAAGGCTGATATCGTGCTCAATCAGGCGCAGTTGGCCGTGCCGCAGCCGGGGGCAGGGGGCAGCCGGTGGCACACCGGCCTGCTGCTCCACGGCTACCAGCAGTGGCAGGCTTTTCATCCCGAAGCCACCGACGAGCAGCGCGTACCTTTCCTGCGGGCCAGCTTCCGGGCGGGCATCATGACGCCGCTCACCGCTTATCTGGCCCTGGAAAATGACGCGCAAAAAGCCGCCCTGAATCGTAAGCAGAATCAGGTGATGAATGCTAATGCTGCCCTGGATATTGATGAAAGCAGTGACGATGTGCCCACCAACGTGCCCATCGACGAGGAAGTGTGGCTACTGCTGGCCGCGGGGCTGCTACTGGCGCTCGGGCAGCTGCGGCGTACGATGCCGGGCTAAGTGGCCAGAAAAACGGGAGCCGCCGCAACTGCTTTCCTGGTCAGGGCAAGCAGTTGCGGCGGCTCCCGTTTTTCAACAGGGCTTAACGGTCTTTGCTACAGCGTAGCGGCTGCTCGCCACGAGTTTCGCGGGGCTTCTGCACGAGATAGTAATAGAGCAGAATGCCAAGGCCGGTGAGGAAGGGGATAAGGGCCAGGTGCTTGCCCGTCAGGCTGCCCCACACGCGCACGGTGTCGAAGCCCACAAACTCGCTGATCATCCAGTAGGAGTTGGCCGAAATCCAGAAAACGATGGCCAGGTTGTGGGCCAGCTCAGCCTTGATGTCGCGCGTGCGCCAGGTGATGAGTAAAGCAATAATAAGCGTGGGAAATACCATGGCGATGCCCAGCGGCTTCCAGATCATGCACCAGCCGATGTCTTTGAGTAGCCAGAACAGAATGTGCATGTTTTCCATGCGACGGTAAGGGGCCGGAATGCTGTAAAGCTGCTCGGCAGCGGTGGGCTGTGACATAAGGCAAGGCAGGAAAAGGCCCGTAAATGTAGCAGGAGTAGCCAACGTTGCCAGGCTGGCCGGCAACGGATACAGCGCGTGCATGGGGCCAGCGACGAAATATAGGGCAACAAAAAAGCCACCCCGGGGGGTGGCTGATGGAGGATATACCGCCACGTTTTAGTTGAGCCAGATATGGGCTACCGGCTCAAACCGCTGACAGTTGAAAGCGCCGTAGGGCCGCTCGGCATAAAAGCCCAGGACGTGAACCTGAAGCTGGCCGGTGCGGGCATTGGGCCGATACTGCACGGGATATACCGAACCCGTTTCGGGCCAGTCACCGATGTGGTCGGTGGGGCGGCTGGTGGCATCAATGCAGCGGGCATACTGCTGCATGGGGAGAGGAAAAGGAAGGCTGGTCTTCTTCGTTCTGCGCATATCCAAAAATACGAATATTATTTTTTAACTAAAAATATTAGGTAGAAAAAAATAAAGGAAATGTACGTGCATTGCTTCTGTTGATAGGATTAAAAACATATTAAAGTGTAGAAGAGCTTGTATTAAATTCATTTGAAAAGGAACTTTTATAGGCCGTACACTATCATGTGTACTAAATAAATTAGCAATCAGCGCTTTTTCAATACGAGTGGCTGATAGCCAAATGATTATCTATGGACTGCCAACGGGTTTTTATTTTGCTAGTGAAGGGGCAAACGAAAATATATGGCCAACTCCTACTGCCACCGTCCGGCTGCGCAGAACAACTGTTGAGTTACTGCGTAATTTTTACTTATTTCTCCGCAGATTCTCGTCATCTTACTGCATCCCTAACGGCCGCCATCCGTATCGGATACTGTCCTTCCCTCTGATAGTCTGCTCCGTTATGAACACCACCGCACCTTGCCTGTTCTCTTCCTTGCCCACGGCTTTGCAAAGCCGCTTTGTTCAGTTCCTGCGCCAGGAGCTCGGGGGTAGCCAGAATACGACCGTGGCTCCGGCCGATGAATGGCTGCAGGCTGCCCTTGTGGTTGACCCTACCGTGCAGCTACATCCGGCCCGGGGCACTTTTTGGATTCGGCGCGGGCGTAAAGCCTTGGAAAACATGGCCCGCCACTTTCTGGTGGTGCCACGCCCGGTAGCTGAACTGCTGGACCGCCACCAACTGCTACGCGCCAACCCCGCCGATTATGGCCTGACCGACGAAGAGTGGCTGGCTTTGGCTCTCTGATTCACCAATAAGCATGCGCACAAAAAACCGCTCGCCCGTAACAGGGCGAGCGGTTTTTTTGTGCGCATGCCAACAAGTAGCTATTGCTGGCTTATTCAGTGCCTATAACCACGCGGCGCGACCATACCCCCGCCGGCCCCGTAACCCGCAGCAAGTAGATGCCGGCGGGCAGGCCGCCTACATCGACCCGGCTGCGTGCGCCGGCCATGGCTTGCTGCGCAACCACCTGCCCCATAGCCGTAAGCAGCGTCAGCTGGGTAGCGTCTGGGTTCCCAGGTATCTCGACCCACACGTGAGTCCGGGCCGGGTTGGGATAAACTTGCCAGTTGGCCTGCGTCCGGGCCAGCCGGGTGGGCAGCACCAGGTTGTAGCGGGCCTGCGCGGCATCAGCAGCGGTTTGGAGAGCAGAGAGTGTCGGTGCGCCGAGCACGGCGAAGGCTACGACGGCGGAGTCGCCGGGGGCCAGGCGGCCCAGGGCCGCGCCCACTACCTGCGATACGTCGGTGCCCGTGGTGACGCCCACTGTGCTCTGGCGGGCTTTGTTGCTCAGGGTAAGAAATTTTTCGGCGCTACTGAACCCGTCACCCAACCGCACCGGCGTTCCGGCCGGGGCATTGTTGTTGATGGAATAGCAGGTAGCCGAGCCGCCCTGCAGCAGCTTCACGCCGGTATAGACCGTAGGGTTTTCCCGGTCGTACACGTAGCCCAAAGCGCGCACCGAGTCCCAGGCCGCGGCGTTGCGGCTGGCTTCGGGCAGCAGGTCCCAGTCCATGAACAGGCCCGCGTACAAAGGCTTCAGCGTGTCGGGAGTTATGTTTTTCAACTGGTATTCCACAATGGCGTAGTCCCGGTCGGCGGCCGATGACCAGGCGTAGCCGCGCTGCCGGATCTGCACGCCGACTGTGCCGGTGCGCCGGGCACTGGGCACCGAATCCTGAAACACGCCGTGGGCCTCCTGGGTGGCCCGCAGGGGCTGGCGGCTGAGCATAATCTGGTTCCGAGAATAAAAATCCTCACTGGCTGCGTTCCGCTCATTACGCACCCGGTCGGCCACGCGCGTGGGCGAGGTGGCCACCATCAGGCCTCCCTCGTAGAGCAGGGGCGCGCTGCCTTTGTAAGTCACGCTCTGGCCCAGGTCCGAGCCCAGCCCGTCGTAGCCCAGGCTGCCGCGGCTGGTCAGCGTCAGGTGCAGGTCGCCGGCGTTGAGCACCACGTAGTCGGGGTTGAGCGTGATGGTCAGAAACTGGTCGGTCTGGTAGCCATTGTCGGCCGTGAGGCGGTAGCGCAACACGGCGCGGGTATTGATGGGCACAGCGGCGGCTACCGACAAGCGAAAAGGCGCGGCCGTGTTGGTGGTGCGGGCCAGCGTAGCCAGGGTGCCGGCCGAAAAAATGCCCTGCCGCACGCTCAGGTAAGGCGACAGGGAGGTGAGCGTGACCTGCAGGCCCGCCACGGGCTGCAACAGATTCTGCACGGCCACTACCACTTGAAACGTGTCGTTGGGCTGGTAGGCCTGGCGGGCGGGCAGCAGCTGACTGCTCAGAATCCGGGCTTCGCGCTGGGTATTCTGGCTAACGGCCCGGTACACATTCAGGCGCCCGGTGCCCAGCTTGCCGCGCAGCGTCGTGTTGCCGGGCAGGCTATACACGTCGTCGGCCGTCTGGCGCAGCTGGGCCGCTACCTGATCGGCAGTGAACTGCGGAAAGCGGGTGCGCACCAGGGCGGCGGCTCCGGCTACCAGCGGGGCGGCAAACGAGGAGCCGTTCACGGGGAAATAGTCGCTGTCGTTGTTGCCCAGAATGGTCAAGACCTGCTCGCCGGGCGCCGACAGGGAAACGCGGCTGCTGTAGGTGGCCGGGCCCGATTTCTCGTCGTTGGGGGCCAGGGCGGCCACCGAAACGACGTGGTCGTAGCTGGCTGGGTAGAAATCAAGCTCAGCGTTGGTATTACCGGCGGCAGCTACCACCACGGCATTGCGGTTGACGGCGGCATAGGTAATAACGTCCTGCTCGAACTGCGACCGGCTGCCGGGGCTGCCCCACGATACGTTGATAACCTGGCAGCCATGGTCGGCGGCGTACACGATGGCCTCGAAGCCGGCAAAGCTGCCGGTAGCCGTATTGGGGTAAATCTTGAGCGGCAGGTACTTACACTTGAAGCCCACGCCGGCCAGCCCCACGCCATTGTCGGGCTGGGCCACGGCGCAGCCGGTCACCAGAATGCCGTGCACGGGCTGGAATACGGCCATGTTGATAGAGGCATCGTTGTCGTTGTCGGCCACGTCCCAGCCGCGGAAGTTGTCGACGTAGCCGTCGTTGTCGTTGTCGATGCCGTCGATGGGGTCGGCGTAGTTTTTCTTGAGCTGGTTGCGCAGGTCCTCGTGGCTGTAGCGCGTGCCCGTGTCGGTGATGCCGATGACGATGCTCGTGTCGCCCTTTGTCACGTCCCAGGCGCGGTAGGCCTGAATGTTCTTTAGGTAGAACTGTCCGGCCACGTTGGTCGAGTCGGACAGCGGGTCGTTGGGCTGATAGAGCGGGGCGCGGTAGTTCAGGGGCTCGGCGTATTCCAGCACGCCCGTTTGCAGCAGCGTCCGGTAGGCTTTGGCCAGGGCAATGTCCGATTTGAGCGTTATCTGATACACCAGCTGCAAATCGACGGAGCCGGGTACTTCGGAACTGGCAGGCAGGGTACGCGGAAATTTCTGCCGGATGCTGGAGGCTCCGATTTGCGCCAGGGCCTGCCGCAAGGCCGGGCTGGCCACGTCGTTTGCCGTGCCCAGGCCTTTGAATTCGGGCTTGAGCTTGAACACCAGCGTGCCGGGCAGCTGCGGGGCCCCCAACTGCGCCGCCCCGGGCAGGGAGCAGGTAAGTAGGCCAAAAAGCAATAGAAAACGTAGCAGTTGGGGCATAAGCAGTGAGCTGGGCAATTCCTGGTCTGGTACGTAAATTTAGCCCGGCTCAGATGTAGTTGTTGACCTGCTCCCGCCAGTTTTCGATTAACCTCGCCAATTTCCCCGCCAACTCCCGTTTTTGTCTCTTCTTTAAGTTGTTATGACGCTTCCCGCCCAACGCCATCAGGACACGATTGATACTGCCATCCGGGCCCTGCACGGCCGCACGTTTTTTGCCGCTTTCCCCGAAAACCCCTCGCCTGAAATCTACGGGGCTGATGCCGACCGGCTGGGGCGGGAAGCCTTTGAGCGCCAGCGCCACCAGCGCTTCAGTGAGCTGCTCCAGCCCGGCGCCGAGCATTGGGTGGGGCAGGAGGAGTCGCCCTACGAGCAGCAGCCGCTGGGCGTGCTCTACCCGTACTTCTCGCCCGAAACCCTGGTGCAGCGCGCCCAGGCCAGCTTTGACCAGTGGCGCAAGCTGAAGCCGGCCCAGCGCGCGGCCCTGCTCACCGAAGCGCTGGACGGCATCAAGGACCGGTTCTTTGAAATTGCCTACGCCACTATGCACACCACCGGGCAAGGGTTTATGATGGCGTTTCAGGCCAGCGGCCCCCACGCCGCTGACCGCGCCCTGGAGGCCATTGCCGCCGGCTACGAGGAGCAGACTCGCTTTCCGGAGGAAACCCGCTGGGAAAAGCCCATGGGCAAGTACAACCTGGCCCTGCTGAAAACCTGGCGGGCTGTGCCCAAGGGCGTTGGGCTGGTCATTGGCTGCTCTACTTTCCCGACCTGGAACTCGGTGCCGGGCCTGTTTGCCTCCCTCGTGACCGGCAACCCCGTGCTGGTGAAGCCCCACCCCAAAGCCGTGCTGCCCATTGCCATTGTGGTGGCCGAGGTGCAGAAAGTGCTGGCCGCCTACGACCTGGACCCCAACATCTGCCAGCTGGCCGTAGACGCTGCCGACCGGCTGATTGCCAAGGACCTGGCCGAAAGCCCCGCCGTAAAGCTGATCGACTACACCGGCGGGGCGCAGTTTGGCGAGTACCTGGAGAATCTGAAGGGCAAAACGGTGTTTACCGAGAAAACCGGCGTGAATTCCGTCATCCTCGATTCCTGCGACGACCTGGATAAGGTGGCGCAGAACCTCGCGTTTTCGGTGAGCCTGTATTCGGGCCAGATGTGCACCGCGCCCCAGAACTTCTTTATTCCGGCCCAGGGCGTGAAAGTCGGCGACGAGGTGGTGCCCTACGAGGAAGTGGTGCAAAAGCTGGCCGCCGCCGTGACGAGCCTGGCTTCCAACCCTAAGGCCGGGCCCCACGTGCTGGGCGCCATTCAGAGCCCCGATACCTACGCCCGCGTGCAGCAGCTGACCCTGGATGGGGGCCGCAGCATTCTGCCCTACGGCCCGGTGGCTCACCCCGTGTACGAGAATGCGCGCACCTGCTCGCCCAGCATTCATGAGGTGGAGGCTAGCCGCATCGAGCAGTTTAGCCAAGAGCTGTTCGGGCCCATCATGCTGGTTATCAAAACCCAGGATACGCAGGAAAGCATCCGGCTGGCGGCGCACCTGGCCCGCGAATACGGCGCCATCAGCTGCGGGGCTTATACTACCGATGAGCAGGTGAAAGAGCAGATTATGGACGAAATGAGCCTGGCGGGCACGCCCGTCAGCTTCAACCTGACCGGCGGCATCTACGTGAACCAGAATGCAGGCTTCTCGGACTTCCACGTAACCGGCGGCAACCCGGCCGGCAACGCCTCCTTCACCAATCCCGAGTTTGTCATCAAGCGCTTTACCTGGGTGGGCTTCCGGGAGCCGGCAGCTTTGTAAAGCTATTAAGTACCCACTAAAAAAGCCCCGCATGCGCTAAGCAGACGTGGCTTTTTCGGTTGAGGCCAGACAGAATTACTTGCCGGGCTTGTTGTCGAACTTGTAGTCTTTTGGGGCCGGTACCGTCCCCGATTTGTACGGGTTGCGGGCGTTCAGATCGACGCCGAAACCGGGGCTGCGCCGCTTCTTAAACCTCGACTTATCGTTGTTGCGACGGGAGGCTTCGCTGTAGGAGGTTTTGTATTTCTTCGGATTACCACCTTGTCTTACGGTGTCCTGGGAACAGGAAACGGTGGTAATGAGTAGGCCCAGGGCAAGTATGTTTAGTAGTTTTTTCATGGCAAAGGCAACTGAGAACAGCCCGTTCGGCGAAGCTGGATTATTGCCTTGTTGTATACTAATAATCAGAAAGAAAAGATGCAGCACACCCGGGTGAAGTTGGCCGCCGGCCCGAACTAACCGGCTGCCTGCCTGAACAGTAACCTCCTTCCTACAAGCTGAGTAGCTCGCGGAACAGCACCGACTGCTTGCGCGAAACTTCCACTTCCGGGCCTTCGCGCAGCTTTATTTTGAGCGTGTTGCTAAACCAGGGCTCGATGCTGTCAATCCATTTCAGGTTGATGATCTGCTGGCGGTTAGCCCGGAAAAAAACTTTGGGGTCGAGGCGGGCCTCCAGGTGCTGCAAGGTGCGCGGAATCAGGGGGCGGTGCTGCTCGAAGTAAATCTGGGTGTAGCTGCCGTTGATTTCAAACAGCTTGATGTCGGAGAGGCGCACAAACCAGCACCGCTCCCCGTCCTTGACGAACACCTGGTCCTGCATCGTGAGCGGGGCCGGGGCGGGTTCATCGGGCAGGGCGGCAGTGGCCAGAGCCGGCGCCAGGCGCTGGGCGCGGGCTTTTTCGAGAGAGGCCGCCAGCCGCGCTTCGCTGATGGGCTTGAGCAGATAGTCGAGGGCGTTGACTTCGAAAGCCCGCAGGGCATACTCGTCGTAGGCCGTGGTGAAAATGACGTGCGGGGCCGCCTCCAACGATTCGAGCAGCTCGAAGCCGGTTTCGCCGGGCATGTGAATGTCCAGAAACAACAGCTCGGGCCGCAGCTCGGCAATCCGGGTGCGGGCCTCGGCCGCGTGCCGGGCTTCGCCCACGATGGTTACTTCGGGAAACGCCTGCAGCAGGTGGCGCAGCTCGGTGCGGGCCAGGCGGGAATCGTCAACCAACAGGGCATTCATGGAAAGGGGTAGGATCAGGGGGATAAAAGAAAGAAAAACTCAGGCGGAAAGCGCAGCAGCAGTGGCTGGCACGGCCTGGGGCAGGCGCCCGGCGGGCAGGCGCAGCTCGGCTACCACTGTTTCGGCCGCATCGTCGGCGTTGGCCAGGCGGAGACTGGCAGCGGAGCCAAACAGCAGCTGCAGCCGCTCCCGGGCATTGCGCACGCCCACGCCCTCGTGCCCGGGCCGGGGCGCGTAGCGGCCGGTGTTGCGTACCGTCACGTGCAGCTGCGCCCCGTCGAGGCGGGCCAGCAGCTCGATCTGGCCGCCTTCGGGGCGGGGCGCAATGCCGTGCTTGATGGCGTTTTCGACCAGCAGCTGCAGCGTCATGGGCGGAATCAGCACGTTCAGGGTGTCGGGGGCTACTTCCAGGCGGTAGTGCAGGCGCTCTTCCAGCTGCATGGCTTCCAGGGCCAGGTAGTGCTCCACGATTTCCACCTCCCGGGCCAGGGCTACTTTCTCGGTGCTGTTGAGCTGGATGGAGTAGCGCAGCAAGTCGGAGAGATGGGTAATCATGTCGCGGGCCCGGGCCGGGTTTTCCGTCACCAGCGCCCGGATGTTGTTGAGCCCGTTGAACATAAAGTGCGGATTGATCTGGGCCTTGAGCATGCGCATCTCGGCTTCCTGCACGGCGGCGGCCAGCTTCCACTTGTCCACTTCGGCCTGCTTGTAGCTGTCGAGGTAGTGCAGGCCAAAGTAGAGCACCGACCAGAGCCAGAACACGAAGTTGCCGTAGAAAGTATAGAGCAGCAGCATGGTCCAGCTAAAATCCGCGGGCTTGAACATGTGCAGCCCAAACATCATAATACCCGAAATCACGAGCTGCGTGACCAGGGACAGCAGGAAGTTGACGACCAGCAGGCGGGGCACCACGGCCAGCACCGGCAGCCGTAGCCACCCGCCCCGCCGGATGATGGCCCGCAGCAGGTGAGAGGTGCCGATATTCAGAGCTACAATACAGACCTGCGCCAGCATATACTGCGGGGTCAGGTTGCCCATTACCTTGTAAATGGTGATACCCAGCAGGGCATATAAGCCCCAGCAGATAATCTGTAGGGTCCAGTACAGGCGCGGGCGGGAAGTAATAGTGGCCATAAGGCAAGCAATATAGCGCCGTTTGAGTGGGTGAGAACAAGAAAGCAGGGAGGAATCGAACGTCGTGCTGAGCTTGGCGAAGCCTCTCTCCCGCAGCGGTAATTCATTTACCGTGGCAGTAGAGATGCTTCGCCAAGCTCAGCATGACGATTTGCTTTGGGTTTTTACAGCGGGCAAATAGCCTACTTCTTCGCCACCGTATTCTGCTTCAAAAAGGCGTCGGTCTGGGCGAAGAACCACTGCGTATCGTCGTACATCAGGAAGTGGCGGCCGGCTTCCGACATTTCGATGCGGTGCTGGGGCAGCTTGGCAAACTGCTGGGCAAAGATGGCGCGGGTGCTTTCCTTGGTAGCGCCGTACTGCTGGTAAGCCGCCCAGGCCCCCAGCACCAGCGTGGGCTGCTGAATGCGGGCCAGATCCTGGCGCAGGTCGGTGGTCATCATATCGTACATGGCCTGGGCCACGGTGGCCGGGTCGGAAGCCTGGCCCCAGCGCGCCAGCTGCGTTACGCGGGCCGTATCGGTTACCAGGCTGCTTACCATCTGCCGCTGGGCGGGCATCGGCATTTTGCCCTGGCGCATTTGCTGGCGCATACCATCAGCCATGGGCTTGGCGGTTTCGGCCGTCAGGCTCGGGTTTTGAATGGCCGACATGAAGGGCAGCGAATCGACGATAACCAGCGGGCCCACGGCTTCGGGCTGGGTGGTGCTCAGCCAGAGGCCCATAAAGCCACCCAGGCTGTGGCCCACCACGACGGGCTTGTTGAGCTTCTGGGCTTTGATGTAGGTCAGCAGCTGGTCGCGCACGCCCAGCAGGAAGTCGTGGGTAGAAGCCGCGGCTGGCTGCCCGCCGAAGCCGGCCAACGACACGATGTGGCACTGGTACTGCTTCTGGTAGCGGGCCACGGTTTCGTCCCACACGGCGCCGGGGCAGGTCAGGCCCGGAATCAGCAGCATGGGCCGGCCTTTGCCCACGACCTTCACCGTGAAGCTGGGGTGGGCCGCGGCGTTATCGGCGGCGGAGGCGAGGCTGGCCGCGGGGCCGGCGGCGGCCTGCGTAGCGGCGAGGGGAGCAGCGGTTAGCAGCAGGGCGGCGAGGATGGGGCGGAGGGTAGCGGCGAAGTTCATTGGAGTAGCGGTTAGGTTGGTGGTGAATGATGGCTCAAACCTAGCGTCGCGCCGGCCCGCTGGAAACAACATTTGGGCGAACGGTAAATCGGGCTGCTGACCTGCTTTAAATCCGGCTGAATGGCACTGCCCAAAATGCACGCGGCCCCGACTCCAGTGCTGGAGTCGGGGCCGCGTGGCCGGGCCGGAAACCGGGCTAGTTGCCCGTGGGCCGCTCCGAGCCCGAGGCTTCGGGCGCGCAGGTAGCCGAGGTTACCTTGCCGCTGGCGTCGAACTGAATGCGGATGGGCTGGGTGTCAGTGGCGCTGCCAAAGAGGTAGGACCACGTCTTGCCGCTGCCTTCGGCGGCGTCTTCGCCCGTGGGGGCGCCCATGATGCCGCGCACCTGCTGCTCGCTCATCCCAATTTCCACCTTGACGCAGTTTTCGGCGTTCTGAAAGCTTTCCTGGGCGGTGCAGGCCGGCAGCAGCAGAGTAGCGGCCAGGGCCAGCAGCGGAACAAATAATTTCATGGGGTGGGGTTAAATGATGTTGCGCAGGTCTTCGCGCAGCGTGTCGATGCCGCGCCGAATTTCGTCCCAGGTGCTGGTGGGGCGGTCGGGGGCGGGGCGGCCGGCGGGGCCGACCAGCTCGGCCAGCTTGGCGCGCTTCACCTCCAGAGCCGCAATGTGCTCGTGGTAGGTGTTTTCGGAGTTGGCGGCCGTGGCGTGGGCGCGGTTGCGCAGGGTTTTAATCTTGGCATCGAGTTCATCCAGAGCCTGGTGCAGCTCGGCTTCGCTCAGGTGCTGGGGCACGCGCATTTTGTCGGGGTGAGGAGTACTGGACATGGTGGTGAAAGCTAGGTGGAAGCGCGAAAAAGACTCCGGGCGGTTGGTTGAAATAATGTACTGCTTTTTCGCGGCAAAGGATACTGCCAATGTTACCAACACAACGGCAACACAAGCATAACGGTAGCATTACGGCCCTGTTTAGGCCAGCGCATAGCTTTGTGCCACTGTTCGATACGCGCCCCGTCATGCCCCGACTGCTCCTCGCTCTTGCCTGTTTATTGTTGATTGCGGTACCCGCGGCTGCCCAAAGCCACCTAACGGCCGCCCTCACCGACAGCGGCTCCAGCGCCGGCACGGCCAGTTCGGCTAGCCCGGTGGTGCCGGTTATCTACCATACGGCCGAGGAAATGCCCACTTTCCCCGGGGGCGAAACGGCCTTTACCAAATTTCTGCGGGCCAAAATCAACTACCCGGCCGCCGCGCTCAGCCACGGCGCCTCCGGCAAGGTCCACGTCAGCTTCGTGGTCGATGAGCAGGGCCACATTCTCGACGCCAAAGTGGTGAAGGGCCTGGGCTACGGCCTCGACGAGGAAGCCCTGCGCCTGGTGCGCATCATGCCCTGGTGGAACCCCGGCAAGGTTGGTGGCCAGCCGGTGAAAGTGGCCTACACGCTGCCCATCGTGTTTCGGGCGCTGGAATAGGAGGTGAAATTGTGAAATGGTGTTATTGCCAAGCGCAGCCGAGGCAATCCGTCCTCTGAAATGTGCTGAGTGGCCTTTTACCAGAAAAATCCTCTTCCACAAGTCGCAGGAAAGGGCTTTACACATTGTTATAAACTGCGGTGGGATAGGTGAGCAATGTCCTTCGCAAAGTTCAGGATGACAGTGTAAACAACCAGTAGCTACACCCCAAACGACTTGGGCACGCCCAGCTCCCGGGCCAGCGGCGCCGCCCCCGACTGCCACAGCCGACTCAACACTTCCTCAATGGTGCTGCTCAGCTCCACATGGTAGTCAGCGTGGAGCTTTTCGGTTTGGCGCAGGGCGTCGTGGGTGCGCTTGGCCAGGTGCTGCAGCAAGGGCTGGGTGGGGCCGTGCAGCCGGTTTACCAACTGGGGCTGGTGCTCAAATACCCGATTCAGCAGCCGCAGGGTTAGCTCGACTTCTCCAAAGGCATCCTCCGTAATCTTGGCGTGGTAGCCGATGCGGGCCTGCAGCTGCCGCACAATGACCAGCAAATCGTTGGGCGTCTGGTGGTAGCCGCGCACCGGGTCGTCGATTTGGGTGCGAAGCTGGGCGCGACGGTCTTCCAGCGCATCGGGGCCTTCGAGCAGGCGGTAGGCCAGCTGCTCAGTTAGGACCGAATCCTGGGCCACGAGGCGGGCCAGGAGCTGGTCTTTTTCCTTTTGGGGTAAGCTGAAGAGGGCTTTGCGCAGGTCGGGGGAAAGGGCGGGCATGCAGTACGGCTATGTTAGACTAAGAAACACGCAAAAGCTACGCCGTGTGCCACCGCCGCGCCATTTTCCAGCTGCTTACGGCTATAATTCCCAGCAGGAACAGGATTGGAGGTTGCCAGGAGGAGGAAAAGGCTTCCTGCCAGGTTAGCTGCCAGCGGGTGAGCCAGTTTTGCATTTGAGCCTCGAAGGAAGCGGCTGGCTTTCTATCAATTACGTCATAATAATCAGTGCCGCACTCAAGCATTATACCGTTTGATGGCGGCTTGTACGCATCGGTGAAGGCATAAAATGTGGCCGGCTCATGATGAAGATCAAGCATCTGCCTCTCGATAGCACTTGCCAAATCCAGCACTCGAATCAGACCAGCATAAGTAGCTTGTTCGCCAAAGCGTATTCGTACGCCCTGGGCGTGTAAGGTATCAGCCTGCATGGCCCGAAGAGCCTGTTGTGCTTCTCGCGCAATAGCCGCATCCTGCTCGGATATACCGGTGAAGGCGAAGTCCTGCCAGGGGCGGTAATAAGCTAGCTGGGAGTATCGGTGCAGGTATTCGTTGGTAGTAGGAGTAAATCCATTAAGCTTTGCAAACTTCTCACCTTCCTCATATTGTGGAAGAATATAGTCGGATACCGGCTTGGGCGGCACAGTGAGCTGCAAAACATACCGCGGTTTTAACTGCCGGTACCAAGGCCGGAGTACTTGGCACCCCAGCAACAGCAGAAACCCCAGCGCCAGCAGGCCGGGCGGAAACAGTAGGGGCCGGCGGTGGCGGCGAGCAGGGTAGAGCAACATGGCTAGGCGGAGAGTTAGGCCAACAAGTAACGTCCAAAAGCGTGCTGATATTAGGTAAAAAGCACGTCATGTCGACCAACGGGAGACATCTCGCGTGCAGTAGTAACTGGATTACCATAGCACGCGAGATGTCTCCCGCTGGTCGACATGACGGTTCCCTAGCAGTTGATGCCAGCTTAGCCTTTCTTCGCTTTGGCCTTCTCCGCGGGCTTGCCGCCGGCATAGGCCACCCGGTAAATCACCCCGTTGGAGTCATCCGTAATCAGCAAAGAGCCGTCGGTGTGCTGGGCAATGCCGCAGACGCGCCCGAACTGCTCCTTGTTGTTGTTTACCAGCCAGCCGGTCACGAAGTCCTCGATGCCGGTAGCCTTGCCCTGGGCGTCGTACTTCACGCGCACGATGCGGTAGCCCGAGGGCTGGGCACGGTTCCAGGAGCCGTGCATGGTCACGAAGGCGTCGTTCTGGTACTCTTTCGGAAACTGCTGGCCCTCGTTGAACACCATGCCCAGCGGAGCGGCGTGGGCGGCGTAGAGCTGCACGGGCTTCACGCTTTTGGCCGCGTACTGCTCGGGCGTCATGTCGGCGGGCTGGGGGTGGGGCGGGATTTTGCCGTCGGCGTACACGTAGGGCCAGCCGTAGTCGGCGCCTTCCTTGATTTCGTTCAGCTCCTCGCGCTGGTCTTCGTCACCGAGCCAGTCGATGCCGTGGTCGAAGCCCCAGAGGGCCTTGGTGCTGGGGTGCCAGCCGAAGCCGATGGTGTTGCGCAGGCCCTTGGCAAACACGCGCCGGCCCGAGCCGTCGGTATTCACGACCAGTAGCGTGGCCTGTTCCTTGTTGCGCTCGTCGCAGGCGTTGCAGGTGCTGCCCACCGAGAGGTAGAGCTTGCCGTCGGGGGCGAAGTTCAGGGTGCGGTTGGGGTGCTGGCCGGCGTCGGGCAGGTCTTTATAGAGGGTTTTCAGCTCGCCCAGCGTGCCGTCGGCCTTGATGTCGGCCACGAACAGCTCCCGGATGGCGCTGATGTATAGCTTCCCATCTTTCAGAGCCAGGCCGTGCAGATCGGGGCGCTTGGCTACTTCCTTCATCACGTCCGACTTACCGTCCTTGTTCGTGTCGCGCAAGACCATTACGGTGCCTTTCGTGCGGTCCGAGACGTACACGTCGCCGTTGGGGGCCACGGCCAGCATGCGCGGGTTGCCGGTTTTCTCGGCGAATTTGGTGACCGTGAAACCGGCCGGGGCCTTGAGCTGGGCAATGTAGGCGTCGGTAGCCTCGACTTTGCCGGGCTTGAATACGTTGACCGCGAAGCCGTCTTTTACGGTCTTCTCATAATCGTTCTGGGCCTGGGCCGAGGCCACGGAAAGCAGAGCCGCTACCGTAAGGCAGCCGGGAAGCAGGATTTTCATACCAGGATAGTTGAAAGAATACAGCTCTGCTTTACCGCCGGCAGCGGGTTAGGGTTACAGAACGTCAGTAGCGCGGCAGTAGCGCGAACTGTGTAGTTCGCGTGGCCCACGCCATTAGGTCGTTCTGGCACGCGAACTACACAGTTCGCGCTACTGCTCTTCCTATTGCCGCGCTACTTGGCCAGCGTCAGGTCGTAGGAGATGCCCAGCCGGAAGCCGTGGTTGAACTCGAATACCGGCCGGCCCGAAACCGGCTCGTCTTCCGCGTGCTGGGTTATCTGATTAAGGTAGAGCAGCTCCAGGCGGAAGTTGTCCTGCACCTGGTAGCCCAAGCCGCCGGCAATACGGTTCTGATTGAAGACCTTGCTCACGTTGCGCCCAAAGCTCAGAAATACCTCGTCGAAGCCCGTCAGGTACCACTCGCGGGCATTCAGGCGCGGGCCTCGTAGCGGCAGCACGGCCGAGAGCTGGTAGCGGATGCGGTTCTGGTATTGCCAGCTTTGCACGGCCCGGCCCTGGCCCTCGGCCAGCTGCCCCTGCCAGCGCTGCTCCAGCCGCAGGCGGTGCGCCAGCGTCGTGCGGCCCAGCGTGTCGCTCAGCTGCACGTCCTGGTAGCTGCGGTGCTCGGGAAACGGCACGCCGGTGTCGGCGGTGGGGTAGTCGCCGTAGGGCCGGGTAATCAGATTGGTGTAGCCGGTCGCCACGCTCAGGCGGGGCAGCAGCTGGTAGGCCGCCCCCAGGCGAGCCAGCTGCTGCTGGGGCTTCGTCAGAAACTCGGTGCGCCGCCACTGGTATTCGGTGTGCAGCGTCCAGCGCTTGCCCAGCGTATGGTCGCCCTCATACACAAACCAGCCGATGCTGTTGCGGTCCGCAATGCGGTTGGCCTGCCCGCAAGCCGTGAATGAGCCGAGAAAAAGCAGAAATGCCGCGCCGCGCCGAAGTAAAACCATACCCGCTAGACGACGGGAGGGCGGCGCGGGTTGAGTTGATGCCAGCCGGCCTGCCGTTTTCAGGCCCGCCGCCACTGCCGGAACAGCCGCCCGCCGGAAACCAGACTCAGCAGGAGCAGCAAGTACAGGGAGTTGCGCCAAGAAGGGTGGAGCAGCGGCGCCCAGGTGCCGGGGGCAAACAGCGCCGACCAGAAGGCAAGAAACTGCTGCAGGAAAGTCGGAGCCGGAGTTACGGGAGGCATATAATCAATGAGAACTATCCCGGCACAGTCCATCATTCTTCCTGAATCCGGCAGCATGCCGCGCGGCTTCGAAGTGAAGGTGTAAAGTGTGGTGGGTTCCTGGCGCATATCCAGCCAGTACTTTTTTATGCCTACTACATTAAAGAAGTCAACAGACTGCACCAGTCTTGCATAGGTAGCCTGCTCCGTGAAACGGATTCGTAACCCACGGTCGTGTTCAGGGGTATCGTGCAGCTTTCGAGCAATAGCCTGGACTTGGGACAAGCTGAAATAGTCCAGCCAGGTATTGCCCGTGAAGGTGACGGTGTGCCAGGGGCGAAATGCCTCTAAGTCAACCGGAGCCATATATGGCTCGGGCATTAGTTCGGCATATTCTTCATCCGGCACGGGTGGGGGCACGGTAATCTGCAGAATATGGTAGGTCTTCAGCCGCCCCGCCTGCTGCCCCAGCACCCCGCAGCCAAGCAACAGCAGAAACGCCAGTGCCAACAGGCCCGGCGGAAACAGCAAGTGGCGACGGTGGCGGCGAAGCGCGTGCATAGCAAATCTGGAGGGTAGAATAACGGAACGGTAATCAGGCTGAGCTCAAGATAGGCAGCCCGGCTTAATCTTCGGCTCTAAGCATCCTTGCCCAGTCGCTCGGCTGGGCCGCGTGACGCCTATTGAGGGGCTGTGCCCCAAGTGTTCCGCGCCGTTAGGCCGTTCTGCTGGCGCGCCGGGATTCGCCGCGCAGCTGCTCAACCGTAGCCGTCACCCGGCATAGCCGAGCGACTGTTACGAAGTACCCGCCCGTAAACATCCCGCCCGCTTTGCCGTTTGCAAAGGCTCTGACCTGCCAAGCGCGTATGCCCGTTCGATATTCATTGCTGTTTCCCCTGAGCCTGCTGGTCCTGCCGGCCCGGGCCCAAACCCCCGCCACTCCCGATACCACCCGCGCCGTGAAGCTGCCCGAAGCCACCGTCATCGGCTACGGCACCAACCTGCCGCTGCGGCGCACGGCGGCCGGCGTGAGCGTGCTCGATGCCAGCGGCATCGAGCGGTTCAACCAATCGTCGTTGGCCGCGGCCGTCAACACCCTGCCGGGCGTGCGGCTGGAGGAGCGGGCCACGGCCAGCTACCGCATCAGCGTGCGGGGCAGCACGCTCCGCTCGCCGTTTGGGGTGCGCAACGTGAAGGTGTACTACCACGATATTCCCTTCACCGAAGCCAGCGGCAGCACGCCCTTCAACCTGCTCGACCCGGCCACCATCGGGCGCATCGAGGTGCTGAAGGGGCCCACGGCCAGCGTGTACGGGGCCGGCACCGGCGGGGCCCTTTTGCTGACCAACCGCCAGGCTGCCCCCGGCGAGTCGCGGGCCCAGGTGAGTGCCACGGCCGGCAGCTTCGGGCTACGCCGCTACTCGGCCGCCGCCGAAACCAGCACCGGCAACAGCAGCGTGCGGGCCCAGTACGTGCACCAGAGCGTGGACGGCTACCGCGAAAACAGCGCCGCCCTGCGCGACGTGCTGACCCTGGACGGCGAGTTCCGGCCTTCCGACAAGCGTACCGTGGCCGCCCACCTGCTCTACACCGACCTCAGCTACCAGCTGCCCGGCAGCCTCACCCGGGCCCAGTTCGAGCAGAACCCCCGGCAGGCCCGGCCAAACACGGTGAACAGTGCGGGCGTGGTCACCAGCGCCGGCACGGTGCAGCAGCAGGCCGCCTACGCCTCGCGCACCGCCTTGCTGGGACTTTCGCACGAGTACCGCTTCACGCCGGCTTTCAGCAACAAAACCACGCTGTACACCACCGGTACGACCATTCGCACGCCGTTTCTGGTCGACTATGAGCGCAACACGGCCGTCGGCTGGGGCGGCCGCTCGGTGTTTGGCTACCAGCGGGTGCTGGCCGGACGCCTGCTGCGCCTGAGCGGGGGCGGGGAGTGGCAAACCAGCTTCGAGAACTCGCGCAACTACGTGAACCGCGCCGGCAGCCCCGGCCCCCTGCGCTACGACGACGACATCCGGACGGCTACGGGCTTCGTGTTTGCCCAGGCCGAGCTGGAGTTGCCAGCCGGGCTGCTGGCCACGGTGGGCGCCAGCTACAACCGCCTCACCTACCGCATCACGCGTTTGCCAGGCGGCACCATCAACCCGGCTGGTTACGAGGCGCCGCGCCGCTTCGAGCCCGAAGTTTCTCCCCGCGTTGCGCTGCTTAAGGAAATTACACCCCTGATTTCGGCCTATGCCAGCGTAAGTCAGGGCTTTTCGCCCCCCACGGAAGAGGAAATTCGCCCCTCCGACGGCAGCCTCAACCAGAATTTGCAGGCCGAGCGGGGCACCAGCTACGAGGTGGGCTTCCGCGGCAAAGCCCTGGGCCAACGCCTGCAGTTCGACGTGGCCGCCTTCGACTTCCGCCTGCGCCAGACCATCGTGACGCGCACCAACGAGCAGGGCGCCCAGCTGTTTGCCAACTCCGGCTCCACGCGCCAGCGCGGGGTAGAGGCGGCCGTCAGTGGCTGGCTCTGGCAACCGGCGACAACGGCCGAAGTGGCGCCTACTTCGGGGCTGACGACCACCGGCCTCCGGGCCTGGACCAGCTACGCCTACAACCACTTCCGCTTCCAGGACTACCAGCAGAACGCCGACAACTTCAGCGGCAACCGCCTCACCGGCACCGCTCCGCACACGCTCAGCGCTGGCCTCGACTTTTCCGAGCCGCTGGGCTTCTACCTTAGCCCCACACTCAGCCACCAGGCGCGCCTGCCCCTCAACGACGCCAACACCGTCTACGCCCCCGGCTACTGGGCCTTTGCCGCCCGCGGCGGCTGGCGCCAGACGCTGCTCACCCACCTGGAATTAGACGTGTACGCCGGCCTCGAAAATGCCACCGACCGGCGCTACGGCCTCGGCAACGACCTGAATGCCTTCGGCAACCGCTACTACCAGCCCGCCCCCGGCCGCAATTTCTACGCGGGCACTACCGTGGGGTGGAAGTGGTGAGAGGTGATTTAGCGACTCAGTGACTTAGCGAGTTTCTCGTCCGTCACCCTTTCATCTGACATACGCCCCGCGAAGGACACCCTTACCTGAATGAAAACCGCTATTTAACGCGAAAAGCCCTTTACCACCAGCGTGGTAAAGGGCTTTCTATATGTGAGGAACTTCAGTGGGTCAGATAGAAGGTGACAGGCGTTATTGAACTGCCAGCCGAACGACAACTCACTAAGTCGCTAAATCACACCTTCACGGCTTTGCCCTTTTTGGCGGCTTCGTAGATGGCCATGATGTAGCGCACGTCCTTCAGGCCTTCCTCGCCGGGCGTTTTGGGCGTTTTGTTGTCGCGGGCGCACTCGGCCATGTGGTCCAGCTCAGCGGCAAACTGGTTACCCTCCTTGAGCTTGGGCTCTTCCTTACCCTTGTCGTCCCCGATTTTCATGTTGTGCTCGTAATAGTCCGACAGCGGGTCGAGGTCGAGCCAGGCTTTGTCGCCGAACACCCGGCCCCGCTTTACTTCCGAGTAGCTGTAGGAGCTGGTGCAGGAGGCCAGCACGCCGCTGGGGAAGCGCAGCGTGAAATGGATATTGTCTTCCACCTCTTTGAAGCGCGGGTCCGATTTGTCGCTGTATTCCTGGGCCGTTACTTCTACCGGCTCTTCGCCCGTGAGGTAGCGGCAGGCATTCAGGGCGTAGATGCCAATGTCCATCAGGGAGCCGCCGCCGGCCAGCTTTTTCACCACCCGCCACGAGTCGGCTTTTTCCTCGGTGGGCTTCACCGGGCGGCCGTGGTCGGAGGTGATGGCCCGCAGCTTGCCCAACTCGCCCTTGCGGATGCGCTCCATGGCGTCCAGGTTGAAGGGCTCGTAGTGGGCCCGGTAGGCAATCATGAGCTTTTTGCCGGCCTTATTGCAGGCCGCAATCATCTTCTCACAGTCTTCCACCGACGTGGCCATAGGCTTCTCGCAGAGTACGTGCTTGCCCGCCTGCGCCGCCCGGATGGTGTACTCGGCGTGCATGGAGTTGGGTAAAATGATGTAGACAATGTCGACCTCGGGGTTGTCCTTGATGGAGTTGAAGTTCTCGTAGCTGTACACGCTTTTCTCGGCCACGCCGTACTCCTGGGCCAGCTTCTTGGCCTTGTCGGGTGAGCCGCTGACCAAAGCCGTGATGCGGGCGTGCTTACAGTCTTTGAAGCTGGGCATAATCTGCTGGGTGGCAAACTTGCCCAGGCCCACGATGGCAAAGCCGAGCTTGCCGGAATCCGCTGGTTTCATAGGTTCAGGTTGGGGTTGGGAAAACGCCGGCACAGGCCCGGCCACGGCGGCGGCGGCCGCGCCCAGGCTGAGCTGCCGCAGAAAGCGGCGGCGCGAATCGGGAATAGAATTGCTGACGGACACGGCCCGGGATAGTTGGTATAGATAGGGTCAACGGCCGGGAGGGGTGTAGCGTTACGCGCCGCGGCCCAGGCAGCACCTGCTGACTCGTATTTGCCGGGGCGGACCAAGGTTGTTTGACCCCGTCCGCGGCCTGGTGCCGGCGCCGCGCCGGGCTAGTTGGCTGTGGGCAAAGCCAGCACGGGCAGGCGGGTGTGCCGAATAACCTGGGCCGTAACGCTACGGTGAAACAAGCGCCCCAACACGCTGTGGCGGCGGGCAATGACCACCACCAGTTCGGCGTTGGCCGCCCGGGCACCCTGGGCAATACCCTGGGCAACGTCCAGGCTGCGGACACCCCGGCTGCGCACCGTGTCTTCTATGCCGGCCAGCAGCCCGGCGGCCCGCACGCTTTCCACGGCAGCCGAGCAGGAGTCAGTATCCTCGGGCTCGGCTACGTGCACCACGGTAAGCTGGGCCTGCAAGGCCAGCAATACTTCCTGCACTGCTTTGGCCGGCGCAGCCAGCTGAAACGGGTTGTTGTCGGCGGCCAGCGTCAGGCAGCGTGGCGCCACCGGCTTGGTGCCCGCGGGCACTACCAGCAGCGGATACTGCGACTCGCGCAGCAGGTCCAGCGAGGTAGTCGTCACCAGCTCATCGGGCAGTTCGTCCACATCGGGCTTGCCCAGCACCAGCAGGGCCGGCCGATGCTGCTCCACCACTTCGAGAATAGCGGCCGTGGAGCGCCCCGACGCAACGGCCGGAACGACTGGTACCGTCAGGCCCCGCATCCGCTCATCCAGGGCCACTGCTATTTCGCCTTCGGTGCGCTGGGGCAGCTTGCCGGTAAAGGACTCGGGGTCAAAAATAGAGTTTCGGTTTACGTGCAGCAGCACCAGCGGCGTTTTCAACTGGGCCGCCAGCGCGGCGGCATACTGCAGGGCGGCATCGGCGGCGGGCGTAAAGTCGGTCAGCACGAGCAAAGGAGCAGGCATACGGGCGGAGGTGTTTAGTAAGGAATGACGTGCTAGTATACTACAATGGGCTTAGAAGGATGTAGCCCCAGCCCCAAACCGGGCGGCGCGGTGCGCGGCAAGCCCCCGGCCCCGGCCGCCGCTACACGTAAAAAGCCGCTTCACCCGGAGGCAAAGCGGCTTTTACACAAGTCAAAGTGGGCCGCTGGCGCGGACCAGCCGGGCCGTTAGCGGTTGTTGTCGTTATCGTAGTTGTTGTTCGACTCGATAATGATGTTGTCCCGCGCGTCGCCAGTGGCGGCCAGGTCGCCGGTAGCGCCGGGCACGGTCGTGTCGTCCGGAATGCCCGTGGTTTCCTGCTCCAGCCGGGCCGACGTATCCAAGGTGCCTTCCTCGTCGCGCTTGTAGTTGTACAGCTCGTCGTGGTGCTTTTGCTGCTCGGCGCTCATCTTGGCGCCGTCCGTTTGCGGCTCGTTCGAAGCGGCCGGTTTCTTGTTCTTATCCATAATGGGGGAAGTAAAGCAGTGAAAGCCGGCGGGCTAGTTTAGGGCGCTGTCGTTAGGGTCTTCGGGGCCGGTGCTGCGGTTGGCAGGCTCGTCCGTGGCCCAGTTGCGGGTGCCGCTGCCGTAGCGCGGGTCGTCGAGCTTGTTGGCTTCCCGGCGCACATCATCGTCGTCGTTCTGGCTGGCTACGGCCGTAGCGGTAGCCCGGTTCTGGGGGGCCGCGCCGCGCTGGTCGGGCTCCGTGATATTGGGAGCGGCTACGCCGCCGGGGTTGTTGCCGGCCGGGTGCGAATACACGTCATTAGCCGCCGCCGGAGCCGCATTCTGGCCGCCGCCAAACTCCCCGTAAGCCGGCGTGTTGGTGCCGAAGGTGTTGGGCTTGGGCTGGCTTTGAGCGTCGGTACCGTTTTCGGCGGTGTCGCCGGCGCGGGCCGCGCCCTCCCGGTGGTTTTCCGGCGTCTGGTTGTGCTGTTTGTCTTTGCGGAATTCGCTGAATTCGTCCGGATTATCGTTGCTGCCGTCGTTGGGGTGATTTTGCATGGCGAAAGAAGAGTAAGGGTGGAGTAGCCGGGTGGCCCGGCGCTGTCGGTATGTACGCAGCTCTGCCTGATTTGGCTACGCTCGTCCGTAAAATCCGGGTGCGCAGTCCTTACCCCCGGTGCCCGGCCTGCGTAAGAAGCCCAGCCCCGTGCTTTTTTCAATTTGTCCTACTTGCCTTATTACCCCTGATGAAACCCACAATCACGCACAACGAAGAAGAACAAACCTTTTATGCCTCCCTCGATGGCTACGAAGGCGAGCTGGCCTACAGCCGCCCCACCGACGACGTAGTGGATTTTACCCACACGTTTGTCGATGAAAATCTGCGCGGGAAGGGCGTGGGTGAGGCCCTGGCCACCACCGCCCTGGACTTTGCCCGCAGCCAGCAGTTGCGCATCCGCACTTCCTGTGCCTATATGCAGGCTTACGTGGAGCGCCACACCCAGTACCAGGACCTGCGAGAATAGGCGGGCGGCCCAACGCCCGTGGTTACCATAAAAAAAGCCCTGATTCCACGCGTAGAATCAGGGCTTTCTGGTTTTCAGGCGCCAGGGCCTGAGTACAGCAGTTACTAGGGCTGTACTACAGCGCGGCTCGTGTAGAAGGCCTCACCGGTAGCCACCCGAACTGTGTAGAGGCCGGCGGGCAGCGAGTGCACATCCAGCGTCGCCTCGGCCGCGGTGCCGCCCAGCGTGTGCTTCTGCGTCAGGACCTGCTGGCCCAGGGCATTGTAGAGGCTGATGGTAGCCTGGGTGCGCGTCGCCAGCTCGGGCAGGCGCACGTGCAGCAGGTGGGTGGTAGGCGTGGGGTACACTTCCAGCTTGTTGGTAATTACCGCCGCCTTGGTGCCCAGCGTCAGGCAGTTGGAGGTGTGGCTGCCGATGTTGGTGTACACATCAGTGCCCAGGGCCTGCCAGGTGGCCGCGCCGGTTGCCCAACGCGTCGAGCCCCCGGTAACGGCGGCGCGGCGCACCAGCGTATTGTCGGTGGTGGTGCCGCCGCCCGGAATTACCCAGCCGGTGGTAGCGGGCCGCTGCCCGATTACCCCGATGACGTCCAGCGTATCGGTGCCGTCGAAGAGGGCAATAGCGTCGTCGCCGTTAAAGAACGTGACGTTCGAGGTCAGGTCGGCCAGGGCCAGTACGGCGGGGGCCGAGCCGGCGTTGGCAATAACGTACACGTCGCCGGGAGCAATGCTGCCCGTCAGGTTCTGAATGGTGGGGTTAGCCGTGGCACCGTTGGCATACAGGGCCACGCGCTTACCGGTCAGGTCAACACCAAAGGGCGAGGGGTTGAAGATTTCCAGCACTTTAGTGTTGCCGGTAGCCGCCTCCACGTATTCCGAGAAATACAGGCGGGTGCAGGGGCCCGCCGTGGGCGCCTGGTCGTCGTTGGTGATGGTGAACGTGTGCGTGGCGGGAGTTCCGGCAACAGCACCGCCGGTGAGCGTACCCAGGCGCAGCACCACGGTTTCACTGGCCTCGGGCGTCAGGTCGCCAACCACGGTGATGGTGATGGGCTGGGTCTGGTTGGTCTGGCCCGCGGCAAACGTCACGGACGTGGTGTTCAGGGTGTAATCAGCGGCAACGGCCGTCGAAGCGGCATCCACCGTGATGGGAACCGTAACAGCCGACGTCGGGGCAGTGCCGGTCAGGGTCACGTTCAGCGTGTAGGTCTGCGAGCCGGTGTTGCCTTCCGTCAGCGCGCCGGTGGCGGCGCTGAAGGCTACCGTCGGGGCCTGGCCGTCGTCGTTGGTAATAACCAGAGAGTGGGAGAACGAGCTGCCGGTAGAGCTGCCGGTGCTGGGGTTGGTCAGCGTGAGCAGCAGGGTTTCGTTGGCTTCGGGCTTGGTGTCGCCGTTCACCGTTACCGTTACCGTCTTGGAGGTTTCGCCGGCGGCGAAAGTCAGGGTCTGGGTGGCGAAGGTGTAGTCTTCCGTGGCCGTGGCTGTGGATGCGGCGTCTACGGCTACCTGCACCGTTAGGGTAGAGGTCGGGGCCGGCGTTACGGTTACCGTCGTGGTGTAGGCGGTAGTGCCGCTGTTGCCTTCCAGAATGGTGCCCGAAGGCGTCGAGAAGCCAAAGATGGGCTGCACCGTGAGGTTGTAGGCCCGGGCTACCAGCTCGGGGTAGGCAATGAAGGGGTTGAAGTTGCCCTGGCTTTTGGCCGTGCGGCGGTTCCGCTCCCGCTCGCGGGCGTCTACCGGGTCGGCCAGGTGCCAGCGGTACAGGGTCTGCAGGTCGGCCAGGCCGGTAATAACGTCTTTACCCGCGTCGAAGGCCTGGCCCTCGTGCATGGTATAGAAGTAGAAAGCGCAGCGGGCCACGTTGCCCTTGTGGTCTTCGCGGGGCTCGAAGGCGGTGTTGGTGTCCTCGCTCCACTCGTCGATGTTGGTGGTCGGGATGGTCGATTGGCCTACCGTGCCGCGCATCCAGATCTGGGTCTGGTTGTCGGCAATGTCGGCAAACATGTCGCTGCCGCGGTTCGAGTTCCACTGGGTGTAGGTCGGGAACAGGTGGTGAATGTCGGACTTCATCCGGCTCACCTCGTTAAACCACGACTGCGGAATGGTATGCTCGCAGTTGATCAGCCCCACGTTGCTGGTGTTGGTTGCCGTCGAGTCGATGGTTTTGGGCACCGAGTAGCCCGAGTACACGCAGGTCAGCTGGCCGTTGAAGACGTCGATGTAGTTGTACATCTTGCCGCGGGCCACGTCGTAGCCCAGGTCCACGCGTTTGCCATCGTACCAGTTGGTGCGCAGCCAGTCTTTTAGTTGCTGGCCCTGCAAGTTAGCAGGCGGTGCCGCGGGCATCACCTGGGCCGTAGCGGCCATGCTCAAACTCATAGCAGCGGCCAAAGCCCATGCGAAGAGGTGTTTCATATGCTGGAAAAAGAACGGAATGAATGATGCCTCTAATATCCGAAAATCATTTGGTAGCTGCGGGCAGCGGGAACGGTTAAGAAGGGGTTTGGGCCATAAAAAATGCCCGCAGGACGACCTGCGGGCATTTTCCGGGAGTATTATTTTTCTGCTCATCCGGTGGCTTCTGCCCCGCGGCCCAGCAGGCTTAAATGCTAGGTGGCGGGGGGTTACTTGGCGGGCGCCAGCACCGCGTCGACAACGTGGGTTACGCCATTGCTGGACATAATATTCGGAATCAGGACGAGGGCCAGGCTGCCTTTGGCGTCGCGCAGCAGCACCGCGTCGTCTTTTCGCACCACGGTCAGCGTTTCGCCGGTCAGCGTTGTCAGCGCTTGTCCGTCCAGCAGGTCGGCGGCACTGAGGCGGCCCGGCACCACATGATACGTTAAGAGGGCGCGCAGCTTCTGCTTGTTTTCGGGTATCATCAGCGTCGTGACGGCCCCGGCGGGCAGCTTGTCGAAAGCGGCATTGGTGGGGGCAAACACGGTGTAGGGTCCGGCCCCCTTCAGCGTTTCCACTAGGCCCGCCGCCGCCAGGGCCGACACCAGGGTGGTGTGGTCGGTGGAGTTTACCGCGTTGTTCACGATGTCCTTGTCCGGGGTCATCAGGGTGCCGCCCACCAGCACGCCGGCGCCGGGCGGCGGGCCGGTGGGCGTAGGCTTGACTTTAACCTTTTGCTTGCCGACGTTGCGGACCTTGTCTTTCTGCTTCACCTTGCCGTCGTCGGCCACCTTGGACTTAGTGGTGCGGCCGGCTTGCCTGGTTTTTGTTTTCTGCGCGTCGGTCTTGGTTTTGGGAGCCTGCTGCGCCGTGGCGGGACCACTGCCCATAGCGCTGAGAAGCCCAATCAACATCAGTAAGAGAATAAATTGCTTGGTCATGCGGCAGCAACTGGTGAGGAGAATATGCCCGCTATACGAACGCCGATCAACAATAGATTGCGCCCCGAAAAGCCCGGATTACCGGGCGGCGCGGGCCTAGCCCCAACGGCCGCCCCCCGGCAGGCTATAGTGGCGTTACACCCGTGAAAATGGGCTAAAACTTCGGGTAGTATACCGGTAAATTAGCATTTATCAATGTCACAATTCGTAAGCTAAGAAAGAAAATTTCAGCGCATATTATGTGAAAAAGCAGTGTAATGGCTGCTTGCCAGGTAATTGCGGAGGTAGGTGGCGACGTCACAATTGCTGGGAAATTTTCCTTTCTATCCACCCAGAAGTCGGCAATCTTGGATGCGTTCAACAGCCCTCTCTCCCAGAAGTGCTTTAACTGACCTCGACCATGAAAGATACCTATCTGCACACGCTCGGCTTCGTTCCCCTGGTACCAAGCTACTCCTTATATCACTCCGCGCGCAGCGGGCAGGGCGCCTACATTCCCCCGACGGATGTGCGCTACCAGCACCTATACACCGCCCAGGACGGCGCCACGCTGTTCGTGTATTCCTGGCTGTACGAGGCCGGCTATATGCTCACGACGCGTGAAAACATTGCCTCCATGTCCGACATCGTAGCCGAGCTTGATTCGGACGACCCGGTTTTGCTGAACCAACATATCGAAGCGTTTTTCGTGCTTCACGGCGGCGTGGCTTCCCCCATGCTGCAAGCCGAAGCCGGGCAGCCCGATAACCGGCTGCACCTGCGCCCTGCCCGCGAGCAGGCCGCGTAGCCGGGCGGCCGCCTATTCTGAGCTATACCCCGCAAACAAACACCCTCCATCCTGTTCCTTTCGAAGAAAAGGGCCCACACTGCGAAGTGAGGGCCCTTTTTGATATTATATACTGCTGGCTTCAGCCGGTCAGGAGCAGGTGCGCAGCCATTCGTAGGCCGTAGCCACATCGTCGAAGGTGACGACCATGGGCCGCGTCACAAAGAGCATGGCTTTGTCCATCGACTTGCGGGCCCGCCAGTGGGGCGGATACACCCAGGCCACGAACCGCACGCCCCGGCAGGCCAGCTGCTCGTAGTAGTGGCCCCCTACCCAGGCTGCGCCCTTGTCCCAGTCGGAAGTAACCTGGCTGTTGTCGTTGAGCATCTTCGCGCAGGGGTGGTCCTGCAGGCAGCGCAGTACCAGGTCGCCCCCCGTTACCGCCGACACTTCGTTGTGCTGGCCTTTCCATTCCACGTACAGCCAGTGGTTTAGCGGGTCGTAGGCGATGGAAAGGGGAAGCGTATCATACAGGATTTCCATCCGGAGGCGAACTGAGGCGAGGCGTTAATATACGGAAACACCCTACGTAAAAAGAAGGGCTCCGGCCTCAGGAGGCTACGAAAAGAAAGCCGGCTTGTGAGGCCGGCTCTGCGCAAGGTACTGGGCCCGCCGGCTGCCGGGCAGCAGCGGGTGTTGAGCAAGCTGGTTTACTCCCGCACCACACGCCGGCTGATGGTACCGGCCGCGGTGGTGGCGCGCAAAATATAAACGCCGGGGGCCAGATGGCTCAGGTCGGCGTTGCAGGTGCCCGCCACCAAAGGCAGGGTGCTGGACTGAACTTTCTCGCCCAAAGTAGTAAATACGGCCAGCTCGGTCGGGGAAGAGCTGCCCGTAACGGCTACCGTGAAGCTGCCCGTGTTGGGGTTGGGAAATACGTTTAGCACCACGCCCGCCGCTGCCGGGCGAGCCGAGGAGGCTGGAGTGGTTTTTACCTGCTTGGTCAGCGCGGGGCCGTTGGCCGGGGCTACCGTTACGGCCACCGGGGCCGAAGCCGCCACGCAGCTACCCGGATTAATAACCAGCACGGTGTAGGAGCCGCTGGCGGTAGCTGTGTACTTGTTGGCCGTGGCGCCACTGATAGCCTGGCCGTTGTTGAAAAACTGATAGGTGGCGCCGGGTGTGCCGCCGCTGGCTATAAGCTGCACCGCGCCCCCGGGCGCAAAAGTCGTGGGGCCGCTGGCCGCAAGGGTGGGGGCGGGCAGGGCGTGCAGCTCAAGGCTAGTGCTGGCCGAAGTGGCATCGGCCAGCTGGTTGATAATGGTGTAGGTGCCGGGCTGGCTCTGGGCCAGATCAATAGCGCCCGTGAGGGGATTGAGGCGCAGGCCGGCGGGGCTGGCCGAGAAAGTACCGGCCGCGGCGCCCACCGCTACCGTGGGCACGAGCATACCCGCCGTGCCGGCGCAGCGGCTGCCGTCGTAGTACGTAAACCGGGCGCGGGCAGCCTGGCCGCGGCCCAGGTCGGCTACGGCCGGGAAGGAGCCGTTTTCCGAATCGGGGCTTTGGGCGCGGCTGGCGCGGGCCATCAGCAGCAGGCTCAGAAGCAGGAAAAAACGTCCCCACAATGACCAGATAACGGGAGTATCGGACTGCGGAGCCGAAGAAGAGTTGGGTGACAGGACGGACATGGCGCAGGTGTTAGGGTAGGCAGGATGGCAACTCAATGACAGTGTCGTCCTGCAACAGTACTGCGCCAACATGATGTGAATATGATAAGCCCCTACTTTTTGCTTACCCCGCGCACACGCCCTTTCTACCCTGTTTATTGCTTTACGGTGCCTGCAAACGGGCTTTTACTGCCCGCCCTCCACCGCCGGAAATGTGAGCAGAAAAGAGGTGCCCAGCCCTTCGATGGAGTTTACCTCGATGCTGATGCCGTGCAGATCGGCAATGGTGCGGACGATGGAGAGGCCCAGGCCGTAGCTGTCGGGGTCGGTGCTGGCGCCTTTGTCGAAACGGTGAAACAGGCGCGGCAGCTGCTCCTTGCTGATGCCCCGCCCCGTGTCCCGGATTTCGAGCACATAGCCACCGGCGGCGGTAGAAGCGGGGCGGCCCAGCAGGAAAATCTGGCCTCCTTCGCGGTTATACTTAATGGCATTGCTCACCAGGTTAAACAGCAGCGTAAACAGCAGGCCCCGGTTGCTGTTGGGTACCACAAAATCCGGCTCTACTTCCTGGGTCAGCGTCAGGCCTAGCACCGACAGTCGGTCCTGCACTTCCTCGCTCACCTCGGCTACGAGCTGATATAACGACACCGATTCGGTGCGGCTGAACTGGTCGTTTTCAATCTTGGAAATCATCAGCAGCGACTTGATGATGGTGCGCAGCCGGTGCACCGTGCGCTGCGACTCCACCACGCGCAGCAGGTTTTCGTCCGAGAGGCTCTCGTCGCTGAGCATGTTGTCGAAGCGGTACTGCAGGGCCGCCAGGGGCGTGAGCAGCTCGTGGGAGGCGTCGGCAATAAACTTACGCTCCTTGGAGAAAGAGGCCTGAATGGTGGTCATCATTTCCCGCAGACTTTCGTCGAGGTAGCGGAAGTCGTCGGTGTCGGTGGCAATGGGCGCGAAGTTGAAAGCGGCCGGGTGGTGGGCATTTTTCAGGCGCTGCCGGATGATGGTGTAGAACGGCTCGAGCAGGTAGCGGAAAAAAACCAGGTCGGCGGCCGTCGTCAGGGCCACAGCTACCAGCAGCATGTAGAGGGCGTAGGTGCGAAAGTTGCGCTCCGTCTCGTCGATGCTGCCCGTGCTGCGCCCGATTTCGAGCAGGTAGTATTTCGGGCCCTGGGCAAAGGAGTAGCTCAGCACCCGGTATTCCACAATCTCATCTTCCACGGCCCGCTTCGAGTCCTCAATCACGTCGATGCGCGGGCCGGGCGGAATTTCCTCCAGCGAAATAAACTCCTCCTTGAGCAAGTTGTAGCTGCCGTACGACGACTGGTCGCCCTCGATAAAGGTGGAAATGCCATTGCGACGAATCAAGCGCAGCACCTTCTCCTTTTTCTGGGCCAGCCGGCTGTCGGTCGATACCAGGGCCAGCCGGCTCATTACCGGCGGCAGCACGCCCACGAGCAGCAGCAGAATGGCCACCCGCGACAGGGCATTGAACAGGGAGAATTTAGTGCTGAGCTTCAAGTGTGTTGGTTTGAACCGTCATGTCGAGCACCGCGCGGCATCCCGTGTGCTGACGTTGGGTGTGAAAGGCAACAAGAAAAGAGCGTCATGCTGAGCGCAGTCGAAGCATCTCTCCCGCGGTAGTAGAATCATTTACTTTGGCGGGAGAGATGCTTCGACAAGTTCAGCAGGATGCCTTTATTAATAGTATAATCATATTTTACAGCCGCGCCCGGTAGCCTACGCCGCGCACGGTTTCCAGCCACTCTACGTCGGCCAGCGCGCCCAGCTTCTTGCGCAGGTTCTTGATGTGGGCGTCGATGTAGTTGGAGTCGAAGCCGGCTTCGGGTAGGTTGCCCCAGATGTGCTCGGTGAGCTGCAGGCGCGTCATTACCCGGTTTTTGTGCAGCACCAAGTAGCTCAGCACGTCGAATTCCTTGACCGACAGGCTTACTTCCTGGCCCTGGTGCAGCAGGCGGCGGGCCTGCAGGTCCAGCTCAAAGCCGGCGCAGCCAATCAGGGGCTTGTTCAGCCCGAAGCGGCGGCGCGTAATGGCGTGCATGCGGGCCAGCAGCTCGGGCAGGGAGAAAGGCTTGGCCAGGTAGTCGTCGGCGCCCAGTTCCAGGCCACCAATCCGGTCTTCGACCGCGCCGCGGGCCGTGAGGATAATGACGGCGGCCGTCAGCTCATTCTGCTTGGCCTCGGCCAGCACGTCCAGCCCGTCGCCGTCGGGCAGGCCCAGGTCCAGCAGCACGAAGTCGAAGGGCGTATCGGCCAGCTGGGCGCGGGCCTCGCGGGCGGTGCGGGCCACCGTGCAGGTGAAGTTTTGCTGGTGCAGAAAGATGCCTAGCTCACGGGCCAGGGTGCGCTCATCTTCCACGATAAGAACGGTCATGGGGCGGGGCGGAAAGCGGGGTTAGAGGTACAGGGCAAGGCTGGTGGTGAAGTAGGAGCGGGCGTGCGACACGTCGTCGGGCAGCAGATTGACCGGCACGGAGTAGCGCCAGGCCGCCTGCACCGACACCATACCCAGCGAGTAGGTCACGGGCACGCGCAGCTCGTAGTTGAGCACCCGAAAGCGCGTCACCGGCGTTTCAATAACCGTGGTAATGGTCGTCGGCTGCCCCGGACCCTGACCTGGCCCTTTACCCTTGCCTTTTCCGTTGTTGCCATTGCCGTTGTTGCCGCGCAGAATCTGCTGCTCGATGCTGGTTTCGACGAAATGCTGCGTGCCGGCCATCACGCTCACCCGGGGTTCGATAGACACGTAGCCCTTGGGCGTGAATACCTCGTTGATTTCGAAGTAGCGGGAGTTGTCGAGCACCAGGAAAAAGTCGTTGCTTTCCCCAAACAGGTAGGCCGCGTTCAGGCGCGAGTACAGGTAGCCCCAGTCCCAGCCCACGTAGGTGTCGAGGGAGTTATTGACGCTGGATTTTACCAGCGGGCTGTTTTCCGCAAAAAAGAAGTGGGAGTAGCTCAGCGAGGCATCCACGGTCTTCGACAAGTCGCCGTCCCAGCCTACCGACAGGTCGGTTTCATCCAGAAAGCTGGGCGTGTCGAACAGATTATAGGTGACGACCGAGCCCCACACGCCATACTTGCTGGTGTAGGTGGCTTCGCCGGCCGCGTAGGGAAAGCGCGTGGTTTGGGTGCGCCCGAAAAAGGAGGAGTTCGTGCCGTAGATTAGCTCGGCCCGGAAACTACCGTGGCGCGTGTCTTTGGGCGGCGGCGGGGGAGCTTTCTTTTGGGCTACTTTACCCTTCACCGGAGCCTTGCCTTTCACGGGTGCCGCGGTGGGGCGGGGCTTGGGTTTGCTGCTGCCCACATCCTGGGCGGCGGCCGTGCCGCCACCCAGCAGGCCGGCCAGCAGCAGCAGGCTCAGTACGCCGCGAAACCCAAGTGGAAAAGCCATATGCTGCTAGTCAGTAATCAATGCCCGCGCCCGTGGCCCCGGCTGGAGCCCGCACCCGCACGGCTGCTACTGCCGCCACCCCGGATGCTCCGGCTGCCTTCGGACCCCCTGCTACTACGGGCGCTGCGGGCTGTGCGTTCGGTTCGCTCGCCCCGGGCCGAGCGGGCTTCGAGAAACGAAGATCGGGCGCCGGCTTCTACCCGCAGCGGCTTGCTTTGCCGGTGGGTCTGGGGCACCGATTTCACCGGCGGCTTGGTCGCGGTGCTGCGGCCCCGGGCACTGCCGGGCCGGCTGCCCTGGGCGGGTTCCACTGCCACCGCCTTTTTCGGGCGCACGACTTTGGCCGCCGAACTATACCCTGGCGTGGGCGCTGCTGCCAGCGCCAGCAGCAGAAAAAGCAGAAAGTGGAATGCAGGTTTCATAGAAGAAAAAGACAAAACAGCCCGGGCGCCGAAGCAACCTACTGTATTTTATGCATTGAAACACGCCAACCCCGACAAACAGTGCCGGCCGCGCCTCTGAATAACTCAGAAACGCGGCCGACTGCCAGCGGCTGGGCCGAAAAACTACTTGCCCGCGCGGCGCCCATACTTGCCCGCGTGGCCTTCTTGGCGGTGGCAGCTGGCCGCCCGGGCACTGCCGTGGCTGCGCGGGCCGCGGGCCGGCCGGATACCTTGGTGGGCGCGGCCACCACTGGCCACGGCGCTAACGGCGGCCCCCCGGCGGGAGCCCGCCAGAAAGGGGCTATGCGCTACGCCCCGCACCGCTTGGCCATGCGTTGCCGGAGCCAGCCTGCTTTCCCGGTGGTCGGGCGCGTCGGGTTTCGGCTTGTATTTCGCTCGTGGCTGCCCGGCTTCCAGTGGTATGTCGAGGATCTGAGTTGTAGCGGCGGGCGTCTGGGCCAGGGTGGCGACGGAGTACAGCAGCACGGCAGCGGAGAAAAGCAGCTTTTTCATGAGGCGAAGGCTGAACCAGGTGAATACGGATCAAACCTAGCCGGTCAACATGATGCGAAAATGATAAGGCTCAGCTTACCGTCCCGGCCTCCATTGGGCTCCGCGCCAAGCGTCGGAACGGGGTCGGCAGGCCCGGCCGGGAGTGAAATTATGCAAGTTTCAGCAAGGATTCCGTACCAACTCTGACCATGCCTGGCCGTTCCTTTGCAAAAGAGTTTTCGTTCGTTTTCTCCGAGCCGAAAAGCTTCATTCTTCTCTTTGCTGCTCACCTGTTATGGAACCTGATATTAAAACCGAAACACTCGACATCGAAGGCATGACCTGTGCCTCCTGTGCCTCGTTCGTGGAAAAATCCCTGGCCCGCACGCCGGGAGTCACGCGGGCGGTGGTCAACTTTGCCACCGAAAAGGCCACCGTTGAGTACGTGCCCACGGAAGCTACCCGGGCCACGCTCCGGGAGGCGGTGGTGAAGGCCGGCTACGGCGTCAGTGAACGGGCACCGGACACCAGCGCGGCCGAGCGCAGCGCGGAAATCGACGAGCAGAAGGCCCTGGCTTACCAAAAGCTGAAACGCCGCTTCTGGGTGGCTATGGTGCTGGCCATCATCATTATGCCCCTGAGCATGCTCATGCTGTGGCCGGCCCTGATGGCGCGCGTCAACATGCAGGAACTGAACTACGGCCTGCTGCTGCTGACGCTGCCGGTGCTGCTCTACAGCGGCCGCGAGTTCTATACCTCGGCCTGGAACAGCTTCCGGCACGGCACCGCTACCATGGATACGCTCATTGCTGTGGGCACCGGGGCGGCCTTTCTCTATAGCCTGGCCGCCACCGTGGTGCCCCGGTTTTTCACGAGCCGGGGGCTAATGCCCGAAGTATACTACGACACCACCGCTACCATCATTGCCCTGATTCTGCTGGGCAAAGTGCTGGAGATGCGCGCCAAAACCCAGACCTCGGCGGCCATCAAGGCCCTGATGGGGCTGCAGGCCAAAACGGCCCGCGTCGTGCGCCCCGACGGGCAGGAGGTCGATGTGCCCATCGAGCAGGTGCAGCCCGGCGACCTGGTGCTGGTGCGCCCCGGCGAGAAAGTAGCCACCGACGGTATCGTGGAGGAAGGCCACTCGGCCGTGGACGAGGCCATGCTCACGGGGGAAAGCCTGCCGGTCGAGAAAAAGACCGGCGACCCGGTCTTCGGTGCCACGCTCAACAAAACCGGTTCTTTCCGCTTCCGCGTCACGAAAGTGGGCACCGAGACCATGCTGGCCCAGATTGTGAAGCTGGTGGAAGACGCCCAGGGCAGCCGGGCGCCCATTCAGCGCCTAGCCGACCAGGTCAGCGCGGTTTTCGTGCCGGCCGTGGTCGGTATTGCTATTCTCACGTTCGTGCTGTGGTTTGCCCTGGCACCGGTCGAGACGCGCCTGCCGCTGGCTTTGGTCAACTTTGTGGCCGTCCTCATCATTGCCTGCCCCTGCGCCCTGGGGCTGGCTACGCCCACGGCCATCATGGTCGGCACAGGCAAGGGCGCCGAGTACGGCGTGCTGATTCGCAATGCGGAAGCCCTGGAAAAAGCCGGCCGGGTGAATACCGTGCTGCTCGACAAAACCGGCACCATTACCCGGGGTGAGCCCGCCGTGACGGATTTTGTGGCGGCTGAAGGCCAAGACGCGGCCCGGCTGCTGCAGGTGGTAGCGGCCGTGGAGCGGCAGAGTGAGCACCCGCTAGCCGAGGCCGTGGTGCGCTACGCCGAGGCCCGGCAGACGCCCGTAGTGCCCGTGGCCGATTTTCGGGCGGTAGAGGGCAAAGGTGCCTCCGCCGTAGTCGATGGCCAGGCTGTACTTATCGGGAATTTCCGCTTGCTGGAGGAAGCCGGCGTGGTCCTGCCAGCAGCCGTGCGCCAGCAGGCCGGCGAACTATTGGTCCAGGCTAAAACCGTGCTCTACGTGGCCGTAGCGGGCCAGGTCGTGGGCCTTATCGGGGTAGCCGATACCGTGCGGGACACGTCGGCGGCGGCCATTCAGCGGCTCCAGGCCATGGGCATCGAGGTGGTGATGATGACCGGCGACAACCCCCAGACGGCCGCCCAGGTGGCCGGGCAGGTGGGCATCAAACGTTATTTCGCCGAGGTGCTGCCCCAGGAGAAAGCCAGCAAGGTGAAGGAGCTGCAGGCCGAAGGCCGCACGGTAGCCATGGTCGGCGACGGTATCAACGACGCGCCGGCGCTGGCTCAGGCCGACATTGGGCTAGCCATGGGTGGCGGCACCGATGTGGCCATGGAAGCGGCCGGCATCACACTCATGCGCTCCGACCTGCAGGGCGTAGTCACGGCCATCGACCTGTCGCGCCAGACCATCCGCACCATCCGGCAGAACCTGTTTTTCGCCTTTATCTACAACGTGCTGGGCATTCCCGTGGCGGCTGGCCTGCTGTACCCCGTCTTTGGGCTGCTGCTTTCGCCCATGCTGGCAGCCGGAGCCATGGCCCTCAGCTCGGTATCGGTGCTGACCAACTCCCTGCGCCTGCGCGGCTTCTCGCCGCGCAACGGCTAAGGCCGGGGAAGCTGGCAGAAATGCCCGCGCCATAGCAGCGTATTTGCACGCCCGCACGAGCTTATCGAACGGTCCGGATCAGGAGCACTCGTGCTCATCGAGCAGGGCCTTGAAATCGTGGAGGCGGCGCTCTACCTGCGCCAGTAATTCGGCCGGCACCGGAATCTGGACGCCGTGGCGGGTGAAGAGGTAGCGCACCAGGGCCGTCAGCTCGCGCAGCTCCTCCTGCAGCTGGGCCCGCAGCTGTTCCCACTGGTCGGAGCCGGCCCCCGACTGGTGCAGGCAGGAGTGGCGCACAGCAATTGCCTGGCTGATTAAGGCCGCCAGCTGATCGAGCACCTGTTGCTCGGCCGCGCTGAAGGAGCGGGGCTGCCGGTCGATGATGCAGAGAGTACCCAGTGGGGTCTGGTCGGGTAGGCGCAGCAGCGCGCCGGCGTAGAAGCGCAGCTCGTTCTGCTGGGCTGCCTGCGCCGCCTCGGGCGTAATGGTAGCCGTGGTTTCGAGTAGCAGATCGTGGTAGACCACGGCCCGCGACTTCTGGATGGCCGTGGAGCACAGGGCTGCAATGCGCGGCTGCCGGTCGTTGCCGGGCATGCCGTGGTTGGCCGGGTACAGCACTTCCTCTTCCTCGACTACGGCAATCAGGGAAATAGGTAAGCTGAACACCTGGGCCGTGAGGGCGACAAACTCATCGAAGATGGGCTCAATCAGGGTCGGCAATACGTCGTAGGTGCGGAGGCTGCGCAGCCGTTCACGCTCATCGTCGGGCAACAGAGAAGCAGGATTCACAGACATGGACAGATGGTAAGTTCTGGCGTTACGAACTTGCCAGCTCAACAGTTTACCCGGAATACGTGCGTCACTTCTCCGGCAGTAGCCAGCGCACCCGGCGCTACCCGGCGGCCACGACCGGCACAACCGACGGATTTGGCTGCTGCTGGCAAAGAACCAGGGCTTCGTTCCCGGAAAGCAGCCCGCTCCCGAGCGGGGGCAGGCGATGGTAAAAAGCCAAATAAGTGCGGGCCGGCCTAAAACTTCCGGGCATGGCAGGCTGAGCAGTCGGCCGCGGTGGGCAGCATATAAGCATGCTGATCAATAGCGGCATCCATGGCTTGGCGGAAGGCAACCAGGAGCTTTTCGCGCTCAACGGTGGGCATGTTTTGCAGCACCTGCTCAATGGCCGCCCGGTACACGTGCGCCATAAAATTTGGCCCGTAGGCGGCAAAAAAGCCATTGTGCAACGCATCAAACGTGGCTTTTTCCGAGGTAGAAATAGACTGGGACAGGGCCAGCCATTCTTTGGCGTTGTTGGCCAGGCTGAGTTGTAAAGAGTCGTTCATGAGCTGGTGAGCAGGCTGAATAGCGAAGAGAAAACCGAAAGCGCAGCAGATGGCGGGCCGCTTGCAGCCGGCAAATCTAGGAGCAAGCCCGGCCGCTGGTCTTGACGAAACGCAGGCCCAGGGATGAGTTTCGTCAAGCGGCGACGGCTGCCCGGCGGCCGTACCGGGTTTCTCAGCACACGTCGGGCAGCCACTCCGCTTGAGGGCGCCCCGCGGCGGGCAGCAGCACCGGCACCCGGCTGCCCCGCAACACCTGGGTTGTCACGCTGTGATGAAAAAGCTGGCTCCAGAAGCTATGCGCGCGCACCGGCAGCACGAGCAAATCGGCCGGAATGGCATCGAGGGCCCGCAGAACGCCATCAGCGGCCGGCCCGTGCTGCTCTTCGTACAGCTCCAGCGGCTGGTCGGCCAGAAGCTTGCTGCCCCGGATGCTGGCCAGGGCCCGTTGCCCGGGAAAGGCCTGCTGTTCTCCCTCGGCCACCACGTGCACAACGGTATAGGTTGCCGGCCACAGGTAGAACAGCGGCGTAAGGGCCCGGCTGCCGGCATCGAGGAGAAAAGCCCGCGAATCGACGGCCACGGCCACGCGCCGGGGAATAGCTGGAGTAGCCGTGGGCGGTATAAGCAGCAGGGGTAGGCCCGTGGCCCGCAGCACGGGCAGGGCCTGGTCGCGCAGCAACTCGTCCAGCAGGGTAGGCTTCGCACTCAGGCTCATCACCAGCAGCAGCGGCTGGTAGCGCCGCACGGCCTCGGCCACAGCCTCCGCAAGTGGCTTTTCCGACACCACTAGTTCGGTCTCCGGCGCATCGGGCAGGTCCGGAACGGCATCGGCCTGGGTGGTTGGTAAGCGGACCCCGGGCACGCTCAGCACTTCGGGCTCGGGCGTGAGGCAAAGGCGCAGCAGCACCAGGCGGGCCCGCAGGGGCGCGCTAACCGCCGCCGCCACCTGGGCTACGTGCGAGGCGGTAGCCAACAGGTCGGAAAAAACAAGAACGCAGGTAGCCATGGCAGCAGGAGAAAGAGAAGTACGAACCGCTCAGGCCCGGTGGGCTAAGCTGGATAAAGCTGGCTCTTTACCCGGCCCGCTGTCTTGATGCAGGTCAAGCCCGGGCATGATTCTGCTCATTCTTTTCCCGCTGGCAGTACCTCACCTTTGCTTTCTACCATACTGCCGCCCATGAAAACCACGGTCTTCAGCACCAAGCCTTTTGAGCAAGCCTACCTGAGTGCAGCCCTTGGCCCCGAGCATCCACTCCGCTTCATTGAGGCCAACCTGAGCGTGGACACGGCGCCGCTGGCCCAGGGCTCGAAGGCAGTGGCCATTTTTAGTACCGACGACGCCTCGGCCCCGGTGCTGGAGGCCCTGCACGCGCAGGGCGTGCGGTTTATGACCATCCGGGCCACCGGCCACGACCAGGTAGACCTGGTCCGTGCCCAGGAGCTGGGCCTGCGGGTAGCCAATGTGCCGGAGTATTCGCCCTACGCCATTGCCGAGCACACCCTGGCCCTGATGCTGGCTTTGAACCGCCGCCTGATTCGGGCCGACCGGCAGCTGCGCTCCTACGATTTTCGCCTCGACGAGCTGATTGGCTTTGATCTGCACGGCAAAACCGTCGGTATTATCGGCCTGGGGCACATAGGCGGTATCGTGGCCGGCATTCTGAAAGGGTTTGGCTGCCGGCTGCTGGGCTATGACCCCATGCCCAACCCGGCCCTGACCGCCCACGAGGGCGTGACCTACACCAGCCTGGACCAGCTTTGTGCCGAGGCCGACATCATTACCCTGCACGCGCCCATGACGCCGCACGCGCCCTACCTGATTGATGCCCAGCGGCTGGCGCTCATGAAAAAGGGCGTGATGCTGATCAATACTAGCCGGGGTGCGGAGCTGGATACCGAAGCCGCCCTGGCCGCGCTGGACTCGGGGCAGCTGGGCTACCTGGGCCTGGATGTATATGAGCACGAGCAGGCGCTGTTTTTTCAGGACCATTCCCGGCAGCCCCCCGCCGACCCGCTGTTTGCCCGCCTGCTGACTTACCCCAACGTGCTCATCACCGGGCACCAGGCGTTTCTGACCCAGGAGGCCCTGGGCAACATTGCCGCCACTACCCGTCAGAACCTGGATGGTTGGGCGGCCGGCGAGGTGCTGGCAACCGAGCTGACCCACGCCGCGCCGGGCCACCCGGTGCAGGTCGAAGCCAAGCCGGTACTGCCGGCCTGACTGGCCCCGAAACGCTCACCTACGTACTTCCCACCCGGTTTTCCCCGCTTTATGGAACCTGTCTCACCTGCTACCGAGCGCGACACCTCCACCCGCGACACGCTCATCATCTCGGCCTTTATGGCTACGCTGGTGCTGCTGGCCGCCGTGGTGCTGGGGCTGCGCTAAGCCGCGCCTTGCTTTTCTCACTTCGTTTTCTCTTTTGTATGAAATCCTCCCAGCAAGTTCTTACCGCCCAGCTCACCACTGCCGTAGCGCCCCATATCGGCCCGGCCGGCGCGGTGCCGGCTTCCAAAGCCGTGGCCAAAACCCTGCGGCAGCTATCCGGGCAGCTACTCAAACAGCAGGCCCGGCAGGTGAAAGCCGATGCGCGGGCGGCGCGGCCCACCAAAAAGATGGTGCGCCAGCAGCTGGCCGGCGAGCTGACCAACCTGCTGCAGCCATTACTAGGTGGGCCCGAAGAAGCGGCCAAAGCCGTGCGAAAATCGGTTCTGCAACTCGCCGGCCTGGTGCTCAAGCAGCGCCGCCGTCAGCAAGACAAACCGGCGGCCAAAGCCGCGCGCAAACCCGCTACGCGCGTAGCGGTACCGACAGCCGCGGCTACGCCCAAAGCCGAAGCCAAAGCAACCAGTGCCCGGCCAGCCCCGCGCCAGGCGCTGGCACCCAAGCGGCCAGCCGTGAAGCCAAGGCCCGCGCCAGTAGCTACCATCGGCTCAATGGCAGTGGCTGCCCCGGAGTAGGTCCCAGGTCGTTCTGGCTCTGGCACCAGGCGGCCGCCTGGCAGCATCGGAGGGAGTAGAGCTTGGTCAGTAGCGGGGCGGCCGGTTAGGGTTGCTCCGATTCCCGCGCGTCGGCCTGCATCTTGAGCAACAGGCTGATAGCGTAGGTTTCCTCCGTGGGCAGGCCTTCCTGTCGCCCCAGCTCAATACCGTGGTGCAGCAGTACGCAGGCCGGTAGTGAGGCCACTCCAAAGCTGAGGACCACGGCCGGGTGCTGGGCAGCCTCAATCTTGAGTACCCGGATGCTGGCACCCAGCCGCCGCTGCAGCGCCTGAATCCAGGTATCGGTCAGGCTCACCATTTGGGAAACCTGGCCATAGTCCGCTGGCAGCAGCACCAGGAGCACGGCCGTATCCGGGGACAGCGGCGGAAAAAGGGAGGAAAAGGGCATAGCGTGTGGGGTAGGCCGGTAAAAGTACTTGTGGCGCAGGCCGCGCAACATGAGCCGCCTCACCAGCTTGCTTGATCTTCGTCACCGGCCCGCTCCGTTCAAATTTGCCGACCTTAGCGACGGCGCTACGCTGGCTATTCTGCCGGGCGGTTTTCCTGCTTCGAATTATGGCTACCGACCACTTTGCGCACTCCCTGACCGATGTGCTCATCAATCAGGCCCCCGAGTTTCTGGGCGTTTATGACCCCGGCCAGGGCTGGTTTACGCGGGTCAATCCGGCCGGGGTTCAGCTGCTGGGCTATGCTTCCGAGCAGGCGTTTCTGAGCGAGCCGGCCCGCGCCCTGCGCACGCCCGCGTTGTCGGCCCACGACTGGGCCCTGCTGCGCGAGCTTTGCCGGCGCCACGGCCGCCAGCAGGCTGAAACCGAAATCAACTGCCCCAATGGTAGTGCCTTTGTGGCCTGCATCGAGCTGACGTACTTCCAGGCCGAGAGCATGCCGTCTATTCTGGTGCGCATCACGGCCCAGACCCGCCTGCACCAGGTGGAGCACGAGCTGGCCCAGAGCGTGCGGCGCTACGAGGCCGTCTTTGCCAATGCCACCATTGGCATCCTGGTCTGCAACCGGGCGGGCACGATTGTGTCGGCCAACCAGATGGCCCACCAGCAATTTGCGTATCCCGAAGGGGCTCTGCCCGGGCTGAGAGTTGAGGAGCTGATACCCAATGCCGGCAGCCGGCGGCACGAGCAGTTGCGCCAATCCTTTAACGCCCACCCTCAGGTGCGGGCCATGAGTGCCCACCGCAGCGACCTGGAAGGCCTGCGCGCCGATGCCTCGGTGTTTCCGGTGGAAGTCAGCCTGAGCTATTTCAATCTGGATGCCGAGCTGTATGCCGTGGCCTACATCCTGGACATCACCCTGAAACGGCAGGCCGACCAGGAGCTGCTGGCCGAGCGGCGGCGCGTAGAGCGGCTCAATGCCGAGTTGGAGCAGAAAGTAGCCAACCGCACCTACGCCCTGACCAGCACCCTGGCCCAGCTGGAACTGCACAAGAACGAGCTGGCCAAGGCCCTGACCGCCGAGCAGGAGCTGGGCGAGCTAAAGTCGCGCTTCGTGAGCATGGCCTCGCACGAGTTTCGCACCCCGCTCACGGCGGTCCTCACCTCGGCCGAGCTTATCGAGCAGTACACCGCTGACGCCCAGCAGGACAAACGCCTCAAACACCTAGACCGCATCCGGCAGTCGGTGCTCCACCTGAATAACATCCTCGAGGAGTTTCTGGCCGTGGGACGCATCGAGGAAGGCCGGGTGCTAACCTGCGCCGCGCGGGTGCTGCTCCCGGATCTGCTGCAGGAAACCATTACCGACGTGCAGGGCCTGCTGAAGGCGGGCCAGACCATTGGGCAGGAGGTGAGCTGCGCCGCGCCCATCTGGCTGGACCCGTCGCTGCTGCGCAAAATCATGGTCAACCTGCTCTCCAACGCTCTGAAATATTCCGGCGAAAACGCGCGGGTAGTGGTACGGGCCCAATGCCGCGGGCAGCAGCTCACGCTCAGCGTGCAGGACGAAGGCGTGGGCATTGCCCCGGAAGACCAGACCCACCTGTTCGAACGGTTTTTTCGGGCCCGCAACGTGGCCTACGTGCCCGGTACGGGCCTGGGCCTCTACATTATTGCCAAGTACCTGGAGCTGATGCAGGGCACCATCGTGCTGCACAGTACCCTGGGCGTAGGCACCACCGTTACCTTAACCATTCCGTATGAAAACCATTCTGCTGATTGAAGACGATGCGTTCATTCGGGAAAATACCGCCGAGCTGCTGGAACTGGCCGGCTACGCGGTGCTTACGGCCGAAAACGGCCAGCTGGGCGTGCAGCAGGCCCTGGCCACCAAGCCCGACCTGGTGGTGTGCGACATTATGATGCCCGTGCTCGACGGCTACGGCGTGCTGCAGATCTTCAACCAGAACCCCCAGCTTTCGGGCGTGCCGTTCATCTTTCTGACGGCCAAAACTGAGCGGGCCGACCAGCGCCGGGGCATGGAGCTGGGCGCCGATGACTACCTGACCAAGCCCTTCGACCGGGCCGAGCTGCTCAGCGCTATTGCCGGCCGGATCAGCCGGTTTCAGCACCTGCGGCCCGACTACGACCTGCACGCCGACGGGCTGCACGAGTTTCTGGACGATGCCCGCAACGTCATGACCCTGCAGAGCCTCTCCGACGACCGTCGGCCACACGCCGTGGCACGCAAGCAGATGATTTATGGCGAAGGCGACGAGGCCGCGCGGCTTTACTTTGTGCGGGCGGGCCAGGTAAAGACCAGCAAGAGCACCGCCGCAGGCAAAGAGCTGATTACGGGCCTCTACCAGGCCGGCGAGTTTTTTGGCTACAAAGCCCTGCTCGACGGCTCCGCTCATTCCGATTCGGCCGTGGCCGTGGAGGATTCTGTGCTGCTCTACATCCCGGCCGACGACTTCACCCAGCTGCTTCTGCGCAACCCGGAAGTCAGCCGGCAGTTTGTGCGCCTGCTCGCGGGCCAGGTGCGGGAGCAGGAAGTGCTGCTGCTCGACATGGCCTACAACTCCCTGCGCAAGCGCGTGGCCGACATGCTGCTGCGCCTGCACCAGAAGGAAAGTGAGCTGATGCCTTCCGCTCCGCACATCCATATCTCCCGCGACGACATGGCCGCCCTGGTCGGCACCGCGCCCGAGTCGCTGAGCCGCACGCTCAGCGAGTTTCGGCAGGCCGGAATCGTGGAGCTGACCAGCAAGTTCATCCGGGTGATTCAGCCCGAAAAGCTGCGGGGCGCTAATTGGTAACTCCCCGGGCCAGCGCGGCTGTGCGCCGGGCCGGCCGGACGATGACGCATGGGCTGATACTGCCGCTCAAGAGGCCCGGGGGCGCTACAGGTGCTTCACGACCCGGGCCGGCACGCCGGCTACAATGGTGTTGGCGGCTACGTCTTTGGTCACCACGGCGCCGGCCCCTACAATGGCGTTTTCCCCGACGGTAACACCCGGCATGATGGTCACGTTGGCGCCAATCCAGGCCCCGCGTTTGAGCACGATGGGGGAGGAAATGGTGCTGCGCCGCTGGGTGGGGTCGGTGGGGTGGTTGGTGGTAATCAGGTTCACCTTGGGCCCGACCAGCACGTTGTCTTCCAGCGTGATGCCGCCCCGGTCCATGAAGGTGCAGGCGTGGTTCACGAAGACGTTTTTACCAATCCGGATGTTGTGGCCGAAGTCGGTGTAGAAGGGCGGAATCAGGAAGAACGTGGCATCCACGGGCTGGTTGATCAGCTGGCTGAACACGCGGTTCACCTGCTCGTTGTCGTCGACCACCATGGCGTTCAGCTCCGAGGTGGTGCGGATGGCCTTGCGAATAATGGCGTAGATCTGCGGGTAGTCCGGGTCGTCGAGGGAAATAACCTCGCCGGCTAGTTCCCGCGCAAAGATGGTTCGGGGCTGGGTTTCCATGGAGTTAGGCAGTGGTGGAGTAGTTGATTGGTGCGTTCGGGACCTGCAGCGGCACGTTGCGGCCCTGGCAGCGGCGCCGTCAACTGCAAAGCCAAGCCCCGCTCTTGCAGCACCGGGGTGCAAGCAGGAGCGGGGCCGGTATCCGACTTAGCAAAGGCTACAGCGTGGCGATGTCCAGCACGAAGCGGTAGCGCACGTCGCCCTTGAGCATCCGCTCATAGGCCGTGTTAATGTCCTTAAAGTCAATCAGCTCGATGTCCGACACAATGTTGTGCTCGGCGGCGAAGTCGAGCATTTTCTGCGTCTCGGCAATGCCGCCGATGCTGGAGCCCGCCACGCTTTTACGGCCGATGATCAGCGAAAAGGCGGCCAGGTCGAGCGGCTTGGGCGGAGCGCCCACGATGATGTGCGTGCCGTTGGTTTTCAGCAACGACAGATACATGCCCAGATCGTGCTGAGCCGACACGGTGTCGAGGATGAAGTCGAACGAGCCTCTCACGGCTTTCACCTGAGCCTCGTCCTTGGTCACCACGAAATTGTGGGCGCCCAGGGCTTTGGCGGCCTCTTCCTTGTCGGGAGAGGTGCTGAGCACGGTTACTTCCGCGCCGAAGGCTACGCCCCACTTCACGGCCATGTGGCCCAGCCCGCCCAGGCCCAGCACGGCCAGCTTGTGGCCCTTGCCCACGTTCCAGTAGCGCAACGGCGAGTAGGTGGTGATGCCGGCGCACAGCAGTGGGGCCACGGCGGCCAGGTCGAGCTTATCCGACACGCGCAACACGAATTCCTCCCGCACCACGATGTTGTTGGCGTAGCCGCCGTAAGTGGGCTGCCCGTCGCGGCCGAGGCTGTTGTAGGTCTGGGTGTTGCCTTCCAGGCAGTACTGCTCCAGGTCGTCCTGGCAGTTGCTGCACACTTGGCAGGAGTCGACCATGCAGCCCACGCCGGCCAGGTCGCCTACTTTGAAGTTCTTGACGTGAGCCCCAACCTGGGTAACGCGGCCCACGATTTCGTGGCCCGGCACCATGGGAAAGATGCCCGGGAACCAGTCGTTTTTGATCTGGTGGTAGTCGCTGTGGCACACGCCGCAGAACAGGATATCAATCTGCACGTCGTGGGCGCCCACGTCGCGGCGCTCAAAGGTCCAGGGAGCAAGGTCCGTGGTCGGGCTTTGCGCCGCGTAGCCTTTCGATTCAATCATTGGTTTTGGAAGTTAGGGTAAGTGAAATAGTAGGGTTGCACCAGCAGCCCCGCATAGCAGGGGCTACACATAGCGCGTAAGGAGTTGCTTACGTTTACCAGCCGGTTCGGTCGACTTCCGCCAGCGGCCGCCGCTTAGTTGTGGCCGGATATTCCGGTTGAATACCGGTGTGCGGCGTATGCCAAAAGTATGAAAGCCACCTATAAAGCCTTGCCCGACGAGCTTGCTCAGGGAATCACGGCGGCAACAGAATTGTATTACCGGCAGCTGGACCGCCTTCCCCCAAGGCGCTTGAGCTGGTAGAATGGCTGGGGCAGATGCATCCCAAAGTGCAGGGCCATATGTGGGTGCTGGGCCTGCGGCATTGCCTCGCGCTGCCCTCCTTCCTGCGCTACATATCAATCAAACGTGGCTATTTCCTGTACGCATTTATGGAAGCGCGTTTACTGGCGGACGACTTTCCGGATTGGGTGCGCCTGGAGGGCGCACCTGTTCAGCTTCCTGCTAAATAAGGACCGCAAACGGCTCCTGAGATAAGTAGCTTAACCAAGGCGGAACCCTATTGTTTGGACAGCTACAGTTGGCGCATCAATTCTTTTCTGAACACTTTTTGCACCCCGCCAAAAGGCCCCGAAAATGCTGTTTTTCGGGGCCTTTTTTCCTATAGTAATTCGAACACCTCTCTGTGCTCAGAATAGCGTTCATATTCCAAAGCCTAGGACAAGAAGACAGAGTACTTTTGCTTGACATGGATTGACTTACCATACCTCTCTGAGATGCCAATGAGAAATACACTATTTTCAGGTATTATTATACTGCTATCCATCCTGTTTGCTAGCTGCTCTTCCGAGCCAGATGTTCATAATGCTGCAAGAAATGGAGATTTAAAACGCATCAAGGTATACGTCCAAGAAGGAGGCAAAGTAGACTCGCTTACTGATAACGAAGATTCTATATTAAGCTATGCTGCTCTAGGCGGCCAGGTTGAAGTCATGCGGTACCTGATAGTTAAAGGTGCTGATGAAAGAAGGTGGAATAACGGCGAGGCTCTAATTCATACTGCGACGAGAAGCAAAAATGTTAACGCTGTAAAAATTTTGCTTAATAGAGGGGCTAACGTGAATTCTCGGATAATGAGCGACAGCCTACGAGGGGAAGCAGATGCTGGTCAAACCCCCTTGCTGATTGCTGCCAAAGAACTCGATTACCCCATGGCTGCCTACTTAATTAGTAGGGGTGCACATGTGAATGTGAAGGACGAGTATGGTCATACCCCGTTGATAACGGCAAATTTTTACTCTAATGGTTCTTTCCCCTCTAATCGAGAACAAATTTTTAGCTTGGTGAAGCTACTTGTTGAGAATGGAGCCGATGTAAATCTAGCGGATAAAACTGGCTCAACCCCAATTGCGCTGGCAGCACTAACCGGACACAAAGTAGTAGTAGAGTATTTGATTCAGAAAGGAGCTGATATCAATAAGAGGGGAGAGAATGGAAATACCGCATTCTCGTACGCCGCTCTTGATGCTAATAAGGCTCTGTGTGAATACTTGATAACTTTAGGTGCCCGCCCGAATGATCGTCTTGACGATGGCAGCACAGTTCTAATGCAATCCATTGATAGTAATAATGTCGATTTTTTACGCTGGCTCATTCTTACGTTCAAATACAACATTCAAGACAGGGACACAAGTGGGCATACCTTGTTGATGTATACGGTCGGTAGTAGAGAGATGGAAACCACCGCATTCGTGGTAAACGAGTTAAAGATGGATGTTAATGCCAGCGACTCCAAAGGCGTTACGCCCCTTATGCTTGCTGCAGCCGGGGTAGATCTTGATAAAATCAAGTTTTTAGTAGAGAAAGGAAGTCGGGTGAATGTACAGGACCAGAAAGGCCTCACTCCCATCATGTATATAGCTCAGCATGCGCAGGTTGGCGACTCCGGTCCCGGTAATGATGTTGCTTGTTATAATGCCATAAAATACCTGATGGAGCATGGTGGTCGTACGGACACCAAAAATAAGGCAGGACTACGAGCAGTTGATTATGTAAGTGACAAGCCATTTCCTGAGCTTATCACCTTATTAAGGTAAAAAGAAAATAGAATCTGCATACTAACTAATCTGTATTAGCTGTGCGAGTAGCCCTCTATGCCCGGGTGTCGACCCAGGACAAGGATCCGGAAAACCAGCTGATGGTGCTGCGCCGGGAAGCCGAGCGCGCTGGCGACGTGGTAGTGAAGGAGTACGTCGACGAGGATTCGGGCCGTAAGTCGAGCCGCCGGGCCTTCCAGCAGTTGCTGACCGACGCTGGCAAGCGCAAGTTCGACCTGGTGCGCGTCTGGGACCTGAGCCGCTTCAGCCGCGAGGGTATCGAGAAGGTGTTCGAGCACACCTCGCTACTGGAGCAGTGCGGGGTGAGTTTCTGGAGCTACTCCGAGCCAATGCTGAACACGGCCGGCCCGATGAAGGACTTCATGAAGGCGGTGCTCAGCTGGGCCACCGGCTACTACAGTGAGCGGCTCAGCGAAAACGTGAAGCAGGGCCTGGCCCGGAAGAAGCAGAAGGCGGCCGAGAAAGGGGAGGCCTACGTGCACGGCCGTCGGGCTCTGGCTCCGGAATTAGTGGCCCGCATCCGGGAACTGCAGGGCGAAGGCTTCAGCGTCAGAAAGATCTGCGCCGCGGTCGATGTGCCGGTAGGCACAGTGCACCTGGTCGTAGCGCAACACGGGCTCGTTGTCGGTACCCGGTTCCTCGTAGGCAAATTTCGGGCCGTGGACTTTGCGCTAGTACTCGTCCCAGTGCTCGTAGGCCAGGTTTGGATTCGCTTCTAGGGCAATTTCAGCCGGCTCGGCGTCGGGGTTGTCGATGCCCTCGCCGTGCAGGACCTTGGTCGAGCCTGGGTCCATAGTGCGCTCGACGCATGGGGTGTTATCGGCGCGCGTCAGGAAGGAAACGAAAAAGCGGGCAGCCGGATGGCCACCCGCTACCTTACGGCGATAACCAGAAAACGGCCCTACATGAGAAACCGGTCTGGGCGCATTTCGGAAGTAGGGCTGATTAGCCTGCTAGGCGCTACTTACCATTTTGCTTTACCTGTTTTCATTTATCTCCTGCACAATGTCTGCAAATAGCCGGGTGGATTTGAGCCGGTCTTCCAGGGCGTACATGCTGGAAGCGGTGATAAGCTCATCGGCCTGCGTTTCGACCAGAAATGCTTGCAACTGCTGCTTGACGTTTTGCTTGCTGCCAACAAAGGAGTACTTGAGCATCTGGTAGACGGATGGATGCTGCCACATCTCTTGCAGTTCTTCGGTCATGTCAGTTGGCGGCTGCATGGGCTCTTTTGTTCTCCCCGTTAACATCCCGACGAACATCCGGATGACGCTCGTGAACTGGCGTTGGGCTTCTTCGTCGGTATCGGCCACGTAGGCGTTGATGGCCACGATGGTATACGGCTGACTTAGCGCCGCCGAAGGCTGAAATTCGTCACGATAAATTCGCAGCGCCTCGTGCAAGTGCGTGGAGGCAAAGTGGCTGGCAAACGCATAGGGCAGGCCCAGCTTGGCCGCTAAGTGGGCGCTATCGGTGCTGGAACCTAAGATGTACAGAGGCACTTCGGTGCCTTCGGCTATAGGGGCCCGCACGGCGGCCTGTTTGTTGGCAGGGGAGAAGTACGTCTGAATCTTGCTGATTTCTTGCGGAAAGGCCTGGGCCGCCTGCATGAAATCCGACCGAATGGCCTTCGCGGTCGGCGAGTCGGTACCCGCCGCCCGGCCCACCCCCAAATCAATGCGGCCTGGATAGAGCTGCGCCAACGTGCCAAATTGCTCGGCCACAATCAGAGGCGAATGGTTGGGCAGCATGATGCCGCCGGAGCCCACCCGGATGGTCGTCGTATTTTCAGCCACGTACCCAATGAGCAGGGGGGGCGCGTTGCTGCCGATATTATCGGAGTTATGATGTTCGGCCAGCCAGTAGCGGGTGTAGTGGGCTGCCTCGGCAGCTTGAGCCAGCGCCAACGAATTGTTCAGGGTCTGCTTCACCGTATCGCCTTGCGAGACGATGGCTAGGTCTAAGATGGAATAAGCGACTGATTGCTTTTCCGGGCGGTTGGACTCGTTCACAGGAGTAGGCATAACTTCTTTCGGTAAGTGGCCGCTGGTAGCAGCAGGCCAGATGCTTTAGTAGCAGGAACAGCAGGAGACGCTGCTTAAATGGTTCGGAACGCTGGGGTTGGTAAGCCCAGATTTCCCCGCAGGGTTTGCGCTTCGTACTCCGTATGGAAGAGGCCGCGTTCCTGCAAAATGGGTACTACCAACTCGATAAAGTCTTGTATCCCATACGGATGGTCTTGCTGAACCATAAGCATATCGATTGCTCCGGCTTCATACCACTTCTGTACCTCGTTGGCAATGCGTTCGGCCGAGCCCATGAATAAGGGAACGGGTCGGTGCGAATACGGACCTAGGGCGCGGATTGCCTGGTACTTCGCGTAGGCCTCGGCATCGGTGCGGCCCACGATGGGGTTTTGCGCTACCGACCGCACGAAGTCTGCCGGCTGCCGGCCTTTTTCCAGCAGCTTCGCGGTCAGCGCATTGGACAGGGACAAGGTTTCCTCGAAGGAGCTGCCCGCCATGAAGACGCCGTCGGTGTAGGAAGTGGCTAGGTCCACGAAGGTGGGGGAGCTACCGGCCATGTACAAAACCGGCCGGCCCTGCACCGAGCGGCTGAGGTTCAGCGGCCCATCCACCGAGAAGTACTTGCCCCGGTAGTTGATGGGGTGCATCTTGCGCGGATTCAGAAACACGCCGCTTTCCTTATCGCGGGGAAAGGCGTCGTCCTCGTACGTGTCCCATAGGCCCAGCAGAATCTCCAGAAACTCTTGGTGCATGGGGTACTGGTCGGCTTTGCCGAGGTGGCCCCGGCTGAAGTTCACCATCCCGCCGGGGTTGGACGTGATGGCGTTGAGCGAGGCCCGGCCCTTACTGATTTTGTCCAGCGACAAGACCTTCCGGGCCAGGTTGTAGGGGTCAGTGTAGGAAGTCGAAGCCGTCAGCGAGAGGCCTATGCGCTCCGTTTTCATGGCCAGGGCCGACATGAGCGTCCCCCCCTCGAACATGCTCAGGTAGTAGGGAATGTTGCCGGGGCCAACGTGGCTGACATCGTACAGGAACAGGGTTTCAAATTTGGCCTGCTCCGCCAGCTGCGCCTGTTGAATGAAGAAATCGATGTTTTCGCCGGCGTCGGCGGGCATGTCGGGGTGGCGCCAAGAGGAAAAATTCCACCCCGGCCCATCAATGACCGCGGCTAGCTTTAGTGTTTTTCTGTTGTTCATCACTTGGAGTATGAATGCGTGCTTTTGCCCCGGCAGAACCTTCTCGGCAGGCATAGACCAGTACCTGCCTGTCCTTTATATCGACCCAGCTGACGCCACAATTGCAGCCTTATGCTCCTCCAGAAATTCCCGCAGGGTTTTGGCGGGCCGGCCCAGCACGTAGGGAATATCGTTCTGCACCATCGACATATAGGACATCCGGCCGTCGAGCATCTGCGTCACAAACTCAATGTTGGCATTCGCGTACCAGCTCTCCGCCCCATTCGCCAGCAGCGTTTCAATCAGCTCTTTAAAGCCTTCGAGGCCTTTGTTCTCATACTTGATTTTCAGGCCGGTCACCTCGCTCAACAGCGCCGCAATTTCCTGCCCGTTAAAGGTTTCCACGCTCAGCCAATAGTGCTGACCGCCGTGGCGCTCGGGGCCGTCGACGAGGGCTTTGGTGGCCACCGCCGCAATATCACTAGAGGCAATGTAGCCGACTCGCCGGTCATCCCAGTAGCCGGTGTAGGTTAGATTCTTGGGTATGTACAGCCCCGTAAACACCTCCATAAACATGTTCGGGTGGAGGTGGGTCCAGGCGATGCCGCTGGCCTCGATGTACTTTTCAATCAGCTGGTGCCAGGCAAAGTGGGCATCGGTCGTGTCCCACTCCGCAAACACGCCCACGTGCACGATATGGCGGACGCCGGCCTTTTTTGCCGCATCCACCAGGGTTTTGCTTTGCGTGAGCATGGCCACTGTGTAGCCGGTTAGCAGAAATACCCGGTCCACCCCGGCCAGCGCCAGCGCGAAGGTTCTGGGGTCATCCAGGTCCAGGTAATGGCAGTCTTTTCCGTTACGGCGAAGCTGTTCTACCGTCTCCTGGTTGCGCGAGGTGATGCGTACGTTGACGGCTTGACCTTCCAGGTCTTTGACCACTTGGCGGCCAATTGTTCCGCTGGCGCCTAACACCAGAACGGTCGGTTTTTGCTGGTTTTCTATTTGATTTTGCATTGTAATTAAATTCGGTAGGTAGGGCCGGGCGCGGCTACTAAAGTGCGGCGACCGGGAAGCTGGTGGCAGCAGCCACGGTCTGCCACTGTTGCAAATCGTGCTGCACGGCGGCTATTTTGAGGTCGGCCACTTGGTGGGCGTCCTCGCCCAGAAATAAGTGCAGAGGTGCGTTTTCGGCTTCACTGATCTGGATAAGGACCGCCGCCGCTTTGGACGGGTCGCCGGGCTGCTGGCCGTTGTAGTGCTGGTCTTGAAGTACCTGCGACGCGTGGATAGCGTGGTAGGCCGCCAAGGGCTGCTGGGGGAGGGCCAGCGAATCTGCCGTGAGGAAGTCGGTGCGGAAGGAGCCGGGGTACACCACCGTGGCTTGGATGCCAAAGTTCTTGACTTCCGCCGCGTACGATTCCGTGAGGCCCGCCACCGCAAACTTGGTGGCGCAGTAAATGCCCCAGCCCGGAAAATGGCCCAGGAACCCACCCGAAGAGGAGATATTGAATACCCTACCTCCGCCCTGCTGTCGCAGGTAAGGAGTAGCCCCGCGCAGCACGTTGAGCAAGCCAAACACGTTAACCTCGAAGTTTTGGCGGGCTTCCTGGTCGCTGATTTCTTCTAGGCCGCCGAGCTGGCCATAGCCCGCATTGTTCACCACCACGTCGAGTCCGCCGAGCGTGCCGATAGTAGCTTCAACAGCCTGGCGCACGCTTTCCTCGCTGCTTAGGTCCATTTGTAGGGGTAGGAAACGGTCATTAGCTCCCGGCACGGCTTGCCGCAGCGCTTCTAGGTTGCGGGAGGTAGCGGACACGGCGTAACCGGCGGCCAGCAGCTCCCGCACCAGCGTTAAACCGAGACCCTTCGAGGCCCCGGTTACAAACCATACTTTCTTGTTCGTCATCGTTTTTACTGCTGTTGGTCGGCAGGCAAGTTGTTGGGGTGATGGGCACCTAGCCTACGCGCCCATGCCCAGCGAGCGGTTCAGGGCCAGCAGGTCTTCGCGCGTGAGGGGCGTGCCGTGCTGCGTGAGCTGGGCTATAATCTCATCGCGCACCTGCGGGCCCTTGCCGGGCACGGCGTTGGCCAGGGCCTGGGTCAGCTCCGGGGCCGTGAGGTCGGTGCAGTAGGCTGGTGTGCCCGGCTGCTGCCGCCACGACTCGGCCAAGGAGCCCGCGTCTACCACGTCAAAGCCTGTAGCGCTGATGAGCTCAGCCACGCGCTGTTTGGCCTGCGCATTGTCGCCGGCTACCGAAATGGCGATGCGACCGGGCGTGCCGGGGGCGGTGCCGCCCACCACCAGCGTCTGGGACAGGATGTTGTTGTAGGCTTTGATGATGGGGCGACCCAACTGCTCGGCCACCCACACGCTTTCGACTTGCCCGTTTTCCAAAGCGTCGATTTTTCCGTCCCGCTGCGGGTAGTAGTTGCTGGTATCCGCCACCACCACCGCCGGGGGCAGGTCGCGTAGCAGGCCGGTGGGCAGCTTTGGAATGGCGTGCAGGGGGATGCTGACGAACACCACGTCCACGTCCTGCACTACTTCTGGCAGGGTAGCGGGGCTGCCGCCCAGCTCCTTCGCTTTTTGGGCCAGCTCGTCGGGCTGGCGGGTGTTGGTGACTTTCACCTGGTGACCGGCAGCCGCCAGCTTTTGCGCGAGGGTAGCCCCGATGGAACCGGTGCCAATAATGCCAATCTTCATAAGGAGAATGCGTGAATGTGAAAAGAGGGGGGTACATCAGCTCGCCCGACAGGCGGGCCGAGCTGCACGGCGAACCTTACGCCAGCCCTAGCATTGCGCTTGAGCCGGGCGTAAGGTTCACTCTGCCCACCGTGGCGGTCTAGGCAGCTACGGCGGCGTCGGTGGTGACAGTGAGCTTCACGTCGATGTTGCCGCGCGTGGCGCGCGAGTAAGGGCAGGTGTGGTGGGCCTTGTCCACGATTTCCTCGGCCTGGGCCTGGTCTACGCCGGGCAGGTTGGCGTGCAGGGCCACGCTGAGGGTGGGCAGGTTTTCTTCGTTCATGAACAGCTCCACTTGGGCATCAATGGAGATGTCGCCCACGTTCACCTTGGCCTGGCGCGCAATGTGAATGACGGCATTGCCGAAGCAGGCGGCGTAGCCGGCGGCAAAGAGCTGCTCGGGGTTGGTAGCGCCTTCGCGGGCCCAGCCGCCTAGGCTGCGGGGCATGGTCAGCTCCAGGTTAAGCACGTGGTCGGTTGATTCGATACGGCCGTCACGGCCGCCGATTGATTTGGCTTGCGCCGCGTGCAGGATGGTAGTTGCCATGATAGTAGCTGGAAGTTTTGTTTAAAAAAGAACCTAGGGAAAAGCGTGGTCCGGCTACGCCTTGCCTAGCTGCCGGGCACGATTGCCGGCCACCACTTCTTCGCGCGTAGGCCAGGCTTCGCGTTGCAGCAGCGCCGAGATAATCTGGTCGCGTATTTGCGGGGCTTTGCCGGGCACGGCATTGGCTAGGGCCTGGGTCAGCTCGGGGGCCGTGAGTTCGGTGCAGTAGGCCGGGGTGCCGGGCTGTTGCCGCCACGAGTCGGCCAGGCTACCCCCATCCACCACGTCGAAGCCGAAGTCGTTGCAGAGGTCGGATAGAATTTGCTTGGCGCGCTTGTCGTCGCCCGCAATGGAAAGGGCTATGCGGCCGGGCGTGCCGGGAGCGGTGCCGCCGTCGGCAATCGTCTCAGCCAGCAGGTTGTTGAAGGCTTTCAGCAAGGGGCGGCCCAGCTGCTCGGCCGCCAGCACGCTCTCCGGCTGGCCTTGCTCCAGGGCCTCGATTTTCTCGTCCCGAAAGGGGTAGTAGTTGCCGGTATCCACCACGATAACCTCGGGGGGCAACGACCGGAACAGGTCCTTGGGAAACTCGTCAAGTACCTTGAAAGGCACGGCGATAAAGATTAGGTCCACGTTCTGCACCACTTCTTGTAGAGTGGCAGGGCTAGCCCCCAATTCCTGGGCTTTGCGGGCCAGCTCGGCCGGCTGGCGGGTGTTGGTCACTTTCACTTGGTGGCCGAGGGCGACCAGGTTTTTGGCGAGGGAGCCGCCGACAGGGCCGGTGCCAATGATTCCGATTTTCATGGGATGGGGTTGAGTAGTTTATCGATTCCAGGCGATGCCTTGCTTCGGAACGTCCAGTGACTTGTAGGAGAGCTAGGGCATCTTCAGCAATTGCAGAAAGCTTTCCAGTTCCTGCAGCTTTTCTGTGTTGATAGTCAAGTACATGTTGCGGCCTTCCTTACACGAATGGACCAAGCCCGCATCTACCAGCGCCTTCACGTGCTGCGACATGGAGGGCTGGCTGATGTGCACAAACTCATACAGATTGGCGCATCCCAGCCGCTGCGCCCGCGCAATCTCCTGCAGCATGCGCAGGCGGTTCGGGTCGCTCAGCGACTTGGCTAGCTTGACGAGGGACTTGGTATCCATAGCAGTAGGGTGGGATAGGAGAATTTTGCTTGGCGAAGCAGGGAGTGCGAGTAGAGTAGATTGGGGCTTGTTACTGCCAGCCGCCGCCCACGGCCCGGTACAGCTCCACATTCGCCTCCAACTGGTCGCGTTTCAGCGAAGCCAGCTCCAGCTCGCTTTGCAGCGCGTTGCTCTGGGCCGTGATGACTTCCAGGTAGCTGGCCAGACCGCTGCGGAATAGTAGATTGGCATTGGTCGTCGCCTGGCGTAGCGTGCTGACGCGCTCCGTGGCAATGGCCTGCTGGGTCTGCGTGCGCTGGACCTGTCCGAGGGCATCTGATACTTCGCCCACCGCTACCAGCACCTGCTGGCGGAACTGAATCACCGTCCGCTCGCGGTCAATCTGGGCCTGCTGGTACTGCGTGCGCAACGCCCCGCGCTGAAACAGCGGCTGCGTAATGCCCCCCGTCGCCAAGCCAAACAGCGAGGCCGGCACGCTAAACCAGTTGCTGGCCTGAAAGGAATTGAGGCCGCCCTGCGCCGTGATGGCCAGCGTGGGGTAGAGCTGCGCTTTGGTGTAGCCCACCGTGGCGTTAGCTCGGTCCAGGGCCAGCTCGGCACTGCGCACGTCGGGCCGCCGGGCCAGCAGCGCCGCCGGCACGCCACCTGCGGACACCACCGGCACTTGTAGACGCAGCAGGTTGCCGGTGCGGCTGATGCCGCCCGGCATCCGCCCGGCCAGGATGCTCAGGGCATCTTCCTGCACCGTGATGGCCTGCTCGAACTCAGGGATGAGGCCGGCCGCCGTCAGGCGCTGCGCCTCGACCTGCTGCACGGCCAGGGCCGTCACCTGCCCGGCCGTGAACTGCAGCCGGGTGAAGCGCAGGGTGCTGTCGGTGAGGGCGAAGTTGCGCCGGGCCACGGCTAGTTGGGTGTCCAGCATCAGCAGATTATAATAGCCCTCGGCCACTTGTGCCACCACTTGCGTTTGCACGGCCTTGCGCGCTTCCTGGCTTTGCAGGTAGACGGCCAGCGCCTCCTGCTTGCGGCTGCGGATTTTGCCCCAGATGTCGGCTTCCCAGCTGATGGTCGGTGCTAGATTATAGTCTTCGATGTGCTTGGTGCCCAGAAACTGGCTGAGGGAAATGCCGTTCAGGCTGTTGCTGGAGGGCCGGTTGGTCGTTACGCCCGCTTGCAGGGTCGCGGCCGGGAAGTAGCCCAGCCGGGCCTGCTTGAGCGTGGCCTGCGCCGAGGCGATATTCTGGATAGCCAGCTGCAAGTCGTTGTTGTGCCGAGTGGCGCTGTCGAGCAGTTGCTGCAAGGCCGGCTCGGTGAAGAAGCTGCGCCACGGCAGGTTGACGACCGAGGCCGTATCGGTGTTGGTGGCGGTGCGGTACGTGGCCGGCAGCGGCAGCGTGGGCAGGGGTAGGTCTTTCGACACTTTGCAGGATGCCACAAGGAGCAAGCCTGCCAGCACCAGCGGAAGCCGGTGCCAGGGTTTATTCTTAAGAGTAGTCATGGAGATTAGCTAACCGTGGCGTGGACCCGCTCCCGTTCCCGCTCGGCCGGAACCGCAGGGGCTTGGGGGCCGGACGTCCCGCTGAGGCGCTCGTTCAGGCGTTGAAAAATCACGAACAGCAAGGGAATCAGGAACAGGCCGAGCACGACGCCCGTGAACATGCCCCCGGCCGCGCCGATGCTGATAGAATGGTTGCCTTGCGCCGACGGGCCTTGCACGTTCATCATCGGCAGCATCCCGGCCACGAAGGCCAGCGACGTCATGAGGATGGGGCGCAGGCGGGAGGCTGAGGCATTGAGCGCGGCCTGCACCAGCCGCTCGCCCGCGTGGCGGCGCTGCAAAGCAAATTCCACGATGAGGATGGCATTCTTAGCCAGCAGGCCGATGAGCATAATCAAGGCCACCTGCACGTAGATGTTGTTGGTGATGCCCGCAAAACCGATGGCCGCGAACACCCCCAAAATGCCCGTCGGCAGCGACAGCAGCACGGCAAAGGGCAGAATGTAGCTCTCGTACTGGGCCGCCAGCAGGAAGTACACGAACACAATACACATCAGGAAGACGATGGTCGATTGGTTGCCCGCGGAGATTTCCTCGCGGGTCAAGCCCGAAAACTCGTAGGTGTAGCCCGCGGGCAAGTACTTCTCGGCCGTCAGCTCGACCGCCTTAATGGCATCGCCGGAGCTGTAGCCCGGCTTCGGCGTTGCGTTGATGGTCAGCGCGTTGAAGAGGTTGTAGCGCGAGGCCGTTTCCGGGCCGAACACCCGCTTGAGGTGCACCAGCGTGGCCAGGGGGACCATCTCGCCCCGGTTGTTTTTCACAAACGCGCCGTTGAGGGCCGTCAGGTCGGCGCGGCTGGCCTGGTCGGCCTGCACCACCACCCGGTAGTATTTGCCGAAGCGGTTGAAGTCGGTGGCCTGGGCGCTGCCGAAAAAGGCCTGCATGGTTTGCAGCGCGTCTTTCACGCCCACGCCCAGTTGGGCGGCTTTTACCTCATCTACTTCCGCTTCCAGCTGCGGGTAGTCAGCCCGGAACGAGGTGAAGGCCACGCCGATTGCTGGCTGCTTCATCAGCTCGCCGATAAAGTTCTGCCCGACCTGGCCGAGCTTGGGCAGCTCGCCGCCGGTGCGGTCCTGCAACACTACTTCCAGGCCTTCCACGTTGCCGAAGCCCGGCACGGTGGGCGTGGTAAACACGAAGAAATCCGCCCCCTTAATGGGGGTCAGTTTTTCGCGTATTATGGCCATAATGCCCTCAATGTCCTTCTCCGCCCCGCGGTCTTTGATGGGCCGCAGGCGCGCAAATAGTGTGATGGACGAGGGGCTGGTGGCCTGCGACAGGATGTTGAATCCAACCATCATGTTGATGACCTCAATAGACGGCAGGGGGATTAACTGCTTTTCGATTTGCTGGGCAACCTGCTCGGTGCGGTACATCGACGCGGCGGCCGGCAGGGTCACGGACACGGCCACAAAGCTCTGGTCTTCATTTGGAATGAAGCCGGAGGGCGTACGCTTAGCCAGCCAGCCGGTGAGGGCCACCACCAGCACCAGGCTGCCGATACCTACCCACTTGTGGCGCACCAGAAACTTGATGCTGCCCACGTAGCGACCAGTCAGCCGCTCGAAGCTGCGGTTGAAGCCCGCAAAAAAGCGGGTTTTAAATGACTTAAGGGCGGCGTGCTCCCCGTCGTGCGGGGTGTGCTTGAGAAAGAGCGCCGCCAGGGCGGGGCTCAGCGTCAGGGCGTTGACGGCCGAAATAACAATGGCAATGGCCATCGTGAAGGCAAACTGGCGGTAGAACACCCCCGTCGGGCCCTCCAGCAAGCCCACCGGCAGAAACACAGCCGCCATGACCAGGGTAATGGAAATAATAGCCCCAGTAATCTCGCTCATGGCGCTGGTGGTGGCTGATTTCACCGAGTGCGTGCCCTCCTCCAGCTTGCTGTGCACGGCCTCCACCACCACAATGGCGTCATCGACCACAATGCCGATGGCCAACACCAGGGCAAAGAGCGTGAGCAGGTTGATGGTAAAGCCCATCAGCTGCATAAAGAAGAACGTGCCTACGATGGCCACCGGCACGGCGATGGCCGGAATGAGGGTCGAGCGGAAATCCTGCAGGAAGATGAACACCACGATAAACACCAGTACAAAGGCCTCGAGGAGCGTGTGCTTGACCTGCTCGATGGACAAGTCCAGCGCCTCCTTGGTACTGAGCAGGGTGAGTTGCTTGACGCCTTTGGGTAGGTTTTTTTCCAGCTTCTTCATGGCTTTGCTCACGGCAATCTGCACCTCGTTGGCGTTGGAGCCCGCCGCCTGGAAGATGGCCACGTTCATGCCCTGCTTGCCCGAAACCCGTACGCTGCTGTTGTACGTCGTCGAGCCAAATTCCACCCGCGCCACGTCCTTGAGGCGCAGCATCGAGCCGTCGGCATTGGCCCGGAGTATCATGTTTTCGTAGTCCGTAGGCTTGTTGCGCTTGCCCTTGTACTTGATGACGTACTCAAACGACTCCTGGCTGCTCTCGCCCAGGCGACCGGGGGCGGCCTCCAGGTTTTTGTCCTGGATGGCGGCCATCACCTCGGCTGGCGTGAGGTTGTAGCTGGCCAGTTGCGCCGGGTTCAGCCAAACGCGCATGGCGTAGGCCTTGTTGCCCCCAAACACAATGGCCGAGCCCACGCCTGGAATCCGTTTCAGCTCCGGTATCAGGTTGATTTGCGCGTAGTTGTCCAGAAACATCTGGTCATACTTCTCGGGGTCTTCCGAGTAGAGCTCCACAATCATGGCTAGGCTATTCTGCTGCTTGGCCACGGTCACGCCCTGCTGCACCACCTCGGCCGGCAGCTGGCTGGTGGCCTGCGCCACCCGATTCTGCACGTTGACGGCCGCCTGGTCGGGGTCGGTACCCAGGGTGAAACTGACCTGAATGACGAGCGTGCCATCGTTACTGGCCGTCGACTTCAGGTACATCATGTTCTCGACGCCGTTGATTGATTCTTCCAGCGAGGGCGCCACCGAGCGCAGTAGCGTTTCGGCGTTGGCGCCGGGGTAGAGCGCCGTGACCTGCACCGTGGGGGGCGCAATGTCGGGGAACTGCTGAATCGGCAGCTTCCACAAGGCCAGTGCCCCCAAAATCACCAACAAGATGGAGATGACGGTGGCCAGCACGGGTCGTTCAATAAAGACTTTAAACATAACCGGAAACGATTAATTCTGAACGGATTGAGCGGCTTCCTGGTCCACCACCACGGCGCTGGCCTTTGGAGCCTCCGGGGTGGGCTGGATGATTTGGCCTTCCTGCAAGTGGTCGATGCCTTGCAGCACAATCCGGTCGCCGTCTTTCAGGCCCTGGCTCACTAGGTAGTTGGCGCCGCTCTTGCCCTGAATGGTGATGGCCTGGCGGCTGACGCGGTTGCTGTCGCCCACCGCGTACACGAACACGCGGTCCTGCAACTCCACGGTGGCGGCGGTGGGCACCAGCAACACATCGGGGTGCGCCAGGGCCAACCGAATGGTGCCCGTGTTGCCCGAGCGCAGCAGGCCGTTGGCGTTGGGGAAGGTGGCGCGCAGCGTCACGGCCCCCGTCGTCTTGTTGAACTGCCCGTCCACCATATCCACCTTGCCCTTGGTGGGGTAGGTGCTTTGGTCGGATAGTACCAGGGCCACTGGTGGCAGGTGCGCGAGCTTGTCTTGCAGTGTGCTCCCCGCGTACTGCTTGCGGAAGGTGACAAAATCGTCCTCGCCCAGCGAGAAGTAGGTGTGCACCTCGTGCACGTCGGAAAGTTGCGTCAGAGCTTGCGCATCAGTGGGCCCCACTAAGCTGCCCTGCTTGGTTTGCAGCCGTCCGAGGTAGCCACTTACCGGCGCCGTAATGGTGGTGTAGCCCATATTGATACGGGCGCTGCTGACCGCTGCCTTGGCGCGCTGCAGGTTGGCCTTGGCCACGATCAGGGCCGCCTGCGCCGTTTGCAACTGCACCTCCGAGACGACCTTGTTCTGCACCAGCGGCGCAAACCGGTCGACTTCTATTTGGGCACTGACCACAGCCCCGGCCGCCGCCTGCTGGGCCGCCAGGGCGTTGTTCAACTGCTCGCGGAACGGCGCGTCGTTAATTTTAAACAGCGGTTGGCCTTTGCGCACGGCCGCGCCCTCATCCACCAGGATGCGCTCCAGCACCCCCGTTACCTGCGGCCGAATCTCCACGTTGACGACGCCCTCAATAGAAGCCGGGTAATCCTGGTAGGTGGTTTCGGTGCCGGTATGCAGTACTTGCACCGGTAGGGCCGGCGGGGTCAGGGCCTGTTGCGGGGCTTGCTGCTCCGCGCAGCTCGCCAGCAGCAAGCTGCCAGCTAAAAGAGAGGAAAGTTTCATGGTAAAAAGCGGCCCAGACAAGGGTCTTGAGTGAAGTCGTATGTGCGTTGGAATGCTACTAATTAGTGTTGATATATTATTGAATAAGCATGTGCTAATGTAAATGGTTAAAAAAAACCCAGACATAGATGTTTACTAGCAGCGGGTACCCTTCGCTCACTTCAGCAAAGGTACCAACCATAAATACATAAGCAAGAGATAATGTTTTAAAAAAGTAAAAACCGCTGACGATACCGCCAGCGGGCTACGGGATTAGTTAAGCTTTAACAGTAGCCGGTTTAAGCAGCTGCAGGAAGTCTTCCAACTCCTGCAGCTTTTCGGCATTGATGGACATGTGCATATTCCGGCCTTCTTTGTGCGACTCAATCAAGCCCGCCTCGGAGAGGGATTTGAGGTGCTGTGACATCGAGGGCTGGCTAATAGGCACGTATTGAAACAAGTCGGCACAGACCGTAATTTCCCCTTTTGCAATTTCCTGCAACAAGCGAAGACGGGTAGGGTCGCTGAGGGATTTGGCTAACTTGACGAGGGACTTGGTATCCATAGAAGGCGAAGGTAAGCAATGTTCTTAACTCATGCGCATGGGTTAATGTTTTGTAACTGGTAGCGTTTCAAAATGGTTCTGGCTAGTGGGTGCAGTTGAGAAATAGCCCTCCTTAAACTGAATTGCCGCGTTTACCTTCGGACTGTTTTGCTGTACAAGAACTGGTCCTGCCGCGCCGGCATCGTTGCCGGTAACGATTGCACAAATAAGGAGGCAAGGGCTGGCATCGGGCGGGGCAAGTGGGAGGTATTATTAACGAATAATTCCTGTGTCCCACCTATTTACCCTCGTATGCAAAATACCCTTACTCGGCAGGTTCTCCCCACCCAATTCTGGGTGTTGGTTGGCTTTTTTCTGTTTGCTTTTCCCCTCTCGTCCTTCGCGCAGGCGTTCGACCTGACCGTGGCCCAGGACGGCACCGGCAATTACACCACGGTGCAAGCCGCTATCAACGCCGCGCCCGCGGGCCGCACCACCCCGTTTACCATCTTCATCAAGAACGGTACGTACCGGGAGCGGGTGACGATTCCGGTCAACAAGCCGTTTCTGCAGTTGACCGGGGAGAGTGTGGCCAATACCCGCATTACCTATAACCAGGCCAACGTGCCGTCGTTCCCCGGCAACACGTCCACGGTCATCATCAACGCCTCGGACATAACGGCGGTGAATATCACCTTTGAGAACTTCTGGGGAGAGTCGCCGCAGGCCCTGGCCATGTACACCACCGGCGACCGGATAGCCTTTAAGAACTGCCGCTTCCTGGGCGGGCAGGATACCGTGCAACTCAACTCGCAGGTAGGCAACCGCAACTATTTCAAGGACTGCTACATCGATGGTGTAGTCGACTTTATCTTCGGCGCGGGCCGGGGCGTGTTCGAGAACTGCATCATCTACGCCCGCACCCGGCGCGACGGCGGCAATGGTGGCTACATCACGGCGGCTAACACCCAGCCCGGGCAGCCCTACGGCTTTGTGTTCCGCAACTGCCTGATTCCGGAAAACCGGGGCACGACGACGTACACGCTGGGGCGCCCCTGGCAGAATGACTTGGGCTCGACGCCCACGGACCGCTCCCACACCAAAGTTGTGTGGCTGAACACCACCATGGGCAGCTCCATCAAGCCCGCCGGCTGGCAGGTGTGGGACGCCGGCACGGTGACCAGCGTCATCCAGTACGCCGAGTACAAGAGCCGGGATTTCAGCGGCAACCTGGTCAACATCAGCCAGCGCGTGCCCTGGTCCATCCAGCTCGCCGACGCGGACACCATGAACTACACCCGCGCCGCCGTGCTCGGCAACTGGAACCCGTGCAGCGTGTTGCCTAATTTCTGCACCAGTACGCCCGCACCCATCGCCGTATCGAACTTCCTGGCCCTGAAAGGCACGGCAACGGCGCCTTCCACCCTGCAGTGGAACATCAGCTGGCCCATAGGCGGGGTGCAATATCAATTGTTTCGCAGCAGCGTGCGCCGCGGCACGTACGCCCCGGTTTACACCACGACCTCGACCGTTGCCACCAATATCAACTTCGGTACGACGGACCCCATTCCCGCGCCGGGCACCACTTATTACTATTACGTGCGCGCTTCCAAGGCCGGCTTGGCCACGCACGTGACCGACACACTGCAGGTGTCGAGTATGCCCACCATCCTTACTACGGGTAGCTTCCAGGCGTTCCTGCAGGGGGGAAGCCAGCCCTCGGCGGCGCAGAACATTCTCGTCAGCGGCGAAAACCTGATGGCCGGGCTGGTCATCACGCCTTCCGCCAACTTCCAGGTATCGGTTAACGGCGGCAGCACCTGGGCATCAAGTGCCATCCTCACGCCCAGCGCCAATGGTATCGTGGCTAGCACCACCCTGAGTGTGCGCCTGAACGCCGCTAGCGTGGGCACCTACACAGGCAGCCTCGGCCTGACCAGCACGGGCGCGGCCACCGTCAGCTTGTCCCTGAATGGCACGGCGCAGGCCGCCGCCTTGCCGCAGTCGTTTCCGCTGCTGTGGTGGCCCATGGCCCGCACCAACCAGGACAGCGCCGCCGTGCGCAGCAGTGCCGTGACGGGCAGCATACCTACGTTTCGCAAGTTTGTCATATCCTCGGGCTCCGCCGCGGCCACTATTCCGCCTTATTCTACCCGCTACGGCCAGGCATTTGCGCCAACAGCCGACGGGGGCTGGACCACGGCCCTGGGCGGCCCCGGTGGCAACCTGAACCGTACGTACTACGAGCAGTTCACCGTAACGCCCAACGGCACAACGCCCGTGCGGGTGGATTCGGTGTCGTTCACCGCCTACGTCACGGGCTCTACCAGCAACACGAAAATGGCGGTCGTATGGTCGCGCAGTGGCTTTGCCGCCGACTCGGCCGACGTGAGCGGCGGCACTGGTCCCGGAGGGATGCTGCCCGGCACAGCGAATGCCGGCTTTACCACACCGGTTTTCCTGGGCACGCAGGCTGCCTACCGCCTGGCCTTTGCCGGAGCCAGCGGCATGACGTTGCAGGCCGGGCAGCGCCTCACGTTCCGGGTGTATTTCAGCTGCGGCTCCACCACGACCACGACCCGCTTTGCCACACTCAAGAATGTGCTGGTGAAAGGGGAGGCGCAGGTGATAACCGGTACGCGCCGCGCGGCCAGCACCCGCTTGCAACTGTACCCCAATCCAGCGACGGCAGAGGCGTTGCTGGTGCATCCGGTGGCCACGCAGGAAACCACCATCACCATCTATTCCCCGATGGGGCAGCGGGTCGCCACCATTTTTTGCCCGGTCGGCAGCCAACAGACCCTGCTCGACCTGCAGCACTTGGCCAGTGGCCAGTACCTGGTGCGCTATAGCAACGGCACCACGCAATTCACGGCCAAGCTGATTAAGCAGTAGCTACGGCATTGGCAATATTGCAGGCCTTGAAGCGCACCCGCTCCTCCATCAATTTCGAAGTGAAGTAGAAGCTGCACGCCAACCGCGGTGCCCGTCATTATTGACAGGCAGACGAAATAGAGCGGGAAAGTAGAGCCCGCAGCCTCATAAGGCACGTGTAATCCAAAAACTAAAGGTATGTAACACTACTACGGCTGAAGTTGTGAAAGACTGCGGTTGTACCCCAAGCTGTACCCTAGTAATGAAAAAAGGCCCTCACGCTATCGTGAGGGCCTTTTCAGTGGTCGCGCTAGGAATCGAACCTAGATCAAGAGCTTCGGAAACTCTTATACTATCCGTTGTACGACGCGACCAGTTGACGTTTGGTATGCGGCAAAAGTAGAGAGAAAAATGTGCCCTGCCAAACCAAAACCGCATTTGCTTGGGCCAGATGCTGATATAAGTCACCTGCAACAAGGATAACCAAATTCGGGTGAAGTCAGTTAAGACAGATACACAACCGATTACTTCTCTAACCTGACACCTGCTCATGAAAAAGAATCTGTATACGGCCGATGCTACGGCCACTGGCGGCCGTAGCGGCCACGTGCGCTCCTCCGACAGCGTTATCGATATGCCCATGTCGGTGCCCGAAGGTCTGGGAGGCGAAAAGGGGGCAACAAACCCCGAGCAGTTGTTTGCTGCCGGCTATGCGGCCTGTTTCCAGCAGGCACTGATTGTAATTGCCGGCCGCGAAAACTTGAAGATGGACCCTGCTAGTACGGTGCAATGCTCCGTAACCTTATTTCAGGAGGGTGAAGGCTACGGCCTGAGCGCAGTGCTGGATGTGGACCTGAAAGGAGTAGAGCCGCAAAAGGCCATCGACATGGTGAACAAAGCCCACCAGATCTGTCCGTACTCCGTTGGGACGCGCGGCAACATGGAAGTGGAACTCAAAGTAGCCGGTCAGCCCGCGGCCGTGTCTGCCGACAACGCCTAAATACATTTTACCACTGCGAATAAAGAAGGCCCCGTTGCTAAGCAACGGGGCCTTCTTTATGTTCTACGCTGATGTGCTGCTCAATTAGTAGGCACTGCCATTTTCCGGTAGCACGGGCTTGTTGGCCTCGCCGCCCATAAACTCCAGGGGGCGGGAGTAGAACGTGGCCACCGAGTTGGTGTAGCGCATGCGGCGAATTGGCGTGTCACGCTGAAATACGGTGGGGCATTTAGCGCCATTCGGGACCAGCATCACGCCGCTCGGCTGGGTCTTGATGCCAAAACGGTTATCGAGCACCGTATCGAAGTAGTAGAGGTAGGGGCTGATCCAGTTGAAATAGGTTTTGGCGCGGGTATTGGACGCCGTTTCGATGCGCAGGGCTGGATTGTTGGTAGACAGGGCCTTCTGCAACTCAATGGCGTTGATAGGCTCGTTGTCGAGCAAGGGCACAGCATCCCACTGCCCGTCCAGCATAGCCCATTTCTGCTGGTCCCGCAGCCACACTTCCGTTACGGCGTGGCCGGCACCCTGGCGCCGGGTTTCCGAGTCGGCCGTTTTCAGATACACGGCCCTGGCGGGGATGCCTACGGCCGTGAGCACGCCGCTGAGCACGATGCTGTACTCAATACACTGGAAGTTGCTGCCCATATCCGCCTCTTTCAGAATGGACAGCGGGTCCGGCTTTTTGGCCCGTACGTGTCCGTCGTGTACCCAGCGGTTATGCACCCAGGTGCAGAGTGTGCGGGCTTTGTCGAAATCGGTGGTTTTACCCGCTATGATGTCGTTCAGGGCGTAGTTCTCGCGCAGGGTTACCAGGTAGGCTTCATCCGACGAGCTGAACTGGAACGGACAGGGCGTCGCGTCGGGAGTGAGGGCAAATTCCAGTGGTTTCTCGGGAGCTGCCACGCGTTGAGCCGATGCCAAATCAGGGCCGCTCAGCGCTGCTATCAGCGCAAATCCTGCAATTGCCTTATGAATCATGGGTAGATGTGTCTGCAAGTAGGATGGACAGGAGGTAGGAGAGAGCTGAGTTCTAACGTGAAATACGGGGTTAGGTTGTTGGTATACTATGTTGCATAAGTAATAATAATTTGTTATTAACCTTGTTGATGGCCAGTCGGAACCACATGATTATGTGGCGCAAAAAAGCCCGCCCGGATAGTCCGGACGGGCTTTTCTAGTCGTTTCCGAACCCGGAAACGACTAGCGCTAGGCGACTTGCGAAGCCAGGACTTCTTTTACTTTCTGAGCGGCGTCTTTCAGCAATACGGCCGAGTACACCTTCAGGCCGCTTTCGTCGATGATGCGGGCGCCTTCTTCGGCGTTGGTACCCTGCAGACGCACGATAATCGGCACCTTGATGTCACCAATGTTCTTGTAGGCTTCTACCACACCGTTGGCTACCCGGTCGCAACGCACGATGCCGCCGAAGATGTTGATCAGGATGGCCTTCACGTTCGGATCCTTCAGGATGATGCGGAAACCAGCTTCTACAGTCTGGGCATTGGCTCCACCCCCTACGTCGAGGAAGTTGGCCGGCTCACCGCCCGAGAGCTTGATGATGTCCATGGTAGCCATGGCTAGGCCGGCGCCGTTTACCATGCAGCCCACGTTGCCGTCGAGCTTCACATAGTTCAGGTTCGAGGCCGAGGCTTCTACTTCCAGCGGGTCTTCCTCGTTGGTGTCGCGCAGGGCTACGAAGTCCTTGTGGCGGTACAGCGCGTTTTCGTCGAGGCTCACCTTGGCGTCTACGGCTAGGATCTTGTTGTCCGAGGTCTTCAACACGGGGTTGATTTCGAACATCGACGAGTCGGTTTCGTCGTAGGCCTTGTATAGGGCCGTTACGAACTTCACCATCTCCTTGAACGCCTCACCTTCCACACCGAGGTTGAAGGCAATTTTGCGGGCCTGGAAGCCCTGCAGACCCACGCGGGGGTCAATGATTTCCTTGTGGATCTTCTCGGGATGCGCCTCGGCTACTTCCTCGATGTCCATACCACCCTCGGTGGTATAGATGATGACGTTTTTGCCGGAAGTACGGTCGAGCAGCACGCTCATGTAGTATTCCTTGGGCTCGGAAGCACCGGGGTAGTACACGTCCTGGGCCACCAGCACCTTGTTGACCTTGCGGCCTTCGGCACCGGTTTGCTTGGTGACGAGCTGCATGCCGATGATCTGGCCGGCAATGTCTTTTACCTGCTCCAGGTTTTTGGCGAGTTTCACCCCGCCCCCTTTGCCGCGGCCACCCGCGTGGATCTGGGCCTTAATCACATGCCAGCTGGTGCCGGTGTCGGCGGTCAGCTTTTTGGCGGCTTCTACAGCTTCATCAGCGGTGTCGGCCACAATGCCTTCCTGGATACGGACGCCGTAGCTTTTGAGGATTTCTTTACCCTGATACTCGTGAATGTTCATAGAGGGTCAGTTCAATGGGGGTTGACGGGGTGGTGTTCTACTAGGCCACGAAAGTAGGCATTATTCGCTGTCATTGCGAGGGGCGCCCAGTATTCGGGATATATAGGAGGTGAAAATTGGCTTCTAACCCTCAGCGGCCTGTATTTGTTGCCATGGCCCGGCCGGAATAATCCGGTTAGTGCCGGCCTGCCGGTGGGTAGCTCCTAGTTCATTGCCCGTACCACTGGGCCATAATCTGCTCGGCGGGTTTGTGCTGGGGCGTGAAGTCGGCGTGGCGGCGGGCCGGACCATCGGGAGCCAGGCCGGGGTACCATTTCCAAATAAACAGGCCCTTAAACCAGGGCTGGGGCCAGAACGTCTCGAACAGGGCGGCGTAGCAGGCGGCCTGGGTTTGCTCATCGGGGGTAAGCAGCACGGCTGTGCGGTCGGGCCAGATCCAGGGCTCAATGGCGGCGTCGGCGGTGTTGCGGTAGCCGGCCTCGGTGAAGATCACCGGCTTGTTGTAGTGGCGCTGCACCCGCTCGATGGCCGCCCGGTGGGCCTGCCAGGCTGCCAGCAGCTCGGCTTTGGGCGGCCCTGCGTTCTTGCTCAGCGGGAAGTAGGCCTGAATGCCGATAAAGTCCAGGGCATCCCAGAATTTCACCTGCTCAAACTCCCCGCTCCAGTTGGCGGCGTAGGTCAGGGGGCCGTGGTAGATCTTGCGCACCTCCTTAATAAGTCGGCGCCATTCCTTTTCGTGGCCCACGGTTTTTTCCAGCTCGGTGCCAATGCAGAGGCCGCCAAAGTGGTGGGCTTCGGCCAGCCGGGCATAGTGGAGCAAAAATGTGGAGTAGGACGCAAACCAGGCCTGCCAGTCGGCTTTGGTCTGCATGCTGATGCTGCCGGGCCAAGCGCCTTTGCCCCGCACCCACAAGTGCGGCTTGAGCAGGGTTTGAATATTGCGTTTCCGGGCCAATTGATCCGTGAATACAATACCAAAGTCGGTTTCGCCCCAGTAGCCGCCCCGGCTGCGGCGGCGCTGCCCGGCCCCGGTGTGCAGCTGCACGGTGGGCTGCTGGGCGTCGGGCTGCCAGCCGAAGGGTATCTGCGCTATCCAGGTGACGTGGGCGCGGGTCAGGGGCGCCAGGTCGGCATCGGTTACCGAGTCGCCGGCTACCCAGCTCACGCCCCGGTAGCGGCCATCGGCCAGCAGTTCCGAGAGGGGCCGGGCCGGGGCCTGGATAGGCGGCAGCGGCGTGGGGGAGTGGGGCCACTGCCACCACGCCGCTGCAACGGCCAACAGCAACCCCAGCGCAGCTGCGGGCCACATCCAGAGCCAGGAGCGCGAGGCAAACAGAGCAGGCATAGCGGGCAAAGCGGGCAAAGCGGAAAGTAGATGAAAAAGAAATTGGGCGCAGAAGCAGCACTGCCAGCGTTTTATGCGTAGCAGGGCCGGGAGCTGGTCGGCAAACGAAGGCTAATCTGCATTCGAAACCCGACAACTCCCTACATTCCGTAGATTTGTTTTTAATACGCGCTCATTCAATTCTGCTTTCCCTTGCTGCAGGCCATCAACGTTCGAAAGAAATACAACACGCTGGAAGTGCTCCGGGGCATCGATCTGACGATTGAGAAATCGGAAATCGTGTCGATTGTGGGCTCTTCAGGAGCCGGCAAAAGCACGCTGCTGCACATTCTGGGCACGCTCGACAACCCTGATTCAGGCGAGGTGCTCTTCGATGGTACCTCGGTAAGCTCCCTGGGCCGCTCCAACCTGGCCAAGTTCCGCAACCGTCACATTGGGTTCATTTTCCAGTTTCACAACCTGCTGCCCGAGTTTACGGCCCTCGAAAACGTGTGCTTGCCGGCTTACCTGGCGGGCCGCTCCGAGAAGGAAACCCGGGTGCGGGCCCGCGAATTGCTCGGCATGCTGAACCTGGAGCGCCGCGCCGACCACAAGCCCTCGGAAATGAGCGGCGGGGAGCAGCAGCGCACGGCCGTGGCCCGGGCCCTGATCAACTCGCCCGAAATTATCTTTGCCGATGAGCCCAGCGGCAACCTCGACTCGCAGAACGCCCAGGAGCTGCACCAGATATTCTTTCTGCTGCGCAAAGAGCTGGGCCAGACCTTCGTGATTGTAACTCACAACGACCAGCTGGCCGAAATGGCCGACCGCAAAATCACCATGAAGGACGGCAACATCTGGGAAGGCTAGCGTTCAGCTTCCGATAACCCCCTCATAGCAAATACGTTGTAAGCTCTGTTGGACTCCGGTCCGGCAGAGCTTTTTTGTTGGGGTAGTTGCGAAAGCCGGAGTAAAGTCGCCTTGGCTAAATATTTTAGCATATAGTGCGGAAGCCAGGAACACATAGTATATGGCTTACGTTTGCTATTGTACTAACCTGGTTAGAAACAAGGTATTTCAAAATACTTTGTAAGTAATTGATAATCAATGATAAAATTTACTAAAAAAGTGCTGGTTTTTTGCACCAAAAACCCCGTACTTTAGTTTAGTAATAGAACAACAGAACGTACTACAGGACACTTATGGAAACCGCCATGAACGAAGCCACGAAAGCACCCAAAACCCAGGTCAACAAGACCAAAATCGAGAGCTACGATATTTCGCGCTCCGATGAGACGTTGCACTTGGCCACGGATCTGGCCAAGTTCATCAAGGACAACAAGCTCACCACGAATGTGCAGGGCAAGGAGTTCGTGAACGTGGAAGGCTGGCAGTATGCCGGCTCGCGCCTGGGCATTGTGCCCATCGTCGACCATGTCATCAACGTTTCGACCGAATCTGAAATAAAGTATCAGGCCAAAGTGACGCTGTTCGATCTGCGCAGCGGCCACACGGTAGGGGCGGGCTTCGCCATTTGCTCGAGCAAAGAGCAGGGCAAGAAGTTCTACCAGGAGTTTGCCATCATGAGCATGGCCCAGACCCGGGCTATCGGCAAAGCCTACCGTAACATCCTGGCCTGGATTATCCGGGCTGCGGGCTACGAGCCTACCCCGGCTGAGGAAATGGATTACGGCGGAAACACGACCGATGCGAAGGTGGTTGCTGCTGCTCCGGCTCCTCAGAAAGCTCCCGCTGCCCAGGTAGCCGCCGCCATGAAGGCCGTGCCGGCTGAGCCTGTAGCAGTTGAAGCTGCCGCTCCCGCAGTAGCCTACGCTACGGCCGCTCAGAAAGAGGAAATCATCCGTCTGCTCAACCATCCGGTGATTACCCGTCAGGAGAAGACCAAGATGCTCTTGAACATCAACCGTCTGGACGAAGAGCGCGCCACCCAGGCTATTGCCAAGCTCAAGAAGGCCATCGACGACCGTGAGAACGGCGAGTCGGCTGCCGCCTAAGGATTTATTGTTAGCTTATTTTATTCGAAAGCCCGGTTCCGTCATGGAGCCGGGTTTTTTTGTGTTGTGCTCAACGCCAGGTCTGTCACCCTAGATGGAGCAAAGCGAAGTGAAGGGCCTTATCAAGCTAGCACAAGTCGTTCATATAAGTGACTTTCTAAGCTGATAAGGTTCTTCGCTGGCGTACGCCAGATCAAGGATGACAGACGAGCAAAACAGGCAGCAAAAGCAGTGCTTCCGTTTCCCGCCCGGCTGCTGTACCTTCGCTAGTCTATTCTACCTCTATCCTTACGCGCTTTGTCACAGCTACCCACCGACGACATTCTGCTGGTTTTGCGCCAGACCTGGGGCCACTCGGCGTTCCGGCCTCTGCAGGAGGATATAATCCGCTCGGTGCTGGCTGGGCAGGATACCCTGGCGCTGCTGCCTACCGGAGGAGGGAAGAGCATCTGCTTTCAGGTGCCGGCCCTGGCCCGGCCGGGGTTGTGCGTAGTCGTGTCGCCGCTGATTGCCCTGATGAAGGACCAGGTGGAAAACCTGCGCAAGCGTGGCATCAAAGCCGAGGCCGTGTATGCGGGCATGAGCCATACCGAAATTGACCAGACCCTGGACAACTGCGTGTACGGGCCGGTGAAGTTTCTCTACGTGAGTCCGGAGCGGCTGCTGACCGACATGTTTCAGGCCCGGGTGAAGAAGATGAAGGTGAGCTTGCTGGCCGTGGACGAGGCGCACTGCCTTTCGCAGTGGGGCTACGATTTCCGCCCGCCCTACCTGCGCATTGCTGAGCTGCGGGAGCTGCTGCCCGGTGTGCCCTGCATTGCTCTCACAGCTACGGCCACCGAGCAGGTGCGCCAGGATATTGTCGAAAAGCTGCATTTCGGAGCCACCCATCGGGTGTTTCAGCAAAGCTTTGCCCGGCCCAACCTCTCGTACTCGGTGCTGAGTACCGAAGACAAGCTGCGGCGCCTGGAGGAAGTAGTGCGAGGCGTGGGAGCCGACAAAACCAGCATTGTGTACGCCCGCACCCGCCGTCAAACCGAGGATACGGCTGCTTTTCTGCAGCAGGCCGGGGTGAAGGCCGCACCCTATCACGCTGGCCTACCTTCCGAGCAGCGCACCCGCACCCAGCAGGACTGGATGCAGAACCGCATCCGTTGCATCGTGGCGACCAACGCCTTTGGGATGGGCATCGACAAGCCCGACGTGCGCCTGGTGGTGCACCTCGACGCGCCCGACAACCTGGAAGCTTACTACCAGGAGGCTGGACGAGCCGGGCGCGACGAGAAGTACGCCTTTGCCGTGCTTCTGCAGGGTCCCAACGACGCCGACGAGCTGCGCCGCCGCACCCAGCAAGCCTTTCCGCCCCTCGATACCGTGCGGCGCGTGTACCAGGCGCTAGCCAACTTCTCGCGCACGGCAGTGGGTGGTGGTGAGCTGGTGGCTTTCGACTTCGACCTGCAGCAATTTGCCGAAACCTACCGCATCAAGGCCCTGGACGCGCACAACAGCCTCCGGACCCTGGAGCGGGAAGGTTTCGTGCAGGTAAACGAGGCCGTGAACAACCCGGCCCGGGTCCACATTCCCATCGACCATACCGATTTGTACCGGTTTCAGGTGGCCAACGCCCAGCACGACCAGCTTATTAAAAGCCTGCTGCGCTTCAACGGCGGGGAGCTATTCGTAGGCTTCCAGCGTATTTCGGAAAACAGCTTGGCCCAGCACCTGAAGAAAAGCGTGCTGGATGTGCGCAAGATGCTCGTGTTTCTGCACCGCTCCGGTATTATTCAGTACCAGCCCAAGCACGAGTCGCCCCAGGCCTTGTTTACCACCGGCCGCCACGATGCCGACAAGCTACCGCTCGACCAGAAGCGCCTGAACCAGGCCCGGGAGCTGGCCGTGCACAAAACCGAATCGGTGATACGCTACGCCGACGGGGGGCGCTGCCGCCAGCAACTGCTGCTGGAATACTTCGGCGAGTTGGACGCGGCGCCCTGCAAGGTGTGCGACTATTGCCTGGCCCAAAAGAAAGCCCGGCAGCCTGCGGCCCCCGTAACCGGGTTGCGCGAGCAGCTGGTGCAGCTCCTGAAAACGACGCCCCAAACCCCGCGCGAAGTACTAGCCTACTTTGCCCCCGGCCAAGCCACTGCCGTTACCGAGCAGCTGCGGGAGCTGGTGGAACTGGGCGAGTTGCGCTACGCCCCGGATGGGCGGCTGGGGTAGCTTTTAATTCGCCGACACCCGGAAGGCGGCCGGCGTCAGGCCGGTTTTGCTCTTGAAGAGACGGGTAAAGTACTGTGGGTATTCGAAGCCGAGCTGAAAGGCGGTTTCGTTGATAGATAAGGACGTGCTGAGCAGCAGATGTTTGGCCTTTTCAATCAGCGCGTGGTGCAGATGCTGCTGGGTGGTTTGTCCGGTCAGGGTACGCAGCATGTCGCTCAGGTAAGCCGGCGACACGTGCAGGGCATCGGCAAAATATTGCACGGTGGGCAGGGGCTGCTCGCCATCCTGGGTAAAATAGGCCGTCAGCAGGGTTTCAAACCGGCTCAGCAAGTCGTGCTCGGTCGTGCGCCGGGTCAGGAACTGGCGGTGGTAAAAGCGGTTGGCGTAGCTCAGCAGTACGTCGAGCTGCGAAACCAGCAGCTCCTGGCTGAAGGCGTCAATGGCTTGGTCGTATTCGGCCCGGATACCGCGCAGCAGGCCTTCCAGTAAGGTTTCTTCCTTGGCCGAGACGTGCAAGGCTTCATGGGCCTGGTAGGAAAAGAAAGAATAGCCGGCCATTTTCTTGGCCAATGGGTGCTTCAACAGCAGATCGGGGTGGAAAATCAGCATCCAGCCGCTCAGTTCCGATGCATCCAGGGTGTCATCGGCGGCGAATACCTGGCCGGGCCCGAGAAAAAACAGGACGCCTTCACTGAAATCGTAGGATTGCCGGCCGTAGATGATGTTTCCTTTCAGGCCCCGCTTCAAGGCCACGGTATAGAGTTGCTGCACGACCGGCGTCGTAACGCGGGGCAGGCAGCGTGCCTCCTCCAGGTCGACTACCGTGAGCAGCGGGTGGGCCGGGGCGGGCAAACCGTAGAAGCGGGTATAGTCCGTGACGGTGTTGAGAACCAGGAATTCTTTGGCGGCAGCTTTCATAGCGGGGTAAGGTAAGAGGTAAGTTGGGCTGTTCGCTGCCTGGCTGGTTCGCAAACCGCTTCCGGGTTGAATACGAACAGCCCAACCCCCTGATCAGCTTTAGAAACCTTCGGGATAAGCCGCGCCGGCCGAGCTGCCCACCGGCATAATGGCTTCCAGCTCGGCTAATTCCGCGGGGCTGAGCGCAAGGCTGGCCGCCGCCACGTTCTGCTCCAGGTACTTACGGCGCTTGGTGCCCGGAATAGCCACCACGCCCTGGGCCAGCACCCAGGCCAGGGCCAGCTGCGCGGCCATGACGCCCTTGGCCTGGGCCAGCGCCTGGAGCTTTTCGACCAAAGCCAGGTTCCGGTAGAAATTCTCGCCCTGGTAACGGGGGAAAATCCGGCGCGAGTCGGAGGCTTCCAGGTCGTCGGGGCTCTTGAGTTCACCAGACAAAAAGCCCCGGCCCAGCGGCGAGTAGCCCACAAAGCCGATGCCCATGTCGCGGGTGAGCTGCAGCATGCCGTTTTCCTCCACGCCCCGGTCGAAGAGCGAGTACTCAGTTTGCAAAGCGGTAATGGGGTGCACCTGGTGGGCGCGGTGCAGAATGTCGGCCGACACTTCGGAAAGGCCCAAATAACGCACTTTGCCTTCTTCCACCAGGCGGCTCATAGCCCCCACGGTGTCTTCAATGGGCGTGTTCGGGTCGAGGCGGTGCAGGTAGTAAAGGTCCACGTAGTCGGTACCCAGGTTGCGCAACGAACGTTCAATGGATTTGCGCACGTACTCGGGGCGGCCGTTGTACTGGCCGGTCCAGTTTTCCTGGTCATCTACTTCGAAGCCGAATTTGGTGGCCAGAATAACCTCCTGGCGCCGGCCGGCAATGGCCCGGCCCACCAGCCGCTCGTTCAGCAGCGGGCCATACAGGTCGGCCGTGTCGAGCAGGTTGATGCCCAGCTCCAGGGCCCGGTGAATGGTAGCTACGCTTTCCGTTTCGTCGGCCTCGCCATACACGCTCATACCGTTTACGCCGGCCGTCATGCCCATGCAGCCCAGGCCTTCGACGGGTACTTCCAGGCCCTGGCTGCCCAGGGCTACTTTTTTGATGGTGCTCATTGTTGTGGTTGTCAAGGGAATAGTAGGAACAGATTACACTACAAAGGTCTGGCGGCAGCACTCCGGCCGAGCTATACAAACCGGTGCTTGTGCAACACAAAACGCGGCATCTACCGCCACGCCTGCACCTCGTGGCCCCCAAAGATGCTGCGGTTGACGGCCGGCGAGAAGATGCCGTAGGGGGAGGTCGGGGCCGGGGCACTGGCTTCATCCAGCCGCTGCAGCTGCTCGGGCGTAAGCTGAAGGGTGAGCGAAGCCAGGTTATCGTGAAGCTGGCTAAGCTGGCGGGCTCCCAGAATAAGAGAGCTGATACTTGGCTGGGCCAGCGTCCAGGCCAGAGCCACCGGAGCCAGGGGTTGCTCCAGTTGGGCGGCTACGTCGCGTAGCGTTTCCAGCACGCGCCAGTTGTGGTCGGTAAACTTGCTGTTGCCAAAGGGGTTAGGGCCGGTGAGCCGCCCCTGGCCGCTGGCTGAGCCGGTGCCTTCGGGCCGGTACTTGCCCGCCAGAAAACCAGCCGCCAGGGGGCTCCAGGGCGTAATGCCCAGCCCGCAGGCGCGGGCCGCGGCTACGTGCTCCTGCTCAATGGTGCGGGACACGAGCGAATACTCGAGTTGCAGGGCAATAGGGCCGGGCTGATGGTGAACCGCCGCCAGCGTAGCGGCTTGGGTCGCGTACCAGGCGGGCACGTTGGAGAAGCCGAAGTAGCGGATTTTGCCCGCCCGCACCAGGTCCCCGAGCGTTTGCAGCACTTCCTCCACCGGCGTCACCATGTCCCAGGTGTGCAGCCAGTACAGGTCCAGGTAATCGGTGCCCAGACGGCGCAGGGAGCCTTCCAGGGCCCGGTACAGGTTTTTGCGGCCGTTGCCGCCGGCGTGAGGGTTGCCGGGCTGGGCATTGAAGCCGAATTTAGAAGCCAGTACCAGCTGCTCCCGCAGGCCGCGGGCCTTGATGTAGCGGCCGAGCAACTCTTCACTGCGGCCGCCGGAATATACATCAGCAGTGTCCAGGAAATTGCCGCCCGCCTCCACGTAGGCCGTAAAAACGGCTTCGGATATCTCGTCGGTCGAGCCCCAGCGTGGGTTGCCGAAGGTCATGGTGCCCAGGGCCAGCGGACTAACCACCAGGCCCGAGCGGCCCAGGGTGCGAAAGGAAGTCAGGTTCATAGAGCAGGGGAATGGGTGGCAGAAAGTACTCGGCAAAGGTGCGGCCCGCACCTGCCCGCGGAGCTATACAAACCGCCGCTTCTGCAACACAAACTGCCGACCAATCCCACCTCAAAACCAACGTCGCCCCGGCCGCTTCTGATACCAGAGCAGCCGGGGCGACGTACAGGGTTCCGCTCGGAAACCTACTTCTTGAGCAGTTTCAGCAATTCTTCGGCGGCGGGTTCCGAAGAAGCCGGGTTCTGACCCGTAATCAGGTTGCCGTCCGTCACGACGTAGGGCTGCCAGTCGGCACCTTTGGAGTAGTTGCCGCCGTTTTCCTGCAGCATGTCTTCCACCAGGAAGGGCACAACGTCGGTGAGCTGCACGGCCGCTTCTTCGGTGTTGGTGAAGCCGGCTACTTTTTTGCCTTTCACCAGCGGCTCGCCGTTGGCGGCTTTCACGTGGCGCAGCACGCCGGGCGCGTGGCACACGGCGGCCACCGGTTTGCCGGCCGCATAGAGCGTCTCAATCAGCTCAATCGACTTTTTGTCCTCGGCCAGATCCCACAGCGGGCCATGGCCGCCGGGGTAGAATACCGCGTCGTAGTCGGCAGCCGAAACCGAGTCGAGCTTCACCGTGGAGGCCAGGGCCTGCTGGGCGGCGGGGTCGGCCTTGAAGCGCTTGGTGGCGTCGGTCTGGGCGCTGGGGTCGTCGCTCTTGGGGTCGAGGGGCGGCTGGCCCCCGGCGGGCGAGGCCAGCGTGAGGGTGGCGCCGGCATCTTTGAAAACGTAGTAGGGGGCGGCAAATTCCTCCAGCCAGAAGCCGGTTTTGTGACCCGTGTTGCCCAGCTCGTCGTGGGACGTCAATACCAATAATATGTTCATAGTGCGTTGTGTAGAAAGGGGAAGAAAGGAAAGTGAAAAGGGCCGTACTTAGGCCAGCAGCCGGTAAAACGTGGTTTTGCGCTCGGCCAGCAGGGGCACAATCTGATTCAGCACCAGCTCCTGAAAATGCGGGGCGGCCCGGTGGGCTAGCTGCGCGTCCTGGCTCACATACTGCTCGTAGATGAAAAACCGCGCCGGCTCGTCGGCCGACTGGTGGGCGGTGTAGACCAGGTTGCCGGGCTCGTGCTGGCGCACGGCCGCCGCGGCTTCGAGCAGCAGGCGGCGCACAGTTTCTATGTGGCCGGGCTGCACCAGCCACTCGGCGGCTACGCAATAGATATCGGCTGAAGTGCTCATGTTGCGGGAAATAGGGGAGGGAGGTAAAGCGGCTAGGCTACTTTCACAATGGCTTTGCCGGTGTTTTCGCCTGTGAAAAGGCCCAGGAAGGCGGCCGGAATCTGGTCGAAGCCTTCGGTAATGGTTTCCTCGAACTGCAGTTTGCCCTGGCCATACCACTCGGTCAGCTTCCGTACGCCTTCGGGCCAGCGGCTGAAGTAGTCACTCACGATAAAGCCCTGGAGCTTGGCGCTGGTTTTGAGCAGCTTGCCTTCGGGCCGGGGGCCTACGGGGGCTTCGGTATCGTTATAGCTCGAAATCTGGCCGCAGAGGGCAATGCGGGCGTGCTTGTTGAGCAGGTCGTACACCGCGTCGGTGATGGGGCCGCCCACGTTGTCGAAGTAGCAGTCTACGCCGTTGGGGGCCGCAGCGGCCAGGGCCTGGGCAATGTCGGGCGTGGTTTTGTAGTTGATAGCCTCATCAAAGCCCAGCTGCTTCAGGTACGCCACCTTCTCATCCGAGCCGGCCGTGCCAATCACACGTGCTCCCGCAATCTTGGCCAGCTGGCCCACCACCATGCCCACGGCCCCGGCTGCCCCCGATACGACTACCGTTTCGCCGGCTTTGGGCTGGCAAATGTCGAGCAGACCGAAGTAGGCCGTCAGCCCCGGCATGCCCAGCAGGCCCAGGAAGTAGCTCACCGGGGCTTTGTCGGTCGGGATGCGGTTCAGGCCTTTGCCGTCGGCGAGGCTGTATTGCTGCCAGGGCAGGTTGCCGACCACCACGCTGCCCACCGGCAAGGCTTCATTTTGGCTTTCGAGTACTTCGGCCACGGCCCCGCCCGCAATAGGCTCGCCCACGGTAAAAGGCGGCACGTAGGATTTACCCTCGTTCATGCGACCCCGCATGTAGGGGTCGACCGATACGTACAGGGTTTTGAGTAGCACCTGGCCCACACTGGGCGTTGGCAGCTCGATGGTTTCAAACTGGAATTGCTCAGCCGTCGGCAGACCTTTCGGGCGGCTGGCCAGCAGAATGGTTTGGGTTTTCATAGCGGCAGGATTGGGAAAAGAATAGAAACAACGGCGCCTGTCAGGCAGCGTTGTCGAAAGACATATTCCTTTGAAACGAGTCGTGATGACGATGGTCGTTCCAGCGGAAAAAGTCCTTCAGCAGTGCCGCCCGACAGGCGCCAGAAATAATGCTTACGCGTTGGTCGTCGTATTGAGCGTCACCTCAATGTTGCCTTTAGTAGCGCGCGAGTAGGGGCAAATGCCGTGGGCGGCTTCTACCAGCTGCTCGGCCTGGGCCTGCTCCACGCCGGGAATGTTCACGTGCAGATCGGCCGAAATGCCGTAGCCGCCGTCTTCCGCTTTGCCGAAGCCGATAAAGGCTTCCACCGTTACGCCTTCCAGCTTCACTTTGGCCTGGCGGGCGGCTACGCCAAGCGCACCTTCGAAGCAGGCAGCATAGCCGGCGGCAAACAGCTGTTCGGGGTTGGTAGCACCCGCTTTGCCGGGGCCGCCCATTTCCTTGGGCGTGCTCAGATCCACGTCCAGCACGTTGTTGCTGGTGCTAACATGACCGTCGCGGCCACCTTTGGCCAATGCTTGCGCAGTGAAGATTTTTTCGATTTTCATCGGAATAGAGAAGAGTGTGAGTTGGGTAAAAATAACCCGCCGGATCAGGCGAGCTTGGTTAAAAGCGTGTTGAGTTGGGAGCGAAGCTGCTCGAATTCATCCTGCGACATGCCCATGTGCCCCAGCAGCTGTTCGGGAATGTGGCAGGCGGCCTCGCGCAGGGCTTGGCCGGCTGGCAGCAGCGCAATGAGCACCGACCGTTCGTCGCGCGGGTCGCGGCGGCGGCTGAGCCACTGCTTCTGTTCCATACGTTTGAGCAGGGGAGTGAGCGTGCCCGAGTCGAGCAGTAGCTTTTCGCCCAGCTCCTTCACCGTCAGCTCGTCGTGCTCCCACAGCAGCAGAAATACCAGGTACTGCGGGTACGTCAGGTCCAGGGCCTGCAGATAGGGCTGGTAGGCCTTGGTCAGCATGCGCGAAACGGCATACAGCGGAAAACACAGCTGGTTTTCCAGTTTTAGCAGGGCCGCAGAAGAATTTTCGCTCGGAGTACTCATAGGGTTGTGCAAGTATAACGGGTTTGATTGCGCAATGTTTGATTGTGTACAATTAAATTTCTTATCTGATTATAACGTATTCGGTGTCAGGGCTTAAAAGTCGAGCAACAAGAAAGCCGGCCCTCCGCAGTTCGGAAAGCCGGCTTTCGAAACCTAAAAAGGAAAGTTGCTCTACGCTTTGTAGGCCGTGATGCCGCCGAGCAGGTTGCGCACGTGCGAGAAGCCGTGTTGGGTCAGCAGGGCCTTGGCCGTAGCCGAGCGTCCACCGCCTTTGCAGTGCACGATAATTTCCTGGTCTTTAAACTCTTCCAGGTCGGCAATTTTGTCGGGCAGAGTGCCCAGGGGAATGTTCTGGCTGCCGTCGATGCGGGATTCTTCATTTTCCCAGGTTTCGCGCACGTCCAGGATGATGGGGGTTTCGCCGGTGGCCTGGCGCTGCTTTAGCTCTTCGGGGGTGATGTCGTTCATAGGGGTAGGAGCGGGTGATACGTGACAGAAAGTACGGTGTCGGGCGCAACAATAGCCAATTCAGCCGAGGAATCAGCGAAACGGGTTAGCGGGCCAGCACCAGGCGCTTGTGCACAAGCTGGCCATCAGGCAAGGTAAGCCGCACCAGGTACACGCCAGCGGGCAGCTGGCGCAGGTCCAGCTCGCCGGTGCGGCTCTGGCCCGCAGGCTGCGTCCAGACGCTGCGGCCCAGGGCATCCAGCACGGCGGCTTGCTGGTAGGCACCTTCCACCCGCACCACGCCCGAGCTGGGGTTGGGGTAGAGCGAATAAGCTGCTGCCGCCTGGGCCTCGGTGTTGGCCGTTACGGTCTGGTTATTGGTCATCACCGGGCGCATAATAATGGAGCCATTCGGAGCACCGCCCACGCTGGAGTAGTCGAAGGAGGCGTTTTCCCAGGTACCAAACGTGTTTTTGAGGAAGTAGCCCTCCGGAGGCGCGTTGTTCAGATCCAGGGCAAAAGGCACCACCGAGTTGCCGAACGGCCCATGCCCGTAGCCCACGTAAAACGTGCCCGAAACCGGTACCGGGCTTGAAAAGATGATGTCGATGTAGCGCTGGCCGGCTGGCAGCGTGGCCGGAATCGTGAAGCTTTGGGTGGCCTTGGGCTGGGCACCGGGCTGGCCGTTCACGTCGTCCCACACGTTAGCCGTAATCAGGCGGCCGGCCGCGGCGGGCAGAATTGGGTAGAGGCGCAGGCTGCGCACCTGGTCGGGCTTGTTCAGGTCGAAGCGGTAGGCGCGGTAACGGACGCCGGTGTTCGAAAACCGCTCGATGCTGAGCGTGCCTTCCGGCGTGCCGTCGTCGTAGGCGTAGTAGTTTTTCAGCTCCGTAAGGCGCGAGATGGTGTCGTTGCGTACCGTGCGGGAGGTAGCGGCTTCCCCCGTGAGCAGGTAAATAGAATGGCGCAGCACCTTTTCTTCGGGCGTCACGGGAATGGCAAGACTGCGGGCGTCCACCGTCACGGGGCTCTGGCGCGTGCCCGGGTCGAGCGACTTGCCGGCCTTGGTGGTGGTAGCCACGGGGCCGGCAGGCAGAATCTGCACCGTGCCCAGCCAGTCGACCGGGGTGCTGGCCGGGCCGGGGCCCAGATTGTTTATTGTGGTGCTGATGACGTTGTTTAGCTCCGCGCTGGGAGTGGCATTGGCGTTGTACTGCCACACCGGCATAGCCGTGTAGCGCTTCAGCAGGCTGGTGAGCGGGCGGCTGGTGGCAATGTCGCGGCTGGTAGAGTCGGTGGCCGAGCGGTTGCGGTCCAGGCGCACGTAGTCGATGCTCCAGGCGTCGTCGTTGTCCACGTTCGACTGGTTGCCGGAGGTATGAAACCGGAACTGGAACCCCGCGTGCAGGTAGCGCGCTTCGGCCACGGGAAACAGCAGCTGCCGGAAGCCCGTGCGTACGCCCTGACTGCGCTGCATCCAGATCTGGCGCCAGATGCCGTTGTTGTCCAGGAATTCGAGCCGGATAAACACCGGCCGCGAACTGCTGGCATTGGTCGGGGCCGAGAAAATATTGCCCGCCTGCCAGAAATAGCTCAGGTACACGTTGTCGCCCGGCGTGAGGCCGCTCAGGTCGATGGGCTGGGACGTGAGCGTATCGGTGTCGCTGAAGAAGCTGCCGTAGGGCTGCCCGTTGCCTTTCAGGCCGTCGAAGGTGACGGCCCCGCGGGACGGTGGCGCCAGCACAAATCGGTTGTTGACCAGCGTGCCGCCGCCCCGCTGCCAGCGCTCCTGGCTGGGCGCGCCTTCGGGCTGGGTAGAGAAGTCGTCGAAAAAGGGCAGGGCGAGGACACTGGGGCGGGCCATTTCGGGCTGCGTCGTCAGCGAAGCCGCGCGGCTGGGGTCATTGGTCAACGGGCCTACTTCCTGGGCCTGGGCCGCAAGGGGCAGCAAGCCGGCCGCCAGCAGAAAAGACTGTACTAATCGTAATGAACGGGTCATAGAGGCAAGTTACGTAAGCCAAACGTGGGCGGCGGTCAGAATATTTCAAGGCTTGGGCCCGGGGCGCCCGGCCGCAGCAGTAGCGGGTATACGCTACAAGCAAAAGACCTTCCCGGCGGTTCCGAAAAGGTCTTTTGCAAAAGCTGCTGATCAGTGGAACACTGGTTACTCCACGGCTTTAAGCGGGGCGTCGCCGGCTATCCACAGGTCCACGAGCTGGCCCATGCGGATAGTGGCGCCGGGCGAAGGTACGGGGCGCTGCTTCACCACGGTGCCATCCGTCTGACCTTCCTCGGCGGGCTGGTAGAAAATTTCGCCCACCTGCAGGCCCTGGCCCACGAGCAGCGTGGCGGCTTCATCCTGGGGCATGTTCACCACGTTGGGCACCGGGAACTCCTGGTTACCCTGCCCGTCGCCGACCACCAGATCCACGCGGGTACCTTTGGCAATGGGGGCACCGGGCGCAATTTCCTTCCCGTTCACGAGCTGCTTGAGCACGGCGTTCTGGGCCAGGTCGGGCACCAGCTTGATTTCACCCACCACTAGGTCGTAGCTTTTCAGAATCATCTGGGCATTTTTCACCGAGCCGTCTACCAGCTTGGGCATCTTAATCACCGGTGGGTTTTTCATGCTCACCGAGATGTAGATTTTGCGGTCTTCCTTCACCCGCTCGCCCGGTGCAGGGTCCTGGGTCAGCACGGTGAAGGGCGCAATGGTGGGGTTATAGCTGCTGTCGTCCACGAAATAGCGCAGGTTCCGCTCGTCGAGGTAGTCTTCCAGGGCTTCCTGCTTCATGCCCGTAATCTTGGGCACCACGATGGTTTCGCCGTGGTTGGTGGTAATGGGCAGGTAGACGAAAAAGAAGCCAAACAGCAGCAACGCTCCCGCGGCCCCAATCACCAGCAGGTGCTTTACCAGGTCGAGGGGCGTATCCGATTTAAGAAATGACATTGGGGAAGAAATGCTAAAAGTTGGGAGCCGGAATTCAGCGCGAAAGGTAGGAGCTAAATGCCATTAGAAAACTATAAACCAGTTCCCCTCCTCAGTTGAGGAGGGGCATTAGAATAGCTTCTGGCTCTAGCCGGCGGCGGTCAGCTTGGCGTTGCGCTCTTTGCCGAATTCCAGAATCCGGTCGATGAAATCGTAGGGCGTGTAGCCGTTGAGGGCCGTTTGGTGGAAGATGCAGGTGGCGGGCGTCATGCCGGGCAGAGAGTTTACCTCGATGATGATAACCTCCACGGCCCCCGTCTCGCGCACCCGCACGAAGGCGTCGATGCGGGCATAGCCCTGGATGTTGAGCACCTCGGCCACACGCTTGAGCTCGGCTTTCACCTCATCCGAAATGCGCTGCCGCTCCTGCGCCTGCGGGGCATAGCGGGCGGGCGTGATGTTCTGGCCTTCGCCGGCCAGAAACTTCTCTTCCAGGCTCAGCACCTCGCCGTTGGCCAGGGCTTCGGAAGCTTCGAATACTTCGATTTCCAGCTGCCCGTTGGCTTTCCAGTGGGTGAGCAGGCCGCCGGTAACTTCGAGGAAGTGCTTGGCCCCGTCGCGGCTGATGAGGGTTTCAACCAGGAAGGCGTCCTTTTGCGGGAACTCCTCCTTGAAGCCTAGGTTCAGTACCGTGGCGGGCTCAGGCATGAGGTCTTCCTGGTCGCGGAAGATGAGCTGGGTGAAGGCTTCGAGCTCCGCGCGGTTCTTGATTTTCTTCACGGCCGAGGAGCAGCCGTCGTCGGCGGGCTTGGCAATGAAGGGGTAGTGAAACTGCGTTTCCAGGCTGCGGTAGAAACTTTCGGCGTCGGCGTCCCACTCCAAGCGGGCAGCCATGCGGTGCTCGGCCACGCGCAAACCGGCTTCGCGCAGGCGGCGGTTCGTCTCAAACTTGTTGATGGTGATGCTGCTGCTTTCAACGCCCGAGCCATTGTAGGGCAGGCCGTACTGCTCCAGCTGCTTCTGCAGGGCGCCATCCTCACCGGGGCGGCCATGCAGGGCAATAAAGACTTCATCCACCTCGTGGGCCAGCTCCTCGAACGACAGGCAGCGGGGCTGAGCCGTGGCCTGACCGGCGTAGGTGCTTGTAATGGCATTGGCCTCAATCCGAATCCGCTCCAGCACCGGGTGCAGGGCGTGGCCGGCTTCGGCATACTCGATTTTCTCCCGGATGTCGTCGGCGTTGTCCTTGAGCATCACATTGATGGGCAGCACGTAGAGGCGGAATTCCTGGCTGTTGCCGGTCAGAAACACGGGCACGGGCTCGTACTTCACGCTGGAGCTGAGCTTCTCGTAGATGTTGCGGCCACTTTCCACCGAAATGTGGCGCTCCGACGAGTAGCCGCCCATAATGACGGCCACTTTGGTGCGGGTGCGCTCCTCGTGCTGGCGCGAGGCCACGGCCTCATCGAGCTGCTGGAGCAAACCTCCCAACTGCACGGGCTTCATGCCGGCGCGGCGCCGAGCGGCCAGGGAGGTGCGAATCAGGTAGGTGAGGAACTGCGAGGGGTTCAGCCCGATTTCGGCGGCCTGGTGGAAGAAGAACGACGCCGGCAGCATGCCCGAGGTCGTGTTCGGGTCGTTGAGGAAAATTTGGGCGTTTGGAAGGGTAGGCGTTTGTTCTCCCTCATACCCTCTTACCCCCTTGCCCTCATTCCCTGCAACTATGAATCCGTCGATGCGGGCGTAGACTTGAAAGCCGAAGGTGCGGAACATCTCCTCGCAGGCCTCCCGGATGCGTTGAATCTCGTCCTCGGGCAGGTCAATCGGGGTAATTTTGCGCGAGAGGCCGGGCAGGTACTTCGAGCGGTAGTCGAACATTTCCTCGCCCTTCACAATCTCGGTGGGGGGCAAGGCCAGCGGGTTGCCCTGCGGGTCCTCCACCACGATGCAGCTGAACTCCCGGCCTGCTACGAACGACTCAACCAGCACCTGGGCCTCGCCGTCCACGTTGGTCAGCCGCACCGATTCGGCCGTTTGCAGCCGCTCGTTGAGCGTGTTTAGCAGGGCTTCAGGGTGATAAATAACCTCGGCTTCCGCGTCCAAAACCACCGGCAGACCAATACCGTCGCGGATGTCGGTCAGGTGCTGGACCCAGGCAATCTTGTCCTGCTCGCCTAGGCGCGTCCATTCCTCACGGGTCACGGTTTTGCGGAACAGGCTGCGCTCCACGGCGCGAGCAAACTGCTCGGCATTGGCTTCGCGCAGAATGGAAATACCGATGCTGGAGCCCTGGCGCGGTGCTTTAAACACCAGCGGCAGGCCCAGCTCGCGCACCAGGTAATCCATAATGGCCGGCTGGCTGGCGGCCGTGTCCCATTCCTCGCCGGTTAGCACGCGGTAGTCGGGCGTAGGCTTATGCAGGGCTTTGAGCAGCTTTTTCTGGGCAATCTTATCAATGCCAAAGGCCGAGGGCAACACGCCCGAGCCGGAGTACGGGATGCCGTACCATTCGAGCAGGCCCTGAATGGCACCATCCTCGCCGCCGGGCCCGTGCAGGGCCAGAAAGGCGAAGTCCATCAGCTCGCGCAGCTCCGCGGGCTGCACGCGCCGGCCCACTTCACCGATGATTTTATCCTGCTCCTCCATGCTTAGCTCGCCCAGGCTTTCCAGGTACACCTGCAGCTTGTGCTGGGAGTTGGGCAGGGCCGACACGGGCGGGTAAAAGTCGCGGATGGTGCCCTTGTAGATGAAGTGCCAGTCGAGCAGAATGAAGTTGCCGCGGCTGTCCACGAAGATGGGAACGGCCTGGAACAGGGACTTGTCCAGGTTATCATATACCGTGCGGCCGCCAGCAAAGGAAATTTCCCGCTCACGCGACGGGCCGCCGAAGAAGATGCCTATTTTCATACGTAGGACAAAGGTACGAGTCATTGGGGGATTGACGACGCGCCAGCCAGTAGCGCGAACTTTGTAGTTCGCGTACCTGAACGACCTATTGGCGCAGGCACGCGAACTACAAAGTTCGCGCTACGATCTGCCAGTGGCCTTAAGAGGAATTCTCAAACCTGTTTTGACATGCCGAAAGTCAATTGAGGAAGCCCCGAAGCCGTTTTGGCATGCTGCTAAGATAGGATTGAGGCGTGCTCAGAGCAGATTTAGCGCGTCAAAAGTCGGTTGAGGTGTCCTCAAAGCAATTTTTATCTGCTAAAACTAAATTGAGGGGGCCCCAGAGGAGTTTTTACACGTCGAAACAGGATTAAAGAATCCCCGGAGCGGTTTCCCTCGGCCCTGCTTACATTCGCCCCGTAGTAAGACCTCTTCCAACCCTATTCTTTTCCATGAAAACTCTGGATCAGTACAACTTCGCCGGCAAGCGGGCCGTGGTGCGCGTCGATTTTAACGTGCCGCTCGACTCCTCGCTGCGCATCACCGACGACACGCGCATCCGGATGGCGACGCCCACCATCAAGAAAATCCTCGCCGACGGTGGCTCCGTGGTGCTGCTCTCGCACATGGGCCGGCCTAAAGGCGGCCCCGACGAGAAAAACTCCCTGCGCAACCTCGTGACGCGCCTGCAGGAAGAGTACGGCACGACGGTTAAGTTTGGTGGCGACGTTATCGGGCCGGATGCGGCCCAGCTGGCGGCGGGCTTGCAGCCCGGCGAAATTCTGCTGCTCGACAACGTGCGCTTCTACGCCGAAGAAGAGAAAGGTGACGCGGCCTTTGCCGAAAAGCTCAGCAAGCTCGGCGACGTATACGTGAATGATGCCTTTGGCGCGGCCCACCGCAAGCACGCTTCCACGGCTGTTATTGCCCAGTATTTCACCCCCGACAACCGCATTGCCGGCTACCTCATGCAAGGCGAGCTGGACAATGCCCGCAAGGTGCTGACCAACCCCGAGCGGCCCTTCACGGCCATCATGGGCGGGGCCAAGATTTCCGACAAAATCCTCATTATCGAGCAGCTGCTCGATAAAGTGGACTACCTGCTCATCGGCGGCGGCATGGCCTACACGTTTGCCGTGGCCCAGGGCGGCAGCATCGGCAGCTCCCTGCTCGAAGCCGATAAGGTGGAGCTGGCCGCCAGCCTCATCGAGAAAGCCAAAGCCAAAGGCGTGCAGTTGGTGCTGCCCGTCGACAGCCTGATTACCGACCGGTTTGCCAACGACTCCGACGTCGACGTGGCCGGCAATCTGAGCATCCCCACCGGCTGGATGGGCCTCGACATTGGTCCGGAGTCGCGCGAGCTGTTTGCTGGCATCATCCGCCAGTCGAAAACCATTCTGTGGAACGGCCCGATGGGCGTATTCGAGATGTCGAACTTCGCCGTGGGCACCGAGTTTGTGGCCCGCGCCATTGCCGACGCTACGGCCGGCGGCGCCTTCAGCCTCATCGGCGGCGGCGACTCGGCCGCGGCTGTTAACCAGATGGGCTTTGCCGATCGGGTGTCCTATATCTCAACTGGCGGCGGCGCGCTGCTGGAGTACATGGAAGGCAAAGAGTTGCCCGGCGTGGCCGCCCTGGAAGGCCGCTAGAACAAGCATTGCCACAAAAAGAACGTCCGGTTGACCAATGGTCGACCGGACGTTCTTTGTTGTGCGGGTTTCTTCGTGCCCTAATTGACATACGGCGCTTCCAGCGTTTGACCCATGCTCACGAGCGGCGCCGTGGGTACTTGTCCGGTCAGGCGCGTGGCCAGGGCCCGGGCTTCTCCCTCGCTCACCACGTCGAGATGCCGGAGCCAGTGCAGGCGCTGCAGCTGAGGCTCGATAATGCCCAATGGGTTGACGGCCGCGTAATGCTCCCGCAGGTAGGCTTTGGTGCGCTGGTCGAGGGCTTCGGCAAAGTTGTTTAGCTCGTTGCGCTGGCTGCGACGGTCGGCCAGGTGAATATTGGCCCGGGCCGTGCTCAGGGTAAAGTGCTTCCACCAGTTGTTTTTCCCGTAGAAGTAGCCTGCTACCAGCAGCAGGCCCGCGCCCAAGGCAATGACCCACTCCTCATTGGTTAGGCTTCCCGTATTTCTTACCACGTACTGCAGCATCGTGGAGGCCGTCCAGAACAAGGCGAAGGGCAGCCATTTCAGCTGGGGTGGACTGCTGCTGCGCTCCACGCGCACGGGCAGCACTTCCTCATAGGGCATTTCAAATTCCAGAATCGTTTTGCCCTGGCGGGTGCGCTGGCAGACGTATAAGCCGTGCGGACGCAGGGCCAGTTGGGTGGTACGCGTAAGCTGACGTTGTTCGAAAAACATACTGGTTCCGGCTCCTGCCGGGTAACAAAATCACCCGAAAGGTGAAGGGGAGAAACAGAGCACAAAAATAGCAAGCATCAGCCAGCCCACCACCTTGCGGCCCGCGCTAAGGGGCCGCTCGTCGGGCGCCGGTGGATGAAAGATGCCCATAAAGCGGCCAAGTAGCAAGCCAAAAACCAACCAGCCGGGGTTGCCGAAAATGCCGGGCACGGCCAGCGTAAGCGCTAATTGGGCCGCCACTACACTCAGGGCCAGCAGCAGGGTACGGCGCACCGTGGGCACCACCCGCCGGAACACCAGAAATAAATACAGGGCGTAGGGAATGCCGCCGTAGAGCCACGCTTCCCGGGAACTGTGCAGGGTGAACAGGCCCAGGCCCGCATAAAAAATGAACCCCACGAAAAACACCACCGACAGCCGGTTGAAGCGTCGGAATCCAAGCAGACCGTAGAGAATGTGGCCCCCATCGAGCTGCCCGATGGGCAGTAGGTTAAGAGCCGTGAAAAACAGGGCCAGGGACCCAGCCAGCAGCACCGGGTAGTGGGTCAGCTCCAGGGGGTGAGGCAGGCGGGCGGGGTCGGCAAACCAGTACTCCAGTAGCTGGTAGAGCAGCGGTCGGCTCAGCGTCAGGGTGTTAGCCAACTGCTCGGGTGGGTAAAGTGCCTCGATGGGCAGGCGCGGGCCGGGTGGCAGATGCGTGAAGCCGTAGATAAGCACCGGCACAGCCACCAGAAAGCCCGCCAGCGGCCCGGCCAGCCCGATATCAAAGAACTCCTTGCGGGAAAAAATCCGGTCTTTGATGCGGATAACGGCCCCAAACGTGCCGATGGTATTGAAGGCGCCGGTGAAAAACGGAATGTAGTAGGGTAGGGTGGCCCGCACCCGGTAGTAGCGGGCCGTGAAGTAGTGCCCAAACTCGTGGATCGTCAGCACGCCCAGAAACGGCAGGGAAAACCACAGGCCCCGCAGAATTTCGGCCTGCGTGAGCCAGCCACTGGCCCGGAACGTCATCCGGGGGTCGTCGATGGAGTACAGCGTGAAGAAGAACTTGTCCGTCATCCACTCCGCCCCGGCTATGGTTGTGGTGGCCAGGGTAACGAGAAACAGCAGCAGGTGGAGTGCGTAGCGGAGCCAGCGCGGCGCGGCGGGCCGCTCGTAGCGGTCAAACTCAATTTCCGGAAAAGCCTCGGGGGCGGGGGCGTCAGGCAGCGGAAGGGAAGGCACGGATGGCAGCGGGGAGGGCGTCGGTGAGCGTAAGGGGCGGGGCCAGAAACAGCGTGTGCAGTCCCAGACGCCGGGCCGTTTCGATGTGCTGGATGCTGTCTTCAATAAACAACGTTTCCTCGGCCTTCCAGTTCATTTCGCGCAGGGCGTGGGCAAAAATCTCCGGGCCGGGCTTGCGCACCCCCACTTGCTGGGAGTAGAAAACCCGGTCGAGGCAGTCGGCAATGCCGTGCGCAAATCCGTACTGCGTTTTGAGCTGCCGGTTAATTTCCTCGATGTGAATCTGGTTGGTGTTGCTCAGCAGGGCCGTCTGGTGCCCCTGGGCGCGCAGCTCGGCAATGAAAGCCAGACGCTCGGCGGGCACGTCGAGCAGCATGGCATTCCAGGCCTGGTCGAGGGCGTCGTCGGTAGCTTCCAGGTGGTAATGCTGCCGCAGCCCCGCCCGAAACTCCGCGGCCGTGATGCGCCCGGTTTCCAGCAGATCAAATAGCTCCGACTGGCTTTGCTGGCTGAATTCGATGGTGCTTTCGGCCCGGCTCAGGGCGCGCATCGCCTCCACCGTGCGCTGGTAGTCGATGTTGATGATGACGCCTCCGAAGTCGAAGAGCAGGTGTGGTTTTTTACCAGGCATAGAGTAATAGCAACCCGTTGGCAGGAATAACAGAAAACCGACCCAAGTGGCTTCCGGGATTTAAGAATTGGAAATCCGGCCGTAAACTTCGAAGTTTGCAGCGCCGAAACCAACTACGGAAGGTTTTAGCCGGGCCTATAGCTCAATCGGTTAGAGCAGCTGACTCATAATCAGCAGGTCACTGGTTCGATTCCAGTTGGGCCCACATTACACCCTTGTAAATAACTGATATATAGTTGTTTGCAAGGGTTTTTTTTATTTCTTGGGGGCGTCTCACGAGACACAAGTTATTCAATACACACAATGTGGCCCTTATTAGGCTTCGATTCTATGAGAGCAGCACTATTACATCTGTTATTTTTTTCTCTGCTTTGGCCTACCAGCTCTTGCTGTCAATCCCTTTTGGGTGAGAATGGACAAGAAGATCATCGATGAAGTCAACTCCGTTGTCAAGGCTAGTCCAAGAGCCGTTGAGCGATATTTTATAAAAAGACTTCGTGAGGCTGACAATCTTGGGTTCGGTTGGAAGGTGCGGGGTAGTGCTGTTGGGGGCGGTTACATCTCTATTAAGGCTAAATTCTACTATCGTAACGATACTCTAGTTAGCTATTCGGTATTCCCTGAGTTGCCAGATGAGAGTAAGCTCAAGAACACCTATGCTAACTGGTATGCACCTGCCTTCATCGTTGACTCGATAGAAATAAAGCCGTTTCGGTACAATGATGCTCTATTAAGTACCCCGCTAGCGACCTATCATGAGCCGTATTCCTCAACTAGTATGACTAAGGCCATTGCAGCTTATATGTCGCCCGAATCAGGGTTAGAGTATGGGACTTATGGCGGATACTCAAGTTCTATGCTTCAGAATAGAAAGAATTTCACCAACCTCCAGGACAGCTTATCCTCTGGACAGGTTCTTCTAATGATGCACGCCGTTAATCCCGCTAGTCGATTAACAGCTATTGAGTACTACCTGAAAAACAAAAAGCTGTTCACTAATCAGCCGCACATTGAGCAGTGGATAGAAACCGTTTTTCGGGAGCTACCAGAGGTAAAAAGCCTGCAGGGCTGTATGGGAGGCATGTATAATGCACGGATGCTTGTAAGTTGGTACAGCTCGATTGAATAGCTAGAATTCCTATGGTCGGTAAAACATCTAGTAAAACATAGGTAAAACAAACCCTGAACATCGCCTTATATCGGCTGTCAGTAAGTATTGTAAACCTTCGTCGAGGCGCTGGACAGACGTTGTTCAGTAGGAGCGTTCAAAACGAGTGGAACAGTTGGGCCCACCCAAATGGGTTGTATTCCTTTTAGGGGGTGCAAACCATTTTTTTATGCGGCTTCACGCTTGATTTTCTGGCTGTTATTTCAAATCAACGCCTGAGCCACCGGCACGATGCTGACCTTTTTCGGGCGCGCATGCCACCTTCATTGGACCAGACCCGTTGCTGAACCGGATGGCGGGTGCTCATCTCGGCTTCTCTACCGAGAGGTAAATAGCCAGCGCCAGCACCACCTCGTTCGGCCGAGTCGATACTTCCGAGCCTGGGCGCTGACGTTCGGCGTACAGCGGCAGTAGCTTTTGCCCATTCCCCGCGCCAGAGCATTTTGAGCACCCGTACGTCCCGTCTTTGTCTATGCGCGGCTCTTGAGCAGCAAGATGTATTACAGTACGACTAATTTGGATGCGGGTGGGTTGGTCAGGTCGGGCAAGGTGTGGGGCTTGCACGGGAATATTTTTGGGGATGGTACTGTCACTCAAAACGTATCCAGTCCACTTCCACGGCCCCGGAGGTCGGCGCTACATGGAGGGCATGCGTACCGGGCTTGAAGAACCGGACCGTAGCGTTGACGTTCTGCCAGGTGCCCCCCTTGGGAACTGTTACTTCCGCTACGAGCGGCCCAGCCGCATTGTCCAGCCGGATTTGCAGGGTAGCCCCGGTGGTAGAAGCGCCCCGGAGCATAACGGTTTTGGGCTTTTGCTGGCCAAATGCCACCCCGTTGTACTGTACCCAGCCGCCGGTGCCCGCGAAAACGGTTTTCCAACCTTGGAAGGTATTGGCGGTGTCCAGGAAAGTAATGGTTGCGCCCCGCTCGCTCAGGCGGCTGTAGCGGTCCAGCTGAATTTTCTGCCGGGCATCGGTCAGGCCGACGCCGCGCAACGTGGGCTGCACCTTTCGAATGGAGCCATCGGCGGCAAAGGATACGCTGTCGATTCTTATTGAGCGGTTCTTGTCGAACCGGGGCGACAAGTCATTATGGTGGTAGAACAGGTACCACTGGTTCCTGAATTGCAGGAAGGAATGGTGGTTGGTCCAGCAGCCGGTCGGCGACTCGTCCATAAGTACGCCGCGGACCGTGAACGGCCCGAGCGGGCTGGTGCTGGTGGCGTACTCCAGGCGCTCAGTCTTGTTTTCGACGTGCGGATAGGTCAGGTAATAGATTCCCTGACGCTCAAATACATACGGCCCTTCCTTCAAGCCTTTCGTCGGCAGCTCACCCAGCGTTTTGGGCGCGGAAGCCAGTTCCAGCATGTTCTCCTTCAGCTTGGCCCCGTAGATGTTGCCCTGCGACCAAAAGAGGTAGGCCTGCCCATCTTTGTCGATAAAGACGTTGGGGTCGATGCCGTGCACGCCGGCAATGGGCGCGGCCTGCGGTACAAAGGGCCCGGTCGGCTTGTCGGCCACGGCCACCCCGATGCGGAAGCCCTTACCCTGGGTGGTGTCGCGGGGAGTGGTGGGGAAGTAGAAGTAGTACTTGCCGTTGCGCAAAACGCAGTCCGGGGCCCACATGCTGTAGCTGTCGGGCTTCACCCAGGGCACCTTGTTCTGGGTGACGATAACGCCGTGGTCGGTCCAGTCGGTGAGGTTGGCCGAGGAGAAAACGTGGTAGTCTTCCATGCAAAACCACCCGACTTTGCCCCGCCCCGGTCCGCACGGAATGTCATGTGAGGGATACACGTACACCCGGTCGCCGAATACTCTAGCGGTGGGGTCGGCCGTAAACTGGTTGGTGATAAACGGGTTCTGGGCGCGGGCGGGCTGAAGCAACGGAAACGCTAGCGCAATTAGTAGCCAATACTTTAAGTTTTGTATCATAGGTTGGGGGTAGGGACCTAGGCTCGTCCTGGCGGGGCGCCTCACCCCGCCCCGTCCGCATCTGCTCGAAGCGCAAAGTCTCCAAAAAAGGGGAGGAGCTGGGGAGAGACTTTACTAAAACAGCTATTTATTTAACTTATCGGTGATGCGGAAGTAGTCGAAATCGGCGTACCCGCCCGCCGCCTGAGTAGCGTAATTGAACAGGCTGAAGTGGTAGCCCATGAAGTGGGGCAGGGTATAGGCCATTTTCAGCGGCCCGCCCACGGGCCGCCAGGTGTTGCCATCGAGGCTGTAGAAGAAGGTGGCCACATCCCGGCGGTCCGTGAAGTCGCACTCAATCTTGAAGTACACTTTGTCCTGCGTCAGCGGCAGGCGCTGCAGTTCTACCGGCTTTTCCGATTCGGCGCTGACCATCACAATGGCCTTCGCGCCCCGGCTCCTCTGCACGCCCACCAGGCCGTAGCGCTTCTGCAACACGCCCAGGCCCGCAAAGTCGCCATCCTTCAGGTGCGTAACGTCCAGGGCCGTGGTGCCGGCGCACACCGGCCCGATGGTGCGCTGCGTGAGCGTGTTGCGGGCCAGCAGAAACGACGTGTCGATGCGCCCGGTGGTGAGGCGCAGGAACCCCGGCCGCGCAGTGACGGACCAGTGCCTGTTGTCGGGATTGTGGTTCCATTGCCAGACCAGGGGCAGGGCCGGCTCGCCCGCCCGGCGCGCAAATTCGTCGGAGGCTACGATACCCGGCAGTAGGCTTTTGTTGGCGGGTAACGGCAGCGTTGCGGGCACTTTGCCCGCCGGGGAGCCCAGCACCGGCCAGCCGTCCGCCCACTGCACCGGCACCAGGTAGGGAATGCGGCCCACGGCGCCAAAGTCGCGGAATAAGTACGCGTACCATTGGCCGTCGGGCGTGTCGATGAGGCCGCCCTGGGCCACGCCCAGGTCCTGCAGGGCCACCCGGCCTTCGTAGGGCCCCGTTATTTTATCGGCCCGGTGCACTACCACTGTGCGCATACCATCCTTAGGCCACGTGATGTGGAAGAGGTAATATTTGCCCCTGATTTTGAACAGCTGCGAGCCTTCGGCCGGTAGGCCGAGGTTGGGGCCGGCGGGGGCGGAGGCATTTTCGATGATGACCTGCGCAGTGGTGCCCGGCTTGAGGCCGGCCGCGTCGGCGGTAAGCTCCACGAGCTGAATTTTGCCCGCGCCGTACACCATGTATACCCGGCCATCATCGTCGAAAAACAGCGAATGGTCGTGCAGGCTCGGCCGGAAAGCCACCGCCTTCCAGGGGCCTTTTTCAATGTTTTTGGTGGAATACACGTGGGTTTTGCCCGTGGTTTGGGCAAACGTGCTGACGTAATATGTGCCCCGGTGGTAGCGCAAGCTGCTGGCCCACGACCCGCGCCCGTAGGTGCTCTGGCCCCTGGCCAGCGTCATGGCATCTACCGTAGCCAGGGTGTCGTAGGCGTAGCTCACCAGCTTCCAGTTCACCAGATCCGTCGATTTCATGATGGGCACTCCCGGGCTCATGTGCATGGTGGTGCTGCTCATGTAGTAGGTTTTCCCCACCCGAATCATGGACAGGTCGGGCACGTCGGCATGCACCACGGGGTTGCGGGCCGACGGGACTTGGGCCCAGGCGGCCGGCCGCAGCCCAAGGCTACCCAGCACGACTAGCAGCAGCAATGCGTAGTTCTTCATATGTGGCTCTCGTAATTAACGCGCTACAGGCTTTATCACCTGGTACTTGCCACTCAGGTGCATCAGACTGAATAGGTACAGCAGGCCGTCGTAATACGGGTCGAAGTAGCCGTCTTCGTAGGGCGCGAGCTTGGCATTCCAGAGGGCGTGCACGAAGTCCAGCTTGGGCGGGGCCGGGCGCATGAGCGAGGCCGAAGCCGACGTAGCCACCAGCCCCAGCGAGTGCCGCAGCTTCTTCACCTTGCCGGCCGGCAGAATGAAATCCGGCCGCGAGCCGTCCACGTTGAACTGGTCTTCGAAGGTGTTGAGGCCTTTGCTGCGCAGAAAACCCTGGAAGCGCTGAGCGTACTGCTGCTGCCAGCGGCGGTCTTTGCCAAACCACACGTAGTCCATGGCAATGTTCATGGGCACGCGCCAGGAATCGTAGCGAAACGCGGCGGGTGCCCACCGGGTGGCGTGGGGCCGCCCGCTAAACTCAGTGTAGTCGTAGTTGAGGCCAGTGGGGGCGGCGCAGGCGCGGTGCAGAAACACGCGCGACGTGTCGGCGCAGTCCCGGTAAAACTGCTCGTGCCCGTCCTTGGCGTATTCGGCCCACACTTCCAGAAAAGCCGGCACGTGGTACGAGGGGTCGGTCCAGTTATACATGTCGCCGGTCGGCACGAAGCTTATCTGCTTGTGCTTGGTATTGAAGAGGTTGTACACGTCGCCGGTGCCGTCCTTTTTCCAGGAGGCATCCAAGATGCGGCGGGCTTCCCGGTAATAATCGATGCCGGTAGTGTTGCCCCAGCGGTTCGAGGCAAACAGGAGGCTGGTCACGAAGTACAGCTCCCCATCCGAAGCCGGCCCTTCGGAGTTGCGCTTCATCGTGGCCGTATTGATGCTCCAGGCAAAATAACCTTCCAGCGGGCCGCTTTGGTGCTGCAGGTACTTCTTCGACCAGCGCCAGAGGCGGTCAAACACCTCCTTCTTGTTAAGCTGCACGGCCACCATCAGGCCGTAGGAAAGCCCTTCGGTGCGGGCATCCTCGTTCTTCACATCCGACACGTAGGCCAGGGAGTCACCCACTTCGAAGTAGACCTTACTGGGGCCTTCAAATACGTCGTGGTACGCCTGGGCTACTTTCTTGTCAATGTCGGCCTGGCGGTAGCCGGCCTCCCGGAACAGGTTGGGGTAGGTGTTGGTGTAAAAGGCGCCTTTCGTAACCGGTTGGCGCGGCTGGGCCGAGGGCTGGGCCACCGCGCGGCCAGCTCCCAGGCAAAGCGCCAGCAGGCAGGCGCGCCGGCCCAGGGTGGCCAAGGATGAGTAGTTCATGGAAAAACGAGTGGCTGGGTGGGTTTTTATTTCACCGGTGCTACGCCCGTGGTTGTCTGCACGATGGGCTGAATGGTGCCGTCCGGGTTGTAGCGCAGGTAGTCCACGCAGATGGCGCGCCGGTAGCTGCCGCCGGTGGGCAGGGCGCCGTTGTGGTAGAAAAAGTAGCTCTGGCCCTTGTAGTCGATAATGCCCGGGTGCGTGGTGAAGCTGTTGGGCACGTTTTGCTGGATAATGCCCCGGTACGTCCACGGCCCGGCGGCGCTGGGGGCCGTGCAGTACTCTATCATTTCGGGCTTGGTGCCGGCACTGGCGTACACGAGGTAATACAGCTTTTTGCGCTTGTACACCCACGGGCCTTCGATGTAGTTCTTGGGCGTGAACGTGGTGATTGGCCCGGCCAGCTCGGTCATGTTGTCCTTGAGCTTCACCCACTTGCAGCTGCCGTTGCCCCAGTACATGTACACCTGCTTGTCATCGTCCACAAAAACCGTGGGGTCAATGTCGTCCCAGGCGTGTGGCAGGTCTTTGGTCATCTCATTGGTGATAAGGGCCTGGCCAATGGCATCCTTAAACGGGCCCGTGGGCCGGTCCGACACGGCCACGCCGATGGCCGCGCCGCCCTGGCTCTGGTCATTTTTCTTGTGAAACGTGGATACGAACCAGTAGAACTTTCCCTTGTGGTACACGCACTGCGCCGCGTAGGCGTCGCCGGTGGCCCAGGCGAAGGTTTTGGGCGAGAGACGGGTGCCGTAGTCTTGCCAGTGCACCATGTCGGTGGTGGAGTAGATGCGCCAGTCGGGCATCTTGTAGTTGGTTTCCTGTACCGACGCCGTGTCGTGGCTGGTGTACAGAAACAGCGTATCGCGGTACACCAGCGGGGCCGGATCAGCCGTGAATACGCCGCGGATAATAGGGTTCTGCGCCCGCGAATCGAGACTGATTAGCGTGGGGAGCAGGGCTGCGAGCAGGAAGGAAAAGCTGTTTTTCATGGCGTTGGGCGGGGGAGGGGCGTTTGGCGGCTGGCAATTCATCGTTGAGTGCGGCGGCGCTGGCGGCTGCCTGGCTGCCGCTTGGGCAAGAGGGAAGCAGGGGCCTAAAACAAGCCTTGGGCAAACAGGTACAAATCGTGCCGCCACACGGGCCAGGTGTGGCCGCCGGGATACTCGCTGTAGACGTACTTAATGCCCAGCTCGTCCAGTTTGGCCCGCATCACCTTGTTGTTGGCGTAGGCAATGTCGGCCGGGCCGCCCATCGAAAGCCACAGCTGCTTCAGGTTGGCGTTAATGGTGCTGGCATTGGCTTGCATAAAGGCGTACTGCGGGTCGGAGAGCGTGGGGTTGTTGGCAAAAAAGCCCGAGCTGAACACGCCCAGATGCTGAAACATCGTGGTGTTGCGCAGGCCGGCATACAGCGTTTGCAGGCCGCCCATCGACAAGCCCGCCAGCGCCCGGTTCCGGGGCCCTTCGGCCACTCGGTAGCTGCTTTCCACCATTGGGACTACCGTTTGCTTCAGCTCGTCTTCAAAGCGCTTTAATGTACCCTCGTTGAAGCCCGCCAAGCCACCGGGGCCGCCCATGTTGCCGTCTAGCATCACCACGAGCATGGGTTTGGCCTTTTGCTCGGCCAGCAGGTTGTCCAGAATCAAATCGGCTTTGCCTTGCCGGGCCCAGCCGGTTTCATCTTCACCGCCGCCGTGCAGCAGGTAAAGCACCGGGTACTTGGTGCCGGCAGCGGCCTCGTAGCCCGGCGGCGTATACACGTAGCACTGCCGCCACGAATTAGTGACCTTGGAGAAGAACCGCTTCAGCCGCACCTCGCCGTGGGGCACGTCCTTCAGGGCATAAAAGCTGGTGCCGCGGCCCGGAATTTCGATGCCGCTGGCCATGCGCCCCATCCCGTAGAAAGTGGCGCTGGCCGGGTCGGCAATGGGCAGGCCGTCGAGTACCAGGGAGTAGTAGTGCAGGCCCCGGCTCAGCGTGTCGGTCGTCACCGTCCAGGTGCCGCTGCTGTCTTTGGCCATGTCGTATTTGCGGCCCAGGTCGAGCTGGGCCCGCTGCACGCCGGGGGCTTTGAGGCGGAATACGGCGCGGTTATCGGGTAAAATCTGCGGGTATTGAGCGTTGCGCACGTTGGTGGCAGCCGGCGCGCCCAGCACGGTGTAGGTGGGCAGCGCGGCCGTATCGACGGGCTTGAACAGGAACTGCGAAAACATGTACAGCCCGTTTTTCCAGACCTTAAAGTCGTGGCCGCCGGGTTCGAGGTAGTACACGTGCGGCACCTTGTGCTGGTAGAGGTAGTCGTGGGTGCGCTGGCTGATGGGCAGCAGGCCGTCCTGGTCGCCGCACGAAATCCAGAGCAGCTTGAGCTGCTTCTTGGCTTTGGCCACGTCGGGCACCAGCTGCTCGGGCTGCTTGGTGTTGGGGGCCGAGGAAAAGCCGCCCACCCAGGCAAACGTAGCCAGGTTGCCCAGCCCGAAGTTCAGCGACTGTCCGCCGCCCATCGACAGCCCGGCCAGGGCCCGGTTATCGCGGTTCCGGAGCACGGGGTAATGTTTTTCGACGTAGGGGATGAGGTCGGTCAGCAGGTCTTGCTCGAAGTTGGCAAACGCGGCCACTTTCTCCGGATCGAAGATATTGCCCACAGCCCGGTCGTCTTTCATGGCCCGGCCGTTGGGCATCACCACCAGCATGGGCTTGAGCTTGCCGGCCGCGTAGAGGTTATCCAGAATAACCTGCGGGCGTCCGCCCCGGAGCCACTCCTTTTCATCGCCCCCGATGCCGTGCAGCAGGTAGAGCACGGGGTACTTCTTCCGTTTGGAATACCCCGGGGGCGTATACACCAGCGCCTTGCGCACCGTTCCCACCGTTTTTGAGGGGTAACGGATGCTGTCGAGTCGGCCGGTCGCAATGCCCGCAGTGGGCTGGTCGAACCCCCTGGGTGCTTCCCGGGCTATTGTTTGGGCCGCGGCGGTGCTTGCGCTCAGGAAGACGACACTTACGAGGGTTAAAAAAACGTTTCTCATAGCTTACAGATAGTATGTCGGCCCCTTACCGAGTGGCCGGCGTCCGCGGCACGGCCGCTGGAAATCAGGAAAGCCGCAGCGTAGGAGTGGAGCAATGACAAGAACACTACCCCCGCAACGGGCCAGAGAATGCAGGCCTGCCGGGTCGGAGGCGGCAGGGCAGGGGCCGACCTGAGGCTATTTCTTATATACCGGGTCGTTGCCCGCGTATTTCAGCCACTGGAAGGAGGCTGTGTTCGTGCTGGGCTGGCCCGAGGAAGTGGCGTACATGCCGAACAGGCAGCCGATGAAGCCGCCGGCTACCTGCGTGCTCAGAAACCGGGCATCCACCTTATCCTTGAGCAGCGTCCAGGCTTTGCCGTTCTCCGAGAAGTGGAAGCTGTAGGTGTCGCCCTGGGCCGTGGTGCGCAGCTGCACGCGGGCCGTGGCCGACTTGAGCGGGGCCTGCGTTAGCAGCTCCATTTTCTTGGCTTCGGCCGTGCTCTTGAAGAGCTGGAGCACCGGCTTGCCACTGTCCACCGACTTGCAGAGGTAGTAGAAGTGCTTCTCGTCCTGAAAAATGACCAGGCCGGCTTTTTCATGGGCCGCTTTCGGTGTGAAATTCAGCTCGGTTTCGGTGGTGCAGTACAAGTGCTGCTGACGCTTGCCGACAAACGCCGGGTTGCCGGTTTCGGCGCAGGTTTCGGGCTTGAGCTTCAGGGTGAGGCCCTGGGCCTTGCTCAGCGAGAAGCTGGTGCTATCCACGGTGCGCAGGAAGAGCAGGGCCGGGTCGAGCTGCTTTTCAAAGGTGAGGGTGTAGCTGAAGTTGCCGCTCTGGGGCCGGGCGCCGGGCTGCTTCACCTCGGGGTAGCTGGCCTGGTAGCTGTACTGCACGCCGTCGGGGCCTGGGGCCATCACTGGCCACTCGTCTTTCCAGACTACGGGCACGATGAAGGTTTCGCGGCCGGTGTTGTAGAAGTTGTCCTCGTAGGGCCGCACGGCCAGGAAAATGGCGTAGGTCTTGCCGTCGGGCCCCTCCACAAACTGCGCGTGCCCGGCTGAGGTAATGGGGTTCTGGCGGTCTTTGGGCAGCTCGCGCTGCGAGAGAATGGGGTTCTTCTCGTAGGGTACGAACGGCCCCAGCACCGTCTTGCTGCGGAACACCACTTCCGTGTGGTTTACCGACGTGCCGCCCTCGGCCGCGTAGAGGTAGTACCAGCCGTTGCGCTTCATAATGTGCGGGCCCTCAATCCAGACCGGCTTCTTGCTCAGGTCCACGCCGCCGTTCACCACGATTTTAGCCTCGCCCACGGTTTGCAGCGTCTGCGGGTTCAGCTCTATCATCTTGATGGAGCGGTGCCCGTCGTAGAGCGGCTTGTTGTCGGGCGGGTCGCTGTTGTAGATAACGTAGGCTTTGTCGCCTTCGAAATACAGCGAGGGGTCGATGCCCTTCACTTCGGGCAGGAAAATAGGGTCGCTCCAGGGCCCGGCGGGGTTTTTGGCTGTCACCACGAAGTTGCCCTTGTGGTCAATCAGGGTGCAGGTGACGTAGTACGTGCCGTTGTGAAAATCAATGGCTGGGGCAAACAGGCCCCGGGTCATCCGGTCGCCCAGGAAGTTCATCTGCGAGGGCCGGCTAATGACGTTGCCGACCTGCTTCCAGTTTTTGAGGTCCCGGCTGTGCATCACCGGAATGCCGGGGAAGTAGGAAAAGGTTGAATTCACCAGATAGTAGTCCGGCCCCACCTTCACGATGCTGGGGTCCGGATAAAAGCCGGTCAGGATGGGGTTAACTAAGTTTATCGATTGTGCAAACAGCACAGTGTGTTGCAGCAACAGGGTGGCCAAGACGGTCAGGAATATTCTCATGCTCTTCATTTTCACGCCTACAATTGTCGGGCGCAGGTACATTTTGAGGGTTCGAGCTTAAAGCTATTGGATTCTAGGCGCAATTCTTAGGGCTCGAGAGTATTCGGATGTAGCCGCCGCGGGTTTTGCAGGGCTTGTCCCCAGAGCGGACGCGCCTGTTTGCTCAGGGCTGCTCCCTCACCATAAAGCCGGCTCTTCACCTTGAAAAGGCAATGAGCCGGCTTTTTTGAAGCTGCTAGGAATTAATACCCTGGGTTTTGCGGCAGCTTCCAGGTTTGGGCATCGTTGAGGGAAATGGGCAGCAAGGGCGTGGGGTTCACGGACACCTCCCGGGCAACGTGGGACATAGCGCGGGCCCGCACCTCAGGCGGCAGAATAGCCATGTAGCGGCCCGTGCGAATCAAATCCCACAGCCGCAGCGACTCTTCCCCGAACTCTACCCGGCGCTCGTGCCAGATGGCGTTCAGCAAGGCCTGGCCCGATAAGCCCGCGGACAGGTCTGGCAGGGTGCCGGCGGGAGTATTGGCCGGTTCGTAGGCCAACGAGCCCAGCGTGGTGCCGGGCGGCCGGGTGGAGTTGCGGGCCCGCTGCCGTACCTGGTTCACCAATATCACTGCTTCGCCACCCCGGTTGAGCTGGGCGGCGGCTTCGGCTTTCATCAGCAGGATGTCGGCGTAGCGCAGCTTGCGGATGTTCTGCGGGCCTGATTCCGGAGCGTTGGGGGCAATAATGGCCGCCTTGCGGTTGAAATAGCCCGTGGCATTCTGCGTCAGATCGACTGGGTTAAGAATGCCCAGCACGATGTCGTTGTTCTTGATGATGGTGACTTCGCGGCGCGGGTCGTTGGGCTCAAACTCATCGACCAGGTTCTGCGTGGGGTTGTTGAAGCCATAGCCGAAGGTCTTGCGGTTGTTCTGAAAGATGTTGCTGGTAGTCCCCACCGAGATGGGGCCGTAGCCGTCGTTGGAAGTCGCAAACTGAATTTCGAACAGTGACTCGCTGCTGTTCTCGCCAATTTCCTGGTGAATGGCCGCGTAGTTGGGCAGCAGGCTGTACTGGCCGGAGCTGATGATGGTGCTCGTCAGGTCGTACACTTCCTGCCAGGTGTGGTTGTTGCCATTCACGGTGCCCAGCTGGTACATAATAACGCGGGCCAAGTAGCCGTTGGCCGCGCCCTTGGTGGCCCGGCCGTTGTCGGCGGCGGCGTAGGCGCTCTTCTCGGGGAGCAGGCCAGCCGCGGCCTTCAGGTCTTTCTCGATGAAGGCGTAGGTCTGGGCAATAGTGGCGCGGGTTACGTTGGGCGCCTCAGTGGGCGTCACGGCCTTTTCAAACAGCGGTACGCCGCCGAAGCCCTTTACCAGGTTGAAATAGAAATACGCCCGCAGAAACAGCGCTTCGCCCTTCAGGCGCGTCTTCAGGCCCGAGTCGATGGTGCCCGCGTCGATGTTGTTAATCACCGTGTTGGCCCGGGCAATGCCCGTAAAGCTGTGCACCCACAGCGTGGTTACGGGTGGGTTGGAGGGCGGAATGTTCCAGGTTTTGAGCTCAATCAGGGACAGGAAGTCGCTGGGTGAGCTGCCCCCTTTTTCGGCATCATCGGTCATCAAATCCCCGAACATCCATTCGTAGGTCTGGGCCACGTACTGGCCGGTGGGGTCACCCCACTTGGGGCCCTGGTCCCAGGCAGCTACGTCGTACACGGCGTTGATGGCCTGCACGGCATTGGTCGGGTCCCGGAACAGGTTGTCCTGAGTGGTGGTGCCCAGGGGCTCCTTGTCCAGAAAGTCGGAGCAGCCCGGGGCTATGGCGGAGGTAAGCAGCAGTCCGAGCAGGACGGCGGCGCGGGTGGGTTTCATAAAAGGGAGGTAGGACATAGTGGGTTAGAACTGCAGGTTGAAGCCCAGGCGGTAAGTGCGCGCCTGCGGGTAGTTGCCGTAGTCCACGCCGTAGGCCAGGGGATTGTTGTAGAACGCAGCGGTCGAAATCTCGGGGTCGTAGCCCGTGTACTTGGTGAGGGTAAACACGTTATCTACCGAGACGAACACCCGGGCGCCGGTCACTTGCACCTTGCCCAGCAGCGACTGGGGCAAGGTGTAGCCCAGCTCCATGTTGCGGGCGCGCAGGTAGCTGGCATCTTCCACGTAGCGGCTGCTCATGCGGTCATTGCCGTTGGTGTCGGTCGAGGTCACGCGGGGCTGGTTGCTGTTCGGGTTGCTCGGGGTCCAGCGGTCCATGCGGCTGGCGTAGAAGTTGCTCCACACGCCCACAAAGTCGGCCGACTTGTTCAGGTTGAAGGCCGCGCCGTTCAGCGCTTCGGCGCCTTCCACGCCGTAGAGCAGCACCTTGAAATCGAAGCCCGAGTGGCTCAGGCTCAGCGAGCCGCCGTAGCTGAAGTCGGGGGTGCCGCTGCCGAGGTAGGTGTTATCGGCGGCCGTAATCACGCCGTCGCCGTTGGTATCCTGGTAGCGTACGTCGCCGGGCACCGCGCCGGGCTGCACCAGTCCACCGTCGGCGTTCCGATAGGCATCAATCTCGCCCTGGTTGTGAAACACGCCATCGGCCTTCAGGCCATAGAAGAACGCTATTTCGCGGCCCACGTCGGTGAGGGTGGTGTTGTTGATTTGGGTCAGCACGTTACCGCTGGCAATGGGGGTAGCACCGCCCAGATCGGTCACGACGTTGTTGATTTTGGTGAAGTTCAGCCCCACGTTGTACTGGAGCTTGCCTATCTCGTTGCGGTAGTTCAGAGCCAGCTCCAGACCGCGGTTGCGCAGGGCGCCCACGTTGGCGCTGGCCGGGGCCTGACCCACGTAGTCGGGCACCGGCAGCAGGGCAATCATGTCCTGGGTGCGGCGCTCAAAGTAGTCGGCGGTCAACGTCAGGCGGCTGTCGAAAAACTCGGCATCCACGCCCACGTCGGTGGTAATGGCCGTTTCCCACTTCAGGTCCGGGTTGTTGATCTGGCTGATGGCCAAACCGGGCGCGGCCACGCCGTTGAAGGAGTAGGTCTGGTTGTTGCTGGCCACCGAGGCATAGCCGTAGTTGGGGGCCGCGTTCTGGTTGCCCACCTGGCCGTAGCTGGCTCGCAGCTTCAGCACCGACAGGTAGCTGATGTCCTTGAGGAACCGCTCGTTGGAGATGTTCCAGGCGGCGCCCACGGAGGGGAAGTAGCCCTTGCGCACGGGCCCCAGGAACTTTGAGGTCTGATCCAGGCGCAGCGTACCCGTCACCAGGTACCGGTCCCGGAAATTGTAGTTGGCACGGCCGAAGTAGGAGGACAGGCTCCCGTCGTACTGCGAGCTACGCACCACGTTGCCGGTGCTGCGCGAGGCCGAAGCGTACTGCAGCGAGGCATCGGCCGGCACGTTGAAGGCCGTAATGGAGATGCCGTTGCCGTAGCCGCGCTGGGCTTCCTGGCCCAGGGTAGCCGAGAAGGAGCTGTTGTCGGCGAAGGTCTTGGTGTAGTTGGCGTAGTTTGACCACACCCACGAAACGTTCTCATTGCGCGTCTCAATCAGCGCGCTCTGGGCCCGCTGGTCCACCGGGCCGATGTAGTACTGCGGCTGGTAAACCTTGGGGTGGTTGTTGAAGTAGTTGATGCCAAACGTGGAGCGGAACGAGAGGCCTTTCAGTAGCTCCACATCGAGGTAGCTGCTGCTGAACAGGTTGTTGTTCTGTATTTTGTTCAGCTTCTGCTCGTCGAGGTAGCGCGGCACGTTCAGGGCGTTGCGCGTGATGTTGTCCTCGTTGTAGGTTCCGTTGGGGCCGAACGGGTTAAGCACCGGGTTGGTTTGCAGGGCATACTGCAGCACCAGGTAGGGCTGCGAACCGCCCTGGCCGTCGCCGCTGCCCGTCTGGTTGTTGTTGGTGAACGTGGCCGCCACGCCCGCCTTGATGCGCTTGGTCAGCACGATGTCGTCATTCACCCGAATCACGTACTTCTTGAAGCCCGAGTTCTTGATAATGCCGTCCTGCTGGAAGTAGCTGCCACTCACCAGGTAGCGGTTCTGCTCGGTGCCACCCGAGGCCGACAGGCTGTAGTTGGTAATCAGGCCCGTCTGCGTGACCAGGTCCTGGTAGTCAATTCCCTCGGCGTTGGTGGCAATGGCATTCTGCAGCAGCGGGGCGTAGTCGGGCAGGGCTTTGCCGGCGTTGGTGAAAGCCTCCAGCACAAGCGTTGAATACTGGGCCGCGTTGGTCAGGGGCAGGGTGCGCCGAATCTGCTGGAAGCCCGTGTAGCCCGACAGGTTAAACTGCGTGGCGCCCGCCTTGCCGTGCTTGGTGGTGATGAGCACCACGCCGTTGGCCCCGCGCGAGCCGTAGATGGCCGTTGCGGAAGCATCCTTCAGAATCTCCGTCGACTCGATGTCGGCGGGCAGCAAAAAGCCGATGTCGCTGGTCTGGATGCCGTCCACCACGTACAGCGGGTCGCTGTTGTTGATGGTGCCCACGCCCCGCACCCGGATGCGGGTGCCCGAGCCGGGCTGGCCGCTGTTAGATGTCACCTCCACGCCGGCCACGCGGCCCTGCAGGGCCTGTACGGGGTCGGAAGTAGCCACCTGGGTCAGCTGGGCCCCACTCACGGAAGCCACCGAGCCGGTCAGGTCGCTTTTGCGGGCCGTGCCGTAGCCGATAACCACCACTTCGCTCAGGGCCTGTTTGTCTTCGGCCAGCGTCACGCTCAGGGAAGTAGTAGCTCCGGTTACAGGTACTTCCTGACGGGCGTAGCCCACGAAGCTGAACACCAGCACGCTGTTTTCGGGGGCCTGCAGCGTGAAACTGCCGTCCTGGCTGGTGCCGGTGCCAATAGCCGTTCCTTTCACCACCACCGTCACGCCAGGGATGCCGTCGCCTTTCGCATCAACTACCCGCCCGGATACGGGCACGTCGGGCCTACCGGAATCGTTTGCGGAAACAGACTTGGAAGACGCGCGCAGAACCACGCGCTTGTTGGCTACTTCGTATTGAATCTTGAGCGGCGCCAGCACTTCGTCCAGCACGGCCAGTAAAGGCGCGTCCTGGGCGTTGATGCTCACCTTGCGGTCGGCGCCCACCAGTTGCTGGCTGTATACAAACCGGATATTGGCCTGCCGGGCAATTTGACTGAGAGTTTCCTTTATCGTTTGTGCTTCTACCTGCAGAGTAATCTTTTGCTCGAGTACTCCCTGCGCCAATACCAGGCGGGATGCTGCAGCGCCTTCAGCAGCGGGACGCGCGCTTACGGCTAAGGCCGGCAGGCACACCATCGTCGTTTGCAGCAGAAGCCTCGCCGCCGACCAAGCGGGTGGTGGGAACTGTACAATTTTTTTCATGGAGTAGGGGGAAGTGAGTTGTGGGAATTTGAAAAAAGACGAGAAGAGGGGACCTGTCTTCGCAATCGATTAAGTAAGTATGTAGCATTGTTTAAGGACTGAGCTGATAGTATGGTGCCGGGCTTTTTGGAGGAAGTTTCCGGCCGGGCCTAGCCGCCTAGCTGGCTCTGGCAGCCTTCGCTGTGAATGAGGATGCTCGCGTCGGAAAGCGTGTAATAGGCCCCCAGCGACTTGCACAGCAAGCCCAGCTTTTCGAACAAAGGCTCGTCGTAGAAGGTGATGCTGACGGTGCAGTTGGCCAGCTTGGCTTTGTCGTACACGATGTCGACGCCGTAGGCTTTTTCCAACGCCCCGAGTACTTCGGCCACGGGCCGCGCCTCAAACTCGAAGGGCTGTGGTGCCAGCACCACCGGCCGGTCTACCAGTTCCTTCTTCAGGTGGCGCCGCGCTGCCGAGTACACCACCTGCTGGTTGGGCAGCAGCAGCACGCCCAGGGCTGCGGGGTGCGCGGGCGAGGCATCGAGCTGGGCACCCTCCCGGGCCTGTACGGCCACCTTGCCTTCCAGTACTGCCACCGAAGCATCCTGGCCGGCTGCGGCTTTCACGCGGAAGCTGGTGCCGAGCACAGTTGTGACCACCTGTTTGGTGAACACCAGAAAAGGGCGCCGGGGATTTTTGCTGACCTCGAAAAAGGCCTCGCCCTCGAGGTGCACTTCCCGGCGGGGGCCCGCCAGGGCCGTGCGGTAGCGCAGGCTACTGCCCGGGTGCAGGCTGATGCGGCTGCTGTCGGGCAGCCGGAAGTACTGCACCTGCTGGGTTGGGTTGGTTTGCTGCAGCCACCCGTCCACGGAAGCAACCGGGGTAAGAGGAGCGGGCATCTGCAACCGGTTGGTAGCCAGCATCAGCAAGCCGATGCTGACGGCCAGCAGGACTAGGGCCGCGGCCCAGCGCAATGGCGACGATTCCCACATCGGCACCACCCGGGGCTCGGGCCTGACCGAACGCCGGTTTTGCATGAGCCGCGCCCATATGGCCTGTTCCACCTCTGCCTGATTTTGGGCCCGCAGGACTGGTCCTTCCGCCTGTTCCAACTGGTCGTACCAGTGCTCGACCAACGCCTGTTCCTCGGGCGTACACTGACCAACGAGGTAGCGTTGAAGAAGCTTATGAAATTCGGATTCCGTCACGGGGCGCAGGGTTTGGCGGGGTTCTGACTAGCAAGTCACCCAAGTCGCCGATTACCCTCAACGCCAACCGTATTTATTTTTACCCGCGCAGCATATTTTAGCTGTTTATTATAGTAAGTTGCTTATTGTCAGATAATTATTTACTTAATAAAAAACAAAAAAGGCCACAGCAGCGTGAGGAAATTGCGCAGGTAGCGCCGCATTAGCTTGAGTGACTTCCGTAGGTGATACTCCACCGTTTTCTCTGACAGGTTCACGCGCACCGAGATTTCGGGAATGGTATACTGCTCCAACCGGCTCAGGCGGAAGACCTCCTGGGTTTTTTCGGAGAGGTGCTGCATGCCCGCTGCCAGCGCCTCGTTCAGGTCATTAAGAGCCACGGTTGCTTCCGTGTTTGTGTCGGCGTCAGAGAGGTTGAGGCGGCAGAAAAGCTCGTAGCTCGTCCGGACCTTCTCCGATTTAATGTAGTTGATGATGCGGTAGCGAATGGCCGAAAATAAGTAGTGGCTCAGCTGCTGAATGTGCGCGTCGTGGCGTTTGCTCCACAGGGTTTCGAACAAATCCTGCACCAGCTCCTCGGCAACTTCCCGGTTCTTGAGCTTCCCGTACGCCACGTTGAACAGTTGGTAGCTATACCGTTTATAGAGCTCCGCAAAAGCTGTTTCATCGTCCGCCTGCATTGCCTCAAGCAAGGCAGCATCCGGCCGGGAAGCATAAGTTGGTACGGAAGCAGACTTCACACAAATTAAAATTTAACAGACACTTACGAGACGAGTAACAGCGAATATACAGCTGAATGCCAGATTAGTTCTACCAGCAGGCATTTATGCTTTCCCCGCGCTGGCCGGGGGGGCGGCAGTCGGAAGAGGCTGTGCGCCTGCCGGCGCAAATGCCTTGGGTGTGGTTGCTTCCGGGATTCTACTTCCCGTTCCTGAACTTGTGCGGGGCGACGAGGTTATTGTCACGGTTTTCGGAGGCGGCTACCCCTGCGGGGCCAGGCTACTGAAGAAAATTCGCTCACAACCTTTTCCCAACAGGCAGTAAAACCGATGAAGTCCACCCTTATTCTTACGGCCGCCCTGGCGGCATTTGCTGCGCAGACGCAGGCCCAGACCACACCCCCCACCGCTTCGCCCCGCGTAGCCGCCGACCAGATTACGACCAAAAAAGGTCCGATTACGGTGCAGCCTATTACGCACGGCAGCGTGGTGTTCAGCTGGAACGGCAAGACCATTTACGTGGACCCCTACGGCGGGGCGGAAGCCTATGCCGGGCTGGCCGCGCCCGATGTTATCCTGATAACTGATATTCACGGCGACCACCTGGACCCCAAAACCCTGGCCGGCCTCTCCGTGGGCAAGGCCCTGATGGTCGTGCCCGCGGCGGTGGCCGACAAGCTGCCGGCCGAGTACAAAGCGCAGGTCCGCATTCTGGGCAACGGGCAGAAGCTCGATACGCTGGGCATGACGGTATCGGCTATTCCGATGTATAATCTGCCCGAGGCCCCCGACGCCATGCACACCAAAGGCCGGGGCAACGGCTACGTGCTGAACCTGGGCGGCAAAAACGTGTACCTCTCCGGCGACACCGAAGACATTCCCGAAATGCGCGCCCTGAAGGGCATCGACGTGGCATTTGTGTGCATGAACCTGCCCTACACCATGGATGAGAAGCAGGCTGCGCAGGGCGTTTTGGCCTTCAAGCCGGGCATCGTGTACCCGTACCACTACCGGGGCCAGAGTGGTCTGAGCGACGTAGAGGCCTTCCGGAAAACGGTAACCGCCGCCAACAAGAAGATTGACGTGCGGCTGCGCAACTGGTATCCGGCGGCCAAATAGGGAAAGCCGGACGATACGGAACGTCCTGTCGGGCAGCTGGCCCGGCAGGGCGTTTCTGCGTGTTAAGACTTCACCTATTGATGCTTCGGCGCTCAGCTGGCGCTCGGCTCATTTGCCTAGCTGCGCCCCGGTGACGGCGTGGATTAGAACTTCACGAACCCGTCGTAAGTCATTCCTCAAATCCGTTCGATGCGGGCGGCTTGCTGCCTGCGCAGGTAAAGCGTTGAGCAGTTGGTGGCTAGGAATAAAAAAATTTCAGTATCTGTAAAATAATATTTTTATATATATGAAGTTAGATTGTGATGTCATTCACGAACTGCTTCTGTCTTGGCCACACCTGTTCCTGCCTTTACGGCTCCTGCGGTTTCGCGCTACTTTCCGGCCCTGACCGGGCTGCGGGCCTGCGCCGCCTACCTGGTTTTCTTCACGCACTTCAACCCTTTTCAGAACGGTACTGGCCTCTGGAAGATTGTGCACCAGTGGAATATGGGCGTGAGCATCTTCTTCGTGCTCAGCGGCTTCCTGATTTGTACCCGCTACATCGACCGGCTCCAGCTCAGCGGCAGCTGGCTCAAAAAGTACTTCCGTAACCGCATCGCCCGGATTTATCCGCTGTACTTCCTGATGACCTCGCTCACCTTTCTGCTGATTGGGTTGGGCGTCACCGAGGACGTTACCCGGCAGTGGCATGGCTACACCGGCTACCAGCGGGAGTTGATGCTCTTGTTCAACTTTACGCTGCTACGGGGCTTTTTTAAGAACATCATCTTCACGGGCGTAGCGGCGGGCTGGACTCTGACGGTAGAGGAATGCTTCTACGCACTGGCGCCCCTACTGATGCTCGGCCTGGCGCGGGTCAGGCAGGCATGGCTGCGCTGGGGCCTACTGCCCGTGTACGCCGTGGCATTGCTGGCCACCGGCGTGCTGACGGTAGAATTGGTGCCCCGCTACATGGGATTCTTCGGCACGCACCTGTATATGCTGACCTACACCTTCCCGGGGCGCTGCGCCGAGTTTCTGGCCGGCATGGGCCTGGCCCTGTTTCTGCGCCACCACAGCTAGGCTGCCCTGCCACCGTACCTGACCTGGGCGGGAGTGCTCTGGATAAGTGCCTGCATTCTGCTGCTGGCCTGGGTTAATCCCGCGGCGGGCGGCCTGGATTCCTTTAACCTGCCGGGCATCGTGATTAATAATTTCGTGCTGCCGGGCGGGGTCGTCTTCTTGCTGTACGGCCTGATGCATGAGCAAACGTGGCTGCGGCGGCTGCTCGAAACCCGGCTCTTTATGCTGCTGGGCAAAAGCTCCTATGCCTTCTACCTGACGCACATGGGCATCTTCAGCGTGTTTCTGCACACGTATGTCACCCAGAATATTGCCCTAAACTTCCTGCTGCTGAACGGGCTGTCGATTCTGCTGTACCGCTTCGTGGAAGACCCGCTGCACAAGCTGATCAGTGCCCGCCCCAACCCCCAGCCCAGCCTGCCAGTAGCGGCGGCCGTGGCACTTCGGAGTAAAGATAAAGCCCCGGCACAGGCCGAGGCTTTATAAGCAAACACAACATGCGGTAAGGACCGGCTCCGCCAGAAAAAAGCAGCAGGTTCCTGCGGCTGTCCTAAATCAGCTTGTCGGGCGTGATGGGCAATTCGCGGATGCGCTTGCCGGTGGCGTTGAATATGGCGTTGGCAATGGCCGGAGCTACCCCGATAATGGCAATTTCGCCGATGCCCTTCGTGCCCAGGGCATTCACGTGCGGGTCGGGCTGGTTTACGAAGGCCACCTGCACATCCGGCGAGTCGGCGTGCACGGGCACGTGGTAGTCGGCAAAGTCTTTGGTGACGTAGCGGCCAAACCGGTCGTCGATGTGGGCTGCTTCCATCAGGGCCATGCCAATGCCGCCCACGGCGCCGCCCTTCATCTGGTTGCCGGCGGTTTTCTCGTTGATAATCGTGCCCGCGTCGGCGCAGGATACCAGCTTGCTCACCCGCACTTCACCGGTCAGCTCGTGCACCCGCACCTCGGCGAAGTGCACCGAAAACGAGTACATCGAGTACTTCTGGCCTTCCGGGCCGGGCTTGGCTTCCACGGTCACGGCTTTGTCGCCGCCCTGCTTGATCAGGTCGGCGTAGGCGACGCGGGTCGTGGGGCTGCCACTGAGGGCGAGGTAGCCGTCGGTGAGCGTGACATCTTCCTTTTTGGCCGAGGCAAAGGCGGCGCCGGCCAGGGTGCGCAGCTTTTCTTTCAGGGCCAAGCAGGCTTCCTGGGTGGCCGGGCCCACGCTGTTTACCGTGGACGAGCCGCCCTGGGTGCCAGCCTTCGGAAACGACGAATTACCCAGCTCAAACCGGATTTTCTTGGGGTCCAGGCCCAGGGTTTCGGCTGCAATCTGGGTCATGACGGTGCCGGTGCCGGGGCCAATATCGGTGGTGGCGCACTGCAGCAGCACGGTGCCATCGGGCCGGAGCTGGGCGCCCACGGTGGCCGCCCCGCGGTGGGCCCCAAACGTGCCTACGCCCATGCCGTAGCCGATGAGCCATTCTCCGTCGCGCAGGGAGCCGGGCTTCAGCTGGCGCTTGTTCCAGCCCACCCGCTCGGCGCCCAGTTGGTAGCATTCCTTCAGAAACTTGGTGCTCCAGGGCTTGTTTTTCTCGGGGTCCTGCTCGGTGTAGTTGCGCAGGCGAAACTCCAGCGGGTCCAGGTTCAGCAGGTGGGCCATTTCGTCCATAGCCGACTCCAGGGCAAAGGCGCCGGTAGCTTCACCGGGGCCCCGCATCCAGATCGGGGAGCACACGTCGAGGGAAGCCAGGCGGTAGCGCGTCGTCACGTTGGGCGACTGGTACATCATCCGGGTCTGGGCCAGGGTCGATTCGGTAAACTCCTCGTAGGTCGAGGTCTGGCCGACAGACTCGTGGGTAATGGCCGTGATTTTGCCGTCGGCAGTGGCGCTCATGCCCAGCTTCTGCCAGGTGTAGGGCCGGTAGCCCACGTTGGTAAACATCTGTTCCCGGGTCAGCATCAGCTTTACGGGCCGGTTCACAACTTTGGCAGCAATAATAGCCGCCGACTCGTGGGGCCAGCTGTGCAGGGCGTTGCCAAAAGCCCCGCCCACGAACGTGGCAATGACCTTCACGTTTTCCTCGGGCAGGTTCCACTCCTTGGCAAAGTCGCGGCGGGTGGCCAGGGTGCCCTGAGTTTTGTCGTATAGCGTGAGCCGGTCGGGGGCTTCCCAGTGGGCCGTAATGGCCTGCAATTCCATGGGGTGGTGCACCTCGGTGGGAATTACGTATTCACTTTCCAGCTTGATGGCACCCGTCTTGTAGGCGTCTACCTGGCCCCGCTGATAGTCGTTCATCGGGTGCTTGGGGTTTTTCTTGGCCGCCGTGGGCAAGAAGGCTTCCGAAGCATTGGCTTCGAGGTTGGTTTTGTGCTTTTCCGGGGCGTACTGCCCTTTCACCAGCCGCGCGGCAAAGCGGGCCCGCTCCCAGCTGTCGGCCACTACCACGGCAATGGGCTGGTCGTTGTAGCGGATTTTGTCGTCCTTAAAGATCTTCAGCGGACCGCCCACCGTGGCTGGCTGCGAGGGGTCTTTGCCGGCCGTGTCGAAGCCCGGCACCTTAGGCGAGTTGAAGTGGGTAATAACGGCCAGCACGCCCGGCGCCTTTTCGGCGGCCTTAGTATCAATGCCGGTGAGGCGGCCCTTGGTGATGGTGCTGCCCACCAGCACGGCGTAGGCCATGTTGGGCAACTCGTATTCGGCCGAGTACTTGGCGCCGCCGGTTACTTTCAGGCGACCATCCACCCGATCCATCGGGGCCCCGATCTGCTTATTCTGCGCTTGCTCTTTCATAGGAAGTCGGGTACTTACGCGGCCGAAGCAGCGGTTTTAAGGGCTTGCACAATGGTGTTGGGGCCCAGCTTGAGCTTGTAGGCGTTGTGCTTGAAGGCCTTGGCGCCCTGCATGGCAATGGCGGCAGCCTGCCGGAAGCTTTCCTCCGTGGCCGGCTTGCCCACCAGGCTCTGCTCGGCGGCTGTCAGGCGCCAGGGCTTGTGGGCCACGCCGCCCATGGCCAGCCGCGCCGCCTTGATGGTGTTGTTTTCGATGTCGAGGGCGGCGGCTACCGAGAGCAGGGCAAAGGCGTAGGAGGCCCGCTCGCGCACTTTCTGGTAATGCACGTGCTTGGTAAACGGCCCGTCGGGAATGTCGACGGCGGTTATCAGCTCGCCTTTTTCCAGGTTGGTGTCCTTCTCGGGCGTGTCGCCGGGCAGGCGGTGGAAGTCGGCAAACGGGATGCGCCGCTCACCCTTGGGCCCGCTCACGAGCACCGTGGCGTCGAGGGCCACTAGGGCCACGCTCATATCGGAGGGGTGCACAGCAATGCATTTGTCGCTGAAGCCGAAGATGGCGTGCATGCGGTTGATGCCTTCCAGGGCCCCGCAGCCGGTGCCGGGCTCCCGTTTGTTGCAGGGCATGGCCAGGTCGTAGAAATAGGAGCAGCGGGTGCGCTGCAGCATGTTGCCGCCCACGGTGGCCATGTTGCGCAGCTGGGCCGAGGCGCCGGCGTTCAGGGCCAGGGCCAGCAGGGGCTGCTTCTGGCGCACCTGCTTGTCGTCGGCCACCGTGGAGTTCAGAGCCAGAGCCCCGATGCGCAGGCCGTTGTTTTCCTTCTCAATCTTGGTCAGCGGCAGGCGGTTGATGTCGACTAGCTTCTGCGGGGTGGCAATGCCGCGCTTCATCAGGTCCACCAAGTTGGTGCCGCCGGCAATGAAGGTGGCATTCTGGTCCTTGGCTACCGCGTCGATGGCAGCCTGCGGCTTGGTGGGCCGCACGTATTGGAACTGGTTCATACCTTCTGTCCTCCGTTTTTCACTTCCTGAATAGCCGCCACAATGTTGGAATAGGCCCCGCACCGGCAGATGTTGCCGCTCATGTACTCCCGAATTTCGCCCTCCGAGCCGGCGTGGCCTTCGCGCACGCAAGCCACGGCACTCATAATTTGGCCCGGGGTGCAGTAGCCGCACTGGAACCCGTCGTGCTTCACGAAGGCCTCCTGCATGGGGTGCAGCTTGTCGCCGTTGGTCAGGCCCTCGATGGTCGTGATTTTCTTGCCCTCGTGCATCACGGCAAAGCTCAGGCAGCTATTCACGCGCTGCCCGTCCACGTGCACGGTGCAGGCCCCGCACTGGCCGTAGTCGCAGCCTTTCTTAGTGCCGGTCAGGTTCAGGTTTTCGCGCAGCAAGTCCAGCAGCGTGGTGCGCGGTTCCACCGAGAGTTTGTGCTTCACGCCGTTGACTTCGAGCCGGAGCGGGACTTTTTCGAAGGCCGCGGCCACTTTTTCGTCCAGCTCGTAGGTGGCCGCCTGTAGCACCGGGCCCGGCACCATGGTGAAGGCCGTGAGCAGCGACGACTGCTTGAGAAAGGTGCGCCGGGCCTCGTCGTGGCCAGCTGGCTTATCAGATTCGATAGACATAGGAATAGGAAAAGGAAGTCAGAGGGAAAGGTCGAAAAACAAGGACGTTGCGAAAGGGCCACGGTTGCGGCGCCGGGTGGTAGCTCTACTAAACTCCGGAAGGGCCCCGCGGGTTAAGGTGGAGCTGAAATCAGCCGGGCCGGGAGAAGGAAACGGGTCCGGGGCCACGGGTGTCAGCAGCGGCAACCAGCGCCCGGCAGCCTGGGCCCCGCGCAGTGCCGGATAACTGGTAGTTCCACTGGAAAACCCCGCTCCGGATGGCACGGGCCGGTTGCCTTGGCCTGGCGCTTGGTTCTCTAAGATAAGAAATTCATCTTTCTGGCTATTACGGCCGCTACAGGAGCGTAGCAGAGCGGCTACGCACTGGCCTGCTTGAACGGCGCGGCCAGGAAATATTGCCGGGGCCTGGTACCTTGCCGCCCGTTCATATTTGTACACTTGTCAGTAAGGTTCTATGAGCGAGATTCTTACGTCCGTTGCTCGCCCCAGCTTTGCCCGGGCCCTGCGCTTCTGGCTGAAGCTGGGCTTTATCAGCTTTGGCGGGCCAGCCGGCCAGATTGCCATTATGCACACGGTGCTGGTAGAGCAGAAACGCTGGATTTCCGACGCCAAGTTTTTGCACGCCCTCAACTACTGCATGCTGCTGCCCGGCCCCGAGGCCCAGCAACTGGCCACCTACATCGGGTGGCTGCTGCACGGCACGCGGGGCGGATTGGCGGCGGGTATTCTGTTCGTGCTGCCCTCAGTGTTTATTCTGCTGGCCCTAAGCCTGCTCTACGTCACGGTGGGTACGCTGCCGGCCCTGCAGGGCGTGTTCCTGGGCCTGAAGCCGGCCGTAGTAGCCATCATCGTACTGGCCATGGTCAAGATTGGTCAGAAGTCGTTGCTGAGTCCGCTGCATTATGCTGTGGCCGCGGCTAGCTTCGTGGGCATCTTCTGGCTGAACATACCTTTTCCGCTGCTCATTCTGGGGGCGGCAGCGGTGGCGCTGCTGGCCCAGCGCTTCTTCCCAGCCCCGGCCGCCACGGCCCAGACGCAGGCCCGGGCCCGGCAGGCCGAAGAAGGCTATTTTCTGACCACGCACACCGTCGTGCCGGGCGCTGGGTTTTCCCTGCCGCGCCTGATGCGGCAGCTGGGCGCGGCGCTGGTGCTGTGGGGCCTGCCGCTGGCCGTGCTGGCCGCTACCGCCACCGACTTTGCCTTCTGGCGCCGGCTGAGCGTGTTTTTCACCCAGGCTGCCCTCGTCACCTTCGGGGGCGCCTACGCCGTGCTGCCCTACGTAGCCCAGGTGAGCGTGGAGAAGCTGCACTGGCTTACCCAGGGGCAGATGCTCGATGGCCTGGCCTTGGGCGAAACCACGCCGGGCCCCCTGATTATGGTGCTGGCCTTCGTCGGGTTTATGGGCGGCTACACCCACTTCGGCGGCTCGTTGGTGCTGGGCGCGCTGGGCCTGCTCATTACCACCTACTACACGTTTTTGCCCTGCTTCGTCTTTATTCTGGTGGGCGCCCCGCTGATTGAGCGCACTCAGCACAATGCGCGCCTCAAAGCCGTGCTCAGTATTATCACGGCGGCCGTGGTGGGCGTGGTGCTGAACCTGGCCGTGTACCTGGGCCGGGCGGTGCTGTTTCCGGCCGGCAGCCTTGCCGCGGGGCAGGTGCACTGGCCTAGCCTGGTGTGGCTGCTGGTGTCGTTGGTGGCCCTCTACCGGTTTAAGCTGAACATGATTCTCTGGATCGGCCTCAGTGCCGGGGCGGGCCTGCTCCACTATCTGCTGCTGCCTCACCTGGGGTAATTGTCTGGCTCTTAGTCCGCCGGCACAGGGCGCACTTGGCTCAAGCCGTCCGGACATCAGAACCGGCCCTTCCCGCACGGTAGAAAGGGCCGGTTCCGATATAGCCACAGGATGCTTACTCGGCTTTGGCGTTCAGGTAGTTGATGGCCAGGTCGTTGAGCTTGGTGTCGGTCAGTTGTTCCTCGTCCAGGGTTTGCTGCAGCAGCTTGGCCGCGTCGGTGTAGCCCAGGCGCTTGGCGAAGTGGGCGGCCGTGCCGTAGCCCGAAATTTCGTAGTGCTCAATGCGCTGCGCCGCCGCAATCAGGGCCGCGTCCATCACCTCGTCGGTGGCGTTTTCCGACATGGTTTCCTGGCCTTCGGCAATGAGGCCTTCCATGGCTTTGCAGGTATGCCCGCTGATATCCAGGTCCTGGGCCTCAGCAATTTTTTCGAGGCGGGCCACCTGGTTTTCCGTTTCGCGCAGGTGCTTCTCGAAGCCCCGGCGCAGGCGGCCATCCTTAGCCGCTTCCGCCATCTGGGGCAGGGCTTTCACCAGCTGCTTTTCGGCGCTGTACAGGTCTTTGAGCTGCATTTCAAACAGGTCGTCGAGGGTTTCCAGTTTATCGAACATAAGACTACGGGTAAGAAGAGGGAGAAATGGCTTCGCTCTACTTGCCTACGAAAGTGCCCCCTGAGCGTTCCGGACGAGCTTTCGGCCGCCAGTCGGTAAGCTTAACCGTAGCGCGCGGCCCCGTGCCTTACCCGCCGCGCCCCGAAACTTCGGCCGGCCTGGTTTGTCTTACACGGCAACATCGGCCGCGGACAGCGGGTAGAAGTAACCCCTGAAACCCGCTTGGCACCGGGCCGTTATCTGGCTTCTTACTTTCTCTTCTGATTACTATGGAATATCGTCAACTGGGCGCCTCGGGCCTGCGCATTCCCGTATTGAGTTTTGGCACCGCCACCTTCGGGGGCGGCAACGAATTTTTCAAAGCCTGGGGCAGCACCCAGGTCGACGAAGCCCGCCACCTGATTGACATCTGCCTGGAGGCCGGCGTTAACCTGTTCGACACGGCCAACGGCTACTCCGACGGCATGGCCGAGGAAATTCTGGGCAAAACTCTGGCCGGTCGGCGCCACGAGGTGCTGATTTCCACCAAAGCCACTTTCCCCACTGGCCCCGGCCCGAACGACTACGGCTCCTCGCGCCACCATCTCATCAAGGCCTGCGACGACAGCCTGCGCCGCCTCGGCACCGACTACATCGACATCTACCACATGCACGGCTTCGACGCCCATACGCCCGTGGACGAAACCCTGCGCACCCTCGACACGCTGATTCAAAGCGGCAAGGTGCGCTACATTGCCTGCTCCAACTTCTCGGGCTGGCATTTAATGAAGTCCCTGTCGGTAGCCGAGCGCCACGGCTGGGCGCGCTACGTGGGCCACCAGGCGTATTATTCCCTGGCCGCCCGCGAGTTTGAGTGGGAGCTCATGCCCCTGGGCCTCGACCAAGGCGTGGGCACCATCGTCTGGAGCCCGTTGTCGGCCGGCCTGCTCTCGGGCAAGTTCCGCCGGGGCCAGCCCGTACCCGAGACCAGCCGCCTGGCCCAGGGCGGGGGGCAGGGCCCGCAGGTACCCGACGAGCTGCTGTTCAACATTGTGGATGCCCTGGACGCAGTAGCGGCCGAAACCGGCAAAACCGTGGCCCAGGTGGCCCTGAACTGGCTGTTGCAGCGCCCTACGGTGGTCAACATCGTGGTGGGGGCCCGCAACGAGGAGCAGCTGCGCCAGAACCTGGCCGCCGTGGGCTGGAACCTCACCGCCGAGCAGGTAGCCCGCCTCGACGCGGCCAGCGCCACCGAGCCGATTTACCCCTACTGGCACCAGCGCCGCTTCCCGATGCTGGGCCACACCGGCATCTGAGCCTGGTCGTCTCCGGCCGGCCCGGGACCAAAAGACCGAAGCCAAAAAAAGCGCCCCTCCGCCGTCCCGATTGTAGAGGCCGGCAGGAGGGGCGCTTTCGTTACAAAGCCGGAGTTGTTACTCAACCACCAGGCGCTGGGCGCTGGTGCCTACGCGCACCGTGTACACGCCGCGGGGCAAGTCGGCTACCGTCAGCTGGGCCTGGGTGGCACGGGCGGGCAGCATCTGGGTGCGAACCTGGCGGCCTAGGGCATCCAGCACGCTGATTTCCTGGGTTGTGGCCGAGCCCTCCGCCAGCGTGAGCTGGGCGCTGGCGCTGGCTGGGTTTGGCGTCAGGGCGAAGGCTACGGCGGCAGCGGCTTTGCTGGTGCCGGTAACCGTGTTGGTGACGTTGGCGCCAATCATCAGCGGGCCGTAGTTATTGGTAGAAATGTCGGCAAAGACGCCGCCGTTGATGTTGCCGTTGTCGAAGAACGAGCCCGAGCGGACAGGATTCTCAAACAGCATACCCACCGGGTAGTAGGCCACCGTACCCACTGGCTGGGCGATGCCCACCATAAAGTCGCCGGCCGGAATAGCCACCGGAGCCGTGAGGGGCAGGGTGATGGTGGTGCCCACGTCGGCGGTGCGCACGGTGTAGGAGGGCGTGGAGCCCAGGATAGTGCCGGCAGTATTGGTTACCACTCCATACACTACCTGACCCACCGAGTTGCCGTCGGCGGGTACAAAGTTGGTTACCGACACCACCGAAGTGGCCCGGGGCGCGGTGTAGCGCACGGCCGAAATACCGGCCCGCGTGCCAAACCCGTACGAAGTAGGGGTCGTGCTAAGCTGCACGGGCGCATAGCTGTAGGTCGTCTCCGTCAGCGTCTGGGTTTCAGTGCGCAGGTCGGTGTTAGGGAAGGCATCCGCGGGCACGCTTACGGCAATGGCGTTGTTGCCGAGGCGGCTGCCGCTGGTGTAGGCCGCAAACGTAACCGTAACCGAAGCGCCGGGCGCCAGGCTGCTGATGGTCTGGGTGTTGTTAAACGAGTTGATGCCGCTTACGTCGAGGCGCACGGGCACGTTGGTCACGGCCTGGGTGCCGGCGTTGCGGATGTTGGCCCGCACGATGTGCGGCGTACCAATGGGCAGGCGGCCCAGGGTATACACGGCCTGCACGGCCAAGTCGTTGGCCGCGTTGGCCCGGAACCGGTAGGTGCGGCCCGCCTCGGGGCGCACCGTGCTGCGCACGTTGTGCGGGTCGCCCTGGAAGTAGTTGGTGGAAATAAAGGAGCTGACCGACCACTGGCTCGTCGAGTTTTTATCGGCCAGAACCAGGTTGCCGGGCTGCGGATTGGTGCCCTTGATGCCAACAGCGACGGTCCGGAACGCGTCGGGGCCCGCGCCGGCCGTGCTCGGGCCGTACACAAACTCAATCTGTCCGCTGGTTTCGTAGAGCTTCACCTGGAAGGAGAAGTTGTCGTACTGGGTGCCGATGATGGTGGAGACAACGGAGTTAGCCTGCTTGGGCTTGTCGCGCACGTTTTTCCACTGGATGGTGCACACCCGGTTAGGGGCGGTGCCGGTGGTAGCCACCCGGTACTCGGTGCCGCCGGCGGTGGCGCTGGTCAGGTCGGTGGAGAAAGGCGCGACGATGTTGTTGCTGCGGGAATCGGTGCTGGCAATGGGGCCGCCGGGAAATACCGTGGTGCCTTGCACGTTCTCGGTCTGGGCATATTCATAAAACAGGAACGGGTCGGAGAGCGGGTCGCTGCCCAGCTTGATAAACCCGTTGGTGCTCAGAATAAAGGACGAAACCGCGGTGTTGTTGTAGGGAAAGCTAAAGCCGATGCTCTGGGGTGCGGAGTTGGCATCGTCGGTGTTGGCCGTCGGAATAACGGTGCCCGCGCTGCCCAGGTCCTGGTAGGTACCCAGCACGTTCTGGGCATTTACCGCGTCGTAGTTGAGCGTCTGGGCTAAGGCCGGCTGGGAAGCCAGGGCCAGCAGGCCCAGCAAAGCGCCGCCGGCCAGCGTGCGGGAAATAGAGGTAGGCTGGGGCGAAGCCGGCCACGGGGAGTAACGGTGCATCATAGGTGAGAAATAGGGATGGTGAAAAATGCGCTTTGGCAGTATGCCAAAGGTCCTCCGCGGCTAGCCCTGCTCCAATACCTACATCTAGGTATTTTACTACGGCCACCGAAAAGCGCAAGCCGGGTAGTGGGCGGTCCGCAGGTGCTGCGCTGGCCCGGTCTGATGGCCAGCCGGGCTGCTTTGCCCGTAAACTGCCGGAATTACGTTTTCTTTGCCCGTCCATTCCTGCCCTATGCCCGACCGTATTCCTGTGCTCCGAACCGTGGAGGTGACGCGCTACGTCACGCCCCTGCGCGAGGGCGGCTCCCTGCCGGCGCTGGTGGAGGCCGACGACAACTTTATGTACGTAGTCAAGTTCCGGGGCGCGGGGCAGGGCATCAAGGCCCTCATTGCCGAGCTGGTGGTGGGCGAGCTGGCCCGGGCCCTGGGTTTGCGCATGCCCGAGTTGGTGTTCTGCCAGCTCGACGTGGCTTTTGGCCGCTCCGAGCCCGACGAGGAAATTCAGGACTTGCTGCAAGCCAGCACCGGCCAGAACCTGGGGCTGCACTACCTCTCCGGCGCCATCACCTTCGACCCGCTGGTGACGACCGTGGCGCCGCGCCTGGCTTCGCAAATCGTGTGGCTCGATGCCCTGACGCTGAACGTGGACCGCACTGCCCGCAACACCAACCTGCTGATGTGGCACAAGGAGCTGTGGCTGATTGACCACGGTGCGGCCCTCTACGTGCACCACGCCGGCCCGGGCTGGGCGACGCCCCGGCCCCGCGCCTTTCCGCAGGTGAAAGACCACGTGCTGCTGCCCCAGGCCAGCGAATTGGCCGAAGTCGATGCCGAGTACCGCGCCCTACTAACGCCCGAAGTGCTGCGCGCCATTCTGGCCCTCGTGCCCGATGCGTGGCTGGAAGAAGCGGCCGCCGGTGACGCTACGGCGGCCGAGCAGCGCGAGAATTACGTCGGGTTCCTGGCTAGTCGCCTGGCCGCCTCAGAAACCTTTGTTCAGGAAGCCGAAGATGCCCGAAAAGCACTTGTTTGAGTATGCCGTGCTGCGCGTGGTGCCCCGCGTGGAGCGCGAAGAGTTTCTGAACGTCGGCGTGATTGTGTACTGCCGCGCCCAGGGCTTCCTGCAAACCCGCTGCACCCTGCCCGAAGCCCGCCTGCAAGCCTTTGCCAGCGTCAGCCTGGACCTGGACGAGCTGCGCCTGCGCCTGCAAACCTTCGAGCGAATCTGCCGGGGCAAGCCCGAGGGCGGCACCATCGGCCGCCTGTCGTTGGCCGAGCGCTTCCGCTGGCTCACGGCCACCCGCAGCACCGTGGTCCAAACCTCGGCCACGCACCCCGGCCTCTGCGACGACGCCGCCGCAACCCTGGACCGGCTCTACGCCCAGTTGGTAGAGTAGGGGCTGGCTAACAGAGCGTCATGCTTGCTAAGCCGTGCTGCGACCAGCTCAGCATGACAGACAGATAGTATGGTAGCAGCACCAGCACGCCAGATGCCTCGCAGGGCCCGGAGTGACGTTTTAATACGAAGAGTAAAGCCTTAAAACTCCAGCACCAGCACCAGCGCGTCGTTGCTCAGGGCTTCCAGCTCTACTGCCGCTGCCTGCCATAGGGCCAGGCCGTCCTTTTCGTGGAGCAGGCGGCCTTCCACCTCGAAGGCACCGGCCAGCACGAAGGCAAACAAGTGGGCCTCAGCATTCTGAGGGCTATAAACGGCTTCCTGGCGCCCCGCAAACCGGCCCAGGCTCAGCGCAATGCCGGCTTGGGCAGCGGCGGATACAATGACCGCCAGATTATTCTCCAAAGCCTGAAAGTCGAAAGAGAAAAGCTGCGGCGGGGCCGGAAAGTCTGCGGCCGTCAGCCAGATATGCAGGAAGCTGATCAGCTCCGTTTCGTACAGGTTGGTAAAGCTGATGACACTTTGCGCGGGCAGGTGCAGCAGCTGCGCTTCCTCCACCTGCACTGTGGCCACGGTGCTGCCTCCGGCCACGCCCACGGCCCCAATGATGGGCAGGACCAGTACCAAAGAGGCGGTTTCGGCCGTTAGCTCCAGGCGGTGGCCGCCAGCCAGGGTTTCCTCGTTTAGGGCCCGTAAGCGGCCAAAGGGCTCCTTAAACTCCTGCTGGTAGCCGTCGAAGTTGAAGGTGCTGTGGCGCCGGAACCGACTGGTTTCGGTCAGGCCGCGCTGGTCGGCCAGGTAAATGCGGCCCGGAGTCTGCTGGATCATGCTAAACGGAGGGTTGCAGGGAGTAAATGCTCAGAAAGGGCGGCAGCTGAAACAGGCTGGTCGGCAGGGCAGCGCCAGCTGTAGCCGGTGCTTCCGCGGCCGATACCAGCAGGTAGGTACCGATGGTGTCGTGCCAGAGCAGGGGCTCGGAGTAGAAGCTCACCGCTACCTGGTGCCGGCTCTGGTCGAGCAGGTCGGAGTTGATGATTTCAAACTGGAACTGGCTGAACCGTAGAAAGTGCCGGCCCAGGTTGTCGGGCACGTCGGGCACCAGGCCCCCTAGCTGCTGCAGATACCCGCGCACGGCCGCGCTGACCAGGAAATGCAGCTGCTCGGCGCCCGGCACATATTGCAACAGCTGCCCAAAGGAGCGGTACTGCTGCCCGGGATTGAAGTTCGGGGCCTGCATCCGGAACTCGGTGTAAGTGTCCGCAAACACGAGCTTGTCCCAGGGCTTTCTGGAGGTAGCATCAATGACTTTGCGGTAGCAGAGGGTGATAATACGGGGCATGTGAATGTGCTGATGATTAATGTGCTCAGGTGCTAGTGCTGAGCTTGTGCCCTTGCGAGGAGACGCGGAATGTCCTTTGTCCTCGCAAGGATATATTTCTCACATTCAACCATATTCCCCACATTCGCACATTCAAAGTTACGCCGCAACGGCGAAGGAAATGGCCAGCTGAAACCCCTCGGTGGTGTTGCCCGTCACGGTGGCCAGCTCCTGGGCTACCCCGTCTCTGAACACGTTGTCTTTGGCGTTGGTGGTGTAGCCGCTCAACCCTTTCGCGTAGCCGTTGACGGCCGCTACGGCCGTGCCGGCGCCCTCGGGAAAGGCAATTTGGGTGACTTTGAGCGAGGTGCCGCTGGCCGAGTACACGTGCACGTGAATGTGGGTGGCCCGGCCCGAGTACCAGCCGGGGAAGATGCTGGTAAACGTCACTAGGCCGTTGGCGTCGGTGACCTGGCGGCCGCGCAAAAAGTGGACGCCGGTGTAGTTGGTGCTTTGCATGCTGCTGCCGCCGTACTCGGAGTAGTTACCCTCAGCGTCGCAGTGCCAGATGTCGACGATGGCGCCGGCCAGGGCCGCGCAGTTGCTGTTGCTATTGGCAATGGTGATGCGGGCGGTCAGCTTATGGCCCGTCTTGCCGTCGGTAATGTCGCTGCGCACGAAGGAGGCCGGCGCCTTGGTGGGGAAAGGACCCTCGGTTTCGGTGGGCGCTACGGCGCAGTTGCCGGGCGTGCCGGTGCCGCCCGTAGTGCCCGCCGAAGCCGTGTCGGGCGTCACGTCGTCTTTGCTGCAGGCCGACAGCAGCGCGGGCACCGAAACGGCGCCGACCAGCAGGCTCTTGAGGAAGTTCTTTCTTTCCATGACAGGGGGAGTGTGGTTGGGGTGCTGATGAGGATAGGCGAATTTGTACTTCTCCATCCCAGCATCCCGCCAGTAATCGACAGTCCGGAAAGTATTACCGACGAATACCGCAGATGTATCGGGTGTGGGCGTCAGGGCAACTTGCGGCGCAGGCTGCGTTACTGGCCCTTAGGTGGTACTATTCCGGGAGGTCTTAGCGAAACAGATCCAGCAGATCTTCCCGGCTCAGGGCCTTTACCAACGACAGATCGGTGTGCACCAGCTCCTGGGCCAGCTCCCGCTTGCTCTGCTGCAGCGTCATGATTTTCTCCTCAATTGTGTCGGGGCAAATCAGGCGCACGGCCACCACTTTCTTGTCCTGCCCGATGCGGTGGCTGCGGTCAATGGCCTGGTTTTCCACGGCCGGGTTCCACCACGGGTCCACCAAATACACGTAGTCGGCTTCGGTGAGGTTGAGGCCGGTACCACCCGCTTTCAGGCTGATCAGAAACACGCGCACCGAGTCGTCCATCTGAAACCGGGCCACGGTGGCGGCGCGGTCCTTGGTGTGGCCGGTGAGGTAGGTGAAGGGAATGGCGTGCACCTGCAGCTCCTGCCGAATCAGGTTGAGCATGCTCACAAACTGCGAGAAAATCAGGATTTTATGCTGCCCGGCTTTGGCGCGCACTTCCTCTACCAGGGCCTCCAGCTTCGCCGATTCGCGGCCGTAGTCGGCCTCATCGGGCAGCAGGGCGGGGGAGTTGCAGATCTGGCGCAGCTTGGTGAGGCCCTGCAGAATGTGCATGCTTTCCTTGCGCGGCGCGTCCTCGTGCACACCCATCAGCAGGTCGTGGTACTCCTTTTTGCAGGCGTCGTACACGCGGCGCTGGGCGGCACCCATCTCGCAGTACAGCACCATTTCGGTTTTGGCGGGCAGCTCGCGCGCCACCTGGGCCTTGGTGCGGCGCAGCACAAACGGGCTGATGAGCTTCTGCAAGTCCCGGGCCCGCCGCTCGTCCTTGAACTTGTCGATGGGCCCGGCATACAGGTCCTTGAAGTGGCGGGCGCTGCCCAGCAGGCCGGGGCAGGCAAACGACAGCAGCCCGTAAATATCGAGCGTGTTGTTTTCCAGCGGCGTGCCCGTCAGCACCACGCGGTTGCGGGCCTGCAGCAGCCGGGCGGCTTTGTAGCGCTGCGATTCCGGGTTCTTGATGGCCTGGGCCTCGTCCAGAAACACGTAGTTGAACGCGTAGTCGCGCAGCTGCCGGATATCCGACACCATCGTGTTGTAGGTCGTCAGCACGATGTCGCAGGCGTCGAACTGCGCGGCTTCGGCCCGGCGCAGGGCCCCGTGCAGCACGTGTACGCGCAGGCTGGGCGCAAACTTCTCGACCTCGGCCTGCCAGTTGAACACCAGGGAAGTGGGTACTACTACCAGGTTGGCCGCCGTGTGGCCCTTGGCACGCTGCAGCAGGATAAAGACCAGCACCTGAATGGTTTTGCCCAGGCCCATATCGTCGGCCAGGCAGCCTCCGAAGCCGAAGGTGTCCAGGAAATTCAACCAGTTCAGGCCCTGGCGCTGGTACTCGCGCAGCGTGGCTTGCAGCCCGGACGGCACCGCTACGGGCGCAATGCCGGTGAAGTCGGCCACGGCGGCCTGGTAGGTGGCCAGGCGGGCGCGGGCCGCGTCGTCCAGCGTCTCGGGGTCGTAGAGTTCCTGAATCAGGCGGAAGCTGATGCTGGGCGTGCGAATCTGGTCGTCGACCACGTCGCCGGCGGCAAAGTATTCCGCGAATCGCTCGACCCATTCCTGGGGCAGAATCCCGCGGGTACCGTCGTCGAGGCGCACGTAGTGGCTCTTGTTGCGAATGGCCTGCTGCACCTGCCGGAGCGAGGCTTTCTGGGTGCCGAAGCGGATGCCGATCTTGGTGTCGAACCAGTTGTTTTCGCCCGTTACGCGCACCGAAATGCGCGCCCGGTGCGGGTTCAGGGTGTTATTCTTGAGCTGGTTGAAGCCCAGAATGGCAATCTGCTCCTGCCGCCAGTCCTCGAAGGCCGTCAGAAACCACTCTTCCTGCAAGAACAGCGCCTTGGGCACGTGTAGGGCCTGCTGCTGCAGCTGCTCCTGGAACTCGGGGTAGTGGCGCAGCAGGACCGTGATAAACTGGCTTTCGGCCTGGGTGTCGCGCGCTACCACGAAAGGCTTGCCCAGCTCGTCGGTGGCCAGCAGCTGCCGCCGCGAGAGTACCGACACCTCCCGCGTACCGTAGCGCATCACGGGCAGCAGCTCCACGCCCAGACCAGCATCGGAAAGATAGAGCAGCTTTTCGGGGACCTGGTCGAAGCCGCTGCCGGCCAGCTGCCGGCGGGTGGCCGGCCGCACGTAGGAGTAGCTGATGCGGATCCGGTCTTCCAGATTGGCCAGCACGTCGCGCTGAAACTCCCCAAACTTGCTCTGGTGGATCAGCAGGGTGTTGTTGCGCTTCCTGAAAAACTCTAGCACGCGCCACACGTCCAGGTCTTCCAGCAGGTAGAGCCGCTCCCGCACCACGACGAAATACTCGTAACGAATGGCCACGGTTTTCAGGTCCACCGGCTCGCCGTCGAGCAGCAGCTGGCCGGCTACTTCATAAAACTCGCTTTTGTGGCTTACCTGCAGGTGCAGCTCGGTAGGGGCGCAGTGCAGCTGCAGGGGCGTGAGGGCCGGGCCCGTCAGCTTGTCGGATACGGCCGAATTATGGGCAAAGACCGGCAGGCCCTCGGGGTTGTCCACGATGGCGCGCAGGGCCTGCACGGCCGCGGTCGAGCGGTTTTCGTCGTAGTTGTGCTGAAAGCGGGCCAGCCCGGTATAAAACTTCAGCTGAGCCAGATTGTCGCTGGTGCCCAGGCTGTCGAGTGGGTTGAGCACCGTCACGGGGTTTTTCACCTTGCCCGCCACCGTCAGCGTAGCCTCGGCCAGCTGCACGGTCAGGTGGCCGTAGTACCGGTGCTTGCCAAATACCACGAGGCGCTGGCTCCCAGCGGGCCCGGCCGCCACGGGCGCCGGTAGCAGCTGGCCTACCAGCGCCTGGGTGCTGGCCGTCGTGACGGGGTAGAGGCCCGCCTGCCGGGGCATCACGAGTACCGTGGGGCGGCTGTAGGTCAGCTCAAAATGCGTGTCGAGGCTGACGGCATTTTCCAGGCCGTAGTCGCGGGCGGTGGCACGCAGCAGCTCCCGGCGCTGGTGCGGGTCGAAAAACACGCGCAGCTCCCGGCGCTCCAGAATGCTGAGCAGCACCAGGGCCTCGTGCTCGCACAAACCGGCCTTAGGCGCCGCGCAGCCGCAGACCAGCAACAGGCCCTGGGGCAGCTGCTCCACCACCACGGTTAGAAACGCCGGCCCGCCGGCCGGAGTGGGGCTGGTAAACGTGCCGAAGTTCAGCGTCAGCGTCTGGGGCTGAATGGCAGTGAGGGCGCGGTAGTCGGCGGGGGGCAGCGCGGGGCCGTGCCGGGCCACCTCGGCACTGGTAAGCGTGGCAATGGTAGCGCCCGCAAACAGGTAGCGGTGGCGGCCCGGCTCCGGATCAGGCAGCATTTCCAAGGGGTCGGGCATACGGGCAGAACGAGCGGCGTGGGCAAAGAAGCAGCGGCCGAAAAAACCGGCTGCCGCGCCCCGAAGATACGGCGGCCCGATGGCGTTATCGAACAAAAAAGCCCCCGGCTACGGCCGGAGGCTTTCAGAATACGGGCTGGGCGGGCTGGGCTACTCCGCGGCCGGGGCTGCGGCGGCCACCACGCCGGGCGTATAGTTGGGTACCAACGACTTATCGACAAACCACACGGTCAGTGTGTTATTGATGCCCCGGTCGAAATCTGAGTGGCAGTGAATGTTGGCATTGTTGTTCAGCAGGATAAAGCTGGTATTGTTGAGCTGAGAATTTTTCCACCACATGCCGTCGTCGTCCTTGTTGCGCTGCAGCTGCCACTGGATGATGGGGCCGCTGACGGGGAGCGAAAAATCGTGGTCGACGTGGCCCGATTCCCAGTCCTGCCAGCTGTTGACCGAGCTGGATTGAATCACAAAAGCCGGGTCGTTGGCCGCGTTGGGGTAGACGATGCTGCCAAAGGTGCGGGACGAATCCTGCCCGTAGTCGTCGCCGATACCGGGCTCCACTACCTGCATGGCCCGGATAGCGTGCAGAAAGATGTAACGCTGGGTCAGGTTGTTGATATTCGTGAGCAGCGTAGTGGCCTGCGTGCTCAGCGCGGCCAGCGTGGGCGCGTCGCCCGCCAGGTTTTGGGCGTTGGCATTGACTGTGGCCGCCAGCGTATGTACCTGGGTGGTGTAGGTGTCCTGCCAGGTCGGGGGCAACGAGTGGTGCATAATCTGCACCCGGTAAGTATTGAAATACAGTAGGCCAATAGCCGTGAAGACATCCGGGCTAATGGGCAGCGTGGTTGGAATGCGGTTGTCGAGTTGGCTGTAGTGAATCAGCTCGGCCCGGTCGGGCACCGGCGAGTTGTTATCCTGAAACCACTTCAGATACTGCTGCATGGTATCGATGCCGGCCGGCACGCTGGGCTGTTCTGCGGCCGTGGGAGATATACCGTGCATATCCAGGTCGAAGCTCATGGCCACGTCCTTGTTGGCAATGGCCTTTTTAAAGGCAGTTTCTCCCTCGGCCGTAAACATGTCCGGCACCTCGGCTCCAATGGCTGCTTTAACTTGGTCTAGCGTCTCTTCCGAGGTGGTGCTGATGGTATAGATGGCCCGAAAAGTAGCCATGCGCTTGTAGCCGCCAATGTAATAGTCGCCGTAGAGCTTGCGAAAGTCCTCAAACCGACCCGCGTCCAGCAGCTGCTTGGCATCCCCCGTAAACTGCAGCCCGGCCGGAGCCAGGACGTCATAATCATTATAAAATACCTCGTAGGTGGCCAGAATAGTCATATCCATCTTGGATTGCTTCACCTGGCTCAGATATTCGCTGGAGGCATTCATGCTTAGGCCGCCAATGTTATAGGTGGCGCTAGCGGAGGCCGTAATCAGACTATCAACGTCGCTGGTGCTGGTCACGGAGGTAAAGGACGTGTGCGCATCCTTGTGCTGGGCGGGCGTCACGGTGGAGGGCTCCAGCGCGTGCCCGCACAGAATGCCCGTCACGGCATTGACGCCCTTGCCCAGCTGATAGATATCCTGCCAGGGCTGGTTGCCCAGGTCGCTGACCAGGGTAGTGGTGCTGGCGCTCAGCGGCTGGCCGGGCACGCGGGTAGCCAGGGCCGCGGCGGGCAGGTCCGAAATGTCTTGGGAGGTAGTTGGCAGGGACATACGTATGAGAAAATAAGGAGGAAGAATGAAGGCAGACGAATACGAGTACTGGCGCTTAACACCCAGGGTCCGGCCCGGCAATGCTCAGATTTTATCGAAAGGAAAACGAGTGAGCCGGTACAGATTAAGCAGCTCACAAACTAAGGGCGGAGAAGACGTAAAGCACGATCTTTTGCCGAAACTATTCTCAGGTAAAACTACCTGACTTGCGAAGTCCACAGTTTAGTCTTCCCCGCCGGCTCCTGCTTTTGAAAAACCGGCTCGGAATCGACACGTTGCTGCTTACCCGGCCCGCAAAAAAGCCGCCCCCGGGCGGGCCGTCCGGAAGGAGCGGCACAACCCAGGGGCGGCTGTTTGGTGCGGTAGTTCGGGCCTTGCGGGCGGCTAGCTTTTCTTGGCCGGAGCTTTCTTGGCCGGGGCAGTAGTTGCCTTGCTGCCACTCATCGGAAAGCCGCGCTCCTTCATCAGCGCATCGATTTTCGGGTCGCGGCCCCGGAACTTGCGGTAGCCCTCGGCCGGGTCCACGGTGTTGCCCACCGAAAACACGTTCTGGGTCAGGCGCTTGCCCACGGCTTTGTCGTAGGCCCCGCCGCCTTCGGTGAAGGCCGAGTAGGCATCGGCCGCCAGCACCACCGACCACAGGTAGCTGTAGTAGCCGGCCGAGTAGCCATCCGAGGAAAACACGTGCGAGAACTGCGGGGTGCGGTGGCGCATCACGATTTCGCGGGGCATGCCCATCTGAGTCAGGGTTTCGCGCTCAAACTTGTCGGCGTCAATCTTCTGCGAGCCCGCCAAATGCAGCTTCATGTCAATCAGGGCGCTGGCCAGGAACTCGGTGGTTTCGAAGCCCTGGTTGAAGGTCGAGGCCTTCTCAATCCGGTCGACCAAGGCCTGCGGAATCGGCTTGCCGGTCTGGTAATGGAGGGCAAAGCGGTTCAGCACCTGGGGCGTGGGCAGCCAGTTTTCGAGCAGCTGGGAGGGGAATTCGACGTAGTCGCGCACCACGCTGGTACCCGAGAGAGTAGGGTAGGTCACGTTCGACGAGAGGCCGTGCAGGGCGTGGCCGAATTCGTGGAACAGGGTGGTGGCGTCGGTCCAGGAAATGAGCGTGGGCTCCCCGTCCTTGCCCTTCACGAAGTTGGAGTTGTTCGAGACGATGGTCGTCACGTTGCCGTCGAGGCGCTGCTGATTGCGGTAGGCGTTCATCCAGGCCCCCGAGCGTTTGCCGGGCCGCGCATACGGGTCGAAGTACCATAAGCCCACGTGCTTGCCGCTGGTTTTGTCCTTCACTTCCCACACTTTCACGTCGGGGTGGTACACGGGCACGTTGGTCACGGGCGCAAACGAGAAGTTGAACAGCTCGCCGGCCACCCAGAACATGCCCTCGCGCATCTTATCTAGCTGCAGGTACTGCTTCACCTCGTTCTGGTCGAGGTCGTAGCGCTGCTTGCGTACTTTCTCGGCGTAATAGCGGTAGTCCCAGGGCTCGATCTTGAAGTCGGCGCCGGCGCCTTCCTTGCGGGCCAGGGCCTGCATGTCGGCCACTTCCTGCTTCACGCGGGCCACGGCCGGCGTCCAGACCTGCTCCATGAGCTGCATGGCGGCTTCGGGCGTTTTGGCCATCGTGTTGTCGAGGCGCCAGTGGGCGTGGGTGGCGTAGCCCAGCAGCTTGGCCCGCTCGGCCCGCAGCTGTAGAATCTCGCTGATAATAGCGTTGTTGTCATGAGCCCCGCCGTTGTCGCCGCGGTTGTAGAACATACGCCAGGCCTTCTCGCGCAGCTTGCGCTGGTCGGAGTAGGTCAGGAAGGGCTCCACGCTGGAGCGGGTGTTGGTGATAACGCCGGCGGCACCCGAAACCTTGCGGCTGGTGGCGGCTGCGGCAGCATCGGTCTTCAGCGAAGCCGAAAGGCCGCCCAGGTCGGCGGGCGTTTTGAGTACCAGCACCGAGTCCTGCTCATCGGCCAACACGTTCTGGCTGAAGCGCGTGAACAGGCCCGCTAGCTGCTGGTTGATGGCCGACAGGCGGGTTTTGGCCGCGGCGTCGAGCTTGGCGCCGGAGCGCACGAAGTTGTTGTAGTAAATCCAGGTGAGGCGCTGCTGCTCGGGCGTCAGCTTTTTCTTCTCGGGCGCGTTATACACCGCCTCGATGCGCTTGAACAGGGCCTCGTTCTGGTTGATCTGGTCGCCGAAAGCGGCCATGCGCGGGGCCATTTCCCGCTGGATGGCCTGCACGTCGGGCGTGCTCAGGCTACCCGACCAGATGCCGTACACGGTCTGCACCTCGTCGAGGCGCTGGCCGGCCCGCTCCAGGGCGGCAATGGTGTTGTCGAAGGTAGGGGCCTCCTTGCTGCTGGCAATGGCCTGGATTTCGGCCAGGTTCTGGGCCATGCCGGCTTCCAGGGCCGGCTTGAACTGCGAAACCTGAACTTTATCGAAGGCTGGCACGCCGCCGTAGGGCCCTTCCCAGGCCATGAGCAGCGGATTAGCCGCCGCGCTGGAGGCCGGGGCCGGGGTTTGGGCAACGCTGGAAGTGGGAGTCACGAAGGCAGCCAGGCTGAGGGTGAGAAAGGTATTGGCCAGTAAGAATTTACCGGAAGCAGACAGTTTGGGCATGGGCAACGGGCCGGTGGAGGGTGAATTAGAATTGGGAAGATAACACGGAAAGCCGGGTTGAGTTGCGCAAGGGGGGCAAGTCTGGAGACTTGCCGCGTGGGCCGGTGGGCCGACGCGGCTGCGCCGAAGTCTGTCGCCAGTGTAACCAGTGTACAGCAGCAACACACCGGTTTATCAATTATTGTTCCGGCCCGCCAACTGCCCTGGGTGTGGCGCTCCTGTCAGGTTCCGGGTCGGAAAAGTATGTCAGTCCGGCCGCCCTTGCCGACCTTTGCCCGCATGCACACCCTCGAACAGCTGCGCAGCGGCGCTTTAGTTGGCGCCACCCGCCTCGACCTTTCCTGCGGCCTGAGTGAATTCCCCCGCGAGATTTTTGAGCTGGCCGATACGCTGGAAGTCCTGAACCTGACCGGCAACCAGCTCGCCGCCCTGCCCGCCGATTTGCCCCGCCTCCATCGGCTGCGCATCCTGTTCTGCTCCGACAACCGCTTTACCGAAGTGCCCGAAGTGCTGGGTCAGTGCGAGCAGCTGAGCATGGTCGGCTTCAAGGCCAACCAGATTCACACCCTGCCCGGCGCGGCTCTGCCCCGGCATCTGCGCTGGCTGATTCTGACCGACAACCAGCTGCGGGAGCTGCCCCCGGAAATTGGGCAGTGCGCCCGGCTGCAGAAGCTGATGCTGGCCGGCAACCAGCTCACCAGCCTGCCCGAAACTCTGCGCCACTGCACCAGTCTGGAGCTGCTGCGCCTGGCCGCCAACCGCCTGCCGGAGTTGCCCGCCTGGCTGCTGGAGCTGCCCCGCCTGACCTGGCTGGCCTACGCCGGCAACCCATTCAGCGCCGCTGCCGAGGCCGAGGCCGAAGCCCGGCATCCCATCCGCCGCATTCCCTGGCCCGAGCTGGCGGTGAGCCGGGTGTTGGGCGAAGGCGCTTCGGGCGTGATTTCGCAGGCCCGCTGGCAACCGACTGCCGCCGCCGCCCGGGAAGTGGCCGTGAAAGTGTTCAAGGGCGCCGTAACCAGCGACGGACTGCCCCACAGCGAAATGGTGGCCTGCATCAGTGCCGGCGCCCACCCCCAGCTCACGACGGTGGAAGGCCGGATTACAGAGCACCCCGGCGGGGCCGAAGGGCTGGTGCTGGAACTCATAGCGCCCGAATTCCGGATTCTGGCCGGCCCGCCCAGCTTCAGCAGCTGCACCCGCGACGTGTATGCCGCCGGTACCCGCTTCAGCTTGAGCACCGTGCTCAATATTGCCCGCGGCATTGCCTCGGCGGCCGCCCACCTGCACCAGCGCGGTATTCTGCACGGCGATTTGTACGCCCACAATATTCTGACCACCGCCGCGGGCGAGTGCCTGCTCAGCGACTTTGGCGCGGCCAGCTTTTTCGACCCGGCTGAGGCGGCCGTGGCCCAGGCGTTGCAAAGTCTGGAAGTGCGGGCCTTTGGGTGCCTGCTGGAAGAGCTGCTGGCCCACTGCGAAGCCTTGGGCGAAGCGGAAACAGCCCCGCTGCAGGCGCTCGGCCAACGCTGCCTGGCCCCGGCGGCGCAGCGGCCCCGCTTTGCCGACATCCACCGGATGCTGGCCGCGGGGGTATAAAATGGCCGGGCGCCCGTAATCTGTTCTTTGCAACGCGCTGCTTGTCCTATCTTTGCACTATGAAATCCCCCCTGTTTCACGTTGGCCAGCCCGTGGTGTGCACCAACGACGACTTTATGCTGCTGCAAGTGCAGAACCCCAACATCCAGACGCCCAAGCGCGGCCCCATCTACACCGTGCGCCGCCTCTACGACACGCACAAAGGCTTTGGTATTACGCTGGCCGAAATCAGCAACGCGGAAGTGGCCCCGGGCTTTCCCGAGGCCAATTTCCACGAGAGCCGCTTTATGGCCCTGCCCCCGGTAGAAGAGCTGGAGCTGGCCGAGCTGCTGGAAGAAACCGTGCCCGCCTACTAGGCAGAAGCGTAGCGGCGCAGGAGCCAAAACCGGGAACAATCTGCTGCGGTGCCTACGTATGTAAAGGACTATCCTTAACATTCCGTAGACCCGATACGATGAAGCTGCCCGGCTTGAAGCTCCGACCCAAACGGGACGACGTTCCCGAAGACAATTACAGCAAATGGGGCTGGTACGCCATGGCCGTCCTTTCCCTGCTCTGGATTATCTATAACCTGATGGACGGCAAGTAGCTTTGCCCGAACTACCCGAAAAAAGCCCCGCTCATGCCCGTGAGCGGGGCTTTTTTTTGGGCGTAGCGCAGAAGGGCAGGCCGACGGGAAATCAATTCTGAATAAAATTCGGGCCGGGCTGTAACCTTTCGAAAAGCGGGCGGTGTCCAGGCGCAGAACCCCCACTTTCTCACGCTTCACACGCTTGCCTCGCGGCTGGCAGCGCCACCCCGGACTGGCGCCGCCGCTGCCCTTCAACTCCTGGCTTCAGAATGCTTCAGCGCCGCTTTTGCGGCTGCCGGGCTGCGCTTTGCCCTTGCGGCAGGGGCTTTCTGGGGCGCCCATCCACGACCAGCCTCTACTCACTTTCGCTATGACTCTCCCTTCTACGCTGCGGCTGTTGCTTTTCCTGCTGGGCTGCTTGCTCGGACTCATCTTGCCGGCTCAGGCCCAGAGCACAGCTCCGATTGCTGCGGCCGCGGCTACGGCGGCTCCCAAGCGCCAGCTGCAGGCTGTGCGCATTACCGAGGTCATCAAGCTCGATGGGGTGCTCGATGAGACGGTGTGGCAGCAGGCGCCCGTAGCCACCGACTTTGTGCAGCAGCGGCCCAACCCGGGCGTGCCCGAGCGCCACAAAACCGAGGTGCGCGTGCTCTACGACGACAATAACCTCTACATCGGGGCCGCGATGCACGACGTGTCGCCGGACTCGATTCTGCGCGAAATGACGGCCCGGGACCAGTTTGGCAACTCCGACCTGTTCTGCATCTTCCTCGATACCTACCACGACCAACTCAACGGCTACAACTTCGGCGTGACGCCGGCCGGCGTGCAGTACGACGCACGCTACTCGCCGGCGGGCGGGGAGGATTTCAACTGGAACGCCGTCTGGGATGCGCGCACCACTATTCGCGGCACCGACTGGTACGCCGAAATGCGGATTCCCTACTCGGCCATTCGCTTCAGCAAGCAGGCCGAGCAACTCTGGGGCCTCAACTTTGCCCGGCAGCGCAAGCGCGACAACGCCCAGTACTTCTGGAACGAGGTGAAGCCGGCCGTGAACGGCTTCGTGAACCAGTGGGGCGACCTGCGCGGCATCCGGGACGTGCAGCCGCCGTTGCGCCTCTCGCTCACACCCTACGTGAGCAGCTACGTGAACCACAACCCGCTCAGCGCCGAGGGCACGCGCCGCACGACTACCAGCTTCAACGGCGGGGCCGACATTAAGTGGGGCATCAACGAGAGCTTCACCCTGGACGCCACCCTGGTGCCCGACTTCGGGCAGGTGCAGAGCGACAATCAGGTGCTCAACCTCTCGCCTTTCGAGGTCCAGTTTGCCGAAAACCGGCAGTTCTTTACCGAAGGCACCGAGCTGTTCAGCAAGGGCAATCTGTTCTACTCGCGGCGCGTGGGCGCCACCCCCATCGGCTTTTATGAAGTGAAGGCCGGCCAGGGCGAAAAGCTGGTGCGCAACCCCTCGGAAACCCAGCTGCTGAACGCTACCAAGGTATCAGGACGGACGAAAAGCGGGCTGGGCATCGGCCTGTTCAACGCCGTGAGCAACGATATGTACGCCACCGTCCGCAACGACGAAACGGGGCAGGAGCGCCAGATAGCCACCCAGCCGCTGAGCAACTACAGCATTGCCGTGCTCGATCAGAGCCTGAAAAACAACTCCTATGTGTCGCTGATTAACACCAACGTCACCCGCTTTGGCCGCACCTACGACGCCAACGTGACCGGCGGCCTGTTCCGCTTCAACGACAAGCACAATGCTTATTCCATCGACGGCAGCCTGGTATACTCGCGCCGCCGCGGCACTGTGTTCGGCAAAGACGAGCAGGTCAGTGACCAGGACGGGTTTAAGTATGCCGTGGGCCTGGGCAAAATCAGCGGCAACCTGACCTGGGGCCTGAACCACACCATCGAGTCGGACCGCTACAACCCCAACGATTTGGGCATCCTGTTCGGCAACAACAAGATCAGCCAGGCCGCCGACGTGGCCTACCGCATCTATAAGCCCTTCTGGAAGGTGAACAACATGGCCTTTTTTGGTCAGGTAGGGCAGGCCCTGCTCTATAAGCCCACGCGCTACCAGAGCCTGTATTTCTATAATGGCTTCAACACGACCTTCACCAAGAGCTTCCTGCAAATCGGCTACGACTTGAGCTACAACGCCAAGACCCACGACTTCTTCGAGCCCCGCACCAGCCCGCTGGGCGAGTACTTCGTGCGGGTGCCGGCCTACACCGATTTCGTGGCGTTCCTGAACTCCGACACGCGCAAGCGGTTTTCCTACGGCCTGAATGCCGGCATCCAGCACTTTGCCCAGGACGCCCGCCTCGACCGGCCGCGCCGCATGCGCTACAGCTTCGGGGCCTACCCGCGCTACCGCGTCAATAATCACCTGACGTTTCGCTACAGCCTCGACTGGAGCCGCAGCAACAACCAAGTGGGCTACGTGAACGGCGGCCTCGACGAGGCGCAGCCCCTGGACCGGCCGTTTCTGGGCCAGGTGCTGCTGGGCCGCCGCGCCGTGAGCACCGTGGCCAACGTGGTGTCGGTGGCCTATACGTTCACCAACCGCATGTCGCTCACGCTGCGCACCCGCCACTACACCAGCAACGTGCGCTACTTCGACTTCGTGACCCTGGCGCCCGGCGGCCAGGAAACGCCCGCCGACTACCGGCGCACCCGCGACAATACCTACAATGCCTTCAACGTGGACGCGGTGTACGCGTGGTGGTTTGCGCCCGGCTCCCAGATCAGCGTGGTCTGGAAAAACGCCAACAGCCCCGACATTCAGGCCAACGAGTTTACGCCCCTCTACTTCAGCAACCTGAGCAACACCATCAACACGCCCCACAACAACTCGGTGTCGGTGAAAATCCTCTACTACCTCGACTACCTGGCGTTTCGGAAGCGGCGGGGGTAGAGTGAGGGTAGGAGGGTAGGAGGTGCCCGTTGTTGGAGTAAAAGCAGTATCTAGCAAGTAGTTTCCGCTGTGCTTTCCACGCCGCATTTTTGGGCGCTACTACCAACCTATTGTTTAACTCCTACTCCGAATTCGTATGCCCAACCTCTACTTCCCGGCCCGCTTCCTGCGCGGGCTGCTGCTTACCGCGCTGCTGACTCCCGGCGCGGCGTTTGGGCAAAGCCCGACGTGGCACCGGGCCGCGGCCGTAGTTCCGGCTACCCGCAGCTGGTCGCGGGTGGACGCCACAGCCGCCGACGGCCAGGGCTTCGTGTATCTGGCGGGCAGCTTTAGCGGCACCATTCAGCTCGACGGCACCACCCTCACCAGCAGTGCCCAGGCCGACGTGTTCATTGCCAAATGGAACAGCACGACCAACACCTTCGTCTGGGCCCAGCGGGCGGGCGGCCGCGGCAACGACAACGTCAGGGCGCTGGCCGTGCAGGGCAGCAGCGTGTACGTGGGCGGCAGCTTCGACACGGGCCGGGCCGGGTTCGGCAGTGATTCTCTCGACTGGGCGGGCGGCAAGGATGGCTTCGTGTGCAAGCTCACCGATGCGGGCACCAACGCTAGCTTTGCCTGGAGCAAAGGAGTGGGCAGCACCCGCGACGAAGAAGTAACGGCCCTGGCGGCCACTCCGACGGGCCTCTACCTGACGGGTATGTTCTCCAGCCCCACGCTAAGCCTGGAAGGCCGCTTGCTGACCAACGCCGCGCCCGTGAGCAGCCTGATGGCGCCCGATTTGTTTGTGGCCAAGCTCACCGACGCGGGCACCAGCGCCACTTACGCCTGGGCCGAGCGTACCGGCGGGCCCAGTACCGATGAAGTGTCGAGCATGGCCGTCGAGGGCAGCAACGTGTATCTGCACGGCTCCTTTTACGGCCTCACCAGCATTATCGGCACCACTACGCTCACCAACTCAGCCTCGTCATACGCCACTACCGCCGACCTATTCGTGGCCAAGCTCACCGACCAGAGCAGCGCCGCCGCCTGGGGCTGGGTGCTGCCCGTGAGCGGGCCAGAGTGGGAATATTCGGGCAGTATCGCCGCCTACGGCTCCAGTGTGTACGTTACGGGCACCTACGCCAACAAGAATACCATCCGGTTTGGCAACAGCAGCCTGACCGGCACCAACAACATGAACTGCTACGTAGCCAAGCTCACCGACGCGGGTGCCCAGGCCAGCTGGCAGTGGGTGCAGGGCCCCCGCGGCGACAGTAGCTGGGGCAATGCCATACAGGCTTCGGCCGCCGGGGTTTTCGTCGCGGGTATGTTCTCCGACGGAGCAGCGCGCAGCATCACCCTGGGCTCTACCGTGCTGGCTAGTCCTTGCTTCGGGTGCCGGGGCACGTTCGTTGCGGGGCTCACCGATATGGGCAGCTCCGGCCGCTTCAGCTGGGCCGTACAACCCGCCGGGGCTTCCTACTCCAGCGCCGCCGGCCTGGCCATCAGCGGCAATGAGCTGTATATCGGCGGGAATTTTCAGGCTCCGTTTGTGCAGTTCGGTACGCTCGGCCTGGCCGTTCCCCTCGCCAACGAACGGCCCAACGTCGGCTACGTGACGGTCCTACGCTCTATTACCACGTCCATGAAAGCCCCGGCCTGGGCAGCTGGCCTGGAGCTAACCCCGAACCCCGCCCACGGCCGCGCCATGGTGTCGTTGCCGGCGGTGCCCGGCGCTACCCGCGTTACGCTGCTGCTCACCGACGCCCTGGGCCGCACGGTACGAACGGCTACGGCCGCGCTGCCCGCCGCCGGCCTGCGCCACGAGCTGAATCTGCAGGGCCTGGCGCCCGGGCTGTATTCTTTGCGCGTGCAGGCCGGGCAGCAGCAGGCCGTCCGGGCGCTGCTGGTGGAGTAGTTACTCAGCTGTTGCGGTGGTGGGCGGAGCCGGGCAACGTTGCCTAACTCCCGTCCGGTTGCCCCTTTTTTACGTCAAAAAGCCCTTTGCTACGTTGCTGGCAAAGGGCTTTTGGGTTGTAAAGACTGCAGTAGGATAAGCCGTGCCGGGCTGTAACAGGCGCCACTGAGGCCGGGCGACAACCGCCACCGGGCAGTGGCGCCGCCCGGCAGGCAGTTTCGTGGTGGCCCGGGGAAGGAGGCCAGCGGGTTTTGCGTAGGTTTGAATTCCCGTCCCACCCTGGAAAGCCCACCTTTCCGTCCTACCCGCCGTTCTTCTTGCCACTACCCACTTCCCAACCCCGCCCCTGGATTCTGCCGGTTATCGTGCTGGCACAGTTTGCCGGCACCTCGCTCTGGTTTGCCGGCAACATCGTACTGCCCGATCTGCTGCGCGACGCCCACCTGGCCGGTACCTCGCTCAGCCTGATGGTGTCGGCCGTGCAGCTGGGCTTCATCGGGGGCACGCTCGGCTTTGCCCTGCTCACGCTGGCCGACCGGGTGCCACCGGCCCGCCTGTTTCTGCTGAGTGCCGTGGCCGGCAGCCTGGCCAATCTGGGCTTGCTGCTGCCGGGGCCCACGCCGGCACTGCTGCTGGGGCTGCGGTTTTGCACGGGGCTATGTCTGGCCGGCATCTACCCCGTGGGCATGAAAATAGCGGCCGACTACTACGCCGACGGGCTGGGCAAGGCGCTGGGGTTTCTGGTGGGCGCGCTGGTGCTGGGCACGGCTTTGCCCCATGGCCTGCGCTGGCTCACGGCGGGCGTGGCCTGGCAGCTGGTGGTGCTGGCTACCTCGGCCCTGGCCCTGGGCGGCGGACTGCTGCTCTGGCTGCTGGTACCCAACGGTCCGTTCCGGCGCGTGGGCAGCCGGCTGCAGCTAAGTGCGGTGCGCGGCATCTGGCAGGACCAGCCGTTTCGGGCCGCGGCCTTCGGGTACTTTGGCCATATGTGGGAGCTGTACACGTTCTGGGCTTTTGTGCCCCTGCTGCTGGCTACCTACGGCCGGCTGCACCCCGAAATAACGCTGTTGGGACCCGCTTTGGCTTTTTTGCTGATTGCGGCCGGGGCGCCGGCCTGCGTGGCCAGCGGCTATGTGGCCCGGCGCCTGGGCACGCTGCGCACGGCCCGCTTGGCTTTGTGGGTATCGGGCCTTGGCTGCCTGCTGAGCCCGGTGCTGCTGCTGTTGCCGCTACCGTACTTCGTGGCGGCCCTGGCGGTGTGGGGCATGGCCGTCGTGGCCGATTCGCCCCAGTTTTCGGCCCTGGTAGCCCAGCAGGCCCCCGCCGCCCTCAAAGGCACCGCCCTGACGATGGTAACCTGCCTGGGTTTCGCCCTGACCATTGTGAGCCTGCAAAGCTTTGCCGCGTTGCAGAATGTAGTGGAGGCGCGCTACCTGTTTCTGCTGCTGGCGCCCGGCCCGCTGCTGGGCCTGTGGGCCACGCGCAGCACGGGCCGAAGCGCCACTACGTAAGAAGCCCGGTCTGCTTATTTGCCGTGCGTTAGTTTTAGCACCTCACTGGTCTTGGCATTCAGAATAATTTCAAAAACGCCTCCATCACAGCCGGCCGGCAACGTTCCGCTGATGTACCAAAACCCGTCAATCCGATACACTTCGTAGGGCCGCTGCCGCACAATGTTGGCCTTGCCATACACCCTGAATACAATAGGCTCGGCTACGGCAACGGCCGTGGCCTGGTCGGGCAACAGAACGGACGAAAATCCGGATTTCTCCTGCCGCAGATACTGCACTCTTGCGCGGGCCTCGGCTTCCCCGGTTAGGGAGCGGCCCGGCAAGCTTTGGGCTGTGCAGTGAAAGGATAGCAAAATCAGAGCACAAATTCCTCGTGGCAGGCTTTTCATAGGGGCGAAATATAGGAAGTTTACTCCCTGTAGCCGCAGTTGCCTGACACCGTCACGGGAGCAGGCATTGGGCTATGGGCAAAGCCTCTCGCAAAAGGTTTTGCCCGCGAAGCCGCGCCCCGCGTAGTACTTTGCGTGGCCAACGGGAGACGAAGCGCACTGCTGCGCTGCACTGCCGGGGCCATTCATCCGTATTGTCTGCCATGAGCCTCGACCCCGCCACCTTCTTCCACCACGCCGCCGATAATGAGAAAACCATTGTCTATACCCAGACAGTGGACGGCGACATGGAGCCCCACGATGCGCTGCTCATTGCCCAGACCAACCGCCAGCGCCTATTCGTGACCCTGGAAAAGCGCCGCCGCTACGTCACCTACACCTTCGTGGATGACGCCACGGACGACGTGGAGCTGGACTTCGTGCAGGATTATCAGGAAGTGGAAGAGCTGCTGGAAGACGCCGGCCTCTACGGCAGCCACGACGGGGAAGTGGGCATTCTGTACCACAACCTGCTGTTTTTGCTGATGAACCCCTAAGCCGGTTGGTGCTTCGATGCTGCGCTGGATTGACGTGCTGACCTTCGCCAAATACGGCAACCCCGAGCCTAGCCACCGCGTGGAGAAAACCGAGGACGAGTGGGCCCGGGAGCTGCCGCCGGCCCGGTTTCGGGTCTTGCGCCAGCAGGCCACCGAGCCGCCCTACCGCAACGCCTACTGCCGCAGCTATGAGCCCGGCCTCCACCAGTGCGCCGGCTGCCACAGCCCCCTGTTCGACTCGGCCACCAAGTACCACGCCATATCCGGCTGGCCCAGCTTCACCCAGCCCCTGGCCCGCAATGCCATCCGCTACCTCTTCGACGAGAGCCACCACATGCAGCGCGTGGAGGTGCGCTGCAACGTGTGCGGCGGCCACCTGGGCCACGTGTTTCCGGACGGGCCCGCGCCCGGTGGGCTGCGCTACTGCATCAACTCGGAGAGCCTGGTGCGGGTGGCGGAAAACACAGGTTAGTCGAAGGGCGCTACGGACAGATTATGCGTCTGGCCTGTTATCCACCAACACTTAGGAGTAGCCCCGAAGCTTCCCGTTAACCCGTACGCGGTTTGCGTAGTATAGCCACCGATACACTCTCGGACTTTTTCGCGGCTCATGGCGACACCTTCTTCTGCATCTGATTCCCCCAACTTCACCGGTTTCGTGCGCGTGCGCGGCGCCCGGGAGCACAACCTCAAAAATGTCGACGTTGACATTCCGCGTGATGCCTTGGTGGTGTTTACCGGCGTGTCGGGCTCCGGCAAATCGTCCCTGGCCTTTGGCACGCTCTACGCCGAGGCCCAGCGCCGCTACTTAGAATCCGTTTCACCCTACGCCCGGCGCCTGTTTCACCAGATGGCCGTGCCCGAGGTGGATAGCATCGACGGGCTGCCCCCGGCCGTGGCCTTGCAGCAGCAGCGCGGCACGCCCACCACCCGCTCGTCGGTGGGCTCGGTCACCACGCTTTCCAACCTGTTGCGCATGCTCTATTCCCGGGCCGGCGACTATCCGGCCGGTCAGAGCATCGTGTACGCCGAAGGCTTTTCGCCCAACACGCCTGAGGGTGCCTGCCCGCAGTGCCACGGCCTGGGCCGCATCTACGAAGTGACGGAAGAAACCATGGTGCCCGACCCCACGCTCACCATCCGGGAAAGGGCCATTGCGGCCTGGCCCCAGGCCTGGGGCGGCCAGAACCAGCGCGACATCCTGGTGACTTTGGGCTACGACGTGGACACGCCCTGGCAGGATTTGCCGCGTAAAGACCGAGACTGGATTCTGTTTACCGACGAGCAGCCCGTGGTGCCGGTGTACCCCGGCTATTCGCCCCAGGAAACCCAGCGGGCCCTGAAGCGCCGCGAGCCGCCGAACTACATGGGTACCTTCACGGGCGTGAAGCGCCACGTGCTGCACACCTTTGCCACCACCCAGAGCGCCCTGATGAAAAAGCGGGTGCTGCAGTACATGCTCAGCACCGAGTGTCCCACCTGCCGGGGTAAGCGCCTGCGGCCCGAGTCCTTGGCCGTAACGTTTGCCGGCCTCGACATTGCCGACATGGCCCGCCTGCCGCTCAAGCGCGTGGCGACCCTGCTACGGCCCTACGCCGAGGGCACCGCCAAACGCCAGCGCCACGACGCGGCCCACCCCGAGCAAACCATCGTGGCCCAGCGCATTGCCGAAGACCTGTGCGCCCGCCTCACCGTGCTCCTCGACCTAGGCCTGGGCTACCTGGCCCTGGAACGCAGCACGCCCACGTTGTCGCCGGGCGAATTGCAGCGCCTGCGCCTGGCGACGCAGCTGTATTCCAACCTGTTTGGGGTGGTGTATGTGCTCGATGAGCCTTCGGCCGGCCTGCATCCTTCCGATACGGAGGCTTTGCTCAAAGCCCTGAAAAGCCTGAAAGCCGCCGGCAACTCGCTGTTTGTGGTAGAACACAACCTGGACGTCGTGCGGCAGGCCGACTGGCTCGTGGACGTGGGTCCGGCCGCCGGGGAGCAGGGCGGAGAAATACTCTACAGCGGGGCTCCGGCCGGGCTGGCTGACGTCGAGGCCTCCCAGACCAAGCGGTATTTGTTCAACGAAGCCGCCGCCGAAGTCCGCACGTCCCGCCAACCCACCGGCTGGCTTAAGCTGCAGGGCGTCACGCGCAACAACCTCGATAACCTGGCTGTAGCGTTTCCGCTGGGCGTTTTTACCACCGTCACGGGCGTGTCGGGCTCGGGTAAGTCGAGTCTGGTGAGCCAGGTGCTGGTGGAGCTGGTGGCCGAGCAGCTGGGGCAGGAGGTAGGTGCCGAGGAAGAAGAAGCCGACCCGCTGGAACGGGCCGCACCGCTGCCTACCGGCGGCAACATCGTGAGCGGTATGGAGCACATCAAGCGCCTCGTGCGCGTGGACCAGAAGCCCATCGGCCGCACGCCCCGCTCCAACATGGCCACCTACACCGGCCTGTTCGACCACGTGCGCAAGCTGTTTGCCGCCACGCCCGCCGCCAAAAAGCGCCGCTACGACGCCGGCCGGTTTTCCTTCAACGTAGCCAAGGGCCGCTGCGAAAACTGCCAGGGTGAAGGGTTCGTGATGGTAGAGCTGCTGTTTCTGCCCAGCGTGTACGCGCCCTGCCCGGTCTGTCACGGGGCCCGCTACAACGCCAAAACCCTGGAAATAACTTACCGCGACAAGAACATTGCCGAGGTGCTGGCCCTGAACGTGGACGATGCCTGGGCGTTTTTCGACGAGGAGCCGGCCGTGCAGCGTGCCCTCACGGTGCTGCGCGAAGTGGGCCTGGGCTACCTGCGCCTGGGCCAGCCGGCCACCGAGCTGAGCGGGGGCGAGGCCCAGCGCATCAAGCTGGCCACCGAGCTGCAACGCGCCCAGCGTGGCAATTCGCTCTACATTCTCGATGAGCCTACCACCGGCCTGCACCCCTCCGACGTGGAAAAGCTGCTCACCCAGCTCGACGGCCTGGTGGAAGCCGGCAACACGGTCATCGTGGTGGAGCACGACATGCGCGTGGTAGCCGCCTCCGACTGGGTGATGGACATCGGCCCCGGCGCCGGCGACGAAGGCGGCCATGTAGTAGCGGCGGGCACTCCGGCCGAGGTTGTGAATGTAAAGGAAAGCCGCACGGCCCCGCATCTGAAGCGGTTTTTGGGCGGCGAGAAGTAGCGGAGAAATTCAGAACAGTATGTTGTTGTTTATTCTGACATACGCAAAGCGAAGGACCTTATACCAATGGAACGACTTGCTTCCATGTGATAAGGTCCTTCGCTTTGCGTATGTCAGATGACAGATAACGAAGCGGTAGAGATGCTTCGACTGCGCTTTGCTACGCTCAGCATGACGGGCGTTTTCCAGCAACGACGCCCTGCGAAAGACCTCGGCTTGGCTTCTTGCTAACGTTCACCAAGGCTTATTTGCCAGCTTTGGCTTTGCCATGCGCGGTTCGGCAGTATCTTCCGTGTCCCATAGCACCCCTAACTGTCCCGAATGCCCGAGCTGCCCGCGTCGTCGAATCCCATTCTCATTATCGGGGCCGGTATCGGCGGCCTGAGTGCGGCTATGCGGCTGGCCCGGCTGGGCTACCCGGTGCGGCTGTTGGAGGCGCGGGAGCAGGGCGGCGGCTTGGCGTCGGGCTTCACGCTGGAGGGCTTTTCTTTCGATTCGGGCCCGTATATTCTGCTGGATCAGCCGGGGCTGGCCTGGGCGTTTGAGCAGCTGCAGATTTCGGCCGAAACCCTGCCGCTGCGGCCCATCGAGTCGGTGTACCACGTGCTGCAGGAAGACGGCAGCACCACCGCATTCGACCGTAGCCTCGCGACCACGGCGGCACGGTTTGAAGCCCAGCAGGCCGGCAGCGGGCCGCGCTACGAAGCCTTTGTGGCGCGCACCTTCAAGATTCACCAGGTCATGAAGCCGCTTACCTTCACCAACCACCCCACGCCGCTGGCGGTGCTGCGGGCCGGCGGGTGGCGCTACGTGCCGTTTTTGCTCAGCTCCCTGGGCTCGGTGCTGGAGCGGGCCCGCCTGCCGCTGGCCGTGCGCAAGGGCATCAGCATCTGGACCCACATTGCCGGGCAGCCCGTGGAGCAGGCCCCCAGCCCGATGGCCTTTGTACCGGGCCTGTTTCACCACGTGGGCTCGTTTTACCCCGTGGGCGGCATGCGCGCCATTCCCGAGCTGCTGGAAAAAACGGCGCGAGCGGCCGGCGTCAACATCTCCTACGGTACTAAAATAGCCCGCATCTGCACTAGCGCCGGCGCCGTAACCGGGGTCGAAACTACCGCCGGCGAGTTTATCCCGGCCCAGGCTATTATCTCCAACGCGGCGGGCATCGGCACTTATACCGAGCTGACGCAGGATATTGCCCCCAAGGAAAAACAGAAGCTCGAAGCCCTGCCGCTCCAGTCGCCGGGCGTGTGCGTGTACCTGGCCGTGAGGGGCCTCAATCCGCCGTACTACATTCGCTTCAAGCTGCGCGGCACCGGCTGCACCGCCTTCGTGCAGCCCGGCCTGATGGCGCCCGAGCTGGCCCGGGAGGGTTGGTATCCGGCCCGCCTCATTGCCCCGCTCGACCACGCCACGGCCGCCGCGCTGGGCCCGGCCGGGCAGCGCGAGCTGATGGATGAGCTGCTGGCCGACCCGTGGTGGCAGGACAATATTCAGGAGTACCGCGTGCTGCACCGGCGCACCACTTTCGAGTGGGGCCGGGAGTTCAACCTCTACCACGACAGCATGAACCCGGTGATGACGGCCAAATTCATGCGCCAGGGCCGCATTGCCCACCGCAGCCTCCTGGTGCGCGGCCTTTACCTAACCGGCAGCGCCACGCACCCGGGGCAGTGGGTGAGCTTCTGCGCCATTTCCGGTGTGCTGGCCGCCAACTGTCTGGCCGAAGATTTCCCGCGCCATGCTTGAAACCACCGAAGAGCAGCCCCGGCCCGGCAAGCGCCTGCGCGTGGCCCGGCTCGGGCAGGGTGAGGCCGTGCTGCTGCTGCACGGCTACCCCGATAATCTGCAGGTGTTCAGCCAGCTGGCTCCCGGTCTGGCCCCCGACAAGCGCGTCATCGCCTTCGACTGGCCCGGCATGGGCGACAGCGACGACTGGGGCGGCGGGGCCACGCCTTTGCTGGTGGCCCGGCGCCTGCTGCAGCTGCTCGATGCCTGGCAGCTCGACAAAGTACACCTCGTGGGCCAGGATATGGGCGGGCAGCCGGCCCTGGTATTCGCGGCCGTGTACCCCGAGCGGGTGCGCAGCGTGGTGGTGATGAACTCGCTGGTGAACGGCGACGCGGATACATCGTGGGAAATCAAGTGGCTGCGGCGCTTCGGGGTGAATAAACTGCTGCTGGCCCGGTTCCCGTGGCTGGTGTTTCAGCGGGCCCGCTACACGTTTCTGCCGCGGGGCGTAGCCATCGACGCGGCGGTGCAGCGGGATATGTGGCGCACGTTTCGGCAGCCGGCGGTGCGGCAGTTTATCGTGCGCATGTGCGCCGGCTACGAAGGCCAGCTCAAGCGCCTGCCCGAGTGGTACCGCCAGATTACCTGCCCCGTGCTGATTCTGTGGGCCGAGAAAGACAAGCATTTTCCCGTGTCGCAGGCCCGTTCCCTGCAGCAGCACATTCCGCACGCCCGCCTGCGGATTCTGCCCGGTGCCGGCCACTGGATGGTGCTGCACCAGGCCGCCGAAACAGCCGCTGCCATCCGTGAATTTTACCGGGAAGTAAAAACCGGCGAAACATTCTGAACGGGGTAGAGACGCATACTTGCGTCTCAATCGTTGAATGATAATCGTTGCAGCGGCGCATGCAATTGAGACGCAAGTATGCGTCTCTACTCTGTGCTAAGGATGTTAAAAGTTCAGGGTGTACACCCGCCGGAACTGCTGCTCGATGATGAAGGAAGGCGTGGTGCGGATAATGAAGTTGCGCAGGGCAGCCGGGGCGTGCTGCAGATAGCCTACCTGCCCCATGATGCGCGAGGTGCGCACGATGTGCAGGGCCTTGGCCCGGCGCAGGCGCTGCATGGCGGCAAAGGCCCGCTCCACGGTGGCTTCCTGCTCCAGGCACTGGGCCAGGGCAAAGGCATCTTCCACGGCCTGGCAACCACCCTGGCCCATGTAGGGCGTCGAGGCGTGGGCGGCGTCGCCAATTAGGCAGACTTTGCCCTGGCTCCAGCTCGGAATCGGGTCGAAGTCGGTTATTTCGTTGCGGATGATGCGGGGCTCGTCGGCCGCTTCCAGAATGGGCAGAATGGGGTAGGCGAAGTTGCGAAACGTGTCGAGCAGGTGGGCTTTCAGCCCGTTGGGGTACGTCGTCACGCCTGGGGCGTATTCGCCCACAAACCAGTCGACCACATCATCGGCAATTTCCGAAAACCCGAACCGCACCCCCTGGGCCCAGGCCTCCATGATGGACTGCTGAAACTCGGGCCGCAGCCGTACCTCCGAGATGCCGCGCCACACGATGTGGCCCGTGCTGGCAAACCGCGCCCCGGGAAACAGCTGCCCGCGCACGGCCGAGTGAATGCCGTCGGCGGCCACGAGGTAGCCCGCCTCCAGGGTGGTGCCGTCGGTGAACGACACGCGCACGCCGGCGCTGTCCTGGGTGAAGCCGGTCAGGGTTTTATTGAGCAGCACGGTGCCGGGCACCAGCTCGGCCAGCAGCGCATCCTGCAGCCGGGCCCGCCGGATGGCCGTAGTGGTGTAGCCAAACCGCTGCCGCACCCGCTCCTGGTCGGTGCGCATAATGGGCCGCATCTGCGCATCCACCACCTGAATGTTGCGCAGGGGCACGCCGGCCGCGTTTATCTTGTCGGCAATGCCCAGGCGGTGAAATACCTGCATAGCGTTGGGCGCCATCCAGATGCCGGCGCCCAGGGGCTTTATTTCCGGCGCCGACTCGCACACCGTTACTGCCAACCCCCGCCGCTGCAGGGCCAGCGCCGCCGTCAGGCCCGCAATGCCACCACCAATAATAAGTCCGGGAAGCTGCATAGCAAGTGAAATCAGGGCGTAAGGATGCGGGGTGCGGGGCGGCGTGAGGGCTAAAAATACGGCACAATCCGGTAACGGCAGCACGTTTTTGGTTGCCATTGGCCGGCCCAATCTGATTATGATCAGGCCGTATTCGTCTGAGAAATACATTCCCCACCGATGTCAGGCTCACAATTCAATCGGTGCTGTGGACCCTTCCAGGCTCAACCCCGTACAGATAACGGCTGGCACTGCCGGGCCGCTGCCATCCTGTTACCGCTTTTCTGAGCATGACCTTCCTCGAAGAATTTATCCGCAACCCCGCCACCGTGGGTTCTCTGGTGCCCAGCTCCCGCGAGCTAACCGATAAAGTAATGGAGCCCATCGACTTCACCCAGGCCCGCTGCATTGTGGAGTACGGCCCCGGAACGGGCGTTTTTACCGATATTCTACTGGCCCGCCGCCAGCCCGGCACCACCATCGTGCTCATTGAGGTGAGCCGCCGCTTCTGCCAGCTGCTGCAGGCGCGCTACGCGGCCCATTCCGATGTGCACGTTATCCACGGCTCGGCAGCCGAAACTGGAGAATACCTGCGCCAGCGCGGCCTCGACCAGCCCGACTACGTGGTGTGCGGCCTGCCATTCTCGTCGTTGTCGCGGCGCCTGGGCTGGCGTATTCTGGAGCACACCCGGCAGCTGCTGCAGCCCAATGGCCAGCTGATTCTATTCCAGTATTCGCTGCGCAACACGCGCCTGTTCGAGAAGTTCTTTCAGCCCCTGGGGCAGGAATATGTGCTCCTGAACCTGCCGCCCGCCTACGTGCTGACGTATGCGCCCCGGCCCGTGGCAGCTGCCAGCCGCGCAGCTTAGCCTGCGCTGGTCGCCACGCGGTACTCGGGGTCTTCCAGAATGTTGACCTCGATGAGGGCACCAGCGTTGCGCAGCAGCAGGCGGCAGTCGGGGCTGAGGTGGCGCAGGTGCAGGGTTTTGCCCAGGCGCTGGTAGCGGTCCGTGAGCTTGTGCAGGGCATCGATGCCCGACATATCGGCCACGCGGCTTTCCCGGAAATCGATGATAATTTTGGCCGGGTCCTGGGCCACGTCGAACTTCTCGGTGAAGGCCTGCACCGACCCGAAAAAGAGCGGGCCGTAGATTTCGTAGTGCTTCACGCCGGCCGCGTCCACGTACTTGCGGGCCCGGATGCGCTTGGCGTTTTCCCAGGCAAAGGCCAGCGCCGACACCACCACGCCCAGTAGCACGGCCAGGGCCAGGTTCTGCGAAACGGCCGTTACCAGCGTCACGAGCAGCATCACCAGCACGTCGGTGAGCGGCATGCGGCGCAGAATCCGCAGGCTGGCCCACTCGAAAGTGCCGATGACGACCATGAACATGACGCCAACCAGGGCCGCCAGCGGCAGCTGCTCAATCAGGGAGGAGCCCACTACCACGAACAACGCCAGAGCCACCGCGGCCACTACGCCCGACAGCCGTCCGCGCCCCCGCGACTCCAGGTTCACCATCGTCTGCCCAATCATGGCGCAGCCGCCCATGCCGCCCATAAGGCCCGAGGTAATATTGGCCAGACCCTGGGCTACGCAGTCCTGGTTGCCCCGGCCGCGGGTGTCGGTCATTTCGTCTACCACCGTCAGGGTCAGCAAGCTTTCGGTGAGGCCTACCAGGGCCATAATCAGGGCGTAGGGCAGCACCCGGGCCAGCGCATCCCAGGTGAGTGGCACCAGCGGCAGATGAAACCGGGGCAGGCCGCCGGCAATGGAAGCAATATCCCCCACCGACTTAGTTTGCAGCCCGCCCCCAATGACCAGCGCCGACACCACCACAATAGCCGTGAGCGAGGCGGGCACGGCCTTGGTAAGCTTGGGCAGAAAATACACGATGCCCATCGTGAGGGCCACCAAACCCAGCATCAGCCCCAGCGCCGGACCCGAGAGCCACTGCTCGTGGCCCCCGGCGTCACGCACTTTAAACTGCTCGAGCTGAGCCATGAAGATGATGAGGGCCAGGCCATTGACGAAGCCGTACACCACTGGCTGGGGCACCAGCCGGATAAACTTGCCGAAGCGCAGCAGGCCGATGGCCACCTGAATCAGGCCCATCAGCACGACGGCCGCAAACAGGTATTCGACGCCGTGCTGTACCACCAGACTCACAATCACCACGGCCACGGAGCCGGCCGCGCCGGAAATCATGCCGGGCCGGCCGCCAAATACGCTGGTGATAAGGCAGATAATAAAGGCCGAGCCGATGCCGACCAGCGGGCTGATGTGGGCCAGCAAGGCAAAGGCCACTACCTCCGGCACCAGGGCTAGGGCCGTGGTCAGGCCGGCCAGAATTTCGTTTTTGGCGTTGACTTTATACTGGGCCAGATACGACCCGAGTGAAAAAGAGGAAAGCATAGCAAGCTGAGCGAAAGGCAACAAAAAAGCCGCCCGCTTCGGTCAGGAAGCGGCGGCGCGGGCAGGAGCGGGGTGGGCCTCAGGGTGGGGTGAGCGGGAAAACGGGAGCGGAGCAAAACGGCGTAAGCAGCCGCAAAAGTACGCCGGCCCGCGGGAACGGGCGGCGCCGAATGCCCGGAGAGAAGGGCCTAATCAAAGATGATGGTCTTGTTGTGGTGCACGAAGACCTGCTCGGCAAACACGAGGCGCAGGGAGCGAGCCAGCACGATTTTCTCCACGTCGCGCCCGGCCTGGGCCATTTCGCTGGCGCTCTGGGTGTGGTCGACCGGAATAACGCTCTGGGCAATGATGGGGCCCTGGTCGAGCTGCTCGTTCACGAAGTGGGCCGTGGCCCCGATGATTTTTACGCCCCGCGCGTAGGCCTGGGCGTAGGGACTGGCCCCCACGAAAGCCGGCAAAAACGAGTGATGAATATTAATCAGCCGGTTGGCATAGCGGGCCACAAAGTCGGAGGACAAGATGCGCATGTACTTGGCCAGCACCACGAATTCCGGCTCGTACTGGGCCAATACGGCCAGCACCTCGGCCTCGTGGGCCTCCCGGGTTTTGCCTTCGTGGCTGAGGTAGTGAAACGGCAGGTCGAAGCGGCGGGTCAGGTCGCCCAGCAGGGGGTAGTTGCTGATGACGGCCACGATGCGGGCATTCATTTCCCCGAAGGCGTGGCGCACCAGCAGCTCGCTCAGGCAGTGGTGCTCTTTGGTGGCCATCAGCACCACGTCTTTGGGGCGGTTGTCGCTCAGCCTGATTTCAGCCGCCGTGGGCAGCACGCGCGTCAGCTCCTGCAGCAGGGACTCAGCCTCGAAGCTGCCGGAAAACTCGGTGCGCATAAAAAAACAATTGTCGGCCCGCTCCACAAACTCGCCGTTGCGCAGGATGTTCAGCCCGTGCCGAAACAGCACGCCGGTGATTTTGAATACCAGCCCTGGCTCGTCGGGGCAGCGAATTAGAAGGATATGAGCAGCAGGAGCGGAGACGGAAGGCACGGCGCGGAAAGGTTTGGTGATACTAGGGCAAGACCGCAAAAGTAACCGGCGGGCGGTTGTTGCTACTGCTGGCTACGTAGCAACGGGGCCGATGGCCAGGTCGGCCGCGGGCGGCTTGCGGGCCGGATACTGCTTTTATGCGTAACTAGTAGAGCTTACCGCCCCGCCATTCCGGCGCTGCGCCCTTTCTTCGGGCCCTTCCCATGATTTCTACCTACCAGCCCCCGGCCGCGCTTCTGCAGGCATTTGGCTTCACCCGCTACTCGGCCCCGCCCCGGCAGGCGCGCTTCAGCCGCCCCAGCGAAAGGGGCCAGGAAACCATCGTGCTCTACGACGACGACGAAATAACCCTGCTCGAAACCGTGGATAGGCAGCTGCTCTACAGCTTTCAGGGCCGCCTGGCTTCCGAAGCCGAATTCCGGGTACTGCTGCGCCAGGTCAACTGGCCCGCGGAAGTGCTGCCCGGCCCGGGCTAGGCGCCGGGGCTTTGGTTCGTTGCCCACTGACTAAGAGTGGGCAAAACCCGGGCAATGATGCTGCTACGGTACATTGGCCGCGCCGTAGCGGCAACCGCTACTGCTAAAGCGCAGTATAGGCAGGGGGCGCACCGGTGCCCATCAGCAGTAGCATAAGTATAGTATGACCAGTCTGGAGCGTAATAATGTCAAGGTGTTGGGAGCGGGGGAGCAGGCCATGGTATTCGTGCACGGCTTCGGCTGCGACCAGCACATGTGGCGGCTGGTGGCCCCGGCCTTCGAGAGCTACTACCGCACCGTGCTGCTCGACTTAGTCGGGGCCGGGCAGTCGGCGCTGGCTGCTTATGACCCGGCGCGCTACGCCACGCTGCAGGCCCACGCCGACGATATCCTGGCCGTGCTGGCCGAGCTGAACCTGCGCGACGTAGTGTTGGTGGGCCACTCCGTCAGCGCGATGATTGTGATGCTGGCCGCCATCGAGGAGCCCGAGCGGGTAGCCAGGCTGGTATTCGTGGCGCCTTCCCCGCGCTACCTCAACGATGGGGGCTATACCGGCGGCTTCGAGCCTGCCGACATCGACGAGCTGCTCGAAGCCATGGACAGCAACTACCTGGGCTGGTCGGGCAGTATCACGCCCGTTATCATGGGCCACCCCGAGCGGCCCGAACTGGCCCAGGAGCTCAACAACAGCTTCTGTCGCACCGACCCGACCATTGCCCGGCACTTCGCCCGCGTTACGTTCCTCTCCGACAACCGCGCCGACCTGCCGCGCCTGCGCCGGCCCAGTCTTATTGTGCAGTGTGCCTACGATGCGCTGGCCCCGCGGGCCGTGGGCGACTACCTGCACCGGCAGCTGCCCGGCAGCACGCTGGTCGTTATCGATACCTCCGGCCATTGTCCTCACCTGAGTGCCCCAAAAGCTACCATCGGGGCCATCGAGCACTTTTTGGCCGTCGAGCCTGCCTAACTGCATGAGCACCGACGACAAAGAGCAGCTGCCCGCGCTAGACCTGCGGCTGACGGAGGAAAACGTAGACGAGCTGTACGAGAATGCGCCCTGCGGCTACTGCTCCTGCCTGCCCGATGGCACGCTGGTGAAGCTCAACCAGACCCTGCTGGGCTGGCTGGGCTATGCCCGCGAAGAGCTGGTTGCGCGCCGCTGCCTGCAGGAGTTGCTCACCGTGGGCGGACGCCTGCACTACGAAACCCACTGCGCGCCCCTGCTGCTGATTCAGGACCAGGTGCGGGAAATCAGCTACCAGCTGCTGCGCCACGACGGCACTACCGTGCCGGTGCTGATGAACGCCATCCTGCTCCGCGACGCCGACGGCCAGCCCCTGGTCATCCGCGTTACCCTGTTCGACATCACCGACCGGCGCAAGTACGAGCAGGAACTGTTGCGGGCCAAGGCCGAGGCCGAAGACCAGCGCGAGCTGCTGGCCGTGAAAAACGAAGAGCTGATGCGCATCAACGCCGAGCTGGACAACTTCGTCTACACCGCTTCCCACGACCTGAAGCAGCCGGCCAGCAACATGGTGGGCCTGTTTGAGGAGCTCAAGCGCACGGCCACCTTCCACGACCCCGAGGCGTCCGGGATGGTAAGCATGTTTGAGGATGCCCTGCGGCAGATTCTGGGTACCATTGAGGGCATGACGGATGTGGTGCAGCTCCAGCGCCAGCCCGACCAGCTGGCCGTAGAGCCCATCGGGCTGCAGTCTTTCACCGAGGATATTATTCGCAGCCTGCAGCCCCTGGTCGTGCCGCCCGCCGTCTTCACCCTCGACTTTGCGGCCGTGCCCACCCTGCGCCTGCCCCGCACCAGCCTGCACAGCACCCTCTACAATCTGCTGAGCAACGCGCTGAAATACACGGTTTCCGGCCGGCTGCCCCAGGTGTGGGTCAGCACCAGCCTGGAGGCGGGCTCGGCCGTCCTCACCGTGCGCGACAATGGCCGGGGCATCGATTTGCAGCGCCACGGGCAGGAGGTATTTCAGCTCTTCCGGCGCTTTCACCCCGAAGTAGATGGCTCCGGCATGGGGCTATACCTGGTCAGGCGCCTCGTGCAGCAGGCCGGGGGGCGCGTGGAAGTCGACAGCGTGGTGGATGAGGGTACCACTTTCCGGTTGTATCTGCCCGTATAAGCTGGCGGCCCGTTATTGCCGGCCCGTCGGGACCGTTATGGGGCATACTACAAAACGGTAAATTACGACAGGCAGCGGGGGTAGAGCGGGGCTGGCCGCGGCGGAAAAACTCCGCTATGTTTGCTGGCTATGGAAACCAATCTGCCCAATCTGCAATACCCCATCGGCCGTCCCACGCTGCCCGAAGCGCCACTCACGCCCGCTGAGCGCACCGCCTACATCAACGAGTTGGCTGCGTTGCCGGCCCAACTCACGGCGGCAGCCCGCCAAGCCGGTGGCGTCCGGCTCGAAAACCCCTACCGGCCCGGGGGCTGGAGCGGCCGGCAGGTGCTGCACCATGTGGCCGACGTGCACCTGAACTTTTACCTGCGCTTTCGCCTGGCCCTGACGGAAGACCACCCCACCATTTGCCCCTTTGACATGAATGCCTGGGCCGAGCTGCCCGATGTGGCCGCTACGCCCGTCACCGTGTCGTTGCAGCTGCTCGAGGCCGTGCATACGCGCTGGGTCAATCTGCTCTGGCACCTGAGCGAGGAGCAGTGGCAGCGCACGTTTTACCACCCCACCTACCAGCGCGACTACTCCCTCGACCAGGCCCTGGTGCAATACAGCTGGCACGGGCGGCATCATCTGGCCCACATCGGGCTGTTGAGCAGGGAGTAGAAGCGGCGTTAGCCGACGTAGATGTTGGCCGGCACCCCGGCCACGCCGGGCTCCACGGCAAACAGGCTACCGCTGAGCGGGTAGTGCCGCAGTTGCTCGGGGCTCAGATCCTGGCGGGCAGTGGTGATGAACAAGGTGCGCAGGTCCGGCCCCCCGAAGGCGCAGGACGTGGTTTGGGGCGCCGGCACCGGAATGCTGCGCTGCTTTTGGCCGGTGGCCGGGTCGTAGCACACCACCTGGCCCCCGCCCCACAGCGCAATCCAGAGGTGGCCCTGGGCGTCGATGGTCATGCCGTCGGGGTCACCGTCGGCCTCCGGAATCCGGATAACCGGGCGGGCGTTGGTAATGGCACCGGTGGCATTGTCGTAGTCGAAGGCCTGCACCACGTGGGTGGGCGTGTCGATGTAGTACATCGTTTTCCGGTCCGCCGTCCAGGCCAGGCCGTTGGAAATCGTGATGTGCGTACGCATCGTGTGCAGGTGGCCGTCGGGGTCGAGGCGGTAGAGGGCCGCGCGCCGGGGCCGGTCGTCCATGTCCAGCGTACCCACCCAGAAGCGCCCGGCCGGGTCGCACTTGCCGTCGTTGAAGCGCAGGCTGGGCTCGGTCAGCGGATTTACCAGCAGGGTACTGGCCCCGGTTGTCGTGTTGAGCCGGTGCAGCCCGTTTTGCTGCGCCACCACCACCTCACCGCCCCGGGCCGGCACCACCGTTCCGATACGGGCCGTGGTGGGCAACTGGCGGCACTGGCCGGTAGTGGGGTCGAAAACGTGCAGTTGCTGGCCTTCGATATCTACCCAGTACAGCTTGCTGTCCAGCGGGTTCCAGATGGCGCCCTCGCCCAGCTGGTTCTGAGCGGCCAGGGCCACACGCACGGTGGAAGAGTCGGTTGCGGAAGGAGAAGCCATGGTTTTTACGCTTTGGGAGAAGTCAGCTGCCCCAGGTCTATGGCCCGCTGCAGCACGGCGGCCTGACCGCGCAACGTCACTTCCTCCGCGCCCTTCACCGTGACGGACGCCACCCGGTCAGTAATTCCCAGCAGGCGCAGGGCCACTTCGTAGCTGCTGATCAGTGCTGCTTCGCCGGCCAGCACTACCGGGCCGGTGAAGTCGGTGGGGAAGCTGCTCAACTCGTAGCCGATGAGCAGGCCGCTGAGGTAATGGAAGTTTTCGGGGGCGCTGAGCTTGTCGAACAAGCCATTGGTGCGCACCAGAAACGCGTTGTGCAGCAGGTTGCCTTGCCGGCTGGCCTGCACGCCCTGCGTAAAGGCTTTGCGGTGGGCGGGGTGCTCAAAATCGTCGTTTTTTTCCACGGCCGAAGCCAGGATGCTTTTGCCGGAAAGCAGGGCGAATACTTCCCCGGTCATAAAGGTTTTCAGGGCTATAGCCTGTCCGTGCTGCACCACCACATGCTTGGCGTGCGTGCCGGGGTGCAAAAACAGCTGGGGCTGCTCAGAGGTGGCAAACCCGCAGCCCACCAGCTGCACTTCCTCGCCGCGCATCACGTCGTCGGCCGTTTGTGCGCCCGAAACCAGCAGCACCGGATGGTCGAAATCCGGGCGGGCCGGCAGCAGCTCGGTGGTCAGATCGGAGCCGTCGGCGGCGAAAGGCAGCGGTTTGTAGGGCAGTTCCAGCATGCCCACAGTAGAGGAAGCCATGCCCGACACCACCACCGGCAGACCCGCCAGCGGCCGGCCAGCTTGCTGCTCCAGGGAGGCAAGGTGCTGGCGCAGGATGCGCAGGTAGAAGCCCAGCCGCTGCTCTGGGGGCTGCCCGGTTTGCTGCCACTGCTCAAACGTAGCCGCGTTGCCCTCATCCGATTTTTCGGTGGCTACCACCCGCAAGCCCGGCAGCTCCACCAGCTTCAGGCGAAACGAGGACGTGCCCCAGTCACAGCTTAGAAAGTGCTTTAGCTCCTGCATATATCCGCTGAAATCCGAATTAGTGTCTTCTGGTACTACGCAAGCCGCCTACCATTCGGCCACGCTGCCGTCGGGGTTGCGCCAGATGGGGTTTTTCCAGTCGTGGCCCTGCTGGGCGCGCTGTATCACGTATTCCTCGTTGATCTGAATGCCCAGCCCGGGCCCGTCGGGAATGTTGGCGTAGCCGCTGTGGTACTCAAACACGGTCGGGTCCACGAGATAGTCGAGCAAGTCGTTGCCTACATTATAGTGGATGCCCAGGCTTTGCTCCTGGATAAAGGCGTTGTGGCAGGTGGCATCTACCTGCAGGCAGGCGGCCAGCGCAATAGGGCCCAGCGGGCAGTGCGGCGCAGCGGCCACGTCGAAGGCCTCGGCCATGCTGATGATTTTCTTGCACTCCGTAATGCCGCCGGCGTGGCTCAGGTCGGGCTGAATAATGTCGACGTAGCCATCAATGAGCAGCTGCTTGAAGTCCCAGCGGGAATACATCCGCTCACCCGTGGCAATGGGAATGGCCGTGTGGCGGGCAATGTCGCGCAAGGCCTCGTTGTTTTCGGCCAGCACCGGTTCCTCGATGAACATGGGTCGGAATGGCTCCAGCTCCTTAGCCAGAATCTTGGCCATAGGCTTGTGCACCCGCCCGTGAAAGTCGACGCCGATGCCCAGGGCCGGACCCCCGGCTTCGCGCACGGCCGCAATGCGGGCCACGGCCGCGTCGACTTTGGCGTAGGAGTCCACGTAGCTCATTTCCTCGGTGGCATTCATTTTCACGGCCGTAAAGCCCTTTTCGACCATGCCGCGGGCCGCCAGCCCTACGTCCACCGGCCGGTCGCCGCCAATCCAGGAGTACACGCGCATGGTGTCGCGGGCTTTGCCGCCCAGCAGCTCGTAAATCGGAGCATTGAAAAACTTGCCCTTGATGTCCCACAGGGCCTGGTCGATGCCGGCAATGGCGCTCATCAGGATGGGGCCACCGCGGTAGAAGCCGCCCCGGTACATCACGTTCCAGTGGTCTTCGATGTGGCGCGGGTCTTTGCCCAGCAGGCTGCCCATCAGCTCCTGCACGGCCGTGGCCACGGTGGCGGCCCGGCCCTCAATGACCGGCTCGCCCCAGCCCACCAGGCCCTCGTCGGTTTCAATCTTGAGAAACAGCCAGCGCGGTGGCACCTGATACAGCTTAAAACCGGTGATTTTCATGGCCGATGCAAGTTAGTTAGCGCCGGATACGGCCTGCACAAACTGCTGGGCTTTCTGGGTCAGCTGCCGCAGATAGGCCTCGGAAACCGGCTGGCTGGTATCGACCAACGAGCTGCCCAATCCGAAGGCTGCCGCTCCGGCCTGCTGAAACTCGCGGATGTTGTCCAGCTTCACGCCGCCGGTGGGCATCAAGGGAATAAAGGGCAGCGGCCCGCGAATATCCTTCAGAAACGTGGCGCCCTGCGAGGCCGGAAACACCTTCACGATGTCGGCGCCATGCTCGTAAGCCGTCAGGATTTCGGTGGGCGTGAAGCCACCCGGAATGCTGACGGCCCCGTAGCGCTTCGTCAGCCGGATGGTTTTCACGTTCAGCGTCGGCGAAATGATAAACCGGGCCCCGGCATTCAGGGCCAGCCGGGCCGTTTCGGGGTCCAGCACGGTGCCGGCCCCCACCAGCATTTCCTCGCCCATGGCCTCGGCTACCTGCTCAATTCCCGGCAGCGCCTTGGGCGAGTTCAGGGTGATTTCCACCGCCCGGATACCGCCCGCGTGCAGGGCCCGCACGATGCTGACCAGCTCCGCGGGGTTGGCGCCGCGGATAATGGCAACGAGCTTGTGCTCCAGCAGGTACGATAAAACGGAGGTCGTCGTCATAAGGCAGGCGGATATAGTGGTAGCAACAGTTGGGAAGGTTAACGCAACTCCGGCCGACCGCGTTGGGTACCCTCACGGCCCAAGACTACAACCGGCCCTGGCTCCGCCACCAGTCGGGCTTGCTCTGAGTGGGGCACCAGGCCCGGGCTTTCGAGCGGCCTTCGTAGTTTTGGCGGGGCTGCGGCTCCTGTCCTGATTATGTATTTGGCGCCCCGGCGGGTGCTGTTGTTCTCCTTCCCAATGAAAAAATCCCTGTATCTACCCATTATGCTGCTCTTCGGTGGTGCTTTGCTGGGCAGCTGTGAGCAGAAAGCCGCTTCCAAGACGGTGGCAACCCCAGAAAGCACCGTTGCTCCCAAAGCCCGCGAGGCGGTGTACGAGTGCCCTATGCAGTGCAAAGGCAGCCAAAGCACGGCGCCCGGCAAGTGCCCCGTGTGCGGCATGGACCTGGAGAAGAAAAGCTAGGCCGCTCCACGTCACCGCCTCGACTCAGCCGGGGGCTGGTCCGGGAAATACCGCCGTATTTCCCGGACCAGCCCCCGGCTTTTGATTTTAAGAAAAAGAAAGGGTAAAATGAGTAGGTCGGCCCGCGCTTGGCCTTTCCGCAAACGTTTGCGGAAAAAGACGCGTCAGTAGCACTATTTGCAGGTTTAGAGCCGCCGAAACAGCCGGCATGTAGTGTTTTTAAAGCACTGAAAGGGTAAATCGTGGTGCTGCTAACTATTTGCATAAGTGCAACAAACTCATTACTTGCAACCGCTTAACATTTTCTTAACATGGAAGTCGAAACGTTGAAGTATCCCGCGGTCCGCAATTATGTGGCAGGCCAGTTTGTCGAAGGCAGTGAGGCGCGCAGCCTGGAGGTGTTCAGTCCGCTGAGTGGGGCCGTCATTTCCACGGTTCCGCTGTCCGGCGCCGCGGCCCTCAACGCGGCGGTGGAGGCGGCCCAAGCGGCTTTCCCGGCGTGGTCAGCCATGCCCATTAAGGAGCGCGTGCAGATTTTTTACCGCTACAAAACCCTGCTGGAGCGGGAGATGAAAGCCCTGGCCGACCTCGTGCGCGAGGAAAATGGCAAGACCTACGACGAGGCCCGGGCCGAAGTGGAAAAGGCCATCGAGCTGACCGAGTTTGCCTGTTCCATGCCCCAGCTGATTCAGGGTGAATTCCTGGAAGTAAGCAAAGGCGTGGAGGCCCGGGCGGAGCGCAAGCCCCTGGGCGTGGTGGCCAGCATTGCGCCCTTCAACTTTCCCAATATGGTGCCGCACTGGACGATTCCCAATGCCCTGGTGCTGGGCAATACGATGATCCTGAAGCCCTCGGAAGTAGTGCCGCTGAGCGCGGGCCGCATAGCCGAGCTGCTCAAGGAAGCCGGCCTGCCCGATGGTGTCCTTAACATTGTGCACGGCGACCGGGAAATTGTGGAAGCCATCTGCGACCATCCGGCTATTCAGGCCGTGTCATTCGTGGGCTCCACCAAGATTGCCAAACTGGTGTATATCCGGGCTACCAGCAACCTGAAGCGCTGCGTGGCCCTGGGCGGGGCCAAAAACCACCTGATGGTATTGCCCGACGCCCACCCGGAAATGACGGCCTCCAACGTAGCTGCCTCCATGTCGGGCTGCGCGGGGCAGCGCTGCATGGCCGGCTCCACCATGGTCGGGGTAGGAGCAGTGGACGCTATTGTGGCCAAAATCGTGGAGGAAGCCCGCAAGATCGTGCCCGGCCAGAACCTGGGCTCCGTTATCAGCAAGGAAGCCAAAGAGCGCATCGAGCAGCACATCACCGAAGCCGAAGCGGCCGGGGCAAAAGTCCTGCTGGATGGTCGCAACGCCCGCGTAGCCGGGCAGGAAGAAGGCTACTACGTGGGAGCCACCGTCGTCGACTTCGTGACGCCCGACATGCGCATCGCGCAGGAAGAAGTGTTCGGTCCGGTGCTGGCCATTATGCGCACCAACACGCTGGATGAGGCCCTGGCCATCGAAAATGCCAACCCCTACGGTAACGCCGCCGCTGTATTCACCAGCAGCGGCAGCTCGGCCCGCTACGTGATGGACCACGCCAACGCGGGCATGATTGGCGTTAACATCGGCGTGCCTGTGCCCCGGGAGCCGTTCTCGTTCGGCGGCTGGAACGAGTCGAAGTTTGGGGCCTGCGACATCACCGGTAAAAGCTCCATCGAGTTCTGGACCCAGCTCAAGAAAACCACAACCAAGTGGAACCCCGAGTCGCGGGTGAACTGGATGAGCTAACCGGTTTTTCGCCCCGGAACGCCATGCCGGGCGAAGCCGGGGCAGCTCGCGGGCCGGCGGATGAATAGTACTCCGGCCGCAGTTCGCCAGGCGCTTCGGCCGGGTTCAATACGACGCCCCGTTTTCCTGTAGTTCGTTCTTAATCAGTGCCGTCCGGCGCTGAAGTGGTGGCTTTTTGCTACCTTTTAAGACTCCAACCCACGTTCTTCCGCTTGCCAATACTACTACCCTCCGAATGGAAACCTACACCGACACCGATAAAGACCAGATTCTGCAGGACAACCTGGAGCACACGTTGTTTTCCTGGTCGAAGCAGGCCGGCCTGAACCCGATAAACGCCGAACGCGCCGAGGGCGTGTACCTCTACGACCGGGACGGTAAACGCTACATTGACTTCTCGTCGCAGCTGATGAACGTGAATATCGGCCACGGCGACCAGCGCGTAACCGAGGCCGTGGCCGCCCAGATGCGGGAGCTGAGCTACGTGTATCCGGGCATGATAACCAAGGCCCGCGGTGATTTGGGCCGGAAGCTGGCGGAAATAACGGCCCCCAATCTGACCAAGGCCTTCTTCACCCTGGGCGGCGCCGAGGCCATCGAAAATGCCATCAAGCTGGCCCGCGTCTACACCGGCCGCCACAAAATCGTGACGCTGTACCAATCGTTTCACGGTGCCAGCTACGGGGCCATCAGCGCCGGCGGCGACCCGCGCAAGTTCGCCGTCGACAGCCAGGCCATGCCGGGCGTGGTGCACGTCGAGAACCCCTATTTCTACCGCTGCCCCTGGTACAGCAGCACGCCGGAAGAGTGCGCCGAGCGCGCCGCCGCCGCCATGGAGCGCATCATTCAGTATGAAAACCCGGGCAGCGTGGCCGCCATTATCCTGGAAGGGGAGTCGGGCACTTCGGGCTGCATCAAGTACCCGCCCACCTACTGGCAGCGGGTGCGCGCCATTTGCGATAAGTACGGCATTCTGCTCGTGGCCGATGAGGTGATGAGCGGCTTCGGGCGCACCGGCAAGTGGTTCGGCTCCGACCACCACGGCGTGAAAGTCGACCTAATGTGCATGGCCAAGGGTATTACCGCCGGCTACCTGCCCCTGGGCGCGGTGATGGTGGACGAAGCCATTGCCCAATCGTTCGACGACAAGCCCCTGCCGCTGGGCCTCACGTACTCGGCCCACCCGGTGTCGTGCGCGGCGGCCGTGGCGGTGCTGGGTATTTATGAGGAAGACAACCTGCTCGAAAACACCGTGACGCTGGGCCGCTACCTCGATGAGCGCATGTGCGAGCTGATGGCCCGGCACCCCAGCATCGGCGACTGGCGCAACACGGGCCTGTTTGGCTGCATCGAGCTGGTGAAGAACCGCGCCACCAAAGAGCCCATGGCGCCCTGGAACGCAGCCCCCAGCCAGATGGAAATGATGAACAAGGTGGCGGCCAAGATCAAGGAGCTAGGCATGTACACGTTCGTGCGCTGGAACTACATTTTCGTGGCCCCCCCGCTGAGCATCACCAAGGACGAGCTGGATGAAGGCCTCGACATTATTTCGCAGGCCCTCCGCGTGGCCGACGAGTACGTGACGGGCTAACTGCGCGGCCCGCGGCCCGGTCTATCCTGGGTGGGGCGGGCTGCTTTGGTGGATAGCATACCGGGGTTTAGTAGCGCAAAACTCCCTGATGGTCCCTGCGCCGCCAGGTTGCATAGGATAGGAGGTCGAGCCGGGCCTAGTTTAGGGCTCTGAACCGGTCGTCTACCGCCTCCCGCTATCCTGTTGCTACTCGATTGTACTGCCCGCCAAGGCCGGAAGATTCGGCTTGGCATCCCTGCTTTATCGGTGCGAAAAGAAGCTGCCTCCTTTGCTTGCTATTCGGGGCTTAAAACGCTATTTTTTCAAACTAAACCTCTTTCACTCTTCTAGTTGAATGGCGTCTTTGCTTCTTAAAAATGGCCGCGTTGTTACGGCCGATTCCGACTCCGTGTGCGACATCTTGGTAGAAGGGGAAACCATCGTAGCCCTGGGCCGCAACCTGCCGGTGCAGGCCGACCACACCATCGATGCCACAGGCAAGATTATCGTGCCCGGCGGCATCGACCCGCACGTGCACCTGGAGATGCCGTTTATGGGCACCTTCAGCTCCGATACCCACGAAACCGGCACCCGCGCCGCCCTGCACGGCGGCACCACCACCGTCATCGACTTCGTGCTGCAGAAGCAGGGCCACAGCCTGCGCGAAGCCCTGACCGAGTGGCAGGGCCGCGCCACCGGCACGGCCGTCGGCGACTACTCGTTCCACATGGCCGTGACTGACTTCAACCCCAATACCCGGGCGGAAATCAAGGACATGATAGCCGAGGGCATTACTTCCTTTAAAACCTTCATGGCTTATAAGGGTGCGCTCATGATCGACGATGCGCAGATGGTGGGCCTGATGCAGGAAGTGAAAAAGCACGGCGGCCTCGTGACGGCCCACGCCACCAACGGCGACATGATTGACACGCTCATTGCCCAGCACCGGGAGCAGGGCAAGCTCACGCCGCTCTACCACTATTTGTCGCAGCCCGAAGTGACGGAAGCCGAAGCCTCGGGCCGCTTCGCCGATATTGCCAACTACACCGGCGTCAATGCCTACATCGTGCACCTGACCTGCGAAGGCGCTCTGAACCAGGTGCGGCGGGCCACTGAGCGCAACCAGCGCGTGTTCGTGGAAACCTGCATTCAGTACCTGGTGCTCGATGCCTCGCTTTATGAGGACGAGGTGAACGGGGCCAAGGTGGTGATGTCGCCGCCGCTGCGCGAGAAAAAGGACCAGGCCACGCTCTGGGCCGGCATCAATCAGGGGCTGGTGCAGGTGGTGGGCACCGACCACTGCCCCTTTATGTGGGAGCAGAAGCTGCTGGGCAAAGACGACTTTTCGAAAATTCCCAACGGGCACCCCGCCATTGAGCACCGCATGGAGCTGCTGTTTTCGGAAGGCGTGACAACCGGCAAAATCAGCCTGCAGAAGTTCGTGGAAGTAACCAGTACCAACGCGGCCAAGATCTTCGGCATGTTTCCGCGCAAAGGCACCATCAGCATCGGCGCCGACGCCGACCTGGTGCTGCTCGACCCCGAAAAAAAACACTCAATTTCGGCCGACACCCACCACATGAACTGCGACTACTCGGCCTACGAAGGCTGGGAGCTGACCGGCAAAATCGACACGGTGATTCTGCGCGGGCAAGTAGCCGTGCAGGGCGGCGAAACGAAAGTCGGCCGGGGCTACGGGCAGTTTATCAAGCGCGGTAAAACGGCTTTTTAAAATCCATGGCATGGCGAGCAAAGCGCGGCTGTGCGTTGTCTGCGCAGCACCTCCGGGCCTTTTACCAGCTAATTCCAACGTTAGGCTCGCCACAGAAGCCAGGCAGGCACATTTCAGAGGACGAATGGCTTCGGTTACTGCCCTGCAAGGACCCAGAAAATCAACACACTCCCAAACCCTTTTCTTTTCTCTCCCATGCCACGAATTATTAAATCTGGGCTGATCCAGATGAGCCTGCCCATTAGTGAGGGCGAAGGCTCCATTGACGAAATCAAGGAAGCCATGGTGCAGAAGCATATTCCGCTCATTGAAGAAGCCGGCCGCCAGGGCGTGCAGATTCTGTGTCTGCAGGAAATCTTCAACACCCCGTATTTCTGCCCCGGCCAGGATAAAGCCTGGTACGCCTCGGCCGAACCGGTGCCCGGCCCCACGACGGAGCGCATGGCCGAGTACGCCAAGAAGTACAACATGGTAATGATTGTGCCGGTGTATGAGCGGGAGTCGGCGGGCTTCCTCTACAATACGGCCGCCGTTATCGACGCCGACGGCACTTACCTGGGAAAGTACCGCAAAAACCACATTCCGCACACGTCCGGCTTCTGGGAGAAGTTCTTCTTTAAGCCCGGCAACATGGGTTACCCCGTGTTTCAGACCAAATACGCCAAGGTGGGGGTGTACATCTGCTACGACCGGCACTTCCCCGACGGGGCCCGCATCCTGGGTTTGAACGGGGCCGAAATTGTGTATAACCCCTCGGCTACGGTAGCGGGCCTCTCGCAGTACCTCTGGAAGCTGGAGCAGCCGGCCCACGCCGCCGCCAATGGCTACTTTATGGGCTGCATCAACCGCGTGGGCACCGAGAAGCCCTGGAACCTGGGCAAGTTCTACGGCACCAGCTACTTCGTGGACCCGCGCGGCCAGATTCTGGCCCAGGCCTCGGAAGACAATGATGAGCTGCTGGTAGCCGAATTCGACCTCGACATGATTGAGGAAGTGCGCAACACCTGGCAGTTCTTCCGCGACCGGCGCCCCGAGACCTACGAGAAGCTGGTCGAATTATAAGCGTATCTTACTAAGTACTTGAATAGCAAGGATTGGCGGTAAAACGTCAGTTCTTGCCCGCACCTGTAGTGCCTGGTAGTAGGCGTGCCTGCTGCTTATTTTCTGTCTTTCCCTTTTGCTTATTGCCCCACCGCTACCCTCTCCCTCCAGTACCATGGCCGAGTATAAAACGCCGACTTCCGAGCCGGAATTTCACGCCAACTTCGCGCAGCTCAAGCCCCGCATGAACAGCACCGAGGCGCTCTACGAAAGCTCCCGCTGCCTTTTCTGCTTCGATGCTCCCTGCATCAAAGCCTGCCCTTCGGGCATCGACGTGCCGCAATTCATCCGCCAGATCAACACCGGCAATACCACCGGGGCGGCCCTTACCATTTACGAAGCCAACTACTTCGGCAACGCCTGCGGCAAAGTGTGCCCCACGGAAGTGTTGTGCGAGGGGGCCTGCGTGTATACCGAGCAGGATATGAAGCCCATCGAAATCGGGCGCCTGCAGAGCTACGCCACGCGCGAGGCCATCGAGCAGAACAAGAAGCTCTTTGGCCCTGGCGCCCCCAACGGCCGCAAAGTCGCTATTATCGGGGCCGGGCCGGCCGGAGTGTCGGCGGCCTGCGAGCTGCGCAGCCTAGGCTACGAAGTGGACGTATTCGAGGCCAAGGGCAAGCCCTCGGGCCTGACGGTGTACGGCGTGGCGCCCTACAAAATCACGAACGAGGAAGTGCTGGCCGAAATGGCGTATCTGGAGGCCCAGTTCGGCTTCCGGGTGCAATACAACCAGCCCATTACCTCGCGCCGGGAGCTGGAGGCGCTGGAAGAGTCCTACGACGCGGTGTTTCTCGGCATCGGCCTGGGCCTGACCAACCCGCTGCGCCTGCCCGGCGAGGAGCGCGCCAACTGCGTGGGAGCCGTAGAGTTTATCGAGCAGCTGCGCCAGCGCCACCACCAGATGCCCGTGGGCCGCAAGGTAATCGTGCTGGGCGGCGGCAACACGGCCATGGATGCCGCCTCCGAGTCGGCCCGCCTCGGCGCGGAAGATGTGATACTGGCCTACCGGCGCGGCAAGGAAGAAATGGGGGCCTATGACTTTGAGTACGACTTGGCCAAAGGCGTGGGCGTGAAAGGCCTGTTCAACGTGGCCCCCCTCGAGATTGTGGGCAACGGCAAAGTCGAAGGCGTGAAGTTTATTCGCACGGCCACGCTCAACGGGGAAGTGCAGCTGCTGCCCGGCAGCGAGTTTGTGGAGCCCTGCGACATGGTCATCAAAGCCACCGGGCAGTCCAAGCAGCTCCCGTTTCTGCGTTTGATTCCCGGCCTGCAGATTGACAGCAAAGGCCGCATCGTGGCCGATGAGCGCACCGGCCAAACCACCAACCCCAAGTATTTCACTTCCGGGGACGCCCGCAACGGCGGCGCGGAAGTGGTAAATGCCGCCGCCGAAGCCAAAGCCACGGCCCGCGGCATCCACGCGTTTTTGAGTGCCGGTTTGTAGTTGTCGGCTTTTCGGAAGGCAGCCTACTAACAACCAACAACTAACAACCAACAACCAATGCCAGATCTGTCGATAAATTTTGCCGGTATCAAGTCGCCCAACCCGTTCTGGCTAGCCTCGGCGCCGCCCACCAACTCGGGGTATCAGGTGATGAAAGCCTTTGATGCGGGCTGGGGCGGCGCCGTCTGGAAAACGCTGGGCGTGCCGGTCGTGAATGTGTCGAGCCGCTACGGCGGGGTGAACTACCGGGACAAGCGCCTGATTGGCTTCAACAACATTGAGCTGATTTCGGACCGGCCCCTGAGCGACAATCTGCGCGAGATTGAGGAAGTAAAAAAGCGCTTTCCCCACCACGCCGTCATTGCCTCCCTCATGGTGCAAAGCCGGCAGGAATGGCACGACATCGTGCGCGACGTGCAGAACGCCGGCTCCGACGGCATCGAGCTGAACTTCGGCTGCCCGCACGGCATGTGCGAGCGGGGCATGGGCTCGGCGGTAGGGCAGGAACCGGAAGTGCTGCAGACTATTGTGGAGTGGGTGATGGAAGTGGCCAAGATTCCGGTCATTGTGAAGCTCACGCCCAATATCTCGGACATTACCGAGCCCGCCATGGCCGCCCGCCGGGGTGGGGCCGATGCCATTTCGCTTATCAACACGATTCAGAGCATTGTGGGCGTCGACCTGGATTTGTTTGCGCCGTACCCCATCGTGGACGGCAAGGGCTCGAACGGGGGCTACTGCGGTCCGGCCGTGAAGCCCATTGCCCTGAACATGGTGAAAAACTGCGCCCAGCACCCCGAGGTGCAGCTGCCCATTTCCGGCATTGGCGGCATCGAAAACTGGCGCGACGCGGTAGAGCACATTCTGCTGGGCGCCAGCAGCGTGCAGGTGTGCACGGCCGCCATGCACTTCGGCTTCGGCATCATCCGGGAAATGACCAGCGGCCTGGAGCAATACATGACCGATAAAGGCTTTCACACAATATATGACATGGTGGGCAAGGCCCTGCCGAACGTGAAGCACTGGGAGGACCTTAATTTGAAGTATAAGGTGACGGCGGCCATCAACGAGGAAAAGTGCATCGGCTGCCAGCTGTGCTACACGGCCTGCGAAGATGGCGCCCACCAAGCCATCCGGTTGCAGGAAGGCACCCGCGTGCCGGCCATTATCGAGGAAAACTGCGTGGGCTGCAACCTCTGCTCCCTGGTGTGCCCCGTGGAGCAGTGCATCACGATGGAGCGCCAGGACGACGGCACCGAGCACCTCACCTGGAAGGAGCGCACCGAAGCCGGCACTATCCCGACGGAGTTCAACGACGAGCGCGCCGGTGGACGCCACCACTGGGTACCCGAGCCAGCGGCGGCGCTGGGCAAAGAGAAGGATAAAACGCTGCCCGGCAAGGCCCGGCAATATGCAAAAGTGGATAGGGCCCCACTGGAAACTACTTCGGCTACTAGTTCCGAATAGAGCCGGTTTTTTGTCGTCGCCTGAGCTTTTATCAGGTAGAAAGAGCCATTAGCAGTCCGGTTATCGGATTACTAATGGCTCTTTTTTAGCTTTTGTGGGGGCAGATTTGAAAATCATTGTCGCGTTTTAGGAGAACAAAATATTGAGTAAGTACCAGTAAATGAATATGTGATGCTCCTATTAAAATAAAAGTTATATTTATTATTGCTTAAACACCAAATTATACGTTACTTGGTATCGATCTACTTCTACATCCCACCAGCTGGTAGAAATTACCTCCAATTGGGCTCTTTTACACACATAGTTTATGGAACGGTACAGACATTACTCCGACGCCTCGCGCCTAGTACTGCCAGTGATTGATGTACTCCTCATCTTTGGCGCGTTCCGCCTCGCCGGCCGCATGATCTGGGGTACCTGGCATTTCACGGGGTACGCTCCCTTCTGCTTCGTGATATTTGGCCTGCTCTGGTGGCTGCTTTCCGGGCAGTTTGCCAATATCTACCGGGTCGATAAGCTGATAACCTACCCGGAGAAGCTGCTCTACCTGATGCGCACCTTCCTGCTGCACGCCTGCCTGGTGCTGGCCGTGGTGCTGGCCCTGGAGCTCGACTGGTTGTCGTTGCGCTACATTTTTGCCGTGTACAGCTTCGCCGTTACGGGCGTCGTAGGGGCCCGCTTCCTGATTACGTTCTGCTACCGCGCCTACCATAAGCACGTGGCCCGGGCCCATTCCCGCTTTATCATTGTGGGAGCAGGGGAAAGCGGGCAGGAGCTGTACCGGTTTCTGGCCTCCCACGACCCGATTGGCAACCAGTTTCAGGGCTTTTTTGCCGATGAGCCCGTAGCCGATGGGCTGCGGCCCTACGTGCGGGGCCCCCTGGCCGAGCTGAAAAGCTACTGCCTGCGCACCACCATCGATGAAATCTACTTCACCCTGCCCCTCGACCGGCACGAGCTGATTGAGGACCTCTCGCAGTTTGCCGACGACCATTTCCTGTCGTTCCGCATCGTGCCCGATTTCAGCGGTACCGTACGGCGGGAGGTAAACGTGTACTTCTACGACCACATGCCCATCCTTACCATCCGGCACCAGCCCCTGGGCATTCGTACCAACCAGGTGCTGAAGCGAGTGTTTGACATTGCTTTTTCCCTGGCGGTCATCCTGCTGGCTTTCCCCTTCATCATGCCCATCCTGGCCCTGCTCATCAAGCTCGACTCGCCCGGCCCGGTATTCTTCAAGCAGATGCGCCCTGGCAAGCGCAACCACCTGTTTCCGTGCTACAAGCTGCGCACCATGCGCGCCGACCACCGTCAGACCGAGCTGCAGGCCACCTTCGCCGACCCCCGCGTAACGCGGGTGGGCCGCTACCTGCGCAAGTACAACTTGGATGAGCTGCCCCAGTTCTTCAACGTCTTTCTGGGCCACATGTCGGTAGTAGGGCCCCGGCCCAATATGGTGTCGCAGCTGGAAGAATACTCCAAGCACATCCGCACTTACCAGATGCGCCACGCCGTGACGCCCGGCATCACGGGCTACGCGCAGGTGAACGGTTACCGGGGCGAAACCCGGGCCCCCCAGGCCATGCGCAAGCGCGTGGAATACGACCTGAAATACATGGAAAACTGGTCGTTTGGCCTTGATATGAAAATCATCGGCCAGACCGTCTGGAATATGATTCGGGGTGAGAAAAACGCTTACTAGCAGTGAAATAGGGCAGGAGTGTGTGCGGGTAAGAGGGTAGGAGGCTTTGCTCTGCTGCCACGTGTAGCAACCATGCGGGCTCACCCCAGCCGCTTTCCGTCTCTGCTGTTATAGCCCAACCGCCCGCCCCTCCTAAACGCATACCCCATCCCCTCATACCCCAAAAGATGCTTCCCAAACGTCTTGTGCTGGATTCGTGGATTTCGACCGGAACCTTCACCGAATTTACGGATACCATTCTGCGGCTGGGAGCGGCGCGGGCATCGGCCTACGTGTGCTGCGCCAACGTGCACATGCTGGTGGAGGCTCATCACCACCCCGATTTTCGGCGTATTCTGGATGAGGCCAACCTGGTGGTGCCCGACGGAAGCCCGGTGGCCGCGGCCGTGGGCCTGTTCCACCGGCAGCGCCAGGAGCGCGTGGCCGGGATGGACCTGCTGCCCGCCCTGCTGACAGAAGCCGCCAAGCGGGGGCAGTCGGTATATTTCTACGGGACTACCGACGAAATACTGGGGGCCATGGTGGCCCGTGCCCAGCGCGAACTGCCCGCCTTGCGCGTTGTCGGGGCTTATTCGCCGCCATTCCGCGCCCTTACCGCCGAGGAGGATGCCGCGGAAACGGCCGCCATCAACGCTGCCGACCCCGACCTGCTGTTTGTGGCCCTGGGCTGCCCCCGGCAGGAGCGCTGGATGGCGGCGCACCGGGGCCGGGTACGGGCTTGTATGCTGGGCGTGGGACAGGCGTTTCCGGTGTATGCCGGTCTGGAGCCGCGCTTGCCACGCTGGGCCCGGCAGCTGTGGCTGGAGTGGGCCTACCGGCTGTGGCTGGAGCCTAAGCGCCTGTGGCGCCGGTACCTGCACACCAATACCCGGTTTGTGTACTTGATGGGGCGCCGGTTTCTGGCTTCATGGGCCGGCCGGCCGCAGGCCTCCGCCTGATTAGCTCCTGGGTCCGGCTAGCCGTAACTGAGCCAGGCGAGTAAACCCATAATCCTGTATTTTACTGGTATTTATCTATTTACAGCTGGCCGTTTACATGGTTAGATGGCTACCTGTGTTTGTATGTAAAAGAATAATATCAATGTATAATTGATTTTTATTAAAAATATTTAATAATTTTTATCGATAATATTATAATTACTTCTATATTTCTGTATCTAAGTGCCAGCGTGGAGCTACACGCCTACTGATTCTTCAGTCTTCACTTCTTCTCTCTCTTCTTGGTAACACATCAACTCATTTTGCACCTATGAAAGCAGTTATTCTGGCGGGTGGCTACGGAACCCGAATCAGCGAAGAAAGTGGCGTGCGGCCTAAACCGATGGTAGAAGTCGGCGGTCGGCCCATCCTGTGGCACATCATGAAAATATACGCCCACCACGGCATCCGGGACTTTGTCATCTGCTGCGGCTACAAAGGGCATATGATAAAACAATACTTTTCCGACTACTTCCTGCATAATTCCGATGTGACTTTCCGCATGGACCGGAATGAGATGCAGATTCACCGCAGCAACGCCGAGCCTTGGACCGTGACGCTGGTGGACACCGGCCAGGAAACCATGACCGGTGGCCGCCTGCGCCGGGTGCGGGAGCATCTCGACAATGAAACATTCTGCCTGACGTATGGCGACGGAGTAGGCGACGTCGACATCCGGGCCGCCATTGAGCACCACCAGCAGCAGCAGGCCGTGGCTACGCTTACGGCGGTGCGCCAGCCCGGTCGTTTCGGGGTTTTCTCGCTCAGCGACGAAGCAACCCGCATTTCCAGCTTCACTGAAAAGCCCGAAGGCGGCGAAACACCCTGGATAAACGGCGGCTTTTTTGTGCTGGAGCCCGAGGTGTTCGACTACATCGACAACGACAGCACCGTGTGGGAAAAGGGCCCGCTGGAGCACCTGGCCGCCGAAGGCAAGCTGGCCGCCTACCGCCACACCGGCTTCTGGCAGCCCATGGATACCCTGCGCGACCGGAACATGCTGGAGGAAATGTGGAGCGCCGGCAAAGCCCGCTGGAAAGTGTGGGATGCGGTAACCGAAGCCGCCACCGCCGACCCGGTACTCACCCAGATTATGACCTCGGCCGTGACGGCACCCGTTGGGCAGCGCGTAGCTGCACCCACGCTGCTGCCCAAAGACTAAGTCGGCTTCACAGGACCACGCACTTTTCCTCAATAAAATCCTCATTTCTGACTTTTATACTATGCAGCGCATCCTCATTACCGGCAACATGGGCTACGTAGGGCCCGGCGTGGTGCGGCACCTGCGGCAGCAGTTTCCGCAGGCCGAGCTGATCGGCTACGACATGGCCTATTTTGCCCACTGCCTCACCGGCGTGCAGCGCCTGCCCGAGGCGCGCCTCGACCGCCAAATCTTCGGCGACGTGCGCCACCTGCCCAGCTCCCTGCTGCAAGGCCTCGACGCCATTGTGCACCTGGCCGCCATTTCCAATGACCCAATGGGGCAGACCTACGAGGCTGTGACTCTGGAAATCAACCACCAGGCCGGTATTTCGCTGGCCCGCCGCGCCAAGGCGGCCGGCGTGAAAGCCTTCGTGTTTGCCAGCTCCTGCAGCATGTATGGGGCCGGGGGAGAGGGAGCCAAAACCGAGCAGTCGGACCTGAACCCGCTGACAGCCTACGCCCGCTCCAAGGTGCTGAGCGAGCAGGACCTGGCCCCGCTGGCCGATGACAGCTTCCAGGTGACCTGCCTGCGCTTTGCCACGGCCTGCGGCTGGAGCGACCGGCTGCGCCTTGATCTGGTGGTGAACGACTTTGTGGCCGGGGCCGTGGCCACGGGCCGCATCAGCATCCTGAGCGACGGCACGCCCTGGCGCCCCCTGATTCACGTGCAGGATATGGCCCGGGCCATCGAGTGGGCCATTACCCGGACCGCCGAATGCGGCGGCAACTTCCTGGCCATCAATGCCGGCTCGGAGCAGTGGAACTACCAGGTGCGCGAGCTGGCGGCGGCCATTGCCGAGGCCATTCCCGGCACCGAGGTGCAGCTCAACTCCAGTGCGCCCCCGGACAAGCGCTCCTACCGCGTCGACTTTAGCCTGTTCCGCGAATTGGCGCCCAACCACCAGCCCCGGCGCACCCTCGCCGATACGATTACGGAGCTGCACGCCGGTCTGCTGGGCATGGGCTTCCGCGACCCGGAGTTCCGCTCCTCGCAGCTGATGCGCCTGCGGGTGCTCACGGCCCTGCGCGACACCGGCCAGCTCGATGCCAGCCTGTGCTGGCAGGACGCGGCCGCCATTGCCGCCCCCGCTGCCCAGCCCGAACTGGCTTTATCCTGATTCTTTTCCGTCCTGATTTCCCATTTTCTACCATCGAAACACGCTGAATCCTATGATTTTCACCGAGACCGAACTGCCAGGTGCCTTTATTATTGATGTGGACCGCATGGCCGATGAGCGGGGCTTTTTTGCCCGCTCCTGGTGCGAAGACGAGTTTGCCGCCCACGGTATTCTGATGCCGCCGCTGCAGGCCAACGTATCGTCGAACCCCAAGCGCGGCACCCTGCGGGGCATGCACTACCAGCTGGCGCCCTACGAAGAAACCAAGCTGGTGCGCTGCACCCGCGGCGCCATCTACGACGTGATTGTGGACCTGCGCGAAGAGTCGCCTACCTACGGGCAGTGGCTGGGCGTGGAGCTGACGGCCGACAGCTTCCGCATGCTGTTTGTGCCGGCGCGCTTTGCCCACGGCTTTGTTACGCTGACCGATAACACGGACGTGTGCTACCAGGTGTCGGCCAAGTACGCCCCGGGCTCGGAGCGGGGGCTGCGCTGGAACGACCCGTCCATCAATATCCAGTGGCCCCTGGAGCCGGTGCTCGTCTCGGAGAAAGACCAGAATCACCCCGATTACCACCTGCTGGTGCCCTCCTCCGAAGGCCAGCTCAGCGAATAAACCACTGCGGCCAATCCTGCTTTTCCTCTCATCCGCATTCTGACCTGCTATGCTTATCATCGATACTGCTCTGGCTCAACGACAACGCCTCGGCCAACCCATTCGGGTGGCGATGGTAGGAGCCGGTTTTATGGGCCGCGGCGTCGCGCTCCAGATTTGCCGCTACGTGCCCGGCATGGAGCTGGTCGCCATTGCCAACCGCACTTTGTCGCAGGCCCGCCGGGCCTACGAGGAGGCCGGGGAGCACGGCGCCCGCGAAGTCGGCACCGTATCGGCCCTCGAAGCCTGCATTCAGCTGGGCCAGCCCGCCATTACCGACGACGCGCTGCTGCTGAGCCGGGCCGAGGGTATTGATGCCATTATTGAGGTAACCGGCGCCGTGGAGCACGGGGCGCACGTGGTACTCGAAGCCATCCGGCACGGCAAGCACATCGTGCTGCTCAATGCCGAGCTCGACGGTACGGTGGGCGCTATTCTGAAAGTGTACGCCGACCGCGCCGGGGTGGTATATACCGTTTCGGACGGCGACCAGCCGGGCGTGACGCTCAATCTGGCCCGCTTCGTGAAGGGCCTGGGCGTGAAGCCGGTGCTCTGCGGCAACATCAAAGGCCTGCACGACCCCTACCGCAACCCGACTACCCAGGAGGGCTTTGCCCGGCAGTGGGGCCAGAATCCGAGCATGGTAACCAGCTTCGCCGACGGCAGCAAAATCAGCTTCGAGCAGGCCGTTATTGCCAACGCCTTGGGCATGGAAGTGGCGCAACGGGGCATGCTGGGCCCTACGGTGGCGCCCGGCACGCCCATCAGCAAGGCCGCCGAATGGTATCCGCAGGAGCGCCTGCTCAGCGGTGGCCCTGGTATCGTGGACTACGTGGTGGGGGCCGAGCCGGGTCCCGGCGTCTTTATCCTGGGCACCCACGACGACCCCATTCAGCAGCACTACCTCAAGCTTTATAAGCTGGGGCCAGGGCCGCTCTACTGCTTCTACACGCCCTACCACCTCTGCCACTTCGAAACGCCAACCTCGGTGGCCCGGGCCGTGCTGTTTCAGGATGCGGCGCTGGCGCCCCAAGGCGCGCCCTGCGTGGAGGTCGTGACGACGGCCAAAATTGCGCTGCGGGCCGGCGAAACCCTCGACGGTATCGGGCACTACATGACCTACGGGCTGGCCGAAAATGCCGGGGCCGCCCGCGCCGAAAACCTGCTTCCGTTGGGCGTGGCCGAAGGCTGCGTGCTGCGCCGCGACGTGCCCAAAGACCAAGTGCTGACCTACGACGACGTCATTCTGCCCGAAGACCGCCTGATTGACCAGTTGCGCCGCGAGCAGGAGGCCCACTTCGGGCCCGCCCACGCTCCGAAGCCAACCCCCGAGTTGGCGGCCACCGATTAATCCCCGGTCCCCTGCCCAGTATCCCACCTACTGCACCACCGTCACATGAACTCTCAACAGCTTAATCTGTTGGAATATACGGGAGCTAACCGGCATATTCCACTCATTCTCACGCCCAGGCCCCACGTAACACCCACCCCGGTTGCCCCGGAAACCACGCCGCCGCTACCCCGGCGCGAAGGCGACGCCTGGACGGTGCTGGTACTGGAAAGCAACTACCGCCTGACCGGCGCCATGCTGTTCTGTCTGAGCCGGCAGAAGGGCATCCGGGTACACCTGCTCTCCCGGGATGCGGCCAGTCCCTACCGGTTTTCGCACTACATCCACGACTGGCATTACTTGGCGCCCGAAAAGTCGGATGCGGAGCTGCTGGCCTACACCCGGCAGGTCGCCCAGACGACGAAAGCCGACGTGTTTCTGCCCATCGATGTGGCCGGAATGCGCTTTGCTATTGCCTACCAGCAGGTGCTAGCTACGTTTGTGCGGCTGCTACCCCTGCCCGAGGCGGAGGCCTACGAAATTGCCACCGACAAAAGCAGGCTGGGCGGCTTTATGCAGCAGCACCGTATTCCGGCCCCCGATACCATCCTGAACGTGCGGCACAACTTGGAAACCCAGCTCAAACACTTTCGGTTTCCGGTGCTGCTCAAGCCCGTCGATGGTATTGGGGGAGGAGGTATCGAGCTGTTTCAGGACCGCCCCACGCTGCTGCAGGCGGTAGCCAGACTGCCCGAAGGCAGCAACTACATCATTCAAAATTGCATCGAAGGCTACGACATCGACTGCAACGTGCTCTACCGCAACGGCAAGCTGGTAGCCTATTCCATTCAGAAGGGAATTCTGCCGGCGGCCTCGGCTTATGCACCCACCGAGGCCATCGAGTTTGTGCGCAACGAAGCAGTGCTGGCCGTAGCGCACCAGGTGATGAAGGCGCTGCGCTGGAATGGGGTAGCCCACTTGGATCTGCGCTACGATGCCCGCACCCGGCAAGTGAAGGTCATTGAAATCAATACCCGCTTCTGGCTGACCGTCGTCGGCTCGGCCGTGCGGGCCCAGGTGAACTTCCCCGTGCTGGCCTGCCGCGCCGCCCTGGGCCAGAACCTGCCCCCCGCCTCCTTTGCCCTGGGGCGCTACATTCCCTTCGCCAACTTTGTGCGCTACAAGCTCTGGGGCCGCAGCACCAACAAAGTGCCCTTTACCCTACGCGACACAACGGCGCTTAGCATGCTCGGCGACCCGCTGCCCAAACTATACCGGTTCCTTAAATCCCTATAATCAGCTGTTTATCGACGTGTATTCCGGCCAGCTCACTCTGGAGCCCACCGAGTCAGCTGGCCTTTACGTGTGGTACGCAGGCCTTCAATGGATGGGAATAGAATGCTCCTGATCAGAACAGAAAGGAATAGAATCGACTACTGTTTAGAAAAATAATTATTTTAATTAAAGAAATAATTACATAAATTAGAGCTTTACCGTATAGCGCACTATCGGTAGAAACCACAGATTGAAGTTGACCAGAAGTAGCTGCCTTGTAAGGCGCACGGACTGGTTGTGGCCCTGAGTTTCCGGCTCTTCGCTTCGCTGCCCAGGTCTAGTAGCCGGTTGCGGGCCTGCATGTTGTACCCACCACTTTTGTTCTACGCCTATGCATCCTATTGCGTACCCACCCCGTTTTTTTTCGGCCCGTTCAGCACCCTGGCAGTGGCTGATTCTGCTCGGATTGTTTGCCCTGATACCCCGGTTCAGCCTTGCTCAGGTCCGGATTATGCCCTTCGGAGCCTCCACCACGCAAGGCAGTGAAACTCAGAACTCCTACCGGCGAGCCCTGTGGCACAAGCTGGAGGCGGGCGGCTACAGCGTCGACTTCGTGGGTTCGTTGCGCACCAATTACGGCGGGCCGCCACCAATTCCTGACTTTGACTTCGACCACGAAGGCCACTGGGGCCTGCGCGCCGACGAGCTGATGGCGGGGTCCCGGGCTTGGGCCGCCGCCAGCCGCCCCGATGTGGTACTGATACACGCGGGCTCCAACGACGCCTTCCAGAATCAGAATGTGGTGGATATCCGCAACGAGCTGGGCCAGATTATTGACGAGCTGCGCCTGGGCCAGCCCACCGTGAAGGTGATTCTGGCCCAGCTTCTCCCCACCTCGCTCAGCCCCGGCAACAGCAACATCACCGAGCTCAATGCCCTGCTGCCGGGCCTGGCCCAGCAGAAAAGTACCTCGCAGTCGCCAGTCGTTATTGTCGATCAGAACACGGGCTTCAACCCCGGCACCGATATGTACGACGGCGTGCACCTAAACGATGGGGGAGAAGAAAAAATGGCGGCCCGCTGGTATGCGGCCCTGCAAAGCTTGCTGGGCCCGCCGCCACCGCCCGTGTATGCCCTGACCGTGGCCACCACCGGAAGCGGCACGGTGGCCAGAAGTCCGGAGCTGACCAGCTACCCCAGCGGCGGCAACGTGACCCTGACGGCCACGCCCGCCGCGGGCTACCTGTTTCTGGGCTGGAGCGGCGACGCCGGCGGCACAGCCAATCCGCTCACCATCACGATGAACAGCGCGAAGAGCATCACTGCCAACTTTGCCTCGGCCATGATCAGCAGCTTCACGCTGGTAAATGCCGATACCGACCAGGATATTCAGACCCTGACCAACGGGGCCACCCTCAACCTGACCTCCCTGCCTACGCGCAACCTGAACGTTCGGGTCAATACTAACCCCAGCACCGTGGGCAGCGTGCGGCTGCGGCTCGATGGCGCCGAACAACACGGGCAAACCGAGTCGGTGGCGCCCTACGCCTTATTTTCCGACGCGGGCGGCAACTACAACTCCTGGACGCCGATAGTGGGCACCTACCGCCTCGAAGCCACGGCCTACAGCGAAGCGGGCGGCAATGGCGCGGCCTCGGCCCCACTGGCCGTTAACTTCACGGTCATCGACCAGGTCAGCACCGATATCTACTCGCTCACGGTCAGTACCACCGGGCAGGGAACGGTCAGCAAAAGCCCGGAAAAGCCGGCATACGCCCAGAACGAAAGCGTCGTGCTGACGGCCACGCCCGCCTCGGGCTACCTGTTTCTGGGCTGGAGCGGCGACGCCGGCGGCACGGCCAATCCATTGGCGCTGACCATGACGGGCAACAAAGCCGTGACGGCCACCTTCGCGCCCGCCCCAACCGATGAGCCCGGCGCGGCCAGCTTCACGCTGGTTAATGCCACGACCGACCGGGATATTCAGACCCTGACCAACGGCTCGACCCTGAATCTGGCGCTGCTGCCCACCCGCAACTTGAACATCCGGGCTAATTATGACCCCGCCGCCGTGGGCCGGGTCGTGTTCGAGCTGAGCGGGGCCCAAATGCATAGCAGCACGGAGAGCGTGGCGCCCTTCGCGCTGTTCAGCGACGCGCAGGGGGACTATTTCGGCTGGGTTCCGGCCGTCGGCAGCTATATCCTGACGGCCACACCCTACGCGGCAACTAGCAACGGCACGGTGGGCGCCGCCGGCCCGCCGCTCACGCTCCGGTTCAGCGTGGTGAATACGGCCCCCATCACCGTCGCCGGCTTCACGCTCGTCGATGCCGATACGGACAAGGATATTCAGGTGCTGACGCCGGGCCTGACCGTCAATTTCATTTCCCTGCCCACGCGCAACCTGAACATCCGGGCCAATACCATTCCGGCCACGGTGGGCAGCGTGGTGTTTACGCTAAACGGCAAGCAGCTGCACCAGCAAACCGAATCGGTGGCGCCCTACGCCCTGTTCAGCGACAGTAACAGCGACTACAACGCCTGGGCGCCGTCGGTAGGCACGTATTCTCTGACGGCTACGCCCTACGAGCAGGCCGGGGGCAGCGGCCCCGCCGGCCAGGCCCTGACCATCAGCTTCATCCTGATAGACCAGGCCGAGGCCCGGCCAGCCGGCGGCGGCAAAGAAACCGGGTTGGGTATTGCCGCGCCCCAGGCTGTGCGGGCGCATCCCAACCCTTCCGAAGACGGCCGCTATGTTCTGGACGTGCCCCGGCAGCAAACCCCCGAACCCATCAGCTACACCCTGCTTTCGGCGCTGGGTGCCACGGTGGCAACCGGCCAAGTAACGGGCAGCGCGCCGTCGGGTGAGTTTCACCTGGATTTTTCCCGGTATATGCCCGCTGCCGGTATCTACTACCTGCTGCTGGAAAGCCCGCACTTTACTTCCCGCGTGAAGCTGATACGCCGCTAGGCGCTTACGCTAGCCACGCCGTTCTGCTCCACCATCCGGACCCTGTAGGGCCGGGCGGTGGAGCATTTTCGTGAGCCATAATCAGCCGCCGGACTAAAGCGCCCGGGAGTTGATTGGGATGATAATAGCTTGAATGCCAGATAGGCAAACGAACAGTTCGTCGCCGGAAGCTAGGCGTGGTCAGGGTACGCAAGCCGGTTACCAGGAGAAAGGAAGGCCACCGGTTGGGCCGCTACGCGTAAGCAACAGGGCCGGCCCTCACGGATATGAGAGCCGGCCCTGTGCAGTAGCCGTAGCTGGATAGATAATGAATCAGGGTAGAATAAAACGGTTGGTGAACGTGCCTTCAGCAGATGTGTAGCGCAGCAGATAGAGGCCGGCGGGCAACCCCTGCGTGGAGATGGAGCCGGCACTGATGGTTCCGGTAGACTGGTACGGCACGCGCTGGCCCTGCATGGTAAATAGCTCCAGTAGCCCGGCGGCGGCATTTTCACTGCTAATTTCATAGTATACCCGGCCATCTGTCACGGTGGTGGGGTAAAGCTGCAGGCGCTGGCCGTTGGTTGTGGGCGAGAGAGTGCGCACGGGAGAAAAATGAGTGGTGCCGTCGGTATCTATCTGGCGCAGGCGGTAGTAGAGCACCACGCTGCCGGCCGGAAGCTGCTTATCCAGGTAGGTGTAGTGGTGCGTGGTGCTGGTGCTGCCCTGGCCAGCCACCGTGGCGAGCTGGGAAAATGTCTTGCCGTCGGTACTGCGCTCCACTACAAACTCGCGGTTGAATTCCTCAGAAGCAGTAGTCCAGCGCAGCAGCACCCCGGCGCTTTGGGCCTGGGTGGTAAAGGAGGTGAGCTTGACGGGCAGCGGGTTGGCTTGGTCGATAACCCGGAAGCTGATGGCCAGCCCTTCGCCGGCGGCCCCGACCCCATTGGCCGCTGGAAACGGCGTAGCCGTGATGGTATACGAGCCCACTGCGGGGTTCCACACGTTGTAGTTGCCCTGCATGTCGCCGAACATGGCGTAGGGCAGCACGCTCTCCGTAATGCCGGCGCTTTGCTGCCCACTCATGGCAAACACGACGCTGCCCACGGCGGCCGGGGCCGTATTGGCCCGGATGTTCAGGTTGCGCGTGGGCAGCCCATACAAGTTGAGCACCGCGCCGGCCGTCAGGGTTTGAATATCCTGGTCGGTATCGGCATTTACCAGCGTGAAGCTGGTGACGGTGCCGGAAGGATCGATGACGCTGAAGTTGATGGTCAGCGCCGCGCCGTTGTCGCCGGTACCGTTGGCGCCCACGTACGGGGTTGCCGTCAGGGCGTACGTTCCCGGCGTCGGCGTCCAGGCATTGTAGTTGCCCGTGTCATCCGAAAACAAGGCGTAGGGGGCCGTATTCTCCGTTACATTCTGGGTTTGAGCCCCGCTGAGGGCAAAGACTACGCTACGCACCGGCGACGAATTCACATTGGCCCGGACATTCAGGTTGCGGGTCGGTAGGGTGCTTAGGTTCAGCGCAGTGCCCGTGGTCAGGGTTTGAATGTCCTGGTCGGTGTCAGCATTCACCAGCGTGAAGCTGGTGACATTGGCGGGCGGATCCAGGACGCTAAAGCTTAGGGTGAGGGGCGTGCCGGCCGTGCCCCCGCCGCCCGCCTCGGAGTAGGCAGTGGCCGTGAGCGTGTAGCTGCCGGCCGCGGGAGTCCAGTTGAAATAATCCCCCTGAAAGTCGCTGAACAGCGCGTAGGGCGCCACGCTCTCCGTAATGCTCTGCGTTTGGGTCCCACTCAGCTCAAATACTACGCTGCCGGCTACGGCCGGGTCGGTGGTAGCCCGAATATTCAGGTTGCGGGTCGGTAGCAGTGCCAGATTCAGCGTAGCCCCATCCGTTAAGGTCAGAATATCCTGGTCGGTGTCGGCATTCACCAGGATGTAGCTGACTACGGCCGGATCAGCCAGGAGAGTGGCAGAAATGGGAGCAACCGCGCCTGCGGGCAGCCCGGCAGGCGCGGCACACAGGGCCGGGCCCCCGAGCATTGTACCGACAAAGAGTGCCGCCACCCAGAAGGCCTTTAATGGTAAGCCACAAGAAAAGAGAGAAAGATCTTTCATAGGTGAGCCTTTTAAAGTCCAATGATATAGTCCCCTCACTAAAGCTACTTGATTTATGATTAATAGCAAATTTTAAATTTAAAATTGTACTAATATATTTTTTGAAGGAAATTTATATAGTAAAAAAATTATATTATGTAATTATCTCATACCTGACTGGCGCCTTGCTAATTTTTCGCCTAAACAGAGTAGTGAAAGGATTTAGCTTTAAATGCAATTACAGACCAAGGTAGATTTTGGACCCTGCTATTACCTGTTGCATCAGCAGATGGGAAGCCACCAACTGGCTTAGCTACAACCCAGAAGAATAGCTTACGGACTACTAACTACTACAGGTTAGGCGCCAAAACGCCGCCGCGCCCCGGCCGCTCTGGGCAAGTGCCAAAGCAGCCGGGGCGCGGCGCGAAACGGTCAGGGAAAACTTACACTAGGTCAGCCCTCATTTGCCGGGCTGCCGGGTCGGGGGGTGGGGTAGCGGGCAATGGCAGGCGGAAACCCCGCTGCTCCCGCTCCCGAATACGGCTCTGAATCAGGTGGCGGGCCTGCTGAATGCTGCCCCACTGCTGCCATACGTAGCGGTAGGCCCGCAGCGAAGGGCGCTCCAGCAGCAGGCAGTACAGCAAAATGCCGAGCTGCCGGGGCAAAGCCCGCAGCCAGATACCGGGCAGCTCCCGTCGCGGTGGGTTCTTGAGCAGCAGCAGCCACTGGTTTTTCACCGCATCGGCTTTGATGTTGCCGCTCAGGCGCAGGCGCACCCGTAGGTCGGCGGGCCGGAACTCGCGGGGGTGCAGGGCCCGGCAGGCTGGGTCGAACACTGTGAGCCAGCCAAATAGCCGCCCGCGCCAGGCAATGTCCCAGTCTTCCTTGTGGGCAAAAAAACGCTCGTCAAAAAACTGCCCTTCCACCCGCAAATCGTCGATGAAAGCCCGGCGGTAGAGCGGCAGGGCCCCATCGGCCCCATCGACGGGGCCCGCGGTGAGGGGCGTGTCCTGCAGAAACTGAGCGTGGTGCCGCAGCCGGAAGCGCCCGTCGGGCAGGGCCTCCATGCCGGTGCTGTCGATGCGCGGATTCTCGTCCTGACTTTGCAGCAGCAGCCCGCACACCGTGCCGATGCGCTTATCGGTATGTAGGCGGGCCATGGCGCAGGCCAGGTAGTCGGGCTGCATCTCAATGTCGGGGTTTACCAGCAGCACGGCTTCCGAGTGGGTGCGGTCCAGGGCGTAGTTGTGGCCGCCGCAGAAGCCAGTGTTGCGCGGCAGGCTGTGGAGCTGCACGCGGGCATCGGTAGCGGCAATGGCGGCTACGCGGGTCCGGGTATCGTCGGCCGAGGCATTATCTACCACCCACACCTCAAAGTCGGTATACGTTTGGGCCAGCACCGAGGCCAGGCAGGCCTCGATTACAGCAGCACTGTTCCAGGTAACGATAGAAAGCAGAACGGAAGCCATGAGAAGAAAGCTGGATACGGGCGGGGAAAAATGGAACGGCAACGCTGGCAACAACCGCCGCTAGGCCTCGGTGGGCTGCAGCGAGGCCGGCGCCAGCGCGTGCTGCAGCGCCTGGCGCAGGGCCGTCAGGTCTACCGTCAGGTCGTCCTGCCGGTCGGCGGTGGCTTTCTGGGCCGAGGCGTCGTCGCGGGAACTGATGAGCGGGTAGTGGGGCATCTGCAGGCGAGAGGTCAGCTCCAGGTAGTCGCCCACAACCAGGTTGCGGGGTAGAAACTCGATGAGGGGCGTGCCGGGCGCGCAAAACAGGATGTTGATCAGCCCGGCGCCTACGGGCCCCACCACCAGGCGGGCCCCGGAAAACAAGGCCGCTTTTTCGCGCAAACTCAGCTCGCTCAGGGCGTAGCTCTCAAAGCCGTAGGCGGCCAGCAGGGCTTCCACTTCGGCCTCGTTGCGCACCCGCCGAAACGCGGCATCGCGCCGGCTTACGTACACAAACGGGCTGAAGCGGCGCCCGGCCGAAACTGCGGCGGCAGCCGGCAGGTAGGCCTGCTTCATAAACTCACTGGCCCAGACCGGCGAGTGGTGTCCGCCCCCGCGTACCGGTGAGGTGACGACCAGGTGCTCGGCCCAGATATGCGCGTTGGGCTGCACGTCGATAATCTGCTCGTCGCGGATGCCCAGCTCCAATAGCGTTTCCACGGCAAAGCGGTGGCGGCGGTCATAAATCAGGAAGTAATCGATAGTGTCCCAGAGCCCAGCTTCCTGCACCAGGTGCAGACGGGGCAGCGAGTCGAGCAGCCAGTGGTAGTAGTTGCCGATGGCCGCCCCGCCCCCCGACAGCAGGCTGCATACGGTGCCCTGCACGCGGCGCGGAGGCTGAAAGTAGCGCTGCCGCAGCACCGGATTGGCCGTGGCGGGCGTCACGGAAAAGCGGCCGGGCAGGTACTGCAGCGAAGCATCGCCCACGAGGTGGTTGTCGGCCGCAATGACGGCCACGCTGCTGCGGTTGTCCACATTGATGCGGCCCCCGGGCAGGGTCAGCACGAAGGCCGCCGGAATCTGCTCCTGGGCGGGCACTTTGTCATAGTAGGAAGGCAGCAGGGCGTTGAAGTCGTCGGAAACCGCGAGGGTAGAGTGGTAGGCCGGATATACTTCGGTGTAGGCGGCGCCACTGCCGGCACGGGCGGCCAGGGCCCGGGCGCTGGCATGCACGCCCACGGGCCGGTAGTGCGCGTTGTAGGGCACCCACTCGCGCAGCACATGGCCAGTGCGGCGCCGCACCCGGGACAGAAGATCTTGCATAGACATCGACAATTGCGGTCAAAAGCGGCTAGTAGGAATAAGAATCGGAATGCACGGGGTGCTGGGCAGGGCTGACCGGTTTGGCGGGGGCCAGGGCCTGCTGCAAGCAGCGGTCCAGCGCGTCCAGATCAACGGTGAGGTCTTCCTGCCACCCATCCCGGCGCGAGTGCAGCTCCCCTTTGGCCGCTTCCGACACCAAAAACTGGTGGGGTAGCCCCAGGCGGTAGCACAGCTCGGGATACTCAATGACGGTGAAGTGCTTGGGAAATAGCTCGATGACTGGCGTGCCGGGTGGCGCAAACAGCAGGTTGGTGAGGCCTGCGCCGGTGGGGGCAATGACCATTTTGGCCCCGGCAAACAAGGCAATCTGCTGAGCCAGCGTGTAGTGCCCCAGCACATGCGTCTCAAACCCATAAGGCCGCAGAAATTCTTCCACCGCTTCCTCATTCAGCACGTGCCGGGCCGGGGCGTCGCGGCGGCTCAGGTAGATGTAGGGGCTGAACGACTCGGGGGCCGCGGCCGGCAGCAATTCCCGCCGCAGAAAAGTGCAGGCCCATTCTGGCGTGTGGGTAGGGCGGCGCACGTGCGAAGTCACCAGCAGGCGGTCGGCCGTCAGGTGCTGGTGGGTGCTTACGTCGAGCAGCTGCTCCCTACGGATGCCCATGGCCAGCAGCGAGTCGACCACGAAGCGCCGGTTGCAGTCATAAATCAGGAAGTAATCAACCGAGTCCCATAGGCCGGCCTCTTTGAGCAGGTGCAGGCGGGGCAGCGAGTCGGTGAGCCAGTGGTAGTAGTTGCCCGAAGCCGCCCCGCCGCCCGAGAGCAGGCTGAAGACCGTGCCGCGCACCACTACCGGCGCGGAAAACCACCGCAGCCGGAAGACGTTGTTGTGCTCGGGCTGCGTCACGTTGGAGTAGCGCGCATCGTACTGGAAGGAAACGTCGCCCACCAGCCGGTTGTCGGCGCTGATGACGGCCACGCTCTGGCTGTTGTCGGCCAGCAGCCGGCCGTGCTCCAGGCAAAGCAGAAAAGCCGCCGACGCGTCTTCCGTCCGGATGGGCTTGGCGTGCAGGCCGCCGTAGTCGCAGGTGTGGGCGTACAGTTCCTCGCTGATGTCCAGGTAGGTGGTTTCCGGGGCGTATAGCTCCACGTAGGTAGCGCCGCTGCGGGGCCGGGCCGCCAAGACTTGGCTGCTGGCGTGCACGCCCACGGGCCGGTAGTGGCCATTGTAGGGCACCACTTCCCGTAGCCGCCGGCTCGCCCAGCGCCGGCCCTTGTGAATAAGTTCAGACGTAGCCATTGAGCCAGAATAGAGTAGAAGGGAGAGGATAGGAGGCCGGGCTAAGCCGACTGTGGCACCAGGGTCAGCCGGGGCGTAGCGGCCCGCCACTCTTCCGAGTCGAGCACCATGCGCAGACCTTCTTCCAGCCGGATGCGGTGGTGCCACCCCAAGGCGTGCAGCTTGCTTACGTCTAGCACCTTACGCATGGTGCCGTCGGGCCGGGAGAAGTCGAACTCGATGGCGCCCGTGAAGCCTACCAGCTCGGCAATCAGCTCGGCCAGCTCCTGAATCGTCAGATCCTGGCCGGGACCGATGTTGACGGGCTCGGGCTCGTTGTAGTGCAGCAGCAGGTGCAGGCAGGCATCGGCCAGGTCATCGACGTGCAGAAACTCGCGGCGCGGCGTGCCCGTGCCCCACACCTGCACCCGGTCGTGGCCGTTGACGACGGCCTCGCTGAACTTGCGCAGCAGCGCCGGCAGCGCGTGCGAGCTGTGCAGGTCGTAGTTATCACCGGGGCCGTAGAGGTTAGCCGGCATCACCGAAATAAAGTTGTCGTTGTATTGGGCCCGGTAGGCCTCGCACATCTTCAGGCCCGCAATTTTGGCTACTGCGTAGGGCTCGTTGGTATACTCCAGCGGGCCGGTCAGCACGTAGTCTTCCCGGATGGGCTGCTGGGCCTGCCGCGGGTAAATGCAGGAGGAACCCAGAAACAGCAGCTTTTTTACGCCGTGCACGTGGCTCTGATGAATGACGTTGGTCTGAATCATCAGGTTTTCGTAGATAAACTCGCCCCGGTACGTATTATTGGCGATGATGCCTCCCACCTTGGCGGCGGCCAGCAGCACGTAATCGGGCTTTTCCTGGGCAAAAAACTGGGCTACGGCCGCCTGATTGCGCAGGTCCAGCTCGGCCGAGGAGCGCGTGATTAGATTCGTATAGCCTGCGCGAGTCAGACGGCGCACCAGCGCCGCACCTACCATGCCCCGATGGCCGGCCACGTAGATTTTGGCATTTTTTTCCATAAACAGAAGGAAGATGATAAAGTGAGACAGCAGGCGGGCAACTCAGCATCAGAGCCTGAGGCCCGACAAAGGCAGCCTGTTGCCAGTAGATGTGTAGCGGAATGATTGAAAAGCCGGCGGGCGGGGAGCAGGGGTAGGAACGGAAGCAGAAGCAACTACTCGTCGTGGTAGCTGAGCACCTGGTGGCCGGCCTCCACGAGCACGGCATCGCGCTGAAACAGGCGCAGGTCGTTCTGCACCATGTCGCTCACCAGGGCGGGCAGGTCGTAGGTGGGGTGCCAGTCGAGCTCGGTCTGGGCCCGCGTGGGGTCGCCGATGAGCAGCTCTACCTCGGTGGGCCGGAAGTAGGCGGGGTCGACGGCCACCACCACTTTGCCGATCGGGAGCTGGAAGTCGGGGTTGTGGCAGGCTACCACGTGGCCCACTTCGGCCACGCCCTCACCGCTGAAAGCCAGCTCGACGCCCAGCTCGGCAAAGGCCAGGCGGACAAACTCGCGCACCCGGGTGGTCACGCCGGTGGCAATGACGTAGTCGCGCGGCTCGTCCTGCTGCAGCATGCGCCACATGGCTTCCACGTAGTCTTTGGCGTGGCCCCAGTCGCGCTTGGCGTCCAGGTTGCCCAGGTACAGCTTTTCCTGGAGGCCCAGGGCAATGCGGGCGGCGGCGCGGGTAATTTTGCGCGTCACGAAGGTTTCGCCCCGGCGCGGCGACTCGTGGTTGAACAGGATGCCGTTGCAGGCGTAGAGGCCGTAGGCTTCCCGGTAATTTACCGTAATCCAGTAGGCGTACAGCTTGGCCACGGCGTAGGGCGAGCGGGGGTAGAAGGGCGTGGATTCGCGCTGGGGCACTTCCTGCACCAGCCCGTACAGCTCGGAGGTGGACGCCTGGTAGATGCGCGTTTTCTTCGACAAGCCCAGAATGCGCACCGCTTCGAGCAGGCGCAGCGTGCCCACGCCGTCCACGTCGGCCGTGTATTCGGGCATGTCGAACGACACCTTCACGTGTGACATAGCACCCAGGTTGTAAATCTCATCGGGCTGCACTTCCTGCACGATGCGGATTAGGTTGGTGGCATCCGACAGGTCGCCGTAATGCAGGCGGAAACGTACGTGCTCCTCGTGCAGGTCCTGGTAGAGATGGTCGATCCGATCCGTGTTGAAAAGCGACGAACGGCGCTTGATGCCGTGAACTTCGTAGCCTTTGGAAAGCAATAGCTCGGCCAGATACGCTCCGTCCTGCCCTGTGATACCGGTAATGAGTGCGCGCTTCATACAAACTGGTGTGAGTAGATTAATTACATTCTTGACGGAAAGCCCTTAGTAGAACTTTATTGTCAAATTATTGTATTAAAATTGACAATAGCAACAGTTGAGTTGAAAATACTTTACCTATTTAAATAATTAATTGAATAAACCTTAGTTTGCGTACCTATAGTAATAGGAGTGGCCTGAACAGGGAAAGCGGCGGCGCTTCTGCGCCGGCGCTAGCCTACAACGCAACGCAGGCCTGCCCCCTCGCGGGAACAGGCCTGTGGTTGAAGGTTAAGCGGCGCGCCGCTTATACCGGTACTAGGTGATTAGGAAAGCTGGGGCTGCACTGCCTGCGCGCCGTCCGAGTATCGGGGCTCCAGGCCAGCAGATGGCTGCTGCACGGCTACCTGCTTGGCAGCTGCCACTTTCGTAGCTGCTACGGCCGGGGTCAGAGCTGCCGCGCTGCGCTGGCTGAGTGGAGCTACCAGCGTAGCTGCCGCCTGCGAAACCATGGCGGCCGAAGCCAGGCCCTGTACTGCCGAGGCAGACTGGGCCGATACGCTGGCCGTTGACTTCAGGGTAGCCGAGGTGGAAGTGGGCAGGGTGAAGGCCGTACCCGTGTTTTTCTTCCATACTTCTACGCCCGAGATGTTAGCCCAGCCACCGCTGGTAGTTACGCTGATGGTGCCGTTGGTGACGTTGGCGGCATATGGGCCGAGCTTCTTCCAGGTACCGGCCGAGCCGCTGTTGTAGTTGCTCACGGCCGTGGTGCCATTCACAGCCACGTTGAATACTTCGGCTTTGTCGTCTTCCCAAACGTACACGAACACTTCGTACGAGCCGCTAGGTACCGAGGTCATCTGGAAGCTGAGGTTGGGACCATACACCGACGAGCGAATCATCTGGGCGCGGGCCGCATCCGTGGCGGGCGTTAGCGTCACGTTCTGGTTGGCGAAGGTCGAGCCGCCCACCGAGATGTTGGCCGCGCCGCTGCTAGCCTGCCAGCTGTTGCCGTCGAGGGTCATGGCGCCGCCGTTGATGTTGATAGCGCGGTAGAAGGTGCGCGTCGTCGTCACTACGGGAGCCGTTACGGTCACCGAAGCAGCGGCCGAGGTCGTGGCAGCACCTACGTTGTCGATAGCGCGGGCAGCCAGAGTCAGGGTAGCGGCGGCGGTAGGCGTGTAGCTCAGCGAGTAAGGCGCCGAAGTATCTTCACCGAGCTTGGTAGCACCGCTGTAGAACTCTACTTTGGCAACCGAGCCGTCGGCGTCAGCGGCCGTGGCGTTCAGCGTCAGGGCCGTACCCACGGCAACCGAGTTCGACGATACGCTCAGGGCTACTGTAGGCGCTACGTTGGTTGGGGTAGCCGTGCCCTGCTTCCATACTTCAATGCCCGAGATGTTAGCCCAGCCACCGCTGGTAGTTACGCTGATGGTGCCGTTGGTGACGTTGGCGGCATATGGGCCGAGCTTCTTCCAGGTACCGGCCGAGCCGCTGTTGTAGTTGCTCACGGCCGTGGTGCCATTCACAGCCACGTTGAATACTTCAGCTTTGTCGTCTTCCCAAACGTACGCATACACGTTGTAAGCGCCGCTGGGTACCGAGGTCAGCTGTACGCTGAGGTTAGGGCCATATACCGACGAGCGAATCATCTGGGCACGGGCCGCATCCGTGGCTGGGTTCAGCGTCACGTTCTGGTTGGCGAAGGTAGCACCACTGATCTGGGCGTTAGCCGCGCCGCTGCCGGCTTCAAAGCTGTTGCCGTCAATGCTGGTGGCCGAACCACCGATGTTCAGGGCGCGGTAGAACGTACCGGTAGCAGTACCCGTGCCGCCGGTCGAGCCGGTACCACCCGTGCCGCCACCGGCCGTCACGTTGGTCACCGTTACCGAAGTCACGGCAGTAGAAGTAGCGGCACCCACGTTGTCGGTAGCGCGGGCCGTTAGGCTCAGCGTGGCGGCGGCGGTAGGCGTGTAGCTCAGCGAGTAAGGCGCCGAAGTATCTTCACCAAGCTTGGTAGCACCGCTGTAGAATTCTACTTTGGCAACCGAGCCGTCGGCGTCAGCAGCCGTGGCGTTCAGCGTCAGGGCCGTGCCCACCGTAGCCGTCGAGGCCACGCTCAGGGCTACCGTTGGAGCTACGTTGGTTGGCGTAGGCGTGCTGCTGCCACCAACACCAATCTTGAGGCCGTTCTGGCCTACTTTGCCGAGCCAGCGGGTGTATTCGTCCCGTTCGGTCTGCTGGGTAATGGGGTTGGGCAGGTGCTGGGTGTTGGTCATGATCAGGATGCCGTAGTCACCTTCATCCTGGCGGTTGGCGTAGGGGTTGTTGCGGCCCCAGTGCACGTAGCCGATTACCTGCTTGTCAACTTTGAAGTTGCTGAAGCTGCCCTGGCCGTAGTAGTTGAAGATGGCGCCACCGCAATACGCTGTGGGTAGGCGGGTCGTGCCATCGGGCATAAGGCCAGCCATGATGATGCGGTTGTCGTGGTAGTAGACGTCGTGTCCGCCGGCAATGTTCATGGCCGAGTTGCAGGTGGCCACGAAGTGGTTGTCGTAGGCCTCAATGAAGCCCTGGGTGTTGGTCTGGTCGCCGTCGACAATCATGCCTGTGCCGGTGAACTCGGTGGCCGTGGCCGGGTA
>NZ_JAJADQ010000005.1 GCF_020447315.1 Hymenobacter nitidus
TCTGCTTGCTCAGGTTGAAGCCCACGTAGGAGCTGCTCCACAGGTTGGTGGAGTAAGCCGAGCCAATACCCAACGAGTTCAACGAGCCGTTGGCGTAGGTTTGCTGTTCCTGCTGGGCCTGGGCGGCAGAGGTGGCGCCCATAATGGCGGTGGCAGCGAACAGAAAGCGGAGTAGCGGTTTGCGAAGCATACGAATAGTGAAAATGGGGTTAGATAATACTGGAAAAGCAATGGCAAGAAGCAGGAAGGAGTACCCATCAAAAGTGGACCTCAAGAAGCAGGAAGCGGCAGCCAGGCTCTTGTTTGTTCCGCCCCGGCGTGGCGTGCAGCATAGGTAAGCACCGAAGTAGCCGAGCTGAACTTTATTACACCAACACCCCGATTGGCAGGATAAAAAGGTCGCCGAGCAGCAGCTGAGACTGATAGTGCCAGCAGTAACGACCAGAATACAGGGGCAATAAAAAAACGCCAGCCCGTGGGGCCTGGCGTTGTGGTTTCGTTGGGGGCTTCCTCAACAGCAGTTGCAGCGTGAAGGTCGGGGACTACTCGGTGCTGGCGCGCAGCAAACGTTTGGCAGCGTGGTCATCTGCTAATTCTTATACGCCTGTTCGCCCCCGGAGTGTAGCTGGCCTGGGCCGAGGGCCAACCACCGAGCCCGAGCGGACTAAGCAGAAGCACGAATAGGCGGATTAACAGATACCGTACAGTAAAAATCGGGTAACAAAAACGGGGCAGCCCGCAAGCTGCCCCGTCAGAATATCTGCATTAAAACGCCACGCCGCCGGTTCAAAAGCAACCGGCGGAGAGCCTATTTGCCGGTGGTGGAAGTAGTGGAGTTGCTGTCCAGAATCTTGAGTAGCTCGTTGAGCTTGGGCGTCAGGATGATTTCGGTGCGCCGGTTCAGGGCTTTGTTGCCGGGCGAGTCGTTGGCGGCCACCGGAATGTACTGGCTCCGGCCCGAGGCCGTGATGCGCTGTGGGGCCACGCCGCCGGAGGTGATGAGGCGGGCAATTTCGGTGGCGCGCAGCACGCTCAAGTCCCAGTTGTCCTGCATGGCAGCCGTGGGGCGGCTGAAGGCGACGTTGTCGGTGTGACCTTCCACTACCACGTTCACGTCGGGCTGGTTTTTGAGCACGGCGGCCAGCTGCTTCAGCGCCTCCTGACCTTTGGGGTCCACTTTGGTCGAGCCGGTTTTGAACAAGAGCTGCTCCGACAACGACACGTATACTTTGCCGTCCTTCATCTTCACCTGCAGGTCGGTGCCCTGAAAGCCGCGCAGGGCGTTGCTCACACTGGCCCGCAGGTCATTCACGGCCTTGTCCTTGTCGGCCAGGGCCTGGGTCAGCTCGGCCAGCTTGGCTTCGCGCACTTTTAGGTCGGCGTTCAGCTTGTCGATATCGGCCTTGCTGCGGCGCAGGTTGGTGTCCAGCTCGCCCAGCTCGGCTTCGCGGCGGGCCAGGTCCTTGGCCACTTTGTTATAGTCAGCCGACTTATCGGCCATGGCCCGGTCACTGTTTTTGAGTAGCTTGTCGTAGCTGTCGGTGAGCTGGGTGTAGAGGGAGCGGGTGCGGCGCAGGGCGTTGCCGGTCTGGGCCGAGTCTTCGGTGAGGCGCTTGTTGGTCAGGCGCATTTCGGTCAGCTCATCGGTGGTTTTTTTCAGCTCGGCCACGGCCTGGCGCTGCTGGCGCTCGGCTTCGGCTTTGCCTTGTTCGGTAGCCGTCTGGCGGGCCCGCAGGTCATCATACTTTTTGGAAGCCACGCAGCCGGGCAGCGTCGAGCCGGCCACGACGGCCAGAGCCAGGAGCAGGGAAGAGAATTTTTTCACGCGGGTAGTATCTTGTGAGAAGCACTGAATGGGGCTGGTCAGCAGCGAAGCCGATTCCCCGAAGCAAGGTAGCGAGGCCAGCCCGCATCTGCCAGCCAGGAGCCGGCCGTGGTTTGATTTTCACTTTATATTTGTTCACGTTTTAGCTCTTCCTCTCTCCACCCAACTTCCACCCATGGCTTCTCTTACCCCCCTGAGCGCCGAAACCGAGGCGCTGCTCCAGCACGAGTGCAAAACCATCAGCCGGGACCTGATTCACCAGCCCGGCCCCGATTTTCTGGACCGCTGCTTTGTGCCCAGCAACCGCACGCCGCAGGTGCTGCGCAGCCTGGGCCAGCTCTACAACCACGGCCGCTTGGCCGGCACCGGCTACATGAGCATCCTGCCCGTCGACCAAGGTATTGAGCACACGGCCGGCTCCTCATTCGGGCCCAACCCAATGTACTTCGACCCGGAAAACATTATCAAGCTGGCTGTGGAAGGCGGCTGCAACGCCGTGGCAACCACCTTTGGCACCTTCGGCACAGTGGCCCGCAAATACGCCCACAAGATTCCGTTTCTGGTTAAAATCAACCACAACGAGCTGCTGACTTACCCCAATAAGTTCGACCAGATAATGTTCGGCTCGGTGGAAGAAGCCTGGAACCTGGGTGCCACGGCCGTGGGCGCCACCATCTACTTCGGCTCCGAAGAGTCCAACCGCCAGATTATCGAGGTCAGCCAGGCCTTCGAGCGGGCCCACGAGCTGGGTATGGCCACGGTGCTCTGGTGCTACCTGCGCAACAACGCCTTCAAAACCGCCGACCAAGACTACCACGTGGCCACCGACCTCACGGCCCAGGCCAACCACCTCGGCGTCACTATTCAGGCCGATATCATCAAGCAGAAGCTGCCCGAAAACAACGGCGGCTTCTCGGCCCTGAAGTTTGGCAAAACCCACAAGGCCATGTATGAGAGCCTCTCGTCTGATAACCCCATTGACCTGACGCGCTACCAGGTGGCCAACTGCTACATGGGCCGCATCGGCCTGATCAACTCGGGCGGGGAAAGCAAGGGCGCCACCGACCGGGAAGAAGCCGTGCAGACGGCCATCATCAACAAGCGCGCCGGAGGCCAGGGCCTGATTTCAGGCCGCAAGGCGTTTCAGCGGCCTTTTGCCGAGGGTGTGGAGCTGCTGTACGCTATTCAGGACATTTACCTCGACCAAACCATCACGCTTGCGTAAAAGCCCGCTAAGTCGGCATGCGGGGGCATAGGAAACTACCCCCTGGCTGCCTTACCTTTGCCTGCTACACATTTGCTGAACGTAGACCCGCTGCTGGCTGCCCGCCGCTACGAGTCTTACCTTGCAGCTTCCCACTATTAAGATTGACTTCAATGTCTTGGTTTAAGCGCGTAGAGAAAGGCATCGTCACCCCGACGGAGCAGAAGAAGGAGACGCCCGACGGCCTGTGGTATAAGTGCCCCGAGTGTAAAACGGTGGCCTCCATGGCCGAGCACAAGCGCCTGCTGTATACCTGCGCCAAGTGCAACCACCACGACCGGGTCGACTCGGCCGAATACTTCGAAATCCTGTTCGACAACAACCAGTTCGTGGAGCTGGATGAGAACCTGACTTCCGGCGACCCGCTGCGCTTCGTCGATACCAAAGCGTATCCGCAGCGCCTGGCCGCCACCCAGAAGAGCAGCGGCCTGAAGGATGCCGTGCGCACGGCCCACGGCCGCCTCCACGGCCTCGACCTGGTGGTAGCCTGCATGGACTTCAAATTTATCGGCGGCTCGATGGGCTCGGTGGTAGGAGAGAAAATTGCCCGCGCCATCGATTATGCCCGCCGGAACCGCCTGCCTTTCCTGATGATTTCCAAGTCGGGTGGGGCCCGCATGATGGAAGCCGGCTACTCCCTGATGCAGATGGCCAAGACTTCGGCCAAGCTGGCGCTGCTCTCCGAAGCCGGCCTGCCCTACATTTCCATGCTGACCGACCCCACTACGGGCGGCGTCACCGCTTCCTTCGCCATGCTCGGCGACTTCAACATTGCTGAGCCCGGCGCCCTGATTGGCTTTGCCGGCCCGCGGGTTATCAAGGAGACGATCGGCAAGGACTTGCCCAAGGATTTCCAGAGCTCCGAATTTGTACTGGAGCATGGCTTCCTGGACTTCATCGTGGACCGCAAGGACCTCAAGCAGCGCCTCGCCGATTTGATTACGATGCTGCGCCCTGCGGAAGTAGCTGTGGCTCAGCCCCAGCCAACGCTGCGCTAAAAACACGCGGATTTTCGGCAAGCTTTTTGGAAAAAGCCCGTTCAGCGCATATCTGATGCGCTGAACGGGCTTTTGATTTGCCCGGCAGTAAATTTTCCATCTGTAGTTGAGCTGGGTATAGCCAGCAGCCTATATTTGGCGAACATTTTGCCGGCAAGTCAAGTAAGCACATCCGGACTGGTAAGCAAACCCGCTCTTTTTTCCTTCCACCAATTCTTAACTGATGAAATCTCCCAAATCCCTTCTGGCTCTTTTCATGGCTCTGACCATGTTCCTCGGCTCCTGCGCTTCATCGCAGCCCGCCAGCCAGCCCGATCTTTCGACCAGCAATGGAACCGGCGAGCGTAAAACCGGCATGAGCAAAACGGCCAAAGGTGGCCTCATTGGCGCCGGTGCCGGCGCTGCCGCTGGCGCCGTACTGGGCCGCGTAATTGGCGGCAAGTCGGGTACGGCTGCCGGTGCTATCATCGGTGCTGCCGTGGGCGGCACGGGTGGCGCTCTGATTGGCCGCAAAATGGACAAGCAGGCCGAAGAGCTGCAGCGCGACATGAAGAACGCCCGCGTGGAGCGGGTAGGCGAAGGCATCAAAATCACCTTCGACTCGGGCATTCTGTTTGATACCAACAAATCGGACCTGCGGGCTGCCTCGCAGTCGGAAATCACCAAAATGGCTGAGGTGCTGAAGAAGTACCCCGACACTAACGTCATTGTGGAAGGCCACACCGACAACTCCGGTTCGGATGCCATCAACCAGCCACTGTCGGAGCGCCGGGCCCAGGCTGTGGCCAACTACACCACCTCGCAAGGGGTAGACGCCTCGCGCATCACGACCAAAGGCTATGGCTCGTCGCAGCCCGTGGCCGACAATACTACGGTAGAAGGCAAGCAGGCTAACCGCCGCGTAGAAGTTGCCATCTTCGCCAACGAGAAAATGAAAAAAGCTGCCGAAAACGGCACTCTGTAAGCTGTTGCTTTCTCGCTTTAACAAAAAAAGGTCGCACATGCTATGTGCGGCCTTTTTTTATGTCCGGCTTTCTTTTGGGAGGTAGTTTAATTTAGGATAGACCCAAAAGCAAATGCTTTTTAAATCAATCAGTTAAATAAAAGGGTGCACTAAGGCTTAAAATTAATTTAAAGCAAGTATTCTGAAACAAGGAATTTAGTTGTGAAATACCAGGACCCAGTGGCAGCTTTATACTCGGCACTTTTAGTGGCAATACAGACCATATTTCAGCGTTTATAGAAATAGGCTGGCTTGGAAAAACGGCTTGAAAACTAGCTGAAGAGCTTTTTTTAAATTTTTTCTCTGGCTTACTCACTTTGGCAAGGTGGTTGCAAATTACCTTGCAACAGACAGTCAGACGCGAGATAAAACTTCTCTTGCGGCGGCTGAAAATGAAAAACTCTGCATATTTACATCACACCAAGAACACAAAACCACAAGACAATGAAAACCCTTCGTTCGTATATCGCAATGATGATGGCCGTGTTGCTGCTGGGCACCAACTATGCTCAGGCCCAAACGACGACCACCGAAAAGAAACCCTGGAGCAAAACGGCTAAAGGCGCTATCATTGGTGGCTTGGGTGGTGCTGCCGGTGGTGCCGTGCTGGGCCGCGTAATCGGCGGTAAGTCGGGTACGGCCAAAGGTGCTATCATTGGTGCTGCCGTAGGTGGCGGTGCCGGGGCCCTGATTGGCCGTCGGATGGACAAGCAGGCTGCTGAGTTGAAAAAGGAAATGGCTGGTGCCCGCGTAGAGCGTGTGGGTGAAGGCATCAAAATTACCTTCGATTCGGGCCTGTTGTTCGCCAAGAACTCGGCTGCTCTGACCTCGACGGCTCAAGACAACATTGCTGAGTTGGCCAAGACCCTGATTAAGTACAATGACACCAACGTTATTGTAGAAGGTCACACCGACACCAGCGGTTCGGATGCCATCAACGACCCCCTGTCGCAGCGCCGGGCTCAGTCTGTAGCTAACTACGCGCAGCAGCAAGGTGTAGACGCTTCGCGCTTCACGGTATCGGGTTACGGCTCGAAGCAGCCCGTAGCCGACAACTCGACCGAGGCTGGCCGTATTGCCAACCGCCGGGTGGAAGTTGCCATCTTCGCCAACGAGAAACTGAAGAAAGCTGCCGAGAAAGGCACTATCTAAGCTTCCCGCTACCAACAAAAAAGGCGGCACCTCCGGGTGCCGCTTTTTTTTGTGCCCGCCCGGGAGCTGAAAATAGGCGAGGCGCTAACTGGGGCGATTGTAACCCCAGACTGGTAGCGGCGGTACACGCGTAGATGACCGATGCCTATTCGTTACCGCCCACTGATAAAACCTGGCAGAACCACGTTATTCTGAACCAGTTCTTTGGCCCGCTCGACCCCGCGCCGCGCCGTACGCCCATGCGCGAGCTGATCAGCACGCTACTGTCGCACCGTACTACGCACCGCGACGAGGAGCTGGCTTACGACCGGATGCTGGAGGCTTTCGGCGACTGGGAAGGCGTGCTGGCAGCTCCCACCGCCGACTTGGCCCACGCCATCCGCACTACCCGCTGGCCCGACACGCAGGCGCCCCGGATTCAGGAGATTCTGCGCCGTATCAAAGCCGAGCAGGGCACTTTTACCCTGGACTTCCTGGCGGAGTGGCCCACGGAAAAAGGCCTGGAGTGGCTGACCGCTATGCCTGGCATCGGCCTGAAAACGGCTTCATTGGTACTGCTGTTCAACTATCAGAAGCCCGTGCTGCCCGTCGATACGCACGTGCACCGCGTGGCCCAGCGCGTGGGCATGATTGGGCCGAAAGTATCGGTGGAAAAGGCGCACCAGGTGCTGCTCAGCCAGCTACCCAAAGACGCGCTGGTGCTGCTCAACTTTCATAAGCACAACTACTGGCACGGGCAGCACATCTGCTTTTTTACCAAGCCCGACTGTCCGAATTGTCCGCTGAAAGGCTTCTGCAACTATTACCTGGAGCACTACGGCGCCGCTACCGAAGCAGCACTGGCTGCCACGCCCAAGCAATGGGACGTGGCGCGCGGCACGTTGCAGCACTAACGCTTAGCGCAGCTTGCCCAGGCGTATGTCCAGCGTATCGGCAAACGCGCGTAGGTAGGAGGGAAGGTTGTTTTTCTGGGTGTCAATCAGCCAGTAGCGGCGCTTGCCAGCCTGCGTAACTTCGATATAATAACCGCCGGCGTCGGTGTAATCAGGCATGCCAATGACAGGGTTTCTCTCGTTCACCAGCTCGGCGGGCACTTGCTGAATCAGGTCCTTGACCAGGGTGTAGTCGGCCTGACTGCGGGCTACGTAGGTGCCGTTGTAGGGAGTATCGCCATTGGGATACTGGTCCTGGGTATCTTCGGCCAACGTTTGGTTTTTTGTGTCGAGCCTGTAAATATCAACGCAGGATTCACCTTCGCACTCACCGAAAAAGGAGCCAAAAAGGATAGTGTCCTTATCGAAATCGGGGGAAGTATTCACGTTCTCCTTGCTACAGGCGCTGATTCCCAGCATCGTAAGTGCAAGACCCGGCAGTAATAAAGTAGAGACTTTCATGGGTAAAAGGTAACTATAAGTGGTGTTAGGGGATGAGCAGCCTTAAGTGGAATTGGTTGCATGCCGCCCGCCGCCCCATCTTCCCGACTCGGCTCCCAGCCGGTTACTGCGTACCTTTAGCCTCATTATGCGTCTAGTTCGTCATCCGGTTCTGTGCAATTACTACGTTACCTACCGGTGCAATGCGCGCTGTTCCTTCTGTGATATTTGGGAGAAACCCTCGCCCTACATCCAGCTGGCCGATGTGGAGCAGAACCTGCGGGACCTGAAGCGGCTGGGCGTCAGTGTGGTCGACTTCACGGGTGGGGAGCCGCTGTTGCACCGTCAGATTCACGAGTTTGTGGGGCTGGCCCACGACATGGGTTTTATTACCACCCTGACGACCAACTGCCTACTCTACCCCAAGTACGCGGAAAAGCTGCGCGGCAAAGTCGACATGCTGCACTTCTCGCTCGATGCTTCCGAGAAGGAAGTGCACGACAAAGGCCGCGGCGTGGCCTGCTACGACTTCGTGCTCGAAAGCATCCGGGTGGCCAAGGAGCTGGGTGAGCGGCCCGATATTCTGTTCACCGTCTTCCGCGAGAACCTGCCCGATCTGGAGGCCGTGTACCGCGACATTGCCCAGCCCAACGGCCTGATGCTCATTATTAACCCTGCCTTTGAGTACAACAGCGTCGAAACCGGGGAGCAGCTCAGTGCCGCCGAGCTGGATTACCTGTCGGCTTTCGGCAAAAAGCGGGGCGTGTACCTGAACGAGGCGTTTATTCAGCTGCGCAAGGACGGCGGCAACCACGTGGCGGCGCCGGTGTGCAAAGCAGCCAGCACCACGCTGGTTATTTCGCCCAGCAACGAGCTGGTCGTGCCGTGCTACCACCTGGGCGAGCAAAAATTCCCCATCCAGGGCCGGCTCCACGAGCTGTACCACTCGCCCGAGGTGGGCCGCATGATTGCCCTGGAAGGCCGTCTGCCACAATGTGAGGGCTGCACCATCAACTGCTACATGCAGCCCAGCTTTGCCGTGGAGGTCAACAAATACTTCTGGCAGGCCCTGCCCAGCACGCTGAAATACAACGTGCAGAAAGGCACCTGGAAACGCATGCTGACCCGGTAAGAGGTGAACTGGTGAGCTGGTGAAATAGTGAGTTTGTTGTTCTAACCGTGCAGATTGCGCCATAAGAACGTCAGCTCACCATTCCGCCACCTTACCTCTCCCTCTATGCCCGCTCTGATTCTGCCGGTTCACGGTATTTTGCCCACGCTGGGAGCCAACTGCTTTGTGGCCGAAAATGCCACTATCCTTGGCGACGTGACGCTGGGCGCCGACTGCACCGTGTGGTTCAACGCCGTAATTCGCGGCGACGTGAACAGCATCCGCATCGGCGATAAAACCAATATCCAGGATGGGGCCGTGCTGCACTGCACCTACCAGAAAGCAGCCACGACGGTGGGCTCCCGCGTCAGTATCGGCCACAAAGCCATTGTGCACGGCTGCACTATCGAAGATGACGTGCTCATCGGGATGGGCGCCATTGTGATGGACCAGGCCGTGGTAGGGCGGGGCTGCATTATTGCGGCCGGGGCCGTGGTGCTGGAAAACACCCAGTGCGAACCGGGCTACCTGTACGCCGGCATTCCGGCCCGCAAAATCAAGCCCGTGACCGACGAGCAGCGCGCCAACCTGAGCCGCACGGCCGACAACTATGTGCTCTACGCCAGCTGGCTGAAGCCGGAGTAGCACTGGCATGGAGCAAACGAAAAGGCCCGACTGCGTACCAATCGGGCCTTTTCAGTTTGCTTAGTCGTCTTTACAAGCTACAGACTCATTGCTTCGTCGGTGGCCTCGCGCTCCTCGCGAGTCGTGACGCGCAGCTGCACCAGCTCTACGGCGCGCTTGGAGCGCTGAAGCACCCGGAACTCGTAATTGTCGAGCACGGCCACGTCGCCGACTTCCGGAATGTTGCCGTAGATAACGTTGAGCAGACCACCCACCGTTTCGTAGTCGTCGCCTTCGGGCAGGGGAAAGGGCAGGTACTCGTTGGCGTCGGAGATGGGCGTGGAGGTGTTGACGCGGTAATCCGTTTCTGACACCTTCTCCACCACCGGCACCTCGTTATCGTACTCGTCCTGGATTTCGCCGACCAGCTCCTCCATGATGTCCTCGATGGTCACGATGCCCGACACGCCGCCGAATTCGTCTGAGACGATGGCCATGTGCGTGTGCTTGCGCTGAAACTGGCGTAGCAGCCGGTTTATCTTCTTGGTTTCGGGCACGAAGTAGGCCGGACGCATAATCTTCGACAAGACGATGGGCTCGTTGCGGCGAATAATCTGCAGCAAGTCCTTCACGTAGAGCACGCCCACGATGTTGTCGATGTTGTCTTCAAACACCGGAATGCGCGAATAGCCTTCGTTGTACACGATTTCGAGTACGGCATCCTGGGCCGTATTCACGTCGATGGCCGAGAGCTTGGTGCGGGGTACCATGATCTGCTTCACCATCCGGTCGTTGAACTCAAACACGTTTTCGATCAGCTCGTGCTCCGAGTCCTGAATCTCGCCGCTCTGCTTGCTTTGGTCCAGCAGCAGGCGCAGCTCCTCCGAGGTGTGTACTTCGGTGCCGTGGGTAGCGGTGCCGCCAAACAAGCCGGCTACCATGTTCGAAAGCCAGTCGAGCAGCCAGATCAGGGGAAAGGTAACAAAGGCGAAGGCCCGCAGGGGAATGGCAATGGCCATCGAGGTGGTTTCGGGCTTCTGAATGGCCAGCACCTTGGGCGCCTGCTCGCCCAGCACGATGTGGAGCACCGTAATCAGGGTGAACGACGTGGCCAGCGCAATTTTGTGCACGGTCGCGTCGGAGAGGGTAATGCCGAACTGGTGAATGATGGCCAGCACGACTTCCGCCACCACGCTTTCCCCAATCCAGCCCAGAGCCAGCGAGGCCAAGGTAATGCCCAGCTGGGTAGCCGATAAGTAGAAGTTCAAATCGTGCAGCATGCTTTGCACGAGCTTGGCCAGGCGGTTGCCGCCCTGCGCTTTAATCTCGATTTGGGAGATGCGGACTTTGACGAAGGCAAACTCTGCCGCCACAAAAAAGCCGTTCAGCAACACAAGCAGAACGGTAAAAAGGATATTTAAGGCCATAGATCCGGGGGTCGGGCTCACGCGGCCCAGCTCCCTTGGTATCACAAAAGTACGAGATTCTGTCCAAGCGGTTCCGGCCCAGTTGCTATTCGGGCCCGGCGGTGGGCGCCAAACCCCAATACCGGCCGCCTCGCCGCCGGGCCCAAGCAGCCTTGATAACAAGATTGTGACACTTCCTGCCGTACTTTGTTTATTCTCCAACGTTGTCGTTGCCCTAACTCTGCTTCATGCTTTTTAGTAAAAAAATAGTGCTGCCGCTCTGGTTTCTGCTGCTCTGGGTGGGCAGCGCCACTGCTCAGGTCCTTACGCCGGCCAAGCTCAGCACTGCCCTTAGCCAGCCCACCGCCAAAGTAGGAGAGGAGCTAGAGGTAATTGTGAATGCCCGCATCGAAAACACCTGGCACCTCTACGCCACCGACTTCGACCCCGACCTGGGCCCCACGGTGTTTGCGTTCAGCTTTGCCAAAAGCCCGGCCTACGTACTGGTGGGCAAGCCCAAGTCAATCGGCGCGAAAAAGGCGTTTGACGAGGTGTTTAAGGGAGACGTTACCTACTTCGAAAAAACCGGCCAGATCCGCCAGCGCATCCGGGTGCTACAGCCCGGCCCGCTTACCATCACGGCCGAGGTGGAATACCAAAGCTGCACCGACGTCGACGGCCGCTGTATTCCCGGCAATGAAACCCTGAGCTTCGGCCCCATCGAGGTAACGGGCACGGCCAGCACAGCTCCGGCGGCAGCCGCGCCGGCTATTTCCGCCACCCCGCCCGCCGCCGTTGCCGGGCCTGCCACAACTCCTGCAGCTACCGCCGCACCCGATCCGGCAGTTCCGGCCAGCACCGACAGCGCTACTACCGCTTCTGCTGTGCCCGAAACTGTAGCGTCGGCCCAGGCTAGCTCAGCCGCGCCAGGTGCCACGCTGGCGGCGGCCACCGACGCCCAGCCGGCCGGCACCACTCTGAGCCTGTGGAAGTACCTGCTGCTGGCTTTCGGAGCCGGTCTGGTTGCCGTACTCATGCCCTGCGTGTACCCGATGCTACCCATGACGGTTTCGTACTTCACCAATAACAGCCGGAGCCGGGGCGAGGCCATCAGCAAAGCCCTGGTGTACGGCCTGTCGATTATCAGCATCTACACCGGTGTCGGGGTGGTGGTCAGCCTGCTGTTTGGCGCCGATGCGGCCAACGTTATCAGCTCCCACTGGCTACCCAATCTGCTGTCCTTCGTGATATTTTTGGTGTTCGGCATGTCGTTTCTGGGCATGTTCGAAATCAACGCGCCCAGCAGCCTGGTTAACAAAGTGGATGCCCAGGCCGATAAAGGCGGCTGGTCGGGGTTGTTTTTCATGGCAGCCACGCTGGTGCTCGTTTCATTTTCCTGCACCGTACCCATTGTGGGCTCGGTGGCCATAGCCGCCGCCAACGGCGAACTGCTGCGCCCCACGCTGGGCATGCTGGCCTTTTCCACGGCCTTTGCCTTGCCTTTCGTACTGTTTGCGCTGTTCCCCACCTGGCTGAAATCCATGCCGCGCTCCGGGGGCTGGCTCAATACGCTTAAAGTCGTGCTGGGCTTCGTGGAGCTGGCCATGGCTTTCAAGTTTCTGAGCTCAGCCGATTTATCTTACCACTGGGGCCTGTTGCCGCGGCCAATTTTCCTGGCCATCTGGATAGTGCTGGCCGGCTTGCTGGGCCTGTATCTGCTGGGTAAGATCCGGCTGCCCCACGACAGTGAAAGTACCCGCGTGAGCGTGCCCCATCTGCTGCTGGCGGCCGTGGCTCTGTCGTTTATGGTCTACATGGTGCCTGGCTTGTTTGGAGCGCCGCTCAATGGTCTCTCGGCGCTGGCCCCACCCGCTACCCGCCAGGATTTTGCCTGGCAGAACCCGGCTCCGGCCGCTTCTACTGCTGGTGTCGGCACCGAGCTATGCAGCACGCCGCGCTTCGCCGACCAGCTGGAGCTGCCGCACAACCTGACGGGCTACTTCACGCTGCAGGAGGCTCTGGCCTGTGCCCGCCAGCAAAATAAGCCCGTGTTCGTCGACTTCACGGGGCACAACTGCGGCAACTGCCGCGTGATGGAAGCCTCCGTGTGGAGCGACTCCCGCGTGCTGAAGCACCTGCAGGACGACTTTATTATTGTGGCCCTCTACGCCGATGACAAGACGGAGCTGCCGGCCAGCCAGTGGTATACTTCGGCCCGTGACCAGCGCGTCAAGAAAACATTGGGGGAGCAAAACCTGGACTTTCAGATCAGCCGCTTCAACATGAATGCCCAGCCCTACTACGTGCTGCTCGACCCGGCCAGCACTATGGAAAAGCCGGTTTTGCTGGCTCCGGCCGTAGCCTATGAGTCGGACGTTAATAAGTTTATTCAGTTTTTGGAAACCGGCCTTGCCCGCCACCGTCAGCCGGTAGCGCAGCGGTAGGCCCAGTGGCCCCACCCCGTACTACAGAGTTGTATTGGTACCCGGGTCACCCGCAAAAAGCCGGCATCTTAACCCGTCTTACGACGCGGTTGTCGCGCCCGTTCTTGAAGCCAAGCCCGACCATAAGAACCCTGCCGCAATACGCATGGCAACGGGGTTTTTATGGTCGGGCTACTTACTTGTAGGGTTTTTTAGTTTTCTTTGCACCCGATTAGAGCACGAGAGTCCAGCATACAATGCTTCTGTAACAGCCTGTTAAACACAGAAAAGGCTGCACCCACCCAGATGCAGCCTCTTGAATGAGGACGTACCCACCCAGATACGTCCCGGTTTTTCCCTCCTCACATTATCCAACTAATCAGCTGTAGAAGAAGGGTTCGAACCTCCACGGTGTAGTTAGCCGGCCGCCGGACCAGTTTCTCCCAGTTCACCACCCCCGAGAGAGGGGGGCATGTCTGCCAATTTCATCATTCTACAATAGGCCAACACCTTCTGCGTTGGATTGTAACAAATTTAGTGTTTGGGTTGAATAAATAAAATAATGGCAGGCTTATGGCGTAAAATTTACATAGTTTTTATAATTAATCAACAAGGTTTGCGAAATAGGCAATCAACCCGCTGAAAAATGGCCCGTAATTACGAACTTGACGACACCGACCGCAAGATATTGTCTCTTCTTATCGAAGATGCTAAGATTCCCTACACCGAAATTGCTCGTAAAGTGCATGTTTCCGGGGGCACAGTACACGTGCGTATGGCTCGACTCGAGGAGTTGGGCATTGTGAAAGGCGCAACCTTAAAGATTGATTACCAGAAGCTGGGGTATGGCGTAAGCGCGTTTCTGGGCATCTACCTGCTCAAAAGCTCCGTCTACGCCAGCGTCGTTGAGCAGCTGCGGGAAATACCCGAAGTAGTCAGCATTCACTTCACCACCGGGGCTTACGGCGTGTTTGCCCGCCTCGTGTGCCGCGACACCCAGCACCTGCGCGACGTGCTCCACGACCGGGTGCAGCTCATCGACGGCATTGAGCGTACCGAAACGCTGATTTCCCTGGAGGAAAACCTGAACCGCGCTATTCAGCTCGATTAGCTTATTACCCAGGCGGCTTTGCTTGAAGGGCAGTCAACCAGACGTATTTCTGGCTGACTGCCCTTTTACGCATTGCAGCATATTGGGCCAGTGCCTGTGGCGGCAACGCAGCCCTCTACGAACTTTGGATGCCCGGCCGGCACTTCTGTATTTTTCCTGGAAACTGTGTTACCGGATTCTCAGTATAGCCTAGTGCCCGAGCCGGGATAGGAGCCACAGATAACGTCTGGTTCACCGGTACTTGGGGATAAACGAGTAAGTAAGTATCTTGCCTACACTGTTTTTTATCCGGGTGTCTATGAAAGCACTTCTCTTTGCATTATTAGCCGCTGCTACCCTGGTGCCGGCCGCCCGGGCCCAAAGCCTGCCGGCCGTATACCTCAATGCCCGCGACGAAGAAACAGTGCCCGACAGCGCCACGCACTACCGCGTCGTCGACCGTAAGAAGGGAGAAAGCGGCTACGCCATGCGCGACTATTCCTTAAACGGTACCCTACTGTTGCGCGGTACGCTCACGGGCCAGGAACCAACAGTGCGCAACGGCCTTTTCACTTGGTATCATCCTAATGGCAATAAGGCCGGGCAGGTGCACTACCATAACGACGAAGCCGACGGCGTGTACGTGTCGTGGTACGAAGACGGGAAAGTAAGCCAGCGGGGTGAGTACTCGGATGGAATGCGCGTGGGCAAGTGGATTAGCGTGCACCGCAACGGGCAGAAGCGCTCCGAAGGTACCTACGTGGCCAGCCGGCCCCACGGCGAGTGGCGTTACTACTACGATACCGGCCAGCTCAGTGCCATCGAAAAGCTGGACAACGGCCGCAGCACCAACCTGAAGTTCTTCAACCTGGATGGGGAGTTGTACGCCGGGGCGCCTCGGCGCCGACAGGCTCCCGAGTTTCCGGGTGGGCAGGCAGCCCTGATGCAGTATTTGGCCCGCAACACGGTGTATTCGAAGGCGGCCCGGCGCAAGAATATTACCGGCAAGGTGTACGTGTCCTACACGGTAGGAGAAGATGGCCGCATCAGCCAGGTGCGCGTAGTACGGGGGCTGGCGCCCGAAGTCGACATTGAAGCCCGGCGCGTTATAGCCGCCTTGCCTGCCTTTCGGCCTGGCCGCGAATATAACGTGCCTACGGCCATGACCTACACGCTGCCTATCATGTTTGCGCCCAACTTCAAGCTGTTTGGCGGCGTGAAAGCTACCCAGTCGCCGCCGACGGAGGCGCGGGTAGGCAACCCTGACGAGAGCTACTAAATCGCGTGGGGGTACGGAATACCCACAGAAAAGCCCTGCTCTCACATGGAAAGCAGGGCTTTTTCTATGGTATTTACTGCGAAGCAGCTTAGGCCGTTACCTGGGCGTCGAGCTTTTGGGCCAGTACGTGCTTGGGCACGGCACCTACTTGCTTATCCACGATCTGGCCGTTCTTGAACACGAGCAGCGTTGGGATGCTGCGAATGCCAAACTTAGCCGAGGTCTGGGGATTAGAATCCACGTCAACTTTGCCAATTACGGCGCGGCCTTCGTATTCACCGGCCAGCTCCTCAACTACCGGACCGACCATGCGGCACGGACCGCACCACTCGGCCCAGAAATCCACGAGCACGGGTTTATCGGAGTTGATGATCTGGTCGAAGTTAGCATCGGTAATTTCGATGGCTTTATGTCCCATGACAATAGGGGGTTTGTGGTGACAATGAAAATGCTTCTTACGAAACTTGGGGCCGCAAGGTAGCAGATTGCGAGTTCAACAAGTCCCGCGCCGGAAAGTTTCATGCCGCCAGTATGTCAGGTTGGGTAAGGAGAGTAAGCGTGCCGAGTTGCTTTGGTGAGAAGGGTCAATAGACAGTTTCAACGGCAGTACCAGCTTACGGATAAATTATTTTACCAAAAAATCATGGTTAAGTTCAACGGATCATTAGGTTGATTTTTTCTACTTTTCGTTTTGCCTTACAGTTTAGTTACGATTATTCTGGGTTGGTTTTAAGCTCATGTATCTAAATATCAAGATGTATTAGAGGCATAGGTTTCGTCCTAAACGAGCCGAAAATATGGTGGTGCTCGGTAGCTCGGCAATAGGAACCATCGGAAAAGGGGGCCGTAAGATTTGGGCATGGACCCCAATCACACCTCTGCTCCGTCTTCGCAACCACACCAGCAGCACTATGCTGCTACCGGCGCCCCCTCGGTTATTCCTGTTATCGAGGAACAGGCCGTGATTACCCGGGAGGTGGTAGAAAGCGGCCGGGTGCGCATTGCCAAAACGGTGCACGAGCGGGAAGAAATGCTGGAAATACCGCTGCAGCACGAAGAAGTGCTGGTTGAGCGGGTGCCCGTCAACCAGTTCGTGGCCGATGGCGCCCCCACCCCCGGCCTGCGCTACGACGGCGACACGACCATCATCCCGGTGCTGCGCGAGGTTGTCGTGACCCGGCTGTTGGTAGTGGAGGAAATCCGGGTGACTAAGCGCACCCAAAGCACCACGCACACCCAGCCCATTGTGCTGCGCCACGAAGAACTGCACGTGGAGCGGCAGCCGGCGGCAGGTTCCGCGCCGACGGGTACTGCCACTCAGCCAACTCCCTCAGAATAGCTTATTGCCCTTTAACCTATTCCCAAACCCTAGATTCTCTCGCCATGAGCCAGACCGTAGTAGGATTTTTCGATAATGCCCAGGAAGCCCAACAAGCCGCCAGCCAACTTGCCGCGGCCGGTTTCACTCAGGAAAACGTAGACATTTCATCCGGTGGAGCCTCGGGCGCTACAGGCAGCAATACCAGCAACAGCAGTAATTACCAGAATACCAGCGGCACCACGACGGAAGCCGTAGGAGATGCTGCCGGCCGCACCGGCGACGGCATCAGCAACTTCTTCAGCAACCTGTTCGGGGGCGACGATACCGAGGATGCGCGCCGCTACTCGCACGTAGCCCGGCAGGGGCATTCCATCGTGACAGTACATTGCCAGAGCGCTGAGCATGCCCGCCAGGCCGCCGAAATCCTGGACCGGGCCGGGGCCGTGGATGTAGATGAGCGCGCCGCCCAGACGGGCTATGCCGGGGCCAACAACCTACAGGCCAGCGCTGCCGCCGGTCAGGCAGGTATGTCGGCGCAGGTAATCGAAGAGAATCTGCAGGTAGGCAAGCGCGTGGAGCAAACCGGTGGGGCCCGCCTGCGCAGCCGCATCGTGGAGCGCCCTGTGGAAGCCAGCGTGCGGCTGCGGGAAGAGCACGTGAACGTGGAGCGCCACGCCGTGAATCGCCCCGCTACGGAAGCCGATTTCAATGCTTTCAAGGAAGGTGAAATCGAGATTACCGAAAGCGCCGAGCGGGCCGTAGTGGGCAAAGAGGCCCGTGTAATAGAAGAAGTAACGCTGGGTAAGGAAGTAACCGAGCGGGAGGAAACCATCCGCGACACGGTGCGCAAAACCGAAGTAGACGTGGAGCGCATCAACGACACGACTACCAATACGCAACGCAGCGGCTACACCACCGACGATGACCAGCGTCGCTCGTAGTGGTTGGCTTACTAGCTGAAACGAAAAAGGGAGCCAGATCTTGGCTCCCTTTTTTGTGCTTATTCTTCGGGTTTAAATCAACTGACAGGCCTCTATTTCCATTTCACGCATCCGGCGAATAAACTCCTTGGGCTCGATGCGGTAGCGCCGCGAATAGGTGTCGACGGCCAAGTGCTCGTGGGGCTCGGCAAACTTGATTTCGAGCTTTTTGGAGCCCGCGCAGCCTTCCACGGCTTCCATAAAGCGGTCCATGAAGGGCTCGGTGATGGTGCGCAAATCCAGTTGAACTCGCACGCCGTTAGCCAGCTTTTCGGCCACGTTGAACAGGGGCTCCATGGTCAGAATCTTGAATTCGAACTGGTCGGAGTCGCGGAAACGCTGGGCGTACTTGCCCCGGATGTACATGGGCGGCACCTGCTCCTTGTCGTAGTTGCGCGGGTTAATCAGAGCCGAGAAGCGCGAGTAGTCGTCGCGGAACAAAGCCAAGTTCAGGCTCGACTCGTAGTCTTCCACGCTAAACGATACGAAGGGCTGGCCAGTCTTGGTGGTCTTGAACAGCACGTTCGTAATCAGGCCGGCTACGGTCACCTCACGGTTTTTGTAGCTCTCCACCTTGTCGAGGCCGCAGGTGCAATACGAGTCGATTTCGAGTTTGAAGTCGTCGAGCGGGTGGCCCGAAAGGTAGAAGCCCACCACTTCCTTCTCGCGGCGCAGCTGTTCCACGGCGGGCCAGGGTTCCATGTCGGCCACTTTGGGCAAAGGCATGGCCACGGCGCCGAATGCCCCGCCGCCAAACAAACTCTGCTGAGCCGAATCCTGGTCGGCCTGGTACTGCTGGCCCATCTTCACGGCCTTGTCGATGAGGTTCTGGTCACCGCTGGGGGCTTCCACAAACTGGCGGCGGTGGTAGCGCTCAAACGAGTCGAAGGCCCCAGACAAAGCCAGGCTTTCGAACGTTTTCTTGTTGACGGCCCGCAGGTTGACGCGCTTCGAGAAGTCGAAAATGTCGGTAAAGGGGCCTTTTTTGCCGCGCTCCTCCACAATGTTCTCAATGGCAGCTTCCCCCGCGCCCTTCACGGCGGCCATACCGAAGCGAATCTGGCCCTGCTTGTTCACGTTGAACTTCAGGATGGATTCGTTCACGTCGGGACCTAGTACCGCCACGCCTTGCTTGCGGGCTTCCTCGATAAAGAACGTCACCTTCTTGATGTCGCCCATGTTGTTGGTGAGCACGGCGGCCATGTACTCGGCCGGGTAGTGGGCCTTGAGGTAGCCAGTCTGGTATGCTACCACCGAGTAGGCGGCCGAGTGGGAGCGGTTGAAGCCGTAGGCCGCAAACTTCTCCATTACGTCGAACACCTCGTTGGCCTTTTTGGCCTTGATGCCGTGTAGCTTCTCGGCGCCCTCGCAGAATTTCTCCCGCTCCAGAGCCATTTTCTTCATGTCCTTCTTACCCATGGCCCGGCGCAGCAAGTCGGCGCCGCCCAGCGAGTAGCCGGCCAGAATCTGGGCCGTCTGCATGATCTGCTCCTGGTACACCATGATGCCCTGGGAGTAGTTCAGAATGGGCTCCAGCAACTCGTGGGGGTAGTCTACCGTCTCGCGGCCGTGCTTGCGGTTGATGAAGTTCGGAATGAACTGCATCGGGCCGGGCCGGTACAGGGCGTTCATGGCAATCAAGTCCTCGATGTTGGTGGGCTTGAGGTCCTTGAGGTACATGCGCATGCCCTCGGATTCAAACTGGAACGTGCCGATGGTGTCGCCGCGCTGGTAGAGCTCGTAGGTTTTCTGGTCGTCAATCGGAATCTCGTCGATGTCGATTTTGACGCCGTGGTTCTGCTCAATCAGGTTGATGGCATCGACAATGATGGTCAATGTCTTCAGACCCAGAAAGTCCATTTTGAGCATGCCGGCACTCTCAATCACCTTGCCGTCGAACTGCGTTACCAGCAGGTCCGAGTCCTTGGAGGTCGAAACCGGAATGTACTTGGTGATGTCGTCGGGGGCAATGATGACGCCGGCCGCGTGAATGCCGGTGTTGCGCACCGAGCCTTCGAGCTGGGTAGCCAGGCGCAAAATCTGACCGCGCAGGTTGTCGGGTGCCTCGTCACGCCGGATCAGGTCCAGCTCCTGGTTTTCGGCAAAGGCCTTGGTCAGCGTTGTGCCTACCTGGTCGGGCACCATTTTCACCAGGTCGTTAGCCTGGGGCAGGGGCAGGTCCATGGCGCGGGCTACATCCTTGATGCTGCTCTTGGCGGCCATGGTACCGAAGGTGATAATCTGGGCTACCTGGGTTTTGCCGTACTTATCCACCACGTAGTCAATGACTTTCTGACGGTTCACGTCGTCAAAGTCAATGTCGATATCGGGCATGGATACGCGCTCCGGGTTTAGGAAACGCTCGAACAGCAGGGAGTACTTAATCGGGTCGATGTTGGTGATACCGATGCAGTAAGCCACAGCCGAACCCGCCGCCGAGCCCCGGCCCGGACCTACGGCTACCCCAATGTTGCGGCCGTGATTGATAAAGTCCTGGGTGATGAGGAAGTAGCCGGCAAAGCCCATCGTCTCAATCACGCGCAGCTCGTAGTCGAGGCGCTCCTCAATTTCGGGCGTGCGCACCGAATAGCGCGGCTTGGGCCCTTCGAAGGCGCCCTTGAAGGTGAGGTGGCGCAGGAAGGCGTCGGCGGTGGGGTGCTCGGGCGGCAGGGGGAAGTTGGGCAGCAGAATATCACGCTGCAGCTTAGGCGGCGTGATTTTATCCACGATTTCGTTCGTGTTGTCCACGCTTTCCGGCACGTCGCTGAACAGCCGGTTCATTTCCTCTTGGCTCTTGAAGTAGAACTGGTCGTTGGGGAAGCCGAAGCGGGAGCGGGGCTTGGGCATCTGGAACTCCTCGTCGATGCGCATCAGCTGGCGGCGCACTTGGTCGTCGGAGGCGGCCAGGGGGCGCAGGTTGTCGAGATGGTCGTAGAGCACCTTCTTATCCTGCGACATCAAGCGGAAGTACTTGGTCTGGAAGTCGCCGACCGGGATGCTGTGCTCCTCGCCGGTATTCACGCACAGCAGAATGTCGTGGGGCGCGAAATCGGTTTGGTCGACGTAGTGAGAGTCGTTGGTGCAGATAACCTTGACGTTATACTTGTGCGCCCACTTGAGCAGTACTTGGTTCAGGTCCTCCTGGCTTTTGCCCGTATTATCGATGTTCTCGATGCCGTGGCGCTGAATTTCGATGTAGTAGTCGTCGCCAAACACGTCGAGCCACCACTTGAGCTGCTTCTCGGCCTCCTCTTCGGTTTTCCACAGCAACGCCTGCGGAATTTCGGCGCCAATGCAGCAGGAAGTAGCAATCAGACCCTCGTGGTACTGGAGCAGCAGCTCCTTATCAATCCGCGGATATTTGCTGTAGACGCCCTCGATAAAGCTCATGGAGCAGAGCTTGGCCAGGTTCTGGTAGCCGGCCTGGTCCTTGGCCAGCAGCAGCTGGTGGTGGCGCACGTCCCGCTCGCCTTTTTCCCGGCTGAAGCTCTTCTTGTGCCGGTCTTCCACCAGGTAAAACTCGCAGCCCACGATGGGCTTCACGTTGTACTTATTGGCTTCGGCCACGAAGTTGAAGGCCCCGAACATGTTACCATGGTCGGTGAGGGCTACGGCGGGCATACCGTCGGCCTGGGCCTTTTTCATCAGGGCCCCGATGCTAGCCTGGCCGTCGAGCAGGGAATATTGGGTATGGCAGTGCAGGTGCGAGAATACGGGCATGGGCAAACAAGCTCGGCACCATTAGGGCGCAAAGCGTAGGTAAAGTTACCGCCAAAAGCGGGGCCGGAAAAGATTGCGCGGCAAGTGCTTTTTGCGTACTAACAGAAAAAGCCCGGCTTTGCGTGCCGGACTTTGCGCACTAACTCAACCATCCTCAATACCCCTCTGCCCGGCGCAGCCCAGGCCGGGGCCGTTACTCGCCGGTGGCCGCCGGGGCTGCTTCCAGACTGCTGAGCTGGGCTGCGTTGAAGCGCTTGAAGGCATTGTCCAGGGCCGGGTTGCGCTGCCGCCGGGCCGGCATCTTGGCCGCGGCCGTGCTGCTCAGCAACGCCTGCTGATGCTGGGCCCAGGTGGGGCTGGCTACGGGCGGCTTGGCCACGGCTGCCGCTTCGGCCAGCAAAGCTTTTTTGCGGGCCGTAAATTCGGTGATGGTGGTGCTGAGCAAGGCAATGGCGCGGCCGTCGCTGGGGGCGAAGTAAACCTCGCGCAGGCGCTGGGCAAGGTCGGTGTAGTACTGCTGCACGTGGGCACTCAGGGCAGTGGCGGCTTGCTCCGCGGCCGTGGGCATCGCGGCTGGTTTGCGCTGGGCCGCCAGGGGCGAAGCAAGAATGAGTAGCAAAGCCGTGAGCACCAGATAGTTCATGCGCAGCGTGACAAAGGGTGAGAAAAGTAAACACTGACCATCTTTTTCTTACGGCAGAGCAGAAGCTGTTGTTTTTTGCCGGGTCGACTGGAAACTGGCCCATACTGGCCGGAAAAGCAGGAATCCGCCGGTGATGCCGCCGTGCCATACATTCGAGCCGCAGCTCATCCGTTACAATCTGGCTATCTTGCCTGACGCTGCCGTAATCATTTCGCCTTGCGCGGGGTTGTGCTTCTGCTTGCCGGCCTTGTCCCGGCGCTACGCTTGCTATTTATCCTATCTGTTTTAAGCGTACTAAGCCGCCTGGCGGGCGGCGCTTTAGCATCCTTATTTCCTGGTGTCAACTATCTAGTTGTTGTCTTCATTCCCGGCCAAGCGGTTTGGTCAGTATCTGCTCATGAAGTATTTAGTTGCCCTCACTGATCCGGTCTACGACCCGACGGCCCGTGTTTCCCGCCTGGATTCCTTTCTTCTCCAATTCATCCAGGACAAGCGGGATTTGCCTTTTGTGCACCTGATCCTGGAAATATCGGCCACGCTGCTGCCCCTGGCCGGCCTGCTCTTCGTGCCCGGTCTGCCCGGCGCGTGGTGGTGGGGCATTTTCGCGGTCTACATGTTCCTGACCACGTTTTATTTCAAAGGGCCGTTTGGGCTGATGCTGCACTGCACCAGCCACCGCATCCTATTCAAGAAGAAGTACGGGCGGCTAAACAGCTACATTCCCTGGGTTATCGGGCCGCTGTTTGGTCAAACGCCAGAAACCTACTTCACCCACCATATGGGCATGCACCACCCGGAGAACAACCTGCCCGACGACGAAAGCTCCACCATGTTCTATCAGCGCGACTCCATTGCCAGCTTTGGCCGCTACCTCGCCGACTTTTTCCTGCTGGGTATTCCGAAGCTGGTGCGGTATCTGGGGCGCACCAACAAGGTCACGTTTCGCCACCGGCTGTTGCGCGGTGAGGTGGCTTACCTGGTCACCTGCCTGGCGTTAGCCTTCGTGAATCTGCCGGCCGTGCTGGCCGTGCTGGTGCTGCCCGTGCTGGTGACGCGTGCCATCATGATGCTGGGCAACTGGAGCCAGCACGCCTTTATCGATGCCAACGACCCCGGCAACTGCTACACCAATAGCGTGACGTGCATCAATACTAAGTATAACCATAAGTGCTGGAATGATGGCTACCACATCAGCCACCACCTCAAGCCCGCCATGCACTGGACCGAGCACCCGGCCCACTTCCAGAAAAACCTGGACCAGTACACGCAGCAGCAGGCCGTAGTTTTCGACGGCATTCACTTCCTGCACATCTTCGCCTTCCTCATGACCCGGCGCTACGATCTGCTGGCCAAAAACTTCGTGAACCTGGGCGGGCAGTACGGCTCCGATGCCGAAATCATTGCCTTCCTCAAGTCGCGCACCAGCCGCATTGCCCGGCTGGCGCCGCCAGTATCGGTGGCCGCGTAATCGGCAAATACATAGGTGCCAACCAAAAAGGGCGCTGTATCAGCGCCCTTTTTGGTTGGAAAGCAGGTCAGGCTACTTGCCCTGATTCACGACCAGCACCTCACCGATTTTCACGGCGCCGCTGGCTTTGTTGTTCCATTCCTGCAGCTGGGCCGGCGTCACGCCATAGCGGCGGGATATGCTGAACAGCGTTTCGCCTTTCTGCACGGTGTGCTGGGCAGTTGCCGTGGAAGCCGCCGTAGCAGCCGGAGCCGGAGCCGCGCTGGCTACCGGAGCCGTTTTGGCCGGCGCGCCCAACGACGGCACGCTGAAGCCTGTGCCGCTCTTGCTTGCCGCACCCGGTTTAGCCGAAGCCAGGGCATTGGCGGCGGGCTTGGTCCGCGCTGCCTTGACGGGGCCCGACTTGGCTGGCGGCAACGAAATCGTGCCCATCGGCTCAGGGGCGGGCGTAGCGGCCACGGGCGGGGCTACTTTGGCCGTGCCCACGAAGCCGGAGGCGTGCAGGCGCTCAGTCGCTACTTTCAGCTCGGCGTTTTTGGCGGCGCGGGCATCAAAGCTTCGGAACTGGGGGCTGCGCATCAACGTCTGCAGCTCAATCTGCCAGGGGTGCTGGCGCAGGCGCTGGGCCAGGAGCTGCTGCTGCTCGCGGGGCAGGCTGGCCGTGTAGCGGCTCAGGCGCTGATTCAGCACCGGAATTTCCAGCAGGGCCTTGTCGATGAGCTGCACGGCGCGGGCATCACTGGGTTCAAAATAGATGTCGCGCAGCTGCCGCACGCTGGTTTGTACTAATCCCGACATCACCCGCACGGAATCGTCGGAGAGGGTAGGGGCCGGGGTCGGCTGCTGGGCCTGTGCGGCCACGGGAGCCGACAGCAGACCGGAGAACAGAAGGGCTTGAAAGAGAGGACGCATTCGGAAAACAGCTAAATAAAAATCGAAAACCAGGGGCGCGAAACGCGGCGGCTGGCTATTTGGTGGGGTTGATAACGAGAACTTCGCCCAGTTTCACGTTGGAGTCGGCCTTGTTATTCCACTCCATCACCTGCTTGATGCTCACGTTGTATTTGCGGGCAATGCCGTACATCGACTCGCCCGTTGCCACCTTATGGCGCACCGTTTCAGCAGTGGCCAAAGCCGGCGCCGGGGCAGCCGCTGGCGTACCGGCGGTAGCTGGAGTAGCCGCCGGAGCTTGGGCTGAAGCGGCCGGCGCCACTACGCGCAGCACCTGGCCCAGCCGCAGCGAAGGGCTGGCGGGCAGGTTATTCCAAGCAATCAGGTCGGCAGGGCGCAGGGCAAACCGGCGGGCCACGGCATACAACGTCTCACCCTTCTGCACGGTATGCAGGCCGGATGCCGGTACGGGCTCTACAACCGTAGCCGCCACATATACTGGCGGCTGGGGCTGGGCAGCCGGAGCCGAAGCAGGTGCGGGTTTGGCCGCTGCCGGGGCCGGCGTGGCGGCCGGAACTGTCCGCACCGGAGCCGGGGCCGGGGTTACAGGGGCCGGGGCTGAAGCTACTGGTTCGTCCTGGGGCTCGTCGGCAACGGGAGCGGCCGTGGGTAGGGGCTTTCTGGGCGTCTGGGCCACTGGCTTTTCCGTTGGGGCCTTCGGGGCTTGCACGGTGGGTTTGGCGGCCTGGGGCAGCTCGTTCAGATTTTCCATGTGGTCATCCGTCGCGCTGTCGGCCTGGGTAACCGTGTTTTTGTCGGGGCTGACGGCCACCGTATCGGTTTCCGTGGCGTCCTCCAGAATCCGGTTAGCCGCGGCCGTAGCACCCGTGTAGGGCTCGGCTTCATCCTTTACCTTCTCCTTTTTCTTGGCCGGTTTGGCCGCTGCTGGGGTAGCAGCTACTGGCGGCGCGCTGCGCTCGAAAGCGGCCACGGCGGCGGCATTGTCGCTGTTGGCGTACTCAATGGCTACTTCCTTGGGGCGCGTGTGCTGCAGCCACAGAATGCGGCCGGCCCGCAGCTCCTCGTTGCGCGGCATGCGGTTCTTGCTCCAGATGGATTTGGCCCGCACCCCATACTTCTGCGACACGATGGCCACACTCTCGCCGGGCTGGGCTACGTGGTATTCCACGGCGGCCTTATCCTTCTTCTTCTGCACGAAATAGGGCTGGCCAATCACAATATTGTCGAAGGCAAACAGGTCGTTGAACTGCATGAACTTGCGCATCTTCAGCCCCGCACGCTGAGCCAGGCTCTCTTTCGTGTCGCCGGGCAGGGCAATGATGGCCCGCAGCCCGTTCACCTGCACAAACTCGGCGTTCTGCGGGTCGGGGGTGGGCTCGTGCAGCAGCTGGCCGGCGGCGGCCGTTTTCTGCTGGGCCGCCATGGCCGTGAGTTGCAGCGGGTCCGTGACGGGCACCAGAATGGTGTAGGCCTTGTCCTGGGGCACAGCCGCATTGTTCAGGAGCCAGCGGTTGTGCTTGGCCAGTTCCTCGGGGCTGGTTTGCAAGGGTGCGGCCATGGCCGAAAGCTGCTGGCCGGGCATGGCCGGAAACTCCTGAAGCAGCATCGGTGGCTTGGGATTCTGGCCGCAGGCGGTTTCAAAAGCCACTTTATGCGCCAGAAACGTGAGAACGTAGGTGTGCGTCTGCTCGGAAATCTCCATTTCCGTGGCATTCGCGTCGGTGGGCAACGTGTAGGGCTTGGCGCCGGTCAGGCCCAGGTTGTAGCTCAGCAGGGTGTTGACCCAGTTGTGAAACGTGTTGTTGTTGCGCAGAAAATACCGGGCTGCTGCCCGCGACGAGGCCACGATGTGCTTGCGCTCATCCACCACGTCGTTTATGACCACACCCAGCTCCGTAGCCGACTCACGCTTGAACTGCCAGTAGCCCACCGCATCGTGGATGGACTGGGCTTCGCCCTGCAGGCCGCTTTCCTGCAGCACCAGGTAGCGGAACTCCTGCGGGACGCCCTCGGTCTGAAACACCCGGTCGATGATGGGGAAGTAGGCATCCGCCAGATTTACGCGGGCCTGAAACGAGGGCTGGTAGCGCCGGATGGCGTCTACTTTCTGCTGAATGGCCACGCGGCCTCCTTCCGTGAGCCGCAGGTGCAGGCCGGCAAAATACAGGTCGGAGGGAACGGCCACGCTTTGGGCGGCAGCCAGCAGGGGCAGCAGGCAAAGCAGGGTGAGTACAAGTCGTTTCATAGAAAGCAAAGCGGGCGTTCTGGCTTCTATCCTAATGCGTGCCAGATTTCACCTGTACAAAGTAGGCGAAAAAACGCTGGATGAGGCAGCAAAAGCCCTGAAATCACTCAATTTTAGGGCTTGCCCGGCCCGTGCTGACCCAAGGCCGCGGGCATCCGGTGCAAAACCTAGCCCAGCAAAACAACGCGGGGCACCGACTTGCTCTGAGTCGATGCCCCGCGTGGGTGCTGCTGTTTGCTGGCTTATCCGCCGAAACCCCCGCCGCCGGGGCCACCGCCACCCCCGGGAGGACGGCCGCCGGGTGCGCCGCCGGGAGGACCAAACTGCCGGTTCCCGTCGCGGGGCGTGTCGGCGGGGCTGGCGCCGCTGAAGTTGCGCAGGTTGTAGGTGAACATCACCATGAAGTAGCGCTGCAGGATGTTGGTGCGCACATCTTCGGTGTAGGCCTCGTTGATGTTGCGTTGGATGCTGTTGTTCTGGGCCAGCAAATCGAAGGCGTAAAGCCGGATTTCAGCCTGCTGCTTGGGCAGGAACTTCTTGCCCAGGCTGGCATTCCAGAGCACGAAGTTCTGGTTGAAGCCGGCCGTCAGGCCGCGGTAGGCCACGTGGTTCACCTCCGACTGCACGGTGACGCCCTTCACCACAATCCAGTTCAGGCGCAGGCTCGTGTTCTGGCGAAAATACTCGCTGTTGCTCTGGCTCTGCACCGTGTTGCGGGCATAGGTCTGCGAGGAATTCGAGGAGAGCGTGAAGTCCAGCTCGGGGCTGATGTTGCTGCTCAGCACGGCGCCCAGGCTGAAGTTGGGCGAGCGGTTGTAGTTCAGGCGGGAGTTCACGAAGCCCGGCGTCTGGGAGAAAGTAGCCGAAGCGTTCAGGTTCAGGTTCGACTTGATGACCTTCAGCGGCAGGGTGTAGTTGGCAAAAGAGCGCAGCGAGTACTGGTTGTTCAGGTTGATGGGCCGGATAATGGTACCACCGGCCGGCACGACCACCGAAGTGCCCTCAATGCGGGTCGGCTCGCGCACGACTACCGTGCTGTTGGCAATGGAGTTGTCGGTGTAGGAGCCGCCCAGCAGGGCGAAGAAGGAGCGCGACGTTTCGGGCTGGGTGGCCGAGTAGCGCATAAACAGGTTGTGGGTGTATTCCTGGGCCAGATTGGGGTTGCCGGTGCGAATCTGGAGCTGGTTGGAGTTGTTCACCACGTCCTGCAGCTGACTGATGCTGGGGTTCTGGGTGCGGGCCTGGTAGTTGATGCGCAGGTTCTGCTGGCGCGTAAACTTGTACTGCAGCTGGGCATTGGGCAGCACGCTCCAGAACGGCCGGTCGGTGGTGACGGTGCTCGGAAACTCCTGCTCGTTGTGCAGCTGCGCGTACTGCAGCGAGCCGCCCACCGACCACTCCAGCTTCTCGAACTGGTAGCGGTAGGTCAGGCCCCCGGAGTTGGTGACGTAGCGGCTGGTAAACACGTTGCTGAGCTGCTCGTTCAGGTCGCGGGCTTCGTTGGGCAGCAGCTCGTAGGTCTTCTTGTCCGAGTCGTTGGGCGAGTAGTTGATCGTGTAGTTTAGCTGCAGCTGGCTTTTCAGGCTCAGCGGCTCGGTATAGTTGGCCGTGCCGTTCCAGGTCCAGCCAATCTGGTCGAGGCGCGAGTACTGGTTGGTAAACGAGGTGGTCGCCTCGGGCCGGGAGGTAAAGTCGAAGTTTTCGGAGTAGAGGTAGTTATCGGCGTTGCGGTCGTTGAAAGTCGTGTTCAGGCTCAGCGAGAAAGTGCGGCCGCGCTTGGCAAAGCGGTGGCGGTAGAGCAGCTGGTTGCTGAAGGTAATGCCAGTCTGGGCCGAGTTGTATCGGCTCAGGTTGGTGCTCTGGGTGCTGTCGCCCTGCTCCGAGAAAGCGCCCAGGAAAGTACGCCCGTCCAGGTTACTGTCGCTCGAGTTGTTCTGCATCGTCAGGCGGGGCTGCCAGAGCAGGGAGTTCAGCGAGTCGAACTTATGCTCCAGGCGCAGACTGAAACGGTTGTTGGTGTTGCGGGCCGAGCCCACTGACTCCTCGTCGTAGCCCAGTGTGCGGCCCCGCGTCTGCACGTTATAGAGGCGGTTGGTGGTGGAGCTGGCTACGTTGTCGCTCAGGTTGAAAAAGTAGCTGGCCTGCACCTCGGTTTTCTTGCCCCAGTTGTCGGAGTAGTTCAACCCCACGGCGTGGGTGGTAGAGATGCCGCTGGCCTGGTTTACCAGAAAATTGCCGGCATTGCCCCCGCCGCCACGGTTGCCGCCGCCCTGGTTACCACCTGGCCGTCCCTGGCCGCCACGCGCGCCACCGCCGCCCTGGGCCGAGGTGCCGATGACGCCCAACAAGTCGTCGGTACCGAAGTTCTGCTCGTTCACGTTGTTGGACTGCGCCACGATGGAAAAGCGACGGGCACCCTTAAACGAGTTGAGGTTGCCGCTCACGCGGTATTTGTCGTTGCCATTGTCGGGGCCATAGCCGGCTACGATGCGCCCAAACTGCCCGTTGCGGAACGAGGGCTTGGTCGTGATGTTGATGGTTTTCTCGGTGTTGCCGTCGTTGAAGCCCGTGAAGGCCGACTGGTCGCTGCGGCGGTCATACACCTGAATCTTGTCGATGGCCTCGGCCGGCAGGTTTTTGAGCACCGCGTCGGGGTCACTGCCAAAGAACTCCTTGCCATCGACCAGGATGCGCTGCACCTGCTCGCCCTGGGCCTGCACTTTGCCGTCGGTCACTACTACGCCGGGCATCTTGGTAATCAGATCCTGGGCGTTGGCGTCGGGGTTGGTTTTGAATGCCCGCGAGTCGTACTGCGTGGTGTCGCCCTTCTGCACGGCCGCCGCCGCCTGGCCCACTACTTCCACCCCGTTGAGCTTGACCTGGCTGGTAGCCAGGGCCAAAGAGCCCAGCACGACGGGCGCCGAGGTCACTTCAACCGGGCGGCGCAGCGTTTGGTAGCCCAGAAACGAGACGGTTAGCACGTAGCGGCCGGGTGCGGCCGTCAGCTCAAAGCGGCCGGTGGGGTCTACGGTGGCCCCGGTTTTCACCGAGTCGGGCACGCGCGTGAGCAGCACGTTGGCCCCAATCAGGGGCGACTGATCGGTGATATCAACTACGCGTCCGGAAATAGGATAGGTTTGGGCGAATACGGGAGCCGTAATTAGCAAAAACAAAAGGAATAGAACTACTTTTCTCATGATACTATTGGGCCTGAAGCCCAATAGACGCGGCATCAGCTTAAATGTTTAACCGAAGCAATTTTAATTATCGTTTGCGTACCATCAACAGGCCGTCGCGCAGGGGCAGGAACACGTTTTCCACCCGCTCGTCGTGCTGCACAAAATCGTTGAAAGCGCGCACGGCGTGGGCATCCTTGTCGGCCGGCTTCAACGGGTAAGAAGGCAGGGCCTTGCCGCTCCACAGTACGTTGTCGATTAAAATAAAACCGCCGGGCCGCACCTGGGGCAGCACCAGCTCGTAGTAGCGGGCATTGTTGATCTTGTCGGCGTCGATGAACACCAAATCCCAGGCTTCGGTGAGCGTAGCCAGGACGGCCGCTGCGTCGCCGATGTGCAGGTGAATGCGTTCGGCCAGCCCGGCTTCCTCGACGTAGCGCCGGATGCGGGCTTCTAGCTCGGGGTTTTGCTCCACGGTGTGCAGTTCCCCGTCGGGCGTCAGCCCCTCGGCCAGGCACAAGGCCGAGTAGCCCGTGAAGGTGCCCAGCTCCAGCACGCGCCGGGGCCGCACCATATGGCTGAGCATGCTCAGCACGCGCCCCTGCAGGTGGCCCGACAGCATGCGCGGAGCCAGCACCTGCACGTGGGTTTCGCGGTTGAGGCGGCGCAGCAGGTCGGGCTCGGGAGAAGTGTGGTTTTCGGCGTAGGCCTGCAGGTCGTCGGGGTGCACAGAGGAAAGGAAGAAGGGAAATGAATCAGGAAAGAACCGGGGCAGGCGCGGCCAGACGGCGGCGCAGCGTGCCGGCGGCCACCAGCATGCCCACCACGCCAGCGCTCATGCCCGTCACCAGCACCGAGTTGGCATCGAAGGGCCAGATCCGGGCCGAGTACACCATAAATGGGCCCCAGAGCAGCAGCAGTACCGCGCCGGTAGCCAGCCAGAACGTAAACCGGGTGCGGGTGGGCGGCGGGGGCGGCGTGCGCTGCGTTGGCAGCCGAAGCAGGTACCACAGAATGCTGCCCAGGCCAATGAAGGTGCTTACGTACTGCAGAAACTTGTATAGAGGCCAGCCCAGCCCAAAGCCCGGTAGCACCTGCCGCAGCAACGGCCAACTCATCACCACCAGGCCGTCGTCGTGGGTAAACCAGTCCCAGCCAATATGGGAAATGCAGCCCAGCAGGGCACCCGCCAGCACCGGCCCCGACACCAGGCGCCGCCCCGGCCACGGCGCCCCGACCAGCGGCAGCAGGCGTTTGCGCAGCACGTCGGGTAGGCTCTGCACCAGCGGCAGCTTCACCAGGCGATGAAACAGCCAGGCAAAGGCCAGAATCAAGGGTAGGTCGAGCCAGAAGATGCCGGCCAGCGTGTGCCCGTAGATGCCGTCGGGCCGCAAGCGCAGGAAATATTCGAAGTCGGGAGCCATGGCGCCCAGCACCAGCGCCGTGGCGGAAAGCCGGCGGTGCAGGGGGCGCAGCAGGGGCAGCACCAGAGCAGGATGGGCGGGCGTAAAGGGCATGCGAGGCAGATTATTCAGCCGCAGATGTAGCTTCGGTGGCCCGAAAGTAATGTTCCCGGTGATACTTCAGGAACAATGGCTCCAATCTATGCTGACGATGGAGTGTGAGGCGGCCATCTAGCCCCAACAGACTGAAATCGTTACGGACCGCGAAGCTGCCCAGATCAAACAAAATATGGTGATTGGGACATAAGCACAGCACATTGCTCAACACATCAGGGCCGTGGTGTGGGGCTCCCAACGGCTGAACATGGGCCGCTTCAGCATACGGACCAGCAGCGCTATTGAGCCTTGTAGCGCACACCTGGCACTGATAAGAATACAACTGCTTTACTTGGCGGCTCACAGCTGTGTCGCGCACAATCCGCAATGTTGTAATTAGCCGCCGGGGGGCCGGATTGTAAGCTGCCACAGGCTCCTCGGCCTGAAATAGGTCAGGCGTAGCGGTAACTGCCACCTCTGCTTCCGAAAAGAGCTCATCAGGTAGCATTTCCAGCCGAAAACGCCAGATTTTATACCCCGAGCGGCCTTGCTCCTGCCAATAGCTGCTCACCCGGTATAGCCCACCGTATCGATAGAATGTCAGGCCATTTTCAGTGACTTTGCGGGTAACGCGTATTGGCAATCCCAGTACTTGATTGCGGGCCAATTCCAGGTTTGAGCCTGTTAGAGTTTGGTCAGCTACCTGTTTACCTGTTTCCGCACTGCGCCCACCTTTGCCAGTATACAGGAGCCACGTACCTTGATCAAGGTCATCCTCATAGCCACCAGATACTACTATTGATTCGGCGCCCTGGCCCTGCCGGGCACTAATCCCGGCCTGTGTTTGCCGATGTACACCGGCACTCCACAGCTCCAAACGGTTGCGAAACTCGTGGCCGGGCCTTATTCCCGTAATTTCCCCAAACCTAGCTGGTTGCTGCGGCATAACGTCCTTACTCCGGCAAATACTGCAGCACGCTCAGGTTGTCTTCGCGCAGCACGTCATTGGCCAGGTCGCGCAACTCCTGAGCCGTAATCTGCCTGATCTGGGCGAAGACCTCGTTGATAGATTCCACGCGGTTCAGGTCCAAGGTGCTTTTACCCAGCAACTGCATCATGCCGCTGTTGCTTTCCTCCGACATGGCCAGCTGGCCCATCAGCTGCTCTTTCACTACGTGCAGCTGAGTGGTGGTCAGCGTCTTTTCGCGCAGCAGCTTCAACTCCTTGTTGACCAGGGAAATGGTGCGGGCCACCTGCTTTTTCTCGGTGCCGAAGTAAATGCCAAACAAGCCCGTGTCGGTGTAGGGGCTGTAGGTCGAGTCGATGGTGTAGACCAGGCCGTACTTTTCGCGCACGGCCAGGTTCAGGCGCGAGTTCATACCGGGCCCGCCGAGCAGGTTGTTCAGCATGAAAAACGGAATCCGGCGCTTGTCACTAATGGCGTAGGCTGGCCCGCCGATGATGCAGTGGGCTTGGTTGATGGGCTTCCGCTCGGTTTGCTCCACACGCTGGAAGGCCGTGAACGGCGTGCGGGGCCGCGCGCCCAGCTTGGCCGGCAGCGGGGCCAGATACTTATCGGCCAGGCGCTTTACTTCCTTGAACGGCAAGTTGCTCACCGAGCTGAAGGCCAGCCGGTCGGTGCGCACGTTGTCGGTGAGGAACTGGAAGAAGTCCTGCTGCTGAAAGCCCGACACACTCTCGCGGGTTCCCAGAATGTTGTGGCCCAGGGAATGGTTTGGGAAAATCACGCCGTCGAAATCGTCCACAATGGCGTCTTCCGGGGCGTCCTGGTACATGCTCATTTCCTCCAGAATCACGCCGCGCTCCTTCTCGATTTCCTTTTCGGGAAACACCGAGTGGAAGGTCAAATCGGTGAGCAGCTCGAAGGCCCGCTCGAAGTGCGTGCTGAGCAAGGAGGCGTAAAAGCAGATTTTCTCCTTGGTCGTGTAGGCGTTCAGCTCGCCGCCCACAGTTTCGAGGCGGTTCAGAATATGGAAGCTCTTGCGCTTTTCGGTGCCCTTGAAAGCCATATGCTCCCAGAAGTGAGCCAGGCCCAGCTGGTGCAGCTTCTCGTCGCGTGAGCCAATATCCAGCAGGAAGCCGCAATGGGCAATTTTGGTGTGCAGTACTTGTTTATGCAGAACCCGAATGCCGTTGGGCAACTCGTAGAGGTCGTAATCAGACATTAGTTGGGGTCTTGGAAACGTAGGGCATAAGGGCGCGGACTTTGCCCGGCCCTAAAAGATAATAACCAGCTAGTCCAGCCGTGGGTTTCATCCCCGGCAAAGGTAGGGATGGTTAATGTGCGAAGGTGCGAATGTGAGGAATGTGTGAAATGAGTTTGATGTGTTATGGCGAAGAACGAGGCCCTGACACATTGGTCATATTTTTCACATTTACCACATTAAAAATTAGTACATCAGCACATTATTCACCGTCTCACAATTTCACCATTTCCATTTCTGCTTCGGCCAGGGCGCTGAGCAGCTGGCTGGTTTCGATGCCGTGGGCGCAGTGGAAGTGGTTCAGCGGGCACTTGCGGTAGCCGTGCAGGCCGCAGGGCTTGCAGGCCAACTCTTCCGGCAGCTCGACTACCCGGGAAAACGGGCTAAGCGGACCAAAGCCGAAAAACGGCACTGTGGAGCAGTAGATAGCGCAGGTGGGCGCGCCCTGGGCCGAGCACAGGTGCATGGGCGCCGAGTCGTTGACGTAGTTGAGCACCGCCCCGCGCATTAGGGCCGCCGAGGCCAGCAACGACAGTTTGCCCGCCAGATTTACCACGCCGGGCCGGTTGCTGGCTTTCAGCAGTGCTTCGCACTCGGCCACATCGGGCGGGCCACCCAGCAGGAATACGGTGTATTTTCGGGGCAGCGCGGCCAACAGCTTCAGCCACTGTTCCCGCGGAAACTGCTTGGTAAACCACACTGATGTGGGCGCGATGCACAGATACGGTCCGCCCTGTGCCAGCTGCGCCGCCTGGGCCGCGGCAGCTTCGTCGGTGGCGCTGGGGTAGAGGCGCGGCATGGTCAGGGGCCCGTCGTAGGCCGGGTCGAGCAGGTGCAGGTTGCGCGACACCTCGTGTACGCCCGGCCCAATCACGTGGGGAATGGCGCGGGTGAAGCGGAAGGAAAACGGGTTCTTGTCGAAGCCCATGCGTTCGGGTGCCCCCGAAAAAGCCGTCAGGAAGCCCGTGGAGGCAAAGCGCTGCAGGGTCACGACGCGCTGGTAGTCGGCCTCCCGAATGCGCTGCAGCAGGTGCCACAGCCCGCGGTACTTATCCTGCTTCTTGTCCCAGACTAGCACCTGCCGCACATGCGGGTGATTTTGCACCAGGCCCTCATTGCCCTTGCGCACCAGAAAGTCTACCGGCGTATCGGGCTCGGTCTGGTGCAGGTGCTCCAGCAGAGCCGTAGCCAGGATAACGTCGCCGATAAAGGCGGTTTGAATCAGCAGAACGGCGCGGCGGGCAACAGGAGTGGGCATAGACGAGTAGCAGTTTGCAAAGATACCGCCTTGCGGCCCAGGTTCAAGCCGGGAGTCATAAAGCGCGCGGGCCGCGCAGATTGCCGGGCGCCGGTTCAGCGGGTGTGGCCAATCTATTTAACTTGCAGCCGACCCGCCTGCCGCGCGTCTTTCTCGCCCAACAACCTTTCTTCTATGCGTTACGGTCCCATCGATCCGCAGCTGTTTATTCAGAATCGGCGCAATTTCGTTCAGCAGCTGCCCCCGGCTTCGCTGGCCATCTTCCACTCCAACGATACCATGCCCACCAACGCGGACGGGACCATGGCTTTCCGCCAGAACAACGATTTGTTCTACCTCTCGGGCGTGGACCAGGAGGAAAGCGTGCTGGTGATTTTCCCCGATGCCAAGCTGCCCCAGCACCGCGAAATCCTGTTTCTGAAGGAAACCAGCGACCATATTCTGGTGTGGGAAGGCTACAAGCTCACCAAGGCCGAGGCCCGCGCCCAGTCCGGGGTAGCCACCATCATGTGGGTCGACTCGTTCGAGTCGGTGCTGCCGGCCCTGATGAACGAGGCCGAAAACGTGTATCTGAACTCCAACGAGCACATCCGGGCCGTGGTGGAGGTTGAAACGCGCGACGCCCGCCTGGGCAAAAAGCTGCGCGCCGCCTACCCGCTGCACCAGTACCGCCGCGTGGCTCCCATCATGCACCAGCTGCGCGCCATCAAGAGCGAGGAGGAAATCCGCCTGATGCGCGAGGCGGCCAACATTACCGAGAAAGCCTTCCGCCGCCTGCTGGGCTTCATCAAGCCCGGCGTGTGGGAATATGATATTGAGGCCGAAATCCTGCACGAGTTCGTGCGCAACCGCAGCCGCGGCCCGGCCTATGGCAGCATCATTGCCTCGGGCGCCAACGCCTGCATTCTGCACTACGTCAGCAACGACCGGGAGTGCAAGGACGGCGACGTGCTGCTGATGGACTTCGGGGCCGAGTTCGGCAACTACGCCGCCGACCTGTCGCGCTCCATCCCCGTGAACGGCACCTTCACCAAGCGCCAGCGCGACGTGTATGAAGCCGTGCTGCGCGTCATGAAGTTCGCTACTTCCCGCCTGGTGGCCGGCAACAACATCGAGGATTACCACGCCGAGGTGGGCCGCAGCATGGAGCAGGAGCTCATCAAGCTCGATTTGCTGAATGCCAACGACGTGCTGAACCAGGACCCGGCCGCGCCGCTCTATAAGAAGTACTTCATGCACGGCACCAGCCACTACCTGGGTCTCGACGTGCACGACGTGGGCTTCAAGTACCGCGTGTTCGAGCCGGGCATGGTGTATACCTGCGAGCCGGGTATCTACATCCGGGAAGAGGGCCTGGGCATCCGCCTCGAAAATGACATTCTCATTACCCAAACCGGCAATGAGGATCTGATGAAAAATATCCCGCTGGAAGCCGCCGACATCGAGCAGCTGATGGGCCAGAACCGGGGCTGATCGTCCTGGTTGATGCCTGCCAATATCCAAAGAGCCGCCCGTGTACCGGGCGGCTCTTTTCGTTTGTGCCTGTTCCGGGTAGAGTTAAATATTCCGGATTCTTTACAAATTTTTTTAGGCCCCGCGACTACCTGTAAAGCAGGCAGAAAGCATCGGGTAAGCCCCTCCTAAAGTGCAGTTTCGCTATGTAGGGGCAACCTTCTGCGGGCTAAAAAGTATAGGCGGGTAGCTATGTTTGCGCATGGCTGTCTTCGTTATATCCACAACGGGGCTGATTTTCCATCCTAATTCCGTTCTTATGAAACGTTCTCTAACCTATTCTCTGGCCCTGGGACTGACGCTGCTGGCGGCGGCCCCGCGTGGGCACGCCCAGACGGCCGACCGCAAGACGGCGGTGAGCCTCTACGGTAGCGTCTACCAGTATAAAGGCAGCCTTGGCTCCGACTTTTTTAAGAGCGGCAACAACCATTTCGGCCCCGGCATCAGCATCAACCGCTACCTCACGCCCGGCCTCGACCTGGGGTTGCAGGGCGCCTACGTGGAGCTGAAAGACAGCCAGAGCCCCGCCACGTTCTTTAATACCAACGTGGTAAACGTAAACCTGGCCCTGAAGCTGAAGCTCAACAACGGCTGGGCCCTGAAGGAAGATGCCGTGGTGCAGCCCTACCTGCTGCTGGCGCCCGGCATTGCCTACACCAGCCGCGAAGGCTCGGTGCGCGGCCAGCGGATTGACGAGGACAAAACCTACTTCGATGCCTTCGGCGCGGCCGGTATTAACTTCCGTATTAGCGACGCGGTAGGCCTGTTCGTGCAAACCGGCCAGCACATTCCGCTGAACGCCAACATCGACGGCGAGCCGAACCGCGACGACGACAAGATTGATGACCGCTACCTGCAGCACACCGCGGGCCTGACCATTGCTTTTGGCAAAGCCAAAGACACGGATGGCGACGGAGTGCCTGACCGCAAAGACAAGTGTCCCGACACGCCCACCGGCGTGGCCGTGGATGAGAACGGCTGCCCCCTTGATGGCGACCAGGACGGCGTGCCGGACTACCAGGATAAGTGCCCCACCGAAAAAGGCCTGGCCAACCTGGAAGGCTGCCCCGACCGTGACAACGACGGCGTGCGCGATGGCGACGACCAGTGCCCTGATACGGCCGGCAAAGCGGAACTGAAAGGCTGCCCCGACGCCGATAACGACGGCGTGCGCGACCAGGACGATAAGTGCCCCGACACCCCTGCCGGTACGCAGGTAGATGCCAGCGGCTGCCCCCTGGTGCTCGATAAAGACAATGACGGCATCCTCGACAACGTGGATAAGTGCCCCGACACCCCCGCTGGTACCCGCGTCGACTCGAACGGCTGCCCTCTCGTCGTTGACCCCGCCATCAAGCGTCTGGAAGTGCCCGTGCGCTTCAAAACCAACAGCACCGTGATTGAGCGCAGCTCGTACCCGGCCATGAACCGTATTGCCCAGGCTCTGAAAGACCACCCCGAGTATAGCCTGCGCATCATCGGCCACGCCGACAGCCGTGGTACCGATGAGTACAACCAGGGCCTCTCGGAGCGCCGCGCCGAATCGGTGAAGCGCTACTTCACCGGCAAGCAGGTCGACGCTACCCGTGTCATCACCGAAGGCCGAGGCGAAGGTGAGCCCGCCGCGCCGAACACGTCGGCCGCCGGCATGTCGAAAAACCGCCGCGTCGAGTTCAAGTTTGAGTTCGTCGTAACGCCCGCGCCCACGATGTAAATCGTAGTTGTCGGTACACATGAAAGCGTCTCCCCGGTCTGGGGAGACGCTTTTTTTGTGGTTATGAGAAGGCAAACCCGCGGGAAGGCCCGCAGTCGGTGGCTTCAGCGCCTTTCGCGTCCTATTCCGGAGGCCGAAACAGCCGCTTGCACGTGGCAGAAGATGCTCTGGACTTTGGAGGATTGGGAAACGGCGGCCGGGCACCGTGCCAGCACCCGGAATAGTGCCTGGCAGCCACGCAGGACTCATCTTATATTCTGAAATAGCCCTGCTGCCATGAGCAGAAAGCTTGTGAGAAAGAGGGGCCGGGCAGGTACTTTGCCAAGGAGTATGAAGACAAAAAAGGCCGGTCCATAGCTATGGACCGGCCTTTTGCGGCTCAGAGGTAAACGGAGCCTTACTTAGCCAGCTCGCCGCTTACGTTGGGCAGAAACTTCACCAGCTTCTCCACCTGACCTTGGGTGAAGTCGCCGGAAATGGCCACGAGCATAAACGATTCGGGGGCGCCCTGCACGTTGCCGGCGGCTACTACTTCCTTCACTTTGTCGCCCGATTGGCGGGTGGAGTAGCGCATCACGGTGGTGCCGGCTTCGCTCGTGACGGGCAGAGGCGTGTACCGCTCGTTGGCCAGCAGGCCGTCCAGCTCCTTGTTCAGGCCCTCGGCTACCAGCTCCCGGGCACTGTTGGAAGTAGGCGAGAAGGTCAGCACTTTCACGCTACGCACCGAGGATATGGCCTGGCTCAGCTCGTTGTCGCCGCCCAGGTTGCCCAGCTTCAGGAGCAGCAGCCGGGTGGTGAGGCCCGCCGACCAGTCGGTGGCTTTGAAGCCGGAGCGGTTTTCATACTTGCTGAAGAATTCGGCCACAGTGCGGGCGGGGGTGCCGGGGCCACTGGTGCGGCAGCTGCTGGCAGCCAGCAGCACAACGAGCACCCAGAGAGTCAGGATTCTGTTTTTCATAGCGTAAAAAAAGAGCAAAAAGATCAAACTGCTCTTTCCATACGCAGGGCCGGGCCCGCCGTTGGGGCTTAGTTGAAATCCACGGTGTTGATAAAGAACACGTCCCGCCCGTTCCAGTTGGCACCGCGCACGTGCTGGTAGCCGAAGGCCAGGAAGCGGCTGCCGTACCAGGCCTGCATGTCGGTGTGGGAGGTGCTGGTCGATTTTTCCTTCACGCCCGGGGTCAGCGTGGTCAGCACGGGCACCTGCAAATCGTTGGGCGAGGCCGCGGTGCGGTCAATGACTTTGTAGTAGATGCGGTGCTCATCAAGGTAGGTGAGGGCGTAGCGCCGGTTGTCGGCCAAGGGCCGGATGCGCACGGTTTCTTCCAGTTGGTACCGTTCGGCATTCTTCAGCACAAAGGTATTGTCCCAGAGCAGGGTGCCGTACCGGTCGAAGCCGCAGACAATGGCGTGGGTGGTGCGGTAGCCGTCGAAGTTGCGCATGCTGGCCATCATGCCGAAGCCGTAGCTGTTGTAGCGGTACTGCGGATAATACACCTCGGCCACCAGCACGTAGCCCTCGGGGCTGGGTATCAAATCGTGCATGAGCAGGCGGTAGTGCAGACGCATCTCGCGGGCGGCGGCCTGCCGCCGGGCACTGCGCTGCCGCAGCCGGGCCTGACGGTTGGGGCTCATAAAGTCGAAAAAGTGCTTCAGGTGCAGAAAATCGTAGAAGCGCAGCGGTGGCCGGGTGCCCGTGGTGGTCAGGCCCTGGGTGAGGTTGGTGGCAAACAGGCCCTGGGAATAGCGGTTGTCGCGCAGGGTGTAGGTGCCCGTCATCAGGCGTGAGGAGTCGCCGGGGCTGAGCTGGGCCGTGAGCAGGCTGCGGTTGCTTTCGGCCTGCACAAACTCGCTGTGCACCAGCTTGCCCTGGGGCGAAATCTGCTTGACCTGCAGGCGCGACTTGAGCCCGTTGGTCTGGCTTACCACGAACTTTACCTGGTTGGCAACCGAATCGGCCAGAAACGTGAGCTGACTTTCCAGGGGCTCGTACACGGCCGGCAGAAACGTAAACTCGCCCGAGCGCAGGTTGAGCAGCAGCACAGTCAGGTGCTGCTCTATCTGCACCGTCACGAACAAGTTGCCGTCCAAGGCCTTCATGCTGTAGATTTCGTGCTCCAGCTTGGTGTCGTAGGTGGTAGTGCGAACTTCGCCCGTGCGGCTGTTCAGGGCCGCTACCCACAGCTTGTTGCTCAGGAAGTCGTCGTGAAACAGGGCGTACACCATCGTGCCCTCACCCGCCATCTGGGCCAGATAATACCGGTCGGGAACCTCCACGGGCTTAATCCAGCGGGTGGCAAGCTGATGATCCAGCTTCTGAAAGGTGAAGGAGCTTCTGCCCGTGAACTTGGGCTCTCGCTCCACCAGCAGCACCACGCTGCTGTCTTCGGGCACGGCCAGCACCTGCACGTCGCTCGAGGAGGACTGCAAATCCAGCTCGACCCGCGCCGTTTGAGTGGGAGCCTGCGGCGGCAGGCTCTGGGCGCAGCTTCGGCCCGGACAAAAAACGCCCCAGGCCAAGAGCACAAAGAAGCTGAGTAGGGTTGGTTTCATAGCGGGGTAAGTCAGCTCGGCCGTAACGTCATCGGACCAAGGAAGATACGATGAAGCCAACAGATAGTCACTGGCCGATGCTAAACAGATGCAGCAACGCGCGAGTTTCCACACAAGACCACTGACAAACAGCGCTACAAAACGCAAAAAAGCCCGGCGCCTGAGGTGGTGCCGGGCTTTCGGGTAGGCCAGAAGTATTAGCTGCCCAGCTCCAGCAGCACGTCAAATTCCTCGGCCCGCAGGGGCATCACGCTCAGGCGCGACTGGCGCAGCAGCCCGATCTGGTTCAGGCGCTGGTCCTGCTTGATCTGTGCCAGGGCCACGGGGCGGGCCAGGGCCTGCTGGGGACGCAGCTGCACGGCCACCCAGCCGCTGCCGGCTTCGGCCGTGGCATCGGGCGCGGCGGCCTGCCCCACTTCGGCAATGCCCACCACCGTTTTGCTGGTCACGCTGTGGTAGAACAGCACCAGGTCGCCGGGCTGCATCTGCTGCAGGTAGTTGCGGGCCTGGAAGTTGCGTACACCGGTCCAGTCGGTGTGGCCGTCGCGGGTGAAGTCGTCCCAGGAGTAGGCGCTGGGTTCAGATTTTACAAGCCAGTAATTCATAAAAAGCAAAAGGGTAAGCCAAAGAACAGCCCGGCAAAAGAAAACTGAAAAATGTTCAGTTCCACCTTTGCCGGGCTGTTAACCCGAAATTCCGATAGTTGTTCGCGGCCGTGCTTTACTCGACCCGGCGCACCTGCAGCACGTCGTTTTGCAGGGAGAGCAGCTGCAGGCCGTAGCTGCTGCTTTGCCCGCTGGGCGTGATGCGGTAGGTGCGGTGGTCCTGCGTAGTCCAGAGGCCAGGGTAGATGGCTATGCCGTCGGTAGGGGAGGGCCCACGGCCCACAAACACGCCGTCGGGGTCGAAGCGCAGGCCATTGCGGGGCCAGGCCGTCGGAAAGGCAAACGTGTCGGGCCGGTAGATTTTCACGTCGCTGCCCGCCTGCTCTTCCTCCCACGATTCAAGCCAGTTGCGGCCCTGTACCTGGGCTTCGAAAGTGGCCTGGGTTACAACCGGGCTGGCCGAATCAGACTCTTTTTTGCAGCTGCTGAGCAACAGCGCGGCCGAAGCCAGGAAAAGGAAAAAGCGCATAGGGGCAAGTATGTGGCATCAGATATATAAGCCAGATAGTATTCCTGCGCCAAAGGTTGCACCCAGGGGCCGCTACTTTCTTACTGAACGCGGCGCACCTTCAGCAGGCCGTTTTCCAATGACACGATTTCGAGCTTGTAGTCGGGCTCCTTCTTGTCGTCGAGGCTGATGAGCAGGGTGGAGCCGTTTTCGGTTTTCCACTGGCCTTTATGGCCTTCCAGCCCATCGGTAGGGGCAATGTCGTACTGGGTAAACAGGCCGTTGTGGTCGAACTGAAAGCCGGTGCGGCCGCGGGAAGGCGGAAAGGCGTAGGTGTTGGGGCGGTACACCTGCACGTCGCCCTGGTCTTCCTCGTGGGCGTGCAGCCAGGTGCCTTCCAGCTGCTTGAGCTTGGGCGAAGAGGCGCGCGAATCGGAATTGCAGGTGCTAGCCAGCAGAAATAAACTCATGGAAGCCAACAGAACGAGTAAGCGCATACAGACAAACGAAAAAGGAAGAAAACGTAGCCGGAACCCCGCAGAGGGCCGTAGGAGCGAATGTACAACTTTGGCCCGTACCTTTGGCCCACCGCCGCTTCCCGGTTTTTGGCGGGTGGTTTTTCGTTTTTGGCTGTTTCGCTACGTGCCAACCTCCCAAAACCACCTCTGAAAATCACCAACTAAAAACCACTAACCGCCTTGCTCGTGGACAACCGCGCCCTGATTCGTGCTTTCCGCCTCGCCGCGTCGCTCATGGAGCTGCACGACGAGAATCCGTTCAAAATCCGTGCGTACGAAGGCACGGCCGCCACGCTGGAGCGCCTGGAGCTGCCCGTGGCCGACATGGACCGCACCGGCCTGCCCGACCGCACCGGCCTGAGCAAGACGGCGGCCGGCAAAGTGGCCGAAATGCTCGACACGGGCACCTTTGAGGAGCTGCGCAAGCTGCTGGAGATTACGCCGCCCGGCGTGGTGGAAATGCTCAATATCAAGGGCATTGGGCCCAAAAAAATCCGGGTGCTGTGGCGGGAGCTGGGCATCGAAAGCCCCGAGCAGCTGCGCGAGGCCGCCGAGCGGGATGAAGTGAGCAAGCTCAAAGGCTTCGGTAAGAAAACTCAGGATATGCTGCTGGCTGCCCTGGAGTTCAACCAGGAAAGCCGCGGCAAGCTGCTGTATCCGCAGGCCGAAGAATTGGCCGAAGACCTGACGGGCCGCCTGCGGGCCGCGTTGCGCACCGAGTCGGTGGCCGTGGCCGGGGAAGTGCGCCGCCGCCTCGAAATCGTGGAAACCATTGTGCTGGTAGCCGCCACTGCCCAGCCCTGGCAGGCCCACGAGCTGCTGAACAGCCTAGAAGGATTAACGGCTGATGCGCAACACTCGGGGCCGTTTGCCTGGCGCGGTACGGCCACGGCTTCGGGCGTGAAAGTGGAGGTGCACCTGGCCAGCAAGGAAAACTACGTGAACCAGCTGTTCCTGCTTTCGGCCGCTGAGGCTCACCTCTCCGAGCCGCTGACCACCGGCCGGGCCGGCTCGCTACGCCAACTGGTGAAGCGGGAGAAGTTCTATCAGGAAACGGCTATCTACGAAAAGGCCGGCCTGCAATACGTGGAGCCCGAGCTGCGTGAAGGTCTGGGCGAAATAGCCCTGGCCGAGGCGAAAAAACTGCCCGAACTGCTCGTAGATGCGGACCTGCGCGGCTCTTTGCACAACCACAGCACCTACTCCGACGGGGCCCACACCCTGCGCCAGATGGCCGAGTTCCTGCGCGACAACGGCTACGAGTACCTGGGCATCTGCGACCATTCGCAGGCCGCCCACTACGCCAATGGCCTGAGCCCCGAGCGGGTGCGGCAGCAGCAGCGCGAAATCGACCAGCTCAACCAGGAGCTGGCGCCGTTCCGCATTTTCAAGGGCATCGAGAGCGACATTCTCGGCGACGGCAGCCTCGACTACTCAAACGAGATGTTGGCCAGCTTCGACTTCATCGTGGCTTCGGTGCACAGCAACCTGCGCATGGATGAGCGCAAAGCCACCGAGCGGCTCTTGCGCGCCATTGCCAACCCATATACCACCATGCTGGGCCACCCCACGGGCCGGCTGCTGCTGCGCCGGGAGGGCTACCCCATCAACCACAAAGCCATTATCGACGCCTGCGCCCAGCACAACGTCATCATCGAAATCAACTCCAACCCCTGGCGCCTCGACCTCGACTGGCGCTGGGTGCGCTACGCCCTCGACCAGGGCGTGAAGCTCAGCATCAATCCTGACGCCCACCACACCAACGGCTACGCCGACATGCGCTACGGTGTGATGATGGGCCGCAAGGGCGGCCTGACCAAGGACATGACCTTCAACGCCCTGGGCGCCGAGGAAATGGCCGCTTACTTTGCCGGGCGCAAGGCCAGCATCAAGCCGCCGCTGGAATACAAAGACTCGCTGTTCGGGTAATGAAGATTCTGGTTCTGCGCTTTTCTTCCATCGGCGACATCGTGCTGACCACGCCCGTGGTGCGGGCCCTGAAGCAGCAGGTGCCCGGCGCGCAGGTACATTTCTGCACCAAGCCGGCCTACCGCAGCATCATCGAGCCCAATCCTTACGTCGACAAGGCGCATTACCTCACGGGCACGCTCGGCGAGCTGGTGGCCGAGCTGAAGGCTGAGCAGTTCGACTTCATCGTGGACCTGCATAACAACCTGCGCACCAGCCTGCTCAAGCTGCGGCTGGGCGTAAAGTCGGCCAGCTTCGACAAGCTGAACTGGCAGAAGTGGCTGCTGGTGAATGCCAAAGTGGATCTGCTGCCGCGGGTCCACATCGTGGAGCGCTACCTGGCCGCCGCCGCCGCCCTGGGCGTGCACGACGACCGGCAGGGCCTCGACTACTTCATCCCGCCCGACCAGGAAGTAGACCTTCACACGCTGCCCAGCGGGTTTCAGCGGGGCTACGTGGCCTTTGCCATCGGGGCCCAGCACGCCACCAAGCGCCTGCCCACCGAACGAATCATCGAGCTGTGCGCCCAACTCAAGCGTCCCATCGTGCTGCTCGGCGGCCCTGAGGACGAAAGCACCGGCCACATCGTGGAGCAAGCCCTGGAAGCCGAGCCCGGCGTCCTCATTTACAATGCCTGCGGGCACTACTCCCTGAATCAGTCGGCCTCTCTGGTGCGGCAGGCCCAGCTAGTCGTCAGCCACGATACGGGCCTGATGCACATTGCGGCGGCCTTTCGTAAGGAGATTTTCAGCGTGTGGGGCAACACCGTACCCGAGTTTGGCATGTACCCTTACCGCACCGAGTTTCGGGTGCTGGAAGTGCGCGACCTGCCGTGCCGGCCCTGCTCTAAAATCGGGTATGGCAAGTGCCCCCAGGGCCACTTCAAGTGCATGCGCGACATCCAGTTTGACCTGGGTCTGCCGCCTACCCTCGACGGACGCTAGGCGGAACTATTGCCGGGCGCTGGAACATGGATAAGCAAATGACTATTTTAGTTTGCCCGTAGGCAACCAGTGCCCGGGCTTTAAGCAAACCGTATGCTACCAGATAAGCATGTGCTCGTGCGCGTCGGCCCCGAAGCTCTGCAGGCTGATGTGCAGGCTGGCCGCCACACCTATATCATCGACGAGCCCACCGAAGTAGGGGGCCAGGACCGCGGCCCTACACCCTACGACCTGCTGCTCAGCGCGCTGGGAGCCTGCACCGCCATTACCCTGCGCCTGTATGCGACCCGCAAAAAGTGGCCCCTCGAAGGCATAGAAGTGCGCCTGAGCCACCAGCGCGTGCATGAGCAGGACTGCGAAATGTGCGAGCAGGCCGGCCAGATGCTGGAGGAAGTACGCAAAGAGCTGCGCCTCATCGGCCCGCTTACCGAGGAGCAGCGCCAGCGGCTGGAGGCTATTTCCCAGAAGTGCCCCGTGCAGAAAACTCTGACGAGCGGGCTGCGCATTACCACCCGGCTGGTGGCCGAAACCGAATTCCTGGATTCCTAACCCATATTCTATGGCTCTTTGTGAACACCTGGCGGCGCTGGAAACTTTAATTCTTGCCGCCGACTACAGTTGTGCCGAGTGCGTGGCCCTGAGCGACACCTGGGTGCACCTGCGCGTGTGCCAGAGCTGCGGCCACGTCGGCTGCTGCGACTCTTCCCCGAACAGGCACGCCACCAAGCACTTTCGGGCCACCCAGCACCCGGTGGTGCTATCTGCTGAACCCGGCGAGCAGTGGGCCTGGTGCTACGCCGACAACCAACTGGCCGAGTACTAGGAAGCCTTGCTCAACAGCAAAAGCAAAACGCCCCGCTGTCGGCCGACAGCGGGGCGTTTTGCCCTAGGCTAAGCTAGGCTCAGCCGATTTTGCTGAAGCCGCAGTAGCTGTGCAGCACCTCCGGCAGCCGAATCCCGTCCTCGGTCTGGTTGTTTTCCAGCAGGGCCGCCACGATGCGGGGCAGGGCCAGGGCCGAGCCGTTGAGCGTGTGCAGCAGCTGGGTTTTGTTGTTTTCCCCGCGGTAGCGCAGCTTCAGGCGGTTGGCCTGGTATGTTTCGAAGTTCGACGCCGAGCTTACTTCCAGCCAGCGGCCCTGGGCGGCGCTCCACACCTCCAGGTCGAAGGTCAGGGCTGAGGTGAAACCCATGTCGCCGCCGCAGAGGCGCAGAATGCGGTAGGGCAGCTCCAGCTTCTGCAGCAGGCCTTCGATGTGGGCCACCATCCCATCCAGGGCGGCGTAGCTGTGCTCGGGCTGGGTTATCTGCACGATTTCCACCTTATCGAACTGGTGCAGGCGGTTGAGGCCCCGCACGTCGGCACCCCAGGAGCCGGCCTCGCGGCGGAAGCAGGGCGTGTAGCCCGTGTTGCGAATAGGCAGCTGGTCGGTAGCCACGATTTCGTCGCGGTACAGATTGGTAATCGGCACCTCCGAGGTCGGAATTAGGTAGAGGTTGTCCTGGGCGTCGTGGTACATCTGACCTTCCTTGTCGGGCAGCTGGCCCGTGCCGTAGCCGCTGGCCTCGTTTACCAGAATCGGGGGCTGTACTTCATCGTAGCCCGCGTCGCGGGCCTGGTCCAGGAAGAAGTTGATCAGGGCGCGCTGCAGCCGGGCGCCCTGGCGCTTGTATACTGGGAAGCCCGCGCCGGAAATCTTGTTGCCCAGCTCGAAGTCGATGATGTCGTACTTCTTAATCAGGTCCCAGTGGGGGAGGGCACCGGCGGATAGCTCGGGCTTCACTCCGCCTTCGCGCACTACCTCATTGTCCTGGGCGGTGCGGCCTGCCGGTACGCTGCTGTGGGGCAGGTTGGGCAGCTTGTACAGGGTTTGCTGCAGGGCTTCTTCCACCTGCACCAACTCATCGGAGTGGGCTTTGGTTTGCTGCTTCAACTCGGCGGTGCGCGCCTTCAGGGTCTCGGCCCCGGCTTTGTCGCCGCTTTTCATCAGGCCCCCGATCTGGCGGGCTAGGTCGTTGGCTTCGGCCTGGGCCTGGTCGTGCTCGGTTTGCAGCTGCTTGCGGCGCTGGTCGAGCTGCAGAATAGCGGCTACATCCGCCTCCGCCGTTTTATAGTGTTTTTTGGCCAGCCCCGCCAGGACCAGCTCGGTATTATCTCGCAGAACAGAAACTTGCAGCATAAGGCAGAAAACGCGGTTTTGAACAAGGGCAAAAGTAGGTTTTTTTGAATAGGCTTTCGGATAAAAGCACGATAAAGCCGCCCGGGAAAGGAAGTGCTGAATCGGGTAGGTGGTTTGCTACTGGTTAGTCATCAAAGGCTTAGCGCACCAATTGGCCGCTGGAAATAGCTGTGGGTGGTGCAGCGACAATGGCTTTGCACTATTCATCTAAAAAAAATGTATCTCATTTGGCGGTTCGGGCGTATTACGCTAACATTGCGTAAGCAAGCCGGCCGCTGATGCCGGGTCCGCAGCCATTCTCTATTGCGCACGGCCCGATTTATCCCCAGCGCCTCCCCCTCGTAATTACCCCCCGTTTCATTCCGTACTACTGTGGTTCGCGCCGCTTTGCGGCTGCTTTCATTGCCCGGATTGGCCTGTGTTGCTTTGTGTCGGTTTCGCCCCGCCCGTTTTTCTCCCAGTTTTAGTGTATGTACAATATTGAAGAGTTGAAGGACCGTCTACTTTCCGAACTGAAGGAAATTGCGGAAGAGCTGAATGTCGGTAACTTCAAGAAACTCAGCAAGCAGGATCTGATTTACAAGATTCTGGATCAGCAGGCCATCACGCCAGCCGACAAGCTCCCCAAAAAAATCAAACCAGCCGACGAGCAGCCTGTGGCCGCACCGCTGGCTTTTTCCGACGTTGCCGTGGCTGCGGTACCCTCCGAACTGCCTGCGGCCGTCACCGTTGCACCGGCCCCGCCGCGTCCTAACTCGCGGGCCCCGCGCACCACGCCACCCCGCCGTAATACGGCCGCTCCGGTGGCCGCCGCCGCCATTGCCGCCGTTGCGGAGGCTCCCGTGGCAGTAGCTGAGCCGGTAGCCGCTGAGGTTGCCGTTGAGCAAGCTGCTCCCGCTGAGGCCGTTGCCCGCCCAATCAAGCCCTACCAGCGCCCGGAGCGCCGCACCCGCTCGGAAGGCCGGGGCCGCACGGAAGAAGCCCCGGCGGAAGCACCAGCTCCCGAGGCCGATGGTCAGAATAATCCTACTATTGCGGAGGTAACACCAGCAGCCCCCACCGAAGCTGTAGTATCTCCTGAAACGGCTGTAGCCCCCGCAATTATCCGCGAGCCGCGCCCCGAACAGCTCAATGGCCACCCCCGTGAGCCGCGCGAAGGCCGCGAGCCGCGTGACCTCCGTGAAAATCGGGAGCCCCGCGAAAACCGCGACAATCGGGAACCCCGTGAGCAGCGGGAACCCCGGGAGCAGCGGGCCGACGCCCCCCGTGAATACCGCAACGACGTGCCCCGCGAACTGCGCGAGCCGCGCTCCTTACGCGATTCGCCCCGTGAGCAGCGCGAGCCCCGCCCCGAGCGCGAAGGCCGCGAAGGTCGCCGCGAAGACCGTTTTGCTGCCCGCGACCAGCAGCGGCAGCTACGCCAGGGTGGCGAAGCCCGGCCGCAGGGTGAGTCCCGCCAGGGCGACCAGGCCCAGCAGCGCCCTCGCAACGATTTCGACATTGTAATTCCCAGTGAAGGCACTTTGGAAATGATGCCCGACGGTGGCTACGGCTTCCTTCGCTCCCCTTTCTATAACTACCTCGCCTCACCCGACGATATTTACGTAGCCCCCCAGCAGGTTAAGCAGTTTGGCCTGAAAGCCGGCGACACGGTAAAGTGCACAATTCGTCCGCCCCGCGAAGGTGAGAAGTACTTCGCCCTAGTCGGTGTGGAAGGCATTAACGGCCGTACGCTGGAGGAAGCCCGGGACCGTATCCCGTTCACGAACCTCACGCCGCTGTTTGCTGAGGAGCGCCTGAAGCTCTCGACCAAGTCGAGCCAACTGAGCACCCGCATTCTGGATCTGTTTGCCCCCATCGGTAAGGGCCAGCGAGGCCTGATTGTGGCCCAGCCCAAAACCGGTAAAACGGTGCTGCTGCAGGAAATTGCCAACTCGATTTCCGAAAACCATCCCGAGGTCTACCTCATCATTCTGCTGATTGATGAGCGCCCGGAAGAAGTAACGGACATGGCCCGCTCGGTGAAAGCCGAGGTGCTGAGTTCCACCTTCGACGAAACGGCCGACCGCCACGTGAAAATTGCCAGCATTGCGCTGGAAAAAGCCAAGCGCCTCGTAGAGTGTGGGCACGACGTGGTGATTCTGCTCGATTCAATTACCCGCCTGGCCCGCGCCTACAACACGGTGCAGCCGGCTTCGGGCAAGATTCTGTCGGGTGGTGTAGACGCCAACGCCCTGCACAAGCCCAAGCGCTTCTTCGGCGCGGCCCGCAACGTGGAGAATGGCGGCTCGCTGACCATTATTGCCACGGCCCTCATCGAAACCGGCTCCAAAATGGACGAGGTTATCTTCGAGGAATTCAAAGGCACCGGCAACATGGAACTGCAGCTGGACCGCAAGCTGGCCAACAAGCGCATCTTCCCGGCCATCGATGTGCCGGCTTCCGGTACGCGGCGCGAAGACCTGCTCATGAGCAAGGACGAACTGAACCGTATCTGGGTGTTGCGCAAGTTCATGGCCGACATGACCGCCTCGGAGGCCATGGAGTTCCTGAAGGACCGCATGAAAGGCACCAAGGACAACGAGGAGTTCCTGATGTCGATGAACGGCTAGGGCCAGTTCGCTTTTGTATCGAAAGAGCCAGTGAAACCACGTTTCACTGGCTTTTTCGTTTTATGCCGGCCAAACTTTTAAGTTCTTTGCCGGTCTTAACGCTTTGCCGAAACACCATGGAACAAACTCCCGACCTGCCCGAGCTGCTGTACATTTTCGACCCGCTGTGTGGCTGGTGCTACGGCATGAGCCCGGTGGTGGAGCAGGTGCAAAGCGAATTTGCGGGCCGCCTTACCGTATCAGTCCTGAGCGGGGGCATGGTGACGGGCGTGAACGTGGGGCCGATTCGCAATGACTGGGAGTACATCAGCGGGGCGCTGGAGCAGGTAGAGAAAGTGGCCGGTGTCACGTTTGGCGCGGCGTTTCGGGAGCTGGGCGCCGAAGGGAGCTACATTCAGGATTCGGAGCCGCCGTGCCGGGCCCTGACCGTTTTCCGCCAGCTCGACCCCTACAACCAGACCGCCAGCTTTGCCCACGCCCTGCAACAGGCCTACTTCCTGAATGGTCAGGACCTGAACGACCCGGCTACCTACCAGGTGCTGGCCGCTGACTTTGGCCTGAACGTAGCGGAGTTTACCCGGCGTCTGGAGCTGCCCGAAACCGCCCAGGCGACCCGGCACGAGTTTGCGGCCGTAGCTAAAATCGGCGTCCAGGGCTTCCCAACAACCATCCTGCGGGTTGGGAACCAAGGCTACTTGCTGGCGCGTGGCTTCATGCCCTACGACGCCTTTGCCACCAGCATCGAGCAGGCCTTGCAGCAGGCCACTGAAGAGGGTACGAAGTAAACAGTCGCCGTTAGCCGCCGAGGCCGGGCAGGCGCACGACCTGCTTTTTCAGCGGGGCCCACACGATGCGCCGCCGGTCTTCCTTACCCACCAAATAATGAAAGCTCACCGCGTCGGGGCGCTGGCGCAGGTCGTCCCAGGTGGCGCGGTCCAGCTCGCCGGGCGCGTAAGTTTCCTTCGGGCCCAGGGCGGGCTGGTGAAAGTTGGCTTCGGCAAAGAAAGTGTCGAGGCGGCGGCGCACGAAGGCTTCGCGCTCGGCCTGGGTGGCCGTCGGCGTCTTCATCTCATACACCATCGAGGCTTCCAAATCGGCGGGCGTCAGCAGTTCGCGGAAAATAGTCTGGCCCGCTGCATCGGTGATGGTAAAGGTCACTTCCCCCGTCAGCACCGACTGGCCGCGCAGCACGACGGTAAACAGATCGGGCGTGCCGGGCGCGGAAAACCGGTGGCGCTGCCGCACTACTTTCAGCGTGTCGGTCTGGGCCGTGACGGTGCGGGCCCGGGTGGTATCCATGGGTTCGAGGGGCGCCGCGGCGGCCGAGTCGGCACCCGAGGTGGCCGTGCCGCTATTCTGGGGCGAATCGGTGGAGGAGCAGGCGCTGGCAAGGGCCAGCAGGGTAACTAAGGCGGGAAGGCGGATCATAGGATACTGGCGGTTTAACGCTGCAGAATACGCAGCTGCGAGGCATTCTGTTAGGTTCAGGCCTACAGATGTGCCAGCAACAGCATCAGGGCAAAAGCGGCGCTCAGGCACAAGGACGACACCTGGTTCATGCGCATCGTGCGCTCGTAGTCGGCGGCGGCCGGGTGGTGCCACGCGGCCCAGGCCCAGCGCGTGAACAGGAACACTACCGGCCCGGTAGCCACCAGGAAAATCAGCAGATTCCGGATTTCGTCCCGCAGCCAGTACGCCACCCCCATCAGCACGGCACCCGACAGCAAGCCCACGGCCGCAAAAACGAACGTGCCCCGGATTCCCAGCCAGAGGCTCAGCGTCTGGTCGCCGCGCTGCCGGTCTTCCTGGTGCTGATACACCTGCGTGAGCGGGTAGGAGCCGCACAAAAACAGCGTGCTGACCAGGGCCAGCAACAGATTGGTAGGCTCCAGAATAGTGGCCTGGGAAGCGCATACGCCTACCTGCGTCATCAGAAACGTAAAGGCGCCCTGGAACACGACCACCACTGCCGTGCTCAGAAACGGGTATTTTTTCAGCCGGATGCCCTCGTAGCTGTAGGCTTTGGAAACGAGCAGGTACACGGCCACCAGCACGGCAAAAAGCGGGGACAGCAGCGCCGCGCCCACCACGGCCAGCGTATCAAAAAGCCAGACCAGATGAATCAGCTCCTCGGAAACTTTGGGAGGCCGCTTCAGCCCACCGATGCTGCCTTCGTCCCGGTCGTAGTAGGAATTGTAGCCATTGGAAGCCGGGTAGGCCAGCAGGTGCAGCACCACGAACACGCCGACGGCCCGCGCTACGTCGATGGGGCCGCGCAGGGCGCTGAGCCCAAACCAGTACACGGGCATCAGGTAAATGGAGAACGGAATGCGCAGCAACGGCAGCGCCCGGCGGTAAGCAAGCAGCATAGAGCAAATGTAGACGTTCGGGGCTAACGGCGGCTAAGCCGTTCGGGGCCGCCCAGTCAGGTAGGTTACCTCCGGGCCCCAGGCGTGGCGCACCTTGCCCGCCTGCCACTGGAAATGCTGTTCGGGGTCGGCGCGGTGGGCCAGGGCCAGCAGCTGCTCGGGCGGGTACATGCGCAGAATCGACACGGTGCCGTCCCAGATGGTGAACAGCGGAATCAGGGGCACGATGTAGGTGAAAAACAGCCGGCTCAGGCGAAAGGGCCGAATAAAGGGCGTAATCAGCAGCTGGGCCACGGGCAGCACCGTCCAGGCCAGCAAGATTTCCAGCCAGTGCTTGCCCGCGCCCTCAAACACGCCAATGCCCACGCCCTGCCGCACGGCATCCCGTAGCAGCGCCTCGGCCGCCGCGGGTGGGAAGTGATGGAAGGCCGAAAACACCGTCCGGAATCCGGGCAGGTGGGGTGGCACGGCCAGCGCATCGACGGGCTCCGGCTCGAAGCCAATGACTCCGGAAGTTTGGTTGCTCAGCAGCTGCCAGGCGGCGGGCTGGGGGTAAAGGTCGGTGAGGGTAACGCGCAGCTGGGCCAGCTCGGGGAAGCGGCGCAAGGCCAGGGCCACGCCCTCGGTGCCCCCGCCGGCGCCGGCGCACACCTCCAGCACCTGCTGCTGCCCGGTAGCCAGCAGTGCCTCCCGCAGCAGCGGCACAATGGGCTGGTAGGTGTTGAGCCCACTGATCATAAAGCGCAGGTAGTCCATCATGCCCGCCCGGATAACGGCCGGAAACCAGGGCAGGTCTTCAAATTCGAACAGCTGGAGGCGCAGGCGCATTGGGGTGGGCTAAGCTAGGCAGGAGAGGCAATATGCAGGTACTTACGGTTGGCCCACGGAATAGCTGCGTAGGCGGCCAGAATCCAGGGCCAGCTTGCGTCGAGCGGCCACAGCAGTTGGATGTTGGCAAAGTCCGGCAAATCGAAGCCAACGTTCGAAAGGGAAAGCAGCACACATACCGTTATGGCAGCCAGTAGTCCGCCCCAGCGGATTGCAGCGGGCAAAGCAGCAGCTCTCAACCGCAGGTACCACAGCACAATTGTGAATAGCAAGAAAGCGGGCACTGAAGAAAAAAAGGCCATAGCCGTCAGGAAGAATAAACCGGATGGAAGGTTGCCGCCGCGCAGGCTGGTGGCAAAAAGCCCGTAGTCTATTTCCGAATAGAAGCAGGCAAATACGCAGCTGCCCAGCGTCAGCACCAAGAGCCATTGCAACCCGGCCGCTGCTACGGTGCGGCACCACTCCCGCAGCTGCGGTGACATCAGAGAAAACAAAGCAGACATGAGCAGAGTCGCTGAAAATGGCCCGACCGGGCCTCAGCCATTAATCACACAACACTTGGTTTGTAACCCGCGTTTAGTAGCTTTGCCACACAAAGTGCTCTGAGACTATGAAGCCCGCTACCGATCCACTTGCTCAGCTTACCGAGATTCGCGCCATTATGGAGCGCTCGTCGCGTTTTTTGTCGCTTAGCGGGCTGTCCGGGGTAGGGGCAGGCGTGGTAGCCCTGCTGGGGGCTGGTATCGGGCACTGGTACCTGCGCGAAAATTACGGGGAAGGCGGCTTCCTACGGCTGGTTGAAGGCTCGGCCGGAGAGCAGCAGGCAGCCCTGCCGTTTCTGCTGGCGCTGGCCGCCGGCACCATTGCCGCCGCGCTGCTTATTGCCACCTACTTCACCCTGCGCCGGGCCCGCAGCCAGGGCCAGGCCGTCTGGACGGCCCTGGGTCGGCGGTTGGCCCTGAGCCTGGCTATTCCCTTGGTGGCGGGCGGCTTGTTTTGTCTGGCGCTCTACCTGCGCGGGGCGGCTAGCCTCGTGGTACCGGGCATGCTGCTGTTCTACGGCGTCGCTTTGCTCAATGCCAGCAAATACACGCTCGACGAGATTCGCCTGCTGGGCCTCACCCAGCTTGGGCTCGGGCTGGTGGCTTTGCTGCTGCCCGGCTACGGACTGCTGTTTTTCGCGCTGGGTTTTGGGCTGGGCCACATTGCATATGGCCTGCTGATGTACAACCGCTACGAACGCACCGCGCGGCCCCAACTGTGAAGCACGTCATTCATACCCTCAACAAGGCCTTTGACCACCGGGTGCGGCTGGGCGTGATGGCCGTGCTGCTGGCCAACGATTCGGTAAGCTTCACGGAGCTGAAGGAGGCCCTCGACTTGACCGATGGCAACCTGGCCAGCCACGTGGCGGCCCTGGAAAAAGCGGGCTACGTGGACGTCAGCAAGCAGTTTCTGGGCAAGAAGCCTAACACCACCTATGCGGCCTCGGCCAGCGGCAAGCAAGCCTTCCAGGAGCACCTGAATGCGCTGGAAAAATTACTGCGTGGGTAAACCGCCTTTTTTTTGCCCTTAAACTTTGAAATGCAAAGTACTTTCAGAAAATACGTTTCGTTCGTTTTAACCAGTACCCATCATGCGCTTTCCTCTTACTTCTCTCCAAAAACTGCTGTTGCCCCTGGGCGCGGTGCTCTTCGACTTTCTGTTCTGGCAGGAGCGGGCCGGGCTGAACATGCTGCTCTACACCGTCTTTGTGCTGGCGGCTGTAGTGGCCACGCTGCCTAAAACATCATTGGTGCTCCGCTCAGGCTATTTCCGGGCGGCGTTTTTGGGCGCCATCTTCAGCGGCCTGATGGTGGCCGTGTACGGCTCGTTTGCCGCCTACTTGACCTGCGTGGTGTCGTTGGCGCTGGTGCTGGGCTACGTCAATCAGCCTCACCTCAAGCTGGTGGGCTACGCCCTGCTGACGGCCCTCGGCAACCAGCTGCGCGTGGTGCCGGTGCTGGCTCGTATGCTGCGCGCGCCCCGGCAGGTAGGAGCCAAAGCTCAGCGTATCCGCTTTTACGCCCGCCTGCTCGTACTGCCCGTGGTGGCACTGGGCGTGTTTCACCTGCTGTTTGCCCTGGCCAACCCACGCTATGCCGAGTATGCGCAGCGGGCCTGGGTGGCGGTAGAGGAGTGGCTGGCGGCCCTGCTGCCCAATATATCGGTGCCCCACCTGCTGTTTTTCTTGCTGGGTCTGGTGCTTACAGCCGGGGCGCTGCTGGTAGTGCCCGTGCATTTCTTCGCCGACCAGGAGTCGCGCTTCGGGGAGTTTGTGCGTCGGCAGCGCGACCGGGTCGCGTCGTTTGCGGTGCGCCGGCCCAACTTCCAGCCTCAGAGTTTCCGGGCCCTGGATTTGCGCAAGGAATACCTCGTGGCCCTGGGGTTGTTCGGGCTGGTAAATGCCTTGCTGCTGGTCGTGAACCTCATCGACATTCAGTGGATCTGGTTCGGCTTCACGCCCGCGCCCGGCTTCGACCTCACGCAGTTTGTGCACGAAGGCACCTACGTGCTGATTCTGAGTATTCTGGTGGCTATGGGCATCGTGCTCTGGTTTTTTCGCCGCAACCTGAATTTCTACGCGCCGGGTTTGCGGTGGCTGCGCATCGGGGCTACGGTGTGGGTGGTGCAGAACGGCGTGCTGGCAGTGTCGGTGGCGCTGCGCAACTACTACTACATTCTGCACACGGGCCTGGCTTACAAGCGCATCGGCGTGTATGGCTTCCTGCTGCTGACCTTCTTCGGATTGGCTACTATTCTGCTCAAGATCTGGCAGCGCCGCTCGGCCTACGCTCTGGTGCGCCTCAACGCCCTGGCCGCCTACGGCCTGCTGCTGGTGCTGGCCGCCGGCAATTGGGAAAGCTGGATGACGCGCTACAACCTGCAGCCCCGCTTCCGGCGCGTCGACTACGGCTTTCTGCTGGCTATGCCCGACCGGGTACTGCCCGAGCTGGCCGCCCGCGCCGGCTCCATGCCCGGCCGCCAGCTGATCAGTGAGGTAAACGGGCGCTGGATTGACATTTCCTGGCCCGATGCCCACGCCCGGCTGCAGGAGCGCCTGCGGGCTTTCCGGCAGCTGGAGCAGCGCCGTCACTGGCAAAGCCGCACCTACCTCGACAGCCGCGCCTACCACGCCATTATTGGCCTCGAACCCACCCAAACCGCCACGGCCGCGCCTGCTGCCGCCACTACTTCCCTTGCTCACCGCTAACCAATTCTCACCGATGACTTTTCAGGACTGGGCCACGTATTTTCGCCAGAATCAGAACCACCTCGACCAGCTTAGCTGGGACGATACCTACCGCCTCACCGACCGTGAAAAGCGGCAGGTAGGCCACTCGCTGCAGCATTTCCAGAAGGGCGAAAGCTCGGAAGGCAAGCACCTCTACCAGCGGGTGAAGGATTTCGGCAACGCCGACTACACGGCTGCCATCCGCTCCTTCATCAAGGAGGAGCAGGACCACGCCCGCGTGCTGGGCGACTACATGGCGGGCCAGAAAATACCGAAGCTGCGCACCCACTGGCTCGATGAAATCTTCCGCGGTATGCGCCAGTGGGCCACGCTGGAGCACACCATCCGGGTGCTGCTCACGGCCGAAATCATTGCCGCCGTCTACTACAAAGCCTTGTACCAAGCCACGTTTTCGGGTTTGCTCCAGCAGATTTGCCGCCGCATTATTCAGGATGAGGAGATGCACATCAACTTCCAGTGCTTTGCGCTGCGCCATCTGGAGCAAAATCGCTCGGGCCTGATCAACTGGCTGATCCGGCTGGCCTACCGGGGCCTGATGGTGGGCACCACGCTGGTCGTCTGGCTGACCTACCACCGCGCCCTGCGCGCCGGGGGCTTCGGGCTGCTGGCCTTTGCCGATGCCGTCTGGGACGAGTTTGACCGCGCCCAGCGCCTGCTGACGGGCTCGGAACCCATTACCATCCGGGGCAAAAAGCCCGAGCCCAAAGCGCAGGCCGCGGCCGCCACGACGTGCTACGCTACCGTTCCCACCTTCCGCGCCCTCTGGACGGGTGAGTAAGCACCGCACTGTCGTGATGAACCGGTTGCTGCTTTTTGCCGGCCAGGTATTTCGGCTGACTCCCGCGTGGCTGTGGTGGGCCATGGCCGGACTCGTATTTGGGGCCGTGAACATGGTTTTCTACCAGGAGCTCTGGCCCAACACGCCTGCCGCCGAAGACTTTTTCAAAGTCCTGATTCTGGCGAGTATGGCCGCCATTCCCCTGGCCGTCGTTCAGACGGTCCGCAATTTTGCCCGTACCCTGCAAAGTAGCTTCTGGCGGCTGATGTGGCAGCTGGTAGTTACCGCCTGTTTTCTGGGAGTTTGTGGTGTACTGCTGGTGCTATTGTTTGTGGGTATCTGGATGTGGTGAAGTCCAGCAGCCGGGCGCGAATTGCCAGCGGCCATGAGCCTCGGATTTTGAGTAGCTTGCCCGGCCGGCAACGCCGCCGGCTTGTTCATCTGCCCGGCATGGCCCGTACTGCGCTGCTGCTCCTGCTATTGCTGGCCCTAATCATCGAGCTGGTCCTGACCGTGGGCGGGTTTGTCTGGCCGGAGCTGGTGCTGGCTCAGTTTGGCGTCGGCGTGTCGCCCGACACACGGTTTATGGCCTACGCCCTGGCCTGGCTGCTGCTGTTCGTATCGTTGGTCGATGCCGTGGCGCTGTGGCAGGTGTGGCACCGGCAGCCTCACTACGCCACGTTGTGCTATCTGCTGGGCGTGTGGTGGATAGGCATCGGGCTGGGGCTATACCTGACCTATCACCGCCTCGACAACCTGCTACTCGACACGGGCAAAGGCCTGCTGATTGTGCTGGCTACCTGGCGCAGCCAGCGGCCCGGCCGCGCGGCCGCGGTGAGCTGAAGACCAGCAAATAGCAACCCGGCCCAAAGCCGACGCACAACGGGCCGCTGCTATCTGGTATATTTGCACTTCAGCCGCCGGGCGCCCAGGCTCCCGGCTGACTCTACTTGTCCCGAATGTCCGCCTCCGAACAACCGAAAACAACCCGCGCTACCCGCCCCCCGCGCCGCTGGCCCAATATCGTGTCGCGCACCGTATGGGGCTTTTTCGTGGTCGGCGTGGGCATTTTTCTGCTCTACCCGATTCTGGTGAAAAGCAATTTCCTGTTCCTGTTTGGCAAGTCGCCGAGCCTGGAGGAAATGGAAAACCCCAAGGTGGAGCAGGCCTCCGAGCTGTACACCGCCGACGGCGTGCTGATCGGTAAATATTTCCGCGAAAACCGCTCCCCGGTTCCCTTCAACAAGATTTCACCCGTGCTGGTGAAGGCCCTCATTGCTACCGAGGACATTCGCTACTACGACCACTCGGGCATCGACCTGACGGCCCTGGCCCGGGCCGTAGCCGGTGGCGGCCGCAACGGCGGTGGTTCTACCATCACCCAGCAGCTGGCCAAAAACCTCTACAAAATCCGGCGGGGTGAGCGGGGCCTGCTCGGGCACATTCCCGTGGTCAGCACCCTGATCAGCAAAACCAAGGAGTGGCTCACGGCCGTGGAGCTGGAAAAGCGCTACACCAAGGAGGAAATCCTGCGGATGTACATCAATACCGTGGAGTATGGCTCCCAGGCCTTTGGCATTAAGGTGGCCGCCAAAACCTTCTTCAGCACCTCTCCCGACAGCCTTAAGCCCGAGGAAGCGGCCATGCTGGTGGGCATGCTGAACAACCCCACCGCCTTCAACCCACGCTTTCACCCTGAAGCGGCTCTCAAGCGCCGCAACCTCGTGCTGGAGCGCATGGGCCAGGCCAACGTGCTGCCGGCGAAAGTCATCGACTCGCTCCAGCAGGAGCCCATTGCCCTGCAGTACCGCGTCGAGCGCCACATCGACGGCCCCGACACCTACTTCCGGGGCGCCGTCAGCCAGTTCGTGAACAAGTGGTGCGAGGCCAACGGCTATGACATGTACCGCGACGGGCTGAAAATCTACACCACCATCGACTCGCGCATGCAGCAGCACGCCGAGGATGCTGTGCAGGACCGCATGAAAAAGCTGCAGCAGCAGTTCGACCGGTTCTGGAAAAACCGCGGCGGCAACCCGTGGGTAGATGATAAGGGCAAGGAAATACCCGGCTTCATCGAAACCCAGATGAAGCGCACCGACCAGTACAAGGCCCTGGCCGCCCGCTACCAGGGCCAGCCCGCCCGCCTCGACTCGGCGCTGCACGCCAAGCGCCCGATGAAGGTATTCACCTGGAAAGGCGACGGCGACACTACCCTGATTCTGTCCCCGCTCGATTCGCTGGCCTACTACAAGCACTTCCTGCACGCGGGCATGATGACCATGGACCCCTTCACGGGCCACGTGAAAGCCTGGGTGGGCGGCATCAACTTCCGCTTCTTCAAGTACGACCACGTGAAGCAGGGCCGCCGCCAGGCCGGCTCCACCTTCAAGCCCTTCGTCTACCTCACCGCCCTCGATAATGGCTACACGCCCTGCGACCGGATCCGGGACCAGCGCGTGACCATCAATTACGTGGAAAACGGCAAGGACATGGAGTGGCAGCCCGACAACGTGACCCGCGAGTACACCGGCATCAATATGACACTGCGCCACGCTATGGCCCGCTCGGTGAATTCCGTAACGGCCCAGCTCACCGAGAAGGTAGGTTGGGAAAACGTGGCCAAGTATGCCCACAAAGTCGGTATTACCAGCCCCTTGCTGCCGGTGCCCAGCATCGGCCTGGGCTCGGGTGGCGATGTGAACGTGTACGAAATGGTGGATGCCTACAGCACCTTCGTCAACAACGGCTTCCAGAGCGAGCCGCAGTTCATCACCCGCATCGAAGACCGCAACGGCAATGTCATCAAGCAGTTTGACCCTAAGCAAAAGCGTGCTATTCCCTCTGAAACGGCCTGGCTGATGCTTTACATGCTGCGCGGCGGCATGGACGAACCCGGCGGCACTTCGCAGGCGCTGTGGGAGTACGACCTCTGGAAAAAAGACAATCAGATCGGTGGCAAGACCGGCACTACGTCCAACTACTCCGATGGCTGGTACATGGGCGTTACCAAGGACCTGGTGACGGGCGTGTGGGTCGGCGGCGAAGACCGCAGTATTCACTTCTACGGCTCCCAGCAGGGCGAAGGCGGCCGTATGGCGCTGCCCATCTTCGGCACCTACATGGAGAAGCTCTACAAGGACGAAGAGCTGGATATTACCATGGGGCCATTCCCCAAGCCGACGTCCAAAATCACGAAGAAGTACATTTGCGTGTCGGATTCAGAGCCCCGCCGGCGCCGCGAAGAAGCGGTGGATACCATTGCCACCGACAATTTGCTGGAGCAGCTCAACACGGAAGGTATTGCCCCGCCGGACAGCTTGAAGCTGTAAGCAGAAGCTGCTTCTGACTGGCAATTACGGGTGGCGGACCCAACTTCCGCCTCAGCGCTTTTTCCTGGAAACCCAGAGCCCGCCAATGGCCAGCGCGGCCAGCCCCGCCGATAGCAGCTGGAACCGCCAGCGCCAGTGCTCCGGGCTGGTAAGGGGCTGGTGAGGAGACAATGAATTGCTCCAGGCAATGAAGGCATCAGCAATGGGTAGCTGGCCCAGCAAATAGTATTTACCGCCGCTGTCGTGCCAGGGCAGTCCAAACGCTTCTATGCTGTTGCGCAGCCCCTGGGCGGTAGTCGTGTCGCCGAAGCGCTGCATGGTACGGCGCCCGACCAGGGAAGCGGCCCCGCCCACGCCCCAGATAACGGGCCCGGAGTCGATGTCCTCGGTTGCCGGCGCGCCCGCAGCGGCTTCCGTTAGACCGGGCAAGCCCAGGCGGCTGGTCAGGAATAAGGCCCGGTAACGTTGAAAGTGGGTGCGGGCGTAAGTCGAGTCTATTTCAAATAGGAAGTTGAGCAGCTGACTCTGCGAAGAGCCGCGGGCCGGTTTGAGCACCGCTCCCGAACCCGGTTTGACTTCGTGCGGAATCAGGCCGTGAGCGTCCAGGCGCGTATCCACGGCTGCCAGCCACCGCTGAATCAGGGCTTGGTAGCGTGGGGTATAGATACGGTCGTGCCAGGCCAGGGCGGCAATGGCCACTACCCCGTCGGCGGGCCACGCCGCCCCGGCATACGACTCCAGGTAAGGACTTGCGCTAGTCTCCAGAGCAGCAGCAATAAGCGCACATTGCTCCTGAAAACGGTGTTGATCTGCCGCATCCCGCTCGGCTGGGGGCAGCGCCGCCAGGTAGCGCGCCCGCACGTACCCCGACCAGCCCTGGTAAAACGCACCGTAGGGAAGGGGCAGATCAGGATTGAACACGGATAAGGCTACCGGCGACTGGAGCTGCTGCAGGGCCCAATGCGCTTCGGTGCGAGCCTCGCGGCCCAGCCTGGAATTGGCCGGCACATGGGGCAACAGCTCCGTCCAGGTAAGGGCGTAGAGTGAATTGAGGTACACCAACCCCTCCGGATACAGCTGCTGCATACGCTCCCCGGCGTTGCGCTCGTGCAGCTCCGTGCGCAAAAAGCGTAGTTGCTGCACTACCTCCTCGTCCGCAGGCCGCAGCTGGGGAGGGTAATAAAGCCGGTAATTCAGATAAGCCAGTACCGTCAGCAGGCCGACAGCCAACCCTTTGAGCAGCCACCGCGTCACGGGCGCTAGTCTTCCCCGTAAAACGACTGCAACGCCGGCTTCAGATCCGGATACTCGAAGCGGAAGCCCGTGCTCAGCACTTTCGCGGCGCTAACCCGCTGCGAAGCCAGGATAATCTCGCTCATCTCGCCCAGGACCAGCTTCAGACCAAAAGCCGGTACTTTGGGCAGCACCAGGGGCCGGTGCATCACCTCGGCCAGGGCTTCCGTAAACTCCTGGTTCGTCACCGGGTTCGGCGCTACAGCATTGTATACGCCCTGCCACTGGGGCTCTTCCAGAGCCTGCATAAACAGGCGGCACAAGTCGTCCAGATGAATCCAGGACATGTACTGCCGGCCCGAGCCCAGCGCGGCCCCCGCCATCAGCTTAATGGGCCGCGCCATGGGCGGCAAGGCACCACCCTGGGTGCTGAGCACGATACCGATGCGCACAATCACCGTCCGGATGTCCATCTCCACTACGGGCTGCACGGCCAGTTCCCACTGGTGCGCTACGTCGGCCAAAAAGTCGTCGGCCGGGGCCGGGGGCGTCTCTTCGCTCACGACCCGGTCGGCGCTGTCACCGTAGATGCCGATAGCCGACGCCGATAGAAACGTGCGCACGTGGTGGTGGCCTTTTGCCAGTTCCCGCACCAGCAGGCCCGTGCCGCCCAGGCGGCTGGTCATGATGTCGCGCTTGCGCTCATCCGTCCATTTGCCCTCCGATACGCTGGAGCCCGCCAGATTGATGATATGGTCGGCGTAGGGCACGGCAGCTTCGTCGATGGTGGCGTGCTGCGGGTCCCACCGAAAGCTACGGTAGCGGCTCTGGCTGGGCGTGCGGCTTAGCAAGGCCACTTCGTAGCCCGCGTCAATGAGCATCTCTGCCAGGCGTGTTCCAATCAGGCCAGTGCCACCGGTAATGAGAACTTTCTGGGACATAATCGTGCAAGCCAAAAAAACGGCTCAAAGTGGGTTTAATGCTGATTGCTACAGACTTTCTTCGTAAACTCAGAAATGGAACCCGACGAGGAAAAGTGGGCACAAGAGTACGAAAAAACGCTGACTGATCTGTTTGGCCCGCCCCAGAAACGACTCCGGCGCCAGCGGGGCTACCTGGGCAATCTGTGCGGCAAACATTCCGAGCCACTCATCCGGAATATTCTGGCGGCCCTGGCCGAAATCGGCGACTTTGCTCCGGCTCGCGGGCTGCGGGAGGCCGGCGTGCTGACGGCTCCTCTCACCGACCTGTTGCGGCCTTACGACTATCCGTGGTTCCGTCTGACCAAAATTCGCTGGACAGGCGAGCTACTGGAAGTTGTTGCTTCGCACGGCATTCGTCGGGCCGGCGGGGAGCAGCAGTTTATCTTGCGGCAGACCAGCGTTGGACTTGAATTGCAGGAGCTGGGGTGGACGGCGGTGTACTGAGCTACTTGCCGATCTGGCGCAGAAACTCGGAGCGTAGCGCCTGGTCGTCTTTGAACACGCCGCCGTACTCAGCCGTCAGCGTGCTGCTGCCGGTGTCATTCACTCCCCGGCTCATCACGCACAGGTGGTCGGCTTCGATGAGTACGGCCACGTTTTCGGTGCGCAACGACTGTTTCAGCTCTTCGGCAATCTGGCGGGTGAGCCGCTCCTGCACCTGGGGGCGGCGGGCGTAGTACTGCACCACGCGGTTCAGCTTCGACAAACCAACCACATGCTCGCCGGGCAGGTAAGCCACGTGGGCCTTGCCCATAATCGGGACGAAGTGGTGCTCACAGCAGGAAAAAACGGTGATGTCGCGCTCCACCAGCATCTGGTGGTAGCCATAGCGGTTCTCAAAGAGCTTCACGTCGGGCCGGTGCTTGGGGTCGAGGCCCCGAAACCATTCCTGCACGTACATCTTGGCCACGCGCCGGGGCGTGCCCTGCAGGCTGTCGTCGGTCAAGTCGAGGCCCAGCAGCAGCATGATTTCGTGGAAGTGCTCGGCAATGCCCGCAATTTTTTCTTCATCCGACAAGGCAAAGGCGTCCGGGCGAAGAGGGGTGCGCAGATCGGGCGACAGGTGAGAGTCGGCCGGTCCGTAGCTGTGCGCGGCTGCGGCCGCCGACACGGAATTATCCATGGTATTCAACAAAGTTGCGGTCAGTTTCATACAGGGTGACCGACAGGGCGAGCTGCGCCTCCACGTGAGCACGCAGCCGGTTCCAAATCACGACAGCAATATTCTCGGCCGTGGGGTTCAGGTGGCGAAAATCCTCGGTGTCAAGATTCAGGTTCCGGTGGTCAAAGGTATCCAGAATCTCGCGTTTGATCAGGTCGCTCAGACGCTTCAGATCATATACGTAGCCCGTCGCCGGGTCGATGGCCCCGGTGAGGCGCACCGTCAGCACGTAGTTATGTCCGTGGTAGTGAGGATTATTGCACTTTCCAAACACCTGTTCGTTGCGCTCATCGCTCCAGGCAGGGTTGTGCAGGCGGTGCGCCGCGTTGAAATGCTCGGTTCGGCAGACGGTTACATTCATAGTGCTTCTGAACCGGTAATAAGATCTTTTGTTTTGATTTCCAAATACATTACGTGGCTTTTGTACAAAGTGACAGTTTTACTAAATCCCATTTTAAGTACATATGTTTTGAATTATGGTAATATTAGATAGTCACTATCCAATAAAATGAATATTCTGCAAAAAAAATCAAGGACGGGTATGTCAACATCAGGGTAGTCTGGTTAAATTTGGTGAGTTGGACTTCTATCGCCGGAGCCATCCTCACCTTTTGTAACTTCTTTTTTTCTAACTACTTCATTTCACTATGAAACCAGGCGTACTCCTCTCTCTGCTACTGATGCTTTTGCTATCGGTGACTGGCTACGCGCAGAAATCGCCCGTAGATGAAACAGACATGGCCATCAAGGGCATTCCCCGTAAAGGCCAGCGTGTTACCATCCAGCTCGACAGCAAGCGCGTAGATGACTCGTGGCAGAAAATGCTGAGCGAGAAATTCGGTGGCAAATTCAAATCCGACAAAGGTGTGTACACCATGGACGGCGTTGTTATCGAAGACATCTCCAAAACCCCGATCCGCGTGATCAGCAAGGTAGATGCTACGCCTACCGGCACCACGGTGTGGTGGTCGATTGACCTGGGCAATGCTTACCTGAGCAAAGACGCTACCCCAGTACAGTGGAAATCGTCGGAGAAATACCTGAAGGATTTCGCCCGCATGCTGTACCGTGAAGACTTGGCCGTACAGGTTTCGGAAGCCGAAAAGGCGCTGGTTTCTTCGCAGAACAACCACATGGCCGTTATTAACAAAGCTGACGCCATCAAGAAGGACATCGAGAAGAACAAGCTGAAGAAGCAGGAAATCCAGCAGCAGCTGGCCCAGAACGCCGCTGAATTGCTCCAGTATAACAACCTGATTGACTCGAACCTGAAAGAGCAGGAGGCTGCCCGCGCCGACATTGTTAACATGCGCGTAGCGCTGGAAGCCGTGAAAGAGCGGATGAACAAGATTGAGTAGTTGAACTTACTACTACAAAAAAAGCCCGGTCGAGCAATCGACCGGGCTTTTTTTATGACCTCACGAAGCGAACTACTTCATGGCCAGATGTACCTGCTTGTCGGCGGCCAGCTCGTCTTTCCAGCCTACCAGCCGCACTTCCCCAAGGCGGCCCTGGTGCTGAAACCACTGGCCCACCATGTCGCGGGCACTGGGGTACTGCCTAGTGAGCGACTTCCAGGATGTGACGCCCGGTAAGATCTGCTGGCTGGGGCGGGCCGGCACCGCCACGATAACCTGCTGCAGCGTGCCGTTGTCGTCGAGCGTGAGTACCGCTACGGGCAGTATCTCCACTACAGTGCCCTGAGTCTGGGTTTCGGCCAGTACCAGGGCCTGAAGCGGAGCACCGGTTGCCTCGCTGCGCGTACCGGGAATAAAGCCCTGGTTGCCGGGGCAGGGCAGGAACTCCACGATGTGGTCGAGGCCGGCGCGGCGTACCGGCAGGAAGGCTTTCTGGCCGGGGTCGTAGCGCTGGGCATGGTTAGTACCGGCGGGCACTTCCACCACCATTTGCAGCAGCTTGCGCTCGGGCGAAAAGGTAGGCAGGTGGGCATAGTCAGTCTGACAACTGCTCAGGCCCACACTGCACAGGCTTATCGTTACTATCCCGAGGGCAAACCGCATAGGCAAGAATTACTGGGCTAACAGCTGATTGATCTGGCGGAACGGGTTGGCTTGCTCCAGGCGCAGCACAAACCGAATCCGGTCGGTGAAGTCTTTGCGGCTGCTGGGTAGGCCATTTTCGAACTGTGAGCCGACTACCGGCACGTACAGCTGAAATATATCCGGAATGATGGGTACTACCAAGCCCGCATCGTAGAACAGACGCTGGCCTTTGGTGCGTCCTTCCAGCTGGAACCGCTCGTCGGTAGCGCCCAGGTCGGCAAATACGGCCAGACGCGTCACGGGCAGATCGGCCTGCAGATTCAGGGTACTGAGCCACTTCTGGCTATACACTGGCAGGAAGGCCTTGAAAGCCCCGTCGCGGTCATCGGTCTGGTGCTCCTGGGCCGTAAAGGTGTGCGAGATTTGCTGCCGGTCGAGAAAGGCCGTCTGGCGGCGGTAGTCGGGGCTGCCGCTCAGGCCCATCACGAAGTCGGAGGAGCTGTCGAGGAAACGGCCGCCGAACAGGCGCAGGGCTACCTTTTTCTTGGGCGAGTAGTAGCGCTGGTACGTGGCTTCCGCGCGCAGCAGCAGGGCATTAGTGGAGTTGGTTTCCTGCGAAATGGTGGAGGTTAGCTGGTTTAGCTCGACGTGGGCGCCCCACTTCTGCAGGGCATTGCCGCCAGCTACCAGGTACTCCCCGGTCTGAATGCTGGTCGTCTCGTTGCCGCGGTCCTGGTCTTTCACGGCTGTGTTGGCCAAACGAATCGTGTGCTGCGGGCCGTTGTAAGCCGACTTAGGCAGCGTAAAGGCAATGCTGGGCTCGACTTTCACGTACCGCTCGAAGCGCTGCACCGTAATGCCCGTGACGATCTGGCGGATTAAGGCCGAGTTGGGCAGTACGCTCAGGTTCACGTTGGCAATACCGTTCAGCTCGTTGCGGTTGATGCTGTACATGGGCATCACCAGGTAATTCAGGCTCTTACTCGTGACTGGGCTGTTGTAGAAGGCAGCGCCAAACATGAACTTGTCGGAAGTGTTGGCCCCCACCACCGGAAACCAGTTGAGCGTGGCTTTGTCCCACCGCTCGATGCTGGCCAGGGGCTTGATCCGGATGGGCTCGAAGCGGCGGAAAGAACCGGTAAGCTTCATCCGGTCGTCGCGGCGGTTGAGCTGGGGTGTCAGGTAGCCCGCATCCACGACCACGGCAGCCACGCCTTCCCGGCGGAAGTTGAGCTGGGTTTCGTCCTGCTCGTCTTCGGTGCCAATAAGCGTGGTCCACTGCGTTTCCAGAATCTTGCCCTGGGCATCAACGGTGCTCACCGGCACGGCAAACGGAGCCGGCGAGTCGTTGCGCACCAGCACCTTCACCTGCGAATCGCTCAGCTGCATATCCGAGAGGGCCGCATCGTAGTGGTGGGTGTTCAGCAGCATATCCTTGAAAAACCAGTCGAGCTGCTGGCCCGTGGAAGCCTCAAACACGGCCTGCATGTCCTCGGGGTAGGGGTGCCGGAACTGCCACTGGTCGTAGTAAGCGTGCATGGCTTTGTCGAAGCTTTCCTGCCCCAGGTAGCCGGCCAAGTATTTAAGCAACGCGGCCGTTTTCATGTAGACCACGATACCGTAGTTGAGCTTGCCATATTTATCGGCCCGCAGGCCCCCCACGGGCTGGTCGAGGCCGCGGCTGGCTTCGGCCTGGTACGGCACCTGGTTCAGAGCCGCCGCGGGCAGATCTTCCAAGCCCAGCTTGGCGGCTATTTTCTGCGACTTCAGCAAGCCGCTGAACTGGCCCGCCTGCGGGTCGTTGCGCTCGGCTATGCGGGCTTCGATGTAGGAGTTCACCCCTTCATCCATCCAGGCGTGGTCCCGCTCGTTGGAACCCAGAATGCCGTAGAACCAGTTGTGGCCTACTTCGTGAATAATAGCCGAGGGCATCGTCACGGTCACCATCGGGTATTCCATGCCCGAGCCGGCACTCAGCGCCCCATCGACGGCCGTGGCCGAGGCATACGGGTATTCGCCTACCCACTGGGAGTAATACGTCAGCGCGTCATTGAGGTCCTGCAGGCCCTTGATCCACTTCGGGGCATCCGCGTTGGTAAAGAGCACCCAGGACGTCACCTGGCGCCCCGAGGGTAGCGTCACGCCACCCTTGAGCACGTTGAAGCGCTTGTCGGCAAACCAGGCGAAGTCGTGTACCCGGTCCTGCACGTAGCGCAAGGTTTTGGTTTCGGCGGAAGAGGCCGGGAAGGACAGGTCCTTGCCAAACTCGTCCTGCGTTTTCTTCTGGGCCGTAGCTTCTGCTAGCTTATCAAGCCGCAGCTGCTCATCGGGGTTTTGCAGTACGCCGGTAGCGCCCACAGTGTAGTTGGCGGGCAACGTGATGCGCACGTCAAAAGCCCCGAACTCGGAGTAGAACTCGCCCTGGTCGAGGTAAGGCATCTGGTGCCAGCCTTTGCGGTCGTACACGGCCGGCTTGGGGTACCATTGCGTTATCTGGTACGACTGCTCGACGTGGCCGAAGCGGGAGAAGGACTTGGGAATCTTGACGTGGAAGGGCGTCGAAATGGTGGCCTTGGCCCCGGGAGCCAGGGGCTGGGGCAGAATCAGCTTGGCCATATCCGGGTTTTCCGGGTCGTAGGCCAGCTGGGCACTTTGCCCGTTCACCTTGAAGTCGAGCTGGTCGATGTAGCCCCGCTCGGCCGCTTTGGCAAACTCAAACTTGCGGCTGCCGTTGCGCAGCTGCTGTTGGGCAAAGGCCGAGCGGTTGTCCTTGTAGGCGTTGGGCCAGAGGTGGAACCAGATAAAGGTGAGCTGGTCGGGCGAGTTGTTGGTGTACTGCAGCTCCTCGGTGCCCTTGAGCTCGTGTTGCTTGTCGTCGAGCGTAACGTCGATAGAATAGTTGACTTCCTGCTGCCAGTAGCCTTTGGGAGCCGGACTTTGCTGGGCAAACGTCAGGTAGGGCAGGGCAAGCAGGACAGCGCCGGCAAATACTTTTTTCATGAAGAGGGAACAGGGTAGAGAGGAATCGGTAGCGAAAGTACGTTTTCGGGGCCGGAAAAGCTGCGCCCCGGATAACCCCACCGACGCAAGCCCGTTTAGACAGTCAAAGTACCGCGACATCCTTACCGCCAAAACCCCCGAATACCATGGAAAAGAAAGAAGTGCAACACCAGGTCCACTTAGATGCCGCCACGACGATGCTCACCGGCAACCTGCAGGAAGTAGCCTCCCACGCCGGCTTCGACAACGTGCTGCAACGCTGGATTCAGGATTTGAAAGATGTGAACAACCCCGAATTGCACCAGCTCATTGTGGATATGCAGGAGCTGAAAGCCCATTTCGGTTCGGGCACCTACGATAAGAACGTCATCGGCCGCCTGCTGGGCCGCCTGGGTGAAAATACCGTGAAGGCCGCCGTGTTTGCCGATGGCAATACCAAGCCCCGCGTCGAGCAGTTGGGCGAGGCCCTGCTGGCCGCCGCCAAGCAAGTGCAGCATCCCGAAACTACCACCGAGCAGGATTTGCAGAACAGCAACCAGCAGTCCAGCTAAGCCCTGAGTTTCTGCTATAGCGCAAACGCAAAAAAGCCGGCTCCCGTAAGAGGGCCGGCTTTTGTACTTCTACAGAGAAATCGGGGATTAACCGCGACGCTCTTTGATCTTGGCAGCTTTGCCCGACAGACCACGCAGGTAAAACAGACGAGCGCGACGTACTTTACCGCGACGCACCAGCTCGATCTTGTCGATGTTGGGCGACAGCAAAGGGAAAATACGCTCGGTACCAATCTGGTTCGAGATTTTACGCACGGTAAACGTCTCGCCGTTGGTGCTGGCGTTTTTGCGCTGGATAACTACACCCTGGAACTGCTGAATGCGCTCCTTGTTGCCCTCGCGAATTTTCACGTGGACGTTAACGGTGTCGCCGGCGGCGAAAACAGGGAAGCTGGCGCGGCGCTCCTGGGACTCCTGCTGGATAAAATCGAGTAATACGCTCATGGCTGGAAAAACTTGAAAAAAGGACGGCGCCGCCGCCCAAGGGGTTTCGCTTAAAGAGGCGCAAATATAGCGCTCTGTTTTGATGATTACAACTGTAGTTGAATGTGGATGAATGTGAATGATGTGGTTAATGTGAAAAATGGGGCCTTATACCCTTAATTCTCACATTTGTCACATTTTCAAATTCCTCACATTTCCGAGAGTAGGTCGGGGCGGCGCTGACGCGTCCGTTCCACGGCTTGCTCGTGGCGCCAGGCTTCTACCAGCGGCGTGTTGCCGGAGAGCAGAATATCGGGCACCTTTTCGCCCCGCCATTCGGCGGGCCGGGTGTATACCGGCGGAGCCAGCAGGTTGTCCTGAAACGAGTCGCTCAGGGCTGATTCCTCGTTGCCGAGCACGCCCGGCAACAGCCGCACGATGGCATCGACCAGAATAGCCGCGCCCAGCTCACCTCCGCTCAGCACGTAGTCGCCCACACTGATTTCGTGGGTGATGTAGGCCTTGCGAATTCGCTCATCCACGCCCTTGTAATGGCCGCAGAGAATAAGCAGGTTGCCGGCCAGGGAAAGCCGATTGACCAGCGGCTGGCGGAGCGTTTCCCCGTCGGGTGTCATGTAAATGACGGCGTCGTAGCTACGCTGAGCCAGCAGCGCATCCAGGCAGTCGGCAATCGGCTCGACGCGCAGGACCATCCCGGCCCCGCCCCCGAACACGTAGTCGTCAATCTGCCCGTGCTTGTTGATGGCAAAGCGCCGCAAATCATGCACATGAATTTCGGCCAGTCCCTTTTCCTGAGCCCGCTTCACGATAGAAACGGCGAAAGGGCTGGTCAGCAACTCGGGCTGGCAAGTGACGATGTCGAGGCGCATTCTCAGAGCTTACTTTTTGTCCGGCTGCTGCTGCTCCGATGACTCGGTTTCGGGCCCGTCGAATTCGTCGGGCTCGTCCCGCTCCCGGGAAGCCGGGCTCAGGTACACGTCGAGCAGGCCTTCGGGCAGATGCACGTAGAGCTTTTTGGCTTGCTGGTCGGCATGCGAAATCAGCTCGTCGACTACCGGTACCAACACCTCCTTGCCCTGGTAGCGCATGCCCATCAGGTCTTGCTGGGGCATTTCGTAGAAGGTTTCCACGGTGCCCAGCTCGCCCAGTACCTCATCAACTACGGTGTAGCCGATAACATCATGGAAGTAGAACTGGTCGTCTTCCAGTGCGGGCAGCTCGGCCAGTGGGCGGTAGAGCTTGGCGTTGCGCAGGGGCTCGGCAGCTTCGATAGAGTCGATGCCGGTGAGCTTAAGCAGGGCCCGCTCGTCGGCCTGGGGCTGGAGCTTTTCCACGCCGTATTCCTGGAGCTTACCGGGCTTGCCGGGCAGCTCCAGGTACACCGACTTCAGGCTGCGGTACTCGTCGAGGTTCTCGACATCCATAAAGGCCACCACAAAGCCTTTCAGGCCGTGCGTTTTGCCCAGGGAACCCAGCAGGTAGCAGTCGTCGATAGTCATGCGCAAAGAAGGAAAAGGAGGTCAAAAAAGTAGGGAGTCCGGAAGCTGCGCCGCGTAAGAAGCACCACTTCCAAACTCCCTGACTCTGGGGCTAACGCTTAGGCGCCGGCTTCCTCAGTGGCTTCGGTCGAAGCAGCAGCCTCGGTCGTTTCACCTTCGGCAGCTTCAGCGGCGGGGGCAGCTACGGGCGTATTTTTGATACGGATAGCCTCGGCGCGAGCTTCTTTCACTTTGGTCTCAGCAGCCAGAGCAGCCTTGCGGGCTTCATCTTTAGCGGAGCCCAGCGAAGTGCGCTTGCCTTCGATTTTGCTGTCTTTCTGCTCTTTCCAGGCAGTGAAACGCTCGTCGGCTACGTCCTGCGAAATGGCACCTTTGATAACACCCAGCTGCAGGTGCTTGCGGTACAGAACACCACGGTAAGAGAGCATAGCACGCACCGTATCGGTGGGCTGGGCACCTTTCATGATCCAGTCGAAAGCTTTGTCGCCGTCGAAGTTGATGGAAGCAGGGTTGGTGTTGGGGTCGTAGGTACCGATTTTCTCGATGAAACGGCCGTCGCGGGGGGCGCGGGCGTCAGCTACTACGATGTCGAATTGAGCGGCCTTTTTACGGCCACGACGGGCGAGGCGGATTTTAACTGCCATAAACCGGGTTGGTTAAGCGACGCATCTCGTGCGTCTGGTTGAAAATGAGGTGCAAAGGTAAGGAATAAAAATGTGCGAATGTGGAGGAATACGAATAATGTGCTAATGATTAATGGGCTCAGGTGCTAACGCTAACCTTAGATTATGCCGTGGCAATAGCCAAGGCAAATTATCCTCTGGAATGTAGAAAGCATCCTGAAGTGAAAAGCCCCTTGCTACCGCGGTAGCAAGGGGCTTTCTGGTAAAAGAGTGTTGTCACTTCGCAGAGGACGGATTGTCACAGCTGCGTTTCTCGCAATGAGAGGGAAATTATGCGGCGACTTTCATTTTCTGGGCCGTGACTTTGCGCTTGATCTTGATGATGCCGACCTTATCCAGAGTCCAGATAACCGAGTAGGTGGGGTCTAGCTCCCACCACTTCACGCCGAAGTTAACGCGCATGGGCAGCTTGTGGTGGTTGTTCTGGAACAGCTCCCCGAAGGCCAGGAAGTCCAGGGCCAGCGTGTTTTTGCTGTGGTCGTGGTTATCGAAGTTCTGGTAGCCGTACTTGTGGCCGCCCCAGTTCACGATAGCGCCGTGAATCGGGCCCATCAGGAAGTGGATGGGCAGCAGCAGAAACATCCACCAGGCCGTGGCAAACTGCACGTAGAACAGCACGTAGAGCGTACCCCAGGCTAGGCGCGAGTACCACTTGTCGCCGATGTTCTCGATGAGGGACCATTCGGGATAGTCGCCCTCAAACCGCTCGGCTGCCGCGTATTTGCGGTTCAGCACGTCGTTGTAGATGTTCTTGGTCTTCCACATCATGCTGAAGGCATTCGACGAAAACAGGGGCGAATGTGGGTCCATCTCCGTGTCGGAATAGGCGTGGTGCATGCGGTGCAGCAGCGCGTAGGCCCGGGGCGAGAGGAAGGAAGAACCTTGGCAGATGTAGGTGAACAAAAAGAAGAACCGCTCCCAGAATTTGTTCATCGTGAACATCTTATGAGCCGCGTAGCGGTGCAGGTAGAACGTCTGCGTGAAGAGCGACAGGTAGTAGTGCGCTACAAAGAAAATGAGTATCGGCATGGGCCAGAAATGATTAGAGACGCTCAGAGGTCGGCAGCAAACTGCCCGCACAAGCCCAACGGCTGGCTATAAGTTCACATTTGCCAATACAAACCTACGGCCACTCTGCTGGGTGGTCAATTATTCAGCCCAAAACGCCAAAATCTTGTTCAGGTGAGGCAGACCGGGCCGCTGACGCCCCGTGGGAGCCGCCAGACGATGCCACTATATGGCTCGTCGGGGCAAAAACCACTATACTGTGTAGAAGGTTTGCGCGGCTTCCCAGTGGGCCATTTCCGGCACCGGCGCCCGAAAGCACATAGCCTCGCGCGTAACGGGGTGCTCAAACTCCAGCTGCCGGGCGTGCAGGGCAATGCTCACGTCGGGCAGGGGGTTCAGGAATCCGTATTTCACGTCGCCAACGATGGGTGTGCCCAGACCCGTGGCCAGCTGCACCCGAATCTGGTGGGGGCGGCCCGTAATGGGGTTCACCTGAATCAGGAACCGGTTGCCGGCCTGGCCGAGCACCTGATAGTCGAGGTCGGCCTTCAGGCCTTGGCCGTGACGCTCGGAATAGGCTTTGGTGACGTTGCGAATCGGGTCTTTTACCAGCCAGTGCGTCAAGTGGCCGCTCGTGGGCTCGGGGCATTTGCCTACCAGAGCCCAGTAGGTTTTGTGCACTTTATTGTCGCGGAACATCTCGTTCAGGCGGCTCAGGGCTTTGCTGGTTTTGGCCAGGGCCACCACGCCGCTCACGGGCCGGTCGAGGCGGTGGGCGACGCCCACGAAGGCGGCGCCCGGCTTCTTGTACTTGAAGCGCAGGTATTCGGCCGCCTTCACCGACAGCGGCTCGTCCCCGGTATTATCGCCTTGCACGAGTACGCCGGCGGGCTTATTCAGAATAAGCAGGTGGTTGTCTTCAAACAGAATTTCCTTCTGCTCCGACCAAATGTTAGGACGATTCACTTTTGAGGAATTAATAATTAATAATTAAGAACTAAGAATTGAAAAAGTGATGCGCTCATCTGCTGAAAAAGCAATGAATGCCAGCCGCCCCAACCTTAATTGTCAATTATCAATTACTCATTATTAATTAAAATCAATACGCTTCTTCGGCGCTGGGGAAATCGTGGTCTTTCACGTCTTTCACGTAGCGGGTCACAGCATCGTGCATCAGGTCGGCCAACTCGGCATAGCGGCGCAGAAAGCGGGGCTTGAACTCTTTGGTAATACCCAGCATGTCGTGCACCACCAGCACCTGCCCATCCACATTGGGCCCGGCCCCGATACCGATAACAGGAATGGAGAGCTTTTCGGCGACCCGCTGAGCCAAAGCCGACGGAATCTTTTCGAGTACCAGGGCGAAGCAGCCCAGATCCTGGAGCAGCTGCGCGTCCTCGATGAGCTTCTGTGCCTCGGCTTCTTCCTTGGCCCGCACGGTGTAGGTGCCAAACTTATAAATGCTCTGGGGCGTGAGACCCAGGTGGCCCATTACCGGGATGCCGGCCGTGAGAATGCGCGTAATCGACTCCTTGATTTCGGCGCCGCCTTCCAGCTTGATGGAGTGAGCCCCCGACTCCTTCATGATGCGAATAGCCGAGCGCAATGCCTCCGACGAATTGCCCTGGTAGGAGCCAAACGGCATGTCAACTACCACCAGCGCCCGTTTCACGGCCCGCACCACGCTTTGGGCGTGGTAAATCATCTGGTCGAGGGTGATGGGCAGCGTGGTTTCGTGGCCGGCCATTACGTTGGAAGCCGAGTCGCCCACCAGCAGCACGTCGATGCCCGCCCCATCGAGGATGGTGGCCATCGAGAAATCATAGGCGGTAAGCATCGAAATCTTTTCGCCTCGCCGTTTCATGGCCAAAAGCTGATGCGTGGTAACGAGCTTAACTTCTTTGTGCTGCGACATTAGGACAAACGGCTAAATCGGAGTGAGAGGAATAAAGGCAAAGCTGCGGATTTTTTGCCATATCCGGCACTACCGGCTGCCTGGCGGCCCCCGGCAGTGCCCGCCACCGGTGGTATCTCCCTGCCACCATCAGCCCCGTAAAACGGCGCCGTCGCCCGGTATTCGGGGTGAATACCGGACGGCGGCGGCGGGGCAAAGTGGCCCGGCTTAGCGGTTCATGAACGAGCGGTTGCGGTTCAGCTTCAAATCCTGGAGCAGCGACGACTTGGCGGCAATGGTCACGAAGTAGCCCCGGGTCAGGCCGAAGGGGCGCCAGTTGCCGGTTATCTGCCAGCAGTGCAGGTCGCGGTAGAAATCCAGGGACGGGGCTACCACCTGCTTGCTGATGAAGTCGTAGCTGGCGTTGTAGCCAAAGCGGAAGTTGCTGGTCAGCTTCACCGAGCCGCTGGCCGTAAAGGAGGCCGAGCTGATGGCCTGGCGGCGCAGCACGGTGCCGCGGGTGGGCAGCGGACCGGGGTCGTCGTAGCGGGTAGTGAAGCTGGCTGCCAGTTCCCACGGAATCTCGAAGTCCACGTAGTCCTCGTAAGGATTCACGCGGTTGGGCGTGCCCAGCGTGGGGTCGTTGGTAGGCGGCAGGTTGCGGGGCACCGTCGACTTTTTCTTCCCCTGCGCCGGGTTGAACTGGTAGTTCAGCGAGAGGTCGGCGCTGACCAGACGAGCCAGCCGACGGCGCGGCTGGTCGAGCAGAAATTTGTCCAGCCGGCGGCCCGTGGAGTCGCGCTGGTAAAAGTCGAAGCTGGAGTTGACGATGACGCTCAGTTTGCGGGCAATCTGGGTGCGAAACACGGCCCCGAGCGGCTGCAGGCGTAACGAGTCGGCTGCGAAGTTGTAGCTGGTGTTGAAATCCAGGCCCTCAATCAGACTGACTTTCTCGAAGGGCGTAGTGCCGGTTGTGTCGTTGTCGTTGCGCACCTTCATTTCCACCTGGTTTTGCAGGTTGAAGCTGATCTGCCTAGTCTCCGTTCCGCCCGGGTTGCCGTAGAGGGAACCATTGTAGCGCGAGAAGCTGACCGGGTTCAGGAGGCGGCCCGTGGAAGGGTCGAGCTGGTTGTAGCGCTGGCCCTCGCTGTTGGTCAGGTTGCCGAACTGCTGATTGACAAAGTACCGGTCGCTGCGCTGGGTGTAGTCGGGCGCGTAGCTGAAGTTGACGCTGGGCGTGAGTTTGTGGCGGATAGCCTGAATCTTGCGGGTGCCTTTGCGCACCAGCGTGCCGTAGATGTTGGTACCCACGTTCACCCCGCCCGACCAGTTGTTCAGGCGGTTGAAGCCGCGCACCGTGTCGATGCGCACGGCCTGAGCCACGCTGTTGTAGGAATAGTCGAGGCGCTTGCCGTACCATACTTCCCCGTAGTTGATGGAAGGCGACACGTTCAGGTGTTTGAGTAGGGTGTAGCTGCCCAGCGCAATCTGGAACTGGTGCTGCACGCCGGTCTGGGCATTGCGGAACAGCGGCCGCAGGTTGGAAAAGCTGACCGGCAAGGTGCTGGCTTCGCTGGTGCCACCCAGCAGCGGAATCCCACTGCCCAGCGTGCGGGCCGGCACCGAGTTGCTCAGCCGGTTCTGGCCCGTAAAGGTATAGGCCACGGAAAACTGCTCGTAGAAGCGGCCCCGGGGCGCGAGGCCCAGCAGTTCGTAGGGGTACTGCCGCGCCACGCCCACCGTCACGTCGGGTAGGGTGAAGTCCATAGTGCCGGTGGCCGTGTTCTGGCTTTGGCTGAACTGCAGCGCGTAGTTGACGGGCGAGTTGCGGATCTGCTTCTGGTAGCTCACGTTGGAGCTAAAGGCGGGCGTGAGGTAGCGGCGCTGGTCGAAGCTGTTCTGCTGGTTATAGTCGTTGCTGCCGGCCTGCACGCTGGCCGAAAACCGGCCGCCGCCGGGCCGCGGCACCGGCGAGTGGCTCCAGCTCAGCCAGAACGTGCGCGGGGAGCGAGGCTTGCGGTACTCCCGGTCGGTGTTGACGGTAGGGGAGCGTAGAATCTGGTCGGGAGGGCGCTGGGAGTAGCTGAAGTTCAGTAGGCCGTTGTAGGCGTAGCGCTTCAGGTACTGCATTTCGGCCGTAGCCGCAAAGCCGCCCCACTGGTCGGCCACGCCCGAGTACACGTCCCCGGTCATGCGCACGCCGATGTTGTCGTTCACCACCCAGTAGTAGCCGCCGTTGCGCAGGGCAAAGCCCCGGTCGGAGGTCTGACCAAACGAGGGGAAAATCAGACCCGAGGCCCGGCTTTTGCCCGGAGTAGGGAAGTAGCCGAACAAAAAGCCCAGCGGCGTGGGAATGTCGCCGATAACGAGGTTGAACGGCCCGGTCACGACCTTTTCCCGCGGAATCACCTTCATCTTGGTGGCATTGATGAAGAAGTGCGGGTGCTCCAGGTTGCAGGTGGTGTAGCGCCCGTTGCGGCCGAATATTTCGTTCAGCTCGTTTTTCTTGATGGTTTCGGCGTGCACGTAGCCTTCGCCCTGCTGGGTCACGGCCTCAGCAATCTTGCCGCGCTTGGTTTTGAAGTTGTAGTTGATGCGCCCGGCCGTATAAGTGCCACCGCCGTCGGCAAACACGGGCCGACCCACCACTTTGCCGGTGGTATCGGCGGCACCCTCGGCCGTGAGCAGGTTTTTGCTGTAGTCCACCGTAATCTGGGCGGCCTTCAGGTTCATGTCGCCGTAGTCGATGAGCGACTTGTTATAGAGGCGGGCTACTTTGTTCTGCACTTCAAACCGAATCGAGTCGGTGGCAGAATATTTAATGGTGGTTTCAATGTCGCCTTTGGGCCGGGCCGACACCCGTAGAGAGTCGCCGGAGGCCAGGCTGTCGGCGCCTGCCAGCAGGCCGGTGCGGCGCGTGGTATCGGACCGCGCATCGGTAATACGGTTCCCGTTGGGGTTTAAACGCGGTACGGCCCTGGGCGTGGCGGTCCGGGGCACGCCCTGGCTCCAGGCCAACGTGCTACTGCCGAGCCAGAGCAGGGCCACCACCAGAAAGGGGTGCCACGCACGGGCACGGGAACGGAATGTAGGCAGGATAGACAGCGTAGACAGGGCCACGTGGTTTTTATCGTTTATTTTGTGGCTGTTTGCAAAGGTAACGGGTAGCTGCCCCAACTAACGAACTCCGTGCGGAATATTGTCGCTCTTTGCCTGGCGGGCCTGGTTTTTCTTTCTGGCTCGTCGGGAGCCGTAGCGCCGGGTACTCCCGGTCTGCCGCCCCAGAAGTATCATTTGCGCACCGTGGTCCTCGATGCCGGCCACGGCGGGAAAGACCGTGGCTGCACCGGCGTAAAAGCCCGGGAGGCCGACGTGTCGCTGAAAATCATTCTGGAGGTGGGCCGGCTCATTGAGGAAAACCTGCCCGACGTAAAGGTGGTGTATACCCGCAAAACCGACGTGTTTGTGGAGCTGGCCGACCGGGCCGGCATTGCTAACAAGCATGGGGCCGACCTTTTCATCAGTGTGCATTGCAACGCCAGTGCGCCCAGCGCCTACGGCACGGAGGTCTGGACGATGGGGCCACACAAGACCGACGCCAACCTATCGGTGGCCAAGCGTGAAAACGCCGTAATTCTGCAGGAAGACAACTACAAAGAACGCTACAGCGGCTTCGACCCCACTTCTCCGCAAAGCCACATCCTGTTTTCGCTCTACCAAAGCGCCCACATGGTGAACAGCCTGCGCCTGGCCCAGAAGGTCGACCGGCAGTTTCGGACCACGGTGGGGCGTCACTCCCGCGGCGTGAAGCAGGCGGGCTTTCTGGTGCTCTGGAAGTCGACCATGCCCTCGGTCCTGATTGAGGCCGGCTTTCTGACCAACCGCTCGGAAGAGCAGTATCTCAACGATAAATCGGGGCAGTCGTATATGGCCTCGGGTATCTACCGGGCTTTCCGGGATTATAAGAACGAACTGGAAGCCATGAACGGAGAGTAAACCGGCTTCCATCCATCCCTTTGTGAGCTAGCGTTTATTGTCTGCCCCCTCTACACACTCAAGCCCTGACGCCGCGTGTCAAAAGAACTAAAAGTAGCCCTGCTGGGCATTGTGGCCCTGGCCGCCTTATACATTGGGTTTAACTTCCTGAAGGGCAGCAACCTGCTGTCGTCGGACCGGACCTATTTCGCCAAGTACGACAACGTGGACGGCCTTACCGTGGGCAACCCCGTGATTCTGAACGGCGTGAAAGTAGGCCAGGTGAAAAACATGGAGCTGCTACCCGAGGAGCGTAACCGCATCCGCGTGTCGTTGGAGCTGCAGAAGGGCATCACCGTCGGCGACTCCACCGTGGCCAGCCTCTCGGGCTCGTTGCTGGGCAGCAAGACTATTACCCTGTTTCTGGGCAAGAACTCCAAGATTTTCGACGGCGGCGAGGAGCTCAAGTCCTACACTGTGGCCAGCATCACCGACGCCTTCCAGGCCAAGGCTCTGCCCGTGCTCGGCACCGTCGACTCGACCCTGATCAAGGTGAACAGCTTCCTGAGCAAAGAAGCCCGGGTGAGCCTGCAGGCCACGCTGCTCAACGCCCAGGGCAGCACCGAGGCGCTGAAAAACCTGCTGATTATGAATCAGCGCAACATCAACCAGATTACCACCAACATGGCCCAACTCACGGCCGAGCTGAACAAGACCAGCAAGAAGTTCGACCGGATTGCCGTCAACTTCGCCCAGCTCAGCGACTCGCTGAAAAGCGCCCCGGTGGGCCCGGCCATGCGCAAGCTGAACGCCACCATGACCGAAGCCCAGACTGCCATGACCGGCGTAAACAAGGCCCTGACCGACCAGAAAGGCTCGTTGGGCAAGCTCATCAACGACACGCTGCTCTACAACAACCTGAACTCTACGGCCAAAAGCTCTGATGCCCTGCTGAAGGATTTGAAAGCCAACCCCAAGCGCTACGTGCACTTCTCGGTGTTTGGGGGCGGGGGCAAGGACAAGACCAAGAAGGAAACCACCCAGAAGGCCGACGGCGAAATTAAGGTGGAGGAGAAAAAGGTCGAAACCACGCCGCCCATCGGGGCCAACGACTCGACGGTGAAATAACCCCGCTGAGCCGTACTACAGAAACTATTACCTTTGAATCCGCCCCGCAAGGGCGGATTTTTTGTTTCCTCTATCGGCCAGCAATGGCCCTATCATCCTGAGCCCTGCTCAAGATGATAGAACTTCCCAACTACTCCATTCCCCTCCCCACCCCACCCTCCCGATGAACCTGGAATTCAACAAAAACGAAGACAGCATTAAGCAGCTCAGCTTTCAACTCTCCCAGCGCCTGAAAAAGGTGCAGCTCGGCGGCGGCGAAAAGCGCATTGCCGCCCACAAGGCCAAAGGCAAGCTCACGGCCCGGGAGCGGATAGAGTACCTGATTGACAAGGATTCATCGACCGTTGAAATTGGCGCGTTTGCCGGGGAAGGCATGTACAAGGAGGAGGGAGGCTGCCCCGGCGGCGGTGTGGTCGTCGTTATCGGCTGGGTACAGGGCCGGCAGTGCGTGATTGTAGCCAACGACGCCACGGTGAAGGCCGGTGCGTGGTTCCCGATTACGGCCAAGAAAAACCTGCGGGCCCAGGAAATCAGCATCGAAAACAAGCTGCCCATCATCTACCTCGTCGACTCGGCCGGCGTGTATCTGCCGATGCAGGACGAAATCTTTCCCGATAAGGAGCACTTCGGCCGCATCTTCCGCAACAACGCCGTGATGAGCAGCATGGGCATCGTGCAGCTGGCCGCCATTATGGGCCCCTGCGTAGCTGGCGGCGCTTATCTGCCCATTATGAGTGACGAGGCCATGATTGTGGACGGCACGGGCTCGGTGTTTCTGGCGGGCTCCTACCTGGTGAAGTCGGCCATCGGCGAAACCATCGACAACGAGACGCTGGGCGGCGCTACCACCCACTCCGAAATTTCGGGCGTCACGGACTACAAGTTTGCCACCGACGAGGAGTGCCTGGAGCACATCCGCAATATTTTCGACAAGCTCGGCGGGCAGGCCACGGCCGGCTTCTCGCGCAAGCCAGCCGTAGCCCCGGCCAAGGACGAGAAGGAAATCCTGGGCTTGTTGCCATCCGACCGGGTGAAGCCCTACGACATGATGGACATCATTGAGCGGCTGGTCGACAACTCGGAGTTTGAGCCCTACAAGGACCTCTACGGCCAGACGCTCATCTGCGGCCTGGCCCGTATTGATGGCTGGGCCGTGGGCATCGTGGCCAACCAGCGCAAAATCGTAAAGACCAAAAAGGGCGCCATGCAGATGGGCGGTGTTATCTACTCCGACTCGGCCGACAAAGCCGCGCGCTTTATCATGAACTGCAACCAGAAGAAGATTCCGCTGGTATTCCTGCACGACGTGTCGGGCTTCATGGTGGGCTCCCAGAGTGAGCACGGCGGCATCATCAAGGACGGAGCCAAGATGGTGAATGCCATGGCTAACTCGGTGGTGCCCAAGTTCTCGGTTATCATCGGCAACAGCTACGGGGCCGGCAACTACGCTATGTGCGGCAAGGCCTACGACCCCCGCCTCATCGTGGCCTGGCCCACGGCCCAGCTGGCCGTGATGAGCGGAGCCGCCGCCGCCAACACCCTGCTCCAGATTCAGGTAGCCTCGCTCAAAGCTAAAGGCGAGGAAATCACGCCCGAAGCCGAAAAGGAGCTGCTGGACCGCATCAAGGCCCGCTACGACGAGCAACTCTCGCCTTACTACGCGGCAGCCCGCCTCTGGGTCGATGCCATTATCGACCCACTAGAAACCCGCAAGGTCATTTCGGAAGGTATCAGCATGGCCAATCACGCGCCGATTGAGAAGGCATACAATGTGGGCGTGATTCAGGTGTGATGACCATCATCTTAGAAGCAGGTTACCAAACCTACTTGAGCGAAGTTCTGCCACCAATTCGGCAGCAAGTAGAAAAGCTGAACTGGCTGGTTACCGGACTGCAATGTTGGGGCTCGGATTCGCCGCTGATTGAGTCCTGGCAACCATCAGACGATTCAGAACCATATTATCATTACAGTGTATTACCTGGTAAAACCTTATATGGGGCCTTTACCGGGCAGGAAATACAAGTGGTATGGGGCGTTTTCTGTGGTATAGCTGGCGATGTGCCAGCTATACCACCTGACGAAGTTCCTTACGCTGACGGTAATCGACGGATTTGGACTGAGCCAGAAGCGTTTCAGCTAGCAGCTTCTGAAATCGAAATAGTAGCCTTTGATAGCTCCTTCACGCTGGTGAAGTTTCGTGATGAAAGCCTAGGCCGCCAATTTCTGGAAGCATTTCCCAGCGGCAGAATCGTGCAAAGCCCTGGTGATATGCTGAGCGGATATGCTAAATGATGATTTCCCGCCGTCGCTCGGCTGTGTCGAGTGACACTTATGCTTGATCAGCTCTGCTGCGAATTGCAACGCGCCAGCATAACAACCGACCGGCGCGGGACCCTCGCGGCACAGCCGCTCTGGCGTAGTGGTTACTCGGCACAGCCAAGCGACTGCGAACGTATGAGACAGAACAAATCGTAATGCAAAAAACAGTCTTCCATAATGCTGGTGTCTACTGGGTACTAGTAGCAGCGCTGGTTAGTGGGTTGCTACTCTCTGGCTATGCCCTGGCGACAGGCTTTGCTATACTTATCAGCGTTCGGCTGGTATGGATGGCGGCACTGTTATTTCTGGTAGCGACCAAGCACAAATATGCCTTGGCAAACCTAAAATGGTGGTTGATTATTTCTTGCGTAGCTGGTCCGGCATTGAGTTTGGCCGGCCGTCTTCTGAATGAAATGCTCGATGGTTTCTCGTCTTTCAGCGCGGAGTTCTACTTGAACAGAGCACTGCTGCTCGTGGTCGGGCTTATTCTACTTTCTTATATCCGTAGCACTGTTACAGTCGAGTACGTAGCGGCGAAGTAAGTTTTGCTGACGAATGTACCCCGGCCCGCCTACAATTCCTGTTGCAGGCGGGCCGCTTTCGTTTTGGGCAGCAACACGCTGTACTAGCTTCCAAGCCGCTGGTAGCACGGAGCTAGAAGCCGATTTCAGCGGTGGTGCCCTACCTTTGCCCCTGAAGAACAACCGTTGGCTACGCCCAACGTCAGATGATGCGAAGAAGATTGCGCCGCCATGCCCGTCGGGTAAAGGTCATTGTGTACGAAGAGACGCTGTTTGACTACAAGGAGCATATCTGGACGTTTCTGGGCTCCTTCGTTGGTATCAGCCTCATTGGCCTGCTGAACAGCTACGTGCTGGAGCGCACCGATACGCTGTGGATGATCGGCTCGTTTGGGGCTACGTCGGTCTTGCTCTACGGCCACATCAATTCCCCGCTGGCTCAGCCGCGCAACCTCATTGGCGGCCATGTGCTCGGAGCCCTGGTGGGCGTCACGATGCAGCGGCTGCTGGGGCAGGAGGTGTGGCTGGCCGCGGCCCTGGCCGTGTCGGTGAGCATCGTGGTGATGCAGATAACCAAAACGCTACACCCGCCCGGCGGCGCTACCGCCCTAGTAGCCACCATCGGCTCGGCCCAACTTAAGGCCTTGGGCTACTGGTACGTGCTCATGCCGGTGCTCACGGGCGTGATTATTCTGCTGTTGGTGGCGTTGGTGGTCAATAACATGACGGCCACCCGCAGCTACCCCCGCAACCGGCACTGGTACAAGATCTGGCGCCGGCGCTACGATAAAAAAGTGCTGGCCCAGCAACGCAGCCTGCTGCGCGCCCCGGAAAAATCTGCCTCCCCCGTAACATGAGCAGCTCCATGCCCCCCGCCCTCACCCTCCGCATTCAGGCCGGCACTGTGCCCGCCTACCGCCTCCTGTCCGTGGTCATGCTCCTGTCGGGGCTGGTGGCTGCCGGGTGCTTTCTGGGGCAGTATCTCACCCGCGGGCAGTCCGGGCGCTGGGCCGAATTGTGGCAGCAGGGCTTTTCCTGGGCGTTTCCGGCGGCCTTCCTGTCGATAGTCGTGTTTATGCTGGTCCCGCTGCTGGGCGTAGAACTGCATACCACCGCCGGCCACGTGGTGCTTGCCCCCGACACCATCAGCGGCCCGGTGCTGGAGCAGCCGGTAGCCGCCGTGGCCCGCATCGAGTCGTTCTTCAGCGGCTACCGCGGGCAGGGCAAACCTAAGACCGGGGCCCACGACGGCAGCGGCAACACGCTGACCGTGCACGTGAAAAATCAGCCCGAACCCGTGGTCTACCGCTTCCTGGTCGATTCCCGGGAGCAGCGCGACCAGCTTACGGCGCTGCTCAAAGCCTGGCAGCAAGCCGGCGTGAAAGTCCTGTCCGACGGCCTCGACCTGGTGTAATTCTTATCGAGGCAAGTATGATGAGGCTGACACGATACTTTACTAGCACCCTATCGATACCAGCCATGTCTGAGGACGAAATCCGGGAGGCGCTGCAGGCCGCCCGGCTGCAGCTGCGGGGCGCCGACGCCTTTTGGCACTACGCCAGCGCCGGAGCGTTTGCCGCCTTTGCTATCGGGGCGCCGCTGTTTATGGTGGGGCATGCGCTGGTGAAGGGTCACCCGGTTTTCGACCCGGCTCTGGGCTGGATAACGGGCCTTTTGGGTCTACCGGCGCTACTGCTACTCTCTATTCAATACCGGCGGCTCCGGTTTGTGGTGGTGTCTACTGCCCTGAGCCGGGCCGAAATCCTGGCTATTATCCAGGAAATCGGCGCCCGGCTGGAGTGGCAGTCCGCTTTCGTGAGTGCGCAGGCTCTGACGTTCACGACCAGTCCCGGCTTTCTGTCGGGCAGCCGCGGTGAGCGGATAACGGTGCTGCTGGACCACAACCGGGTGCTGGTCAACAGCATCGTCGACCCGCGGCTGGGCCTGGGAGATGTGGTGAGCGGGGGGCGCAACAGCAAAAACGAGGGCTTCGTAGTGATACGCCTACGCAACGCCCAGCCGAAGTAAGCCAGCTGGTGCGCGGCAGGACGTTAGCAGAAGGCTCCCCAAACCGACTGGCCGCCGCCCGCAAGTCGGCCCTGCCCCTGGACGCAAGGCCGCCGTATAGCTGTGGGGCCGCCCGCCCCAAGGTGCGGACCGGCCTCTTTCCTTGTGCGAAGCTACTGACAGAGGCGTTGCGGGAGCCGTCCTATGTGGATCAGCACAACCATTCGCCCCGTGGCTGGCGTACTGCGCGTGTAGTACCTTCCTACGGAATTGAACAATATGCCCCGGCGCATATGTTAATCCCGGGCAACCGCCGTGCGGATGCCGTGTCGGTTGCTTTTATTTGCCCTTTCCCGCATTTCGGCGGCCTGTTGTGGGCCGCCTGCTATTCGCTCATGACCAACAAAGAAATTAAGGCGCTTATCTCCCTGCTGGATGATCCGGAAATTGCTCCGCAGATTCAGGACCGTATTCAGACCCTGGGGGAAAGTATTATTCCGTTTTTAGAAGAATCCTGGGAAGAAACCCTCGACCCGCAGCAGCAGCAGCGACTCGAGGATTTGATTCACAACCTGCAGTTCGACGGCCTGCAGCAGCGCCTGCGCGTGTGGCGCGACTCGGGCGGCGAAAACCTGATTGAGGGTATGTGGCTGCTCAACTCCTACCAGTATCCCGACGCCGACCTGCAGGCCCTGAACCGCGCCATCGAGCAGCTGCGCTTCGAGGTCTGGACGCTGCTGCGCCCGGAAATGCACCCCGCCGACCAGATTCAGGTGCTGAACCACGTGCTGTTTCGGGCTCATAAATTTGCGGCTAACACCCAGAACTTCCACTCGCCGGCTAATTCCATGTTGCACCTAGTGCTGGAAACGCGCCGGGGCAACCCGCTGACGCTGTGCGTGATTTATCTGCTGGTAGCTCAGCGGCTGAACCTGCCCATTTTCGGCGTAAACCTGCCCAACCTGTTTGTGCTGACCTACCGACCCGAAGACCGTACGGTGCCCGCCTTCTACATCAACTGCTACAACCGCGGCCTCATCCTGTCGCGCACCGACATTGAGCACTATGTCGCCCAGCTCAACCTCTCGTCCAATGACATCTTTTTCGAGCCCTGCTCACACCTCGACATCGTGCGCCGGGCCCTGCGCAACCTCGTGTTCAGCTTCGAAAAGATGCAGGAACCGGCCAAAGCCGCCGAAGTCAGCAAGCTGCTGGCTATCCTCACCGACGAAAGCGGCGAAGTGACCGACACCGAAGCCAGCGCCACCGAAGAAGGAGACGAGGAGTAGTCTATCAACCACGTGTCCTTGCGAGGAAATATGACATTCCGCGCATTAAGCGGCGGCCATCTGTCCTCTGAAATGTACTGAGTGCCCTTAAATGAAAAGCCCTTTCCTACGCAAGTAGGAAAGGGCTTTCTGGTAAAAGAGAGTTGTCTGTCACTAGCAGAGGAAGAACTAGGGCTTTTTAATCAGGCAGCCGGCAGCGCGCCGCTCGGCAACTCCCACGGGCCGGCCGGCCAGCACGTTGTCCAGGGCCTGGGCCAGGTACTTCTCCTTGGCGTAGGCTTCCACCTGGGCGTTATCGTCGATGGCACCCTTGTAGCGAACCACGAAACCTGTGCCCGAGGGCTCCAGCACCACGGCTTCCGGCGTTTTGGTAGCACCCAGCAGCGCGCTGACCTTCTGCGTTTCGTCGGTCAGGTAAGGATATTCATCGCCCCCGGTCGTTTTCACCTTCAGCTTCTCGGCGTCCGTGGCGTCGGCCGTGGCTTCCAGGTTAATGGGCGTGTTGATAAAAAGAAACTGCACACCCCGGCCGCTATAGGCCGAATTCAACGCATTCAGGCGGCTCTGGTACAGCTTGGAAAAAGCACAGTTCGGGTTGACGAACACCACGACCACGGCCTTGTTTTTGGCGTAGCTGCTGAGCGTAACCGTGGCGTTGGAAGGGCTTTTCAGGCTGAAGTCACTGACCGTGCGGCCATCCTGGGCGCGGGCCACGCCCACGGCAAGGGCGGAGAAAACCAGGGCCATGGCGGCAATAAGCGAAATTCGGCGAAAGGTCATACGGGGGAGTAGGGGCTGAAGGAGGGAGGCACCACGACGTCCTCCACGCAGTACGTGAGGACGTAGTCGGCCGCGAGGCGCTGGTAATGAATCTGGTGTTGGCTGCGGAAGTTTTCTAGCAGCAGGTGCCCCGTCAATACACCTGCCTTCCGCAGCTCAAACGGGTTGAGCCGAATTTGCTCTTTGAACACCAGGCCCCGGCGACTATGCAGCTTATAGAGCGTCTCTTTGGCACTCCAATAGAGACTGTGTTTCGCTACGTCGTCACCGGTGTCGGCCAGCTCGTCTTTCGATAAAAACCTGCTGGCCAACTGTTGCGCTTTGGTGCGTATCAGTTCAATATCTGTGCCAACGCGCCCTTGGGTGGCGACAATAGCGGCCAGCCACTGCCCGGAATGAGACAGGGAAACCGCGTAATCGGGCAGCTGCTCAAAGAAAGGGCGGCCGTTTTCGTCGTTGCGCAGCACGGCTCGTGCTTCCGGATTCACCTGGGCCAGCAGGGCGTGAGCCAGCACCCGGCCCGCCAGCCACTGCAGGGTGCGGTTTTCGTCGCGGGTGGCGGGCTGCAACTGGCTATACAGCTCGGCCCGCGGCACCTGCTTCAGCAAGTCGGCGGGCTGCTCCGTCAGCTGCCACAGGCCCAGCAGGGCGTGTTCGGAAAGCGGCGTAACGGTGTGAAGCGGCATGAGAAAAGATACGGGACGAAGGCCGCGCCGGACTTGGGGGCCGGCAAATATAAGTAGCGCAGCCACTGACAAGAGCCAGATGCGGACTGCGAGTCGAAAACAGGCCTTCCTCATCAAAACTGGCGTATTTTTGCCCTGCATCCTAATCCAACGCCATGCCGCTGCTTTTTCGTCCGGAGGTTCAGAAGCTTGCCACCCTCAGCGGCCACCACGACTGCGTGTACGCCCTCACCGGCTCGGCCACGGATTCGGTGTTTTACTCGGCGGGCGCCGATGGGTTTGTGGTGGCCTGGAACAGCGACGCGCCCGAGCAGGATGGAGAGCTGGTGGCCCGGGTCGAAAACTCGGTGTATGCCCTGCGCTACCTGCCGGGGCGCCACCTGCTGCTGATCGGCCACAACTTTCAGGGGTTGCAGGTAATCGACTTGGGCCAGAAAAAGCTGGTGCACGCCACCGCGCTGCCGCCGGTGGCCATCTTCGACATTGCGTACTTAGAAGCGCAGCAGCGCATTTACGTGGCTATGGCCGATGGGACGCTGGCCGTGCTGCACAGCCAGGATTTTCGCCTGCTCCACCTCGTGCGCCTCTCCGACAAGAGTCTGCGCTGCCTGGCCCTGCACGAGGAGCGCGGTGAGCTGGTCGTGGGGGGCAGCGACCAGCTGATTCGGGTGCTGGACGCCGCTTCTTTACAAGTAAAATTCACGCTCGAAGGCTCGACCAATTCGGTCTTTACGGCCGCCTACTCGCCCGACGGCCGGCAGCTGCTCTCGGCCGGGCGCGATGCCCACCTGCGCATCTGGAACGTGGCCGAGGGCTACCGGGAGCAGCAAAGCATCATTGCCCATCTGTTTGCCATCAACCACCTCGCCTATAGCCCCGACGGGCAGTTTTTTGCCACCTGCAGCATGGACAAATCCATCAAGCTCTGGGAGGCCGAAAGCTTCCGGCTGCTGCGCGTGCTCGACAAGGCCCGGCACGCCGGCCACGGCACTTCGGTGAACAAGTTATTTTGGTCCGGACCGCGGAAACGGCTAGTTTCGTGTAGCGACGACCGAAGTCTTGCCGTGTGGGAGCTGCACGTCGCCCCCAATGCCTTATGAAAATTACCGCCCTCGATATCCGGCAGAAGACCTTTGAAAAAGCTTTCCGGGGCCTCAACAAAGAAGAAGTAGAAGCCTTCCTGGTGACCTTGTCGCAGCAGTGGGAGCGGATGGGCGACGAAAACCGCGAGCTGCGCCTCAAGCTGGAGCACGCCACCCAGGAAGTAAGCAAGATGCGGGAGGTGGAAACCTCGCTGTACCGCACCTTGAAGACGGCCGAGGATACCGGCAACAGCATCACTGAGCAGGCCCAGCGCGACGCCGAGCTGCGGGTGCGCGAAGCCCAGCTCAAGGCCGAGCAGCTGCTGGCCGACGCCCGCCAGAAAGCCCACCACGTGGTAAACGACGCCTACAAGCAGGCCGAGAAAACGGTGGCCGAGATGAAAACCGAGGTGAACGGGCTGGGCCAGGAGTGCCAGCGCCTGGAAGCCCAGATGGAAAGCCTCGTACGCGACCTGCAGCGCCTGGCCAACGATGCCCTCGATAAAGTGGAGAAAGTGAAAGCCCGGCCGAAAACCGAGGCGGCAGCCATCCTTTCGCGGGCGGCAAGCGTAAAGGTGAGCAGACCCGATTCCTCACCTGAAACCGACACTGCCATGTACGTAGGCTCTGCTTCCACTTCTTCCGTAGCCGCCGTAGCGGGCGCCACTGCTGCCACTGTGGGCGGTGTAGCCCTGCGCGACGAGCCCTCGGCCCGCCCTATTGGGCCGCAGCCCGGCAGCTACAACCCCAAGCCCGGCCAGCAGCCCGACCCCGGCGCCCCGGCCCAAACCCCCGGCCCCGATATCGAGCCCATGCGGACGCCGCACGAAAACCCCGGCCACGTCGATCCTTCGCGCATCTATAACCCTGAGCCCTCGCGCGTGCCCGAGCCCAGCGGTCCGCGCATCGAGCCCACGGCCCCCGACATCCAGCCCATTGGCCCCGACCGGCCCGAAATCGTGCAGCCTTCGCCCTCTACCCACCCGGGTATGGCAGCCGCTGAAAAGTCGTTCTTCGACGAAATCTAAACCACGGATTCCTGCGAATTCTGCGGGTTTCGCAGATATTGTAGCCAATTACTATCGAAGCCTGCCTCTCGGGGCAGGCTTTGTCTGTTCTGGTGTACTCCTGCTTTAGGAATAACCACCTCACAAGTTTACCACCTCACAAATTCACCGCATGGGCCAGATTGCACTGGAAGGAATGGAGTTTTTTGCGTTTCACGGTTTCTATGATGAAGAGCAGAAAATCGGCAACAAGTACGGCGTTGACCTCTACATCGACACCAACCTGCACGCGGCCGGCACCTCCGACAAGCTCGATGCCACGGTGAACTACGAGGTGCTCTACCGGGTGGTGGCCGAGGAGATGCGCGCCCCGGCCCGGTTGCTGGAGCACGTCGGCTACCGGGTGATGGACCGCGTGATGCAGGAGTTTCCGCACGTGAAGTCAGTGAAGGTTTCGGTGTCGAAGTTCAACCCGCCGCTGGGCGGCATCTGCCACCGGGCCCGCGTAACGCTGAAGCGCAAGCGGGCCAAGGAGCAGCCGTAGCCGTGTTTTTTGCCGACTTCCAAAAACCAGCCCGGGGGCTGGTTTTTCTGTTGTGTAGCTAGTTGTACGAAATAAATCGTAGGTAAAATTTGCTTCTACGATTTACTTCGTATATGTTTGATGTACGAAGTAGTTCGTATCAAGAAAAGCACCCCCGTTATGAGTAAGGTACCCCTTCCTAAACCCACCGAATCGGAACTTGAAATCCTGCAGGTGCTCTGGCAGCACGGCCCCTGCACCGTCCGGTTCGTGAACGACGAGCTGAGCCAGAAGCGCGAAGTAGGCTACACCACCACTCTGAAGCTGCTGCAACTTATGCTCGACAAGGGCCTGGTGCTGCGCGACGACGACAGCCGTACCCACGTGTACCGCGCCGCCGTGCGGCAGGAAGAAACCCAGGGCATGCTGCTCGACCGATTTGTGGAGGCTGCCTTCGGGGGCTCGGCTATGAAGCTGGTGATGCAGGCCCTGGGCAACCGCCGCACCTCGAAAGAGGAGCTGCGCCAGATTCGGACGCTGCTGAACGAAATCGAACAGGACAAACCCGAAACTGAGAAAGGAGGCCCCGATGAACTGGCTTGAGAACGTACTGTCGCCGGAGCTCGTCCGGGCCGTGGGCTGGACCATTGTGCATTCCCTCTGGCAGGGTGCCGTCGTAGGCTTGGCGTTGGTGGGGCTGTTGCTGGTGCTGCGCCGGCACTCGGCTCAGGTGCGCTATAACGTGGCCGGCCTGGCCCTGATAACCATGCTCGGGCTGGCGCTGGCCACGTTTGGCCGCCACTACGCCGTGGCCCTGGCCCGCACGGCCGCCGCTCCGGCTGCCATTCCCGCCGCCAGTGCTGCCGCTGACCAGCCCACGACGCTCAACCTGCCGGAAACAGCCGCGGCTACGTCGGCGCTGGTAGCCGAGCAGTCGGTTTCCCTGCTCGAAACCGGCCGGCAGTACTTCGACCAGCATTTGCCCCTGATTGTGGCCGCCTGGTTTCTGGGGCTGCTGGCCATGACGCTACGCATGCTCGGCGGCCTGGCGTATGTGCAGCGTCTGCGCCACTACCGCGTCGAGCCGTTATCGGAGCAGTGGAACGAGCGGTTTAAGGTACTGGCCGACCGCGCCGGCCTCAAGCGCACCGTGACCCTGCTGGAGTCGGCGCTGGTGAAGGCCCCGCTAGTGGCGGGCCACCTCAAGCCCGTGATTCTGCTGCCGCTGGGCACTGTGTTGGGGTTGAGTCAGGCACAGCTGGAAGCCATTCTGGCCCACGAACTGGCCCATATTGCCCGCCGCGACTACCTGATGAACATTCTGCAGTCGATGGCCGAAATCCTGTTCTTCTACCATCCGGCCGTGTGGTTTATTACGGCCTGCCTGCGCACCGAGCGCGAAAACTGCTGCGACGACGAGGCTACCGCCATCTGCGGCGACCCGCTGACGCTGGCCAAGGCCCTGGCCGCCCTGGCCGAAATGGGACAGAACGTGTATCCTACGCCTCAGCTGGCTTTGTCAGCCGTTGGACCCGATGGCTCGTTGATGGGCCGCATCCGGCGGCTAGTACAGCGCCGCGCTGCGCCTACCTTCTCCGAAGGCTTTATGGCCGCTCTGGTCGTAATCGGTGGAATGGCGCTGATTGGCCTGACCACCGTGGTATCGATGGCTAACCCGCGGCCCTGGCCCGACAAGGCCAAGGAGCTAGTGGGCGCCGTATTCGGGCCCGAAAACAGCATCTGGGCTAACAGCTTGCACGCACTGCAGCTCGGTACCCTGCCCGAACTGGCTCCTTCTGAGTTGCCGGCCCCGCCACCGCCCGCCGCTTTTGGCGACGACGATGACGACAAGAAGAAGCGTAAGAACAAGTCGAAAGACGATAAGCACACGGTGATTGTGCGCGACGCCAACGAGGGCGAAACCCTGCGCCGCGGCAAAGACGGCGGTACGGTGGTCGTGAAGCGCGATAAGAAAGGCCGGGTTACGGAACTGTACGTCGATGGGCAGCGCATTGAGATGGAGGAAGGCAGCAAGCAAAAGGCCAAGGCCAACAGCACCGAAATCATCCGGCTGGCTCCTGGCAGCCGCGCCAGCCGCAGCCGCTCCAGCTCCAGGTCGAACTTCAACTTCGACTACGACACCCGTAACTACGGCATGTCGGCCCGCGACCAGGAAGAGCTACGCAGCTCAATGCGTCGTTTGGAGCAGGATCTGAGCCGTAATGAAGATGCCATCCAGCGCAGTCTGGCCCTGGCCCAGGTGTTTACCGACGGCAGCCGCGTTGAGGTGCGGACCGGGAAAGGCGCCGTTATCAGCAATACCGACAAGGTAGCCGCCAAAGCCCTGCTCGACGCCGAGCGTTCCTTGCGGGAAGCGGAGCGCAACGAAACCGATTCGGAAGCCCGCGAAAAAATCAGGGAGGAGCTGGACCGTCTGCGTGAGAAGCGCGAGGAGCTGCGCGCCCGGCAGGAAGAAGCCCGCAGCCGCGAGCTGGAAGCCGGCCAGGCCGACCGGGAACGGGCTCAGGCAGAGCGCGAGCGGCAGCAGCTCGAACGGGAGCGGGCCCAGGTAGAGCGCGACCGGCTCCGGGCCGAGCGTGACAAGGAGCGCGCCATCCAGGACGAGCACAACCGCAAGGTAGAGGAAGGTATTGTGGATGAGCTGGTGAAGGACAACCTGATCAAAGACCGGAAATACTTTCAGTTTGTGCTCAAGGCCAACGAGATGATCGTTGACGGGCAGAAGCAGCCGGAAGCAGTGCAGGCGAAATACCGCAAGCTGTTCGAGGAAGGCACTGGCCGCGCCCTGAGTGCCAGCAGCTCGGTGTTGTTCAGCAACGCGGGCGGCAACGTCAACCGAATTTATTCCAGCAATTCGAGCAGCACTAAATACGGTTCTACGCCTCCCTCGCCCCCGGCCGTACCCCGTGCACCCCGCGCCCCGCGCACTAGCCTGGCGCCGCTGGGGCCTACGCCGCCGGCTCCGCCCCGGGTGCCACGGGCACCCCGCAACGTGAAATTCAACTCGGTGGCCCTGGGCGACCAACTGCGCAAAGACGGCCTTATCGATGCCAATGCCCGCTCATACCAAGTGCAGCTGAACGCGTCGGGAATGGTGGTAAACGGGCAGAAGCAGTCCGAGGAAACGGCCAAGCGCTACCGGGAGTTGCTCGGCAAAAACGAGGGCACGAATTTCAATATGGATGTCGTGATTACCGAATAGCCTGCGCGGCTTCAGAAAGGGCCTGCCCAACGGCAGGCCCTTTTTTTATGCCTTCGCCCTGGGTGTTGAGCAACCATTAGCCATCGGCTATCATCTATTCACGCACTCTCCATCTCCTTCATCCGGCATTCATGCGTTTACGTGTACTTCTCTGTTGTTGTGTAGGGCTGCTCACGTACCAGGCTACCGCGCAGACTACTGCTGCCGCCGATGCCGCGGCCGCCAAAGTACTGGCCCCCAAGAAGCAGCTCAACGCGGTGCGCATCACCGAGGCCATTAAGCTGGACGGGCAGCTGGATGAAGCCAGCTGGCAGCAGGCACCCATGGCCACCGACTTTATCCAGAACCGCCCTAACCCCGGCCCGCCCGAAAAGCACAAAACCGAGGTGCGCGTACTCTACGACGATAATAACCTCTACATCGGGGCCATTATGCACGACGTATCCGGCGACTCAATTCTGCGGGAGCTGACGGCGCGCGACAACTTCGGCAACACCGACTTTATCGGCATTTTCCTGGATACCTACCACGACAAGCTCAATGGCTACGGCTTTTTCGTGACTACCGGCGGCGTGCAGATGGACTGCCGCTACTCGCCAGCGGGCGGGGAGGATTTCAACTGGAATGCCGTCTGGGACTCGCGCACCACCGTGAAGGGCAAGGACTGGTACGCCGAAATGCGGATTCCCTACTCGGCCATCCGCTTTAGCAACCTGCCCGAGCAGCGCTGGGGCCTCAACTTTATGCGCCAGCGCAAGCGCGACAATCAGGCCTTTTTCTGGAACGAGGTGAAGCCCGCCGTCGATGGCTTCGTGAACCAGTGGGGCACGCTCGAAGGCATCCGGGACGTAAAGCCGCCCCTGCGCCTCTCGCTCACGCCCTACGTGTCGGGCTACGTGAACCACAACCCGCTGACGGAAGAAGGCACGCGCCGCACCACGACCAGCTTCAACGGCGGGGCCGACATCAAGTGGGGCATCAACGAAAGCTTCACCCTGGATGCCACGCTGGTGCCCGACTTCGGGCAGGTGCAGAGCGACAACCAGGTGCTCAACCTCTCGCCCTTCGAAGTGCAGTTCAATGAGAACCGTCAGTTTTTTACCGAAGGCACCGAGCTGTTCAACAAGGGCAACCTGTTCTACTCGCGCCGCGTGGGGGCCACGCCCATCGGCTTCTACAATATTGGCGATACAGAGACGGAGAAGGTAGTGAAAAACCCGCAGGAAACCCGCCTGCTGAATGCCACCAAAGTGTCGGGGCGCACGAGCAAGGGCCTGGGCATCGGCGTGTTCAATGCCGCCTCGAACGATGTGTACGCCACGTTCCGCAACAAGGAAACCGGCGAGGAGCGCCAGCAGCTGACCCAGCCGTTCAGCAATTACAACATTGCCGTGCTCGACCAGAGCCTGAAGAACAACTCCTACGTGTCGCTCATCAACACCAACGTCACGCGCTTTGGCCGCACCTACGACGCCAACGTGACGGGCGGCCTGTTCCGGTTTGCCAACAAGAAAAACTCCTACGCCGTGGATGGCCGCCTGGTGTACTCGCGCCGCCGCGGCCACGTGTTTCACGAAGAAGACCTAATCAGTGACCGGGACGGCTACAAGTACCAAATCGGGGTGAGCAAAATCAGCGGCAGCTTTACCTGGGGCGTGAATCACGGCATTGAGTCGCACAGCTACAACCCGAACGATTTGGGCATCCTGTTCGGCAACAACAACATTTCCCAGGGCATCTACGGCAACTACAACCACTACAAGCCCTTCTGGAAGGTCAACAACTTCTATTCCTACTTCGGCCTCGACCAGTCGTTTCTCTACAAGCCCACGCTCTACCAGAAAACCAACCTCTACGGCGGCGCCAACACGACTTTCACCAAAAGTTTCCTCACGGTGGGTTTCAACTTCGACGTGAATCCCATCAACCGGGACTACTTCGAGCCCCGCCAGTCGCCGCTGGGCGACTACTACGTGCGGGTACCGGCCAACGGCAACCTCGGCGCCTTCCTGTCGTCGGACTACCGCAAAAAGCTGGCCTGGGACCTGAACGGCGGCATTCGGGTGTATAAGGAGGAAGACCGGTTTGAGCGGGCCCGTCGCCTGGGCATCGGCTTTGGTGTGTCGCCGCGCTACCGCGTCAACAACAAGCTCAACTTCCGTTACAGCCTCGACTGGAGCACCAACCGCAACCAGATGGGCTACGTGAACCCTTCGTCCGGCGACGACGGCAGCCTGAGCGACCAGTACCCCGAGGATGCCGCCGTGCTGAAGGAATTTCCGCGGGCCGTGCTGCTGGGCCGCCGCCGCGTGGTCACGGTGTCGAACGTGTTGCAGGCGGCTTACACCTTTACCAACCGTATGTCGCTCACGGTGCGCACCCGCCACTACACCAGCACGGTGCGCTACCTCGATTTTGCCCGCCTGAACCCCGGTGGCGACGAAGCACCGGTGGCCTACACCCGCAACCGCGACAACACCTTCGATGCCTTCAACGTGGATGCCGTGTACTCGTGGTGGTTTGCGCCCGGCTCCCAGGTCAGCATCGTCTGGAAAAACGCCGGCTCCAGCTTCCTGCAGGCCAACGAAGCCACGCCGCTATACTTCGACAACCTGAGCAACATCATCAACACGCCCCATAACAACTCGGTGTCGGTGAAAATCCTGTATTACCTCGACTACCTTGCCCTGCGGCCCCGCCGGGCGTAAGTTCTTCCTATGGCGCTCCACCTGGGTTCCGTGGCTTTGCTGGTGCGCGACTACGACGAAGCCCTGGCTTATTACGTCGGGGTGCTGGGCTTCCGGCTACTGGAAGATACCGACCTGGGCCAGGGCAAGCGCTGGGTGCGCATAGCCCCGCCGGGCGCCGAAACCGGGCTGCTGTTGGCGCAGGCCAAAGGCGACGTTCAGGAAAAAGCCATTGGCAACCAGAGTGGGGGCCGGGTTTTCCTGTTTCTGCATACCCCTGATTTTTGGGCCGACTATGCCCGGTTAAAAGCCCGTGGCGTACAGTTTCTGGAAGAGCCCCGGTTGGAAAGCTACGGCCACGTGGCCGTGTTTGCCGACCTATACGGCAACCGGTGGGATTTGCTGGAAAGCTCCGCCGCGCTATAAGCCCAGCAGCTCGGCCGCCGCGCCAAACGCCGACTTGCTGCCCTCAATAACCTGCTGCCGGAGTGTGGGCAGGTGCTCCTGCACGGCGGGACGGGCGTAAAACTGCTGCTCCAGGCCCTGCCGGATGGCCTCGTAGAGCCAGTGCAGGTTCTGCTCCTGGCGGCGGCGCTGGAAGTAGCCGCTGGTCTGGGTTTGCTGCACGTACTTTTCCACCACCTGCCACACCTCGGCCACGCCCGCGCCGGTCACCGCCGAGCTGGTCGTCACCACCGGGTTCCAGCCCGAGGGCGCCAGCGGAAACAGGTGCAGAGCATTCTGGTACTCGCGGCGGGCCAGCTTGGCCGCCGTCTCGTTCTGGCCATCCGACTTGGTGATGGTCACGGCGTCGGCCATTTCCATAATGCCTTTCTTGATGCCTTGCAGCTCGTCGCCGGCCCCGGCTAGCATCAGCAGCAGAAAAAAATCGACCATGCCGTGCACGGCGGTTTCGCTCTGGCCTACGCCCACGGTTTCGATGAAAATCACGTCGTGGCCGGCGGCTTCGCACAAAATCATGGCCTCACGGGTGCTACGTGTGACTCCGCCCAGGGAGCGGCCCGCCGGCGAGGGGCGGATGTAGGCCCGCGCGTGGGCCGCCAGCTGGTTCATGCGGGTTTTGTCGCCCAAGATGCTGCCGCCGCTACGCTGACTCGTGGGGTCGACGGCCAGCACGGCCAGGCGCTTGCCCTGCCCGAGCAGCTGCAGGCCCAGAGCTTCGATAAACGTGCTTTTGCCCACGCCCGGTACGCCCGTGATGCCCACCCGCACCGAGCGGCCGGCGTGGGGTAGCACCCGGTCCAGCACCTGCTGGGCCAGCTGCTGGTCGGAGGCCAGGGTGCTTTCCACCAGCGTAATGGCCCGGCTCAGCACCATGCGGTTACCGGCCAGGATGCCGTCGGCGTACTCATCAACGGAAAAGCGCTTGGCCAAAGGAGAAGGTGTTTGAAAGAAAATACCGGGGAGGAGCGTTTACATTTGCCAGCGCCACCACCGCTGCCGCCTGCAAAATACTAGGCGCAAGTTAGAATGCGCCCACTTGCTGGTCAGGTATACGTACGCCTTGAATGCCGTTATCAGCCGCCAATCAGCCGGTTGCCACTCTTATACGCTGTGCCCTGCCCTATGAAAAATATTCGTTTCGCCCTGAGTGCCGGCCTGTGGCTGGCCGCCGCTACCGGCCTGCGGGCCCAGACTGAGCTGAATTCCTTTTCCATCGTGGGGCGCGGGGGCGTGGCCAATACGTTCGCCAACGACTACCAGGCCCTGGGCGTGAACCCGGCCAACCTGGCGCGCTCCAACAATGCCATTGTGGCCTTCACCATCGGGGAAGGCGGCGTGGGCGTGGGCTCCGAGTCGCTGACGCGGGCCCAGATCCGCACGTTTCTGCGCAACTCCGACCAGCCGCTGACTACCGCCGAGAAGCGCGACCTGGCCCGGTCTTTCACCTCCGACAACGCCCTGAACCTGAATGCCGACGTCACGTCCGTCGCCATTTCGGCCTCCTTCCCGATTCTGGGCAGCTTTGCCTTCAGCAACCGGCAGCGCATCGTGGGGCACATGGCCCTCAACCAGAACGCGGCCGAAATCCTGTTTCTGGGGCAGGAGGCACCAATTTATGCCAACTACGACCCGGCCACTTCCCCGCTGATAACTGAGGCTCTGGCCGGCACCGCGTTTCAGGGCACCTGGTACAACGAGTTCAACTTCGCCTTTGCCCGCCGCCTTATTACGCTGCCCCTGTTTCGGCTGTCGGGCGGGGTGGGCTACCGCTACATCCAGGGCGTGGGCGTGGTCGACGTGCGCGTTGAATCCGGCCAGCTGGAGGCCTACAGCGCCGTGTCGCCCATCTTCAAGCTGGACTACGGCAAGCTGGTGAACAATACCTCGTTCAACTTCGAGGAGCGGGCCAGCGGCCTGCAGCCGGTGGGCAAGGGCAACGGCTTCGACCTAGGCGTGGCCCTGGAAGCGGGCAAAATGCTGCGCCTGGGCCTCTCGGTCACCGACCTGGGCAAAATGACCTGGGAGGGTAACCTGCTCACGGCCTCCGACCAGAAGCTCAAAAAGCTGCAGTCGGATGGGGTGAGCAGTGCCGACTTTCTGAGCGAAGCGGCCCGCATCTTCGCCTCCGGCACCGACAGCGTGCTGACCTACAAGCCCAGTCAGGAGCGCACCGCCCAGCTGCCCACCAAGCTGCGGGCCGGGGCCGGGCTGCGCATCTCCAACAGCCTGGAGCTGGGCCTGGACGTGACGCTGCCGCTCAACGAGGTAGCCGGCAACATCACCGCGCCCTTCGTCGGAGCCGGCATCGACTACAAGCCCGTGCGCTACCTGCGCCTGAGCAGCGGCGTGGCGGGCGGGGCCGGCTACGGCTTTGCGCTGCCCCTGGGCGTGGCCTTCACCACCAGCCTCTATGAGTTCGGTGTCAGCACCCGCGACCTGCCGGGCCTATTGTCCGACAAGAAGCCGTATGCCTCCGTAGCCGCTGGCTTCGTGCGGTTCCGGTTCGGGGAGATAAAAGACTGATTTGCTGTTTGTCGGCTGTCATTCTTCATCTGGTGTACGCTTTGCGAAGGACCTTCCTTCCCTGAGTGATATGCTCTATCTAAAGCCAAAAAGCCCTTTACCATTGGTGTGGTAAAGGGCTTTTGTGTTGGTACAAACTGAAGTGGGATAGGCGAGGAACGTCCTTCGTTACGCTTTGCTTCACTCAGGATGATAGGCGAAAAAAACTACCGTACAAAATTCGGGAGGCCCAGCTTACTGCGGCGGCCACCGAGCTTCAGACCGTCATCCACGTAGCCGCAGGCTTTGCCGGCCGCGTTGGGGTCTTTGATAACGCCCAGAAACGGGTTGTCTTCGCGGGCCACGTAAATTTTGCCGTCGGGGCCCAGCTGCAGGGAGCCGATCTTGCGGTTGGCGGAGGTGCCGATTTTTACCGCGTTTTCCTTGCTTTTGGTTTTCAGGTCGAACTGCCACACCTCGGCCTGTCCACCGCCCTTGCCGTTGCAGGTGCCGTAGAGTTTGGTGCCGTCGGGCGAGAATTCCACGCCGTAGGCTTCTTCGTAAGTGCCAAACTGGCGCGGGTTGCTCACTTTGCCGGTGGTGTTGTCGAAGTCGAATACCTCGAACTTGTTGCTTTCCCGCCACAGAGCCGAGGCTATTTTGGAGCCGTCGGGCGAGAACTTGATGCACCCAATGGCGTTGCGGCCGGGACCGGCGTTCATGCTGCCTACGTTGCTCAGAATCGGCTTGGTTTCGACGCCCTCGGCCGTGACGAGGTACGACACGAAGGCGTTGGAGTTCCAGCGGTGGCCTACCACCCAGATGTCGCGGCCGTTCTTGTGCTTCACGGCGGCCAGCTTCTCGGCCACGGGCGAAATGAGCAGCATGTTGGCGCGGGGCACGTCGCCGAAGCCGCCCTCACGCGTCATATCCACCACCGAGTAGCGCATACCGTTCTTGCCGCCCTGGGGCGCAACGGTGAAGATGTAGAACACGTTGCCGCTGCCCGGGTCGGGCACAATCAGGGCGCTCTGGGCGCTTGATTTGCTGCCCATCAGGCCCTTGCCGTTCAGCATCACCTGGTGCTTGCGGTTGTATACCACCTCGCCATCGGTGTAGAACAGCAGCTGGCCCTGAGCGTTGGTCGCCACCGACGAGCCCTCGTAGGTGCTCATCTTGTTGTCGAGCAGGGGAGTAGGGGCGGCGGTGCCCGAAAACTTCAGGCCGGCTTGCCCGCCAAAGTACCAGATAGATTGCTCGCCCTGGGCCCAGGCGGTGGCTGGCGCGGCAAAAGAGGCGAGGAAAAGCAGAAAAAAGGACAGGCGTTTCATACGGTTCAGGAGCGGCACGGACGAATGGTGGTGGTCGGCGCCGCGGCAAAGTAAGAATTGAAATCCGTGCCAAAGTGCGCGAGCACTCTTCCGATAGGCTACGGCCGCCATTCCGCCCATCTTTTCGGCTGGGCTGCGTGCGTTACACGTCCCACTCGCCGGCCAGCAGGCGGGCCACCAGCGGCTGAATAATGCGGTAGCTGGCGCCCCACAGCTGGTAGGGGCCCACGCGGTAATAATCGACGAGCATCTGTTCGGGCCAGCCCGGCAGCTGCCACCATTCCTGAACATGGGTAGCGGGGTCGGCGAGGGTACGCAGGCTGATTTCGAGCACTTCGGCAATTTCGGGCTGCTGGCACCACCACACCGCCGGCCGCCGGATGCGGCCCAGAAACGGCGCGATGTGGAAGCCGCCGGTGAAGGTGTTGAGCTCGGGCAGGGCGGTGAGAATCTGCACGTCTTCGGGGCGCAGGCCTACTTCTTCCTCGGCCTCGCGCAGGGCCGTGGCCAGTAGGGAGGCATCCTCTGGGTCGCGCTTGCCGCCGGGAAATGCCAGCTGCCCGCCGTGCATACCCCGCTCCCCGCGCCGCACCAGCACCAGCTGCAACTCACCGGCCGCGTCGCGGTACACGGGCACCAGCACTGCCGATTCGCGCAGGGTAATGGAAAGTGGATTCATATTTTGCTTTTAGCAGAGGATATAGTAACACAGAACAGGAAAAGTGTTCTGTTGCTAACTGGTACTTTCTGCCTGGGTTACTCGGTTACTTAGCGTACATAATGATCTTCGAAGGCTTGGGTATAGCCGTCTTTCGGGTCGCCCAAGGGGCGCTCAAAGCTGAGCGTAAGGGTGTGCTCAGTCAGGTTTTTGATGCGGGCTTTGTTGCTGGGGACAGGCAGGAAATACAGCATATCACCTTCCACCTTGATCTGATTCAGGCTTCCCTCTTTATTGGTCTTCTTATCGACATACTGTAGCGTCGTTGCCGTAAGATCCATGTAGTACGGCGTTGGATCCACCGACGGCTTCTGGGATATTTGCTTGCCCGTGGCATCATAGGTGTAATCCATGCTGTCTTTGTACTCCCAGCGGCCTTCCAGCGCGGGAACGGGCTTCACTTCCTCCTTTTCCTTCTTGCAGGCAGTAAAGAATACGAGCAAACTTACCAAAAACAGCGAGGCGATACGAGGCATCTTATGGGTAGATAAAGGGTAATAATCAGGGCTAAGATAGAAGGAGGAACCTTTAGGTTAAGACAGCATAAGAAAATGATGAAGCGCGAATAAGAGAAGGTAAAAATGGGGGCGTAATTATTTCAGGATTCTGCTACCGCACTACATACATGCCATTGGCCTGCACTTCCACCGCTGCCGGCGTCAGGTGCTCGTCGAAGTAGGAAAAGCCGGGCTGCAACGTTTGCCAGAAGCCGTAGTTCACATTCTGGCGGTAGCGCTCCATGTTCTGGGCATTCATCTCGAAGGGAAAAATGTGCAGCTGCATATCCTGCTGGCCGGCGCTGCGGGCTTCCAGGGCCAGCAGGTATACTTCCTGAATACAGTCGTCGGTGATGGGCAGGCAGCCAACCGTGACGTTGGAGCCGTGCACGAAGATGTGGCTGCCGGGGTTGGGGCCGCCCAAAGCCCGGTCGGAGGCGTTGGGGTAGTCTAGGCCCAGCGACATGTAGTAGGTGCTGATGGGGTTGAACCGGTCGATGCGGTAGAAACCTTCGGGCACTTGGTTGTCACCCTCGCGGCGCTTGGGGCCCAGGCTGCCCGAGGTACCGGCCAAAGGGTAGGTGCGCAGCAGCTGAAACGTGGCCTCGCCCTGGTTGCGGCCCCAGGCTTCGAGCCGACGGCCAACCTTGAACACCCGGAAAAACACTTCAAGCCGGGCCGGGTCGATGCGGCGGCTACGGAGCAGCGTCTGCAGCTGGGGCCATTTGTGGGCGTAGGCCAGGCGCACCCGCGGATACGTCAGCTGATATTCCCGAAAAGCCGATTTCGGCGGGCCCGCCGACAGCAGCAGCAGCAAGCAGGCCGCCAGTATACAAGTTCGCATGAAAGAGGTGCCCGCAACAGGCAGTGTCCAAACACACCGCCGCGCCAAGCTACGGCAAGGAACGGCCGCACAAGAATAAATAGTATGCTATATAGGAGAAAAACGCCCCGCCGTTTCCTGCGTTACTGCTTTTGATGGCAGTTGTCTGATGGTAGTCGTTGGCTTAGAGCGCCTCAGCCATAGTAACCGTCCGTCATGTTTGATCTGGCGTCCGCGCAGGCGAAGCATGACGTTCTGATGATTTCCTCCCGTAATACCGCTACCGACCCACTTTTCCCCGCCGCATGGCCGAAACCCGCTACCAACCCGATGTGCTCGGGCCCGACTTCGAGCAGCTTGTGCTTCCCCAGCCCGCCGACTACGAAGGCCCCGTGGTGAGCACGCTCGTGCGCGCCTGCCACGCGCCGGCCGGCAGCCGGGCGGTGCTTTACGTGCACGGCTTCACCGACTACTTCTTTCAGCGCGACATGGCCGCCGAGTACCAGCGCCACGGCTTCCGCTTCTACGCCCTGGATTTGCGCAAATACGGCCGCTCCTGGCTGCCCCACCAGACGCCGAACAACGTGCGCGACCTGCGCGAGTACTACCCCGACCTGGACGCGGCCCTGACCACCATGCTGGCCGAGGGTAACTGCACCATCGTGCTCAGCGGCCACTCCACAGGCGGCCTCATTGTGGCGCTCTACGCCCAGGAAGGTGCGCTGCGGGCCTCGGTAGCGGCCCTGTTTCTGAATAGCCCATTTCTGGAAATGCACCAAAGCTGGCTCAATCGCAAAGTGGCCATTCCGCTGGCCGCCAGGATAGGACGGTGGGTGCCGGGCCTGAAGCTGCCGGCCAATCTGCCCACCGAATACGGCCAGAGCCTGCACCAGCGCTACCACGGCGAGTGGGACTATCATTTGCCCTGGAAGCCGCTGGAGGTGTTTCCAGTGAATACGGGCTGGCTGCGTGCCATTCACACCGGGCACCAGCGCATTGCCCGCGGCCTGAGCATCCGGCAGCCCGTGCTGGTAATGCACTCCGATAAAACCGTCACCGATTCGGGCTGGAGCGAGCAGTACTTCGAGGCCGATGGCGTGCTGAACGTGCGCCACATCCGGGAGCTGAGTCCGCGGCTGGGCCCGCGCGTGACGGTAGCCACGATTCCGGGCGGCATGCACGATTTGGTGTTGTCGCGGCCGGCGGTGCGGGCTCTGGTGTACCGGGAGCTGTTTCAGTGGCTGGGGGCCGTGCTGCCCACCAGCGGGTAGCCGCTTTAAGTGCGTCGGCTTTTCTAACCGAAGGGGCCCGAAGCGGTTATAGGAGTGCCCGCTCCCCGGTAGTCGTACCCCATGTAGTGACGCCATGAAAACCAACTTCGGCAGCCTGCTGGTGGCAGGAATATTGAGTTGCAGCCTCCCGGCCCGGGCCCAGGAAGGCGCCGAATCGTTGCGGCGGGCGCCGGGCCGGCCAGTGGTAGTGGGGCACGCCGGCTCGGGCTTCTTTACGCCCCTGAATCCGTTCAACCCTTTGCCCCCAAGCAGCCTGCGCAGTGCGCTAAAGGCCCTGCAGGACGGCGCCGAGGGCCTGGAAATCGACCTGCAGCTCAGCCAGGACAGTGTGCCCGTGCTCTACCACGACCAGACGCTGGACTCGATGACCAAAACCGGCCGGGGCTGCACCAATGAGCATCCGGCCGCCGCCCTGACCCGGCTGCGTTACCGAGGCGGCTGGCCCTACGACTGGTTTCAGCATGAGCGGCTCGTGACCCTGGACACGCTGCTGGCCCGCCTGGCCCACCGCCCGCAGTATCCTTACCTGCATCTGGATCTGCACGAAAATCTGCCCTGTCTGAGTCCTGAGCAGGTGCAGCGTAACTCGGCGGCTCTGGTGCGGCAACTGGTCAGAACCCTGCGGCAGTATAAGGTGCCGCCGGGCCGCATCCTGCTCGTTTCGGCCCGGCTGCCCACGCTGCGCTACTTCCGCCAGCTGTGGCCGGCCGTGCCCCTGGGCTACGAAATCACCGGTGACTTTGCTGCCAACCTGACCCTGGCCCAGGCCGAGCAGGTGCAGGCCGTCGTCATCAGCGACGCGCTGGCTACGCCCGGGAATACGGGCCAAGCTCATGCCGCCGACCTGGCCGTGGTGACATTCGGGGCCCGTTCCCGCCGGAGTATCCGGCGGGTGCTGGCGGCCGGCCCCGATGCCTACGAGGTGGATTCCGTGCCCAGGCTGATTAGGCTACTCGGCCGCCGGACTGCTGCTTCCAGGCCCTAAAAGCGCGGGTGACGATGGGCGGCCGCCACCTCCGGATAGGGAATATAGTCGTTTGCAGATGAAAAGAAGGTATCGGGCTAAAAAGCCAGCAGGGCGGGGCCGGAGTGCTTCTCTTTGAGAAAAATACGGCGGCGCTCCGCTGACCGTAGGCACTCCACTTCTCTAACCCGCTCTACCCCATGCACACCTCTATTCTGCGTCCCGTTCTGGCCCTGGCCCTCGTTCTGCTGCTGGTTTCCTCCGTGGCGGCCCTGGCCGGCAACCCGTATGCGCGGGCCCAGCAGCGCGGCCGCCGCTACGTGCACCGGCCCGTGTATAAGTACTACCAGCCCCAGGCCCATAAAGCGCACCGCTCGTTCGCGCTGTTTCGCAAGTAGCCGCGCCGGCGCACCGGGCGTCTGGGCCTGGTGGCAAGAAATATCCGGCTGGGCCATAGCAGGGGCGGGCGGGGTTTGCTATTTTAGGCTTTCCCCGACAGAGTCAAGCTCCTTCCATGCAGGATTATTACCGCCTTCTGGGCGTCCCGGTTACGGCCAGCCCGCTGGAAATTGAGCGGGCCTATCAGCAGCAAAAAGCCCGGCTGAGCCGCCGCACCGCCGATCCGGCCATGAAGGCTCGCCTGCAGGAAGTGCACACCGGCTACGAAATTCTGGGCAACCCCGGCCGGCGCCTGGCCTACAACGTACTGCTGGCCCAGGAGCCGCCCCCGCCCGCGCCGCCCCCGGATGCCCTGCAGCTGATGCTGGCGCGCTACGCCCCGGCCGCCCGCTGGCTGAATGCGGCCCTGGTGGCCTTCTGCCTGCTGCTGGCCCTCGACTGGGCGCTGCCGCCGCGCGAGTTTGCTGGTGAGGTGGTGCTGGTGCGCCGCATCGTGTCGGTGTCGTCCTCCGCCTCCGATCCGCAGATGGCCTACGACGTGACCACGCCGCGCACCGCGTTTCGGGTGCCCAGCCGGTTTGGGCACCGCGTCCGTAAGGGCCAGCGCCTGACTGCCGTGAGCCAGACGCCGCTGCTGGGTGTGGTGCGCCGCATCAGCGCCCCGCCCACGGTGCCCGGCGAGGCATCCGTCATCAAGGTGTCCGGCGGCAATATCTACGGCTCGTTTGGCCTGCTGCCAGTGGTGCTGTTCGTGGTGGCAGTATTGGGGCTGCTGCCCGGCCGCTCCCCCGAAATGCGCGTCAACACGGCGGTGGTAGCTTTTCTGCTGGCCGTAGTGGCCTTGGTGGTGCTGGTTTGGTTTTAGGTTTGACCTATGAACAAGCAAAAAGGCTCCGCAGCACTGCGGAGCCTTTTTGCTTGATTGGCCGGCCGAACGGCAAGCCACGCGGCCTTACTACCGAACCGTTACCAGCTGGCTGCTCACTTCCGGGCCACCTTCCAGATTCAATACATACAGGCCGCTGGGCAGCGTGGAAATATCGAACTGGGCCTCGGTGCCGCGCAGGGTTTGCTGGGCGACAATCCGGCCGAAGGAATTGTAGAGCGTCGCCTTTAGCGTCTGCGGCGCTTCAGAGGCGGGCACGCGCAGGGTGAAACGGCCCTGGGCCGGGTTCGGGAATACGGTGCATTCCAGTGCTGCCACTTCGCGGCGGCCAGTAGTCGTGGGGGCGCCGAAGCGGGCCAGGTAGCAGTTGGTTGCCGTGCCCGACGTGGCATAGGGGCCAAACTGGCAGGTGCCGGTGGCGGTGCCGGCCGTATACACGTTGCCGCGCCCATCCACTACCAGGCTGCTGCCGGTGCTGGTGCCGGGGCCGCCCACCAGCGTGGTGCTGGCTACCTGACCGTTGGCCTGGAAGCGGGTAATAAAGGCCTGGCTGTTGGCCTGGGAGCCGGTCAGGTAAGCCTGGCTGGTGGTTTGGTCGACGGCAATATCGGTGGGAAAATCGTAGTTGGGGCCGCCCAAGGCCGTGGCCCACTCACTCTGGCCCTGCGCGTTGTAGCGGGTCAGGAAGATGTCGGCGCTGCCGGTGCTGGTGAGCGTGGTGGTACCAAACGTGGCCGAGCCGCTGAAGCTTTCGGCCAGGTAAATCTTGCCGGCCGCATCGGTAGCCAGGCTGCGCCCGTCGCCGTAGCCGGCCGTAGCCTTGGCCCACCGCAGCTGCCCCGTGCGGGCGTCGAAGCGCACCAGAAACAGGTTGCTGTCGAAGTTGGCGGGCAGTAGCGTGGTGCCATTAACAATCAAGGTTGAGGAGAAATTACCGCTCACGTAGCAGCTGCCGGCCGCATCCACAGCCGTGGCCCGGGCCGCGCTGCTGCCGTAGCTACCCGCCGGCGCATCCCACACGTTCACCCAGCGCAAAGCGCCCTGCGACGTGTAGCTGGCCGTGAAGGCCTGATTTTGCCGGTTATTGAAGCTGCGGCTGCCAAACTGCACGGTGGCGCCGCTCACCGCGCCGCTCACGTAGCTGTTACCTGCCGCGTCGGCCGCTACCGACCAGCCCGTGTTCGGGGAGGCGTATATATCGGGGCCGGTGCTGCTGGCCTGCCGCACCCACCCGATGGAGCCGTTAGCATTGTATTTCAGCAGCAGCACATCGTCGGCATCGAGGCTCTGGGAGCTGATGCGGCCGTTGCCGTACGTAAGCGTGCCGCGAAAGGCCCCGGTGAGGTAGCCGTTGCCGTTGCGGTCGACGGCCAGGCTGGTGGGCAGCACGTCGTTGCTGGTGGGCACCTTTGTTACCTGCTGCACCTGGCCGCTGGCGTTGAGGCGGGCGATATAGAGGCAGCGGCCGGTGTGGGTAAGCAGCCGGTTGCTGAGTTGCAGGCTGTTGTCGAAGCGGCCCGTCACGAGAAAGTCGCCGCTGGGCAGCAGGGCCACGTCCGAAACGGTGTTGGTGCCGGCCACGGTGTGCAGCCAGGTCCAGGTGGGAGTTTGGGCTTGAACGGTGAGGGTGAGCAGCAGGGCGAGAGCAAGAAAAAGTTGTTTCATAGGGCAAGGAAATGGAGAAAGAATGAGTGGGAAATGGGAGAAAAATGTGGTTTAGTTGCAATGAGGCGTTACACGGCGCTGCCAGCGGCAGCCCGTAACGGGCAGTTGACCACGGAAAAAGCAAAGGCGGGGAGGTGCGCAGAGGCCGCAATGGGGCCTCACGAGCAGGAGAAAGCAGCTGCGGGAGAAAACAACGGCGGCTGGCGAAGCGCGAGCCGGGGAAACCAAGAAGAATTCAGAGGAAACTATACCGAATAGACCACATCCCGGCCAGTCCGCGCAACGGCGGCTGGTACTCAGGTGGCTAGAGTAACTGTCTGATAAATAACGAACTACTTGCTGTCTGTCCAACGGCAGCGGGTAAACAACCTACCAACTGCTGACCAAGCTCTTTGTACAATGCTTCCAAAAGCCCGGTACCACGATCCAACCTCTTATCCTGATAATGAAAGTATAAAATCTTATTTATAAATGTCATTATCCAAGAAAAAAATAATTCGGGCTTCCTGCTTGGCTAAGCGCCTACGGTTCTGCTGCTTACTCTCACAAAAGCGGGCTTAGCGGCTGGAAACCCCTAAAAACCAAGCGCTGGCTTTTGCCAGCGCCAGAGCTAAAAAACTAAAAAGTATTTTATCAACGCGGCATAGTACTGAGCGTAGGCGGCAAGAGCGTCCTGCCCGGCTTGCGGCTTCACCCTCAACTGCTTGCCGCACTAGGGGATAAGCCTTGCCAGTTCCAGCGTGTCGCCGGCCCGCAGGGCGTGTACCGTCACGGCATCGGCAGGGGTGAGGTGGGCCTGCAGCTGCTCGGGTGTGCCCGGCAGGGAGGCAAACGTGCCGTAGTGGAACGGCACCACGTGCTTCACCCGCAGCAGGCGTGCGGCGTAGGCCGCCTCGCGCGGACCCATCGTGTACCGGTCGCCGATGGGCAGCAGGGCTACGGTGGGCCGGTAGAAGTCGGCCAGCAGACGCATGTCACCGAAGAGGCCGGTGTCGCCGGCGGCGTAGAGCACCGTGCCGTCGGAGAAGCCCAGGATGTAGCCTACGGCCTCATGTTGGAAGCCAGTTTTGTCCTCCGGCAAATCCACGTGGGCCGCGTGCTGGGCCACGGTCATGGTCAGGCGTAGATCCAGCACGTCGATGCCACCACCCACGTTCATGGGCTCGAACTGCCCGGGCGGCACACCCTGCTCATAGAGGTAGAAGCGCACGGGCGCGGGCGCCACTACTTTGGCGCCGGTGCGGGCCAGCAAAGCCGGCAGCTCGGGGTCGAAATGGTCGTCGTGGCCGTGGGTGATGAGCACCAGGTCGGCCCGCTCCTGCTCCCGCAGCTCCACGGGCACGTACGGGTTGCTACGCAGCCACGGGTCGAGCAGAATGATGCGGCCCTCGGGGGTGGTGATGCGGAAGCTGGCGTGGCCGAGCAGCTGGAGCCGAGTGGAAGCGGACATAGGGCAGAGAAACAGGCAGAAGATCTATCCGGCCGCAAAATAGCACCAAGCCGATATTTCAGCTGGTTGTCCTTGCGTTATTCTCCCGGCGCAGGCCTCCCGGCACTTAGCAGCGGGGCGGAAGCCGACCGGACTCAGCCCCAGATGGGCTGCCAGGGCTGCTCGGCTACGGCGGCCGTATTGGTCGAGAGAAAGTCGTTGTAGAGCTGCTCAGCCTGCCCCTGGTTAATGAGCGGCCCGCCTTCTATGGGTAACACTAGCAGCGGCGCATTGGGGCTCAGGTGCAGGGCCGTGCTTAGCTCCCGCTGCAGCTGGGCCGCGTCGCCCTCGTAGACTTCCTGGATTTTTACGACGGTCAGGGGCTGGCCCTGGTGCTCGATGCGGGCGAATACGCCGGCCGGAATAATGGGGTTAGGTTCCATACCAGAATCAGTGAGGTGGTGCAACCGGGTACGCGGAAGTAGGCTCTGGTGGTTGTGCGGCCGCGGCCCGGCCCACCGGCCACCCCGAAAAAAGCCGCCCCGTTGCCGCCGGCCATAATGGAATTGGCAGGAATAAACCAAGGATACGACCCGCCGGCAAGGGGCCTAAATCCTATATTTGTTGCCAACCAATGCTCTGAGGAGCGTTACGTTCTTCTTTTTCTTATTTCTAGTCATTTACCTATGAAGATTTCTACCTCTTTCCTTGCCCTGGCTTTGTTCGGGCTGCCAGCAGTGGGGGCTCAGGCCCAAACCAGCCCTTCCTGGGCCAGCGTGCGGCGTATTTCGAGCACCAACGGTGAAAGCAACGGCCGTAGTATTGCCGTAGCGGCCGACGGCAGCCAGTATGTAAGCGGAGTGTTTGATGGCACTATCACGCTGGGCAGCACCACGCTGCGGGCCGGGGCCGGCGACGGCCATATCTACCTGGCCAAGTACGATGCGGCCGGCACCGTGCTGTGGGCTACGGCCGTTGAGAGCAGTGGCTCCGAATTCTTCGGCCGGGTGGCCATCGATGCAGCCGGCAACGCGTATCTGACGGGCTATTTCGAACAGCTGCTCACGGCGGGCACTACTTCCTTGACCAGTATCGGCAACGAGGCGTACGTGCTGAAATACAATGCCCAGGGCGTGCTGCAGTGGGCCAAGCAGGGCGGGGCCTCGGGCACCTACGCACAGGGCATCGATGTCGACGCCAGCGGCAACGTGACTATTGCCGGTGATTTCAGCAGCTCCGTCAGCTTTGGCACCACTACCCCGCTCACGGGCGGTGGTGTATTCCTGTACCGCTTTTCGCCCACTGGCACGGTGCTGCTGGCCAAGCAGGTAAGCTCCTCCGGCTTCACGAACGCCGCCGCCGTTGATGGCGCCGGCAATACCTACATTACCGGCGGATTCGACTCCGGCTTCACCTACGGCAATACCACCCTGGCCAGCGCGGGCGGCGTCGATATTTTCCTGGTAAAAGTGGATGCGGCCGGCAACGTGGTGTGGGCCCGGCGCGACGGGGGCGTGAATGAGGACAACAGCCAGAACATTGCCCTCGATGCCAACGGCAACCCGCTGCTCTGCGGCTATTACGACGGGGTATCGAACACCAACGGCGAAACCAGCAAGATTTACGTGGCCCGCTACACCAAAGACGGTATCCAGCTCTGGGCGCGGCAGATCAGCTCCAGCGTTGCCAGCTTCCAGACGGCCACGGCTGCCGCCTACGACGGCCGGGGTGGCTACTATGTCACGGGCAGCATCCAGGGCACTACCACGTTCGGTACCACGGCGCTCAGCGCCGTGGGCGAAAACATGTTTGTGGCCCGCTACGACAGCCCCGGCAATGTGCTGTGGGCCGCCCGGGTGGCGGGCACCAACCCGGTTACGGATGCTTCCATCGGGTTTGGCATCGACACCGACGCCAGCGGCAATGCCTACGTAACCGGGGCTATTGTGGGCAATGCGACCTTCGGCACCCTGAACAGCAGCGGCGCCGGTATTAATACGTTTGTAGCCAAGCTCAACGCGGGCGGCACGGTGGCCTCCACGCGCCCCGCCACTGCCGCTCTGAAGCTGAGTTTGTACCCCAACCCGGCTGCGGGCAGCACGAGCCTGCTGCTGCCCGCAGCCGGCGGCCGCCTTGTGCTCAGCGACGTGCTGGGCCGCACCGTGCGCGAGCAGCAGCTGCCCCCGGTGGCCGGCGCCTGCCCCGTGTCGCTCGATGGCCTTACGCCCGGCCTCTACCAGCTGCGCGCCACGCTCGGCAACGGCCAGGTAGGCACCGCGGCCCTGACGGTACGCTAGGCTCGGCCGGCAACCATTGTTATCTGAAAAGAGCCTGGCTACTCAGCCAGGCTCTTTTTGCTTTAAAGCGACCAGCCAGCACAGGCGCCGCACCCTGCTGATCTACCAGGTGCTGGCCGATGAGAGTGGCTATTTGCTGGGCCACAACCAGCTCGGTGGCCCACCCGCAACAGCCTACAGAATGCGCGTCACGTCCAGCGTCGGCTGCCCGGCCACGGTGTCCGGCAGCTGGGTGCGGCCCAGCAGCTGGGCCAGAGGCTTAGGCAGCGTACCTATCAGCAGGGGCGCCACGGGCCGGGCCACAAGGTGGTAGCGGGTATCGGCGCGCTCGTGCAGGCGGGTTTTCTCGAACGAGAACAGGCCGCGCCGGGCGTAGCGGGCAAAGCTCTGGTAGCTGCCAGCTTCCTCGGTGCCATCTTCCCCGGTGGCAGCCTCGGCGGCCGTGGTGTCGGGCAGGGTCAGGAAGTACTGGTGCAGCTCCAGCAGCACCTCCTGGGAGGCCGCCACCGATTCGGGCAGGATGCCGCCGCCCGAGGCCACGTGCAGGATGTGGCCCTGGCTGTCGGTGGCAAACCAATCGATGTCGGCGTCTTCCTGGTCTAGTTCGTCGATGCGCATGGGGTGGGCGTGGGAGTTGATAGGAGGAGCAAAAGTAGCCCGAAAGTTTGGCCGCGCTATTGGCCTGGCCCTGACTGCTGCCTCAGGAAATCTGCACCACACCCTCAATATGGGTCATGGCCCACTGGTCGAGGCGGCGCAGGATGGGGCCCAGTTCGGTGCCTTTCGCGGAAAGCTGGTAGGTGACTTCGGGCGGGAAGCCGTTGTGCACGGTGCGCTCTACCAGGCCGGCCGTTTCCAGCTGCCGCAGCTGTTCCAGCAGCACTTTCTTGGATACCCGCGGAATGCCGCGCCATAGCTCGGTGAAGCGCCGCGGGCCGCCAAACAGGTGGAAGAGGATGATGGGCTTCCACTTGCCCGCCAGCAGACCCAGGGCCACGCGGGTGGCGCAGAATTCGACGTCGTGGTAGGTATGGCGCATGGCAGGAAACGGAGGAGGAAACAAATAAGTGAACGGGTTACCAGCCGGTAACCTTCTTGGGCCGGGCCTGGGGACGGGGTACTTTTGACGGGTTCGGAGCGGGGTCATAACCGCATCCGCTTTGCCTGGGTTCAGGTAGTACCCGGCCACAACTTAACCCGCTTTTGCCATGCAAGTTCAACTAATTCGCAATGCCACGCTGCTGCTCAAGGTAGCGGGCAAAACCCTGCTCGTCGACCCGCTGCTGGCCCCGCGCTTCCAGTACGACCCCATCCCGCAGACGGCCAACACCGTGCGCAACCCGGTGGTAGAGCTGCCTTTTGCCGCCACCGAGCTGCCCGCCCTGGTAGCCTCCCTCGACGCGGTGCTGCTCACCCACACCCACCTCGACCACTGGGACACGGTAGCCCAGCAACTGCTGCCCAAGCACCTGCCCATCCTCTGCCAGCCCGCCGACGTGGAAACCCTGCGCGCCGCCGGCTTCACCCAGGTGCTGCCCGTCGACCCCCAGCTGGAGTGGGAGGGAATCCGCTTTTCCCGCACCGGCGGCCAGCACGGCCTCGGCGAAATCGGGCGGCGTATGGGTACAGTGTCTGGCTTCGTGGTAGACGCCGACGGACAGCGCCTCTATATTGCCGGCGACACCATCTGGTGCGAGGAAGTACGCCAGGCCCTCGACCAGCACCACCCCACGACCATCATAGTAAATGCCGGTGCAGCCCAGTTCCTGCAGGGCGGCGCTATCGTGATGACGGCCGCCGACGTGGCCCAGGTGGCACAACACGCCCCGCAGGCTACCATCCACGCCGTGCACCTGGAAGCCGTGAATCACTGCGCCGAAGACCGCGCCACCACGAAAGCCTACCTCGCCGAGCAGGGCCTCTCTGCCCGCGTGCACGTGCCCGCCGACGGCGAGTGGCTGCCCCTGTAAGGTGACCCTAAATACGCCAGCCCGTCATTTCAAGCTCCGCGAGGAACCTCGCGGGCTGGTGTTGTTTACTCTGTCATCCTGAACGGCGCGAAGCAAAGCGAAGGACCTTACCACGCCAGAACGATTATCGTTGATACGACTCGCTCTAACGTGATAAGGTCCTTCACTGCGTTCAGGATGACAGACGGTTTTGGTAATGCTTACCACTGCCGCCTCACCCGGCTACGCCGCCCCGTTGCCGCCCTTTTTAGCTTCTCCGTCGGGGCCGGGGGCGGCCAGGCGGTAGAGCTGCTGCTTGAGCGGCTCCGATACGAAAGCCACCTTGGCGGCCTTGCTCAGCTGCTGGCCGAAGTTGTAGGCCGCATTCTGGAGGCGCACGTAGTCGTCGGTGCCTTCGGTGTTGCTGCCTTTGCGCATTTCCTGCTCGGTATCGGCCTGGTCGAGGCTTTTGGCCAGCTGCTGCAGGGCCGCCAACTTTTCCTGGCTGAAGCCGTGCTTGGTCAGCTCGGCCTGGTCGCGGGTGGCGCTGCTGATGGCGCCGGGCAGCAGGGCGCGCATCTTATCGTGCTTCTGCCGGGCCTGGGCATACTGCTTTTTGCCGTACTGGTCGAGGCGGCCGGTGTTGCCGGGAAAGGCCTGCTCCACGTAGTAAAACAGGCTCTGCACCTGGGTGCGGGCCAGTTCCATGAGGGCCGTCACCGCCTGGGTGTCTTCTTTCAGGTCGGAGCGCAGGGCCGTGCCCGAGGGAGTAGTTTCGGCCGCTTCCAGGGCCGCGAGCCACTGCTGGCCGAAGGCGGCGGTAAAGGTGGGATTGAAGGCCGTGAACTTTGCCAGATCAGTAAGGTAATGCCCGTGCATGGTGCGCATATCCTGGCGCATCTTGCTGTCGGTGCTGAGGTACTGCCGCACCTCGGGCTTGTTTTTTTTCATACGGATAGAAGGGTAGGGATGAATACTATCCGTAACATTAGCCAAAGCCGGCTGCGCTGGCAATAGACTAATAGCCAGTGCAGTACGCAAAGGCATATTGCCGCTATAAACGGGAAGTACAGCGGTACAAACGCCCGTCACGCTGGCGTGAATGATCTTCTAAGCGCCGTGAATGATGTTCTAAGTCGCGTGTACAGGGTGCTAAGAGGCGTGAACAATCTTCTAAGCGGTGTGAACGAGGTTCTAAGCCCCGTGAACGACCTTCTAAGGCCCGTGCAGCATCTTCTAAGCGCCATGAATGACCTTCTAAGCGGTGTGAAGGAGCTTCTAAGCGGTGTGAAGGAGCTTCTAAGCAGCGGGAGTGGCCGCCGAAGCGGCGGGGGTGAGAGGAGAAACGAAACCGGTCCGCTGGCCTGCTTCGCAGTCGCTCGGCTATGCCGAGTGACCACTACGCTTTGAGCAGCTCTGCTGCGAATCAGGCCGTGCCATTAGCATCGGTATATGGCCTGGGACGCTCGCGGCAAAGCCGCTCCGGCGTAGTGGTCACTCGGCACAGCCGAGCGACTGCCGGGGCCCCTCAATTACTTTGGCCTTTTCTGTAAGGGTGACATTAGGCGTAAGAGCACGAGCTGACAACAGTAAGAAACCAAGCAGGCAAACAACGCCTATACTTGGTGCCCCGTGGATCAATAGCTCTTTGATAGCCACCAAAGCAAATAAAGGGAGAAGAATCAACAGAATCAACCACCTTTTTAGTCTAGACGAGTGAAAACCTAATTAGGTATTCCGCATAGTAAAAGGTATGTGCCAACCAATCTATATTTCCTGCTGAGCTATTTTGGTGCAGTGTATAAAGGCAATTTTTCCTGACTGTTTTTAATTAGCGTTTCACTGCCCGAGAGGTTGATTATAAACAGGATTGTCGGGTACATATTCGATAAGTATTGTGTCGCCAATATGTAGGCTAGGTCTGCGTGAATCGCCCTGATAAATATTGCCGTTTAAAGTAAATTGGTACGAATACGAAAACTCATGGCTCACAGGGCTATTGCCAAAAAAGTTCTTTTGGTTAATGATTACTGCTTTGGTTGAAACGGTTTTCTTGCTTAGCGCACGAGACCTGACAGCGCCTTGAATACAGGTGTAAAGGAAATAGCCTGGGATAATTGTTATATATATTAACCTTAGCCAAAACGCAAAGTTGAAGCGATGCTTCAACGGTGTTGATTTATTCTTTCTGCCCTGCCTTGCCATTATTATACATCGACTGATAAATTAAGCCGCATTCAACAAAAGCCCGTCATGCTGCGACAAGCTCAGCATGACGGGCTTTTGTTACCAAGTCAGCCCTCAAGCTTCCTTAAAATCTCCTGCGCGGCCACGGCAATGACCGTTCCCGGGCCATACACGCCGACTACGCCGGCTTGGTAGAGGAAGTCGTAGTCCTGGGCGGGGATGACGCCGCCGGCAATGACGAGGATGTCTTCGCGGCCGAGCTGCCGCAGCTCCTGAATCAGCTGGGGAATCAGGGTTTTGTGGCCGGCGGCGAGGCTGCTCACGCCCACCACGTGCACGTCGTTTTCGGTGGCCTGGCGGGCTACTTCGCCGGGCGTCTGGAACAGGGGCGCGATGTCCACGTCGAAACCCACATCGGCAAAGGAGGTGGCAATGATCTTGGAGCCCCGGTCGTGGCCGTCCTGGCCCATTTTAGCCACCATCATGCGGGGGCGGCGGCCTTCGGCAGTGGCAAAGGCATCGGCGGCGGCCCGGGCTTTGGCAAACTCCTCGTCGTAGTTCATCTCGGCGGAATACACGCCCGAAATAGCCCGGATAGTGGCCTGGTGGCGGCCGTACACGGCTTCGAGGGCATCGGAAATCTCACCTAGGGTAGCGCGCAGGCGGGCGGCGTTTACGGCCAGCTCCAGCAGGTTTCCTTGGCCGCTACGGGCTGCGTCGGTCAGGGCCTGCAGAGCGGCTTTCACCGCGTCGTTGTCGCGCTCGGCTTTGATTGTGGTGAGGCGGGCAATCTGGGACTCGCGCACGGCGGCGTTGTCGATGTCGAGCACGTCGATCTGCTGCTCGTTGTCGAACTGCCGGTCGGTGAGGCGGTACTTGTTCACGCCTACCACCGTTTCCTTGCCCGAGTCGATGCGGGCCTGCTTGCGGGCCGAGGCTTCCTCGATGCGCATCTTGGGCAGGCCGGTTTCAATGGCCTTGGCCATGCCGCCCAGGCTTTCCACTTCCTGAATGAGGGCCCATGCTTTGTCGGCCAGCTCGTGGGTCAGGGTTTCCACGTAGTAGGAGCCGCCCCAGGGGTCCACGACGCGGGTAATGTCGGTTTCGTGCTGGAGGTAGAGCTGGGTGTTGCGGGCAATACGGGCCGAGAAGTCGGTGGGCAGGGCAATGGCCTCGTCGAGGGCGTTGGTGTGCAGGCTCTGGGTGCCGCCCAGGGCCGCGGCCAGGGCTTCCACGGCGGTGCGGGCCACGTTGTTGAAGGGGTCCTGCTCGGTGAGCGAGTAGCCCGAAGTCTGGCAGTGGGTGCGCAGGGCGAGGCTTTTCGGGTTCTGGGGGTTGAACTGCTTCATGAGCTTGGCCCAGAGCAGGCGGCCGGCGCGCAGCTTGGCAATTTCCATGAAGTGGTTCATGCCAATGGCCCAGAAAAAGGACAGGCGGGGCGCAAACTGGTCTACGTCCATGCCCACGGCCAGGCCGGCGCGCACGTACTCCAGGCCGTCGGCCAGGGTGTAGGCCAGCTCAATATCGGCGGTGGCCCCGGCTTCCTGCATATGGTAGCCCGAGATGCTGATAGAGTTGAACTTGGGCATGTTCTTGGCCGTGTAGGCGAAGATATCCGCAATGATGCGCATGCTCGGCGTGGGCGGGTAGATATAGGTGTTGCGCACCATGAACTCCTTTAGAATGTCGTTCTGAATGGTGCCCGCCAGCTTCTCGGGGCTCACGCCCTGCTCCTCGGCGGCGGTGATATAAAAGGCCATAATCGGCAGCACCGCCCCATTCATGGTCATCGATACCGACATCTGGTCCAGCGGAATCTGGTCGAACAAGATCTTCATGTCCTCCACCGAGTCGATGGCCACGCCGGCCTTGCCCACGTCGCCTTCCACGCGGGGGTGGTCGGAGTCGTAGCCGCGGTGGGTGGCCAGGTCGAAGGCTACCGAGAGGCCCTTTTGCCCGCCGGCCAGGTTGCGGCGGTAGAAGGCGTTGCTTTCCTCGGCCGTGCTAAAGCCCGCGTACTGCCGGATGGTCCAGGGATTCTGCACGTACATCGTGGCGTAGGGGCCGCGCAGGTAGGGCGCGGTGCCGGCCCCGAAGCCCAGGTGGTCGAGGCCGGCCACGTCGTCGGGCGAGTAGTGGCTCTTTACCGGGATGCCCTCGGGCGTGGTCGTGGCTTCCGTGGCGGGCACGGCGGCGGGCAGGGGAGCGGCGTCGTAGGGAATATGGGCGAAGTCGGGTTTCATCGGGCAGGCAGGAAAGCAGATGGTCGGAAGCGAAAGTGGCAGGAAAGATACTGGGTTTAGCCCGAAAGCAGGGCCGGCGCGGTGGTGGCTGGGCCCTCGAACGTGGGCATTGGCAATAACTCCAGGCGGGGCAACGTAAGCCTGCTGCGGAGCCACAAGCGGAGCCGGTAGGCGAACTGCGGCTTTGCACTGGCTACTCCGGTTAAACACCCCGACGGGAGGTGCCTAAGTTGCTTAGGCCAAGGAGCTGCCGCGCTTGAAACACGGGCAAAAGCGCAGAAAGTCAGAGAATAATATTTCCAACAATATTAGTATTCTACTGTAGTTGCCTAGCTTTGAGCCCGCAAATTATCTATCACCACTTTTTATCGATTCGATGAATAAAAAGTTACTCTCGCTGCTGGTTAGCAGCCTGTCTCTCTACGGTACTACCACTCTTCTGGCCCCTGCTTCGGCCCAGGCCCAGAGCGGCCCGCAAAAAGGCTACGTCGTGCTGCCGGCCGGCGACACGCTCCGCGGCACGGTCGTGCTGGGCCGGGCCAGCCGCAATGCCCTGACCTGTGAGTTTCAGGCCGCTGACCAATTCGCTGCCACGCAGTACCAGCCCACGGAGCTGCGCGGCTACGGCACCGACATGCTGACCTACGAAAGCCAGACAGTGCCGCGTATTGCCGACTCGGTGGGCGTGGCGACCATGCCCGTCTTTCTGGAAACGATTACCCGCGGCCCGCTGACGCTGTACGCCCTAAGCTCTGATGGTAAGGAACGCTACTTTCTGGGCGGCTACCGCCCGGGCAAGCTGGTGGAGCTACTGCAGCGCCAGAAGCAGATACAGCAGAACGGCAGGAATTATCTGGTGAAGCAGCCGCTCTACCAGGACACGCTGGCCCGCGCCTTCCAGAGCTGCCCCGATCAGGCCAAGCGCGTGACACAATACAGCTTCCAGGCCCAACAACTGGAAAAAGCTGTTCGGAGCTATAACACCTGTGCCGCGCCCGAGTTGGTCGCGAAGCAAAGCGCCCACCGGGGCAATTTCGGCTTCGGCGTTCTGGTCGGCAGGAGCGTTTCGGATATGCTTGCTATGGGTAGAAACGATGGCAGCGATGCCCAAAACCGCTCGTACGACGGAGATAGTTACTTCACTGTCGGATTGAGTATCGCCTTTACACCGGGCTATAAAGGCGCGCCCTTTACGGTGCATTCTGGTGTGCTCTACGAGCGGAACCGGTCCTTCGAGGAGAAAGCCGTGCCCGCGCTGATGGGCGGGGAAAATGTGAAACTCAAACTGAGCTACGTGGTGATACCAGCTATGCTGCGCTACAGCATCGGGCATGGCCGGTTGCGGCCCTATGCCGAAGCTGGCGGATCGGCACGTTTGCTGGCTGGGGTCAGCGAGGATGAAGTGTACTTCACCAGCTCAGATGACAAAGTATATCCACAGTTCACCTATTCCTTGTTGGGTGGACAAAAAACCTTTGCCTTTGGTCTGGGCGCCGGGGCTGGCCTGGAGCTGCGTTTGCCTAACGGGCAGCAGCTTTCCTTGGGGCTGCGTGCGGAAAAGACAAGTGGCCCATCCCTCTTGTATGGTGGCTCAACCTTTACAAATGTAAATGCTCTGCTGGGCTACACCTTCTCTAAGTAGCGCATACGCCCAAACAAAGCGTCCCCGGTATCAGCCTCACAAAGGGCTTGGTACCGGGGACGCTTCGGTTAAAGGCAAACCAGCCGGTTAGCGGCGCCCTTGCAGGCGGGCCAGCACATCCTCGGTGCTATAGCCTTCCACGTTGAACTCCCGGAAGCCAAACAGCGACACGGCTTCCTGCATAGTAGCCAGGTCAGCGGTGAGCAGGGTGGGCGGAATGAAGTCGGGCTCGTCGACGGGCACGCGGCAGACTACGCGGGCAAAGTGGCCGAACTGGTCGGGAGTAGCATACATGAGCGTGGCGGCTTCCGGCGTCGAAAACAGCACCGACAGCGTGCCTTCCGGGTGGCTGGCTTTCAGCGCCAGGCTTTCCTGCTGGGGCAGCAGCCGCAGAAACGACTCTAGAATCAGCTGGTTGGTGTGGGTGCCCAGCAGTACCACGGCCGCCCGCCGCCGCTTTTTCTCGCGGCGCTGGAAGTGCATAGCCGTGGCCAGCCGCAGCACTTCCGAGGGGTAAGCCGCCCGCGTCGAGTCGAACTCCTTGCTGCGCAGCAGGCGCTTGGGGTTGTAGTCGAACTGCTCCTGGGGGTTCTGGAACCGGTTGGTACCCACGATGATCTGCTCACCGTTGGCAATGCGCTGAAACTGCGTCTGGGCCACGCTGTGCAGCTCCTGTAGCACCAGACCAATGGCCGTCGGCAGCCCGCCGGCCGCCTCAACGCGCTGAAACACGGCCCAGCCTTCACGGGCCAGCTGGTCGGTGAGGGTTTCGAGGTAGTAGGAGCCAGCGGCGGGGTCGGCTACGCGGTTCAGGCCGGCTTCCTCGCGCAGAATCACGGGCAGGTTGCGCGCCAGGCGGCTCGAAAACTCGTTTGGGCTCTGGTAAATCCGGTCGAAAGGCGCCACGCTGACCGCATCAGCCCCGCCGAGCACGGCGGCCATGGTTTCGGTGGTCACGCGCAGCAGGTTGGTGTGCGGGTCCAGTGTGGTCTGCGACCAGGTGGAGGTAGCAGCAAAGATGCGCAGGGCCTGAGCTGCCTCTGTAGGCAGGCCGTAGGCGTGCAGCAGCGTGGCCCAGAGGCGGCGCAGGGCCCGCAGCTTGCCAATCTCGAAGAAGTAGTTGGGATTCAGCCCCACCTGCATCTGGAAAGCGGCGGCTACTTCCGCCAGGCTTACCTCGGCCGAGGGCAGTTGCTCCAGGTAGGTGGTGGCCGCCGCCAGCACAAACCCGATCTGCTGGATAACGGTGCCGCCCCGGTTGGCAAAGAAAGCCCCATTCAGGGTCAAGGCGCGAAACTCGGGCAGCTGCCGCGTCAGGGAAATAACCGTGCGCAGGTCGGCCAGCTGGTGGGCCAGGTCGGGGGTGTGGTCGGTGACGGGGTCGAAGCGCAGAAAGCCGCGCAGGCCCGCCGTGCCGGTAGCCAGCAGCCGCTCGACGAAGCCGGCCGCTCCAATCCGGACGGCATACCCAATGTAGGTAGTGGCCAGGGGCAGCCGCTCGTGCAGGAAGGTTACGTCGAAGGCCGCCGCGTCGGTTAGCTCGAAGTAGATGCCGTCGGCCCCGCGCGTCAGGGCCTCGGCCGCCAGCTCGATGGCGCGGTGGCCTTTGTCGGCGGGGCCGACGGCGTAGGTCGGCATATTCAGCCACTGGGTGTTGGGGTTCATCATCTGCCCCTGCGGCAGGCCTTCCAAAGCTTCCCGGTGGTAGAAGGGCTGCACCACAATGCCCTCCGGGGTGTGCCACTCCAGGGCGGCCTGGTCGGCTCCTTTCAAGTCGCGCCGGATGCGCTCCTGCCAGGCCGCAGTGCTGAGGGAGTCAAACTCGGAAAACGAAAGGGGCGAGGAGGGCGGGGTATCGGCCATAGGAAAGGGAATAGAGCCGGCAACCAGTGCCGGCGGATAGGAACGGGGTAAAGATACCGCATTGGCCGAAGATCAAGCACAGTGGTGGTGGCTTGGCGCTGCCTGTTTTCCCCGTAGCTTTGTCGGTTTACAACGTATCCGACTTCTTACTCAACGTCTTCAGCTTGCCTTTTTTACCCATGCCTTCCTTTTTACGCCTGCTGGCGCTACCCTTGCTCGCCGTGTCCTTCGGGGCCTCCGCCCAAGCCAATTTCCGGCCGGGCTACGTGCTTCCTGCTGCGGGGGGCGACACGCTGCGCGGCGAAGTGGACTACCGCGGTGCCCAGTATAATGCCAAGCTCAGCCGCTTCCGGGCTTCGGCCGCCGCGCCCGTAACCGAATACCAGCCCGAGCAGCTGCTGGGCTATGGCTTCACAAATGCCGAGCAGTACCAAACGCAGGTGCTGCCGGGAGCTACCTCTTCTAAGGTGTTTCTGGAGGCCCTGGCACTGGGTGCTCTTTCCCTGTTTCCCCACGTTGATGCAGAGGGCAAAGAGCACTATTTCGTACGCAAAGGCCCGGCAGCCCTGCAGGCTTTGGTGCAGCGCGACACCACCGTTACCCGCTTCAATCCTCAAACCCAGCAGCCAACTACCGTGCGCGAGCGGCAATATCCTTTCCGGAGCGTGCTCTGGCCTCTGCTGGCCGACTGTCCCGCCACCCAGGTGGGCGTGAAGAGTATGGAGCTGAAAAGGTCGGCCCTGGTAAAAATCATAACGGAGTACAACGTCTGCACGGGTAGCCCGGTGCGCTACGCCCAGCCCACGCGCGGGTCGAAAGTGCGGCTGGCTGCTTTTGTGCTGGGCAACAACAGCCAGATGGATGTGGAACGGGTGCAGGGCAAGAAGGTAACGTCGGACTGGACGCTGGGTGGGGGCGTAGGTCTCGATTTTGCACCGGCCTTTCTGAATCCTAAGCTGACTATGCAGCTGCAGCTGCTTTATACGCAGCATTCGTTCATCAAGGAGTATCTGGTTCCGGAGTCGCAGTTGATGAACGGTAGCGAGGGACGCCTCACCTACGACCTTGTCCAGAACTCTATCCAGATACCGGCGACATTGCGCTACACCTTTCCGAAAGGGGCGGTGCGTCCCTACTTCCATGCGGGCCCCCTATTTGCGTTGTACACGAAAAATACGGTTCAAGCATCACTGTCTTTCAAGAATAACGCCGGTGCACCCCAAACCGACACGTATGCTATTGATATGCGCAGCTATGCCATCGGGGGCACTTTGGGCGCAGGCATTGCTATTCCCACCCAGCGCGGCGATGTTACGCTGGAGGCCCGTGGTAGCCTGACCGACGCCCTTTCCCACGAAGCCGGGCGCATATCGGGCAAGCAGGATATTTCTGTCATTGCCGGTTTCACTTTTGGTAAATAACCGCGGTTAGCAGTCGGCCGATAGTGTTGACTGCCCGGAGCTTGTGCCGGCTAACCAGCAGCGCAGCGTTGCCCCCGTTTTCTATTTCTGCTTCTCTATCTCTTGCACTCATGCCTTCCTTTTTACGCCTGCTGGCGCTGCCCTTGCTCGCCGTGTCCTTCGGGGCCTCCGCCCAAACCGATTTCCGGCCCGGCTACATCGTGCAGCCGGCCGGCGACACGGTGCGCGGCGAAGTAGACAACCGCAGTGCTCTGCGCAACGCTACTCAGTGCCGCTTCCGCCAGGGTGGGGCCGTGCGCGAGTATGCGCCGGCCGAGCTGCTGGCCTACGGCCTGAGTGGCGCCAAAGTATACCATAGCCGCCCCGTAACGGTGCCCGACAGCGCCGCGCAGCCGGCCCGACCGTATTTTCTGGAGGTGCTAGTGGCGGGTGCGGCCAACCTTTACTCCCGGCGCGACGCCGACGGCAAGGACCACTTCTACATCAGTACGAGCGAAGCCGCCACCACCGAGCTGGTACAGCGCCGCAAGCTGGTGCAAACCAACAACTCCTCGGAGGTGAAGGTGAGTATCCGCTACCAGGAAAAGAACCTGTTTCGCGGCACTCTGGCCGAGGCATTTGCCAGCTGCCCCAGCGTGCAGCAGCGGGTGTCGGATCTGGGCTTTACCCAAAGCGCGCTGACCGCGGTTATCAAGCGCTACAATACCTGCGTGAGCGGTACTGCGACGAATGAGAAGCAAATCTCCGTCTCGCGCCTGCCGCGCCTGACGCTGGGCATCGTGGGGGGCATCAACCGGAGCCAGCTAAAAATCACGGGATACACCAGCTACAACGACGCCCGCTTCCCCAACGCCACCCAGCTGGTAGGCGGCCTGCGCCTGGGCCTGACGCTGCCCCGGCTCAGCGAAAAGCTCTCGGTGCAGATCGAAGCGCTCTACCAGCAGCAGGAGTTTCAGGCCGAGTATGTTACCAGCTTCGGCAGCTCTATCCCTTATAAGGAGCAGGGCCGCGTGGAGCTTACCTACCTCCGGATACCTATTATGCTGCGCTATACCTATCCCATCGGCCGGATACGGCCGATAGCGCAGCTGGGCATCTCGACCAACTTTGGCCTGGAAGCCGTGCCTATCATCCGGCAGCAGTCTTCTTATAATGCCGGATCGGAATACGGCACCTGGAAAGCCCCGTTGGATCCTGGGGCCGTCAGCCGCTTCGACCCCGGTGTAGTGGGCAGCCTCGGGGCGCAGCTTCAGGCCCTGGGCGGCCGCCTGATTACCATGGAGGCCCGCACGGAAAAAAGCTCCGGCTTTATCAATTCGGTTGGAATTAAGGACACCATGTGGCACCACTACGTGCTTCTGGGCGTTAACCTGACCAAATAAAGTTTCGGGGCCCGTACCTTTGCCCTCCGCCTATTTCCCTTTTTGCATGTCTTTGTCTCGTTCTCACTTTTCCGCGCTAAGCCTGCTACTAACCGCTGGCCTCACCTTCGGCTGCCAGCGCGGCGGCTACCAGGTGAAGCCCCAGCTGGCCCCGGTTACGGCGCAGCCCGTTTCTAAAACCCTGCCCGACGACCCCAAAGCGGCGGCGACCATCGCGCCCTACCGCCAGCAGGTCAATCAGCAGATGAGTGAAGTGCTGGGCGTGGCACCGGTGGCCATTGTTAAAAACAACGGGGAGTCGCCGCTGGCTAACTTCGTAGGCGATATTCAGCGGGAGCGGGCCAGCCAGGTGCTAGGCCAGCCCATCGACCTGGGCGTGATGACCAACGGCGGACTGCGGGCCAGCCTGCCGGCCGGGCCCCTCACCCTGGGCTCGGTGTTCGAGCTGATGCCTTTCGAGAACGAGCTGGTAGTGCTGGACGCACCCGGCCCGGTGATGCAGGATCTGCTGGCTTATACTGCCCGCATCAAAATGGCGCTGTCGAACGTGACCTACACCGTCAGCCCCGAGGGCAAAGCCGTGAATGTTCTCATCGGCGGTAAGCCCTTCGACCCGGCCCGCACCTACACCATCGCCATTTCCGACTACCTGGCCGGGGGCGGCGACCAGATGGTGTTTTTTAAGCCGCTGAAGCCCCGCCCCACCGGCGTGCTGCTGCGCAACGCCATTGCCGACCACCTGCGCATGCTCACCAAAGAGGGCAAGCCCGTAATGGCGAGAGTTGAAGGCCGGGTGAAATTGATGTGAGCAATGCGGGACTGTGAATAATGCACCCCGGTGCTAAGGAGAGAAGTGTGCTGATGACTCAGTACATAATCCTATAGACCCGTATTATTCATACTGCCACGTTCTTATGTACCCCCTATATTCCTCATTAGCACCTTGACTACGATGAATCGTCGCGATTTTATAAAGCATACATCGGTGGGCGCGGCCAGCCTGGGCCTGCTGGGCCTGAGCCTGCCCGCCGTGGGCCGCGAAACCCAGAACGTGCGCCTCACCATTCTGCACACCAACGACATGCATTCGCGCATCGAGCCGTTTCCGGAGGGTAGCGCGCAATACGCGGGCATGGGCGGCATGGCCCGGCGCGCCACTTTGATCGAGCAGATTCGTAAACAGGAGCCCAATGTGCTGCTGCTCGACTCGGGCGATATCTGGCAGGGGACCCCCTACTTCAATTTCTTTAGCGGGGAGCTGGAATACAAGCTCATGACCCAGATGGGCTACGACGCCAGCACCCTGGGCAACCACGACTTCGACAACGGGCTGGAAGGCCTGAAAAAGCAGCTGCCCCACGCGGGTTTCCCGTTTCTGGTGGCCAACTACGACTTCTCCCAGACCATTCTGGCCGGGCAGTTCAAGCCGTACAAGGTGTTTGAGAAGGCCGGCATGCGCATCGGCGTGTTCGGTATTGGCATCGAAATGGCCGGCCTGATTTCGGACCGCAACATCGGGGGCACCAAGTACCTCGACCCAGTGGCTACCTCCCAGGCCATGGTGGCCCAGCTGCGCGGAGCCGAGCGGTGCGACATGGTTATCTGCCTTTCCCACCTGGGCTACAAATACGAAAGCGCCAAGATGGACGACCTGAAGCTGGCGGCCCAGGTAGCGGGCATCGATTTGATTCTGGGCGGCCACACCCACACCTTCCTCGATAAGCCCGACGTAATAGCAGGACCCAAGGGCCACCGCACCCTCGTAAACCAGGTTGGCTGGTCAGGCATCAACCTAGGCCGTCTCGACTATGCTTTCGAGCATGGCACCAAACGGCTGGCTGTTGCCAGCTCCGCCGTAGTTCCTGTACTAGTGGGGTGAGAAAAGCAAGGAAAAGAGCGTTTTTTTGTGTCCTGACTTTTCCACATTTTTGTCTCCCCCTAGAAAAAACGGGCTTTTTTGACCCCGTTTCCGACCCTATTGTCCGTCCTGTAAGCACCTGGTGCTTTTGTCTTAACTAATTGATGCTGAAGGATTGCCGAACCGTATGGGCCAACTGTCTTCGCGTCATCAAGGCTAATATTGGTGAGCAAAGCTTCCGCACTTGGTTCGAGCCAATCGTGCCGGTGCAGCTCCACAATAACGTCCTGATCATCCAGGTGCCCAGCCAATTTTTCTACGAATGGCTGGAGGAACATTATGTCGATGTTCTAAAGAAAGGCATCTACCAGGAGCTGGGGCCGGAAGGTCGCCTGGAGTATTCCATTGTGGTGGACCAGGGCAACAGCCAGAACAAGCCGCGCACGGTCAACATCCCGACTTCGCGCAAGGCGGCTGCCCCCACTCAGGCCGCTTCACCGGCTGCCGCCATTGCTGCCAGCGCCCTTACCGGCTCGGCTCGCAACGTAGCGGCTGCCGCAGCGGCGCCCGTCAGCAACCCCGACATGCTGCGCAACCCGTTCGAAGCCACCAAGGCCATCGACCGAAACTATGTGAAGTCGCAGCTGAACAACACGTATTCCTTCGAGAACTACGTGGAAGGGGACTGCAACCGCCTGGCCCGCTCGGCGGGCTTGGCCGTGGCCAACAAGCCCGGCACGACCAGCTTCAACCCCTTGATGGTGTACGGCGGCGTGGGCCTGGGCAAAACCCACTTGGTGCAGGCCATCGGCAACCACATCAAGGCCACTTCGCCCGATAAGTTCGTGCTCTACGTGTCGGCCGAGAAGTTCACGAATCAGTTTATCGAGAGCCTGCGCAACAACGGGGTGCAGGATTTTGCCAATTTCTACCTGCTGGTCGATATTCTGATTCTGGACGACGTGCAGTTTTTGTCGGGTAAGGACAAAACCCAGGAGATGTTCTTTCACATCTTCAACCACCTGCACCAGGCCGGCAAGCAGATTGTGATGACCTCCGACCGGCCCCCGCGCGACCTGAACGGCCTGGAAGACCGGCTGCTTTCCCGCTTTAAGTGGGGGCTGACGGCCGACTTGCAGAGCCCGGACTTCGAGACGCGCATGGCCATCATCCAGAACAAGATGGAGCAGGACGGCATCGATATTCCCCCGCAGGTGGTAGAATACCTAGCCCACTCAGTGAATACTAACGTGCGGGAGCTGGAAGGCGTGCTGATTTCCCTGGTGGCCCAGTCGAGCCTCAATCGGCGGGAAATTGACCTGGAAATGGCCAAGCAGGCCCTGCGTCACATCATCGAGGAAGTAGAGGCCGAGGTAAACCTGGACTTCATCCAGAAAACCGTAGCCGAGTACTTCAGCATCTCCCTGGATTTGCTCAAGGCCAAAACCCGCAAGAAGGAAGTCGTGACGGCGCGGCAGGTGGCTATGTACTTCGCCAAGGAGCACACCAGCCACTCGCTCAAGAGCATCGGCTTCCACTTCGGGGGCCGCGACCATAGCACCGTTATTCACTCCGTCCAGACCGTTTCTGACCTGATTGACAGCGACAAAAACTTCCGCAACACGATAGTGGACCTGCGCAAGAAGTTTGTCAAGAAGTAAGCTGCCCGCACTCATTGCATTGCCCAAAACAAAAAGGTCCTGCCGAGCCAAGCTCCGCAGGACCTTTTTGTTGGTACGAATACCGGCTGCTTAGCTGCGCGGAGCCGGGGCCGTTTCGCGCAGCGTGATGTTGTACTGGGCGGCAAACTGGCGGATTTCGTTGCGAAAATTCTCCCGGCGCTTGGGGCCTTTTACTTCGCGCAGGCTCAGTGTGTACAGGTCGTTGGAGCGCAGGCGGATGCGCAGCTGCATGGGCGCCAGGTCGATGGCCTCGATATCTTCGGCGGCAAACACCTGCTTGGGACGAAACAGGCCGCCTTTGTGCACGATGTAGCCGGGCGTGAACTCCAGGTAGCTCTGGGTGCCGAAGATGGGCGCGTTGTGCACCAGCACGTAGCCGATATACACTAGGCTGAACACCAGAAACACGTAGTGCAGAAAATGGTAGTCCTGGGCGCCTTCGTCGGAGCTGATCAGAAATAGCGTGTAGGCAATCCAGAGGACGCCAATGAGCAGCTGGCCCCAAAACGGAACCTTGGACGTGTCGGCGGGACGCAGCCGGATGCGGGTAGTTTTGGTGGCGCGGGGCATAGAAAGTAGAGGTCTGACCACAAAGTAAACGAAAAACCGGCAACGCCTGGGGCGAAACCGGTTTTTGGTTTGTCAGTTGATGGTACAAAAGACCGTCATGCTAGCCAAGCGGACGCCAGATCAAGCATGACGGTCTTTCGTGCTTACTTCAACGTGGCCGAGGCCAGCTCCATTTCGGGCACGGCGCTCAGCAGCTGCGAAATCGGGCAGTTGGCCTTGGCGTTTTCGGCCTGCTTCTGGAATTCTTCCTGGGTGATGCCTTCCACTTCGCCTTCGGTCGTCAACACGATTTTGACCACTTTGGGAATGTCACCCGACGTATCGAGCGTTACTTTCGACTCGGTGCGGATCTGCTTGACTTGGGCGCCGGCCTTGGTGAGCTGGCCGGTGAGAAACATGGTGTAGCAGCCGGCATGGGCCGCTCCGATCAGCTCCTCGGGGTTGGTGCCTTTCTGGCCTTCAAACCGGGCCCCAACCGAGTAGGGCGCCTTGACCGTGCCGCTCTGGGTCGAAACTTCGCCGCTGCCTTTGATGTCGCCGTTCCAAACGGCATTTCCGCGCTGATTAATCATGGTGCTGGTGTTGTTGAGGTTGTGTAACTGAATATACTCATTAGCGGGCGGCGGAGTTGGTCCAATTCTGCTTTATGGCCCATCTTGCCTACTTTCCCGCTTCTATGGATTCATCTGCTTCAGGTAAACTCCCGGCTTCCGCCTGGTTTCGGCCGCTCCTTATCGGGCTGGGTTGGCTGGGCTTTGGGCTGTTTGTGGTGAATACCGTGGTAGACGACTGGCAGTTTGAAACTATCAGCCACAGCCTGTTGCGCACTTTTGATACTGCCAAAAACTGTTTGTTTGCCCTGTGGCCCGTAGCAGTATGGGTGCAGTTTGAAACCCGGCTCAAGGAAGGCTGGCGCTTTTACGCCGGAATTCTACTGCTGCTAACCACCATACCACTGTGGCTAAGCTGTGCCTTTCTACTCGTGTTTGAGGATGACGGGGGCTGGCAGGAAGAAATGGTACAGTATGAGTCGGTCAATCCGCCCGTGCGTATCGTGCAGCAGCGGCGCAACGTATTTCCCACCATTGATACGCAGTACCGGGTCGTGAAAATTACGCCGCTCTGGGGCCCCTGGCAGCACGTGGAGCCTGCCGATACTGCCCGCTTCCCGGTGGAGCACTACCGCTAGACTGCCCGCCGCACGACAACTCACCATTTCACTACTTCACCACCTCCCCGCATGGGTCTGAAATCTGCTCTGAGCCGTCCGCTGGCCGCCTACATTCACCACCGCTACCAGCAGTGGCAGCGGGATTCCGTAGCTACCCAGCAGCGCGTGTTCCGGCAGCTGATTGACCAGGGCCGCCGCACCGCCTTTGGGCACGACCACGACTTTGCCGCCATCAACACGCCCGCCGACCTGGCGCGGCAGGTGCCCGTGCGCGACTACGAGGCCCTGGCTCCGTATTTCAACCGGGTGAAAGCCGGCGAAGCCAACGTGCTCTGGCCCGGTAAGCCCGAATACCTGGCCAAAACCTCGGGCACGACCTCCGGGGCCAAGTACATTCCCCTGACCAAGGACAGCATTCCCAACCACATCAACGGGGCCCGTGATGCGCTGTTTCACTACATCCAGGGCACCGGCAACAGCCGCTTTCTGGATGGCAAGCTGATGTTTTTGTCGGGCAGTCCGGCGCTGGAGAAGGTGGGCGGCATTCACACCGGGCGCCTGTCGGGCATCGTCAACCACCACGTACCGGCCTACCTGCGCCGCAACCAGCTGCCGACGTATTCCACCAACATCATCGAGGACTGGGAAACCAAGCTCGACCACATCGTGGAGGAAACCCTGCCCGAAAACATGACCCTGATTTCGGGCATTCCGCCCTGGGTGCAGATGTACTTCGATAAGCTGGTGCAACTGACCGGGCGGCCCGTGAAGGATATTTTTCCGCAGTTCGACCTGTTCGTGTATGGCGGCGTCAACTTCGAGCCGTACCGGGCCAAGCTGTTCGAAACCATCGGCCGCCCCATCGACAGCATCGAGCTGTTCCCGGCTTCCGAAGGTTTTCTGGCCTTCCAGGACCAGCCCGGCAACCCCGGCCTGCTGCTGCTGCTCGACGCCGGTATTTTCTACGAGTTCATTCCCGCCGAGCGGTTTTTTGAGCCCAATCCGTCCCGCCTCACCATCGGGGAAGTCGAACTGGACCGACAGTACGCGTTGGTGCTCAATTCCAACGCCGGCCTCTGGGGCTACAGCCTCGGCGATACGGTACGCTTCGTGAGCAAAAATCCGTACCGGGTGGTCGTCAGTGGCCGCATCAAGCACTTTCTCTCGGCCTTCGGCGAGCATGTCATCGGCGAGGAAGTCGAGCAGACGCTGCGCGAGGCCATGAGCCGGTTTCCGGAAGTGGAAGTCGTGGAATTCACTGTGGCTCCGCGCGTGAGTAGTGACCCGCAGGAGCCGAGCCGGCACGAGTGGCTGGTCGAGTTTGCCCGCCCGCCCCACGATGCCGCCGCCTTTGCCGCGGCCCTCGACGAGGGCCTGCGCCGCCGCAACGTGTACTACGACGACCTGCTGACCGGCAGCATTCTGGCCCCGCTGCAGCTCACGGCGCTGCCGGCCGGGGCATTTCAGCGCTACATGAAAAGCCTGGGCAAGCTCGGCGGGCAAAACAAGGTGCCGCGCCTGAGCAACGACCGGCAGGTGGCCAATGGGCTGGTAGCTTCTGGATAGCGGTGAAAGTGCCGACTAAAGCTTATTCCTGTACCAAAGTGAAGCCATGATGAATAGCACAAACTGGTCCGATACGCTCCGCCAGATCAGCCAGGAAATTCTGTCTGACCCCGACTTTATCAGCGGCAATATGGCCTCTCTGGTTAGGCCGGAACAACGTCAAGCACAGTGGCTGGGAGCTACTGGAGCTACAGAGGCAACGTTACTGAGCTTGGAGAAGCGCCTTCAGATTTCGCTACCGGCTTCGTACCGGGCTTTTCTACAAACCTCTGATGGGTTCGGGCCACTAGACTATTTTATCTGGAGACTGAAGCCCTGCGCGGAGGTGGACTGGCTGGTCAAGACCGATGAAGACTTGATTCAGATTTGGGAGCGAAATATGGGCGCTTTACCAACAGTACCGGATGATGATTATTACCGGTATGGCGACAGCCAGATAGATGAACAGCTTCGGGTGGAGTATTTGCGAGGCTGTTTAATGATTTCTGATTGGGGAGATTCGGGTTTTCTGGCATTGAACCCGGCAGTGCAACACGAAGGGGAATGGGAGGCATGGCATTTTGCCAATTGGAAGCCAGGAGCAACTCGGTACCGTTCTTTTGCAGAGTTAATGCAAAACACACTGAAGATGTACCGGGAAATTACACGAGAACAGTAATGATGTCCGATATCAAGCAACAACTCTACACCCTCTGCGAGCAGTACGCCCAGGACCGCCTCAACGCCTGCCTGGCCGCCATTCAGGCCGCCCAGGAATCGGCCAACAGTGAAACCAAGAGTAGCGCCGGCGACAAGTACGAAACCGGCCGCGCCATGGCCCAGAACGAGCGGGACCGAAACCTGGTGCAGCTTCAGCAGGGCCGGCAGCTGCAGGGCGAGCTGCAGCGCATCGACCCCAGCAAGCCCTGCGACACGGTGCGGCCCGGCGCCTTGGTACGCACCAGCATGGGTTGGTTCTACATCAGCATCAGTGCCGGCAAGCTCCCGGTAGAGGGCACCGACTACTTCGCCGTATCGGCGGCGGCTCCGGTAGCGGCGGCCCTCAGCGGCAAGCGGGTGGGGGAGGAGGCCGTGTTCAACGGCAAGAAGATTCGGATTGAGGAGGTGCTGTAGGGCAAGTAGGCCATTTAAAAATGAACGTCATGCTGAGCTTGCCGAAGCATCTCTCCCGCAGCAGTAAATGCTTTTACTAGTGCAGTAGAGATGCTTCGGCAAGCTCAGCATGACGTTCTTTATTCTGAGAATAAAATAGCAACGTCAGTAAGCGGAATGCTTCGCTCAGATGACTTATTAGTTTAGCAGCACTTCTATCTGAAGTTCGCCGGATATGTAGCCTACAACTTCGGCAGCAGCCCAGAAATACCTTTGATGTTGAGCCGCACGAAGTTCTTGACCCGCTCAAACTTGGCCGTGGTTTCTTCCAATTCCTCGTCTTTGTCGAGCTTGCTGGGGCGGTGGGTTTCCAATAAATCGAAGATGCTTTCGGCAATGTCGATGTAGCCCAGAATCATCAGCAGCAGGAGCTTCTTTTCGTCTTCCTGGTAGCTTTTGGTGCGCACGGCCTTCACCAGGCTGTCGAGCTGGTTGGTTTCGTCGATGAACAGGTCGCGCAGGTAGAGGCGCTGCTGCTGGTAGTCGGCCAACTGCTGGGGCTCGGTTTGGGCGGCCGAAAACGGGAAGGAAGTGGTGAAGGTGACGGCGGCGCGGAAGTCTTTTTCGGCGGTGTACACGGTTTCCAGGTGCTTTTGCAGGCTGGTCCAAAGGCCGTTGCGGGCTTTGTCGAAGGCGGAAGGGCTGGCGGCGGGCGTAGGGTCGGTCATGAGTAGGCTGAATGCAGAAGCAAAAGTACGCGGTTCTGGTGCTTGCCGCCGACGCCCGGTGTCAGGAACTGAAAGTTCGGCTTACTTTTGCCAGCGGCAACCCCACCGTGCCCGTAGCTGTACCTGTCCCATGTCCTCTCTTCTCAAACGCGTCACCCTGCTGGGCTCTACCGGCTCCATCGGCACCCAGGCCCTCGACGTTATCCGGGCCCACACCGGCCGCTTTCAGGTGGCGGCGCTGTCGGCCCATTCCAATGCTGATTTGCTGATTGCGCAGGCCCGCGAATTTCGGCCCGCCGTTGTCGTCATCGGGGATGAGCGCCAGTACGAAACGGTGAAAACGGCCCTGGCCGGGCAGCCTACTGAAGTGCTGGCCGGCCCCGCCGCCCTGACCGAAGTAGCCGGCCGCCCCGACACTGACATCGTGCTGACGGCCATGGTCGGCTATTCGGGCCTGCTGCCCACGGTGGCTGCCATCCGGGCCGGCAAAGACATTGCCCTGGCCAACAAGGAAACCTTGGTGGTAGCCGGGCAGCTGATTACGCGCCTGGTAAAAGAGCACGGCGTGGGCCTTTACCCCGTCGATTCGGAGCACTCGGCCATTTTTCAGTGCCTGGTCGGGGAGGAGCGCAACCCGATTGAGAAAATCATCCTGACGGCTTCCGGCGGCCCGTTTCGGGGGCGCACGGCCGAGCAGTTGGCCTCCGTCACCAAAGCCCAGGCCCTGAAGCACCCCAACTGGGACATGGGCGCCAAAATCACCATCGATTCGGCTTCGCTCATGAACAAGGGGCTCGAAGTCATTGAGGCCAAGTGGCTGTTTGGGCTCACCAACGACCAGATCGACGTGGTGGTGCACCCGCAGAGCATTATTCACTCCCTCGTGCAGTTTCAGGACGGCTCGTTGAAAGCCCAACTGGGCTTGCCCGACATGAAGCTGCCTATTCAGTACGCCCTGGGCTACCCCGAGCGGCTGCCGTCCGATTTCCCACGCTTTTCCTTCCTCGATTACCCCCAGCTCACCTTCGAGCAGCCCGACCGTGCCACCTTCCGCAACCTGCCCCTGGCCTTCGAGGCCATGCGCCAGGGCGGCAACGCACCCTGCGTGCTGAATGCAGCCAACGAAATTGCCGTAGCGGCTTTCCTGCGCGACGAAATCGGGTTCCTGCAAATGCCGAGCTTAGTGGAAAGCTGCCTGACGAAGGTTTCGTACCTTGCCGAACCGTCGCTGGACGACTACGTGCAGACCGACCAGGAAACGCGCCGCGTGGCGCACGAACTGGTTGGCCGGCTGTAAGTGTTGTCAAACAAAATGCCGCTTCGCCGGTGCTATGACAGCTGACGCCAGCTCCGTAATTTCCCCTTCTACCCAATACCAAGTTTCGCTTTGGAAGTATTAATCATGGCCAGCCAGATGTTGCTGGGCCTTTCTATTCTGGTGGGTTTGCACGAGTTCGGGCACTTTGCCGCCGCCAAGTACTTCAAGATTCGCGTCGATAAGTTTTACATCTTCTTCGACTTCCTGTTTCCGATGCCGGGCGTGATGAACTTCGCCCTGTTTAAGAAAAAAATCGGGGAGACGGAGTACGGCCTGGGCTGGTTCCCGCTGGGCGGCTACGTGGCTATTCACGGCATGATCGACGAGACGCAGGATGCCGAAAGCCTCGCGGCCGAACCCCAGCCCAACGAGTTTCGCTCGAAGCCAGCCTGGCAGCGCCTGATTGTGATGCTGGGCGGCATTATCATGAACGTTATTACCGGTATTGTCATTTTCTCGGCCCTCACGTTCAGCTACGGCGAGAAATACCTGCCCGCCTCGGAAGTGCGCTACGGTATCGTGCCCAACAAGCTGGGCGAGGAAATGGGCTTCCGCACCGGCGACAAAATCGTCAAAATCAACGGCCGCCCCTTCACCGAGTTCGACGAAGTGTATAGCAGCGACGTGATGCTGGGCTCCAGCAGCTACTACACTGTAGACCGCAACGGGCAGCTGCTGGATATTCCGATTCCGGCCGGCTTTATGGACCGGCTCTCCGAAAAGGACCAGACGCCCTTCGTGCTGCCCCTGAACCCGTTTGTGGTAGACCAGGTGGTATCGGGTAGCGGCGCGGCCAAAGGCGGCCTGCAGCCCAACGACCAGGTGACCCACGTAGCCGGTACACGCACCCAGTTTTTCCCCGAGCTGCAGACGGCCCTGAAAGCCAATGCCGGCAAAACCGTACCCGTGCAGGTGCTGCGCAACGACCAGCCACTCACTCTGCAGATTGCCGTGGATGAGGAAGGCCACATTGGCTTTATGCCCAAGTCGCTGCTGAAAGAAGCCACCCGCACCTACGGCTTGGCCGCTTCGGTGCCGGTAGGGGCCAAGAAAGCCTTTGGCGTGGTCACTACGCAGATGAAGGCCTTTGGCCAGATTCTCAGCGGTAAGGCGTCGTTCAGCAAGTCGATGGGCGGCCCGGTCGAAATTGCCCAGCAGTATGGCGGGCAGTGGGACTGGCTGCGTTTCTGGACCCTGACCGGCATGTTGTCGATGGTGCTGGCCTTTATGAACCTGCTGCCCATCCCGGCCCTCGACGGCGGCCACGTCGTGTTCCTGCTCTACGAAATGATTGCGGGCCGTAAGCCTTCTGACAGCTTCATGGAAAACGCCCAGAAAGTGGGTATGGTCCTGATTCTGGGCTTGATGGGCTACGTGCTGATCATTAAGCAGGTGCTCAAGCTGTTTTAGCCGAGCCTGGTTTGGAATCTTTTTGCGTAAAGCCGTGCTCCTGCAAAGTGGCACGGCTTTTCCTCTACCGGCCGTTCCTGATGCGTAAACCGATGACCCGTTTTTCCCTGGTTCCCAGCCGCTGGTGGCTGCTGGCTGCCCTGCTGGTGCTGCTGCGCCTGCCCGCCGTGGCCCACGCCTACCACGCCAGCATTATGGAAGTGCGCTACAACGCGCAGAAGCAGCAGCTGGAAGTAGCCCTGAAAGTCTTCACCGACGACTTCGAAAAGGCGTTGTCCGTGGGCCAGCCCCGCGCTATCAGCTTCGACCAGACGCCGCGGCCCCAGGTGACGCAGCTCACAGCGGAGCTGCTGCGCAAGTCCCTGGCCTTTGGCACCAGGCCCGGCGAAACCTTGCCGCTCCAACTTATCGGCTTCGAAAAAGACCATGAAGCGCACTGGCTGTACCTGGCCGTGAAATTGCCCCGGCCCACCAGCAGCCTCGTGCTCCGCCATAAGCTGCTGGTCGATACCTTCGCCGACCAGATGAACATTGTAAATCTCGATGCCGGTGGCAAAAAGCAAAGCGCCCTGTTCCGGGAAGGCAACGAGGAGCAGAAACTGGCGTGGTAGAAGGCTGGTACCTGCCTGGATGAAGAAGAGAATGTGCTGATGCGTCAAAGCCTATCGTGTCCTTGCCAGCAGTGCGCGGCTACTCGTCGGCTGATACGGGCATAGTGCTCCAAAGCAAAAAGCCCTCAATCGTTGCTACGGTTGGGGGCTTTTTGATAAAAGGTTATTTCATACTGCGTAGCGGACGGATGGCTTCGCGCTGCTCGCCAGGACGCGTGGTGTAGTCCATCAGCTTCTCCAACTTACTTCCAGTCCAGGGTGCCATCGACTGGCTTCTTGTCGTCGCCGGGCTTGGGCTTGTCCTCGTCGGGCCGGATCAGGCGGAACTCTACGCGGCGGTTGATGCGGGCGTCTTCCTCGGTTACTTCCTCTTTCAGCGGCTGGGTGCTGCCGTAGCCCATGCTTTCGATGCGGTTGGGCTTGAGCTTGCCTTTCGTTTCGATGTAGCGCCGGATGGCCTCGGCGCGGTCTTTCGAGAGGGTTTCGTTGAAATCCGGGTCACCCTTGGAGTCGGTGTGGCCCTTGATGCTGAGGCGGAAGGTAGGGTGGTCAACCATGAACAGGGCAATGCGGTCCAGAATCGGGTGCATAGCCGCCCGGATGTTGGCCTTGTCCTGGTCAAACTCGATGTTCTTGAAAATCAGCGGCAGCCGGTAGTCAATTGAGTTGGTCATGAGCTTCATCACCGTATCGCCTTTGAGCTCGAACTGCTTTTCCACCGTGAAATAATCCGGGCTCTGAATCAGCAGCACGTAGTGCGAGCCTTCAATCAAATCGAAGTCGAATGAGCCGTCGGGCCGCACGTATTTGCTGGCCACCTCAATGCCGTTGTCGGTATCAATCACGCTCACAATACCATTAAGCGGCTTACTGCTGACGGAGTCCACCAGTGAACCTTCGATGTGCGTGGTAGCCAGCGGCTGGGCCTCCATGGGCAGCGGGAAGGAGTAGAGGTCCAGGTTTTTCAGGTCCTTGGCCTCCGAGCGGGCATAAAACAGGTTGGTCGATTCCGAGTCGATGGTGAAGTAATACTCCGAGCCCTTGCCATTTACCAGCGGCCCGATGTTGCGCGGCTCCTGCCAGCGGCCCCGCACCCGGTAGGTTTTGTAGATGTCGAAGTCGCCGTAGTTGAGCAGCTGCCCGCGCGAGCTGAAGTATAGCACGTTGTAGAGCGGGTGGTAGTAGGGGCTCACCTCACTTTCGCGGGTGTTCACCACCGGGCCCAGGTTCTGGGCTTTGGTCCACTGGCCGGCCTTGTTTTTGGCCGTGTACCAGATATCCGAGAGGCCGAAGCCGCCGAGCCGGTCGGAGGCGAAGTAGAGCGTGTCCTCGTTGCGCGACAACGTAGGCTGCGAGTCCCAGGCCGGCGAGTTGACTGTGCTGCCCAAACTCTTGGGCATGGTCCACTGGCCTTCCTTGAACGTGGAAACGTACAGGTCGCAGTTGCCGTGGCAGGTAGGACACTCGCAGCGGGCAAAATACAGCGTCTTGCCATCTTTGGTAATGCAGGCCGAGCCTTCGTTGTACTGCGAGTTTATCGGCTTGGGCAGCGGCTCGGCATCGGCCCACGACACGCCTTCCTTGTGGGAGGTGTACAGGTCCTCATCTACGGCGTCGGCTATGCCGCGGGTTTTGCGCTTGGAGGAGAATATCAGCTGGTCGGCGCCGGCGTTGAGCGTGGGGCCGTAGTCTTCCACCTTGGAGTTGATGGCGTCGCCCATGCTCGTGTACACGCCCTTGGGCGGGTGAAACGTGGCAATGCTCTTGCGGTACTCCACGATGTCGTAGTACACCTTGAGAGGCACGTAAAGGTCGGCCTCCTTCTGCTCCAGCGAGTCGTAGTACAGCTGGATTTTCTTCACGTCCTGGCGGTGGTGCTTCAGGGCCAGGCGGTAGTAGGCTTTGGCTTTTTCCTCGTTGCCGGCCTTCTCCCAGAGCTGGGCCAGGCGCCAGAGCAAGGGCGTATCCTTGTAGAAGTTCTGGATGCCGAACAGCGATACATAGGCTTCGAGCAGGCTGCGGGCCTGGTTGTAGTTGCGGCGCTTTTCGGCCTTCTGAATGGCTTTCAGCGCCTTTTTATCGTGGAAATATGCCAGCTTGTTGACGTTGATAAAGTCGGGGGTACCGTCGGGGCGCACCCGCAGTTGGCGCGTCACTTTGCCCGTGAGCTTACGGGTGGGCGGCGGCGTGTTTTTTTGTTGGCCCTGCCCGGTCCCGATAAGGGTAAGAAAGAGCAAAAGGGTGAGAAGCGGGCGTAGAGAGCGGAGCATAAATCAATAAGGCACAATGGCCGGCCCAAACGGCGCGGCGGAAGATCAAAAATAGGGAATTTCTCATCTACTCAGCACTGCCGAGTTGCTGCCGGACTGGCGGGTTGGTGTGCCGCCTTGGCGGGTTTCGGCCTCATGAATTACCTTTTTCGGCCCGTGGCATAGCACTTGACAAAGCCGTATATTCGGAAGCTCGCTCGCTTCGTCCTGCGTGTTGCCTGCTTTTGCTGTCATTCTGGCACCGCCCTCTACTTCCCGACCCTCGTTTTATGAGTTCATACGATCCGCGCAAGCCCAAACCTAATGTATTGCTGATGACTGAGGATCCCGCCGAAATGGTGTCTATCGTGGCTGCCGACCCTGACCAGCCTCTTTCGGAGCAGGAGTCGCCGGATGTGCTGCCGCTGCTGCCCGTGCGCAACACCGTGCTGTTTCCCGGCGTGGTGCTGCCCGTCACGGTCACGCGTAAGAAAAGCATCCGGCTGGTGCGCAAGGCTTACCGCGGCAATAAGATTGTAGGCGTGGTGGCGCAGAAAAACACCTCCAGCGACGACCCGGCCCTGGCCGACCTGTTCGAAGTAGGCACCATGGCCCGCATTCTGAAGCTGCTGGTACTGCCCGACGGCAACACGACCATCATCATTCAGGGCCAGAGCCGCTTCCGCATCGAGGAGCAACTCCAGGACACGCCCTACCTCACGGCCCGCGTGAGCTACTCGCCTGAAACTTTCCCCAACAAGAACTCCAAGGAAGTGAAGGGCTTGGTATCGTCGCTGAAAGATGCGGCGGCCAAGATGCTCAAGCTCAACCCCGAAATTCCGCAGGAGGCCCAGGTGGCCCTGGACAATATCGAGTCGCCGGCCTTCCTGACGCACTTTCTCTCCTCCAACATCAATGTGGAAGTGGGGTTGAAGCAGAAACTGCTCGAAATCAACGACGGCGTGGAGCGGGGCACCATGCTGCTGGAGATGATGATGAAGGAGATTCAGCTCTTGGAAATCAAGCACGAAATCCAGACCAAGGTCCACACCGACATCGACCAGCAGCAGCGCGACTATTTCCTGCGCCAGCAAATCAAAGTGCTGCAGGACGAGCTGGGCTTCGATGGCCCCGACCAGGAAATTGACAAGCTGCGCCAGCGGGCGAAAGGCAAGAAGTGGCCCGAAACCGTAGCCAAGCACTTCAACAAAGAGCTGGAAAAGCTGGCCCGGGTGAATCCGCAAGCCGCCGAATTTCCCATCAGCGTCAACTACGTGGAGTTCCTGCTCGATTTGCCCTGGGCCGAGTACACCAAGGACAACTTCAACCTGAAGCGCACCAAGAAAATTCTGGACCAGGACCACTATGGCCTGGAAAAAGTGAAGGAGCGCATCATCGAGTACCTAGCCGTACTCAAGCTGAAGCAGGACATGAAGGCGCCCATTCTGTGCCTGTATGGTCCGCCCGGCGTGGGCAAAACCTCGTTGGGTCGCTCCATTGCCAAGTCCTTGGGCCGCAAGTACGTGCGCATGAGCCTAGGCGGGGTGCGCGACGAAGCTGAAATCCGGGGACACCGCAAAACCTACGTGGGCGCCATGCCCGGCCGTATCATTGCCCAGATCAAGAAAGCCGGGGCCTCCAACCCGGTTATCGTGCTCGACGAAATCGACAAGATTGCCTCTGATTTCCGCGGCGACCCTAGCTCGGCCCTGCTCGAAGTGCTGGATCCGGAGCAGAACTCGACTTTTACGGATAACTACCTGGAAGTGGAGTACGACTTGTCCAAAGTCCTCTTCATTGCCACGGCCAACTCTCTGGATACCATTCAGCCCGCCCTGCGCGACCGGATGGAAATCATTGACCTGACCGGCTACACGCTGGAGGAGAAAACCCAGATTGCCAAAAAGCACCTCTGGCCCAAGCAGCTCACCGAGCACGGCCTGAGCCAGAAGGACGTGACCATCACCACGCCGGCCCTGCAGCGCGTGATTGACGACTACACCCGCGAGTCGGGGGTCCGGAGCCTGGAGCGCAAGCTCGGGGCCGTGACGCGCAACATTGCCAAGAACAAGGCCATGAAGGAGCCTTTCCCCGATACGCTGGAGCCCAAGGACATCAGCCGCATCCTGGGAGCCGCTATCTTCGACCGGGACCTGTACCAGGACAACGAAACCGCCGGTGTCGTTACGGGCCTGGCTTGGACCTCAGTGGGCGGGGATATTCTCTTCATCGAGAGCCTGCTGAGCCGCGGCCGGGGCAAGCTGACCCTGAGCGGCCAGCTCGGCGACGTGATGAAGGAGTCGGCTATTACGGCCCTGAGCTACCTGCGCAGCCGGGCCGACGAGCTGGGTATCGACTACCGCGTTTTCGACCAGTACGACCTGCATATTCACTTCCCCGAGGGCGCCGTACCCAAGGATGGGCCCAGCGCGGGCATTGCCATCTTCACCAGTATTGCCTCAGTATTCACGCAGCGCAAAATCCGGAGCCACCTGGCCATGACCGGCGAAATCACGCTGCGGGGTAAGGTACTGCCAGTGGGCGGCATCAAGGAGAAGATTCTGGCCGCCAAGCGCGCCGGTATCAAGGACATTATCCTGTGCGAAAAGAACCGCAAGGATATCAACGAAATACCCGCTGACTACCTCAAGGACCTGACCGTGCACTACGCCGACCGGGTTGATGATGTGCTGAAAGTGGCGTTGCTGAACGAGAAAGTGGCTCACCCCATCAAGCTAATCGTGCGGGATGAGCCGGCTCTGGTCCCCGGCGCCAGTGTGGAAGTCGCCTAAACGGTAACTCTCCCCGCAAGAGGCTGCCGGACTAGTGGGAAGGTTGGGAGACTGTCTCCCGGCCTTCCCACGATTGTTTTAGGACCGATATTCAGCGTACCGGCCTGAAAACAATGGGGAGGAGGCCGTAGAACATCTTCCCTCGGTCGGGCAATAAAACGGGCCGGCCGTACGTCTTACCCAGGATGCTTCCCAATCAACTATCTTAGAGGTATGAATCGACTGCTACACCGTTCGGCTTTGGTGCGGATTACTGTATTAGGACTCGGCTGCTTGCTGGCCCGGCCCGCGGCAGCCCAGATTGGCGGTCAGCAGGCGTTTTCCTTCCTGAATCTGCCGCCCAGCGCCAAGCTGGCCGGCTTAGGCGGCGTGAACGTGTCGTCGCGCGACGCGGATGGTACGATGCTGTACGGCAACCCGGCTTTGCTCAACAGTGAAATGGACGGGCGGCTGGCTTTGGGCTACGTCGACTTCCTGTCGGATATCAAGCAGAGCACCGCTTCCTACGTGTTCAATACCGAGCGTGCCGGCCGCTTCGGTATCGGCCTCACCTACCTGGATTACGGTAAGTTTGAGCAGTTCGACGCGGCCGGCAACAGCCAGGGGCAGTTTTCGGTCAGTGAGTATGCCCTAGGCGTCACGGATGCCTATACCAGCGGCAACTTCACCCTGGCCGGCACCCTGAAGCTGGCCGTATCCGGTATTGCCGGCAACCATTCGGTGGCCACCTTGGCCGACGTTGGCGCCCTGTTCAAGCATCCGACCCAGGATTTCAACGTGGGCCTGGTGGTGCGCAACGCGGGCATTCAGCTCAAGCCCTACGCCGGTTCCGAGCGGGAGCCCATGCCGCTCGACGTGCAGATTGGCACTTCCTTTAAGCCCGAGCACATGCCGCTGCGCATTTCCATTTCGGCCCATCACCTGCAGCAACTCGACATCGTGTACCTCGACCCCAACATCCGCGGGCAGCTCGACGAGAATAACGAAGAAATAAAGCCGAAGAAAAGCCTCGGCGACAAAATTGCCCGGCATTTCGTGGTGGGCGGGGAGCTGATTCTGGGTAAAAACCTGAACATTCGCCTGGGCTACAACCACCTGCAGCGCCGCGAGCTGCGGCTCGAGAATTCCGCTGGCGGTGCCGGCATCAGCTTCGGCGCAATGCTGCGCATCAGCCAGTTCCAGCTCGACTATACGCGGGCCGGCTACCATGCTTCCGGGGCCGCCAACTACTTCACCGTGGCCCGCAACATCGATTCGCTGTTCAAGAAGAGCGAGTAGCGGATGCGCCTCTTCTGTCCCGGCTAACCATTCGGCTGCCGGGCCGGTTTTCTGCCAACCTTTAGCCGCAGTTCCTGGTAATGGGAGCTGCGCTACTTTTTTACTAGCCTGCCATTCTCTCCACCTATGCTAGATTCGGACACCTTTCTCACCCCGGCCCAGATTGTGGCCGAGCTCGATAAGTACATCATCGGCCAGCACGATGCCAAGCGCCATGTGGCCATTGCCCTGCGCAACCGGTGGCGCCGCCTGCACGCGCCCTTCGATATGCAGCGCGAAATCGTGCCCAACAACATTCTGATGATCGGCTCGACGGGCGTAGGTAAAACGGAAATTGCCCGCCGCTTGGCCAGCATTGCCGGCGCTCCGTTCACGAAGGTGGAAGCCTCCAAATTTACGGAAGTCGGCTACGTAGGCCGCGACGTGGAAAGCATGGTGCGCGACCTGGTCGAGCAGTCGGTGAACATGGTGAAGCAGCGTCGCAAGGAGGAAGTGAAAAGCCGGGCCGCCCAGGCCGTGGAAGACATCATCCTCGACGCCCTGATTCCGCCCGTCACTGGCAGCGGCGTCACGGTGCCCAAGCCTTCCCTGGGCTTTGGCAACGAAGCCACCGGCATGCCCGATTCGGACTACGAGCTGAATGAGCGCACCCGGGAGAAGTTCCGCCTCAAAATCCGCAATGGCGAGTTGGAAGATCGTAAGATTGACATTCAGGTGCAGCAGCACAGCTCACCCGGTATCGGCGTAGTAGGCGGCCCGGCGGGCCTGGATGAGGCCTCACTCTCGGGCCTGCAGGACATGCTGGGCAGCATGATACCCAAGAAAACGCGCAAGCGGAAAGTAACCATTGCCGAGGCCCGCAAGATTCTGCTGGAGGAAGAAGCCGCCAAGCTCATCGACATGGATGAGGTGAAGGACGAAGCCATCCGGCAGGCCGAAAACGCGGGTATCATCTTTATCGACGAAATTGACAAAGTCGCCAGCCGTGCTGGCAAGGGTGGGGGAGGCGGCCCCGACGTGAGCCGGGAAGGCGTACAGCGTGACCTGCTGCCTATTGTGGAAGGCAGCGCCGTGAGCACCAAGTACGGCATCATCCACACCGACCACATCCTGTTTATTGCCGCCGGGGCCTTCCACGTCGCCAAGCCCAGCGACCTGATTCCGGAGCTACAGGGCCGCTTTCCGATTCGGGTGGAGCTGCTGAGCCTAACCAAGGAAGATTTCTACCGCATTCTGAAAGACCCCAAAAACGCGCTTACCAAGCAGTACGAAGCCTTGCTGAAAGCAGAAGAGGTCGAGCTTTGCTTCGACGACGAAGCCCTGGAACGACTGGCCGAAATTGCGTTTGAGGTAAACTCCGAGGTTGAGAATATTGGGGCGCGCCGTCTGCACACCGTTATGAGCCGCCTGCTGAACGACATTCTTTTCGATGTGCCGGATGTTATTGGTGCCCACGCGCATATCCAGATTACGCGTGAGTTGGTAGAAGAGCGGCTGCGCGACATGGTGCGCAACCGCGACCTGAGCCAGTACATTCTGTAAGCTACCAAGCTAAGTGAGCTGCTGCGTGCCGCTTAACGGTAGCAGGTTCCCCTACGTAACCGTACCGGGAGGCCTGCCACCGTTAAGCGGCATTTCTCGTTTCACCCTCTTATCAGTTCACTACATGCACTACTATATCATCACGGGGGCCAGCCGTGGCCTGGGCAAAGCGTTGGCGGAAGCTATTCTGCGTCAGCCGGGCACCACGGTGGTTGGCGTGTCGCGCCATGCTACCATCGAGCACCCCCGCTACTTCCACCAGCCCCTGGACCTGTCAGACATTGCCGCGGTGGAAAACAACCTGCACAAGGTGTTTCCGCGCTGGACGGATGCCGCCAGCGTTACGCTCATCAACAATGCCGCGGTGGTCGGCGACATTGGGTACGTGGGCGAGCAGACCAACGAGCACTACAATTTCGTGTTCGATGTGAATCTGGTAGCGCCGGCTATGCTGATGAACACCTTCCTGAGCGCCTATTCCGGCCTAAGCATGCCGCGCACGCTGCTCAATATCAGTAGTGGGGCCGCCCAGCGCCCCGTCGATGGCTGGGCGGCGTACTGCGCCTCCAAAGCGGCTCTGGAGGCCCTGACGGCTACCGCCCACAAGGAGCAGCTGCTGCGCGGCTCAGGAGTCCGCATTCACAGCCTTTCGCCCGGCGTAATCGATACGGGTATGCAGGAGCACATCCGCGCCGCCGAGCCCAACAGCTTCAGCGAAGCAGCGCGTTTCCATGAGTACCATCAGCAGGGCAGTCTGGCTGCGGCCGAACAGGTAGCTGCCCGGATAGTACAGTGGCTACAGAAGAGTGGGCGCCCGGACGAGGCGGTAGTGCTACGCCTGGCTGATATCTCATAGGACAGCATAAAAAAAGGCCCCAACCAATCGGTTGGGGCCTTTTTCTGTGACTAGCTACAGCTTAGTTGTAGCCAGGATTCTGCTGGCGGGCCAGCGTAGGGTTGTTGGCAATTTCCACCGCCGGGATAGGCCACAGGAAGCGACCATCGGTTGCAGGAATACCCGTTACGCTGCGGTTCAGCGTAACACCGGTGCCGTTGCAAGCATAGTTGGCGGCAATAGAGCCAGCGCTGGTAATCTTGCTGGGCAGACCGGCAACAGTGCCGGTAGGCGTCGTGCGGGTAGCATACTGAGCATCCGCCGACAGGCGGTGGATGTCATCCCAACGGAAGCCTTCAGCCACCAGCTCAATGCGACGCTCGTTCAGGATGGCCTGAACCAGGTCGGCAGGAGCAGTAGCATAGACGTCAGCTGCGGCGACCGAACGGTTACGCACAGCATTCAGCAGCGCCAGAGCGCGGGCCGTGTTGCCTTTGCGGGCTTCAGCCTCAGCTTGGTTCAGAATTACTTCCGAGTATCGAATAATAGGAGCCCAGTCCGTGTTGTTCTTGGCATCCTTGTATTTGTAGGTGAAGTAACGCGTGCCGTCAAACTGCAGCAACTGAGTGCGACGACGGTCAGTGCAAGTCCAGAACGGAGCGTTGTACAGAACCGGGCTGATGGCAATCAGACCACGTCCGCCGATACCGGCGGGAGGAGTAGCTGCTGGCGAGCCATACATGTTCGGCAGGGCGCCGTTCACGCCTGGGTTGTCGTCAGCGCTGTTCTCTACCGAGAAGATAGCCTCGTTCGTAACGGCGTTACCTACGAAAGCAGCATCAGCGGAAGGCGTCAGCGCATAGCCACCGATTGGGCTGGTGAACGTAGCCGAAACGATCTTGTTACCTTCCGTAACAGCGGCATCCCAGTTACCCATGTGCAGGTTCAGACGCTGCTTCAGAGCAATGGCAGCTCCTTTCGTAACGCGCGTTACCTTCAGGGTGCCACTGCGGGTAGCAGGCAAGTTGGTCTCAGCGTATACCAAGTCCTCCAGCATTTTGTCGTACACTTCCTTTACCGTGTTGCGGCCCTGGGTTTTGGCCCGGGTAGCAGCCTCAATCGTGTTGATGGCAAAGTCACGGTATGGGACGCCAGGGTTAGCACCGTTGCCGGCGGTGTAGGGCTTAGCGAAGTGAACCAGCAGCTCATGGTACGCCAGGGCCCGCAGGAAGCGAAGCTCGCCTTCGAAGATTACGGCGTCAGCAGCGGGAATTACGCCCGAAGTCTGCGCAGTCCGTACGCCGGCGATGGTTGTGTTGGCCTGGTTGATCATCGCGTACAGCGTCGCCCACATGTTGTGGATGTTGGGGCTGTTGGGCTGCTGCGTGTTGGCGTACACAATGCCGAAGAAGCCGGCCATGTCTACTACGTCTTCACCGCGAACGTCACCGAACTCGTTGGCGGCCGCGCCGAAGGGATACCCCCGTACCGCCAGACCAGTACCGTTCAGTGGGTCGTAGAAGCCCGACTGAGCCGCGTTGTACACACCCGTTACGGCCAGGTTTACCTTCTCAGGCGAGCTGTAGACAACTTCTTCAGCTACGGCCGTCTTGGGCTCCAGGTCGGTAATTTCGTTGCAGCTGGCGGCACCGAAGGCCAACACTGCTACAAGCGAAGCTACCCGCACGTTGTAAGGAAGGAATTTAGAAAATAAGGTATTGCTCATGGACTCGGTTCAATTAAAAGTTAACGTTCAAGCCACCCGTGATAACGCGCTGCTGTGGGTTGGCATTGAAGTCAATACCAGCCTGCGTGTTGCCTAGCAGTGCCTGACCCGTGTTCTGGTTTACCTCGGGGTCAACACCACTGTAGTTGGTGATGGTTGCAATGTTTTGTGCTTGAACGTAGACACGAATGCGGCTCAGACCCGTTCTGCCGATCAGGCTCTGGGGCAGCGTGTAGCCCAGGGTGATGTTCTGCAGACGGATGAAGTCGCCTTTCTCAACAAAGCGCGTGTTGGCCGAGTTGTTCTGGTTGATGAAGTCCGAGTTCAGGTATACCAGTTTCGGAACGTCCGTGTTCTGGCCAGGAGCAGTCCAACGGTCCAGAATCTCGGTGCCGTTGTTCAGGAACTCCTGACGCAGCAACTGCTGACGCGACACGTTCATGATCTTGTTGCCACCCGAGAAACGAGCGAAGATTTCGAAGTCGAAACCTTTGTAGGTCAATGTGTTGGTTAGACCGCCGAAATAGGTGGGGTTCGAGTTGCCCAGAACCTTCTTATCTGTGGTGGGGCTCAGCGACGACTCGTTATTTGCCTTGCTTGCATCGTTGGGGTCGCGCAGTACGAGTGCAGCATTAGGGTTGTTGGGGTCATACAGGAAGTATTTGCCCGAACGGGGGTCGTTCACATCAATGAAGCCCTGTACCAGTGTGCCAGCAGCATCCTGCTTCTTGTAGATTGGGTAGCCGTTAGCAGGGTTCACGCCCGCATACTCGTAGCCGTAGATAGAGCCAATTGACTCCCCTACGCGGGTAACGTTGTAGTTCGACAGGATGTCTTCGTTGTTGTTGGTTTCAAGAACACGGTTTTTGTTGGTCGCGAAGTTGAAGCTGGTGCTCCAGGTGAAGTCTTCCTTCACGATGTTCTGCGTGGTCAGGCTAAGTTCGAAACCTTGGTTGCGCAGCGCACCGATGTTAGCATAGTAGCCGTTGCCGGGAACACCCAGCGACAGGGGCAGCTGTACGAACTGTACCAGGCCGTCCACGTCGTTGCGGTAGTAGTCAGCGGTTACGCCGATACGGCCGTCCAGGAAGCCCAGGTCCAGACCTACGTCCTTCTTGTTCGACGATTCCCACTTCAGGTTGTAGTTGCCGAACTGGCCGTTGATGTTGTAGCCAATACCGTTCTGTGCGCCATACTTACCGGCACCATACAAGCTGGCGTAGGGGTAAGCATCACCCAGTTCAACGTTACCTACTACTGCGTAGCTAGCACGCAGTTTGAGGTCGTTCCAGAAGCCGAGGCCCAGGCCTTTGAAGAAGGGCTCTTCCGAAACGCGCCAGCCGATCGAGCCGCCGGGGAAGATACCATCACGCGTAGCTTCGGGAAGCTGAGAAATAGCATCGCGACGTACGCTGGCGCTCAACAGGTAGCGGTCTTTCAACGAGTAGTTTACACGGCCGAAGAACGACTGGAAGCCACGCTCGTTGATCGTACCACCAACAGTGGGGGTAGAATAGGTGCCGGATACAAGGTTTTCTGGACCGAAGAAACGGTCAGCCAGACCAGTTGCCTGACCGAAGAACGAGGTCGACTTGGTCTTCTGCAGTTCTACACCACCCACAAACGAGATTTTGTGAATGTCAGCCAGCGTTTTGTTGTAGCTCAACGTGTTCTGCCAGTTCCAACGGAAAGTAGGCGCGAACGACTGGTATACCAGACCGGCTACACCACGGCCGTCGCCGTGGCGAGGATCGTAGTAGTTGAAGTCGTCGTTGAGGAAGAAGTCAGTACCGTACTGGGTGCGCAGGGTCAGGCCCGTGATAGGCTCGATTTCACCATACACGTTGCCCAGGATACGGTAGTTGGTAGCCCGGAAGACGTTGTTCTCCAGGGGGAACAGCAGGTTAGGCAGGTTGTTGGCAATGCCCAGCTTGTTGCTGCCGCTGCCCAAAGCCGCGCCGTTGGCGGTGATGTAAGGAGTGCCATCGGGGTTGCGAGCTGGAACGTTCGGGAACAGCGACAGAGCGCTCGATACGTTACCCGACAAGCTGTTGGCACCCGTGTTCAGACCGTTGTTCACGGTGCGAGTGAGACCCAGGCTGGTGCCTACGCGGAACCATTTCTTTACTTCCTGGTCTACGTTGGCACGGAAAGTCGCGCGCTGAATGCTGTTGGTCTTTACGACACCTTGCTGGTCGGTGTAACCCACCGAGAAGTAGTAGCTCGTTTTCTCGTTAGCACCAGCTACCGACAGAGCGTGGTTTTGCTGGAAGCCCTGACGGAAAACCAGATCCTGCCAATCGGTGTCAGCCTTCTGGCCGTTGGCCTCATACGGGAAAGCGGCGGGAGCTGCTTTGGCGTTCACCAGCATTTCGTTCTTAATGGTAACGAACTGGTCGGCGTTCAGCACTTCGTAGCGCTTCAGCGTTTCGGCTACACCCAGGTAGGTGTCGTAGCTGATACGGGCTTTGCCCAACTTGCCTTTTTTGGTCGTAATCAGAATTACACCGTTGGCAGCGCGCGAACCGTAGATAGCCGTAGACGAACCGTCTTTCAGCACTTCGTACGACTCGATGTCGGAGGGGTTGATGTCAGCCAAAGGGTTGTTCGGAGTACCGCTCGAGCTCTGGTTGCCCGTGATAATCGGCACACCATCTACTACTACGAGTGGGAAGGTGTTCGACGAAATCGAGTTGGTACCACGAATCAGGATGCGGGGCTGCTGGCCCAACAGACCCGAAGGCGTAGAAACCTGCACACCGGCAGCCCGACCAGCCAATTGCTGGGCAAAGCTGGGAGATGCTAGGTTGGCAATGGCTTCGCCTTGTACGGAGGAGATAGAGCCCGTTACGTCGCGGCGTTCCTGCGTGCCGTAACCGGTTACTACTACTTCGCTCAACTGCTTGCTGTCAACGGCCAAGCCGATGTTGAGTTGATCTTCCGTACCAATCGCCCGCTCGGTCTGAATGAAGCCGATAGAGCTAAATACTAGGGTACCACCGGCTGGTGGAACGCTCAAGGTGTAGGTGCCATCCGAGTTCGTGGACACACCGTTGGTGGTGCCTTTAAGCAGAACAGTAACGCCTGGCAGGCCTTCGCCCGACTGACGGTCCGTAACCCGACCGGATATGTTCCGGTTCTGGGCAGTTACCTGCTGTAACAGGGTGAACATGAGTAGTAAACTCATGAATAGAATTTTTTTCATGCAGAAAAAAGTTTGGGTTAGAATATAAGCGGGGCGAGAGAACCGCTTTTACCTCTTAAAAATACTCACAGTTAATCGAAACTAAATTTTCTGTCAGCTTTTTTTTCATAAACCTGAAGATTAAAAAGTCTCTTAGAGAATTAGAGTATATGAAGGTATTTATATGAAATAGCTGTTTTTATAGGCTGTATGAATGGAATGCAGGAATTAATCTATTTAAAATAGAAAATACTACATCGGCTAAAAAAGGGAAAAATAAAAAGTGCTGGCACCTAACAGGTACCAGCACTTCTGAATAATAGGCTGATCTGCCGAATTACGGGTTGCGGAATACCGCAATAGCCGCGTAAGGCGCCAGAATCTGCGTACCAGTGGGGGAACCAGCAGCGTTAGTAGGAGCCAAAACGATGCGGCGTCCGCCTTCAACGATAAGATCGAAGGTGAAGACAATGGCGTCGTTTGCCAGTACCAGGTTATTGAAAGCATCCGGGCCAGCCGCTGGAATCACCGGCACCAGGGTAGTACCCGATAGACGGCTCAATCCCTGCAAGGCATCCTTGCTATTAATGGAGACGGTTGCCGGAAACGAGCTGTAGTCGCCAGCCTTTACGCGTGGGCTTACAACGGCACCCCGGCGGTAGCTTTTGAATACTTCAACGCGCTCAACTTTCAGGTCACGCTCTTTGCCTAGGTCGATGGTAAATTCAAATACCGGACGGGTTGGGTTAGAGCTGGTAGCGGCCTTGGACGAATTCAGGTCAAAGAAACTTTTTGCCGGATTCACCTGGGGGAAAATGGCTGGTACGCTTTCTACAGCGGGTGCTGGCATATTGCTTTCTTCTTTGCAGGAAGTAAGTCCTGCTCCGGAGGCAACCAGCAAAAACAAGCCGAAAACTATTTTTTTCATGGAAGTCAGAGTTTTGATTTTAAATGGAAGAGCAAACTCAGTTGATATCCCAGAAAATCCGGTCTGTAAATACGTTCACCTGCTTTGGCGCATTCGGGTTGGCCGTCAGGTCGTCCTGGCGGTAAGGCAAACGCAGGGGGTAACCGCCGGTCAGGCGGGTGTTGGGCTCACTCGGGCTGCCGGGCAGCGTAATGGCTGGGTAGCCGGTGCGGCGGTAGTCGGTGTAGATGTCCTCGCCAAAGCCAAAGCCAGCCTTATACTTCTCCTGCATGATAATGCGGAGCTTACCGGCAGCATTCTCGGCGTTGTAGCGGGCCATAACGGCCGTAATGTAGCCTTCGATAGTCTGCGGACCCGTGGCAGGGCCAGTAGCTGGAATCGTTGGGCTGCCATCTGTGGAAGCAATGGCATTTACCTTATCGAAGGCAGCCTGCATACCGTCACGCAGAGCAGTACCAGCTTCGGTCGGGTTGTTCAGAATCGTCAGGCGAGCCTCGGCTTCCGTGAACCGGCGGCTGGCGTAGGTAAGGAAGCGCTGGGCCACGATACCTTTACCCGAGTTGCCGTCGGCTACCCCACCAGTGCCGTTGTCGTACTTGCCACCTACTGGGTACAAGCCGGGCAGGGTGCGGATGGTCGAGTTGTTCTGGTTTTGGTTAGGACCAAAGCTGCCCAGGAGCACCGTGATAAACCGGCCCAGCTGGAAGTCAGCTACCGCCTGGGGGTTGCTATTGGCTACCTGGTTGTAGAAATAGTAACGCAGACGCGGGTCGTCTTTACCTCCGTTGTCGGCGTTGGCCAACATCATGTCGACGTAGAAGAAACGGCCAATCAGGTTTTCTCGGCTCGACGTAACGTAGTCGGCAATGAAGCCCAGGTTACGGTTTTCCGGCGTCGTCGACTGGTTGTAGCGGAACTCGTAGTCGTCGGCATTCGTCGTCATCAGGTCCTGGCCCAATACTTCCGTAACCTTCGCATTGAGGCTGGTAGCACCCAATACCGGCTCCGGGTTCAGACGAATCTGGTTGTAGAGCTTCAGCTTCAGCGTCCGGCCCAGGCGTGCCCACTTGGTCTTGTTGCCGCCATAAATCAGGTCCGACGTTGCCAGGCCAGGGGAGTTGCTGGGTTTGGCCAGGTTGTCTAGGCCCGCGTCGATAAGGCCCAGCAGGCTCTTATAGATTTCGGAGTCCTTGTCGAACCGGGGAGCCCGGTTAGCAGCGCCCTGTAGGGCTTCGGAGTAGGGAATGTCGCCCCACACGTCCACCATCTGGCTGAAGACAAACGCCTTCTGAATTTGGGCAATGCCTACGTAATCCCAGTTTTGGGAGGCTGTGCCTTGGGTAATGACCTGCTCGTTGTTAACCAGGCAGTCGGAGTACAGACCAGCCCACTGGTTGCTAAACGAGCTGCCATCGGGTGAGTAGGAGCCTACGTCGCGGGTGCTGGCCAGTTGGTTTACCAGCGTGGAAGTCGACTGGCTCAGGCCTAGGGCGCTCAGGCCCAGGTAAACGCTCATGGAGCCTTGGGTAGCCGGCAGGATTTCCTGCAGCCGGGCCGAGGTGGGGTTCAGGGGGTCGACGTTGATGTCGTAGAAATCTTTGCAACCCGGCGTAGCGGCCAACAAGCTCAGTAGAGCCAGGGCAGCGGTACCTTTACGTAAATTCATATAAGAAGAAAGCAAGAAGGTCAAGACTAGAAGTTAACCCGCAGGTTGATGCCGTAGCGGCGAACGGAAGGCGAGTTGGTATACTCGATGCCCTGCACGTTTGAACCAGAGTTGAACGTGCTGGTCTCGGGGTCGAAGTTGGTGTACTTCGGAATGTTAGGCGAATACCACCACAGGTTACGACCTGATACCGAGATGTTAACCAGGCCGAAGGGAGTCTTGCCCAGCAACGACTTAGGCAAGTCGTAGCCCAGGGTAATTTCCCGCAGACGAACGGTGGTAGCATCGTAAATGGACTGCTCGGCGGCCCCGCCGATACCTGCAGAACCTGTTCCGAAGTAGTAATCGTTCAACGAAATAGCCGTGTTGTTCGGAATGGTGTTGCCATTACCGTCGCGGATGGGCTGGTGCGTGTTGGGGTCACCTTGTACACCTTTGATTACGAACAGCTGCTCCCGGTCTTCCGTGTCGCGCGTTACACCGCGCCCCAGCTCTGATTGCAGGGTCGTGGAGTAGATGCTGCCGCCTTTGCGGTAGTCAATCAGCGTGTTCAGGGTCAGACCCTTGTAGGTGAACTGGTTGATGAAACCCATCAGGAACTGAGGGTTAGGGTTACCGATAATCTTGGGGTCCAGGGCGGGAATCATGCGGCCGGTGGTGGGGTCCACCAGCACGTTGCCCTGCTCGTCGCGGTCCACGTTCGAGCCGTAGAGGGCACCGTAGGGCTGACCGGGCTGCAGGATAGGCTGCACCAGACCCGAGCCGAAGCCCTGGTCAATAACCAACAGGTCCAGGCCATCGGTCAGGCTCTCCACGATGTTCTTGTTGTGCGTGAAGTTGAAGGTGCTCGACCAGCGGAAACCACGGGTGTCTACTGGTACTACCGTAGCCGCCAGTTCCACGCCTTTGTTGGAGATTTCGCCGAAGTTGGTCAGCAGTACGCCGTAGCCCGTCGCCGAAGGCAGCGTAACTGGTCCAATCTGGTTGGTCGTGCGCTTATCGTAGTAGGAAGCACTGACGGTAATCCGGTTCTTAAAGAAGTTCAGATCGGTACCAAATTCCAGTTCGCTCGTGAATTCGGGCGTCAGGCCAGGGTTGCCAATCGAGCCGCTCAGCGCCAGGGCTGGTACGCCGTTGAAAGGGAAGTCTGTCGTGCCAACGTTGTTGCCGTAGCGGGGGTTGTTCAGGTACGTGGTCAGACCGGCATCGTAGGGGCTGGCGTCTTTGCCTACACGGGCATAGCCAGCCCGAACTTTACCGGAAGAAAGCCAGGAGTAGTCCAGGCCCAGGGCTTCCGTGAAAATCAGGGAGCCGCTTACGCTGGGGTAGAAAAAGCCGCGGCCCGTGTTGCCAAGGATACCGTCTTTATTCAGCGTAGACGAAGCATCACGACGAGCGGTGGCGTTCAGGTAAGCCCAGTCTTTGTAGCTCACCCCTACTTCACCCATGAAACCCATCAGGCGACGCTTCGAGAACTGCGGACCGTAAGGCTGCACGGCAGTCGTGTTGCCCAGGTTGTCGATACCGAAGATTACGATACCGGTACCCAGGAAAGAAGCAGCTTCAAACTGGCGCTGGTTGATCTGGTTGCCCACCAACACCCGCAGGCCGATGTCTTCCGTCAGGTTTTTGTCGAAAGTCAGCGTTACGGTCTGTTCCAATTCGGTGTTCTGGAGTTTGTCCTCCACGATACGACCGGTGTCATATTTACCCGTGTTGCCGGGGCGAATAGTCGAGCGGCGGGAATCGGTCCACGTGTTTACACCACCGATGTAGCTCAGCGTCAGCCATTCTTTGAAGGCGTAGCTACCCGTGATGCTGCTCACGACCCGGTCAGCCCGCGAAGTGTAGGAATTGTTCTCCGTCGACCAGATAGGGTTGTCAGCCTGGGTCGACAGCCAGCCGAATACCGAACCGTTGGTGATGGGGTCCGTGTTGGGCAGGTTCTGCAGATCCAGGTTACGAGGCATGAACAGCAGGCGGGACAGGGCCGAGTTGCCGCCCTGGGCGCTGCTACCACCGGTCAGGGGGCCGCGCTGATCCGAGTTGGTATAGGCTACGTTGCCACCAATGGTGAACTTGTTGTAGGTGCCTGAGCCACCGGCGCTGATGTTGTTGCGCACGAACGAAGAGTTCGGGATGATACCCTTGTTGTCGGAACGCGACACAACGGCCGTGAACTTGGCGTTGTCGCTGTTGCCGCTCAGCGTAATGGAGTTCTCATACAGGCGGCCCGTATTGAAGAAGTCTTTTACGTTGTTGGGAGCGGCCTGGTACGGGATGGTAGCGTCAGCCGGAATGTTGGGGAAGTTCGGGTTGCCGGCCTGGGGATGAGCAATCGTTGCGGGAGCCTGTGGGCTGCCGAAGCGTGGACCCCAGGAGCCGTTGGTCAGGAACGGACCAACGAAGTTGGCACCAGTACCATACGAGTTCTGGTATTCGGGCAAGCCGGCTACCGTCTCCAGGGAGTAGGAAGTGCTATAGCCCAGCTGAATGCCTTTGGCACCACGAGCACGGCTGCCCGTTTTGGTGGTAATGATGATAACGCCACCGGCAGCGCGCGAGCCGTAAAGGGCAGCCGCAGCGGCACCTTTCAGAATGGTCTGCGACTCAATGTTGTTGGGGTCGATATCGACAGCGCGGTTGGAATAGCTCGTGCCTTCTACCAGAACGTTGTCGGAGTCGAACTGGCTGTTGTCGTAGGGCACACCATCTACCACGAACAGCGGACCGTTGGTACCAGTCAGGGAGTTGTTACCCCGGATAATGATTTTGGTAGAGCCACCGGGAGTGCTGCTGGCGCTGGTTACGTTCACACCCGTAACCTTGCCGGCCAGCGCGCGAATAGCGTCCGGCTCAGATTTCTGCACGAGCTGGTCGGCAGAAATGTCGGCCACGGCATAACCCAGGGCCCGCTTTTCGCGGGAAATACCCAGCGCCGTTACCACTACTTCGTTCAGCTGCTCGGTATTAACGGCCAGCGAAACATCAATCGTGTTGCTGTTGGTGATGGCCCGCTCCTGTGAAGCGTAGCCCAGTTGCTTGAATACAAGGGTAGTTGCATCGGCCGGAACCGATAGAGTATAGGTGCCCTCGGCATTGGTAGCAGTGCCGATACTGGTTCCTTTTACCAGAACGCTTACACCTGGTAAGCCATCATTGGTCGTGACGTCGAGTACTCGTCCCGAGATTGCCCGATTCTGCGCCCAAGCGCTCCCAATCAGGGTCAATGACAGGAATAAACTCATCAGTAAGAGTTTTTTCATGAAAGAGGTGGAGTGAAAAATGGAAAAAATGCGAGGTGTGATGAAAGGTTTAATTGCTAAAAGTAAAACATATTTTTTGGATCAGCTACTCCTATGAAAAGCGCTATATAGCTCAACGGGGGAGTGGGTTTGGAGCCACATAAGCATGATGCCATCCCTGGTTGAATTCCACACGGCACGGCGGGCAGCGGCTACAATATTTTTGCTTCGTCGCCGGCCTGGTAGGGCAGAAACAGAATAATGAGGTTGAGCATTTCACTGCGGGTTTCCATCAGATCCTGAGAAATAACGCGCCGCGGGGGAGAGAAGGGGTTGTTTGGGTTGGCTGCCGAGTTGTCGTACTCGCCCTCCACGGTGATGACGGCGCCCTTTGGTAGGTGCTGCAGCTGCCGGAACCGGTAGGCTTCCTGCCAGCGGAAATCCCAGTCTGGGATGCTCACCAAGTTAATCTGTTTTCCCTCCGCGGTGGTGGCCCAGGCTTTAAAAGACTTGCCCAGCAAGTGCATGTGGGGCCACACATACAGCAGGGAAATATCCTGCGCCAGCTTCAGGTTTACCCGAAACTTTTTGATGCTGTCGGCCGGAATAACCAGGGGCGGAGTGATTTCACCGACGCCCGCTGAGCCAATGCTCAGGGCCTTGATTTCCCGCTTGATCGGGGCCTTGGCAAAGTAGATGTTCACGCTCGACCAGTCGGTGGTGTCTACCGCTGAGGGCCCGTAGTGTACCGTGAGTAGAATCACTCCGCGCTTGGGCATGGTAAACCCGACTCCGCTCGGAAATTCCTGGGTGGTGCTGCCCGGTATCCAGCCGCCGTAGTAGGCTACTTCCTGCATGAGCGGTTTAAACTCCTGCATGTTGGTCAGGAACTGGTCGGAAATAACCAAGTCGTTGCCCTTGTAGATGTCTACCTCCGGCCCTACGCTCTGCACGGCATAGTTGGCATGATGCAGCAGGCGGCGGTTGTTGGCCACAAACTCAATGGCCCGGATGGGCTGGGCCGTCGGGAGCTCAAACGGAATCTTGAACATGACAAAGTTCTCATTCCCGTCGCCCTTGATGCGGAATGCTTCTTTCGGACGCAGTACCAGGTCGGGCTGGCCCAGCGGGGCTTGGCTGCGTAGCTCGGCCTTCTTGGGCTTACGGTCGGCGCCCTGGGGGGCACCAGCCTCTACCCAGCTCTTGATGAGGGCAATCTGCTCTTCGGTTAGTCGTCGCTCATTGCCAAAGGACACGTAGTGCGGGTCTGCCTTCCACGGCGGCATGTAGCGGGACTCGGTTACGCGCTGAATGGTCTTGGCGCGGCGTGCTACATCCGGGTAGGTCAGCAGCGAAAATGGCCCGGCTCCGTTGGGCTTATGGCAGGAAACGCAGTTGGTAGCCAGGATGGGAGCAATGTGCTCGGAGTAAGTAACCGCTTTTTTCTGCTGGGCGGCACCGGGCTGGGCGGCAACTAAAGCGTAAAGAAAGGCGAGGGAGAAAACTCGCGCTGGCAGGCTAACCAGGCAAGAGGAAAAGAGGCGCTTCACGGGTCGAAAAACCTGAGAAAGGGGGTGGTTCATTCCTCTAAGATACCGAGAAATTTTTCGGTGTAACACAAAAAAGCCTCCCATTATGCAATGGGAGGCTTTTCTTACAAGAGTGTTTTGTTAGAAACTAGTTCTTAACATCCCACCACAGACGCGTGCGGATCACATCAGCACCCTGACGACCTACGGCCACTTTGTAATTCTCTTGGTTCAGCGACTGTTCGTTTGCTGGATAGGCGAAACGCACGGGGAGCTTACCACCGGCTGCTCCCTGAGGTGCTGCGGCCAAGCTCAGGAAAGGGTAGTCCAAACGACGCAGTTCCGACCAAGCTTCAACGCCTTGACCGTACAGAGCAATCCACTTTTGGGTACCGATGCTCTGCTTCTGCGCCTCCAAGCTGGTGCTGTTATACTTTACCAGAGGCTGGGCCAAGTAAGCATCAACGGCAGTAGCATCAACGATGCCATACTGGGCCATAGAGGCGCGAATAGCATTGTTGTAAGCTTCCTCAGCGCTACCTGTTACACCAGGAATCTGGCGGGCACGGGCTTCGGCAGTGAAGAACAATACTTCAGCATAGGTCATCAATACGCCTGGGGCATCGGGGCGAGTAAAGTAGTCGCCTACTTTCGACATGCTGCATAGCGGACCACGTGAGTTAACGGGGTTAGCCAAGCCGTTCTTCACACCCCGGTACAGACCCGTAGAGTCAGGAGCGGTGCCACCCGCGCCGCACTCAGCCGGGTTTGCATAGATGGGCAAACGAGGGTCATTCCGCCGGCTCAGCACCGACGTCATCGACTGGCTGATGCGGTGGTCGTCACGGGTCAGACGGTTTTCAAAGATTGGGTTGGTGTTGGGCTGAGCACCCAGGAACACAATCTGTGCGTTATCGGCATTGCTGGTCATCAGCAGGTTCGTACCGTTCAGCACATCTGCTACTTCCGTTCTAGACAAGTCCGGTTTCACATCGTAGATCCGCATGGCTAGACGCAGACGCAGCGAGTTGGAGAATTTCTCCCATCTCGTCATGTTACCGCCGTACATCACGTCACCACCTACGGGCAGAGGGCTCTTGGTCTTAAGTAAAGCAGTAGCCTGCTTCAGCTCGGCTAGAATGCCGGTGTAAACCGTTTCCTGCGTGTCGTACTTAGGAGTGATAATGTTTACTTCGTTCGAAAGCTTCAGCGCATCCGTGTAAGGAATTTCACCAAAGACATCCGTCAACACAGAGAAGTAGTAGCTGCGCATTATCATCGCAACTGCCTGCATGTTCGGGTTGTTGGTTTCCTTGCCGATGCGGAGCAATTCGTTGAAGTCCTTCAGACCACCAGGCAGAGCAGCAGTACCGGTATAGAAACCGTCCCAGATGCTCTGATAAGAAGTAGCACGGAAGCCATACCGGTCTTCAGTGGTGTACTGCGACTTGGCCCAGTGCTGAGCAATCAGCAAACCGCCGTCCATGTTCACCGGTACGTCAAACAGACGAAAGGCAGTAGCCGTTTCAGCGCCTGTCAGCAGCGTTTCGGGGCTAACCGTCAGAGGGTTATTCGGGTTGGTGTTGAGTTCATCAAACCCTTTTTCGCATGCGCCAAGGCCCAGGGCCAGCGGCAGCATTAGTGCGATTTTATTGTATTTGGACAACATAGTGAGTAAAGAGAGGGTAGGATGGGCTGCTCCCGAAGGAGCAGCACCAATGATTACAGGGTCAGGTTGATGTTGAAGCCGTAGCTACGAACCGAAGGAATCTGAGTGGATTCCAGGCCCTGAACGTTACCACTATTGAAAGAAGTTTCCGGATCGATACCGGGAACTTTCGAGCTGATCAGCCACAGGTTACGACCAACGGCCGAAACACCAATGCCTTTCAGGAAAGTTTTGTCTACGATGGACTTGGGCAGTTGATAGCCCAGACGAACTTCACGCAGTTTCACGAACGATGCGTCGTACACGCTGCTGGAACGAACCAAGCCGTTGAAGCCATAGTAGTAGCCGCCGTAGTAATCCTGAGCCGATACGGGTACATCGTTTTTGATGTAGGATACGCCATCGGGAGCCAGCATTACGCCTTCGCCAATGATGCCGGTTTCACGACCATAAATGGTATTGGCCAGCGAGCCGGTGTAGTTGCCCCACATGTTGGTTTCGCTTTGCAGCTGACCACCCTGACGGGTATCAATGGTAAAGCTGAAATCAACGCCTTTGAAGCCGAAGCGGTTGGTGATACCACCTACCCAGTCGGGCGTGTAAGAACCCAGGATCTTACGGTTAGGATCACCTACTGGCAAGCCCCCATCATAGATGATCTGGCCATCGGGAGCACGCAGGAAGTCTTCAGCGAAGATTACACCGTATTTCTCACCAATACGAGCTTCGATGTTTACGCCAAAGCCGGAAGCACCCAGGATCAGGTTTTTGATCTGACCTTCGTCATCGAACTTCACCACTTTGTTGCGGTTAGCAGCGAAGTTGGTCGTAATGTTCCACTGGAAGGCGCTGGTAGCGGGCAGGGGAGCAATGTTCAGGATGGCTTCAACACCCTTGTTGGATACTTCACCAGCGTTCAACACTTTGAAAAGGTAGCCAGTCGATCCAGAAACGGGCACGTTCAGGATTTGGTCAGTCGTCGTCGACTGATAAGCCGTTACATCCAGACCAATACGATCTTGCAGGAAGCGTACTTCGAAACCAGCCTCTACCGAGTTTGTGCGCTCAGGCTTCAGGTCTGGAGTGAAGAGCGTGTTGAAGTAGGTCTGCTGAGCGTTGCTGCCGAAAGGTGTACGGCCGGGGTAGATAGCCTCCAGCTGGTAAGGGTTGGTGTCGTTGCCAACTTGAGCATAGCCACCACGAACCTTAGCAAACGACAAGACCGATTCGGTGATGCCCAAAGCTTCGGTCAGAACCAGCGAAGCATCTACCGAAGGGTAGAAGAACGAGCGGTTGTTGGCAGGCAGAGTAGAGGTCCAGTCATTACGGGCGGTAATACCCAGGAATGCGAAGTTCTTATAGCCCAAACGAGCCGAACCGTAGATCGAATTGATCCGGTTTTCGGTTACTGGGTTCAGGACGTTGGCATTGTTGTCGTTGCTCGAACCGAAGTTGTTGCCGGTTACCAAGGGAGCACCGGCGTTGCCCAATGAGTACAGGCCTGGTACAGCCAGCTCAGGAGCTGCCACTACGTTACGGTTCTGACGGTTGTCACGACGGTTAGCACCGATCAGGCCATCAATGTTGATGTCCTCCGTCAGGTTACGGTTTACCGTAGCCAGGAACTCGGTGTTGCGCTCTAGTACGAAGATACGCTCTTCCGTGTAGTCGTCTTGGATGGCGTTGTCGCGCGACTCAGGAGCCACGCGGCGCTGGTTGAACTGGTTGTAAATGTCGTTCGTGGTACGAGCCGTCAGGTTCAGCCAGTCGGTGAGGGCGTAAGTCAACGTCAGGTTGCCGATAACACGGTCACGCTCGTCGTCGTTGGTGCACTCGTTCAGGATATAGTATGGGTTGCTCGAATACACCTGAATCCAGTTGTAGTTCCGGCTGCCTTCGCGGCCACCCTGCTCGTAGATGTCTTTCAGGTCAGAAAGCTTCACCTGACGACCGAACCACGTGTAGAGCTGCTGCATTACGTTCAGCTCGTCGTAGCCCTGGCTTGGGCGACGGCCGCGCGTGTTGGAATAGTTGATGTTGGTGCTCAGCTTGAACTTGTTGGTGATGTCGACACCACCATTTACGTTCACCGTGTTACGCTTCAGGAACGTGTTGGGCAGAATGCCTTTCTGGTCCAGGTTCGTAAACGATACGCGGATACCAGCTTTGTCATTGCCACCCGAGAGAGCTACGTTGTTGGTCAGCGTACGGCCGGTCTCGAAGAAGTTGCGCACGTTGTCTTTACCTGGGCTAACCCAAGGAGTTGGTACACGCACGCCATTTACAACAGGCGAGTTGTATTGGGGAATCAGACGGCCGTCCAATTTAGGACCCCAGCTTTCATCCACGTTGTCACCGTCGCCGCCACCGGCACCATCTACGTACTCAAAGCTACCGTAGCCCTGGCCGTACTGATCCTGGAATTTGGGGATAACAAGAGGCGTTTCAAACGAAGTGGTGCTGTTGACGCTGATACCAATACCGCGCGACTTACGGCCGCTTTTGGTCGTGATAACTACCACGCCGTTTACACCGCGGGTACCGTACAGAGCTGCTGCGTTGGCACCTTTCAGTACCGTCATCGACTCGATGTCGTCGGGGTTGATGTCCGAGGCACCGTTACCATAGTCAACGCCGCCGCTGCCGGGCGAAGTGCCTACTGCGTTGGTGAAGTTAGAGTTGTCGATTGGCTGACCGTCAATTACGAACAGCGGCTGGTTATTGTTTTGAATAGATTTCGCACCGCGGATCAGAATACGCGACGAGCTACCAGGAGTACCGGAGCTGTTCGAAATCTGAACACCGGCAACCTTACCAGTCAGCGAGTTAACCACGTTGGTTTCACGAGCCTGGGTCAGTTCAGCGCCTTTTACGTCCTGTACGGAGTAGCCAAGGCTCTTTTTCTGCTCCTCACGGCCCAGAGCCGTCACGACTACTTCGCCGAGCTGCTTGGTGTCCGTGTTCAAACCCACGTCAATCGTGGTAGAGGTACCGATAGGACGGTCAACTGCTACGTAGCCGATTGAGGTGAACGAGAGTGTGGTAGCCGTAGCCGGAACGCTGAGCGAGTAGGAACCGTCAGCACCGGTTGAAGCACCCACAGTGGTGCCCTTTACGATGACGGTAACCCCAGGTAAACCCTGCCCGTTCGCACGGTCAGTAACCCTTCCTGAAATGGTCCGGTCCTGCGCGATGGCCTGCTGCAACAGGCTAGTCATCAGCAGGATGACCATAAATAAGAGTTTTTTCATTGGATAGTTAGTTTGGTGAGTGAAAAGGTGAAGAAAGAAGTTAGGAAAGTGGGCGAATAGGGCAAGTATAGAGGTAAAAACCCCATTTAGCAACTTTTAGGAAACATAGGGAAGGCCTGCTGCTGCCACGCTTTTTCATTATCTCCGGCACTATTTCCTCATATCTGTCTCAGTATAAGTGCCCGACCTGCACACGCCCCATCCTAAATATAGGCATTTTGCCTGCAGGATGGGGCATGAAACAGGGGTGTTTATGGAATAAATTTATTCTAATATATAACTTTCCCTAGTTCTGCATTAAGTACCCCTTGATGTACTCGTCCAAGTCACCATCGAGTACGGCTTGCACATCGGTACGCTCAATGCCGGTGCGGAGGTCTTTGATGAGCTTGTAAGGGTGCAGCACATAGTTGCGAATCTGGGAGCCAAAGTCGATTCGCTTCTTGCCCGCCTCGATTTTATCGCGCTCAGCGTTGCGCTTATCCATCTCTACCTGGTAGAGCCGCGACTTCAGCATGCGCAGGGCATGCTCCTTGTTCATGAGCTGCGAGCGTTCAATCTGCACGGCAATGATGATACCTGAGGGAGCGTGGGTTAGGCGAACCGCGGTTTCGACTTTGTTCACGTTCTGACCGCCTGCGCCACCGGCCCGGTACGTGTCCCAGGTAATATCCGCCGGGTTAATCAGGATGTTGATAGTATCATCGACTACCGGATAGGCAAAAACGGACGCAAAAGACGTGTGGCGCCGTCCGCTGCTGTCGAAAGGCGACATGCGCACCAGGCGGTGCACACCAATCTCACTTTTCAGGTAGCCGTAGGCAAAGTCGCCCGTGATTTCCAGGGAGGCCGACTTAATGCCTGCGCCCTCACCGGGCTGGTAGCTGAGCTGCCGCACCGTAAAGCCGTGCTTTTCGCCCCACATGATGTACATGCGCATCAGCATCTCGGCCCAGTCCTGGCTTTCGGTACCACCCGCGCCGGGGTTGATGTCGATAATGGCGGAAAGCTGGTCTTCCTCATCGGAGAGCATGCGCTTGAACTCCAACTGCTCCACCAGCTTCTGGGCTGAGTCAAACTCCTGCTGGATTTCGGCTTCCGTTACGTCGCCTTCCCGGTAGAAGTCAAACAGGACTTCTACTTCTCCAACGGCGCTTTCAACCGCCTCGAAGTCATCAGTCCAAACTTTTATGGTTTTTATCTCCTTCAGAATCGTCTCCGCTTTCTTGGAGTCGTTCCAAAAGTCGGGGGCGGCGGTCTGCTTCTCGGTTTCTACGACTTGCGCTTTGCGGGTATCGTAGTCAAAGGTACCTCCTCAAGGCCTCAACGCGGCCCTTCAATTCCTTAACCTGGTCTTGGGTCATGGGAAAAAAAGATTGAATGAAAAAATGGGTAAGTGGCAAAGGTAGGTAATGCAAAACGCCTGCTCCGGATAAAATATCCAGAGCAGGCGCCGTTATTTTGCGTAGAAGAAACAGGACTATACCTGTACCATCCACTGGTGGGTATCGGCAGCTTCGCCGGTCCGGATGGCACTGAGCATTGCGCTGGCCTTGTGGGAAAAGGAGTTGACAGTCGGGGTGGGCAGTTCGTAGTCCTTGCCTTGGAAGCCAATGGTAGCAATGGGCGCAATAGTAGCGGCAGTGCCTACACCGAAGGCCTCCTGCAGCGTGCCATCGGCTTGCGCCGCCATGATTTCCGTAGCCGACACCTTGCGCTCCTCAACCGTAAGGCCCAGGTCCAGGGCTACCTGCAGTACGCTTTTGCGCGTAATTCCGTCCAGAATCGACGTGCTCAACGCAGGGGTAATGACTTTACCATCGATGACGAACATAACGTTCATCGTGCCCGATTCTTCAATAAACTGGTGGGCCGAGGAATCAGTCCAGAGCAGCTGGTGGTAGCCTTCCTGCTGGGCCAGCTTGGTGGGCCACATGGCGGCGCCGTAGTTGCCGGCTGCTTTGGCGTAGCCAGCCCCACCTTCTGCCGAGCGCACAAACTTCTCTTCGAAACGCACCCGCAGCGGCTTGTTATAGTACAAGCCTACGGGGCAGGTGAAAATCATGAAGCGGTAGCTGTCGGAAGGCCGCACCCCGATGAAACCGTCGGTGGCAAACATGAAGGGGCGGATGTAGAGGGCACTGCCGGGGGCATCGGGCACCCAGTTGGCATCGAGGCGAATCAGCTGAGACAGGCCCTGCATAAACAGCTCCTCCGGAATCGAGGGCATGCACATACGTTCAGCCGACAGGTTCAGGCGGTTCAGATTATCGTAGGGGCGGAACAGGGCAATGTCACCCTGGGGGTTCTTATAGGCTTTCATGCCCTCAAAAATGGCCTGCCCGTAGTGCAGAGCCGAGTTGGCGGGACTCACGGCCATGTCGCCGTAGGGCACAATCTGGGGCTCCTGCCATTCGCCATCCTGATAGTCGACAACAAACATGTGGTCGGAAAATACCTTGCCGAATTCGAGGCGGTCAGGATCCAGCTGCTGCAGGCGAGAGGCCGAGGTACGCTGGGTCCGAATAGTGAGAGTGTCGAGCATAATGCAGGATAGTGGGAGAGTGGGAGAAGAGCGGGTAGGAAAACGGTATTTCCTGAAACGTGCCTAGGAGAGGCGCGGTTTCCAGGTAACTTCTTCGGCACCTAATTCGTGCGCCATTTGCCGGCTGAGCACAAAAAGATAATCCGATAGACGGTTCAGGTACATAACGACGAGGTCGGCCACGAAAGAGTCTTCGCGCAGGGCAATGACCAGCCGCTCGGCGCGGCGGCACACGCAGCGGGCCACGTGGGCGTAGGAAACGGAGGGGTGGCCACCGGGCAGAATAAACACCCGCAGCTCGGGCAGGTCTTCATTCATGCGGTCCATTTCCCGCTCCAGCAACAGGATGTCCTCATCGTGCAAATCCGGAATTTTCATCTTCGACTTTTCCGGGTCGGAGGCTAGGGCTGCGCCCATGGTGAAAAGCCGGTCCTGAATTTCCTTCAGCAGGTCGCGGCGGGAATGGTTTACCTCCTGGTCGCGCACCAAACCGATGTAGGAGTTAAGCTCGTCGACGGTGCCGTAGCACTCGATGCGCAGGCTGGATTTGGGTACGCGGGTGCCGCCAATTAGGGACGTGAGGCCTTGGTCGCCGGTTTTGGTGTATATTTTCATGCGTTGGGCGAAGGACAGAAGGCAAGAGCTGAGGTTGCAGAGACCGTACTAAACAAAATAGTCAGCTCTATGTCGGTTGCTCAGCGCGGCGAGGTTAGCTGCTCGTGGTGGTTGGCAATGTCGGTATTGATGTTATCCGACTCTACCAGCCCGTCGCGCAGGCGCACGATGCGGTGGGCGTAGCGGGCAATATCTTCCTCGTGGGTTACCATAATGATGGTATTTCCCTTCACGTAGAGCGCCTCAAACAAGTCCATGATTTCGTAGCTGGTCTTGGTGTCGAGGTTACCCGTGGGCTCATCGGCCAGGATAATACTGGGGTCGTTGACCAGGGCCCGGGCAATGGCCACGCGCTGGCGCTGGCCGCCGCTAAGCTCATTGGGCCGGTGCTTGGCGCGGGTGTCGAGGCCGACGCTTTTGAGGGCTAGCATGGCTTTTTCTTCCCGTTGGCTTTTGCTGTAGCCGGCATAAATCAGCGGCAGAGCCACATTGTCGAGGGAAGTAGCGCGGGGCAGCAGGTTAAACGTCTGGAAAACGAACCCGATTTCCTTGTTGCGCACCTCGGCCAGCTGGTTATCCGTCATGCGGCTCACGTCCTTGCCGTTCAGGATATAATTGCCCCGCGTCGGCGTGTCGAGGCAGCCCACGATGTTCATCAGCGTGGATTTGCCCGAGCCCGAAGGACCCATGAAGGCAACGTACTCGCCGCGCTGAATAGTGATGGTGACAGACCGTAGCGCCTGAATGAGCTCGGTGCCCATTTGGTATTCCTTCGCAATGTCGTGCGTTTCGATTACTGGGGGTAGCATAGGCCGCTCGGTTAGTTCCAGGGGGTAGCGGTAGCCGCCTGAGTGGCCCGCTGCGCGTTGTACTTTGAAAGAAAGGTACTGTATTCCGCCGGGGAAAGCAACGGGCGCAGTTTTTCCAGGGAAGCACTGGCGTATTCGCTTAATCCGGCCGGAATAGCGGCCAGAGTGTAGGCTTTAAGCAGTGCTACCGACTCGGGATTATACTCCAGGCCTTTCAGCAGGGCATTGTAGGCCGGCATATCCTGCTGCTGGCTCAGGTAGAAGTCGGCGGCGGCCAACACTGCTTCCTCCAAGAACGGCGCCTCCCGCACAACCTGGGCAAACAGCTGGGTAGCGCGGGGCTTTTTGCCTTCCAATGCTGCCAGTGCCGCCTGATAGTAGAGCCGCTGGGGCTGGTGCTGCCGGCTGAAGTAGCCCGCTTGCAGCAGCTGCTGTAAAGGGGCGCGCTGTTGGCTGCGTAAGTAGATCTGCCCACGTAGCACGTTCCAGGCCGAAGCCGATTCGGTTTTGACGGCAGCTTTGGGGCCAAACAGCTCCACGGCTTGCTGGGCTTCGGCTAGCCGCCCGGCCTGCACCGCCCGCGGAATTTGGGCCAGCAGGGCCGCCTCACGCGAAGCCGGAGTGCCCAGCGCCGCTGCTCTCGGAATCAGGCTTTCGGGGTTGAGCGTGCCACCCCGCAGTACCAGATACTGCGCTTTCACCGAATCGGGTGCGGCAGCGTACTGGCTGCTAAAATCCAGGTTCAGAACGGATACTACCCGGCGGGCCCGGCGACTGGTGCCAAACGTTTGGTCAGCCACAGCGCGGCCCGCGGACACCCGCGCCGAATCGGGCTGATTCTGCAGGGCCTGGGCGTAGGCCCGAAATAAGGCTGCTTCCGCGTAGCCGTTCCGGTTGGCAGCGGCAAAGTGGGCAGAGGCCGGGGAGTAGAGGCCTTGCTCCAGCAGCCACAGCCCCCACAAGTTCTGGTAGTAGGCACTGCCCGCTGAGTTGCCGGTCGTAAGGGGCAGCAGCGTGGTTTGGGCACCCACTACCTGCCCGCCATAGTTCTGGGTCAGGGCGCGCAGGAAAGTTAGCTGATCAAAATAGGGGTTGTTTTCGGGCTGCTGGGCCAGGCGCGTCAGCAGTTGCAGCTGACTCGTGTCGCCGAGGGCCGCCCGGCGCAGGCCGTCGTGGTAGAGCCGGGCAAAATCGGCCGTTGATAAAACCGGAGAAGGGGGAGTGGCCGGCTGCGGCAGTTCAGGAGCGCCGCTGAGCAGGTTGAGCAACGACACGTTGCTGGCCCAGGCTGGGCTGACCTCTTTTGGTTGCTCCTGAATAAACTTGCGGGCTGCTTCGCCCTGCTGGGTTTGCAGCAGAAAAGCCAGCCGATTGGCCCGGACCACCGAGCTGTTAGGCGCCAGGGCTTCGGCCTGCTGCAGGTAATACTCTACCGAGTCGGTCAGGGCCGAGCGGGTGTAAAGCTGGGCCAGGTCGTTGGCCAAGCGCGCACTGCGGGGCGTATGCTTGATGCCCTGGCGCAGTACCTGAAGCCGGTCGAAAAAGTCGCCGGGCTCGTTGTATAGCGCAGCCAGGCGGAGGGAAATCTTCTCCGACGGCGCCCGGTCTAGGGCCCGCCGCAAGGCATTAATCTCGTTTTGCCGCTGGGACCGGAAATGGTAAAGCGCCGCCCGGCCCATACTGGCGCGGTGGTTGTGCTGGTCCAGCATGTCGCTCTCGGCATAGTAGCGTTCCGCCAGCAGGGCCAGCCCGTCGCCGTTGGGTTGCTCCTCGCTTTGCAGCCGGGTCAGGTCGCCCACGTTGTTGAAGTAGCCCGCCTGCACCCGGTCCACGACGTAAAAGTTGTTGCGCATCTCCACGGCAATGATGCTGCCGATGCCTACTACATATACAATGTAAAAAGGCAGGCGGCGGGGCTCATATACTACCCGAAACACGCGCAGCTTTTGTCGGATTAGGGTAACGAAGTTGAACAGCAGGTACAGCAGGAACGCCGCGCCTACGGCCAGCAAGGCCAGGCCCGTGAAGTCGCGGGCGGCGGCCAGCAGCGGGTCGTTAGCCGTAGCAAAGGCAAAGCCCAGAAAGCCCGCGGCCAACGTAACCAAGAGTAAGAGCAGCACCTGGGCCGAAGCCAGGGGCACCCACTGGCCGAAGCTAGCGGCACGGCGCGGCAGGTTCAGCCAACTAATAATGAGAGCGGGCAGTAGCAGCACCAGCGGGTCGAGGTGCACGCCGGGGAGAATGAGCAACTCCCCGTTGTTCCAGTAGTACATCAGCAGCGTGCCCAGGTAGAGGCTGCTGACCAGCAAAAACGGCAGCAACCCGAAGCGGCTGCCGGGGTTTTCGGCCTGGGTATTAAACCAGAGCAACCCAAAAATATTCTCAACCCCGAGCCAGAGCACCAGCAAGGCCAGCACTACGGCGCCGCTGCTCGTGGCATAGCTCACCAGGTGCAGCGCCGTGGTATCGGCCGGATTGTCGCTGCGCAGAAACAGCAGGGTGCTCAGCCCCGCTACTAGCAGGGCAAAAGTCAGCAGGCGGTAGCCAAAGGAAACGTCCGTCCAGAAGGCGTGAAACACGTAAGCGGGCACAGCCAGGGCCAGCAGCGTCAGCACTAGGAAATACTGCTCGCGCGAGTCGAAAATGCCCAGCAGGTCGGCATTCAACGACATCAGGAAAAAGATCAGCAAAGCCATGCCGGCCACGAAAGAAAAGCGGGGCAGGCGGCTGATGACGGCCAGGTAAAAAACCAGGCAGAAAGCCACCAAGCCCAGCAGCAGAGCTGCGGCATCAGGCCGCACGAAAGGGCCGGTGACGTCGTGGGTTTCCGTAACGAGGTAGCCGTTTGCGCGCACCGGCAGCTCATCGAGGCCGATACGCACCTGCCGCAGCACCGTAGGCACGGGCTTGAGCTGAGCTATTTCCTGAACCCGCAGCGTGAAGTCGTTGCCAGTGAAGTAGTAATAGACGGCCAGGCCGACGGAAATACCGGCCGCCAAACCCAGCGCCCACAGGACGCTGCGCCAGCCAGTGGAGCGCGGAGACGAAAGAAGAAGGGCCAAGGGAAAAGGTTATTCCAGCACTTTAGGCACGCGGAAGTAGTCGGAATCCTTGCGCGGGGCGTTGCGCAGGCCTTCCTGGTGGCTCACGGAGTTGCGGGCCTCATCGGGCCGCAGCACGTTGATTTCGTGCGACAAATGCACCAGCGGCTCCACGTTGGTCGTGTCCAGCTCGCTCAGCTGCGCTACCCAATCCAGAATTTTGTTCAGGTCGCCCAGCATCTGCTGCTCTTTGGTGGCGTCAAATTCGAGGCGGGAAAGATGGGCCAGTTTGCGCAGGGTTGATAAATCGGTGCTCACGGAAAGAGAAAATAAGAAGTTCAGATTACGAATTAGGCAACCCCAGCTCCGCGTTTGGGGGCGTAGCCGGGGTGGAGGTAGCCCCTGCTTCCGCAGAGGCCTGGGGCTTGGGCCGCACGAGCGAGGGCTCCGGAATACCGGCGGCTTCGGGGCGGAAGGCGCTGGCAATAGTACGAAAAGCCTGGTCCCGGAGCCGGGGCACGTCGGCGCTGGTCAGGCCCTGGGTGAAGATGGGCTCGTGAATCACGACCTGCAGCGGCGTGTAGCGCACCCGGATACCACCAACATCGGGCATGAAGCGGTGGTTCAGGGGCATCGAAACCGGCACGATGGGCACGCCGGTAGCAATAGCCAGCTGGAAGGCGCCGTCCTTGAAGGGTACCATCTCCTCGCCGGGCTTCTTGGAAATGGTGCCTTCCGGGAAAATGACCACCGAGCGGCCCGCCTCCAGGCTTTGCTTGGCCTGCACCATGGCCCGGCCCCGGCTCACGGCGCTGTTGCGGTTCACGGTGATGTAAACGCTGCCGAACACCGGACCCCAGAGCGGTACATTGGCCAAGGCGCTTTTGCCGATGATGTTCAGAAAGCCCGGAATGGCCTTGAACAGGACCGGAATGTCGATGTAGGAGCTGTGGTTGGAAACGTAGATGCAGGGCTGGGACTTGGGCAGTGGGTTCTTGCGCACGATGTCAACCGGCATGCCCCACATCCGGATGGCGAAAGTGGACCAGCCCCGGTTGATGCCGTGCAGGTACTTGTGCAGGGACGGGCGCCGCCCCAGCACTACCTGAATGGGGTAGGTGACAAAAAAGGGCAGCACAAACCAGAACGTGCTCCACGTGGTGTAGATGCGGTGCCAGATATAACGCAACAGTCGACCCATACCGCAAAAATACGAGACAGAAACTTAGAAGCGGCCAGCCAATGCCCTACGGGCTGGCCGGCTCGGGCCGATTTACCCCCGGCGGGCGTTGAGGATGCGTTCCGCTTTCAGCAGCCCGGCCACGCTGATGGCGTCCGTGATGCGGTTATCCATCACCATGGCCACTGCTTCGGTCAGGGGCAGCTTCCAGAGGCGCAAATCTTCGGTTTCTTCGGGCTCCACGTCGCCGGCTTCCAGCTCCTCAGCCAAAAACACGAAGCCTTCCTCATCCGTGACGGAGTTGGAGGTGTGCAGGCGGGCAATATTGGTCCAGCGGCGGGCCGTAAAGCCGGTTTCCTCCTTCAGCTCACGCTGCGCCGATTCGAGAATGTCCAATTCTACCGGGCCGCCGCCCATCGGAATTTCCCAGGAGTACTCATTCAAGGGGTAGCGGTACTGGCCTACCAGCCACGTGTTGCCGTCGGCATCCACCGGGATAATGCCCAGGGCCTTATTCTTCATCGTAACGACCCCATAAATGCCCCGGCCGCCCTTGGGGTTGATAACCTGGTCTTCCCGAACCCGAATCCAGGGGTTCTGATACGTCACTTCCGAGCTGAGCACCTGCCACGGATTATGGGTTTCATCAAAGTCGGGAGAAGGAATATGGCTCATAAAAGCAGGCGTAAGTAAAAAGGCTTGACATGGCAAAGGTACAATTTCGGAAGTAGCCGAAAAGCGCCTTTGTTGTCCGTCGGGCTGCAAGCTGGGTTAGTCGGGTGAGAACCCTCGTTTGACAAAAAACGGCGCAATAAATGTCTGAGAGCAAGTAGTTTTGTCGTAGAAAGGAACCAGCACAAACAGAGGTTGTGGAAAGGAAGTCTCTGTTTGTGTGCTCTGACCGGGCTAAGGAGTAGGGTGGATGAATTTCTGCCGGTCATTGCAAAATAAAGAGCCGTTGCCAAGAGCAGCGGCTTTTTTTGTGCCCATACGGCTCGGGTGCCTGAAGCCAAAATCTTATAGGCACCATAAGCCGCTTCCGGCCAACCCCGACACTACGGGCCGCGTACCAAGCAGAAACCGACTGTTTACATCCCAGTCGGCCCCGGATATTTTTATGGCAAATCAACCCAAAAATCAGTCCGCTCAGGCCCAGCCCGGAGACCCTTTGTTTAACCTGAAACACGCTCAAGCCGAAGCCGAATTAATCCAGAATACGGGTGGTCTTGGCCCGATTACCAACGAATACGTTAGCACCGACGAAGACGCGGCCCTCGACGAAGGACCGCGTGACAAGCAAGGCTTCCGCCGTGGCGAGTCGGGCACGCCTGATGTCGGCACTACCGCCGGCCGCCATTAAAGTGGTGCAATGGCGAGCCGGAACTCGGGCGGCACTAGCAGCCCATTCAGAGTAAAGCTTGCCCATTACCCACAACACCCAAGTTAAGACTCCTCTAAAAAGGGCCTCTCCGGTTGCTGCGGCTGCCGGGGAGGCCTTTTTGTTTGCCGCCGGTTTTGGGCCGGGCCGGCCGGAGGCCGTACCTTCGCCGGTATGATGCTGCTTGCCTCCCACACTGGCCTTTCGCGGGAAGCGGGCCTCGATGAAGCCGGCCGGGGCTGCCTGGCCGGACCGGTTTTCGCCGCCGCCGTTATTCTGCCGCCCGATTTTGCCCCCGCCTACCTCAACGACTCCAAACTGATGACGGCCCGGCGCCGGGAGGTGATTCGACACGAGATATGCCGGGAAGCCATAGCCTGGGCCGTGGGCGAGGCCAATACTGCGGAAATTGCCGCCATCAACATTGCCCAGGCCAGTTATCTGGCCATGCACCGCGCCGTGGCGTTGCTGGCCCAGCGCCCCGAGCACCTCATTGTGGATGGCAACCGTTTTCGGGCGTACCCCGACATTGAGCACACCTGCTTTATCAAAGGCGACGGACGCTACCGCAGCATTGCTGCGGCCTCGGTGCTGGCCAAAACCTTCCGCGACGACCGGATGCACGAGCTGGCCCGGGAGTATCCGATGTACGGGTGGGAGCAAAATGCCGGCTACCCCACCGAAAAGCACCGCGCCGCCATCCGGGAATATGGCCCGTCTGAGCACCACCGTATGGGCTTCCGCCTGCTATAGGGCAAGGTGCTACTGCAGAACTCCTGCCCTGGCGAGGAGGCACGAGCAAGCAACCCGGCCTCTGAAATGTGCTCAACCTTCTAAAATAGAAAGCCCCTTGCTACGGCGGTAGTAAGGGGCTTTCTGGTAAAAGGGGGGGGGCACCAGCGGAGGACAGATTGCTCGGTGCCTCGCAATGACACAACTTAATCCTTCAGACGAAGCAGGTCCAGGAAGAGGCTGAAGCCGTCGACGGTGGAGCCGCCTTCCCCGAACTTATCGAAGTTCAGGGGCTTGATGATGTAGCCGCTCACGGCTAGGTCGCGGGCTTTCAGGCGGTCCGTTTCCAGGTCGGAAGTCGTCATGATGAATACGTTCAGGCCCACGAACTCGGGGTCGGAGCGCAGGGTGTCCAGGAGTTCCAGGCCGTTCATGCGGGGCATATTGATGTCGAGCATCACCACGCTGGGCTTACTTATTGGGTTCTGGCCACCCTCGCCACGAAGCAGGTGCAGGGCTTCCCGGCCATTTTTGGCAATGTGAAGCGGCACGTTGATATCGTGCTTACGCAGTTCGCGCTGCACGTTCATAATGTCCATCTGGTCGTCTTCAACAAGAAGAATGCTGGGGGCAAAAGCGTCGGTCGACATATGAGTGAGGGAAAGACAAGTCAAAAACTACCCTCTATACGGGAAAGACGATATTCAGACGGTTTTGGGTGGGGTTTGTAGGGCGGCCGTCCGGCGCTCGGCGTGCACAGCCCGTTCCTTAGGCCAGGTAAAGATGAAGCTAGCCCCCTGTCCTTCTGTCGATTCAACGTGGATGGTGCCGCCCTGGCGCTCCACAATTTTCTTGACAATTGCCAGCCCTACTCCCGTGCTTTCCAGCGTATCGCGCTCCACCAGGGTCTGAAAAATGACGAATATCCGCTCGTGGTATTCCGGGTCGATGCCGGGGCCGTTGTCGGACACGGTGAAGGTGTACTGCTGCCGGTCTTCGCGGCAGCCGATGCGCACCAGCCCGTTTTCGGGGTGGTCGTGATACTTCAGCGCGTTGCTGATCAGGTTGCTGAATACCTGCTGCAGCTGCACGCGGTTGGACACCATGGTGGGCAGGTAGGAGGGCAGCTCTACCCGAAAGCCGGGCGGGGGCGCCAGGGAGTCCACGATTTCGTTGAGCAGCTCCCGCACGTTGATGCGCTCATCGGCCTGCTTGGTGCGCCCGATGCGGGCCAGGTCCAGAATGCCGCTGATCAGGTTTTCCATGCGGTGTACCCGGGCGCGCATCAGCATGAGAAACTCCCGGATGTGGTCGGGCACGTTGTCGCCCATGTCTTCCTCAATCCAGCGCGAGGCGCTTTCAATGCCCCGGAGCGGCGCTTTCAAATCGTGCGACACCACGTAGGCAAACTGGTCGAGCTCCTGGTTGCGGCGCTCCAGCTGCGTAATAGTCGAGTCGATGGTGCGGGCCATTACGTTGAGCGAGTCGGCCAGCTCCGTCAGCTCGTCCTGGTCAGTGTCCTGAATGCGGGTGTTGTAGTCGCCGGTGGCAATCTGGGTAGAGAGGCCCACCATCATATCGATGCGGCGGGCAATGAGGCGGGTGATGTAGGAGGCCCACAGCAACCCAATGCCAATGGCCAGCACCGTCACAATAATGGAAATCATGCGCGTCTGCCGGATGCTGTCCTCCAGCTTCTGCCGTACTTTTTCGCGCTCAATCAGCTCGGTGCGCTCGAAGCCGGCAAACAGCACCCGGATCTGGTCCATGATCTGCTTGCCGGTCAGGCTTTCGGCCAGGGTACGGTGCTCCATGCCCTCCATGGCAATCTGGTTGGGGTCGCGGCGGCGGGCTTCCCGCTTTTCGCTGATCAACAGGTGGGAGTAGGCCGACCACTGCTGGTAGAGGCGCTGGGTGCGCGCAATGCGGGCGTACTGCGGGTCGTCGGCGTCGATCTGGCTGCGCAGCTGGGTAAAACGGCTCAGCAGCTCCTGCTCTCCTTTATAGTAGGGCTGCAACACGGCCTCGCTCCCGATAAGCATGTAGCCCCGAAAGCCCGATTCCATGTCGATGATGTTGCGAAACAGCGCCGAGGTTTCGGCCGTGATAAGCTGGGAAGCCTGTACCCGCTCGGAGTTGCGCAGCACCTGGCGCGAGAGCTGGTAGTTGACGAACACCACAGTGGCAAACAGGGCCGAAATGACCAGGAAGCCCGCAAATAGTTTGGTAGAAAGCTTGAGCTTCATGCAGGGCAGCTACTGACAAAGTGGTGCAATTAGCGAGGCGTACGCAGCTTGTCCTGGATAGTTTGCAGCAGTTGCGTGATTCGGTCGGTGAGGGGCAGCAGGTCGCTCAGGCCTTCGCGGGCCTGCTCGGTGAAGCCCTGCAGGTACATATCCATTAGCTCGTTGGCTTGCTGATGCACTTGGCGGTGGGCCCGGTCGAGAGCGGCCCATTCGGGCACGTGGCCCCACGCGCTGCGACGGCGCTCCGTAATCCAGATACCGAGGCTGCACTGGTCCGGGTCGCGGGCGGGCCCTTCGGCCAGGGCGCTGCCGTAGAGGAAGGACCGGAGCTTGGACTTGAACAGCAGGTGTTTGAGCATAGCCGTTTCGAAGTCCTGTTTAAGATTTAAATCCATAGATAATTGCCCTGCGCAGGCACACTGAAGGAAAGGGCCGCCAGTAAGCCGGCCCCGAAAATAAGGCTGCCACAGCCCCGTGGCAAAGATAGAAGTGAGCCGCAATGGTTGAGGCTGTACGGTCCGGCCGGTGGAAATGGCTAATTTCGCCCGGTCCTTTCTCCGGAACCTTCGCAAAACCTTTTCACTACCTCCCAACCCGCCCCATGGCCGAAGAACTCAAAACCGTTGTCCTGAATGACGTGCACCAGCAGCTAGGTGCCAAAATGGTCCCCTTTGCCGGCTACAACATGCCCGTGCGCTACTCTTCCGACCTCGACGAGCACCGCACCGTGCGGCGGGCCGTGGGGATGTTCGACGTATCGCACATGGGCGAGTTCCGGGTGCGCGGCCCCCAGGCCCTCGACCTGATTCAGCGCGTGACCAGCAACGATGCCAGTAAGCTCACCGACGGCAAAGCCCAGTATTCATGCCTGCCCAACCAGGAAGGCGGCATCGTAGACGACCTTTTGGTGTATAAGCTGGCCGATGAAGACTACATGCTGGTGGTAAACGCCTCCAACATCGACAAGGACTGGAACTGGATTAGCCAGTTTAACACGGGCGGCGCCGACATGGAAAACATTTCCGACCAGACCAGCCTGTTTGCGGTGCAGGGACCCAAGGCCGCCGAAGCCCTGCAGAGCCTGACCGATACGGACCTAAGTAGCATCCCGTACTACTCATTCGTGCAGGGCACGTTTGCCGGGGCACCCAACGTCATCATCTCGGCTACGGGCTATACCGGTGCAGGCGGCTTCGAGCTGTATATTCCCAACGAGCACGCCCAGCAAGTGTGGGACAAGATTATGGCAGCCGGCCAGCCGTTTGGTTTGAAGCCCATCGGCCTGGGGGCCCGCGACACGCTGCGCCTGGAAATGGGTTTCTCGCTCTACGGCAACGATATTGACGACACCACCTCGCCGCTGGAAGCGGGCCTGGGCTGGATTACCAAGTTCACCAAGGAGTTCACCAACTCGGCCAGCCTGAAGGCCCAGAAGGAGCAGGGCGTAACGCGCAAGCTGGTGGCGTTTTTGATGGACGGTCCCGGTATTCCGCGCAGCCACTACGAGCTGGTGAACGAGGCCGGCGAGAAAATCGGAGAGGTTACTTCCGGCACCCAGTCGCCTTCTTTGAGCAAGGGCATCGGCCTGGGCTACGTGAAAACCGAGTTCAGCACGCCCGGCAGCCAGATTTTCGTGCAGGTCCGCGGTAAGAACTTCCCCGCTACGGTAGTGAAGCTGCCCTTCGTGAAAGGCACGGAAGAGGCGTAAGCGGCCCTGTTGGCTTTTTTGATTTCAGCGTCATGCTTCATCGGGCGTCCGCCAGATGAAGCATGACGCTCTTTTTGTATTCATATTCTTAGAAAATGCCCTCACTCGATATTTGCTTTAGTCCGGAGTTGTTGCCGTTGTATGCGTTGCGGGGAAAAGTGGCGGTGGTCGTTGATATTCTGCGGGCCACTTCTTCGATTGTAACGGCACTGGCCGCCGGCGTTTCGCACATCGTGCCCTTCAGCGAGCTGGACGACTGCCGGGCCATGGCCGCGCAGGGCTACCTGACGGCCGCTGAGCGCGACGGGCGGCAGGCCGAAGGCTTCGACTTGGGCAACTCGCCTTTCGGCTACCTCGACGGCGTGCTGCCGGTGCAGGGCCGGGGCGTGGCCATTACGACTACCAACGGCACCCGGGCCCTGCACTTGTCATTGGCGGCTGATGCCGTGGTGGTGGGTGCTTTCCTGAACCTGGAAGCCGTAGCGCGGTTTGTGCGGGCCCAGGGCAAAGATGTGGTGGTGGTGTGCGCCGGCTGGAAAGGCATGTTCAATCTAGAAGACACGCTCTTTGGCGGCGCTCTGGCCGAGCGGCTGGCAGCCGATTTTGATACCGTCGGCAGCGACGCGACCCTGGCGGCCCACCACCTGTGGCAGCAGGCCCAGGCGGACCTGGCCAGTTACCTACTACAGTCGGCGCACGTGCGGCGGCTGAACGGGCTGGAAGCTAACAAGGACTTTGAGTACTGTATCCAGCTCGATACGCACGATATACTGCCCATCTGGCAAGAGAAGCGGCTGGTGGCTCACGCATAGGCGGCTCGCCAAAAGCCGCGCCGATGCCACTCGAAATTCTACAGGTGCCTCACGAATCCTTTGCGCGCGCCTAGGGGGGCTTTCGAGCACTATTGAAACTGTTTCGGCCAGCGCTTAAGTCTGTCGGATGGGTTAGCGCAGCTTCTCGTTTTGCTGGTGACGGTCGGCGTCGCGCAGGGTTTTCTTCTCCAGGTTGCGCTGTAGGGCCTCAGTCAGGTTCACGCCGGTTTGGTTGGCCAGGCAAATAACGACGAACAGCACGTCGGCCAGCTCGTCGGCCAGCACCTTGTCACGGTCAGAGGCCTTGAAAGACTGCTCCCCGTACTGCCGGGCAATGATGCGGGCTACTTCGCCCACTTCCTCCGTGAGCATGGCCATGTTGGTCAGCTCATTGAAATACCGCACGCCGGTGGTCTGAATCCAGGTGTCGACGGTTTTTTGGGCTTCCTCGATGGTCATGATGTGTAGGCAAAAGGGTGAAAGGGTATGGGAGTAGAAGGGCAGAAAAGGGAAACGTGTCTTTGCGCAGTACGAAGCAATGACATATTGCCCTCACACTCGCTTATCCTTGAGCTCCTTCCGGCGAATCAAGGACGATAGTGACGGGGCCGTCGTTGAGGAGGTGCACCTGCATGTCGGCGCCAAACTCGCCGGTGGGTACGGGCTGGCCCAGTAGCGTTTCGAGCAGGGCCACAAACTGCTGGTAGAGCGGAATGGCGACGGGGGGCGGGGCAGCCCCGGTGTAGCTGGGCCGGTTGCCTTTGCGGGCATCGGCGAGCAGCGTAAACTGGCTTACGACCAGCACCTGGCCCTGGATGTCCTGCACGCTGCGGTTCATCTTGCCTTCCTCGTCGCCGAAGATGCGCAACTGTACCAGCTTGCGGGCTATCCAGTCGAGGGATTTTAGGTTGTCGTCAGGGGTAAAACCGGCCAGTACCAGCAGGCCGGGGCCAATCTGGCCAGTGATGCGCCCCTCGACGGTGACGCTGGCTTCGCTAACGCGCTGGATAACTACTCGCATACGGGGTAGGAGCGGAAAACAGAAAGAGGATAAGGTCGCGCCGTTTTTTCGTACTTCGCGGCGCCACTCGGCATTCCGCGCACGCAACGCACCCAATGGCCGACACGAAGAACGACAATCCGACGACAAAAAACGCGCTTTTCCTGGTGCTGGCCTTGCTGGCAGTAGCGGCCGTGCGCCTGTACCGTCTGGAGGAAGCTGCCCTGCCCGACTACGACTCGGTGCGCAACTGGCAGATTGTGCAGGAAATAGCCCACGGCAACTTTCGTAATCTGTTTCACCACGGCAGCCCCGGCTTCTCGGTGCTTTACGTGCCCGTGGCCTGGGGTACGACCAACTTCCACGTCTTTCAATTCCTGAATGCCCTGCTGGCTGTAGCGGCTGTGGGTGCCCTGGCCTGGTTCGTGACGAAAGCGGCCCGCCTCACGGCGCTGGAAACGGCTTTGCTCACGCTCTTTATCGGTACTTCGGTGTTTCTCACCTTCTCGGGCCGCGACTTTACTATGGGCTCGGCCTCGCTGCTGGTGTTTGCGAGCCTGCTGCGGGCGTATTACCAACGGCTGCTTACTCCGAACAGCCGGGCCTTGCTTGTAGCGGCCGTCTGGCTGGCGGTGGGACTGAGCATCAACTACAAGTTCATCCTGACCTTGCCCATTCTGTCGGTTTTCGAGCTGTTACAGCGCGACGGACTGTTGGGGCGGCAGCGCAACTGGCTGCGGGTGTTGGGTATCCTGGTCGCGCCATTCGTGGTGTTTGGGCTGGTGGGCGTGCTGGCCGGGCTGCCCTGGTACCGGTGGCCGGCGGTGTACTACAATGTGCTGTTTCCGGGCGCGCCCAACGCGGCGGGCCGGCAGGGCAGCGTGCAGCTGGATGTAACCTTCTACCTGTGGTTTCTGGCGCGCTACGAGTCGTGGCTGGTGCTGGCAGGAGTGGCGCTGGTACCGCTGCTGTGGTGGCGGGAGCTGTTCCGGGAGCTGCGGCGCATCAATCTGGTGCGCTATCTGGCCGTGTGGGCCTATGCGTATCTGGCGGGCATGTCGTTGCTACTGAAAGCGCCGCGGGGGCTGCTGCTGGCGTATGGCCTTTTCTATACCCTGGCTTTCCTGACGTTGCGCCGCAAGGTGCCGGGCTGGCAGCTGGCGGTGATAATCTTGCTGGCCTGCGCTTTCAATATGTACCAGGTTAAAGAGGAAGTGTATGACTACACGCCCAGCAGCTACCCACAGGTAACGCAGTGGCTGCGGCAGCACCAGGCTACGAAGGTGGTGAGTACAGTGGGCCTGGGCCTGGCCCCGTTCGGGGTGGATTCGGTGGTTAGCATTACTTCCGAAAAGCAGCTGCCGGCCCTGCGCAAGCGCGGCTTTCAGTATGTGCTGCTGGATGACTACTACCGGGTAACCAACGTGCAGCAGTTTGATTCGCTGGGTCGGCAGCAGCCCATAGCCGCCTGGCCGGAGCCCATGCTGACCTCACCGCTGCTGAACCTGGAGCACATCGAATACACGGGGCTTAGCGTGGAGGAAACGATAAAAATGCAGCGTTTAGCTAAGATGCCTGAGCTAAAGCAGCTTCGGCTGTATCGGCTGCGGTAAGGAGCCGGTGCTGGTGCCGCGAGTCTGGAGACTCGCCGCGTGTATCGGCCGACAGACGCGGCTGCGCCGAAGTCTGTGGCCAGAGTGGGTACTTGAAAAATGTGTTTTTTACAACTTAAATCTTAAAGTAGAATCAATAAATATGAACACTATAGAAGAACTGATTGGTCTGCACCCATTCGCTTTTCTGGGTAACCTGGAAATATATTGCTTTGTCGATAAGTCGCAGATGACCGAAGCAGAGATGATAAATTTTGTCAAATCTAATGCGTCTTATTTTCAATGTATAAGCTTGGATTTTTGGGATTATGATAAAAGAATAGAGTACCGCGACTTCGCATATTTAGATAGTGAAGAAAAAACATATCCTTATATGGTTGAGTATGAAGTTAACGGTATAGATATAGAAATAATCTGTAGAAGTGACGGTTATGTGTTTATGGCTTATGAATGGCCGAAAAAGCCAATGCTCTTACTAGATTCTCTTGCTGAGTTTTTTGGCGACTATTGCCGTGGTAAGGAGGTTGATGCGGTAGTAGGGTTTGAACTATTGTTCGATGAGGATTCTGCCGTTGGAGATATGATAAAAGAATACTCAACGTTTCCATTGTATGCAATCCATTTGGCTGATGATATTACTATTGTAAAGCATAAAAATGAGATAGATACTGAATATGATAAGCTGGATAAGGTGTATGATATTGTTGCTGATAAATTGGTAAAAATATTCAGGTAAATAAATCGAGCTAATATGTAATTGGTAAACAAGAATTTACCGCAGAATCTTCAGGCTATCCAACGTGCGCTGGTATTTGCGGGCGTTGCGCTTGTGCTGGGCGTAGGTTTCGGCGAAGTCGGAGAAGCCGCTCCGGTCGGGGCGGGCACAGAAGAAATAGTACTGGTGAGCCGCGGGTTTCAGCACGGCATTCAGGCTGGAGCGGTTGGCCGAGGTGATGGGCCCTGGCGGCAGGCCTTTGTGTTTGTAGGTGTTGTAGGGCGAGTCCACGAGCTTATCCTTATTCAGCACGCGCTTCACCCCGAAGTTGCCGATGGCCCAGAGCAAGGTGGGGTCGGCCTGCAGGCGCATGCCCGTGCGCAGCCGGTTCAGGTATACGCCCGCAATGATGGGCTTGTCGGTGGGCTCTGAGGTTTCGCGCTGTACAATACTGGCCAGCACATGTACCTGGGTAGGCGTCAGCTTCAGCGAATCGGCCTGACGCCGCCGCTCCGCAGTCCAGAATCGGTGGTGCATGGCCGCCGCCGAGTCCAGAAACTGCGTGGCCGAGGTGTTCCACAGAAACCGGTAGGGGCCCGGCAGAAACATCGTCAGAATAGTCGTGGTATCGAGCTGGTAGCGGCGCAGCAGCTGGCCGTTGTCGTTGAGCAGCCGGCGCAGCTGGGCCGAGTCGGCTTCGAGCTGGCGGGCTACCTGGCGCACCAGTTGAGGCTTGTACTTGAAAGCGTCGATGGTAAAAGCCACCGTGTCCTGCTGGCCCAGCCGTAGCTTGTCAAGCAGCGCCGAGTTGCCCAGTTCGGGCGTAAGCAGGTAGCGACCAGGCTGCACGTGGGCCGGATAGTCGCGCCAGCGGGCCACCTGCGCGAAGGTTTCCGGGTCACGCAGCAGCTCGTGCCTAGTCAGGGAGTCGAGCACGGCCTGAAAAGAGGAGCCCGAGCGGATGTAGAGGTAGGCTGGGCCGAAAGCCGACGCCGTTACGTTGGGTTTCCAGAGCAGCTGCCAGGCTTTATACAAAACTACGCTGCCGGCCAGCAGCAACACGGGAAGTAAAACCCGGGCCACCCGCCACCACAGGGCAGGAGGTTGGGAAGGATGCTGTACACTCAAAATACGAAACTACGGCTTGTTTTAGGGCTTTGTGGCTTTGGCCACCACCCGCCGCCAGACAAAGGTAAAGTCTCCGTCGGCAACCTCCTGAATCTGGAACTGCCGTCGGGCCATGACGGAGGCATTGCGGAACTCGCCCCGCACCTGAATGGCGCTGTTGCCTTTGCAGCCGGCCTTGTCCAGCCAGTCGTTCAGGCCCATGGCAGCATCGGCCTCCGGCTCCCCGATTTCCTCGACCCACAGGCCCGCTTCCCCGATGGCCGTGCGCCATTCCTGGGGCGAGAGGTTGCGGGCGTGCGAAGGGTCGCGCAGCTTTTCCACGCGGTTCTGCCACTCGCTCACCTTGGGCTCGTTGTCGGGCACGGCGGTATCGGCCAGCAAAAACCGGCCGCCGGGCCGCAGCACGCGCGCTACTTCGGCCAGAAACTGCGGCACGGAGGTGAAATGATGCGGCGCCACCCGGCAGGTAACCACGGTGAAGGAGCCATCCGGAAACGGCAGCGCCTCGGCTGCCCCAACCACCCACGTGACATTGGTAACATCCAGCTCCTGCTGCCGCTTCTGGGCCTGGGCCAGCATGCCCGTCGACACATCCAGGCCCACCACCGACCGTACCAGCGGCGCGAAGGCCAGGGCCGTAAAGCCCGTACCGGTGGCTACATCCAGTACAATATCGGTGGGCTGCGCGCTGGCGTGCTCCAGTAGCCACCGGAGCAGGGCCTCGCTCCAGGTATTCCACTGGGCATTGTAGTGCGGGGCCTGGCGGTCAAACTGTTCTTTGGCGGAAGACATGGCAGTTGGTTGTAGGTTGGTGCACTCTCAGGATGGTCAACAGGACGTTCGATTACTTCTAACGGGAACGAGCACCTAAAAACCAAAAAACAGCCGCCAAAAGCAACTTTTACCCCGCATTCACCAGCGTGGCAATGGCGGTTTCCAACTCCTGAGTGCGCTGCTTCCGCTCAATCTCGACGGGCGCGGCGGCCCGCACTTCGCAGTCGTATATGGCGCACCGCTCGCAGGTTTCATTTACGATGCGGACCGGAATGGCGGGGTCGTCGAGGAAGGTGACCTTTTGGCGCAGGTTGTCATCACAGAGCAAGCCCACGGTGACGCTTACGGCCGGCTCGTTGGGGCCGCCGGCCCGGGCCAGGGTCAGGCACAGGTACTCATCATCGGTACCGAAGTAGCGGGAGCGTTGGGCCGAAATAGCCGTGGTGGGCATGGGGGCAGCGGGTTGCTGACGCAGCTCCGAAATCAGGCGCAACGACACCCAGCGGCGGCAGTAGTGCTCGTGCAGCTCGTTGCCGTGGGGGTTGTGCAGGCGCGAGAGGTGCAGCTCCTTGGTCAGCACAAACGCCGCCTCGGCATTGGCCTGGTCGAAGCGCAGGAAGAACAGGCTTTGCAGGCCGAAGTGGCGGGGCAGCAGGTTGGTGATGCGCTGCATGAACATCTCCGGCGACACGTCATACTTGGTAATCAGGTCCAGAAACGCCGTAGGGTCCCACTTCTTGCTGGCAAATAGCTTCTGAAAGTCCCGGGTGAGGCTTTCCTCTTCCATCAGCAGCGCCCCGGCAAAGTAGGACGCCTTGAAGTTGTTGAGCACCTCATCGAAGCTGCGCACCGGGAAGCTGGCATTCACGTAGGGCCGCTCCCGCAGGTTCAGGTAGTTGAAAGCAATTTCGCGGCCCAGCACAAAGGCTTCCTGGGCACCGCTCAGGCCTGGGCGCATCAGCAGGCGCTTGGTTTTGGGCTGAAATACGGAGCGCAACCGCCCCAGACTGACGTATTCGCCCAGCTTGGTGCGGTCGACGGTATAGCCATATTTATCGGTAAGCACCCGTTCCAGCTGCCGGGTGGCGAAGGGCGCGGCTACCAGCAGCTTTTCCTGCACGATAAAAGTGCGCACGTCCTGCTCCAGCTCCTCAAAGTAGTTGTCGTGCATTTCCTGGTAGGAGCGCAGCGCCGCCAGAAAGAAGTGCTCCTGCCGCATCTCGTAGTTGCGGGCTATTTCAAACAGCGTCCCGATGAAGGCATTCATCTTGGCCGGCGCGTCCGAAATCAGCTCCACGATGCGGATCGGGTCCAAGCCGAACATCTCCAGCGGGAATTCCTTGAGCAGATCCGACTGCAGCAGCTCGGAAATCGGCTCCAGCTTGCGGCTCAGCGTCAGGGAGGTCAGCTGGTCGTAGCTTACTTCCAGCACCTTGCTGAGGCTCAGTATTTTATCAGCTTTGGGGTATTTCTTGCCCTTTTCAATCTCATTCAGGTAGGAAACCGAAACGTCGCAGGCCCGCGCCAGCTCGGCGGGGGTGAAGCCGCGCTCTTGCCGCAGCTCCCGCAGCTTTAAACCAAAAATTAAGCGGACAACCTGACCGTGACTAAGCATAAGGTGAGTACAGAAGTAGGCTCGGCAGCCAGAAACCGGGAAGCCGGGGCAGCTACAAGAAAAAGAGAGTGAGGCGAAACCGTGGTAAAAGTAGGTAAAAACAAGCTTTTGTAAATTTTAGCGAATATTCGCTTGACTTATAAAATTCGCTGGCGTATGTTTGGTCATATCCTTTCCAGCTTTCCTACAACCATCCTGCTTATGTCACCTTTCGCTGAGCCCCAAACCCTGGTTTCGACCCCCACTTATATCACGCCCGAGCGGGTGAAAGTGGTGGGGGCCTACTCGCCCGAGTTTGCCGAAATCCTGACCCCATCAGCTCTGGCCTTCGTGGCCGAGCTGCACCGCCGCTTCGACCGCACCCGGCGCGAACTGCTGTTGCGCCGCGAGGTGCGGCAGCGGGAGTTTGAGGCCGGCGTGCTGCCCGACTTCCTACCCGAAACCCAGATGATTCGGGACAAGCCCTGGACCGTGGCCCCCGTGCCCACCGACTTGCAGGACCGCCGCGTGGAAATCACCGGGCCGGTGGAGCGCAAGATGATTATCAACGCTCTGAACTCGGGCGCCAAGGTGTTTATGGCTGATCTGGAGGATTCTAACTCGCCGACCTGGGCCAACGTGGTGGAAGGTCAGCGCAACCTGCGCGACGCCGTGCGCCGCACTATTTCGCTGAGCACGCCCGCCAAGGAGTACAAGCTCAACGACGTAACGGCCACGCTGGTGGTGCGGCCCCGCGGCTGGCATCTGGTCGAAAAGCACGTGCTGGTCGATGGGGAGCCCATCAGCGCCTCCATGTTCGACTTCGGGCTGTACTTCTTCCACAACGCCCACGAGCTGTGCAGCCGCGGCAGCGCGCCCTACTATTACCTGCCCAAAATCGAAAGCCACCTGGAAGCCCGGCTCTGGAACGACATCTTCGGCTTTGCGCAGTGGTCGTTGAAAATGCCCAAATGCACCATCAAGGCCACAGTGCTGATTGAAACGCTACCCGCCGCTTTCGAGCTGAACGAAATCTTGTATGAGCTGCGCGAGCACAGCGCCGGCCTCAACTGCGGCCGCTGGGACTACATTTTCTCCTACATCAAACGCCTGGGCCTGAAGCCCGAGTTCCGCCTGCCCGACCGCGCCCAGGTCACGATGACGGTGCCCTTTATGGCAGCCTATTCCCAGCTCGTCATCCAGACCTGCCACCGCCGTGGGGTGCACGCCATTGGCGGTATGGCCGCCCAGATTCCGATTAAGAACGACCCTGAGGCTAATGAGGCCGCCCTGGAAAAAGTACGGCTGGACAAAGTGCGCGAGGCCAAAAATGGCCACGATGGTACCTGGGTGGCGCATCCGGGTTTGGTGCCGGTGGCCCTGGCCGTGTTCGATGAGCTGATGCCCCAGCCCAACCAGATTGACAACAAGCGCGAAGACGTGAAGGTAACGGCCGCCGACCTGGTGCAAGCGCCCCAGGGCACTATTACTGAAGAAGGGCTGAAACTCAACATCGACGTGGCCATTCAGTACATCGAAGCCTGGCTGGGCGGCAACGGCTGCGTACCGATTTACAACCTAATGGAAGATGCGGCCACGGCCGAAATCAGCCGGGCCCAGGTGTGGCAGTGGCTGCACACGCCCGGCACCACACTAGTCGACGGCCGCGAAATTACCGTGGAGCTGTACCGTTCCTATGTGCCCCAGCAGCTGGAGAAAATCCGGGCGCTGGTGGGGGAGGAGCGCTATACCACGGGCCGCTACCTGCAGGCCGCCCGCCTCTTCGACGGCCTGGTGACCAGTGAGAAGTTCGTGGAATTCCTCACCGTGCCGGCCTACGAGCAGCTGCCCAGCTAACCAGCCACTGTTTTCCGGATACGTGACCTGCTGCCTTCTAAGCAGTAGGCTACCCGCCTGATCCGCCCGAGCCAAGCCGGGTGCCATTTCCTTATTGCCTTTTCCCAAAAGCGGCTTTTAAGTCTGCCCGGCCCCGCTTTGCCCTTTTGTTCCGATTCCCACATTCCTCCTTCCCAATCCTTTCTTTCAACCCGCAGGCTGTGCCTGCCCAACTTTCTCTCCCATGAACAAGCAAGAACGTATTGCCGCCATTACGCAAGACTGGGCCACCAATCCGCGCTGGAAAGGTATTGAGCGACCCTACGCCGCCGCCGACGTGGTGAAGCTGCAGAACTCTATCCGCATCGAGTATTCCCTGGCCCGCCAGGGGGCCGAGCGGCTCTGGAACCTGCTGCACTCGGAGCAGTACGTGGCCGGCCTCGGGGCGCTGACCGGCAACCAAGCCGTGCAGGAAGTGCAGGCCGGCCTGAACGCCATTTACCTCAGCGGCTGGCAGGTGGCTGCCGATGCTAACGGCGCCGGCCAGATGTACCCCGACCAAAGCCTGTACCCGGTCGACAGCGTGCCAAACGTGGTGAAACGCATCAACAACGCCCTGCTGCGTGCCGACCAGATTCAGAACCTGAGTGGAGAGGGCAACGTGCATTGGCTGGTGCCCATCGTGGCCGATGCGGAGGCGGGTTTTGGGGGTAACCTCAACGCGTTTGAGCTGATGAAGATGATGATTGAGGCCGGCGCGGCGGGTGTGCACTTCGAAGATCAGCTTTCCTCGGCCAAGAAGTGCGGCCACCTGGGCGGCAAAGTGCTGGTGCCCACCCAGGAGGCCATCAACAAGCTGGTGGCGGCCCGCCTGGCTGCCGACGTGCTGAACGTGCCCACGCTGGTAGTGGCTCGCACCGACGCCGATGCCGCCGACCTGATTACCTCTGACGTGGACGAGCGGGACCTGCCGTTTGTACTGAGCGACGAAGAGCGAACCAACGAAGGCTTCTACCGCGTGCGGCCCGGGGTGGAGTCATGCATTGCCCGCGGCCTGGCCTACGCCCCCTACGCCGACCTGCTGTGGATGGAAACCTCCCACCCCGACCTGGAGCAGGCCCGCGCCTTTGCCGAAGGCATTCATGCCCAGTTTCCCGGCAAGTTGCTGGCCTATAACTGCTCCCCTTCGTTCAATTGGGCTTCCAAGCTGAGCGTGGAGCAGATGGAAACCTTCCGTGAGGAGCTGGCCGCGCTGGGCTTCAAGTTCCAGTTTATCACCCTGGCTGGTTTCCACGCGCTCAACACCAGCATGTTTGAGCTGGCCCAGGCTTACCGGGAGCGGGGCATGGCTGGCTACTCGGAGCTGCAGGAGCGGGAGTTTGCCCTCCAGAAACATGGTTTCAAGGCCGTGAAGCACCAGTCATTCGTGGGCACCGGCTACTTCGACGCCGTACAGAGCGTGGTGTCGGCGGGCAAAGCCAGCACCTCGGCGCTGGTAGGCTCCACGGAGGAAGCGCAGTTTCAGAACGCTCATTAGCGAGCAGATAGTCCTGCTTCGGCTACGCTCAGTCTGACAGTAGTATTGCCCGTGAGATGTCTCCGGCTACTCGACAGGTTTAATTAGTCGGAAGTAGTGCAAAACAAGTGAGCCGCTCTGTACAGAGCGGCTCACTTATTTGTAGACGGTAAAACAACGTTAGGCAGCGGCATCAAAAGGGGTGGCAATCTGGGCGTAGTCGAGGCCGTGGCGCTGGCAGGCTTCCTGCAGAATCGTTTTCTGCCAGGGGCGCAGTACCTGGTCGGCGCCCAGCTCGATGATGTCGGCTACGAGGCGGTTGGACAGCACCAGGTTGGCTACGTACACGTTGACATCGGCCGTGATGAGGCCTTTAAGCTGGGTAAGCAGCTGCTCACGGGCATCGGCTTTGGCGGCCTTTTCACCGCTGAGGCGGCGGCGGAACGGGAAGCGGCGCTGCTCGCCGGTAGCGGCCGGCTCGGGCACCGGCACGAAGTTGTCGGGCGAAAGAGCCGCCAGCTGGTCCAGGTAAGGGGCACGCTTCAGCTCAGGGTGCAGGCCGCGGGTATTTTTCCAGTCGTTGGCGTCGCGCGGGGTGGCGCGCACCAACTCCGAGAGCCGGTCGTTGGCAAACACCATATACGGCGGCTTGTCGAGCTGGCGCGCTACCTGGTCGCGTAGCATGTACAGGTCGCGGAACAGAGGCAGCTCGCCGGGCATAATGCGGTATTTGCCCGCGATGCGCAGGTAGGGCCGGTCGTCGCGGGTGTAGCGCACTTCCTCCAGGGCTGCATTTTCCTGCTCGGCCCACTCGGTACGGCCCAGCTCGGCCAACTTGGCGCGCAGGCGGTCGGCCAGCTCAAAGAGGTAGAGTACGTCGTTGGCGGCGTACACTTTCTGGGCTTCAGTCAGGGGGCGCTTCAGCCAGTTCGACTTCTGCTCACCCTTGTCGACTTCCAGGCCCAGCTCGGCCTGAATCAGGCGGCCCAGGGAGATGTTGTTGTCTGACTCGCCCAGCAGGGTATACTGCACGCTGGTGTCAAGGATATTGCGCACGTGCACCCCGTAGAGCTCATCGAGCAGCAGAATATCGGACTTGCAGCTGTGGAACACCTTCTCCACGGCGGGGTCGCGCAGCAGAGCCCAGATGGGTTCGAGCTCCTGGGCCGGGTTGGTGAGTGGAATAGGGTCGATGAGGTAGACTACCTGGCCGTCGAAGATCTGAATCAGGGCTAGGTTGCGGCCGTAGCGGTGGCGCATATCGTCGAACTCCAGGTCGACGGCCAGGCGCCGGGCGGCTTGCAGGGCGCTGGCAGCTTGCTGCACGTCGGCTTCGGTAGTCAGGTAATGAATAGTAGGTGTAGACATTCAGGCAAAGAGAAAAGCCGCGGAAGCGCTGGAAGATGATGGCCAGAGGCCATGGGGGTTAAAGGTAGGCAGGAGCGGCAAGCAAAACCAATCGGGACGATGGTGGCCCTGGGAGCAGTGCGGCACGCCCGGGCAGGAAAGCTACTGCATTCGGCCGGCAAAATAGGCAAAGACCCTTGGCTGTGCTGTTTTGGGCCGGGCGTGGGCCTTATGCTTCGTCGTCGTCGTCCTCGTTCTGGCTGAAATCCAGTTCCCGGGCCACCCGCAGCGCATCCTGAATCACTTCTTCCATCAGGGCTTTGGTATCGGCGTCGAGGGTGCGCTCAAACAGGTTGAGCAGCTGTTCGCCATCCTCATTCACGTACAGGTTGGTATAGAGCTTCTCAAACAGCTTGGCGTCCTTGGTAATCGTGGCGTCAATTTCCCCCACCGACTTGGCCTTCAGAGCCCGGTGCAGCACAGTCATTACCTGGCGGCTTTCCTCATGGTCGCCCAAGTCGGCCAGCAGCTTCAGAATGGACATGGCCACGGCCAGCCGCACCCGCTCGAAGCGAAAGGCAATGTCGGGCTTGGGAGCCTGCTCGAAGGTTTTGTAGGCGGAAAGCTCAGTGGGAGTAAGGTACTGCGCGGCTTCGGCTTCGGTGCGGAAGGCTTCGCGCAGAAGCTGCTCGTACAAACTATTGCTCATAAGAAGAGGCTGAAAAGAAGGACCACCCGGGCCCGAAACCGGACCGGCGGCCAAATTAAACGTCTGGCTTGGGCTACAGGCTGTAACCTCAGGGGGCAAAGGTACGATTGCAGGAGATGAGAACCGGCCTCGCGGCCAGCAGAGGCCAACTTTAGGCCCTGACCGTCGGTTTTGCTCCTGGCAGGCAAAAAATGCTTCTTAGTTCACCCTAACTTTTTGGACGAATGACACACAAGAAAAAATGGCTGGTTTTTGCCCCTTCCGGGCTGATGGTTATCGGCTTTGGTACCTGCCTGGTGCAGTGGGCCACGGCGCTCAAGCAGGAGGGCGCCCCGACAGCGCAGTGGGTCGGCGCGGGCACGGTGGCGCTGGGCGTCTTCAACGCGGGTATCTGCCTGTTTGGGCGTGGAGTGGCCGAGAGCGTGCTGTACCAGATTCGCGAAAAGGACACCCCGGCCCAGCAAGGCAACTAGCTACCGGCAAGCCCCGAGAAACCGGCTGGGCAACGCGAATCAGCGTTCCTGCCAGTTTCTTATGGGTTTCGGCGGCTCAGGTTTAGGTGTGGCGCACATCAGTAGCCAGCCGCTGCTCCTCACTTTGCTGCATGTCATTGAGCTCAATCTGCAGGGCATCCACCGAAATCTGGATTTCCCACAGCGACATAGCCAGTGAAATCAGCAGGCCGATGAGGCTGGCGCCGAACACCAGATGGCCCGCCGTGGTGAAGCCCGCGTACAGCAAAAACATGGACAGCACGCAGCCGAACATGGCTCCGACGCCCACGGCCTGCATATTGCGCACGATGAGCAGCCGGCGGCGCAGGTTGTGAATCTGCTTGATCAGGTGGGCACTGTGGGTAGTTTCGTACTGCGATTTGAGCGTGCGCACGATGGTGGCCAGCGTCATAAAGCGGTTGGTATAAGCCAGCAGTAGCAACGACAGCGCCGGAAAAAGCAGAGCGGGCGTGGTAAGGGTAATTTCCATAAGTCAGAGGACAACGACGGTGCCAGGAGCAGGCCGCCTTCTTGCGGTATTTTTTATGACAGCTGGCAAGGTCGGCCCGGCTCATGCCCAAGGTAACGGCAGAATCCCTAGGTTTGGCCCCTCTCCGGTGGTTTATTCCGCTTTCCTTTCTTCTCGTTCGTAGCTCATGCAAACCTATACTGTGTCTGGCCGCGGCCTTTGGGCGGCCGTAGCGGCACTTCTGGTGTTTCTTCTGGCTGGGATGCCCGGCGTGGCCCAACCCGCGGCGGGTCTGCTCACGCCCCCGCAATACCTGGGCTATGCGCTGGGCAGCCGCTTCACCACCCACGCTCAGGTGCTGAGCTACGTGCAGCACGCGGTGCAAAGCTCGGGCGGCCGAATGCGGCTGCAACCCTACGGCACCACCTACGAAGGCCGCCCGCTGGAAGTAGTGCAGGTGGGCACGCCCGAAAATCTGGCCCGGCTGGATGACATCCGGCGCAACAACCTGCGGCTGGCCGGGCTGGAAAGCGGAGCCGTGCAGGACCAGCAGCCGGCCATTGTGTGGCTTAGCTACAACATTCACGGCAACGAAGCGGTGTCGTCGGAGGCGGTGCTGGAAGTGCTCTACGACCTGGCCAACCCCCAGAACGCGCAAACCCAGCAGTGGCTGCAACACGTGGTGGTGCTCCTGGACCCCTGCGTGAACCCCGACGGGCGCGAGCGGTACGTGCAGTGGTACAACCGCTCGCGCAACCAGCAGCCCAACGCCTCGCCCTACGCCTGGGAGCACCATGAACCCTGGCCCGGGGGGCGCTATAACCACTATTTCTTTGATCTGAACCGCGACTGGGCCTGGCAAACCCAGCAGGAGAGCCAGCAGCGCGTGGCCCTCTATAACCAGTGGCTGCCCCAGGTGCACGCCGACTTCCACGAGATGAGCCCGGACGACCCGTACTATTTCTCGCCCGCTGCCAAGCCCTTCCACGAAGACATTACGCCCTGGCAGCGCAACTTCCAGAACGTCATCGGCGACTACAACCGCAAGGTCTTCGACCAAAACAACTGGCTCTACTTCACCCGCGAAACCTACGACCTGTTCTACCCCAGCTACGGCGACACCTACCCCAGCTTCAACGGCGCTATCGGTATGACCTACGAGCAGGGCGGCTCGGGCCGGGCAGGCATCAGGGTGGCTAAAGCCGATGGCGACACCCTCACGCTGGAGCAGCGCATTGCCCACCACCATGCGGCTAGTCTGGCGACTATTCAGGCCGCCTCGGAGCGTCATACGGAGTTGGTAGAGGAGTTTAAAAAGTACTACACCACGGCCCGCACCAAGCCCCGGGGCGAGTACAAAACCTACGTGCTGAGCAGCGCCGGCGACCCGGGCCAGCTGCGGGCCTTCACCGCCTACCTCGACCGCCAGCAGATTCGCTACGGCTACGCGGGGCGCCAACTCAATGCCCGCGCCTTTAGCTACACGACTGGTACCACTGAGAATGTGCGGGTGCAGCCCCAGGATGTAGTAGTGAGTATGTATCAGCCCAAATCGACGCTGGTGAAAGTGCTGTTTGAGCCGCGGCCCGCCCTGGAAGATTCCCTGACCTACGACATCACCGCCTGGGCGCTGCCCTACGCCTACGGCGTGAAAAGCTACGCGCTTTGGTCACGCCTCGAGCCTCAGCGTCCCAAGAATTTTACGGGCGGCAAAGGCTATCAGGAATCCGGGGTAGTGGGCAGCACTGCCGCGCCCTACGCTTACGTGGCGCGGTGGAGCAGCGTGCAGGATCTGCGGTTTCTGAGCCAATTGCTGCAGCACCGCATTAAGGTGCGGGTAGCACAGCGGGCTTTCGAGGCCGAAGGGCAGAAATACCAGCCCGGCGCCCTCATTATCACGCGCACCGGCAACGAGAGTCTGGGAGCCCGCCTCGACCAGCTGGTGCGGGCCCAAGCCGACTCGGCCGGCGTGCAGCTGCAGGCCGTGCGCTCGGGCTTTTCGACCAGCGGCGCCGACCTGGGCTCGGGCTACGTGCGCCCCGTGAGCAGGCCCAACGTGGCCGTGGTAGCCGGCGAAGGCATAGCCCCCACAGCCTTTGGGGAGGTCTGGCATTTCTTCGAGCAGCAGCTGGGCTACCCCGTCACGGTGCTGGGCACCGACTACCTGCGCACCGTGCCCCTGCAGAAGTTCGACGTGCTGATCTTGCCCGATGGCGACTATTCTGACATCTACCCCGAAAAGAGCCTGGAGACGCTGAAAGCCTGGGTGCGGGGCGGGGGCAAGCTCATTGCTCTGGAAGGCGCAGCGGCGTTTCTGGCCAACAAGAAAGACTTTCTGCTTAAAACTAAAGCGCCCGATACCGCCAAAGTCAAGAACTCCTACCAGCTGCTGCGCCGCTACGCCGATGCCGAGCGTCAGCAGATCGGGGAGCGGGTGCAGGGCAGCGTCTACCGAGTGCAGCTCGACAACACCCACCCACTGGCCTTTGGCTACGGCTCTACCTACTTTGCCCTGGTGCGCGACCCGCTCAACTACCGGTTTTTGCCCGAAGGCGGCTGGAATGTGGGCGTGCTGAAGCGCGACAACTACACGGCCGGTTTTGCCGGCCGCGCCGCCCGCCGCAAGCTCACCGATACCTTTGTGCTGGGCACCCAGAACATGGGCCGCGGGCAGGTCGTGTACCTAGCCGACAATCCGCTGTTCCGCGGGTTCTGGCAGGGTGGCAAGCTGTTGTTCGGCAATGCTCTTTTCTTTGTCGGGCAGTAAAACCGTATGCCTTGGTACAAAAAAAAGCCCCGCCATTCTCATGGCAGGGCTTTTTTGCTCAATCACGCAGTAGACTAGTCTACTACATCTTCTGCCTTGTTCTTCACGGCAGAGGCGCCCTTCTTCACGGCACGGCCGGTTTTCTGAGCGCCTTTCTTTACTACGCTGCCTGTTTTCTTGCCAGCGTATTTAGCGTCTTCCTTGGTGTTGTAGGCAGCCTGGCCGGCTTTGGTGCGGCCCGAGCGGCTTTCCACTTTCACGGTGCCATTGTCGCGAATCTCAGCTTCGGTTTTGGCGCCGGTGGCGTTGTCACGGACTGTGGTTTTGGTGTCCTGCGCTTGCGCAGCGTACGAAAAGGCTACCATCGTCAGTAGCGTTGCTATCTTTTTCATGAGGAGAGTCGTTTGGAATAGGATATTCTAGGTCCTTATACGGGGTAGATAAAAATGGTTGTAATCGGCAGTCGGGGCTGGTTCCGGAATGTGCGGTTCGCGGCACGTCAGATATTGACTACCAGTGTTTGGCTTGCTGTTGCTCCGTGCTCCTGAATCCGGGAGTGAGCCCAAAACAGCCGAAACCAGCTAGGGCAGCAGCAGGGAACTGTCGCCGTAGCTCAAGAAACGGTAGTCGTGCGCCAGGGCATGGTCATAGACGCGGCGCCAGTCGGGGCCGATGAGGGCCGCCACGAGCAGCAATAGGGTGCTTTCCGGCTGGTGGAAGTTGGTCACCAGGCCGTTGATAACCAGGAAGGTATAGCCGGGCGCAATCAGCAGCTGGGTGGTGGCCTGAATCGTGTCGGAGCCGGTGCGCGCCAGGTAGTCGAGTAGGGCCTGCAGCGCCTGCGGCATCGATACGGCGGGGCCTTCCTCGTAGGGCTGCCACTGCGTAACGTGGAAAGCCGCGCCGGTTTCGGCCGTTTCGGGCTGGCGCACCAGCCGGCAACCCAGCCAGTACAGGCTTTCCAGGGTCCGCAGACTGGTGGTGCCCACGGCAATAATGGGCCGGGGCGCGTGGTGCAGCAACTGCCGCAGCAGGGCCGCATTGGCCGAAATGGGCTCGGCGTGCATGGGGTGGCCTTCCATACGGTCAGCTTTCACCGGCTGAAACGTGCCGGCGCCCACGTGCAAAGTCAGTTCAGCGGTGGCAATGTTCCGGGCTTTGAGCTCAGCAAATACTGCGTCGGAGAAGTGCAGGCCGGCGGTAGGCGCGGCCACGGCACCCTCGTGGGCGGCGTATACCGTCTGGTAGCGCACGGCATCCACTTCGGTGTCGGCCCGGTTGAGGTAGGGCGGCAGGGGCAAATGACCCGCGGCCCGTAGTATTTCGGCAAATGGCACAGCAGCGGGCTGCCAGCTGAACTGAATCAGGGAGTAGCCGTCGGCCGCTTCGAGGCGCTCCGCGTTCAGCACCGCCGGTTGATCGGCTATGCTGAACTCAACCTGCACCGGTCCGGATTTCCAGCGCTTGCCATTCCCAACCAGGCATTTCCACACGCAGCTGCCGGTTTGCTGCATGGCCAGCTCCACCGAGCGGTACGGGGCCACGGGCTCCAGGCAAAACAGCTCGACCATGCCGCCGGTGGGCTTCTGGCAAAACAGCCGGGCCCGAACTACTTTCGTGTTGTTGAATACCAGCAGCGCGTCGGCAGGCAGCTCGGCGGGCAACGCGGTAAAGCGCTGGTCCTGGAGCGTGCCGCTACGGTATACCAGCAGCTTCGACTGGTCCCGGTCGGGGAGGGGCTCGGGCGCGATTCGCTCAGCGGGCAGCTGATACGTGAAGTCGTGAATGGAAAGGAGGCGCGGATCGGGGAAAGCAGACATAGGCCGCAAAGGTACGCGCCCGTTTTGGCTTAATTTCGCTTGGTCTGCTAGCTGCCATTCTACTTTCGGCTACTTGGCGCGGCGGAAGAACATCAGGTGCTGCTGGGGCAGGGTTTCCACGCTTTCGATAAACTCCAGCCCCACGGCTTTCATTTCCTTGCGGGCCTGCTCAATGCTCATCTTGTGAATGCGCTTAATGGGCACTTTGGAGTCTTCGGCGCGGTACTCAGCCAGGGCCACGCGCCCGTTGGGCTTCAGGGAGGTTTTAATGGCCCGCATCATTTCGCGCGGGTGGTCAAACTCGTGGTAGGCATCCACAATCAGGGCCAGGTCAACGCTGTTGGCGGGCAGGTTGGGGTTTTGTACCGTACCCAGCACCGGCTCCACATTGGGCGCGTTGTTGCGGTCCTTGTTGTCCTGCAGGTAGGTTATCATCTCCGGCTGAATATCCACGGCCAGCACCTTGCCCTGGGGCACCAGGGCGCTCATGCGGAAGGAAAAGTAGCCGGTGCCGGCGCCAATATCGGCCACCACATCGGTGGGCTTCAGGCGCAGGGCTTTCAGTAGCACGTCGGTGCCTTCCTCAGCCTGCCGGCCGGAACGCTCCAGCCAGTCGGCGCCCTCGTGGCCCATGACGTGCGCAATCTGCCGGCCCAGGTAGTAGCGGCTGATGCCGTTGGGGTCGGCCGGGGGACGAATCTCGTAGCCGGTTGTGTCGGCTACCGGGGCCTGCCGACGCTGCTCACCGGCGGCGGCGGCGGTGCTTTCGGCCAGCGGCTGGGTGCAGGCCTGGGTGAGCAAAACGCCCAGCGCCCAGGACGCCAGCGGAAGGAAAGAAGGAATGGTCATACGCACAGGTGCAAATAAACTGTGTTCAGGCAAACATCCATGCGTGCGGAAGGGTTCGTTCGGGTTGGAGGTCTGTAACGTGGTATGGTTCAGCTTATTTTATCCAGAGCAAGCTCCACTGGCAAGCTGGGCCGCACGGTGGGGAGTAGATAAAAAATAGAAGATAAACGATAAAGTAGAGCCACTCTTTCTATTTTGGCCCGTAGAAAGCCTGTTTTCACCTTCCTTCACCCTTTCCCCACACTATGAAACACGTATCCGGACTTCTACACAAGCTAACGGCATTTGCGGCCGTTGTGGTTGCACTCAGCAGCTGTAATCGGGCTGAATACGCCATGCTTCCCAAGACCTCTTCCTACCACGGAACTGAGCAGCACCGCGCCGTGAGCGTGCAGCCAGCACCGGCCCAGGAAGCCCCTGTTGCCCAGGTTCCCGAAGCTCCGGCCGCAGTAGCTGTAGTGCCCGAGGCTACTCCTGCCACGCCTGCTGCCCCCGCCGCGCCACGTGCCGCCGCTTCGGCTGCCACGGCTACGGTAGCTACGCCAGCTCCGGCCGCCCGTAAGCTCAACCTGGTGGAGCGTGCTATGGTTAGCAAAGTAGCCAAGAAAGCCGACAAGCTGGCAAGCCAGCTGCAGGTGAAAAAGCACAGCGAAACGGCCAGCGCCAACAAGCTTAGCGGCAACATCCGCACAGGTATCATCCTGCTGCTGGTGGGCTTGCTCGTATCACTGCTGAGCCCCATCAGCGGCATCTTCGGCCTGCTGGGTGGCATCATCGCCATTATCGGCGTCGTCCTGATCATTCTGGGTCTGCTCGACGCTGTGTAATCGTCTTCTGCCCCACGAAAAAGCCCCGCTGGTACTGGTACCGGCGGGGCTTTTTTGTTGATACAAGGATGAAATGGTGCTCGTTGAATGACCGGCGGTACTACATCGGGTCCACGTCGGCTACCAGGCGGGCCTGCTTGAACTCCTTCTGGTCTTTTACCACGTTCATGGACTCCATAATCTGGGCCTTGGCGTGCTTGAGCACCGTGTGTTCCCGGTCGAGCTTGATGGTGATTTCCTGGAGGTAGAAGTTGCGGATCCGGAAGATGTAGGGCGCTTCCGGCCCCAGCACTGCCTCCCGGCCCAGGCGGAACACCAACTCCTGGGTGAGTAAAATAGCGGCCTGCTCTGCTACCAGCTGATCGACGTGCTTTACGGTGAGGCGAATCACGCGCATGAAGGGCGGAAAGCCGTACTCACGCCGCTGGGTGATTTCGTACTCGTAGAACTCGAGGTAGTCGTTGCGGATTACCTTGTCGAAAATCACCTGGGCCGGGTCGGCCGTCTGGATGATGACCTTGCCTTTCTTGCCCTTGCGGCCCGCCCGCCCGCTCACCTGCACAAACATCTGGAACGCCCGCTCGTGGGCTCGGAAGTCGGGGTAGTGAATGATGCTGTCGGCGTTGATAATGCCCACCAGGCTCACGTTGGCAAAGTCCAACCCCTTGGTCACCATCTGGGTGCCCACCAGCACGTTGGTCGTTTGCTGCTCGAAATCGGCAATAATCTGCTGGTAGGAGTTCTTGGCCCGGGTCGTATCCAGGTCCATGCGCTGCACGTTGGCCTGGGGCAGCATGATCTTGAGGTCGTCCTCAATCTTCTCGGTACCGAAGCCCACCGTTTTCAGGTTGCGCGAGCCGCAGGCGGGGCATTCCACCGGCATCCGGTCGTGGAAGCCGCAGTAGTGGCAGCGCAGCTCGTGGGCGTGTTTGTGGTAGCTCAGGCTCACGGCGCAGTTCTTACACTTCGGAATCCAGCCGCAGTCGAGGCAGGAAATGAAGGGCGAGTAGCCGCGGCGGTTCTGAAACAGGATAACCTGCTCCTTCAGGCCCAGCTTACGCTCAATCTCGCTGAGCAGCTCGGGCGTGAAGTGGTTGAGCATCTTCTTGGCGTCGCGCTGCTTGCGGGTGTCTACCAGCTCAATTTCGGGCAGGCCGGCTTCGCCAAAGCGTTTGCTGAGCGTGACTAGGCCCCAGCGGCCGGCCCGGGTCTGGTAGTAGGTTTCTACGGCCGGCGTGGCCGAGCCCAGCAGGGTTTTGGCCCCCTGGAAGTTGGCCATCATCAGGGCTACTTCGCGGGCGTTATAGCGCGGCGAAGGGTCGTACTGCTTGTAGCTGCTCTCGTGCTCCTCGTCCACGATGATGAGCGACATGTTGTCGAAGGGCAGGAACACAGCCGACCGTACACCCACCACCACCTGAAAGCGGCCCGACAGCACGCCATTCCACACTTCCACCCGCTCGTTGTCCGAGAACTTGGAGTGGTACACACCCAGACGGGTGCCGAATACGCGCATCAGGCGGGTCACAATCTGGGCCGTGAGGGCAATTTCGGGCAGCAGGTACAACACTTGCCCGCCACCCTCCAGCGCCTTGCGGATCAGCTCGATGTAGATTTCAGTTTTGCCTGCGCCTGTCACGCCGTGTAGCAGCACGATGTCCTTCTCGCCAAACTGCTTGAGCACCTCGTCGTGGGCCGCCGTCTGGGCCTCGCTGAGCGAGAAATGAATCTTGGCCTCGGGCGAGTCGTCCAGCGGGAAGCGCGACACAATCACGTCGAACTGCTCCAGCACGCCGTTTTTGATGAGCGTATTTACCGCCGAAGGGGAGAGGTGGGGGGCGCTGGTGAGGTAGGCCTTTTCGATGCCCTGGTGGTTACTATGCACGTTCTGGTACACGGGCACCCGCTGCAAATAGCGCATCAGCACATCGAGCTGCTTGGGCTTGCTGGCCAGGCGGGTAAACAGCTCCTCAATGGCGGCTTCCTCCACGAAATGGTGGGCCAGTCGCACTTTCTTCACCACTTTGGGCGAGTATTTGTCGGCCAAGTGCTCAAACAGAAAGATGACGTCCTTCTGAATCAGGGACTTAATCACCTTGTGAAAGTTGGCATTGTCCAGCAAATCCCCGACTTCGGTAAACGTCAGGGCCTTGCCATCTTCGGCGCTGAGCACTTGCACGATTTTCTCCTCCTGCTCGCTCAGCGGATACGGGTTCTGCTCGGGCTCAAAAGCCGGGTGCAGCTGAATGCGCGACTCCGAGCTAAGCTTCAGGGCCGAGGGCAGGGCCGCGTTTATCACCTCGCCGAGCGTGCACATATAGTAATCGGCCATCCAGCGGAACAGCTTCAGCTGGGCCTGCGTCACGACGGGCGCGTCGTCGATAAACTCCAGGATGTATTTGGCCTGGTAAAGGGCGGGCGGCGTTTCGTGCACGGCAGCCACAATACAGCTAAGCGTCTTTTTGGCCCCAAACTGCACAATCACACGGCCTCCGATGACGACCTCGTCGTTCATCTCGTAGGGCACGCGGTAGGTATACAGCTTGGGCAGCGGCAGGGGCAGAATCACGTCCACAAACAGCGTGACGCGGTCGGCTCCGGCGGCTTCCGGCTGGGCAAAGTCAAAGGAAAGGCTCAACGGACAGATCAGCTAACAACAGGACCGCAAAGGTAAGCCGAATTGCGGGCCGCAGGTTTCCCCGCGCCGAGCATTTCCCCTTATCTGGGTCAGGGCCAACCGATAAAAGTTAGCCCGCCGGATTCAGGGGCAGCTGGGCCAAGGCTTCCGCTACCGATTGTACTGGCTGCCGGCAGGCGCGGTTAAAGCAGACGTACAGCGTGGTTTTGCCGCCCTGGGCCGTGCGGTGCTGCAGAAGCGGCAGCTCGTCGTTGGGTTCAGCCGTGCCGGCCAGTACGGCATAGGGCAGAAAGTAGCGGCTCAGTTCTGCCCGCACCACCTCCACCTCGGGGCCGACGATGGCAATTTCGGCCGTGGGCTGCAGCAAAGATGCATACAGGGAAGCCCAGTTGGTGAGGTGCTGGGGCTCTTTTACCACCAACTCCTGCACTTGGCCCAGCATGGTGGCAGCCAGGTCGCGGTAGTCTTCTTTGTCCAGATGCAGGCCCAGGCGTAGCAGGTTGTGGGCCATTACCGAGTTGGAGCTGGGAATCACATTATCGAACAGCTCCTTTTTGCGGGCAATCAGCGTTTCACCCGCATCATCGGTATAGAAGAACTGATTCTCTGCCGGGTCGAAGAAGTGGGCCAGCACGTAGTCGGTCAGGGCCTGGGCCTCGTGCAGCCACTGGGCCTCGAAGGTAACTTCGTAGAGCCCGATATAGGCTTGGATAACCAAGGCGTAGTCTTCCAGAAATCCGTCGATGGTAGCCCGGCCGGCCTTGTAGGTACGGCGCAGGCGCGAACCGTGGCGCAAGGTGCGCTGCAGAAAACGGGCATTCCGCAAGGCCAACTCCAGGAACTCGGCTTCCCCGAATGCCCGGTAAGCATCCACGAGGCCGCTTAGCATGAGGCCATTCCAGCCGGTCAGGATCTTGTCGTCGAGGCCGGGGCGCCCCCGCTGGGCCCGGGCCCGCATGATTTTCTGTTTCCACTCAGCTACCAGCTCGGCCAGCACCGTGGGCGCCAGCTCATGCTTGGCGGCAAAGTCGGCATCGGACTGGCGGCGGTGCAGGATGTTGCGGCCGTGTTCCCAGTTGCCCAGCGCCGTGCAGTTGTAGTAATCCGAGAAAAGCGGTTCCTCGTCGCCGATAATGTGCTGCAGCTCTTCCTTGGTAAACACGTAGAATTTGCCTTCCTCACCTTCACTATCGGCATCCAGGGAGGAGTAGAACCCGCCTTCCGGGCTGGTCAGCTCCCGCCTGATGAAGGCAATAGTGTCGTATACCACCTCGCGGAAAAGCGGTTCCTGGGTTACCTGGTAGGCCTCCGAATAGAGACTCACCAGCTGCCCGTTGTCGTAGAGCATCTTCTCGAAGTGAGGCACCAGCCACTCGGCATCCACTGAGTAACGGGCAAAGCCGCCCCCAGCTTGGTCATACATGCCGCCCCAGGCCATTTCGCGCAGCGTAAGCAAGGTCTGATTCAGTAGCAGCTGACTACCGGTGCGGGCGTGGCCGCGCAACAGAAACCGCCAGATGCCGGGCATCGGGAATTTGGGTGCCCGGTTCATGCCGCCTCTCTCCGCATCGAACCGCACGCCCAGGTTGTAGACCAACAGCTTGAATTGCTCCTCCGACAGCGCCAGATCCGACGGGGCCGCGCCGTACTTTGCCAGGTCACTGGCCTGCAGCCCCCGCGCGAATTCCTCCGCCGACTTGTCCAGCTCCGCCCGGTGCTCGCCCTGGTACGCCTGCCCGATGCTTTCGAGCAGCTGCACCCAACTGCGGGGCGCAAAGTAGGTGCCGCCGTAAAAGGGCTTGGCTTCGGGGTTCAGAAACACATTCAGAGGCCAGCCACCCTGCAAGCCCATGGCCTGCAGGGCATCCATGTACACCTGGTCGACATCGGGCCGCTCTTCCCGGTCAACTTTGATGCACACAAAGTACTCGTTCATCACCTGCGCGATGCGCGGATTCTCGAACGACTCCCGCTCCATCACGTGGCACCAGTGGCAGGCCGCGTAGCCTATACTGACGATAATGGGCTTCTGCTCCTCTTGGGCTCGGTGCAGCGCTTCTGGCCCCCACGGATACCAATCCACGGGATTATGGGCGTGCTGCAGCAGGTAGGGGCTGGTTTCCTGACTGAGACGGTTGGTAGCGGGCTGGTTGGCAGACATGAGCAGACGGCTGGGGCTAAATGCAAAACCCGGCCATACAAGCCGGGTTCTGGTTTACGAAGCTGGGGGCGTTTCGTCGGCCGCCGCTGGCTTTTTGCGGGGTGGACGCGTCCGTTTTTTTGGCGGGACCTTGGCCGCTGCTGGTTCGGGGGCTACTTCTGGAGCTGCTGCCGGAACTACTTCCGGAGCTGCTGCCGGTGCTTTGGCTTTGGGAGTAGCCTTGGCCTTAGGAGCCGCTTTGGGGCGGGACTTTTTCTTGGGTTCGGGCTTTTCTGCCACTGGCTCGGGCGCTATGGCCTCAATTGGAGCTACTACCGCCGCCACTACTTCCGGAGCCGGAGCTGCTGACTCTATCGGCGCAGCTGGCAGGGCCTCTACGGGCGCTTCTACCGGAACCACTGCTTCTACGGGCAGTGCGTCGTCAGTCTCCGGTGCAGGTTCAGCGTACAGCGGCGTCTGCTTACGGCGGGAGTTACGGGGAGGAGTCGTAATGAGGCGGTCCTTAACAGCCCGGGGCTTCTTTTCAGCTGCCTGGGACGCTTTTTTGATACGTGCCGGCGTGTTGGCCTCACTTGGGGCGGGGGCCACTATTTCCTCGGACTCATCCATAAGCTGCAACCAATCGGGTTTGGCCACCCGGGCAGGAGCAGGGGCAGAAACCCGAACCGGGGCGGGCACAACCACAGGAGCTGCTGCCGCCACTGGCTCAGCAAGCACTGCTGTTTCCGCTGCAGCCGGTTCGGCTGTTGGCAGTGCTTCTGCAGGGTGAGCAGGAGCGGACTGATCTTCGGGCTGCGAAGATGGCGCTACGATATCGTCGGCTGGAGCAGGCTCTACACTTTCCGCGGTAGATACGCTACCCGACGCTTCGGCTAATTGCTGGGCGTAGAGCTGGGCCGCCTTTTTACGAGCCGTACGCTTGGCACCACCACGGCTTCGGCGCTTCTTCTTCGGGAATGCCGGGGTTTCGCCCTGCTGATCAGCTTCGTCGGCCTCGTCCGTATCTTCCGCATCAGAATCGTCTTCTGCCTGTACTTCTGGTTCCGGCGTCGGCAGCGGTGATACTGGTGCCGTTACGGCGGGCACAAAAGCTGGCCGGCCCTTCACCTCGCGGGGCTGGCTCTGGGGCTCACCAATGTCAATGCGCTCCTCGTCATCATCGGGTTCCGGCTCCGGCACTATAGTCGGCTGGGGCACGGGCAGTGCGGCTAGCTGGCGTTCCACCTCCCGGATTTCAGCCTGCACATTGGCCTGCGAAGCCAAGCGGTGCAGTCGGCCCAGCGTTGCTTCCAGAAACTCCCGGTGCTCGGGGGCTTCCTGGTAGAGCGGCCGGTGCCCAAGTGCCTGCCGAACCGATTCCCATTCCTTACGGAACCGGCCGAAAGCGGCGTCGAAGTAAGTGCGCGTAAACCGCTCCCAGATATAGGTTTCGGCTGTTTCGGATGGGTGCAGCATGTCGGCCGCGTAGAAGCGGTAGTCACGCAGATCATCCACCAACAGCTCGTAGGCCGGAAAGTACGACACGTCGGGCAGCAGCTCGCTCAGGTAGTGGCACGCCACGCGCAGCACCGATTTGCTGACCGAGTTCAACGGCAGTGTGTCTTTCAGGTGCCGCACCGGGCTTACCGTCAGAATAAAGCGCAGCTTGGGGTTGGCCCGCCGCAGGTAGGCGTGCGTCTCGGCCACGGCATTGATAATCTCGTCCGGCGTAAGCAGAACTTTCTCAAACCGGTCGGCCGGTACCTTGTGGCAGTTGTTTACTACCTCATCGGTTTCCAGCAGCCGATACGCGTAGGCAGTGCCCAGCGTGAGAATCACCACATCCGTCTGCTGCAGAAAAGCGCCTACTTCCTGCACGAGGCCCTGAATGCGCTGCAGCAGCGTCACGGGCGAATCGGCCCCGATGGTGGCGTGCAGGTCGTAGCTTTGCCAGCGGCCCCGGGCTTCTACCAAGTGCTGCTGCCAGTCCATTTCTTCACCGGCGGCCGCGCGTAGCAGCTGGCAAGCCGATAAAGGATTGAAGACGGTGCCAAAAGGATTGACCAGGGTATGCACCTTGGCCGCCGCCAGGCGGCTCCCAATAGTATCCGAAAAGCACGAGCCCACCGTCAGCACTCGGGTAGAGAGCGGCAGTTGTTGCGGGTGCGGCGTAAGCGGTAATTCAGTACGAAACATTCTACAGGTATAAGGCCTAACAACGGCCAACGAACAAGCAACCTACTCAACTCTGTTCTTTCAGCCAAAACCAGCCCGTGAAGAGCAGGGGAGAAAGAGCTCAGAAAGCCTACGGCCAACCACGCTCCTTGGGTTGATCTTCCCTGGGGTAAAGGTATACACCTCTCACCAAGAAGACGTTTCCCTTTTCGGGTGCGCTAGGAGTAGGCAACGGGCGGTGATTATAAAATTGCCCGTAGCAAATAGCAAAAAAGCCTGACTACCGCGGTAGTCAGGCTTTTCTTTACTCAAGAAGTAGGAGCTTACTCAGCTACTACGTTGAAGCGCACCTGGTGCTTCACTTCCTTGTGCAGGTTGATGGTCGCGGTGTACTCACCAGCCGACGTAGGCTCCTGGTCGAAGGAGATACGCTTGCGGTCTACGTCCACGCCATTTGCTTTCAAAGCTTCCGCCAGCTGCAGGGTAGTTACGCGGCCGAAAATTTTGCCGCTCTCACCTACTTTAGCTTTCAGCTCGAAGGCTGCATCACCGATTTTGTCGGCAATTGCCTGCGCGTCGCCTTTCACTTTGTCAGCTTTATGAGCAGCCTGACGTACGTTTTCGGCAACGATTTTCTTGTTCGTCTTGTCGGCCAGAATAGCCAGACCCTGCGGCAGCAGGTAGTTACGACCGTAGCCGGACTTTACAGTAACGATGTCGTTCTTGTAGCCCAGATTCTTTACGTCGTCTTTCAGAATTACTTCCATGTCAGTCTCTGTAAGAAAGGTTTACTTCAACGAATCGGTTACGTAGGGCATTAAAGCCAAGTGACGGGCTTTAGCCACGGCTTGAGCAATTTTGCGCTGGAATTTCAGGCTGGTGCCGGTGATACGACGGGGCAGAATGCGGCCCTGCTCGTTCACGAACTTCAGCAGGAAGTTCGGGTCTTTGTAGTCCACGTACTTAATGCCGTTCTTCTTGAAGCGGCAGTATTTCTTGCGCGTGTCCTGCTTGTGGATTTTCTCGTTGGCTAGGCTCATGGTCTTATTGGGCTACGGCTTCCGATTGTTTTTGAGCCTTCTGCTGGTTCATCTCGCCATTGCGACGACGCTGGCTGTAGGCCACCGCGTGCTTGTCGAGAACGGTCGTCAGGAAGCGGATGACACGCTCGTCGCGGCGGAAAGCCAGTTCGAGTACGTCAACGATGTTACCTGAGCCAGTGAACTCCACCAGGAAATAGTATCCGGTGTTTTTCTTCTGAATTGGGTAAGCAAGCTTCTTGAGGCCCCAGTTTTCGGAGTGGATAATGTCGGCGCTATTTTCCTTAAGCACCTGCGAGAACTTCTCGATCGTCTCTTGCACCTGCGTCTCGTTCAGAACGGGAGTGAGGATGAAGACCGTCTCGTAATTTCTTACTTCCATTAGACGGGATGAAAAAATTAAATGAGAAAAATGAATCAGGGCGCAAAGATACTATTATTCTGGGGTTCTACTCAAGACCACGTGTAAAATTATTGGGACCCGGGAAATATCGGGGCGAAGGTGAAGCAAAGGCAAACCTTTGAAGCTAAGATAAGTTAGCATAAGGAGTAGTATTAATCCGTGGGAGCTTCAAGCTCGGGTGTAGAGGGCAGCAATGTATTCCTATTATATAAGGAGATGCGCTGCGTTGGTTTTTAGAATGATTCTAAGCAAGCTGCAACGGGCGAAAATTAGCCCGGGCAGGTTTGCGGTCTGCGTTTCCCGACCTACATTTGTGGCCTTGAAGTACCCCTGCCTTTCTTTTTCCCAGTCACATTGTGCTATGAATAGCATCCGACTTCGTCCACTCTCCCACTTCTTTCTAGCGCTGTTTCTGACATTTGCTGCCGTGGGTAACTCCACCGCTCAGCAAGCAGATGCCGCTCCCGTCGCTACGGCGCCGGCTGCTAGCAAGGATGGCGTGACGCCCGGCTCAACAGCCGCCGCCGCCCCAGCTGCCGCTGCGGGTGCCACCACCGGTGATGCCGCTGCTATCAGCGCTGGTAACGCTCTGTTCGCCCAAAACTGCGCTCAGTGCCACGCCATCAATGATGTAGTAGTAGGCCCCGCCCTTAAAGATATTCACAAGCGTCGGCCAATCTCCTGGCTGATTCCGTGGATCAAGAACTCCAGCAAACTGGTTGCCAGCGGCGACGAGTACGCGGTGAAGATCTTCAACCAGTACCAGAAGCAGCAGATGCCGAGCTTCCAGCTCTCCGACGCTGAAATCACCTCGATTATCTCCTATGTAGCTGCCGAAAGTGATAAGCCTGCCCAGGCTACTGCCGGTGGTGCAACGGGTGATAATGCCGGTAAAGTTGACGGCCAGGATGCTGGTGCCACCGCTGGCGCTGGTACCGGCAGCAGCACCATCGACATTCTGCTGATTGTATTAGTAGTTGTGCTGCTGGTGCTGGTGGTAACCCTGGTTATCATCGCCAACATCATGAAAGACGTGCTGCGCGGCCGCAAAGACCTTGATGGTCGCGACGTGGAGCAGCTAGAGTCGCGCTTCGACCTGGGCAAGATCTACCGGTCGCCCGTGGTGCGTGGCCTGGCGTTGGGCCTGTTCGTACTGGTTGTGCTATATGAGTCGGTACAGGGTGTGATGGCCATTGGCTTGGCCCAGGGCTATCAGCCTACTCAGCCGATTGCCTTCTCGCACAAGCTGCACGCCGGTGAAAACCAGATTAACTGCTCGTACTGCCACACGTCGGTATACAAGAGCAAGAGCGCTAACATTCCTTCGGCCAACATCTGTATGAACTGCCACTCGCAGATCAAAACGGAGTCGCCCGAAATCAAGAAGATATACCGCGCCATCGAGCGTAAGCAGCCAATCCAGTGGGTTCGGATTCACAACCTGCCTGACTTAGCCTACTTCAACCACTCGCAGCACACCCAGGTGGGCGGCATCGAGTGCCAGACCTGCCACGGTCCGATTCAGAATATGGAAGTGGTGTACCAGTATTCGCCTCTCACCATGGGCTGGTGCATCAACTGCCACCGCGAAACGCCTCTCAACACGAAGGGCAACGGCTACTACAACAACCTCGTGAAGCTGCACGATAAAGCCAACGGTGCTGCACCGTTTACGGTATCGTCGAACGGCGGCACGGAGTGCTCGAAGTGCCACTACTAGCATACTAGGTCTTAGGTGCCCGAGCCAGCAGTGCTGCTTTCGGAGCGCCTAAGACCTGTTTTCTTCTTTAAAAACAAGCATACCAACTTAGAGACTTACCGGACCTGAATCCAAGTCGCTAAGTCCCTAAGACCCTAGTCCCCAAAAAACACGATGCAAGAGTCGCCTAAGTACTGGAAGGGAATTGAGGAACTGGAAAGCTCACCGGAGTTCGTAAAAGGCGCGTTCAGCGAGTTTGCGGATTTTCTGCCGGTGAAGGAATCCCACGGCTCTTCCGACGCCGCGGTAGCCCCGCGTCGCGACTTCCTCAAACTCATGGGCTTTGGTATTGCCGCTGCCACCCTGGCTAGCTGCGAAACCCCGGTCCGCAAGGCAATTCCCTACCTGAACAAGCCTGAAGAGGTTGATCCGGGTATTGCCAACTTTTACGCCTCCACTTATTTCACCGGTACCGACTACAACAGTGTGTTGGTAAAAACCCGTGAGGGCCGGCCAATTAAGCTGGAAGGCAACCCTGAGTCGCCCATTACGCGGGGTGGCCTGTCGGCCCGGGCTCAGGCCTCGGTGCTGAGCCTCTACGATAAAGGCCGTCTGCAGCACTTCGCCATCAAGGGTAAGAAAGCTGCTACCGACCAAGTCGACCAGGAAATCCGCACGAAGCTGGCCGGTGTTACCGGTCGTATTGCCATCGTGTCGCCGACTATCATCAGCCCAAGCACCAAGAAGGTAATTGCTGAGTTTGCCTCGCGCTACCCCAACACGGAGCACGTGATGTACGATGCCAACTCCCAGTCAGCACTGCTGCGGGCCAATGGTGGCGTACTGCCTTCCTACGATTTCAGCAAAGCTGCTGTTATCGTGAGCTTGGGCGCCGACTTCCTCGGTACTTGGCTTTCTCCGGTTGAGTATGCTCGTCAGTACATCACCAACCGCAAGGTATCGGCTGACAAGAAGACCATGTCGCGTCACTTCCAGTTTGAAACCGCGCTGTCACTGACTGGTTCCAACGCCGATGTTCGGGTACCGGTTAAGCCCTCGGAAATGGGTGCTACTGCCTTGGCATTATACAATGGCGTAGTAGGCAGCGGTGCTGCCAGTTCGGCCCAGCTGAAGAAAGCTGCCGATGAGCTGAAAGCCGCTGGCAGCCGTGGTTTGGTTGTGTCGGGTTCCAATGATGTAGCCGTACAAACGCTGGTAGCCGCCATCAACCAGGCTATCGGCAGTGCAGCCGTTGACGTTGCTAGCCCATCGATGCTGCGCCAAGGGGATGATGCCCGCATGCTGCGTCTGGTGAACGATATGAATGCTGGCACCGTTGGCGCCGTGATTTTCTATCATGCCAACCCCGCCTACGACCATCCGCTGGCTGATAAAGTGAAAACGGGTGTCGCCAAAGTAGCGCTGAGCATTTCGCTTAACGACCGTTTGGACGAAACCACTTCGCTTTGCACCTACGCTTGCCCCGACCACAACTATCTGGAGTCGTGGAATGACTATGAGCCGAAGCGTGGCTTCCTGAGCCTGAGTCAGCCCACGATTTCGCCGCTGTTTGCTACCCGTCAGGCGCAGGACAGCCTGCTGACCTGGGCTGGTAATCCGCAGAGCTACTACAATTACCTGCGCGCTTCCTGGCGCGGTCTGCTGGGAGGCAACTTCCAGGCTGGCTGGGATAAAGCCGTACACGATGGTGTGGCAGTCGGCTCTTTGTCGCCGGCTCCGGTAGCACAGGCTGCTCCGGCCATGAGCACCGACCAAGCTATTGCCGCCATCAATTCCGCCCCGAAAGGCTCAGGCATTGAACTGGCCCTCTACGAGAAGGTTGGCGTTGGCGTTGGTAGCTGCGAGGCTAACAACCCTTGGCTGCAGGAATTGCCCGACCCGGTTTCGAAAGCTACCTGGGGCAACTACGTAGCCGTTCCCCGCAAGATGGCAGTAGCCAAGGAGTGGGAGCAGGGCGACGTTCTGAAAGTAACTGCCAACGGTAAATCCATTGAGTTGCCCGTGCTGATTCAGCCCGGTCAAGCCAACGATACTGTCAGCATCGCCATTGGCTACGGCCGCGAAATGGCGGGCAAAGTGGGCGACAAAACCGGCGCTAACGCCTACCCACTAGCCGTGGTACGCGACAACGCCGTAATCTTCGCTAACACTGTAACGCTGGAGAAGACGGGTGCTCAGTCGCCCATCGCCCAGACCCAGACGCACCACACCATCATGGACCGCAAGCCGGTCGTGCAGGAGTCGACGCTGGCCAAATATATTGAGAACCCTAAGGAGGTAACCGAGTACGACAAGATTGCTACGCCGGAAGGCCTAGAGAAGCCCAACAAGGTTTCGCTGTGGCAGGACTATGAGTACAAGAACCACCACTGGGGCATGGTTATCGACCTCAACTCCTGCATTGGCTGCGGCTCGTGCGTAGTGGGTTGCCAGGTGGAGAACAACGTTGCCGTTGTGGGTAAGCAGGAAGTAATCAACCGTCGCGAAATGCACTGGTTGCGTATTGACCGCTACTACAGCTCGGACGCCAGCAAGGAGGATTTCGCGGAGAAAGGCAAACTGGCTACGTATGCAGCCATGGAAGACCCGTCGGAGAACCCGTCGGTTATTTTTCAGCCTATGCTCTGCCAGCACTGCAACCACGCTCCCTGCGAAACGGTGTGCCCTGTACTGGCTACCACCCACAGCTCGGAAGGTCTAAACCAGATGACCTACAACCGTTGCGTAGGTACCCGCTACTGCGCTAACAACTGCCCATACAAGGTTCGTCGCTTTAACTGGTTCTCGTACTACTCCAACGAGAAATTCGAAGACGTAAACGGCCACATGTTCACGGATCTGGGCCGCATGGTACTGAATCCCGACGTGACAGTCCGGGCTCGGGGTGTGATGGAAAAATGCTCGTTCTGCGTACAGCGAATTCAGCTCGGTAAGCTGGAAGCCAAGAAGCAGAAGCGCCGTCCGAAAGATGGAGAAGTGGTAACCGCCTGCGCGCAGTCGTGCCCCACCCAAGCCATCGTATTCGGCGACATGCGCGACCCGGAGTCGCAGATCTCGAAGATCATGCGCCGTGAGGATGGTGAGCGTGGCTTCCACGTTCTGGATGCCATCAACGTGCAGCCTAACATCACGTATCTGACCAAGATCCGTAACACGGAAACTGAAGTTCGCAACGCTTAATAACAGGGTCAAGGAGCTTAGGAACGGAGGGTAGGGGTGATGCTCAACCATTGGTTCGAAACAGACGACAGACCCTCCATTCCTAAGACCCCAACTAACCAACAAAAACTATGCAGCACGTATCGCCTGTACGGGAGCCGCTCGTAACCGGGGGGAAAACGTACCACGACGTCACTCAAGACGTGTGCCGCCAGGTAGAGGCCGCCCCGAACGTTCGGTGGATGGCCGCCCTGAGCGTAGCGCTCTTTTTCCTCGGTATCTTTCTTTACTCCGTGTACCGCACCCTGTGGTATGGTATCGGAGAATGGGGTCTGAACAAAACCGTCGGCTGGGCCTGGGACATCACCAACTTCGTGTGGTGGGTAGGTATCGGTCACGCTGGTACTCTGATTTCGGCAGTTCTGCTGCTGTTCCGTCAGAAGTGGCGGAGCTCCATCAACCGCGCCGCAGAAGCTATGACGATCTTCGCCGTAATCTGCGCCGCCATGTTCCCGGTACTGCACATGGGCCGTCCTTGGCTGGCTTACTGGGTATTCCCGCTGCAGAACACCTTCGGCTCGCTGTGGGTGAACTTCAATTCGCCGCTGCTCTGGGACGTATTCGCTATTTCGACCTACTTTACTGTGTCGCTGGTATTCTGGTACACAGGTCTAGTACCCGACTTCGCTACCATCCGTGACCGGGCTAAAGGTCCGATTGCCAAAGTAGCTTATTCGCTGCTGAGCATGGGCTGGACAGGTTCGGCTAAGCACTGGAGCCGCTACGAAACGGTGTCGCTGATTCTGGCTGGTGTTTCGACCCCGCTGGTACTGTCAGTACACACTATTGTATCGATGGACTTTGCTACCTCGGTAGTACCAGGCTGGCACACCACTATCTTTCCTCCTTACTTCGTAGCTGGCGCTATCTTCTCGGGTTTCGCCATGGTACTGACCCTGATGCTTATCACGCGGGTTGTATTTAAGCTGGAAGATTACATCACGATGGAGCACATCGCCCTCATGAATAAAATCATGATGATTACTGGCTCTATCGTAGGTGTGGCTTACATCACGGAGTTCTTCATTGCCTGGTATTCGCAGGTTGAGTTTGAGCAATACGCCTTCATCAACCGCGCTACCGGTCCTTACTGGTGGGCTTATGCCTCGATGATGACCTGCAACGTGATTACGCCCCAGCTGGTGTGGATTCGCAAGGTTCGGTACAGCATTCCGCTGACGTTCATTCTGTCCATCATCGTAAACATTGGTATGTGGTTCGAGCGTTTCGTGATTATCGTAACCTCGCTGCACCGCGACTACCTGCCTTCGAGCTGGGTTATGTTCTCGCCATCCATTATCGACATCGGTATCTATGTCGGTACGCTGGGCTTGTTCTTCACGCTGTTCCTGCTCTTCGCTAAGTTCTTCCCCGTGATTAATATGGCTGAAGTGAAGACCGTGCTGAAATACACGGTTGACAACGGTCCGACCTATACTGGTCATGATCCGCACCACGACCTGATTCACAAGCCAACCACCCACGGAGTGCCTGCCAATGCTCCGGTAAACTACGATAAGCATGACTAAGCGCTTCGCCCTCGGCATCTTCGACGACGAAGACGTGCTGTTGCACGCCATTGAGAACGTCCGCGCGGCGGGTGTTAAAATCTACGAAGTATTTACCCCGTTCCCCATCCACGGCATCGACGATGCTCTGGGTATTGAACGGTCCCGGTTGCCCATTGCCGCTTTCTTCTACGGCATGTGCGGTCTGGCCTTCGCTCTGTGGATGCAGATTTACATGCTCGGTTTCGATTGGCCCATGATTATTGGTGGTAAGCCGCACATTGCGCTGCCCGCCTTTATTCCAGTATCCTTCGAATTGACGGTGTTCTTTACCTGCCACGGCATGGTAATCACCTTCTACACGATCAGCAAACTGTATCCTCGCTGGAGAACTCCAGTTCTGGATGTACGCTCGACGGACGACAAGTTCGTCATGGCTATTGAGATCAACGAAAGCACTGACCTCAACAACCTGAGCAAACTGCTGCGCGAGAACGGCGCCTCGGAGGTGAACGAAAAAGAAATGACTAAGAACTAATGACGCACACGCTGAAACTAGGTCTGCAGGCGTCGGCTATTCTATTTGCCTCGGTGCTGACTACAGCTTGTAACAAGGCTGATGATACGGGCTTGGAGTACGCGCCGCAGATGTATGAGTCCATTGGCTACGAACCGCTGAAGCAGATTCATACGAACACGGTGAATCCGATGGGGCTGAACATGCGCACTCCGGTAGTGGGCACTGTTCCCCGTGGGAAGCTCAACTACTACTCCCACATCCCGAAGGATAGCGTAACCACGGCTGAGCGCCGTCTGCGCAATCCTTATTCCTACACCAAAGCCAATCTTGAAGAAGGGAAGGTTTTGTACACCCGAATCTGCTCGCATTGCCATGGCGAGGCGGGCGCTGGTGACGGGCCGGTAGGGCAGAAGTTCAAGGGCGTACCTAACTACACGGTAGGTGCCTATAAGACTATGAACGAGGCCCACGTCTACCACGTGATTCAGTGGGGTAAAAACCGCATGATGCCGCACGGCTCCATTGTGAATCCCGAAGAGCGCTGGAAGATTGCTATGTATGTCCGCGTACTGCAAGCTGGTAAAGGCCCTGATGGACTGGCTGATTTTGTGAAAGTCAGCAATGACTCCACTCAGATGACTGACCGTGCTACCCAGGCTCCAGTTTTGGAAGCTCAGGCCGATAAAGCATCATCCACTCCCGGTCAAGGTGACCAGGCACGAAACGGAACGGCGAACTAACTATGGCAACTCTGACGCATCATGAAAGCGCCACGGCTGAATACCTGGAGCTTTCGCCGAAAACCCGCAGAACATTCATCAGCATCATCGTTGCTGGGGTGGTCCTGCTGGCCATTGGACTAATTATGGCCGCCTTCTACGGCGGCGGACACGAAGCTGCCGGAGCCGCCCATGGCGCTGGTGCTGCTCATGCAGCAGGACCCGAGGCTGGGGCCGGAGCAGCCCACCACGAGGGTAGCCCAGCATGGCTGAAGCGCCTGATTGTGAGCCTGTGGCACAACAACGTATTCTTCGTGGGCGTGTCGGCTATTGGTACCTTCTTCGTCGCGCTGCAGTATGTAGCCTACGCGGGTTGGTCGGTAGTTATTAAGCGTATCAACGAAGCCATGAGTGTTTGGCTGCTGCCCGGCCTCGTTATTTTCCTGGCCGTCTTCTTCCTGGGCCGTCATGACCTGTTCCACTGGACTCACGACGGTATCATGGACCCCAAAGCCGCCAACTACGATGCTATCATCGCCGGCAAGAGCGGCTTCTTGAATACGCCTTTTTACCTGATTCGCATGGTCGTGTACCTGGGCATCTGGTGGTTCTTCTCCGAGCGTCTGCGCAAGATTTCGCTGGCTGAAGATCTCAACGGCGGTACCGAGTACTTCCATAAGAGCATCAACGTAGCTGCGCTGTTCCTCGTGCTCTACGCCGTAACCTCGTCAATGTCGGCCTGGGATTGGGTAATGTCAGTTGACGTACACTGGTTCAGCACCATGTTTGGCTGGTACGTATTCGCCTCCTGGTGGGTATCGGGCATCGCCCTGACTACCCTGACGGCTATCTACCTAAAGCAAGCCGGCTACCTGAAGTATGTAAACTCGAACCACCTGCACGATTTGGGTAAGTTCATGTTCGGCTTCAGCATCTTCTGGACCTACGTATGGTTCTCGCAGTTCATGCTGATCTGGTATGCCAACTTGCCTGAAGAAGCAGTGTACTACAACCAGCGTCTGGGCGGCTTCAACGGTGCCTATACGTGGATGTTCTTCTTCAACCTGGTTATCAACTTTGTTTTCCCCTTCCTGCTGATGATGACGCGGGATGCAAAGCGTCAGATGATCATGCTGAAAATCGTGAGCATTGCCATCCTGATTGGTCACTGGTCCGATTTCTATTTAATGCTCATGCCTGCAACTATGAAGGGCGAGAATGGGTTCGTAATAGAGATAGGCGTGGCTTTGATCTTCCTGGGTAGCTACCTGCTGTTGTTTACCAAGCGCTTGGCGCAAGCCTCCCTGGTACCGGTAAATCACCCGTTCCTGGACGAAAGCGTGCACCACACGACTTAATTAGACATGAGTATTGAGAAGTGAGAAGTTAGACTTGATTGTGTAACGAAATCTCACTTCTAACCTCTCAACTCTCACCTCTTCATTCAACTAATGATTGCTCTTGGTATTCTTCTGGTACTCGTGCTGCTGCTGGTCGTATTTGGCCTGCTGTTCCGTATCCAGATACTGACATCCATTTTCTCGGGCAGCTCTACGCGCGAGATTGGCACGAGTAACCGTGTTAACGCCATCCTGTTCATCCTATTCATGGTGATTGGGGGTGCTGCGTTTGCTTACTCCTTCATTGAGAACTACGGCAAGATGAACCCGCCGATTGCGTCGGTTCACGGCTTTGCAATGGAGCGCCTGTTCTGGACGACGATGATCATCATCGGTATTGTATTCGTCCTAACCCACATTGCGCTGTTTGTGTACTCCTACAAGTATCAGCACAAAGAAGGTCGTCGCGCTTACTTCTTTCCCCACAACAACAAGATTGAAATCATTTGGACGGTGATTCCGGCTATTGTAATGGCTGGTCTGGTATTCGCCGGTTGGAAAGAGTGGACCAAAATCACGGGTCCGGCTCCCAAAGACTCGGTTGTGCTGGAAGTAATGGGCAAGCAGTTCAACTGGCTTGTGCGTTACCCCGGCCGCGACCAGAAGCTGGGCGTGGTAAACTATCGGCTGATTGACGCTACCAACGAGTTCGGTTTTGACCTCAGTGACAAAAGCGGTCTGGATGACTTTGTTGCCGGTGAGGTGCACGTTCCCAAAGGTCACCCCGTGCTGCTCAAGATTCGCTCACGTGATGTGCTGCACGCAGTATACATGCCGCACTTCCGCGTGCAGATGTACGCTGTGCCCGGTATGCCTACCAAGTTCTGGTTTACGCCAACCAAGACGACTGACGAAATGCGTGCTCAGTTGGGCAATCCTAAGTTCAACTACGAGCTGGCCTGCAACCAGATCTGTGGTCGTGGTCACTTCGCTATGAAGCTGAACATTATCGTGGACGAGCCAGACGACTACGTAGCTTGGTATGCGCAGCAAAAATCTTTCTCGGAGCAGAACCCTGATGTGCTGGCTACCTTCAAGCAGAAATCAGATAAACTGGTAGAAACTGAAAACGCTTCGGCTGCTGCCGCTGTTGTTACTCCGGCTACCAAGGCCTCGCTCTAACTCTTATTTAACGCACGCTCTCTTTTATGGCTGCTAATCTTCCTACTCACTCGCAAGTGCAGGGTGGCATCGGGGTAACCGAGCCAAGCACCACGCACGACGAGCACCTGCACCACGACGAGCACCATGATCAGCACTGGCTGTTCAAGTACGTCTTCAGCCAGGACCACAAAGTAATTGCCAAGCAATTCCTGATTACCGGTATCTTCTGGGCAATCATTGGTGGTACGCTCTCCAGCTTGTTCCGTCTTCAGCTCGGTTGGCCTGAGTCTACTTTCGAGTGGCTGTCGCCTTTCCTTGGTAAGTGGATTGAAGCGGGTAAGCTAAACCCCGAATTCTACTTGGCTCTGGTCACGATGCACGGTACCATCATGGTATTCTTCGTGCTGACGGCTGGTTTGTCGGGTACGTTCTCCAACTTCCTGATTCCGCTGCAGGTTGGTGCCCGCGACATGGCTTCGGGCTTTATGAACATGCTTTCTTACTGGTTTTTCTTTATCTCCAGTGTTATCATGTTCATCTCCCTGTTCATCGAGACGGGGCCAGCCGCTGCTGGCTGGACAATTTACCCGCCGCTGAGCGCCCTGCCCCAGGCTATTCCTGGTTCGGGCTTGGGCATGACGCTGTGGCTGGTATCGATGGCCTTGTTCATCGTGTCGCAGCTGCTGGGTGGGGTGAACTACATTACCACGGTAATCAACCTGCGTACCCGCGGCATGTCAATGTCGAAGCTGCCCCTGACCATCTGGGCCTTCTTCCTGACCGCTATTCTGGGTCTGCTGTCGTTTCCGGTTCTGTTCTCGGCGGCTTTGCTGCTGATCTTTGACCGCTCGTTTGGTACCTCATTCTTCCTGTCGGATATCTACATTGCCGGACAGGCACTGAATCACCAGGGTGGTAGCCCCATTCTGTTCCAGCACTTGTTCTGGTTCTTGGGTCACCCCGAAGTGTACATCGTTATCATGCCTGCCATGGGTATGGTATCCGAGATTCTGGCCACCAACGCCCGTAAGCCAATCTTTGGCTACCGCGCTATGATTGGCTCGCTGCTGGGTATTTCACTGCTGTCGTTCGTTGTGTGGGCTCACCACATGTTCGTAACCGGCATGAACCCCTTCCTCGGCTCGGTGTTCATGTTCCTGACGCTGATCATTGCCGTTCCATCGGCCGTGAAGACTTTCAACTGGCTGGCGACGCTGTGGCGCGGTAACATCCGCTTCACCACGGCCATGCTGTTCTCGATTGGCTTCGTGTCGCTGTTCATCTCGGGTGGTCTGACCGGTATTATCCTCGGTAACGCCGCCATCGACATTCAGATGCACAACACTTACTTCGTGGTAGCTCACTTCCACTTGGTAATGGGTAGCTCGGCCTTCTTTGGTCTGTTTGCCGGTGTGTACCACTGGTTCCCCAAGATGTTCGGCCGCATGCTCGACGAGAAACTGGGCTACATCCACTTTTGGTTGACGTTTATCGGTGTATACCTGGTGTTCATGCCAATGCACTATGTAGGTATTGCCGGTTTCCCCCGTCGTTACTACGCCTGGACTGGCTTCGACTCATTCAGCCAGTTTGCTGACCTGAACAAGTTTATCTCAGCTGCAGCTATTCTGGCCTTCTTCGGTCAGTTTATCTTCATCTTCAACTTCTTCTACAGCATCTTCCGTGGCCGTCGCGCTACCGAGAACCCCTGGAACTCGACGACGCTGGAGTGGACGACCCCAGTCGTGCCTGGTCATGGCAACTGGCCCGGCGAAATTCCCGCTGTGTACCGTTGGCCTTACGATTATAGCAAGCCCGGTGCCGCTGAGGATTTCATTCCGCAGAACGTGCCGTATTCGCAGACCCAGTCTTCGAATCTGCCCTACGAGCGTGACTCGGAAGACTAGTCTTCTAAAAGCCATCTGAAACGGGCCGCTGTCAACACGGCGGCCCGTTTTTGTTTTCTCTAATGAGGAAATCCGGTACCGGAACCACCGGCCTGGGTTTCCTCATTTTGCATTCAGACAAACAGGGTTTTCACTTGTTTATCTGGTAAGTAAAAGCACCACAATACGTATGATAGTACCTGCCTTTGTGCGCCGCTTCCGGTTCATCGGGATAGTAACAGTAACGGCCGTTTACCTGCTGATTCTGGTCGGAGGGATAGTACGCAGCACCGGCTCCGGCATGGGCTGCCCCGACTGGCCAAAATGCTTCGGAACCTGGGTTCCGCCCACTGCGGCCAGCCAGTTGCCTGCCAATTACAAGGAGATATACACCGCTCAGCGCGTGGCCAAGAACACCAAGCTTGCCACCACGCTCCAGCGTCTGGGCTTTAAGCAGGTGGCCAGCGAGATTTTCGCGCACCCGACGCAGTACATCGAAACCGACTTCAATGTCACCAAGACCTGGATTGAGTATGTAAACCGGCTGGTTGGGGCGCTGATTGGGGTCTTTGTCTTCCTCACCGTCGTGTTTGCCCTACCGTACTGGCGGCGCGACCGTACGGTATTCTGGCTAGCCTTCTGGTCGTTTCTGCTAACTGGCTTCCAAGGGTGGTTGGGCTCTTTGGTGGTTTCTACCAACCTGCTGCCCATCATGGTAACGATTCATATGGGGTTGGCCCTACTGATTGTGGCTATGCTGATCTACGCTGTTATCCGCTCTCAGCGGGCTGATACCACAGTAGAGCCGGTACCGGCCATGCACAACCTGGCCCCCTGGCTGTGGCTTATCACCGTACTCACGTTCGTGCAGATTGTGCTGGGCACGCAGGTGCGGGAAGAGGTGGATATGGTATCTTTTACTGCTAACCACCTGAACCGGGCAGCGTGGGTTGAGCAGCTTGGGGCGGTATTCAAGTTTCACCGCACTTTCTCGGCCTTGCTGCTGCTACTGAATGCTTACGTGGCTTACCGGCTGTACAATCTGCCTTCGGGGCAGCTGCGCTACATGGCTAAGGTGAATATGGCCTTGATAGGGCTGGAAATTCTGGCGGGCATCATCCTGGCGTATTTTGCCCTGCCGGCCGCCGTGCAGCCAATTCACCTGACGCTGGCTACGGTTTTGTTTGGAACCCAGTTCCTGACCATCGTTTTGTATGGTCGGGCAACGAAATTCGAGCGGCAGGCCGCTTATCCGGGCGTTGTTGCGTAACTTTGCGGCCCCGTTTGAGGCTGATCTGGCGGGAGTTTTGATTGCGTAGAATGACGAAAGCCAAGGCCTATTTCCAGTTAATCAAATTCCGGCTGGCATTGACGGTGGCCTTTTCCAGCGCCATCGGCTATTTGCTGGGCGCCCAGGAGTTTGATTGGAGCCGGGCGCTGCTCGTGCTGCTGGGTGGCCTGGCCGTGACGGGCTCGGCGAATACCATTAACCAGATTCACGAGATTGAGCTCGACAAGCTGATGAAGCGTACGGCCAAGCGGCCGTTGCCAATGGGAGTACTGAGTCCCGCCGAAGCCTGGGTGTTTGCCATCGTTACGGGCGTCATCGGGCTCTTTATTCTCGGGTACTTTTTCAATACGCTCGCGGCGGCACTTTCCTTGTTGTCGCTCATTCTCTACGGCTTTGTTTACACGCCGCTAAAGACTATTTCCCCCATTTGCGTGGCCGTAGGCGCCATTCCGGGTGGTATGCCGCCCTTGCTGGGCTGGGTAGCTGCTACCGGCTTTCTGGGTACTGAGGCCTGGGTGCTTTTTGGTATTCAATTCATGTGGCAGTTTCCGCACTTTTGGGCCATTGCCTGGGTTTTAGATGAGGACTACAAGAAGGCCGGCTTCAAGATGCTACCTACCCCGGGGGGCAAGGACCTGCGGACGGCTTTCCAGATCATGACCTACACGCTGCTGCTGATTCCGTTGAGCCTGCTGCCACTGGAACTAGGTATGGCGGGCAAAACCTCGGCCCTGATTGCCGTAGTCTGCGGTGTGCTGTTTCTAATGCAGACTTTTTACCTGATGCGGACCTGCTCCAAGAAAGCGGCCATGCGCATCATGTTCGGGTCGTTTCTGTACCTGCCAATCGTGCAGATTGCGCTGGTTTTCGACAAAATTTAACGTTTCAGGATGGCAACTTCCGAAATATTGCAAGACAAAGAAGCCGGTGCCGGAATGCACCCCAAGCGGCTTCTGCTGGTGTTGATGATGATCAGCATCTCCATGATTTTTGCTGCCTACACCAGCGCCTACATCGTCCGGCGCGAGGAAGGCAACTGGCTGGAGTTTGACCTGCCCGCCGGGCTGCTCTATACTTCAGTTATCATTGCCCTGAGCAGCCTCACAATGCAGTGGGCCTGGTTTTCGGCGCGCAAAGATGAAGTGCGTCGCGCGCAAATCGGTGTGGCCCTGACCTTTATCCTCGGCTTTGTCTTTCTGGTGGGTCAGTGGAACGTGTGGGGTGATTTGGTAGCCAACAAAATTCACTTCGGTGGCGTTGATGCAAATCCGTCGGGCTCGTTTCTGTATGTGCTGACCGGCGTACACGGTTTTCACTTAATTACGGGCCTCATTTTTCTGCTCATCGTATTGCGTAAAAGCCTGAACTACCAGGTACATTCCCGCCAGATGCTCTCCATTGGCAATGCCACAATCTACTGGCACTTCCTCGGCGCGCTTTGGTTGTACCTGTATTTGTTCCTACTTTTGAACCACTGATTTCGTTTTTACTTCGCTCGTTATGTCCACCACCTCCACGACGCAGACGCTTCACAACAACGCCTCCATCGAGCGGCCCCGCTCCGGGACCTGGGATGGCGGCAACGAACCCTTCAAGGCTAGCTATGGCAAGCTGATGATGTGGTTCTTCCTGCTGTCGGATGCCTTCACGTTTGCCGCCTTCCTGACAACCTACGGGTTGATGCGCCACCGCCACCTGGCGTTCACCGGCGACCACAAGGATTTTGTGTTCTCCACGGCCTACTGGCCCATTCCGGATAAGGTATTCAACTCCTTCCCCGGTCTGCACGGCATGGACCTGCCACTGGCTTTCGTGGCGTTGATGACGATGATTCTCATCTTCAGCTCCGTGACGATGGTACTGGCCGTGGAAGCTGGTCACCGCATGGACAAGGCCGACGTGCAGAAGTGGCTGTTGTGGACGTTGCTCTTCGGCGCTACGTTCGTAAGCTGCCAGGCCTGGGAGTGGAGCCACTTTATTGCTGGCACCGACGAAGGCACCAAGATGCTGGACGGTACGATTTTCCACGGCGCCAACCTGCAGATGAACCAGTACGGCCCGGTGCTGTTTGCCGACCTGTTCTTCTTTATTACCGGTTTCCACGGCACGCACGTATTCAGTGGGCTGGTGCTACTGACCTACTGTTTCATTGCCACCACCAACGGTACCTTCGAAAAGCGTGGCCACTACGAGATGGTAGAAAAAGTAGGTTTGTACTGGCACTTTGTAGACTTGGTGTGGGTATTCGTCTTTACCTTCTTCTACCTCGTTTAATTACGAACCAGGTTCCGTCTCTTTTCTTCGCTTTTACTTCCCTACTCATATGGCTCATCACGCAACTGACCATACCCAGCCAACCGGTGAGATTCAAAAGCCCGTCACGGGCTGGATCTGGAAAACGTTCTTCGTTCTGGTTGGCATCACGGCCCTGGAATTTGCCGTTACCTTCATCATGGACCCCAGCACCCTGCGGAACTCGATTCTGATTGTGCTGACCATCTTCAAAGCCTTCTTCATCGTGGCCGAGTTTATGCACCTGAAGCATGAGACCAAAGGCCTGATCTGGACCATCCTGGTGCCCATGGCGCTGCTGGTCTGGCTGATGGTAGCCCTGATTACGGAGGGCTCGGCTATTGGCGAGGCCATCTACAATGCCTTTAAATAAGCAATGCGGCCCAAGCAAACCCTGATTCTGGGCCTCATTCTACTCTTGCCGGTACTGGCGTTTTTGTTTCTCAAAACCTTCGGTACCAATCGTTTCGCGCTGCCAACTTACCTGCCCGAACGTGTCGACTCGACACAAGTAGGCGGGAAGTGGCAGCGCGATACTGTTTTTCATACCCTCGGTGACTTTAAGCTGCCTTCCCAGTCGGGGCGGGTCGTTAGTCAGCAGGACCTGAACGGGGGAGTGTATGTGGCCAGCTTTTTCTTTGCCACCTGCCCGGGGGCCTGCCCCCGCGTAAACAGCCAACTGATGCGGGTGCAGGAGAAGTTTCGCAAGGAGCCCCGCGTAAAGCTCGTCTCCTACACCGTCGACCCCGAACACGACTCGGTTGCGGTGCTGGCGCGCTATGCCGAGCAGTACGGGGCCATTGCCGGCAAGTGGTTTTTCTTGACTGGCAACAAAGATGATTTGTACCGGTTAGCAACGGAGGAGTTTCGTCTGCCCGCTCCTTCGGGTGCGGCCCCCGGCATCGTCCACAGCCAGAATCTGTATCTGGTCGACCGGGACAAGCGGGTACGCGGTATTTACGACGGCACGAAGGCCAAGGAAGTAGAGCGCCTCATTACCGAAACCAGCATTCTGCTGTACAATTATGACCACGACAAGTCCGGTCGCTAAACCTGGCAATAATGCCCGGATCAAGACCATCATGATCATCCTGGGAGTGGCTATACCGGTGGTAGTAGCCATTCTGCATTTCTTCTCGAAGTCGTTTCATATTGCCGGCGCCCAGGTGAAGTTTCTGCCGACCGTAAATGCGGTGCTGAACTCTCTGACGGCGGTTTGCCTAGTGCTTGGGTACTATTTCATTCGTCAGAAACAGGTACTGAAGCACCGGGCCATGATGGGGACGGCCTTCTTGCTGGGCGCCTTGTTCCTGGTTTCCTACGTGGTGTATCATTCTCAGGTAGAGTCGACTAAGTTTGGCGGACAAGGCCTGATCAGGACCGTGTACTACTTCATCCTGATTTCCCATATCCTGCTGGCCGCCGTAACGGTGGGCCTGGTGCTGTTTACGCTGTACTATGCCCTGACCGAGCAGTTTGCCAAACACCGGGGCATTGCCCGCTGGACGTTCCCGATCTGGCTGTACGTGTCGGTAACGGGCGTGATTGTCTACTTCATGATTTCGCCGTATTACACCTAGGACGCGGGAAACTATTCCTCACCTGATTGGTTTTCAAAGAGATGAAAAAGACTTTTGGAGCTGGATTGATTGCCCTGTTTGTGGCGGTGCTGCTGAGCCTGGCGCCCCTGGCTGCGCAGGCGCAGTGTACGATGTGCAAAACGCAGGTAGAAGCCGCACGCACTGAGAAGGATGCCTACGATACCTCGGGCCTGAACAAGGGCATCGTGTATCTGATGACGATTCCATATTTGCTCATTGGCACCGTAGGGTACTTCTGGTACCGCAACAGCCACAAAAAGAAGTAGTGGCCGCCCCCACCTCGGCGGGTTGGGCCTTGTTGCAACTGAAGTGTCCGCGGTGCCACCGCGGACCGTTGTTTAAGTACTCAGCCCTAAGCCTGACCAAGTTCGACGCCATGTACGAGGCTTGTCCGGACTGCGGGCAGCACTACGAGCCGGAAGTCGGGTTTTACTGGGGCGCCATGTATGTCAGCTACGGCTTTTCCGTCGGCATTGTGGTGGTGGTAGGCATGCTGCTCTATTACCTGGCGCACGACCCACCGGTGTGGGTGTACGTCAGCTCGGTAGCCGGGGCCGTTCTGCTGCTGACGCCTTTGCTGTTTCGCTACGCCCGCGCCGTGATGCTGTACTTTTTCGGGGGCATTCATTATGAGCCGCACCGCTAACGCTACCGGTTGGTAAACCCTGCCGGCTTGCTGCAGAAATAGGAAATGCCGCCGTTTGGCGGCATTTTTGTTTGGGCTGCCTCCCACTTTGCCAAGTGCCTCAATCGATTACCGTTTTTTCCTGCTGTTGAAGTCGTCCCGTTTTTCCCCGCTTGTTCTGCTGCTGGCCGCCACGATCTGCTTTGTGGGCGCCTACCTTAGCAACCGTTTTGGGACGCGGGCTTCCGGCGTGCTGGTGCATACCGATGTGGTACGTCTGCAGAGTCTGGTAGAGGGTGCCGAAAATATTGCCCAGCGCGAAGCAGCTGAAGTAGCCCGCCGCCTGCAGAGCGGCGAGCTGAACTTTGGCACCCTGGTGGGCCACACGACGTACCCGTGCTTTGTATTTCGGGGGGATAAGCTCCTGTACTGGTCAGATCATACTACGCGGCCCGAGCCGGAGAATTCCACCCAGAACTTTCGCGAGAAGCTCGTGGAGATGCGCTTTGGCTATTACCTGGCGTTGCGGCAGCCGGCTGGGGCCTACGTGGTGCTAACCTACGTCCCGTTGGAGAAGCGCTACGGCATCAGCAACCGCTACCTGCGGGAGGGCTCCGACAAAGCGCTGTTTAAGGGGCTGAACGTGCGTATTATGCCCGCTATGCCGGGCTCCCGCCTGCCCTGGCTCCGTTCGGCGGAAGGCAAATACCTGTTTTCGGTGGAGAGCCTGCAGCCCAACCCGATTACGGGCAAGTATCTGCTGCTGGCTTTTCTGGTGCTGGGCACTGTGCTCTACGTGGGCGGCTGGCTGCTCCTCACGCGCCGCCTGCTCCGCCAGGGCCGCATCATTGAAGGTGCCGCCAGCGTGGTAGTGCCGCTGGCCGTCTACCGGGCGGCCCTGCTTTACCTGGGCCTGCCGTTTTCGGTGGTCGAGCTGCCGCTGTTTGATCCGCGTGTATATGCCGCTTCCTGGCTTTCTCCCTCACTGGGTGATTTGCTGATAAATGCCTTGCTGCTGCTAATTACGGCCTATTACGTGCTGCTGCTGTTCCGGCGCTACGGCGTGGTGCGGCAGGCGCGGCACGTACAGGGACTAGCCGGGCGGACGGCGGTAGGCACGGTAGTCGTGTTTGTTTTTCTGGGGCTGCTGGCGTTGCTGTTTCAGTTTTACTCCAACAGCTTCAATAACTCCCAACTGGTGCTGGATATAACCCAGAACATCCAGATTTCCGGGTTCAAGCTGCTGCTGTGTCTGGCTATTGTGCTGCACACGGGCGGCTATCTGGTCGGCTTTTATATCCTGTCCCAGCTCTTTATTGCCATTGGCCGGCCCAGTTCCAAGCGCTTGGGCGTGACGATGCTGGCGCTGTCGACGGGGCTGTTTCTGCCGGCCGGCGTAGCCATAGGCGAGGCCAATATCATTTTGCTGGGCCTCACGCTGCTGTTTTTCCTGGTCGTGCGGCTGACCGGGCTCAAGCAGATTGCCTCCATCATGCCCTACCAAGTTTACCTGTTCATCTTTCTGATGCTGGGCATCAGCTCGGCGGTTGGGGCCCTGGCGCTCTACGAGCATTTCGACCGGCAGCTGGTGCTCACCAAGCAGAAGATTGCCGGCAACCTGCTCGTAGATAATGACCTGCAGGGTGAATACCTGCTGGCTGAGCGGACCCGCGAAATGGCTGCCGACCCGCTGATTCGCTCCATGCTGGCCAGCCCGTTTGCCAACCAGGATGTGGTGCGCCAGAAAATTGTGAAGTACTACCTGCGCGACTACTTCGACAAGTACGAGGTGACTGTGTCGCTGTTTGACCCCGCGGGCAAGCCGATTCAGGAAGCCAAAAGCAAGCCCGGCCTGGCTACTACGCGCCAGCTGCTGCTGCGCGCGGCCCTGGCCACCGACCAGCCCAACGTCTACCTGATTCGCAACCCCAGCTCCTTCAGCACCCGGCGCTACGTGGCCTTTGTGGGCGTGCCCAGCCCCCGCGGTGGCGTGAGTACCGTGCTCCTGGAGCTCTCCCTGAAAAAACTCACGGCCAACAGCGTCGTGCCCGAGCTGCTGGTGGACCAGAAGTTTTTTCAGCCCAGCCTTGGCCCCGAGCTGAGCTACGCGGGCTTTGAGCACAGCCGGCTGGTGTACAACGAAGGCGACTTTGACTACGCTAACCGCCTTACGCTGCAGCAGCTGCAGGACCCGCGTCTGTACAGCACCGGCTTGTCAGTAGAGGGCTTCCACCACCTTGCCGTGCGCGGCCCCCAGAACCGGACGGCCGTAGTTACCACGGCCACCTATTCCTTTGCCGACTGGCTGGCCAACTTCTCCTTTCTGTTTCTGCTGCACACCTTTTTCTGGCTGGCGGCCATTGGCATTTATATGCTGGCCCGGGGGCGGTATTTCGAGGCGTTTCAAGCCAATTTCAGCACCAAGATTCAGCTGTTTCTCAACCTGGGCATTTTGGTGCCGCTCATCGTAGTCAGCATTGCCACGGCCAGCCAGGTAACCAACTCCTACAAGCGCGACCTGCTGCGCACCTACGAGCGGCGTGGCAAGGCCGTACAGGAAAACCTGCTGAAAAACCGCGCCGTGCTGGCCGACTCCGCCAGCCGCACCGCCCTGATTGACCTAGCCGAAAACGTGTCCAGCCTCACCGAAACCGACCTGAACCTCTACGATGCCCAGGGCGAGCTGCTGGTGAGCAGTCAGCCGCTCATCTTCGAATCGGGACTGCTGAGCCCATTGATGAACCCCCAGGCCGCCGCTGCCCTGGCCGAGCAGGCCCAGCCCCGGGTGCTGCTCACTGAGCGGGCCGGCACGTTGTCCTTCAACTCTCTGTATCTGCCCCTGCGCACTGTAATGGGACCCGAGCGGGCCAACGTGGTGGTGGGCTACGTGGGTATTCCTTTCTTCGACTCGGAAAAAGAGCTGGACAACAAGCTGATTGAGCTGATTTCGACCATTCTGAACATCTTCACCGTGATGTTCATCCTGTTTCTGGTGCTCACCTTCATTGCCTCCCGCCTGCTGACCTCACCGCTGAAAGTGTTGACCGAGAAGCTCCGGCATACCACCCTGACGGGACAGAATGAGATGCTGGCCTACGAGTCATCGGATGAAATCGGGCTGCTCGTGCGCGAGTACAACGCCATGCTGCTCAAGCTGGAGGAAAGCAAGCAGGAGCTGGCCACTCAGGAAAAAGAGGCTGCCTGGCGCGAAATGGCCCGGCAGGTAGCCCACGAAATCAAGAACCCGCTGACGCCGATGAAGCTGAGCCTGCAGTTTTTGCAAAAGGCTATTGCCGAGAAACGGCCTAATGCCGAGGAGCTGATCGGCCGGATTTCCCAGACGCTGATAACGCAGGTCGACGTGCTGAGCGACATTGCCACTTCGTTTAGCAACTTCACCAACCTGCCCGCCATGCGCCCCGAGCGTCTCGACGTGGCCTCCATTCTGCGCCGCTGCGTGGGCCTGCACCAGGGCGGGGCCCGCGGCGGTGGCATCGATTTGGAGCTGCCGGAAGCAGCCGAGGACGGCCGCTTCGTGGTATTCGCCGATGAAAACCTGCTGGTGCGTACTTTCAATAACCTGCTGATCAATGCCCTGCAGGCCGTGCCCGACAGCCGCAAGCCCCGGATTACGGCCAGTATGAAGGTAGTTGGCGCCGACCGGGTGCAGGTCTGCATTCAGGACAACGGCGCGGGCATTCCCGAAAACGTGCGCGACAAGGTGTTTGTGCCCAACTTCACCACCAAGGAGTCGGGCTCGGGTATCGGGCTGGCCGTGGCCCGGCGCGGCATCGAAAGCGCGGGCGGCAAAATCTGGTTTGAAACCGAGGAAGGCGTGGGCACGCAGTTCTACATCGAGCTGCCCCTGGCGCCGGCCTAAGCATCTGGGGCGAAGGTGAAACGCGCTGGCACGAAACAACCCGCTTTTCACGTTGTTGAGCCACACCACTACTTTTGCCTTCAACCCGTTTTCAGGACCGAATGATCAGCAGCAATACGCTTCGAATTCTGCGCATTTGCCTGTTACTGCTCGGAGGAATGCTGGGAGCCGGAGCGGCGCAGGCCCAGCAGCAGCGCGATGTGCCCTCGTCGCGGCGCTGCCGCTGGGTGCCGCTCACGCCGGGGCGCGACACCACCCGCTTTGCCTTGAGAGATTCCCTGACAGTGGTGCCGTCGTCGGTGAGCGTGCTGGGCCGCTCGGTGGCCTACGACAGCCGCCGGGGCCAGTACCAGCTGGTGCGGCCGGCTCCCGCTCCCGACTCGATGGGAATCATCCGGCCCGACTCGGTGCTGGTATGCTACCGGGTGCTACCTATGCAGCTGGCTGCGCCCCGGTTTCGGCGGCCCCGCGGGCTGATGGACAGTGTGAGCTTCGGGCGGCGCACGTTCGGCTACCAGGATTTTGCCGTTAAGGAGCAAATTCTTAACACGCCGGGCATCAGCAAAACCGGCAACCTGTCGCGGGGCGTCTCGTTTGGCAACACCCAGAATGTGTTTGTCAATTCCTCGCTCAACCTACAGCTCGACGGCAAGCTCACCGACGATATTACCCTGACGGCGGCCATTAGTGACCAGAGCGTGCCGTTTCAACCCGAGGGCAACACCCAGCAGCTCCAGGAATTCGACCGGCTCTACATCACGCTCACCCACCCGCGCTGGAACCTGACGGCCGGTGACGTGGTGCTGCGCAACAGGCCCGACTACTTCCTGCGCTTCTACAAAAACGTGCAGGGCGCCGCCATTGAGGCCAACGTGGGCGCCCGGCCCGGCCGCCGCAGCAACACGACGGTAGCCGCGGGTGTGGCCAAGGGCAAGTTTGCCTCCATCGATATTGCCCCCATCGAAAACGTGCAGGGCCCGTACCGCCTGCGCGGACCCAACGGGGAGCAGTTTATCATCGTGCTGGCCAACTCCGAGCGGGTATACCTGGATGGCCGCCTGATGACACGCGGCTTCGACTTCGACTACGTCATCGACTACAACCAGGCCGAAATTACGTTCTCGCCCCAGCACCTGATTACCCGCAACTCGCGCATCAAAGTCGACTTCGAGTACTCCGATTTCAACTACGCCCGCTCGCTCTATCACCTGAGCCACTACCAGGAGTTGGGCAAGCTGAGCGTGCACGCCAATTACTACCGCGAGGCCGACAATCCCGACAACTCGCCCAACCTGACGCTGAAGGAAAGTGACCGGGCCATTCTGCGGGGCGTGAGCGAAAACGTGAGTCAGGTGAGCACGCCCGGCGCCGACTCGGTGCAGTACGACCGGCGGCAGGTGCAGTACAACCGCTCCGTTATTATCGACGCCAACACGGGGCAGCGCACCGGCGTGTTTACGTATCCGCCCGACTCGACGCGGGGTGTGTACACGGTTCGGTTTACGGACAAGGGCGCGGGCGGGGGCAACTACAACCTCAGCTCGCGCTTTACCAACGCCAACGGCCGCGTGTATGAGTACGTGGGTGAGGGGCGGGGCCGCTACCTGCCCGAACGGCTGCTGCCTACGCCCCTGGAAAAGCAGATGATTTCGATGGGCGCCAGCTACCGCGTCGATTCGACTACCACGGTATTCGTGGATGTGGCCTCCACCGACCTCGACCTGAACCGCTTCTCGCCCGATACCGACCAGGGCCAGGCCATGCGCGTAGGCTACGCCGTGCTCGACCGGAAGCTGGCCCTGCCGGTGCTGAAGGCCTACCGGTTTCGCAGCGCCCTCGACTACGAGTATACCAGCCACCGCTTCGCGCCCATCGACCGGTACCGCGACATCGAGTTTGACCGCAACTGGAGTACCACCAGTACGGTGCAGGGCAACGCCACGCGCCGCGCCGCCCGGGAAGACAACGTGCTGAACTTCTCGGTGGGGGCCGTGAAGGATGCCAACAACGCCATCAACTACCGCGTGACGCGGCGCTACCGGGCCGGCGAAGTCAATGGCATTCAGAACTGGCTGGATGTGGCCCAGAAGCTCGGCGACGTGGAAGCACGGGTGGGCCTGTTTCTGCTCAACTCGGAGGCCGGGCGCTTCCGCTCGCAGTGGGCGCGGGGCGAGGCTACGGCCCGCTACAACCGCGGCATCGTGGTGCCCGGCTATGCCTACCGCTTCGACAAGAACCGCGTGGCCCTGCCCAGCGGCGACTCGCTGAGCTCGGCCAACTACTTCGACGAGCACAACGTGTTTGTGCAAAGCCAGGACAGCGCCAAAACCCGCTTCCGCCTCGACTATACCTACCGCCGCGACCAAACGCCGCTGCAAAACGAACTGCGCACCCGCGGCCAGGCCCAGACCTGGCAGGGCACGCTCAGCAGCCGCCTGGGCAAAAACCAGGACCTGAACCTGCTGGCTACCTACCGCGACCTGACCGCCCGCGACAGTGCCCGCCAAAGCACCGTGCTGGGCAAAGTCGACTGGAATGCTTCCTTTCTGCAGAACGTGGTGCGCTCGGAGCTGAGCTACAGCGTGGCAACGGGGCGAGAGCTGCGCCGCGACTTTTCCTTTCTGACGGTGCCGGCCGGGCAGGGCACGCACTACTACCAGGACACCAACGGCGACGGAATTCAGCAAAAGGATGAGTTTTTTGAGGCCCAGACCCCCGATGCGCAGTATCGCACCTACATCAAGGTGTTTCTGCCTACCGACGACTACATCATTGCCTTCACCAACCGCTTCAGCTACCGGCTGACGCTGAATGCACCCCGGCAGTGGCGCGACGAGAAGGGCGTGCGTAACCTGCTGACGCGCTTTTCCACGGTCAGCAGCGTCACGCTCGACAGGCGCACCGTGGACAAAAGCCTGATTTCGCGCCTCAATCCATTTGCCTTCCAGACCGAAGACACGCTGCTGCTCTCCCTGAACAAGCTGCTGCGCAACACGGTATACTTCAACCGCTCCAACCCGATTTTTGGCGCCGAGTTCACCGTGCAGCAAACCCAGCAGAAGGTGCTGCTAACCCAGGGCTTCGACGTACGCAACCTGGCCAGCCAGTCGGTGCTGGTGCGCCGCACCCTGGCCCAGCAGTTCACGGCCCGCCTCACGACCACGCGCAGCATCCGGGAAAGTGCTTCGGACTATTCCGATGACCGTAATTTCCGGCTCTTAGTGTACGAAGTGACGCCCGAAATCAGCTACCAGCCCAATACCACGCTGCGCTTCACGGGCACTTACCAGCGCATCAACAAGCAGAATACCGCCGGCCCCGACCAGGACGTGCGCGGCACCTTCGACGAGCTAGGCCTGGAAACGCGCATCAGTCAGGTGAGTAAGCGTACCGTGAGCGGCACAGCCCGCTACGTGAAAGTGGGTTTTGACGCCGACCAGACTTCCTTGGTGGGGCTGGAAATTCTGAATGCCCTGCGCCCCGGTAGCAACTTTACCTGGAACCTGAACGTAGAGCAGCGCCTGAGCAACGGCCTGAACGTGACGGTGGCCTACGACGGCCGCAAGCCCAACGGTCTGGCCCCGATTCATACCGGCCGGATGCAGGTATCGGTGCTGTTTTAGGGCTTTTCGGCCCTGGTGCCGACGGCACGCAAACGCCCCCGAACCGGCGCTCTATAAGCTACGAATAGCCGGACGCGTACCGATTCGGGGGCGCGGCAGGTGGCGCGAATAGGTAGCGGGCCCCGCCTACCGAAGCTCTAAGCGGTGCGGCTTTTTGAGGGCCAGGGCGGCCAGCAGAGTGGCCTGGGGCTGCTTGCGGGTGATGAGTTCCACGCTGAAATCATCCGCCGTCAAATCACCGGCCAGCAGCTTGCCGCTGACCGCCGTTGGCAGCCGGAATGCGGCTTTCACTTCCAGATGAGTCTGGCAATTGGCGCAGGAACCCGAATCCCAGCGGTTCAGAACCGATTTGTAGCCGACGACTTCCTTTTTGCCTTCGTGATGGGCATACGCAACCACCACGAACGAGCCTTTGATGGGAGCCTTGTTGATGCGGGAAACGTGCAGGGTTTTGGGGCTTTCCGGCGTTTCTACTGCTGTTGCTGCTGCTGCCTGGCCGGCCGTCAATGTGTCTACCAATACGCCGAGTGAGCCTTTGCTGTAGGTATAGCCCATCTGGGTTTCGATGTTGATACAGTCGCGCGAGATGTACGTGGGGCCGTCATTGTTCAGGCCCTTCTTGAACGGATTCAGGGGAGTGTCCAGTGTCAGGGACGTATTCGGGGCAATGCCTGGGGTAGCTCCCTGGCTGTCGGAGGAGTTCGTGCCGGGGTAGTATTCGATGATTTCGAGCTGTTCGGTAGCCTGGTGCGCCTGCTGCCACAGCCAGAATACCCGGTCGATGTTGCAGTGGTGGAAGTAGAACATGGGGTCGAGGCCAGCCGTGTCGTTTTCCCCCATGTCGCCAGTTGCCTCAGCGTCGAAGCTAGGATCGGGGGTATAAGGCGCCTCAAAGCCTCCCATTGCCAGGTGAATATCATTGTGCGGCTCTTCCAGGGGCGTTACCTGCAGGGTTTTATTCGCCGGCACATGGTTCCACTCCTGGGCCGAAGTGGTATTGGAGAATACCGTGTAGTTCGGGGCCAGCAGGCACTGGTGAAACTTCTGGTAGATACCATCGCCGGTATCCTTGCCCAGCCACTGAGTCAGGTTGGCGTTCAGAAGCTTAACGTTGGTGTCGTAGTTAGGGTACTTAGCATTGTGGGCCGTCGTTGCCGCTTGGTCGGTGGGAGTGCCCACTAGGCCTGCCAGCGGGTAACGCACGGTTTCGTAGCCGGCCGGCTTGGAGTAGCTGGGGTTGTTGGGGTCATTCACGTTGTCACCGGCTACTTGGTCGCTGATGGCTATTGGAAACGTAAACGAACGCAGGGGATTAGGAATCTGCACGCCATCCAGGGTGTAGAACTCGTCGGTCAGCGCTTTTGGCATGCCGTAGGCCAGCGTTTCGTCGGCCGTTTCGTCCCAGTACGGCAACATGACGTCGGCGCAGCCGGGAATACTTTGCAGCGCTTCCTCAATCTTCAGGCAATGCGCGCGGTGCCAGGTCGGAAACAGAACGTTGCCGTGGTTGCAGTAGCCACCCCAGAACAAAGTGCCGTTGGTCTGACCAGGACCCCGGAAAGGCTCCCCATGATAGCCCGCCAGGTTGAAAAAGGATTTAAGGTTGGTATAATCCAGTTCCTTGATGCCTTTCCAGGCGCGCATCAGGTCGTCGAGGGGCTTGGTGTTGCCGGCGTCATACTCAGTTTGCAGCTCCACGATGGAGCGACGAATGCGGATGGGTGAGGAGGAGGTCATACGAGGGGTTGGAATGTAGATTTGGGCGCAGATACTGCTGGAAAGGAGAAGTTATTCAGGAGAGAGCCTGCCGCCAGCGCCCCGATGCCCACCAGCGCAAGCCACGGCTGCAGGGGAAAAACGCTACGTGCCAGCAGCAGGCAGAAGGCTCCGAGCAGGCTACACGTAAAGGGCCAGTAGCGCCGGGCGGCCAGCTGCTGGCAAAGCAGGTAGAGATGAACCAGCAGCAGCACGACCAACACGGGCAGCATCCAGGGCTGGTAAGCGGGCAGCCGGACAATGCCAATGCTGCCGAGCACGCTCATATAGGCCGCCCAGCAGAGCGGGCACTTCGGGAAAAAGGCAATGCCGATGCTGACCAGGGCCGCAGGCACCGACTTGGCCAGCGCACGGACCCTGGTGCCCGCTATAGCGTTGGCAGTTGGGGCGGCGGGCTGCACGCAGCCACAGCCGCAGTCATTGGTAATAACAACAGATTGTATGCGCATCAAGTGCCTGACTTAGTGATAGAAGCCAGGCAAATGTAGGGCTTCGGCCAGGCGCCCATGCGCGCAAAAACACCCGGTTTTACACCCCCGTATTTCTACCTGGCTCCACTTTGCCCGGCACGCGTACTGGCTCGGCACCCTCCCGCACCAATGTGCTGTCTCCCGTGAAAAAGGCTTATTCGCAAGCGGAAGGAAGCGCTGGCCCGGTTGCTGTTGAAGGGCCGGAAAGGTTGCTGTAACAGGTATTCAGCATAAAAGCCGCGCATCGATAACCAATGATTCTGGTTATCAATACGCGGCTTTTGCGCTGGCAGCACCGCTGTAAATGCGTATTCCGTGGTGCAGCTAGGCCGCGCTGCTGGCTGGCGGCTACAGCGTAAGCAGCTTGCGCATGTGGGTAACCACGGCCAGCTCGGCCTGTCCGGCGGGGGCTTTGGCGGCGTCGAGCTGCTTGAGGGCGGTGGCCTGCCAGGTGGCGGATGGAGCTTTGCCTTTCTCCAGCATCTGCAGGCGTTCCAGGCCCAGAGCCGAAATCAGGCGCAGCTGGGTGGATAGCGGCGCGTACTCCCACAGGCTCGAGCCCTGGAGCAGGAGCGGCTGCAGGCGCTGGTCGTTGGCTTGCCAGGTACGCAGCTGAGCGTTCAGGAAGGACAGCAGGGCCTTCGAACTGGCGCCCTTGAACCGCTCGGTGGCCGGCGCCATTTTCAGATACTCCACCAGCCCGTCCACGGCCACCCCAAACTGCCGGGCTGCTTCCGACTCCGCCGGGGCCGCATCCACCAAACGGGTAAGCGGCGTGCTGGGCGTGTAGGTGAAGCCCTGAAAGTGACGCTTATACTCCTTCACGGGCTCTACCACGCCGGCCAGAGTACGCAGCGCGGCTACGTCGCGGCCCCCGGCCAGGTTGGTGAGCAGCATTTCCGGCACCTTGCGATGCTGCAGGCCCAGGGTTTCCAGCTCACTCGAAACCAGCGCCAGCCGCCGGTACATATCCGGCACGTCGCGCACGTAGGGCGCCGACCACAGCCGCTCGGCCACGGCGGCGGCCCGGGGCCAGATGCGGCTTTCAATAATAACGCTGTCCGCGAATTCGGCCCACATGGTAGCCTCCCCACCCAGAATCAGGCCCTTTTGGCTGGCGGTCAGGGGGGCGTCGGCCGGTAGCGGGTCGTTGAGGTAGTAGGTGGCGGCCGAGTAGTTCAAATCGAGGTAGTAGCCATTGGACAGCAGGGCGGCGTGGCCCTGCTTGGCTGCATCATACAGGCCCTTGCGGCCCCGCCAGCTCTGAATTACGGCGTCTTCGGGCAGGCCGGGGCCCAGAATTTCGTCCCAGCCCACCATCTTCTTGTGGTACTTGGTCACGAACTGGAGAATGCGCCGGTTGAAGTAGGTTTGCAGCCCGTGCTTGTCGAGCTGGCCGTTGGCTTTCAGAAAGCCGTTTTCCTTCGACCAGGCCATAATGCGCGGGCTGCGCCGCCACTGGCGCCCGTCGTTTTCGTCGCCCCCGATGTGGAAATAAGGGTCGGGAAACAAGGGCGTCATCTCGGCCAGCATCTTATCGATAAGCTGGTAGGTGGTTTCCTTAGTAGGGTCCAGGGCAATGTTGAGCGTGCGCCAGGTCTGGGCCGGGCCGTAGGTCGAGTCGATGGAGGCCAGCTCGGGGTAGGCCGCCATCCAGCTGGTGGTGTGGCCGGGCATGTCGAACTCGGGAATCACCCGAATCCCGTGCTGGGCGGCGTACCGGACCACCTCGCGCACCTGGGCCTGGGTGTAGTACTGGCCGCCCACCTGGTGCAGGCGGGGCAGCACTTTGCTTTCCACCCGGAAGGCCTGGTCGTCGCTCAGGTGCCAGTGCAGCACGTTGAGCTTCACGGCGGCCATGGCATCGAGGTTGCGCTTGATAACGGCCACGGGCATGAAGTGGCGGGCCGCGTCGATAAGCAGCCCGCGCCACTTGAAGCGCGGCGAATCGGCAATATCCACTTCGGCAAAGCTGTACTCCTTTTTCTCAGTGCTCAACAGCTGCCGCAGGGTGGCCAGGCCCCGCAGGATGCCCAGGTGCGTATTGGCCGACAGCGAAATGCCCATCGGCGTCACGCGCAGGCTGTACATTTCCTCATCGAGCAGGGCCAGGTCGCCGAGGCGGCCGTAGTAAATCGTCAGGTCGGCGGCCCCGGAACCGACGAATTCGGTGCTCAGGCGCTTATTGTTGGTTTGCTGACCCAGCCAGGTGCCAAACTGGGTGAGGCTGGGGCGCAGGGCCGAGTCGGCTTTGGGGCCCTGCAGCTGCACGCGCCAGTGGCCTTTGAGCACAAAGCGGCTGCTGCCCCACTGCGCCATCGAGGGCACCGGCAGGAGGGCCCGCGTGTCCGTTACCGGGTTTTGCGCCCCAAGCTGAGTAGTGAAGCCAAGCAGTAGCAAGAGCAGGAAAAAGCGGGACAGGCTGGAACGAACCGACATAGGGAATCAGACTAGGAGGGAGGCTAAAGGTAAGCAACGACCGGGCCCGAATAGCCGAAAACCGCCGGGTATCCTTAATTTGGAGCTTCTAACGGCCGTTTGGGCCGGCTTTTTACGAGTAGCCGCTTCTATTCCTTCTATGAAATCTCCTTCCCGAATAGCATGGCTGCTGAGCATTGGTTTGATGCTGTGGGTTTCGTTCTATCTGGCACCGGTGCGGCGGGAAGGCGTCCGCATCATCGTTTCCGACAGTGCCGGCTACTACCTCTACCTGCCGGCCGCCCTCGTGCACCACGACCTGCTACAGTTGCGCTTCCGCGACGAAATGGTGGCCAAATACCATCCCACGCCGCGCTTCGAGCATGCCACCCGGGATACGGTCAGCCAGAACTTCGTGCTGAAGTATTCTTCCGGGCTGGCCTTGCAGGAGCTGCCGTTCTTTCTGGTGGCCCACGCCCTGGCCGAGCCGCTGGGTTACCCCGCCGATGGATATTCGCAGCCGTATCAGTGGGCTATTCTGCTGGCCAGCTTACTGGTGGCAGTACTTAGCTTGTGGCTGGTGCGGCGGGCGTTGCTGCCCCGGTTTGGGGAGTGGCCTACTGCTCTCACCCTGCTGATTCTGGTGCTGGGCACCAACTATCTGAACTACAGTGCCGGCCAGGGAGCTATGACGCACAACTGGTTGTTTGGCTGGTACGCGGTGCTGCTGCTGCTCACGCCCAGCTTCTACGCCCGGCCCACGCTGGGCAAAGCCCTGGGAATCGGGGCTACGGTGGGCCTGATGACCCTGACGCGCCCCACCGATATTCTGGCCGTGCTACTGCCGCTGCTGTGGGGGCTGCGCTTCAGCCGGGCTGCCTTGGCGGAGCGGCTAAGCTTCTGGCGCCGGCACGCGGGCCTGCTGCTGGCCGCCGCACTGGCCGGCGCGGCGCTGGTCAGCATTCAGCTGTTTTACTGGCACTACGCCACCGGCTCCTGGCTGTATTACAGCTACGGCAACGAAGGCTTCAACTGGCTGCGGCCCCATTTGTGGGAGGGTATCTTCAGCTTCCGGAGCGGCTGGCTGCTGTATTCGCCGCTGCTGCTCACGGCGCTGGTGGGCTTCGGACCCTTGCGGCGCCAGCAGCCGGCCGCTTTCTGGCCCATGCTGATCTACCTCCTCCTGTTTCTCTACGTCACCTTCGCCTGGGAGCAGTGGACCTACGGCGGGGCGCTGGGCCAGCGGGCCATGGTGCAAAGCTATGCCGTGCTGGCCTGGCCCATGGCGGCGGCCCTGGCCTGGCTGCTGGCCCGGCCGCGCTGGGCGGCAGCCTACGGTGTGCTGGCGGTAGTGGGCTGCTACTACGGCCTCTGGCTCACGGTGCAGGCCGCAGGCGGTGGTCTGCTGGCGGCCGGCGACATGACCCGCACCTACCTCTGGCGTATTCTGTTCCGCTACGAAGTGCCCTCCGAAACCCGCCTGCTGCTCGACAGCAATTCGGAGTTTACCGGCACGCCCGTGAAGCAGCGCGTGCTGTGGCAGCAGGATTTTGAGCAGGAAAAAACCGGCCTGTGCGGTACTTCCGCCCTGCAGGGCCGCTGCTCGCTGGCCCTCGACTCGCTGCACCCGCAAAGCACGGAGTACGTACTGCCCGCCCGCCCCGGCGACTTCCAGTGGGTGCGGGCCTCGGCCCTGGCCCGGGCAAACAGCACGGAATGGGACATGCCGCGCATGACGCAGTACGTGGTGCGGTTCCGGCGCGGTACCGAAGTCGTGAAGGCGCGCACCGTGCGGCTGCAGCGGGCCCTGGAAGGCGGCTGGCCCCGGGAGCTGCACTTCGATATGCGCCCACCCCGTGAGGACTTCGACAACGTTTCCGTCGTGTTTCTCTACTATGGCACCCAGGCCGGCCTGCTGCTCGACAATGCCAAGCTCACCGTGTTCGACGAGCAGTAAGCATGGAGCTAGATTAAGCCCCGCGACTTGAATTCCAGGTAACGGTTGATGGTGTTGACCGTCAGCTGCTGGGGTGGTGTGAGGAGGCTGTGAATACCGTAGCGCTGCAGTTCGCGCACAATCTGCCGCTTTTCCTGCATGAATTTCTCGGCAATGGTCTGGTTGTATACCTCGTCGGTAGTGGTGGCCGGCTGGTCGAGGTAGTGCTGCAGCTCGGTGTTTTCGAAGAACACGACCAGCAGCAAATGGTCTTTGGCCAGGCGGCGCAGGTAGGGCAGCTGACGTTGCAGACCGTTGAGGGTTTCGAAGTTGGTGAACAGGATCAGCAGGCTGCGCTGCCGGATCTTGGCTTTTACGTTGGTGTAGAGCAGCTCAAAATCGGTTTCCAGATATTTTGTGCGCTGCTTGTAGAGCACCTCCAGCATCTTCTGCATGTGGCCCGTGCGCCGCTCGGCCGGTACCACGGCGCTCAGCCGGTCGGCGAAGGTGATGAGGCCGGCCTTGTCGTGCTTGAGCAACGCAATATTGCTGACGACCAGCGTGGCATTGATGGCATAATCCAGCAGACTCAGCCCCTCAAACGGCATGCGCATCACCCGGCCCTTGTCGATCAGGCAGTACACTTGCTGGGCGCGCTCATCCTGGTAGTGGTTTACCACCAGCGCCTCGGCGCCGGTACCGGCCCGGCGGGCGGTGGCTTTCCAGTTGATGTTGCGCGGGTCGTCGCCGGCCACGTAGGGCCTGATTTGCTCGAACTCCAGGCTTTGCCCCACCCGGCGGATGCGCTTTACGCCCACTTCCGTCAGCCGGTTGCTGATGGCCAGCAGCTCGTACTGGCGCATCTGCAGAAACGAGGGGTACACCGGTACGGTATGCTCCTGCCCGAAGCGGAAGCGCCGCTGTACCAGCCCCAGCTGCGAGCTGACAAACACGTTCAGGGCCCCAAACTGGTACTCGCCCCGCTTCACCGGCCGCAGCTGATAGTGAATAACAGTGGTTTGGCCAGTGGGCAAATGGGCGCGAAACAGCAGGTCGCGCCGCTGTAACTGGGGCGGAATCTCGTCAATGGTTTCCGTGCTGACCGGAAAGCGGTAATGGTTTTCCAGGTAGATGGCCACCTCGTTGTCGCTGCCGTTGGCCAGCTTATCGCCCAGCACGCGGCGGGCAAACACGCCGCCGCTGCCCCCGCGGGTAGGGGCGTACAGCAGCACCAGGTCGGCCAGGGTAAGGGCCAGCAGCAGGCCGGCCGCCAGCTGCATCAGCACCAAAAGTCCGGGTAGGAAAAACGCCACCACCAGGCCCGCCACCACGGCCGTGAGCAGAAGAAAGAAGCGCTGGGTCAGAAATAAAGCCTTCAAAGCAGGAGAAATAGAGGCGGGCCGTTCAAGCAAAAAGTCGGGGACGTGGGGGCCGGCGGCCGTTAGCGGGGCACCTCTATCTGCTGCATAATCTGCTGCACGATGTCATCCGGCGTCTGGCCTTCCATTTCCCGCTCCGGCGTGAGCAGAATGCGGTGGCGCAGCACGTGCGGGGCCAGATACTGCACATCCTCCGGCGTCACAAAGTCGCGGCCCCGCAGGGCGGCCAGGGCTTTGGCACCGTTGAGCAGCGCCAGCGACGCCCGGGGAGAAGCGCCCAGGTACAGGCCTTTGTGGGCGCGGGTCTGACCCACGAGGCGGGCAATGTAGTCGAGCAGGTGAGGCTCGACGTGCTGCCGCCGCACTTGTTGGCGCAGTTCCCGCAGCGTTTCGGCCGACAGTACCGCCTGCACGCTTTCCAGCGCCGCGCTGCCCAGCCCGGCGTGGTGCCCCTGCAGAATGGTCACTTCTTCCTCCAGCGTAGGGTAGCCTACGTGCAGCTTGAACAGGAACCGGTCGAGCTGGGCTTCGGGCAGGCGGTAGGTGCCTTCCTGCTCAATCGGGTTCTGGGTGGCCAGCACCACAAACGGGTCGGCCATGGCGTAGCGCGTGCCGTTCTGGGTTATCTGTCGCTCCTCCATCACCTCAAACAGCGCCGACTGCGTTTTGGCCGGGGCCCGGTTGATTTCGTCAATCAGCACGATGCTGGCGAAGATGGGGCCGGGCCGAAACTCGAATTCCGACTTGTTGGGCAAAAATACCGCCGTGCCCAGCACATCTGAGGGCATCAGGTCGGGGGTGAACTGCAGGCGGCTGAACGGCACGGACAAGGTGCGGGCCAGCAGCTTGGCCGTGAGCGTTTTGGCAACGCCCGGCACGCCTTCCAGCAGCACGTGCCCATCGGCCAGAATGGCCGTGAGCAGCAGTTCGGCCAGTGCCTGCTGGCCCACGATAATCTTGCTTAGCTCCCGGCGAATGGCCTCCGCGTGCTGGCTTAAGTGGCTTAAATCAGTGCGGGGCGCAAAGGCGGTGTCCTCGGAAACGGTAGTAGGAGCAAACGGCTCGTTGCCGGAGGACGCGGGAAGAGGTGAAGTATTTTCCATCAGGAATTAAAGAAGAAAGCTGCGGCGGATGATAGAGAAGGACAAGGAAATTATTTAATTAGTCTTTCTATATGGATGTGAATTATAGTGTTTTAATACGCATGGGATATGCATCGGAATAGTTATAAAAAGGTATAATGCAAATTTAAGGCATAGTGCAATTGTCTATTTAGCGGCGTTACGGAAGTCGTTTAGCGTCTTATTCAGCAGCAGCAGGTCAGCGTCCGAAACCTGATTTGCTGTACGAATCATATTGATGCGGCGCACCATCTGCTCCACGGCAGCAACCGGCAGGCCTACTTTGCTGGCCAGCCTCTCGCGGGTTGCCAGCTCGTTCAAATCCAGGCTGGGCTCGTGCAGGTGGGTGCGCAGAAACTCCAGAAACAGCCCGATTTTCTTTTCCGCAATAAGGGCATGATTGCCATCCTGCCGGTAGAGGCTAGCCACCGTGCGCGTGAAAAGCAGCGTTGTATTAGGCAAAGGCGGCAGAACCGGAATGATGCGCTGACGGCGCTTGGCTTCAAATAGCCCAAACAGCACCATGCCCACCAGGCCCAGGTAGAGGGCCCGCCGCAGGGCATCGTGGGCCAGCAGCACCCGCAGCAACGACTGCTCGCCCTGGCGGCCCTGCTTCTGGTATTCGTCCCACCACACGGGCCGGCCCACGGGCAAGTAGGAAAGCGCCGCAAAGGCAAAAGGACTAGTAGCGGGTCGCAGCACGTAATAGTTGGTGAAAACCAGCGGCACCGAGCACAGGTACAGCTGCCCCAGGCCGTGCGGAATGCGGATCAGGACGGCGCGGCCCTGCTCATCGGTGGCCAGAGTAGTAGCCCGCAGGCTGCTGTCGGGCACCAGGCGGTAGGCGGCGCCTGAGGCAGGGAGGCGGAAGGCCCGGCCCGCCGCCCGGGCCAGTCCCGCATTGGTGAGCAGCAGCCGAACGGAGTCGGGCGAGGACGAGCCGGTGACACTGCCGGGCCGCTGAAACCGCACTGGCAGCGGCTTGGCGCGAAACCCGAGCGTGTCGGCAAAGCGGGCGTCGAACTGTTCGGCGGCAATAAACACGTCGTTGCCGCGGGCTACGTGGCGCAGCAGGGCCCGGGTATCCGCCTGGCTCAGCGAAAAATCGTCGTTGACAAACAGATAGGAGCCCTTGGCGTAATCAGAGGCCGCCAGTCCTTCCGCATAGTCGCCTTCAACCGTCTGGCTGGAGTCGGCGCCGTCGGGAACGGCAGGCTCGGCCGCCAATTCCTCCATTTGGGCCAATGAATCGGCTTCGGCTACATAGGCCGTATCAGCTAGGGCTGCCGCCGAGTCTTGCTCCTGCTCCAGATACACCTGGTCGTCTTCGGTCGGTGCGGCTTCATCCTCGCCTTCCAGTTGGCTATAGATGGGCAGCCGGATGGCGCGCACGTCGCGGGCGGGCACGCCCAGCACATCGGGCAGCACCTGGTAGAGTACGTAGGTGCCGTAGGGAATCTTGTCGTTGCTTTCGAAGGTGGGGCGCCAGTCCAGGGGCTTGGGGCGGTAATATTCCACGGCCACGTAGCCGCCGAAGAGCAGCAGCAGGCCGAGCAAATACCAGCGGAACGTCGTCATCGTGGAGGGAGTGCTAAGCCGCGCGGCGAGTAGTGGCAATCTGCCGTTGCAGGGTCAGGCGGGCGTCGCGGGCCAGGGTGTAATGGGCAGCCGACAAGTCGTTTTGCTCGCCGTACCACACGTATTCAAACTGCCGGGTAATTTCCTGAAAAGCCGGGCGCAGGCTGCCCGCCGTCAGCTCACGCAGGTAGTCGTGGTTGGTTTTCTCGGGCTGCCACCGAATCAGGCCGTGGTCGGTGAGCTGCTTGAGCACCGCCAGATACCCCAGACGCACGGCCAGGCGGTAGTTGCCGGCGGCTTCGGCTTGCGCCAGCAGAGTGTTGAAATCCAGGGAGTGAATATCCTCCGCGGCGGTGTCGTAGAGCAAGGGGCTGCGGCGCGGGGCGCGTCCGAAGGCGCGCGTCAGGTCGACCTGCAGCAGCTTGAGCACCACAAACACCAGCGCTACTACCAGGAAAGAGTACACGCCGTACTCCCACACTACTTGGCCGCTTTTGGTGGCCAGAAAATCGTCGAGCCAGCTCCAGAGCCGGGCCCAGAACCGGGACGGCCCGCTTTGCTCACTTTTTACTTCCACATACTGAAACTCGCGCTGACTACGAAACTCGCGCAGCTGCCGGGCCGCCGGCTGCCGAAGCCGCACCCGGCTCGTGCGGTCGGTGGGCAGGGTGGGAGTCGGGTTGCTCACCCTGAGTGCGGGCTGGCCCACAGCCACGGGCCCAGTCGGCAGCAGGAGCAGACCACAAAAACACAGGCGCAACCAGAAACGCAAAAGCACTGATACGAAGGCAACAGGAGGTGAAACGGAACAGGAAGAAGGCCGACCGCCGGCTAAAACGGGCTCTGGCGGCGGGATTAGTACTCGCCTTCGTCGTCGGGCTGGTAGCTGCGGGGGGCAGCCACGGCTGCGGGCTGGGTGCCGATGGAATCCACCAGTGAGTACAGTCCCTGGCCCTCTTTGCGCTCCACGAGGTTGAAATACTGGAAGGCCAGGGCCAGATACAGGAATGGATACAGCGCCAGCATGGCCACCGAATTCAGGCAGGAAGTCACGATGGACAGCAGGTTGCTCAGCGCACTGGTGCTGCTCTGGTTGGTAAGCAGCATCGGGCTGCTAATTAAGGAGGTAATGCCAAAGACGACCAAGCCCAGCATCATGATGAGCAGAGCCATGACGAAAATTAAACCGAAGGTAGACCACCACTTGCCCCATACCAGCGAGAAGCAGCGGCTGATGGTAGCAAAAAAGCCGGTCCGTTCCCGAATCTGTACTATGAAGAACAAGCTCAGCACTACCATGGCGTAGCCCATAGCCCCGTACACGACGAAAATCAGCAGGGCAATTATAACCGGGCTTTTCAGCAAGACGGCCCCTAGTAAGGCCGCTACTATGGCCATCACCAGCACCGCCAGCATCGTCAGGAGGCCCAGGCCGAAGAAGGAAAGTAGTGCCCCCAGGAAGCGCTGCCGCACTATGGCCCACACCTCAGCCACAGTCACGGGCTCTGCGGGGTCTTCTTTTTCCAGGCGCAGCACCACGTAGCTATACACCGTCAGAATCATGAGTGTGAACGAGCACAGCGCGGCCACAATAGTCACCCAGTACTCGGGGCCACTCAGCAAGTCAGACATCACCCGTAGGGCCTCCGCTTGGTTGCCCTGGCCCGGAGAAATGACCCTGCGCCAAGAAGTAAAGATGCCCCCCAGACGGGCCTGCAGCAGACCGCCCGCAATGCCCCGGATGAGCATCAGGGGCAGCACAATGTAGAGCAGGCAGCGGCCCAGGGGCCGGAAGTGGGCACGTACGAAGTCGAACGAAGCCTCGATTTTGCGGCCAAAGTCCCGTTCGCGCAGAAAGTCGCTGGCGTGGGTGAAGGATAGGTGTTTCATAGCAGAATTAGGAAGCGGCTGAAGCGACTGAATCAGTGCTCAGCCGGCGGTGCAGCTGAAAAGGGTAGAGGATAAAGTACCAGAGAATAAAACCCGCCGAGCTGCCGATGATCAGCAGGCTCAGGGCCAGCGGCATGCCGGTGTGGCGCGTCACGAAGCCTTCCAGAAAGCCAGCCGTGATAAAAATCGGGACCAGGCCCAGCACCAGCTGCATCCCGTCGCGGGCGGCGCGCCGGAATGATTCGCGCCGCGAGTAGGTATCCGGAAACAGAATGCCCCGGCTCATGACCAGCCCCGCGCCCCCGGCCAGCACAATGGCCGAAATTTCCAGGGTGCCATGAATCCAGATGGTGAGTACCGAGGGCAGCAGCAGGCCTTTCTGGTAGAAGAAAGTCTGAAAAGCACCCAGCATCAGTCCGTTGCGAAATAGGATGGTGCCCGTGCCCAGGCCCGGCAGCAGTCCGCTGGCGAAGGCCAGCAGGGAGACTTTGATGTTGTTGAGCGTGATGTAGAGGAACATCACGCTCTCGTCCTGCCCCTTATACACGGCCATAGGGTCGCCGCGCTCAATATTTTCCAGGGTCTGATTCACGTAGGCGTCGCCGAGCACCACCCGCACGAAGGACTCATCGAAGGCCGCCGACAACACGCCGATGGCCGTGCTCAGCAGAAAAAAAACCAGCGCCAGCAGCAGGGGCCGGTGGTGTCGGGCCACCAGCAGGGGCAGCTCGCGGCGCCAGAAGCTGGCGAAGCGGCCCGGCTCCATACTTTTGTTTTTGTACAGGGCCTGGTGTAGCTTGCCTGTCAGGGCATTCAGGTAGGCCGTGGTCGACGAGTCCGGATAGAAGGTGCGGGCGTAGGACAAATCGTCGGTCAGCTCTACAAAGCGGGCGGCCAGCTCATCGGGGCCAGTGGCGGGCACGCTCTCGTAGTGCTGCCACTTGGCTTGATTCTGACGCAGAAAAACAACTTCGCGCATGCGGCGCCAACCTCAGAAAACAACTGCTAATAGTGGCAGCTGCCAAATATAAGCAAATAGGTCACGCGGCCCGGGCGTTTTTTAAGTTTCAAAAGCAAGAGCAGTATGAGTACGATTCGGGTGCAAACAGCGCAAAACGTGGCGCTGGAATACGAGGTAGCCAGCATCGGCGACCGAATCCTGGCCCAGCTGCTCGACTGGCTGCTGCTGCTGGTGCTGTCGTCGGTGGTAACGTACCTGGTCGAGAAGCTGACCAGTGACTCGGATGCCCGCCGTATCGTGCTGCTGACCTTCGTGGGGCTGCCCATCCTGCTCTACCACCCGCTCTGCGAAATCTTCTTTAACGGGCAGAGCCTGGGCAAGCTCACGCGCCGCATCAGAGTGACGCGCCGCGACGGTACCCGGCCCCAGATCGGCGACTACCTGCTGCGCTGGCTGCTGGGGCTGCTCGAAATTTCGCTCACCTTCGGCAGCGTAGCCACGGTAGCGGTGCTGCTCAACGGGCAGGGCCAGCGCCTGGGCGACATGGCCGCCAACACGGTAGTGGTAAGTCTGCGGCCTCCGGAAGACGGCCTGCCCGCCGAAGCCCAGCTGCTGGATGGCTACGTGGTGGTTTTTCCGCAAATCAGCGTCCTGACTGACCAGGACGTGGATCTGATCCGCCGGCTGCTGCACCAAAGCCTGAAGCGCAGCGACTATCTGCTGCTCAACGAGGTAGCCAACAAGGTGAAGCGCCTTGCCAGCATCGACACCGACCTTCCCGACGAGGCTTTCCTGCGCACCGTGCTGCGCGACCATGCCCACCTGAACGGCGCCATCGGGTAAGCACCTCAAGCACCGCGGCACGACGCATTGGCAACCATAGACAACACAAAAAAGGCCCCTAACCGATGGTTAGGGGCCTTTTAGCGAAGCAGTAGATTCGTCTACCGCTGTACAAGCTTACTTGAGCAGTACGCCCCGCAGGGTGCCGGCCGACTCACCGTCGAGCAGCAGGGTGAAGAAATACATGCCCTGGCCGGCTTTGCTATTCCAGCTCAGCGTCTGCGGGCCCGAAGCCAGCGTGCCGGCGTTAATCGTTTCTACCTGACGGCCCAGGGCGTCGGTTACGACCAGCGTAACCTGCGCCGCGCGGGGCATGGTGAAGGCCAAACGGGCCTGGTCAACGACCGGGTTGGGGTACAGGCTCAGGCCGGCTACCAGCTCCTCGCGGCCCCGAACCGGCAAGGCTACGCCCGTAGCAGCGGCCACGGCAATGTCGCGCACGGTGATGCCGTTGCCGATGGCGCCCACCGCCGTAGCGGCGCCCGAGGTCAGGTTCACAGTGTAGAGGCTGCTGTTGGCCGAAGTGCCGGTAGTGGCTACCAGGTAGGCCGTGTTGACGCCCACGCCGGTGCTATAGATGTCTAGGTCCACGTTGGCCGGGGCCGTGTTGGCCGTGATACCCGAGCTGCCAATGGTGGTGAGCTGCCCGTCGGCGGGCGGGTTGGCCGTGCTTTGGGTGTTGAGCACGTTCAGCACTTCGTCGTAGTTGAACAAGGTGGTGCCGGTGGTGGAGCTGGCGCCCGTGAAGCTGTTGGTGTAGGCCACGGCCCCGATGGAAGGCGTGTTGGTACCGGTGGCGTAGGTCAGCTGGCCGTCGGTGGCGGCCAGCGTGCCGGTCACGGGGTTCAGGCGGTAGTTGGTGCGGTTGGCACCCACCACCCGGATGCGGTCCACGGTGGGATTAAAGTCGAAGCTGACGCTGCCGGAGCCCAGGGCCAGGGCGATGGGCGCGCTGGTCTGGGTGGCCAGACCCGTGGTAGCATTCAGGGTGTAGAGCTGCGCGGTTTGGGTGGTAGCGTTGTAACCCAGAGCATACAGCGCGTTGTTCAGGGGCCGCACATCTAGGCCTACCAGCGTCTGGGCCGCGTCGAAGCCGGTGATGCCGACGGCAGTGCGAATCAGGCCGGGCTGAGCCGTATCGAAGGTAATCAGGTTGGTGCCCGCCAGAGCGTAGGCCAGTTGACCCGTAATGGCCGGCAGCGTAGTGGGCCGGTCAATGGCAAAGGCGAAGTCGGTGAGGCTGGTCGTTGCGTTGATTCTAATACTGCCGATACGTGTGGCGGCACCGGTGGCTAAATTCAGCGTGAACATCCGGGTTTCAAAATTAGCAACATCCGGGTCCGTGACGCTGAGATAGGTCGTATTGCTTGCCGTGGCAGGGTTAAAATAGATATCAACGTCGTTGGGTAAGCTTGCCAAGGTACCGGCATTTATACCCGTTATCGGCGCCACTGTATTCAGTGTGCCGTTGTTGGGGGGAGACTGGGTAACCAGACGGTTGTTCTGCTCATCAATGTTATACAGCGTGGTGCCGCTGGCCCCTATATAGCTATTCGTGTAGGCCGAAGTCCCGACAACGGGCGTCTGGCTGGCGTTAGGGTCAGTGGTAGCATAAGCCAAGGGGCCATCGGTAGCCGCCAAAGCGCCATTGTTTGGGTTCAGGCGCAGGTTGGCGCCATTGCCGGCCGTCACCCGAATCCGGTCTACGGTGGGGTTGAAGTCAAAGCCGATGCGGAAACCGATGGTACCCAAATTCAGCGTTTGGGCCGCGCCCACGGCGGTAGCTACGGCTGTTAGCCGGTTAATCGTATAGAGTTGAGTTTGCTGATTGACAGTGTTATAGCCCAAAGCAAACAACTCGCCTGTAGCGGGGCGTACGTCCAGGCCCACCAGAACCTGGCCGCTGGTTACTCCCGTTATAGCCACTTGCGTCAGGACCGGAGTCGAGGCAGCAGTATTGAGGCTAGTGCTAGTAAAGGATACCAAAGAGGCGTTTGCGCTGGGGCTTTGGGCACCCAGAGGATAAGCCGAGGCCAGACCATACACGGTTTGGGCCTGAGCAGCCGTGGCGGAAAAGGCCAGCGCGGACAGTCCTAGTAAGGTTTTGCGTACGAAAGAACGCCCGGAAGTAGAGGTTGAGGTCATGATAGAGAAAAAATAACGGGGGTGAATGAGCTGGTTACACCTGTGACCAGCAATTCCCTTACGGGGTTGTACGGAACTATGGATTTATATTAATAGACTTTTAATCAACTGAAGCCTAGTTAATTGAGGGCGGGTACAGCCCGGGGAGGCCAGTAAACGAATGCTACTCAGTGCCCTACAAACAAAAAAGGCAGCCTGCAATAGGCTGCCTTTTTGGGATGAAATGATGCGTCCGGCGTAGCCTACCAGGCCACGGGCTTGCCCTGCCAGGTCACGAAGCTGCCGTTTTCCTCGGCGTGGAGCTGGTCGGTGAGGCGGATGATGCCCCGGGCCGAGTCGGCGGCGGGCAGGGCCGCACCGGTGCCGCCCATGTCGGTCCGGATCCAGCCCGGATCAACCATAATGGAGATGATGCCGTGGTGGCCGGCCTCGGCGGCCAGGGTGCGCATGTACATGTTCATGGCCGCTTTGCTGGCGCTGTAGTGGTAGTGGCTGCCCGAGGCTTTGAGCTCCAGCGAGCCTAGGCCCGACGACAAACTCACCACCCGGCTCTTGTGGCCGGCCTTAAGCAGGGGCAGAAACTGCTGGGTCACGAGCAGTGGGCCCACGGCATTAGTGCCGATGACCTGCATGGCATCCTCGTAGCGCAGCTGGCCCAGCTTCTGGCTTTCCTGGTTGTCGTCGATGCCCGAGCCGGGGTGGCCGGGCAGGATACCGGCGTTGTTAATCAGGATATCGAGGTGGTCGGTGGCGGCGGCTACCTGCTCGTAAGCCGCGGCCAGGGAGGCGGCGCTGGTTACGTCCAGGGGCAGCACCACGAGCTGGCCGCCGCGCTGCTGGGCCAGGATCTGCAGGTCGGTGGCGCCTTCGGGCTGGCGCGTGGCCGCAAATACATGGTCGCCGCGCTCCAGGTACTGGCGGGTAAGTTCGAGGCCCAGGCCGCGGTTAGCGCCGGTAATAAGAACAGATTTCATGGGTGGTTGGCTTAGGTGTAGACAAAGGCAGAGCCGGCCAGAAAAGCCGGTTTGCCCCGGAAGTTTACTCAAATAAAAGCCGGTTTTTGAGCGGTTGAACCACGTCGGCGCAAAAAAGCCGGTCGGGAACGTTCCCGACCGGCTTTTTTGTGAAGTAAACGACACAGCCCCGGATGCCAGGGGCCAGGCTTGGCCGGCAGCGCGTCGTGGCGCGACTGCACGGCGGCAATAGCCCCGCTGAGCCAGGCCACCTGGGCATCGACCTGGCCGGAGTCGACGGCGGCCAGGAAGGCGGCCGCGGCCGCGCTATCGGCACTCCGATTTTGCAGTCGAGCTTTCTGGTAGGTGGCTGTCAGTAGCTGGTCGTCGTAGCGGCGGCGGTCGGCCATGGTCAGATTGGGGCAGGCTAGGCTGCTAGTTCGGCTTGGGTGAGTTGAAAGAACTCCCGTACCACGGCTACCACGGAGTCTGCTAAATGGGGCGGAGACTTCAGGGCTGTTTACTTGTATAATTCGTGTTTGTGAAAAGTAGACAGAGCCGGCAAGCCATTGGCCTGCTCAGCGGCTCCTGCCCAGGAAGGCCACGCAGGGGTGGAGACCCACCCTTGCGACTGGTCGTTGAATGGGAAACGGGGAGGGCACTGTAAGCAGAGCACTGTATCTTAACGACCGTTTGGCTGAACTAGGCTCCTTTTCTGCTAGTCTGACCGTTTTCGAATCAGGGTATAATATTCCTTATAAAAGCCATAATTTTTAATAGAATCTTCTTTGGAGTAGAAGTACAAGGTGTCGGCATTAAGGCGGTAAGCGTCTTGGTGAGAGCCTTGCTTACTTGGAACTCTGGCCGCGTACTTATTGCCAAGTATTGTGACTAGAACACCCTTCTTACGCCACCGTGCATGGGTACGTAAAACCAAAAGATGACCTGCCCTGCGCCAGGTGCCTGTTTGTTTAGTTGCTTTGCGCGAGAAGTGAAACCAGCTCAACTTGGTAAAAGTCGAGTCTTTGTATAAATGTAGGGATACAGAGGAATAGCGGGGCCTTCCACCCTCATAGGTTTCGACAGGCTGTTTCCTTAACAGCAAGACCAGCATCAACAAGATCAATAACTTCATAGGCGGTAATGTAGATACCAGCAATGAGATGTTACCCATGCTCTCATAAGCTCCTATACTTCCCCCAGTTAGGACTTAAGTTGTCCTATGCGCAGTTCCTACTTCTTAGGCAGCAAACCCTCTTTTTGCCAGAACCACCGTTTTGCTGAACTCCTAGTCATGTCACTGTGGCCTCATTGCGCGTTAACGGGTGTACCTTCCGTTCACAAGCCCCGCCTCATGCTACTGATCCGACCACTCGCCTGCTAGTTGCTTTTGGGCGTGGGGACGTTCGTGGGCGCGGGGTGTCAGCAAAGCGGCCTCCCCAACAAATTCGTAGGAAAAAAATGACAACTAAAAAGTTTACACCGTTTCCGATTTTGCAAACCCAACGGCTGACCTTGAGGCAGCTCAGACGCAGCGATGACCAGGAAATATGGGCGCTGCGGTCGAACGAGCACGTGAACAAGTACTTAGATAGGCGGCCCAGCCAATCAATTGATGACGCCAGGACCTTCATCCACACCATTAACGAAAACGTCCAAAGCGACGATTGCATTTACTGGGCCATTACGGTGAATGAGGCTGACAGCGTGATTGGGACGGTTTGCTTGTTTAACTTTTCGGAAAACGCGTCGAAGGCAGAAATCGGGTATGAATTATTGCCAGACTTTCAGGGCAAAGGGATTATGCAAGAAGCGCTCACAACAGTGATTCACTTTGGCTTTCAACAGGTCGGACTACAAGCAATAAAAGCGCATACTCGCTTTGAAAACCAACGTTCCGTAAGCGTTTTAGAGAAACTACATTTTAAGCGAGGCAGTGAGACGGACGAAGCACTCACGCTGTTCGAATTGACACATAACGACTTCATGGCCGAAAGAGCAACTGACCGCCAATAATGTGTTTGTGTGCCCGGTTTAGGTCAACGCCCATTCCTGTCTCAACTGACTACTGTAATTTCCTTACACGATCTATATCTGTGCAGCCCCCCTTACGCTGACTGGAGCGCGTTTACCTTCGGTCCCTTTGGCTGAACTTTACTTACCACTTCGTATCCTCATGGGCTATCACCTTCGCGCTTTCGTTGGCTCCAGTACTATCTTACGCCTGATGACGGCTACCTATCCGTGTGCGGTGCTGGTCGAACTTGCGCAAGGAATGTCGCTGATCCCGCTGACGGATGACCTCTTTGACACAATAGTTTCATCCGCCTCCCCAGTTCTCATCCCGCCTTTTTACTACTTAACTACCGAGTTGGAACAACAGGTATTGCGGTGCGTGGGTGCCGGAGCCCTCGGCTACCTGGAAGCCGACTACTTTAACGGTCTGGGAGAACAAGCATCCCTGTTGTGGCAGGCCCGACAACGGCTCGTGTGGGGCCCAGGTCCGGGCTCCATCAATATCATGCTCAGGCAATTAGGGGTATCCGCTGCCGCTCACCACGATGCATTCGATGCAGTGGGATTGGGTAAGCATCGACATTTGGAAGATTGGTTACCCGAATAAGGGCGAGCCAGCTATTGCCCATCTTCTATTCTGACCCTTTCGCTGAACTAGAGTAGTTTTAGTGATGACCAGTATCAATGTCTCGGCAATTTACTCAGAAGCAGGTGTCAACTTCCCCATCTCTTATCTTTTCATGCGGCTACTTAGAGAGCAGTTGGCACAACTAGAGCCGCAGCACCATGCGGTATACCAGGCTAAGTATGGCTTGGACTTTACGTTGGGCATCATTCTCTCTGCGAAATCGAACACGTCCCAGTTAGAAATCAAGGGGCCATCGCTTAGCAAAAAGTATAAGGTCGTAGACGACACGTTGTACATCCCATTTGTCATTGCGGAAGAGGCAGAGACCTTCTACAGCAAGTATGTTTCCTTCGTTTGCACAGGCGTTTCCACTGTGCTGGAAAAGTTTTTGGACGCGGGAGTAGTCAAAGGAGCTGTCGCAAAATTCAGAGCCTGTGCGTTAGAGCAGCAGACTGAACTTTTTCAAGCAGAGTGGTTCTGCAATCAACCCCTCCTTTTCCTAAACCACTGCCCATGCACATCTACTGGTATGGCAAAGTGGTTCTACGGCCCAGATTGAGTTCGAGAAACTGGTTCACCTTTCAAAGTTCATGAAACTTGAAATGGAGATGAGTTTCGTGAACAGCTTTAGTAGGCGTTTTTTTATGCCCCAGTCCCGTTGAGTAGCCCAGCTGCAACTGCAAAGCAAGAGCCCCGGTAGCTACTCAGCCTCACTGTGCACTCGTTCGGCTATGCCGGGTTACGCCTACGCCGGAGGTGCTGCGTCCCGCACCGTTCGGTCGTTCTGCTGGCGCGGCCTAATTCGCGGCACAGCAGCTCACGCGTAGTAGTCACTCGGCACCACCGAGCGACAGCCGGTGGCTGTGTGCTTGCTTACTCGATACAGTGGAACACCCTTACAGGGTAAACGGCTTACCCTGGTAAAACGCCAGAATCTGCTGCTTGAAGCACCAGTCGTACTTGGCCTGCACCAGCTCGGCCTGCGCCCCCACGAGCCGGCCGCGCGTCACGCCGAACGCCACGGCGTCGATGCTGCCCAGCTCCAGCAGGCGCTCGGCGTAGCGGTATTCTTCTTCGGCGGTGGCGGCCTGCAGCTGCAGGGCCTCGTATTTGCGGGCGGCGGCCCGGCACGCCAGATAAGCGCCGGCCACCTTGGCCTGCACGTCGCGGGCCACCTGCTGGTAGCTGAGGCGAGCGGCCACCACTTCGAGCCGGGCCAGGTGGTCGGCGGTGCGGAGCTGGAGCCGGTTGAACAGGGGCACGAACAGGGACACGCCTACCTGCCGGTTCAGGTTGTCGCGCAGTTGGGTGCCGAAGCGCAGATCTTCGTAGTTGGAGGTGCGCGTGGCCAGCTGCCCCGTCAGCGAGAGGGAAGGCCGGAAGCTGGCCCGGCTCAACTGCCCGACGTACCCGGCAGCTTCAATTCGGGCCTGGGCCGCGCGCAGCTCGGGCAGGGCCGCGGCGGCAGCCAGCACCTCGGCCAGCGGAACTTCGGGGTCGGCGGGCACCACAGCCAGGGCCGACTGCTGCACCACCATTTCTTCCTGCACCGGCAGGCCCAGGAGCTGGCGCAGGTCGAACAGGGCCTGCTCGGCGCTGTTTTCGGCCCCCACCGTGAGCAGGGCCTCGGCCGCCACCTGCGACTGGATGGCCAGCAGGTCGCGCTTGCTGAGCGCGCCCCGCGCCAGCTGAGCCTTCACTTTCTGCTCCTGCCGAACCAGCAGGGCTGCCCGCTGCCGGGAGTGCAGCAGCTGCTCCTGAGCCAGCAGCACCTGCAAAAACGCATAGGTCACGCCCAGCAGCACGTCGTTGGTACTGGCCTGGTAGCCGTAGTCGGCCTCGGCGGCCTGCTGGCGGCGCAGCTTAAGCAGGTTGACGGTGGCAAAGCCGTCGAAGACGTTCAGATTCAGGTTCAGCGCCGCCTGGTTGCCAAAGTTGAAGCGGTTGGACAGCTCGTTCGTGGACGGGTCGACGAGGAAGCCCCAGTTGCTGGCCGAGCGTACCCGGGCGTCGATGGTGGGCAGAAACAAGTGGTGGGCTCCGGCCAGCTGCGCCGTGCTTTTGTCCTGGGCTACGCGGGCCAGCTGCATGGCCACGTTGTGCTGCTGCGCCTGGGCCAGACAGTCGGCCAGCGTCCAGCGCTTCTGCGCCCCAGCCGGTCTGCTGCTCAGGGCCAGCAGAAGTGCCAGCAGGGTGCCGCTGAGCCAGGGGTGGCCCGGCAGGCCCGGGAAGCAGCCGCTACTCTTCATCGATTTGCAGGTTTACTTCCCGGATGCTCTCAATTTCGCGCAGGGCATCCACAAACACGTCGTCGCCTTTGCCCTCCTTCAGCCCTACCAGGTAGCGCAGCTGCATCAGGTCGGGGCTTTCCGGCACCGGCGTCTTGGCCCCGATGCCGCCTTTTTTCGAGGCCTTGGTTCCCAGCAGCCGGTAGCGCTTGCAAAACGAATCCAGCACCGGCTGGTAGGCCGGGTGCGTGGCCGTGCTGCCGCTCAATGTCAGGGTCAGGATAAATACCCGGGACTGGGCATTGGTCAGCACCCGGGCCATAAGGGTGGTTACCAGGCCAATGAGCAGGCACCCCACCACGGCCACCAAGTGCAGGCCTTTGCCGCAGGCCAGCCCGATAGCCAGGGCAAAAAACAGGTACATGAACCCCTGGGCATCCTTGGGCGAGGTCCGGAACCGGATAATTGACAGAATACCCACGATGCTGAACGCCTGAGCCAGGTTGTCGCCCACCACCATCATCACGAAGGCCGTAATAATGGTCAGCATCACGATGGACTTAATCAGGTTGAGCGAGTAGCCCCCGTGGCGAAAGGCCAGCACGTAAAACCCCGCAATGATGCCCCCACACAGCGTGGCCCACACCGTGTTGCCCAATACTTCGCGCAGGGTGATGGAAAAATTAAAAACGTCGGGTAAAACTGGGGGCATTCACGGGGGCTGGAAGGGTGGAAGAAGCAGGCGGCAGCGGGGCAGGTGGCCCCGGCCTAGTAGAGCAGCAAGGAGCGGGCAAAGCGCGCGACGTGGCCCTGCACCGACAGGGCCTGGCACGAGACGACGGCGCGCACCACCATGCCCGGCACCAGGGGCAGGTTTTGCTCGGGCAGCAGGGCCGTTACAAAAAAAGCCTGGCGGCCGTCCACCAGCTGCACCGTGTTGTCGATGCCGATAATCCTGCCCTGCGTGGTTTGGGTGGTGCCCGTAATGGCAACTTCAATAGCCTGCCCCATGCGCACGTACTCCTTCTCGACGTAGGCCACGGGCAACAGCGCCACATAAGCCGAATTGTCGGCCACTGCCACCAGCACTTCCTCCGTGGGGTTGGCCGAGGCAGATTGCAGCAGCAGTGTGCCCGACACCGGCGCCACGAGCGTGCGGTCCTGCAGGCCCTGGTTGATGAGCTGCATCTGCTGGCGCAGGGCGCGGATGCGCGTGCGGATAACGTGCAGCTGCTCGGGCCGCCCGCCGGTGCTGGCCGACTTCAGATTGGACCCCATCAGGCGCACGTTCAGCTCCCGCACCCGCAATTGGTTGAGCGCTACTTCGTATTCCTGCCGCGAAGTCAGGGAGTCCTGGTACAGGGCCTGGGTGCGCTGGGTGAGCAGGCGCTGGGTGGCCAGCTCCTGCCGGGCCAGGGCTACCTGGTTGGTCATGCCCTCCACGTCGGCCGACTTCTGGCCGGCCTCCACCAGGCGCAGCTCGGCCTGTTGCTCGGCCAGCTGCCCCTGCAGCTGCGAGAGTTGCTCATGGTCCTGGTTGGAGAACAGGGTGGCTACCGTGTCGCCCTTGGCCAGGGTGGCCTGGCGGTAGAGGCGGGGGTGGAGGTGGAAGTTGGCCTGGGCCCCGCGCTGAAAAACGGAGGCCGAAAACGCCGTCAGCTTGCCCGTACGATTGTCTTTAAGTGCCGACACCAGGTTGCCGTTGGCCGCCCGGCTCAGGGTCCATTCACTGACGGGCAGTACCAGGCCGCTGGTCGGCACGGTGTAGGGTATGGCCGGGCGGTCAATCTGCAGGATGGTGGTGACGAGCACCAGCGGCCCGACGGCAAACAGAATATTTCGCCTTAGTAAAGGTGTCAGCATACGGCGCACGGTGAATGAGGGAAATGCCTGGGGTGAACTATCATGACCGTGTGGTCCGGGAAAGCAGTATGCAGCAGTATGAGTCCTTGCGGAAAGAGCGTTGGTGGGCTTGGTGGGGAGTGCTGAACTGACCGCCAGGGTTATACCGCCGCCTGAGGGATAGGAGACCGGGGTAGTTGCTGGCGCGCTTAATAGTGGGATAATATACGATTATTATAATAATAATTATCACAATAATGATAAATCAATTGAGCTTGTCGTTACACTATCGGCCACTATAATGCTGGGCCGAAGGTAAGGCGGCGCCAGTTGCGGGAATGAATCCAGGGTGAAGCCGCATCCATTAAGCTGGTAAGCCGGATTGTGTGCCTCCCAGAAATAACTTGACGGCTGCGACCCACATAAAATAAAAATACCCCGCACACGGTGCGGGGCATTTTCGTGGGGCAAGCCGTATTGCTCAGTATAGGATATACGGCCTTAAGCAAAAAAGCAGTGTTTAGCCGGCGGCAATGGCCTTGCGCTTGCTCACGCGCGGGTGGCGCTCGTCGGTACCCTGGGCCAGCAACTCGTCGTCGCGGTCGGTTTTCTTGATCGACCAGCTCAGCGAGTACAGGTCCTTGCGCCGGTCGCGTAGGTTGCGCACGGCCCCGGAAGTGTTCAGGTCCTTGAGCAGGTCCAGGTCGAGGTCGGCAATCAGGGTCATCTCCGTGTTGGGCGTGGCCTCGGCCACGATGGCATCGTGGGGGAAGGCAAAGTCGGAGGGGCTGAACACGGCGCTCTGCGAGTACTGAATGTCCATGTTCTCGACCCGGGGCAGGTTGCCGACCGAGCCGGTAATGGCCACGTAGCACTCGTTTTCGATGGCGCGGGCCTGGGCGCAGATACGCACGCGCTGGTAGGCGTTCTTGGTGTCGGTCCAGAAGGGCACGAACAGGATTTTCACGCCCTCGTCCGAGAGCATGCGGGCCAGCTCGGGGAACTCCACGTCGTAGCAGATCAGGATGCCGATTTTGCCGAAGTCGGTGTCGAAGCAGCGCAGCTTGTCGCCGCCGCGCATACCCCAGTAGGAGGCTTCATCGGGGGTCACGTGCAGCTTGTACTGCTCGTCCACGGTACCGTCGCGGCGGCAGAGGTAGGCCACGTTGTGCAGCTTGCCATCCTCGTAGAGCGGCATCGAGCCGGCAATGATGTTGATGTTGTAGCTCACGGCCAGTTCCATCATCTTGGCCTTGATGGGCTCGGTGAAGGCCGCCATGGCCCGGATGGCCACCGAGGGCGAGTCCTCGTTGGTGAGGGCCATCAGCGGGGCGTTGAAGAACTCGGGGAACATCACGCAGTCGGACTTATAGCCCGACACGGTATCGACGAAGAACTCAATCTGCTGCAGAAGGTCTTCCAGGGAGCGGGTGGCGCGCATCTGCCACTGCACAATGCCAATGCGGACGTTGCTTTTCTGGTTGCCGATGAGCTTTTCCTCTTCCTCGTAGTACACGTTCAGCCACTCCAGCAGCGTGGCGAAGGCCTTGCTTTCGGAGTCGTAGGGCAGGTAGCCGCGGATGATTTTGCGGACGTGAAACTCGTTGGAAAGCTGGAAGGTGAGGATGGGGTCGGTGATTTCCTTGTTGCGCACCATCTCCACGTACTTGGCCGGCGTCATCTCGTTGGCATAGGCCGCGTAGCCTGGAATTCGGCCGCCCGCCACCATGGCGCGCAGGTTCAGGTTTTCGCAGAGCTCCTTGCGGGCGTCGTAGAGGCGGCGGCCCAGGCGTAGGCTGCGGTACTCGGGGTCCACGAATACGTCCACGCCGTAGAGGGTGTCGCCGTCGGCATTATGGGTGTCAAACTTGCCGTTGCCGGTAATCTTGGCGTAGGTGTGCCGGTCGCCGAAGTCGGAGTACTGCACGATGATGGCCAGGGCGGCGGCCACAATCACGCCGTTGTCCTCGATGCAGATCTGGCCTTCGGGAAACTTGCGCAGCAGGGCACTGAATTCCTCCGCCGACCAGGAACCCTCCATGTTGGAGTATACCTTGTCCATGATAACCTTCACGGCCTTGAAGTCGGAGCGGCGCAGGGTGCGCAGTACTAGTTTATGAGCCGGAACGGCGGTGGGCGTCAGGCGCTCCAGGGCCGCGGCGGCATCGGCAGCGACTTTCTTAGCGTGGCTGCCGCCGGTTTTGCCAGTGGAAGAAGTGGCCATATAAAATCAGGAAAGAGTGTAAGCAAAAGTAAAGAAAAGAGGCCCACGGAAATCCGGCCTCGGGTGGCCCTTGTACGGCTTCGCAGGAGTTTTGGCGGCCGGTGCTGCCGTCGCCAGGTCAAAAACAGCTGGTGTGGCGCAACGCCGCGGGCGGGAAAGACAACACGCGGCGCCCCGGAAACGTGCCGGCTATTGAGGCCGGGGAAACACCGGAATGAAATGCCGGGCCCCGCCCCCCGCTTCCAGGCGCGGGTGCTTGATCTTCTGGTCGTCGTAATAGTAGGAGCTACTCATGTACTGGATTTCCAGCGTGAACAGGGCCGGGGCCGAAGGAGCGGCCAGCAGGGCGGGACGCGGCACTACAGCCCGCCGGTTCTGATTGTCGAGCCGGACGATGGATGCGTCGGTGGCGCGCAGCGAATCCAGGTTGGCTGAGCGGGGGCTGAGCGTATCCATACCCGCCGTGACTTTCAGCAGCTGATATTCCTCGTCGTAGCCCTTGGGAATGGTCAGAGCCAGGCGGGCCGGCCCCGGCTGCTGGTAGAGCGACTCCAGGGCCAGCCAGTAGCCCAGCTGGCCGGAGTTGGCGCTGGTAGCAGTGTAGAAGCGGAAGCCTGGGTGCAGCACTTCGGGGCCGGGCTGGCGGCTATTTAGCTCTTGCAGCCCCACGGGCTGGCCGTTTTCGAAGAACTCCATAAAATCGTGCGGGCTGCCTTGTTTCGGGTATTTGAGCTGCTGCAGCTGGCCGGGCCGCAGCTTCACCCGGAGCAGAACTTTACCGGTCGAAACGGTTTCGAACTGCGTGTTTACCGCCCGAAAGCGCAGCAGCCGGATTTCCAGCTCTACCTCCTGGGTCGACTGGTTGTAGAGCAGCAGGCGGTGGGTGAGCCTGGGCGTCTGCTGCTCCCACACGTCCCACGCCAGAAAGTTCTTTGACCGGATGCCCACCACAATCTGGCTGGCCCGGGCGGGCAGGTGGAGGAACAGAAAAAGCAGGAATAGGGCAGTGCGCATAGAGTGGGGAAAGAGCGGGAACAGGTCGGCAATAAACCGGGGCAAAGGGGCAAAGCGCGGAAGGCGGGAAAATAAAAACGGGAGCCGAAGCCCCCGCTTTAGTACGCCGTAAAAGTCAGGCTTGCCCCGGCTGACGCTACACGCCCTGCATTTCGGGGACGCCGCTGGCCGGAATCACCAGCTTGCCAGCCGTGGCGGCCTGAATCTGCTCGACGCTTACGCCGGGGGCCCGCTCACGCAGCACGAAGCCGTCGGGCGTCACGTCGAGCACGGCCAGCTCGGTCACGATTTTTTTCACGCAGCGCAGGCCCGTGATGGGCAGGGTGCAGGCGGGCAGCAGCTTGCTGCTGCCGTCTTTGGCTACATGCTGCATGGCCACGATGATGTTCTTGGCCGAAGCCACCAGGTCCATGGCGCCGCCCATGCCTTTCACCATCTTGCCTGGAATCTTCCAGTTGGCAATGTCGCCGTTTTCGGAAACTTCCATGGCGCCCAGAATTGTCAGGTCCACATGCTCGCCCCGGATCATGCCGAATGAGTCGGCGGAGCTGAACAGGCTGGAGCCGGGCAGCGTGGTTACGGTTTGCTTGCCGGCGTTGATCAGGTCGGGGTCTACCTGGTCGTCGGTGGGGAAGGGGCCCATGCCGAGCAGGCCATTTTCGCTTTGCAGTTCCACGTTGATGCCGGCTGGAATGTAGTTGGCCACCAGCGTGGGAATTCCGATGCCGAGGTTGACGTAGGAGTTGTCTTTTACTTCCTGGGCTATTCGTTTGGCAATGCCGTGTTTATCAAGCATGTGGGTGGGAATGGAAAGAGTGAAGGGCTAGAAAGGCGCCGGGGTTAGGCACTTTCCCCGCCGGTGGGGCCATAGAGAATGGCCCAGGTGGCAAAATCGGCCGAAAACACCTCAAAGAAATGGGGCATACCGGCCGGAATAAAAATCAAGTCGTTGGGGTGGCACTGCACCATTTCGCCGGCGCGGTTGAGCACCGCCTCGCCGCTGATGATGACGTAAACCTCATCCTGCGGGTGGGGCGTCTGGGTGTCCACCTCACTGGGCGCGAAATATTCCGTCCGCATGCTGCCGTGGCGCAACAGTACCGTGAAAGGCGGGTTGCCTTCCTTCCGAATCTTAGCCTGGGCCTGCTGGAGGGAAATAGGAGCGTCCATTACGATAGGGTTAGGTGGTAGCGGCGCGCACGGTCCGCTGCTCAATGCGCTTCTCGTAGTCTTTGCCCTGGAAAATACGCTGCACGAAAATGCCGGGCGTATGAATCTGGTTGGGGTCCAGCTCGCCGGCGGGCACCAGCTCCTCCACTTCAGCTACGGTAATTTTGCCGGCCGTGGCCATCATTGGGTTGAAGTTGCGGGCCGTGCCCTTGAAAATCAGGTTGCCGGCCGTGTCGCCCTTCCAGGCTTTGACAAAAGCGAAATCGGCGTGCAGAGCGGTTTCGAGCAGGTACATCTTGCCGTTGAACTCCCGGCTTTCCTTGCCTTCGCCCACCTCGGTGCCGTAGCCGGCCGGAGTGTAGAAAGCCGGAATGCCCGCCCCGCCGGCCCGGCATCGCTCGGCCAGCGTACCCTGCGGAATCAGCTCTACTTCCAGCTCGCCCGACAGCAGCTGGCGCTCAAACTCGGCATTCTCGCCCACGTAGCTCGAAATCATCTTGCGCACCTGCTTGGTTTGCAGCATCAGGCCAATGCCGAAATCATCAACGCCGGCATTATTGCTGATACAGGTAAGGTTCTTGACGCCCAGGCGCAGAATTTCCTGGATGGAGTTTTCGGGAATGCCGCACAGGCCGAAGCCGCCGAGCATCAGCGTCATGCCGTCGGTGAGGCCGTGCAGGGCCGCCTGGGCATCGGCTACTACTTTATTAATCATAGGGTGGGGAAGGAGGGTTTGCGGGTCGAAAATAGCAAGTTGGCCGGGAGTAGGCGCGGCGCGGGCCAAAAAACGTGCAGTGGCGGCCATGGTTTCGGCCGGCATCATGGGGTGAAAACAAGCAGTCCGGTCGCCTTTCCAGACAACCGGACTTTAGTCAGGGGTAGAGAATTCTGAACGTCATGTCGACCAACGGGAGACATGACGTTCTGTTTTGAGTAGCAAACAACTCAGCCGCCTACCAAATGCTGGCGGGCCAGGTCGGCGTCTTTGGCTAACTGGGCTTTCAGCTCGTCCAGGCCGTTGAACTTCTGCTCGTCGCGCAGGCGGGCTACCAGCTGCACCGTGAGGGACTGGTCGTACAGGTCGCCGTCGAAGTCGAGCAGGTGGGTTTCGATGGTCTGGTCGAGGCCGCCCGATACGGTGGGGCGCACCCCGATGTTGAGCATGGCCTGGTGGTGGGTCCCGGCGGCCGTGGTGGCCATTACGGCGTACACGCCGCGGGCCGGTACCAATTTCAGGGGCTCTTCCACCCGCATGTTGGCCGTCGGGAAGCCGATGGTGCGGCCCAGTTGCTTGCCGCGTACGACGGTGCCGGTCAGCGGGTAGCTGTAGCCCAGGTAGCGGTTGGCCGTCAGAATGTCGCCCTGCTCCAGGGCGCGCCGGATGCGGGTGCTGCTCACGGCCACCGCGTCCACGTCCTCGCGCGGAATTTCCTCGACCTCCATGCCGTAGCGCTCGGCATGCTGGCTCAGGTACTCGAAGCTGCCCTCCCGGTTTTTACCGAACCGGTGGTCGTAGCCAATCACCAGCTTTTTGGTGCCCACCGTGTCGAGCAGAATGTGCTGGATGTACTGCTCCGAGGTCAGCTCCGAAAATTCCTTGGTAAAAGGCACAATCAGCAGGTAGTCTACGCCAAAGTCGGCCAGCTGCCGACTGCGCTCTTCCAGGGACGACAGCAGCTGAATGTTGAGCGGCTGGGGGTGCGACAGGGGCGGGGCCAGCACCAGGCGCGGGTGGGGCCAGTAGGTGATGACCACCGAGGGCCCGCCGCTGTGCTGGGCTACTTCCAACAGCCGTCGCAGAATCTTCTGGTGCCCCAGGTGCACGCCGTCGAAGGTGCCGGTTGTGACGGCGGCATTGCCAAGGTGGGGAAACTGCGCCGGGTCGTGAAAGACTTCCATCGGAGGGAAATGAGTGAAGCGGTGAATGAGCGAATCCTCGCCGGGAATAGCTGTTTACGAAGCGGAGTCCGCCGGGTCTGAGTCGGTCGGGGCGCTGCTGGCCTGAAAGTATTCCAGACCGGCGCGCTGCTCGGGCCGACGCGGCTTGGGCTGCCGGGCAGGGCGGCCCGTTTCGCCCTCGGGCCGCGGGGGGCGCAGGGCTTCCAACGTTTCCAGGGTCAGGGCGTCTTCCACGCGGTACTCACCGATGCGGGTGCGCACCAGCCGGGTGAGGTGGGCCCCGCAGCCCAGGTGCTGGCCAAAGTCGCGGGCCAAGCTGCGGATGTAGGTGCCTTTGGTGCATACCACCCGGAAGTGCACGTCGGGCAGGGCAATGCCGGTCAGCTCAAACTCTTTGATGGTAACTTCCTTGGACTTGATTTCGGCCGTGTCGCCGCGGCGGGCCACTTCGTAGGCGCGCTCCCCGTTGATTTTCACGGCCGAGTACAGCGGCGGCGTCTGCTGAATCAGGCCGGTGAAGGCCAAGGCGGCGGCCTGCAGCTGCTCGGGCGTGAGGTGCGCGTAGGGCAACTCGGCGTCGACGGGCGTTTCCAGGTCGAAGGAGGGCGTCGTCTGGCCCAGGCGGAAGGTGCCGGTATACTCTTTTTCCTGGGCCTGAATCAGGTCAATCTGCTTGGTTTTCTTGCCGGTGCACAGGATCAGCAGCCCGGTGGCCAGCGGGTCGAGGGTGCCGGCGTGGCCGATTTTCTTGATGCGCAGCGTGTTCTTGACTTTGCGCACCACGTCGAACGAGGTCCAGGTCAGGGGCTTATCAAGCAGCAACACCTCACCGGTTTCGAAGTCGAAAGTGCGCGCAGGAGTAGTTTCTTGGCTCATATCAGGTGCAGGTCGATGCCCAGGGCAATCATTACCAGAATAGTAAGGCCCACGATGATGCGGTAGAAGCCGAAGGCACGGAAGCCGAATTTCGAGACGAAGTTCACAAACGACTTCACCGCCAGCAGGGCCACGATAAAGGCGGCCACGTTGCCGAAGGCCAGCAACTCGAGGTCTTCGGCTTTGGGCGCATTCACCTTGTAGGTTTTGTACATCTCGTAGGCCGTAATCACGAACATAGTGGGCACGGCCAGCAGGAAGGAGAAGTCGGCGGCCGAGCGGCGGTCGAAACCCTGGGCCAAACCACCCACGATGGTTGCGGCCGAGCGCGACACGCCGGGCACCAGGGCCAAGCACTGAAACAAGCCGATTTTGAGGGCCTGCAGCGTGCTGGGCGTCGTCACCTGCTTGCGCGACTCGCTAAACCAGCGGTCCACGAACAGCAGCACGATGCCGCCCACGACCAGGGAAGAAGCTACCACCGTCACGTTCTTCAGCAGATCGGTAATGACGTCCTTGAGCAGAAAGCCCAGCAACCCGAAGGGCAGAAAGGCCACGGCCAGCTTCACGTAGAAGTCGAAGCTCTGCAGAAAGCGGCGCCAGTAGAGCACCACCACCGACAGAATAGCGCCAAACTGGATGGAGGTAATGTAGGTTTCGGTGAAGGGAAGCTGCCCGATGCCCAGCAGGTTGGCCACGATAATCATGTGGCCGGTGCTGGAAACGGGTAAAAACTCGGTTAAGCCTTCGACAATAGCCAGAATCAGGGCGTGCCAGTAGTTCATCTAGGGGCGCTTGTAGGTAGGAGCCGTGGGAGCCGGGGCTACGGGCGCGCCGGGCTGCGGCGCGGTTTCGGCGCGGGTCACCGGGTCGGTAGCCACCGGGGCGGGGCCGCCGGGCTTGGCCATGATGGCCCAGAACTCGATGATAAAGCCCACGGCCAGCAGAATCGGCCCCAGCGTAATGCCCAGGAACCCTTCGCCGTAGTCGGCCGAGTCCAGCGTCATGGTAATAAAGCCAGCCGCCAGAATAGCCAGCCCGAGGTACATCAGGCGGTAGTTGCGCGGCCCGAAGGCAAAGCGGGGTGTTTGTTTCGGTTCCATATTCGTTGTTGTTTATTCAGTTTTGGGTTGTGGCGGTGGTTACTCACGTGTTTTGATTGCAGAGCAGACAGGGGCAGCAACCAAGACCGAAGTACAACAAGCCAATCAATACAAATCGTCGAGCGACATGCCCAGGTACTTGCGCACGGCGCGGTAGGAGCTCAGAAAGCCGATACCGCAGCCCAGCAGCACCATGCCCACCATCAGAGCCGCAATCAGGCGCTCATCGCGCAGCAGGCGCAGCTCCTCCAGCTGCAGATAGGCGTATTGCAGCAGGGCCAGCAGCAACAGGGCAGCAATAGTGCCGCTGGCAAAGCCCTGCCAGGTGGCCCGCCGCAGAAACGGCCGCTGAATGAAAAAGGACGTGGCGCCCACCAGCTGCATGCTCCGGATCAGGAAGCGCTGCGAGAACAGGGCCAGCTTGATGGTGTTGTTAATCAGGACGGTAACGACCAGGGTGAGCACCAGGGCAAAGCCCAGCAGCACCAGGCTGATCTTACGCAGGTTCTTGTTGACCGAGTCGATAAAGCTCTGCACGTACTCCACCTCAAACACGCCCGGCTCGGCCCGCAGCTCCTGCACGATGCGCCGCATCTGGGTCGAATCGGTGAACTCAGCGCTGATTTTCAGCAGGTAGGCGTCGCGCAGGGGATTGTCGCCCAGAAACTGTTCGGCGTCTTCCCCGGTCTGCTCCAGAAACTGCTTGGCGCCCTCTTCCTTGGACAGAAACCGCACCTGGGGCTGGTCGTTCTTGTAGGCTACATACTTCTTGCGGCTCAGATCCTGCTGCAAGCGAAGGAGTTGCGTCTCAGGCAGGTCACGGTCCAGGTACACCTGCATTTCGATGTTCTCCTTCACCAGGTTGGAGAGCTTATGCGCGTGAATCAGCAGCAGGCCAAACAAGCCAATGACCAGCAAGGACAGCGTAATGCTGAACACGACCATCAGGTGCGGGTAGCTGCCAAGCTTTTTCTTGCGGGTCGGGCGGTTTTGGGCCATGCGGGCAAAAGTACAAGGAACAATTAGGAATGAGAAGCCGGGACGAAAAGCAGGGCCGGGCCGCTGCCCTTATAAAACCGTCCGCGGGTCGTCGTCCACGTTCAGTACTTCGCGGGCTTTGCGGGCGGCGGCTTCGCGGCGACGCAGGCGCTTGCGCGAAAACAGCTCCCGGAACGAGTCGAACTGCTCGGTGTGCAGCAAGCTGACGCCAGCCCGGGCCTGGTTGGTCAGCGTCGACAGGTCGTTGAAGTCGCGCGGGGTGGTTTCGTAGCGCAGTTTGGCCCGGAACTTCCCGTCGGGGCGCAGGTAGTACTCCAGGCTCAGGTCGCCGAGCAGGGAGGCCTGGCCGGTGGCGTTGGGCGTGGTGCCGGGGGGCGTGTTAGCCGGCGTGGCCCCGTTGCTGAAGCCGCCTTCCCGCGTCACGCGCAGGCGGCCGTTCAGGAAGCTGTAGCTCAGGCGCACTTGCAGGGCCTGCAGCTGCTCAGCCGACAAGCCGTTGATGTTGAAGTCGATTTCCAGGTTCTGGTCAATCTGGGAGGTGAGCAGGCCCAGCTGGGTGCTCAGAATCTGGCCCAGGCTGTTCTGCACCGTGTTGTCGTTGCCCCGCAGGCTGATCTGGGTGAACTGGCCGGGCGGGGAAAGCTGCTTAAATACCAGCAGGCTAAACACCTGACGGTTAAGCTCCTGCTCGTCGTTGCGCAGCGAGGAAGTAAAGGCCGTCAGGTCGCCTTCCAGGGACGAGGGTGCATCGTTGAATTCCAGATTCAGGCGAATGGTGGGCAGCAGCAGCGGGCCGGTCAGGTTCATCACGGCCGTTACCGGCACCACGGCCCGGCTGTTCAAAGCCGCCTGCCCCAGAATCGGGGCCAGGGAGGTGCGCTGGGTGTAGGCTGCCGTCACGTTCATCTCCCCGGCCAGCGGGTCGCCGTTCCAGGAGATAGTGCCGCCGGGGCGCACTACGAATTCCTTGTTGATCAGACCCTGCAGGGTGAAGTTGTAAGCCCCGCGCACTATTTCAATCTGCCCGAACATGTTGAAGTCGCCGCGCGTGTCGATGTTCAGGCGCAGCTGCCCGGCCGCCGTGCCCCGGATAACGTCGCCGGTGCTTTCGTCCAGCAGAATTTCCACGTAGGCGTCGGGCGTCACGTCCAAGTTCATGTTCAGGCGCAGGCCCGAGAGGTCAATCTGGCCCGTGGCGGCCGTGGGCACCTTCACCGTCGTGAGCGTGTCGGCCAGGTTGCGGTTCACAAACTTGATGTAGCTGGCCTGCTGTGCCTTGGCCGCGTTGTCGAGGGGCAGGGAAAGGCGGGTGCCCGCGTCGCTGCGGGCGCGCACGTTCACCACCAGGTTGTCGGTGGGGCCGAAGACTACCGCGTCGCCGGTGGCGTAGGCCGTGCCGAAGTACAGGTCGTTGTCTTTGCGCGTGGTGTTGAGCACGAGCAGCTTGTTGAAGTTGGCCCGCAGGCCGAGACGCATATTCTCAAAGCCCTTGTGGAAAATGTTGCCGTCGAGCACGCCGGAGTTGCCCAGCGGGTCGCGCAGGCGGATTTCCCGGAAATTGATGCGGTCCTCAGTGAAGCGAATCCGGTCGGCGAAGGTGTAGGTGGTGCCCAAATAGATGAAGGTGAGCTTGCCATCCGTCACATCCACGTTGCCCACCAGGTTGGGGGCGGCCAGGCGGCCGGTCAGGCGCAGGGTGCCGGCAGCCGTGCCGCCCATGTCCTTGAACAAGGTATTGAGCAGGGGCTCGGCCAGCTTCACGGGGGCATTGTCGAGCACGGCCGTCAGGTTTAGCTGTTGCTCCTTGGCCTGGGGGGCGTAGGTGCCGGCCACCCGCACCACCCGCAGCTGGTCGCGCAGCACGTCCATATCAATCAGCAGCTGGCTGTTGCGGTTGTTCCACTCGCTGCTGCCGCGCACGTTGCCGATGAGCACGTTGTCGAATTGCAGGGAGTCGACACCGAGCGTACTGTTAATTTTCAGGGGGCCATACACGCCGCTAATCGTGCCGGCGGCATTCACACGGCCCGAAATGTTCTGCTTGGTCAGGGAATTGAGCGTGGTCAGGTCCAGGTCTTTCACGGCCAGCTGCAACTGCTTGGCAGGGTCATTGGAAATAAAGCCCTGGGCGCTGATGCTCTGGGCTCCGTTGCTGAGCGAGAGGTTCTGAATGTCGAATTCCTTGCCCCCGCCCGAGATGATAACCGAGTTGTCGGCGGCAATATTCCAGTCCTTGCCCAGCAGGTTCACGCCCGACTGCCGGAATACAATCTGGATGGCCTCGGGCAGAAAGGCCAACGAGCCGTTGATGGCCGCTTTGTTGGTGGAGTTGCTCTGGGCCAGGGAGGTGGAGAAGTTGATGCGCTCCTGGTCCCAGACGCCTTCCACGTAGAAATTCTGGGTGTTGCCCAGCCCCGGCAGCACCTGCCGCTCGGAGGTAATGTTGGCCTGGGCCAGCACCTCGGGCTGGTAAGGCAGCTTGGACGTGTTGAATTCAAAGTCCGTATCGAACACCCGCACGCTGTCGTACTGCACCCCGTCGAAGTGGCCGGCCAGGGAGAAAATCGAGGTGGGGCCGTTGCGGAACGAGCCTTCAATGCGCGAGAAGTCCGACACAGTGAGGCTGGGCAGGAACAGCTGCAGCACCGGATTGGCCTGCTTCAGGTACAGGTCCAGGTCAATGGCGTAGTCCGGAATGGGGCGCTGCTGCTTGCGGCGGTAGTAGCTGGCAATGGCCGCGTCGTTGCTTTCGAAGTTGAGCTGGTACTCGGTCAGCAGGGTCTGCACGTCGCGGGCTACGGCCGTGAAGTTGAAGTTGCCGAGGGCCGTCAGATTCAGCACTTCCGAGCGCACCGTGAGGCGGCGCTGCACCCCGGTGCGCTGACTGACCACGTCGAACGTGTCAATCGGCACGGTGCGGCCGGCAAAGCTCAGGCGAGAGTCGCGCAGAATGATGCGGCCAATCAGCTCATCCAGCTTCAGGCCCTGAAACTGCACATCGGCCGTGGTAGCTACCACCACGCTTTGCTTGGTCAGGCCCAGGGCGCGCAGGTCGGCGCGCCGCACCCGGGCTTCCACGTCGAAGGCCTGGCGGGCCTTGTTCAGGTCGATGGTGCCGTTGGCGTCGAACTGCAGGTTAGGGTCATTCACAGCCAGCTGGCCGTCGAACGACTGGCGGCTGAACTGCCCGTTGGTGGTAATGTTGCGGAAGCGGTAGCCGTTCAGCCAGATGCTCTGCACGCTGGCATTGGCCTTGAGGCGGGCCCGCTCGGGCGTGAAGCCCACACCTTCCACGCGCCCGTTCATGGTGATGTCGCGCACCATGCTTTCGTCGCCGAGCAGCTTGCCCAGCTGAAAGGCCGTGGTTTTCACCTGCCCTTCATACGTCGAGTAAGCCGGGTCGGTCTTGAACTTGATGTTCACGTCCGAAACCACGTCGCCCAGGGCGGTGCGGAAGGCGCCGTTGGCCACAAAGTCGTTGTAGAAGCCCAGAAACTGCCCGTTCAGACGCACGGTGCCCAGCCGGGCCACGTAGGGCCAGCCCGAGGCCGGAATGTAGCGCCGGATGTCGCGCCCATCTATGACGGATGGCTTCAGGCGCATCTCCACGAAGCTTTCCTTCAGATTGGGCAGACCCTGCACGTTGATGTTGCCCCGCACGTGGGTGTTACGGCCGTATGTGATGTCCAGGTTTTTGGTCGTGAAGTTCTTCACGTAGCCCTTGGCCTCGCCCGAGAGCAGCACCGTTTCCTTCAGGTCGCGGATAAAGGGCTGGGGCGCAAACAGGGCAATATCGTCGGAGTACACCCGCGCCGAATCCAGCTTGGCCGTAACTTTTACCGAGTCGTTGAAGTCGACGAAGTTGAGGAAGTGCTCAAAGTTGAACTTGATGTAGGGCCGCAGCTGGCTGTTGCCCACACGCAAATCCAGGGCGGCAAATTCCCAGAACTTGTCGGCATAGGTCATGTTAGCCGTCAGCTCCTTGAGGCGGGTTTTCGACGGCGTATCCACGGCCCGCAGCCCGTCAATCTGGGCGTGAATCGTGTCGCCGCGCAGCCACAGCTGACTCACGTCGCCGTAGATGCTGTCGATGTACATGTGGGCGTAGTCGATGGTGCGCCCGTAGCTTTCGGCCCGGGGCTCATTGCGCCGGTCAAGTACAAAACGGCCGTTGCGCAGCCCGATGGCCTTGATCTGAAAGTCGAACGGCTTGGAAACCTTGGTGGTATCGGTGGGGCCTACTAGGCGCTTGACGGCGGCCAGAAACTGAGTCAGGTTGGTTGAGTCCGGGCTGTTGGCGTAGGTTATCTGCGAAAACCGTGGCTCTTCCAGCGTCAGCTTGCCTACGTGCAGGTGGCTGGGGTCGAAGATGGAAAACAGCTCGATGTCGGCGTCGGCCTTGCCAATGTGGAACAGCTCACCGCCCTGGCGGTCCAGCACCTGCACGCCCTGCAGCACCACCCGCGAAAAGGGCCGCACGTCCACGCTGCCCACGAGTACGCGTTGGCCCAGCTTTTCCGTCAGAATGGCCGCCGCCTTCTGGGCCAGGCTGGTTTGCACGCTCGGCACGCGCAAAGCCACCAGCGCGCCGCCCACCACCAGCCCCAGTAGCAGGAGCAGGCTCAGCAGGATTTTCAGCGTGACGGATAGAAAGCGGGGCACAGACGGGAACTGGGAAATGTTGCTAGTACGGACGAAGATGCGGGATTTCAGCTAATGGCTGCCTGAAGGGCAGCAGAGTTTGCAAAAGCAGTTCTGCCGCGCTTTCGGCGCACTACGAATTCAAGGACACTTTGCCGACGTGTTGGTTTAGTGTTTTAAACGACCTTTGCACTAAAATTATGCAGCCTGCCCCGCGAAAACCGCCCGGCGCGCCGCCTGTACCTTCTGAACCTAACCGCATGCAATTCCCAGTCATTCTGGCCATCGAGTCTTCCTGTGATGATACGTCGGCCGCAGTAATGGCCGGTGGCGAAATCCTTGCCAACGTGGTGGCCACGCAGCAAGTGCACGAACAATACGGCGGCGTGGTGCCGGAGTTGGCCTCGCGCGCCCACCAGCAGCACCTGATACCGGTGGTGCAGGAGGCCCTGCGCCGGGCAAAGGTAGATAAATCCGCCCTCGACGCGGTGGCCTTCACCCAGGGGCCCGGCCTACTGGGCTCCTTATTAGTAGGCAGCATGTTTGCCAAAACCTTCGCCCAGGCCCTAGATAAGCCCCTGATTGCCGTCAACCACATGCGGGCCCACATCCTGGCCCACTTTATCCGGGCGCCGCGGCCGGCGTTTCCGTTTTTGTGCCTCACCGTCAGCGGCGGCCACACCCAGCTGGTCATCGTGCGCGGCCCGATGGACATGCAGGTTATCGGCCAAACCATCGACGACGCGGCTGGGGAAGCCTTCGACAAAACCGCTAAGCTCCTGGGCCTGCCGTATCCCGGCGGCCCCCACTTGGATAAGCAGGCCCGGCTGGGCAACCCCACACGCTTCCCGTTTCCGGTGGGCGCTATGCCCGGCTACGACTTTTCCTTCAGCGGCCTGAAAACCTCGGTGCTCTACTTTCTGCGCCAGCAAACAACCCAGAATCCGGACTTCGTGCAGGAAAACCTGCCCGACCTCTGCGCCAGCATTCAGCATACCATCATCCAGACCCTGCTGCGCCAGTTGATCCGGGCCGCGCAGGACAATGGCCTGACTCAGATTGCCCTGGCCGGCGGCGTGGCCGCCAACTCCGGCCTGCGCGAGGCTCTCACGCAGCTGGCGGCCGAGAAAGGGTGGGAGGTGTTCATTCCCGACTTCGAATTCTGCACCGACAATGCCGGCATGGTGGCTATGACGGCCCACTTTCAGTACGAGGCCGGCGACTTTGCCGCCCCGCTCGTCAGCCCCGACCCGCGCCTGAAGCTGACGTAATACCCGGGCGAAATTCGCCGCATCCGGCGAATTTCCGTACCTACGCTACTCTATAGTAACAGTACCCACCGCGCAGCTCCGGCTCCGCGGCGGCTTTTGCACCCCATCATGGCCAAACAAAAAGACGATACTCCCAAGCGCGTAAACATTGTGAACCGCCGCGCCAGCTACGAATACAGCTTCCTGGCCAAATACGACGCGGGCATGATGCTGCAGGGCACCGAAATAAAAAGCATCCGCGACGGCAACGTGAACATGCAGGACGGCTTCTGCACTTTCCACCCCGACGGCTCTTTGTGGGTGCACAACCTGAGCATCTCGCAGTACACGCTGGGTACCTACAACAACCACGAGGTGAAGCGGGAGCGGAAGCTGCTGCTCAATAAAAAGGAGCTGCGCCAGCTGGCCAACAAAACCCAGGAGCAGGGCGTCACCATCGTGCCCATTCGCCTCTTCGTCAACGACCGGGGCTTTGCCAAGCTCGAAATTGCGCTGGCCAAAGGCAAAAAGCTCTTCGACAAGCGCGACGACATCAAAGCCAAAGACCAGAAGCGCGAAATGGACCGCGCCCGGGAATACTAAGCGGTGGAATAGTAAGTAGGGAAATGGTGAGTTTTAGGGAGGATATTTGGCCGACTGGCTTTTAAGCGGGAGTTTCGTGGATATTTGCAATAATTCGGTGACGCCCGCTCGTGCATTTCAGCCCCGCTGAACGACAACTCACCATTTCACCATCTCACCATCTCCCCATCTGTGAACCACGGAATCTGCGCCCTGAGCGTCGTGCCGGTGCGGGCCGAGCCTGCGGATAAAGCCGAAATCGTCACCCAGCTGATTTTCGGCGACTGTTACACCGTGCTGCTTACCCAGGGCAACTGGCAGCAAATCCGAACCGTGGCCGACAACTATGTGGGCTGGATGGACCCCAAGCAGCACCAGCCCGTGTCGGCAGAGTATCTGGCGGCCTGGAGCGCCCAGGACCATCCCCGCAGCCTCGACGTGGTGCAGGTCGTGAGCAATGCTCAGGTGCGCATTCCGGTAACCATCGGCGCCCGGCTGCCCTTTTTCGACGGCATGACCCTGCGCCTGGGCGAGGAAACCTACTTCTACAACGGCGCCGCTACCAATCCCCAGAACGGGCACGGTCTGCAGGGGCCCGCCGATAAGCGCCTGGCCCTACTGCTCAAAGCCGGCAACATCTTCCTGAAGGCGCCCTACCTGTGGGGTGGCCGCAGCCTCTTTGGTATCGACTGCTCGGGCCTTGTGCAGCAGCTCTATGGCCTGATCGGCGTGCAGCTCCCCCGCGACGCCCGCCAGCAGATTGACCACGGCCGCACGGTGCACTTCGTATCGCAGACCCAGCCCGGCGACCTGGCCTTCTTCGACAACGCCGAAGGCAATATCGTGCACGTGGGGCTGCTGCTCGACGACCAGCAGATTCTGCACGCCAGCGGCGAGGTGCGCATCGACCCGCTCGACCACAACGGCATCTTCAACCGCCAGCGCCAGAAATACTCCCACAAGCTCCGCCTCATCAAGCGCATCCTGGATTAATGTGCTCAGGTGCTAATGCAGAACTCGTATCCTTGCGAGGCGTAAGCTGAAGCAATCCTTCCTCTGCGCAGTACAGCACGCTTTTTTACCAGAAAGCCCTTCCCCGCACGAGCAGGAAAGGGCTTTTCAGTTTAGAAAGCTCCGCACATTTCAGAGAACGGATTGCTTTGGCTGCCCCTCGCAAGGACGCATTAGGTATGCGCATATCCGCGGCACATTACCCACTGCAAACGGGCTATATAGTAGCGCTTCGCAACCACTTTCATCCGAGGAAACTTAAGCTTCCAGGTATTGTTAATACGCTTAGAATCATCTAGCTTTCGCTGTATCAGATGATCATTTCTTCGAGCGTATGGACCAAAAAGTGCTAGTTCTCAATGGCGACTACACCGCCATTACGCTGTGCAGCGTGCAGAAGGCTTTTGTGCTGCTCTTTCTCGACAAAGCCGAGATGATAGCCAAGTCGGACCACGGGGTGCTGCGTACGATTTCGCATGCCTATCCCAAACCCAGTATCATTCGCCTGCAGCGCTACGTGCGGGTGCCCTACAAGGGCATTGCCCTGAGCCGGCACAACATCATGAAGCGGGACCATTTCGAGTGCCAATACTGCGGCTCCACTAAAAACCTGACCCTGGACCACGTGCTGCCCCGCTCGCGCGGCGGCGAGTCGTCGTGGACCAACCTGCTGACGGCCTGTGCCCGCTGCAACCACGCCAAGGGCCACCGCACACCCCCCGAAGCCGGCCTCACCATCCGGCAGGTACCCAAGAAACCAACGCTCTCTGGTTTTCTCAGGCTTAGTGCTGGCACCATCGACCAGAACTGGCATCCGTATCTGACCAACTAACGCCGGGAGCAGCTGCTTCCGGCTTTTTTTTGCCCGCCTCGCAGTATGTGCAGTGTGGGGCGGAGGTGGTTGTTTGGTAAAGGCCGGCAGGAGGTAAGTAACAGACTGGCAGGGCGAACCCGGAGTTTGGAGTGTCGAGCTGCTGACCGGAATTGTACAAAATGTGGGGGTAGCGCACCAATTTCGCGGCGGCTGCTGTTTAGTACAATATCTTTGCAGCAGTCCACCCATTTACGCTTCATGTCAGCAGTACCCAAGTTTGCGGCTTCCCGCTCTTTTCACACCGAGTTAAAAAACCGCATCAACGCCTACTTCGAGGAATCGGGGAAGGAGCAGACCGGCACCACCAGCCTGTTCGTGAAGGCGATGGTTCTGACAGTAGCCTTCGTAGCGCTGTACGTCCACGTGGTGTTTTTTACTCCTTCCACGCTGCTGGCCCTTATTGAGTGTGCCCTGATGGGAGCGGTAGGCTCGGCCGTGGGCTTCAACGTGATGCACGACGGCTCGCACGGCTCGTTCAGCAAGTCGAAGTTTGTGAATCAGTTTGCCGCCTTTACCCTCAACGTGCTGGGTGGCAGCAGCTTTATGTGGAACATGAAGCACAACCTGATTCACCACATGTACACCAACGTGGATGGCTTCGACGACGATATTGATGCCCAGCCCTGGCTGCGCCTGAGCACTACCCAGCCGCGCCACCGCTTCCACAAGTTTCAGCACCTGTACTTCTGGTTTTTCTACGCCCTGCTCTTCATTGCCTGGATTTTCTTCATGGACTACCAGAAGTACTTCAAGGGTAAGATAGGGGAGGTGCCGATTAAGAAAATGACGGCCACCGACCAGGGCGTGTTCTGGGGCTTCAAGGCGCTGCACCTGTTCCTGTTTATGGGTATGCCTATTTACCTGCTCGGTTTTTGGACCTGGCTGGTGGGTTTCGTGGTTTTCGCCACCGTGGTCGGTTTTACCATGAGCATCGTGTTTCAGCTGGCGCACACCGTCGAGCACGCAGCATTCCCCATGCCCCACGAAACGACCAACAAGCTCGAAGACGAGTGGGCGATTCACCAGATCAAGACGACGGCCAACTTTGCTACCGATAACAAGGTGATTAGCTGGCTGGTAGGCGGGCTCAACTTCCAGGTAGAGCACCACTTGTTTCCCAAGATTTCGCACGTGCACTACCCCGAAATCAGCAAGATCATCAAGCAGATGTGCCAGGAGTTTGGCGTGACGTATAACGAGTACCCCAAGATGCGCTACGCCGTGGCGTCTCACGTGTCGTTCCTGCGCCAGATGGGCCGGGCCTAAGCTCGACGAAACAAAGTGCAAAAGCCGGACAGCAAACCAATTGTCCGGCTTTTTCGTTGATACTGTTGACTTTCCAAAGTCCAGAGAGTAGATATCCGCAAGGTGTGGACGTCAGAATAAGCGCCGCAAGCCCTTGGCTTCCGCGTTGACCCAGGTTGCCCACCAGCCGGGTTGCACCAACCATTCCCTTGTTGATGTCACTTCCCAAGTTTGCTCCTCCGCGTAACTTTTACGCCGAGTTACGAGCCCGCACCAATCAGTATTTCGAAGACGCCGGCAAGTCTAGCACGGGCGGTTTCCGCATATTCAGCAAAGCCCTGCTGCTGACCTCGGCTTTTGTGCTGGTGTACGTGCACCTCGTGTTTTTCACGCCCGCCACGCTGCTGGCCCTGCTGGAATGCGTGCTGCTGGGTGGCATTATTTCCGCCATCGGCTTCAACGTGATGCACGACGGCGCCCACGGCTCGTTCAGCAGCAACAAATGGCTGAATCATTTCGCGGCCTTTACCTTGAACATTCTGGGTGGCAGCAGCTACATGTGGAACGCCAAGCACAACGTGATTCACCACATGTACACCAACATTGAGGGCGCCGACGACGACATCGACATCCGGCCCTGGATGCGCATGAGCCAGGGGCAGCCCCGCCACAAGCTGCACCGCTTTCAGCACCTGTACTTCTGGTTTCTGTACTGCATGCTTTACATCTCCTGGATTTTCGTGATGGACTACCAGAAGTACTTCACCAAGAAAATCGGGGATATGCCGCTCAAAAAGATGGACACGGCCGACCACCTCATTTTTTGGGGCTTTAAAGTGCTCAACCTCTTCCTCTACATTGCCCTCCCGATTTACACGGTCGGCTTTCTGGGCTGGCTGGCCGGCTTTGCCGTGACGACCTGCTTCGCGGGCCTAGTGCTGAGCCTGGTGTTCCAGCTGGCGCACACTGTGGAGCACACGGCTTTCCCAGTGCCTCACGAAACTACTGGCAAGATGGAAGACGAGTGGGCGATTCACCAGATCAAGACTACGGCCAACTTCGCTACCGAAAACCGGGTAATCAGCTGGTTAGTGGGCGGCCTAAACTTTCAGGTTGAGCATCATTTGTTCCCGAAGATTTCGCACGTGCATTACCCAGCCATTAGCAAGATTATCAAGCAGATGTGCGGTGAATACGGCGTTGAATACATTGAGTACCCCAAAATGCGCTACGCTGTGGCTTCCCACGTATCGTTTCTACGCCAGATGGGCCGGGCCGCATAAGGCTGGTGCCGTTCCGTAATCAGTAGCAATTAAAAAAGGCCCGCTCCATGAGCGGGCCTTTTTTAATTGCTACTGATTACAAATCAATTGCTACTGATTACAAATCATAGGCTTGGTAAGCCTAAGTATGGCACGTTAGCCAGCCGAATGCACACCGATAAATGCCTGTAGATCTTTGTTCAGCCGGTCTTTCTCCGTTATGAACAGGCCGTGGGGCGCGCCATCGTACTCGATGTACTGGGCGTGGGGCACATATTGTGTCATGCGCTGCCCACTCACCTTGATCGGCACGGTTTCGTCGCTGGTGCCGTGAATAACCAGGGTCGGCACTTTCACGCTCTTTAGGTCCTGGCGGAAGTCGGTGGCGGCAAAGGCGTACACGTCCTGTTCAGTAGCGCGGGGCGAGGCCAATTGGCACATCGACTGCATCCAGTCCAGCGTAGCCTGGCTCACTGGGTGGCTAAGGGTACCCACGCCGAAAAACTGCTTGCCAAAGGTGCTCAGGAAGTCGAACCGGTCTTTGCGGATACCTTCCACCATTTTATCGAAGTTCTCCTTAGGGGCGCCGTCGGGGTTGTCGTCGGTTTGCAGCAAGTAGGGCGTCACGGCCGCTACGAAAGCCACGCGGCCCACCCGGGCCCCGCCGTGGCGGCTCATGTAGCGTGCTACCTCACCGCCGCCCATCGAAAAGCCGACCAGCGTTACGTCCTGCAAATCTAGCTCGTCGAGCACCGCTTTCAGGTCGTCGGCCAGGGTATCGTAATCATGGCCGTCCCAGGTTTTGGTGGAGTTGCCGAAACCGCGGCGGGTGTAGGCAATAACGCGGTTGCCGTGCTTGGGTAGCTCGGCCAACTGGTACTCCCACATCTCGTAGGAGGCAGGCCAGCCGTGAATCAGCACTACCGGTTTGCCCTGGCCCTGGTCGATGTAGTGTAGTCTGATGTCCTGGCCATTGGTGTCCTGGCCGACTTTAATGTAGCTCATGGGAATAGGGTGTGGTTGGTTGTTGAATATTGCTTCCAGGCGTTTACTGTCGCCTTCAGGAAGGAGTTGTACCGGGCTTTGGCCTCCAAAGCGGCCATAAAGCTGAAATACACTGTAAATATGGGCGGAGAGGCGCTGAACTTGGATTATAGCACGATGAAATATTATCGTAAAAAGTGTCAGTGTGGAGTTGCGGCCGGTCATGTGCTGTCAGCATGCCTGGGCCCAACTCCATATGCCCGCTACGAAAGGCCAAGCCCTGCCTTTCCTTCCTAGTGCCCTATGAGTGCTGGTCGGGACTTCTTCCGCCAAGGCGTTTACCCGTCACAGGCCAGCAATACGCGGGGCCGGCAACTGAAGTATAGCCGGAAGCAAATAAATATGTATGCTAGTAGCATTATACTTTGATTATGGACTAGATTTGAGAAGTTTATATACCAATTCTGTGTCTTGCTGCCAGTCGGGGCAGTGCTTATATGTTTCGACTTGTTCTTCTGGTGTGTCTCGCCGCACTGCATTTTCTGCCTGCCGCCGCCCAGGATCAGCCTTACCTGCCTTACTACTCCCGGGATACCGCGCAGGTGTATCAATTGGCCGTAGCGCACCGGAATGCCATAAAAGACCACCTGGTAGTGCCCAAAACCGGCAGCAGCGAATACCGTGACCATTACCGGAAGATTGTCAAGGAAACGTCCGACGAGGTGTTCAACTCCATTCGCTACTCGGCCCTGCTCGACCCCACCGTGGAGCCCTACGTGCAGCAGGTGTTTCGTCGTATTCTGGCAGCCAATCCGCAGTTGCCGGCCACGGCTAAGCTGGTACTCAGCCGCAACCCGCAGCCCAATGCCCACGCCGTGGGCACGAGTACCGTGATGCTCAATATCGGCCTGCTGCCCCGGCTCGAAAACGAAAGCCAGCTGGCCTTCATTCTGTGCCATGAGCTGGCGCACGTGGCCTGCCGGCACATGCAAACCAGCATGCAGGAGCATCTGCTGGCAGTGCACAGCAAGGAAATGAAGCGCGAGTACCGGCGCATTCTTAACTCGGAGTACAACATCAGCTCCCAGATTAAGGCGCTGGCCCTGGGCTTTTCCCTCAACAGCAACTACCACCACCGCCGCTACGAGCGCCAGGCCGATTCCCTGGGCTACGTGCTGTTGTCGCGCACCAGCTACGATGCCTCCCAGGCCTACCGGGCCTTGGAGCTGCTCGATACCATTGACCAGCCCGAAACCGCCGGCCCACTGCCGTTATCGGCCTATTTCAACTGCGCCGAGTTTCCCCGAACCTTCGCGGCGGCCGAGAACAAGCCCAAATCCATTTTCACGGTGAAGGCAGCCGAAAAAACGGTGCTCGAAACTACCGATACGCTCAAGTCGCACCCCGACTGCGCCAAGCGGATGCGCTTCGTGCGCACCCTGGCCCGCGACCAGGTGGCGGCAGGCCCGCAGGCGGCCAGCACGCCGGAGTTTGCGCGCATCCGCCACATTAGCCGCCTAGAGGTAATCCAGAGTTGGTTCGACTACGACTGCTACGACCACGCCCTGTTCGATGCGCTGCTGCTATTACCCCAGCAGCCCCAGAATAGCTATCTGCGCTCGGTCGTGCTGCTGAGCTTGTATGAGCTGCAGCAGCATCTGCAGGGGCATACTTACAACGAAGTCGTTTCTACCATTTCCCCGCGCAATTCTGCGCCGTTCAACGATCTGCTGCGCGTACTCTACGACCTGCGCCACGACGAGTTCAAAGGGCTGAGCGCCTGCTTTGCACAGGCCAACGAGCCCGGCCAGGCCGACGAATATGCCCTGGCCGCCCGCTACGCCGCCATGGCGCTGGCGGCCGAACCTGCTACGGCCGCTTCGCTGAAGGCGCAGCTGCAGAAGCAGTACGCCGGGGGCCGGTTTGAAAAGCTGCTTTTCCCAGTGCCTCCTACCAAAGCAGGTGCTGCCCGCCACTGATTCTTCCCTCTTACATACCTCACCTATTCCCCAATTTTTACCCAACCCTTCATGTTGTTTACCAAACGTGCGGCCCTGGCGGCCCTGTTCACGTTGTCGGCGGCGGCCGGCTTCGCCCAAAGCAAAACCCTGGACGGCATCCAGAACATGCACCGCTCCGCTTTGTCGCCCATCTATGCCGGCAACGAGGTGAAAGGCTACCTGATGTTTGCTCACGGCGACAAAGCCGACCGCAAAAACGACAACTACCTGCTCGACTTCTACGACCAGGACCTGGGCAAAGTGTCCAACATCACCATTCAGAAGCCCGCCAACCGCTTCACGCTGCTCAACAACAGCTTCAACGGGTCGGCTTTTGCTTTCTACTTCCTCAATTCCAAGGAAGGAACCCTGGAAATGGAAACCTACGACACCAGCCTGAAAAAGCTCGGCTCCAAGGTTATCGAAGACCTGTCGAAAGCCGACAAGATGGTGCTGCAGGGCCAACTGCAGGGCAACACCGGCGACGCCGCCGTGATGGGCGGGGCCATGCACCTGTTTCCGGTGCCCGGCCAGGGCTTCGTGCGCAACAGCTACACCGGCATGATGAAAGGCTTTGCCCTGGTGATGTACGACGATAACATGAAGCCCAAATGGCGCTTTGCCTCCGACGAGAAATCGAAGTTCTACGAGTCAATTGGCCTCACCGAAGCTACCGATAAGTACATCCTGGCCATGAAGATGCGGCGCGACGGCGCCATGTCGCGCCAGATGACGTCCTCTATGGTCGCCATTGACGCCACCACCGGCAAGAAAGTCATGGACATGCCCGTGGAAACCAGCAAAACCGAGCAGCTGTCGCTCAGCTCCTTCACCTTCGACGCCTCCAAGCGCGAGTTTGTGGCAGTGGGCGAATACTACCGGCTCGATGACAAGCCCTTTGTCAACAAAAGCCTGGGCTTCTACATCAAGCGCTTCAATGAGGCTGGCAAGCTGGTAGGCACCAAAAACTACGGCTGGCAGAAAGAGGTAATGTCGCTGATGCCCGCCGAAGCCCGGCCCAGCCTGGAAGACAACTACGTGAACTACACCCACTCCATCGTGAAAGGCTCCAACGGTAAGCTCTACATCGTGGCCGAGCAGTTCAAAATTGTCGGCGACGGCCTGGGTATTGCCCTCACGGTGCTGGGCGGCCGCGGCGCCAGCGTATCGAAAGGCAAGGTGGCCAACATGTTCGTGTTCGAGCTGGACCCGGAGGCAAAGCTTTCCAGCGTGAAGTTCTATCCCAAGAATGTCACCAACGCCACGTTGCCCGCCGGTACCGGCTTTATGAGTGCCGGCCTGCTGGGCAGCATCATGAAATCCCAGGGCGACTTCGACTACCAGTTCATGCAGCGCGATGATGCCAACACCCAGTTCAACGTGGTGTATATCAACTTCGACAAGGAGAAGGGCGAAGATGCCAAGCTCTACATCGGCAACATTGCCTTCGGCGACAACGGCAAGTACGCCTTCGACAAAATCGATATGACTACCGGCGCCAACTATTCTTACCTGTACCCGGCCAAGCCCGGCTACGTCATGCTGGCGGGCTTCAACAAGAAGAAAAGCCAGCTGGGCATGAAGCTGGTGAAGCTCAACATCTGAGTGCCGCTCTCCCCCAACAAAAAAGGCCCGGCGCATAGCCAGGCTTTTTTTGTTGGGGTGTCAAATTTTCATGCCATCAAAGTAGTGCTTTTCAGACGCTTCAGCCCCTGGGAAACTTCCGGCAAAGTCTGTATCTTTGCCGCCCCGCCAGGGTGGCGGGGTCTGAGGCTGTGCTTCAGGAAGTTACTCATAACGCGGACCCGGATTTGATCCTAAGCCGGCCGTGTATAGTAGGATCAACCAGTATTATGGCAGTAGAAGTAGTAGACAACTTCGATTGGGACAACATTGGCGCTTCGCAGTTCGGTGGTAACTATACCGCAGAGCAGCGCGCCGAGATGGAGCAGATGTACGGCGACACGCTGACGACTGTCCAGGAAGAAGAAGTGGTAAAAGGTACCGTAGTAGGTATCACCGACCGCGACGTAATCCTGAACATCGGCTTCAAGTCGGACGGCTTGGTGCCCCTGTCGGAATTCCGCGACCTGACCGACCTCAAAATCGGTGACCAGGTAGAGGTGTTCATCGAAGACCAGGAAGACTCCAACGGTCAGCTGATCCTGAGCCGCAAGAAGGCGAAGATCAAGCAGGCTTGGAAGTCTATCTACGATGCTCTGGAGAATGACACCATTCTCGAAGGCGTGGTAAAGCGTCGGACCAAAGGTGGTCTGATCATGGATCTGGACGGCGTAGAAGCCTTCCTGCCCGGCTCGCAGATTGATGTGAAGCCTATCCGTGACTTCGACATTTATGTCGGCCGTCGTATGGAAGTGAAGGTTGTGAAAATCAACGCCGCTTTCGACAACGTAGTAGTATCGCACAAAGTCCTGATCGAGAAAGACCTCGAGAAGCAGCGCGAAGCTATCCTCAACAACCTGGAGAAAGGCCAGATCCTCGAAGGCGTTATCAAGAACATGACCAACTTCGGTGTGTTCATCGACCTTGGTGGTGTCGACGGTCTGCTGCACATCACGGACATCTCGTGGGGCCGCATCGCTCATCCGAGCGAAGTACTGCAGCTCGACCAGAAACTGAACGTGGTTGTTCTGGACTTCGACGAAGCCAAGAAGCGTATCTCGCTCGGCCTGAAGCAGCTGACTCCCCACCCATGGGATTCGCTCGTCGCCGAAATGGGCGTAGGCTCGAAGGTGAAAGGCCGCATCGTAAACGTAGCCGACTATGGCGCGTTCATGGAAATCATCCCCGGCGTGGAAGGTCTGATCCACGTGTCGGAAATGAGCTGGAGCCAGCACCTGCGCAACCCGCAGGACTTCATCAAGCAGGGCGACGTAGTTGAGGCTCAGATCCTGACCCTCGACCGCGAAGACCGCAAGATGAGCCTGGGCATCAAGCAACTGACCGAAGACCCATGGACCCGCGCTGACTTCGGCACGAAGTACGCCGTAGGTTCCAAGCACAACGGTCTGGTGCGCAACCTGACCAACTTCGGCCTGTTCGTAGAACTGGAAGAAGGTGTAGACGGCCTGGTGCACGTGTCCGACCTGTCGTGGACCAAGAAGATCAAGCACCCCTCCGAAATGGTGAAGGTGGGCGACCGTCTGGACGTGCAGGTACTGGAGCTCGACGTAGCCAACCGTCGTCTGGCCCTGGGCCACAAGCAGCTGGAAGAAAACCCCTGGGATACGTTCCAGACGGTGTTCACCCCCGGCTCGGTTCACAAGGCTACCATCACCGAGAAAAACGACCGTGGTGCCGTGCTCGAGCTGCCCTACGGCATCGAAGGCTTCGCGTATCCTAAGTCGCTGCAGAAAGAAGACGGCTCGCAGGCTGAGAACGGCGAGCAGCTGGACTTCCGCGTAGTGGAATTCTCGAAGGATGACCGTCGTATCGTACTGTCGCACACGGCTGCTTACAACCAGCAGGCTGAAGAGGATAGCCGCGCTTCGAAATTCACCAAGAAGAAGCCCGCCGGCGGTGCCGGTGCTGGTGCTCAAGGTGAAGGCAAGCTGAGCGACCTGAAGAAGCCCGCCGTAGGTGAGAAGTCGACCCTGGGTGATCTGGATGCTCTGTCCGCTCTGCGCGACAAGATGATGGGTACCGAGCGTCAGGCTGGTGAGCAGAAGCTGCAGGCTACGGCCGAGCCCAAAGCTGCCAAGGCTGAAGCTCCCGCCGCTGAGGCTGCTACTGAGGCTCCGGCCGAAGGTGGTATCCTGGCTGCCGTAACCGGTGCTGCTTCGGCCGCATTCGACAAAGTATCGGAAGTAGCCGGCGACGCCCTCGACGCTGCTACCCACTCCGCTGCTTTCGAGAAAGCTAAAGAAGTAGCTGGCGACGTAGTCGACAAAGTGAAAGGTGCAATTGCCGGCGACGATGCTGCTGACAAGAAAGACGAGGAGAAAGCCTAAGCTTATCTAAGTCAAGAGTAGAAGAGGCCCCGGAGCAATCCGGGGCCTTTTTTTGTGCCCTATCGTAATCCTTACCAGAACAGAAAGGTGTAGGCCAGGCGCTACGACAAGCTCAAGCAGATGGGAGGGAGGGAGGCCGCCGGATTTCTTCTCGCAGATACCCAACTGCTTACCCGCTAGTAGCAGGAAAAACGCGCTTTTGATTTGGAAAAGGAAGAATATGCCGTAGCTTTGCATCCCAATCCACGCACGGTGACGTGACCGAGTGGCTAGGTAGAGGTCTGCAAAACCTCCTACAGCGGTTCGAATCCGCTCGTCACCTCTCTTTATTTTAGTTCCTGTTTTCAGTAGCTCTGTGCCCCGGTCGATTAGCCCCGACCGGGGTTTTTGCTTTTAGCCCGGTCGATATAGCGGATTACCCATATTTTTTGACTGGTATTTATACGCAGGCAGTGCGGTTGATTGCCTGAGGGTGAAAGGGTTTGGAATAAATGCGTAAAACCGCCTGCCCAGCGAGTTTCCTGAATCATTATCCCTACATTTCATTTCCGCGTAAAAGCGCGCACGCAAGTATTCCCTTTCTGCCTTTCACCCTATGAGAATTATTGATCTCCGCACCATGCGCGGCCCCAGCTACTGGTCAGTTAAACATCACAAGCTGATTGTGATGAAGGTAGAGCTGGAAGACCAGGCTGATCTGTGGTCGAACCACTTTCCCGCGCTAGCCGAGCAACTACCCACTCTTTTGCCCGAACTGGGCCAGACGCCCGCTACGGAAACGGAGAAGTCGGTGTACAAGCACCCGCCCCTGACTACGGACCAACTGCTCGATGGGGAGCCGCTGGGCCACGTTATTCAGCACGTAGCCCTGGCCCTGCAGCGCATGGCGGGCATGCCCGTGTACTGGGGCAAGTCGTACCCGGCCCACCAGCCCGGCGTTGACTTTGTCGTATTTGCCTACCAGGAAGAGCGGGCCGGTCGGGTTGCGGCCGAATCGGCGGTGCAGCTGGTCGAGGACTTGTGCCAGAATCGGCCCGTAAACGTGAAGGCCATTGTGGATGAACTGCACGAAATCCGGGAAGACGAGTTCGTGGGGCCCAGCACCTGGAGCATCGTCTCGGAGGCCGCCTCGCGCAACATTCCCTACATTCAGCTCAAGAATAGCAATATTATTCAGCTGGGCTATGGCGTCAATCAGAAGCGCATCTGGGCCACGACCACCAGCTATACCTCGCACGCGGGCGTAGAAGTGGCCGGCAATAAGAACCGCACCAAGGCCATGCTGAAGGATGCGGGCGTGCCGGTACCTAAGGGCACTACCGTGTACTCGGAAGACGGCCTGCGCGACGCCATCGACGAGCTGGGCTTTCCCATCGTGACCAAGCCCCTGGATGGCAACCACGGCAAAGGCGCTACCATTCGCATTATGAACTGGGATGATGCGGTAGAAGGCCTGAAAGCTGCCCAGGCGTATTCACGGGCCGTTATTGTCGAGCAGTTCATTGAAGGCGACGACCACCGTTTGCTGGTGGTTGATGGCAAGCTCATTGCCGCCGCCCGCCGCACGCCGGCCGCCGTAACGGGCAACGGCACCAACACGATTCAGGAGTTGATCAACGAAGTGAACAAGGACCCGCGGCGCGGCATCGGCCACGAGAAGGTCCTGACGAGCATCAAAGCCGACCAGCACACGCTGGATATTCTCCGGGCCCAGGACCTGACCCTGGAATCGGTGCTACCGGAAGGCAAGCAGCTCTACCTGAAAAGCACGGCCAACATCAGCACCGGCGGTACCGCAACCGACGTTACCGACCTGGTGCACCCGTATAACGTATTGCTGGCCCAGCGCGTGGCCGGCATCATCGGCCTCGATATCTGCGGCATCGACGTGCTGACTTCTGACATTGCTATTCCGCTGAATGAGACGCGCGGAGCCGTAATTGAGGTAAATGCCGCGCCGGGTTTCCGGATGCACATTTCGCCCGCCGATGGCCTGCCACGCAACGTAGCCGAGCCGGTGGTAGACATGCTGTTCCCGCCCGGCAGCAACGCCCGGATTCCCATCTTCGCCGTAACGGGCACCAACGGCAAAACCACCACCACCCAGCTTCTGGCGCACATCGTGGCCTCCAAGGGTTATAAGGTAGGGCATACCACTACCAGTGGCATTTACATTCAGGGAGTGCAGCTACAGAGCGGAGACTGCACCGGCGGGCAGAGCGCCGAGTTTGTGCTCAAGGACCCAACCGTGAACTTCGCCGTGCTCGAAACGGCCCGCGGCGGCATGCTGCGCTCCGGTCTGGGCTTCCATACCTGCGACGTGGCTGTGGTAACCAACGTAGCCGCCGACCACCTGGGTATGCGCGACATTCACACGGTGGAGGAAATGGCCCAGGTGAAAGGCGTGTTGCCCCGCACGGTGCGTAAGAATGGCTGGGCGGTGCTCAATGCCGACAACGACTTGGTGTATGCCATGCGTGAGAAGCTGGAGTGCCGGGTAGCGTTGTTCAGCATGCACGAGCACTGCGCCCGGATTCGGGAGCACGTCGAAAACGGCGGGCTGGCAGCCGTGTATGAGGAAGGCTACATCACCATCTATAAGAACAGCTACAAGCTGCGCATCGACCGGGCCGCCGAGTTCCCGATTACGTTTGGGGGCCGGGCTACCTTTAACATCGAAAATGCCCTGGCCGCGGCCTTGGCCTGCTACTGCTACGGCTTCGACAAGGACGACATCAAGCTCGCCCTGCGTACGTTCGTGCCCTCGGCCAGCAAGACGCCAGGCCGGATGAACTACTACAAGTTTCCCAACTTCGAGGTCATCGTGGATTATGCCCACAACACGCACGGCATTGAGAAATTCGCCGAATTTCTTGATGCCACCGAAGCCACGCACAAAGTAGGGGTGGTATCGGGTCTGGGCGACCGGCGCGACGAGGACACGCTGAGCTTCTCACGCGTGGCCGGCCGCATCTTCGACGAAGTAGTGCTGCGCCAGGACCGTGACCTGCGCGGCAAGACGAAGGAAGAGTTGAAGGAAATCATGACCCGTGGGCTGCGCCTGGACAAACCCGATTTGCCTATCACTTACATCGAGGAAGAAATGCAGGCCATCGACCACGTGCTGGAAACCGCTAAGCCCGGCTCAGTGGTGGTACTGTTCACGGAAAACATCAGTGCCACGACCAAAAAGCTGGAAGAGTTTGAAGCCCGCAGCTCAGTAGCTGCTTCGTAGCTACCATGCCTGGCATACGGCCAACAAAAAAAGCCCTGCGTCAGCAGGGCTTTTTTTGTTGCTATGAATACATTCAACCCGGGCTTATTTCAGCGTGAAGGTCGATTTGCCGATCATCACGCCACCGGAGTACAGCTCTACGGTGTGCAGGCCGGTTTTGTAGCCGGCGCCTTTAGCGTACACAAACTGCACGGGCTGGCGCGTGTTGTCGAACACGATGTCCTGCTTGGCCGTGTAGAAGGCCTCCGCGCCGTCAATCATGAACGTGCCGCCGCCGGTGCTCAGATTGTAGAGCGCCGCGCCGTCGGGCTCAATCAGGCGCATCATGATTTCCTTGGTTTCCTTCGGCGACACGTCGTTGCGGGCCAGGTTAAAGGTCACTTTCACTTTCTCCACCCGCTTGGCCCGGAACTCGTTGTCGTCGTCGTCCTTCTCCTTGTTGCGAGAGTTGATGACGCCCACCCGAATGTTTTCCGCCTGCAGGCGCGAGGCAATGGTCACTTTCTCGCTCAACTCCTGGTTGGAGCGCACAACGGTCGTGATGGTATCCGTCAGCTTGTTCTGCCGCTCCTTCAGGGTCGTGGTTTCGGTGTAGAGCGCTTCGTTGTCGCTCTTCAGCTGGGCAATTTCCTCGTCTTTCTTCCGCAATTGATTTTCGAAGCTGGCGGCCCGCTGCTTAAAGCGCTTCTGCTCCGAAATGGAGAAGCTGCCGGCCTTAAAGGAGCGCAGTTTCAGCAAATCGGCATTAATGGCGGCAATTCGGGCTTCGAGCGAGTCGTTGGCCAGGCCCATGCCCTGCACTTCCTGGCTTTGGCGCTCGAAGTCGGCCTTCAGCGTTTCGTACTGTTTAATCTGCTCTTCCAGCTTCGAGTCCTTTACTTTCAGGTCGGCCGTGAGCTGCTCATTCTGTTTGCCCTTCTGCTGGTTCATGTAGAACAGCAAACCGTTAATGCCCAGCAGGACCAGGATAAGGGCCACAATCAGCAGGACACGGTTGTTGTTCTTTGGCTCGGTGCTTTGGGTTTGTTCCATTGCGGGAGGGGGTTAAATGAAGCCCGGACAGTCCGGACGGTGGGTTACCTTTATGCACAAAAATAAAGGGATTGCCTACCTGGGCAAGTTTCGCGAATAAATACTACATCCGCATGCAATTGGATTCACCGCTTGATGCCGCGTATTGGAGTGCGCGCTACGCTCAGGGGCAAACCGGCTGGGATACCGGCGCCATAACGCCGCCCCTGCTGAATTATTTTCTGCAGATGCGACTGCCCCGCACCGCCCGGATTCTGATTCCGGGGGCGGGTCGGGGGTATGAGGCTGAGTATCTGCATGCTGCGGGGTACGACCATGTTTTCGTGGCTGATATAGCTCCCGAGGCCTTACGTGACCTGCAGGCGCGGGTTCCGGGTTTCCCCGCCACGCACCTGCTGGAACAGGATTTTTTCGCGCTGCCCACCGCGCCGCCCTACGATTTAATCGTGGAGCAAACTTTTTTCTGCGCCCTCGACCCCAGCCTGCGCCCGGCCTACGCCCAGCAGTGCGCCGCGCTGCTCCGGCCCGGTGGCACGCTCATGGGCCTGCTCTTCGATACGGAGTTCAGCCCGCCCGGCCCGCCTTTTGGGGGCAGCCGGGCCGAATATGAATCGTATTTTGCGCCCTATTTCGACTTCGTCCATTTTGAAACTGCTACCAACTCCATCAAGCCGCGGCAGGGTAAGGAACTGTTCATCTGCTTGAAAAAGCGCCAATAAGCCCATGAGCCGACCCCCAACCGCGTTTTCACGACTCATTGCCTTGCTGGGCAAAGTGTTGAACGTAGTGATGCTTGTAGTGTGCGGCGGTGCTACTATTTGGGCCGGTCAGCTGTATTTGGCCCGGCGCGCCTTGCCCTACACAGGGGCCGGCACGTATTTCAACGCCAACAACGGCGTCACTTATGACGCGCAACTGGTGGGCGTGGCTTTGGGTTTAGCTGTGCTCTTTGGCCTTCTGACGCTGTTGCTGCTGCTATCCGCCTATCGGCTGTACGCCCGGCCTTCCCGCCACAGAACCCGCTGATTCTCCTTTAATTAAATCTTGTTTGCTTTCCTTCTCCATGATAGAATCCCTAACCGCCGCTCTGCCTCATTTCCGCAATACCAACTCCGGCCAGTTTTTCCTGATGGCCGGGCCCTGCGTTATTGAGGGCGAGGACATGGCCCTGCGCATCGCCGAAAAGGTGAAGCACATGACCGACAAGCTCCAGATTCCCTACATCTTCAAGGGCTCGTACCGCAAAGCCAACCGCTCGCGCCTCGACTCCTTCACCGGCATCGGCGACGAAACGGCCCTGCGCATTCTGCAGAAAGTAGGTCGTGAAATCGGGGTGCCGACCGTAACCGATATTCACGAGTCGGACGAGGCCGCGCTGACCGCCGAATACGTGGATGTGCTCCAGATTCCGGCCTTCCTGTGCCGCCAGACCGATTTGCTGGTGGCCGCCGCCAAAACCGGCAAGGTGGTCAACGTGAAGAAAGGCCAGTTTCTGAGCGGCGAGTCCATGCAGTTTGCCGTCGATAAGATTCAGCAGTCCGGCAACCAGCACGTGATTCTCACCGACCGGGGCAACTCCTTTGGCTACTCCGACTTGGTAGTCGACTTCCGCAACCTGCCCGCCATGCGCAGCTTCGGGGTGCCGGTGGTAATGGACGTGACGCACTCGTTGCAGCGCCCCAACCAAAGCAGCGGCGTCACCGGTGGCCAGCCCGCCCTGATTGAAACCATTGCCAAAGCTGCCATTGCCGTGGGTGCCGATGGCCTGTTCATCGAAACCCACCCCACGCCCGCCACGGCCAAATCGGACGGCGCCAACATGCTGGCCCTGGATCAGTTGGAAGAGTTGCTCGTGAAGCTGACCCGCGTGCGGGATGCTATTCGGTAGGCAACGGGTATGGACCTGTTGTTAAGCCAGCTCCGACGGAATAATCTGGCCGTCTTCGTCTTTGCGATTTATGCCCTAGGCTGGTTGGCAGTGGCATTCCTATCGGCTAGTGGCCGCGACAGTACTACGCTGCATGGCTGTGGGCGGGGTACCCTGATGGTATACCCGCTGCTATATGGCGGAGCGGCCTCGCTGTTCTACTGGCTGGGCATTCTGCTGACCGCTGTTTTCTCTCAGCAGAACCGCTCGTTCCTGTTTGCGCTGTTAGTGGCAGCGGTGCTATGGCCTGTGCTGTTGGTGGCAATACTATAGGTTGCAGCCCAAAAAGAGCCGTTCCGGAGCCAGAAAAGGCTGCGGGGCGGCTCTTGGTTTTAGGCCGACAGGTGCTTCACACGGTTCAGCAGCTTGTCCACGGCATTATCAAAGCGCAGGATAAAGTGCTGCTTGGGTTGGTTCTTCCGGAAGAATACCAAGCCGATAAAGAACAGATCTATCGTCAGGCGCACGTCGGGGTAGGCTTTGATAGTGGTCCAGGCCTGCTCCATTTCCGCTGACCAGTGAATGTCGTCCAGAATAAAAACGCTCTGGTCGGTGCGGTGGGCAAGGCACTGCTCGAAGTAGCGCACCGTGGGCTCGTAGCGGTGGTTGCCGTCGAAAAAAGCAAAGTCGATGGGGCCGGGCAGGGTCGCCAGGGTAGGCGCCAAAGTGTCGTCCAAATTGCCTTCTATCACCTCAATGTTGCCCAGTGCCAATTCCGCGAAAGTCTGGCGGGCCACGGCGGCAGTTTGCGGACAGCCTTCGAAGGTGATAACCCGGGCCTGGGCGTAAGGCGCCGCCAGATAAGCAGTGGTAAGCCCAAGCGACGTACCCAGCTCCAGAATGACGCCGGGCCGAAAGTGGTTTACCAGCCGGAACAGCAGCTGCCCAAACTGCCGGGGCTTGGCGGCGGTGCGGGCAATGCTGCTCAGGCGGCGCTGCCGTCCGGCTCCGGTATGGGAGCCGGCACCAAAGTCGCGCACCGTAATGAGTGTATCATCCCGCAGCAGGGCCTGCCGCCGCGCCTCAATCGGGGCGAAGGCCGCGAAGCTGCCTGCGTGGTTGATGACGTGGGCGTAGAGCCCAAAAACGAACGGGGAATGCAACCCATGTGCATTCCCCGAGCGGAGTAAAAAACGGATGTAGCTGAAAGCCTGGAAAAACAAGAATCAGTGCGTAGGGCCTGGGCTTGGTGCTCAGGATTCATAAATCCTGGTTCGTGCCCGGCACCAGGCGCCCGGCACAGAGCACGTAAAACTTAATTTAGACGGTAAGGGACTACCAGCGTAAATTCGGGAATTTCGACGCTGAACTCCCGGCCATCCACGAGGCGCTCCATCTGGTAGGAGCCGCGCATCTTGCCCAGCCCCGATTTGAGGTTGCAGCCCGACACGTACTGGTGCGAGTCGCCGGGCTCGAGCACAGGCTGCTGGCCCACCACGCCTTCACCTTCCACTTCCCGCACTACGCCATTGGCATCGTAGATGTACCAATGCCGCCGAAGTAGCTTTACAGTGTATTCGCTGCCGTTGAGAATATCAATCTTGTAGGCAAACACGTAATGCTCCTGGGCCGGGCTGGAGTAGTCAGGCAAGTAATTGGTCGTAACGCTAACGGTAACGCCCTGCGTAGTCGTCGTATTCATGGCTCCTGTGCGGTTCTGTGAAGGACTAACAACAGTGTCCGGAAATTGGTTTATCTACGCAGCGGCGGCCCCACAAGGCTGGCCACACCGCAAAAAAACTTTCCCCTTATGTCCGTAAAGATAGAAGAAAGCTGGCGCAAGGTACTCGCCGACGAGTTCGAAAAACCATATTTTCACCATCTCATTACGTTTGTCCGCGGCGAATACGCTACGACCACAGTTTACCCGCCCGGGCCCGCTATTTTTCATGCTTTCGACGCCTGCCCGTTCGAGCAGGTGAAGGTCGTTATTCTGGGCCAGGACCCATATCATGGCAAGGGGCAGGCCAATGGCTTGTCGTTTTCGGTAGCTGATGGCGTGCGTACGCCGCCTTCCCTGCAAAACATCTTCAAGGAGCTGCAGGACGATATTCCAACCTCGATGCCGCCCGTCAATGGCAACCTGGACCGTTGGGCCCAGCAGGGCGTACTGCTGCTGAACGCCACTCTCACAGTGCGGGCCAAAGAGCCCGGGTCCCACCAGAAGAAAGGCTGGGAGCAATTCACCGACGCCGTCATCCAGCGCATCTCCGACGAAAAAGAGCACGTCGTGTTCATTCTCTGGGGAGCTTACGCGCAGAAGAAGGGCGAAGTCATCGACGAGAAAAAGCACCTCGTCATCCGCTCGGCTCATCCCTCGCCCTACGCCGCCGACCGGGGCTTCTTTGGCTCCCGCCCCTTCAGCAAAGCCAATGAGTACCTCAAGCAGCACGGCTTGCCACCGATTAATTGGTAAACCACGGATTTGACGGATTAGTCGGATTTTGTGGACGATTACCCGCAAGCAAAAAGGCCACCCGCACGGGTGGCCTTTTTGCTATACCTATTTTCGGAGGAAGTACGGGCGGACAGCCGCGCCGTCCACAAAAGCCAACTAATCCGTGGTTTAGTCGATAAAGTTGAACAGGCGGCTCCAGCGGATTTTGTGGAAGAAATCGGCGTAGGGGTCAACCGACATCCAGATCAGCACGGCCTTGCCCACGATGTGGTCGGCGGGCACGAAGCCCCAGTAGCGCGAGTCGAGCGAATCGTGGCGGTTGTCGCCCATCATAAAGTAGTAATCCTGCTTGAAAGTGTAGCTGGTCAGGGGCTTGCCGTTTTGCAGCAGCACGCCGTTTTGCATGGTCACGCCCTCATTATGCTCGTAGCGCATGATGATTTTCTGGTAGATAGGCGTGTTTTCGGGCGTAATCTGCACCGTCTGGCCCTCCTTGGGCAGCTGCAGGGGGCCGTAGTTGTCCTTGTTCCAGGTTTTGGCCACGCCCGTCATTGAGGGCGTGCTTTTCGGATAGTCAGGGTTGTTGGGGAAAACCTCCGCTTCGCCCTGGCCGGCTGGCACCTTATCAATCACCACGCCTTTGATGAAAGGCTGCTGCTTGAAGTATTCGGCCGTTTTGGGTGTGGCATCTACCACGTAGGCGGGGCCAATCTGCGTCATCTGGGCCTGCGGCACGCCGTTGGGGCTGTTGAAGTCCGAAATGCCCTGGTCTTGGAATACCTTGTCGCGCACGGGCTCAGCTACCTGCAGGAAGTAGCGGTTCTGGCTCTGGGCCGGGTTGACGGCCGGCTTGCCGTTCACATACACCTGCATGTCCTTAATCTCCAGCACGTCGCCGGCCACGGCCACGCAGCGCTTAATGTAGTTGGTGCGTAGGTCGGCGGGGTGCTCCATTTCGAAGGGCACATTGAACACAACCACGTCGTTGCGCTTCACTTCCGAGAAGCCCGGCAGGCGGTAGGAGGGCAGCTGAATAGCATCGGAGTAGCTTTTCAGGCTGGAGCCCCAGAGCGTCTGGTGGGTCAGGGGTACCTGTAGTGGCGTCTGGGGCGTGCGGGGGCCGTAGTGCAGCTTGCTTACAAAGAGGTAGTCGCCCACCAGCAGGGAGTGCTCCATCGAGGGCGTCGGGATGGTGTAGGCCTCGAACGTGGCCCAGCGAATGAGCGTGGCGGCCACCACGGCAAACAGAATGGCATCACCCCACTCCCGGAAAAACCCCTTGGGCTTCTTGGTGGGCGTGGTGGTATTGTTGGCGGCAGCGGTGTTGGCAGCGGCGAGGCGCTCTTCCCAGGATTGAACGGCCATAAGTCGGCAAGGTGAAAGCAAAGGACAGCCCGGTCAGGCTGCCGTAGAACGCTGTAATATCTGAATAATTACGCGGGGACGATATAGTTTGCCCACGATTCAGGCCGCTGGCGGGCCAGCAGCCATCCGGCTCAGGCGTATTACAATCCCAGCAGATCTTTCATTCCAAAAACGCCCCGGTGACTGGGCAGCCACTCGGCAGCCAGCAAAGCTCCCAGCACAAACCCGTCGCGGGAGTGGGCCTCGTGCTTGAGCTCGATCTGGTCGACCTCGGAGGAGTAGGTCACGATGTGGGTGCCGACCACCTTGCCCGTGCGCTCGGAGAGAATGGCTAGCTCGTTGGCAGCCGCCGTGGGCTCGTTGCGCCAGGTGGTTTTGCCGGGGAAGTTGCGCAGAATACCTTCGGCAGCCGTCAGGGCCGTGCCGCTGGGCTGGTCTACTTTCTGGGTGTGGTGAATTTCGCGCACCTGCACGTCGTAGCCACCAAACTGATGCATTTTGGCGGCTATGTACTCGTTGAAGTGGAAAAACAGGTTCACGCCCACGCTGTAGTTGGAGGCGTAGAACAGGGCACCGTTTTTTTCCTGGCACAGGGCCTGGGCTTCGGCAAAGTGGTGCAACCATCCCGTAGAGCCGCATACCACCGGGATGCCCTGCTCGAGGCAAGCCATTACGTTGGCAAAAGCCGCGTCGGGGTGGGTGAATTCAATGGCCGCGTCCACGGTGGTGGAGTCGAAGTCGGCAATGCGGACTTCGGAGCGGGAAGGGTCGACGATACCAACAATCTGGTGGCCACGGGCCACCGCTTGGGCTTCGATGGCCTGGCCCATTTTGCCGTAGCCAATCAGGAGCAGCTTCATTCAGTGGGGCGCTTGGGGCGCGTATTGGTCAGGGTAAGAGTAAGGGAGAGGCCCGGCGTCAGCGGAGCGGAGGGCATCCACAGCATGGTGGGCTGCCACTGCAGGCTCAAATCGTCGCTGATGTCGAAGTCCTTCAGGTGGGCATCAACTACGGCATCGAGAATGTTGAGGGCGTAGGCAATGCCGATGTAAAAGTAGAACTGGTCGCGCGGGGTCCGGTAAGTTGTCAGGGCCCGGTAGATGTTGGAGCTGTCGAGCCGGGCGGCGTTGGGGCCGGCGTCGTCCTTACTCGTATTCGGGTCGCCGTCCTTCTGGTAGGCATCGGCCAGCTTAAACTCCTTGTAGAGGCGCTGGTAATACAGCTCCCCGTAGATGGTGCCGCCCACCGCCCCGTACACCAGGGGCAGCTTCCAGTACTTGCGGTTGTAAATCTGGCCGGCGCCGGGCAGAATAGCCGATAGAATACCGGCTTTCTTGGGCCGGGTCATCGATACGCCAAACAACTTCTCGGTCCGCCGCGACTCTTTGGTTATCACCGGGCTGCCCACCACCGCTGAATCAGGACCGGCCGTTACGATTTGGGCGCAGACCGGCCCTGCCAGTGGCAGCATAGCCAGCAGCCCCAAGGCAGCCAGTCGGTTCCGATTCAACATAAGCAAGAGGTTAGGCAGGTTGCAGAATGTGCAGGATGCGCTGCATGTCTTCTACTGAGTCGAACGCAATTTTGATTTCCCCATTGCCCTGGGGGCCGGGCTTCACCAGGACTTTGCTGCCAAACCGGTCGGAGAGGAACCGCTCGGTGCGGCGCAGCTCGGCTACGGGAATGTGCACCTGAGTTTCCTGCACGGCCTGGGCATTGGGGGCATCGGCTTTCTTGGGCGCGGCCAACCCGGCGCGCACCAGCTGCTCTACCTTGCGCACCGAGAGCTCCTCGGCCACGATGCGGTGAAACAGGGCCAGCTGCTGCTCGGCGTCGTCGATGTTGATCAGGGCGCGGGCGTGGCCCATCGAAATTACCGTGTCGCGCAGGCCAATCTGGATATCGGGGGGCAGCTTGAGCAGGCGCAGGTAGTTGGTTACGGTCGAGCGGTTCTTGCCTACCCGGTCGCCCAGCTCCTCCTGCTTGAGGTTACACTCGCTCACCAGCCGCTGATAGCTCAGGGCAATTTCGATGGCGTTGAGGTTTTCGCGCTGAATGTTCTCAATCAGGGCCATTTCCAGCATCTGCTGGTCGTCGGCCTTGCGGATGTACGCCGGAATCGAATCGAGGCCGGCCAGCTTGGAGGCCTGCAGGCGCCGCTCACCCGAAATGAGCTGGTAGGCGTTGGTGCCGGTCTGGCGCACCGTCACGGGCTGAATGATGCCCTGAATCTTGATGGATTCGGCCAGCTCCTGCAGCGCCTCCTGGTCGAAGTGGGTACGGGGCTGGTAAGGGTTGGCCTCAATCTGCCCGACGGGAATAAAGCCCACCGAGTTCATGGGGTGGGGCACTAAACCGACCCGGTCACCTTTCTTCTCGTAGCTTCCCTCAATCAGGGCGTTCAGGCCGCGGCCCAGGCCCCCAATCTTGCGTTTGGCTGCTGCGGGAGCGGCCACCGGAGTGGTTTTCTCTTCGTTCTTCTCTGACATACCGACATTCAGCTCCCACCCAATGCCAGGTGAAAGCGGGAGTCAAAAATACACAAACCCAGGGGATGAGGCGGAAAAAATGTTCCACGGCACCTAAAAAATCGTGGAACGTTGTCGGCGGCGGCCTCCGCCGGGCCGGGCTTCCGAAGGCAAAGGGCTACTGGGATGGGCGTTACTCCTGGCTCCGGCAGGCTGCGGGCCGTGCCAAAAGGCGGCAAAAGAAAGAGCCGCCCCGGCCGGAAGCGGGAGCGGCTCTGGTTGGTTTCAGCCTACCACTGCGGATTCTGCTGCAGCCGGTTCAGGTCGACTTCCGTTTGCAGCAGCGGCAGCAGGCGCGACTTGCCCGGCACAAAGTTGTTGAAGTCCGGGTCGCGGGCCTTGAGCAGATTCACCGAAGCCGCATCATCGAGCAAGCCCCAGCGCTGCAGGTCAAACCAGCGCACTCCCTCGCCCGTCAGCTCCGTCACCCGCTCGTGCATCAGCTGGGTGCGCAGCGCGTCCCGCGTCAGGGTGGTGGGCAGGGGGGCCAGGCCGGCGCGCTGCCGCACCCTGTTTACCAGCGGAATGGCCGCGCCCGGGTTGTTCTGCTCATTCAGCGCCTCGGCCTGCAGCAGCAGCACGTCCGCCAGGCGCATCACCCGGTGATTGATGGGCGAGTCGAAGTCCTCGAAGGCACGGTAGTAGTCGGTCTGGTACTTGCGCCAGTACACGCGGGTGCGGTTGCGGGCGTCTTTGCCGTAGCGGGTCAGAAAGCCGGTGCCATAGACCAGCGTGTCGGCGTCGGCGGGCAAGGCCGAAGGAAACAGGGTCTGGTCGCGGCGGTTGTAGAACACGGTAGCGGCCAGGCGCGGGTCGCGCTGGCCGGCGGTGGTGGGGTCCTGCAAAAACTCGCGCACTACCCAGGGCCGCACCTCGCCGTCGTTGAAGCCAAAGCCGGGTACGCCCCAGAACTGGGAGCGTTGGCCGCCCTGCGAGGACGTCGCATCGGGGCCCCCGCCGGCGTCGTTGCCGCCCTTCTTCTCGTCGGAAAACTGCACCTCGAAGATAGACTCCTTGTTGTTTTCGGTGGTGTGGCGGAAATTGTCGGCGTAGTCGGGCACCAGGTCGTACTGCGGCATGCTGATAACCTGGGCGAACTGCACCTGGGCTTCGGCCCAGCGCTTGTTCTGCATGTGGGTCTTGCCCAGCAGCGTGAGGGCGGCCCCCTTGGTGGCCCGGCCCACGTCGGGGCCGGTGTAGGTGGCCGGCAGGTCGGCCTGGGCGGCCGTCAGATCGGTTACGACCAGAGCCCACACGTCGGCTTCCTTGCCCTGGGGGCTGGTCTGGTTCAGGTTAGTGGAATACTGCGTCACGAGGGGCACGTTGCCGTAGAGCGACACGAGGTTGAAGTACGACAACGCCCGCAGAAACCGGGCTTCGGCCACGATGCGCTTCTGCAGCTGCGCGTCCATGCCCTGGATGGTGGGCACCCGGTCGATAACCTGATTGCAGCGGAAAATAGTGCGGTAATGGTCGCGCCAGATGTTGTTCGACACCTCAAAGTCGTAATTCGTCTGGATAAAGTGGGTGAAGTTGGCCAGCTCGCCCCAGGGGCTTTGGCTGAAGCCGGTGTCGTCGCGCAGGTCGAAGGCGAAGTGGAGCCAGCGCCGGTACATACCCAGCCCCTGCAGGCCGGCGTAGCAGGCCACCGAGCCCCTAACGGCATCGTCACTGGTTTTCCAGCTCAGCTCGGTTAGGGGTAGATTGGGGTTTTGCTGGTCGAGCAGGTCTTTTTCGCAGGCGGTGGCGCTCAGCAACAAGGTGCCGGCCAGGCCCAGACGCTGCAGAAGAGGTAGCAGGGAAGCTTTCATATTGGGAGCTACTTAGAAGTAAGGGAAACCAGGCCTAGAAACCCGCCTGCAGGCCCAGCGTGAAAGAGCGCAGGTTGGGGTAGGAGCCCTCATCCACGCCGCGGGCCAGGTTGTTGCCCAGGGTATTGAAGACGCCGCTGCCCACCGTTTCGGGGTCGTAGCCGGTGTAGTCGGTCACCGTAAACAGGTTCTGGCCGGTAGCAAACACCCGCAGGGAGGCCACGTACTTGGTGCGTTCGAGCCAGGGCTTGGGCAGGCTGTAGCCCAGCTGCACGTTCTTCAGGCGTAGGTAGGAGCCGTCTTCGAGCCAGCGCGTCGAGTTAAACCGGGCGTTGTTGCCGGCCGCATCCCCGTTCTGGGGCCCACCCGACTTAATGGCCCGCGGCGTAGAAGTCGAGGGGTTAGTCGGCGTCCAGGGGCTAAAGTCCGCGCGGTAGTTGCTGTTGTCGGCCGTGTTATCGGTCAGAAACCGGCTCAGGTTCATCACGTCGTTGCCCTGCACGCCCTGCACGAAAGCCGTCAGGTCGAAGCCGCCGTAGCCCAGAGTCAGGTTCAGGCCGTACTGCAGCTTCGGGAACACCCGCCCCACGTGGGCCCGGTCCTTCTCGTTAATGACGCCGTTGTTGTCGATATCCTTGTAGCGCACGTCACCCGGGGCCAGCCCCGCCGGAATGTTGCTTTCCCCGGTCTGGTAGATGCCGTCGAACTGGTAGAGGTAGAACGAGCCCACTTCGTAGCCCACTTCGGTCCGGGTAATGTCGCGGGGGCCGCCGTTGAAGAAGTTGGGCGCTCCGGAGCCTTCTGCCCCCGACGTGCCCAGGTCCAGCACCTCGTTTCGGAGCGTGGTCAGGTTGGTCGTGGCCCCGTAGCGGAAGGTATTGCGGTTGTCGTTGTAGCCGAGCACCACCTCAAAGCCGGTGTTTTCCAGCTCGCCCAGGTTGCGGTAGGGGTTGTCGCCGGCGTTGCCCAGGGTCAGCGGCAGGTTGGGGTTCACCAGCGCCCCCAGGGTCCTCGACACATAGTAGTCGGCCGACAATGTCAGCCGGTTGTCTAGAAAACCAGCGTCGAAGCCGACGTTGGTCGTGTTGCGGCTTTCCCACTGAATGCCCGTGCTGGCGTAGCTGGTTTGAATGGCGCCGTTCTGGATGACGCCGCCCAGCACGTAGTTGGCGTTGGTGTTGAGGAAACCCTGCGAATTGTAGTTGCCGCCGAACAGGCCGCCGAGCAAATCGTTGCCCAGGCGGCCGTAGGAAGCCCGTAGCTTCAGATCGGAAATGGCAGTAATACCCTCAAAAAAGCCTTCCCGCGACACCCGCCAGCCCACGGATGCCGCCCCGAAGTTGCCCCAGCGCCGGCCGGCCTCGAAGCGCGACGACCCGTCGCGGCGGTAGGCGGCCGTCAGCAGGTAGCGCTGGTCGTAGTCGTAGGTGGCCTGGCCAAAAAAGGACTGCTTGCCCCACACGTACGACGTGCCGATGGCCTGGGGCGTGGTGGTGCCCGCACTCAGCTCCCAGAAATAAGTCGGGCCGGTGCCGTAGCCGAAGTTTACGCCCCGCGTGAAGTCCTGCTGGAAGCGCTGCTGACTGTAGCCGCCCACCACCGTCAGGTTGTGGTTGCCGAAGCTCTTGTCGAAGGTGAGGGTATGCTCGGCCATGCCAAACAGCTCGTTGCCCTGGTTTTCGCCGAAGTTCGAGAGCTGGGTGATGTCGTTCTGCCGCCAGATGCCGTACTGCCGCTTCTGCTGGTCGTGGAAGGCGTGGAACTCGGTGGCCAGGTTGAGGCGGTAGCGCAGGAAGTCGAAAATGGACACTTCGCCGTACACGTTGCCCTGCAGGCGGTTGGAAGTGCCCGTGTCGTTGAGCAGCTCCTGGGACGCAATGGGATTCAGGCCAAACGTGCTGGCGTTGCCATTGCCGATACCGAAGCCGCCGGGCGTAGCAGGGTCATACACCCGGATGACGGGCAGCATCTGCACCACGTTGTAAAATGGTGAACCGTAGAAGGGAATAACGTTCAGGCGGGTCTGGTTGGTGCGCGACAGCATGGCGTTTTCCCCAAACCGGAACCGCCCCCGGTTGAAGCCCGTGTTGACGCGGACGCTATAGCGCTCAAACTCCGGCCCCCGCACCGTGCCCGTCTGCTTGAAGTAGCCGCCCGCCACGTTGAAGTTCGAGTTGGGCCCGCCGCCCGAAAAGCCCAGGTTGTAGTCCTGAATCGAGCCCTGCTGGAAGAATTCCTCCTGCCAGTCGGTGTCTACGCCGGCCGGGATGTTGACGGCAAACGGCTGGCGGGCCAGCCCGGCATTGTCGTACGCCTGGTTGTTGATGGCCGCCCACTGCTGCGCGTTCATCAAATCCAGGCGGCGTACCAGATTCTGCACCCCGCCGTTCACGCTGAAGTTCACGGATGTGTCTCCCGACTTGCCTTTTTTGGTCGTGATGATAATGACGCCATTCGCTCCCGACGCCCCATACGGTGCCAGGGCCGCCGCATCCTTCAGCACCTGCACCGATTCCACGTCGGCGGGGTTGAAGTCGCGCTGCCCGCCCTGGCTTTGCACCCACAGCCCGTCGATAACGTAGAGCGGGCCGCTGCCGCTGGCAATGGTGCCCAGGCCGCGGATGTTGATGTTGGGCGCCTGCCCTGGCTGCCCGGAGTTGTTGACCTGCACGCCCGGCAGCCGGCCCTGAATGGCTTCCCCCACGGAAGCTACCGGCGCCCGGCGCACTTCCTGGGCACTCACGCTGGCCACCGAGCCGGTCACGTCCTGGCGGTTCTGGGTCAGGTAGCCCACTACCACCACTTCGCTGAGCTGCTTGGCGTCCACGGCCAGGGCCACGTTCACCTCGCTGCGGCCACTGACCGGCACATCTTGGCTCAGGTAGCCCACGAAGGAAAACGTCAGCGTGGCGTTATCGGCTACGGTGAGGGTGTAGCGGCCATCGGCGTCGGTGGTTGCCCCGTTGGTCGTGCCTTTTTCGAGCACGGTTACGCCGGGCATTGGCTGGCCTTTTTCGTCCAGCACCCGCCCACTGACGGGCGTAGCTACCGGGGCCAGTGCAAGAGAAGCAGCCGGAACAAGCAGGGGTGCGGGAGCCGCGGGGGCGGCTACTGCCGCGAGCAGCAGCCCGCAGAATGCCACACACGCTGCGAGCCTGCTGATTTTGAGTAAGGTATCTTTCATAAAGTGGGTAGATAGATGGGGTGGAGGGAAAGCACAAGCCCTGCAAACGTTTGCAGGTATAATGCTCAGCTGCACTGTGCGGTGCAAGAGGTGGAGCCAGGAAAAGGGGCCAGCGTCCTGCTGCCGGGTGTCGGGCAGACGCTTTCGGGAGGGTCAGGTGATAGGGGCTACCGTAGTGGGTGGCGGTCAGGGCCTATCTTTGCTCAGAAGTTAGCAGTACAATGTAAGATATAGCTATGAAAATATATAAAATATTAGTATTAAAATCCTATTGTTGTGCTTGTGCTCAACACTGCAGCCTCTACTTTTGGGTTGCCAACCCGGCCGTATGAAACCCGCCACCGGTACATCGGCAGCTGCTTTCCCGTCACCTTTTTTTGCTTGCATTATGTCCTCCCGTCGTGATTTTCTGCAACAGGCCACGGCTGGGCTGGCCACCCTGGCTTTGCACAGTCAGGCCCTAGCCCGCGCAGCGGCCCGCACCTACACCAATCCGGTGTATGCCGGCCAGTTTCCCGACCCGTTTGTGCTGCGGCACCAGGGGCGCTACTACGCCTTCGGTACCACCGGGCAGGGGCGGACAACGGATGGGCGGATTTTCACGGTGCTTACCTCGGCTAACCTAGTCGACTGGAAGCCCGCCGGTGGGGCTTTAACCCCGCCCGAAGGGGCGCAAGGAGCCGACTTCTGGGCCCCGGAGGTGATGTTCCACGCCGGCACCTTCTACATGTACTACTCCATGGGCGGCGGGGCCATTGGCGCCTCCGTGGGGCACCGGCTGCACGTGGCCACCAGTAAAACGCCGCAGGGGCCCTACACCCAGGTAGCCCTGCTCGATGTGCCCGCCAGCAAGTTTACCATCGATGCCCACCCGTTTCAGGACACCGACGGGCAGTGGTATCTGTTCTATGCCCGCGACTTTATCGACTCCGACAACGGCTACCGCCCCGGCACCGGCCTGGTCGTCGACCGGCTGCTGGATATGACGCGGCTGGCGGGGGAAAGCCGCACCGTGATGCGGGCCCGCCACGACTGGACGGTGTTCGAGAAAAACCGCCTCATGCCGCTCTACGACAACCGCACGTTTGCTGAGTGGCACACGCTGGAAGGGCCTTTCGTGCGCCGGCACGCCGGCAAGTACTACTGCTTCTACAGCGGGGCCAACTTCCTCACCCCCCGCTACGGCGTCGACTACTGCGTGGCCGACTCAGTGCTGGGACCTTATTCTGATGCCGGCGCCGAAAAAGGGGCGCGGGTGCTGGCTGCGGTGGCCGGGCACGTGCGCGGCCCCGGCCATCATTCGCACGTGCTAAGCCCGGATGGCAAAACCGAATACCTCGTGTACCACGCCTGGGACAAAGCCATGAAGGAGCGGCAGCTCTGCATCGACAAGCTGGCCTGGACACCGCAGGGCCCCCGGTGCCAGGGCCCGACGTACACGCCGCAGCCCTTGCCCTCGTGACAATGGCTGCTGACCTTGTGGCAATGAGCACTGAATAGGTATCAATGCTCCGTGGCGAGGTGACAATGACCATTGACCTCGTGACAATGGCTGCTGCCCTGGTGTCAATGACTACTGACCTCGTGACAAGGCGTTCTGTCCGGGTGACAATGGCTGCTGACCTAGCGTCAAGGCATATTGACCGGGTGTCAATGGGTTATGTCGGGCATGCAGCGCTTTTGGAAGGCAGATGGCGCGGGCTAATTCGCAGCGGAACTGCTCAAGCATAGTGGCCACTCGGTATAGCCGAGCGACTGCGGGGACTGTGGGAAAGAATAGAGAGTAGCACACTTTGTAGGTGGCGCTACTGGTAGGAGGCAGCAAAGAAAAGGCCCGCAGAATGTGTGGGCCTTTTCTTTTAGAATACTTAAGCAATGAACTTATACAATTGCGTTGCTGGCCGCTTCCGGCGTAGTGGGTATGCTACTCACCTGTAATTGGTGCTCGAAATCACGAAACCAGACCAGACGGCCACTAATTATGCTATTTAAAGCGGGATAATCGTCTGGAAATGTCATTCTGCCTGTACCAAGATCATACACTTCTATAAGCACCGGGAATACTAAGCCAGCGTCATAAAATACTCCATACTGAGTGCGGGTAATGACTCGGCCCGTGAGAATAGAACCAATGGGCAGCTGTTGCTTTAGCTGCTCCCAAGCCGCTACCTGTGCTTCCCGAGTTGGAAACGGGTTGACCGCGAAAGGTGAGTCGTCAACGGTTTCCCAAGTCATCGGCTCAGACTTTACGCTGCCTCACCTTCAGCGGCTTCCGGCGCTCCGGCTTCCACGTTCTTCTCCACGATTTCGCGGGCCAGGTTCAGGTAGCTGATGCTGCCTTTGCTTTCCGCGTCGTGCAGGATAACGGGAATGCCGAAGGAAGGTGACTCCGAGAGTTTCACGTTGCGCGGGATGATGGTATCGAAGACGAGCTGCTGGAAGTGCAGCTTCACTTCTTCCACCACCTGGTTGGACAGGCGCAGGCGCACGTCGTACATCGTGAGCAGGATACCCTCGATTTCCAGCTCCTCATTCAGGCGGCTCTGGATGATCTTGATGGTGTTGAGCAGCTTGCCCAGGCCTTCGAGGGCGAAGTACTCGCACTGCACGGGCACAATCACCGAGTGGGCGGCCGTCAGGGCATTCACCGTAATCAGACCCAGGGACGGCGAGCAGTCGATGATAATGAAGTCGTACTGGTCAATGAGGGGGCGCAGGGCATCCTTCATCTTTTCCTCCCGGTTGGGCAGGTTGATCATCTCCACCTCGGCGCCGACGAGGTCGATGTGGGAAGGCATCAGGTCGAGGTGGGGCAGGATGTTGGTGTTCAGGATGATATCCTGGGCATTGATGCCATCCACCATGCACTCGTAGATGCTGTTCTCGATGTCCTTCGGGTCGAAGCCCACGCCCGAGGTGGCGTTAGCCTGCGGATCGGCATCCACCAGGAGCGTCCGGTACTCCAGCGCCGCCAAACTGGCTGCCAGGTTGATGGCCGAAGTGGTTTTGCCGACTCCGCCCTTCTGATTGGCTACCGCAATGATTTTTCCCATGAGTTGTAGAAGCTGTGAGCTACGTTAAAGATAGCCGTTAGCTTGTCGATAGTTAATGTTCAAAGGTAAAAAGCTGGCTGCAATGAAGCGGCGGCCGGCCTTTTACAGGGTAATGGTTTCGCCGACTTTCATCAGCACCAGCTCTTTGCCGGCCACCGAAGCTTTGGCCTGCGCTTCGGCGTGGTCGATGGCAATGGGGGGGAAGGTGTCGAAGTGCATGCCCACGATTTTGCCGGTGCCGGTCCAGTCGGCCGCTACCAGCGCATCGTCGATACCCATCGTGAAATGGTCGCCGATGGGCAGCAGGGCCACGTCCAGCTTGTACCGCTCGCCGATGAGCTTCATGTCGTAGGTCAGGGCCGTGTCGCCGGCGAAGTACAGCGTCTTGCCTTCCGACTCGATGACAAAACCAGCCGCCAGACCGGCGTAGGAGCCGTCGGGCAGGGAAGAGCTGTGAGCCGCGGCCACCATTTTCACCGTGCCGAAGGGCAGCGTCACGGTGCCGCCCAGGTTCATCTGGTAGGTGGCTTTCAGGCCTTTTTCGCCAAACCAGCTGAGCAGCTCGACCATACCCAGCAGCTCGGCACCGGTGTTCTGGGCAATTTCCACCGTATCGGCCACATGGTCGCCGTGGCCGTGGCTCAGGAAAATGTAGTCGGCCTGGATGGCAGCCACGTCGATGTCCTTGGCCAGCGGGTTGGGCCGGATGAACGGGTCGAAGAGGATTTTGCTGCCACCGGTTTCGAGCAGAAAGCTTGCGTGGCCGTAATACGTCAGATTCATAGAAGAGCGGTTGGCCGGGAGTTGGGTAAGAGGCGGCGGGGCGAAAACACTGCCGTAAAAAAACAACCCTTGGCGGAAAGACAACAACTATTAGCCAAAAGCTAGTAGCTATACGCTTAGTTTTGCACAAATATAAGTGATTCCCCCGTTCTCATGCTGTCGTCCACCCGTCGTTTTGCCGGTTATGTTGTCCCGTTGCTCACGGCATTAGCCAGCTGTGGCCGCCCCGACCAAACCACCGACGCAAGGCGGGTTTTTCGCTACAACCAGCCCGAGGCCCTGACCTCCCTGGACCCGGCTTTTTCCAACAAGCAGGCCAATATCTGGGCCGTGACCCAGCTCTACAACGGCCTGGTGGAGCTGGACTCGACCCTGCAGCCGATACCTTCCCTGGCCCGCCGCTACGATATTTCCGCCGACGGCCGGCACTACACTTTCCATCTGCGGCCGAACGTGCGGTTTCACGATGCCGAGGTGTTTGCCGGCGGCAAGGGCCGGGCGGTGGTAGCCCAGGACTTTGTGTACAGCTTCCGCCGGCTGCTCGATGCGCCCACGGCCAGCCCTGGCGGGTGGATTTTCCGGGGGAAGGTTCTGGAAAAGGAGGGCGGCGAGCCGTCGGATACCTGCTTCGTGGCCGTGAATGACTCCACGCTGCGCATTCATTTGCAGGCGCCGTTCATTCCGTTTCTCGGGATTCTGGCCATGCCCTACGCCTACGTGGTGCCGCGGGAGGCTGTGGCCAAATACGGCAAGGACTTTCGGGAGCACCCGGTGGGCACGGGGCCGTTCATCTTTAAGGAGTGGGACGAGGGCAACGCCATTATCTACCACCGCAACCCAACCTACTGGAAAAAGGACGAGCAAGGCCAGCAGCTGCCCTACGTGGATGCCGTGCAGATCAGCTTTATCCAGGACCGCAAAACCGAGTTTCTGACCTTTATGCAAGGCAAGCTCGACTTTCTCTCCGGTATCCGGGCTGGCTCGCGCGACCTTATCATGCATCCCGACGGCACCGTGCGGGAAGATTTCCAGGGCAAGTTTCGGCTCCAGAAAGCACCGTACCTGAACACCGAGTACCTGGGCTTTCAGCTCGACCCGACCAACCTGCGCGGGGACGCGGCCAACCCCGCCCTGCGCGACAAACGGGTGCGGCAGGCCCTGAGCTACGCCCTGAACAAGCCCGAACTCATTGCCTACTTCCTCAACAACGTGGGCGTGCCGGGCCACTCGGGCTTTGTGCCCTCGTCGTTGCCGTCCTACAGCGAGCAGCTGGTGCCGGGCTATACCTACCAGCCCCAAAAGGCCCGGGAATTGTTGGCCGCCGCCGGTTTTGGGCCGCAGAATCCGTTGAAGCTGCGCCTGGGTACGGTGGCCGAGCGCAAGGAAGTGTGCGAGTACCTGCAGAAGAAGTGGGCCGAAGTGGGCGTACAGGTGAGCATCGAAGTGAACCAGTCGGCGGCCCAGCAGGAAATGGTGGACAACGGCCGGGCGGCTTTCTTCACCAAAAGCTGGCTGGGCGACTACCCCGACGCGGAAAACTACCTGGCCTTGTTCTACAGCAAGAACTTCGCCCCGGCTGGGCCCAACAAGACCCACTTCAAAAGCGCCGAGTATGACCGGCTCTACGAGCAGGCCATCCGGGAGCAGAACGTGCAGAAGCGCTACGCTCTTTACCAGCAGATGGACCGCCTCGTGGTGGCCGAGTCGCCGGTCATTCCGCTCTACTACGACCAGGTGGTGCGCCTGACCCAGAACAACATCCGGGGCCTGACGCCCAATGCCATGAACCAGCTCATTCTGGAGCGGGTGCGCAAGGAATAAAGGTTGTATTGCCGGGGGACTTATTAAACTAAATGTACTGGTGCGTATGAAAAAGGCTGTTTATCTACTGCTACTTACCGTTGTGGGGGTAAGTGCCTGCTCCGACCAGAAAACGGAGGAGCCAGCTCCCGTGCCGCCTCCTGAACAGGAGCTTGAGCCGCGGCCGGCGAAACCTCGTAAACTAATAGCGGAGCCAGCGGCGCCCGGATATATAACAGCTGAGAGAGATGGATTAATTATGACTAAGCGAGTTCGAGCTTTTTACGAGCCAGCATCAGCCTCCCAGCCGTACGACAAACTCACTATTTCTACTTTTGACCCAGCTACCATGGAAATGGTAGCTGGTTTTCAAGTTCTTTACAGTAAAGCTGCGGGAACGCCCGATAGTCTTTATGGCGCATTTTATATCCACGAGCTTAATGCATCCGGGTTCCGTCCCTGGTGGACGCGGGTTAATACTATTGTCAGAACCAGTGCGGGCTGGTCGGGGACCTTTACCGCAGAGTATAGTCAGCCAAGAGTAAATTATATATATAGACTAAACGCTGGCTCTTTCACGGATATCAAGGAGTAAAAGCTGCGGCGGGCTGAGCGGAAGCCGGTATAATTTGGCAGCAAAGCCACTTCGGGCAAACTCAATGGCGCATCTGCGGTTGTTGGGATACTCTCCCAAATATTCGCTCTTCGCTATGCCCGCCCGCCCGCTGTTTCGGCTGCTATTTCTGCTGCTGCTTGTCTTCCCGTTCACCCTACTGGCGCAGTCGGTAGGCCAGATCAGCGGCACGGTGCGCGACCGGGCCACCCAGGAAGCCCTGCCGGGCGTGACGGTAGTGCTGGAAGGCAATGAGTTTGGCACCGCCACCGACGAACAGGGCCGCTACAAGCTGAGCGGCGTGCCCACGGGTTCCTATAACCTGCGGGCTTCCTTTGTGGGCTACGAGCCATTGCTGCGCGCCAACGTGAGCGTGACCAGCGGCAACGCCAACATCATCAACCTGGAGCTGAGTGCCGCGGCCAAGCAGCTGGGTGAAGTCACCGTGACGGCCAGCCGCGCCATTCGGGTGGCTACGGCCGAAACCCCGCTGAGCGTGCAGCGCCTCAACACCGAGGAAATCAAAACCTACCCCGGCGGCAACTTCGACATCTCCAAAGTGGTGCAGAGCCTGCCCGGCGTGGGTGGGGGCGGCACGGGCGGCACCGCCGGCTTCCGCAACGACATCATTATCCGGGGTGGGGCGCCCAACGAAAACGTGTACTACCTCGACGGCATCGAGGTGCCCGTCATCAACCACTTTGCCACCCAGGGCAGCACCGGTGGGCCGGCCGGTATTCTGAACGTGTCCTTTATCGAGGACGTGACCTTGAGCAGCTCGGCCTTCGAGGCCCGCTACGACAATGCCCTGAGCAGCGTGCTGCAATTCCGGCAGCGCGACGGCAACCCCGAGCGGGTGCAGGGCAACGTGCGCCTGAGCGGCACGGAGGTAGCCGGCACGCTGGAAGGCCCGCTGGCTAAGAATACCACCTTTCTGGTGTCCTTGCGCCGGTCATACCTGCAGCTGCTGTTCAAGGCCATCGACCTGCCCATCCGGCCCGACTATTGGGATTCGCAGTTTAAAATCACCACCAAGCTCTCGGAGAAAACCACACTGACGGCCCTGGGCCTGGGCGCCATCGACCATTTTGAAGTAGGCGTACCGCGCAAAACCTCGCCCGACAAAGAGTATGTGCTCCGCTCGACGCCCACCTACGACCAGTGGAACTACACCACCGGGCTGGCCCTGCGCCACCTGCTGCCCGGCGGCTTCCTGAACGTGGCCCTGAGCCGCACCCAGCTGGAAAATAAGCTGGACCTGTTTGAGGGCGGCACCGGCAACGACGAAGCCAACCGCGTGCTGCTCACCCGCTCGGGCGAAACCGAAAATAAGCTGCGCGTTGACATCAACCGCACGGCCGGCCGCTGGCAGTACGCCTACGGGGCCAGCGGGCAGCTGATTCACTACGATAACCGCTTTCAGCAGCGCCTGCGCCGCGAAATCCGGGATGAGCAGGGCGCTGTGGTAGCCCCGGGCCTCACGGTCAGCTTTGCTTCGGATCTGGATTTCGTCCGGTTTGGCGCTTTCGCCCAGGTCACGCGCACGTTGCTGCCCACCGGGCGCCTCACGGTGTCGGCCGGTATCCGCGCTGACGGTAACTCCTTTATCGACGACGGCCGCGACCTGCTGCGCACCCTGTCGCCGCGCGTGTCGGCGGCCTACGCCCTGACCGATAAGCTGAACCTGACGGCTTCGGTGGGCCGCTACTACAAGATTCCGCCCTCCACCATCCTGGGCTTCCGCGACGCGCAGGGCACGCTCGTCAACCAGCGCAACCGCTACATCCGCTCCGACCACTACGTAGCGGGCCTGGAACTGCTGCCCCGGCCCACCACGCGCTTCACCCTGGAAGGCTTCTACAAGAAATATAGTGACTACCCGGTGAGCGTGCGGGACGGAATTTCCCTGGCCAACCTGGGTGGCGACTTTGCCGCGCTGGGCAACGAGGCCGTAACCAGTACCGGCCGCGGCCGTACCTACGGGGTGGAGTTTTTCTTCCAGCAGAAGCTCACTCAAAAGACCTTTGCAGTAGTGTCGTACACGGTGTTCCGCAGTGAGTTCAGCGGGCTGGACGGGCGCTACAAGCCCTCGGCCTGGGACTCGCGCCACCTAGTGTCGGGGCTGCTGGGGCGCAAGCTGGGCCGCAACTGGGAAGTGGGCCTCAAGTACCGCTTTGCGGCCGGTTCGCCCTACACGCCCTTCGACCTGGACGCCTCGCGCCAGAACTACGGCACCATCGGCACCGGAATTCTCGACTTCGGCCAGCTGAATACCCAGCGCCTGGGCTCCTTTCAGCAGGTTGACTTCCGCCTCGACAAGAAATACAACTTCCGCCGCCTCACCCTGGATTTTTACGTCGACGTGCAGAACGTGCTGCTGACCAAGCGGCCGGCCACGCCCAGCTACAGCTTCCAGCGCACCGCCGACAACTCCGGCTTCGAAACCACCGACGGCCAGCCCCTGCGCCCCGACGGCAGCAACGCCATTCCTATCCTCATCGACAACGCCAGCGCCCTGGTAACGCCGACTATCGGCTTTATCGTGGAGTTCTAAGCAAACCTGAACGGCTTGAGAAGCAACGAGGGGAAGCCGCCTGCTGGCCGCTTCCCCTCGTTGCTTTTTACATCTTGGGTATTTATTCCTTGCTGGGGCCGCCCGAAACCTTCTCGATTTCGGTGCTGATGTATTTGAGCAGGCTGTCCAGCTCGGGCGGGGTGCCTTCCTCGGCCTGCACGGTTTTCAGCTGGCCGTTGGGCTGCCGGATGCTCAGCACCGTGGCGGGCAAATCAGTAGAGCCCTGCGAGTAGCGCTCCTCGTAGGTCGGGAAGTTGAGGCGGCGGGCATCGTCCAGAATCGTGTTGACAACGGCCTGGGGCAGCTTCAGCTCGTGGCTGCCGGTGCGCGCCACGTAGCCGTAGCCCGTGTACGATACCCGGCCGTCGGCATACACCGTGGCCTCGTAGTGCGGGCAGGTGCCGAAGCAGGGCGTGCGCTTAAACACGAACACCGGCGCCGAGTCAACCTTTTTGGCCGCTACATTGGTGGCCACCGGCTTCTTGGTTACCAGCTTGATTTTGGAGCGGTCCGTAACGGCTACCGCCTTGGTTTTGGTTTTGCCGGTAATCAGGTTCTGCGCCGGGGCGCTACCAGCCCACAGCAGAAAGACAAGCAGTAAGGAAGCAGGAAGACGCATAGGGCGAGGGGTTTGGGAAAGTGGTACCGGCTAAGTTCCAAAAAACGAGCCACTAAGCAATAACCCGTTTTCACTTGGCACCTACGTAGTTGTGCCGGCCCCGGATGGGGTGCGGTGCTTGCTTGCGAACTTCCTTCGGCCTTGTGCTGCGGCAGCGCCTTAAGAGCAGTGGAAGCAGGGCCGACGGGCTGTTGCTGGATGTATTATTGGGCAGAACCTGGCGAGGCACGAGTGACTGGGAAGACTAAAATGCGCAACGCCTTCCCACCGGATGGCAGGAAGGCGTTGGCAAAAGCTATGGCGCGAAAGAACTAGGAGCGGCGGGTGGGCTTGCGGGGCTTGTCACCTTTCGGCTCCCGGGGCTCCCGGGGTTCACGAGGCTCTCCGCCGCCTTGCTTGGCCTGGGCTTCGCGCTCCTGGGCGGCCTTCATGGCCTCGGCCAGGCGGGCCTGGAAGCCTGAGGGCTTCTTGTCCTTGTTCTTGACCTTGTTGGCTTCGAGCTGGGCGCGCAGCTTGGTTTCATCCACGAAGCTGCGGGTGATGAACTGCTGGCCGAAAGTCACCATGTTCGACACGAAGTAGTACCAGGTCAGGCCGGCGGCAAAGCTGTTCAGTACGAACATGTAGATAACCGGCATTACATAGCCAATTACCTTCATCTGGCCCTGCATCTGGGTGTTGACCTGGTTGCTCTGCCAGGTCATGAGCAGGGTGGAGGCCGTCATCAGCAGCGTGAAGAGGCTAATATGGTCGCCGTACCACTTGATGTAGAAGGGCAGCTTGATGAAGACGTCGTAGCTGCTCAAATCCTTGGCCCACAGGAACTGCTCCTGGCGCAGCTCAATGGCATTGGGAAAAAACTGGAACATGGCCAGCAGAATCGGAATGGTGAGCAGCGTGGGTACGCAGCCGGCCAGCGGACTGACGCCGAAGGCCGAGTAGAGCTTCATCGTCTCGCTCTGAATCTTGGTCTGGTCGTCGCCGTACTTTTCCTTGAGTTCGTCGATTTCGGGCTTGAGCACTTTCATGCGGGCCTGCGACACGTAGGTTTTGTAGGTCAAAGGCCAGGTTACGAGCTTGATGAGCAGCACGAGCAGGGCGATGATGATGCCGTAGGAGCCGATAAACTGCTCCAGAAAGTGGAACACGGGCAGAATCACGCCCTTATTCACCCAGCGGAAAATGCCCCAACCCAGGTACACGTTGCGCTCAAAGCCGGGCGCTACGTTTTCCAGAACCGGCAGGGAGTTGGGCCCAAAGTAGTAGCGGAACTGAGCCTTGCCGCTCTGCACGTCGGCCACCGGAATGGTGAGCGTGCTGCGCATGGTTTTGAGGAAGGTCTTGTCTTCCAGGTTTACGCTGGAGTTGAACTGGCCGGTGGTGAACTGGTTGTCGGCAATGATACCGGCAATAAAGAAGTCGTGCTTGTGAGCGGCCCATTTCAGGGGCTCAGCAATTTTCACTTCCTCAGGATTCTCGGAAGCTTCGGCTAGGGCGCCGTGGTCGTCGGAAGCCAGGTAGTGGTTGATGGTCGAGTGGTTGCGGTTCTGCTGGGCATCCTGCTCGGTCTGGCGCACGTGGTCCTCGAAGGTAAAGGTCAGCGGCTCGGCGGCCAGGGTGCTGGCCACACCGGGCATGCGCAGGACGTAGCCTACTTCATAGGAGTCGTCAAACAAGGTGTAGACCTCCTCGATGCTGCCCCCGGCCACGGCGGCCGTGAACGTGAGGCTCTGGCCTTTCCGCTCGCCCACGGTTACGGGCTGCACCGCGCCGGGCTGGAAATACAGGTCCGAGAGCTTAATGCTGCGGCCGTCGGTGGTGCGGAAGCGGGTATCGATTTTGGCGCTCTGCGCGTCAATCAGGTCCAGGGGCTTGCCGAAGAACGACTTGTACTTGTTCAGGCGCACGGCTTCTACCTGGCCACCTTTGGTCGAGAAGGTAACCGTCAGGTTGGCGTTCTGCAGCTGTACCTGCTGGGCCGTGCCCTGACCTGCGGCGGCAAAGGAGCCCAACGTGCGGGCCGCGGCGGCCGAGTCGAGTGGGGCGGCGGCGGGCGCTACTCCGGTTTTGCTGGCGGCAGTGGGAGCCTTATCGGCGGGTTGGTCTTTGCTCGGCTTAGGCGCGAAGAAAAACAGGTAGACGAGGAGCAAGGCCGAAATCAGAAACAGGCCGGTTGCTTGGTTTTTGTCCATCGAAGGAAGGTACTGACAGGAATAGGTAAGGGCCGCGGTGCGGCACGAAATGCAAAGGTACGGGGAAAGCGCGGCTTGCCTCAAAAATCCGGCGAGCCAGAGCAAAGGTCGCTATTGGCAGAGGAATATTCGCAAACCGGTATTTTTGGCAGAAGGCGGCGTAAAACACGCCTGTCATCCTGAGCAAAGCCAAGGACCTTACCACGCTAGAACGACCGACGTAAAAACGACTCGTTCAACTGGGATAAGGTCCTTCGCAAAGCTTAGGATGACAGGCGTCGTTGCTCAGGGAATACCCTAAAACTCGTTCTTATGGTGCTGAATGGCGGCTTTCACGAAGCGCACGAACAGCGGGTGCGGGTTCTGCACGGTACTTTTCAGCTCGGGGTGAAACTGCCCGGCCACAAACCACGGGTGGCCCGCCAGCTCGACTACTTCCACCAAACCCGTGTCGGGGTTCAGGCCCGAGGGAATCATGCCGGCTTCCTCGAACTGCTGCAGAAACTGGTTGTTGAACTCGTAGCGGTGCCGGTGCCGCTCACTGATGTGGTTGCGGCCGTAGGCTTTGGCCGCTTTCGAGCCCTTGCGCAGCTCGCAGGCGTAGGCGCCCAGGCGCATGGTGCCGCCTTTCTGGGTAATGGTTTTCTGCTCTTCCATCATGGCAATGACGGGAAAGGGCGAGTTGGGGTCCATTTCGGTGGAGGAGGCGCCCTCTAGCTGCAGCACGTTGCGGGCAAACTCGACCACCGCGCACTGCATGCCCAAACAGATGCCGAAGAACGGAATCCGGTTTTCGCGCACGTATTTAATAGCGGCCACCTTGCCCTCGAAGCCCCGCTCGCCAAAGCCGGGCGCTACCAGCACGCCATCTACGCCGTGCAGCAGCTGGGCAATGTTTTCCGAAGTGACGTGGTCTGACTGAATGCTGCGCACCGTGACTTTGCACTCATTCTGGGCGCCGGCGTGCACGAAGGCCTCGTTGATGGACTTGTAGGCGTCGGGCAGCTCCACGTACTTACCGACCAAGGCAATGGTGATTTCCTCGGTCGGGTTCTTGAGGCGGCCCAAAAAGTCCTTCCAGATTTCCAGATCGGGCAGGGTGCTGCCGCCGGTGAGCTTCATTTTCTTGATAACCCGCTCGTCGAGGTGCTCCTTGAGCATGAGCAGGGGCACCGAGTAGATGCTGTCGGCGTCGAGGGCCTCGATAACCGAGTTGATCTTCACGTTGCAGAACAGCGCAATCTTCTTGCGCATCTCCATCGGAATCGGGTGCTCGGAGCGGCACACCAGGATGTCGGGCTGCAGACCGGCCTCGCGCAGGTCGCGCACCGAGTGCTGGGTGGGCTTGGTTTTCAGCTCGCCAGCCGCCGCCAGGTAGGGCAGCAGGGTTAGGTGAATCACGACTGAGTCGTTCGGGGGCAATTCCCAGCGCAGCTGGCGCACGGCTTCCACAAACGGGAGGCTCTCAATGTCGCCGATGCAGCCGCCGATTTCGGTAATGACGATATCGAACTCGCCTTTTTCGCCGAGCATAAGCATGCGGCGCTTGATTTCGTCGGTAATGTGGGGTACTACCTGCACTGTTTTGCCCAGGTAAGCCCCTTCGCGCTCCTGCCGGATGACGTGGTCGTAGATGCGGCCGGTCGTCACGTTGTTGGCCTGCGAGGTCGGCACGTTCAGGAACCGCTCGTAGTGGCCCAGGTCGAGGTCGGTTTCGGCCCCGTCGTCGGTGACGTAGCATTCGCCGTGCTCGTAGGGGTTGAGCGTGCCGGGGTCGATGTTGATGTAGGGGTCGAACTTCTGGATGGTGACCCGAAAGCCGCGGGCTTGCAGCAGCTTGGCGAGGGAGGCGGCAATGATGCCTTTACCCAGGGAGGAAGTCACGCCGCCGGTAACGAAAATGTACTTGGCGGTAGTCGCGGGAGTAGGGGTTCTGTCTGGCATAACAGGACGCAAAGCTACTCAAATATGCGGGCCGGTGGGCGCCTATCTGATAAACTTGCGCTGGAGGCAGCGAGGTAGGAGGATGACAGGCGACAGATGAGTTTGCATATTGCACGTCCCAAATCCGCTGCTCATGCCCCGCCTGCTGCTGTTGCTTTTTGTTGCGCTTCTCTTTTTACCCGCGCTGCCCGCCGCCCAGGCCCAATCCAAAGCCGACGACAACACCGCCGAATCCGCATTGTATCAGGGCCGCGGCCCGCGCTGGCTCAACCGGCTGCTGACGACTTCGCCCGTGCTGCGCCAGCACCACGTGGGCCTGAGTATCAGCGACGCTACGACCGGCGAGGCGCTGTATGAGCTCAATGCCGGGCAGTATTTCACGCCGGCCAGCACCATGAAGCTCTTCAGCCTATATGCCGGCCTGCACCTGCTCGGCGACTCGCTGCCCAGCCTGCGCTACGTAGTTCGCCCCGATTCCCTGCTGTTCTGGGGCACCGGCGACCCTACGCTGCTGCACGGCGATGTGCCCAGCCGCCGCGCCTTTGCGTTTCTGCAAAGCCGGCCCGAAAAGCTCTTTTACCTGCCCATTCCCTGCGTCGAGGCCCTGGGGCCGGGCTGGAGCTGGGACGACTATACCTATTACTTTTCGCCCGAGCGGGGTCCGTTTCCGGTGTACGGCAACACGGTGCGCTTCTACTCCCGGCCCAACCAGCCGCTACGCGTACTTCCGACGTCGTTTGCAGCCCTGGTCGAGCCAGCGCCGCCGGGCTTTCCGGCCGCCGACCACGTGCGGCGGGCCGAGCTGGAAAACCGCTTTTTCGTGCGGCCTTCCGCCAAAAGCTGGGTAGATGAAACGCCCTTTCGCACCAGTCCCGGCCTGCTCTTGAAGCTGCTGCAGGATACGCTGCGCCGGCCGGTGCAGGCCCTGCCCTGGCAGCTGCGGCCCCAGGATACGCTGCGTACTCTGCGCGGCCTGCCCGTCGACTCACTCTACCGGCGCATGCTGCAGGTCAGCGACAATTTCCTGGCCGAGCAGCTGCTGCTGATGTGCTCCAGCCAGCTGGGCGCTGACTCCCTAAACACCGACCGCACGATTAGGGCAGTGCGCCAGGAGTTTCTCGCTGATTTGCCCGACCCGCTGCGTTGGGTGGATGGTTCGGGCCTGTCGCGCCTGAACCTGGCCACCCCGCGCGACCTGACGGCGCTGCTCCTGAAATTGCACCAGGAAGTGCCCGAACCGCGGCTGTTGAGCTTACTGGCCGGTGGGGGCGGGCATGGCACACTGCGCCGTGGCTACCACGATGCCCGTGGCCCTTGGTTCTGGGGCAAAACCGGGACGCTGACCAACACCCATAACCTGTGCGGCTACCTGCGCACCCGCAAAGGCCGGCTGCTGGCCGTGAGTTTTCTCAACAACAACTACGTGGTGGAAACCAGCGTCGTACGCAAGGAGGTAGAGCGGATTCTGGCCCAGGTCCGGGACCGGCTGTAGGCCGGGCAAGGCGGCTGCCGACAACCTCGTAAATGAGCCCGACCGGGCGCGCGAAACCGCACTAGTTGTGGCCTGTAGCAGAGCGACTATATAGTTAATGATGAATGCCTGATTTCTGAGGCCGGGCGGTGATTGTCGGGAGCTAAGAGTTGTACTGTGCTTACAAGAACCGGTTCGTTTTCAAGACAAGCGGCTCAAGATTGGCATGGCTGGGTGATAATCGGTAGATTCATGCCTCTGTTTGAATACTAACTGGACAGTAAGGGCCCGAATTGCTGGCTTTTTACTCTGGTTTCACCTCAAATTCTTTTGCCTGTGCGTTGCTCAATATTTTGTTCACTGGTGGCCGGTCTTAGCGTTGGCGTAACAACTTTAGCGCCTGCTACCAGGGCAACCACCCTAGCCGCTGGCGGCCCACTGCTCACTCGTTTGGTCCTGCCCGTGCAGAATGCCGGCACCGGCCTGACGGGCACGTACTTCGCCAACGGTACCATGGCCGGGGCGCCGGTGCTGCGCCGCGTCGATGCCGCCATGGACTTTAACTGGGGCAAAAAGTCGCCAGGTCCGGGCCTGCCCGAAGACAACTTCTCGGTGCGCTGGGAAGGTCTGCTGGCCGCGCCCAGCACGGGTAGCTACCGGTTTGTAGCCAAAACCGGCGACGAAGTGCGGCTCTGGATTAACGGCAAGAAAATTCTGGACACCTGGAAGGGCTCTACCGGCAACGCGCTAACCAACGGCAGCGTCAGCCTCGGGGCCGGCGAGAAAACCACGATTAAGATTGAGTTTGCCGAAGGTGAAGGCGACGCGCAGTTTCAGCTGCTCTGGACGCCGCCCGGCAGCTCGCCCCAGCTTATCCCGACCACCAGCCTCTACCCGCTAGGCTCACCCACTACTCCCGACCCGCCCGGAAGCGCGCCGGCTCCCAAGCCCGTAGCCGCTAAGCCTATGCCCAAGCCCGCGGCTCCCAAACCCGCCGCGCCCGCCAAGCCAATAGCCGTAGCGAAGTCGGAGGCACCGGCCAAGCCCGCCAAGGCGCCGGCGGTAACTCCCGAGCAGGCCGCGGCCAAAGCTGCCGCCGCTGCCGAAGCCAAGGCCGCCACGGCCAAAGCCAAAGCGGATGCCGCCCAGGCCAAGGCCGATGCCGACGCGGCCAAAGCCACTGCCAAAGCAGCCGAAGCCAAAGCCAAAGCCGACAAAGCAGCGGCCAAAGCCGCCGCCGAGGCCGAAGCTAAGGCTAAGAAAGACCAGCAGCCCGAGCCCCTGGCGCCGGGCGTGTACGTGCTGACCTCGCGCACGACCGGCAAGCCCCTGGAAGTCATTGACCCGTATCGGCCCAACAGCCAGGCCTACCAGCCCGAGGCTGTGGGTGCCGCCGCCGGTGGCGCGACTCTGGCCCGCAGCACTGCCCCGCAGTGGAAGATTGAAAGCCTCGGTGGCGGATTCTACCGCCTAATGGTGCCCGGCAACAACCGCGTGCTGGAAGTACTGGGCAGCTCGACTTCTAACGGGGCCGACCTGGACCTGTGGCCTTACTACAGCGGCAACAACCAGGCGTGGCGCATCGAGCCCACCGAGGACGGCTACTACAAGCTGCTGGCCAAGCACAGCAGCAAAGCCCTGACGGCCAAAGACTCGGCCAATAGCCTGGAAGGCAGCATCCATCAGTGGCGCTTTAGCGGGCGCGAAAACCAGATGTGGAAGCTGCAGCCCGTGCAGGCCGAAGAGCCCACGCCGGCGGCTATGGCCGGCAGCAAGCCCGGCGTAGGGGCCCATAAGATGAGCATCTACCCCAACCCCAGCAACGGCGTGGTGCAGCTGCGCTACGAGCTTCCCGAAGAAATTCCGATGGGCTGGGTACTGTATAACCAGAACGGGGCTCCGGTGCGCGTGTCGGACTACCGCCGCCAGTCGGCGGGGGCCCACCACCAAACCCTGGACTTCACTGGCCTGCCCGCCGGCGACTATAACCTGCGCATGACTGTGGGCACCGTGACAACGCGTGAGCAGCTGCAGCTGCGCAACCCTAAGCCGTCGGTGCCGACGCCAAGCGGGAATTAAGATTTCGTTTACGGATAACACGAAAACGGGCGGCTCCAAGTGAGGCCGCCCGTTTCTGTTTAGAGCCGATTTGAGAATGGGCAAAAAGCAGAACGTCATGCTGAGCGCAGCCGAAGCATCTCTACCGCAGTACTGATTAATTTTAGCATTGCCGTAGAGATGCTTCGGCTGCGCTCAGCATGATAACCTATTGTAATCCTTAGTACAGCACCCGGAACTTGATGGTGTGCTCTACCGCGCGCAGGGCCTGAATGACTTCCTGGTCGTATTCCTTGTCGATATCGGTGATGACGTAGCCGATATGCTCGTTGGTTTTCAGGTACTGACCCAGAATGTTGACGTGGTGCTCGGCCAGCACGTTGTTGATACGGGCCAGCACGCCGGGCACGTTGGCGTGCACGTGAATCAGGCGGTGGGCCTGCTGCAGGGGCAGCTGAATGTTGGGGAAGTTGACGCTCTGCTGGGTGTTGCCGGTGTTGATGTACTGCATAATCCGCTCGGGCACAAACTCGGCAATGTTGCGCTGGGCCTCGGCCGTGCTGCCCCCAATATGAGGCGTGAGCAGCACGTTGGGCAAGCCCCGCAGCTCGCTCTCGAAGCCTTCGTCGTTGGTTTTAGGCTCGTAGGGAAATACGTCCACGGCGGCGCCGCCGAGGTGGCCGCTGCGCAGGGCCGCGGCCAGGGCCGGCACATCCACCACGTGGCCGCGGGCATTGTTGAGCAGCAGGGCGCCGGGCTTCATCATGGCTAGCTCGGCGGCCCCGATCAGGTTGGTGTTGTCCTTGCGGCCGTCCACGTGCAGCGTCACCACGTCGGCCTGCTGAAGCAGCTCCTGCAGGGTGCGGCAGCGCACGGCGTTGCCGAGCTGCAGCTTTTCGGCCACGTCGTAGTAAAGCACCTGCATGCCCACGGCCTCGGCCACCACCGAGAGCTGGGAGCCAATGTTGCCGTAGCCGACGATGCCGAGCTTTTTGCCCCGGATTTCAAACGAGCCCCGCGCCGACTTGTCCCACTCGCCCTGGTGCATCTTGGGGTTTTTCTCCGGAATGCGGCGGGCCAGCACGATGATTTCGCCCAGGGCCAGCTCCACTACCGAGCGGGTGTTGGAGAAGGGCGCGTTGAACACGGCCACGCCGCGCTTCATGGCCTCCGTGAGGTCAATCTGGTTGGTGCCGATGCAGAAGGCGCCCACGGCAATCAGGCGGTTGGCCCGCTCCAGCACCCGCGCCGTTACCTGGGTTTTCGACCGGATGCCGAGGATGCTCACGCCCTCAATGCGCTCCAGCAGCTCTTCTTCATCGAGGCCGCCGGGCACGGAGTCAACCTGGTAGCCCTCGGCGCGGAACAGCTCGGCGGCGCGCACGTCGGGGTTTTCGAGCAGCAGTACTTTGATGCGGTTTTTGGGGTAGCTCAGGGTCATGGGCAGCTTATTCTGGTAGAGAAACTCGTCGAAGGAAGGCAGTACTTCGTCGGCGCGGGCCACCACGGCTTCGCGGCTGACGTTTTCGGTGAAGGCGTAAAAGCGGTTGGCCAAGCCGGCTTCCCGGATCTGGTAGTCGGTGTAGCCGTCGCCGAGCACGTACACGTCGCCTTCGAGGTCCAGCTCACGCAGCTGCAAAATCTTGCCTCCGTCGCGGCTGAGTACGTTTTCCGGGTCGAAGCCGGTGATGCGGCCCGTGGCGTCGAAGGTGAAGGTATTGGCCAGCACGTGGTCGGCGGCAATGCCGAAGTCGGCCACTACGGGCTCGATAAACTCCCGGAAGCCGCTGCTGACGATGTAGACGCGGCCGGGAAACTGCTCGAAGAAGCCGCGGTTGCGCACGATGCTCTCCGACACCTTGCCCTTGAGCTGAGCCACCAGCAGCGGCAGGTGCTCGCGCCGGGCCGGCAGCAGGGCCAGCCGCTGCTTCAACGACTCCGAGAAACTCAGGCTCCCGCTCATGCCCTGGTCGGTCAGCGCCCGGATTTCGCCCACGACTTTCTCCCGGTCGGGGTGGCCCTGCAGGGCAATGTCGGCCAGCTCGTCGAGGCCTTCCACCTGGGTGAAAGTGCTGTCGAAGTCAATAATCAGGTAAGGCAGCGGGGTGTTCGGTTGGGGCATAGCGGCGGTAATATCGGGCACAAAAGCCATTCGGCCGGGGAAAATTCTTGCCGGAATAAACCAGGACCCTGGATACAACCTTTTCCGGCCCCGACTACTCCCTTTACAACCGAACTTATTCTATAGGCCCTGATGAAGAAAATCACCCTGCTATTGCTCATGTCACTATCCGCCACCCTGGGCCACGCACAAACCACGGAAGTATCGGTACACCTCACGTCGGGCGCATCCTTGTTCCGGGGGCAATCGGCTAGTGAGGAGGCCGCCATTTTCATTCCCGACAACGAGGCCGAGCCGCCCTACAAGTACTTGTATACGCTGCTGGACGTGCCCTACACCGGCAATCCGTTCGGGAAAAAGCCGGGCCTGGCGTACGGGGCTGCCGCGCAGGTGCAGCACGTTACGGCCCGCCACCTGGTGTTTGGGGTGCAGGGCGGCTACGAGGTGCTGCAAAGCCGGACCCCGATTTTTGTGGTGTTCGATAAGCACGATTTCGGCCTGTCGGCCCAGGGCACGGCCACTTTGGCCAACAGCTTTATCACTGTGCACCCCTTCGCGGGCTACCGCCTCACGCGTCATAAGCTGGATTACGACCTGACCCTAGGCCCCGAAATCGGCTTGCTGCAGCGCAGTCACGAAACTGCCGAAGCCACGCTCGCCAGCCCCCACGAGGCGACGTATACTACCGACCTGGACCGACAGCAGCGCAAAGTAGACGTGCGGGTCCGGCTGAATCTGACGGCTTACTACCAGCGGCTGGGGTTTTCGGTGGGCTATTCCCGGGGCCTGAGCAATTACCGCTCAGACTATTCGGATAGCTTCAATCAGCTTTACTCGCAGGTTTTCCGGACGGGTATTTCGTACCGGCTGGGGGTGTAGTGAACCTCAACTCAATCGCCCGCCGACAATACAGCATTGCGTAGTTTTGAGGCGGCTTGTATCTCCTTCTTTTTATCCAGAATGTAGTTATGAAAAAAATTACGTTGTTTTTCCTTAGTGCGCTGGCCGCTCATCTGAGCTACGGCCAGAAAACGGAAGTCTCGGTTCACCTGACTTCGGGAGCTGCCGCTTTCCGCGGGGCATCGGCCGCCAGCAATGCCACGCTCGTGCAGCCGCCAGCCGCCGGCGTGCGGCCCTACACCAGCAATGCCTATGGTCGACGGCCGGCGTTTTCGTACGGAGTGGCCGGGCAGGTGCAGCGCGTCACGGCCGACAATACCCTGCTGGGGGTGCAGGCCGGCTACGAAGTGCTCCGGAGCCGCGTGCAGATTACCAGCGTGCTGGACCGTAATGGCACCGACATAAAAGCCGACGGGCACACCACGCTGGCAAACTATGGTCTCAACGCGCATCCTTTCTTCGGCCACCGCTTCGATCTGGGGGATATAGCCCTGGACCTGACGGCCGGTCCGGAAATGGGCTTGGTACTGCGCAGCTACGAGCAGGGCAGTGCGGTGTCGGGCAAGGGTGTGAGCTACAGCGCCGACCAGGACCTGAGCCGCCCTACCGTAGACGCGCGGGGCCGGCTGAACCTGACGGCCTACTACAAGCAGGTGGGACTGTCGCTGGGCTACTCCCGTGGGTTTACCGATTACCGCGGCTCGCAGGAAGGCGGAATGAACGGGGTGTATTCGCAGGTGTTCCGGGCGGGCCTGGCGTTGCGGCTGGGGCTGTAAGCCGGCTGTCCGACCGAGGGCCTCGTCAGCGTGTGTTGTTGCCCCGAAAGCCGTCCGGTCTGGTACCACCGAACTGTACGGAACCGGGAATTTAACGAGCAGTAAGGCCGGCTTAGCTTTCGTAGAATTCTACCGGCAGCCCGTCGGGGTCCTGGATGAAGGTAAAGCGGCGCCCGGTAAACTCATCGGTGCGAATGGGCTCGGCCGCCACGCTGTGCTGCGTAAGCCAGGCCACCGTGGCTTCCAGATCGGACACGGCGAAGGCCAGATGACGGAGGCCGGTGGCCTCGGGCCGGGTGGGGCGGGGCGGCGGCTCGGGAAACGAGAACAGCTCGATGATGTAGTGCCCGTGCAGAGCCAGATCAAGCTTGTAGGACTGCCGCTCGGCCCGGTACACTTCCCGAATGACACGCAGCCCCAGCACTTCGGTGTAAAACTGCTTCGACACGGCGTAGTCGGAGCAGATGAGGGCAATGTGGTGCACGTAGAGCAGCGGAATCATGGGCAGAAGAGCTAGTGACGGGCAAAGCAACGAAATCTAGCTCACCCGCTTCGCGTCGCAGGCCGTAATCCACTGGTCGTCCTGGCACACGGAGCACTGGGCCAGCCCGCCTTTGGCCAGCTCCTGTACCTGGCCGCAGTTGCAGCAAGCATGCTGGCCGGCTTCCTCCACGCGCCGCCGGGCCTGCTGTAGGCGCTCGGGCCAGATGGGCAGGCCCGGCCGTACTTGGTCGTCGTCGTAGAAGAAAATGCTGATGTCGCCGGTGGCCTCCACGTAGGCGCGACGCACCTGGCCCAGGTGCTCTACCTGTAGTTGGCGTAGCTCCCCAAATAGCTCTTTCTGCGTCAGGTTCTGGCTGTGCAGCCGGTCCACGCAAACGCGCCCTTCTTCTACGAGCAGCTCCGGCTTGCCTTCCAGCCAGTCGCTGAAGCGCGGAAATTTTTCCGTAGCCTTATTGAAGAGTAAGTAGAGGCCCGTCACCATAGCAAACACCACGGCCGCGTGCAGCAGGGGCGTGTCGTCGTAGAGCATGGCGTCGCCGGCGGCCGAGCCCAGGGCCAGAATGATGCTCAGCTCGAAGATGGATAGCTGCCGCACCCCGCGCCGGCCCGTCACGCGCAGGGCCCCGATAACCATCAGGTAGGTGAGCACGCAACGCAGGGCTACTTCCAGCAGAAACAGGGGCGGGGCATCGTCGGAAAACAGGATACGGTTCCAGTCGAAGGGCTGGATAGCAGCGGCAAGGAGCATAGGTATGGGCATAATCCCTTGCGCTAACGCAAGGCAGGCAGTATAGTTAAGCTTGCACAAAGTAGAGTATTGACCAACAGTGCAATACGGGTAATGTTTTGCCGCTGGGCCGTTGGCTGCTATTGGGCCCGATGCCACGCTTACGCCCGGAAACGGCAGGATGAAAGCCACGCAAAACGCCCGGCCGCAACGAGGTGCAGCCGGGCGTTTTTACTGGGAAATAGGACCGAGAAAAGACTAGAGCTAGTCTTTGTCTTTGGGCTTCACTTTGGTTTTGTTACGCTTGTCCTTCACCTTGGCATCGGCGGGCAGCGTCTGAACGGGCGGAGCCTGCGTTACCGTGGTCGTTGGCTGATCCACCGTGGTCGTCGTCGACTCTACCGTGGTTTGTTGGGTAGCGGGCGTAGCCGGGGTGGCGGGCACGGCCGGCGTAGCGGGCGTTACTGTGGTTTGCTTGGTCGTGGTGGTCGTGCTCGACTGGGCGCTGGCCGAATATGCACCCGTGGTAAGTAAGGCGGCAATAACAAGGAGCTTCTTCATGGGAGCAAGGTATTTCGTGGAACCATAAACCGGCTCTGGAAACCCAAAGCCGCTTTCAGGTTGGCTTTAACGGTGGACAGTAGCAAAGGGTTTAGCTCGACTACAACGGCCGCCGATAACCGACGCCGTAGCGTGCGGTTTGGTTTACTATCTTTCCCACCTATGCAGCTCACGCTCAACTCCCTTGCCATCCTGCTGTTCGCCGTTATTGCCCAGGCTGGCTTTGCGGCCGGGCTACTCTGGTTTGGGCCCCACAACCGGGTGCCCAACCGGTTTCTGGCCCTGCTCATGCTGGCCATTGCCCTGTGGCTGCTCGATGGATTCTTCCGCGTCGCGGGCGTGTACGGGCTGCGGCCCGAGCTGTATTTTCTGCCCATCTACTACTCCCTGGCGTTTGGCCCGCTGCTCTATTTTTACGTGCAGAGCCTGGTAAACCACGATTTTCGGCTGCGGGCCCGGCACCTGTGGCACTTCGGGCCGGTGCTGGCGCAGGCGCTGCTCTACGGCTGGCTCAGTACCCAGAGCTACGCCTTTCGCAACGAGTTCTGGCAGCAGGTGCACCGGCCCTACACCTACCGGCTGGAGTTTATCAGTACCTGGCTTTCCCTCCTCGTATATCTGCTGCTGAGCCTGCGCCTGCTGCGGCAGTACCAGCGCTGGCTGGTCGATAATTTCTCGGAAGTGTCGCAGCTGCGGCTGCGGTGGCTGCGCACCCTGCTGGTGCTGGTGGGCGTGGTGAGTGCGCAGTGGATAGTGGAGGTGGTGCTGCGCGAGTACTTCAACCTGTATTATCGCTACGACTATTCCACCGAGCTGCTGGGCCTGGTTGTGTTTCTGATTGGGGTGGTGGGGCTGCGGCAGGCCAACATGCAGGCCGTGCACTTTGCCCCCGACGAACTCACCAGTCCGCCCGAGCCCGCCGCGGCGCTGCCCGCCGACAGCCCGGCCCCGCGGCCGCCCGTGGCAGCTCCGCCCAAAGAGGTGCCGCCAGTCGATGCCGCCGTGCAGGAGCGGATCCGGCGGGCCCTGGAGGACGAGCAGCTCTACCGCAACCCCACCCTGACGCTGGCCGAGCTGTCGGCCCATACCGGGCTGCCGCCCCGCCTGATTTCCTTTACCGTCAACAACGGCTTCGGCAAGTCCTTCAACGACCTGGTGAATGGCTACCGCGTGGCCGAGGTGCAGCGCCGCCTCGGCGCCACCGACGATGCCGCGCGCCTCACCCTGCTGGGCATTGCCTTTGAGTGCGGTTTCAACTCCAAAACCACCTTTAACCGCATTTTCAAGCAGCTGGTGGGCGTGGCCCCGAGCGAATACGCCGCCGGCTCCCGCTAGCAACCTGGTGCCAGATCCGGATCTGGGACGTCCCAAATTGGCACTTGGGGCGCTTCCCGCGGCCCGGCCGGCCACCTTCGGACCCTACTTCACTTCCCCGAACGATGGTCACGAAAACCCTGCTTCCGGCGCTGCTTCTGCTGCTCGCCACTCCGGCCCCGCTGGCCGCCCAATCGGCCTGGACCAACAAAACCCGCGCCCTGCCCGACAAGCTGCGCCAAGTGCCCGTGGGGCTGCAGCTCTGGCACACGCCCAACCCCAACTACCCCGAGCCCGACCCGGCGAAGCCCGGCCACTTCGTGTGGAAGCACAGCACGATGGTGCGCAACGAAACCGGGCAGGAGCTGCAAGTCGTGGCCTGCGGCAGCTTTATCTGGTACAGTGCCGAGGGCTGGCAAGCCAACCTGACCCAGACGCCCGCCGAGTTTGCCGGGCTCTTCAACTGCCCGCAGGGCCGGCTACGGCCGGGCGCCACCTACACTTTCGCGAAGAATTACCGCTACGCGGCCAGCGCCAAAAGCCTGTATGGCGGCGACGCGCTGTGGTTTATTCTGGCCCGGGACGCCAGCGGCAAGCTCTACAAGGGCATGGGCCTGATTGAAACCGAAGCCCAGGTGCAGCCGAAATAGCCGCCCGCTGAATTTCTCACCTCGTCATTTCTCGTCATGAAAACATTCCTCTTTCTCACGCTGCTGCTCGGCAGCTTCGCCTTCCGCCCGGCGCCCGTGGTCTACCGCGTCGAGGCCAGCGCCAGCAAACTCACCTGGACCGGCCACGCCGAACTGGGCTCCTGGGCCCCATCGGGCACGGTGCAGCTGCGGGGCGGGCAGGTAGAGTACGCGGGCAACACCCTGCGCAACGGCCGCTTTGAAATTGATATGCGCACCATTGCGCACACCAACGCCGAGCTGCAAACCCACCTGCGCGGCGCCGATTTCTTCGCCGTCGAGCAGTTTCCGACGGCCGTGTTCATACTGCGCGAACTGGCCGCCGGGCAGGCTGTGGGCCAGCTGACGGTGCGGGGCATCACCCGGCCGCTGCGTTTTCCGGCCACCCTCACGCGCACCGGGCACCGCCTGCGGGTGCAGGGCACGGCGGCCGTCGACCGCACGCAGTTCGGGGTGCAGTTCAACTCCAGCTCCTTTTTTCAGAACCTGGGCGACCGGGCTATTGGCAATCAGTTCGAGCTGGCGTTTGATGTAGTGGCCGCCGTGCCGGAAGGCAATGCGCCCTGAAGGCCCGGCATCTTCCGGCCCGCGGGCCGCGTAGAGCAGCAGGAGCTGGGGCAGCAGCTGACAAAAAGGCGCCGAGTCTGTTTACCAGCTACACTCCAGATTCTACCTCGTTTATGCGTACCATCAAGAAGATTCACCGCGCCGCTTATTCGCCCATTGCCGACCTGATAACCTACTCGCCGCTGCCCTCGCGCACCCTGGAGCAGGTCGACCCGTTTCTGTTTCTGAACCACCACGGCCCCCAGAAATACCGGCCCCACAACAACGGCCTGCCCTTCGGCCCCCACCCGCACCGCGGCATGGAAACCGTCACCTTTATCCTGGAGGGCGACATTATGCACAAGGACAGCGGGGGCCACGAAAGCGTGATTACCGCCGGCGGGGTGCAGTGGATGACGGCCGGCCGCGGCCTGATTCACGCCGAAGTCTCGTCCTCGGAGTTCAAGCAAACCGGCGGCGACCTGGAAATTCTGCAGTTGTGGGTAAACCTGCCCGCCCGCCTCAAAATGACCGAGCCGCGCTATATCGGCCTGCAGAAAGAAGACATTCCCAGCCTCACGCTCGACGAAGGCAAAGTAACTGTCAACCTGATTTCCGGGGAGTGGCAGGGGCAGAAAGCCGCTTTCGAAACGTTGTCGGATGTGACGCTAAACACGATTTTCTTTCGGCCCGGCGGCGAAATCAGCATCGGCGTGCCGGCCTCGCACAACGTGTTTTTCTACGTTATCCGGGGCCAGCTCACCGTCAACGGCCAAGTGGTAGAAGCCCTGAACCTGGCCGAATTCAACCACGACGGCGACGCCCTGCGCATTCAGGCCGGCCCGGATAGTGTACTGCTCTTCGGCCACGCCCAGCCCTTCAACGAGCCCGTCGTCGCCCAGGGACCCTTCGTGATGAACACCGAAGCCGAAATTCACCAGGCCTACGACGACTACCGCCGCGGCAAGTTCGGCCAGTGGCAGCATTAGGGGTTTAATGTGAGAATGTGGAGAATGTGCTAAATGTGTCCTTGCGAGGCATGAAGCAATCCGACCTCTTAAATGTAGAAAGCATCCTTCACTGAAAAGCCCCTTGCTACTATGTGTAGCAAGGGGCTTTCTGGTAAAAGGTTGTGTCGTATCGCGCAGAGGACGGACTGACGCCTCCTGAGGAGCGGAATGTCCTACGTCCTCGCAATGGTACATTGCCCACATTAGCACATTAATTTTTCACCCGCTCATACACCACATACCCGTGCGGCGCTAGAGCCAGCTCCGTGTCCGAAGCCAAGCGCAGCATCTGGCCGCTGAATAGCTCCCGGTAGCTGCCTTCCGGCGCAGTGAGTGCCCGCAGCTTGCGGGGCTGGGCCGCCACGTTTACGGCTACCAGCACCGTAGCCGCGCCCTTGGAGCGGGTGAAGGCGAATACGCTGGTGGAATCGGAGACGGGCAGGGCGCGGAACTGGCTGCACGCGTCGCCGTTGAGCAGGGCCGGGTGCTGCTTTTTGAGGGTGAGCAGCTTGGTGTAGAAGTTCTCCAAGGGATAGTTGCCCCACTCAATCGGGTCTTTATCGAAGAACTTCAGGCGCTTTTTTAGGGCCGCTTCCTGGCCGCTGTACACCATGGGCATGCCCGGCAGCAGGGCCGCCAGCACGGCCGTGGCCTGCACGTTGGGGCCCAGGCGCTCATACTCGCTGCCGTCCCAGCTGTTGATGTCGTGGCTGCTGGTGAAGTTCATCAGGTACACGCTCGGCGGGTACATTCGTCGTTCCCGGGCCAGGTAGCGGTTCAGGTCGTGGGCGGGACGCTGCCGGCGGGCCACACTGTCGAGCACGTCGTGCAGGCGCAGGCCGTAGGTCATGTCGAAAGCCTTTTCCAGCAGGTGCGTATTGGGGTCAAACTCGCCGGGCTTCAGGAAAGTGGGCGGAAACAGCTCGTCCCACTCGGCCAGCATAAACACGGGCTTGATTTTCTCCAGCTCGGCGCGGGTTTGCTCCCAGAACGGCGTGGGCACCAGGCCCGCCACATCGCAGCGGAAACCGTCGAGGTCGGCCTCGCGCACCCAGAAAGCCATGCTGGCCCGCATGTACTGCTGCAGCTCGGGCTTGCGGTAGTCGAGGTCAATGACGTCCTGCCAATCCGCAACCGGTGGCCGGAACTGGCCCCGCGCATTCTTGGTAAACCACTCCGGGTGCTCGGTGGCCAGCTTACTGTCCCAGCTGGTGTGGTTGGCTACCCAGTCCAGAATAACGTGCATGCCCAGCTTGTGGGCTTCGGCCACCAGGTGCCGCACATCGGCCATGGTGCCCATGTCGGGGTTCACGGCCCGGTAGTCCCGAATGGAATAGGCACTGCCCAGGCTGCCCTTGCGGTTTTTCTCGCCGATGGGCTGAATCGGCATCAGCCACAGAATGACTACGCCCATTTTCTGCAGGCGGGGCAGGTGCTGCTCGAAGGCCCGGAACGTGCCTTCCGGCGTGTATTGCCGGATATTGACCTCGTAGATACTGGCGTTGCGGGCCCACTCGGGAGACGTAACGGAGTAGGCAGCCGGGATTTCCGCGCAGGGCGTCGCAGCAGTTTCCGCCGACTTCGACGTGCAGGCGGTAGTCAGCAGCAGGCCGGCGCTGAGCAAGGCGCAAAGGATGGGATGGAGCATACCGGCAAGTAAAGCATACTTCCCAGGAAAATTGCGCCGCACCCCCAAGCCGTTTAGCAAGTATGTTACTCACAAAAAAGCCTGCCCAAACCTCGGGCAGGCTTTTTCAATACTGAGCGTAGCACTGCTGTTTAGCTGCCGGCCTGGCTCAGCTGGGCCAGGTCCTCGGGGCTGAGCTGCAGCTCCAGGGCGTGCAGCAGCTCCGTTACCTGCTCGGGGCTGGTGGCGCTGGCAATAGGGGCCGTCAGGCCGGGCTGGGCGATAATCCAGGCCAGGGCAACCTGCGCGGGCGTCGCCTGCAGGCGGGCTGCCACGGTATCGAGGGCAGCCAGGATTCGCAGGCCTTTGTCATTGAGGTATTTCTGGCCTACGCCGCCGCCCCGGGCGCTTTTCTGCAGGTCGGCCTCCGAGCGGTACTTGCCCGTGAGGAAGCCCGCCGCCAAGCCGTAGTAGGGAATCACGCCGATATTGTGCTCCTGCACCAGCGGCAGCAGGTTCTGCTCGAAGTCGGCGCGGTCGTAGAGGTTGTAGAGCGGCTGCAGGGTTTCGTAGCGCGGAAAGCCGTGCTGCTCGCTGGCCGTCAGCGACTCGCGCAGGCGCTCGGCCGTGAAGTTGGAGGCCCCGATGACGCGCACCTTGCCTTGCTGCACCAGCCGGGCGTAGGCTTCCAGGGTTTCTTCCACCGGCACCGCCGGGTCGTCCTTGTGCGACTGGTAGAGGTCGATGTAGTCGGTTTGCAGGCGCTGCAGGGAGCCTTCCACGGCCCGCAGAATGTAGTCTTTGGCCAGGCCCTTGTTGTGCGCATTCACTTCCCAGCCCACTTTGGTGGCAATAACTACGTCGTAGCGGTGGCCGCGCTGCTTCAGCCACTGCCCGATAATAGTTTCCGACTCGCCGCCCACGTGGCCCGGCACCCACACCGAGTAGCCATCGGCCGTGTCGATGGCATTGCCGCCGCCGGCCACGAAGGCATCCAGAATGCGGAAAGAAGTGGCCTGGTCGGCGGTCCAGCCAAAAACGTTGCCGCCCAGTACGAGCGGGGCTATCGAAAGGTCGGAACGACCCAAAGTGCGGTTGGAAGTCATAGCAATAGAAAAAGAGGTGGTGAGACCAGTGCTGCAGCAAGAGCCTAGTAGTACTGAGTGGCTCTGAAATTGTTTTTACGGGTGTGTCGGGTGCGCGTTAATTGACTTATAGTCAACGGAAAAAGGGTCGAAAAAGCAGCTTCCGGCGCCACGCCAAAGTCTGGTAACAGCCGCGGGTTTGCTACTTCCGGCCCGTAACCACCGTACAGAGAAGCGGATTGGGGTTCACCCTATAAAACGCATTGCCATGAAAAAACATGGATTCCTGCTGCTCACGCTGGTACTGGGCCTGGGTAGTTTGCCGGTGGCGGCTCAGTCGGAAGGGCGGGCCGCCAAACGCCAGGCGGCGGCCAAAACCTACTACCTGGTGCTGCTGAAAAACGGCACTGCCAAGGTCCGGGATATGGAAACGGTGTCGACCATCCGGGCCGGGCACGCGGCGCATCTGCAGCAGCTCACCCGACAGGGCCGCCTCACGCTGGCCGGCCGCTGCCCCGGCCCCAAAGAGAAAAGTGCCCTGGGTGGCATGTACATTCTTCAGGCCCAAAGCCTGGAGGAAGCCCGCCGCCTCACCGAAACCGACCCCGCCGTGCAGGCCGGCAGCCTGACGATGGAAATTTACCCCTGGGTGCATCAGGAGCTGGGTGGGCAGCCGTAGCGGCCCAGGGCTATATACTGCCGAGCTGTTCTTTCTTTTACCGTATTTCGCCGTTCCGCGTATTTGGGCATAGAGGTTGCCGGGCGCTTCCTCTCCCGTGGTAATCCAACTTTTCAGCTTCGTGCCTGATGCGTTTTCCGGTTTTATTTCTCCTGTTGCTCGTTCGGCTTAGCGCCAGCGGGCAGGCGCTGACGGAGCGCGACTTCAAGAAATACTTCGACAGCTACGGCCTGCGGGGTTCATTTCTGCTCTACGACCAGAAAGCCAACCACTTCACGGCCTACGATGTGGCCCGCTGCAGCCAGGGCTTTCTGCCCGGTGCCACCTTCGCCATTCCCAACACGCTTATCGGGCTGGAAACCGGGGTTCTGGCTGATACCAGCCACGTTTTTGCCTGGGACCAAGTGAGACGCGACCCGGAAGTCTGGAACCAGGATCTGCGCTTGCGCCCAGCTCTGCGCGTGTCCTGCCAGCCCTGCCAGCAGCAGATTGCCCAGGAAGTAGGCGTGCGCCGCTACCAGCAGAGCCTGCTCAAGCTCAAGTTTGGGCAGATGGTCGTGACGCCCGAGGTGCTGACCTCGTTCTGGATGGGTGGCATTTCGCGCATCTCGCAGTTTCAGATGGTGAACTTCCTGCGCTTCCTCTACGACGAGAAGCTGCCCCCCGCCCCCCGCAACCAGGCCCTGACCAAGCAGCTGTTTCAGCTGAAAGCCACGCGCCAGTGGAAGCTCTACGGCACCAGCGGCCACACCCAGCGCGCCAAGCAAACCAACGGCTGGTTTGTGGGCTGGCTCGAGCAGGGCGGCAACGTGTATCTGTTTGCCCTCAATGCCGAGCCCAAAGACGGCAAGCCCGCCGACGAAAAGTTTATCGAGGGCCGCCAGGCTATTGCCGAGCTGATTCTGCAGGATCTGGCCCTACTCTCGAACTAGGTACGCCCGGAACCAGAACCAGAACCGGCACTACGCAGGGAAGGCAAAGCGGGCCGCAAACCCATGAAAGCGAAACTAAAGGAATGGCTGAAACGCTACGGTCCCGCCGAGCTGCTGTCGGTGGCGGCTACGCTGGCGGCGGCCGGCCTGGCCTTTGAGCTGACCGGCAGCTACGCGGCCACGGCACTGGCGGGCACCTGGGTGGGCAATGGCGCCTACTTCGGCTACATCCTGGCCCTGGATATTCTGCAGGCCCGGCGGCAGCGCCACGCCACCGGACTGCCTTACACGGGCCGGACGCTGCTGCGCAACCTGCGGGCCCTGGCCGTGGAGTTTGGCCTGGCCGAAGTGTTCGACAGCCTGCTGATTCGGCCGGCGCTGATGTATTACCTGCCCAAAGCCCTCGGTAGCCTCAGCGGCGGCATCCTGCTGGCCAAGCTCCTGGCCGACGTGACCTTCTACGTGCCTGCCATCATTAGCTACGAGCTGAGCAAAAAGCGCCTCCGCCGCTTTTAGAAAAGCAATTTTTGTTTTCTGATAGACTGGGTCACGTTGGGCAAAGACTCTCGCGTACTGCCGTTGTTAGGTTCTGTCATCCTTGATCTAACGTCCGCCCAGCGAAGGGCCTTGTCGCGCTAGCATAAGTAGTTGTTACGCCAGTCGTTCGTAGCCGCCACATGCGCGGAATACTCAGGATGACAGGCGAAGCGGGCGTGATATTTCCATTCTTCGGCTTACCGCCGGCATCAGTCGCGCAGCAGCACGAGGCGCTGGTGCTGACCCTGCAGTTCAACCGAGTACAGGCCATTAGGCAGCGGCCGGCCCGCGTTGTCGGTGCCGTCCCAGGCAATGGAATGCGGCCCGGCAGCCTGTTGCGCCGCGGGGAAGGACCGCACGATTTCTCCCACGGCGTTGCGAATCAGCAGCGGGTAGGTGCCCGGCGTGTGCAGTGTGTAGCGCAGTTCGGTGCTGGTGCTGAACGTGGGGCGGGTGGGGGCTTCCAGGGTCAGTAGCTCGGGCTGGGCAGTGGCTGAAAGGTCCGCATCCAGCTGCAGGCCCCGCACGGAAATGCGCAGGGGCTTCTCGCTCAGCACCGCGTGCAGGCGCAGCGTGTGGCTGGCTGCTTCGTAGGCCCACTCCGTGGGTGGCACCGGCTGCCCATCCAGCAGCACCACCGTCGGCGCGGCCAGCACGCGCGGCACTTCCAGGTTGATCAGGCGCCACGCCGGGCTGCCCGCGAAGCGGCCCTCACTTTGCCGCACCTCAATATCGGCTTGCGTGCCGCGCAGCATACCGGCAAAGGCAATCAGGGTGAACTGCTGCCCGGCTGCGGCCTGCCCCGACCGGCCATCGTCGTCGTAGAGCGTGAAGCTCGACTCGGGCACGGAGGTATCGGCGTAGTAGCGCACGTTCAGCGTGTCGGTGCGGTAGCGGGCGGTGGTGGGCACGTAGGGCGCCATGGGCAGGAAGGCCCCGGCCCGCACCAGCAGCGGAATCTGAGCCAGGGGCGCGGCTATGCCCACGGTCTGGCTGCCGGCCACGGTTTGGTGGGAGTAAAAGTCGATCCAGCGGCCGGGCGGCAGCACCACGTTACGCCGCCGCTGCCCGGGCTGCTGCACCGGGGCCACCAGCAGGCTGGGGCCTAGCAGGTACTGGTCGTTCACGTTGGTCAGTGCCGGCGCGTTGCTGGCCGCAAAGGCGCGGGCCCGCCGGGCTGCCAGCCGCTCCGAGCCCCAGGTGGTGGAAGCCGCCGTGCTCCAGTTCCAGGTCGGCACGGGCCGGGCGGCTTCGCCCCAGCTTTGGTCTTCTTCCTCGGGCGAAAGCAGGGGAAATACCGACTGCGGGTCGAGGCGGGTTTCACCGTAGTTCAGGGGCCGGGCCAGGGGCGTGCCGGTCTGGCTGTTTTCCCAGGCCAGGGTGTAGAGGTAGGGCAGCAGCTCGTAGCGCAGGCGGGCGTAGCGGCGCACGATGCTCTGGTAGGGCTCGGGGTAGTGGTAGGGCTCGGGGGCTACCACGCCGTGGGGCCGCATAATGGGGCCCAGGCTGGCCAGCTGCAGCCAGCGGGTGTACAGCTCGGCATCCATGTTGGAGCCGGCAAAGCCGCCCGCGTCGGAATGCATGTAGCCCACGCCGCCCAGGCCCATGCTCAGCAGGATGGGTACCTGGGCCTGCAGCCCCGACCAGGACCGGCTCACGTCGCCGGACCACGGAAATACTGAGTGGCGCTGCATGCCCGCCCAGCCCGAGCGGGCCAGATTAAACAACCGCTCCTGCGGGTACTGCTGGGCGTAGCCTTCGCTCAGAATACTGTTCCAGTCCTGCCCGTAGGCGTTGTGAACGCGGCGCGTCGGGCCCAGGTCGTACACCATGGCGGCGGGCTGGTTTTCCGGCTCGCCCAGGTCGCTCCACCAACCACCCACGCCGTCCTGCTTCAGCCGGTCGTATTGCTGCCACAGCCACTGGCGCGCCGCGGGGCGGAACATATCCAGCAGCGTGGCCGGCCCCGCCCAGAACGATTCGACGGTGTAGGGCTGGCCCAGCGTATCACGCCCCACCAGGCCCTGGCTCCGCACCAGCGCGTCGTTGCGGGAAGTGCGCATCACGTAGGGCTCCGAAATCAGGATGGTCTTGACGCCGGCCGAGTCGAGGCGGCGCATCATGCGCTTGGGGTCGGGAAACTGCTGGGGCTGCCAGCGGAAGTCGCCCTGCCGGGTGGTGCCCCCAAACCAATACAGGTCCAGCACCAGGGCATCGAGCGGAAACCCGGCGCGGCGCATGCGGCCCGCCACCTGCTGCATTTCCTGCTCGGTCTTGTAGCCAAACCGGCTTTGAATCAGCCCCAGGCCCCAGCGCGGCGGCAGCGGCTGCTTGCCCGTGAGCGTGGTGTAGCGGTCCAGGATTTCGGCGTAGGAAGTGCCCGCAATCAGGAAGTAGGCCAGGCTGTTCAGCCCTTCGCCCCGGTATTCGAGCGTGTTTTTCTCGGTAGCGCCCAGGTCGAGGGTGCCGGCCGTGTGGTTGTCGAAAAACAGCATATAGCCCCGGCTGCTGACCACCGTGGGCAGGCTCACGTTCAGCGTGGGCTCGCCGTTCTGGTAGCCGTAGTGGGCCTCGTTGTAGAGCGTAAGCTGGCGGCCGCGCCTATCCAGGGGCAGGGCCCGGGAGCCGGTGCCGTAGAGGTGCTCATCGGGGGTGAGGCGAAAGGAGATGCCCATGCCGCCGGCCGTACCGCCGCTTGCAGGCAGCTGCTGAAAAGCGCCGGCAGCTTCCGAAACCAGACTCTGGCCCTGGTAGTCGAAGCTAATCCGCAAGGTTTTTTTGTCGATGCGCACCACGTACTCCTGGGCGGTATTGGTCACCAGCGGCCAGACCAGGGCGGTGGGCTGGTTGCGCACCAGGCTGCGGTCGGGCTGCACGTTGCGCAGGTACGGCTCCAGCTTGCGGTTGAGGCGCGCGGGATGGTCGAAAATGTAAGGCCGCTGCACCACGCTCACTGACGCTATTTCGCTTACGGGCTGCCCGGCCGGAAAATATTCGACCCGCACCACGCCCTCAGCCCAGGGATGCACCCGCACGGTGGCGCCCGTTGTGCTCCGGATGGTCAGCGCCCCGCTTCGGTAGGCGTGGCTTTGGTAGCTGCCCATGCCGGTGGTGGGCGCTGTGGTTGCGCGCCGCGCAAACGGGTCCTGGGTCGGTGGCCCACCTGCTTCGCGCTGTGCCAGTCCCGGGAGTGAAGAGAGAAAAAGGCCCAGCAGGACCCCGGCGCGACAAAAGGAACAGAGCATGGCGGCAAAACAGATGAGGCCGCCAAGATACGCGGTTGGGCAAAGCCCGCCCAAGTGGCCATAGCAACGACCCGCGCGCCCCGGCCGTAGAGAGTAGCTCAACCTCCCAATTCCTACGACCATGGCCCTTTCCTCCGACAACCTCAACGACCACCTCTATTCCACCAACCTGTCGTTGAGCGACCTGTTCAACAACCACACCTTCGCCCACGACCCCAGCGGCCTGATTCCAATTCTGGACAGCTGGGGCCCGCAGCTGCAAAACTCCAACAGCGCCGTGCTGCAGGCAGCGGCCGGGGAGCTGGGCCAGCTGAAAAGCTCCCTGCAGAACGGCGACCGGCCCGCGGCCGCCGCCCTGATGCAGCGCCTGGGCGAGCAGGCTTCCCGGGCCGCCAGCAACACCCACGACTGGGCCGGCCCGCACCTGCACAACGGCATCGGCGACCAGCTGCGCCACCTGGGCCAGCTCCTGATTATGGCCGCCGGCAACCTCAAGTCGCTGTAAGCTCGCGGCTCTTTTTTCAACCTTCCTCTTACCAAAACCCTCCTCCATGGCTACGCCAACCGACAACCCCGAAAATCACCTCAATGCCGCTATCAACGTGCTCAATGGCAATATTCAGCAAGCCGGCACCGAAGGCCTGAGCAACATTCAGGACTGGATTCGCACCCTAAGCCAGAGCGGTGAGGCCGTGCACGCCGAAATCCTGCAGGAGCTGCGCAGCCTGCAGCAGCACATTCAGAACAACGACGTGGACAGCATCGGCAGCTCCCTCTTTACATTGGGCGAGCAGGTCACCGGCGCCGCCGACTCCCAGACCGAGGCCATTGCCACCCGCCTCAACTTGCTGGGCCAGGCCCTGGCCAATGCCGCCCGCCAGCTCCAGCCCGCCGACCAGGCGTAGGAGGTGAGATAGTAAGGTGGTGAAATGGTGGGTTTGACGTTCGGTTGTCTTCAACTTCGTCTGTAATTCCTCACCTGACGTCCGCTCGTTGAAGGACCTTCCTCGCCTGACTAGCAAGGCCTGATAAATGTAAAAAGCCCTTTCCCGCGCAAGTAGGAAAGGGCTTTTGGGTAAAAGGTCAGGTCGTACTGGGCAGAAGACAGATTGACGCCGCTGGATGCGCGGAAGGTCCTTCTTCCTTCGCAATGACACGCCAGTGGCGTCAACCGAACGTCAAACTCACCATTTCACCACCTCACCGCTAATACCCCAAAGCGGTGTCGTCGCCGCGGGGGTCGGCGCCGGCTTCGAGGCGGCCGTTGGGCAGCACCCGAATGGCATCGACGCGGCCCCAGCGCCCCCGTGGGTTGATGGTGTAGCCGCGCTGCCGCAGCGAGTCAGCTATGGCGTCGGTCAGGGCTTCATTTTCGGCGTCAATCTGGTCGGGCAGCCACTGATGGTGCAGGCGGGGCACGGCCACGGCCTGCTGCATGCTCATGTCGTAGTCGATGACGTGCAGAATGGCTTGCAGCACGCTGGTAATAATAGTGCTGCCGCCGGGTGTGCCGACTACCATTAGCAGCTTGCCGTTGCGGGTCAGAATGGCGGGCGTCATCGAGGAGAGCATGCGCTTGCCGGGCGCAATGGCGTTGGCTGTGCCGCCCACCAGCCCGTAGGCATTGGGCACCCCGGCTTTCGAGCTAAAGTCGTCCATTTCATTATTGAGCAGAAAGCCCGCCCCGGCCACAACCACCTTGCTGCCGTAGGCCCCGTTAAGGGTGGTCGTGCAGCTCACGGCATTGCCCTGGGCATCCACGATGCTGTAGTGGGTGGTCTGGTCACTCTCGTAAGCCGGCAGACCGGGGCCGGCCGTCAGGCTTTTGCTGGGTGTGGCGCGGTGGGGCTGGGTGGTGGCCATGCGCTGCTTATTGTAGTTCCTATCGAGCAGCTGCGTTACGGGTACCCGGCCAAAATCCGGGTCGCCGAGGTAAGTGGCGCGGTCGGCGTATACGCGCCGCTCGGCTTCGGTAATCAGGTGGACGCCGCTGGGCGAGTGCCAGCCCATTTTGCGCAGGTCGAAGGGCTCCAGCATCTGCAGCATCTGTAGCAAAGCCACGCCGCCGCTGCTCGGCGGCGGAAACGTTAGCACCTCGTTGCCGCGGTACTGGCCGCGCAGGGGCGTGCGCCACTTGGGCTCGTAGCCTTTCAGATCCTGCTTGGTGATAAGGCCCTTGCCACGCTGCATTTCGGCCGTGAGCAAGTCGGCGGTGCGGCCCTCGTAGAACCCGGCCCGGCCCTGGTCCCGGATGCGGGCCAGCGTCTGGGCCAGCTCGGCGTAGCGAATCGTGTCGCCAGCCTGCCAGGTGCCGTTGTCGGGCGCCAGGTAGGCCAGGGGTTTCTTAGGGTTGTACTTCTGGAAAACGGCCCGGTTGGCGTTCAGGCCGGTGGCTTCCTTGGCGGTAAGGGCCAGGCCGTGCGCGGCCAGGTCTACGGCGGGCTGCACCACTTCGGCCCAGCTAAGCTGGCCCAGCTTTTTGTGCAGCACTTCCATACCGGCCACGGTACCGGGCACGCCCACGGCCAGGTGGCCCGCCGTGCTCAGGCCCTCCACCACGTTGCCCTGCTGGTCGAGGTACATGTCGCGGGCGGCGGCGGCCGGCGCGGTTTCCCGGAAGTCCAGGGCGCCTTCCTGCCCATTGCCGCCCCGGTAGAGCAGAAACCCGCCACCCCCAATGTTGCCGGCCACGGGCAACGCCACGGCCAGGGCAAACTGCACCGCCACGGCCGCATCGTAGGCATTGCCGCCCCGGCGCAGAATCTCCAGCCCGATGCGCGAGGCCTCCGGGTGGGCCGATACCACCATGGCCTTGGCCGCCGTGACGGGTGGTGCAGCGGCTGGCACGCTGGTAGCAGAGGCGGCAACCGGAGCCGTGGTAGCGGTGGGAGCAGAAACGCGGGAGCAGGAGAGCAGGGCCGCCAGGGCCACCAGGGAAAGGCGAGAGTTCATACTCGAAAGATAGTGATGTGCCCGGGCCTGCCGACGCTCCTGGCAGCTGGGCTGCCACTTCCGACGCATCGCCCGGCCTGGCAGCAGGTAGCATCAGGTGGGCAGGCCCAGCAGGTAGAGCTTGGTACCGCGGCCCGTAATCCGGCCTTTTTCCCAGGTATAGCCTTCGGTTTCGAGGCCGGCCAGCAAGTCGTCCATATCCCGCAGGGTGTAGGTGCGAGCGTTGGAAACGGCTCCATCCCAGGCAAAACACAGCGGAATAATGGGCACCAGAAACGTAAAAACCACCTGCCGCCACGTCAGCGGCCGTACGAAAAGCGTGAGGAAAAAGGCTATTACAAAAATCAGGGGCAGCGAAATCCACCAGATGGCCGTGGGCAGGCTGTTGTCGCTCATTTCGTAGATGCAGATGGGCTGCCGGCTGTCGCGGGCGTTTTGCAGGATGGCCCGGGCCAGCGCCGGCCGCATATGATGAAAGCTGCCCGTCATGGTCCGCACGCCGGGCAGGTCGGCCCCAACCTGACTGGCATCTACGGGAGTGGTCCGGTAGGAGAGGTGGGGGGGAGTCGAGCGGTTTACCGCTTCGGCAACTTCGATATTGGGGTATAAATCGGTCAGCACCAAGGCCAGATCTGAATTGCCGGGTTGCCGCTGCAGGTGGGCCAGCACCTCCAGCATGGGCCCACCGCTGCCCGAGCACAGATCCACTATCCTTGGCTGGCGGCTGTGGGCCAGCGCCCGGATCAGGAGCTTGCTCAGCTGCTGGGGCGAGCCAATGGCACGGTGCATCACAACCATCAGCCGGGTCAGGCAGGTGCGCAGCCAACCAGGGAACCAGGGAAAATCTTCTAGCTCAAAGAGGTGGATTCTTTTCATCGGGCGCGGAGCGGGTTATTTGGGTGAAATATAGCCCCGCATTGTTATTTGTTCCGGGTAAGCCCGCATGACCATCGCCCGGTAGGTTGTTAGCTTGTTGTTTATTATAGAATTCGTAAATAATAAACAACAAAATCAAAATTCGTTTTGTTGTTTATTATTCAATTGCGAACTAGTAAACAACAAACTAGGAGGCCATATTGTGTCCGTTCCATTGCTGCAGCAGGGCAGGGCTGGTAAAAAATCCTCGATACGATTGTACCTTGAAACCAGCCCCGCGGAATGCTACCTTGCGCCAGCCCGGCCGCTCTGCCCCGGGAATCGTAGTTTTGGCTTCAACCTCTCCCGTTGCTATGGAAACTTCTTCGCCGACTACTGCCGCTGAGTCCACGCTGCCCCTGGTGCAAAACGACCCCTGGCTGGCCCCCTACGAACCCATACTGCAGGCCCGCCAGCAGCGGCTGGAGCAGCGCCTGGCTGAAATAACGGCGCAGTGTGGGTCCCTGCCCAAGTTTGCTACCGCCCACCAGCGCCTGGGCCTCAACTACGACGGACGCCGCCGCGGCTACTGGTTCCGGGAGTGGGCGCCGGCTGCCACCTACCTGTCGCTCACCGGCGACTTCAACGGCTGGAACCGGGGGGCAACGCCCCTGCAAAAAGGACCTGACGGCGTGTGGGAAGTGTTTCTGGCCGATAAGGACTATGCCGGCCGCCTCACCCACGGCAGCCGCTACAAAGTACACGTGGGGGCGGCCAATGGCGGCAAGGACCGGCTGCCGGCTACCGTGCGCCGGGCCGTGCAGGACGAGCAAACCAAGGACTTTGCCGCCCAGGTGTGGCGCCCCGAAACGCCGTTTGCCTGGACTGACCAGAAATTCCGCATCCAGAACTACGTGCGGGAGCCGTTCATTTATGAGGCCCACGTGGGCATGGCCACCGAGGAGCACCGTCTGGGTACCTACCTCGAATTTGCCGAGAAAGTGCTGCCCCGCGTGCAGGAGCTGGGCTACAACTGCATTCAGCTGATGGCCGTGATGGAGCACCCCTACTACGGCTCCTTTGGCTACCATGTCGCCAATTTCTTTGCCGCTTCGTCGCGCTTCGGCACCCCCGAGGACCTGAAGCACCTCGTGAATGAGGCCCACAACCGGGGTATTGCCGTGCTGCTCGACGTGGTGCATTCCCACGCCGTGAAAAACGAAGCCGAGGGCCTGGCCAACTTCGACGGCTCGGGCGGGCAGTATTTCCACGAAGGGGCCCGCGGCAACCACCCCGGCTGGGACTCCAAGCTCTTCGACTACAGCAAGCCCGAGGTGCAGCAGTTTTTGCTGAGTAACCTGCGCTACTGGCTCGAGGAGTTTCACTTCGACGGCTTCCGCTTCGACGGCGTGACCAGCATGCTCTACCACCACCACGGCGAGGGCGTGGCCTTTGGCAGCTACGACCAGTATTTCGGCCCCGACGTGGACGAGGATGCCGTGTTGTATCTGCAGCTGGCCACCATGCTCATCCACGAAATGAAGCGCGGGGCCCTGCTCATTGCCGAAGACATGAGCGGCATGCCTGGCCTGTGCCGGCCGATTGCCGAGGGCGGCATCGGCTTCGACTACCGCCTGGGCATGGGCATCCCGGACTACTGGATCAAGCTGCTCAAGCACAAGCGCGACGAAGACTGGAGCCTGGGCGAGCTGTGGTACACGCTGACCAACCGCCGTCTGGGCGAGAAAACCGTGGCCTACGCTGAAAGCCACGACCAGGCTTTGGTGGGCGACAAAACCCTCGCCCACTGGCTCATGGACGCGGCCGTGTACCACCACATGCACAAGGACGACCCCAGCGACATCGTGGCCCGGGGCCTGGCCCTGCACAAGATGATCCGGCTGCTGACCCTGGCCCTGGGCGGCGAGGCCTACCTCAACTTCATCGGCAACGAGTTCGGCCACCCCGAGTGGGTCGATTTCCCGCGTGAAGGCAACAGCTGGAGCTACCAGCATGCCCGCCGGCAATGGTCCCTGGCCGACAACCCCGACCTGAAGTACCAGTATTTCCAAGCGTTCGACCAGGCCATGGTGACGACGGCCCGGCAGCGGCGGGTGCTGTCGGCTGCCCCGGCTAAGGAGTTGAACCAGGACAACCACAACCAGGTGCTCATCTTCGAGCGGGCCGGCCTGATCTTTATCTTCAACTTCCACGTCACGGCCAGCATCTTCGACTACCGCTTCTTCGTGCCCCAGCCCGGCCGCTACCGCATCATCCTGACTTCCGACGCGGCCCAGTTCGGCGGCTTCCAGCGCGTGGACGACTCACTGGTATATGAGACGTTCCAGGAAGACGAGGTCAACAAGCTGAGCCTTTACGTGACGAACCGCACGGCCCTGGTGCTGGCCCGGGTGTAGGCCAGCAACCCTGAAGAAAGTCTTGGCGCGGTGGCTTAAGGCTTCTGCCTGTCTCCCTAGCCATAAAAAAAGTCCGTCGGTGCCGACGGACTTTTTTTGGTTCTTTAGCTTAGCTTTTTGCCGGCGCTAATCAATTCTACCGATTCCTTGATGCGGCGCATGCGGGTTTCGGGCTTCTTGGCGCGCTCGATCCACTGCACGTACTCACGGCGGTAGGGGTAAGGCAGCTGGTCGAACTTGGGGCGGTAGCCCGACTGCGACAACGCCCGCTCCAGGTCCTGGGGCAGCTCGAAGGAAGCTTCCTCCGTGTCGAGCTGAATGACCACCTCGACCGGCAGGCCCCAGGTTTTGTCGATGGCCCGGCGAATTTGCTTGCCCACGGGCAGCATGAACTCGTTGTCCTTGTTTTGCTCCAGCGTCAGGCGAAACGGAAAGCCGTCGATGGTGCCGCGCACGTGAAAGGGCGGCTTTTGCTGGAATACCTCAGTGGGGTTGAACGGCATCAGGACCTGAACGCCACCGTCGGTGCCATCCAGTTCGAGGGTAGCCTCAAAGCGTTGTTCGAAAGAATCGGACATGAAAAAGGGAATACGGTAAATCGTGCCGGGCTTACGCGCGCGGCGTCACATGAGTCAGTGCCTGGTTGATGGCTGCCGTGTCGGCGGCGTCAATCACCCGAATACGGGCTGCGGGAAGAGAATAAAAGGAAACCAGGCGCTGGGCCAGCTCCTCCGTGTTGGCCAGAATCAAATCGGCCCGGCGCAAAGTTAAGCGTTCCAGCTCCAGAATCCAGCCCCGGTCGGCGGGCGAGTCGCGGTCGGCAGCCAGCGACTGCACGTGCAGCACCAGCGGCCGGCCGGTCGTTTGCCGGATTTCCAGAGCCGCCAGCCACGACGGCCAGGCCGGGGCGTAAATCACGCCGAAAGGCTGGCTCACGGCCAGAGGCGTGGCAAACCGGGCGTACTGAATCACGCGGAAATTTAAATCGGCGCCGCCTTCCTCGGCTTCATCCAACGATTGCAGCGCCTGCACGAACGAGGCCTGTGCGGCGGCTTTTTCCGTGGCCGGCGTTGCCGCAACCGGCTGGCTGCTGCCCGTTACCGGCGACAAATTTGCGGAGACATTGAGCGTCAGGTCGTCGGCGGCCTCGTGGATGGCGGCGGCTTCGTCGGGGCCGATTTCCGCCGTGGCTTCGGCAAACTCATCCTCGTTCAGCAGGCCGTAGTCGGTAGCCGTCGCGGCTGCCTGCGGGGAGTAGCCGGGGGCTGAAACTGGTGTTGCGGCCTGGGGCGCGGCCACTGCGGGCGAAGTCTGAACGGTACCCAGCACCGCGCTGGGCGGCAGGCTGGCGCCGGCATAGGGGGCGGCCGGAGCCTGCCACGAGCCGGCCGAGGCGCCGGGGCGGGTAGTGGCCGCCGTAGCCAGCTGGGCGGCGCTGAGCAGGTTCAGGCGGATAATCTGGTCGGCGGAAGTGAGCGTGGCCGAGTCGGGCAGACGGGGTACGATAACGGATACGGGCAGGTGCTCGGCCAGCTGGCGCGACAGAGCCAGGGCTGCTGGTTCCGGCGCCAGTGCCGCTTCATCCCAGCCCAGCAATAACACGTTGAGAGGATGGTGTTCCATAGGAATCAGGCGGTGACGCCGAAAAGAGAAGCGAAAGAAAAAGGGCCTCTGAGCCCTCTAATACGGTTTCAGCCGTTTGAAAGCTAATGTTAGGCAAAATTCGCGGGAATCGTTTTTACCTTGCAGACTTATATTGTTGTGCTTCCGGCCCGGCCGGAATTTTTTTGCCTACTTCTTCCAGACTACACACCGATGGCCGATTCGATTCAGGAAAATAACTACATGGTCAATGACCTGGCCGCCAAGGGGAAGCAGGAGTTCTTTCCCGGTCAGGTGCTGTCGTGCGCGCAGCAGGGCCACGATTTCCTGTTTACCTGCGACAATGGCGTGCAACTTAGCGTGCAGGTCATTACCGACAAAGTGCTGCGCTTCCGCTTTGCCACCGAAGTGGGCTTTGCTGCCGACTTCAGCTACGCCGTGCCCGCCGACCAGCCCCGGCCCGAAATCGAGTTTCTGGAGTTCCGGGAGAAGCCCGACCACTACCGCATCACCACCGAGCGCCTGATCTGCACCATCAGCAAACAAAACGCCAGCTCCCGCATTCTGGACCGCTCGGGCACGCTTTTGTCGGCCGACGAGAAAGGCTTCCACTGGGAGTACGACTACGAAACCGGCAACGACATCGTCAAGATGAGCAAGCAGGTGCAGAGCGGCGTGCACTACTACGGCCTGGGCGACAAGCCCGACAACATGAACCTGCGCGGCAAGCGCTTCACCAACTGGGGCACCGACACCTACGGCTACACCAAGGGAAGTGACCCGCTTTACAAGAACATTCCGTTCTATCTGGAGCTGCAGCAGAAAATTGCCCACGGCATCTTCTTCGATAACACCTTTAAGGCCTCGTTCGACTTTGCCGCCGAGCGGGCCGACGTGACCAGCTTCTGGGCCATGGGCGGCGAGATGAACTACTACTTCATCTACGGCCCCACGCTCACCGAAGTCACCCAGGAATACACCCGCCTGACCTGCCCGCCCGAACTGCCCCCGCTGTGGGCCCTGGGCTACCACCAGTGCAAGTGGAGCTACTTCCCGGAAAGCAACTTCCGCGGCATCGCCAAGGGCTTCCGCGACCGGAAAATCCCCTGCGACGCGCTGTATCTGGACATCGACTACATGGACGGCTACCGGTGCTTTACCTGGAGCCCCACCCACTTTCCTGACCCCAAGAAGATGGTGCAGGAGCTGGCTGAGGATGGCTTCAAAACCATCGTCATTATCGACCCGGGCATCAAGATTGACCCCAACTACAGCGTTTATAAGGAGGGCCTCGAAAACGACTACTTCTGCCGCCGCGCCGACGGGCCATTGATGAAGGGCTCGGTGTGGCCCGGCCTGTGCAACTTTCCCGACTACACCCGCCCCGACGTGCGCGAGTGGTGGGCCGGCCTGTTCAAGGGCCTGATTCAGGAAGATGGCGTGCGGGGCGTGTGGAACGATATGAACGAGCCGGCCGTGTTTGAGAAGGGCACCTTCCCCGACGACGTGCGCTTTAATTACGACGGGCACTCAGCTTCCCACAAAAAAGCCCACAACATCTACGGCATGCAGATGGCCCGGGCTACGGCGGCGGGCGTCAAGCAATTCAGCTACCCCAACCGGCCCTTCACTATCACCCGCAGCACCTACGCCGGCGGGCAGCGCTACTCTTCGGCCTGGACCGGCGACAACATCGCCAGCTGGGAGCACCTGTGGCTGGCCAACATCCAGTGCCAGCGCCTGAGCATCTCGGGCTTCAGCTTCGTAGGCTCCGACGTGGGCGGCTTCATCGACACACCGGACGGCGAGCTGTATGTGCGCTGGGTGGCGCTGGCGGCCTTCCACCCGTTCTTTCGCACCCATTCCAGCGGTGACCACGGCGACCAGGAGCCCTGGAGCTTCGGCGAGCAGTATTTGGATCTGGCCCGCGGCTTTATCGAGCTGCGCTACCGCCTGCTGCCCTACATGTACACCACGTTCTGGCAGTACGTGCAGCAGGGTACGCCCGTGCTGCGGCCCCTCACGTTCCTGGACCAGAACGACACGGAAACCTACCTGCGCATGGCCGAGTTCAGCCTCGGCGACCACCTGCTGGTGTGCCCCATCACCCAGGCCGGCGCCGATGGTCGCTGGATGTATCTGCCCCGCGGCGACTGGTTCTACTACTGGACCGACGAAGCCAAAGAGGGCGGCGCCGAAGTGTGGGCCAGCGCCCCCCTCGACCGGATTCCGTTGTTCGTAAAGGCCGGCGCGGTTATTCCAATGTACCCTTTGATGCAGTACGTGGGCGAGAAAAAGGTGGAAGAGCTAATCCTGCACGTGTATTATAAGAACGGCTCGGAGACCAGCGTGGTTTACGACGACGGCGGCGAAGGCTACGGCTACCAGCAGGGCCAGAGCACCACGCGCCGCTTCACCGTAACGGGCACGCCTGGCAGCCTGACCATCGTGCAGACTATCGAAGGCGACTATCAGCCCAGCTTCGCTACCTACCGGCTGGTGTTCCACGGGTTAGGCTTTGCGGCCAGCCAGGCCACGGTGAACGGCGAAGCCAGCCCACTGACCGAGGCCACCTCGGACCTGGGCCTCGCACTGAAAGAAGTGGTGGTGAGCAGCTCATTCACGGAAATTACCGTGGGGTAACTGGCCGCTGCCAAGTAAGATATTTTGCATTATTTCTTTTGAAGCCCCGCTGGCCTGTTTGTGGCAGCGGGGTTTTTTGTGCCCGGTGCCTACTGGTCCAGAACATGCCGCAGCTACCGACTAACGGCGGGGTTATCCTGCCAAAAGGCAGATTGGTGTAATAAATTATAAGCTGGCGAGGGCAGGGGCTACGTTTGTATCATCCAACAGCAACTATTGCCACCCAGCGGGCTACAGCTCACGACTCCGTGCTAGTGTACCGTCTAGCAACATATTTTCATTTTTCTACACACCTTCTTATTACCATCACTTTATGAAATTTCCAGTACGTTTCAAGCTGTCAGCCTTGGTCTTGGGTGCCGGCGTTATGGCTTTGTCGAGCTGCAGCAAAGAAGAACTGCATGATATGAAGCCGGGCAAAGGCAGCCCAAAAAATGAAGTTGATACGTCTATTGCCGAGGCCCGGGCTGCGTGGGGTAAGTTTGTGAGTGATGTGCGGGCCGGCGTTCAGGTCGACCCCGAGGGCCAGTACGTGAAGGATGGTACCATCGTCCCCAGCGACGGGGTAAGTGCCCGTTTGCAGCGTCCCAAGTTCGACATGCAGCGCCGCGACATGAAGACCTTTGCCGCCATGCCTTTCGGCTCCGGCAATGAGCAACAGTACGTACAGCCCATCGATCTGGAAGAACCCGGCGACGGGGGCGGGGGCTATGGTGGTGGTGGTGGCGGCTCTACTCCGTACCAGGGCTTTATCAGCAGCGAAAACGTAGCCGCCTACTCGGGCGCCGACAACCCCGCCGGCCACATCTACGACCTGAAAATTACCAAAGGCGGTGACGGTCCGTTGGATGGCTACACCAAAATTGATGTCGACCTCAACCGCGGTGCCGGGGGCCAGTACATCTACCTCACCTTCACCCGCAACCCCAGCAAAGTGCAGAAAGGCTCGGAGTGGGACCCCTACTGCATGAATGGCAGCTTCAGCGTCTGCAACGGCCGGGAAGTAGTAGGGCCGGTACGGGGCATCTGGTCGCAGGCCTACAACAGTGGCGGCGCCTTTCACGCCTGGCCCGGCTTCACCTTCCCCACCTGGGCCCCCAATGGCGTAGGCGGCTGGAAGCAGCCCGACCTGAACGACGGCGCCGGTGGCGACTATATCTACGGTTATCAGTCGAAAGATGCCCGGGATGGTAATCCAATTGAAGTTGGAGTGCTATACGGTTCGAGCAGCAGTGTAGCGCCGCCCGCCGGCTGGGTGAAAGTAGATGGTTCCAACGGCCAGGGCGTTGATTTGAACAAAGGCGCCGGTGGCGACTACGTGTACTTCTGCTACAAGCGCCGCTAATAGTTACCTATTGTATTCTTATTTAATCATTGTTACAGGTTGATAGTTATTTTATTGCATTAGTTATTCTATAAAAAGGCCAGCCAGGCGTAAGCAGGGCTGGCCTTTTGGGCGCTTAGGATATTAAGGCCCGGCAATGAATAGGCCTGGAAGCAGACAACCGGACCACGTGTAGCCTGTTACTCCCGAGTTAAGCTTGGCAGGATTGTCGTAAGTGTAAAAAGCTGAATACACCTGACTAGACACGCTTTTTGTTGGCCGCAGAGCAAGTTTAACGTTCTGATAACTACTAGGTAGGCCTCAATGGGGAGTTGGTCCCGCGCAAGGCGGAGTTGGTGTAATATATTTCGAACCGGCTACTGATAGTAGTATGTTTACATCATCAGAACGGCAGCAAAGAAGAACATAGTGATTAACAGAAGTAGTAATTAGGCAACAAGAAATTATTGAGTGTTACAAAATTATTGCGTGTGGGTCTTTATCATATCAAGAAAAAAAGGGGATAGAACTATTGTTATTTATTTTAATCATTATTTTATTCTAGTATAATTTATTTATCAGTATTTTTATTTATAAAAAAATAACCCGTGCCTTCATTGGTCGGGTTATTTTTTTGGCCGGTGAGTAGCCGCGGCATGCAATAGGACTATCGGCCTACAGATGCTCCCGCAGGTACTGGTACACTTCCGGGTTGGAGAGCAGACCGGCGTGGCTTTGCTGGGCAAACACCCGGGTATACACCTGAGCGTCCGGGGGCGGGGCCGGGTCGCCGAAGATGCGGCCCACCGCGCTGCCGGCCCCCACCAGCCCATCTCCGAAATAGTGATGCAGGGCCGAGCCCGCCGTTTTGAGCAGGGAGCCCACCAACACATGATAGGGCACCCCTGGCAGGGGCGGTACCACAGTGCGGGGTGGCATCAGTACATCATCGGCGTGCGGGTCCTGCCAGTCCTGGGCCACCAGTAAGGCGTGGCGTAAGTCTTTGATACCGTTGCTGCGTTGATCCATGGCCTTGCTCAGAAAGCGCGTCGGGGCCACGTTGATCTTGCGCAGCATTACGGAGGTCAGGTGGCTGTTTTGCTCCAGGAACGACCCGTCGTTGGGCACGCCCAGCAAAAACACCGACCGCAGCCGGCTAATCCAGGGAGCCGGGCTGTCGGGGCCGTGCGTGCCGTAGTAACCGGCCGAGCGAATCACGAGGCCGCCCATGGAGTGGCCCACCAGCACCAGCGGGCCCACGGCTTCGGGGTAAATAGCGCACAGTTCCGTGAGCAGCCGGGTGAGCAGCTCGCCGTTTTCGGAAATGTGCAGGCCGCTGTTGTAGCGCACATACAGGCAGCGCACCCCGGCTTCACGCTGCAGCAACGGGCCGTAGCGCGGGGTATCGGGCGAGCCGGTCTGCCAGATCATTTCGTCGCCCATCAGGCCGTGCAAAAACACGACGGTCGTCAGCGGCGGACCCGTCAGGGCCAGGTCGGCTACGGCAATGTCGGCGCCGAGCTGGCGGAAGCTCATCTGAATAGCCCGGTAATCCTGGCGGGCCGCCAGCTGGTCGCCGATGGCCCCGTTGAGGATGGGCAGGGTAAAGTGGCGGTAGGCCTGGCCGGTTTGGTAGAGGTAGTCGAGGCCCTGCACCGGAAGCGAAACCGCCCTTCGGGCAGCGGCCGAAAAACGGCGCCAGCGCGAAGGGCGGTCAGCAGAATCACCGGTAGGTGAGGTAGGTTCGGTCACGGAATGAGGAGCTTTTGAACAACCGGTCCTTCGGGAGTTTCCAGGCGCAAGGTATAGACGCCTGCGCCCTGGCCCCGCAAATCTACGCGGCGCGGGCCGAAAGAGTTGGCCGAAGCGGCGGCCTGGCGCAGCACTACGCGGCCTGTGGCATCGGTGACGGTGTAAGCGGCGCGGCTCCAGCTGGCTTCCTTGGTGTGGGTGAGCATAAACAGGCCGTCGGCGCTGGGGTTAGGGTACACCGAAACCGCTTCGTTGCGGGCCGCATTGCGCACGGGCAGGGCCGTGCCGGTCATCACCACGTCATCAATCAGCAGCACCCGGCCCACTGTGGGCTCATCGGCCGTGCTGGACACAAACAGAATGCGGAGGGAGTCGGGAGCTACCGAGGATAGATAATCCAGGGGCAGGGTAACCAGCGTGTAGCCGGCCGAGGGAGTCAGCTCGATGGCCGCGCCGGCCACGGGGTTCGACTGCGTGCCGTCCCACTTGGTGAGTACCACCTGGGCGGCGGCGGTTTCGTCGGCGGCACCGGTGCCAGTGAGCTTGTAGTAGAACTGCATGCTGGCCGGCCGTGCCGTGAACGGAATACCGCCGGGGAATTCAGATTCGAGGGTGGGGTTGGAGCCGATGCCGAGTATGCCGGGAATAACGGCCTGCAGCAGCGGATTGGATTTGGATTCGAGCTGAGCCGCGTAGGTGCCCGCGTGCTTGTCGGTGCTGCGGGTGGTCGTGGCCGTTGGGAATGGAAATCCTATGGAGGCCAGCAGGTCGTCGAACGTAAACCAGCCGGTAGGAGCAAGGGCCGAGTTGCGGGTGGACCAGGTTTCGAGGGTGCCATTGGGCAGGGTTTGAGCATTAGCCGCTGTAAGGGCGGTAAAGCTTCCCAGAGCAGTTAAGCAAAAGCGTACAAATATCTTTTTCATAGAATGTAGGAAAGGTTTGGAAAGTAGATACAGAAACTAGCCGGATGGTTGCCAACTGGCCCAAAGGTACAACCGGGCTGGTCGTAAGTACAACCACATCTTTGGGGGATACTATTATTATAGCTGTTTGCGGGGCTTCCACAACGAGGAAACCGCGTAGATCAGCCCCGCTAAAAAACCCGTGAGCAGTCCGCCCAGATGGGCCGCGTTGTCGGTGGTGTTGGTACCCAGCAGGCCGGCCTCCAGCTGGCTGGGTACCAGCAGCAGCACCAGCCACAGCAGGCCGTAGCGCTGCTGGCGGCTCAGGGGCACGGCCCCCGTCACGGCCAGGGCCAGCAGTAAGCCGTAGAGTCCGAAAATAGCCCCGGAGGCTCCCACGGAGTTGACGCCCTGCGCGTGCCACCACACGCTGGCTACGCTGCCGCCCACGCCGCTGAGCAGGTAGACCAGCAGCAGCCGGCCCGGCCCGACCATCGATTCGGTGAGGCGGCCCAAAAACAGCAGAGCCAGGGAGTTGAGCAGCAGATGCGCCAGGCCGCCGTGCAGAAAGCAGCTGGTCAGCAGCCGCCAGGGCTGGCCGTGCAGGGTGAGAGGCGAAAAGTTGGAGCCCCAGGCCACCAGAATGCGCGCCTGGGGCTGGAAGATGTGGGCGCCATCGGCTACCATCAGCCCGAATACCAGCGCGTTGAGCAGCAGCAGCAGCGGGGTAATAACGTTGCCGGCGCTGGGCCAGAGCAGCTGCCGCAGTGTCCCAGCTGCCAACTGGTGCCACGCTTCGTCGGGAGCCGGCTCAGCCGGGGGCTGCAGTGGGGGTGGGGCCAGCTCCGTCGGGACCAGGCCGCGCTGCTGCAGCTCGCGCACGGCGGCCTCGCCCAGGGCCGGCGGGTAGCGGCGCGCGTGCTGGGCCATATACAGCAGCTCAGCGTCTGATTTTTGGGCGAAAAGCGCAGCCAGCTTCGAATCGGCAGCCATAACAGTAAGCGGCAAGGTAGAATGGGAGCTAAACCCGGCCGCCGCCGAAATGTAAGCGCCAGCGCGGAATTTATGCCCGCGGCAGGGATTTGCGCGCGTCCTCGGCAATGATGCGCTTGAGCAGCTCCTCCCGCGGCCGGATGCGCTGTGCGGTCGGTACGCCCAGCAGGGTCTGGCGCATCACCGTCACCGAATCGTTGAGGTACAGCATGCTCTGGTCGAGCGGGGGCTGGCCGTAGAGGTACATGTTTTTCATGACCGTCAGGGCCTGGCGCCGCACCAGGGCCGCGCTGTGCATCAGGGCCACCTGCTCGCTCATCGTGGGCTGCAGCTTGTGGTTGTATACCAAGGCGCTGGTCAGGCGCTTCCACTTGTCGAGGGTAAGGTCGACCTGGCCGGGAAACGTGGAGTCGATGCGGGCTGCCTGCGCTTCCTGATACAGGTAGGCCGACTGGTTTTCGGCGTCCCAGAAGCGGCGGGCCAGCAGCAGAAACTTACGTTGGGCCGTGGTATCCAGCCGCTCGGTGGCGGGCAGCCGGGCCGGCATCTGCCCGAGCTGGGCCGTTGTGAGCGAGTCGAAGGAGGGCAGCACGTGGGTTTGCACGGCAACCAGCGCCCGGCGGGGTACGGGCCCCCGCTTGTTTTTCCAGTTTTTGTTGCCGGTCGGCCACCAGTACAGCACTGCGGCCAGCCCCAGCAAAGCCAGCAGCAAGCCCGGCATCAGCCAGCGGCGGCTGGGCGCTTCGTCGAACTCGTCAACCTCGGTAGGGCCGGCGGGTAGGGGTGGCACATCAGCCGTCGGCAGTGTGACGCCGCGGCGCAGCAGCTCCTGGCGGGCCGCCAGCACCAGGCCGGGCTGGTAAAACGTGGGGTTTTGGGTTAGAAACAGCAGCTCAGCATCCGTTTTAGACAGCAGGAAATCGGAACTGGGAGGAAGCGGGGCAGACATGCGGAAAGCTGAACAATAGGGGTAGTAGGCAAGTCGTAAGTTGGGGAAAAGGCGCGGAAAAGCGGTGCTTAGTTGTCAACCACCCCGCTGGGCTGGCGTATAGCCCTGGTAGTAGCCGGGGGCCTGACGGGCTCTGGCTTTCTCACTTAGCCACTTACTCGTATGCAAGATCCACAGGAAATTCCCACCGATGGCCGCAACATGCAGCAGGCTACCACCTCGCAGTCGGAGCAGCGCCAGCCCGAGGGCCGGCAGGCCACCGGCACCGAGGCCCTGCGCGGCCTCAACGCCGATGATAACTCGGGCAGCGGCGGCACCGAAGGCGGCCACGAAATAAAAGGCAAGCGCGTGAGCACCGGCCCCAACTACGACCAGCCCGGCAACGCGGCCGACGGCGACGTGGGCGGCAGCTCCACCTCGGCCGGCACCGGCGTATCGGGCGGCGAAACGGGGCAGGTACCGCAGCTGTAGCCCTATCTTTTTACCGGCCGCTTACGGGCGGCTATTTACTCCAACCCACCTTACCTATTCTCATCATGTCGAACCAACCCAATAATCCCGGCAATACGTCCGAAGACAGCGGCGCCAAGCGCGTGAGCACCACCAACCACGGCCAGGACGGCACCTCGAAAAACGAGGCCTTCGCCGCCGCGCAAAAAGCCCAGCAGGAAGAGCAGAACCAGAATAACGGCGGCCAGAACAACGCCACCACCAGTACCCAGAGCAACATGGGCAACGGCGACGGTATCCGGGGTGAGTACGGCGACGCCAGCCAGACCAACGGCATGGAAGGCGGCAGCAACGCCGGCAACAAAGACGAAAACGATACCCGCCAGAACCACAACTAGGGCCGGCTTCAGCCGTCCTGAATACGAACGAGCCGCCCGCTGCCATTGGTAGCGGGCGGCTCTTTTATGTAGAAGCCAGGCGGTGCTCTTTTATCGGTCGCCTGCTATTTTTGCTGCCGCCAACCTAGCCGAACCATGACGCGCATTGAGCCCAAATATCAGCACTACCTGGACCGAATCGGGTACGCGGGGGTGCCGACGGCGACGTTGCCGACGCTGCGGGAGCTGCAGGCGGCCCACCTGCTGCGGGTGCCGTTCGAGAATCTGGACATTCACTGGGGCCGCCGCATCGAGCTGGCCCACAGCTACGCCAAAGTGGTAACGGCCGGGCGGGGAGGCTTTTGCTACGAGCTGAACGGCGCCTTTCAGGAGCTGCTGACCGCGCTGGGCTTCTCGGCCCGGCTGATATCCGCCCGCGTGTTCAGCTCCGCCACGGGCTTCGGGCCGGAATTCGACCACATGGCTATTCTTGTAGCGCTGCCCGAAGGCGACTACCTGGTGGATGTGGGCTTTGGCGAATTCAGCCGGGAGCCACTGGAAAACCGGCTGGATGTGGTGCAAACGGACCAGCAGAGCCGGTTCGTGGTGGAGCAGTACGATGCGGACTACCGGGTAGTGAAGAAATTCAACGGCGAAACCTTCGTGCCGGAATATCTTTTCACCGACACGAGCCGGCAGCTGAGCGACTTTCAGGCCATGTGCCACTTCCACCAGACCAGCCCGGCCTCGCACTTCACCCGCAAGCGCCTCTGCTCCCGGGCTACCCCGCAGGGCCGCGTCACGATTTCGGGCAACACCCTGAAAATAAAGGCGGGAGAAACCGTTACGGAAACCGCGCTGGCCGGAGAGGCCGATTTTGCCCGGGCGCTAGCCCAGCACTTTGGCATCCAGGCCTGAATCCCGGGCCGAATCCAGAGCCGGGCGTACGTCTTCTGGCGGCCCGTTATGCGGTTGGCCGGCTGTCGTAAGCAAGGTAAGCCGCTGGCTTGAATCCGATTGGGCAGACGCCGGCAGCGGGGCTGCCCTGAGTGAATATACCCGTGGACGGACCGGTTTTTGCACCGGCGGCAGCAATTGGCGGCGCTTGGCTGCGTAATTTGCGGACGTTTTCCCCGTTTCTGTGCTGATGTTTCGATTGTTTCCGGCGGCTTGCCTGCGTTGTTTTTGGATTTTTTCTCTGCTGTTCTTCAGCTTCTCGGCCCGCGCCCAGGATGGCCCGCCCAAGCGCGAGCTGCGCGGCGTCTGGATTGCCACCGTCGAAAACATCGACTGGCCCAGTAGCCGCACGCTCACGCCCGAGCAGCAGCGCCGCGAGTACCGCCGCATCCTGGACGTGCAGCAGCGCAACGGCATCAACGCCGTATTCGTGCAGATCCGGCCCGCCGCCGACGCCTTTTACCAGAGCGAGCTGGAACCCTGGAGCAAGTGGCTGACCGGCCAGCAGGGCAAGGCGCCCGGCTACGACCCGCTGCCCTTCCTCATTGAGGAGGCCCACGCCCGGGGCATGGAGTTTCACGCCTGGTTTAACCCTTACCGCGCCAGCATGGACTCCGTGACGCGCCGTCTGGCCCCCAACCACCCGTTCAGGCAGCACCCCGAGTGGTTTCTGCGCTTCGGCGGCAAGCTGCTCTTTAATCCTGGCCTGCCGGAGGTGCGCAGCTACATCACCCAGGTGATTCTGGACGTGGTGCGGCGCTACGACATCGACGGCGTACACTTCGACGACTACTTCTACCCATATCCCGAGCCGGGCCTGAAAATCCGGGACGAGGTGGCCTTTCAGCAGTACAATGCCGACAACCTGAGTTTGCCCGACTGGCGCCGCCAGAACGTGAACAAGCTCATCGAGGGCCTGCACGACACAATTCAGGCCACCAAGCGCTGGGTGAAATTCGGCATTTCGCCCTTCGGCGTCTGGATGAACAAGTCGGCCCACCCCGACGGCTCCGATACCCGCGCCGGGCAGCCCAGCTACGCCAACCTCTACGCCGATTCGCGCCTGTGGCTGCAGGAAGGCTGGATTGACTACATCGTGCCCCAATTGTATTGGAGCACCAACTTCAAGCTGGTGCCCTACGCCACGCTGCTCGAGTGGTGGACGCGCAACCACTTCGGCCGCCACCTCTACATCGGACAGGGCGCCTACCGCATGCTGGAAAACACCCGCTCCGACACCACCTGGCGCAACCCGCGCGAGCTGCCCCGCCAGGTACGCCTGAACCGCTCGTACCCGACCGAGGTTAGCGGCAGCGTGTTTTTCAGTGCCCGCTCCCTGATGTCGAACCCGCTGCACACCCGCGACTCGCTGCGCCAGAACCTGTTCCGCTATCCGGCCCTGGTGCCCACCATGCCCTGGCTCGATGCCGTGCCGCCGCGCCCGGCCCAGAACCTGGTCCTGACCCGCGCCACGTCGGTCGTTACGCTTACCTGGCAGACCGGTCCCGTGGCTGCCGACGGCGACGTGGCCCGCTACTTCGTGGTCTACCGCTTTACCAAAGACCAGCAGCCCACCCCCGACGACCCGCGCAATATTCTGGCCCTGGTACCCAGCCGCCCCGGCATGTCCTCGACCCTGGTAGATACCAGCGCCGTGCCCGGCACCGACTACGCCTACTACCTCACGGCCGTCGACCGGCTGCACAACGAAAGCACGCCGGTGCGCGTCAGCACCCAGGGCAAGGCCGCTGAGGTGATTGTGGCCCAGGCGCCGGCCGCTACGCCCGTGCGCCCACCCGCGGCTCCGGCACCCGCCGCCCGACCCGTGCCCACGCCGCGCCCGGCCGTGATGAAGCCCGAAACCGCCGCCGTAACCAAGGAGAAAGTGAAAGTCAAGAAGAAGCGCGGCTTCTTCCGGCGCCTGTTTGGCCGGCGCTAGCCCGCCTGTTGGCGCGAGGCGCTGCTTTCCACGAAAAAGCCCGGCTGCTCCCTGTGAGCGGCCGGGCTTTTTCGTGGAAAGCAGCACCGTTATCGATTGTGTTCCGGACCGGGAAGATTCCGGGCTTACCGCTGCTACGCCCGGAATAATCGGCGTGTTATATATAGATAATGCAATTATTGGCTTGGTGCTTAGTAGCAGGTATTTACGGCGAAACCGGCTTGAAACGGGAATAGGAAGTGAGTAGTTACTCATCCGAAGGGGCGACCGGTCCTAATTGGCAACGTTCCCGATAACGATTGCATAAAATTATCCGGCCATATCCTGTCCTTTCTATCTGAATACCGCAACCTTAAGAGGAAGCAAGGCCGGCGCATTTGGCCGGCTCTACTTTGGCCATCAACTTTCCATCATACTTCCCACCTCATGAAAAACTGGTTACTAGTGATTGTGCTGCTGCTCGGCTGGGCCGGGCACGCCAGCGCCCAGCAAACCCGCCAACTGACGGGACAAGTACTCGATGATGCCAACGGCCAGGGCTTGCCCGGGGTAACGGTGGTGGTGAAAGGCACGACCATCGGCACGGGTACCGACGGCAGCGGCAACTTTTCGCTGAGCCTACCTGAGGGCACCGAGCCCACGCTCGTCTTCAGCTACGTGGGCTACGTGGCCAGCACCGTGACGGCCGACAACTCCAACACCCTGAAAGTGCGCCTCAAAACCGACCAGAAGGCCCTGGATGAAGTGGTAGTAATCGGCTACGGCCAGGTGAAAAAGAGCGACGTGACCGGCTCCATCGTGTCGGTGAAAGAAGAAGACCTGAAAAAGATTCCGGCCGCCAACGTTATGGAAACCCTGCAGGGCCGCCTGCCCGGCGTGGATATTACCAGCGCCGGCGGCTCGGCCGGGGCAGCTGTGAACATCACCGTGCGCGGCAACCGCTCGATTCTGGCCAGCAACGGGCCGCTGTTTATCGTGGATGGGGTGCAGTACAACTCTATTCAGGACATTAACCCCAACGACATTCAGAACATGGAAGTGCTGAAAGACGCGGCTTCCACGGCTATTTACGGGGCCCGGGGCGCCAATGGGGTTATCATCGTAACCACCAAAAAGGGCGCGTCGGGCAAAACGAAGGTTACGCTCAACTCCTACTACGGCCGCACCGACGTGGCCTTTTACCCCAAGGTGAACAACGGCACCGAGTACGTGGCCCAGAAGCGCGAGGCCAACCGTACCACCGGCGCCTGGGCCAGTCCCGCCGACGACGCCAAGATATTTACGCCCAGTGAGCTGCAGGCCATTGCCAGCGGCACCTCCACCAACTGGGCCGATCTGCTCCTGCGCAACGGCGTGCAGCAGGAGCACCAGATCGGCATTTCGGGCGGCTCGGAGAAAACCAAGTTCTACCTCTCCGGCGACTACTACAACGAGCAGGGCCTGTTCCGCAACGACGATCTGAACCGCTACTCCTTCCGTGTCAACCTCGACCAGGCCATCAACAGCAAGGTGAGCGTGGGGCTGCAAAACCAGCTGACCTACTACAACCTCGACGCGCGCCGCGACCCCACGAACATGGCCAACAAAATCAACCCGTTGAGCACGCCCTACGACGCCAACGGCAACTTCGTGAACTACCCCAACAACCAGGCATTTCTCAACCCTCTGGCCGACGAGCAGGCCGATACCTACGCCAACAACACCCGCCGCACCCGCACCTTCTCGACGGCCTACGTGAGCTACCAGATTCTGCCCAACCTGAACCTGCGCTCCAACCTGGGCCTGACTTTGTCGAATGAGCGCAACGGCCTTTTTCAGGGGCAGTACTCCATCGACCGGAACGGGCAGGCAAACCAGGCGGCGTATGGCACCGGCTTCGAAACCAACTGGAGCTGGGAAAACATCCTGAACTACAACAAGACCTTCGGCGACCATTCCCTGAACGTGACCGGCGTAACCTCGCTGCTGACCTTTAACCTGGAAAACTCGGTGGCCCAGGGCCGCGGCGTGCCCGTGCCCTACCAGCAGTTCTACGCCCTGGCCAACGCCTCGCAGCCCGTGCAGCCCTACACCAACCTGACCCGCAGCAAACTGATTTCGCTGACCGGCCGCGTGCAGTACGGCTTTAAGAGCCGCTACCTGCTGACCCTCACGGCCCGCGAGGATGCTTCCTCTAAGCTCTACACCGGCAACAAGGCCGCCTTCTTTCCCTCGGCCGCCGTGGCCTGGCGCATCGTGGATGAGAGCTTCATGCAGGACTTCACCCCGGTAACTGACCTGAAGCTGCGCGTGAGCTACGGCCGGGCCGGCAACTACGACGTGGCGCCCTACTCGTCACAGAGCCTGCTGACGCGCATTCCCTTCAGCTTCGGCGAAACCGGCGCCGCGGGCTACGGCTTCGATAAGCGCGTGGGCAACACGGAGCTGGACTGGGAAATATCCTGGACCAAGAACGTGGGCCTGGACTTTGGCCTGTTCCAGAACCGCCTTACCGGCTCCCTGGACGTGTACGAAACCCTGACCAGCGACCTGCTGCTTGATAACAACCTGCCCTCGACTACGGGCCGCGGCAACATCATCGAGAACATCGGCAAAACCCGCAACCGCGGCGTAGAGGTGGGCCTGAACGCCCTGGCCGTGGAAACCCCGGATTTTCGCTGGAACGTGGGCGCCACCTGGTTTAAGAACAACGAGGAGATTCTGGCGCTGGGCGGGGCCGACGACCTGCTGAACAACCGCTTCGTGGGCTACCCCGTGCGCGTGTTCTACGACTACGAGAAAATCGGCATCTGGCAGAGCAACGAGGTAGACGAGGCCAAAGCCTTCGGCCAGAAGCCCGGCCAGATTAAGGTGAAGGATATTTCGGGCCCCAACGGCGTACCGGACGGCAAGATTACGGCCGCCCACGACCGGCGCGTGCTGGGTACGGCCGTGCCCAAGTGGAGCGGCAGCTTCAACAGCGACATGAGCTACAAGGGCATCGACCTCTCGTTCCAGATCTTCGCCCGCATCGGCCAGATGATCAACTACGAGTACGCCCAGATCTTCGACCCCCAGGGCATCGAAAACAGCGGCGTGCACAACTACTGGACCCCCGAAAACCCCAGCAACGATTACCCCCGCCCCGACGCGGCTTTGTCGAAGTCGACGATGCAGAACAGCCTGTTTGGCACCACGCTGCAGTACAAGGACGGCTCGTTTGCCAAGCTGCGCGGCGTAACGCTGGGCTACAACCTGCCCCAGGGCCTGCTGAGCAAGCTGGGCGTGGGCTCGGCCCGCATCTACGTGCAGGGTAAAAACCTGGTGACCCTGAGCAAAATCGACAACTACGACCCCGAGCGGGGCGGCCCCATCACCACGCCCATTCCGCGGGTGGTGCTGGCCGGCATCAACCTGGGCTTTTAAGCCGCCGGGTCGCAGTTTTCCACCTCAAAGACACGCATCATGAAATTCTCGAAGAAGATATATACGCTGCTGGCCGCCGCTGCCCTGGCCGGCCTGACGACCTCCTGCGAAAAGCAGCTGGAAGAATACAACCCCTCGGGCCTCACGCCCGAAGCCGTGTACACCACGCCGGCCGGGTTTGAAAACCTGGTCAACGCGGCTTATTCCTACAACCGCTGGTGGTACGGCAAGGAAGACGGCATCAGTATGTCGGAAATGGGTACCGACCTGTGGCTGCGCGGGGCCGGCGACGTAAACCCCGACCTGACCGACTACACCACGCTGCAGTCCAGCTCGCGGGCCGTGGAGTCGCTCTGGAGCAAGCTCTACATCGGCATCAACGTCTGCAACGCCGGCATTGCCCGCATCGGGCAGTCGGGCATGAGCGACGCGCTGAAAAAGACCCGGGAAGGGGAGCTGCGCTTCCTGCGGGCCTTTTATTACTGGCACATCGTGGAAAGCTGGGGCAACGTGCACTTCACCACCGAAGAAACCCTGGGCGCCGTGAAAACGGCCAACCTGACGCCAGCCGACACCTTCTACAAGCAGATTTTCGAGGACCTCGGCGTTGCCGTCGCCAACCTGCCCACCACCACCGCCGACTACGGCCGCGTGACCAAGCCGGCCGCCGAGGCGTTTCTGGCCAAGATGTACCTGACTCGCGGCGACAATCAGAAAGCCGCCGAGCTGTTCCAGAAAGTTATTACGGGCTATGGCTTTTCGCTGCAGCAGAGCTACGCCAGCCTGTGGCAGATGAACAACCTGGAAAACAAGGAAATCGTGTGGGCCGTGAACTACTCCCGCGACCTGACCCTGAACGACCGGCTGGATACGGGCCTGTACCCGGACGGGCACTCGCGCGGGGGCAACAACGGCCACCTGCTCTGGCTGATGAAGTACGACGACCAGCCCGGTATGGTGCGCGACGTGGCCAACGGGCGGCCCTTCAACCGCTTCATGCCCACCAAATTCCTGCTCAACCTGTTCGACGAGACCAAGGACTCGCGCTACGCCGCCTCCTTCCGCACGGTGTGGCTGGCCAACACGGCCGTCACCACCGGCACGAAAACCCTGGCCGTCGGCGACACGGCCATTCTGGCCACTAAGAAGGTGGTTTCGACGGCCGTGCGCAACGCCAAGAAGTATCGCATCTACGACGTCAACGACATTTACAACGCCAACGGCACGGGCAAAAACCGCCTGCAGTACGTGTGCCTGCGCAAGTTTGAAGATCCTACCCGGCCCACCATTCAGGAGGAGCAAAGCAGCCGCGACGCCTACGTGATTCGCCTGGCCGACGTGTACCTGATGGCCGCCGAAGCCAACTTCAAGCTGGGCAAGACCGACGACGCCGTGAAGCAGATCAACGCGGTGCGGGAACGGGCCGCCCTGCCCGGCAAAGTGGCCGACATGCGCATCACGGCCGCCAACCTCTCGCTCGACTTTATCCTGGATGAGCGGGCCCGGGAGCTGGCCGGCGAGCAGCTGCGCTGGTTTGATTTGAAGCGCACCGGCAAGCTCATCGAGCGGGTGAAGGCCCACAATCCCGAGGCCGGTGCCAGCATTCTGCCCCACCACATCGTGCGGCCCATTCCGCAGCGCCAGCTCGATGCCGTGACCAACAAGAGCGAGTTTATCCAGAACCCCGTGTACCGGTAGGAGAGAGGCTTGCCCACACAAAAAAGGCCCGCCCGGAGTTCCGGGCGGGCCTTTTTTGTGGTCTGACTGGCTGCGGGAATTTTACCCGTAGTGCGGTCCGCTCAAAAGAATGCTCATCACTTCACCATTTCACTAGTTCACTCCGCGTGGCATTGCTGGCATACCCCCGACATGAGGTAGTCGCGGTGGGTGGCCTGGAAGCCGCCGGGCAGCTGCACCACCGGAATGGCCACCTGGTTGAGGCAGTAGGTGTGCTGGCACACCGAGCACTTGAAGTGCACATGGTCGTCGGCATGGGCCTGCTCGGTGCAGGTGGCTGAGCAGGCCGCAAACCGGATAACGTCGGAGCTGTCGAGCACCCGGTGAATCACGCCCTTCTGCTCGAAGGTGCGCAGGGTGCGGTAGAGCGTAATCCGGTCGGTGCCGGCTTCCAGGGCCTGCTCAATATCATTGCTCGACAAGGCAAACGACTTGCTGAACAGCACCTCCAGCACGGCCCGCCGCATGGGCGTGTGGCGCAGGCCGTGGCGGGCAAGAGTCAGCGAAATGTGGTCGGTTGTTGCCATGATGGGTTCAAAAGTACGAGGTTGGCGCCGAAGCTCAGCCGCGCCGCGGGCAAATGAAAAGCTAGCTACTAACAAGCCAGCCGCCAAAAAGTGCGCAAGGTGCTGGAAGCGGCAAATTTCACCATCTTGAGCACTGCTTTCTTCCCTTGCTGCCCATGCCCGGTTCTCTGCCGACTGCCGTCTTCAGTACTAGTCTGCCCACCACCCAGCCGGCCCCGCGCCTGGTGTCGCTGGACGTTTTTCGGGGCCTCACTGTTATGGCCATGCTGCTGGTCAACAACCCCGGCGACTGGGGCCACATCTACGCCCCGCTGGCCCATGCCGAGTGGCACGGCTGCACCCCGGCCGACCTGATTTTTCCCTTCTTCCTGTTTATTGTGGGCGTTTCCATCGTGTATGCCCTGGATTCGGCGCGGCGCACCCAGCCCCACGGGCCGCTGCTGCGGCGCATCGGCAGGCGGGCGGCGGTGCTGTTTGGGCTGGGCCTGTTTGCCTCGCTGTTTCTGTACTGGGAACTGGCCACGGTACGCATTCCGGGCGTGCTGGCCCGTATTGCGCTGGTGTTTCTGGGCTGCGGAATACTGTTTCTGAAAACCACCTGGCGGCAGCAGCTCGGGGTGCTGGCCGTGCTGCTGATTGGCTACAACCTCCTGCTGCAGCTGGTGCCCGTGCCCGGCGTTGGGGCGGCCAGCTTAGGGCCCGAAACCAACCTGGGCGCCTGGCTCGACCGGCTGCTGCTGGGTGAGGCGCACCTCTGGAAAATCAGTAAAACCTGGGACCCGGAAGGCATACTGGGCACGCTGCCTGCCATTGGTACCGGCCTGCTGGGGCTGTTGGCCGGCCGCTGGCTGCGCTGCTCCGGCCCCGATGCCGCTACCAAGGTCGCCTGGCTGTTTGTGGCTTCGGGTGCGGCCCTGCTGCTGGGTCTCATCTGGAGCAGCTGGCTGCCGCTGAACAAAAGCCTGTGGACCAGCTCCTACGTGCTCTACACCGGCGGGCTGGCCGGCATGGGACTGGCCACGCTCTACTGGCTCTGCGACGTGCAAGGCTACCGGCGCGGCCTCAAGCCCTTCTTGGCCTACGGCGTCAATGCCATTACCGTGTTTTTCCTGTCCAGCCTGCTGGCCCGGAGCCTGAACATGTGGCAGGTAGCCGGCCCCGGCGGCCCGGTCAGCATGAAGGACTTCCTCTACCAGACGCTGCTCGTGCCCGTTTTCCCCGATCCTTACCTGGCCTCCCTGGCCGGAGGCGTGGCCTGCGTCCTGATCTGGCTGGCGGTGCTCTGGATAATGTACGAGCGGCGCATCATTATCAAAGTCTGAGGTGGCTTGGGCACCGGGCAGAGCTACCGCGCCACATGGCCGGGCCGGCCGGAGAAACGGCCCGGGCGCCTACGGGAGGCGGCAGCCGGGGAGTAGCTATTCTGCGCTTAAGTGCTCATCTTAGAACGGTTTCGGAACGCGCGTACGGTGGCGTCGCGGCTAAAGCCCGCATTCCTGTTCGAGGGTGCTGCGCTACTCTGCATTGACTCCGAAATCACGGCTGAGTATTCACTATCCGCTTACTACCAGTTTATTATGGCACGCGTTACCGGAAACAGCCTGCTGCGCGGCATCAGCGGGAAGATAGGCAGCATCACCGTGCGACAGGTCGGCAACCAGACCATCGTATCGGCGGCGGAAGGGCAAAAGCGGGGCGCCGGTTCGCCGAAGCAGCAGGAGCAGCGCGGCCGCATGCACCTGGCCCGCCTCTATGCCCAGGCCCAGCTGCTGGACCCCGCCACGAAGGCCCTGTATGCCACTGGCATTACTACCCGCCTCAACAACGCCCGCCTGGTCGCTATTACCGACTTTATGAATGCCCCCGTAGTTACGGCCGTTGACCTGAGTGGATACCATGGCCAGGCCGGCGACTCTATCCGCATCCGGGCCACCGACGACTTTGCCGTAACGGCCGTGCTGGTTCGCCTCTACACGCCCCTGGGCAAGCTGGCCGCCGAGGCCGCCGCTACCTTGCAGCCCGATACCAGCTGGCTCTACCATACGCTCACGGCCGGCCCTTACCAGCCCGGCACCCGCATCGAGGTAGAAGCACAGGACCGGCCCGGCAACAAAACCCACTGGAGCTTTACCCTGTAGCCGCCGCCAGCCTCCACTGGCTACCTTCGCACAGGCGGCCTCTGGGTTTCGTTCAACTTTAGAAGCCGGCCGGCCTAAGCCTTACTGCCTTAAAGCCTAGAGCGAGCCTAGAAGCACCCTAGGAGCACCCTAGAGGCAGCTTATACGAAATATCCAACTTGTCTGAGTAGCCCGGTGCATCTGGGACGCAGCGTAACGAAGAACCTTCCCCACCGGAGTAGGAGGGGCTGGTAACCGGAAAGTCCTTCCCCGCACGTGTAGGGAAGGACTTTCCGGTTAAACAGAGTGTCGTGCTGTGGCGAGGACGGATTCGCTATGCTGTCCTGCAGGTTGCTTCGGCGTACGCCGAAGCAAGGACCGGTGGTTGGTTACTGCACCACGGGAAACTCGTAGCCGGCAAAGTCCTGGCGGAGCTTGGTCTTGAGCAGCTTGCCGGTGGCCGTATGAGGCAGTTGGTCCACAAACTCCACGGCGTCGGGTTTCCACCAGTGGGCTACTTTGCCCTCGAAGAAGTCCAGCAGCTCCTCTTTGCTGACGTCGGTTTCCGGCTTGCGCACCACCACCAGCAGGGGCCGCTCACTCCATTTGGGGTGGGGCAGGCCAATGACGGCGGCTTCGGCCACGCCGGGGTGAGCCACGGCCAGGTTTTCCAGGTCGATGGAGCTGATCCACTCCCCACCCGACTTAATAACGTCCTTGGAACGGTCGGTGATGTTCATGAAGCCGTCGGGGTCGATGGTGGCCACATCGCCGGTGCGGAACCAGCCGTCGGGGGTGAACTGCGTGCGGTTGTCGGACTGATAGTAGCCGCCCGCCACGAAGGGGCCGCGCACGAGCAGGTCGCCGAAGGCCAGGCCGTTGTGGGGCAGCTCCCGGCCCTCGTCGTCCACGATTTTCATGTCGATGCCGAAAATGCTGCGGCCCTGCTTGGTGCGGATGGCAAACTGCTCGTCGGCGCTCAGGCTGAGCTGGTTGCTTTTCGGGGTGTTCACCGTGCCTAGCGGGGAGGTTTCGCTCATACCCCAGGCGTGCCGGATAGTGACGCCCAGCTCCTCATCGAAGGCCTTGAGCAACGCCGGCGGGCAGGAAGCGCCGCCCACAATCATCTTGGTGAGGGTGCGGAAACGGGCTTTTTTCTCCCGCATGAAGGTCAGCAACCCAAACCAGATGGTGGGCACGCCGGCCGAGAAGGTCACGCCCTCATTCTCGAACAGCTCGTGCAGGCTGGCCGCATCCAGGCCGGGGCCGGGCAGCACCAGCTTGCAGCCAATCATGGGTGCCAGGTACGGGATGCCCCAGGCGTTGACGTGAAACATGGGCACTACGGGCAGAATCACGTCGCGGGCCGAGCAGTTGAAGCAGTCGGGCAAGGCCGCCGCGTAGCTGTGCAGCACGGTGCTGCGGTGGGAGTAGAGCACGCCCTTGGGCTGGTCGGTGGTGCCGGAGGTGTAGCAGAGCGAGGAGGCCGTGTTTTCGTCGAAAATAGGCCACTCGAACTCGGAGCTGTGGGCGGCCAGCAGGTCTTCGTAGCAGCGGATGTCGGGCAGGCTGCTCGGTTCGGGCATGTGGGCGCGGTCGGTCAGCAGTATCCAGCCTTCGACGTTGGGGCAGTGGGGAGCCAGCTTTTCCACCAGCGGCAGAAAGGTCAGGTCGAAGAAGATAAACCGGTCGGCGGCGTGGTTGATGATGTAGATGAGCTGCTCGGCAAACAGGCGCGGATTGATGGTATGGCACACCGCCCCGATGCCCGACACGCCATAATACAGCTCGAAGTGGCGGTGGTTGTTCCAGGCCAGCGTCCCGATTCGGTCCCCGTTCTGCACGCCCAGCTCTAGCAGGGCATTGGCCAGCTGCTTGGCCCGCAGGTGGGCGGCGTGGTAGGTGTAGCGGTGGAAGCCGCCCTCGGTCAGGCGGGTCACGATTTCGGTATCGGCGTGCCACTTGGCCGCGTGCTGCAACAGCCCGGCGATGCGCAGGGGCTCGTTCATCATTAATCCGTGCATGCTTCTGGGGTGGGGTTTTAGGTCGGAGCTTTAAGCTACGGAATATAACAAGCGGAAAGCTACCGGCGCGTAGGCTGGCCCAGCGGCCGGATAGTCCGCCGCGGCAATAGGCCGGGCGTTGTAAATTGAAAAGCCCCGACGTTGCGCTGACGTCAGGGCTTTCTGGGTAAAGATCATTCCGTACTGCGCAGCGGCCGGATAATTTTCCCGGGAAGGGTTAAGGGAGTCGGTACCACAGGCTGCCTTTTTCCTCGAAAGCAACGACGCCTTTTTGCCGGGCGTAATAAAGGTGGCCTTGAATAGGTCCGTTGGTGGGGTAGCGGAAGGCTACGTGAATAACCTGGGAGTAAGCAGTGGGCCCAAACGCTGCCGTGGACAGCAGTTCGGCGTCCGGAAAGCGCACAGTGTCGATGGGGAGGCCAGCATTGATGAAGCCAATCGGCAGCGAGGCACTTATAATGCCTTCCCATTCTGCGTTGGCCTCCAGCACCATTCCGCCATCCAGGGAACTGTAAAACAAGCCTAAATCCAAGACTGTGCGGGGCTGTGCTACCGTGTCGGTGCGTTGGACAGTTACGGTAATATGCTGCCCAAAAACGTCGCGAGAGGGGAAAGGCAAAAAGTTGAGTCCCATGTATTGTTTCTCCTGCTCGTCTTTCACTTCCGTAATACGGTAAGTGCGTACTTGGCTGTCTTTGGCGTGACCAAAGCGCAGCTCCTCATTGACGCGGTAAGGTTGCCAGGCCAGCTGGTCGTCGGTGAGCCGGTGCTGTTCGGGGTCTTTTTCGCAGCCCGAGAGCAGCACGGTGGCCAGCACGGCCAGCGGAAGCATAAAGCAAAGACGCATAGAAGAAAGAATAGCTGGAAACAAACCGGTTAAGAGTGGTTCAAAGCCGAAGAGCCTGCTCAGGCCGGAATGGTTGCAACGCCACCTTCGTGAACCTGGCGTTTACTCTTCCACCGTCGTTTCCACTTCCTGGGTCTGGGCTTTGCGGATGCTTTCCAGGGCTACCTGCAGAATATCGGTGCGCACGTTCAGCTCGCCCAGCTTGTTATTGCGCCGCGTTGGGTTCACGCGGTTCGACAGAAACACGTAGACCAGCTCCTGCTCCGGATCAACCCAGAAGAAGGTGCCGGTGAAGCCCGAGTGGCCGAAGCTGCCGGCCGAGGCGGCAGCAGCCGTGTTGCCGGCGGGCTTGGCGGCCTGCCGGTCGAAGCCCAGGCCGCGGCGGTTGCCCTGGTCGCAGAACTGGCAGCGGGTGTAGTCGGCCAGGATTTCGGGCTTGAGCAGCTGCTGCCCGCCGTACTTGCCCTTCCAGGCGTAGGCCTGGGCCAGCTTGGCCAGGTCGTTGGCGTTGCCAAACAGGCCGGCGTGGCCCGAGAGGCCGCCCAGCAGGGCCGCGCCCTCGTCGTGCACGGTGCCGTGCAGCTGCTGGCGCCGGAACACGGAGTCGTACTCGGTAGGCGCAATGCGGCCGGGCGCGAAGCGGCGCGTGGGGTTGAAGCCCAGGGTGGCAGCGCCCAGCGGACCGTACACTTCCTGGCGCAGAAACTGGTCGAAGGGCAGGCCGGTAATCTGCTTTACCAGCAGCGGGTACAGGTAAAACGACAGGTCGGAGTACACATAGCCGGGCTTGTCGTTCAGCGGCGACTCGCCAATTTGCTTCACGAGCTGCTCGGGCAAATCCTTCCGGCCCCAGAGCCGGGTAGCCACCTGCAGCGGGAAGCGGGCCGAGGAATCGGGGCGGAAAAAGCGGCGGCTGAGCTGGGCATCGGCGGCGGGCTTCTTAGTCGGGTCGGGCTTACGGAAGCCGGCAAACAGGCGGGCAAACAAGCCTTTGGGCTGCGTATAGCCCTGCCAAAACGGAATCCAGGCTTTCAGGCGGGCTTGGTGGGCCAGCACGTCGCGCAGTTTCAGATCCTGCTTGTTGGTGCCCTTGAACTGCGGGAAATAGTCGCCCAGCGTCCTGTCGGGGCTGAACTTGCCTTGTTCCTGCAGCTTCATCAGGGCCGGAATGGCCGCTGCTGCTTTCGTGACGGAGGCCAGATCGTAGAGGTCGGTGTTGCGCACCGCGCGGCCGGGCTTGCCGGCCTGGGCGGGGGCATCGGGGTAGCTGTGCGTGCCGTAGCTTTTGCGCAGCACCACCGTGCCGCGCCGGGCAATAAGTACCTCGCAGCCGGGCATGGCACGGGCGGCCATGGCCCGGGCCACCACCGAGTCGACGCGGGCTTCGAGCTTGTTGCTCATGTCCACATTCTCGGGGAAGCCGTAGCGCAGGCGCAAGCCGCCGGTGGTCGTCAGGCCGAAGCCCTGGCTGTACTTGTCGGTGACCGTGACAGGCAGCTTACCGGTGGCGCCGAGGCCGCCGAAAATCACCTGGGCCGTTATTTCCTGGGCGTTTTTGCTTTCCTGATAGGCCAGCAGCACGGCATCAGCCCGGTCCAGGTCGCGCACCTTGGCCACAGCGTAGGCATTGCCAAATATGCTGACCACGACGCGCTGCCGGGCGCTGGTCAGCTCGCGTAGCATCAGGTTGGTTTCGGGCGTCACGCCGAAGTTGGTGGCCGGCAGGCGGCCCAGGTTGTTCACGCCCACCAGCAAGGTATTGTAGCGCTGCAGCGCGGTCCGCATGCGGGTCAGCTCGTCCAGGGTGGCGGTGGCCGACAGCCAGTAATGGTCCACGGCAGCATAGTCGGCGGTGAGGCGCTGGAAGTCGGTGGTATCCTTGGTGCCGATGGTGAGCGTGGCCAGGCGCAGGGTGTCGAGGCGTTGCAGGGGCAAAAAGCTTTTCTGGTTGCGCAGCACCGTCACGCTCAGGCTGGAAAGCTTCTGGCTCAGGGCCTGGGCGTGCACCGAGTTCAGATCCTGGTGCAGGTTGCGCAGCTCGATGGGACGGTACTTGTCCAGGCCCGCCCACTGCTTCAGGGCCAGCACCTTGCGGCAGCGGGCATCAATATCTTCCTGCTTCAGCTGCCCGGCGTTGATGGCGGCCCGCACCATCTGCAGGGCCAGCGGAATGTTTTTGGAGAACTCCAGAATGTCGTTGCCGGCCAGCAGGGCGCGCAGGTCGGCCTCGCCGGGCGGGTACTTGCTGATGACGCCCTTCATGTTCATGGCGTCGGTGAAAATCACGCCCTGAAAGCCCAGCTGCTGCTTGACCATGCCCGTCACAATGGGCTTGGAAAGTGTGCTGGGCATGCCGGTGCTGTCGAGGGCCGGAATGTTGAGGTGGGCAATCATGATGCCGCCCAGGCCGCGGCGCATCAAGTCCCGGAAGGGAAACAGCTCCAGCGTATCGAGGCGGCGCCGGTCCACGCGCACCAGGGGCAGGGCCAGGTGAGAGTCCGTGTCGGTGTCGCCGTGGCCGGGGAAGTGCTTGGCCACGGCCAGCACGCCCGCGTCCTGCATGCCGCGCATATACAGGTAGCTTTTCTCGGTCACGTTTTCGCGCTGCTCGCCCCAGCTGCGGAAGCCGATGACGGGGTTGGCCGCGTTGTTGTTCACATCCACCACCGGGGCGAAGTTGACGTGCATGCCCAGGCGCTTAAACTGTCCGGCAATTTCCTGGCCCATGTCGTACATGAGCTGGTTTTCGCGGATGCCGCCCATGCTCATCTGGTACGGGAAGCGCACCACGCTGTCGAGGCGCATGCCCGCGCCCCACTCGCCGTCCATGGCCACCAGTAGCGGCACTTTGCTCTGACTCTGGTAGCGGTTCAGCAGCTTGCTCTGGCGCACCGGTCCGCCCTGGAAAAAGATGAGCCCCCCGATGCCGTACTGCTGAATCAGGGTGGAAATCGAGTCTTCGTCGATGCGCTTGCGGTTGGAGTAGGCCGCCACCATAAAGAGCTGGGCCACGCGCTGGTCGGGCGTCAGGGTTTTCATCACCGAATCGACCCAGCGTGAGGAGGCCAGCTGAGCCGCGAAGGGCACGGGCTGAGCGCCGCGTGGCCGGGTAGCCGCGGCTTTGGCGGTGGCCGGCGCGGCGGGGTTGCCTGCTGCGGCCGCGGCCCCGGCGGCCTTGCGGGCCCGGGCTTTGGCGGCCGCAGCCTGGGCTTCGCGGTAATCAATGATTTCCTGGCGCCGCCGGGCTGCTGCGCTTGGCTTGCCGCGCCGGGCAGTGGCGGTTTTTTTCTTGGCGGCGGACTTTTTGCGGCGCTGGGCGGTGGTGTCGGCCGGGCTCAGCAGCACCAGCAGCAGCCATAAAAACGAGAGGAAGCGGGCGAATGACAAAATCAAAAGAGCGGTTAGCCAGGGGTTGGGCTGCTAATTTAGGGGAATGTGGGCTGTTGGGCGTGCCGGCTCCGGCGCAAGCCCGCTGCCGCGCCGCCAACCGGCCCTGGTGGCCGATAAAGCCCCGAGCACCGGATTTCCGCTGACTTCCGGCTATTCCCAAGGCAAAAGTGCCTGGATAGCGGCTCCACAACGAAACCTACCAGGCATCTAGCAGGGGACGCTTCATCAGAATGTCGGTCTGCTCGTCGTCACCCAGAGTAAACACATGCCGGCCAAACTCGACGAAGCCGTTTTTCTGGTAGAAGCGGATGGCACGCGGGTTTTCTTCCCACACCCCCAGCCATACGTAGCGGGCCTGCGCCTCGGCGGCCAGCTGCAGGGCCTTATCGTAGAGCAGCTGGCCTACTTTCTGGCCGTGGTAGTCCTGCAACACGTAAATACGCTCTATTTCCAGCGCATCGGCATCCTGGGGCTCGGTTTGGGCCGGCCCGGTGTTTACTTTCAGGTAGCCAATAACCGAGTGGTTCAGCTCCGCAAAGTAAAAGCCTGAGTCGGGGTTCTGCAGCTCCGCCGTTAGCTTTTCGCGGGCAAAGCCTTCGGCCAGATAGGCGCTCATATTCTCCGCGGAATTGTTGGCGCCAAACGTTTCAAAAAACGTGTGGCGGCCAATCTGCTGCAGGTACTCCACGTCCTGGGTGGTGGCTGGTCTGATGGTAATCTGGTGCATATTCATCTTCCTTTGTGAGTTCTGGGGTGCCCGGTTTTTGGGTGTCAACCCCTTTTTTTCGTCCCTGCAATGCCGCCCCTGACCCTACCCCAGATTCTGCAAGCCACCTATCCGCTGCCGCCCGATTCGCTGGAAAAGGTGCTGGCGCTGGCCGAGTATGTGGAGCTGCCCAAAGGCACCCGCCTGTTTCGCGACGACCAGCTGGCCCACCACATTTACGTGCTGCAGCGCGGCCTGGCCCGGGCCTATGCCCAGCGGGAGGAGCGGGAGGTAACCTTCTGGTTTTCCGCCGAAGGCGCGGTTCTGGCCTCCATTCGCGGCTACACCGAGCAGGCCGTGAGCTACGAAACCATCGAGCTGCTGGAAGACAGCGCCCTGTTTCGCCTGCCCATGCACGCGCTCCAGCAGCTGTACCGGCTGGATGTGCACCTGGCCAACTGGGGGCGGGTAATGGTGGAGCGCGTCTGGCTGCAAACCGAGCAGCAGCTCATTGCCCGCCAGTTCCGTACCGCCGCGGAACGCTACGCGGATCTGCTGCAGCACAGCCCGCACCTGCTGCAGCGCGTGGCCCTGGGCCACATTGCCTCCTACCTCGGCATTACCCAGGTCACGCTCAGCCGGGTCCGGGCGCAGCTGAAAAAAGCGCCGCACCCTTAGGCCGACACCATTTTCAGGCCCAGCAGGGAGCCAACCAGGGTGGTGAGAAAAAACAGGCGCGGCCCGGTCAGCGGGTCGCCGAAGACGAGCACCCCGAGCCCAACGGTACCCACGGCCCCGATGCCGGTCCAGACGGCGTAGGCCGTGCCCAGCGGCACCCGGGCCAAGCTCAGGTTGAGCAGATAAAAGCTCAGGGCCGCGCTGCTCCCAAAGGCCGCGTACCAGCCCGCCGACTCCATGCCGGCAGTCAGCTTGCCCTTGCCCAGGCAAAACGCAAAGGCCACTTCGGCCAACCCTCCCAGTACCAGAAACAACCAATGCATGGTGAAAACGAAACGTGTGGAGGCAAAGGTCTGGCGCCGGCCGCTCGTTTCTTTTTACCAATGTTAAAAACGCTGACGCCCGATTTTGTAGGATTTAGACCGGCTGCTTTGAACTATCCTGGAAAACTTTCCCTGTCTACAACCAGAGCGGTCCTACTTTTGCACGGCCGCATACGCTCCCGGGTTCCGCGGCCGTTTGTAGGGCCAGGCGCCTTTCCTCACTTCTTAATACCTGCCGTTTTGATGACTTCCGCTGCTCTCACTTCTTCTCCCGCCACCCGCGTACGGCTGTGGCCAGCTGGCTTGCTGCTGTTGCTGGGCCTGCTGCTGGCCCAATTCACCCAGGCCCAGCAGCTGCGGGGCATAGTGCTGGATAAGGATTCCAACCAGCCGCTGCCGTTTGCCAGCGTCTCGGTGCCGGGTACCACGCTGGGCACCACCACCAATACCGAGGGCGAGTTTACCCTGAAAGTGAACAAGCTGCCCGTGACATTGCTGATTTCGGAGCTGGGCCACGTGCGCGACACGCTGCGCGTTACCACCAACTCCGAGCTGCTGCGCGTGTCCCTGGCCTCGGCCAACATCACGCTGCCCGAGGTGAAAGTGGGCAGCTACGCCTTCCGTCTCGTGGATCGGGCTTTCCGGCAGCTGCAGCGCAACTACGGGCGCAAGTTCTACGGCAAGGCCTTCTACCGCCAAACCACCCGCATCGGCGGCGAGCCGACTGAGCTGCAGGAAGTGGTCTGGAATGTGAAGTCGACCACGGCCCGTATCGAGGGCACGGCCATTTCCCAGGGCCGCTACGCCGCCAAGCAAAGCCTGACCAGCTTCAGCAATTTCTCGCTCTACACCAAATCCTATGGCCTGTATGACGCCAACGCCGACACGCTCAAGTCGCTGGCGCTGCTGAGCCCGAATGCGGTGAAAAACTATCTGCTGGAGCTCAAAGGCGTAGTGGCCGGCCCCGACAGCACCAAGGGTGGCATTGCCGAAATCGACTTCGAAACCCGCCCCGAGCTAACCAAATACAAAGCCCAGGGCACCATCTGGATTGACGTGGACTCCTACAAAGTGGTGCGTTACCGCATGACGACGCCCAACTTCACGGCCTCGACGTCCAACGCCAACCAGAAATTCCGCAACACCAAGCTCGACATTGAAATGTCGTTCCAGAACACCGACGGCGAAGTGGCCCCGCTCGAATACATGAAGGTGAACTTGGCCGCCGACCTGACTTCGCCCGGCAAGCCGGCTACACCGCTCACCGTGTCGTCGTTCACCTTTTTCTACGATACCAGCACCACGCCCACCAGTATTCCCTATGCCCGCGTGAGCGTACAGGACCGCGACCTGGAGGCCATTAAGAGCATCAAGTACGACCCCGAATTCTGGGTCAATAACCCCGTGGTGAAGCGCACCCCGGTGGAGGACGAGGTGATTCAGTCGTTCGAGAAGAAAGGTGCTTTCGGTACCATGGTGCCCAAGCCCGAAGCCAAACCCGACGTGCGCATCAGCAACGACGGCCGGATTCTGAAGTAGCTTTTCGGCTTGCGCTTATGCACAAAAAAAGCCCCGGAAATATCTTCCGGGGCTTTTTTTGTGAAAAGAACGTCCTGTTTCGACAAGCTTGGCAGGACGTTCTTTTCACGGTCGGATCTTTACCCAACTACGGATTGGTGCTCCACATGCCGGCTTCCTTGATAAAGATGCGGCGGCTGAGCTTGAGCTGGGCAATGATGAATTCGGCCAGGTCCTCGGGCTGCATCACCTTGTCGGGGTTGCCGTCGGTGAGGTTGTTGCTGATGGCCAGCTCGGTAGCTACGGTGCTGGGCGTGAGGGCCGACACCCGGATGTTCTGCTTGCGCACCTCCTGCATCAGGGACTCGGTGAGGCCCAGAATGGCAAACTTCGAGGCGCTGTAGGCGCTGGTGGTAGCGGCCCCGCGCTGACCGGCGGTGGAGGCAATGTTGATAATGTCGCCGCCCTGGCGCTCTATCATCTGGGGCAGCACGGCGCGGGTGGCGTAGTAAGTGCCCATCAGGTTTACCTGAATGATGTGCTCCCACTCGGCCGGGTCCATGTCGACGAGCTTGGCGAAAGTGCCGATGCCAGCGTTGTTGATCAGGATGTCGATGGAGCCGAGGGCTGCCAGGGCCTGGGCTACGGCAGCTTCTACGGCGGCGCGGTCGGCTACGTCGGCCGTTACCACCACTGCCTTGCCTTTGCCCAGCGCCTCGATTTCCCGGGCCACTTCCTGCAGCTGGCTGTCGGTGCGGGCCAGCAGGGCCACGTTTACGCCTTCCTGGGCCAGAGCCAGGGCTACGGCCCGACCAATTCCTTTGCCTGCGCCCGTTACCAGGGCCGTCTTTCCGGCTATTTCTTGCATACTGCGGGTGTTGTCGTGAATGATTGGGTTGTATAACCGCAAGAGCGGTTACAGGTTGCGAAGCAAGGTAGAAATAGGGTAGGACCGGCCGTTGTCTTTCACTTATTGCATGTCATCCTGAACGGCGCGAAGCGGAGTGAAGGACCTTACAGGATAGGCACGATTAGCGTTTATACGACTCGTGCCAGCGTGATAAGGTCCTTCGCACGGCAGACGCCAGATAAAGGATGACAAACGGGAAAAGACGCCGGCGGCAGCTTTCCGGGGGCGGCGGTGTCTTTTCCGGCCAAACGCTTTACCTTCCCCCCTCAACCACTACACATTCTTTCGGAATGAAAAAACTTGCTCTGGGCGGCTTGCTCGCCTGTGCGCTGCTGGCTTCCTGCAACCAGCAGAAGAACGCCGACGGTACCGCCGCCACCGAAACCGGCGCCGCCGACGTGAAAGACCTCGCCACCCTGTTTACCAACTACTGGGAAGAGCAGACCAAGCTGTTTCCGCTGAGCGCCACGGCCCAGGGCGACAACCGCTACAACGACCAACTGCCCAACGACCAGACCAAAGCTTTCCGCGACGGGCTGCAGGAGTTTTATCAGCGCTACCTCACTCAGCTCGGCAAGTTCGACCGGGCCACGCTTTCCGAGAACGACAAGATCAGCTACGACATCTTCCAGTACGACCTGCAAACCCGCCTCGACGGGCTCAAGCTCGGTATCGTGGTGGGCGGCGACTACCCCAACACTTGGATGATTCCCTTCAGCCAGTTTGGCGGCCTGCCCATTTCGCTGGGGCAGTTTGGCTCGGGTTCGGGCGCGCAACCGTTCAAAACCGCCAAAGACTACGACAACTGGCTGGGCCGCGTGCACAGCTTTCCGGCCTGGGCCGATTCGGCCATCAGCAACTTCCGCCAGGGCATGAAGGCCGGCGTGGTGCTGCCCCGGGCCCTGGTGCAAAAGATGATTCCGCAGATGCGCGACCTGGTCGTGACGGATGCCAGCCAGTCGTTGTTCTACGGCCCGGTCAAGGCTTTCCCCAAGGACATCAGCGCGGCCGACCAGCAGCGCCTGACGACGGCCTACCAGCAGGCTATTCTCACCGACCTGGCCCCCACGTATAAGAAGCTGGCCGACTTCCTCGAAACCGAATACCTGCCCAAGTCCCGCCCCAGCACGGGCATCAGTGCCCTGCCCAACGGTGCGGCCCAGTATGCGTTTCTGGCCAAATACTGGACGACGACCGACAAAACTCCCGAGCAGATTTACCAGACCGGCCTGGCCGAGGTGAAGCGCATCCGCACCGAAATGGAGCGGGTAAAAACCCAGGTTGGCTTTAAAGGCGACTTGCCGGCTTTCTTCGCCTACCTGAAGACCGATAAAAAATTCATGCCCTACAAAACGCCGGCCGAGGTGCTGGGCGCCTTCCGCAGCATCCAGGCCAAGATTGACCCTAACCTGAAAAAGATGTTCGGCCGCACGCCCAAAACCGGCTTCGAGATTCGCCAGACGGAGGCATTCCGGGCCGCCTCGGCCTCGGCCGAGTACAATCAGGGCACACCCGACGGCTCGCGCCCCGGTATCTTCTACATCCCGATTCTGGACGCTACTACCTTCAACACGACTTCGGGCATGGAGTCGCTGTTCTTGCACGAAGCCATTCCGGGCCACCACTATCAAGTGTCGCTGCAGCAGGAAAATGAAAGCCTGCCCAAGTTCCGCCGCTTTGCCTGGTACGGTGCCATGGGCGAAGGCTGGGCGCTTTACACCGAAAGCCTGGGCAAGGAGCTGGGCCTCTACACCGACCCCTACCAGTACATGGGGGCGCTGGGCGACGAAATTCACCGCGCCATCCGGCTGGTAGTGGATGTGGGTATGCACACCAAGAACATGACCCGCGAGCAGGCCATCAAGTATATGATGGACAACGAGGCCATCGGGGAGCAGGGCGCTACAGCCGAAATTGAGCGGTATATGGCCATTCCGGGCCAGGCCCTGAGCTACAAAATCGGCCAGCTTAAGATCCGGGAGCTGCGCGACAAATATCATACTCAGCTGGCGGCCGGGGCTTCGGGCAAGCTGCGCGAAAAGTATCCGCGCCAGAACTCCGAGCACTTCAGCCTCAGCGCCTTCCACGACGAGCTGCTCAAGGACGGCGTAATGCCGCTCTCGGTGCTGGAACGTAAAATGGACGACTGGGCCACCGACCAGAAGTAAAAACCTCGGTAAGCCTACCATAAAAACTGCCTCATTTCCGGCCACACCAGCGACCGGGAATGAGGCAGTTTGCATTCGTGGGGCGGCAGTCAAGGCAGTACTAGCCGCCGGTTTAGGTAGCGCGCTGGCACTAGCCAGTGAGCCGTGGGGCAACAAGTCAGGTTGTGGAGCCGCCCGTCGTCGAGCCACCAGTTGTCGGGCCAGTAGTGGAGCCACCGGTAGTACCACTGGTCGTACCCGTGGTGGAGCCACCCGTCGTGCCGGAAGTAGTACCCGTGGTCGAGCCGCTGGTGGTTCCTGATGTGGTACCGGTGGTGCTACCGCTGGTTGTCCCCGACGTAGTACCAGTAGTGCTGCCGGTCGTGCTGCCGGAAGTCGTACCGGTCGTAGAGCCCGAAGTAGTACTGCTGGTCGTGCCCGTAGTGCTGCCGCTGGTAGTGCCGGAAGTCGTACCGGTGGTGCTGCCACTCGTGGTGCCGGAGGTAGTACCGGTCGTGCTACCACTGGTTGTGCCACTGGTCGTGGTGCCGGAGGTAGTGCTGCTGGTTGTACCCGTGGTGGAGCCGCTCGTAGTGCCACTGGTCGTACCCGTTGTCGAGCCGGAAGTCGTACCGGAGGTGGTGCCGGTTGTGGAACCCGAGGTTGTACCCGAAGTAGTAGTGCCTGAGGTGGTAGTACCCGAGGTAGTGGAAGGGGTGTCGTCATCGTCATCGTCATCGTCATCGCAGGCAGTGAAGGCCAGCGAGGAGCAGACTAACGCAGCGGTAAGCAAAGGAAGCCAGGACTTTTTCATAAGCTGAATCAGTTTTTGGTGATAGGTTGGCAAGGGCTGTTTTATGCGCTTATCAATCAATCGTTTATGAGAAAAGTGCCAGCAAAAACCGCTGAAGAAACACGGAAATTACTAGGCAAAAGCCGCAGTCTACGCACTTGCCGCACCCGGTTTTTCCGTGGTTATCAGGATTCTGCATACATAATTTGGGTATCGGGATAAAGCTCCGGCAACGGCCGCCAGAGTGAAGCCTCTGAGCCGTGGCCAGGCCCAGGTGCTCTGCTGCTGGCTTTTCATTGGCCGAAACTGAACAAACCGCCGGGTTACCGGTCCTTGAACCGCACCACTTCCTCGCCCATGCGCCACCTGACTACCGCCGACATTGCCGCTTTCGACAAGATTTACCGCCTGAACCTGATTAACTCCATCACGGGCTACAAGCCGGCCAACCTTATCGGCACGACCTCGGCCGAGGGCACCACCAACTTGGCTATCTTCAGCTCCGTCATTCACCTGGGCTCGGCCCCGGCGGTGCTGGGCATCGTGACGCGCCCCGCCACCGTGCCGCGCCACACCTACGAGAACATCAAGGCCACCGGCTGCTACACCATCAACCACGTCGTGGCCGACTTCGTGGGAGCGGCGCACTACACCTCGGCCGAGTTTGGGCGCGACGAGTCCGAGTTTGCGCAGTGCGGCTTCACGCCCGCCTACCGCGACGATTTTCCGGCGCCCTACGTGGCCGAAAGTCGCATCGGGCTGGGTCTGCGCCTGCGCGAGGAGCTACCCATTCACAATGGGACCGTACTGCTGGTGGGCACTGTGGAGCACATCTACCTGCCCGAAGAGGTGCTGCGCCCCGATGGCACCCTGGACCTGCAGCAGGCCGGGGCCGTCTGCATTTCCGGCCTCGACGGCTACCACCAGGTGGCGCCGCTGGCTTCCTTTGCCTACGCCCGGCCCGGGCAGGGGCCACAGCCGAAATAAGCGGCAATGCGCTCGGTGGCGCCAACGCGGGCTGCCGGCGTGCGTTTAAGAAGCCAACTTCATTCGCACGCTACCTCTTTCGCTATGACAACTCCTTTCTGGCAAACCCTGCGCCTGGGCACCCTGGCCGGCCTGCGCAGTATGACGCCGCTGGCCTTACTGAGTCGTTCTTTTTCCAGGCATAACTCCGATGCCATTGCGGCTTCGCCCTTCCGTCTGCTACAGTCGGGCGCGGCGGCTACGGGGCTGAAGGTGCTGGCCGCCGGTGAAATGGTGGCCGACAAAATGCCCGGCATGCCCGACCGGATTACACCCACCGCCTTATTGGGCCGCAGCCTATCGGGCGCCCTGATGGGGGCCATGCTCTACAAGTCGAACCGGCGCTCCTGGCTGGGCGGCGGGTTGTTGGGCGGCCTGGCGGCAGTGGCCGGCACCTATGGCAGCTACTACCTGCGCAAGCAACTAGGTCAGCAAACCCAGGTGCCCGATACCGTGTGGGCCCTGCTGGAAGATGCCACCGTGTTCAGCAGCAGTAAAGCCGCCAGTCAGGATGCTGCCCGGCCCACGCGCAGCCACCGCGACGCTTTCGTGCCGCGGCACCTGCCTTCGGCGCCTTCCCGCCACGCCAATTATCCGTCCCTTTTCTAGCACCGCCGGAAAACCGAAAAAGCCCCGTAGCCAGTTGGCTGCGGGGCTTTTTGCGGTAAAGAGCTACTTACTGGTTGCCGGTAGAGCCGCCTTTGTTGGTGGTATTCGTGGAGCCCCCGCCGGTGGCCGAGGTGGTCGGCGTGGTGCTGTTCTGCGACGGGGCCTTGGTAGCGTTCAGGCTATTATTCGACGTCACCTTATCCACCGAGTTGGGCTCGCCCGAAGCAGCCTGGGGCGACGTGGCGCTGTTGCCGCCCGGCGACGAGTTCAGCGCGTTGTCGGTCGATTGGGCCTGGTCGACGGCCGAACCTTCGCCTCCTGGAGGCTGCACGTTCTGCTGGTTGTTCACGCTGTCCATCTCGGTTTCGATGGTGCGGGCTGGTGGGGCCGTCGAGAAGTCGTTGATGTTCTGGCGGTCTTCGCCGGGAGTACCGGCCCGGTCGCAGGCCGTGGTCAGGGAAGCCGCGGCGCCCAGCACAGCAGCCAGCACAAAGCGCTGAGTGAGTTTCATAGGAAAAGGTGTTTGGAGTTCAGGTTAGACTAGGTGAAGCATATACGGCAAACCGGCCCCGAATAGCTGAAGTACGGGCCCGCTAAGTAGCAGCGGGACTAGTGCAGCAGCAGCGGCGGGCTACTACCGCGGCCAAAGTCCTAGCTTTGCCCCATGTCGTTTCCAGCCTTGATGAACTGGAGCGGGGGCAAAGATTCAGCCCTGGCGCTCTACCACGCCCTGCATGACCCCCGCTATGAGGTGCGCCACCTGCTTACCAGCGTGAGCAGCCACTACCAGCGCGTTTCCATGCACGGCGTGCGCGTGGCCCTGCTCGAAGCCCAGGCCCGGCAGATTGGCCTGCCGCTGACCAAGCTGGAGTTGCCCGAAGCCCCCGATATGGCCCACTACGAGCAGCAGATGCGCGCCACGCTGGCTCCTTTGCAGGCCCAGGGTATGCAGCACGCCATCTTCGGGGATATTTTTCTGGAAGACCTGCGCGCTTACCGTGAGCAGCAGCTGGCCAAAATGCAGATGCAGGCCGTGTTTCCGCTGTGGCAGCGCAGCAGTGCCGACATTCTGCGCGAGTATCTAGCCCTGGGCTTTCGGGCCGTGGTGGTCTGCGTGAATGAGGCCCACCTCAACGCCAGCTTCTGCGGCCGCCTGCTCGACGAAGCGTTCCTGCGCGACCTGCCGCCCGGTGTAGACCCCTGCGGCGAGAATGGCGAGTACCACAGCTTTGTGTTTGAGGCGCCGTATTTCCGGCAGCCCATTGCCTTCACGCGGGGCGAAATCGTGCGGCGTACCTACCCGACTCCCGCCGGCGCCGCGCCGGCCGGCTTCTGGTACTGCGACCTGCTGCCCGCGGAATAACTGCGTCGCCGCCTCAGGAGTCACCGGAAGTTTGCCAGCAGCTGGCCTCCAGGTAGCAGTCGGAACTGCGGCCGCCCTCGCGCAGCACCCAGTTGCCGGGCCGGCCCAGCCACTGCAGGCGCCCATCGGGCAGCACCGAGTTGGCAAAGTCGTGGGAGCAAACGGCAATGCTTTCCGTTTCGACGCGGTTGACGGTCAGGTATTCCACGTACTGCAGCTGCAGCTTGCCTTGCTCAATACAGCTGGGGTGCAGCACGAGGTTGTGGGCCGGGCTGGGCATGGCCGCCGAGGGGTAAAGCAGGCCGTCGAAGGCCTGGCCCAGCTGGCAGGCCTCGGCAATGGCAATGGAGAGGCGGTAATGGTGCTGGTTATCATCCTGCACCGAGCGGGTGAAGGCCTTGGTGAGAAAGTGGGCAATGGGCCTTGTTTCACCCGGCAGCTGCTCCAGAGCCTTCTCCAGTACCTTTTCCCGGTCGGAGTGCGGGTCGTCGGTGCAGATGTCGGCGTAGCCAAAGCTAGCCAGACGCAGGGGCTGGCGGCTTTGCCAGCGGCTGATGATAATCCGGTCGTTGGGCTGCACGCCGGCCTCAAAAAACGGCGGGTGCCAGGTGGCGCTGCAGTAGAACATGGAGGCGCCGGCCCGGTTGGCCCGCTGGTCGTCGGTTACCCACTCCGCCGGCGGGTGCGAAACCTGCCGGAAGTGGGTGGGAAGCTCCTGGCAGGCCTTGCCGCGGTAAAGCAGCAGGCCCGGGTTGAATTCAATAAGCCGCAGCGGGTGGCCCTGTAGCAAGTCCTGCACGCGCGCAACCAGCTCGTCGATGGAGTGCTTGCGCAAATCCAGGTGCTGCAGCGACGCTATTTTATGTCTGGTTTCGTCCAAGGAAGGTTTGTGAGAAACCTTAGGCTGGAATAAAGCCATGAATGCGGTGGTTGGGTGGTAGGCAAAGAGGGGCAGAAAAAGACTGGGGCGGAAAAAACAGAGCGGCGTAGAAGTGAAATAAGCAGGCCGCCACACCGAATAACGCCGGTAGCGGGGCCTGCTTACAACACCGGATTCAGGGCTTAAAACTCGTAGGAGTCGCGGTTGCGGCGCGCATACCGCTCCGACGATTCGTGGTGGCTGTGCCGGTATTTGTTCTTGTCGCGCAGGAGCAGGTAGCCCAGACCACCCACCAAAGCTGCCCCGATAACCCACTTGGGCAGGGGACTTTCCGTGGCGGGCGGCACCGACACCACGCCGGTTTCGTCGGCTACGGCGGGGTGGCCCACGTAGCGGCCCTGCGCGGGCACGGCCTGCTGCTCGAAGTGCAGGGCCAGCTCGTGCAATTGCCGGCGCAGCTCGGCGCCGTGCATCGGGATGCCGTGGCCGGTGGCCGCAATCTGCGGCTCCAGAGCAGCCAGCTTTTCCACCGAGGCGCGGGCCTGCAGCCAGTCGGGGGTGAAGTAGGCGGGCGGGCCGTGCACTTCCTGGCGCTGCTCCCACACATCCGAGCCCGATTCCTGCTTCACCGTTACGAAGGCGTCGCCGCTGAGCAGCGTCCGGTCGTATTCGCGGAAAAAAGCGACGTGGCCCGGCGTGTGGCCCGGCGTGTGTACCCAGCGCCATTCCGAAAGGAAGGGCACCGTGCCGTTCAGAGGCAGGGGCTGCACGCGGGAGCCCAGGTCGATGGGCTTTTTGGGGTAGAGAAACGACATGGCCGCCATGGCGCCCCCGCCCACCGTGGGGTCTGGTGGCGGATAGGACGAGCGGCCCGTGAGGTAGGGCAGCTCCAGCGGGTGGGCATACACGGGCACATTCCACTCCTCGGCCAGCGTTTTGAGGGCCCCGACGTGGTCGAAGTGCCCATGGGTCAGAATGATGGCCGACGGTGGGTTGTCGGGCCCGAAAATCTGTTCAACGTTGTGCTTGATCTTCTCGGCCGAGCCCGGCAGGCCCGCATCCACAAGCACCCAGGGCTCCAGCGGCGAGGAAGTGTCGCGCACGAAATACAGATTGACAAAAACGTTGCGCAGGCCCCAGACTCCGGGCACGACAGCCTGAAGCGCGGGGGTATTGGCGCGGTTTGCGGTGTTTGGCATAGCAGTTAGGTGGGCTAGAGTGGAGAGGAAAGAAGGAGCCTGAGCCCGATAAGCCGGTTACCTTCAGTCTGAAATACGCAGCTTTCCAGACTTAGGATAAAGCCAAAACCTGATTTACGGCGCCGTTTCGGCGGTACGGTTGAGGTTCGAGGCCACTGGCTGTTCTGCTTCACACACGCACAGAACTTCACGCTTGGGGGTGGAAACCTGGTAGTTTGGCAACGAAACTTCCTTCATGTAAATGACCTCCAGGCGGCGCAGGGGCGGGTTAGCGGGGTCTTCGTGCCAGATGCGCAGCAGGTAGTTGCAGTAGTAGGGCCGCATGTACTCATTGCTGACGAACAGGTAATTCTCGCTGTACTTGCGCCACCGGTCATTTTTGAACAGCGAAACCACCGAGGCCGGCTTGGCATAGGTAGTAGGCCGGCCCCGGCGGTTCAAATCGAGGTGCTGACCCTGGGTGGTAGTGCCGTCCAGAATGTACCAGCCGTCGTCCTTGAACACGGCGGGCGCAAACATGCCCCAGTGCTGGTCGATGCGGAACAGGTAGCCAAACCAGCGCAACGGCTGCGACATGTACAGGGAAGGCTGGTTCACACTGTCCAGGTTCCACCAGATGACGTAGCCCAGCAGCACGGTTACGGCCGCGTTGCGCAGGTTGCGCAGCAGCACCCAGCGCCGTTCCGTGAGCTGAAAGGCCGGCTCGATACGCACCCGCAGCGGCAGACGAAGCCGGGCCAGATGGGGCCGCAACCGCTCGAAGCGGGCCGCTACCTGCGGGCCCAGGCGTTGGGTGCCCAGGGCCAGGCGCTTATCCAGCCAGTTCATGGCCACGGGCGGCAGCAGGCCTAGCACCGAGGCCATATTGATCAGGAAAAACAGCCCGACAAACAGCGTGAGGCTGATGCCGAAGTGAAACAGGTACATCACGCCCACAAAGAACAGCCGCCACCACGTCACCCGGAATGGAATAAACAGCGCAAATGGCAAGAGCCACTCGGTGTAGTAGGTAGCAAACGTGAGCCAGTAGAGCAGCTTGCTATAGGGGTACAGCAGCCGCCCGCCCGGCATCAGCACCTGGTCGAGGCTGAGGGCGTAGTAGATGGCCGTGCCTTCGGTGGTCCACTCGGGCGCGTTTTTCAGCAGGGCCGTGCACCAGTAAACCAGGGCAATCTGGACGATGTAGGCCACCGTGGCGGCACTGAAGTAGGTAAGGCGGGCGGGCCGCTCCCGGCCGCGGGCATCCAAGGAATACATGCGGCCCCAGGGCAGAAACAACGCCCAAAACAGCAGCATGCGCAGCAAATCGTCGCCGCCCTGCCCAATGAGGGGATTGCGGTTTTGCACCGATACCAGCAGCAGCCAGGTAATGAACGTAGCCAGGCGGGTGTGGTAGCCCAGCAGCAGAGCCACGGCTCCCAGGGCCTCCAGCAGGAAAAGCACACCCTGCATCTGCCACAGCCCACTGGCCGCGTGCAGCGAGAACTGGTAGGGGCTCCAGCAGTACTGATACAGCACGTGCAGGGGCAGCACTCCCATGTTGGAATAGTGCGCTTCTAGGTCGGTACTGCGGATGATGACGTCGAGCAGAACGACGGCGGCCACGCCTATGCGCAGCAACGCCAAGGCGCGCAGGTCGACTACAAACGGGCGGCGGAGTAAGCTAAGAATCCGGGGCATAGACTGCCGCTTCGGGTGAGAGGTGAAAGGAAAAGGCGAACAGGGGCGCCGTCCGGTTGAACGGCGCCCCTGTTCGCCTTACGTAGCCGTACGGGAAACAGCGACAAACTTGGCTTACCGGGTGGTCGAGCCGCTGGTGCTGCCGCTGGTAGTGCCGGAAGTGGTACCCGAAGTCGTGCCGGAAGTGGTACGACCGGAAGTAGTGCTACCCGACGTAGTGCGGCCGGAGGTAGTACCACTGGTTGTGCGGCCCGAGGTCGTGCCGCTGGTCGAGCCCGAAGTCGTACCGGAGGTAGAACCCGAAGTCGAGCCCGAAGTGCTGCCGCTGGTCATTGTGCCACTGGTCGAGCCGCTGGTCATCGAGCCAGACGTGGTTCCGGTGCCGCTAGTCATGGTGCCGCTGGTTGTGCCCGAAGTTGTACCGCTGGTCATCGAGCCGGAGGTTGAACCGCTGGTCATAGACCCTGAAGTCGAGCCACTGGTCATGGAGCCGGAAGTGGAGCCCGTGGTAGTAGTGCCGGTGGTTGTAGTGCCACTGGTAGTGGTACCACTGGTGGTCGAGCCGCTGGTGGTGCCATACGTGTCCGTGCTACTGCCGCTGGTGGATCCGGAGGTAGAGCCACTCGTGCCCGAGCTGTTCATATCCGACGAACCGCTGGTAGAGCTGCCAGTGCCGGTTTTGCTGGCGTTGCAGCCAGTCATTGCGAGGTTGCCGCCAAGCAAAGCCGTAGCCAGCAGCAGGGTCCAGGGAGCAAGCGTGTTCTTTTTCATAGCAGGTGGAGTAAGCAGGGTGAAAAGTGAGAAAACGTCAAAGTCAACGCCACAGAGTTAGTGCTATACGCTATTGTGAATAAACTGATATGTTTTCAGGAAAAATTTGTCTATTAACAAGTTGGGTGCTATGATTAACTTTGTAATAGTTCTACAGAATCAGCTGAGTCTGCCACCAAAAAAGGGCAATTGCCAAGCTGACAATCACCCTTTTGGTTTCAGGCATCAGAGCCAGGACTATTGGCCGCCCGTGGTGCCGCCTCCGGTAGAGCCGGTGCCGCCCGCCGTGCTGCCACCTGCCGTGGTAGTACCGGCCGTGCTGCCAGTACCGGCCGTCGTGCCCGCCGTAGTGCCGCCGGTGGTAGTGCCGTCCGTAGTTCCGCCGGTAGTAGAGCCGGTGCCGCTGGTGCTGCCCATGTCGCCACCAGTAGAGCTACCGCCCATGTCGCCGGTACCGGAGGTGCTACCGCCGCCCATACCGCTGGTGTCAGAGCTCATGGAGGCGTCGTTGGTGCTGGTTGCTTCTTCGGTAGCCATGCTGGAGCCACCGCCGTTTTCGGCCGTGCCGCTACCGTTATTGTCGCCGCAGGAGCTAAGGGTAAGAGCGCCTGCGCAGAGGGCCGCGGCCAGAAGTGTTATTCGTGGTTTGTACATAAAATTCAGAACGAAAGAACAGTGAAAGATAGTTTTGCTTTCTCTATACGGTTGATTATGAATAACAAGCGAGAATTAATACAAGAATAAATACGGATTTTGCAAAACAAACCCGGATGCGGTAAGTACGCAACCCCCTAAAATTCCGAAGTTGGCTGCCGCCGGTAGCCTACTTTTCAGCGGTTACGTTGTTATAGCCTCTCACTTACCTACTCCTGGCCCCATGGCTACCCCGGCAGCTACCATTCTCTTCGACGGCGTGTGCAACCTCTGCAACGGGTTTGTGCAGTTTATCATCCGGCGCGACCCGGCCGGCTACTTCCGGTTTGCATCGTTGCAGTCGGAGGCCGGCCGGGCGCTGCTGGCCGAGCATGGCCTGGCCCTGGCCGGCACCGGCCCGGAAACGGTAATGCTCGTGGAAGACAACCGGGTGTACACCCATTCCACCGCCGTGCTGCGCATTGCCCGCCACCTGGGCGGCGCTTGGCCGCTACTCTACGCTTTCCGGCTGATACCCGCTTTTCTGCGCGATGCGGCCTACCGCTTCGTCGCCCGCAACCGCTACCGCTGGTTTGGCCAGCAGCACGCCTGTCTGCTGCCCAGCTCCGAGCTACGCGGGCGGTTTCTGGGCTAGTTCGGCCTGCATTTAGACGGAGATTCTAATTTTACGCTGCCCGCCTCGCTGCTGCTCACGGGCGGCTTTTTTGTGCCTTTTTCCTTCCCACATCACCTTATGGCCTACCGCATGCAAGCGCTCCAAATCGACGGCATCAACGAACCCGCTCATCTTCAGGAAGTAACTACGCCCACGCCTGGCCCGGGCCAGGTGCTGGTGCAACTGCACGCGGCTGCCCTCAACCACCGCGACGTCTGGATTCAGAAGGGGCAGTACGCGGGGCTGAAGTTCCCGTGCATCCTGGGCTCTGATGGGGCCGGCGTTATTATGGCAGTAGGAGAGGGTGCCGATGCTGGTTGGCAGGGGCAGGCCGTCGTCATCAACCCCGGCCACAACTGGGGCGACAACCCACGGGCCCAGGGGCGCAGCTTCACCATTCTGGGGCTGCCGGCCCAGGGCACCTTTGCCGAATACGTGTGCGTGGAGGCCCGCTACGTGCATCCTTTGCCCCGGCATTTGAGCTTCGAGCAGGGCGCTGCCTTGCCGCTGGGCGGGGTTACGGCCTACCGGGCCGCCTTCACGCGGGCGGGTCTGCAGGCCGGGGAGCGGGTGCTTATCAGCGGCATTGGGGGCGGCGTGGCGCTGCTGGCCCTGCAGATGGCCGTGGCCGTGGGAGCCGAAGTCTGGGTCACGTCGGGCTCGGCGGAGAAGCTGGAGCGGGCGCGGCAGCTGGGGGCCAAAGGCGGCATCAGCTACCAGCAGGAAAAGTGGGCTTCGGAGCTGGTGAAGCAGGCGGGGGGGGCCTTCGATGTCATCATCGACAGTGCGGCCGGTCCCGGGTTCGAAGCCTTGCTCGATGCCGCCGCGCCGGGTGGCCGCATCGTGTTCTACGGCGGCACGTTGGGCGCTATTCCGCAACTGCCCCCGGCCAAAGTGTTCTGGAAGCAGCTGTCCGTTCTGGGTTCTACTATGGGCACCGAGCAGGACTTTGCCGCTATGGTCGACCTGTTTGAGCAGCACCAGCTGGTGCCAGTTATCGACCAAGTATTCCCATTGGCCGAGGGCGAAACGGCCCTGCGCCGTATGGATCAGGGGCAGCAGTTCGGGAAAATCGTGCTGAAAATCAAAGAGTAACAATCAGGCAAAAATGTAAGATTTTTTCGGGTGAAATTGAATGTTGCGAGTGGGTGTTTTGTTATTTCAACAGCTGAGAGTATCACGATAAGCAAGCCGCTGAAGACTATGAAAAACCCCGCCGAATACCTGGAAAGTCACGTTTTTGAAGCCCGTCGTCCGCGCAAGGATCTGCAGCCGGTAGTAGCGTATTCCGATGCCGTGCAGGCTATTGAGCAAGCTTTGGCTGACGCGGAAAAATACAAGTATCTGCTGATGCGCGCCCTGCGCCGTCACGCCGACGACGTCAACGGCGTCGTATTCACGCCCGCGGCCCGGGCCGCCACGCCGGTGCTACCGATGTACCCCGACGCCGCCGAGCAGGAGCAGGCCGCTTAAAGGTGGCGTTGTACAATTCAGCCAGCTTCAGCGGGTGATTCCAGTAGTGGAGTCACCCGTTTTTTGTGCGCCGACAGGTTGACGCTAAAAACGTACCGGCTGCTACTATCGAAGGGGTAGTAGCTTACTAAGGCTGCGGGGCTACGGCGGGCTTGGCACCAAGCTCATTTTACCTTAATCGGTGTAAGTGGCAGTTCTTTACGCCTGTGCCAGCCGGCCCTGCAGATGCTGGGCCAGAGCCAGGGCCTGCTGCCGCAGCTCGGGCACCGCCGTCGACTCGAAGTAAGCCGGGCGGCGGCTGGGGCCCAGAGTGAAAAACACCTCTGATACTTCCCCTTGAGTGTTTTGCAAGGCCCCGTGCGCGTCCGTAACGATACCCAGGTGCAGCGCGTCGGGCACCAGCTGGCCGGCGTTGCGCAGGCCGCTCACCAGCGGGTCCGGAATGCGGCTGTAATCCAGCAAAGGGCCGGTGCAGGAAATAACGTGCTGCACCGTCAGCTGCTCCTGCTGCCCCCGCCGACTGATGCTGACCTGTAAATCGGGGCCGCTAGCTTCTATGTGCTGCACCTTGCCCAGCTGCATCTGCACGATGCCCTGGTCCAACATGCTCTGCACGGCTTCCGCATTCTGGGGCGGGCTGCGGTGCCGCACCACCGACCAGATAGAGGCCACGTGGCGCAGAAAACGAGCCTGCTCGGCCACCGACCAGGCCTGCCAGATGCGCCCCAAGTCGGGCCGGAGCGAGTCGATAACCGGGCGCCAGTCTAGCCCCAGAGCCAGGGCCGCCCGCACGTGGCGCCGCACGACGCGCACGACTTCCGCTACGGTCGTCAGGCCAGCCAGTTCGGCGGCGTAAAAGCTGGGGTAGGTGTGGCCCAGCGGACCGTGTACCGTGGGCCAGCGGCCATTGCGGGCCACTACTGTCACTTGTCCATGGTGGCCGTCGGCAGCCAGGCCCAGCAGCACATCCACGGCCGTCAGCCCCGAGCCAATGAGCAGCACGGTGTCGTCGGGGGCAATATTCTGCAGCGCCAGTGGCCCCCAGGGGTTGCTGTGGTAGCGCGCGTGATGCCGCACCTCGGAGCTGAGCCGAAGGTCGGGCGCGGGTGGGAAGTTGCCCAAAGCCAGCACTACCAGCTCGCTCGGTATTTCATGGCCGTCGGCTAAGCGTACGGTGGCGGCGCGGCCTTCGGGGTGCGGCACGGCGGCTACGGCCTTCTGGTGGTGGCGAAAAAAGCGCATGCCGTTGGCAGAGGGCCAGGCCAGCACTTCTTCGGTCAGCTGCTGCAGGTAGCGGCCGTAGGTTTGACGGGTGCAGAAGCCGCCCGCGCAGGGCGGAGCCTTGCTCGCGCCCAGCCAGGTGCTGAAATGGTCGGGCTGCTGCGGAAAGGCGCTCAGGAAAGGGGCCCGTACGTTGAGCAGGTATTCCTTGCGGCGGGCTGAGTACGCCAGCCCCGGCCCGGCCAACGCCCGCGGCTCCACCAGGTGCACGTCCCAGGCGTAGGAGCCGGGGAGCTGGGCAAGCTGGACCAGAAGCATGGAGCCGGAGAAGCCTCCGCCCAGAATCGTAATGGTTCTTCGTGACACCGTGGCTGGTTGTGGAGTAGGGCAGAGCAGAATTACGGGGAGAAAATGCGCGAAAAAATCCGGTCTGAAAAATCGGCGCGCTTTGCTCGGCTGCGTCCGGGGACTGTAAAACAAACCGCCCGGCCGCAGAATGCATACGGCCGGGCGGGAATATGGATGAAGCACAGGCGGGAAAAAGCCCGCGTATGCCGGGTGTTGCTACAGATATTGCCCCGGCACGAGGTAGTTGCGCACGTAGTCATCAATGCCGTCTTCGAGCTTGGTGAAGGGCAGCGTGTAGCCAATGCTGCGCAGCTTGCTCATGTCGGCCTGGGTGAAGTACTGATACGTGTCGCGGATGTCCTCCGGCGTGTCGCGGAAGCGGATGTCGGCCGTGCGGCCCAGGGCTTTGAACGTGTTGAGCGTCAAATCCAGGAAGGTGCGGGCCTCGCCGGTGCCCAGGTTGTAAATACCCGAATGCTGGCGGTTGTTCATCAGAAAGAAGCACACTTCTACCAGGTCCTTCACGTACACGAAGTCGCGCTGCTGCTCCCCATCGGCATAGTCGGGGTTGTGGGAGCGGAACAGGGTCATGGAGCCCGTCTGCCGGATCTGCTCGAAGGCGTGGAATATCACCGAGGCCATGCGGCCCTTGTGGTACTCATTGGGGCCGTACACGTTGAAAAACTTCAGGCCGGCCCAGAAAAAAGGCTTTTCCGGCTGCTGCACGGCCCAGTTGTCGAAGTCGTTCTTTGAGTCGCCGTAGGGGTTCAGGGGCCGCAGCAGAGGTAGCAGGGCATCGTCGTCGGAGTAGCCCAGCGTGCCCGAGCCGTAGGTAGCGGCCGAGGAGGCATACACCAGCGGCAGCTGATACTGGCAGCAGGCCTGCCACATTTTCTTCGAGTAGTCCAGGTTCAGTAGGTCGAACACGGCCTTATCCTGCTCGGTGGTGTCGGTGCGGGCGCCGAGGTGGAAGATGAATTCCACTTCCTCATGATGCTGGTCGAGCCAGTCGAAAAACTCGTTGCGGTCCACGTATTCGCGCAGGTGCTTGCCCTTCAGGTTGGCAAGCTTCCGCTCCACGGCGAAATTATCCACCACCACGATATCGTTGAAGTTGGCGGCGTTCAGGCGGGTAACAAGGCAGCTGGCAATAAAGCCGGCCGCTCCGGTGACAACAATCATAGGGCTGATATTTTGGCCAAAAGTAGGGAAAAACGGCGGGCTGAGCCGGTGCCGGGCTGGTGTAGAGACGCATATTTGCTCCCCGTCGTTGGGTAGTAAGGGCCATTGCAGGCAGCACTTCCAGCATCCGCACCGCTTGAGACACAAATATGCGTCTCTACAACCGGCGCCGCGCCTACCTTTGCGCTATGTCTCGTCTGCTCCCTAGCGTCTTTTTCAGCTTGCCGCTGCTTTTCCTCTTTGCCGCGTGTCAGTCCAATGATAAATCTGCGGCTACAGCTACGGCCACCGCGGCCGCTCCGCAGCACGTCACCGACGATTTGGGCCATCAGCTTACTATTCCGGCGCGGCCGCGGCGCATCATGTCGCTGGCCGCCTCCATGACGGAAATGCTCTACGCCGTGGCCGATACCGCTACTATCGTGGCCCGCACCCAGGTCTGCGACTACCCGCGGGCGGCCTTGCGTAAGCCCGTTATCAGCAGCTACCCGCTCGATCTGGAAGGCCTCGTGGCCCTGCACCCCGATGTGGTGTTTACTGTGGAAGGCATTACCTCGCTCGATGACATTGCCCGCCTGGAAAAGCTCGGCATTCCGGTGTATTGCCAGCGCTATACTACCGCTGCCGATATTCTGCGCGGCCTCACCGACCTGGGCCGCCTGCTGGGCCGACCTGTCCAGGCCAGAAAACTGACTGACTCGTTGCAGGTGGAGCTGCAGGCCATGCAGCAGCTGCCCCGCCCCAGCCGGCCACCGGCGGTGCTGGCCATTACCTGGCAGGATCCGATTTACGTCTACGGCGAGAATACGCTCTTTACGGACAAAATCCGGTTGGCCGGTGGGCAAAATGCCGTGACGGAGCACTTCGCCCAGCCTTACCCGGCCTTAACGCGTGAGTATATTCTCAAGCTCAATCCCGACGTGCTCATCGGCGGCAGCTTCGGGAAGCTGGATAGCACCTTTTTCAAGAACTACCCCGAGCTGAAACGGATAAAGGCCTACCAGAACCGCCGCGTCTACGGCATCACCGGCGACCTGATGGAGCGGCCCAGCCCGCGCGTGGTAGAGTCGGTGCGGGAACTGCAGCGGCTTATCGGGGCCCCACCCGCCCCATGAGCCGCCGTGCCTTCCCCTGGATTCTGGCCAGCCTCTCGCTAATGCTGGTGCTGGTGGTGCTGGGGCTGCGCATCGGCAGCTTCGCCACCGACTATGCCTTTATCGGCCGCACGCTGCTCAATTACAACCCCGACGACCCGGCCCAGCTGGCGCTGGTACAGCTGCGTCTGCCGCGCATCGTTATGGCCTTGCTGGCGGGAGGGGGACTGGCCGTGAGTGGCTACCTGATGCAGGCCATGGTCAATAATGCGCTGGCCGACCCGTACCTGCTGGGCACGGCTTCGGGCGCTTCCCTGGGCGCTATTCTGTGCTTTTCCCTGCTGTCCAACCTTACCGTGGCCGGTATCTACCTGCCGCCCCTAGCCGCGCTGGTCGGGGCGTTGCTTACCACGCTGCTGGTCGTGGCGCTGGGCAGTCAGCGCGGCCAGCTCATTCCGGGGCAGCTGCTGCTGGCCGGCGTGGCCATTAGCTCGCTTACGGCGGCGCTGGGCGGGTTACTGTCCTTTCTGTCCAGCTCCGAGGGGCAGCTGCGCACGGTGGTGTTTTGGGCGATGGGCAGCTTCGAGCGGGCCGGCTGGGACGTGCTGCCGTACCCGGCGCTGGCGCTCGGGGCGGCCCTGCTGCTGCTGGTGTTCCTGCAAAAAGACCTTAACGTGCTGCTGCTGGGCGAGGAGCGGGCCCAAACCTTGGGCGTGCAGGTAGCCCGCACCCGTTGGATTCTGGTAGTAACGGCCGCTACGCTTACCGGCTGCGTGGTGGCTTTATGTGGGCCCGTGGGCTTCGTGGGCCTGATGGTGCCCCACCTCACGCGCTGGCTGCTGGGCGTCACCGGCAAGGCCAATCTGCTGTTCTGTGCTCTGCTCGGGGCCGACTTCCTGCTGGGCTGCGACCTGCTGGCCCGGCTGCTGTATCCGCCGGCCGGCTTACCCGTTGGGCTTATCACGGCCTTATTCGGCGTACCGTTCTTCGTATATTTGCTGCGCAAAAAGCGCGTGGCGCTTTAAAGATGCATGTTACCGGCCGTGCGCTTCTATCCCGGATAGGAGCGTTTCCCATGTGAGCCGGTGCCAGGCATCTTCTCAACTTCAGTACCCAACGAATGATTTACGTCAGCCGGCAGGAGCATTTCAACGCCGCTCACAAGCTCTATAACCCTTCCTGGACCGAGGAGCGCAACAAAGAAGTGTTCGGGCCCTGCGCCAATACCAACTGGCACGGCCACAACTACGACCTGATCGTGACCGTGAAAGGCCAGCCCGACCCGGAAACCGGCTTCGTCATCGACCTCAAGCAGCTCAGCACGCTTATCCGCGAGCATGTCGTGGACCAGGTAGACCACAAAAACCTGAACCTTGATGTGCCGTTTATGGCCGGTCAGCTGGCTAGTACCGAAAACCTGGTGGTTGCCTTCTGGGAAATCCTAAACCGCGAGATTCCCAAGATTTCCGCCGCCCAGCTGCACTGCATCAAGCTCTACGAAACCCCGCGCAACTTCGTGGAATACTACGGGGAGTAGGTTAAAGAATTGGTAGCATCATGCTGAGCTTGCTGAAGCATCTCTACCGTTAAAGTAATGTTGATTACCAGTGCAGTAGAGATGCTTCGGCAAGCTCAGCATGACGTAATGATTTCTTGAATAGGCTCTAAAAGCCGCATTTCAATCGAATGAAATATTATCTGATTGCTGGTGAGCGTTCCGGCGACTTCCACGCCTCCCACCTCATGCGCGAGCTGCGCCAGCAGGACCCCGAGGCCGAGTTTCGCGGCTGGGGCGGCGACATGATGCAGGCGCAGGGCAGCACGCTGGTACACCACTACCAGGAAATGGCCATCATGGGCTTCTGGGAGGCGGCTACCAGCATTCTGAAGTTTCGGGGTTACCTCAAGGAGTGCCAGCGCGACATTGAGGCCTACCAGCCCGACGTGATTATCCTGGTCGACTACGCCGGCTTCAACATGCGCGTGGCCAAGTTTGCCAAGCAGCAGGGCTTGAAAGTATTCTACTATATCTCGCCCAAGATCTGGGCCTGGAACCAGGGCCGCGTGCACAAGGTGAAGGCCCTGGTGGATAAGATGTTCGTGATTCTGCCCTTCGAGGCCGATTTCTACCAGCGCTTCGACTACAAAGTCGACTACATCGGCAACCCCACCGTGGACGCCATTGCCGAGCACGTACCCAGCACCGACTTCCACCAGCGCAACAACCTCGACCCCGCCCGGCCCATTATTGCCGTGCTGCCCGGCTCGCGCAAGCAGGAAATCGAGGAGATGCTCTACGAAATGACGGCTATCATCCCACCGTTTCTGGACTACCAGTTCGTGGTGGCCGGCGTAACAAACCTCGACCGGAACTACTACGCTAACTTCGAGCGCAACAACGTCCGCATCGTCTTCGAGCAAACCTACGACCTGCTCACCCATGCCAAAGCAGCCCTGGTTACCAGCGGCACGGCCACGCTCGAAACGGCCCTGTTCAACGTGCCCCAGGTGGTGTGCTACCGCACCAGCGCCGTTTCCTACGCCATTGGCAAGGCCGTTATCAAGGTGCCCTACATTTCCTTGGTCAACCTCATTGCCGGTAAGGAAGTCGTGAAAGAGCTTATCCAGGGCGACTTTAACTCCCGCAACCTCGTGACCGAGCTCAAAAAGGTGCTGCAGGACGAAGAGTTTATTGCCCAACAAAAAGCCGGCTACGCCGAACTGCAGGAGAAGCTGGGCCGCAACAACGCCGCCAAAAAAGCCGCCGAGCTGATGGTGGGATATTTGAAAAAGTAGGGGAGAGCAAGGCCGCATCATTGGCTGGCAAACCTGTAGCCGTACCCGGAATGCCTGCTGTCGGGGATTTACCCAAATTTTGAGGAGAGTCGTTACAACAGAAAGCCCCGGCAGGATATCCTGACGGGGCTTTCTGTTAGACTCGTATTGAACTCTAGGCGGCGCGCAGCTGCTTCAGCGGCGACTTCTCAAACTTGCTCTGGGCGTAGTCCAGGTCGATAACCAGTTCCTTAGCGTCGGCGTCCGAAGGCATGTCGAACATGGCGTCGGTCATGATGCTCTCGCAGATGGAGCGCAGGCCGCGGGCCCCGAGGCGGTACTCGTCGGCTTTCACCACGATGTACTCCAGGGCTTCCTCGGTGAAGGTCAGCTCGATATTCTCCATCTCGAAGAGGCGGCTGTACTGCTTCACAATCGAATTCTTGGGCTCGGTCAGGATTTTGCGCAGCGTGGCGTGGTCCAGCGGGTTGAGGTGAGTCAGCACCGGCAGGCGGCCAATCAGCTCGGGAATCAGGCCGAAAGCCTTCAGATCCACGGCCGTCACGTAGCGCAGGAAGTTGTTGGTATCTACTTTCTCCGAAAGCTGGGTCTTGGCAAAGCCCATCGGCTTGGTGTTCAGACGGCTCTTGATGATCCGGTCGATGCCGACGAAGGCACCGCCGCAGATGAAGAGGATGTTCTCGGTGTTGACCGTAATCATCTTCTGCTCGGGGTGCTTGCGGCCACCGTGGGGCGGTACGTTTACGGTGGTGCCTTCGAGCAGCTTCAGCATGGCCTGCTGCACGCCCTCGCCGCTCACATCGCGCGTGATGCTGGGATTGTCGCTCTTACGAGCAATCTTATCGACTTCGTCGATGTAGACGATGCCGCGCTCGGCGGCTTCCACGTTGTAGTCGGCGGCCTGGAGCAAGCGGGTCAGGATGCTTTCCACATCTTCGCCCACGTAGCCGGCTTCGGTCAGCACGGTAGCGTCGGCAATACAGAAGGGAACCTGCAGGATGTTGGCCAGCATTTTGGCCAGGAAGGTCTTGCCCGTGCCGGTTTCGCCCACCATGATGATGTTCGACTTCTCGATCATCACCTCGTCCTTGCCCGCCGTTTTGGGCTGCATCAGGCGCTTGTAGTGGTTGTATACCGCCACCGACATTACCTTTTTGGCCTCGTCCTGGCCTACCACGTACTGGTCCAGATACTCCTTCATTTCCCGGGGTTTCACCAGGTTAAACTTAGGCGTCTTGGAGTTCGAGCGGATTTTGTTCTCCTCGTTCAATATCTGCTGGGCCTGACCCACGCACCGCTCACAGATGTGGGCGTTGATGCCGGAAATCATGACCGAGACATCTTTTTTGCTCTTACCGCAGAAGGAGCACGTTATATCTGCCATTGCTAGGACTCTCAGGATAGGTAGGAAAGCTTCGTTTTACCCGAAGCCACCCCAAAGGTACGAAAACGCAAACGCCGTACGCAGCAAAAAAAGTTGCTAACGGTTGGGCCTCTACTTAAAAGAACCAAAAGCCCGCCTTCAGGTTGTCAACTGAAAGCGGGCTTTTTAGGGCTTGTCAAGAAGCGGAAACGAGCAGCTTACGCCGTCTTCTTCTCCAGAACTTCGTCGATCAGACCGTATTCTTTGGCCTCGTCGGCACGCATCCAGTAGTCACGCTCCGAGTTGTCGTAGATTTCCTGGTAGGTTTTGCCGCTGTGCTTGGCCAGAATGTCGTACAGTTCCTTCTTCAGCTTGAGAATCTCGCGGGCCGTGATTTCGATATCCGTCGACTGGCCTTGCGCGCCACCCGAGGGCTGGTGAATCATGACGCGGGCGTGGGGCAGGGCCGAACGCTTGTCCTTGGCACCACCGGCCAGCAGTACGGCGCCCATCGAGGCAGCCAGGCCGGTGCAGATGGTTGCCACATCGGGACCTACATACTGCATCGTGTCATAAATGCCGAGGCCGGCATACACCGAGCCACCGGGCGAGTTGATGTAGAGCAGAATGTCCTTTTTGGCATCAGCCGACTCCAGAAACAGCAGCTGAGCCGTGATGATGTTGGCAATATAATCGTCGACCGGCGTGCCCAGGAACACGATACGGTCCATGATCAGACGGGAGAATACGTCAATTTCAGCGAAGCGCGTGGGGCGTTCCTCAATCACCGAGCGGGTCATGCCCGTGGGCAGCATCATTCCGGAGCGCACCTGGCCTTCCACGTGGTTCAGATACTGGTCCACACCCAGGCCACTCAGGCCCTGGCCTTTGACGGCGAATTTGCGGAACTCTTGTTTATTCAGCATGGGAAAAATGTAGGGTAGAGAAGATTAGAAACGAAACCTGCCGGGCAACAAAAAAGCCCTGACTGGCAAGTAAGGGCTTTTTTGTTGGTTACAAAACCAAGATGCTGGCTAAGGCTTAGCTGGCACCCTGAGTCCGGAAGTCCTCGGCCGAAATCGGGTTGTCATTAACAACAACTTTGCCGCGCAGGTTTTCGATGACTTTCTCTGCCAGAATGGCTTCGTACTCGTTTACGTAGTTCTTGCCGTTGTCCTGGCGCAGGTAGTTGTCGGCGAAGCCGCGTACTGATTCCTGCAGCTCCTCGCTGATTTCGGGCAGGTTGAACTGGCCCATGATCTTCTGCATGGTGCGCTCCACAATTTCGTCGTTCGACACCTTCAACTCCTGCTCCTCAACGACTTTGTTGCGGATCATCGACCACTTCAGCTCCTTCTCGTAGTCCGAGTAGTGCTCTTCTACCTGCTCGGCCGTCAGCTTGCCGGCGTTGGCCCGCACGAGCCACTTCTTGAAGAACTCGGTGGGAATCTGTACCGTGGTGGCGTCTACCATCTTGTCGATGATCTGACGGTTCATCAGGTTTTCAGCCTCGCGGTCGTAGTTCTCCTGTACCGTGGCACGTACTTTCTCGTCGAACTCCTCTTTCGAAGTCACGATGTCCTTGCCGAATACCTTGTCGAACAGCTCCTGGTCGTGCTCGGGCTTGGTGGTGCGGTTGATTTTCTCCACCGTCAGGGTGTAGTCACCGCTGATGTTGGCCGCCTCTTCCTTGGAATGGCCCGAGAAGCTGGCAATGGCCGAAGCGTCGCCGCCGAAAGCGTCCGATAGGTCGAAGGTCAGCACGTCGCCGGGCTTCACACCAATGAACTTGTCGGCGCCGTTCTTCACCTTGTTGATGGGCAGCAGTACGGGGCGCTCCGAAGCTTCGTCGTCGCCTTTCTTCAGCTTACCATACAGGTAATCACCTTCTTCCGAAACCTCGGGGTTGGTGCTTTCGCCAAACTGACGACCGATCTGGTCGTAGGTTTCTTCCAGCGTGCTGTCGTCAACCGACACCTGGTGACGGTCGATGGTGATGGACTGGTCGGCGGGCAGCTCGAAGTCGGGCAGCAGGCCCAGCTCAAACTTGAAGTCGAACTCCTTATCGGTATCAAAATTTACGTCGCTGGGCACGGGCAGAGGCTCACCGAGGATTTTGATGTTGTTGTCTTTGATGTAGCCGTCGACAGCTTTACCGAGCAGGTTGTTAATTTCCTCGCCCAATACGCCTTTGCCGTACATCTTGCGCACCAGCCCAACCGGCACTTTGCCGGGGCGGAACCCTTTGATCTGTGCCTTTTTGCTGTATTCTTTCAGCTTCTCGTCCACGGCGGGCGAGTAGTCAGCTTCCGTCAGGTGTACTGTCAGGATGGCACTAAGCTGATCGTCGTTTTTGTCGAGGGTGATATTCAAAACGGGGTCGTCGGTTAAAGTAAACGAATCGAAAGGCAGGCGAAAAAGAAACCCCCAACGGGTGGGTTGAGGGCTCAGGGTACTCGTTAAAAACTAATCTGTGCGGATGGAGGGACTCGAACCCACACGCCTTGCGGCACCAGATCCTAAGTCTGGCACGTCTACCAATTTCGCCACATCCGCGGTTCCTCGGCCTATTGCCTTGGGGGCGCAAAGCTACGCAAGCATCGCGAATATTCAAACCAAGCTGTAAAAACGGTGTAGAAAGTAGGGCAGAAGCGGCTTTGGTGCCGGTAAAGCGCTGGAAGCCGGAGTTTTGCAAGTTGAGAGTTACTACAGTTTTGCTTCGCGTGCAGCGGGCAGCCAAGCCGACTACAGCGTTCAGTCTGTTGAAGGCCTGCAAGGATTTTCTGCTCGGCATTGTTATAAATACAGCCCGGACGCAAAACCCGCCCCGGCCTTCGTACTTTCGTAAGCGTAGTAAATACCGAAGCCCTCAGCTTCACCCCGCATAATGGCCACTCTGATTGACCCCGAAGTAGAACGCAACGAGATTCTTCGCCACTACCGGCGCCTGCTGCGTACCGCTAAGCCCTATTTATCTGGCAACGACGCCAAGCTGATCAAAAAGGCGTTCAACACCTCCCTGGAAGCCCACAAGGAGATGCGCCGCAAGTCCGGGGAGCCCTATATTCTGCATCCGCTGGCCGTGGCCCAGATTGCCGTCGAGGAAATCGGCTTGGGCACCACCAGCATCGTGGCGGCCCTGCTGCACGACGTGGTCGAGGACACACCCTGGGAAATTTCGGACGTGGAGCGGGAGTTTGGCCCCCGCGTGGCCCAGATTGTCGACGGCCTGACCAAGATTTCCGGTGTCTTCGAGTATGGCACCAGTGAGCAGGCTGAGAACTTCCGCAAGATGCTGCTCACCTTGTCGGAAGACGTGCGCGTCATCCTGATCAAGATTGCCGACCGCCTGCACAACATGCGCACGCTCGACTCGATGCCGCGCCACAAGCAGCTCAAGATTGCCTCCGAAACCATTTACCTCTACGCCCCGCTGGCCCACCGTCTGGGTCTCTACGCCATCAAGAGCGAGCTGGAGGATTTGTACCTGAAGTATACCGACACGGAAGTCTACAACGACCTCACCAATAAAGTACGCCAGAGCCGCGGCGCCCGGAACCGCTTTATTAAGGAGTTCGTCACGCCCATCGATGAGGAGCTAAAGGCTCAGGGCTTCGGCTTCGAAATTAAAGGGCGCCCCAAAAGCATCTATTCTATCCTGCGCAAAATGCGCAAGCAGAACGTGACCTTCGACGAGGTCTACGACCTGTTTGCCATCCGCGTCATCTTGGACGTACCTCAAGAGCAGGAAAAGGCGGCCTGCTGGCAGGTGTACTCCATTGTTACGGACTTTTACCAGCCCAACCCTGACCGGCTCCGCGACTGGGTGAGCACGCCAAAGGCCAACGGCTACGAAAGCCTGCATACCACGGTCATGTCGCGCACCGGCCAATGGGTGGAGGTGCAGATCAGGAGCCGCCGCATGGATGACATTGCCGAGAAAGGCTACGCGGCGCACTGGAAATACAAGGATACCGGCTCGGTGCAGCCCGAATCGACGCTCGAAGCCTGGATTGCCAAGGTGCGGGAAATGCTCGAAACCAATAATTCCAGCGCCCTGGAGTTCATGGACGAGTTCCGTCAGAACCTGTTCGTGAAGGAAGTCTACGCCTTTACGCCCAAGGGCAAGCTGGTGATTCTACCCGACAAGGCTACAGCCCTCGACTTCGCCTTCGAAATTCATACCCATATCGGCCTGCAGTGCCTGGGTGCGAAAGTCAACCAGAAGCTCGAGCCCCTGAGCTACCAGTTGCGCAACGGCGACCAGGTCGAAATCCTAACTTCTCAGAAGCAGCGCCCCACCGAAGAATGGCTGCAGTACGTTATTACGTCCAAGGCCCGCACCAAAATCAAGGACTGGCTGCGCGACGACAAGCGCAACAAAGCCGAGGATGGCCGCTTCATCGTGGAAAAGCGCTTGGAACTGCTCGGGGTGGAAAACAATCAGGACAACCTGAACCGCATGTTGGCCCACTTCAACATGTACAACCCCCAGGATTTTTACTACCGCATTGCCCTCGGGCAGCTCGACGGGCGCGAAATCAAGGAAAGCCTCTTCGATCCGGCCATTGAGGTGCCGCGCATTCCCTCTATGCTCGAACCCAAGGCTTTCGACCAGGAAGTGCAGAAGATTCGCGGCGTGCGGGCCGATATGCTGGTAATAGGGGAGGAGACCCAGAAGTTTGACTACACCATCGCACCCTGCTGCAACCCGATTCCCGGCGACGACGTGTTCGGCTTCGAAACGGAAAAAGGCATCGTGATTCACCGCACTTCCTGCCCCAAGGCCGTGGAGATGATGTCGAACTACGGCAACCGCATTGTGCGGGCCAAGTGGACCGACCAGCTGGAACTGGCTTTTCTGGCCGGCATCCGCATCAAAGGCTCCGACCGGGTGGGATTGGTAAACGACGTGACGCGCATCATTTCCAACAGTCTTAAGGTGAATATGCGCTCCATCACCATCGACTCCAACGACGGGTTCTTCGAAGGACAGATTATGGTGTTCGTCAACGATACCGACCACCTCAACAAGATGATTCACCGACTGTCTAAGGTCAACGGCGTGCTGATGGTGGAGCGGTTTGCTTCTTAAGTACTAAAAAGTTTAAAAAGTATTAAGCGGTACAACTGGCAGGAAAGTATAGGAAGGTCAGGAATAACTATGGTCGGCTCTGCCGGTTATAGGCTTCGAAACGCCTTGCTTTCACTACCTTTGGTACTCCTTATATATAAGGTCACATAATGTTGGATAAAGAGAAGTTCGAGGAAGTAAAGAAGATCTTCACCGCTTACCTGGAGAATAAGGGCTTGCGCAAAACGTCTGAGCGTTATTCTATTCTGGAAGAAATATACTCCCGCACCGGCCACTTTGACGTCGAAGAACTGTATGCCGGCATGAAGGAGCAGGGCCTGCAGGTCAGTCGCGCCACCGTCTACAATACCCTCGACCTGCTGGTTGAGCACGGCCTAGTCAGTAAGCACCAGTTTGGTCGTAATCTGGCCCAGTACGAGAAGTCCTACGGTTACCGGCAGCACGACCACGTCATCTGCACCGAGTGCCACAAGGTCGTCGAGTTCTGCGACCCGCGCATTCACGGCATCCAGACCATGGTCGGGGAGCTTTTGAATTTCCATATCTTGCATCACTCTTTAAACCTCTACGGCGTTTGTGGCGACTGTCGCGCTAAAGCAGCCGCCCGCGCAGCCAGCGAATGAAAACTGAATCTACCGTAAGCAACGGCATCCTCCACGTGCGCCTTTCCGGCGACCTGATCGGCAGCCCCGACACCCAACAGCTTCTCCAGTCCGTCGATGACCACTTGGGCGAGTCTGTGATGCTCTGCGCCGTTGACCTATCGGGCGTGCGCTACATCAACAGTACGGGTATCGGCGTTCTGGTTTCCCTGCTCACCAAGTTCCGCAGCCGCGGCGGTGAGCTGGTGCTTATCAACCCTGCCGACCACCCCCGCAAGATGCTGGCCCTGACCAAGCTCAACGCCATCTTCACCATTGCTGAAAACGAAACGGCAGCCGCCGAAGTCCTAAAATCCGCTAGCTAATGCCCGTTGACGTACTTGTAGGCCTGCAATGGGGCGACGAAGGAAAAGGAAAGATTGTTGACGTACTGGCGCCTACCTACGATGTAGTGGCCCGCTTCCAGGGAGGGCCCAATGCCGGCCATACCCTCACGTTCGACGGACTCAAGCATGTGTTGCACCAGGTTCCATCGGGCATTTTTCACCCGCACATCATCAACGTCGTCGGTAATGGCGTGGTCCTCGACCCGGTCGTTTTCCGGGTTGAGCTGCAAAAGCTCACCGACAGGGGCGTAAACTGGGCTCAGAACCTGCACATCTCCAAGAAGGCTCAGCTAATTCTGCCTTCCCATCGTGCCCTCGACCGAATTCTGGAGGAAGCCCGCGGCGGTGGCAAAATCGGCTCAACCCTGAAGGGCATCGGCCCCACGTACCAGGATAAGATTGGCCGCACCGGCCTGCGGGTTGGTGACATCTTGGCCGCCGATTTCCAGGAGCGTTACAGCGAAGCCGTGGCTCGCCACGCTACGCTAGCAAGCTTTCACGGGCAGCAGCTCGATATTGAGCAGGCCGAAACAGAGTTCTTCTCCGCCATCGACTTCCTGCGCACCTTGCAGCTAGCCGATACAGAGTACCTGTTAAATGATTTGCTGCGTCAGGGTAAAAAGATTCTGGCGGAGGGCGCGCAAGGATCTTTGCTGGATATTGACTTCGGCACCTATCCCTTCGTTACTTCCTCCAGCACAGTCGTAGCCGGCGCCTGCACCGGCCTGGGCATTGCTCCCCGTCATATCAATAAGGTATATGGCATCAGCAAAGCCTACTGCACCCGCGTCGGCAGTGGCCCATTCCCTACTGAGTTGCATGATGCGGTAGGCGAGCAAATTCGGGCTGCGGGCCGCGAGTTCGGTGCTACCACCGGCCGGCCCCGTCGCTGCGGCTGGATTGATCTGCCGGCCCTGCGCTATAGCATTATGCTAAACGGCGTCACGGAGATTCACCTGATGAAGGCTGACGTGCTGGATGAATTCGATGAGATTCGCATTTGCACGCACTACCGCAACCCGGAAGGGGAGGAGACTAACCAGCTTCCGGACCTAAGCGACCTTCAGACGATGAAGCCAGTATACACCAGCCTGCCCGGCTGGAAAGTGAATCTGCAACAAATTGACTCGGCCGCAAGCTTGCCCAAAGAGTTAAAAGACTATGTCACCTTCTTGGAAACGCAGTTGGAAGTACCCATTAGCATTGTCAGTGTCGGCCCAGATCGGGTAAGCACACTACATATGGTGTAAGACGAGTTTTAGTATCTGCCAAAAGCGCGACAAAGAAGGTTTCTTCTCTGTCGCGCTTTTCTGTCTTAGGGTGAGTTAGTACTGATACACACTGAAGAACTTTGTTTTTGAAGATGGTGTGAACTATTATGGTTCCACAAGTAGTTATAACACAGCCTGTAGCGGCGAACCCCCTTTTTAAAGTGCCGGCCTTGAACGAAAAAAGGGGGCTCTGGGTTTGGATCTTTCCCGGGCAAGCTGCACTTTTGCACCCCCAACTCGAACGGAGGCGGGCGTACCCCCGGAGGCG
>NZ_JAJADQ010000006.1 GCF_020447315.1 Hymenobacter nitidus
TAGGCCGCGGCCTGGGCGAGGAACTGCTCGTAGAGCTCGGCCGTGAGCGTGAGCGGGGCCTGGCTGTGGGCGAGCATGTACTGCTGGCGGGCAGCGGGCAGGCTCTGGTCCAGGGGCAGGTAGGCGGCCCCGGCTTTCCAGCTGGCCAGGATGCTGACGATAACGGCCGGGCTCTGCGGCAAGGCCAAAGCCACCAGCGACAGGGGCGAGGCAGCGCCGGCCGGCGCTGGCTGGGCCAACAGGAAGTGGGCCAGCTGCGAGGACAGCGCGTCGAGCTGGGCATAGCTCAGCTGCTGGCCCGACACGTCCGAGACGGCTACCCGCGAGCCGTGCGCCATGACCACTTGAGCAAATTCCGTCAGCAAGCTGCCCGTGGAATAGGCAAGGTCGCTTCGGGGGTTGGTCAGCGGCAGCAGGCTCTGCTCTTCTTCGCTGATATACTGAACGAGGCCAATTGGCTGGCGCGCATCGCGCAGCACCTCGGCAATGAAGCAAGCAAGGTGGCGGCCTAGCTGCTCCACGAAATACGCTTCCAGCACGTCGGTGTTGTATTCCAGCCGGATGGAGAGCGTATCCTGGTATTCGTAGCAGCGGAACGACAAATCGAATTTGCTGGCTATGGCCTGCGAAATAACGAAGTCAGCAGCCTCCAGTTCGTTCCGGCCGGCATTTTCCCGGGTTGCGGTTACGCCGGCGGGCTGCAGATTCAGCTGCACATCGAACAGCGGGTTGCGGCTCGGGTCGCGGCGCAGGCCCAGGGTTTCAACCAGCCGGTCGAAGGGGTAAAGCTGGTGCTGGAAAGCGCCCAGAGTGGTGTCCTTCACCCGTTCAAACAGAGCCTCGAAGCTGTCTTGGTGGCTGAACTGCGTGCGCAGGGCCAGCGTGTTGACGTAGAAGCCAATCTGCTCCCCCAAATCGGCGTGCTCGCGGCCGGCAATAGGGCTACCGATGATAATATCCTCCTGACCCGTGTAGCGGTAGAGCAAACCGTTCACGGCCGCCAGCAGGCCCATAAACAAGGTGCCGCCGAGCTGCTGGCTCAGGGCTTTCAGCTTGCTGGTGGTTTGCGCGTTCAGCTCGATGGTGTGCACGGCCCCGTTGTGGCTGAGCACGGCGGGCCGCGTTTTGGCATTGGACAGCTGGAGAACCGGCAGCTCGCCCGCGAATTGCGTGGTCCAGTACTGCTCCAGCTTCTGCAGCGACTCATTGCTGAGCTGCTGCAGGTGCCAGTGGGCATAGTCTTTATACTGAATAGCCAGCGGGGCCAGCGGCGCTTCCTGCCCCTGCACCAGGGCCATATAGCTAGTCAGCACGTCGCGGGTCAGCAGCTGCATCGACCACCCATCACTGACGATGTGGTGCATGTTGTAGTAGAACACGTGGCGGCCGGCCGCCAGCTGAAACAGGCTGGCGCGCAGCAGCGGCCCCCGACTCAGGTCGAAGGGCTGGGCCATATCCTGCTGCACGAGGGCCCGCACCTGGACCTCCGCGTCGGGGAAGGCGCTCAGGTCCGTTACGCGCAGGCTAAAGCCGATGGCCTGCGCCGACAGAATGTGCTGGCGGGGCTCACCGGCGGCGCTTTCCCGAAATACCGTGCGCAGAATCTCGTGCCGGGCAATTACGCTCTCGATGGCACGGGCAAACAGGTCGGTGTTCAGCTCCCCGGTCAGCTCCAGCACCGAGGGAATGTTGTAAGTCAGCGCGTTGTCTTCCGACTGGCTCAGAAACCACAGGCGGCGCTGCCCGTCCGAGAGGGCGTAGTCGGGCTGCACGGGGGCGGGCGGAATGGTGGCAAAGCCCTTCTGCCGCGTCCGTTCGGCCCGGATGAAGTCCATCAGGGCCGCTTTGTGCGTTTTGATGAGGTCCTTATCCTGCGCGGTCAGGTTTTCCGTTTTACCCCGCAGCCGCAACGTATTCGCGGTATCGTCCAAAGTGATGGTAGTCCCCTTCGCACGTAAATTCAATAGTAGATCTAAAACGTCCATTGGTATAGCAGTATATGTTGCGCGAAGCGCGGGGTAGTTTTGATAGAATATCTGGCGGCCTCTCGGCCGGCGGCGCAGGCGGGCATCCTGCCCAAGTCCTACTCGGCAGCGAGATAAGGAAGCCGGCCAGCACCGGATAAGTATAAAATATAGGGAAGCCGAGGGCCCGGCGCTAGGTGCGCCGGGCCGGACTTTCCTCCCGTTTGCCAACTGCAGTCAGCGAGGCAGCCGGAAGGATAAGGTAACTGCTTAGAAAATCAGCTCTGACTCGTCCTGCTCCACGCCCACCGACTCCGTCTCCATCCAGCTCACCGCGTCGATGTAGTTGGATAGATGCTCGATAGTAGGCTCCACGAACAGGTTTTTCAGGTCAATCTTCACCCCGAACTCCTCGTGGATTTTGGCCAGCACGCGGGTTGCTTTCAGGCTGTGGCCGCCCAGGTCGAAGAAGTTGTCTTTGATGCCGATGGAGTCGGCATCGAGGATGTGCTTCCAGATGACGATGAGGCGCTCATCTACCTCGTTGCGCGGGGCTACGTAGGCGGTCAGGGGCTCGTCGTCGGCGTCGTGGGGCCGGGGTAGGGCTGCCTGGTTGATGGCGCCCAGGCTCGTGAGCGGGAAGGCATCCAGGCGAATCAGGGAGGCCGGCACCAGCGCAGCGGGCAGCACGGCTTCCAGCGCCTGTTTGATAGCCTTGGCACTCAGAATGTTGTTCAGCACGTAGTAGGCCGTCAGCTCCAGCTCGCCGGTAGTCGTGCGGGTAGCCAGCACGGTGGCTTCCTGCACACCATCGAGCTGCCGCAGGGCGGCTTCCACTTCGCCCAGCTCGAGACGCTGGCCCTGCAGGGTCACCTGATTGTCGCGGCGGCCCACGTATTCCAGCTGACCCGAGGCCAACAGCCGAACCAGGTCGCCGGTGCGGTACAGGGTTTCGTTATCCCGGAAAGGGTTGTCGACAAAGCGTTGGGCCGTTAGCTCGGGGCGGCCGTGGTAGCCACGGGCCACGCCGGCGCCACTCACGCCCAGCTCACCAACGACACCCACCGGCACCAGCTGCAGGTTGTGGTCGAGGACCACGGCGCTGAGCGTAGGCAGCACGCTGCCGAGGGTACGGGTGTGGCCGGCTTTGGCTTCCGGCGCCGTGATTTCGGCGCAGGTGGTAAAGCCAGTCGTTTCGGGAGTGCCGCTGAGCGTGCTGAACCGGCAAGCGGGGTAAGCCTGCTGCCAGGCCTGCACCGTTTCGGATGGCAGGTCTTCGCCGGCCAGCAACACCTGGCGCAGGGCCAGAGGCGTTTGCGCCAACTGCTTCTCTACCGTGGCACTCAGGCTCCGGAAAGCAGCGGTAGAGAGGGCCAGAACCGTGATTTTCTCTTGCTGCAGGACCTCCAGCAGGGCGGCGGGGTCGGTGGCCGTTTCCTGGGGCAGCAGCACCGCGGTGGCGCCGTGCAGCAAGCTGCCGTAGATTTCCCACAGGGCTAGGTCGAGGCCCGGGGCCTGGGTGAGGGCCCACCGGTCGTGCTCGTCGAAGCCAAACAGGTTGCTTTCGTTGTTGAGCTGGCTGACCACGTTGCGGTGCTCGATTTGAATGCCGCGGGGGCTGCCCGAAGCGTCGGAGGCGTAGAGCACACAGGCCAGCTGTGTGGGCTCGACGGCGGCCGTAATGGCCGAGCCGCTATAGGTAACGGCCGTAATATCCAGCACCTGAATCCGGGATTCAACATCCGCGAGCTTTTCCGAGGTTGGGTTATCCGTCAGAATCAGCTGGCTGCCGCTGTCCTGCACCAGGTAGTTGATACGCACGGCGGGATACGCCGGGTCGAGGGCCACATAGGCGCCCCCGGCTTTAAGCACGGCCAGCATCCCGATAAAGAGCCACTCGTTGGGCCCGGCAAGCAGGGCAACCGGCGTTTCCGTTTTGATGCGGTAGTTTTTCAGCAGCACGCGGGCCAGCTGGCCCGAGCGCTCATCCAACTCGGCGTAGGTCAGCTGCTGGTCGCCGAGGCGCAGGGCTACGCGGTTGGCGTGGGTGCGGGCCACGGCGCGGAAGCGGCTTATCAGCGTGGCGCTTTCATCGAAGCCCACGGCGGTATTGTCGGTGAGGGCCAGCATGGCTTGCGTTTCGAGGGCGTCCAGCACGTTTACTTCGCTTAGCGCCAGGGCTGGCTCGGCGGCCACCTGCCCAAACAGGGTGGTCAGGTGCTGCACCATGCGGCTGATGGTGGCCGGGGCGTAGAGGTCGGCGTTGTATTCCAGGCTGAGGCGCAGGCCGTCGGCTTCTTCCGAGAAGCAGAACGTCAGGTCGTACTTCGTGACGCCGGTGTTCAGCTCCAGTTTTTCGAATTGCAGGGCCGAAGACAAAGCCTGCGAGGCTTTCGAGGCTTCGGTGTTCTGCATAATCACCATCACGTCGAACAAGGGCGAGCGGGACAGGTCGCGCTTCAGGTTCAGGTCGGCCAGCAGCATCTCAAACGGATACACCTGGTGCTCGAAGGCGTTGAGCAGCTTGTCTTTCTGCTGCCGGGCCAACGAGAGGAAGCTTTGCTCCTCGCTGAGCTGGTTGCGAATGGCCAGCGTGTTGACGTAGAAGCCAATCTGGTCTTCGAGCTGGATATGGTCGCGGCCGGCCACGGGCGTACCGATGGTGATGTCGCGCTGGCCGGAGTACTTGCTCAGCAGCACGTTCACGCCGCCGAGCAGCACCATGAACAGGCTTAGGTCGGCGCTGTTGGCCAGCTGTTTCAGCGGGGCTGCCACGGCGGGGTCGAGCACCACGTTCAGGGTGCCGCCGCGGTAGGTTTTGATGGCGGGCCGCTCGAAGTCGGTGGGCAGCTGGAGCGTGGTGCCCAGGTTGCTGAACTCGCCCAGCCAGAACTGGCGGTGGGCGTCGAGCTTCTCACTGGAGAGCTCCTGGCGCTGCCACACGGCAAAGTCCTTGTACTGGAGCGTGAGCGGGGCCCACTGCTCCTGCTGGCCTTGCGCCAGGGCTTCGTAGGCTTGCATTACTTCCTTTACCAGCACCCCGATGGACCATCCGTCGCTGATGATGTGGTGCATGCAGAAGGACAGAATCTGCTCCTGGCCGGCCATGTCGATGAGGACGCTGCGCAGCAGCGGGCCTTTTTCCAGGTCGAAGGGCTGGTTCCATTGCTCTTGCAGCACTTCCTCAACCTGGGTGGCCGAGCTAGTAGCCGCTACCGTCAGCTTCTGAATGGTGAAGTTGATTTCGGCCGCGTCGTGAATAAGCTGCACGGGTGTGCCTTCGTGCTCGGTGAAGGTGGTGCGCAGGCTTTCGTGGCGGGCAATAACCTGGCGGAACGCCTGCTCCAGCAGGTCCGCGTCCAGGGTACCTTTCACGCGGAAGGCGGCGGGCATGTGGTAGGCCACCGAGGCATCGGCGAAGCGCGTAAGTACCCACAGGCGCTCCTGGGTGAAGGAAACGGGGTAGAACTGGCTTTGGTCGGCGAGGCTGATTTCGCGGAAGCGGGTTTCGTTTTTGCGCTCCAGCAGGGTGGCCTGCTGTTCGATAGTGGGGTACTGAAACAGCTCGTTGAGGGAAATATCCTTGCCCATGCGCTTCAGGATGAGCGACTTCAGGCGGGTAGCACGCAGGCTGTGGCCGCCCACCTCGAAGAAGTTGCTGCGGATGCCGACTTCCTTCTTGTTGAGCACTTCCTTCCAGAGCTGCTGCAGGCGGATTTCCATTTCGGTGGTGGGCTCCACTAGGGCCGCGGCCTCGGCACCCTTCTGCGAGGGCAGCGGCAGCAGCTTCTTGTCGACCTTGCCGTTCGAGTTCAGCGGAATCTTGTCCATTTTCACCCAGTAGGTAGGCACCATGTAGCCTGGCAGGCTTTTGCCCAGAGCCGCTTTCAGCTCTTTGTTCGACTGCTCGTCGCTGCCTTCCCAGTAGGCCACGATGGTTTTCTCAGCCTGAATATCTTTTACCACCACTACGGCCTGCTGCACGCCTTCCTGCTGCTCGAGCAGGAACTGAATTTCGCCCAGCTCGATGCGGTAGCCCCGCACCTTCACCTGGTCATCGACGCGGCCGATGAACTCGACCTGGCCGTCGGGCAGCCAGCGGCCGATGTCGCCGGTCTTGTACATGGTGTGGCCCGGGGCAAAGGGGTTGGGCATGAAGCGCTCCGCCGTCAGGTCGGGGCGGCCGTGGTAGCCTTTGGCAATCGACTGGCCGCTGAGGTAAATCTCGCCGTCGACGCCCTCGGGCAGCAGGTTGCGCGACTCATCCAGGATGTACATCTGGGTGTAGCCCACGGCCGTGCCAATCGGGATGATTTCGTAGCCGTCGTCGGCGAAGCGGTAGTTGGTGCTGTAGGTCGTGTCTTCGGAGGGGCCGTAGAGGTTGCGCACTTCCATGCGGCGGTAGTCCAGGTCCTTCTTGAACTTCTTAGGCACCGGCTCGCCGGCCATGTTCAGGGCCACCACGTTGGAGAGGTCCACGTTGTCTTCCAGCAGGTTGCGCACCACCGAGGGCACGGTGTTCACCAGAATATTCTTGTCGTGGGGCAGGTACTGGGGCAATTCCAAGGCCGAGGTTAGCAGGCGGATTTTCTTGCCCTGAATCAGCGGGAAGAAGAACTCGTAGACCGACAAGTCGAAGCAGTAGGACGTGGCCGCGTAGAGCAGCTCGTAGGGCGTGTGGGCAAACTCCACGCAGCACCACTTCAGGAAGGCAATGGCATTGCGGTGGCAGATCTGCACGCCCTTGGGCTTGCCCGTCGAGCCGGAGGTGTAAATCAGATAGGAGGTTTTCTCGCGCAGGTCGCCGGCATCTTCTACCGCGCCTTCGGTGGCCCGGATGGTAGCTTCCTCGGTGTTGAGGTTGATGACGCGGCCTTCGTAGATGGCCGGAATCAGCGGGCTGCTGTTCGTGTCGCTCAGGATGAGCAGCGGGTCAGCATCTTCCAGGATAAAGTCGATGCGGTTCTGGGGGTACGTCGGGTCGACGGGCACGTAGGCGGCGCCGGCCTTCAGGATGCCCAGCACGCTGACGATGGTCCAGGCCGTGCGCTGCATCAGTATGCCCACGAAGGGATTTTCCGCGTTGCCCAGCTTAGCGCGCAGGTACACGGCCAGCTTGTCCGATAGCTCATTCAGCTCCCGGTAAGTCAGCACCTGGTTTTTGGTGATGAGGGCCACCTCGTCGGCGCGCGTCCGGAACGAATCGGTGAGCAGGCTGATGATGCTGGCCTCGTCGATGCCCTCGATGGGCACGTTGAACTGGGTCAGGATCTTGGCCTTTTCCGCGTCCTGAATCAGCTGCAGCTCGCCCACGCGCTGGTCGGGGGCGGCCATTACCTGGTTCAGCAGCGAGAGGAAAGCCTGGAAGAAACGGTTGATTTTGGCCTCGGTAAACAGCTCGGTGCTGTAGTCGATTTCGAGCACGAACTGGTTGCCGGCCTCGGTGCCAAAGCTGAAGCTCAAATCAAATTTGGCGCCCTGGTGAATGGCTTCCAGCCCGACGCCGTCGCCGAAGTACTGGTCGAGCTCCAGCAGGCGGAAGCCGTGCTGCTTGCTCATTTCAATGCTGCCGTCGCCGTAGGCCGTGTTTTGCAGCACGATCATCACGTCGAACAGCGGGTTGCGGCTCGGGTCGCGCACCAGGTTCAGCTCCTCCACCAGCTTGTCGAAAGGGTAGTCCTGGTGCTCGAAGGCCTGCAGGGTGCTTTGCGAGGTTTCCTTGAGGTAGGCGGCAAACGACTGCTCGGGCACAATGGTGGTTTTCAGGGCCAGCGTGTTTACGTAGAGGCCCACCTGGTTTTCCAGGTCGTAGTGGCTGCGGCCCGATACGGGCGTGCCCACAATCAGCTGTTTCTGACCCGAGTACTTGTAGAGCAGCAGGTTGAGCGTGGCGTGCAGGAAGCTGAAAAGCGTAGTGTGCGACTCGCGGCAGAAGCTGTTCATGCGCTGGTACAGGGCCGCGTCGAAGCTGAACTTGGTCACTGAGCCCTTGTAGCCCTTGTTTTCGGGGCGGGCAAAGTCGGTGGGCAGCTGCAGCGGGTCGATGCTTTCCTCGAGGCGCTCGGTCCAGAACTTGCGGTATTTCTCCCCGCTTTCGCCCGTGAGCTTATTGGCCATCCAGGCGGCGTAGTCCTTGTATTGCACCGGCAGCGGGGCCGCGCCCACGGCTTCGCCCTTGCACAGCGCCTCGTAGAACGCCATGACTTCCTGCACGATAACGCCAAACGACCACCCGTCGCTGACGATGTGGTGCATGCCGAAAAACAGGGCAAACTCGGTGGCCGAGAGCTGCACCAGCTTCACTTTCAGTAGCGGGCCGGTGCTCAGGTCGTAGGGCTGGTTGGTGAGGAAGGCCAGCTCATTTTCAAGTCGCTCGCGCTTGTTGGAAACCTGCTCGATGTTGTCGTGCTCCACGGCAAAAGCCACCTGGTCGAGCACAATCTGGCGCGGTTCGCCGTCTACTTCCCGGAACACGGTGCGCAGGCTGGCGTGGCGCTGCACAGTGGCCTGAAACGCCTTTTCCAGGTTGGTTTTGTTGACCGTTCCCTGCAGGAAAAAACCTTTCACGATGTTGTAAGCCACCGAGCCGCCCTCAAACTGGCTGAGTACCCACAGGCGCTGCTGGGCGTTGGAGAGCGGGTAGCTGGCCTGCTCCTCCACCACCGGAATCGGCTGGTATACCGACTGTTTAGTAGCCTCGCGCAGAAAATCTACAATCTCACCCTTCCGGGCCTTGATAACATCAATTAATTCCTTGCGCAGGTTACTCGTTTCGCCAATCAGCTTTAGCTGCTCACCTTCCAGCTTGGGGAATATCTTGCTGGCTTTTAACTCGTTAATGATATCTAGGACCTTCATAATTATAAGATTATTTCTTTACCGTTTTCTTGTTTGCTATTCAACCACAGGGATAATTCAATTTTAGCAGCCAACTCGGCCACCGTATTCACCTGAAACAGCTGGGTCGCGTCGAGCTGAATTTCCAGGTCGCGGTTCAGGGTGTTCACGATTTCCATGGACCGTAGTGAGTCGATGCCCAAGGCCGTCAGCTCCTGGTTCACGTCGATCTGGTCGGCGGGGCAGTGCAGCAGCTTGCTGGCCAGCACCAGCTTGAGGTAGTCCTGAATGCTGGTGGCGGTGCCGTCCTGGCGGGCTTTGGCCAGGCGCAGCACGTAGTCGGCCGCGTCGATGGCCACGGTTTCGCGGGTGTGCTGCAGGGCCACCAGGTGGCTCTGGCGGTAGTTCAGGGCGCACTGCACGCGCTGCAGCTTGCCGCTGGAGGTGCGCGGAATGGCGAAGGGCTGGGCCAGCACCACGTCGTAGGGCCGCAGGCCGGTTTCTTCCAGCACCTTGTGCTCAATGGCCTTGATGATGGGCAGCGTATCGGTGGTGCGGGCGTGCTGGCGCTTCAGCTCGGCCAGGATGATGAGCTCTTCGGCGCCGGCAATTTCGACCGGGAAAGCCGCCACGCCGTTTTTCTCGATGGCCTCGTGGGCCGTGCTGGCCGAAAACTCAATGTCGTAGGGGTAGTAGTTTTTGCCCCGGATGATGAGCAGCTCCTTGAGGCGGCCCGTGATGTAGAGGTGGCGCTGGTGAAAAAAGCCCAGGTCGCCGGTTTTGAAGTAGCGCTGGGAGGAGTCGGCGGCAAAGGCAATCCGCTCGTTTTCCATGTTCCAGTAGCCGGCGCTGGTGCTGGGTCCGGCAATGCACACCTCCCCGATCTGCAGCTCGCCGGCTTCGCGCTGGGAGGCTCCGTCCAGGATTCGGACATCCATGCCCTCGGCTACGCGGCCCGAGGCCACCAGAATGCGGGCGGTGGGCTCGGCCGGGTCAATCAGGCTGAGCTGATTGGCGGGCAGCAGCTCGGCATCCACGGCCAGGGTGCGGTACTCGGGGCTGGTTTTGCCCCCGGATACGAAAAGCGTGGCTTCGGCCAGGCCGTAGCAGGGGTAAAACGCGTTGGCCTGGAAGCCGGCGGCCCGGAAGTGGGTGCGGAAGCGGGCCAGGGTTTCGGCGCGCACCGGCTCGGAGCCGTTGTAGGCCACCTTCCAGCACGACAGATCCAGCTTGGCAACCTCGGTGGCATCCACGCGGTCCACGCACAGGTCGAAGGCGAAGTTGGGGCCGCCGCTGTGCGTTACGCGGTAGTCGGAAATGGCCTGGAGCCAGCGCTGGGGCTTTTGCAGGAAGTAGAAAGGCGACATAAGCACGCCCCGCCCGCCGGTAAACACGGTGTGCAGGATGTTGCCGATCAAACCCATATCGTGGTAGAAGGGCAGCCAGGAGCCGATAATCGAGTCTTCGGTGCAGCCAAAGGCCTGCTGAATCAGCTGCTCGTTGTGCAGCAGGTTCTGGTGGCTCACCATCACGCCCTTGGGCCGGCCCGTCGAGCCGGAGGTGTACTGAATAAAGGCAATGGCGTTGGCGGCCGTATCCAGGGCGGGGGCCCGTTCCTGAAACGCCACGGCCTCCAGGGGCATATCGGTGGCAATAACGGGCATGGCCAGCTCGGGCAGGCCGCTGTGAATACGATTCAGGTACTTGCCGCTGGTCAGGATGGCACTGCTGCGGGAGTCGTCGAGGATGGTAGTGAGGCGGGCCATGTGCTTGCTGCCGCGGGGCAAAAACATGGGCACGGCCGTGACGCCAGCGCGCAGGCAGGCCAGAAACGCCACGATGAACTCCAGCCCCTCGGCGTAGAGCAGCATGGCGCGCTGGTCGCTCAGGCCGCGGCCGGCCAGGTGCAAGGCCAGCTCGTTTACCTGCTCGTTCAGCCCGGCGTAGGTCAGGGAGCAGGTCTTGGCTTCCTCCTCATCCAGGTAAGTGAAAACCACCTTGGCCGGCGAGGCGCTGGCGTAGTGCGCCAGGTAGTGCGTAAGCGTAGCGTAAGAGTTCAAGGGCGTAGCGGTATAGAGTGGATAGCGGATAGCGAATAATGGAGCCGGCTACAGCTGGCTGATAAGGGTGTGGGCTTTGGCAAACCACATTTCAAACAGCCCAAATTCGGTGGCATTGGCGTAGGACGGGGCCGTTTTGTGCTCGGCCAGCTTCACCAGGTCTTTGTAGGAATACAGCTTGCTGGTGGGCTCGGGCAGCACCGGGCTTTCGAAAGTTTCTCCCCGGATAATCTTGTGCAGATTCTCGTTGAAGATGGCCTCGCAGCTGGCCAGGCACTGCACCATCACATCCTCGAAGGTGGTGTGGGCACCGAGCGGAAACTTGCGGATAGCCAGGCAGCGGCCTGTGTCGATGTTCTCGTCGATTTCGTGCAATGACACGCCGTACTCCTTTTCGCCGTTGAGCAGCGCGAAAATGATGCACACTTCCGGCTTGCCGCGGTACTTGGGAATCAGGCCGCTGTGAATGTTATAAAACCGAAAGCCGGGCAGGCTCAGAATCGGTTTGCGGAACAGCCAGCCGTTGTTGATGGAAAATACGATTTTATCGGAGCAGGCCAGCTCGGCCATATGCTCGGCTTCATCGTTAATGTTGGCCACTTTCCGGAACGGAATCTGGTGCTTGGCACAAAACCCCGCCAGCTCATCGGTGGGGCTGTATACCATGTCGATGGACACGTTGCTGTGCCGCGTAAACAGGAGCGTACTCTGCAACAAACCGCCTTCGCCTACAAAAATCATGGGTCGTCGTTGTTCTCGGTGATAAAAAGAATTTACTGGCTTGGGGCGCGCCCGGCTTACTTGGCCGGCACTACGATCCCTACCTCAGGCTTGGGCTGATACACGGCCGTTTTACCGGCCAGAAACGAGAGGCCCGTCAGCAAGCCCCCAATAAAGCCGGAGGCCAGTAGCAGCACTATTTTCTGCAGGCCCATCACGCTGGCCACCTTGTCGAATAGCGCGGCCTGCGACAGCACGCTGTAGAGCGTGTTGGTGCCGGCCCACACCACGAAGCCGACCAGAAAGCCGATGCCGAAAACCGACAGGTTCCAGCGCCGGTAGGGCAAGGCCAGCCCGAAGGCAAATACCACAACGGTGAAGCTCCACCAGGGCAGCATGGCCAGCTGTTTCACCAGAATAATGAGGAAGGCCAAACCGATGCCGGTAGCAACGGAGGCGCGCAGGTTGTTGGTTTTGGAGCGCATATAGAATAAGAATTGGATAGACTAGAGCAACGGCAGAACAACCGCCAGACGCCAGTGGTACGGGACGGCAGAAACGCTGCCTGCTCCGACCGGCTGGTCATCAGCCTATTGCTACTGATTCAAATGTGCCAGCCTGGCCGCGCATCTAAAAGAATGTTACACCAACCGGGTCATGCGCTGTACCAAAACCCTGGTCCGACGTTTCACCGCGCCGCGCCACGGCTGCTCGCATCCGGGCCGAGTTTTCCGTGGAGTACTACTGCTTCTGGCTACAGTCCAACCTTTTTGCGGGCGGCGCAGTATTTACCGGGGTAAGGCACCCTAAGCCTCCTCTCCCACTTCCCCTCCGACCTGCCATGAAAAACTACCGTTTTCTTCTGCCCGTCTTCCTGGTGCTGCTCACCTTCTCGCTCAGCAGCTGCGACGTTATCGGCGACATCTTCAAAGCCGGCATGTGGACCGGCCTTATCGGCGTAGTGCTGGTCGTGCTCCTGATTCTGTTTATCCTGCGTAAAGTGCGCCGCTAGCCCAAGGCATTAATTTCCGCTACCAAAAAGGCTGCTCCGGTATCGGGGCAGCCTTTTTTGGTGCTTTCCGTCAACAAAAAAGCCCGACCTGTGCAGGTCGGGCTTTTTTGTTGACGGAAGGCTGAGTTCTATTTGTTCTCGGCCTTTTTGGGCATAGTACCGATGATATGGTCCCAGAGCGTGGACGAAACCCCGAAGGCAATTTCGTCCTGCCGGTAGTGGTGCTGGGCGTGGTGCGTCCACCACACTTTGAGGAAATTTTTGGGCGGCGCGTAGGCGTGAATGGCGTAGTGCACGAACAGGTAGAGCGCGTAGCCAAACGTGAAGCCGGCCAGAATGCCAAACACGTTGCTGCCGAAGATAAAGCGGAAGATGAAAAACAGCAGCGAGGCCACGAATACCGTCACGATGGGCGGCATAGCCAGGCGCGTCTTGTCCTTGGGATACTCGTGGTGTACGCCGTGCATGGTGTACTGAAACTTGGCCCGCTTGGGCGTAGTAGCCGGAATGTGGTAGAGGTAGCGGTGCATGGCATACTCCACGAAGGTGAACATAAACCAGCCCGCCAGAAACAGGCCAAACGCCGATAGGCCGTCGATAAAGCCGTGGGTCAGGCCGTAGTAGAGGCTGCCGACGGCCGTAAGCAGGAAGATGGAAACGGGCAGGGCAATATGGGTGTGCGTGAGGCGCTCGAGCACCGGGTTTTTGAACAGCTGCGCCGACCCTTTGTGCTTGGGCTTGATCTGGTCAGGTGTTTTTACCGGGGAAGGAGCCGTGTCGAGGGCCGGAGAGGAAGGAGCGGAATTCATAGGAATGATCAGCTATTGTAAAAAGCAAAAGTACGCAGAGCCGCACAAACACTGCGCCGAATACGCAGAAGGACCCAAGTTAGCCGCTCACCCGATACTGGTGAAGCAGCCCTTGCACCGCCGCCACCGAGCAGGAAGAACCGGTGCAGCGCAGCGGGGCGCGGCTATAAAACTGTTGGCGGGCAGCTAAGGTTTCACGCAAACGGGCTTCCAGCGCCGCCGGGCCGGCAGCCGCGGCCAGCAGGGGCCGACTGGCGGCCGCGCGCTGCAGCCGGGCTACCAACTCCTCCACCGGCACTTCCAGATACAGCGTATAGCCGGTATCGAGCAGCACCTCCAGGTTTTGGTGGAAGCAGGGCGTGCCGCCGCCGGTAGCCAGCACCACTTCGGGCAGCTCGGCCACTACTTCGCGCAGCACCGCCGCTTCCCGGGTCCGGAAGTAGGCTTCTCCCTCGGCGGCAAAGATATCGGCCACGCTGCGGCTCTCCCGCTCCACTATTTCGGCGTCCAGGTCGCGAAAAGGCACTTCATAGGCCGCCGCCAGCGCCCGGCCAAGAGTAGTTTTGCCGGCGCCCGGCATGCCAATCAGATAGAGGCGCATCTTAGGAAATGTGCGAATGTGTTGGAATGTGAGTAATGTGCTAAATGTTGCATGGAAAGAATATGTCCCTGATTGGCTAGGCTAGTCATTCCCGCATTATCCACATTCAACTCCACTTTCCACATTACACTTAGCTGAGCTTTACGCGGGGGTCGAGCACGGCGTATAGCACATCGACGACGATATTGACGACCACAAACAGGAAGGCAATAAAGATGGTAGCGCCCATTACCACCGGGAAATCCAGGTTTTCGACGGCCCGCAGCGTCACGGTGCCCAAGCCCTTCCAGTTGAAGATGTACTCGATGAAGAATGCCCCCGCCATGAGCGAAGCCAGCCAGCCCGATACGGCCGTAATAACCGGGTTCAGGGCGTTTTTCAGGGCGTGGCCAATCACTACGCGGTAGCCCGACAGCCCCTTGGCCCGCGCCGTGCGAATGTAGTCCTGGCTGAGCACGTCGAGCATGGAGCTGCGCGTAAGCTGGGTGATGACGGCCAGCGGCCGGATGCCCAGGGCAAAGGCCGGCAGCAGCAGATTACGCAGCACCAAGTGGCGGCCCGTGAAGGGGTCGGTTTCGTAGAGCTGCCCGGTCAGGTTCAGGCCGGTCCAGTGGCTCCAGTAGAAGCCGAAGGTCATGGCAATGAGGATGCCGGCCACAAACGACGGCACCGAAATACCCAGCACGGAGGTTGTAATCAGAGCCCTATCGAGCCAGGAATGGGGCTTCAGGGCCGCCACGATGCCAAAGGCAATGCCCAGCACCGCCGCCAGCAGCATGGCCGCCAGCGCCAGCCACAGCGTGCCGGTAAAGTGGTCTGCCAGGATGCTCAGCACGTCTTTATTGCTCTGAAACGAGCGGCGCAGGTAGGGCACTTTCAGCACCACGGCCTTCTGGCCCAGCGGCAGCAAAGCCACGCCGCCGTACTTGGCCACGCCGGCCGAGTCGCGCGGGTGCAGGCCCAGCGGCGACACGTCGTTCAGGTAGCCTACCAGCTGCACCGGCACGGGCTGGTCGAGGCCCAGGTCGGCGGCAATGGCGGCGCGGGTGGCTACGTCCGAGCGTTGGCCGGCCAGCAGCGCCACCGGGTCGCCGGGCAGCACCGTAAACAGGAAGAATACCGTTAGGGCCACACCGGCCAGCACCAGTATTCCTTGCAACAGCCGGCGTAGCACGAAAGAAATCATGAGGTAGGTGATTGTTAGTCGCTGATTGCTAGTTATTGATTGTTAGAGCAGACGTTAGCACGAACCAACAATCAGCAATTAGCAATTAAAGAAGCTCTTCCAGCTTGGCGCGGCTCGGAATGTCGTGGTAGTGGAACTTGCCTTTCACCACACCGTCCTTGAGTAGCATAAAGCCCGGGTTCGAGCGAATCATGGATTTGAGCACCGTGGCATCGGCGTAGTAGAACGGGGCCGACAGGTTTACCTCGTGGCGGAAAGCGTCGAATTCGGCGGGGCTGCTGCTGGTAACGACCAGGGGCGTAATCTTCTTCTGCGACGAATCGGCCGACAGAATCAGCTTGTTGATCAGCACGAACCGGTCCCGGTCGGCTTTGTCGGTGCTCTGAATGATGAGAATCAGCTTATTGCCCTGCAGCAGCTCCTGGGTATAGTCGCCCTTGTCGTTCCAGACCTTGAAATCGGTGATTTTGGGGCCGGCGTCGGGGTTCAGGGGCACCATCTGCTTGTACTTCCAGGTGGTATCGGTGGGGTACTCCGTGAATTCCTGGGTGGCCCCGTTCTTCTCCATGATGTACTTGTAGCGCAGCGGCTCGGAGGCTTTCATCAGCTTGCCGATGTCGTTGCCGACCTTATAAGGCAGGAAGTCGAAGTAGGGCAAATGGCCCAGCGCCCGCACTCCGATACCGATGGCCACGGCCGAAGCCAGCGTCATGTACATAATGCCGAGCATACCGCGGGCAAACACCCGGCGCAGGTAGCGCTGATTGAAGAATACCACGGCCCAGAGCACCAGCAGGAACACATCCTTGGAGAAAGACGTCCAGGGCGTGAGCTTGATGAAGTCGCCGAAGCAGCCGCAGTCGGTTACCTTGTTGAAGAAGGCCGAGTAGAAAGTCAGGAAGGTGAAGAACACCAGCAGCACCAGCAGCACCCACAGCGTCTGGCGCAGGTACCAGCGCAGCAGCAGGGCCACGCCCAGAATAACCTCCAGGGAACTGAGCAGCAGCGACATGAGCTTGGCGCTGTCCTTGAACCACAGGAAGAAGCCCGCCAGGCTGGGCAGGGAGGCGGCAAACACCTCAAAGTATTCTTCCAGCTTGTAAGCCGTGCCGATGGGGTCGTTGAGCTTTACCAGGCCGGAAAAGATAAACAGCGCGCCCAGCAGCAGCCAGCAGATTCGGGTAATGAGTCTCATAGTAGCGGTAGTGCCCGGCGCCTACGGCAGCGGGCTTGAAATATAGTACGCAGGCCCCGGTACGGAACCAGCTTGCCAACGGTTGAAGATGGTACGGAGTTCGGAGCCCTGCAAGTTACTGAACCGCCCGGCACAACGCAGGTTTTTACGCAGCCACCGTACCCAAACGCTAAGCCCCGGCTTCCGTCCGCCCGAAACCCATCTTGATGAGCACAAACACGGCGTAGTTAAGCATGTCGCGGTAGTTGGCGTCCACGCCTTCCGACACCCGCGTGAGACCCGCCAGATCTTCAATCTGCTTGGTACGGTGCAATTTCATCAGGATGATGTCGGTGATGCTTTCAATGCGCATCTGCCGCCAGGCTTCGCCATAGTCGTGATTTTTGGCAAACAGCAGGCGGCGGTTTTCGGCCACCTGCTCGTCGTAGGCCGCCGCCACTTCGGCCGGGTCCAGGTCCAGCGGGGCGTCGGGGCTCAGGCGCAGCTGCATCAGGGCAATGATGCAGTAGTTGATGATGGCCACAAACTCCTCCTCCACCCCATCGGCCACGAGCTGCACGCCCTTTTCCTGAATGGAGCGGATGCGCTGGGCCTTGATGTAGAGCTGGTCGGTGACGGAGGGCAGGCGCAGAATGCGCCACGCGGTGCCGTAGTCGTGGGTCTTGGCCAGGAACAGGCTCCGGCATTGGCCAATTACCTGGTCGTACTCGTGCTGGGTTTGGTTACTCAAAATTTTCGGCCTACTTTTAAGAATCCCGGTTTTTAGCCTCTCTGCTCATGTCTGTCCAGGCCGCGAAAGATACGTGTTTTTCCGCGAGGCAAACGTTGCGTTGCCCGGGTGGACGCGTCCTGAATCTGGCCGTGCCCCAGGTCATGGGCATCCTGAATCTGACCCCGGATTCCTTCTTCGCCAAGAGCCGCGTAGCCGGAACCGACGACCTGCTGCACCGCGCCGAGGCCATGCTCACGGCCGGGGCCAGCATCCTGGATGTGGGCGGCTACTCCTCGCGCCCCGGGGCCGAGCACATCGCCGAAGACGAGGAAAAGCGCCGGGTGCTGCCCGCCATTGAGGCCCTGCGCCGAACGTTTCCCGAGGCGTTTCTGTCGGTCGACACCTTCCGGGCCAGCGTGGCCTGCGCGGCCGTAGCGGCCGGCGCCGACATCCTCAACGACATCAGTGGCGGCACGCTCGACGAAGCCATGTTTGCCACCGCCGGCCGCCTGCAGGTGCCCTACATCCTGATGCACATGCGCGGTACGCCTCAGACCATGCAGCAGCTCACCGACTACCCCGACGGCCTCGTGCTGGAGCTGGTGCGCTACTTCCGCGACAAAGTGGCCCAGCTGCGCGCCGTAGGCGTGACCGATATTGTACTTGACCCCGGCTTTGGCTTCGCTAAAACCGCTACTCAGAACCACGAACTGCTGGGCCGACTGCGAGAACTACAAATTCTGGGCTTGCCCATTCTGGCTGGCCTCTCGCGTAAAGCCATGGTTTACAAACCACTAGGTCTTACTCCCGATGCCGCGCTGAGTGGCACGGTGGCCGTAAATACCATTGCCCTGCTCAACGGCGCCCGGCTCTTGCGCGTACACGACGTAGCCGAAGCCGTGCAAACCGTGCGGCTCGTTTCCAGCACCCTGATTCCCTCCTCCCCGTGATTGGCTCCTTCAGCATCGGCTTCCTGCGCATTGGCTGGATAGACGTCGTGGACGTGCTGCTGGTTACGGTGCTGTTCTATCAGCTCTACAAGCTGCTGACGGGGAGTGTGGCGCTGAAGATTTTTCTGGGCCTGATGTCCATCTACCTGCTCTATCTGGTGGTGAAAGCCGCCGGTATGGAGCTGCTGACCAGCATCCTGGGCCAGTTTATGAGCGTGGGCGTGCTGGCCAGCATTATTCTGTTTCAGCAGGAGATTCGACGCTTTCTGCTCACCATCGGCAAGGCCACGGCTTTTGACCGGATGCGGGTGTTTCCGTGGCGGCGCGAGGCGCCCACCGAGCGCATGAGCATCACGCCCTTCGTGGAAGCGGCCAAGAGCCTGGCCGGCAAAAACACCGGCGCCCTGATTGCCTTCCAGATGGTATCGGACCTGAAGTTCTACGGCGACTCCGGCGACCTGATCGACGCCACCGTGAGCAAGCGCCTGCTCATGTCTATCTTCAACAAGACCTCACCCCTGCACGACGGCGCCGTGATTATCAGCAACAACCGCATCAAGGCCGCCCGCTGCATTCTGCCCGTCAGTGAAAACCCCGACGTGCCCGCTTCCATGGGCCTGCGCCACCGCGCTGCCATCGGCCTGACGGAGGTAACGGACAGCGTAGTATTGGTAGTGAGCGAGGAGACCGGCCAGATTTCGCTGGTGCGCGGCGGCGAGGTGTTCCGCAACTTATCCTCCTCCGACCTGCGGGCCCGCCTGAATGAGTTCCTGTTTGACGCTGCCCCGAAAGCAGCCAGCCCGTCGGCTTCGGCGGCCACGGAAGTAGCGGCGTAAACGCGCCTACGCAAGCATTAGACCTAGCTAATTCATTCAACGAAAACAGGCTGCCCACCCGCTTGGATAGACAGCCTGCTGTACAGAATATCGACTGACGCTACTACGGCGTGTTGGTCACTACCTGGCCGGCTTCGGGGCGGGCAGCTGAGCGGTCGTTGAGCGTGCCCAACTCCTGACCTACTTCGATGAAGGCGGCAATGGCCTTGTCGAGGTGGGCGCGGGTGTGGGCGGCCGAGAGCTGCACCCGGATGCGGGCCTGGCCCTTGGGTACCACGGGGAAATAGAAACCAACCACGTAGATGCCTTTTTCCAGCATTTTGGCCGCGAATTCCTGGCTGAGCTTGGCGTCGTAGAGCATGACGGGCACAATGGGATGCTCGCCGGGCTTGATGTCGAAGCCGGCTTCGGTCATCTTCTCGCGGAAGTACTTGGTGTTTTCTTCGAGCTGGTCGCGTAGCTTGGTGCTTTCCGTCAGCAGCTCCAGCACCCGGATGCTGGCGCCCACGATGGCTGGGGCCAGCGTGTTGGAGAACAGATACGGGCGGCTGCGCTGGCGCAGCATGTCGATGATTTCCTTGCGGCCCGAGGTGAAGCCGCCCATGGCCCCGCCCAGGGCCTTGCCCAGCGTGCCGGTGATGATGTCGACGCGGCCCATCACGTTGCGGTACTCGTGGGTGCCGCGGCCGGTTTTGCCCAGGAAGCCCATGCTGTGGCACTCATCTATCATAACCAAAGCCTCGTACTTATCAGCCAGGTCGCAGATTTTGTCGAGCTGGGCAATGGTGCCGTCCATGGAGAACGAGCCGTCGGTAACGATGATGCGGTGGCGGGTGCCCTTCTGCACGGCATCCTGCAACTGCTGCTCCAGGTCGGCCATGTCGTTGTGGGTGTAGCGGTAGCGCTGAGCCTTGCACAGGCGCACGCCGTCGATGATGCTGGCGTGGTTCAGCGCGTCGCTGATAATGGCGTCCTGCTCGTTGAACAGGGGCTCGAACACGCCGCCGTTGGCGTCGAAGGCCGCGGCGTAGAGAATGGTGTCTTCGGTGCCCAGAAACTCGGCCAGCTTGGCCTCCAGCTCCTTGTGAATGTCCTGGGTACCGCAGATAAAGCGCACCGACGACATGCCGTAGCCGTGGGTGTCGATGGCATCTTTAGCCGCTTTAATCACCTCGGGGTGCGAGGAAAGGCCCAGGTAGTTGTTGGCGCAGAAGTTGAGCACCTCGCCCGCTTCATCCGTTCTGATTTCGGTGCCCTGGGCTGAGGTAATTACCCGCTCCTTCTTGAACAGGCCGTTGTCTTTGATTTCCTGGAGCTGCTGCTGCAGATCGGGCTGGAGGGTGGTATACATCTGGTGAGGGTATGAAATTGTGAAGGGATGAGTGGGATACGGCAAAAGTAACGACTCGTACTGTCTCCGCGCTGCTGCACGCTCTATCGTTGGTCATCCTTCACATACTGTCTGTTATTCTGAGGCGCAGCCGAAGGACCTTATAGGATACGAATGACAAGCATAACAACGACTCGTGCCGTCGTGATAAGGTCCTTCACTTCGCTGCACGCCGTTCAGGATGACATGCGAGAGTAGTAGAAGAGGCACCGGGCAATACTTGTTTACAGCCGCCGTTCCAGAAACTGCTGCACGCCCAGCCGGCCGCTGTCTAGGAGCTGCTGCTTCTGCTGGGCCGACAGGCGCTTGATTTTCGGATTGAAGCCCATGGTGTTGATACTCACCGTGCGGGGCCAGTCGGCGGGCTTGGCGGGGTTCAGGTTTTCCAGGGCCACGTTGTATAAAGCTCCTACGTAGCTGCCGAAGCTGTTGATGTTGTAGGGCGCCAGCTGCTGGCGGCCGGTAGCCAGGGTGTCGTAGGCAATTTGCTCGGCGCGGTCGAGGCGCAAACCCAGGGTTTCGGGGTTCACAGCCGGCTGGTTGGCGGCGGCCAGTGCGGCGGGCTGGTAACGGGGCTGGTCGAACAAATCGACCGGGTAATTGGCCAGCAGGCCGCCATCCACCAGCACTTCCACTGCTTGGTCTTTGGCAGGGCGCTGCACCACGTGGCCCTGCTGGTCGAGGAGCACAGCCCGGAAATAGAGCGGAATGCTCATCGAAATGCGCACAGCGTCGGCCACGCGCATGTCGGGGTGGGTTTCGTAGCTGAACACCTGGGTGCACTGGCGCGTCAGGTTGGTGCCGGTGGTATACAGGTCACGGGCTTTGCCCTCGATGGCCAGGTTGTGGAGCTGGGCCAGGGTGAAGTCGGCCGAGCCGGTTTTGCGAGCCACCAGCTCACTCATAAACTTGGTAAACTGGTCGCCGCGGTACCAGCCGTACTGCTTGAGCAGGCGGGTGCTGCCCCCGAAGAAAATCAGGCGGCCGTCGTTGAGGCGCTGCACCGGCATGTCATTGACGATGGCAATAATCTCGGCCGGCGAGTAGCCCACGGCCAGCAGCGCGGCCTGAATAGCGCCGGCCGAGGTGCCGCCCACGCGCCGGATGCCGGCCAGCACGCCCTGCCGGTCCAGCTCTTGCAGCGCCCCGCCGTAGGCAATGCCCCGGATGCCGCCACCTTCCATCACCAGGTTGCGGTAGATTACGGGAGCTGGGGTCTGGGCGAAGCTGGCTGTGGTCAGGCTCAGGACTAAACTGGCTAACAGAAAGATATGGCGCATGTTACGGAAGAAGGGAATCGTCTGCAAGCAAAGAGAAATGGGTTGATACACAAGCAGAGCCGGATTCTGCGGCCACGGTTGTGCTGAAGGCAAAATCCTGTACCAGCCCAGCAATAGGTTAGCCCCGAACCACTTAGCCACCTAACCCCGACCGTAGCGCCTTACGTACCAACCGGGCAGCGGCAGCCGCACCGCAGAAACCGCGTCTGTGCGGTATCTTTGTAGTCCCCTCCCACCCTCTCTTCCCTCAACGCTCATCATGCAGTCTACTCCCAGCGACACTATCCTCGTCATCGGTGCCGGCGGCCAGCTTGGCCTCGAACTCACCCACGAACTGCGCCAGCGCTACGGCGCCTCCCACGTGGTGGCCGCCGATGTGCGGGCTCCCAAAGATGCCGCGACGCAGGAATCCGGCCCGTTTGAGCTGCTCGACGTGCTGGACAAAAACCGCCTGGAGGAAGTGATGCGCCAGTACAAGCCCAAGCAGGTGTATCACCTGGCAGCGTTGCTGTCGGCCACGGCCGAGAAAAACCCTAAGTTTGGCTGGCAGCTGAACATGGACGGCCTGTTCAATGTGCTCGATGCCAGCGTGGACCTGGGGGTGCAGCAGGTGTACTGGCCCTCGTCCATTGCCGTGTTCGGGCCCGATACGCCCCGGGAGAATACGCCCCAGCTCACCATCATGAACCCCAACACCATCTACGGCATCAGCAAGCTGGCCGGGGAGCAGTGGTGCGAGTGGTACTTCAAGAAGCACGGCCTGGATGTGCGTAGCCTGCGCTACCCCGGCCTGATCGGCTACAAGAGCCTGCCCGGCGGCGGCACCACCGACTACGCCGTCGACATCTACCACAAAGCCGTGGCCGGCCAGAGCTACGAATGCTTCCTCTCCGAGGACACCTACCTGCCGATGATGTACATGCCCGACGCGCTGAAAGCTACCTTGGACCTCATGCACGCCCCAGCCGAGCAGATCAAGATTCGCAGCAGCTACAACCTGGGGGCTATGAGCTTCAGCCCCCGCGAAATTACGGCCAGCATCCAGCGCCACCAGCCCGATTTCCGGGTAACCTACCAGCCCGATTCGCGCCAGCAGATTGCCGACTCCTGGCCCGCCAGCATCGACGACAGCCGCGCCCGCCAGGACTGGGGCTGGCAGCCCGACTTCGACCTGGACAAGATGACCCAGGATATGCTGGTGAACCTGAAGCAGCAGGTGGCGCTGTCGGTGTAACTTCTTTTTTGGCTGTTAAAACAATCGGCTGTCATCCTGAGCCTGCGAAGGACCTTCCTCCCCTACCCCACGGAAGTTTCATAAATGTAAAAAGCCCCTTTCTATCCGCTGGAAAAGGGCTTTTTACATTGGTATAATCCTTACCACTCAGGTGAGGAAGGTCCTTCGCAAAGCGGACGTCAGATCTAGGATAACAGACGAACAAAAGCGGCTGAATAACTTGCTCTATCCCACCTTTTGCTTCTCGGCGTCGGGCTTGCGCTGGGGCATTTTGGGCATCACCGTGTGGCGGGGCACGTTGAACAGCCAGGAGGTGAGCATCGGCACCGCGAAGCAGCCTACGGTTATGAGCGTCAGGCCTACGTCGGCGCCGTGGCTGCCCAGAAACACGCTGAAGGGATGCGTCGGGAAGTAGTGCTCCACCAGGCTCAGCATCAGCTTCAGGCCCAGAATGCCGATAACGAGGAAGGCGGCCGTTTCCAGAAACGGGTACTTGGCCATGAGCAGCACGAAGGCCTGGGCTACCAGCCGCATGGCCAGAATCCCGATAAACACGCCCAAACAGATCAGAATCAGGTTGTCGGTGAAGGCCACGACGGCAAACACGTTGTCGATACTGAAGGCCAGGTCCATGAGCTCGATAAGGGCTACGGTGGCCCAGAAATGGCCGAATAGCCCCAACGTGCGCTTGTAGAGCCAGCTTTTCTCTTTGTCGATTTCGTCGCCATTTTCATCCGACGACGAGCGGCGGGGCTTGAACTGGGCGTAGGCCAGGTAGAGCAGGTAGAGGCCGCCCAGGGGCTTGAGAAACCAGAACTCAATCAGGTAGGAGGCAAACAGGATGCAGAGGCCCCGGAACACGTAGGCCCCGATGATGCCGTAGCGCAGGGCCTTCTGGCGCTGCTCCTTGGGCAGGTCGCCGACCATGGTGGCCAGCACCGCGGCATTGTCTACCGAGAGCAGGCTTTCAATGATAATTAGGTTGCCCACGATGGCCAGCGCCGCCAGAGGGTTATCGAGGATTTGCTGAAGGTGTGGATTCATACAACGTAAGTAGTAGACCGGCCGCCGCTTGGTACGGGAACAGCCAGCGGCCTGGTTGGAAGCAGACACACGCGCCAACCGGCAAAAGTTTGCGCAAGGTAAAATTTTCGGTCCGCCTTAGCTGCTTCGGCGGGCCCCGGAGCCTAACTCCGGCGGCGCCCGGGCGTAAGAGAAGCAGCTCGGCTTTTCGCGGGCCCGCTTCCTTATGATTGTAAACCTGACTCCCGACGGCTGGCAGATCATCTACCAGCAAGCCCACGCCCTGCTGGCGGCCCAGCTGGCCTGGCAGTGGCAGCCTTTTGGTCCCGCCGACCGCTGGGTGGGGCTACTGGCCGCCATTGCCCAGCACGACGACGAGCAGGAGCACTGGGACGGGCACTACGGCCTGACGCCGGCCGGGGCGCCGGCCAACTTCACGATGAAGGAATTCTCCCTGGCCCAGGCGACCGGCGTGCTGCGGGCCGCCCGCTTCCAGGGCCAGTGGCGTAGCCTGCTGACCAGCATGCACCTGAGCTTTCTCTACGAAAGCCTGCGCGGCCAGCAGCCGGAAATAGATGCTTTTCTGGATGAGCAAAAAGCCACCCAGCAGCAGTGGCGCCGCCGCCTGCACGTCACCAAGCCCGAAGCCCAGCAGGCCTACGACCTGATGCAGTGGTGCGACCGGCTCAGCCTGATTCTGTGCCGCCAGGAGCTGCCCGAAATGGGCCGCCACCTTGAAATCAGCACCGGGCCCGACGGGCAGCGCCACGAAGTAGCCCAGCCCGGCGCGGATGGGCCGCTCCGGGTGACGCCCTGGCCGTTTGCAGCCCGCTCCTTCAGCGTGAGCGTGGAAGCCTGCCAGCTAAGTCAGCTCCAGTTCAAAGACGACGCCGAGCTGAGCCAGGCCATTCGCGACGCCCCCGTCGTGACGCTGCGCTGGGAATTCGTCCGGTAAGTTATTCCAGCCGCGCAATCGGGGCCGGGTTCTGCATCACGTTGGCGGGCACAGTGGTGCGGGCCGTAATATGATTGAGGCGGCGACCATCTTTGCCGTCGGTGCGGTCGGCGGCCAGCTGCAGGGGGCCGTACTGGCGGTACTCGCTCCAGCGGCGGCGAAAGGCGGGCTGGGCGTCGGTGGCTTTGGGAAAGTAGGCCCACTCTTCCACCAGCTTGGTGCGGGGGCTGATGTAGACTTCGTACTTGTTGTCGGGCGTCACGCCCACGTTTTTGAAGGTCATGTTCAGCACCTCAGCCGGCGTGCCGTCCATGAGCTGGCCCGGGCCTTTGTAGGTCAGCGTCACGCCTGAATCCTTCAGTTTAAAGGGCATCAGCAGCCACCAGGAGTTATTTACCCAAATCGGGTACATGCGGTCCAGCAGCTTTTTCCCCTTCTCGGTGGTCGAAATATCCTGGCCCTTGCTGTAGGTGCGGCCCTGCTTGGTGGAGAGGTTATACACGGCCACCAGCGTATCCTTCTGCCAGCGGAAGTCGCCGGTTTGCTTGTCCCAAAGCTGGTAGGAGCCGTCGAGGAAGTCCCAGCCCAGCAGGCGCGTCTGCTGCCAGGCCTCGTAGCCGCCCATTTGCCGCATCACGGTATCGGCCCAGGCCAGGGCGCGGGCATCGGAGCCGGCCTGGTCGAAGCCCGCCGCGGCCGGATACGCCACCACTTGGCTGGTAGCCGCACGGCCACCGGTGGCGGCGGGTTTGGAAGAGCGGCAGCCGCTGGGAGCCAGCAGCAGCAGGGCCAGCCCGGCCACGGGCAGGCTAGGCAGAAGTACACGGGAAATTGGCATAGCGCGGGGAAAGAAACGGGACAGTTGGAGGGTCAGCAAAGCTAGCAACTGTACGCGGACAGGATGGTTTTGGCCAGCTCAACCAAACGCAGGGGCCCTGGGCCCGTACGTAGTGCTATTCCTTGTTCTATTCTTTCTAGCCTTATGGCCACGCAATACACCTTCTCTGACGTTGTCAGCACTCTGAAAACCACGGCCAGCGAGTTCATGGTCAACAACTCGTTCCGGCACGCGGCGGCGCTGTCGTACTACACCGTCTTCTCCCTGCCGCCCCTGCTGCTTATCGTCATCACGGTAGCCAGCTCGGTGTATGGGGCCGAAGCCGTAACGGGCCAGATCTACGGGCAGATGCGCGGCTTTCTGGGCGCCGACTCGGCCAAGTTCCTGCAGGATTCCATTGCCGAATTTACCAAGCAGCAAAAAGGCGGTGTGGCGTCCATCATCGGTATCGGCACGCTGATTTTCGCGGCCACCACCTTCTTCGTGACCCTGCAGGAAAGCATCAACGACATCTGGAACCTGAAGGTCAAGCCCCGCAACGGCATCTGGCAGTTTGTGCGCGACCGGCTGCTGTCCTTCGGCCTGATTCTGAGCGTGGCCCTGCTGCTGCTCATCTCCTTCGTCATCAGCGCCATGCTTAGCGTCTTCACCGACCAGCTCCAGGCCTGGTTTCCCGAAGTGGCCGTCGTCGTGATTCACCTCGTCGACTTCGTGCTGTCCCTCTTCATTACCTCCCTGCTGTTTGCCCTGATTTACCGCTACCTGCCCGACGCCATCATCCGCTGGCGCGACGTGGGCATCGGGGCCGTCATTACCTCACTGCTGTTCTTACTCGGTAAATACCTGATTGCCTTCTACATCGCCAAGTCGAATCCGGGCTCGGCCTTTGGGGCGGCAGGCTCGGCCATCGTGCTGCTGCTGTGGGTAAACTACTCGTCGCTCATCATTTTCTTCGGCGCTGAGTTCACCCAGGAGTTTGCCGATGCCTTCGGCCAGAAAGTGCAGCCCAAGGCCCACGCCGTGCGCATCGAAACGCGCGAGGTGCCCGAGGGTGAAACCAATGAGGAAATCAGCACGGGCCGCCCCCGTTCCACGGGCCGGTTCCGGGCCTAGCCCGCCCCGTTCACTTTGGTTCTATTTCGAAGAAGCCGCGGCCCCGCGGCTTCTTTTTTTGGCAAATTCGAAGCGTAGGCCCCGGATTATTCGTCGTACTTTTCGGCCAATATGAAACGTATTATTGTTTTGCTAGTAAGCGGCCTGGCTTTGCACACCGCTACCTGGGCTGCCACGCCCCTGGCCGGCGATTCCCTACGCGGCCAGCACCATTTTATTCAGAAGGTAGCCGGTACGATGTGTGAAAAGCTGCAGGCCGAAACCCAGAGCCGGGCCTTGTTGCCGCAGGAAGCAGAAGGCTTGCTGGCCAGCATTACGGAAAGTAGTATGCTGGTCCACGCCGAAGAACTCAACACTCTGATGAGTGACAATAAAGTCAGTGCGCCGCGCAAAGTAGGCCAGAAGCTGGGCAGCAGCATTGTGATGCAGCTCATCGAAACCTGTCCGGCCGGCCAGCAGCTTATGCTCAGCATCGTCAGTCAAAGCCTGGGCGCCAAAATAGCTATCAGCGAAGCCGAAAAACCGGTATTGACACTGGTTAGTGCCGATATCTGCCAGCGGCTCGACACTGAAAACGCAGCCCGCCCCATGGCCAGCCGCACGCCCCAGGAGCGGCAGGAGGTATTTATGCAGGTGATGCAGGGCGGTATGCTCAAGAACATGGAGCCGCTGGCCAACTTTTACGGCCTCGACAACATGAAAAGCAGCAAAGTTACCTCTGCCATGGGCCAAAAGATAGCGCTGCTTATCACCCAGCAGTGCCCCATGTATATGATGCGCTTCGGCATCGACGAGCTCCTGAAACGCCAATAGCCGGCCTGGTCGGGTTGGCGTGCCATACCAAACCGCCTAGGCCCGTCGTTGCGTTAGTACTCTACTTCAAACTCCCGGAACGATGGCGCGGCAACTTTTCCTTATGTTTCTGGCCGTTGCCAGCGTCACGGCCTGCAGCCGCATCATCGACGATGAGCTGCCCCCGCCACCGACGCCGGCGGCCACGGCCCTCTACCGCGTCACGTTCGAAGCTACCTGGAGCGCAACTACGCACCCGGGCAGCTACCCGGCCGGCGCCCATTTTTCGCCCCTGATGGGCGCGTCGCACCCGGCTCAGTTCAGGCTGTTCCGGGTTGGCTCACTGGCCGGCACCGGCATCAAGAACATGGCTGAGCTGGGCAATAACACCGCGTTACGCGCTGAAATCAACGGCCTGATCGGCCAGGGCAAAGCCTTGCGGCTGCTCGATGGCCGCTCGGCCACGGCCTCACCCGGCACCCTCACCGACACGATTCGCCTGAGCACTGCCCACCCGGCCCTGTCGGTGGTGACGATGATAGCGCCCAGCCCCGATTGGTTTGCCGCCCTGGATGGGGAAGAACTGCTGGAAAACGGCCAGACCTGGGCTATCAGCCGCCGGGTGCCGGCCGTGTTCTACGACGCGGGCACCGACAGCGGAGGCTCCTACACGGCGGCCGACCAGCCCACCAGCCCGCCTGAAGCCCTACGCGTTGTGCAGACCGCGCTGCCGCCCGTGGGCTACTTCCGGCTGGAAAGAATCAACTAGCATTTCGCGGAGTTGCAGGCATAAGAAAGGCCCCTTTCCGGCGGAAAGGGGCCTTTTTGCACTGATATGAAACGGCCGGTTAGAAGGCTATACCGAAGGTAATGCCGGTGCGAATGCCGAAGCCCAGGAAAGTGTCGGCGTCGAAGGTTTCCGGGTCGGTGCCAGTAGTTTGCACCTTCAGGTCACCGGTGTTGTAGGAAGGCCCCAGAAAGATGTCGAGGGCGAAACGCTCCTTGAAAATCCACTGCCGGCCCACTACTACGCCGCCGCCGATGGTGTTGAGCTTGGCTTCGACCTCTTCGGTCTGCATGCTGCCGTTGGTGTCCCCGTACGTGAACTTGTCGGTAACCGTCAGGTTCTGGTAGCGCAGAAACGGCCCTACGTAGAACCCATTCGGCGCCGGATTCTTTTCCGACAGGTAGAACCGGTATTCTGGGGTAATGGCAAAGCCGGAGAAGCGCGTATCCTCTATTTTCCAGCTGGTAACCAGGGCCCCGAGCTGGACGCTGCTGTTGTCGTTGAGCTTATGCTCGAAGAAAAACGACCCGGTTTTGACCAGCGGGCTGATAATGTTGACTTTGACGACGTTGCTTTGCGCTAGCGCCGACGAGGAGCTGCCAGCTACGATGGCAGCGGCGAGTAACAGTTTTTTCATATAAAAAGAAGAATAAGACAGCCACAGGGCGGCGTGAAAAGCAAATAACCGTGTAAGCTACGGATTATACCCCGGCTTTAAAATGCAATACCGAAGGTGATGCCGCCCCGCAGACCGTAGTTGGCATTCTCGTAAAAGCCCAGAAAATCGTCCCGGCCTATTTCCGGGTCATCCGACTCTACAGAGGAAACCATGTAGGATGGGCCCACAAAAGCATCGAGGGAAAAGCGCTGCTTGAAAATCCAGTGCCGCCCTACCGTGAGGCCGCCGCCAAAGGCGTTGAGCGTAGCATCGGCGTTAGGCTGGCCAGCCGGCACATCCGACACCTTGCGGCTCAGGTACTGGTAGCGCAGAAACGGGGCTACGTAGAAGCCTACTAGTGCGGGCGTTTTCTCCGACAAATACAGCCGGTACTCCGGCAGCAGCCCGATACCCGATGTTTCGGCGGTGTAGGAGGCACTGTTGAAAAAGTTGTTGTCCTCCGTGTAGTTCGACGTCAGATACACCCCCACCTGGAAGCTGCTGGCTTCGCTGAGCTTATGCTCGAACGATAACGCCAGGGTGTTGGTGATGGGCTGCAGAATATCCAGCTTCACCACGTTATTCTGCGCCTGAGCGCCCGATGCCGTGAGCAGTGCCCCGGCCAGGAAGTATATACCTTTCATAATTCGCTAAACGCGAATATACCACCGGATACTATGCGCCACCGATAATTTAACGGCGCGGCGGCTTCAGCCACCGCGCCGCCATAACCTACGCCAGCTCGGCTTTTTCCTTTACTGCCAGCTGTCCGCAGGCCGCGTCGATGTCCTTGCCCCGCGAGCGGCGGATGTTAGTTTGCACGCCGCGGTCGGCCAGGTACTTGTGGAAGGCCGTGATTTTGTCGGCTTCGGCGTTCTGATAACTGGCGTTTTCGATGGGGTTGTACTCAATCAGGTTCACCTTGCAGGGCAGCCACTTGCTGATGGTGTACAGTTCGGCCGCGTCCTCCAGCGTGTCGTTGAAGTTCTCGAACACGATGTACTCGTAGGTGACTTTGCGGCCGGTTTTCTGGTGGTAGTACTGCAGCGCCTCCTTCAGCGCGGCCAGGGAATTGGCCTCGTTGATGGGCATAATCTCGTTGCGCTTGGTATCATTGGGCGCGTGCAGCGACAAAGCCAGATTGGCTTTCACGTCGTCGTCGGCCAGCTTCTTGATCATCTTGGCAATACCGGCGGTGCTGATGGTGATGCGGCGCGGGGCCATGTTCAGGCCGTCGGGGGCGGTGATGCGCTCCACGCTTTTGACCACGTTGGCGTAATTGAGCAGGGGCTCACCCATGCCCATGTACACGATGTTGGTGAGCGGCGTGCCGTACTGGGCCTCGCACTGCTCCCGGATGCGCACCACCTGGTCGTAGATTTCGGCCGCGTCGAGGTTGCGCTTGCGCTCCATATAGCCCGTGGCGCAAAACTTACACGTGAGCGAGCAGCCCACCTGCGAGCTGATGCAGGCCGTCATGCGCGTGTCGTGCGGAATGAGCACGCCCTCCACGATGTTGCCATCGTAGAGGCGGAACGCCGACTTGATGGTGCCGTCGTTGCTGAGCTGCTGATTCTGGACCGTTACGCCGTTGATAACGAAGTGCTTAGCTAGCAGTTCGCGCGTGGCCAGGGAAATGTTGTTCATTTCCTCGAACGAGGCCGCGGTGTTCTTCCACAGCCATTCCAGCACCTGCTTGGCGCGGAAAGGCTTCTCGCCGTGCTCCACCATAAAGGCCTTGAGCTCGTCGGGGGTGAGTTTGCGAATGTCGCGCTTGGAAACAACAGGCAGGTCAATCATCATAGCGGCAAAGATACGATAGAGGAAGCCGAAGATGTGCGCTTCCAGTAGTAGAACATTGCCTAACCGACTGAACCTGAAAAAAGTGCCAGGAATTTACGGTGCTACTGCTAAATGAGCTAACCATGTGTCCTTGCGAGGCGCGAAGCAGGGACGCGGGCTTATTTCAGTAAACGCTGGGCTACTTCGGGCGGTAAGGAGCGCAGCTTGCGGGTGTTGTAGTCGAAGAGCAGCATGCCGGTTTTGGCGCGGGCAATTTCTTTACCGTTCTGGTTTTTCACCCAGTACACCACGTCGAAGCCGTATTTACTCAGGTCGGCGGCCGCCATTTGCACCTGTAGCACGTCGCCGTAAAAGGCCTCGCCTTTGTACTCGATGGCCACGTCGGCCATGATGGTTCCCTGCCTGGTTTCGGCATCCACTTCACTGAGGCCCAGGTGGTGCAGGAATTGCACGCGGGCTTCGTGCAGCAGGCTGAGCAGGGAGTCGTTGCCCAGGTGGCCGCCGTAGTTCAGGTCGGTAATGCGGACGGGAAGTTGGACGGTGAGCGAATATGCGTCGGGTAACGCTACTTTTACGCGGGCCATGTTGTCAGACACTGAAGGTATGCACTACGAAACCGAAGGCGGCGTAAAAGTAGAGGTTCGCACCACAGAAGATGGGGCGAGCACCCTGTACGTGCCCGCCCTGGATGAACACTACCACTCCACACACGGGGCCCTGCGCGAGGCCCAGCACGTGTACCTCGGCGCCGGCCTGGAGCCCCGGCTCAGCGGCAGTGGCCCAGTGCGGGTGCTGGAAATCGGCTTTGGCACCGGCCTGAACGCCCTGCTGACGTTGCAGCGCAGCCTGGCCGGCAGTCCGGTGATTGAATATGATACGCTGGAGAAATACCCGCTGCCGCCCACTGTCATCCAAAGCCTGGGCGTGGAGCGCTACGTGCTGAATCCCGAGCTGCTGGCCTACCACGGGCAGCTACACGCCAGCGCCTGGGAAACAGCTGTAGCCATAACGCCGCGCTTTGTGCTGCGCAAGCTGCACGCGGCCCTGCAAACCACGGCCCTGCCCCCAGGCCATTACGACGTGGTATATTTCGATGCTTTTGCCCCCGACAAGCAGCCCGATATGTGGACGGAAGCCGTATTTGAGCAGCTCTACCAGGCCACCGCGCCCGGTGGCGTGCTGGTGAGCTACTGCGCCAAAGGCAGCTTCCGTCGCAGCCTGAAAGCCGCGGGCTGGCTGGTAGAAAAGCTGCCCGGTCCGCCCGGCAAGCGCGAAATGACCCGGGCCCGCAAGGAGGAATAAGGTATATACCTGATATGAAACAATATAGCGGCAATGCCTCCGGTTGGGTATCATGACGTATCCACTCACCACCCTGCTTGCGCTGCTCTTTTCCTGCGCGGGAAATTTTGCCTCCGAGCCGGTTTCGCCGCAGGAGCAGGCCTACTTTGAGGCCATACAGGAAAACGACGTGCCCCTGAAACGGCCCCGCCCGGGCGAGTGGCTGTACGAGCACAAGGAGCCCGGGCAGAACCTGGCTGCCTACCAGCGGCTTGCTCCCATCCGCCCCGATTCGCTCCGGCGCACCGTTTTTCTGCAGCCGGTGGGCCGGTTCACGGCCCTGCAGCGCAAGGCCCTGCAAGCCACGCAGCAGTACCTGCGCATTTTCTACCAGCAGCCGGTGGTGCTCCTGCCCGCCGTGGCCGATACGCTGGTCCCACGTTCCGCCCGCCGCCGGCAGCAGGGCCACGAGCAGCTGTTGGCACCCTATCTGCTCGACAATTATCTGAAAGCCCGCCTGCCTGAAACGGGGCTAGCCCTCATGGCCATCAGCGCTAAGGACCTGTATCCGAAGCCCGACTGGAACTACGTGTTCGGACTGGCTTCCTACCCCCACCGGGTGGGCGTTACGTCCATCTACCGGCTGCAGGATCAAACTCTCACGGCCGACAACTACATCCGCTGCCTGACGCGGCTTATCAGCATTTCGTCGCACGAAATCGGCCATATGTTTTCCCTGCGCCATTGCACCTACGCCCGCTGCGCCATGAACGGCACCAATAGTCTGCCCGAAACCGATGCCGCGCCCAACCGCCTCTGCTCGGAGTGCCAGCGGAAGCTTTCCTGGAATTTTCAGTACGATACTACCCAGCGCCTGCGGGAGCTGGCCGTCTTCTTCAGCAAGCACGAGCTGCAGCGTGACTATGCGCTGGCCAACCGGGACCTGCGGAAATTACCCTAGGTGTTTCTTTTGCCGGATTTCTTCTGCCTTCGTAACAACGGCCTTCAGCCCCCTTTTCTGCGTAAGTACCCCACCTATGAGTCGAAAGCTGCTTGAAACCGAAAGCCCCGAGTGGGTGCGCAAGGGCATTATCACGCCGGAGCAGCAGGAGCAGCTACTGGCCCTCTACCCGCACGAGGAGCGCGTGGTGGGCCTGCTGCCCCTGCTGGGCAGCCTGCTGCTGGGCCTGAGCGCGCTGAGCGTGGTGGCGGCCAACTGGCAGGGCTTGCCCGAGTGGCTACGGCTGCTGTTGCTGCTGGGCAGCATGGGCGGGGCCTACGCCGGGGGCGAATATTTCCTGCGCCGCCGCAATGAGTCCCTGGGCATGGGCCTGATTGGGCTGGGGCTGATTCTGTTTGGCTGCGGCATCATCCTGACCAGCCAGATGTACCAGCTCATCGGCTACGACGCCACCGGGCTGCTGGCCTGGGTGCTGGCCGGCACGGCCCTCACCTACCTCTACCGCAGCCGCAGCATTTTCATCCTGACGGCCTGCATCGGGGGCATTGTGCAGGGCTATAGCACCGGGCAGCTCGGCGGCTTCAGCTACTTCACGGCGGCCCTCACGGTGTGGGGGCTAGGCTACTACTGGTGGCGCCGGCCCGATGGGTTGCTGGGCACGGTGCTGGCTACCGGTCTGCTCTGGCAGGCGGGGTTGCTGGTGGGGCACCTGCACGCCAAAATCACCTGGTTCTTTATTCCGGCTATGCTGATTTATGCCGCCGGCGACTGGCAAGCCGACCGGCCCGCGGCGCGCGGCCTGCAAACGCCGCCTATTGCCGCGGCTTTCCTGTTCACGCTGGGGCTGGCGCTCTACGGCGAGGCCGATACCTACGCCGGCATGCTACGGCCACCGTTTCTGGCCTATATCGGGGCTCTGCTGCTGGTGCTGGGCCTTTCTTTGGCGGGCAAGTACCGGCGCGGGCGCTTGGGCAGCGCCACCGACTGGCTGCTGCTGCTGCCGGGATTCTATTTGCACGGCGGTCTGGCTCTGGCCATAGCCACGCTGGTGGTGCTCTACGCCTACTCGGGCTCGGTGCTGTGGCGGGCCCACCAAGAGAATAACGCCGACCGCGTCACGCTGGGTACCGTGCTGTTTATTCTGACCACGATGGTAGCGTACTTCAAGCTGACCTGGGCCTTTATGGACAAGTCGCTGTTTTTCCTGCTGGGCGGGGCCTTGCTGCTGGGGCTGAGCTGGTATCTGCGGCGGCGCAATGTGCAGGCCTTATCCGCTAAGCAGCCCAAATAATCATGGATACGTTTCCCACTTTCTTTACCCGCCGCCGCCTGCTGGGCCTGGCCATAGCGGCCCAGATGCTCTTTATCCTGGCCGTGGCCGGGGCCGGCTATGCCACCACCGCGCTGGGCCGCACCATTGTGCTGCGCACCACCCCCGTCGACCCGCGCGACCTGCTCTACGGCGACTACGTGCGCCTGAACTACAGCATCAGTCAGGTGAAGCCCGAGCTCTGGCATGGGTCCGAAGCCCCAAAAAAAGCCCAGCCGGTGTACGTACTTCTGCAACCGGCTAATGGCGTGTATGAAGCCGCCGGCGTGTATGCTACCGAGCCGGCCGCCGCTCCCGAGCAGGCCATTCTGCGCGGTTGGGTGACGGACAGCTGGCGGCGGGGTATCCGGCTGCGCTACAATCTGGAGCGGTACTACGTGCCCGAAAACACGGGGCTACGGCTGGAAAAGTCGGCTACGCGCCGGCCACTGCTGGTGCGCGTGAGCGTGGCGCCTTGGGGTCAGGCCCGCATTACGCAGGTGGGAGAAGTGGGGAGGTAAGTGGCAGGTGAAATTCTACAAGCCGTGCTGCCTGAGAATTTCCTCTTCTGCTTTGCTTATATCTACTAAAGCGAATCCAGACTGGTCGGTGATGCTCATTTCATCCAGCGCATCTACAATGTCTTGGTATTTGGCGTCGTCGGATGGCTTGATTAACACGGTTAGTTTACCGGATTCACGCTTTTGCTTCAGCAACACCTGTCGGAGGCCAGTGGAAGCAAAATCTGTTATACGTACTTCAGGCTTTTCTCCCTCTCTCAGCAAACCAGGATAGTACCAAACCTTGCCATGCTTGCCCAGCACTATCGTCATTACATCCGTCAGGTTGCAAAGGGGCCCGTTATCCTCAGCCCTTTTCACCGGCATCGTCAATTGCAATACGGTCGTCTTGGTAAAGTCGGAGGCCAGCAGAAAGAAAGTCACCAGCAGAAAGCCCAGACCCACCATTGGCGTCATATCCGGGTGCAGAATGCGGCGGAAATTGCGGCGGCTGGAGCGCGGGGCAGTGGTTGGGACGTTGGCCATAGCACGTAAGGTATAGAAAGCTGACGTTCAGGCAACGGCCGGCTCTAGTGGTTTGTTGTGGGCCGCTACTTCTCGAAGCGCCACACACGGGTGGGCGTCACGCAGCAGTGCAGGCGCACGTCGCCTTCCCAGGCATCGGCAATGTGCCGCACAGGCTCTTCCAAAGACAGGCCGATGAGCAGCACGTCGGGGCGGCACTGCTGCAAAAACCGGTCGTAGAAGCCTTTGCCGTAGCCCACGCGGTTGCCGGCTTCATCAAAGGCCAGCAGGGGCAGTAGCACGGCATCCAGCTCCTCGGGAGCTACTTCCTCGGCATTCAGGGGCTCGGGCACGTCCCAGGCGTTTTCCGCCAGCTCGGTGTGGGGCGTGAGCAGGTAGTGGCGCAGCGAGAGGCCGTCTTCCTGCATCACGGGCACTACCACGCGCACCGCCGGAAAATCGCGCCAGAAGCGGCGGATGATGCACCACGTATCCAGCTCACGCTGCCGCTGAATGGGCAGAAATACGTGCACGGTCTGCAGGCGGGTCAGGTAGGCTTCCTTGAACAGGCGCGCGGCCACCTGCTGGCTGCGCGCTACCAGCTCCAGATCCGACATGGCCCGGCGCCAGGTGAGCATCTGCCGGCGCAGTTCACTTTTTAACATAAAGCAACAGATTTAACATAAAGCAACAGAGGGCATTAAAAGGTACGGGGTGTATTGTTGGGGCTGGTAGGTCTGCACAGATACGTAATAGTTGCAGTTGGGCTGCTTTCACAGCCTAACTGCGCCCTCAGGGCCGGGCCAGCGCGCCGCCTTTGCGAAACGCCCGCATGGCCTTGGGCGAATCCAGCCCGAAATAGGCCCACGGGTACACGGGCACCCGGTTCCCAAGCTGATCGAGCAGCCGGTCGCGCTTCTCCCGCTCGCCCAACAGGTGCCAGAGGTAGGCCAGGTTGTTATTCGCATACACAGATACCAGCGAAGAGTTGACGGGCAGGGCGGGCAACGCCAGCAGCTGGGCCACACCTGCCCGGTTTTCGGCGTACCACTTCCGCTGGGCACTGCGGGCATCTTCGGTATCGAAATCATCGAAAACCTCGACCAGATACATGGCCAGCAAGGCGTAGCGCATGGCCGGCAGCTCGACTGCATCAACAAACGCCCGCAGCTCGTCCTTACTACCCAGCCACTTCGCCGACAGTACCTTGAACAGGTGGTGGTAGGCCCAAAACTTGGTTTCGTCGAGGGCCGTGCTGTGGGTGAAGCTGTCGAGGGCCTTATCTTTCTCGCTGAATCCCATCCACACGCGCACCAGCCGAGCCTGGGCTTCGCTCCCAAACGCGGGGTTGGCAAAGGGCCGGTTCAGGCTTTGCTCGGCTAAGCTCAGGTAATGCCCGAAGCCGTCTACCTCAGCCGTGGTAAGCTGATTGCCCCACTTGCCGGTGCGCGCTTCCCAGGCCAGAAACAGGTACCAGGCCCCGGCCAGCAGGTGCCCAAACTCGCTGGCCGCGGCTACGGCGTAGCGGGTTACTTCCTCGTGGTGCTGGTGCGAGAGGCAAATACCATCGAGCAGCCGGGAAAGCGCATCGCCGGGCAAGGCCTGCGCCGTAGCTTCCACCGCCGCCCACTGCTGCCGCCGAACCAGGGCATCGATACCGTATTCGGCTTTCAGGCCAAAGGATAAGTCGCGCTCTTCCGGCTTGGCAGAGAAAAGAGAGGAGAAGAAGGAAAGCATCCGGCGCTAAAAGGTTATAGCGCCTAATATAGGGTGGTATTTTCAGTTCGCCTGCTACCCCCTGCCTACTCTTCCTCCACAATAGCAAACTCCAGGGCCAGGGGCTCGAATGCCGCCAGCAGCTGGGTGATGAATGCGGGGTTGTTGATCAGAATAGACAGCACGTTGTCGACGCGCTCCTGCAGGTCGCCGCTAGGGAAAAGCTTGTCTTTCACGGCCGTAAGCTGAGAGTAGGCCGTTTCGTGCTTGGCTTCGGCGGCCTTGCTCAGGCGCTTTTCCAGGCCGGCCAGGCCACCGGCGGTTTTCTGGGCTTCGGCGGCCACGGTTTTCACCAGCGTGGGGTCGAGGCGCTGGGCCAGGTCGGTGATTTGCTTGAAGGCGGCGGCTATGGCCTGCTGCTGCTCGCTCAAACTGATTTCTTCCTGCCCCAGGGTGGCGCCCACCTGCTTTTTAAGCTCGGGCAGGGGCCGGAACACGTCGGCGGGCGTGAGGCCCAGCTTGCGCAGCTTGCCCGCGTTGGCCTTGCCCAGGTACAGGGCCGAGTTGCGCAGCAGCAGCATCGGGAAGGGCACTTGGTTGTCGCTGAACACTTGCTTAAGCTGAAACCAGTAGGCCACTTCCGCCCCGCCGCCAATGTAGCAGAGGTTGGGCAGCAGCATTTCCTGGTACAAAGGCCGCAGCACCACATTGGGGCTGAAGCACTCGGGCTGACGGCGAGCCAGCTCCAGCAGCTCATCCTGGGTGTAGCACAGCTCGGTGTTGCGCACGGCATAACAGTCGCCGTCCAGTTCGATTCGCTCCCGCTTGCCTTGGTTGGTCAGGAAAAACAGATTCAGGGGGCGGGAATAAATCTGGGGCTTGTAGCCGGCGGCTTCGAGTTGGGTGTTAGTGGCCTGCACGGCGGTATTCGACGCCTGCTCCCGGATTTCGCGCTCCAGCACCGGCACCAGGGCCTGCTTCAGCGCGGTACTGTCGCCGTCGATGCTCACCAGGCCGTACTCACCAAACAGGGCGTGCGTCAGGCGGCGGGTGGCCTCGGTGAGGGTACCGCCGGCCTGGTAGGCCTCCCGGAACTCGCCCGGCACGTCGGCGGGCAGCTGGTCGAGCACCTGCGCCGCGAGGCCGTCGAGTTTCATCCGGCCCACCGGGCCGCCCACCTGCTCGCTCTGCCACTCGTGCTTTTTGCCAAAGAGGTGGAAGTGGTTGATTTCGGCGAAGTCGTGGTCTTCGGTGGCCATCCAGTACACCGGCACGAAGTCGTACTGCGGGTACCGGGCCTTCAGCTGCTGGCTCAGCTTAAGCGTGCTGACGATTTTATAGATAAAGTAGAGCGGCCCGGTGAGCAGGTTGAGTTGGTGGCCGGTGGTGACGGTGAAGGTCGTGTCCTTACTCAGCAGCGCCAGATTGGCGGCCACGGCCGGGTGCACCTCGCCTAGGCCCTGGTACTGCTCCTGCAGGGCTGCTACCAGCCGTTGCCGGGCCTCGGGCGAGTACGCAGCTTGCTTCTCGGCTATCTGGGCTGCAAATTCCTCCAGCTGCGGAAACCGGTGGTAATAGGGCTGCAGGGCGGGCTTTTGCGCAATGTAGTCGGCAAGAAAGGACGAGAAGGCACCCGTGGCGGCGTAGCTAAGATGATGCAGAGGCATAAGGCAGGAGAACAATTGGCGGTGCAAGGTCCGCAAAAAAATTACAGGGAAGGGGCAAGTTCCGGCCCTGCCGGCCGCACCTGGCAGCACTTTTTGCTGTTGACCAGGCTTTACGTCCGTCTTGAATAGAGGTCAAACCACGTCCGCATGAATCTGTTTCAGCTCCTGGGTTTGTGGCTGCTCATTGTAGTGCCCCTACCCTGGATTTATACGCTCCTGTACATTCAAAAAGGCTACTTTCCGGGGCGGTGGGAAAAGCGCCGCTGGTTCCATACCGTACTCACTCAGCCCGTTATCGGCCTGGTGCTCTACTGGACCAAAGGCCAGCGCCGCCGCCGGTCCAAACGAAAAAAAGCTGCCTGAACGGGCAGCTTTTTTCTTGAGCGGGGTAGCCGAAGTACTTATACCAGCTTGCCGTACAGGTCGAAGTCCGAGGCGTCGGTAATCTGCACGTTGGCAAAGCCGCCGATGGACACGTAAGTATCGGGCGTGGCCGGCACCAGCACTTCGTTGTCGACTTCGGGCGAGTCGAACTCGGTGCGGCCCACGAAGTAGCCGCTTTCCTTGCGGTCGAACAGCACTTTGTAGACGTTGCCCACTTTCTGCTCGTTCAGCTCCATCGAAATACCCTGCTGCAGCTCCATGATCTGGTCGGCGCGGCTTTGCTTCACCTCGGCGGGCACGTCGTCGGCCAGGGAGTGGGAGTGGGTATTTTCCTCGTGCGAGTAGGTGAAGATGCCCAGGCGCTCAAACTTGGTTTTCTCCACGAAGTCGTAGAGCTCCTCGAAATCCTGCTGGGTTTCGCCGGGGTGGCCAGCAATAAGCGTGGTGCGCAACGCAATATCGGGCACGCGCTGCCGGATGGTATCCACCAGCTCCACCGTGCGGCGCTTGCTGATGCCGCGGCGCATGGTCTTGAGCATATTGTCGCTGATATGCTGCAGGGGCATATCCAGGTACTTGCAGATGTTGTCGCGCTCCATCATTACGTCCAGCGCGTCCAGCGGGAACTGCGACGGATAGGCGTACTGCAGCCGGATCCAGTCGATGCCGTTCACGTCGGAGAGGTTGCGCAGCAGGTCGGCCAGCTTCCGCTCCCCGTAGGCTTCCAGGCCGTAGTAAGTCAGGTCCTGGGCAATGAGAATCAGCTCCTTGGTCCCCATCGAGGCCAGGCGCTTGGCTTCCTTCACCAGGTCTTCGATGGGCCGGTCCACGTGCTTGCCGCGCATCAGCGGGATGGCGCAGAACGAGCAGGGCCGGTTGCAGCCCTCGGCAATCTTGAAGTAGGCGTAGTGCCGGGGGGTGGTAATGAGCCGCTCGCCCACCAGCTCGTGCCGGTAGTCGGCCTCCAGGGTTTTCATCAGCTGGGGCAGTTCCAGGGTGCCGAAGTAGGCGTCTACCTGCGGAATTTCCACTTCCAGCTCGTCCTTGTAGCGCTGCGAGAGGCAGCCCGTCACGTAGAGCTTGTCCAGCTTACCGGCTTCCTTCTCGTCGGCGTAGCGCAGGATGGTGTCGATGCTTTCCTGCTTGGCGTTGTCGATAAAGCCGCAGGTGTTGATAATCACGATGTTGGCGTCGCTCTTCTTGGCCTCGTGGGTTACCTGGAAATTGTTGGCCTGCAGCTGGCCCATCAGCACCTCCGAATCGACGAGGTTTTTGGAACAGCCCAGGGTAATGACGTTGACTTTATTAGCCAGCTGGCTTCTTACTTTCATGCGAATGAGATAAGCGGGTAGGCGGGCAATTTCTTCACAGTGAGAAGCTTGCCCGCTTGGCACCCACGACGAATTTCGGACCGCAAAGGTACGCAGGAGCCAACGCCTTTTCCTACTCGCTTTGTTCCTTTTCCCAGCCAGGCTCTGGCTAGAAGCCCCGGCCGCCGGTCAGCACCCCGTACACGCCCGGCAGCAGGCGCCGTAGCCCCGCGCCCAGCAGCACGGCCGTCAGCACCACTGCCAGCGGCAGCAGCAGGTATACCCATAGGTTTTGGCCGGGCCAGCGCCGCACGGCGGCCTCGGTAGCGTAGTTTACCAAGGGCACGTGCAGGACATAAATCATGAACGAGAAGCTCGTCAGCCATACAAACCAGCGCTGGCGCATAGCTCCGCGCACCACAGCATCGGTGCCAAACCACATGACCAGCACGCCCAACGCTTCGGCAGTTTTGTGCAGCAGCAGCATGGGAATAAACGGCGGGTGGTCGGTAGCAAAAGCCAGGTATGTTTTGCCGCTTAATAAGACTAACCATACTACGGCCAGCGGACCCGGCCGTAGCCAGCGCGGGGGCGTGAGCAGGTTCACGTCGCGCTTCTGCAACCAGATACCCAGGGCAAAAAACACCAATCCCGTGCCCTCAAACAGCGGCGGCACGCTGATGTCGAGCAGCCATAGCAACCCGGCCACGCCGAAATAGATTTTGGGCACCTGCAGCACGGCCTTGCGCAGCCACGGATAGGCCAGGTTATACACTAGCAGACTACGCAAAAACCAGAGCTGAAACGGGACCGGCAGCAGCAGCCACCGCAGCAGCAGCTCTCCCGGACTATAGCCGCTCACCAGCGGATTATCAGGTCCGAAAACGCTCAGTTCGGCGGCCAGCACCAGCTGCCGGGTGGGCGCATACTGCTCCAGGGCCCAGGTTAGGCCCAGCCCGAAGGCGCTCCACAGTAGGTAGGGCACTAGCAACGTCCTTACCCGCCGCTGCACCCGGATCTTGTGCGGCTCCCGACCGTCGTGCCAGGTAAACAGGTAGCCGGAAATGGCAAACAGAATCGGGATGCGGAAGCGCAGCAGTCCGTTGGCCAGGAAATACTGCAACCAGGTGCCCACCGACAACGGCTCGTCTACCGGCGTCCAGGGCTGCAGGTAGCGGGAGTGCAGGTTATAGCCGTGCACGTATACCAGCAGCACCATGGCGACTAACGACCAGAACCGGAGTTTCTGGCTTAGAAAGGAATCAAGGCGGGCCGGGGCAACTTCGGCAACTGGCACGTCAGGAGAGGAAAGAGGCTGCATACCCTAGCAGATACCGAAGCCGGCTGTAGCGTTGCCTATATATAGCACATATAATATGCGTGCTTGGATATATTCCGCCGATTGCCCAAACAAAAACCCCGGCCGTGACGAGCACAGCCGGGGCTTGAAATAAGCGAAGTAGAAGGTCTACTTCTTCGAAAACAGCGAGTTGACGTAGGTATGCCGGTCAAACAGCTGCAAATCGGTCATCTTCTCCCCCACCCCGATGTAGCGTACCGGAATGTTGAACTGGTCGGAGATGCCGATAACCACGCCGCCCTTGGCCGTGCCGTCGAGCTTGGTAATGGCCAGGGCCGATACCTCGGTGGCTTTGGTGAATTCCTTGGCCTGCAAAAAGGCGTTCTGCCCCGTGCTGCCATCGAGCACCAGCAGCACCTCGTGCGGCGCATCCGGAATTACCTTCTGCATCACGCGCTTAATCTTGCTCAGCTCGTTCATCAGGTTCACCTTGTTGTGCAGGCGGCCGGCCGTGTCGATAATGACCACGTCGGCGCCCATTTCCACACCTTTCTGCACCGCATCGTAGGCTACCGAAGCCGGGTCGGTGTTCATGCCGTGGGAAATAACCGGGACGCCCACGCGCTGCCCCCAGATGATGAGCTGGTCGACGGCGGCGGCGCGGAAGGTATCGGCAGCGCCGAGCACTACTTTCTTGCCGGCCGAGTGGAAGCGGTGGGCCAGCTTGCCGATGGTCGTGGTTTTGCCCACGCCGTTCACGCCCACTACCATAATCACGAAGGGGTGGCCGGGGCTGTCGGCCCGGTCGAGAATGGCGCGCGAGCCGGTGGCGGCGCTGTTGCCGTCGAGCAGGCCGGCAATTTCCTCGCGCAGGATGCGGTCCAGCTCCGAGGTACTCACGTATTTGTCGCGGGCCACGCGCTTCTCGATGCGGTCAATGACCTTCACCGTGGTTTCGATGCCCACGTCGGCGTGTACCAGTACGCTTTCCAGGTCGTCGAGTACGGCTTCGTCCACCGTGGCTTTGCCCACGACGGCCTTGCTGAGCTGGTCAAAAAAGCTGGTTTTGGTCTTTTCCAAGCCTTTGTCCAGCGACTCCTGCTGCTCCTTGCTCTCCTTGTCCTTCTTAAAGAAATCGAAAAGTCCCATTTAGTGGTGCTTAGTGCTTAGTTGTTGGTGCTTCGCCGCGCAGCAGCCACGAAACGGATGCAAGTTCGCTCTTTCTGCGCGCTTCAGTACCAAGCACTACTCGACTGAGCACTCAGCACCAGATTAAAAAACCCCTAACACGCAAAAAAGTCCCACGGCGGCGGGACTTCTTCACTTCATTCAGCTGCCCGAAGGCGTCGAATTACTTCGTGCCGGAGGCAATGTATTCCTGCACTTTGTCAACGGGTACCATTTCCTCGCGGAAGGTATAGGCGCCAGTCTTAGGCGACTTTACAGCGCGGATGACCTTTGCCCAGTCTTTGCCGCCTGCTACTTTCAGGGTTGCTACTACTTTCTTAGCCATCGCTCAATTACTTGATTTCCTTGTGGACGGTCATTTTCTTGAGCACGGGGTTGAACTTCTTCAACTCAACACGCTCAGGCGTATTCTTACGGTTCTTGGTGGTAATGTAGCGCGAGGTGCCCGGCATACCCGAGTTCTTGTGCTCGGTGCACTCCAGGATTACCTGCACCCGGTTTCCTTTCTTAGCCATCTCGACTTGGGGTTTTGGATTAAGGACTGCAAAGGTACAAGTGTTTTCGGAATTGTCAAACCGTCAGCCAAATAGTAGCATAGATTTTTCTGATTTTCTGCCAAAAGCGCCTTGCCGCGGCCCAGTACCCGAACTAAAAACCTGAGTACCGCGGCAAATTCCGGTTCTCTAATTACCGCAACTACTTCAGTGCGGGCAGCTTGAAATCGTCCAGGGCGCTGGGTTTCGCCATCAACGACTCAATCTCGCTCACCGTGCGCGGGGCCCCGGCCGACAGGTTTTCGTAGCCGTTTTTGGTAATCAGAATATCGTCTTCGATGCGTACGCCGATATTCCACCACTTCGGGTCGCAGGGGCTGCCTTCGGGAATGTAAATGCCGGGCTCCACGGTAATGACTACGCCGGGCTGGAAGGGCTGGTAGGTGCCCCGGTCGTGCACATCGAGGCCCAGGTAGTGGCTGGTGCCGTGGGTGAAGTACTTGCGCACTTCGGCAGCATCCTTAACCAGACCCAGCTGGAGCAGGCCGTCGGTAATAACCTGCAGGGCGGCCTTATGGGGCGCCTGAAACTCGCTGCCGGGCTTGCACTCCTTGAAGGCGGCTTCCTGGGCGGCCAGCACCAGCTCGTAAATCTGACGCTGGGCCGGGGAAAATTTGCCGCTGGGCGGGGCCGTGCGCGTCACGTCGGCGGAGTAGCCGTGGTATTCGGCGCCGCAGTCCATCAGAATCAGGTCATTACCAAGGCGGGGCTTGTCGTTGGTTTCGTAGTGCAGAATGCAGCCGTTGGCCCCGGCCCCCACGATGCTGGGGTAGCCCTCAAACTCGGCGCCGTAGGTGCGGTACACGTACTCATGAATGCCCTGCACCGCATTTTCCGACATATCGGGCCGCAGGGCTTTCATCACTTCCTTCTGGCCGGTAGTGGAAATCTGGATGGCGCGACGCAGCAGCTTCAGCTCCTCCGGCGTCTTGATTTCGCGCATGCCGTTGAGCACCTCACTCAGCGTGGAGCCGTCGTAGCGCCCCGGGGCAGGAGCATTGGCCAATACTTTCTGGCGGTCGGCATCGGTGGCTGCCTGGCGGTAGGCCTGAATGTAGGCATCGGCGGCTACGGCATGCTGGGCTTTGCTCTGGGCTTCGAGGTAGGGCAGCAGATTAGCGGCACCAGTAGCGCCGTAGCGCTGAATCAGGTTGCGCAGCTCTCCTACCACGGGGTTGTAGTCGGCCGGGGTGCCGGACTGGCGCCGGAAGTCGGCCACGAGGCTATACAGATCGGCCGGGTCGCGCGGGTCGTCGCGCAGGTCGGTGGGCAAGTCCAAGAACAGGATTTGGCCAAAGTCGGCCCACTTGATGCCCGCCGCGGCAAACGTCTGATTATCGGCTGTGTACTGGAGCTTGAGCTGCTGCTTGGCCCCGTCGGCGCCCATGCGGCGGCCGGTCCAGGACTCGCGCTGCGGGTCGCGGTGCTGGGTGAACAGGGCTTCCGTGACGCCGCTCTGCCCCCCGATGGTCTGGGGCTCTTTAAAGAGCAGCAGCACGGAATGCGGCTCGGTGTAGCCGGTCAGGTAGTAGAAGTCGGGGTTTTGATGGTAGATAAAGTCTACATCGTTGGCCCGGTTGCGGACGGGAGCCGCAAAAAAAACGGCAACGGAGCGGGCCGGCAGCGCTTGGCGCAGCAGCTCTCTCCGTTGCCGGTGAAATGCGGGGTCCAGGAAATCAGTGGGACGGTCGGCACCGGCAGCCCGCTGAGCGCGGACTTCCGATAAAGGACCAGCCAATGAAACCGCCAGGAGGGCGGCCAGGATTGTCCGGGGCGATTTTAGCAGAAGCGAGTAGAGCATACGGCGAAAGGACGCTGAACCACCCGGCACGTTGCGTGCGAGGCCTGTTCAGCCGGTTCGGCCGTAAGGTACTACCCGGATTCCCGGAAAAAATCTAGTAAACGATGAAGCCCTGCTCTTTTGCCTTCTTCAGGACCGACATGATGCCGTTCTTGTTGATGGTGCGGATAGTGCTGGTAGCAACTTTCAACGTAACCCAGGAGTCCTCTTCAGGGATGTAGAAGCGCTTCTTCTGCAGGTTCGGGTAGAACTTGCGCTTGGTTTTGTTGTTGGCGTGCGAAACGTTGTTGCCTACGCGGGTACGCTTGCCGGTCAGATCACATACTCGTGCCATGATATCGAGGGACTTAGAGGTTTCAATGCTGGAAAAAGGGACGCAAATATCGGTATTTGTGCGATAGTAACAAACCGAAACGCTGAAAAATAAGCGGTTAGCCCTGGCGCGGCGGCTTGGCAGCGGCTCGGGCAACCTTGCTAAAACCCCACGGGCAGTGCCGGCAGCCACTTTTACAGCAGAATCCGCGGCGCAAATGATATTGTTCGGTGAAGACCATAAAACCTTCCGGCGTCAGGTAATAGTCGCCCGGCTGCAAGGGTTGGGGTTGGAGGGCCATAGACCGGCAAGGTACTACGAAAAGCCCGTCGGCCCCTTGGCACGGGCTCTATACCGGGCTGCGACGGTAGCCTTTTAGGGCAAAGAAGCCGTCATTTTCGTATCTTGGAGTACCTCTCCGGACTGACCATCCGCTTCTCTGCCGCCGCTATGCTGCCACACCGTACCGCCTTTTTCCCGCTGCTGCTCGCCAGCCTCTACGGCGCGCCGGCCCTGGCCCAGCAGGCCGCCGACCGGCCCGTGACGGTAGCCACTGCGGCCGAAGCCGGCTCGGTGGCCCCAGCCCAGTCGATGGCCTTATTTGATCAGTTGATAGCCAAGCCCATGCAGGAAGCGTTGCGCACCTTGCCCCAAGCCCGCAAACGGTTTGAGGCGGGACTGAAGCCCGGCGAAGCATTTTACCTGACCACCCGGGTAGTGGATGCGGACGGGCGCTTCGAGCAGGTTTTCGTGCAGGTGACCCAGTGGGAAGACACCTACGTGCAGGGTACCATTGCCAATACGCTGCAAACCGTGCAGAGCTACACCACCGGCCAGACGCTGGAGTTTACCACCAAGGCCGTTTACGACTGGACCATCGTGCGGGCCGACGGCTCGGAAGAAGGCAACTACGTGGGTAAATTCCTGGACATTCAGAGCCGGCTCGACCGGCTCGGGGAGTAAGCGGCAGCGGCTTTGGGGCGCGCCAACGCCTTCGGGGCTTTTGCGTAGTTTTGAGCTAGCTGAATCCGTTACCCGGTTTTAACCTTTCCCGCCATGCACGCTACTCCCACCCACTCCGCCCCCTCCACCACCAGCCGCAGCCAGGAGCTGATGGCGCTGGAAGACCGCTACGGCGCCCACAACTACCATCCCTTGCCCGTGGTGCTGAGCCGGGGCGAGGGCGTGCACGTATGGGACGTGGACGGCAAGCAGTACTTCGATTTTCTGTCGGCTTATTCGGCCGTCAACCAGGGCCACTGCCACCCGCGCATCGTGGGCGCTATGATAGAGCAGGCCCAGAAGCTGACCCTGACGTCGCGCGCTTTCTTTAACGACCAGCTAGGCCCGGCCGAAAAGCAGCTGTGCGAGCTGTTTGGCTACGATAAGGCGCTGCTGATGAACTCGGGCGCCGAAGCCGTGGAAACGGCCCTGAAGCTGGCCCGCAAGTGGGGCTACCAGGAAAAAGGCATTGCCCCCAACCAGGCCCGCATTCTGGTGGCCGAGCACAACTTCCACGGCCGCACCACCGGCATTATTTCCTTCAGCACCGACCCCGACAGCACCGGCGGCTTCGGCCCCTACATGCCCGGCTACCAGGTAGTGCCCTACGACGACCTGACGGCCCTGGAAGAGGCGCTGCAGGACCCGCACGTGTGCGGCTTCATGGTGGAGCCCATTCAGGGCGAAGCCGGCGTGATGGTGCCTTCAGACGGGTACCTGGCCAAAGCCCACGCCCTGTGCAAAGCCCACAACGTACTCTTCATTGCCGATGAAATCCAGACCGGCCTGGGCCGGACCGGCGAACTGCTGGCCGTGTGCTACGAAGGCGTGCACGCCGATATTCTGATTCTGGGCAAAGCCCTGTCGGGTGGCACCATGCCGGTATCGGCCGTGCTGGCTTCGGATGCCATTATGCTTACTATTCAGCCTGGGCAGCACGGCTCCACGTTTGGGGGCAACCCGCTGGCCTGCGTGGTACTGCGCGCCGCTCTCGACGTGCTCCACGACGAGCATTTGATCAGCAACTCCAAGGCCCAGGGCGAGGTGTTCCGCGAAAGAATGCGCCGCGTGATGGCCAAGCGCCCCGAAGTAGTGGAGCTGGTGCGCGGCAAAGGCCTGCTCAACGCGGTGGTCATCAAGCCTCATGCCGATGGCCGCACGGCCTGGGACGTGTGCGTGAGCCTGATGGAGCGCGGCCTGCTGGCCAAGCCTACCCACGGCGACATCATCCGCTTCGCCCCGCCCCTGGTTATTACCGAAGAGCAGATGCACGAGGCCTGCGACATTATCGAGCAGGTGATTCTGGAGTTCTAAGCCCGCCGCTTTTCCCGAAACCCAAGCGGACCGCCTTATCTTGGCGGTCCGCTTATTTTTTGCCGATGACATCATTCCCCGGAAGCCGAGTCCTTCTTTTCTCCTTCGCCTTGCTAGTGGGCTGCCGCAGCGAAAAAGCAGCCTTTCAATTCCGGCCTGGTTTGGGTCCGGCTACGGCGGCCCGCAGCATGACGGCTCCCGCTGCCCTAGCTGCCGAGCCGTCAGCAATGGCCGAGCCGGCAGCACCAGCCAGACTAACAGTACCTAAAACACTGTCCAATACACCTTCCCAAGCTCACGCTGCCGCCCGGCCGCAGAGGAGCTTAGCCACGGCGCTAACGCAGATTTCCAAGCGGGAAAGTCAACGTTTCCAGGCCCAGAAGCAGACGCGCAAGCCGCGGCAGGCTGCCGATGATTCCGACGTGTTGCACGCAGTGCTGGGCTCCCTGCTCATTATCGGCGGCGTGATACTGGGGCTGCTGGTGGGCGGCTGGCTAGGGCTGGGGCTGGGCGCCGTCGTCGTTATTGCGGGCTACTACTTTCTGGTGCTGAGCTTCGGCGGGCCGCACGCCTGGCTGGAAATCTTCCAGGAGTTCTTCAATATGTAGCTGCCCGGTAGGCTTACCCTACGGCTCTTACCTTGGCAGAGCTGTTTGCAGAGACTTCACTTGCAATTCCTTTCTATATGATGATGTGGGGTAGTGGTAGAGTTTATTTTGATAATGCTTTACCAAGCTTGGAATCCGTTGTTCAAAAAACGATTGAAAACTCCGGCTTGGAGCTACTATACAATGAGTCTAAAAAACATGTAGAATGTGTCGGTTCAGATACATTTGTTGACATGTGCATCATAGAAGGCAATGGTTATTATATAGCAACATTCAGGATTTATAACGCTCCAAATGAATATCTCTTGGCAGCTGTTTTGAATACACTCGTCCAAATGGGTGGGGTATATGAGATAAGGAATTTTGGCAAAGTGCATTCCCTTGAAATGCCTGATTGGGCCAGACTTCCGTGGGAAGTAGCGAAGATGCTGATTGGCAAGTAAGCGTACTTAGTCGTTGTTCCTGCTCTGTATACCAGCCGATCTACGGCTGATGCCCTTGGGGCTGGTTAATGACGGTGCGCTGCTACAACTCCACCGCTGCGCAACCTTACCTTTGCCAACGTTGTTTTGCCCGATTGAATCTTTCCAAACGTATCTATGGCCATCCTCCCTACCCACCGCCCCCGGCGGAACCGCAAGTCTGAAGTCATCCGCAACATGGTGCAGGAAACCAACCTGACCACCCACGATTTCATCTACCCGCTGTTCCTGATTGAGGGCCAGAACCAGACGCTGGAAGTAAGCTCGATGCCGGGCATTCACCGCTTCACCGCCGACCGGCTCATCGACGAAATTGGGCAGGCCGTGGAGCTGGGCATCAAGGCGTTTGCCCCGTTTCCCAGCATCAACGACGCCTTGAAAGATCGGCTGGCCAAGGAATCAGCTAACCCCGAGGGCCTGTACCTGAAGACCGTGGCCGACATCAAGCGGCAGTTCCCCGACGTGGTGATTATGACCGACGTGGCCATGGACCCCTACTCCTCCGACGGGCACGACGGCGTGGTGGATGCCGAGTCGGGCGAGATTCTGAACGACGCCTCCCTGGAAGTGCTGGGCCAGATGGCCCTGGCCCAGGCCCGCGCCGGCGCCGACATCATCGGCCCCAGCGACATGATGGACGGCCGCGTAGCCTGGATTCGGGACGTGCTCGACCGCAACGCCTTTTCGCACGTGAGCATCATGAGCTACACGGCCAAGTACGCCTCGGCTTTCTACGGCCCTTTCCGCGACGCTCTGGACTCGGCCCCCAAGAAAGGCGACAAGAAAAGCTACCAGATGAACCCGGCCAACAAGCGCGAGGCCTTGCGCGAGCTGGCCCTCGACGAGCAGGAAGGCGCCGACATGGTGATGGTGAAGCCCGCCCTGAGCTACCTCGACGTGATTCACGTGGTAAAAGAAAACACCCACCTGCCCGTAACGGCCTACAACGTCTCGGGCGAGTACGCCATGATTAAGGCCGCCGCCCGCAACGGCTGGGTGGACGGCGAGAAAACCATGATGGAAGTGCTGCTCAGCATCAAGCGGGCCGGCGCCGACGCCATCCTGACGTACTTTGCCAAAGAAGCCGCCGAGGTGCTGCGCCGCGGCTAAAACCTGCTTATAGCCTTGCTTTTTAAGAACGCACCCTGACGGGTGCGTTCTTTTTTTTGTGTGGTCAGCAGCTGGTTTTGCTAAGAACCAGTCCCGCTTCACAAAAGCCGTTTCCGGTTGAGCTGAACGGATTTTTACTCTTTGGCAGATTATTCATGTGCTAAATTTTTTAGTAGAAAATTTAGGCAATTACTTGCGCATTCAACCCAATTGCCGTAATATCGTAGAAACAATATCTGACTTGATTTCCCATCTTTTTTAGCAAAGCATATGAATCAGTCCAGTTCTTTGTATCGGCATGGTGACGTACTTATTGCGGCCGTAGCGGCCCTACCCGTCGGGGCGGTGCCGCGGCCGGGCGTGGTGCTGGCGCACGGCGAGCATACTGGCCATTCCCACCGCATCCGGGAAACCGGCGCCGCCAGCCTGTACGCCTATGGCCACGAGCTGTACCTGCTGATTTCGGCCCCGACGGCCACGCTGGTTCACGAGGAGCACCGGCCCATTGCGCTGCCCGTGGGCGTGTACCGGGTGTGGCAGCAGCGGGAGTATACGCCCTCGGCTATTCGTACCGTAGTCGACTAGGCAGCGTATGTTCAGCATCAACGCCCGGGGCCGTAACCTGCGCCGCCCGGCCGCTACGGCCCCGGAACCAGCCGCTCCGGCCGCCCCCGTGCTTCCCCAACCCAGCGTTGCCAACGAGCCCGCCGGCGGGGCCGCTGCCTATACCCGGCCCTATGCGGGGGTAGTGCGCACCACGCCCGAGGAAGCCCGGGCCCTGCTGCTTTCCGGCCGCATGCCCGACGAGCTGATTGTGAGCGGGGCACTGCGGCTGAATAATGAGCCTCGGCTGCGGGAGCTGCCCACGTTGCTGGAATGCACCCACCTGGAGGTCAACAACTGCCCTAACCTGGAACTGCTGCCCGAGCGGCTGCGGGCCACCAGCGTGCAGGCCGCCCGCACCGGCATCCGGGAGCTGACCGGCGACTGGCTGGTGCGCGAAACCGTGAACCTGAACGACAACCCGCACCTGCGCCGCCTGCCCGAGCGCCTGACGGCCAAGAGCTTGTCTGTGGCCAACTGCCCCCAGCTGCTGCACCTGCCCGCTACTTTGCACCTGACCAACTGGGTGGAAGTAGCCGGCAGTGGCCTCACCAGCCTGCCCAGTGGCCTGAAGGTGAACATCCGCTGGCAGGGCACCGCCGTGGATGAGCGCACCGCCTTTCGCCCCGAAGACCTCAAGGCCGTCGAGATTCTGAACGTGCGCAACGTGACGCGGCGGCGGGTGCTGCTGGAACGCTTCGGCCTCGACCGGTTTATCCAGGAAGTGGGTGGCCTCATCATCGACCGGGACCGGGACGCGGGCGGGGACCGGCAGCTCATCAGCATTCCGCTCGAAGATGATGAGCCCATCGTGGCCTTGCGCGTGAAATGCCCCTCCACGGCCCACACCTACGTGCTGCGGGTGCCGCCCCACGTGCGCACCTGCCGCCGGGCCGCCGCCTGGCTGGCCGGCTTCGACAATGAGCACGACTACCGGCCCCTTATCGAAACCTGAGGCGGGCCTTCCCCTGATTTTCAAGCTTTCTTTCGGCGCCTCGGACTAACCGGGACCCGGTTATTTTCTTCCATCCTTTCCAACCCTTAACCTATTCGCGTATGCAGATTACCCAGCAGCCTACCAGTCCGGTGCTTCTCGAAAACCTGGCCGACTCGACCAGTATTCTGTTGAGCTTTCGGGAAGATGTTCCCAATCCGCAGCGCCGGCCGCTCAATGTAGCCCTGGTAATTGACCGCAGCGGCAGCATGGCCGGCGCCCCGCTGAAGCACGCCCTGAAAGCCGCCGCCGACTTCGTGGACCGCCTCACGGCCGACGACCGGCTGAGCGTGGTGGTGTACGACGACGTGGTAAACACCCTGCTGGACGCCACGCTGGTAACCGACAAGGAGGCCATCAAAGCCCTGCTGAAAAGCGTGCGGGCCGGGGGTATTACCAACCTGAGCGGGGGCTGGCTGCGGGGCTGCGAATTGGTAGCCAAGCACAAAACCGACAAGCACGTAAACCGCGTGCTGCTGCTCACCGACGGGCAGGCCAACCACGGCATCACCAACTCCGAAGTGCTGATTGCCACGGCCGGCAAAAAGGCCGAGGAGGGCATTTCCACCACCACGCTGGGCTTTGGGGCCCACTTCGAGGAAGATTTGCTGATCGGCATGGCCCGGGCCGCCGGGGGCAATTTCTACTTCATTCAGTCCCTGGACGATGCCGCCGACGTGTTCGGTATCGAGCTGGACAGCCTCAAGGCTATTGCCGCTCAGAATCTGACCGTCACGCTCACGCCCATCGGGCAAACCCAGATAACGGACGTGCTCAGTCTGGCTCGGGTAGAGCCCCAGGACGGCGGCCGGCTGGTGTTGCAGCTCGGTGATGTGCACGAGAACGAAGACAAGCTGCTGGGCCTGCAACTGCAGCTGCCGGCCCTGAACACGGGCAGCCACCAGCTGCTGCACGTGGCCTACCGCGCCGACGCCATTCGGGCGGGCAGCATCGAGGCCATTGCCGGGGAGCACATCGTGCAGATAACGGCCGGCAGCATCGACGCCGTAGCCGCGGCCGCCGATGGGGGCGTTACGATGGACCTGGCCCGCCTGCGCATTGCCCGCGACAAAGAGCAGGCCGTGGATATGGCCGATGCCGGGCAGCATGCCGAAGCGGAGGCGCTGCTCAGGCAGCTGGTGGCCGATCTGACGGCCAAGGGCTTGCACGAGCACTTCGAAGTTGCCGAGGAAATCGACCAGATCAACCACTACGCCCAGCGCATTGCCAGCCGCCACCTCGACAACGAGAGCCGCAAGGAGTTGCGCGACCAGGCCTTCCAGGGCCGCCGGGCCCGCGTCGAACTGTCGGGCCGCGGCGTGAGCGTGGACCAGGCCGCCCACGCCCTGCCCGTGGTGACGGAAGCCGGCTCCGGCGTGGAGCTGGTATGCTTCCGGGAAGGCGGTAAGCTGCGCGTGCGGGTGGTGTCGCCGGGCTACGACGACTTGAACATCCAGTTTCCGCGGGCTATTCGGGCCGAGGGAGCCCACTACATTGTGGAGGAGCTGGAACGCAGCCTCGACGGTACTTTTTACCGCGCCAAGGGTAACATTACCCGCCTCGTGCGGCCCGGCGAAACCGACGCCCTGGCCGGCGGCCACTACGGCGGCTCATCGCGCAGCACCAGTAGCAGCGCCAGCTCCCGCCCGGCCAAGCCGGCGACGACCCTGGCCGACCTGGAAGAAACCGACACCATCGGCTCGGGCATCCTGATTCAGTGCGTGAAAGACGGCAGCAAGCTGCGGGCCCGGGTGGTGAGCGACGGATTCGACCCCAACTGGAACATGCGCTTCCCCCGCGGCATCCGCGACGAAAGCACGCTGTTTGTGGTAGAGCAGGTAAATACGGCCCCGGACGGCAAATCATACATTGCCAGCGGCGACATCAAGCGCTTCGTGCAAACCACCTAGGTGGTTTAAGTGGTAGTCGATACGCCGCCGGGCTGCTCAGTAGCAGCGGTGGCCGGGCGGCTTGTTAACTGCCCGGCCGACTAAATCAGGCGCCACGACGAGTTCGGCCAATAGGGCGCTCCAACACTGGGGCGTCCTTTTTTTATGGCCCTACTTCAAACTGCGGCCACTGCCGGGACTAATGACATAATCTTAACACCCAATTACGGAGAGGGGCCGGCCGCTTTTCTTATCTTCATTAGATATAGACGATTGTTGTTTTTCAAACCTCAACCTTAAGACAGTCTTCTCTTTACGTTTTCCGCGTGCTTACCTGCGCCCTATTTTCCACTGCTGCCTTCGGCCTGATGTCGGCGGCACTTCACCTACGGCAACGCCGCCTCAGTTCTATGTTCCACAACCTCTACCTGCTTTCCTATGAAAACACTTCTCCGTGTTGCGCGGCCCGCCGGCCGCCAGATCCGCCCCTCGACGGTTAGGCTGCAACTGGCCCTGCTGATGCTTTTGCTGAGTTTGCTGGCCCTCACGGCCACAGGTCAGACCTTCCCCGCGGGCTTCAACCAGGTGCAGGTGACCAATGGCATCAGCAACCCTACGGTGCTGGCCTTTGCCCCCGACGGGCGCATTTTCGTGGGCGAGCAGGGCGGCGCCCTGCGCGTTATCAAAAACGGCAGCCTGCTGGCCGCACCCTTCGTGCGGCTGAGCGTGAATTCGAGCGGCGAACGGGGCCTGATCGGCATTGCCCTCGACCCGAATTTCAGCGCCAACGGCTATATCTACTTGTATTACACGGTCAGCACGGCGCCGCTGCGCAACCGCATTAGCCGCTTCACGGCTGCCGGCGACGTGGCCGTGGCGGGCAGCGAAGTGGTGGTGCTGGAGCTGGACCCGCTCAGCTCGGCTACCAACCACAACGGCGGAGCCATGAGCTTCGGACCCGACGGCAAGCTCTACGTGGCCATCGGTGAAAACGCCAACGGCAGCCACGCCCAGAACCTGGACACCTACCACGGCAAGTTTCTGCGCATCAACCCCGACGGCTCGGTGCCGGCCGGTAACCCCTTCCCCACCGGCTCGGAGCAGCGCCGCCGCGTGTGGAGCTACGGTCTGCGCAACCCCTACACGTTTGCTATTCACCCCACCACGGGCCGGATGTTCCTCAACGACGTGGGCCAGAACACCTGGGAGGAAATTGACGACGCCACCACCGGGGGCCGCAACTTCGGCTGGCCCGCCACCGAAGGCGCCACTACGGCCACCGGCGTGACCAGCCCCGTGTTCAGCTACCCCCACGGCACCGGCGACGGGCGGGGCTGCGCCATTACGGGCGGCACCTTTTTCAACCCGGCCAGTACCAACTACCCGGCTTCCTACGCGGGCAAGTACTTCTACCAGGACTTGTGCAACCAGTGGATCAACTACATTGACCTCTCGGGCAGCACGCCGGTGCGCTCGGCCTTTGCCACGGCCCTGCCCGGCAACGCGGTAGGCCTCACCACCGGCCTCGACGGCAACCTCTACTACCTGAGCCGCAGCGCCGGGGCCCTGTACAAAGTCGTGTATACGCCCTCGACCAGCGCGCCCGTCATTACCGGGCAGCCCGCCAACGTGAGCGTGGCCCCGGGTCAGGCGGCTTCGTTTCGGGTAACGGCTACCGGCACGACCCCGCTGAGCTACCAGTGGCAGAAGAACGGCGTGAACATCACGGGTGCCACTAGTGCTACTTACACCCTGGCCAGCGTAGCGGCAGCCGACGCCGGTCAGTACCGCGCTGTAGTCACCAACGCCGTGGGCACAGCCACCAGCACCGCCGCTACCCTGACCGTAACGACGCCTAACACCGCGCCTACGGCCCAGATTCTGACCCCGACCGAGGGCACTACCTACGTGGCCGGCACCACCATTACCTTCTCGGGCGAGGCCACCGACCCGGAGCAGGGCACCCTGCCGGCTAGCGCCTTCAGCTGGCGGGTCGATTTTCACCACGACACCCACGTGCACGACGGCACAGCGTTCAACCAGGGTTTGAAAACCGGCTCGTTCGCCATTCCCAACACCGGAGAAACAGCCGCCAACGTGTGGTACCGCCTCATCCTGACCGTGACGGACGCCGGCGGGCTGACCTCCACGGTGTTCCGCGACATTTACCCGCGCACCTCAGTGCTGAGCCTCGCCACTAACCCGGCCGGCCTGCGCCTCACCCTCGACGGGCAGCCCCTGACCACGCCCGCCACTGTGACCAGCGTGGAAGGCGTGCTGCGCACCCTGGGCGTGGTGAGTCCGCAGACGGTGAACGGGGTAACGTACGAGTTTACCGGCTGGAGCCAGGGCGGCACGGCGACCCAAACTCTGCCGACGCCCACCGCCGATGCTACCTACACGGCCAGCTTTCGGGTGGTGCCCGCCGGGCAATCTGTGACCAGCTTCACGCTGCTCGATGCCGACACCGACCAGCCCATTGCCGGCTACGACCCGCTGCCGGCCGGGGCCGTGCTCAACCTGGCGACGCTGCCCTCGCGCAACCTCAGCATCCGGGCCAATACCAACCCGGCCACGGTGGGCAGCGTGCGGTTTGCCTACGATGGCAACGCCAACTTCCGAACGGAAAACACGCCGCCCTACGCCCTGGCCGGCGACAATGGTCCGACTGATTACTTGCCCTGGACGCCCACCGTGGGCAGCCATACCCTGACGGCTACGCCCTACACCGCTACAGCCGCCACCGGCACGGCCGGCCAGGCCCTGACGGTGGCCTTCACCGTGACGGATGCTACGCTACGCACGCCCGAAAACCCGACCAATACCGTGGCGGGCCTCAATTACGGCTACTACGAGGGCACGGGCTGGAGCGTGCTGCCTACCTTCTCAACTCTGACGCCGGCCAAAACCGGCTCGGTAGCGGGCTTCGACCTGAGCCCGCGCAGCCGGGAGGAAAACTTTGCTTTCCGCTACACCGGCTACGTGCGGGTGCCGGCCGACGGGGTCTACACGTTCTACACCACTTCCGACGATGGCAGCCAGCTTTTTATTGGCAGCCAGCTGGTAGTGAACAACGACGGACTGCACGGAGCGGCCGAAAAGTCGAGCACGATTGGGCTGCGGGCGGGCGTACATGCCATTACCGTCACCTTCTTTGAGCGCACCGGCTCCCAGGTGCTGAGCGTGAGTTACGCCGGGCCGGGCTTGACCAAGCAAATAGTACCCGGCGCGGCGTTGTCGCGGCCCGGCAGTGCGCCGGCAGCCGTGTATCTGTCGGACCTGAACTGGACGGCGGCCAGCAGCGGCTGGGGCCCCGTGGAGCGGGACGGCAGCAACGGGGAGCTGGACCCGGCCGACAGCAAAACTATTAGCCTGGACGGCGTTACCTATGCCAAAGGCCTGGGCGTGCACGCCGCTTCCAATATAACATATTCCTTAAAAGGGGCCTACAGCCGCTTTCTGAGCGACCTGGGCGTGGATGACGAAGTCGGCAATAACGGCAGCGTCGTGTTTCAGGTGTATCTGGATGGCACGCTGGCTTACGAAAGCAGCCGGCTGACCGGCAGCTCGGCCACGGCCCGCCTCGACCTGAACGTCAGCGGCAAAAACGAGCTGCGTCTGGTTGTTACCAACGCCGGGGACGACAACAGCTACGACCACGCCGACTGGGCCGGAGCCCGCCTGCTGCCGGCCACCGAAGCCCAACCAGCACTACGGGCCACTACTCCAAAGCTGAAGGCGTTGCCCTTTGCCCTGTACCCCAACCCGGCCACCTCGTTCGTGAACCTGAGTTTGCGGCTGCCCGAAGCTCAAACCGTGCGCGTGACGGTGCTCGACGCGCTGGGGCGGCAGCTGCTCGACACTACCCTTGCAGCCGCCGCGGGCCGGAGTGAGCTGCCCGTGCCCTTGCGGGGCCTGGCGCCGGGGGTGTATCTGCTGACGGTGCAGGCCGGCACAAGTACCAGTACCCAGCGCCTGGTGGTAGCCGAATAGCGACCCTTCGCTCGTGAGCAAAGCCCGGCAGGGCGGGTCTTTGGGACTCGCCCTGCCGGGCTTTTTTCGGCCTGGCCCGGGCCGGCCGCTAACCTGAGTTTAGGGTAAATCGTGTATGTTCAGGCCTTAAAACTCCCGTATGCCCCTGATTCGCCCCGCTACCGCCGCCGACCTTCCCGCCATTCTGAGCTTGGTAAGCCGCGTAGTGCCCCTGATGCAGGCCAGTGGCAACCAGCAGTGGAGCGCCGACTACCCCAACGAAGAAGTTTTCCGCCAGGATATAACCCACGAGCAGCTCTGGGTAGCCGAGCTGGCCGGGCAGGTAGTGGGCGTGGCGGCCCTCACCCAGGACCAGGATGCGGAATATGCCCAGGCCGACTGGGACGCCACCGAAACCGCTATTGTAACCCACCGCCTGGCCGTGGACCCTGATACCCAGGGCCAAGGCGTGGCCGCCGCTTTGCTGCAACAGGCCGAGCAGCTGGCCCGGGAACGGGGCCTGAAGTCGCTGCGGGTGGATACCAACTCGGAAAACGCAGCTACTCAGCGGCTATTCCCCAAGCTGGGCTACCGCTTTGCGGGCGAAATCACGCTGGCATTTCGGCCGGGGCTGCGGTTTTTGTGCTACGAGAAGCGGCTGGGGTAACTTAGGCGTCGAACGGCCACCGCTTCAAGCGGCGGCTCCAGAGCAGAAACACCCCCGTGCCCAGCAGCATCATGACCAGAGCAGCCAGCTGAAAGTAGAGCTTGAAGTGCAGGGTGCCCCAGGTTACCTCGGCCGGGGCAATGCCGCCGAAAACGGCCAGCCACACGACGATGGCCACCAGCACCGGCACCGGATACAGGGGCATTTTGAACGGCAGAGAGGCCGTGCCCCGCCGGCGGCGCAGCAGCATCAGCCCGACGGCCTGACCCACGAACTGTACCAGAATGCGCATGGCCAGAATAGCTGAGATGACCTCGCCCAGCTTAAAGAGCAGGCTGAAGACGAAGCCCACGCCCCCCAGAATCAGCAGCGACACGTGGGGAAAGTGCTTGGTGGGGTGGGTTTTGGCAAAGACCGGCAGAAACTCGCCGTCGGCCGCCGCCGCGTAGGGAATGCGGGAGTACCCCAGCAGCACCGCAAACAGGGAGGCAAAGGCCACCAGCAGCACCAGGGCCGTGGCCGCAGTGGCCGCCACTGGTCCGTAGAGGCGCTCCATGAATACGCTGATGATGAACTGCGACTTGTCGCCGGCCCCAGCTTGCCAGGCTTGCACCTCCTGCCACGGAATAACGGTGCCCACACTCCAGTTCAAGAGCAGATACAGCGCGGCAATGCCCAGAATGCTCAGGAAAATACTGCGCGGAATTACCCGCTCGGGGTTCACGATTTCGGCGCCCAGGTGGCACACGTTGTAGTAGCCCAGGTAGGAATAGATAGTCTTGACGGCCGCCTGCCCCATGGCCGCCGACAGCAGCAGGCCCGTCAGGTGTCCATCCTGCCACGACAGCAGGCTGCCCAGGCCGCCGGCCGGAAACAGCTCGACCGGGTGGTTGGGGTGGGTAAGGCCGCCAAAAATCAGCCAGCCCATCAACCCCAGTACGCCCACCCAGAGCATCACGCCCAGCTTGCCAATATCCTCGATGCGGCGGTAGAGCAGCACGATGAGCAGCAGCACCACGCTGCCGGCCACCAGCTTGGGCTGCCACCACTCGGGCAGGGGCACGAGGTAGCTGAAGTACTGAGCGAAGCCGATGGCGCCCGAGGCCAGCACCAGCGGCGACTGAATCAGGGTTTGCCACACGTAGAGAAACGACATGAGCCGGCCCCACTTTTTCTCGCCGTAGGCCAGCTTCAGAAATTTGTAGCTTCCGCCCGCCTCGGGGTAGGCCGCACCCAGCTCGCTCCAGATCAGCCCGTCGACGGCAGCCAGGCCCGCGCCTACCAGCCAGGCCAGCAGAAAGTGCGGCCCCATGAAGCCCATGACTAGCGGCAAGGTCACGAAGGGCCCAATGCCCACCATGTCTATCATGTTCAGAGCCGTGGCCTGCACCAGGCCCAGACGGCGGCGCAGCGGGGCAGTCGTTTCGGTAGTAGTCGGGGTCATAGGCGGTAAAAGTCGGATAAAAGCGGATTGTTCACCCAAGCAATATTAACCCCGCGTTGCCGGGTTGCGTACCACGGGTTCTTTCCCTCTGCTTTTCACTATGGCCGGAAGCTCTTCAAAAATTGCCATTTACGGGGCCATCGGAGCCAACATTGCCATTGCCATCAGCAAGTTCGTAGCCGCCTTTTTCACCGGCTCGTCGGCCATGCTTTCCGAGGGCATTCACTCCCTGGTCGACAGCGGCAACGGCATCCTGATTCTCTACGGCGTGAAGCAGGCCGAAAAGCCCGCCGACACCCGCCACCCATTCGGGCGCAGCAAGGAGCTGTACTTCTGGGCCCTGATTGTGGCCGTGCTGGTGTTTTCGGTGGGCGGCGGCATGTCGTTCTACGAGGGTATCGAGCACCTGAAGCATCCGGCCCCCATCACCGACCCTACCTGGAACTACTGGGTGCTGGGCCTCTCGCTCGTTTTTGAGGGCATTTCCTGCTTTCTGGCGTTCCGGGAGTTCAACAAAAGCCGGGGCGACGCCGGCTTCTGGGCCACGCTGAGGCGCAGCAAAGACCCCTCCGTATTTGCCATTCTGATGGAAGATCTGGCCGCGCTGCTAGGTCTGACCATTGCCCTGCTGGGCGTGTATTTCGGGCATTTGCTCAACAACCCTTACCTCGACGGCGGCGCCTCCATCTGCATTGGCGTACTGCTGGTGTCGGTGGCTATCTTCCTGATCTACAAAACCAAGGGCCTGCTCGTCGGCGAAGGCGTGGACGAGGAAACCCTGGCCAGCATCGACGCCATTGCCCGGGCCGAGGCCGCCGTGGAAACCGTCCGTACCCCGCTTACCAGCTACCTGGGCCCGGCCGACGTGGTGCTGGCCCTGGACGTGCAGTTCAAGCGCGACCTGACGGCCGGGCAGGTCGAGCAGGCCATCGACCGGCTGCAGGACGCCCTGCGGGCCAAGCACCCCGAGTTCAAGCGTATTTTCATCGAGGCCAAATCCCTGAGTCAGAAGCAGCGCCAGGCGGAAGCATTGGCCTAACCTTGATTTCAGGCAGTATATTATTGCCGATTTCCGCTCTTATCATCTGCCGCATTCTTCTCCCACCCGGCGGTGGTTTTCTCTACGCAACCCCTTTCCTATGCCGAAGCTCAACGCCACTACCGCCACCTTGCCCGCCAACCCTTTTCAAACGTTCTGGATGGGCGGCTACGAATGCACCGACCAGCTCAACGCCTTCGGGCACCGCGTCGACTTCCTGCACACCACTGGCCACTTGCAGCGCCTCGACGCCGACTACCAGGATCTGCAGCCCTTTAATATCGGCTCGGTGCGGGAGGGAATCCGCTGGAGCCAGGTGGAAAAAACGCCCTACCAGTACGACTGGAGCACGGTGCAGCACATGCTGGACGCGGGCCGGCGCCACGGCATTCAGCAGATCTGGGACCTGTGCCACTTCGGCTACCCCGACGACCTGACGCCCCTGCACCCCATGTTTGCCCGGCGCTTCAGCCACCTCTGCCGCGCCTTCGTGGCCTTCTACCGCGCCCAGCGCCCCGACGATACGCTCATCGTGACGCCCATCAACGAGGTAAGTTTTATGAGCTGGCTAGGTGGCGACGTGCGCGGCACCTCGCCCTACTGCGTGGGCCAGGGCTGGGAAGTGAAGCGCGGCCTGATGCGGGCCTACATCGAAGGCGTGGCCGCCCTGCGCGAAGCCGACCCCGGCATCCGCATCCTGACCACCGAGCCCCTGATTCATATTGTGGCGGCCCCCAACGCCAATCGCGCCCAGCGGCAGCGGGCCCGGGAATTCGACGAAAACCAGTTTCAGGCCGTGGATATGCTTTCCGGCCGCCTCTGCCCCGACCTGGGCGGGCGCCCCGAATACCTTGACCTGCTGGGCTTCAACTATTACTACGACAACCAGTGGCAGCTCGACCCGCACCAGACCCTGCCCTGGGCCAACGATTTCAACGACCCGCGCTTCCGGCCCCTGAGCTTTCTGCTGCAGCGGGCCTGGCAGCGCTACCACCGCCCCGTGGTGCTCACCGAAACCAGCCACCCCGGCATCGACCGGCCGCTCTGGATTGAGATGATCGGCCGGGAATGCGCCGCAGCCTTGCAGGCCGGCGTGCCGGTCTTCGGCGCCTGCCTCTACCCCATCATCGACCGGCCCGACTGGGACCACCTCACGCCCTGGCACCGCGCCGGCCTCTGGGATGCCGACATTACCGCCTCCGACCCCGGCCTGACCCGCGTGCTCGACCAACCCTACGCCGAAGCGCTGCTGGTGGCCCAGGAAACCGTGTCGGCCGCTATTCCCAAGCCGCTGACGGTAGTTACCGAAGCCGACGTGGCCCTTTCCCTGTCCTTGACCTAGCCTCTGCCATCATGAGCCAACCAGCCCCCAACCCAGCCGGCACCGCCGACCTGCTGCACCACTTCGAGCAGGCGTTTGCTGATTCCACGCTGTCGGCCCAGGAAGCGCGGGAGCTGCGGGCCCGGCTGGCAGCGCACGGGCAGCAGGGCCCGGCTCTGGCGACGCTGCGGCAGCAGCTCTTTGCCATGGCGCGGGAACGGTTCAACTCCTTCGAGGACAAAGCCGTGGTGGAGTGGCTGGAGGCGGCCAGCGCCTTGCTGTTGCCCCTGGCTCCACCCCAGCCGGCCCACACTACGGTGCATTTCAGCCCCGGCGCCGAGTGCGTGGAGGCCATCCGTCGGTTTATCAGTCAGGCGGCCCAGCAACTGGATGTGTGCGTGTTTACCATTTCCGATGACCGGATAACGGACTCTCTGCTGGCCGCTCACCGGCGCGGCGTGGCTATCCGGCTGCTCACCGACGACGACAAGCTGCACGACAAAGGCTCGGACGTGGTGCAGCTGCACGCCAACGGCCTGAGCATCCGGACCGACTGCACGACCAACCACATGCACCACAAGTTTGCCGTGGCCGACCGGCGCCTGGTACTGACCGGCAGCTACAACTGGACCCGCTCGGCGGCCCTCTACAACCTGGAAAACCTGCTCATCACCGACGATACCACGGCCGTGCGGCGCTACAGTGCCGAGTTTGACCGGCTCTGGGCCGAAATGCCCGTGTTTGAGGGCAAGTAAATCCGTGGGCGACGGGTTATCTTGCCGGGCCTTATTTTGCTTTGATGACTGCTGCCCCCGCCTTTGCCTGTTCGTACCTCGCCACGCCTATTGGGCTGCTGGAGCTGAAAGGCTCGGAAGCCGGGCTGGCCGCCGTGACGTTTCTGGACGCGCCAGGCCTACTCACCGAAACCCCGCGGGCCAGCGTGGCCGAGTGCCTGCGCGAGGCACACCAGCAGCTGCAAGCCTACTTCGGCCGCGAGCTGCGCGACTTTTCCTTGGTCTACGACCTGACGCGCGGCACTGACTTTCAGCGCCAGGTGTGGCAGGTGCTGCAGGGCGTAGGCTACGGCCGTACCGCTTCCTACCTGGACCTGGCCCGGCAGCTGGGCAACCCCGGCGCGGTGCGGGCCGTGGGTGCCGCCAACGGCCAGAACCCATTGGCCATCGTGTGGCCCTGCCACCGCGTTATCGGGGCCGGTGGGCAGCTGACGGGCTACGCCGGGGGCCTGCCGCGCAAAAAGTGGCTGCTGGCCCACGAGCAGCCCGCCGCCCAGGGCAACCTGTTTGGCTAGCCCGCGGCCCCCACAAATTTGCGCAGAGCCTGGTAGATGACATTGTCTTTCCAATAGAGTTGCAGCACCATGGGCACGTGCTTTTTGCCCGCCAGCACCGCAAACTCCGGCTCCCGCCCGAGCGTCTTTAGCTTCTGTCGGAACTTCTCACTGCTGCTACTGATGGACGGGTAGGTTTCGCCGCCAATAAACATGAGAAATGGCGGCGTTTGAGCCGTAACATAGTACATCGGCGACACGGCTTTCCACCCCGCGGGGTCTTGGCCGAAGGGCACCAGGTACTGCTCGTCGCCGCCGTACTGCATCTTGCGCAGGTAGTCGTACATATCCAGGCCGGCCGGGTCGTCGAGGATGGCGCCGCGCACGGGGTTGGCGGCCAGGCCGCGCCGGCTGAAAAGCTGATTATCGGCGGCCAGCAGCGCGGCCAGCCCACCCCCGGCCGAGTGGCCCATAGTAAACACCCGCTGCGGGTCGCCGCCGTACTCGGCAATGTGCTGGTAGGTCCAGACCACGGCCCGGGCGCAGTCGTCGGCCATGGCGGGCACCTGCGCCTGCGGGGCCAGCCGGTAGTTGATAATCACGGCCACGACGCCCTGTTTGGCCAGGCGCCGCCCGATAAAGGAGTAGAGGTTTTTGTTGCCGCTGTTCCAGTTGCCGCCGTGAATAAAGACCACTACGGGGTAGGGCACGGCGGCTTTTCGGCGCGGAGCATACACGTTGAGGCGGTGGCGCTGGGTGTCGAAGCCCGCTTCAGAAGTAGGCACGTAGGCAATATCGGTGGTGCGGCGGCTGGGCCGGGCCTGGGCTACTTCATTGGCTACCAGCACCAGCACCACGATAAGCAGCAGGGCGGGCAGCGCCAGGAAACGGAATAAGGTCATGCAAAAGGGTTTCGGCCAAGATTCACGCCGGCTTCAGGAACCGGGCGCCCCGCTATATACTTTATAACCCAGGGTCCGGATTGGCAGGCGTGCCCGGTTGGTGGGCGCCGCGCTATATTTGCCAGGGCTGTTTACGCGGTCTGTTCCCACTTCTGTTCTTACTTCAGCGTTTTATATGAAAAAGTATTTGTTGCTCCTGGCGTGCGGCTTTATTCTCGGGGCCGCTCCGGCGCAGGCTCAGCGCAAAACCAAGGTTAAGGTAAAGTCGGATGCGGCCGGCACGACGGCCAACCGCCAGCTGCCGCTGTTCGGGGGCCTATCGGTGGAAGCGGCCCAGCAGGTGATGGGTGCGGCCTTTCTGACCAGCATCGACAAAAGCTTCCCCTCCCGGGCCGAGGCCAGCAAGTTCTTCGCCAACAAAGGCTACGAGTACATCACCGAAAACAAGCCCGACACGGCCCTCTACCGCTTCAACCTGGCCTGGCTGCTCGACCCGAAAAACGCCGATGCCTACCGCGGGCTGGGCATTGTGGCCAGCCGCAACGAGACGCCCGACGAGTCCATCAGCCTGCTGACCCAGGGCCTGGTGCTGGCCCCCTCCAACTCCTTGATGCTGGTTGACCTGGGCACCAGCTACCTGATTCGCCATCAGCAAACCAAAAAGAAAAAGGACTTGGAGCAGGCCTATAAATATCTGGAGCAGGCCCTGGCCGCCGATGCCACCAACGCCTATGCCTGGCAGCAGATGGCGCGCGTGCACTACCTGCGCGAAGACTACGCCAAGGCCTGGGAAGCCGTGCACAAAGGCCAGAGCCTGAACGTAAGCAGCCTGGACCTGGACCTGATCAGCGACCTGACGGCCAAGCTGCCCGACCCCAAAGGCATGTTCAAATAAGCCTGGGGCGGTGCCCGACAGCAACGGTAAAGTGCTAACGCCCGTATTCCGGCTGCTTACCAACTGTAACAGGCCGTGAATTTTCGACTGCTTTCCCTCGCCAGCTTGCTGCTTTTCTCTCTTTTGGCCCACACCGTTCAGGCCCAGGGCCCCGAGCGGCGGAAGCGGCATTTCACCAACTCGGCCCGGCCCTACCACCGGGGCCCGATCTACTTCACACTGGGCGGCGGGGCGGCCTTTTACAACGGCGACCTGGCCGAAAGCCTGGGCGACAACCTGCCGGGCCCCAGCGGCAGCATCGGGGTGCTGTACCTGGTACGGCCCCGCGTAGTATTGGGCACCGAGCTTTCCCTTTTTAAGCTGGGCGCCAAAGACCAGCTGCCCGAGCGGGGCTATGCTTTCCGGGGCCGCAACGGCTCGTTGGTGGGCTTTGTGCGCTACGAGCTGGTGCGGGATGAGTCCGAGTTTGCCGACTCGCGCGGCGCCGGTGCCCTGATCAAGCCCTACGTGAAAGTCGGGGGCGGTTTTCTGCTCTACACGCCCGAGGCCTACATGGGCGACGGCCGGCCCGTGCCCAGCACCGTTTTCCTGACTTCGGAGCGCAACGACTACCCGGCCACGGCCCTGGTAGCCCCGGTGGGCCTGGGCTTCGTGTTTCGGCTGCTGCCCAACCTGAACGCCACGGCTGAAGGCAGCTACTACTTCACTTCCACCGACCACCTCGACGACATCAGCCAGCGCGGCAACGCTACCCGCAACGACGGCTACGGCCTGCTGGAGCTCAAGCTCGAATACTCGCCCTGGCGATAAACCCGCTTCCGGAACCACAGTTGCCTAAAGCAGCGCCCACTAAAAAAGGCCCGTCATCCGACGGGCCTTTTTTAGTGGGTGTGAGGCTCTACAAAAAACCTTATTCCTTCACGAAACGCTGACGGTAGATGGTCTGCCCGTCGCTGACGGTCAGCGTGTACAGGCCTTTGGCCAAGCCCGACACGTTCAGCTGCCCGTTGCCTTCGTAGCGGGCCGCCGTGCTGGTAGCGCCGCGCACGTCCAGCACCTGCACCGATACCACGCTGGCATTGTTCGGCAGCAGCACGGTCAGGCGGTCAGTAGCGGGGTTCGGATACACGTCGAACTGGGTGGAAGCTGTGCTGCCCGAGATGCCGTGCACGCCAGCCACAGCCGCACCGCCGCTTATAGTCACGCTGTAATCCTCGGTTTCGCCGTAGCTGTAGGCGTTGCAGCTACCCGTGCCCGAGTTGTCGCTCATCACCACGCGCAGGCGGGTTTTGCCGTTTTTGGCCGACAAGGGCACCGTGAAGCCCGAGCTGCGCGTGGCGCTGCTGGTAGAAGCGGCGGCGCTAACCACCAGCTCACCGGCATCGGTGAAGAGGCCGTTCTGGTTGTAGTCGATGTATACTTTGAAGTATTCCGCGTAGGCCGTGCCCACGAAGCCGGCACTGTAGCTGATGGTCTGGGCGGTACCAGCCGTCAGGGTCGGGGCCGCCAGAGCCGTACCGTTGTAGTAGCCGGCATCAGCGCCCGACGTGCGCGTCAGGGTGCCCAGGGCCACGTAGTCGATGAACTCGTAGGCGACGCTGTTGGCTTTCGAGGTGCAATACGTGACGCCGGTGGGTGGCGGTGTGCCCCCGCCGTAAGCGGCGCCCACGCCCACGGCGTTCCAGGCGTTGGTCACGGCAATTTCCTGGGCCGAGCCGGCCCCGTACAGGTCTTTGGCCGACTGAATCGAGTAAGTACGGGCCGCGGCGTAGTTGCTCGAGGCCGTCAGGTACACGCTTTCGGTGCGGTAGGCAATTTTGGCGGCGGCATCAATGCCGATACCGGTAACGCTGAATGAGGTGCCTTTGTCGTTGGTGCCGCTGCCGCCCACAGCCAGGCGGTAAAACCAGTGGTTGAGCACGCCCGAGTTAGTGTGCACTCCGCCGTAGTCGCCGCTGCCGGCATACCAGTAGGTGCCCTGGTAGGTATCGGGCTGGCCTTCGGCGTTGGGGTTGCTCATCGAGCGCAGCGAGGGCCGCACCTTGTCGATGTCTTCGCCAATGAGCCAGGTTTGCTTGTCGGGAGCCTTGTAATACTCCACGCAGGCGCCCCAGATGTCGGAGAAGCCTTCATTTAGTGCCCCCGATTCGTAGGAATAGGTCAGGTTGGCCGTGCTGGAGCACACCGCGTGGCCAATTTCGTGGGCTGCCACGTCGAGCGAGGTCAGCGGGTCGAAGCGGGAGGCGCCGTCGCCGTAGGTCATGCGCGAGCCGTCCCAGAAGGCATTTTCGTAGCCTGCCCCGCCCGGCGTATCGTCGAAGTGCACGTAGCTCCTGATTTTGGCGCCGGCGTTGTTGTAGGAGTTGCGGCCGTGCACGTTTTTGAAGTAGTCGTAGGTGCCCTGGGCACCCCAGTGCGCGTCGAGGGCTGCATTATCGAAGGCAGCGTTGTTGTACTCCGTCCAGCTGTTGTCGGCATCGATGAAGTCGACGGCGGCGGTGTAGCTGTTGCTTTTGCGGCAGTTGTAGGTTTCAATGCCCAGGCCGCGCGTCAATTCCCGCAGGCGGTAGCCACCGGTGGCCGTTTCGGTGGCCCCGGTCTGGGTACCCGAGTACTTGGTGCCAAACGTGCCCGTGGCGGCCACGTGCTTGATAATATTGTCCTGCATCACCACCTGGCCGGTGTGCGCGTCCACGTAGATGTAGGCGCGGCTGACGGGCTGCTGGGCGTAGATGTTGAACTTCCAGGCCAGCGTGGGCTGCCCCGCCTGCGCGGTGCCCGCGGCCCGCTGGTTTTCCACAATCACCAGCTCGCCCTGGGGCTTGTAGGTGGCCGCGGGGTTGTTGTCCTGGTCTTTCAGACCGGCTTCCTCGGCCGCATCCTGCCACATGTACTTCTTGGCCCCCACAAACTGCAGGGCCGCCTGCAACGCCGCCGATGCACTAACGGCGGGCGTCACGTTCAGCTTTTCAATCCGCTCGAAGCTGCCGCTCATGCTTTGCACGGCGCCGTCTTTGGCGTGCAGTGTGTAGGCAGCATGCTCCACCTTGATGCCCTTGTAGTATTGTTGGTGCCGCTCGTGGGCAAAGCCCAGCTGGTCGATTTCGGTCTTGCTGCGCAGCATCTGGTCGTTGGCGCCCAGCTGCAACTGCTCGGCAAAGGCTTTGCGGGCGTCGTTCAGGGTGTAGGCCGGAGCATCGGCGCGGAAAGCCACCAGCGCGGGCGTACCCTTGTCGGACAAGACCTTTTGCTGAACGTTTGTTTTTTGCTGGGCCTGGGCAGTAGAGCACGCAAGGCCACTAGCCAGTAGCAAGGCTACCGCTGCGTAATTTTTTCTCATGGGATGGTTGGCTTGAAAGATGATAGAAAGGAACGGGCTTCGGATTGGCTACCGAACAACAGAATGGCAATAACTCGGCATTATTATGGTCTTATTACTATTGAATTTACTAATTAGTTGACACTTTATTGCAAAATCTTCAATAAAAGTAAGTAGCCACCGAATATCCCGCCTTCTCTGGCCATGTTTCTAGGCCGCGCGGCCGGGGCATTTGCCGGCTGCGGCGCACAGCCAAGCCGCTACTTTTACACGTTCCCTTGATATTGTGACTTTCAACCTAACTACTGGAGCAACATGACGAACCGCTGGAATCTGGAAGGCCGCACGGCTTTGGTTACCGGAGCTTCTAAAGGCATTGGGGCCGCCGTGGCCGAGGAGCTGCTGCGCTTCGGAGCCACCGTAGTAGCCGTGGCCCGCCATGCCCCCGACCTCGAAGCTCAGGTGGCCGAGTGGCGGCGCCAGGGCCTGGACGCCCACGCCCTGACGGCCGACGTGAGCCGCCCCGACGACCGCCAAAATCTGCTGCACGAGTTCAGCCGGCAGTGGCCCAAGCTGGATATTCTGGTCAACAACGTGGGCACCAACATCCGCAAGTCGACGGCCGTGTACAGCGCCGAGGACTACCGCCACGTGATGGAAACCAACCTGGAATCGGTGTTTGGCATGTCGCAGGGTGCCTACGAGCTGCTCAAGCTGGCCCAGGGCTGCATCGTGAATGTGTCGTCGGTGGCGGGCCTCACGCACCTGCGCACTGGCTCGGTGTACGGCATGACCAAGGCGGCCATCATTCAGCTGACCCGCAACCTGGCCGTGGAGTGGGCCCCCGACAACATCCGGGTGAACTGCGTGGCGCCCTGGTACATCCGCACGCCGCTGGCCGCCGGAGTGCTCAGCAACGAGCAATACCTGCACAGCGTGCTGGACCGCACCCCCATGCAGCGCGTGGGCGAACCGGAGGAAGTAAGCAGCGCCGTGGCCTTTCTGTGTTTGCCCGCCGCCAGCTACATCACCGGCCAGACGCTGAGCGTGGACGGCGGCTTCAGCGTGAATGGTTTCTAGACCACGGATTCAGCGGATTTTGTGGGCGGTTGTTTCCCAACGTGTCCTTGCGAGGCGTAGCCGAAGCAATCCGTCCTCTGCGCAGTACGACACAGCCTGTTACCAGAAAGCCCTTTCCTACTTGCGTGGGAAAGGGCTTTTCAGTTTAGAAGGCTCGGCACATTTCAGAGGACGGATTGACGCCGCTTCATGCGCGGAATGTCCTTCGTCCTCGCAAGGACACGGGTTTCATATTTCTCTCACTTCCCGCTCTATTGGTGTAAAGCCGCTTCGTAGCGGGCAAAGGCGCCTTCGCTTGAGTCCAGGTAGAGGAAGGGCTCAATCAGCTCCAGCTCCATGAGCAGGAACTCGCCGTGGGAGTCTACCCCATCGACGCGGGCGTAGAGGCAGCCCTGGGCAAACTGGGCCACGATGCTGTCGGCGGCCTGGCGCAGGTGAGCCGGGGCTTTGCGGGGCTCGATGCCGCCGCCCAGGTAGTGCTGCACCCGGAAGTCGCCCGACTTGGGCGTTTTCAGCACGCAGTGGCTGTATTTGCCGCCCAAATACACGAGCGACCATTCGCCCTCAGTCTGGATTTCGGGCTGGAAGGGCTGCACCAGGAAGTCTTCGTGCTGCACCAGCTCGGTGAGCAGCGGCAGCCGCTCGGCCGTTTCAGGGCGGGTCAGGGTGAAGGTGTTTTTGGCGCCGCCGCTCACGGCGGGCTTCACCACCAGCTGGTCACTTTTCAGCAGGTCAAACAGCTCATCAATCACCACGGTGCTGCCTTTCGGGAGCCAGTGCGTGGGCACGATTTTCACGCCGGCCTGCTCCAGGTCGCGCAGGTACTTCTTATCGGCATTCCAGCGGATGATGTGGGAGGGGTTGAGCAGCTCGATGCCGGTAGCGTCCATCCGGTCGAGCCAGGCGTAGAAATCATCGACCCGGTCGAAGTAGTCCCAGGGCGACTTCACCACTACTTTGTCGTAGCCCGCCCAGTCGACGGCCGGGTTGGTCCAGACGCGGGGGGCTACCTGGTGGCCCTGGCTGCGCAGGTGGCGCGTGAGCAGGGTATCTTCATCTTCAACGGTAGGAGCGGCGTATTGCGCGAGACTCTCGCAGGTAACCAGGGCAATGTTCATTCGGGGGAAGCTTACTTTTTGGCGGTCAGGTAATCGGCGGCCAGGGTGGCCAGCGTGGTAACGCCCAAGGTCAGGCCGCTTTCGTCGATGCGGAAGCCGGGCGTGTGGTGGGGGCCGGTGGTGGCCGGGTCGGTGCCCTTGGTCATGCCGCCCACGAAGACGAACAGGCCCGGTACTTTCTCCTGGAAGAAGGCAAAGTCCTCGGCCCCGGTCACGGCCTTTTGCAGCACTACTTTATCGGCGCTGCCGGCGGCCGTGCGCAACGAGGGCAGCATCTTGTCGGTCAGCTTGAGGTCGTTGTAGGTCACGGGGGCGTAGTTCACGATGTCGACTTCGGCCGTGGCCCCGGCGCTGGCGGCAATGCCGGTGGCCGTACGGCGAATGTCCTCCCAGATCTTGCGCTGCATGTCCTTGTTCAGCGTCCGGATGGTGCCGGTCAGCTCCACCTGGTCCGGGATGATGTTGTTGCGCACCCCGCCGTGAATCATGCCCACCGTAATGACAGCCGCGTCCTCGGTCAGCAGGGTCTGGCGGCTGATGATGGTTTGCAAGCCCAGCACAATCTGCGAGGCCGTTACCACCGGGTCCACGCTCAGCCAGGGGTAGGCCCCGTGCGCCGATTTGCCTTTTACCTTGATGGTAAACACGTCGGACGAAGCCATTTCACCCCCGGGCCGGTACTTGAGCGTGCCCACTTCGGTCTGGGCGTTGATGTGCACCCCGAAGATGGCATCGACCTTGGGGTTGTCGAGCACGCCCTGCTTCACCATGAGCTTGGCGCCGCCTTCCTCGCCGGGCAGGGAGCCTTCCTCGGCGGGCTGAAAGATAAACTTGATGGTACCGGGCAGGTCCTTTTTCACCTGGCTCAGCACCTCGGCCGCGCCCATCAGCATGGCCACGTGGGTATCGTGGCCGCAGGCGTGCATCACGCCTACTTCCTGGCCGTTGTACTGGGTGCGGGCCTTGCTGGCGAAGGGCAGCTCGTTCTTTTCCGTGACGGGCAGCGCATCCATGTCGGCGCGCAGGGCTACTACGGGGCCGGGCTTGCCACCCTTCAGAATACCCACCACGCCGGTGCGGGCCACGCCGGTCTGCACTTCCAGGCCCAGACTTTTGAGGTGGGCGGCAATGATACCGGCCGTGCGGGTTTCCTGGTTGCCCAGCTCGGGGTGCTCGTGCAGGTCGCGGCGCCAGGCTATAACCTTGGCTTCCTCGGCGGCGGCCAGCTTGGCAATGCGGGCATCGAGGGCGGCATTCTGAGCGGTGGCGGGAGCCGCGGCCAGGGCGGTCAGCAGGCCGGCGGCGGCCAGGAAAAAGTAGCGTTGGTTCATCCGAAACTGGAAAAGCAGGCGTTAAGCAGGCAAGGTACAATGCCGGACGCATTTGCTGAAGCCGCCGGGCGCGCCGGCCGCCGCCAGCTGTTGGTCACGACAGTCCCAGGTTCTTGTAAAAAGCCAATTTGTGCTCGTCGTTTCCGCCCGACCCCGTATCTTAGGGGCAATGCCTGGCTTACCTCTCCCCGCTTTTCTCGTCAAACTGACGCCGCTGCTGCTGGCCCTGCTGCTGGCGGCGCCGGCGCCCGCCCAGACCACCCCGGCCCGCCTGGTTCCGTTCCGGAAAGGCGCCAAGTGGGGCTACGCCGACCAGAGCCGCCGCATCGTGCTGCCCCTGCAGTATGACGAGGCCGGCCCTTTCGTGCAGGAGCTGGCCTGGGTGCGCGTCGGCAGCCTCTACGGCTACATCGACGGGGGCGGCAACCCCGTCACGCCCATTCAGTTCACCAAAGCCGGCTCCTTCTCCCACGACCGGGCCACGGTGGAGCTGGCGGGCGAAACCTTCCAGATTGACGGCAGCGGCAAGCGCGTAACGGCCCCCGCCGAGCCCGAGCCGGAAAGCGAGTTTCTCACCCAGGGCGACCTGCTGCGGCAAAACGGCAAGGTCGGGTTCCGCTTCACGGTGGGCCAGGCCGTGGTGCCGGCCATCTACGACGAGATTCAGGAGAACTACAACGGCTTACTCTTCGTGCGCCAGGGCCAGAAGTGGGGCGTGCTCAACAACAAGGGCAAGCTGACGCTGCCTATCGAGTACGACGCCATCCGGGCCGTGGAGGCCAACAACTTTGCCTTCGCCATCGTGGAGCAGCAGGGCCTGTATGGGTACCTGGCCGAGGATGGCCGCCTGCTGGTGCCCCTCAAGTACAGCGCCGCCGAGCCCTTCGTGGCCAGCGTGGCCCGCGTAACGACCCCCGACGGCCGCAGCGGCTACATCGACACCCGCGGCCGGGAGTATTTCGAGTAGGCGCGGCCGGGTAGCCGGGCGGGTCAGGGCTTGGGAGGCTCTGCACCGGTGCAGAATGGCTGCCGGGCCCTCTTTAGTGCCCCTGCACCGGTGCAGGACGCATCCAGCACCCCCGGCAGCCGTCCTGCACCGGTGCAGGCCATGTCCGGAGCCCCCGGTAGTCATCTTGCACCGGTGCAGGATGACTACCGGGGCGCCTTTGGTCATTCTGCACCGGTGCAGAACGTCTCCGGGGTAGGCTGGAGCCATCCTGCACCAGTAGCAAGAGGCTTCGGGTGCCCCCGCAGGCTTCTGCCACCAGTGGCAACGGTTTCTGGGGTGGGCTGGATAGGCTTGCTACCGGTGACGGATGCAAATACTTACCGGGCAACGTATCTTCCGGATGCAGACCGGGGTCGGGGCTGCGTTATGCCGTACCCCACGTTATCCAACCGCCGCTATGCTCGACCTGCCCCTTCTGAACGTACGCCTGAATCCTTGCCATGAAGACTGGCAGCAGATGACGCCCACCGCGCAGGGCCGCCACTGCGCCAGTTGCCAGCGCACCGTCCACGACTTCACCACCGCCACCCAGGCCGACCTGATGGCTGCCCGCGCCGCCTCGGCCGACGGGCGCCTGTGTGGTCGGTTCCGGCAGGCGCAGCTGGCCCCGGCCCAGCCACAGTTGCGCCCGAAGCTGCGGCGGTTTCTGGTAGCCCTGGTGCTGGTGTGCGGGCTGGGACTAAGCAGTGGCGAGGCGTGGGCGCAGGTGCGGAAGGCTGAACTTAATACGCGGGCTGTACCGCCTGCCGGGCTGCAACTCAAAAGGCCCGAGGAGTTGAGCCCGGTTTCCCTGACGGATGATGTAGATCAGCTACTCGCGCCAGCGGGGCCAACACCGGAGCGAATGGTATTTGTTGGCTCCGTCGAGCAGATGCCGCAGTACCCCGGCGGCATGGACGCTCTGATTGCCTACCTCGGGCAAAACACCCGCTACCCTGACAGCGTCACGGCTTCGGGCAAGGTATTCGTCAGCTTTCTGCTCACGAAAACCGGGGCCATAACCAATGTCCGCATCACGCGGGGAGTCAATCCGGCCTTGGATGCGGAGGCCCTGCGCGTAGTGCAGCAAATGCCACCCTGGCTATCCGGTGAGCAAAATAACTTGCCGGTGGATGTGAGCTACACCATGCCCATCACCTTCAGCCGGGAGCCGGACACTGGTGCCCACAAGCAGAAAGGCAAGCGCCGGGCCGCCGGCCGGTAGGCGCTAATCTTAAGAGCATCATCGGCGGTTCGGGGAAAAATTCGCACTTTAATCCCGCTATATTTCCACCGAACCCACTTCCCTGCGCCTTATGATCTTTACGCCCAGCCCCATGCTCCTCAAGCTGCTCTATACCCGCGGCAGCCTGCACAACACGCCCGAGGGTGTGGCCTTCAGCATCAAAAACCGCCTCGACACGGTGCGCATCACCCGCATCGACTACGTGCAGGTGGACGATGTGCGTCTGGGCGTGGAGCAGATTGCCCTGGACCTGGGCGGGGGCGACGTGCGGCCCGCCACCGTGTTCAACGCCGACAGCAGCGGCTACGAGCTGCCCGTGGGTCAGGCGGCCACGTTTCATCTGGCCACCGAGCACCTTAAGGAGGGCATTCACAAGGTGCGGGTGCAGTTCTCAGCCGACCCCTTCGGCGACCTGAACGTGGAGGTGGAAGATGCCATCGTCAACATTCCCGATACCCGCACCCGCATTCCGCGTCAGGACCAGGACGACTACTCCGAGGCCGCCATTCAGGCCCGGCAGCGCTTCGCCGAAGAGTTTTCGGGCGAGGAGTTCAAGCACCTGAAGCACTACTCCTTCGACCCGCACATGCTGCAGGGCAACTGCGAGCATTTCACCGGCGTGGCCCAGATTCCGGTGGGCCTGGCCGGCCCGCTGACCGTGAACGGGGAGCACGCCCAGGGCGACTTTCTCATTCCGATGGCTACCACCGAAGGCACGCTGGTGGCCAGCTACAACCGCGGCATTCAGGTGCTCAACCTCTGCGGGGGCGTGAAGTGCACCGTCATCGGCGACGCCATGCAGCGGGCCCCGGTCTTTGTGTTCGACGACGCCCGCGGGGCCCGCGACTTCGGCAAGTGGGTAGAACAGGAAATCGAGAAGATCCGGCCCGAGGCCGAAAGCACCTCCCGCATTGCCAAGCTCCAGTACATCGATACCTACCTGAGCAACAAGTTCGCCTACCTGCGCTTCAACTACAGCACCGGCGACGCGGCCGGCCAGAACATGGTGGGCCGGGCCACCTTCGCGGCCTGCTCCTGGATTCTGGAAAACTACAAGGGTGCGCCCATCCGCCACTTCTACCTCGAATCGAACTTCGCCACCGACAAAAAGGCCAGCCAGATCAACGTGATGCGCACCCGGGGCAAGCGCGTGGTGGCCGAGTGCGTCATCAAGCGCGACATTCTGCAGCAGCGCATGCGCGTGACGCCCGAGCAGCTGGCCTACCACGGGCAGGTGAGCAACGTGGGGGCCTTTCTGAGCGGGGCCAACAACAACGGCGCCCACTCGGCCAACGGCATTACGGCCCTCTTCATTGCCACCGGCCAGGACGTAGCCAACGTGTCGGAATCGTCGGCGGGCGTGCTGTACTCGGAAGTGACCAAGGAAGGCGACCTGTATCTGAGCATCACCATTCCTTCCCTCATCGTAGCTACTCACGGCGGCGGCACGGGCCTGGCCACCCAGAACGAGTGCCTGCGCATGCTGGGCTGCGTGGGCCGGGGCACAGTGAACAAGTTTGCCGAAATAGTGGCCGGCGTGGTGCTGGCCGGCGAGCTGAGCCTGGGCTCGGCCATTTCATCGTCCGACTGGGTGAGCAGCCACGAGCAGTACGGCCGCAACCGGTAGGACAGATAGGATGGAACATCATTCCTCGCTCTGCCCGGAATGATGTTCCATCCTATCTGTCATCCTGGGTATTCCGCGCATTAAGCGGCGACGAAAGGCCTTATCACGCTAGCACGAATCGTAGAAACCCCAGTTGTTTTACTCCCACAAAGTCGTTCCCGAAGCTCAGGCATGACCGACTTGCCAGCCTTACAACCACACACCTATTGCCCGCTATGAATAAACTTGTACTGCTAAGCCTGCTGAGCCTGCCGGCCCTGGCACGCGCCCAATCGGCCCATCCCAACGTGCTGATCAGCGTGCAGAACTCGCCCAACGAAACCAGCATTGCCATCAACCCCAAGAATACCCAGGAGCTGGTGGCCGGGGCCAACCTCAACAACCAGTACACCTCGCTCGACGGGGGCCGCACCTGGACCTGGCGCACCCTGACCTCGCCCTACTCGGTGTGGGGCGACCCGGTGGTGGTAGCCGACACGACGGGCGCCTTCTACTACTTCCACCTGTCGAATCCCGGGGCCACGTCCATCGGCTTCCCCTTCATCGACCGGCTGCTGGTGCAGCGCACGGCGCAGGCGGCTATCCCCTTCAGCTACCGCAGCTTTTTCGGCCTGAACCCGCCCAAGCAGCAGGACAAGGAGTGGGTGGCTGTGGACCGCAAAACCAACACCCTGTACGCCACCTGGACCGAATTTGACGCCTACGGCAGCCTCAGCTCCCGCGACAGTACCCGCATTCTGTTCTCCAAGTCCACGGACCAGGCCCAAACCTGGAGCCCGCCCCGGCGCATCAGCTTCTACGGCGGCGACGCGGTGGATGAGGACGCCACGGTGGAAGGCGCCGTGCCGGCCGTGGGCCCCAACGGCGAAATCTACTCGGCCTGGGCCGGGCCGCGCGGCATCGTCTTCAACCGCAGCCTGGATGCCGGCCAAACCTGGCTGCCCAAGGAAAAACCCATCGTGAGCCAGCCCGGCGGCTGGGACTACGCCGTGCCGGGCATCTACCGGGCCAACGGCCTGCCCGTGACGGCCTGCGACGTAAGTACCGGCCCCCACCGCGGCACCCTGTACGTGAACTGGACCGACCAGCGCAACGGCCCCTCCGACACCGACGTGTGGCTGGCGCGCAGCACTGACGGCGGCCAGACCTGGAGTGCGCCCCTGCGGGTGAACAACGACCCGCCCGGCCGCCACCAGTTCTTTACCTGGATGACCGTAGACCAGAAAACCGGCTACCTGTGGTTTGTCTTCTACGACCGGCGCAGCTACCCCGACACCCGCACCGACGTGTATGGCGCCCGCAGCACCGACGGCGGCCGGACCTTCCAGAACTTCCGGCTGAGCCAGACGCCGTTTGTGCCCAATGAGAACGTCTTTTTCGGCGACTACACCAACATCACGGCCCACGACAACGTGGTGCGCCCCGTCTGGACGCGGCTAGACAACACGCAGTCCAGCGCCTGGACGGCCCTGATTGACCCGACGGTGCTGGCCGCCAAAGGCACCCTGCCCGACCTGACGCTGCAAACCTACCCCAACCCGGCCGCCCACACCCTGCACCTGGCCCTGGATTTGCCCACGGCGGCCCTGGCCCACATCGACCTGCAAACCACTACGGGCCGGCACGTGCGCACGGCGCTGCACCAGCAGTTGGCGGCGGGTCATCAGCAGCTCAGCATTCCGGTGCGCGACCTGGCGGCGGGGGTGTATCTGCTGGAAATGAAGATCGGCAATGCCGTGCTGCACCGCAAAGTCACGGTGCTGCATTAGTTCAGGCTAATCGAACGTCAACAGAAAGGGCCGCTGATATCAGCGGCCCTTTCTGTTAATCGGCTTGTTAATCAGCTTGGCTACCAGTTTAGAGCGGGTCGGCGGTTACTTTGAAGCGGGAGTCGGCCCGCACGGTTACTTCCTTGCCAATGGTGCTGTTCACGGTAGCCTGGGTGTGCAGCGTGTAGCTGGGCGCTTTGAGGTACTTGTCCAGCTTGGCGCCGCTCGGGGTCAGCTCGATGCTGCTCACGCCCTTGGGCACCTGCGCCAGCGAGGCCAGCGGTACGATGTCGTTCTGATCGGTGCCGATGGAGATGCTGATGTTGTTCAGGAAGTCAAAATTGGCGGCCGACGGGTCGGTGATGGTCAGCGTGAACTTGGTCAGCGACACATCTTTTACCAGGTCGGCGTTGGTGTTGTTGTTCTTGAAGGTCTGCTCGGCGTTGGTCGTCACGGGCACCGGCAGAATCACGGGCACGGTAACAACGGGGCTGGCGGGAATCTTGATGTTCTGGCTGTAATCAACGTTAAAGGTCAGCAGCTCATTGATCTTTTTGCAGCTCATAATGCCCAGCAGCAGGAATAGCGGGGCCAGTAGCAATACTTTTTTCATGTTGGTCAGTTGTTGCAGAAGATGAGAAAAAGGTTGGAAGACGCACAACGCCGGCCCCATTGGATTAGTGCCGGCGTTGGTTGACAACAATATAGACGTTTGCAGTTTATAAGTACCCGCTTCTAGTCCATCATATCCGCTGCCCGGGGTGGCTCGTGCTTGAAGTCCGGGTTCCAGCTCATCGGATAGTTCTTGTCCAGGTAAGGCAGGGCGGCTTCGGTCAGGTACAAGGGCCGGAACGTGTCGACCATAACGGCCAACTCGTGGGTTTCCTTTTTGCCGATGCTGGCCTCTACCGTGCCCGGGTGCGGGCCGTGCGGAATGCCGCTAGGATGCACCGTAAACGAGGCCAGATCCACACCTTTGCGCGACATGAAGTTGCCGGCCACGTAGTACAGTACCTCGTCCGAGTCCACGTTGGAGTGGTTGTAAGGTGCCGGGATGCTGTCGGGGTGATAGTCGAACAGGCGGGGCACGAAGGAGCAAATCACGAAGTTGTGCGCCTCAAAGGTCTGGTGCACGGGTGGCGGCTGGTGAATGCGGCCCGTAATGGGCTCAAAATCGTGGATGCTGAAGGCGTAGGGGTAGAAATACCCGTCCCAGCCCACTACGTCGAAGGGCGAGTGGCCGTACGTCAGCTCGTGCAGATAGCCTTCCTTCTTGATCCTGACCACGTAATTGCCCGACTCGCGCACGTCGTCGGTAATCAGGGCGTGGGGCGGCCGGATGTCCCGCTCGCAGTAAGGCGAGTGCTCCAGCAGCTGCCCGAAGTGGTTGCGGTAGCGCCGGCAGGTTTCGATGGGGCTGAACGACTCGATGATAAGCAGCCGCACGGGGCCCTCATCAAAGTGCAGCTGGTGAATGATGGTGCGCGGAATCACGACGTAGTCGCCGGGCTCGAAGCGCACGATGCCCAGCTGGCTCCACAGCTCGCCGCTGCCTTCGTGCACGAAGATAACCTCGTCGGCCAGGGCATTCTTGTAGTAGTAATCCATGCGCCGCTCCGTGGGGTTGCAGATGCTCATGGTCACGTCGGCGTTGCCGATAAGCGTCTGCCGGGCCTTGAGGTAGTCGCCGCCGGTGGTGGTCTGGCCCAGGGTGCGCAGGTGGCTGGGTTCCAGGGGCCGGTCTTTCAGCAGCTTGGGCGCGTAAGGCACTGGCTCCCCGACCTTCTTGATCTGGGTGGGCGGGTTGATGTGGTAGAGCAGCGACGAGACGCCGTGAAACCCGAGCGTGCCCACCAGCTGCTCGGAGTAGAGCGTGCCGTCGGGCTGGCGGAACTGGGTGTGGCGCTTGTGCGGAATCTGACCAATACGATGGTAGTAAGCCATACAAAAGGAATTTTCGGGTGGGAAAACGGGTGGGGTTCCGGTGGGTGAAGGTAACAACTACCCGGCAAAAGCCGGCGCCCGGGCCCGGGCGGCCGGATGGTAGTAGCATACGTAAGAAAACAACATTGCCGAAAATGAATTCTCTCTTTGGGCTTGGTGTCTTAGGAGCTACGCCTAGTGCCGTACCTTTGGTGCCCCAAAACCTAAGCCCCCATTCTTGCCACCAGCTCACGCATTTTGCCGCTGGCCTTTACCTTATCAAGACTTCTACCCGTGCTTCATCTTCCTTCGTTGCCGAAAGCTTTTTCCTTCCTGTTCCTGGCCGGCACGCTGCTATCCTGGAATGGCAAGTCGCCCGCCCGCCCTACTCCGGTGCAGGCCCGCACGTTTGCCTTCGAATACACCGCCACGGTGAAGGATTTGCCAGCCCAGGCCAAGGAAGCCGACCTCTGGATTCCGGTGCCGCACTCCGATAAGTCGCAGGACATCAAAGATCTGTCGATTAGCTCGCCCTACCCCTACGAGCTGCTCGACGCGGCCCACGGCAACAAGGTGCTGCACCTGCGGGTGCTGAATCCCAAGCCGGCGCCCTTCTCCGTAACGATGAAGTTCAACGCCACCCGGCGCGAGCACAAAAACCCCGTGCTGATGCCCGAGGCCGGTGCCAAAAAGGAAAAAGAAGCCACCGACCCCGACATGCAGCGCTGGCTGCAGGCCGACCAGCTCGTGCCCCTCGACGACAAAATCCGCCTCTGGGCCCAGGAAGTAGTGGCCAAAGCCAACGCCAAAACCGACCTGGAAAAGGCCCAGGCCATCTACAACCACGTGGTCAGCACCGTGAAGTACGACAAGACCGGCCAGGGCTGGGGCCGCGGCGACATCTACTACGCCTGCGACGCCCGCCGCGGCAACTGCACCGACTTCCACGCTGTGTTTATCGGCTATTGCCGCGCCGTGGGCATTCCGGCCCGCTTCAGCATCGGCTTCCCCCTACCCACCGAGCGGGGCGAGGGCGAGGTAAAAGGCTACCACTGCTGGGCCGAGTTCTACACCAAAGCCACCGGCTGGGTGCCCGTCGATGCTTCCGAGGCCGCCAAAGACCCTTCGCGCCGCAACTACTTCTTCGGGGCCCACGACGAAAACCGCGTCGAGTTCACCCGGGGCCGCGACCTGACGCTGGCTCCGCGCCAGCAGGGCCAGACGCTCAACTACTTCATCTACCCCTACGCCGAAGTCGACGGTAAGCCCTTTGCCTCCGTCGACAAGCAGTTCCGCTACCACGACCTGACGCAGGCCAAGAAGTAGCCCGCCAGCACCGCCCAAACTCAGAACGGGGCCTTCCCTACCGTTTGCAGCCGGTAGGAAAGGCCCCGTTCCTATGTTTTCATAGGTCAGAAAGAATCAGTACACGAGGTATAGCTAGTGGCCCAAAGGGCGCTTGGTAAAGGTTATTAGCATGCTGAAAGGCCCGTCGGTGGTTGTGGTGCGGTAGGCCAGCTGCAGGTGGGAGGCCGTTAGCTCGGCTATCTGCCAGGTGTCGTCGAAGGCGCCGTTGCCGCCCGTAATGGTCAGCAGGCGGCCATCGGCACTCACCGACCATTCTCCCTGGGCCCGCTCCTTGGCTTGGGCGCTGCACCGCAGGCGGCCAGCCCGTTCTATGTATACCTGCTTGCCCCCGGCCCGCTCAAAGCGGATAACGTCGTCGCGCAGGCAAGGCTCTATCCGTTGGCGGGACGCTTTCGGGCCGGTGTTTTCCGTCCAGCTCGTCCACACCCAGTCGTGGTTTACCAATAGCAATATGCGCTGCTCTGCGGTCGATGGAGTTGTTTTGGTCCACGTCCAGGCTGCCAGCAACCCGACCACGCCCAGGAGCAGCAGGAAGTAGAGTCGTTTCATGGCAACCGGGTTTATAATGAGCCTTCTTCCGTTTCTGCCGCGCAGCATCGGTTTTCCAAATTTCCCCTTATCACCAGCCCTTCGCAATACCTATAACTGGGTATTTTTCACCGCTTTGGACTTAGGCAAAAAGCCGTCCGCCGGCCTTCCCATGCGAGAAGGCCGGCGGACGGCTTTTGTCAAACAAGCGCTGTTCCTATTTCAGCAAGCCCAGCAAGGCGGTGCCGTCGGCGGTGCTGCTCAAAGCGCGCAGGGCTTGCTGCAGCTCGGCATCCTGGTCGCGCAGCACCTGATAATACGCGGTTTTGCCGTAGGCGCTGCGGGCAATCAGGGCCTTAAGCTGGCCGCGCAGCAGCGTGGCGCAGCGCCGCATCCCGGCCGCATCGGCGGGCACGCCGTTGTGGGCGGCCTGCGAGGCCAGGGTTTGCAGCTGCACGTCGGAGATGCGGAAGGAGGTGTTGAACTGCTCGAAGCGCAGGCCTTCCAGCTCGCCTTTGTGGTCCTGGTAGAAGTTCAGGGCAAACTCCCGCACCAGGTTGTGGCTCTGCAAACGGGTGTAATACGCCGAGTAGGCCGATGTGTCGCGGGGCACAAAAAGGTCGGGCATGATGCCGCCGCCGCCGTACACGGTGCGGCCCTTGTCGGTGCGGTAGCGCAGCGAGTCGGCGAAGTGGATGCTGTCGGCGTGGAAATACTCACCGTGCTTCTGGCGCTGGGCCAGTTCCTGCTCATACTGGGCGTAGCCGCCGCGGTACGACTTCTGAATCGAGCGGCCCGAGGGCGTGTAGTAGCGGGCAATGGTCAGGCGCAGCTCCGAGCCGTCGTTGAGAGCAATGGGCTGCTGTACAAGGCCTTTGCCGAAGGTGCGCCGACCCACCACCAGGGCCCGGTCATGGTCCTGCAAAGCGCCGGCTACGACTTCGGCGGCCGAGGCGCTGCCTTCGTCTACCAGCACCACCAGCGGGCCTTCCTCAAACTCGCCCAGGGTGCGCGAGTAGGTTTGGGTGTCGTACAGGTCACCTTTGCCATCGGTGTAGACAATTTTCTTGGTGCCCCCGATAAACTCGTCGGCCAGCTTGGTAGCCCGGTCGAGGTAGCCGCCGGGGTTGCCCCGCAGGTCGAGCACAAGGCGGCTCAGGCCCTGCCGACGCAAATCGCCCAGCGCCTGCTTAAACTCGTCGTAAGTACCGCTGGCAAAGCGGCTCACTTTAATGTAGCCGGTCTGGTTGTCAAGCATGTAGGCCACGTCCACCGAAGAGTTCGGAATGCGGTTGCGGGTAACCAGCACGCTGATGGGCTTGAGCTGCTTGCGGCGCTGCACCAGCAGCTGCACCTTGCTGCCGCGGGGGCCGCGCAGCTTGCCAAACATCTCCTCGGTGGTGATGTGCACGCCCGAAACCTGCTCGCCGTTCACGGCCAGGATCCGGTCGCCGGGGTGCAGACCGGCCTGCTCGGCGGGGCCGCCGCTCAGGGGTGAAACGATGGTAACGGTGTCGCGGAACAGATTGAACTCGACGCCCACGCCGTCGAAGTCACTCTGCAAAAAAGCCGAGGCCTGCTGCTGCTGCTTGGCCGGAATAAACACCGAATGCGGGTCCAGGCGCTCCAGCATGCGGCTGATGGCGTAGTCGGACAGCGCTTCGGCATCGACGGAATCGACGTAGTCGCGGTCGACGTAGCTCAGAATTTCTTTGAACTTTAGGTAGCCCCGGGCCGTGCCGTCGGGGTTTTGGTCGGAAGGCCGAAACGGATTTGCTCCCAGCAAAATACCACAGGCCAGCACGATGGCCAGCAGCAGCGGCTGCCGCACCTGACGCCGCGAGTTGCGGGGGGCGGAAGTCGACGGGCTTACCGGTTCGGGCGCCTGAGCATCGTTTGGCTCAACATTCATAAGCGACTGAGAGAGTAGGAGTTCGAGCGATAAAGAAGAATAATAAGCCAGGGTAAGCTTCCAAATTTATTGAAACTTTTCCAAGAAACGCCCATGCAACATAGGAGCATCCGGATTTTCCAATAACAGTACAATTTTTTATAAATTAAGAACTATACAGGGTTGATATAGCTTGATAATCTACAAAAGCCGAACTATTCTAAAAGCCTGAAGCACAAAGATAAATCTATGATTTTTCGAAGTATGTCGCCTTTAGACGAATTACGCTGATGGCAGGACCGACGCGGCCTTCTGGCGGCTAAATGCGAGGGTGCCTGCCGGTGATATAGCGTGTCACCATTCTTGCGGGCTGTCGTATCTTTACGCGGCGCAGCGGGTTGTTTACTGCCACTGCCATCTTTTTCACGCATTCCATGGGACGTATCCTTGCCATTGACTACGGGCACAAGCGAGTGGGGCTGGCCGTCACGGATCCGCTCCAGATGATAGCCACGCCGCTCGAAACTATTCACAGCCAGGACCTGCTGACCTACGTCAAGACGCTGCACGCCCGCGAGCCGCTCTCGGCCCTGGTTATTGGCATGCCCAAAACGCTGCTTAACGAAGCCACCGACTCGACCAGCGCCGTGGTGGGCGTGGTGCGGCGCCTGCGCAAGGACTTTCCCGAGCTGCCGGTGCATGAAATTGATGAGCGCTACACTTCCCGCATGGCTCACGCGGCCATGCTGGCCGGCGGCTTGTCCAAGAAAGACCGGCGCGACAAGGCCATGGTCGACAAAGTAAGCGCCACTCTGATTTTGCAATCTTTCCTCGAATCCCGATGATTTACCCCATTGTTGCCTTCGGTGACCCGGTTCTGAAAACCCGCGCCAAAGACATTCCGGCCGATATGCCCGCCACCGAGCTGAAGCAGCTGGTAGCCGATATGTTCGACACCATGTACCACGCCAACGGCGTGGGCCTGGCCGCGCCCCAGATTGGCAAAGGCGTGCGCCTGTTCGTTATCGACTCGGCCCCGATGGTGGCCCGCGACGAGGACGATGAAGACGAAGAGGAGGAAGAAGCTGACGCTACCGAGGCGCCCGTGAAGCGGGCCTTCATCAACCCGGTGATGGTGAGCGAAACCGGCGAGGAATGGGGCTTCGAAGAAGGCTGCCTGAGCATTCCGGGGGTGCGCGAAACCGTGTACCGCCACGAAACCATCGTGATTCGCTACGAGGATGAGCAGCGTGTGCAGCACGAAGACACGTTTTCGGGCATGACGGCCCGCGTGATTCAGCACGAGTACGACCACCTGGAAGGTGTGCTGTTCACCGACCATTTGTCGAGCTTTAAAAAGCAGCTCATCAAAGGCAAGCTCACCCGCATCAGCAAGGGCGACGTGAGTGCCGACTACCGCATGCGCTTTGCCGGCCAGGGCCGGCGCTAAACCCCGCAGAACCAGAGCAGAAACTCGCTGGTCGGGCCGCAAAAAAGCGGGCTAGGCCGGCGAGTTTTTCGTTACTTTTGGCTAGATGGGCTACCCTGGTTTTTAGCTCTTCGCCCGCCTTTTGCTTCTGTTTATATGCGTAAAACCTCTACCCTGGTGCTCTTACTAGCGTTGTGGCTGTGGCCGCAGCAGCCTCAGGCCTGGGGCTTTTTCGGGCACCGGCTCATCAACCGGTTGTCGGTGTTTACGCTGCCGCCCGAAATGGTCGGGTTTTACAAGAGCAACATCGACTACCTGACCGAAAACGCCACCCGGCCAGACTCGCGCCGCTCGGTGGTGCCCGGCGAGGCCCCGCGCCACTTCCTCGACGTGGACGTGTACGGCGACAGTGCCCTCACCAAGCTGCCCCACAACTGGGCCGACGCCGTAGCCCGCTACGGGGAAGACTCGCTGATGCGTCATGGCATTGTGCCGTGGCACGTGGTGAAGATGAAGTACCAGCTCACCGAAGCCTTCAAAAAGCGCGACGCCGACCGGATTCTGAGCCTTTCGGCCGACATGGGCCACTACATTGCCGATGCCTGCGTGCCCCTGCACACCACCCACAACTACAACGGGCAGCTGACCGGGCAGCGCGGCATTCATGGGTTCTGGGAAAGCCGGCTACCGGAAATCCTGAGTGCCAACTACGACTTTTTCGTGGGCCAGCCGGTGTACCTGAAAAACCCGACCCAGACTATCTGGGACGTGGTGGGCCGCTCCAACGCCGCTGTCGACTCGGTGCTGCGCTTCGAGCGGGAGCTGACCACGCAGTTTGCCGAGGACCGCAAGTTTGGCTTCGAGGAGCGCGGCAACCAGACCGTGCGCGTGTATTCCCGCGACTTCACCAACGAGTACCACCAGCGTCTGAACGGGCAGGTGGAGCGGCAGATGCGCCTGGCCGTGAAGCTGGTAAGTAGCTACTGGTACACCTGCTGGGTAGATGCCGGCCAGCCCGACCTGGGCAAGCTGCCCCGCACCCCTTCCGAAACCGAGAAGCAGCGCCTGGCCAAGGAAGCCACCGAACTGCGCAACGCCCCAGCCGAAGCCGCCGTGCCTGGCCACGAGGATTAAGTACTACTTAGCGGGAAGGGCTTTGTCACTTAACGCTTCTGCGCCACCAGCTGCACCAGCCGGTGCGTTTCGCGCGTGAAGTCGGCGGCTTGAATGGGCTCCTCGTAGCGCAGAATGCGGAATCCGGCGGCAGCGTAGAGGTCCCGTAACTCATGGGTGGCAAAGCCTATTTGCTGATCGGAAGGCGTGTTCCAGGCGCGGTTTACCTCGGCGTGGAAGTTCTCGAACACCAGCAGACCACCGGGCTTCAGAGCCGCCTGCACCTGGGCTACGTGAGCGGTGTCGTCGGCGTAGCAGAGCACCAGCAGGTTCCAATGACTTCGGCCCCAGTCGTAGGTAGCGGCATCGTGCTCCAGGGCAGTGAGTGGCACGCCCAGCTGCTGGGCCTGTTGTCGGGCAAAGGCTAGGGCCTGGTCGGCTAAATCGATGCCGGTGACCTGCCAGCCTAGTTGAGCCAGGTGCAGCGCGTTACGGCCTTCACCCATGTTAATATCCAGGGCCGCGCCGGGCCGCAGCCGGCGTACGGCTTCGACCAGCAGAGCATTGGGCTGCGGGTTGAAACGGGTACTGCGCCAAGCGGGGTCGAGCAGGAAATGATTCCAGCGGGCCCGCTCATAGTCGCGCAGCTGCTCGGCAGTGGCATCGGGCGGGGGTGGTGGGTAGCTGGGCACGGCGCGGCTTGTTGGTTACTTGGCAACTGCTACACTTCCTGCGTCTGCGGCAGCCAGGCCACAAACTGGCGCAGGCCTTCCGTGAGACTGGTGCGCGGGGCGTAGCCGAGCAGCAGCTGGGCCTTGCTGATGTCGGCGAAGGTGATGTCGACGTCGCCGGCCTGCAGGGGCTGGAACGACAGCTCGGGCTGCACGCCCACCACCTGGCCCACGGCCTCAATCAGCTCGAGCAGAGGCACGGGGCGGCTGTTGCCCAGGTTTACGGTTTCGAACACGCCGGTGTGCGACAACAGGTAGCGCACTCCGCGCACAATGCCATCCACGGTATCGGCCACGAAGGTGTAGTCGCGGGAGGTGCTGCCGTTGCCGAACACCGGAATGGGCTGGCCGGCGCGTAGCAGGCGCACAAACTTGTGAATGGCCAGATCGGGGCGCTGGCGCGGGCCATACACCGTAAAGAAGCGCGCATTCAGCGCATCCAGCTTATACAGATGATGGTAGGTGTGCACCAGCTCCTCGCCGGCCAGCTTACTGGCCGCGTAGGGCGAAATGCAGGTGGCCAGCGTGTTCAGATCTTCCCGGAACGGCTTCTCCGGCGAGTTGCCGTACACCGACGACGAGGAGGCGAAAAACAGCTTGCGAATACCGCGCTGGCGCATCCACTCCAGCAGATGCACGGTGCCCATCACGTTGCTTTCCAGGTAAGAAGCCGGCTCCTGCACCGAAGGGCCCACGCCGGCCTTGGCCGCGAGGTGCACCACGATGTCGGCTGCCACGGCGGGCAGCGCCGCCGGGCCCTGGCGCAGGTCGGCTTCGTGGAAGGAAAAGTGCGGATGGTGGGCAAAGCCGGCCAGGTTGGCTTCCTTCACGGCCCGGGGGTAAAACGGGTCGAAATTATCGAGGCCGATGACGTGGTAGCCGTCGTGCAGCAGCCGCTCGCAGAGGTGGGAGCCGATGAAGCCGGCGCAGCCGGTAACGAGAACAGTAGAAGGTCGCAAGCGGGTCGAGGGAAGGGATGCGGGCAAAGCCGGAGCCGAAAAGGTCGGGAAAATATCCATCAGGTTTTCTGATTAGCCAGCAAGCTGCTTGAAATAACGACCAGGCCGTCGGGCCGGGGTAAATTAGAATAGCTGATCCCCAACGCCCTACCATACGAAGCGCTTACGGTTCTGATGATAACTCTATAAATGAATTGTGGTTTATTATAGCCAGATTATTCCTTTCCTTCTATCATCCTTGCGCCAGCGCGCCGCAGCGCCGATGTCGGCACCTGTCCCCGCCGGCCGGGCCGCCGGCGGGCTACTTACCTAACTTCTACGCTTCCCGCCGCAGCACCGCAGCTGGGGCGGCCCGACGGATCTTCTGCATGGCATCGGCTTCTGTTCGTTCTTTTTTTGCGCGTAGCTGGGTGCGGCTGCTGACCGTGCTGGCCGTGTGCGGCGCCAACTTTTTTGCCCACCTAGGCGCACTGCCCGTCACGCTGATGGAGGCTCGCAACTTCGTGGCCGCCCGCGAAATGGCCGCCGGCGGCTCCTGGGTGCTGCCCACCATGAACGGGCAGCTGCGCCTGGCCAAGCCGCCCCTGCCCACCTGGGCGGTAGCCACCGTGATGCAGCTCACCGACGGCACGGCCAACCCGGCGCTGCTGCGCCTGCCCGCCGCCCTTATGGCCACGCTGCTGGTACTGTTTTTCTGGGGCCTGGTCCGCGAGCTTACCCGTGCCGCGCCCCTGGAAGTCCAGGCGCCGGGGCGCACGGCCTGGTTGGCGGCCCTGGTGCTGGGCAGCAGTCTGCTGGTGGTAACGGTGGGCCGCGAGGGGCAGTGGGACATCTTTGCCAACAGCCTGGCCGTGGGCAGCCTGTGGCTGCTGGCGCGGGGCAGCAACCAGCCCGGACCGGCTTACGCCACCTTTGCCGGGGCCGGCCTGCTGCTGGGCGGCTGCCTGCTGAGCAAAGGCCCCGTGAGCCTCTACACCATTTTGTTGCCGTTTGTAGCCGCCTACCTTACCAACTGGCAGCCGGGGGGCCGGGCACGGTTGCGGGCCCACGGGCGCGGACTGCTGCTGGGGCTGGTCGTGGCCCTGGTGGTAGGCGGGGCCTGGCCGCTGTATGTGTGGCAGCATGTGCCGGCCGCCGCGGCCGCCGTGGCCCGCCTCGAAGTCACGTCCTGGAGTGAGCGGCACGTGGAGCCGGTCTGGTACTACTTCAACTTCGCCGTGTTCGTGGGCGTGTGGGCCCTGGTGGCCCTGGCGGCCCTGGCCCTGCCCTATGCGCAGCGCCGCGCCAACGGCTTTGTGCCCTACGGCTTCGCGCTGGCCTGGCTGCTGGCCTCTCTGCTGCTGCTGAGCATCGTGCCCACCAAGAAGGAGCGCTACATGCTGCCGCTGCTGCCGCCCCTGGTGTTGCTGCTCACCGGGCTGCTGCGCTACTGGGAGCAGGAAGTGGCCGCGCCCGGCAGCACGGGTAGCCGGGCCGACCAGTGGCTGCTGCGCGGCTGGGCCGGGCTGCTAACCCTGGCCGCAGTAGCCGGGCCCGTAGCCCTGGGGCTGGCGCGGCTGCCAGGCTTTGCGGTAAGCTCCCCGGTCTTTATCCTTATAAGCGTAGCCCTGGCTGCCCTGGCCGCTACCGCCGCGTGGGCGGGCTGGCAGCAGCGCCCTTCGGTGCTGATGGCCGCATCCATAACGGCAATGAGCGTGCTGATGCTGGGGCTGATGCCCGCCTACGCGGCTTTGAAAAGCCGCTCCGAAGAGCCGGGCCTGCGCCGCCTAACGCAGGTGCGGGCCCGGCCCGAGTGGCAGCAGTTGCCCTGGCTGGCCCTGGATGAGCTGCACATCGAGCAGGTGTGGAAGGCCGGGCACGCCGTGCCCACCTGGGTGGCCCCGCCCGACAGCCTACCGCCGCTGCCGGCCGTGGTGGTGGCCGCCGCTCCGATGCCGCGGCGGCTGCCCGAAGCCTGGCGGGGCCGGGTGCGGGTAGTGCGGGCCGACAGCTTTTACCTGGGCAGCAAGCGGGCCGACGGACAGTTTTTCGTGGGTGAGCTGGTGCCGGTGGATGGGCAGCCGAAGCAGAAGTAAAAGCCGGCTTTAGTCCAGCTGTTTACCCTTACTTTCGAAGCCACGTATTCTTTTGCTACTTCTGGCTACCTGTTCTTAGGCCTCTTACGAAAGCACCTGCCTATACCTATGAACCTAATTACTCGCACCAAGGTGCGCCTAGGCCTGCTCTGGGGCCTGTTTGGGCTGCTGCTGCTCAATACCAGCCTCTACCAGCTGCTACTGCACGTTCTTTTCTCTGGCTATGGAAACCGGGACCTGACTCACCCGGAGTATTTGATGCATCGAAAAGTCGATACCATCTGGGACTGGGAGGTGCTGCTTTTACTGGTGGGCTTGCTGGCGGCGGGCCTCTATAACTTCCGTCGGCTCAACCGGGATTTTCCTCGAAAGAACGGGACGTATGACTGGGCTCAGCTGCTGACCTTCCTGCTGGTTATCGTGCTGAGCCTGCTCTTATGTATAGCGCTGTGTATGCCCCGGGGTGGTATGCTGGGCTAGTCAACCACGAATTATCACAACGCTTGCCCAGGCTACGGTGCTTTCCAGGGTGGCTGGTACCAAGCCCGCGCCCCGCCGTATTCTGGTCTATTTACTCATTCTTTTCTGTGTCCCCATGAAAGGCCTTACCACCATTGTACTGCTCACCATTTCCAACCTGTTCATGACCTTCGCCTGGTACGGGCACCTGCAGTTCAAGAAGATTACCTGGCTGCACGGGCTGGGGCTGGTGGGCGTGATTCTGGTGAGCTGGGGGCTGGCCTTCTTCGAGTACGTGTTTCAGGTGCCGGCCAACCGCCTCGGCTTCCGGGAAAACGGCGGCCCATTCAGCCTGTTCGAGCTCAAGGTGATTCAGGAGGTTGTGTCGCTGAGCGTCTTCACGCTGTGCGCCGTCTACGTCTTCAAAACCGACAAGCTGGCCTGGAACCACCTGCTGGGTTTCGCCCTGCTGGTAGCGGCGGTGTATGTTATTTTCCGGAAGTGGTGAGGAGTGGCAGCAGCTGAGCTAACCCAGCATATCAGGTCGAGCAGTGCAAAGCGCCTCGCGGGCTAAAAGTTGTTGAAAAAGGACTTCTGGTGAGGATATACTTGCTGTCAATCCAAGGGCTGTATCCGGCCCGATCCACAAAAAGAACCTTCTCTTCGCTTCCTTCCGCTATGAATCGATTTGACCGCATCACGGCCATACTCATCCAGCTGCAGGCCCGGCGGGTGGTGAGCGGCCCGGCCCTGGCCGAGCAGTTTGGCGTGAGTCTGCGCACCATCTACCGCGACATGCGGACCCTGGAAGAAGCCGGGGTGCCCATCACGGCCGAGTACGGGGCCGGCTACTCCCTGGTGGAAGGCTACCGGCTGCCGCCCGTCATGTTTACCCGCGAAGAAGCTACGGCCCTGCTTACGGCCGAAAAGCTGGCTGCCCACCTCACCGACGCGCCCACGGCCCACCTTGGCGCCGCGGCCATGGATAAGGTGCGCGCCGTGCTGCGTCACCCCGACCGGGACCATCTGGCTACCCTGGCGCCCCATATTCAGGTGCTGGAGCCCCGCGACCAGGCCGCCCGCCCCAATGCCTACCAGCTGCTGGTGGCAGCCGTGGCTACCCGGCAGGTGGTGCGCCTGCGCTACCAGGCCGCCGACCACCACGCGCCCAGCACGCGCGACATCGAGCCTATCGGCCTGTATCTGAGCCAGCAGTGGCACGTAGTGGCGTATTGCCGGCTGCGGCAGGCCTTTCGCAACTTTCGCCTCGACCGGATTCAGCAGGTTGACCTTAGCCCGGAAGTCTTTGCGCCCCGCCTCGAAACGCTGCAGCAGTACTGGGCCGCTGAAGCCGACCGGCGGCAGAAAGAGAAGGTAGTAGTGCGCTTCCAGCCGGCCGCTATGCTGCCCGCCACCCTGCAGCGCCTGCACGACACCAAGCACCAGTACGGCTGGGCCCACGAGCACCCCTTGCCGGCCGGCGAGCTGGAAATGACCTTGTTTCTGGGCTCTTTGCCCTACCTGGCCACCTGGCTGCTGCCCTACGCCGGGGCCGTAACGGTGGTGGAGCCGCTGGCCCTGCACGAGCACCTGCGCGAGCTGGCCCAGCGCGCCCACGATTTTTTTTGCATCCCGCCAGCAAGGCTGACATAAGGCTGTCAGTATTGGCCGCGACGTTTGTGGAGTCAAGTGACAAACACTCTTTTTCTCCATCATCAGCAGCAAGCAGCTACATGCAAAAGCGCACAATTGACCCCTGGAAATGGGGCGAGCAAACCAACTCCGTTCAGGCCGTGGAAATCAAGCAGGCCGAGGGCACGCTCTACTGCTCCGGGCAAGTGGCCATCGATGCCCAGGGCCAGCCCAGCACCGCCGACATGCGGACCCAGCTCATTCAGGTGTTTCAGAACCTGGAGCAGCTGATTCGGGAGGCAGGCTACGACTGCGCCGGCATCGTGCGCCTGAACGTCTTCACCACTTCGACGACGGAGTTTTTCACGACCTGCGTGGATGTCTACCAGGGCTGGACAACGCGGCACGGCATCCGGCAGGCTACCACAATGCTGGAAGTGCAGGGCCTGTTTGCGGGCCTGACCATTGAAGTAGAAGCCACGGTGGTTAAGTAGGAGCCGCCAGGCCTGCGTGGCCCCGCACGACACGACGCGCCCTGAAAACAAGAGGCTGAAGCTACTAGCGCTTCAGCCTCTTGCTGGTTCTGGTAGTCGGGCCGGGTGTTAATTGCCGGAACTTACCCCAGATAGGCCATGTCCTCGGCGCTGAGCTCAATGGCGGCAGCGGCCAGGTTTTCGCGCAGGTGGACCAGCGACGAGGTGCCGGGAATCGGGAGCAGCAGGGGCGACTTGTGCAGCAGCCAGGCAATGTTGAGCTGGGCTTCCGAGACGCCGCGCTGCCGGGCCATTTCGGTCAGCTTGTTGCCGGCACTGGGCAGGCCGTGCACCAACGAGAAGAAGGGCACCAGCGGAATGCCGTGCTGCTCGCACAGGGGCAGCACTTCACCGCCCCGGGTTTCGCCGTGGCCGTCGTTGAGGGTGGTGCGCTGGGCGTAGCCGTACATGTTTTCCACGCTGGCTACCTCACCCAGCTGCAAGGCGGCGGTCAGCTCCTCGGGGTTGACGTTGCTGACGCCCACGTGCAGGATTTTGCCCTCGCGCTGCAACTCGTACATTGCGCCCATCGACTCGGCGAAGGGCACGGCGGCGCCCGGCATCACCCGGAAGTGCACCAGCTGAATCTGCTCCTGGCGCAGGGTACGCAGGTTGTTTTCGATGCTGGTCCGCAGGTTTTCGGGCGTATTAAAAGGTATCCAGCTTTTATCGGGCCGCCGGGCCCCGCCTACTTTGGTGCAGATAACCAGGTCGTCGGCGTACGGGTACAGGGCCTCGGCAATCAGCCGGTTGGTCACGTCGTCGCCGTAGTAGTCGGCCGTGTCGATGAAGTTGACGCCGCTGGCCACGGCGGTTTTCAGGATTTCCAGGGCCTGGGGCCGGTCGGCAGGCTCCCCCCAGATGCCGGGACCGGTGAGGCGCATGGTGCCGTAGCCCAGGCGGTTGACTGTCAGCGGCCGGGTTGAGTTGGGAGCTATGGTGATGGTAGTGGACATAGTGGTTGCGCGAAAAGAAGCGTACAAGATAGATTGCGGACACCCGGTTTCCCGGCGGCCGGCGCGCCGGCGCTTTCGTCGTCAGGTGCCGGCCCTGACCAGTGCAAAGGTGGGTACTCCTTCGGTGGCCGGTGTGGTGAGTACTTCCGGATAAATGGTGAATACTTCCGTTTTTCAGGGCCGACCAGCTAAAATTCCGGGGTAGGGTGCCGGGCGGGCCGGGGTGAGCGGCTGAGTCGCGGCCACGAGGCTCAGCTGCGGTTCAGCTTACCAATAGGCCCCAAACATAGGCCATCGGCTATACAGCCGGCAACTTGCCGCACCTGAATGCGTAGGGAAAGCCGCTGCCCGATCTGGCGGCTTCACCTCTCCCACCCTATGCGCAACGTATACTGCCGGCTTTTGCTTCTGCTGGTATCAGCCTTTTCCCTATCTCCCGTTTCGGCCCAGAAAGTGGGTCTGGTACTCAGCGGCGGCGGCGCCAAGGGCCTGGCCCACGTAGGCGTGCTCAAGCAGCTCGAAAAAAACCAGGTCCCCATCGACTACATCGTGGGCACCAGCATGGGCGCCATCGTGGGCGCCTTATACGCGGCAGGCTACTCGCCCAAGGAAATCGAGGAAATTGTGCTCAAGCCCGAGTTTCAGAACTGGGTGTCGGGCGCACCCCTCGAAGGCAAGGTGTATAACTACTACGACGTGGACCCCACCCCGGCGGCCCTGCACCTACGCCTGGCCGTCGACTCGACCCTGAAAACCCGCGTGACGCCCAAGCTGGTCGACGACGTGACCCTGAACTACGTGCTGGCCACGATGCTGGCCCCGGCCGGCGCCATTTCCAATTACGATTTCAACAACCTGCTGGTGCCCTACCGGGCCGTGGCCTCCGAGGTGTTTACCCGCGAGAAGGTGGTGCAGCGCAACGGCTCCTTGTCGGATGCGGTACGCAATTCCATGGCCTTCCCGCTGGCCTTCCGCCCCATCCGGCAGGCCGACGGCCGCTACCTCTTCGACGGGGCCGTGGTGGATAACTTCCCGACCGGGGTGATGCGCGAGGAGTTTAAGCCCGACATCATCATCGGGGTGAATGTGGGCGACGTGGCCTTCAACAAGTACCCCAAGGAGAAAGACGACAAGCTGCTGACCAGCACCCTGGTATTCCTGGGCTCGAACGTGGCCGATACGCTGTCGGTGGGCAAGAACGGCATCTTCATCCAGCCCGATCTGGACGGCATCACGGCCGCCGACTTCAACAAGGTGCGCCAGCTGGTGCAGCTGGGTGAGCAGGCCGCCGAGAAGAAAATGGCCCTGACCCTGCGCCGCATTCAGCGGCGCGAAGACACGCTGGCTCTGCAGCAGCGCCGCCGCGCCTTCCAGGAAAAAGCGCCCCGCCCCGACTTTAAGGAAATAAAAGTGCAGGGCCTGCCGCGCCAGCAGCAGGATTTCGTGCGCCGTTTCTTCGTGCGCAACGGTACCAGCTACTCGCCCGGCGACGTGGAAGAAGGCTACTACCGCCTCGTCAACAACGACTTTTTCAACAACGTGTACCCGCGCATCCGCTACGACAAGCAGCAGGAAGGCTACGTGCTGACCGTGGACGCGCGCCAGAACAGCAACCTCACCGCCGACCTGGGCGTGATGCTCTCGACCCGTTCGATGAACAACTTCTACATCGGGGGCGCCTACCGCTACCTGAACCGCTACCTCTACACCATCCGGGCCGATGCCACCATCGGGCGCTTCTACAACGGGGCGCGGGGCTCGTTCCGCATCAGCATTCCGGGCCGCATTCCGCTGTACTTTGAGCCCACGGTCACCTTCAACAACTTCAACTACCAGGACACGGGCGGCCTGCTGGGCTCCACGGCCCAGAACACCCAGCTCAGCCAGCGCGACTTCAAAACCGAGCTGCAAATCGGCTTCAGCCCCAATTACCGCAGCCGCTACACCCTGAGCGGGGGCCTGTTTACCAACCGTGACCAGTACGCCAACACCGACGAAATCAGCAGCAACGCCCAGCTCGACCTAGACCGCCTGCAGGGCCTGACGGCCGCTGGCCGCTTCGAGCGTAACTCTCTCAACCGCCGCCAGTACGCCGTCAGCGGCAAGCGCGTGGAGGTCAGCGTGCGGGGTGTTACGGCCCAGGAAAAGTACACGCCCGGCACCACCGCCGGCGACCTGCCCGAGCGTACCAAAACGCACACCTTTCTGAAGAGCAACCTCTTCATCGAGCAGTACTTCACCTTCAACAAGGTGGACTCGGTGGGCCGCAAGGTGCACGCCTGGGGCTATATTCTGGATGCCGTGGCCACCACCCAGGGCCCGTTTGCCACCTACCGCGCCTCGCTCACCTCGGCCCCGGCTTTTTTGCCCCTGCCCGACTCGCGCACCCTGTTTCTGGACCGCTACCGGGGCACGGCCTACGCCGCCGTGGGCCTGCGCTACACCCGCGCCGTGCTGGGCCAGCTGGAGTGGCGCACCGAAGTCTACGGCCACGTGCTGGTGCGGCCCTGGGAGCGGCAGCTCGACAATACGGTGCTGGCCCGCCGCGGCAATACCGTCAGCCGCCCCTACCTCACGGCCATGACCGGCTTCGTGTATGAAACGCCCGTGGGCCCGGCCGCCCTGCAGTTTATTCACTACGACGACCGGGACAATAAATTCGGCGTCTTCGCCCACATCGGCTACGTCCTCTTCCGCGACCGGTCGTTGGATTAGCGGTGAGGTAGTGAGTTAAAAACCCGTGTCCTTGCGAGGCGCAGCCGTGGCACCCGCAGGACAGCGCCGCTAATCCGTCCGCTGAAATGTGCCGAGCTTCCTTTACTGAAAAGCCCTTTCCTGCTCGTGCGGGAAAGGGCTTTCTGGTAGAAGGACGGGACTACCTGCGCAGAGGACGGATGGCTTCGCCAGCTCGCCATGACTGACGAGGCAGAACATCACTCACCACCTCACTATTTCGCCACTGCCTGCGGGTACACGGGGGGCTCGGTGGCGTGGGGCTCCCGGGCGTGCGGGCTGCCCGGGGCGGCTTCGCAGCCGGCCAGGATGGCGCAGGCCATCGTCTGGCCTTTGTACACGCGGTTAAAAAAAATGGCCGCCAGCCACATGGCCACGATGGGCGCCACCCAGTACAGCCACAGGCCGGCGTAGCTTTGGGCGGCCACGGCGCTGCCCAGGGTGCGGGCCGGGTTTAGGCTCATGCTCGACAGCGGGCTTTCGAAGGTGATGTAGAGCAGCAGCAGCGCGCCAATCAGCCAGCCCGTGGATTTGCGCAGGCGCTCGTGGTGCAGCGCCAGCAGCATAACCAGCATCAGAATAAAGGAAATGACGAACTCGGCCCCGAAAGCCACGAGCTGCCCGTGCTCCGGCTTGGGCTCGGTCACCAGGTAGTTGATGGCCGGGTGGGCAAAGGCCGCGCCCAGGGCCAGCTTGAGCAGCTGCCCGATCAGCAGGGCGCCGGCCAGCTGGGCCAACATGTACCAGCACGCGTCGGCCCACCGGATTTTGCCCAGCTGCCAGAAGGCAATGGTCACGGCCGGGTTGATGTGGGCGCCCGACTTTTTACCCCACGGATTATACACCAGCACCACGATGACCAGACCCATGCCCAGCCCGATACCGGCGCGCCGCAGCAGCTCCTGCCCAGCCAGGGCCTGCTGCACCGGGGAGGCCGGGTGCTCAAACAGGATGGTAAGCAGCGTGCCGCAAAGCATAAAGAAGCCGATGCCGGCCGCCTCGGCCACGTAGTGCGGCCAGTGCCGGCGCCAGGCCCGGCCCATGTCAGGAAAGAATGTCATTAGCTGGTTCTACGCAAACGAGAAGCCCATGCCCACCGGCCTGGTACGGCTATGGAACCGCCCGGCGGCCCCGTGGTTATGAGCAAGGGCCTACGGCTGCACCAGAATCATGGCTGAGGAGGCAGGTAGGCTGAGCGGTTGGCCGGCTTCCACCGTCAGCTGACCCAGCCCCTTCTGGTTGATTTCCTGCCCGCGCAACACGACCGTATAACTCCCGGCCGGCAGCGGTACTGAGCTGGCCGCGCGGTTGCCGTTGAAGAGCACCGTGATGCGGCCCCAGTCGTCGCCGTTGGCGTGGTTCAGCAGCTGGTAGCCGATGGTATTGGCGGGCATGGCGGGCAGAAAGGCCAGGTGCTTTTCGACCAGCGCCCGGGTGGGCAGGCGAAAAGCGGGGTGCGTTTTGCGCAGACCAATGAGCTTCTGGTAAAACTCGAACACGGCGCGGTGCTGCGCCTTGCGGGCCCAGTCGAGCTGGTTTACGTTGTCGGGCAGGTTGTAGGAGTTGTGCGAACCGCCCTTGGTGCGCAGGAATTCGTCGCCGACGGGCAGAAATGGAATGCCCTGGCTGGTAAAGACGATGGTGTTGCTAAACAGGTCCATCTTAATCAGCTCTTCCTCCGAAGCGCCGGGGTTGGCCACCGTGAGCTTGTCCCAGAGCACCCGGTCGTCGTGGCAGGCCACGTAGTTGATGGCCTGGCTGGGCTCGTTGGCCCAGGGCGCCTTCGAGTAGTTCACCTTGGCGTAGTCGAGCTGGGGGTGCTGAGTGGCGCCCACGATGCCGAATTTTACGCTTTCCTCCAGGCCGGGCTGGCCGCTGGCAAAGCCGGGCTCGGTTTGGCGGGCGTAGTGGCCCTTTACCGCGTCGCGCAGCTCGTCGCCGAAGGCGGCAATGCGGTCCAGCTTCGGAATATTGGCTTTTACGGCCCGCTCGGTTTCGGGCAGCGGGCTGCTGCCGGCCGTCCAGCCTTCCCCGTAGATGAAAATGCTGTGGTCAATTTCGTCGAGGGCCACGCGCACGGCCCGCATGGTGCGCAAATCCAGGATGCCCATCAAATCGAAGCGGAACCCATCCACGTGGTACTCCCGGGCCCAGTACGCCACCGACTCCACGATGAGCTTGCGCACCATCGTCCGCTCGGAAGCCACTTCGTTGCCGCAAGCCGCCGCGTCGGAGTAGGTACCGTCGGGCCGCTGCCGGTAGTAGTAGCCGGGCACGAGCTGGTCGAAAGAGCTGCGGGCGGCATCGGCAGTGTGGTTGTACACCACGTCGAGCACGAGGCGCAGCTCCTGGCGGTGCAGAGCCTGTACCAACTGCTTGAACTCGCGGATGCGGCTGGCGGGGTCGGCGGGGTTGGTGGCGTAGGAGCCCTCGGGCACGGAATAGTGCAGCGGGTCGTAGCCCCAGTTGTAGCGGTTTTCTTCCAGCCGGTTTTCATCTACGGAAGCAAAGTCGTTGGTGGGCAGCAGGTGCAGGTGGGTAATGCCCAACTCCTGCAAGTGCTGCAACCCGGTGCTGACGCCCTGCGGCCCGCGGGTTGCGGGTTCGGTGAGGCCCAGGAACTTGCCCTTGTGCGCAATGCCCGACTGCGGGTGCATGCTCAGGTCGCGCACATGGGCTTCACCGATGACGATGTCGGTGGCCTGTTTCAGCTCGGGGCGCCGGTCGTCGGGCCAGCCGGCCGGGCTGGCGGTGGCCGGGTCGAGCAGGGCGCCGCGCAGGCCGTTGATACCCACGGCGTGCACGTAGGGGTCGGGCACTTCGGCCATCTGCTTGCCCCCAATGGTGGCCTGCACCACGTAGAACCGCCCCGGCGGCTGGGCCGGCAGCTGGTACACCCACGTCCCGCCCGCCGACTTCTGCATGGCGTACGTGGCCACCGGCTCGCCGCCCATGCCTTCGGCGTAGAGCTTAAGCTGCATGCTTTCGGCCGTGGGTGCCCACACCCGCAGCGTGGCCTGCCCGCGCACGAAGGTCAGGCCCAGGTCGGAGCCGGTGTAGGTGGGGTAGGCCGCAAAGTCGGGGAGTTTGGCGCCGCTTTTATTCGACACGGCGCAGGCGGTAGCCACCAGGAACAGGCATAGGAACAACAGAAACTTCATAGAAGTAAAGTTGCTGAAAAGCGGGCAGGAATTACTGACGGCTGAGGCCACAGCGGCTCCCTACTAATTGCCGGCAGAATAGCTTTGCTCAGCGCCGATGATTAAGTTTCCTCCAGCGCTTCGTCGCGCAGACAGTAGAAGTTACCACGGCAGCCGAGAGGCTTCAACTGCGCGGACGCCAGATGAAGCCTGACGGTCATTGGTGCAAACCTGCATCCGCACGCCATGCAGAGGTATTTTTGGATAAACAATATACCATGTAAACGCACATGCGTTTACCTATAAAGGTAAACACATAATAAATCTAAGATAAGAATGTTTACCAACAGCAAAAATTAACTCTGGTAAACACACCAAATACAATAAACATATCTGCTTACCCGGAACAACGTTAGCGGCGGCACAAGTTGCGGCCTATACTGCCAGCGGGCAAGTTACTGCGCCAGGTTGTGCTTTGCTACAAACTCTTGCAGCAGCCGGGCCACCGCTTCCGGAGCTTCGAGCGGCGGCAGGTGCCCTACGCCACCCAGAATTTCCAGGGGCGTGTTATCGGGCAGGTAGGGCAGGGTTTCGAGGCCGTGCACCGAGGGCGACATAATGGGGTCGGCGCCACCGCTGATGATGAGGCAGGGTGGCTGCACCAGACACAGGCGCGCCGAAATATCCTCGCGGCTGCCGTAGCGCATCCAGGCGTCCCAGGCCAGGTGGGAGGCCCGTAGGTTGTCTTCGATTACCAGGATTTTCACGGCTTCCGGCACGCGCTTCACCAGAATTCGGTCGGCCGTAGCCGCTGCCGCTTCGGGGTGGCCAAAGCCTTTGAGCGAAGCAGCCCGCTCCTCATCGGTCATGGGCTCGATGGTGGGCGGTGAAGGGGCCAGCAGCACCAGGCCCCGCAACCCGACGGGCTGCTCGGAAGCCACCCACATGGACGTTTTGGCCCCCATCGAGTGGCCGACGAGCACGTAATTACTCAGGCCGCGCCGCTCGATGAAGGCCAGCACATCGGCCGCGTAGTGCTCGACCAGGTAGCCGCTTTCGGGGGCCGGGGCCCGCCCGAAGCCGCGCAGGTCGGGGGCCAGGCAATGAAAATCGGGGGCCAACTCATCCATGACGAGCTGCCATTCCCGGCCGCTACCGGCCCAGTAGTGCAGGAAAACAAAGGTCAGCGGGCCGCGGCCCGCTTCCAGGGCGGGCAGGTCGATAGGTACCAAGGACATGAATCGGAGGTTGCTTTTCCTGACGTACGGAATGCGCCGCCCGGCGGCGCAAGCTCGACACTACTTCCACCGAATCTTTTGTCCGGCCTGCCCTACCCGCAGCCGGGCCGGCAGCTGGGCCAGGATTACGTCGCGCAGGGTGGCCAGCAGCGGCAGGCGCACAAACCCGTGATGTACTACCAAGCTTACTTCGCGCACCGGCTCGGGCGCGGCAAAGCGCTTTATCATCGGGTTCGTATCGACTTCCTCTAGCACCGACAGCTCGGGCACCAGCGTGTAGCCATCGGTGCGGCTTACCAGTTGCTTCAGGGTTTCAATCGAGCCGCTTTCGTAGGTGTAGGGCCGGGGCGTGGCCGGGGCCGGCGCGTTGCACAGGTTCAGCACCTGGTGGCGGAAGCAGTGGCCCTGCTGCAAGAGCCAGAGGCCGTCGGCGGCAAGGTCGGCTGGCTCGATAACCGACCTGTTGTAGAGCGGATGGCCTTCGGCGACGTAGCCCAGAAACGGCTCTTCCAGCACCGGAATTTCGCGCAGGCTCCGGTCGTCGAGGGGCGTTACGAGCAGGCCCACATCCAGAGTATGGTCCTTGAGGCGCTGCATAATGGCGGCCGACTGCAGCTCCTCCACGTGCAGGCGCAGCCCGGGGTAGCGCCCGGCCAGCTCCACCAGAAACAGCGGCACCAGGTAGGGCGCCAGCGTCGGGATAACGCCCAGGCGCAGCTCGCCCACCAGGTCGCCCTTTTCGAGCTGCACTACTTCGTGCAGCTGCTGCACCTCGCGCAATACCTGCCGGGCCTGCTGCACCACTTTAGCGCCCACCGCCGTGGGCCGCACGCCCTTGGTGGTGCGGTCGAACAGCAGCACGCCCAGCTCTTCTTCGAGCTTCTGCACCTGCATACTCAGCGTGGGCTGGGTCACGAAGCAGGTTGAGGCGGCCAGCACAAACTGGCGGTGGGTATCGAGGGCGACGAGGTATTCGAGCTGCTGCACGGTCATGCCGCAAATATAACCTGCCACTATACTTTATACATTACCCATCAATTTAACTTATACAACAACCCGCTACCCCACCCGTAATCCGGGTACTACTGCACCCGCGCCGCATGAAAATACTACTGGTCGAGGATGAGCCCAAGCTGGCTTCGTTTATTCAAAAGGGCTTCCAAAACGAGGGCTACGAGCTGGAGGTGGCCTTCGACGGGCAAATGGGTTTGTCCCTGTTCCGCCAAAACAGCTACGATTTGCTCGTGCTCGACGTGAACCTGCCCCACATCAACGGCTTCGAGCTGTGCCGGCTAGTTCGGGCCGACAACGCCCACGTGCCGGTGCTCATGCTCACGGCCCTGGATAGCCTGGAAGACAAAACCCTGGGCTTCGAGGCCGGGGCCGACGATTACCTGGTCAAGCCCTTCAAGTTTCAGGAGCTGCTGCTGCGGGCCCGGGCCCTGACCAAGCGCAACGCCGACGCCTCGGCCGTGAAGCGCACCCTGCGCATGGCCGACCTGGAGTTGAACCTGGAAAGCAAAACCGTGACCCGGGCCGGGCAGCGCATCGATTTGACGGCCAAGGAATATTCCCTGCTGGAACACCTGCTGCTGAACCGGGGCAAAATCGTGTCCCGCGTCGATATCACCGAGAAAGTCTGGGAACTGGACTTCGACACCAATACCAACGTCATCGACGTCTACATCAGCCACCTGCGCCGCAAGCTCGACAAAGGCCACGAGCCCAAGCTCATCCACACCGTCGTGGGTATGGGCTACGTGATGCGGGAAGGATGATTGTTTAATGGGGCGAATGTGCTAATCGTCTGTCATTGCGAGGCGTAGCCGCGGCAATCCGTCCTCTGCGCAGGTAGTCACGACCTTTTCCCACCAAGCCTTTCTACCGCAGCAGCCTCGAGCTACAAAGGGCTTGTCACGGTAGAAAGCTCGGCACATTTCAGAGGATGGATTGCCGCGGCTTACGCCTCGCAATGACACAGCATTAGCACATCAGCACATCAGCACATTTCCCACATTAGCACATTAACCCCATGCTGGTTCGCAACAAGCTCATTCTGCGGTTTATGGCATTGGTGTTTGCCATTCAGCTCTGCCTGACGGCCTTTATCTACTACTACAGCGCCCGGGCGCGGGAATTGCGCTTCTACCACCGGCTCGAAGGCAAGGCCACGCAAACCGCCAGCCTGCTGATTCGCCGCCTCCAGCTCGACTCCGAGGTGCTGCGCAGCTTCCGCAAAAAGGACCTGCTGACCATGCACAATGAGCGCATCAGCCTCTACGATTCGCAACGGCGCCTCGTGTTTCATCTTTCTCAGGAAGACGAGCCCGCCCCGGCCCGCGACGCGGAGTATTTCGACCAGATTACCCGCAAGAAACCCGCCCGGTTTCGGGAAGGCAAAGTGGAAACCCTGGGCATTCTGTACCGCTACAAAAAACGGGAATACCTGGTGTTCGTGGCCGGGCGCGACCAGTTCGGGGGCCGGGAATTCGACACGCTGACCTCGATTCTGCTCTGGGGCAACCTCGGGGCGCTGGTGCTCATCATCGGGGCCGCCTGGCTGTTTGCCGACCGGTCCTTGCGGCCTTTGCAGCGCATGGTGGCCGAGGTGAAAGGCATTACGGCTTCCAACCTGAAGCGGCGGGTGGACGAGGGCAACCGGCAGGACGAAATTGCCCAGCTGGCCATGACCTTCAACCAGATGCTCAGCGGGCTGGAGCAGGCCTTCGAGAACCAGAAAAGCTTCGTGGCCCACGCCTCCCACGAGCTGCGCACCCCGCTGGCTACCGTGCTGGGCACCCTGGAAACGGCCTCGGCCTACGACACCGACCTGCCCGCGGCCAAGCGCAGCATCGACTCGGCGGTGGAGGAAATCCAGAAAATAATCGACCTGACCAACGGCCTGCTGGCCCTGGCTAAAGCCGACGACACCTCGTTCCGGTGCGCCCACGTTTCGCTCGACGATGTGGTGCTACAAGCCGTGGACGCCTGCAAGCTGCGCTACCCCGGCCGCCCCATTCAGGTGGATTTCGGCCCCTGGCCCGAGGCGGTGGAGGAAGTGTACGGGGTGCGCGGCAACGCCCAGCTGCTGCACACGGCCGTGCTGAACCTGCTCGACAACGCCTGCAAATACTCCGAACAGGCCGTGCTGGTGGCCCTGAGCTACCCGGCGGCGCGCACCGTGCAGCTCACCATCTCCGACACCGGCCCCGGCCTGCCACCCGACGAGGCAGCCCGCATCCTGGAGCCGCTCTACCGGGGCCGCAACGGCCTCGACAAGCCCGGCTACGGCCTGGGCCTGGCCATTACCAGCAAGATTGTGCAGGTGCACGCGGGCCAGCTCACCATCGACTCCCGGGAAGGCGCCGGCACCCGGGCCACGGTGCGGCTGCCGGCCCTATAGGCCGCCGCGCGTTCAGGTTATTTTAATGTGGTAGTCAGACGACGTTAATGTCGGGGCCGGTCCTTTGCAGGGTACTTACGACTAACCGCCTATGAAACCGACCATGAATTCCTCTCCCCCGCTGCTGGCCTGGATTGTGGTGCTGCTGCTGTCCGTCGGGCTCAATATCTACGGGCTGGCTACCGGCTACCGCCCCAGAAGCGCGGCTCCGGCCTCTTCCGCCGCTACCTCGCGCTTCGTGCATAGTGCGGCACTCGAAGCCGATGAGGATGACGAGGATACCGAAGAAGACGACACTTCCTGGCTGGCCCTGAGCGAGGAGCTGCGCCAGACGCGCCGCCAACTCGCCGAGTGCCAGGGCCGTACCCCCACGTCGGCTCACCGTATTGTCAGCCAGTAAACCCCTTACCCACCCGATTTTCTGCTCTCTAGTTCTGCCGATTTCCCTATGAAAAACCTGCTTTTTGCCCTCCTTACGCTGCCTGTTGGCTGCAATTCTCCCGCTGCCACGTCGGCTGATGCCTCTTCCAGCTCCCTGCTGCCGGTACAAGCCGTGAGCCAGCGCACCACCCCGCCGGCCCCCAAAGCCGCTATGGCCTACGACTTCTCCCGTCCGGCCGCTACCTACGCTATGCCGTCGGAGCTGGCCGAGCTGTCGGGCATTGCCCTGGCCGGCAGCACCCATATTACCGGTATCGAGGACGAAACCGGCAACCTCTACGAGTACAACCTCACCACCCGCAAGGTCGACCGGGTGATTCCCTTCGGCAGCAGCGGCGACTACGAAGACGTGGCCCGCGTGGGCGCCGACTGGTTTATCATGCGCAGCGACGGGAAGCTGTTCCGCTACTCCGCCACGGGCACCCAGGAGTACGAAACCGGCCTGAGCTTCGCCAACGAAACCGAGGGCCTGACCTACGACGCGGCCTCCAAAACCCTGCTGGTGGCCTGCAAAGGCGAGCCGGGCGCCGGCCTCTCCTTTGGGCAGCGCGCCATTTACCGCCTGCACCCCGAAACCTTTAAGGCCGAAGCCAAGCCCGCCTATGTGCTGGACGTGGAAGCCATCCGCGGCTCTACCGCGGGGGCTGATGCGGCGGCCGAAAAGTCGGGGAAGAAGGGTAAAAAGAAGGGCTCGGGTAAAGGATTTTCGCCCTCGGCCGTAGCCGTGCACCCCGTTACCGGCCACGTCTTCGTGCTGTCGGCCAAGCAGAATGGCATCGTGGAGCTGGACCAGAACGGGCAGCTGCTGGCCGCCCAGCCCCTGCCCGCCGACCTGTTTCCCCAGGCCGAAGGCCTGGCCTTCACGCCCAGCGGCGACCTGTACGTGGCCACTGAAGCCGGCAAAAGCGCCACTCAGGCCAGTATTCATCTGTTTCGCGCCCGGGGCCGGTAATCTTTCCGGTTCTGTATAAGCAGCAACGCCTCGCCAACCTGAAGCCAAGTTGGCGGGACGTTGCCGTTTATATATCAACGCAAACTATACTGGTATTGAAATTATCAATTTTCATTATACATCGGGAAGCTCAACCTTTGTCCACCGCCAAACCCGGCGGCTTGCTCTGAACTCCAACCCTTTTCTGCACGTACCGATGGAAGAATCCACTCAACCCAAGAAGCTGACCACTGCGGCCGGCCGCCCGATTTTCGACAACCAGAACTCCGTATCGGCCGGGGCCCGCGGCCCGTTGCTGCTGCAAGACTACTTCCTGCACGAAAAGCTGGCCCACTTCAACCGGGAGCGGATTCCGGAGCGCGTGGTGCACGCCAAGGGCTCCGGGGCCTACGGTACCTTCACCGTGACCCACGACATCACCCACCTGACCCGCGCCAAACTGTTCAGTAAAGTGGGCAACGAGTGCCGCATGTTTGCCCGTTTCAGCACCGTGGGCGGCGAAAAAGGCTCGGCCGACACCGAGCGGGACCCCCGCGGCTTCGCCCTGAAGTTCTACACCGAAGACGGCAACTGGGACCTGGTGGGTAATAACACGCCGGTGTTCTTCGTGAAAGACCCGGTGAAGTTCCCCGACTTTATCCATACTCAGAAGCGCGAGGCCCGCAGCAATTTGAAAAGCCCCACGATGATGTGGGACTTCTGGAGCCTGAACCCCGAAAGCCTGCACCAGATTACCATTCTGATGTCGGACCGCGGCACGCCCTACGGCTACCGCCACATGCACGGCTACGGCTCTCACACCTTCTCGCTGATTAACGCCGAAAACGAGCGGGTATGGGTGAAATTCCACTTCCGTACCGAACAGGGCGTGAAGAACTTCAACAACGAGGACGCCATCCGGATGAAGGGCGAGGACGCCGACTTTGCCCAGCACGACCTGGTAGCGGCCATCGACAACGGCAATTTCCCCCGCTGGAAGATGTTCATTCAGGTAATGACCGACGAGCAGGCCAAAACCTTCCGCTGGAACCCCTTCGATTTGACCAAAGTGTGGCCCCAGGGCGAATTCCCCTTGCACGAAGTAGGCGTAATGGAGCTGAACGAAGTGCCCGTAAACTACCACGCCCACGTGGAACAGGCCGCTTTCTCGCCGGCTCACGTGGTGGACGGCATCGGCTACTCGCCCGATAAAATGCTGCAGGGCCGCATTCTGAGCTACCCCGACGCGCACCGCTACCGCCTGGGCGTCAACTACGAGCACCTGCCCGTAAATGCCTGCCCCTACGGCTTTAGCAACTACCAGCGCGACGGCCAAATGGCCCTCGGCGACAACGGCGGCCCCGGCCCCAACTACTTCCCCAACTCCTTCGACGGCCCCGTGGAAGACAAAACCGTGGGTGAGCCCGCCCAGGAACTTGATGGCCTCTTCGCCGACCGCTACGACCGCAACGCCGGCCCCGGCAACGACGACCACTACACCCAGGCCGGCAACCTGTTCCGTCTGCTCGACGCCCAGGCCCAGCGCAACCTGATCAGCAACGTGGTGGGCTCGATGAGCGGCATCGATGGCCCCAAGAAAGACCTCATCACCCAGCGCCAGCTTTGCCACTGGTTCCGCGCCGATATCCGCCTGGGCATGGCCATTGCCAAAGGTCTGGGCGTGGATGTGGAGATGCCCACCGAACATATTGCCGCCGCTACGGTTTAGCTTATAGTAGTAACCGACCTGCCTTTTTCTGCACAAAGAGCCGGCCCCCGCAAGGAGGCCGGCTCTTTTGTTTTGTGCGTGTCCGGATGAGCGAAGCGCGGCCCCAGCGGGGTAGCTAGTCCGTTATGCCGAACACAACAGTCTACTTTTCAGACTTTTCAGCATCGCCCTTACTTCTGACCGCGGCAACCACTAAAAACACAAAGGCTACTATATAAACGATACCTAAACCTGTGTTTTCAAACCGTAGGGTTTCGAAATCGAATTTTCGATATGCAGCGGTTCCGATAATAACGGCGAGCAGTGCAAGGGGTATCCGGCCCATTATTCTGGTAGTTGGTTGGCGTGTAGTAAGCTGCCCACCAAATATAGAGAAAGTGCTCTGTATACGTTGCTTGCCCGAGCACTTTCGGTAAACCACTGTACAAAGAGCACTTCACCATGCCGCGTTGAGCCGACCCTACACCTCCACTTTCAGCGTGGCCGGCTGCTTGGTGACCTGGAACATCTCGCCGTGGGGCACAATGGTAATCTGGCCGTATTCCTGGAGCAGTTGGCGGTAGGCAACGGACACCTTGCGCGGGTTCCGGTCGAGGTCGTAGAGGCCGCAGGCGTTGACTTTGCCTACTTTCTGGGCCAGGCCTATGTCCCAGTCGACCTGGTCGATAAGGGAATACCAGGTGAAGCCGAGCACGGGAATGCCTTCCTCGCGCATCCTGAGGATGTTGACCCACTGCTTCCAGAGCCAGGTGGGAGCGTCGTGCGCGTCGAAGACGTTGGTTTCGGTGTGCATCACTGGCTTGCGGTAGCGCAGGTAGTATTCGTGGGTGATGTTGTACCAGCCCAGCACGTCCATGCTGGTGCACTCCTCGCCGTTGGGCAGAATGATTCGCTCGTTGCGGCCGTAGTAGTCGTTGCCCATTACCTGGTAGCCCGGAGGCTCGCCGGCCATAAACCAGTCGTACTCCTGGCGCGTCATCCCGTTGTCGTAGAGGTAGTTGAGCACGTCGGCGTCGGGGTGGCGGGCGTAGAGCAGGTCCAGGGCCAGGAAGCGCAGCTTATTTTCCAGCTTGATACGGGCGCAGGGGCTGGCCCGCAGCTCGTGGATGTACTCAGCCGACTCACTTTGCACGATGATGCAGTCGGGCCGCACCTGGGCAATCTGCTGGTTGGCCATGATGCTGGCCGCCACCAAGTGCTTGATGGCCGTTACAAAGCCCTGGTCCGACCTGAGCTGCTCGTTCCAGATGCCGTCCTTGGCGCTCATGCGGGCCGTCACGAAAATCTCGTTGACGGGCGTGTAGTAGCGCACCCAGGGGTAGCGCCGGGCCACGGCTTCGGCGTATTCGGCGAAATGAACCGGCAACTCGGGGTTCTGGAAGTCGCCGAGCCAGTCGGGCACCCCGAAGTGCAGCAGGTCCAGAATCGGGGTGATGCCCAGGCGCTGCATCTCGGCCATGGCCTGGTCGGCAAACTCCCAGTCGTACTTACCCGGGCCCAGGTGGATGCTGTAGTACGGCAAACCGTAGCGCAACACCTTCAGGCCCATGTCTTTCACCAGGGCCAGATCTTCCTTCCACCGGTCGTAGTGCCCGCACTCGGCCAGCAGGTCGCGGCGGGTTTTGCCGTGGTCGATGGTAGGATACGAGCACTCGATACCGGTGGCAAACATGAAGTTGCCTGCCTCGCCCGTCGGCAGGCCGCTGCCGTCGCGCCCGGCGGCCCCGCCGTACTCGTCGCCGGCGTAGTTGCCTTCCCCAAACCGGGCTTTGATATGCTTCAAAAAGTCTTTAGCCATTGGATATGTCTGAACAAAACTCCCCTCCTGTTTCCAAATTCCGGGCATCAAGCGGCGTGGGTGCCCGCAGGGCGGGATGGTTAACTCGTTGCTGATGTTATGTATCTTGATAAAACCTTGGAGGATAAATTGTTTGGTCTACCGACTGCCGTCCGGCCAAACAACGCCAATCAACCACCCCGCCCTGCGGGCATCTCTCCTCATCTGAGGAGGGGATTTGACGTTTTATCAGTTACTTCTGGCTTTCCAGGAATTTATCGGCGGTGCGTAGGGCCAGGGCCATGATGGTCAGGGCCGGATTCACGCTCAGGGCGCTGGGAAACACCGAGTTGTCGCAGATGTAGAGATTGGGCACATCGAAGGCTTTGCCGTTGGCGTCCACTACCGCGTCGTCGCCGCTGAGGCCCATACGGGCCGTGCCAATGACGTGGGCCGAGCGGGGAAAAGCCCAGATGTCGGTGGCCCCGGCGGCTTCCCAGATCCGGCGCATCAGCTTTTCGGCGTGGGCGTTCATCCGAATTTCGTTGTCGTGGTTGGTGAAGTGCAACCGGGGCTTGGGCAGGCCACGGGCATCTTTTTCGTCGGCCAGCTCCAGGAAGTTGTCGGCGTGGGGCAGACAGTCGCCCAGGATGTTGATGCCGGCAATGTGGTTGTACTGCTGCATGTACTGGCGTAGCGGCTCGCCCCACAGCTTGCGGCCCCGGGCCACCTGCCCGGCAAACGTAACCGGCATGATACCAATGCTTTGCAACAGGTACCCACCCACAAAATCCGCATCCTTGGGCCGGAAGGTATCCTGGGAAATCAACGAGCCGGGAATGCCTTTGTAGGGTCGCACTTCCTCGGCGAAGGTGCCGAACACCTGAATGCCGGGGTGGGCCATGAAGTTGCGCCCCACGTGCCCGCTACTCAGCGCCAACTCATTGAGTAGCAAGAGCCGAGGCGTTTCCACGGCGCCGGCACACAGAAACAGGTGGCGGCAGCGCAGGCGCTGCTCCTCCCCGTTCTGCACGTACACTACGCCGGTAATTTTGCCCGTGTCGTCCCGCTCTATTTCGGTCACGTACGAGTTGGGCCGGATGTCGGCGCCGTGGGCAGCGGCCAGGGGCAGGAAAGTCACGTCCATGCTGGCCTTGGCGCCGGTGCTGCAGCCGGCCTGGCAGAAGCCGCGGTTGGTGCAGGCCTCGCGCCAGCCCACGCCCTCCTGGTAATAACGCGCCGACAGCGCCGCATTGGCCGCCGGCGAGGTTTTGATGCCCAACGTTTCGCAGCCGCGCTGCATCAGCTGGGCGGCGCCGTTCAGAGGCAGCGGGGCCAGTGGATAGCCCTTGCGGCGGGGCGGCCCCCACGGGTAAGGTGTCGGGCCCGAAATACCCAGAAACTGCTCCAGCTCCTCGAAATATGGCTCCAGCTCCTCGTAGCCAAAGGGCCAGTCGACGCCCGCGCCGAAGTCACGGTGCAGGTGCAGGTCTTCGGGCTGGGGGCGCGGGGTGTAGGCCGTGTAGTGCAGCGTGGAGCCGCCCACGCCGGTACCGGAGTTGTTTTTGCCAAAAGCCACCGGGTCGTGGCCGGCCGAAAGCCGCTCGTCGTTCCAGAACAGGAACTCCTGGGCTTTTTCATCGGTGGCAAAGTCCTTTTTCGGGTCGTGCCAGGGGCCGGCCTCCAGGGCCACTACCTTCAGGCCGGCCATGGCCAGGCGGGCCAGCAGCGGCGCCCCGCCGGCTCCCGTGCCGATAACGATGCAGTCCACGGTTTCGGCGGGCAGCGGTATTTCCAGGGGGGCAGGCTGGGGTACGAGGGGCGTTTCCCCCACCGGCGTATCGGCCAGCAGGCTTTTAAGCAGCGGGTCCTGAATTTCCGGCTTCACGGGGTTCAGGATGCCTTCTTCCAGGGTTTCTTCGTCGGGCATAACGGGGAGATGGGGAGGTAGTGACTTACAGACTTAGCGAGTTGGTGATTTTACTGAGTTGTGGTTCAGACTGCGCCGAGCTGCTCAAGTCGAACATCAAACTCACTAAATCACTAAGTCACTCATTCACCGCTGGTTCGCGCGGTTCTTTTTCGTTGAGGCCGATGTGAGTCCAGCCGGGCACGTCGGCCATGCCCACGTAGCCGATTTCCTCCTGGGCCAGCGGGTGGGCGTAGTAGTTTTCGGTCATTTCGGCCAGCAGCTCCTCGAAAAAGCGGTTGGCCGACAGCGTATCCCAGAGTGGGCCCGGCGCGGTTTCGTTCTGTACGGCCTGCAGCACGGCATCCTGCTGCAAGCCGGTCAGCTGCTCAAACGGGGCACCGAACATAACCCGGGCACTTTCCCGAATGCCGCCCAGCCCCAGCCGGTACGCTTCCCGGTCGGGAGGCAGCACGTCGTAGCGCCAGCCGTCGGAAAGGCCCTCGAGCAGGCGCTGGTCGATGGCGGCGGCCAGCTCGATGGGCGCGGCGCGGTCGGGTTGCGGAAACAGGCGGGCCGCTACCATGCGCAGCAGCTCATAGGTGGCCGCGTCGAAAAACTGCGGCTCATAGGCCGGGGCGAGCAGGCGGGCTTCCAGCGCCTGGCGCGTGGCCTCCGTCATGAGGTCGGTGGCCAGCAGGGCCCGCACCGTGCCTGCGGGGTAGGGAGAAGAAGTCATATCGGAATCAGAGGAAAAAGCCATAGGACACACGTTACTGACGAGCTAAGCCGCCGGAAGGTTATTGCCGTTGAGCTTGCTGCCGCCTAAATAACCCGCCCGGCAGTATTTTGTGAGGCGCATCCTGAAAATAACCAGCATCTTAGCCGGGCTTAAACCCTGGCCGGCCCTACCGCCGGGAGCTGCGAAACCCAGCACCGGCAACAGGTACGAAGCGTCCGAAATGGGCACTAAGCCCGCTTTTGTCTACCTTGAACCAGCTTTACTACCATTCGCCCCCTCTACCCTATTGCGTATGAAACAACTCCTTTACTCACTGCTGGCCCTGGGCCTGGCGCACCCCGCCGCGGCCCAGCTTACCGGCACCAAAACCATTGACCCGGCCGGCACCGGCGCCAACAACTACGCCACCTTCAGCGCGGCCATCAACGCCCTGAATGCCGGGGGCGTGGGCACTGCGGGCGTCACGTTCCAAGTGAAAAGCGGGGTGGTGTTTGCCGAGCTGCCCCCGGCTCTGACGGCCAGCGGCACGGCGGCGGGCCGCATCGTGTTTCAGAAGGACGGCACCGGCGCCAACCCCCGCCTGCAGGGCACGGGCACGGGCGCAACCGACGCGGGCCTGACCCTGGACGGGGCCGACTACGTGACTTTCGACGGCATCGACGTGACGGACGCGGCCACCAATACCACCCCGGTGCAGCAGCTGGAGTTTGGCTTCTGGCTGAAAAACGGCGCTACCAACAACCTGGTGCAGAACAGCACCGTGGATCTGAACCGCGCCAACACCACCAAAACCTACGGGGTGAACGTGCTGGACGGCAACAACAACCAGAACCGCTTCCTCTCCAACACGGTGCAGGACTGCTTCTACGGCTACAACATCGACGCCGGCGGCACGCTCTACGACACCGGCAACGAAATCGGGGTGCTGCCTGGTGGGGCGCCCAGCCGCGTGCTGAATATTGGCGCGGGCTCGGCCAACCTGCCTACGGGCATCGTGTACGGCATTTACCTGCGCACCCAGACCGGGGCCAAAGTAGCCGCTACCGAGGTTTCGGGCCTCACCGGCACCAGCGCCGTGTATGGTATCTACTCGACCGGCACTAATAACAGCGCCGACATTACCGACAACCGTGTGCATGCCATGACGGCTACCGGCTCCTCGGCCGCGGCCCAGGGCATCTACGTCAACAGCGGCACCACGCACCGCATTTCCGGCAACTACACCTACGACATTGCGGCCAACGGCGCCACGGGGTTTGCCTCGGGCATGGACATTACGGCCGGCACCACCAACTACGTTTCCAACAACTTCGTCTACGACATCCGGGCGCTGGCCAGCACGGCGGGCACCTCGGTACGGGCTCTGAGCTTCCGGGGCGGCACCAACAACTACTGCTACCACAACACGGTGGTGCTGACCGGCACGCCCACGGCGGCCAGCAACAAGAGCGGCGCGTTCTACATTTCGGGCACCCCGCCGGTTGATCTGCGCAACAACATCTTCGTGAACCTGATAACCCTGCCCAGCGGCGGCGGGGGCGTGGCGGCGGCCTTTTTCAAAAGCACCGCGGTGCTGACCAACCTGGCCCCTGCTTCCAACAACAACCTCTACTACGCCGGCACGCCTTCGCCGGAGAAACCCATTTTCTACGGGGTAGCCACCACGCCGGCCGTCGACCAGACGCTGGCCCAGTACAAGCAGCGCGCCGCCACGGCCGACCAGAGTGCCGTAACGGAAAACGTGCCCTTCATTAACCCGCTTACCGACCCGCACCTGCAGCCCGGCGTGGCCACGCAGGCCGAAAGCGGCGGCATGCCCCTGGCCGCCTCGCCCCTGCCCGTGCCCACCGACATCGACGGCAACGCCCGCACCGTGGCCACCCCCGACCTGGGTGCCGACGAAGGCACTTTCCTGACCGTCGATATATCCGGCCCCAGCATTGCCTACCAGCGCCTGCCGAACACGGCCAGCACCGCCAGCCGCACCCTGAGCGGCGTAGTAATTACCGACCCCAGCGGGGTAGCCAGCGGCACGCTCAGCCCCCGGCTCTACTACAAGAAAAAAACCGACGCCAACGTCTTCACGGCTCCCAACGACGCTACCGGCGACGGCTGGAAGTGGGTCGGACCCACGGCCTCTACGCCCAGCTACTCATTCACGCTGGACGTGAGCAAGCTGCGCTCAGCCCCAGCCTCCGGCGACTCGATTCAGTACTTCGTGACGGCCCAGGACGTGGTGGCGACGCCCAACGTCAGCGCCTCGCCCGGTGCGGGCTTTGCCGCTACTTCGGTGGCCAGCATCACCAGCGCGCCCACCAAGCCGAATGCCTACCGTGTGCTGGCGTTGCTGAGCGGCGTGCAGACGGTGGGAACGGCTGCCACGGCCAACTACGCCACCATTACGGCCGCCATTAACGACCTGAACACCAAAGAGCTGGGTGGCCCGCTGGTATTTCAGCTGCTGGATACCACCTACCCGAACGAAACCTACCCGCTGACGCTCAATGCCAATACCGGCTCCAGCGCCACGAACACCGTGACCATCCGCCCCGCGCCCAACCAAAGCGTGCGACTATCACCTTCGGCCGCCACGCCCCTGTTCATCATCGATGCCAGCTACGTAACGCTGGACGGCACCAATGGCAATAACAGCAGCGTCACGCTGATCAATAACGGCACGGCTACCAGCAGCGGCGTGGTATTCGTGACGGGTGCCGACGTGACCCTGCGCAACCTGAGCATTCAGGCGGCTACTTCGAACACGGCCTACGGCGTGGCCTTCAGCGGCGCGGCCAACGGCACGGTGCGCGGCTGCACTATCGGGCGCACCGCCACGGGCATTCAGGCCCAGAGCAACTGCGTCAACTTTACGGCCGTGAATAACCTGCTCGGCGGCACCACGGCCACGGATAAAATCGGCAGCAGTGGCATCGTCGTGACGGCCACCCAGGGCTTCGCCGTGAGCAACAACACCATTGCCGGCATCACGCGGGGCACCAGCCCCTCAGTGAGCGGCATCGTGGTCAGCGGGGCTTCCGCCGACGGCGTTATTGCCGCCAACCAGATTCGCGACATCGTGCATACGGGCACGGGCACCAGCAACAGCTACGGCGCCTTCGGTATCCGGCTGTCGGCGGCGGGGGCCAATGCCAACGTGGCCGTGGTCAACAATATGATTTCCGACATTGCCGCCACCGGCGACGACGGCGTGGCCTTCACACCCCAGGGCGTGTACATGACGACCGGCGGCGGCTACAAGCTGGGCTTCAACACGATTCGTCTGACGGGCACCGTGGCCGAGGGCACCACGCCGATTTCGTCGGCAGTTGCCATCGTGGCCGGCGTGAGTGACGTGTCGCTGGTGAACAATATCCTGGTGAACCTGCAAACTTCGACGCCGGCCGCGGGCCGCACCTACGCCGTGTACACCGAGGCTACCGCGTCGCCGTTTACGCTGATTGACAACAACGCCTATTTCTCGCAGAGCGGCCGCCTGGCCTACCTGCGCGGCGGTGAGCGGACCACCCTGGCGGCCCTGCGCACCGCTACCACCCAGGACGCCGGCAGCGTGGTTACCAACCCCTTGTTCAGCCTGATTACGGCCGGCGACCTGCGGCCCGTGGCCAACGCCAACTGCAACCTCGACGGCAAAGCCCGCCCCGTGGCCGGCGTTACTGCTGATATTGCCAACAACCCGCGCAACGCCAGCACGCCCGACATCGGGGCCTACGAGTTTGCCGCCGCGGCCCGACCAGTGCCGGTAGCACCCAATAAATTCGGCATCCAGGGCCAGGCCATTCCTGATCTGACGGCTACCGTCGCGCCTTTCGGGGTGGCTGTGTGGTATGCCGATGCCGCCCTGACCCAGCGCCTGTTTGCCGGCCCTAGCTTTGCCACGGGCCGCACCACGCTGGGCACCTACACCTACTACGTAGTCGATTCGCTGAATGCCTGCGTGAGTCCGGCTGCCACGGTGCGTCTCTCTATTGTGGGCCCCGATGCTACGGTGCCGGCGCTGCGCGAGCTAAGCCTGTCGTGCTACCCCAACCCGGCCCACAACGCCTTTACCCTGGAAGTAGCCGGCCCGGCCCGCACGATTTCGGCCGATCTGGTGGATGCGCTGGGCCGCCCCGTGCTACACCAGCAGGTGCGCCACGATGCCGCCACCACTCAGCACTCGTTTGACCTGCGGGGCCTGGCCAAGGGCATGTATCTGCTGCGCCTTACCACCGAAGGCCAGACCACCGGCCGCCGGATTGTGATTGAGTAAACCGACTTTTTACCGGCGGCAACGCGGCGTTTCCCTGGCGGGAGGCGCCGCGTTTTGCGTTAGTACCGGCCGGCTCACCGGCACGCTCAGCTGCCTGTTCAGCGCCGTTTCCCGCTTCGGAACCGGCGAAAAGGTGATAGTGGGCGGCAGCTTCAACAGCTGCGGCGGCCTGTGGTGCGTGTCGTTGGTAGTCATTGCCCAACAGAACGTCATTCCGAGCAGAGCGAGGAATCTCGCGGGCTGATGTTGCCAAAGTAATTTGTCATGCTGAGCTTGCCGAAGCATCTCTACCGCCAAAGTACCTTAATTAGCATTGCGGGAGAGATGCTTCGGCAAGCTCAGCATGACAGACCAAGCATGACGGGCAATTTCAATTCTGATAAAAAGCTGCTCAAGTCTTACCCCTTACTTATGTCCATTATTCAAAGCTGGCGCTGGTACGGCCCCACTGACCCGGTGAGCCTGTCCGACATTCGCCAGGCCGGGGCTACCGATGTCGTCACGGCCCTGCACCACGTACCCAACGGCCAAGTGTGGTCGGTGGAAGAAATCAAGAAGCGGCAGGCGGAAGTAGCCGCCGCGGGCCTGGTATGGAGCGTGGTGGAAAGCGTGCCGGTACATGAGCAGATCAAGACCCGCACCGGCGACTTTGCCCGGCACATTACGAACTACCAGCAGAGCCTGCGCAACCTGGCCGCCTGTGGGATTCGCACCGTGACCTACAACTTCATGCCCGTGCTCGACTGGACGCGCACCGACTTGGCCTACCAAGTAGAGGACGGCTCCAAAGCCCTGCGCTTCGAGCGGGCCGCTTTCGTGGCCTTCGATGCCCTGCTACTACAGCGTCCGGGGGCCGCGCAGGAGTACTCGGCGCAGGAGCTGGCCCAGGCCGAAGCCCGACTGCAAGCCATGAGCGAGGCCGAACGGGAACTGCTGCAGCGCAACATTATTGCCGGCCTGCCCGGCTCGGAGGAAAGCTTCACCCTGGAACAGTTTCAGCAGGCCCTGGATGCCTACCAAGGCATCGATGCAGCCCGGCTGCGGGAGCACCTGATTCTGTTTTTGCAGCAAATCGTGCCGGTAGCGGAGGAAGTCGGCATCAACCTGGCCATTCACCCCGACGACCCGCCCTACCCGATTCTGGGCTTGCCGCGCGTGGTAAGCACCGCCGCCGACGTGCAGGCCCTCTTCGAAGCCGTGCCCTCAACCGCTAACGGGCTGTGCTTCTGCACCGGCTCGTTCGGCGTGCGGCCCGACAACGACCTGCCCGGCATGGTGCGCCAGTTTGCCGACCGGATTCATTTCCTTCACCTGCGCAGCACCCAGCGCGACGCGCAGGGCAACTTCTACGAGGCCAACCACCTGGAAGGCGACGTGGATATGTACGCCGTTATGCGCGAGCTGGTACTGCTCATGCGCCAGCGCCAGGTGCGCCTGCCCATGCGCCCCGACCACGGCCACCAGATGCTCGACGATTTGCACAAGCGCACCAACCCGGGCTACTCCGCCATCGGCCGCCTGCGTGGCTTGGCCGAGCTGCGGGGCCTGGAAATGGGCATTGCCCGCAGTCTGTAGGATAATCAGTACATAGTAGCGCGAACTTTGTAGTTCGCGCTACTACTCTTCAAGCCTAAAAAGCCCGCCTTACTGGTCGCTGGAAAGCTTGCCGCCGGTAACATGCACGAGGCTGCCGGTCATGAAGGAGCCATCCTGGGAGGCCAGCAGCACGTAGGCCGGGGCCAGTTCCTCGGGTTGGCCGGGGCGCTGCAGGGCCACTTCGTAGCCAAACTTCTCGATTTCCTCGGCCGGCATGGTAGCCGGAATGTTGGGCGTCCAGACCGGGCCGGGCACCACGCAGTTCACCCGGATATTCCGCTCGCCCAGGTGGGTAGCCAGGCTTTTGGTGAAGGCGTGAATGGCCGACTTGCTGGCCGTGTAGTCGACCAGCAGCGGGTTGCCGGTGAGGCCCACGATGCTGCCGGTGTTGATGATAGAGTCGCCGGCCTGCAGGTGGGGCAGGGCCGACTGGGCCATCCAGATGTAGCCCAGAATATTGGTGTCGAAGGTGCGGCGGATCTGCTCCTCGGGAATGTCTTCGAACTTCTCCTGGGCCATCTGAAAGGCCGCATTGTTGACCAGAATGTTCAGCCCGCCCAGCTCGGCCAGGGTGCGGCGCACGGCCTGGCGGCACTGTTCCGGGTCGCGCACGTCGAGCTTGAGCAGAATGCAGCGGCGCTTGCGCTTCTCTACCTGACGCTTGGTTTCCTCGGCGTCCACGTCGTTTTCGTTGTAGAGCACGGCCACGTCGGCACCTTCCAGGGCAAAGGCAATGGCTACGGCCCGCCCAATGCCGGAGTCGGCGCCGGTGATGAGGGCAATTTTTCCGTCGAGCTTACCAGCGGCCTTGTAGTTGGCAAAATCGGTATCGGGCTGCTGCTTCATATCGGCTTGCTTGGCCGGGTAGGGCAGCTTTTCGGCTTTCATATCTTTGGCCGTGGGCCGCGTTTCGGGCTTAGGCGCGGCAGTTTTCTTAGGAGCAGGAGTTTTGGCGGAGGTCGACGCTTTTTTAGCAGCCATGGGGCGGTGGTGTAAGTAGTTAGAGCTTAGGCTTACGTAAAAACGGGCGTATGGTCGAGTTCCGGCGTGGCATCCCGCGCCCATACGGCGGCCTCACCGCGGCCCCGGTTGCGGACCCCGCCGAATCGGGATACTTTTGCCGGGCTGGCAGCCTCGCCCTGGAGCCCGGCCGCCCTTTTCCCCGGCTCATGACTCGACAACCTTCCTGGAAGCTGCTCAACCGCCTGGCGTTTGGCCTGGCCGTGCTGCTGCGCTGGGCCCACGAGCTGGCCATGCCCCAGCTCACGCGCGACATGCAAACCCAGACGGAAAGCGCCGTGAACCTGCTGCGCGGCCACGGTATCAGTCTGGCCCGGGTAAACTGGCAGGACCTTTCCCGGCCCGTGTTCGAGCCCCTGAACCTGTGGCCCCCCGGCTATGCCTGGCTGATGGCGGGTCTGCTGCGAGTAGCGGGCCCCGATGTGCTGCTGGCTACCCAAATTATGCACTGGGCCGGTTTGCTGGGGCTGCTTATGGCCTGGTGGTATCTGCTCAGGCCGCTGCGCAATACACTGGTACCTTGGGCGCCGGCCGCTTTTTTCCTGTTCTGGGGCCTGAGCAACGCCCCGTTTCATTTGCTGTTCGGCACCGATCTGCTGGCCCTGGCTTTCTACACCGGCGGGCTGGCGGTGCTGTTGCACCTGCTCACCCGCCCGACGGCAGCCCGCCGCGCCTCTTCCGGCCTGGGCCCCGCGCTGGTTATGAGCAGTCTGGGCTTTGCGGCCTGCCTGATGCGGTTTGCGTATTACCCGCTGGCTTTTTTCCTGCCCCTCACGCTGCTGCTGTTCGCCTGGCGCTGGCGGCCGGCCTTGCGCCGCCCGGCCCTGGCGGCCCTGCTGCTGCTGGTGCTGCTGCTGGGCGGGCTGCTGCTCTACCAGGCCCGCGTGGCCGGCGACGCCTACTACATCACCCAGTTTTATACCCAGCTCACCACCGAGCCGGCCAGCCGCGCCACGCTGGGCCTCTACTGGCATCACCTGTGGCAGCTCGACCCGGTACTGTACCACAGCTTTTTTTCCAACGAGCTAGACTTCAGCCGACTTCCAAACGGCACTTTACTTCGCGCCGGAGCCGTAATTCTGGTTTCAGCAACGGTAGCGGCGTTGCTGCTGGCCGGGCTGCGGAACGAATGGCGGGGCGCGCACCGCCGGGGCCGGGTGTGGCCCACCCGCCGGGTGCTGTTTCACCTGCTGGCCCTCGGTACGGCCGGACTCTGCGGCGCTTTGCTCGTCGCGCTGTCCCTGCGCTACCCAGCGGCGCTAGTGGGCTGGTTTGCCGGCGGCAGCTGGACCTACGTGGCCGATACGCGCTATTTCCTACCGGCTTTCCTGAGTGTGTCGGCCATGCTGCTGGTGCTGGTGCTGGCCCGCCCGCCCCGACTTGCCCCGCTGCTGCGCGGCGCCGGCGTAGCCCTGCTGGGCGCGGCGCTGCTGTTGTCGCTCGTCACGCGCGACCGGCGCACGGCCCAGCTGGTGTTTCGGCAGCCCACTTTTTCTATGGACCAAGCCCCCGGCCACCGTGCCGAAGTCGGCCGCCTAGACTCGCTGCTGCGCACGGTGCGGCCGGGAAAGCCGATTCTCTTTGCCCGCAACTACTACAACAAGCGCGTGGAAATTGCGGCCCGCCTGGCTGGTCACATCATTCTGGATGCCGATTCGCTGCTGGCCCACCAAGCCCTGCGCACCAGCCGGCCCGTTTTTATGCTCTTCGACCTCAACCCCGGTGCCCCACCCAGCCCGGCCGTAGTCGAGTTTCTCCGGCAGCACCGCGCCCAGCCCCTGCTGGGTCTGCCGGCCCTGGGCGCCCAGATTCTGAGCCTGGAAATACAACCAACCTCGGCTTCCCATCAGCAATAGCCAGCCACGAAAAAGCCCTGCCGCGGATAATCCGCAGCAGGGCTTTTGCTTACACGCTTATGTGAGAAGCAATTATTGCTCGGTAGCTACCGGCACTTCCTGCAGCGAGGGGTAATCGATGTAGCCTTTGTCGCCGCCGGCGTAGAACGAGGCGGGGTCGGGCGTGTTCAGGGCCGCGCCCTGCTCGAAGCGCTCCACTAGGTCGGGGTTCGCAATAAAGGGTACGCCGAAGGCAATCAGGTCGGCCTCGTTGTTGGCCAGGGCGGCTTCGGCCGTTTCTTGGGTGTAGCCGCCATTCAGAATGAAGGGGCCGGTGAAGATCTTGCGCAGGTGGGCGGCTACGGCTGGCACACCGGGTGCGGCGGCCATGGGGTGGCCAGGCAGCGCCTCAATGACGTGCAGATAGGCCAGGCCCAGCTTGTTGAGCTGCTCGGCGACGTAGCTGAAGGTTTTCACCCGGTCCGAGTCGGTGATGCCGCCCATGGCCCCGGTGGGCGCCAGGCGAATGCCAACCCGGTCGGCGCCAAAGACCTCGGCGGCGGCCTGCACTACTTCCAGAGCGAAGCGGGCCCGGTTTTCTACGCTGCCGCCATACTCGTCGGTGCGCTGGTTGGTGCCATCCTGAATGAACTGGTCGACCAGATAGCCATTGGCGCCGTGAATTTCCACGCCATCGAAGCCGGCAGCTTTGGCATTAGCGGCGGCTTTGCGGAAGTCTTCTACCACGGCTTTCACCTCGGCCGTTTCCAGGGCCCGGGGCGCGGGGATTTCCTGCATGCCATTGGTGGTGTAGGCCTGCACGCCCGTGGGCTGCACGGCCGAGGGCGCGACGGGCAGCTCCCCGTTATGGAAGTCGGGGTGGGAAATGCGGCCCACGTGCCAGAGCTGGATAAAGATGCGGCCACCCGCGGCGTGTACCGCGTCGGTGACTTTGCGCCAGCCCGCTACCTGGGCGTCGGAGTGGATACCGGGCGTGAAAACGTAGCCCACACCCTGGGGCGAAACCTGGGCGCCTTCGGTGATGATCAGACCGGCCGAGGCGCGCTGGGCATAATATGTCACCGTCGAGTCGGTGGGTACGTTGCCTTCGTTGTTGGCCCGGCTGCGGGTCATGGGCGCCATTACCAGGCGGTTGGGCAGCGAGAGGGCGCCCATCGTGAAGGGCGTGAAAAGGTTGGAAGCTTGGCTCATGGTTGAGAAAAATAAGTCGGAATAAACGCGCCGGTAGCAATTCCGGCGGATTGACGTCTGTCAACCAATGTAGCTACATAAATGTTTCCCAGGTGCTCCGATTTCCTGTTTTCGTGGCCCGAAACCGTGTTTACCGGCTTACCGCACTACGATTTCCACCCGGCGGTTGCGGGGCCGCTGCTGCGGGTCGCCGTTGTCGGCCACCGGGCGGGTGCCCCCGTAGCCCCGGGCCGTGAGCCGCACCGAGTCGATGCCCTGCTGCACCAGGTAGCGCCGCACCACGTTGGCGCGCTGCTGGGATAAACGCAGGTTTTTGGCCGGCTCGCCCACATTATCGGTGTGGCCCGCAATTTCGAGCCGCAGCGCGGGCTGCTCCCGCAGCTTCTGCACCAGGGAGTTCAGCAGGGGCCGGGAAGCGGGTAGCAAATTAGCCGTGCTCTGGGTAAAGTACAGCTGGGACAAGGCAACGGTGGCCCCTTTAGCCAAGCTCCGCAGGTCGGGCAACGCCGGCGCTGCTGCTGGCGTGACGGCCGGCTCGGGCGGGACAGCCTTCCGCTTGACCCCGGCCGGCGGCCGGCGGACAACGGCGGCGGGACGCGCCACGGGTGCGGGCCGGGCGGCCACGGGCTCCGGCAGCGGCCGGGGCAGCACCGGATACAGGTACCGCTGGGGCACTACGGTCAGCTTGCCCGGGGCTTTGGCGGCAAGGGCCGCCGCTTCCGTCGCCGGGTTGCCCAGCACCGAGGGCCGCGCCCACGACAATATTGCCCGCGACACGCCCTGCACGTTCTTGCAGGTCAGATCAATCCGGTACAGCTGCCCGGCCTGCAGGGTATACACCATATCAACCAGCAGGGGCGGCTTGTCGGGCAGGAAATACTCCGGCTCGTATTTCTCCATGGTCATCACGTCGTTGCCGCCAAAGCGGATGTCGAGGGCATCGTCCCACTCGGTATGCAGCACGTACAGGCCCGACTCCGGTGCGTAGATGTAGCCCGTCCAGCGCACCGAAAAGCCCTGCCCGGCTACGCCCGGCGCGGGCGCCGCGCCCTTCCACGTCACGTTTACCACCGGCTCTACCCGCGTGTGTACTGCTGCGCCGCGCACCGCGCCGGTGTAGTAGGCCGCCCGCAGCCCGGTGCCCCGGGGTAGCCGGCCGGGCACCGTTATGCCCTTAGGCAGCTTCTCTACGTCACTCGTCGTTACCGAAGAAGCGGCCCGGCGTGGGGTTTGGGCCCGCAGCGCACCGGCCGCCATCAGCACGATGGTCAGGCCGCGGCCGGTTAGGAACAGTAGTCGTGCCGTCATCAGCTATAAAACCAGCGTGGAAGCATCATATAGTGGCTTGGGTATGTCTGTAGCCGGATAACGCCCCGAAGTTGCACAAAATTGGATTTCGGATTTTCCTGCTGTATATTCGCTGTGTTACTTATCCAGAAAGACCGAGGGACTGGGCCCGACGACGTCTTGGCAACCTGAAATAAAACAAGGTGCCAACTCCCATTCCGCTGCTTCGGCCTCGGAAGAAGATAAGTACGGCATGCGTTTTTCCGCGCGGCTCTTTCTGGATAGGCACTTTTTAGCGCACTATTTCCTTAGAAACGCCGATATGCAGCCCACCACGCTCCGCCCCGACTCCCCGCTTTACGACATTCTGCAGCAGCGCATCCTCGTGCTCGATGGCGCCATGGGCACCATGATTCAGCGCCACACGCTGGAGGAAGCCGACTTTCGCGGCACCCGCTTTGCCGACCACCCCAAGCCCCTGCGCGGCAACAACGATTTGCTCAGCCTGACCCGTCCCGACATTATCCGGGGCATTCACGCCGACTACTTCGCCGCCGGGGCCGACATGGTGGAAACCAACACGTTCAGCGGCACCACTATTGCCCAGGCTGACTACGGGCTGGAGCACGTGGTGTACGAGCTCAACTTCGAGTCGGCCCGCATTGCTAAGGAAGTAGCCGACGAATTTACGGCCCAGAACCCCAATAAGCCACGCTTCGTAGCCGGCGCCATCGGGCCCACCAACCGCACGGCATCGTTGTCGCCCGACGTGAACCGGCCCGGCTTCCGCGCCGTGACGTTTGATGAGCTGGCCACGGCCTACCTGGAGCAGGTGCGCGGCCTGGTGGAAGGCGGCTCGGATACTCTGCTCATCGAAACCATCTTCGACACGCTCAACGCCAAGGCCGCCCTGTACGCGGTGCAGAAATTCTTCGATGAGGGCGGCAAAGTGGTGCCGGTCATGATTTCGGGCACGATTACCGACGCCTCCGGCCGCACCCTTTCGGGCCAGACGGTGGAGGCTTTCTGGAACTCCATCAGCCACTTGCCTCTGCTGAGCGTGGGGTTGAACTGCGCCCTCGGCGCCGACCAGCTGCAGGTCTACGTGAAGGAGCTGAGCCGCATTGCCGACGTGCATATTTCGGCTTACCCCAACGCCGGTCTGCCCAACGCCTTTGGCGGCTACGACGAGTCGGCCCAGGAATTTGCGGCCGTGGTGGAAAATTACCTCAAGGACGGCATCGTGACGGTGGCCGGCGGCTGTTGCGGCACCACGCCCCAGCACATTGCCGAGCTGGCCAAGCTGGCCGAGAAATATCAGCCCCGCAAGCTGCCCGAAGTGCCAAAAGCCACTCGTTTGGCCGGTCTGGAGCCCTTCGGCATCTACCCCGATTCGCTGTTCGTGAACGTGGGCGAACGGTGCAACGTGACTGGCTCCCGCGCCTTTGCCCGCCTCATTCGCACCGGCGCCTACGAAGCCGCTCTGCAAGTGGCCCGTGACCAGGTGGAGGGTGGCGCCCAGGTCCTCGACGTGAACATGGACGAAGGCATGCTCGACTCAGAGCAGGCCATGACGACGTTTCTGAACCTGATTGCCTCCGAGCCCGACATTTCCCGCGTGCCGGTCATGATTGACTCCTCGAAGTGGAGCGTGCTCGAAGCGGGCCTCAAGTGCGTGCAGGGCAAGAGCATCGTCAACTCGATTTCGCTCAAGGAAGGCGAGGAAGTGTTCAAGGAGCGGGCCCGCACCGTGCGCGCCTACGGGGCGGCTATGGTGGTCATGGCCTTCGACGAGAACGGCCAAGCTGACTCCTTCGAAAAGCGCATCGAAATCTGTCAGCGCAGCTACGATATTCTGGTAAACGAAGTCGGTTTCCCGGCCCAGGACATCATTTTCGACCCCAACATCCTGACCGTCGGCACCGGCATGGAGGAACACCGCAACTACGCGCTGGACTTCATCGAGGCCGTCCGCTGGATTAAAGCCAACCTGCCCGGCGCCCTGACCAGCGGCGGGGTCAGCAACATCAGCTTCAGCTACCGCGGCAACGACGTGGTGCGTGAGGCCATGCACTCGGCCTTCCTCTACCATGCTATTCGGGCGGGCCTGGATATGGGCATCGTGAACCCCAGCCAGCTGGGCGTCTACGACGAAATTCCCAAAGATTTGCTGGAGCTGGTGGAAGACGTGCTGCTTAACCGCCGCCCCGACGCCACCGAGCGGCTGGTGGACTTCGCCGAAACCGTGAAGCAGAAGGACAAGGTGGAAGTAGTAGCCGACGCCTGGCGCAGCCTGCCGGTGGCCGAGCGGCTCCAACACGCCCTTGTGCGCGGCATAACCGAGTTTATCGACCAGGACACCGAGGAAGTGCGCCAGCAGGTCGGTCGGCCTTTGGAAGTCATTGAAGGCCCGCTGATGGCCGGTATGAACGTGGTGGGCGACCTGTTTGGGGCCGGCAAAATGTTCCTGCCCCAGGTGGTGAAGTCGGCCCGCGTGATGAAGAAGGCCGTGGCCTACCTCGAACCCTACCTGCTGGCCGACAAGCAGGGCTCGGAGCGGCAGACGGCGGGTAAAATCCTGCTAGCCACCGTGAAAGGCGACGTGCACGACATCGGCAAGAACATCGTGGGCGTGGTGCTGGCCTGCAACAACTTCGACATCGTGGACCTGGGCGTGATGGTGCCGTTGGAGAAGATTCTGGACGAGGCCGTGAAGCAGGAAGTCGACGTTATCGGCCTCAGCGGCCTGATTACGCCCAGCCTCGACGAAATGGTGTACGTGGCCCAGGAAATGGAAAAGCGCGGCCTCAAAACCCCGTTGCTCATCGGTGGCGCTACTACCTCCCGCCTGCACGCGGCGGTGAAGATTGCGCCCAACTATTCCGGCCCCGTGGTGCACGTGCACGACGCCTCCCGCTCGGTGGGCGTGGCCGCCAGCCTGCTCGGCAGCAGCCACGCAACCTACGCCCGCGCCGTGCACGACGAGTACACGACCCTGCGCAATGACTACGCCGGCCGGCAGCGCGAAAAAAGCTACCTGCCCATCGAGGCGGCCCGGGCCAACGGCTTCCACGCCGACTGGGACGCGGCCCCCATTACCCGGCCGACCTTCCTGGGCACCAAGGTGCTCGACAACTACCCGCTGGCCGAGCTGGCCGAGTACATCGACTGGACGCCCTTCTTCCACACCTGGGAGCTGAAAGGCCGCTACCCCCGCATTCTGGAAGACGAAACGCTGGGCGAAGCCGCCACCAAGCTCTTCGCCGACGCCCAGGCTATGCTGCAAAAGGTAGTTGCCGAAAACCTGCTCACGGCCCGCGCCGTGGTGGGCTTCTGGCCCGCCAACACCGTCGGCTCCGATACCATTGAAGTCTACACCGACGAGCAGCGCGACACGCTGGCTACCGAGTTTTTCACCCTGCGCCAGCAGAGCGAAAAAGCCCCCGGCGTGCCCAACCTGGCCTTCTCCGACTTCCTGGCTCCCAAAGAATCGGGCCGCGCCGACTACATCGGCGGCTTTGCCGTCACGGCCGGGCTAGGCATTGAAAAGCTGATTGAGCAGTTTGAAGCCGACCACGACGACTACTCCAGCATCATGATCAAGGCTTTGGCCGACCGTCTGGCCGAGGCCTTTGCCGAGCGCCTGCACCAGCGGGTGCGGGAGGAGTTCTGGGGGTATTCGGCCGACGAAAAGCTCAGCAAGGAAGACCTGATTCAGGAGAAATACCGCGGCGTGCGGCCCGCCCCCGGCTACCCCGGCTGCCCCGACCACACCGAGAAAATCACCCTGTTCAACCTGCTCGACGCCGAAAACCAGACCGAAATCAAGCTCACCGAAAACCTGGCCATGTACCCCGCCTCCTCGGTCAGTGGCCTCTACTACGCCCACCCCGATTCGCGCTACTTCGGCCTGGGCAAAATCGGCCGGGACCAGGTCGAGGACATTGCTCGGCGCAAAAACATGCCGGTACCGGAGCTGGAGCGGTGGTTGTCGCCCAACCTGAACTACGATAATACTGCCGTGCCCGTCACGGCATTGTAGGAACATTAATTCCCCTCTTTTTTTTAAGGAGGGGTGCCCGAAGGGCGGGGTGGTTCAATCGTTGAACGATTTGGCAGCAGTAGTTCCCAAAGCCTTTCAACGAGTATCAACCACCCCCAACCCATCCTCATCTGAGGAGGGGAGCTTAAATTACCATTACAATGCCCCGCGAAACCTGGTTTCGCCTGCTCTATGAAAGTAACCGAACATCTAACCCGCGCCGACGGCAAAACCCTGTTTTCCTTCGAAGTGCTGCCGCCCCGCAAGGGCGAAAATATCCAGACGCTGTTTTCCAATATCGAGCCCCTGCTGGAGTTCAAGCCGCCGTTCATCGACGTGACCTACCACCGGGAGGAATACGTGTACCGCCAGCACCCCAACGGCCTGCTCGAAAAGAAAACCGTGCGCCGCCGCCCCGGCACCGTAGGCATCTGCGCGGCCATCAAAAACCGCTTCGACGTGGACACCGTGCCTCACCTCATCTGCGGGGGCTTCTCGAAGGAGGAAACCGAAAACGCCCTGATTGACCTGCACTTCCTGGGCATCGACAACGTGCTGGCTTTGCGCGGCGACCCCATCAAGAGCGAAGGCCACTTCAAGCCCGAACCCGACGGCCACGCCTACGCCTGCGACCTGATTGGGCAGGTAGCCAACCTCAACAAGGGCGAGTATCTGGATGAGGAGCAGGACGATACCTGGGCCACCAACTTCTGCATCGGCACGGCCGGTTACCCCGAAAAGCACTTCGAGGCGCCCAACTACGGCGCCGACTTGCGCTACCTCAAGCACAAGGTAGACCGCGGGGCCGAGTACATCGTGACCCAGATGTTTTTCGACAACGAGCAGTACTTCAACTTCGAGAAAAAGTGCCGGGATGCGGGCATCAACGTGCCCATCATTCCGGGCCTCAAGCCCCTGACGACCAAAGGCCAGCTCACGATGCTGCCCCGCTCCTTCTACCTCAACATTCCCGAGGAGCTGTCGGAGGCCGTGCACCACTGCGCCGACAACGAAGCGGCCCGCCAGATCGGCATCGAGTGGTGCATCAACCAGAGCAAGGAGCTGATGGCCCACGGCGTGCCCTGCCTGCACTACTACTCTATGGGCAAGTCCGAATCTATCCGGCGGGTGGCCTCGGCGCTGTTTTAAGCGGTGAAAGGGCGAACTTGTGAAATGGTGAGTTTGATGTTCTGAACGCGCGCAATTGCGTAAACCCAACGACAACTCGCCATTTCATCATTTCACTTCTCGCCGTTGGATACGCTCGACGACTTATTTGCCCGGCTGCGGGCGGCCACCTCGCCCGTTGAAATCGAGGCCCTGCAAAACGGCATCTGGCAGCACTGGCTCATGACCGGCGACTGGGAGCAGGACAAGCAGCTCGAAGTGGGCCTGCGCGCCCTGGCCGCCGGCGACTACTCGGCGGCTATCAGTGTGTTTACGGCGCTTACTGAGCAGCTGCCCGGCTTTGCGGAAGGCTGGAACAAGCGCGCCACGGCCTACTACCTGCGCGGCGAGTACCGTGCCTCCCTGCTCGACATTGCCCAAACCCTGCGCCACGAGCCCCGCCACTTCGGCGCGCTGTCGGGCTGGGCTACCATTCTGCAAACCCTGGGCGACTACCGGGGCACGCTGCACGTACTCCGGCGCCTGGAGGCAATTTGTCCCCACTTCCCCGGCCTGCAGGTCCGTCTGCACGACCTACGCGACCAGCTCGACGAAAATATCTAGCGCGGCTTATTCTTGCGCGGCTCTATATAAATCTTTAACTTTACTGGGCTTACACCTTTTTGCGAAAAGTGTAAGCCCATCTCTATTTTAGTCTTTTTTGCTGGCTACCAGCTTTTAGGCCACACATCCATTCTTCTTCACCTTTTGTAATAGCCCGCTTCTGATATAACTATTCAAGCAAACCGTATAACCCGAATCCCCCCTCGGCTTGCGGCTGCTGGTTGTAGCAGAACAGTTTTTCCCACCCGTTCTATGAAAAAAACTGTACTCGTAGTACTGTTGGCTTGCGCATTGCCAACAGTTGCCTTATGCCAGCGTCTCCGCAAAACGGAATTCGAGAGCGGCATGATTGAGAAAGGCAATAAAGTGGGCGTCTGGGAATACTTTGCCTACACCCGCGACGGACGGCAGGTGACGGTGCAGAAGTACGACCACACGGCCAAGAAGCTGGTTTTTTTCCGGCCTGTGGAGGACATTATGTACGATGTGCAGCTGCAGCCCGGCGAGTGGAGCCGCGCCCGCGTCGACCAGCCCCCGCTGTTTGTGGGCGGCGACCCGGCCCTGGCGTCCTACACCACCAAACTGGTGTACCCAACGGCGGCCCAGGACCGCAAGCTGCAGGGTAAAGTCCTGATTTCTTTCATGATTGATACGCTCGGGCAGGCCAGTGGCCACAAGGTGCTGATGAGCGTGGGTGGCGGCTGCGACGAGGAGGCTATGCGCGTGTGCCGCACCATTCCCCAGCAGTGGATTCCGGCCCGCAAAGACGGCCGGGCCGTGCCGGTGGTGTATGAGCTGCCCTTTACCTTCAAGATGCAGACGGTGGCGCAGTAGCCATTGTTCAGCTTCGGATTAATCTTCGGCGCGCCACTTACGTACAGAGCCCTATGACACGACTTAGCCTCTCCTCCGTTGCTGGTATGGCCCTCTTTGCCGTGGGCGCCAGCTTGCTGTCGGCCTGCGACACGACGCCGCGCGAGCGGCAGGAAATAGTGCGGGATGAAGCCCGCAAGCTCGATACCCTGGCCGACCGCGCCGCCGACCGGCTGCGCAACGCCGGACGCCGGGCCGCACGCTTCGACTCCGTTTCGCGGGCCCGCAACCGGCAGCCGCTCGACAATGCCGCCTCGGCCGCTTTCACCCAGCAGCTGCTCGGCACCTATTCCGATATCGAAGCCCTGACGCCGGCTACCATCGAGCCCGCCTACGTGCAGCTGCTGCGCCAGACCCGGGCCCAGCGCAAGCAGTGGACTCAGCGCGACTGGGACTACGCCAGCAGCATCTACAAGCGGCTGAACGAGCGGCTGAAGGCTATCCGGCTGGACGTGAAAGGCCGCGACGAGCTCCGCATCCGGGCGCTGCAGGCCGAGTTTACAACCCACGAAACCAGCCGCGACGTGAAAGACCTGGGCGAGGCCGTAAAGGCCGTTCAGGAATAACGTTGCGGTTTGCATTCTTCAAAGCCCCGTTTCCGCGGGGCTTTTTTGCGTTTATCCTATGACCCCTTCTCATTCAGTTTACCGCTCCTGGCAGTTGCTGCTAGTACTCGTGCTGAGTAGTCTGGCCGTGAGTAGCCGGGCCCAGGCCCTGATTGAAACGGCGGAAACGGTGCCGGCCACCAACCAGTGGCTGCAGCCCGGCGACCGGCTGCAGGTGCGCCTGAAAGGCAGGCCGGGCCAGCGCGTCACCTTTCTCAGGGGCCTGCCCATGACGGAGCTGCCCCCGGCGCAAACGAAGGGCCAGCGTGGTATCTACCAAGGTACCTACGTGGTGCGCCCCGGCGACACGCTCCAGAACCGGCCCATCCTTTTTCAGGTAATGCGCAACGACACTGTGGCGCTGGCCTCGGCTTTTAGCCGCAGTAAAGTCCGGTTTCTGAGCCCCGACGCTCCCCAGCTGGCGCTTACCAAGGGCCAGCTCGCCTACCTGAACCACGGCCTGGGTGAAGACCGGCTGGGCGGGGCCAAGCTCGGCTACCTCGACTCGGCCGTGGTGCTGCATGTCACGGGCATGGTGGGCGCGCAGTACCGGGTGCGGCTGGCCGAAAACCAGGTGGCCTGGGTGCCCCAGGACGTGGTGCGCCTGCTGCCCCCGGGCGGCTTTGTGCCCACCTCGCTCACCGGCTCCTGGAGCGTGGCCGGCGACTCGCTTTACGACTACGTGCAGGTGCCACTGGAGGCCCGCCTGCCCTACCGCTCCCAACTGCTGACCAACCCGACGCGCCTTGTAGTCGACATCTTCGGGGCTACCTCCAACACCAACTGGATAACTCAGCGCGACGGGCTGCGGGAACTGGGCAACGTGTACTACGAGCAGCCCCAGCCCGATATTTTCCGGCTGGTACTGCCCCTGCGCCACGCCCAGGCCTGGGGCTACAGCATCGACTACCGCGGCACCACTCTCCGAATTCGGGTGAAGCGCCCCCCGGCCAGGCTCAGCCTGAAGGGCCTCACCATCGGCCTCGATGCCGGCCACGGCGGCACCAACGTAGGTGCTGCTTCGGCCAAGGGCAGCCAGGAAAAGGTGCTCACGCTGGCCATTGCCCAGAAGCTACGCCAGGAGCTGGAAAAAGCCGGTGCCCGGGTGCTGATGACGCGTGAAACCGACGTGACCGTGGAAAACGGCTCCCGCGTGCTGCTAATGCGCCAACTCAACCCCGACTTGCTGCTCAGCATCCACGTCAACTCCTCGGGAAGCGCTACAGTGCAGGGTACCAGCACCTACTACCGCTACGTGGCGTACCGCCCCCTGGCGCTGGCTATTTACAACGAGGTGCGCAAAACCGGCCTGAAGGGCTTCGGCAACGTGGGCAGTTTCAACTTCAACCTGAATGGGGCCACCGAATATCCTAACGCCCTGATTGAAACGGCTTTCGTATCGAACCCCGAGGATGAAAAGCGCCTCACTGACCCGGCTTTTCAGCAGCAGCTGGCCGAGCGCATCAAGGACGGAGTGGAAGAGTTTCTGAAGAGTACCCGCGCCAAGGGCCCCCGTGGGTGGCTTTTGCGGGAGCCGGCCGCAAACTAAACCGTTGTGCCTATACCAGATTAGCAAAAAAACCAGCCCTGGAAAGCAAATCTGTCGTTAAAGAGCCCAACATCCTTGCTTCCGCCTGGTTATCAGCCTACTTCAAGACGGCCGGGCCTGGGTCCGGCTGATTGATACCCGTTCTTCTCATTCCTCACCCCTAACCAATTCCCATGGCAACTGATTCTTTACTGGACCGCAGCCGCACCATTGCCGGGCCGGGCTTCAACCGCTGGCTGATTCCGCCGGCCGCGCTGGCAATTCACCTGGCCATTGGGCAGGCCTACGCCTTCAGCGTGTTCAAAAAGCCCATGGGAGCCCTTATTAGCGGCAACGTAGACGCCCCCGCCCCCGCCGACTGGACGCCGGCCCAACTAGGGGTCATCTTCTCCATTGCCATTGTGCTGCTGGGGTTGTCGGCGGCCGTGTTTGGGAAATGGTTGGAGCGGGTGGGCCCTCGCAAGGCCATGCTGGCTTCGGCATTGTGCTTCAGCGGCGGCTTTTTCATCGGGGCCCTGGGCGTGCACCTGCACAGCATCTGGCTAGTGTATTTCGGCTACGGCTTCGTGGGCGGCATCGGGCTGGGCATCGGCTATATCTCGCCCGTAAGCACGCTTATCAAGTGGTTTCCCGACCGGCCCGGCGTGGCTACGGGCATGGCCATCATGGGTTTTGGCGGCGGCGCTATGATTGGCTCCCCGCTGGCCGTGGCCCTGATGGACCACTACAAAGCTTCGGCCCCCATGGGTGTGGCCCCCACCTTCCTGACTATGGGCCTGATTTACCTGCTCTTCATGCTCTTCGGCGTGTTCACCATCCGGGTGCCGGCCGAAGGCTGGAAACCCGAGGGCTACGTGCCTCCCACGACAGCCAACGCCATGATTACCACCCACAACGTGGACGCCGATACGGCCATCAAAACGCCGCAGTTCTGGCTCTTGTGGGTGGTGCTGTGCATGAACGTGACGGCCGGTATCGGGGTGCTCGAAACGGCCTCGCCCCTCATCCAGGAAACTTTCTCGGATAAGTCGATGGGCGCCGGCCTGGGTGTGACGGCAGCAGCGGCAGCCGGCTTCGTGGGCCTGCTCAGCCTGTTCAACCTGCTGGGCCGCTTTTTCTGGTCGTCGGCCTCGGATAAGATAGGCCGCAAGCCCACCTACATGATTTACTTCGGCCTGGGCATCGTGCTCTACGCCCTGGTGCCTACGCTGGCGGCTAGTGCCTCACTGTCGTTGTTCGTCATCGTATCCTGCGTGATTCTGAGCATGTACGGCGGCGGCTTTGCCACGATTCCGGCCTACCTGCGCGACTTGTTCGGCACCATGCAAGTCGGCGCCATTCATGGCCGCCTGCTCACGGCCTGGAGCACGGCCGGCGTGCTGGGCCCCCTGATTGTGAACTTCCTGCACGAAAGCCAGAAGTCGAAGGGCCTGACGGGGGCGGCAGCGTACCAGACGGTGTTCTACACCATGGCCGGCCTGCTCGTTATCGGCTTTCTGGCCAACCTATTGGTAAAGGCCGTGGATGCGCGCTACCACGTGAAGGAAGCGGCGGCCCCCAAGGTGGCCGCGTAGTTTTTACAGTATTCGCTCGTTGCTAACCCTGCCTTTGTATGGAAACCAAGACCAATTCAACCCCCGAAGCCGCGGCGTCATCTTCCAGCCTGCAGGTCGCCCTGGCCTGGGTGTACGTGGGCGTTCCCCTGCTGTGGGGCGTGTCGCAAACCTTCATTAAAGCCCTGGCTTTGTTTAAGTAAGCAGGCTGACAAGCGCCGGACCGCCGGAAAACAAAAGAGCATTTGGCACACCGCCGAATGCTCTTTTGTTTGTTACTTACCTTCCTGACTAGTAACCATTTCTCATGAATTTCCCGCCCGCCCAGGACCGTATTGTGGTGCTTGAGTCCTTTGTTGACCCCATTACGGCTCACCTGGCCAAAAGCCGCCTGGAAGCCGAGCAGATTCCCTGCTTTCTGACCAATGCGCTCAACCGGCTTTACGGCCCGGCTACCGGCGGCGTGCACCTGCACGTGCGCCAGCAAGATGCGGAAGCAGCCGCCGAAATTCTGCGCTACCAAACCGTGTTCATGACCGCCACCCGCGCTGACGACGAGCCCGGACCCGACATCGTGCACTGCCCCAAGTGCGACTCCACCGACGTGGCTTTCGGCCCCGCCCCCCGCAACACCTACAGCCTCCCGATGCTGATGCTCTCGGTGCTGCTCGGCCGCGGCAAACGCTACCACTGCTCCCACTGTCGGCACGAGTTCAAACGCTCGGAGGTGGAGGGGTAGTTAGGTGGTGAGTTTAATGTTCTTGTTTCCTTGCGAGGCGCAGCCGCGGCAATCCGTCCTCTGAAATGTGCCGAGCACCCTGAAGTGAAAAGCCCTTTCCTACTGCGGTAGGAAAGGGCTTTCTGGTAAGAGAACGTTTGTCACCAGCAGAGGACAAATTGCTTCGTGCCTCGCAATGACACCAGAACGTCAAACTCACTATTTCACCACTTCACCACCTCACCGAAACCGCACGAGGGGGAAGGCGTCGCCGGCTTTAAAGTCGGTGGGCTCGGCGGGCAGGCGCAGGAAGGCGTCGCACTGCAGCAGGGAGGCCAGGTCGCCGGAGCCGCCGCTTTTTTGCGGGTGGGCCAGCAGGTGGCCGTAGGGCGACAGCTCCAGGCGCACGGGCAAGAAGTAGGCAATGCGCGGCGCAAAAGAAAAATCGGTGGCCAGCAGGGCCGTGGGGCGGGGCAGCTTGCTGTGCGGCTGCTCGCAGCGCCGCAGCCAGGGCAGCACGTACTGGTAGAAATTAACGAAGGTGGAAACCGGGTTGCCGGGCAGCGCAAACACCACCGCGCCCCCGGCTTTTTCCCCAAACCAGAACGGCTTGCCCGGCCGCTGGTGCACCTCATGAAAAATCTGGCTTACACCCAGCTCCCGCAGCATGGCCGGCAGAAAGTCGGCCTGCCCCTTCGATACGCCCCCGCTGAGCACCAGCGCATCGTAGGCGGCCAGCAGCGGCGGCAGCCCCTGGCGCAGCGCCTCCTGGTCGTCGTTGAAATGAAAAATCTCACTCTGAACCCCGGCCTGCTGCAGCGCGGCCTGCACCATGTAAGCGTTGGAGCGCCGAATCTGGTGGGGCAAGGGCGTTTCGGTCAGCTCCACCAGCTCATCGCCGGTACTGACGACGGCCACCCGTAGCTGCCGGGCCACCTGCAGCGTGGCCGCTCCGATGGTAGCGGCCACCGCAATTTCGGCCGGGCTCAGCCGGATGCCCGCTGGCAACAGCAGCGCGCCCTGCTCCCGGTCGGAGGCCTGGCGGTGCACATTGTGGCCGGCGACGGGTGGTGGCACCCGCACCGCCGCTATGCGCTGACCGTTTACCTCGTGAAACTCCAGATCTTCGTAGCGTACTACCGTGTCGGTGCCGGGCGGCAGGGCAGCCCCGGTCATGATTTCTACGGCCGTTTGCGCATCCAGCAGGGCCTGGGGCGGCATGCCGGCCAGCTGGGTAGCGGCAATAGGAAAGGTGGCTTGCCCGGCTGCCACCGCTTCGAAGCTCAACGCAATGCCATCCATTGCCACCCGGTGAAAGGGCGGAAAGTCGCGGTCGGCGTGCAGGGCTTCGAGCAGCACCCGGCCGACGGCTTGCGGCAGCGGCACGGTTTCGGGGGGCAGGGGGCGGGCCGTGGCCAGCACCTGGCGCGTGGCTTCGTCAACTGAAATCATGGGCGAAAGAAATGCTCGGGGCGTGGGAGAGGGTAGCACAAAGAAAGGTAAACCAGCCTACCGGCTGGCAATCCAGACCGGGCCGGCCGGGCCTGGTTTGCTTAAATCCGGAGCCGTTGCTCAACGCCGGGCCGCAAATATGCGTCTCTACCGTGTTGTCAGGGTTAAGTTGCGTGCTTTGTCACAACTTTCGGCCCGGGCTCCGGCTTTGTACGCAGTTCCCCTTTTCGTTTCTATGTCTGACTCTTCCCGCTCCCTGACCCACCTGAATGCCGCCGGCCAGCCTGCCATGGTCGATGTGGGCGCCAAAACCGCAACCCGCCGCGTGGCCCGGGCCCGCAGCCGCGTACTTCTCGGTCCCGAAATTCTGGCGCTGGTGCAGGCCGGCGACCTGCCCACCCGCAAGGGCCCGGTGTTTCAAACGGCTATTCTGGCCGGTATCATGGCCGCCAAAAAAACCGCTGACCTGATTCCGCTCTGCCACCCGCTGGGCCTCGACGACTGCCAGGTGCAGATTGAAGTGGTAAGCCCTGAGGCCATCCATATCATTTGCACGGCCACCGTGACGGGCAAAACCGGCGTGGAAATGGAGGCTCTCACCGGCGCCTCGGTAGCGGCCCTCACCGTGTACGACATGTGTAAGGCCCTCTCCCACGACATCGTGATTCAGGAAACCCGCCTGCTGGATAAAACCGGCGGCAAAAGCGACTTTCATCATGCCGACTAACCCCAGCGACTCTGCCAAGCCCCGCACCAAGCACGCGGCGCTGGTCCGGCCCGCCCTCGGCGAGTTTGGCCGCCACGAGCTGGCCATTCTGGGCGCCCCCTGCGGTAAGATAAAAGAGCTGGTGACGCGCCTCGTGCCAGCTTTGTCGGCCACCTTGAGCGTGGGCTACGTGGATGCTGACCACGCGGCCGGCGACGACGCGGCCGACGGTGGCGCGGGCGGGGCCAGCTCCATTATGCTGGCCGGCGCCAGTGCCGAGCTGACCGATAAAATCAGCTTCCGGCGCGTGGACCAGCGCCGGGAGCTGGACGGCTTCAGTCAGAAAGAGCTGCTGGCCCACCAAAGTCTGGTGCTGGTAAACGGCAACCACTTCCGGGCCCGGCAGCAGATTATCATTCTGGACCCAGCCAAGCCGCTGGAAAAAAAGCTTGATAAGCTCACCGACGTGCAGCTCATCCTGCTGCCCGAGGGCGTCACGGAAGTGCCGGCCTATCTGCTGGCGCACTTTGCCGAAAACCCACTAATCCCACAGCTGCCGCTAACTGATACAGAGGCCATTGCTGCTTTCGTCCGGCAGTGGCGGCAGCGCAACTTGCCGCCGCTGCGGGGCCTGGTGCTGGCCGGTGGGCAGAGCCAGCGTATGCAAACCGATAAGGGTCGCCTGCGCTACCACGGCCTGGAGCAGCGCGAGTATGCGGCCCGGCTGCTGGCCACGGTTTGCACCGACGTGCACGTTTCCTGCCGCCCCGACCAGCTGGCCGAGCTGCCGGCCGGCCTTACCCCGCTACCCGACCGGTTTCTGGACCTGGGTCCGATGGGTGGCATCCTCTCAGCGTTTCAGCTCGACCCCAACGCCGCCTGGCTGGTCGTGGCCTGCGACCTGCCGTTTCTCTCGGAAGCCACCCTGCGGCACCTGATGGCCCACCGCAACGGCGCGAAAATGGCCACGGCCTTCCAGAGCCCCGAAAACGAGTTTCCCGAGCCGCTGATTACCATCTGGGAGCCTCGCGGCTACGGCACTTTGCTGCGGTTTCTGGGCCTGGGCTACTCCTGCCCCCGCAAAGCTTTGATTAACTCCGACATCGAGCTGCTGGTCGCCCCCGACCCCACCGAGCTGCGCAACGTGAATACGCCCGAGGAAGCCGCCGTGGCCCGGCAGGAGCTGGAAAAACAGTAAGCGCCGGTTGCAAGTATGTATTCGTTACCGAAAGGGCATTAAACTGACTATATGCATCTACTCGACAAATGGGTCCGCATACCGCTGCTGGTACTGCTGGGCCTTGTAGGGGCAGGGGTGGCGGGCTTTGTGTACAGCTCACGCCTGAGTCCACAGGCCAGAGCGGGCAACCGAAATCTGGTGCACGCGCGGCAGCTAGCGGTGGGCATGTCCCGGCAGGAAGCTCTTATGATTATGGGAATTCCCAAGGAGAAATGGGCTTCGCCGGACAGCGGCCGACACTGCTATTCCTATACGCCTTCTCCATTGGCATCGGATAACATCAGCTTTTGCGTTGGGGCCGACGACCGGGTAACCAGCGTAAATCTGGGTACCTAAACTGGCTGCGCTACGGATGGGCGGCCACCCACACGGAGCCGTCTTCGTACTCCTCCTTTTTCCAGATGGGCACCACCTGCTTGATGGTGTCGATGATGTACTGGCAGGCGGCAAACGAGTCGGCGCGGTGGGGCGTGGATACAGCTACCACCACGGCCACGTCGCCGATATCGAGGCGGCCTTTGCGGTGCGTAACGGCCACTTGCCGCAGCATGGGCCATTTTTCCTGGGCCTGCGCAGCCACGTGCTCCATCTGCCGGATGGCCATGGCGTCGTAGGCTTCGTAGTCGAGGCGCACCACGCGGCGGCCCGTGCTCTGGTTGCGCACCGTGCCAATGAACGTATTGACGGCCCCGGCCCCATCGTCCTGTACGGAGGCCAGCACGGCCGCCACGTCGATGGGCTGGTCGGTAAGATGTATATGCATGCGTATGGGTTCTTTTCTTTTTCCGCCTGTCATTTTGAGTAGAGCGAAGGACCTTATGACCGTAGAACGGCTCGTTCTCACCTGGTAAGGTCCTTCGTCGCCGCTTTATGCGCGGAATGCTCAGGATGACAGACAATTTTTAGTCGCCAGCATTAGCTACCCGCCGCTCACGGGCGGAATCAGGGCTACTTCGTCGCGCTGGTGCAGGCGGTAGTCGTCGGCGGCATATTCGCTGTTGACGGCTACGGCAAAGCTGGTCAGCTCGTTCAGGGCCGGGTATTGGCTGCGCAGCTGGTTCATCAGGCCCGCCACCGACTGCTCATCGGGCGTGTCGAGGTCGAGCGAGGAGCTGCCTACTATTTCTTTGGCAATGCCAAAAAGCGCAATTTTCAGTTTCATTTGTTTGTCTATACTCCGGAGGCAGTATACGCGGCCGGCACCGGAACAGAAAAGCCAATTGCCGGTTTTTTGTTCTGCATCTCTTTTGGCGCAGTCTGCGTTGAGGCAGTAATCGTATTTCCGTTGTTATGTCCGTTGCTACCCCTGTTCTGTTTGATAACCACGGCCGGCCGCTCGAATACGTGCGTTTGGCCGTTACGGACCGCTGCAATTTGCGCTGCTTTTACTGCATGCCCGAGGAAGGCATTCAGTATTTGCCCAAGCAGGAGCTGCTGACCTACGAGGAAATGGAGCGGGTGGTGGCTATTCTGGCCGGCCTGGGCGTACGCAAAGTGCGTCTCACCGGCGGGGAGCCATTCGTGCGCCGCGACTTAGTGCCCTTCATCAGCCGCCTCAGCCAGATCAACGGCATCGACGATATCAGCCTGACCACCAACGGCGTACTCACGGCGCCCCACATTCCGGAGCTGGCTCGCCTGGGCATCCGCACCGTCAATCTGAGCCTGGATACGCTCGACCGAACCCGCTTCGCCCGCATCACCCGCCGCGACGAGCTGCCCCGGGTACTCGACACATTTTACGCGTTGCTGGCGGCGGGCATCAAGGTGAAAATCAACGCCGTGGTGATGGACGGGCAGAACATTGAGGACCTCGTGCCCCTGGCCGAACTCACCCGCGACCTGCCCGTAGACGTGCGCTTTATCGAGGAAATGCCCTTCAACGGGGGCAGCCACGGCGCCATCCAGATTCCGTGGAGCCACCTGCGCATCCGCGAGCATCTGGAGCAGCACCTGGGTTTGCTCACGCCCATTGCCACCCGGCCCGGCGACACGGCTTCGCACTACACCGCCGCCGGCCACCAGGGGCGGCTGGGCATTATTGCGGCCTATTCCCGCACTTTCTGCGGCACCTGCAACCGCCTGCGCCTCACGGCCGAAGGCGGCCTGAAAACCTGCCTCTACGACCAAGGCGTGCTCGACGTGCGGGCCCTGCTGCGCGGCGGTGCGTCTGATGCTGAAGTTGCCACGGCCCTGGCCTCGGCCTTCCGCAACCGCGCCGCCAACGGCTTCGAAGCCGAGCGGCAGCGCCCCGTGCACCAGCTCAGCTTCGAGTCGATGAGTACGATTGGGGGGTAAGTGGTGAGACTTCTTGCAAGGTGCTGCCCGCAATGACAAACGGACAACGTAGCGGAATCCGGTGGGACTTCGTATTCTTAGGCTGTTATGAAGTTTTTGCTCGGAACCGTCGGATTTGTCGCCCTCTGCTACCTGGCTGTGTGCGTGCTGCTGTACTTCAAACAGGAGCGGCTGCTGTTCTTTCCCGACAAGCTGCCCGCCGACTACCGCTTTTCCTTCACCCAGCCCTTCGAGGAGCGCTGGATAACCGCCCCCGACGGCACCCGCCTGCACGGCCTGCTGTTTCCGGCCGACTCGGCCAAGGGCCTGGTTTTTTACCTGCACGGCAACGGCGGAGCCCTGGACGGCTGGGGCGACGCGGCAACGCTCTACACCCGGCTGGGCTATAGCGTGTTCATGCTCGACTACCGCGGCTACGGCAAAAGTGGCGGGGAAATCAGCAGTGAAAAGCAGTTCCTGGCCGACGTGCAGGCTGCGTATGAACAACTGAAGCCGGAGTTTCCGGAGGAGCGCACCATCATTCTGGGCTATTCGCTGGGCACGGGCGCGGCGGCCTGGCTGGCCGCCCGCTACCACCCGCAGCTCCTGATTCTGCAGGCGCCCTATTACAGCATGCTGGCCACGGCCCGGCAGCACTATCCCTGGGTGCCGGGCGTGGTGGTGCGCTACCCCATCCACACGGCCCGGGAGCTGCCCCGCGTGGCCTGCCCGATTTTTATCTTCCACGGTGAGCACGACGAAGTCATTGATTACCAGACGACGCTACAGCTCAAAACACTGCTCAAACCCCAGGACCGGTTCGTAACGCTGACCGGCGCGGGCCACAACGGCATGACCAGCAACCCGCAGTACCAGGCCGAAATTCGGCAGCTGCTGGCGGCGCGCTGAGCGGCGGCTATTATTTTTTTAGTGGCGGCGGGGTGATAGTTGCCCCCTATCCGGATTAACTACCAGAACCGCGCTACTCACTCACTGGTCAGGTCTGCATCTATGGAAACTTCGGCATCACTGCGGCACGCACTGCTTACCAGCCGGGAACAAACCCTTACCCGCATCTACCAGCGCACCTTCCCGATGGTGCGGCGCCACGTGCAGCAGCACGGCGGCACACCTCCGGATGCCAAGGATGTGTTTCAGGATGCCCTAGTTGTTTTCTACGAGAAGGCTACGACCGAGGGCTTCGTGCTGTCGGCGTCGGTCAGCACCTACCTGGTGGGCATCTGCCGTAACCTCTGGCGGCAGGAGCTGAGCCGCCGGCAGCGCCTGCCCCTCACTGGTATTACCGACGCCCACGCGCAGGTGCCCGGCGAAACCGAGCCGGCCGAGGAGCGCGACACCCTTCCCTTGCTCGATTACGTGGAGCAGCTTGGGGAGCGGTGCAAGAGCATTCTGCTGGCTTTCTACTACTTCCAGCAGCCGCTGGAGCAGATTGCCGCGGCCAACCAGTACCAGAGCGTGCGCTCGGCCACGGTGCAGAAGTTCAAGTGCCTGGAGCGGCTGCGCAAATCGGTACGCACGGCCGTGGCCCTCACCCTAGCCCGCTAACCCACCATGCGCCCCGCCCTCGACCGTCTCCAGCAGATTGAGCACCACCTGCTCGGCCGCCCCTCGGCCGCGGCCGCCGCGCAGTGGCAGGTGCAGCTTCTCACCGACCCCAAGCTGGCCGCCGATGCCCAAGCCCAGCGGCAGCTCTACGACGCGCTGCGCCAGGCCGGCCGGCGGCAGCTGCGCCAGGAGCTGGACCGGATTCATGAGCGGCTGGAGCGCCAGAGCCGGCGGCGCGGCTGGCTGCGGGCGGCCACCGACGGCCTACGGCGCCTGTTGCCCGGCCGGCCTCAACCCGACCAGTAGTTTCCCCTCCCTTCTCTGATTCAGAGCCTTTTTACTGCCTTTTCCGAGGCGGCCTGGCCCTGCTACGTCCATTCCTTATCCTTTTTCTTGCCATGCTCATCTCCCAGGAATTCCGAAAATTTGCCGTGCAGGGCCAGGGCCTTGCCAGCTCCAGCCTCGACCGGTACCAGCACCAGCTCGAAGGCCGCTACTACCCGCTGGTGACGGGCATGACGCGCTCCGTCATTGAGGAGCGGCCTACGCGCTTCGCCGAAATCGACGTGTTTTCGCGCCTGATTATGGACCGGATTATCTTTCTGGGGCAGGCCGTCGACGACAATATTGCCAACATCATCACGGCCCAGCTGCTGTTTCTGGAGTCGGTGGATGCCAAGAAGGACATTCTGCTCTACATCAACTCGCCCGGCGGCTCGGTGTATGCGGGCCTGGGCATCTTCGACACGATGCAGTACGTGAATCCCGATGTGGCTACGATTTGCACCGGCCTGGCCGCTTCGATGGGCGCCTTTCTGCTCTGCGGCGGCGCCATCGGCAAACGCTCGGCCCTGCCCCACGCCCGCGTCATGATTCACCAGCCCTCCGGCGGCGTGCAGGGCCCGTCGTCCGACATAGAAATAACGGCCCGCGAGGTCGTCAAGCTGCGGCAGGAGCTCTACGGCATCTACGCCGGGCGCACGGGCAAAACCTACCAGCAAATCCACGACGACTCGGACCGCGACTACTGGATGCGCGCCGACGAGGCCCGGGAGTACGGGTTGATTGACGAAGTGCTGGAGCGCAAAGCGGAGTAAACGCTGCTTTTTACTTTCTGAACGTCATTCCCACCGCTCCTAACATCGTTCCCACTGCTCCTAACCTCATTCACGCCGCCTCTGCCTTCGTTCACGCCGTCCCTACCATCGCTCACGTCGCTTAGTAGGTCGTTCACGCCGGCGGCAACGGCCGCTTACTTGCCTAGCCACACCCAGCCGCGCTGCATGGCGGCGTAGTACACGGCCGTACCCACCACTGGGTCTATTAGGCAAGTTGTAGCTTTATAGTAAAAAATATGTGGGCCTCAACTCTGTGATGGAGCCGCTATACTCATTCTATGTATTGGAAATCTATTGTTTGGCTAGCCGTCAGTGGCTTGACAATGGCTGTGAGCTGCAAGCCACTGAAAAGAGTTTACCGGCGCACCATTCATTGGCAGCAGACCCAAACCCAGACTCAATACCTGCAGCGGGCAGATATAATTGGCGGCACGGAGCTAGATAGTGGCCGCTTCGATGTTCTGCATTATAGCTACTCTTCCAATCGGCCGCATATCAGTGATACCTGGTACAGCAAAGAGATTTTCTTGCGCATCAAGCAGTTGTCTGATCTGCAGGTGGGCCAGGCAATGCAGGTGCCCAACGCCGTCTTTTCCGTCATTGGCTACGACCGGGCGACGTGGCATTTCGAGCAGTTTGGGAGCATCACAGGCACCATTACCCGGTTACATAGCTCGGCTACTCAGCCGCGCCTGCGCTTCGACTTGCAGTATATTGATTGGAAAAAACGGCAACAGCGCCTGTTGCAGGGCATATTTACATTCCGGCTGGATTCCACCTATTTCCTGCGCACCCGCCAGGATTTTCACGGCCAGTATGAGGATTTGCGGCTGGCGCTAAAAGAGCCCGCCAAGGTGAAGTCGCTGGACCTAACCACGTATGCTATTCAATATGAAAAGCGCAACGGCCAAGACAGCGGCCCCGACACGCTGTACAGCCGGTTGGGCGAGCTATACAATCTGGATAGCTTGCGCCTGCATTTAAGTCATCTGCAACGCTTGCCTGATGGCTTTGAGAAACTGAAGCGGCTGAAAAGGCTAGACCTAAGCTACAATCAACTGACGGAGTTTCCGACGGTGCTTTACCAACTGGATAGCCTGCAGGAGTTGAACCTGGAATGGAACCGACTGGACAGCATTCCAATTGCAATCCGGCAAATGAAAGGGTTGCGGGTGCTGAACCTGAACGATAATCACCTGGGGCGATATCCGGAGGCTGTGAATGAGCTGACCGGCTTGCGTGAACTGCACCTGGGCAATGCCAACCTGCGCGCACTCCCGACGAGTATGAGCCGACTGCAACGCCTGGAAGTAATAGAGGTAAATAGCTTTTGGAACAGCAAGCGTAAAAATCAGGTAACCAATATAGATGCTCTGGTAAGTCTACCTCGCCTGAGAAGGTTGAGCCTGAAGGACAACCCACTTGATTCTTTGCCAACGGCAGTATACCAACTTAAGCAACTGGAAGAACTCAACATCCAGTACACCGGCCTTGATTCTGCTGCCGTGGATCTTCGGCGCCTGCCGAAACTGAAGAAGCTCGAATTACAGTAAACGCGCTTACTTGCCCAAGCCCACCCAGCCGCGCTGCATAGCGTAGTACACGGCCGTACCCACCACCAGCCCCACCAGGTAGCCGTAGGGCAGCCCGCTGCACAGCACGCCCACCAGCAAAGCCACCGTCAGATCTGATTTCGAGCTGGTCAGGTCGCGCAATAAAGTAGCCAGGGTGAGGGCTTCGAAGAGCAGCAGCACGCCCAATATGGGCAGGGGAAATATCTGGACCACATCGGCGAAGCCCTGGCTGAACAACAGGCCCAGCACCAGAAACAGGCCGCCGTAGAGAATTACCGAGCCACCGGTGCGGGCCCCAAACGCGTAGTGGCCCACCATGCCACCCGAGCCGTGGCACACCGGAAAGCCCCCGAAAAACGGCGCCACCACGTTCATCAGGCCATACGTGAAGCTGATCTGGCGCACCGATACCTGCTTGTCGGGGTAGTGGTCGTGAATCACCTGGCGGGTAGCCAGAATGGAGTTGCCAAGCGACAACGGAATCTGGGGCAGGGCCAGCAGCACGGCGCCGGTCAGAATATCGGCGCGCTGCGGAACGTGCCAGCCGGGCAGGTGCAGACCGATGGCCTGCTGGGCGGTGCCGAGGTCGAGCTTGAACACCAGCGCGTAGAGCACCCCCAGCGTGATGACCAGTAAAGAGGCTGGCCAGCGGCGGTTGCCCAGCAGCAGCACCGTCACCACGAAAGCCGCGGCGGCCAGCGCGTAGCCGGGGGCACCGTCGGCGGGCACGTATTCCTTCAAGGCCAGCGTAGCCAGCTGCAGGGCCAGCCCAAACTGAATACCGCGCACCACGGGCTTGGGAATCAGCCGGGCCAGCGCGTCAATCAAGCCTGTTACGGACAAGACCAGCATGCTCAGGCCAATAGCCAGCCCGCCGCCGAAGATAATGCGGCCGGGAATTTTCTGGGCAATAACCAGGGCGGCAAAGGCCTTGAGGGGCTGCACCGGCATGGGCATACCGTACCAGAAGCCCGAAAACATCTGCAGCAGGCCAAACACGATGAGCAGCCCGGCACTATCGACGCCCGAGGCGGCAATAACGCCGATGAGCAGCGGTAAATCGGTGCCTAGGTCGCCGAAAGCCCCGGCCAGCTCGTTGCGGTCGAAGCGGATACGGCGGGCGGCGGCAGGAGCGGAAGAGGTCAGGGGCACGGGAGGATAGGTAAATGCAAAAATCAGTAGCGGAGCCAGCTGCCCTTACTCCGGCACGCTGCCCACTTCCGCCGTCCAGGCCAGTGTGCCGCCCGTCAGGTTGGTCAGGTTGTCGAAGCCGAATTCGCGCTGCAGCTGGTCGATGGCCTGGGCACTGCGCCGGCCGCTGCGGCAGTATACTACAATGGGATGGTGGCGCGGCAGCTCGGCCACGCGCTGGCTCAGGCTGCCCAGCGGAATCAGGGCGGCGCTGGGCAGGTGAAACTCAGCGTACTCGGGCAGCTCGCGCACGTCCAGCAGGAAGGGCGGCACTTCCGATACCAGCTGCTGGGCCAGCTCCGGAGCCGACACGGCGGCAATGGCCGGCTGGCACAGCTCGGCGTAGTCGGCCGCATCGGCCGTGTCGAGGTTGATGCGGGCGCGCTCGGGCTGGCGGGCAAAGCGCAGGGTGCGGGTCTGAAACGAGAGGGCGTCGAAGAGCCAGAGCCGGCCGCTGAGAATGTCGCCCAGACCCAGAATAACCTTGATGGTTTCGGTAGCCTGGGCGCAGCCCACCAGGCCCGGCAATACGCCCAGCACGCCAATAGCCGAGCAGTTGGGAGCCTCGGCAGCCGTAGGCGGCTGCGGAAACAGGCAGCGGTAAGTAGGCCCGCCCTGGTAGTTGAACACCGACACCTGGCCTTCGAACTTATAAATAGCCCCCGAAACCAAGGGCTTGCCCAAACTCACGCAGGCATCGTTGAGCAGGTAACGGGTCGGAAAGTTGTCGGAGCCGTCGACCACGATATCGTAGCGGGCCACCAGGTCGCGCACGGCGGCCACATCCACGCGCCGGGGCACTACCTCGCAGGTTACCAGCGGGTTGATACGCTGCACAGCTTCGGCGGCGGCTTCGGCTTTGTTCTGGCCCAGGTTGGCGGGACCAAACAGCACCTGGCGCTGCAGGTTGCTCATCTCCACCGCGTCGCCGTCGGCAATGCCCAGGGTGCCTACGCCGGCGGCAGCCAGGTACTGCAGCACCGGGCAGCCCAGGCCGCCGGCGCCCACCACCAGCACGCGGGTCGCTTTGAGCTTCTCCTGCCCGGCCTCGCCTATTTCGGGCAGCTGCAGGTGGCGTTGGTAGCGTTGACGCTCGTCGGGAGTAAGCATGAGGGTACTGAACAAGTAAGAAGGAATGCGGCCGGAGCGGCCCGGCACCAATGCCATCCGTAATCCGGCTCTGGCTTTAAACTTACAGCTTCGTTTAAAAGTTAACCCTATCCGGGCAGGGTGCGCCGGAAAACCCGGTAGCTACCCAGGCAAACAACCTCTTACTTTTTCGCTCCATGGATACCTCGTCCGTCTTTCTGCCGCCTACCAGCTACGATTACCTCACAGTGCACAAGGTAACGGGTGCCGAGCTGACCGAAGCCTCCGATGTGGTGGCCGCCGAAGAGCCGCTTGAAATTCGCCTGGGCTTCGGGCCGGCCGGGCAGCGCGAGCACCGGACCCTGGCCATCACCATGCGTACCCCCGGCCACGATATGGAGCTGGCCGCCGGCTTTCTGCTCACCGAGGGCATTGTGCGCAGCCGCGCCGAGCTGACCGGCATCCGCTACTGCCCCGACGTGACCAAGGAAGAGGAGCGCGAAAACGTGGTGCGGGCTGAGCTGGCCGAAAACGTGGGCGTATCGATGCCGCGCCTGGAGCGCCATTTCTACACGTCGTCCAGCTGCGGGGTGTGCGGCAAAACCAGCATCGACGCGGTGCATGCCGCGGCCTGCCCGGTGCTGCCGATGAATGGGCCCTACGTTTCCCCGCAGGTAATTCATGAGCTGCCGGCGCGGCAGCGGGCGGCCCAGGCGCTGTTCGAGCAAACCGGCGGCCTGCACGCGGCGGCCCTGTTTTCCCCCGCCGGCGAGCTGCTGCTCTTGCGAGAAGACGTCGGGCGCCACAACGCCCTGGACAAGGTAATCGGGGCGGCGCTGCTGCAGGAGTGGCTGCCGCTGCACCATACCGTTCTGCTGGTGAGCGGGCGGGCCTCGTTCGAGCTGGTGCAGAAGGCGGCCGTGGCCGGCATTCCGGTGCTGGCGGCCGTGGGCGCGCCCAGCTCGTTGGCCGTGCAGGCCGCCAAAGACTTCGGCATGACGCTCTGCGGCTTCGTGCGCCAGGGCCGCTACAACGTGTACAGCGGGGCCTGGCGCCTGCGCGAGCCGCAGCAGTAGCCGACTTTAGAAACCTTCCGGCCTTCTACAGGCTGGGCTTTACCTCGAAGGTGAAGCTGGCCGTGCCCGGCAGGCCGTCCTTCGTCAGGCCCTGCACCACCACCCGGTAGCGGCCCACCTGGTCGGAGGTGAAAAACGGCAGTTCGGTGCTGGTAGTGGTCTGCACGCTTGGGTTCCAGTAGAGCAGGTTGCGGAAATCGGGCAGGCGGCTTTGCTGCTGCTGGGGTGTGTCGTAGCGCGGGGCGTAGAACTCACGCTGGCCCTGCAGGCCCTCGTACTCCTGCAGCAGCGCGTGGGCATCCAGCGGGAAGCCCGCCAGGTCGCCCTTGTAGGTAGTGTAGCTCACGATGCCATTATACACCTGTTTGCCAACGAAATAACGCCGGGTCACGACGTCCAGCTTCTGCACTTTCAGCGGGTCGAAGGCCATGATGCGGTTGGTATTGAACACGGGCAGCCCGTCGAGCAGCACCAGTGGGTTTTCCTCGACTCCGCGGGAGTTATCATTGGGCACCAGAAAGTGGAAGCCGTCCTTGCGGATGCGGACCAGCACGCCGGGCACGTATTCGCGCATCACTTCCTCCATCACCTTGAAGCGGGTGTAGGCGTCGAGCAGGTATTGCTCGCTGGGCTTGCCATAAAAAGCGGTGCTATCGGCCGGGGGCGCCAGATAGCGCACCGCCTGTTTGCCCAAGTAGTGCTGCTGCACCTCGGCCTGCACGTGGCGCCGCTGCAGGCTGGCGGCCAGCTGCTCGGCCAGAGTAAACGTGGTGGGCCGGCCGGCCGCGTATTGCTCCGAAAACGGGTTGAGCAGCTCCACGCGGTAGAGGCTATCCTGGGCCGTATTGGGCTGAGCCACCAGCTGCCGGGTGCCGTAGAATTGCGTGGTTTCGAACTGCACGCTGCCATCAGGCCGGCTTACGGAGTTGTAGAGCTGAATGGCGCGGCTGGGGGCCGTCAGGTAGGCCACAATGCCCTCGGCCGGGGCGCCGGTGGCGCTGTTCAGCACCCGGCCCCGCACCACGTGGCCGTTCAGCTCGGGCAGGTAGGGCAGCGGCCGGGGCTGCGGGGCCAGCACCTCGGCCCACCGAAACCGGCTCCAGCCCTGGGTCAGCATCAGGTTGTCGGCGGCGGCCTCACGGCCCGGCGCCAGGTAGTACTCGGGGTGCTCCACGGTGCCCTTCACATCGGACGAAAGCCAGAGGTAGCTGCTGATATCGGCACCGCCAGCCGCAGACAAGGAGTCGAGCTGATACACGGCCACCGACAGCTCGGCCGCCGAGGCTGCCGTAGCGGCCAGCTGCAAGGTTACTTTCTGGCGGGGTGCGTACTGGGTTTTATCGGTGCGGGCCGAGAGTGGCAGCGTGGCCGTGGGCGCCCGGAAATACAGCCGCTCGCCCACGGGCTGCCGCTGGCTGTTGAACAGGGTGAAGTGCGTAATGCCGGCCGCCAGCTGCTGCTTATCAACCAGAAACAGCGCCTGGCCCTGAGAAAGCTGCCCGGCCGCGGCTACCACCGGCTGCTGGCGGGTGTGGGCCAGCAAAAACAGGTTTTCGTTGGCGGGCACGGCGCCCTTCACCTCCACTACCAGGCGCAGCTGCTGGGCGTCCTCATCTTCCAGGCGCAGCCCGTAGCCACTCGCGCGCACCGGCGGCAGGGCGCTGGTAATGGGCGGCTGACCCGCCACCCGGATAACAGCCGAGTAGGGCCCGCCTTCCTGCGTGGGCGTAAATAAAAAGCTGCCCAGGCCAAACTGCAGCGTCCGGAAGGTGGCCACGCTCTGGCCGGCCTGGTCCAGCACGGTGCCTTCGGCGGCTACGCTGCGGCCTTGGCTGTCGGTTATCTTGAAACCGACTTTGCTGCGCACGCCCTGCACCAAGTTGCCACCCTCGGGAAAGAACTGCGGGTCGTAGCTCAGCGCCGCGCTTTTGGCGGGCACGCTCAGCGGCGTGCGGGTATTGACGATGGTAACCGGGCTATGGAAATACAGCTCGGGGCCAAAGTTCTTCATCCAGCTTGTGTAGGCCCGCACGGTGTAGCGGCCCGAGGGCAAAGCCGGAGGCAGCACCAGGGAGCCGTGCCCCGTGGCCTGCCGCAGTGCAATTTTGGCCTGCAGCACCGGCCGCTTTTCCTCATTGAGTACCTCCACGTAAGCTACCGAGCTGGCCGCCAGGGGCTGATGCCGGCGCCCGTCCACGGCGTAGAGCTTAAACCACATGGTTTCGCCACTCACGTAGCTGGGCCGGTCCAGGTGCAGAAACAGCTTTTCGGCCGGGGCGTGCCGGTCGTAGCGGACCAGGGCCGGACCGATGCGGGCCAGCGAATCGGTTTGGGCGGTGGCGGGCATTGCGGCCAGCAGGCCCAGCACCCCCAGCACGGTGGCACCCAGTACGGGGCGCGGCCGGGCAGCGCGGCGCCAGAAAAAATCAACAGAAGAACAGGTCACGGGAAGGCGGCGCAGGCGGTGGAAAGAAGGAACCCGGAAGGCTACTGCCAGAAGTCGGGGCGCTTGTTGGTGCCGCGGCGGCGGCAGTCGGCGCAGTCGGCCGGCGCGGTAGCGTAGCCGACCAGGATGCTGGTCAGGGGCGGACCGTACACGCCGAAGAGCGGCACGACGGCGCCGTTGCCAAATGCGCCGTTGATGCCTCCCAGCAGCACGGTATCGGGCCGGGGGCACTTGTAGCCGGTTTCGTACACGGTGGCGGGCAGCTCGGAGCTGGAAATGAACAGGCGCTTCTGGGTTTCGGTGCTGGCGCCCACGTAGCCGATAACGGTTTCGGTGTCGTCGGTGAGGCTGCGCACGTTGCCCGTGAGCTGGGACGGCACCGGGTCGAAGAGGCTGCCTACGGTTTCGGTGTTGGCCTTCAGCAGCTCCCAGTAGGCATATTCCTCGGGCGTCTGGGCATACTGGCGCACCAGCACGCTGTACTTGACGCGCAGCTTCACGGAGTTGCCCGGCAGCAGCACCAGCGGGAAGTTGGCTACCACATCCTGGCTGAGCCGGGCCGTGGAGCTAAGCTCGATGGAGGACGAGTTGACCGTCGTCCAGCAGGTAGACACGTCCTCGGTGCGCGGCTGCACGCGGCCTCCCACGTACTCCAGACCCGAGTAGTAAGGCGTTTCAAACTGCCAGGTTTCCGCGTACGACCACCGGTAGTAGCGCGTGCTGTTGGTGGCGTCGCGGGTATTCACGTACACCTGCACACGCCCGTTTTCGAGGGCCCAGCGCAGGCTTTCGATGGGCGGCGTCACTTTGGCCGCCACCAGGGCTGAGGCATACTCGCGGCCCGCGGCCGTGCGCAGGCGCAGCTGGTACTTGCGGCCGGGACTCAGGTTCAGGGCCGCCGAGACGTAGGTGCCGGGCGTTTGCTCGGTGAGGGTGTAGGGCGCGCCGGTTTCGTCTACAATCGTCACCGTGGCCTTTGGTTCTACCAGCGGCGCGGCGCCGCCCGCAATGCTCTGCGTGCGCGACAGGCGGATGGTCGTCACGCCGCTCAGGTTGATAAAGCCATTCACCACCAGGTACTTTGGGGGCGAGTCGAGTACGTCCGGCTCGAAGGGGTCGACGCAGCCGGGCAGGGCCAGCACCAGCAGCAGCCAGAGAAAATACTGTTTGAGCAGCGGCATAAGACTCTTTACTAAAACTTGAAATTGTAGGTTACCGTCGGGATGGGCTGGCCGAATATGGAAAGCTGGTAGCCCGCCACGCGGCCCTCCTGGGTTTTGAAGTACACCGAATAGGGGTTGCGGCGGCCCGTGAGGTTATACACCGACACCGTCCAGGAGCTGTGGGCCAGCTTTTTAGCCTTGTGCCCGCCCTCGATGTTCATGGCGAAGTCGACGCGGTAGTAGTCGGGCACGCGGTAGGCGTTGCGGTCGGAGTAGTACACGCGCGGCACGCCGTCCACGTAATACAGGGCCAGGGGCAGCGTAATGGGGCGGCCGGTGCTGTAGTTGAAGTTCACGGAGGTGCTGAAGCGGCGGCTGAAGCGGTAGTTGCCGGCCAGCATCACGTCGTGGGGCTTGTCGAAGTTGCTGGGGTAGTATTTCCCCCCGTTGATGCGCTCCGCGGCAAAGCTGCTGTTGGCCTGCACCAGGGAGCGGGAGTAGGTGTAGTTCAGCCAGCCGTTGAGTTTGCCCGTCGATTTCTTGATGGACACCTCCACCCCGTAGGCCTTGCCCTCGGCATTGATCAGATCGGTTTCGAGGTGGTGGTTGAGCAGCAGCCGGGCCCCGTTCTTGTAGTCCACAAAGTCGTGCATGCGCTTATAGTAGGTTTCCACCGAGGTTTCGATGGTGTTGCGCCGGAAGTTGTGGTAGTAGCCCACCGATACCTGGTCGCCGACCTGGGGCCGCACGTAGGCGTCGCTCAGCTTCCAGGTGTCGGTGGGCGAGAGCGAAGCCGTGTTTGAGAGCTGGTTGATGTACTGGCGGGTGCGGTTATAGCTGGCCTTCACCGAGGAATTATCGGTCAGGGCGTACTTCAGCGAGACGCGGTACTCGGGGCCGTGGTAGGTGGCAATGGTGGCGCCCGCGCCGTAGCGCACCGTGTCCACGATGGTGCCGGTGCTGCGCGGGGCACCGGGCAAATACTGGTTTACGTCGCGCGGGCCCAGGGCTTGGTAGAGCGAGTAGCGCAGCCCCAGCGACACGGCCAGGCGGGAGGTAATATCGATCCGGTCGGACAGGTAGAGGGCGCTTTCCTGGGCTTGCTCGCGGGCCAGCTCGTCGGGCAGTATCAACGACTCATTGCCCTGGGGCACCAAGCGGCCGGGCTGTACGCGGTAGCGCAACGTGCTGACCCCGAAGTCGATGGTATGCTTGGCGTTCAGGAAGAAGCTGAAGTCGGCCTGGCCCCCAAGCTGCGTGATGCCATAGGACAGCTCCGAGGCCGTCACCGGGTTTCGTTCACTGGCCACCTGGTACTGGTACTGGCTGAAGGTGCCGGTAAGCACGCCGTAGAGGCGGTTGCTGAAAATGTGCTTCCACTTCAGGCTGCCGCTGCGGTTCTGGTAGGCATAGGCCGTGTCGGAGGCCAGCTTGAACCGGTCGCGGCTGAGGTAGCCGGTGGCATAGAGCGAGTTTTTCTCGTTCAGCTCGTGGCTGATGTGGGCGCTCAGATCATAAAAGGAGGCCGAGCTTTCGCGCAGGTCGCGGTTGGGCAGCAAGTGCAACAGCCAGTCGGAGTAGGAAGTGCGGGCCCCGATCAGGAAGGAGCTTTTATCCTTGATAATGGGGCCTTCTAGGGTCAGGCGGCTGGTGAGGGCCCCAATGCCGCCCGAGCCGGAAAACTTCTTCTTGTTGCCGTCGCGGGTGGCAATGTCCAGTACCGACGACAAACGGCCGCCGTAGCGGGCCGGAATGGCGCTTTTATAGAGCTCCACCGTTTTGAGCATGTCGGGGTTGAAGGCCGAGAAGAAGCCGAACAGGTGGGACGGGTTGTACACCGTCGCGTCGTTGAACAGAATCAGGTTCTGGTCGGTGCCGCCGCCGCGCACGCTGATACCGGTGCTGCCTTCGCCGATGGCCTTCACGCCGGGCAAAGTCAGTACCACGCGCAGAATGTCGGCCTCGCCGAAGGCAGTGGGCACTTGCCGGATGGTTTTGATGTCGAGCTTTTCCAGGCCCATCTGCATGCCGGCCACGTTCTTGTCTTTTTCGGCCTCAATCACCACCTCTTTCAGGTTGGTAATGTCTTCCTCCACTTCCACTTCCAGCTTACCGTCGGAGTGCAGCAGAATACGGCGCTGAGTGTTGCGGATACCGATGCCCCGGATGTTGAGCGTGTAGCGGCCGGGCGGCAGCGTAAGGGCGTAGTAACCAAACTGGTCGGTAGAGACGCCCACGGCCGGCGCCTCGATATACACCGAGGCCCCCAGCACCGGCTCGCCCGACTTGGCCTCCCGCACGTGGCCCGCCAGCGTGGCTTTGGTGAGGCCCTCGCGCGGGCTGCCGATTTCGTAGAGTCGGGCCGGATTGGTGGCGGCCCGTACGGGCTCGGCCACGGCCACCGGCTGGTCGGTAGCAGCCGGGGTGGCCACACCGCCCTGGAAGAAGTTGCCCGGCAGGGTCGTAACCAGGGGCCGACCGGGGGTGATGAATACGTTGTGGTCTGCGTCGATGGCAAAGCGCAGGTCGACCGGGGCCAGGGCCTGCTGCAGCACGCTGGTCAAGGACTGCTCCTGGGGCTGCAGGGTCACTTTCACCTGCTTCACGGCCGCCGAGTCGAAGAAGAAGCGGTACTGGGTCTGGGCTTCCAGCTGCCGCACAAACTGCTCCAGGGTCAGGCCCCGAAACGTGCCGCTGATAACCGGCTCCGGCGTTTGAGCATAGCTACTCACGCTTCCCACACACCCTAACACCAGCAGCAAGAGCCGGTAAAAGTATTTCATAAACAGATGATTGCGCAAACTGAAAGATACTCTAAAAGACGGCAGCCCGTCAGCTATTGGGGCTGCACAGTAGGGCCGCTACTTGGCGGTGGCAGGCTGGGCCACGGCGTAGCGCACCAACTCCACCAGCGACGTTTCGCGCCGGTCTTTGGCAAAGGAGAGCTTGCGGGTCCGGATGTGCTTGCGCAGGGCGGCCTTGTGCTCGGGAAAGAGGCCCACCACCGTGCTGGCCTTCGTCAGCTTGTAGTAGCGCCGGCCGTGGAAGAGGTAGAAATCGTTCTTCTGGGTGATGTTGCCCACCAGGCGGCCGGCGGCGGCAGTTTCCTGCAGGTCTTTGCGGCGCAGGGCCAGCAGCTGCACCGTGCCCTCGGCCACGAGCAGCTCGTAGTAGCCCGTGCGGGGCAGCGTCGCGCCGGCCGTGTCGGCCGCGACGAGGCGCACGAACTGGTGGGTACCGATGCGGAAGCGGCGCACGTTTTCGTCGGTGAGAGTCATATCCAGCATGCTGCTGGGCGCCTGCAGCACCAGCTTGTCTTTCACGATGTCGTAGCGCAGGGGCACCTGCTCGTAGGTAGCGCCGCCGTACTCCAGGGTGGCCCGCTGCTGCTCTTTTGCCCCGAAGAACTGGTGCCCGTTCACGTGGTAGCGCACGTAGTCCACGTACTCGGCTCCGTTGTACAGGCGCGAATCGGCGCCCAGCCCTTGGGTGTAGTGCTGGCGCAGACTGCCCAGGGCCGTGGACGTCTGCGCGCTGGAGTCGGCCGCAAGCTGAGCCTGGGCCCGGGCCTGCTGGCTGAGTAAGCTCAGGCCCAGGCCCAAAGTGAATACGTAAATGTTGTGCATCGAACTCAATAAGGAATGCGCCATCCGGCACTTTTGGGCTGCTACAATAGGCGACCGGGCGGCAAAACAAGCAGAACACTACCCCGGCCAGAACCTGGGCGCCGCACTCCGACTAGCAAGCTAAGAACCAGACGGCAAACTTGCGTACCAAAGGCCGGCAGTGGCAGATAAGGTATGGACCGGCGGCCCCGCCTGCTGGTTGCTCGCGCGACCCTAAAATCTTTCGTTCCGAATCCACAAGGGAGTTATTGGCCGGAATGCCGGGCCGCGGGCCAGGGCAAAAAATACTAGTGGGCTTTCTTCTCCGCCACAACCTTAGCCGCGTAGTGGGGTTACTCTGTGGTCTACGTTCCGTTTGCATGAAACTCCGTCTCGAAGCCAACTCCCTGCGCCTGCGCCTTTCCGAAGCCGACGCGCAGCAGCTTGCCCAAACCGGCCGGGTGGCCGTAGCCGTGGGCCTGCCCGGTGCCGGCCCGCTCACCTACGCCCTAGAACAAACCGAGGCCCCGGACTTCAGCGTCAGCTACGCGGCCGGGGGCCTGACGGTGCACCTGCCCGCGGCCCTGGCCCGGCCCTGGCTGGGTTCCGAGCAGAATGGTCTCTCGGCCACGCTGCCGCTCGAAGCTGGCCAGGCCCTGAGAATTCTGGTGGAAAAGGACCTCGACTGCCGCCACTAGCGGTAACCGGCCGCGGGCTTCCGGTTTCGGCAACCCCACCACTGGCTTCTGCGTCTGAGTTTTAGTAGTGCGGTCCGCGCAGCCCGGGGTCCGGACCGCCGCAGGAAAATTTCCGGGCCGCCTATCCTTTTTCCGCTTCATCTGTTTGCCTATTATGGAAAAGTCACCCGCCGAAGACCCCAGCAAAGCTGGCAAAACCGAACAGCAAGGCGCCGAAGCCAATGCTCCGAAAAGCGGGGAACGACCCGACCAAGGCAAAGCACCCGCGCCTGACCATTACCGCCCCGACCCCCAACACGAACGAGACGAAAGCGTGATACCAGCCCCCGACGTAGCCAACGCCAAGTACAAGCAGCCCATCCTGGCCCAGCCCCCGGATGCCCCTACCGGCTTGCGCCTCGAAGAGCAGGCCAAGGTAGCGGCCGGCGTCACGGCCGTTATCAAGTCCATGCAGTTTAGCTGGAGCGAAGGCGGCATGAGCCGGGGCACCAAGGGCCTGATGAACATGAACCAGAAGGACGGCTTCGACTGCTCCAGCTGCGCCTGGCCCGACCCCGACGACCACCGCTCGGTGGCCGAATTCTGCGAAAACGGCGCCAAGGCCACCGCTTCCGACGCCGACGACAAAGCCGCCGGCCCCGAGTTTTTTGCCCGCTACAGCCTGGCCGAACTCTCGCGCATGACCGACCGGGACCAGAACAACGCTGGCCGCCTGACCCACCCCATGGTGAAGCGCCCCGGCGACAACCACTACTCCCCCATCGAGTGGCCCGCCGCTTTCCAGATTATTGCCGACAACCTGAACTCGCTCAGCTCGCCCCACGAGGCCGTGTTCTACACCTCGGGCAAGGTGCCCAACGAGCCGGCCTTTCTGTTTCAGCTGTTTGCTAAGCTCCTGGGCACCAACAACCTGCCCGACTGCTCCAATATGTGCCACGAGAGCAGCGGCGCGGCCCTGAGCCCCACGCTGGGTCTGGGCAAAGGCTCGGTGACACTCAACGACATCCACGAGGCCGAGGTCATCCTGGTTATCGGTCAGAACCCGGGCACCAACCACCCGCGCATGCTTACGGCTCTGCAAAAGGCCAAGCGCAACGGGGCCAAAATCATCAGTGTGAACCCGCTGCTGGAGGCCGGCCTGAACCACTTCAAGAACCCCCAGGACTTTATGAACCCGCTGCGGGCCCTGGGCGCGCTGATGGGCGACGGTACCCAGATTACGGACCTCTTCCTGCAGGTGCGCGTGGACGGCGACATGGGCGTGCTGCGCGGCATTATGAAGCACCTCTTCGAAGCCGAGGACCTGAACCCCGGCCGCGTCGTCGACCGGCCCTTTATCGACAAGTACACCACCGGCTTCGAGTCGTTCGAGCAGAACATCCGCAACACCTCGTGGGAGGATATTGAGGAAGTCAGCGGCATTTCGCGGGCCCAGCTGCTAGAAGCGGCCAACATCATCGGCACCAAGCAGAAGATTATCACCTGCTGGGCCATGGGCGTCACGCAGCAGCGCCAGGGCGTGCAGACCATCCAGGAAATCGTGAACCTGCACCTGATGAAGGGCGCCATCGGCAAGCCGGGCGCAGGCACCTGCCCGGTGCGCGGCCACTCCAACGTGCAGGGCGACCGGACCATGGGTATCTGGGAGCAGCCGACCAAGGAGTTCCAGGATTCACTGGGCAAGGAGTTCAACTTCCAGCCACCCTACGAGCACGGCTACGACACGGTGGAGGCCATCAAGGCCATGTACAAGGGTAAAACCAAGGTCTTCTTCAGCCTGGGCGGCAACCTGCTGGCCGCCGGCCCCGACACGGAAGTCATTGCCGAAGGCATGCGCAAGCAAAAGCTGACCGTGTTTGTGGGCACCAAGCTCAACCGGGGCCACCTCACCACCGGCGAAACCAGCCTGCTCCTGCCCTGCTTCACCCACCTCGACGTGGATATGCAGAAGTCGGGGCAGCAGATGACCTCCTGCGAAAACTCGATGGGCGTCGTCAGCCAGAACAAGGGCGTGCTCTTGCCGCTTGAGGGCCAGATGATGAGCGAAGTAGCCATTCTTTGTGGTGTAGCCATTACCACGCTGGGCAACAAAATCAACATTGCCGACTGGGTAGCTATGACGGAAAACTACGACGTCATCCGCGACCATATTGCCCGCGTAATTCCGGGCTTCGACAACTTCAACGAGAAGCTGCGCCGCCCCGGCGGATTTTACCTGCCCAACGGCCCCCGTGAGCGGAAGTTCACGACCAAGAACGGCATGGCCAACTTCTCCACTACCGAGCTGGAAAAGCACCACCTGGAGCCCGACCAATTGGTGCTGATGACCGTGCGCAGCCACGACCAGTTCAACACCACCATCTACGAGTATAACGACCGGTACCGCGGGGTGCACGGTGAGCGGCGCGTGCTGTTCATGCACCGCCAGGACATGGCCGAGCGTGGTATCGAGGCCAAGGGGCTGATTGACATTACCAGCCACTTCAAGGGCGAGAAGCGCACGGTGGAGAAGTTCATTGCCGTGCCCTACGACATTCCCAAGGGCAACGTGGCGGCCTACTTCCCCGAGGCCAACCCGCTGGTGCCGGTGGGCTCGGTAGCCAAGGTTAGCAACACGCCCACCTCGAAGTACGTGGTGGTGACGGTGGTACCGACGCTGGCCCTCAACAGCACCAAAGAGTATCTGGAAGCACGGGTGGCGGCCGTTTCGTAAGCCCCTTTTTTCTCTGCCAGCAAAAGGCTCCTCACTACCGTGAGGGGCCTTTTTTTATGCGCTGCAACTCAGCAGCGCAAGGCAAACTCCCGGTTTATCCTGTCAAAGTCCGGGTTGGTGTAATAAAGTTCGGGCCGGGCGGGGTGGGCTCTACATTTCGTCTATCCATCCGTCTTGCCAACAACGCGTGGCCTGTCTTATCCTCATTTCTACTTTTTTATTCCTGTTGCAATGAAGTTTACATCTCCCTCGGGCCGCAAGGCCGTAGCGCTGCTGGGTGGTCTCACCTTGCTGATCAGTTGCTCCAAAGAAACGGGCGTAGCTCCCAAGGAACCCAACAACGCAGACCGAAACCAAACCAGCCCCTGGACGGCTTTCGTGCAGCGCGTGTCGGAGGGTGTCAACAGTGACCCGCTGGGCCAGTACGTGGCCAAGAGCGTGCAGGTCGCTGATGGCACCGACCGGCTCCAGCGGCCCAAGATGAATGCCGAGGACCGCAGCTGGGCCAGCATCCAGAGCCTGCTGGCCGCCACCCGCGGCCCCGACGTGCCCTATATTCAGCCCATCGAGCCCACCTGCGACGACTACTCCTACTGCGGCGGTGGCGGCGGCGGTGGTGGCGGCACGCCCACGGTCTACTCCACCTTCACTTCCTCCGAGGGCCAGTCCCTGAACGGTGACCCGTTCATTAATCCGGACAACTACATTTTGGACGTAGAGCTGGCCAAGAGCAGCTACGCCTCCGTGGATGCCAAATCAGGCTATACCAAGCTCAGCGCGGACCTGAACAAGGGGGCCGGCGGAAAATTCATCTTCCTGACTTTCACCCGCAGCTCCTTCGAGCAGGGGCACTCGGGCAAATGGCCGGCGCAGCATCCGCTCACCCGAATCTGGGCCGACAGCTACAGCAGCAGCTCCGACCACGACGCCCACGGCACAGGCCTGGATGAAGTCTGGAACCCGACCTGGGGAAGCTTTTACCTCTGCGACCTGAACGACGGTGCCGGTGGAAAGTACATCTACGCGCACATGACCAAGGATATTCAGCGCCCGGCGGGCTGGCAGAGCGGCACGCCACCCAAAGTTCCGATTAAGGAAGTCGGCATTCTGTCGGGCAACAGCAGCAGCATTCAGCCCCCGGCCGGCTGGGTTCGGGATGGCAAAGACCTGAACGAGGGCGCGGGTGGCGACTTTATTTATCTGTGCACCAAGTATTAATCCATTTTTAGCTCCTATTACTCCGTGAAGAATCTAGTAAAACTCAGTGTAGCAGCGGCCTTCGTAGCCGCCGGCATGGGCGGTATGCTCGGCTGCAGCAAGGAATCGGCCGCCCCCGCGCCGGCCGCCACTCCCGAAACCGGCGTTACGACCTCTATGTGGACGGCTTTCGTGCAGCGCGTGTCGGAGGGTGTCAACAGTGACCCGCTGGGCCAGTACGTGGCCAAAAGCGTGCAGATTCCCAACGAGGGTACCCGCCCCGTGCGGCCCAAGATGAATGCCGAGGACCGCAGCTGGGCCAGCATTCAGAGCCTGCTGGCCGCCACCCGCGGCCCCGACGTGCCCTACATCCAGCCCATCGAGCCCACCTGCGACGACTACTCCTACTGCGGCGGCGGCGGTGGCGGCGGCGGCGGCACGCCCACGGTCTACTCCACCTTCACTTCCTCCGAGGGCCAGTCTATGGACGGCGACCCGACCGATAACCCCAATAACTACATCATGGATCTGGAGTTGGCCAAGAGCAGCTACGCCTCCGTGGCCGCGCAGCCGGGCTACTTCAAGCTGAATGCAGACCTGAATAAGGGCGCCGGCGGCAAGTATATCTACCTGTGCTTTTCGCGCAAGCAGGTCGATCCGCATGGCTACCGCAACCTCTGCGGGTCTATTGCCTGCGACAAGCTGGCCGTAACCAAGTTCCACGCCGAGGCCTGGACGCAAGCCATATCCGGCGCCGACCCAGGCCCGAACTACGAGCATATCTGGAACCCGACGGGCACTTCCTGGCCCGCCAACATGCAGTACAAGCAGATTGACTGCAACGACGGCGCGGGCGGCAAATACATCTACTGCTTCCTGACCAAGGGCCCCTTCCCCTCCAGCTCCTCCAGTCCGGTACGCACCCCCATCCGGGAGGTAGGCGTCATTTCCGGCAACAGCAGCAGCATTCAGCCGCCCAGTGGCTGGGTGCGCGACAACCAGGATATCAACGATGGCGCCGGGGGCGACTACATCTACTTCTGCTACAAATACTAACTCATTCTTACGTCTGGGCCCAGGCTGGCCGGTAGCTCCATAAGCGGCTGCCAGCCTGGGCACCGGGCAGCTAATCACTGTTATTGCAATGCTAAAATCAACTTCATTTGCCCGGCTACTGGTGCTACTCCTGGCCGGGGCCGGCACGCTGGCCAGTTGCAGCAAAGACTCGGCCCCCGCGCCGGCCGCCACTCCCGAAACCGGCGTTACGACCTCTATGTGGACAGCTTTCGTGCAGCGCGTGTCGGAGGGCGTGAACAGTGACCCGCTGGGCCAGTACGTGGCCAAAAGCGTGCAGATTCCCAACGAGGGTACCCGCCCCGTGCGGCCCAAGATGAATGCCGAGGACCGCAGCTGGGCCAGCATTCAGAGCCTGCTGGCTGCCACCCGCGGCCCCGACGTGCCCTACATCCAGCCCATCGAGCCCACCTGCGACGACTACTCCTACTGCGGGGGCGGCGGTGGCGGTGGCGGCACGCCCACGGTCTACTCCACCTTCACTTCCTCCGAGGGAATTGGTATGGATGGCGACCCGACCGACAACCCAACCAATGCTATTATGTGCGTTACAGCCTTAATCCGGGACTCCGAGCGGGACGCCAACCTGACTATGTCGGCCAGCGCCTCTGTGTATAGCGGCTTTAACAGGTTGAATGCGGACTTGAATAAGGGTGCCGGCGGCAAATACATCTACCTCACCTTCACCCGGAAGTCCCTTTATCCAGGTGGTTACTGGTTTAATCTATATCAAGGGGATGACTCGGGCCGCAAACGACCTATTACCCGATTCCGCAATCCTGGCGAAGGAGGTACCATCGACGGTAACTACACCAATACGTGGTGGGAGGATGTCAGTAAGCTACTCGGTGGCGGCATCTTCAACCGCGCAGATTTCAATGACGGCGCGGGTGGCCCCTACATCTACCTGCAGTATTCCAAGCTGGTAGAAACCCAGCGCGGCTTTCCCTACCCAACCCAGTTCGTGAAGGAAGTCGGCGTTTTGTCGGGCAACAGCAGCAGCATTCAGCCCCCAGCGGGCTGGATCAAGCACCCGCAGGATCTGAACCAGGGGGTGGGCGGCGACTATATCTACCTCTGCTACAAGTACTAGGTAAGAACACCGGCTTTGGGTGGCCTGCTCTGGTAGCCGCACCCTGCCTTATATGCTACGGCGCACCGCTCTGACGAGCGGTGCGCCGTTTTGCGTAGTACAGCCTCGTATTTACTTCAGAAGAAACCCAGCGGCCCGGCTGCCGGAAACGGCCATTCTTCGTACTCTTGTATCTTAACGGCTACCCGCATGTCCACCGATTCCGAAATCTCCGTTTTCACCCACCACTTCGGCCGCCCCGACCCGGCCGTGCCCCCCGGCGACTTCTTTGCCGACAAGTTCGACAAGAGCCTGTGGCGGATGATGTACGACGAGGTGGGCGCGGGCTGGTACCGCCATGGGTTTCTCTACCTCTTTGGCGTCGAGCTGCCCCTGCTCACGCCGGCCCTGGCGGCCTGGACCAGCATTCTGGAGCCGGAGGTGGAGCGGGTCGTTATTGGGCGCAATGCCTACGGGGCGCTGCTGGTGGCCGAAAACACGACCGAGGAAGGCACCGATGCACCCATCGGCCTGCTCGACCCCTGGCTGGGCACCTACACCAAGCACGAGGGCCTGGACTTTGCCAGCCTGCTCAGCGACTGGCTCCCGCTCGACCAGCTGCCGGGCTTCCTGAACCAGACTGTGTATGACAGCTTCAGGCAAAACGGCGGGCAGCTAACCGACACCGAGGTACTGGCCATTCAGACCGCTGTTTTTCAGGGCGGACCGCTGGCCGATGCTACTTTCCAGCCCGAAGACGTGCTGGCGTTTCACCAGCGCCTGGGCGCGGCCCGCGGGGCTTAGAATGGGTAGCCGATGGCAATGTTCAGGCGGGGCGACGACTTGACGGCTCCCACCAGCTCGTTGCCGGCGGCGTCTTTGATGGCGCCCGTGTCGAAGGGGTAGCGCAGCGGATAGGCCAGGTCGAGGCGGATGACGAAGAACTCGACGTCGATGCGGATGCCGGCGCCGGCGCCCACGGCCAGCTGCTTGAGGAAGTCTTTGGGGTTAAATTGCCCACCGGGGCGCTTGTCGTCCGGGTTGACCAACCAGATATTACCGGCATCCACAAACAGGGCGCCCTTCACGTACGGAAACAAATCCTGACGATACTCGGCATTGGCCTCCAGACGGATATCCCCCACCTGGTCGTAAAACTGCGTCGAGGTTTCCCGCGCAGAAGACGGCCGGTAAGCACCCGGCCCAACGCCACGGGCGGCAAATGCCCGCACGCTGTTGGGTCCGCCGATGCCGTACTGCTTCAGGTAGGGCAGCACTCGGGAGTTCAGATACGGGATGCCCGCCCCGATGAGCAGACGGGTGGCCAGCTTGTTGCCACTGGTGGGGTCCACGCTCGTGCGGAAGTAGTTGCGAAATTCCAGGTCGACCTTGCTGTACTGTGAGAACTCCTGGTTCAGCAGCGTGTAAGCCTGGCTGTTGTCGGCGGGATTGGTGCGCTTGGCCTGGCCCGTGAGGTTGCTGAGCAGGTAGGCCGCGTTGCCGGATACTTCCAGGCCGCCGCTGAAGTAAATCTGGTTGCGGCGCTGCTCCAGGGCCTGCTGGTTGTAGGTGTAGCGGTAGCTGCTGCCCAGAATGAACTGCTGGCGGAAGCTGTTGGCCAGGAAAGGCCGGTCAACCAGGAGTTGGTCGAACTCGGGGCTGGTGTTGCCCAGCCGGATGTACTGCAAGTCGATGGGGCGCAACTCCTGCTCGTTGGTGAGCTTGGTTTTCCAGGTGTAGCCGTAGTTCAGGCTGAGCACGTCTTCCTGGAAAGCCCCCACGCGCTGCACGTAGCGGTAGCCCGCGCCGAAGCTGGTGCGAGGCTGAAAGTCGGAGTTTACCAGCCGGATATCGAAGGGCGGCGTGATGAGGCGGGGCACCAGCAGCTGGGCATCGACGCCGACCTCGTAGGAAGTGACGCCGATGGTGGCCGTATTGCCCTGGGTCTGGTTTTCGAAGGTGCCGGTTAGGTTGATGAGCAGCTGCTCGGCGCCGCGCAGGGCCGAGCGGTTGCGGTACTGCACCTGAAAGCCGGGCCCGGTAAAGCCGTTAGACTTGCTCACCAGCAGCACCTCGGCCCGCAACGACTGTTTGGGTACCTGGGTCATGCGCACAAAGGAGTTCAGGAAGCCGTAGCCGGCCGAGTCGGCCTTGGCGCGGGCCGGCCGGAAGCGGATATCCACGAACTTGAACGTGCCCAGGCTCATGAGGCGGCTCAGGGTCTGGTCGGAGCGGCGGCGGCGGTAGAGGCTGTCGGGGTAGAGGAAGGTGGCGTTGGTAATGGCCTTGGCCTTGAACACCTTCTCATCGGGGAAGTAGCGGTATTTCTCGAAAATAACCGGCTGCTGATTCTGGGTTGTGTCCGAGAGGTTGTAGCTGGTATTCAGCGTCACGTTGTTCAGCACGTAGGGCTTGGCGGCCCGCGGCGGAATCGTGCTTTTCACCTTCAAATACACGTTCACCTGGTTGTCCAAGGTGCTGTCGACCTGAAACAGCAGGTAGTCGGGGGTGAAGTAGTAGTAGCCCTGGTTTTTGAGGACGCCGTCGATGCGGGCCCGCTCATTAACGAAGGTTTGCAGGTTGTAAGGCTCACCTACTTTCAGCAGCGAGGCCGACTCAGTGGCCCGGATGGCGCGGTCAATCAGTGTGTCGCGCTCCGGGAAGTGGATTTCCTTGATGGTGTAGGGCTTGCCGACCAGAGCCGTGTAGTCGACGGTGGCCGTGCGGTCCTTCACCTGGATTTTGCTGCCTACGCTGGGCGTGAAGTAGCCATTGTTGTTGAGGCGGTTCACCATCAGGCGCTTCACCTTCTGGGTGTCTACCTCACTGATGAGCACGGGCCGCTCGCCGTATTTGTTAGCCAGCCACTTGCCCAAACCCTTTGTTTTGCCCTCGCCCAGGTGCCAGAAGTAGAGCTTGGGCCGCAGCCCCAGAATGGAGGCGTTGGGCTTGGGCGTAATCACACCTTCCAGCTCGGTTTGCAGGACCGCCTCGTTGGGCACGGCCACTTCCGATTTTATCTTGACCGTGCTGCCGGTGTAGAGCCTGGCACCTTCGGGAATGTATTTCGTGCCCGAGCAGCCACTGGCCAGCAGCCCGGCCACCACGCCCAGCACGCGCAACGACGGAACAGAAACAACGGAAAAACGGCGAGCTACAGACACGGAACAGAACTAAGTGAAACGTCTTTTAGGCAATACAAAAACTAGCGGCTGGTAGTAGCCGGCGCGGCCCGCACCGAGTCGCGTCGCGTAAGGGCGGCTGGGGTTTGCGTCGAGTCAGGAGCGGTTTTCTTCTCCTGCCGGCGCTGACGGCGCTCCTGCTTCACTTCCTCCTTCACCACGTCGTCGATGCCCTTGAACAGGTCGGCCAGGTCGCGGTAGTCGCGCTGGAAGATGAGCGAGGCACCAGTACGCACGAATTGTCCGTCGATGTCGCCGTAGGCGTTGTTGCGGAAGGCCCGCAGGCGAATCCGGCCGTTGGCCAGCACATTATACTCCACGCTCACGTCGCCGGCGAAGCTGCTCACGCCCCCGCTGCTCTGGCCGTTGGAGGCCTGGTTGCCACCGCCCAGGGGCACATCGGTACCCAGGCGCACGGTGAGGCGGTTATTGAGCAGCTGGCGGCGCACGGCCACGTTCAGGTCGGTGCGGGTTTTCTCGGCGCCCGAGGAGTAGTCGGCGTAGGAATTTACGCCCAGCTCCACACCCAGGTTCGACAGGTAGCTGCCCGTCAGGTTGTTTAGCTGCTGGGTGAGCACTTGGCTGGCCGAGCCCCGCAGCTGGTCGGCCACGATGTTGCCGCCACTCGACTTGAAGGGGTCCTGCGACATAAACCGGTTGAGCACCAGCAGCGAAAATACCTGCTTGTTGAGCTCGGTGGTTTCACTGGGCTGGCGCAGCTGGGCCAGGCGCGTCTCGATGGGGCCACGCAGCTCACTGCGGGCATTTTCGGGCAGCTTGATATCGAAGCCGATGATGGGCTTGAGCAGCTCGCCAGTCACGTTCAGATACACCTGGAACGGCAGCTGGTTGCGCCCCACCGCCTGCAGTGTCTCATCAGCCAGGCCCTGGGCCGACAATAGCTCGGCCGGCGGCGCCTTCACGTTGTAGATGGCCGCCACGTTGAGCTGGGCGTTGTAAGGGTCGCCGGTCCAGGAAATGGTACTGCCGGGGGCAATGGCAAACTCCCGCGAAGCCAAATCATACAGCGACATGGCGTATTTGCCCTCGGTCACGTCGAGGCGGCCGCTGAGCGTGATAGTACCGCTGGGGTCGATGGCGGTGCGCAAGGTGCCGGCGGCCCGCACCTGCAGGTTGTCGCCGCTGGCCTGGTCGATGATGATGGTGAAAGGCGTGTTGTCGTTCACCGTCACGGTGGCCGTAATGTCGTAGCCGGCGGCGGTTTTCACCGTATCCTGGGCTATCTGGCGGGCCAGCATGGTATCGACGGGCACGCTAAAATCGACGAACTGCACAATTCCCTCCCGTTCTACCAGGCCGGCTTCGTCGTTGGGCACGGCTACTTTCAAATCGGAGCCCTCGGCCACCACGGCGCGGGTGCGCACCACAGGCAGCGTCATGTTGCCCGAAATGCGGGTATCCGAATCCACCACCAGCTTGCCATAGAACAGCGGGTTGTCGCGCTGGGAGCTTTGCACGGCCAGGAATTTGTCGGTCGTCACGTTCAGGTTGAAGCGGTAGTCGTCCACGTAGTTGCGGGTGAATACCGTGCCGCTGGCCACGGCCTTATTGCCCACCGAGTCGAGCACCGTGAAATTGTCGAAGGTCAAACCTTGAGCGCCGAAGTTCACCGTCTGGCTCGGCACGCGGTAGGGCGCCCCCAGCTGGCTCACAGTAAAGCCTGCGTCGGGCGTGGTCGTAATGGCGCCCCGAATCAGGGGCTGGGCAATGGTGCCGCGCACGTCGAGGTTGCCGGTAATGCCGCCCACCGACTCGCGCAGCTGCCCGGCCGAAAACGCCTCGGCCGTTTTGATGTCGAGCCGGTTCACCGTTACCGCAAACTGAATGGGGTCGGGAGGCGTGGCCAGGTAGTAACCCACAGCCCGCACGTCGGTACCCGACGTGTTGGTCAGGCGGGCGTCCACGTCGTAGCGGTTGGCAGTAGGGTTGGTGGCTTTCAGCGTCACGTCGCCGACCAGGGCCTTATTGTAGGCGAAATTGGTCAGGGCCAAATCGGCCGTAAAGGCCTGCCGGGGCTGCCCGATGCTAAAGGCCACGGCTTGCCCGTTGATAGTGCCGGCCACCATAGAATCGGGCATACCGCCGGCTTTGGCCAGGCCATTCAGGTCGAAGTTGGTGATGGTAGCCTGCAGCGGGTACTGGGCGCCGGGCAGGGTTTGGAGGGCCAGCACCTGGTTGCCCTGGCTGAGCCGCACGTTCTGGGCCAGAATGGCGCCGGTAGCCGTGGTGTAGCGCACCTCGTTATTGGGCGCCACGCTCCACTTCTGGTTGTCGAGCACCAGGTCGGGCCCAAAGCTGAAGGCGTAGGCCTGGCCTTGGTTAAGGACCTGCAACACGCCGGCCACGTTCAGGCGCTGGGCACTGTCCGATTCGGCGATGCGCAGGTTGGTGCCAATCTTGTTGTCGGCAATGCTGCCCACCAGGCTCGGGTTGGGCAGGCGCAGCGACGTATCTTGGCTGGCCTGGCGCAGGCGCAGGGCGTAGTCCAGCTTCTGCGGGTCCGACGACACATTGAGCCGCAGCGAATCGAGGCGGTAGGCGTCGTACACAATCAGCGGAATCCGGCTGTTCAGGGTTAGGTTAGCGGCGCGGCTGTCGTAGCTGCCGGTCAGCTTGAAGGGCGAAATCTGCTTGAGGCCCGGCACCAGCTGGGTAGCTATTTTCGGATTCTTCAGGTTGGCGTCGAAGGTGAACTGCCGGTACACACCGGAGGCCGTGTAGCGCACCCCGGGCAAATCGAAGTACCGGTCGATGTGGCGCTGCAGCTCCAGGGCCAGGTCGCCCAGGCGGGTGTTGCCGCGCAGAGTGGCATCCAGCACGTTGGAGGCAAAATCCACTTCGGTGCGGCCCGGCCGCTGCAGAATCCGGCCGCTGAGTGAGTCGAGGGCGAACGGCTGGTTGTCTTTTACAATCACGATGCGCCGGCCCGAGAACGTACCGTTGAGCGAGTTCAGGTCCGAGCCGCTGATGTTGGCCGCCAGGTCGCCCTGAATGCGCAGGTCGCCGCCGGTGTAGAAGCCCAGGGCCGTCAGGTTGGCCCCGCGCAGGTTCAGGCGGTCCACGGTGTAGGTCGGGTTGTTGGCGTCGCGCAGGTTCACGGTAGCCAGCAAGTCCAGGTTCAGGTTGGGGTCCTGGCTGCTGCGGGCGTCTACTTTGTAAATCTGCCGGTCGATGTCCACATTGGCCGTAATGCCGCGGTAGTTGTAGCCGTTGTACTGGGCACTCTGCACGTTGGCCACCAGCTTGCCCCGCATTTGGGCCGGGTCGAGGCCCCGGGCGTTGAGGCGGCCGTTGGCGGTAATCTTGCCAATGGTCGGGTCGCGCAGGAACTTGCCCACGTCGAGGCCCTGGGTGGTGAAGGTGGCCGTAATCGGCTCCTGGCCTTTCGGACCTTCACCCATATCCACCTTGGCCGTAGCGTTGCCGAAGCTGGTGGTGGCGCGCAGGTTGGCGTCGAAAATCTGGACCGTGGGCCGCCCTTTGAACGTGCCGGCCACCGTCATACGGGCCGGCAGGCGGTACTCGGCCGGAATCGTGCCCTTGGGCAGCAGGCTTTTCAAATCAGCATCCGACGTCGAAAACTGCCGGATGTTCAAATCGGTGTACAGGCGCCGGTCGGTTTCGGGCAGGCCCACAATCCGGCCGCTGGCTTTTACCACCGTGTTGCGGAAGCCCACAAACTCCAGGTTCTGAATGCGCATGTCGCCCACGCGGCCACTCACCCGGCCACTGATGAGCACCGACTGGTTGGGGCCGGTATTGAAAGGCGGCGTGCCGGCCAGGTCGGGAGCCAGGTAGAGGATGTCGCGGAAGCCCAAACGCACGTTGCGCAGGTCGCCCTCGATACCCAGGTTGGGCAGCTGCTTGGTGTCGGCCAGCGCGTCGAGGCTCTTGTAGCGCATGGCCAGGGTCTGGCGGATACGGGTGTGGGGCGTCTGCAAATCCAGGTTGTCCAGGCGGGTCTGCACCGAGTCGAAGACGACGTCGGCCGTGGCGCTCTGCACCTGGAAGCCGCTCTGCTCCTTGCCCGCCAGGTTCACGATGCGGCCCGTGGTGCTGTTTTCGGAGTACGACAGGTTTTCCGTGTTCAGCACCAGATCCGTGAACTTGAGGTGGTTGTAGTCCATGGCCGGCACGCGGGTACGCTGCCTGGGCTCGTCGAAGTTGTCGAAGGCCACGTCCACCCCGCTGATGTCGGACTTCTTGAGCGTCACGACCCAGCTGGTAGCGGCGCCGGTGGCTTTTTCCACCGACTCGTTCAAGTCGCGCACGGCTTCGGCCGGGTTTACCACGCGCTGCTCCACCGGCACGTTCTCATTCTGGGCGTAGGCAAACGAAGTATTGCGCAGCCGCAGCGTGTTCAAATCGATGCGCGACTTAATCAGGTCGATGTTGTCGGCCGTGGCCGTGGCCTCGCCAATACGAGTGCTGATAAACTGGGCCGCCACGTTGTTGCGGTAGGTCAGGCTCACGTTGTTCAGGGCCGCGCTGTTCAGGCCGAAAACCGTGGTCAGGGGCTCGGAAGGGGTGTCTGGTGGCACTTTGCTTTGCACGATGCCGATGCTGGTGTTCTTCAGCGCGGCCGTGTTGATGCGGTAAATCGAGTTGTCCACGTCTACCTCGTCCATCGTCACGGCTAGGTCCCCGACTTTGGTGCGGATGTCGTTGCCGTCAACCTGGTCCTGGTAGGTCAGGTAGATGTTGGACAAATGCAGGTCGCCGATATTGTACTTAAAACCGCCCGTCGAATCGGCCGGGGCTGTCGTGGTGGTGTCGCCGGTGGCAAAGGCGGCCACGATAAAGTCGTAATTCGAGACGCTGTCAGGCTCGGTGCGCTTAATATGGAGAGTTCCGTCGTTCAGCTCCAGCGACTTCACGTTAATCTGCGACTTGGTCAGGGCCCATAGGTCCAGATTTACGCCCAGGTGGCCCACCGAGAGCAGCGTATCGCGCTGCTGGTCTTCCAGATATACGTTGTCGAAGGAAATGGCATTGCGGAAGTCGGTGCGGAATTTTCCGATGCGGACTTCCGTGCCCAGCTTGTCGCGCAGGTAGCCTTCGGCCTTGCGGGCCACTAAGTCCTGCGTCGCGGGAAATTGCAAAGCCACTACTGCCACAATTACCAGCAGCAGCACGAAGGCCACGAACCCCAGAATAGCATACAGGGCGCGGCGGGCGTAGGTAGGTAGAGAGTTGATGGCGCTTATTAAATAAAAGGGTCCGCCCGTCCCAACGCAAAAACGCCCCCGCAGGTTGGATTTTCCCTTTCCCGGGAGTCCTTACGTACTACCACGCAGGAGCTTGTTATATCGGCTTATCACGATAAACAAAATATGCGGAAAATCGGACCAGCCGCGCCAAAGCCTTTTTCCTTCACAAGCACCTGTTTAATTGAACTTTATCAGCAAACAAAGACCCTTAAAGCAGCGCAATTAACTACGCAACTAATCAATTCCCGGCGGCCAGTGAAAACTTACTCCTGCACTCTATTATCTTTCGCCTCCAATTCGATTTCCACCCTCCCATGATTCTTCGTTTTACCCTGCCTTTCTATACCGCCTGGGGCCAGCGGCTGGTAGTTTGCGGCTCCGAGCCCGCCCTGGGCTCCTGGAACCTGGCCCAGGCCCTGGCGCTGCATTACCACCCGGCTTCCGGCACCTGGAGCCAGGAAATCAGCTTGCCCGACGACCAGGCCGGCACGGTAGAATACAAATACATTCTGCTGGACGAGCGCACCGGCAACCAGGACTGGGAGTGGGGAGAAAACCGGGCCGTCAACTACGACGGGCGCCAGTACAGCCGCATCGTGCTGGAAGACTACTGGCGCCCGGCCGCCCAGCCCGAAAACGAGCTGCACACCGCCGCTTTCACCCAGGCCCTGATGCGCCGCCCTGCCCGTCCGGCCGCCCCGGCTGCTAAGCCCGCGGCCCGCCTGGCCGACTCGGTAGTGCGCTTTCAGCTGCAGGCCCCGCGTGTCGATTCCGACCACCAGCTCTGCGTGCTCGGTTCCGATCCGGCCCTGGGCGCCTGGGATGCCCGCAAGGCCGTATTGCTCTCCGACAAGGATTACCCCACCTGGACCGCCGACGTAGCCCTGGAGCATGCCGAGCGCACCACCCAGTATAAATATGGTATCTGGGACCCGCGGGAGAAGAAAATCCTGCACCTCGAAACCGGCGACGACCGGGTTATTTCGCCTTCGGCCGACCGCAAAACCCTGCGGGTGCGCGCCGATGAGCATTTCCGCTACCCCAACGGCCATTGGCGTGGCGCCGGCGTGGCCCTGCCGGTATTTGCCCTGCGCAGCCGCCGCGGACTGGGCGTAGGTGAGTTTCCGGATCTGAAGCTGCTCATCGACTGGGCGGCCAGCACCGGCCTGAAGATGGTGCAGATCCTGCCCATCAACGACACCACCGCTACCCATACCTGGGTTGATTCGTACCCGTACGCGGCCATTTCGGTGTTTGCCCTGCACCCGCAGTACCTGAACCTGGACGACGTAGCCGAGCTGAGCGAAGCGGCCGACCGGCGCGAGCTGGACAAGCTGCGCGACGAGTTCAACCAGCGCGACTTCGTGGATTACGAGCCGGTGATGAACGCCAAGTGGAAGTTTATCAAGGCCTTATACCAGCAGGAGAAGGCCCGATTCCTGGCCGACCCCGAGTTTCACGCTTTCCGGGAGGAGCAGCAAAGCTGGCTGACGGCCTACGTGGCCTTCTCGGCGTTGCGCGACCGGTTTGGCACGGCCGATTTCTCGCAGTGGCCCGCCGAGTTCCGGGCACCCCGCGACCTGGAGCAGCTCACCAGTGAAACCCAGGCCGACTTCGACGAGTTTGGCCTGCACTTCTTCACCCAGTTTCACCTCGACAAGCAGCTGCGCGAGGCCGTGGAGTATGCCCGCCAGAGCGGTGTGGTGATGAAGGGTGACCTGCCCATCGGCATCTACCGCCACTCGGCCGACGCCTGGACCCAGCCCGAGCTCTACCACATGGATCAGCAGGCCGGTGCGCCGCCGGACGACTTCTCGACTACCGGCCAGAACTGGCGCTTCCCGACCTACAACTGGGAGCGGATGGCCCAGGATGGCTACCGGTGGTGGAAGCAGCGCATGAGTCACCTGGCCCGCTACTTCGACGCGCTGCGCATCGACCATATTCTGGGCTTTTTCCGCATCTGGGAAATGCCCGGCCACTCGGTGGAAGGCCTCCTGGGCCACTTCTCCCCCGCTCTGCCCCTGCACCGCCACGAAATCGAGCAGCGCATCGGCTGGTTCGACTATGCCCGCCTGTGCGAGCCATACATTCGCTGGCACCTGCTCACCGACATCTTCAGGGAGCAGGCCGATGCCGTGCGCCAGGAGTTTCTGGATGAGGCCAGCCACGGCGTATTCCACCTGAAAGCGCACCTGCGCACCCAGCGCCAGATTGAGCGGGTATTCGAGCAGAAAATTGCCAACGACCCCGGCAACACCGACCACTACGTGTGGCTGCGCACGGGCCTGTACAAGCTGGTGAACGAGGTGCTGTTTGTGCCCGCCGAGCAGCCCGATTTCTACCACCCGCGCATCACGCTGCCCAAAACCTACGCCTTCCGGGAGCTGGACGAGCACACCCGCCACCGCCTCCACGACCTCTACAACGATTTTTTCTACCGCCGCCACGAGGATTTCTGGCGCGACCAGGGCATGGTGAAGCTGCCGGCCGTGCGCTACGCCACCAACATGCTTATCTGCGGCGAAGACCTGGGCATGGTGCCCGAGTCGGTGCCGGGCGTGATGAAGGCGCTGGGCATCCTGGGCCTCAACATCCAGCGCATGCCTTCCGACCCGCAGGTGGAGTTTGGTCACCCCGGCGCAGCACCCTATCTGTCGGTGGTCAGCCCCGGCTCCCACGACATGAGCACGGTGCGCGGCTGGTGGGAAGAAGACCCCATCCGGACCCAGCGCTTCTTCGAAAACACGCTGGGCCACTGGGGCGAAGGCGCGCCCTACCACTGTGAGCCCTGGGTAGCCCGCGAAATAACCACCCAGCACTTGCAGTCGCCGGCCATGTGGGCCGTTTTCCCGCTCCAGGACCTGCTGGCCATGGACGACCACCTGCGCCGTGCCAACCCACTCGACGAGCAGATCAACGTGCCTAGCAACCCGACTCACTTCTGGAAGTACCGCCTGCACCTGAACCTGGAGGACTTGGTGCAGGAAGTGGGCTTCAACCACGAGGTGCAGCAGTTGGTAGTAGCCAGCGGACGGCGGCAAGTGTACTAGTAGCACCCGGCGTTCCGGAGCAATACCAGCTTTAGTCAGGCCACTTTATTCAAACGGTTTCATCATCACGATGAAACCGTTTTTTTGCTTATACCCATTATTATCAAATAGTTAAAGCCTAATCAGCAGCAAAGAAAAAGCGCCGAATTATTTCTACTACATATCATTAGAGTCTGCACTTCCTTCAGATAAGAATCCGGAGCATTCAGCTATGAAGTGCAACCGTTCGGCCAAAAATCCAACCCTGCCGCACGGTTCCGTCTAGGTTTGTGCAAGAAAAATACGTGCGTGTTTTCAGCGGGCAATCCGAGTTAACTACGACTTCGTAAGCTTCGCTTAATCCAACTTCCCTCCGATTATCCTACTGATTACTACTGGCCATTACAAGCACTGAGGGCACAGTTGGCCTTCGCCTGACATGGTAAAGTCTTATCAGCCCTGAATACTACTACCCATTGCCACGGCTTTTACGAGCCATCACCTTGTTTTTCACACACACATATACCATGAAAACAACCTTACGATTAGCGTTTTTGCTGCTTGTATGGGGGGCGCTAGGCCGGCCAGTGGCCTATGCGCAAACAGCGCCAGCCCTCATCACGCCGAACCTTACGGGTGCGGCCATTCCCCGTGCCAACGGCATTACGGCCGTGTTTGCCGGAACCGTAACTACCACGTTGTTCAACGACGCGGACGGCAACACGGACCTGTCGTACTACCGCATCACCACGCTGCCTACGCAAGGGCAGCTGTATGCGTATAACCTGGCCAGTGGTGAACGGCAAGCGGTAACTTCTACTACCCAGCAGTTTAGCCCTTTCCAGTATCCCAACCTGGCCTACGCTCCCAACCCGGCAGCTGCGGCAGCGACCTACTTTTTTCAGTATCAGGCAACCGACGAAAGCGGTTTGTCTTCCGCCGTGGGTGCTTTCAACATTCCGGTTAATGCCAACGCCCGCGTCAACCAGCTCCCGCTGAGCCGGGAAGCGACCAACCAGGTGATGTCGAAGGGCTACGGTCCGACGCCCCTGGCCCCCGGCCTGTTTGGTGCCGACACCGACGGTACGGTAGATAGCTACATCATCACGGCTGTGCCCGCCCCTGCGCTGGGCACGCTGCGCATCGGCGCGGCCGGGGCCACCGTGGCGGCCGGCAACACCCTGACTGCCGCCCAGGCCGATCAGCTGACGTTCGACCCGGCCCTGACGGCTCCCAGCTTCGGCACGGCCCTGATTCAGTTTCAGGCCGTGGACAACAATGGCGCTACGGATGCCAGCGTAGCCAACTACGCCGTTCCGATTTCTAATACGGGCAGCCCCGTGGGCTCGGTTCTGGACTTTACGTCCCGCCCCATCATGGAGGACTGGGCTACTACCACGCGCAGCGTGACCGTGAACGGCACGACCATGTCGGTGAGCAACTACACCGGCTCTGACCCGGAAACCAACCTCATCATCGAAGACAACCCCACCATGCCCGGCCGCGCCCTGGTGTGGACGGCGGACTACATCAACAACAAACCCCAGGCCGAGCGTGATGCGAGTATCACTTTCAGCTTCAGCAAACCCGTGAGCGGCTTCACCATGAGCCTGGGCGACATCGACTTGAACGGCACCGCCTGGACGGACCGCGTCATCATTACCGGCAAACGGGCCGATGGCACGACAGTAAACCTGACGCCCGCCAACATCGACCTGGGCGTATTCGTGAGCAATACCGGCAACACCCTGACCGGCACCGGCAACACTACTACGGCCGACGACAACACGGTTATTACCTTCCCCGAGCCCATCGTCAGCGTAACATTCGATTACGCCAACACGACAACCGCGGCCAACGCAGCCCAGCAGCTGATGACCTTCGAGTCGTTTGCCTGGTACACGCCCGATGCGGTAACGACGCTGACGGGCCCGGCCCGCGTGAATCCCAACACGACCGTTACGTACGTGGCTACCACCGTCAACAACGGCCCCTACACGGCTTCGGCCGTGACGCCTACCGTGCAGCTCACCGCTGGTCTGACCAACGTCACCATCGGCGGCGCGGCGGCTGGCACGAACTACAACGCCACGACCGGCGTGCTGACCCTGCCGACTACGACGGCCCTGAACAGCGGCAGCGCCCTGACCTACAACATTGGCTTCACCATCGGCACGTCTACCGTGACCGGCATAGCCCGCAACGGGTCGACTTCCTCGGATGAGGTGCCGACCAACAACAACGGCTCTTTGAGCAACGCCCAGGTAACGACGGTGGTAAACCAGCCCCCGGTAGTGCAGAACGTGACGGCGCCTACGATGAGTGCCAACAACGGCGCTACTGCCATTCCCTCGCTGGTAGGCTCCGACCCGGATGGCGACAATACCATTGTCAACTACGTTCTTACCAACCTGCCCAACGCAACCACCCGCGGCGTGGTCTCTTACACCCGCGCTGGCTCTACCGTAACGCTGCTGGCTGCCAACGGCTCTTCCGTGGCCGACCGCACCCTGACGCCGGCCGAAATGGCCACCCTGCAGTTTGACCCCGCCGACGCTGGCGCCGGCAACAGCGCAACTTTCAACTACACGGCCACCGACGACCTGGGCCTGACCTCCAACATAGCGACTTACACCCTACCCATTGCTGCTATTACACTGGCTACCACCGACCTGTCGGTAACCCAGCAAGTGCAGCTGGGCCCCTACCAGATTGGCGACCAGGTGACCTTTACGGTGACGGCCGGCAACAACGGTACCGCCGCTTCGGGCGTGCAGGTAAAAGATGCGTTGCCCGCGGGCCTGAGCTTTGTGAGTGCGAATCCTTCGCAGGGCACCTACGACAACGCCACCGGTACCTGGACCGTCGTTTCGGGCCTGAATACCTTCGCCAGCGGCGCTTCGGCCACACTGACCATCACGGCTACCATTACCAAGAACGGCACGTTCACCAACGTTTCGACCATCACGGCTACCACGCCCGACTCGAACCCGCTGAACAACGAAGCCAGCCAGATAGTAAACCCCGGCACGGCCGCCTACGCCCAGGACTTTGAGGGCCGCATTGCGGCTGACTACTGCGAAATCTACACGGGCATGTCCCTGACCGGCACGACCAACGTGTTGGCCGACAACACTTCCCTGCTTTCCAACGCGGTGCTTGGCACCACGGCTGCTTCGTACGCTACTCCCCTGCTGCGTTTCACTGGCTCGGGCACGGTATCGTTCCTGACCCGCGTCACGAACACGACCAGCACGCCCCGCTACCGCGTGTCGCTGCTCACCGAGGGCGGCGCCCGCACGATACTCACCGCCTTCACTGCCTTTACCAACACTACCGCTACGACCATCACCGCCAACGTACCCCAGTCGGGTGTGTACCGCGTGGAAGTGGCCTTCGATGCTACCGCTAACAACGCCGCCAACGGCCTGGCCATCATCGACGAGGTCGTTATCAACAATGCTACGGTAGCTACCCAGGCGAAGAACGGCTCGAACTGCGCCGCCAACATCCTGCCCGTAGCCACCGACGTTTCGTTCCGCATTGCCAACAGCGCAGGTCTTACCCTGATTCCGGCCTTGGCCGGTACCGACACGGCTCCCGGCACGGTTGACTCCTACGTGTTCCAGACCGTGCTGGACCCCTTCACCCAAGGCTCCCTGACGTTGAATGGCATCGTGGTAAAAATCGGCCAGATCATCACGGCCGCCGAAGCCGCTACCCTGCGCTTCGCCCCGGTAGCCGGCTACGTGGGCACGGCCAGCTTCCAGTTCAGTGCCATCGACAACAGCGGTGAGCTGAGCCTGGCGCCTGCCACCTACACCATTTCGGTAGAAGCCGCCACGACCATTTCGGGCCGCGTATTCGACGACGTGAACTACGGCGGTGGCTCGGGCCGCTCCTACGCCACGGCCAACACCTCGGCCATAGCCTCCAACTTCGCCGACAACAGCATCATGCGCGGCAGTGCCATCGTGGAGCTGTACGACAAAGACACGGACAAGATTATTGCCACCACCACGACCAGCAACACGGAAGGCACTTACACCTTCAACCAGATTCTGGCCGGCAACTACGTGGTGCGGGTAGTCAACTCCTCGGTAACGTCGGTGCGCAACGCCACGGCTTCAGGCGTGCAGGCCGTGCAAACCTTCGTCAATGGTGACCAGAACAAAGTGGGCGGCGAAGTACCCAGCAAGGTAGACGCGGGTCAGAACACGGGCAGCCAGCTGCTGGCCAGCCTGACCACGCCTACCCAGACGGCTCAGTCGATTACTACGGTTACGATTTCTTCGGAGCTGCTGGCGCCGGCCACCAACGTGGACTTCGGCTTCAACTTCGACGTCATCAGCAACACCAACTCGTCGGGCCAGGGCTCTTTGGCTCAGTTTATTCTGAACAGCAACGCCCTGCCCAACAGCAACTTCACTGGCAACCCTACCGCTACCCTGAGCCAGCAGAGCCCGGTAGCTGCCTCGCCCCTCACGGCCGGCCGCGAAACGAGCATCTTCATGATCAGCGACGGTGCTACGGTTGGCAACGGCTTCCGTAGCGGCATCAACAGCGGCTTTGTAGGTACCACAGCTACGATTTCCTTGACCAGTGCCCTGCCCGACATCACGGCTTCCAACACGACCCTGGACGGCTCCCGCCAGTCGCTGGCTACCGGCGACGACGTGGCGCCAGTAACCCTCGGGGCTAATGCCACCACCGGCTCGGAGGTTATCATCAACTTCAACTCGCTGAAGGGCCTGGTGGTAACGGGTGGTAACACCATCATCGACCGGCTCGAGTTCAACAACGCCAAAGGCAGCAGCACCGCCACTAACGGTACGCTTACGGACGGCGCCGCCATTACGCTGAGCGGAGCCGGAGTATCCGGCTCGATTGTACGCTTTGTGACGGCCCGTAGCAGTGCCACCGCCGGCATCTTCCTGACCAACGGCGCCACCGGTGCTTTGGTAGCGGGCAACGTGCTGCGCAATGGCTTGGCGACGGTAGCCGCTGCCGGCGTCACCGCCACCGACGCCGACGGTATCCGCCTCAATGGTGCTTCGACCAACACCTTCAACACTAATATCCTGCTGAGCAATGCTGGCTACGGCATTGAGCTGAGTGGAACTGCCAGCAACACGAACACCTTCCTGGCCAACACCATTGACGCGAACGGCGGTGGTGGCACCAGCAGCAATGCCGGCATCAGCATTCAGGCGGGCAACAACAACCTGTTCAACAGCAACATCATCAGCAACAGTGTTGGTGGCGACGGTATCGTAGCCCTGAATGGCACGTCCGGCAACCGCTTCACGCAGAACTCGATGTTCGGCAACGGCGACCTGGGCATCGACCTCTCAACGGGTTCGACGGCCACAGGCGAAGGCACCAACATCAACGACAACACCGACGTGGATACCGGCGCCAACGGCGTGCTGAATTTCCCTGTGCTGACCCAGGTAACCCAGGATGGCACCAACCTGCGCATCACGGGCTACGCTCCTACCGGCTCGCTGGTAGAGTTCTTCGTGGCCGACGTAACCACGGCGGCTTTTGGCGAGGGTCGCACCTTTCTGGCCGCCCGTACGGAGGGTGCCCCCGAAGACGTTGACACTAAGCGTGGTGACTATTCGGGTACCATCAGCGGCCTGAACCAAGGCAGCGAAACCCTGGCCAGCCGCTTTGCCTTCGTGATTCCCTTCTCGAACCTGTCGGCCAACCAGATTGCAGCCCTAACTGCGGGTGGAGCCCGCGTAACGGCAACGGCTACCCAGCTGGCTACCGTGAACAGCCTGCAGGTAGGCAACACGTCCGAATTCTCGGGCAACGCGGCCGTAACCAGCGGTGTGCTGCCCGTAGAGCTGACCCGCTTTGTAGTGCAGGCCGCCAGCACCGACGCGCAGCTGACCTGGGCCACGGCCACCGAGCTGAACAACGACCATTTCACCATCGAGCGGTCATTCGACGGCGCGACGTTTGAGCAGCTTCGCCAGGTGAAAGGCCACGGCACCACCACCCAGGCTCATAGCTACTCCTTTACCGACGCGGGCATCGGGGCCCGCCACGCCGGCAACGTGTACTACCGCCTGCAGCAGGTTGATACCGATGGCAAGGCCACCTACAGCCCGGTGCGCGTGGTGTCGTTCACCCCCGAGGCTTTGGTTGGCCTCTACCCCAACCCTACTACGACTAACCCGACGCTGAACCTGACGGCTCTGCCCGCTGGCAGCTACCAGGTAGCGGTGCTCGACGTAACGGGCCGGGTGCTGAGCAGCAGCCGCTACGCCGGCGGCCTGGCTCACCCGCTGGTCCTCGGCAACCTGCCGGCCGGTGTCTACATCGTTCGGGTACAGGGCCAGAGCATCAACCACTCGGTGCGCCTGGAGAAACGGTAGCAGCCTGAAATGCCCTAATAAAAAAGCCTCTTCCATCATTGGAAGAGGCTTTTTTATTAGGGCATTTCAGGCTTGCCTGGCACCCGGAACCGAGGCAACACGTTCCGCGTTTGGGGCCCTCGAAACCAGCTGGCAGCTCGGCCGCTAAATCTGGTACGGCCTCATTAAACGTATGGATTCTGCGGCCGCCTCTACCCGGAAAAACCGGCTGTTTGCGCACATAAATTCGGTGTAATGAATTTTATTTATAATTGAATTTTTCTCATCAAACCTCATCTGCATCCTCAACCGAAAAATACCATGGTTCACACAAACCCGGCTGCCTTTGGGCGTGATATGGGGAATGTTCACCGAAAAAATAACGCGTAATTCAGTTACTCAGAGTAAGTTTGCATATTGATTGGTCTGTGCAAACCGAAATCTGTTCAGGTTTGGAATTTTCTCTGCTCTTTTTATAAACATTCTATGACAACAATCTTACGCATAACAGCGGTGCTGTTATTCTGGTTGGCACTAGCCCCTACCAAGGTGCAAGCGCAAGAAGGCCAGGCATTTTCCTGCGATGGTACCTTCTACCAGATCCGCCAGATCAACACGGGTGCTGCTGCCTACTCGGCGCTGTACGTGGTCGACCGGTCTACGGCGGCTTACACTACCAGCGTTTATACGTTTGGCGGCACCAACAGCACCGGCAACCTGGGCGTAGTACTCAACGCGCTGGGCTACAACCCCCAGGACAGCTACCTCTACGCCGTAACCTACCCCGCCGACAACGGCACCCCAGACCCAGTGGAGGGCATTCACCTGTACCGCATTGGTCGGGGTGGCATCCGCGACCTGGGCAAGACCAACCTGCCGGTAGCACAGTACAACTCCGGCACCATCGACAAGCAGGGCAACTTCTACCTGGCCACGCGCCAAAGCGCCGGTCAGTTCCTGGATAAGCTGTTCCGCCTGAAGCTGTCGGATTTCGGTACCGTACTCACTCAGCACGATGAGCTGCCAGTGGTGACGGGCACGGGCGCTGCCACCACCGTCGACTTTACCGACATTGCCTACAGCCCCACGGATGACGGGATTTACGGCTCCAGCTACCTGGAAGACTTGTTCAAGATCAACATCGTTACGACCAATAACGTCGAGCGGGCCGTTCTGTCGACCGTAAAAACGGGAACCAACACCACGGTTGTAGGCTCGAACTTCTTCGACATTGCCGGCAACCTTTATACCTACTCCAACACGGGTGGTATCTACTCCGTCGATACGAGCAACGGCACGGCCACACTTATCAGCAACGTGGACGCCGCCCCCAACAGCGACGGCGCCAGCTGCATCAACCCCAGTGAGCGGATTGACGTGGTGAAAGACCTGATCAGCGTCACGCCGACGGGTGCGACCCGTCAGTTCGACGTCCGTTTCAACATTCAGGTGAAGAACACGGGTACATCGACGGCTACCAACGTACAGGTTTCGGACTTCCTGGTGGCCAACGGTACCTTCCCGACGGCTACCGCCCTGTCGATTATCAACCGGTCGATTACCAACAACGGTGCCAACGGCGGCGCCGCGCCTACCCTGGCGCCGAACGCTGCCTATAACGGCCAGACCACCAACGCTGACCTGCTGACCGGCAACCAGAGCCTGACCGCCGGCCAGAGCGCCCTGATTGACTTCACAGTCCGGGTTACCTTCGGCAATGGTACTCCCACTACACCGGCGCTGAACAGCGCTTACGCCTCTACCATCAGTGGTACGGCAGCCAACCAGGGCCACATCCAGCTGTCGAACGGCGACGTGCTGCCCCCTGGCAACCTGCTGGCGCAGGATCAATCGACCAACTCGGCGGTTCTGCCCCTGACGGCCAACGGCGACACGCCTTCGGCTACGCCTATTCGCTTCGGTATCTCGATTCAGGGTACCGTATTCGAAGACATGAACTACGGTGGTGGCCTGGGCCGCGACCAGGCTACCAGCCAGGGTCGGCCCCTGCCCGGAGCCCGGGTAGAACTCTACACGACCAGCATAACTACTGGCGGCGCTTATCAAGGGTTTGCCACCACGGATGCCAGTGGCAACTATGTGTTCACGAACCTTCTCAATGGCAACCCGCTTGCCGCCAGCACGGATTATCAGGTACGGGTGGTGAATACCTCCGTAACCAGCAGCCGTCCGAACCGCTTCGCGGCCAACGTGGTAGGCGTGCAGACCTACATCTACAATAACACCAACCAGGTAGGTGGTGCCAACCCCAACCAGAGCGACGTAGGCCCGAACGCCACCAATGCCACGATCAACAGCCTGCAAGGGCAAGCCGCAACGACCATTCTGCAGTCCCTGGTTACGGTTACGACCCAGGCTTCGGGTGCCCGCACCGGCGTTGACTTCGGCTTTAACTTCGACACGGTAGTCAACACCCGCGACAGTGGTCAGGGCTCGTTGCGCCAGTTCATCCAGAACAGCAGCTACCTGGCCAACGACAACCTGGCCCAGGTAGGCCTGCCGGCCGGCAAGGAGCACGCCATCTTTATGATGAACGACGGCATCGTGAGCACCGGTGGCCTGCGCGGTGCGGGCTTCGCAGCCGCTGGCTACAGCGCTACCACCGGCATCTTCACCATCACACTGGCCTCGGCCTATGACCCCATGTACGACGATAACACCGTTATCGACGGCAAGCTGCAGTCGAACCGTACGGGCGAAGATGTGGCCGTTACGCCAAACAATACGGGTGCTGAAGTTGCCATCAACTTCAACCGCTTTGCCGGTCTGATTACGCAGGGTGCTAATACCCGGATTGCCTCGCTGGCGTTGAGCAACGCCTTGGGAACCGGTCTGAATAGTGCCAACGGATCCGCCCGCGTAGAAGCGGATGGCTTTGCAGTCACGTTTAACGGCGCAAACACGGCCGGCTCTATTGTAACGGACATCACTGCCCAGAGCAACTTTGTGGGTGGCGTACGCCTGCAGAATGGCGCTACCGGAGTAACCGTCAGCAACAACAGCCTGCGTACTGCTGCCACCAACGCAGCTGACTTCAACTATATCAACTCGGATGGTGTGGGCGTTAGTCTGGCCAATGCTTCGGGCAACACTATCACCGGCAACGCCATCAACGCCAACGCCGGCTACGGCATCGTGCTGGCCGCCGGTGGCACGAACAACTCCAACACCATCAGCGGTAACACCATCAGCGGCAACGGTGCTGGTACTATTACTGATAACGATGCGGGTATTGCCATCTTGGCCGGCAACAACAACCTGATCAGCGCCAACACCATCACGGGTAACTCCGGCGACGGTATCGTGGCCATGTCCGGCACGTCGGGCAACCGCTTCACGCAAAACAACACCAGCGCCAACACCGGTGGCAGCGCTACCGGCAACCTGGGCATCGACCTTTCGTCGAATGCCACGGCTACTGGCGACGGTGTGTCGCTGAACGCCAACAACAAGACGGCCGCCAGCGGAGCCAACAGCCTGCTGAACTTCCCCGTCCTGACCCAGGCGACTATCACGACCGGCGGCAACCTGATTGTATCGGGTTACGCCCGGGCGGGCGCGCTCATCGAGTTCTTCGTAGCCAGCGCCGACCCGACCAGCTTCGGCGAAGGAGCTACTTACCTGTTCAACGCCACGGAAGGCGCCGCTGGTGACACCGACACGCGCTTTGCCAGCTACACCGGCGGCCGTGCCGATCTGAACCACGGCTCAGAAAGCGGAGTAAGCCGTTTTGTCTTCTCGATTCCGGTAACGGCCGCGCAGCGCACCAGCCTGGTAACGAACCGCCTGACGGCTACGGCTACCGTACCAACCACCGTCAACAACTTGGCTGTGGGCAACACCTCGGAGTTCTCGGGCATTATCGCCGTGACCAACAACGCTCCGTTGCCCGTCGAGCTGACCTCGTTTGAAGCGAAGGCCGTGGGCGTAAACGCTCAACTGACCTGGGCTACCGCCTCGGAAACCAACAACGACCGTTTCGTAGTGGAGCGCGCGTACGGCGACCAGGCTTTCACCCAGATTGGCACCGTGAAAGGCTCGGGCACCAGCACGAAGTCGCACAGCTACAGCTTTGTGGATGCTAACGTTGGAGCCAAAAACCTGGGTACCATCTACTATCGTCTCAAGCAGATAGACACCGATGGCACCGTAAATCAGAGCCCGGTACGCACCGTGCTGTTCGAAACCGTGAAGGCTGAGCCCTCCGTGTACCCGAACCCCACCGTGCCCAACCAGGATGCCCAGCTCGACCTGCTGGCCCTGCCCGCCGGCAACTATCAGGTATCGGTAGTTGACATGACGGGCCGCACGCTGAGCAGCGCGACGTACGCGGGTGGTGAGTTGCACCCCTTCGCCGTCCGCAGCCTGACGTCGGGTTCTTACCTGGTCGTGATTCGCGGCAACAACGTGAAAATCACGAAGCGTTTGGTGAAAAACTAAGCGTAACATTCCAAGAGCAAAAAAAGCCTCTCCCATCCAGGGAGAGGCTTTTTTATTACCCGTCAAACACTGTAATGGCAACCGAATGGCTAACCGTAATGCTCGTTTCGGGGTATAGCAGGGTTCTACGCCGTTTCGACCATGCCACACCGCTCCATTTCCGCGCCTCGCCACCGTGCCCCAGCCCTGCCCAGCACCGACTACGACGTTATAATCATTGGGGCGGGTAGCGCCGGGCTCAGTGCCGCCCTGTCCTTGGGTCGCTGCCTGCGTCGGGTGCTGGTCTGCGACGGAGGGCCGCCCCGCAATGCGCCTTCGCCCGGCGTGCAGAGCTTCTTCACCCGCGACGGTATCAAGCCGGCCGAGCTGCTGCGCGTGGGCCTCGACCAGCTTAAGCCCTACGACACGGTGGAAGTGCGCGCGGCCCAGGTGCAGCGCGTGACGCCGGGCTTCCAGGTGTTTGAGGTGGAAGCCGAGGGCGAATCGGGCCGGACCTTTACCGTTACGGCCCGCAAGCTGCTGCTGGCTACCGGCGTAGAAGACGAGCTGCCGCCCGTACCGGGCATGCGCGACCTGTGGGGCCGCGGCGTGCTGCACTGCCCCTACTGCCACGGCTGGGAAGTGCGGGGCCAGGCTTTAGCCGTGTATGGGCAAGGCAAAATTGTGACGGGCATGGCCCTGCTGGTCAGCCGCTGGGCTCCCGACCTGGTGGTGTGCACCGATGGCGCCGGTCATTTGTCGCCCAACGCCCGGCGCCGGCTGCGCCAGCAGAAAATCCAGCTCAATGAGGAGCCCATCAGTCATCTGGAGGGCACGGCCAACGGGCAGCTGCGCCATATCGTGTTCAAGAACGGGGACAAGCTGGCCCGCCACGCCTTGTTTGTGCATCCGCACCAGCACCAGCGCTCCACGTTGGCCGAGCAGCTGGGCTGCCGTCTTACCAGCAAAGGCGCCATCTGGATCAACAAACACTCCCAGACCAGCATCAGTGGCCTTTACGCCGCCGGCGACATTACTCCGGGCCCGCAGAAAGCCCTGCTGGCCGCCGCCGAAGGCACGGAAGCCGCCATTGCAATTCACGAAACCCTGACGCGGGAAGAATGCCCGAAATAAAATACTGACCAGAAGCGTAGTTGGCACACGCCAGAAGCAAAAAAGCCCATTAGCACGAAGGCTAATGGGCTTTCTACGTCTAGCGAGAATCTGATTCTAGCTCAGGTTAGAGTGGGCTTTCAGGATCTGGCGGGCCTGGGCGAGGTTGGTGTCGCGCGAGTTAACGGCCAAGTACACGAACTGCGAGCCATCGGAGGAGAGCTTCAGCAGGTGCAGCTGGTCGGTCAGGGTGAGCAGGATGTCCTGTACGGTCTGGTTCAGCTTCAGAGCCTGAATAGCTTTGAGCTTGGCTTTCACCACCTCGGTGTTGTAGGCGGCAGCCGTTTCAATATCAAAATCGGCAATGTTGGCGTGCGACGCCAGCGGCATGCCGGTTTCGGTTTCTACTACGGCTACGGCCAGCAGGGTGGGCAGCTCGGCCAGAATTGCTTGAACGGTTTGTTTGGGACTTGCCATTACTAAAATGAGCGTGTGATGTGAAAAGTGTGTAAAAAAACGTGAGATTAAGCCGTGTGACGGCGCATTATTTCTTTGGCAATACCCAGGTTTGCATCCGCCGTTCGCACGGCCAGAAAGCAATACCATTTCCCGTCGTTCAAGGGCCGCAGGTGGTGCAGCTGGTCCTCCAGAATAACCGAAACATCCGTCAGGGGGCCACCTACCCAGGCTTTGGCAGCCAAGGCATCCTCCATTGTCCGAAGCAGCTTGGCGTAGCGCAGGCTGATCTGGTTGGGATTGTAGGCGCTGTTGGTCGTGTAGAAGGCCAGAACTTTACCCGAGCTCGTGTCGACGACGCAGCTCATCAGCTGTTCCGGAATGTCGGCCAGCAGGCCTTCCAGCACTTGCATAGCGCGCTTTCCGCTTTCATCGGCTACTCCGGCAGTGACTTTCTTTAATTGGAGTCGGTTGAAAAACGGAATATTCATTGGGAAAAAGGGGAACCGGTCTGTGGCAACCCGAGTAGGTACTCAGAGGTCGACCGATACTTCGTTGCAGGTAAAAGTGCGGGGGCGTTGGGTGGTGCCGGTGGTAGCCGGCAGCCGGGCAGGCAGATAGTAGCGGGGCTGAGAGGCCGAAGCCCAAAAGCTCTTTAGAAAATCCGGGCGCGAGTTTCTAAAGAGTCCGGTGCAGCCTATTTTGGTAGCTGATACAAGCAAAAGGGATTTTTGTTGTCAACTTTTCTTTGTTGCTCGCCCTGGGTATTGGCTAGACGGCGTGGTATCAGGGTCTTACTAGCCCAAACTTAAAAATTCCACCAGTGGCGCTTTTTTACTTTGGCCACGGCGTCGGTACGGGGTAGCAGCGTCACGTTCTGCACGCTGCGGCCTTTTACCTGCACTTCATCTTCGGTGTAGCCACCGTAGCCAAACTGCAGCTTCGAGGTCTGGTTGGCGGGCACCAGCAACGAGTAAGTACCCTGGGCATTGGTCGTTACGCCCCGGCCGCTGGTTTTGTCCAGCACAGTGGCGCCCACCAGCGGACGGCCATTCTCGTCCAGAATCCGACCGTTTACCACGGCCATCTTCTTGGCGGCAGCTTCAGCCGCTACGGAGCTCATTTCCTCACTGGCGGCCATGGCCAGCGTGGCCGAGGGCACACCTACCCGCGCGTCTTTGGAGGGCAGGCTGGTACCAGCCAGCACGGCCCCGCTAAGCAGGGCGCCCACCAGTACGATAGAGCCGGCCCGCCGACGGAAACGGACTGGTTCAGTGCGCATCAGGTGGAACTGGTGCTGCAGCCAGCCTACCGGGCGCACGGTGTGGCCGGCGGCACGCAGGGTGTAAAAACGTTTTAGCGCTTCATCACCAGCATTGGGATTTGCCTTGAGGTACGCGTCCACAAGGTCAGCATTGTGGCCCGACAAGTCGCCGCGCAGGTAGGCGTCGCGGTAGGTCGGTAGTAATTCTCCTGTTACAGGATGGAACGGGTAAGCTGTTAAAGCCATTGTCGTAAAATAAAGGTGTGAAAAAATGAATGAGGACTGTAGCACATTATACCTGGCAACAGACCAATATCTACTGTGAATAATCCTAATACCAATGATATTCGATAAATGTTTTAATTTTTGATATGAAAGTACCTTTACAGTCGATAAAAAGCTCGTATTGTTCAGTTTACCAACTAGTTTGTAACGGTTTTTATATTTCCTGGTAACCGATTAATGCAAGCTCAACAGTATCAATAAGCAGAACCACACTTACCCTGATCCAATGCGGACCGTGCCCAGATCATTGCTTGCGAGTACCACCAACCGAAAATAATTATGCCCCGAACCGCTAGCAAAGACCGCACGGCAAGACGGACCCAAAAACCTCCTACCCCGCGTAGCAGCGTGAAACTACTACGCGGACAGATATTGCCTCCCAGGCGTTTTTTGTTTGCCCTATAGTGTGTAGCTTACGAAGTTGCCGACCTTAGCCTATTGCGCCATACCCGTCTCTGAGTAATTTATGAAGCATACTTACGCGCTATTAGTCTTGCTATTAGCTCTTGCCCTGCCGTCCTGGGGGCAGCGTATGGTATTTTCGGGGCGGATTACGGAGGCTTCCACCGGGCAGCCTGTTCCTTTCGCTTCCTTGTTTGTACCGGGTACCACCATTGGCATCACCGCCGACGCCGAGGGCCGCTACCAACTCACCACCACCCAGCCCATCGACACGCTGGCCTCCTCGGCGCTGGGCTTTCTGGCCCTGAAAAAGGCAGTTGGCCGGCAGGAGCAGCAAACCGTAAACTTCGCGCTACGGTCCGGGGCCGTGACCCTGAGCGAGGTAGTGGTGCGGCCCCGCGAAAACCCGGCCTACGTGATTCTGCGCCGGGTGCAAACCCACAAGCCCCGGAACGACAAGCGCCAGCTCAAGGCCTTTGAGTTCGACAGCTACAGCCGCCTGCAAACCAGCATCACCGATTTACCCGCCCGCCTGGCCAAGCGCAAGGTTATCCGCGACATGCTCACCTTGTCCGACAGCATGAGCAAGGGCACCGGCGCGGGCATCAGTGCCAAGGCGCTGCCGATTTTTGCGTCCGAGATTCTCTCGCGCGTCTACACCCAGACCCACCCCATCCGGAAACGGGAGGAAATCCGGCGGCGGCAGATGCGGGGATTGGGGCCGCGCGAAGGTTCGGTATTGTCCCAGATTCTGGGTTCCTCGCTGCAGGACTACAACTTTTACCTGAACTGGCAGAATATCCTGGGCAAGGACTTTATCTCGCCCATTGCCGACGGCTGGAAGCTGGCCTACGAGTACGAGCTGCAGGATTCGGTGTTTGTGGGCCAGGACTGGTGCTACCAGTTGGCCGTGCAGCCGCGCCGCGCCCAGGATCTGGCCTTCACGGGCACCATCTGGATAACGGCCGACACCTACGCGCTGCGCAAAGTAAGCCTGACCAAGAGCCCCGAAGCCAACATCAACTTCGTCAGTGAGCTGCGCATCGACCAGGAGCTGACGCCGCCCGACCAGGGGGCGGGCCTGCCCGCCCGGGTGCAGGTGAAAGTGGGCGTGAAGCCCGCCGACAACCAGGCCGGCATGCTAGTGCAGTTCACGACCATCAACTCCAACTTCGAGCGGAACCACGAGCGGGCCCTGGCCTTTTATGACAACCCGATAGAAACGGCCGCTAACGCCACCCAGATTCCTAAAGACTACTTCGACAAGAACCGCCCCGACTCGCTGAGCCTAGCCGACCAAACCACGCTGGCCGTGCTCGACTCGGTGCGCGAGCTGCCCAGCGTCCGGTCGGTGCTGGATTTGGCCGACGTGCTGGTGAACGGCTACAAGCGCGTCGGGCCGCTGGATCTGGGCCCGATTCTGTCGACCTACGGCTTCAACGACATTGAGGGCCACCGCCTGCGCTTCGGCTTCCGCACCACTCCGGAGCTAAGCCGCGACTGGCTGGTGCGGGCCTATGCCGCCTACGGTTTCCGCGACGGGCGCTTCAAGTACGGGGCCCGCGTGAACCGCATTCTTGAGCGGCAGCACTGGACGGTGCTGGGGGCCGAGTACCGCCACGACCTCGACCAGGTAGCCTTGCTCGACAACGAGTTTGGGCAGGAAAACCCGCTGTTTGACGCCGCGGCCCGCTTCGGCCGCATCCGGGGCAGCCGCCCGCTGATGCGCGACGTATCGGGCCTCTCGCTGCAGACCGACATCATCCGGGGCTTTACCCAGAAGATTATGGTGCGCCACCAGCGCTTTACGCCCCTCTACAATTTTGCCTACTACAACACCGAGCGGCGGTTTCCCGGCGCGCCCACGGCGGCCAACATCACGCTTTCCGAGCTGATTCTGGAGTCGCGCTACGCCCACGATGAAGTGTTGATTGAAACTGAAAACCGCCGCCGGGCCGTGGGTTTGATGCGCTGGCCGGTGTTCGTGTTTCGCTACACGCTGGGCGCCAACCAGCTGTTTGGCAGTGACTTTAAGTACCAAAAGTTTGCTTTCATCACGACGCAAAGCCTGCAGGTCGGCATTTTCGGCCGCGCCGACTACCGCATCGAGGCCGGCTATATTCCGAGCACGGTGCCCTACCCCCTGCTCAAGACGCACATGGGCAACCAGTCGCCGTTCTACAACGGGGCGGCCTTCAACCTGATGCGCTACTTCGAGTTTGTCAGCGACCGGTATGCCTCCGTGCGGGTGGAAGACCACTTCGAAGGGTTGCTGCTGAATAGCCTGCCGCTGCTGCGCAAGCTGAACTGGCGCCTGCTGGCTTCCGGCAACGTGCTGTTTGGCGGCGTAAGCCAGGCGAACCGCAACCTGACCCCAGCCCGCAACCCGGCTACTGGCGAGGCCCAGCCCACCTTCCAGGCCCTGGACCGCGGACCGTACGCCGAGGTCGGCTACGGCGTGGAAAACATCTTCAAGGTGGTCCGCCTGGATTTCCTGCACCGCCTGACTTACCGCAGCGCCCCCGAAGCCGACAACTTCGGCGTGAAGCTCAGCCTGCAGTTCAAGCTGTAAAGCGGATTTACCTTTAGAAAGCAAAAGCCCCGGCAACGCGCGTTGCCGGGGCTTTTGGGTATTGGCTAAGCTTGCTTAGCGCTTGTTGCGGAGCGAGAAATGGTTGAAGGCCACCGTAGAAGCAGCCGGCCCATTGGCCAGCAGCGCCACCCGAATGCCCCGGTCCCAGGGCGGCAGGTAGGTCCCGTTGATGGCGAAGCTTTCGGTAGGCATGGCCAGCCAGGTGGTGCCGTCGGTGCTGAAGCTGAAGCGGTAGCGCTGCCCGCCCCACACCTCCAGGCGCAACGACAGCGTTTTGCAGCTTTCCACGGCTACCTTGGTCAGGCACTCCCGGGTGCCGCCTTTCACGTGCCAGAGCTGCAGGCTGTTGTCGCCGGCCATCAGGGCCAGGGAGTTGGCATGGTCGCCGATGGCCCCGATGCCGGCGAAGGTGCCGGGCGCTAGGTTGGCAAAATCGAGGGTCGTAATAGCTTTGTAGGTAGCGGCAAAGGTGCGCTGGGCCACCATAGCCCCCAAGCCCTTGGAGCCGGCCGCCAGCAGCAGCTGCTCGTCGCAGATGCCAACTTCGGGCTGCTCGCCCACGGGCCACTGCCAGGTGTGCGCCAGCTGGTTGCCGGAAAACGTATCCGTAACGTCGAGCACGCTCAGGTCGGGCAGGGGCGCGGCCTGGGGGCTTTTGCCCTGGAATTCGGGCCAGCCTTCCGCGTTCCAGGTAAACTCGCTCAGAATGCCCTGGCGGCCCACAAACTCGTGGCTGTCGGTGTAATACGCGTGGTGCAGCAGAAACCAGCGGCCTTCGTACTCGGCTACGGTGCCGTGGCCGGGGCACTTCCAGGTTTTATTCTTGTCGAGAATGGGGTTCTGGGGGCACTTCTCCCAGGGGCCCAGCAGACTCTTGGCACGGGCCACGCCGGTGGCGTAGTTGCAGCACTTGCCGCAGCAGCCGTTGCCGGCGTAGAACATGTAGAAGTAGTCGTCGTGGCGCACGATGGCCGAGCCTTCGACCAGGCAGCCTTCCCACTTCTCGGTGTTGCGGAACAGCTCCACCTTTTTGCCAACCAGGGCCATGCGCTTTTCATTGATGCGCTGGGCCCAGATGGGCGTGGGCTTGCTCTTGCTGTTGCCGTCTTCTTTCCACACCAGGTACAGGTCGCCGTGCTCGTCGCGCATGGGGAAGCCGTCGATGGAGCCCAGGCGCTGCCCCACCAGCGGGCCATGGTCGGTGTAGGGGCCTTCGGGCTGGTCGGCGCTGGCTACGGCTACGCACAGGGGGCCGTTTTTCTTGCGGGCCGTGTAGTAGATGTAGGTTTTGCCGCCCTCGTAGAAAATCTCCGGAGCCCAGAAGTTGGCGTCGCACCAGTCGGGCAGCTGCCCGGGAAACACGTGCGTCACCAGCTCCCAGTCCACCAGGTTCTCCGACTTGAACATGGGAAACACCGGTCCCCACTCGGCCGACGTAGCGCTGGCCCAGTACGTATTGCCGATTTTGGCAATCGTCGGGTCCGGGAAGTCGCCGGGCAGCACGATGTTGGCGTAGTTGGGGCTGGGCGCCGCCTCGACGGGCGGGGCCACGGTGGGCATAGCATCGACCAACGGCGCAACGGCCGTATACTCAGTCGAGGAATCTACAGTAGGAACCGCCGTGTAAGACGGTCCGCTTTCGAAGTCGAACGACACAACTAAGAGGAAAAAAGGGGTGGGAAACGAACGATGGTTTTCGGGGCGGTGCCAGCCGTTGGGGGCCGTACCAAAACACAACTCAACTCGTCTGCACGGCGGGGGCTTGCTCTTGCGAGCAGTGGTAAAAGGGGAATTTCGAAGCCCTACTTAGCGCAGCAAACCGAAAGATACTACTTTACTTCTGCCGACAAACAAACAAGTGTATTTTTTTAATACGACCAAAATTCGTTTCAAATGTTTTCACCAGGTACTCAGGCCTCACTTTTGGAAGATGACCCGCAACGCTAAAAGCCGCAATTCAGGTTCAATTCAGAGTATTTTTCTGAATATAGCCCAGATAAGGCACCCGCAAGCATGGAGCATAATTCGGGCCACTCTTATCTAACTACGCAAGCAATTTTAGCTAAAACTATGATTTAACTAATATTTCACAGAAACCGGACAAGATTCTGCCGCGAACGGCTTGCTTTGCATTCGAAAGCAGGCCAATACTTTACACATTTTAATTCTGGCTCCCTGCTCCCAACATTGCTTCCGCACAGCCAAAGTACCCGGGGCCGCGTAAACTTATTTTTCGCCGCCGCGCCCCACCTTGCGGCTGCGGCCTACTTACTCACCCACACTTCTCACCGCCGCTTATGCTCATCCACGATATTGCCGCTGCGTTCCGGCAGCGTTTCCAGTCCGAGCCCCTGCTGGTGCGCGCGCCCGGCCGCATCAACCTGATTGGGGAACACACCGACTACAATGCCGGCTTTGTGCTGCCCGCGGCCATCGACAAGGAAATGTACTTCGCAGTGGCCCTGAACCAGACGGACACGATTCGCCTGTATGCCCACGACCTGCAGGAGGCAGTGGAAGTGCGCGTGGAGGAAGTGGCCCCCAGCCAGACCCAGTGGGCCAACTACCTGCTGGGCGTTGTGGCGCAGCTGCAGAAGCGCGGCCTCGCGGTGCCGGGCTTCGACTGCGCCTTTGGCGGCACGGTGCCGTCGGGGGCGGGCTTGTCGTCGTCGGCAGCATTGGAGTGCGGCATGCTGTTCGCCCTCAACCAGCTGCTCAGCGCCCAGCTGCAGCCCATGGAAATAGCTAAAATGGGGCAGGCCGCCGAGCATGAATATGCCAAGGTGATGTGCGGACTGATGGACCAGTTTGCCAGCGTGTTTGGCCGGGCCGGCCAAGTGGTGCGCCTCGATTGCCGCTCTCTGGATTACGAGTATTACCCCTTCGACACCGCCAGCTGCCGCATCGTGCTCTGCAACTCGGGGGTGAAGCACGCCCTGGCCAGCTCCGAGTACAACACCCGGCGCCAGGAGTGCGAGCAGGGCGTGGCGGTTCTGCAGCAGCACTACCCGGAGATTAAAACCCTGCGCGACGCGACCCTGCCCCAGCTGGACGCGCACCGTAACGAGCTGGGTGAGGTAGTGTACAAGCGCTGCTCCTACGTGGTGGAGGAAAACCAGCGGGTGGAAGAAACCGGCCGCGTGCTGCAGCAAGGCGACCTGGCCGCCGTGGGGCAGCTGCTCTACGCCTCCCACGCCGGCCTGCGCGACAAATACGAAGTAAGCTGTCCCGAGCTGGATGTGCTGGTGGAGCTGGCCCAGTCGGCGCCCGGCATCTACGGGGGGCGGATGATGGGCGGCGGCTTCGGCGGCTGCACCATCAATCTAGTAGACACCCAGCAGGTAGCCAGCTTTGTGGAGCACATGAAGGCCGGCTACCTGCAACGGCTGGGCTTGAAGCTTGACACTTATGAGGCCACGATTGTGGACGGCGTAGGTTTGGTGCAATAGCGCCGGGCAAAACCCCAAAAAGCCGCCCGCCGATACGTATCGGCGGGCGGCTTTTTTATTGGTATCGGTTGTCGGCTTCCAGGCAGATGCACATAAACACATAAAAAAGAGGCCGGTTCGCGCTCCTAACTTCGCGAATCCGGCCTCTTACCCCGGTTACTCGTCTGCATGAGCAAGCAAGCCGGGAAACCTGAGGAATTTACTTGTACTGGTAGTAGCGTACGTAGTCGACGCGCATCTGCTGGGGCAGCACCGTGGTGGCATCCGGGTCGCCGTCGAAATTGCCGCCAATAGCCACGTTCAGGATGAGAAAGAACGGGTTGTTGAACGGAAACGGGCTGGCGTCGGAACCGGTGAAGGTGTAGTAGAGCTCCCCGTCGAGGAAGAAGCGCATGAGGTCCTTACTGCGCACCACCGAAAAGACGTGGTACTTATCCGACAGGTCTTCGGCCAGGGTTTTGGTGATGCCCTTCATGCGGTGGTCGGTGGAGCTGGTGCCGAAGTGCATCGTGGACAGCATCTCGCGGGGCTTGCTGCCGCGCAGCTCCATAATGTCGATTTCCCCGCACATAGGCCAGTTGTTCTGGTCGATGTCGGCGCCCAGCATCCAGATGGCGGGCCACACGCCTTTGCCTTTCGGCACCTTGGCGCGCACGTCGATGCGGCCGTACTGAAAGCTCTTCTTGCCCTTGGTAATGAGGCGGGCCGAGGTGTAGGGGTTGCTGCCTGACTGCTGCCGCAGGGCCTGAATTACGAGCGTGTCGCCGGTGATAAAGCTGTTTTCGCGGGAATTGGTGTAGTTCTGCAGCTCCCGGTTGCCCCAGCCGCCGCCGCCCTGCTCATACACCCACTTGCTTTGGTCGAGGGTGCCGCTGGTAAATTCGTCGTTCCACACCAGGTTGTCGTACTGGCTGAAGTTGCGCGGCTCCTCATTCACGCCCGGCGTGGGCGGTGGCGGCGGCGGTAACGGTCTGGGGTTGCTGCTCTTGGATTTTTCGGTGCACGAGAGTAGGCTCAGGCTTAGCAGCAAGGCAGCCCACAGGCCCTGACGACGCGTACGGGATAGAAAGGAGGACTTCATGCGAGACAAGGAAAGCAAAGGCCGTTGCTGGCTTTATGGTTTGGCGACCATCTTGAACTGAAACACCGTGCCGCCGGGCTTACCGGCCCGGAGCACCATATTCGTTGCGCTGATGTCGATGATGCGGTAAGTCAGGTCGGGCGCGTCGGTTACGCCAATGAAAGTACCGGCTTTTTTAAACTCAATCATGGCGTAGCCCTGGCCGGTGGCGGGTCCGAAGGTGAAGTCGGACGAGCCCGAGCGGGGCGCCTGGCAGGTGAAGTCGCCGGCGACGAACGTTTCAGCCTTGGCGTTGTAAATGAAGTTGTTGGTGTTGGAAAACGTGTACTCATCGTCGGACTGGCAGGTGGGCAACGAGCCGGCCGTGACGCCGCCGAAGTACTCCGCCGGGTTGGCTTCCGTGCCCACGGTGATGGGCGCATTCACGTCGTTCTGCAGCATCCAGGTTTTCGACGAGCCGCCGGTCAGCAGCTGCTTCACAATGTCGATTACCGGGGGCAGCGTGATTTCCTTCACGTCGGAAAAGCTGGTGCCGCCGCGGCCTGCCACCGTGAGCTTGGTCTTGACCGCGCCGCTGCTCTTATAGACGTGCGTCACCGTCTTGCCCGTGCCCACCGACTCGTCGCCGAAGTCCCACTGATACAGAAAGCCGTCGGCGCCGGTGGCCGTGAAGGTCACTTCGCTGGTCAGGCCCACGGTTTTGATGGAAGTGGTGTAAGAAGTCTGGGGCAGGGGGCCTTCCAGAGTGTAGTCGTCGCCTTCTTTTTCGCAGGCGGTCAGCAGCAAGCTCGCCGTCGAGAAGAGGCCCAGCACTGCTACGCGTACTATGTGTTTCATGGAAATTCGGAGGAAGTGGAAAGGATGAAAAAGCCGGAGGTTGCCCGCCCCAGACGAAGCCCGGGGCAGACGAAGCCCGATTAATAACCCGTGTTCTGCGTCAGGCCGGTATTCACGTCCAGCTCGGTCTGCGGAATGGGCATCACCACGTTGTAGGGCTTAATACCCTTGCGCTTGAGGTGCTCGGAGGTGAGCAGCTCACCGGTGCGCTTCATATCAAACCACCGGTCCATTTCGAAGGCCAGTTCGTATTTCCGCTCCCGCCGGATGGCGGCCCGGAACTCGTCGTTGCCCATGCCGGGGCGCAGGTCGTGGGTGCCGGCCGAGCCCAGCGGCTCGCCAAACGCGCGGCGCCGCACCATGTTGGCATACTTGTAGCCGTCGGGAGTGTTGCCCTCAGCCTCGGCCAGAATCAGGTAGACTTCGCCCAGCCGGATAACCGGAATGTTGAGCTCCGAGTCCCAGACCCGGGTGTTTACCTTGCCCACAAACCACTTTTTCACGCCGTAGCCGTTGGGCGAGCCGGGTAGCTCCTTGGGCTGCTCACGGCCGTCGGGGTACTTGTCGCCGGGCTTCCAGATGGTTACCTCGCGGCGCACGTCACCGTCTTCGTAGCCGGCCACGAAGTCGGGCTCGGGAATATTGAAGCCGTAGCCGCCCTGGGGCACGATGCCCTGGCCGCGGGGGGCCATGAACTCATTGCCGCTCCAGCCCAGGCCGTCCTGGGTCCACTCGTTGCGGCCCGATACGTACTGCACTTCGAACAGCGACTCTTTGCCGTTCTCGTTGGCCACCTTGAAGTTGTCGCCGTAGTTGGCCCACAACTCCTTGCCGCTCTGGTTGATAACGAGGCGGGCCTGGGTGGCAGCATCGCTCAGCTTGTTCTGGGTCAGGTACACCTTGGCCAGCAGCGCCGCCGCCGACCACTTGGTGGCCCGCCCGATGTCGTCGCCGTTGTAGGAGCCCTCCAGCTTGGTAATGGCATCTTTCAGGTCGGCCTCAATCTGGGCATACACCTCGGCTACCGGCTTGCGCGGGGCATTCACTTCTTCCAGGGTCTTGGGAGGCTTTGTCAGCAGGGGCACGTCGCCGAACGTGCGCACCAGGTCGAAGTAGTACTTGGCCCGCAGAAACTCGGCCTCACCGATGCAGCGGTTCTTGATGGCCGCGTTGATGTCCATGCCCGGTATCTTCTCCATCACGATGTTGGCCCGGCCGATGCCCACGTAGCAGCTGCCCCAGAGGCGGGTCGTGAGCGGGTTGGTGCTCGGAATGTTGAAGTTGTCGAGCTGCTGCTGCTCGATACCGTCGCCGCCGCCACCACCACCGGTGGTAGAGAGGTCCGACATAATATCGCCGATACCCCACAGCGAGGAGTTGTACTGGCCGGCTTTGTTCAGCTCGCTATACACGGCATTGGTGGCCTGAATAGCGTCGGTTTCAGTTTTGTAGAAGTTGGCGTCGGTTACCTGGTCGGTGGGCTCTTCGTCGAGAAAACTCTCACCGCAACCCGTCAGCAGACCCAGCGTCAGGAGCCAGGCACCGCAAGCATATTTATTGATGGATGACATTGTCGTACTGAGGTTAGGAGGTTAAAAACCGATGTTTACACCGGCCAGGAACACGCGCGACTGTGGGTACACGCCCAAATCGACACCCCGGGCGCCCACTTCGGGGTCGTAGCCGGTGTAGTTGGTCAGGGTCAGCAGGTTCTGGCCGCTCACATACACGCGCAGCTGCTTGGCCGCAATCCGGTCCATGATGGCCTTGGGCAGGGTGTAGCCCAGGGTCAGGGTTTTGACGCGCATGTAGGAGCCGTCTTCCATGAAGTAGCTGCTCACGCGCAGGTTCTGGTTCGGGTCGCCGGCAATGGCGCGGGGCACGTCGGTGCTGGTGCCGGGGCCAGTCCAGCGGCCCAGTACCCGCTTGCTGCCCTGGCTGTTGCCGTACAGGGCGCTTTCCAGGATGTAGCGGTTCTGGTTGTAGATGTCGTTGCCCTGGGAGCCCTGCAGGAACACGTTCAGATCGAAGCCCTGCCAGCTCAGCGTGTTGCTCATGCCGTAGGTGAAGTCGGGGTTGGGGTTGCCGAAGAAGGTGCGGTCCTTTGCGTTGATAACTCCGTCGCCGTTCAAATCCTTGAACCGGATGTCGCCGGGGGCCGTGCCGCCGGTCTGGTAGAAGGGCGTCACGCCGTTGCTCTTGGCCAGGGCGTTGTCGTTGACGGCCTTCACTTCTTCGGGCGTCTGGAACAGGCCGTCGGCCACGAAGCCGTAGAACGAGCCGAAGGCCGAGCCCTCATCGTAGCGCACAATCACGCCGCTCAGGCCGCTCAGGCCGTCGTAGGGCTGCCCTACCCCAAGTGATTCCAACTCGGTTTTGTAGGCCGAGATGTTCAGGGTCGTCGACCAGCTCAGGCTCTTGCCCGCGCCCTGCATGTTGCGGGAGGTGAAGGAAAAGTCGATACCGCGGTTGTAGGCCGAAGCCGCGTTGCGGTTCACCGCCTCGTAGGTACCCGACACGAGTGACACCGGCACCGGCGCAATCAGGTTGGGCGAGCTGCGGTTGTAGAGGTCGATGGTGGCCTCGAAACGGTTGTCGAGGAAGCCCACGTCGATACCCACGTTGGTCTGGTTGTTGGTTTCCCAGCGCAGGTCGTAGTTAGCCAGGCGCGTAGGCGCGGCCCCGGTCTGAATCGTGCCGTTGGGGCCGAAGGGATACTGAATGCGGGAGTTGATGGCAAACAGGTAAGCAAAGCGGCCGGCGTTGTTGGGGTTGCCTACTTTGCCATAGCCCACGCGCAGCTTCAGGTTGCTGATCATGCGGTTGCCCTTCAGGAACTCCTCTTCCGAAATGCGCCAGCCGGCCGACACGCCGGGGAAGAAGCCGAGTTTCTTGCCGGGTTCGAAGTAGCTCACGCCGTCGTAGCGCATGATGGTGGAGAACAGGTACTTGCCGGCAAACTCGTAGTTGAGACGGCCGAAGTAGCTGAGCAGCTTCTGGCGGGGTTCGATGGTGCCGCCGTTGCGTACCAGCGTGTTTTCCGGACCCGAGACAATGGTCTGCAGGTCGTTGCGCAGGTAGCCGCTCCGGTAGGCTTCTACGTTCTGCTTGTCGATAATCTGCGCCGACTGGCCCAGCAGCACGCTCACCTGGTGCTTGTTGGCAAACAGGTGGTCGTAGTTGATGGTATTCTCAATCAGGTAGCTGGTGTTGTAGTTCGAGGTAGCCGAGGCCCCGGCCACGCCGTAGCGGGTAATGTACGTCTGGTCCCCGATTTTGAGCTCAGGCACGGAAGGCCGGAAGGAGTTGAAGTTGTCAAAAATCAGGTCGGCGCCCACGTTAGTGCGGAAGCGTAATCCTTTTAGCGGCTCCAATTCGGCGAAAACCGTCGTCAGGGCCCGGTTGCGCACAAACTTCTGGTTGTTGAGCGTGGCGGCTACCACCGGGTTTTCCTCCACGAAGTTGTCTTCTTTGCCGCGGGGCTCATAGTAGTAGCCATCAGGGCGGAACAGTGGAATGATGGCCGGTATGCGCAGCGCCTGCTGAATGGTGCCGTACTCGTTGTTGCGCGAGCCTTCGGTACCACCCCCGGAGTTGATCTGCCGGTCGTTGAGGTGGGTGAGCGAAATGCTGGAGCCCATTTTCAGCATCTTATTTACCGACAGGTCGCCGTTGGCACGCAGCGTAAACCGCTCGAAGTTGGAGCCGATAACGGTGCCGTCCTGCTGGAAATAGCCGCCCGACACGGCGAAGCGGGCTTTGTCGCTGCCGCCGGTGGCCGAGAGGGAGTAGTTCTGAATGGCGGCCCGGCGGAAAATCTCATCCTGCCAGTCGGTGCCTTCGCCCAGCGCGGCGGGGTCGCGCAGGCGGTCCACCACGATTTTCTCGTTGGCCGCAATGCGGTTCTCGTTGTTGATAACGGCGTATTCCTGGGCGTTGAGCAAGCTCAGCTTGCGGGCGGCCTGCTGAAAGCCCCGGTAGGCGTCGAAGTTGATGGTCGATACGCCGGCCTTGCCCCGCTTGGTGGTGATAATGACGACGCCGTTGGCGGCCCGCACCCCGTAGATGGCGGTAGCGGAAGCGTCCTTCAGAATGTCAATGGTTTCAATGTCGTTGGGGCTGATGGCATTCAGCTGGTTGTCGCCGCCCTCGGGCAGCGGGAAGCCGTCCACCACATACAGCGGGTTATTGTTGCCGGCCGACGTGATGCCGCGCACCCGAATAGAGGTGCCGGAAGCCCCGCCCGGCGAGCCGCCGTTCGAGGTCACCGTGACGCCCGCCGCCCGGCCCTGCAGGGCCTGGGTAGCATCGGCCACGGGCTGGGTCGCAATTTCGCGCGCCGACACCGACGATACGGCGCCCGTTACGCTCGCGCGCTCTTGGGTGCCATAGCCTACTACTACTACCTCACTCAGCGCCTTCAGGTCGTCGGCCAGCGTGACGGCCAGGTTGCCGCTGTTGCTGCCCGTCACGGCTACTTCCTGACGCAGGTAGCCCACGTAGCTGAATACCAGCGTGCTGTTTTCCGGCACCGACAGCACAAACGTTCCGTCGGAATTGGTGGAGGTACCAATGGTGGTGCCTTTCACCAGCACGGTTACGCCCGGCAGGGGCTCGCCGTTGGCTTGCGTCACGCGGCCCGACACCGGCACGTCGGCCAGCGTGGGGCGCCCGGCGGCGGGGAGCGGCAGGGCCGGCGAACCAGCCAGGGCGGGTGCCGCCACTACCGGCAACCCAAGAGCTGCCAAGAGCAGTGCCCGCCGCAGAAAATGCGGGTAATTAGTTGAATTCATGAGCGTAGGAATTGGAAGTGGAGAGCAAAAAACATATACCCCAGCCGCACTCGCGCCGGCCGGGGCCGAAGAAATCTAGGGTCGGGTGCCGGCGCTGCCCTGGCGGTCGGTGGGCGTGGTAGCGGCAGCGGGCGTGGCGTAGCGGAAACGCTTGGTCTGGTCGCCCACGCGCAGGGTAAAGTAGCCATCTTCCAGCTGGGCCTGCCCCTGGGCGTTGGGGTAAGTCAGGTCGCGGCGGGGCTGAATCTCGAAGGTAAATTGGCGGCTGGCGCCGGCAGCCAGCTCCTGCTTGTCGAAGTGCTTGAGCAGGCGCACGGGCCGGGTAACGCGCCCTACTTCATCAGTCAGAAACCAGAGCACTGCTTCCTTGCCGGCCCGGCTGCCGGTGTTGGCCACCTGCACCGTGGCCCGAATGGTGCCGTTGCCGCTGAGCACGGAGTCGGAGAGCTGCAGGTTGCTGTACTTGAAGGTGGTGTAGCTCAGGCCCTCGCCAAACTCGGTGAGCATGGCGGCCTTGTACTTGGGCCCGCGGTTTTCGAAGCCGGCCCCGAAGTCACTCAGCTCCAGACTGTTTTCGTTGTTGTCGTGGTGGTAGTTGGAGATGTGGCCGGCAAACTGCGGATAGGTGAAGCTGAGCTTGCCGCTGGGGTTTACCTTGCCGCTGATAACCTCGGCAATGGCCTGCCCGCCGCCGAAGCCGGGCAAGCCGCCCCACACCACCGCCGACGCCTTGTCGGCCACGCTGCGGATAATGCTGGGCCGCCCTCCGATAACCACCAACACGGTTGGCTTACCGGCCGCCTGGGCAGCGCGAGTCAGCTGCAGCTGGTCTTCAGGCAGCGTCAGGTCGCTGGTGTTGCCCAGGCCCTCGGTGTAGGGCCGCTCGCCCAGGGCCAGCACCACGGCATCGGCCCGGCGGGCAGCGGCGCTGATGTTGCTGAGCAGCATTTTGCCCGCCGCGTCGCGGTACGGCATGGTTTCTATCTGGGCCCCAGGGTACTCCTTTTTCAATGCTGCATATATCGTCAGCACTTCTTTGGGGTATTCAGCTTCCGGGCGGCCCTGCCAGGCCAGCGTCCAGCCGCCGGCTAGGTTGGCGCGCGAGTCGGCCGAGGGGCCCACCACCAGCAGCCGCTTTACTTTGGCGGGAGCAAGTGGCAGCGTGCCCTGCTCGTTTTTGAGCAGCACGATGGATTCGCGGGCGGCTTCGAGGGCCTGCAGCTTCAGGGCTGGGTCGCCGATGCGGCTGAGACGGTCGGTGCGGGGCATGGGGTTGTCGAAGAGGCCAATGTCCTCTTTCATCTGCAGCACCCGGCCGGCGGAAAGATTGATACGCTCCTCGCTCAGCCGGCCTTCGCGCACCAGCTCCTTCACGTAGCGGCAGAAGTTGGTGGTGTAGGGCGTCATGGCCATGTCCACACCCGCATCAATGGCCTGGAAGGTGGCTTCCTTCTCATTGGGCGCCGTTTTCTGAATGCGTACCAGCCGGATAATGTCTTCCCAGTCGGTAACGGCCACGCCTTTAAAGCCCATTTGGCGGCGCAGCAAGTCGGTGAGCACAGCTTTGGAGGAATGGACCGGCTCGCCGTTGATCAGGCCGCTGTTGATCATAATGCTCTTCAGGCCGGCGTCGATGGCGGCCTGAAACGAGGGCCGGAAAAACTCCTGGATGCGCTGCTCCGGAATCAGGGCGTTGGTCCGGTCCCAGCCATTGCGGGGGTCGGAGTAGCCCAGAAAGTGCTTGCCGCAGGCGGCTACTTTGTAGGGCGCTATTTCTTTGTTTTCCTGCAGCTCCCGCACAAACGCAGCTCCCATAACGGAGGCCACCAGCGGGTCTTCGCCGTAGGTTTCGTACACGCGCGGCCAATAGGTATTCACGCCCAGGTCGAGCACCGGGGCAAACACCCAGTGGTGGCCCAGATCAGCCGACTCCAGCACCGTGGCGCGGGCCGTTTGGCGGGCAAACTCGGGGTTGAAGGTGCCGCCCAGGTTCAGATTGTGCGGAAAGATAGCCGTGCCCGCCACGTAGCTTGCCCCGTGCATGTGGTCGATGCCGTAGATAATGGGAATGTGCAGCCTGGACTCGCGCATGGCAATGCGCTGCAAAGCCGCCGAATAGCGAATCCACTGCGCCGCCGGCACGGCCTCTCCATTTAGAAACGAGCCTACGTGGTATTGCCGGATCAGGGGCACCAGCTTGGCCGAGTCCAGGGTCACATCCTTCTGTACCCCGGTTGTGTTGATAACCGTGTTGGTGAGCTGGGTCATCTGCCCGATTTTCTCCTCCAGCGTCATCTGGGCCAGCAGCGCCGCTACCCGCTCACTCACCACAGCAGGGGGCAGCGCGTTGCTGGCCGCAGAGACTGAACTGGCAGTAGGCGCGGACGAGGCTGCAGGAGTCGCAGCCGTCGGCACGGCACCCCGCTGACAGCTACTTCCGACACTAAGGATAGCACCGAGCACAAACGTCTGCGTGACACGGGCCAAGCCTAAGCGCCGCAGGAATACGGAGGTCCTGGCTACTCCAGTAGGAGCTGCCAAGGAGGGGTAGGTAGTCGTCATTTTGCTGGGGGGAATACCCAAAGATATTCTTCCTTGTTTGGGAAATGCAATAGCAAAAACCCTTCATACAAGCTGAAAACAAGGTTTTTTCACCTACTTCACATCGTGATTATACACTTACCACACACGCCGAAAACAGCTTTATAGCCTAATTATGACTTCAGCCCGGTTTTCGCAGCAAATTGTACTTACGGCTAAAAAACAATGAAAAAAGCGGCCGTAAAGCCGCTTTTTTCGAAAATAAATTTGTCCTGTCATTCGATTTGTGCTGCAAACGTTTGCAGCTACTCACGAACGGACCGATTCAACGGCCACCTGGTCTTCCTCCACGGTCGAGGTCGAGTCGAGCAGGACGTGGGTCCAGCCCTCGTTTTCGTCGTAATCCGGAGCCAGCCGGCGGCGGCGCATGGCCTCCAACACCTTCTGGCTGAAGCTCCAGCAGGTACCCTGGCGCAGCTCCAGTACCCGGGAAAGCTCCTGCGATGAGTAGTTACCTTTGTGAGTGTAAATCAGGAAGACAGCGTAGAAGGCCTTGATAATGGAGAACTTACACTTCTGCAGCATCGTGTAAGCCGTAGCCGACTCCACGTAGCGGCACTTGGTGCAGCGGCGGGCATGGGCCTCGCGGGCGTCGCAGTACTTCTCGTGCCCGCACTTGCGGCACCGGTAGCCCTGGGCCCACTTCAGGTCGGCCAGGTAGCTCAGGCAAGCGTCCTTGTCGGGGTAGATCTGGCTGAACTCGCCGAAATCAACCTCTTTCGACAGCACGCGGGCCGTTTGGGCTTCCTGCAGGTCGCGCTGCAAGTCGGTGTTCAGCTTCTCGATGGCTGCCGACTGCAACGCCAGCAAGCCGTTGGCCTGCAGCAGCTCCCGGTTCTGGGCCACGATGGTTTCACTCTGCTGGCGCAGTTCCTCGGTGCGGCGCGCCACCTGGGCTTCCAGCTCCGAGTTGAGCTGATCTTTCAGCTCCTGGTTCTGGTGCAGCTGCTCCACCAGCCTGTCCTGCGCTAAATGCTTCTTGCGCAGCTGCTTCACCAGCTTTTCCTGGGCCCGAATGGTGGCATCTTTGATACCCTTTATCTTCTCGCCCAGCGCATACGACAGCACGGCTACTTCAAACACGAAGGCCACGTTCATGCTGTAGACGGTGAAGGCATTGTTGAAAAAATCGACTCCTAACTTTCTGGTAATCAAAAACAATAAGCTAACTACTACCCCGGCCTGGGCCAGCAGAAAGATGCGGGCCGGCCGGAAGCCCTGCCGGTACACCTGAATGGCAGCGTAGTAGAGCAACCCGTACGGGAGCAGATACAGCCAGAAGCTGAAGCCCGACTGAATAAACATCGTGTCGAGTAGCAGCAGGCCGGCGCTGAGCAATACCACCAGGCGCACTACCGGGTCGAAGCGGGGTAGGCGCTGGGGCGCGTCCAGGAAGTGGCGGGCATAGTAGCCGAAGGTGAGCAGCAGCAGAATGGGTGCCCCGGCGTTGACAATCTGGTTGAGCCAGGGCAGCTTCGGCCAGATATATTCGAAGCCCAGCCCGTCTTCGGACAGAAATAACAGACTGCAGCTCAATACATAAGCCACGTAGCGCAGGTAGGTTTGCTCCCCGATGAACAGGAAGATAAATAGGTTATACACCACCATGATCAGCAGCACGCCATAGAAGCCACCGAGCATGCCGTACTCGCTCTGGAAGTGCGACGAGAGCATGGCCTCATTGCGCAGCCGCCCCAGAAAGCTGGTTTTGGAGCTTGACTTCAGCCGCAGGTAGTACGTCTGGGTCTGGCCCGGCTGCAGGTGGAGGCTGAACAGAAAGTTCTTGTAGGAATACGGGCGGGTGGCAAACGGCAGGTCGGCGCCGGTGTGCACGGCGGCGTATTTGCCGGCTGTGTTGGCCCCGTAGAAGGTGAGGTTGTTGATGTGCGAATCGAACATCTCCAGGTACCAGTGATGCTCATCGGAGTCTTCGATTCGCACGTTAATACGCAGCCAATACGCCGATTCGGTGTTTTCGATATTGCCGGCCAGCTTGCCGCCCGAGGTTACGTCGCCCGACTGGAAACGGCTGCCCCAGGTCGGGCTCATCACATCCTGCAGGGTGAGCCGGCCCGAGGGGTCTTCGAGCACCGCGTAGCGCGAGGGGTCGACGTACAGCTCATTGATGCCGCCATTAATCCGCAACGTGTCTTCGCGGGGCGCGGCCCGGCCGGGAGTTGCAAACGTGAGAAAAAGCAGGCACAGGTAGCCTAATACACGCCAGCCCAAGGAGCCGGCAGCCTGAAGTCGGGGGAATTGGTGGGTGTAGGGCCTCATGTAGCTCCCAATTTAAGGAAACGAACGCAGGGCTACCAGTAGTGCCGTCGGAGGCCGGAGCCTTCGGCCTGATGCTCGCATGCGGAGGCGGCGGCAAACCGGCTGGTGGGCGTTTATTGCCCTCCCTGAGTTGTTGGGGTGGTGGAAGAAGGAGTGAATTGCAGCCAGCTCACGCTGGCGCCCGGCTGCTCGACGTAGAGCTGCAGGGTATGCTGGCCGGCCGGCAGCACGGCCGTAGAAACCGAAACGGTGGTCCAGGCGGCGGCTGGGTCGGGCGTCACCGTCAGACTGCCGACCTCTTTATCGTCGAGCCGTACGGTGAGCCGGGCCGGAGCCGCCGCGTCATTTTTCACGCGGGCCTGCAGCAGATAAGCCTCGGGCTTCGCCACGGAAACCGTGTAGTTTATCCACTCGCCGGCGGCCATATCACTGATAGCAAAGCCGTTGGAAGGCTGGTCGGCGACGCGCTGAATGTCGATACCATCGTTGCGGCAGATGCTGCCGTTGTTGGTCGGGGCTTCCTTGCGGTAGTCGATTCGCTCGGCGTAGGCGTCGTGGTAGGCTACGCCGTTGCGGCCCATGTCGTAGTCGGTGGCGTGAATGGTGCCGGGAATACGGAGCGTGGCGAAGGGCGTGCGGGCCGTGGCGGGGCTGGTAAGTGCGGCAATAACGTCGCGGTTGGGCACGCACTCCTTGAACTGGATATTGCGTAATAGTGCCGTACGGCCCTCCGGCGTGAGGATGCTGCCGTAGTGACGCACGCGCAGCAGACTGGTCACGCCTTCCACCCGCTTCAGGTTCCAGTGGCACCAGCCAATCTTCTGCGCATTAAGCCCTTGCACGGCCCCGGCAAACCACTCGTTCGAGTTTTCACCGGTTTCACCTACCCACACCGGCACCTGCCACTTGTCGCGAAAGGCGGCCAGGTTAGCCAGCAGATTGATCTGGTTGGGGTTCGGGTCGGCGGCTTTCGGGTCGTTGGGACACCAGTAGCGGTGGGCGTTGTAGACGAGGTTGCGGCGGTCTTTAATCCGGAGCTTGTCGGGGGTCAGGTTAGTGTATTCGTTGCCGTAGCCATTGCCTTCGAGCAGCAGCAGGTGCTGGTCGCCCTGTGCCCGCACGGCATTGATCAGGCGGCTATACAACACATTTATTTCGGCGTTGTCATTCGATAAGCCATTCTCCACGTTGACTTTATGCGGCTCGTTGATGAAGTCGTACATAGCCACGCGCGGGTCGTGCTGGTAGCGGGCGGCCAGCTTTTCCCAGAGCCGCACGGTAATATCCTGGTAGATGAGGCGGCCTTTGCTGTCTTTGCGCTTCCACAGGTCCAGGGGCACGAAGTTGTCGTTGATGTTGCGGTCGAAGCCCTGCCCGCCGGGGGCCGCGTGCAGATCCAGAATGACGTAGAGGTTGTTGGCCGCGCACCAGCTCAGCACCTGGTCGATGAGGCGGAAGCCGTCCAGATTTTGGGGGTCGGTGAAAAGCTGATTCTGGTCGTACCAGCGCGTGAGGCTCTGCACGTAGGCTTCTACGGTGCGCGGGTCGCGGGGCCGGCGGCTCACGTTGTTGCGCGCCACGCGCTGCTCCCGGGTCAGAAACAGGTCGTAGTGAAACGGCAGGCGCACGCAGTTGAAACCCTGAGCGGCAACGAAGTCAATGTCGGCCTTGGTGACGAAGCTGGCCCGGTACCGGGCGTAGAAATCCTCCAGCTCCTGGTCGGACATGGTGCGCAGCAGCCCGCCCCGAATGCGGGCCTGGGAGTCGAGCGTATCGGTTTTGAGGATGTAGCTTTCCTGCAGCAGCCAGCCGCCCACATTGAAGCCCCGCAGCACGATTTCCTGGCCGCCGGCGTCCACAATTTTGCCGCCCTGGGCCCGTAGCAAGCTCATCTTCTGGGCCTGAGCTAGGCCGGAGGACCATAGCACTACCAGCAAAAGCACCGGCAGCAGCCAGCAATACAACGGCCCGCGCCGGCTCAGTACATCACGCTTTTTCATATCTATTTGGTTTCGTAATCAAGGCTGGAAATAGAAACGGGACGGGAATATCCCGCCCCGTTTCGGTGAAGTCCCACCCAGGGTCTTCACCTCTCCCATTTACTACTGTGCAGCGCGGCCGACCGTATGCATCATGGGGCCGGACACGCTTAATTCTTGATAATTTTCTGCACCTCTACCCCGCTGCCGCTGCGTACGGTGAGGACGTATACGCCCCCGGGCAGCGTGGCCAAATCCAGGCTGGCACTGGTAGTGCCGGCCATGGTAGCCGCGGTGCGTACCAGGGCGCCGCGCATATCCGTCAGCGTCAGGGTATGGGCCGAAGTACCACGCAGCTCTACCAGCAGGGTGTTTTTCACCGGGTTCGGGTAAGCGGCGCCGATGAGGATGTTGCGGGCGGGAGCAGTGGCCAGCGCGGCCTGGGGCGCGGCGCAGGTAGTGCCCACGGTGTAGCTATGCGGAGTGGCGCTAGAGTTGCGCTCGGCCATGGTAGTGCCTACCCGGTAGGTGAAGTAGAACGACAGCGCCGCGCCGGCCGCCTGGGGCTGCGAGAACGTGAAGTCGGAGCCGGCTGCTGTCATCTGGTAGCCCGCGTAGCCGCCGGTGCCTACTTTCACATAGAGCAGGGCCATGGTGCTGCCCGCAATGGGGGCCAGGGGAATAAACTTCCAGCTCACGGTGCCGTTGCTGGTGCTGATTTCGTAGCGGTAGTCGCCGCTGGCTACCGTGCCGCCGCACACGGTGCTGGCCGTGCCGGCTGGGGTGCCGTACACTTCCAGCTCGTAGAGCGAGTAGCCGTAAGTAGTGCCGCGGGCCGTGCCGTAGATGCGCACGTAGCGGCCCGCCCCGCTCAGGCCGGTGTGGTCGTTGGTCAGGGTAGTGTTGCCGGTCACGGTTTTGACGGTAGTCCAGGCCGCTGCGTCGTTGGATACCTGCACCAGGTAGTCTTTGCCGTAGGCCGCTTCCCAGCTCAGCTTCACCCGGCTCACGTTGTAGCGCGCCCCCAGATCCACATAAATCCACTGCGGGTCGGCGAAGGCGCTGGCCCAGCGGGTAGCCGCGTTGCCATCCACGGCCAGGGTCCCGCCGGTGGCTGTATTCTCGGTGGAGGAAGTCGTGGTGGGCTTGTTCAACGCCAGGTTGGTGCCGCTCGTGCCGCCATTCACCGTGATGCTGACGGCGGCGGAAGTCGTGACGGCGCCGGCGTTGTCGGTGGCTTTGGCGGTCAGGGAATACGTGCCGGCCCCTACCCCACTCCACGAGAAGCTGTAGGGGGCCGTCAGGTCTTCGCCCAGCTTGGTAGTACCCTGGAAGAACTCGACTTTGCTCACTGTTCCGTTGGCATCGGCAGCGTTGGCCGTAATGGTTACGCTGGCCGGGGCCGTAAACGTGGCCCCGTTGGCGGGGGCCGTGATGCTCACCGTCGGGGGCGTATTGCCGGCCGCGTTTACCGTTACGCTCACGGCCGCGGAAGTCGTGGTGGCGTTGGCGTTGTCGGTGGCTTTGGCCGAGAGAGAGTACGTGCCCGCCGCCACACCGGCCCAGGTGTAGCTGTAGGGGCTGCTGGTATCGGTGCCGAGCAGCGTGGCGCCGTTGTAGAACTCAACTTTCGCCACCGTGCCATCGGTATCGGCGGCAGTGGCGGTAACGGTGATGCTGGCCGGAGCCGTGAAGGTGGCGCCGCCGGCCGGGGCCGTCAGGCTGACGGTGGGCGGCGTGTTGGTGGGCGGCGGGGTGCCGGTTTTCACCAGGCTGCGAATGTTGTCGATGTGGTAGACGTGGCTGGTCGTCGAGTTGGGCGCAAACAGAAACACCATCTTGTCCACGTCCGCATCGGGCGTGCCGGCATCGGGGGCGCTGGCGAAGGTGAAGGTGAGCGTGTGCCAGGCGTTGGTTTGCTTCACGGCCGCCTGATAGATGCTGTGGCGCCCCGTGGGGTAATTGCCCGTATTCGACTGCGCCACGTTTTCCAGCTGGCAGGAAACGACTGTGCCCACCGGCGCCGTGGTGTAGATGTCGATGGCAAAGGCTTTGTCGCCCTTCTTATACGCCGCGCCGTCTTTCACTAGGTTGTTGCGGAACGACAGCACATCGTAGGTGGCCGTGGCGTTGCGGGCATAGCGACCCACGCGGGCCGACGCATTCGGGGCCACGGCGGCTGGGTTGGCTACCGTGGGCGTGTAGGTGCCGTCGGCGCTGAGGAACGTCAGGTTGTGAGTGGCCTCGTAGTCTTCGAACATGGTGCCCGCCGTGTAGGTCGGGGGAGCCGCGTACTTGGCCACCCGGATGTTGTCGACGTAGTAGGTGGCGCCGGTCAGGGAGTTGTTGGCAAACAGGAAGGCCAGCTGGTCGATGCTCACGTTGGCCGTACCCGCGTCGGGGGAGGAAGTGTAGGAAAAGGCCAGGGTTTCCCAGGCGTTCTGCTTAGTGGTGCGAGCCTCGTAGCTGCTGTTGCGGCCGGCCGGGTACGCAGTAGCTGCCGCGGCCTTGTTCTGCAGGTTCAGCACCACGGGCGTACCCACCGGGGCCGTGCTGTACACGTCCACCAGAATCTGGTTGGTCTGGTCCTTGAACAGGCTCGCATCCTCGATTACGCTGCCGGGTGTACCGGCCGTAAAGAACAGCACGTCATACTGTTCGGCCGCATTGCGCACGTAGCGGGCCACGCGGGCCGAGGTGTTGGGCGCTGTGGCGCTAGGGTTGGCAAAGGCCGGAGTGTAGGTGCCGTTGGTCAGCGTGGCATCGAAGGTCAGGCGGCTGGTGCCATCGTAGTTTTCCAGCACGTCGGTGGCTACCACGGGCTGATCCGGCTTCTTTTTAACCAGGATGTTGTCGAGGTAGAACGTGGCGCCCGAGGCAACGCCCGGCTGGAACAGGAACACTACGTTGTCGATGTCATACACGCTGGTACCGGCATCGATAACCTTCTCAAAATCAAACTCTAGCGTTTCCCAGGCATTCTGGCGGCTGGTGGTGGCAGCATAGGAGCTCTGGCGGCCCGTGGGGTAGTTGGTAGACAGCACCGTGCGGCTGTTTTCAAACTGCATGGTGATCTTGCTGCCTACCGGTGCCGTCGAGTACACATCTATGTACACCTTGCGGCGGCCGGCGGCGAAGTCGGAAGCGTTGCTGACGGTGAGGCCCCGCACGTACAGCACGTCGTACTGCTCGGCGCCGTTGCGCACGTACCGGCCCACTTTGGCCGAGGTATTCGGCGCCGCTGCCCCGGGGTTGTTCACCGCCTGCGTGAGCACGCCGGTCATGGTGCCGTAGGTCAGCACGCGGTTGGCTTCGTAGTCTTCGTACACCCGGTCGAGCAGCAGCGGGGCACTGACCGTCACGGCTTTGGTGTAAGTGGTAGTCGTGCAGTTGTTTACCGTTACAGTAGCAGCTACAGTACCGCCCGTCGTGCCCCAGTTCACCTGAATGGAGTTGGTACCCTGCCCGCTGCTGATGGTGGCGCCGGCCGGCACCGCCCAGCTGTAGGTGGCCCCGCTGATGGCGTCGAGGCGGTAGGTTTTGCCCTGCTCGTTCTGGTATACCTGCGCGTCGCCGAATACGGCGTAGTTGGAGGGCCCGGTATATACCCGCACGTAGTCGACCTGGGTGGTGGTGGGGTAGTCGGAAGGCGTGGCGTTCTGGTTGCCGGTAAAGGGCGTGCCGGGGCCGCCCACGGCGGCGTTCAGCATGATGTAAAAGTTGCCGTCGTTGAAGGGCCAGCCGCCGCCGAAAGTAGTTTCGGGCGAGGCCGTGTGGTAGAGGTTGCCATCCATGTACCACTTAATCTGGTTGGGGCTCCACTCAATGGCATACACGTGAAAATCAGCCGATAAGTCGACCGTGCCGCTGTACTCCCGGCCGGTGTAGTGCCAGCCGCCGGCGTCGTAGTGAATGGTGCCCGCCACCGACTTGGGGTTCTTGTGCTTGGCCTCCATGATGTCGATTTCCCCGGTGAAGGGCCAGTTGCTGGGGTCGGCCAGCATCCAGAAGGCAGGCCATACGCCCTGGGCCGAGGGCAGCTTCATGCGCGCTTCGATGCGGCCGAACTTGAAGGTTTGCAGGGCCCCAGCGGCGGTTTTGGAGAACAGCTTGGCCGAGGTGTAGTTGTATGTGCGGCCGCCCTGCACCGAGTTTTCGTAGCGGGTGGCAATGTTCAGGTAGCCGCCCGTCACGGTGGCGTTGGCGGCGCGGTACACCTGCAGCTCGGCGTTGCCGAAGTTGCACAGGCCAGTTTCGCAACCGTCACCTTCGTACACGCGCCACTTGCTCAGGTCGCCGGCCGTGGTAAACTCATCGGCCCAGACCAGCTGGTTGCATTGGGCCCAAAGCGTGGCGGGCGTGAAAAGCAGACACAGCACCGCCAGCAAAAGCCGTGGGCTGTTCAGTATCCGTACGGCAGACGCCGGCTGGGGCGCCCGGGATGGGTAAAACGATGTTCTCATACTGCTTGAGCTGGATTGGTGGGGAATCAGCACCAGGGCACGAGCGTGCCACGGCAGCAATAGGTGGGATGAGAAGGGGCAGGAAGGAAGCGGAGCGGGTACGGGTGGGCCCGGAAAGCCCAGAATGCAGTGCAAAAACGCGGGAGCCAGAACCCGGGGTGCCAAGGCCGCTGGTAACAGCCAACAGCTACCGGTCTAACGGTATAGCCAGGCTCCACAAACGTTTGCGGCGGATCAAATATTCAGACGTTGTTTGGGAAATGCAAGCCCAAAAACCTGCATTTCTGCTTGTAAACCGGGTTTTTAAACTTGCATCACAACATGTGTATACACTTATAGCACACGCAAAATTGGCTGTGCTTCCTATCAGCCACCTTCGGGCCTTAGCGGGCCGCCCAGATAAAAAACAATGTAAAACCGGCCGGGGCGGCCCAACTTTTATTCAATTTTCTCCGGGTTGCCTTGGTTTCTTTGGTCACTTGCCACGATGGGCCGCGCCCAGCCGCCAGGGCGCGTAGCTGCGCACCGGACCGAAGGCCGCCTTGGTGCAGAAGGCTCTACACCAGCCGGAACTGGTAGCGCCCAGGAGCCGGAACATAAAAAGGCCGGCAGGAAAATTCCTGCCGGCCTTTTTCATTCGCCGCAAGCCGTAGGGCTAGTGCTGAATGCTGATGTTCTCCTGCAATACCTCGTCGCCCTGAATTACCTTGATATGGTAGAGGCCGTTCGGGATTTTGGAGGTGTCGAGGCGCAGCTCACCCTGCTGGGTTTGCTGGGCATTTACCTGCTTGCCGCGGCCATCGTAGAGCTCCACGCGGAATGCCTGGAAGTCATACGCCTTGCCGGGGGCACCGGCGGCCTCGGCCTCCGTCGTCACCGCCGTGCGGGCCGGGTCTTTCGAGGTCACCAGCAAGTAGTTGTCCGATGGGTTAGGATAGAGCGAGATGCGCTGGGCCGTGGTGGCTTCGCGGGCCATGCCGCCGCACTTGGGGTTCACAAACTTCATGGCGTACTTGTGGGCCGTTACCGGCAACACGCCCGAGCAGCTGCTGCTCACCGATACGTCCACGGTTACTTCCGTCGTGTACGCATCCAGACGAACCTCCACGTAGGTGCGGCCGTTGTAGGAAGGCACTGGGTAGCCGTCAATTGCCCACTGGTAGTTGGTACCAATATTGGAACCGGAGGCCGTGAAGCGGTAGGTAGCGGCGCAGGCCGTAGCGTTGGAGGTCGTCGTAGTCAGGACCACGGAACTGCTGGAGCACGAGGGGCCGGAAGTACCGCAGGCCAGGGTGCCCAGGTTCAGGGCGGGGTTGGCCGAAGACGTCACGCCCGGATTCACGGTGTATTGCCCGCCGGACGCTACCACGATGCTGGCCTGGTTTTCCACGCACAAGAAGGCGCCCGACTCCACGATTACCTGCCCGTACACGTTCAGGACAGAGCCGGCGCGGACCACCAGCGTGGCGCCCGACTTGATGCGCAGCACCGAGCCGGCATTCACGTCGACGCGGCCGCCGGAGCGCAGGTCGAGCAGGCTGCGGGTAGCCATATTCAGTGAGGCGGTGTAGGTGCTGTTCACGCCCACGGCGAAAATACCGCCGCTGTTGAGCTGCACCACCGTGCCGCAGTTGGAAGTATACATTTCGAAATTGCCCACCGGGGGCGCCGCCTGCGTGGCCGCCGTGCCGCCGTTTACCGGCAGGTAGCCGTTGTTGATGTACAGCTCTCCGCCGCTGTTTACCTGCACCGAAGGCAGCAGGTGGCGGTAGATGTTGCCGAAGTTGTAGATAGTCGACAGGCTCTGGGGCAGGGCGTGGTTGGACTGGGCCAGCTCGTTCAGAATCCAGGCGGTGTTGTTGCTGTAATACGACGCGTTGCCCTGGCCTGAGCTGGTGCCGTTGGTAATCTGCACGTGGGGCTCGTTCACGTCCGGGGCGAAGTAGGCGTCGAAGGCGTACTTGGCGCGGTTCGGCACGGTCGGGTCCGGAATGTTGGTGCTGAGGTTGTAGTTCAGGTTGGCGCTGCCAATGGGCCCCGAGGCTACCACGTCCAGCACGCTGGTAGTGGGCATAAAGGTGTTGGATTCGAAGCCGTTGTTGAAGATACCCGACTCGTCGCGGGCAATGCCACCGGTGCGGTAGGTGGAGCCGGGCGCGGTGTCGTAGGCCGGCGTCGAAGCCGAAACCTGCTTGTAGTGCCAGTTGAAGCTATAGGGCTTCTGGTAGCGGAACACCACGTTGTGGTTGCCCCTGGACGATGCGCCGGGCAGGGCATAGGAGTAGCCTTGGCCCGTAATGGCCAGCGCGGGGTTGAAGCTGGTGTCGATGCTGAGCAACTCACAGCCGGGCCACATGCCAGGCTGCTGGGTGGCCTGCTTGCTGCCGTTGGCCACGGCCACGCGGCGCATCAGCGAAGGGTAGCTGTTGGCCGAGCTCTGCCAGGCCTGCCACTCGTTACGGTACGCCATGGCCGCGCCGTCGTCGAAGTGGTACACCAGCATCTGGCGGGCAGCGGGGCGCAGCAGTTTTTCCTTGACGTCACGGGCACTGCCGGCCCCAATCCACACGTCCGACAGCCGGTCGAACATGTGCTGAATACCGATTGGAATGTTGGCGCCACGGTGGGGCGAGTCCATCGAAACGTAGAGCTTGGCGTTGTGGCAGATGTTCTGCTGCTCCATCCAGGCCAGGGCAAAGCGCGCTACCTGGCCGCCCATGCTGGCGCCCATCACCACGCTTTCCTGGGCATCGGCGGTGCGGTTGTTGGGGTTGTTGATGTAGTCGAGCAGCTCGACGAGCACCATGGCGTTGTTCTGAATCAAATCAGCGCCGTCGGTAAAGTCCAGAAAAACAACGTCGTAGCCTTGCTGCGTGAGTTGGGTGCGCAGGGCGGGCAGCATCTCCAGGGCTTTGTATTCGCCATTGTAATCCACCATCTCATTCCAGCCGGCCTCGCCGTTACGGAAGATGCCCAGTCCCGTCAGGGCATTGGCACCTGACCCGCAAGATGCCAGCTGAAACGAAGACAGGCTGATCGGGCCCGTCGTGGCCGGCGCGTAGTTGTCACACTTCGACCCGGCCCGCTTGCGTTCAAAGTCAATGCCTTCCACAAATACCATGGGCTTGCGGAACTTGCCGGTCGTGTTGCCGGCGCCCCATTTCACCCAGCCCATGGCCCGTGAACGGGCGTAGCCGCCCCAGCTGCGGGACGAGGCCAGACCCAGAGCTACGTCGGGCAGCATTGAGGCCCCGCGGGCCTGGCGCACGGCCGTTACGGCGTAAGCGCCGGCCGAATACACCGTTACCTGCTGCTGATCAGTGGTTGTGGTCAGGGCATCGGTACCGCGCGAGTACACCTCCGGGTTGTTCCAGACGGCAGGCATAGCAGTGCCCATCTGCAGCTGCTGCCAGCCCGTGCCGGCGCCGGTATCCACCCACAGGTCAGCGGGCTTGGTGGCATTGTTGGTAAAGTAAAACTCGGGGCCGATATAGAGTTCGTAGCTGCCGGTGTAGGTTTCGATGGGCAGAGCCGAGGCAAATATCCGCCCCTGGGTGTAGGGGCTGCGGCTCAGGTCAGGACCATCGTACACCCGCGCCTGGAGCGAGTCGACGGTAATCAGCTTCTGGGCAGCAGCATCGGGCAGCAGCTTGTCGTAGGTGTAGTCGAGCACCAGCAGCGGTACCTGGCCGTTGGCAATCTTGCCGTTGATCTGCTCGCGCAACGCACTGAGGGTGGGCAGGTTGGTCTTGTTCAGCGAGGCCTGGTAGAACTCGGCGTACTGCTGCTCCCAGTTGGCGTAGCTGTTGGTCGCTTGGCCGTTGCCGGTAAACTGCTCGGGCTTGCTCACCGGTAGCGTCAGGTCGTAGAGCACCCCGGTCTTAATGCGGTTGCGGTCCAGCGTGCTCAGGCTGCTCTGCAGATCCTGCGACAAAGAGGTTGCTTCCTGCGCCCAGGAGGCCAGGCTAAGTCCCAGCAGGGACATAATCAATAAAGCTTTTTTCATAAAAATAAGTGGTAGAATAAAATGAGTAAAGGTTAAAATCGAATAGTTATGGATAAGGTATCTAAAGCCGTAACGCGCACCTGCTGAGCCCCATCCGTGCGCCGGCCGGTCGTATCCCGCACCGACCAGGCAATGTAGCGGGGCTCCCGGGCATCGATGCGGCGCACGTAGGTCTGGCTGGCCGGCGCGGCAAACTCATCGGCCGGCCCGGCATAGCCCGACACGGTCAGCCACACCCGGCTGCGGGGCGGCTCGTCGAGCAGGCGAATGCGCAGGTAGGCCGGGGCCTGCACGGGTAGGCGCAGGTTGGCAGCGGGCTGCCGGCGGCGCACCGTGGGGGCTTCCCCCCAGATGGTGTAGTACCCCGGCGGAGCCGTGGCCAGCAGCAGGTAGCTAGCCGCCGGATCAGGCAAAAATGCAAAAGAGAAGTTTCCCTCCGCATCCGCCGTGTGCGGTTCCGCTACGGCTGCGTACCCGCCAGCACCCAGGCCGCTCCCGCGTTGGGCATACGCCTGCACGGTCGCGCCGCCCAGGGCCTGCCCGGTATGCCGGTCGACGACCCGCCCTGATACGCGCAGCAGCTTGGCCGGAAAGAAAGGGAGTGTGCAGCCGCTCAGCAGCACCAGCCAGAATAGGCCGGACACGCCAATAAAGCGCCAAATAGCTAGTAGCAAGACAGATAAAACCGATAAAGTATAGCCAATAACAGATCAGCCAGGCCCATTAGCCCGACAGCATAGCAGTAATGGTAGTAGCAGGAACAGGAAGTGTAGCGGCGTTAAAGAATAGTGACGATAGAGATTAAATAACGGAGGGTAAGCTAATGGTACAAACGCAAACGAATAGTAGATAACAAGGGGCTTAGCTATAGTGGCTTTCCCGAGCCCGGCGAGAATGCAGCCGCAAGGTAATAGGTATATTTATAATTCAAAATAAATTTTCCGACCCCTTGGCAAGTGGCAGCCTTCTTACCAGGAAGCTACCCGAAACGGGTGGCCGGCCAACGGCTTCATTGCTAACGTTCCAGCTTGGCGCCGGGGTCGACCGTCACGCGCTGAGGGGTGTTGGACACGGCCCAGCCCGTGGCGTACATCCAGCGGGTCATGCGGGCCAGCTTGGTGATGTCGATGCGCGAGGCCTCGTCGCGGGGCGTGTGGTAGTCGGGGTGCAGCAGCGTGGTGAAGAACAAAGCCGGAATACCGGCCCGCACGTAGGGCACATGGTCACTGCGGAAATACCAGCCTTCCGGGTGCTTGGGGTCATCCCAGGAAGTGTCGATAACGAACTTGGCAAACTGCCGGTTGGCCTGCAACGCCATATCGACCAGGGCTGTGGAGTTGCGGTGCGGACCGGTGGAGCCCAGCAGCGCCGCCGAATCGGGGGCGTTGCGCCCGATCATATCCGCGTTCAGTACCGCTACAATCGACGTTTTGGGCACCGTGGGGTGCTGTGCATACCAGCGCGAGCCCAGCAGGCCCCGCTCCTCGGCCCCATGCCACACAAACAGCGCCGAGCGTTGGCCCGGCCGCTGCTTCCAGGCCCGCCCGATGGCCAGCACAGCCACGCTCACAGTAGCGTTGTCGTCGGCCCCGTTCCAGATGGAATCGCCGGCTACTGGGTCGCCGATACCGTCGTGGTCGTGGTGGCCGCTGAAGAGTACATTTTCCTGCCGCAGCGCTGCATCAGTGCCCGGCGCCCGGGCAATAACGTTGACCGACGGGTAAATAAAGGTATTCAGGTCGAGGTCGGCCTTCACCCGCGCCTTGCCGGTCTGGAGTGGGGCGCCGGCCGCCTGGCGCAGCAGCAGCACCGGCACGGTGGGCGCGGCCGTAGCCATGGCAGGCAGCTGGTACACGCCATCCTGGTAGCGGTGCCCCACAAAGCCCAGCTGCGGCTCGGCGGTGTTATCGGCTACCAACAGGATGCCGGCCACGCCCTGCCGGCGCAGCACCGCCGTCTGTTGGTTCAGGGCCGCCATAATATAGCGGAAGCCCCACAAACTCATTTTGGGCGCCGGCAACGGCCGGGGCGGCAGCAGCGTCATGGCCACCACTTTGCCCCGCAGGCTGGTTCGGGCGGTGTCGGCCAGGGCGCTAAGCCAGGTCACGGGCGCATCGAGGCGGGCTTCGATGGGGGCCGTCACCCAGGCCTGCTGCCACAAAGCCACCGGCTGCCCGTTGATCTGCAGGCGGGTGCTGGCAGCTACCGTGAGGCGGCGCAGCGGGTAAAACTGGAAGTAGGTACCGTCGTCGCCGGCCGGCTCCAGCCCGATCTGGCGGGCCCGCTCGGCCACCCACACGGCTGCCCGCAGCTCATCGGCGGTGCCGGCCCGCCGCCCGCGCAGACTGTCGCTGGCCAGCTCGAACAGGTCTTGGCGCAGCTCGTCTTCCCGGATGGCAGCAAAGGCGGGCGGGTCGGTGGGCGCCGCCGTGGCCGTGGTAGCAGAAGAAGCAGGCGGACGGGTGCAGCCCAGCAGGGTGGTGCCGACTACGAAGAGTACGGTCAGAACCGGCCGTAGCGGTGCCGAAACGAGTAGGTGTTTTTTCACGGGAAGCAGATCAAAGCCAGCGGCAGCGGTGCCCGACAGGCTGGGAAGCTACTATACTTTTACGGTGGCACGAAAGTTTAGCCCACTGGCCGCGGGCCGGCACCGCCGATGAGCTGCGGGCGGCCGCATTTCCGCGCCGCCGCACCGCCACGCCCGGGTGGGTTTGGGCCGGTGAATTACCTTGTTGTTTGGTGAACCTGAGAGCCCTTAGCCACCGCTTCTGCGCGGCAAATAGCTAGGAGCCTGAAGAATATATTATTTCACTAATAGTTGTTTCTTACTTTTGTGCATGCGGAAACTGCTTCCCGTACTATTATTAGGCTACTGTGTCTTCTTCGCCACTTCACTCCGGGCCCAAAGTCCGCAGACGCGGGTGCTGCGGGCGGCACTGGCCCGGGCCACCGCCGATACCACGCGGGTGCTGCTGCTGGCCGATCTGAGTGCCACCTACCGCTACTCCCGCTTCGACTCGGTGCAATGGTATGCGCGGCAGGGCCTGGCGCTGGCCCGGCAGATTGGCTACACCAAAGGCGAGGGCCGCTGCCTCTCGCGCCTGGGCATTCTGATGAGTGAGCGGGGTAATCTGCCCCAGGCCCTGCGCATCGACTTGCAGGCCCTGCAGCTGCACGAAAGCAGCGGCGACCAGGAAGGCATGGCCCGCACCCTCAACCAGATCGGGCTGCTCTACCATTCACTGGAAGACTACCAGCCGGCCCTCTCCTATTACTTCCGGGCCCAAAAGCACTACGAAACCGCCAAAGTCGACGACGATTCCCAGCTAATCAGCGTGCTCACCAACCTGGGCGCCAGCTACGAAGGCCGGGGCCAGCTCGATTCGGCCGAGTACTTCCTGAACCAAGCTTACGCCCTGACGCGCAAGTCGCGGACGGTGCACCAAAGCTGCTGGGGCAACCCGCTGCCCTACGTGCTGCGCGAGTTGGGCTTGCTGCACGCCTCCCGCGGCCAGAGCGCCGAGGCCCTGGCGTATTACCGACGCAGCGCCCAGGCCGCGTTTCCGGAGCACGACCTGCGCAGTGCCTGCCGGGCCTATCAGTACATGGCCGAGCTGTTTCGCACCCAGCGCCAGACCGATTCGAGCGTGTACTACGCCCGCAAGTCGCTGGCGCTGGGCCAGGCGCTGCCCTTTGTGATTGGGGTGGTGCATACCAGCAAGCTGCTCACCAACGCCTTCCAGGCCCGGCAGCAAACCGACAGCACGCTAAAGTACATGCGCGTGATGGTGCAGGCCCAGGACAGCCTCTATAATCCGCACCGCATCAAGCAGGTCGATGCCATTGGCTTTGCTGAGCAGCAGCGCCTGCGCGAGCTGGAGCAGGAGCGGCTGCAGTACCAGGCCCGCACCCGCCTCTACATTCTGATTTTCGTGCTGGGCAGCCTCGCGCTGCTGGCGCTGCTGCTGTGGCGCAACAACCGCCAGCAGCAGCAGGCCAATGCCCGCCTTTCGGCCCTGAACCAGGAAATAACCCAGCAGAAGGAGGAAATCACCAGGCAGCGCGACAGTCTGGGCCGGATGCTGCACGAGCTCAAAACCACGCAAAGCCAGCTGGTGATGCGCGAGAAGCTGGCCTCCCTGGGGGAGCTGATGGCCGGGGTAGCCCAGGAGATTCAAACGCCCGTCAGCAACGTGAAAAACCTGGCCGCCATCAGCGACGACCTAATTGACAAGCTGCGCGTAGACCTGCGGCGGCTCGGGCTGGAAACCGATGAGCTCGGCACGGCCTGGGACAACCTGCAGCTGCTCAGTGACTATCAGCGCAACATCGTGCGCTCCAGTCAGCGGGCCGCCTCCATTGTGAGCGGCATGCTGGAATACTCGCGCAACAGCCCCGGCCCTCGCCAGCTGACGGATGTAAACGCCTTCGTGGAAGACTACCTGCGCCTGACCTACCACGACCTGCGCTCCAAGAACCGCAGCTTCTCCGCAGCGCTGCTGCCCGCCCTCGACCCGGCCGTGGGCAACCTCTCCATCATCCGTCACGACCTGGGCCGGGTACTCATCAGCCTGTACACCAACGCTTTTCAGGCCGTGCAGCAGCGCCAGCAGACCAAGCAGGACGGCTACGTGCCCCAGGTGGCCGTCAGCACCCGGGCCGCCGCCGACCACATCGAAATCCGGGTGCGCGACAACGGCCCGGGGCTGACGCCCGAACAGCAGGCGCGGGTGTTCGAGCGGTTTGCGGCCCCGCGTGCCCCCGAGGAAAGCTCCGGCCTGGGCCTGGCCCTGAGCTACGACCTGATTACCAAAGGCCACGGCGGCACGCTCACGGTGGAAGCCCAGCCGGGTGAGTTCACCGAGTTCGTCATTACTCTGCCCCTGAACCTGCCGCCGGAACCGGGCGCGCCGGCCGCTTAAGCACCGGCGGCGGGCAGCGGCTTTTCCAGCACCAGCAGCTCCAGGGGCTGGCGCGGAATTCCAAACCGCGGGTTGTCGGGAAAGGGCACGGTTTCGCCGGTGCGCCGGTAGCCCTGCCGCTCGTACCAGGCCAGCAGCTCGTGCCGCACCGATATAACCGTGATTTTCATGCGGCTAGCCCCCTGCCGCTGCGCGTAGGCATCGGCGGCCTGCAGCAGAAACCGGCCGATGCCACCGCCCTGCTGCGTGGACCGCACCGAGAGCATGCCCAGGTACATGGCGCCGGCCTGCCGCTGCAGATACACCGACCCGACCAGCACGCCGGCCTCCGTGCGGGCCATCAGCAGCGTCGCGCCGTCGGCCCGCAGCATTTCCTCCAACGATTCGGCGTCGATGCGGGGGCCGTCGAGCAGGTGGGCTTCGGTGGTCCAGCCCTGCTTCGAGCTTTCCCCGCGGTACACGCTGTTGACGAAGGAAGCCAGCTCGGCCACGTCGGTGGTTGCGGCGGGCGTAATGGTCAGAATCGGGTTCATAGCACAAAAGTATACCTTGGCGGTTGTTGAGCTGACTTGTTCCGTTCCTCCCTTTCTCTGTCTACATGCCCGAATCTGTAACGCCGGCCATTCGCGTGGCGCACGCCCATAAGCGCTATGGGGCCCACGCGGTGGTGCAGGATGTGTCGTTTGCCCTGACGCCCGGCGAAACCCTGGTGCTGCTTGGGCCCAGCGGCTGCGGCAAAACCACCCTGCTCAAAATGCTCAACCGCCTCGTGGAGCCCGACGCGGGTACTATCGACATCAACGGGCGGGACGTGCAAACCCAGCGCCCCGAGGAGCTGCGGCGCGGCATCGGCTACGTTATTCAGCAAGTAGGCTTACTGCCACATTACACTGTGGCTGAGAATATTGCCGTGGTGCCGCGCCTGCTGGGCCAAGCCGGGGCCGCCGTGCAAGAGCGCACTACTGCCCTGCTCACGCGCCTGCATCTGCCGCCCGAGCGCTACGCCGGCCAGTATCCGCACCAGCTGAGCGGGGGGCAGCAGCAGCGCGTGGGGTTGGCCCGGGCCCTGGCCGCCGACCCGCCCATCGTATTGCTCGACGAGCCCTTCGGCGCCCTCGACCCCATTACGCGGGCCGGCATCCGGCGTGAGTTTCGGGAGCTGGAGGAGCTGCGCCGCAAAACCGTGGTACTCGTAACCCACGACGTGACCGAAGCCTTCGAGCTGGCCGACCGGATTCTGCTGCTCAACGCCGGGCAGGTACAGCAGCTGGGTACCCCGCGGGAGCTGCTGTTTCGGCCCGCCAACAACTTCGTGCGGGGGTTTTTCGCGGCCGAGCGGCTGGCCCTGCAGCTGCGCACCCTCACCCTGGCCGATCTGCAGCCCTTCTTAGCGGCGCCTGATCCAGCGGCTACCACTCTTTCGCCCGCCACGACGGTGCAGGAAGCCCTGGAAAACCTGACGCGGACGGGTAGTGCTCAGGCCCGCTATTCATTTGATCTGGCCGAGCTGATGGCAGCTTTCGGACGAGCCTTGCAACAGGAGGAAGCCGCATGGAAACCATAACCGGGCTGCTCACTTTCTGGCAAGCCCAGGCCGGCAAGCTGGGCGAACAAACCCTGCAGCACATCGGCCTCACGGCGGCTTCCCTGCTGCTGGCCGTGGTGCTGGGCGTGCCCCTGGGGCTGCTGCTCACGCGCCGGCCGCGCTGGGCCCCGGCCGTGCTGGGCGTGGCCGGCGCCCTACAAACCGTACCCAGCATTGCCCTGCTCGGCTTCCTGATTCCGTTGCTCGGCATCGGCCCCAGGCCCGCCATTTTGGCCCTCTTTCTTTACTCGCTGCTGCCCATCATCCGCAACACGCTGGCCGGTATTCAGGGCGTGAGCCCGGCCGTGGTGGAAGCCGCCCGGGGCCTGGGCCTCACCGACGGGCAGGTGCTGCGCCGCGTGGAGCTGCCCCTGGCCCTGCCGGTCCTGTTTGCCGGTATCCGGACTGCCACGGTGATTAATGTGGGCATGGCCACGCTGGCCGCCTACGTGGCGGCGGGCGGCCTGGGCGAGTTTATCTTTGGCGGTATTGCCCTGAACAACCCGGTGATGATTCTGGCCGGCGCCCTGCCTGCCGCGGCTTTGGCCCTAGCCTTCGATGCCGCACTGGCCGGGCTGCAGCGCCTGAGCACCCGGCGGCTGGTGCGCGTGGGCGCAGCCCTGCTGGCAGTGCTGCCGCTGCTGGGCGGGCTGTATCTGCTGCCCCGGGCGGCGGGCAAGCTGCTGGCTGGCTTCAGCCCCGAGTTTGTGGGCCGGGCTGATGGGCTACCGGGCCTGCGCAAAGCTTACCACCTGCGCCGCCTGCCCAGCGTGGTGCTGGCCCCGGCCCTGGTGTACGAGGCCGCCCGCCACCACGACGTAGACCTGATTGACGGCTACTCCACCGACGGCCGCATCCGGGCCTACGACTTGCGGGTGCTGCACGACGACCGGCGCACGTTTCCACCCTACTACGCGGCCCCGGTGGTGCGCCCTGCGCTGCTGGCCGCTCACCCCGAGCTGCGGGGCGTGCTGGACCAGCTGGCTGGGCAGATTTCCGATTCGGTAATGACCAACCTGAACTACCGCGTCGACTACCTGCACCAGGAGCCCCGGGCCGTGGCCCATGCCTTTCTGCGGCGGCGCGGCCTGTGGAAAGAGCCCCGCCCCCAAACGCCGGGCGCCGCCGTGGTGCGGCTGGGCTCCAAGATTTTTGCCGAGCAGTATATTCTGCTGGAAATGTACGCGGCCCTGATTCGGGGCAATACCGGGCTGGCCGTGGAAACCAAAACCGGGCTGGGCGGCACAACTATCTGCTTCGAAGCCCTGCGCACCGGTGCCATCGACCTGTACCCGGAGTATACCGGTACGGGCCTGCTGGTGCTGCTGCAGCCCTCCCCCGCCGTCCTCGATTCGTTGGGCGGGCGGCCGCCGGCCGTGTTTGGCTACGTGCAGCAGCAGTTTCGGCGGCGCTACGGGCTGGAGTGGCTGGCCCCGCTGGGCTTCAACAACACCTACGCCCTGCTGATGCGCCAACGCCACGCCCGGCAGCTCGGCATTACCTCTATTTCGCAGCTGAGCACCTACTTGCGGCAGTAACCCGGGGCTTCCTCTCAACTTCTGAATTGCGCGGCATGGCGCCCCTAGCACTACGGTTGGCTGAGGTAGATGCGGAAAAGGGTGCCGACGTTCAGCTGGCTTTCTACCTCGATGCGGCCACCCTGGGCCTGCACCAGCCGGTTCACCAGAAACAGGCCGACGCCCGTGCCTTCACCGGCTTCGGGGTGGAAGCGCCGGAACAGGTGAAACATCTCCGTTCCGTGCTTTTCCAGGTCGATGCCCAGGCCGTTGTCCTGAATTTCGATGATGGACTGCCCCGACGCCTGACGACTTCTGATGCACACCTGCGGGGCACGTTCAGGGTGCCGGTACTTGATGGCGTTGGCCAGCAGGTTCAGCAGAATGGTGCGCAGACTGCTGCGCACGGCCACTACCTCGGACTGGGCGGCAAAGTCCGTGTCGACAGAACCGTGCACCGTGAGTAGCTGCGGGCGCAGGGTCTGGAGCACGTCGGCGGTAAGGTCGGGCAGGGAAACGGGCTCGGTGCTCTGCTCGCCCGTGGCACGGTCTACCTGCACCACGGCCGACAGATCCGTCACGGTGGTAGTCAGGTCGCGGATGGACTCGTCCACAAGGCGCAGCAGCTTGTCTTCCTCCGGGTCGTCGAAGGTAGCCGTGCGGCGCATCTCGTCGAAAAGGCCACGCAGGTTGTTGATGGGCTGCTTCAGGTCGTGGGAGGCGGCGTACACGAAGTTGTCCAGGTCGGCGTTGGTGCGGGCCAATTGCTGGTTGCGGGCCTCTATTTCCTGGTTGGCAGCCAGCAGCTGGGCGTTGGTTTGCTGCACCTGCTGGCGGGCCTTGGTCAGCTCGTCGAGCGAGTCGCGCAGCTGCTGGTTGATGGTTTGGAGCTGCCCGTGGTAGCGGGCCACGTACTGGCGCCACTCGTTTTTCTCAATGGCGTGCAGCACGGTTTTGCTGAGCAGCTCCTGGTCGAAATGGCCCTTTACCAGGTAGTCGAGGGCGCCTTCGTTGAGGGCGCGCACGGCCAGGGCCTCACTACCCCCACCCGTAATCATGATGACGCACAGCGAGTCGGGCCCGGTCAGCTGCTTCAGATCGTTCAGCAGGGTCAGGCCGTCGGTGTCGAGCAGGTTATAGTCCAGCAGCACGCAGTCGGGCCGCAGGCGCTGGAATTGCGCCAGGCCTTCTGCCCCCGAGGCAGCCTCCAATATTTCCAACCGCTCAAACCCCATCTGTTTGCCCAGATAGCGCTTATACAACACCCGGTCATGCTCGTTGTCGTCAACGAGGAGGATTTTTTTCACGCGCGCAATAACCTAGTGGGTCAGGGGGAGTTCGGAGGTATTCAGCCAGTAGCGCACCAGCAGCCGGGTTTTTTCTTCCAGAGCTGCGTATTCCATCGGCTTGGTCAGGTAGCTGTTGGCGCCCAGCCGGTAGCAGTCCTCAATGTCGCGGCTGCTGCTGGAAGTGCTGAAGATAATGACTGGAATTGACTGCAAACGTGGGTCGCGCTTCAGGGTTTCGAGCACGGTGCGGCCGTCGGTGCCGGGCAGGTTCAGGTCGAGCAGCACGAAGGCGGGCAGCACCTGGGGCCAGCTTTTGTGCTGACCGTAGCCCTGCAGGTATTCCAGGGCCTGGTCGCCGTCCTCGCAGCGCAGCAGCTGGTTGGGCAGGGCATGCTTGCGGAAGGCCCGGCCCAGGGCCGTGAAGTCTTCTATACTGTCTTCGACCACCAAAATGGGCTTGTGCGTATCGACCATGGCTTAGAGGTGCTTAGAAAGTGAGAAATAAAAGGTAGCGCCCTGGCCCAGAGCCGACTCCACCCACAGTTCGCCGTCGTGTTTGCCTACCATCTTGCGGGCTATGGCCAGCCCCGCGCCCGTGCCGCCTCCGTACTTCTCCTGGGCGTGCAGCCGCTTAAAGATCCGGAAGATGGACTCGTGGTGCTTCGGGTCAATACCAATGCCGTTGTCCTGCACGTAGAATACGTAGAAATCGTGGGGGTGGCCGGTGCCGCGCGGGCCCCGCGTATCGGCGGGGGCCAGGCCCACACGAATTACCTTCTCCGTGTCGTCGCTGTAGCGCATGGCATTGGTCAGCAGGTTGTTGAACACCTCCCGGATGCGAATCGGGCTGCAGCGCAGCGTGGGCAGCTCATCCAGGATGCTGACGCGGGTCTGGGTTTGCTCGAAGCGCGGGTGCAGCAAGTCGATTACCTCCTCCACCAGCGCCTGCACGTTGGTTTCCTCCACCACTATTTCCTGGCGGCCCACGCGGGCCAGCTGCAGCAGCGACTCGATCAGGGACTCCATGCGCTGGCTTAGGCGCACCAGTGTTTGGAGGCGGCCGGCGCCTTCCGTGTCGAGCTTATCGGCGTAGTCTTCGAGCAGGAAGAGGGAGTAATTATGAATGCCGCGCAGGGGCTCTTTCAAATCGTGGGAGGCCACGTAGGCAAACGAGTCCAACTCGTCGTTGCTGCGCTCCAGCTCCGAGTTAAGGCGGCTCAGGCTGGTGGCGCGCGCCTGCAGCTCGTTGAAAATCTTGAGGCGCACGTCGGACAAATGCAGGCGAATTTCCTTGGCCGCCTCAATTTCCATCGGCAGCCACGGCGCCGACGTGTTCATTACCGTCTGGGCCCAGGCCTCAAACGACTGCCGGGGCGAGAGGCGCAGCTGCCCGTCCTGCATAATCTCGGCTTTCTGGCTTTGCCCGGCCCAGGTCACGGTCTGAATCTGCTCGGGCCGGAACCAGATGATGTAGTCCAGGGCATCTTCGGCCAGGGCAATGGCAATCAGGCCGCTGGCCGTGCCCCGGATGGCCATGCCCTGCTCGGGGTTGTGGCGCACGTAGGAGTCGGTGTAGAAAACATCCTGGGGCGCGTTTGCCCGCAGCCACTCGGTCAGCTCCAGAATCTGCGCCTCGGTGGGCGTGTTGCCCAGCGTGATGATGTCGCCGTCGAAGCAGATGGCCGCCCCGCCGCAGTCGAAGGCGTCGCGAATGGTAGGCATGCGCTGGTAGAGCCCCTCCACGAAGTTGCTGTGGTGGCGCACCAGGTCGAAAATCTGGGCCTGGGTCTGGCGAATGTGGAGCTGGTAGGCGGCGTCTTCCTGCTGCTGCTTGGTGGTAAGCAGAGCCGAGAAGGTTTTGCCGATAAACAGGCAGAGCTCACGCAGCTCGTAGCTCACCAGGCGCGGCGTGAGGTGGTGGCAGGTAATCAGGCCCCAGAGCACCCCATCCTGAATGACGGAAATCGTCATAGTGGCCGCCACGCCCATGTTGCGCAGGTATTCCAGGTGTATCGGCGACACGCTGCGCAGCACGGCGTAGGTCATGTCGGGCGGGCGCGAGGCCTGCGGGTGCAGCACCGGCACCAGCTTGGCGGGCTGGTAGCTGGCATCGGGAATAAAGCGCAGCCAGTTTTTGAGGTACATGGCCCGGGCCTGCTGCGGAATGTCGGTGGCAGGGTAGTGCAGCCCCATAAAGGGCTCCAGCTCGTCCTGCTTGGCCTCGGCCACTACTTCGCCGCTGGCATCGGCGGCAAAGCGGTACATCAGCACCCGGTCGAAGCCGGTGATGTCGCGCACCTGGTCGACGGCCACCTGGCAGAACTCGCGCACCGAGGGGGCGCTCAGCAGCTGGGTCAGCGTCAGGTTCAGGGACGGCAGGTCCAGGACGCTGACTTCCGTATTGGCCACCGGCTCAAACTCGAGCCAGATCAGCTGGTCGTAGCGGTGCAGGATGATTTTGTAGAACGGCTGCTCGGCCACCGCATCAAGGCGGGCCCCCAGCAGCTTGGTGGCTTCGGTGAGGGAAGGCAGCAGCGCCTCAATTTCGGCTATAGTTGCCGCGCTCAACACCTTATCCAGGCCCGCGCCTATCAGCGCCTCGGCGTCCAGGCCAATGAGCTGCCGGGTATTTTCGCTGGCGTGCACAATGCGCCGGGTCTCGGGCTGCAGGCACAGCAGAAAGCCGTAGGGCTGCACCGAGCCGGGAATGTGAATAGGCTCCCGGTCACAGTTGGTAAGGGTGATGGGAGAGTTCAGCAGACTTTCGTCGCTGTAGATTAGGGTTTCTCGATCCACGCGTGCAGAGTTTGAAAAGTTGCCGCGGCCGAGGCCACGATTTCGGCTTGGTTGTCCTCGGTAGCCGCCTCGCCCAGCAGCTGGCAGAAGCTTTTCCAGAGCGGCCCGGTTTGCTCGCCGTGGCCGCTGAAGTAGGTGCGGGCCTCTATTCCGGCCTTACCCAACTGGCGGGCCAACACCTGCCCGCCCAGCGTGGAGCCTTCCAGTACGTACATGGCGCCCAACAGTTGAGCTGGCGTTTCGAGCGGCGGCATAGTCGGGCACAGGGGCAGCGCAGTAGCGCCCACGCCCAGGTCGGCAGGTATCAGGTGGGCGCGCTGCCGCAGCTCCGGCTGCCACTCCGGCCCCAGGCCGTGCTGGCGCAAATGGGCCTCGTAGGGCACCAGAAAGCCGTAGAGCTTGGCCAGAAACCGGTGGGTGGCTTGCGCAGTAATCGAATCGGCCTGCAGGGCCCGGTTGAACTCATTCTGCTCCAGGGCATCATGGTACGGCCGGGTTTCGGTGCGCAGCTGCTGCAGAATGGCCGGTCGATGAAGGGTAAGCGACATACGGTACGGAAGAGTACGAAAAGTAAATATACGGCAACATGAACGGAAATTCCGGCTGCCAAAGTTCACTACTGTTGAGGTGGCAGGTAGCCGGCGGCCCTGGCCACCCGGCCGCCGGCGGGGTCTTCCGGGCCAGATACTCTTGTGGTTAGCTGCCGTTTTCACGGTTGATTTCGCCCGGCAAAATTCAGGTTTCCCCACGCCTTTTCAGGAAATACGCCGGTGCAGGGCCCACCCCTGGCTTAGTGCTTGTGGCTTTGCCGAAACGCTTCCGGCGTCTGGCCCACGTACTTCCTAAAATAGCGGGCAAAGTAGGACGCGTCGTCGAAGCCCAGGGCCGCGGCCACCTGCGCCACCGACTGGGCCGAGTGCGTGAGCTGGCGCTTGGCCTCGGCCACTACCCGCTCGTGAATTAAGTCGCTGGCCGTTTTATTGAGCACGCGGCGGCAGATGGCGTTCAGATGATTGGCCGTAAGAGCCAGCCGCTCGGCGTAGTAGCGCACCGATTTTTCGGCCCGGAAATGCGCGTTGAGCAGCTGCCCAAACGCCCGCACCTGCTCCAGGCCGTAGGCGGGCAGCGGCGCTTCCTCAGCCGGCGGGTAGGCGCGGGCGGCCAGCTCCAGCGTCAGGTACACATAGGCGCCCACCACATCGGGGCGGTTGGGCGCCGCCGTTTGCTCCTCCTGGAATATACGCTCGAGCAGGGGCCGCACCTGGGTTTCGGCCGGCGCCAGGTAAACGACCGGCTGGTGGCCGGGCGTGAAAAACGGATAGGCAGCCAGGCGGCTGGCCGGGTAGTGCTGCAGGTAGAACTCGGCGGTGAAAAACAGGATAAAGCCCCGGGTATTGGCCGACAGTTCCCAGGCGTGCACCTGGCCCGGCGTCAGGAAAAACAGGCTGCCCGGCCGCAGCTCGTAGCTAATCTGGTCGATGGTATGGGTGCCCCGGCCGTGGGTAATATAGAGCAGCAGGTAGAAATCGTGGGCGTGGGGCTCATTTACGTGCGGAAAGCGCTGCACGTGGGTTTCGAGCTGCTGAACGTAGTACCAGGGGTTGTTGCCGGTGCGCGGAAACGCGTCGAGGGCCAGAACGGGCAGGGCGGGTGCTTTCATGCGGAAACAAGCCCCGCCGCCCAGGGACCAAGGCGGCGGGGTGCCCGCGCAAGCTACGCAATATCAGCAGCGCAAATTGCCGGGCAACCAGGCAGCCAGAAAAAGCCCCGCCGCCAGAAGTTCTGACGGCGGGGCTTTTTCTGGCTGCCTTATAAAGCGGCGGGGGCGTTGGAGCGGCCAGGCCGGGCCGCATCCGGAGCTAGCCGCCGCAGGTTGGGGTCGTACTTGATGCCCCCGAACAGGTAGAGCATAATGGCCCGGGAGTAGCGCAGCGTGGCCGGCGCCGTAAGCAGTACCAACACCGTAACAATCAGCACATACACCCACACCGAGGGGTTGTTGAACAGATAGTAGGCCGCCACGCCGCCGATGGCAAACCAGGCCACCGAGAAGGCGTAACTCACAAACATGGCGCCCCAGTAGAATCCGGGCTCGGGCTCGTAGGCCACGCTGCACACGGGGCACCACTCGGGCATGATGGCGTACTTAGTGAGCTTGTAGGCCGGATACGAAAACAGCGGCCCCTGGTGGCAGCGCGGGCAGCGCAGGTCCAGCAGCGCCAGCGTGGAAGAATCTATGGGTTTCATAACGCAGAAATCTAGTGGTCGATAACGCTACAAAAGTACCTACGTGGCCCAGGCCAAAGAAGACACAAAAGCGTGCATCTACCGCACAAATCAACGATTTGCCCCGCCCCTAGTCGGCTAGCCAGCCACGGCCTGCCGCACGGGCTCGGGTTGGGGCGGGCGGGCCTGCAGCCGCAGCAGCAGCAGGGCGAAGCCGGCGCCGGCCAGGGCCATGCCCACGCCCACCAGGGCCGGGGAGGTGTAGCCGAAGCCGGCCGCAATGGGCAGGCCGCCCAGAAAAGCGCCCAGGGCATTGCCAATGTTGAAGGCGGCCTGGGTGACGGACGCGCCCAGGGTTTCGGCCCCCTTCGAGGAGTGAATCATCATAATCTGGATGGGCGCGGCTACGGCCAACGAACAGCCGCCCGCTATAAAGGTCATGACGATGGACAACGCCGGACTTGCGGCCACGAAGTAGATGAGCAGCAGGGTGCCGGCCATAGTCAGCAGCAGCACCAGGCAGGCGTTGAGCGGACTGAGGCGGTCGGCCAGCTTGCCGCCCACCACGTTGCCCACCACCATGCCCAGGCCGGCCACCATCAGAATGTAGGGTACCTGCTCGGGGGCAAAGCCGGAGACGTCGGTGAGCAGCGGGGCAATGTAGCTGATCCAGCAGAATAGGCCGCCGGTGCCAATGGCCGTGAGCAGCACAATCAGCCAGGTTTCCAGCTTGTTGAAGGCCTTCAGCTGGGCCTTCACGGAGCCGTTCTGCTCGGGCTCCAGCGCCGGCAGAACCAGCTGCACGGCCAGCACCGTAAGCAGCCCGATCAGGCCCACCCCGGCCAGGGTGTAGCGCCAGGAATAGTGGTGGCCGATGTAGGTACCGATGGGCACCATGAGCAGGTTGGCTACCGTGAGGCCGGCAAACATGATGGAAATGGCCTGGGCCTGCTTGCCCTTCTCGGCCAGCCGGCTAGCCACCACCGAACCCACCCCGAAAAAGGCCCCGTGTGGCAGCCCCGACAGCAGCCGGGTAATGAACAGCACGGTATTGTTGGGCGCAAATGCCGACAGCGTGTTGAACACCGCAAAGAGCAGCATCAGCAGCATCAGCATTTTCTTGGGGGCCACGCCCCCGCCCCCCACGGCCAGCAGCGGCGCCCCGATGACGACGCCCAGCGCGTAGCCCGAAATAACGTAGCCCGCCTGCGGAATCGTGACGCGGAACTCGGCGGCAATGTTGGGCAGCAGCCCCATCATCACAAACTCGGTGGTGCCAATAGCTAAGCCGCCCAAAGCCAGCGGCAGTAATTTTGATTTTCCCATCAGATAGATACCGGCAAAAAAGAGTGAATAAGCCCGCTCCGGCCGGCCTTGCGGGCGGCGGTTAGGCAGTAAGTAATAAGTGGTGGGATTGGGGTCGGGAAAAGCGGATTGGATAGCAGCTTTCTGCTGGCAGGCAGCGGCGGGGGCCAGGGGTTTACTCTTCCTGTTGCTGGCCTTTGCTGAGCTCCGCCTCCAGAAAGTACGCCCCGCGCCGCACGAGCTGGGTGGTATCGGGTAGTTCGTCGAGGGGCCGGATGGCCACGTCGCCGCTCTGCACCGAGCCCGTCTGAACGCGGTAGCGCCGGAACTGGTTGCCGGTTTTGCCAACCCGGGCAAAGATATAGCTCAGCTCCCCGGCCTGAATGACGGCCTCTTCCGGCAAGGTGGGCTGGCGCGCCCCGCCGGTCTGAATCTGGGCCGCTACGTACTGCCCGGGCAGCACCGGGGCCTTATTATCGTCGAGGTGGGCGTGCACGTTCACGGTACGGGCCTCCCCGTCGAAGTCCTGGCCGATGAGGTAGATGTGGGCCGAAAACTCCTGCTGCACCGAGCTGCTGGGCACCTTGAACAAGATCTTCTGGTTTTTGCGCAGGCGGGCAATATCCTTCTCAAACACCTTGAGCTCCAGGTGCAAATCAGCGTGGTTCAGAATTTCGACCAGCACATCCTGGGGGTTGGCGTACTGGCCGGGGTTGATGTTGACGGCCTTCACAAAGCCGCTCAGCGGGGTAGTCAGGGCCACATTGGGGGTCAGGGAAGACGCCCGCAGCCGCTCGGGTGCCAGGCCCAGCAGGCGCAGCTGCCCGGCCAGGGCCCGCTCGGTGGCCTGCTCGGTGGCGTAGTCGGCCTGGGCCTGCTGCAGCTTGCGCTTGGCCCCCACATCTTCCACGTCCAGCACCCGCTGGCGCTCCAGCTCCTGACTCAGAAACGTGAGCCGGGCCCGGGCCTGCAGGTATTCCTGTTGCAGCTTGAGGTAGTCGGGGTGGCGCAGAATGGCTACTACGGCGCCTTTTTTCACCTGCTGACCCGGCAGCACCTCCACGCGCTGCACATAGCCGCCCAGCACGGCACTGATGGACACGCGGTTCTGGGGCGGCACGTCCACCACGCCGTTGGCCAGCACGTTGGTGGTCATATTCTTGTGCGTAAAGCTCCCGATTTCAATGCCGGCCGCCGTGAGCTGGGTCGGACTCAGGGTAATCAGGTCGGGCGAGGCCGGAGTGGCCGGCGCTGCGGCAGGCGTGGCGGGTTCGGCCGCCTTGCTGTTGGACTGGCAGGAGGATGCCAGACTGGCGCCGGCCACTGCGAAAACGAGGTAAACTAGTGAAAAGCGAAGCATGAGAAAGCGCGAAAAGGGGCCGGACGCTAGAGGTCAGCGCCGGTGATGGTTTGAAGGGCAATAACCAGCTCGTTGTACTGGCGGGCCTGGTCGAGGTGGGCTTGCTGAATCTGCCAGGCGGGCTCGGTGTTCACCACGTAGGTTACGTAGTCGATGTCGCCGGCGCGGAAGCTTTTTTCGGCCGTGGTCAGAATGAGGCGGGCCTGGGGCAGGGCGGTTTGCTCGTAGTAGCTGAGCGACGCGCGGGCCCGCAGCAGCTGTTGGCGCAGAGCCGCCACCTGCCCGTTCAACTGGGCCGTGGCGTAGGCCAGCTCCGAAGCGGCCACCTGCTCGCCGAGCTGGGCGGCCGCAATCCGGTTTTTCTGCACCCCGCCTAACAGCGGCACCGACACGCCCACCTGCCCCACCTGGAAGCCCCGCTCCTTATTAATAGTCTGGGCGAAATAGCCGGCCCGCACCTCGGGCAGACGACGCAGCTTCTCTACCTTGGTTTGCTGCTGACTGCTAGCCACTTGCTGCTGCAGCAACGCCAGTGTCGGGTTAGCTTCCGAGGTCAGCAGCACCGTATCGGCCGCCGTCAGGGGCGCCACCAGGCTGGTGGTAGTGTCGATACTGATGGGGCCGCCGGCGTTGAGCAGCACGCCGAGCTGCTGGCGCTGCACCTGCACGTTGGTGCGCAGGGTAGCCAACTGGTTGTGCAGCTCCTGGGCCCGGGCCTCGGCCGATACCTGCTCCAGACGGTTGGTTTCGCCGGTGCGGTAGCGGATGCTGGCGGCCCGGGCAGCCCGGCGGTACAGGCTGTCCTGGCGGCGCAGCACAGCCAGGCGGCGGTAGTCGGTCAGCAGCCCGTAGTAGGCGCTGCGGATAGCCTGCGTCACTTCCCGGCGCTGACTGCGGGCCCGTTGCTCGGCCGTGAGCACCTGGGTTTCCAGCAGCTTGCGCTGGGCGGCGTACACCTGGGGCAGGGCGCTTTGCTGCACAATGTTCAGGCTTTGGTCGCGCAACGGGCCCGAAATCTGGCCGAATTGGTAGTCTACCGATGTTCGGGGCACATCGTAGCCGGTGCGGGTAAGGGCGCGCTGGCGCTGGGTTTCCAGGGTGGCCGTTTGCAGCAGCAGGCTTTGCTGGGCGCCCAGTTGCAGGGCCTGGTTTAGGCTGAGGGGCAAATTGCCCGGCTGATTTTGGGCCACCGTTTGCTGCGGTGCTACCGCCAGCGCCAGGCCGCCTAGCACCAAGAGTACCGTAGTGAGGCGGCCGGCCTTGGCCAAGTGGCCGGCTTCCCGAGGCTGATGTTCGGGCGTTTCATCGGTCGGGCTGGGCTCCCCGTCCTTGGTAAACAGGGTGTAGAGCACCGGCAATACGACCAGCGTAAGTAGGGTGGCCGAAATCAGCCCGCCGATAACCACCGTAGCCAGGGGCTTCTGCACCTCCGCCCCCGCCGCCGATGACAAGGCCATGGGCAGAAAGCCCAGCGCCGCTACGGCCGCCGTGAGCAACACCGGCCGGAACCGCTCGGCCGTGGCGTGCAGCACCCGCGTGTGCACGGCCCGTACCCCGTTGGCGGCAAAGTCGTTGATACTGGCTACCAGCACAATACCATTGAGCACGGCCACGCCAAACAAGGCAATGAAGCCCACGCCGGCCGAAATACTAAAGGGCATGCCGCGCAGCCACAAAGCCAGAATCCCGCCGATGGCCGCCAGCGGAATACCGGTAAAAATCAAAGCCGCCTGCTTCACCGAGCGGAAAGACAGGTAGAGCAGCAGAAAAATCAGCAGCAACGCCACGGGCACGGCCACTTGCAGGCGCGACTTGGCCTGGAGCAGGTTCTCGAACTGCCCGCCGTAGGCCACGGTGTAGCCCGGCGGCAGCTTCAGATGGGTGTTGAGCTGCTGCTGAATATCGGCCACCAGGCTTTCCACGTCGCGGTTGCGCACGTTCACCCCGATATTGATGCGGCGCCGGGCATTGTCTCGGGACACCTGCATGGGCGCGTTGCGGAAGGCCACGGTGGCTACTTCACCCAGCGGAATCTTCTGGCCACCGGGCAAATCGACGTAGAGGCTGCGCAAGTCCGTGATGCTGCGGCGGTTCACCGAGTCGAGGCGCAGCACCAGGTCGTAGCGCCGCTCGCCCTCGTACACTTGGCCCGCTACGTCGCCGGCAAAACTGGCGCGCAGCAGCGTGTTCAAATCGGCCACTTTCAGGCCGTAGCGGGCCATTTTCTGCCGGTCGTAGGTGACGCGCAGCTGGGGTAGGCCCACCATCTGCTCTACTTTCAGGTCGCCCACGCCCGCCAGGGGCCGGATGAGGTTGCCGGCCTGGGTGGCTTTGTCGTAGAGCACACCCAAATCGTCGCCGTAAATCTTGATGCTGATATCCGACTTCACGCCCGAAATCAGCTCGTTGAAGCGCATCTGAATAGGCTGCTGAAACTCCAGGGTAATGCCCGGAATGCCGGCCAAAGCCTGCTGCATCTTGCCCGCCAGCTCTTCCCGGGAGCTGGCCGAGGTCCATTCACTCTGGTCCTTGAGCACCACGATCTGGTCGGAGTCTTCCAGGGACATCGGGTCAGTGGGAATTTCCGAGGTGCCGATTTTGCCCACTACCTGCTCGATTTCGGGAAAATTCTTTAGCAATACCTGCTGCACCTTGGTGGTCGTAGCAATGCTCTGGCTAAGCGAGGAGCCGGGCTTGAGCGTCACGTTCACGGCAAAGTCGCCCTCGTCGAGCTGGGGCACAAACTCGCCGCCCATGCGCAGGAAGATGACCACGGCTCCGGCCAGCAAAGCCAGGGCCCCGCCCACCACCAGCCGCCGCCACTGCAGGGCCGCCGTAATCAGGGGCCGGTAGCCGCGGTAAAGAAACTTCATCAGGCGGTCGGCAAAGGTGCCATCCTCTTTGATGTTTTTGCGCAGCGCCCACGCCGACACGGCCGGTACGTAGGTCAGGCACAGCAGCATAGCCCCGATAATGGCGAAGCTCACCGTCAGGGCCATGGGCCGGAACATCTTGCCCTCAATGCCGGTCAGGGCCAGAATGGGGAAGTACACAATCAGGATGATGAGCTGGCCGAACAAGGCGGAGCGCATCATGCGGGTGGCGGCCGTTTCGGCCACGTAGTCCATCGTCTCGATTTCGGCCTGCCGGCGGTGGTGCACGAGGTGGAAGATCATGGCTTCCACGATAATCACGGCCCCATCCACGATAAGGCCGAAGTCGAGGGCGCCCAGGCTCATCAGGTTGGCCGACACGCCGAAGGTGCGCATCATGCCCAGGGCAAACAACATGCACAAGGGTATCATGGAGGCCACCACGAGGCCGGCGCGCAGGTTGCCCAGCAAGAGCAGCAGCACGAGCACCACAATCACGCCGCCTTCCACCAGGTTGCTGGTCACGGTGCGGATGGCTTTGTCGATGAGCTTGGTGCGGTCCAGAAACGGCTCGATAACCAGGCCTTTGGGCAGGGCTTTCTGGATTTCGACTACCCGCGCTTTCACGCCCTTGATTGTTTGTTCGGAGCTGGCACCCTTGAGCATCAGCACGATACCACCCACGGTTTCACCCTGACCGTTGCGCGTCATCGCCCCGTAGCGCACAGCCTGCCCGAAGCGGACGGCGGCCACGTCGCGCACCAGCACGGGCAGGCCCTGGGTGTGCTTCACCACGATGGTGCCCACGTCATCGAGGGAAGCCACGCGGCCTTCGCCCCGGATAAAGTAGGCGTTGGGGCCCTGCTCCAGGTAGGAGCCGCCGGTGTTGGCATTGTTGGCCTGCAAGGCTCCGAACAGCTCGGCCACCGACACCCCGGCCGCGTTCAGCCGCTCGGGGTTTACGCTTACCTCGTACTGCCGCACCGCCCCGCCGAAGCTGCTCACGTCGACCACGCCCGGCACGCCGGCCAGCTGCCGCTTCACCAGCCAGTCCTGCACGTCGCGCAGCTGACTCAGGGAAAACTGCTTTTCAAAGCCGGGCTCGATGCGGATGGAGTACTGGAAAATCTCGCCCAGGCCGGTGGTAATGGGGGCCATTTCGGGTTGGCCGGCCTCGGGGCTCAGGCTGCTTTCGGCCGTCTTTAGCTTTTCGGCCACCAGCTGCCGGGTGAGGTAGGTGTCGGCATCATCCCCGAACACGACGGTAATCACCGACAAGCCGAAGCGGGAGGTCGAGCGGATTTCCTCCACGCCGGGCACCGTGCGCAGCTGCTGCTCCAGGGGCACGGTAAGCAGCTGCTCTACCTCCTGGGCGGCCAGGGCCGGACTCTGGGTGATGACCTGGACCTGGTTGTTGGTGATGTCGGGAATGGCGTCGAGGGGCAGGTGGGCCGCCGAGTAGCCACCCCAGGCCACGAGGCCCAGCACCAGCAGGGCCACAAAAAGCTTGTTGCGGATACTGGCCGCAATTATTCGGGTAAGCATAAGCAAAGGAGTGTTAGCCCACGGCGTGCCGCCGCGCCGGCCTCAGCCGGCTACGCGCGCAAACCCACCAGCCGGAAAACAAGCTGGTACTACTCAGGCTACAAGAAGGAAAGTGACTGCGCGCACGGGCACTACAACTCCGGCCGGCTTTCTACGTGCCCGAAAGCCAACGACGACAGGCCCAGAGCAGAAGGCCCAGCTCCGCCAGTAGCGCCTAGGCGCGGCTTCGGGGCGGCTGCAACAGACTGTTGGCCAGGGAAAAGGCATACAGCGGCCGGCTGTGCGGGCGGTAGGTGGCCATGGGCCGCGCCGCGCGCCGGGCCAGCACCGCAATGTGGGTGGCCGGCACGATGTAGTCGAGGTTGGGGAAGTTGTGCTGCCCGCGCAGCGGCAGCGTGTCGTGCTCCTGGCCCTGGTGGGCGGCCCGCACGTATTGGTCGTGGGTGGTGCTGGCGGCCCCGTAGTGCAAGCCCAGAAACTGCGTTACCGACAGCGGCTGCGCGGTGGTGGCCGCGTGGGCGCGGAAGTGCCGCACAAGCTGGGGCAGCTTGCTCAGCTCTTCCACATCGTTCTGCGGAACCAGACTGCTCACGAGCATGAGCACACTTAAGAAAAGGGCAAGTGCTGATCGTATCACCGGGGCAAAGATACAACAGCCTGCTATTTCTGCTCAGCGCTTTTCGGCTGGACTGCCCCCACAAAAGCTATGTACCGGGAGGGTGAACTGAAAATATAGTATAAACCCTATTCATTATGACAGATACATCTAACGACACAATGCAAATAAAAGTTGATATAAAACTATAATCACCATGATGTGTCATTATTTTTAATGATATATTACAGTAAATCAAAGCCAAAATACAGTTTAACACCTCCCGCAAGCCACCAGCGCTGGCGGGCCTGGCTTTGCTTTGCCCCGCTCCCCCTACCTCTATTGCTCATGCTCATTTTACGCTCACACCTATGGCCACACTTCTATTTCCCACCTCGCGGGGCAGCCGGCTTCTCGTTGGCGCCCTGCTGCTTTGTCTGTTGCTTGGTTCCTTAACGGCGCTGGCCCAGACGGCCCCGTACACCCCCACCGTCAGCTCCGATAAAGACGACTACTCGCCGGGCCAGGTGGCCCATATTACCGGCGCCGGCTGGATCCAGGACCAGTTAGTACACGTCGAATTTCAGGAGGAGCCTGATTACCCGGATTTTCACAGCTATGATGTGGCCGTGGATGCCGCCGGCCGCTGGCAGATCGACTACAACATCGAGCAGCGGCACCTAGGCGTCCGGTTCACGGTAACGGCCGTGGGCCAGACCACCGGCACCCGGGCGCAAACCGTCTTCACCGACGGCCCGGGCCTAGCCCTGACCATCCTTTCGCCGAGCCGCAATGCCCGCTCAGCCCCGCGTATGGCTGCCGTTTCCGCTCTTTTCGATTTGAATCTGCTTAATAATGCCACAGTAGCCGGTTCGCTGAAAGTGTTTAGTCAGCAGGCGGGCGGCAAGCGGGCGGGCACGGCAACCGTGAGCGGCAATGCCCTCTCCTTCCCTGTTCTAAGCTTCAAGCCAGGTGAAACGGTTTATTCTACCATCACTTCGGCCGTTGAAAGCAACAATGGCAATAAAAATCTGGTCCCGGGTCAGGTTTTCCAGTTTACGACAGCAGCAGCGGTTGCCCCGGGCACGTTCAGCGGTGGCGCTGAGGTTTCCTCAGTTACCAGTCCCATGTCCGTGGCCCTGGGCGACGTGGATGGGGATGGAGACTTAGACATGCTGGTGACTAGTACCAGCACAAACACCATTAATATCCGGCTCAACAATGGCACGGGCGGCTTCTCGACGCCAGCTGCCAATGCGCAGGTATCGGTAGGAAGCCAAGCTTATTATGCAGCCCTAGGCGACATCGACAGCGACGGCGACTTGGATATGGTGACAGCTAACTATAGTTCCACCAACGCCAGCGTAAGGCTTAACAACGGGGCCGGGGTGTTCACAGCACCTGCGACTAATTCAGAAGTGCCGGTCGGCAGCGGGGCTTACAACATCGCCCTGGGCGACCTGGATGCCGACGGCGACCTGGACATGGTGTCGACCAACGGTGCAGGCACAGCCAGCGTGCGGTTCAACAACGGCCAAGGAAGCTTTACCGCGCCAGCAACCAACGCGCAGGTAACAATTGGCACTAACCCCAGCTGCGTTGTTTTGGGCGATATCGACGGCGACGGCGACCTGGATATTCTGGCGGCCAACCATGCAGCGGGCACCGTCAGCGTCCGGCTGAATAACAATGCGGGCGTCTTCACCAGCCCAGCTACTAATGCGGAGGTTCCGGTAGGATCCGCTCCAATCAGCCTGGCGATAGGGGATGTGGATGGGGATGGCGACCTTGATATGCTTACGGCCAGTAACGGCATTAGTACCATGAACGTGCGGCTCAACAATGGCTCAGGCAGCTTTAGCGCTCCATCTGCCAACGCGCAGGTGGCGCTGGGCTCCTCAGATAATCGCAAGTTAGCGTTGGGGGACATTGATGGCGACGGTGACTTGGACGCGCTGATTCCTACCGTCACGACTAACAGGGTTATTATCCGGCTCAACAATGGCACGGGTATTTTCACAGCTCCTGCTACCAATCCGGAAGTAGCTGTTGGCAACTACCCCCAACATGTGGTATTAGGGGATATAGATGGAGACCAGGATTTAGACATGGTGGCAGCCAACCAGCAAAGCAACTCTGCCAGTGTCCGCTTAAACCAGCTGGCCCCTCCCACCATCACTAGCCTGGCGCCCCCCAGCGGCCCGGTCGGCACGAGCGTGATTATTACCGGCACCAACTTCACCGGCACCAGCGCCGTGACCTTTAATGGCACGGCCGCCCCCGGCTTTGTGGTCAACTCGGCCACCCAGATTACGGTGAGCGTGCCGCCTGGTGCTACCACTGGGCCGGTGCTGGTGAAGAGCAACGCACAAAGCAGCAACGGCGTGGCTTTTACGGTGCAGCAAAGCCAGAGCATCACGTTTGCCGCCCTCGACAACAAAATATATGGCGAGGCCCCTTTCCTGATTGCGCCCACGGCGTCTTCCGGGCTGCCGGTGAGCGTGGCCGTGAGTGGCCCGGCCAGCTACAATACCACGACCGGCGAGGTAACTGTCAGCGGCATTGGCTCCGTCACGATTACCGCCACCCAGGCAGGCAGCCCCGATTTTCTGGCGGCCCCGGCCGTGTCGCGCACCTTCACGGTAGCTCCCGCTACCCCGAGCCTGGCCTGGGGCCCGCTCCCCGATAGTATGTACGGGGATGACCTGAACGGCAAGCTCACGGCTACGGCGGCCGCCTATGGCACCGCCGTGCCGGGCACGTATGTCTACAAGCTGGGCCCCACGGTACTGACCGCCGCAACCCGGCTGAACGCCCGCGCTACGGCCTATATCCTCACCGTCGAGTTTACGCCCGCCAGCCCCAACTACACTCCGGCGACCGGCTCGAACTCTTTGCTGGTGCAGAAAGCCAATCAGACGATTGCCTGGAACGCGCCGGCCCCTATTTCCTACGGCACGGCGTTGGGAAGTAATCAGCTGATGGCTACGGTGGCCGGCGTAGCAAGTGGCTCCGAGCCCGGCCCGCTCAGCTATTTGCCGGCCGCCGGCACGGTGCTCAACGCCGGCCCCGACCAGACGCTCACCGTCACGGCCGGAGCTACGGACAACTACCACCCGGCCAGCAAGTCGGTTCTGCTGACGGTCAGCCCCGTGAACCCGACCGTAACGGCAGTGGGCGGCAGCTTCTTCTACGATAAGCAGGCGCACGGGGGCAGCGGCTCGGCTACTGGCGTGGGCACTCCGCCCGCCGCTCTTGCTCCCGTAGCGCTGCGCTATAGCGGCACGGGTGCCACCAGCTACGGCCCCAGCAGCGCGGCTCCTACCCAGGCCGGCACCTACTCGGTAACGGCCTCCTATCCTGGCAGCACCAACTACAACGCCGCAACCAGTGAGCCCGCCGAGCTGACCATTCAGCCGGGCAGCCTGATGGCGTATTTTACCGCCGCCGATAAAGTCTATGATGCAACTACCGGCGCCAGCATTACCAGCCGCACGGTAACCGGCGCCGTAGCGGGCGACGACGTGCAGCTGGCAGGAGGCACGGCCGTGTTCAACAATGCCACGGTGGGCAGCGGCAAGCTGGTAACAGCCGGCGGCTTCACCCTGACCGGGGCCGACGCGGCCAATTACCGCTACTCGCCCTCCGCTCCTTCCGCCCAGGCTGCTATTACGGCCAGGCCATTAACAATAACCGGGCTGAACGCCGTTTCCCGGCCATATAATGGTACTACCACGGCCACGGTAGCCGGCACGCCAAGCTTGAGTGGGGTGGCCGCCGATGAAACCCCGGGCGCTGTCAGCCTGACGGGTACGGCCACCGGCTCGTTTGCCTCGGCCGGCGTGGGCACTGGCAAAAGCGTGGCCGTGACGGGCCTGACCCTGGCCGGAGCCGCCGCCCCAAACTATACCCTGGCCTTGCCAACGCCCCTGACGGCGGATATTACTCCCCAACTGCTCACGCCCTCGTTTACGGCTGCCAGCAAACCCTACGACGGTACCACGGCCGCTACTATCACAACCCGCTCGGTGACGGGCCGCGTGGGCAGTGAGGACGTGACACTTGCCGGTGGCACAGCGGCTTTTGCCGATGCCCAGGCCGGCACTGGCAAAACGGTGACGGGTTCGGGGTTCACTCTCAGCGGCCCGGCCGCCGACAACTACACGCTGGGCACTCCCCCCATTGCCAGTACAACCACCGCCGATATTACGACGGTGCAGCTCACGGCCCACATCAGGGCGGCCGACAAGGTGTACGATGGCACGGCCGCGGCCACGCTAACGGCGCAGTCGGTGAGTGGGCAGCTGAGCGGCGACGAGGTGAGCCTGACAGTGAGTACGGCCAGCTTCGCGACCAAAACGGCGGGGCCGGATAAAACCGTAACGGCCGCCGGGCTGGCCCTGACCGGCGCCGATGCGCTCAACTACCGCGTAAACCCCACGGCTACGACCACGGCCACCATCACGCCCCGACCGCTGAGCATTGGCATCAGCGCCAGCAGCAAGCTGTATGATGGCACCCGCAGCGCCACCACTACGGCCCTGCTGCCCGCCGGTAGCGGCCAGGTGCCCGGCGACGACCTGGCGGTGAGCAGCAGCAACGGCGAGTTTGACACCCGGAATGTAGGCGCGGCCAAACCGGTAACGGCCACCGTAGCTATCAGCGGGGGCGCCGATCAGCTTAACTACTTCCCGCTCAGCTCTACGGCGGCCACCACGGCCAGCATCACGCCCGTTGCTCTGGGCGCCGCCATTACCGCCTCCGACAAAATATATGATGCCACTACGCTGGCCACTATTGCCACGCGCACTCTCACGGGTGTTATAGCAGATGATGAAGTAAGCCTGAGCGGCGGCACGGCCAGCTTCGCCAGCGCGGCGGCCGGAACCGGTAAATCCGTGACGGCCAACAACCTGACCCTGCTGGGCCAGGATGCAGGCAACTATACCATCACCGGTACGGCCTCGACAACGGCCGCCATTACGGCCAAGCCCGTAACGGCCGCGTTGGCCGCCACCGACAAGGTGTACGACGGCACGGCGGCCGCCACCGCCACTGGCAGCCTGCCGGCCGGAGCCGTGCTGGGCACCGATGAGGTAACGGTGATGGTAACCGCCGCGGCCTTCGATAATGCTGCTGCCGGCCCCGGCAAACCCGTAACAGCTACCGTAGCCCTGGGCGGAACGGCCGCTGGCAACTACCAGCTCACGGCTCCCACGGCTGCTACCACCGCCAGCATTACCGCCAAGGGTCTCACGCCGGGCTTCACGGCGGCCCCCAAAATGTACGATGGTACCCGCGCAGCCCTCATTCTGACCCGCACGCTTACGGGTGTACACGGTATGGATGCCGTGACGCTGAGCGGCGGCACGGCGGCCTTCGATGATAAGAATGTGGGCCTGGATAAGCCGGTAGTAGCCACGGGCTTCACCCTGACCGGCGCGGCGGCGGGCAACTACGCGCTGGCTCCCGCAGCCAGTGCAACCGCTACGGCCACTATCACGCCGGCCACGCTAACGTACCTGGCTACGCCCACTTCCCGCCTCTACGGCAACGCCAACGGGCCGCTCGGCGGCACCGTGACGGGCTTCGTGAATGGCGAAACCCCGGCCACAGCCCTTGGCGGCACCATCAGCTTCACCTCGCCCGCCACGGCCACGAGTCCGGTGGGCACCTACGCCAGCAACGGGTCCGGCCTGACGGCCAACTTCAGCAACTACCTGTTGGTCCAGGCCCCGGCCAATACTACGGCCCTGACCGTGACGGCCCGGCCCGTTACTATTACGGCCAGCAGCGGCCAGACCAAGGTGTACGGCTCACCCGACCCGGCTTCGTACTCCTACACTGTGGGGGGCAGCGGCCTGGCGGCTACCGATGCCTTTAGCGGGGTCCTGCGCCGGACCGAAGGCAGCAACGTGGGCGACTACGCTATTGAGCAGGGCGCCCTTACCATTCTCAACAGCAGCACCAATGCTTCCACGGTTGACAATTACACCGTTAGCTACCTTCCCAGCGACTTTACCATCACGCCCAAGCTCATTACCGTAACGCCGCGGGCTGGCCAGGGCAGAATATACGGCGCCCCGGAGCCTGCTTTGCTGTATGAGCCGGTGAGCCTGGTGGGTACCGATGCGTTCAGCGGCGCCCTGACCCGGGAGCCAGGCACCACGGTGGGCGCGTATACTATTCTGCGGGGCACCCTGAGCCTGAGCAGCAACTACACGCTGAGCGTTACGCCCGATGTGCCCTTCCGCATCACAGAAAAGCAGCTTACGGCCTCCATTAGCGCCCCCGATAAAACCTACGACGGTACTGCCGCCGCTACGGTCACCGGCACCGTGCCGGCCGCGGCTCTCATCAGTGGCGACGCGGTGAACGTGGTAGTCAGCAATGCTGTGTTCAGCGACAAGGCGGCTGCCCCCGGCAAGCTGGTGACGGCTACCGTCGCGCTCAGCGGCCCCCATGCCTTCAACTACAGCCTGTCGGCGGACCAGGCGACGACGAGGGCAACCATCAAGCCGGCCGGCCTGATGCCAACCTTCACCGCCGCCAGCCGGGTCTACGACGGCAGCCCTGAGGCCACCATTACGGGCCGGAGCATCAGCGGGCAGGTTGCCGGCGACGTGGTCAGCCTGAGTAATGGCACGGCAACTTTCGCCACGAAAAATGTGGGTATCGGCAAAACCGTGACGGGCCAGAACTTTGCGCTGGCCGGAACCGATGCCGGCAATTACTACCTGCTCAACCCGAGGCCAACCACCACGGCCACAATTAGCCCGCGCCCCCTTACCATCACGGCCACAGGCATCGACAAACTATTTGACGGCACCACCTCGGCTAGCGTTACGCTCGGCGACGACCGGGTTCCGAACGACATGTTGAGCAGATCCTACGCCAGCGCCACCTTCAGCAATGCCAATGTGGGCAGCGCCAAGCCCGTAGCGGTGAGTGGCATCAGCATCGGTGACGCCGATGCCGGCAACTACACCTTCAACCCGACGGCCAGCACAACCGCCGCTATCCTGCTGGCTACGTCGAACATTGCGCTGACGACGCCCGGGCCGGTGCAATACTCCGACCAGGCCACCTTCACGGCCACCGTGACTTCGCCCAGCGCCCAGGCCGTGCTCGGCAGCATCAGCGGCACCGTCGATTTTTACCTGAGCAGCGGCGCCAACACGTACCTGCTGGGTTCCGCCGCTTTCCCCGGCCCGGGCGGCCTGACCACGGTGACCAAGGCTTTTGCCATCGGGCAGAAAGCCGATACGTATAGCACCAGCGCGGTATTCAAGCCGACCTCCACCAATATTGGCGGTGCCACCAGCGCGGCCGGGAGCCTGCTGGTCAATCGGGAAAACACGGACATCGTGTATTCCGGCCTCGAATACTTTGGCACCAGCAGCCCTATCTCGGCCTCGGCCAACGTGGAATACATTGCCACGCTAACCGACGCGGCCGACCAGGCCCGGGGGACAATCACCTATGCCCGGGCCGTTTTCAAGCTGGCAAACGGCGCGAGTGAAACCAACCTGTTTGGCACCACCAGCTTTGCGGTCAGCTCCATCAGCCCCACCGAAAGCCTGGTGGGCACGGCCCGCAGCGGCGTGCATACCGTTACGCTGAATGCTTCGGACATCAGCAGCGGCGGCCGCACCTTCGGGGTCATTACCGAGGCCCAGGGCGACTACTACACCGGCCGCACGCCTGAGTACACGCTGATTACCATTGCCGTGCCCGGCCAGGACTACGTGAACGGCGGCGGCAACGTGGTGGTGGCGCAATCGGGGGGCACCTACGCCGCCGCGGCCAACTCGAAGATGAACTTCGGCTTCACGATGAAGTGGAACAAGAGCGGCAAAAACATCCAGGGGCAGGCCAACATCATTTTCCGCCGGCTGGTGGCAGGCGTGTGGCGCACGTACCAGATCAAGAGCAACGCCATCAACACCCTGGGCACCGTATCGACGGCGGCCGGCAACCAGGGCGACTTCAACACCAAGGCCAACCTGACCGATATTACCAACCCGTTGAGCCCGGTCGGTATCGGCGGCAGCCTCGACCTGTCGGTGCAGGCCTTCGAGTCGACGGTAACGGGCACGCCGCATCAGATGGGCGTCACGCTGCGTGCGTCCACGGGGGAGCTGCTGTTTTCCAACAACTGGATTGGGGGCAAAACCCAGCTTCTGGCCCTGCGCGGCGGCAAAATCAGCGTCCGCAGCAGCACGAGTACCGCCCCGCCCGCGGCCAAGCCAGGTGTAGCTCTCGCCAACTCCACCGCCGGGGCGCGCGGCACCAGCAGCGCGCTGGAGGTGTACCCCAATCCCATGGCCGACCAGGCGACTATTCAGTTTCATCCCCAGCAGGGTGGCAAGGCCCAGGTGTACCTCTACAACCATCTGGGGGCCCTGATTACGACTCTTTACAACGCCGAGGTGGAGCGTGGCCGGGCCTACTTCCTGCCCCTCACCAGTGAAAATCTGCCCAACGGCGTCTACATCTGCCGGCTGATTCTCAATGGCAACGCCGAAAACAAGCGCATCAGCCTTGTGAAGTAGCGGCGCCTACCACCAGCTGATTTCCCGAAAAAGAGGCAGCCGGCAGGTTGCCTCTTTTTCGGGAAATCCCGTCAGTGCCTGCAAGCCACCAAACGCACATACCTATTCCCGGCGCCCGGTGCTGCCATTCGTGCAGCAGGCGTGAATAGGAGTCAGGAGTATACTGTGGGCAAAAGAAAAGGGCGTTTCCAGATTGGAAACGCCCTTTTAGGTAGCGGGGACAGGACTCGAACCTGTGACCTTTGGGTTATGAGCCCAACGAGCTACCAACTGCTCCACCCCGCACTGTTTGGTGATGCAAATGTACGAGGGTTTTTCACAAATGCTGCATGTAAGCTCATATCATGACCTGCCAACTGCTCTCCACCCTGATTATCAGGCACAATAATTTTTTATTTCGGTCATGCCGGCTGGTCAGCGCGACTGTAGTGCCAGCGTACTATCCTATTCAAACCGGCAATTATTCAACCCTTAAGCTGAACAGGGCGTACAGATGGGGCACTCCTGCCTCCTTCTAACAACCACACTTATGACACTTTCCTTCTTCGCCGCTCATCCCGCGTGGCTGGCCGCAGCTCTGTTTACTGCCTCGTTGGGCCTTGCTTCCTGCGGTGGCTCCGCCAGCGAGCAAGCCACCGAAACTACTACCACCACCGAAACTACTGCCGCCACCGCCGCGGCCTCCAAGCCAGTGAAGCCCGCCGGTGCGGCCCCGGCCTGGGCCCCGAATATTGCCCCGGAAATGCAGACCATAATCGAGAAGCTGGCCAGCCTGCAAGGCCCCACTCCGCCTGAAACCCTGACGCCAGCTCAGGTACGCAAGGCTCCTTCGGCCACCGATGCTACCATGGCCGTCATGAAGGATTTTAGCATTCCCGTGCCGCCTTCGCCTCTGGACACCATGAGCCGGGAGGTTGCCCCGGGCGTAAAAGCGCGCATCTATGTGCCCAAAGGGGCCACGGGCCCACTGCCGGTGGTGGTGTATTACCACGGCGGCGGCTGGGTAATTGCCAACCTCGATACCTACGACCCCTCGGTGCGGGCCCTGGCCGAGCAGACTAACGCTATTTTCGTATCGGTGGCGTACCGGCAGGCTCCCGAGCACAAGTTCCCGACCGCGCACAACGATTCTTTCGCGGCCTACCAGTGGGTGCTGAAAAACGCGGCTTCTATTAAAGGCGACTCCAAGCGCGTGGCCGTAGCCGGGGAAAGTGCTGGCGGCAACCTAGCCGCCGCCGTGTGCATGATGGCCCGCGACAAAGGTGTGATGCAGCCCAAGCACCAACTGTTGGTATACCCCATTGCCGACTACAGCATGAATACGCCTTCGTATCAGCACAACGCCCAGGCCAAGCCCCTGAGCAAGCCCTTCATGGGCTGGTTTTTCAAGCACTACCTGCGTACCCCGGCCGATGGCGACAGCCCCCTGATTTCGCTGGTGAAGGCCCCGGACGTGAAAGGCCTGGCGCCGGCCACCGTCATTACGGCCGGCATCGATCCGCTGATGAGTGAGGGCAAAGCCTACGCCGACAAGCTGCAGGCGGCCGGCGTGGCGGTGAAATACCAGAACTATGACAACGTAACGCACGAGTTCTTCGGCATGGGTGCCGTGGTACCCCAGGCCAAAGAAGCGCAGGCTCTGGCAGCCGGCGAGTTGAAAAACGCCCTGAAGTAGCTGACTCACTTAGCTACCATCATGCAAACAGAAAGGCTGCCCCGGAATCGGGGCAGCCTTTTTTGTACTGCGTCGGCACAACTCGGCCCTAGAAGCGGCTGGTGATACCGAAGTGAATCTTGGAATTGCTCAACGACATTTTCTGGTTATCGGAGCGGCCCACGGAGTACACGAACTGAAACAGGCCGGCACCGGTGCGGAAGCTCAGGCCGGCACCCAGGCCCGTGGGCGTGTCGTGGGTCCGGTCATTTTGCAGGTCGCGCCGCAGGTAGCCCTGGTCGGCAAAGACGAAGACGTAGGAGTCGGCGCCGGTGAACTGCCGGTACTCCACGGTGCCCACGCCGTAGGTATTGGCATAAAACGCGTATTCATTGAAGCCCCGCAGCGTAGCCAGGCCCCCGATGCGGAACATGTCGTTGAGAAACAGCCGCTCGTTTACCAGTGACTCGCCCCGCAGGCGCGTGAGCAGCACCCCACCCCGCCCGATGCGGTAATAGTACTCCATGCGCAGCCCCAGCGTGATTTGGGTGGTGCGCAGCGGCACGCGGCTGTAGAGCGTGTCGTTCAGGTCGGAGTTTTTGGTAATGTTCTTGGTACCCACCGCGCCCTGCACGGCCGCCAGCAGCCCGCGCCGCGGAAACAGCAAATCGTCGAGGCTGTTCCAGTTGTAGTCGAGGCCGTAGGAGTTGTACTGGGAGTCAATATTCTCGGGCAGCACCGTGAGGTCCTTGAGCGAGTTGGCCGTATCGGCCAGCAGGCGAGAGCTGCGGCGCTCGGTGAAAAAGCTGATGCGCCCGGCCCGCACCGTGGGGTACGTGACCTGCAGGCGCGGCTGCAGCGTCAGAAACGAGTTGGACTGCTTGTAGAGGTTGAACGTGCCGCCCAGTTCCAGCGGAGTGCCGAAGAAATTAGGGTGTACATAGTGCGCATCGAGCAGCTGCGACAGGGCATCGAGCTTGCGCCACTGCAGGCCAATCTGCTTACCCCCCCCGCTCAGGTTGCGCAGGTTGATGGTTACGTCGCCGGTGAGCTGCACCTTTTTCTGGCCCGGCCCCGGTGTGGAGTTGGGCAGTACGCCCACAATGGCATCGAACTGGTTGGAGGGCCGGTCTTCGAGCAGCAGATAGATGCGGGCTCGGCCCTGGGCAAAGCGGACCTCGGGGTCGGCTTTCACCTGCAAATACGGCAGCTGGCGCAGCAGGCGGGCCGCAGCATCCACGCGCTGCTGGTTGTAGGGCTGGTTGGGAAAGATCTGCAGATACTTAGTCAGAAACCGCTTTTTGGTTTTAGTCTTGCCCACAATCTGAATGGAATCGAACAGTACCACGCGGCCCCTATCGAGCACCACGCGGCCGGTGATGTCGCCGCCGCGCAGCTCCAGGGAGTCGAGGCGGACGGCGGCAAACGGGTAGCCCTGGTTTTCGGCTTCGTTCAGGAGGTTCTGTTGCAGCCGGGCCCACTCATTGGGCTCGAAGGGCTTGCCATTAAACAGCCGCTCCCGGTAGCCGGCCCGCATCATCAGCCCATCGCCGAGGTTGCCGTTGCGCAGGCGGGCCCACCGGAATTTCTCGCCCACGTAGAGCTGCACATATAAGGTGTCGTGGGCCCAGCGCATGCCGTCGGCCGAGGCCGTCAGGTAGGCATCGGCCTGCAGCGCCAGCACTACATCGCGCACTTCCCGAAAGGCCGCCAGCGAATCGGGTACGGTGGTGCGGTAGCGGTAGCGGCGCAGCAGGGCCTGGTCGGCGGCTTCGGTTTCGAGCCGGATAACCTTACGGTCGGCGGTGCGCTGGGCTTTGCGCGTCAGGCTGGAGTCGGGCCGGGCAGCCGGGGGCGGCAGCGGCGGGGTTTGCAGGGCCGGCTGGTTGGGTACGGGCAGCGTCGGGGTTTGGGCCCACGCCGAAGCCCACGGCCCGGTGAGCAGGCCGCCGCAGAGCAGCAGGAAAACGAGGACGCGGGCGTACATTTGGAAACACAAACGCGAAAACGCGCTTTTAATTTCCCGAAAATACGCGGCCGGACCTGTTTGCCGCCGCGGCAGTGAACGAACCACCGGGCCGCTGCTGTTTTCCGACGTTACGCAGGGCCATTTTCGGCCGCGCTTTCCCTTTTTCATGGCTGGCATCTACCTCCACATTCCGTTCTGCAAGCAGGCTTGCCACTACTGCGACTTCCACTTCAGCACCTCCATGGGCCTGAAAAACCAGCTGGTCGACGCGTTGGTGCGGGAGCTGGAAATCCGGCGCGACTATCTGGGCACGGGAGCTACGCTCGAAACCATCTACTTCGGCGGCGGCACCCCGTCTTTGCTGACGGAGGCGGAGCTGGACACGATTTTCAGCGCCATCTACCGCCATTTTCCGGTGGCTGCTACCGCCGAAATAACGCTGGAGGCCAACCCCGACGACCTCACGCCGGCCAAGCTGCGGGAGTTGGCCGCTTCGCCCGTCAACCGCCTGAGTATCGGCCTGCAAAGCTTCCACGAACCCCACCTGCGGATGATGAACCGGGCTCATTCGGCCACTGAGTCGACCTCGGCCGTACGGGCGGCCCAGGCAGCGGGCTTCGAGAACTTATCCGTGGACCTGATTTACGGCGTGCCGGCGCCCGACCACGGCCTCTGGGAACAGGATATGGCTCAGGCGTTTGCCCTGAACGTGCCCCACCTCTCCTGCTACGCCCTCACTATCGAGCCCGACACGGTGTTTGGCCGCCGCCTACGGAAAGGCAGCTTCACGGCCCCGCCCGACGACTTCGTGGCCCGGCAGTTTGAAATGCTGCTGGCCGCGCTGCCCGCCCAGGGCTACGAGCAGTATGAAATCAGCAACTTCTGCCGCCCCGGCCGCGAGTCACGCCACAATGCCAACTACTGGCGCGGCGTGCCCTACCTGGGCCTGGGCCCCAGCGCCCACTCCTTTAATGGCTACAGCCGGCAGTACGCGGTGGCCAACAACCCGCAGTACGTGAGCAGCGTGCTGGAACGGGGCGAGGTGCCGGCTACCGTCGAAACCCTCTCGCCCACCGACCGCGCCAACGAGTACCTGATGACCTCGTTGCGCACCAGCCGCGGCTGCGACCTGGACTATCTGCACCACACCCTAGGCACCGACCTGCGCGCCAGCCGGGCTGCCTACCTGCGGGAGCTGGAGCACAATGGCTGGGCGACCGTGCGCGGCCCCCGGCTCGTGCTGACGGACCGGGGCAAGCTGCTGGCCGACCAGATTACGCTGGAGCTGTTTCTGGAGCCTGAGGCGTAACTGCCATCACAGCCGGTTGAAGCAGCCCGGCGATAACTCCTTTCCTGTTAGCGGCTTGCCAGAACGAGTAAGGCCAACTCCGTTGAAATCCGCGAAATCTGCTTTCCGGGCTTAATCCGTGCGCCGGATTTACGTATGTTCAGAAGATGAAACGCCTCGTTGATGCTCTCGTGGATGACACCGACTTTTTTGTCGAGCAAATCCAGATTACCGCTATTGTCTTTGATAACACCGACGACGTGACGGTGTGGGCCACCACGTTTTTTGATGACGACATCCACTTTTTCCACCTGGGCCTGCAGTTCCCTTCCCTCGACCTGCTGCTGCGCCTGGCCGGGCCGCGGGCCGAAGCCCTGCAGGAACAGGTAGCCGACGCGCTGGCCACCGTTACCGACTGGCCCTGCCTGCTCGAATACACCCACGAAGACTCCCCGCCCGTACCTCTGGATGGCGTGGCCATGAAGCTTTCCTGCACCTACCCCGCCGACGAGCCCGAGGAAGACGAAGACAGCATGCCGCATAATATCTTCTACCTGGAAGGAGTATTCATGCGCCTTGAGCCGTGAAATGGCTGATTCTCTGTCTTCACCTACTCTGGTTTTCCGTGCCTGTACCTGCTGCTTCCGCGCGCGTTTTCTATCTGATTCCCGGCCTGGGCGCCGACGAGCGGGTCTTTAAAAACCTGCTGCCCTTGCTCGACGGCGAGGCGCACGTTATGGCGTGGCCGACGCCCGAAGCCGACGAAACGCTGCCGCATTACGTGGCTCGCATGGCCGCAGCCATTCCGCCCGAGCAGCCCTGCCTGGTCGTAGGCGTGTCGTTTGGCGGAGTAGCAGCCCTGGAAATTGCCCGTCTGCGCCCCAAAGCCCGGGCCGTGCTGGTGTCCAGCATCCCCGACGCGGATTCCCTGCCGCTGCTCCTGCGCGTTATTCGCGGTACCGGGGTCTACAAACTGTTTCCACCGCAGTGGCTGAAGCTGTTTCCTAGGGCCGGACAGTGGTATTTCGGAGTCCGGAACGGCGAGGAGTACCAGATCTTCAAACAGATTCTGCGGGACATGGACCAGGCGTATACCCGCTGGGCCATCGACCGGCTTCTGCACTGGGATAGTACCAATGCGGGCCGCAGCATTCAGATTCTGGGCTCCCACGACCGGGTGTTTCCACCCGGTCCCGCGCCCGTCGACCATCTGATTCCGGGCGGCACCCACTTTATGGTGCTCAGCCACGCCCCCGAAATAAGCCGCATCCTGAACACGCTACCCGCCGAAGACTGACATTCTCTTCCGGGCGCTTTTTCCTTCACCCCATGCTTGCTACCTACCCGCACCACGGGCGCACGTATTCCTTCGACCCCGCAGCCCCGCTGGATATTTCCCTGCCCCTGGCTCCGGGCCCCAATCAGGTGAACTGCTTCTGGGCCGAGCCGGTGCAGTTCGATACGATTCGGGTGGGCAGCTTCGTGGGCAGTGTGGCGCTGGGCGGCAGCACCAACTACCAGCGCGTGCACCTGACGCCCCACGGCAATGGTACTCACACCGAGTGCTACGGTCACATCAGCCCTGAGCCCACCGCTACGCTCAACCGCTGCCTGCGCCGCTTCCTGTTCCTGGCTCAGTTGGTATCAGTCGCGCCGCGCCCCCAGCCCAACGGCGACCTGGTAGTACTACTGGCCGACGTGCAGCCGCTGCTCGAAGCGGCGGCTGTTGCTCCAGAAGCGGTAGTACTGCGCACCTTGCCCAATGACGAAGCCAAGCAGCAGCGGCAGTATTCGGGCACCAACCCAACGTATATCGAACCGGCCCTGGCCCATTACCTCGTGACCCAGAACATCGAGCACCTCCTGCTCGATCTGCCCAGCGTCGACCGGGAGGAAGACAATGGCGAGCTGCTGGCCCACCACGCCTTCTGGCAATATCCGGAGCAAACGCGCACCCACTGCACCATTACCGAGTTGATCTTCGTGCCGGATACGGTAGCCGACGGCCTGTACTTGCTGAATCTGCAGGTAACCAGCTTGGAGCTGGACGCCAGCCCGAGCAAGCCGGTACTCTACCAACTATCGTAGCCACCTCTCGAAAAAACACGGCAACGCAAAAAGGGATAGCCCGGCAGGACTATCCCTTTTCTACGTCAGATCAACTCCGGAGAGCTGTTCAGCAGTTAGTTACGCAGCAGCCTCAGCTACTTCCGAAACCGGAACTACCGTTACGAACGAACGGTCTTTGCGGCCTTTGCGGAACTGAACCGTGCCGTCAACCATAGCGAAAAGCGTGTGGTCCTTGCCGATACCCACGTTCTGGCCGGGGTGGTGCTTGGTGCCGCGCTGACGCACGATGATGTTACCAGCAATGATATCTTGACCGCCGAAGATCTTCACGCCGAGACGCTTAGAATGAGATTCGCGGCCGTTGTTGGAGCTACCTACGCCTTTCTTGTGTGCCATTGTATTAGTACTTAGTGCTTGGTTATCAGTGCTTAGAAAGTCGTGTTAGAGCCGAACGAACCTGGGATACCCCAGCCTCCAGGCACTAACAACTAAGCCCTAATTAGCCGATGCTGTTGATCATTACTTTGGTGAACTGCTGACGGTGACCGTTCAGCTTCTTGTAGCCCTTGCGGCGCTTCTTCTTGAATACCAGCACCTTGTCGCCCTGTACGTGCGACAGGATGGTGCCCGTTACGGTTACGTCCAGCGTGGGGGCACCAATGGTGATGGTCCCGTCGCTGTCGGTCAGCAGGGCTTTGCCCAGCTCTACCGTATCGCCGACGTTGCCAGCCAGTCGGTGAGCGTATACAAATTTATTGGCTTCGACCTTGGTCTGCTTCCCGGCTATGTTGACAATTGCGTACATCGGCGTCTTCGCGTTTTCTGAAAATTGGAAGGCAAAAGTACAAGTACGATTTCACAAAACCAAACCTAACTCACTAATCATCATTCAGTCGGGTCGGCTTCGTAGGCTTGCTCCCTCTCCCACGGGCCCGGTAATAGTCCCTTAAGGAACGCCTGAGCGGGTACACGCATAGCAAATTTGTGGATAAATCAGATTGTCCACAGGCAAAATGTGGATAACTTTCCCAAAATCGGCTGATTTGCCTGGTTTCAGCCCGATTTTCACCCCGCAGCCTTCTGTGGAAATCTTTGGGTCATACAGAAAAATTAGCGGAGAAAAAACGTGAATGAGCCTGCCGCGGAGTTTATATTTGGTGCTTCGACCCGGCTAAGCCGACCCAAAAATCGGCTAAACATTTCTTCTCGGCCCAGGGTTGGCAAGCTGTTCTTCCTGCCTTATTCAGGTTTTATCCGAAGTCTTTTCCACGCCTCACTTCCCCGCTATGGAACCTTTGCTCGTCGAGAACCCCAACCGCTTTGTGCTCTTCCCCATCCAGAATGATGATGTGTGGCAGATGTACAAGAAGGCCGAAGCCTCCTTCTGGACGGCCGAAGAAATTGACCTGTCCCAGGATCAGAAAGACTGGGAAAACCTCAACGACAACGAGAAGCACTTCATTTCGCACGTGCTGGCCTTCTTCGCTGCCTCCGATGGCATCGTGAACGAGAACCTGGCCGTCAACTTCATGCAGGAGGTGCAGATGCCCGAAGCCCGCTGCTTCTACGGCTTCCAGATCATGATGGAAAACATTCACTCGGAGACCTACTCCCTGCTGATTGATACTTACATCAAGAACCCGCAGGAGAAGGACCGCCTCTTCAACGCCCTCGAAACCGTGCCCTGCGTGAAGAAGAAGGGCGAGTGGGCGCTGAAGTGGATTAACTCCGAGAACTTTGCCGAGCGCATCATTGCCTTTGCCGCCGTGGAAGGCATCTTCTTCTCGGGCTCGTTCTGCTCGATCTTCTGGCTTAAGAAGCGCGGCCTGATGCCCGGCCTGACTTTCTCCAACGAGCTGATTTCGCGCGACGAAGGCCTGCACTGCGACTTCGCCTGCCTGCTCTACAGCTACCTGCAAAACAAGCTGAGCGAGGAGCGCGTGCACAGCATTATCCGCGACGCGGTGCAGATCGAGCAGGAGTTCGTGACCGATGCCCTGCCCGTGAACCTGATTGGCATGAACGCCAAGAGCATGGCCCAGTACATCGAGTTTGTGGCCGACCGCCTCCTGCAGAGCCTGGGCTACAGTAAGATCTACAACGCTACCAACCCCTTCGACTTCATGGAAATGATTTCGCTGCAGGGCAAAACCAACTTCTTCGAGAAGCGCGTGGCCGAATACCAGAAGGCTGGCGTGATGAGTGAGCGGACCGAAAACGCCTTCTCCCTCGACGAGGACTTTTAAGCAACGCCATTACCGAAAAGCAAAAGCCTGTGACTCACCTCACAGGCTTTTACTTTTTATGCTGAGGTTATGCTGGGCTAGAAAAGCTAGTCAGGGTCCCCTCCTTTTTCAAATTCCGCGCATCAAGCGGCGTGAGTGCCCGAAGGGCGGGGTGGTTTATTGGGGCTAGAAAGCTAGAGCTATCAACAAAACAGCAGGAACCAGCATTAAAAAAGTTGTTCAACAAGTAACCACCCCTAACCCCTCCTTGAAAAAAGGAGGGGAACTGGCTTCTCTAACTTTGGCCCTCCTACCCCACACTATCAAATTTGCGGCAAAATCCCAACCCTATTTCCGGGCTCATTTCGCCGCTATATAGCAGCTGCCTAATCCCGAAAAAGGGCCTGAACAGCACTGCTTTAGCCTAATGTGGAAAACTTCTAAACTTTAGGTTTGTCCTACCCACCGGAAGCCGATAACTTCCGCATCAGGAACGCCGGTTTAGCACCCGGCTTGCCTTCCTTCTGCACGTAGTCCCCGCCCTTTCACGGCGTGGTGTTTTCTCTACATCCATCCAATACAACCTCGCACGCTTATGCTGGTAATCAAACGCGACGGCCGCCGCGAATCCGTGAAATTCGACAAAGTCACGGCACGCATCGAGAAGCTCTGCTACGGGCTCAACCAGAACTTCGTCTCCCCGATTGAGGTGGCCAAGAAGGTCATCGATGGCATCTACGACGGCGTCACCACGGTGGAGCTCGACAACCTGGCGGCCGAAACCGCCGCTTCGCTCACCACCAAGCACCCCGACTACGCCATCCTGGCCGCGCGCATTGCCGTGAGCAACCTGCACAAGGTGACCTCGAAGTCGTTTTCGAGCACCATGAAGCGCCTCTATACCTACGAGGACCCCAAGACCGGCGAGAATGCCTCGCTCATCGCCAAGGACGTGTGGGAAATCATCCACAAGCACGCCGCTACTCTGGACTCGGCCATTATCTATGACCGCGACTACTCGTACGACTACTTCGGCTTCAAAACCCTGGAGCGCAGCTACCTGCTGCGCGTGGACGGCAAGGTAATCGAGCGGCCCCAGCACATGCTCATGCGCGTGGCCATCGGTATTCACAAGCACGACATCGAGTCGGCCATCGAAACCTACGAGCTGATGTCGGAGCGCTGGTTTACCCACGCTACCCCAACCTTGTTCAACGCCGGCTCGCCCAAGCCCCAGCTCAGCTCCTGCTTCCTGCTCACGATGAAGGACGACTCCATCACGGGCATCTACGACACGCTGAAGAACTGCGCCCAGATTTCGCAGTCGGCCGGCGGTATCGGCCTGAGCATTCACAACGTGCGCGCCACGGGCTCCTACATCAAGGGTACGAATGGCACTAGCAACGGCATCATCCCGATGCTGAAGGTCTTCAACGACACGGCCCGCTACGTGGACCAGGGCGGTGGGAAGCGCAAAGGCGCCTTCGCCATCTACATTGAGCCCTGGCACGCCGATATCTTCGACTTCCTGGATCTGAAGAAGAACCACGGCAAGGAGGAAAACCGCGCCCGTGACCTGTTCTACGCCCTCTGGACGCCCGACTTGTTCATGAAGCGGGTAGAGGAAAACGGCGACTGGACGCTGATGTGCCCCAACGAGTGCCCCGGCCTGGGCGACACCTGGGGCCCCGAGTTCGAGAAGCTCTACCACAAGTACGAGAAGGAAGGCCGCGGCCGCCGCACCGTGAAGGCGCAGGACCTGTGGTTTGCCATCCTGGAAAGCCAGACCGAGACCGGTACGCCCTACATGCTCTTCAAGGATGCTGCTAACAGCAAGAGCAACCAGCAGAACCTGGGCACCATCAAGTCGTCGAACCTGTGCACCGAGATTATGGAGTACACCGACGAGAACGAAATTGCGGTCTGCAACCTGGCTTCCTTGGCCCTGCCCCGCTTCCTGAAGGAAGAAGGCGGCCACCTGGTGTTCGACCACCAGAAGCTGTACGACGTGACCTACCACGCCACCAAGAATCTGAACAAGGTAATCGACATCAACTACTACCCCGTAGTGGAAGCCGAACGCTCGAACCTGCGCCACCGCCCCATCGGCCTCGGCGTGCAGGGTCTGGCCGATACCTTCATTGCCCTGCGCATGCCCTTCGAGAGCGACGAAGCCACGGGCCTGAACAAGGACATCTTCGAGACCATCTACTTCGCGGCCATGACGGCCTCCATGGATTTGGCCAAGAAGGACGGCGCCTACGAAACCTTCCCCGGCTCGCCCCTGAGCCAGGGTAAGTTCCAGTTCGACCTCTGGGGCGTGACGCCCGAGAGTGGCCGCTGGGACTGGGAAACGCTGCGGGCTCAGGTAGTAGAGCACGGCGTGCGCAACTCCCTGCTGGTGGCCCCCATGCCGACCGCCTCGACCGCGCAGATCCTGGGCAACAACGAGTCGTTTGAGCCCTACACCTCCAACATCTACGTGCGGCGCGTGCTCAGCGGCGAGTTCATGGTGGTGAACAAGCACCTGCTGAAGGACCTGGTGAAGCTCGGCATCTGGAACGAGCAGATGAAGAACGAAATCATTGCCGCCAACGGCTCGGTGCAGAACATCGACCGGATTCCCCAGCACATCAAGGACCTGTATAAGACGGTGTGGGAGATTTCCCAGCGCCGCATCATTGATATGTCGGCCGACCGGGGCGCCTACATCTGCCAGAGCCAGAGCCTGAACCTGCACGTGATGAACGTGAACTTCGGCAAGCTGACCAGCATGCACTTCCACAGCTGGAAGAAGGGCCTGAAAACCGGCATGTACTACCTGCGCACCAAAGCCGCCGCCGACGCCATCAAGTTCACGGTGCAGAAGCAAGCCGCCGAAACCCTGGAGCCCCTGAACGTATCGGCCCAGAACGCCTCGGACATGGCCTGCTCCCTGGATAACCCCGACGCCTGCGAGGCCTGCGGGTCGTAAAAATCTCTCAACAAACTGCTACAAATTTTAGCTGCAAAAAGATGTCAGTTCCGATAAACTTAGCTAAATTGGTTTTTGTTGAAGAGGCACCACTACTCAAGAACATGAATCAAAATCCTGCTTCAATACCTTCTTTCGACGATTTTACTATCGTGGGAGAAGCGACAGACGCCGCTAAAACCTGGTGGGCAAGTGACCTTGCACAAATGTTAGGTTATAACGACATGACGTCATTTGCTAAAACCATTCGCAGAGCGATGGGAGCGTGCTTGTCTGCTAATATCGACTGCTCGGATGAGTTCTCTAAGACGAAGCGAGTAGTAGACGGTAACGTTGTAGACGATTTTAAACTCACGCGTTTTGCTTGCTATATGGTCGTGATGAACGGCGATAGTAAAAAGCAACAAGTTGCAAGAGCTCAAGTATACTTTGCGCAACAAGCAGAACAGTTCGACCTTATTCTGGAAGGCAAGAACGATGTTGAGCGAATCATAGCTCGTGCAGAGATTACCGACGGCAACAAGTCACTCAATGCTGCAGCTGCAGCCTCTGGAGTAACAAATTTTGCAATTTTCAATGATGCTGGTTACCGAGGTCTTTATAACATGGGTATAAAGCAGGTTTCAGCAAAAAAAGGTGTGGTTAACGGTACTCTGCTAGACCATATGGGGCGTACAGAATTGGCGGCTAACTTATTTCGAATCACCCTGACAGAGGATAGGCTTAAAATGAACAACGTCAAGGGTGAAAACAATGCTTGCCTTGTCCACCGTAGCGTTGGTAAAGGTGTGAGGGACATGGTCCGAGACAATACCGGTATGTACCCTGAAGACCTTCCTGTCGAACGTAAACTAGGTGAGGTGCAAAAGCAACTGAAAAAAGCTAATAAGCAACTTAACAAGTGAGTTAGCCTCTAGGTAAAAAGCCCCTATTATTCAACTAGTAGGGGCTTTTTATTTTAAATACATCTAAGGGTGTCTCCCTCTCGCAGTCGCTCGGCTGTGCCGAGTGACGCTTACGCCGGAGCGGCTGTGCCGCGAGTGTCCCGCGCCGGCCGGGCCTACGAAGCGGGCGGATTCGCAGCAGAGCTGCTCAGAGCGTAGTCGTCACTCGGCATAGCCGAGCGACTGCCAAGAGGGGCTCACTGCAAGCCTTTCTTAAACTTCAGGAAGTTTTGCAGGAGGCGCTTGATGTTCTCGGCCCCTACCGGGTTGGCCGAGTGAACATTGAAGTTTTCTATCACCAGATCATTTTCGACCAGCCACTTCGCGCAGTCGTAGCCGCTTTTCATCTCGCAATCATGCTCGTCGTCCCAGCCTAAGTCATGGTCGAAGGAGATTTCCTGGGGTAGGCCTCGCTGGTTGATAGTCGCTACGAACTCATCGAAGCTCCTTACGACTTGCCAGCCTTCTCCTTTCGGCGTCCGGATATCATCTAGGTATAGCTTGTAGCCCTGCATGGCTCTGAAATGGGATAGTGGTGTGGAAAGCTTACAAACATACTGCCGGTAGAAATTCCTCACTCGACCCAAACAAAAGTTTCCAAGCTCCGCAACTGTCGCGGGGCTTGGAAACTTTTGTTTTAAGGCTCCGCACCAGTTGCGGGGCTCGGCAACATTTGTTGGAAGGCAGTGTACGAGTTGCGGAGCTCAGAAACATTTGTTTTTGCCCGCTGCAACTGGTGCGGGGCTTCGAAACAGTTGTTTTCGGGCTCCGCAACTACTTGCTAGTGTACAAGCAGAACGGTATATTCCTGAAGTTGTATCCTTTAACTCCTTTATCCATGTCCAGTAATCCTATTGAGCCGGCTGCTACGCCGGCTAAAACGGCTAAGTCCGTGCGCCGGGCCAGCCAACTACCCACCAATGCCATTGCCCTGGCGGAGGTAGCCACTAATGCTGCCAAAGCGTGGCAAGGCTCGGAGCTGCCGGCGCTGCTCTGGCTCACCAAAACCGACTTCGCCGCCCAGGCGGCCAGCTTCGCCGAGAGCCGCGACGAGGCCGATGCGGCCGGTGATGCCCGCACCCCGCAAGCCAAACGCCTAAAGGCGCTGGATGCGCTATTGGATAAGAGCCTGACCTACGTGAAAGGCTATCTGGCGGAAGCCAAAGACGACAAAACCGCTTACTACGGCGAGTTTGGCATCGAGAAGCTGGGCAAGGCCTACCGGTTGCCCCGAACCCGCAACGAGCGGGTAAAGGCCCTGGACAAGCTGCTGCTGGCCCTCAAGGCGCATAAATTCGACAAGAACAAGTACGGCACCGCCCACTGGGAGCCCCTGGTAGCGGAGTACAAGCAGCTGGTAGCCCAAAGCACCGAAGCCAGCGGGCAGCGCAGCGGCAAGGTGAGCAGCAAGGACCAGGGCGAAGAGCAGCTGCGCAAGGCCCTGCGCGCCCTGATTCACCACATCAAGGCCCAGTTCCCGGATACGTTTGAGGCCAAGCTGCGGGAGTTTGGGTTTCAGAAGGAGAGCTATTAGGGGGTTGTAGCGCTACCTGGCTTGAGCATGTTAGTAGCGCGAACTGTGTAGTTCGCGTGCCTGCACGACCATACGGCGCGGGGCACGCGAACTACACAGTTCGCGCTAATGGCTTTGGTGGGCCAAAAATCAATCGGTGCCGCTCCATTTCACTTCACTTCGCGCCGCCTGGAGAAATCCGGGCGGCGCAGTCGTTTTACCGGGGGGGGCACTACCCCCGACGTGCGGGATTAAATAATACATTTACTGAATATTCAGACTCTCCACTCTCGCCCCATTACTGCAAGGAACAATGAAATGGATTCGTCGGCTACTGCTGGTTGTGCTCATTCTGGCCGTTGGGTTCGGGGCAGTCATGGTGGGGGCGGCGCTGCGCCCGGAGCGGCCGGTCGGGTTTCAGCGGGCCCAGGCCACTGATGCGAGCGGGCAGCCTTTCGCGGTGGGCATCTGGTACCCGACCCAGGCCCGGACTTGGCCCACGACGTGGCTGGGCCTGAGCCTGATGGACGTGGCCGCCGACGCACCCGTAGCGGGCCGCGGCTTGCCCCTCGTGGTGTTTTCGCACGGCAATTCCGGTGGCCCCGGCAGCCACGCCGACCTGGCCCTGGCCCTGGCTAGTGCAGGCTATATCGTGGCGGCCCCCATGCACAGCGGCGACAACTACATGGACCAAAGCGCCGCCGGGACGGTCGCCTGGCTTGGCGGGCGCACCCGGCAGCTGCATGCCACCATCGACTATATGCTCCAGCGCTGGCCGGGGCACGCCCAGCTCAACCCCGCCCGCATCGGAGCCTTTGGCTTCTCCGCCGGCGGCCTTACCGTCCTGACGGCCGCCGGGGCCCAGCCTGACCTGCGCCTGATTGCTAAGCACTGCGCCGAGACGCCCGAGGCCATCTGTGCGTTGTTGCGGGCCGGCAATTCCCCCCTGCTGGACCCCGAGCAGGCGAAGAAGGGCAACAGCTACGTGTCCGACCCAAGAATCAAGGCCGCCGTGGTAGCCGCCCCCGGGCTAAGCTTCACGCTGGGCCCCGGGGCGCTTACTGCCGTGCGGGTGCCGGTGCAGCTATGGAGCGGCGAGCAGGACACCGTGGTTTCCTATGCCACCAATACCAAGCGGGTTCGGGAGGCTCTGGGAGCGGCGGCCGAATTCCATTCGGTGCCGGGGGCCGGGCATTTCTCGTTTCTGGCTCCCTGCGGCCCGTTGGCGCCGCCGCTGCTGTGCACCGACCAGGGGCAGTTTGATCGAAAAGCCTTTCACCGGGGCATGAATGCCAGCGTCGTTGCCTTTTTCAACAAAGCCATCCGCTAAGCGCCGCGCTGGCCCGGGGCGGTTATAGTAGCGCGGGCTGTGTAGTTCGCGGGCCAGAACGACCTTACGGCGCGGGCACGCGAACTACACAGTTCGCGCTACTGGCTTTGGTGGGCCTTCCGTCGTATTCACAGCCGGTTGGGCGCAAACCTGTAAATTACCCGCTCACTCCAACCCTACTTCCGACCTGCTATGCTGCCCCAACTCGTTCAAAACGCGCTTAACAAGCAAATCTTCATGGAAGCCCAGTCGTCGCAGGCCTACCTGGCTATGGCGTCGTGGGCCGAGATTCAGCCGGGCCTGGACGGGGTGACCAACTTCTTCTACCAGCAAAGCGACGAGGAGCGGGTGCACATGCTCAAGCTGATTCGCTACGTGAACGAGCGGGGCGGTTTTGCCCTGGTGCCGGCCCTGCCCCAGCCGGTGGTTACATTTCAGTCCCTGAAGCGCGTGTTCGAGGACTTTCTGAAGCACGAAATAGCCGTGTCGGAAAGCATAAACGAGCTGGTGGGCCTCACGTTGCAGGAGCGCGACTTTGCCACCCACAACTTCCTGCAGTGGTACGTGTCGGAGCAGCTGGAAGAGGAAGCCCTGGCCCGCACCCTGAACGACAAGCTGGAGCTGGTCGGCGACGACAAGAGCGGGATTTACATGTTCGACAAGGACATCATGCTGTTTCGGGGCAACACCGCTGCTGACGGCGCCAACGGCCGCCCGTAGGCAGGCCACACGCGCATTGGCCAGCCCGGCCCTGCCCTACGCCGCGGGGGCAACGGGCTGGCTCAGCAGCCACTGCACGGCTTCCGCTTCGGCCTCGAAGGAGCGGTAGACCAGCGGCAGACCCAGCACCTGGGTGGTAATGTAGGAGGTAGCCAGCCGCACCATCACCTCCGCCGACACGACCACGGCGCCGTGGCGGTAGCCGCCTTCCTGCACGGCCAGCGGCAGCCAGTGCTGGGCTATCCACTGCTGCTCGGCGGCCGTGAAGGGCGGCATCACGCGCTGGTCGACCAGAATGCGGCTCCAGTTGAAGCGGCCTAGGGCCAGGCGCATGTGGGTGAATACGGCCTGGGTTTCCTCCAGCCGGCGCGTGTTGGCGCTCCAGCGCACCCGCAGGAAGCCGTTCGGATCCTGGAGCAGGCGGGCGGCGGTATTCTCGAAGTAAAGCCGGGGGACGCGGGAATTAGGCATTGCCGGGCAAAGATACAACCAGTCGAAATACTACCCCGCGGCTGGCACGCGGGGCAGGCAGCCTATGAAAACCGTTTTCGCACGGTTGTGCGGCCGTTTATGTATCTAGCCAGCTGCTACGACGACTATGTTTACGATACCGATGATGCTACCCAAACACTTCGGCGGCCTGCTACTGGTGCTGCTCAGTGCCACCCACGCGCCGGCCCAGACGGCGGCGCCCCGGCCCGGTTCCGCCCCCACGCCCAAAATCCTGCTACAGGGTATCTGGGCCGAGAATACTGAGGACAACGCCTTGTTCTTCGTCCGGGGCAACCACCTGACCTACGTGGAGTTCCTGGACCGGCCGCTGCGCTACACCGTTTCGGCCACCACCCTGAATATTACGCAGGTCGACGGCCCTTACCCCTGCCGCCTGCGCAAGCTCACGCCGGACAGCCTGGTATTTGAAGACCCGTACGGCAATGTGATGCGCCTGTACAAACGCCGGTAGAAACGTCGGCGGCCCCTATTTCTTCTATCCTCCGGCCCTGTTTGTACACTACACCTCACTACACAGCGAAGCCCACGCTACCAGGTAACGCGGGCTTCGCTGTGCCGCAGGATGGAGCGGGGTTACAGTCTGTCAGGGGGCTAGAAGGGCAGACCGCTGAACGAGCCGTTGGAAACGGTGCGCGACACCGGTCCGTTGAGGCCCCCGATCCGGACCGCCACAAACGAATAGGTGCCCGAGGCCCGGCGCGTCTGCAGGTTCACATCCTTGATTTCCAGGACGCCGCTGGTAGTCACGGCTGGGCTCAGGCCCTGCTGGGAGGTGTAGGTCACGCCATCGGCACCCAGGAAGGTAGCCCGGTAGGTGGCGCTGGTCAGGGTGCGTTTCCCGACTTCCAGGGGGCCGCTCAGGTAGATGGTTACGTTCTGCGCGTCCCCGTTCCGAAAGGATATTTCCGTACGGGTTGACAGCACCATAGCGCTGCCCTGGGGCGGCGTCAGGGCCACTCCGTCCAGGGTGTAGGCGAATACGGACGGCACGAGAGCAGCTGTCACCAGCGGCGCCTGCACATCGGCCGAGGCCACGGTCACGGCAACGGGGGCCGGAGTCAGGTAGTCGGCAGCCGGCGTGAAGGTCAGCGTGTAGGAGCCGGGGGCCAGGTTCGGCAATGAGTAGCTGCCGGCCGTTGGCATAGCCGTCCGTTGGGCGCCATCAGCGGCGGTGGCCGTCACCATCGATACCGAGCCCGCCGGACTGACTACCCCTCGCAGGGTGGCCTTCTCGACGGGAGCCGGGGCCTGTACGTCGTCGTCGCTACAGGAGGTAGTGAGCGTGGTGCCAGTGAGCAGCATACTAAACAGGCATAAACGGGCGAATTGGTACATGTAACGGCGTAAAGCGACGGTAAAAGATGGGTCAACAAGTATAGCCTAATTTCGGCGGAGGCCTTTTGTCGCGGGGGTGTGCCGGCACAAAAAGGTGTTCCGCCGCCCTCCACCGGCAAAGCCCGTCTCGGCTACCGGGGCAGTATACGAAGAAAATCCTTGCTGCCCGGCCGTCCGCCCCACATTATACCCTTCAACAGCCACCGGGTTTGCCTGTGGGCCAAGCCCGGTGGCTGTTGCTTTACTCCTGTTCGAGGCTGGAGCTGATGTGCCCAGCCGCTACCGGGCCGCGGCCAGCAGCAGCTGGGGCCCGCGGGCTTTCAGGGTACGCACCGTGAGGGCCAGCCCCGCGGCGCCAGCGGCCATGTGCAGGGTGTAGCGGTACTGGGTGCCCGCGGCGTTCAGCAGCAGCGCGTAGCGGCCGGTGGGCAGGTTGCGGAAGCAGAAGCGGTGCTGGTAGACCGGAGCGGCATAGGCTTCGTCGAACAGCACCTGCCCGCTGCTTAGGCTGATAACCTGCACCCGGCCGGGCAGCGGGGCCGGGCTGGCGATGCGCACCCGGAGGCTTTCGGCGTCGGGGCTGGTGAGGGCAACGGTGGGGCTTTGCTGGGCGTGGGCCGGCGAGGTGGCGGCCAGGGCCAGCAGGCCGGCCAGCACTACAGGACGAGCGGCCAGCCGGGCGGCGGCAGCCAGGGCGGCGCAGATAGGAGCGTGTTTCATAGCAGTAAGCGGAAAGAGAGTGGAACAACGGGGCCGCGGGAACCGGCACTGTGCGTTTTTGAACACTGCCGCCCTCCCGCTGGCCGTAAGAAGCCAAGCGCTGTGCCAAGTGCATAAATCCTTCTACAACCACTGTTTGGCCCGTTATCGGACAGCACTGCCCCGCCCAATTGTGTCCGGACCTAGGCAGGGCGTCCGGTTTTGTGCCGTCCTGCCGTCCATATGCTCGCGGCGGCAGGCAGAGTGCTTTGGCTGCTGTTGCGGGCCGGTTCGGGCCTTACCTTTGGGGTGCGAATCGGAATAAATCCGCTTATCGGCTGCTCGTATGTCCCACTGGCCTCATCTATCCTATCTGGAACACGGTACTGCCCGGCAGCGGCAGGCTGTGGCGGCCATTACCCGCCTGGGCATCTGGACCACACTGCAGGCGTACGCGCCGGTACTGGCGGGCACCATTCCGCTGGCGGTGGATTTGCCGGCAAGTGACCTAGACGTTATCTGCGAAGTGCCCGAGCCGGCCCTGCCCGCCTGCGAGCAGCTCCTGCGCCGGCACTACGCGCACCGACCCGACTTCCGGCTCACTCACCGCGTGTTTCAGGACCTACCGACCATTGTGTGCGGCTTCCGGGCCGAGGGCTTTGCCTGGGAGGTATTTGGCCAGCCCCAGCCCACGGCCCGGCAGCAGGCAGTGCGCCACTTAGCCGTAGAGCAGGCCATATTGGAAGCGGGCGGCGAGGCCTGGCGTCGGGCCGTGCGGCAGCTCAAGCACAGCGGCCTGAAAACCGAGCCTGCCTTTGCCCAACTCCTGCGCCTGCCCGGCGACCCGTACGCGGCCTTGCTCACGCTGGAAGGCCTCACGCCGGCCCAGCTGCGCCCCCGCTTGGCCGGGCTGCTGCCGGCCGGATAGGCTGAGGAATGCTGCACCATTGGCTTAGACCGGCTCGAAGCAGGGGTAGCGGCGCTGCCGGTAAATGAGGCCGTCCTTGAACTCGAAAATCAGGCACAGCTCGGCGGCTACGCGCTGCCCGCGCTGCAGGGGGCCAATATCACTGGTGGTAGTGGCCTGCCAGAAGCCTTCGACCAGAATACTGCCGTCGGAGCTTACCTGGGTATTGCGGACGCTGAACTGCTGGCCGTGCAGCAGTTCCCGGCCTGCCCGCAGGTTATCGAGAATTTCGCTGAACGAGCGGCGCTGCAGGGTTTTGTAGAGCGCATTGGGGTATTCGGTCTGGACCACATCGGGGTGCAGCACGGCGGCGTAGTCGGCCGGGTCGGTAGCGAATGAACCGACTAGGTCGAAATAGGTGGTGAGGACGGCTAGGTGCTCGTTCATAGGGAGGGCAGAAGAAAGGGAAGCCCCAAGATAGGTCCATCGGCCGGACTACAATAGCCCAACGAAAGTTGCTGGGCCGCCACATGAGCAGGCGGCCCGGCTTTTGGTGGGCTGCCCGCTCATGTGGCGGCCGGCCAGACTCGTTCCGACTACACCGAAGCCCGCTATATTTGTTTGGTTGCCTTCCCAAAGCCGTATAGCCCGCTATGATTCCGCTTATCACCCACACGCCCCGCCTCACGCTTATTGCCGCCAGCCGCGCCCTGCTCACGGCCGAGCTCGACAAGCCCCGCTACTTTCCCGTTCTGCTCGGTGCCGCCCTGCCCGCCGACTGGCCGCCCGGCAACTACGATGTAGCCACCATGCGCTACTTTCTGGAGCAGCTCACGGCGGGCGGGCGCACGGCGGCCGGCTGGTACGGCTGGTATGCTCTGCGCAAAGCCACCGACACCACCCCCACCACACTGGTGGGCGCGGGTGGTTTTCTGGGTCCGCCCGACGCGGCGGGCACGGCCGAAATAAACTACTCGGTAGCCGCTGAGTGGCGCCGCCAGGGCCTGGCCACCGAGCTGGTCGCGGGCCTGGTGCAGCAGGCCGAGCAAACGGAGATGGTGCAGCGCCTTGTGGCCCACACCCAGCCCCACAACCCGGAGGCGGAGGAAGTACTGCGCCGCAACGGCTTCGAGCTGCTGGGCCTGGAAGCCGACGGCCGCCTGCGCTTCGAGCGGGCCGTGACGCCGGCCCAAATCAGTCAGTAACTCAATTTGCACCTTGTTTCAGGCATTGCCATGACCGAGCAGATTCTTCACTTAGCGCACCAGGCCCACGCGCTTACCGAGCAGGCCGCCGCGGCCGAAACCGATATTTGGGAACGAAAAAAGCTCGTGCTGGCCGATTTGTCGCTGCACCTGGTGCAAGCGGCCCTGCGCCACCCCCGCCCCGATGCCCGGGAGCTGCAGCGCTACCTGTTTTCGGTACTCACCGTGGCCGACGGCTTTATGGATACTCCGGACCTGAAGCCCATGGCCGAAACGCTACTGGCCGCCACCCAGGCGCCCGCCCCTAGCCCCCAGGTGTGATGCTGACCATTCAGCTGACTCCCTTCCCGGTGCTGCACACCCCGCGGCTCACGCTGCGCCAGCTCACCCCCGACGACGCGCCGGCCATGCTGTTCTTCCGCTCCGACGAGGAATTTCTGCGCTACATCCCGCGGGAGAAAGAAACGACCCTGGCGCAGGCCCAGCAGCACCTGCGCCTGCTGGATAAAATCTGGGCCGACAACGAAGGCGTAACCTGGGCCATCAGCCGCCGAGGGCAGACCGAGCTGCTGGGCACCATTTGCTTGTGGCACCTACAGCCCGAAAACTACCGGGCCGAGGTGGGCTACGGCCTGCACCCGGCCCACGCCCGGCAGGGTCTGATGGCCGAAGCTCTGGCGGCCGTGGTTGCCTACAGCTTTGGGCCGCTGGGCCTGCACAGCCTAGAAGCCCAGGTAGCCCCGGATAACGCGGCTTCCATTCGGCTGCTGGAAAAGCAGGGCTTCGTGCGGGAGGGCTACTTCCGGGAGATTTACCACTTCCGGGGCAACTTCCTGGATACGGCCGTCTATTCCCTGCTGGCCCCGCGCCCATAAATAGAGCGGGCAGCAGGCAAGCAGTAAGCCGCCCAGGCACCCGGCCGCCCCAGATGACCACGCGGCGGCAAGGCGCGTAGAAGGCGAAACAAGTCTATTCTTTCACCTTACTCCCTTTGCCATGCACCGCCTTCTGTTTCTGCTGTTTGTATTCGTGGCGACTGGCCTGGGTCAGCCGGCCCTGGGTGCTCCCGCCGACGAGCTGCCGCCGCGGCCCACTCCGTTCCGCTTCATCAACGACCAGGCCCAGCTGCTGAGCCCCGCCGATGCCAAGACGCTGGAAGGCGGCCTGCGCCGCTACGCCGACAATACCGGCACCCAGATTGTACTCGTAACCGTGCCCACCCTCGGTGGCCGCGACGTGGCCGACTACGCCCGCGCCCTGGGCGAGGCCTGGGGTGTTGGGCAGCGTGACAAAGACAACGGCCTGATAATCCTGCTCGGGGCGCAGGAGCGCAAAGTCTCCATTCAGGCGGGCTCGGGCCTGCAGAGCGCCATTACGCCCGAGGTGACGGCGCGCGTTATCAACCAGGACATGACGCCCCGCTTCAAGCAGAACAATTACTTCGGCGGGCTGCGGGCGGGCCTCAACTCGCTGATGCTGGCCGCCAACCCTGATTCCAACCCGCGCAAAGACCAGCCAGCTACGGCCGCCGAGCCTGCTGCGGCCACCACGGATAACATAACCCCGAGCCTGAACAACGACCTGCCCGCCGCGGCTACCGAGCCGGCCACGACGATGCCCGTATCGGCGCCGGAGCCGGAATCGTCGGGCCTCGGGCTGGGCACGCTGGCACTGGGTGCCTTGCTCATTGGCGGCGCTATCTGGCTTATCACCCGCATGTTCCGCCGCAAGGCCACACCGCCCAGCCCTCAGGGAGCCTACCAGAACGGCAACCCCGCACCGGGCGCCGGTCCTGGTGGTACGCCCGATTTCCTGCCCAACCGCCCCAATAGCGGTGGCTATAACCAGGGCTACAGCCGACAGCCGCAAGCCCCCGATTTTCTGCCGAACCGCTCGGGGATGGGCGGGGGCAGCGGCATGGGTGGCATGCTCATGACCGGGGCTGCCGCCGCGGCCGGGGCCTATATCGGCAACCGCATGGCCTCGGGCCACGATACCGACGCGCCCCACAGCGACCAGCTGAATTCCAACGCGGCCAACCAGAGCCTGGACCAGGGCGCGGCGGGTGCGGCCGGGGCCGCTACCGGGGGCGGATTTCCAGCCTTCGATAACTCCGGCACCACCGACGGCCCCTCCCCCGACTACTTCTCCGACGAAGCAGCGGCCAACGACGCCCCCGACTATTTCTCATCCGACGAAAGCTCTTCCTACGACGACCCTTCCTCGGGCGACTCGGGGGGCGGTGGCTTCGACGACACCGACGACAACAGCGGCTCCTGGTAGCCACTCTGTTCAAAGCACAACAGAACCGCCACCTCCGATGAGGTGGCGGTTCTGCTTTTATAAGTTACTGGCTCAGGGAAGCCGATGCTGCTCAGCAGACATGATACAGGAATCACGCTGCATTCGTCGGGCCACTGCGGTGGTGGGTGACAACCCAACAGCTACCCCGGAAAGCAGTTCAGCCGCACTTTCCGGTGGGAAGGTGCGGCTGAACTGTGGCTGGCCTCAGCTCAAGGCTGGCTTACCGGGCGCAATGCCTACTGATTGCGCGTTGGTGGATCGACGGTGATAACGCCTTTGCGGGCTGGTGCGGCCTGCATCTTGCGCTTGGCTTTGCGCCGGGCGGCCCAGCGCTTGAAAAAGCCGGGCTTCCGGTGTTTTTTGCGGCCTTTGTAGCGCTTGTAGTTGGGGCGCGGCACCGGGCGTCCGTCCACGGTTGCCTCGGTGCTTGGCACGAACACTTCCGGTTCGGCAACGGCGGCCCCGGGCTCGGCCAGGGTCAATACAATCAGGAGCAGCAGAACGAAGAGCTTGTACATAACGAAGAAGAGAAAATGGGTCTTACGCTTCGCACGCACAATCTGAAAGGGCCAGCAGCCTATTCACCAACCTTGCCGAGCGAATTCCTCCACCTCCACTAGCGAATACTATACCAGGATGAAAATGGTGTTTTGATGAAACGAGAAAAAGTTCATCCAGGATTCAGTCCGCTATATAATTCTTACTTCACTACGCTTAGCCGACAGGAAATTCCGGTTAAAAGGGGTCGAAGCAGTTGTAGGTGCGCTGCTGAATAATCTTGCCGTCCTTGAGCTCGAATATCATGCAGAACTGCGCCGCCAGTACCTGGCCCCGCACCAGAGGGCCAATGTCGTTGGCCAGCGTGGCGTGCCAGTGCGCCTCCACTACCATTGTTCCATCGCCGCAGGCGTGGGCCCGGTGCAACTCGAAATGCGGATTCAGCAGCAGCTCGCGGCCCGCCCGGAGGTTGTCCAGAATATCGGTGAAGGAGCGGCGCTGAATTTCCTTGTGCAGTAGGTTGGGATACTCGATTTGTTCCACCTCCGGGTGGAGCACCTGCGCATAGGCCGCCGGGTCGGTTTCCAGCGACTCACTTAAGCTCAGAAAGGTGGTAATTGTGTGGAGTTGTTGCTCGGCCATAAATGGTAGGAAAACAGAGTGGAGCCCCAAGATAGAGGAAGTGCAGGTTCCGAACCTAGTACTCTTACTGTGGCAGGTAGGTTTGCCGCAGATCCCAAAATCAACCTAAAATCGTACTGCGGCACGGCCGGCCGCACAACGCCTGCCTCTCAGCTACTTACCAGCACCGGCGCGGGCCGTTTTCGGACTGCCCTCTCCCGGGCCAGGCCGGCACAAACACAAAGCACCGGCCCGGTATTTTCCTCCCAGGCCACGCCGGAGCGGAGCAAGTGGAGAAAAGCATCGGGCCGGTGCTTACCGGGGTGTGTAGGCAGGGCAACGCCCTGGCTATTTGTTGCGGGTTGGCTTGTCTACTTTGATGACGGGCGTAGAGCGGTGCTTGCGCTTACGCATAGCCTTGCGGCGTAGCTTCCAGCGGCGAAATACGCCTAGCTTTTTGGCCTTGTGACGGCTGTTGCCCCGGTAAACCTTGTAGTTGGGCCGGGGAGTAGCCGCTTCTTCGGCCAACTCGGTAGTGGCGGCTGACGCTTCGACGGAAGCCAACACGGCCTGCGGATCCAGCAGCGTCATAAACGCGCAAAAGAGAATGAGTATTATTTTGTACATAGCAAGGATTTAAATGTTGAAAGAATCATTTCTCCATCCCAATACATTGCCTAAGTCCTATAACATAGGCCATTGACGCTACTAAACTAAGAATTTATGCCCGAAATATCCAAGTAGATTTGGATAAATATTAATTTTCTCGAATAAACACAAATTGTTCTTTTCCGAGTATACAAACCCTCTGACCTTCTGCCTTTTAATGTATCTACACTTGTTATCTTTCCGCAGCGGCGCCACACGCCACGGCCAGGTCAGGCCGCTTGGGCAGACTTGGCAGAGAAGTTAGCAAGGCGTGGGGCTAGCTTCGTTCCTGCGGAGCGCCGGCAGTGCCGACAGCGGTCAGGAAAGCGGCCCGGGCTTCGCTGAGCAGCTGCAGGATGGCCTGGCGCTGCCGCAGTAGCTCCTGCATCACCGGACGCTTGGTGCGCAGCAGCTTCAGGGCCCGCAGGCGCAGCAGCCGGGCCTGCAGATTGTTCCAGTAGCTGAGGGCATAGAAGCCGGCCGGCGGCAGACTCAGGCCGTAAAGCAGCGTCCAGAGCCAGCTTTGGGTGAAGTGGTGCACCAGCCCGATTTGCAGGGCGTAGCCGAAGCCGAAGGTCAGAATGCCGGTGACCATCATAATGGGAGCCACGAATTCCAGGTCTTTGGTGGCCCGCTTGGCAATCATCGACGGCAGGATGTAGGGAATGTAGTTGTTGATGAGCCCGTACAGGTACAGCGGGAAGCCCAGCACGATTTTCAGGCCCGACACAGTGGCCCGCGTCCAGCGCTGCCGGCCGCCGTGGCTTGCTTCCAGCGCTTCGTCGGTAAGGCGCAGGCGGTCCAGGTCGAGCAGGTAGCTGCTGAGCTTTTCGCGCACGGCCAGCAGCCGGGCGGGGCCGTGCTTTTCAAAGTAAGGCACGGCTTCAAGCAGAGTGCGGCTCAGCAGGAAGTTGTCGTAGAGCGTTTCCTCGTCGTCGGGCACCAGATGCTCGCCGAACGTGCGCTCAATCTGCAGCACCAGCTCATCCTCGGCCGCATCGCGCGTGATAATCAGGCGCTGCTCCAGGCGCCGCCGGATTTCCTCGGTCAGGGCGTCGGCCGCCGCTTCCGGGTCGGCGTGGAAGGCCGCGGCGTAGTCGGCCACCAGAATGGGCTTGCCGATGTTGACGAATACATCGGAACGGAACCGACTGGGGTCGAAGTAGTTGATACCAATGGGCAGGATACGCAGGCCCAGCTTGAAGTCGTGGCGGGCTTCGGCGCCGAGCGTAATGCGGGCCGCCCCGGTTTTCAGGGGCCGCAGGCGCCGCTCGCTCACGCTGGTGCCTTCCGGAAAAATCTGAATGACGCCGCCCTTGTCGAAATAGTCGTAGCACTGGCCGAAGGCGGCTTCGTTGCGCTGGGCCAACTCTTCGGGCGTCACGCCAGAGTCGCCACTTTCCGCATCCTGGCGCCGGTAAATCGGGATGCAGTTGCCCGACAGGAAAATGGCCTTGGAAATCGGGTTTTTGAAAAAGGTGCTCTTGGCCAGAAAAGCAATGGGCTGGCTGCGGCTGGCGGCCACAATCAGCGGGTCCATCAGGGTGTTGGGGTGGTTGGACACGATGAGCATGGGCCCGGGCTGCTCGAGCCGCTGGCGGTGGCGGATTTCGAGGCGGCGGAAAAACACGCGCAGCGCCACCTGCACTACGGGCTTCATAACAGTGTAAAAGAGCATGGAGCTAAGTACGGCCAAACACCACACACGAACAACGAATCAGCAGACACCCCAGTGAATTACCAGTTTCTGTGAAGTCTGTTGCTTTGGCGCAACAGCCAGCAAAACTGCTTTTAAAGCCACCAACAGCGCAGCTATTGACGGGGCCGAAAAGTCTGATTTTGGCAATTTTTCATCCGGCGCTCACCCAGCTCCTCTGGTTATTTCCTTGCGTGGGGAAGGCCAGTACACTGTTTGCCCGCAACTCCCGGCAACGATAAAGCCCCGGAACCAGCAGCGTTCCGGGGCTTTATCGTTGGGGTGGCCTGAAGGGCAGTGCAAGGGCTACTCCTGCTCCATTATCTTATTCTGGTGGTTGATAGACTCCAGGTGGACGGCGGCAAAATACTGCTCGATAAACTCGGGGGTGAGGCCCACCGACGAGCCCTGACGCTGGGCGCGCTCCAGCACCTCGTTCCAGCGGCTGGTTTGCAGGATGGTAATATCATTTTCCTTTTTGTAGACCCCAATTTTCTCGGCCACGGCCATGCGGCGGCCCAGCAGCTGGATGATTTCAGCGTCGAGCTGGTTGATTTGCTCGCGCAGGCTGGCCAGGGCCGTCAGAAACTCGCGCTGGTTGGTGGTTTCGTGGCGCCACACCAAGTCCTGAATCAGGTCGCGCAGCACTTCGGGCGTAATTTGCTGCTTGGCGTCACTCCAGGCGTTGTCGGGGTCGATGTGGCTTTCAATCATGTTGCCGTCGAAGCCCAGGTTGAGGGCCTGCTGGGCCACGGCCGCCAGCGTGTCGCGGCGGCCGCAGATGTGGCTGGGGTCGCAGAGGAGCGGCATTTCGGGGTGGCGGCGCTTCATTTCGATGGGCAGGTGCCACATTGGAGCGTTGCGGAAGTCGGTGTTGCCGTAGGAGCTGAAGCCCCGGTGAATGAGGCCCACCTGATTCAGGCCGGCCTTTTGCAGGCGCTCCACGGCCCCGGCCCACAGCTCCAGCTCGGGGTGAATAGGGTTCTTGACCAGCACCGGCACCTGCACGCCGCGCAGCACGTTGGCAATTTCCTGCACCGAAAACGGGTTGCCGGTGGTGCGGGCGCCCACCCACAGAATGTCGACGCCGAAGGCCAGGCAGTCTTCCACGTGCTTGGCCGTGGCTACTTCCACGGCAATGGGCAGGCCGGTCAGCTCACTGGCCTTCTTGAGCCAGGGCAGGCCCTTGGTGCCCACGCCCTCGAAGCCACCGGGCTTGGTGCGGGGTTTCCAGATGCCGGCGCGCAGGGCCTGCACTTTGCCGGTGGCGGCCAGGCGCTGACAGGTTTCGAGCACCTGGGCTTCGGTTTCGGCCGAGCAAGGGCCGGAAATGAGGTAAGGCTTGTCGTCGGGCTGGCGGTTGAAGAGTGCGGATTGCATGCTGTATGAGGGGGTTAGGTTTTTGCGTTTTTTAGGGGTAGCTCTAGTTCGCCTCACCCCTAGCCCTTCTCCGCAAAGGAGAAGTGACTAATTTTAGTTGTTGTTCTGATTTTAGAGTCGTTCAACGATTGGACCACTCCGCCCTTCGGGCACCCCACCTTGAAAAAAGGAGGGAAGTTTTGTCCTTATTTTAGGATCTTCTTAATCAGGTTGGCCTGTTCAATTTGCTGGTAGACGGCGGGGTAATCCTCCTGGGAAATGAGGTGGCGCAGGTGCTGGAGCTGCTTGATGTGCTCGTCGAGCACGTCGAGCACGTTCACGCGGTTTTGGCGGAAGATGGGCACCCACATATCGGGCGAGCTTTTGGCCAGACGCACCGTAGAGGCGAAGCCGCCGCTGGCCAGGGCAAAGATCTGCTGCTCCTCTTTTTCCTTCTCCAACACTGTGAGGGCCAGGGCAAAAGAGGTGATGTGCGAAATGTGCGACACGTAGGCCGTGTGCAAATCGTGGGCGGCAGCGTCGAGGTACTCGATGTTCATCTGGAGCTGCTCGAACAGGGCCTGCACCTGGTTCACGGCATCGGCGTCGCTCTGCTCGGCGTCGCAGATAACCAGGGTTTTGCCGGTGAACAGCTCCGGTACGGCCGCTTCGGGGCCCGAGTACTCGGTGCCGGCCATGGGGTGCACGGCCACGAAGCGGCCCCGCTGCGGGTGCCCGGCCACAGCGGCCAGCAGCATCGACTTGGTCGAGCCCACGTCGATAACGACTTGTTGTTCTACTTCTTCCAGCACCTGGGGCAGCACCGTGAGCATGGCGTCCATGGGCACGGCCACTACCACCAGGTCGGCACGGCGCACGGCGGCGGCCAGGTCGGCAGTGCCTTCGTCGATGAGGCCCAGCGCCTGGGCAGTGCGCAGGTTTTCGGGGCTGTGGTCTACACCAATGACATGAGCGGCTAGCCCTCTCTGCCGGAGGCTCAGTGCCAACGAGCCCCCAATGAGCCCGATACCGATTACCGTTACTGTTTTCATACTGCGGAAGTCGTAAAAGAAGGTTGCGCCTGGGCCGTGCGGATGCGCCCCAGGGCGGCTTCCAGCACCGCCGGAGTCTGGCACAGGCTCACCCGGATAAACCCATTGCCGTTCGAGCCGAAGATGCCGCCGGGCGTGATGAACACCTTGGCCGCGTGCAGCAGCTCGTCGCTCAGGGCGTAGCCATCGGCATACCCAGCCGGAATAGCGGCCCACACGAACAGGCCTACTTGGTTTCGCTCGTAGGTGCAGCCGATGGTGTCGAGCAGCTCGAATACCAGCTCCCGGCGGGCGGCGTAGTGGGCATTCAGCTGCTGGTACCACGCTTCATCCAGCTGCAGGGCTTCGATGGCGGCCAGCTGCACCGGCAGAAACATACCCGAGTCGAGGTTGCTCTTGAAGCGCAGCACTTCCTGCAGCAAGTCGGCGCGGCCTAGCAGCATACCCACGCGCCAGCCCGCCATGTTGTGCGACTTGCTCAGGGAATTCAGCTCCAGCACTACTTCCCGGGCACCCGGCACCGCCAGCAGACTCTGGGCCGGCTCCTGATTCAGGATGAAGCTGTAGGGGTTGTCGTGTACTAGCAGAATATTGTGTTCCGTTGCAAACGCCACCAGCCGGGCGAAGAAAGCCGCGTCGGGTGGGGTGCCGGTGGGCATGTGCGGGTAGTTCACCCACATCAGCTTCACCCGGCTCAGGTCGCGCCGGGCAAGGGTGTCGAGGTCGGGCAGCCAGTTGTTGTCGGCCGTCAGGTCGTAGTCGATGGGCGTGGCGCCGCTCAGGTGGGCGGCGGCGCGGTAGGCCGGGTAGCCGGGGTTAGGAATCAGCACTTCGTCGCCAGCTTCCAGAAACGTCATGCTGATGTGGATGATGCCTTCCTTGGAACCCAGCAGAGGCAGCACCTCGGTTTCCGGGTTCAGCGCCACGCCATACCACCGCTCGTACCAGCCGGCCATAGCCTGGCGCAGGGCTGGCACGCCCTTGTAATTCTGGTAGGCATGGGTGGTGGGCTGCTCGGCCGCGGCCGTCAGGGCGGCCACTACGCGCGGGTGGGGCGGCATATCGGGGCTGCCGATGCCCAGGTTGATAACCTGCGCGCCGGCTTTGTTCATGCCCTCGATTTCGCGCAGCTTCTGGGAGAAGTAGTATTCCTGCGTGTGCTGAAGGCGGCTGGCAACGGAAACTTGCATGGGTTTGGGTGCTTGGGGTTGGTGCTTAGCTATTCTATTATCAACATCCGGCTCACTTGTGCGTCACTCCTTTATGGTACACACCCAGCACTTCGAGGCCTTCTGTCACGGACTTCATTTCCCGCAGGGCGGCTTCCAGCTGGGCCGGGTCGTCGAATTCGAGGTCGGCGTGGAAGTAGTAGTGCCAGGTTTTGGCCGGAATCGGGAACGACTGGAGCTTGGAGAGGTTGATGCCCTGGTCGGCAATGCGGATGAGCACCTGGGCCAGGCTGCCCTGGGCGTGGGTGGTGTGAAAATACACCGAGGCCTTGTTGGGCTGCTCCACGGCCACGGCATTTTCGGGGCGGGCCACCACCAGAAAGCGGGTGTAGTTCTTCTTTTCCGAGTGAATATCCTTGCCCAGAATTTCCAGGTCGAACAGCTCGGCGGCCAGCTGGCCGGCAACGGCCGCCGTGCCCGTCCGCAGCCCTTCCCGGATGCGCTGGGCGCTCAGGGCCGTATCCTCGGTTTCGACCAGGCGCCAGGGGCCGTGCTGGCTCAGGAAGTCGGCGCACTGCAGCAGGGCCATCGGGTGAGAATGCACCTCCTGAATATCTGCCAGCTGCTGGCCGGGCAACGCCATCAGGTGCTGCCGAATCTGCAGGTACACTTCCCCCGTTACGCGCAGGTCGCCTTTGCGCAGCAGGTTGTAGTTAGGCAGGATGCTGCCGGCAATGGAGTTTTCAATGGCCATCAGCCCGTGGCGGGCGGTGCCGGCGCCCACCTGCCGCACCACTTCGCCAAAGGTGGCGCAGGGCGTCGTCAGGGCCGCGGGGCCGAAGTAGTAGCGGGCGGCTATCTGGTGGAAACTTCCTTCAAAGCCCTGGATGGCAACGGTCGGGAGCATGGCAATGGGTAGTGAGATGGTATAAAAAAAGGCCTCCGGTGTCCGGGGCCTTGGTTTGCTGGGGTGGCTGCACGGGGTCAGCGGGGGCAAATCAGGGCCGGCTTCTTTGGATAAAAGAAGTAGCAGTAGCCGTAATAAAAGAAAGCGGAAGCGGACATGTGGGACAGGTGATGGTAAACAAAAAAAGAGCCTCCCGGGGTGCGAGAGGCTCTTCTTAGGTATGGTTCAGGATGCTGGACATACGGCCTCGGTTCTACGGTTTGGCGTAGAAAAAAAAGTAGGCAACGTAATAACGGGACTGTAAGGCGGGCATCTCAAGTGCAGTGGTTAACTGGCCCAAAGGTTAGCAATGATTTTTAGACAACAAGCGTTAGCCGCCAAAATAATTTTATACCCTTCTGACTATCAGGCTATTTTATTCGCACAAGCCGACCATAAACCCTCCATAAAGCTCACCCGGCCGCCACGAAAAACTCCTGACCAGTCGCCCACCAGCCAGGAGTTTCTTCCTCTTGATCCGTAGTGCGGGCAGCGGTTACGCCCGCCGGACCCAACCCGCGCCGGGCGGCGCCCGGCAAACTGGGGCCCCAGCCCGGTTCGGGCGGGGCCAGGCCCACCCAGCCGCCCGCAGACTAAGCGGCCGGATAGTTGGCGCATCGGCTACGGGCCGGTGGCGCAGTAGCAGCAAAAGAGCAGCGCTTCGCATGGCTAGTCGCGCGAAAAGGCATTTTTCACCCGCCCGGGAATCAGGCTCAACCGCTGCCACATGCCTTTCGGAGTGTATGGAGCAAAGTATCCCATTGTTTCAACCTCCATCTTCACTTCTATAAACGGCTTCACAGGTTGTGGAATTTCTATGCTCAGGTATCCTAATTGTTGGAAAATCAGCGGAAGCTTCTGCTCATCCTTGCCTGCTGGCAGTGAGAAGTAACCATTGGAGTTAGTAACCGCATAGCGAATGGTACCTTTCAGCAGTATGGCCACTCCTGGAAGTCCATCACCGGTTTGCTTGTCGAGTACCCGCCCGGTTATTATAACCCCAGCTTCGTCGGCTGATAGGGGCTGGTCTACTTCAACTGGTTTGGCCATAAAGTGCGGGGTCACAGCCACCTGCTCAACCGGTGCATTCCGTTCATGGACACGGCTTTGGCCTTGAGCGAAATCCGAGAACAGCGTCCGGAAACTTAGTAGCGCCACCGTAGCTGCCAAAGCCGTTTGCCACCATGCCGTGCCGCTCGGGGCCGGCAGGGGCTGCAAAACGCGGTTCAGCTGAGTGGCGCCGAACCGGCCGCAGCCCTGCCCCGCGGAGGAAGCCAGCACGGCCAGGATTTCGGCGTCGGTTTTCTGGGTGAAGTCAATAACCACGTGTTGGCAGGCGGCGCAGTGGCGGCCCGCGCCCTGGGGTGTCATAGCGGCCCAGGGTTGGGCGCAGGGCAAAGCAAGGTGCAGAGTGACGGGCGACTTATGCATGGGAACGACTTACTTACAATGAGTTAGAAACTGATAAAAGCAAAGACCGGGCGGCTTAACGGGTGCCCACTGTGCCGGCCGCGGGGCTGATGCCCTCGGCCAGCTTCACCAGGCGCACAAACTCGGCCCGGTAGCCGTCGGCATCGGTGCCGCGGGCGGCCTGGGCCAGCTGGGCGGTAGTGGCGTAGGTAGCCGTGCCCCGGTGGTCGGACTGGCGCAGCAGCATGCCAAACTGGGCCACGGCCGCCGCAAAGCGCAAATTCTCCGAGGCCTGGGCCACGGGCACGGCGGCCCCGCGCAGGGTGCGCTCCAGCAGCTGGCTGGTGCTGCCCTGGGGCTGCTTGTAGCGCAGCTTCACGGTCATCAGGTCGGCGGAGGCGGGAGCAGGCCGGATGGGCGCGGGGTTGGGCTGGTACTTCAGTGGGTCGGTGCCAGTGGCCGCGCCGGGCGGAATCAGCTCGTAGAGGGCCGTGACGGTGTGGCCCGCACCCAGCTCGCCGGCGTCTTTACGGTCGTTGTTGAAGTCCTCGGCGGCCAGAGCGCGGTTTTCGTAGCCGACCAAGCGGTACTGCTGCACCCGGGCGGGGTTAAATTCGAGCTGCAGCTTCACGTCTTTGGCCAGCGTGAACAGGGTGCCGCCAAACTGCCGCACCAGCACCCGCCGGGCCTCGTCGAGGTTGTCGAGGTAGGCGTAGTTGCCGTTGCCTTTATCGGCCAGGCGCTCCATCTTGCTGTCCTGTAAGTTGCCCTGGCCCACGCCCAGCACCGTGAGAAACACGCCCGACTCCCGCTCCTGAACAATGAGGCGCTCCATGGCGTCGTCCGAGCTTTCGCCCACGTTGAAGTCGCCGTCGGTGGCCAGCAGCACGCGGTTGTTGCCGTCCTTCTGGAACTGCTCGCGTGCTACCTGGTAGGCCAGGCGCAGGCCCGCGCCGCCCGCCGTCGAGCCGCCCGCGCTCAGCCGGTCGATGGCGGCCAGGATGTCGGCCTTGCGGTGGCCGGGCGTGGCGGGCAGCACCAGGCCGGCCGCGCCGGCATACACCACCATGGCTACCTTATCCTGGGGCCGCAGCTCCTGTACCAGCTGGCGCAGGCCGGCCTGCACCAGGGGCAGCTTATTGGGCTCATCCATCGAGCCCGACACATCCACTAGGAACACCAGGTTGGCGGGCGGCAGCTTCTCGGTGCTCACCTGCCGGCCCTGCAAGGCTACGTGCAGCAACTGGTGCTGGGGGTTCCAGGGGCACACGGCCAGCTCGGTGGTGATGGAAACCGGGTCGGGGCCGGTGGGCTGGGGGTAGGTGTAGTGGAAGTAGTTCAGCATTTCCTCGATGCGCACGGCATCGGCGGGCGGCAGCTGGCCCTGGTTGAGGAAGCGGCGCACGTTAGAGTAGCTGGCCGCGTCCACGTCGATGGAGAAGGTGCTCAGCGGTTCCTTCTGGGCGCTGCGGAAGCCGTTTTCCTGAATGGCGGCGTAGGATTCGCCCAGGCCCGGCGCAGGGCGGGGAGGCGCGGAATCGTAGAACACATCTGCTGCAACAGGTGCATTCAGTTCACTTTTACTTTTCCGCGGCCTCCCCGCCGATGCTGCTCCCCGAATCCGGATGCCACTTACTTTGCCCGTCACTACCACCTCGTTCAACGCCTTGGCGTCGGGCGCGAGGCCCACGTTGAGCGAGTCGGTGGCCGGCACGGGCACCTCCCGGGGCACGTAGCCGACGGTGGTAAACACGAGCGTTTTGCCTCCCTTCGGAATAAGGAGTCGATAGGAACCGTCAGAGTTGCTTGAGACGCCGGTAGTGGTGCCTTTTACCAATACCGTCACGCCGGGCAGGCCCTGGCCGGTGGTGCGGTCGGAGACGCGGCCGTGAATGGTGCGCCCGGTGGCCTGCGCGGCGCGAACTTGGGGCGCCGACTGCAGCGGGCGGGCCAAAGCGGGGGCGGTCAGCAGGCAGCCGAGGGCCATCAGGAATAGCTTGTTCATAGAATCGGACGGGGGATAAGGGTTTCTCCCATCTGATGCAGGCGGCGGCGTGAATTCCACACCGCAGCGCAAAAAATCTTTGGCCGGCGGCCGCGGGCGGCTCCCCGAAGCAGCGCGGGGCGGTAGTCTGGCCGGGAATCCTGTCTTGCCGCTCTGCTCTTTCTATCCTGATTGTTACCCGTTCTATACCAGTACACTTCGGGCAGCTGTGCCGGTCTACTATTCCCCTTCATGAAACGTCTTCTGCTCTACGCCGCCTTACTGCTGCTCACCCAGTGCAGCAAGTGCAAACAGGAAGACCCCAGCCCCGAAAGTCAGCTGCCACCGTCCACTCAGACTGGGGCTAATACGTTCGGCTGTCTGGTCAATGGCCAGCCCTGGACGCCAAAAGGTGGGGATGGCACCGCTAATTATACTGTATCGTATGATGCGGCCTATAGAAAAGGAACCTTAAATATTTATACTTATAGAATAACAGGAACGACAGCCTACACTTATCAAAGCATCACTTTATTCTCTGATAGTTTAACGCGTACTGGAATCTATTCTTTGACCATAGCAGGACATCAGGAGGGACTGTTTTCTGATTTGTCCACTGGTTGTAAATTCCATGGCAATGCCCCTCACTATCGGCGTGGCAACTTAACCATCACGCGTTTGGATCTACAAGCCGGTATCATCGCCGGCACGTTCGCCTTCACGCTCTACAAGCCCGGCTGCGACAGTATCCGCGTTACCAACGGCCGCTTCGATAAACAGCTCTGATCCTCCGCTCCTTCTATTGCTAGTAGCCTCGCACCCATTCCGGGTTCGGAGCCGCGCTGCGCCCAACAACGCCCCCGATGCCGTATCTTGGGCCTCGCCCGGTGCTCCCAGCCGTTATTGCTATGTTTTTCAAACGCCGCCCTAAGTCGCCCACCGAGCTTTCCGACGAGGAGCTGCTGGCCCGCTACCGCCTCGACGGCGCCGTAGCCGACCTGGGCGTGCTCTACGAGCGGCACATGCCGCTGGTGTTTGCCGTGTGCCGCAAGTACCTGCGGCCCGACGAAGATGCTCAGGACGCGGTGATGCAGCTTTTCGAGAAGCTGATTGAGACGCTGCGGCGGCACGAGGTGAGCAACTTCCCGGCCTGGCTGCAGGCCACGGCCCGCAACCACTGCCTGATGATTCTGCGGGCCCGGCAGCGGGCCGGCCCCGACGGCGCCCTGGTGTTGCATTTTCCCGACGCGGCCGATATGGAATCGGCGGGGGTGCTGCATCAGGCAGGTGATGCAACTGAAGACGAAGAACTCACCGAGGCCCGCCTGCAGGCCCTGGAACACGCCCTGGCCGATTTGCCTACGGGCCAGCGCCGCTGCCTGGAGCTGTTTTACCTCGAAAAGAAATGCTACCGCGACATTGCCGACCTCACCGGCTTCGACCTCGGGCTGGTGAAAAGCCACCTGCAAAACGGCAAGCGCAACCTTAAACGTTACCTCGACTCAGCTCCCAATGCGGCCCGCTAATCAGCCTCCCCTCCCACCGCTGCCCCCGACCCCCGATGCGGCCGGGCACCTGCCGCTGCCCTTGCTGCGGCAGTACGTGGCCGGAGCCCTGCCCACCGCCGAGCAGCACCGCATCGAGGCCCACACCCTGAGCTGCTCCCGCTGCGCCGAAATCCTGGAAGGCCTGGAGCAGTCGGATGTGGCTACTACCGACCAGGCCCTGAGCCAGCTGCACCAGCGCCTGCACCAGCGCGTGGCTCAGGAGGCCGCCCCGCGCGGCACTGCCCAGGCGTGGCGCGCTATGGCCGCCGTGCTGCTGCTCTTGCTGGCCAGCACGGCCGTGTGGTGGGGCTTGCGCAAGCCGCAACAACCCGCCGCCGAACCGGTACTCGTGGCCAGCCGGCCGGAAGCGGCACCGGCGGAAGTAGCCGCGGCCAGCACAGTCGCACCCGAGAAACCCGAAACGACAGATGCGGTGGCCTCGGCGCCCGTGGTGGTGGCGGAAACGGCCGCTGCGCCAGCAGTGGCGGCGCGCCCTAACCGGCCCCGCGTGCTGGCGCAAGTGAAAAGATCCTCCCGCCCAACCCGTACAGCTACCCGCCGGCCCGCCACGGAACCCGCCGGAGCCGTCACAGCGGCGGTTGTCACGGCTGATGCGCCCACGGTAGCCTACAACGCACCGGCTCCTGCGGCAACTCAAGCCGGCAAAGCCGAAGAAACTAGTTCGGCTTTGTCGGCTGCGAAAGAGGCGGCCGATACAGTGACCAATCCGGCTCCGGCCGTGGCCAAAGCCAAGCAGGTGCTGACCGAGGAGCGAGTAGCGCGCAAAGCCGCATTGCCCCCGGCGGTTATCGTTACCCCGCAACCCGTGGGCGGCTACATTGCTTTGCGGGAATACCTACGGCGCGAAAACAAGTTCAAGCCCGAGCACCCGACCATCGAGCTGTCGGGCACGGTGCGGGTGAAATTTACGGTAACGGCCGCGGGCAAGCTGGAGAACTTCCAGATCGTGCACGGCATGCGTTCCGACTACAACCAGGAGGCTATCCGGCTGCTGTGCGAAGGGCCGGCCTGGCAGCCCGGCGCCGCCAACGGCCGCCGCTCCGACCAGGTAGTGGAAATCAGCGTCAGCTTTTAGCGCCAGCTCCTTAAAACGGATTTGTCATTCTTCATCTGGCGTACGCCTGCGAAGGCCCCTCGCCTACCCTACTCCAGCTAACTGCCAACGTGCAAAAGCCCCCACCACTGCAGTGGTAAGGGGCTTTTGTATTAAATCAGGCATGTCACTCAGGCGAGGGAGGTCCTTCGCAGGGCTCAGGCAGACGTAGCCTAGCCACTGTAGCCGCCGCCGCTCTGGGGCTCGGTGGCGCTGCCGCCGGGCTCTACGTCGCGGGGCAGGTCGGGCTGGGTTTTCACCTGCACCTGGCTGTAGTCGGGGCTGCCGTCGCCGGCCGGGGTGGGCGTGTCGATGGCGGCCGCGGGCTGGTGCTGGGCGCTGGGGTCCCACTTGTGCATCACCTCGAAGCTGATCTTGGCCGTGACGCGGTACTCCACAATCTTGTTGTCGCGCACGCGGCAGCTCTGGTCCTTGATGTAGATGGACTTGATGCCTTTCACCGTGGTGCTGGCTTCGGTCAGGGCGCGTTGCAGGGCATCTTCGAAGCTCTTCTCGGACGAGGCCAGAACCTCGATTACTTTTTTGATGGTGCTCATAGCTCGGAGGGGTGTTTGGATTGGTGCTTGGGAACAGGTGTACGTAGCACAAGCATAAACAGCCGTGGATTTCAGGAGCAAAAATCAACTTCGAACCCCGTTTACGGGTCCGTTCAGCCAGGATCAGCCGCAGGCATCGCCCCGGCTTTCGTCGGTAGTTCCGGGGATTTGGTCGGTGTGGCTATAATTTAAACCCCTGATTTACAGCGGTAATTACTTTCCCGACTTCCCGCCGCTCAGCGGCTACGCACCGACTGGCACGGTTTTGTAATGTATACCCTCAGAACGCCCGCTGCTGCACTGGGCGCCCCGCCGCAGCCCGCCTTCTTCTCTCGGTATCCTCCCTCCTGTTTATTCCTTTGCCATGAACTCCAAAAGCCTTTTCGGGCGCTTGGCTGTAGCCGCGCTTTTGCTTTCTGCTTCGTTTTCCACCGCCCAGGCGCAGGTTCGCCGGGCTACGTATTCCACCGCGCCGGCCCGACCTGTGTATTCGGCTCCGGCTCGCACCGCTACGCAGGGCGTACAATTCGGCCTGCGGGCTGGCGTCAACGTTTCCGACTGGTCGGGTGATGCCGTGCAGAGCGTGATGGACCTGGCCGGCTACACCAACGGGGCCGTTACGAAGGAAATGAAGCCCGGTTTCCATGCCGGCGTGTATGCCACCATTCCGCTCGGCCCCGGCTTTGCCGTCGAGCCCGGCGTGTCGTACTCCGAGAAGGGCGCCAAGCTGGTCGGCACGCTGCCCTGGGAGCAGTTCGACTTCCTGAATGCCCGCGTAACGGCCACTTCGCGCATGTCTTATATTGATGTACCCGTGCTGTTCAAAGGCTACCTGACGCCCGGCTTCTACCTGTTTGCCGGTCCGCAGGCCTCGTTCCTGGTCAGCAACAAAGTGCGCGTGGAAGCCGGGGCTCTGGGCTTCAATGCCTTTTCCACCGACTTCGACGTGAAAGAGCAGTTCCGCCCCGTCGACTTCGCCGTGGTGGGTGGCCTGGGCTACCAGTTTGGCAACGGCCTGGGCTTGAGCGCCGGCTACGACTTCGGCCTCTCGTCCCTGGATAAGAACAACAACTTCGACGCCCAGAACCGCGTCATCAAAGCCTCGCTGAACTACTCGTTCTAAGCAGCCCGACGTTGTTTCGTCTGTCGTCCTGTAGCTGGCGTACGTGACGCGCAGGACCTTTCTCGTCTGCGCGCCAAGCCTGATCAACTATGAAAAGCCCCTTACCGCTGCGGTGGTGAGGGGCTTTTTCACGTTGGCAAGAATGGTCGTTTTTATCCGGGTTGATTTAGGCTTTCGAGTTGCCGGGTACAGAAGCAGACTGCGCAAAGCCATGCCGGTCCCGCGCAGACCTATGGGGTTGTAGCTTCAACAAAGCCGGCCACTGAAATAGGCTGGCTTCCTTCGCTAAAAAGCTGGCAAATTACTAGCAGGTACGCCCCCGATTTAGGTAGTTTTACACTTCGTTTGATCTTACTTTATTCTCCTTTTTTCAGATTCTTATGTCCTTTTCTACCCGATGGCTACGGCCGGTACTGGCCTTGCTATGTGCAGTTGGCACCAGCGGAGCCCAGGCAGCTTCCGGCCCCCAATTTGTTGAAAACAAAAATCAGTGGGCAGCGCCGGTTCGTTTTCGGGCCGACGTGCCGGGCGGCAGCGTGTTCCTGACGGCTACCGGTCTGGTCTACGATTGGCGCAGTGCCGCCGACCTGCTCCGCGCCCACGATGCCGCCGAAGCAGCCACCCGCACTCACCAGCCCGCCGATGATGTGGCGGTGCACGGCCACGCAGTATTCGTTGACTTTGTGGGGGCATCGGCGGCCGCCAAGTCGGTGGGGCAGCAGCAGCTGCCGGCGTACCACAACTACTTTATCGGCAATGACCCAAGCCGCTGGGCCAGCCAGGTGCCGCTCTTCGAGGAAGTGCGCTACGCCAGCCTGTACCCCGGCACCGATCTGCGGGTGTACGGGACCGAAAAAGGCAGCCTCAAGTACGACTTCATTGTGCAGCCCGGTGGAAAGCCCGCAGCCATTGCGCTCCGCTACCGTGGCACCAACGGGCTGCAGCTGCAGCCCGACGGCACCCTGCTGGTGCGCACGTCCGTAACCGAAGTGGTAGAGCAGCGCCCGTATGCGTATCAGCTGGTGGGCGGCCAGCGCCGCTCGGTACCCTGCCAGTATCGCCTTACCGACAACACACTGCGCTACGATTTCCCGCAGGGCTACGACCGTCAGCAGCCCTTGATAATCGACCCGGTCGTGGTGGCCTGCACCTATTCGGGCAGCACCGGTTCGGTGTGGGGAGCAGCCACTGGCTACGACAACGCAGGCAATATATATACCGGCGGTTTTGGCCAGGGCAGCGGGTATCCGGTTACGCCGGGGGCCTATCAGATTTCATCCCGGGGCAGCACCGAAGTGGCTATCAGCAAGCTGAACCCGACCGGTTCCCAGCTGATATACGCCACCTATCTGGGCGGCAGCAGCTCGGACGAGGTACGGGCGCTGCGCACCAACAGCGCGGGGGAGCTGTACGTGCTGACCAGCACAAGCTCTCTGGACTTTCCCTTCACGGCGGGCTGCTACGATAATTCGGCCAACGGCTCGGGTGATCTGGCCATTACGCACTTCAATGCCACCGGTAAGGTCCTGTTAGGGTCAACCTATCTGGGGGGCAACAGCGTGGATGCGCCGGTTGAGCTGGACGTCAACAATGCCGGAGCGGTAGTGGTTGGCACTACGTTTTCGACTAACTTTCCTACTACCGTCGGGGCGTACGACCGTACCACGGTAGGCAACGACCTGTTTGTGGCCAGCCTGAATGCCTCGATGACCACGCTACAATGGAGTACTTTCCTGGGCGGTGCGCAGGGACCTGAGACCGGCACGGCCGTGCAGCTGGAGCCTACCGGCAACGTGCTGGTTACGGGTACCACCAATGCCCCCGATTTTCCGGCAACGTCCGGCGCGTTGCGCACCGGGTATGCCAATCCCGGCGACGCCTTCGTGTCTCGTTTGCGGGCCGACGGCGGCGCCCTTCTCGCTTCCACCTTTTTCGGTTCGTTGAACGGGACTGACGCCATAACGCACGTCGATACCGATGCGGCCGGCAACGTAATAATATGCGGCACCACGTCGGGGACGCTTGCCTCCACGCCCGGCGCCCTTACCACGCCGAATGGACGGGTTTTCATAGCGGGCCTGAACAATGCGCTTACCCAGCAACAGTTTCTGGCTAAACCCCTGAACACCTCCTTCCTGACGACTCAATCGTTTAGGCTGGATGACTGCGGCAATATTCACCTTGCGGGCCTCGATTCCACTCCGGGCTTGCCAACCGTGAATCCGTTGCCCAATAGCGGCTTGAATGGGTTTTACACGGCCACCCTGAACGCTACTTGCAGCACCCAATTATTCGGTTCTTACTTTAGTTCTTCAAGCCAACACGTGCACACCAACTCGCACCGGATTGACGAGCAGGGCCGGCTGTACCAGAGCTTCTGCACGAGCGGCACCTTCCCCACCACGGCCACGGCGTATGCCCGCACTTCGCGGGCCAACGGGCTGGATGTACTGGCCTTTAAAATTGACCAGAACACTGGCGGGGGCACTTCGGTGCAGGCGGCCGTGGCGGCTGTCGATTCGGTGTGCGCGCCTACCCAGGTGGCCTTCGTCAACAAGACCGTGGGCAGCACCCGTTTCCGCTGGGATTTTGCCGATGGCTCCGCCGTGGATACCTCCCAGGCCCCGGTGCACCTGTTTCAGAACCCTGGTACGTACCAAGTGCGTCTGGTGGCGCTGGGCACCGGCCTGGCGTGTTCCCGCAACGATACTACCTACGTGACCGTGCGCGTGAAAGCCAAGCCAACGGTGACCCTGCCCCGCAACCTGAGTATCTGCTCCGGGGGCTCCCTCACGCTGAATGCCAGCACTCCTGGTACCACCTACCGCTGGAGCACCGGCGCTACCACAGCCAGCATTGTGGTGAAGCAGCCCGGCAAGTACTCAGTCGTGGTTAATAACGGCGCCTGCTCGGCCCGCGACAGTACCACCGTCCGCCTGGTGGCTTCGCCCACCATCACCCCCGACACCACCGGCTGTATAGGGAGTGGCGTGGTGCTGACTACCAAGGCTGAGCCGGGCAGCACGTACCTGTGGTCGACGCAGGCAACTACGCCCAGCATTATAGCTACCACTTCGGGGCGCTACACGGTACGCGTCACGCAGGGCGCGTGCGTAGAGGAAAAGGCCGTAACCGTGACGCTGCTGCGGCCGGTGTTGCCGCCCAACATCATCACCCCCAACGGCGACGGCATAAATGATGTCTTTAAGCCCTCCAAAGCTGACTTGATAGAGCCTGGTACGCGCCTGCGCCTTTTCAACCGCTGGGGCCGGCAGGTGTATACCACTGACGACTACCGCAACGACTGGGGCCCCGGCCAGCCCGGCGGGACGTATTACTACACGCTGGAAAATCCGCGCTTCTGCACGCCCTACGTCAAGGGCTGGCTGGAAGTGGTGAAGTAAGAGAAAGGCGTGGCGTCTTCCGCTGGCCTTCCGTACTTTCGCAGCAGCTAAGGCCTGCCATTTGGGGGACGAGCTGCTTCCATCCAGGCTTCAACAACCAGCAACCAACAACTTTCCTTCCCACATGCAATTCCGCACCGAGAAAGACACCATGGGCACCGTGCAGGTCCCCGCCGACGCCTACTGGGGCGCCCAGACCCAACGCTCTATCGAGAACTTCCAGATTGCGCAGGATATCAACCGCATGCCCAAGGAAATCATCCGGGCGTTTGCCGTGCTGAAGAAGGCCGCGGCCCTCACCAACCGCGACGCGGGCGTATTGCCGGCCGAAAAAGCCGAGCTGATCGGGAAGGTGTGCGACGAAATTCTGGAGGGCAAGCTCGCCGATTCTTTCCCGCTGGTGGTGTGGCAAACCGGCTCGGGCACGCAGTCGAACATGAACCTGAACGAGGTTATTGCCTACCGCGGCCACGTGCTGCAGGGCGGCAGCCTCACCGATGAGAAGAAGGCCCTGGCTCCGAACGACGACGTGAACAAGTCGCAGAGCTCGAACGACACCTTCCCCACGGCCATGCACATTGCCGCCTACCAGACGCTGGTGGAAGTAACCATTCCGGGTATCACCAAGCTGCGCGACACGCTCAAGCGCAAGAGTGAGGAGTTCATGCACATCGTGAAAATCGGCCGCACCCACCTCATGGACGCCACCCCGCTGACCGTGGGCCAGGAGTTTTCGGGCTACGCCTCCCAGCTCGACCACGGCCTGCGCGCCATCAACAACACCCTGGCGCACCTGAGCGAGCTGGCGCTGGGCGGTACCGCCGTCGGCACGGGCATCAACACGCCTCCTGGCTACTCCGAGGCCGTGGCCAAGCACATTGCCGACTTGACTGGCCTGCCCTTCATTACGGCCGAGAATAAGTTTGAGGCCCTGGCCGCCCACGACGCCATTGTGGAAGCCCACGGCGCGTTGAAAACGGTGGCCGCTTCGCTGATGAAGATTGCCAACGACATTCGCCTGCTGGCCTCGGGCCCGCGCGCCGGTATCGGCGAGCTGTTCATTCCCGACAACGAGCCCGGCTCCAGCATCATGCCCGGCAAGGTGAACCCCACCCAGAGCGAGGCCATGACGATGGTAGCGGCCCAGGTAATGGGCAACGACGTGGCCATCAACATCGGCGGCATGAACGGCCACTTCGAGCTGAACGTGTTCAAGCCGGTCATGATTTACAACTTCCTGCACTCGGCCCGCCTGATTGGCGACGTGTGCGTGTCGTTCAACGACCGGTGCGCCGAGGGAATCCGGCCGCTGGAGGAAAACATCAAGAAGCACGTCGATTCGTCGTTGATGCTGGTAACGGCCCTGAACCCGCACATCGGCTACTACAAAGCCGCCGAAATTGCCCAGACAGCCCACAAAAACGGCAGCACGCTGAAGGAAACGGCCTTGCAGCTCGGCTACCTCACCGAGGAGCAGTTCAACGAGTGGCTGAAGCCCGAGGACATGGTTGGCGAGATTAAGAAGTAATTTTCTTCACCTAACATTCCCTAAACCGTCTGTCATCCTGAGCCTGCGAAGGACCTTATTACGCTAGAACAAGACATTGTTATGATCTTCGTTCAACTGGCAAAAGGTCCTTCGCAAGCTCAGGATGACAGACGATTTTAGTTCTCCCCCCTGCTCCACCCATGGACTGTTCCCGCTGTATCACGCTCGAAAACTCCCGCGTCCGGCTACGGCCGCTGGAGTGCTCGGACTTTGAGGATCTGAAAGCCGTCATCTTCGACGACGACATCTGGCGCTTCACTACTACGCCCAACCCCGGCGACGCCGTGGGCCTGGCCGCCTACCTGACCCAGGCCGTGCAGGGCCGGGAAAAGCACCAGCGCTACCCCTTCGCCATCATCGACCGGCAGACGGGGCGCGTGGTGGGCAGCACCAGCTACGGCAGCTTTGCCCTACCTGAGAAGCGCCTGGAAATCGGCTGGACGTGGATTGGGCGGGACTACCAGCGCACCGGCCTGAACCGAGCCGCCAAGCACCTGCTGCTCAAGTATGCGTTTGGCGAGTTGGGCTGCGAACGGGTAGAGCTAAAAACGGATGCCCGCAATTGGAAGTCGCGGGAGGCTATGCGTCGCATGGGCGCTACCGAGGAAGGTATTCTGCGCAGCCACATGTATACGCAGGGGGGCCTGCGCCGCGACTCGGTGTATTTCAGCATTCTGAAGCCCGAGTGGGACCAGCTGCGCCTGACGGTTTTCCGCGAATTCGACGCCCGTGGCTGAGCCCACCAACGACAGCCTGCTGCGGCGGCGCATCGCCAGCTTCGGGCACGCCTTCCGGGGCGTGGTTTCGGCTTTACGCTCGGAAGTGCACCTGCGCTTTCATGCCTTGGCGACAGTTATTGTTATCGGCCTGGGCTTCTATTTTGACATTTCCGGCTTGGAATGGGCGCTGGTGGCTTTGGCCGTGGGCACGGTATGGTCGGCGGAACTGGTGAATACGGCCGTGGAAGCGGTAGTAGACCTGGTATCGCCGGACTATCATCCGCTGGCGGGCAAGGCCAAGGACGTGGCGGCCGGGGCAGTATTGGTAGCTGCGTTTGCGGCGCTGGCCGTGGGGCTGCTCGTATTCGGGCCCCGCGTGTGGGCCCTGGTATAAGCTACAAGAGCCGGATTTCAGTTGCTATGGCCATCTGCCTTAGCACGACGGCCAGCCTTGCTATATATTATAAACTATATTTGATCCGGGAGCCCAGAGCGGCTACTGCCTTTTTGTGGGCCGCAACCGGACGTTGATGCCGGGTGAAGAGCACGTGGGAATGCTTACCTGGGCAAGAAACAGCTGCGGCTACCCAGGCCCGGGAATTCAGGCGGCGCCGTTGGGCTGCGAGTATCCCGTGCATCCTGCCCGTACTATTCCGCCTGCCCTTACTGCTGCCAGGAAGGCTATTTCCACGCTTTGAATAAGTGCATGCATAGATTTCTCCTGCTGGGCAGCTGGCTGCTGGCTCTCACGGGGGCCGCCCAGTCGCGCCCCAAAAAAGAGGTAGCCGGACTAGCATTGCGCGGGGTGCTACCGACCACAGTTGACCCGCGGCATATGGCCGTGCACGGCACTACGGCCTACGCCGTCGACTGGAACAAAACCCTGCACCTGTTCAATATCAGCACGCCCGCCAAGCCCCGTTTGCTGGGCCAGGCTACCACCAATGGCTATGCCAGCCGCGTAGTGGCCACGGCAACTACTGCGCTGGTCATTACTTCCGAGCCTGATGCAATAGAGGTATTTGATGTACGCTGCCCCGCGGCCCCGCGGCGCCTGGGCAGCTTCCCGACTGCCGCCGAAGCCGTGGATGTGCTGCTAATAGGGACCACGGCTTACGTGGCTATCCGGGACGACTCCGTGGTGCGGGTAGTGGACATACGTAACCCCGCGGCGCCCCGGGAGCTGACGCGCTTGCGGACCGCCGGAAACTCTCCGCGCCTGGCGGCGGGGCGGGCCACGCTGGCCATTACCAGCCAATCGGCCGACCTGCTGCAGCTCTACGATATTACGGAGCCCGTGCGCCCCCGCCTGCGGGGCAGCATCGCCACGGGCCTGTACCCGGCAGCCGTAGTGGTGCAGGGCACAGTGGCGGCCGTCACTTTCGAGCGGGACAATATTCTGCAGCTATTTGATATTCAGAATGCGGCAGTTCCCCGGCTGCTTAGCAGCACCGATATTCCCTGGTCGATGCGGGGCCTGAGCATGAGTGACAGCCTGGCCTACGTATGGTATAATGACGAAGTGCGGGCCTTTGAGGTACGCAATCCGCGGCAGCCCCGGGCTCTGGGCTGGCAGGCAATACCTTCTTTGAAGGCCGTTGTAGGCCATAAGAACTTGCTGCTTACCATGGCTGCCGAGCTGGACAGGGGCCCCCTGCAGGTGTGGGGCCCCAGTGCCCAGCCCGGCCCTGAATGGCAGGCCGCACCTGCGCCCCCACCGGTGCCGCCCGAGCAGCGGGGCAGCATCCGGACCAGCGCCGGGGCAACGAGCGTGGCCGTGCAGGGCGCGGTAGCCTACGTTACCAACAGCAGCAACCGCCTTCAGCTCTTCGACGTGCACGACCCGGCGGCTCCGGTCCTGCTGGGCTCCGCAGCTACCGGCCACGGCACTAGCATGGTGAAAGTAGTCGGTCCTATTGCCTACGTAGCCAATTATAACGGCAGTACCCTGGAGCTTTTCGATGTGCAGAACCCTGCTCATCCGGTGCGCCGCGGTCAGATTGCGACGGAGCCCAAACCTGCCTGCGTGGCCATAGAGGCCGGCCGGGCTTATACCGTGAGCAGCACATATGCCCAGCTGCAGATCTTCGATGTGCACCAGCCCGCCAAACCCCGCCTGCTCGGCAGCAGCCCAACGGATGCCTCGCCTTCGGGAGTTGCCGTAGCGGGCAATTACGCCTATGTAGCCGCTACCGATGCCCAGACCCTGCAGGTATTCGAGGTGGCTAACCCCGCCAAACCGCGGCTGGTAGGCACTATAGCGACGGGGCGCATGCCACTGAGTGTGGAAGTAGCCGCCGGCCGGGCTTACGTCAGCTGCGCGGGGAGTAGCGAGGTGCAGATTATTGACGTGCAGGACCCCGCAGCCCCGCACCTGCTGGGGCGGGCTGCCACCCAGGATTCGCCCGGCATGCTGGCCGTGCAGGGCAATAGTCTGTACGTGGCTAACATTCGGGAAGGCACGGTACAGGTCTTCGACGTGGGCAACCCGGCCGCGCCGCGCCTGTTGACGTCGGTGCCCACGGGCCCAGCTCCGCTGGGCCTGGCCGTAAGCGGGGGCCTGGGCTACGTCACCAGTGAAGAGCGCAGTGTGCTGCTGTTGCTAACGCTGCCCACGGCTCCGGCCCGCTAGTTCGTCTGGGAGCAGTTCATGTCTGGCAGCGCATCAGGCGGCTGGTAAACGAGCTGAGGCGGATAAGCACGACCGGAATGTGCTGGCCCTGAACAATGGCTCGGCAACTGCGTAACGCAAGTTTATCTGCATCTTTGCCGCAATACTGCTTTGTAGCAGGAGCGGATTATTGCTAACCGCCCGATCGTATGCGTCTTCCTCTGCTTCTGGTCACCTCCGTGACTGTCTTATGCTCTGCCCTGGCCTGCAACCGCGGCGTAACCGTGACCACGCCCACCGACCCGCCCGTGAGCGGCAGCGTGAACGGCAACGACACTCCCAACCCCACCAGCACCAACACCACCGACCTGCGCCCGGCCCGGGCCACCGCCTTCGACACCACTTCGCGCCCAGCCTGGCTGGAGTCCCGCATTCAGAACCACCTGGCCGAGCCCAAGCAGAACCCACCCGTGCAGGTTTCGCGCTACCGGTATAAGGGTCAGGTTGTGTACTACGAAACTGTGGGCTGCTGTGACCAGTTTTCCAACCTCTACGACGCCAAGGGCAAGGTTATCTGCCATCCGGAAGGAGGCCTGACCGGCCGCGGCGACGGCCAATGCCCCGACTTTGACAAAAACAAAACCGGCGAAATGCTGGTTTGGCGAGACCCCCGGTAGGCACCTGTCCCGGTGGGCGTCCCCGCTTTCATCCGCCTTTGCATTCACCTTTTACCATTATGATTAACACCAACGAAAAGCTGGGGGCCTACAACGTGTGGGCGAACGACACCCTGCTGCGCCACCTCGACGGCCTGGTAGCCGCGGGCCAGGAAATTCCGGCCGTGTGCCTGCGCCTGTTCAGCCACGTGCTCAATGCTCAGGCCATCTGGATTGCCCGCCTCACCGGCACCAAAAGCCCGGTAAAAGTGTGGCAGGAGCACGATCTGGCCGGCTTGCACCAGCTGCACCAGCAAACATCCGGGCACCTGCACGAGCTGATTCGTACGGCGGATGAGGCCGAGCTGAGCCGCCAGATTTCCTACACCAACTCCGTGGGCGACTCCTACACCAGTCAAGTGTCCGATATTTTCACCCACGTGCCAGTGCATGCCAACTACCACCGCGCCCAGGTCGCAACCCGCCTGCGGGAAAATGGTCTGGAGCCCATCAACACCGACTTTATCACCTACTGCCGCGAGCTGTCGGCAGCCGGGGTGCCGCAGGTAAGCCTGTAGGCAACCGGCAGACGGTACTGTATAGCCCTTTGGTAGCCAAACCAAAGGGCTTTTTGCTGGTTATACGTCACTCTCTCTTCCTTCCCCCGACTTCTTTCTTATGGCTACTCCCGTAGTAAGCGCTGAGCGCCTGGCCGCCAGCTACACCTATTCCAGCTACCGCCAGCTGATTGACGCGCTGCAGGCCGAGGGCAAAACCACCGGCCCCCAGCAGTCGGAGCTGCTGACCAACTACACCCGCCTGAACGTGCAGCGCATGAGCCGCCTCGACAAAACGGTGCAGCTGCTGCCCGAACTGCGCGAGACCCTGGCCCAGGTGCGCAAGCCCTACGCCTGGCTGATTATCACGGAAGGCTGGTGCGGCGACGCGGCCCAGATTGTACCCGTGCTGGAAGCCGTAGCGCAGGCCTCGGGCGGCACCATCACCACGCACTACTTCCTGCGCGACGAAAACCTGGATTTGATGGATCAGTACCTCACGGCCGGGGGCCGCTCCATTCCCAAGCTCGTGGTGCTCGATGCCGCGACGCGCACGGAAGTAACTAGCTGGGGCCCTCGCCCCGCTACGGCCCAGCAGATGTTTCTGGATCTGAAAGCTCAGAACTTACCGTTTGAGGAGTTCTCGACTCAGCTGCACGGCTGGTATGCCAAAGACAAAACCCAGAGCACCCAGCAGGAGCTGACCGACTTGCTGAAGAGCCTGTAGAAACTGCTTTTACCAACAGAAAGCCCCTCACCAATGAAGATGAGGGGCTTTCTGCGTTTTACGTCTGGTAGCGGATACCTTAGCGCTGGGTACGGGCTTCCGTTTCGCCACCACCACCGTTGCCGGTGCTGGTCTGGGCTACGTAGCCTTCCAGCACGGGCTTCAGGCCATAAGTACCGTTGCCTTTAGCCACTACCTGCCAATTGGGGTCGATACCAACCAGCACGGCGTACTGCAGGCCTCCGCCCACGCGGGCATTTACTTTCACTTTCAAACCGGAAGTGGAGCCGCTGGGCGTATCCAGCGCTACTACGCGGCCATTGCTGAGGGTAATGGTATTGTTGGCGCCCAAAACCAGCCGCACTTGCTTAACGGTGCCGGCCTGGAAGCCCGAGGTCGTAAACAAAGGCGAAGCAAGCGTAGCGGAGTTCAGCAGGTTGCGCACGCCGGGCTGCACATCCGTCAAGGTAGTCCAGCTGAGGGTGCGCTCATCGGCATCCTGGCTAACTTCGATCCGCTGAATGTCAACGCTGACGGCCTGGTAGGCGCCCGCAGACTCTTTTTCTTTCTTAGCATCCTGCGCAGTAGTCTGGGCGGCGGGGGCTGCTACATCCTTTAAAGCGTCTTCGCAGCTGGTCAGGAAAACGGCGGCCGTGAGCAGGCCCGAGCAAAGTAGGTGAGTCTTCATACAAACGGTGGTAGAGTGAGACAGATAATAGTTTGGCGTCCCAAACCTAGAAAATTACGCTGGATATTCAGGCATAGGAGGAGGTAAATATTTCCTGTATTGCATTGTTTATTAGTTATATAACATTGACAAGAATAAAACATGCAACTATTCCCAATCTGGGAAATATTATGACCCTCAGTTATCCACACTATGCCTTTCACCGGATTCCATTGAGCAGCCAAAACGCAAAAGTAGAGGGCACAAAAAAGCCCGGCAGCTGCCGGGCTTTTCAGGCTTGGTTGCCAGTACTGCTTACTGGAGCTTCACTGTCGGCACGCTGGTAGCCTGGTTATTTACCACCACAATACCCGTAGCGGTAGCCGTGCGATAAGCCTGCTGATTAGCCGGGGCAGTAGCCGTGGGAAAGAACTCGACGCGGTAGGTGCCGGAAGGAATGCCCTGGAACCGGTAGGCGCCGCTGGCATCGGCGGCCGTGCTGAATGTATCAGCCGGGGTGATGGACGAGCGGATAGCCAGAATCTGGGGCAACGCGGCGGCCGGCGTTACGGTGCCATAGATGCCGCCCGCAATTTCCTGAGCTACCAGGCGAATCACCGGCTTCAGCAGAAACCGCTCCTTTTTATCGTTACCGGGCTTCCAGTTGCCGCGCTCCACAATGGATTTGGCCACGTCGAAGTCGAGCAGCAATTGGAAGGTTTCGCCTTGGCGAAGTGTGGCTTTGTCCAACTTCAGTTTCACGCCAGAAGTCTGACCGCTGGGCGTTTTCAGCGTGTACACTTCCCCGTCGCGGGTAGTCACGGTGTTGTTGGGGCCCAGAATCAGGCGAATTTCCTTCAGGTCGCCGGGCGCGAAATCGGTGCTGACCAGCAAGGCCGAGCGGCCGTTCACGTACTCCAGCACATTGAGGGCCTGGGGCGTGAAGGGCAGCAACTGCCAGCCATTCGGGTCGTTTTCCTCTTTCAGGTGCACCTCTATCTTCTGCACATCCAGGCTGACGCGGTTGAAGTCGCCGGGCGCGTCCATCAGGCGTACTTCCAGCTTAGAGGTGTTTTGGGCGTCCGACTCGTTGTCTTTCGAGCAGCCAGCCAGGGTGATGCCCGCTAGCAAAGCCAGGGAGAAGAGGGGTTTAAACGTCATACGGCAGAGTGGGAAGGGTGGAAAATGAAAACGCAGAAGCCTTGACGAATGCAAGACTTCTGCGTTTCAGACAATAATCGGTCCTGTTTTTCCGGCTACTCTTCCCGGCTATCTTCTACTCTCCCGCTTTTGTGCTATCAGCTGGCGTGGGCTCGGGGGCTTTGGCGGCGGGCTTCTTCGGCTTGCCAAACAGGTTGCCCAGCGTCTGGGTAGCCTGACTTTTCAGCTTGGCCTGGGCTTCAAGACGCTTTTTCTCGATTTCCAACCGGGCTTTTTCCTCTAGTTCGGCCCGCTTGCGGTCCAGCTCCTTGCGGGCACTGTCCTGGGCTACCTGCGTATTGGCGGCCAGCTTAAGCTTGGCATCGTTCACCTTGCTTTGCACCACGCTTTGCACCAGGCTCTTGGCCACGTCCTTGGCCTGACTTTTCACGCCCCCGGTGGTCAGGGCTACCTGCGGCGACGTAACGGTACCGCCGATTTTGAGGCCCAGCGTCACGCGCTCCGTGCCTTTGATGTCCTGCACGCCGGTGAGCTGAGTGAGCTTGGCATTCAAAGCGTTACCTACTTTGCCGGTCGGCACGTCGAGGGCCATGACGTACTCCAGGGCGCCACCGATATTGGACGAGCCACCCAGCGTACTCTTAATCTGGCCCACATTGAAGTCGAAAGGCTTCACGATGAAGTTGCCGTTGATCAGTTCGGCGGCCACATCCTTGTTGTTTACAGCAAAGCTTTTCAGCTCCTGCAGCTGGGTCAGGGAGCTGATTTTGCTCAGTACCGGCGAGGCTCCCACGGCGGCCCGCACTACCTCAAACAGGCCCTTGCCCGTGAGCGTGCTGTAGACCGGCATCATGTCCTGGCCCATCTCGCCGCTCACGCTGAAGTTCGTGGAGAAAATGCCCTCTACCTGCGAGGCCAGCGGCACGAGTTTCTTCACCGAGTTGAAGGCCGTGAAGGCATTCTGGAAGTCGAGGTTCTTAATGTTGAGGCCCAGGTTGAACTTGGGGTGGGCCAAATCTTTGCTGGTGTAGCTGCCGGTGGTAGCGAAGTTGCCGCCCAGGGTATTGAAGGTCAGCCCGTTCATGTTCACAGCTTGGTCGCGCACAACCAGCGCGCCCTTCATGTTGTCGAGCTTCAGGTTGTCGTACACCACCTGGCCCACGTTGGCATTCAGCGTCAGGTCGAAGAACTGCGGGATTTCCAGCACGCCGTCGGCCTTGGTGGCGGTGGCCGGCGCTTTGGCGGCCGTGGTGGCACCGGCGCTGGGCTGGCCGCTCACGTTGTCCACCATCCACTCGTTCACATTAAAGCGGCGCGAATCCACGTTCAGGGTGCCGCGCAGGCTCTGGCCGGGCGTAAACAGATAGCCCATGTAGTTCGAAATCGTGCCCGAGGCAGCAATGTCGGACGAGCCCACGAAGCCTGTCATATCGCGCAGCACAATCTGGTCGTTGTTGAACGTAGCCGTGGCTTTGGTCACCTTCACGCCCTGGGGCAGGTCCTTGCTCTTATAGGTCACATTCTGGGCATTCACGGTGCCCGAGGCCACCACGCTCTGGTAGCGGCCGGCTTCGATGTCGGCCATCTTGCCTTTGGCGGCCACGTTGCCGTTCAGGCGGCCCGTCACGGTCATGCCTTCGAGCGGGAAAATCTTGGTGAGCTTGGTCAGATCCACCACCCCTTTAATGTCAGCGTCGAAGATGGGCTTGTCGATGTTCTGGGCCGCCACGCGGCCTTCCAGCGGCTCACCGTCCAGCAGCATCCGGAAGCGGGGAATGTCGATGCGGGTGTCGTTGACCTGGCCGGTGCTGTTCAGCACGGTGCCGTTCAGCGTCAGATTTTCGATGGGGGCCGGAAACTGCTTGCTCTTCACGTAGCCGTTGGTCAGGTTCATCTTGGCATTCACCACCGGCATCTGGGTTTTGGAATAGGTGCCCTTGCCGGTAGCATCCACGAAGAGCTGCCCACGCAATACGAGGTCCTGCACGGGATACACCTTCATCATTTCGGCCAGATCCACGTTGGCTTTCACGCGGCCGTCAATCTTCATCGGCTCCAGCCCGTCAACAATGACGTTGCCCTCCACCGGGTTTTTGCCCAGGTCCAGGTGAAACTGCTTCACATTGACTTTCACGTTGTTGGTGAAGCCCGAGGGGTTGTCCACGTTCATATCCACATTGATGTTGCGGGCCGCCTGGGGCAGCTGCGGGTAGTGGAACATGCCGTTCTTGATCTGCAGATTCACGCCGTAGCCGGGCATCTTCACCTCGTTCTGCACGCCCTTGAAGTAGCCGTCGAAGGCCACTTTGCCACCGGCTTCCACGTCTTTGAACTGCTCGGTGTAGACGCCTGGCACCAAGCTCAGAATGTTCTTGAAGTCGGTTTCAAGGGCCTTAAACGTCAGGTCGTAGGTGATGTCCGTGGCATTGGGCAGGCCGATGCTGCCCTGGAACGACGCCGGAAAGTCGTTGAGCTGCACCTTGTTGTCTTTGAAGGTGAACAGCATTTTGCCCAGGTCCATAGCCATGGTCACATCGGCCGTCAGCTTCTTCTTCGAGATATACTCGGTGCCGGCGTAGGTCATCGAGAGCTGGTCGGCCGTGGTCTGGCTCACCATGTCGAAGATGTTGCGGGTGAAGTCGCCCGAGCCGGAGTGGTTCAGCCCGCGCATTTCCATGCTGAAGGGAATGGTGCGGTCCTCGTAGCGCAGGTGGCCGTTGTTCACTTTCCAGCCTTTGATGGCCAGGCTTACCTGGCTGGTATCCTGGCCCTGGGCCGCCGCGGCCGAATCCGAAATCATAATGTCCCAGTTGGCCCGCCCGCTTTTCAGTACTCTGGCGCTGATGTCGGGTTGGTCAAGCTCAATGGATTTAATCTTAATTTGCTCGCCCCGCACCACGCTCATCAAATCCATCCCGACCCGGAACGAGGGCAGGTAGGCCAGCGTGTCGCGGGCAAACGAGTCTTTACCAATCACGCGCAGTTGGTCGATGCTCAGGGCCAGGTCAGGGAAAGTACTGAACAGGCTCAGGCTTACATTGCCCGGGTCGTACTCCACCTTGGCATTCACGCGCTGGGCCAGCTGCTGGTCGAGGGCCTGCTTGATTTTATCTTTAAATAAGATGGGCGTCAGGGCCACGGCCGCTACCACCACCACTAGGAAGATCAGTAAGCCTAACAGGAATTTGCGCATACGAGTAAAGGAAAAAACGAGGAAGGAGTCGGTGCCAAGCCGCAGTATACTCAGCCCATGACAAAAGTAGTGCAGAACTTACCGGAAGCCCGGTCTTGTACCAGTAGTTTTGCCGCAAACCCCGCCAGCGTCTTCTGCCATGCGGCCCGGCAGAAGCCACCTTGCCTAAAAGATGGATGATTTCGACATTTTAGTTCCACCCCGCACAAGCCGGCATGCACGAAAGCAGAGACCCAACGCGTTAAAGAAGTTGCTTATGCGGATGTACTACATTTCTTCTGCCCGCTCTACCCGCACGGTCGGGGCTCAGCTTCGGTGGCCGCCCCTGGCCCGGTCGGTGCTGGTGCTTGGCATTAGCCTGGCCGGGCGCGGCGCGGCCCAGGGGCAGGATTTGTACTTCGCCCAGCCCTACGCCACCCGGATGCATACCAATCCGGCTTTCACCGGCCTGTTCGACGACTACAGCATCACGCTCAGCTACCGCAACCAGTTCCCGACGCTGGCCGGCACCTTTCAGACCACCCAGCTGGCCGCCGACTACCGGTTTAAAGACCAGACCAGCGCCGTGGGGCTGCTCCTGAACCTGGACCGCACCGGCGCCATCGGCTACACGCGCATTGAGGCGGGCGGCACTTATGCCTACCACGCCCGCCTCACGCCCCAGCTCAGCTTCAGCGGCGGAGCCCAGGTGAGCTACGGTAATCAGCGGATCAGCTATAGCAACCTAGTGTTTGGCGACCAAATCGACGCCGACGGCAGCGTGCAGGGCGGCACCCGCGAAACGCTCGACTACAACCCCGTGAGCTACCTCACCCTCGGCACGGGTGTTCTGCTCTATTCCGACCGGTTCTGGCTGAGCCTGGCGAGCCACCATCTCAACCAGCCCGACCTGGGGTTTCGCAGCCAAACTCAGTTGCCGCTCCGATTGAACTTAACCGGGGGCTATAAACATTTCTTCGTGCGTAACACAACCAAGCAGCAATACCGCGAAATCAGTTTGTCGCCTACAGTCAGCTACACCCGGCAGGGCAGCAGCCAGCGGGCCGAAGCCGGGGTCTACGCCGTGCTGACACCCATTACCCTGGGCCTTATGTACCGGGGCGTGCCTTTGCCGGGCTCAAGCAGCCCGCAGAAGATTCTGACGGCTACGGCTGGCGTGAGTTTCGGCGCATTTCGGCTCGGTTATAGCTACGATGCGAGCCTGAGTTCTTTGAGTGCCGACCTGGGGGGAGCCCACGAGCTTTCATTGGGCCTGCGGAATTTCGATTCGCTGGAAGCAGCCTGGCGCCGGTTGAAACGCCGTAATTACCCGTCAATTCCTTGCCCAGCGTTCTAAAATTTCGTATTATTGCATCCGAATTGCCTTTCATAAATCATTTTCTCTCAGGTAGTTTCAACTTGATCATGAATTTTTCCAAGTACCTGCGTTTTGCGGTAGTGGGAGCCTGTGCGCTGGCTTCCTGTAAGGGTGGACCACCCACGGCTACCAAGCCCGGTAAGTACAGCTCGACTACGGGCATTGAGTACAATACCGAGGAAGGCATGAAAGTGGCCGACTATCAAGGCATTCCGGAAGGCCCTGGTCTGGTCTTCATCGAAGGTGGCCGGACGGTGCTGGGCACCCAGGAAGAGGACGTAACCATGACGCACGACAACATCGAGCGGACCGTTACCATCGCCTCCTTCTACATGGACGAAGCCGAGGTGGCCAACATTCACTGGCTCGAATACCTGCACTTCGTACGCAAGGACTCCTCCGAAGAAATTTACCAGCGCGCCTTGCCCGACACTACCGTGTGGGCCCGGGAGCTGTCCTTCAACGACCCCTACGTTGATTATTACCTGCGTTACCCCGGCTTCCGCTACTTCCCCGTGGTAGGTGTAAGCTGGCTGCAGGCCAACGACTATTGCACCTGGCGTACAGCTAAAGTGAACGAACGCCTGGCTGGCGAAGGTGAAGATGGTGGCAGCGCCCCCAAGAAAAAAGGTGGCCTGTTTGGCCGCAAGAACAAGGAAGTTGAAGGCGGCGATGCTGCTGAAGGCACCGAGTCGGGCGGCGGCACCAGAATTGCCATCGAAAACGGTAACACCCTGCCAAACTACCGCCTGCCCACCGAGGCTGAGTGGGAATACGCTGCTCAGGCTCTGATCGGCACCCAGGAAGTAGGCAACGAGAACCAGGAAAACAAGCGTATCTATCCTTGGGATGGTCGCCAGGTGCGTAACCCCTATGGAAAAAGCATGGGCTCTTTCCTGGCCAACTTTAAGCGTGGCCGCGGTGACTACGCGGGTATTGCCGGTAGCCTGAACGACGGCGCCATGATTACGGAGTACGTATATGCTTACCCACCAAACGACTACGGCCTGTACAACATGTCGGGCAACGTGAATGAATGGGTACAGGACATTTACCGTCCCCTGTCGTTTGAAGACGTGGAAGACTTGAACCCCTTCCGTCGTAATGGCTTCCTGGACCCCTCCGAGAAGTACGACAAGAAGAACTACCAGTCGCTCATCGATGACCACGTGCGCGTGTACAAAGGCGGCTCGTGGAAAGACGTAGCCTATTGGCTGTCGCCCGGTACGCGTCGCTTCATGGCAGAAGACTCGGCTACGGCTGCTATCGGCTTCCGCTGCGCGATGATCAACGCTGGCTCGAACAAGTAAGCGGACTTACATATCCGACAAAAGCCCCGATCTGGAAACAGGTCGGGGCTTTTACTTTTAGATAATATGGGCTGGCAAAGCGGCTGTTTACTGCTCGGCGCAGGCAATGGTGGCAATACTAACTTGGCGGCAGCCAGCAGCCAGTAGCACGGCCACACAGGCTTCCAGGGTAGCGCCGGTCGTCAGCACATCATCGACCACTAGCACGTGCTTGCCGACTACGCTGGCTTTGTTGGCCACTTCGAACACTGTGGCTACGTTTTGCCAGCGCTGGGTGCGGTTTTTCTGAGTTTGGGAGCTGGTGTGTTCCGTACGGCAGAGTGCGGCGGCGTCCCATGGAACCTGCAGACTGGCCGACAGCCCTTCGGCAAAGCAGTCGGACTGATTGAAGCCGCGCTTGGCCAGCTTGCGCGGGTGCAGGGGTACGGGTACTATCAGGTCGAACTCCTGGTTGAGGCCCTGCTGAGTCAGCTCAGTGCCATACCAGCGGCCCAGCACCTGCCCCACGTCGCGCTGGCCCTGGTACTTGAGCTGGTGCAAAAGATGCTGCACGCGGCCGTGGCGCAGAAAGCGCAGGTAGCTGAGAGCATGCGTCACGGGCACCTTGCCCCAGAAGCGGCGGGCTATGGGGTTAGCTGCTTCGGGCAGCTTGTGGTAGTCGGTGTAAGGGAGCTGGGCCCGGCAGGCTGTGCAGATATGGTCTTCGCCCCGGGTCAGGGCCTCGGAGCAGGCCAGGCACACCTGCGGAAAAATCAGGCCCACAAAATCGGCGAACAGCGCTGCTAGCATAGAAAACGATGGATAGAATAAGAAATAGATATAAGTGCCGAAAAGGTACGGATTTAGAGCAGCGAATTGTGAGGTGTAGGGCCAGTTCCTCTGTATATACTTTACACTAGCGCTTGGCGCGGGCATACTGGTCGGGCCAGGCCACGTCGATGCCCAGCTCCTTGGCCGCGTGCAGCGGGAAGTTAGGGTCGCGCAGCATCTCGCGGGCCAGCAGCACCAAATCGGCCTGGCCGCTGGCGACAATGGCTTCGGCCTGGGCGGCCGTGGTGATAATGCCCACCGCGCCGGTCAGGATGCCGGCCTCTTTTTTTACTTTCTCGGCAAACGCCACCTGGTAGCCCGGCCCCACCGGAATAGCAGCTGTGGGTACGTTGCCACCGGTTGAGCAGTCGAGTAGATCTACACCTTGCTCTTTAAGAATAGCGGCCAGCTGTACCGAGTCGTCGTCGCTCCAGCCGCCTTCGGTCCAGTCGGTGGCCGAGATGCGCACGAACAGCGGATACTCGGCGGGCCACTCGGCGCGGGTGGCTTCCACCACCTGCAACAGCAGCCGAATGCGGTTGTCGAACGAGCCGCCGTAGGCGTCGGTGCGGGCATTGCTCAGGGGCGAGAGAAACTCGTGCAGCAGGTAGCCGTGGGCCGCGTGCACTTCCACCACCTGAAAGCCCGCCGCCAACGCCCGCACGGTGGCTGCCCGGAAGTCCGCAATAACTTTATTAATTCCGGCCTGGTCGAGGGCTGTGGGGGCGGGCTGGCCGGCGTGGAAGGGCACGGCGCTGGGGGCTACGGTTTGCCAGCCGCCTTCCTCCGCGGGCACCACGCCGCTGCCTTTCCAGGACGTGTAGGTGCTGGCTTTGCGGCCGGCGTGGGCCAGCTGAATACCAGCTGCGGCCCCGTGCTCCTTCAGAAACGTGGTAATGCGCTGCAGGCCGGGCACATGCTCATCCTTCCAGATGCCGAGGTCGTCGGGGGTGATGCGGCCTTCGGGCGCCACGGCCGCGGCCTCGGTGATAATCAGGCCGGCCCCGCCCACGGCGCGGCTGCCCAGGTGCACCAGGTGCCAGTCGTTGGCAAAACCATCTTCGCTGCTGTACATGCACATCGGCGAAACGGTGATTCTATTCTTCAGGGTAAGGCCGCGCAGGGTAAGCGGCGAAAACAGGCTGGACATAAGGCGCAGAACTAGACTTGAGGAATTAAGCACTCTAAACCCCGTTCGCGAAGCCAGGGTTTTGCCCCGCCCCCGGCGCTACTCCACAATCACCCCGTATTTGCTGACCAGGCCCAGCAGGCCGGTAAGCGTAAACCGGGCCTTGGTCAGCGTGTTACCGTCGGGGTCGATGGTGAACTGGGAGGCCGTGGTAAAGTCGGCGCCGGTGAGCTGGGTGTTGCGGAACACGACGCCAGCCAGCGTGCAGTCCTGAAACGCGGCCTCGGTCAGGTCGGCGCTGGTAAAGTCGGCATCGGTGAGGGAGCAACCCACGAAGCGGGTACCGCGCATCTTCTTGCCGAAAAACGAGGTGTAGTGCAGCTGGCAGCCATTGAACCGCACCTCAAACAGGAAGTCGCGGGCGGCGGCAAACTGCAGGCCCGCCAGCTTGCAGTCGGTGAAAGTCACGTTCTGCAGCCCGGTACCCGCCAGGCTGGCCGACGACAGGTTGCAGCGCTCAAACAGACAGTCGGTGAAGCGCAGCTGGCCCAGCGGGGCCCCGGAAAAGTCGCACCCCACGAAGTGGCACTGCTCAAACTCGGGGTCGGGGTGAGAAGCCAGCGTGTGGGCATCCCAGCGTTCAAACCGGTTTTCGGGCGCAAATACAAGGGGCTTGCGCGAAGCCGAGGCAGGGCGGCGGTGTTTCATAGTGGTACGGAATCAGGCAGAGAGTAAGGGCCGGGCCCGTTTGTTTAGACCTGGCGCAGCAGCCAGCTCAGGGCTTCCTTTTCTTCCACGAACCGCTCCCCCACGAAAGGCTTGTCGAGGAAGTAGGCGGCGGGCGGAAAAGCAGCATCGGCATCCTGGTCGCGCAGCGTGACGGGCGCCAGCAGATAGGCCAAATAGGTGCGGCCCCCCAGGCGCAGCTGCAGCTGGGGCAAAAACGTGGAAACCATCCACTGCGCGCCTTCCCGGTCGGTATTGAAGCGGCGCCGCCCATCGAGCAGCCAGCGGCGGCAGCCATACTCGGCCGCGTACTCGAGCAGCAGCCGGTAGCCCTGTTGCATTTCGTCCACGGTAATCAGCCGCTGCCAGCGCACCACCAGCACCTGCAGATCGGGGCGGTAGGTGACGGTCAGAAAATCGGGCGGTGTGGGCAGCGTCATGCAAAGGGGCGGTAAGCCGGCAAAGCTACGGCGCAGCTTAGCAAGTTGTAACCCCAACCGCAAAGTTTAATATGGGGACAAAAAAACAGGCACGAGACAAAGCCTCGCGCCTGTAAACAAGCGGGTTGAGTACCAAGACACCAACCACTACTTGCCCGGAGCTGACGCCGAAGCGCCGTGCAGAGAAGTGCTGTGGGAGAGTAAAGCCAGCAGGAACGGCTTACCCAGAGACTCCAAAAAGCGCCTTGCTGCCACCGATAAGCCTGCTGACTCTACCGCCAATTTCCTTCGCTTAGGGAGCCTGCGCAATACCTACTTGTTGGTATTTTGCGGCGAAGCGTAGCCAGCGCCACAATACAGCCATAAGTATTACGCGGCTCTCAAACGTGCCATAATTCTATTGGGGCGCAAGCTTGTGGGGCTGGTTTAAGTTGGTATGGCGACAGGAGTGTCTAGCAATCAGAGGGATAGTGGGTGTTGTTTCCCTGAAAATCACAATTTATTCTTTTTTATTGCGTGCGTCTTTTTCGGAATAATCCAATAAACTTGTAAATCAGTCGGAAGACTGCGCCGGCCTTGAAAGGCAGGTTTTGCGTGTCATTTGCCCCGTTGGATTTGTGAAGAACTTACTGGCCCTGCTGCTGGGGTTGCTGGCTCTGCCGGCCCTGGCTCAGACGGGCGCCTCAACGCCTCAGCTTGCCCATTGCGACGCTGCCATTGAGCAGTTTATGCAGCGCTGGAAAATTCCGGGGGCCTCAGTGGCCATCAGCCGGCACGGCAAGCTGGTGTATAGCCGGGCCTTTGGCTACGCCGACCTGGGCCGCACCGTACCCATGCGGCCTTCCCACCTGATGCGGGTGGCCAGCGTGTCGAAGCCCGTGACGGCCACGGCCATCATGAAGCTGGTGGAAGACGGCCGTCTGGAGCTGAGCCACAAGGCGTTTGGCCCCGAGGGCTACCTGCAGTCGGACTATTACACCAGCGCCATCCGCGACGAGCGGGTGTACGACATCACGGTGCAGCAGCTGCTGGAGCACAGCGCCGGCTGGAACCGCAACAACGGCACCGACGGCTTCAGCAGCTCCGACCCCATCGACTTCCCCCTGCACGTAGCCGATGCGCTGAGTGCCCCCAACCCCGTCGGCGACTCGACCATGGTGCGCTTTCTGCTCACCAAAGGTCTGGATTTCAAGCCCGGAGCCCGGTTTGCCTATTCCAACGTGGGCTACCTGGTGCTGGGCAAGATTCTGGAGAAAGTAACCGGACAATCGTACGAAACCTGGGTGCGGGCCAATATTCTGGCCCCGGCCGGTATTCAGGAAGCGCACCTGGGCCACAACCTGCTGGCTGATAAGAACGAGCGCGAAGCCGAATATTTCAGCAAAGACCACCGCGCCTCGTGCTACGGCACCGGCAAAAACGTGTCGGCGGCCTATGGCAGCTGGAACCTGGAGGCCATGAATGCCCACGGCGGCTGGCTGTTTTCGGCCCGCGACTTGGTACGCTTTCTGGTAGCTACTGACGGCAATCCGGCCCAGCCCGACGTGCTGGCTCCGGCCACTGTGGAGCAGATGCGGGAGCCTTCGGAAAACAACCGCCACTACGCCAAAGGCTGGATGGTCAGCAAGAAGGTGAGTTGGCACACCGGCAGCCTCGACGGCACCGCCAGCTGCGTGGCCCAAACTGCCGATGGCTACACCTGGGCCATTCTGCTGAATGCCCGGGCCAACCCCAACCGCTTCTGGAATGACCTGGAAAAGCTGGGCTGGGAGTGCGTGGAAGGCGCTACCGAGTGGCCCACGCAGGATTTCTTTCCGCCCACCCAAAATGCCAGCCACCTGCGCGGCACTATCTTGCCCACGGGCACGGCGGCCCTGCGCTGGACCAACGGCAACGGCTCCCGGCGCCTGGTGATTCTGCAGGAAGGCAGCCCGGTGGCCGCGCTGCCCCAGGACGGCACCAGCTACGCACCCGATGCGGCCTTCGGGCACGGCTCGGCGCTGGGCAAAGGCGCCTACGTAGTAGCCGCCGGCCCCGACAGCACGATAAGCCTGCGGAATCTGGCGCCCAACAAGACCTACTACGCCCGCGTGGTCGAGTACTTACAGAACGATACCACCGGCCAACAGGCCATGTACGCCCTGGACGGCAACCCGACCTGGCAGTTTCATACCCCGGCTGCCCCTTCGCTGTTAGCCAAGCTCAGCCACACCTCGGCTAAGAAAAAACCCGCCGTGAAGAAGCCGGCGGTGGCTCAGCATAAGGCCAAAGCGGCCAGCGTAAGCAAAACAGCCGCTAAAAAGCAACCCCTGGCCCCGGCGCCGGCCAAAGCCGATGCACCCACCAGTACCTCGGATTCCTACCTGAACCGGCTGCGCACCAAAGGGCGGGAACTGCTGAAGTGGTTTGCCAAAGCCTAAGCTGGCGAGCTGATCTGGAAGGCGGCAAGAGCGTATACAGGGCGTAAAAGTCCGGCTGGTCCGTGTACTTTGCGGGAAATGACGGCCGCCGGTTCCGGCCGGAGCCGTTTCTCTCGTCTGCCTACCGGCTGGTTCCGCCGCTTTTACTCGCTCTTCTCTTATGACACAGATTCGCACCGGCCTGCTGGCCTATGGTATGTCGGGTAAGGTATTTCATGCCCCATTCGTGGCTACTCACCCCGGTTTCGAGCTAAGCGCCGTGACGGAGCGCAGCCGCAAAGAAGCCCGGCAGCAGTATCCCGAAGTCGTGAGCTACGACAGCGTGGAAGCTTTGCTGGCCGACGAGAGCCTGGAGCTGATTGTAGTGAACACGCCCAGCAACACCCACGCCGACTTTACCCGCCAGGCTCTGCTGGCCGGCAAGCACGTGCTGCTGGAAAAGCCCGTGGCCACGTCGCCCGAGGAGGTGCGCGAGCTGTGGGCCCTGGCCCGGCAGCAGGGCAAGCACCTACTGGCCTACCAGAACCGGCGCTGGGACAGTGACTTCCGGCTCGTAAAGCAGGTGGTGGAAAGCGGGCAGCTGGGGCAGCTCATCGAAGTCACCTTCCGCTACGACCGGTTCAAGAGTACGCTGAATCCCAAGCCGTTCAAAGAAACACCCCTGCCCGGCAGCGGCCTGCTCTACGACCTGGGGCCCCATTTGCTCGACCAGGCCATCAGCCTGTTTGGCCAGCCCCTGAAGAGCCGCAAAACCACCGGCCGCTTCCGCACCAGCACCCAGGTCGACGACTACTTCTCCATTCAGCTGCTGTATTCGGGCTTCACCGTCACGGTGGCTTCGGGCCTGCTGATGGCTGATCCGCTGCCAGCTTTTGTGCTGCACGGAACCCAGGGCAGCTTCCGCAAAAACCGCAGCGACGTGCAAGAGGCGCAGCTCATCAGCGGCCTTTCTCCACTGGCTCCTGAGTATGGCATCGAGCCCGCCGACCAGGCCGGTACGCTCACGGTAGCCGGCGGCAACGACGTGAAGACCACCACCGTGCTGCCCGCCGAGAAGGGTGACTACACCGGCTTGTTTGATGCCGTCTATCAGACCATTCGCCACGATGTGCCTTATCCCATCCGGGAGGAGCAGCTGCTGTGGCAAAATGAAATTCTGTCCCAGACGGACGACGTGTGGGTGCTGTAGAATTTTGTAGACTAAGCAGTTATGCGCTTGCTCAACATTCCCGGGGCCGGGCCATCTTGTTGGCCGGGTACTGCGGGTTCAGGGCGTGCAGCGTGTCGCGGAGCACTTTGGCCACTACGTAGGCTTTGTACCAGTTCTGGTCGGCGGGCACCAGGTGCCAGGGGCAGCTGGCGGGGTTGCAGTGCCGGAACACATCTTCGTATGCGCGCCGGTAGAGCGGCCATTTCTTGGCTTTGCCCGCGTCGCCGGCCTCGTATTTCCACTGCTTGGCCGGGTCGTGGAGGCGTTCCTGCAGCCGCTCGCGCTGCTCTTCCTCCGAGACGTGCAGGTAGAACTTGAGCACCGTGGTGCCCGCCTGCTGCAATAGCTTCTCGAAAGCGTTGATGGCCGCGAAGCGCTGCCGCGCCACTTCCGCCGGTATCAGCTTGTTTACCCGCGTGATGAGTACATCCTCGTAGTGGGAGCGGTTGAACACCTGTATCATGCCGTGGCGGGGCACCTGCTGATGCACCCGCCACAGGAAGTCATGGGTCAGCTCCTCGGCGGTAGGTTCCTTGAAGGAGTACACCCGCACACCCTGGGGGTTGATGCCGCTGAACACCTTTCGAATCAGGCCGTCTTTGCCGCTGGCGTCCATGCCCTGCAGAATGACCAGTACGCTCCGGCGGTTTTCGGCGTAGAGGCGGTTCTGCAGCTCCGCCAACTCCTGCCGCAGGTGCCTGGTTGCGCGCTGCGTGTCACCTTTGTGCAGGCCCTGCGGGGCGCGGCTCGCCAGCTGGGTCAGGTCGAAGAAAAGGGTTTTGGGGGCCATGGCAGGGGCGGCGGAAGGTGGGCTAAGTGGGCGTAAAGCAGGATGCCATCAACTCACAGCCTGTTAGTTACGGGTAAAAATTCAGCCAAAAAAAGTTGATCTTCTGTGTAACCCTGCTCCATGACAAAGACGTAGAAAGCGCGTTTTTTCTGTTTCACCATTTTAACTAACCACTATCATGGCTATCCAGAAATTTCAGGATTCCTTTTCTGACATGATGCCCGGCTCCTTCAGCACCATGTTAGACCGGTTCTTCAACGACTCACTGGCTTCGCGCGGCCGTCTGTCCAGCTTTTCCCCACAGATAGACGCCTACGAAACCGAGCGAGGGTACGAAATTGAGGCCGCTTTGCCCGGCATGAAGACCGAAGACATCAAAGTCGACTTCCAGCAGGGGCGCCTGAGCATCTCCGGGGAGCGGCACTTCCGGAATGAGCAGAACCAGCGGCGCTACCACATGGTCGAAAGCTCGTTCGGCTCCTTCCACCGTTCCTTCCAGCTACCCGACACCGTAAATCCGGAGCAGATCCAGGCCCGCTTCGAAGATGGTATTCTGCACATCACCGTCCCGAAAGACGAGCAGAAAACCATGCGCCACCAGATCCAGATTATGGGTGGCCAAAACAACTCGGCCCAGGGTCAGATGTCGGAACGGGTGGGGCAGCAGGCCTCTGATGTAGCGGTGCAAAACGGCGACAATCCGGCCGAAAAGGCCGACGGTAAACAGGCTGAGCAAGGCCAGCGCCCGGCTTTTCAGACCAGCGTGCAAGGGCGTAGTACCCGCAACACGCAACGTTCGAACTCGGAAGCCTAAACTGCTAAGGCTGCTTCCAGCAAACTAGTCCAAAAGGCCTCGCAATGCGGGGCCTTTTGTTTTATTATAGTACTGAATTACAGATTGTTGTCGCGGGCTTTGATTAGAGCGACGTATCGTCAGCAAGGGAGTAGTTACCGCCTGATTATGCCAATGTGACTGCAATGATAACGACCGAAGGTGAATGTAAAGACATTATGACCGGCAAAAGGACTCGGAATGCCTTAATCCAGGTTGGTACAGCGTTTGTATTTAAGCTCTCAACTAAGAAAGGAAATAGCCATGAATCTGATCAGCAAAGAGTTTATTCGCAACATTGCCCCCCAGCTCGACTTGCTCAATACGTTGGGCGGCGGCACGGCCCAGGCGGCGGTGCGCATAGATACGCGCGAGCAGGGCATTGTCATTCGGGTGGCCGTGCCGGCCGTGAGTCCCGAGAACTTCCACGTGGTGCTCGACAACAGCCGCCTCACGGTGTACTGCGAGTTCCGTCATCAGCCCGAGGATAAGCTGGCCGCTCCGCTGTTTGCCCACACCCTGGATCTGCCCGCCACTCTCGACCTGGCCCGCATCGACGCGGTACATAAGGGTCACGAGCTGCAGGTGCGTATTCCCTACAAGGATGCCGCCGCTCAGAAGCGCGAAATCGAAATCAAGCAGCGCTAGGAATCTGCTCCTGCTGCACTATTCATACCGTCGGGGCCGACCGACACCATTGTTCCACCTGGCCACTGCCCCCGCAGTGGCTTTTTTGTTGCCCGCCCGGCTTAGCCGAACAGCGGAATCAGCAGCACGAAGCCCAGCAGCAGCGAGAGGTAGAACCAGCCCATCACCTGCCCGCGGTAGCGGCGCGGCAGCCGGTTGCTGAGCACCAGTACGGCCACTACCACCAGCAGCAGGTGCAGCAGCAGAAACACGACGGTCTTCACCCAGTTGCTCACAATCGTGTTTTCGGGTTGTAGCTGGTCGGCCATACCCATGCCCGAGGTAACCCAGCTCAGCAGGTAATACGCGCCTGTTTCGAATGCTACGAACAGGGCCGCGCCCGTAAGCAGCGCCAGTGGTCCGGATTTTTCGGTGATGTCAGCCATTTCAGCCCCAAGCTACAAAAACAAGTCGGCCAGCGGATACCTCCACTGGCCGACTTCTTAAACGGAACCCTAAACAGGCTTAGCCTTTTTTACCTTTGCCATTAGCTTTATAGTGCAGCGTTACGGTTACTTCGCCGCTGGGCGAGGTGGTGCTGTGCGAGCTGTAGGTTTTGCCATTTTCCTGCCAGGTAGCGTCTTTGACCAGCGCGTTGGCGGGCCGCAGCTCCACTGGCACCGTGCCTTTCCAGACCGAGGTTTCGTTGCCGGAGGGCGTTACCACGTAGGTAGCCTGGGTCATGTTCACGCACTGCTTCAGGCCCGTGAGGTCGGCGGAAATACACTCCTGGTAGGCCGATTTGTAGACCAAGGCTCCTTTGCCCTTGCTCTGGGTTTTCACGTCCTGGGCCTGGGCCTGGGCCGATGAGCCGAACGCCATCAGGCCAGCGAACAGGGCGGAAGCGGCGGTGGTACGAAGGAAATTTTTCATGGGGAGAGAAGTAGGGAGAGACGATGCATTCATACTGCGGTACAAATCCATCCAAGAACTATACCACAATACTTGCCTCCCCACTTCAGGGCCTAGCCCTTGCGCTGGGCCAGCACCTCGGCCGTGCGCGTCTCCACGTACAGATCCTCCACTTTGGTGCGGGCCCAGGGTGTGCGGCGCAGAAACGTCAGGCTCGACTTGATGCTGGGGTCCACGGCAAAGCAGTTGACGCGGATGCGCGCATCCAGGCCGGGCCAGCCGTAGCGGGCCACCAGATATTCCAGGATCTGGGCCAGCGTGATGCCGTGCAGTTCGCGGATAAGGTGACCGGATTCGTCGCGGACGTCGGTAGGCTGGGGCATAACTTTAGGGCAAAAAGGAACTGCAAAGGTGGCAAAAAGCCTGTGCATATACGTTCTTGGGCCTGCGGCCGATGCTACTGGGCCGGCTTTTTGCCCGGCAGCGGGTATCATTGGCCCTTCGTTCTTCGTTACCTTTGGCATGGCAACCCTTATGAATCGACGTCCTTCCCGCCCTGTTTCCCGCCGCCGGGCTCCTGCCTGGCGCCGCTACCTTGGCCTGCTGGGGCTGCTGGTAATGCTGGTGGGGCTGGCCGGGTATCTGCGGTATCAGCGCCAGATTCACCGCTACGCGCGCCGCTACTACGCCAGCTTCACGCTGGGCAGCCTTACGGGCCGCGAAAAAACCCCGCTGCTGTCGGGCTACTCGGTGCACGGCATCGACGTATCGGCTTACCAGGGCACCATCGACTGGAAAACTGTGGCCGAGCACCGGGTGCGCTTCGCCTTTATCAAGGCCAGTGAGGGCATTACGCTGCGCGACCAACGCTTCCGCCGCAACTGGCGCGAAGCCCACCGGGCCGGTATCTACCGCGGGGCCTACCACTACTTCCAGCCCAACTACGACGGGGCCCAGCAGGCCAATCTGTTTACGCGCACTGTGCCGCTGGCCGTCGGCGACCTGCCGCCCGTGCTCGATGTGGAGGCGCCCGAGTTTCACGACGTAGCCGTAATGCGGCGCGGCGTGGCCACTTGGCTGCGGCTGGTGGAGCGCCACTACGGCGTGCGGCCCATTCTCTACTCCAACTACAGCTTCTACAAGCGCCACCTGGCCGGGCATTTCGACGAGTACCCGCTGTGGCTGGCGCACTACGAGGTAGAAACGCCCGTGCTGCCCCGCGACAAATGGATTATCTGGCAGCACAGCGACGAAGCCTACGTGCCCGGTATCCGCGGTACCGTCGATTTTAACGTGTTTCAGGGTAACTTCGACAACCTGCTGGCATTGCGCATTCCTGAAGCCGGCAAACAAGCCCGCCGCGCCCCAATTAACCCCTGAGTTGATGCTCCTTTTTCTTTCCCGTCTTATTACCGCCGGTTTGCTGACCTTTTCGTTGCTGCTGGGCAGCTGCGGCGGCAGCAAAAGTGCCTTCACCCAGAGCGGCGGCGCTTCCTACTACGCCGACAAGTTTGAGGGCCGCAAAACGGCCAGCGGCACCACCTATCGGTCCAACAAGCTCACGGCGGCCCACAATACCCTGCCTTTCGGCACGGTGGTGCGCGTGACCAACCCGCGCAACAAACGCTCGGTGAAAGTAACCGTTACGGACCGGGGCCCGCACGCCAAGGGCCGCGTCATTGACCTCTCGCGCAAGGCCGCCCGCAAAATCGACATCGTGGATGCCGGTGTGGCTCCGGTGCAGCTGAAGGTGGTGCGCGCCGCGGCCAAACGGTAACTCCCGGCCGCTATTCTCTTTCCCTAAACCTGCCGTCTATGCGCATCCGCAAGAAAGTAAAGTGGCTTCAGCCCGCCGAAGCCGACCGGTTCACTTCCCTGAGTGCCTTCGTGAAAGCCGCTGAGGCCCAGAGCTGGACCGAGGCTGAAATCCAGTTTGTCATCAACGAAGTGGTCGAAGCCCGCGACGAGGCTGAAGTCCACGCCATCTTCCAGGATTACACCCAGCGCTAAGCTGCCCGGGGTAAAACGCAACAAGGTCCGGAGCTGCTAGCCCCGGACCTTGTTGCGTTTGTTGTGTTTGTTACGAATACAAAGCGAGACGCTAGTTCTTGCGCTTCATCTTCATTTTGCCTTTGCCGTTTTTGCTCATGGCCATCAGGCTGTCCTGCTCAGCCTTCATAGCGGTAGTCGTCAGGCGGCCGCTTAGGGAAAGCATGTCGCCTTCCTTCATCATTACGGTGCTGCCGTCGGCCATGGTTACGCTGCCGTCAGCGTTGATTTTGGTGCCATTGGTCAGCGTGGTGGGCTCGGCCAGCGTGGTGGTCATGCCCTGGCGGGTGAAGAGCACCTTGCCCTCTTTCATCACGACGCCGTCTTTCATGGTCACGCCTTCGCGCACAACTACTTTTTCTTTGGGCGCTACGGCCCGGCGCGGGGCTACTTTGGTTTGAGCCTGGGCGGTGAAACCGGCAAGGGCCAGGCCCAGGGTCAGCAGAAATGAGAAACGGAGTTTCATGGGAGAGAAATTAGAGTGAGAGAGGATACGCTGCTTGTACAAGTGGAGTAAAATACAAAACCCGCACGAAAGTTCCCGGCTGGTCAGCAACAACTCCAGAAAGGTGTTCGGCGTTAAAACGTAGTATTAGCTCGACAATAACTGTTTTTTCATTCTCTTAATCCTTCCTCACATGAGTAAAGCTGAGCAGAACCCGGATATATACGCTGAATTCAAGCAGCAGGTGAACATGACGGCCAGAGAGCTGGAGAAGTGGCTGACAACGGAAGAATCCAAATCGGTGGGGCAGGACGATGGCGACGGGGAAAGCATCGGCCACAAGTCGGGCCAGCGCATCGTGCAGATCCTGGGCAAAAAGAAAGCGGAGCTGACCCCCGACGACAAAGCCCACATGCATAAGGTCCATTCCTATATCAGCCGGCACACGGCCCAGGGGCCCCAAACCGATAAGGAGCACTCCCGCTGGCGCTATTCCCTGATGAACTGGGGCCACGACCCGCTCAAAAAGTAACTTTGAGGGTAGCGAACTGACTGTCAGACGACGTTCACAACCCCCAGCTTTTCAATACGATGGACTACAAAGATTATTACAAGGTGCTGGGAGTGGATAAAACCGCTACCACCGACCAAATCCGCAAGGCGTACCGCAAGCTGGCCCGGCAATACCACCCCGATGTGAACCCCAACGATGCGGACGCAGAGCGCAAGTTCAAGGAAGTAAACGAAGCCAACGAAGTGCTCAGCGACGAGGAAAAGCGCCGCAAGTACGACCAGCTCGGCGCCGACTGGCAGCGCTACCAGCACGCCGGGGCCGGCCGGGGCAGTGCCGGCGGCTTCGATTGGTCGCAGTACGCACAGCCGGGCGGCGGCTTCGGCGGGGGCGGCAGCAACGACCCCTTCGGCGGCGCCGACTTCTCTGACTTTTTCAGCTCCATCTTTGGCGGCTCCGGCGGGCGGGCCAGCGGCAACCCCCGCCCCGCGGCGGGCCAGGATTACCAGGCCGAGCTGGAACTGACGCTGGAAGATGCCTACCAGGGCGGCCCGCGCACTCTTACGGTAAACGGCAAAAAGCTGCGCATCACCATTCAGCCCGGCGTAGAGGACGGCCAGACCATCCGGCTGCGCGACCAGGGCGCGCCCGGCCGCAACGGAGGCCCCAGCGGCTCGCTCTACATCACCATCCGGCTACAGCCCGATGCGCGCTACACCCGCACCGGACCCGACCTGACCATGGACGTGCCCGTGAGCGTCTACAAGGCCCTGCTGGGAGGCGAGCAAGTAGTAGAAACCTTTTCGGGCCCGGTTAAAATCAAGATCAAGCCCGAAACGCCCAACGGCACCCGGCTGCGGCTGCGGGGCAAGGGTTTTCCAGTCTACAAGCAGCCCGGCCAGTTCGGCGACCTGTACCTGCGTCTCAGCCTCACGCTGCCTCAACACCTGACTGACGAAGAAAAAGCCCTGATTCAGCAACTGGCTACCCTCCGCAACGAAGCCTGACCGCTATGGAAACGCACATCATCACTATCACCCTGCACGAATGCTCGACGCAATACGGCCTGAGCGAGGCCGATGTGCGTGAATTCATCGATCTGGGCCTGCTCGATGAAGCCGATAGGCCGGGCGCGGTGCACGGCGAAGCCGACCACCTGGCCCGCCTTGCCCGCCTGCACCACGACCTGGGCCTGAGCAAGGAAGCCATTGACATCATAGTGGCCATGCGCCAGCGGCTGGTGCTGGTGCAGGAGGCTCTGGCCCGGCAAACGGCCCGCGCCGCCCAGCTTGAGCGGTATTTGGGTGGCTCGGGCCCGGTTATTGACACCGACCTATAGAAGCCAGGTGCAGTTCTGCTGATTATACCAAATCGACGGCCAGGGCCAGAGCGCAGCCCGCCACCGTGGCCGCCAGCTTGGGCAGGTTCAGGTGGTGCTCGGGGCTCGTTTCAAACAAAATAGTAGTCGACACGTGCAGGAAGTTGCCGGCCACCAAGCCCAGCAGGGCCGCGTACCAGCCGCCCTGCAGCAAGTCTTCCAGCACCACGTAGTTGCTGACGATGATGCCGGCCGGGCCCGCCAGGGCAAAAAGCACCAGATACGGAAAGGCCCGCTGGAAGCTGTTTAGCCGCAGCAGCAGCGCTGCCATCAGGGCAAAGGCCGCCGGAATGTGGTGCAGGGCAATACCGGCTAGAATGGCGTAGAAGCTCTGCCCCACGCCCGCCGCATCCGGCGACTTCACCAGGATGCTGCCTTCCAGAAACGAGTGCAGCACCAGGGAAAACAGCAGCAGAAACGGCACCCGCCCCGCGTGCGAGGTGTGGTAGTGCACGTGCCCGTGCTCCACGCCCTGCGAGAAAACCTCCAGCAGCAGCTGTCCAAAAAAGCCCGCCAGCACAAAGTAGCCAATCCGGTGGCTCACCTCCGGGTCCAGGCTCAGGGCCTCGGGCAGCAGGTGCATGATGGTCAGAGTGAACAGGTAAGCACCGCTGAAGGCCAGTAGCGGCTTCATCCAGGTAGTGCGGGCCGTGGGCACGAAGCGGGTAAGCCACCCCGCCCCCACAACGGTAACAAACAGCAGAAAAACGGCAAACCACATATAGGTAATGTGCTAATGTGAGAAATGTGCTGATGTGCTAATAGCTGAAGTATGGATACAAGTAACTGTCAATTGCAGAGACATTTGATTGTATTGTGGTGCATAAGCTAACTCACCCGCATGAGTACAGTGACTCCTATTTTTTCAGAATGAAAATCATGCGGGGGCTGGTCTTCTCGTCGTAGGCGTCGAGCTGGTAGTTGCCCAGCACCTCCGCCAGCCGCAGCCCGGCCATCTGGAAGTACTCCTCAAACCGGTCCTGGCTCAGGGCCCGCACCTGCTCCTCGTATTGCTGCGGCTGCCCTTCGTGGTCCGTAAAGCGGATTTCCTTCACGATGAAGTCGTTGGATAAGTGGCGGTGCAGGTGAAAGGTGATGCCGTCCACGGTTTTCTGCTCGTGCACCACCAGTTGGCGCACCGTCAGTTCGGTGTTCATAAAGTCGATGACCATCTTGCCCCCGGGCCGCAAGGCCGCTGCCGCTGAGCGCAGGGCCACTACGTTTTCGGTTTCGTTGGCGAAGTAGCCAAAGCTGGTAAAGAGGTTGAAGATGAAGTCGAACGGGCCGTAGGGCAGCGGGTCGCGCATATCGTGCACGTAAAAGTGCAGGTGCTCGTGGGCAAACTGCCGGGCGTAGGCAATACTCTCCGGCGACAAATCGACCCCCGTTACGTCATAGCCCTTCTCGTTCAGGTAAATAGCGTGCCGGCCTTTGCCGCAGCCCAAGTCCAGCAGGCGCGTAGAGGGCTTGGGGTGCAGGTGAGTCAGCAGCTCGTCGATGAAAGCCCGTGCTTCGGTATGGTTTCGGTCCCGGTAGAGGAGGTGGTAATACGGCGAATCAAACCAGGTACTAAACCATTCGGCTTCTGATGGTGGCATTCAGGGCGAAAATAAGCGGCAATGGGAACGGCTACATACAAGCCGGAAAAACAATAGACGGGCTATTTTGCAACAATGTTACAAAAAGCACCCGACATTCGGCGGCTCTGTCCGCCGGGCGGTGCGGCCAAGCGCAGGCGCAAGTAGGCCCCAGTGCCAGCCGCTCCCGACGGTGTCGGTGGCAACTGAACGCTGGGGCCTACTACGCTTTAAAACGGACGAGGATATTATTCCTCCGTCATTTTTTCGGCGGGCTTTTCGTTCTCATCGTGCTGCGTGTTGGCAGCGGCGGGGGCAGCAGCTTCCGTCTTAGTGCGGTCGGTTTCTTCGCCGTTAGCCGAAATGCCCTTCTCAGCGGTAGGGTGCCGGTCCTTCTCGAAATCGGTGTGGGAGCTGATGGGCTCAGCAATAGCGCCACCTTTGGCCTGATGGGCTTCTTCCACCGTGCCCTGGTCGAAATTGTCGCTGGTGCGCGAGCCGGGTGCTACCTGGTCCAGAGATACTTTGGCTTCCGGACGCAGGTCCGAAGGTTCGCCGCTGCAGGCATTCAGGGCCAGGCTGGCTACGGCCAGAGCGGAGAGCAGAAGATTTTTAGTCATGTTCGTAAGAGGTTGAAATGCTAAGCGTTGGGGCAGGCAACCAGCCCTAATAAGGGCTGCTACCTGTTGCCTTACCTGCGTCGTACCGAAGTACTGTACCGGCTCAGACCGGGCAAAGTTACGCGGAAGTTGGGCTCGTAGGCGCAGGCGAAGCCGGAGATTGGGCTGGCAGCAGGTTTTTGCGGCGCAGCATCGAGTCAAACAGCTTGATGTCGTTGGGCGAGTTGAAGATACGCAGGGGGAAATACAGGAAGATCGGCACGTTGAAGGTGCGGGCCATCCAGCCCTTAAAGCCCTTCAATTCGTCGGCTTCCGCGGGCGGCTGCAGCCACAGTAGGTAGGCGTCAGCGTCGCGGCGGGCCTGCCCGATCATATCCCAGTTCACGCCCATGCCCTTGGTTTCGCTCTGGCGCAGAATGATCTGGCGGTTGTCGATTTCGTAGTTCATACGCTCAAACAGAGCCTTGCTTTGCTCCATCTGGGCCACGCCGGTAATTTGGGCCGAGCGTAGCAGTACGAACAGCAGCGTGAGCAGAAAAGCGCCCAGTACCCACCACCACGACGGCCAGATAACGGCCGGCAGCAGGCCGATAGCCAGGGGAATAAGGGCGTACCACCACTCTTTCTTCCAGACCTGCGCCATGGCCATGCGCGTGTAGGTGTCGGTGTCGAGCTGGTATTTTTTGGTCCGGATGGCCATGGGCGCGGGGCCCTGGGCCTGCCGGTAGCCGCCGCGTTGATTGGGCTGTTGCATCTGCGTAAGAAGGAAAATGTGTTCTGAATGTGGGAAATGGGAAAAATGACAAGCGTGGGTTCAGTTCTCGGAACAACCCACATTTAGCATATTCTCCACATTCTTCACATTAATTTAAAAGGCTTTCAGGCTCAGGTCCAAGCTCTTGACCGAGTGGGTAAGGGCGCCCACCGAGATGTAGTCGACGCCGGTGCTGGCCACTTCGGCAATGGTGTTGTCGTTGATGCCACCGGAGGCTTCCGTCGGGAAACGGCCTGCAATCAGCTCCACGGCTTCCCGCAGGCGGGCCGGGGCCATGTTGTCGAGCATAATCCGCTCGATACCGCCTACTTCGAGCACCTGCTGCACTTCGGCCAGCGTGCGGGTTTCGACTACGATGGGCAGCTGCCGACCGGTGCGCTCCAGATAGGCTTTGGTAGCATCAATGGCGGGCCGGATGCCCCCGGCGTAGTCTACGTGATTGTCTTTGAGGATGATACCGTCGAAGAGGCCGTAGCGGTGGTTTACGCCGCCGCCGATAAGGACCGCCCATTTTTCGCAGATGCGGAAGTTGGGCGTGGTCTTGCGCGTGTCGAGCAGTTTGGCTTTGGTGCCGGCCATCAGGCTGGTCAGATGGGCTGTGTAGGAGGCAATGGCGCTCATGCGCTGCATGCAGTTCAGCACCAGGCGCTCGGCGGTCAGGATGCTGCGCGAGCGGCCTTCCACGATAAAGGCAATGTCGCCGTGCGTTACCCGGTCCCCGTCGTTGAGAAGCTGCTCCACCTGCAGGTCCGCATCGACTTCGCGGAAGATGAGGTGCGCCAGAGCTACTCCCGCCAGGATTCCCTCGCCTTTTACCAGCAGGTGGGCCCGGTTGCGGGCTTCAGCCGGAATGGCCGCTAGGGACGAATGGTCGCCGTCGCCGATATCCTCGGCCAGGGCCGCGCGGATAAATGTGGTGAGAGCTTCGGGAGTGAGGTAGGGAGGGTTTTGCACGGTGCAAAAATAGAAAAAGGCCCTGACTTGCGCCGGGGCCTTTCCGAGAATCATCAAAAACAGTTGGCGGCTAACCAGAGGCTGTTGGAGTGGAATAAGTAGCTTTTTCTCAAATTCTTAGCCCTTCCGAGCCCGCAGTGACAATTATTCCTTGGTGAAATCGATGGTGTCGATGACCAGATTGCCCCGATCCGACTTCATTTTGACGAACATCCGGTAGGCGCCGGTTTTGCTCACGTACTTGCCAACCGCGTAGGGCGTTCCTTCGTTACTACCACCGTAGTGGACAAAGTCGAAACCGGCGGGAGAGTTCTTGGCAAAGAAGTCCTTCATCACGAATTCGGCCTGCGTTGAGCTATAGCTTTGCTTGTCACCGTCGAAGCTCAATTCCACGGTAGAGCCAAAATGCTGCGACAACTCCCGGGATGAGCCACTCCGGATGGCATTGCGAACCGGAGTGAAGGCTTCACCTTGTGCCAGTACCGTTACGGAGAGTAACAAGAACCACACGACGGTAATAACCTGAAATATGTTGCGTTTCATACTAGAGTAGGGAATGTATCATGCTGTTCGCTAAAACTATGCCAAGTAGGCATTGTCCATAAAATGTCCCCACAGCCGGCCGCTACGGCTCCAAGGTAACCTAAACCAACAAAATGCGCACGTTCCCGCGAGTGCGCCTATCTTTGCAGCTATGAATAAACAGGTATTGCTGGTGATATTGGACGGGTGGGGATTGGCACAGAATACGGAGGTATCAGCCATTGATAAGGCCAATACTCCGTTTGTCGACTCACTGTTTCAACGTTTTCCCCACAGTAAGCTGCAGGCTTCGGGGGAAGCCGTTGGTCTGCCCGATGGGCAGATGGGCAATTCGGAAGTCGGCCACATGAACATCGGGGCCGGCCGGGTGGTGTACCAGGATCTGGTGCGCATCAACAAGTCGATTCGGGAGCGGAAGCTGGGCGCCATGCCCGCGCTGGAAAAAGCCTTCGAATACGCCCGCACCACGGGCCGTAACCTGCACTACATCGGGCTGCTGTCGGATGGCGGGGTGCATTCCCACATCGAGCACCTGAAAGCCCTGTGCACCCTGGCTCACGATGCCGACGTGCACAAGATATTTATTCATGCCTTCACTGATGGCCGCGACACCGACCCCAAGGGGGGCGTGAACTACGTGAACGACCTGGAGCAGAGCCTGGCCCGCAGCGGCGCCAAAATTGCCTCGGTGGTGGGCCGCTACTACGCCATGGACCGCGACAACCGCTGGGAACGGGTGAAAATTGCCTACGACCTGATGGTGAACGGCAAGGGCGCCCCGTCCCAGAACCTGATTCAGAGCATGCTGGACTCCTACAAGGACGGCGTGACGGATGAGTTCCTGAAGCCCATCGTGAAGGTGGGCGCCGACGGGCAGCCGCTGGCCACCATTCAGGAAGGCGACGTGGTTATCTGTTTCAACTTCCGCACCGACCGGGGCCGGGAAATCACGCAGGCCCTGACCCAGCAGGATTTCCACGCCTTCAACATGCACAGGCTGAACCTGCACTACCTGACCATGACCAACTACGACGCCACGTTTGTGGGCGTCACCCCGATTTTCGAGAAGGACAACCTCGAAAATACGCTGGGCGCGGTGCTGGAAGCCAACGGCAAAAAGCAGATCCGCATTGCCGAAACCGAAAAGTACCCGCACGTCACTTTCTTCTTCTCGGGCGGCCGGGAGGTGGAGTTCAACGGGGAAACCCGCCTGATGCGTGCCTCCCCCAAGGTAGCTACCTACGATCTGCAGCCCGAAATGAGTGCCTACGAGCTGCGCGACGCCCTAGTGCCCGAGCTGCAGGCCAAGTCGGCCGACTTCATCGTGCTCAACTTCGCCAACCCGGATATGGTGGGCCACACCGGTGTGTTTGAAGCCGCCGTGAAAGCCGTGGAAACCGTGGATGCCTGCACCCGCGACGTAGTAACGGCTGCGCTGGAAAGCAACTATGCCTGTATCGTCATTGCCGACCACGGCAACGCCGACATGATGATTAACCCCGACGGCACGCCCAACACGGCCCACACCACCAACTTGGTGCCCTGTATTCTGGCCGACGCCGACTACCAGGGCACCCTGGCCGATGGCAAGCTGGGCGACATTGCCCCCACGGTACTGCAACTAATGGGCCTGTCCCAGCCCGCCGATATGACCGGCGTGTCGCTGCTGCAACCGGTGGGTGCTAGCGCTTCCTCGAATGCGTAGAGCGTTGTGGGCGGCCTCCATCCTGCTCCTGGCCACTGCCTGTGGCCAGGAGCAGGATGCTGCCCAAGCCGGCCAGCCAGTGCGCAAGCCGCTGTATTTTGACGTGAAAGGCCTGCTCGACAACCAGACCAAGCTGCTGACTCAGCACCGCCCGGCTGTGGAAAAGCAGGTGGCTTTGCGCAATGGAACCGTGGAAACGACCCGGGTAGAACAGGTGGACTGGAGCAAGGAGCTGCAGATCTTCTATCAGGCCGATATTAACAAGCCGGCCCTGCGCGGCGCCTATGAAGCGCAGAGTCCACAGGCAGGCGACACGATAAATCTAGTGAAGGTGTACCGGCGCAAAGCCGGAATTGAGAATATCGTAGACCAGTTGCGGGTAGAGGAAAACGATACCCAGAGTGGTGCCATCGAGGCCGTGCTGACGCAGGACAATCCACTGTTCTTCTCGCGTAAAACCCTGACTTTGAATTACCAGCATGGCTTGCTGAACTCCTATAAGGTAGAGGGCGTGCAGAAGCTGGTGATGTTCGACACGTTGCGCTACTCGGCCACCGTGCGGGTGCTGCTGTAGGGAGCCTCCAGGCCTAGTCCAGATACGGCTCGACGCGTGCCACGGCGGGCTTGCCGTCCGAGAAAGTTGCCGACACGTTATTCACCCGCTCCGTGTCGCGGATCTGCATTTTAATACAAGAGCCACCGTTCAACCGCGCCGATACGTCGAGCGTCTGGCGCAGGCGCTGCCCGTAGGCGGGTCGGAAGTTGGTGATGACGGCCCTCCGCAACAGGCGCTGCTCGGGCATGCAGTAGAACTCGAACTGATTGCCCTGGTGTTGCAGCGTCAGAATCGTGTCGGTCTGACCTTTCTCGTGCAGGTTGGCAAAGGGCTTGCGCGACACCACTTTGGCCCCGGCACTAAGCAGCTCGGCGACGGTGGGCTCGGTGCCAAAGGGCTGCCCGGCCAGCGTATCGTTGGTCGTGACGCAGGTAGCCTTGGCCACTGGGGCTTTGGCCACGGCGCGGCGCTTGGTAGGGGCGGGCTGAGTCGTTTGGGCCCGGGCCGCGGCCGAGTCGTCGCTGTGGCAGGCGCCCAGGCTCACTGCCACGGACACCGCCAGGGCCGAAACCAGTTTAGCAGAAGAAAGCAGGGCAGCAGAAACCATAGCGCAACAGAAGCCTTTTGCTGCTTCATACGCAAACCTACCCAAGCCGGCTTGTTACGCCCCCGATTTCTTTTGGGCTTTTAGCTCTCCGAACCCATAATCGTGGCCACAATCCAGCGGCGGCCGCCGTGGTTGCGGTGCTCCCCCAGATACACGCCCTGCCAGGTACCCAGAGCCAGCTCGCCATTGGTAATCGGGAGGGTGACAGAGGTGCCCAGCGTGGCGGCTTTCAGGTGGGCCGGCATGTCGTCGGGGCCTTCCTGGGTGTGGTGGAAGTAGGGCGCATTCTCGGGTATGGCCCGGTTGAAGTACTGCTCGAAGTCGTGGCGGACGGTCGGGTCGGCGTTTTCGTTGATGCTCAGACTGGCCGAGGTGTGCTGAATAAAGAAGTGCACCGTCCCGACCTTGATGCGCTCCAGTTCGGGTAGCTCCGCCACCAGCACATCGGTGATGAGGTGAAAGCCGCGGCGCACGGCCGGCATGCGCAGGCGTTTCTGAATCCAGATCATAGCAACTAGGGCGGGCTAGGGGTTTTTACGCTCGTAGGCACCCGGGTCGGGCGTGGCCGGGTCGCGCGGGCGGTTGAGCAGGTCATTGGTCACGCCTCCGAAAGGCTTGGCCGTATTGCGCACCGCCGAAAGCGTATCGAGGCTGTAGTCGAACTTATCGGCAAACTGCCCGGCGGGACGCTTGAACTTGGGGTCCACGTTGAGCAGGTTGCCCCGGATGGCGCCCGTGCTGCCCGCCAAGGCTGTTTTGTAGACCTGGGTGCGCAACACGTTGTTTTCCAGCGTGAAGTCGGCGTAGGCATTACTGTTTTTGAAGAGCAGCTCATCGGCCACCGAGCCCCAGACGATAGAGTTGCGGATGCTGATACGGGTAAGCAGCGGCCCCGGCGTGGCCTGGGTTACGCCCTCATTGGTGAAAGCCACCGACTCGGTTTCGCGCCGGAACTGGGGCGTGAAGTTGGCAATGGTGCAGAAATTCAGGTTGTAAGTTCCCCCAGCCAGGCCCAGAATGGCGTACTCGCCGCAGTTGGTAAACAAGCAGTTGGTCAGGTTAAATTCGCCGGCAATGCCCAGAATGCCCGCGCCGTCGAAGCTCTGCCCACCGCTGGCGAAGGTGAGACCCGCTCCGGAAATGTTCCGGAATACCGTGTTTTCTACCGTTACCCGGGGGCGGGGCTGCTGGTTTTCAGGGTTGTACACCAGCAGGCCAAAGCTCGAATTCTTGATTTCGGCGTAGCGCACTACGCTGTTGCGGCTGCTGCCGGGGTCGAACTGAATACCGGCCCACTGGCCCGGCACGTCGTTGTAGAACGATTCGAGCCGGTCGCCGGCAAAGCGCACGATGTTGCGGTCATCGGGCTTGAGCGCCGTGGTCGGCGCAAAGTCCGGATTCACGCGCAAAGTGCCTTTCACAATGATGGCCGCGCCGGCGTGAACATACACCCGGGCCCCGGCCTCGATGGTCAGCACGCAGCCCACGGGCACCAGCACCGAGCCGGGCAGCACGTGGGGCTTGTCGGCGCGCCACACCTCGGCGCAGCTGAGCACCCCGCGGTGGAAATACGCATTCTGCCCGTAGGCCACCAGCTGCACCTGCTGGTCGTTGCCATTGGTTTTGAACTGGAGCTGATCGGCATTCAGAAACGGCTTGCCTTCGGGCTGGGCCGTGCCGGGGCCCAGCTTGGCCCGCACCAGCACCAATACGCTGTCTTTACCCCTGATTTCGACGTTGTTGGCAATCGGGCCGGCGTCGCCGTTCACGATAATAGAATACTCCGACACGGCCGGATTCAGCACCCGGATCTGCTCCACCTTCACGGCCCGGCTGTTGCGGTTATACACCCACAGGCGCTTCGTAACCGTGGCTACCTGGGCAAATACCGTGTCGAAGAGCACCGTATCGGTCGAGAATTCGAGCTTGGCACCGGGGTCGGTGGTAAACACGTCTTCCTTGGGCTCACAGCCCGGCAGCACGGTCAGCAGGCACGACAACACTAGCAAACAGGGTAGCAGAAAGCGCATAGCAGGAATAGAGGTCAGGGTACAAACGGGTCATCCTGAACATTGAGCAGAACCTTATGCCAATGGAACGGGGTGTTCTGGCGTGGCAAGGTCCTGCGCAATGCTCAGGATGACAAACGGATTATAGAGCAGCTTAGTGCGTTGCGGCTACGCCACGCCTTCCTGCAGGCGCTCAGCGCTTTCGGCGATGCGCAGCTGCTCCACGAAGTCGTCGATGTTGCCTTCCATCACGCTGGCCAGGTTATACACCGTGTAGCCAATGCGGTGGTCGGTTACGCGGCCCTGGGGGTAGTTGTAGGTCCGGATTTTGTCCGACCGGTCGCCGCCGCCAATCATGCTCTTGCGGGTTGCGCCTTCGGCTTCGTTCTTCTTGGCCAGCTCAATTTCGTAGATGCGGGAGCGAAGCACCTGCAGGGCCTTGTCGAAGTTTTTGAGCTGCGACTTCTGGTCCTGGCACTGGGCCACGAGGCCGGTGGGCAGGTGGGTGAGACGCACGGCCGAGTACGTGGTGTTTACCGACTGGCCACCGGGGCCCGACGACATAAACAGGTCCTTGCGCACGTCGTTCATGTCGATCTGCACGTCCAGCTCTTCGGCCTCGGGCATCACTACGATGGAAGCCACCGAGGTGTGAATGCGGCCCTGGGTTTCGGTGGCCGGCACGCGCTGCACGCGGTGCACGCCGCTTTCAAACTTGAGCTTGGCGTATACGTCCTCGCCTTTCACGGCCAGGATAATTTCCTTGTAACCGCCCGAAGTGCCTTCGGTGGCGTCCACGAGTTCCATTTTCCAGCCCTGGCGCTCGGCGAAGCGCATGTACATGCGCTGCAGGTCGCCGGCGAAGATGGCGGCCTCGTCGCCCCCGGCCCCGGCCCGGATTTCCATGATAACGTCCTTGCTGTCGTTGGGGTCTTTAGGAATCAGCAGGTCTTTGATGATGGCTTCGAGGCGCTCCTGCTCGGGCAGCAGCGTTTCGAGCTCGTCTTTGGCCATCTGGCGGAAGTCCTCGTCTTTCTCGGTGGCAATAACTTCGCGGGCCCCCTCGATGTTGGACAGCACCTGCTGATAATTCCGGTACTCGGTCACGATTTTGCCGAGGTCCTTGTACTCTTTATTCAAGGTCTTGTAGCGCTTCATGTCGCTCATGGCCTCGGGCTGCATCAGCTGCTCGTTTACGTCTTCGTAGCGCTGGCGAATGGCCTCCAGTTTATCTAGCATCTTGCCTTCAGGGAATTGTATTTGCAACTGCAAAGGTAAGGAAACAAACACGATGAACCCGGCCCCGCGTTCCGTGTGGCGAATAGAATATAGTGCGGGGGCGTTGCGGCTTGTTTTCGCCTGCCTCGCCCGGCTCCGGATAACCGCAGCAGAAAATCAAAATCCGGTAAAAATCTGAGCCTGAAGTTGGACGGGTCAGATTATTCGCTACTTTGGGCTCAATATTCAACGCGCCCAATGCTTCAGCCAACTGCTACAGCTGCTTTTTTCCGCGCTCTGCCCGTTATTCTAACGGGTACAGGTATGGTCACAACAACCCGGTAACCGGGCTGCACCTACCTCTTTCTCTCTAGTTTCTTTTGTGAGTCGCAGCCCGAGCCGAGGAAATCCCCAGGGGATTCCTCTACGCCCGGGCTTTTTCGTGTGTTCTTTTTTACGCCAAACGGTATGCAGGTTCTAAAATTCGGCGGTACGTCCGTCGCCAACGCCGCCAACATCACCAAGGTCCTCGCCATCGTAACGGCCGCGGCCCAGCAGGAAACCACCCTAGTGGTTGTATCGGCCCTGAGCGGGATTACCGACGCCCTGATTGAGGCCGGCCGCCTGGCCGCTGCCGGCAACGAGACCTACCGGCAGCGCCTGCACCACATCGAAAGCCGCCACATGGAAGCCGCCCGGGAGCTGGTGCCGGTAACCAGCCAGAGCAGCGTGCTGAGTTTGGTGAAAACGCACTGCAACGAGCTGGAAGGCATCTGCAACGGCGTATTTCTGCTTGGCGAGCTGAGCGTGCGCACCCTCGACCGGGTCATGAGCTTTGGTGAACTGCTTTCCTCGCAGCTGGTAGCCGCCAGCCTGCGGGCCCGGCAGGTGCCGCACCAGTGGCACGACAGCCGCCAGCTCATCCGCACCAATTCCCAGCACGGCTTTGCCGCCGTCGACTTTGCCGTTACCAAGCAGCTCATCACCGATTTTGTGGCCGGACAGCCCGAGGCGCTGTACCTCGTGCCGGGGTTTGTGGCCGCCGATGCCCAGGGCGCTACTACCACGCTGGGCCGGGGCGGCTCCGACTACACCGCCGCCATCTTTGCCGGGGCTCTGGGCGCCGGGCGCCTGGAAATCTGGACCGACGTGAGCGGCATGATGACGGCTGACCCCCGCCTGGTACCCCACGCCCGGCCGATTCCGCGCATCTCCTACCAGGAGGCCATGGAACTGTCGCACTTCGGGGCCAAGGTGTTGTACCCGCCTACCATTCAGCCGGTGATGAGCCAGGGCATCCCGCTCTGGATCAAGAATACCTTCGCGCCCACCGACCACGGCACGCTGGTTGAGGTAGCGCCGCCGGCCAGCCACCACATCGTGCGCGGCCTGTCGAGCATCGGGCAGCTGGCTTTGCTGAGCCTGGAAGGCAGCGGCATGGTGGGCATCCCGGGCTTTTCCAAGCGCCTGTTTGAAGCCCTGGCCCGGGAGAAAATCAACGTGATTCTCATCACCCAAAGCTCCTCGGAACACTCCATCAGCGTGGGCATCAACGCCCGCGACGCGGCAACGGCCCAACGCTCGGTGGACGAGGAATTTGCCTACGAAATAGCCGTGGGCAAAGTCGAGCCCCTGCACCTGGAAACCGACCTGGCTATTGTGGCATTGGTGGGCGAAAACATGAAAAACCACTCCGGCATCAGCGGCCGGCTGTTTGGGGCGCTGGGCACCAATGGCGTGAACATCCGGGCTATTGCCCAAGGCTCGTCGGAGAAGAATATTTCCACGGTCATTCGGGCTCAGGACGTGAAAAAGGCCATCAACGTGCTGCACGAAACGTTTTTTGAGGCCACCAGCAAGCAGATAAACCTGTTTGTGGTGGGCGTGGGCAACGTGGGCAGCAAGCTGCTGGAACAGCTGGCCCGGCAGCAGGCCTACCTGCAGGAAAAGCTCAGGCTGAACGTGCGGGTGGTGGGCGTGGCCAACAGCAGCCGGTTTACCCTGCACGAGCACGGCCTGGAGCCCGGCGAGTGGAAACTGGCCCTGGAGCAGGGCGAGCCGCTGCACCTGCCCACACTGGTTGAGGCCATTCATGCCCGCAACCTGCGCAACGCCGTGTTTGTGGACGTGACGGCCAGCGCCGACGTGGCCCAGGTGTACGGCGCTTTGCTGGAGAAAAGCGTGGCCGTGGTGGCTTGCAACAAGATTGCCTGCGCCTCGGAGTACGTGAACTATGCCCGGCTCAAGTCATTGGCCCAGGAGTTCAACACCGATTTTTTGTTCGAAACCAACGTGGGTGCCGGCCTGCCCGTCATTGGCACGCTGAACGACCTGCTGCGCAGCGGCGACGTGGTAAACCGCATCGAGGCCGTGCTGTCGGGCACACTCAACTTCGTCTTCAACCACTACGACGGCAAGCGGCCCTTTGCCGAGGTGGTACGCCAGGCCCAGGCCGAGGGCTACACCGAGCCCGACCCGCGCCTCGACCTGAGCGGCACCGACGTGGCCCGCAAAATCCTGATCCTGGCCCGCGAAACGGGCGAGACGCTGGAAATGGAACAGATTCACAACGTGTCGTTTTTGCCCGCCTCGTGCATGGAAGGTAGCGTGGAAGACTTCTACGAGCAGCTGGCCGTGCACGAAGACCACTTCCAGGGCCTGTACGAAGCCGCCGCGGCCCAGGGCAAAAAGCTCAAGTTCGTGGCCCGCTACGCCGACGGCAAAGCCAGCGTGGGTTTGCAGTCCATAGCGCCCGGCCACGACTTTTACGCCCTACAGGGCAAGGACAACGCGGTGCTGTTTTATACCAACCGGTATTCCGAGCAGCCGTTGGTCATCAAGGGAGCCGGGGCGGGAGCGGAAGTCACGGCCTCGGGCGTGTTTGCCGACATCATCCGCGCGGCGCGGGGTTAATTTTCAGCTGTTCAACTGCTTTCTATGCCTGCTTCCATCACTGTTCTGGCTCCCGCTACTGTCGCCAATGTCGTCTGCGGCTTCGACGTGCTGGGCTTTGCCCTGGCCACGCCCTCCGACACAATGCACCTGCGCCTGACCGATACGCCCGGCGTCACTATCCTCAACGAGGACGACTACAACCTGTCCACCGAGCCGACCCGCAATGTGGCCGGCGCGGCTTTGCTGGCTTTGCTGCGCGAGGCCCCGGCTGGCACCGGCATCGAGGTCCGGATTCAGAAAAACATCAAGCCCGGCAGCGGCATCGGTAGCAGCGCGGCCAGCGCCGCTGGCGCCGTCGTGGGGGCCAACGAGCTGCTGGGCAACGTGTTCAGCAAGCAGGACCTGGTGCGCTTCGCCATGTTCGGGGAGGAAGTGGCCTCGGGGGTGCAGCACGCCGACAACATCGCGCCGGCCATCTACGGCGGCGTCACCCTGATTCGGGCCACCGAGCCCACGCCCGACATCGTGACCCTGCCCGCCCCCGAGCTGCACGTGACGGTGGTGCACCCTCAGATTGAAATCAAGACCTCCGACGCCCGCCAGATTCTCAAGAAGGAGGTACTGCTCAAGGATGCCATCCGGCAGTGGGGCAACGTGGGCGGGCTGGTGGCCGGCCTGCTCAAAGGCGACTACGACCTGATTGGCCGGTCTCTGGAAGACGTCATCATCGAGCCCGTGCGCAGCATCCTGATTCCGGGCTTTGCCGAGGTGAAAGAACACAGCCGACTGGCCGGGGCCCTGGGCGGGGGCATTTCCGGCTCGGGACCATCCATTTTCATGCTGAGCCGCACCGAGCAAACCGCCCAGGCCGTGGCCCAGGCCATGCAGCAGATTTACCGCCGCCTCGGCATCGACTTTCACACCTACGTCACCCGCATCAGCCCCGTTGGGGTGCAGGTAGTTCCGTCCCAGCAGCTTCTTCCCAATGCAGTACTATAGCCTCAACCGCCAGGCGCCGAGCGTCGATTTTCGGGCTGCCACCCTGGCCGGCCAGGCCCCCGACGGCGGCCTGTACTTCCCTGAAACCATTCCGCGCTTCTCGCCCCAGCTGCTGCAAAGCCTGCGCACCCTGCCCAAAGCCGAGCTGGCCCTGCAGGTAATGCAGCCCTACGTGGGCACCACAATACCAGCCGCGGAGCTGGCCCGCATCTGCGCCGAAACTGTAGATTTCTCATTTCCCGTGGTGTCCGTTACCGAGCAGATTGCCGCGCTGGAGCTGTTTCACGGACCCACGCTGGCATTCAAGGATGTTGGGGCGCGGTTCATGAGCCGCTGCCTGGGCTACTTTTCGCGCCAGCAAACCCGGGCCGTTACGGTGCTGGTGGCTACTTCCGGCGACACCGGCGGGGCCGTGGCCAACGGCTTTTTGGGGGTGGAAGGCGTGGAGGTCGTGATTCTGTACCCGGCGGGCAAAGTCAGCCCGGTGCAGGAGCAGCAGCTCACGGCCCTGGGCCAGAACATTACGGCCCTGGAAGTGCAGGGCAACTTCGACGACTGCCAGCAGCTGGTGAAGCAGGCTTTTACCGATGCCGCCGTTACCAGCCACCTCACCCTGACGTCGGCCAACTCCATTAATGTGGCGCGCTGGCTACCCCAGCAGCTGTATTACCTCTACGCCAGCCAGCAGTGGCCGCACCCCGAGCCGCCGGTGGTGGCCGTGCCCAGCGGCAACTTCGGCAACCTCTGCGCCGGGCTGCTGGCCTACGCCTCAGGCTTGCCGGTGTCCCACTTTATTGCCGCCTGCAACGCCAACGACGCTGTGGCCCGCTACCTGCGCACCGGCGACTTTGCCGCTCGCCCGGCCGTGGCCACGCTTTCCAACGCCATGGACGTGGGCAACCCCAGCAACTTCGGGCGTATTCTGGAGCTGTTTGCCCAGAACCACGCCACCATCAGCGGCCTGATTAGCGGCGGCACCGTTACGGACGCTGAAACCAGCGCCACCATTCGGCGGGTGCACCAGCAGACGGGCTACCTGCTCGACCCGCACGGCGCGGTGGCCTTTCACACCCTGGAAGCGTACCTGCACACCCGGCCCGGCCAGCACGGACTGTTTCTGGAAACGGCCCATCCGGTGAAGTTTCCAGAAGTCGTGGAGCCGCTGATTGGGCAGGCCATTGCCGTGCCGCCCGCCCTGCACGAACTGATGCGCCAGCCTAAGCGTAGTATTGCCCTGGAACCGCGCTACGAGGCCTTGCGCGAGTATCTGCTGACACGCTGACGCTCAACTTCTGATTCTTTGCGTTGTTTGCACTACCAAATCCGGTAGCTGCCGGCTCGTTTGTTTTTCGTGTTTTCCTGTTGCTATGCGCGCTGCTTTTCACTTTCTGGCCTCCGGGTTTCTCTGCCTTAGCCTGCTTGCGGGGTGCCGCCCCGACCAGATTGAGCACATTGAGAACGGCAAGCAGATTGCCACCACCCTGGAAAATATGGCCGTGAAGCGCATTCTGCCCGCCGACTTTCTGCGGACCACGCGCTGGGCCGGCGACTCGCTCACCGGGCAGGCCGACCGGGAGCTGCACCGCCTGCTGGCCCTGCAGCTGCGGGCGGGCGGGGTAGCGGCGGCCTTGCCCTACTGCCGCCCCGAAGCCTACGCCACCACCGACACCCTGGCCCGCACGCTGCTGGCCACGCCCCGCCGCCTTTCCGCCCGGCCCCGCAACGCGCAAAACCAAGCCGTGCTGCCCGACGCCGAGCTGCAGCCTGATACGGCCCGCCTGATTAAGCGACCCACGGCCGATGTATTTGTGTATCAGCGGCCTATCCTGCTCAGTGATGCGCAGTGCCTGCGCTGTCACGGTGAAGTCGGCAAGGACATTGCCGCCGCCGACTACGCCCTGATCAAAAAGCAGTATCCGCAGGACCAGGCCACTGGCTACCGGCTCGGCGACGCCATGGGCGTCTGGCGCGTGAGCTTTGCCCGCAACGGCATAGCGGAGTTCTACACCATGAAAACCCGCAAGGTGATGAAGCCGCGCAAGCCGCTGTTTTAAGTTGACCTGTGTTGCATGTGATTGATTTCTAGTGGGTAGCCGCTAAACGGGCGGCGTCCTGATAGTTTGATACCAACCTTCCGCCAACTCTGGCAGTTGAGAAACCTATGAGCCTTTCTTCAGCTACTCCCATCATCATTATCGGGGCCGGTATGGCGGGCCTCACCTGTGCCAACTACCTGCACCGCGCCGGCCGCCCCGTGCTGGTTCTCGAAGCCGCTGACGCCGTGGGGGGCCGCGTGCGCACCGACGTCACACCCGAGGGCTTCCGCCTCGACCGGGGCTTTCAGGTGCTCCAAACGCGCTATCCGGAAGTGCAGCGCCTGATGGACTACGGCGCGCTGCAGCTACAGGCGTTCCGCTCCGGCGCGGTTATCCGGCTGGCCGATGGCCGGCAGACAACCCTGGTGAACCCGCTGGATCAGCCGCTGGCCGCCTTTTCCGCCCTCACTTCGCCTATCGGCACGCTGACGGACAAGCTGCGCATTGCGGCCCTGGCCAAGCGCGTGAGCAGCAGTAGCAGCGAGGAACTGCTGCGTTTGCCGTCGTCGGATACGCTCACCTACCTGCGGCAGCACGGCTGGAGCGAGCAAATCATTGACTCTTTCTTCCGGCCCTTTTTCGGCGGCGTGTTCCTGGACCGCGGCCTGAGCACGGCCAGCAACTTCTTCGAGTTCGTGTTCAAGCAGTTCGTGGAAGGGGAGGCGGCCATTCCGGCTCTGGGCATGCAGCAGATTCCGGAGCAGCTGGCCGCCCGCCTGCCCGCGGGCAGCGTGCGGCTCAACACCAAAGTGGAAGCTGTGCAGGGCCACACCGTTCAGCTGGTTGGGGGCGAAACGCTGCAAGCGGCGGCTGTCGTGGTAGCTGTGAATGGGGAAGCCGCCGCCCGGCTGCTGCCGACCTCCAGCCTGCCCATCCCGACGGCCTGGCGCCGCACCACCTGCACCTATTTCGCCGCCGATGCCTCGCCCGGCAAGGCCGATAAGCTGCTGCGCCTGAATGCAGCCCCCGGCTCCCTGGTGCACAATGTGGCCTTCCCCAGCGACGTAGCACCCGGTTATGCCCCGGCCGGCCGCGCCCTGATTTCGGTGAGTGCCCACGGCTCCCAGGCCCTGAGCGACGCCAACCTGACGGTGCGGCTGCGGGAAGAGCTGGCGGCCTGGTTTGGCCCGGCCGCCCGGCAGTGGCAGCATCTGCGCACCTACCACATTCCGCAGGCCCTGCCGGTGTATGCCAGTGGTCAGCCTCCGTTTCAGCCCCTGCAAGTGGGTGAAAATCTTTACCGCTGCGGCGACTACACCAGCTACCCTTCGCTGAATGCGGCAATGGCCACGGGCCGCAAGGTGGCGGAAGCTTTGCTAGCCTAACGCAACTATGTTCGGCACTAGCAAAAGCCTCCCGGCGCTATTCGCTGAACGCGTAGTGTCGGGAGGCTTTGTTTTAGTGGCGAGCTGCTTAGCTTAACTCCACATACGCCGGGCAGTGGTCAGAATGAACTACGTCGGGGAGCAGGCCGGCATCGGCAATGCGGGGCTGCAGGCTCTGGTCGACCAGCAGGTGGTCGAGGCGCCAGCCCACGTTGCGTGCCCGGGCGCCGGCGCGGAAGGTCCACCAGGAGTAGTGGCCGGTGGCGTCGCCGTGGTGGTGGCGGAACGAGTCGGTGAAGCCGTCGGCCAGGAAATCGGCAAACCAGGCGCGCTCCTCGGGCGTGAAGCCGGGGCTTTTCTGGTTGGCTTTGGGGTTGTGCAGGTCAATGGCGGTCTGACAGCAGTTGTAGTCACCGCCGATAATCAGGGGCGGCGCGCTGGCCTTGATTTCCTGCACGTAGCGGCGGAAGAAGTGCAGCCATTCGACCTTAAACGCCTGCCGCTCTTCACTGCTCGTGCCCGAGGGCATGTACACGTTCAGTACCGAGCAGTCGGCAAAATCCAAGCGCAGCACGCGCCCTTCCAGGTCGTAGCACTCGGTGCCGCAGCCGTACACCACGTTCTGCGGCGCAATTTTGGTGAACGTAGCCACGCCGCTGTAGCCGGGTTTCTGGGCCGGGTGAAGGTAGGCCTGATAGCCCAGCGCTTCGAACCCAGCCACATCGAGCGGGGCCGTACCCGCCTTGATTTCCTGCAGGCACAGCACGTCCGGGTTGGCCTCCCGCACCCAGTCGAGCAAGCCTTTGCTCATGGCCGAGCGGTAGCCATTGACGTTGTAGGTAATGATTTTCACAGCCAAAAAGTAAGCCTTCGGAATCAGTCCGAAGAAAGAAAAACAATGAGTTAGCGGTCCGCCAGCTTGTTTACCTGCTCTTCGCCCTGCCGGGCCGGTACGGCTACCAGCTTGGCGCCGCCTTCCGGCCGCAGCTCCAGATACGTCGGCGCGTTAGGGTCCGGCACTACCTCGAGGCAGGCTTCTCCCACGCACAGGTGCACCGGCTGCCCCGCCGCCTGCCACGGAATCGACAGATACTGGTCGGTACCCAGCTGACCGACCGCCCCGTTGTCGATGCTCACGGGGAGGCTGGGGCCGGGCCGGCGGCGGTACACAATCAGGTGGGTGGGGCGCTGGGCCAGGTTGGTGGCTGCGCCTTCCGTACCCTGATAATCCAGGATCAGGCCGGTGCGCATGTCCAGGGAAAATGCCTTGCGCGGCGGTCCGGCATTGATTACCCCACCGGAGGTGTTGTTGAAATCGGGCGCGAAAAACATGAAGTTGGGCCCGCGCTGCTCCAGCAGGTAGTATTCCCCCTGAAACTGAATGTATACCTGGCGCCCGTCGCAGAAGCCCCAGGCGTCGGTCAGGGCCACGTGTTTGCCCTCCGGCGTCAGCACCGAGGGGTTGACGGCCCGCTTGCCCTGCCACTCGGTGTTGCGGTAGGCCCGCGCATCCACGGACACATTGTCCGGCCGGCCCGGCTCGTTGTGCCGAAACTCGAAGAAGCTGCGGTAGATGCCCATGCGCCACGTCTCTGTCCGGATCGGGTAGGGCGCCGTGCCGGGCTGCTGCAGTTGGGCCAGGGTGTAAGCCGGGCCCGGCTGGGTCCAGTCGGCGCGGCTCACCTGCTCCAGACTTTGCTGCAGCAAGGCGGCCAGCAGCAGCGGGGCCGACTGCTCGGGCGTGGTAGCCGTTACCTGCTGCTGGTCGGTTGCGTAGGTGCGGGCCACCAGGTAGTAGCTGCTGTCGGGTCGTTGCGCGTAGTATTCGGCCGCCAGCTCGCCAGCGGTGTTCAGCTTGCCATTCGCCAAAAGGGAGGAGGCGTTGATGCTGGTGAGGCGAAGCACGAGCGGCTGGGCTGCCGCCGAGGCTGGCAGGCGGGCCCTTAATGCTGCGGTCAGCTCGGGCCCCACGCCCTGGGCTACTACCAGCATGCGGTAGGGCGCAAACAGGCCGAACTTGCTAATGCCGAGCCCCCGCTGCCGAGGCTGCGCCTCAATTACCCGGCGAATGTAGAACGGTTCGGGTGGGGGCGGCACCGCGTACGCCTGCAGGCTCACGGGCAGGTCGCGCCCCAGGATGGAGGGTTGGGCCTGCAGGCTGTAGCTTACCAAAAGCAGGCTCAGTATCCGCCCACACACATATCTGTTCACGCTCACAGCGGAATAGTAGCTTACTCAGAACCCAGCGTCGGATCCTCTTTCATAAAGGCCTCGAAGTACTCCAGGATGTGCCACTTCAGCATGCGCTCCTGCTCCTTGAGGTTGGCAAACGGCACCGGTCGCACCAGCGTGTAGTGGGGCCAGCCTTCTTCGTCCACGTGGTCGAGGGCGTAGTGGCCCGACAGGCTGAAGAGGCGGCAGGTAGCAATGTGCATCAGATCCTGCTTTTGCTCTTTGGTAAACGGCCCCGCGCCCTGCCCCAGCTCCTGCACGCCAATAAGCAGGAGCAGAGCGTTCAAATCAGGCTTTTTGCCAAAACGGGCGCGCATCTCGTTCATGAGCTCCCACCAGCGGGCCTCAAACTGGGCTTCGGTTTCGTCGACGTGCAGGGGCATGCTAGGCGTCGTGGTGGTGCAGGGGCGCAGGCGTGGTGGCCTCGTCCTTCAGAATTTCCCAGTACTCCACGGCCCGGCGGAAATGGGGAATCACGATGCTGCCGCCAATCAGGTTGGCAATAGCAAATACCTCGTAAATCTGCTCGTCGTTAATGCCCTCCTCGTGGCACTTGCCCAGGTGGTACTTGATGCAGTCGTCGCAGCGCAGTACCATCGAGCAGGCCAGGCCCAGCATTTCCTTGGTTTTGACGTCCAGGGCGCCGGCCTGGTAGGTGTTGGTATCGAGGTTGAAAAAACGCTTGATGACTTTGTTATCAGCCGCCATGATTTTCTCATTCATGCGCTGGCGGTATTCATTAAACTCGGTGACTTGGCTCATGGTAACAGACTATGGTATGGGCTATAAACACGAAAGTAGGCACAAAAGTCACCTGCTCCCGCCTTCCTCTAAGCATTGCTTCGCCAGGTGCTTCATTTTCCGCCGGTTGTAGTCTGTTATCCTGAGCCGGAGAATGTTGCCTGCGCTGCCTGGAAATCAGCTACCAGCCCAAACAAACGCTACAACAACGTCCCTTCGCCGTGCAGCCGGTCGAAAATCAGCTGGTCGACGGGGGACACGCTGGCACGGTCAGCGTAGGTGAGCCAGACTACTTCCTCGATTTCGGCGGCGGGCTGCAGCGTACCGGTATAGCGGGCCCCGTAGCAGATCATGCGCACCAAGATTCCTTCGGTGTGTCCGTGGGCCTGGGCTTCGAACGTATCTATATAGTGCAGGCTGCCGGCATCCAGGGTCACGGTCAGCTCCTCCCGGATTTCCCGCAGCAGGGTTTGGGCGTCGGTTTCGCCGGTTTCCCGCTTGCCGCCGGGAATGTAGTACCGGTCTTTGCCCCGGCTGCGGGTGCTGAGCAGGCGCCCCTCGTGCAGGTGGAGCCAGGCAACTTTATCAATGACGTTCATAGCAGCGGCGGGCGTGGCAAGCCATGCCTTAGAAAGAAGAAGCCACGAAGATACGCGCGCTTATGCAGCCTAACGATTGGTAGTTAGTCTTTGGCAGACCTCCTACTTTGTCTTTTGCCCGCATGAGCAAACCAACTACCCTGCACGCCTGCCTCACCGTGGCCAGCCTGGCCCTGGCGGGCTGCGCTACCAGCCAGGCTCCGCAAGCCACGGCTACTGCTACTGCCCCCGCCGCTACGCCGACCCTCACGGCATCGGCCGCTACAGCCGCGCCGGTCGTTTCCGAAGGCCGCAGCATCAACGTGGCCGACCTCGACCGGTCGGTGGCGCCCTGCGAGGACTTCTACCGGTTTTCGGGCGGCAACTGGCTCAAGAACAACCCTGTGCCGTCGTACGCCACGCGCTGGGGGCCGCGTAACCTGCTCAACGACCGGATTCAGCTGCAGCTACGCCAGATTCTGGAAGAGGCCGCGGCCAACCAAAGTGCGGCCAAGGGCTCGAATACCCAGAAAGTAGGCGACTTCTTTGCCTCGGCCATGGATACGGTGGCCATTGAAAAAGCCGGCCTCACGCCCCTGCAGCCCGAGCTGAGCCGCATTGCCGCCATCAAGGACCTGAAGGGAGTGCAGGACGAAATTGCCCGCCAGAAGATGCTGCAGACCGACGCCTTTTTCCGGGCGGGCGTGGATGTGGACGAAAAGAAGTCGACCCAGTATACCGTGGGCATCAACCAGGGCGGCCTTACCCTGCCCGACCGGGACTACTACTTCAAGCAGGATGCCCGCACCGAAACCATCCGCGGGGCCTACCGGAAATACCTGACCAACATGCTGGCCCTGCTCGGCGACGACCAGGCTACGGCCCAGAAAAACGCGGCCACCATTGAGCGGATTGAAACGCGCCTGGCCAAAGCCTCCCGTACCCGCGTGGCGCTGCGCGACCCGCAAAGCAACTACAACAAGCTGACCGTTGCGGAGCTGCAGAAGCGCTACCCTACCCTGAACCCGCAGCGCCTGCTGACCAGCCTGCAGCTGGGCGCGGCCAAGGAAGTGGTAGTAGGCCAGCCCGATTTCCTGGCCGAAGTAGATAGGGTACTCAAAACCGAGCCCGTCGGCGACCTGAAAACCTACCTGCGCTGGCAACTGGTGCGCTCGGTAGCGGCGGCTTTGCCCGCGGCTTTCGTCAACGAGAGCTTCCGCTACAACCAGGTGCTGACCGGCGCCAAGCAGCCCCTCACCCGCTGGAAACGCATGCTGGCCGCCACCGACAACTCCCTGGGCGAAGCCTTTGGCCAGCTCTACGTGGATAAGGCCTTTTCGCCGGCGGCCAAGCAGAAGGCGCTGGAAATGGTGACCAACATCAAAGCCTCCATGGCCGACCACATCCGGAGCAACACCTGGATGAGTGAGCCCACCAAGGCCGAGGCCCTGAAAAAGCTCAGTGCCCTGCGGGTGAAAATCGGCTACCCGGATAAGTGGAAGGACTATTCGGCCCTGAACATCACCCGCGACTCGTACCTGCGCAACCTGCTAGCTGCCCGCGAGTGGGACTACCGCCAGGAGGTGAAGAAGTACGGCGGGCCCATCGACCGGAATGAGTGGGGCATGACGCCGCCCACCATCAATGCCTACTACAACCCGCCGATGAACGAAATCGTGTTTCCGGCCGGCTACCTCCAACCGCCCTTCTTCGACCCCAATGCCGACGACGCGGTAAACTACGGGGCCATTGGCGGGGTAATGGGTCACGAAATCACCCACGGCTTCGACGACCAGGGCCGCCAGTACGATGCCGCCGGCAACCTGCGCGACTGGTGGACGCCCGCCGACGCGGCCGAATTTACCAAGCGCACGGCCATCGTCGGCCGCCAGTACGACGCCTTCTCACCCCTCGACTCGGTGCATGTGAACGGCAAGCTGACGATGGGCGAAAATCTGGCCGACTTTGCCGGCCTGACCGTGGTGTATGGGGCGCTGCAGAAGCAGCTGCAAAAGCAGTACGGCTCGAATCCGCGCCCCCTTATCGACGGGTTCACGCCCGAGCAGCGCTTCTTCCTGAGCTGGGCCCAATTGCGGCGCTCCAACATCCGGCCCGAGGCCCTGCGCCAGCAGATCCTGACCGACCCTCACTCCCCCGACCAGTACCGCACCATCGGCCCGCTGATGAATATGCCCCAGTTCTATCAGGCCTTCGGCTGCCAGCCCGGCCAGAAGATGGTGCGCACCGACGATGACCGGGCCACCATCTGGTAGCATCGCACTTTCGCTCTCACTCAATCCGCTCAGCCGGAACCAGACTGCGCCGCCGCTTGTCGGAAGACTGGACCCATCCTTTTTCTGCTCCTTTTTACCCCATATAATGACAAACAAAAATCAAATCCTGCTGACCCTCAGCACCGCCGCGGGCATTGCCCTGGCTGGTTGCGCGGCCAGCAGCACGGCCACCACTACGGCTACCACAGCCCCCACCGCCGCGGCTACCACTCCCGCTCCTGCCGAGCAGCCCGTCGTGAAAGGCGTTGGGCTGGACGTAGCCAACATCGACCCTTCGGTGTCGGCCTGCGACGACTTCTTCCAGTACGCTTCGGGCACCTGGCTGAAAAACAACCCGATTCCGGCCGCCGAGTCGCGCTGGAGCTCCTGGAACACGCTCATCAACCAGAACGAAGCCGTAATGCGGCAGATTCTGAACGATGCCGCCGCCAACCGCACCGCCGCCAAGGGCACCAACCTGCAGAAGGTTGGCGACTTCTACGCCTCGGCCATGGACTCGATGGCTATTGAGAAAGCGGGTATTAATCCGCTGAAGCCCGAGCTGAACCGCATTGCCGCCATCAAGGACCTGAAGGGCCTGCAAACGGCGCTGGCGCGCCAGCAGATGCTGCAGACCCGCTCGGTGCTGGGCGTGGGCGTGGGCCAGGACCGCAAGAAAAGTACGGAATACGCCGTGTACATGATGCAGGGCGGCCTCTCGATGCCCGACCGGGACTACTACCTCAAGGAAGACGCACGCTCCAAGCAGGTGCGCACCGCCTACCTGACCTACCTGACCAACACCTTCAAGCTGCTCGGCGACAACGAAGCCACGGCCGCCAAGAACGCCAACACGGTGATGCGCCTGGAAACGCGGCTCGCCAAAGCCTCGAAGGACCGCGTAGCTCTGCGCGACCCCTACGCCAACTACAACAAGATGAGTGTGGCCGAGGCCAGCAAGCAGTTCCCCAACCTGGGCGTAACCAGCCTGTTGCAGCAGCTCGGTCTGGGTGCCGCCAAGGAGGTAATCGTGGGCCAGCCTGACTTTATGAAGGAAGCCAGCACGGCCCTGAAGTCGGAGCCCCTCGGCGACTGGAAAACCTACCTGCGCTGGCATTTGGTGAACAGCTCGTCGTCGGCTTTGCCCCAGGCCTTCGTGCAGGAATCGTTCCGCTACAACCAGGTGCTGACCGGCGCCAAGCAGCAGCAGCCCCGCTGGAAGCGCATGCTGCGCTCCACGGACGCGACGCTGGGCGAGGCCTTCGGCCAGCTCTACGTGGACAAGGCTTTCACGCCCGAAACCAAACAGAAGGCCATGGAAATGGTGAGCAACATCAAGGCCTCGATGGCCGAGCACATTCAGCAGCTCGACTGGATGAGTGCCGCTACCAAAACCGAAGCCCTGAAGAAGCTCAACGCCTTCACCGTGAAAATCGGCTACCCCGATAAGTGGAAAGACTATTCGGCCCTGAATATCACCCGCGAGTCGTACCTGCAGAACGTGCTGGCCGCCCACGAGTGGGAGTATAAGGACGACGCCAAGAAGTTCGGCAAGCCCATTGACCGCGGCGAGTGGGGCATGACCCCGCCCACGGTGAATGCCTACTACAATTCGTCTTTGAACGAAATCGTATTCCCGGCCGGCATTATGCAGCCGCCCTTCTTCGACCCCAAGGCCGATGACGCCGTGAACTACGGTGGCATGGGCGCCGTTATCGGCCACGAAATTACCCACGGCTTCGACGACAAAGGCCGGCAGTCGGATGCTGAAGGCAACCTGCGCGACTGGTGGACCAAGGAAGATGCCGAGAACTTTACCAAGCGCGCCGACATGGTAGGCGCCCAGTATTCGGCCTTCTCGCCCCTGGATTCGGTGTTTGTGAACGGCAAGCTGACGATGGGCGAAAACCTGGCCGACTTCGGGGGCCTGGCCCTGGCCTACTCGGCCCTGGAAAAGCAGCTGGAGAAAAAGTACGGCTCGAACCCACGTCCGAACTACGACGGCTTCACGCCCCAGCAGCGCTTCTTCCTGAGCTGGGCCCAGATCTGGCGGACCAATGCCCGGCCCGAATACCTGCGTCAGCAGGTGCTCACCGACCCGCACTCCCCGGCTCAGTACCGCACCAACGGCCCCTTGATGAACATGCCTCAGTTCTACGAGGCTTTCGGCTGTAAGGAAAACGCCAAGATGGTACGCGCCGCCAACGAGCGGGCCAAAATCTGGTAGCAGCCTAGCTGTTTTCTATTAAAAAGGCGGTCTGCAGCGCGCAGACCGCCTTTTTTGCGTTTGTACCCACCGGGCTGAATGACCCTGCGGGCCGCCGCCGCCGTAGAGTCCGTTACCACCAAGTCCCTCGTGCTATGCCCCTGCACCACCAGCTGGACCAGAAGCTCAGCAAGATGTATGAGCCCTCCTCCACCATTGACGACGTCTTTAAAGGCCACGACATCACCTTCGTCACCAACGACCAGGGCGAGCCGGTGATGCTGTTCATCGGCAGGCGCAAACCCAACGGCGCCATTGCCGGCGAGCGGTACGTACGCACTATCAAGCGGGAGCCCGACGGCACTACGGTAAAGTCGAGCCACTGGGACCTGAAGGGGAAAACGCAGGGCTAGAGCATCCGAGTCCAAAGAATGCTGCTGGCCGGAAAAGAGGCGCTGCGGGTATGCCGGAATTTCTATATTCGGACTACCAACTGCTCTATTGCCGTCTATTCCATGCAATCCATTCTTTCTCAGTTCCGCTGGGTGGCCTGTTTTCTGGGCTTGCTCCTATGCATCATCAGTAGCGCGGCCCCTGTTGCGGCCCAGCGCAAAACTGCCCCGCTGGCCAATGGTACCTCAGGCATCACGACCTCCGACGGGGTGAAGCTGTACACTGCCGTGGCCGGCAAGGGCTTGCCCTGCGTGTTTGTGCACGGCGGGCCCGGGGCCGGCAGCTACGCCATTGAAGCCCTGGCCGGCAAGACGTTGGAGCAACACTTCCAGATGATTTACCTGGACCAGCGCGGCAGTGGGCGCTCGGCATCCGACCCCGGCAAGAATTACGCCCTCGACCGGCTGGTTCAGGACCTGGAAGACGTGCGCCAGCAGCTGCACCTAGAGAAGTGGGTGCTTATGTCGCACTCGTTCGGCGGCATCATTGCCACAGCCTATGCCAGCAAATACCCCGAGCGGGTCCAGGCCCTGGTGTTGGTCAACAGTATTCTGAATTTGCCCGCTTCCATGGAAAGCACGGCCACCAACGGCTACCAGCTGCTGTCCGAAGCCAGCCGCGCCCCGCTGGACCCGGCCGCACCGCTGCCCCAACGCTTTGGCATGGTCATGGGCCTGCTCGGCCAGCAAGGCCTGATGAACAAGTTCATGTTTGCCAGCGACTCTACGCCCGTGCGCGTAAACCGGGTGCTGAAGGGCGTGACGAGCAACCGCGACTTCAGCACCGCCCTCTTTCAGGGCCCGGCCATCCAGCCCTACGTGCAGGATATGACGCCGGCCACCGCCAGCCTGCGCATGCCTGTGCTCGTTATTTCGGGTCGCGAAGATTATCTGGTGGGCCCTGAGCACTACAAAACTTTCCGCTTTCCGCAGCAGCAGGTGGTGGTAGTGCCGGGCAAGCATTACGCCCTGCTCGAAAATCCGACCGAGTTCAACCAGGCAGTAGCGGCTTTTGTGAAGAAACTCCCGCGCAAGCCCTGATCCAGCGGCCAGCTGCGCCGTAACGCGGGCAGAACGACCCGGCCACCTCGGACCCGACATGCCGATTGGCGCCTGGCAGTACACCGGCCACCCGTCGGCGCGTTTACACCCGAATTCGGCCTTACTGAATAAAGTGCGGGCGAATCAGGTTTTCAAAGGTGAATATTTCGTCCCACTTTGCCTGCGTCAGCAGCCCCCGTTCCGTCACGGCTATGTCGTACACCGACTTGCCACTGAGCAGAGCCTCCTTGGCAATTTCGGCGCTGGCTTCGTAGCCCAGCACGGGGTTCAGCTGCGTCACGATACCGATGCTGTTGCGCACCATCTGCTCAGCCCGGGCGGCGTTGGCGGTTATACCCACCACGCACTTTTCGCGCAGGGTGTGGCAGGCTCGGGTCATGTAGGAAATAGAGGTAAAGAGCGCGAAGGAAATAACCGGCTCCATTACGTTGAGCTGCAGCTGCCCGGCCTCCGCGGCCATCGTCACGGTCAGGTCGGCGCCGATGACGTAGAAAGCCGTTTGGTTCACGACTTCTGGCACCACGGGGTTTACCTTGCCAGGCATAATGCTGGAGCCCGGCTGCAGCGGTGGCAGGTTGATTTCGAAGAAGCCCGCGCGGGGCCCAGAGGAAAGCAGGCGCAGGTCGTTGCAGATCTTGGACAGCTTCACGGCCGTGCGCTTCAACACCCCCGAAAGCTGCACGTAGGCGCCTGTATCGTAGGTAGCTTCTATCAGGTCGCCGGCCAGGCTCAGGTCGAGACCCGTGATGGTGCGCAGGTGCTCGGTTACCAGTTCGGCGTAGCCGTCCGGGGCATTTACCCGCGTACCAATGGCCGTGGCGCCCATGTTAATCTCACTGATCAGGCGGCGCGAGTCTTCAATGCGCAGCAGCTCTTCACGCAGGTTGGTGGCAAAGGCCTTGAACTCGTCGCCCATGCTCATCGGCACGGCATCCTGCAGCTGGGTCCGGCCCATCTTAAGCACATTGCGAAACTCCTCCCCCTTGGCGGCAAAGGCATCGGCGAGCTTGCCGAGCGTTTGGGCGTAGCCCACCAGCTTGTTGCTCAGGGCAATGCGAAAGGCGGTGGGGTAGGCGTCGTTCGTGCTTTGGGAGCAGTTGACGTGGTTGTTGGGGTGGCAAAACTCGTACTGACCTTTGCGGTGCCCCATCAGCTCCAGCGCCACGTTGGCAATAACCTCGTTGGCATTCATATTCACCGAGGTGCCAGCCCCGCCCTGAATCATGTCGGTCAGAAACTGGTCGTCGTACTGCCCGCTGGCTACCTTGTCGCAGGCCGTGGCGATGCAATCTGCAATGGTGGGGTCCAGCACGCCCAGGTCCCGGTTGGCCAGAGCCGCCGCTTTTTTTACGTAGGCCAGCGCCTGCACAAACAGGGGCTCGGTGCGCAGCGGAATGCCGGTGATATCAAAATTTTCCAGCGCCCGCAACGTCTGGATGCCGTAATATGCCGCGTTGGGAATCGACCGTTCGCCAAGAAAATCATGTTCAAGCCGGGAATCTGTCATGGATATGGGAGCTGAGTTCGGGGTTGCAGATCTTGTACGGAAACGGACGAGCTAAGTCGGCCCTGAGCCCAACGGGTAGTCGCTGGGCAGGCAGGAAAGCATTCCGTAGAAAACCGTTTCTATTCCTGGGCAAAGCTACATAGTCTTTCCTGCTGGCGTTGGCGCCTGCTGCACCTCATCCACTGTCATTGCGGGCATCATTAGCGCTGAACAGCCGTTCCACCCGGGACAGCTCAATTGCCAAGGACAGATCACAATTTTACAAACGATTGGCCATCAGCCAATTAAGTTCAATATTGATTAAGCCAGCCGCAATAAATCTCAAAATCAACAGCAACATGATTGTGATAGTCAATAAAATATCTAGTTTTAGCGTCATATTAAGATTACTATCAGTACGATTACGAATAAGAAATTATCAAATTATATTCCTTAGCACGCTAGTTACTTTATAAATAACCCAACACTCCCTCCCGGGCGCCATATACTTCCGCACCCAGTCACCGAATTCATTTTGGCACTGGAGGGCTTTGCGTTGCCGTTAATTATCAAATTATATCACTTTATCCATACCCTATATGCCATAGAGCCAGAAACTATTCTACCCGAATTATTGAGCCATAGGGCTCAGAACAATTAAAACTAACAGATTATAATATGAACCCATCAAACAACAACAACAACAAAGAGCAGAAAGGCCTAGTCCTAACGCTGGAAGAGTTCAAGCAGAGAAAAGCTGAACTGGTAAAAGATCTGGCACACGTAAACGGTGGATTGGAATCTGCGAAGAAACCGCAGAGCTGTGATGACTGCCGCGGCCTTTGTGATGAAACATTCTGCTACTAACTACAGAAAACGGATTAACATTAAATTCAGCAAATCTTTACTAAGAAAGGGCTGAGCAATTTTTGATTTTTCATCTATAGCTTGTTCAAATACACACCATGACAGAAGAAAAAAAGCGTTTAACGCTTGATGATTTCAAGCAGAAAAAGAACCAACTATTACGCAATCTGGAACAAATAACCGGCGGACAAATCCCTGTGGAAGAACCTGTAGGCTGCCATTGCTGGCTTGACTGTAATGCCCCTTCCGATTGTCACGAATAAACTGACGGCAGTACAAGAGCAGATAAGCTAAAATTTCCTTCGCAGTATACATTAAACCATCAATCCAACGACTTTAAAAATAATTATCATGGCTGAAGAAAAAAAACGCTTGACTTTAGAAGATTTCAAGCAGAAGAAGGCAGTACAAACAGCGAATTTGGATTCCATTAACGGTGGATTTGTAGCCCCTATTGGTTGTGGCGACACATGCTCCGGCGAATTTCCTTATTGTGGAGGTGACCAGCCAGATTGCCACGACTAATCGAGGCGAGTAAAGGAAGCTCAGCACTACTGAAAAGCAGGGTTTGCAACTACCTGTTATGCATAGGCAAAACCGTTGCAAGCCCTGCTATTTACTCACCAGGCAGTGAAGTCAGACACGGTGATTACTAAATCAATAGCTATAAATAGAATAAGCCATGAGCGTAAACTATAACAATACTATAGACGAAACGGCCTTGATAGAGGCCGGCCTCGGACTTACTGCTGACCGTATTAAGCTGTATGTATACAAACAAGATCCAGGCCTTTTTGACCTACTGGATTTTGATGACGACGCTATTTTCCTGGAGCCTTTGGTAGCTGCGCATCGCAGGGCTACTTACGGCAAATACGCCCACCACGCTCCTGTCGACTCATTACCTCTATCTCTGCGGCAAGCACTATATGGGTATATCAAACCAGAACAACGGCCTACTACACTTTCGGTAGTCAGCGACAACCAAGGCTGGGTATATATTCCTCGGCTTGGTTATTTCATAACTCCCTGCACGAATGCCGCCTTGCAACTGACGTACTTACACGCCACAGACACCTTTTTTATCATGCAGGACGGGGAACTGATTACTGCTGATTTCAAGCCTTGTCAGTTTATTGCAACTCCTGACATTCATCTGTACCAAAGCAACCCGGCTCTATTAAACACCTTATTTAACAAGCTGGAAGCCGATACTGTTACCCAAGCCGACCCAAGCCTGCCGGAAGCGAATATTGTTGCGGCCATACCTGCGCGGCTGCCTGAGCTTGGAAAAGCATTTGCCATTATCCGCCATTACCTACCCGACTACTACCACCAGATCTGCCTGGTGGCAAAAGGACTGATGGTATTTGAAAACCCGTACGTACGCCCCTTCGCAACACCTTTTGCCCCCGGAATTTCCTTTATCAGTGTGGCTCCCACAGATAGCGTAATATATTTTATTGTAGAGCTAATCCACCAGTTTGGGCACAATATGCTGTACGCCATTATGGATAACAGAAAAAGTTATTTCCAGATAGACCCAATGGCGCCGCTGTCAGTTTTTAACCACAACCCCAAAGAACGCCGCAGCCTTTTTTCCGCTTTTCACGGCTTGTTTACTACCACTAAAATTGCGGAGTGTTTGGAAGTGCTGTACTACAGCAATGTATTTCAAGGAGACGAACAACAGGAGATAGTAGCACGCTTGGCCGACAATAAACGTCGGTTCAGAACCGGCATCGAAAGAATAGAGCATGACCGCATACTCACGCCGCAGGGAGTAGCGCTATACGAACACCTTGATACTAGCTGCGCGGCCGTGTATCGCCGCCTTGATGCAGTAGTAAGAGAATACAACGTGAGCAATCAGCCCTTTATGTTTACCTATTCGCTTTTTAAGGAAGCAAATCTGGTCTAATAAATTCTTATTACTAATAAATACATTGTTGTCTATAGTATTATTTATTAAGATATATGTCTGGTATTACATATGGACAACTGATATGCGTGATTTGTCAGTCCGAATTACTTCAGAATAACAAAGACGCCGCTGCCCTTACTTGTACCGGGTGCGGACTTTCTTACCCATTGTTTGCCGGTTGTATTCCCATCATGCTCCCTGATTCGGTTCCGTACCGGGTGAATGCGTTTTGGCAGTACCAAAAACACCTGAGAGAAGCTCGGGCAACGCTGGCAGAGCTTCGCAAGGCCTCAACTTCGGTAGCGGCAGCAGCTCGAGCTTCCCTATTAGATGAAGCGCTTTCTACGAATGGCGGCTATATAGCGCGCATTCAGCAGCAACTCGCAGCCACGTTGCCGACGGCGCTGCTGGCCCAGCCCGCAGAGCGGTTTCGGCCCTTGGCTTACTTCAGCAGCTTCTCCTACTTAAAAAGAGATTGGTGCGGCCTGCCGGCAGACGAACAGGAAATCCAGACCATCATGGAAGCCGTGCTGGCCGGGATGCCCGCAGTCATTGGTTCCCAGGCTCAGGTGCTGGTGCTGGGCGCGGGCACTGGCCGCGTGGCCGCGATGCTCAAAGACCACTTTCAGCAGGTGTACGCTATTGATTTGTCGCTCACCATGGCTTGTCAATACCATGATTTGGTGGAACAGGGAGCTATTCGGTTCTATGATATTCAGTCTAAGAATGCACGCACCCTGGCTGAACAAGCACGTGAGCAGTGGGCAACCGTCGGTCTGGTGCCTGGCCTTGAGGCGGGGTCGGTGCACTATTGCGTGGCCGACGTAAAGCAGATACCGTTGCCCACCAATTCGGTTTCAGCCGTTGTTTCGGTCTATTTCACGGATACTGTGCCGCTTAAGGACTACCTCCCGGAAGTGAAGCGGGTGCTGGAGCCCGGAGGAGCTTTTATCCATTTTGGGCCCCTGGAGTACCATTTCTCAGATATTAGTGCGCATTTATCGGTTGAGGAAGTGCGGGAAGTATTCGAAGCTCATGGCTTTCGGGTAGCACAGGAACAGGAAATAACGACCAACCATTTGTTCCGACCGGAATCCTTGGCCTGCAAAACTTACCATAACTGGTCTTTCAGTGCCGTTCTGGCGGACAAGGAAAAGCCTCTTAACCAGCAGGTGAAGGCGACCAGTGTACCCCTGGCGGAGTATATCTAGCACCGCAGGCCGGCCAGTTGACACCAGCGTGAAAGCAAGTAAAAAAGCCAGCCAAGTATTTTATTAACAGTGAATTATATAAATATTATTGATATGAATATGTTTGCTAATAGCAGCGTCGCCAGCAAGGTGCAGCCTGCCCCGCACGCCGGGAGCAACACGGTGCCCGCGCCGCGAAAAACGCTCGTTGCCACGTTGCGGCTCTTGGAGCCAACAGTAGCCCCTAGGTTGGCTCTCGACCTGGGCTGTGGCTCCGGCCCCGATACGCTGGAGCTGCTGAGCCATAACTGGGACGTAGTGGCTCTGGATGCCAACCCGGAAGCTCTGGCCACGCTGCTGACCCAGACGCCCGCCCACCAGATGGCCCAGCTGACCACCCGGCTAATGGACTTTGCGGAGCTACAAGCCGCCTCCCTGCCCGAATTTGATCTGGTAAATGCCAGCTTCAGTATCCCCTACTGCCTTCCGCGCCACTTCCATCCATTCTGGGCTGAGGTGCGGCAACTTATCCGGCGCCGCGGCTGGTTTTGCGGCCATTTCTTCGGGCTGCGAGACGACGCAAGCCAACAGCCTGACATGATGCTTCACTCCTTGGCCGATATTTATGACTTGTTCACCGGATTCGAGCTGGAAATGCTCAGTGGTGTCGAGAAAGATAAGGTGCAACCCGATGGCAGCGTGAAGCACAGCCATGTGGTGTCCGTTATTGCGCGCAAGTGCTAAACAAGCCACTTATTATATCTATATTTTTTATTACTGCTTAAAGCCTATATACGATGACAATGACCGTGACAAACAAATTAACGCTCTGTACGCTAGAGCACGCTATGTCCTACGAGTTTCCTAATCTTATTTACAAGTTCATGGAGCTGTATTCAATTTCTGAGGAGGAAGCGGAAAAGATATTCATGGACGTCAAGATATGGCTCTGGCTGAACGCGAAAGCCCGCACGGACGGCTTCAGGGGCCTGTCAGTCAATGAGGACCTGTTCATGCTGGACGAGATGTGGCATGCGTTTATCCTGTTTACGTATGAGTACACGCAGTTTTGTCACTCACGCTTTGGCATGTATATGCACCACCGGCCGACGACCAAAGCCGAGAAAGACGCTTTCAAGGAATTAGTTGTGACGGATCGGGATGAAGCCGTCCGAATTAAGAACGAAGACCTGGATAAACAGTATGAGTATATCCTTGATGCAGTCGGAATAGAAGTATTGGAACGGTGGTATTTATATTATCCGCAGACCTATCACAAGGTGGCGCGGGAAGAATTGCGCGTTAAATAGATTAAATAAACGCCTTGCAGCTGCCGCCGAAAGCGGCATGGCTAAGCGCAGGATGCATCGGGCGCAAATTATATAGAGTTATTATCCTTATTAGTGTGGCTTATGCTGAGTTTTCCTTTCTATAAACAGCTGGATAAAAGTGACTGCGGGCCAACGTGTCTGAAGATGATTGCCAAACACTACGGCAAGCTCTACTCCAACGACTTTCTGCGCTCGAAGTGCTTTATCACCAAAAACGGGGTGTCGGCGGCGGGGCTGGCCGAGGGTGCCGAGTCCATTGGCCTTCGCTCCCTGGGCATTGAGGCCGACTACCAGACGCTGAGCCATGATGTGCCCCTGCCCTGCATCGCGCACTGGCGCCAGAAGCACTTTGTGGTCGTCTATAAGGTGAAGAACGACGTGGTATACGTGGCCGATCCGGCCTACGGGCTGCTGAAGTACACGAAGGAAAAGTTTCTGGAAGGCTGGCTCTACGGCAGCGCCAACGAAAGCAAGGAAGGCATTCTGCTGCTGCTCGAGCCCTCCCCCGAGTTCTACGAGCTGGAAAACCCGTCCCAGAAAAAGCCCATGGGCTTCGGCTACCTGCTGCCCTACTTCAAGCCCCACTACCGCGTTCTGAAACAGCTGTTTCTGGCGCTGCTGCTGCTCAGTATCATTCAGCTGGTGGTGCCCTTCCTGACCCAGTCCATCATCGACTACGGCATCAACTACCAGAATACCAGGTTCATCTACATCATCCTGTTTGGGCAGCTGATGCTGTTCTTTTCCCAGACGTTTATTCGCATCGTGGTCGACTGGCTGCTGATGCACATGGGCTCCCGTATCAACCTGAGTCTGGTGTCGGACTTCCTGATCAAGATCATGAAGCTGCCCACCACCTTTTTCGATTCCAAGCTGATCGGCGACCTGCTCAACCGTTTGGATGACCACCGCCGGGTAGAAGCTTTTCTTTCGGCCGACACGCTGAACATGCTGTTTTCGCTGTTCAGCCTCGTGGTATTCGGCGGCGTGCTGGCCTATTTTAACGTCAGCATCTTCGTTTTCTACGCCATTGGCACCACGCTCTACATCGTGTGGGTGCTGGCCTTCATTAAGAAGCGGGCGATGCTCGACTATGTGACCTTCGACCAGCTTTCCAGCAGCCAGAGCAAGGTTATTGAGCTGATTACGGGCATGCGTGAGATTAAGCTTAACAACTCCGAGAAACGTCGCCGCTGGGAGTACGAGGCCTCGCAGGTAAACCTACACCGCACCACCATCAAGAGCCTCACCCTGTCGCAGTACCAGCGCAACGGCGGCGTGTTTATCAGCGAGCTGAAGAACATTCTGATTACGTTTTTCGCGGCCAAGTCCGTCATTGCCGGCGACATTACCCTGGGCACCATGCTGGCTATTCAGTTTATCATCGGCCAGCTCAACAACCCGATTCGCTACTTCATCAACTTCGTGGAATCGTATCAGCGGGCCAAAATCGGGCTGGAGCGCATCGAAGACGTGCACACCACCGACAACGAAGAAATCAACACCGAGGACAAGCTGCACGAGCTGCCGAACTGCAAGACGCTGCGGTGCAGCAACGTGTGCTTTCAGTACGGCGCCACCAACACGCCCATTGTACTCAAGGACCTTAACATCGAGATTCCCGAGGGCAAGGTCACGGCCATCGTGGGGGCCAGCGGCAGCGGTAAAACGACGCTGCTCAAGCTCCTGCTGCGCCTCTACGACCCTACCAGCGGCTCCATCAAGATTGGCAACACCAATATCCACGACATCAGCATCAAGCAGTGGCGCGACCAGTGCGGGGCCGTGATGCAGGACGGCTTTATCTTCAGCGACACCATCGCGCGCAACATCACCGAGTCGGACCCCGAGGGCATCATCGACCGGGAGCGGCTGAAGCACGCGGTGCAGGTGGCCAACCTCACGGAGTTTATCGAGTCGTTGCCGGCGGGCTACAACACCAAGCTGATGGCCGGCGGCGTTTCGCTCAGCGGCGGCCAGAACCAGCGCATTCTCATTGCCCGGGCCGTGTATAAGAACCCCGATTTCCTGTTTTTCGACGAGGCTACCAGCGCCCTGGACGCCAACAATGAGCGGGTGATTATGAACAACCTGGAGGAGTTTTTCCAGGGCAAAACCGTGGTCATCATTGCCCACCGCCTCAGCACGGTGCAGAAGGCCGACCAGGTGCTGGTGCTGGCCGACGGCCGCGTGCACGAAATGGGCGGCCACGCCGAGCTGATCAGCAAGAAAGGGGCGTACTATGGCCTCATCAAAAACCAGCTCGAACTCGGGAGCTGAAGCCTGCCCCGGCCGCTGGCCGTTCGTTTATCTATCCTATTATCAGAAAGTTATTATGTCGGTACGCCTCAGTAAGCTAGAGCAGGTTGACGAGAAAAGTGAGTACGTCAAGGACTTTATCAGCGCGAAATCCGCCTGGTTTATCCGCAGCGGCATCTACCTCATGGCGCTGGTCACGGCGGCGCTGCTCACCATTAGCTGTCTGGTGGAATATCCGGACAAGATTACCACCCAGATTACCATCACCACCCTGTCGCCGCCCCTGAACGTCGTGACGCAGGCCAGCGGCAACCTGCTGCTGACGGTACAGGAAAACCAGGTGGTGAGCAAAGGTCAGACGCTGGCTTACGTGGCCAACTCGGCCAACAGCGCGGCGGTAATGCAGCTGAAGCAGGCCGTGCAGCAGGCCGACCTGAGTCAGCGCCCGGCCCCGGCGCTGCAAACCCTGCTGCAGTTTCAGCGCCAGCAGCTCGGCGAAATCTACAAGGACTATTCCGAGCTGATTATCAGCGCCAAAAACGTGGTGCTGTTTGACGACATCACCCGGCTTGACCAGCAGGCCCGGCTGCTGGAGCTGGAGGTCACGAAATACCAGGCCTTTTTGCGGAAGCGGCAACACCAGATCGGCCTGCTCACCGCGGAAACTCAGCTCGTGCAGCGCGACTATAGCCGCAATGTGCAGCTGTTTGGCAAGGGTGTCATTGCCTCGGCGCAGCTGGAAGTGAAAGAGCGGGAGCTGCTGCAAGCCAAAGAGGCTCTGCAGACCGCGTCCCTGAGCTTCAGCGAAACCGATATTCGGCTGGTGGAAATCCAAAAAGCCCTCAACGACATTGCCGTGCAGAATCAGCAGCGCAAGCAGGAGCTGAGTGCCACGCTGCTGGAAGCCCAGAAAAAGCTGCTGGGCCAGATTGCGCTATGGGAGCAGAAATACGTGCTGACCTCGCCCATGGCCGGGCGCGTGGCCTTCTTCAAGTTCTGGAGCAATAGCCAGTTTGCCACCCAGGGCGAGAGTGTTTTTACCGTGCTGCCGGCCAACAGCACCGACATCATCGGCAAGGTGATTATGCCGGCCCTGAACTCGGCCAAGGTGCGGGTGGGCCAGAAAGTGGTTATCAAGCTCAACGACTACCAGTACCGCGAATTCGGCCAGGTCAAGGGCGTTGTCGAGTCCATTTCGCTGATTCCCAAAAACCAGGAGTACTCTATTCAGGTGCATCTGCCCGAAAAGCTGCTCACTACTTACAAGAAGAAGCTGGCTTTCCGGACCGAAATGCAGGGCTCGGCCGAAATCATCACCGAAGACCTGCGCCTGATCGAGCGGATATACTACCAGTTCCGCGGGCTGTTTATGGCCTGAGTTGCCGAACGGGCTACCCCGCTTTCTGCTCGCGGTAGGCCGAGGGCGTCTGGCCCGTTACGCGGCGAAACGTGCGGTTGAAGTGCGACAGGTTGTTGAAGCCGCTGGCGTAGCTGACCTCTGTGATGGGCATATCCTCCAGCAGCAGCAGCTGAGCGTGGCTGATACGGTACTCGTGCAGAAAGTTGGTGAGCGTCTGGCTGGTCATCTTCTTGAAGTAGCGGCAGAAAGCCGGCACCGACAGATGCGCCACGTCGGCCAGTTCCTGCACGCCGATGGGCTCGGCAAAGTGCTCCTGAATGTACTGGTAGATGCGGCCCAGGCGCTTTTGTTCTTTCACCTGCGCCCCGGAACTGCCCATTTCCGCGTGCAGCTCGGTCACGTCGTCGGCTTCGGCCAGGTGGTAGAGTAGCTGTAGCAGCGTGAGCAGGCGCCGGTGGGCGGGCTGCCCCAGCATTTGCCGCAGGGCCTCGCCCACTACGGCCCGGGTTTCGGAGCCAAACGACAGCCCTTGGGCCGAGCGCACAAACAGTTGCTGCACGGCGGCCAGCTCGGGGCGTTTCAGAAAACTGTCGCCCAGGAAGTCGGCCCGCAGCTGCAGCACAATTTGCTCAAACGGGCCTTTCTGCTCGTGGCTGAAGCTCAGGTGCGGCAGGTTAGGCCCCATAAACAGCAGCTCGCCGCCCTCGTAGCGCGACACATGCTGCCCGATATGGCGGCGGCCACTGCCCTGCGGAATATAGAGCAATTCAAACTCGGGGTGATAGTGCCACAGAATACCGCCTTCCTGGGCCTCGGTGTAGTGCAGCAGGGTGAAGGAGCTGCCGGCCGACGGCTGAATGGGTTCGAACTCTAACTTCATACGTTGTTAACATACTATTGAAGCCTACAGCATGCCATGACGCTAATTTAGGTAAAATAGCATTACAAGTGGCCAACCAGTACGTAGCCGCGGCCTGGGCGCTACCGTACCTTTGCAGCGTAATCTGAGAAGTTATGCCACGTCTGCTGCTAACTCACCGCCCCGAGGTGCCGGTTCTGCTGAACCGTGCCCGCTGGGCGGTAACGCTGATTTTCTTTCTGCACGGATTGCTGTTTGCTAACTGGGCGGCCCGCCTGCCCGAGCTGGAGCACCGCTACGGCATTGTGCACCGGGAGCTGGGGCAGGTTTTGTTCTGTAATGCGGTGGGCGCCTGGTGCGCTATGCCGCTGGCCGGCTGGCTCCTGCCCCGGCTCGGCAGCCGCCGTCTTACCACCATCGGGGCCCTGCTGTTCTGCGGATTCATTCCCGGACTGGCCCTGCTACACGGTATCGGCGAGTTGATGGTGCTGTTCCTGGTGTTGGGTGCTGCCACCGGGCTGCTGGATGTAGCTATGAACTCCCAGGCCATCCTGGTCGAAAACCAACGCCGGCAACCAGTTATGTCGTCCTTTCACGCTGCTTTCAGTCTGGGCGGCATGCTGGGCGCCGGCGCCGGGGCCCTGGCAGCTCACTATAGTCTGTCGTTTGCCACCCACCTGCTGAGCTTCTCCGCTGTGGCAGTGGCCTTGGTTCTGGTAGCGGCTGCCGCTTTGCTGCCTGAAGAAAACCTGCACCCGGACGATGCTGCTCCGGACGAAGCACGGTCTGGCTTTCGTTGGCCAAGCCGGACGGTGGTGGCGCTGGGCGTGGTGGCCTTCTGCTGCATGTTGGGCGAAGGTGCCATGGCCGACTGGAGCACAATTTATCTGGTTCAGGATACGCAGGCCAGCCCTGCCCTGGCCCCGCTCGGGTACGCGGCTTTTTCCTTATCCATGGCTGCCGGCCGCCTCTGTGGCGACTGGCTCGGGGTGCAGGTGGGGCAGCGGCGACTTATCGTGTGTGGCGGGTTGCTGGCACTGGCCGGGTTGCTGAGCTTGCTGGTGCTGCCGCTCACGACAGTTGGTATCGGGGGCCTGTTTCTCATTGGCCTGGGTTTATCTACTATTATTCCCACGGTGTTCAGCGCTACCGGCCAGCAGCACAACATGGCCCCGGGCACGGCGCTGAGCGTTGTTTCCACCATCGGCTACGGCGGCTTTCTGCTGGGCCCACCAGTCATTGGCTGGCTCGCCGATGTGCTGACGCTACGCTTGGCCCTGGGCATTGTAGCGGGCCTGTTTGGGGTTCTGATTGCCGTTGGGCTAACGCTGCCAGCGGCCAAGCGCCAGACTGCCAAGCAGCTGGCCGGCCTCGACCAATAAATCCGTTTACCCGCCGGTAGTTTCTCGTCAGGTTTTGGCCGGGCACACCCTGCCGGTACACCGAGTCCAATTTCGGCGTTATCTTACCTGGGAGCTGCTACTGCTCACTGGCTGAACCCAAACGCTACAACCCATGAAAACGACTAACTCACTGCCCGAAATTACTTCTGCCACCTCCCCCCGCCGCACCCACGAGCTAAAGATCTGGCCCGCCTGCTTTACCGCCGTCGAGTCGGGCGCCAAGCCATTCGACGTGCGTGAAAACGACCGGGACTTTCGGGTCGGCGACGTGCTCCTGCTACGCGAATACGAACCCGAAACCGAGCAGTACAGTGGCCGCACAGTGCTGCGGGCAGTTAGCTACGTGCTGCTGGGCGGCTCTTTCGGTCTGGAGGCCGGCTGGTGCGTGGTTGGTTTCGGCTCGTTGCCGCCGCTGCCGCCCGGCATCAACGACACCAAGCTGTGGTAAGCCTGCACCCGTTTTTTTACTGCTGCTTGGCCATACACCGGCGGCTTTTCTTCACCAACTCTGTTTCCTATGCACGTCCCTTTTGTCTGGTATCTATCTGCTCCCGATAGCGCCCGGGTTTTCCGTTGGCTGCGTCGCTTCTTCTCTGTGCGAAAACACAAAAAAGCCCGGTTATACTAACCAGGCTTTTTTTATTGTCACTCACTGCGCATACTGCACCTAGTGCGTTATCTGGTTGGGCTGTAGCACGCCCGTGCGCAACGACGACTCACGGACCAGCAGCTTGGGTTGCAGCACCACTTGCCGGGGCTCTACTTTGGATGGGCCCAGATGAATCATCTCCAGCAGCAGCTCTACCGCCGTGCGGCCCATCTCCTCGCAGCGCTGATCCACGGAGGTAAGCATAGGCTCGGTAAGGGAATCAAACAGCTCATTACTGAAGCCGGCCAAGGCTACGTCCTGCGGAATACGCAGGCCCCGGCGCTTCACCACCTGCATGGCTCCTACCAAAGCCAGGTCGTTGCAGGAAAATACCGCGTCGAGCTGCGGGGCCTGGCTTAACAGCAGCTCCATGCCCTGCCGGCCGTCCTGTATCGACAGGTCGCAGAAATGCACCAGCGGCGCGGCCACCGCAATATCGTGGTGGCGCAGCGCATCGGCGTAGCCCTGGTAGCGGTTGCGGCAGATATTCAGGTGCTGCGGCCCGCCCAGGTGCCCGATATGGCGGCAGCCCTGCTCGATGAGGTGACACACGGCCTCGTAGCCGCCCTGGTAATCGTCCAGCACCACGGCACTCACATCCGTGCTTTCCAGCGCACGGTCAAAGAAAACCAGCGGAATATCACGCCGCCGCACCTCTTCCAGATAGCGGTAGTCGTGCGTGGAAAGGGACAACGACAGCAGAATTCCGTCGACCTGAGCATTCACCAGCGTTTCTACGTTTTTCTGCTCTTGCGCCGCATCTTCATTCGACTGGCAGATCATCACGTTGAAGCCCGCTTTGTTGGCAATCGTTTCGATACCTTTCACCACCAGGGCGAAGAACTGGCCGTCGATGTGCGGTACGACAACGCCCAGTGTGTTGCTACGGCCTTTGCGCAGCGCCGCCGCCAGCTGGTTGGGCTGATAGTTAAGCTCCCGCGCCAGCTCCCACACCCGCTTTTTGGTCGCGTCACTGATGCGGCTGTGGTCACTCAAAGCCCGTGACACGGTCGAGACAGACAAGTTTAGCTGGGCTGCAAGATCTGATATGGAAGCGCGGTGAGTCGACACAAGAGCGGAGGAAATAACGGACAAGTTCGCACAAATCGGCCAACCAGCCCTCGAAAAGGTAGAACGGCAATTTTTAGAACCCGTGAATCGGGCTTCTGGTTCAGCTCTCCCCAGTGCTCCGCCGGGCTGCTAGGCGGAAGCCCGGCTGAAATTCACCGGAGTCTAAATTTTTACCATCAGCAAGATGAATAGATGTATACAATTGCGCAAACGTTTGCACAATTGTTTTTCACTTCCTACATTCGGCACATCAAAATACGTTTGGGGTATCAAATGCTTTTGCCAGAGCCATCAGGCTAAAATGGCTCGAAAGGCTTCCCCAAAATCGGTTTGTTTTTCCTCACTGCAGCAGCATTTGTCAGCACTAGTCCATGGGTCGTCATCGTCATTCCTTGAGCCTGTCACGCAAGCAACAGGCTTACCTCGCCGATTTTATCAACTCTGACATTCTCTCCAAGCAGCAGCGCAACCGGGCCCAGGTTCTCCAGCACTGGGTAGCCGATTTGTCTGTGCAGGAATCAGGAGAACTCCTGGGCCTGAGCATCGACCGGGTATACAGCATGCGCCGGGCATTTTCTCAGCAGGGTTTCAAAGACTACCTGCATACCGTGCCCCGCTGCGGTGCCCCCAACAAGCTCACGCCCAAGCTCGAAATGCTCCTACGCCGCCTCACCCAGCAGGCTGCTGCCAAAGGCAAGCGTCTCACCCTGGCCCTCATCGCCAAGCGTGTGGTCGAGCTGGGCTATGCCGACCGGATCTGCACCGTAACCGTGCAGCGGGCTCTCAAGCAAGTGCAAGCCGCTAGTCTTGCTTCTTCCGATCAGTCGGCCTATGCCCTGGTGCAAAGCTCACCGCTACCCGAAGAGCAGGCCGCGTAGCCCCAACGCGCTCCTTTCTGATAGCCAGCTCCGAAGTCAACTTTGGGGCTGGCTTTTTTATTTGCCCTGCCCAAGCGCAGCGTTTTTTACCAACGCGCAGAATGCGTGCCTTGCCATCAGTTGCCCAGGTTTTGCGTAAGTGCAGTGCTGCCTCACTTTCCTACCTGCCATGCGCCACCTGCTACTCAGTACGCTCTGCGTTGTTTGCATTGTTCCCGCTGCTCTTGCTCAGCCGACTACTCCCCGGCAGCTATTTCCGGGCTTATTCGAAGCCGTGCAGCTAGGCCGCGTGTTCCCCGATAACAAGACGTTTGTTGATGCCGTGCCCCTGCAGTCCCCCAGCACAATCCTGACGGCTTGGGAGCAACAGAGACACCAGCCCGGCTTTCGGCTGGATGCCTTCCTCAAGGTGCATTTTCAACTACCAGCTGACGATGCCCTTTCTTACCGCAGTGAGGTCAGCAAGGGCATACGCCACCACCTAGATACTCTGTGGACGGTATTGCAGCGCCCAGCCTCCGCTCAGGTACCCCAGTACTCTTCTTTACTTCCTCTGCCCAAACCCTACATCGTGCCCGGTGGCCGCTTCCGGGAAGTGTATTACTGGGATTCCTACTTTACAATGCTGGGACTTCGTGAAGCGCACAAAGTTGACCTCATGCGCAGCATGATTGACAACTTTGCCTATCTGATCGACCAGTACGGCTTTGTCCCGAACGGCAACCGGACTTACTACCTCACCCGCTCCCAACCGCCATTCTTTTGCTTGATGGTAAACCTGCTGGCTCAGGAGCAAGGCGACACTGTCTTGATTCGCTACCAGCCACAAATGGTCCGCGAGTACTTCTACTGGATGGCCGGTGCCGATTCACTGGCGTGTAATCAGGCAACACAGCGCGCCGTACGGCTCAGTGGCGGCGAGATTCTTAATCGGTACTGGGATAGTAGCACTGAGCCTCGAGAAGAGTCATACGCCGAAGATGTGGCCGTAGCACAGAACAGCAACCGGCCACCCGCCGAGGTTTACCGTGACATTCGTGCTGCCGCCGCCTCTGGTTGGGACTTCAGTACCCGCTGGTTTGATGCCTCCGCCACATTATCCAGTATACACACCACTTCCCTCGTTCCAGTCGATCTGAACTGCCTGATCCTGAACTTGGAGCAGACCATAGCCCGCAGCTTTATTCTAAAGCACCAATCTGCGGAGGCGCGCATGTGGCAGCGAAGAGCACAGAATCGGAAACATGCCATCCTGCGCTACTGCTGGCACGAAAAAGAAGGGTGGTTTACCGATTACAATTGGCAGCTGCGCAGCAAAGCTTCTGCGAATACGCTAGCTGGCGTTTTCCCTCTGACTTTCCAGATTGCGACTCGCAGACAAGCCCGTTCCGTCAAGACGAAGCTGGAGAGTACTTTTCTACGTAAAGGGGGGGTGCTAACAACCTTAAATACCAGCGGTCAACAGTGGGATGCACCTAACGCGTGGGCACCTTTGCAGTACATGACCATTCAAGGTTTGAACCACTACCACCACACTTACTTAGCTGATACAATAAGTGTCCGTTGGATAAAAATCAATACAAGAGTATTTCAGCAAACAGGTAAGCTACTGGAAAAGTATAATGTATCTGATACCTCCCTTCCCGCAGGGGGTGGAGAATATCCATTGCAAGACGGCTTCGGATGGACGAATGGGGTGCTACTATATCTGCTGAACCACACTCCTAAGGATCCTAAGTAAGTGTACTAGGTATGCTCAAAAGGGCTAAATACACAGACCTGACCGCACGCGATTCTATTTAGTCCCCAGTCCTCAGAATCATTGCGGGGCCGGGCGAATCGCGGGCCGAGGCGGCGGGGCCGGGGGGGCCAGAAACGCATACTGCCCCCCGCAGCACGAAGTCGCGGGGGGCAGGGCTTGAAAAGGTTGGCGGCGACCGACTCTCCCGCCGGTGAAG
>NZ_JAJADQ010000007.1 GCF_020447315.1 Hymenobacter nitidus
TGCGCATCCTGCCGCAGAGCAAGCCGCACTCCCGGGGCCGACTGTGGCCCGGAAACAACCGGTGAACTACTAACCGGGGCCGCTGACACCAACCGCAAGGCCACCGGCTGGTGCGGTCGTGGCCACGCTGCTAATGACTGCCACTGGGCCAGCGGTGCCAGCGGCCGGGCTGTAGCCCGCAGCAGATAGCTCCAATACGCCGCGTAGGTATCGTCCGCATTTTGCAGTGCCCACGGATACGTCTGCGCCAGCCCGGATACTACGATACTGCCAAGGCCTAGGCGTTGCGCGCCCACAACGGGGCGGCCCTGGCCATCGGTGAGCAAAGGGCGGGCCGTGGGCGCAAGCCGCAGCGTAGCCGGAACCAGGGCCGTAGCCGAATCGAGGGTACCCCGCCAGCGGATGCGTTGGGGGCGCTCGGCTGCGGTGCCGGAAGAAGGTGCTACGGTAAAGCTGCCCCTGGCCGGCGTGGCGCGCGGCAACGGCCCCGCATCAGCCAACAGAATAAAACCCAGTCCGGCCCCGCGAATAGCGCTAGTCAGCGTCTGCACCTCGGAAGCAGATAGGGTTGCCAGTATGCCAGCATCGGCCGCCAGCACATCGTAACGAGCCAACAACGGGGCATTCAGGCGGCTCAGGTCGTGGCTGGGCTGGTTGAGGAATTCGGTTTGGGTGAGGCCGCGGCTGAGTCCAGTGCGAAGGGCTACGCGGTGCTGCTGTGCGCCGAGGTAGTTCTTCAAAAACTTGAACTCGAAGGAGGCTGAGCTGCTCAACAGCAGAATTCGCAAGGGCTGCGGAGCCGTTACTTCCACCGGCACCGGTTCAGCCGCTACCGTTTGATTCGCCTGCCGGGCTACCAGCTGGTACACGGCCAGCCCGGGCGTTTTGGGGCGGAACTGCAGGCGGAAGGACCCAGTGCCAGCCGGTAGCCGTACGGAGTCGGCACTACGGCCGGGGCCCCGCAGGCTTATCCACGCGGCAGTCTTGCTCAGGCCCGTAAACACGCCTTCTACAACCAGAGGCTGACCCGCTGCCGGACGGCGGCTCCAAGCTGCCTGCCGAAAGCCGGGGCGGGGTGCGGCGGGGTGCAGCACCAGACGAAGCGGCCCCAAGTTAGCCAGCTCGGCGGTTGGCAAGCCAATACCCAGCACGTGCAGCCGCCGCAGGGCTGGGTACCGCTCGCGCAGCAGCAGCAAGCTGGGCAGGCTAGGAGTGTCGGAAGGCGCGCTAAAACCCAGGCGCCAAAGCTTGGTGGCCGGCCCCAAGAGCTGTGCTACCTGCCGTACGCTGTCGGGGTGGTAGCCAGGGGTAAGTATGATGGCCTCGATGCTGGTGCCCCGCACACTGTGCCGGGGCGGAAAAGCGGTAAACCATATGGCCAATACGGCCACCCAGCCGGCACCTATCCTCAGCAGCCGGCGCTGACGGTTGGTGCGGCGCAGGGCCGCTACGGTAAGCCCTACGGCCAGGAGCAGGCACAGCAGCAAGAGGGCGTAGGCCGCGGGCGAATAGGGCATGCTGGAGAAAAGGCTCATCGGCTTAGTTCCTGGAAGTAGCGCCGGGCCAGGCGGTCGGGCCCGGTAGCACGCGCCGGGGCCGGGGGCGGGGCGGGTAGCAGGTCGTGAAGGGCGGCTTCGACTTTGACCAGGCAGGAGCTGCAGGGTGCCCGGCCGGCGCGAAGCTCAGTGGATAGCTGCCGGGCGTCGCGCACGGCCGCCAGGTAGCGGCCGGGGTTGCGCAGGGCGGCCTGGGCCAGGGACCCGCCGGCGCGGTCCAGCCGGGCGGCATCGGCGGGCCGGGCCGGCTGGCCTTGTCGTAGCGCTGTGAGCAGGCGCAGGGCCGCCTGCACAGTTTCCTGCGCTGGCGCGGCCGCTACTTGCTGGCGCAGCTGGGGGGCAGCAGCAGCAGTCAGCTCACCAGTGAGGCGGGTAGTAGATTCGGGGATGACGGGGGGCTCGAAACCGGATTTGCGAACGTAGACCCTGGTTTGCTGCTGCACTTGCTTGAGTAGGCGCAGGGCGCGGTACTCATAGGGCAGTGCTTCGGCGGGCCGGGCCGTACGCAGGCGCAGCTCGGCTTCCCACATCTGGCTGAGCACCCCACGCAGCTTGGCTTTCACGGCGGGCTCCAGAAAATCAGCCGTTTCGGAATCGTCGTGGTGATGCACGTAGGTGTCGAGCAGCTGCGCCGATTCGGCAATAACGGAGCCCCCGCCGGCTTCGGGCGCGGCGCTGTGGTCGTGGCCGGCTTCCTCGGCTTCCGAGTGGCCGGGCTCGTCGGTATGCTCGCCCTCGGCGTGCTCGTCGGCGTCCGCTACGGGCGGGCGGGTGGCACTTTGTCCGAAGCTTTCCTCAAACTCTTCTCCCAGGAATTTGCCGTAGCGCAGCCGCAGCACCTTCTGGTCGTGCCCCAGGTCGTTGGCGCGGCTGGTGAAGGTGGTAGCATCGAGCTTGCTTTTTTCGGCCAGCAGCTTTTCCGTATCAATAATAACCTGGCGCTGGCTGCGGAAGTAGGCAGGTACGACATTCACGCCCATGGCCATATCGGAAGCCGCGTCGTTTACGGTGGTATCTTCCCACTGCACCAGGTAGGTATCGGATCGGGTGGAGTGACGGGCATTGTCCCAGGCCTGCACGTAGAAATACACTTCGTCGCCGTAGGTGAGGCCCAAAGCGGGCAGCCGCAGCAGGTGCGTAAGAGAAGCCTGGGTAGCCTGCCCACGCAGGGCCGGGCTCAAGTCGGTAGCCACTTCCTTGAACTTCACGGCCTCACCCTGGCCCTGGGCTACCGTCGCCACGAGCCGGGCGCGAGTCAGGCCGTAGTCGTCACTCAACGCCAGCCGCACCGCTACCTGGGGCTTCTGGCCAAATTCTATCAGCGTGTAGGGCTTGGGCGCCACTATCTGAACCACCGGGCTCCGGTCGGGCAGTACTTCCACGGCATAGTCGTCGGAAACCTGCCCGGCAAACCGGATTCGGTAGAGTGTGGAGGCAGTAAACATGTGACTGACAGTAAACTGCAACGGCTGGCCCGGTACGGGCTGAAAGTTCAGGCGCTGCCGGCCAATTTCCAGCTGGGGCGTACCGGCCGCGCGCGAAACCTGCACCGTCCATTGTGCGCGGGAACCTGCCGGGCACCGGAACGAGGCATCCGCGGCCGTGAAGCCGGGCCGGCGGGTGTAGGCTGGCGGCGCAATCCGGATGCGCGTATCGGTAATACGAGCCGGCGCTGGCGTATTGGGTTTGGCGGGCTGAGCCGGGAAGCGCAGTGCCACCTTCGGAGCAGCTGGAGGCGCGGCGGTCGATGGCGGAAGCGGCCAGAACCAGACGCCCGCCAGCAGCGCCAAAGCCACGCCGGTAAGCCCGAGGGCCGGTGCAAAACGCACGGGTATTAGCGTAGCAGTATGCTGCTGCAGCTCCTGCAAACGGCCGGCAACGTGCTGCTGCTGCAACTGCTGTAGCAAGTTAAGCGCTGCTGTGGGCTGAAGCAGCAAACCCGCGCTATCTTCCAACTCGGGAAAGCGGCGGTCCAGCTGCTGGGCAGTAAGCGGCAGAGGCTCGCGCCAGATAGTCCACAGGAGCCAGGCCACTGCGGCGGCCAATACCAGTGCCAGACCAGCTGCCAGCGGTAGCCATTGCGGCGCGCGCCAGGCCACTAATCCCAGCACGGCGGCCAAGGCCAGCGCCGGCAGCAGCACCCGGGCCGTGCGGTGCCAATGGTTCGTTTGGTGCACCCCGTGCAAAGTAGCTAAGGCCGAAGAAGCCGGTGCGACTGTTGTTTCAGCTTTCATACAGCTACGGCTTTAGCAGAAGAAATATGCCCGGCCAGTAGCCGCTCCATTGCCCACAGCAGAGCGGCCGCCAGCACGAGCCACACGCGCAGGTCCAGGTCGGTTGGGGCCGCCGGGAGTGGTGCCGCTACCGGAGCCGTACCTGGCTGTCGGCTCACAATCTGCGCCGGGTCGAGCTGGCGCGGGTCGTGCCGGTCGGGTCGGGGGTCGGTAGCCGGCTGTAGCAACCCAAGCCAGAGCAGCGGCAGGTCGGGGCTGTCGGCCAAGGTGCTCCAGGCCGGGTGCAGGCGGCTGTGAAAGCGGTAGGAAACGCCCTGCCCAAGGGCCTGCCGAGAAAGCACGGCGTGGCCCTGGCCCGTTTGCCAGACGACGGTTTCCATCGTGCCTAATAGCGTATCGAGGCGGGACACGGCGTAGCGGGCCTCGTGCGGAGCTACCCCGAAAGTAGTAGCAACGGCCAGGCCGGGGCGCCGGCCATCCTGCCACAGCGTGAGGCCTTGCCGCACCCGGGTCTGCCACGCGGCTGGCACCGAAGCGTTGGCCAGCCAGCACAGCCAGTCGAGGCGCTGCCCGGTTGGGGGTGGGCTGGTCGAAACCGTCAGCTCCAGCCGGGTGGCCATGCCCAGCGCGGCGGCCCGCAAAGCCGCCTGTAGGTAACGGGCATCGAGGGCGTGGTCGGCATCATGGTACAGCCACAGGCGCAGCGGCTGCGTCCGGACGGCCACGCGGGGCGAGTCGGCGGCCAGGGTCTGAATACTCATAGTACCATCGGCTAGCTGCTCGTAGCGCAGGGGTGGCAGGCCCGCCAAGCGGGGCAGTGAGGCTGAGGCTGAACGAGGCTTGGCTACCGTACGGCTGCTGGTCAAAACATTCTCTTCCGTGCCCTGGCTCAGAATCAGCTTCAGACTATCCGCCGCAAGGCTGGCGTCGGTCAGCCAGGCAGCTGAAGCGGCGGGCAGGGGCACTGTTTGCCAGGTGACGTTGGCGGGCAGCGCCGGCCGGATTCCCTGAAAGTGCCGTAGCGTGGCCGACGAATAAACCCGTACCGGCTGGCCGGGAAAGGAATCGGCCGCCTGACTTACCCGGGCCCAAAAGGGCTGCGTTGCCAGCAGATTTGCTACTGCCGGCTGCCGGCTGGCCTCTTGCCAGGTGGTATCCGAAATGCGCGGAAAGCCGGCCGTCAGCTGCCGCAGCGTGTAGCCCCGGCGGCGCAGCGAATCGATGCTGGGGCGCACAGCCGCCAGCGACTCGGAACTCAGCAGGTCAGCGCTGATCAGCACCTGGCCGCGGCGGGGCGGCGGAGGCTGGCGCCACACCGGGCCGGCTACGGCCATGGCCAGCACGACCAGCAGCAGCGCCCGAAGCAGCAGCAAGGCCAGCTGCTCCAGCTTCAGGTTCCGCATCCGGCGGTTAGCCGCGGCGGCCAGCCACCGAATGCTGCCTACCTGCACCGTGCGGCCCGGCCGGCGGTTCCACAGATGGATGGCAATAGGAACGGCTACTCCCAGCAAAGCCAGCAAACCGGAAGGAGCAAGAAAGGTGAGCAACGCGGCTAAAAGTTATGAGACGAAAGAAAAATGAAGATAGCCTCGCAGGCCGGCAACTGGCGCAAAGACACCGCTCATCAGAGGGAAGTGGCTTGGCGGCGGCGCAAAAATTCCCGCAGGGCTCCATCCAGCGGCTCGGCCGTGCTGAGCTGATAGTAATCGAAGCCCTGGCGGCGGGCAGCCTGGGCGGTGGTGCGCAGCCATTGCTGCAACTGCTCCTGATAGGCGCCGCGCTGCTGCTCGGCATTGAGCTGCAGGGTCTGGCCGGTTTCCAGATCCTGAAACGTGACGGCGCCACGGTAGCTGAAGGCTAGCTCGTTGCCTGCCATCAGGTGCAGCACCAGCACGTCGCCGGCCACGGCCCGCAGGCGGGTGAGCAGGGCATTTATTTCACTTTGCTCCTCATATAAGTCGCTCACGCACACGGTGAGGGCGCGCTGGCGGCGTGCCAGCAACGGCGCCAGCTGCGTGGCTTCCGGAAAACGGCCGGCCCCGGTGGTGTTCTGCAACGCCTGATAGAGCCGGGGCAGCTGGCGGGCGTCGGCGCGGGCGGGCAAGTGCAGCAGGCCCTGGGGGTGCAGAATGCTCAACGACACAGCGTCGCCCTGGTTTTGGGCCAGGTACGCCAGGGCCGCCAGCAGCAGCCGGCCGTAGTCGAGCTTGGTCAAGCCGTTGTCGTCGCGGTGGTTCATGGAGGCGCTGGCGTCGAGCAGCAGGTGCACCGTCAGGCTGGTATCCACTTCCGACTCGCGGATGTAGTACCGGTCGGAGCGGGCGGCCAGGCGCCAGTCGAGGCGGCGCAGGTCGTCGCCGGGCTGGTAGGGGCGGTACTGGCTGAACTCCATGCCCGCGCCCCGCCGCCGGCTCAGGTGGTGGCCCGCCAGAAAGCCTTCGGCTGCCTGTTTGGCCGCCAGCGGCAGGTTGTTAAGCGCATGCAGGAGTTCGGGAGAAAGCATTTTTTAGTTGTTGGTTGTCAGTTGCTGGTTGTTGGTTGTGTATTCGAAAGCCCAATTAGAACGGCCTGGCAACTGACAACCAATAGCCAGCAACTAAACAGTTACGGCCTTCAGCAGCTCGGCCACGGCATCGTCGGGCGTGAGGTTCTCGGCTTCGGCGTTGAAGTTCAGCAGCACCCGGTGGCGCAGCACGGGCGGGGCCAGGGTCCGGATGTCGTCCAGGGTGGCGGCAAAGCGGCCCTGCAGCAAAGCCCGGGCTTTGGCGCACAGAATCAGGGCCTGTCCGGCGCGCGGACCAGCGCCCCAGCGGCCGTACTCCCGAATGAATTTCACCGGGCTGGTGGCCGGGCGCGTAGCGCGCACCAGCCGGTTCACGAAGTCGAGCAGCTCGGGGCTGAGGCTCACCTGGCGCACCAGCTGTTGGAGCTGCCGGATATCCTCGCCGCCCAGTACGGGCTTGACCTCGGGCCGGGCCGTGCCGGTGGTGCCGCTCAGTACGGCCAGCTCTTCCTGCTCGGTGGGGTAGCCAATGCGGATGTAGAGCAGGAACCGGTCGAGCTGGGCTTCGGGCAGCGGGTAGGTGCCGCTCTGCTCAATCGGGTTTTGGGTGGCCAGCAGGAAGAAGGGCTTGGGCAGGGCATGCTCCTGGCCGGCGTAGGTTACGTGGCCTTCCTGCATGGCTTCGAGCAGGGCCGCCTGGGTTTTGGGCGGCGTCCGGTTTATTTCGTCGGCCAGCACCAAGCTGGCGAAAATCGGGCCCTGGTTGAACTTAAACGAGCGGTGGCCGGTGCCGTGGTCTTCCTCCAGCACCTCGGTCCCCAGAATATCGGTCGGCATCAAGTCGGGAGTGAACTGGATGCGGCGGAAGGGCAAGTCGGTGGCCGAGGCCAGGGTGCGCACGAGCAGGGTTTTGGCCAAGCCCGGTACGCCTTCGAGCAGAGCGTGGCCGCCAGCTAGCAAGGCCACCAGCACTTCATCCAGCACCTGCTGCTGGCCCACGATGATTTTGCCGATTTCTTCGCGCAGCGGCGGCAGCTTGGCTAACAGGGTGCGAACGGTAGATTCAGTCAAGACGGAAGGAATAAGGCAGAGGAATAGTCTGCTGTAAAGTCTGATTATTTTGGTAATAGCTGCTTGCTTGACCCAATTAGAAGTGAAAGCAGCCAAATATTAAAAGTCTGACCCGGCCAATAACTCGCTTGAGCTAGGCCGGGCCGTCTTCTACATTTAGCTCAAGATCTATCGAAAATCACAGAAGCCATGTTTTTACGCGCAAAAATCCGCTATTCCTTATCCGCTCAACTTCGGGTAAGCCGGGGCCCGGCCGCTGCCTTTTGCCTGGGCGCCCTGCTGGCTGCTACCGCCGCGCAGGCCCAGCAGGTTCCTATCCCCGCTCCGGCTTCAGCGGCTGCCCCGGCAGTGACGGCCGAGCAGCCCACGTACCGTAATGCAATTCGTTTCGACCTGGGCGGTATTGTTATTTCCAACCTGGTCAATGGCTTGCTGAATACGAGGCCGGAAACGCTGGTGCCGGTGCTGGTATCCTACGAGCGGCAGCTCACGCCGCGCTTCAGCGTGGTGGCAGAGGGCCTGTTGAACGGGGGCACATCCGATGAGCGCAAGGCCGGCCTGGGCGTGCAGGGCCGCTATTACCTGCTGCCGACGCGCAACCGCGCGTCCCTGACGGGCCTCTACGTGGCGCCGGTCCTGAGCTACCGCGCCGTGGGGCTGCGCGGGTACCGGCAGCCCGATACCAAGCAGCGTTTCGCAGGGGTGGGCACCATGGTGGGTTGGCAGCTGGCTGCCTCACGCGGCTCCCGCCTGTTTCTGGATGCCTCACTAGGGCTGATGGCCTGGCAGCAGCTGGGCAAAAATAAGGTTGCGGGAGAAATGCCGCCGGGCTATTACACCCCCGACAGCTACTACGAGCGGACCCCGGTCACTATTGATGGTCGCCTGGGTATTGGCTTCAAATTCTAGAAAGCCCCATACTCAACAGTAACTGCTTCTCAAAAACCGCTAACAATGAGTTATTTACATAGTATTGCTGCCGCCGCCCGAAACTATGGCCGCGTCAGTGCTCTGGGCCTGATCATCTGCGGGTGTGCTGGTAGCTGCTATGCTCAGGCGCAGCCAGCCCCTTCGACAGCCAGCACGGCCTCGGTGGCAAAACCCGGAAGCAACATTGTCCGCCTTGATTTACTGTCCCCTTTAGGCTACAATATGGCTTACAATGCCCTCGCCGACCGTGGGTTGGTATTTCCGGCGCTCTTGTCCTACGAACGGCAGCTGCAGAAACGCTGGAGCGTGGGGGCAGAAATTCTGCTGAATGGCGGAACGCCAGAGCAGCGCCGCGCCGGCGCGGGAGTTATGGGGCGCTACTACGTGCTGCCGCGTAAGCGGAACCCTGCGCCCCTGGCCGGCTGGTACGTGTCGCCGGTATTGCACTACCGTAAGTTCACCGAAGTTATGTTGCGGACGGAGGACAAAACCTACATGACCAGCGGGGCACGCCTGCGCCCGGGCTTGCTCGCAGGGTGGCAGAAGCAGCTTGGCGCTACTCACGGCCGCGGCCTGGTCCTGGACGTGGCCGTTGGCGGCGTGTATTCGCACCGCCTCGGTGCCGACCGTGAAGATACCCAAGGCATTACCTCCAGCGTTTTTGCTGAAAGCGTAGAGGTGGACATGCGTGCGGGTATTGGCTACCAGTTCTAACCGCCTCGGCTCAGGCCGTCAGGGCGTAGAGCAGAATATTGACGCCGAACTTGGTGTTGTCTTCGGCCAGGAAGCGTTTGTTGCGGAAGTCGTAGTCCCACTCGCAGCCGTAGTCCTTGTTGGAGTAAAGCACGCGCAGCTTACCGTTTATTTCGATGCCCTTCAGGTAGTCGTGCACCAGGTCGTCGCCCCAGCCATTAAGCTCGAAGGAAGTGGGAGGCGGGCCCTCCGGAAACTTGAAGAACTGCGAGTAGATGGGGTGGTTCTTGGCAATCTTCTTCAGGGCTCCGGCCCCAAAGCACTGGCGCATCTGTTCCTCGAAGGAGCGCGCAAACAGCCCGTCGATGTCGTGGTTGCAGTCGTCGACGAACACGAAGCCGCCGTTGCGCACGTACTGGGTAAAGTTCTTTTTCTCCTGGGCCGAAAACTGCACCAGCCGGTGCCCCGAGAGGTAGCAAAACGGGTAGTTGAACAGCTCGGGGCTGTCCAGGGCCACCGACTTTTCCTTCTGATTGACCGGTACGGTCGTGTACTGAATCAGGGAGTGAAGCAGGTTGGCGGGCATTCTTTCGTCTACCGAATCCCAGTCGCCGGAGCGGTACTGGAGGCGCACGAAGGTAAACGGAACGGGCATGCGGCGGCGAAAAGGCGAATCGGAAAAAGGAAGACGGGGCAAAGACACCAGGGCGGCGGCAAGGTGGCTTGGCAGCGGCCCGAAAGTACGAGGAACGCCGGCTCCGCTGCTAACGGCCGGCCGCTGGAGCTGGTTCGTTTTGGCTGTTCGGGAGCAGTTGCGCGCTGGTCCGGGTCGGGGTTCTGGCCGCTCCAGTCGCCGCCCAAGTGCCGGAAGCTATGTTCCTCATGGCCGCTGAATTATGCCGGCTCCCATACCTGGGCCGCAGCCTTCCAAAAAAATGTGCGTACGAATAGGGGAGAAGCCGCCGTTAGGTGTCTGTCAGTCAAGTACTCAACCTCTCTAATTCTACCTGCTATGAAACGAATTGCTGCTTTGTTGCTTTTTATCGTGTTTTTCTGGGCGCCGGCCCAGGCCCAGCTGGGTCTGAAAGGGGGCCTCAACGCGGCCGTGCTGCAAGGCACCGTCGGCACCGACGCCACCTACCAGACCTCCTACCACGCGGGGCTTTTCTACGAAATGAAGGTCATCGGCAATATTATCTCCATTCAGCCCGAGCTGCTGTATTCCTTACAGGGCACCGAGCGAAAGTCGGACTTTGAGAATTACCGCTCCAAGCTGCACTACCTCAACGTGCCGCTGCTGGCCAAAGTAACCATCGGGCCGGTGTATGTGGAGGGCGGCCCGCAGGCAGGCTTTCTGCTTAAGGCCCGGGAAGACGGCGTGATGGTCGTCAGCCAGGAGGGCGAAGGCGGGGCTACCTACGCCACCAATGACCGCAGCTCCTGGAACGACTACAAAAAGCTGGACGTGGGCGTGTGCGTGGGCGCGGGCGTGAAGCTGCCGCTGGGCTTTGCCCTGGGCGGCCGTTTCAATGCGGGCCTGAATGATATCAACAACGTGAAATCGGTGCGGGGCGTGAATGACCCGGAGCTGAAAAACCGGGTGTTTCAGGCCTACCTCAGCTTTCAGCTGCCCAGCATCAACTAAGGCCCAAGGCCCTGAATCGGCATAAAAAAAGCCCCCGCCCTATCAGAAGGGCGGGGGCTTTTGCTGTTTATTTCTGCCGCATCCTGCGCAGCAGTGAGGGCTTGGAGGGCTTACTGTTCATGATGTCGGGAGTACCGCACCAATCTACTGACTTGCGCGACTCCAGGCAGGTAATAGTGGCATTGGTGGTGGCCAACGAGCCCGCGGGGGCGGTGCCACCCAGCGCGTAGCCCACCACCAGCACCTGGCCGTGAACCTGGTTTTGCTCATAGGCTTCCCAGATCGGGCCACTGGGCGAAATCAGGGTGCCATCGGGCAGGCTCAGCGTGGTGTGCTCGGTGAGGCACCCGGCGGTGTAGCCGTGGCAAAGGCGCACGGTGGCCAGCGTGCCGCAGGGCACTTCGGCTTCTTCGGGGGCCACGTTTTCTTTTTCGGAGCAGCCCGCCAGTCCAAGGCCGGCCAGCAGCGCGAGGCAGGCCAGCAAGGACCGACTGGGAGTAGTTTTTAAGCGCATAAGTAAAGCAATAAGTAGGTAAGAGAATGGGACTGTAGTAGCCCGGCTACAACAACACGTTGTTAGGTTGTCGGCAACAGCAAAGGCGGGCCAGTATAGAGGGGAGTATTAGCGGTTCATAATGGTTGCAATGGTAGCTCATGAATTTCTGACTCGGCGCATTTAGCCGCCCCGCACACGCTGCTGGCACACATCCCGAACTGCATAAAGCGACACTATTTCGCGCAGGCGCCTGCACGGAATAGTGTCGCTTTACAGGTAGTGGCCGGTGTAGCAAACGGGTCGGTTGCTCGGCTTTTCAATTATTACTGGCCACCGGTAGCACCACCCAGGTGGGCGTTATACTCGGTAATGATGGCTAGCGTGTTACGGTAATGATAGTTCTTTTCACCTTTGAGCACTTTCGCCGCCAGCTCGGGGTAGTCCTTTAGATACTGGCTCATCTCTTTGGAGAAAGAACTGCGCTCTACTTTCGTCAGAATCCCGTTACGGCGTACAAAAAAGTGGCTATTGGTATACGGTACTGCTGAATGCAGCATGGCGCCTGCCACCGGAATGGGCAGGGGCATACGCTGAGCCTCGGCCTGCAGAAAAACCTCTACCGGGCCGTTCACGAATCGCTCGGCCAGAATTTTTACCTTTTCCTGGCCTGGTACCCGCATCGCTTCGAAGTAGTGCTTCCCGGCAGTCATGCTTTGCACCTGTGCCACCTTTACAACCTGTTTTGCCGGTTTCGGCTTGCTTTCGGGATGTGCCAGATAGTAGATAAAGGTATAATCAATGCCCGGATACGTCGTCTGCACGGGCAGGTAGCCCCGCACGGTGCGGCCATCCATCAGCTGCATGGTACCGGGCATGAAGTATACAAAGCGGTTGGGGCGATACACAGCCGTATCAGAAAATGCTATGCTGGCAGCAGCGGAAGCGGCAGAGGGCACCTGCTGGGCAGCAGTAGCGAAGGGCACTAAAAAAGCAGCTGCGTAGAGAAATTGCTTCATGAGAGGATACAAGCGAAAAGAATAAAAAACGGCTTCCTCCACACTGGAGGAAGCCGCAAATTATGGAAATAAACCGCAACCTATACCGCGTCGGAGAGGCTGGTGAAGGTGAAGTCCCGGATTTTCAGCGGGGGCACCATGTTGCCGCCCACGCGCTGGGGTTTGCCAATGGCTTCCAGGTTGTTGAGCATGATGATGGGGCTTTCGTTGAAGCGGAAGTTCTTCACCGGGTGCTTGATTTTACCGTTCTCGATGTAGAAGGTTCCGTCGCGCGTGAGGCCGGTGTAGAGCAGCGTCTGCGGGTCGACGGGGCGAATGTACCACAGGCGCGTTACCAGAATACCCTTGGCCGTGCCCTTAATCATGTCCTGCACGCTCTGGGTGCCGCCTTCCATAATCCAGCCGCCGGGCGGTGGAATATCGGGAATACCGGCTTTCTGGGCCCAGAAGCGCGACGAGTACAGGTTTTTCACGACGCCTTTCTCAATCCAGGTCACCTTTTTCTGCGGCCGGCCGTCGTTGGCAAACACCCGGTCGGGAATGTCGGCGCTGGTGGGGTCGGAGTAGATGGTAACCCGCTCGTCGAACAGCTTTTCGCCTTTCTTGTTGCCACCGCCCTTCTTGCTCAGGAAGCTGCGGCCTTCGTCGGCGGCGCGGGCATCCATGGCGCCCATCAGGGCCTGCAGCAGCGAGGCATCGGTGTTGGCCACTAGCGCGGCGGGCTCCAGAATCACGGTGTACTTGCCGGGCTCAATGGCTTTGGCATTCACCGAGCCGGCGGCTTTGTCGGCCGCAATCTGGGTCAGGCGGCCCGCATCGAACTTGCTGATGTCGTTGTAGTCGGCCGTGGCGTAGCCCGAGCCGGTACCGTCGGGCGTGCGCACCGTCACGGAGTATTCCAGGCCGGTGTAGCGCTGGTACACTTCCAGGCCCTTGTTGTTGAGCTTGGCCAGGAAGCCGGTGCTGTCGTTGAGGAAGCCGGCCGAGGACAGCTTGCGCTTCTCGCATAGCTGCAGGCTGGCGGCCGTCTGCTGGGCGCGGTAGTCGGGCGTGATGTTGGCCGTGTTCTGGGCGTAGGCTTTCGAGCCGTCGAGGTACTGCTGGGCGCCGAGCAGGGGCATGTACTCGGGGCTTTCGGGGGCTAGCTTCGCAATTTCCTCGGCCCGCTGCACGCAGCGGCGCAGGGTCGCGTCGTCAAACTCGTTGCAGGTAGCTACGCCGCTGCGCTTGCCAAACCGGGATTCTACAATTAGCTGCACGTTTTCGACGGCGCCGGCGGTGCTGATGGCGTTGCGGGCCGAGCGGACGTTGCCGCCCATCTCGCCGTTCAGCGTGGCCTCGCACTCATTGGCCGTGCTAAAGCTCAGGACCTTTTTCAGGATGGCCTGGGCTTCGTCTTTAGTTAGTATTGCCATGGGTTGATAGACGTGGGATTACCCGATTTTGCGGGCCGTATTGATAATGTTGACGCCGTTGAAGCGCGTGGTAGCCGAGCCGTGGCTCACGGCCGACACCTGGGGGGGCTGGCCTTTGCCGTCGAAGAAGGACCCGAACAAACGGTAGTCCGACTCGTCGCAGATGGCCGAGCAGCTGTTCCAGAATTCCTGGGTGTTGGCCTGGTAGGCTACATCTTCGAGCATGCCGGCAATTTTGCCTTTCTCGATGGCATAGTACACCGTGCCGCCAAACTGGAAGTTGTAGCGCTGCTGGTCGATGGAGAAGGAACCGCGGCCGGCAATGTAGATGCCCTTGTCCACGTTCTTAATCATGTCGTCCACGCTCATTTTCTGGGTGCCGGGCTTCAGGCTGATGTTGGCCATGCGCTGGAACTGCACATCCTGCCACGACTGGGCGTAGCAGCAGCCATCCGACTCCTTCTGGCCCACCATGGCGGCCTGGTCCCGGATTTTCTGGTAGTCCACCAGCTTGCCATCCTTAATGATGTCCCACTCTTTGGTTTTCACGCCTTCGTCGTCGTAACCCACGGCGCCCAAAGAGCCGGGCTGGGTTTTGTCGGCAATGATGTTGACCAGCTTCGAGCCGTAGGGCTGGTTCTTGGCTTTCCACTCCAGGGTGGCAAACGAAGTACCAGCGTAGTTCGCCTCGTAGCCCAGCACGCGGTCCAGCTCGGTGGCGTGGCCGATGCTTTCGTGAATGGTCAGGCCCAGGTGGTTGGGGTCCAATACGATGTCGTACTTGCCCGGCGTCACCGACTTGGCCGTGAGCTTGCCTTTGGCCTGTTGGGCGGCCAGGGCGGCATCTTCCATGATATCGAAGCTGTTTTTGTAGCCAATCAGGCCGGTGCCGGCGGGGCCGGCAATCTTGTCGGCGGCTTTGGGCGTCATGTACTCGTAGCCCATGCCCATGGGGGCGCTCAGGGCCTCCCGGGTGCGGAACTTGCCGGTGGTGCGGTCCACGGCCGTCACGCCGAACGTGGGCCAGATGCGGTGCACGTCCTGGTCGATGTAGGAACCGTCGGTGCTGGCGAAATACTTCTGCTCGTTGATCTGAAACAGGGCCGAGTTTACGAAGTTGGCGCCGTTGTCGAGGGCTTTGGCGTTGGCGGCCAGCAGCAGCTCTACCTTCTGGGCAATCGGCACCTCGAAGGCGTTCTGCACGATGGGCGTTTTCCAGCTTACCTCACCGTAGCCTTTCTGCGGGGCCAGGTTCACCTTTTCCTTCTGGATTTTGGAGTTGGCCTTGGCAATGGAAGCGGCCAGCTGAGCGGCTTTGGCCAGGCCGGCTTCGGTCACGGTGTTGGTGGCCGCAAAGCCCCAGCAGCCGTTGGCCAGCACCCGTACGCCGGCGCCGAAACTCTCGCCGCTGGCAATGTTCTGCACCTGCTTTTCGCGGGTGAAGATGCTTTGGTTCAGGTAGCGCCCGATACGCACGTCGGCGTAAGTGGCACCAGCCGACTTGGCCGCATTCAGAGCCGCATCGGCCAGACGCTTTTTCAGGGCGGGGTCCACGCCTTCGAGCAGGCGCGCCGGATCAACCGGGGTGCCACCGAAACCGGGGAAACTGGGCAGGAACAGGGCGCCGGCCGCTAAGCTGGTCAGCCCTACAAAATCGCGTCGTTTCAAGGGGTAGAAATTTGGTAAATAGAAGGAGGGAAAGGCAGTTTAAGCAGAAATGCGGGCAAACTCAACTCCACAGACGCAAACTTTGCCCCGGGGCTGCAAAAGGTAATTTTAATGTGCTTAGGTGTTGGAATGTGCTGATATGCTAGAATGTGCTGATGCTTAATGTGCGAAATGTGAGAAACGTGTCATTGCGAGCTTGCAAATCTGCCCTCTGAAACGTGCTGAGCTTCCTAAAATGAAAAGCCCTAACGCCAGCTCAGACGTTAGAGCTTTTTAGTAAAAGGGCGTGACTACCTGCGCAGAGGACGGATTGCTTTGGTTGCACCTCGCAATGACACATTTCCCACATTCTCCACATTTCCTACATTAGCTGATCAGGGCCAGCAGATCCTGGGCGATGCCGGGCCAGGGTTGGTTCAGGTCGATGGTGACGACGCGGACCGGGTGGCCGCCCAGGGTGTAGCGGGCCGCCATTTCGTGCCGGGCAGCGGGGTAGAGCAGAATGCCTTCCAGCTGTTGCCCCATCCCCCTGGGCTGGTTTTGCAGGTAGGCGTAGAGCTGATAGAGGTGGGGCGAAATCAGCTTCTGCTGGTCGTAGCGGGGGCGCAGGGCGGCTTTGTAGTACTTCGTGTCGAGGATGATTTTGCGGTCGGGAGCTTCCAGGGTGGTGTCGGTTATCATCACCGGCAGCAGGGCCATGTCGGCGGTTTGCTCGGCGTCGGCCTGCCAGGCGATGGTTTCGGACAGCACCCGGAAGCGGCGCTGCTCGTGGCGGTAGAAGTTGCGCACGAAGGCCTCAAACAGCTGGGCCATCAGCCGCTCGTCGCGCCGAAAGTCCCGGAACTGGGTGCGGCCCGCCGCGTCGGGGGCCGGCAAAGCGCTTTGGTGCAGCAACGTACAAATATTCAGCAGAAAACCCTCTATTCCCTGGGGCCGCAGGCGGCGCACCTGCCGCAGCGTTTGGGTGGTGCAGGCCGTAGCTTCTACCGCCGGGGAAAAGCGGCGGTGCACCGCCCGCACTTCCTGCCGCAGAGCCGGCGCCAGACTACGGGTGCGGCTCAGCTGCTCCAGCATGCCCAGCAGCAGGCGGTTGAAGGGCGTGTTGGTGCTCAGCTCGTCGTAGGCGCACACGGCCCGGCCCCGCCGCAGCAAATCCCGGCTCAGGCTAGGCGCCAGCAGCAGGCGGCCGCGCAGCTCGGAAAGCTCTTCTTCGCGCTCTATATAAACCTGGTCGAGGCCCTGGCGCAACAGCCGCCGCGTGCCCGTGAGCAGTACCTGCGTGAGCAGCTCCAGCGGCTTGTGAAACGCGGCGGCTTCCACGGCCAGCAGCTCCTCGCGCTCCGGCAGCCGGTTCCAGGCGTAGCACAGCAAATAGTACAGGTTCTGAATCGGAATCACGGATTCGAGCGGATGTTTCGGATGACACGGATTTTGCTCACACCACTGCGCCTCTGAATTACTTGGTAAGAACTGCCACAGCGGGCCTACTTACTCAGCAGCTTTTTGCGGTGCGCGGCGGCCTTTGCAGGCTGGTCGAGCCAGTACTCATCCAGCAGAGGCGCTATTTCCTGGGTGAGAATGGAATCCAGCCAGGCAGAAGCTTCGGCTGAACTAGCGGGCAGCTGGCAGAAGTAGCTGTGACCCAACTGAAAGTCGGGGCCCAGCTCCGGGTCGTCGGCTATGGCCTGGTTCAGCTCCGTGAGCCGACTTACCAAGCGGCTGATAACGGCTTTGGGCACCTGGTGCGCGGCCAGAAAGTCCTGGAGCGGCGAGCCAAACTCGGGCTGCATCTGTAAAAAGGCAAAGCGGCGGCGCAGGGCATAATCCAGCGGGGCCAACGACCGGTCGGCGGTGTTCATCGTGCCGATAACGAACAGGTTGTCGGGCACGAAAAACCGGGCCGCCTCGGCCGGGGCATACGGCAGGCGCACGGCGTGCTGGGGTCCGCGCTTATCGGCTTCCAGCAACAGCAGCAGCTCCCCGAAAATCCGGCTTACGTTGCCCCGATTGATTTCGTCGATCAGCAGGAAATACGGCTTCTCAGGCTCCTGCGCGGCTTTCTGGCAGCTATCCAGCAGCACCCCGGACGTCAGACGAAACGCACCCTGCCCATCGGGCCGGAAGCCCTGGATGAAGTCCTCGTAGCTGTAGCTGGGGTGGAACTGCACCAACTCCACGCGGCTGGCATCGGTGCTGCCCAGCCCCAGCCAGGCCAGCCTCCGGGCCAGAAACGTCTTGCCGGTTCCGGGCGGGCCCTGCAGAATCAGGTTGCGGCGGCGCTGCAGTGCGCTTTGGGCCTGGATCAGGGTTTCCTCGGCTACGAACAGCTCCCGCAACGCCGTAGCCTTATCATACGGCACAGCGGGCGGCAGCTCGTAGGGCACCAGCGGCTCGGCAACTTCCGCCGCTGTTTGCAACGCTTTAGCGGGCTTGGTAGCAGCTTCCCGACCTTTGCCGGTGTACAGCTCCTGCATGGCTTCCTGGGCGGCCACGTCGCCGTCGTGGGGCGAGTTGGCCAGAATCGGCCGCTTGGTCGTGACGGTGAAATCCAGCCGTTCGAGCAGGTGGTTGGTGGGGTTGCCGGCCAGCAGCGGCAGCGCAGCTTCGGGCTGCCCGCTGGCCAGCCGAAACGCCAGCTGCACCACCGGCCGCGGCGGGTAGCGCCGGCCTTTATACACCAAATCGTACACGGTGCTGGCCGGCAGTGGGTGGCTTTCCCGGTCGATGAGACGCAGGGCCCGCAGCACATGGTCGCGGGTAAGCTGGGCGGGCGTAAACGGGGTGGGGGAGTCGGGCATCAACAGGAAAAGTACACGCAAAACGCCAACAAACCGCTGGGGGTTCGGCTGAGTGGCTACTCTGTTACCTGGTGCTCGCGCCGGATACCGAGCTTTTTCATGCGCGCTTCCAGGGTTTTGGCGTTGATGTCGAGCAGAGCCGCCGCGCCATTAGGACCACTCACCCGGCCGCCGGTACGTTTCAGGGCCGCCATAATATGGTCGCGCTCCTGCTCGCGCAGGGTTTTCAGCGGCGCGCTCTGCTCCAGCACCGACAACGGCGGCGCGGCCTGCGCGGCCACGGCCGAGAAGCCCGAAAACTCCAGAAATGGCCCCTGGCTCACGATGACGGCCTGCTCCAGCACGTGTTCCAGCTCGCGCACGTTGCCGGGCCAGCCGTAGAGCTGCATCGTGCGCAAATCCCGCTCGCGCAGGCCCCGCACAGGCTTGCCCATCTGCTTGGTGAAGCGCTCCAGAAAGTGGCGCATCAGCGGCTCGATGTCCTCGGGCCGCTCGCGCAGGGCCGGCAGCCGGATGGGAAACACGTTGAGCCGGTAGTACAAATCGGCGCGGAAGCGGCCGGCGGCCACCTCGTCTTCCAGCACCCGGTTGGTGGCGGCAATAACGCGCACGTCGGTCTGAATCACGCGGCGGCCCCCGATGCGCTCAAACTCCTTTTCCTGCAGCACCCGCAGTAGCTTGGCCTGCAAATCGAGCGGCAGCTCGCCGACTTCATCCAGGAAAATCGTGCCGCCGTCGGCCAGCTCAAACTTGCCGATGCGCCGGTCGTGGGCCCCGGTGAAAGCACCCTTCTCGTGGCCAAACAGCTCGGATTCAATCAGCTGGGCGGGTAAGGCGGCGCAGTTCAGCTTGATCAGGGCCCGCTCCTTGCGGGGCGAGAGGTTGTGCAGGGCCCGGGCCACCAGTTCCTTGCCAGTACCGGTTTCGCCCATAATCAGTACGGTAGTATCGGTGGGTGCTACCTGCGCAATGCGGGTCTGAACCTGCTGCATCACGGCACTCTGTCCCACGAAATCCTCGAACTTGGCCGTGGTGTTGATTTCGTCGATGAGGTAGGTTTTTTCCCGCTCCAGCTGGGCGCGCAACGCCTCTATCTGCTCGAAAGCGTGCAGGTTCTGCATGGCCAGCGTGATTTGCGGCGCCAGGCTCATCACCAGGTTCAGGTCGTCGGGGGTGAAGGCGTCGGGGCGGTGGCTGGCCAGAATCAGGACGGCGGCGTGCTCGGCCTTGTTCCAGAGCGGCACGCCCAGCATGGCGCGGGTGCCGTTTTTTTCCATGGAGTACTGCAGCAGGCGGTAGCGGCGGGCGGCCAGCTCGAAGTCGAGGCCGGTTAAGAGCAGAGGCTGGGTGAAAGTCCCGATGATTTCGCTCTGCATCTGCTCCCGGTCGGGCACGCCTTCCCAGCGGCTGTCGTCCAGCACCAGGAAGCTGCCGTCGGCCTGCTTGGAAAATTCCACGAAGCCCAGCGTGCCCTGGGCCGGCCGCCGAATCCGGACGCCGAAGTAGTCGATGGGCACAATCCGGTCAATTTCCTCGGCCACGGTCAGAAACAGGGCTGCCCGGTCTTTGCGGCTGAGTAGGGCGTTGGTCACGGTCAGCTGCAGCGACTTTTCCCGCTCGCGCCGGGCCACTTCCTCAAAAGCCAGCGCGTTGCTGACGGCTACTGCAATCAGGCTCCCGATTTTCTCCAGCAGCGTTATATCGTCGGCCGTGAAATCGGGGCGGTGCCGGGCCGCCATCGACAGCAGGCCAATGAGCTGCCCACCCGTGCGCAGGGGCACAAAGGTGGTGTAGTAGATGCCGCGCTGCTGCAGCAGCAGAAACGGCAGAAACTCGGGGTAGTCGGGCGTCAGGTCCCGGATGTCCACCTGCTGCACGCGCGGGTCGCGGACGAACAACTCCGTGGGCGAATTGGCCACCAAGGTCGCCTCGCTCAGCGAATTAGCCTGGTAGGGCACGTCGCCGAGGTAGTCGCGCATAAACAGGCGCTTGTACTGATGGGCGCTGTCGAGCGTCACCACGGCTATCATATCGAACGGGAAAATGAGCCGGAGCTTTTCCGTGACGATTTGGAAGAGCTTATCCTTGCTGCGCGTCGTGGCTATGGCCTCATTCAGGTACAGCAGCAGAGATTCATCCTGGTTGGGCATAGCAGTAAACTTTCCTGAAATAGCAGGAACATTAAATAGGATTTCCTGACATATAAGGAAAACCGCTGGCCCCAAAAAGAGTTTATAAAACCCAGTTAAAAAATATTATCATCATCTATGAGCTTGTAAAGGCGATTTTGGTAAAGATTAATTTGGTTTTAATGGGTTGGCACAAGGTTAGGTAAGCAGGGCGTACCAACAAGTCGTATTTCTGATGCTTCCCCGACCATTATTTGCCGCTCCGCTGCTTGCTCTTGGCCTTGCCTCGGTCGCCGGTACGGCCCACGCCCAAGGGCCGGTTATTGCCGATTCTCTGTCCCTGGACGGCACCATTCGCTCGGTACTCGACGCTAACCCGGCCATTACGACGCTGGAAGAAGAGGTGAATGCCGCCACCAGCCGCGTAACGCAAAGCCGGGGTGGGTTTCTGCCCCAGGTGAGCGGCGTGGCCACTTACACCCGGATTGATCCGGTGGTGAAGCTGCAAATCGCGCCTGAGTCCCCGGCATTTCAGTTTCAGCCCAACAATAACTACGACGCACACATCACGCTGCAGTATGGCCTGCTGGACTTCGGCAAGAAGGACGCGACCTACAACCTGGCCGAAAGTCGCCGGATTACGGCCGTCGACCAGATCAACGTGACGCGCCGCGACCTGGCGTACTCGGCGGCCCAGGTGTACTACAACATCCTGTTTGTGCGCGAGAGTATCAAGGTGCAGGACGCGCAGATTGCCTCGTTGCGCCAGCACCAGCGCGAAATGGAAAAGCGGGTGGAAGGCGGCGTGAGCACCAAGTTTGACGTGACGACCACCCAGGTGCGCATCACCCAGGCCCAGAACACGCGCATCGACCTGGAAAACCAGCTGCAAAACCAGCAGGCCCAGCTGGCCCGCCTGCTCCACAAGCCCGAATATGCGAACGTGCCTGTCCGCGGCAGCTTCACCTACACCCCGCAGCCGGTGGACGTATCGGCGGCGCTCAACCAGGCCGTGGAAAACCGGCCAGAAGTAAAGCTGGCCCGCGACGCCGAGCAAAGTGCCAACCTGAACCTCAAGCTTATTGAGCGCAGCAATATGCCCGTGCTGGGCGTGGGCGCGCAGGTAGGCGCCAAAAACGGCTACCAGCCCAACCTGGACCGGATTCGGCCCAACACGGTGGGCGTGGTGCAGCTCTCGGTGCCGATCTATGACGGCAACAAGAACAAGAACCAGCGGGTGGAAGCTCTGGCCAACATTCGCGGGGCGCAGTCGCGCATTCAGGATACGCAGGAGCAGATCCGGGCCGATGTGCGGCAGGCGGCCAACAACCTGCAGAGCAGCACGGCGCGCTACGAAAACGCCCAACTCCAGATTGCCCAGGCCTCCGACGCCCTCACCCGGGCCAAGGCCCGCTACCGCTACGACGTAGGCACCAACCTCGACGTGCTGGATGCGGAAACCTCCCTGGCGCAGGCCCGCCTGGCCCGCCTGCAGGCCATCTACAACTACACCCTCGGTCAGTACCAGCTCAAGCGCGCAACCGGCGAGCAGATATGGTAGCGGTGAGTTAGTGAGTTAGTGAGTTGTCGTTCATGCTGCACAATATGCGCCACCTGCGCAAGTCGCGCAAACTGCATCGAGCTGCACCAACCGAACATCAAACTCATCAAATTACTAAGTCACCATTTCACTAATTCACTCATGCATCTCTCGCTCATCTTTTGCCCGATTGACTTCTCGGTCGCTACGGCGTCGTTGGTGGCTTATGCCGCGGCGCTGGCAGCGGGAGCGAAGGCCGAGCTGCGGCTGCTGCACGTGCTCAAGCCGCAGCCGGTGCTGGCCACCGACACGCCCGATGTAGCCCTGGCGGCGCACCTGGCCCACTACCGGGCGGCGGCCGAACAGGCCGGAGCCCGCGTGACAACCAGCGTGTTGCGCGGCGAGGCAGCCCCCGAAATCGTGGCGGCTGCCCGCCGCCACGCCGCCGATTTAATCGTAATAGGAGCACACGGCCAAACCGCACTGACCCGCTTTCTGATGGGCAGCACCGCCGAGGCCGTGGTGCGCACGGCCCCGTGCGCCACGCTGCTGGTTAACGCGCAGAACCCGGGCGAATACCGGAAATCTGCCTAAGGAAACGCCGCCTCTGGGTGCTTTCCACCTCACAACACTACTCAACGAACAACTACTCACTGATTCATTTTCATGGCAACTCCCGTTCACCCCGATCAGGCCGCTGCACCCCGTCACGCTTCGGCTCCCGCTTACGAGCCGGAAGTTGAAGAGCAGGAAAGCCGCTCGAAGCGTCCCATCATGTTTATTATTCTGGCCCTGGTGCTGCTGGTGGGTGGCTATTTCGGCTACCAGCGCTACCAGTTTGGCCAGACGCACGAAGAAACCGACGACGCCCAGGTAGAAGGCGACGTGTACCCCATTCTGCCCCGCGTGGGTGGCCCCGTACTGGAAGTGAAAGTGCAGGACAACCAGCCCGTGAAGAAAGGCGACGTACTCATCGTGCTCGACGCGGCTGACTACCAGCAGCGTATCAATGCCGCGGAAGCTGCCCTGGCGGCCGCGCAAGCCAACGTTGTGGCGGCCCGCGCCGGCGTCAGCACGGCCTCGGCTACGGTGGGCTCGGCCACGGCTACCATTGGCGTGAGTGATGCTACCCGCGCCAAGCTGGAAAAAGACCTCAAGCGCAGCGCCTTTTTGCGCAAGGAAGACATCATCCCCCAGAGCGAGTACGACGCGGTGCAGGCCAACCTGAAGTCGACCAGTGCCCAGCGCGCCACGGCCCAGCAGCAGGTGCAGGTGGCCCGCCAGCAGGTAGTGGCCGCCCAGCAGCAGGTAGCCGTGGCCCAGGCCGTGGTGAAGCAGCGCCAGGCCGACCTGGATAACGCCAAGCTGCAGCTGAGCTACACCACCATCACAGCGCCCGGCAACGGTATCGTGAGCAAAAAGAACGTGCAGCCCGGCCAGGTGGTCAGTCCCGGCCAGCAGCTGATGGGCCTGGTGGCTTCCGAGCAAACCTGGGTTATTGCCAACTTCAAGGAAACCCAGCTGGGCAACATGAAAGTGAACCAGCCCGTGACGGTGGAGGTCGACGCGTATCCGGACCAGGAGTTTGAGGGCCACATCGAGTCATTGTCGGCCGCTACCGGGGCCCGCTTTGCCCTGCTGCCCCCCGACAACGCCAGCGGCAACTTCGTGAAAGTAACCCAGCGCGTGCCCGTCAAAATCGTGCTCGACAAAGTAGACCCCCAGCACCCGCTGCGCGCTGGCATGAGCGTAACGGCCACAGTGAAGGTCAAGTAGTTTCTGGGGTAAGAGGGCCTGGGGGCAGGAGGTTTATTTCTTCCAGTACCTCTAGTCGCCACTTTCTGCCGATCGGCTATTTGCTTTTTTTCTGTTTGTCGCGGGCCGTCTTCTCTGCTTTGCCAAGAATGGACATAACCCCTCTCACTTCGGTGAGCAGTTCATCAAGCCTGTCTTCGGGTAAGTGTCCGCCTTCGCTCAGCATTTCCAGCCACAACACCGACTCGTCATAATCCGCAAGGCAAACGCCTTGGTCCGCTGTCGAAAATCTTCAGCAAAATCAAAATTCGATAGGTTATTCGACATAAGAAGGAGCGGGGAGTAGTGCCCCAAAGAAAGCAACTCCTACCCCACACCTCCATACCCTCCTACCCTAACCAAGAATGGAAACCGGACTTACCAAGTGGATCATCGTTATTACGGTGGTACTCTGCTGCTTGCTGGAGCTGATTGACACGAGTATCGTGAACGTGGCCCTGACCCAGATGATGGGCAACCTCTCGGCCACGCAGCAGGAAGTAACCTGGGTAATTGCCTCCTACGGCATTGCCAACGTCATCGTGATTCCCATGACGGGCTTTCTGGCCGAGCAGTTTGGCCGCCGCAACTACTACTTCGTGTCGGTGGTCATCTTCACCCTGGCCTCCATTGCCTGCGGGCAGAGCACCAACATCTGGGAGCTGGTGGCCTTCCGCTTCGTGCAGGGCATCGGCGGCGGCGCTCTGATGGCTACTTCCCAATCGATTCTGATTGATACCTTCCCGCCCAAGCAGCTGCCGCTGGGCCAGGCCCTGTTTGGTATGGGCGTCATCATCGGCCCCACCATCGGCCCCACGCTGGGCGGCTACATCGTGGATAACTACGACTGGCCCTGGATTTTCTACGTAAACGTGCCCGTGGGTATCATGGCGGCCATTTTTACGCTGCTCTTTATCCGGGACCCCGAGCGCATTAAGAACGCCGTGCCGCGGCCCCTGCGCGAAATCGACTGGGCGGGCATTTTCCTGCTGATTCTGGGTGTGGGCTCGTTGCAGCTGGTGCTGGAGCAGGGCGAGTCGGAAGACTGGTTTGAAAGCGCCTACATCAACAGCTTCACCGCCCTGGCCGTTATTGGCCTCGTGGGCTTCGTGTGGCGCGAGCTGACGGCCGCCCAGCCCATTGTGGATCTGCGCGTGCTGGGCAAAAGCCGCAACCTGGCCGTGGGCGCGGTGCTGTCGTTCGTGCTGGGCTTCGGCATGTTTGCCTCGGTGTTCATCTTCCCGATTTTCACCCAGCGTATTCTGGGCTTCTCAGCCGCCCAAACCGGCTACATTTTGCTGCCCGGCGCCCTGGCTTCGGGCCTGATGATGCCCGTTATCGGCAAGATGCTGCAAGCCGGCGTGCCGCAGAAGTACATGATTCCGGCCGGCTTCCTCATCTTCTTCGTCTTCACCTTTTGGATGGCCCAAATCATTTCGCCCACGGCCGGCGAAGACGACTTCTTCTGGCCCCTGATGGTGCGCGGCCTGGGTATGGGCCTAATTTTCCTGCCCATTACCACCATGAGCCTGGCGGGCCTCAAGGGCAAAGACGCGGGCCAGGCGGCCGGCCTCACCGGCATGATTCGCCAGCTCGGCGGTTCGTTTGGGGTAGCCATCGTGGGCACGTACCTGGAGCGCAGTATTGCTCAGAACCGTATCAGCCCGCTGGCGCACATCTCGCTCTACGACACCAATACAGTGCAGCGCATTCAGGCTTTCACGGCCAACTTCATGGCCCGCGGATTTTCCTTCGAGCAGGCCCAGAAACAGGCTTACGCGGCTCTGGAAGGCATTCTGATGAAGCAGGTTTCCATTATCACCTACTCACAGGTGTTCTCTATGATTGGCCTCTTCTTCGTTGTCTGCCTGCCGCTCATATTCCTCATTAAGCGGGCTAAAGGCGGCGAAGCCATTGACCTGAACGCTGCGCACTAGCGGCGAGATGGTGAAGTGGTGAACAGGTGAGTTGTCGTTTAGGCGGCGCTTACTTTGCTACTAAGAGGTGGCTGCGCGTAAGCACGGCCGCCTTTTGCTTTCTCGTGGAGGTCTGTCGTCAAGGACCAGAGGCGCTAAGCAGCACTAACCCCGGGCCGCCCTACAAAACAAAGCCCCGTCGTGCGACACGACGGGGCTTTGTTATGAGGAAACATAAGCGTCAGAGCGACACTCACCAGTTCAGTTTTTACTGGTACTGGATGTAGAGGGGCTTGGGCGTAAGCTGGGTCAGGACCTCGGTGGGGGTCATGATATGGTGGGGCTTGGGCCGGGCATCGTACTCGTAGAACAGCTTGAAGCCGGTGTACTGCACGGGCTCGGTCTGGATGTAGTCGTGGTACGAGTCCTTTTTCAGCGTGGGCTCGCCGTGGCCGTCCATGTGCATCACCACCTGCACGCGCGGGTCGAGCTTGATGTTTTTGTAGTTGGTCACCATCTTCCGCGTGAAGCGGTGTACCGTCAGCACCTTGGGCGGGAGGTTATTCTCGCTCACGATGCGGGCCAGGAAGTTGATGGTAAAGTTGATGTCCTTCGCGTCGAGGGTACCGATTTTCTGGTTGGGCCGCACGCCGGGCATGGTGGAGAGCGAAAACTCGGGGTCGATGCCGAGATGCACAATCGGGTCTTTCAGGTACTCGGTCAGCTTGGGCAGCTCGGCCTCCAGGGTGCTGTGGCCCGGCTGCACGTCCAGAAACAGGATGCAGTTGTGCTCCTTGGCCCAGCTCAGTACTTCCTGAATAGTGGCTTTGGAGTTCATCAGGCGCCATTTGCCGTCCTTGCCGGCGGTGCCCTGGGCCGTGATGGTTACGTTGTGCAGCGCGGCCTGCACCGGAATGCTGGGGTCGGCGGCCTGCCACTCCTTGAGCACACCTTCAAACTTGCGGAACATCTGCTCCTTGGGCTCCCGGCCCAGAATACCCATGCCTTTCGAGCGGATGTTGCCATAGAAGGCAATGATGCGCTTGCCCGGCAGAATGGCGCCCGGCAGCTGTCCGCTCTTTTTTACGATGGAGTCGGCCTTGAGCGAGTCGCGCAGCATGACCTGCTTTTTCAGGGCCGCGCTGTCGATAACGACAGGTTTGGCGGGCACTTCGGCCGTGGCTTTGGTATCGGCGTTTTCACCTTCCGAGCGGGTGCCGCAGCTTGTGAAAGCCAGTGAGAAAACAAGGCCCAGTGCTGGCAGCAGCGGCCGGGAAAAGCGGGAGAAATTGGAAAGAGAAGACACTGAAGAAGGTAACGTTGAAAGCAAGACTGGTCAGCAAGTTACGGCTTTTTGCCGCGAAAAAATCCGTCCGTTTTCGTTTGTGCCCCGTCCAACCCCGGCTCAGCAGGCCGAAAACATCCCATTCCACTGCTGAAACGGTAAAATAAGGCCGGTGCTACGCGGCTCCGAATAGGGCTCAAAAGTAATTGGTAGCGTGAAGCTCACGGCTACCGGCTTACCCTGCAGGCGCCCCGGCCTCCAGTTGGCAGTAAGCTGCTTGACGGCTTCTACTGCGGCTTCGTTCATCGCCTGCGCCCCTGCTTCGTGTCCCGGAGCCACGATGCCCTTCTTCAGTGCTACGCTGGTCGTACGGCCCTGGGAGCTCACCACAAACTGCACGAACACTATGCCGCCGAGCCGGGCCGCCTTGGCTGCCGCCGGGTACTTCAGGGTAGCCATAATAGCCTGCGTCAGCCCTTGCTGCCCACCAGGATACTCCGGCAGCTGGTCCACGTTGTCGTACACCGTTTCCTCGGCCGGTGGCGGTGGCGGCAAGGCTGGAACTGGTGGGAGGGGAGGTGCAGGTGCCAGCTCGGCCTGTAGCGGCGGCGGAGGGGGGGGCGGGGTGCTTTCGCACGCTACATTGACCAAAGCCAGGGTCAGCAGCAAGCCCAGCGTAGTGGGCAGCGTCAGCCACTGTTTCCAGCGGCGGGCGGGGTGGGAGCAGGTCAGCATAGCAATCCGGGTTAGGGTTTGGGAATAAGTGAAAGAATGAAGCAGGGACGACCGTGAAGTCAGGCGGTGAAGGGTAAGGCGGGCCAGCAGAGAGCTATAGGCCGTAACCACAGTGGGTTGCGCTCCGGCGCCCAGCACCGCCTTATCAGCGAGGTATTCGTGGGTGAGCTCCAGGGCCCGGGGGTAGAGGTGCACAAATGGATTCAGCCAGAGGGCGGCGCGCAGCACCTCCAGGCCCAGGCGGTCCAGAGTGTGGCCCTGAGTTACGTGGGCTACTTCGTGCTGCAGCACCTGCCGGGCTTCGGCGGATGTGAGCGGGGCCGTTTCGTCCCAGAACACCCAGCGCCCGAACGAGCTGATGGGCAGCCGACCATCAGTATACACCAGAGTATAGCTGAGGTGCATTTCCCGCGGCAGCCGGTGCGTAAGCCGCCACAGGCGCCCCAGCTGCAACGCCAGCCGCCCCAGCAGGATAGCTGCAACTGCCAAGTACAAGCCTGCCAGCCAAGCCGCATGCGGCGTCTGAGCCTGGCTGGATAGAACCACTGCTGGCAGCAGCAGCGCGGGCATAACTGGTTGAGCGGCTGGGGGTACCGCAACGGGCAGCCATTCTGCCAACGGAGCAGTAGTTAGCGTGAGCAGAGGCGGGGCAACCAGTGCTAGCCAAGGTGTTAGGTATAAAAACTTTCGGTTGAAGCCAAAGCTGGCTTCCCGGCGCAAAACCAATTGATAAAGCAGCCAGCCAGCGCCCAGAAGCAGGGTGCTTTGCCACCACCAGCTAATCAGCGTGAGGAGAGTTGGGACGTGCATCGTCGTCGGTGGGTTTGGTGAGGTCTTGCTGGGCCAAGTGCAGCAGCTTTTCCAATTGGGCAGCATCCAAGTCTTCTTCCTTGGCAAAAAAGGACACGAGCCGACTAAACGAGCCGCCGAAATAGCCGCTTAGCAGCTTGCGTAGCGAAAAGCGGCGGTAGTCGTCCTGGGCCACGAGTGGGAAATAGCGGTGGGTGCGACCAAAGGCTTCGTGGTCAACAAAGCCCTTCTGCTCCAGAATGCGGATGATGGTCGAGACGGTGTTGTAGGCCGGGGGCGGGCCGGGCATGTCAGCCAGCACTTCCTTCACAAATGAAGGTCCGCGCTGCCAGAGCACCTGCATCACCTGCTCTTCAGCCTTCGTGAGTTCGGGAAAGGTTTCCATAGTGTCGGAGTTGAGTTATTGAATATAAAACTAAAAATTTAGTTAAACAACTATTTTTTTAGGTCAAGCAAGTGGCCGGCTGAAAACGAGTCCGTTGAAATATGCCCGCTCAGGAAATCTTTTGCGGTGGCCGGTGTTGTAGAGGCTCTTTTACACCAGCTTAACAATCAACGTGCTACTACCCAACTTTCAGAATCATCTGGCCCGCCTCAGCCTGCTGCTGTGGGTCGGCATCAGTACTGCCGCCGGCTCGGGCTGCACCAAAGACGCGGCCACACCGCAAGCGGCCACCGAAACCCCGGTAGCGGCCCCGGAAACTCGCCTGGTTAGCAGCACGCTGATAGGCGAATACTCCCCTGGCCAGCTGGCCGGCCGCGTGTCCGAAATTCCCATTGCCGGGGCCTTGGTGCGCTACCCGATTCGGGTGTACCGCCTGACGTATACCACCCGCAACACCGACGGCCAGAACGTGACGGCCTCGGGCGCCCTGCTGGTGCCCGTGACTCCGCAGGCGCTGCCGCTGCTCAGCTACCAGCACGGCACCATCCGGCCCGACGATGAGGGCCGCGCGCCGTCGTATTACTCCCAGAGCAGTGAGGTATGGTCGGCCGTATCGGTGCTGGCCTCCACGGGTTACGTCGTGTCGGCGCCCGACTACATCGGCTACGGGGCTTCCAAAAACCAGCCCCACCCGTACGAGCACGCGGCTTCCCTGGCCTCGGCTTCGCTGGATATGCTGCGAGCTGCCCGCGAGTTTGCCGCCAAGGAAAAGCTGACGCTAAACCAGAAAAACTTCCTGCTAGGCTATTCCGAAGGCGGTTTTGCCACCATGGCGCTGCACAAGCTGATAGAGGAAAAAGCGGCCGGCGAATTCACCGTGACGGCCAGTGCACCCGGGGCCGGGGCTTACCACAAGTCCGCCTTCGCCGACTACATCCTGAAGTCGGATGAGCCGCTGAACTTCCTGAGCACCTACGTGTGGGTGCTCGACACCTACAACCGCGTGTACAGCATCAACCGGCCGATTCCGTACTACGTCAATCAGCCCTGGGCCGCGCAGCTGCAAACCAACCTGTATGGCGACGTACCCGGGCGCCCCAAGGAGCTGTTTACGCCCACTTTCCGGCAGGGTATTCTGGAGAAAACCGACCAGCAGATGCTGAATGCCTTCCGCGACAACGACATCTACGACTGGCAGCCCAAGGCTCCGCTGGCCCTGTTCCACGGCACGGCCGATGACTACGTGCCGTTCTTCAACTCCCAGGATGCCTACAATGCCATGAAGGCCCGCGGCGCTACCAACGTGACGCTACGGCCCATTCCGGGTGGCAACCACTTCTCCTCGGCGGCCAGCTACACCCTGCAGGCCTACGCGTTCATCTCGCAGTATTAATAAAATAGGCTGACTGCTCGTCGGCTTAAACGCCCAACAGCGCCACTTCCCAAGTTCGGAGGTGGCGCTGTTGGGCGTTTGAGCGGTATGTGTAGCCTGAATAAGCAGTCGTTACGCGGCCGTAGTCTGCTGTTCTGTCCGTTCTACTGGTTGGGCAGGAATTGGTGCTATGGCCTGCCGCAGCCAGGTGCCTGCCAGGGAGGCCAGCCCACCTACCAGGCCACCAAGTACAGCCGTGAGCAGCACCAGCGCCCAGGGGTTGCCGCCCAACGGCAGTAGCTGGGCGACGCGGTGGGCCAATAGTCCGTCGTTCTGCACCGACCACCACGCGGCCAGCAGTAGCCAGCCCAGCCCAATGCCCAGAAAGCTGGCCAGGAAAGCCCGGCCACCGTGGCGTTCCAGCAGGAAAGCTGCGACCAAGCTCAGGGGGACTATGCACCACCAGGGCAGGAACAACTGCGTCAGGGCACCTAAAACAAAGATTAAAAGGAAAAGACGCATCAGAATCAGGAAGGTGGGTAGGAACTACTTTTTCTGCTGCATGGTCCAGGCGGCCTGCACGCGGGGGTGCTTCTCATCCGGGCTACGCAGGAATATCAGCTCGTGGAGCTGGCCGGCGCTCCAGGTGTCAATCAGGTTCTCGTAGTAGGCCGAGCCCGGGTTGCCCGACTGCCCGCCGGGGTACACCCCGTAGGCTTTCACCTGCGGCCCCAGCGCCACCACCATGCGCCACGAGGGGCCATTGCGCTCGGAGGTAGCATTCACGATGCCCGCGCCGCCGCCCACGTCCAGATCCATGCGGCCGAAGCCAGGCAGCTGAGCCAGGTGCAGAATGTCGGTGCTTTTCTGGTTGGCCCAGCGCCACTCCGGCCCCAGCGGCCCAAACTTGCGGCTGAGCGAGTCGGCGGCAAACAGCAGGGACTGCCGGGCCAGGGTTTCCAAGGTTTCCTTTTCCGGCGTGCGCCGGTCGTCAATCCAGCGGGACGTGGGCTCTTGCAGCAGCAGCGTGTTGGTTCGGTCGCGAGTGGGGCTGCGCATTTCCAGGCCAGTGGCTTGCAAACCAAAATCGTCGTCCCAGAGCCGCTTCACCAGGTTGTTGTACCACAGCTCGAAGATGCTGGGCCCAATGGCATCGGCTTCGTAGTAGTAATTCCAGCGGCTTAGCTCGTCGTAGGCCTTGCGCGAATCGTCCTTGAGCGGTGCCGTGCCAACCAGACTCAGCATGCGCGGCAGCATCAGTTGGGCATTCAGATTCAGGTTGTCGTTTTGCAGCACCCGCAGGCTGTCGGGCGTCACGTGCGTCATCTGGGCCAGGCGCTGGTTGATGCGGTGGCCCCGCTCGTAGCTGGCGTAGTTCCAGTGCAGGTAATAAGGATAATCGGGGCCGGTCGAAAACTGGTTGGCGGAGCTGACGAAGCCCCGAACCGGGTTTTTTACGTGCGGGTTCTGCGCCTGCGGAATCCAGCCCTGCCAGTCGTAGGCCGGGTCGGTGCCGTCGAGGATAAATTTGCCCTGGTCGCGCCATTTCAACGGAAAGCGGCCATTGGGCCAGATGGCAATGTCGTTCTGCTGGCTGGCGAAAATGAAGTTCTGGGCCGGCGAGCCGTAGGAAGCCAGGGCCGCCGTGTAATCCTGGTAGTTGCGGGCCCGGTTCAGGTTGTAAAAAGCCAGCACCTCGTTGTCGGCGTCGTGGGCTGTCCAGCGCATGGCGTGCCGGATAGGGGTCTGAGCCAGGAAAGGCTTCTCGTCCTTGTCATACACAATCGGGCCGTGGTGGGTGTAGAGCACCGTGTCGGCGCGGTCGGGCTGGCCGCGCACCACGATGCGCTCCACCACGCGGCGCACCGGCTTCCAGCGGCCGTCGTGCCAGTACTCACGTTGCGAAGCATCCTTGAACTTGAGCTGGTAGAAGTCCATCACGTCGGCCGCCACGTTGGTCACGCCCCAGGCCACTTGGTCGTTAAAGCCAATGATAACCGTGGGCGCCCCCGGAATCGTGACGCCGTACACGTTCACACCGGGCGCCGAGAGCTGCACCTGATACCAGATGCTGGGCAGGTTGAGCTGCAAATGCGGGTCGTTGGCCAGAATCGGGTAGCCCGAGGCCGACTTCTTGCCATCCACGGCGAAGTTGTTGGAGCCCAGCTCCGGGTCAGGCTCATTGCGCGGCACTTTGTCCGACATTGAGGCCGTGAACGAAGGCGGCGTGGCCGGGGCCGGCAGGGGCTTGAAATCCAGAGGCGTACCGACGGGTACAATCGGGTCTTCGCGCTGCGGATAGTCCGGAAACAGGTCGTTGATAACTGCCGCGCCGTACTTGCCCAGGGCATTCGACATGCGCATATCATCCGAGCGGCCACTCAGGTCGAAGGCCATGTATTTGAGCAGCAGAGACGATTTGAGCGGCTCCCAGGGCTCGGGTGCGTAGTCAAGCAGCTTGTACTCGAAGGGGTAGTCGCGGGGCGAGAGGCTGCTGATGTAGGCGTTGATGCCGTCGGAGTAAGAGGTGAGCACCGTGCGGGTGGTGGGGTTGGCCATCATGGCCTGTAGCGACTTCTCGGCCCCGTACTTCAGGCCCATGCGCCGGAAAAACCGGTCGGTTTCGAGGCGGGCCGGCCCCACGATTTCCGACAGCCGCCCCGCCGCCACGTGGGTCACGAAGTCCATCTGCCAGAGCCGGTCCCGGGCCGTGAGGTAACCCTGAGCGAAGTAGAGGTCGTGGTCGTTCTGGGCAAAGATGTGGGGCACGCGCTTGTCGTCGAAGCGCACCTGCACCGGCTGCTGCAGGCCGGGTATGGCCAGCGTCTGGGCCGCCGGGAAGCCGTTGGCCGCTTCCGCATTGCGCCAAAAGCCCTGAAATGGGCTCAGAAACTTGCCAAAGGGGGGAATATCGCCCTGCTTGGTATTCAGCACCCAGGTCAGGGCCAGGGAAATAGCAGTAGCTAACAGGGCTTTAATCCACTTCATGAACCAGGTTGACAGAGCGTAGTCGGAAACGAAAACTGGCCGCCGGAAGCATCCGGGCGGCCAGTATAATTACTAGTTAAAAACGATTATTGCGCGGCCCCGGCCGTTTTCGGGAAGAAAATCTGGAGGCCCACCGACAAGCCCCACTGGTTGGCCCGGGTATCCGATACCACCTGCGTGGGCGTGTAGCGGTAGTAGGGCTGCGCTTCCAGGGCCACCATTGGCGTAATAAAGTAGTTGTAGCCCAGACCCACGCGCGGGCTCCAGTAAGAATCCTTGCTACGCTGAGGGGAGCCCCCAAAGTCTGTTTCGTACGTGGCGCTGTAGCCGATAAGACCATACGAAGCCTGCCCAAAAACTTTGTGCTTGGGTGCGTCCAGCACGTAATAGCGGGCAAAAGGGGCTAGGCCGTAGGTAAACTCCTTGAGCTTCGCGCTGCCTATTCTGTAGTCATTATTGCTGGTAGCATACCCCAAAAGAATTTCCGCGCCTACGGCCAGCCGCTTGGCTACAAAAATACCCGCTGTAGGCGTCAGGGCCGCAGAAAACGTGTTTTGGTCACCACCGGAGGAAGTGGAGTAAGCCAGCTGCGAAATACTGGAGCCGACCAGCACGCTGCCGGGCTCGGTTTGCGCAAAGGCGGCCGTGAGGGAAGAAAGCGCCAGGACACTAGTGGTAAATAGCTTTTTCATGAAAATTGGAAATGGGGATACCTAAGTCTAAAGACAAACAACACAAAAAAAGGCCACATAAAGCGGCCTTTTTTTGTGTTGCGAAGCATGTAACAGTGCCGTTGCGGGACTGTACGTAGCGTTTATAAGTTCTCGGCCTGGCGCACCATGCCTACCACGCCCAACTGCTTGAGGCGCAGCTTCACGGCTTCGGCCTCGGCCTTGTCGGCAAACTGGCCCACGATAACGCGGTTGAAGGGCTTGCCGTTCTGGCTGCTCTCGGCAATGGTGACGGTCAGGTTCTGGTCGAGGGCCTGAATCTTGGTTTGCAGGCTCTGGGCGTTGCGCGGGTCGCCGAACGTGCCGGCCTGTACCACGAAGCTGGGGGCCGGGGCCGGAACTACTACAACATCAGCAGCTTCCGTTTCGCCGGCTACGATGTCCGTCAGGGCAACTACGCCTGCTTTGATGGTCGCCACCGAGTCGGAGGCGAGGGCAGCCAGGTCGTCGGGAGCCTCGGTGGGGCCCAGGGGCGTGGTGCTGGGTACTACTTCGGCCACCACCGATACGGCGCCGCGGCGCACGATATCGAGCGGGCGGGCCGCTACTTCCGAGAGGTCCAGAATCCGCTGGTGACGGAACGGGCCTCGGTCGCTGACGCGCACTACCACCGACTTACCGTTGCTGGGGTTGGTAACGCGGAGCTTGGTGCCGAAGGGCAGGGTTTTATGAGCGCAGGTATACTTAAAGCGGTCAAACCGTTCGCCGTTGCTGGTCCGGTGCCCCTGATGCTCGCGTCCGTACCAGGAAGCCCGGCCGCGCAATACAACGGAGCGGGAGGCCGAAGCCGAACCTGGTTTTTCCTCTTCAAAACGCGTAGCCCGGGCTGCTTGCGGGAGGGCCATAGAGAATGCAAAAAGCAAGGCCATCAGCAAGCCGGAAACATGCAGTCGTGTCGGTGTCAACTTCATTCGTTTACTGGTTGGTGAGCATAACAAATCTATAAGGCCTTTTCAAACTACCTAACCCATTCCAACCTCATTAGCCAAGCTGTGCTGCTGTAAATTGTCCTTTTTCTGTAAAATTTGCATTTAATTAATTGCGGTGTCTGACCAAAAATGATTGATTGTGTTTCCTTAAGGCATATTTTGCACTATGAATAGACGCCTTGCGAATGGCGTTGGAAATAAGACTATGCGCCGTTTAAAAAATTTTGTCATTGACGGTTGAGCTATCTGCGGAGCTAGGTTGCAAACCTCCCGGAATTTTACTATAGGTGCAGGCCGTCTGCCCGGCCGGTTTTGCCGTACTTTGCCCCATGGATTTTGGCCGCCTTTCTGACCTGCGCTACGTTGACTTTCGCCTCCCTCCCGACCACCCCGACACAGCCGCCGTGCTGGCCCGGGCCCGGGGTGCCGCCGCGGGCCCGCCTTCTATCTATATAGGCTGCCCCATCTGGACCAACAAGGCCTGGCTGGGCTCCTACTTTCCGGCAGGTATTAAGGACGCGGACTACCTGCACCACTACGCCCGCCAGTTCAATAGTATCGAGCTGAACACCACCCATTACCGCATTCCGGACGCGCCCACCGTGCGCAAGTGGCGCGACGCGGTGCCCGCCCACTTCCGGTTTTGCCCCAAGCTGCCCCAGATCATCAGCCACGACCGGGAGCTGTACAACGCCGACGAGCTGACCACCACGTTCTGCCGGTCTATCAGTGGGCTGGATGAGCAGCTGGGTCATGCGTTTCTGCAGCTGCCGCCCACGTTCGGACCCGAACACCTGCCGCGCCTGGAGCGCTACCTGCTCGACTTCCCGGACTATGTGCCGCTGGCCGTGGAACTGCGCCACCCCGCCTGGTTTACCGACCCCGGCCTGCGCGACGCGGTGTTTGCCATGCTCGAAGCCCTGGGCAAAACCCTGGTGCTGACCGACGTGGCCGGCCGCCGCGACGTGCTGCACCAGCGCCTGACTACGCCCACGGCCTTTATCCGCTTCAACGGCCACGGCCTCATCAGCAGCGACTACGCCCGCGCCATGGCCTGGGCCGAGCGGCTGGCGGCTTGGATACAGGCCGGTTTGCAGACCGTCTACTTCTTCGTGCACCAGAAAGACATTATGCATTCGCCGGTCTGGACGCAGTTTTTCCTGGAAAAGCTCAACGCCCTGACCGGGCTGGAAGTAACGCCGCCCCGCATTATTCCGCAGGTGGTGCAGGGTAGCCTGTTTTAGCGCAGCAGTCAACTGGGCCGGCTAATTTAAGCTCCGCTGCTACATCCCGGCCACGCCGAATTAGCGTACCTTGAGTTTTAGTATCAGTCGCCATTTCTTGCTGACGTATGAAGCCTTGGGGTACTCTGTGCCGGCTGGTTGCCGGTGTGCTTATATTATCGGGTCTGGCTCCGGCCAATAGTGCGGCCCAGGGGGCGGAGCCCGACACGCATTGCCTGCTCGTGCCGCTGCCCGCGGCCGAGCGGGCCCGGCAGGCGGGGCTGGTGGTGGAAGGCGAGGTGCTGGACGCGCGCAGCTTCTGGGACGCCGAACGGCGGCACATCTACACGGCCCACCAGATTCGGGTGTATAGCCTGCTGAAAGGTACTCTGCCCGCCCAGCTCACTATCCTGACCGAGGGCGGGCAAGTAGACCTCACCGAGCAGGTGATGACCAACACGCTGCGCCTGCAGCCCGGCGACCAGGGCATATTCTTCCTGGCTCCCGCCTCGTTTGCGGGCACTGCGGCCGGCGCCACCTGGACGCCCTTTGCCAGTGAGCAGGGCTTTATCCGCTACCAGCTGAGCGATGCGTCGGCCGCCGAGCCATTCCGGCGCTACCCACTCATTGGGCCCGGGTTTTATGCCGAGCTAAGCCGCACGCTGGGCCAGGCCCGCCGCGAGCTGCAGCCCAACGTTGCCCTGCAAAAAGCCCAGCTCCGGCGCACCGAGCCGGTGGTAGCCGCCAAAGGTCAGGCCCCGGTTGTCAGTAGTCTGGCGCCCACAACGGTAGCGGCCGGCACCGGCGCAGTGCTGACCATCAGTGGCTCGGGCTTCGGCAATGAGCGGGGTACGGGCAGCGTGGCCTTTCGCAACGCCGATGACGGCGGGGCCACGTTTGTAGAAGCCCAGCCCACCGACTACGTCAGCTGGACCGACACCCAGATTCGAGTGCGGGTGCCTTCCTACAGCACCACGGGTAGTCCGGCCGGCTCGGGCACGGTGCGGGTTACGACGGGCGCCACGCTGCAAACCATCAGCACGGCGTTTCTGACGGTGCCCTTTGCTGCCAGCAACGTATTGGTGCAGGGCACCCAGACCATCGTGCGCCCCAACCATATCAACCAGAATGGAGTGGGCGGCTACACGTTTCGGTTTGAGCCAAATTTTGTGAATAACGCCGCCGCTGCCGAGTCTTTTCGGCGGGCGTTGCGCACGGGCTGGCGGTGTCAGACGGGCGTGAACTGGATTGTAGGGGCCACCCGGACAACCACGACCACCGGTTCGGACGGGGAAAACTCGGTGGGCTTTGATGCGGGAGCCGAGCTGCCGGCCAACGTGCTGGGCCGCACCACCAGCTTTTACACGGGCTGTACCGGTCCCGACGGCAAGATTTCCTTTCACGTGCGGGAAATCGACATGCAGTTCGACGACGTGACGGCCTGGCAGTTCGGCCCGGGTTTTCCCAGCACCGCGCAGTTCGACTTCGAGTCGGTGGCCCTGCACGAGCTGGGGCACGCCCAGCAGCTGGGCCACGTGAATACGGCCACGGCTGTGCTGTATTATGGCGTAGGGCGGGGCCGCTCCAACCGGGCGCTGAATGTAAACGACCGGGCCGGTGGGCGCTTCGTGGTGCGCAACCGCAGCTTTGTACCGGCCGGCTGCGGTCCGGCGCCCATGCTGCCCGCCCCCCTGACCCGGGTGACGGCCTCTTATCTCAGCGGTACCGGGGCCGAAGTCACCTGGACTACCCAGGATGAGTGCCTGCTCAGCAACTTTCTGGTGGAACGGGCTGCCGATACCACCGCCTGGCAGCCCGTAGCCACTGTGGCCGCGGGAGCAGCCACTAACAGCTACCGCATAATCGATCCGCAGCCGCTGGCGGGCATCAGCTACTACCGCCTGCGCCTGCGCCGCCCCGATGGCGTTATTGACAACGCGGCCCCGCTGCTGGTGCGCGATAATACCGTGGGCGAACAGGTGCTCCAGATTTACCCCAACCCCGTGGACGGCAGCCAGCTGCGCTTTCTGTACACGGGCAACTCGGACGGCAACCTCTCGGTGTACCTGTACGACGTGCTGGGCCGGGGCTGCCAGGCCGTCGGAGTCGATACCCGCACGGGGTTCAACGTGCGCAGCATCGACGTGAGCCAGCTGCGGGCGGGCTGGTACATGCTGCGCTGGCGCGACCCGGCGGGGCGCACGGGCACGGTACCGTTTGTGAAAGTGAACTAAACTTACCGCTCCAGCAGCATGGCGCCGTAGGAGTAGCCGCCGCCAAACACCGTAATCATGATCCGCTCACCGGGCTGAATCTGGTCGAGCTGGTCGGCCAGGGCAATGGCGGCACCGGCGCAGCCCGTGTTGCCCAGCCGCTCGATGTTGGATACGGCCCGCTCCTCGGGCAGCTCCAGCGCCTGCAGCACGTTGCGGGTGATGCGTAGGTTGGCTTGGTGCGGAATCAGCCAGTTCAAATCGGCTACAGTCAGCTGATTGCGCTCCAGTACCTTGCGCGTCACGCTGGCCATATACTGGCAGGCATTGATAAACACATCTTTGCCGTAGGGCATCACAATGCCTTTTTCCACCGGCTTCAGCGTGACGGCCTCATCGGCTTTGCCCACGCCCCCAGCGCCGGCCGTGAGCAGGTCCACCATGCGCAGGTCGGTAGGGGCCAGGCGGTCTTTGCTGATGAGCAGGGCCGCCGCGCCGTCGCCCCAGAGGTGGCCCGCCACGGTGTCGTGCTCGTTGTTGTAGGCCGTGTTGTGCTCCGATACCACCACCAGCGCCCGGCGAGCCTTGCCCATAGCAAAGTAGCCCTCTACGATTTCAATGGCATTCAGCAGCGACGAACAGGCCGAGGAGATGCTGACCACCGGAATGTCGGCCACGCCAATGGCGCGCTGCACGGCGTGGGCCACGGTATAAATCGTGTCGTGGGGCGTGTAGGTAGCGCCCACGATAAGGTCAACATCGGTGGCGGGGAAAAGGGAGGATAACGCCAGCACCCGCTCGGCGGCGTCGATGGCCATGGTATTGGTATTTTCGCCCTTGGCCGCTTTGCGCCGCTCCCGGATACCGGTGCGCTCAATAATCCACTCGTGCGACAGACCGTTCAGGTGGGTGAAATGCTTATTGGTAATGACATGGGCGGGCAGATATGCCGCCACCTGATGAATGTACACGGGTGGAAATCTAAGCGGAGGAACTCGGGTGAATGGGCGGCAAGGTACGCCAATGCCCGGCAAAAAATGGGCTGATTCCGCGCCCGGCCCGTACTTTGCAAGGCATTCCTGCGTTCAAACGCTGTTTGCCAGACTAAGTTTAAGCTCCCTCCAATAAAGATTATGGCTTTTCCAGTGGCTTTTTGCCGGGTACTACGTTGGGCTACAGTGGCTATGATGCTGGCGCTGGCCGCCACGCCGGCGCAGGCCCAGAAATACCGGACGGCCGTGGGTGGCCGCCTGGGCGCGGGCAACTACGGCCTCACGATTCAGCAGAAGATTCTGGACAAAACCACGCTGGAAGGCATCGGCATCGTGGGCAGCCGCGAGGTGAGCGGCACGGTGCTGGCCGAGCGTCACTTCGGCATTCTGGGGCCCAGCCTGAACTACTACCTGGGCGCCGGCGGCCACCTCGGCAACCACAAGGACGACGGCGTATTCGGGGGCTTCGACGGCATCATCGGGGCCGAGTACAAGGTGGCTTTCGTGCCCCTGGTCTTGTCGTTCGACTTCAAGCCCAGCGTCGAATTCAACTCGGCCGACTGGGCGCGGTTCCCTACGGCCTTCTCGGTGCGCTACGTGCTGATCAAGGAGAAAAAAACCGGCCTGTTCGACAAAATCCTGGGCGGAGACGATGACAAGCCCAACCGGAAGAACAAGCAGAAAACCAAGGAAAAGCCCGCCGAGCGCCGCGGCCTGTTCGACTTCTAATCCCGCTGAATCCGCTCAGAGCAGCAGCACGCTGGCCAGCACCGACAGGATAACGCAGACGATGAGCACTCCGGCGTAGGCCACCATCATCAGCAGGGCCTTGCTGAGCGTTTTCAGAACTGACTGACCGAAGTTGTTGCGCAGGGCCAGAAAGAAATAGACGGCCGGCACAAAGACCAGCACTGTATCGAACCAGTCGTTGCTGTCGAACTTGGCCAGCACCAGATTCACGATAAACAGCAGGAAGACAAAGCAGTGAAAGTGGATCGAGAAGATGAGGTGGGAAAGGTAGTACTGCCGCTGGCGCAGGTATAAGCCCTTGAGCAGCAGGGCAAACAGCGGCATCAGAAAGAACATCAGAATCGGCAGGCTCTTGAGCCACTTGCGTGTCATATCCTCGGGCGACATGTTCAGGGTGCGCACCGTTTGGCGCAGCACCATCCTGCGCATAAACGTAGGCTCGACGCCGCGGCTGCGAATGGCCGAATCGATGCGGGCTGGTGTGGGGTCCCGGCTGAGCTTGAAGAGGTCGGCCTGGCTGAAGTCCATGCCCAGGCTGGCCGTCATGGGACTGTCGCCGTCGAAGACAATGATGTTCGACTGACCCGTACTGCGGCGCACCGAATCGGCGGCGGCCCGCAGGCTGGCATCCTGAATCAGCTCCCGGGAAGGACGGGTGGAGTTGGGCGTGATGCTGAGGGAAAGCAGGAAAAAGAAGACGAAGCTGATGAAGACGTAGAGCCGGATAGGCGGCACGAAAGGCATGCGGTGGCCGGCCAGAAACTGCTTCGTCAGCTCGCCGGGGCGCAGCAGCAGCAGCTTGGCCGTGCGAAACACTTTGCTGTCGAAGTGGAAAATGCCTTCCAGAAACTCCTCCGCCACGTGGCCGAAGGAGAGGTTCACCTCCTGGTTCTGCTGGCCGCAGGTGGGGCAGAAGTCGTTGGGCTGCTCGGGCGGGAAGTGGTAGTCGCAGTTGGCACAGGCGGGGAGCTTATGAGAAGAGTGTGCCATACGGAAGGGGGGAAGGGGCCGAAAAGAAAGCGGGGTGCAGCACAAATAAACATAGGCCTGATTCAATATGCCAATAGCCGCCGCTGTTTCGGGCCGCTAGGCTGCCAAGCGCCATTGCTGCCGGAATTTCTTCACCTTTAGGCTTTCCATTCAATTCCGTTGGCATGCACCCGCACGAAGAGCTACTCCACCGTTTCTACCAAAGCTTTCAGCGCCGCGACCATGCCGCTATGGCCGCTTGCTACCACCCGGAGGCCACCTTCGACGATGCCGCCTTTTCCCTGCGGGGAGCCGCCGAAATCGGGGCTATGTGGCGCATGCTCTGCGAGCGGGGCAAGGATCTGTCGTTGACCTACAACCACATCCGGGCCGATGAAGGGCAGGGCCAGGCCGTGTGGGACGCGCGCTACACGTTCTCGCAAACCAAGCGGCGCGTGCACAACCACATCAACGCCAGCTTTACCTTCCGGGACGGTAAAATCCTGACCCACCACGACCAGTTCAACTTCTGGCGCTGGTCGCGGCAGGCGCTGGGGCCGGTGGGCTGGCTCTTGGGCTGGACGCCGTTTCTGCAAAGCAAGGTGCGCGCTACCGCCGCGCAGGGTCTGCGCCAGTTTCAGGCTCTGCGCGGGGTGTGATGATTCAGTACTGACAACAAAAAAGGCCTATCCATTACATGGAGAGGCCTTTTTGATTTTAGAACGTCGTGCTGAGCTTGTCGAAGCATGACAATGCCACTGCCCGCGAGTGTCGCGCTTTGCTCGACATGACAGTTTATTATAACACAGCGGGCTACCAGATTTTCACCCGGGCCGAATCGGGGCGCCAGAGCTTCTGGCCCTCTTTCACCTGGAAGGCCTCGTAGAACTCGGGCACGTCGGCGAAGGGGCCGTTCACGCGGAACTGGGCCGGGGAGTGCACGTCGGTGATGATGCGCTGGGCAAGCACCTCGTTGCGCTGGTGGTTCTGCCAGCCCAGAGCATAGCCCAGGAAGTAGCGCTGGGTAGGGGTGAGGCCCCCGATTTTCTCACCCTTCTTGTACTGCTCGGTCTTTTTGAAGGCATCGAAGGCAATGACGATACCGCCCAGGTCGGCAATATTCTCGCCGGCCGTGGCCTTACCGTTAATGTGGAGCGAGTCGAGCACGGTGTAGCCGTTGAACTGGCGCACGATGCCATTGACGCGCTGCTGGAAGGCGGCGCGGTCTTTTTTGCTCCACCAGTTACGCAGGTTGCCTTTCTCATCAAACTGGCTGCCTTCGTCGTCGAAGCCGTGGGTGAGCTCGTGGCCGATGGTGCTGGCGCCGGCATAGCCGTAGATGATGGCGTCGTCGGCATCCTTATCGGCCAGGCCGGGAATGGCAAAGATGGCGGCCGGCAACACGATTTCGTTGTTGGAGGGGTTGTAGTAGGCGTTGTAGGTCTGGGGCGTCATGTCCCACTCGGTGCGGTCCACGGGCTTGCCCAGCTTGTTGATGTTGTAGCGGTACTGCCACTCGTTGGCGCGCATCACGTTCTGGGCGTACGAGTCGCGCTTGATGGTGAGGCTGGAATAGTCGCGCCACTTGTCGGGGTAGCCTACTTTCGGAGTAATCTTGGTCAGCTTCACCAGGGCCTTCTGCTTAGTCGAGTCGCTCATCCAGTCCAGGGCCTGAATATGCTCCCGGAAGGATTCCACCACGTTCTGCGTCAGCTTGGCGTAGCGCTCCTTGGTTTCGGGGGCGAAGTACTCTTTCACAAACAGCTGGCCCAGGATTTCGCCCATGCCGCTTTCCTCCTCATCCAGCACCCGTTTCCAGCGGGCCCGCTGCTGCTTACTGCCCTGCAGAATGGTGCCGTAGAAGCGGAAATGCTCGTTGTCGAAGGGGCGGCTGAGCTGGCCGGCAAAGGCATTGACCAGGTGCCACTGCAAATAGGCCTGCCACTGGTCGAGCGGCACGGACTTTAGCAACTGCCCGGCTTTCTGGTAGAACTCCGGCTGCCCCACGATTACCGTGTCAGTCTTGAGCTCCATCTGGGCCAGCCAGGGCGTCCAATCGAGGCCGGGCGTGAGCTTGCCCAGGTCGGCCACGGCGCGCTTATTGTAGTTGGCGTACGGGTCGCGTAGGTCTTCGAGCTTGCGCGAGGCGGCGGCCAGCTGGGTTTCCAGCTGCATAATCTGGGCGCTGCGGCGCTGGGCCGTTACCGAATCCTGGCCCAGCAGCTGCAGCATGCGGGCCACGTGGCGGACATACTCTTTGCGGATGTTGCTGGTGCGCGAGTCCTTGTTGAAGTAATAGTCGCGGTTGGGCAAACCCAGGCCCGCCTGGTAGAGGTGCAGGGCCATTTTGTCGCTGTTCTTGGCATCCTGCCCCACGTAGAGGCCGATGAGCGAATTCACGCCCAGCACCTTGTGGCGCGCCACCACGCTCTGCACATCGGCCACCGATTTGATGGCGGCAATGCGGTCCAACTCGGCTTTCAGCGGCGCCGTGCCCTGCTGGTCAATAGCCACCGAATCGAGGCCGGCAGCCCAGAAGTCGCCGATTTTCTGCTGACTCGTGCCCGCGGCGGCGTTGGCCTTGGCGGCTTCCTCGTTCAGGGCGCGCAGGCGGGCGTACACCTCGTTCTGCACTTCCTTGCCGATGCCCCAGGAGCTTTCGGAGGCCGGAATGGGGTGGCGCTTCAGCCAGCCGCCATTGGCGTAGGTGAAGAAGTCGTCGCCGGGACTTACGGTGGTGTCGAGGTTGGCTTGCAGCAGGTCGGGCTGGCCGGCCCCGGCTTTGCCGCCGGAGTTGCAGCCCGAAAGGCCCGCCGTAGTTACGGCGCAGGCCAGCAGCCATTTGCTGAGCGCAGAGGCTTTGTTCATAGAAGGAAGCATGAAAGAATAGGGAAGGGAGGCCGAAGGTAAAGATTCGGCTGGCATATAGGACTAGGCAAATACAGCGGAGTTGCAGCCCAGCAGGTTTCAAAACGGCGTAGAGACGCATATTTGCGTCTCAATCGTTGTGGGGCGTTGTTTATTCAGGCTGCGAAACTGTTTGTTAGCTACCTCATTTAGCCGTTCAACGCCAAGACGCAAGGTTGCGTCTCCACACCGTTCCACTTGCCCGCTTATGCTGCTTAAGCTCCTGTTTCTCAACTTTGCCCTGGCTTGTTACCTCACCGGCGTAATCTGGACGGTGCAGCTGGTACACTACCCCGGCTTTGCGCAGGTGCCGGCCGCGGGCTTTGGGGCGTTTCACCAAGCCCACCTGCGGCGTATGGGCTGGGTGGTGCTGGCGCCCATGGTGGCCGAACTGCTGCTGGCCACCGGGCTGGGCTGGGCTGGGCGGGAGGTGCTGGGGGCGGCCGGGTGGTGGAGCCTGGTGCTGGTGGTCGGCATCTGGGCGGCCACGTTCTTCGTTTCGGTGCCGTTTCACAACCGCCTGGGCCAGGAAGGATATAATTACGTGGCCATCGACGGGCTGGTGCGCACCAACTGGCTGCGCACCCTGGCCTGGACCCTGCGGCTGCTGCTGTTGGGGTGGCTGCTCTGGCAGCGGCTGTAGCCAGAGCTGAGCGTGTAACTTTGCGGCTTGCCCGCCGTTCCTTTGCCCATGCTGCCACCCGCCGACGCCTTTCTGCCCGAACTCCAGTTTCAGACCAGCCGCAGCAGCGGGCCGGGCGGACAAAACGTGAACAAGGTCGAATCCAGGGTGGAAGTGCGCTTTCATATCGGCAGCTCCCAGCTGCTCACGGACGAGCAGAAGCAGACGCTGCTGGCAAAGCTGGCCTCCAAGCTAACTACCGAAGGCGAGCTGCTGCTCACGGCCCAGGAAGACCGCAGCCAGCTGCGCAACAAGGAAATCGTGGTGCAGAAATTTCACGAGCTGCTGCGCACGGCCCTGCACAAGCCCAAAGCCCGCAAAGCCACCAAGCCCAGCAAAGGTGCCGTGCGCAAGCGCCTGGAATCCAAGAAAAAGCACGGCGAGAAAAAGGCCGGCCGCGGCAAGCTGGATTTTTAGCAGCCTAGTTCAAATCAAGCCCAAACAGCACCCCAAACCATGGCTTGCGCTGATAAATCCAGTGGCGGCCGTCGGGGCCGAGCAGCTGGTCAAAGCCCACGGCCAGGCCCAGGTTGAAGATGCGCGCATCGTAGATGGTGGCGGCCCCGGCGTGCACCACAAAGCCTTCGTACTCAGCCACACGGCTTTGCTGCCCGGTCACGTCCGGATTCACGATGGTAGAGCCCAGCCCGGTAAACAGGCCGTAGCCCAGGCCCACCGTCCGGATCTGGGGCACCTGGTGGCCGTTGAGCAGCTTGCGGCCGTTCACGTGGTAGAAATCCAGGCGGCGGCCAAAGTACAGGGCTGCGTTGAAGTTGGTGTTGAGCTGCACCGGCACCGGGCCCCGCGGTGGCCGGGCCTTGAAGGGAATGGTGAATACGTCGAGGTCAAACTTGCGGTCCAGCAGCACCAGGTGCTTGCCCGGCTGCACGGCGTAGGCGAAGCGGCGGGGCAGGCCGGCCGCTTCGGGTTGGGCCAGAAACGTGAGCGAATCCTGAACCTGCTCCACGTAAAAGGCCTTTTCTGAGCCTACGGTTGCGGCCAGAGCAGGGTCGTTGGTATCGAAAAACTGGTAGTCGCCGGGCTCCAGCGTGGGCAGGTGGCCCACGGCGGCGCAGCCGGCCAGCAGGCCCTGCAAGCCAAACAGCGCGGCGACGAAACAAAAGCGTGGAATCGGCATGGAAGAAAAATGCGGAAAAAGGGCCCAGGCTTCGGGTTTTTCCCGGCAATGATACGGGACGGTTTAAATCCAGCCCTTGCGCCGGAACCAGGCGAAAATCCCGACTGAAATAACCAGCATAGCTACCATGGCGCCGGGGTAGCCCAGCTTCCAGGTCAGCTCAGGCATGTACTCGAAGTTCATGCCGTATATGCCCGCAATGAAGGTCAGGGGCAGAAAGAAGGCCGAAAACACCGTGAGTACGCGCATGGCCTCGTTGGTGCGCTGCGACGACAACGACAAATACAGGTTCATCAGGTTGGTGGCCGCGCCGTCGAGCTGCTGGTAGAGCGTTTCTACCTTCACCTGCAAGTCCTGGGTGTCCTGCAGCAGGGTCGAGTCGGTGGTCGAGGAGGTTAGCGTCTGCCGGCGCAGCATAGTCATGATGTCGCGGGTGAGCAGCAGCAGCTGCTTGGCGGCCGAGGCCTTGCGCTTCAGAAAGTACAGACCCTGCAGAGCGTTGGGCACTTCGCGCTTCAGAAATATCTCGGCCTCGTAGTCGTCCAGCTCCTTGGTCAGCACCAGGGCGGGCTGCACGAAGCTGTTCAGGGCGTAGCGCACCAGGTGCACGGCCACCTCGGCGGGCGAAATGCACTCCTGCCCCGGCGACTGCGCCACTCGTTTCAACTGGCTTAGCACGGGGTGGGCGCGGCGGTGCACCGTAATGAGGTAGTCGGCGGCGTAGAACACGGCAATCTTGGTGCTCAGCTCCTGAATCGTGTCGGCCTCGTTGTTTTCGGGCGTCACGAACACGCGCAGAATCACGAAGTTCAGGCCGTTGGTCGTTTCAAACTTGGGCAGGTGGGTGGGTTCCAAGCAGTCGCGCACCAGCGAATCGGGCAGGTCGTAACGCTCAGCCACGGCCTGCAGCTCGGCCGCCGAAGGGTTGGTAATGTCGAGCCAGGCGAAGTGGCACTCCTGCTTGGTGAGAAGATCTTCGGTCATAACAAGGAATAAGCAGTCGGCCCAGCCCGCAAGCGGAACCCTACCGTGCATACGCAGGAAAGGCGCAATGCTTTGCGCCTTTCGTTGGAGAAGTCAAATAACGGGCTGCCCGTTGGGTTAGAGCAGCGTGCCGCTCAGCACCAGCGTCGCCACCGAGAAATAGATAATCAGGCCGGTTACGTCGACCAGTGTGGCCACAAATGGCGCCGAAGCTGTGGCCGGGTCGAGGCCCAGGCGCTTGAGCAGCATGGGCAGCATGGCGCCGGCCAGAGCGCCCCAGAGCACGATGCCGAGCAGGGAGAAGCCCACCGTGACGGCAATCAACTGCCAGTAGGGCCCGAAATAGCCGGGGTCTACGACCTTGGCCCAGAGTACGATGCGCAAGGAGCCGACCACGCCCAGAATCAAGCCCAGCAGCAGGCCCGAAATGATTTCGCGCCGCATCACCAGCCACCAGTCGGAGAGCGTGAATTCGCCCAGGCTCATGGCCCGGATAATGAGCGAAGTGGCCTGGGAGCCGGCATTGCCGCCGGCTGAAATAATGAGCGGGATAAACAAGCCCAGCACGGCCGCCTTCTGTAGATCGTCCTCGAAGTGATGCATGGCCGAGGTAGTCAGCATCTCACCGATGAGCAGAATAACCAGCCAGCCGGCCCGCTTTTTCACCATACCCCAGATGGACGTGGCCAGATATGGTTCGTCGAGGGCTTCCGAGCCCCCCAGCTTCTGGATGTCCTCGGTGTCTTCTTCCTCCCGGATGTCGAGAATGTCGTCGATGGTCACGATGCCGAACAGCACGCCCTCGTCGTTGACGACCGGCAACGCCACCCGGTCATTTTTGCGGAACACGTCGATGGCCGCTTCCTGGTCCTGCATGGCATTCAGGCTCACATAGCGGCGGTCCATCAGCTCACTGACGCGCCGCTCGGGCTCGGCCAGCAGAAATTCCCGGATGCGGATGTCGTCGATGAGTACGCCCCGGTGGTCGGTGACGTAGAGCACGCTCAGGGTTTCGGACTGTCCGCCGTGGCGCCGGATGTAGTCGAGCACCTGCTGCACGGTCCAGTTCTCGCGAATGGCAATGTAGTCGGGCGTCATCAGGCGGCCCACCGAGTACTCGGGGTAGCCCAGCAGCTCCAGCGTCACCTTGCGCTCGGGTTCCGACAGGGTCTGAATCAGCTCCTTTACAAAGTCGTCGGGCAGAAATTCCAGCAGGGCCGTCCGGTCATCGGGCGACATCTCATTGAGGATGTCTGAGATTTTGTCCTGCGACAGGTTGGCCAGAAAGTGGCGCTGAATATCCAGGTCCAGGTACTCGAATACCTCAGTGGCCAGCTGCAGGGGCAGCAGCCGGAAAATGATGAGCTGCTCGCGCTCCTCCTCGTTGTCAATCAGCTCGACCAGCTCCGAGGGCTCGAACGACTTAAGGAGCTCTTTTAATTTAAAAAACTCGCCCTCCTGAATCAGGGACGTAATTTGGTCAGTAGTTGGATGCTGATTCATGGAATAAGTCAGGAGGGAGGTGCTTCGCTAGGCAGCAGATTGAGTGAGTATTCGGCGCGCAAAAGTAGACCAAAAAAATGGCCCGGCCGCGCTGCTTTCCGTCATTTTTCCTAACGCCAAACCCAGCTCGGCAATTCCCGGGCCGCCGCACAAATCTTGCACTTATCGGCGTTGGGCCCCGCCCGGCCAGCTGAACCGTACGGGGCCCGTACCACCGGCCCGCAGCAACTCAGCTGCGACGCTCCACGGGCCAAAGTCCCCAACCAAACCCCGGCCGGACTCGTCAAGGAAATGCCCGAACGGGGCGCCTAGCACGGGCAAGGGCAAAATCAGTAGCCCGGGGCTTTCCTCAGGCCGTTCCCGTGCGCATTTCAATATCCCGTGTACATTTGGCTCCTGCTTACCCTTGTTTCTTATGTCCCAGTCGTCCGTGCCCCCGCTTGGAACCCTCGTTGCCCTTGGGGGTGGCGATGATGATGCCCTGTTGGCCCTGCTCTGCGACATGCTGCCCAGCCCCGAGGCCAGCGTTATTATTCTGGCCATGGCCGCCAGCGACGATACCGAGACGGCCAAAAACTACACCCGGGCCTTGCGCGAGCTGGGCTGCACCAATGTCAGTCACGTCAAGATAGACGAGCGCCACTCGGCCGACAAGCCCGCCTCGCTGCGGCGCCTACGCGAAGCCCGGCTGGTATTCTTCACCGGCGGCGACCAGGAAATGATAACCGAGTTTCTGCGCGGCACCGAGTTTCTGCGGGAGCTTACGCGCCTGTACCAGACGGAGCCCGAGTTTATCATTGCCGGTACCAGCGCCGGGGCATCGGTGCTGCCCGAGCACATGCTGGTGGCCGGCTACGGCTGGCGGGCCCTGCGCAAGGGCGGCATCCGCACCGACCATGGCCTGGGCCTGCTCCGCAACGTGCTCATCGACCAGCACTTCGTGGAGCGCGGCCGTTTCGGGCGCCTGGCTCACGCCCTGCTGGCCCACTCCCTGTGCTTGGGCCTGGGCCTGGCCGAAGAAACGGGCATTATTATCCGCCACGGGCAGGAAGCCGAAGTGTTCGGCGACGGCGTGGTGATGGTCGTGGATGGGCAACACCTGCAGGGCAACAACCTGGGCCGCATCGGCCGCGGGGAACCCGTGGCCGCCCAGGATTTTCGGGTACACCTGCTCGTCAGCGGGCAGCGCCTGAACCTAGAGACGCGGCGCGTAATGAATGAGGAATAATGAGTACATTTTTCCATGATTTCTCAACCACGGAAAACGGGCGTAAATTAGTCGGCACGCCTACTACTTAATTCGTTTTTCTCCCTACATTTAGTCCCAACAACCCTACATTCTCACCCTTTTCTCCTTTTTATGAATCTAAAAACTCTACTCCTCGCGGGTGGTGCGCTACTCTCGGGTACGGCAGCTTCGGCGGGTGGCTTCCAAGTGTCGCTGGCCGGGATAAAGAACAACGGCATGGGCGGCGTAGGTGTAGGCCTCTCCCTCGACCAGGCGGCTATGTTCTACAACCCCGGGGCTCTGGCTATGGTGCGGGAGCGGGGCGTACAGATTGGGGGCAATGCCACCTTCGCCCGCAGCGCCTTCCGCTCGCAGTTTGGCGGCGAGCAGCGCGAGCTGCGCAACTCGGTGGTAACGCCCTTCAGCGTTTTCGCCGGCTTCGGCTCCAGCGACAACAAGTTTGCCGCCGGTATTGCCATCTACACGCCTTTCGGCAGCAAGCTGCAGTACGCCGATGGCTGGGAAGGCCGTTTCTCCCTGACCGACATTGATCTGAAGTCCATCTTCGTGCAGCCCACGGTGAGCTATGCCATTACCGACCAGCTGAGCGTAGGTGGTGGCCTGGTGATTCTGGCCTACGGCGCCGTAAACCTGCAGCGCGATATTCCGATTGAAGGCCAGCCCGGCGTGCCCGGCCACGTAACCCTGGACGGCAAAGCCCTGACTAAAATCGGCTTCAACGGTGGTATCTACTACAAGCCTACCGACAAGCTCAGCATCGGGGCCAGCTACCGCTCCCGCATCGATGCTACCGTAGACGGCGGCGAGGTAGAGTTCAAGAACGTGCCCACCTCGGTGGGTGCCCGCTTCACGGCTACCGAATTCGACGTGACGTTGCCCCTGCCCGCCACGACCAGCCTGGGCGTGGGCTTCATGCCCAGCGAAAAGCTGACCGTAGCCCTCGACGTGAATTACGTGCAGTGGAGTGCTTATAAGTCGCTTGACTTCAAATTCCGGGGCAACAACGGTGCTGGTGGCCTGGTGGCTCCTTCGGGCCAGGTAGGTGGCGTTACGTCCAGCTCCTCGCGCCGCGAGTACGAGGATGCCTTCACCTTCCGCCTCGGTGGTCAGTACCAGCTCACGGACGCGTTTACCGTGCGTGCCGGTGGCTCCTACGATCTGTCGCCGGTGAAAGACGGCTTCGTGACTCCCGAAACGCCCGATGCCAACCGCCTGGGCCTCACCGCCGGTATTTCGTACAAAGTGAATGACCGTTTTGGCGTGGACGTTTCCACGCAGTTTATCGACCTGCAGGAGCGCACCCAGACCCAGGATGAGCTGACGGCGGCCGGTACTGTCGACCGGGTTGCCGGTACGTACAAAACGCGGATCGTCATCCCCGGTATTGGCTTCAACTACACTTTCTAACGCCTCTTCCCACCAACTCATATGAACACATTTTTGCTCAAGAAAGGGACGCCGGCACTAGCCCTGCTCGGCTTGGCCCTGGCGGGGTGCCAACCCGACATTGATGCCCCCGGCATCGACAAAGGCTCGGCTGACTTCACCAAGTACGTGGCCGTTGGTAACTCGCTGACCGCTGGCTTCGGCGACGGTGGCCTGTACCGCGAAGGTCAGCTGAACTCGTACCCTAACATTCTGGCGGGCCAGTTTAAAGCAGCTGGCGGTGGCGACTTCACGCAGCCATTGTTCACGGAAGCTCAGCTGAACGGCTCGGGGTATCTGCGCTTTACCGGCTTCGGCGCTACGGGCTCCCCGCTCACGGTCAACGTGACCAATAATCTGGCTGTTGTTGGGGCTGTACCGACGCGTGCGGGCAATCAGTTCACTTATGCCAAGTACCTCGACCCCATTAATAACCTGGGCGTGCCCGGTATCCGGATGTCCGACATTGAGACGCCAGGTTTTGGGAATACTGCCCTGAATGGGGGTACCTTTTTGGCTCCAACGCCGATTTTTAACTCGTACTTCGAGCGGATCACGCCGGCGGGCAGCAACCAGACATACCGGCAGCGGGTAGCCGCTTCGGCGCCGACCTTCTTCACCTTCTGGCTGGGCAACAACGATGTGCTGGGCTTCGCTACGGCCGGTGCCGCCGCCAGCTCCCTTACGCCCATTGCTGACTTCACGCGCCTAGCCAACGGTATTCTGGACGATCTGACGGCCAACGGCGCCAAAGGCGTGGTAGCCACCATTCCGGATGTAACCAACGTGCCGTTTTTCACCACGGTGGGCCCCAGCTTCCGGGCCAGCCTACCCGCTACTGCCAGCGTCGTTGTTACCACTGGTCCGGTCTTCACGGGCACGGGCGCACCTACCCGCAAGACGATTCCGCGGGATGATATCCGGGATGCCAATGGCAACGGCAAGCAGCTGTTCACGCTCACGGCTTCGCCGTATGTAACCTTGTATGGCCGCACCAACAACGGCAAAGCCTGGCGTGATGTGTATGCCCAGGCCCGGCCTTCGCTGCCACCGAATGTCGATCTGCGCCTCTTCTTGACGGTGAATGGTATTGACACGACCAAAGCATTTGGAGCCAGCACCGAAAATCCGATGCCGAGCACCTTGGTGCTGGATGATCTGGAGCAGCCCGCTGTTCTGGCCCGCACCACGGCCTTCAACGACGCGCTGAAGAGCAAAGCCAACGAAAAAGGCCTGGCTATTTTCGACGCCAACCAGTTCTTCGCCGAAGTTGCCGCGCGTGGGTTTGCCATCAACGGAACGAATAACACGGCCGGCTTTATTGCCGGTAACCTCTTCTCGCTGGACGGCGTGCACCCCACGCCCCGTGGCTACGCGGTTATTGCCAACGAGATGATTAAGGCCATCAACGCCAAGTATGGCTCCAGCCTGCAGGCCGTGAACCCCAACGCTTACCGGGCCATTATCTTCCCGTAAGTGTAACCGATTACGGTCTAGTAGAAAGGGCCTTTCCCAGCTGGGAAAGGCCCTTTTTCTTTTCCTCCCGTTGCGAGGCGACTACGCAACCAGTGGTATCGGCTGCCATTCAGAGCTTGGCCGCAGACTCTGATGGTAGTTGGGTACATATAAATGTGGTGCAGGAAAATATTGGAATATGTATAGCAAAGCGCTGATTGGGTGAAGCGTCACTTTATCATGTGACCCCACGTTTTTGCAGGGCGCTAAGGGAGGTGTCTACCTTTGTTTCGTGCTGAAGGACAAGAGTTTGGCAGCACACAAGTAGAGTTTTCCAACCTTCATAAACCCTTTCCCGCGCTATGAAAACGCAATTCCGCTTACCCCTGCTCGCCCTGTTCGCTCTTACTGCCCTGGTCAGCTCCTGCAAGAAGGACAGCGAGAGTGAGCCGGCTCCCAAGGCCCAAACCAAAACCGAGCTGCTGTCGGGCAAAAACTGGGTGCTGACGGCCCAAACCGTGGACCCCGGCCTGGTAGACGACGACGGCAAAGTAGTAACCGACCTGTTTCCCTACATCGACGACTGCAACAAGGATGACCTGATGCGCTTTGAAACCGCCGGCAGCTGCACCCTGAACGAGGGCGCCTCGCGCTGCGTACCGACCGACCCGCAGCAGTACAGCGGCACCTGGTCGTTCGACAGCAACGAAACCGTTCTGAAAACCACCATGCAGGGTCTGGGCAGCAGCAGCTACAACATCATCGAGCTGAGCGACAAAACACTGAAAGTAAGTGGCGTCCGCAGTCTGGAAGGCGACACCTACCGCTTCACATACACCTACGCTAAAAAGTAAGAACGTCTGTTACGACGCAAAAAGGGAGCTTCTGCTGGCAGAAGCTCCCTTTTTATGATAGGACGGCAAGTGACCAAGCTTGCTCAGGATACGTTTTGGGCTAGGCGGGCGGCAATGACGGCGGCGTGGTGGCGCCCGTTCTCGATAAACCAGCGGCTGGTATTCAGCCCGCCGCAGACAGTGCCCGCCACGTACACGCCGGGCCGGTTGGTTTCCAGGGTTTCGGGGTGGTGCGTGGGAGTGCGGGCCGCGTCGTCCTGGAAGGAAACGCCCAGAGCTGCCAGCAGGGAGTAATCGGGCCGGTAGCCGGTGAGGGCGTAGATGAAGTCGGCGGACAAAGTGCTGGGGCCTTCGGGAGTGAGCACCGCCAGGCCGCTGGGGTCGATGCGCTGGATGGTGGTGGTGTAGAGGGCCCGGATGCGGCCTTCGGCAATGCGGTTGAGCAGGTCGGGGCGAATCCAGTATTTCACCGAGTCGGATATGGCGGCGCCGCGCACCACGAGCGTAACCCGGGCGCCGGCTCGTACGAGCTGCAAGGCCGCTTTAGCCGCCGAGTTCTTGGCCCCGATGACCACCACGTGCTGCCCCATGTGGGCGTAGGGCTCTTTGTAGTAGTAGCTTACGTGGGGCGCATCTTCGCCCGGCACGCCTAGGCGGTTGGGCACGTCGAAAAAGCCGGTGGCAATGATGACGTAGCGCGTGGCCAGACGGCCTTTATCCGTCACGACTTCGTAGGCGCCAGGTTCCCCGTCGAGGCGCAGCACCCGCTCGTAAAGGCGCAGGGTCAGCTTTTCGGACTGCGCCACGCGGCGGTAGTAGTCGAGGGCATCTTCGCGCAGGGGCTTGTAGTGGGCCGTAGGGAAAGGGTAGCCGCCAATTTCGAGCAGCTCGGGCGTCGAGAAAAACTCCATGTTGGTGGGGTAGCCCACCAGGGAGTTGACCAACGCTCCTTTGTCGACCACGCACACGCGCAGGCCGCGGCGCTGCACTTCCAGCGCGCAGGCCAGGCCCACGGGGCCCGCCCCAATGACAACGACGTCGAGGGGAGAAGTGGAAATCGGATGTTGACTCATAGTGGCTACTATACCATCAGATGCGGTGCAGTGTTTGGTCGAGCCCAACGGCTGCCGAGCCGAAAAGCTTGGTTACTAGGCCTAAAAGAGCTTAACTTGCTCCACACTTTTTTCAACTCCATTACTTTCATGCAGCGTTCTTCCCTTATTGCACTATCTCTACTGCTGTCCGGTGCCCTTGGTGCCTGCAAAAAAGACAAAACCGAAACCAAGCAGGATCTGCTGGTGGGCAAAGACTGGCAGGTAGCCGCCGCCACCGTTACGTATGCCGGCGCCCAGACCAGTACGAAGGACGCCTACGCCGAGATGAACGCCTGTGAAAAGGATAACTACCTCCGTTTCAAATCCGACAAGACGCTGGAAGTAAACGAGGGCAAAAACCTGTGCCCCGACAGCGAGCAGATGGCTATGGGCACCTGGGACATCAATGCCGACCAGACCAAGCTCTACCTCAACACGCCGGAGCTGGGCAACAGCGCCGCCGCGCAGTCCGACATCATCGAGCTGACCTCCTCGAAGCTGGTGCTGAAAAACGTCGTGGTACAGCCCGACGAAACCATTACTTCCGTGACGACTTTCTCGGCCAAGTAAGCAGACCACAAGCCAGTAACAAAGGCCGGAGCCCCAGTGGGTTCCGGCCTTTGCTATTCAGGCTGCCGCCGGAATTACCGTTTGCGTTGCAGGGCGGCCAGGGCCCCCGTCGACCATAGCGCCGTGCCGATGAGCACGGGCTGGAAGAAGAGCCGGCCCAGCCGCTTGGCGTCGGTATCGAGGCCGAAGGCGGAGATGTGGTGGGTATACTGGTGGATGTTGCCGGGAAAGACGGCCGCGTAGAAGGCGCCCAGACCCAGCCCCATTTCCACCCGTCGCCGCTTCCAGAGCAGCAGGGCCAGCCCCAGCCCGATTTCGACCACGCCCGACTGCAGCACCACGGTATCCTTGTCGAAGGGCACAAAATCCGGAACCTGGGCCTGGAACTCCCGGCGCGCGTAGGTGAGATGACCCAGACCGGCCACGACCATAAAGGCCCCCAGCCCGATGCGGGCCACATTCTGGAAGGTGGTAGTAGAAGTTGGGTGCGGCATCATAATCGGTATGGAAGGATACTTCTGCTATACGGCCTGCCGGCGGCCTGGATAAAAAAAGGTACAAAAAAGCTCGTCGGGATATTGCCTGACGAGCTTTTTGTTGCTTCAGAAATGCTTAGTGCGCCTGCAGCCAGTTCTGGCCGGTGCCCACCTCCACTTCCATCGGCACGCTCAGGGGCAGAGCGTTTATCATTAGCTCCTGAATGCGCGGGATGATGTAGTCGACTTCCTCCTTGGGCGCGTCGAACACCAATTCGTCGTGCACCTGCAGAATCATCTTGGTGCCCAGATTTTCCTTGTCCAGCCAGTCGTGGATGCGGATCATGGCAATCTTGATGATGTCGGCGGCGGTGCCCTGAATGGGGGCGTTGATGGCGTTGCGCTCGGTAAAGCCGCGCAGCGTGGCGTTGCGGGAGTTGATGTCGCGCAGGTAGCGGCGGCGGCCCAGCAGGGTTTCGGCGTATTCCAGCTCCCGGGCCTTGTTGATGCTGGCATCCATGAACTGCTTCACGGCCGGAAACTCCTGGAAGTAGGCGTCGATGATTTCCACGGCTTCCTTGCGGCCGACGCCCAGGCGCTGGGCCAGGCCGAAGGCCGAAATGCCGTAGATGATGCCGAAGTTGACCATCTTGGCCTTGCGCCGCATTTCACCGTCCACCTGGTCCAGGGGCACTTTGAACACCTTGCTGGCCGTGCTGCTGTGAATGTCGATGCCCTGGCGGAAAGCTTCAATCATGGTGGCGTCCTTCGAGAAGTCGGCCATGATGCGCAGTTCAATCTGGGAGTAGTCGGCTGCTACCAGAATGTGGTCGGCGTCGCGGGGTACGAAGGCCTTGCGGATTTCCCGGCCCTTCTCGGTGCGAATCGGAATGTTCTGCAGGTTGGGGTTGGTGCTGCTCAGGCGGCCGGTAGCCGTGACGGCTTGGTTGAAGGAGGTATGCACGCGCCCGTCGGCCACGCACACCAGCTGGGGCAGGGCCTCCACGTAGGTGCTGCGCAGCTTGGTGAGCTGGCGGTGCTCCAGGATCAGGGCGGCCACGGGGTTTTCAACGGCCAGCACGCTGAGCACTTCCTCGCCGGTGGCGTACTGCCCGGTCTTGGTTTTCTTGATTTTGCCGCCCCCGAGCTGGAGCTTATCGAACAGGATTTCGCCCAGCTGCTTGGGCGAGCCAATGTTGAACTCCTGCCCGGCCGCCGCGAAAATCTGCTTCTCGATGTCGGTAATGTAGCCCTGCAGCTGGGCCGAGTACTCGCCCATGGCGCTGGAGTCAATCCGGACGCCCTCGTACTCCACGTCGGCCAGCACCGGCACCAGTGGGTTTTCCACCTCGTTGAGCAGCTTGAGCAAGCCCAGGGCTTCAAGCTTAGGCTCGAATACGTGCTTGAGCTGCAGGGTCACGTCGGCATCCTCGCAGGCGTAGTCCGAAACTTCCGCGGGCGGCAGGTCGGCCATGGTTTTCTGCTTTTTGCCCTTGGGCCCGATCAGCTCGATGATGGAAACCGGGGTGTAGTGCAGGTAGGTTTCGGCCAGCACGTCCATGTTGTGGCGCATGTCGGGCTCCAGCAGGTAGTGGGCCAGCATGGTATCAAACAGCGGCCCGCCGATGCGGATGCCGTAGTGCTTGAGAATGGTCAGGTCGTACTTGATGTTCTGCCCGATCTTGGTGATGCCCTCGTGCTCGAGAAACGGCCGGAACTCGTCGACCAGCGCCTGGGCCGCTTCGGGGTCGTCGTGGGGCACGGGCACGTAGTAGGCCTCGCCAGGCAGCCAGCAGAAGGAGAGGCCCACCAGGCGGGAGGTCATCGTGTCGAGGCCGGTGGTTTCGGTGTCGAAGCTGACTTCCTGTTGCAGCAGCAGAAACTTGAGCAGCTCCTGGCGCAGGGCCGGCGAGTCGACGAGGTGGTACTGGTGGGGCACGTCGGCCAGGGTGCGGCGCGGACCTTGGGTGGCCGCGTCGGCGGGGTCTTCCTCGATAAACTCGGTGATGCCGACCGGACCGGCAAACAGCGAAGCCTGGTGGCCGGCCCCGGTTGGAACCAAGCTTTTCTTGCCTTTGGCGGGGCTAATGGGCGTGGCCGAGGTGCGGGCGGGGCCGGTTTTGAGCACGCGCGCGGCCAGCTGCCGGAACTCCAGCTCGTCGAACAGGGCCGTCAGCTCGGCCTCGTCGGGGGCGGAGCAGCACAGCTCCTCGGGCTCGAAGGGAATGGGCACGTTGACGTGAATGGTAGCCAGGTCTTTACTCATCAGGCCCTGCTCGGCAAAGTTGCGCACGTTTTCCTGCTGCTTGCCCTTGAGCTCATCCACGTGGGCAATCAGGTTTTCGACCGAGCCGTACTTCTGAATCAACGTTTTGGCCGTTTTCTCGCCGATGCCGGGAATGCCGGGAATATTGTCGGAGGCGTCGCCTTGCAGGCCCAGAATGTCGGTTACCTGCTCCACCCGGTCTATTTCGAAGCGCTGCAGCACGTGGGCCAGGTCCAAGACTTCGGCCGAGTTGCCCATGAAGGCCGGCCGGTAGATCTTCACCTTCTCGGTCACGAGCTGGCAGTAGTCCTTGTCGGGCGTCATCATGTATACTTCCTCGAAGCCGTGCTGCTCGGCCCGCTGGGCCAGGGTGCCAATCACGTCGTCGGCCTCGAAGCCGTCCACCATCAGAATTGGAATGTTGAAGGCCTTGATGATCTTTTTGATGTAGGGAATGGCCGTGCCAATGTCCTCGGGCATGGCCTGGCGCTGGGCCTTGTACTCAGCAAACTGCTCGTGGCGGAAGGTTTTCTTGGCCGCGTCGAAAGCCACGCCGATGTGGGTCGGCTTTTCCTTTTGCAGCACTTCCACCAGCGTGTTGGTAAAGCCCAGCACGGCCCCGGTGTTCATGCCCTTAGAGTTGATGCGCGGGTTCTTGCTGAAGGCAAAGTGGGCGCGGTAAATCAGGGCAAAGGCGTCGAGCAGGAAAAGCTTCTTGGGAGTCTGGGCGGTGTCGGTCATAGTAGGGGCGAAGGTAAGCAACAGTAGGAGCGTTGCAGCAGGCGAAGATGAGATGCTGAGAACGAAGTTCGGCTACGAAAAAACGGCTCTTTTACCCAACAGGACACCGGGCAAAAAGGATATGCTGCTTATACGCATCCAGCCGAAGGGGGGCTTAGCCACGCGTGGACTACGCCAAGCAACTCGTGAGGTAGTTCGGTGAAGCTAGTTTTGGCTATGGCCGCAGAAAAGTGCTGAGCGGTGAGCTTCAGCACTTTTGCTTTATACCCAGCTCCGCTAAATAAAGGCTGATCATAAACCTGACACGGGTGGGCCTGCCGGGAAAATCGTGCGACAGTGGCTGAATTCTGGTTAGCTTTGCTAGTGCATTACGTTGTTGATATATGAAAAAACTAATACGATTGTTAGTAGTGTTGTCCGTCGGACTAGTCCACTATCCGGCCGCTATGGCCCAGACCGTAGACCCCAGCTTTGCCCCCGTGAACGTGCAGCGCACGGGTGTGGTGACGGATGCCCTGGAGCAGCCTGATGGCAAATACCTGGTGAGTGGCACCTTCGGCCAGATTAATGGCACGGCGGCTACCGGCTTGGCTCGTCTCAACGCCGATGGCTCCCTGGACGCGGCCTTTACGGCCACTGCTGCCGGCCGGGCCCGGATTGAAAAGGTGCGGCTGCTGCCCAATGGCCAGGTGCTGGCCTTTGCCAACGCGGTGCAGGTGGGCGGGCGCACCTTCAATACAGTGGCCAAGCTGAACCCCGACGGAACCGTGGCCGCCGACTTCAACGCGGGTACCGGCACGACGGCCATTATCAGGAGTATTGCCGTGCAGCCTGATGGGAAGTTTCTGTTGTGCGGCAGCTTCGCTACGTTTAATGGGGTGAAGTCGCCGGGCCTAGTGCGCCTGAACGCTAACGGCTCGGTAGACCAGGCCTTTTCTACGGCGTTGGGTAATGGCTTCCTGGTAAATGGGACGGGCCCCAGCTCCCAGATGGGGGCCGTGGTGGTGCAGCCCGACGGCAGGATCCTGGTGGGAGGTACCTTCAGCAACTATCAGGGAACCGGCCGCGCAGGTTTAGTGCGCCTACAAGCGGACGGCACCCTGGATACGTCGTTCAACCCGGTCCTGCTTACGTCTGCGTCGTTTCCCTACCCGACCATCTACGCCCTGGCCCTAGACCCGCGCACTAACAACATTGTGGTGCGTGGCAGCCGGGCGGCCCTGAACAGTCGTGACTTTGTGCGCCTGCTGCCCTCGGGCCAGCTTGACAATACCTTTACTTCTGCCATCTTTCCTGGATGCAGCAGCTCGGAGAACGAGACGCTGGTGGTCGACAACCAGGGCCGCATCACGTACCAGAGCTGCTTTGCGGGTACCGGGGCGGTGGGCGGCAACGACTACCTGTTTCGGATGCTGCCTTCGGGCCAGCTTGATACCCAGTTTGCCGTGCAGCGCCAGCTCGATGGCCGTATTATCAGCCTGCGGGCCCTGGCCGATGGCAACATCCTGGTTGGGGGTGAGTTTCAGCGCTACGGCACCCTGCGCAATGTGTGCCTGCTGCGCCTCAACAACCAGGCGCAGGCCTCGGCCACGTTCCGCCCCGTGATTACCCAACCGGGTACAATTAACTCCCTGAAGGTGCAGCCCGATGGCAAGGTGTTGGCGGGCGGCAACTTTTGGCTTGCCAATGGCCAGAGCGTGGGCAACCTGGCTCGCTTTACTGCCGATGGTACCCTGGATGCCACTTTTCGGGGCACTGGTGCTAATGGGGAGATAACCAAGGTACTGGTGCAGCCTGATGGCCGTATCGTGGTGGGAGGCTCCTTCACGACCGTCGATGATCGGGCCTGTGCCCTGGTAGGCCGGCTGCTGCCCGATGGAGCCGCTGATGCTTCCTTTACTACCACGGTTGGTGTCGGCTCTTCTTTATCGTCGGATCCGGTACTCGCCCTGGCCCAGCTGCCCGACGGCAGCCTGCTGGTAGGCGGCAACTCCGCAACTTTCAATAACATTACGGGGCCACTGCACCGGCTTTCGGCGGCAGGCGTAGCCGATGCCGCCTACAATACGGCCCTGGCTGGCGGCCCTACCTATCCGGGCACGCTTCCCGTCGTGTACGATCTGGCCGTGCTGGCCGATGGCAAGCATTACGTAGCCGGCTCGTTCAGCCAATTTGCCGGCGTGCCGGCCCCGACCATGGTGCGGCTCAACGCTACCGGTAGCCGCGACAATACGTTTGCCTTTACACTTGGTGAGAACAGAGCATCCTGCGTGCAGCCCCTGCCCTCCGGGCAAGTGTTGGTCGGCGGTCTAAATATCAATGGTGAGTATGGGCGAGTAGCCCGGTTGAGTAACGGCGGCGCCCTGGACCCCATTTTTGCGCTGACCCTGAGTAACGTCGCCATCAACGTCTTGTATTCGCTGCCCAATGGCCGAATCCTGCTGGGGGGCAGCCGAATCGGGAGCGGCTCTCGGGGGCCGGTGGCCATGCTCGAAGCCGATGGCTCACCCGTGGCGGGCTTCAGTACCCAGAACGTGCTGACTCCCTACGAAACCTACGTGAGTACGCTGGCCGTGCAGCCCAACGGGGCCTTGCTCGTGGCCGGCAACTTCACCCATGTCGGCGGCGTGGCCCGCCCCGGCCTGGCCCGCCTGACCTCGCCCGCCATTCTATCCGTGAGCAGCCAGCAGCTGCAGGCCCGTACCCACGCCTGGCCCGTGCCCGCCCACGACCAGTTGCGCCTGCGTCTGGACGCGGTGGCCAAGCCCACCACGGTAGAGCTGCTCGATGCGCGGGGGCGCTCCATGATGCGGCAGACCGTAACCACACCCGAGCTGACTTTGCCGCTGCAGCACCTGGCCAAAGGGCTGTATTTGCTGCGCGTGGACTATGCCGACGGGCCCGTTGTGCGCCGCGTGGTGGTGGAGTAGGACACGTGTAGCTTTAAACGCTGGCAGCGTGGCCACGTCTCCTGCCGGCTTTTCCTTTGCCTTTATTATTGCAGCGTCTCAACCAGCATTTATCCGCATGAAACAGCGTTTACCGTTCATCCTTTTATGGCTGCTCTTGTGGGGAAGCACGCCCCAGAGTAGCGCCCAGAGCCTCGACGCCGGCTTCGCCGCGCCCAGCCTGTTCCAGACGGCTATCATCACGGCCGCCGCCCAGCAGCCCGATGGCAAGTACATCATCAGCGGCAACATTGTCCGCGCGAATGGCACGGCTACCACCGCTATTGTGCGCCTGAACAACGACGGAACCCTGGACCCGGGCTTTGTCAGCAACAGCAGCACGTCGGCCGCCAAGCTGGAAGTGCTGCCCGGCGGCCAGATTCTGGCTTTTAGCGTCGGCCTGCTCAGCATCAACGGCCAGAACTATCCCAACCTGGTCAAGTTGAATACCGATGGTTCGGTGGCCAGCGGCTTCAGCACCGGTAGCGGCGCCGCTGGTGGCTCAGTCCGCTCCATGGTGTTGCAGCCCGATGGCAAAATCGTGCTGGCCGGCGGCTTCACCAGCTTCAACGGCACGCCTACGCCGGGCCTGGTGCGGCTAAACCCGAATGGCAGCGTCGACCAGGCTTTCACTACGGCTATGGGCACCGGCATTACCGGGGGCGAAGCATACGTGGTAGCCCAGGAGCCTTCCGGCAAACTGCTGGTCGGCGGTAGCTACACCAGCTTCGACGGCAAATCGGCCGGCAAGCTCACGCGCCTGCTCAGCTCAGGAGCCTACGACCCGACGTTCATTCCGCCCGCTTCGTCGGTGGGGGGCGTAACGGCCATTGGCATTGACCCCACTACCGGCCAGGCCCTGGTGCAGGGCGTGTTTAGGGAGCTGGCCCGCCTGAATCCTGACGGCTCAATGGACGCTTCCTTCCAAGTGGTCAGCCCCTCTTACTGCGCCTCTACTTCGGACTACGGCAACACCCGCATTCTGGTAGACCGAAACCGACGGGTGCTGCTGGCCCGCAGCTGCGTGACCACCGGAACCATAGCGCCCGGCAACCAGTACCTGACCCGCTACCTGGAAAACGGTGACCTCGACCCGCAGTTGAACGGGCAGGGCCTGCTCAACAGCCTGGTGAACGTGGTAGTGCCCCAGGACAATGGCGGCGTGCTGCTGGGTGGCAGCTTCACGCGCTTCGGCACCCTGACCAACACCTCCCTGGTGCGCCTGAACGCCAGCCTTCAGGTAGAAACTGCCTTCCGGCCCATTCTGGATACGTACGGCTCGGTGGTAAAAGTACTGCAGCAGCCCGATGGCAAGCTGCTGGTAGCTGGTTCTTTCCGGGAAGTAAACGGGCAGGCCGCCACCGGCCTCATGCGCCTGAACCTAGACGGCACCCCCGATGCTACCTTCGGCTTTCCGGCCGTGGATGGCCCCATTGGCACTATTGCCCTGCAGCCCAATGGCCGCCTGGTCGTTGCCGGCAGCTTCACGACCGTGGCGGGCACGTCCTCGCCCGGCCTAGCGCGCCTGCTGGCCAACGGCAACCTCGACACGTCCTTTACCAGCTACGCCGCTGCGGGCTTATCGGTCTTATCGGTGGGCGTGCAGCCTGATGGCGGCCTGCTCGTTGGCGCCGGCGGCTCCGGCGCTACCTTCAACGGCCGTACGGCGTTTCTGCACCGCCTGCTGCCGAGCGGCCTGCCCGACGCGGGTTATGCGCAGGCCACTGGCACCGGCCCCAGTAGCGCGGTGACGAATATTGCCGTGTTGCCCGACGGCCGTCACTACGTGGGCGGTACGTTCACCCGGATGAATACCACCCCGACCGAAAGCGTAGTGCGGCTGCTGTCCACGGGCGCTCTGGACCCCAGCTTCCTGCTGCCCACCGCGGCCGGAACTCCCCGCTCCATTACCAAGCTGCTGCCGCTGGCCAACGACGAGCTGCTGGTTGCCGGCAGCTTTGCCAGCTACGCGGGAGTAGCGCGCACCAATCTGGTGTGGCTCAATGCTAATGGGAGCGTGAATACGGGCCTGAATGCCAACCTGGGCGGCGGCGTGGTGAGTGAGCTGAGTCTGCAGCCCAACGGCCGCATTCTGGTCGGTACTTCCATTTCCCAGCTCATTGGCAGCGCCAACCAGGGCACGCTATTCCGCCTCAACGCCGACGCCAGCCTAGACAACAGCTTTGCCGCCGGCCCCGCGCTGGTTTCCCGGGGCATCCGCAGCATCCTGGTACATGCCGACGGCAAGATTACTATTGGCGGAAGCTTCTCGGCCGTAAGCGGGCAGCCGCGCACCGGTATTGCCCGCCTGACGGCCCCCAACGTGCTGAGCGTGGGCAGCCGGCAGAGCACGGCCCGCACGGAAGCGTGGCCCAACCCGGCCCACGACGCGCTGCAGCTGCAGCTGGCCGCCGAGGCCCGGCCCCGCACCGTGCAGCTGCTCGACAACCTGGGCCGGGTGGTGCTACGGCAGCCCGTGACGCAGGCCCGCCTCACTTTGCCGCTGCAGCAGCTGCGCGCCGGCCTCTATGTGCTGCGCGTAGAGTATGCCGATGGCCCCGTGACGCGCCGCATCGTGGTGGAGTAGTCGGAATATTGCGGGTCCTCCGTAGGTTTGCCGCCGCGCCCTTTGGTGCGGCGGCTTTCTTTTGTAACGCGGATTCCTATGAAATACTGGTTGATTATGGCGTTGGTGTTGGCGGTGGTAATGCCCGGCCGCGCGCAGAATGCCACCCGCCTGACGCCCCCGGCCCACGCTCAGGAGGTGTTGGCCTTTCAGCAGGAGCTGGACGCCGAATACCGCGACCCGGCCAGAACCCCGCTGCTCGCCGAGGCCCGCCCCGGTTTTATGGGCCTGCCGTTTTTTCCGGCTGACTACCGCTACTACGTCGAGGCCACCTTCGTGCGCGACTCAACCTCGGCCCCGTTCAAGATGAAAACCACCGGCCTGCGCGTGCCCGACTACCGCAAATACGGCGAGCTGCACTTCACGTTGAATGGCAAAAAACTGCGGCTGAACGTGTACCAGAGCCTGGATCTGATGCGCAAACCCGGCTACGAGGATTACCTGTTCGTGCCCTTCACCGACCCCACCAACGGGCACGACACCTACGGCGGCGGGCGCTACCTCGACTTCCGGATTCCCCAATCCAGAACTGTCCTACTCGACTTCAACCGGGCTTACAACCCGTACTGCGCCTACGATGCCAGCGGCAAGTATTCCTGCCCGGTGCCGCCGCCCGAAAACCGCCTGCCCGTGGCCATCCGGGCCGGGGTGCGCAGCGACCATTAAGCTCCCCGACGGCGGCAGGAGCAGGCCCGCCGTATAGCCGACCTATGCGCTACGTCTCCCTGGATTTAGAAACTACCGGCGGCAATGCTGACCGCCACCAGATTATCGAACTCGCGGCGGTGGTGGAAGACACCAGGCAGGTGCGGCCCCTGGCTGAGCTGCCCGCCTTCCGGCGCTGCGTGCGCCACCCCGAATACGTGGGCACGGCCGGCGCCCTGGCCCTGAATGCCGGTCTGCTGCAAGAGCTGGCCCGCAAAGAGCCGAACCCCGAGCGGTGTACCCCCGATGAGCTGGTGCCCCAGCTGCGCGAGTTTCTGCTGCACCACGGCTTCCGGGCCGACAAGCACGACTGCGTGGTCGTGACGCTGGCGGGCAAGAACATCGGCTCGTTCGACGTGCCCTTTCTGCGCCAGCTGCCGGGCTGGGGCCCGCTGGTGCGCCACGAGCCGGCCCTGCTGGACCCGGCCGTCTTCTACCTGAACTGGCGCAAAGACACCCGCCTGCCCACGATGAGCATCTGCAAGGCCCGCGCCCGTTTTGCCGACGACACCGTGGCCCACCAGGCCCTGGCCGACGCCCTGGACGTAGTCGAGCTGCTGCGGCCGTTCTATGAGCTGCCGTTTTATAAGCAGGTAGGAGGGGACCAGTAGAGGACTAGCACGGATAGTAGTAGGGCGAGGCGGTCAGGCGGCCGTATATTGCATGCCTTTTACTTACCACTATTCGGATGAGAATACGTTTACTCCGCCTCCTGACTCTAGCCTCGGCCTTATTGGCTGCGCACGCCAGTAGGGCGCAAACCCTCGACCCTAGCTTTCAGCCCACCACGCTCTATGCTTCGGCTCCAGTTACTGCAGCAGTTCCTCAGCCCGATGGGAAACGACTGGTAATCGGCAACTTTGCTCGAACAGACGCAGGGAGCAGCGCATTTTTGGTGCGTTACAATGCCGACAATAGCATCGACCAGGCTTTCACGAATAATGTCGCCGGGTTGCGGGTGCTGTTGTCTACTACCCTCTCCAACGTGCGGGTGCTGCCCTCGGGTAAGCTGCTGCTTGTCGGCGACGGCACGCTTACGCTCAATGGCGTAACGCGCCAGGACCTGATGCTGCTCAATGCCGACGGCACACTTGATTCCAGCTTCGACGCCGGTACGGCCAGTGGCACGGGGCTAGCCCGCGTGTCGGCGGTGCAGGCCGATGGCAAAATCCTGCTCGGTGGCACGTTTTCCAGCTATAATGGAGTAGCGCGTCGTAACATGGTTCGTTTGCTGGCTAGTGGTGCAGTAGATCCATCGTTCAATCCCGGTACCGTATTTAATACCGCAGTTGCCGATATTACCTTCCAAACCGATGGCCGCATCTTGGTAGGCGGCAGCTTTGATGCGCCGGCTGGTGTGGCCCGGCTGCTATCCACTGGTGCCCTCGACCCCTCTTTCACTTCGCCCTTCACAGCCGCTGCTGCCGTGACCATGGTAGGGCTGCAACCTGACGGCAAAATTCTGGTAGGCGGTGCTCTATACTTTGCTAGCTCCTCAAGTTCATCTTTCGTGCGCTTGCTGCCTGATGGAACGCATGATATTACATTTACCAATAGGATTGGTAATGCTACTTATACCTTCTCAATTACCAATCGCAACGATGTTACGGATTTTGTGATGCAGCCTAATGGGCAAGTTGTTGTTCCACTCATCTTCAGCAGCTCGCAGCCCAAGGAACTGCTGACGCGTTTTAATTCCGATGGTACCCGCGACGCCACGTTTGCCGCTCCTGCATCGTTTGGAACCGTAAACTCGCTGCAGCAGCAAATCAATGGCCAACTGTTGATAGGTGGTTCCTACTTCGGGCTTCCTAACCGGCGCAACTCAGCCGTAGCGCTAAGCCCTGATGGGGGCATCGACACAGCTTTCAACCCGCTGTTGCTTAAGTTGGGTTCCATGCGAAGTATGGTGCAGCAGCCCAATGGAAAGGTGTTGGCGGCCGGTGATTTTGATGAGGTCAATGGGGTCCGGGTCAATAATATAGCCCGTTTCAATGCTGATGGAAGCGTAGACCCCAGTTTTGCGGTACCGGTCAGTCTGCTATTGACTGTAGAAAAGTTAGTGCTGCAGCCAGACGGCAAAGTGTTGGCCATTGGTCTGGCACCCGGCCTTAATAACAATATGATTCGGCTGCTACCTAACGGCTCTCCCGACAATACTTGGCTGGGGCCACGAGGTATAAATATTGGCAACAGTGTAAGTCAGTTTACTCTCCGCAGCGACGGAAAAATCTACGTAACCAACGGCAGCGTCTTGGAGTTGTTGCTGACCAATGGTCAGGGTGGTATCGTCGAAACGGGATTTTATCCGTTTGAAGCTAACGCTTCCATCCTTAGTTTGCTGCCTTTGCCTGACGGTAAGGTGCTCGTAGGAGGATTGGGACAATTCTTGAGCTCTAACTCTACGCCACGTCAGGCATTGGTGCGGGTGCGAGCCGATGGTTCGTTGGATCCTACCTTCTCTTCGCCCATCCAGTCGGTAGCCGATACGGAAGTGGATGAACTCCTCCTGCAGCCCGACGGCAAAATCATTGTGGGTGGCTTCACAAGTGCCACTTATCCGTCCTCTGTGCCGTACGGTCTGTTTCGCCTGCTGCCCACCGGTGCTGCCGACAACACATTTACTGCCAACCTGCCCACCAGCGGCGGGTATGGCTGGGTAAAGGGATTAGCTCTACAGCCCAACGGCCGTGTACTGGTGGCTGCTTACGGCAATATCCTGCTACGCACAATGAACAATGGCTCAACTGATACCTCCTTTGGCAATGCTGGTTTTGATGGTCCGGTGGAAGATGTACTGGTGCAGCCTGATGGTAAAATTTTGGTCGCAGGCGGCTTTGCCACTGTCGACGGCCAGCCTGTTACGGGCCTCGCCCGCCTCACGGCCTCCAATGTGCTGCACGTTGGCCATGCCCAGACCGAGGCCCGCACCCAGGCCTGGCCTGTACCGGCTTACGACATGCTCCACCTCTCGCTCGACGCCAGCGCCCAGCCCCCGACGGTAGAACTGCTCGACAACCTAGGCCGCATAGTTTTGACTCAACGTGCTGCTCAGCCAGCTTTGACGTTGCCCGTGCAACAGCTCAAAGCCGGTGTATATCTGCTGCGCGTGAACTACGCCCACGGCCCCGTCACGCGCCGCGTGGTGGTGGAGTAACCAAGGTAGTACTTGCCTCACAAAAAAAGGCCTGAACCGCGTCGGATCAGGCCTTTCTGCTGAAATTAGGGTTTCGGAAGATTTACCAGTTGCCGCTGGCCCCGCCGCCGCCGGACGAGCCGCCGCCGAAGCCACCGAAACCGCCGCCACCTCCGCCGCCGAAGCCACCGCCGCCGCCAAATACGCCGCGGCCGCCGCTGAAGTCACCGAAGATGATGGGCGGAATCATGCCGCCGCGGAATCCGCCGCCCCGGCCGCCACCGCCGCGCTTGCTCATCAGAATGAACAGCACGATGATGCCAATGATAGCCCAGAACATCCAGCCCGAGCCGCTCGTGTCCTGACGGCCACGCTGGGCGGGTGGGGCCTGGTCGGCCTGGTATTCACCCTTGGCCAGAGCAATCAGCTGGCTGGTGGCCCGGTCGAGGCCCTCGTAGTAGCGCTCCTCGCGGAAGGCCGGCACGATGGTGTTGGAGATGATGCGCTTAGCTAGGGCATCCGGAATGGCGCCTTCCAGGCCGTAGCCGGTCTGGATGCGGGCTACGTGCTCCTGCTCGGCCACTAACACCAGCACGCCGTTGTTCTTGCCTTTCTGCCCAATGCTCCAGCTTTCGTAGAGGGTTTGGGCGTAGTTGGCAATTTCATCGTCGCCCAGGGTCTTGACGGTGACGACGGCAATCTGGGAAGACGTGGAATCGTTGTAGCTGACCAGCTTCCGCTCCAGGGCCTCCTCCTCGTCGGGGCGCAGCATGTCGGCCAGGTCATTGACGAGGCGGGGCGGATTGGGGCGGGGCGGCTGGGCAAAGCTGAGGCCGGTACTCAGGACCAGGCCGGCCAGCAGCAGAACAAAACGAAGCCAGGGCCGAAGCACAGGAAGAGGGGAGAAGCTGCTCATACGCGTGGCGGCGCGGGGTCGCCAAATGAAATAGAATCGTCGAGCTCGTTTTTGTCGGTCTTGGCGTCGTAGGGGAAGTATCGCTTAAGCTGCTCGCCCACCATGCGCACCCCGCTTTCGAGGCCCACCACGTACTTGCCGGCCCGAAACTGCTCGAGCACGGTTTCCTTCGTGGTTTCCCAGAAATCGTCGGATACGGCCGCGTTGATGCCCGAGTCGCCGATGACGGCAAACTGCCGGGTTTCCCAGGCCAGGTAAAACAGCACGCCGTTGCGCTGGGCGGTATTGTGCATGCCCAGCTCGGCAAACACCTGGGCGGCGCGGTCCAGGGGCTCGGGCGTGGGGCAGGTGTCTTCCAAATGCACCCGGATTTCACCTGAAGTCGTGATTTCGGCCTGCCGGATGGCAGCCACCAGCACGGCTTCCTGCTCCGGGGTAATAGGATTGGTCATGGTGTGTGTTTTTGGTGATTCGTTTGTGGTTTTTGGCTTGGGCCAATAAAAGGGCCAAAACCAAAGACCAGAAGCCAAAAACGACCTTAGAACTGAACGGTAGGGGCCTTTTGCGAAGCTGCGTCGGCCTCGAAATAGGGTTTCTCCTTAAAGCCGAACATCCCGGCGAATATGTTGTTGGGGAAGGACTTCACCGTGCCGTTGTAGTCATTGGTGACGGTGTTGAACTTGTTGCGCTCTACGTTGATGCGGTTTTCAGTGCCTTCAATCTGGGCCTGCAGCTCCTGGAAGTTGGCGTTGGCCTTCAGCTCGGGGTAGTTTTCGGACACGGCCAGCAGGCGGCCCAGCCCGGAGCTCACCTGGCTTTGAGCTTCCTGGAATTGCTTGATGTTCTCGGGCGTCAGGTTTTCGGCCGACAGCTGCACGCTGGTAGCCTTGGCGCGGGCGTTGATAACGTCGGTCAGGGTGGACTTCTCGAAGTTGGCGGCGCCTTTCACGGTGTTCACCAGGTTCGGAATCAGGTCGGAGCGGCGCTGATAGGCACTCTGCACGTTGGCCCACTGGGCTTTTACGGCCTGGTCTTTCGACACCATGGTGTTGTAGCCGCAGGACGATTGACTCAGCAGCACTATCAACCCGACTAGGTACAGAAAAAGACGTTTCATGAGCAAAGGAATAGGGGAGTGAAAAAGGAAAGGAAGAAAGTTTGAAGGCAAAGTAGCAGATCAGATGATAAACTGAATGCCCCGGCAAGGGTTACTGCTGGGTTGCACGTACGAATTCAGCTCATTGCGGTTGTTCTATGGTCCGCTCCCACAATGATTCACTATTTTGCGGACTTACGCTTGTTTCACAACGCATGAAAGCTGTTATCCCTGTCGCCGGTATCGGGTCCCGTTTGCGCCCGCACACCCACACCCAGCCCAAGTCGCTGGTGCCGGTGGCTGGCAACACCATCCTGGGGCATATCATCGACCGGCTGCAAGACGCCGGTATTGAGGAGTTTGTGTTTATTATCGGCTACCTGGGCGAGAAAATAGAAAGCTACGTGCGCCGCTACTACCCACAGCTGCGTTCTACCTTCGTGGTGCAGGAGCCGCGCGAAGGTATCGGGCACGCGCTGTGGCTGGCCCGCGAAACCTTCCGCCACGACCAGGATGGCGTGCTCGTCATGCTCGGCGACACTATCGTGGACGTGGACCTGCGCGACTTGCTGCGCACGGAAGGCAACGTGCTGGCGGTGAAGGAGGTAAAGACGCCCTCCATTTTTGGGGTGGTTGAAACCAACAATAGCGGCCGCGTCACCAAAGTAATTGAGAAGCCGCGCATTCCGAAGTCGAATTACGCCCTGGTGGGCCTCTACAAAATTGCGGACCCGGCCTGGCTGGCCTCGGCCCTGGAGCGCATCATCGAGCAGGATTTGCGCACCCACAACGAATTCCAGCTGACTGATGCCCTGATGCTCATGATTCAGGACGGCGCCCAGATGACCACCGCGCCCGTGGACCACTGGTTTGACTGCGGCCGCAAGGATTCGTTGCTCGAAGCCAACGCCAAGCTGCTGAACCGGCCCGAGTTTCTGGGCAACAAGTACCCCGAGTTTCCCGACACCATTATTATTCCGCCGGTCAGCATCGGCAAGGACTGCCAGATTTCGCACTCCATCATCGGGCCCAACGTGGCTATCGGCGACCGGACCATCGTGAAAAACACCATTCTGAGCGACTCCATCATCGGTTCTTACTCCGAGCTGCGCCAGGCCGTGATGCACGACTGCATCGTGGGCTCCGACGCCTCGTTCCGGGGCCTGAACCACAGCCTGAACATCGGCGACAATACCGAAATCGACTACAGCTAGTGGGTAGCCGGATTTTGCGGACTTTTAAACACAAACAGCTGCTTCCCTTACGGAGGCAGCTGTTTGTGTTTAGGCAGGGCTAATTATCGTACCGAAACCACATGTACCAGTGGCCTTCAAGCTGATACCAGTAGTGCATCGGGGAGTCGTGGCGCGTTGGGGCTTTGCCGGTTGTAGAATAGGCAACGCCCCAAAAGGAAGCGCTATGCTGTCCGCCCTGCGTAAATAGGTAGGTGCCATCGGGTAAGACTGAATAGCCACCAATTCCGGGCAATGGATAATCCTGCACCGAAATCAGCAGGCTGTCGGGCCGGGGGCTGCGTTTCAGCTCCACCACGAATTTCTCTAACTGGGGCTGCTGACGCTTGAAGGCTATATATTCACCAGCGTGCTGAAAGAATTCGAAGGTGTATAGAAAGAGAAGCACAGCCCCAACCGCTACAAGCGGGTAGATGACGGATCTGCCGCTAAATCGTGTCCGATATACCAGAATGCCGGTGGAAATGATTAAGCAAACAAAAGCCAAAAAATTCAAGAGAAAGCTGCTGTCGTGCGGCTGAAGCAACTCCTGCGCGTAAGGAATAAGGCAGCTAATAAGGAAGAACAGCCCGGTTTTGCTTTTGAGCATAGTAATTATAGAGCACCCATAAAGCACCTGATGCTGCTGAGGCCAAAGGTACTGCGGGATTGACAGCGGTAGTGGCCTGCAGTGCCTTATTGGGACTGACTGGGTTGCCAACTGACAAGGCGCTTGCCACTCAGCAGGCTTTCTGGCAACGTTTTAACCCGCTGACGGGTACCGGCTTGTTAATGCAGCCCGGCGTATATGCGGTTTTTGCCATAAAATTTTATAGCCTTACATACGTTCCTGCCACAACCTGCCGGCCTTGCTGGCAGTACGCAGAGGGCGGCATCTGTCAGCAGCTCTTAATTTGTTCGAATGCATTTGACCAGTTCTTTCCGTCTGCTTCCGGCTCTGGCCCTTGGCCTGCTGCTGTTGCCCGGCTGCTACTCCCGCAAGGATATTAAGGAGGAAGCCGGCACCGAAACTCCCCCAGAGGTGCCACCCACGGAGGTGCCCGGGGCCGTAGCGCCCAAAGAATCTACGGCCGCCGAAGTTGCTCCTGCTGCGGCAGGCTCGGGCCCGCTGGCCCAGGTGAATGTGTTTCTGGAAGTGTCGGGCTCGATGGAAGGCTTCATGCCCAAAACCGGCGCCGATGCCTCCAATACCCGGTTTCAGCAGCACGTCGCGCAGTTTCTGTCGGAAGTAAACCGTAGCTCGGCGGCCCGCAAAACCTACTTCCGCATCAAGGAGAAGCCCTACCGCGACTCGTACCAGCAACTGTCGCAAACCGTGCGCAGCGGCATTCAGCAGCCGGCCAGCAGCACCAACATCCCGACGGTGCTCGACACGCTGGTGAGCGGCTACTACGCCCCCAACACGGTGAACGTGCTGATTTCGGACTTTATCTACTCGCCCAAAAACGCCGGGGCCATTCCTTACATCAGCACCGACGTAACCGACGCCCTGAACCGCACGCAGCGTCAGGATCTGGCCGTGTCGGTCTACGGCTACTCGTCCGATTTCCGCGGTACCTATTATCCGGCGCTGAACGCCAGCGTCAAGAAAATCACCGGCTGCTGCGACACGGATATTCCCTACTACTTCTGGGTAATCGGCCCCGCCGATGCCGTGCGCCGCTTCGACGCGGCCTTGCTGGAGAAGCAGCCGGCCCAGCAGGCTCATTTTGGCGTGGGGTATCCTACGCCGGCTTCGTCTTTGCTCAGCCGCTTCCAGAACGTGGGTTCCTGGTACTACGGCGAAAAAGACGCCAGCAAGCGGGCCGCGGGGGCTTCCTACCACACGGTGGCCGTCAGCAAGGTGTCGGCTAAGGAGCCAGTGGAATTTGTGGTGGGTTTGGATTTGAAGACCCTGCCCGGCCTCTACCGCGACGTGAAGTACCTGAAACCCAATCTGCAGCTGCAGGCCCAGGACACCGACGCCAAGATTACCGACGTATTTGCTGCCAACGACCAGACTAAAAACAGCAGCGGGGCCGAAAACCAGTACACGCATTTCGTGAAGGTGCGCGTTACCAAGCTCGGCAAAGCGGCCCGCCCCCTCCAGCTGACGCTAAACAACCAGCGTCCGGCCTGGATAGGACAGTGGACCACCAAAAACGACAGCAACATCAACCAGGCCGGTGCCAAAACTTTCGCCCTGAGCAGCCTGCTCGACGGCGTGGAGGCCGTAACCTCGGGCGAACAGAACAAGGCCCCGATTTTCACCATCCCGCTTACCTTGCAGCCCGCCGACTAAGCTGGCGGTAACGGCAAGAGTCGTTTTCCGTATCATCGGCACCCACACTACCGCTTTTCACCCTCGTTCCACGCTCCGCAAACCACCGTTTGCTCTACATTCCGCTCTATGAAAGGCTTCTTCCGCTTTATCTACGAACTCATTGGCTCCCCCCAGCCCCCGTCCGAAACGCCCGTGTACCGGGAGGTGATTTTCCCCAACGTGGGCCTGCTCACCATCGGTCTGTCCCTGGCCATGGTGCTGATTTTCTACTACTTGATTAACCGCGCCATGGGCGTCGCCACCTTTAATAAGGTGCGCCATTGGGTAACCTTTCTGGTGGCCAATGCCATACTGGCCTTCATTATCGGCATCTGGCAGACCAACTCCCAGGAGGTGGCCTCGCACAGCTACATCTATTGGATGTCGACCTGGAACGCCATTCTGGGCCTGGTGTGGTTTTTCCTGTTCTCGGTCATCCTTAAGCGCGGCTCAACCAACGCCAGCACGACTCCTTTCTAAAGCAGAATATCAGTTCCCCTCCTTTTTTTAAGGAGAGGTGCCCGAAGGGCGTGGTGGTTGAAACGCCAGAACGACCATCGTCAGCCAAGCCCACCAAAAACTGCATCATCCCCGCATCATCTCTCCCGCGGAGATTCGTCAAACTTCAACTCCAACATGGCTAAACTGTTCATTTTCGGCATTGGCGGCACCGGCTCCCGCGTTATTCGGTCCCTGACCATGCTGCTGGCCTCGGGCGTGAAGCTCGCCAACTGCGACCGGGTGGTGCCCATCATCATCGACCCCGACGCCCACAACGGCGACATGAACCGCACGGTCGACATGCTCAAGAGCTACCAGCAGATCTACCAGCGCCTGGGCAAGCGCGACGAGGGCTTCTTCCAGACCGATATCAGCACGCTCAGCAGCATCTCGGCCGACAACAACGGCGGTGTGAAAGACACCTTCGTGTTCGACTTCGGCGGCATCAACCAAAGCTTCCGCCAATACCTGAGCTACGACCAGCTGTCCGTCGATTCCAAGGGCTTGGTGGAGCTGCTGTTCACCCAGGACAACCTGGAAAGTCCGCTGACCATTGGTTTCCGCGGCTCGCCCAACGTGGGCAGCATCGTGCTGAACAAAGTGGTGGAGTCGCCGGAAATCCGCTTTTTCGCCGACAACTTCCAGGCCGGGGACCGGGTATTCTTTATTTCCAGCATCTTCGGTGGTACCGGCGCGGCTGGTTTCCCGCTGCTGCTCAAGAACCTGAAAGACCAAAACACCCGCCTGAGCAACGCCCGCTACCTGCGCGACGCCCTCACCGGGGCCGTGACGGTGATGCCCTACTTCGCCCTGCAGAGCGAGGACAACTCCATCATCGACTCCAACTCCTTCCTGACCAAAACCAAGGCCGCGCTCAGCTACTACGAGCACAACCTGCAGGGCCTCGACGCGCTGTACTACCTGGCCGACACGCCCGACACACCCTACGAAAACCAGCCCGGCGGCACGGCCCAGCGCAACAAGGCCCACCTCATCGAGCTGCTGGCCGCCCTGAGCGTGGTTGATTTCATGCAGTACTCCGATGCCGAGCTGCGCAATGGCGGTCCGCACCACCACGAGTACGGCCTCGGCGTCGATACCCAGGAGCTCAACTTCAGCCACCTGCCCGACGAAAGCCGGGAGCTGGTAGCCAAGAACCTGACCCAACTGCTGTACTTCTCGCGCTACCACAAGCAGCACCTGCCCACCGACAAGGCGCCCTACTTCGACAACCTGAACCTAGACCACGCCCTGCGCAACGAGCCCATCTTCAAGGAGCTCAACAACTTCCTGCACAGCCCCGAGTACGGCGTCGACGAGTGGCTGAAGGAGCTGGCCCAGAACCGCCGCGCCTTCCGCCCCTTCGACCTGACCACCGACGACTTCAACGCCATGATTGCCGGCAAGCCCGTGGAGAAGAAGTGGAACGACTTCTTCAACAAGGGCCTCAGTCAGAACTACTTCCTCAACCAACTCAACGACGCCGCCAAGTCCGTGCAGGAGCCCGACAACTTCAAGAAGCTAGTGGCTTTGTTCGATAGAGTGACCGACAAGGCCTTCGAGGAAAAGGTGAAAGTGGTGTAACCCCACCCCAACCCCTTCTTATAGAAGAGGGGCTCTAGCAGCAGTTTCTGGTTTTTAGTCTAAAAACAAACTCCCCGAATACCTTGTCTGGCACCCCTCTCCCTGAGGGGAGGGGCCGGGGGTGGGGTCCACGCAATGCCCAAAGTTCTTCGTCTTCATAACAACGGTTCCCAGCAGGTGCAGGGCTGGCAGAAAACCGCCCCCATCACCAGCACCGAAATCAATACCGTAACCGACCCTACGGGCGGGCGGGCTAAGAACGTGGCGGTCAGCATCCCGACGCCCTTTGCGCGGATGCACCTCTTCGAAACGGCTTTCGACTTCCTTGCAAGGGAAGGGCAGCGCAACCCTGGCTCGGTGTACCACGAGTTGGTGTCTCACTTCTGGGACCTGTTCGAAATCCTCTACAACTACAATCTCTACACCCAGGCCGGCCGCAAAATCACGCTGCGCCGCTGGAACGTGGAGTCGGAGCTGCGGCGGATGCAGGGCGACGAAGGCACCCGCCTGCTGGGCGAAACCCTGCGCCTGTTTTTGCAGGATGACCGGTTCCGGGACTTTTCGGACATGTACCTCGTGTTCTACGAGTCGCCGAACCTGCCCGGCGGCCCGCAGCTGCTCGGCGGCACCTCGCCCTTGACGATGCTGTTCACGGCCCCGGCCGTGCGCCAGCTCGACCTGGAGCGCGCCCAGGCCCGCGGCCACTACTTCGACAATCAGGTAGTGCTGCTCGAAGACCGGTCCCCGGCCTTCCGGGAGTTTGTCTACGAGTTGTTTCTGGCCTATCCGCAGCTGCAGCGCCGCGACTTTGCCGGCAGCGTGTTTGCTGGCTTGGACCGGAACGTCATCAACCAGATGCAGATGCGGGGCGACCATACGGCCCAGCAGTTTGCCACCAAGTACCCCGCCATTGCCGATTTCCAGGGCAACCTGGCCAGCGTAAAGCACGTGCCGCTGCCAAGCCGCGCCGACCAGTCGGCCGTGACCAGCTCGGACCTGTTCATTGCGCCGACGCGGCAAACAAACCAGAGCCGGCCCACGCCGCTGGTGCTGCGCCCCAACCTGACCATGCAGGGCGCCAACTACCTGAACGGCCAGCCCTGGGACGACCGTACGCCGGTGCCCTACGCCGACGAGCTAACCCTAGAAAACCGCGTGCTGCCCGGCAAAGGCTTTAAGTACCCCTACCTGACCGTTGGTGACTTTCTGGAAGATGCCCTGGTGGAGCTGCCCTACGAGCTGAATTCCCAGCGCTTCCACACTGGCAAGGTCACGTTCCAGTACGGAGCCGATACTCAGGGCCGGGCACGGTTTCCGTATCTGCTGCCGCTGCGCCAGACCTTCTTCGAATACTTCTCCGACCACGACCTGGCCGAGCTGCTCACTTTCACCATCGACTTGAACCACGTGCGCATCGCGCTGCGGATTCCGGTGCAGGGTGGCCGCTTCATCACCTTTGAGCGGAGCTACTACCAGAACCCGCAGAACCCCAAGGACGCGCAGGGCCGGGAGATTCCCGAGAAGGGCCGCATCGTGAAGGCCAACATCGGCCTGGGCGTGTTTCCGTTCTACAAGATGCGCGCCCAGCCGGAGTACAACGACTTCTATAAGGTCATGCTCGTGGATGCCGACAACTCGCCCACGATGCTGCAGCGCCGCTACGACCTCACGTTTTTCGTGAACGGCGAGAGGCTTACCGACCAAGGAGCAGCCAAGCGGGCTACCAAGTTTGAGCGCACCCAGAAGAGCGTGTCCACGGCCGGCAGCACCTATTACGAAATCACCGGGACCCACTTTGACCTGGCTGAGCTGACCTGCCCGCCGGCTTTCCACGGCGCGCCGCCTGCCCGGGGCCTCATCGTGCCGCGCTGGCGGGAGTTGGACCGCGGCACCCGCCGCTTTACCTTCGCCGTCGACTTTGGCACCAGCAACACCCACGTGGCCTACGCTGACGGCCCCTCGGCCCACCCGCGTCCGTTCACCATTGGCGAAAACGACCTGCAGATGGAGCTGCTCAACGCCCCGCTGCCCGACACCGGCTACTCGGCCTTCCAGCGCTACATGCGCGGCCCCGGCCAGCTGTTCGACATTCCGCTGATTCAGAACCGCGAGTTTGTGCCCAGCATCATTGGCGAAGCGGGCTCGGTGTATGAATTCCCGATCCGGACGGCCGTGTGCGAGACGAACTCCTACGCCAACGAGCCCAGCAAAGTGCTCAGCAACATCAACATCGGCTTCAGCATCAACACCGAGACCGGACAGCCGCCCCAGAACCGCTTCGTGACCAACCTGAAGTGGAGCGCCGAGCTGGACCCCCAAGGCGTGAACCGTATTGCAGCCTTCTTCAAGGAGATTCTGCTCTTGATGAAGCACAAGGCGGCCATGCAGGGCGGTATCCTGGAAGACACTCGTGTGGTGTGGTTCGCCCCGTTGAGTTTCGACATGTTCCTGCGCAACCAGTTCCAGCAAGTGTGGGACGAGGCCTTCCAACAGATTTTCCGGGCCCGCCGCCCCACCCAATGCATTTCGGAATCGGTGGCCCCGTACTACTACCTCACGGCCACCAACCAGGTGGTGCCCAACCGCGACGAAAACGTCATCAACATCGACATCGGCGGCGGCACCACAGACCTGCTGATTTTCGCCGAGCAGAAGCCCGCCTTCAGCTCCTCGTTCCGCTTTGCCGGCGACGACCTGTGGGGTGATGGTTACGCCCGCGTGCAGGGTGCACCCAAGCAGAACGGCCTGCTCCGCCTCGGCGTGCAGTACGTGGAAAGCCTGCCCGACTCGGAGGAAAACCAGGAGTACAAAGGCTACCTGCGCGCCGCCCTGCAAAACCCCGACTTCGGCTCGGCCGACGTGACCAGCCTGCTGTTCACCTACAACGATGCGCTACGCTTCACCCAGAGCCTGGGCTTGGGCAAAGGGCGGCAGCTGCGGGTGCTGTTTTACCTGCACTACACGGCCATCGTCTACCACGTGGCGCAGCTCGTGCAGCACCTCGGCCTCAAGCCCCCGCGCTACCTATGCTTCTCGGGTAAAGGCAGTTTGTACCTGCGTCTGCTCAGCGGCGGGGCCAGCATGGCCGCCATTGAGAAAATCAGCAAAGCTGTATTCAAGGCCGCTACGGGCCAGGAGGCACCCCAGAACTTCCGCGTAATTCTGGCCGACAACCCCAAGGAAGCCACGACCAACGGTGGCGTGCTGTTCGAGGAAAGCGCCACTAGCGCCGCCGACTTCGACCAGATCCGTACCGTGAAGCTCAACGGCGCGCTGGAAGGCCAGGACATTGACACGGCCCGCCTGAAAATGCCCCAGGTGGATGCCGACCTCAAGCAGAGCGTCATCGACAACACCCGCCGCTTCCTGGAAATCGTGCTCGACAACGACGACGTGGCCCCGCTCATGCGCGAGGTGGGCGTAGACGTGGACCGGACCCGCATCAAGGAAATCCTGCTGCGCGAAATCGAAGACAGCCTCAACCTGGGTTTGCACCAGATTGGCCGCAACCTCGGTCAGGGCGAAACCCTCCCCGAAACGCTGTTCTTCTATCCGATGAAGCAGGCCTTGTACAACCTGAGCCGGGAGCTGATTTCGAACGGGTAAAATACTTAACTAAACGGCTCTTCTTGCAAAAGGAGGGCCGTTTTGACTGTAACTTTCTTTCAAAAAGCCATTCCTGATGAGGTCATTTTCCCGCCTTGTTCTGTTGCTCACCGGGCTGCTAACCGCTACCAGCGTATCGGCCCAAACGCCCTTGGGCCAGCCTACGCTCGACGAGCAGAAGGTGCAGATCTGGTGCGCTACGGCCCGCTACGTGTACGACGACAACAACCGCCCCAACCTGAAGAACAGCCTGAACTGCGGCGGGCCGCTGCCGGACTTCGTGACCAGCATCAAGGCCGACAGCCAGAAAGTATACAGCATGCTGTATCAGCCCCTGGAAGGCAAGGGCACGATGTACAAAGGCCTGGGCTCGGATAAGTCGCGCCTGCAGAAGCTGACTACCGAAATCATCACCAAGCTGCAAGCCTCGCCCGCCCGCCGGGCCGATCCGGAGCGCATGGCTAAGCTCACCACGCTCAAAGAGCAGCTCGACGCCTACGTAACCAATGGCACCCCGCCCGCCGACCCAAACAGTGACATAACAGCTGGCGCCGATGCCGAAGACACGGCCATAACCGACGAAACCGCGCTGGCCGCCACAGACGCCGGAGCCGGGGAGGGCGCTTTAGCCGCCGATGCGGCGGCCCCTCGCCAAGCCGCGGCCAGTGAGAGCCTGATGAGCAAGCTGTTTGCCCCACTGGCCCTGATTCTGTCCTTGTTGAGCATTTTCCTCTACGTAATGCTGCGCCGTAGCATCAGCGCTCTGGGTACCCGCGCCGACCGGCACCGCAGTGAGCTGGAATCGGTGAAGGCGGCGGCGGTGAGCAGCAGTGCGCCCTCGGCGGGCGTGGTGGCTGCCGCTGGTGCGCCCAAGCGCCTGACGCCCGAGCTGCAGCGGGAAATTGAGCGGCTGGTGCAACAACGCGTAGCCGAAGAGCTGGGTAAGCACCAACAGGCTGCCCCAGTGGCGGCTCCGAAAGTAGAAGCTCCCGCCCCGCGCCAGGCTGCCCCGGTGACTCAGGCTCCTAATCGGGCTGCTAATACCCCAGCTCGTGCGGCGGCCCCGGCTCCGGCCCCCGCGCCCCCGGTGCCGAACCAGTTTCAGAATATTGCCTCGGCGCCGACTACTTACGCCCCGCCGCAGGTGCCGATGCACGAAACAGCCCCGATGCCGCAGCCCATTCCGGCCGGCTCTCCGGCCTCAGCCCCGCGTGACGACTTCGATAGCCTCGTGCCGCCCGTGCAGCTGCCCGGTCCCGAAACCTGGGAAACGCCGGCTCCGGTGGCGCCTGCTGCCCCCGCTGCCCCAGTGCCGACGCGCTACTACGTGAAGGTGCCCGTGAATGGCGGGTTCAGCGAATACGACCTGCAGGACCAGCCCCAGCACGACAGCATCTACGAAATAACGACGGACGCAAAAGTGCCCGAGCGCGCCACGTTTCGGGTAACTTCCAACTCCAGCGTGCATGCCTACGCCATCCAGAGTGCCCAGTATTCCCTGCGCGAAGCCTGCGCCTACCAGCAGCCCAACGGCCCCGTGTCGCGCATTGTGACGGATAAGGAAGGAACGTTGGTGAAGAGCAACGGCGCCTGGCAGATTGAGCAGAAAGCCGCTATTCACTTTGAGTAGGTGGTAAGCCGTATGAGGAGATATTGGGTGCTGCTGAGCTTGCCGTTGGCCGGCTGCCTGACTGCCAAGGTCGGCCCCACCCAGGAAGATGCTGCTCTGATGATTGTGCAGGAAAACAGCCAGCCTAAAGTATCCTCCTACAACTCGGCCATTCAAACCCGTATTATCCGGCAGGAAAAAGCCGGCGACACGCTGTTTATTACTTACCGTAAAGGTGCGTTGCTGTCTCGTGCCGGCGCTTGGGCCCATAATACCGTCCAGCTCAATGAGCAGACAAAATATGTTCGGTGCGCCAACCGCCTGTTTAGCGTGGTTAAAACCAACCCGGGTTTTGCGCTGGAGCAGCTCAAAAATCCGGTTAAAGCGGCAGAGAAGTAAGATTCCAGGCTTGCCAACCCATTTCGTTTCCTTCGGCCAATCCCGAACGACGCCTTTTTTGCATCTTCACTCCCAGGTCAGCGGTTTTGCGCTGACCTTTGTGCTTCGTTCCCGTTGTAAGTTTCATGCTCGAAATCATCCTCGAAGTCGTTGTGGTGGCCATTGTCGTGGGCCTGCAGATTCGTACGTTTCTGCTGACCCGTAAGCAGGCCCAACAGCTCAGCCAGCTGTATCCGGATAAAAACGCCCTGCGCGTGGAGCGCCGCCTCGTGGCGCCCAATGGCGAAGACCTGCCCGACTACGCAGCCAATGCCCCCGAGGGCTCCTTTCCAGTCGAGATTATCAAGGCCGATGCCGTGTCGGAGGGCTTTCGGGAAATCATGGTGGATACCAACGGCTACCTGCGCTTCAACAAGGGCGCGGCCGATTTCAGTATCCTCAAGGATATTTCGGAGCGTCAGAGTCAGGTAATGGAAAACGCGGTGCAGGCCAATGTGGCCACGCCGCTGTATCTGGGCTTGCTCGGCACGTTTCTGGGCGTAATCCTGGGCCTGGTGGGCATTGCCCGCAACGGGGTTTCCGACGACGAGGCCCTGACGCCCTTTCTCACCGGCGTGCTCATTGCCATGACCGGCTCCTTCGTGGGCCTGCTGCTCACGCTGCTTGGCAACGGCCTGGTGCGCAACGCCCACCAAAAGCTCGACCAGGGCCAAAACAGCTACTACACCTTCCTGCAAGCCCGCCTGCTGCCCATTCTGCACTCGGATATGGCCGGCAGCCTGTCGAATCTGAAGGCCGTGCTCGATGCGTTCAATCAGGATTTCGTCAGCAAAGTCACCGTGTTCGAGCCCGTTATCGGCACACTCACGGAGAACGTGAAGGTGCAGCGCGACTTCCTGATGCGGCTCAACGAAATCGGGTTCGACAAGATGGCCAGCGCCAACGTGGCCGTGTTTGAGAAGGTAAGCCAGTCGGCCGAGATGTTCGGGCAATTCGTGGGCTACCAGGAGCGGCTCAACCAGATGCTGGAGGACGGTACCGCCACCGCCCAGGCCGTGAGCAGCATCCTGGACCGCCTCGTGGGCTTCGAGCGGGGCATCAACAACGTGGGCCAGTACATCGGGCAGCACGACAACCTGGTGCAGGCCCAGCTCGACTTTTTCCAGCGTCACCAGAAGGAAATGGGCAACCTGGCTTCCCGCACCGAGCAGTACTTCGACGAAGCCACCGGCCGCCTCACCGATTTGATGCAACAGCGCCTGAGCTTCCACGAGCGCGACGCCCAGCAGGCCTACGAAAAGTGGCAGCAGCACTTCCAGAAGCTCAACGAAGACAACGTCTTCGACCGAATCCGGCAGTACCTGGAGCCCTTCAAGAACCTCAACGGCCAGCAGGAAGCCCTGAACCGCGACGTAACCGCCACCCAGCGCGAGCTGCTGCGCAAAATCGAGCTGGACTCCCAGATTCAGGCCAAGCTGCTTTCCGAGTTGTCGAACCTGAACACGGTGCTGGTGAAAGCCACGTCTAAAAACCGGTTTCAGCGGTTTATGGACAGCCTGTTTGGCGGCGTGAAGCCGGTGTAGAAAGGTATATATACCAGCAAATGCCAAACGTTTTGATCTTGTTCTACGTCGGCGTTATGCTGCTGTATTCCGTCATAGTGCCGTGAGCTTCTTCTTTCTGCTGCTCAAGCCAAAAAGTGGAAGCTGGCAAAGCTTCTTACTGCGCCTGATTGCCTTTTTGCTGATTGTAGGCTGGCCCATACTAATGGCCTGGGGAATGATTCTTAGTGCTGAAGTAGACCGTCAATCCATTTAATTACCCATGAACGATCCGCAAAACCGCTCTTCCAACGACTTCTTCTGGCCCAGCTACGTGGACCTGATGACGTCGCTCTTCGTGGTAATGCTGGTGTTGTTCGTGTACAGCTTTAAGCTGTTCAAGGATCGGGAGCACGACCTGAAAGCGGCCAACGGCGAGTTGAAAGCCAAGGCCGAGGAGCTGGAGCAGATTACCAAGATCCGCAACTCCCTGAAGCGCCTCGAAGGCAAGTATTTCAAGTACGACCCGGCCCTGGAGCGGCACGAGCTGCTGGTGCCGGTGCAGTTTAAATCGGGGCGCGACGAAATCCAGGATGCGTATAAGCCGGCTCTGCTGCAGGCGGGCCGCACGCTGCGCTCGGTGCTCAAAACAATCAAAACCGAGCAGCCGGTGCGCTACCTCGTCATTGTGGAAGGCATGGCCGCCCGCTACAGCGGCAACGACGCCCGCAACCGCGCCGAGGAGCAGCTTACCTACCAGCTCAGCTACCGCCGGGCCCTGAACCTGCTCAACTTCTGGAAGCAGAACGGCCTTGACTTCAGCCAGGACAGCGGCGTGGAGCTGATTATCGGGGGCAGCGGCTTCTTCGGCACTGGCCGCTACCGGGGCGCCAAAGAAGGCCAAAACAAACGCTTCCTGATTCAGGTGATTCCCAAGATCGGGCGCATTACCAGCACCACTGTGCGGTAACGATATATTATGTCGTTCTGAAAATATGAACGGCATGCTGAGCTAGGCGAAGCATGCCGTTGTTCTTAGTTTGACTTACCGCAGACAGGAAACTTAGGCAGTGGCATTTGGAACGGCGCCTGCCCCAAACAAAAAGTCGCAATTCGCGCGGGTTGCGGGTTATGGGTTTATATTCGGCCCCATCCTCCTTTCTACGCTCCGTATCGTATGCGCAACCTATCCTACCCGCTACTGGCGCTGACGGCCCTGGCGGCTTGTAAGTCGTCTCAACCCGCCAACGACGTGGCCGCGCGCCGGCCCCTGACCGAACTACCTACCACTGAACCTAATGGCCCGAGCCGTCGCGGTGCGGCGGCCGTGGCCGACTTGCCCCGACTCGCCGTGGAATACCCTAAAACCCGCAAAACCAACCATACCGACGACTACTTCGGCACGCCCGTCACGGACCCGTACCGCTGGCTCGAAGACCTCGACTCGCCCGAAACCAAAGAGTGGGTCACGGCGCAGAACAAGGTTTCCTTCGGCTATCTGGAGAAAATTCCCTTCCGCGACCAGATCAAGAACCGGCTCACCAAAATCTGGAACTACGAGCGGTTTGGTGTGCCCCAGATTGAGGGGGATAAGCTGTACTACTCCAAAAATGACGGCCTGCAAAACCAGGGCGTACTCTACGTGCAGCAGAACGGGCAGGAAGGCCAGCCCGACGTGCTGCTCGACCCCAACAAGTTTTCGGCCGATGGCACCACCGCCCTGGCCGGCACCTACTTCTCCAACGACCACCGCTACCTGGCCTACGCCACCTCGGGCGGTGGCTCCGACTGGCAGAAAATGAAGGTGCTGGACCTCAAAACCCGGCAGCCGCTCAAAGACGAGCTGCAGTGGGTGAAAGTATCGGGGGCGGCCTGGGCCAAGGACGGCTTCTACTACAGCCGCTACGACGCGCCCAAAGCCGGGCAGAATCAGCTGTCGGGCAAAAACGAGTTCCACAAGGTGTACTACCACAAGCTGGGCACCGCCCAGAGTGCCGACAAGCTGGTGTACGAGGACAAAACCATGCCCCTGGGCTTCCGCACAGTGGGCACCACCGACGACGAGCGGTTCTTGGTGCTCTACACCACCGACGGCAAAAACGACGGCAACCGTCTGGCCGTGCGCGACCTGACCGACCCGAAGCAGGCCACCAAGTTTACTCCCCTGATTTCGAGCTACGAGCACAACAACTCGGTGATTGGCAACGTGGGCGGGCAACTGCTGATGCTCACCAACTACAAGGCCCCGCGCTACCGCATTGTGCTGATTGACCCCAAAAAGCCCCAGGAAGCCAACTGGAAAGAGGTGATTAAGCAGGGCGAAAACAAGCTGGAAGACGTGGCCCACGTGGGCGGCCGCCTCATCGTGACCTACCTCAAGGATGCCAGCAGCCAAGTGAAGGTGTACTCGGAAAAAGGCGAGTTCCAGAACGACATCGAGCTGCCCGCCATTGGCACGGCCTCGGGCTTCGGGGGCCGCCGCGACGCGAAGAGCGTGTACTACGCCTTCACCTCGTTTGCTTACCCCACCACTATCTACCGCTACGACCTGGAGTCGAAGCAAAGCACCGTATTCCGGGCCCCGAAAGTGGAGGTGAACCCCCAGGACTACGTGACCACGCAGGTGTTCTACGCCAGCAAGGACGGCACGAAGATTCCAATGTTCATCGTGTACAAGAAGGGTGTGAAACTCAACGGCCAGAACCCGACCTACCTATATGCCTACGGCGGCTTCAACGTCTCCCTGACGCCTGGCTTTAGTGTGGCCCGTATGCTGTGGCTCGAAAACGGCGGCATTCTGGCGATTCCCAACCTGCGCGGGGGCGGCGAGTATGGTGAGGCTTGGCACCAGGCCGGCATGACGCCCAACAAGCAGAACGTATTCGATGACTTCATTGCCGCCGCCGAGTACCTCACCGTGCAGAGCTACACCGACGCCAAGCACCTGGCCATTGCCGGCGGCTCCAACGGCGGCCTGCTGGTGGGCGCCATCATGACGCAGCGGCCCGAGCTGGCCCACGTGGCCTTCCCGGCCGTGGGCGTGATGGACATGCTGCGCTACCAGAAGTTCACCATCGGCTGGAACTGGGCCCCCGAATACGGCACTTCCGACAACTTCGAGCAGTTCAAGAACCTCTACAAGTTTTCCCCGCTGCACAATCTGCGGGCCGGCACCACGTATCCGGCCACGATGATTACCACCGCCGACCACGACGACCGGGTAGTGCCCGCGCACTCGTTCAAATTCGCGGCGACGCTGCAGGAAATGAATGCTGGCCCCAACCCCCAGCTAATTCGGGTGGATGTGAATGCTGGGCACGGGGCGGGCAAGAGCACAGCCCTGCAGATTCAGGAGTGGGCCGACATCTGGTCGTTTGCCTTCCACAATATGGGCGTGAATCCGTACCCGATGGGGCGCTAGCACGTAGGGTGGTTTCGGGCGTCGCTTCGTATCTTGCGGCCCCAAAGTCCCAAACGCCTGTCTTATTTCGGCTTACTATGAACAAAAAGTTCCTGCTCGGTCTGCTGACCGGCGCTTCGCTGCTGACGCTGTCCGTTTCTTCGTGCAAAAACCCCGATAACGAAACCAATGAGGAGGTAGTCGCTCAGCCCCTGCCCCCCATTCCGGCGGCTCCCGACACGACGGGCGGCAAAACGGCCCCTCAGAATGCCGCTACCCGCGAAATCAACGCGGCCAACGCTACCGAGGACATCAAGAAGATGCAGCCCCAGATGTAATTTCCGCCTTCGGGCTTTTTCTGCCAACGCCCATCTGCCGCTACCTGCGCAGATGGGCGTTGGTGTTTTTGCTTTGTCTTGTCTTAAAGTCGTATGTCATGCTTCGGCAAGCTCAGCATGACGTTCTTTTTTGATCTTATAATCTGTCCTTTTTATGTCAACCATCACCATCCGGCGCGGCCGACCCGAAGACTTAGCCCGCGTGCACGAGCTCATCGTGGAACTGGCCGTGTATGAGCGCGCCCCGCAGGAAGTGACCAACACGCTGGTGGATATGCACCGCGACGGTTTCGGCCCCGAGCCCATCTTTGGCTTCTTCGTGGCGGAAGCCCCCGAGCAGGGAATTCTGGGCATCGCGCTATTCTACACGGCCTACTCGACCTGGAAAGGCCGCATGCTCTACCTGGAAGACCTGGTGGTGACGGAAGCCGCCCGCGGCACGGGTATCGGCAAGAAGCTGTTTGACGCCGTGGTGGCCGAAGCGCGGCGCACCGGGGCCTACCGCCTGAAGTGGCAGGTGCTGGAGTGGAACGAGCCCGCCATTGGCTTCTACAAGCGCATCGGGGCCAACCTCGACCCCGAGTGGTTCAACGGCAACCTCACGGCCGAGCAGCTTCAGGCGTATGCGTGCGACGCCTCGGTGGTAGAAGCCGTGGAAGCAAATACCCTGCGAAACGAGTAAGCCCACAGCAGGGAAAGAAGCAGCCAGGCCGAGCCGGCTGCCGCAGCCGGCATAAACCACGACGACTCGCGCAGGGCAAACAGCAGCAGGACCAACGAGGCTACCAGACGCACGGGTTCCAGTAGGTAGCCCGTGCGTTTGGCTTCAAACAGGGCCCCACAGGCCACGGCCGTCCACAGGCACCAGCCCGCTACGAGGTAGCGCAGCATCGGGGCCATGTCTTTCTGGGTGAACATGAATACGGCCGCTACGCCCAGCAGCACCACATACTGCAGCAGCACATAGAAGTTGACAGTACGCGGGGCGCTGGTCGTGTATTTCTGCAGGGTACCGGCGCTGACCTCCGGAATCTGGTGGGGGCCACCCAGCGCGGCGGGGCGCCAGCCGGGCCGGCCGACTACTATGCGCAGCTTATTGCCCAGGCCGGGCGTTTCGCGCAGCTGCTCCCGCATCTGGAAATAGTGGCTGAAGTTCACCCACAGTGGGTTCCAGGAGCGCACGGGTGTGGTGATACCATAGACCGGGGTTTCCTCTTCCGGCTGAAACGTGCCGAACATCCGGTCCCAGATAATGAAGGTGCCCGCGTAGTTTTTGTCGATGTACTTGGGGTTGCGGCCGTGGTGCACGCGGTGGTGGGAAGGCGTGTTCAGCACCCATTCCAGCGGCCCCAGCTTGCCAATAAACTCGGTGTGAATCCAGAACTGGTAGAGCGTGACCAGGGCTGAAACGTAGACGAAGAACTCGGTTTCGAAGCCCAGAATGGCCAGCGGCAGGTAAAACAGAAAGGTGAAGAAGCCCTGCAACGAGCTTTGGCGCAGGGCCACCGACAGGTTGTAGTCCTCGCTCTGGTGGTGCACCACGTGGCCGCCCCAGAAGAAGCTGATTTCGTGGGAGTAGCGGTGGGCGAAGTAGTAGCAGAGGTCGGCCAGCACGAACAGCACGATGCCCCAGGCCCAGGTGCGCGGAATCCGGAACAACGCAAAGTGGGTGTAGAGCAGCTCGTACATGCCAATGACGCCGACCTTGAGCAGCACGCCCGTAATCTGCGACGTGACGCCGCAGCTGATGTTGGTAATGGCATCGTGGAAGCGGTAGCGCTCCGTGTGCTGCAGCCGCTCGACCAGCAGCTCTACCCCGATAAGGGCGAAGTAGATCGGGATGGACAAGACAATCGGGTTGATGCTCATGGCCAAATAGTGGGGTGGGAGAGGGCAGGTCGGGCAGAGAAATATACTAAAAAAGGGCCGCTCCCTGACGGAAGCGGCCCTTTTAAAACGATACGAAAACTTCAGCCGAAGCTTAGTCTACTACTTCCAGCATGGTGCGGAACGAGGCGTAGCGGCCCCCGAAGTGCTTTTCCATTTCCCGGATCAGCGCCGGGGCGGCTACCTGCTGGTATTCTTCGAGCTGCTCCAAGCTCACGCAGTAGTATTGCGAGGCGTAGGTAACACCGTTGTCTTCCTCATTGAGCATGCGGCACAGCTGGCTTTTCAGGAAAAAGCCGGTGGCCATTACTTCGGGCATGTGCGTGTCGCGCATGTACACCAGCCACTCCTCGGCAATTTCCGGATCAAGGCTGGTCGTGACGTTGTAGAGAATCATATGCGTTGTTGGGGTACTTAAAGGCGCTTTTTCAGGAAGTCGCGCTAGTGGCGCCGCAGCCTACAGCCCCGGCGAAACAGACTAACACAAAAGTCGGCGGAAAAATCCAACCGCGGGTATTTCGCCCGCTGCCAGCCGAAAATCACACCCGCAGGTGGTCGAACTGGAAGTCCTGAATCCGGGCCTGAATATCTTTGGAGCTGAGCTTTTCGCGGGCGGCGGCCTCCACCAGCGTCGGCAGTTCGGCATCACCGGCGAAGCGCAAAGCCAGAATTTGGCTCATCTGCAGCTGAGGCTCCCAGGCCCGCAGGCTCTTGCCGGTCAGCTCAAAGTAGCGCTGGCGTACCTCCAGCCGAATCAGGCGGTCCTGCAGGGCCAAGGCGTAGTGCTGGCGCAGCATGATAAGCACACCCAGCCCAACCACGGCCAGCAGCATGATGGTAAACCAGAGCCGCGAAATCTCATCGTCGTTGCCGGCTACGTTCAGGTAGCGCCGGATGCCGTAGCCGGCCAGCACCACGGCGGCCGGAAACAGCACAAAGTGGTGCCACGGGTAGTACATGGGTTTGTTTTTCGTCGGTTGGTCGGCCATAGTGCAGAAAAGAAGTGAGAGTAAGGGAAGAGGGCAAGGAACATAAAAAACACTCCGGCTCAAGAGCCGGAGTGCGAAATTCTATACGCGGAGCAGCGTAGAAAGGTAGCAGCAAAGCCTAGGCTTTGGTAGCCTGTTTGGCCGCCCGGGTGCGCTTCTTCTCGTCGCGCAGGGCCTGTTTAGCTATTTTCTCCTGCCGCCGGGCTTCTTTGGCGGCCACTTCCTGCTCCTTGAGCTGCGCTTTCTGCTGCCGGAGCTGGGCTTTGGTGTCGGCTACGGCGCTGCTGCTGGCCGTGGCCTGATCCTTTTGGCTGGCCAGCGTGGCTTTGGCATCGGCGGTGCGCTGCTGCTGCATCTGCAGGCGGGCCTGGGCCGTATCGGTAGGAGCTACTTGGGTTTGGGCCTGCGCGGCGCTGGTACCCAGCGCGGCAATGGCAAGTATGGCGAAAATCTTTTTCATGGCTAAGGGAGTTACTGTTTAGTCTGTAACGGCTCCCGGTAGCGGCAGGGCATAAGTTTTGCGTTTATTCTTCCAGATAATCAAGGTCTTTGCCGTAGCTCTCGGGCAAGGTGCTTACGGCCCAGAAGGCTATGAGCAACGACACCACGCCAATAATGGCCGCGCTGCCGATAATACCCAGCGGCTGCCCGCCCACTGGCAGCTTGGCCAGCCCGGTGAACATAGGCACCAGCATCACCACTGAGCCGCGGGCAAAGTTGGGCGCCGTAGTTGCTACCGTGGCCCGCAGGTTGGTGCCAAACTGCTCAGCGGCCACCGTCACGAACAAGGCCCAGAAACCCACCGTGAAGCCCAGCACGAAGCAAACTGCGTAGAAAGCCGTGGGCGAAGCGCCGCGAATGGCAAACAGATACACGGCGCACAGCAGGCCGCAGAGCAACAAAAACAGCTGCAGTGCCCGGTTGCGGCTGCGCAGCAGCTGGCTGAGCGTGCCGCTGGCAAAGTCGCCGAAGACGAGGCCGAAGTAGCACCAGAACACGCCCAGGCCCGCCGAAACCGGCCCGGTGATGCCCAATTCGCGGCCAAATTCCGGGGCCAGCGTAATCAAGATGCCGACCACAAACCACAGGGGCACGCCGATAAGCAGGCACTTCACATAGCGGGCCAGCCGTGGGCCTTTGGTAAACAAGCTCAGGAAGTTGCCGCGTACGGCCTCGGTTTGCTTGGCCTGCTCAAACATCCCCGACTCGTATACGCCTACCCGCAACGCCAGCAGCGCCAGCCCCAGGCCGCCGCCCACGAAGTACGCGTTGCGCCAGCCCAAAGCCTCGCCCACCCAGTAGGCCAGCATGGCCCCCGATACGCCCACGGTGGCCACTATCATGGTGCCATAGCCGCGCTTTTCCTTGGGCAGCGTTTCGGAAACCAGCGTGATGCCCGCGCCCAGCTCCCCGGCCAGCCCAATGCCCGCAATCAGGCGCAGCCAGGCGTACTGGTCGATGGTTTGCACGAAACCATTGGCCAGGTTCGCCAACGAATACAGCAGGATAGAGCCAAACAGCACCGAGAGCCGGCCCCGCTTGTCGCCCAGAATGCCCCACAGAATACCGCCGAGCAGCATGCCGCCCATCTGCATGTTAATCAGAAACAGGCCCTGGTCGGTCACGGCGGCCGGATCGGTAATGCCCAGGTCGTTGAGGCTTTTGACCCGCACGATGCTGAATAGAATCAAGTCGTAGATATCAACAAAGTAGCCCAGTGAGGCCACAATGACGATGGCGCTGAAGAGGGAAGCCGTTTTGGGAGCGGAACCAGGGCGGGAGGTAAGAGCCATGCGAAGGAAAAGAGCAGGAAAGGACTTAGGCACGCAGATTACAAAGATTTACCGGCTCCGCAACTCGTGGTATTGGCGGCAGCAGTCTTTGATGATTTGCTCAGCGGTGTCTAAGGGCAAGTAACTGGCAGCATATGGGCCACCAGATACCGTAGCCTCGGCGAAGAAGCCGTACTTGGCTGACTCCGGAACGCAGATATCCAGCACATCAACTTCTGGATCATCGGAAATAGCGAAGCTCCATGTATCCCAGCGTGAACGGAAATAAAACGGGTTGCCGGCTACCGTACCGGTGCCTTGTATCGGAGCGTAGCCCTCCAGCTCACCAATAAGCAAAAGTTGTGGGTCGTCAATTCGGCGTTTATATTCTTTCGGCAAGGCCATTGCTCAACTGACTCTTTTTTCTAGATGTTCCGCGTCGCAGCAGCCGTGGTGGCCGGCTACGGCCGTGTCCTGCTCAATCTGCACGGTGCAGTGCCCGATGTTGAACTCGTGGACCAAGTCGTGCTGCAGTTTCTGGAGGAACTGGTTGGCATCGGGGCTGCCGCCGGGGCGCACTACGTGGGCCGTAAGGGCGGTATCCTGGGTGCTGAGGGGCCACACGTGCAGGTCGTGGACTTCCGTGACGCCGGGCCGGGCCAGCAGAAACGTCCGCACCTGCTCCAGGTCGATGCCGGCGGGTACGGCCTGCAAACTAAGCTGCAGGGTTTCGCGCAGCAGCCCCCACGAGCTGTAGCCGATCAAAGCCAGAATGAGGAAGCTGATGAGCGGGTCGAGCCACAGCCAGCCGGTCCAGAGCACCAGGCCGCCCCCGACCACCACGCCCGCCGATACCAGCGCGTCGGTGAGCATGTGCAGATAGGCGCCGCGTACATTCACGTCGCCCTTCTGCCCGCTGCTGAACAGCCAGGCCGTGAAGCCATTGATAACGATGCCCAACCCGGCCAGCAGCATCACCATCTTGCCGTTCACCGGCTCGGGGTGGCGCAAATGGCTGATGGTTTCCCACAGAATAGCGCCTAGCGCCACGTACAGCAGGGCCGCGTTCAGCAAAGCGGCCTGAATGGTAACGCCCTTATAGCCGTAGGTGTAGCGCGCCGAGGAGCGGCGCTGGGCCAACAGCGTGGCGCCCCAGGCCAGGGCCAGACTTAGCACGTCGCTCAGGTTGTGGCCCGCATCCGAAAGCAGAGCCGAGGAGTTGGCCCATAGCCCGCCCGCTACTTCAACTATAACGAAGGCAATATTGAGGGCAATACCCACCCCAAACGCCCGCCCGAACTCGGTGGGAGTATGATGGTGATGGTGGTCGTGGCCGGAATGGTCGTGAGAATGAGCCATACAGTGCAAGGGGCTGAAAAGCAGTTGGCAGCAAGATACCTACTTGCTGCCAACTGCGGCTTGCCGACAAAAGTGTCCTCAAAAGCGCTGCGCAGGGTGCTACGGGCTAATTAAAAGCCAGCGGCACAACCAGCTTCAGGCTCACGTTGCGGCCCATATTGAAGACCCCGGTGCGGCCGTTGCTTACGTTGTAGGCCGCGTATTTCAGCCGGCTCAAATGGCTCTGGTAGCCCACGTCGAATAGGTTGTTGGCGGTCAGGTAGAGCGAAAACAGCGTTTGGGCCCGCGCATTCACAATGTCGGACCCCAGGCCCAGGTTTACGAGCGTGTAGCCGGGTGTGCGGGTTTCGGTGTCGAAGGCCGAGAAGAAGCGGTTCTGGGCGAAAGTATGCTCCACTCCGCCGCGGGCATAGAGGTTGCTCAGGCGGGAGTTGCCCACCTTGCGGAAATTCACCCGCAGCGTCGACTGCAACCGGTCGGCGGGAATAAAGGGCAGGTATTGCTGGCCTTCGGGCTGGTTGAGCTGCAGGGCGCGCACCATGGAAAACGAGTTTTCGAAGTGCAGCCAGTCGAGCGGGTGGGGGTGTACGTCGACCGTAACCTCGCCCCCGGTCAGGCGGGCGTCGCCCTGGCTGTAGCGGAAGATCGGGTCACCCTCCTCGCTCACCGCATCCTCGACCCGTTCGGGGAAGATGTAGTTCTGAATCTGGTTGCGGAAGGCATCGAGGCTGAGACTGATGTGCTCCGTGTCGTAGCTCACGCCACCGTCGAGCTGCAGGCTGGTTTCGGCTTTGAGGCCCGCGTCGCCCAGCTCGTAGCGGATAGTGCCTTCGTGAATGCCGTTGGAGCCCAGCTCGGCAATGTTCGGCGCCCGAAAGCCCCGCGACACATTGGCCTTGAGCAGCAGCTTTTCGGTCACGTTGAACGCCCCGCCCAGGCTGCCCGATACGTTGCGGAAGGTACTGGTGAAGCCCCCGAATTTTTCCTCGCCTTCGCCACTACTTACGGGCTGCTCCGTGTCGGGGTCCAGGTAGAGGGCGTCGGCCGTGATGCGGCGGATGTCGTAGCGCAGGCCGCCGCTCAGGTCGAAGCTGCCAAAGGTTTTCTTGGTCACGGTAAACACGCCGCCGTCGAGTAGGCGGTAAGCCGGAATCAGGAATTCGACGCCCTTGTTCATGTTTTCCTGGCGCATGCCGCTCAGTCCGATGGTCGTGTTCCAGCCATTGGCTTCGGGCAGAAAATAGCGGGCGGCATAGTCCAGGGTGCGCAGCTGAAAGTAGAGCGACGGGTCGGTGGGAGCCAGCACGTCGCCAAACTCCCGGCGCAGGTTCTGCTGCCAGCCCACGTTCAGCGTGAGGCGGCTCTGGCCCAGGATAAAGTTGTTGTCGGACCCAATGCGCAGGTGGTTGATTTGCTGCTTGGGCACGTCCAGGTCGTAGCCGCGCAGGTCCTGGTCGGATACGGGCACTTCGGCCACGGCATCCCCGCCCACGTTCACGGGGCGCAGGAAGCGGCCGGTTTCTTCGTCCCGCTCACCTTCCACCAGGCCCACTTCTTGGTTAAACGAGTTGAAGGTGAGGTGCGAGAAGCCCCAGCTTTTGTTCACGCCCACGTAGCCGTTGCCGTCCAGCTCCCGAAACCCGGAGTTGTAGACCGGGCCGTCGTAGCGGTTGCGGTAGGGGCCGGCTATTTTGCCGCTGCCGCGCACCAGCCAGTTGAAGCCGTTCTTGTTGCCGGCGTTCATCAGCGAGTAGCCCTGCAGGCGGTTGTTGGTCTGGTAGTTGACAGCCACCGAGCCCAGCACTTTGCCTTCCTCCACCGGGTCGGGCGCCAAGAAGTTGACCACGCCGGCCATGCCATCGGAGCCGTAGAGCAGGCTGCCCGGCCCTTTGATAATCTCGGCCCGCTCAATGGCGTACTCGTCGATTTCGATGCCGTGCTCATCGCCCCACTGCTGGCCTTCCTGCTTGGCGCCATTGTTCAAGGTAATTACGCGGTTGGCGCCCAGCCCCCGAATGACGGGCTTGCTGATGGCGGCCCCGGTCGTTATCTGCGAGATTCCCGGGGTGTGGGCAATGGCGTCAATGGCGTTGGTAGCGGCGGCCTGATTGAGCTGCGTCCGGTCAACCACCGTGGTGGGCACCGGGGAGCGGCGCATTTCCGTGGAAGCCGATACGCCCGTGACGACCACCTGGCCGATTTCGGTGGTGGCCGTGGTCAGGGCCACATCTACCGGCTGGCCGGTGCCGGTATCTACAATCTTAGCCACGGTGTTGTAACCCACAAACCGGACCTGCATCAGAAAACGCCCCCGGGGCAGATTGGCAAACCGGAACGTGCCGTCGGGGCCGGCGGTAGTGGCCTGGCGCAAATCCGGGAATACGATGGTGGCTCCCGGCAAGGGTTCCTGGGTAGCGCCATCCAGAATGCGGCCCGTTACGGAATTCGCGGGGAGCCGGGCAGTACGCAGGGCCGGGGCGAGGGTAGGGGTGGGCTCGGTTGTCTGGGCCAGCAGGCTTCCGGAAAAGGCAACAAAGAACAGGCCGGTGGCCCAGAAAGAACGAGACATAAAATACTGCAGAAAGCGTCGTAGCGCATGAACGGGAAATAGGGCGGGAGGATGCGCCCGGAAACAAGAAAACATCGGCCAGAAGCCGATGCCTTCATTTTGTTCTCCAAACCAAACCATATGGAGACACAGGCACCGGCCAAGCCGGGCCTTACTATCGGAGAGCCAGCCTAGCGGACGGCCGTCGGGAAGCGGACTTCCACATCGGTGTCGCCGGGGGCAAACGTGCCATTTTTGGTGCCGGGCTGGTGACGCAGCGTCACTTTGAGGGTGCCCGTGGTGTTGGCCGCATTAGCCGTGCCGGCCACTACACGGGTTTCGAGGCCCACCTCCAGGCTTTTGGCATCCTTATCGGTGCGCGTAATGGTCAGGTTCACGTTGCTGGGCTCGAAGAAGAACATGTGTTCATCCGCTTCCTCCTTCACCTCATCGGAGATGATGACAGCCGGATTCTTGGTTTCGTCGAGCAGCACCAGCTTGCCCGTGTAGGTGGTACCGGCAGCCAAGGTCAGGGTGCCAATGGTAGGATCGGCCCCGCCGTCGCCGTCCAGGTCGCGGTATTGCACCGTCACAGGGGTGCCACCACCTGCCGGCGTCAGCTCATAGCGCACCGTCGTGATTTGCTCGTTGTCGTCGTCGGGAGTGGGTTCCTCGTCGTTATCTTTTTTGCAGGCCCCCAGCAAGGGTGCCACCAGCAGCAGGGCAAACAGGGATTTCTTGAACACAGGATTTTTCATGAGAAGGGGGTAAAAAGAAAGGTCAGGGTGAAAGATTTACTGGGCGGAACGGGACAGTTCCAGGGGAATATGCAGACGCAGCGTCAGGTTGCGGCCCATTTCATCGGCGAAATACCGGTAGCGGTTCAGGTAGTCGCGGTAGCGCTGGTTGAGCAGGTTGGTAGCCGCCAGGCTCACGGAGAGGGGCAGCCGGCCCCAGCGCACCGTCGCTCCTGCTTCCAGGCTTAGCAGGACGTAGCCGGCCGGAGTCGCCAGCAGGTCGCGGGCTTCGTAGTTGTCTGGCACACGGGTTTGCCGGGCCACGGCATCCACGCCCAGCTGCGCGTAGCGGCCCCGAAACCGGCCCGTATGCTCGGTCCAGTCGTAGCGCAGGGAGGCGGCAGCCCGGTCGGCGGGCATCAGAATCTGCCACTCATCGGCCCGCGTGTCGCGCGTGCGCACCATCGAGCCTTTCAGCGCCAGCAGCCATCGGGCCGCCAGCTGGTAGCTGCTGCTCAGGTCGATGCCCCGGAAGGTGGCATCGGTTTGCTGGTACTGCCAGCTGATGTGGCTGCCGCGCACCGTTTGCACGGGCTCGGTCAGGGGCACTTGGTAGATAAAGTCCAGAATTCGATTCTGGTACACGGTTATTTCGCCGTTGAACCGCGGGTTGGTGTGCCAGTGCACGCTCAGTCCCGTGTTCAGGGCCGTTTCGGGCGCCAAGGCTGCCGCGCCGGGCACCAGGTCGTTGCCCAACTCATACATGCCATTGTGCACGCCCTCACTGAACCGCTCATTAGCGGCCGGTGCTCGGCGGGTCAGGCCGGTGTTCAGGCTCAGGGTAAGGTGGGCCGTGGGGTCGTAGGTGGCACCCAGCGAAGCCGCCGGGGTGGTGTAACGGAAGCGGGTGCGGTCCACGAAAAAGGCGCCGTTGGCACTCCGGTCGCCGCGCTTCACGGCCAGGTCACGGCGGTCGAGCCGCAGCCCGCCTTCCAGCAGCCATTTGTTGAGTTGCCACTTCTCAATCCAGAAGATGCCCCCCGTCAGATTAGTGTAGTAGGGAATAAACTGCCGGCTACCATCGGCGTAGCGGTTGAACTGGTAGGTGCCGGCCACGCCCAGACTGCCCGTAAGACGGTGCCAGGCTTTGTGCTCCCACAGCAGCTCGCCGGTACTGGTGCGGTTGGTGTAGCTCAGCTCGGGCAGGTTGCGGGAAGCCAGGTTGTCGTTGCGCGGCCGAAACTTGTCGTACTCATCCCGGTAGTCCGTCTGCTGGGCTAGGGTAAACTGCAGCTGCCCGGCCGTGCCAGTCTGCAGAAAGCCCGTGAGCTTGGTTACGTCGTGCCGTACCTGTTGATAGGCACGGTCAATGTCATAGCTGAAGCCTGTGGTTTCTAGGGGAGCAGGGCGGGCTACGGCAAGCAGCAGATCCGTTTTGCTGCCCGCGTGCGAAGCCGGCAGAATCCCGATACGGGTATTGAACTGACTGTGGAACAGCTCCAGGCCGTAGCCCGCCTTGCGCCAGCCTACCGCGCCCGAAAAGTTCTGCTCAGCAAAGCCGGAGTTTTTCAGATAGTAGTCCGGCGTTTGCATGGTGCCGGCCCGGCGCAGCGTACCTTGGGCCCGCCAGCGCAGGGCGGGCAGCTTGCCAATGTTGCCATCAAGCGTTGCCGATGCCGCTCCCAGGCCATTATTGCTCATTCCCACCAGATTCAGCTCGGCCCCGAGGCCTGCTGAATCACGCAACGGTTTTGGTTCTACCAGCACCACTCCACCAATGGCGTCGGAGCCGTAACGGACGCTGGCCGCGCCTTTCACCACCGTCAGGCGGGACGCAATAAAAGGGTCAATTTCTGGTCCGTGCTCGGTGCCCCACTGCTGCCCTTCCTGGCGTACGCCGTTGTTCAGTACCGTTACGCGGTTGGAGTGCAGGCCATGAATCATGGGCTTAAAAATGCCCGGGCCGGTTTGAATGGCCGTTACGCCCGCAATCTTCTGTAGCGCTTCTCCCAGGGCCTGACCGCGGGTTTGTTGCAGGGCGGCTCCCGTCAGGGTAGTGGAAGGTTGGGGAGAGGGAGCTGTAGCTCGCTGGCCCTGTACTAGCGCTCCGCTCAGCAGTACCGCATCGGGATGCAGCTGGAAGTTCCGGATATAGGCCCCGTCGAGGCGTACGACTGCCGTTTCGCGGCTGTAGCCCACGTAGGAAACCTGCACCTGATATGAGCCCGCGCACAGGTGGAAATGGTAGTTGCCGGCGGCATCCGTTTGGGTAGACTGCTGGGTTTCCAGCACCACTACGGTCGCGCCCGGCAGCCCCTCACGCGACTCATGGTCGGTGATGCGGCCGCTCAAAGAGAGCATGCACTCGGGCTGTGCCTGGGTAGCGCGTGCCGCTACTACCGACGCTAAGAGCATCAGCCAGAGGGCACCCGCTACCCTGGCAACGGCCAAGAAGCGAAAATCCATAAAAAAAAGGAAGCCAGTGGGAAACCCGCTGCTGCGCATGCCAAGGCACACTAGGGCTTGCTAGGGCGCAGCAACGCTGAGTACGAGCCGTCGGTAGCCCTGCCAAAGTGGGGCAGGCACACTGCGTAGCTCGAAAAACAGGAAATTACCCCTGGCAGGGCGGGCCGCGCAGGTCGGCAGTGGCCGGGGCCGCAGCCCGCCACACAGAAGCTACCGACTCCGCCTTCGGAGCCTGATAACTTGTGAAAAGCGTAAATTCAAGCGGCACCGCCGCCTGGAAGGGTACGTCGAAGAAATGGTCGACGGCGCAGTGCTGGTGCTTGGCCGATAGCACGGCCTTGGCTTTTGATACCCCGGGCGGTGGCGCCGTTTCCTCCAGCGTGTGCTCGTGCGAGTGCAAGGCCAAAATCCACGCATCCGGCAGCAGCACCCGCGTAAAGCAGAGCAGCAGCAGAATAGCTAAACGGGACCGGAGTGCGTGCATTTGCAACAATGTATCAGAAGCAGGCTTCAAAGGTAAAACAAAATCTGAGCTGACAAAGTATGCCGCTCATAAACTGCTTTAGGTGGCGGTGCTCTTGGGTAAGTTACTGACAGCATGCAGGTATAAAGCCAGAGCTTCTCTTCTTGGTGCCTATGCTGATGTTAGAATAGCTCGTCTAAAACGGTAAGTGTATAAGATTGGTTAGGATAAACATTTTTTCACGCAAATGGTAGTGACTTACATGTATAGTGCAATACGCGCATGATGGGGTCAATCCATTGTTAGCCATATTGATAGGCCTTTGCTATGTATTTAATGCAATTTAATAAGCCAGTTGTTGTGGCCGTGCTTAAGAAAAAAGCCCTGCTGTAGTTTGCTCCCGGCCCTTAGGCGCCACCACAGCGAGCTTAAGCAGGCAATAAAGCACTGTAGTCGAAAAGTTATAGAAGTAGCCTTTTTGCAATCTATCTTTGTTTACTAGGCATCCCGTATGTTGTGTTGTCTTAAGAACTCATGATTGCATCAAATTCTCTGTTTGTACACCACGATGAAGGGCTCCGCTTGCTACGCTGGCAATGGAAAGGAGCAATGCATCCCGTTCAGTTTCAATCGGCTTTTTACTATCTGCTGGAAGTTTCTGATAACAAGAAAGTTAGGCGTTGGTTGGTAGATACTTCCGACATGCCGGTAGTTGGTATCGATGAGCAGGCCTGGCTTAGCGAAACCTGGCTGCCTCTCTTCGCCGGGCTGCAGGTAAAAGACATTGCCATCATCTTGCCGGCTAACCTGCACAATCAGCTCGTTATTGAAACGGTTTTGGCTGATGGACAGCGTTATGACTGTGGAGAAATTCAATTCTTCTCGGATGTTACTTCGGCACTTGACTGGCTTACGAATTCATCGGGGCGTGGCCCGGAGCTGGAAGCTGAATGGGAAAGTCAGCATAAGGAGGAAATAGAAAAGTATAATATAGAGCACAAGCATGGTTCATTCGTTGCGGCTGGGCGTTTCCCGCGTACGTTCTAAAAGAACCCGATTTAAATAAGCCAAAGTGTAGCCTGACCGTAAGCTGGGCGGTTGACTAGGAGGAGGAACATAGTGGGGTAGGAGAGGAAGGCATGGTGCCCGGGCGGAAAGACGAAGAGCGAAGGTGGCGGGGGCCATTTATTAGATAAAATAGCTTCAGGCTGCTGTCAAACTGACAGTTGAGCAGTCGTGGAACAGGTTTTGAAGCGGCTCGTCCTGCGAATAGCCGCCCGTAGAGGCTGGCGTTTCGTCCGGATTCTTATTTCAAACCCTTTTGCCAACGCGCTATGCAAGAGAAAGGTAGCATCTCGATTCATACCGAGAATATCTTCCCCATCATCAAGAAGTTTCTCTACTCCGACCACGAAATCTTCCTGCGGGAACTGGTTTCCAACGCCGTAGACGCCACCCAGAAGCTCAAGAGCCTGGGCCAGCTGGGCGAGTTCAAGGGGGAGTTGGGCGAGCTGAAAGTGAAGGTGAGCGTGAACAAGGAAGCTCGCACCATCACCATTTCGGACCGCGGCCTGGGCATGACGGCCGAGGAAATCAAGAAATACATCAACCAGATTGCCTTCTCCGGCGCCACCGAGTTTGTGGAGCAGTACAAAGAGAAGGACACCGCGGCTAAAGACCAGATTATCGGTCAGTTCGGCCTGGGCTTCTATTCGGCCTTCATGGTGGCCGACAACGTGGAAATCTTCTCCAAGAGCTACAAGGATAACACCGAAGGCGCCCACTGGACCTGCGACGGTAGCACCGAGTTTAGCCTCGAAACTACTGACAAGGCTGACCGCGGCACTGATGTAGTGTTGCACGTAGCCGCCGACTCCGACGAGTTTCTGGAGCCGGCCCGCCTGCGTACCATCCTGACCAAGTACTGCAAGTTCCTGCCCATCGAAATCGAGTTTGAGGGCGAGGTAATCAACCAGACCCAGCCCATCTGGGCCAAGCAGCCTTCGGAGCTGACCGACGAGGACTACACCAAGTTCTACCAGGAGCTGTATCCTTTCTCGGAGCCGCCGCTGTTCTGGATTCACCTCAATGTGGATTATCCGTTCAATCTGACCGGTATTCTCTACTTCCCCAAGGTGAAGGACGAGCTGCAGTTCTCGCGCAACAAAATTCAGCTCTACTCGCGGCAGGTGTTCATTACCGACGAGGTGAAGGACGTGGTGCCGGAGTTCCTGATGCTGCTCCACGGCGTGATTGACTCGCCGGATATTCCGCTGAACGTGTCGCGCAGCTTCCTGCAGGCCGACGCGGCGGTGAAGAAAATCAACACCTATATCACCAAGAAAGTCGCCGATAAGCTGGCCGAGCTCTACCGCAAGGACCGCGCGGGCTTCGAGGAGAAGTGGTCGGATATCGGACTGTTCGTGAAGTACGGCATGCTCTCCGACGACAAGTTCTACGACAAGGCCAAGGACTTCGTGCTGCTGCAGAACACCGCCGGTAAGTTCTTTACCCTAAGCGAGTACCAGGAGTTCGTGCAGGCCAACCAGAAGGACAAGAACGAGCAGACGGTGGTGCTCTATACCACCGATGCGGAAGCGCAGCACGGCTTCGTGCAGGCCGCCCTCGACCGGGGCTACGATGTGCTGAAGCTCGACGCCGTACTCGATTCTCACTTCATTGGCCAGCTGGAGCAGAAGCTCGAGAAGGTCACCTTCAAGCGCGTGGACGCCGATACCATCGGGAAGCTCATCGAGAAAGAGGAAACGACGGAAAGTGTACTGAGCGACGACGACAAGACCAAGCTGCAGGAGCTGTTCAGCAAGGCCATCAGCAATCCGCAGATGCACGTGCAGGTCGAGGCTTTGTCGCCCCAGGATGCGCCGGTTATCATTACGGTGCCCGAATTTATGCGCCGCATGAAGGATATGCAGCGCGCTGGCGGTGGTGGTGGCATGCAGATGTTTGGCTCCCTGCCGGACAGCTACACCGTGAGCGTGAATGCCAACCACCCCGTGGCCCAGCGTGTGCTCAGCGCCGAGGACGAAGCCAGCCAGAAACTGGCCCGGCAAGCCTTCGATCTGGCCTTGCTGGCCCAAGGCTTGTTGAAAGGCGAAGCCCTGACGGCCTTTGTGAAGCGCAGCGCTGATTTGCTGACAGCTTAAGTGGTGAACTAGTGGAGTGGTGAAATGGTGCGTTGTCGTTCCGCCGGCGCTATCCACACTTCACAGCGCAAGAAGATAAAACGGCTCCGGTGGCACTGCTACCGGAGCCGTTTTGTGTTTTGAAGAGCTGCCGGAACAGCAAACTCACCATTTCGCGACTTTACCGTCTCACCGCGGCGGCACTAAATCCCTCTATCTTTACGTTCGACCCTACGAATTCAGACTGCTTCCTTGATGCGCCTACTTCGGTTCTCCTTTCTGCCCATGCTGTTGCTGCTGCTAATACTAGGAGCCTGCAGCAAAAAGACGGTTTCCTTTAACAGCAAGCCCGAGCAACCCGGCCTGGCCGTACTGCTAACCGACTCGCTGACCAACAGCGCCGACACGACGAAAGCACCCTCGCTGCTCGTTAAGCGCCTGGCCATGACCAAGGAGCAGGAGCGCGCCGCCAAGGAAAAGGAGAAGGAAGGGCAGCGCAAGACCAAAAAGAAGAAAAACGTATTCCTGGGGGAGAAGATCAAAAAGAGCTTCACCAAGTCGGGCCCCAAGGGGCGCAACCAGGTGATAGAGGTGTTTTACTTCCTCAAAGCGTTCCAGCAGCCCAGCGAGTATGCGCCGGCCCTGTACTACTTCAATCCCAAGAAGCGCAAGATTTTCAAGGCGACAACCGAGCTGAACCCGGCTACCGACAAGGTGCTGCACGGGCCCTACAAAAAGATGCAGGGCGGCAAAGTGGTGGAAACCGGCTATTTCGCCCTCGGCACCCGGCACTTGCGCTGGGAGCGGTTCAACAAGGACAATGTGCTGCTCACCAAAACGCACTACGAAATGGGCTTCCCGCGCGACGCGGCCGTGAGCTACTATGACGCGGAGCGTAAGAAAATCAAAGAGGTGATTCCCTATGTGGCCGGCAAAATTGAGGGCGACTATGTTCGCTACCTCGAAAACGGCCAGCGCGACTGGGACGGGCAGTTTGAGAACGGCAAGAAAGTCGGAGTCTGGACCAAGTACTGGGGCTTCCGCAACCGTCGTCACTACGAGTACCAGTACGGCGAGTCGGGCTACGACCCGGAAGTAGCCGAGCCGGAGCTGGTGAAGGAGTACAACCGCAATGCCGTGCTGGTCTACGATAAGGAGAAAGGCATCGACAAGCGCGACGCCGTAACCGACCGGCCCGGCGGCAAGAAGTAACCTTTCTGCGCTATATACTATATAGGAGTGAAGTCCATCCGGCCCCGGGTGGACTTTTTCGTGCGGGGCCTAGTAGAAAGCATCTTCGAAGTGCTCGATGCGGAACCCGGCGCTGTTGGGGGCCAGGGCCAGAATATCGAAGCGAATGTCACCGGCCCAGTTGGTTTCCTCCTGGTAATTCTCGGCCGCCAGGCGAAACAGCTGCTTTTTGCGCTCGGTCACGAATTCCTCCGGGAATCCGAACTGAGCGGAGGAGCGCGTTTTTACTTCCACAAAGACCAGCAACTCCTGTCCCCGTTGCACAATAAGGTCTACTTCGGCGCGTCGGTACCGGTAGCCGCGCCTGGCCACGGTGTAGCCCAAGCTGATCAGGAAAGCAGCCGCGGCCTGCTCACCCGCCTGGCCAAGTTCGTGTGCTGCAAAGGCCGCCATAAGCAGGGAGGGAAGGTGGTCAGATTGGCTTTGGGACTAAATCTAGTACCTTTGCGGACTTTCTCTGGTACTCTTGCGGTTCCGGTTGAGCGGGCTAAATACGGTAAAAATCGACTGGCAAGTCTTTTTTAGACACTTTAGCCTGGCTGGTGTTATCTGGAAAGCTGTTCCGGTTTCCATCTTTTATGGAGCCGTCGGCAGTTCTCCGGGCAATGCTCCGAAGTGAGTTTCGGCAGTCTGCTTCCTAATACGCTTGTTATGTCTCTATCCAGCTCCTACGCTACTTCCTCCGGCACCCCGGCACCAGCCAGTGCTGCATCCGGTGAGCCTGGGCTCAACCGGCAGGTGCTCGTCCGGAACTTAGGATTAGCTCCGTACGAAGCAACTTGGGCGTATCAGGAGGAGCTCTTGGCCTCGATACTGGCTATTAAGGTGCAGAACCGGCTGGCTGCGGAGGAAGGCCGCACCCCTGAGCCTACACCCAATTACCTGCTGCTGTGCCAGCATCCGCACGTGTACACGCTGGGCAAAAGCGGCAAGCCCGAGCATTTGCTGCTTGATGAGGATGGTCTGGCCCGGCATGGTGCCACCTTTCACCGCATCAACCGGGGCGGCGACATTACCTACCACGGCCCGGGCCAGTTGGTAGGCTATCCTATTCTCGACCTCGACAACTTCTTTACCGACATTCACCGCTACCTGCGGCTGCTGGAGGAAGCCGTTATCCGTACGCTGGCCAGCTACGGCCTGGCCGCCGGCCGTATTGCCGGGCTCACCGGAGTATGGCTGGACTTTACAGAAGGCGCCGTCAACCCACGCAAGATCTGTGCGCTGGGCGTAAAATGCAGCCGCTGGGTGACTATGCACGGCTTTGCCTTCAACATTAACACCGACCTTTCGTATTTCGGCCACATCGTGCCCTGTGGCATCACCGACAAAGCCGTTACTTCCCTTCAGCAGGAGCTGGGCCGGGAAGTGCCTTTGGCCGAAGTCGAACACCTGTTGGTGGGGCACCTGGCCGACTTGTTTGAGGCAGATTTTATTGCCGCGTAACCATGAAAGAACACATTACTTTCGACCCGGTTGAGGGCGTTTCCATTGCTATAGTGCCCGACGAGGCGGCGGCTACAGACCAGGGCAAGGCCGGGTGGCAGGTATATCTGCTCAACCATAACTCCTTTCCGCTCAGCAACGTCATTGTGAGTTCCAACGGCTATGGCACGCAGGAAAATGGGGACAGTGTCCGAACTTCCACGCTCCGGCACGTACTGCTGGAAGTGGCACCGCAGTCGGCCGTGCCCATCGAGCCCATCGACCCCGACCTGTTTCACCTCAACAATCAGTACTGGGTGAGCTATTACCGGGGCGCGCAGATCTTCGATAAGAAGTTCATCTTCGTTCCCGATTCGATTGTCGCCGCCAACCTGATCCATATTGCTTTGCTAGACCGCGAAGGCGTGTTGCACAGCTAATCACCAAGTCGCAAACCAGTTCGGGTATATTTTCCGAGCTATTTGCTTAATTTTGAGCCGATACGTGATGAATGCACTCGGAATTCAGTTGGGGTTGTCCTTTCTCTGGGCATTTTTGGTGGCACTCTTCGCGGTGCCCTCCATCATCTATATTGCCCACCTGAAGAATATGCTGGATACGCCCAACGTGCGTACCGTGCATGAGTCACTGACGCCCCGCCTGGGTGGCGTTGCCGTGTTTGCCGGCTTTATGTCGGCCCTCACCATCTTCGCCGACCTCGGCAATGGCATTCAGCAGTTGCTGGCCGGCTGCATCGTGCTGTTCTTCGTGGGCCTGAAAGACGACCTGGTCAGTATCTCAGTGTCGAAGAAGTTTGTGGGCCAGCTGCTGGCTACCGGCGTGGTCATGATTATGGCCGACATTCGCGTCACCAGCTTCCAGGGCATTCTTGGCATTCACGAGCTGCCCATTGGTATCAGCTACGCCTTCACCTTTCTGGCCATTGTGGGCATCACCAATGCCATCAACCTCATTGACGGACTCGATGGGTTGGCCGGCACTATTGTGCTGATTATCACCAGCACCTATGGCTACTACTTTGCCCGCTACGGTGGTGCTGGCTACGGCAACTACGTTTTTGTTTCGGTTTGCCTGATTGGAGGTATGCTGGGCTTTCTGCGCTACAATTTTCATCGGGCCAGCATCTTTATGGGCGACACCGGCTCCTTGGTCTGCGGCTTCATCGTCTCGATTCTGACCATTCAGTTCATCGAGATGGGCCTGCGCGTCGGCGACCCGTTCAGCACTTCTTCCCCGGCCGTGGCTATCGGCATTCTGTTCGTGCCGCTTTTCGATACGCTGCGCGTGTTTATCGTCCGGATGATGGCCGGCCGCTCGCCGTTTTCCCCCGATAAGAACCACGTTCACCACCGTATTCTAGCCATGGGCTTCCAGCAAATCAGTACCGTAATGCTGCTGGGCCTGCTGAATCTGGTTGTTATTCTTTTTGTCATCAACTTCTCGGCTCTCGGCAACACGCTGCTGATTGGGGCACTGGTAGCCTTTTCAGTTCTGATCAGCATTTTCCTGGGGGTCTACCAGAGCCGAAGCGCGCAGCAGCGCGTTGCATCCTAACGTTTGACAGTATCTGTGTTACGGGTCAGGCAGGGCATCTACCGGCAACTAGTATGGCTGATTAGCTTTCTGTGGCTGCTGCCGCTGCCCGGTGCATTTGCCGCCGAATACCGCCCGCTGCCCCCTACGCCTAAGCGGGGGCTGTCTGCCGATTGGCTGATTCACGATGCCGCGCGCAACCGTCTGGTTCTTTACCTCCCCGATTACCACGCGCCGGCGCTGGCCTACTACCAGTGGGTATCCATCCAGCCGGGGCGCCCGTTGGCCATTACGTTTGCTGCTCCCAAGGGACTCAGCCTCTTCCTGAATAACCGGTTGGTCTTTACCGCCGCCACATCGGCTCCCTACACTCTCGATCTGACCAAGCTGTTGCCTGCGGGTTCGGCGCCAGGGCCGCATCTGCTGTGTATCTGGCATCCCGAAATAGCCCCCAACTTGGCTTCTTTTGTGAATGCCGTGCCGGTCGTCAAAGCCAGTAGGAGCCCGGTGGCCTCTGTAGCGGCCATGCCGTTGCCCCGTGGGCATCAGGGGCAGAACGTGTTCCTGAGCTTTCTGCTCCTGATTGGTTTGTTCTACGGGAGCATCCGGTCGGCTTATCAGTCAGGTTTTGCCCGCATTTATCATTTCGAGGGCCTGTGGGGTAAAACCTCCAATGACCAGGACTTCCTGACGAAGCCGACCGTCACTTGGCTAAACCTGCTGCTGGTCGTCGTCTTTTCGCTTTCCTTTGCTTTGCTGCTGGTAGCCATCCACACCAACATTCAGAGTATTATCATTCTGCGCCGACTTTTCGACGTGCCCGAGTCGGCCATTATTGTGCGCGTACTGCTCTACGCCGCCCTGATTGTGGCCTTCGTGCTGGGTAAATACCTCTTTCTGGAGGTAATGGGCTATATCTTCGACGTGACGCAGCTGGTTATGGTACAGTACCGGGAGTTTATGCGCACAATCTTATTTATGGGTCTTTTCCTGCCCGGCGTAATGCTGCTCTACCTCGGGCTGAACCAGACCCTGCCCGAAACAGTACTGTGGGTGTCCAACGGGGTGGTTTCCTTGATGTTGATTGGTACGGTCGTTCGCATCGCCCGGACGTTACACCGCCGGGCGTCCCTACTAAATCTGCATTTGTTTTCGTACCTTTGCGCCACAGAAGTGATTCCCTTGATCGTTCTGCTCAAGTTGATAGTGTTCACCTACTGATCCGGCTTTAGCAGGAGCCTTCTATTACTCCCAGCGCCGCCTTATTGCCCTAGCTTTACTTTTTTCTACCCTATGGCCGAGAGCACAGACAAACCGGGAACGGGCCGTCATGCCAAGCGTATCTCCAGCATTCTGGTTACCCAGCCTAAGCCCACCAACGACGTCTCCCCTTACTTTGCCATTGCTGAGAAGTATGGTATTAAGGTTGATTTCCGCGAGTTTATTCAGGTTGACCCCGTTTCGTATAAAGATTTTCGCAAAGAGAAAGTCAATATTGCGGAACACACGGCTGTGATTTTTACCAGCCGCAATGCGGTGGACCACTTCTTCCGCATTTGCCAGGAAGCCAAGCTTGAGATGCCAGCGGAGATGAAGTATTTCTGTATCTCCGAGCAGACCGCTAACTATCTGCAGAAGTACATCGTGCTGCGTAAGCGCAAGCTGTTTGTCGGACAGCGTACGGCTGCCGACCTCTTCGATGTGATTAAAAAGCACAAGGGCGAAAAGTTCTTGTATCCCTGCTCCGATATCCGCAAAGACGATATTCCGGAGTTTATGCGGGCCAACAACTTCAAGTTTACGGAGGCGGTAATTTACCATACCGTTGCCAGCGACCTGTCTGACCTCTCCGATGTGAAGTACGACTGCATCGCCTTCTTCAGTCCCTCCGGGATTAGCTCGCTCTTTATCAATTTCCCTGATTTCGAGCAGAATGGTACCCGTATAGCTGCCTTTGGCCCTACTACTGCCAAAGCTGTGCTCGACGCCGGGCTTGAGTTAGACATTGAAGCGCCCCAGCCGAATGCTCCGTCAATGACCGGAGCCATAGAGGCTTACATCCGTTTGCATCACGGACCGGATGTCGGAAAAGAGAAAAATAAAAGCGGCAAACAGAACGTTTAGTGCGTAAGACAAGCGGAAGTGCTCCCAAAGGCACTTCCGCTTGTTTTTTTCGCGGTTTGTTGCGCATGGTTTTTTCCATACATTTGGAAACACCTACGTTGGCCCACCCGAGCCCTAACAGACCACTAATCAATCAGTTCTATGAAGAGAACTTTACTTTCTGTATTGCTGACCTCAGCAATTTTCTCTACTGCCTTCGCTCAGCAGCAGCCCCAATTCAGCCACTACGGCTTTAACGGGATGTACCTGAACCCTGCCTACGCCGGTATAAAAGGTCAGGGGGATATCACCACGCTGGGGCGCTATCAGTACTTAGGTTACGACGGGTCATTCGACGACGGGGGCTCTCCTCAAACCTACGCTCTGAGCGCCTCCCTGCCGGTAGCTGCTATTGGCGGGGGCGTTGGCCTGAGCATCTTCCGGGATAAGATAGGTGAGGCCAGTATTACTAACGTACAGCTGTCCTACTCCAAACATATCAAAGTAGGGGAGGGTATGTTAGGTCTCGGCGTTCAGGGGATTTTAAACCACTTGGGCAAAGGAGAGTACCGCACGGCCGATGAGCGTGTCGATAACAGTGTGCCCAGGAATGGCTCTGACCAGAAGTTTGACACAGGAATAGGGGTCTGGTACGAATCAGACAAACTGTACGCGGGTTTAAGCGCCAATAATTTGCTGCGTTCCGAGTACCGTTTTAAGAGTGTTGGAGGAGAAAACAGTGCCAAGGCTATCGGTGAGAACCATGCGTATCTCACCGCTGGCTACAATATCGAAGCTACTTCTTCCGTTGTAGTTACCCCCACAGTGCTTGTAAAGATGGTACTGCCCGGCAAATTCGGCGATAATAATAAATTCAACTTGCAGAACAACTCCTACGAAGGTGGTGTTCGGGCTACGATCAACGATAAGTTCTGGGGAGGCGTGGGGTACCGTTACGATGAATCAATTACCGGTTTATTAGGCATGAGCTTTGCTAAAGACAATGCTTTGCGCTTCGGCTATGCCTTCGACTTTATTGCATTTAATCAAGACGCGCGTGCATTCAGCTCCCACGAAATCATGCTCTCCTACCGCTTGCCCAAGCCAGGGCTGGCCACTCGTCCAGCTATCCGTACTCCTCGCTACAGCTTCTAATTCTAGGGGCGTTTTCCAGGATTGTTGGGTGGTTGATTGCGTATCTGATGAATCAAGAGGGGCATTTACACTAACTCATTGCTTTCCATCGTTTAACCGGTATCCGTACCAGTTCGTAGACAAAAGGCAAGCATTGAGCGACAGGCTTGCGAGCGAGCGTAATATTCGCTAGATTTGCCGGCTCATTAAATTGTAATCTTAGGGTATCGCCGCCTGAACAGTCTTTTTTTCCTTAACATGAACAAGTTTCTCGTATTGCCCCTAGTAGCCCTCTCGGCGCTGTTTCTGGGAGGCTGTGGTTTCGGCAAAGGACCGCAAGGCGATTTGGTCGGAGCGGAGGACCGCCCCGAGTTCAATCCCCAGGAGGTGCCTTTCGGCATGGTTCCTTGCCCCGGCGGAACCTTCCATATGGGTCAGACCGATCAGGATATATCTGCCTCTATGGTTAACATGAACAAGCAGGTGACTATCGCCGGCTTCTACATGGATGAAACCGAAATTACTAACAATGAATACCGTCAGTTTATGAATGCCATCCGGCAGGATTCAATTGACGTTCTCGGCGAAGAGTATGTAATGACTGAGCTCTATCCCGATACCACGGTATGGGTGCGCGACTTCACCTATCATATGGGTGACCCGCTGATGGAGTACTACTATACTCACCCCGCCTTCGATGACTACCCAGTAGTAGGTGTTGACTGGTTTGCCGCTAAGTATTTCTGCAACTGGCGCACCAAAAACAAAAATGCTGCTAACGCCGAAGCTGGCTTAGCTCCCACTCCCAACTTCCGTCTGCCCTCCGAGGCCGAATGGGAATACGCCGCCCGCGGTGGCCGTGACTTGGCTACTTACCCCTGGGGCGGTCCTTACCTGCGCAACTCCAAAGGTTGCATGCTGGCGAATTTCAAGCCCGGCCGCGGTGACTATGCCAGCGATGGATATGCTTACACAGCTCCAGTAGGTGCCTTCTTCCCGAATGACTTTGGCCTGTACGACATGTCGGGCAACGTATCGGAATGGTGCGATGATGCTTACATGGAGGCATCGGTGCCAGTGGTTTGGGATATGAACCCAACGAACCCTGATGACAATGAGCCCCGCAAAGTAGTGCGTGGCGGTTCCTGGAAAGACATTTCTTACTTCTTGGAGACTGGCACTCGGAACTTCGAATACCAGGATTCTGCTCGCTCTTACATTGGTTTCCGGACGGCTATGATCCAAATCGGTTCAGCTCTCTAGCGAAAACTCAATACTCGCATCCCCCCTCGCTTTTACATCATCACACAACATTTTTTCAATTTCAAATTCAAATGGCAGCAAAAGGCGGAAGTTTCCTGTATGACGTGGTTATGCCTAAGGTGTACGGCATCGGGGCCGCAGTCGTAATCGTCGGGGCTTTGTTTAAAATTCAGCACTGGGATGGCGCTAGCGAAATGCTAATCGTTGGTCTTGGCACTGAAGCACTGATTTTCTTACTGAGTGCTTTCCAGCCTGCTTCGCACGAGCCGGATTGGTCATTGGTTTACCCAGAGTTGAGCGAGGGCTATGACCCATCGACGAATAGCAACAGCTTCTCGGCCGACAACAACAGCAAGGGCCTAACCAAGAAGTTGGACGACATGCTGAAGGATGCCAACGTAACTCCAGAGGCTATTTCCTCGCTGGGTGCTGGTCTGAACCGTCTGTCGACGACAACTCAGCAGTTGTCTTCCTTGGGCGACGCTACCAACGCTACGGAAGAGTACACGACTAAAGTTCGCTCCGCGGCTCAGTCGCTGGAGAAAATCAACAGTGCTTACTCGAACACGGTAGAGGCCATCACAGCCATGTCGAGTGCTACGGCTGATGCCAAGGAGTATCACCTGCAGGTGCAGAACGTAACCAAGAACTTGGGCGCCCTGAATGCCGTGTACGAAATGGAACTGCAGGATGCCAACACGCACCTGAAGTCCATGAACAAGTTCTATGGCACCCTGAGCCAGGCTATGGAAAACCTGACCGAAGCTGGCAAGGAAACCGACCAGTTCAAGCAGGAAGTAACGCAGCTGACCAGCAACCTGGGTTCGTTGAACCGGGTGTATGGCAACATGCTGAATGCTATGCGCGCTACCAGCTAATTTGGTAGCAGCGATACTAATTTCCGTCCACTACATATAGATTAGGCACGACACGATGGCGGGAGGAAAAGAAACTCCAAGGCAGAAGATGATTGGCATGATGTACCTAGTACTGACTGCTCTTCTAGCCCTTCAGGTAAACTCGGCAATATTGCTCAAATTCAAGTTCCTCGACGATAGCCTTTCTGCTATTAACAATAAGGTGTCGAAGTCGAACGATGGTACGGTTAAGGGTATTCAGGCGCAGGTTGAGAAAAACCGCAATCAAGCCTCTGACCTAGCCGTTCTAAAGCAAAGCGAAGAAATTCGCAAGACAACTCAGGAGATGATTACCTACCTGGGTTCAGTACGTGAAAAACTCTTGGCTGCCACCGAAAACACGGGCAAAAATGAGTTTAAGAACATGAGTGCTGAAGACAAAGTCGCTAGCACCATGTTGGGTGGCAAGAAGGACGGTATTGCTTACGATATGAAGAACAAGCTCAATGCTTATTCTACTTATATCCAGAAGTACGTTCCTGGTATTGCTCCTCTGGCACTTGATGCCAAGGATGACCCAATGGTTACGGATAAAGAGCAGCGGAATAAGAACTTCGCTGAGCTGAACTTCGAAAACACCCCAGTAGTAGCTGCTCTGGCCACTCTTTCCCAGAAAGAAGCTGAGGTGCTGAAGTACGAATCGGATGCTCTTGCCGCACAGTCGGCAAAAGTAGGTGGCAACATCATCGTATTCGACAAAGTTGGTGCATTCGCCAGTGCTGAGTCGAACACGGTAGCCGCTGGCACCAAGTACAAAGCTGAGCTGTTTCTGACGGCTTCGGCCACGGGCCTGAAGCCCTCGATGACCCTGAACGGCAGCCCGCTGGCAGTTGGTCCCGATGGCAAAGGCAAAGTGGAATTCACGGCTCGTCCCGGCTCGTTTGATGCTGCTGGCAATGCTAAAGCTCAGTGGACTGGTACGATCCGCTTCAAGCAGAACGGCCGCGACACGACCTTCAAGGTGACGGTTCCCTACACGGTAACCAAGCCCGTAATGCAGATTCAGTCGGCTTCGGTGCAGGCTCTGTATTTCAAGTGTGGCAACAAGCTGAGCGTACAGGTACCTGCTTTGGGTGCCCAGTACAAGCCTAGCTTCTCTGCTTCCGGTGCTTCGGTTATTTCGGGTTCGAAAACGGGTGATGTAACGTTGGTGCCCAACTCACGTGAAGTAACTCTGAGCGTAAGCAGCAGCGGCAACGCTATTGGCTCGCAGACCTTCCAGGTTCGTCCCATTCCTAAGCCCGAGATTAAGTGCATCGTAGGTGGCCGTGAGGCTAACGAAAAGCAAGGCACCCCGATTACCGCAGTCCGTAACATGAGCCTGAAGGCTGTGCCGGACGCTGGTTTCGCTACCTTCCTTCCTGATGATGCCCGGTACCGCGTAACCCGTTACGAAGTGACTCTGGTACGTGGTAAGCGTCCTGCTATTCCAACCCGTACCATCAGCGGCCCTGAGGCCAACCTGTCGGATGTAGTAAACTCGGCTCGTGAAGGCGACCGTCTCTACATCGAAGTGAAAGAGGTTCGTCGTTTGAACTTCCAGGATCAGCAGGAAGAAGTTAACGTAGCGAAGCAGTTCAATATTCCGTTGCTGTAAGCGTTATTCATCTGAACTAACTGCAGCGCTTTTTTGATTACCACGGTATGAACAAATTCCTTTCCTTCGCCGCTTTGGCGGCCAGCCTGACGCTGTCGGTCTCAGCATCGGCTCAGGAGCAAGCTACGACCGCCAGCAGCAACGGCTCGTATCGCCCGATTCCTAATTCGGATATCATGTTCCGGAAGACGATCTGGCGTGCGGTTGACCTTCGCGAAAAGCAGAACAAGCCAATGTTCTCGGAGGGCAAAGAAATCAGCCGGGTAATCATGGAAGCCGTGAAACGCGGTGAACTTCAGGCTTACCGCAATGACTCGCTGACTTCTACCTTCACTCCTACGGAAGTATCCGGCCGGATGTCGTATGTAGAAGCTAGCGCCGGTCTGAGCGAAGAAGAGAAGGCCGCTGGTTTCAGCGAAGAAAGCACCGACGATGATTGGGGCACGCCCAAAGCCAAGGGTAAAAAGGGCAAGACGGCTGCCAAGCCTAAAGCTCCTGCTGCGCCCCCAAGCTATGAGTACCGTTACAAGGACTTGTATCAGATGGAATTGAAGGAGGATATGATCTTTGACAAGAAACGGTCACGGATGTATCACGATATCAAAACCGTTACGCTGCTGGTTCCTTCGACGCTCAGTTCCAACGTATCGGGTATTGAAACTCCAATTGGGACGTTCAAGTATAGCGACTTGGTTCGGGTGTTCCGCGCTAACCCTGATAAGGCTATCTGGTTTAACTCGCAGAACGATGCTCAGCATAAGAACCTGGCTGACGCGTTTGAGCTCTGGTTGTTTAACTCCTACATCGTAAAGGTGTCGAACCCCAACGACTCTCGTCTCGACGAAGTGTATGGTGGTCCTCAGCAAGGCGTTCTGGCTGCTCAGCAGGCCGCGTCTGACCTTATCGAGTATGAGTACAACCTCTGGAGCTTCTAATAGCTGTCTAGGATTACATAACAAAAAAACCCTTGCTCGTGAGCAAGGGTTTTTTTGTTGCTGAAGGTTACTGGCTTTCCTGTTTCTGATCCTGTTCCTGAAAGTAAGAGAGCAGAATGCGGGTTTTTGCTTTGCCAATCTCAGTTACCAACTCCTCCTCGCTTAGCTCCCGAATCTTTTTGACGGACTTGAACTTGCTCAGCAGCTTTTCGGCGGAGATGGGGCCTAAGCCTTTTACATCGGTAAGCTCGGTTTTGAGCGTAGCCGCGTCGCGCCGGCTGCGGTGAAACGTAATGCCGAAGCGGTGTACTTCGTCGCGCATGCGCTGGAATAAGCGGAGGGACTCACTCTTCTTATCGATGTAGAGGGGTAGTGGGTCGTTGGGAACGTATATTTCCTCCAGACGCTTGGCAATACCGATGACCGGTATCTGGCCCCAGAGGTTGAGGTCTTTCAGTGCTTTGACAGCCATGCTGAGCTGCCCCTTACCACCATCAACGATAACGAGCTGCGGTAGTGATGCTCCCTCATCAACCAGGCGCCGGTAGCGCCGCGTCACGACTTCGTACATTGAGTCGAAGTCGTTGGGGCCGACTACTGTTTTAATGTGGTAATGGCGGTAGTCTTTCTTGCTGGGCTTTGCGTTGCGGAAACACACCATAGCAGCCACCGGGTTGTCGCCCTGGAAGTTGGAGTTGTCGAAGCACTCGATGTGCTTAGGAAGCTCGGTAAGGCGCAAATCCTTCTTAATCGTTTCCATAATTCGGACCTCGTTGAGGTCTTTGGAACGATCATTCATGCTCTCCTTTTCCTTACGCAGGTACATCACATTCTTGATGGACAGCTCCAGCAGCTTGCGTTTGTCCCCAATCTGGGGCACGACTACCGTCGTGTTGGCAAGCGGCAAGTCAGGTAAGGAGACGTTAACCAGGATTTCCTTCGACTGGCTTTCAAACTCCTCCCGCATCTGCATCACCATGGGAGCCAGAATCTCCGCGTCGGTTTCATCGAGCTTCTTCACTACTTCCACCGACTGAGTGAGAATAATGGAGCCGTTCATCACCTTGAGGTAGTTGATAAAGGCATTTTTCTCGTTGGCGGCGATGCTGAAGACATCGATGTTGGAGAGCGAAGCATTCACGACCGTCGACTTGGCTTGGAACTCATCGAGACGGTCAAGTTTCTGCTTGAAGGAATGTGCTAGCTCAAACTGCTGGTCCTGGGCGGCGGCCATCATCTTCTCCCGGAAGTAAGCTTTCGGAACGCTCAGGTTGCCGCTGAGAATATTGCGGATCTGCTGGATGTTCTGGTTGTAGGCTTCTTCATTGACCAAGCCCTCACAAGGCCCTTTGCAGTTGCCTAGGTGGTATTCCAAGCAGACTTTGAACTTGCCGGCGGCTACGTTCTCGGGCGACAGGTTGTAAGTACAGGTGCGCAGCGGGTACAGAGCCCTGATCAGCTCCAGTAGGATGTTCATGGCCGTCAGGTTGGCGTAGGGACCGTAGTAGCGCGAGCCGTCGTTAATTTTCTTGCGCGTGGGCAGCAGCCGCGGAAACCGCTCATTGGTCAGGCAGAGGTAAGGGTAGGTTTTGCCGTCCTTGAGCAGGATGTTATACTTGGGCTGGTTCTCCTTGATGAGGTTGTTTTCCAGCAGAAAAGCGTCGGATTCACTGTCGACGATGGTAAACTCGATACGCTTGATGTTGCGCACCAGCTGCTGGGTCTTCTTGTTGTGGTCCTGCTTATTGAAATAGCTGCTGACGCGCTTACGAATGTCGATGGCCTTGCCGACGTAAATGATGCCTTCGTCGTCGAAGAATTTGTAGATGCCCGGGCGGTGTGGTAAATGCCGGATTTGCTCTTGCAGGTGGTCTTTAGCGGCCATAGGGAAGTAGGCGTGGGCGGAGGTATGTTTAACTCTGAAAACAGAATACAGGTTAGGATAATTCGAGTAGAGGAGCAGCCGGCCCGTCAGGAAACGAAAAGTGGCAGGTGATTTTCACCTGCCACTGCTACTCTCCGGCGGAAGTACTGCTCACCGGTTTAAATATCCTCGTCGTCGATGTCCTGCAGATCGGTCTGGTTGAGCTTCTGGTCGTAGGGAATCGTGTCGCGCTGCCCGCCGTAGTAGCGGCTGCAGTCAATTTCAATGGACAGCGGCTGTGCGGGCTTGGGGAAGGGCGCAGTGCTGACGCCAATGCTCTTATCGGCATAGACCTTGCGCATAAACAGGCCGTAGATAGGCAATGCAGCCCGGGCGCCCTGGCCATACGAGCCCGACCGGAAGTGGATGCTGCGGTCTTCGCCTCCCACCCACATGCCGCACACCAGGTCGGGAGTGATGCCCATAAACCAGGCGTCGGAGTAGTTGCTGGTGGTGCCGGTTTTGGCCCCAATTTCGTAGGGGAATTTAAAGCCGGTTTTCAGGATAACTGAGGTGCCGCCTTGCTCAGTGGTGGAGGCTTGCAGCATATAAGTCATCAGGTAGGCGGTTTCCTCGCTCAGGGCTTCCCGGGTCTGGGGCACAAACTCGCGCAGAACGTTGCCATTCTTGTCCTCAATGCGCGTTACCATCATCGGGGCAGTCCAAACACCTTTGTTAACGAACGTGCTGTAGGCACCGCTCATTTCGTAAATGCTCACGTCGCTGGAGCCGAAACCGACGGCCGGCACTGCCTCAATGGGAGAGGTAATGCCCAGACGCTTGGCGTAGGAAACCACCGTTTCGGGTCCCAGCTTCTGCACCAGCCAGGCCGTAATCGAGTTCATGGAACGGGCCAGAGCCTGCCGGATAGTAAACGTACGGCCCGAGAAGCCCCCTTCGAAGTTCTTGGGCGTGTACGGGGCCCGACCCGCCACGGCGGGGAACGTGGTGGCCACGTCGGGCCGCTGGTAGCAGGGAGAGTAGCCTTGGTCGATGGCGGCGGTGTACACGATGGGCTTGAAGGTAGAGCCCGGCTGCCGCTTGCCCTGCTTCACGTGGTCGTACTTGAAATACTTGAAGTTGGTACCGCCCACCCAGGCCTTGATCTGCCCGTTCAGCGGATTCATAGCCATAAAGCCGGCGTGCAGATACCGCTTGTAGTACGCCAGAGAGTCTAGGGGCGACATGAGCATCTCCTTTTCGCCTTTCCAGGTGAAGACCATCATCTTGTACTTCTTCTTCAGATAGTAGTTGATGGAGTCCTGATTGCCCTCGAAGCGGTTCGAGAGTGACCGGTAGCGCTCCGTACGCTTGATGGAGGTCTGCAGAAAGTTGGGAATGATCTTGCCGTTCTCGTCGCGCCAGGGCAGCTGGCCTTTCCAGTGGGCATCGAACATCTTCTGCTGCTGCTTCATGTGCTCCGCCACCGCCGACTCGGCATACTTCTGCATGCGGGAGTCGATGGTTGTGTAGATTTTCAGGCCGTCGGCGTAGAGGTCGTGGTCGGTTTCCTTGGCCCACTGCAGCAGCGACTTGCTCACCTCCGTGCGGAAGTAGGGGGCAATGCCTTTGTTGGAGTTCTCCACGCTGTAGTGCAACACAATGTCTTTGGCGGCGGCTTTGGCGTGCTCCTCCGGGGTGATGTAGTTGTACTTCTTCATCTGGTACAGCACCCAGTTGCGGCGCACCTTGGCCTTGTCGGGGTTTTGCACGGGGCTATACCGCGAGGGGGCATTGAGTACGCCCACCAGCAGCGCCGATTCTTCCAGGGTCAGGTCTTTCGGTAACTTATTAAAAAACGTTTTGGCTGCCACGTTAATACCAAAGGCATTGGAGCCAAAATCGTTGGTATTAAGGTACATGCGCATAATCTCGCGCTTGGTGTAGCTGCGCTCAAGCCGCACCGCCATTATCCATTCCTTGGTTTTGATGATGAGCATACCTAAACCTCTCACGTCGTTCAGCTTGCCGTCGTTGAGGTCGCCGCGCGTACGGAACAGCACCTTAGCTAGCTGCTGGGTAAGAGTACTGGAGCCCCGGCTGCGGCCAGTGGCTACGTAATAGGGAATGGCAAAAAGCCCCTTGAAATCAATGCCGGAGTGACCCTCGAAGCGTACGTCTTCGGTAGCAATCAGAGCGTCAATCAGGTTCTGGGGCAGGTCTTCGTAATCGGCGGGAGTGCGGTTCTCGCGGAAGTATTTGCCCATCAGCACGCCGTCTGCCGAGTATATCTCGGAGGCCAGCTCACTCTTCGGGTTTTCCAGCGTCTTCAGGTTGGGCATGCGCCCAAACAGGTTTAGGAAATTGACGCTGACGGCCAGAATGTACAGAATCAGGCCCAGCACGCCACCCCCAAACAGAAGCCAGAGGGTGCGGGTAAGGTTGGTAAAGCGGCCCGGACGTTGCGGTTTGCGCGGGGAAGTCTTGGACTTAGTGGCGGGATATGCCATGCAGAGGTACTACGGTCGGTAAGTTTGCTGGTAGAAGCGCTGATACTCTTCCACATCTTTGCTTTGCAGCAACAGCGGGAGGTTATCAATACCAATAATGAGGGTTTGGTAACCCGCGCCGCGCAATTTGCTTAGCGGCGACTGGGGGCCGCGCAGCTTCAGCGCGTAGCTCTGGGCTACTTTGGCGCCCGGCAAGGATTGTACCACCACCAGGTCCATGGTTTCGCCCAGCACCACTTGCTGCACCTGCAGGTTATTGACGCGGTAGAAGCGGTTGTTGTAGGCTGCCAGCTGTTCCGGCAACGTCTGCGCGGGCGCGGCACCCTTCGGAAAAGCCAGCACCACCGCATGCCCCGCCGCCAGATTGGTCGTGTAGGCCGTCGTGGGCTTGGCTGGCTCAGGCGCTGGAGCAGCAGGAGAGGCCGGCGTCGTGCTGACCGGTGGCGTTGCAACGGGCTCGGGCGTTGTGGGAGCTGGCGTTTCGGCCGGAACTTTGGCCGGGGCTTTGGAAGCCGGAACCCCTTTCTTACCGGAAACAGCCTTGCCCGCAGGTGTTGGTACGGGCGCGGTTGGCACAGGCGGGGGAGAAGCTGCCGCCGGAGTAGTGGCTGGCATAGTAGCCGGCGCCGGGGGGACCAGAGTGGCCGGCGTTTCGTCGGCGCCGTAGAAAATGCGCAGACGATTGTCGACCTCACCCGGCTTAAACATCGATACTGAAGGCTTGTCGGTCGAGGCCAGGGCACCGGCAATCTGGCCTTCCTCGTAGCGTTTGTAGCTGTTCAGCAGTTCCCGCGCCTGCAGGCTCAAGGGGCTTTCGGGGTAAGCTTTGCGGAAGTTCTCCACCGCCACCTTGGCCGTTGCCGGCGGCTGGGTCCGGATAACCAGCAGCATGCTCAAGTAGTCTACCCGGTCGTTCAGGTCACTGACGGGGTTTTGCTTTTTGGCCCGGCTCAGCACGGCCGTAGCTTTCTTGAATTCTTGCTTCTTGTAGAGGGCAAACGCCGAATCAACCCGCGCTGCTACCTGCTCGTTGGCAATGGAAGCCCGCCGCAGATACTCTGGGTCGGCCACGAGTCGTGCGTAGGATGAGTTCGGGAAATCCTGGCGCAGCCGCTGGGCGTAGGCTTCGGCCTTTGGGTCATTCAGCTCCTTGTAAATAAGGTACAGGCTGTAAAAAGTTTCGGGCAAATGGCTGCTCTGCGGGAAGCGCGCTATCAGCTTCTCATACGTTTCCGCGGCCCGCGCCTGTTCCTTGAGTTGTTGGCTGTAAATACCGCCCAACGCAAATAAGGCTTCCTCCAGCTGCTTCTGCGACTCCTGCAGTTTCGCCGGCGTCAGGGGCAAGTTCTGCCGGTACTGCTTCACCAGCAGCTGGGCCTGCACCGCCGGATCGATGGCCGCGGCCAGCGTGGCTTCCGATGCCGGGTTAACCGCCGAGCTGCCCGATCCGGCAATCGAAACCGGTACATTGCCGCCCTGAGCCGTCGTCGGCGACGCCGAAGCCTGGCTGCTGATACGCCAGTTGTCCTGTAGCTGTCGGTCGCCCCACTTGCGGATAAAGTCCGATTTGGCCGTGCTCAGCGCCGTGGGGTTATCGAAGTAGAAGAGGGCGCCGGTAGCGCCGTTGGCCAGCGCGAGTGGGTCAATGTTCGAGTCGCCGGGGCGTAGGGCGCTGGCACTGCCGTTGGTGGCCTGCCGCTCCCGCCGGGCCACGAGCTCCTGCTGGGCCGCTTGCCGCTCGGCTTCCTTCTTGCGGGCGGCCAGCTCCGCGTTGGCAAAGCTCAGCAGCTGGGTGCTCAGTGCGGCCGTGTCGAGCCGCGCCAAGGCCTGCAGACTGTCCTGCGTTTCCACGGTGGTAATCTGCTTGGCAAACTCCTTCAGAATTTCGCTCCGCTCAGCGGTAGCCGCGTATTCGGGCGCCTCGCGGGCTAGGTTCTGTACCGTGCTGTCGTAGTAAACGGCGGCCAGGCGGTACTTCTGCAGGTTCTCGTAGTAGATGCGGCCCGCCAGCAGATAGGTGTAGGCCTTCTGGGCGCGGTTGCTGGAGTTGGCCCGGGCAGCTTTGCGCAGCAGAGTCAACGAGTTGTCGTAGCGCTGCTGCCGGTACTCCAGGCGCGCCATTTCGTAGTAAATCTTGTCGGTATACTCCTTGTTCTTGGTATCCTTCAGCAGCTTGGCGAAATACTTGTCCAGGCGGGCGCGGTCATTGTTGTTCAGGTCCGAAACCTGGCCTAGCATCAGCTTCGAGTAGAAGTCCAGTTCGTAAGGCGGGTTCTTCTTCAAAATCTTGTTGAGCTGCGCGTAAGCTTCCTTGTCCTGCCCGTTGGCCTGGTAGAGCTGGGCCAGAATGTAGCGCGTGCGCGACTGCTCATTCTTGGGCGAGATATAAGGAATAGCCTTCTCCAGGTTCACGATGGCCTGTTTTTGGTCGCCGGTCAGCAGGAAATACTCGGCCCGGGTCAGGAACAGCTCCCGGGCGTTTCGCTCGTCGCCCTGTTCCTTGTCCAGAATGTCCGACACGGCGGCGGCGTTTTCATATTCCTTCAGAGCCAGGAACGTGCGCATCAGCCAGATCAGCGCCTCGTGCTTGGTATTGAGGTCCTTGCTGGTGGTATTGACGTACTTAAAGGTCTTGCCCGCGTCTTCGTACTCCTTTTTATAATAGCGCGACTTGCCGATCAGCAGGTAGCTGTCGTCGGTCCAGTCGCTGCCCGGGCGGTGCTGAATCGGAATGGACGCCTTTTTGATGATATCGTCCAGGTCGGCTGTCACACGGCCTACGGTGGCGTCGTCCAGGGTCGGGAACAGCGGCAGAATCCGATTGTAGTCGTTGATGCGGGCTTTATACAAGGTTTCCTCCACCGCCCGCAGCTTTTCGCGGGCCAGAAAGAACCCGTTGTCGCGGGCCACGATGTTCTCATAGGCATGGCCCACCACGGACTTACGTTCCGAAGAGCAGGCCCCGACGCCGAACAGCACAAGCAGCAGGGCAGCAGAAGCGAAAAGCAGGCGGAAAAGCGGATACTTCGTCAAAGCAGAGAGTAGGATCGGGGCCACGGATTGCAGATTGAAACGCGCATGCTCGGCTGATTCGTTCGCTCAGCCCATCCGCGCTGCTTCTGTAACGTAGCAGGTTGGGTAAAATTACGGTTTTTCCGTAGCCGCCACCCTTTGCCTGCGTATCTGACAATCTACCTGGACGCCAGTGCCCGGAAAATCAATACTTTCGCACCCCCAAACCTGCTTCCCTCATGGCCGCCGCTCCTCCCAAGCTCCCTGACCCCAACGAATCGGACCGGCTGCGGGCCTTCGCCAAATACTCCGGCCTAGCCTTCCAGATGCTCGCTATCATAGGGGTGTGTACCTGGGGCGGGCTCAAGCTCGATGAATACGTTGGCAACGACAAGCCCTGGTATACCATCGGCCTGATGGTGTTCGGCCTGATTGCCGCCACCTACCAGGTTATCCGCTCTCTTTCCCGTAACGATTAAGAACTAACAGTGCAGTTTCTCCGCAACTTTTTGATTTTCTGCGTACTCATCTGGGCTCTCATGTATGGGCTGCAGCTGCAGTTTGGCGCCGCCGTCATTCACCCGCTGGCCTACTACATCTTCGGCTTCTTTGCCGTGCTCACCGCTATTACCTACTGGCTGACGGCTTTGCTGCTAAAAGCTAACCCCGACGGGTTTATGGTCGCCTTCTTCGGCGGCATGGTGGTGCGCCTGCTGCTGTCGGTTGCCTTGGTGATGATATACCTATATAAAGGAGGTGCCAAAGAGGGCGCGGGCACCTGGACCTTCCTCGGTAGCTTCTTCCTCCTGTATTTCTTGTTTGCCGGGTTTGAAATCTGGAGCATCCTGAGTAACTTGCGCCCGTTTTCAAAACCGGGTGAAAGCCAAATCTGACGGTTTTGTAGGCACCACCCTAACTCTCTTTGAATGAAGCGTTTACTGATAGCTCTCTTCTGCATTCTTTCGCTTCCTGTGTTTGCCAACGAACCCGCGGCAACCCAGGCCGAAGCAACCGACAAGGAGGCCTTCAGCCCCGGCGAGATGATTCTGCACCACATCGGGGACGCTCACGAATGGCATTTCGCCACCCTCGGCGACGAGGAGCACGGCACACACCTGACCCTGCCGCTGCCCGTTATTGCCTACCAGCCTACCAAAGGCCTGAGTGTTTTCTCCTCTTCGAACCTAGCCCACGGCCAGGCTTACAACGGCCTGAAGCTGGAGCACGAGCACCTCGTGGCCGAAGATGGTGGTAAAGTATACGACTTCTCCATCACCAAGAACGTGGCCTCGCTGCTGCTGAGCGCCCTGATTCTGCTGCTGGTGTTTACGGCCGTAGCCCGTGGCTACCGCAAAAACCACGGTGGTGCTCCCCGCGGCATTCAGTCGTTCTTCGAGCCCATTGTGGTCTTCATCCGCGACGAAGTAGCCAAGAAGTCCATCGGGCCGAAGTATGAGCGCTACATGCCCTACCTGCTGACCATCTTCTTCTTTATCTGGTTCAACAACCTGCTGGGCCTGATGCCGGGTGCCGCCAACCTCACCGGCAACATTGCCGTGACGATGACCCTGGCCCTGCTGACGCTGATTATTACCCTGGCTAGCTCCAACTCCAACTACTGGCACCACATCTTCGCCACGCCCGGCGTACCGAAGCCTCTGCTGCTCATCATGATTCCCGTGGAACTGATTGGCATCGTGGTAAAGCCGTTTTCCCTGATGATTCGACTGTTCGCCAACATCACGGCCGGTCACATTGTGGTTTTGAGCTTCATCAGCCTGATTTTCATTTTCCAGAGCATCTTTATCAGCCCCGTGACCCTGGCCTTCGGCCTGTTCATTAACGTGCTGGAGCTGCTGGTTGCCATTCTGCAGGCCTACATCTTCACTCTGCTGACTGCCATGTACATCGGTGGCGCTGTGGAAGAGCACCACGATGCCGACTACCAGATGGGCGGCGGCGACGGTGCCGATGAGGCCCACGTAGCTCGCGCTGCCCACTAAGTTTTCTCACCCCTGAATTTTTCGTTTTTCACTTCTCTCTAATTTCTGTTTTATGCTTCTTTCTCTGTTGTTGCAGGTTGCGAATTCTGTTGGTCTGGCTGTAATGGGTGCCGGTATCGGTGCTGGTCTGGTTGCTCTAGGCGTTGGTCTGGGTATCGGCCGTATCGGTGGTAGCGCTATGGAGGCCATCGGCCGCCAGCCAGAAGCTTCCGGCAAAATTCAAACGGCTATGCTGATCGTAGCGGCTCTGATCGAAGGTCTGGGTCTGTTCGCAGTAGTAGTTTGCTTGCTGATTTCGTTCAACCTCTAGAGCTAGGGGCAATGCCTAAGCAGCCCGCTGCGCATCGCTTCGGCGCACGGCGCGGCGGGCTGACTTGGCTTTTTTGGGTTGCTGGAAAGGTGCGAATGCCGCTTTTCTTCTCCTCGATACTCCCACTTCCTACTCTGAGTATATGGACTTAATAACCCCCAATATTGGCCTGATCTTCTGGCAGCTGGTGATTTTCCTCATCGTGCTGTTCCTGCTGGCCAAATTTGCTTGGAAACCCATTCTCGGCTCTCTTAAGGAGCGTGAGGATTCAATTGAAAGCGCCCTGCGCATGGCCGACCAGGCCAAGCTGGAAATGCAGCAGCTGAAAGCCGGTAACGAAAAACTCATTGCCGAAGCCCGTATGGAGCGCGACAAGATGATGCAGGAAGCCACGCAAATGGCCAACCAGCTCATCGAGCAGGCCAAGAGCAAAGCTACCGAGGAAGGCAGCCGCATGATCATGCAGGCCCGCGAAGCCATCCAGAACGAGAAACAAGCTGCGCTGACCGAGGTGAAAAACACGGCTGCTAAGCTTTCCATCGATATTGCTGAGCGCATCCTGCGCCGTGAGCTGGCTGATTCCGGCTCCCAGCAGCAACTCGTGGACTCGTACCTGAAGGATGTTAAACTGAACTAGAAGTTAGTGGCTAGTAGCCGGCCCTGACCCCGCGTCGTGGCTGGCTTCTGCCTCCTGGCTCCTTAACTTCTACAAGTATGTCTGAACAACGAGTTGCCTCCCGCTACGCCAAGTCCCTGCTGGATTTGGCCGAGGAGCGCGGAACGCTGGAGCAAGTAAAGCAAGACATGGATCTGTTCCGCAAGACGCTGGAGCAAAACCGTGACCTGCGCCTGCTTTTGCGCAATCCCATCGTGAAGCACGATAAGAAGCTGGCTATTCTGAAGGCAATCTTCGGCGGCAAGGTGTCGGATATCACGGAGAAGTTTTTCTCCATCGTGACCCAGCACAACCGCGAAAGTGCCCTGGAGTGGGTCGCTACTGAGTTTCAAAGCCAGTACGATCTGCTGCGCGGCATGCAGGTGGCCCAGGTGACCACCGCGACTCCGCTGGCTCCTGCCCTGCGCGAACAGCTGAACACGATTGTTCGCGAACAGTCGGGTCTGCAGAACGTTACGCTGCAGGAATCGGTTGATGAGTCGCTGATCGGTGGCTTCATCCTGCGTGTCGGCGACCGTCAGCTCGACGAGTCGGTGCGCAACAGCTTGCGCAAGCTGCGCAATTCTTTTAAAGAGAACCCCTACCAACACCATATAAATTAACAACATGGCAGACGTGCGTCCGGATGAAGTATCCGCCATTCTGCGGGAGCAGCTGTCCAACTTCAAGACCGAAGCCGAACTCGAAGAGGTTGGTACGGTTCTCCAGGTTGGTGACGGTGTAGCCCGCATCTACGGGCTGGGCAATGCCCAGTCGGGGGAATTGATTGAATTTGAAAACGGCCTGCAGGCGCTGGTTCTCAACCTGGAAGAAGATAACGTAGGTGCCGTAATGCTCGGCGACTACTCCGACATCCGGGAAGGTGCCACCGTGAAGCGGACCAATAAGATTGCTTCTATTCAGGTTGGTGACGGCATCATCGGGCGCGTGGTAAACACGCTCGGTCAGCCCATCGACGGCCGCGGCCCTATTGCCGGCGAGACCTTCGATATGCCCCTGGAGCGTAAGGCGCCCGGTGTAATCTACCGTCAGCCCGTAAACGAGCCCATGCAGACCGGTATCAAGGCTATCGACGCCATGATTCCGATTGGTCGGGGCCAGCGGGAGCTTATCATCGGCGACCGTCAGACGGGTAAGTCGACAGTAGCCCTTGACGCCATCCTGAACCAGCGCGAGTTCTTCGAGCGCGGCGAGCCGGTATTCTGCATCTACGTAGCCGTAGGCCAGAAAGCATCGACCGTAGCGCAGGTAGTAAACGCCCTGCAGCGTGGTGGTGCCATGGATTACACCGTGGTAGTTTCGGCGTCGGCTTCCGACCCGGCTCCCATGCAGTTCTTTGCGCCCTTCACTGGTGCCGCCATCGGCGAATTCTTCCGTGATACGGGTCGTCCTGCCCTGGTTGTCTATGATGACTTGTCGAAGCAGGCCGTAGCCTACCGCGAAGTGTCGCTGCTGCTGCGTCGTCCTCCCGGACGTGAGGCATACCCCGGTGACGTATTCTACCTGCACAGCCGCCTCTTGGAGCGTGCCGCGAAGATCAACGCTTCCGACACGATTGCGGCCGACATGAACGACCTGCCTCCCAGCATCAAGCACCTGGTGAAAGGCGGTGGCTCGCTGACGGCTCTGCCCATCATCGAAACCCAGGCTGGTGACGTTTCGGCTTATATCCCAACGAACGTAATTTCGATTACGGACGGCCAGATCTTCCTCGAAACCAACCTCTTCAACTCGGGTGTGCGTCCCGCCATTAACGTTGGTATCTCGGTATCGCGCGTAGGTGGTAACGCCCAGATCAAGTCGATGAAGAAGGTAGCTGGTACGCTGAAGCTCGACCAGGCCCAGTTCCGCGAGTTGGAAGCCTTCGCCAAGTTCGGCTCCGACCTCGACGCCTCGACCAAGCTCACTATCGAGCGGGGCCGTCGTAACCTCGAAATCCTGAAGCAGCCCCAGTTCTCGCCCGTGAAGGTAGAAGACCAGGTGGCTATCATTTACGCCGCCACCAACGGTCTGCTTGACCTGGTGCCCGTCGACAAGGTTCGGGCCTTCGAAACTGAGTTCCGTCAGGTGATGCAGTCGCGCCACCCCGAGGAGCTCAAAGCGCTGAAAGCCGGCAAGCTGGATGATACCATCACCGGTGCCATCCGTCAGGTTGCCAAAGACCTATCGGCGGTTTACGCTAATAAGTAATTGGTTTTTGGCTTTTGGTTTTTGGTTTTTGGCTCTCGGGTCAGACGCCAAAAACCAAAAACCAGAAACAAATAACCCAACTGAATGGCTAGCTTAAAAGAAGTCCGCAACCGCATTGTATCGGTGCAAAGCACGCAGCAAATCACCAAAGCCATGAAAATGGTGGCGGCCGCCAAGCTGCGTCGCGCCCAGGACAACATCCTGCGCATGCGCCCCTACGCCCAGCGGCTCAACAGCATTCTGAGCAACCTCACCAGCCTGGCCGGTGACGACGTAGTGAGCGAATACGGGGTGCAGCGCGACGTGCGCCGCGTGCTGATTATCGCCATTACTTCCGACCGGGGCCTGGCGGGCGCCTTCAACAGCAACATCTTCAAGGGGGTGAATGCCCTCATTGCGGAGCGGTATGCTGCTCAGGCTGCGGCCGGCACCATTACGGTAATGGCCATCGGTAAGCGCGCCCACGAGTACTTCTCGAAGCGCGGCCCCGTGCTGGGCAACTACACCCACGTATTCGGGCAGCTGTCCTTCGATACGGTGCGCGTAGCCGCCGAGCAGGCCATGGAAGGTTTCCGCACCGGTCAGTTCGACGAGGTAACGATGGTCTACAATGAGTTCAAGAACGTGGCTACCCAAGTGGTGCGGGCCGAGCAGCTGCTGCCCCTGGTAGCCGCCGAGGCTCCCGCTGCTACGGCTGCCCCTGCCTCGAACACGGACTATATCTTCGAGCCCTCGAAGGAGGAAATCGTGCAGACCCTGATTCCCCAGTCGCTGAAGGTGCAGCTCTACAAGGCAGTGCTGGAAAGCAACGCCTCGGAACACGGTGCCCGCATGACGGCCATGGACAAAGCCACGGAAAACGCCGGGGAGTTGCTCAAGTCGCTCAAGCTGACTTACAACCGCACGCGTCAGGCGGCTATTACCACCGAGATTCTCGAAATTGTGGGTGGTGCCGAAGCTCTGGCGGCCAGCCGCGGCTAGGGATACGCTGATATAATTTCTGAAAGGCCCGCTTCCGCAAGGAGGCGGGCCTTTTTCGTTTGGTTGTCAGGAGTTGATAACTGAAATTATAGCACCTGATGGTCTCGTTCACTGCTGACAAAGCTTTACCTTGTCTGTCTCTACAGACTCCGAGCCACTCAGTTAATAGTAAAAAATAGCAGGGATAAGATAGTAACGCTAGGAGCGAAGCTATTTTACCCTATACCTCTAACGCATATATATGCATCGTGATTCCGGCTTCATGAGAAGCTACAGCTGTCAGCAGCTACGATACACCATGGCCCTGTTGTTTTTCTTACAGGTAATAGGTTTGACCCAGGCCCGTTGTCAGTCCTTCGATTTGGCGTTGCTGGCTGGAACCTCTACTTCGCGTGCCAACAGCGAAATAAGTAGCACAACTACTGATGCCAACGGCAACATATATATTACAGGTCGTTTTTTTGATTCCGTTCGATTCGGAAACTCACTCCTGACCAGCGTTGGCGAGGCCGATATATTCGTAGCTAAGCTTAGTCCTGAAGGTCAATGGCAGTGGGCCGTACAAGCCGGTGGCCCTGACTTTGATGCAGCAGAAGGTATAGCACTTGATGCCAGGGGGATGCTTCATGTTGCCGGCAACTTTCATGGCATTACCATGCAACTGGGCACGGTGGCCATTTCCAGCTTTGGTGTTCAGAGTGGCTTTGTAGGCCAGCTCAGTAGCGCCGGGGTCTGGCAATCAGCCATCGCCGCAAATAGTTTACTTATCACTGCCCTAGCGGTTGATGCCAGTGGTAATGCTTACGTCACGGGAAACTTTGGAAGTCCGCTAAGCTTGGGCACTTTTAGATTAAATCCTGCTGGTGGTTATGGGAAAGACGATGTCTTCGTGGCAAAGCTTTCGGCTACTGGCACGTGGCTATGGGCTACGCGGGCTGGCGGCGAGGAGCATGATATCAGTACGGGAGTGGCACTTGATGCTAGTAACAACGTTTACTTAACGGGGCGCTTTTACAATCGGGCTACTTTTGGATCAACTATTCTTTCCAGCACCACTCCTGTTATCAACCAAGATGTGTTTGTAACTAAGCTAAGCCCGACTGGAACGTGGCTCTGGGCTGTGAAAGGTGGGAGCGGCTACTCTGACACTGGGCTGGCAATTACAACCGATGCTATTGGCAGTGTGTATGTAACCGGAATATACGATGCGGCCTTTGCAGCTGGTGGGGCTTATTTTGGTACTACGCTGCTTCCCCCCAGCACTAATGGTACCGACATATTCGTGGCAAAACTCACCACGGATGGTGTTTGGCAATGGGCCGCTAGTGCCGGGGGCAACTACTGGGATGAGCCGAGCGGCGTGGCTCTGGATAGACAAGGAAACGTATATGTAAGTGGTTACTTCAACGGGCCTGCCCGATTTGGTGCTTACTCCTTCGCCAATCAAGGCAATATGGACATCGACGCTTTTATAGCATGCCTTACACCCAATGGTGCGTGGCAATGGGCGTTGAAGGGTGGTGGTACTACGGGTATCGATGCCGGCACTGGTGTGACTATCGACGTACAAGGCCGAGCCTATCTGGTCGGTACCCTTTTTGGCACTACAGCTACTTTTGGTACTCACAGCCTAGTGACCAACATGCGCACTGGGTTTGTGGCTCGGGTAGGATCCCCGATGCTCAGCACCTTGCCCGGTAGTGGAAACGTCAGCGCATGGGCTGTCAGTTTGTATCCAAACCCGGCGACGGACTACGTCACGCTGGATTTGCCCGCTGCGCTCAGTGCCCGGCAGGTGCAGGCCACGGTCTATAACGCCATGGGCCAGTTAATCAGCACTCAAACTCTTCCGCTGCCCGCGAGAGCCAGCACGCTGGAACTGCGGGTAGCCGGTATGCAGCCTGGCTGCTACATGCTACGGGTGCAGGCAGCCAATGAGGTAGCGGTGCGCCGCCTCAGCGTTTATTAGCGACCGGCTTCAGCGTCTTTGCACTCAGGTGCTACACGCCTCCCTCTATCGAAACGCTCCACTTGGCTCGGAGCTGGGTAGGGCATTTCTTCTAGTTGCAATAAACGCATGGATAGCGCAGCAACTGGTGCGGACCAACAGTTAGGCGGAAACGAAATGGGGGCGTATTCCTGCAAAGCTGCGGCCCAAGCCACCGTCAGCTTGCCACTACTGCCGGCTTGCCCCGTATAAGCAGGGTCCACTACTGCTCAATGCCTTATGGTCCGTCCCTCTTTGCTTGTTCTGTACAGTTTGCTGCTGGCTGGCCCGGCTACTGCCCAAACCCCTAAGCCAGCCCCCGGCCAAGTTGCGGCGCCCATGGGATTTAAATGGCAGCTACTGCCGGAGGTAAAAGCGGCTATGCTGCTGCCCTACACCTGGAGCTACAAGGCCGAAACCAGCCGCGACGCCCAGGCCTACTTCCTCACCCGGGAGCGAATCGTGCCCGGCGGCCAGTTCCAGACCGGCGTGTCACTGAACGTGGTGCGGCAAATGAAGGCCAAGTCCAAGCAGTCGGCTGCGGCCTATGCCCAGGCCTTCAGTGCCAGCAGCGGGCGTAAGGCCGGGCAGCAGGTGCTGGGGCAGGAGAGCAAGGTCCAAGGTCCCCTGCGTCTGTATGGCGTGCGCTACCGCGTAACGGGCGGCGCGGCTGGTGCCAAAATCATTCAGCAATGGGCTATTGCCAACACCGTTACCGATACCTTTTACCTACTGCTCTTCGAGAGTCCCGAGAAGGACTGGCCCCAGGCCTGGAAGTTGGGCGAGGAGATGATCAAGCAGCTTCGCCTCGACGCGGGTGTGTAGGAGCCCCTTTAGCCCATGCTTCTGGCTACTAGCAATCCTTGGTAGCATCGAAAACGCCCTGCCTGACACGGAGCCGGGTGGGGCGTTTCTGGTAGTTGCGATAGGCGAATGAATAACGGAAAAGCCGGAGCGGGCACTTAGTGCAGCAATTCAGTTGCTTCTAACAGATAAAGCCGAAAAGCCAGATATAACAGCGGCTACCGCCTAAGAAGTTGGGCTTATCCGCGTTAGCAGGGCTACTTCGGCGCGCAGGGCGGCTACGCGGCACGCCAGCAGCAGGCGGGCCGCGGCCGTAGCGGCCGGGTCGGGTTCGTCGCGGGCCAGGTCGGTAGCCAGGGCGCCCAGCCAACGGGCGTAGCGGGCGGTTTCGGCGGGCTCGGTGGGGAAGGGGGCCGTCTGGAGTTGGGCCAGACCCCGGCGGCGGCGTGCCAGGGCCACGGCCCGGGCCTGCTGCTGGGCCAGGCGCTGGCCCAACTCCTGCAGCTGCTGGCGGCCGTCGAGCAGGCGCTGGCGCAGCGGCTCAGCCGCCGGAGTAGCCGCGGTGGGCAGCTCGGTGGCCTGTAGCAGGGCATCGGGGGCGGACAGGGCCGCCAGCGGGTCGTAGAGTGGAGGCTCGGGCAGCGCGGCCGGGCCCTGGCCCAGGGGCGGGGGCAGCAGGCGGCTCAACCCCTGCAGGCGCGGGGCCAAGGCCGGGGGCAAACCTTTACGCCGGGCTTCCACGTGAGCCACAAAGCTGGCCGACACATCTAGGTAGCTGGCCAGCTGTCGCACTGATAAACCCAGATGGGCGCGCACGGCCGCCATCAGTGTAACCTCAGATTCTGAAGCAGAACTATTCATAGAGCTCAAAAAAGTATTTTATCTTCGGGGCCACCAGGTAGCCAGCCGGAGTTTTGGCAGGTAAATTCAGATGTACATGTGAGATGGGTGTTTACCTGATATTGGTAAACCCCATACAATAATATCAGTGTGCGTTTACCGGTATCTGGTAAAAATGTACTTGTATACGCTATACGTGTTTACCTACACCGTGGCCGACCTGTGTCTGTTGCGCAGGTGTTGCGGCAGAGTATTTAGAGCTTCATGTAGTTCCGCTTGGCCATTTCCTTGCTCGGCTTGGGCACCTCTGGGTGCTGCGCCAGCAACTCCCGCACCTGCTCGGGCATGAGGTTAGTGAAGTCCTTGATGACTTGGAGCGGGGCCTGAAACTGCTCGGGTTTGAGGCCGCTGCTCACGGCGATGCAGCGCATGCCGGCTTTGTAGGCCGCCTGCTCCCCCAGAATGGCATCCTCAAAGACCACGCACCGCTCGGGGGGCACGCCCAGCTTTTGGGCTGCTACCGTGAAGGTATCGGCGTGGGGCTTGCCGTTTTCCACGTCGGCCTTACCCACCACCACATCAAAGAAGCGGCGCAGATCCAGGTGGTCGATGATGTAGCCGATGGTTTCGGGGGCCGAGCCGGTGCCGAGCCCGATTTTGAAGCCGGCGGCGCGGGCGGCCGTCAGAAACTGCGAGAGGCCCGCCGTTTCCTTGCGCTTGTCCCAGTAGAGCACCCGGTAGAGAAACTCGCGCTGGGCGGCGTATTCCTTGAGCTGCTTGGTGGGCACCGGGTGGCGGAACACGGTTTTGAGAATGTTGGTGGCCGGCATGCCGTTCAGGCGCCGAAGCAGCTGGCGGGCGTTGGTGGTCAGGCCAAGGTCGCGGAACAGGAGCTGGAAGGCTTTGGCCTGGTAGGGCGTATTGTTGATGAGCACGCCGTCCATGTCGAAAATGAGGGCGTAGGCAGGTTGTGAAGCGGGCATAAGTGGCGTACAAAGGATAGGGAATACACGAAAACTGAACCACAGGCAGGGGCAACAGAGCTGGCCTGACGGGTGGAGTAGACGTACGCGCGGGCCGCTATTTTGGCTACTGACGCCGGGATTCCGGACGCCGACTGTTACCTTTGCGGCCGCTGTTGTTGGTTCGGATTGCTAACGGCCGCCACTCGGCTGAAAAAACGCGTTACTGATTTGAAAAAGAGCCTGTTCCTGTTGTGGGCGGCCGCCCTGGCGGTACCCGCTTTTGCCCAGAAAAAAGCCAAGCCGATTGACCGGCCCAAGCTGGTAGTCGGCATCGTGGTCGACCAGATGCGCTACGACTACCTGTACCGCTACTGGAACAAGTACGGCTCCGACGGCTTCCGGCGCCTGCTGGGCGAAGGATTCAGCTACGAAAACACCCACTACAACTACGTGCCCACCTACACCGGGCCGGGCCATGCCAGCATTTATACTGGCACCACGCCCTCCATGCACGGCATTGTGGGCAACAACTGGTTTGAGCGCGAAACCGGCAAGGGCACCTATGTAACCGAGGATAAAACGGTGCAGTCGGTGGGCGGCTCCGGGGCGGAAGGGCAGATGTCGCCGCGCCACATGCTGACCACCACCATTACCGACGAGCTGCGCCTGGCTACCAACTTTCAGGCGAAGGTTATCGGCGTCTGCATCAAGGACCGGGGCTCGATTCTGCCCGCCGGGCACGCTGCCAACGCCGCCTACTGGTACGACGGCACCAACGGCGCTTTCATTACCAGCACCTTCTACCAGAACGCCCTGCCCGAGTGGGTAAGCAAATTCAACAGTGAGCAGCGGGCGGCCAAATATCTCGACAAGCCCTGGGAAACGCTGCTGCCCATCGGCCAGTACACCGAAAGCTCGGCCGACGACGTGGCCTGGGAATCGGCGTATCGGGGCGAAGACAAGCCCGTATTCCCCCACGATTTGCCCCGCCTGAGTGCCCTGGCGCCCCGGGCCGTGCAGGGCGCCCTGAAAGCTGAAGGCGAAAAAGCGCCGGTGGCCACGCCCCGCAACCTGGACTTGATTCGCTCCACGCCCTTCGGCAACTCCCTTACGCTGGACTTCGCCTTGGAAGCCGTGCGGGCCGAGCAGCTGGGCCAGCGCGGCCAAACCGACTTTCTGGCCCTGAGCTTTTCCTCGACTGACTACGTGGGCCACCAGTTTGGCACCACGGCCATCGAAACCGAGGACACCTACCTGCGCCTCGACCAGGATATTGCCCGCCTGCTGACCTACCTCGACAAAACCGTGGGCAAGGGGCAGGCCCTCGTGTTCCTCTCCGCCGACCACGCCGCGGCGCAGTCGCCCAACTTTATGCTGGAGCACCACCTGCCCGCCGGCTCGGTGGGCCCGCGCCTCATGCGCGACTCGATTCAGCAGGCCCTGGTGAAGCGCCACGGCGCCGGCAACTGGGTGCTGAGCTACGAAAACCAGCAGGTGTACCTCAATCGGCCCCTTATTGTCCAGAAGCAGCTCAACCTGCGCACGGTGCAGGATGAGGTGGTCGATATTGCCACCACGCTTTCGGGCGTCACCCGCGCCATCACAGCCGACGATTTGCAGAAGTCGCACTGGGAAAGCGGGATGCTGATGTACCTGGAAAACGGCTACTACCCCAAGCGCAGCGGCGACGTGCTCGTGGTGCTGGAGCCGGGCTGGCTCGAATCGTATGCCTACCCGATCAACAAGGGCACCACTCACGGCTCGCTGAACAACTACGATACCCACGTGCCGCTGCTGTTCTGGGGCTGGCATGTGAAGCGCGGCGAATCGACGCGGCCCACCAAAATCACGGATATTGCGCCCACGCTGGCCAGCTGGCTGCACATTCAGGAGCCCAACGGCAGTAGCGGCACCCCGCTGCCGGAAGTGCTGGGCCGGTAGGTCTTACCTTTTTTACGTGTCATCCTTCATCTGACGTCCGCAAAGCGAAGGACCTTATTAGGCCAGAACGAAGCCATTAACAGCAGTTCAGACGTAATAAGGTCCTTCGCAAGCTCAGGATGACAAACCCCCAAAAAGCCAAGCCCGCCGCACCAACCACCAACAACGAGTAACTAATAACCAACAACGAACAAATGGCTCATTTTAACCCTTGGCACGATGTGGAGCGCGGCGAAAACGCCCCCGCAGTTGTGAACGGCATCATTGAAATTCCCAAAGGCTCGAAGGGCAAGTACGAGCTCGACAAGGACAGCGGCATGCTGAAGCTGGACCGGGTGCTGTTTTCGGCCGTGCACTATCCTGCCGCCTACGGCTTTATTCCCCAGACTTACTGCGACGACAAAGACCCGCTCGATATTCTGGTTATCTGCTCGGTCGACATCGTGCCCATGTGCCTGGTGGATGCCAAGGTAATCGGGGTGATGCAGATGATTGACGGCGACGAGGAAGACGACAAAATCATTGCCGTAGCCGCCAACGACATTTCGGTAAACCACTACAACGACATTGCCGACCTGCCTCCACACACGCTGCTGGAGATGCGCCGCTTCTTCGAGGATTACAAAGCCCTGGAGCACAAGCAGGTGACGGTGGAGCAGTTCCTGGGCCGCGAAGATGCCTACCGCATCATCGAGGACAGCATCAAGCTCTACAACGAAACCTTCAAGCAGAGTGACGTTACCACTTCGGCCGGCGTCGAACTGTAAAGCGTTTCGCGGCTTTGGCCGTAAGAGTCCCCAATTTTTAGAACGTCATGTCGCCCAGCGGGAGACATGACGTTCTTTTATTATGGCTTGTAAGGAACCGCCCAGTTACTTTCTGTAGCAGGCTGAGCAGTAGCCGAATCCTAAGCTCGGCTGTACCTAATGCGCGGCGGGCTACGTAGGCGCCAACATGCCCAAGCAACCCGCGTCCTCACCGTTTCTGCGCTTCCTCTACGAAAACAGCCTGCTGCTGGTGGGCACCGTGCTGGTGCTCATTACCATGGTGGGGCAGGCCCTGACCGGCTGGTACGAATACAACCAGGACCTGGAAGACCTGCAGCTGCCCGCCCTCACGCTGGGTCAGTACCTGACCTCGGGCCACTTCCTGGAAGCCACCTTCGAGAACTGGGAAAGTGAGTTTCTGCAGATGGGCCTCTTCGTGCTGCTGACCATCTGGCTGCGGCAGAAAGGCTCGTCCGAGTCGAAAAAGCTCTACGAGGAAGAAGAAGTGGACCGGGAGCCAGACCCTGGCAAAGAAGGCGCGCCCGGCCCGGTGAAGCGCGGCGGCTGGCAGCTGCAGCTCTACAAGAAGTCGTTGAGCATCGTCTTTTTTCTGCTGTTTTTCGCCTCTGTGTGGCTGCACGCCCGTGGCGGCCTGAGCGTGTACAACATTGAGCAGCAGCAGCACGGGGAGCCCACCGTGTCGTTGCTGGAGTTTATGGCTACGTCGCGGTTCTGGTTTCAGTCGTTTCAGAACTGGCAGAGCGAGTTTCTCTCCATTGTTGCCATCGTGGGGCTGTCCATTTTCCTGCGGCAGCACGGCTCCCCGCAGTCCAAGCCCGTGGATGCCAGCCACGACGAAACCGGCGAGTAGCAGCCGGAACCCTATCTTTGCGGCGCGGCGTTGTGGCTTTTTTCCTTTTCCTCCAAGACGCCCGGAGCCATGCGCCAAGTCAGCGACAAACCAGCGGCCGCCGTTCCTTCCCCTGCTTCCTCCGGCCTGAAGCGCTGGGTTGATGCCACGCTCTACAGCAGTGTGCTGGTAGCCGCCGCCGCTACCAGTCTCACCTGGGCCACCTTTTTGTTCTGGCGCACCGACATTCCCTTCCGGCTGGCCACGCTGATTTTCACGGCGACGCTCTTTCTCTACAACATCGACAGCGTGCTGCCCTACAAGTTCCGGCAGCAGGCCGTGCTTTCGGAGCGCAAGCGCTGGATGATTCAGCACCGGCGCGAGCTGTTTCTGCTGGCGCTGGGGGCGTTGGGCGTGGCCGCGCTGCTGTTCTGGCTCGACGGCTGGCGGCACCTGACCTTGTTTCTGGGGCACCTGGCCGCTATTTCGCTGCTCTATTCCTTTCCCATCATCAAGCGGCGCGGCCGGTGGCGGGCCCTGCGCGACTTGCCGCTGCTCAAGGTATTCCTGATTGCCTACGTCTGGGCGGCCATTACGGTGTGGGTGCCGGCCCTCTATCTAGGCAAGGCCCTGAGCGCGCCGGTGGTGCTGGTGCTGTTCGGGCGGCGCTTCTTCTTTATCCTGGCCCTGGCCTTCGTCTTCGACATCCGCGACTACACCAAAGACTTGCTCAGCGGCACGCGCACGTTTCCCGGCATCTTCGGTATTCGGGCCGCTAAGGCCCTGGCCCTGCTGAGCCTGGCCGTGTCGGGGCTGCTTATTCCGCAGGGCGTGGCACCGGCCCACCTGCTGGTGCTCACGCTGCCCACGCTGCTTACTGGCTTCATCATCTGGTTTGCCGACGAAACCCGCCCCGACTATTACTTCGCCCTGCTGGCCGACGGAATCATGATTGTGCAGTTTGTGGCCGTGTACTGGGCCGCCTAAGCGGCGCAAGGCTCACAACGCGTCGGGCGTGGTTAGCTCCTGCAACGCCGGACCGAGGTAGCGCGTCAGGTCGCCGGCCAGCAGGCCGGCTTCGCCCGTGTGCTGAGCGGCCAGGTCGCCGGCGCGGCCGTGGGCGTAGATGCCCAGCAGGGTGGCATCCAGCGTGGGCAGCCGCTGGGCCAGTAGGGCCGTGAGGGTGCCGGTCAGCACGTCGCCGCTGCCGCCGGTGGCCATGCCGGGGTTGCCGGTGCTGTTAAAGTATAGCTCCCCCGCAGGCGTGCCCAGGCAGGTGTAGGCGCCCTTCAGCACTGTGTAGCACTGGTGCTTCCGGCAGAAAGCGCGCAGTAGCTCCAGGCGGTGGTAGTCGTCGTGGGCCGGGCCGGCGAGGCGCTCAAACTCTTTCGGGTGGGGCGTCAGGACAGAATTCGGGGGCAACAGCCGGAGTAGGTCGGGGTTGGCGCTCAGCAGGTTCAGCGCGTCCGCATCGATGACCAGCGGCACTTTTGTTTCGCGCAGCAGTTTTTCCAGCACCAGTTTGGTCGCCTCGGCTTTATCCAGGCCCGGCCCAATGCCGATGGCCGAGTACGGCCCCAAGTCAGGCAGCTCACTGATGAAATCCGGAGCCGGGTCGGTGAGGGCCATGGCTTCGGGCGCGGCAGTTTGCAGAATGTCGTAGCCCACGGCCGGGGTGCGCACCGTAAGCAGCCCCACACCGCTGCGCAGACAGGCTTGGGCCGCAAGCAGGGCCGCACCTAGCTTGCCCCGGCTGCCGGCCAGCAGCAGCGCGTGCCCATACGTACCCTTGTGCCCAAACTTCGCCCGTTTGGGCAGGCGACCCGCCAGCAAAGTGGCATCCACGAAGTGCATCGTGCCCTCAGCGCCCGTCAGAAACTCCCGGCTCAGGCCAATCGGGACGGTATGCCACTGGCCCACGTAACGTGCGTTCTGGGGCAGTAGAAACGCCAGCTTGGGCAGCTCGAAGCTCACCGTGTGCCGGGCTTGAATAACAGGCGCTTCAGGGGCCTGGGGCGCATCGGCCAGCAGGCCCGAGGGCATATCGATGGCCACGATGCGGGCGGCCGCCTGGTTCAGGTGGCTCACCACCATGGCGGCCAGCCCACGCAGCGGCCGGCTCACGCCCGTGCCAAACAGCGCGTCGATAACCAGGGCGCCGGCTGTTACGGGCGGTAGCTCGGCGGTCAGGGTAGCCAGGGGCACGGCCGGGGGCAGGCGCTGGCGGTTGGCTTCGAAGTCGGTGGAATAACTCGTAGCCGGCAGCACGAACACCCGCACGGCGTAGCCGGCCTGGTGTAGCAGGCGGGCCGCTACCAGCCCGTCGCCGCCGTTGTTGCCGGGCCCGCAGAACACCAGCACTTCGCCGGCGTCGGCTGGGGTCTGGCGGGCCATCAGCCACTGGGTGAAGGCCGCAGCGGCCCGCTCCATCAGGGCTTCCGAAGTTATATTCTGCTCCCGTAGCGTGGCCTGGTCGGCCTGGCGGGTTTGGGCGGCGGTAAGAATGCGCATGGTTGACTATACTTGAAACCAAATCCAGCGGATACACCATGCGTCAACTTTCCTGGCTGGGCGGCCTGCTGCTGCTGGCCGCCTGCGCCGACGAGCCCCGGCAGCAGCCCGCCGAAGCAGCAGCCCCACGGCCCAAAATTGAGTTGCCCGCCGCATTTGAAACCAGCCAGGTTCGTACGCTGACAGCCAGCCAGCTGCCGGCGGGCGTAGTGTTGCCCGCCGGCAAGCTGCAGGAAGCCAGGCAATGGGAAGATGCTAACGGAACCAACGTGCTGGTCGTGACGCGCACGGCCGAGCAGGACGAGCCCAATGCGCCCGATGAGGCCGATGAGGCCGAGGGCGCGCGGCACGTGGAGCTTTACGCCCGGCAATACGTGCGTCGGCCGGGCGGCTACCAACTGCTGTGGAAGCTGCAGGACCACGTAGGCCACTGCCCGCTCGACCTGGCGCTCAGCCTGCTGCCCGGCTCTACGGCCATTACCGACCTGGACAATGACGGCCACACCGAGACGATGCTCGTTTACGCCCTGGGGTGCCGCGGCGATGTAAGTCCGCTGGAGTTGAAGCTTATTCTGCACGAGGATGCCGCCAAATATGCCCTGCGCGGCAATAACGTGGTGCAGTACGATTCGCTGCCCATCAGCAAGCGGATGCCGGCCACCATCTGCTGCCTCGACACCGTGGATGAAAAGCGGGCCGAGGCCCGGGGCGACTATTCCATCTACGACGGGCGCTACCACAACGAAAAGGACTTCCGGGGCGCGCCGCCCGCTTTTCTGCGCTTTGCCCGGCAGCAGTGGCGGCGCTGGTCGGCGCAGCCCGTGCCGGAGGTAGAGTAGCACCGGGCTGGCCGCCGAAAACTAACCGCTGGGTTTTGGCGTTTCCCTTCACACGCTAGTAGCCTTCACAATCAACCCAAATATGCAAACCTGGAACGATGTTATCCGGCTGGCCAACCATGGCAGCCCGGCGCCCGCGCGGCGCGTAGAAAAAACCGACGCCGAGTGGAAGCAGCAGCTCACGGCCGAGCAATACCACGTCACGCGCCAGCACGGCACCGAGCGGGCCTTCACCGGTGAATACTGCGAAGCCCACGAAGCGGGCCTCTACGCCTGCGTGTGCTGCGGCACTCCGCTCTACGACTCGCGCACCAAGTTCGAGAGTGGCACGGGCTGGCCCAGCTTCACTCAGCCCGTGGACGAAAGCGCCATCCGCTACAAGAAAGACACGAGCTACGGCATGACCCGCGTGGAAGTGCTCTGCAACGTCTGCGACGCCCACCAGGGCCACGTTTTCCCCGACGGTCCGCCGCCCGGCGGCCTGCGCCTGTGCATCAACTCGGCCGCTATTAAGCTGGTTGGGGAGCAGCAGGAAGCATAACGCCGCCTTTACCACAGCACAGCGCCCGATTTGCCCAGCAGGTCGGGCGCTGTTTGCATTGGCTGGAACCGGCCGGCCGGGCTTGCAGACCACTGAAGGGCTCTTTTCGGCGTAGATACCGGAGCCATAGCCGCCGACGAATAATTTCTCCCGATTTTCGTGGCCCGTTTCGGCGAACCGCCGCCGCCGCGCCCGTGTTCTGAGTTGTCTCCCACCCCGTACTCCCACCCATCATGTCGCTCTTGTTCACTGATTTTGCCAGCTGGCAGGCCCATTGCGAAGCCACCGGCCAGGCCCTCTACCAACCTGTGCTCGACTACGAAATCGAGCAGAAGGGCCGCGCTGAGGCCGATATCTGGCCCGGTCTGCAACGAGCCTACGACGTGATGCGTGACGCGGTGAAAACCGGCCTGACCGAGGATATGACCTCCCGCTCGGGTATGATTAACAACGGAGCCAAGAAGATTGCGGCCTCGCCCATCACGGTGCTTTCCCCCGAGTTCAAGCAGCTCATCACCCGCGCCCTGGGCGCCAAAGAAGTGAATTCGTGCATGGGCCGGGTGGTAGCTGCTCCCACGGCCGGGGCCTCCGGCATTCTGCCCGGCGTGCTGGTCACGATTCAGGATTTACACAAGCTCGATGACCACAAGATTCTGGAAGGCCTGCTCGTGGCCGCCGGCATTGCCCTCATTATCGAGCAGAATGCCTCCCTGGCCGGGGCCGTAGGCGGTTGCCAGGCCGAAACCGGCAGCGCCGCCGCTATGGGCTCGGGCGCCATCGTCTACTGCCTGGGCGGCTCCATCAACGAGGTGTTTGCGGCCGTAGCCATTACCATTCAGTGCATGCTGGGCCTGGTCTGCGACCCGGTGGCGGGCCTGGTGGAAGTGCCCTGCGTGGTGCGCAACGCCTCGGCGGCGGCCATTGCCTTCTCCTCGGCCCAGATTGCCATTGCCGGCGTCGACCCCGTTATTCCCGTGGATCAGTGCGTGGCGGCGCTGGGCGAAGTGGGCCAGAGCATGGAAACCCGCTACAAGGAAACGGCCCTCGGTGGCCTGGCTAACACCACCCGGGGCCGGGAAATCGAGAAGATGGTGCTGGTGCAGGACGTCAATATTCTGCCCGACGAAGACAACGAGTAAGCCCCTGTTTATTAGCCAATAAAAAAGCCCCGCCAGGTAGATCTGGTGGGGCTTTTCTGTTCCGGTTCGGCCCAGCTAGCGGCTGCCGCCAATGGCTTTCAGCTCGGGAGCCATGGTCAGCTTGGCCAGAAACTCGATGGCGCTGGCGTAGCGCATCCGCAGCTCTTTGTAGCGCTTCCAGGCTTCCTCGCGGTTGTCGACCAACGACACGTTGGCGTCGCGGAGCTGGTCGAACGTCTGGAAGAACCCGGCGCGGGTGGGGTCTTCGATGGGGTCTTCCTCGGTCAGGGCCTCGACCGGCTCGGCTGCGGCCCGTTCCTCAAAGTAGCGTGATACCCGGTTGATGGCCACGCAGCCCGCTTTAAAGCACAGCTCCATATCCGGGTCGCGCTTCTGCTCGACGCTGCTGATAATGACAGCCGCCGCATCCAGAATCAGGTCGGCGGCCGTCACCCAGGAGCGGCCGGGCTGCGGCGACCGGAAAAACGACAGAATCGGCAGGGAAGTGTGGGTTTCCTCGATTTCCACAAACCACTCCTCCCAGACTTTCCACTGTGGGCCGTCGTCGGCCAACGAGCCGGTGCGGTTCAGCCAGCCAATCAGCTCGGCAGCCGTGCGGTTGTTGCCACAGCGCAGCTCCAGGCGGGCCACCACCAGCTCGCGTCGCGTGAAGGCCTGGTACATGGTGGGCAGGTAGGAGATGAGCAGCGTGATGAGCAGCAGGCCAAACGTGGCTTCGGAGTAGGTCACGATGCTGATCAGAATGGTGGTGGCTTCCACCGAGCCCAGCGTAAGCAGGGACGAGGAGCTGAGCAGGTAGCTCTTGGTAAAGTCGCCCTCGCCTAGTGCCCAGTAGATGCCCGCGTAGGCAAAGGAGAGCAGCAACAGCCAGATAATCGGCAGCATGACGAGGGCCACCGGGGCAAACAGGGCCATGATCCGGTCCCGTTTGGCATAGGTCTGGTAGCGGGCGGCCAGAAAGCTGAAAAAATACCGCACCGTCATGAACACCCAGTTGTTGATCAGCACCGACTCATTGCGGGGCAGCACAAACGAGCGGATGGCGGATAAAACAACCGTAAGAATCAGAAAAGTGCCGCCCAGAAAAACGGCCACCCGCACTAGCAAATCGAGCATAAAAAATACGCAACCGCGTGGCATCGTGCCCGCTGGGCGTATTAACTCTTACCGTCCGGAATGGTTGGGTTCCCGCATTAGCCGTTGGGCTTGGCCGCTCGGAAATTCTGCTTAGGCGCTTTACTTGCGCGCTTTCCAGAGCTGTTTGAACGACTTAGGCGCAATCTGCAGCCCCTCGCGGCGCTTGCTCCAGCCGGTTTGGCCCAGCAGGCGGCTCAGGACCCAGTTTTTACCGCTCGTGGGGGCCATGTCCCAGAGCCAGCGGTGCTTCATGCCGTGCAGCCAGAGCGTAATGGCGCGCTGCTCTTCCTTGTCGGAATAGCCGGCCTGCACGCTCTGCTGGCGGTTTTTGAGCAGGATGTTGTGAATGTTGATCTTGACCGGGCACACCGACGAGCAGGCCCCGCACAACGACGAAGCAAAGCTCAGGTGCTTGTTTTCCTCCAGACCCGACAAATGGGGCGTAATCACCGAGCCGATGGGGCCGGAATAGGTAGCCTCGTAGGTGTGGCCGCCGATGTTCTTATACACCGGGCACACATTCAGGCAGGCCCCGCAGCGGATGCAGTGCAGGGCCTCGCGCTTGTCGGGCTGGGCCAGCAGGTTGGTGCGGCCGTTGTCGAGCAGCACCACGTACATCTCCTCGGGTCCGTCCTTTTCCATGGGCTGGCGCGGGCCGGTATAAATCGTGTTGTAGACCGTGACCTGCTGGCCCGTGCCGCTGGTGCTGAGCAGGGGCCAGAACAAATCCAGGTCGTGGACGCTGGGAATGACCTTTTCAATGCCCACAATGGCAATATGGGTTTTGGGAAACGTGGCCGAGAGGCGGGCGTTGCCCTCGTTTTCGGTCACGGCAATGCCGCCGATGTCGGCCAGCAGGAAGTTGCCGCCCGTGACGCCCACTTCGGCCGAGGTGTACTTGCTGCGCAGCAGGTGGCGGGCCGTGAGCACCAGCTTCTGGGCATCGTCGGTGGGCTCAATCTTGAGGTGCTTGACGAAGATGTCGGCAATGTCCTTCTTGCTCAGGTGCATGGCCGGCGTCACGATGTGGTAGGGCCGCTCGCCGTTGAGCTGCACGATGAACTCGCCCAGGTCGGTTTCGACCGAGTCGATACCGTTTTTGCCCAGGTACTTGTTGAGGTGAATTTCCTCGGTGGTCATGCTCTTGGCCTTCACCACAGTGCGGGCCTTTTTGCGCTGCATGATCTTGCCGATTTCCGTCAGGGCCTCATCCGCATTCTGGGCCCAGATAACCTTGCCGCCGCGTTTGGTGAAGTTTTCTTCCCACTGCAGCAGGTACTGGTCGAGGTTGTTGATGGCCTTGGCCTTGAGGTAAGATGCCCGCTCCCGCGCCAGCTCGTGGTCGTCGTACCAGCCCAGGCCGGTCTGCACGGCCGCGTTGTACTTGCCGATGTTGAAGCGAATCTTGCGCCGGTGCTCCAGGTCGAAGGCTTTGCGGTCGGAGTCGGTCAGGAACTGGGCAGCTTTGGTCATAGCAGTAGGGTGTGAGAGGGCGCGGGGTATAAGCAAATATAAAGCGTGGCAGCCAGCGAAGTGCGGGATACTTCACCAACTGCCACGCTCAGGCTAGAGTTTCGGCCGAAACTACGGTTTGTTCGAGTCCACCACAATCCGGTCGTTGCGGTTGGCCAGCTCCCAGGCCGTGAAAAACACGAGGCGGGCCCGCTTTTCCATCTTCGGAAACTCGATTTTCTCTACTTCGTCGCCGGCGCCGTGGTAGTCGTCGTGCACGCCGTTAAAGAAAAAGGCCACCGGAATCTTGTGCTTGGCGAAGTTATAGTGGTCGGAGCGGTAGTAGAAGCGGTTTGGGTCCTCGGGGTCGTTGAAGCGGTAGTCGAGGTCAATCTGGGTGTACTTCTTGTTGGCCGCCTCGTTGATGGCGTGCAGCTCCGACGACAGCTTGTCGGAGCCGATAACGTAGACGTAGTCGGCCTTGCCCTCGTGGTCCTTGTCGGTGCGGCCCACCATGTCGATGTTCAGGTCGGCAATGGTGCTTTCCAGCGGGAAAACGGGGTGGTCGGTGTAGTACTCCGAGCCCAGCAGACCCTTTTCCTCGCCCGTCACGGTCAGAAACAGCATGCTGCGGCGGGGGCCGTGGCCTTCGGCTTTGGCTTTGGTAAACGCCTGGGCCATTTCCAGCACCGACACCGTACCCGAGCCGTCGTCGTCGGCGCCGTTGTGCACCTGCCCGTTAATCACGCCGATGTGGTCGTAGTGAGCCGACACCACCAGGATTTCCTCCTTCTTATCGGTGCCTTCCAGGAAGCCCAGCACGTTTTCAGTCGTGAACTGCTCCTTTTTCTTGGGGGCCTTGATGGTAACCTTGGCGGGCTTGAACAGCCCGGCTACCGGCTTGCCGGCTTTGTTGACGGCGCTCTGGTACTTGCCCAGGCCGGCTGCGGTGGTGCCCAGCATTTTGTAGGCCACGGCCGGCGACACGAAGAAGGCCGAGCGGGCGGCCTCCTTGTTGTCGAGGAAGCTGACGGTGGGGCGGCTGATGTAGGGTGCCATGCGGGCGGCGGCTTTGGTAAAGCTGCTGCCGGGCGCGGTTTCCACGAAGAACACGCTGCGGGCGCCTTTCTCGGCGGCTTTGGCGGCCTTGGCCCGGAAATCCATACCCCACTTGCTGCCCTGGCCCTCTTTGCCCAGCAGCGGCTTGCCGGCGGCGTTCAGCGGCTCACCCAGCAGCACGATAATGTCCTTGCCCTTCACGTCGAGGCCGGCGTAGTCGGAGTAGCCTTCCTGCTCGATGCCGTAGCCGGCAAACACCGGCTGAATCGTGGTTTCGTTCTGGAAGGGCGAGCTGCCGTAGGCGTAGAAGTCCGTCAGCCAGCCGTAGTTCGAGCCGCCCACTTTCAGGGCTGCCTCCCCGGTCCAGGTGGAGCGCTCCATCGTGAAGTGTTGCAGATACGGGTTATCGGAGTTCTGTACGGGGCCGGTCAGGCCGAGGTCCTTAAAGCGCTTGGCAAGGTAATCGGCGGCCATTTTCTGGCCTTTCTCGCCGGTTTCGCGGCCTTCATAAGCATCCGAGGCCAGAATAGTCAGGTGCTCGCGCAGGTCGGCCTGGGTGATGGTGGCGCCATACACGTTGGCCCAGTCGGCTTCTTCCGGAGCCTGCCGGGTCATCGGCGGCGTAGTGTCGGCCGGGGCCGGGGTGGCGGCCGCTTCGGTTTTGCCGCGCTTGCGCTTGACTTTAACTTTTTCCGGTGCCTGCTGGGCTACCGCCGTGGTGGCGCAGCACGCGGCCAGGAGCAGCGCGTACAGAGAGGTTTTTTTCATGAAAAGCAGTGGGGGAGGAAGAAGGAGAGGAAGCGGATAAAACGGGGAATTGCTACGCCGCTGGCGCAAATCGTGCCAATGGAACCACAACTCACTAACTCACTAAGTCGCTAACTCACCACTAAGGTTGCACAATCAGGACGCTGGCGTAGGCAGCTACGCCCTCGCGGCGGCCCACGAAGCCGAGTTTCTCGGTGGTGGTGGCTTTAATGGAAATGTCTTCGGCCGGAATGCCCATCACCTCGGCCAGCACGCGCTGCATCTCGGCAATGTGGGGGTTCACCTTGGGTGCTTCCAGGCAGATGGTCGAGTCGATGTTGCTGATGCTGTAGCCCCGCTCGCGCAGCAGGCGCATCACTTCGGCCAGCAGCCGCTTGCTGTCGATGCCCTTGTACTGCGGGTCGGTGTCGGGGAAGTGGAAGCCGATGTCGCGCAGGTTGGCCGCGCCCAGCAGCGCGTCGCAGATAACGTGGATGAGCACGTCGGCGTCGGAGTGGCCGAGGGCGCCGTGGGTGTGCGGAACCTGGATGCCGCCAAGCCAGAAAGGCAGGCCTTCCTGTAACTGATGCACGTCGTAGCCGAAGCCAGTGCGGATTTTCATAGGGTAGGGGGAAGTAGCGCCAGAAAAATACTGGCCCCAAGGTACGACGCCGGCTGCGGATTGGAAGAGCCGGCGCACCCAACGCCGGCCCGGCGCGACCCGAAAACGAAGGCTCAGCAGCAACTTCTTGAAAATATAGTGCGGCCCGCATAAAGTATTCGCCGCGGCCATTCGTCCTTCAGGAAGGAAGTTGAGCGCCGGAAAACGGATAGCAAAAAATTAATGGAAACTTTGAAGTCATTAAAAGTTTCCGTCGTATCTTTGCCCCGTGAGTATGGAAATCAAGGACCGGATCTTAGTCGCTGCCGTCGAGCTGTTCATGCGTAACGGCATCCGCAGCGTATCGATGGACGACATTGCCACCCAGCTGGCCATGTCGAAAAAAACGCTCTATAAATGGTTTGAAAACAAAGACCAGATCGTGCACGGTGTGATGCAGAAGTATCTGCTGTCGGAGGAGGTCGAGTGCGAAAACGTGTTTGCTACCGGCTCCAACGCTCTGGAGGAGATGTACAACCTGATGCACTGGCACAAGAAAACCCTGAGCAACGTGCACCCCAGCATCTTCTTCGACCTGCAGAAATACCATCCGCAGGCCTGGGCCCTGTTCGAGCAGCACAAGAACACCTTCATCCTGAGCAAAATCATCGAGAACCTGCGTAGGGGTATCAGCGAAGGTGTGTATCGGGCAGATATTGACGTGGAAGTTATTGCCCGCATCCGGCTGGCAGAAATCGAAATCATCTTCGACCCCAAAGTTTTTCCGACCAGAGAATTCGACCTGCAGCGCATTCACATTGCCTGCGTGGAGCATTACCTGGCCGGCATTTCCTCCCTGAAAGGCCATAAGCTCATCAACAAATACCGGAACGTCACCGAACCGGAAGCCTAACTCTTACTTACTGCTCTGCTCTCATTCCCTTTCCGCTTATCGTTTTTCGCGTTTTCATGATGAAAAATATGCTTCGCTTTCTGTGCCTGCTGGCGGCTTTGGCCTTCATCGGCGTTCAGCAGCTTCTGGCGCAAACGCCCTCTACGGGGCAACCCGTGGCCACCAACACGCCGGTGCAGTTCTCGCTGCAACAGGCCATCGACTATGCCCTGAAGAATAAATCGACGCTGCAGTCGGCGCGGCTCAACGAGCAGGTGGCCGTGGCCCGCGTGGGCGAAATTCGCTCGGCGGGACTGCCCCAGATCAACGTATCGGCGGCCCTGACCGACAACCTGAAGCTGCAGAAGTCCCTGGTCGACTTCGGCGCCTTTGCCGGCGGCCCCGGCACCCTGAACGGTACTACTCTGACCCAGGAGCAACTGGCCCGCGTGCAGCGCGGCGAAACCGTGACCCTGACGCCGGCCTACACGCCCGTGCCCGCTACCGGTCCGCAGCCCCTGGCGTTTGGCCTGCAGTATGCCGGCAACGCGGCGGCTTCGGCTTCGCAGATGCTCTTTAACGGCTCCTACCTGCTGGGCCTGAAGGCCGCTAACGTATATAAGGAGCTGTCGGTGAAGCAAACCCAGCAAAGCGAAATCGAGGTGGTGGAGCAGGTTTCGAAAGCCTACTACAGCACGCTGGTGGCCCGCGAGCGGCTGGCGCTGCTGGCCCGCAACGTGCAGCGCCTCGACACCTTGCTGTACCAGACCACGCAGACGTATAAGGAGGGCTTCGTGGAAAAGCTCGACGTGGACCGCCTGCAGGTGCAGGTCAACAACCTCAAGATTGAGCAGCAGAACGCGGCCCGGCTTATCGACCTGAGCGTGGCCCTGCTCAAATTCCAGATGGGCCTCGACCAGCGCCAGCCCGTGGAGTTGACCGACCGCCTCGATGAGGCTGTGATTGAAGCCGAGCGGGGTAGCCTGATCAACCTCAGCGACTCGTTCAACTACGGCAACCGCATCGAGTACTCGGTGCTGGAAACCCAGCGCGACCTGGCCGTGCTCGACGTGCGCAACCGCCGCTCGGGCTACCTGCCCACCCTGAACCTGATTGCCGCCTACGGCTTCACCGGCTCCGACAACCGCTTCGGCGGCCTGATGGAGTTCCGCGGCCCCAACTCGAAAAGCGACAAAGGCTTTATCAACCAGAACTGGTTTGGCTTCGGCAACGTGGGCCTGCAGCTCAACATTCCCGTGTTCGACGGCTTCCGCAAGAAGTACAGCATCGAGCAGGGCAAGCTGGCCCTGGAGCAGGTAAACAAGGGCTTCACGACGCTGCAGCAGGGCATCGACCTGGAGCGGGCGCAGACTACGGCGTCGTTGCAAAACACGCTGGCCGTGCTCGGCAACCAGAAAGCCAACCTGGAGCTGGCCACCAACGTGGCCCGCGTCGCCAAAATCAAGTTCCAGGAGGGCGTCGGCTCCAACCTGGAAGTTATTACGGCCGAAACCGACCTGCGCCAGGCCCAGACCAACTACTACTCGGCCCTCTACGACGCGCTGGTGTCCAAGGTGGACTACAGCAAGGCCGCCGGTACGCTGGGCCGCCGCTAATCGTTTGTGCTGATGCTTTTATCTTCTAAGAAACTCCCTTCCCTTTCGGTTAGTCTGCCCCGCGGGCTGGCCCATAGCTTCACTACCATGAAATACACTACTTCTGCGGCCGTGCTGGCAATGGCTTTCCTGGCTTCCTGCGGTGGCAAGCAAGACCCCGCCGCCGAGTTGGCTAAGCTGAAACAAGAGCAGGCCGCCAACCAGGCCAAAATTGCCGAGCTGGAAGCCAAAACCGGTGCCGCCGCCGATAGCTCGGAAGTACGCTCCACGCCCGTTAGTGTGCTGAAAGTGCAGCCCGAGAGCTTCAAGAGCTACCTGGAGGTGCAGGGCCGCGTCGACTTCGACGAAAATGCCAACGTGTCGCCCCGCGTGCCGGGCGTGCTCACCGATATCCGCGTGCAGCGCGGCGACCGGGTAAGCAAAGGACAAGTGCTGGCTACCCAGGACGCGGCCGTGCTCGAATCGGGCATTGCCGAGCTGCGCACCCGCTTGGAGCTGGCCAAAGTGGTCTACGAAAAGCAGGCCCGCCTCTGGAAGCAGGAAATCGGGACTGAAATTCAGTACCTGCAGGCCAAAAATAACTACGAAGCCCTGCAGCGCAGCCTGGCTACCCAGCAGCGGCAGCGCGCCCAGTACAACGTGGTGGCACCCTTCAGCGGCATCGTGGACGACGTGCCGGCCAAAGTGGGTGAGAACGGCGGCCCCGGCGTGCCGGTGGTGCGCCTGCTGAGCGGCAGCGGCGGCAAAATCGTAGCCGACGTGTCGGAAGCCTACGCCAGCCAGATCAAAGTCGGCGACCAGGCCCTGATCAGCATTGCCGACCTCGGCGGTGAGGAAGTGCCGGCCTCCGTGCGGGTAGTGAGCCGCACGATTAACCCGGCCAGCCGCACCTTCGCCGTGGAGTTTCGCCTGAACAAGGCCGTGGCTCAGCTGCGGCCCAACATGGTGGCCACGGCCCGCATCCAGAACTACACCCGCGCCAATGCCATGATTTTGCCCGTGGATTTGGTGCAGAAAGATGAGCAAAACAGCTACGTATTTGTTGTAGAGCAGAAGGATGGCCAGAAAATAGCCGCCAAGCGTGTTATCAAGACCGGCGCTACTTATAACGGTAAAATTGAAGTGACCCAGGGCCTCGCGGCCAACGACCAGGTGATTTCCGCCGGGTATCAGAATCTGAATGAAGGACAGGTAGTAACCCTGTAGCGTGCCGCGGCGGGCCGGCCGCCCGCTGCCACGCCAAGAAATATCCTCCCACACTTAACTGCCCAACTGCCATGCAGGACGTGGAAAAAGAGTTCGGACCAACCAGTTGGTCCATTAATAATAAGACCAGTATTTACATCATCACGCTGCTGCTGTGCGTGGCGGGGATTTTTGCCTACATCAAGCTGGGCAAGGAGAAATTCCCCGACATCGTGATTCCGCGCATCATCGTGGCCACCATCTATCCGGGCACTTCGCCAGCCGACATTGAGAACCTGGTGACGCGCCAGCTCGAGAAGGAAATCAAGAGCGTGAACGGGGTGAAGAAAATCAACTCCACCTCGAACCAAGACTATTGCATCGTGGACGTCGAGTTTGACTCGGGCGTGGACGTGCAGTACGCCAAGCAGCTCATCAAGGACGCCGTGGACAAGGCCAGCTCGGAGCTGCCCAACGACCTGCCCACGCCGCCTACCGTGCAGGAAGTAAACCTCTCGGAGCTGCCGATTATGAACGTCAACCTGGCCGGCAACCTGCCCGCCGCTCAGCTCAAAAAGCTGGCCGACGACTTCCAGGATAAGATTGAGGCCCTGCCCGAAATTACCCGGGTCGACATCATCGGTGCCCTCGAGCAGCAGGTAAACGTGGACGTGGACCTGTATAAGCTGCGCGCCGCCCGCCTGGGCTTCGGCGACATTCAGAATGCCATTGCCCGCGAAAACATCACCATTTCGGGCGGCTCCATCGACGTGGGCAGCCAGAAGCGCGCCGTGCGCGTGGCCGGGCAGTACGTGCGGGCCTCCGACATTGCCGACATTCAGATCAAGAACCTGAGCGGCTCGGCCGTGCGCCTCGGCGACATTGCCACCGTGGAAGATGCCTTCAAGGACCGGGAATCGTTTGCCCGCCTCGACGGTAAGAACGCCATTACCCTGAACGTGGTGAAGCGCCAGGGCGAAAACCTGATTGACGCCTCCGACAAAATCAAGGTGATTGTGGATGAGGCGCGGGAAACCCTGCCCAAGGAGCTGAAAATCACCATCACCGGTGACACCTCCAACGATACCCGCGTTACGCTCCACGACCTGATCAACACCATCATCATCGGCTTCCTGCTCGTGACGCTGATCCTGATGTTCTTCATGGGTACCACCAACGCCCTGTTCGTGGGGCTGTCGGTGCCGATTTCCATGTTCCTGGCCTTCCTGTTCATTCCCGTGTTCGACTTCTCGCTGAACATGATTGTGCTCTTCGCCTTCTTGCTGGCCCTGGGTATTGTGGTGGACGACGCCATTGTGGTTATCGAAAACACCCACCGGCTGCTGCATGAGCATCCCAACCTGACCACGGCCCAGGCCGCCAAGTATGCTGCCGGCGAGGTATTCGTACCCGTGCTGGCCGGTACCCTGACCACGGTGGCGCCCTTCGTGCCGCTGCTGTTCTGGCCCGGTATCGTGGGTAGCTTCATGTACTATCTGCCCGTGACGCTTATCATCACCCTGATGTCGTCCCTGGTCGTGGCCTTTATCATGAACCCGGTATTTGCCGTCTCGTTCATGGAGCGCGAAGATCACCACAGCGGTGAAAAGCCCCAGCTGACCAAGAACTTTCTGATTCTGGTAGGTGTGCTGCTGCTCGTTGCCCTGATTGGCTACGCCACGGGCTCGACGTTCGTCGGCAACCTGTTCATTACCATCATCATCTTCTGCTTCCTCGACAAGTTTGTGTTCGTGCACATGATTGCTGGGTTCCAGACCAAGGTGCTGCCCCGCTTCATGGATGGCTACGCCAACCTGGTGGCCTGGGCTCTGCGCCATCCTGCGCTGGTAATGGGCAGCATCGTGGTGCTGTTCATCGGCTCGTTCTTCGCCGTGGCCGCCCGTCAGCCCAAGGTGGACTTCTTCCCCAAAGGCGACCCCAAATTCGTGTACACCTACCTGAAAATGCCGGTGGGCACGCGGGTAGAGGTAACCGACTCGGTGGCTAAAGTGCTGGAGAAGCGCATCTACGGCGTGATTGGCAATAACAACCCCGACGTGGAATCGGTCATTACCAATGTGGCCATCGGTGCCGCCGACCCTGGCGAAGCCTCGGCCGCCGGTACGTCGCAGTCGAACCTGGCCAAGATTGGCGTGGCCTTCAAGGAGCTCAGCGAGCGAACCGGCCCGGCCACCAGCCTGTACATGGACAAAATCCGGGAGGTAGTGAAAGGCATTCCCGGCGCCGAAATCTCGGTTGACCAGGAATCCAGCGGCCCGCCCCAGGGTAAGCCTATTGCTATCGAGGTCATCGGCGACGATTACGTGACGCTGGCCAAGCTCTCCAAGGACGTGACCCGTTACATCGACTCGCTCAACATTGGCGGCGTAGAGCAGCTACGCTCCAACCTGGAAGACCGGAACCCCGAAATTGCGGTGAACATCGACCGGACCCGGGCCAATCGTGAAGGCATCAGCACCGCCCAGATCGGGGTGGAAGTCCGGACAGCCATCTATGGCTCGGAAGCCAGCAAGTTCAAAACCTCGGATGATGACTATCCGATTCAGGTACGCTACGCCAAGCCTTACCGCTCCGACGTGGATGCTATCATGAACTCGCCGCTGACCTTCCGCGACGCGACGGGCCAGATGCGCCAGGTGCCGATTTCGTCGGTGGCCGACGTGAAGTACAGCACGACCTACGGCGGCATTAAGCGCAAGGACGTGAAGCGCGTCATTACCATCTCCTCGAACGTGCTCAACGGCTTCACCGGTCCCGACGTAGCCCGGCAGGTAGAAACGGCCCTGAAGTCGTACCCCGTGCCCGCGGGCTACACCCTGAAGATGGGTGGTGCCGAGGAAGACCAGAAAGAAACCAGCGACTTCCTGCCGCTGGCCGGTCTGGGTGCCCTGGGCCTGATCTTTGTGATTCTGGTCACGCAGTTCAACTCGTTCAGCAAGCCGGTTATCATCCTCTCGGAGGTTATCTTCTCCATCATCGGCGTACTGCTGGGCCTGGCCATCACGGGCATGAACGTCAGTATCGTAATGACCGGCGTAGGTATTATTGCCCTGGCGGGTATTGTGGTGAAAAACGGTATTCTACTGGTCGAGTTCACTGATATGCTTCGCTCCCAGGGCATGCCGCTGCGCGAGGCCATTGTGCTGGCCGGCCGCACGCGTCTGAACCCGGTGATTCTGACGGCTACGGCCGCCACGCTGGGCCTGATTCCGCTGGCCATTGGTCTGAACATAGACTTCTACGAGCTGTTCAACTCCTTCGAGCCCCACTTCTTCATCGGTGGTGAGTCGGTAACCTTCTGGGGCCCGCTGGCCTGGACCATCATTTTCGGCCTGGTGTTTGCCACCGGAATCACCCTTCTGGTTGTGCCCGTTATGTACCTGCTCAGCGAAAAGCTGCGGGAAAAAATAACCGGCCGCTCGGCGGATGCTAATGCAACCCATTCGACTGAAACCGAATCTCCAGTACGGAGAGAGGTGTTGGCCGAAGCATAACCCTTTTCCGGCCCCCTTTATCTTTTGGTTCAACGTCGTTTCTTATGCGTTCTTCAACGACTTCCGCCCCCAAGTCCATTCAGCAGCAGGTGCTGCGAATTATCAGCAAGCGTAAAGCCATCAAACCAACTCGTTTGCGCGTGAGCAGCAACCTGAGCGGGGAGCTGGGTTTCGACACGGTTGATGTAGTCGATATTATCCTCGAAATCGAGCGTAACTTCCACATCACCATCCCCGATGAAGTTCCGTTGAGCACCGTCGGCGACTTCGTAACCTACGTCGCCACGCACACGCCCTCCCACGACTGGGCCGCGTAATGCCTAGGCTTATGATGCAATAAAAAAGGCTCCCAACGCAGGTTGGGAGCCTTTTTTGTGCTATCTGGCTTCAGCTTTACCGAACGTTGCCGCCGGTATCCAGGGCGCCGTCGTTGCCTTGGCGGCTGCTGTCGGTGCGGTTGGCTACGTCGTCGGTGCGAGGCTTCACGTCGGTTTTAGGAGCCGGGTCGGTGGCGCCGGTCAGGCTGGGATTGGGGTTGCTGCTGTCGGGCGAGGATATGCCCGAATCCGTATCCGAGAGGCGGCTGTTGGTGGGCTGGTCCAGGTCAACCTTGCCTGCCCGCTTCGTCGATTCAGTGGTTTCGGTGCCCATCAGCGCCGCATCCGACGTCTGACCCACCGAGTTCTCGGGCTTGGGGCCGGAGTTGGCCGTGGTGCCATCGGAGGTGTGCATGGTGGTGGCGGGGCCGGGCTTGATGTCAGTGGCTTCGCTCACCACGATGGGGCGGGTCCGTTCCCACTCCTTGAACTTGTCCATCTCGCCGGTCAGGGTGCTAGTAAACCAGGCTACCAGGGCCACGTCGTCGAGCAGACCCAGCACCGGAATAAAGTCCGGAATCAGGTCGATGGGGCTCAGGAAGTAGATTACCACGGCAATGGCCGCCACAATAGTAGGCGTGGGCAAGCCCGTGTACTCACCCGAAACCGAAGTTTTGATCAGGCGAAACAGAATCTGCAGGCTTTCCCAGGCCTCGTGGGCCATTGTGCCCACGTCGTTCTTGTTACTGGCTTTTTGGTACGCATCGTTCAGCAGCTGCTTCACGCGCGTAGGCTTCTTGATGTACTCCTCGGCTTTGCCAACGAATTTCTTGAAGAGCGGGGAGCCGGCAATATCGGAGCCTTTGGGGTTGTTCTTATCCATGGGTGGAGAGGGTTTGTAAAATCGGGGCGAAGCTACAAAACGGCGGCCTCACAGCCACCGGGCGTATCTTATTAGCCCTATACTACATCGGTCCGAAATGGTTATGCAGGTGGCAGCAGGAGGGCTGTAAACGCCAAAAGCCCCGTTCGGAGGAACGAGGCTTTTGGAAATGATACGGTCGGCGGCCGATTAGTTGGTTTCTACGCGGCCGGCAGCGTAAAAGTTGCGGTGGTAATACGCCTGGTTCAGCGAGCTGATCATCACGCCGCCGTTGGTAGCCGAATGGGCAAACTTGCCGTCCTGCAGGTAAATGCCCACGTGGTAAATCGGCTGGCCAGGGCCGCGGCGAAAGAACACCAAGTCGCCGCTCTGCATCTCATCTTTGCCCACGCGCTTCACCTTCTCGAACATCGAGCGGGAGCTGCGCTGCAGCGTGATGCCGTATACTTCTTTGAATACCCGGGTCACAAAGCCCGAGCAATCGGTGCCGGATTTGGAGTTGCTGCCGTAGCGGTAAGGCGTGCCGATCCAATCGGTGACGGTACGGAGCAGGTTCTGGTCTTCGTTGTAGGTCAGCTTCAGGCCCAGGGCCTGGGAGTAGTAGCCGTAGGCGAGTGAGTCGCGGGAAGTGGCCGGACGTGTGTCGTCGCCATTGTCGCCCGAGAAGTCGGGCAGGAGGGAGGCCGTGGCGGCATAAGCACGACCAGCGGAAGCAGGGGAATCGGGAGTGTATTCGAAGAAGAAAGAGAGGGCCAGCGAGGCAGCGGCGAGGCAATACAGGATACTGTTTTTCATTGTCCGTCGTAGGGTGGCAAAATCTCCGTTTCCGCAGTAGCAAGGAAGCCGAAGTACTTTGTTTTTTCGTGAGGTTTGGAGTCCTTAAACCACCGAAAAAGGGAAGCGCATCAAGGGTTAGAATGACCAAAAACAGATGTCTTCTATTTTGGTCATTTGTTAAAGCTAGTCCATAAAATTTTAAAGGTCCTAGTTTTTACCCCTAAATGGCCAAAAATTCTTTATAAAGTTAAAAATATTGTAAAAATAATGGTTGAGCTTCCTGCAACTACCCTTGAATATTAGGCGTATACTCCGCCCTGCTATTTACGCCCCATGAAATCCCCCCGGATCATTGAGAATTCTCCCCTGGCGCGCATCGCCCGCTTGAAGCTGGGGGCGGGCAGTGTAGCCATGGTACTGGGCCACCGCATTCACCTGAGCGGGGTTACCCGCGAGCAGTTTCTGCGCGACCCTTATTGGGTGGCCCACGAGATGGAGCACGTGCGGCAGTTCGAGCAGTATGGCTATTTCGGCTTTCTGTGGCGCTACCTGGTAGGCTGGGCGCGCTACGGCTACTATAATATCCCATTCGAGGTGGCCGCCCGCGAAGCCGGTGAGCGGGATGCCCTGCTGTATGCCCGCGGCCTGCCCTTGCCCAGTGCCGAGGAGCGGCATCCTACGCCCAAGGCCAACTCGTGAGCGGCCTCTTATTCTATGTGGTTGCTGGTTGGTCTTTCTAAGCAGGCGTTCTGCACGTATTAAAAGCCGCACCTACCGCAGTGTTCATGCGCTACGGCAAGGGCTTTTTGCTGTGATTTGGGCGGTGCTTTGAGGATGGGCTGCCCAGGTACTCTCTGAAATATACCCAGATATAGGTATGATGACGCGGGACTGAAGAGCTGAAATTTGAGGTTTGAAACAGCTTTTAAACAGATGTTCAGGGTCCAGTCAACTCCTAAGTATATGCCTGGAAATGGCAAGCTTGCTGCTCGTGGGCGTCCTAGTTGCGGCCTGTAGCAAAGAAGACGAGCCCACCCCGGACCGTGACCAGCTATATGTATGAAACCACCGGCCAGGGCCCGATGGAGCTTGTTATACCCTGCGACTACGACGACCAGTTCCGGTTCAAAAATGGCGGCGCCTACCGCGAGGAGCGGGGCACCGTGCGGTGTTCCAACGAAACTGCCGAAACTGCCGGGGCCACCTCGCCAGGGGCCTGGACCATGCGCGCCAACGGCGACTCGCTTATCGTTACGGGAGTGAATGGCGACGGCCTGGTGCTGCGCAACAAGTGGAAGATTACCGAGCTTAGCGCCGGCAAGCTGACGCTGAAGCGCGTCTTCGTGGGTACTACGGCTACCAACACCCGCACCGTATACCTGGAGAAAAAGTAGGCTTTGCCGCCTTCGAGGAAAGCCTGAGGACCGAAACTCGGTAGTATTCTCCACAAAAAAGCGCCCGATCCACTTGCTGTATCGGGCGCTTTTTATGGAGGAGTAAAGTGCTAACGCCAATGGTGCGGTTGTACGCAAAGACCTGCAAACAGCCCGGAGGCGCGGCTTGCCGGGAAGCTTACAACGCCGCCAGGCGGCCACCGTCGACGGCCAGGGTAGAGCCGTTGATAAAGTTGGCTTCCGCGGAGGCCAGAAAGCAGATGGCCGCGGCCAGCTCTTCGGGCGTACCCACCTGGCCGGTGATTTTCTCCTTGCCGCTCTTCACGTTGGGGTTGCTCCAGAGCATGGGCGTATCCACGGCGCCGGGCGCCACGGCGTTGATGCGGGCCTTGGTATGCGGAATTTCCTGGCTCAGGCCCCGCACAAAGGATTCGATAGCGCCCTTGCTGGCCGCGTAGGGCACCACGTTGGGCGTTGTCTGGTGGGCGTGCACCGAGCTGATGACCACAATGCTACCGCCCTTCATGTGGGGCAGGCAGAGTTGGCACAGTCGGAAAAGAGACCGTACGTTCACCGCCATCAGCGTATCCCACTGCTTGGGGTCGAGCTTCAGAATGGGCTCGAACGTCATCATGGCCACGCCGTTGATGAGCACGTCGATGCGCTGCCAGGTGGCCAGGGTGCGCTCTACGGCCCGGCGCAGCTGCGCATCTTTGCCTACATCGGTCCGGATAAAAATGGCTTCGCCTTGCTCGGCTTTTATCAGGGCCACCACCTCGCGGCCTTCTTCCGCATTGCGCCCCAGCACGGCTACTTTGCCGCCTTCGCGCGCCAGCTGCAGAGCCGTGGCCCGACCAATACCGGAGGTAGCCCCCGTGACAAAACACACCTTATCCTGAAAACGCTTTTCCATAACCGTATCTGCTTTCCCGCCGCTTGTTGTGTTCTGAAGAGCGCCGTATGAAGTAGAGAAGCTGTTTACTACTTCTTCTCGTCAAACATTTTACCCATGCCTGCGGCCACGAGGCCATCGGGGGTAATGTTGCTGAGCATGGCCTGCACCTTGTTGGTAATGCCGGAAATCACGCGCATCTCGCCTTTCATCAACGCTTCGTAGCCGTCTTTGGCCACCACTTTGGGGTCGGCTAAGTCGCCGTGGGCGGCATTGGTGTTTTCGGCGCCGGCCCGCTCGAAGAAGTTGGTGTCGGTAGCGCCAGGGCATAGGGCCGTCACCGTGACGCCGGTATCCTGCAGCTCTTTATAGAGGGCCTCCGAGAAGCTCAGTACAAACGACTTGCTGGCCGAATACACTGCCATTTTGGGCGAGGGCGTGTAGGCGGCTGTGGAGGCCAGCTGCAGAATCCGGCCTTTGCCACGCTGCACCATGTCGCGGCCAAACAGGTAAGTCAGCTCAATCAGGGCCGTGATGTTGGTTTGCACCACTGCCACGTTGCGGGCCACATCTGACTCCAGGAAGGGGCCGTACTCGCCGAAGCCGGCATCGTTGATGAGAATATCCACCTGAATTCCCTTAGCCCGCACGGCATCGTAGACGCGCTGGGCGGCGTCGGGTTGGCTAAGCTCCTGGGTGATGAGCGTGGGCGTAATGTTATGCACGCTGCGCAGGTGGTCGGCAAAGTGCTGCAGACCGGCCGTGTCCTGGTCGACGAGTACCAGTTCATATTGATCTTTGGCCAGCAGGTGAGCCAGCTCCTGGCCGATGCCACTGGCGGCTCCGGTGATAAGCGCTACGGTAAGGTTCGAATCGGGCTTCATACCAAGTGATTTTTAGAGGGTAATACATACAGATGTAAGCACTACCGTACTGACTGCCTGAAGGAAAAGTTGCCGGCGTATTATTAATAAAAAGAGGTTTTTTATGAAACCTCGGGGGCATGGTTTACGAATAGAGACACACTTGGCCTGATCGTCAAGACTCTTTTTTTTCCGTACTAACCCACGAATTTGTCATGGAAAACAAGCAGAACCAGCCCAACTCGGGTGCCAACAAGAACTCTACTTCCTCCGCCCAGTCAGCTTCTACTCCTTCTTCGCAAGGTGCTTCGGGCGCTCAAAATACATCTGCCTCCACCAGTTCCAGCGGCGCGGCCAACTCCCGGACGGCCTCTTCGGAGTCGTCTGCCAATGATACGAACCGCACCAGTGCCAGCATGAATACCCAGGCTCAGAACCAGGCCCAGGAGCGCACCGGCAGCCAGCTGGATCAAAACAAGCAGCAAGGCAACCAGTCGTGGATGAACGTATCGTCGTGGCTGGATGGCAGCAAGGAAATTCCACAGTCGGTAAAAGACTTCGGCACCAAAGCCCTCGACCAGGTAAACAAGCTGAGTACGACCCAAAAAGTGGTAGGCGGTGCCCTGCTGCTGGGCGGTATTGGCTGGCTGTCGATGCGCGGCAACACCAGCAAATCGTCAGGCCGCAGCAGCTACCGGCCCAAGTCGGATTCGGACTATAGCTCGGGTAAGTCCTACAGCGCCGGTCAGAAAGAGTATCTGGCCAACTACGGCTCGGGCCGCAGCAGCAGCACGCCCGAAAGCCGTTCGGGTCGCTACGGTTCCGATTATGGCTCCTCCGCTTCCAACTCGGACTACCGCTCGTCGGGCTCTTCGTCCAGCAAGGATATCAGCTCCGGTAACTCTGGCTACCGTAGCGGCAGCGCTAACACCAGCAGTTCGTCGAGTCTCGGTGATGATGACTACAGCGGCAACCTCTAATTGAGGCTCCGTTTGTGAAAAGGGCCAGGAGCAAATGCTCCTGGCCCTTTTTTATGCGGCCACCCCAGTCGGCAGTCGGGTAGTTAAATGCGCTGGTGACTACCAGTCAGCTGAGTAGCGGGGCGCACGTCGGCTTACACTTTGGAACCAGCTATTCTGTGCCTGCTGCTGCTGCGTGTCGGTCAGGTAGAGCAGAAGATCCGGCTGGCGTGCCCTGGAAACAGTCCGATTCTTAAATTATATAACTTTTCATATATAGATTACTTCTGCCTCAGGCAGTGGCTGCTACCCGGCGGTAATGTATCTTCCCGTCTGGTTGCGTGACCAGTGCTAGCCCGCTACATTTTTTAGGGTTTGCTGCCGGCATTTGTGGATGGGGCGCGCCTGGATTTTCCTTGGTTTTGAAATTTCATTTACCGTCTTCTAGTGCCGCTGGTCGTCGCCCGGGTTCTGCTTGTTCTGTTGGTGCTGCTCGGCTTGCCGGGCAGGGCCCAGCACCGGTATTGGGATGCCGATTACGACTCTTTACGACTGGTACTAAACCGGCAGCAAACCGATACCACCCGCCTGCGCACCCTGGTGCATCTGCTGGACCTGACCCGGCTGGACGAAGCCCGGGAGCGGCGCTACGCCCTGGGGTTCCTGGATGAGCTGCTGGTATTGAATCAGCGGGTGCAGGCCTTCGAGCAGGCGCCGTACCGGGTGCTGCGGCAGGGAGCGGGCTTCTGGGAGCAGGGCAACCACAACGAGCAAGCCCTGGAAGCAGTGAAAAAAGCTATTTACCTGTTTGATCAGGTGGGCCGGCCGGTGCCGCGGCTGCTGGTGGAAGTAGCACCCCTCTACAACCGGCTCAACCAGATAGAGGAACGTTACGCCTTTTACCGCGACAAGCTGGCGTACTACCGCATCAAAGGCAGTAAGGAAAATATTGCGGCCTGCTACCTCTCCATCGGGGGCTATTACCGGCGCAAAGGGGCCTACAACCAGGCCATCAGCAACTTTCTGCGGGCGGCCGAGTTGTTCAGGCATTTCGATCAGCACTACTACATTACCGAGCTGAAAGTAGCCGGGGCCAACTACGCCGAGTGGGGCAACAGCACCAAGGCCCTGCACTATTTACGTCAGTCCGTGAGCCTGGCCAACCGCTACGCCCTGCGGGGTGGGTACGGAGTAGATGCCTATACGCTCCGGAGCATTTCCAGGCTGTATCTGGTGCAGCAGGATACGGCTGCTGCCCGGCGCTACGCCACGCTTTCACTGGCCGTGCGGGGGCGGGCTTCCATGAACGAGCAGGAAGACCGCGCCTACGGGCTGGTGCAGAGTGGGCTGGTGCTGCTGGCCATGAAAAAAGGAGCCCGGGCGCTGCCGATTCTGCAGGAAGCCCAGCGTCTGGCCGATTCCCTGCACCTGACTCTTATGGGCCGGCGCCAGGGCGAGTTTGAGCTAACCGCGGCCTGGGCACGCTACTACACGATACTAGGGGATGACGGGCGGGCTGAGCAGCTCTGGCAACAGGCATATCAGGAAGCCCGCGCCAGCAAGCTCAGCGTGCTGAGAAAGAACTACCTGCATGAGCTGTCCAGCTTCTACGATGCCCGCAACAAGCCCGGGCAAGCCCAGCAATACTCGCGGGCCTACATGGCGCTGGCCGACTCGATGAGTGAGGCCCAGGGCGCTTACCATCTGGCTCAGTACGAGGGCGAGCGGATGGAAAATGCCCAGAGCGAGCAGATAGCCAATCTGCGGCAGGCCCAGGCGGTGCAGGCCGTGCACCTGCACCGGCGCAACCAGCTGCTGCTCGGCGCCCTGCTGACCATCGTGGTGGTATCGGGGCTGGGTGGGCTGGTGTACTGGCAGCTACGGCGCAACAAGCGGACGCTGCGGCAGCTGCGCCAAACCCAGAATCAGCTGATAGCCTCCGAAAAGTGGGCGTTTGTGGGTGAGTTGTCGGCCGGTATTGCCCACGAGCTGCAGAACCCGCTGAGCTTTATGAAGAAGTTTGCCGAGGTCAGTTCGGCCATGCTGGAGGATATGCCCCGGCAATCGGCCTCATCCGATAGACTGGAGCAGGAGATTGTGGCCGGCCTCAAGCAGAACCTGCAGGAAATCAGCCAGCATGGCGTGCGGGCCTCGTCCATTATCAAGGATATGCTCGACCATTCGCGGGCCGGCACCGGGCAGCGCGCGCCGACCAATGTAAATTCCTTGGTAGAGGAATACCTGCGCCTGGCGTATCAGGGCCTGCAAAGCCAGGACAAAAGCTTCCGGGCCGAGCTGGTTACCGTACTCGACCCAGCCCTGCCGCTGGTCAGCCTGGTGCCCCAGGATATGGGCCGGGTGCTGCTGAACCTGTTCACCAATGCCTTCCACGCCGTGCGCCAGCGGCAGCGGCAAACCGATGCGCCCTACCAGCCCACCGTGAGCATACACACGAGGTCGTTGCCAGATGGAACCGTGGAAATCAGGGTGGGCGACAATGGCACCGGCATGCCGGAGAGTGTCCGGGCCCGCGTGTTTGAACCGTTTTTCACGACCAAATCGGTTGGGGAAGGCACCGGCCTGGGGTTGTCACTCAGTGTTGACATTATTAAAGCGCACGGGGGCACGCTGCAGCTGGAAACCCAGCAGGGGCAGGGCACGGAGTTTATTGTGGGGTTGCCTGCCTAGCCACGGTGGCACACCATTGTAGCGCAACCTCCTGTTTCACCGCTTTGGCGGCCTCCCCGTATACCCCGAAATCCCGGGTGCCGAGGCTCACGTCATCTTGCCTGCGCCCCGGTTACGAGTTCTGCCACCCCGCCTTACCAAGCTATGACTGCTACGCCTATTGCCGAGCTTACCGCAGTGCTGACAGCCAGTGCCCCGCCCGCCGAGCGGCTGCAACAGGCCCTCGACCTGGTGGGCCCCCACCTGCGCGCCGACCGGTGCTTTCTGTACGTCCGCGACCCGGCCCGGGAGCGTGGCCGCATAGCTCTCGTGTGGCGGCTGGACGAGGCCGTACCTGACCCGCGTCACGACTGGCAGCCTGACACCGGCGACCTGCCCCGGGAAGACCCCTTGTTTCGGGCGGCGCTGGCGGCGCAGCCCTCGGTGTATATCGATGATGTGCGGCAGGCCGGTCCCGAGGTGCTCAATCAGGAATTTGAGCGCCGCACGTTTGGGCACCGGGCCCTGGTGCATGCCCATATCAACGATACCCAGGGCCAGCTCTGGGGGATTCTGCAGCCCTGCCTGTTCGACCACCCCCGCCACTGGACCGTGGCCGAGCGGGACTACCTGGCGGCCGCCGTGCCGTTGTTTCTGCCGGTTATTCAGGCGTACATGCGGGAGCAGGGGCCGGTCTAAAAGGTACCCCGGCCGGGCAAAGTCCTACTAAACGCCCTGCGAGAGCGAAACCAGCTTCTGCTCCAGCTCCTGGGCGGCCAGGGCACACACGGTTTCTATCTTGGCGTAGAGGCCCAGCAGCGTAGTCATGGTTTCTGCGCTGGCACCGTCGCCGGCATCCGTGGGAATCAGGTTGACGGCCAGGGCCTGAATGGCTTTGGCGACGTCCTCGAATTCGGGGTCGATGCCGATGGTGGCGAAGGTGGGAATAATGGAGTGCGTCGCGCGTTTCAGCGTTTTCCATTCCCGCTCGGCAATGGCTTTTTTCATGGTCTGCACCAGCTGCGGAATCTCCTGCAGGTAGAGCCGAATCATTTCGGCCATGCGCGCGTCGCTCTTGGTAATGCGCTTCAGGTAGTCGAAGTTGACGCAGGCGGCCGGTGCGGGCTTCAGGCTTTCACGCACGGGCACCACGGCGTTTTTGTCGTAGTCGCCGTTCTTCAGGTGCTTGATGATTTTGCTGTAAAGCAGCTTGTCATCAATGGGCTTGGAAATGTAGTCGTTCATGCCCACGGCCTTGCACTTCTCCACGTCCACGGTCGTCACGTCGGCGGTCAGGGCAATGATGGGCACCTTTAGGTGGAGCTGGGTGCGGATGTACTCCGTGGCGTCGAAGCCGTTCATTTCCGGCATCTGCAAATCCATCAGCACCACGTCGTAGCTGGTTGTGCGCAGCTTCTCGACGGCTATTTTCCCGTTGCCGGCCACTTCCATTTCGAAGCCGAAGTCTTCCAGCAGGGTCTTCATCAGCAGCTGGTTGAGGGCAATGTCTTCCACCACCAGAATCTTGACGTCTTTAAAGCCGGGCTCCAGTTCGATAATGAGGCCCAGGTCGGTTTCGGCCTTTTCCTGGGTCTTGTTGAAGCTCAGGATAAAGCTGAACGTCGAGCCTTCGCCCACCTTGCTCTTCACGTTGATAGTACCGCCCTGGGGCTCCACCAGGTTCTTGACGATGGCCAGGCCCAGCCCGGTGCCGCCGTACAGGCGGCTGGTGCCGCTGGTAGCCTGCTGAAAATCGTCGAACACGGTGCTGAGCTTGGCTTCCTCAATACCAATACCGGTGTCGGTGACGGCAAACTCCAGGATGACCTTTTCGCTGTCCTGCACCAGCATGCGCACGCCCACGGTTATTTTGCCTTCACTGGTAAACTTGACGGCGTTGCTCACTAGGTTGAGAATAATCTGGTGCAGGCGCACCGGGTCGCCCACCAGCACTTCCGGGATTCTGGTGTCGTAGTCCATCACCAGGGCCAGGTTTTTTTCCTGAATTTTGGTTTCGAACAGGTGTACCATGGCTGCCACCGACGAGGAGAGCTTAAATGGAATCTTCTCGAAGGTCATCTTGCCCGCATCCACCTTGGCCAGGTCCAGAATGTCGTTGATGAGCACAATCAGCGTGTCGCCGCTGAGCTTGATGGCCGTCAGGTACTCTTTCTGCTTGTCGGTCAGCTCGGTTTTCAGCACCACCTTCGTAAACCCGATGATGGCATTCATGGGCGTCCGGATTTCGTGGCTCATGTTGCTGAGAAACTGCTGCTTGGCTTTTACAGCATTTTCGGCAATGGCCGTAGCGGTTTCGGCTTTGGCTTGGGCTTCCTCGGCCAGCACGGTGGCCCGCTCGGCGGCAGTTTTGGCTTCGTTCAGCTCGGTGGCAATGCGTTTCTGGTCGGTTACGTCGCGCGCCACGATTACTACGCCCAGCACTACGCCCTGGTCGTTTTTGTAGACCGAGCCGTTGAAGAGCACGTCCGTGAGCTTGCCTTCCTTGTGGCGCAGCGTCAGGGGCGAATCGGCCACGGTGCCCTTGGCAAACACTTCCTGGTAGACCTCGCGCGCCATTTGCGGGTCGGTGAAATACACGAAGAAATCGGAGCCGATGAGCTGCTCGCGGGCCATACCCGTGATGCTGACCGTGGCCTCGTTCATGTCCGTTATCTTCCCCTCCGGGCTGATGGTTACCAGCGGGTCGCGGCTGGCCTCAATCAGGCCGCGGGCGTAGTTGGCCACGCGCAATTCAGCCGCGCGCTTCACTTTCTCGTCGTTCTGGAAGGCCAGTTCCTTGTTGGCCAGCACCAGCTCGGCGGCGCGCTTTTCCTTTTCATCATTCTGAAAGGCCAGCTCAATGTTGGCGATACTCAGCTCAGCGGCGCGCTTTTCCTTCTCGTCGTTCTGGAAGGCCAGCTCCTTATTCGCAACGCTCAGCTCCTGGGCGCGTTTTTCCTTCTCGTTGTTCTGGAAGGCCAATTCCTCGTTGGCAATGCTGAGCTCGGCCGCTCTTTTTTCTTTCTCGTCGTTCTGAAAAGCGAGTTCCTTGTTAGCTATACTCAGCTCTTGGGCCCGCTTCTCTTTCTCGTCGTTCTGAAAGGCCAATTCCTTGTTGGCAACGCTCAACTCCTGGGCCCGTTTCTCCTTCTCATCGTTCTGAAAAGCCAGCTCCTTATTGGCTACACTCAGTTCCTGAGCACGCTTTTCCTTCTCGTCGTTCTGGAAGGCTAGCTCTTCGTTGGCGATGCTGAGCTCGTCGGCCCGCTTTTCCTTTTCATTGTGCTGGAAGGCCAGTTCCTTGTTGGCAATGCCTAGCTCGGTGGCCCACTTCTTCTCGGCAATTTCCCGCGCCACGATAACGGCGCCCAGTAGCGCGCCCTGGTCGTCCTTATATACCGAGCCATCGAAGAGCACTTCGGTCAGGGCGCCGTTGGTGTGGCGCAGCGTCAGCGGCACGTTGGTCACCGCGCCCTGGGTGATAACCTCCTGGTACACTTCCCGGACAGCTTCGGGCTCGGTGAAGTAGTTGAAGAAGTCGGAGCCCAGCAGGGTTTCGCGGTCGACGCCCGTGATTTTTACCGCCGCCTCATTCGTATCGATAATAGCGCCCCGCAGATTCACGGTTACCAGTAAATCCTGGCTGGCTTCAATCAAGCGCTGATACCTCTTTTCGCTTTCCTTCATAGTAGTAGTGATACTGACTCCAAAGGCAAGCTTCAGGTCTTACGGGGTGCCTGAGTTTACATGACGTGCAGAAAGAAGTCAGGCTCACGTGGTTAAGCCGGGTGAAACTTCTCTGAGTACAATCTGTGGTCTAAGAAATTCGTCTTAGAGAGCTGAAAGCCACGTAAGGTACAACCTTTGCGGCACAAGAAATTTTATATCGGTACGCCGGCTCAGCGGCCCGGGTAGCTAGCGCGTAGCTTCGCTCGTTTCCCGGCCGGCTATGGCAAAAAGGCGAGGATGCTATTACCTGGCAAGTGCCACTGCCGGGCTAAAATGCAAAAAGTCCGAAAAACGCCATTCGCTACGCGAGGAGGGTCTTTCGGACTTTCTAATCACTACTATGAGCCTCTTATTGGACTCGAACCAACGACCTGCTCATTACGAATGAGCTGCTCTACCAACTGAGCTAAAGAGGCATTTCCCAAGGTTCCTTGCGGGGTTGGGGTGGCAAAGATAGGAAGCCTGGGGAACAAGGCGCAAGTAGTAGCCGTAAAAAATTACGCTCCGCCGCCGATTTTCTGGTTACAACCCCTTTCCGGCGTTTGGCGTTTGCAGAGCAGCCCTGCCTCCCGGGGGCCCAACAACGCTCTAACCCCTTTCTACCCGCTATGAAAACCACTAAGCCTTCCGCTCTTCCGCAGGCCCTGGGCAGTGGCCTGGCCGGCGCCCTGGTCCTGACGGCCATTCACGAAACGGCCCGCCGTCTCTTGCCCGACGCGCCCCGTATGGATGTGCTGGGCATGCGGGGCCTGCGTAAGCTGCTGGGCAAAGCCCACGCCCCCCAGCCTGCCCCCGACACGCTCTTCAACCTGACCATGGCCGGGGATATTTTATCCAATGGTCTGTACTACAGTTTGGTGGGCCGGGGTAAAGAGGCGTGGCGGCGCGGGACTCTGCTGGGCCTGGCCGCCGGCGTGGGCGGCGTGGTGCTGCCCGGGCCGCTGGGCCTGGGCGAAGCGCCCAGCAACCGCACCCGCCAAACCCAGCTGATGACCGTCGCATGGTACTTGCTGGGCGGCCTGGCAGCGGCCGGCGCCTCGCGGGCCTGGAGCCGGGCCCGGAAAAGAAGCAAGCAAAGCTCCTAAGCGGCCGGCTCTCCAGGCCTGAGAGCAAGGGCGTCGTAGATTCCGCGCTTTGCCGCATCTTTGCAGCCTGATGAAAGAACTCCGCAAACTGCTGGTTCGGGCCCTGGGCTTCGAGCGTTATATCCGCCTGGTCAGCCGCGTATACCTGCGCATGGTGGGTGCCGGCTGGGGAAAGGAGAAGTACCCGGAGCTGTTTTTCCTGGAGCAGATTATCAAGCCCGGCTTCGTGTGCCTCGACATCGGCGCCAACCTGGGCTACTATTCCGTGGCCCTATCGCGGCTGGCCGGCCCCGAGGGCAAGGTGCTGGCCGTGGAGCCGATTCCGCTATTTCAGAAAATCTGGCGCGACAATGTGCAGCTCAGCGGGTACGCCAACGTGACGCTGCTGCCCTACGCGCTGGGCGGCGAAAATATGACCGTGCGCATGGGCACGCCCGAGCGCAACGGCCTGCTGCACCACGGCATGACCAAAGTGGCTTCCAGCAACACGGCCGAAACCTACGCCCGCACCTACGAAGTACCCATGCGCATTCCCGACGAGCTGCTGGCCGATTTGTCCCGCCTCGACTTCGTGAAATGCGACGTGGAAGGCTTCGAGTCGGAGGTGTTTCGCAACATGCAAGCTACGCTGCGCCGCTTCCGGCCCCTGATTCAAACCGAGCTCAACGGTTTGGAAAACCGCCAGACCGTGGTCAATCTGCTGGCCGGCCTAGGCTATAAACCATTTGTGCTGTCCGCGCGTTTGGAGCTTGTGCCCTGCTCCGACGAGCAGCTCCGCAGCCCCGTTACGGCCGACTTTTACTTTCAACCCACTGCTACTGCCTAAGCCTGATGATCGTCAAGTTTCTGCTTATTTTCCTCGTTCTTTCCCTTACCGTGCGCTTTATCCTGCCGGTGCTCCTGCGGTTTCTCGTGGGCCGGTTCGTGCAGAAGCAGGCCCGGCGCTACGGGCAGCAGTTTGGCAGCGGCTCGCCGTTCGAAGCCGCCTTTGGCACCCCGCCGCCCCCGCGCAACCCCTCACCGGCGGGTGGCAACGTGCAGGTCGATTTTGTGCCACCCAAAGCGCCGAAAGGCAAGCCCCAGGAGTTTCAGGGCGGCGAATACGTTGATTTCGAGGAGGTCAAATAAGCCCCACTCTGTTTATAAAAAAAGCCAAGGCCCCGTGGTAGCACTACCACGGGGCCTTGGCTTTTTACCGCACCAGAAGCTAAATGCCGATGCCGATGCGGATACCTGAATCTAGGCGCCGCGCCGACTGCAGGCCGGTGAAGAAGTCGACGCGCAGGGCCTTGAAGATGTGCTCGACGCCCACGCCCAGCTCGGCATAGTGGCCGGCGGTGGGCGTGTAGAGGTAGTTCAGGGTAGCTACTTCCTGCCATTTGAGGCGGCGGAACAGCGGGATTTTATTGAAGAAGAACCCGTTGAAATGGTGGCTGAAGTGGCCCACGGCGTACCGGTCGGCGGTGCTGTAGCGGTAGTAGTCCAGGAGCTGGAACTGCTGCTCGAAGCTGATGGTCAGGGCCGTGCGGTTGCCGGCAAAGTGGCGGTAGTCGACGAAGCTCAGGTCGGTGTTGCCCAGGTAGGCGCCGGCCGTGCCGCTAAGCCGGGTTTCGCCGAATAGCCCGAAGCCCAGCTCCTTGCGCACACCCAGTTCCAGGCGGGTGAAGCGCACATCGGAGCCCAGCACGCCCCGCAGGCCCTGGCGCAGACCCAGCGTGAGGCGCGGGTAGCGGGAGTTGTAGAGGTTGAACTTGCCGTCGGGGCGGGTAACGTACTTCTGGCCCGGCTGCCAGTTCAGGCTCAGGTCCAGCGTCAGGGCCTGGCTGCGGCCAAAGCCGGTACCTTGAGGCAGCTCGGCGGCTTCGGGCCGATTGGGCGTGAGGGCCCGGCCCGGCACGTCGCGCAGCACCCCGATGGTGGTGTTGTATAGCTCGCGCCGGTCGGCGTAGCCCGCGGCCAGGTTCATGAACAGGCCATTAACCAGCTCCATGCGGTAGTTCAGCTCCAGGCCATCGTTCTGATAGTACTTGTAGTAGTTGCGGTTGGCCAGCAGCGTGTAAGTGGTATTGATCAGCGGAGAGTTGAAGGGCGCGTGGGGCTGGTTGTTGTAGGGGTCGAAATCCAGGATGGTGCGGCCCACGGCAAACCCGACGCGGCTGAACGACTCGGGCCGGAACGTGTAGCTGCCCCGCAGGCTGGGGCTGAACTGCCGGCTCGAAAACCCGTAGCGCAGGGCCGGCTCCAGCATGTAGCTGCGGCGGTCCTCGTAGGTCTGGGTCAGGGTGGCATTCAGGTTGATAACCACGCCTTCCACCGTGTTATACACCATTTTATCGGTTGGCGAGTCAACAGAGATAAAGCGGCGACGGTAGGTGTTGCTATACGTATAGCCGCCCAGCAGCAGAGAGGTAAAGTCGGGCTTGTTGCGAATCCGGTCCATCGAATCCTGGTAGGGCTTCGACTTCTGAATAACTTCCACGCTGTCTTTCACGCGGTAGTCCTTCACCTCTTCCTCGCTCAGCGGAATGGGCCGAATGGAGTCCCAATAAGCCAGATTCCGCTCGTTGGCGCCTTTTTCAATCAGCATCACCTGGCCTTTGGCCATCGGCTCGAAGGCAATACCGCCCTCGGGCAGCGGAATTTCCTCCTGGGCCTTGGCGCGGGCGTCGCGGCGGATAGTGCGAGTGAGGCCGCGCAGCTGAGGCCGCTGCTGCTTGGCTTCGGCCACGGTTTCGCGGTGGGCCGGCTCGGCGGCGGGCGGGGGCGTGGCGGCAATAACGGGCGGGGCAGGGTAGGTGGGCGTCACGCGGTAGTTCGACAGCACCGCGTTGATGCTGCCGTTGCCCTTGAAGCCCAGGCCGCCGGCCGTCAGATTTACTTTCTGCGACTGAATAATCCAGGCCTGGGGGTGGCCGGGCGCCGGGGCGTACAGGATTTCGACCCGGAGCTTATCCACGTACTCAATGCCCGAGTTGGAATCCAGGCTCAAATCGAGGCTGTGCAGGCGCCAGGTGCCGTCTTCGGCAATGTAGATGAAGCCCGTAAAGGCCGGGTCGATGCGGTGGCGGGGCGTCACGCGGATTTTGTTGATGGTAATACCGTTCTGCTGCGAGGTGCCTACCAGCTCGTAGCGGTAAAACTGCATGGCATTCTGGGCCACCGGCGACACGAAGCCCCGCTCGGAAAAGCCCGACTGGAGCAGGTTGTCGTAGAAGTTGAAGCTCTTAGAGGCCCTATTAAAGCTGAAGCCCTTGCTGCTGCCGCTCACCCGCGACGAAATCATGCGCTCCTGAATCTTGCCCGGCTGCCGGAAGGTCAGATCCGACAACGATTCGGACAGGTACACCACGCCCGGCTTCAGGTCGGGACCCACCTTCATCAGCCCCAGAATCTTGTTGGGCACATCGGTGAGTCGGATAATGGACTTGATGTACATACGAGCCGTAAAAGCCGCCACCTCGGCCCGGTGGTACTTGCGCCAGTCGATGGCGTGCTGCACGATGGCGTAGGCCGGGTCTCGGTCGGAGGCCCGGATGAGCACCTCGCCCAGGTTGTAGTTTTCGGGCGTGAGCGTCACGTTCAGCACCGTGGCCGTGTCGCCGCCGGCCACGGTCAGGGTTTCGATGCGGGGCTTGAAGCCCACGTACTGAAACACGACTTCGTAGCGGCCGGCTTCCAGGCGCAGCTGGTAGTTGCCCTGGTCGTTGGAGGCGGTGCTGGTAGATGAGCCGCGCACGGCCACGTTGGCAAAGGCCAGCGGGTCGCCGTTGGGGTCGGTTATTTTGCCCCGCACGACGCCGGCCCAGGCAGGCATGGCACTCAGGAAAAGAACAAGCAATAGTAGAAATCGGGGCATAGCTGAATACTTCGCGCGGTAGGTGTGAAGGTAGATGAAATCCGGCATGGGAAGGTTGCTTTGCGCCCTGGCCCGCCTCATGCATTTGTCCTTCAGGTTTGGGGAAAATAGCTGCTGGTTTACCCCAAACAAAAAAGGACGACCCATGGGTCGTCCTTTTTCAAGAGTAGTCGGTGCCAGCCGCCTTACACAAACAGGGTGGTTGCGTTGTCCACGAAGTTGCGGGCAATGGCTTTGACCTTCACGTAGTCCAGCGGCTCGTCGAAAGCTTCCGAGGCGGCTGCCGCCGAAATTGCGCTGTCGGTGGAGATAGTACGGCCGGCCTGTACCAGGTTGTCTTCGCCGGGGAAGGTGATGCCGGTGGGCACGCCCGCCGGGGGCGGGTTGGTGCCGGGCCCGTATACGTCCCGGGTCGAGGGGTTCGTGTCGGGGGAGGGCCCCCCATTATCAAGGCCCGAAATCCAGCTTTTGGGCGACACGCGGGGGTCGGTGCCGGGCAGGGTGGTAGCCGCAGCAGCGCCCGTCGCGCCGGCGGCCAGGCCCCGGCGGATGGTGCGGATGTGGGAGCAGTGCCGGGCTTCGACCGAATGAATGTTCAGGGCCGTTTCCAGCACGTCCTTGTTGGTCATCAGGAAAGGAGCCCCGCCCTTGTAGGCCCGGATACCGGTATCGACAAAAGACTGCGCGACGCCGAAATACAGGGCCGTGCCACCCGGCAGCAGCGCCGTCGCGAAGGGACCCGTGCGGCTGCCCCGGCCGCCGCTGTAGTCGAAGGCGGCCCGGCCGGGGTCCGGAATAGCGGCGCTGCCCAGGGCCGTCCGCAGCGTTTTGATGTGGCCACTCTCGTCGTTGCGGATTTTCTCAATGGCTGCGCGGTCGGCCGCCGGAATCAGGCCCGCCACGCTCAGGCCCGTATCGTAGAAGTAGAATTCCAGGTACTCCAGGCTCAGAGCCAGGTTCAGCACGTCGTTCACCGAGGGGCCGGCCGTCTGACCATAGGCTTTGTTGAACAGGGCGGCTACAAAGCCGGGCATAGCGGCGGCCGTGAGCTTTTTGCCTATGCCCGTGAGGTGCTTAAACACGCGGCGGCGGGAGTCAAACCGTTCGTAGACTTCGGGGTCTACCTTTTCGATTTCAGTAATTATTTGGAACAGATCCATAACGGCAAGTCTGATTAAAACGAGAAAATAACCACTACCCCAGTCCGCTCACGTTGAGCTTGGAACCGGTTTGCAAAAACTGGTTGGCCACGACGATTACCTCAGAGGGTTTCTTCGATCTTTCCAGCCCCGAACCCGAGCCCACGCCGGGCGTCGAGGCACTGCCGGTGGGCGTAAACAGCTCTACCACATCGTTGTCGACGAAGGTGTTATAGCTCATCAGGTCGCGGATAAGCGCCGCGTGCCGGGCCTCTACCGACACGATTTTGCCCGCCAGGGCCAGGTTCACCGGGTTGGTGATGTAGCGCCCCGCCCCGTTGTAAGCGGCCACGCCCAGGTCTTCGAAGGCCATAGCGGCATCGAGCACGCCTAGCTTGGTACCGGCTGGGGCCCCGGCTGCCCGCCGGCCGACGTTGAAGTCGATAGTCGAAAAATCCGGGGCCAGATCCTTGATGATGCTGCCGGCCGGTATGGCGTTTTTGAAAAAGTCGCGGTGGGCTTTTTCGTGCAGGGCCAGGTCCGACAGAATCTGGCGTTCGGCGCTGTTGGCGCCCAGGCTGGCGAAATACGTGCCCGTGCCGCCCGCTATAACCTGGGCGTAGAAGGCGGCTTCGAGCTGCTCGAGGGCGTAGGCGTAGTTGAGCACGCCAGTGTCGCCGCTGCCGACGTTGACGGTATCGGCATTGGGGTCAACCTCGTTGTTGTCATCGTCGTCGCAGCCGGTCAGAACGAGGCTCGTGAGGGCCAGGCCCGCGCCGGTGTAGCGCAAAAAGTCGCGGCGCGGCAACGCCCCGAAAAGTCCGGCGGCGGGCTGGACTTCCGCCGGGACAGGGTTAGTTTTTTTGGTCATAATGGCTGTGGTAGTTAGCGTGATAAACTGCTTGATACCTACGCCTATAACTGCCTCCACTGCCCAGAAAACAACCCTAAATACGTCTTTGTGCGGGCAAAATAAGTATAGACTCTACTTGACTTGTAACAAGTACGGAGGGCAAAATCTGGGTTTATCGCCAATCCAAAAGTGGGGCCAATTCCGTACTTCGACTTCTCCGTCCAAACCTGGCTAGGCTACCACCTCCTCGGTCGGCGCCACGGGCGCGGCCTTGGCCTGCCGGCTGGTATACCACGTGTTCAGCACCACGCCTACCAGCACCAGAGCCATGCCCAGGTAGGAGGCCACGGGAAAGGTTTCTTGGAAGAAAATCAGGCCCAGGCCCACGGCGTACAGAATGCCGAGGTAGTTGAGGTTGGCCACGCTGGAAAGCTTTTCGGCCTGGTAGGCTTTGGTCATGCAGAGCTGGGCGCCCTGGGTAAACAGGCCCGTGAGGCCGAGCCAGAACCAGTCCTGACCCCGGGGCGGCACCCACTCAAACAGGCAGGCGCCGGCGGCAATGGGCAGGGCCACCAGCGGCATATAGAAGACGACCACCAGCGGGTCTTCCTTGCCCTTGAGCTTACGGATGGAGTTGTAGGAAAAGCCCGCGAAAAGGGCCGAGGCCACGCCCAGCGCCAGGTAGAGCGGGTCGACGCGCGTATCGACGCCCTCCACAATCAGCACGCCCAGAAAGGAAAGCAGGAAGAACAGCCACTGCCAGGGCTGCACTTTCTCCTTCACGATAAAAATGCCCAATACGGCCGTGAAAATCGGGGCCAGGTACTGAATGGTAACGGCCGTGGCCAACGGCATTTTCTGCAGGGTGAAGTAGTAGAGAATCAGCGACAATACGCCCGTAATGCCCCGGGCAATGAGGTAAAAGTGGTTGGAGCCCCAGGGCCGGATGCGCAGGGCTCGCAGCATCATATAGCTCAAGACTACTGACATAATGCTGCGAAACAGAATGATTTCCAGGGGCGGCAAGTGCGTCAGCAGCTTCACGCACACGTTCATCAGGGCGAAGAGCAGCGTGGACAGCAGCATGTAGCGGGCACCTCGGGTCAGGGGCATAGGGTGGGGCAATAGGCGTAGCGAGGGGAAGAACAGCAGCAGAACAAAGCTAACGGCCGGTTTGCTTACGCCCGGGCCTGCTCGGGCGCAGGGGTGGGCGGGGCGGCCAGCTCCTGGTAGCGCACCACCAGCACCAGCGCCGAGGCCACAATAAAGGCGCCCAGCGCCGCGTAGCCCCACACCACGTTGGCCCCGCGGGTGAAAAACGGCAGCGTAAAGAGCAGAATAAAGCCGGTGCGCAGCAGCACGTTGGCCACATTGAAAATGCTGTTTACCCGCCCGCTGACTTCGTTGGGTACGTGGGTGAACAGGTAGCTCACCCGCAGAATGCGGGTGCCGGCATTGGTGAAGCCCAGCACCAGGTGAAAGGCCAGAAACAAGCTCACCGAGCGGGTAGCCGCCGCCCCGCCAAAGCCCAGGCCCGCCACCAGCATGAGCAGGATGATGGAGCGCACCGGCGGCTGCCGCAGAAACACACGCCGCACAAATAGGCCCGCACTTAAAGCGCCCAGCGCGTAGGCTACCTCGGCGGCCCCGAAAGCGCCGGCCCCGGCCCGCAGATGGTTGTGGATGTACATGGGCATCAGGGCGTTCAGCTCGACGAGCAGGCCCACGAACACCGAGAAGGAAAACAGTCCGAACACCCAGATGGTGCGGTGCTCGCGCAGGTAGGTGATGCCCGTGCGCAGCCGTTTCCAGAGCGTGCCCAGCTCGACCTGCGTAAGCAGCACCGGCGTGTGCCGGATGGCGGCAATAAGGGCCACGGCCACCACGTAGGTCAGCCCGTCGAGCAGGAAAATCTGGTGCATGGGCCAGGCTTCTACCGCGAAAGGCAGCGTAACGGTGGTGCCCAGCACCTGGTATTGCCCGTTCAGCGGCAGGCCCTCGATGAGCAGCGCGGCCAGCGCCCCGCTCACTACCGACGTGGCCTGCCCCACAATTTCGATGGTGGATGTGATGCGCCCGTAGTCTTCCGGCCGGCTGATTTCCTGGGCGAAGGCATAAAGGTTGGGGTAATGAATGCCGTAGCCGAACACGGTGGTGGTGAAAGCCAGCATAATCCCGGCCGTGGGCAAGGAACCGTTCCAGAAGCCGTAGGCCGCCACGCCCAGCAGAATGGCGCCCTCCACGATGTTGGTCACCAGAAACACCCGCTTCCGGTCGAACCTATCGACCAGGGCACCGGCGTACATGCCCCAGAACAGGGAGGCAAACGTGACCAGGGCATACAGCAGGTTGAAAGTGCCCGAGGCTCCCTGCCGGGCAAAGTACCAGGGCACGGCCAGCATCGAAATGCCCTGCGCAAAGCCCGAAATGGCGTTGGCAGTAAACAAAAAGCGCAGGGCCCGGCGGTTTTCTTTCACGCGGCAAAGATGGGAAACGGTAGCTTGCAGCCGAACGACAAACCGCACCCGTGCGTTGTACTACACCGGCCGTTGGTAACCCGCGCCGCCCCCGATTATGTATCCAGACCAACCCAAGAAGAAGTTTTACACGCCCGGCGAGGCCCTGCCCAAAATTGCGGCCTACTGCGCCTACCAGGAGCGCACCACCAAGGAAGTAGAGTCCAAGCTGCGCGAATACGGGCTGAACGAAGACGAAGCCGGCGAAATCATCATTCGCCTGAGCCGGGAAAAGCTGCTCGATGAGGAACGCTTTGCCAAGTCCTTCGTGCGCGGCAAAGTCGGCATCAAGAAGTGGGGCCGCCGCCGCATCACCCAGGAGCTTAAGCAAAAGGGCCTGTCGGACTACTGCATCAAGGCCGGCATGAAGGAAATTGACGGCGACGTGTACTACCAGAACCTGGTGGACACCCTGGAAAAGCGCAACCGGGTGGAAAAGGAAAGCAACCAGCGCCTGCGCCGCCAGAAGCTCACCATGTTCCTGACGGTGAAAGGCTACGAAAACGACCTGATCAAAATGGCCCTCGATGATCTGGGCAAAGAGCCGGAAGGGGAGGATTAATTATATTGAGCGTCATGCTGAGCGCAGCCGAAGCATCTCTACCGCAATGCTATTCAACTGATAAAACAACGAAGCGGTAGAGATGCTTCGGCTGCGCTCAGCATGACAATACCACTGCACGCGAGATGTCTCGCTAAGACTCGACATGACTCCTTTTTTGCTTTACCGCCGCGGCGGCACCTGCGGCGGAGCGGTCTGCTGGGTAAGCACCACGCGGCGGCCGGTCATGGTTTCGAGCATGGGGCGCAGAATCTGCTCGGCGTTCTGCGTCGTCTGGGCCAGAATGCCGGACTGCAACGCGGCGCGCTGCACGTTCTTTTCGGCGTATTTGTAGCCTTCGTCTACTAGCTCGGCATCGTTGAAAAACGAGTTTTGGGTGCTGTAGACGCGGCTCTGGCTATGGTCGACCTGCCAGGTGCACAGCTCGGCGACGGGCAAGGCCACGCGCACCACCGAGTCGCCCTCGAACACTACATCCTGGGGCTTCACCTTGCGCAGATCCAGGCAGCCGATGGCGTTGCCGGCCACGATGAGGGCCACTTTCGAGTCGGGCAGAAACCGGTAGGTGCTCTTGCGGTACTCCACCACGTCCTTGAACTGGTAGCGCACCAGCTCCAGCCGGCCCAGGGCCTCAATCTTGGTCAGCACCGTGTTGTGCGTCACGGTGATGCGCGGCTCGGGGGCCAGCGGGTTTTCAAAGTCGAATAAGGCGGGCTGTACTTTCTTCCAGAGAAACCAGCCCAGGCCCACCAGAAACAGCAGGGGCAGCAGGCGGCGCAGCAAACGGGCAAGGGGCATAGGCGGGAAAGGCGGAACGACAGAGGTTAGGAGAAGTACGGCTCAGCTGAACCTTTGGCTGCCAAATTACGGCAGTTCCGGCCACCACTGGCTGCGTTGCTCAAACCGCTGCCGGAACCCCAGCCACCCCTGCAGGCCGCCGCTGTGCACCGCCACCACCGTGCTGCCCACCGCAAAGCAGCCCTGCCGAATCTGGTCGAGCAGGGCAAACAGCAGCTTGCCGGTATATACAGGGTCGAGCAGCACCCCGTGCCGGGCCTGAAACTCGCGGATGAAGCCCAGCAGCTCGGGCGAAAAGTGCGCGTAACCGCCGAAGTGGTAGTCGGTCAGCAGCTGCCAGTTGCTATAGGTGTGGCCCATGGCCTCCCGGGTCAGCGCATCTATTTCTTCCCGCAAAAAGCCGCCGTTCTTCAGGGCCGCTACGCCGATGGCCGTTTTTTGCCCCGCCAGCCCGGTGAGCATCCCCGCCAGCGTGCCGCCCGTACCGCAGGCTACTGCCACGGCATCGAAGTCGGTGTGCGCGGCCAGCTCGGGTATCAGCTCGGCGCAGCCTGGCAGGGCCAGGGCGTTGGTGCCGCCTTCGGGCAGCACGTAGGCCGGGCCGGTTTGGGTCAGAATTGCGGCCAATACCTCGGGCTCGTGCTTGCGGCGGTAGGTTTCCCGGTCGAGGTAGCGCAGTTCCATGCCGTCGGCCACGGCCCGGGCCAGGGTCGGGTTCAGCGGCAGCGTTTCTTCCCCGCGAATAAGGCCGATAGTGCGCAGGTTTTGCAGACGGCCAGCTGCGGCCACGGCGGCAATGTGGTTGGAAAACGCCCCACCAAAGGTCAGCAGCATATCATGGCCCTGCGCCTGGGCGGCTTGCAGGTTGTACTTAAGCTTCCGCCACTTATTGCCCGGTAGCTCCGGATGGGTCAGGTCGTCGCGGCATAGCAGCAGGCGGATGCCACGCTGGGATGCTATTGGCTCGTTGATTTCCTGAATAAGCATAGGGAAGGTAAAAGGCAAAACCCGTGTCATGGCGAGGCCAAAGGCCGTGGCACTCCGTCCTCTGCGCAGTACGTAATTACCTTTTAGCAGAAAGCCCTTTCCCGCACGAACAGGAAAGGGCTTTTTATTTTAGTCGGCTTTCTACATTTCAGCGGATGGATTGCCGCCGCTTGAGGTGCGGAATATCCTGCACCTCGCAAGGACAGGCTAAGGCAACCAAGCCCCGCTAGGCAGCCATGCGTACTTCTTCTACCGGCGCGGTGGGCTTGCGCTTCACGGCGTAGAAGATGGTAGCCAGCAGGGCCAGAATCAGCAGGCCCGACGACACGAGCGAAATCGTGTTGCCGATGGCGTACTCCTTGGGCTCGAACTTGAACTTGATGGTGTGCGTGCCAGCCGGTACGGGCAGGGCCCGCAGCACGTAGTTCACGCGCATGTGCGGCACCGGCTTGCCGTCGAGGTAGGCATTCCAGCCGTCCTGGTAGTAGATTTCCGAGAACACCACGAAGCCATCCTGCACGGCCGTAGCGCGGTAGTTCATTTCGTCGGGCAGGTAGCCGGTCAGGGCAATGGTGGAGCCGGCGGCGGTGTAGGCCGTTTTATCGAGCTTGAACTTCGAGGCGTCGATGACGGCCGTGGTGGCGACGTTCAGGTTGGTGAGGGCCGCAATTTCCTGGTCGGGATTCTGCACTTTCTGCACTTCGCTCACAAACCAGGCATTGCCCAGGGCGCCGGGGTTGCGCTGCACGGGCTGCTTCGGGTCGCCGGTAATAACGTAGCGGGTGTTGAGCATCGCCAGCACCTGCGGGTTATTGGCCGAAATCTGGCGCTCAATCAGATCCTGGTAGCGGCGTAGCTTGGCCCCGTGGTAGCCCCCGATGCTTTTGTGGAAATAGGAGGTATTGGCCTCGTTGAACGGGTTCTGCAGGTTCAGCACCCGGTAGCTTAGGTCCGTGTCCTGCAGAATCTGCTGGTCGGCGGCGGTGGGTACAAACTGCTGGGCAATGGTTTCGCGCTGGAAGTTATTATCGTTCAGGTAGCGCTTGTCCACGCCCCAGAGGTCAACCAGGGTAAGGGCACCCATCAGCAACGCCGCGACGGTAACCGAGAGCTTGCGCTGCAGGTAGAAATACAGCACGCCGCCGGCCAGCAGAATGAAGACGATGGAGCGCAGTACGTCGGTGTGCATCAGGCTGGCGCGGTCGGCCCGCAGGGCATCCAGCGGGAAGCCCTGCTGCTGCATCTGCGCATCCACCGGCGCGGCAAAGTCGGCGCCCATGCCGGCCAGCCAGGCCAGCACGCAGATGCCGGCCGTGATGCCCACGGCGTACAGCAGCTTGCGTTTCAGCTCCGCCGACTCGGGTGAGGTAGTGCTCTGGCCGCTCAGGGCCGCCAGGCTCGGGTGGGTGCTGGCACCGGCCGTCGGTACCACGGCGGCCTGCGGGCGCAGGATGCGGGCCAGGGCCAGCACGGCCAGCAGCGGCATAGCCAGTTGGGCAATAACGAGGGCCATACTCACCGAGCGGAACTTGTTGTAGCCCGGGAAGTAGTCGAACATCAGGTAGTTGAACGTCTCGAAGTTCTTACCCCAGGCCAGCAGAATCGACAGGATAGTGCCCACCAGCAGCCAGGTGCGCGTGCGGCGGTCGGCCACAAACAAGCCCAGCACAAACAGGAAGCACACCACGGCCCCGATGTACACCGGACCGCTCGTGACGGGCTGGGCACCCCAGTAGAGGGGCAGCTGCTGCAGGTACTCGCGCAGCTGCACCGGCGGTACTCCCAGGCCGGCCAGAGCCTTGCCTGTCGCCGAGTTTTCGCTCAGGGAACCCGCGCTGGCGCCGCCGTAGTAGTTGGGAATCAGCAGGGTAATGGTTTCGCCCACGCCGTAGCTCCAGCCGAAGGCATAGTCCCGGTCGAGGCCGTTGCCGATGCCGTCTTCGCCGGCCGCCGCCGCCGGAGCGCCGGGGGCAGTCGGGGCGGGCGTGGTCAGTTCCGACTTGCCCCGGATGGAGTACTTGCCGTATTCAGCCGTGACGTAGAGGCGGCCGAAGCTGACACCCACGGCCAGCACGGCGGCAGCGGCCAGCAGGGCCGTGCGACCCAGAAAGTCGGACAGGCGCTTTTCGCGCAAGGCGGCAATCAGCTCCACGATGCCGAACACCACGACCAGAAGGAGCAAGTAGTAGGTAATCTGCAGGTGGTTGGAGCGCACGTTCATCGTCAGGCCCAGCGCAAACAGGGCCGCGCCCAGCCAGCGGTTGCGCCGGAACGTGACCAGCAGGCCCCCCAGAACCAGCGGCGCGTAAGCCAAAGCCAGCGACTTGGTGTTGTGGCCGGCGGCCAGAATAATCAGGTTGTAGCTGCTGAAGCCCAGGGCCACGGCACCGATGGTGGCCAGTAGCGGCCGCACCCCCAGGGCTACAAACAGCACGTAGCCGCACACCAGGGCCAGAAACAGGTTGGCGACGACGGCCGGCAGGTTCAGCGTGAAAATCTGGTGCAGGTAGATCGACAGGTCGCCGGGGAAGCGGGTGCTGATCAGGTAGGTCGGCATGCCGGAAAACATGGAGTTGGTCCACAGGGCTTCCTTGCCGGTTGCTTCGCGGTAGAGCTGGGCCTCGTGCGCCCCGCCGTTGAACTGCACTACGTCGTGCTGGGCCAGCGTTTTGCCATCAAACAGGATGGGCGAGAAGTAGAGAGCGGCCAGCGCCAGAAAGAATACGACGGCCAGCAGATGGGGCAACAGCCGGCGCCACAGCGGCACCGCCGGGGAAGAAACAGTAGTCATCAGACGAAAAAAGAGTCGGAAAATGGCCCGCCTGCCGCACCCGGCAGTCAGGTAGCCCGAAGGTAGCCCGTTTATTTTATTTCAGGAACCCCAGGTGGCTACTAGAGGGCCGGTGGAGCCCACCGCGGCTCTCTGGTTCCACAGATCAGCCAGCCTGGACCAAAGTAGGATAATACCCGGATGGTAGATAGAGAGTAGGGCCATACTGCCTTTAGGCTGCTTCTAGGCTGCCTCTAGGCTTTGTTTGGACAAGACAGGGAGTCGGCGGCGGGAGGGAAGGGGGTGAAATTGGACAAAAGCGCGCCGGGGTAGGGAGTAGCGCCTGGCTAGGCTGCCCGCCGCCCTACGTTCCAGCCCGAGTTATACAGCACCACCGACAGCAGAATCACGCCGTAAGCCAGGCCTTCCTGCAGCGTGGCCTGCTCGCCGAAGTAGAGAAAAGCCAGCAGAAAGCTGATGACCGGGTTCAGGTACATCAGGATGCCGACCGTGCCCGACGGTAGGGCGTTAAGGGCAAATAGGTTCAGAAACAAGGGAATAACCGTGAAGCCCACGCTCAGCACCGCCGCCATCAGCAGCAGGTAGCCGTCCTGAAAGCCGGCCGCGGGGTCGGCGCCCAGCAGGCGGGCCGTAGGCAGAATCACCAAGGCCGCCAGGCTCAGCTGCACCGTGAGCAGCACCAGCCGGTCGTAGCCCTGCAGCTTGCGCTGGGTAATGAGGTAGGAAGCATAGGTAAAGGCCACCACTAGGCTCATCAGCACATTCTGCCAGGCGCCGGTGCCCAGCAGGGCGCAGCTCACGGCACTGAGGCCGATGGCCAGCCACTGGTTTAGCCGTAGCTTTTCGCCCAGCACCACGAAGCCCAGCAAGGCCGTCAGGATGGGGCAGATGAGGTAGGCAAAGGAGCCGGCCTGCACGCTCACCTTATTCACGACATAGATGAACAGCAGCCAGTTGCTGGTGAGCAGGGCGCCGCCCACCACGGTGCTGAAGGCCACGCGCCGCCGCTCGACACCGCCGGCCCGCTGCCACTGCTGCCAGGTTGCGCGCACCGTGGCGCGGCGGGCCGTCAGGTTGATGAGCAGCAGCAAAGCCAGGGAAAGCAAGACCCGAAAAAAGAGAATCTGCCCGCTGCTGTAGCCAGCCATCAGGCGCAGCGGAATCGGGAAAAAGCCCCAGATGAGAAATGCGGCCAGCGCGGCCAGGTGATGAGGGGAGAGTTTCAAGACAGGTAATAGGGAGCTGAGAAAGAACGCAAAGGTACGCTACTTGGCCGCGCCGCGCGAGGCTGGCCCGTAAGCAGGGCCCGAAACCCTGCTACCTTTGCCCCTGTTTTCTCTTCCGTTATGCTGCTTTTCTCCGACCTGCCAGCCCTTACCGGCGGCTCCCTGCTCCAGGCCCCGGCTTCCCGGGCCCGCATTCAGCACCTGCTGCTCGACAGCCGCCGTGTGGGGCAGCCTGCCGGCTCACTGTTCTTCGCCATCCGGGGCGCGCAGCACGATGGGCACCGCTACCTGCCCGACCTCTACCGGCAGGGCGTGCGCCAGTTCGTGGTCGACCATCCAGCGGCTATTGCGGGCGGCGCGGCGGCCTTTCCCGAAGCGGGCTTTTTGGTGGTTGACGACACGCTGACGGCCCTGCAGGCTATAGCGGCCCAGCACCGGCGGCAGTTCCGCATTCCGGTGTTCGGCATCACCGGCTCCAACGGCAAAACCATCGTCAAGGAGTGGCTGGCCCAGCTGCTGAGCTCGGATGAGCTGCTGTGCAAAAGTCCGCGCAGCTACAATTCCCAAGTCGGTGTACCGCTGAGCGTGTGGGAGCTGAATGCCTCGCACACGCTGGGTATTTTCGAGGCCGGTATTTCCGAGAAAGGCGAAATGGCACGGCTGGAGCGCGTTATTCAGCCCACGCTGGGCCTCTTCACCAATCTGGGCACGGCCCACGACGCGGGCTTTGCCTCGCCGGCGGAAAAGGTGGCCGAGAAGATGCAGCTGTTTAAAGATGTCGACACGCTCTTTTACTGCCGCGACCATGAGGCCATTCACGCGGCAGCCCAGGCCCAGCTGGGGGCGGCCCGTACCTTCACCTGGAGCCGCCACCACAGCTACGATACCCACGTGGCCGTGTCGGTGCTGGAAGCTTCGGCGGGCCGCACGGTGGTGCGCGTGGTGCTGGAGCGGCCCCTGAAGCAGGAGCACACCTTCACGCTGCCCTTTGCCGATGAGCCCTCGGTGGAAAATGCCCTGCACGGCTTGGCGGTGCTGCTCTGGCGGCAGGTGCCGGCCCCGGAAATTCAGCGCCGCCTCGACCGGCTGCTGCCCGTGGCCATGCGCCTGGAAATGAAGCAGGCCCTGAACGACTGCTACGTACTCGACGACACCTATAATAACGACCTGGCCGGCCTGCGCCTGGCCCTCGACGCGCTGGCCCGCCAACCCCGCCGCGGCCGCCGTACCCTGATCTTGTCCGACGTGCTCGAATCTGGGTTGCCCGCTGCCGAGCTGTACGCCCACGTGGCTGCACTGCTGCCCACCCACGGCGTGGAGCGGCTGGTCGGCATCGGGGCGGAAATCAGTGCGCATCAGGCAGCCTTCAGCGTGGCCCAAGCCGAATTCTACGAATCCACGGAAGCATTTCTGGCGGCTTTTCAGCCCGAGCAGTTTCACCAGGAAACCATTCTGGTAAAAGGCGCCCGGCGCTTCGGTTTCGAGCGGATTGTGGCGGCCTTCCAGCAGAAGATTCACGGTACGGTACTCGAAGTCAACCTCGACGCGCTGGTCCACAACCTGAACTTCTACCGCGCCCGGCTGCAGCCCGGTACCCGCCTGATGGTCATGGTCAAGGCGTTTGCCTACGGCAGCGGCTCCTACGAGGTGGCTAATCTGCTGCAGTTCCACCGCGCCGACTACCTAGCCGTAGCCTACGCCGACGAAGGCGTGGAGCTGCGCCAGCACGGCATTAGTCTCCCCGTGATGGTGATGAACCCCTCCCCGGATTCGTTTCAGAAGCTGCGGCAGTACCACCTGGAGCCCGAAATCTACTCCTTCGAGCGGCTGCAGGAATACCTGCGCGCCGCTCAGGAGCAGGCCATGCCCGCCATTCACCTCAAGCTCGATACCGGCATGCGCCGCCTGGGCTTCGCCGAAGAGGACCTGCCCGAATTGTGCGCGTTGTTGCAGGCCAACGCCGCCCACCTGCGCGTGGCCAGCGCCCTTACCCACCTGGCCGGGGCCGACGAAGAGCAGCACAACGATTTCTCGCGCCAGCAGCTGGCCGCGTTTCAGCGCATGACCCCGCAGGTCGAAGCGGCGCTGGGCTACTCCATTATCAAGCACGCCCTGAACTCGGCCGGCATCGTGCGCTTCCCCGAGGCGCACTACGACATGGTGCGCCTCGGTATTGGCCTCTACGGGGTGGAAGCCAGCGGTCAGCAGCCCAATGCTCTGCGCCCGGTCAGCAGCCTGCGTACCACTATTTCCCAGATCAAAACCCTGGCCCCGGGCCATACGGTGGGCTACGGCCGCCGCGGCGGACCGGTGGACTATGAGCGGCGCATTGCTACCTTGGCCATTGGCTACGCCGACGGCTACGACCGGCGCTTCGGCAATGGGGTAGGGGAGGTGGTCATCCGGGGGCGGCGGGCCCCGATTGTAGGCAACGTGTGTATGGATATGTGCATGGCCGACGTCACGCACATCAGCGGAGTGCAGCCCGGCGACTCGGCCGTGGTGTTTGGCGAGGAAATGCCCCTGCGCGAAGCCGCCGCCCGCATCGGCACGATTCCCTACGAGCTGCTGACCAACGTAAGTGAGCGGGTGAAGCGCATTTTCTTCGCCGAGTAAAAGTGGGCGGCAGGGCCAGAAACAAACCTGAGCAGTGTTTCTGCGTAAGCGGGCTTCCATCCCTCCCTTTCCACAGCCACATGAAAAAGCATATTCTCTCCGTCGTAGCACTCATTGCCCTCCTGACGGCCTGCGATAATCTCAAGAACCCCGAAACCAAGGACCAGCCCCAGGAAGCCACCCAGGATACTGCTGTGGTGTACCGGGACGGTGAAACCGCCGCCGGCGCCGCTACTGCCGCCACCGATGCCGTGGGCAGCGGCTGGGACTTGGCCAAGCAGAAGCTGGCCGACGTGAAATACCCCGAGGTAAACGTGGCCGACGTGTCGGTGCGCGGCAACGAGGAATACAGCGTGTACGGTGTGGAAGAAGCCGTCCTGTTCGATACCGACAAGGCCGAGATTAAAGCCGGCGCCAGCAAGGCCCTGGAGCAGATTTCGGCTTCTATCGGCCAGCGCTACGCTACCGGCCCGGTCTACATCATGGGCTTTGCCGACTCCCGCGGCGACAAAAGCTACAACCGCGAGCTGAGCGAGAAGCGGGCCAATGCGGTGAAGGCCTGGCTGAGCCAGAACGGTAAAATCGATGCCTCGCGCGTAAGCGTGGAGCCCATGGGCGAAAGTGAGCCGGTCGCCTCCAACGCTACTGCCGAAGGACGCCAGCAAAACCGCCGCGTCGAAATTGCCGTCCGCACCAAGTAAACTCCGGCTTTACACCTCTATTGCAACAAAAAAGGCCGCAACGTGAGTTGCGGCCTTTTTTGTGTTCAAGCATTTTGCTTAGTCTTTGATCATATCTACTTCGGCCTTGATCATGGCGTTGTAGCGCATGCCGTTGTTGGCCAAAGTAATCAGGCTCCAGCCTTTGCCGATGGAGTAGGTCCAGGTGCGGCTTTCCTTGAATTCGAAGGTGGGACGCATGATCTGACCGTAGGGCGTGTAGGTTTCCATGAAGTTGGTGGTGTAGAACTTATCACCACTCACAATCCATTCCATGGCGACGAAGAAGCCTTCTTCCGGGGCCGGCACGTTGTATTGGGTCAGGTCGATGGTGTACCACTCGCCGCCTTTGGGAGCGGATACCACTACGTTGTCGGTCAGGATGTCGGTGTTGGGCGAGTTGTAGTTGCCGTCGGCCTTGTAGAGCCGCACGCGGAACGGTTCGCGGGGAAAGCCGTTCTCACCGATGTAAAACGATACGGAGCGCACGTTGCCGAGCTTCTTGCTCTTGTCGTTCTTCACGAAGAAAGCGTACTGCTGACCGGGCAAGCCCTGAATCATGCCCTCGCCGGGCGTGCTGCCCTTCGAGCCCAGCGACAGGTCTTTGATCTTGCCGCCCTGCACTTTCACTTCGCTCAGCTCGATAACGCGCTTGGGTACCTCGATGATGAGGTCCTGCACGTTCGTGCCTTTTTTAATAAGGATGGCCTTGCGGAAGTAACCCAGGGCCAACACAACCAGGGAGTCCTGGGCGTTTTTCTCGGGCATCGGCATCTGGAAGAAGCCGTACTCGTTGGTGAGGGCACCACTTTGTTCCTCTTTCAGGCCAATAGACGCGAAAGGAATGGGTTCCTTGGTCTTCTGGTCTACGATGCGGCCCGAGATTTTATTTTCTTGGGCAAAGCCTAGCGCTGGAAACAGCAGAACGAAGGCGAAAAGAGTAAGTAAGCGTTGGAGCATAGGTAGGCAGACTCTTAATTATATCCCAAAACTACAATGAAAAGGGCGAAGAAAAGCAATACCTCCCTGAATATTTATAAATATGCAATTGCATTTCGGAATAATTCTAAATCAAATACTTATATGTTTTTCGGGGCTTGGCTTTACCGGAGCAGATACTATAATCTGCGTTTTGGCCGAAACCTAAATGGGTAGTACCTTTGTTTGAACAGAATCTAAATAACGCCCCTGCCCGTGTCCATTCGTCCCGCCCAAGCCCAGCCCCATGCACCCCGCAGCGTGAAAGACCTGCGCCTGGGCGAAAGCGGCACGATCTGCTGCCTGCAGGACCCCGAAATGGCGCTTAAGCTGCTGGAAATGGGCTGCATCCCCGGTACCGAAGTGCGCCTCAACAGCCGGGCCCCGCTGGGCTGCCCCATTACGCTGGTCGTCGGCAATGAGGACTACACGTTGTCGTTGCGGGTAAGTGAGGCGGCCACCATTCTTTTGAAAGACTAGCCGCTGCCGTATGGCCCGCGCAACTCTCATATCCGACCCTACCGGAGCGGCCGCCTCGGCGCTGACGCTGGAAGCCCTGCGTGATGTGCCGCCGCGCAGTCACCGCGAGCTGACGCGCATTGCCCTGATTGGTAACCCCAACTCAGGTAAGTCGTCCTTGTTCAACCAGCTCACCGGCCTGAACCAGAAAGTCGGCAACTTTCCCGGCGTCACCGTGGACCGTAAAACGGGCATCAGTCAGCTTACGGCCCAGCACCGGGCCGAAATCATCGACCTGCCCGGCACTTACTCGCTCTACCCCAAGAGCCTCGACGAAAAGGTGATAACCGACCTGCTCTACGACCAGGCTTCGGACCAGTACCCGGACTTCGTGGTGGTGACGGTGGACGCCTCGAATCTGCGGCGCAACCTGCTGCTGTTTACCCAGCTGGCCGATCTGGGCCTGCCCGCCGTGCTGGCCCTGAACATGATGGACGTGGCCGAGCAGCACGGGGTGCAAATCGACATCATGGCCCTGCAGCAGGAATTGGGCGTGCCGATTATCCCGATGAATGCCCGCAAGGGCGTGGGCATTGCGGCCCTTAAAATCGTGATGTCGCGGCAGCTGGGCGCGCCAACGAAGAGCTTTTACGAGCCCGGCGAGGACCTGCTGCCCATGATCCGGCAGATCCGCTACTATTTCAACCTGCACAACGACTACCTGGCGCTGCACTACGCGCATCAGTTCCGGCAGATCAGCTTCCTGACGGCCGACGACAAGACGTACATTGCCGAGCTGGTGGAGAAGTACGATTTCCAGCCCACGCCCCGGCAGGCCCAGGAAACCATCGACCGGTATGCCCGCGTCAACGATATTCTGCTGAATACCGTGACGGTGGTGCGCACCGAAAAGAATGAGCCCTACAGCAACAAGCTCGACAAGGTGCTGACCCACAAGGTGTGGGGCTACCTGATTTTCTTCGGCATCCTGTTTCTGATGTTCCAGGCCGTTTTTGCCTGGGCCAGCTACCCCATGGAGCTGATTGACGAGGGCGTGACGTGGATTAATCAGCTGGTGCAAACCAACTTCGACGGGCCGCTGGTGAGTCTGCTCACCGAAGGCGTGCTGGCCGGCCTGGGCGGCGTGCTGATTTTCATTCCCCAGATTGCCCTGCTCTTCGCCTTTATTGCGGTGCTGGAGGAAACCGGCTACATGGCCCGCGTGACGTTCATGATGGACCGCATCATGCGCAAGTTTGGCCTGAACGGGAAAAGCATCGTACCTCTGATTTCGGGCGTGGCCTGCGCCGTACCGGCCATTATGAGCGCGCGCACCATCGAAAACTGGAAGGACCGCATCATCACCATCTTCGTGACGCCGCTGATGAGCTGCTCGGCCCGGATTCCGGTCTACACGGTGCTCATTGCCCTGGTGGTGCCCCCCACGAAAGTGCTGGGCATCTTTAATCTGCAGGGCATAGCGCTGATGGGCCTGTACCTGCTGGGCTTTTTCGCGGCTATTTTCTCGGCCTGGGTCCTGAAGCTGATTCTGCGCACCCAGAACAAGAGCTACTTCATCATGGAGTTCCCGGTGTACCGCTGGCCGCGCTGGAAAAACGTGGGTCTTACCATCGTGGAGAAGGTAAAAACCTTCGTGTTTCAGGCCGGTAAGGTGATTGTGGCCATATCCGTGATTTTGTGGGTGCTGGCTTCGTACGGGCCCGGCAACGCGCTGGAGCAGGCCGAAACCCGCGCCCGGACCACGGCCGCGCAGCAGCAGCTGTCGGCCGAGGAAACCGACATCCGGATTGCCTCCGAAAAGCTGGAGAACTCCTACGCCGGCTTGTTTGGCCGCACCCTGGAACCCGCCATCCGCCCCCTGGGCTTCGACTGGAAAATCGGCATTGCCCTGATTACCTCCTTTGCGGCCCGGGAAGTATTCGTGGGCACGATTTCCACCATCTACAGCGTGGGCCAGGATGCGGATATGCGCACGGTGCAGCAGAAGCTGGCGGCCGAAAAAGACGAAAACGGCCAGCCCTTCTTTACCCCGGCCCGGGCCTTTTCCCTACTGGTATTCTACGTGTTTGCCATGCAGTGCATGAGCACCCTGGCCGTAGTATACCGCGAAACGAAAGGCTGGAAATGGCCCCTGATGCAGCTCTTCTACATGACGGGCCTGGCCTACGTGTCTTCGCTGATTGTGTACCAGCTGTTCAAGTAAAGCCTGTCATTGCGAGGTACGAAGCAATCCGTCCGCCGCGCAGTACGCCCCAGCCTTCTAAACTAAAAAGCCCTTTCCCGCACGAGCAGGAAAGGGCTTTTTAGTTTAGAAGGCTGGGTACATTGCGGCGGACGGATTGCTTCGTACCTCGCAATGACACGGGTTTTTTACCTTCCAATCAGGAATACGGCGGGCTGCTTATGAATCTGGGGGAGCTTGCCTTTCCAGTTGGCTACCGTGTCGGTGCGCACCAGCTCGTCGGGTGCCGTCAGGTTGGCCGCTATGCACAGGCGGGTGGCGGGCTGCAGCTGGGCCAGCAGGTCCTCCAGCAGCTGCATGTTGCGGTAGGGCGTTTCGATAAACAGCTGGGTCTGGTGCTGGCTCAGGGCCTGCTTTTCCAGGGTTTTGATGGCTGCAATGCGCTGGGTCCGCTCGATGGGTAGGTAGCCGTGGAAGGCGAAGCTCTGCCCGTTCATGCCCGAGCCCATCAGGGCCAACAAGAGCGACGAGGGCCCCACCAGCGGCACCACCCGAATGCCGAGCTTATGCGCCAGCCGGGCTACTTCGGCGCCGGGGTCGGCCACGCCGGGGCAGCCAGCTTCGGAAATGACGCCCGCATCCTGCCCCGCCACCACGGCCTTCAGCGCCTCCTGAATCTGGGCTTCGGTCGAGTCCTTGTCGATAACGCTGATGCGCAGGCTCTCAATTACCTGGGCCGGGGCCACGCTTTTAATGAAGCGGCGGGCCGTGCGGGCATTTTCCACCAGGAAATACGACAGCGCCGCGACCTGCGTAGCCACCTGGGCCGGCAAGACCTGCGCGGCCGTGTCGTCGGCCAGCACGGTGGGAATAAGATAGAGGGTGCCCTTCATGTATAGTTGTCAGTTGCTGGTTGTCAGTTGTTAGGGGCAGGTAACAGCACAGCTAGTAACTGACAACTAGCAACTGACAACTAAAAACGGCAACTAGCTTTTCGCGAAGGCCTCGACCAGAGCGTAGATTTCGTCGGGCTTTTCGGCATGCAACCAGTGGCCTGCATCCACCACGGTTTCGACCTGGCTGTTGGGAAACAGGGCCGGAATACCGTAGAGCTTGTCTTCAGTGGAGATGTAGTCCGACTTGCCGCCGCGCACAAACAGGGCCGGCTTCACGAAGGGCACCGGGCTGCTGATTTCGGCGCCAATGGCGGGCATGTGCTCTGTGAGGGCCGCCAGGTTGGGGCGCCAGGCAAAGGAGTTGTCTTCGCGCCGGTACAGATTCTTGAGCAGAAACTGCCGCACGCCCAGCTGCGGAATATGCTGGGCCAGGGCGTCATCGGCCTGCTGCCGCGACTCGATAGAAGCCAGATCTACGGCGTGCAGCCCGGCTAGAATATCGTCCTGGTGGCGCATATCCGACAGGCGCGGGGCAATGTCGAGCACAATGAGCTTGTCGAGGCGGGTGGGGTGGTCGAGGGCGAAGCGCATGGCCACCTTGCCGCCCATGCTGTGGCCCATCAGGGTCACGTGCTGCAGCTGCAGCTGGTCGAATAGCTCCAGCACGTCCTGGCTCATCAGCTCATAGGTGTGCTCGGCCGTTTGGGGCGAGCGGCCGTGGTTGCGCAGGTCCACCACAATCACGCGGTGCGTTTCGGCCCAGCGCTTCGCCAGAGTTTGCCAGTTGTCGGAGGTGCCGAAAAGGCCGTGCAGGATAACGAGCGGGTTGCCCGCGCCCAGTTCGCGGTAGTGGAGTTGCATAAGGGCAAAGGTCGGAAGAAGCCGGCAAATGCAACGGGCCAGCCCCCGCAAAGAGGCTGGCCCGGCTGAAACGCGGCAGAAAGCTACTGGCGCACCACTTTCAGAACCTGCTGCTGCTGGCCCTGCCGCACCGTGAGCAGGTAGAGACCCGCTGGCCACTGCGCTGCTTCGGGCAGCTCCAAGCTCCCTTGGTTGGCCTGCACCGTTACCTGTTTGCGCAGCCACTGGCGGCCAGTCGCATCGTGGGCCGTCAGCTCGACGAGGCCGGGCTGGGCCGAAAGCAGATGCAGGCTCAGAGCCGCCGCAAACGGGTTGGGCACGGCCTGGGCCATGGCCAGCGTCTTGCTTGGCAGTTGGTTGGCCGTAATGACAAAGGAGAGGCGGGCCAGATAGCCTATCTGATGCACCCGGCCCGTCGTGGTCAGCGTGTGGGGCCCGAAAGTCGCCCGGATATCCCCGTAAGGCCCCGAAAACTCGCCGCCGACGTAGATGCTGCCGCCGCCGCCCAGGGCAAGGGTGTGCGTGAAGTTGGTGCCCGCAGATTTGGTAGCCCACTGCCACTGGCCAGTGGGCGTGAGGCTGGCCACGAACGTATCGTAGTAGCTGCGGCGGCTGTAGGGCAGGGTGGTAGTACCGAAAATGGCCCCGGCACTGCGGAAACTACCCGTCACGTAGGCGCTACCGGTGCCATCCACCGCCACGTCGTACGCCGAGTTGGACCCGCGCAGCCCGCCCTGCGCTACCCACTGCCACTGGCCGGCCGGCGTAACCTTACCCACGAACACATCGGAGCTGTCGGTGCTGTTCAACGTCAGGCTGCCAAAGCTGCCCGGGCCGCCAAAGAAACCCGTTACGTACGTGTTGCCGGTGGCATCGGCGGCAATAGCGCTGGCCCCGGCGTAGCCCGAGCCACCGGCCGTAGCCCACTGCCATTGGCCCGTGGAGCTCAGCTTGGCCACGTAGGCGTTGTACCCCGGAGTGGTGAGTGTGGTGCTGCCAAAGGCGGCATTGCCACCACTGAAGTTGCCAGCTACGTAGGCGTTGCCCGCCGCATCCAGGGCCAGGTCGCTGCCTTGCTCGTCGCCGGTGCCCCCGGCGCGGGCCGCCCACTGCCACTGGCCATTGGCGCTGAGCTTGGCGGCAAATATTTCCGAGCTGCCCAGGCTGCCCGAGTTCGTGAGGGTGGTAGCTCCGAGGCCGAGCGTGGAGCTCTGGAAGGAGCCGGCGACGTAGGCATTGGCGCTGGCATCTACCGCAATGCTGGACCCGTAATCGTCGCCGTCGCCACCACCAGCCGTAGCCCACTGCCACTGGCCGCTGGTGCTCAGCTTGGCCACGAAAGTATCGTAGCCCAGGTAGCCACCGGCGGTGCTGCTCAATACGTTGGTGCCAAAAGTGGCGTCGGCTCCGTTGAAGCAGCCGGTTATGTACACGTTGCCCGCCGCATCAAGTGCCAGACTCGGTTTTGATTCGAAGTAGCCCCCGCCAAAACGGGCCGTGCCGGCAGGCTGTGCTACCCACAGCCATTGGCCCGCCGGGCTGCGCTTGGCCACAAACAGGTCGTTGTTGTTATTGCCCACCAGGGTCGTGCTGCCGAGCGTGAGGCTGCCGCTGAAAATGCCGATGCTATAGACGTTGCCGGCCGCATCCACGGCCACGTTGCTCACACTGGACCGGCTGCCTCCGTCGCTGTTCATGGCCCACTGCCACTGGCCCGCCGTGGTCAGGCGGGCTACATACAGGTCGGAAACGCCACTGTTACGGAGCGTGGTAGAGCCGAACGTGAGGTTGCCCGTCTGGTAGAAGCCCGCCAGGAAGATGTTGTTGGATGCGTCCAGGGTCAGGGTGCCGGGATACACGGCGCTTTGGCCGCTGCTCTGGGCTACCCATTGCCACTGGCCGCTGCTATTAAGCTTGGCCGCGTACACGGCGCTGGCGTAATTATCCCGGAATGTGTTGGTCAGGATAATGCCGCCAAACGTGGTGCGGGGACTGTTGGTAGAGCCGGTGAGGTAGGCATTGCCGGCGGCATCTACGGCCAGGCTCGCAAAGTCTTCATTGACTGCGCCGGTAGCTTGGGTAGCCCACAGCCACTGGCCGCTGGTACTGAGCTTGGCTACGAACACATCGGTACTGCCCGAATTAGTAAGCCGGGTAGTGCCAAAGCCGGCCGAAAAGCCTCTGAAGCCGCCGGCTACGTACACGTTGCCGCCCGCGTCGAGCGCCAGGCTGCTGGGTTCCTCACTGTTCTGGCCCTCCGATTTGCTGGCCCACAGCCATTGGCCGGCGGGCGAGAGCTTGGCCACATAGGCATCAGTCAGGCCGCTGCCTGCTACAGGATACGTATTGTTCAGCGTAAAGCTGCCAAAGGTGGCACTGACCCCGCTGAAGTAGCCGGTCAGGTAGGCGTTGCCACTGGCATCGAGGGCCAGGTCGGCGGCCGAGTTGGCGTTGTCGCTGCCCGCATTGGTGGCCCACTGCCATTGGCCGGTAGCCGAGAGCTTGGCCACGAATACGCCGTTGCCGGCAGCAGTGAGGGTGGTAGTGCCGAAGGTGGCGCTGCCGCCGCCGAAGGTGCCGGCTACGTAGGCGTTGCCGCTGGCGTCGAAGGCAATGCTGGTTGCTTGCTTGCTGCCAGGGCCGCTAGCCTGATATGCCCACTGCCATTGGCCAGCCGCCGAAATCTTAGCCACGAACAGGTCGGAGCCATAGAAGTTAGGTACGTTGTTGGTAAGCGTGGTAGCACCCAGCGTGAGGCTGCGGCCGGTGAAGTAGCCGGCGGTCAGCAAGTTGCCGCTGGCGTCTAGGGCCAGGTCGAGCACGGTGGCCGGGGTAACGAAGGCCCACTGGCACTGGCCCGTGCTGGCGTTTATTTTGGCAATGAAGCCGCTGGGTTCACTGCTGGGACTGCTCAGAGTGCGGCCGCCCAGGCTGATTTCACCATCTATAATACCGCTGATATATAGGTTGCCGGCCCCATCGGCAACGGTATGGCGGGCGGAGGCTTGCCCGTTATAGGCCGAGGTGCCGAGGGACTGCGCCATTTCCCAGGTTTGGGCAAAGCTGCCGGCGCTGAGCAGCAACAGCATACAGGTTAGCCAGACGCCCAGCGGGCGGGGCAGAGAGGGTAGTGATATAAACATGAATAAGTTGTTAGAGCCAGCTTAGGCCAGCGTCAAAGGTATAGCATTGAGGCTTTGCCTCCGCAAGCAGGCTCTCGTAATTAATGAGCTGACATCAGCTGCCTCTCCAAGTAGTCATGCCGCTGATGGGCTGGGTTTTAGTTGTTGAGCTGGACGATAACGCTGGTGCCGCCGCCCGGAACACTTTGAATGTCGAGGGTGCCGCCGTGCCGCTGCACGAAGGCCTTGCACAGCAAGAGCCCCAGGCCCGTGCCGGTGCGCGGCCCGAGCGGCCCCGTGGGAGTCGTCAGAGGACTGTCGCTTAGTACTTCGGCTACCAGGTTGGCCGGCATGCCATAGCCCGAATCCGTGACGGTGAGCAGCACGCCGGTGGCTTGGGCCGTGGGCACGGCCGAAAACCGCACGGTGCCGCCGGGGGGCGTAAACTTGAGTGCATTGCCCACCAGATTGCGCAGAATAGTGCGCGCCATGTTCTGATCAGCCCACAGCGTGAGGTCGGCGGGGTGGGTGGCTTCGAGCGTAATCTGCTTGGCCTCGGCCGTGGTTTGGTACAGCTCCCGGTTTTCGGCAAACAGGTCGGCTACGGCCAGCCGCTCGGGGCGGTAGGCCAGCTCCCCGGTCTGGCTCACGGCCCAGTTCAGCAGGTTGTCGAGCAGGTTGTTCAGGCTCTGGGCCGACTGCCGCACCAGGGCCGGCAGGCGCTGCAGGCCTTCCTCGTCGCCGCGCTTGAGGTAGAAGCCAATCAGCTCGGTGACGCCCACGAAGGACGTGACCGGGCCGCGCAGGTCGTGGGCTACAATGGCGTAGAGCCGGTCTTTGGAAGCGGCCACTTGGCGCAGCTCGGCGGTGGTTTCCTGCAGCGCCACGTTGTTGGCCGCCAGGGCCGCCCGGCTACGGCGCAGCTGCCAGTACAGCAGCCCAAAGCCCGCCAGGCCCAGCACCAGGGCCGCAATAGCGCCCCAGAGCAGGCGGTTGCGCATGTGGTGCAGGTCGGCCTGCTGGGTCAGCAGCTGAATCTGCTTTTCCTTGTCCTCACTGTCGTAGCGGCTTTGCAGGGCGGTAAGCGTCGCCAGGCGGCGGCCGTTGTTGAGCGAGTCGTTCAGGGCTACGTAATGCTCCTGCCACTGGTAAGCCTGCGGATATTGGTTGCGGCGGGCGCTGACTTCGGCCAGCATGCTGTAGGCATCCAGTACCCGCTCCTGGCTGTGACCCCGGCGCGCCTGCCGCAACGACTGCTGGGCGAGGTCGGCGGCTTCCTCGGGCCGGCCGGTGGCCAGCAGCACCATGCTGAGCAGGGTCAGGTTGCCGGCTTCGTAGCGGGGCTGCGCGGCCTGCTGGGTGATGGCCAACGACTGCCGGATCAGCTTTTCGGCCAGGTCGTACCGCTGCTTGTAGAAGTAGTATGTGCCCAGGTTAGCCAGATAAATGGACTCATTCATGCGGTTGCCGCTGCTACGTGCCAGGCGCAGGGCCAGCTCGGTGTAGCGCAGGGCTTTGGCATCCTGGCCCAAGTGAAAGAACAGGCTGGAGAGGTTGCCGTAGAGGTTGAGCAGCGTCGATACGCGCACGCCCCGGCGGTGGGCCAGCTGCAACGCCTGCTTGTAGTGCCGCCAGGCATTCACCGTGTCGCTGCGCTCATGATGCACGGCGGCCATGGTGGTGTAGCTGCGCACTAGGCCGTCGGCATCGTTGAACTGGCGCGCAATGCGCTGCGACCGGGAATACAGCTCTAGGGCGTGGGCGCCATCCGACAGCACGGCGTAGCAGCTGCCCAGCGTGCACAGGCTCTGCATCAGTCCGCGTTGGTCGCGCAATTGCCGGGCCAGGGCTACGGCCTGCTCCCCGTAGCGGCGGGCCGTGTCCGGGGCAATATCGTGCAGGGCATAGCTCAGCGAGTCGAGCACCCGTACCCGCTGCGGAGTGGGCGCCAAGTGGGGCAACTGCCGCTGCAGGCTTTGTATTACCGCCCTTTCCTGGGCTTGCAGTGGTGAGGCCAATAAGAAAGTCAGCAGCCAAAAAAGGGAAAGTCGCCGCATCAGGTCAGGCACAGGAAAGTATAGCGCAAAAGTAATGGCTACCGGCTGAGTATAAGCTATGGGTATAGCTTTGGAAAAAAGCGTTGGAAAAAGCTGAGCAAAAATTGATTTACAGAAAGCAGGCCCAGCGCTGCTGCGGCTCCAGGTTGGAATTGCGCAGAAACTCCGCCACCGGCTCCAGATTGGTCAGCAGCGAGGTCAGCACCAGAACCTGGCCGGAGCGCAGGTGCAGCCGCAGAAAGTTATAGTTGCTCCAGAAAGCCCGCTTCGAGCGGCAGGTCACGTATTCTACCCGCACTAGGTCGCGCTGGGCAAAGGGAATCAGCACGCGGCCCTCGTACACTTCCAGCTTGTTCTGCTTAGGATCGAATACCAGGGTGGTGTGCAGGTTGTGGGCGTAGTACTGCGCGTGGAGCACCAGGGCGGGCACCGAAAAGCTCAGAATTACGGCCGCCATGGCCGTCAGCAGCACCACCTCGTAGCCCGACAGCGTGCCCAGGTAGAAAAAGGAAATGAGGAAGGGCAGGCCCACGCTCATGCACAGCAAGGGCCAGAATAGCAGGTAAAACTGGCGCAGAAACGTGGGCCGATACACCCGGCTGGCCTGGGTGAAGAAGCTGGTGATGAAGCGCAGCCCAAACACGATGGCGCAGATAGCCACCGTAATTTCCAGAATGGGCCGCAAAAAAGGAAACAGCTTCACTGCTTACTTCACCTCAATCCAGGGTTCCCCGGCCGCGTGGGCCCGCAGCGTACCAAACGGCTCCAGCGCCAGGCCATACTGCTCGAACACGGCCTGCACCGCGGCCCGGCCGCCGGGCTCCACGCACACCAGCAGGCCCCCCGACGTCTGGGGGTCGCAGAGCCAGTGGCGCTGCTCGTTGGTAATCTGGCCGACCTTGTGGCCGTAGCTGTCCCAGTTGCGCACGGTGCCGCCTGGAATGGCCTTTTGCTGGCGGTACATTTCGGCCTCGGGCAGCAGCGGCACTTTGCTAAATTTTATTTCGGCCGTCAGGTTGCTGCCCTCGCACACTTCCGCCAGGTGACCCAGCAGGCCAAAGCCCGTTACGTCGGTCATGGCGCGCACGGCTTCCAGCTGGCCCAGGTCGTAGCCAATTTTGTTGAGCATCATCATGCTTTGGGGCGCAATCTGCTCGTGCTCGGGCAGCAGGATGCCGCGCTTCTGCGAGGTAGTGAGCATGCCCACGCCCAAGGGCTTGGTCAGGTACAGCTCGCAGCCGGCCGTAGCCGTGTCGTTCTGCTTCAAATTCTTGATGTCGAGCATGCCCGTAACGGCCAGGCCGAAAATTGGCTCGGGCGAGTCGATGCTGTGGCCGCCGGCCAAGGGAATCCCTGCTTCGGCGCAGATGCTGCGGCTGCCCTCAATCACGCGGCGCGCCACTTCGGGGGCCAGCTTGTCGATGGGCCAGCCCAGCACGGCAATGGCCATCACGGGCCGCCCACCCATGGCATACACGTCGCTGATGGCATTGGCCGAGGCAATGCGCCCGAAGTCGTAGGCGTCGTCCACGATGGGCATGAAGAAGTCGGTGGTGCTGATGATGGCCTGCCCGCCCCCGATGTCGTACACGGCCGCGTCGTCGCGGCTGCTGTTGCCCACCAGCAGCTTGTCGTGCTGGGGCTGAGCAATGCTGGTGTGCAGAATCTGGTCGAGCACCTTGGGCGCGATTTTGCAGCCGCAGCCCGCGCCGTGGCTGTACTGGGTCAGGCGGATAGGCTCGGTGGCGGTGGTTTCGTTCGTGTTCATCAGGGCAAAGAAAAAGCCGTTAGGCTAAATGGGACTAGAACTGCCAGTCGGCGTTCTGCAAAACAACGTGGTAGCCGTCGGGGTCTTTGAAGGTAAGGCCCAGGTGGTCCCAGTAAGGATTATAAGCGGGTAATGAGACGTAGCCGTGTTGCCGGAGGCGGTCCACTGCTGCCTGCCATTGGACCTTATCGGGTAAGTAAAACACGAGCAGATGCTCGGGGTTTGGGCCTGGCTCAACAACATGACCCGCCTGGGTCGTGAATTCGAGGTGGTAGGGCGCCTGCGGGTGGCCCAGCATGACGCCATCAAAACCATTGTGATTTTCAAACGAGCAGAGGGTGCTCAGCCCCAATCCGTCTTTGTAAAAGTGAATCAGGGCCGGCAGCTGGTTTGTGGGGCGGGCCACCCGCAGCTTAGGTGCCAGCATGAAGCGAGGAGCTAGAAGCCGGGGTGAGTAACCCTTCCCGCTGCGCGGCGACCAGCACCAGGTCGGCATTCACCTGCGGGTCGCAGGTATCGGACGGAATCCGGATGACGCGGCTGTTGGCTTTGTTGTCGAGCCCGAAACCGTAGGTTTTGTCGTAGTAGGAGAGGGCAATATCCACCATCCTTTCCATGTCGCCGGTTTCGATGGCGGCCAACGCTTCCTTGGTCGCCAGGCCACCCAGGCGCTTGCTAATGCGCTGAATGGCTTCCGCGAGCTGCTGCGGATCTTCCTTACCGTACTCGGCGGCCAGCTTGCGGGTACGCACCGCCCGCGGAATGTCGAGCACCAGCAGCGGGGCCGCGCGCATCTGCTCAAACAGCGGCTTGGGGATGGTGAGGCGGCCGATGGTCAGGCTTTCGTCTTCTAGCCACGGCGTCACGCCCGTCGGCAGCTGGTTGAGCACCAAGGCCAGGTTGTTCTCGAACTGCTCGGGCGTGGGCTGGGGCGGCAGGCCAATAGCGCCAAACGACGAGCCCTTGTGGTTGGCCAGCCCCTCCAGGTCCACGATGGTTTCGCCGCGGCGGGCCAGCTCGTGCAGCACATCGGTTTTGCCCGAGCCCGTGAGGCCGCCCAGAATGAGCATGGGCCGGGGCTCGGTGAACTGCGCCAGCGCCCAGCGGCGGTAGTCCTTGTAGCCCTTGTCGAGCAGATGCACCTTGAAGCCGGCCAGCTCCAAGAGCCAGTGCACGGCGCCGCTGCGCATGCCGCCGCGCCAGCAGTGCAGGCGCACTTCCTTGTTCGGAGCCAGCTTCTGGGCGTGCTTCACCATGCGGCTCATCTTGGGCCCGAAGAAGTCGAGGCCGATGTGAATGGCGCGGTCCTGGCTGACCTGCTTGTAGGCCGTGCCAATTCGGGCCCGTTCCTCGTCCGAGAAAAGCGGCAGGTTCAGGGCCCCCGGAATATGGCCGTGGGCATACTCAATGGGCGCACGAACATCCAAGATGGGGATGTCGGCGGGACCGGCCAGAAACTCGGGAAGCGGAATACGGGGCAAAGGAGCAGTGTTGAGGTGGTGAGATGGTGATGTGGCGACGTAGTGAGTTTGATGTCCAGTACCGCGCAAGTGGCGCAAGCCGAACAGCAAACTCACTACGTCGCTACATCACACCAGTTGACGCCGGTAGAGCTGAATCGTGTTTTCCAGCCCGTAGTACAGCGCGTCGCACACCAGAGCGTGCCCGATGCTAACCTCTTCCAGGCCGGGTAAGTTCTGCCTGAGGTAGGCCAGGTTTTCCAGGTCGAGGTCGTGGCCGGCATTCAGGCCCAGGCCCAGCTGCTGGGCCATTGCCGCCGCCGCCGCGTAGGGGGCAATGGCCTTGGCGGGGTCCTGGGGGTACTGGCGGGCGTAGTCTTCGGTGTAGAGCTCAATTCGGTCGGTGCCGGTGGCTACGGCGGCTTTTACCATGGCCGGGTCGGGGTCCAGGAAGATAGACACCCGGCAGCCGATGGATTTAAGCTCCGTGACCACGCCAATCAGGTAAATCTGGTGAGTGATGGTGTCCCAGCCGGCGTTAGAGGTAATGGCGTCGGGCGCGTCGGGCACCAGGGTCACCTGCTTGGGCCGCACCTCGCGCACCAAGTCCATGAAATCCGGGGTCGGGTTGCCCTCCACATTCAGCTCAGTGGTTACGATCTGACGCAGGTCGCGCACGTCTTGGTAGCGGATATGGCGCTCATCGGGGCGCGGGTGCACCGTGATGCCCTGGGCGCCAAACCGCTCACAGTCACGGGCTACCTGCAGCACGTCGGGGCGGTTGTGGCCGCGGGCATTCCGCAGCGTGGCGATTTTATTTATGTTTACGCTAAGTTTCGTCATGAGAGAAGGCGAAAAACTGACTCCAGAACGGCCAGCGTGGGTCATCAATACGCGGCCAGTCGGAATCTACGGGTTCCAGACATTTACTACTACAAACTTATGGCTCTGAAGGAAACCATCGACGCAGATATCAAAAAGGCTATGCTGGCCAAGGACAAAGTGCGGCTGCAGGCTCTGCGCAGCATCAAGTCCCAGATCATGCTGGCCGAAACGGCCGAAGGTGCCCACGGTGCGGCCCTCACCGACGATGCCGAAATCAAGCTGCTGACCAAAGCCGCCAAGCAGCGCCGCGAAGCCGCCGAGATGTACCAGAAGCAGTTCCGCTCCGATCTGGAGGAAATCGAGCTGGCCGAGCTGGCTATCATCGAGGAGTACCTGCCCCAGCAGCTCTCCGAAGCCGATTTGGTAGAAAAGCTCGTCGACATCATCCAGCGCGTGGGCGCCACCGGCCCTTCCGACCTGGGCAAAGTAATGGGCCTGGCGGCCCGGGAACTATCAGGCCAAGCCGACGGCCGCATGATTTCCCAGGTCGTCAGCAACCTGCTCAACAACACGAATGTCTAAGCAGTGATTTAGCGACTTAGTGATTTAGTGAGTGTGGTTCGGGCCGCGCGAATGGCGCGAGTCTGTGCAAACGGAACATAAAACTCACTACGTCGCTAGCTCACCACCTCACATATGTCCGGCTTTGATATTCTGCTGCTGATTCCGCTGGCCGTGGGCGCGGTAAAGGGCTTTCGGCGCGGCCTCGTGCTGGAGGCAGCTTCGCTCTTGGCTTTCGTGCTGGGCATTATCGGTGGGCTGGCTCTGCTGAACGACGCTATTCCGCTGGTGCGCAACTACGTGGGCGAGGCGTTTGGGCTGCTGCCCATTGTGTCGTTTCTGCTGGTGTTCGTGCTTATTACCTGGGGCGTGCACTTGGCGGGCAGCTTCGTCAAAACCGCCGTGCACCTCACCCCGTTGGGCGTGCTCGACAACCTGCTGGGCGGGGCGGCCGGGGCCCTGAAGTGGGTGCTGGGGATAAGCCTGCTGCTTCACGGCATCGGTTTTGCGGGCCTTAAGCTCATTTCGCCGGCCATCGTGGCCGATTCGCAGGTGCTGCCCGTGGTGCAGCAGGCCACGCCGTTTGCCCTGGAAATCGTGGGCTTTATCATGCCGTTTGCGTCCACGTTGCTGGAGCAGCTGCGCGGCGTATTCTAGCCCAGCCGGAAGCTGCCGCCTGAGTTACTCGCTCAAAAGTCCTTGCCGCGCGGTAAGGCTGCCAACCTTTGCGTAGAAATTCTGCTCAGTACGCTGCTATGCATCTGTTGCTGCTCGACAACTTTGACTCCTTCACGTTCAATCTGCTGGACTACTTCCAGCAGCTAGGCGCTACTGTGCAGGTTGTCCGCAACGACGTGCCGCTGGCCGACCTCCGGCAATACTCGTTCGACGCCATCGTTTTGTCGCCCGGGCCCGGCACGCCGGCGCAGGCGGGTTGCCTGATGGAGATTATCCGGGAGTATCACCAGCGGGTCCCGATGCTGGGCGTGTGTTTGGGCCACCAGGCTCTGGGCGAGTTCTTCGGGGCCCGGCTGGAGCGGGCGGCGCGGCCCATGCACGGCAAAGTGTCGGAGGTGGCCTGCACGGAAGCTGCCGACCCACTGTTTGACGGTTTGCCGGCCCGGATTTTCGTGACGCGCTACCATTCACTGATTATCAATTTATTACCCCCTGATTTAAAGCCGCTGGCTTACACCACCGATGCTGCGCACGAACTGATGGTATTCCGGCACCGTACCTACCCCGTGTATGGCGTCCAGTTTCATCCCGAAGCGCTGCTCACTACCCACGGGTTGGCCCTACTCAGCAATTGGGTCAAGTGTTGTATCATTGCAAAGGATGGTCATTCAGCCTTTGCCGGCCGCGAAATCTCCCGAGAAGATGGAATTGCAGATTAAGGAACAGAACGGTTTTCAATATGTGGAAGGCGGCTCCGGCAAGGTGCTGCTGCTTCTGCACGGGTTGTTTGGCGCCCTCAGCAACTGGGAAGACGTCATTGAGGAATTCAGCACCGACCACCACGTAATTATTCCCCTGCTGCCCATCTACGACATGCCTCTGACCCAGGCCGGCGTGCCGGGCTTAGTCAACTACGTGGAGGACTTTCTCAAGCAGATGCGCCTCAACGAGCCCCTGACGGTGCTCGGCAATTCCCTGGGTGGCCACATTGCCCTGGTGTATGCCCTGCGCAACCCGCGGATGGTGCAGCGCCTGGTGCTTACCGGCAGCAGCGGCCTGTTCGAGGATTCGATGGGCGGCTCGTTCCCCAAGCGCGGTAACTACGCCTTCGTGCAGGAGCGCGTGGCTTACACCTTCTACGACCCCACCATTGCCACTAAAGACCTGGTGGATGAGGTGTTCAACGTCACTAACTCCAATACCAAGGTGCTGCGCATCATCAGCATTGCCCGCTCGGCCCAGCGCCACAACCTGGGTAAGGAGCTAACCAAGATTACGGTGCCCGTGCTGCTGGTCTGGGGCCTGAACGACACGATTACGCCGCCGGTGGTGGCCCACGAGTTTGAGCGGCTGCTGCCCAACGCTGAGCTGCACTTCCTCGACCATTGCTGCCATGTGCCCATGATGGAGCGGCCCCAGGACTTCAACCGCCTGCTGCGTCAGTTTCTGCGCCGTACGGCCCCGGAGCCGGCTCTTACGGCAAGTGTTTAAACAAATCAGGCCCGCGGGAGCTTATTGGTCGCCCAACTTCCCGTAGTTTATTTCTGGCTTTCAGTTCTTTCCACCCATGCATTCGATGATTGCTGAAGACTTGCTCAACCAAATGATTCCGCCCCTCAAGGTGTCGGACTCTGCCGGGAAAGCGGCTAAATGGCTGGAAGAATTCCACGTTGGCCAGCTTCCCGTGCTCGAAAACCGCCTCTACCGCGGCCTGATTACCGAAGCCGACCTGCTCGACCACGAACACCCCGACGAACCCCTGACCAATGTGGCTTTCGGCTTTGCGGAAGTACATGTGCAGCGCGACCAGCATTTTTACAGCATTATGGAGCTGGCTATTCAGAATAAGCTGCAGCTGGTGCCCGTGCTCGACGACAAGCAGGAATACCTGGGCGTCGTGACGGTGGGTGATACGCTGGCGGCTTTCGGCCAATTGCCTATTGCGGCCGGTCAGGGCGGTATTCTGGTGCTGTCGATGGAGGAGCGCGACTATTCGCTGACTCAGATCAGCCGCTACGTGGAGGAAAATAACGCCAAAGTCCTCAGCGCCCACGTGGCTCAGGACGAGCACGACCCCTACAAAATCCGGCTGACCCTGAAGCTGAACACGCCCAACATGGCCCGCATTACGGCTACGCTCGAGCGGTTTGGCTACGTTATTACGGCCCAGTTCAGCGGGGCCGGCGAGGTAGGGGAGAATGAGCAGGAGCGCTTCGATGGCCTGCTCAAATACCTGAGCTTATAATTCCAACGCCCCGGTGCTTGCCTCCTTGCTCGTTTTGCTGCTAGGCTGGCTGCCATCGGCCTCTGCGTCCGCTGCTGCTACTACTCCCGACTCCATCCGGCGCGCTCCGCTCGATAGTCTCGTGCGGGCCCAGTGTCCCGAGTACGCCGTGCTGCGGGTGGCTACCATCCTGTTTGTGGGTAACGAAGTCACCAAGGAGCGAATTCTGCGTGCCGAGCTGGACTTTCGGGAAGGCGACACCATCACGGCCGTTAACCTGGCGCGCCGCCTGGAAGCCAACCGGCTGCGCATGTTTAACCTGCAGCTTTTCCACGGCGTGCTCACCCAAACGGTGTGCCGCAACGGCGAAATTACGGTGCTCTTCAGTGTGCAGGAACGTTGGTATACTTTTCCCATTCCCATTCTGTCGTTGGCCGACCGTAACTTCCGCTCCTGGCTCGACCGGCCCGACCGGTGGCGCCGCGTAGATTACGGCCTGCACGTGGAGCGCAAAAACTTTCGGGGCCGCAACGAGGAAATCCGGGGCAACCTGCAGTTGGGCTTCAACCGCAAGTACGAGCTGTTCTACGACACGCCCGGCTATGGCAGGCTGCGGCGGCTGGGCTTTGGCGTGGGCGCCTCCTACTACCGCAGCCACGCCCTCGACTACGCCACCGTAGAGGATAAGCTCGTCAACTTTCGGGATGACACCGGGTTTCCCATCGAGCGGCAGTACCTGACGGCCGGCCTGCGCTGGCGCTACACTGTGCAGCGTCGCACGCTGCTGGATGTTTCCTACCACCGCGAGGCCATTTCTGACTCGGTGCTGCGCCGCAACCCCGACTATTTCCTGGGGGCCGCCCGCCGCCGCTACGTCGATGTGGCCCTGACGACCATCTTCAACCACCGCAACACGTTTGCCTATCCGCTCACCGGGCATTACCTGCAGGTAGGAGTGGTGCAGCGGGTCTTTACCGGCTCGGCTCCGCCCATTACCACGTTCCGGGCGCAGATGGCCAAGTATGTGGCGCTGGGCGGGGGCTTCTACTACAGTGCCGGCCTGCAAGGGCAGGTGCGCGTGAGCCGCCGCCTGGCCTACGCCGACAACCGGGCCCTGGGCTATGCCTATCTGGTGCGCGGCTACGACCCCTACGTCGTCGATGGGCGCCACTATGGGCTGTTGCAGCAGGGCGTTTCCTACCGGCTGCTCGATGCCGGGCGGATTAAACTGAGGGGAATCAGCAATCCGAAAATCAACAGTATTCCGCTGGTGCTGTATTTAAATACCTTTGCCGATGCCGGTTACGTGGCCAGCCGCGCCGCCGAGCGTGGCAGCCGGCTGCCCAACGAGCTGCAAGCTGCTCTAGGCATCGGTTTGCACCTTGTCACGTATTACGACCGGGTTTTTACTCTGGAGTACACCCGCAACGCTCTCGGGCAGGGCGGTTTTTTTCTGCGTACCGAATTCCCCATTTGATCCGGGCTTTTTCCCGTCCGGCTACATTTCTGCTATGAAAATCGCAATCCTCGGCAAACCCTTCGACGAAGAAACCGTCCCGTTTCTGCAGGCCCTCCTCGACGACCTTGTCGCGCGCCAGACCGAAGTCATCATTGTCGAGTCGTTTCACACCTATCTCGATAACCGCCTGACCCTGCCCCCTGGCATCGGTACCTTCCGCCGCGGCGATTCCCTGCGCGGCGTGCAGTTCGTCTTCAGTATCGGCGGCGACGGTACCCTGCTCGATACCGTAACCTACGTAGGCGCCCTGCAGATTCCCATTCTGGGCATCAACACCGGCCGGCTGGGCTTTCTGGCCACCATCACCGTCGAAAAGATCTCGCAGGCCATTGATGCCCTGTTCAAAGGGCATTTCGTGCTTGAAGAGCGCAGCCTGATTCGGGTCGACACTGACCCCGAAGTATTCGATGGCATAAATTTTGGGCTCAACGAATTTTCAATTTTGAAGCGCGATACGTCCTCCATGATTGTGGTGCACACGTATATCGACGGCGAATACCTCAATTCGTACTGGGCTGACGGGCTCATTGTGGCTACGCCCACGGGTTCTACCGGCTACTCACTCAGCTGCGGCGGACCAGTTATGTTGCCCCAAACCAACAATTTCATCATTGCTCCCGTATGTCCGCACAATCTGAATGTTCGCCCGCTCATCGTCTCTGACCGTAGCGTGATTTCCTTCGAGATTGAAGGCCGAAGCAACAACTTCCTGCTTTCCCTCGATTCACGCTCGGTTACCGTCGACGCAGGTATTCAGATTGCCGTCCGCCGCGAAAACTTTGCGGTACGTCTGGTTAAGCTCAACCATGTTAACTTTCTGACTACGTTACGCAGTAAGTTGAATTGGGGGCTCGACAAGCGTAATCCGGTCGGTATCTCGCTCTAATACATTGACTTTTTCTTGTATTTCTTTTTTAAGTTCCCGGCAACCTCTACTTTTGTCACTAACTGAACTCGTGCCCGTACTGGTCTCACGACGCTCCTAACCCTCGCATATCCTTAATCTCGCTCAATATGAAGCAATTCTTCACCCACATTTTGGCTCTGCTACTAGTGGTTTCGCTAGTTGCCTCGGAGGCAAATGCGCAACAGTTCAGTAAGCGGAAGCAGTACAACTCCGTTGGCATCAGCATCAATGGTATGAACTACTTTGGCGACATCGTGCCCAAAGTGAGCATCCCAAGCTTGCGTTTTGCCGCTACCCGCCTCAACGTAGGCCTCAACGCCACGCACCGCTTCGCTCCCCGCATCTCGGCCCGCGTAGCACTGGCCTACGGCCGTATCACGGGCGATGATGAGAAAGCCGCTGATAAATCGGATCCGGATGCACGTTTCCGCTACCACCGGAACATGAACTTCCGCAACGACATCTTCGAACTGTCGGCCGTGGGTGTATTCGACCTGATTGCTAACCGTAACAACTACATCAAGCGTCCGGACTTTGTACCCTACGTATTCGCCGGTGTTGCTGTGTTCCACCACAACCCTAAAGGCGAAGTACGCGGCGGTGCCGTTGGTGATCTGGCCTCGGGCTCTATCGTGAACCTGCAGCCCCTGCGTACCGAGGGTGTTGACTACGCACTGACCAATTTTTCTCTGCCTTTTGGTGGCGGTGTTCGCTACAAACTCAACAAAAGCTTTGATATTGGCCTGGAAATCGGCTGGCGCAAGACGTTCACCGACTACCTGGACGACGTAAGCGGCGTATATGTTGACCCAGCTACGCTGGCTACGGCTGAGGCAAAATACTTCGGTGGCGGCATCACCCGTACGGATGATGGTACCTTCATCAACTTTAGAAACCCCGGCGAAATGCGCGGCAAGGGCAATGAGAAAGACTGGTACATCGTTACGGGTCTCAATGTAAACTACATTCTCGCTCCCCGCGTTAAAAGCCCCAAATTCCGATAGCCAGCTGGGCTGGCTGTCAAGTTTCACTTACAGCTAGTCTAATGACGCATTCGAATCTCTTCAAAACACTCCTTGTTTGCTTTGTGCAAGCAGGGAGTGTTTTTTTTGCTTTCTCCGCTGCCGCCCAGAATACCAGTGAGCTGGGCATTGGTGTAGGAGGAATGGTGTACAAAGGAGAAGTTGCCCCGGCCTATCGGTTTGAGAATAACCGCCCGGCTGCCACTATTTTTTACCGCAAAGATATTTCCGCGCCCATCACGCTACGAGGCAGCTTCCTGTGGGGGCTCGTGCGGGCCGACGATGCGAACGTGCCCGGCGTGAATGGCAACACCGCCCCGCTGCATGCCTACCGGCAAACCAATGTGAAAGGCAATATTCTGGAAGCGGCGGGCACTGTAGAGTATAATTTCTTCGACTACCGCAACCGCAAAGAGAAGGTCCACTTCACGCCCTATGTATTTGTAGGGCTGGCTGGCTTTCTAGCCCGTACCCGCACCATCAGCAACGCTGGCCTGGACCAGTTAGAGCAGAGCGGGAGTACGCTGGGTATTGCCATTCCGGCAGGTATTGGTATGAAGCTGGCCTTGTCGCCCCGGTGGAATCTGGGGCTGGAAGTGGGAGCCCGTAAAGCTTTCACCGACGAACTGGACCGTTTAGGCACCCAGAGCCCGTTGCTCGTGAACACCCACGACCAAGACTGGTATTTCTATAATGGGCTGAGTATCTCTTATACATTCTATAAAATTAATTGCCCCGATTCCTATAAGGCCAATCCTAAGTTGCTGCGGTAGAAGTCGGATAGGGCCGGGCTTAATGCAACCATTTGCGTAACTTGCAGCCTCTTTACGCAAAAAGTACTGATGGCCGCCCGGTCCGAACTAGACACTCAGAATATACCTGCCCACGTTGCCGTCATTATGGATGGCAATGGCCGTTGGGCAAAACAGAAAGGCGGCCTGCGCATTTTTGGGCACCAAAGCGCTATTACCGCCGTGCGAGACACGGTGGAAGGAGCGGCTGAATTAGGCGTTCAGTACCTGACGCTGTACGCTTTTTCGACCGAAAACTGGGGCCGGCCCAAGCACGAGGTCATGGCCTTGATGCAGCTGCTGGTGCACACGATTCGGCAGGAGACGCCCACGCTGCTGAAGAACAGCATTCGGCTGGAAGCCGTGGGACAAATTGAAAATTTGCCCGCGTCCTGCCAGCGGGAGCTGCGCGAGGCCATGGAGCTGACCAAAGCGGGCAACCGAATGACCTTGGTGCTGGCCCTGAGCTACAGTGGCCGGTGGGACCTGACGCAGGCCGCGCAACGCCTGGCCACGGATGTGGCAGCGGGTAAGCTGCGGGCAGAGGAGGTAAGTGAGCAGACCCTTGCGGGCTATCTGACGACAGCCGGCATGCCGGACCCTGAGCTATTGATCCGGACCAGTGGTGAGCAACGCATCAGCAACTTTCTGCTGTGGCAGTTAGCCTACACCGAACTTTACATTACGGAAATACTCTGGCCCGACTTCCGGCGCGAGCATTTCTATGATGCCATCCAAGCCTATCAGCGCCGTGAGCGGCGCTTTGGCAAAACTAGTGAGCAGCTAACCGTTTCGTAAGTCTTTCGAATGATTTCTTTCCGCAATAAATTTTTTCTGCTGCTAACAGCACTGGCTTTGTCCGGCGGTGTGTCCTCGTCTGAGGCATGGGCCCAGGCTGCCAGTGGTACCGAGTCCCAACGATATGAGTTGGGTGGTATTACGGTAAGTGGTGCTACGTATCTGGATACAAATACGCTTATTGGCTTATCGGGTCTGAAAATAGGCGACCCAATTACTGTTCCCGGCGAAGAAATAGGCAAAGCCATTCGCCGTCTCTGGGACCAGGGTATTCTGGGCGACGTAAGCGTATCGATAACGCGCACGGAAGGCAATAAGATTTTCCTGGACTTCAACCTGAAAGAGCGGCCGCGCCTGTCCAAGTTTGAATTTTCGGGTATCAGCAAGGGACAGGCTGACGATCTGAAAGACAAGATCAAGCTCATTCGCGGCAAAGTGGTAACCGACGCGCTACTCAACAATACGAAGGCGCAGGTCCGGAAGTTTTATACCAACAAGGGCTTTCTGGATGCCAAGGCTTCCATCGTGCAAACCCCGGATTCGAGCCTGCCGAACAGCGTGGTACTCAACATCAACGTAGATAAAGGCGACAAAATCCGGATTAAGGATATTGCCTTTGAAGGTAACCAAGCCTTCAGTGACCGGAAGCTGAAGGGCAAGCTGAAGAAAACCAAGGAGCGCAAGCCCTACAAGTTTTTGACGGCCGCCAAATTCCAGAAAGCCGAATACGAAGAGGATAAGCAGTCCTTGCTGGAGTACTACAACTCCCAGGGTTACCGCGACGCGGCCATTGTATCGGACACGCTGATGCGGACCGACGACGGTTTGGCGCTGCGCATTACCGTGGATGAAGGTCCGAAGTACTACTTCCGCAACATTACCTGGAACGGCAACTACCTCTACGATGACAAGACGCTGGCGTCGGTGCTAGCCATCAAGGAGGGCAGCACCTATAGTAAGGAAACGCTTGACAAGCGCCTGAACTACAACCCAACCGGTCAGGACATCACGTCGCTCTACATGAACGATGGCTACCTGTTCTTCAGCATCGAGCCGGTAGAAACCAAGGTGGAAGGCGACTCAATCGACATTGAGATGCGTATCAGCGAAGGTGTGCAGGCCCGCATCAAGGAGGTTAACATTGCCGGCAACACCAAAACCAGTGACCATGTGCTGCGGCGGGAACTCCAGACCCTGCCCGGCGACAAATTCAACCGGGAGCTGCTTATTCGCTCCCAGCGCCAGATTGCCACGCTCGGCTACTTTGACCCGGAGAAAATTGGTCTGAACCCGGTGCCCAACCCGGCTGAGGGTACGGTGGACATCAACTACACCGTAGTCGAGAAGCCATCTGACCAAATCACGCTTTCGGGCGGCTGGGGTGGCTACGCCGGCTTTATCGGTACGGTGGGCCTGGTATTTAACAACTTCTCGTTGCGCAAAGCCGGCAGCTTCCGCAACTGGACGCCGGTACCGGCCGGTGATGGCCAGCGCCTGGCGCTAAACGTGCAGGCCAACGGCTTGCAGTACCAAGCGTATTCCTTCTCGTTTACGGAGCCCTGGCTCGGTGGCCGCAAGCCAAACTCGCTGTCGTTTAGCCTGAATAAGAGCATTCAGCGCGTCGGTACCAGCCTCGACGCCAGCAACGACCAGTCCATCAAGGTGAACAGCGCCACTATTGGCCTGGGTCGCCGCCTGCGCGTGCCGGATGATTACTTCACCCTGAGCAACTCGCTGTCGGTGAGCCAGTACAAGCTGAAAAACTACCCTTATATCCAGGGTTTTGCCAACGGTACCGGCAATGCGGCCAACATTACCTTCAACACTACACTGTCGCGCAACAGCATCGACAACCCGACCTACACGCGCCGGGGCTCGTCATTGGCGTTGAGCGTTAACCTGACCCCGCCTTACTCCATCTTCAAAGGGGCGCACCCGAACGTGAACGAGTGGGTGGAATTCCACAAGTGGATGTTCGATGCTTCCTGGTTTACGCCCATCGTGGGCAAGCTGGTACTGAACACGCGGGCCCACTTCGGCTTCATCGGTACCTACAACTCCAGCCGCGAAATCGGACCTTTCGAGCGGTTCAAGCTCGGGGGAGCTGGTCTGGGCTACGGGGGCTCGTCTAACTTCCTGGTGGGTACCGAATACATCGGCCTGCGGGGCTATGAGGACCCCAATGCTGCCAACGCGGTGCAGAACCCATCTTCCAGCGGTGGGGTAGCCTACAATAAATACGTGCTGGAAATGCGTTATCCGGTTTCGCTGAACCCAGCGGCTACGGTCTACGTGCTGGGCTTTGCTGAAGCCGGCAATGCCTTTGAAAGCTACAAAGAGTACAACCCCTACAAACTGTACCGCTCGGCCGGTGTTGGGGCTCGTATTTTCATGTCGGCATTCGGTTTGCTTGGCTTCGACTATGGCTACGGTTTCGATACGGTACCGCAATACTCGGCTACTCAGGCGAAACAGGACAAAGGCCAGTTCCACTTCATCATTGGTCAGCAGATCCGCTAATTGTTCGGCGCCTGCTGCGCCAGCTACTTTATCTACTTGACATGAAAAAGCTACATTCTCTTCTGCTGGGTGCTTTGCTGCTGCTCACGGGGCCGGCCGCGCTGGCCCAGAAGTTTGGGTACGTCGATTCGGAGTTCGTAATGGGCAAGATGCCGGCATTTGCCCAGGCACAGCAGGAGTTGAACACGCTTTCGGGCACTTGGCAGAAAGAAATTGAAAGCCAGAAAAAGGACCTCGATAAGCTGTATCGGAACTACCAGGCCGAAGAAGTACTCCTGACCGAGCCAATGAAAAAGAAGCGTCAGGATGAGATTTTGAAGAAGGAGCAGGACGTGAAAGCCTACCAGAACAAAATCTTTGGTTACGAAGGGCAACTGTTCAAAAAGCGCCAGGAGCTGACCAAGCCTGTGCAGGACCAAGTGTTCGAAGCCATTGAAAAAGTGGCCAAGAAAAAGCAGCTGGCCATCGTATTCGATAAGGCCGGCGACCTGACGATGCTCTATACCAACCCAACCCACGACTACACGGAATTTGTCTTGGAAGAATTGGGTTTAGCATCTGAAGACCGGAACCAGCCCGGGCAGAAAGGCGCCGCTCGCACGGTGACGACGCCCAAGACGCCGACCGGTGATACGGACACGGATACCGACACGGATGCTGGTGCTGCTCCGGCCAGCAAAACCCGGCAGCCGGCTAAGCCAACAAATACGCGTCCGGCTAGCCGAAAAAATTAACTTTGCTTTTGTAACCCTACTTTCTGAAAGTTTCCCCTTAATGAACATCATGAACAAAATCCGTCTTGCCCTGGCTGCGGCCGTCCTCTCGTTCAGCACGGCTACCACGGCACTGGCGCAAGCCCCTCTCAAAATCGGCTATACCAGCGTAGAGTACGTGCTGAGCCAGATGCCCGAGAGCAAGCAGATCGAGTCGGATCTGAAAGCTTACAGCACCCAGCTCGAGGCCCAGTTGAAGAGCAAGTATTCCGACTATCAGGCCAAAGCAGAAGCGTACCAGAAAGGTGCTTCGACGATGACGGAAGTAGTACGCGCCGATAAAGAGAAAGAGTTGACTGGCCTGCAGACCTCCATCCAGGAGTTTCAGCGCAGCGCCGACCAGAGCCTGCAGCAGAAGCAGCAGACCCTGCTGAAGCCTGCTCTGGACAAGCTGCAGAAGACCATTGATGCGGTAGCCGAAGAGAATGGCTACACGTACGTGCTGAATTCGGATGGTGCCAGCCCAGTGCTACTGCACGGTCCCAAAGAAGGCGACATCTCGGACTTGGTGCTAAAGAAAATGGGTGTAACGCCCGGTGCTGCTGCCAAGGCCAGCCCAGCCGTAGCCCCAGCTGCGACGCCGGCTACTCCGGCTAACACCACCAAAACCAAGACTAAAACGAAAAAGTAGGTACCCCCGCTTTTCGTAAACAGAAAGCCGGAGCATTATGCTCCGGCTTTCTTATTTCCATTCCGCCACACCAGATGCCAGCCATGACCTCTGTTCCCGACTCTTTGCTGCCCGACCCCGACCTGCCCGATGATGACAACGAGGAAGGCGACGAACTCTACGAACATCACCGAATCCGCGTCGACCGGGGCCAGGAGCTGCTGCGGCTCGACAAGTTCCTGATGAACCGGCTGTCGAATGCCTCCCGGACCAAGATCCAGAATGCTATTCGGGCTGAAGCGGTGCAGGTGAACGACAAGGTGGTGAAATCCAACTACCGCATCAAGCCGCTCGACGTCATTACCATTACGCTGCCCGAGCCACCGCGCGACGTGAAAGTGGTGCCCGAGCCCATGGACCTGGACATTCGCTATGAGGACGAGTCCTTGCTCATCGTCAACAAGCCCGCCGGGTTAGTGGTGCATCCGGCTTTCGGCAACTGGAATGGCACCCTAGTCAATGGCCTAGCGTATCACCTGAGCAACCTGCCTACCGGCCGCAACGGGGAGATTCGGCCTGGCCTCGTGCACCGTATCGATAAGGACACTTCGGGCCTGCTGGTAATTGGTAAAACGGAGTGGGCCATGACGCATTTGTCCCAGCAGTTTTTCCACCATACCATCGAGCGGACTTACTTGGCGCTTGTGTGGGGTATTCCTAAGGAAAGAGAAGGCACCATACGAGGCCATATCGGCCGTAGCCTGAAGGATCGTAAGGTGCAGGCAGTATTTCCCGAGGGCGACCAAGGCAAGCACGCTGTGACGCATTATAAGGTGCTCAAAACGTTTCAGCACGTAGCACTGCTACAGTGCAACCTGGAAACGGGCCGCACCCACCAGATCCGGGCGCATATGAAGCACATTGGCCACCCCTTGTTTTCCGACGCCACCTACGGCGGCGACAAAGTGCTGTACGGCCAACGCACCGGCGCCTATAAGGCTTTTGTAGAAGCGGCTTTTCAGGTAATGCCCCGGCAGGCTTTACATGCCAAGTCCTTGGGCTTCGTGCATCCCGTGACGCACGACCACATGCACTTTGAAGCTGAGCTGCCCGCTGACTTTGAAGCTGCCTTAGCTAAGTGGGAGCAATATGCTACGCCACAGGAATAAGCTCTTGCTTGTGGATGCCGCAAAAAAAGGCCTGTCGTGTACACGACAGGCCTTTTTGTATTGGTGTCAAGAAGCTTATTTCTTCTTGGCAGGAGCTTTGGTAGCCGTTTTAGGACGGGCCGTCATGCTATCCACTACCGACTTGGCGTTCTGGTTGTTTGGGTCCAGAGCCAGTACTTGCTGGTAATAGGGGAGGGCAGCCGTCTTGTCGCCTTTCTGGTAATAGTAGTAGCCCAGGTAGCTGTTAGCTTCTACCAGGCCATCCTTATACTTGGCGGGGTCAGCCTTGGCCACTTCTACATACTTCTCATAGAAAGGCTTAGCCAATCCTTGCTTGGAGTCTGGATCAAGGCCGTAGTTGGCCTGTGCGCGCATCAGGTAGCCGGGCACGTAGCTGGGGCGGGCCGTCAGTACGATGTTATACAGGCTATCGGCTTGCGTATACTGCTTGTTCAGCGTGTAAGCACGGGCCAGCAGCACCTGATCCGTCAGTTCTCCACCGCCTTTGGCTTTCATCTTCGTCTTGAAGGTCGAAATGGCCATCGGGTAGTTTTTCGACGACAGGTAAGCCTGAGCTAAGTCGTTCTGCAGATCCGCGTTGGTGGGGTCAGCCGCAATGGCTTTTTGCAGCATGGCAATGCCCTGCTCGCCTTTGCCACCTTTGGCCAGCATCTTGGCGTAATACACGTTGTCCTCCTTGATGACTTTGTCGGCCGGAGTGGTCTTCATATACTTCTCCATGGCGGCAATGGCCTCATCGTTCTTGCCGGTCTCATACAAAGTATAAGCCTGCAGACGGTTCATGGTCACGTTGTTGGGGTCACGGCCCAGTACTTTCTGTACTTCCGTCAGCGCCTCGGGGTACTTCTTGGTCAGGAAAAGGAACGAAGCGTACTTGGCATCCGTATCCGACGATTTTTCCGCCAAGGAAGTATACTTCTGGAAGTTCTTCAGAGCGTCGTCGTACTTACCGGCGTAGAAATACGTTTCGGCCAGGGCGTTGTAGGCCGGCGCGTAGTTGGCATCCAGGCTGATAGCCTTGTCAAACGCCGTCCGGGCTTCGTTGTAGTTGCGCGAGCGTACGTTCAGCTGCCCCTTGCGGTAGTAAGCCAATACGTTGTTGGCATCGGCCATAATCGCGCGGTCGTAGCTGTTCATGGCTTCGCCACCGCCATTTTCCTGCTTCAGGTAGATGTCGCCGCGGGCAATCATCAGGGTCGGCTCGTCCTTCAGCTTGTTGGCCTTATGAGCGGCTTCCACGTACGAAAGGGCTTTCGATACGTCCTTAACGTTGGATTCGGCATACGCCTGAGCAATCATGGTCAGCACCTTAGCATCTTTGCCTTTGGTGGCTTTCACCGCGTTGTCGAATTGAATTTCAGCTTCCGCCGTTTTGCCCTGGGCCAACGCCGCACGGCCTGCTGCTACCATCGTAGAAGCATCTTTGGAATTCAGCGAAATACGGTTGAAATAGTAAGCTGCCGAGTCGGGCATTTCCCGCATCTGATACAGACGGCCCAGTTCGAACGAAGTTTCGTTTGAAGCCCCTTGACGTAGCAAAGCCGCGCGGGCTTCGTTGTAGCGTCCGAGTTCAATCGATTTCTGAGGAGTCGTTTGAGCAAAAGCGGCAGAGCCGGAAACAGACAAGGCAGCGAGGAGCGAGAGCTTCCAGGGCTTGAAGTTCATGAGCAAAAGATTTGGTGGAAAGCGTTTAATGGAAAGACAAAAGGAAGGCTAGCGCTTATTCGTGTCGATGATTCGCATCTGGCCAGTGGCCGGTACTAATCCAGACTTGAGGACAATCAGCTGACCTTTATTCCCTGCGGCAAAGGATGCAAAACCGGTGCCAAGCCCAGCGCGGGCCTCCCGGCTGATCAGGTAAACCTCCCGGCGCAGGGGATATGTTTTCAGGGCCAGGTAGGCCTGGTAAGGTTGCAGATAGTCATCTGGCTTCTGCGGGTTGGGCTGAGCACTGATGCCTACAATCCGCACTTTGTTCAGAAATTTCTGTACTGCCGCATCGTCCCGGTCACTGATCCAATTAACGCCGATTATGCCAATAGCGTTGGGATGAGTAGCAACGTAATCCAATAAGGCAGGGTTCGATTTGGCGGCAAAAACTCGCTTGGTCAGGGCCGCGCCCTTCGTCAGAGAGTCCTGAACGTAACGGGTTGTGCTGGAATGGTTGGTGTCAAAAACTACGTTTATGGCGCCCAGTCCCTTCTTACCGCTCACCTGCGCCCATTCCTGAGCTTTGCCCGTGAAGATGTCCTGCAGCTTGGCTACGGTAAGCAAAGAGTCCGGATTGCTGGGGTGAATGACGATGGCCAGGCCGTCGACAGCAAGCCGGGCAGTGCGGGGTACAATTTTCAGCCGGTCGAACTCAGCTTGCTCAGCCGCGTTCAGCTGCCGCGACACCACGGCTACCCGTACTTTATTCGTCATCAAATCCTGCATCACTTCCTCCTCCGGCTTGTAAGTTGCCGTGATGCGGGCCGCAGGATACAGCTTCTGAAACGTATCGACCTGGGACTTCAGAATGGGCTCAAATGTCTCATCAACGCTGATACTGACCGTTCCGCTGGTAGGCGTATCAGTAGCGGTATCGGGTGGGCCCTGGTATTGGTTGCAACCTGCCAGTAGCAAGCTGCCGGCTGCCAGCACCGTACCTACGTTTTTTATGTTAGCGCGCATCATGGGTTTTGTTGCGTTGGAAGTGCTGACGGTATGTGCGAGCAAATCTAATAATTCCGTAAAAGATGAAAACTGCTCCTAATACGCGCCGGGCAGTAGAGGGCAAGGCAAACACATTTGCCATCGGTAGCCACATCATCACGCCCAGGCCCATATAGATGATGGCCATCATCAACGTAAAGTACTGTACAAGTCGTTGGGGTGACTTCGTATTGAGACGCTCGTCGGTGGTTGAACGGTTCAGCATAGGTATTCAAAGAAGAAAGGTCTGCGGTTAGAACAAAAAAATACCGCTCCCTCGTTCGCTCAGGCTAGCCGCATGCCGCAGAAAGCAGGAGGCAACCCACAAAAAAAGCCAAAAATCACCCGGTATAACGTATACCGGGTGATTTTTGGCTATATATAAACTCTGTATTTTACTAATGTTCTCAAGCTGAGGAGGTAAGGCCGTTTATCGGCACTGCTTATTCGTACTGAAAGGTGATGGGCATAGTATAGCGTACAGCCACGGCTTGGCTGTTCTGCTTGCCGGGCGTCCAGGAAGGCATCTTGCTGACTACCCGGGCGGCTTCTTCATCCATACCATAGCCCAGGCCCTTTATTACCTGAACGTCGGCAATGGAGCCATCGGCCTGCACGGTAAATGACACGAACACTTTGCCCGATATGGCCGCCGACAAAGCCTGTCGGGGGTAGCGCAGGTTTCGTTGCATGTACTGCCGCAGGGCACCAATGCCACCCGCAAACTCGGGCATTACCTCCACGTGCGTAAAGGGTTTGGCTGGTGGCGCCGGCGTGGTTACGCCGGTGTCGCTGCCTAGAGTACTTGGGCCGCTTACTGTTCCTGGACCTGCTACACCTTCTCCGGGCTGCACATTTGTTAGGGTATTGTCATTCGGTAACGAGGCCTCAATATTTGGCACCGGCTTCGTTACCAGTTCGTCTTTTACCACAATAGGAGCAACGTCCGTACGGGGCGTTACGACTACGGGCTGATGATGCGCGACAGGGGGCTGCGCGGGAGTAGCTTCCTGTTGCGGCATAATGTACACCTGGGGCTCTGCAACGACTTCATTCGGATCTTTAATAACGGGAGCTACCGTTGGCCATACGCGCTGTATTACCAGCGGAATGCTAACCAGCAGCAGGCTCAAAGCCACCGTAATGGCCAGGGCCCGGGCCAGGTGGCGGTTGTAGAGCTGACGCAGGACGAAGGCGCCATAGGCTTTGTTGCGGCCTTCGAAGATGATGTCGTCGAAGGAGGCGGTGTGCAGGTTGGTGGTGTTCATGGGTACGGTATAAGCTAAAGGTGAAACGGAATTCCCTGGCACGTACTACCCAAGCCATTACCCTTCACTAGTGCTTCATCCTCCTGGCTTTCAACTTCAAAACGACAAGTCAGAATAGAAAAGTATGCGGCAAGCCGAATTCTTTTTGCACGAAAAAGCCCGAACCGAGCAACTGCTCAATTCGGGCTTCTCTTGTGACCTGACCTAAATCAGGTAAACATTACTACTTGATAGCGAAGGTTACCGGAACCGTGTACGAAACACTTACCGGACGACCGTTCTGCTTACCAGGAGTCCAGGCTGGCATGGCTTTGATTACGCGCATTGCTTCTTCGTCGCAACCCGCACCAATGCCCTTGGTCACTTTCACATCCGTGATACCGCCCGTTGGGCCTACCACGAAGCTGATGAATACCTTGCCTTCAACCTGGTTACGCAGCGCCAGTGGGGGGTACTTGATGGTTTTGCCCAAGTAAGAGAGCAAACCTTCCATACCGCCGGGAGGAGTAGGCATCTGTTCTACGTACGTGTAGACCTTATTCTCTACTACCTCTTCTACCACTTGGTTACCGGTTCCTTCCAGACCCGTCAGGTCGGCAGGGTTATCAGTATTGCCTTTTACGGTTTCGGTAGCAACTACCTTCTCCTTCAGTTCTTCCTGATCCGGAATCTCTTCTACCTTCTTAATCTCCTCATCCTTCTTAACGACGGGCGGGGTGAACTTGATGGTAGAGAGCTTCGGTGGGGGCGGTGGTGGTGCCTCCGGTGGTGGCGGTGGTGGTGGGGGCTTGGTTTCGTCCAGTGGCGGTGCCTCCATCAGCTCGTTCACCTTCAGGTTCTTCTCAGTATTTACTACTTCGTCCTTAGCAAACATCCGCGCGATAAGCGGGAAGCTTACTAGAAGAGCTAAGAGAGCAACGGCAATGAGAAGAGCCCGGGTAACGTGCTTGTTGTACAACCGCCGGAGCACGTAAGCTCCGTAGGCCTTATTACGACCTTCAAAGACGATGTCGTTGAAAGTCGCTTTGGCCAGTTGCGTGTTATCCATCATAGCCCTGAGGTTTTAATCAGTTCCTCATCCGCCTTCGAAATGTCAACCAGAGCATATTTTCTCTGGTCTGTGATATTCATCTCGTCGAGGATGTCAACCATGTTCTTGTAATTCGACTTATCGGCCGGCTTAATCAGAACAACCGTTTTAGGGTCGCGCTGGCGCCGCTCCAACAAAGTCTTCCGGATGCCATTCGCATCGTAGCTGGATGCTTTCAACTCAGGCTTTACATCATCGGCCAGCAGGCCTTCATAATAGTAAATCTTGTTGTTCTCACCCATCAGGATGGTGAAAGCATTCGAAGCCTTAAGCTCCTGGGGCGGATCGTCTGGTTTGGGCTTCACCGGCATCGTAAGTTGCATTACGGTCGGCTTGCTGAAAGTCGTCGTCAGCATAAAGAAGGTCAGCAGCAAAAAGGCCAAGTCCACCATCGGTGTCATGTCGATTTTGGTCGACATTTTTTTGGCCCGCTTCTTACCTCCTTTACCGGAGTCGGCTTGTTGTTGTATTTCTGCCATTTCTCTGCGTCGGTTAGTTCCCGGCTACCGGCTTAGACTCCAAGTCGGTAATCAGGTTGAAACGGTTGATGTTCTTATCCTGCAGCAGTTTGATGACTCTCTTCACGGTTGGTACGTCCGCGTTGCCGTCGCCTTTGATGGCGATGAAAGCGGGCTTACCGAACTCCTTGCGGCTGGCGGCCTGCGCTTCTACCACCCAGTCGATAAACTGGTTGTTCAAGGAGTCGGCGGGAATGCCGGGCTGCTTGATGGCTTTGCGCTGCTCGTTGTCGCGGCTCAGGAAGTCGGGAAGCTGTTGTACCGGTACGCCAAAGCTCGACAGGTTGGAGAAGGTCTTAGCCTGGGAAGCAGTGAAGCTTACTCCGTACTTAGCACCTACTCGGGTCAACAGGTCCAGCTTGGGTTTGGCGTCATCCATACCGAAGAATACCCGCTTGTCCTTATCCACCGAAATCGTAATAACGTGGCTTTCGGGCAGGCGAATTTCAGAAGTAGATGAGGGCGTGTCCACCACCACAGCTTCCTCGGGAGCAAACTTGGTGGTGAGCATGAAGAAGGTCACCAGCAGGAATGCCAAGTCCACCATCGGAGTCATATCCAACGACGGGGACGTTCTATGCGGTTTTACTTTTGGCATTGCGAGCGTGGTTAAAGAGCTTTATTCAGAAACGTTTAGAAACGCTGCTTTAGTGCGTAAACCGCAGACTAAGCAGTATAAGTTTCTTTTTCGCCGTGCTGCGAAGCAAACGTCTGAATGATGCTGAAACCAGCTTCGTCGATGCTGTAAGTCAGCTCGTCAATTTTGCTGGTGAAGAAGTTGTAGGCAATGATAGCCAGGGCCGAGGTCAAGATACCCAGTGCCGTGTTGATCAGAGCTTCCGAAATACCGTTGGCCAGACCTACTGCGTCAGGAGCACCAGCGTTAGCAAGAGCCGAGAAGGCGTTGATCATACCGAATACCGTACCGAGCAGACCAATCAGGGTTGCTACCGAAGCAATGGTCGACAGAATAACGAGGTTCTTTTCCAGCATAGGCAGTTCCAGAGCCGTCGATTCCTCGATTTCTTTCTGGATAGCCGAGATTTTCTGGTCTTTGTCGAGGCTACGGTCACGGGCCATCTCCTGGTACTTGCCCAGGCCGGCTTTTACTACGCTAGCTACCGAGCCTTTCTGCTGGTCGCAGGCGGCCAGAGCGCCAGTGATGTCGTTCACGTTCAGCTTCTGACGGACGTTGCGGATGAAGGCTTCAATGCTCTTGGTGCCTTTAGCCTTGCTGATGGTCAGGAAACGCTCGATCGAGAAGGTGATTACCAACAGGAACAGCGTCAGCAGGATGGGTACGATGACACCACCTTTGTAAATGATGCCGAGGTAGTTACCTGGCAGGGGGTTATTCTCAGGATTGCCGCCCTGGAAGTTAGCGGGGCTACCAAAAACAAATTTGTAGATGATAATCGATACGATCAACGCCAGGGGAATCACGATGGCGGCAAACGCGGAACCGCCTTTCGCTTCACCCTTGGGAGCAGCGGGAGCGGTGGGCCGCACGTTTTTATTCATGGCATTCTTTTGTTCCATTGTTCCGGAGAATTAGTGGGTTGGTGGTGAAAGGTTGAACTTGAAGGTAAAAAAGTGAAGATGTTAAACGTGAATACCCCAAAGACAGCAGCGCCCCGCTCACCCGCACACTGGGCCCGTTTCGACAACGGAAAGTGTGGGTCTGCTCGTGCGCGGGGCCGTTAGGAAATCAGAGTATCCTTGGCAAACCTAAATAAAAACCTACGTGCTGCCAAATGAAAAATGCGTTTAAACGCTTTAAAACGGGTAGGGCCTTAAAAAAAGGCTATTTCGCGTCTTCGTTTTCTTGCTTGTTTAAGTTCAGTTTTTTGGCCTGTTCCCAGTAGGTGTCCATTTGGGTCAGGTTCAAATCGGCTAAACGATGCCCGTCGCGGGCCGACTCCGTTTCGAGGTATTGGAAGCGCTGAATGAACTTCCGGTTGGTGCGCTCCAAGGCTTCTTCGGGGTTGATGCCGGCGAAGCGGGCAAAGTTGACGAGAGAAAAAAGCAGGTCGCCAAATTCGGCTGCCGCTCGTTCCTGGTTGCGGCTTTCGGGGTTAGTGTGGGCATACTCAACTCCGAATTCTCCTAACTCTTCCTGTACCTTCTCCCATACCTGCTCGGGTTTTTCCCAATCGAAGCCCGCGCCCCGCGCCTTTTCCTGAATGCGCATCGCCTTTACCAGGGCCGGTAGGGACGTTGGTACGCCTCCGAGCACGGAGGAGTTGCCTTTTTCCTGCAATTTCAGCTGCTCCCAGTTGCGCTTCACCTCTTCTTCACTCGTCACGGTGGTGTCGCCATAGATGTGGGGATGACGGAAGATGAGTTTCTCGCACTGGGCATTCAGGACGTCCGCAATATCAAAATGGCCCGTCTCAGAGGCTATTTTGGCGTAGAACGTGAGGTGCAGCATCACGTCGCCGAGCTCCTTCTTCACGTCTGCTAGGTCATCCCGCAGGATGGCATCGGAGAGTTCGTACGTTTCTTCAATAGTAAGATGACGTAAACTCTGCATGGTTTGTTTCCGGTCCCAGGGGCATTCGGCCCGCAGGCGGTCCAGCACGTCGAGGAGGCGACCAAAGGCGGCCAGCTGTTCGGCGCGCCGGTGGGGCAGGGTGGGTTGTGTTTCCATTTGGTCAAATATACGGTGCCCAACCCGCCGGGGCTATACGTATGTAAGCATGGCCGCCCCTGCGGCGCCTACACCACTCGGAAATACTTTCGTAGAAAAGCAGGGTCATTTCTCTACTTTTGCACCTCAAATCAAACATTGCTCGTGGCACTGATCAAATCAATTTCCGGCATTCGGGGTACTATCGGCGGCGCCGCAGGCGAGGGCCTGACCCCCATTGACATAGTGAAGTACGCGGCGGCTTTTGGCACCTGGGTACTACAGCAAACGCAGAATAATACGATTGTAATCGGGCGCGACGCACGCATCTCGGGTGAGATGGTCAGTAAGCTGGTGGAAGGCACCCTGCGCGGCTTGGGCATCAACGTCATCGACCTGGGACTGAGCACGACGCCCACCGTGGAAATAGCCGTGCCGGCTAAAAAAGCGGGTGGCGGCATTATTCTCACTGCTTCGCATAACCCCAAGCAGTGGAATGCGCTGAAGCTGCTCAACGACAAGGGCGAGTTTATTTCCGACGAGGAAGGCCAGCAGGTGTTGTCGTTGGGCGATAACGAAGCCTTTGATTTTGCCCCCGTCAACAAGCTGGGGCAGTATACGGCCGACAACTCCTTCTTTAAGAAGCATATCAAAGCCATTCTGGCCCTGCCGCTGGTGGATGCGGAGGCTATCAAGGCCAAAAACTTCCGGGTAGTTATCGACTGCGTGAACTCGACCGGCGGCATTGTAGTACCGATGCTGCTCGAAGCGTTGGGTGTGGAGAAAGTGGAAAAGCTGTTCTGCGAGCCAACCGGCGACTTTGCCCACAACCCCGAGCCCCTGCCCGAAAATCTGCGCGACATTGCCCGGGTGCTCGAAAAAGGCTCCTTCGACCTCGGCATTGTGGTTGACCCTGACGTGGACCGCCTGGCCCTGGTGAATGAGGACGGCACCATGTTCGGCGAAGAATACACGCTGGTAGCTGTGGCCGACTACGTGCTCCAGCAAAATGGTGGTGGCAACACGGTGAGCAACCTGAGCAGCACCCGCGCCCTGCGCGACGTAACCGAGAAGCACGGTGGTAACTACGCCGCCGCCGCCGTGGGCGAGGTGAACGTGGTGACCAAGATGAAGGAAACCAATGCCATTATCGGCGGGGAAGGCAACGGCGGTATCATCTACCCCGAGCTGCACTACGGCCGCGACTCTTTGGTGGGCATTGCGCTTTTCCTGAGCCACCTGGCCAAGTCCAACCTGACGATGACACGCCTGCGGGCTTCGTATCCGGGCTACTTCATCTCGAAAAACAAGATTGAGCTGACCCCGGAAATCAACACCGACCAAGTACTGGTTCAGATGAAGGAGCGCTACGCCAAGCAACCGGTAAATACCATCGACGGCGTAAAAATCGAATTTGATAAGGAGTGGGTGCACCTGCGCAAGTCGAACACTGAGCCCATCATCCGCATCTATGCCGAATCGGACTCCAATGCCACGGCCGACCATCTGGCCAACAAGATCATTGCTGACATTAAGGAGATTATCTCCGTGAAGAGCTAAGCGCCTTTTTCACGCTTAGTTATAAAGGATTCCGGCTGCCACGCTGGAATCCTTTATTTTTGTGTGGCTATATTCTCTCTCGTAGCCATCCACCTCTCCACCTTAGTTGCGCGTATGCCTCTCCACCCCGATTCGCACGCATCCACCGCCACACCCATGGCCGTGTATTTTGACAATGCGGCGACCACGCCTCTCGATCCGGACGTTCTGGATGCGATGCTGCCCTTCATGCGCGAGCATTTCGGCAATCCCAGCAGCATTCACGGCCACGGCCGCAAGGTGCGCGCCGCCATCGAGAATGCCCGCAAAACCATTGCCCACCTGATAAACGCGGCCCCGGCCGAAATTTCCTTTACTTCGGGGGGCACCGAGGGCGACAACTACGCCGCTTTCGGCAGCATCCGCACGCTGGGGTTGCGCCACGCTATTACGTCCAAGCTGGAGCACCACGCGGTGCTGCACACGCTGCAAGCGCTGGAAAAAAACGGCGACATCACCCTGAGCTACGTGCAGCACGACGAGCAGGGCCGCCTAGATCTGGCGCATCTGGAGGAGCTGCTGAAAACCAACAGCCGCTCGTTTGTGAGCCTGATGCACGCCAACAATGAAATCGGCAACCTGAACGATATTGCCACCATCGGCGACATCTGCCAAGAGCATAAAGCCATTTTCCACACCGATACGGTGCAGACGATGGGCCACTACAAGCACGACGTGCAGCAGCTCAAAAACCACTTCCTGGTGGGTTCGGCGCACAAGTTTCATGGTCCGAAGGGTGTGGGCTTCCTCTACCGCCGGCCCGGCGAGCAGGTAAGCCCCCTGATTCACGGCGGGTCGCAGGAGCGCAACGTGCGGGCCGGTACCGAAAACGTGTACGGCATCGTGGGGTTGGCCAAGGCTCTGGAAATTGCCTGTCGGGACATGGACACGCATCACCAGCATATCCAGGGGTTGAAAGACCGGTTCATTGCCCGCCTGACCTCGGAGATTGAGGACGTACAGTTCAACGGGTTATCGGCCCACGCCGATCAGAGCCTTTACACGGTGCTGAGCGTGAGCCTGCCGCCCTCGGCTAACAGTGAGATGCTGCTTTTCAACCTCGACATCAACCGCGTGTCGGTGTCGGGGGGCTCAGCCTGCAGCAGCGGCGCCGATGCCGGTTCGCACGTACTCAAGGCGCTGGGTTGCGACCCGCAGCGCGGCGCGATTCGCTTCTCCATGAGCAAATACAACACGGCCGAGGAAGTGGATTACGCCGTAGAGCAACTGGCTAAGATGTACCGCAAGGTGACGGTTTAAGCACGCCGGATTCCTCTCTGAATAAAGCTCCGGCCCAGTGCGTGCTCATTTAATGAGGCGCCGGGCCGGAGCTTTTGGGCTTCGTAGCATTTCCGTTGATATCTGCCTGTGCCCAGGTACCGGATGGTGCTGCAGGCCGCTGGCGGCATATACCGGCTTCCAAGTCCGCCTTAGGGTTCAACTGCTGCTATATAGACTTGGCCTATCTATTTTGCTTGCCTTGCGTACTCAGTGGCAAAACCGCATCTGATTTGTATGGCCGACATCAATATTCAGCGTAAAAAATCTTCCCCCAGTCCCTGGATTCTGGTCCTGCTCGCTCTGCTCGCGCTGGGCATCATCGGCTATTTTCTGTTTCGTCCTTCGCCGGATGATCAGGCTACGCAACCAGCCTTGCCGGCCACCAGCGCGGCGCCGGTATCGGATGCGGAAGCGGATGCCATGGCCCGCGCCACCCCGCCCCCGGCCGATGGCACGGGCAGCAATGCGGCCGTAGCCGACATGGCCGCCGAGGAAGCTCCTGCTACCCCCGAGGAACTGGCCAGCTTTGCCGCCAACGAAGCCGACAGCCCCGACTACGGCCGCCGCGGCCTGCACATGCTCAGCGCCACCTTGGGCGAGCTGGCTGACCGCGCCGACCTGCGCGATGCTACCGTCAGTGAGCGGCGCAATGATTTGACCAGTGCCATCAGCCGCACCTCGGAGCCCAACGCCAGCCTGCGGCCCGGGTTTGTGGCCGTGGTCGGCCTGCTGCAGGCCATGCAGCAAAAAGCATATCCGAACCTGGAAAAGCCGGTGGCGGAACTCAGCGAACAGGCCCGGCAGCTAACAGGGCGCAGCACGGCCGCCGACCAGCCCGCCCTGCAGGCGTTTTTCACCCGGGCCGCCGAAATCGTGCGGACGCTGAATGAGCCGGCCTCGTAAATAGATAAGCTGCGCCGCCCGTTTGCTCTAATTGTCTTCTACTTCTGTTATGGAACCGACTTCCTCCCCGATTCCCTCCGCCGAGGGCATGCACCTGCGCCGCCTGCGCGACCTGACCGAATTTGAAGTAGCCGATGGTAGCCCCGACGTGCGCGGCTGGGCCGTGCGAGGCGGCGACGGCCACAAGTTCGGCGACGTGTCGGAGCTGATTGTGGAAGAGGAAGCCCTGAAAGTGCGCTACCTCGATGTCGAGCTGGACGCTTCGCTGAACGTGAACCGCCACGAGCGCCACATCCTGATTCCGGTGGGCGTAGCTGCTCTGGATGAAGATGGCGACAACGTATTTGTGCCTTCCCTAACCAAGGAATCGGTGCTGGAATACCCGCCGTACGCGGAAATTCAGATTACCCGCGAATACGAGGAAGCCATGCTGCGCAGCCTGCGCCTGCCGCTGCCCGAAGCCGGCACCGGCAGCTTCTACGACCAGGATTCCTACAGTGAGCAGCGCTTTTACCAGAATCGGCGGGCCACCGACAACGACACGTTTCGCCGGCGTATTGGCTAGGCATCCAAGTAAAAGGCCCGTGGAAATCTCCACGGGCCTTTTACTTGGATGCTATTTGGCTGCTTGAAACAGGTTAGTTGCGGTGAATCATGTTTACCACGCCTTCCACCCACTGCGGGTGCGAGTTCAGGCTGGGCACCAGCTGCCAGTGCTTGCCACCGGCTTCTTCAAACATTTCCTTAAACTCGGTACCCACTTCAATGGTGGTTTCGAGGCAGTCGGCGACGAAAGCGGGGCTAAAGGCCAGCACGTTGTTGATGCCTTTGGCGGGCATTTCCTTCAGCACTTCGTCGGTGTAGGGCTGCAGCCACGGGTCACGCAGGCGGCTTTGCAGGCGGCTCTGAAAGGTGGTGGTATACTGGTCGGGCGCTAGGCCCAGGCCGGCGGCCAGCTGCCGCGAGGTTTCGTAGCACTGGGCGCGGTAGCAGTAGCGGTTGTTCTTGTTGTAGCTATTGCAGCAGGTGCCCAGCTTGCAGTAGTTGTTGTGGCTGCCTTTGAGCACGTGGCGCTCCGGAATACCGTGGTAGCTGAACACGACGTGGTCGTAGTCGTGCTTGGCCATTTCCTCCTTGCCCAGAGTCACGAAGGTGCCGATAAAGCCCGGGTCGTCGGTGAAGGTGCTGATAAACGAAATGCTAGGTACCACCCACCACTTGCTCACGATTTCCATCACTTTTTCCTGCACCGAGCCGGTGCTGGCCGCCGCGTACTGCGGAAACAACGGCAGCACGATAATACGGTCGACGGCGGCTTCGCGCAGCTCCTCCAGCGCCTTTTCAATGCTGGGGTTCTGGTAGCGCATGCCGAAAGCCACCACGTAATCTTTGCCGAGCTTTTCCTGCACCAGCTTCTGCAAATCAAGGCCGTGGTAGAGCAGGGGAGAGCCCCGTTCGGTCCAGAGCTGCTGGTAAATTTTGGCCGACTTGGGCGCGCGCAAGGGCACTACCAGGCCCTGAAACAGCGGATAGCGCACCGCCGCGGGCATGTCGATAACCCGGCCGTCGGTGAGAAATTCGTTGAGGTAGCGGCGTACATCAGGCGTTTGAGGTGAGTCGGGCGTACCCAGATTCACGAGGAGCACGCCGATACGGCGCTGGGGGGAGGCAGGAGTTGGCATAGAAAAAGAACGGTCGTCCGTCATAGACAAAGGTAGGGCCTCTTGGGTTTGGGTGGAAGCCCGTATTTTTCCGCTGATGACAACTGTCTCTCTTTCTGGCCCGCCCGCCGACACCCTGTCCGTGGGAATGCTCAACGTGATGCTCTGGGCTACTACCCAGGCCGGGGCCAACTATGCCGACCTCTGCCAGAAGCTGGGCGTGACCCCCGCCGAGCTGGCCGACCCCGACGCCCGGGTACCCATTGCTACCATTCAGCAGCTGTGGGGCGAAGCCGTGCAGGTCACCAATGACCCACACCTGGCCTTGCACCTGGGCGAGAAAATAAATCTAGGGGCCATCGGTATTCTGGGCTACGTGCTGCTACACTGCCCCACGCTGGGCGCTGCCCTGAGCCAGCTAGTGCGCTACCAGGATGTGGCGTGCTCCGGCGTAAAGCTCACGTTGCGCCGGGAAGCGGACCTGTGCTGGCTGGATATGGAAATTACCAGCGCCGCCATTATTTACCCGGATTACGTCATCAATTCCGAATTTTCGACCTACCTCAGCGCCTTCCGGGCGCTAACGGGGCAGACATTGGTGCCGCGGATACTTCATTTAGCTTATTCCCGGCCCGCCGATATCCAGGAGCACGAGCGGGTTTTTGCCCCGGCCCAGCTAGTGTTCGGCACCACTAAGAGCAGCATCGGCTTCGATGCAACCCTACTCGACTTGCCGGTTATCAACGCCAATCCGGTGCTGTTTCCGCTGTTTGAGCAGCACGCGGCGGCGCTGCTGGCCCGTCTGCGCACACCTAGCCTGCCCGACCGGGTGAAGCGCGAAATCGTGGAGCTGCTCAAAGGTGCCGAGCCCACCCTGGCCACCGTGGCCGACCGGCTCACGATGGGCGTGCGTACCCTACAGCTCAAGCTCAAGGAAACCGGCCATACCTACCAGCAGCTGCTCGACGCCGTGCGCCACGAGCTGGCCCGGCGCCACTTGCTCGATGCCCAGCTCAGCACCACCGACATTGCCTTTCTGCTGGGGTATTCCGAACCCAGCGCCTTTGTGCGCTCCTTTAAGAAATGGACGGGGCAGACGCCGGGCGCGTTTCGGAAATAGCCAGCCCTGCTGTGCGCACGGTGCGGTTGCGGTCGGCCCAGTAGGCCCAGAGCACCGGCAGCCACATCAGCTGCCCTGCCCAACCCAGTTCGGTGATGCTGCCGGGCGTTGGGCTGAAGAAGTTACCAAAGTGGACCAGCACCAGGAACGCCACCAACGACCACAGCGCGTAGCGGCCCGTCTTGTTTATGGCCTGGGTCCGCCGCAGGTACATATAGAGCCCCGCCACGAAAATCGGCACTTCCAGAACCTGGCTCAACAGCAGATTATTCCACAGTCCCAGCCCGACCAGCGGCGAGTGGCCGGGGTAGAGTGGCAGGTCGGGGCCGTGCACCACCGCGTCGAGCAGCCAGTGGCTGAGCACGCTGAAGGCCAGTAGCAGGGCGGCCGGCTTGTCGCGCCGCAGCACCCAGTAGCCCAGGCCCAGTAGCAGGCTCCACACGACGCTCATCAACAGGCTGTGCGAAATCGGGTAGTGCGAAAAGGTAATTGCCTGCCCGGCACTGGGCTGCAGCTCTACTCGTTCCAGGCCCAGCAACAGCAGCGTGGGCCAGAGCAAATCGGCCAGCTGCACGGCCATAAACAGGAGGCCCAGCGAGAGTTGCGGTTTGGTGGCTTTGGCCCCGAAAGCCAGCCCGTAGTGACCAATAAACATTGCGGTAGAGGTTAGGAAGTGAAGTGGGTTGAGTACCTCACAAAGGTCTGCGTAGTAGCGGCCCGCATTGCTGACCATTTCCGCAATCTGATTGACCGAAAACGAAAATCTGCGCCGCTCTCAGGCCTCTCACCTGCCTGCTTTTGCCAGATACCGTGCGCATCTGCCCATAAAGCGGTACCTTTGCAGACTTATTTTGAAAACACTGTGAATCCCGAACCTAAACCGCACCGCGCTGGCTTTGTGAGCATTATCGGCAAACCCAACGTGGGCAAGTCGACGCTGATGAACGCCCTGATGGGTGAGCGGCTCAGTATCGTCACGAGCAAGGCCCAGACCACGCGTCACCGCATCCTGGGCATTCTGAACGGCGACGACTTCCAGCTGGTCTACTCCGATACGCCCGGTATCATTCAGCCCAAGTACGAGCTGCACAACGCCATGATGTCGTTCGTGTATAGCTCCCTGGAAGACGCCGACGTCGTCCTGTTCGTAACGGATATCTACGAGAAGCACGACGAGGAGCCGGTAGTGGAGCGTCTGCGTAAAATGGTGAACACGCCTATTTTGCTGCTGGTCAACAAAATCGACCAGGCCGACCAGGCTGAGGTAGAAGCCAAAGTGGAGTACTGGCGCGAGCAGCTGCCCAATGCGGCCCGCGTGCTGCCGATTTCGGCTTTGGAAAAGTTCGGCACCGGTGAATTGCTGGATCTGGTGCTGGGCTACCTGCCTGAGCATCCGGCCTATTATCCCAAAGATGAACTCACCGACAAGCCCGAGCGTTTCTTCGCCGCCGAGATGATTCGGGAGAAAATCTTCAAGCTCTACAAAAAAGAAGTTCCCTACAGCTGCGAAGTCGGCATTGAGGAGTTCAAGGAGGAAGAAGACATTATCCGCATCCGGGCCACCATCTACGTGGAGCGGGCCAGCCAGAAAGGCATCATCATCGGCAACAAGGGCGAGGCGCTGAAAAAAGTCGGCACCTGGGCCCGGGAGGAAATGGAGAAGTTCTTCCAGAAGAAGGTCTTCCTCGAAACCCACGTTAAAGTCAACGAAAACTGGCGCACCGACCCCAAAGCCCTGAACCGCTTTGGGTACAGCCAATAGATGAGTTGGTGATTTAGTGAGTTTTTCGTTCTAAACGCGCAAATGGCGCAGGTCAAACATCAAACTCTTTAAATCACTAAATCACCAACTCATAGATCTTCCGACCTCACACTTACTTAACTACTCCGGGCACTGCCGAAACTGGTCGGGCCGGCGGCTGGAGTCAGACGCATGAAGAATACCATTGCAATTGTGGGCCGCCCCAACGTGGGCAAATCCACCCTGTTCAACCGCCTCGTGGGTCACCGCAAGGCTATCATGGACAACCAGAGCGGCGTCACCCGCGACCGGCACTACGGCTACGGCGAGTGGATCGGCAAGCACTTTACCGTCATTGATACCGGCGGCTACGTGCACGGCTCCGACGACGTGTTTGAGGAAAGCATCCGCCGCCAGGTAAAGCTGGCTATTGATGAGGCCGACGTTATCCTGTTCATGGTCGACGTGGATGCGGGCATGCACGGCCTCGATGAGGAGTTTGCCAACGTCCTGCGCCGCTACCAGGGCAAAAAGCCGATTTACTTGGTCGGTAACAAGGCCGATACCAACGCCCGGGCCCACGCGGCCGGCGAGTTCTACGCCCTGGGCGTGGGCGACGGCGACATCTTCACCATCTCGTCGCAGAGCGGCTCCGGAACCGGCGACCTGCTCGACGCGGTGGTGTCGCACTTCGAAGACCCGTGGGAAGAGGTGCAGGACGAAGGCCTGCCCAAGATTGCCGTGGTCGGCCGCCCCAACGTGGGCAAGTCGAGCCTGGTAAACCTGTTGCTGGGCGAGGAGCGTACCATCGTGACCGACATTGCCGGTACCACCCGCGACGCCATCAAGACGCGCTACAACGCCTTCGGCAACGAGTTTATCCTGATTGACACCGCCGGCCTGCGCCGCAAGACCAAGGTGAAAGAGGACATCGAATTCTACTCCGTGCTCCGCTCGATTCGGGCCATGGAAGAATCCGACGTCTGCATCGTGATGCTCGACGCCACGCGCGGCATTGAGGCCCAGGACGTGAACATCATTGCCCTGGCCGACAAAAACCGCAAAGGCATCGTGATTCTGGTGAACAAGTGGGACCTGGTGGAGGACAAGGAAACCAATACCACCAAGAAAATCGAGGAGCAGATTCTGGAGAAGATAGCGCCCATTGCCTATCCGCCCATCATCTTCACTTCGGTGGTTACCAAGCAGCGCGTGCACAAAGCCATTGAAACGGCCATTCAGGTGTACGAGAACAAAACCATGAAAATCCCGACTTCCCAGCTGAACGAGGTGATGCTCAAGGTGATTGAGGAGCACCAGCCACCGTCCACGAAGGGCAAGATGGTACGCATCAAGTACGTGACGCAGCTGCCCACCCACAACCCGGTGTTTGCCTTCTTCTGCAACCTGCCCCAGTACGTGAGCGACTCCTACACGCGCTACCTCGAAAACCGCATGCGCGACCATTTCGGCTTCATTGGCGTGCCTATTGGCATCATCTTCCGCAAGAAGTAGGCAGGAAAACGGCGGACTGGCAAAAAGCAGAATAATTTTTTTCTACTGTCGGGTTACCTTATGAGGGGACAAGTATAAAGCCCCGAATCTACGGTCGGGTTGCCTAGCATCCGGCGCCGGATTCAGCTTTAACTGACTTGAATTTTCAACAACCCCCTCTAATTCCTCTCACCATGAAAAAGGTTCTGTTCCTTGCCCTGGCCGCTGCTTCGTTCACCTTCGCTTCGTGCGACAGCAAGCAGGAAAATGCTCAAGAAAACGCTGCTGACCAAGTAGAAGAAGCTGGCGAAGCCAAAGCTGACGCTATGGAAGATGCTGGCAACGAAGCCGGTGCTGACTCGGTAGAAAACGCTACCGAAGCTCAGGCTGACAAAATGGAAGATGCAGCTGACGCTAACCCAAGCCAGGCTACGCCAGCTCCCGCTGGTGGTGCTACCACGACCCAGCAGTAATTGCTCTGCCTGAAAAGGCAAAAAAGAGGCTCCCCGAATTGGGGAGCCTCTTTTTTTGTGCGTGTAGTGAGCCTTTTGCTTAGCCTAGCCGGTAGCGGATAAGCTTATCCACCATCTTAAAGAGTTTGCGTGGCTCGTAGGTGCGCCAGGGTAGCTCGTCGAGTTGTCCACCGAAGTTCACGTAGTTATCCACATTGAACTGGTGCATTTCCCGGATAACGTGCTCCTGGAAGTTGATGCCCGCAATCCAGCCGTCCTCCACGTCCTCGAACCACTCTTCGTAGTACGAGTCGTCGGAGCCGTGGAAGTTGAAGACGTTTTCGCCCACCAGAATAAACTTGCGGATGCCCTCATGCACCATCAGATCGATGATGTTGCGCTTCAGACTCATGATGTCGTTTTCAATGGCATCGTTCCATTCCCCGATGAACTCGATGATGCCAATGCCCTCGTCGTAGTCGACGAAGAGAATTTTGAGAAACAGCGTGTCCGAATCAAGGCTGTCCCACTGGGGATGAATGTAGTACCCGTAGATAGTGTTGGTGAACGAGTCGAGGCTATTCTCGGCTTCAAATAGCGGGGAGCGAGGATCCTCGGAAGCGGAATACTGGTCAATCCAGTTGTAATGCGGCTCAATGGTATGCACGGCAGGCGCGGGTGTAGTGGAACAGATAGTGCAAAAACGGTCGGCGCGAAAAGCTCCGTGGCCTGTGGGAATCTTCCAGTACGTGGCCCCGGGCACCAAATACAGATACGGCCCCGCCGGGTTCGGGGACGACACGTCGGAAGCCTGCGCGTGCTATTTTATTTCCGCTTGGCTGCGCGAACCTCTTACCAACTACTTCTGCCCGCCGTAATAAGCGGCAGAAATACGGCCTAGCGTTTGTGCGCCTCAATAGCGGCCCGCACCGAGCCGTGCTGTTTCAGCAGCTCAGCGGCCTCTGCTTGCTCAATGCCCAGCTCCTCCATAATCATCTTTTCGCCCCGGTCCACGAGCTTGAGGTTGCTGAGCTGCATGTCGACCATCTTGTTGCCCTTCACCTTGCCCAGGCGAATCATGGTGGCGGTGGTAAGCATGTTGAGCACCAGCTTCTGGGCAGTACCGGCCTTCATACGGGTGCTACCCGTCACGAACTCGGGCCCGGTGACGACTTCCACCGGGAAATCGGCCAGAGCGGCCACGGTGGAGCCGGCGTTGCAGACGATGCAGCCCGTGGCAATGCCGTGGCGGCGGGCAATGGCCATGCCGCCGATGACGTAGGGCGTGCGGCCAGAAGCAGCAATACCCACCAGCATGTCGTTTTCGTTGATATCGTGGGCTGTCAGGTCGCGCCAGGCCTGTTGCGGGTCGTCCTCGGCATTTTCCACGGCCTTGCGAATAGCCGTGTCGCCGCCGGCAATGATACCGATAACCAGGCCCTGGGGCACGCCGAAAGTGGGCGGGCACTCCGAGGCATCCAGAATACCCAGCCGCCCGCTGGTGCCTGCCCCAATATAGAACAACCGACCGCCGCGCTGCATCCGCTCTACTGTGGCCTCCACTAGCGCCTCAATCTGCGGCAGGGCCTGAGCTACCACCTGCGGCACCGTCTGGTCCACGCTGTTGATGCCGGCCAGCAATTCGCGGGTCGAGAGGGTTTCCAGGTTGTTGAAGTGGGAAGGGCTTTCAGTCGTACTCAAGGCGAAAGGGCGAAATGGTGAGGTGGTATTCTGAACCCACTGTAACGTTAGGAGGCGGAAGAAGTAGGCATTTTCAGGCGGCCGATGGCGTGGAACTTGTCGAAAACGTGCTCGGTGTGGGGCGCGTCCTTTTGCAGCTCCCGGGTCAGATCCTGACCGGCCCAGTGCTCATAGTGGTTGCCGCGCCGCCACAGACGCGAACGGGTCACGTCGTAAATCAGACCCTTGTAGCCCACCCAGATTTCGTCCCGGTCCTGCCCGTTGCGCAAGGCCAGCTGGGCCAGCGAGTACTCGGGTAGTGAGTTGGCTATTGGTTGTTCGTTTATGGCTTTTGGCTCCTGAGAGTTCTGGTTTGGTTCTGGTAACGACAGGTTCATCAGCTGACTACAGAATTAAGACTGCCGTGGAGCAGGGGCGAAACAGAAGACATTGCTGCAAGAACCAAAAGCCATAAACGAACAACCAATAACCAATCAACCCAGCAGCGCCTGCGTCAGAATCCAGCGGTTGGGCAAGTCGCCCTGGGCAGCCTTGAAGTAGTCTTCGTAGCTGCAGGGCACAATACGCTTCACGGCGCTATCGGCCAGGCTTTCCACTTCCAGCCACCACTTTTCGGTGCGCTTGGCCTTATAGAAAACCAGCTTGGCCGGCGAGCCGGGCAAGCCCACGGCGTAGCGGATAAAGCGGCGGCTCTGGAAGTCGGTTTCGTTGCGGCGGTGGTAGAAGCCTTCGATGAAATACCACAGCATAGTGGCCAGGGCGCTGGCGGCCAGGCCGTGGGTGTCGTGGTCGGGGCGGTAGCCGTAGAGGCCGAAGGAGCTGAGCTGGTCGTTGTGGCCCGCGTACCAGGCCAGCTTGGCGGCTTCCTCGTTGGTAAGGCCAAAGGGGTTGGCCGGCGCATAAGCCGGGGCATCGTTCCAACGGAGGGCGGCTACGTCGAAGCTCACAAAATCGGCTTGGCGCAGCAGGGGCTCGGCCTGCCGGATATCGTCGCGCACTTGGCCCAGACGCAGGGTTTCGAAGTGCAGCTTCTCCAGAGCGGCCAGCACGTCGGGGGCCACCAGATACTGCTGATGAGCCAGCTGGGCAAAGTTGAAGACGAAGTTGGGCTCGTGCATCAGAATGCGGCGCAGGTGCGAATCCTCGGCCGGCGCCGTATCGTGCTCGGCCATGTCTACCCGCGAGTCGACCATAGCAAAGCTGACGGGCCGCTCCAGAGTTTCGTAGGCCAGGAATTGGCCGTAGTCCAGGTCTTGGCTGCCACCGAGCAGAATCGGGACGGTGTTGTGCTCGAGCAGCGCGGCTACAATTTCGCGCAGCCGTAGGTAGGTGTCTTCCAGGGTGAGGCCGGGGCGCAAGTTGCCCAGGTCGGCAATGCGCAGGCTGCCCGAGCCTTTCTGCAGCTGGTAGAAGCGGCGCCGCACCTCATCGGCGCCGTGCACGTCGGGGGCGCCGCCCGCGCTGCCCCGCCACTCGTTCAGCCCGATAAGGGCCAAGTCAGCAGTGCGCCAATCCGGAAACGAATCCAGAAAGCGGGAAGCATAATTGGCGAGCGTCGTAGAGGCTGCCGTGGCGGCGGTAAGCTCCTCGCGGAGCGGATCAAAGAAGATGGCCAGATTCATCGGGCGCGGAGAGTGCAGGCAGACAAAACTACGTAAAACCAGCCAGCCCTTCCAGTTTTTCGCCCTCAATCAGCCTGCCAAGCTGGGGCGTAATAGGCATTATGCCAAAAAATCTATTTATTTAAGCTGTCTTGGCGCTTTGTCCCCGACGGTTTTGCCCCGCCTAACGTTATGGAACCGGGCATTTCGCTCCACCTCTCCGCGTTTCCCACCACCAGTATCCCACTCTACAATGGAAGTCCGCCGCTCGTTTGATATTCTGACGCACCAACTTGCCACTGCCCCCAAAGCCGACGCCCTGGCGGCCAAAATCAATGGGGACTGGCAAAAAATCAGCACCCAGCAACTTGTTGAGCACGTAAATCAGGTCAGCCTGGGCCTGTTGCAGCTCGGCATTAAGAAAGATGATAAGGTCGCCATCATTTCGATGAACCGACCCGAGTGGATGTTTGCCGACTTCGGCATTGCCCAGATTGGCGCCACCAGCGTGCCGATGTACCCCAGCATCACGGTGGAGGACTACAAGTACATCTTCACCGATGCCGGTGTGAAAGCCGTATTCGTGGCCGACGACAAGCTCTACGAAAAGGTAAAGGCCGCCACCGCCGATTTGCCCGAGGTAAAGCACGTTTTCACCTTTGATAAGGTAGCCGGAGCCCGCCACTTCAGCGAGCTGCTGGAACTGGGCAAGCAAGGCGACGCCGCTACGCTTGAGCCCCTGAAAGCCGCCGTGCAGCCCGATGACCTGCTGACCCTGATTTACACGTCCGGCACCACCGGCAACCCCAAAGGCGTGATGCTCAGCCACGACAACATCCTGAGCAACTGCCGCAACTCCCAGCCCTTCGTGCCCGTCACCAAGGACGACAAAGCCTTGAGCTTTCTGCCGCTCTGTCACATCTTCGAGCGGATGGTAACCTACCTCTACATGATCAACAGCGTGAGTATCTACTACGCCGAGAGCATGGAGGTCATTGCCGACAACCTGCGCGAGGTGAAGCCTCAGATTTTCACCACCGTGCCCCGCCTGCTGGAGAAGGTCTATGACAAAATCGTGGCGAAAGGCCACACGCTGGAAGGCGTTAAGAAGAACCTGTTCTTCTGGGCCCTCGACCTGGGCCTGAAATACGACAACCAGAAAAACCACGGCTTTTTCTACAATACCCAGCTGGCCCTGGCCAACAAGCTTATTTTCAATAAGTGGCGCGAAGCCTTGGGCGGCAACCTCAAGTGCATCGTGAGCGGCGGCGGCGCCCTGCAGCCCCGCCTGGCCCGCGTGTTCTGGGCGGCCGGCATCCGGGTAATGGAAGGCTACGGCCTGACGGAAACCTCGCCGGTTATTGCCGTGGGCGGCTTCGAGCCCGAAAACAACATGATTGGCACCGTGGGCCCGCTCATCGACAACATGGAGGTGAAAATTGCCCCCGACGGTGAGATTCTGACTAAGTCGGCGTCCGTAATGAAGGGCTACTACAACAAGCCCGAGCTGACGGCTAAGGAAATCGACGCCGACGGCTGGTTCCACACCGGAGACATTGGCGAGTTTGTCAACGGCAAGTTTCTCAAAATCACGGACCGCAAAAAGGAGATGTTCAAGACTTCGGGCGGCAAGTACATTGCCCCGCAGGTTATCGAGGGCAAGCTCAAGGAGTCGCCGCTAATCGAGCAGGCCATGGTGGTGGGCGCCGACCAGAAATTCCCCGCCGCGCTGGTTATTCCGTCCTTCGACGACCTGAAGGGCTGGTGCAAGCGCAACGGCGTAGACTGCAACTGCTCCAACGAGGAACTCATTCGCAACGAAAAAGTCGTGCAGATGTACGACGAACTGGTGAAGAAGTACAACCAGAGCTTTGCCCAGTGGGAGCAGGTCAAGAAAATCGAGCTGCTGCCCAGCCAGTGGACGGTGGAAACCGGGGAAATGACACCCACCATGAAGGTAAAGCGCAAGATCATCACCGAGAACAACAAGGATATTATCGAGCGGATGTACCAGCAGGACGACCGGCGGTAAGTCTGCTGGCAACGCGGTAAAAGTGTTTGGGGCTGGTGCGCGGTTTCGCCCGAGAAACTGAGTGCCGGCCCAAACTTTTTTCTGTCTATTTAGTATGCAAGCATAACATATTCTTTGTATGTTTACCCGACTTCAGCACCCCCATGACACCGGAAGAAACCGTCGATTATAACATCAAAGTAGCCTGGCACGCCATTTCGCGCATGTATAATACGCAGGCCGCCAAGCACGACATCACCACCAGCATCGGCTTTGTCCTGCTCAATATAGACCAGGAAAGCGGTACTCCGGCTACCAAGATTGCGCCCTTGCTGGGCCTCGAAACCCGCAGCCTGACCCGCATCCTCCGCTCGATGGAGGAAAAGGGCCTGATCTACAAGCAAGCCGACACCCAGGACAAACGCTCGGTCCGCATTTTCCTGACCGAGGAAGGCCTGCGTAAAAAGGAAGTCTCGCGCCAGACGGTGCGGCATTTCAACCAGAAAGTGCGGGAGAAAATCCCCCAGGCTCAGCTCGACGTCATGTTTAAAGTCGTGGGCCAGATTACCGGCATGATTGAGGGCAAAACCCTGTTCGACGACTTTAAGCTGAAACCCCTGCGCTCCGAACCGGCGGCCTAGCGGCTCGGCCTCGAAGTGCTCTGCTTTCTGAGTACCAAACATTTGCAGTGCCTTCGCGTTTGGATAAGCTCGGCATGACGAGTAGTTTGACGCGAAGTTTCCTCTCTGAATCTTTCATTTCTCACCCACTCATTCCTTCCCGAATGAATCGTATTATCAAAAAAGTAGCCGTGCTCGGCTCCGGTGTGATGGGCTCGCGCATTGCGCTGCACTTCGCCAACATCGGCGTGCAGGTGTTATTGCTCGATATTGCTCCCAAGGAGCTGACTCCCGACGAGGAAAAGAAGGGCCTGAAGCTCGACGCGGCGGCGGTGAAAAACCGCATCGTGAATGCCTCGCTGCAGGCCGCTATTACGTCGAACCCCTCGCCGCTCTACCGCAAGGCCGACGTCTCGCGCATCAAGACCGGCAACTTCGACGATAACCTCAAGGATATTGCTACCTGCGACTGGACGATTGAGGTCGTGGTAGAGCGTCTGGATATCAAGAAGAGCCTGTTTGAGCGCATCGAGCAGTTCCGCAAGCCCGGCACGCTGATTACTTCGAATACCTCCGGTATTCCGATTCATTTGATGGCCGAAGGTCGCTCGGAAGACTTCCGCAAGCACTTCGCCGGCACGCACTTCTTCAACCCGCCCCGCTACCTGAAGCTGCTCGAAATCATCCCGACGCCCGAAACGGACCAGTCGGTAGTAGATTTCCTGATGCACTACGGCGACTTGTACCTGGGCAAAACCACAGTGCTGGCCAAGGATACGCCCGGCTTCATTGCCAACCGCGTGGGCGTATTCGCGATGCTCGACGTGATGCAGACCATGCAGCGCCTGGGCCTGACGGTGGAAGAAGTGGACAAGCTGACCGGCCCGGTTATCGGTCACGCGAAGTCGGCCACCCTGCGCACTTCGGACGTGGTGGGCCTGGACACGACCATCAACGTAACCAACGGCCTGGCCCAGGGCCTGCCCAACGACGAAGCCAAGGACGTGTTCGTGCTGCCCGACTTCGTGAAGAAAATGGGCGAGAACAAGTGGCTCGGCGACAAAACCGGCCAGGGCTTCTACAAGAAAGTGAAGGGCGCGGGCGGCAAGTCCGAAATCCACGCCCTGGATTTGAACACGCTGGAGTACAAACCCAGCCAGAAAGTGAAGTTTGCTTCGCTGGAAGCCACCAAGGCCATCGACAAGGTCGCCGACCGATTTAAGGTGCTGGTGGCCGGCAAAGACAAAGCCGCCGACTTCTACCGGCAGAGCTTCGGCAGTTTGTTTGCCTACGTCTCGAACCGGATTCCAGAAATCACCGACCAGCTCTACAAGATTGACGACGCGCTGCGCGCCGGCTTCGGCTGGGAGCTGGGTCCGTTCGAAACCTGGGACGCCCTGGGCGTGCAGAAAGGTTTGGAACTGGCGCAGGCCCACGGCAAGACCGTAGCCCCCTGGATTGAAGAAATGCTGGCCGCTGGCAACACCACCTTCTACCAGGTGAATGAGCAGGGTGTAAAGCAGTTCTACGACCTGGAGTCGAAGTCCTACCAGGCCATTCCCGGCGTGGAGAACTTCATCATCCTCGACAACCTGCGCGCCACGGGCAAAGTCCTGTGGAAAAACGCCGGTGCTTCGGTTATCGACCTCGGCGACGGTATCCTGAACGTGGAATTCCACTCCAAGATGAACACCCTGGGCTCTGATGTTATTCAGGGCCTGATGAAGGGCGTGGACATGGCTGAGCAAGGCTACCGCGGCCTGGTGGTCGGCAACGACGCACCCAACTTCTCGGCCGGTGCCAACCTGGGCCTGGTGTACATGTACGCCTTGGACCAGGAGTATGACGAGATTAACATGATGATTGCCCAGTTCCAGAATGCCATGATGCGCATGCGCTACAGCAGCATTCCGGTGGTGGGTACGCCCCACGGCCTAGCTCTGGGCGGCGGCTGCGAGCTGAACCTGCACGCCGATAAAGTAGTAGCCGCCGCCGAAACCTACATGGGTCTGGTAGAATTCGGTGTGGGCCTGATTCCGGCCGGGGGCGGTACCAAGGAAATGACCCTGCGCACGGCCGCCAAGTATGAGGAAGGGGAGCCCGAGTTCAACCTGCTCCGCAACGCCTTCGTGACCATCAGCACCGCCAAGGTGTCGACCTCGGCAGCTGAGGCTTTCGACCTGGGCTTCCTGCGCCGCGGCGACGAAGTGGTAGTGAATAACAACCGCCTCATTGCCCAGGCCAAAGCCGAGGCCATTGCCCTGGCCGATGCCGGCTACACCCAGCCCGTGCAGAAATCCGACATCAAAGTACACGGCCGCGGGGCGCTGGGCATGTTCCTAACCGGTGTGCACGCCATGCGCGTAGGCAACTACATTTCCGACCACGATGTGAAAATTGCCAACAAGCTGGCCTACGTCATGACTGGTGGGGATTTGTCGTCGCCGACCAACGTGAGCGAGCAGTACCTGCTGGATCTGGAGCGCGAAGCCTTCCTGAGCCTGACCGGCGAGCGGAAAACGCTGGAGCGTATCCAGAGCATCCTGACCACCGGCAAGCCGCTACGGAACTAGTAATTGTTCTTTAGCTATTCGGCAAAAGCAACATGGGCACTAATAAGCACCGAGGCGGCAAGGATTACATAGACATGTATCCAAAACTGCGGAAGTGGATTCAGCAGTGTCGTTTCTGCCAAATAGAAGGCTATAACCCTGAGATGCCAGACGTTATTGGGAACGGTTCATTTGCTTCCCATAACATCAGGAGTATGTTTCCTCCATTGGCTCTTGACACAGAAGGAGTATGTGAGCAATGCCGCTTTGCAGTAACAAACCAAAGCTGAGCTACTCATCATAACAATCGGGTTTGCAAATCCCACTTTTAAAGACTTCACTACAATGAACGCATATATCGTAGCCGGTTACCGCACTGCCGTTGGCAAAGCCACCCGTGGCGGTTTCCGCTTCACCCGTCCCGACGACCTGGCCGCGGACGTCATCAAACACCTCGTGGCCTCCGTGCCCGCCCTGGACCCCACGCGCATCGACGACGTGATTGTAGGCAATGCCGTGCCGGAAGCTGAGCAGGGCCTGCAGATGGGCCGCCTGATTTCCTTGCTGGCTTTGCCCATGAACGTGTCGGGACTCATCGTGAACCGCTACTGCGGCTCGGGCGTGGAAACCATTGCCATGGCTGCTGGTAAAATTGCCGCCGGCATGGCCGACTGCATCGTGGCCGGTGGTACCGAAAGCATGAGCATGGTGCCCACCGTGGGCTGGAAAACGGTTCCGAACTATAACCTCTCCAAAAAGCACCCCGACTACTACCTGGGTATGGGCCTGACCGCTGAGGCCGTAGCTAACGACTACAAAATTTCGCGCGAAGACCAGGACGTTTTCTCCTACAACTCCCACCAGAAGGCCATTAAGGCCATTGAGGCCGGCAAGTTCAAGGAGCAGATTGTGCCCATTACGGTCGAGGAAACCTACATCGACCAGGCTTCGGGCAAGAAGAAAACCCGCTCGTACGTGGTGGATACCGACGAAGGCCCCCGCGCTGACACGTCGGTAGAGGCCTTGGCCAAGCTGCGGCCGGTATTTGCCGCCAATGGCACCGTCACGGCTGGCAATTCGTCCCAGACCTCCGACGGCGCGGCTTTCGTTATCGTGATGTCGGAGCGCATGGTGAAGGAGCTGAATCTGGAGCCCATTGCCCGCATGGTAACCTACGCCACCGAAGGCATTGATCCGCGCATCATGGGTATGGGCCCGATCAAGGCTGTGCCGAAGGCGCTGAAGCAAGCCGGTATGAAGCTCGAGGATATTGACCTGTTTGAACTGAACGAGGCCTTTGCATCCCAGTCTATTGCCGTGGTGCGGGAGCTGGGCATCGACGAAAGCAAGCTGAACGTGAACGGCGGCGCTATTGCCCTGGGTCACCCGCTGGGCTGCTCGGGCGCCAAGCTCAGCATCCAGCTGTTTCACGAACTGCGGGCCCGCGGCCAGAAGTACGGTATGGTAACCGCCTGCGTGGGCGGCGGCCAGGGCGTAGCCGGCATTTATGAGCTGCTGAAGTAACTCTCACGCTTCGACTCGGGCCGGGGGCTGGCCGGAAAGCGTGGCAGCGCTTCTCCACTGGAATACTCAGGCCGCGCCCGGCCCAAGTCGAAGTTCTTTTGTTAGCTTAGGTCATGAAAAAGCGCCTGCGTAAGAAAACTCACCGCCAGGAATTCAAGGAATTCAGCTGGAACGTGTCGTACCGGTTGAAAGAGGATAAGCCCGACGCTTACCTGGATTTCTCCGACACGCTGCTCGAACAGATCGAAACCTTCGAGCTGATTATCGGCGGAGCCCTCGACGATTTTGCCGCTACGCCGGTGAAGCGGCTGACGGAGGAGCAGGCCCGGGAAAAGCGCGACCAGCTCCAGCAGTGGCTGACGGCCCAGCCCGAAGTAGCCGAGGCTACCAGCTCGGAACTGACCGATGCCTACTACGGCCCGTTTCGCGACCAATAAACTGATTATAGAAGCCTCAGGACCATGGGGCTTCTTTTTTCGGGCAAAGTACTCGGCAAGCATAACATAATTTCGTATATTTCGGTACGAATGTATTCGGCCTGCTTTGCGTTATAAATAGTAGGCAAGCCGAGTACTTAGCCTTTGACTTTCGACTTTAAAATTCCTTCACCCAACCTCTCACCCTGGCCATGGAAGTATCCAACAAGCTTGTAAAAGGCGGCGAGTTCATCATCAAAGAAACTGACGCCCAAGACGTATTCACCCCCGCCGAATTCTCGGAGGAGCAGAACATGATGCACCAGACTGCGCTGGACTTCGTGGATAAAGAAGTGCAGCCCCTGCTGGAACGCCTCGACAACCACGAGGAGGGCCTGATGCGCGGCCTGATGGAAAAAGCTGGCGAGCTGGGCCTGTTCGGCGTGAGCATCCCCGAGCAGTACGGCGGCCTGGACATGGACTTCCCGACCTCGCTGCGCGTGACGGAAGGCGTGGGTGGCGGCCACTCATTCCCGGTGGCCTTTGCGGCCCACACCGGTATTGCCATGTTGCCCATTCTGTACTTCGGCAACGATGAGCAGAAAGCCAAGTACCTGCCCGGCCTGACCAACGGTGAGCTGATGGGTGCCTACTGCCTCACCGAGCCCGGCTCGGGCTCGGATGCACTGGGCGCCAAGACCAAAGCCATCCTGACCGAAGACGGCGAGCATTACGTGCTGAACGGGCAGAAGATGTGGATTACCAACGCTGGCTTTGCCGACGTATTCGTGGTGTTTGCCCAGGTGGATGGTGACAAGTTCACTGGCTTCATCGTGGAGAAAAACACGCCCGGCCTGAGCCTCGGCAACGAAGAGCACAAGATGGGTATCCGGGGTTCTTCGACCCGCCAGGTGTTCCTGTCGGATGCGAAGGTGCCGAAGTCGGCCGTGCTGGGCGAGATTGGCAAAGGCCACCTGATTGCCTTTAACATTCTGAATATTGGCCGCATCAAGCTGGCTGCTGCTTGCTTGGGCGCTACCAAAATGGCTTCGACGCTGAGTGTGAAGTATGCCAACGAGCGGGTGCAGTTCAAAATGCCGATCAGCAAGTTTGGCGCTATCAAGCACAAGCTGGCCCAGCAGGCCGTGCGGATTTACGCCGTGGAATCGGCCATCTACCGTGCCGGCATGGACATTGCCCGCATGGAGCAGGAATTGCTGGCCAAAGGTCAGAGCCACAACGAAGCACTGTTGGGCGCCGCCCGCGAGTTTGCCGTGGAGTGCGCCATTTTGAAAGTAGAAGGCTCGGAAGTGCTGGACTATGTGGTGGACGAAGGCGTGCAGGTATATGGCGGCTACGGCTTCTCGGCCGACTACCCCATGGACCGCGCCTATCGGGATTCGCGCATCAACCGCATCTTCGAGGGCACGAACGAAATCAACCGCATGCTGGCCGTTGACATGATCCTGAAGAAGGCCATGAAAGGCGAGCTGGACCTAATGGGCCCCGCCCAGGCTGTGCAGCAGGAGCTGATGGCTATTCCGGATTTCAACACGGAAGAAGAAACCGGCCTGTTTGCCGCCGAGAAGAAGACCATTGCCAAGCTGAAGAAGGCTATTCTGATGGTGGCTGGTACGGCCGTGCAGAAGTACATGAACTCGCTCGCCAAAGAGCAGGAAGTACTGATGAACATTGCCGACATGGCCATCAAGGTGTATACCGCCGAAAGCACCATTCTGCGCGTGGAGAAAGAAGCCGGCGTGAAGGGCGAAGAAGCCCTGGCCCAGCAGATCGACATTGCTCGCGTGTACCTCTACGACACGGTGGACCTGGTCAACAAATTCGGTAAGGATGCCATTGCTACCATGACCGAAGGCGACGAGCAGAAGCTGCTGGCCATGGGCCTGAAGCGCTTCACCAAAGCGGACCTGTACAACGCCAAAGAAGCCCGTCGTCGCATTGCCGATCAGCTGATTGCGGCCAACGAGTACAGCTTCTAGAAAGCAATAATTGGTTTGGTTAGATAAAAAAAGCCGCTCCTAAGCTAGGAGCGGCTTTTTTGTGCCTCATAATCAGTGTTACCAGTGTTACTCCGTCCGCACGAACTGGCGCGTGACAGTAAAGTCAGTGCCTTGCGCGCGCAGGGTGTAGCTACCGGGACGCAGGGTCTGCAAAGGAAGCTGCACGGCGCCGCCTACCAGCCGGGCTGCTGCCTGCGCCAGTACTTCACGGCCCAGCACGTCGAATACCTGGAGCTTGAACGATTGGCTTTCGGCTATGCCGGCCAGGCGCAGGGTGATGCTCTGGGCCGCCGGGTTGGGGAAGAGCTGCACCTGGGCGTCCGAAAGCCGGCCGCGCGTGCCCAGCAGGGCAGTAGTAGTCAGCCGAACCACGGTGAAGCGCTTGGCGGCGCCGTCCGTCTGCGTACCCACGAGCAGGGCTTTGCCATCGGGCTGCAGAATCATGTCGGCTACCTGCAGGCCCGGCAAGGCAATAACGCTGGGCAGCGTCACCTGCCGCCCGTTACCGGAAACCTGAACCACGTTGAAGGTACCAGCATCGGTCAGGACGCCGTAGGTGATGTCGCCGCCGGGCAGTACGTGCAGGCCGCTCAGGGCTTGCCCATTGGTAGCAGCTACGCCCGAGAAGTTGGTAGTAGCCAGGCCCCGCCGACCAAAGGCGAGGTCTAGTGTACCGTTGGCAGTGTAGCGGGCAATGCTGACGGAGTCGACTCGTTGCTGGGCGCCTACGCCACGCACTTTGAGGGAGCCAACAAGAATCTTTCCGTCGGGCAGCAGCGCCATTTTTTTCCATTCCAGTCCGCTGCCGCCGTTAGCCGCCGTCAGAATAGCCAGTCCGTCGGTGCCAAAAGTTGCGTCGGGCTGGCCCGTGTTGGTGTAGCGCACCAGGGCAGGACCTTGGGGACCGGTGTAATTCTGGTTGGACACGAAATGTGCGCCGGCCGTAATCAGCCGGCCAGTTGCATCAACTGCCGAAGCCGAAACCGTCTTATCGAAGATTGGATTGCTGGAGTTTGGTCCGGCCGACGGATACGTCCAGGTATAGGTATTATCAGCGGCCCCATTGGTTTCCAGGCGGTATAGTGGGCTGGAGACCGAGCCAGTCAGGCCCATCTGCCGGCCAATGCTCAGCAGCTTGCCGTCGGCTTGCTGCTTCAGACCAGTCACGGAGGACCCCAGGCTACCTTCACTGTTGTATGGAATTACCTTACCGTCCCCATCAAATGAGGTATCGAGGACACCGGAGGGCAAATAGCGGGCATAACCCCGGTAGCTGGGGCCCGAGGAGCGTACCAGGCCCGCGGCTACCAGTTTACCATCGGCCTGCAACAGCAGCGTTGTAGCTTGGGCATATTGAATGGTAATGGTGGGCGAAGCACCAAGCGGGGGCGCAAACGTCGTGTTGGCAGTTCCGGCGGTACCAAAAGTGGCATCGGGCAGACCTGTGGCGGTGAGCCGCGCCACGCCAAAAGAATCATTGTTTTGGCCTGCCACAACGATTTTGCCATCAGGCTGTAGCACGAGGCTGGTGGCAACATCGGTAGCTGCGGCTGCCGGGAAGGCAATGGTGGCTTTGCCGGCCGTACCAAATCCGGGGTCCAGGGAGTATACCTGCCCGTAAGAAACCGTGTTAATCAGGCCCAGAAGCAAGGTGCTGGCCGCAGGAGTAAGAATGCGCATAGGTAATTAGAATAAGAGAGTGACTTGTATGGCCCCGTACTACGTGGCATCAGGCCGGAAAGATATAAAGGCACACCTAGGAAAAATAATAATTATTTGCCTAGATGTGCCAATAAGTTGTTTGGTAAGAGCAAGCGCCTTACCCCGTAGTAGCTAATAAGCCCATCTGCTGGGCCTGTGCTGCCAACAAGGCCAGGAATAAATCCTGCTCGGGCGTGGCATTGCTGGAAGTGGTAGGACGCAATTCCGGGAATTGCCGAGCCAGCAACTGGAGCTTGGCTGCTGCCTGGCTGCTGGACCAGCGGAAACCGGCAGCATACTCCAGCCGGCTTTCCAGCAGGCGTTGGGCCTGTAGTAGCCGGAAGCTTTCCTCCGGCAGCGTGCCTACCGGCGTAAGCCGGGACAAGTCAGATGGGCGAGGAGTTGGGGCCTCATCGGCCAGCAGGTACAGGCTTAGCATCTATTTGCTGATAATCTTGTTCAGCTGCAGAGCCGCCGACTTCTTGCTGGGACGACTCACACCGATAATGGTTTTGGCATCGAGCCAGCCGGTGAAGTCTTTCACGTAGGCCAGGTTTTGGTCACTGGCTACGCTCAGCCCCAGGCCTTTGGCGGGTGTTACTACCCCGGTTTGGGCATTCACGCGCCGCACGTACAGATCAGACTTGCCCTTGATTTTCTCCTGGGTCAGAATCTGGATTTCCGGACCGAATACCGCGGCGCGGAACCCGATACCGGTGAACGACTCGGCCGGCGACGCTACCTGATCTTTGGCAATAATCGTGTGCCATGTCGGGCTCTGAAACTCGTTGTAGCCAAACACGTGCAGCTCCCGGGCGTGTACCGGCGACTCGTCGCCGCCTTCCTCAAACTTCTTCTCGGCAATAACAACTAGCTGCTTCTCCGCGGTCAGCAGCAACTCCGCGAGGTACACGTCTTCGAGGCGCTTGGCGCTGGTCTGGCCGGCTTTGTTTACTTCGGCCAGGTATTCAGGCGTGAAGCGGAATTCGGGGGCAAACTTCATGTCGCCTTCTCCCGCGAAGTCAAACTTGACCACTTTGAGGCTGTAGTACTGACCACTTTCCCGCTCGGTGCAGATGGCGGCGGCATACAGCGTATTATCGGGCTGCAGGCCAAACTTGGCGTCGAACACCGTCACGGCCTTGCCGCCGAAGCTGCCGCCCACGGCCACCGACATGATTTTGGTTTCGGGCTTGTCGTTGAGGTAGCGGCGTACGGTGAGCTTCTTCATCTGGTCGCTGATGAGGGCTACGTACTGGGCGCCGTCGTTGCCGATGTGCACGGTAGGGGAGAAGAAGTCGCCCACGTCGTGGAAGTCGTAGGTGCGGTCTTTAAGTTTGGTGAGCTTCTGGTCGTACACCGTGGCGCTGATGGCCCGGATCTGCACGTCGCGGGTGAGGTAGCGGAAAGCCACCAGCTTCGAGCCGTCGGGGGAAATGGCCACGCCGGGGCGCCGGTCGCGCGCCGAGGCGTCAATCAGCTTCTTCGGCGCGGCCTTCTGCCCATTGCGCAGGTCGACGAGTACGGCCGAAAGGTTCTGGCTGGCATTGTCTTTTTGGTGAATTACCACGAAAGCCTGTTCCGAGCCGCGGCCAAACGCCTCCACGCTTTCTCCCTCGGCCACCGGCACGGGTGTGGTCCACAATTGCTTCAGTTCGGCATCGTAGCGCTCCACGGCATACTGCGTGGCCGACTTATGGGCCAGAATGACAAAACCGCCGCTGGCTACGGGTAGCATTTTGCGCGTTACCCGCTGATTGTAACGGTCTTCTGTGCTTTCGGGGAGGTAGCTGAACGGTACGGATTTTACCTTTTGGGCCAAGGCTCCTGCGGGCTCCGCCAGCAGACCGGCCAGCAGCGCACAAATCGGAAGAAGAAATTTAAAGCGCACGTAAAAAGGTAGTTAGGTTGAAAAAAGTGCAAACAACAAAAAAATGTACTCTCCAAAGGTATCCATCTCTGGCCGCCGCCCGTAAAGGCCACGCTCCCCGATGGCAACCGGCCTGAGGTATCACGATTTGTTCATGCTATCATAACGTTTCGATAGCCCAAACTAAGGGTATTCGTGCGTTACTTTGCCAAAAGTAACGACTGGTACTACGCACTTAGCTCGAGAGGAAGTATTGTAGATTTTGAATACAATGGTCTTCTCATCTGAACAGCTCGAATACTTTGCCTGGTTGTTGGCCTCGTGTAGATCGTACACGACTGATGATCAAAATTTTGTTTTTTCGCTGTAAATCCAGCTTCTGGCCCAAACTTTGTGACGGCCGCGCAGCTTGTTATTAAGTACCCTGACCTATGAAGTTTTTACTAAAATTCGTTCTGCTTTTCGCCCTGATTGTAGTTGGTAAGTTGGCTAAAGGCCCTGCTGCTCCAGTTGCGGCGGCCAAGGTAGAGCCCCAGCAAACGCCCGTGCGGGCCGCATCCTTCTTTACCCGACAGGTAAGGTTAGAGAATGTCTCACATGGCGGCGGCAGCCGATTGTGGCAGGCCACGGCCCCCACTACTACTTCTCGTTCCGCAGAAGCATTCGAATAAACCGGCAGGCGACTTTATTTAAGTCGCCTTTTTTATGCGCAAACGTTTCGGTAGCCTGCCCGGGGGCTAGCTGATTCGGCTCCAGTTGACGGCCGTGGGGGGTAAGGACTCGATGTGGCGGCGAATGTTCTGGTTTTGTGGCAGGCTCAGGCCGGGGTCTTCCATGAGCAGCTGCTGGGCCGCCGCCCTCGATTCGGTCAGGATGCGGCCATCCTTGGCCAGGTCCGCAATCAGTAGATCCAGCACGCCGCTTTGCTGGGTGCCCATCAGGTCGCCGGGGCCGCGCAGCTTCAGGTCGATGTCGGCAATTTCGAAGCCGTTATTGGTTCGTACCATTGTCTCGATGCGCGTGCGGCTGTCTTTGCTGAGCTTGTAGCCCGTCATCAGGATGCAGTAGCTCTGGTCGGCGCCCCGGCCCACGCGGCCCCGCAGCTGGTGCAGCTGTGAGAGGCCAAACCGCTCGGCACTTTCGATGACCATTACCGAGGCATTCGGCACGTTTACGCCCACTTCAATAACGGTGGTAGCCACCATAATCTGGGTTTCGCGCTTCACGAAGCGCTGCATCTCGTAGTCTTTCTCCTCAGCCTTCATGCGGCCGTGCACAATGCTGATTTCAAACTCCGGGAAGGCCCGCGCCACGCTCTCGTAGCCGTCGGTGAGGTCTTTATAGTCCAGCGTTTCCGACTCTTCAATCAGCGGGTACACGATATAGACCTGCCGTCCCAGGTTGATCTGGTCGCGGATAAACTGGAATACCTTCAGCCGGTTAGCGTCGTAGCGGTGCACGGTCACAATGGGCTTGCGGCCGGCGGGCAACTCATCAATAACGGATACATCCAGGTCGCCATACAGCGTCATGGCCAAGGTACGCGGTATGGGTGTGGCCGTCATGACCAGCACGTGCGGAATTACGTGCGGGTTTTTCTGCCACAGCTTCGAGCGTTGGGCCACGCCAAAGCGGTGCTGCTCATCCATAATCGTCAGGCCCAGGTTGCGAAACTGCACCACGTCTTCCAGCAGCGCATGCGTGCCGACCAGCATGTGCATGGTGCCGTCGCGCAGCTGCTCGTGCAGCACGCGCCGCTCCGAGGTGCGGGTGCTGCCCGTGAGCTTGCCCAGCTTGATGCCCAGCTGGTCGGCGTAGGCTTTCAGGCCCACGTAGTGCTGGTCGGCCAGGATTTCGGTGGGCGCCATCAGGCAGCTCTGCGCCCCGTTGTCGGCGGCCATGAGCATGGAGATGAAAGCTACAATGGTTTTGCCCGAGCCCACGTCGCCCTGCAGCAGGCGGTTCATCTGCTTGCCGGCGCAGAAATCCTTGTAAATGTCGTGGATTACCCGCTTCTGGGCACCGGTCAGATCGAAGGTGAGGTGGTTTTTGTAGAAGTCGACCAGCGTGGGTACTTCCTTGAAAATCTGGCCCGCCAGGGTCACTTTGCGCTGGTCGCGCTGGCGCAGCAGCTTGAGCTGCACGTAAAACAGCTCCTCAAATTTGAGCCGGAACCGGGCCGCCTGCAGCAGTTCGGTGCTCTGCGGAAAGTGAATCTGCTGGTAGGCTTCGGCCTTGCCCATCAGGTTGTAGTGCCGAATCAGATCGGGCGACAAGGACTCCTGCACGTGGGGCAGCGCGATTTTGAGCAGGTCGCTCGTCATTCGCGCAATGGCCTTACTATCGATGCGGTGGTAGTTCTTGAGCTTCTCGGTGGTATTGTACACCGGCTGCAGGTAGCTCTGCCCGGCTTTGGCCTCGGTTACCTCTTCCAGGTCGGGGTGCGCCATCTGGGGCCGGCCGTTGAACACGGTCGGCTTGCCAAAGACGATGTACTCCTGGTGGTTCTTAATCACCTTTTCCAGGTAATTCACGCCCTTGAACCACACCAGGTCCAGCTCGGCGCTGCCATCCGAAACCTTAGCGACGATACGCTTCTTGGGCCCCTCGCCGATAACCTCACGGTTGCGCAATACGCCTTTCACCTGCACGTAAGGAAGGTCCTCGTGCAGGTCAACAATCTGGTAAAACTGCGTCCGGTCGAGGTAGCGGAAGGGGTAGCGCTGAATCAGGTCGCCGTAGGTGAAGATGTTCAGCTCCTTCTGCAGCAGCGTGGCCCGCTGGGTACCCACGCCCCGCAGGCTCTCGATTTTGGTATTGAAAAAGCTACTCATGCAAAAGCTGCCGGCTTGATAAGGCGTCTGTGCCTGCGCGAACAGGCGGCCAGTAAGCTAGCGGAATTTCAGGGTGTTGAGCATATGGACCACGTCCTTCTTCACGTAGTCGATAACCGGCGCCAGCGAGTCGTTGGCCGTAGCCGTGCGGAAATACAGGGCGCCGCGGAAGAAGTGCGTGGTGCTGTCGGTGGTATAAAACTGAAACTGGCTGGGTACCTCTCCCGACAGCTCAAAAACCGCTGCCCGTAGTCCACTAGGCGTTTTTATCACGCTCTCATCAATAGCGGAAGCCTTAATCTGGTGCTTGGCCGTGAGCTTGCGCGCATCTTCCAGCAGCTTGTTAAAGTACTTCCTGTCGTGGTTGATGGGCATGTAAGTAATCTGCACGTTGGCCTGCAGTTTGGGATAATAAATATTGATCCAATGCGGCTGAGCCAGATACGACGAGTCGCGCAGCACTTTTGCCTGCCGGGAATACTCAAACGTATAGGGGCGCCCAGCGGCCAACTGCTGGTAGCTGGCCACCGGCAGGTCGATGCGGTTGTAGCCTTTGGGCTTGGGCGTATAATCGGCGGGTGATGAGCAACTGCTCAGCAGCAGGCCAATGGCCAGAACGGCGCTCAGACCGCGCGAAAGTGAGAATATGGGCATTAGGGCAATGCGGGTTGACTACTCAAAGGTAACCAGAATCAGGTAGGCAGCCAGTGGCAGCAAGAGGGATGAAAAAAGCAGCCTTCCGGACTGCTGTAGCTGAACGCAAAAAGCCCCGGCAATGTGCCAGGGCTTTACACAGCAAGGAAAAGACCTTAAAAAGGCAATTGGTCGATTTCGGGTTCCTGCCGGAAGGTTTGGGCTTCTGCCGGATGTTCGTTACCCTGCTGACCGTTGCTGGCCTGAGTGTCGTTCTGCGGGCGGCCACCCAGCATGGAAATCTCATCGGCCACTATTTCGGTGATGTAGCGCGTCTGGTTGTCCTTGTCCTGGTACTGGCGGGTGCGCAGCTTACCCTCGACATAGATCTGCTGCCCCTTTTTGAGGTACTTCTCGGCCATTTCGGCTAAGCCGCGCCAGGCCGTAATATTATGCCATTCGGTCCGCTCCACACGGTTGCCGGATTTGTCTTTGTAGTAGTCATTGGTAGCTAGTGTGAAGTGCGCTACGCTTGAGCCACCTTCCAAATGACGAACCTCAGGGTCTTTACCCAGATTGCCTACCAGAATTACTTTGTTGATGCCAGCCATTGCTTGGTTGTTAAGTAGTTGAACGTTGTCGATAAAATATATTTACCTCTTATAAAAATAGCTAATGCTGATTATATAACCAAATATTTTAGCTTTTATTTCCATGATTTGTCAATATAATTAGCAATTAGTACCGGCTTTGGCAAGTCGTGCGCTTCCTCGGGAGTGAATGGTGCCAAGCCAGAGGCTGCCAAGGCCTCGGGCGGAAGCGGCTGCGCCAGCCAGACCACGTGAAAACGGGCCTCCACTTTCTGGTGACTAAGCACGTGGCGCAGAGCCAAAACCGGCTCCTCGGCCCTGTCTGTAGCCATCTGCCCGCCCAGCCTGGATACAGCACCAACCAAGTCAACGGCCGGCAACTCGGCGGCGTCATTTTCCTCCAGCGCGAAATCGTACAAACCTTGCCAGATATCCTTGGCAGCACGTTTCTTCAAATACAGCGTGTCGCCGTGGCGCAATACTATGTAATGGAGGTAACGGGTGCGGCTGGCTTTGGCTTTGCTCTTCACGGGCAGTTCCTGCACCATACCGTGCTGAAAGGCATAGCACTGGCTTTGCAAGGGGCAAAACAGGCAGTCCGGCTTTAGGGGCGTGCACTGAATGGCGCCAAACTCCATAATAGCCTGGTTGAACTCATCAGGAGCGGCGGCGGGTATCAGCGTGTCGGCTAGGGCCTGAAACTCCTTGCGGGTAGCCGGCACCGCTATATCGGATGCAATGCCGAACACGCGGGCCAAGACCCGATACACGTTGCCATCCAGCACGGCCACTTTTTCACCGAAGGCAAAGGAAGCAATGGCCGCCGCCGTGTACTGGCCCACGCCGCGGAGTCTGAGTAATTCGGTATAGGTAGTAGGAAAAACTCCCTGATACTCCCGGACAACCTGCTGGGCCGTGTGGTGCATGTTGCGGGCCCGGGAATAATAGCCCAGCCCCTGCCAATGGCGCAGCACCTCATCCTCGGGAGCAGCCGCCAGGTCGTGCACCGTGGGGTAAGTCGAGATGAAGTCGAGGTAGTAGGGCAGGCCCTGCTTCACGCGGGTTTGTTGCAGAATAACTTCCGAAAGCCAAATGACATACGGGTTGCGGGTATGGCGCCAGGGCAGGTCGCGGCGGTGCCGCGGGTACCATTCCAAGAGTGCCTGGGCAAAATAGGGATGGGCAGGAGCAAGAACGGAAAGATGCAAATGTTTGATATATAGATGTTTGAAGAAGAAATGGGACGCTAAGTGGATTGCGGAAAAAGTATTGCAAAACCAAAAAAGCAGACTACCTTTGTGGCCCGAATTCTCAAGCGAAAAGCCTACCGGGCAAGGGCTTACGTTTTGATTCGGGAGTTTTTGCCCAGCATACATTTTTCACACCTTAGTACACATACCAGCGTGACTAAAGCAGAAGTAATCGCCGAAATCGCCGACAAGACCGGCATTGAGAAGACCGACGTATCGGCTACCGTTGAAGCATTTTTCAAAGTGGTAAAGGATTCGATGGCCGACGGCAACAACATTTACGTGCGTGGCTTTGGCAGCTTCGTAAACAAAAAGCGGGCAAAGAAAGTCGCTCGTAACATCTCTAAAAACACTTCGATCATCATCGACGAGCACTTCATCCCGAGCTTCAAGCCCTCGAAGACGTTCATCGGTAAGATCAAAAACAGCAAGAAGATCAAAGAGACGGCTCAGGCCTAATTTTCTTTCTTCGTAACATTGCCGGCCGAGCCGCCGGGGATTCCAAGTTTGGGAGCCCGGCGGCCTGCTTTTTCCTCATGGCTTCACGTCCTTCCTCGCATCAGCTCCTTATTTTGGCCGTCGCCCTCGCGCTGGTGGCCGGTCTGTTTCTGCTGCCGAAGGGAATTGTGAAACCCAAGGAGGGTAAAAAGGAGCTGAACCAGCAGGATGCGGCCCGCACGGCCAACCGTGACAACGGCGCAGCAACTCCCTCTACGTCATCCGTAGAAGGCGGCGCACCCGCCGGTGCTACCCCAGAGCAGCCGCACATGGCGGTAGCTCCGGAGCAGCGCCGCGAAATTGGAGCCTTGCTGGCTAAGTATTCGGCGGAGCGCGACCCCGCTGCCAAGCTGCGGTTGGCCTCGGATCTGGCGGATAAGTACCGGGCCGTTGAGAAATTCGACAGCGCCGGCTACTATTTCGAGCAGATTGCTATGGCCCGCCCCGGCGAGCAGACCCTGCAGCGCGCCGCTGATGCCTACTACGAAGCCTTCAGCTTTGCTACGACAGAAGAGCGCGCCAAGCTGCTAGGTGCCAAAACCAAGGAGCTCTATGAGCGGGTGTTGAAAAACAATCCCGATAACCTCAAGGCGAAAACCAACCTGGGTATGGCCCTGATGGCCAGCGATAATCCGGTGGCGGGCGTAACTCTGTTGCGCGAAGTGCTGGCCGCTGACCCCAAAAACGAAGAGGCTATCTATAACCTGGGTATTCTCTCGTTGCGGAGCAATCAGAACGACAAAGCAGTGGAGCGGTTCCGGGAGTTGACGGTGGTAAATCCGGAAAACGCCAACGGGCAGTTCTACTTGGGCGTATCTTTGGCCCTGACCGGTGCCAAGGAAGATGCCCGCAAGGCCTTTACCAAGGCCAAAAGCTTGAGCACGGACCCCGGCTTCACGGCCTCGGTGGACGAGCAATTGCAGAAATTGAATTAAGTTTTTTTACAACCCTAACCTCATCAACATGCCCTGCGGTAAAAAGAGAAAGCGTCATAAGATTGCCACTCACAAGCGGAAGAAGCGTCTGCGCAAGAACCGTCACAAGAAGAAGTAAGCCCTGTTCGGGTTTGCTGGCGGCCGGTTAAACGCTTTAACCTTAGGCCGTCTATCTCTCACGTAGAGTATCTCGAGAGTGGCTAAAAGTTCGCTTTTCCCGTGGCTAAAAAGGGAAGCTGGTGCCTTGCGCACTGGCTTCCCTTTGACGGTTTCGGGGGATAGGGCTGGGGCTGGTTTCGGTGCTCTCTTAACTTATCTGACCCATTGAGTAACGAATTAGTCATTAATTCTACTCAGGAAGGAGAACGGATTGCCCTGCTCCAGGATAAGCGGCTCATTGAATACCACTTTGACCGCAACGACACCAACTATTCCGTTGGTGACATCTTCCTGGGCACGGTCAAGAAAGTTATGCCCGGTCTGAACGCCGCGTTCATTGACATTGGGTATCAAAAAGACGCGTTTCTGCACTACGGCGACCTGGGGGAGAACTTTCCTTCGCTGCTAAAGTGGAGCAGAGGCGTACAATCGCAGAAAATTACCGTCGGGGCGCTCAAGAACTTCCAGTTCGAAGGGCAGCTCGACAAAGTCGGCAAGGCCGCCGACGTTTTTAAGAAGGGCCAGCAGCTGCTGGTTCAGATTGTGAAGGAGCCGATTTCCACCAAGGGGCCGCGCTTGTCTATGGATATTTCCATGGCGGGCCGCTACTTAGTGCTGGTTCCTTTTTCGAATACGATTAGCGTATCCAAGAAAATCGTCAGCAAGACGGAGCGGGAGCGGCTCAAGCGGCTCATTGCCTCTATCAAGCCCGACAATTTTGGCGTGATTATCCGCACCGTGGCCGAAGGCCGGGAGGTGGCTGAGCTCGACCGGGATATGCAGAGCATGACGGCCAACTGGGAACAGCTCTTCACTGCCTTGCGCACGGCCAAGCCGAACGACAAGGTGCTGGGTGAGCTGGGCCGCACCAGCTCGATGATTCGCGACATGCTCAACGAAAGCTTCGACTCCATTACCGTGGATTCGGCGCCGATGTATGAGGAGATGCGCAGTTACCTCCAGAAAATTGCCCCCGACCGGCTCGGCCTGCTCAAGCTTCACACCGGCAAGGTGAAAGTGTTTGAGCACGTCGGGATTGAAAAGCAGCTTAAGACCCTGTTTGGCAAAACCGTAACGGTACCGGGCGGCGGCTACTTGGTGATTGAACACACCGAGGCCCTGCACGTTATCGATGTCAACTCGGGCAACAAGAGCAACCAGGAAAGTGACCAGGAGGCTACGGCTCTCATGATCAACATGCTGGCGGCTAAGGAGGTAGCCCGGCAGCTGCGTCTGCGCGACATGGGCGGCATTATCGTCGTCGATTTTATCGACATGAAGAGTGCCGATAGTCGCAAAAAGGTGGAGGATGCCGTGAAGGACATCATGAAGAACGACAAAGCGCGCTTCACGATTCTGCCTATTACCAAGTTCGGGCTGCTGCAGATTACGCGGCAGCGCGTGCGCCCCGCCGAGAACATCGTGACCGGTGAAGTGTGCCCCACTTGTGGCGGCACGGGCAAGATTTCGGCCTCTATCCTCGTAACGGACGAAATCGACAACAGCATTGAGGACCTGCTGGTTACCCAAAACCAGTCGGGCATCACGCTGTACGTGCACCCCTTCCTGCACGCTTATTACACCAAGGGATTGGTGTCGAAGCAGATGAAGTGGTATTTGAAGTATTATAAGTGGGTGAAGATCATGAAGGACACTTCATTGGGCCTCACCGACTACCGCATCGAGGATGAGCGGGGCGAGGAAATCGAATTGCATTCCCCCGCCGCCGCCATGAGCCGCCTCCAGGACCGGGAGGTGGAAGAAATTACTGATTGACGGTTTTTCTGCGAAAACCTTCCTGATAAGAAGAAAGCCCTTGCTACTCGGAATGAGCGGCAAGGGCTTTTTCGTGTGGTAAGCTGGTCTCTAGAACTTCAGTCCTAAGTCCAGGGCAATTTCGTTGTTCTTGAGGTTAACGTCCTTAAAGCCCCGGTCTTTGTCAAAATACTTGTCGATGTTGAGCAGGCCGCGGTGGTAGGAAAGGCCGCCAAACACTTTGGTGCTCTGGCCCAGCTGGTATTCGACGCCAGCGCCAAGCAGGGCGGAGGCATCGGGCACGATGAAGTGCTTGGAAGCTTCGGTTTCTTTGCCCGTGGCATCATCGGTGTAGCGCTTCTCCCCGTTGATGCGGTTGGCAATGGTGCCACCCAGAGTACCGCCCAGCTGGAAATACAGCTTGGTATCAGTGGCAATATCGTTGGTGAACAGCTTGACAGTAATTGGCACTTCCAGGTACTGCAGGCCGATTTTCTGCTCTTTGGTAACCATTGTGGTGCTGCCCGGGGCACTCATATCCAGGTAAGAAATAGTACCGCCCTTTCCGGTAAGCCAGACGCCGGTGCTGAAGGCGTAGTTTTGGCCGAAGAAATAGTCGACCACCAGACCGCCGCCCAGCGTTACTTTGCTTTTTTCGTTCTGGAATCTATATCCTGTGGGGCCATCGGCGCGCAGGAACGCAATGGAAGGAGACAGTTTCAGGCCGATTTCAACCTGAGCCGAAGCAGTGCCAGCCGATGCACCCAATACCAACGCTGCGAGAAGCAATTTTTTCATGAGAATAGGAAAAGAGTCAGGCTTTAGACGAAAGACAGCCATGCGGCGTTTCGTTTTGGCTATTTTCGCCCTAAAGATAGAAGCGTGACTTACATTCCTGCCTACCTCCGCCGTTTACTGTTCTGTTTTCTGGGTGCCGGCCTGGCGCTCGGCGGCTGCACGTCCAACGAAACCTGCTCGGCCGACCCGGAAGTGGCCAAAGTGCCCGTGACGGTGCGACTGGAGCGGCTGGAGCAGCCGTTCTTTCGGATAAAGAACGTGGCCGAGGCCAAGCAGTTTCTGCGGCAGCAACCAGCGTTTACCACCTATTTTCTGGGGCGCAAGCAATTCCCTTCCGAAGACGTGCTGGCCAAGCAGCTGGTTGGGCTAGCCACTGAGCCGGGACTGCGCAAGCTGGGTCAGGACTCGGAAGCGGCATTCAGGGATACCAACGCCCTGCAGAACCAGCTCGAGCAACTGTTTCAGCACGTGCGCTACTACTTCCCGAAGTTTCCGGTGCCGCCGGTCAAGACGTTTGTGAGCGGGCTAAGTCAGGATTTGTTCGTCAATGACAGTCTGATGGTGCTGAGTATCGACTTCTTTGCCGGCGCCAAGGCCAGCTACCGGCCCAACGTGCCCGATTATATCCTGCGCCGCTACGAGCCAGCTTATTTGGTACCCACCGCGGCCCTGGCTATTTCGAGCAAGTACAACCAGAAGAAGCTGACCGACCAGACCATGCTCAGCGAAATGGTGCAGTTTGGGAAGTCGCTGTATTTCGCCGAAAAGGTGTTGCCCTGCACCGCCGATACGCTGCTGATTGGCTTCACGGACAAGGAGCTGGCGAATCTGCAGTTCAACGAGGGCAAGGTGTGGGCGCACTTTATCGAGAAGAAGCTGCTCTATAACACCAGCCCGTTCACGATTCAGAAGTATATCGGGGAGCGGCCCAACGTGCCCGAAATCGACAAAAGCTGCCCTGGTCGGGTAGGTGCCTGGGTGGGCTGGCAGATTGTGCGCAAGTATATGGCCGAGCACCCCAACGTGACGCTGGCCCAGCTGATGGCCCAGAAAGACCCCCAGCGCATCCTGAACGAGTCGCGCTACCGGCCAAAGAGAAAGTAGTCCGGGCTGTTGCAGGGGAATATCAATTGGGTGACCCAGGGTATGGCTCCACAATGCACACTTTAACGCTTGCCAATCCTTATTCACTTCTGCCGTGCACATTGCCGTTTTCAGCCAGTATCACACCAATCCTGACTGCCCGGCAACAAGTCGTCACTATTCCCTGCTGGCGCACCTGGCGAAGGCCCACCGCGTTACGCTCATTACTACCCGCACCTGGGAAGCACAGCGCCTGACCCGGCAGTACCCCTGGCTGCCGGAAGGAGTGGAAATGCGGGCCGCCGAAGTACCCTACGAGAATAAGATGGGCGTGGCCCGGCGGGTGTTGTCGTTTGGGCAATATGCCGCTTACGCCGTGCGGGAAGGCCTGCGCCTAGAGCAGCCCGACGTTATCTGGGGCATATCCACACCACTGACAGCCGCCTGGGCCGCCGCACAGGTGGCCCGGCGGCGCCGTATTCCCTGGGTTTTTGAGGTGCAGGATCTGTGGCCGTCTTTTCCGATTGCCATGGGCGCCGTGCCCACCCGCTGGGCCCGAAACCGGCTGTTTGCGCTGGAGAAAAGCTTGTACCAAAGTGCCAGCCACATCCTGCCGCTCTCACCGGATATGACGCGCTACGTCGAAGAGCAAGGCATTGCCAGCCGCAAAATCACCACGGTGCTCAACGGTACGGACCTGGATTTGGCTGCTTTGGCCACTCCGGAAGCCGTGGCTACACTGCGGGCTGAATACGGGCTGACCGGCAAGCAGATTGTTCTCTATGCCGGCACTTTCGGCCGGGCCAATGATATTCCCACGCTGGTAGCGGCCGCCGAGCAACTGGTGCTGCGCCAGCCGGACGTGGTATGGCTATTCATGGGCCTGGGCTTTCATGAGCCCCTGGTGCGGGCCGCCGCCGCGCGTTGTGCCGGTATTCGCCTCATTGCGCCCCAGCCGCGCCACGCTGTTTTCGCCTGGTTTAAGCTGGCCGATATATCCGTGGTTTCCTTTCTGGACCTCCCGGTGCTGGACGCTAATTCACCCGCCAAGTTCTACGACAGCCTGTCTGTTGGTACGCCCGTGGTAGTCACTAACCGGGGCTGGACCAAAGAGCTGGTAGAGCAGCAAAGCTGTGGCTGGTATGCGCCAGCAGGCAATGCAGCGATTTTGCGGGAGCTGCTGGCAGAAGTACTGAGCCAGCCAGAGAAGCTAGCGCAGGCTGGACAGAAAGGCCAACTCGTCGCTATTGCCCAGTTCGATCGACTGCAGATAGCTACCACTATCCAGGAAATCCTAGAAACGGTTACTCTTAAAACCTGAGAGAACTGCTTTTATACTAAGTTGTACTGTTAGGCCAGAATAATCAGACTTCTACCGTATTTTCTGGCCTTGAGTCTTCGGCAGCCGGTTTGCCGAAATGCGTAGCGTAATACTTGCAAAAGCCCTTAAGCGGGCAGATTCCGCATTTAGGCGAGCGGGCTACGCACACGTAGCGGCCGTGCAGAATAAGCCAATGGTGGGCCTTCGGAATCAGTGCTTCGGGTATATAACGCACTAGCTCCTTCTCCACGGCCAGCGGTGTGGTTGCTTTCTGCGGTACCAGCCCCAGCCGGTGCGACACCCGAAACACGTGGGTATCGACGGCCATGGCGGGCTGATTATAAATCACCGAGACAATAACGTTGGCCGTTTTGCGGCCCACCCCCGGCAGCCGCTGCAGCTCCTCAATCGTGCTGGGAACTTCGGAGTTGAATTCCTCCACTAATAGGCGGCCCAACCCGGCCAGGTGCTTGGCTTTGTTGTTCGGGTAAGAAACGCTGCGGATAAACGGGAAGATTTCTTCGGCTGAGGCCAAGGCCAAATGAGCTGGTGTTGGAAACTGCTCCAGCAGGGCCGGCATAATCTGGTTGACGCGCTTATCGGTGCACTGGGCGCTGAGCACCACGGCCACAATCAACTCGTATGGGTTGCCATACACCAGCTCCGTCTTGGGCTCGGGAAAGTGAGTGGTGAAGTAGTTGAGGAAGTGGCGGAACCGCTCGGGCTTGCGCATGGCAGAAAGCTAATAAGCACTATGAGAGCGGCAAAGTAAGGGCAAAAAAAGTCATCCTGAGCCCGGCAGAACCCTGGCCCGACCATACGAACCCCGGTAGTAGGAGGTGCGCTGGCGAGCAATAGGCTTGCAGGCTCAGGATGACGGAAGCTAGTTTAATCTTTACCCAGCCTTGAGAAAGGTGCGGGAGTACTGTAAGATCGAATCGGTGGTGCGCTTGCTGGGGGCACTTTTGAGGCCATCCAGGCAGCGCTGAGCGAGTAGGAGGTCGGCGCACACAGTTGCCAGTTCGGCATCGTGGAGCAGGGCGCGCTCTACTTCCTGGTGCTCGTTAGCCGGCAATTCGTTGTATACGTACCGGAGCAGTTTCTCGTGGGTAAAGGTTTTGATCATAGAAAACGGGTTGTGCGGCCATCTTCTTCCGCAGGTTGATCAGCGCGTAACGCATACGCCCCAGCGCTGTATTGATGCTCACTCCGGTTGCATCCGCAATTTCCTGAAAGCTCATGTCGCCGTAGTGGCGCATGATGAGCACTTCTTTCTGCACGGCGGGCAGGTCCTGGATTAGCTCGCGAAGACGGGCGTGGGTTTCCTCACGGGTGATGGTTGCCTCGGCTCCCTCTTCTGCCAACGACAACGAGTTGAACGCATGACTTGTTGTATCGAGGCTCAATAAAGGGCTACGTTTTTCGCGCCGGAAAAAGTCAATGGCCAGATTATGAGCGATACGGCAGATCCAGGAAGAAAACTTGCCTTCCTCATTGTAGCGGCCACTCTTCATGGTGTGGATAGCTTTGATAAACGTATCCTGCAGCAAATCTTCGGCAACGTCTTCATCGCGCACAATCAGCATGATAGTGGTGAAAACGCGGCTTTTGTGCCGATCTAACAATAAAGCAAAGGCATCTTCCTTACCGGCGATGTAAAGGGATATGAGAGCGGAATCGCTCGGCTGCATGGTGTCCATAAAGGCTACGGGTTAGAGGAACGTAGAGCTTTAGGCCATAGAGTGCAGTTGCCGGTGAAATTGAGAACGTTGCGGAAGGAGGGATGAAGTTTCCAAATGTAGAAAACGGCTACACCATTCGCAATGGATGGTTGCGTCAAAAGCAAAATAATTTCTGCTTTTTATACTGATTTATCGAATAGTTTCTATCAACTATTTAGTGTTGAGCTACAAAGCAGTAAAATTAACCCCGTCGAAATTCGTTTGCGCGGGCACCTAAATGACAAAAAAGCCCGCATTAGCGGGCTTCGTACACAGGCTGGCTTCCGGGTTCAGCGCCGTAGTTGGGAATCGATTTGCTGCAACTTGCTGTCAATGGGGGCGGCCGCGGCGTTGGAGCCAACGGCGGCGGTAGTACGCTCGGCGAGGCGGTCGGAGAGCTGCTGGAGCAGGGCCAGGCGCTGCTCGGTACGGCGCAGCTCGGTGGCTAGGCGCTGGGGTGCCAGCGCCTGCGTAGGGCCGGGCAGACGGGTTTCGGTGGGCTGGCCGGTTACCTGGCGCGCATGCTGCTCAATGGCCGGCGCCGACATCATATCATCGGTGAAGTTGACGACCACGCCCTGCATGTTCACGGCTTTGCCTTCCGGCAGCATCTGGCGCGACCCATCTTTGCCTATCATAATGCCGTCGGGGCGTACAACCAGGCCATTGTCCATCGTAACCGGGGCCGACAGTCGGGTAGTCTGGCCCGCCTGCAGCCGCAGGGTAACCCCACCGCGCCGCACGACGCCATCCTTGAGCGAAGCGGCCTGGGTAGTGGCCGCTGGGGCAGTTTGGGCCAGCGCGGGAGCGGCCGTCAGCGCGAGGCTGCCGAAGACAAAACAGGCGAGGACAAGGTGGGGCATGGCGGGAAACGAGCAAGAGTGAGAAACGCAGAAGAGCTGGCGGGCTGCTTCCGCTTTTTCTGCTGACGCGCTTTGCCGGCGCAAGGTTACGCGTTGGTATCGTGGGCGCGGCGGCGGGCCAGCCACTCAGCCGCCAGGCCTTCGTCGCTGAACAGGCGCACGTGACAGTCGGCGTTGGACACCAGCGGGGCGCCGTTTTCCTGGTCGATGCTGCTTAAATGGGCCGGCGACAGGAGAAAGGCCAGGTAGACGCGGCCGCCGAGCAGCGGGGTAAGCCGGGGGAGAAAGGTGGATAGTACCCACTCGGTGGAATCTTCGGTGAGCGTGCCCCGGCGGCGCAAATCGAGTAGCCAGTAGCGCACCCGCTTGGGCTCAGCCACCCGGAGCGTAGCTTCATAACCCTGCTGTACTTCCTGGCAGCTCACCTGCCGCAGCCAGCGGCCGAGCAGGGTACCCAGGTCTTCGCGCAGGGTGAGCTCCACAAAATCGGCAACAACGGTAACGGTGGGTACGGGCATCAGGAAAACGGGTAAGCCAAGTACGCGGCGCGAATAAAAAGCGGTAGCTCAGGCTAGTAAGATAGAAAATTTAGGCCTGATTCCAAGGGCTCCGGTGACAGGTGAGGCGCCAGTCCCGCCCACGCTCACCCGGAGCAGAACCCTGGCCGGCCTCGGCGGGTTTACCGACCTGCGCTTTTCCTGGTCGGCTTGATTCGTAAGCTGCGCCGTGCCTGATGCCCCGGCATTCGCGTTACCTTTGCCCGCCGTCTATTCTATTCGTTGCTTGCTTTATGTCTGCTGAATCCTCGCTCACACCTCACGACCCTTACGCGGCCCTCCGCATTCCTGATTTTCGCCGGCTTGTTTCGGCCCGGGTGTGCTTCACGGTCGCCACCCGCGTGCAGGGCCTGGTGGTTGCCTGGCAGATATTCCGGCTGACCAACGACCCGCTGGCTTTGGGCTTTATCGGCTTGGCCGAGGCCCTGCCCAGCATCGGCGTGTCGCTCTACGCGGGCCACGTGGCCGACTCGGTGAAGCGCAAAAACATCATCATGGTGACCGTGACGGTGCTGCTGCTGTGTGCGGCGGCGCTGTGGGCCCTGGCTTCTCCGGCGGGGCTGCCGCTGCTGGCCAAGGGCTCGTTGTACACGCTGCCGCTCTACATCGTTATTTTTATTAGCGGCATTGCCCGGGGGTTTCTGGGGCCGGCCCTGTTTTCCTTTATGCCCCAGCTGCTGCCCAGCCGCGAAAAGCTGGCCAACGCCATTACCTGGAACAGCACCACGTATCAGGCCTCGGCAGTGCTGGGTCCGGCCATCGGGGGCTACCTGGTGGCCCACCTGGGCGTGGCCAATTCCTACGCCGTAGCCACCGGGCTGCTGCTGCTGGCGGTGCTGCAGTTTGCCGGCATTGCCTCGCGGCCCCTGCCCGAGCGGGAAGGCGAGAAGCTGAGCCTGCAGGAGAGCGTGCTGAGCGGGCTCAAGTTCATCTTCAGCAACCAGCTGGTACTGGCGGCCCTGGCCCTGGATATGTTTGCCGTGCTGTTTGGCGGAGCCGTGGCCCTGCTGCCGGTTTTCGCCGTCGATATTCTGAAAGTGGGAGCGGCCGGACTGGGCCACCTGGAGGCCGCGCCGGCCGTGGGCTCGGTGCTGATGGCCGTGGTGCTGACCTATTTCCCCCTAAAGCGCCACGCCGGCCGCAAGCTGCTCTGGGCCGTGGCCGGCTTCGGGGCCGCCACCATCGCCTTTGCCTTGTCGACCAATTTCTGGCTGTCGTTGGGGCTGCTGTTCCTGACGGGCGTGTTCGACTCGGTGTCGGTTATTGTGCGCTCCACGCTGATTCACACCTTTACCCCGGAGTACATGAAAGGGCGGGTATCGGCCGTGAACAACATCTTTATTGGCTCCAGTAACGAAATCGGGGCCTTCGAATCGGGGGCGGCGGCCAAGCTGATGGGCGTGGTGCGCTCGGTGGTGTTTGGCGGCATCATGACCATCGTGGTGGTGCTGATTACGACCTGGCGGGCCGACAAGCTGCGCCGGCTGGATATGACCCCGAAAAAGCCCGAGCCGGTAGTCTAAGCCGGGTGGGCGTCGCATAAGTATGTGATGAAAGGGTAGAGGAAACGCTATATAGTGTAGCTTTGCCCCTGAATTATGCCACTTTCCGGCAGCTACTGGCTTTGCGGCCACCCCGCGCTATGGCTACTTCCGATGCTCCAGACGCTTTAGAAGCCCGGCTTGCCCACCTGCAAGGTACCGATGCCGAAGCCTTTATGGAGCTGCTGTTCCGGGAGTTCTACCGGCCGCTGGGCAGCGTTATTCAGCGCGTGATAAAGGACAAAGAGGCCACGGAGGACCTGCTGCAGGATGTGTTTCTGCGCGTCTGGAATGGGCGCGACACGCTGACCATCAGCACCACCTACCGGGCCTACCTGTACCGGGCGGCCCTGAACGCGGCCCTGCGCTACCAGGAGCGGGGCAAGCGGCAGGTGGCCTGGGACGATGCCCCACCCACCGCCGCGCCGCGCGTGGATAATGCCCTGCACGCCCTCTACCAGCGCGAAGCCGAAGACTCGGTGGAGGCGGCGCTGGAGTTGCTGCCGCCCCAGTGCCGGGTGGTGTTTACGATGAGCCGCTACGAGGAGATGAGCTACCAGGAAATAGCCGATACGCTCGAAATTTCGCCTAAAACGGTGGAGAACCAGATGGGCAAGGCCCTGCGCATTATGCGCCAGCAGCTCAGCGGCCTGCTCAAAAACCTGTATTCGTTTCTGCTGTAGAGCCTAGGGGGCGTTGCAAAGTAGAAAGTATGCCGTCATGCTGAGCGAAGTCGAAGCAGCTCTACCGCAGTAGTAAATCAATTTTACCATTGCGGTAGAGCTGCTTCGGCTTCGCTCAGCATGACGGTCTTTTTAGCGTCCTGACTACATACAAAAGCAGGCCGCTAAAAAATATTTTCCGGGAGCGTAGGGGTAAGGGCCGGGCCGCGGGTCAGGGACATGAAAGCATCCTTTCGCTGACCTGAACCTACTACGGCTATGAACAAACTCCTTTCCCTCTGCCTGCTCGCGCTGAGCCTGCTGCTGGCCGGCTGCCACGGCGACATCTTCCCCGACAAAATAACCGGCTCGGGCCCGGTGGTAGCGGAAAACCGCACCGTGTCGGGCTTCTCCCGCCTCGATTTGGCCGTGGATGCCGACCTGTACCTGACCCAGGGCCCCACCAGCGCCGTGCGCATCGAGGCTCAGCAGAACATTCTGGACGTGCTGGAAACCAACGTGAGTGGCGAGCGGCTATCCATCGGCTACGGCCGCGTGAACGTGCGCCGCCACGAGCCCATCAAGATCTTTATTTCCACGCCGGCCCTGAGCAGCGTGTCGGTGTCGGGCTCGGGCCACATCATCGGGCAGAACACCTGGCGGGCTGATAAGCTGAGCATCAGCCTCTCCGGCTCGGGCAGCGTGGAGCTGAGCCTGCTCGGGGTGCAGAGCCTGGGCACCGACATCTCCGGCTCGGGCTGGGTGCGGCTGGCCGGCGACGCCGCCCGCTACGACGGGCACCTGAGCGGCTCGGGCGCGGTAGAGGCGTTTACGCTGACGGTGCAGGCCGCGGAAGTCCGCATGAGCGGCTCGGGCAGTACCCGCCTTACGGCCACGCAAAGCCTCTACGCCTCTATCAGCGGCTCGGGCGCGGTCTACTACAAAGGCCGCCCCGCCCTGACGGTGCATACCTCCGGCTCGGGCCGCGTGGTCGATGCCAACTAGCGCCGTCGGGGCTTTGCTCCGGACATAACTATGTCTGGCGACAAAACTGGTAATGGCTTTTAAAAACGGACCCGTCGACTTGCCCAAACGGACGGGACGATTTTGAAAATCGACGGGTCCGTTTCCAAAATCGTCCCGTCGATTTTAGCCGGCTCAGCCCAAGCATCTGCTGCTTCACTTCGCCTTTCTTATTGCTTAACAACCCCTATTATGCTTCGTTTTATCCCGCTTTTCTGTCTGCTTTTTCTGGGGCTGAAACCTCCGGTCCGGGCCCAGGCGCCGGCAACTGCCAAAGTCACGGTGAGTGGCTACCTCAAGGACGCCGCCAACGGGGAGGCCCTGGTGGGTGCCAGCGTGGTGGTCAAGAGCCTGAGCGTGGGTGCTACGGCCAACGAATACGGCTTTTACTCGCTCACGCTGCCCCAGGGTACCTATACTATTACCTACACTTTTCTGGGCTACGAGGCGCAGAACGTGACGCTCACGCTCACCGAAAACCTGACCCGCTCGGTGCGCCTCGGCACCCAGGGCCTGCAGACCGACGAAGTGGTGGTAACGGGCAAAAAGCCCGATGAAAACGTGAAAAGCACGGAAATGGGCACCAACCGGCTCGACATGAAAACCGTGAAGCTGGTGCCGGCCCTGCTGGGCGAGGTCGATGTGATTCGTAGCATTCAGTTGCTGCCCGGTATCAGCACGGTGGGCGAGGGGGCTTCGGGCTTCAATGTGCGCGGCGGTGGCGTCGACCAGAACCTGATTCTGCTCGACGAGGCCCCGATTTACAACGCTTCCCACCTGTTCGGCCTGTTCTCCACCTTCAACCCCGATGCCGTGAAGGACATCAAGCTGGTGAAGGGCGGCATTCCGGCCCAGTACGGCGGCCGGCTCTCAAGCCTGCTCGACGTGCGCATGAAGGAAGGCAACACCCAGCGCCTCGGGGTGAGCGGGGGCGTGGGCCTGATTATGTCGCGCCTAGCGGTGGAAGCGCCGATTGTGAAGGACAAAGGCTCATTTATCGTGGCCGGGCGCCGCTCCTACGGCGACTTGTTCCTCAAGTTCGTGCCCGACCAGAAAGACAACCAGGCCTACTTCTACGACCTCTCGGCCAAGGCCAACTACATCCTCGGCGAGAAAGACCGGGTGTACGTGTCGGGCTACCTGGGGCGCGACGTGTTTGCCTTTGGTAAGGCGTTCAAGAACACGCTGGGCAACCGCACCGGCACCGTGCGCTGGAACCATGTGTTCAGCTCCAAGCTGTTTGCCAACGCCACGGCCCTCGTGAGCAAGTACGACTACGGCCTGGGCGTGCCCGAGGGCAACCAGTCGTTCGACTGGAAGTCGAACATCGTGAACTACAGCCTCAAGGCCGATTTCAACTACTACCGCACGCCCCAGAGCACGCTCAACTTCGGCGCGGGAGCCATTTACTACACCTTCCTGCCCGGCCGCGTGACGCCCATTGCGGAGAATTCCATCTTCCGCACCATTGCCCTCGACGAGCAGCAGGCCGTGGAATACAGCGCCTACATGGATAACGAGCAGACCTTCTCGCCCCGGCTCTCGGCCCAGTACGGTCTGCGCCTGAGCATGTTCGACTACCTCGGCGGCGGCACCGTCTACGACTACGAGGGGCCCAACGGCCGCCAGAAAACCCCGGTGAACCCGCGCCAGTACGGCAGCGGCCAGCTCATCAAGCGCTACCCCAACCTGGAGCCCCGGGCCTCGCTGCGCTACGTGCTGAATGACAACAGCTCGTTGAAAGCCAGCTACAACCGCATGGTGCAGTACATTCACCTGGTGTCGAATACCACGGCCTCCTCGCCCCTGGACGTCTGGACGCCGAGTACCAACAACATCAAGCCCGAACACGCCGACCAGATTGCGGTGGGCTACTTCCGCAACTTCCGCGACAATGCCTACGAGGCCAGCGTGGAGGTATTTGGAAAGCGCATGGACAACCAGATCGACTACATCAACGGGGCCAACACGCTGCTCAACAAGAACCTGGAGGCCGAGCTGCTCTACGGCCGGGGCCGGGCCTACGGGGCCGAGTTCTACCTGAAAAAGAACGAGGGCAAGCTCACGGGCTGGGTCAGCTACACCCTGAGCCGCTCGGAGCGGCAGATAAATGGTATCAACAACAACAACTGGTACGTGAACAAGTACGACAAGACGCACTACCTCTCGGTGGTGGGCATCTACAGCCTGTCGGAGCGCTGGACGGTATCCGGCACGTTCAGCTACAGCACCGGCATTGCTACCACCTTCCCCGATTCGCGCTACGTGTACCAGGGCCTAGTGGTGCCCAACGTGAACGGCGACGTGCGCAACAACTACCGCGTGCCCGCCTACCACCGCCTCGATCTGGCCGCCACCCGCGAAGGCAAGATTGACCCGGCCAAGCGCTGGCACAGCAGCTGGACGTTCTCGGTGTACAATGCCTACGCCCGCCGCAATGCCTACAGTATCTATTTCCGGCAGAATGAGGACAATCCGGCCAAAACCGAAGCCGTGCGGCTGGCCGTGTTTGGCTCGGTGCTGCCCTCGGTGTCCTACAACTTCAACTTCTAAGCCCGCGGGCTCCTAAAATACCATGCGTATGAACCGTATTCTGGCTTTTCTGCTTGCCGTCGGCCTGCTCCCGCTCACCAGCTGCCTCGACGTGGTGCAGGTCGATATTCCCGAGGGCAAGCCCCTGCTGGCCGTGGAAGGCGCCATCACCGACCAGCCCGGGCCCTACTACGTCACGCTCACCAAAACGGCCCCCTACTTCGACGAGGCCGAGCTGCCCCGCGTAACCGGCGCCGTGCTGACGCTGGAAGACAGCGAAGGCCGCCGCGAAACACTGAAGGAAGTCAGCCCCGGCCGCTATGCTACCAGTACGCTGCAAGGAAAAATCGGCAACCAGTACGTGCTGACCATCCGGGCGGAAGGGGAGGAGTACCGGGCCGAAACCGAAATCCGCCGCACCCCGGAAATTGACAGTATCCGGGCCGAATACCGGGCCAAATCACCGACCGACGGCGAGGGCTACTATATTCTCTACTACGGGGAGGAACTGCCCGGCGTGGGCGACTACTACCAGTTCAAGGTGTACCACAACGGCCAGCAGCTCAACCAGCCCGGCGACCTGATTGTGACCAACGACGAAATGGTGGACGGCAAATACATCAACGGCGTGGAGCTGACCGAAGAGGAAGGCGCGGGCGGTGTGCTGTTCAAGAAAGGCGACAAAGTGCGCGTGGAGGCCCTGTCCATTCCGCGCGACTACTTCTACTTCCTGAACGAAATGGCCACGCAGATCAACAACGTGGGCCTGTTTTCGACTCCACCGGCCAACGTGCGCACCAACGTCCGCAACGTGCAGCCCGGCTCGGAAAAGGCGGCCGTGGGCTACTTTGCCGGCCACACCCTGCGCACCGATTCGTTGGTGATTGAGTAGCAGGTTAGTTTTTGGTTGTTCGTGCTGGCTTTTGGCCCGTCGATGCTGACCACTGTATAGGGTTCTTCTGGAATCAATGACATCTTTGCGTTATCGGCTGCTGTTCGGACCTTACGCCTAAACCGCCAAAAACTAAAACCCCCACCCACAAACCACCCCGACAATGCTCCACCCCGAGTCTGAGGCGCCCTGGGAGTTGCTGGCCAAGCACCTGGCAGGCGAAGCCACGCCCGACGAGCTGGAGCAGCTGCGCACCTGGGTGTCGGCCGACCCCAAGCGCCTGGGCCTGCTCACCGACGCCACCCGGGCCTGGGAGCGGACGGGCGCCGCGGCAGTCACCGGGCTCTTCAGCGAGGCCGATGTGGACGCGGCCTGGCAACGGTTCCGCCCAAAAATGACCGGTGCCAAGTCCGTGGCCGAGCCGCCGATGCAAGTAAGCCGCCCAACAGCCGAGCCTCCGGAAACTGTTGGGGAGCCGACTGGCCGGGTCGTGCCGATGCGGCCGCGGGCCATGCCGGCGGTGCTGCGCGTAGCCGCAGTTATTCTGCTGCTAATCGGGGCCGTGTATGCTTTCCGGAGCTTCCGGCGCGAGCTGCTGCCCCAGGCGCCGGTAGTGGTGGCGGCCGGCGCTCAGAAGCGGGTCATTGCTCTGCCCGACGGCAGCCGGGTGTGGCTTAATAAGAACTCCCGACTGCAATACGCCGCTGACTTCGGCGGCGCGCGGGAAGTGCAGCTGACCGGTGAAGCCTTTTTCGAGGTGCGGAAAGACCCCCAGCATCCCTTCACGGTGCTTAGCGCTGCCTCGCGCACCCGCGTGCTGGGCACTTCGTTCAACGTGCGGGCCTACCCGGGCGAAGACTCCGTGGAAGTGGCCGTCGTGACGGGCAAGGTGGCTTTTGCCAGCCGCACCCAGCCTCAGCAGGATTCGGTGCTGCTGCTGCCCGGTATGCGCGGGGTGCTGCAGGCCGCGCCCAAGTCGGTGGCTCCGGCCCCGGTGCGCCAGAGTGCCGCGGCTGATGCCAACTTCCGGGCCTGGCAAACCGGGGAGCTGGCCTTCGACAATGCTTCCCTGGCCCACGTCATCCGCACGCTGCGCACCACCTACGGCACGCCCATCACCGTGGCCGACAAAGCCCTGCTGAAATGCCGCTTCACTGGTACCTTCCGCCAGCCCAACCCGGCCCAGGTGCTGCAGGTCGTGAGCGTGGCGACCAATGCCACCCTGAGCGGCGACGCCCTGACGGGCTACACCCTCGGCGGCAGCGGCTGCGAGTAACCCCGGGGCAGCGCGGCTTGGTTGCCGCGGCTGCGTTGTGGCCCTGAATAACAGCTTTCCGGACCGCCTGACCTCTTCCTTTCCCCGCTTTACCTCTTCTTCCCGCGGCTATGCGGCATCTGTTCAGTGTTCTGGTATGCGTAGGACTGCTCACGGGCAGCAGCTGGGCGCAGCCTTCAGCGGCCCTGCTGGCGCGGCGCGTGCGGGTGGCGGCCACCGAGGCGCCGCTGCAACAGGTGCTGCGCGATATTGCCCGGCAAAGCGGAGTGCCCTTTAGCTACAGCAGCACCTTTATTCCCCTGCAGCGGCGCGTAACCTTGCACACCAAAGGTGCCCGGCCGGTAGGCGAGGTGCTGCAGCAGCTGTTTCAGGGCCGCGGCGTTTCCTACCAGGTTATCGGGGGCCAGATTGTGCTGTGGCGCACGGGCGAGAAGCCTCCTTTCGCACCCCCAGGCCCCCCGAAGCCTGCCGCCGCGACGAGCACTGCCAAGCCTGCCAGCATGGCGAAAGCCAAGCCGGCCGCTTTGCCCGCCCGGCTGCCAGCCCCGACCCGCAACCCCGTGAAGACGCCGAAGCGCCCCGGCCTGGCGGGCTACAAAACCGGCGCATCAGCTGCGGCCAGCGTCGTGACAGCCAGCACGCGGCCCGCAGAGGAACCCCGGCCCACCGGCGCCCGCCCGCCCGCTACGGCCCCAATGCCGCCGCTGCCACTGCCGGCCGCCGTTGCTGATACAACCCACCTTTCCGTTGCTGCCGATACGACCACCCAAGAGGCCCGAAAGGGACTGGCGCGGTTGCGGCAGAAAGCCCGGGCCAAGGCGCAGGCTGCCACCGGCGCCCTGGCCCGTACCGCCCAGCGCGCGGGGCGCACTGTGGGTATCGGCGCCAAACAAGTGGTGGGCGACGCCAAGGCCGTGCTCGATACCGTGGCCGTAGCCGCTACTGAGCTACGGGAGCCACTGCGGGAAGGCGCGCGCCGTCTGACGACAGCCGCTCGGCGGGACACGCTGGCCGGCCGCGCCGTAGCGGTGCAAAGCAGCTTGCCCACCCGCGACACCGTGCTGGCCCCGGTGCCCGTGGCGCCCTCATCCGTTGCCAACATCTACGACCACCACACCTGGCAGGCAAGCTTCATAACGCCGCTGGGAACCAACGGGCTGCGGAGTGGCCGCAGCATCAACGACTTTTCCCTGAACGTGCTGGCTGGCTACTCGGCCGGGGTGCGGGGCGCTGAAGTGGGGGGCATTATTAACGTGGTGCGCGACACGATGCTGGGCGTGCAGGCAGCCGGTATCGTCAACCTGACGGGCACGGAGGTGCGGGGCGTGCAGGCGGCCGGTATCGTGAACGTAGCCGGCGGCTCGGTGCGCGGCATTCAGGCGGCGGGCATCGTTAATCTGGTGCGCGACGATGCCCGTGGTGTTCAGGTAGCCGGCCTGGTAAACATCGTAGGCGGCGCGGCCCGGTCGCGGCGCGACGCGGGCCGTCCGGCCCTGGCCCGGCAAGTGCTGGGCCTGCCCCGCCTGCTGGCTACCGACTCGGCAGCGCGGCGCCTGGCGGCCCCCAGTGCCTTGTCGCTGCCCGGGCCGCTGGTGCAGGCGGCGGGGCTGGTCAACCTGACCGGCACCGACATCCGGGGGCTGCAAACGGCGCCGGTGCTGAACATGGCCCGGCGCGTGCACGGCCTGCAGCTTGGGCTGGTGAACGTAGCCAAGCACGTAGACGGAGTACAGTTTGGGCTGATCAACATTGCCGACTCGGTGGACGGCGCTACGCTGGGCATTATCAACATCGTGCGGCATGGCTACCTGCACGGGGAGGTGTGGGCCAGTGAAACGCTGCCCCTGAACGCCGCCCTGAAGCTGGGCACCACGCGCTACTACACCATTCTGTCGGCCGCCACCCAGCCTTTTGGCAGCCGGGTGCATTGGGCTACGGGTCTGGGTATTGGCACGGCCAGCCGGCAGCACGGGCGCTTTTCCTGGAACCTGGATCTGCTGGACTGGTACCTGCTCAAACAGCCGGGCTCGGAGGGTACGCTACTGTCGTACACTCAGCTGCGGCCTTCTCTGGTGTGGCAGATAGAGCCCCAGGGCCACCTAGGCTTGGTCGTGTCGCCCACGCTGAATATGGGCCTGTACGAAAACGACGGCGGCGGTACGAAATCGGACTTTGGCAAGAACCAGCTGTTGCTCGTCGATACGAAGTCGGGACGGACGCTGGTGCGGCTATGGCCCGGCGTGCAAATTGGATTAAGGTTTTAATATATTTGCCTTACTCGTTGCTATTCGAATAGGATCTTGGAGTATTTTGTGTTTTACTGCTGTTTTAACTGGTTCAGCTCGTATTGTAATAAAAATATCTGATATAAAAAATACCCACTTCTGGCGATTGTGCCAGCCTTGGAGCAGCTCTAATTTTGACCGTGCAAAACTGTGCTATTCACAGTAGCTGCGCATTCTTCGTCAATCTTTTCAAGCTCCATGAAAAAACAGCTTACTCTACTGTTTGCCAGCCTTACGGCCGCCTTGTTTACCGCTACTTCCGCCGAAGCCAAAGTATGGCGCGTGGACAACAACACCGGCACGCCCGGCGACTTTACCTCCCTGGATGCGGCCTCGACCAGCAGCAGCGTGGTGACCGGCGATACGCTATACTTCAACGGCTCGGCCGATTCCTATGGTGGCGCCACGCTGTCCAAGAAGCTGGTGCTGATTGGCCCCGGCTATTACCTGACTGAAAACCCCGAAACCCAGGTGGCGACCCAAACGGCGAAACTAGGGAGCATCTTCTTCAATGCTACCGCCGCCGGCACGGAAATCATGGGCTTTGAAGGGGGCACCTGGTACGTCAGCGCCAGCAACGTCGTTATCCGCCGCAATAAGGATGTGAACGTGTATCTGGCCTACAGCAACAACATCAGCAACGTCTTCATCTCGCAGAACATACTGAACTACGTGTACACGTACAACGTGGCCAACAACGTGTTTATCACGAACAACTACATTCAGTCGAGCGGTATCTATACCGGCACGTCTGTGGTGCACGTGGCCCACAATGTCATCAACGGCCCCGGCATTTCCACCAGCAATTCCTACGTGTATAACAACATTATGAATAGCGGTTCGGTGAGTGGGACGGGCAATTCCTACAACAACAACCTCTGCAACGGCACGCAGTTTCCGGCCGGCAACGGCAACGTGCAGAACGTGACGATGAGCACCGTTTTCCTGGGCACGGGCTCGACGGACGGCAAGTGGAAGCTCAAAACCGGCTCGCCGGCCTTGGGCGCGGGCGTGAACGGCGAAGACTGCGGCATGTTTGGCGGCAACGAGCCCTACGTACTCAGCGGCCTGCCCGCCATTCCCGCCATCTGGTCGTTTTCGCAGCCTTCAATCGTGCCGGCTTCGGGCACGCTGCAGATTCGCATCAAGGCCAACTCGCACAACTAGGTCGGTTTTCGTCCTATCCCGATTTCTCGCAGGATAATGAGATTCCGACAATCGTTCGTGCCCGGCTGGCTGGGGCGCGCAACCTTGCTGTGGCTGCTGGCCTGGCTGGGGTGCGCCTTCGCGGCCCGGGCCCAACAGCCCCTCGACTACGCCGAATACTACGTGGATACCGACCCCGGCTACGGGCGTGGCACCCGCGTGGCTTTCCCCACGGCGGCTATTACCCAGGACCACATTTTTACGGCCAACCTCACGGCCGCTACGCCCGGCATTCATACGCTGTATGTGCGGGTACACGCCCGCGGCGGGCGCTGGAGTCAGACGCTGGTGCGCTCCTTCTATAAGATGGGCGCCGCTTCCGGCAACGAAACCTCGCCCAACATCACCCGGGCCGAGTACTATATTGATGCTGACCCCGGCCTGGGCCGCGCGACGGCCTTGCCCGTGACGCCCACCCAGAAGCTCGACCAGGCCTACTCGCTCGACCTGAGCGCGCTGACGGCCGGCGTACACACCATTAGCGTGCGCACGATGGATGTAAACCGGCGCTGGAGCCTGACCCACACGCAGAGTTTTCTGAAGATGGGCACCGCTTCCAGTGGTGGCAGCAACGCTCCGAACATTACCCGGGCCGAGTATTACATCGACAACAACCCCGGCCTGGGTCAGGGTATCGCCTTGGCCATTACGCCGGGCCAGAAAGTAGACCAGGCTTTTACGCTGGACCTGAGTGCCCTGACCACGGGCGTGCACACCATCAATGTGCGCGTAATGGATGCTAATAAGCACTGGAGCCTGACGCATACCCAGAGCTTCCTGAAAATGGCCCCTACAACCGGTTCGGGCAACAACGCCCCGAACATCACCCGGGCAGAATACTACATTGACGCCGACCCCGGTTTCGGCCGCGGTACCGCCATTGCCGTGACGCCCGGCCAGAAAGTCGACCAGGTGCAACCCCTGGATTTGAGCTCAGTACCGGCGGGCGTGCACACGCTGAACGTGCGCGTAAAAGATGCCAACAACCGCTGGAGCCTGACCCATACGCAAAGCTTCCTGAAGGTGGCTCCGGGCAACCAAGCCGGCCCGGCCCCGCTTATTACCAAGCTGCACTACCAGGTAATGCGCGGCACCACGGCCGTTACGGCCCCCGAAACCTACGTGCTGCCCGTGGCTACCCGCGCCAACAAGGTTGACGTGACTTTCTCGCCCCAGCTCTGCCTGACGGAAGCGGGCAGCTACGTGCTGCGCGTGTCGGCGGTGGATGCCAACGGCAAACCGTCGTTGGCCTACGCCCACCCGTTCAGCATTACGGCGCCCACCAAGTTCCAGCCCAACCTGCCCGACACCCTGCAGGCCTGCTCGGGCCAACCCATCACGCTGACCTCAGCGGCAGCGGGGGCCGGCAGCACTTACCGCTGGAACACGGGCGAAACGACCCAGTCGATAACCGTAACGGCGGCCGGTCGCTACTTCGTGGACGTGACCAGTGCCGGCGGCTGCGTGGGCACCGACACGACCCGCGTGCTGTTTACCCCCGGCCCGGTAGTGAGCCTGGCCGATACCACGGCCGCCACCTGCGGCGCGACCAGCGTAACGCTGGACGCCGGCGCGGGCTTCGGCAGCTACCTCTGGAGCACGGGCGCTACCTCGCGCACCATCACCACTGCCACGCCGGGCGCTTACTCGGTTACCGTAACGGGTGCCAACAGCGGCTCCTGCTCAGCTACTGATGGCACCTACGTCGTGATTCCCCACGCCGATATTGCCCAGGCCAGCCAGACCGTGTGCGCGGGTACGCCCGTCACGCTTTCCCTGACCGGGCCCACCAACGGCAGCATCCGCTGGAGCACGGGCGAAACCACGGCCAGCATTTCGGTGACGCCCACAGTAACCACGACCTACACCGCTACGGTGAAGGCTGGTTCCTACACCTGCTCCGACCAGGTGACCATCAGCATTGTTCCGCCACTGCCCCTGAGCCTACCCGACACGACGGCCGTGGCCTGCGGCGCTGCGAGCGTGACGCTGGATGCCGGCGCCGGCGCTTCGTCCTACCGCTGGAGCACTGGCTCCACGGCCCGCAGCATCAGCGTCAGCACGCCGGGCTGGTACAAGGTGACCGTAATGGGCGCCTGCCAGCAGTCGGACAGCACTTACGTGGTGCTGCCGAATGCCGACATCGTGCAGAACAACCAGACGGTGTGTGCCGGAACCAGTGTAAACCTAGCCTTGCGTACGCCCATCAACGGCGCTATTCTCTGGAGTACGGGCGAAACGACGGCCAGCATTGCCGTAGCGCCGACGATGACCACGACCTACACCGTGACGGTGAAAGTGGGCTCGAAAGTGTGCACCGACCAAGTGACGATAACCGTGACGCCCGCCCCGACGGTGGCCCTGCAGCCCTTTGCGGCCGTGTGTGCCAATCCCGGCAGCGTGCTGCTGACCGGCGGCTCGCCGGTGGGCGGCACCTACAGCGGCCCGGGCGTAAGTGGCGGCTACTTCACCCCAACTACGGCCGGCGTGGGTACCCACACTATTACCTACACCTATAACCAGAGCGGCTGCCCGGCTTCGGCTACCCAGACCATTACCGTAAACCCGCTGCCGGCCGTGACCTTCGCCGCGCCAGCGCCGGTGTGCCGCGAAACGGCTGCCTTTGTCCTCACGGGTGGAGCACCTGCGGGCGGTACGTATAGCGGTTCGGGTGTAACCGGTGGGCAGTTCAATCCGGCTGCGGCCGGCACGGGCCTGCACACGCTGACCTACACCTACACCAACGCCAGCGGCTGCTCCAGCACCGCCACCCAGAGCATTCAGGTGCTGCCCCGCCCCGTTTTTGCCGCCAGCGACTCGCTGGTGTGCGCGGGCCAGAGCGTGACCCTGAGCGTGACGGGCGCGGGTGCCGGCGCTACCTACGCCTGGAGCACGGGTGCCACAACCAGCGGCATTTCGGCCACGCCAACGGCCCAGACGACCTACTCGGTAACAGTGACCAACGGCGCGGGCTGCACCTACACGTTCAGCCAAAAAGTGCGCCTCAACCCGTACTCGGCCACGCCGGGCATGGTGAGCCAGATGCAGCCGGTAGACAATTCCAACGCCCTGAGCCTGCCGATTGCCTTCTCTTGGGCGCCGGGTACGGGCGCGGCTTCGTACGAGCTGTTTATCTGGCCCGCTGCGGGCACCCAGCCTACCCAGGCCACGGTGGCTAACATCAACACGCTGGCCTATACCTACGGCGGCCCGTTGCCCTACGGCCAGCAGTACAAGTGGCGCGTGGTGAGCGTAACGCCCTGCGGCCGCACCGAAGGCCCGATTCAGACCTTCCGCCTGCGTGAGCTGCCCGATATCCGCGTCACCACCATCGTGGTGCCCGATACCGTGTACGCCGGCCAGACCATGGAGCTGACTTGGAACGTGACCAACGCGGGAGCCGGCAGCACGCTGGCCCAGCAGTGGAGTGACCGGGTGTACATTTCCCAGGATTCCGCCTTCAGCAGCAGTGCTACGGTGGTAGGAGCCCGGGGCAATACGAGCTTCCTGCAGCCCAACGGCACCTACATTACCACGGCTACTTTCCCGGTGCCGTATTCGCAGGCCGGCCGCTACTACGTGTTCGTGAAAGCCGATGACTATAATCAGCTGCCGGAAACGAACGAGAACAACAACCGCCGCCGCGCCGCCGACCGGGTGCTGGTGATAGTGCCCGAAACCCCGGACTTCGCGGTGGAAAACTTCGTCTCGCCGGCCGACAACTCGGTGGGCAACACCACGGTGCAGCTGCGCTACCGCGTGTACAACCGCGGCACGGTGGCCAGCACGGTACCCCGCGTGGATAAGTACTTCATTTCGCCGGATACCATTCAGAACATTGCCGCCAACACCGCCGAGCTGGCGCTGGGGCCCAATGCCCTGCTGATTGGCTCCCAGACCGTGACGGACACGTTGCTACCCGGCGGCTACTACCAGCGCACGGTGAGCCTGCGGATTCCGCACTCCGAGTACGGTACACGCTACTTCTACGTGTACACGGATGCCAACAACGCCGTGTTTGAAACCGCCTCGACCAATAACGCCAACGCCCCGGTGGCGGTAAACATCATTCTGCGGCCCCCGGCCGACCTGGCCCCGTTCCGCTTGTCGGTGCCGACCAACACGCTGGCCGGTACAAGCATGAGCATCACCTGGGACGTGCGGAATATTGGTTTGAATGTGCCGGTGGAAACCTACTGGGCCGACAAGTTCTGGCTGAGCAAGGATGCCACGTTCAACCCGGCTACGGCCACGGAAATCGGGGTGTACAACGTCTTCAACGGCGACACGCTGGCTCCGCAGCGCCACTACCGGCGCACCATTGCCCTGAACATTCCCAACGGCATGTCAGGCCAGTACTACGTGTACGGCAAGGCGGATTTCGTGCAGAATAAGGAAGGCGGCAACGTGTTTGAGTACACTTACGAAGGCAACAACCTGATCCGCTCGGCCAGCCCGGTTACCATCGGGCTGACCTACGCCGACCTGGCCCCGGCCGCCTTCACTGGCCCGAGCACGGTGGATGCCTTCGAAACCTTCACGGTGAACTACACCATCCGCAACACCAGCAACGCCGTGGGCAACGCCACCGGCACCTGGAACGACGTGGTGTATCTGCACCAGCGCAATGGCGGCAACGTCTATTGCACCACGCTGGGCACGGTTTCGCACGTCGGCCCGCTGGCACCGGGCCAGACTTACACCGGCTCGATGACCCTTACGATTCCGCGCTGGGTGGACCCGGGTGAGTACGACCTCGTGCTCAAAACCGACGCCAACGGCAGCGTGTACGAGTACGACTTCGAGACCAACAACGAGCAGCGCCTAGCCTTCACCTACCGCTACTCCGACGACCTGCGCGTAACGGCCCTGACCACGACCGGCACGGCCTACTCGGGCCAGTCGGTGCAGGTAAACTGGACCGTCGACAACCAGGGCGCCTTCCGCACCCTGGCTACCGGCTGGTACGACCAGGTGTTCCTCTCGCGGGACAACGTGCTGGACAACTCGGATTTGAACCTCTCCACGGTGCAGCGCAACAGCGACCTGCCGGTGGGCGGCAGCTACGCGGCTTCGGCCACGGTGAAGCTCCCGCACGGCTTGCAGGGCAGTTTCTACGTCATTGCCAAAACCGGCAACCGCAACTACTGGACCTGCGGCTACACCAGCTCCCCGGTGCTGGTGGATACCAACCTGGCCAACAACGTGCGTACGGTGGCAATGCCCATCACGCTCACGCCGCCCGCCGATTTGGTGGTGCAGTCGGTTACTTTCCCGACCGACGTGGTGGCCGGGCAGCATGTGCAGATTCCGTTTACCATCAAAAACCAGGGCGCCGGCGCTACGCTGGAAGGCAACTGGAACGACGGTATCTACGTGAATACGGCCCCCACCGTGAACGGCGCCACCCGCATCGGCAACTACAACCGCGTGGGCAGTCTGGCCGGTGGCGCGTCGTACTCGACGCTGCTGAACGTGACGATTCCGGCCTATCTGTCGGGCAACTACTACATCTTCCTCGTGGCCGACAACTCGCAGAGCAACGGCTACTCGCCCTCCACGCTGTGGGGCGGGGCGGTGCAGTACGGCACGGTATACGAGCACGAGCAGGAGCTCAACAACATCGAGCAAGGCAGCCTGCTGATTCGGGTGCCGCAGCCCGCCGACCTGGTAGTAACTGCCGTGGCCGTGCCCGGCAACAAGAAGCTGGGTGAAACCATGACGGTGCACTACTCGGTGAAAAACCAGGGGGCCAACGCCGCCGTAGGCTTGCTCAAGGACGGCCTGTTCCTCTCCCAGGACTTGGTAGTGGACGGCGCGGTGGATAAGCTCTTCGGCTCCAGCACCCGCAACCTGACCATTCAGCCCAACCAGACCATTACCGGCGTGGTGAAAAGCCACGTGCAGGCCATTGAGCCCGGTACCTACAACGGGCTGATGGCTACCAACCTCTTCGACGATATCTACGAAGGCCCGGCCAATAACAACAACGTGCTGGCCGCCGGCAATCAGCTGAATATCGGCGTGGATGAGCTGGCTTTGCGCACCAATACCGCCTTCAAGCTCGACCTCGACTCGCTGGTGTATTACAAGGTGACGCCGGGCGCGGATAAGGACATGCTGCTTAAGCTGACCAGCAACCAGCAGTTTGGTCAGAACGAGGTGTACGTGGCTCACAACCGCGTGCCCACGCCGGCCAGCTACGACTTTATCTACACCGACCAGGTGAGCCCCAACCAGGAGCTTCTGATTCCGACCACCCAGGCCGGACCCTACTATATCCTGGTGAAGACGCCCTACGTGTACGCCGGTCTGCAAACGGCCACTTTGTATGCCGATACCCTCGGCTTCCAGGTGCGCTCCATCACCGCCGACCGGGTGGGCCAGGGCCGCGTGACCACGCAGGTGCTGGGCGCCGGTTTCCGCAAGGGTATCACCCGCTTCTTCCTGACTAAAGGCAGCAGCCCGACCGTCGTGGCCGAAGCCCGGGTGCTCAAGTTCCGCAGCAGCGTGGAGCTGACCCTGCGCTGGCAGCTCGATTCGGTGGCCGTGGGCCAGTACAACGTGGTGGCCGAAAACGGCACCAAGCGCGTGCAGCTCACCAACGGCCTGACCGTGGAGCCCCGCCGCGCCCTGTCGGTGGACTTTGCCACTATCATTCCGAAGACCATCCGGGCCGGTACCAGCGGCAACTGGACCTACTTCCTGAAGAACACCTCCAACGTGGACGTGCCGTATTGGGAGTTCCAGTACAACCTGCCGCCCGGCTCTAACCCAGTGATTACGCACACGCCCAACGTGCGCAAGAAGTCGGATTTCCACGCCGGGGCGGGCTCCAATACGCCCAACAACCGCCTGGAAGACGGCCTGACCGAGGTGCTGCCCTTCGTGGCCCAGGATCTGGTGCCCGATGAGGTAATTCAGGTGAACATCCGCCTGACGCCCCAGCGCGTGGGCCAGTACCCCGTGGTTTGGAACCAGGCCGCCATGACCGAGGAATGGTATTCGCGCCAGACCCTGGACCACATCGGCCGCTACCGGCAGGCCGTACTGGCCGAGCCGGCTAAGTACCAGACCAGCGTGGTGACTTTGGCTACCAACGCCACAGCCTGGCAGGACAGCCTGCAGAATTACTACGCCAAGGCCGGCTTGCTCGACCGCAACTGGATTGGCCGCAACGCCCGCACGGGCTACACGGCCAAGTCGGAAACCGTCAGCATCCCCGGCGGCATCTGCGGCGACTACGGCATCACCGAGTGTCCCCGCTCGTTCCGGCCGGATCCGTTCAGCGCCGTGGGCTACCCGTCGGCGCTGATTGGCTGCGCCGACTCGATTGTGTTTACCTACAAAGGCCGCGGCCTCTCGTGCACCGAAGTAGTGGGCTCCAGTGACCCCAACCTGATTGTGGGGCCCGACGGGCTCGGCAAGCGCAAGATGGTGGGCGTGCAGCAGACCCTGAACTACCAGGTGCAGTTTGAGAATGACCCCCTGATTGCCACCGCGCCGGCCCAGGTCGTGCGGGTGCAGGTGCCGCTGAGCAGCGCCTACGAGCCCCGCTCGTTCCGCGTCGGCTCCTTCGGCTGGGGCAAGTTCAGCTTCGACGTGCCCCAGAACACCTCCACCTACACCCGCACCCTCGACCTGCCCGACTCCCTGGGCTACGACGTGCGCGTGCTGGGTACCATCGACGTGGTAAACCGCCGCCTGCTGTGGCAGTTCGAAACCATTGACCCCGCCACCGGACTCGCGCCGGAAGACCCCAACAAGGGCTTCCTGCTGATTAACGACTCCACCGGCCGCGGGCAGGGCTTCGTCAACTACCTCATCAGCGCCTCGGCCAATGCCTTTACCGGCGACACCTTGGCTTCCCAGGCCAGCATCGTGTTCGATACCAATGGGGCCATCAAAACGAACCGCTGGTGGAATATTCTGGACGGAGCCGCCCCGAGCAGCCGCGTGAATACGCTGGCCGCCCGCCAGGCCAGCACATCGGTGCAGCTTAGCTGGACCGGCGGCGACGACCCCAACGGCTCGGGCCTGCGTAGCTACGCCCTGTACGTGGCCCGCGACAAAGGTGCTTTCGAGCAGGTTGAATCCAGCCTCTCCGGCAACTCCTACACCTTCATGGGGGAGCCCGGCGTGCGCTACGACTTCTTCACCCTGGCCACCGACAGCACCGACAACCGTGAGGCCATGAAGCTCGTCGGCGACACGTACACCGTCATCGACGATCAGCTGGAAGTGTTTGACCTGGTACGCAACCAGTGCCTCACCACCGATACCATCGTCAGCACCGGCTCGGGCCAGTGGCAGCGCCTGTATAAGGATGGCAAAGTGGTAGCGGCTCTCAACGACCGGGGCCGGGCCCTGGGCAAGGTGGCCGTGCAGTTCAGCATTCTGGAAGGCTCGCCTACCCGGGCTATGAACAACATGGAAGTACTGGACCGTAACTGGCACGTAGTGGCGCAGAACCCCTTCGTGGGTGGCGCGGTAGATGTACGCTTCTACGGCCTCAAAACCGAGTTTGACCGTCTCAAAGCGGCCAACGACGGCGACGCCAACGACGTGCAGAAGCTCTCTGACCTGCGCCTGACCCAGTACAGTGGCCCCAACGAGGACTGCGTGCTGAGCAACAACACGCTCAGCGGCCCGACTTCGGAAGTGCGCCTGCTCACCCCAACGACCACCGCCGGCGATACGGAGAACTACTTCGTCACGGAAGTCACGGTGGCCGACCATTTCTCGGAGTTCTACCTCAATGGCCCGAGTGCTCCCCTGCCCGTGCAGCTGACCCGGTTCACTGCCACGCTGCAAGGCAAAGCGGTGGCCGTGCGCTGGAATACGGCCCAGGAGCGCAACAGCCGCTACTTCGCGGTAGAAGCTACCAACGACCCACGAGCTGGTTTCCGGGAAATCGGGCGCGTGAATGGCAAAGGCACCAGCACTACAGCCAGTAACTACGAGTTGCTCGACTACGAGCTGCCCACGGTCGGCGGTTTGCGCTACTACCGCCTGCGGCAGGTCGACTACGACGGCACCACGGCTTACTCGCCCGTAGCCACCGTGATGCTGGAGCCAGCCAAGCTGCAGGTGCAGGCTCACCCGAACCCCTTCCGTGGCTCGGAGCTGGAAGTCAGCATCGAGTCGCCGGAAGCTGGCACTGCCGAGCTGCGCCTGGCAGACCTGGCCGGCCGCGTGGTGCTGACCCGCTCCGTGAAGCTCAGCGCCGGTGCTACCACGGTAGCGTTGCCCGAGCTGGCGCGTCTGCCCGTTGGCATGTACCTGCTCACCACCAAAATGGGTGACACGGTACAGCAGCAGAAGCTGGTGAAAGAGTAACTTCTGACACCCGGAAGTAAAAAAGCCCGTCCGCAACTGTGGACGGGCTTTTTGTTTGTAAAAACTAGGGCTGTCATCCTGAGTAGGGGAATGCCAGATGAAGAGCGACAAGTAGTTTTTATTATCCCTAGGCCCGCATCGGCACCAGAATGAACGTACCGCGCAGGCACTGCCGAAACCCCTGGCGCTGGTTGTCGCGCTTCAGATCGGCGGTGCGGTAGCGGTGGTTCAGGCCCCGCTCACTGACAATCATAATGGTGTAGCCGCGGCTGCGCACCAGGTAGCGCCGGGCGTTGGCGGGCTGCACGGAGGAGCCGTCCGCTTCCGGGTCGGGGCCTGCCGGTGCCGCGAAGGCCGAGGCGGAATAGTGCGCCGGCCAGGTTGTGCGGGCAATGATGTCGTGGACCTGCCAGAGGTGGCGCACTGCGGCGCGGGCACCCACTGCCTCGCCGCAGTGCCGACAGATGCGGGCATCGGTGAGCATGGCCTGGCGCTTCTGCTGCAGCTCGCGCACTAATTCGGGCAGCTCGGCCTGGGCCCGGCGGCGACGCACCACCTGCGTCACGGCCGAAAATAGCTCCCCTTCACTTACGCCATACTTACGCTGCACGATGTGGAGCGTATGGGCGCTCAGCATGTCGAAGGCCAGCAGATCAGCAAGGTCGGTGAGAAGAGTGGGCATGGAAGAGCTATAAGCAGCAGCCCCGCCGACAAGTTCCGTTTCCGGACGTGCCAGCGGGGCTGCGTAGTAGGGGCGGCCGGGGCCGAAGCTATTTCTGGGCCGTCGGCTTGGTGGGCTTCGCCACCTTCTTCACGTCGGGCTTGGGGTTGGAGCGGGGCGTCATGCGGTTCACGCTCGGCTTGGCGTACTCATCAAACCAGGTCTGCATCAGGGCCAGGGCCTTGGGCGAGAAAGTGGGCTGCTGCTCGCCGTTTACCAGGGGCCACTCGGCTTCGTCGGGCTGGAAAGCGTGGTTCACGCCGGCCAGCTTGTAGGTTTTCACGCGCTTGTTGCCGCCGGCCTTCAGGCCTTTGCTCAGAATAGCCAGGTTCTTGGTGGCTGCCACCTGTAGGTCTTCCACGCCATTGAGGGCCAGCACCGGGCATTTCACGGCGGGCAGCTTCACCTTGGGGTCGAAGTCGAGGTAGTAGCGGTACCAGGGCGAGGTGAGCTGGGCGGCGCGGGCCCGGGCCATGTTGGGGTCAATGTCCACGTTGTTCATCCGAATCATGGCGGCCAGCTTGCCCCGGGCCTGGTTGCTGTTGGGCGTCTGGCGAATGATGTTGATCATCTTGTCGTGCAGCTTCAGGGCCGCATCCACCTGGGTGGCGTTGCCGCCAATCATGCGCATAATCTCCACCTGCTGCCGACGCAGAATGTCGCGGCCGGGCAAGCCGTAACCAGCCAGGGAAACCACGAAATCAGGGCCTTTAAGCTCCGAGGCGGCCAGCAGGGCAATGTTGGCGCCTTCGCCGTGCCCGATCATGCCCACGTTCTTCTTGTCGATGCGGGGGCGGCTGCGCAGGTAGTTCATAGCCGTTTCGGCATCCGTCATCTGGTCGGCAGTAGTCGCCGCGGCGTACTTACCGCCCGATTTGCCCACGCCCCGGTCGTCGTAGCGCAGCACCACCATGCCGTGGCGGGCCAGGTAGTCGGCCAGAATGGCAAACATCCGGTAGTCTTCCTGCTGGGCGGCATCCCGGTCCTGCGGACCCGAATCCGATACGAGCACAACGGCCGGGAACGGACCGTTGCCGTTGGGCGTGGTGATGGTTGCGCCCAGGCAGAGGTCGGTTTTTTCGTTGGTAATAATAACCTGCTCGGTCTTGTAGGGCTGCGCGGGTTTGAAAACGGGCGCACTGACCACCGGCGAGGCGTCCTGCACGAGCTTCACGTCTTCCTTCAGGCCCGGCTGCTCCCAGGTACCGGTCATCGACTTACGGTCCTTGCTCAGCTTGCCGGTGAAGCGGCTGCCGGCCTGCTCAATCTTGAGCAGCACGTCGTTGTCGGTGAGGGTCATATCCACGGGCATACGGCTCACTTTCTGCTTGGGCACGTCCAGGGCGGCGTAGTAGGTGCCACCCGTCAGCGGGACGATGGTGATGATAAGCTCCAGGCTGCCGCCGGGTACTTTCAGCGGCCCTTTCCACTGCCCGCTCAGCGGCGTCGGCTCACCACCGGCCGCCCGGCTGGTGGCAGGCGCCAGGGAAATGCCAAGCAGCAGAATTGCGACTAAAACAACGTGTAAATAATTCTTCATAAAGTGCTGTTTGGGAGAGGCCTCAAAGCGGTGTAGGGGCGAAAAAGGCTACGAAAATACCAAACTTACGGCAGACTCATTGTAGAAGATTCACAAGCTGAGCGCTAGGAATGAAATCTGTATTTCCGTCCTGGCTGCGACCCGGCTTGGAGAGCATCTTTCGGGCTGGACCCGGGGGTGGCGCTTTGTGGCGAAAGCAACCTGAAACGGCCTGTATAGTCTTTGGTCTATATCTTTCAACCGAAGCTACCGTACGCTATGCGCATTGTTCTGACAGGTGGGCTGCTGTTTTTTCTGTGGGTGGGTACGGCGCGTCCCGCGGCAGCCCAGGCCCGGGTTTTCGCGCCCGATACACTCTCCGACGGCGGCGTTTTTGGCCTGGCGGTATCTGCGGATGGCACCGAGGCCTACTTCACCGATTCGGACCGCACCCGGACCAGCCTGCGGCTGATGCAGTCGAGGCGCGTGGCCGGGCGCTGGCAGCCGCCCACGCCGGTGCCGTTTGCCAGCCGGTTCCGCGACATCGACCCGATTTTCTCACCCGACGGCCGCCGGCTCTACTTCAACTCAACCCGGCCCTACGACGGCTCCACCACCGAGCGGCCCAACTTCGATATCTGGGTGGTAGAGCGCCGCGGCAGCGGCTGGGCCGAGCCGCAGCGCGTAGCCGGCGCCTCCCATGATTCGACCAGTGAGTCGTATGCCTCGGTGGCCCGCAACGGTACCATCTACTTCACTTCCACCCGGCGCGGCGGGCCGGGCAAGTCCGATATCTATGCTTCCGTGCTCAAAAACGGCGCTTACCAGCCTGCCGAGCCGCTGGCTCTCAACACCGCCGGCTCAGACGGCAACCCCTTTATTTCGGCCAACAACCAGGTTCTGCTGTTTATATCCGACCGGGCCGGCGGCTTCGGTGGCACCGATATATACATGAGCTACCGCCAGGGCAACGGCTGGAGCTCGCCCCGCAACTTGGGCCCGCAAGTAAACACGGCCGGCAGCGACTTTTGCCCCGCCTTATCAGCCGATGGCCGCACGCTGTATTTTTCCCGCACCGAGCGCCGCGCCGACACCATCGTGCGGGAGGATATGTACTGGATTCCGGTGGCCGAGCTGAAGTTGCCCCCGGATATTCAGCGGCGGCTGCGGCGGTAGGCGTGGTTTGGGAAGGCCCAAATTGACATAAGGGCAAGTAATTTCTGCCGCGGCCTCGCCGTGGGCTCTCATTCCGCCGTACCTTCGTTGGTCTAATTGCTGGGGCGGAAACCTTCCGGGTTGCCTTGGCTGTTTAAGCTTTCTATGGCCAAAGAATCTTTACAAGTAGCCGCCCCCGCGGCCGACCCGATTGATCAGCTTGACCCCCGCGAGTTCATTCTGATCAAGAATGCGCGGGTTCATAACCTCAAAAACCTCAGCGTGGCCCTGCCGCGCAACAAGTTTATCGTCGTTACGGGCCTCTCGGGCTCGGGCAAGTCGAGCCTGGCGTTCGACACGCTCTACGCCGAGGGGCAGCGCATGTACGTGGAAAGCCTGAGCTCCTACGCCCGGCAGTTCCTGGGCCGCATGGACAAGCCCGACGTGGATTACATCCGCGGTATTTCGCCGGCCATTGCCATCGAGCAGAAGGTCAGCATCAAGAATAACCGCTCGACCGTCGGCACCAGCACCGAGATTTACGATTACCTCAAGCTGCTCTTTGCCCGCGTCGGCCGCACGTTTTCGCCCGTCAGCGGCGAGCAGGTGCGCAAAGACTCGGTGGCCGACGTGGTCGACTACCTGTTTACCCTCGCCGACGGTACCCGGGTGACGCTGCTGGCCCCGCTGCTGCCCTCCGCCGACGGCCGCCCCATGAGTAAGGAACTGGACCTGCTGCTGCAGAAAGGCTACAGCCGGGTGGTCATCAACGGCGACGAAACGGCCTTTATCGAAGATCTTATTGGGGAAGGCAAGCCCGAGGTGAAGGGCGACGTGCACATCATGATTGACCGCGCCGTTATCCGGCCCGGCGACGAAGACCTGCATTTCCGGCTCTCCGATTCGGTGCAAACCGCCTTTTTCGAGGGCCACGGCACCTGCCTGGTGCGCCTCGACAACGAAACCCGCACCTTCTCCGACCGGTTTGAGCTGGACGGCATGGTGTTCGAGGAGCCCAACGTCAACTTCTTCTCCTTCAACAACCCCTATGGCGCCTGCCAGACCTGCGAAGGATTCGGCTCGGTACTGGGCATTGACGAGGACCTGGTGATTCCCGACAAGAGCCTGACCGTGTACGAGGGCGCCATTGCCCCCTGGCGCACCGACAAGCAGAGCGAGTGGCTCAAGCCCCTGCTCAAAAACGGCATCCGCTTCGACTTCCCCATTCACCGGCCCTACAACGAGCTGAGCGAAGCCGAGCGCACCCTGCTCTGGAAAGGCAACAAGTACTTCGATGGCCTCGACGAGTACTTTAAGTGGGTGAGCACCCAGACCCACAAAATCCAGTACCGCGTGCTGCAAAGCCGCTACCGGGGCCGCACTACCTGCCCCGACTGCCGCGGCACCCGCCTGCGCAAGGATGCACAATACGTCAAAATCCAGGACCAAAGCATTACGGATATCGTGCTGCTGCCCATCAGCAAGGCCCTGGATTTCTTTGAGAACCTGGCCCTGACCGAGCACGAAATGAAGGTGGCCGAGCGTCTGAGCACGGAAATCACCAACCGCCTGGGCTACCTCAACCGCGTGGGCCTGGGCTACCTCACCCTGAACCGCCTGAGCAGTACGCTATCCGGCGGCGAGAGTCAGCGCATTTCGTTGGCTACCTCGCTCGGTTCGGCCCTGGTGGGCTCCATGTACATTCTCGACGAGCCCAGCATCGGCCTGCACCCCAAGGACGCCGAGCAGCTCATTGGCGTGCTGCGCTCCTTGCAAAAGCTGGGCAACACCGTCATTGTGGTGGAGCACGAGGAAAAGATGATGGAGGAGGCCGACCAGATTATCGACATCGGACCCGAAGCGGGCAGCGGCGGCGGCAACCTGATGTTCCAAGGCACCTACCCCGAAATCCTGAAGAACACGACCACCTACACCGGTAAGTACCTCAGCGGCGCTATGGAGGTGAAAGTGCCCCAGATCCGTCGGCCTTGGCGCAACGCGCTGGAGGTAACCGGGGCCCGGGAAAACAACCTGAAGAACGTCAATGCCAAGTTTCCGCTGGGCGTGATGACCGTGGTAACGGGCGTGTCGGGCTCGGGCAAATCGACCTTGGTGAAGCGCATTCTGGCCCCGGCCGTGGCCAAGCAGCTCGGCGGCGGCGCGGGCGAAGCCACCGGCAAGTTTGACCGCCTGATGGGCGTGCAGGGCCAGGTGTCGCACGTCGAGTTCGTCGACCAGAACCCCATCGGCAAAAGCAGCCGTTCCAACCCGGTGACTTACGTGAAGGCCTACGACGCCATCCGGACGCTATTTTCCGACCAGCCGCTGGCCAAGGCCCGGGGCCTGAAACCTTCCCACTTCTCCTTCAACATCGAAGGGGGCCGTTGCGAGGTGTGCCAGGGCGAAGGTCAGGTCAAGATTGAAATGCAGTTCATGGCTGATATCTATCTGACCTGCGAAAGCTGTGGTGGGCGCAAGTTCAAGCAGGATATTCTGGACGTGAAATTCCAGGACAAGGGCATCGACGACGTGCTGGAGATGACCGTGGCCGACGCCGTGGAGTTCTTCAAGGGCCAGCCCAAGGTAGCCGAACGCCTCCGGCCCCTCGACGACGTGGGCCTGGGCTACATCCGCCTGGGGCAGTCGGCCAATACCCTCTCGGGCGGGGAGGCCCAGCGCGTGAAGCTGGCTTCCTTCCTGACCAAAGGTGCCACCCTGCAGCAGGACAAGATTCTGTTCATCTTCGACGAGCCCAGCACCGGCCTGCACTTCCACGACATTGCCAAGCTGCTCAAGGCCCTGAACGCCCTGATTGAGCAAGGCAACTCAGTGCTCATCATCGAGCACAACATGGACATCATCAAGTGCGCCGACTGGATTATTGACCTCGGCCCCGAGGGCGGTACCAACGGCGGCCACCTGCTGTTCGAGGGTACGCCTGAGGATATGCTGGCCCACAAGGATACCAACCACACGGCCCGCTTCCTGGCCGAAAAGCTGTAAGCCCGGCCACTCGGGTTTGCCGTAAAACCTGAAGAGCCGCCCGTAAGGCGGCTCTTTTTACTTGCAACAACTATGATACTAGGTGCCGAAGAACAGATAACGGTGGGCCAGCCCGAGCCGGGAGAAGAAAACCAGCTGCTCAGCAGCACAGCCGCCGGCAATGAGTTCGAAGTTATGTTCGAGGACGACGGCACGACCGGCTACCTCTACGCCCTGCGCAACGGCCCGGAGCTGGAAATCCTCGATGCGCTGCACATCTATAATGTGGAGGACGTGCTGGACCGCGAAAAGCCCGTAACGGCCCAGATTTTTTGGGACGTGCCCCAAACCACGGCGGTGCTGATTATCGGGGGCTACTGCCACGCCCTATACGACTTTCAGCGCCAGATGGGCTTTTGCCGCAATGCCTTCCCGCCGGCCAAAAACGGCCAGTCCGGCTCCCGCGAGCTGACCGACGAGCTGGTGGAAAAGTACTTCGCCGCGTAGCCGCGCGAACTGTGTAGTTCGCGTGCCAGAACAACCTAACGGCGCGGGGCATGCGAACTACACAGTTCGCGCTACATCGTTCAAGCCGCAGCCACCGCCTCCCGGCTCCTTTTCTTCTTGGGCTTGTTGCGCTTGCCCCACCACACCATGAAGCCCGTCACGGGCAGGCTGGCCGAAATCAGGCTGCCCAGAAACGCCACGATTTTGCCGCCCAGCCCAAATGCCTGGCCCGTGTGCAGGTCGTAGTTCACGTCGGCTATTTTCTGGCCGTTGCTTTTGCTCACGTGCGGAATGCTTTTCAGCAGCTGGCCCGACACCGGATGGAAGTAGTATTCGTCGCGGTGATAGTAATACAACGCCCGCTCGTAGGCAATGCTATACACCGGCTGTTTGGGCGAGGTCGGCAAACCCAGGAAAATCATCTTGGCCGTGGGAGAGCCGCGCCGAATCTGCTGGTAGAAGCTGTCGGCCACGGGCAGGGTAGGGGCCGTCACGGTTTGCAGGGTATCTACCGTGGGCGGCGTTTTCTCGGCCGGGTAGCTCTGGCCGCCGTTGCTGACCAGGTATACCGAGTTCAGCACCCATTCGTAGCTCATCATCAGGCCCGTCAGGGCCAGCAGCAGGGCAATGCTGGCGGCGTAAAAGCCCAGCACGTTGTGCAGGTCGTAGTTGACGCGCCGCCACCGCGCGCCCCACTTGATGGTAAAGCTGCGCTTCCGGTCGGTTTTGCGCTTGGGCCACCACATGATAATGCCCGTGACGAGCATCACCACAAAAATCAGCACGGCCACACCCACCACATTGCCCCCGATTTCCTCGGGCAGCAACAGGTGCATGTGCAGCTCCTGAATAATGGAGAAAAAGTCCTCCCGCAAATCCAGATGCCCCAATTCCTGACCCGTGTAGGGATTCAGGGCGGTGGCAAAGTAGTGGCCCTGCTTATCGGTGGTGTACACCACGGCCGAGCGGTCGGGGCCCATCAGCATAAAGAAGGCGGCCTTCAGTCCCGGGTGCTGCTGCTCGGTCAGAGCCTGCAGGCGGGAGGGCAGCAGCATCGGAGTCGGCTGAGCCGGCACCTCCACCTTGCGCCAGCTCTGGGTAGCATCCCGGATTTCGTCCTGAAACGTGAAAATGGCCCCCGTCAGGCTCACGATAAACACAACCAGCCCGGACGAAAGTCCGAGCCAGAGGTGGAGCTTGCCAACCGCTTTTTTGAAGGTCATAGGAAAGGGAAGGATAGAAGATTGAAAACAGCCGTCATGCTTCTACAAGCTCAGCATGACGGCTGTTTTAGAGCATTAAAACTTGTACGCCACGCTGCCCACCACGCTACGCAGCTTCTGCGGATTCACGGTGGTGTAGCCTACCCAGTACTTCTGGTTGGTCAGGTTATCGACTTTGGCCGAAATCCGGAAGCGGGGCTGGTCGTAGAAGGCCGAGGCGTTCAGCACCGTGTACTCGGGCAGGGTAAAGGTGCCAGCCGTCGTGTTCTGCACCAGGTTTTCGCTGGCGTAGTTGCCCCCGAAGCCCGCACCCAAACCCTGCAGCAGGCCGGTGGGCTGGCGGTAGCTCAGCCACAGGTTGGCCAGGTACGGCGACGAAGCCGTGTTAGGCCGCAGGCCGTTCACAGTTTCCGTCGCCCGCACCAGCTTCGAGTCGTTGTAGCTGAAGCCGGCCACCGCGTTGAAGCCCGCAAACGGGTTGGCAATCAGGCTGAGTTCCATACCCTGGCTGCGCTGGGTGCCATCCTGGCTCTGGGCGCCAAGGAAGCCCCCGGTTACGCCGCGCAGCACGTCCTTCACCTGAATAGCGTAGTAGCTCACCGTCGCGCTGACTTTGCCGTCGGCCGCGTCCAGCTTCACGCCGCCTTCCAGCTGGTTGGCCCGCTCGGGCGTGGCTGTGCGTGGCTGGCCGTTGGTATCGAAGTACGAGCCCAGGTTGTTGAAGCTGTTCTGGTAGTTGGCAAACAGCGACACGCGGTTCAGCACCGGCTGAAATACCACCCCAAACTTGGGCGACAACGTCGTTTGGCGGTACGCCGGCGCCGGGCCGTACAGAATGCCGCCCTTGTTATCGAAGTGGTCGAGGCGCAGGGCCGCCAGCACGCTGAGTCGCTCCGTTAGATTGAGCACGTCGGAAATGAAGGCGCTGTAGGTGTTCGACTTAGTGGTGTTGAGGTAGGAGGCCGCCCCGTTTTTGGCGTAAAACTCCGTGACGCCGGGGCCGCTGAAGGCCGAGTAGTCGTAGCCGGGCACGTTCAGCGGCACGGTGTCCACGATGCCGCCGAAGAAGTTCACGTCGTTGTTGATGCGCAGAAAATCCAGGCCCAGCACCACGCGGTTGCGCAGGTTGCCCACCTGAAAGTCGCCGTTGAACAGCTGCTGCACCTCGTAGGTCGACACCGTGCTGTTGCGCGTCGACTGGTCGGCCCGAATCAGGGAGTTCATGCCGGGCGGGGGCGTCGGGTCGCCTTTCTTGGTCAGAGCCGCGTCCGAAATCAGGTAGAAGTAGGGTCCGAAGCCGTCGGAGAAGCTGTGGCCCACGGTCAGGTTGGTGGAGGACGTGAACCGGTCAGAAATCCGGTAGTTCACCTGCCCGAATACGTTGGCACTGCGCGAGCTTTGCGTCAGGCCGTTGCCGGTGTAGGAGTTCGTGTAGTCGAAGGGCAGGTCCTGCGCCTTAGAGATGCCCAGCTCGGCCACCGGCGAGTAGAAGAAAAACAGCTGCCGGCCCACGTTCTGGCTCTGGTACAGTTCGGCATCAAGGTTAATGGTCAGCCGGTCGGTGGGGCGGTACACCAGGCTGGGCGCCACGGCCAGGTTGCGGCCGAAGCCCTTGCTCTGGAAGTTGTCTTCGTACTGATAAGCCGTGTTCAGGCGGAAAGCCAGGGTTTTGGGCCGGTCCGACGGGGCGTTGGGGTCTATCAGGTTCACGTCGGCGCTGAGGCGGTGGAAGCCGTAGCTGCCGGCCGCCACGCTCACTTCTCCCCCGAACGTATCCAGCGGCTTCTTCGTGACGCGGTTCATCAGACCGCCGTAGGAGGTCAGGGCGCTGCCAAACAGCGTGGCCGACGGACCCTTGATGACTTCCAGTTTCTCCAGGTTTACCGCGTCGATGTCGCTGGAAACCCCGCCCACGATGCCGTTGCGCAGGCGGCTCTGCAGAATAAAGCCCCGGCTATTGTAGAAGCCGCCACCGTCGCCGGCCCGGCCGGTGGCGTCCCACATGCGCTGCACGCCCGGGGCGTTGCGCACGGCATCGTCCACCGAAAACACCAGCTGCTCGGTCAGCAATTCCTTGCCGATGGAGCTGTACACCTGCGGATTTTCCAGGTTGCTCAGCGGCATCTTACCCACGTACTCCGACTCGCGCCGCACGAATTTGTTGGTGTTCTTGCCTTCTACCACCACTTCGTTCAGCTGCTCGGTGCTTTCGGTCAGCACGAAGTTCTGGGTGCTGGCCTCGCCCGGCGCCAGGCGCAGCCGGCGCTCCTCGGTACCGTAGCCCACCAGCCGCACGTGCAGCGTGTAAGTGCCGGCCGCTACTCCCGGAATTTGAAAGTTGCCGTCCGCGTCGGTGTTAGCGCCCAGGGCCGTGCCCTTAATGCCGACGCCCGCGCCCGTCACCGGCTGCCCGGCCGGATTGGTAACCCGACCCTGAATAGTGGCCGTCTGGGCCTGCGCCACCAGCGCCAAAGCTGAAAATAGCAAGGTAAAAACGGCCAGCAGCAGCTGCCGGGACAGAAAAGAGAAGGAGTGTCGCATAAGGGTACTAGTGATTGAATGCTGCAAACCTCCGCACGGATCCTGACTTATCCAAGATTATTTAGACAAATTACAAATAATATTTAGAATCGTTTCAAATAAGCTTAAATCTGAGGAGCTTACTATTTCGTAGTACCTATATATTCCAACCCAAGCTTTCTACCCTTTTCCCTTTTATGGAATTAACCGATCATAGCATGCGAGTGCGCGCCCAGGCGCCCGTATCCGTTTGGCGCTGGCTGGCTTCGCTAAGTATTCTTGGCAACATTGGTTTGAACTACTGGGCCAATACGCATCCCTTCAATGGGCAAACGATGGGAGCCGTGTCGGCGCAGTACCCCACCCTGTTTACCCCGGCCGGCTACGCCTTCAGCATCTGGGGCCTTATCTTCCTGGCCCTGACCGTGTACGCCATTTGGCAGCTGCTGCCCGCGCAGCGCCACTTGTCCCTGCCCGGCGCTATTGCCCAGCCACTTGTTGTTGCCAGCGTAGCCACGGCCGCCTGGGTGGTGCTGTTTGCCTACGAGCTGATTGAGTTGAGCGTGCTGACGATGCTCATTATCCTGGCAGCCCTGATTCTGACCTATGGACGGGTGCGGCGCTATGTGCAGGCCAACAAGGTGCCACGCTGGGTCGGAGTGCCGTTTGCCCTGTACCTGGGCTGGATTTCGGTGGCCACGACCATCAACGTCACCATTGGCCTGCGCGAGTTGGGCTGGCAGACCGAGCTCAACGTATCGGTACTGCTCACGCTGCTGATGCTGGCCGTGGTGGTAGGACTGGCCCTGACCATCAGCAAGGTGTTTCGCGACCTGGTGTACCCGGCCGTGGTGGTGTGGGCGTTGGTGGCCATCTGGGTGGCGCAGCAGGGCCCGTATCCGGAACTGGGCTGGGCCGCGCTGGCCGGGGCCGGCGTAGTGGCGGCGGGCAGCATCTGGCTGGCTGTGCGCAAGTCGCGCCGCCGGGGCTCCAAGTAGGGCAGAAGCGTCGTTGCTCGGGCGAATTATTGTTTCTTTGCGCCCAAACGATTCATTCCCCTCCCAACTTTCTCTTATGCGCAAGAACATCGTCGCCGGCAACTGGAAAATGAACATGACCTACCAGGACGGCCTCGCCCTGGTTTCGGAAATCACGAATATGGTAGCCGACGAGACGCTGGCCGCCAACGTGGAAGTGGTTATTGCCCCTCCGGCGCCGTTTCTGCACTCCATTGGCAAGCTGCTGGCCGAAGGTGGGCGGATTCATCTGGGCGCGCAAAACTGCCACCAGAAGGAAAGCGGGGCTTTCACCGGCGAGGTATCGGCCAAGCAGCTGCAGTCGGTGGGTGTGGAGTACGTGATTCTGGGCCACTCCGAGCGGCGCCAGTATTTCCACGAAGATGATGAGCTGCTGAGCCAGAAGCTGAAAGCCGTGCTGGCCGCCGGCCTGAAGCCTATCTTCTGCATCGGCGAAACGCTGGAAACGCGCGAGGCCGACGAAACCTTCGACTTCCTGGCGGCTCAGCTCAAAAACGGCCTGTTTCACCTATCCAATGAAGAGTTCGACCAGGTCGTAATTGCCTACGAGCCCATCTGGGCCATCGGCACGGGCAAAACGGCAACCAGCGCCCAGGCCCAGGAAGTACACGCCTTTATCCGGGAGCAGATTGCCCGGGCCTACGACGCCGAAGCCGCTCTGAACACGACCATTCTCTACGGCGGCTCGGCCAACGCCCAGAATGCCAAGGAGCTGTTCGGTCAGCCCGACGTGGATGGCGGCCTCATCGGCGGCGCCTCGCTCAAGTCGCGCGACTTCACCGAGATTATCAAGTCGTTTTAAGGAATAAGATCCTGTTGACAAGCTCCGCTGAGGCATTGTACGTGGCTTCAGCGGAGCTTTTTCATTTCTGATCCTAGTGAGAGCTATGAAATTTATTCCTGCCATGACCATGGCCGCGCTAGGTCTGCTGGCGGGGGCTTGTGGAACCGATTCGCCTGGGAATACTGCTGCCACGCCTCCTAAAGCGGCCCGGAATTCCGGTAAGGTCGCCAACGGATTGGCCGCCACCGATGCCTGTACCACACGACTGCGGGAGTTTCTGCGGTGGTATCTGGCTACAACGGACTATGAAAACCCGGACCCAAACCGGCTGGGATTTACCTTCAAAATTCCGGTGAATGCCCAAACTGACTCGGCAGTGGCGGCCAGTATTGCTCCAGATCAGGTAAGCCCCACCAACTACATGCAAGTCGATTGGCCCAGCGTTGACAACTACCTGGCGACCCTGGAAAAGTCGGGCTACTTCTCCCGGAGCTACCTGCAGGAAAAGAGGGCTTCCATCGAGCGGCGCGGCAAGGCTTTCGATGCCTCCCACCTGGAAGATGGGGAGCCGGAAGGCTTCGAAGCCGACGAAATATTCTGGATGATGGAGCTGTATGCGCCCGCCGATATTGCCCTGCTGTCGGCTTACCGCAGCGCGCAGCTTAAGCCTGGCGCAGTGGCTTATCGGCTGCCCGCCGAGGGCGACCCTAATTTTCAGTTTTTGCTTTACACTAAAAAGGAGCAGGGGCGCTGCGTTATCGACAGCGTAGCTCACCTGCGCGACGGGCGGCCGGAAAGCATCCGGCGTCAAGTACTATAAGATTTCGAACTTAGCGGCCGCTCCTGCGGGTTTAGCTGGCAGAGTCTTTGCCAACGGCTGACCACTACCGACTTTTCATTTTACGCTCCTTCATGCTGGCTTCCCTGCTGCTCTCCGGTTTTCTGGCTCTGAACCCGTTTCGGGCTGCACCGTCCGTGCCTTTTGTGGCCCCAGTAGCGGCCCCGGCTAGCTCTATCGACGCGTGCCGGATTTACGGTTCCGTGTACCTGGAAACCGACCCGTACCGGCGCAGCTACTGCTTTGCCACCATCTATCAGGAGCCCGAGGAAGCGTTTGCTGATTTGCTGGTGTATAAGGAAGACAATAAGCTCTTCGCCGACAAAGCCGGCTTCTGGTACCTGACGCCCACCCGCGACTTCGCCGACTACGTGCTGTTCGTGACCGATAAGCGCGCCTTAGCCGACTTTTCCGTTACCTACACCAAGTCCCGCTCCTTTGCCGGCTGCCGTAAGCAGTAGCGCTTGTTATATAGCAATCAAAAAGGCCCTTCCGAAGCATCGGAAGGGCCTTTTTGATTGCCAGGGCCTTACAGCTTTACCAGTTCTACGCGGCGGTTTTTGGCCTTGCCCGCTTCCGTGCCGTTATTGGCTATGGGCTTGTCGGGGCCGAAGCCCGCGGCCCGCAGGCGGCTGTCGGCAATGGCGTGCCCGGCCAGGTTAGCCACCACGGCCTGGGCCCGGGCTTCGGAAAGCTGCCGGTTGTGGGCCGCCGCGCCGGTATCATCGGTGTGGCCTTCCACGGACAGCCGCAGCCCCGGATTCTGCTGGAGCAGCTTCACCACTTCGGCTACCGTTGCCTCCGATTCGGGTTTGATGGTGGCCTTATCGGTGTCGAAGTTGATGTAGAGCGTGGCCTTGCCCTCAGAATCTAGTTTTTTTTTAAGTCGGCGGCTCCTACTACGGCGGCCTGCTGGGGCATGGCGGCACGTTCGGTCACGTTCAGCTTATACTGATTATCGGAGGCCGTCTGCACCTGCACCCACACTTCCTTGTCCTTCTGCCGAATGACATAGGTATCGACTGGGCCGTACACGCTCAGCCCGCCACTGTGCTTGTTGTATTCCGTCTCGCCCATTTTCTTCAGGGTCTCATCAGGAATTTTGTCTGCCGACACCTTCACGCCGCCCAGGTTCTTGATCAGATTCTCGTAGTTGCGCTGTACCATCAGCTCCGAAGCGGCCTTCTCTGAATCGGCCGGGCGGTAGGTGCGGCGCACGATTTTGCCTTCCACGGGGATGATATTCTTGCCGTCGTAGACGTAGGTGCGGTCGAAGTCGAAGCCTACACTGTCGCTGTCGTAGCGGGTTTCGTAGCCTTTCAGCGGGCTCAGGTACGGGAAGGCGCCCAGATTGGCCGCCGAAACCGGCACGCTGTTCAGATCAAAGGTGGCATCGGGAGCAGCGGCGGCGGTTGCGGCCGTAGCTGGCGCAGCCTGGGGGGCGGGGGCTGCCGTGGCGGTGGCGGTTGCTGCGGGAGCGGCCGCCGTTTGGGTAGTTTCGGCGGTTTTGGCTTTGCAGCCCAATAGGGCTACGCTGCCGAAGAAGGTCAGGCTGGCGATGGAAAGGATAGTTTGTTTCATGTAAGATTGTTGGAAGGAGTGTGACTAGCCTGGCTGGCAGGCGAGTTGCAAATAAACGAGTATTTATATTATATAATATTAGCAGGCTTATATCACCGGCCTCCTTTGCTCGGGCGCAAGGAACCGGAAGCAGGCCGCCCGCTGTTGCCGCAGACTGGCAATAAGCGGCTTGGTTGCGACGCACCCATTTTTTCGTGCGAACTTGCCATCTTAATTGCAGAAGCATTTTTCGCTTTTGCTGGCTCAACAACTGATAAGATGGATTTTGTAGAAGTACGCGTACAAGCCCCCCGTGAACTGGCTGATATTCTGGTAGCTGAACTGGCCGAAGTGGGCTATGATACCTTCGAGGACAATGACGAAGGGTTCTGCGCCTACATCGGCGAGGGCGACTTCAACTCCGATGCCGTGGCCGAGGTAATGTCGCGCTACGAGGGCCTGGGCGAGCTGGGCTACGAGCACCGCGTGATTACGCGCCAGAACTGGAACGCCGAGTGGGAAAAGAATTTCCAGCCTCTCATCATTGCCGACCGGGTATCGGTGCGGGCCCCGTTCCACGACAAGCCTGAGGGCCTGGAGTACGAAATCGTGATTATGCCGCGCATGTCCTTTGGCACCGGCCACCACGAAACCACGGCGCTGATGATTGAGAACCAGCTCGACATCGACCACCAGGGCAAGCGCGTGCTGGATATGGGTTGCGGCACGGGCATTCTGGCCATCATGGCCGTGCACCTGGGGGCTGCCGAGGTGCTGGCCGTGGACGTGGAGCCCTGGACGGTGGAAAATGCGGCCGACAACGCCGCCGAAAATAACTGCACGAATATTGAGTGCCGCTTGGGTGGCGTGGAAGTATTGGAGGGCGAAGCGCCGTTCGATATCATCCTGGCTAACATCAACCGGAACGTGCTGCTTGAGGACATGCACGCCTATGCAGCCTTGCTGCCGCAGGGGCGTCCTATTCTTTTCAGCGGTTTTTATCAAGAGGACTTATCCAAGATTGAAGCCGAGGCGAAGAAACACGCATTGGTCTATCAATCACACCGAACCAAGAATAACTGGGTTTCGGCGATTTTCACGAAATTGTAGCCGTCTTAGTAGGCCTTGACGGAAAAAGTATGAAGCAACTTGCTTTTGGGTGGCTATGCGCGGTGGTGTTGGGACTCAGTGCCCCCGCGTGGGCTCAACAAACGAAAACCCCTGCCAAGCAGGCGCCCGCAGCGCCGGTGGCTCCTGCGTTGCCCAAGTTTACGGGCAAGCTCTCCAAGGAACCCGCGCAGTTCATCATCGACGTGCAGTCGATGATGGTGGCAACCAACAACGCGGCGGCCAAGGCCACTGGGGCCCGGCTGCAGCAGCTCTGGGCCAGCAACAAGCTCACAGCTACCCAGCAGGCGCGCATTGTGGAGATTTCGCAGCAGATGCTGGTGCGCAAATACAAGCCGCAGCCCGCCATTGCCGGCTTCTACCAGGGCATCACGGCCGGGGCTACCGTGCACAACTTCTCCGACAAGCAGATGGACGATTTCCTGGAGGTCGTGGTGAAAACCGTGAACCGGGAGGCTCTGGCCAATGCCGAGAAGTTCCTGGTCAGCTCCGGCGAGTTTCTGAATTCCAAGACCCTCTATAAGTCGCGCTACAACACCCTGCGCGTCATCGGCGGCACGTTCAGCTTCAGCTACAACGAGACGGACATGCCCCAGCCAACCCCGGCCCCGCGCCCCGCGGCGCCGGCTGCGGCTGTCATCACTCAGCCTTTGAACACCGGTACGGCTAAACCTGCTGCCAAGCCGGCGCCCAAGAAGAAGAGCAGCGACGGCTGGGACACCGGCGACGTGTGGAACACCGGCAGCGACGACGGCTGGGGCACGCCCAAGAAAAAAACGACGGCCAAAGCTCCCGCCAAAGCCACTACGGCCCCGGCGGCAGCGCCCGAGCCCGAACCCGCCTTTGACTCGGCCCCGGCCTACTACGATACCTACGTAGCCCCGGCTACGCGCGGCCCGGTGATGCTGATTAAGGACGCGGACCTGTTTATGGCGACGGCCGGCGACTCTATTTTCCTGCGCAAAACCAGTGGCGTGGTGGTGCCCGGCACCAACCGCTTCATCGGGCAGGGCGGGCAGTATGTGTGGTCGGTAAACCAGAACCTGGTGACGGCCGACCTGGTGAACTACGACTTCGACATGAGCAAGGCCGAATTCACGGCCCAGCCCGTCACGCTGACGTACCCGGCCGTACTGGAAGCCCCGATTCAGGGCGCGTTTTCCTACAAGAGCGTGAAGAAAAAGACCGGAGCCACCGATACCGGCTACCCGCGCTTTATTTCCCTGACCAACGATGCCCGCGTAAAGAACATTGGCGAGAACATCCGCTACTTCGGGGGCTTTTCGCTGGCCGGCAGCCGCACGCTCTCGGCCTCGCTCGACGGCAGCCTCTCGCGCATTATTGTGGACGTAGATGGCAAAACCAAGTTCCGGGCTTCGTCGCGGGCCTACCTGCTCGGCGATACGCTGATTTCGGCCGACCGCGCCGCCGTGACCATCTTCCAGGACAAGAGCGACTCGCTGACGCACCCCGGCGTGAAGCTGCGCTACTCCAAGAGCCGGCAGGTGCTGCAATTGGCCCGTGAGGATGGCCTCTACAAAACCACGCCCTACACGGACTCCTACCACCAGATGGAAATTGCGACGGAGCTGCTGACCTGGCCGCTCAAGACGCCCTACATCAACCTGGCCATCCTGACCGCCAAAAATCAGGTAACGGCCAACTTCGAGTCGAAGGAATTCTATACCAACACCCGCTACCAGCAGATTAAGGGCATTAATAAGCTGCACCCGCTGCAGCTGGTAGTGGGCTATAGCCAGCAGAATGGCAACGCCAAAACCTTCACGGTGCAGGACGTAGCCACGGCCCTGAAGGTGAAAGAGCCCAACGTGCGCTCGGCCGTAGCCGGCCTGGCCAAGGACGGCTACGTGCAGTGGAACCCCCAGACCGAGCAAATCGTGCTGCTGCCCAAGGCCATGCACTACGTGAATTCGTCGCGGGGCAAGAAGGACTACGACCACATTGCCATTCGCTCCCTGTCGCCCTCGGGCAAGAATGCCACGCTGAACCTGGCGACCAACGACCTGATTGTGCGGGGCGTAGACCGGTTCAACTTCTCCGACGACTCCATTACGGTGTTCGTGAAGCCCGACAGCAGCATCATCCGGATTCAGAAAAACCGGGGTGTGCTCTTCAACGGCACCGTGGTAGCCTCGGCCTTTATCTTCAAGGGCAAGGAGTTCAAGTTCGACTACGACGGCTTCTACGTGGATCTGGTCAAGATTGACTCCATTATTGTAAAGGGCAAGGGCTCGAAAGGCTCGGTAATGAAGGCCCGCAAGGAAACCGACTTCGCCCTGACCAACAAGAACAAAACCTCGGCCGGCCGCCTCTACATCAACGCGCCCAACAACAAGTCGGGCCGCAAGCGGCTGGGGGCCTTCCCCTCGTTCGATGCCAGCACCGGAGCTTACGTGTTCTTCAACAAGCCCGAAGTACTGGGCGGCGCCTACGACACGACGGTCTACTTCGACATTCCGCCGTTTAAGATTGACTCACTCAATAACAAGAACCGCTCGGCTGTCGGCTTCAAGGGCACCTTTGTGTCGGGCAACATCATGCCCGAGTTCAAAACCAAGCTGAGTCTGCAGGACGATGGCTCCCTGGGCTTCGTGTACGACGTGCCCAAGGAGGGCTTCCCGCTGTATGGGGGCAAGGCCAAGCTGTTCAATAAAGTCGTGATGAGCAACCGCGGTATTCAGGGTGTGGGCGAGGTGAAATACCTGACCGGCGACCTGTTCAGTGACCAGTTCATCTTCTACAAAGACTCGGTAGTAACGGTGGGTAAAACCGCGACTATTGCCGCCGGGCCGCTCAACGGGGTGGAATTTGCCAAGGTGTCGCTGTTGCCCGGCTACCAAATGAAGTGGGTAGTGAAGTCGGATTCGATGTACTTGAGCACGCCCCGCGACGGGCAGCCGATGAAGTTCTACGCCGGCGACCATAACTACAAAGGCACCGCCATTCTGACCCCCGGCGGCCTCTACGGCGATGGCCGGATGGACGGCCCACAGTCGTTTATCCGCTCCCGCCAGTTCGTGTTCAAGCCCAGCAGCTACACGGGCAAGAAGTCGACGCTGAGCATCAAGTCGGCCGAGCCGAACAAGCCCGCCCTGACGGCCAACGAGGTTGCCTTCAAGTACGACATCAAGCAGGGTTTCGCCGACTTCTCCCGCGAGGAGGGCAGCAAGGCCAGCATCGATTTGCCGTACTCGGAGTACCGCACCACGCTTAGCGGCGGTAAGTGGGACTTCAAGAAGAAAATAGTGCAGATGCGCGTAGCCGCCGGTGCCGACTCGTCGCGCTCCTACTTCTACTCCACCAAGCCCGAGCAGAAAGGCCTGAAGTTCCGGGCCAGCACGGGCCAGTATGACCTGAGCCGCTACCGCCTCATTGCCGGCGGCGTGCCCTACATTGCCGCCGCCGACGCCTGGATTGAGCCCGACAGCAACAAGGTGTATGTGCTGGCCGGCGCTCAGATGCGCGCCTTCCAGAATGCCCGCATCACGATGGACACCCTGGCTAAGTACCACAACCTGTACAAGGGCGAAATCAAGATTCAGTCGCGCACCTCGTTTATGGGCAATGCCCTGTACAGCTACAAGAACGCCTCGGCCGATTCCTTCGCCATCAAGTTCACCAACTTCGCCGTCGACTCGGCGGCGGTGCTCGGTGGCCGGGGCAAGGCCCTGGCCGGCAAAGGGGGCAAAGGCATCCTGAAGAAGAGGGACGACGAGGGTACACCGTTCGCGCCGCCTACCACGGCCGTTGCCACCATTCAGGCCACCGACAAGTTCCACCTGGCGCCCCGCATTGCCTACCGCGGGGCCGTGAACCTGAACTCGCAGAAGCGCGGCTTCACCTTCGACGGCCAGAGCCGCCTGGAGTTCAGCAAGAGCGCGGCGGCCTCGGAGTGGTTTCCGGTGCAGGACAGCATTGACCCCAAAGGCATCCGCATCAAGCTCATGGAGCCCAAAACCGACGATGGTACGCCCATGGTATCGGGCTTCTATCTCTCCGATGCTACGGCGAAGGTGTACCCGCTGTTCGTGGCCGCCAAGCCCGGTATTACCGATATGAACCTGTATCAGGTCGACGGTATTCTGAGCTTCGATTCTAAAAAGGGCGACTACACCATCACCCGCAACGACCTTTCGGACCCGAACGTGTACGAGGGCAGCGTGATGACCCTGCACGACTCAACCGGCGCCATCGACTTCCGGGGCAAGGTGCAGCTGGTCAATTCCAACAAGGACTACACGGTGCAGTCGGCGGCGGTGGGCTATGCCAAACCCGACAGCAGCATCTACCACCTCGATACCTTCATGACCTTCGACATCAACCTGCCCGAAAAGGCCGTCGAAGCCATGGGAACCGATATGGCCACCAACACCAAGGGCCTGAGTGAAGCCCTGGACGGCTCGCCGGCCCTGATGTACAAGATGGGCGAGTTCATTGGCAGCAAAGGCGTGCAGAGCTACATGGACCGCAAAGGTGGCTACACGCCGCTGCAGAAAGTGTCGGCCAAGTTCCTGCACACTCTCGTGCTGAGCAAGGTTGATCTGCGCTGGTCGGAGAAGTTCAAGGCCTGGTACTCGGTGGGTAAGATTGGCCTGGTGAGCGTTGGTAAGAAGGACATCAACGCCATGATTGACGGCTACATCGAAATCAAAAAGGAAAGCACCGGCGACGCGGTGGAAATGTACCTGGAGGCCGAGCCCCAGACCTGGTACCACCTGCGCTACTCCAACAACGTGCTGCTAACCAAAGCCCAGCACGGCTCTTACGACGAAATCGTGGGCTTCAAGGCCAAAGGCGACTACAACACGGCCACGGAGTACGGCTTCTACCTCGGCGACGAGCAGGAGAAGGACCTCTTCACCCGCCACTTCCGCAAAGACTACCTCGGCGACAACAGCAAGCCCAAAGCCGCGCCGCCCCGTCCCGTGAGCAACGGCAACTTCGACTTCATGGAGGACAACAAGAAGAAGAAAAAGAAGGAGAAGGATGCCGCCTTCGACGACGGCAGCCAGCCCGCCGCCGATGCCCCGGTGGAGGAGTCTTCGTCCAAGAAGAAAAAGAAGGACAAGGATGCCGCCGCGGCTGATGCTGCTGCCGACCCCGCTGCCGCTCCGGCCGAAGACACCGGCAAGAAGAAAAAGAAGGACGCCACCGAGCAAGCCGCCACCCCCACCGACCCACCCGTGGACCAGGGCAAGACGGCCGCCGAAATGAAGAAAGAAGAAGCCGCCAAAGCCAAGGAGGCCGAGAAGCTCAAGAAAGAAGAGGAGAAGAAGGCTAAGGAAGCCGAGAAAAAGAAGAAGAAAAACGAGGACGACCCCTTCGGCGACTCATAACCTTCTTAGCTCTCCAAGTTAGAACAGCCCCGCCCGGATTCCGGTGCGGGGCTGTTTGTTTGGGTTAGGTTCAGCTTATCTTATAGATGAGAACGTCATGCTTGATCTGTCGTCCGCTTGTCGAAGCATCTCTACCGCAGTAGTAATCAGATTTACCATTGCAGTAGAGATGCTTCGATAAGCTCAGCATGACGGGTGGGGTTTGTAAAATGCACGCTGCGGCGCGGTAAGGCCCAGCTTAGGGGAACAGCGCAACCCGGAAAATTTGCGTACAAGCCTGCCAAAGGCCCTTATCTTTGGCCGCACCGCTCTGTTCCGCCCTGTTCCTATGAACCTTCCTATTGTCATTGCCCTGCTCGTGGCCGCCTACCTGCTTGGCTCCATCCCCACCGCCCTGTGGGTCGGGCGCCGCTTTTTCGGTCTCGACATTCGGGAGCATGGCTCGGGCAACGCCGGGGCTACCAACACCTTCCGGGTGCTGGGCAAAAAGCCCGGCTCCGTAGTAATGGCCATCGACGTGCTCAAGGGCTGGGCCGCCACTATGATGGCCACCGTCATGCTCAACCAGGGCGCCATCCAGCCCGACCAGCTCCTGTACTTCCAGCTGGCCTGCGGGGTGCTGGCCGTTGTGGGCCACATCTATCCGATTTTCGCGCAGTTCCGCGGGGGCAAGGGCGTGGCCACGGTGCTGGGCATGATGCTGGCCATTGCTCCGGCCACGGTGGGTGTCTGCATTCTGGTGTTCCTGGTGATGCTGTTCATCTTCCGCTACGTGTCCTTGGCCAGCATGTCGGCGGGCGTGGCCTTTGCCCTGCTGCAACTGCTGCCCGCCTTCCGCCCCGACAACGTATTGCTGCTCTACTTCGGCTTCATCCTGGCCGCCCTGCTCATCTACACCCACCGCGCCAACATCGGCCGCCTACGCGCCGGCAACGAAAGCCGCGTGCCGCTGTTCGGGCGGAAGTAGGGCAGATACATTTCAAGCCGCAAAGCTATGATCAGTGTACCAGGGCCATTTACTAGAGCAAAGGAAGCAGCTCTAATCGTCGTTGAAGATGATCATACCGAGCTGTGGTTTATAGTGGCGGATATCAGAAAAGAGTTTCCGGAGGCTTCCAAAAATGAACTGCAGGAACTGACGAAACGCATAGTCGAGGAACTGATGGCGAACCACGGGGTCAAAATACTGGACGTGGAGACCGAATGGCCCTTGCCTCTTGATAGCCAACAGGGAGGCCGGATGGTTGACGAGTTATTTTCTAAAATTAAAGATCTGCCTGACATGGGGAACGGGTTCTGGTTGGGCATTCCTGACCCAGCCCCAGCGGGGCGACATATCGGTAGCACCGCCGATACCCTGAGAATTTAAAGCCCCAGCGGGGCGACACAAATCGTTGGTTCGAACGTGTTGCCCCGCTGGGGCTTTTACCATTCAATTTCAGGTTTTCTTTCTACCGATATGCCGCCCCGCTCGGGCTGGTGCCGGCCCTGCAACTTATCAATACCGGCTACTTCCGCTTGCGCCGCGCCTGGTACCCGTAGAGCGAGTATCCAAAGATAAATACCACCAACAGCGCGAATATCAGGTAGCCCCGCTGCCGTTCGGCCAGTGAAGCACCACTACTCCCGTGGCCGTAGGAGAAAGGGTTTATACCAAGCATCAGAGTAAGGAAAAACATGTGCTAAAGATACACCAGCAGCTCCCAAACCAGCTCCCGTAACTCCTGAAGCACCAGCCACTGTAGCGCAACACCTACTTAGGCCACCCGAAACCACCCGCGTAGCCTCCCAAGCCCCGCTCGCCGCGCCCGAAGCTTCGGAAATACCTCTTTTTATCTCTTCGGTCGTCCTTTCCAGCGCTTTGGTCATCCTGGATGAGGCTTCGAGCGGGCTTGATGGACCTTCGGGTGGGCTGCCATAGGCTTCGGGTATTCTTGTTACGGCTTGGGTCGGGCTGGCTGAGACTTCGGTGAGTCTTTGCGGGGCTTCGGGTGGGGTGTGGGGGCTAGGATAGGCGGGTGAAAAAGAATAGCTTACACCCAGCCGACTATCGGTGTGGTAGCCGGATTATTCTTTTTCTAACCCTATTATCTGTTGTTGTATGAATGCCAAGAATCCCGTGGCCGAGTATCCTTTTACCCAAGCCGAGCTGTGGCAGCGCTGCCTCGACGTGCAACCCTCCCTGGACCGCGACGCTGCCGTGCTGGCCGGGCGCGGCGTGACGGCGGCCCGCATCAATAAGCTGAAGGCCGACACCGCCGAGTTTGGCGAAATGGAGCCTGATACGGTGCTGGTGCAGGAAGGCGCCGCCGTGACAGAAGAAAAAGATGAGGTAGCCGAGGCCCTGCAAACCAGCATGCAGCAGGTGATAAGCATTATCGGGCTGAAGGATGAGCCGCGCACAGCCCGTTACAAGCGTTTTGGCGTGTCGGACGTGATGAACCTGCCGGAAGCTAAGCTGCACCTGGCCGCTACCATGCTGGTGAAGCAGGGCCGCAAGTACCTGGAGGAATACCAGGCCGAGGGCCTGACGGCGGCTATGCTCGATACCGTGGAAAAGAACAACGCGGCCTTCGTGGAGGGCCTCACCGAGCGTAAGGAAGCCGAAAACACCCGTAGCGGGGCCACCCGGGCCCGGGTGCTGTTCGGCAACGGCCTCTACCGGCAGTTGGTGCAGCTCTGCGCCGCCGGCAGTTCCTACTGGAAGCTGACCGATGCCACCAAGGCCCGCGAATACGTGGTAGATGCTTCGGTGGCGGAGCCCACGGAGGCCCGCCCGAACTGAGCGGCCGAAAAGCCAAACGCCCCGGTTGCCTTGCGGCGGCCGGGGCGTTTTGGTAAAAGGGCGGTGGGCTAGAAGCTGTAGCCCACCGCCAGCAGGCCGTGGTACCAGGAGCCGGGGCCGGCCATATACCAGTCAAAGTCGCCGCCCAGAAAGCTTCTTTCCTCAAATTCGGCCTCGTTGTATTGGGACTTGGGCCAGGCGTAGTAGCGCACTCCGAGCATAATATCCATCGAAAGATGATTGCTGAAGGCCTGTCTTAGGATGGGGGTGCGGTAGCCCAAGCCGGCACCACCGCCAACTCCCAGGCCGCGCCACCGGTAGTCGATGGGAGCGTACCCATCCTGCCGGCCATTCTTGGCATAGATGGTCAGATGCTGGTCGTGCTGGTATACGGCCGCCTGCACTTGGTAATACAGCCCGAAAGGGGCCTGCTTTCGTAACCAGGGAGCCTGCCGCTTCACGTACCGCCGGCCCAGCACCGTCACGTTCCAGCCTTTGTACCGCCCGTTGAAGCCAGAATAGTTGGCACCCTGAATGCCCAGGCTGTAGGAGTCGTTCAGGAGCCGCTCGTAGCCTACCTGCTGCTTGTAGAACGCCTCGGCGGGGGAGGCCCAGATGGTGTTGCGCACCCGGGTTGAGTCCTGGGCCTGGCTGGTAGCGGCAGTGAGGCTGAGCAGGGCAGCAAGGGCGAGGGGTTTCATGGGGAGTGGTGTGGTGGTGTTGGTTGAAACAAACCACGACAGAACCGGTGCCGGTAGCAAACGAAAAGCCGGGGGCAAAGGACTTTTGGTAAGGTCAGGCTAGGAGCTATAGGAAGCTGCTGCCAGCGGGGCAGAACGTAGCATGGGTAGCTCCTGATGCCTGTAAGGCCCGTTCTGGCCGCGTCGGCTCCCAACTTGCCGCGCCCGACAGTAGACTTTATGCGAGGCACCGGGCAACCCGTTTCTACTTTACCCCGGCAGCGTGTTACTTTTACGCCGAACTTCCCCAACCCCCATCCTGCATGGCTTCCTACCTCGAAAGTAACCAAGAACGTTTCCTGAGCGAGCTGCTTGACTGGCTCCGTATTCCGTCGGTTTCCGCCGACCCCAAGTTTCACGGCGACGTGCTGCGGGCCGCCGAGTACCTCAAAACCCGCCTCGAAGAAGTAGGTGTGGAGAATGTGGAGCTGTGCCAGACGGCCGGCAACCCCATCGTCTACGGCGAGAAAATCGTGGACCCCGCCCTGCCCACGGTGCTGGTATACGGCCACTACGACGTGCAGCCCGCCGACCCCTACGAGCTGTGGACTTCCCCGCCGTTCGAGCCCGTCATCAAGGACGGCAACATCTACGCCCGCGGCGCCTGCGACGACAAAGGCCAGGTGTATATGCACGTCAAGGCCTTCGAGCTGCTGATGCAGGACGGCGGCGTGCCCTGCAACATCAAAATCATGATTGAGGGCGAGGAGGAAGTCGGCTCCAACAACCTGGGTGTCTTCGTGCGCGAAAACAAGGAGAAGCTCAAGGCCGACGTCATTCTGATTTCCGACACCGGCATTCTGGCCAACGACACGCCCAGCATCGAAGTGGGCTTGCGCGGCCTGAGCTACCACGAAGTAGAAGTAACGGGCCCCAACCGTGACCTGCACTCGGGCCTCTACGGCGGCGCGGTAGCCAACCCCATCAACATCCTGTGCAAGATGATTGCCTCGCTGCACGACGAGAACAACCACATTACCATTCCCGGCTTCTACGACAACGTGGACGAACTGAGCGCCGAGGAGCGCGCCGAAATGGCCAAGGCCCCGCACTCCGACGAGGAGTTCAAGCAGAGCATCGGCCTGAGCGACATTCACGGCGAGAAGGGCTACAGCACTCTGGAGCGCACCAGCATTCGGCCCACGCTCGACGTGAACGGCATCTGGGGCGGCTACACCGGCGAAGGCGCCAAGACCGTTATTGCCTCCAAGGCCTACGCTAAAATCTCGATGCGCCTGGTGCCCCACCAGACCTCCGATGAAATTACGGCCCTGTTCCAGCAGCACTTCGAAAGCATTGCCCCGGCCAGCGTCACGGTGAAGGTGAAGCCCCACCACGGCGGTGAGCCCGTGGTGACGCCCACCGACTCGGTAGCCTACAAAGCCGCCGCCGATGCCATGGAAACCACCTTCGGCAAGCGCCCCATCCCCACGCGCGGCGGCGGCTCCATCCCGATTGTGGCCATGTTCAAAACCGAGCTGGGCCTCGACTCCGTGCTGCTCGGCTTCGGCCTCGACTCGGATGCCATTCACTCGCCCAACGAGCACTACGGCGTGTTTAACTTCCTGAAGGGCATCGAAACCATTCCGCACTTCTACCGCAACTACGCGGCGGCTATGGCCAAGTAGTGTAGGAAGCTAGATGACCATAAAAAAGCCTCTGCGGACAGCAGAGGCTTTTTTTAATGCCCGTCGGGTTGGAAGGCGCAGGTTGCTGCCAGGGCTTGAAGCCTACGCACCCGTGCTCAGGGCTTGGGGGTGACCGGTGCCGGCGCGGGAGCCGGGGCCGGAGTAGCGGCCGGGGCTTCGGTGGGAGCGGGGCGCTGCTTTTTGCCGAATAGCAGCCGCTTGGGGCCGGTGAAGAACAGAAACTTGGTGCCGCGGCCGATGCCCTTGCCGGCCCCGAGCAGGGCACCACCCAGCTGCCCGGCACCCACGTTGTAGCCCAGGTAAAACTCCATGACGCTGTTGCGCAGGCGCACCTGCTGCACGTTGTCGTCGGCATACTGGATGGCCTTGCGGATGTTGGTCAGGTCGGCGTTGTAGCGCCAGCCGATCTGCACCCCGGAAGGATCCTGGTAACCAAGGCCCGCCGCAAAGCCATACGCCCACCGGCGGAAGGTCACGGTGCCGGGCAGGACCACCAGCGGGTTGACCGATGCCACCGAGAGCAGGTAGCTGGCCTGGGGGCCGGCCTCAAAGAAAATATTGTCCCAGTGGTACTGCAGCAGCACCGGGAAATCCAGGTAGTCCAGGCGCGCCATCACGCTCGGGCCGTAGGTCGCCGAGTTGTCGCCCTTCATGGTATAGAGCGCCTCGGCCTGCAGCCCCCACTGGGGCAGGCCCGCCGGGCGCAGCTGGGCCAGCACGCCACCGTGGGCGCCTATCAGCCAGCCGCTGTTTTCGGCGTCGTAGCCCACTACATTCGATACATTACCACCGGCCTTCAGACCTAAGCGCAGCAACTGGGCGTGGCTGGAGCCGCCTGCCAGCAGCAGAGCCGCCAGCAGCATAATCGTTTTTTTCATGAAGTACTTAAGGCGGCGAATAGGCCCGGGCAGCTACCAGTAGAAATAGGATAGGGAGGGTAAAGCTAAGCAGAGTTCAAGCCCCAACGTACGCGCCGGGCACGAAAAAGCCCGGCCTTTCCGAAGAAAAACCGGGCTTTTTCGTGCGGCGCAGCGCGTTATTTAGCGGGAAGCAGATACCCCAGGGAAACCTGCAGGGCCGAGTTGCGGGCGTTTTTCAGGTCGCCATCGAAGTAGGTGTCGTTGTCGCTCTTCACGAAGTCGCTGAAGGCTCCGGTGTAGCGCAGGTTCAGGCTCAGGCCATTCTCAGCCTGGTAGCCCAGGCCGGCCACGTAGCCCAGCTCGTTGCGGTTGAGCTGGTCGAGGTTTTTCTGGTTGTGGGTTGTGCTGCTGCTGGTGTTGCCGGTGAGGCCCGAAGTGGTAGTCACCCGGGTTTCGTCCTTGATGCTGAGCAGGTAGGAGTACTGCGGCCCGAGTTCGAACACCAGGCCGCTGGCGTTTACCTTGAACAGCACCGGCACGTCGAGGTAGTTGTAGTTTACCTGGCCTTCGCGCTTCTGGGTGGTGCCTAGCAGGTTTTTATACTCGGTCGGCTTGTTTTCGAAGCCTTTCTGGGAGAACAGGATTTCGGGCTGCACCGACAGGAATCCGTCGCCGACCAAAGGCGCATTGAGCATCACACCGCCCAGAAAGCCGATTTTGTTGTTGTAGGTGCTTTCGTTTTTCACGTCGCCGGCCAGATTGGAATAGTTGGCCCCGGCCCGCAAACCCAGCCGGATGCCCTGGGCCCGGGAGGCGCTAATGGTGGCAACCGATACCAAAGAGGCGAGGGCAATTATGGTCTTTTTCATCGTGTGGAGAGTTGAGGTGCAATGAACACGTAGCCATAGCGAGGCGAAAAATATGCCAGAATCCTACGGCCCCGGAAATATACAAACGCAAAAAAGCCCCTTGTCGTATTGACAAGGGGCTTTTTTATGGAATTCAAGCGGTTTACTTGCCACCGAACAGGTAGCCTACCTGAAACTGGAAGACCGAGTTTTTGGTATTGAACGTCTCCTGCCCATCTACTTCCTTGGCCACATCCAGCAGGCCGCCGTTGTAGCGAATGCCGAAGCCCAGGCCGCTTTCCAGCTCGTAGCCTACCCCGGCCACGTAGCCTAAGTCGAAGCGGTTTACGCCGTTGAAGTCGCTGTCCTCAGCGGTTTCGCCACCGGCCGTGAGCGTGCCTTTGCGCGTTACCATGTAGCCTACCTGCGGTCCGGCTTCGAAGATAAAGCCGTCGGCGTTGATTTTAGCCAGAATCGGCAGATCGACGTAATGCGTACGCTCTACGGTTTCACCGCCATCAAACTTGAACTTGATGCCTTTGCCGGAATAGAGCAGCTCGGGCTGAATCGAGAAAAAGCCGTCATCGGACAGGGGCGCGTTCATCATGACGCCACCGTTGGCATTCACCAGGTTCTCGTCAATCTCTTTTTGCTCTTTGGTCAAGCCTGAATAGCTAGACAGGTTGACGCCACCTTTCACGCCGAAACGGACTTGAGCCTGCGCAGTGGTCGTCAGACCGATGGCAGCTAAGAGGGACAACAGGACAGTGGTCTTTTTCATGAGAGGGAAGTGTAGTAAGCTGAAATAGTAATGGGGCCTGAGAACTTCAGGATGTGCCCTCAAACGTAGTTGAGCTGCAGAAGGTACAGCGGAAGAGCAAAAAAACTGGCTGCCTTGAGGAGCAGCCAGAATATCAGGTCCTTAAAAACTATTTGCCAAAGGGCAGCAAATAGCCTACCTGCAGGGTAAAGGCGTTGTTGAAAGCCTTGGGCTCGTTGTCGGCGTCTTTCGTGTCAATCAGCGAGTTGAAGCCGCGGGCGTAGCGCAGTCCCAGGCTCAGGCCGCCTTCGGTCTGGTAGCCCACGCCGGCCACACCGCTAAGGTCAAACTGCGAGAGGTCCGACTTGTCGGCCTCGTCGCGCGTGGCGCCGGTGTAGTCGCGGAAGCCGCTGTTGTCTTCTGTCTTGTCCTTAGTGCCGTCGGTATACTTGGTGGTCGTTTGCTGCTTCACCTTTGAGCCAAACAGGAAGCTAACCTGGGGGCCCAGCTCGAAAAACAGGCCGCCGGCGTTGATTTTAGCCAGCAGCGGCACGTCCAGGTAGTGCAGCACGCGCTGCTGCTCGGTTTCTACCTTGGCAATGTTGCCCGTAACGTTTTTCTGCGTGGAGGTGATTTCGTAGCCCTTGCGGTTGTAGAGCAGCTCGGGGGCAAAGGAAAAGAAGCCGTCGGCGCTAACGGGGATGCTGGCGCTGATACCGGCGTTGTAGCCGAATTTGTAGTCGCCCAGCTCACTGCTGTAGCCGGTTCCGGTGAGCTGAGTCACATTATCGCCGGAAACGTTGGAGTAAGTAGCACCGGCTTTTACACCAAGCCGAAAGCCGCCCGAATCTTGTGCGTAAGCAACGGAAGTAGTAGCGAGAGCCAGGGCGAGAGCTGCATATTTTTTCATAGGAAAAAGCAAAGTAGGTGGAAAATAGCCGGGTCGGAAACGGGCAAAAGCAGGACCCGGAAAAGCTGCTGTTGGGGGTAATAGCGCAAAGGCGGCCTTAATTGTTGCGGACGAGTACCAACTTTTCTTGGATTTAACTAAATGATAATTAGCTGGTTTCCCGGAAGTAGCAACAGGGTCAGCCGGTTGCGGCGGGCAGAATAACCGGGCGTTTCCGTGGTGGCTTCCGCGGCTTTAGCTATTTTTGAGGAGCTTGGATTCTATCGTTTGATGATGATTCGTTACGGGTTGCTCCTTACTATGCTGCTAAGTGGGGCCAGCGCCCGGGCGCAGCAACCAGCCGCCGTTGATACCCGCCCGCCGCTGGTGCTGGGCCTGTACGGGCAGGGCAGTTTTATCATTGCCCACACGCCTTCGGTCAAGCACCTGGTAAAGTCGCACCCCACGGGCCTGGAGCTGAATGTGCAGCGCCAAACCAACGGCTCGGAGCCCTGGCATGCCTGGTACAACTACCCCAAGGTGGGCTTGGCGCTGGTATACTACGACTACCACAATCCGGTGCTGGGCAAGTCGTACGCGGCCACGGTGTACCTCAACAAAGCCATTTTTCGCTCGGCCCGGCAGGAACTGAGCTTCCGCATCGGCACCGGCATCGGCATCTTTCCCACGCGCTACGACCAGGAAACCAATCACAAAAACAACTTCGTCAGCTCCCGGCTGAATGCCACGCTCCAGGGCCGGCTGGAATACGACCTGACCGTTACGCCCCACTACGGGCTGCTGCTGGGCCTGGGGCTCAATCATTATTCCAACGGCGCCACCACCAAGCCCAACTTCGGCATCAACCTGCCCACGGTGTTTCTGGGCATCAACTATCACCAGCAGCGCCCGTTCCGGCCCCTGAGCACGGGACCCACGGCCGAGCCCGACGAGGTGGGCCACAATTTCCTGGACCTGAGCACCAGCCTGGGCTTTAAACAGCGCAACGAGTCGGACCGGCGCAAGTACGCGGTGCAGTCGATTTCGGCGGCGGTGGGGCGGCGCGTCAACCGCAAAAGCGCTCTGGTGCTGGGCGCCGAGGGCTTCTACGACCGGTCGTTACTAGTGCAGCTGCGCGACACGTCTCGCGCGGGCGAAACCCTGCCCGATGTGAAAAAGGCCGGCGTGTTCTTTGGGCACGAGCTGCTGTTTGGGCGCTTGGCGTTTGTGTCGCACCTGGGCTTTTACGTCTACAATCCCTACAAGTCCAACAAGTTCTACTACGAGCGGCTGGGGCTGAAATATCAGTTTACCCAGCAGCTGTGGGGCTCCGCCGACCTGAAAATTCACCGTGGGGCCGCCGACGTGGTCGAGCTGAAAGTGGGTATGCGGCTGTAGTGATATTATGCGGTGGTGGGCCGCTGAGTCTGGGGGCGGCAGATGACGATTCAGAAGCCTTATCCGGCGGTTGAGTAAGGGAAATTGGTAAGCGGCCACGCTTTCTCCTTCCTTCGGGGCGTGCAGTCAGAACAGCTCCTCACCAACTTACCCCTCACCATCATGGAAACCTTGCTGCTACTAAACCGCTGGCTGCATATTACGGCCGGTTTTATTGGCTTTTTCGTGGCGCCGGCAGCTTTGTACGTGCGTAAAGGCGGCTCAGCGCACCGTTTCTGGGGCCGGATATTCTTCTGGGCCATGATAGTAGCCGGCACTACGGCTCTGGTTGCCGCGGTGCTCAAGAGCCTGACTTTCCTATTGCTAACGGGTATTTTCAGCCTGTATCTGGCGTGGTTTGGCTACCGCTCGATTTATCACAAGCACCTGAGCCGGGGCGAGGAGCGGGCCAATCGGCTCGACTGGGCGGGAGTGGGCATCGGTACCGCCGTGTTTGCCGGGACATTGGCTTACGGCCTGCTTCACCTGAAAACGAACCCGGTACCGGTGGTTTTCGGCGGCATTGGCCTCTTCACAACCCTGCGTCAGGCCCGCGCCTTCCGGCGCACAGGCCCGTGGCCGGCCGGGCAGTGGCTGCTGAATCACATATCGGGCTTCGTGGGCTCCTATGTAGCGGCGGTTTCGGCCTTTTCCGCTACCAGCCTCACGTTTATTCCTTTCCCGCTGAGCTTTCTGTGGCCGACGCTAGTCATCATTCCGCCCATGCTCTGGGTGCAGCAGCGCTATAAAAAGCAGTTTGCCCAAGGCCACCACCCCGAGAAAGTTGTGGAAGTACGTATCCAGCCCGAACTAGGGTAGCGCTTACCGCTGAGCGGCCACTACCGCCTGGTTGATGCGCTTCACCAGCGCCGGCCCCTCGTAGATAAAGCCCGTGTAAAGCTGAACGAGGGACGCGCCGGCTGCCAGCTTTTCCAGCGCGTCGGCCGCCGAGCCTATACCGCCAACACCAATAATGGGCAGGCCGCCAGCCGAATGCCGGTGCAGGTAACGAATAACATCGGTGCTGCGCTGCCGCAGGGGCCTGCCGCTCAGTCCGCCTGCCCCAACGGCCGCCAGCTGGCCCGGATCCGTGTTCAGCCCGTCCCGGGCGATGGTCGTGTTGGTGGCCACTAGGCCGCTCAGGCGGGTTTCGGCGGCAATGGTCAGGATGTCGTCGAGCTGGCCGTCGGTGAGGTCGGGCGCGATTTTGAGCAGCAGGGGCTTGGGTTTGGGTTTGGCCAGGTTGCGCTCCTGCACCTGCTGTAGCAGCCGGATCAAGGGCTCTTTTTCCTGCAGCTGCCGCAGGTTGGGCGTGTTGGGCGAGCTGACGTTGACCACGAAGTAATCAACCGTATCAAACAAGGTCTCGAAGCTCGCCACGTAATCGGCGGCGGCCTGCTCGTTGGGCGTGTCCTTGTTCTTGCCGATGTTGCCCCCGATAATTATAGTCGAGTGCCGCCGCCGCAGCCGCTGGGCCGCCGCCGCCGCGCCCTCATTGTTGAAGCCCATCCGGTTGATCAGGGCCTCATCCTGCGGCAGCCGGAACAGGCGGGGCGTTGGGTTGCCCGGCTGGGCCCGGGGCGTCACCGTCCCGATTTCCACAAAGCCAAAGCCCATTGTCGCCAGCTCATCCGTCAGCTCGGCATTCTTGTCGAACCCCGCGGCCAGGCCCACCGGATTGCGAAACTTCAGGCCGAAAACCTCCCGCTCCAGCCCCGGATGCACGAAGTCGTAGAGGCTGCGCAGCAAGGCCTTCGTGCCAGGCAGGCGGCAGCTGCGCCGCAGGTTATCGAAAACAAAGTGGTGAGCCTGCTCGGCATCGAGTTGAAAAAGCAGGGGTTTTAGCAGAGCTTTATACATGGCAGGTCACGAAGTATGCGGCTACAAAGCTCCTACTTTATTCCGGTAGAAAGGCTTTCCCGGTCAGGTACTGGAATAGAAGTTTTTTATAGCGAGTATCTGTTTGAAAATAAGTGTGATAGGTGGTGGTAGATAGAAATTGAGTAAAGTTGTGCCGGAAAAGTTTGGACAATAGCCCTGTTTCTGCCACTTTTGCAACCCCGAAACGCGAATCTCATTTGCCTATCGGGAACCGATTCTGTAGCTCAGCTGGTAGAGCAGTACACTTTTAATGTACGGGTCCTGGGTTCGAATCCCAGCGGGATCACCAAAACCCTCATTGCGGCAAGCAGTGAGGGTTTTTTGTTATTTGGACCACAAGTGGGGCTTCGGCTACAGCCTGGCTAGGCTGGCAGACACAAGTAAAGTAGTTCCAGCAGTTTGCCTAGCCGGCCCGATTGACTTCTTCCAAGTTGCTGTTACGGCGCTTGACATCGATTTTGGCGCCTCGGCTGAAGTTGTAGCGCACCGTTAGGCCTACGCTGCGGAAGCGGAAGTACTGGTTGAAGTCGTTGATATTGCCGTTGATGTTGGTGCTGAATCGGTAGCGGTAGCCTTTGAAGATATCATTCACGTTGAGGCTCACGTCGAGCTTTTCCCGCAGCAAGGTGCGCTTTACGGCTACGCCCAACCAGTGCATGGGCTCAATCAGGTAGAGGCCCGAAGCGGTGGGCCCCAGGTAGCGGGCCTCCACTTCCAGGCGTACCTTGTTGGGCAGCAGCAGCGTGTGGTTGGACTGCAGCATGTAGTAGAGCTGCTCGTTAGTCAAAAAGCCGTTGGTGGCGTCGGTGCTGAACTTGCGGTAGGACACCACTACGGTATTCTGCGAGTCCCACCACTTGGCCAGCTTATAGGGCGCCACCCCGGTCAGGCCGATGATGTGGCCGGTATCGAGGTTGTCGGTAGTATACTTCGTGGTGGCTGCCTCCACATCCAGGATGGGTACTTCCGAAAGAACGGCCGTCTGGTAGTCGTAGTTGAAGGCCAAGCTGTAGACCTTGTGGATGGTGTGCGCCAGGCGGAAGGCCTGCGTGTACTGAGGCCGCAGAAATGGGTTGCCTTCCTCGTAAGTATACGGGTCCCGGTAGAAGCGGAAGGGGTTCAGGCTGCCGTAGTTCGGGCGGTTCAGGCGGCGGCTGTAGCTGAAGCTCAGGTCGTAGTTCTTGTTGATTTCCTGCTGGGCAAACACGCTGGGAAACAGGTTCAGGTAGCGGCGACGGGTAACCTGCCCGGTGGTGTAGGACTCGCCCACCGACCGGGTATTCTCCGCCCGCAGGCCGGCCTGCAGCTTCAGTCGTTCCCCGGCCTTGCCGCTCCAGTTCAGGTAGGCGGCCTGGATGCTTTCCCGGTAGGCAAAGTAGTTGGTGCGCAGTGGATCCAGCTCCAGGGCCCCGTTGTTGAAGTAAAACCGCGAGTCGTTGTCGGCATTCACCTGGCTGACCTTCATGCCGGCTTCTACCTTGTGGCCCCCGGCGAAGGGCCGGGTGTAGTCGAACTTGCCGGCGTAGATCTGCAGATCGGACAGAGTATTGGTGTACTCCACGTTGCGGGTGCTCGTGCCCGGGCCCAGCTCGGTGAAGATGTTGAAGAAATCGGCCTGCCCCTGGCTAGTAATCTTGACCATATCCAGGTCAGCGGTCAGCGTAGTGCCGGTGGTATCGAGCTTGCCATTGTAGTGCAGGTTGCCGGTGTAGTTTGTGTAGGTGGTGCGGCTGAAATTGTCCGCGTCGATAAAGCGGGTGGGCTCCTGCCGCGACGGGCCCAGGTAGGTGTCGGTCAGGAAGTCGGACTCGCCTCGGCGTAGGGTGTAGCCAGCCATAAAGCCCACGCTGTGACGCTTGCTCAGGCTGTAGTCGGCGCCGGTGCGCACCACCGGCGGGCTGGTGGAAACGAAGTTGCCGGTGGCCTGCTGGTCGAAGTAGGTGGTTTTCCGCTCCCCGTAGAAGATGCGCGTGAAAGTGGCATCCCGGCCGCCCACCCGGCGCGAGCCGTCCAGGGTCAAAAAAGCGTTCCACTTTTCCTGCTTGGCGTTCAGGCTGGCCCCGTAGGTGTGGCCAAACTGCTGAAAGTTGTAGTTGCCGCTGGCGTACACGCTGCCGTTGAGGCCCCGCTGGGTGTTGGTTTTCAGGTTCAGGTTGAGAATGCCCGAAGTGCCTTCCGCGTCGTATTTGGCCGGCGGGTTGGTGATGATTTCGATGTTTTTCAGGTTGGCCGCGGGCATGCCTTCGAGCATGCTGCGCAGCTCCCGGGCCGAGAGGTACGTAAGCCGCCCGTCGAGCATGACCGTCACGCCGGGCTTGCCGTTGAGCTGAATATTGCCCTCCTGGTCGATGAACACGCCCGGCGATTTGGCCAGCACGTCGAAGGCCGTGTTGCCGGCCGCCATGGCCGTGCCCTCCACCGTGACCACCATGCGGTCGGCCTCCTGCACAATGGTTGGCCGCAGCCCCACGATGTTGACTTCGGCCAGCTGCTTAGCATCGGCCAGCAGCACGAGCAGGCCAAAGTCGAGGCCGGGCGCGGCGGCACTGAGCGCGAAGGCGGGAGTTTCCAGCAGCTTGTAGCCCACGGCACTAACACGCAGCACGTAGCTGCCGGCCGCGGGCGCCTGCAGCTGGAAGCGGCCATTTTCATCGGCCACGGTGCCCGTCACACTGGTCTTGCCCCCGGCCAGCACCACGGCTACGGTGGTAAAGCCCACGGCGGCCCCTTTCTCGTCCTTGATTGTACCAGTGAGCACCCCAGTAGACTGCGCCCAGCTTGGGCAAGCCAGCAGCAACAGGGCGCTATATAGCAGCAGGTAGAGGTATTTCATGGGGCGGGAGTAGAGAAAACAGGAGGGCGGCTGCTTGCTGCCGTAGCATCACCGGACAGCACCGGCAAGGATGGACACTGCCGCAAGCAGCAATGGTTACAGAAACAAGCGTAAAAAAATGGCTGCACGGCCGTTTGGTCGCAGCGCTTCGGTAGGCTATTTGTCGCATAGACAGAGCTACTAGGTGTGGGTTGCAGGGAGCGGGTGCCTTACCAGTCCGCTAGAAGTAGTACACGGCCGGGTAACGCCACTGCCGTAAAGTACCTGCTGCCTGCCTGCAGGGCAGCACATCTTCCACCGGTGGCTGGCGTGTCAGCTCTACCAGCTAAATAGGGGGCGACAAAGCCGTAAGCGTTACTTTTCCATCTGCCTACGCGTCTTTGCCGTTCCGGTAACTTAGTAGCAACTCCCTATGCGCTCCGCCGATACCCGCCACCGTGGCCCTCACCCAGCCGATAGTAACTTGTTTGCGCCCCGGTGGGTGCCAGTCCTGCGCACCGCCGTCCAGGAACTATCCTGGCTGTTGACGCGTGGCTATCCACCGGGCGCCACCCTGAAGCTGGTTGGCGACCGATATGCGTTAACTGAGCGTCAGCGCTGGGCCGTGGGCCGCGCTGCCTGCACCGACGAGCAGTACCAACGGCGCACGGCCGCGCAGCTACCGGCCACCAATCTGGATGGGCGGCTCGTGTCCATTGATGGCTTCAACCTGCTGATTACCCTGGAAACGGCGCTGAGCGGCGGCGTAGTGCTGCGAGGACGGGATGGTGCCCTGCGCGACTTGTCGAGTGTACACGGCACCTACCGGGCAGTGCTGGAAACCGACCGGGCCATTGAGTTGGCCGCCGCCGCGCTCCGGCCCCTGGCGCCTGGTCCCATACGGTGGCTGCTCGACCAGCCAGTGTCCAATAGCGGCCGGCTCGCGGCGCGCCTGCGCGAGCTGGGGCCGCGCCTGGGCTTACCCTGGACAGCTGAAGTCGTGCTGAACCCTGACCGTGAGCTGGCCCAAACCACGGATATCGTCGTGACCTCCGATTCGGCGGTCCTCGACCAGGCCGGCAGCTGGCTCAACCTCGCCGCCCTGGCGCTGGAAGCCGCGCCGCCGCGGTGGCTGCTCGATCTGAGCGGAAACGGCAGCACTGCTGGGCCAACCTTTGGAGATGGAAAAACATAATGTAATCAGCTTTAATCATCACCTGTTCCTGTCACCTGTTTTCTCCTATTTGCCCGCCGGTAGGGCCCGCCAGCAGCGTTTGATGCTCAGGTGGAGCGCTTAGCCCGCCCAGCCTTCCCGGTCGAGGCTGCGGTACTGGATAGCCTCTGCCAGATGCTCTAGGTAGATTTCCTCGGCGCCGCCCAAATCGGCAATGGTGCGAGCCACTTTCAGAATCCGGTCGTAGGCACGGGCCGAGAGACCCAGGCGCTCCATCGCCGTTTTGAGTAGGGTGCGGCCCGCATCGTCGATCTGGCACAGCTCCTTGACCATCTGCGAGGGCATCATGGCGTTGGAGTGAATCTCGGGGAACTCCCGAAACCGCGCTGTCTGTACCTCGCGGGCCTTCTCTACCCGCAGCTGAATATGCTCGCTGGTTTCGGCTTTGCGGGTTTCCGTCATCTGGTCGAAGGTAACGGGCGTTACTTCCACGTGCAGGTCGATGCGGTCGAGCAGCGGGCCGCTGACTTTGTTGAGGTAGCGCTGCACCACGCCGGGGCCGCACACGCACTCTTTCTCCGGGTGATTGTAGTAGCCGCACGGGCAGGGGTTCATGCTGGCGATGAGCATGAAGTTTGAGGGGAAATCGATGCTGACCTTAGCCCGCGAAATCGTGACGCGGCGTTCCTCCAGGGGTTGGCGCATTACCTCCAGCACCGTGCGCTTAAACTCGGGCAGCTCATCCAGAAACAGCACGCCGTTGTGGGCCAGGGAGATTTCGCCCGGCTGCGGATTGCCCCCGCCCCCGACCAGTGCCACATCGGAAATGGTGTGGTGGGGCGAGCGGAAAGGGCGCGTCGTGAGCAGGGAGGCGTTGGCCCCGAGCTTGCCAGCTACCGAATGAATCTTGGTTGTTTCCAGCGCCTCACTGATGGAAAGAGCGGGCAAAATACTGGGCAGGCGCTTGGCCAGCATGGTTTTGCCCGCGCCGGGTGGCCCAATCATGATGACGTTGTGGCCACCGGCCGCCGCAATTTCCAGGGCCCGCTTGATGTTTTCCTGACCCTGCACGTCGGCAAAGTCGGCGGCGTACTGGTTGGCGGTGGTTTGGAAAACGGTGCGCGTGTCCAGCGTGAGCGGCTCGATCGGCAGGCGGCCCTCGAAGAAGTCGATGGCCTGTTGCATGTTTTCGACCGGAATAACGTCGAGGTTATTGACGATGGCGGCCTCCTGGGCGTTGGCACGGGGCAGGATAAAGCCCTTAAAACCCTCCTTGCGGGCCTGAATGGCGATGGGCAGCACGCCCCGCACCGGCCGCAGCTCCCCATCCAGAGCCAGCTCCCCCATGATGATGTAGTTGCCCAGCTTTTCGGTGTTCAGCTGCTGCGAGGCATGCAGAATGCCCAGGGCAATGGGTAAATCGTAGGCCGAGCCTTCCTTGCGGATATCGGCCGGGGCCATGTTGACCACCACCTTGGTGCGCGGCATGCGGTAGCCCCTGATTTTTAGCGCGGCTTCAATGCGCTGCTGGCTTTCTTTAATGGCGTTGTCGGCGAGGCCCACCACATAGAAATTGGTGCCCTGGGATACGACTACTTCAATGGTAATGGTATTAGCGTTGACGCCCTGCACGGCCGAGCCATACGTTTTGGTAAGCATAGGAAATAACGGATAAGTCGATAAAGAATAAGAATCCGGGAGCTAAGATAGAAGAGAACCGCGCATCAGCACGAAAAAGGCCAGCCCCGGTAAGAGCTGACCTTTAAAATTCAGTCGATAAGAAGAGAAACGCTACTCGGAGGCCTCCGCTACCAGCTGCTCAATGAGCATAATCAGGATGTGAATGGCTTTGATGTGGATTTCCTGCACCCGGTCGGCAAAGCCGTGGTGCGGGGCCCGGATTTCCACGTCGCTGAGCCCGGCCAGCAAGCCTCCGTCTTTGCCCGTGAGGCTGACCACCGGCATGCCGATGGCCTTGGCCGCTTCGGCGGCGCGCAGCACGTTCGGTGAGTTGCCGCTGGTGCTGATGGCCAGCAACACGTCGCCGGGGCGGCCCAGGGCCTGCACGTAGCGGCCGAACACATGCTCGTAGCCATAGTCGTTGGCCACGCAGCTCATGTGGGAGGCTTCGGTGAGGGCAATGGCGCCGAGGGCGGGCCGGTCAAGGCGGTAGCGGCCGCTCAGCTCCTCGGCAAAGTGCTGGGCGTCGCAGAGGGAGCCGCCGTTGCCGCAGCTCAGGATTTTGCCGCCTTGCTTGAGGCTGGCCGCCATCAGGCGGGCAGCTTGCTCAATGCGCGACAGGTTTTCGGGGTCAGCCAGAAAACGGTCGAGAACGGTGCGCGCTTCGGTCAGCTCGGCGCGGATGAGGTCAGTTAGCGGTGCAGTCACGCCGCAAAGTTACAACGAAGAGCGGTTGTCGGGGTTCCCGGCCGGGGAGGGCGGAATTATCGTGTTGGGATGCTGCACGGGCGCATTCATCAGGCCGGGGTCCGACTGCGGAAAGGTGGGGTGCTCCACATCGTGGCTGGACGTAGCGGTGCCTGCGGCAGCGGGGGCGGGCGTTACCGGCCCCGACTGATAAATGGTAGTAGCGCCGGGCGTGGTAGCTACGGGCGTCACGGGCACGGCGGTAGTGGCGGCGCGCTGCTGAAAGTCCCGCTCCCGTTGGTCAATCTGCTGGTCGTAGAGCTTGGCTTTCAGCTCGTTGATTTTGCCGTTCAGCGCCGTGGTTTCGCGGCGCAGCAGGGCGCTGTCCATGTTTTCGGTGATGAGGTGCAAGGCCAGCAGCACCGCCCCGACGATGAAGAGCGTATTATAAAACGTGGCTAGGCCCTCGGGCCCACTCAGGTTGAAGGCCGAGGCGAAGGTGTCGCGGGTGGCGGGGCTGAAGATGAAGAGCAGCGCCAGCAGCAGGTACACCATGACCAGAATTGTAACCAGGCGTTTGAGAGCAAGCATAGGAGGGAGAAGGCTAGATTTCCGGAAAACACCGGTGGCAGTTCCACGCGGCAGCCTGGTTGGCGCACTAAATATAGAGTTTTGCCAATCTAGGAGCCGCGTAATCTGTCCGGTGACGTGCGCATAAACGCAGGGAAGGGCCCTACAGTTGGCCTACCCCGTTTTCCAGTTGTTCCTCTTCGGCTTGTTGCTACGGCAGTACGCCGTTGGTCTGCATGGAATTCAGGCGCTGGTACACGCCACCTTCGCGGCGCAGCAGCTCCTCGTGGGTGCCGCGCTCCACGATGCGGCCCTGCTGCAGCACCACGATTTCGTCGGCGTGCTGAATAGTGCTCAGGCGGTGGGCAATAACCAGGGAGGTGCGGTTCTGCATCAGGCGCGTCAGGGCTTCCTGCACCAGCTTCTCCGATTCGGTGTCGAGGGCCGAGGTGGCCTCGTCCAGAATCAGGATGGGTGGATTGCGCAGGATGGCCCGGGCAATGCTCAGGCGCTGGCGCTGCCCACCCGACAGGCGGCTGCCCCGGTCGCCGATAAAGGTCTGGTAGCCGTCGGGGGCCTGAATGATGAACTCGTGGGCGTTGGCAATTTTGGCGGCTTCAATCACCTGCTCGTCGGTGGCCTGGGTGTTGAAGCGGATGTTGTTGAAAATCGTGTCGTTGAACAGGATGCTTTCCTGGGTCACGATGCCCATCTGGTCACGCACGGAATGAATGGTGCAGTCGCGCACCTCGATGTCGTCGATGAGAATCTGGCCGCCGGTGGGGTCGTAGAAGCGGGGCAACAGGTCGGCCAGGGTGCTTTTGCCGCCGCCGGAAGGGCCTACCAGCGCTATGGTTTTACCTTTGGGAATTATGAGGTTGATGTCCTGGAGCACCAGATTGTCGCCGTAGCCGAACTGCAGATGGCGCAGCTCAATCTGGTGCTGGAAGGCGGGCAGAATCTTCGCGTCGGGCTTGTCGCGAATGGCCGGCTCTGTATCGATGATACTCAGCACCCGTTCGCCGGCCACCAGGCCGCGCTGAATGTTGCCAAACGACGACGACAGAGACTTGGCTGGCGTGAGCACCTGCGAAAACATGAGGATGTAGGCAATAAACTCTGCGGCTTCCATGTCGGCAGTGCCCCCCAGCACCAGCGTGCCCCCGAAGTAAATCAGGCCGGCAATGACCATGATGCCCGCAAACTCGGAAAAGGGTGAGGCCAGGTCCCGGATGTTGTCGATGCGGCGCGAGGTGGCAGCGTACTGGTCGTTCTGAGCCTCAAACTTGCCTTTGATATAGTCTTGGGCATTAAACGCCTTGATAACCCGAATGCCGCCCAGCGTCTCGTCGATGACGGACAGCATGGAGCCCAGGGTGCTCTGGCTGGTTTTGGCCTGGGTGCGTAGGCGTTTGGCCAGCATGGCAATAATGCCCCCCGACAACGGCAGCAGCACCAGGGAAAACAGCGTGAGCTTGGTGGACATGTAGAACAGCACCACGAAGTAGAAGATGATGTAGAGCGGGTCGCGCACCACGGCCTGCAGGGTGTTGACCACGGATATTTCCACTTCCTGCACGTCGTTGGTGAAGCGCGACATCATGTCGCCCTTGCGGCCGGTGGCGAAGTAGCCCAGCTGCAGCTGAATGACGCGGTGGTACAGGTCGCGGCGCAGGTTGCGGATAACGCGGGAGCGGACCCGGGCCGCGAGGCGCAGGCTCAGGTAGCGGAATACGTTGCTAAAAAACACGGACACAACCAGCACCACGCACACGAACAGCAAAGCCCCGAGCTTGCCGTGGTCGGCTATAACCTGGGTGAAGTAGAAGTCGAATGTGCCGGTGATGTAGTCGAGCGTGGGCGTGAACCTGGGCAGCCGGTCGGGGGCCTGATGTTTCTTGGTGGTTTCGAACAGCACGTTCAGCATCGGGATGACCAGGGCCAGGTTGCCGATGTTGAAAAAGATGCCGCAGATGGTGTAGAGCAGGTAAAGCGGTACCGTATTGGCCAGCGGCCGGGCATACTGCAGGATGCGGAGGTAGGTCTTCATAAGCGCCGCAAAGGTAACCCCCGATTCGGGTTGCGGCCCAGGCAACCTTTTGCCCCGCCGCCGCCGAGTGGGAGAGTAGAACAACCTCCTATTCTTCCACGGCCGCCCCGGCCATTTCCCGCTCTAGTCTGATGGAACGCAAAGAATTTATCCAGCTTTTTGGCCTGGGCGCGGCCGCCGTGCTGGCCACCGGCTGCCTGGGCGGCTGCTCCGGCGGCTCCGACGACGACCCGGCCCCGGCCCCTACCGGCGGCACCGGCGCTACCGGCGTCGACTTCACCCTCGACCTGACCGACCCGGCCAACGCGCCCCTGAACGACCCGGCCGTGGGCTTCGTGTACGGGGCGGCCCGGCGCGTAATTGTGGCTAGGCTGACGAACGGCAGCTACATTGCCGTGCAGGCGCCCTGCACCCACGAGGGCTTTACCATCGTGTTTCAGGCCGGCGCCAACAGCTTTATGTGCCCCAACCACGGCTCTATGTTCAACAGCGACGGTACCGTGGCCGCCGGCCCCGCCACCCGCGCCCTGAAGAAATACACCGTGACCCAGACTGGCAACTCGCTGCGCGTAACCGGCTAGGCAGCCACAAACCAAAAGCCCGGTGCCGCTATCCTGAGGAAGCAGCACCGGGCTGTGGGGTAGAAGTCAGCAGGGCTTAAAACTCGTGCAGGCGCTGGGCAATGTTCCAGCGCAGGGCTACCGAGAAAAACGCCTCGGTACCGTTGCCAATGGCCGTAGCAGCCCCGGTCTGGCGGCGCACAATCTGTTTGGCGTCGAGCCAGAGGTTGTGCTTCACCATGTAGCTAGCCGTCAGGTCGCCGTGCAGCAGCTGGGTGGCGTTGCCCTGGCCCACGCTGTTGCCGTACTCCGAAATACGGGTAGTGTAGGACTTCAGCACGTTGCCGCCGTAGTTCAGCTCGGGGTCCACTGCCGGCACGTTGTCGAGGCCCTGCTTGGTGTAGAAGCCTTTGGCCACCACGTTCAGGCGGGGCAGGGGCTGGTAGCTGACGATACCCAGAATCTCATACAGGTTGGCACCCATGGGGTGGGCCAGGGGCTGCTGGTAGTGCTGGTAGTTGCGGTAAGAGTCTTCGTGCTGGTAGGTGTAGGGGCGGATGTAGTTGAACTCGGCCTGAATGTCCAGGTTTGGAATGCCGGCCACGTCGATATACTTGCCGCCGAGCTGGAAGGCCTGCTTGTTGGCCCACCAGCCGTTGCCCGAGCGAATCTGGCTGACGACCAGCTCGTCGAGTACCACCTGCCCGTAAATCTGGCCCCGGCGCAGGATGTTCCACTTAAAGTCCATCCCCAGCAGGGAGTTGTCTTCCGAGCCGATCTGCTGCTCTACGCTGCGGTAGAAGATAATCGGGTTCAGATATTGCAGCTCGAAGCGGCCCTTGCCGCGCGAGAACATCACCGACTCGAACACGCCCACGTTGAAGGTTGGCGTCACGTCCAGGCTTAGGTGGTGCAGGGCCATGTACTTCTTGGGATACACCTGGTCGGCTTCCCGGCGGTCGGCCGTCAGCTCGGCAAACAGGTTCTGGTAGTTGAACTTCCAGATGCGGGTGTTCAGCTTCAGAAAGAAATACGGCGCCGAGTAGTCCGACAGAATCAGGGAGCGGTAGCCGTTGCCGATGAAGTTCCGGTCGTGGCCCAGCTGCACGTTGATGTGCTTGGTGGCTGCGTAGGTAAGGTAGCCGCGGGCCGAGAGGAAGTCGTACTGGTCGGTTTTGCCCTTGAAATACTTCCAGTAGCCCTCGTGGGGCACAATGGTGTCGCGCACCACCCGGTTCTGCACGTAGGCGGGCACGGCCATCTGATTATCGGCCACAAAGGTATAGAAGCCCAGGCGCCCGTCCACGGTACCTTCTACCTGTACGCCGCGGGTGTTGGTGTAGCGCAGGCCGTCACTATCCGAATCTTTGCCGGCCTGGAAATACACCACCGGGTTTACCCGCAGGGTGAAGTCGGGCGTCTCGACATGGAACAGATCCGACTGATTGCGGTAGAAATACGTCAGAAAGCTCTTTTTACTTTCGTTGAGTGCCGTGCCCTGCCCGGAGTAGTTCCAGTTGTCGCGCGCCAGATATTCAGCATTAAACCGGTCAGCCGCCGATAAGGAAGCGTCCGTAGCGTTACCATTCAGAATTCGCTCGGCCAGATGAGCCACGCCCGCCCGGTGGTAGGGCCGCACTGCCGTGTAAGGGTCGCCTAGGGAATCGGGACCGTATTTAATGGCATACCGGTCGATGAGGCGGTACACGTCCGGGTCGAGCGGCACGTAAGTGCTGCCCTGGGTGGTCTTGGCCGGATTAAGGCCCGGGCTGGGCGCGGCGGCCGGAGCCGCTACCGCCGCTGGGGCTGCCGGAGTCACCGTGCTGGCCGGGGTTTCGGCGGGCTTTTCAGCCGGCTTGGGCGCGGCGGGCTGCTTGTCTTTGCCCGGCTGTTTGGGGTCGAGCGGATGGTCGAAAATCAGCCAGACGGCGTCGGGGTCTTTGGCGGGCGGGGGCGTGGTCTGGGCCTGGGCGCGGCTTGCCAGCAGGCTCAGCGCAGACAGTGCAAGGATTAGCGGTTTCTTCATAAGAACGGGGGCCGCGCAGCTGGTAAGGGCGCCCGGCGGGGCAAACCTACGCAGTTCGACGGTGGGAGTTGGGTCCGGACCGAAAACTAACGCCGCCCGCTCCGTATTCGCGCCCGGCAGCCTTAGTACGTACGCAACGACAGAAAGCAGAAAACCCGTACCGATTACCCTACTTTTACGCTTCCGTCTCCTGCTCGCTCCGCCTGCCTTGCCGCTGCACTACCTGCCCTTTTCTGCTCTCGACCTCGCCGCCTGGGACGCTTGCGTGGCCGCCGCCGAGCAGGCCGTGCCCTACGCCCAGGCAGCGTGGCTGCAAGCCACCGCCGGCCGTTGGGATGCCGTGGTAGAGCGGGAGGATGCATCGGGCCGGTATGTATCGGTGCTGGCGCTACCCACAAAATGGCGGCCCTGGGGCCGGGAAGTGTATCAGCCCGCTTTCACCCAGCAGCTGGGCCTGCTGACCACCGCCGCCAGCCGGCACCGCGCCGTAGAAGAGTACCTGGCGCTGGCCGTCGGTCATTTCGGCCGCTTCTACACCCAGCTGAACACGGCTAACCACATTTCGGACCTCCGTGTGGCTTCGCGCCAAACCTACTGCCTGTCGTTGGCTGGCAGCTACGAGGCTCTGCAGAAAGGCTACACGGCCGACTACCGTCGCCGCCTGCGCATCAACCAGCAGCAGGAACAGCCGTTGCAGGTCAGCGAGACGCACTCAGCCCACGAACTGCTCACGCTGTTTCAAACGCATAAAGGCAGCGAAGTAGCAGGCCTGAAACCGCGGCATTACCGGCAGTTGGCCCAGCTTATCGCGAATCTGCAGCGCCTGAATCAGGTCCGGATTCTGGAAGTGCGCGAGCCTGCCACCGGCGAATTGCTGGCCGGAGCCTTGTTTATTGTAACGCCGCGGGTCATTATTTACCTGTTTGCCGCCGCCACGCCGGCCGGCAAAAAAGCCGGGGCTCCGCTGCTGCTGCTCGACTACCTGATTCAGGAGTATGCCGCCACACCCGGCCTCGTGCTCGACTTCGAAGGCGGCATGATTCCGTCCATTGCCCGTTTTTTTGCCAACTTCGGGGCGCAGCCCGTCCCGTACGCGGCCCTCTCCCAAACCCGTCAGCCCTGGTACCTGTCATGGAAACGCTAAAGTCCGCCTCCGCAAGTTCATCCGACCGCGTCCATATCGTGTGCGCCGAGCCCTCGATTGCCAACCACTTTCTGGCCGAGCTGCGCGACGTGGACGTGCAGCGCGACAGTCTGCGTTTCCGCCGCAACCTGCAGCGCCTGGGCGAAATTATGGCCTACCGTATCAGCTCCCAGCTCAGCTACACCGATAGAGTGGTGAAAACGCCCCTGGCCGACTCCAGCAGCAAGCAGCTGCGCGACTTTCCGGTGCTGGCTACCGTGCTGCGCGCCGGCCTGCCCTTTCACCAGGGTTTCCTGAACTACTTCGACCAGTCGCCCAGCGCTTTTGCCGCCGCCTACCGCATCGAGGGTACTTCCCAGGTGCGGGTGCAGGTCGATTATCTCTCGGCGCCCAACCTGGACGAGCGGGTGCTGATTCTGGCCGACCCGATGCTGGCCAGCGGCAAGTCGCTGGTGCAGACCTACCGGGCTATGCTGCGCTTCGGCCAGCCCCGGCAGGTGCACATTGCCGCCGTTATTGCCTCGCCCGAGGGCGTAGAATACGTGACGCGCGAGATTCCCGAAGCCACGCTCTGGGTGGCCGCCGTCGACGACCATCTCAACGAGCAGGCCTACATCGTGCCCGGCCTGGGCGACGCCGGCGACCTGTCGTACGGCAGCAAGCTATAACCTACTGGTGATCCTGCGGAACTAAACGGGCTGGCGCTTACGTGTTATCTTTACGCCAGTACCTTTTCATTAGCCCCGAAAACGCCGTGTTGCCCCATCTTGCCAAATACGCTTCCGTTTTCCTGCTGAGCATGGTCAAGTTCTTCGGCGGCCCGCTGGCGGGGGTGTCTCTGGGTATTCCCTTTTTCCAGACCCTGGCCCTGACGGTGGCGGGCATGATGACCACGGTCATCGTCGTGTCGGGGGTGGGGCGCATGTGGGCCCTGCACCAGCGGCAGCGCCGCGAAGACAAGGGCAAGCCGCTGTTCACCAAGCGCAGCCGCCGCATCGTGGGCATCTTCCGCCGTTTTGGGATGCCCGGCATTGCGTTCCTGACGCCGGTGCTGTTCAGTCCCATCGGCGGCACCGTCATTGCCACCCAGTTGCACGTGCCGCGCCTGCGCATTGTGCTGCACATGCTCTGGAGCGCGCTGTTCTGGGGCTCCGTCATGACGCTTTTTGTCGTCAAGTTCAGTGATCTGCCGTTCTTTCATCATTAAGGCCGATTTTGCCTTAGAAAAGCCCTTGTTGCAGCCGCGGCAGGGGCTTTTTGTTTGGGCGAAGGCGGTAAAATACCCACTTGTAGGTATTGTGGTGGCTCGGGCCCGTGGGTAGCTTTGTCAGTGGTATAGGTCTGATGTTCAATTGCTGACAGCAGATTGCCTTACTACTTTCCTCCTATCCTTCTAACGCATTTTGCCTTATGCCCACTTCTCCTCAAAAGATCTTTCTAGGTATTCTTGGTCTGCTGACGCTGGCAGCTGCCGACGTGCAGGCCCAGGTGGCTCCGGAAAAACAAAGCAAATCTGCTTCCCGCTTCGACAAGCCCCAGCACAAGCACAAAGGCCAGCTGACGGATGCCATGCGCGGCATCAAGGCAACCGTGGTGCGCCCCGGCCAGAGCGTCAACTATTTCTGGGACACCAACACCAGCCGGTGGGTTGTCTATAGAAAGCAGGAAAACACCTACGATTCCGGCGCCCGCGTTACGCAGGAGGTGTACCGGGATTCGGCTACCTCGGCGCTGGACACCCGCTACCTCTACACCTACGATGCCCGCGGCAACCAGACGTCCTACACCTACCAGACCTGGAACAACAACGCCTGGGTTAATCAGTACCGGTCGTTGATGACCTATGATGCTCGGGGCAATGAAACGGAATACCTGAGCCAGATGTGGAACGGCACCGCCTGGGGAACCGACGGGGGCTCCCAGAATGTGTACACCTACAACGCGGCCGGAGTTATAACGGAATCCATCAGCAAAGACTGGGAAGACGGCGTGTTCGTCAACGAAGATCGGGAGGTATACACCCTCGTGAATGGGCAGTGGAGCGCCGTCCTGCTTCAGTCCTGGGAGAATGGGGCCTGGGTAACGGAGGGGCGGATCATGGATATCGTCTGGTACGACTGGGCAGCGTTGAAACCAGCCTCTTATAAGGAGCAGGAGCTCATTGGTACCACCTTCGTGGACGAGGAGCGCTCCACCCTGAGCTACGCCAGCAACGGTAGCCGCACGACCACCGTGGAAGCCTACACGGGCTCGGCCTGGGTACCTGACTACCGGTTTGCCGACAACTACGACAACTTCGGCAACTACCTGGGCTACACCGAAGAGGAGTGGACCAACAACGCCTGGAGACTTTCGTACGGCTTCCGCAGCCAGCTGTTCTACAACGCCAGCAACGTAGTGCTGCGGAAAGTAGATCAAGACTTCGACAACGCCAGCCGGCAGTGGCGAAACAACTCCCGCTCCAACTACTCCAACTTCCAGAACATCACGCTGGCTTCGGCCCGCAACGCGGCGCTGGAAGCTCAGAGTGAGTTGTACCCCAACCCGGCCAGCAGCATGGTTACGCTGGAAGTAGCCGGCCTGGCCAAGACCGAAGCTGCCAGCGGCGAAGTGCGCAATGCCCTGGGCCAGTTGGTGCAGTCATTCACGGCCCGGCCCCAAGGTGGTAAGCTCAGCACCCAGCTCGACCTGAGCACGCTGCAGTCGGGCATCTACACCGTGCGCCTGCAGACCGGCGACGGTACCGTTGTCAAGCGCGTTGTGCGCAACTAGCTCTTCCCGGCATGCTAGGGCCGTAAAAAGGCCCCGACCAGCAATGGTCGGGGCCTTTTTTATTGGCTGAAACAAGCCGAATGCTACTTGCTGCGGCGGGCGTTGCGCAGCTTGGCGGCACCCTTGGCAGCCGGCGACTGGCTTTTGCCCGGCGAGGCCCGCTTCTTCTTGCCTTTCTGGCTGCGGTTGGGGCCTTCCACGTAGGGCAGGCCTGTGCGCTTGTCGATGCCTTTCTGCAACGGGGTCACCTTTTCGTGGAAAGCGCCCTGGAACTCGGGGTCCAGCTTTTTGCGCCGCTCGTCAATTTCACGGGCCATGCTTTGCTTCTCGTCAAACATGGTATCCATCACCTTCACGTCGGGCGGCAGGGGCAGCTCCGGAATGGGCTGGTTGATGAGCTCCTCAATGCGGCCGATATGGTGCATTTCGGCTTCGTTGGCGAAGGTAATGGCCGCCCCGGTGTGCTGGGCCCGGCCCGTGCGCCCGATGCGGTGTACGTAGTCGTCGTACACCAGCGGCACGTCGAAGTTGATAACGTGGCTTACCTGGGGCACGTCGATGCCGCGAGCTGCTACGTCGGTAGCCACTAGGAAGCGCAGCTCGCCGTTGCGGAAGGCTTCCATGGAGTTGATGCGCACGTTCTGGCCCTTGTTGCCGTGAATGGCCCGCACCTCGCCGGCCACTTTGCGGCCCAGGAAGTGGGCTACGTTGTCGGCGTGCTCCTTGGTGCGGCAAAAAATCATCACCCGGTTGAAGGTTTCGGCATCCTTGAGCAGGTAGCCCAGCAAGTTGATCTTGGTCAGCAGGTTGGGTACCCGGTAGATGGTCTGCGACACGTTCTGTGCCGAAGTAGCGGCCGGCGTCACCTCGATGCGCATCGGAAACTCCAGGAATTCCTCGCTCAACCGCACCACGCGCTCGGGCATGGTTGCCGAGAACAGCGCGTTCTGGCGTTTGCGCGGAATAATCTCCAGAATGGCCCGGATCTGGGGCATAAAGCCCATATCCATCATCTTGTCGGCCTCGTCCAGCACCAGCGTTTTGAGCTCCTTCAGCACCAGGGCGCCTTTCAGATACAGCTCCATCAGGCGGCCAGGCGTAGCAATCAGGATGTCGACGCCCTGGGCCAGCGTGTCGATCTGGGTTTTAGGACCCAGGCCGCCGTAGATGGCCAGAATGCGCAGATCGGTATACACGGCCATCTTCTTGAGGTGATTCTCAATCTGCATGGCCAGCTCCCGGGTTGGGGCCAGAATCAGGCCGCGCGGGTGCGTGCCCTGCGCGTACTTCACCTTCATGAGCAGAGGCAGGCCAAAGGCGGCCGTTTTGCCGGTGCCGGTCTGGGCGATGCCGAGGACGTCGTGGCCGGCCAGCAGCAGCGGAATCGTCTGCTCCTGCACGGGGGTGGGCTGCTCGAAGCCAGCTTCCGCCACGGCGTTGAGGAGCTGTTTATTGAGCTTGAAATCGGCAAAAGTGAGCGGCTGCGGCGTATCAGACATGGCAAAAATTCCTAATGGGAGCGCAAAGGTACGGGGAATATAGCCAGCAAACGGCTTGAGGCTCATTATATAACTAGCTGGCAGGCAAGGCAACACAAAAAAACGCCGCTAATTATTTGCAAATCGATTCTCAACCTTTACTTTTGTGACTGCAATACCAACCTGGTAGATATAGCTCAGCTGGTTAGAGCGTCGGATTGTGATTCCGAAGGTCGTGGGTTCGAGCCCCATTATTTACCCACACGGAAGTCCCCGGAGAGAAATTTCCGGGGACTTTTTTTGTTATTTGTACCGTTGTACCCCCGGCGGCATTCCGCTGAAACCCACTTATTCCTCTGACTATGAGTCTGGTCGTAATCGGTTCCGTAGCGTTCGACGCGCTGGAAACGCCCTTTGGCAAAACCGACAAAATCATTGGTGGCGCGGCCACCTACATCAGCCTGTCGGCTTCCTATTCGCTGAAGCCCGTGAAGCTGGTTGCCGTTGTCGGCGACGATTTCCCGCAAGCCGATATTCTGCTGCTGCAGGAGCACGGCGTTGACACGGAAGGACTGCAGATCAAGGAAGGGGAGAAGTCCTTCTTCTGGTCGGGCAAGTATTCCACCGACCTGAACTCGCGCGAAACGCTGACCACCGAGCTGAACGTGCTGGCCGATTTCGACCCGATTATTCCGGATTCCTACCAGGATTGCAAGTACCTGATGCTGGGCAACCTGGCTCCCGCCGTGCAGCGCCTCGTGATTCAGCGCCTCGTAAACCGGCCCAAGCTGATTGTGATGGACACGATGAACTTCTGGATGGACGTGGCTCTGGAAGACCTGATGGCGACCATCGAGATGGTGGACGTGCTCAGCATCAACGACGAGGAAGCCCGCCAGCTTTCGGGCGAGTACTCGCTGGTGAAGGCCGCCAAGAAAATCATGGGCTTCGGGCCGAAGTTCCTCATCATCAAGAAGGGGGAGCACGGCGCCTTGCTGTTCCACAAAAACAAGATCTTCTTCGCCCCGGCCCTGCCGCTGGAGGAAGTATTCGACCCGACCGGCGCCGGCGACACGTTTGCGGGCGGCTTCATCGGCTACCTGGCCGCCACCGACGACATCAGCTTCGACAACATGAAGCGCGCCGTGATTCACGGGTCGGCCATGGCTTCGTTCTGCGTGGAGAAATTCGGCACCGAGCGGCTGCTGAACCTGACCAAAGAGCAGCTGGAAGCCCGCGAAAAGCAGTTTGCTGACCTGGTAGAGGTTATTCCGGCTACTTCGGCGCAGCCCGCCTAGGCTGCCTCCGAATAGCATTTTGTACGAAAGCCTGCCAGCCGGTAAAAGGGTTGGCAGGCTTTTTTACGCCCCGTGTAGCACAACCAATTGCGCGCCGGGAGGGTACAATAGGAAGAATCTTCTCACCTAAGCCCCCACTGCCATGAGCAAGCATCAAGATAAAGCCCCCACCAATTCGGAAAAGTCGAAAAAGTCAGCTGATACGCCCGCTCAGGACCCCCAGAGCCAGGAGTCGATGGATTTTAAAGGCCAGGCCAAATCCAACAGCGGCGGCACCCACATGCAGAACGTGAACCAGAACGGGCTGAACGAGGCCGGTAACCCCACCAAAAACAACACGCCCGGCAGCGGCAACAACGAGGAGCAGCGCACTTCGCAGGCCAACAAGCCCCGTAGCAACCCTAACCCGACCCAGTTCGACGCCAAGTAAGGCTAGACCTTTAGTTGAAAAAGCCCCGGTTGCGTGCGCAATCGGGGCTTTTTTTATGGCCGGGCCGGGGGCAGTCGTAGCGAAACGTAGCGCGGGGGCAAGTCCGCCCCGCTTTCTGTCGGCCCGAATTCCTGCTTCACTACGGCGCTGCCATCAGCGCGCCAGCGGACCGCCGCCGGGCCCCAGTTAGCCAGCTCCCGTTGCCAGACCAGTTGCGGCCCGCCGGGGCGGATTTGGAGTAACTGGAAGCCGTTGGGGTCGAAGGTGGCCACCAGATCAGAGCTGCTGGCCAGGATGTACTGGCCGTCGGGCGAGGTGCTGGGATGCCCCCAAATGTTAGTCCGCTGCCCGGTCCGCTGGTCAATCAGCACGACGGCCCGGCCCTCATACAGCCACGCATTGGCCACCCACTGGTGGGCCTTGGGCAGGCTTCCCCAGTACATATAAACCACAGCATCCTCGCCATCGGTCGTGTCGTTCTGCAGTGTCACGGTGCGGCCGTTGGCGGCTTTGAACGTCAGAGCCTGACCCAGGCGTTGCACCCGGCCGCCGGTTTGCGCTATTGTTGGAGAGTCTACCGAGTCGGGCAGGGCGGGCAGCGGGTCGGGCTGCGCTTTTTGCCAAACGGCTAGGGTAGTTCGCTGTACTGATACTGTTTGGCCGTCCGAAGTGCGCAGCGTGTCGTGGTCGGTGGCGGTTACTACGTCGGCTGAAGTCAGCACCGGGACCGGAGCAGCTACGGTAGCCGGACCCGCTGCAGGTGTTTCGGGTGCTGTCGGGGTGGTTTCAGTAACGGCAGGCTGGTCGTGGCCACAGCTGGCCAGCAGCGCTAGTCCTAGCCCGGCATAGACGGCAGCAAAAGAAGTTTTCATGCGCAAGTATAGGAATTTGGCAGTCGAAGCCGAACCCTCCCTAAGGCACCACTTTCATGCGTACCACCCGGGTATCCACGTCGCCGTTGTCGAAGAAGTCCTGCTCAAACAGGATAGTTTTGTTGTCGAGCCAGCGCGGACCCGTGACGCCCCATTCCGTTTGTCGCTCCCAGATTTTCTCCAGCTTCGGGCCGTCCACGCTCCACACCTGCAGGCCACTGGGTTCGTAGCGAGCCAGCACGTCGGAGTTGCCGCACACGAAATGGCGGCCGTCAGGGGCTACGGCCGGGGGGCTCCACACGCGGGTACGCCGCCCGGTGCGCTGATCTACCAGCAGGAAGTAGCCGCCTTCGTAGAGGTGCACCGAAAGCAGCCACTGCTTGATTTCGGGCAGGCTGCCCACGTATTCGTACGCTATGTTCTTCTCGTAGTCTTCGTCGGGGTTATTGGTCAGGCGCAGGGGCTGTTTGGTGGCGGTAGGGCGCAGAATCAGCGTGTTGCCCACCCGTTTTACCATGGGGCCAGCCGTGCGCAGGCGCTGGCGCTCTTCCGCCGCCAGGTCAATTTCCTCGGCCTCGGCTTCGGTCTGGGGCTCGGGGGGCAGCCATGTTTTGTAGGGCAGCCGCTCGTACACGTTGCGGGAACCCTGATGAATGCTCAGCACCCGGCCGGGCAGCTGCACCAGGGTGTCGAGGTGACCCAGGCGGTAGATGCGCGGCGGTACGGGGCGGGGCAGCGGGGCTACCGGGGCCGAAGTCGGCACGCTGGGCTGCATCCGTTCGGCCGGGCCACGGAAAGAACAGCTCCCCAGCAGTAACAGCGGGGGAGAAAGTAAAAGAAGCAGGGCACGAAGCCGGAACATGGACTTGACTGTAAAAACGCGCCGCTTTAAAAATCCTGCTTGAGCCACTGGCGGAAGCTGGCTTGCTGCTCGGGAGTTGCCTCGGGCAGCTTCTCCACGGTGTACTTCTGCCAGAACTGCTGCTCCGGGCTGCCGGTCAGCGTCACGGTCAGCAGCCGGTTTTGGCGGAACACGCTGATTTCGTAGCTGGTTGCATTGTCGGCCAGTAAACTTTGCAGGTTCATATCGACGCGCCGCCCGTTTACGGCCACGATTTCGTCGTCCACGGTCAGGGCTGCCGCGGCCGGGGAGCCGGGCAGGATGTCGGTTATTTCCGTGCGCTCGTTCTTGACCACGGCCCGGAAGCCAAACACGCCCTCGGCCACCGATACGTTCGGCTCAGTGCGCAGCGTGCAGCCCACAAAGCTCATAGCTTTGTCGAGGGGCTCCTCCAACGGGGCGGTACCGTAGATAAACTTGTCGAAGTAGGTCTTCATGTCGCGCCCGGCCACTTCCGTGACGAGTCGGATGTAATCTTCCTCGGTGTAGCCGATGCCGGTCAGCCCGAATTCCTCGTACAGGCGGCGCATCACGTCGTCGAGGCTGCGCTGGTGGTTGCTCAGGCGGCGTAGCGTCAGGTCGAGCAACAAGGCCACCAGGGCCCCCTTGTGGTACACCGACACTTTGCGGTCGGGCACACCGGGCTTGTAGCCATCCAGCCACAGATCCATGGAGGCGTCGGCCAACGACAGGTTATAGCGGCCGTAGTCGTCGTAATGCTTGCGCAGCACCGTGTTCAGCTCGGCAAAGTACTGCTCGGCGGTGCGCACGTCGGCGCGAGCCAGCAGGTATTCGCCGTAGTAAGTCGTGATGCCCTCGGCAATAAAGCAGGTGCGGAAGTAATTTTCCCGGGTGAAATCGTAGGGCTGCATTTCGGCCGGCCGGATGCTCTTGATGTTCCAAGTGTGAAACAGCTCGTGGCAGCTCACGCCCAGCAGCTCCTTATACAGGCCTTCGGTCATCAGCAGCTCGGCCGGACCCAGCACAATCACCGTGGAGTTCAGGTGTTCCACGCCGTGGTAGTGCTTATAGGGCAGGATCTGGTTCAGGAAATGATAGTCCTGCACCGGAAAACCGCCGAACAAGGTTAGTTGCTCCTCACTGAAGGCGGCAAAGTCGCGCAGCAGGCGGGGCCAGTCGGGGGCGCATTCGCCTTGCACCCAAATCGAGAAGGGTATACCCTGGGCCACGTAGGTTTGCTGCACCAGTGCGGGGCTGGCAATCAGGGGTGCATCCACCAGCTCGTCGAAGTTGCGGGCCTGTAGCGTGTTGGGGGCACTTTGGGGCAGCCCACAGGCTATCTGCCAACCTTCGGGCAGGGCCAGCTGCAGCTGGCACGTTTCGGCCTGCCGGCCCTCCACGTACATCAGGCACTGCACCCCGTTGACGTAGAGCTGCGACTCATCCACCCAGGAGCCGCCCGCGTCCATCTGGTGAGCGTAATAGTTGTAGCGCACCCGCACGGCGCGGCCCGCGGCGCCCGTCACCTGCCACCGGTCTTTGGTGAGCTTACGGTAGGCGAGCGGCTCATTCGTTGCGGCGTCTTCCACTACCACACCCTGTACTTTCTGGGCGAAGTTCTGCAGCTCATAGCGGCCCGGCCGCCACGCCGGCAACTGCAGCTCCAGGGCCTCAGTAGCCGCGGCGGCCACCTCGAAGGTCATTTGGATCTGCAGGTAAAAAGTAAGCGGATTGGCAAATGAAATGTAGTAGTGCATCATAGAAGGCGGGGCGGGGAGAGGCCGGAATCGGGTACAAAGCTACGGGGTATCGGGCGGGAACCGACAGGCGGAAGAATATCTGTTTTACGGGAGAAACCCCAGCGGGTAGATGCGTATCTTTGCCCTTTCGGCGTCGGTATTTTTATCGATCAACTGGAAAAAGCAGCCGCAAGCATTGCCTTTTCCAAATCAAGATCGTACCTTTGCCGGCCTTACCTGTCACTGAGTCTCTTACAATATCATGAAACGTACTTTTCAGCCCTCGCAGCGCAAGCGCCGCAACAAGCACGGTTTCCGCACGCGCATGGAATCCGCTAACGGCCGCAGCGTGCTGGCCCGTCGTCGTGCCAAAGGCCGCAAGCGCCTGACCGTATCCGACGAAGGAAAACATAAGCGCTAACCCGCTGGCGGCTCCTGCCGTGTCGCCTGCCTCGGCTCAGACGCCGGGGGCGCGTTCGTATTCGTTTCCGAAAGAAGAACACTTGTGTCGTAAAAAGCTCATTGAAGAGCTTTTCGGCCGGGGTTCTTCTTTTGGTTTATACCCCCTGCGCCTCGTGTGGCTGCGTGCCCCGGCGCCGACCTCGGCCCCGCCGCAGGTCCTGGTCAGTGTGTCCAAGCGCAGCTTCAAGCGCGCCGTCGACCGCAACTACCTCAAGCGCCTGATGCGCGAGGCTTACCGGCTCAACAAGTACCGGCTGACAGAAGCACCCGGCGGGCACCCCGTTGGCACTATTGCGTTTATCTATACCGGCAAGGAAAAAAAGCCTTTCGCGCTGGTAGAAAAAAAATTAATTTCAGGGCTAGAGCGTTTGTTAGCTGATGCAACCCCCGCGCCCGCGGCGGAGTCAGTCTCCTAAGCTACTTTTCTCGCTTCTAGTCATTTATATGCGCAAAACTACCGTTGCTGGCTTGCTCTTCGGAGGCGCCGCGCTGCTCGCATCGTTTCGGACCGCCTCGGACAACGAGCGGTACTTCGAAATTGCCAAGAACCTCGACATTTTTGCCACTCTGTTTAAGGAGGTAAACACGTTTTACGTAGACGAGGTGACGCCGGCCAAGCTGGTCAAGACCGGTATCGACGCCATGCTCAAGTCCCTGGACCCGTATACCAACTATATTCCGGAGGACGACATTGAGGATTTCCGCACCCTGACGACCGGGCAATACGGCGGCATTGGGGCCGTCGTGGTGAAGCGCAGCGGCAAGACCATCGTGCAGAGCGCCTACGAAGGCTATCCGGCCCAGAAAGCGGGTTTGCTGCCCGGCGACGAGATTCTGACCATCAACGGCGTCAACGTTGAGAAGAAGAATAACTCTGATATCAGCAAGCTGCTGAAAGGCCAGGCCAATTCCCTGGTAAAGCTCGAAGTGACGCGCTACGGCCAGGAAAAGCCGATTGAGGTCAACATTACCCGCGACAAAATCCAAGTCGACAACGTGCCCTACTATGGCATGCTGTCCCCGGAAGTGGGTTATTTCCAATTGGGGAGCTTCACCGTCGATGCCGGCAAGGAAGTGCGCCTGGCCGTCACCAAGCTCAAGGAAATGGGGGCTAAGAAAATCGTGTTTGATATTCGCGACAACCCCGGCGGCCTGCTCAACGAGGCCGTGAACATCTCCAACGTCTTCGTGGATAAAGGCGTGGACGTGGTGAGCACTAAGGGCAAAGTGGCCGACTGGAACAAAACCTACAAGGCCCTCGACGCCCCGCTCGACACCCAGATTCCGGTCGTTATCATCACCAGCAGCCGCTCGGCTTCGGCCTCCGAAATCGTGTCGGGCGTGCTGCAGGACTACGACCGGGCCGTGGTAGTGGGCGAGCGGACCTTCGGCAAGGGCCTGGTGCAGGCCACCCGGCCGCTGAGCTACAACTCGCAGCTGAAGGTGACGACGGCCAAATACTATATTCCCAGTGGCCGCTGCATCCAGGAAATCGACTATGCGCACCGTGCCGACGATGGCACGCTGGGTAAATTTCCGGACTCCCTGCGCACGGCGTTTAAAACCCAGAGTGGCCGCATCGTGTACGACGGCGGCGGTGTGGCACCCGACGTGGAGGTGCAGGAAAAGGAAATTGCCGACATCACCCGGGTGCTCATTCAGAAGAACTACGTGTTCGACTTTGCCACCCGCTACCGCGCCGAGCACCAGACTATTGCCTCGGCCCGCGAGTTTCAGCTGTCTGACGCCGACTACCAGAAGTTTGTGCAGTTCTTGTCCGGCAAAGACATTAACTACAGCACCGATATGGAGAAAAGCCTGACGGAGGTAGCTAAAAAAGCCAAGGAAGAAAAGCACTACGACGACGTGAAGGCGGAGTTGGAAGCCATCCGCAAGAAGGTGTCGACCAACAAGAGCAACGATTTGACCCGCTTCAAGCCCGAAATCCGGGAACTGCTGGAGCAGGAAATCGTGTCGCGCTACTACTTCCAGAAGGGCGGCATCGAAGCCAGCTTCGATGATGATCCGAATATTCTCACGGCTTTGCAGGTTATCAACGATGCCCCGCGCTACGCGGCTCTGCTGAAGCCCGGCACGCCGGAGGCCAAGACCCGGCCCGAAGCCAACCGCAAGACGGCGGGTGGTAAATAAGAAGCAATAGTTTGATAAACACGAAAGCAGCCTCATCTTGGGGCTGCTTTTCTTTTGTAGGTCTGATATGAACGATGTAATTCTTCGTGCCAAGCACTGGCAGGTATTTTTGCTGTTGCTGGCTCCGCATGTGGCCTCCTGGTATACCACTAGCCCGTTTACGGACAGAATTCTGGACCTGGTCAGCGTCTTTGTCCTGATGGCTTGGGTGGTGCTCCAGGTTAATGCCCTGAATCAGCTGCGGGCTAACCTGGAGGGGTACAGCGTGACCTGGTTTTTGATCAACGTTTTCGTGGTGCTAACGGCCTGGAGCTATAGCTCAATATCGGAAGACCCGGACTTCTACATCTCCGGTACGAAGTGGCAGGTTTCCGGCATGGGCAGCTTGGCTTTCCTCTACATTGTCTTTGCTTACCTGCACGTCCACTGGTTTCCGGGCTCCATGCTCAAGGCTACCGAAACCGGCGAGCGGACCGACGCCAGCCAAGGCTTGAAGGCATTTCTGCTGTATTTCTTCTGGCCCATTGGGGTGTGGCTTATTCAGCCCCGCCTAAACAAGCTGTGGGAAGAGCAGCAGTGGAGCCAGCGGGCAATTCAAAATCTGGGTACCGATATCCCACTTGGAATGACAGCGGAAACCGAGTAGTATCTTTGCCCCATGTCCACGCTCATTCTTTCCCTGGAAACCTCGTCGCCCGTCTGTTCTGTAGCCCTGCACCGCGATGGGCAGCTGCTGGGCCAGTCGGAGTTGCGGCTGGAAAAGTCGCACTCCTCCCACCTGGGCCTGCTGATTCAGCAGCTGCTGGACAACACCGGCGCTACGCTGAAAGATCTGGCCGCTGTGGCTGTTTCCGATGGGCCGGGCTCTTATACCGGGCTGCGCATTGGGGGAGCTGCGGCCAAGGGGCTGTGCTTTGCGCTGGATATTCCGCTGATAGCCGTGAGTACCCTGCAGGCCTTGGCCCACCAGGTAGCGGCCTATACCGCCCGGGCCGAGGAAATGTTGTTTTGCCCCATGCTCGATGCCCGGCGGATGGAAGTATACAGCGCCCTCTACACCCGTGAGGGCCGGGAAGTGCTGGCCCCTGCACCGCTCATTCTCGATTCTGATACGCTGGCCGAACAATTAGCCCACCACCGCTTGTTATTCTTCGGAAACGGCGCGGCCAAATTTGCGCCCCTGCTCCAGACGCCGAACGCCGGCTTTCTGGCGGGCATCGAGCCCTCCGCAATTGCAGTTGGCGCTTTAGCCCAGCTGGCTTTCGAGCGGCAGGAGTTCCGGGACGTGGCCTATTACGAGCCGTTTTATCTGAAGGAAGTACACACCACAACGCCGAAAGCCAAGTAGCCCGCGCTACTCATACAGGATATGGAAGACCTCATTAACCGCGTTGCGCAAAGCGCCCTGACCTCGCTCAACCTGGAAGAATTTATTCATCCCGGCGAGCGGGTGGTCTACGACATCAAGGAAAACCTCTTCCACGGCCTGATGCTACGGGAAAAGGACTTCCGCGAGTTTATCAAAACCCACGACTGGAGCCAGTACGACGGCAAGAACGTGGCCATCATCTGCTCGGCCGATGCTATTGTGCCCACCTGGGCCTACATGCTGCTGGCCTCGAAGCTGCAGAACCACGCCCACCGCTACGTGTTCGGCAATCTGGAAGCCCTGGAGCAGGAGCTGTTCCACGAGGCCATTGCCAGCATCAACGCCGAGGATTTCCGCGACGCGAAAGTGGTAGTAAAAGGCTGCGGCACCATTCCGGTACCGACCTACGCCTACGTCGCCATTATGCAGAAGCTGCTGCCCGTTACCTCCAGCATTATGTACGGGGAGCCCTGCAGCACGGTGCCGTTGTATAAGCGGCCCAAGGCGTAGGCTTAAGCCCGGATTTCCACCGAAAGAACGAAGCTCATTGGCCCCCGCCGATGAGCTTCTTCGCGTTTATAACCTTCGCTGCGGTGCTTATGCGCTGGCTGCAGTACGGAGAATATGCATCTTTGAGCCCCGATACCAGACCTGCATGCCCGAACAAACTTCCGCCTCGCCCTACAAAATCAGCTTCCTGACCGGCACTGCCATCGTCATTGCCAACATGGTCGGGACCGGCGTTTTTACCAGTCTGGGGTTTCAGGTACTGGGTATCCAAAGCGGGTTTGCGCTGCTCATGCTCTGGGCCGTTGGCGGACTAATTGCCCTGTGCGGGGCTCTGTGCTACGGTGAGTTGGCGGCGGCTATGCCCCGCTCGGGTGGCGAGTACCATTACTTATCCCAGATTTATCATCCGGCGCTGGGGTTTCTTTCCGGCTGGGTTTCGGCTACCGTTGGCTTCGCCGCCCCCACGGCGCTGGCCGCTATGGCGCTGGGCAAATATGCCGCCAGCGTGTGGCCCGCCGTGTCGCCCCAGCTGTTATCCGTGGCGGTAGTGTTGGCCCTGACGGCGGTGCATGCCGCCAGCAGCCGGGCCGGTAGCCGGTTGCAGGTGGTCGTTACGGCCGTGAAAGTGGTGGTGCTGGTAGTTTTCATCGGCGCCGGCTGGCTGCTGGCCATTCCGCAGCCCATTGCCTTCCTGCCCCAGGGCTCCCAGGACTGGCAGCAGCTGCTGAGCCCGGCGTTTGCCGTGTCGCTCATTTATGTCTCCTACGCCTATTCCGGCTGGAATGCTGCCGTCTACCTCACGGGGGAAGTGGCCAACCCCCAGCGCAACCTGCCCCGCATTCTGCTGGCGGGTACGGCCGTGGTACTCTTGTTATACGTCGGGCTCAATTTTGTCTTTCTCTACGGCACGCCCATTCCCAACCTGGCCGGGCAGCTGGAGGTAGGCTACGTAGCGGCCAGCCAGATTTTCGGCCCGGCAGTGGGCCGACTGATGGGCGCCGTTGTGGCCGTGCTGCTGGTTTCCACGGTCAGCTCCATGATTTTTGCCGGCCCCCGCATTATTCAGGTGATGGGGGAGGACCTGCCCGCTCTGCGCAGCCTAGCCGTCGTTAGCAAAAACGGCATTCCGGTGCGGGCCCTGCTGCTCCAGACTATTCTCACGCTGGTGTTTATCCTGACCTCCACTTTCGAGCAGGTGCTGCTGTACGCCGGCTTCATCCTGAGCCTGTTCACGTTTCTGACCGTGCTGGGCCTGTTTGTATTACGCCTGCGCCAACCGGAACTGCCCCGCCCGTACCGCGCCTGGGGCTACCCCATCACCCCACTGATTTTCCTGGCCCTTAGTGGCTGGACGCTGCTGTTTATTCTGCGCGACAAACCCACTGAGTCGCTCTATGGCCTGGCAACGTTGGCCGTTGGGGCCGGCGTATACTTTCTGGGGCGCCGCCTGATGCGCGTCTGAGCCACTAGTCGCCATAAGCCCGAACCGGCTACATTTGCCTTTACATATATTCTTCGTAGTCCTTTTTTGTCTTACATGCGTTTATCCTGTCTCCGAGTATTGCCGGCCCTCATGCTACTGCTGGCCGCATGCTCCGAACAAAAAAAGCCCGCCGCTGAGCAAGCAGCCCCGGTAGCCTCCCCGCCGCCCGTTGCCGCCGATTCAGTTGCCCCGGCTCCCGTGCCCCCGCCCGCCCCCGACACCACCAAACTGCAGGACGTGGCTGCCTACATGGCCGGCCGCCGCGTGAGCCGCGCAAGTGAGCTGCGCTCCTTAACGTCGTCGGCCGCCTGGCAGGCTTTTGCCGCCGATGCCGACAAGAGCTGGGTAAACTACCACCAGACGCGCACCAGTAAGATTCAGCAGTGGGCCGCTACCGAGCTTGATTCCGTTCGGGCGGCCAGCCCCACCATTTTCTACCCGTTCAGTGGCCCCGACCTGCTGAATGTTGTAACGATGTTCCCGGCCAGTCAAGCCTACGTGCTGGTGGGGCTGGAGCCCGTCGGGTCGGTGCCCCGCCTGGCCACCCTGGCCAATCCGAAGCTGTACAGCGCCCTGAAAGCCTCGTTGTGGTCGGTGCTCAACTTCAGCTTTTTTCGCACCAACGACATGGCTGTTGACCTCAAGTCGGTGGAACTCGACGGCGCCTTGCCGCTGATGATGCTTTTTGCCGCCCGCACCGACCATCAGGTAACGGCCATTCGCTACGTGCAGCTCGATGCCGCCGGGCAGATTATCGATGCTGATACGGCTACTATTCACCGGCCCGGCCCGAAAGTAGTGCCCGGCGTGGAAATGAAGATTACCGATCAGAAAGGCCGGGAGAAAAGCGTGTACTACTTCTCCGCCGACCTCAGCGACTGGAAGCTGGGCCAGACCAAGGAAGCTGCCCTGCGCTACGTCCGCTCCCTGGGCCCCCTGACGACCTACGTTAAGTCGGCCACTTATCTGATGCACAAGAGCTACTTCTCCAAAGTCCGCAACCTGGTGCTGGAGCGCAGCAACTATGTTCTGCAGGATGATTCGGGCATTGCCATGAAGTATTTCCGCCCCACCGACTGGAAGTTCACCTTTTACGGTGCCTACAAGCGGCCCATCAACCTGTTTGCCAAGCAGTATCAGCCCGCTCTCACCCAGGCCTACGCCGATTCGGTGCACAAGCCCCGCCCTTTGCCCTTCGGCACCGGCTACAACTGGCGCCAGAACGACTCCAATCTTCTGCTGGCCAAGCGGCGCACACCGCCAGCAAGCTGAAGCACTACCGAAAGCAACGACGGGGCGCCAACAACTCAGGTTGGCGCCCCGTTCTGTTATAGAAAAGTGAAGCCGCCACTCTATATATAGTAGGTATCGGAGCCGGCCCCAAAAACAAGACTAGTCATGCGTACTACCGTCGTCCTCCTGAGTCTGGCGCTACTCTTATCGTCCGCGGCGGCCCTGTTGTCGTATCCGCAGCTTCCGCAGGGCAGCCAAGCTTCCCCGGACAGCCCTTTGCTCGACAGCCTGCTGCGTAGTGATGCCCAGTTGCTACCCATCATTAGGCGCGCTCAGGAGTATGAAGTGCAGATTATCTATACCCAAATCAACCGGGACAAGCAGAACCGTCCTCATTTCACTCAGCATACTTTCCATCTGAATCCCCGGCAGTATTTCAACCCGGCTAGTCTGGTAAAGCTACCTGTCGCAATCCTGGCCCTCGAAAAGCTCAACCAGCTGAACCGCCCCGGCCTGAACCGAAATACCCCACTGTCGATTGGCACTGCCTTCCGCTGCCAGACCGCTGTGCCCTACAGTACCTCCCCGGATTCTAACCATATCCATACCGTTGGTAATTACATCAAGCGAATGTTGCTGGTCAGCGACAACGCTGCTTACAACAGGCTCTACGAATTCCTGGGTCAGCGTCCTCTCAACGAGCGGCTGTGTGCCTTGGGCTACCCCAGTGTCCGCATCACCCGACGTTTCGCTCCCTGCGATACTGCTGCTAATCGCCACACCAACCCCTTTGCATTCTACAATACACAAGGAGAACCCATCTACCAACAGCCAGCTGCGGTCAATCAGCTGCCGCTGCAACATCCATTAGGACGCGTAACGAAAGGCCGTGCTTATCAGGCAAGAGGGAAGATTGTCCGGGAGCCATACGATTTTACCACCGCCAACTACCTACCGCTCCAGGATATTACGGCTATGCTAAAAGAAGTCATGTTTCCCCAGGAAGCCTCCGCGGGGTCCCAATTGAACCTGCTCCCCGCTGACTACAAGTTCTTGCGTCGGTACCTGCGTCAAACCCCTCACGGCTCCGGAGTCAGCTTATACAAGTCGAACCAGTTTCATGATGCCTATAAGAAGTATCTCTATTATGGCCGCAATCCAGACGCCCCTGTCCAGAAAGGGCTGCACATATATAATGTAGTGGGCATGTCGCACGGGTATCTGGCTGATGTGGCCTATATCATCGACTTCGAACAACGTACCGAGTTTATGCTGAGCGCGGTTATATACGTGAATAAAGACGGTATTCTGAATGACGGCAACTACGAGTACACAACAATAGGTCTACCATTTCTAGCCCAGCTAGGTAGAAAAATTCACCAATACGAAGCGTCAAGACCTAAATTGCCAGAGTTCAACCCCAAGGCTTTGCCTGTAGAGTGAGTGCTTGGGCTTAGTCGCTCAAATTTTTTTTGGGATACTGATGAACCAATCCACCCAGCTAAGAAGTTCTCTTCCAGCCTGCTGGCAGAAACACTTCGCCGGAGTCAGCGGCCTTGAACGAAAAAAGGGGGCTGTGGGTTTGGATCTTTCCCGGGCAAGCTGCACTTTTGCACCCCCAACTCGAACGGAGGCGGGCGTACCCCCGGAGGCG
>NZ_JAJADQ010000008.1 GCF_020447315.1 Hymenobacter nitidus
TCGGCGAAGGTGCCCCCGCCGTTGCGGTAGCGGGCATCGATGTTCTTGGCCTGGTTATACCGAACCGTCAGCGTCTGCGCCGCCGACCCGTCCCCGTTCCACCGGTGAATGCTGATGCCGGTCGTGTGCTCCATGTAGTTGTTCTCGATGCGCAGCGACTTGGCCGACCCGGCCCGCAGAAACAAGCCCCGGGCCACCTGGTCGCGGGAGGGGCGCAGGCCGTAGCCCCGGCAGTTGACGACCGTCAGCTGGGCCCAGCCCTGGTCGGCCTGAATCAGGGTGCCGGCGCCCTGCAGCACGCAGCTTTGCAGGGTCACGGGCTCGGTGGTGTCGATGGTAACGCAGGGCACGCTAGAATCGGTGCTGCGGAAGGTGCCTGTGTATACGCCGCCCTGCCGGATGACCACCGGCCCGGGAGTGGTCGGCGGCAGGGCCTGGGAGGGGCCCAGCAGCAGCACTAGGCCGGCGAGGGGCGCCAGCCAGAACCAGCTATAGAAGGCCTGGCGTGGGGCCCGGGGCCGCACTACGTGGCGCGAGAGGGAAGTAGAGCGGTAGAGCGGCATGGCACACAGGGTGGGAAGAAAGGTAAAAGATGGCCTGGCGCTTTAGGGAAAAGCATTTACACCAGGCTCGACTGCCACTGCGTGGTTTTCTGGTCCTCAAACACCACAAAGTCGTCGAGAGCAGGAACGGGCTGGTCGGGGCGGTGCAGGTGGAAGAGCGGGGTTTCGCCGTAGAAGGATGCCCACATCGAGTAGGTACTCAGGGGGCCGATGATATAGTCGCAGCCGGCCATGGCGTAAAGGTCTTCCAGGGGGTGGTTGGTGGAGCGGCCCGTGTCGAAAGCGGCAAAGTCGGCGGCGGGAATGGCCTCGTTGGAAAACAGCAGAAACCGCACCCGCGTGTGGGCCGGAAACCGCTCCTGCATATCCCGCATGGCCCGGGCGTAGGTCGCGTTGTCGTAGAAGTAGGCCCCGCCGTACCAGCTGGCGTAGTCGCCGCGCCGGATGTGGACGGCCACCAGTACATCGGCCTGCTCCCGGTTGGTAGCCAGCACCTGCTCAATGTTCTGCTGATACTTGGCCACGGGCCGGAAAATCCGGCGCAGCAGCGGGCCGTGCTTGGCAAAGTGGGTTTTGTCGCGGAACATCCAGCCGTGCACGAACAGCCTGCCGTGGCGGGCCTGCTCCAGAAAGGCCGGGTTGTTGAGGTCCTGGTCGGTATCCTTTTCGTCGCCGATGAGCTGCACGCCCATCAGGCGCTGCACCCACGGCAGGCGCTTTAGAATACCGCCGCCCCAGCGCGTCTGCAGCACCCGGAAAAGGGCGTGGCCCAGGTGGTCGTCGGGGGCGGGCTGCTGGCGCACGGGCAGGTTACCAAATTCGTTGCGGGTGGTACCCTCAAAGTACTCGGCGTAGGGCCCGAAGTTGGGAATCAGCAGCTCGTAGTTGTATTCGGCGGTGTTGGCAATGAAGTGGGAGGTAAGCAGCAGGTGGTTGCCGAAGCCGTTGAAGTCTTTCGTGAGGATAACCATAGCGGAAAGGTGCCCGGCCCGCCGCCGGGGCGGGCGTCCAGCAAAGGCACGCTGGGAGTGAGAGGAATAGAGCAGCAGGAGGCAGGCCAGGGTTAGTGCAGGAAATAGCCTACTAGCCGCCGGGCATAGCCATTGAGCAGGTAGTAGGGCATGTAGCGCGGCGGGCAGTTTTTGAGCGTGAAGTGGGTGAAGTTGCGCAGGTTACCTCCACCCCGAATACCGAACAGGTGCTGAAAATAGCCCTTCACGCTGCGGCGGCGGCGGGTTTGCTCCTGCCCGCTCTCGTCGGGGTAGGTACTCAGGCGCGCGTCGTAGTTGCAGTACACCGGAAAGCCGTGCAGACGGGCCACGCTGGTATAGTCGAAGTCGGCCAGGTAGTGGGGCAGGCGCTTCTCATCGAACAGCCCGATTTTGGCAATGACTTCCAGCGGAATCAGCAGGCCCCGGCCCGGCAGGTAGGTTACCGGGTGCAGGCCGTGGTGGTCGGCCGCGTCCAGTTCGGTTAGCAGGTCGTGGCGGGTGTTGGTGCGCCAGTCGAGCCGCTCGCCGCCGTACACGGGCTGGCCCGTCGCTACGTCCAGCTCCAGGGCGCCCAGCACGGCGCGGGGGTGTTTCTCGGCCCAGAACAGCATGCGCTCCACAAAGTCGGGCAGCACCAGCACGTCGTTGTTCATGGTCATGATGCGGGTAGCGCCCAGCGTAAGGGCGTGCCGGATGCCGGCATTCACACCCGCCGTCCAGAACAGGTTGCCGTTGCCGGTCACCACGGCTACTTCCGGAAACTCCTGGGCCAGCATTCGGTCGGTGCCGTCGGTCGAGCCATCATCCACGACCACCACGCGGAAGTCGGTGCGGGTTTGGGCGCGCAGCGACTGCAGGCACTCCCGGGTATATTTCAAGCGGTTGAAAACGGGTATAACGATGTACAGCATCGGAAAGAGAGAGTAGAGGTGCGGTGTGGAAAGGAGGCAGATCAGTAAATCAGACTTGGGCCAGCGACTCGGCCGGGGCCGGTAGCGGTGGTACGAGCTGCGGTGGTGGCGCCGGCAGCACGGGGGCCGCGGCCGGCGTGACCGGTGCGGTAGCGCGGCCCGGGCCCCGGAACAGGCGCCGCACCTTGGCCGTCAGGCGCCCGGCCAGAAACTCCCGGAACCGGCGCCGGTCGCGGCGCCAGTGGCGCTGCACGGCCGCGGGGTGGCACAGCGGCGTGGGCAGGGCGCCGGTAGCTACGGCGGCAAAGTCGTCGGCGGCATCGTGGGTGTGGGTGGCGTGCTGCCCAAAGCCGATGTTGCCCACCAGATTCACGGCCGGCATAATGGCCAGGCCGTCGTGGGCGGCGATGGTAAAGTGCCACTGGTAGTCCCACACGTCGGGTGGGGAGGCCGCCCGGCGCACGGCCGCAAACTGCCGGCGCCAGTAGCGCTCCTCCAGCCAGCTGCTGTAGTGCGGGCGCAGTTTGCCCTGCGGCCCCAGCGTATCGAAGCGGGCCATTTCGAAGTCGTAGAGGCGCCAGGCGCGGCGCCAGGTAGCCCAGCCCCAGCTGTTTACCTGCCCCGAGAAGTAGTACGACTCGGCCCCGGGCGCCAGGGGCTGGCGGGCTTCACTGCCGAAGTTGTTGCCGCCAATGTGCAGCACGCGGGTATCGTGGCGGTAGCGGGGCAGCAGCTCGGCGCAGAAGCGGAAGAAATCGGGGCTGGGCACGCAGTCGTCTTCCAGAATAATGCCCTCTTCTTCCTGACTGAAAAACCAGGTAATGGCCGTGGCCGGGCCCACCCCGCAGTTCAGATTGCGGGTCTGAAACAGGGTGCGCACCTCGCAGGGCCAGTCGATGTGGGCCACTTCGGCGCGGGCGGCGGCGCAGGTAGCCGCGTCGGTGGGGTGGCCGGGGCGGGGGCCGTCGGCGGCCAGATACAGGCGGGCGGGCCGGGCCTGGCGGATGGCGGCAAATACTTCCCGGGTGGTTTCGGCCCGGTTGAAGAGCAGCAGCAGCACGGCGGGCGTGGCCGGGGCGGAGGCAGCTGAGTGTGGCATAGGCAGCGGCGTCCTTAGCGGATGGCGTGGTAGATGTCGATGGTTTTCTGCAGAATGGCCTGCGGGTCGTGGCGCTCCTGGGCCACGGTCTGGGCCTGCTGGGCCAGGCGCTGGCGCAGGGCCGGGTCGTCGTGGAGGCGCAGCATCTCGGTGGCCAGGTGGCGCGGGTTCAGGTCGGTGAGCACGCCGGTCTGGTCGTGCTCAATCAGGGAGCTGACGCCGCCCACGTTGGAGGCAATGACGGGCAGACCGGCCACCTGCGCCTCGCAGATGGTATTGGGGCTGTTGTCGATGTAGGAGGGGTGCAGCAAACACAGGGAGGCGTGGCAGAGCTGGGCCAGGCCCTCGGCCGACAAAAAGCCGTGGCACTCCACGTCCTGGGGCCGGATGTGCTGCAGCCCGGCCTGCTGCACAGCTTTCTGCACGTCGGCGGCCGTGACGCGGCCGGCAAAGGCCAGCTTCAGGTCGGGCTGCTTCTGGCGGGCCAGGTCGAAGGCCGTCAGGGTTTCGCGGAAGCCCTTCATGATCTGCTGGCCGCCCAGAAACAGCACCTGGGGCCGGCCGTTGGGCGCGGCCGGAGCGGGCGTGGCAAAAAACTCGGGCCGCAGCATCTCCCAGTTGTGATGAATAGTGCCGCGCGGGTTTAGGCGGGCCACGTGCGACTTATCCCAGTGCGTGCGGCACGAGAAGTGGGGCATGTGGGGCATGTACTTGCACTCGTAGTAGCCGGCCAGCGTCCACAGAAACTTCAGCTTCGACACCGGGTTGGGCACTACCTTGGCGTATTCCGACACGAGGCCCTGCACCGAGAGTACCTGCGGAATATCGAGGCCGGCGGTGGCCACCTGGTACTGCAGCTCGGAGCCGTGCACGTGAATCAGGTCGTACTCGTGGTAATGCTCGCGCATGTACTTGGCCATAATGGCAATGCGCCACTGGTAGAGCGAAAGGATATCGGGGCGCCAGCCCGGCACGCGCAGATAAATAAAGTGAATGCCGTTGCTGTCGAACTCGTTGATGGGCTTTTTCAGGTCGCCGGCGAAGTTGAGAATCGTTAGCTCGACGTCCGGATGCCGGGCCACCATATCGGCCAAGGTCATAATCCAGGGTACGGTGGAAGGATGAGTTTCGTGCGGCGAGGGAAAAGCAGCAAGCCAGAGAACTTTCATAGCGGATGAAGCTTGAGAGAGAAGCAGATAGGAGACAAAATGGCTAGGCAGGAGAGGGCAGGGAAATAGCAGATTCGGGCTCGTGGATGCGCGGCCGGGCGGGTACTGGCGCCGGCGCCGTTCGGAACGACATGGCGGCCAGCGTGAGCCCCAGCAGGCCGTAGACGTAGGCGGGCCAGTCGTAGGAAAAGCCGAACAGGAAAAAGGTGCTGGTGAAGGCCAGCAGCGCAGCCAGCTCGGGCGTAATCGGGCCGGGCTGGCGCAGCACCCGCAACAGCGACACCAGGGGCACCACGATAACCAGGGCCAGCCCGAGCCAGCCGAAGTAAAAGAGCCGGTCGAGGTAGAAGCTGTGGAAGTGGTGGCCGGTGAAGTCGGGCCAGAGCTGGGCGCCGGCCTCGTCGTAGAGCTGAATGGGCAGCTCGAAGCCTTCGAGGCGCCAGCCGGCCAGGGGCCGCTCATCTACCAAGGGCATGTAGGCCTCGTATTGGTGCATGCGGAAGCTGCCCGTGCCCTGGGTGGTGGGGTGCAGCAGGTCGTCGAGGTTGGCGGCAAACTTCTGCACCACCGCGGGGTTGTCCAGCACCACGGCTAGGCCGCTGCTCAGGCCCACGGCCAGGGCCATGGTGCCCAGCACCGAGAGGCGGCGGCCCATGTGCCGGGCCTGGGGCACGCGCATGGCCAGCAGCCCCAGGTTCAGGGCCAGGGCCAGGGCCGCACAAATCCAGACGGTGCGGTGCTGCAGAAACACAATCAGGGCCAACGCCAGCAAAAAGCTCAGGCCGCTGAGCATCTCGCCCCGGGTCAGGTACCAATTCAGGCAGAGCAGCGCCACGGGCAGCAGCAGGTAGGCCGAGTTTACGCCGAAGCCCCGCTCGGTGTCCAGAAAGGAGCCCAAACTCAGGGCATCCCGGTGAAAGACCACCAGGCTTAGCAGCAACGTCGGAAACAGCACGGCTACCAGCTGGCGGTAAGAGGGCTCGGGGTAGCGCCGGTAGTAGGCATATAAGCCGAAAAGGGGCAATATCACGCTCAGCTTGCTGAAGACGTGCGGGTATTTGGCCCACGTGTTCCAGCCCCCGTACGATTCCAGGCACAGCATCCCGATGCCGGCCAGCACCGCCAGAAACCACCAGCGCATAACCGGCTCGAACCGGCGGTAGTAGCGCAGCCCCAGGAAAATAGAAATGCCCATCAGCGCGTATACAAACAGGTACTCGGCCGGCCGCACTTCCTCGGTGCCAAACACAAACTCACCCAGAGCCCGGTCGGTGAGCAGGATGGCAAGCAGGGGCAGCAGGTACAGAAAGCGCAGGTTCAGTTTCATGGCAGGAAAGGCAAGAGCGGGAACGAGTGGGCTGGAGCCCGAAAAAGCTAGGCCGTCAGGGAGTTGCCCTCATCGGGCACGGGAAATGTGAGGGGCCGCGTAGCCGGCGCGGCGGCACGGCTTGTGGCGGACCGGAAGTGCCGAAGGGCATCCTGATAGAAAGCCAGGGTGGCGTCGGTCATGCGGTGCACCTCGAAGTGGGCGGCAACGGCGGCGGCCTGGCGCTGCTGTAGCGCCGCGCGGGCCGCCGCCGAGCCCAGTAGCTCGTGCAGGCGGCCGGCCACCGATTCGGCCGTCGAGTCGGGTGGAAGCAGGGCTTCGGGCGTGGTGGCCAGCACTTCGGGCACGCCGCCCACGGCCAGGGCCAGGGCGGGCACCCGGCAGGCCATGGCTTCCAGCAGCACCAGGGGGCAGTTTTCGCGGGTAGCCACGTGCACGTACAGCGTGCTGGCGTGTAGCACGGGTGCCACCTGCTCGCGCTGACCCAGCAACACGACTACTTCCTGCAGGCTGTGGGCCGCAATCTGCTGGCGAAGCAGCTCCTCATCGGGGCCGTAGCCGGCCAGGGCCACCACGAAATCCTGGCGGTACGTGCGCAGCACCCGCGCTACCCGCAGCAGAAAGCGCTGGTTTTTGCGGGGTTCCAGGTGGCCGATGTTCAGCAGCACGTGGCGGCCGCGGGCCAGCTGTTGCAGCTGCGCATCGGCGGGGGCCTGGGCGAAGGAGGTCAGGTCGATGCCATTGTGAATAACCGTGTGCAGGGCCCCGGGCGCCAGCCACGGGGCCGTGCGCCGCCGCACGTACTCCGACACGCCCAGAAAGTAGCGGGTGTGGGCCAGCAGATAATTGTGCCAGCGCAGTACCTGGCGGGCGGGCCGGCCGTTGAGGCTATATTGTAACACCAGCTCCTCGCCGGGGTGGTCGTTGAAGTGGCCCGTCACTATTACCGGCACCCGGCCGCCCAGTGCCCGGCCGGCCGCCGCGCCGCTGCCCGCATCGTGGGCGTGCACCAGGTCGTAGGGCTGGCTGGCGTCTACGCTCCAGAGTACGCGCAGGAAGTTGTCGGCCTCCATGGCCAGGGCCCGGCCGGTGGCTCCCAACCGGTAAAAGCCGTGCCGCACGGCCGCCACCACGTGCCGCCGCCAGCCGCTCAGCGAGGCCGGCGTAACCACATCGACGCGGTGGCCGCGCTGCCGCAGCAGGTCGGCCAGTTGCAGGTAGTGCACGCGCACCCCGGAGGGCGCATCGGGCTGCATAAAGGATACGAGCAGAATATTCACGGCAGCAGCGGCGAAGAGGCGTTCTGAAAGTCGGAGCTGGTTTCCGGGGTGCGGTCTAGGTAGCGGGTGTAGCGGGCCAGCAGGCGCCCGGCCGTGCCCGAGAGGTGCAGGCGGCTCAGGAAAGTGTGCATCTCGTGGCGCAGCAGGGGCAGGGGCAGCACCAGCACCAGCACGCCCAGCACCACGGCCCCGGTCAGCACCAGCAGGCCCAGGGCCACCGGCGCGGGCAGGTGCAGGGGCGTGAGCAGGAGCTGCACCCCGAACAAAGCCCCGCCCACGGCCACCGCGTGCCACACGCCGGGCAGGTAGGTGGCCAGCAGCCGGACGTAGCTGATACCCAGGTCCTGGTGCATGAGCAGCATAAACAGGCCCATGCGGAAAAACTCGTTCAGGAGCAAGGCCCCGGCAAAGCCCAGCAGCCCGTAGCCGCGCAGCAGCCAGAACATGACCACCAGGGTAACCAGGGTGATGATGTTGACCACAATCTTCTTGTTGAGCTGGGCGCGGGCGTCGCACATCACTCCGGCAAACATGGTGACCAGGCTCATCGACACGGGCAGGCTCATCATGCGCAGCACCGGCACCGAGGCGTCCCAGCCGGGGCCGAGCAGCGAAAGCACCAGGTCGGGGGCGGCCACGGCCATGCCCGCACTCAGGGGCAGTACCACCGCCGCTACCAGCGTGATGCTGGCCAGATATACGGCCCGCAGCTTGGGTAGGTTGGTTTGCAACTGACTGAAAGCCGGAAAGATAACCTTGGAAACGCTCGTCGTAATCAGATACAGCGGCAGGCTGATGAGCATGTAGGCGCGGTTGTAGATACCCAGCAGCGCGGCGCCCAGCACCCGCCCGATAACCATCGTATCGAGTGAGCTGGTGATAAACTCCAGGAAGCTGGTGAAGGAAATCCGGCCGCCGTAGGAAAGCAGGGGACGGTACTGCTCCCAGTTGAAATACAGGCGCACGTTGTGCCGGGTGCTGGCGTAGGCCATTACCCCCAGAATCAGGCCCTGGCTCAGGCTGGCCAGCACCAGGCTCCATACTCCGAAGCCCTGCCAGGCCAAACCCACCCCGATAACGCCGTAGGCCACCACGTAGGTGATGATGTCCATAATGGCGAGTTTTCGGAACTCCATGCGGCGGCGCAGCAGGCTCATGGCGGTGGCAATAGCGCCTGCTACAAACGTGCCCAGGGCCATAACGCGCACCAGCGGCACCACCTCGGGCTGGTCGAACAGGTAGTGGGTGAGGGGCGCGGCCAGCACCATAAAGCCCGCAAACAAAGCCCCCAGCACCGTGGACGAGGTAAACGCGGCCCGAATGTCTTCCTCCGTCAGCTCGGGCTTCTGAATAATGGCCTGGGCCATGCCCATCTGGGCAAAATACCCGCCGAAGCGCAGCACCACGCCCGCCAGGGCCACCAGCCCGAAGGCCGCCGGAGGCAGCAGCCGCGCCATGATAGCCGTGTAGCCAATCTGCATAACCGACGTGACGATGGTGGCCGCCGTGGTCCAGGTCATGCTGTGCAGCGTGGTGGTAGTCAGGTTTTTGGTCGAGGACATAGACGAAGCGAATAGGGCAGAATGCGGAAGCTGCGGTGCACCACGGGTTACTGCCCGTAGGCGTAGGCTTTTTCCTTGTAGCGGTACTCGTAGGTCTTGGTGAAGTGCATGTCGTTGATAACGATGTAGATCTGCTTGATTTTCTTCTGCTGGTGCAGCTCGTCGATCTGGCTGACCAGCCCCTTGTCGGTGTAGTTCTGGCGCACCACGTAAATGTTGGCTTCCAGGTGGCGCAGCAGCACGAAAAACTCAGCCACGTAGCCCACCGGCGGGGTATCGACCAGCACGTAGTCGTATTCGGTGCGCAGCAGGCTGAGCAGGTCGTCCATGCGCTCGGTTTCCAGCAGCTCGGTGGGGTTGGGCGGAATCGGGCCGCAGCATATCACGTCCAGGTTGCGGACGCCGCTGGTTTGCACGGCCTCGCTCAGGGTGCTGTTGCCAATCAGGTAGGAGCTCAGGCCGTGCTCGTAGCCGGCATCGAGGCCAAAGTAGGTGGCCACGGTGGGGCGGCGCAGGTCACACTCGAGCAGCAGTACGCGCCGGCCGCTCTGGGCCAGCTCCGCGGCCAGGTTCACGGCGCAGAAGGTTTTGCCCTCGCCCGGCACCGAGGAGGTGACGCCGATAATCTTCTTGTCGAGGCCGGCCGAGAGGTACTGCAGGTTCACCCGAATCGAGCGGAACGACTCGGCAATGGGGCCTTTGGGGTCGCGCAGCATATTTTCCTTGTCGGCGCGGGTGCCGTGGGCCACCACGCCCAGCATCGGAATGCCGGTGATGCGGGCCAGGTCTTCCTTGCTCTGAATGCGGCGGTTGGCTTTGTCCATCACCAGCGTCAGGGCGAAGGGAATACCCAGGCCGGCCAGGGCCGCAATCAGGGCCACCAGGCCCGGCTTGGGGGCCGAGGGCAGGCCGCTGCTCATCTTGGCGTTGTCGATTACCTTCTTATCGGTGGCGTTGGTAGCCAGCGCAATGGCAGCTTCCGCACGTTTCTCGACCAGGAAGTTGTAGTTCTTGTCGTTGAAGTCGCTCTTATTCTTGAGGGAAGCCAGCTGCCGCTCGTTTTCGGGCATGGCGCTGATGGTGCCCCGCACCTGGCTGAGCTGCTGGTCCAGGTCGCGCAGGGTGATGTCGGTGGCCCGCATCATATTGTTTAAGGTCTGCATCAGAGACTGCTTGGCCGTGAAGATGCGCTCATCCAGCACCGTTACCAGTGGGTTGGTGGTGCTGGCATTCACGCCCAGGGCCGCGCGCTGGCTGTTCAGGTCGGTGAGCTGCATAATCAGGTTGTTGATGACCGGATCTTCGATGCCCACGCTGCTGGGCGAGGCCATCTGGGCCGCGCCCTGGTTGGCCCGCAGGTAGCTCAGCATGTTCTGGTAGTACTTGCGGTTGGTGGCGGCGCGGGCCCGCATCATACCCAGGTCGCTGAGCTGGCGGATGCCCTCGTTGGACTGAGCGTCCACGTCTACCACGCCCCGCGAGGCCCGGAATGAGCTAAGCGCGGCGGCCGAGTGGCGCAACGAATCGGAAAGCTTGTCGATTTCCTTGTCCAGGAATTCCACCGTCTTGTAGCCCGTGATGTTCTTTTCCCGCAGGTCATCCTGAATGTAGACGGCCATGAGCGTATCCAGAAACTGGGTGGCTTTGGCCGGCACCACATCCTTGAGGGTAAGCTCCACGATGCGGGAGTCGTGCTCGATGGGGCGCACGGCCAGGCTGCCCTGGTAGCGGCTGGTAAGGCTGTTCAAGTCGTTCAGAGTAAAGAAGTACCGCTCGTTGGCCGTGCCGGCGGGGTAGCCGGGCTCAGCCTCGATAACGGCCGTGAGCAGGGGCGAGCGGAGCGTGTCGCCGGCGGCCACTATCTGGTCCAGGTTCACGTCCAGCAGGTCCCGGATCATCTCGCCGCTTTGCAGGTTGTAGAGCTGGCCGCGCTTGGCCTGGGCCCGCACCCGAAAGCGCCCGTCGGACTGGGGTTCCACGGCGATGTTTACGCCCGTGAGCTGAGGCGTCTTAGGGTCGGGAATAACGCGGAACGGCACGGCGCCCACCGGCCGCTCCCGCACCTGCACCTCCTTAACCGAGTTCAGCCAGTTGTCGGGCACGGCGTAGTACGACACGGCGAAGGGCAGGCGGGTCAGGGCGCGCTGCACCACGTCGGTGGAGCTGAGCATCCCGATTTCGTCCTCCATCTTCATCCCCTTCTCCTTGACCTCCAGAATCTGGAGCAGCTCCTGGGCCCGCTTCGAGCCCGAACCCTGGTTGCCCAGCAGCATGGACGAGCGGAAGTCGTACACCGGCGCTTTTACCTGCAGATATAGGAAGGCCAGCAGCCCGGCCAGCAGCAGCGAGGCCACAAACAGGGGCCAGCGGTTGCGCAGGCGGAAAAACAGCTCGTGCAGGTCAATTTCGTCGGCGGGGGAAGTAACGCGTTGTTCCATGCTACAGGTGGTTTTAAAATGGCTACAGCCAAAGAGAGGAATAGAGGGGCTAGAAAACTTTCAGATAGCTAAGCAGCAGCACCAGCGCCGAGACGCCGCCGAACACGAGGCCCAGGTTGTTGGCGTTGCCGCGGTTGGTGCGCGCGGCCATGGGCTCCACGTACAGCGCGTCGTTGGGCAGCAGGTAGTAGTACTTCGACTTGAGCAGCTCGGGGTTGGTCAGGTCGAGCAGTACCACTTCCGAGCCGGTGGCGGTCTGCCGGATCAGCTTCACGTTTTGGCGGTTACCGAACTCGGTCAGGTCGCCGGCCAGGCCCAGCCCTTCGAGCAGCGTGGCCTGGGTGTTATAGATAAAGTAGCGCCCCGGGCTGCGCACCTCGCCCAGCACCGTTATCTTGAAGCTGAGCAGCTTGACCAGCACGTTGGCGTCGCGCACGAACTTGCCGACCTCCTTCTGAATCACGGCTTGGGCTTCGTCCAGCGTCAGGCCCTGCACTTTCACCTTATTCACGGTGGGCAGGTTGATAAAGCCTGTGGCATCCACGGAGTAGCCGCTCAGAAACAGCGTGCTGGGGTCGCCCGAGAACATGGCGCGGTTGTCGGTGATGTTGAAAATCTCATTCAGGTTGGTCTGCACGCTTTGCACCCGGATGCTGAGCACGTCGCTGGGCTGAATGCGGTAGTCCAGGGGCTCGTTGGCCACGTTCACCGGCGCCGAGGTCGAGTATTCCTTGCTTTGCAGGTAGGGCAGCTTTTGCTGGGCCACGCAGCCACTCAGCCACCACAGGATTGCTAGCAGACCAAAACGGAGGCGGGAGGTAGTAGAGAGAGCGGGCATACGGAGGAGTTGGTAAAGGCCAGAGAAAGCCGCTTCATTTCAAGCAGGTAGAAAACCCCGGAAAGAGGAAGCGGAACAGAAACGCGCACTTCTTATTGGTAATAGAATATTTCCTTAAACGTATTGTATATGTTTGATAAAGTCAAGTTAAACTTAAATAATTCTCATAATTATTTGTACTGCATAATGATGTGATAGAGGCCTTGTTTTCGCCTTACTCTCCGGCAGGCTCCTGGCCTCAACAGTCCGCCCCGAACATCTTACCTTGGCGGGCTGTATTCACTGAAAGTTCAAAGCATGAAAATTCTGCTGGTAGAAGATGAGCCGAAAGTGGCCTCGTTTATCCATAGGGGCCTGACGGAGCAAACCCACAACGTGGACATCGCCACCGACGGCGTCACGGGCCTGCGCCTGGCGCTGAGCAACAGCTACGATCTGCTGATTCTGGACAACCTGCTGCCCGGCCTGAGCGGGCTGGAAGTGTGCCGGCAGGTGCGCACTCAAAACTCCTCGGTGTCCATTCTGATGCTGACGGCCCTGGGCGAAACCGACGACAAAATCCGGGGCCTCGACGCCGGCGCCGACGACTACCTGGTCAAGCCTTTTGCCTTTCAGGAGCTGCTGGCCCGCATCCGGGCGCTGGTGCGCCGCCGCCACGAGGGTCCGGCCACCGAAACCCTGCTGCGTCTGGCCGACCTCACCCTGGACCCCTCCCGCAAGCTGGTGCAGCGCGCCGGCCAGCCCGTGCAGCTCACCGCCCGCGAGTTTGCCCTGCTCGAATACCTGCTGCGCAACCAGGGTCGGGTCGTGTCGCGGGTCGATATTCTGGAGCAGGTCTGGGAAACCAGCTTCGACACGGGCTCCAATGTCATCGACGTGTACATTAACTTCCTGCGCAAAAAAGTAGACAAGGACTTCACGCCCAAGCTGATTCATACCCTGGTGGGCATGGGCTATGTGATGCGTGAGGAGTAAGATATGCGGGTGGCGGGCCGTTTGGCTGCGGCGCACTGCACTATAAAGGAGAACGTCAGGCGTCGGCCAGCCCAACCTAGGGCGTTCTTTTCTGTTGCCGGAGGCCGTAACTTGCCGTCTAAAGCAAGAGAAGCGTGGCGGCGGCAGAAAACCGGAAAATCATTCACCTCGACATGGACGCCTTCTATGCCTCGGTGGAGCAGCGCGACAACCCCGAGCTGCGCGGCCAGCCCGTGGCCGTGGGCGGCTCGCGGCAGCGCGGGGTGGTGGCGGCGGCCAGCTACGAGGCCCGCCAATTTGGGGTGCGCTCGGCCATGGCCTCGATGGTGGCCCAGCGCAAGTGTCCCCACCTGATTTTTGTAAAGCCGCGCTTTGAGGTATACAAGGGCGTTTCGCGCCAAATCCGGGCCATCTTCGCCGACTATACGCCCCTTGTCGAACCCCTGTCGCTGGACGAGGCCTACCTCGACGTAACCCACAATCTGAAGGGCATGCCCTCGGCTACGCGCATTGCCGAGGAAATCCGGGCGCGCATTCTGGCCGAAACCGGGCTGACGGCCTCGGCGGGCATCTCCTACAATAAGTTTCTGGCCAAGCTGGCCTCCGACTACCGCAAGCCCAACGGGCAGTTCGTGATTAAGCCCGCGCAGGGGCTGGCTTTCGTGGAAACCCTTTCGGTGGGGGAGTTTCACGGCATCGGGCACGTCACGGCGGCCAAGATGAACAACCTGGGCATCTTCACCGGCCTCGATTTGCGGCAGCAGTCGGAAGCCTTTCTGCGCCAGCACTTCGGCAAGGCCGGCGGCTACTACTACGCCATTGCCCGGGCCGAAGACCACCGCCCCGTGGAGCCCGACCGGCTGCGCAAGTCCATCGGTTCGGAAAATACCTTCGAGCAGGATTTACTGACCTACGACGAGCTGGTGGCCGGCCTGCAGCCCGAGCTGGAATCGGTATGGGACTACTGCCAGCGCACCGACGTGTGGGGCCGTACCGTGACGGTGAAAGTGAAGTACGACGACTTCCAGCAAATCACGCGCAGCCGCACCACGCTGCTACCCATCAGCAGCAAGGAACTGCTGGAGCAGCTGTGCCGCGAGCTGCTGCAGCCGCTGATTCCCCTGCCCAAAGGCGTGCGGCTGCTGGGTGTGTCGGTTTCGAACCTGAGCCCGCTCGAAGCCGCGGCCGGCCAGCAGCTGACACTTATTTTTTAGGTGTTGCCGCCCGCTTTTTCGCGGTAGCCTTGCGGCGCTTGCCGTGGGTGGCCGCCTGCTTCTTGCGGCGCTTGGCCCGCAGCGGGGCTAGGCGCTGGCGCTCCAGCTTCCGCTCGGCCCGGTCGAGCAGGCGCTGGGGCATGCGCAGCATCAGCCGCTCGCGGGCAAACTGGGCCAGGCTGGACAGCGGAATGGTGTGGCTGGTGCGCAGCAGGTTCATCACCTCGGCCCGCCGCAGCTGGCTGACGCCCCGCAGCCCGCGCGCCAGCAGAAACTGCTTTACTTCTTCCAGCAGTAGCAGGGCCGCCAGCGGAGCCCGCTCCACGGTGGCATTGTAGCCGGCCGCGCGGTGCGTGCGCAGCTCTTTTTCGGAGGCCACCAGCACGCCCACCCACTCGGGCAGCAGGGGCAGCAGCTTGCTCAGGTGCTTTTCCGTGACGATGAACGTGACGAAATCGTATACCTCGGCGTAGCAGCGCAGCTGGTTTGCCACGCGCTGCAGCGTGTCGCCGTCGCCTTTTACCTCGTAGCCGTGCATGTATTCGGTCGTGATGTGCACCACGTCGGCGCGGGTCGAGCCGGTGGGCAGCTCATCGACGTAGATGCCTTCGGTGAGCAGCGGGTAGAGCAGGGCGCGAATGTGCGGGTCGTTCATCGGGCGGCAGGGCAGGGGCAGCAGGATGCCCGCACGAAAGTAAGCCCGCCGGCTGATTTTCGCCTCTATATAGTACCGCGCCAATGCCGGGCGGCGGCTTTGGCAACTTGCCAGTAAATTTGCGCCGTGCGGACGGGCGAAAACCGCTACGTTCCGGCAGACCTTTTGACCCCTTGCGGGTTACTTACTACTCTCCCTGATTTTGTCTTCACTTCTGACCATCCGTTCCGTGACGATACGCACCCGCCTGGCCCTGCAGTTTGCGGCTATTCTAGCGGTGACCCTGTTGCTGTTTTCCCTGGTAATCTACTTTTTTACCTACCAGTCGCGCCGCAATTCCTTCACCGATAGTCTCTTTGCCAGGGCCCGCATTGTGGCCCACGTCTACCTGGATGGCACCAACCGCGGCGACGAAGCCAGCCGGGCCTCCTACCGGCGCTACCTGCGGCAGTTTTACCGCACCCTGCCCGCCGAGGAAGTGCGCGTTTATGATGCCCGCAACCAGGTGGTATTCCGAGAAGGCCAGCAAACCGGCGTGCCCGTGCCGGCCAGCCTGCTGAGCAAAGTGCGCCAGACCGGCAGCCTGGTAAACCTGGGGAGTGACCATGCCCAGACCGTGGGAATGCTCTACCGCGACGCCCGCCGCGGCGACTTCGTGGTGGTGGCTTCCTCCGTGGATGCCGACAGCCAGGTGGAGCAACGCACCCTGCGCAAGATTCTGGCCGGGGGCCTGCTTATCAGCTTCGGCATCGTGGGCATCGGGGGGTGGTTTTTTGCCGGTCAGGCTCTGCGGCCCATGCAGCGTATCGTGCAGGAAGTAGACACCATCACGGCCTTCGACCTGCACCGCCGCCTCTCCCAGGCCGATGGGCAGGATGAGGTGTCGCACCTGGCCCAGCGTTTCAACAGCCTGCTCGACCGGCTCGAAACGGCCTTTGCCGGGCAGCGCACCTTCGTGCGGGATGCTTCCCACGAGCTGCGCACCCCGCTCACGGTGCTGACCGGGGAGCTGGAAGTGGCTTTGCTGCAGGAGCGCAGTCCGAGCGAATACCGGCGCGTGTTGCAAAGCACCCTCGACGCGGCCCGCATGCTCACGGCCCTCACCAACGGCCTGCTCCAGATTGCCCGCGCCTCCGACGACCCCTCGCAGGTGCCCCTGGCCATGGTGCGCCTCGACGAGCTGCTGCTGCAGGCCCACGAGGAAGTACTACGCCGCCAGCCCACCTGCCGCATCGACCTGGAATTTGGTGAGCCCAACAGCCAGGGCGTAGCCTTCGGGGTGATGGGCAACGAGCCCCTGCTGCTGTCGGCCGCGCTGAACGTGCTGGAAAATGCCTGCAAGTTTTCCAAAGACAGCCAGCAGCCTATCATGGCCATTGTTACCTGCCTGGGCCGGCACGTGCAGCTTCAGATTCGGGACCAGGGCGTGGGCATGAGCGAGGCCGACCGCCAGCAGGTGTTCGTGCCGTTCTTCCGGGCCGAAATGGTCCGCAACGTGCCTGGCCACGGCATCGGGCTGCCGCTCACGGCCAAGATTATGGCCCTGCACGGGGGCAGCATCCGCGTGGATAGTGAGCTGGGAATGGGCACGCAAGTAACCTTGCAATTGCCGCTGGCGGGCGCTTAAGGCCGCTTAAAAACGTTTTAATGTGCTTTTAATTCTCTTTTAACCTGGTCTTAACTGCCCAAAGGTAGTATTGCAGCGTATTGTAGCGAACTTCTGCCTTGGTGGGTAGATATTCTTCTACTATATGACCCACTCCTATGATGAAAACTGCAACGGCCCCTCCGGCTGCTCCCATTACTTCTCCTACTCCGCCTTCGGCGAACTATTTAAAGTCGCTGGGCAAAGATGCCCCGGCGGGCCTGGTTGTATTTCTGGTGGCGCTGCCGCTATGCCTGGGTATTTCCCTGGCCTCGGGTGCCCCGTTGCTCGCGGGCGTTATTACCGGCATCGTCGGTGGAGTGCTGGTGTCCTGGCTGAGCGGCTCACAGCTGAGCGTGAGTGGCCCGGCCGCTGGCCTCACGGCCATTATGCTGACGGCCATCAGCACGCTGGGTAGCTTCGAAGCCGTACTGACGGCTACCGTCGTGGCCGGTCTGATTCAGCTGGCCCTGGGTTTTATGAAGGCCGGCATCATCGGCATGTACTTTCCCTCGTCCGTTATCAAGGGCATGCTGGCCGCCATTGGCCTGATTCTGATTCTCAAGCAGATACCTCATTTCCTCGGCGCCGATACCGACTACTTCGAGGACATGAACTTCCTGCAGTTCGACGGGCAGAACACCTTTAGCGCCATCGTATCGGCCAGCAACGCCATCAGCTGGGGCTCGGCCCTCATTGGTGTAGTGTCGTTGATTGTGCTGATAATCTGGGAAAGCAAGCCCGTGAAAAGCGTGGCGGCCCTCAAGCTGGTGCCCGGCGCTCTGATTGTGGTGGTGCTCTCCATTCTGATGAACCTGCTGTTCAGCAGCATGGCGCCCGATCTGCAGGTACGCCCCGAGCACCTGGTGAAGCTGCCCCAGATTTCGTCCTTCGCCGACCTGACCCGCGAGCTGTCCTTCCCCGACTGGTCGGCCCTGACGCGCGGCAGCACTTACATCGTAGCTTTCACCATTGCCATTGTGGCGTCCATCGAAACGCTGCTTAGCGTCGAAGCCGTCGATAAGCTTGATCCGCACAAGCGCCATACGCCCCAGAACCGCGAGCTGAAGGCCCAAGGAGTGGGCAACATTGTGGCCGCCCTGCTCGGTGGCCTGCCCCTCACGGCGGTTATCGTGCGCAGCTCGGCCAACATCAACTCCGGTGGTCAAACACGCATGTCGGCCTTTATTCACGGCCTGTTGCTGCTGGGTAGCCTGTTGTTCCTGGCTTCGGTACTGAACCTGATTCCGCTGTCGGCTCTGGCTGCCGTGCTGCTGATGGTGGGTTTCAAGCTCACTAAGCCAGCCTTGTTCCGCACGCAGTGGCGCCTGGGCTGGGACCAGTTCCTGCCGTTTATCGTGACGGTCGTGGCCATCCTGTTTACCGACCTGCTCAAGGGCGTTGCGGTTGGTCTGGCTGTGGGGGTGTTCTACATCCTGAAAGCCAACCTCGAATCGGCTTACTTCTTTCACAACGAGCCCACGCACGAGCCCGGCGTGATGCACATCAAGCTCAGTGAGCATGTCTCCTTCCTGAACAAGGCCAGCATCGTTACCACGTTTGAGCGTCTGGCGCCGAATACGAAGGTGATTCTGGATGGTACTGAGTCGGAAGTAATTGACTACGACGTACTGGAAGCCATTGAGAACTTCCGCCTGACGGCCGCCGAACGTGGCATTGAGCTCGAACTGCGGGGCATTCCGCAAGTAGAGGTTCTGGGTCACTAGGCTGCCTGCGCTTCGATCTTTCCAATTCCCATTTACCCGAAAACCACCCTACATGAGTGCTTCTGCTAATGATTCTTCATCCACGGGGATGAACGAGATTCTGGAAAATAACCGCAAGTGGGTTGAAGGCAAGAAAGCCGCTGACCCCGACTTCTTCAATAACCTGTCGAAAGGCCAGCAGCCCCGCTACCTGTTCATTGGCTGCTCCGATTCGCGGGTACCGGCCAGCGCCATTACCGGCACCGGCCCCGGCGAGATGTTCGTGCATCGCAACATTGCCAACCTGGTGGTGCATTCCGATATGAACCTGCTGGCCGTGCTGCAGTACGCCGTAGAGGTCCTGGGCGTGAAAGACATCATGGTCGTGGGCCACTACGGTTGCGGCGGCGTGGCGGCGGCAGCTTCCAACAAGCAGTTCGGGCTAATCGACAACTGGCTGACCCACATCAAAGACGTGGTGCGCCTGCACGAAACCGAATTCACGAGCATCACCGACAAGGAAAAGCAGCTACGTCGTCTAGTGGAGCTCAACGTTATTGAGCAGGTGCGCAACCTGACCAAGACCAACATTATTCAGAACGCCCTGCAGCGCGAAAATCCTCCCCGTCTGCACGGTCTGGTGTATGACATTCAGGACGGTGTGCTGCACAACCTGAACGTGGAAACCGATACCATCAACGAGTTCCAGCACATCTACGGCATTGAAGATATCAAGCACGCCGAAGAAGCAGTTGAGAAAGCGCAGCAGGGCAAGGTGTAGTACACACCGCCCGTTGAAAAAACCATCGGTTCCGGCCGGAAAAACACGGGTAGTACCACGTCAGCTGCTGACAACCTGGCTGCCCGGTATATAGTCTATGTGTGGTTGAAAAGGCCGCAGCCCTTGGCTGCGGCCTTTTTTTGGCTGGTAGGTGAGGCTGGAAACAGGGAAGAGCCAAACTTTACCGGGCGGTATAGAAGTGCCAGTGAATCAGCTTAGCTTTGTCCTGTATATCCTGCTCTACCTACGCTACAATGACTGATTTTTACGCTCGTCTCAAATTCATCTTCGGGCTTTGCGCTGCCCTGCTCACCTTTTCTACTGTTCAGGCGCAGCAACTGCGCCCCCGCCGGTCTACGACGCGGCCCGCCGCACCCGAGCTGCTGCAGTTGGCCAAGCGGGCTACCGCCGACCAAGCCCGTGGCACTAATAGTGCGGTGGTGCTGCCCGGCCAGGCCATGCGCTACTCCTGGGACAGAATAGGGCAGCGGTGGACGTTTCCGTTGCTCTATACCTACAGCTACGACGCGGCCGGCCGGCCGACGCTCACCATAAACGGCGACTCGGCCGCTGGTACTAACGGCACCAACCTGGAGCGGCTCAGCTACGACAGCCGGGGAAACCTGGTGGAGCAACTCATTCAGGGGCGTGTCAACCCGACGGCGCCCTGGCTCAACCGGCTACGGGTGCTGTGGACCTACGATGCCTATGACAACTACACGCTGATTCAATATCAGCTGTGGCGGAACAATGCCTGGGAAACCTACGATGCCGACCGGATTGCCTATACCTATTCCAGCAGCGGCGCTAAGCTAGAAGAAGTGCAGGAAAAGCTGAACCAGGGTGCCTTTGCATTCACCAACCGCCATCTGTATACCTACGACGCCCGCAACCGCTCCACTTCCGTTACGGGCCAAGAGTACGAGAACGGCAGTTGGGTGAATACGGATCGGATAACGGACCTGGTCTGGTTTAACTGGGAAAAGCAGTGGCCCACCAGCTACGACATTCAGCTCTGGAATGGCACCGCCTGGGAAACGGACTCTAGGGTGCGGGCTACCTGGCAGCCCAACGGCTCTTTTCTGGCTTACGACCAGTATTTCCTGAATAATGCCTGGGAGGATTACTACCGCACCACCGTCATCTTCGACGATCTGGGCAATCTACTGGTGGATACGTTCGAGGAAAAGCCGGGCACCGACTGGGCTATTCTGCGGGGCTACCGCGCCACCATTACCTACAACGCGGCCGGCACCTCTGCCCTGCGCCGTCTCGACTCGCAGTACGACGAGCAGGTGGGCGCGTATCTTCCTTTCGAGAAGTACTACTATGCCAGCTTCGTAACGCTGGCCGCCCGCCGCCAGTCGATCCTGAGCGTGGCCACCGACCTGTACCCCAACCCCGCGACTTCCACCGTAACGCTGGTCGTGAATGCACCGGTGGGTGCTGCGGCTGCCGTACCGGTCGAAATTCTCAACACCCTGGGGCAGGTAGTAAAGCGGGGCGAAGCCCAGGTACAGCAAGGGCGGCTGACGGCTACCCTGGAAGTCGGCACGCTGGCCGCCGGGGTTTACACGGTGCGGCTGCTTACGCCGCAGGGCGTGGTGCTGCGGCAGCTAGTGCGCCAGTAGGGCAAGGCTACGGCCCTGGCTCGGGCGTGGCGGCGCTCAGCTTGCCGCTGCGCTTTACGCCGTACTGGAGCAGTTCCCGCTCGATGCGCTGGTTCCAGCTTTCCTGGGCGGCCGTGTCCTGCCCGCCGCGGGTTTCGGCATCATACTGCTCCTGCAAGCGGTTCATTTCCTGAAACGCCACGAGGTACTCATACTGCAGAATGCTGTTGTAGTCCTGCAGATTCATCCGCTCGGGGGTGAGGCGGCGCTTAAACCGCTCGGCCACCAGCTTCACCAGGTCGAAGTGGCGCTGTTCGTGGTTCAGGGTGTAGGCATCCTGCGAAGCGGCCCACGACGAGCTGCGCACCACGAACACTTTCAGCTGCAGATCGAGCTGCAGCACGCCATGTACTACGCGGGGCTGCCCGGCGTAGGCAAAGCTCGGAAACACGGCCGCTGCGTAGGGCCCCGTGCGCGGCGGGGCCGTAAAGTCGGCGAAGCGTAGGGGGCGGGCCGGGTCGTAGAACAGCGTGTCGGGCTGGGTCTGCTCGGTAGCGTCGGTGAAGCGCAGGCGCAGGCCCGTGGCCAGCTTCAGGCTGGTAGGCGCCTGCGCCTGCACCCACTGGTGCAGGTAGCGCACGGCCTCCGTCAGGGCCTGGCGCAGGGCCGGCTCCACCACGGCGGTTTGGGCCAGGGGCCGCTGGTAGCGGGCTGCGCCGTAGTAGTCGGTCAGGAATACGGTTTTGCCTTCGCGCTGCCATTCAAACGCCATTTTGATTTCCACGCGCCCATCTACCTGCGCGGGTTGGCCCGGCGTTGTGTTTTCCGATACCCGGCATTCGAGCAGCCGCACCGTGAGCGGCCGGCGGCCGGTGCGGGGCAGGCTTTGGCCTATAAAAGCGCGCACCGCCGCCAGTCCGCCGCCCAGCAGGTCCACTGCCCGCATTATGGCGGGCTGACCAGGCTTGGGGGCCGCCGTCAGCAGCCAAGCCACAGCCGCCGGCTGGGGGCGTTGGTCCAGTACCTGAGCCACGTAAAATTCCGTGGTGGGAAATACAGTTGTTGCCGGTTGCAGCTTCAGGGCTGCTGGCAGCGCTTGGGCCGCAGCGGGGCGGGGCCACAGCGTTGCCAGCAGACAGTAAAAGATAAGCCAGAGCTGGAAAGGCCTTTTCGTGCGCATCAGAGCAGATAGTGAAGCCACCGGACCGATGCAGAGCAGCCGCCCTGGCCCCCGGTGGCGCTAGTTCAGAGACACCAAACCGGCCTAAATAGTGCGCCGTGCGGTGAGGTTCAGCCGTCAGCTAAGTGTATGCGGAGGCAGTGTAGCAGCCAAGATGTGGACGATGGCAGCAGTTGATTTCGCGCAAGGCTGCCCACCGATGCCTACAGGCGGCTGGGCTTTTTTTCGCTCGGCCGACCTTGTACTACGCCGGCCCGCCAGCGGCAGCACAACAGCAAGGCGCGCTTTCTACGTAAGCCCCGGGTATCACCGTTTATCTATCCTGATGAAAGCCATTTACTTCGAACACTACGGGCCGGCCGAGGTGCTGCGCTACGGCGAGCAGCCCACGCCCTCCCCGCAGCCCGACCAGATTCTGGTGCACGTGCGGGCCAGCAGCGTCAATCCCGTCGACTGGAAAGTGCGCGACGGCAGCCTTCGGCTGCTGACGGGCCAGAGCTTCCCCAAAATTCCGGGCCGCGATGTGGCCGGCGTAGTGGCGGCCGTGGGCGAAAACGTGACGCGCTTCCAGCCCGGCGACCGGGTCTACGGCATGCCCGACGGGGTGGGGGGGGCCAATGCTGAGTACGCCCTGCTGCCCCACGAGGCGGCGGCTTTCATTCCCGAAACGCTGAATTTTGAGGAAGCTGCCGCCGTACCGCTCGGCGCCATTACGGCCCTGCAGGCCCTGCGCGACAAAGGCCAGCTGCTCTCCGGCGACCGGGTGCTGATTAATGGGGCTTCGGGCGGGGTCGGTACGTTTGCCGTGCAGCTGGCCAAGGCCTTGGGCGCCGGGGAGGTAACCGGCGTGTGCGGCCCCGATAATGCCGAACTGGTGCGTAGCCTGGGCGCCGACCGGGTACTGAACCACCACGAACAGGACTTCACCCGGGAGCTGAGCCGCTACGACATCATCTTCGACGCGGTAGCCAAAAGCAGCTACCTGGCCAGCAAAGCAGCTCTGCGTCGCAATGGCCGCTACGTAACCACCGCCCCCGAGCCCAAAGACGTAGCCGCTGGTGCCCTGGTATCGGTGTTTTCGACCAAGAAAATGAGCATGCTGCTGGCCGCCAACCGGGGCACCGATATGGCTCTGCTGTCGGCCTGGCTTCAGGCCGGCACGATTCGGCCCATCATTGCTAAAACCTTCCCGCTGACCGAAACCGCCGAAGCCCACCGCCTCAGCGAGGCCGGTCGCGCCGCCGGCAAAATCGTGCTGACGGTGGAGTAGGAAGTAAGTTCTTTTAACGACAAACGAAGGTACACAAATGCAACTATGTTGCATTTGTGTACCTTCGTTTGTTTTACTCCGATTCCCAGCTACCTGATACCCGGGCTGGCATGGGGTTGGGGCCTTAAAATCTACCTCTGCTTATGGAAAAGCATCTGCAAACCGAAGTACTGATTATTGGCGGCAGCTACGCGGGACTGTCGGCGGCCCTGGCGCTGGGCCGGGCGCGGCGGCGCGTTGTGGTGCTGGATAGCGGGCAGCCCTGCAACCGGCAGACGCCCCACGCCCACAATTTCCTCACGCAGGATGGCGAGGCGCCGGACGTTATTCGGGCCAAAGGCCGGGCGCAGGTGCTGGCGTATCCCAGCGTGACGCTGGTGGCCGATGAAGCAATAACTGCTCGGCAGCAGGGCGCGGGCTTTGTCGTCACGACGGCCGCTGGCGGCACGGTAACGGCGGCCAAGCTCGTGCTTGCCACCGGCATTAAAGACCTGCTGCCGACGCTGCCGGGCTTTGCCGAGTGCTGGGGCGTTTCGGTGCTGCACTGCCCGTACTGCCACGGCTACGAAGTGAGCGACCAGCCCCTGGGCGTGCTGGGCAACGGGGGCCTGGGCTTCGAATTTGCCCGTCTGATTGCGCACTGGACGCCGATGCTGACCTTACTTACGGATGGGCCCTCGACGCTCAGTCCCGAGCAAGCCGATCAACTGCTTCACCACGGAATCAGGATCGAGCAGGAGCCGCTGCGGGCGCTGGAGCAGCAGCAGGGGCAGCTGCGCGCCGTGGTGTTGGCATCGGGCCGGCGGGTGCCGCTGACGGCGCTTTTCGCCCGGGTGCCATTTGCCCTGCACAGCCAGCTGCCCGTTAGCCTGGGCTGCGCCCTCACCGACACCGGCCTGGTGCAGGTAGATGAGATGCAGCGCACCAGCGTGCCGGGCGTGTTTGCCGCCGGCGATGCCACCACGCCCATGCGGGCGGTATCCATGGCAGTAGCCGCGGGCGGAAAGGCCGGTGCCATGCTAAACCATGAGCTAATTACCGAGCTGTTCTAGACTGCGTGGCGAAATGGTGAATTCGTGAAATGGTGAGTTGTTGTTCTGGCGGTTTTCTAACCGTGTCATAGCGAGCAGAGCGAAGCAATCCGTCCGCTGAAATGTACTGAGCCTTCTAATGTGAAAAGCCCTTTATTCTACGAGGAATAAAGGGCTTTCTAGTAAAAGGTCATTGCGTTCTTCGCAGAGGACGGATTGCTTCGCAGGCTCGCAATGACATATTTTCCACATTCTCCACATTAACCGGCCTCAGGCTTGGAGAAGGCAATCAGGATGGCGCCGCCGGCCATCAGCACCGCGCCCACCACGAGCTGCCAGGTGACCTTTTCCTTGAGGAAAACGACGGCCAGAATAATGGAGAACACCAGGGATATTTTGTCGAACGAGGACGTCTGGGAGGCCTGGCCCAGCTTCAGGGCCTGAAAGGAAAGCAGCGACGACACGCAGGTGATAATGCCAGCCGCTACCAAAAAGCCCCAGGTCCGGGCTTCAATCTGGGCCACGGTGGGCAGGTGGCCCTGCCACGCCACCACGCCCCAGGCCACCACGATGATGAGCACTGACTGCACGGCGAAAGCCACGCTGGGCTCCACGTTTTTCACGCCCACTTTCGACAGGGTTACCACCACAGCCGCCGACAAGGCGGCCAGCAACGAAAAAACAATCCACATATATAGTCGGAGGGAAGAGGAGAAAAGTATTCTCAACTGTACGAGACATAGAGTGTTGATGGATAGTAGCGTAGCATTGCCATGCTCCTATATACATCTGTGTAATCATGCTCACTCCAGACGTATTTATCAGTTTCCGGCCTCCAGTCGGCTGCTACAAAGGTGCTATAGAGTCAAGTGGTTCTTCTCTGTTTGAGAGCCTTTATCTTCCAGTAATTCGGCCCAAACTTTTTTGAGTAAATGGCACCGGCCTGCCGGTAATAGGTACGGGCCTGTGCTGCTTGACCTTGCCGCTGTGCCAGGTCACCCAAGGCTGCATTAAGGTCACCGAATAAGTCATGGTCAGCGAGCAGAATAGCGTGGATGCTCTGTTGGGATTTTCGGATCAGCATACCAGCTTCCGGCAACCGGTTTTGCTGTAGCCGCAGCAGGCTATAATTCAGGTACACAGTAGCCGTGGCAGGATGCTGCGTGCCGAGCAGCTTCTCGTGCAAAGCCACTGACGCCGCAAACAAGGAGTCGGCCTGCGCCGGCTGCTGTTGCCCGGCAGCCAGCAGCCCCAACCCATTCCAGGCAGTTGCCGTGGTGAGCGTCTTAGCCTGGCCAAGCCGACGGTTGATAGCCAAGACCTGCCGGTAGCGGGCGCGGGCGGCGGCCAGCCGCCCCGATGCATAATCGACGTAGGCCGCAGTAAGCAGCAGCGGGGGTTGGCTGGGGTAGGTGAGCTTGCCATCCGGGTTAGCCAGCGCGAAGGCGGCCGCCAGGTTAGTATCCGCTGCGGGCAGGTTGCCCAGGGTAGCATTCAGATCGGCCAGCTCCATTAGGGCCACTGCAAGGGTTGAGCCCCGAATATCCTTCTGCTGATACCGCGCAACTACTTGGGTGTACTGCTGCTCGGCTGTTTCGTACTGCCCCAGAGCTTTGTGTACGGCCGCCAGTATTTGCACGCACCAGGTGAGTTGTCGGGAGGTCGGCCCCACGTGGGGCGCCAGCAGGGCCTGAGCGGCAATGACGGATGCTTTAGCTCGCGGATAGGCCGCCAGGGCCAAGTTGTTAGTGGCGAGCAGCAATTCAGCACCAGCCTCGCCGGCCCATTCTGCGGTGCCGTGGGCCCGGTAATAGCGCCGCGCCATCAGCAGTACCGAATCGGCCTGGGCATACCGGCTTTGTCTATAGTAGCAAGTGCCAGCGTATAAGTGCGCCTTGGCCCAATCAATTGAATCGTCAGCTGTAAACTGAATAGCCCGCAGTTGCTGCAAAGCCGCCCTTAGACTATCCTGCATCAGGTAATTCCGGGCAAGCTCAACACCATTTTCCACTACGGCTGCTTTGGTTGAGCGGGCAGGAAATTTCGCGTAAATCCGGTTGGCCCGCTTGAAAAGGAGGGAGGAAATATTCCACTCCTGACCGGCGGCCTGGGAGGTAGCCAGGCTGCTCAACAGGCGGGCGGTTTCGGCCGTTGGCGTGGGGTGCCGCTGATTGTAGAGCTTCAGGGCCCGGATAAACAGCGAATCACTTTGCGGCAACTGCTGCATTCGGAGGTAGCAGTAGGCCATATCATTGAGCGACCATACTTCCTGCTCCACCCAGTAGCTGTCGGAGCTGTCCGCTGTGTCTGCCCGGTAGTCGCCGCGCATCAGCACCGCGTGTCCTAGCTGATAGCTATGCAGCGCCTGCTGGTAGTGCCGCTGGTCGTACTTGGCATCGGCCCGGCAGCGGTAGGCTTTATACAGGGTCGAATAAGTGCCATTAATCAAATGACGTGTGCCAACGGAGTCTTCGGCCAGCCACTTATTGCCTGCCGCGTAGGCTTGGCGGGCGTACGTTATGGCCTGGGGGCAGTCATTTTCTGCCAGGGCCTCGTCGCTGCGCTGCGCGTATTCGTGCATCAATATATTCTGCGTCAGCGTTGAGTTGCTTTGGTTGAGCACCAGCAGAATAGACCGGTAGGGAGAAAACGCAATAGGAGTGTAGGCGAAGAAGGCGCACACGCCGAAGAGTATTGCAGTCCGGATGAACAAGGGTCGGTAGGCCGCTGCTTGCTCCGGCTGCCGGCGCCTGACGAATACATAGGCTCCCTGCCCAGCACCGAGCAGGCCAGCCAAGGCTGGCAGCACCTGTTCGTAGAGGTCATGTTGTAGCCGGATGCTGTCCTGAAGCTGGAAAAGAGCGGCCCCAAAGCAGAGTCCACTGATGATGCGTACCCATGCGGCCGGCGCTGTCGGCCGCGTTCGGAACAGCCAATACGCTGCTGTGGCGTAGGCTAGGCCCAGCAGCCAGATGCTTGTCGTCAGAAAAGCGTCGGTTTCTCCACTTAAACCCAACACCGATATACTTGCCAGAACTGATAGGAAAATCTTCTCGAAACGAGTCATTATTAAAGGGATGGTGAAGCCGATGCACCGGTGCTGAATACATATTCTGTTCTGGGTAACACAAAGAACCGAAATAGACGGCATCTGTAGCGAAGATTCCCTTGGTTAGGCAATGCTGCCCAACCCACCGAAACGACCTTTTCCCGCCGTATCTTTGTTGATTCCCTGCCGGCTTTGGGCCGGCTGCATCACCCACCCGCGAGAATCAGCCTAGTGAAAGTTTGTATTGCCGAAAAGCCCAGCGTCGCCCGTGAAATTGCCCAGGTGCTGGGCGCCAGCCGCAAGATGGATGGCTACTTCGAGGGCAACGGCTACCAGGTCACCTGGACGTTTGGGCACTTCTGCCAGCTGCGCGAGCCCGAGGACTACCGCCCCGAGTGGAAGCGCTGGAGCATCCACGACTTGCCCATGGTGCCCGACAACTTCGGCATCAAGCTCATGCGCCGCGACGACGGGGTGGTACGGCAGTTCAACGTGATTAAAAACCTGCTGGCCGGGGCCGAGGAAGTTATCAACTGCGGCGACGCCGGGCAGGAAGGGGAGGTGATTCAGCGCTGGGTGCTGATGGAAGCCAAGTACCGCAAGCCCTTCAAGCGCCTCTGGATTTCGTCGCTCACCGAGGATGCCATCCGCCAGGGCTTCGCCAACCTGCGCGAGGGCTCGGAGTTCGACAACCTCTACCAGGCCGGCAAGAGCCGCGCCGCCGGCGACTGGCTGCTGGGCCTGAACGCCACGCGTTTGTTTACCCTTAAGTACGCCGCCGGCCAGAAGCAGGTGCTCAGCATCGGGCGGGTGCAGACGCCCACGCTGGCCTTGCTGGTCGACCGCTACCACGAAATCCAGAACTTCCGGCCGGAGCCCTACTGGGTGCTGCGCACCGAGTACCGCGGCACCATGTTCAGCCACGTGGCCCTGGTCAAGAAGGGCAAGGACGACGATGAGCCCGACGAAAAGGCCCGCCTGAAAGCCCGGGGCTACTTCGTGAGCCAGGAGGAAGCCGACGCGGCCATGGCCGCCGTGAAGGACGCGCCCCTGACCGTGACGGGCGTCGAAATCAAGAAGGCGCTGGAGTCGCCGCCCTCGTTGTTTGATCTGACCTCGTTGCAGGTGCAGTGCAACAACCAGTTGGGCCTTTCCGCCGACGACACGCTCAAGACCGTGCAGGCCCTCTACGAGAAGAAAGTGGTGAGCTACCCGCGTGTGGACACTACTTTTCTGCCCGACGACCAGTACCCCAAAATTGCCGGTATCATGCGGGGACTGGGAGCCTACCATAGCCTCACCGAGCCGCTGCTGGCGACCAAGATTAAGAAGAGCACCAAGGTCTTCAACAACAACAAGGTTACCGACCACCACGCCATTATCCCCACCGGGGCCTCGGCGGGCGGCCTGGGCGGCACCGAGCAGAGCGTGTACGACATCATCGTGCGCCGCTTCCTGGCCGCGTTTTATCCCGACTGCGAAGTTTCGAACACGACCGTCACGGCCGAGGCGGCCAATCATCCGTTCCGGGTCCGGGGCCGGCAGATTCTGAACCCCGGCTGGCGCATCGTGTACGGCGACCCGACCCAGCAGCAGGCCCCCAGCACGGCCAAGCCCGGCGAGGGCGACGACGATGTGGTGAGCACCATTCTGCCTGCCTTCGAGAAGGGCGAAAATGGCCCCCACAAGCCCCGCCTCGACCAGAAGCAGACCCAGCCCCCGCGCGACTACACCGAGGCCATGCTGCTGCGCGGCATGGAAACCGCCGGCCGCAACGTGGACGACGACGAGCTGCGCCTGGCCATGAAGGAAAACGGCATCGGTCGGCCTTCCACCCGCGCCGCCATCATCGAAACCCTGTTTAAGCGCGGCTACATCCGGCGCGACAAGAAGAAAATCGTGCCCACCGCCACCGGCGTCGAACTGATTGGCCTGATCCGCAACCCCACGCTGAAGTCGGCCGAGCTGACGGGGCAGTGGGAGCGGAAGCTGCGCCAGATTGAGAGCGGCAACCTCGACTCGGGTTTGTTCCTGGACGAGCTCAAGATGCTGGTGCGCGAAATGGTGCAGGAAGTAAAGCAGGATGGGTCCCGCCGCTCGATTACGGTAGCCGGGGCGGGCATTTCGGCCGCTACCCCGGCAGCGGTGCTGCCCATCAAGCCCGCGGCGGCCACGCCGGCCGTGCCCGGCAGTCTGGGCTCGTGCCCAGCCTGTAAGGCGGGCCATATTCTGAAGGGCAAAACGGCCTTCGGCTGCTCCCGCTTCCGCGAGAATTGCCAGTTCCGCCTGCCGGCCCAGTTCGAGGGTAAGAACCTGACCGACAAGCAGGTTTCGGCCTTACTCACCAAGGGCCGCACCCCGGTTATCAAGGGCTACGTGGATGAGATGGGCAACAAGTTCGACGCGGCCGTGCGCCTCACGCCCGAGCACGGGCTGGAGCTGGTGCGGGCCGCCGAAAGCAAGCCCACCACCCCCGCCGACCCCGGCATCATTCCGTGCCCGGTGTGCAAGCTCGGCACCATGCTGCGCGGCAAAGCGGCCTGGGGCTGCTCCCGCTTCCGCGAGGACTGTCAGTTCCGGGCGCCGTTCGAGTGGGGCGGCAAAACGTTGAGCGAAACCCAGATGAACCAGCTGCTACGTAAAGGCAAAACCGGCGTCATCCGTGGGTTCTTATCGACCAAAACCGGCAACCGCTACGAGGCAGCTTTGCAGGTGAATGCGGAAGGGCGCATTGAGCCGGTGTTTGATAAGGGGTAAGTTGTATTTAGCCTGGCGCAATTCTACAGGCTGCAGTCTGTAGAATTGCGCCAATAGTTCTGCTTTTATAGAAATGTCCGATGCCTAAGAAACCACCAAAGGCCCAGCCCCAGCCGCTGCTGCCGCCACCCCCAGCGCCACCGGCCGCGTTGTTCAAGGCCCGCATCCTGGGCTATCTGGTGGGGTTGCTGCCCATGATAGGCATGCTGCTGCTGTTTCGGCAGGCAGTGCCGCAGTGGGTGGCCCTGGCCCTGACGGCCGGTGGGCTGTACTTCTCCATTCAGCTGCAGCAGGCCGCGCAGAAGCGGTTTGCCTACGACTTCAAAAACCGGGGTGAGTGGCTGGCGTTGGGCGTATACGCGCTGGTTGTGGCCGCCCTGGCCCTCAGTATTCCGTATTGGCACTAGGGCTTGCCTAATTTTTAGTTGGCGCGCTACCTAAACCCGGCAACCAATTTCTTCCGCTGATGACTCCCCAACTCGGTAAAATCCTCGTGCTGCTGGGCCTGGTGGCGGTAGCCCTGGGCGCCTTTCTGTGGCTGGGTGGCGGCAGTCTGCTGGGTTGGTTTGGCCGCCTGCCCGGCGACATCCGCATCGAGCGGCCCGGCTTCCGCTTCTACGCCCCGCTGATGTCGATGCTCCTAGTCAGCATTGTGTTCAGCCTGATTCTGTGGCTGGTACGGCGGCTGGGCTAGCGGCTTTTGCCGGGCAGGCGGTAGCTCGTCTGAACGGATAACTGGTATATATCACCAAAATTGGTGGCTATGAAGGGCTCTATGTGCCAGCGCTCCTGAGCCAGCAGCGAAGCCCGCACGAAACTTAGGGCGAAGTCGGTGCCGGTGTCTCCGCCCTTCACGTCTTTGAGCTTGCTGTTGGGTAACGCCAAGCCGCCCAGCAGCCGGAAGTCGTTACCCCCAAAGCCGTAGCCGGCTCCCAGCGTAGCAGTGCCGTTGCCCAGCCCCTGCAACCCATAATAGGCGCTGGTGTGAAAATAGAGCCGGGAAAAATTGCCGATTTCCAGTAGCAGCTGCGGCGTAGCGTCCGTCCGGACCCCGGGCCGGTAGGGACAATCAGTGTTGCCAGCAGCATAGGGTGGGGAGGAGGTATTGAGAGTGTATCGAACGGGGAATAAGGCGGTGGCAGTCGGCCTAGCGGGTAGTACGGCCTGTGAGGCGGTAGTTCAGGAGCAGGCGGGCCTGGTACACATCTTGGAAGTTGCTGGCCAGGTGCGGCTCCAGCTCCCAGTGGCTACCCAACCCGATGTGCGCCTGCGCCACCGGAATAAAGGTGGAAGTGGTGCTGCTCAGGATGCTGGCGTTTGCTTCGCTATTGACGACAGCGGCGCCCAGCAGCAAGCGGTGGCGGGTACTGCCAAACCCGGAGCCCAGCCCGAATACGGCCGTGCCGTTGCCCAGGCCCAGCAGGCCGCGGTTGAAGCTGGCGTGCACGTAGAACAGGGAGAACCGGCCGCCCTCGACCAGCACCTGCAGCCGGGCGGTGCTCCGCTTTTCGGGCTTATACACAAAGTCGTAGGCTGCATGGCCCAGGTGAGCGCCCAGGCCCAACCGAAAGTACTGCGGGTGGCCGATTTCGACGTAGGGGCTCAGGCTGTAGAGCTTGCGCGTGGTGGCCTGGTCGGGCTTATTGGCGTATAGGCGGGTCTGGCCGGCGGCGCCCTGCAGCTCCAGCGTCAGCGTGCTGCGCCTAAGAATCGGTAGGGTGCGGGCCATGCCAAAGCCGGCTACCTGGTAGCGCTGCTGGTAGGTTTCCGGCACCGGCGCATTTTTGGCATAGGAGCGCACCTTATAATATTGCTCGGAAACTCCGCCGCTGCCCCCAATGCTGAAGGTCGTCGCTGGCCGCCGCTTTGGCTGGGCGCCCAGGGAATCGGTTTGGGCCGTAGCTTCCCTGTTAAAGCCCAAGGTAAGGAGCAATGCCAGGCCCGGCAGCAGCTTGGGATACCGGCAAAAGGCAAATAGCGTGGTCATACAACAGGTAGCGGAAAAATGTAGTGGTTCGAAATGCCCGGTAGAGCCCGGCATGTAAGACGACACGAACGTAGAGGTTTCGCAACCAATACCGTTTTCCACTTTCTGAACCTGATAGATTTTAAATGGCTACGATTTTTCTTCTTATGAAGCTGATAATAACCAATCTGACAGTTGGGTATCAGACTTTATAAAACGATTATTTCGACGAGCAACGGCCGCCGGCCGGGCCCTGGTGTGGTTATTAGCGGGCCTTGGCAGTGGCGCTGTAGTGCACGATGTTCTCGACCATGCCCTTGAAGATGACAAAGTGAAAAGGCACCAGCGAGTACCAATACAGGCGGCCGGCCAGGCCCTGGGGGCGGAAGGCAGCCAGCTGTTCCAGCGTGTGCGAGCCGTCAGGGTTGTCAATGATGCGGAACTGCAGCCAGGCTTCACCGGGTAGCTTCATTTCGGCGTAGAGCAGCAGCCGCCGGCCCGCGCGGTCGGCCACGAGCACGCGCCAGAAGTCGAGCGGGTCACCGGCCCGCAGGCTGGTAGGCGAGCGGCGGCCCCGGCGCAGCCCCACGCCACCCACTGCCTTATCCATCAGCCCCCGGATGCGCCACAGCCAGTCGACCTTGTACCAGCCGCGCTGCCCACCGATGCTCCAGATGTTCTGCAGCACTACCTCGGGCGAGTGGGTGAAGCGCAGCTGCTGCCGGTCGGTGAGCATGCCGTGCTGCGGAATCTGGACGAAGTCCATGTAGTTTTTCTCCATCACGCCGCTGCTCACCGCGTCGCTCCAACTGCTGACCACCTCGTTCTGCTCGATGCGGGTGAAGGCCAGGGCCAGGGCTTCGCGGTAGCTCATGCACTGGTGGGGCAGCACCTGCGTAATGCTGCGCTTGAGCGACACGATGGTATCGTTGCGCAGACTTTCTACCAGGCTCTGGGCCAGGGAAAACGTGGTGCGCGTAACCAGAAACAGCCACCACGAGGAGAGGCGCGGCGTGAGCACCGGCACCGTGATGATGTAGCGCCGGTAGCCCCGCTCGGCGGCCAGGCCCAGCAGCATCTGCTTGTAGGTCAGCACGTCGGGTCCGCCGATGTCGAAGGTTTCGCCCAGGCAGTCGGGGTGGTCGAGCACGGCCAGCAGGTAGTGCATCACGTCGCGGATGCCGATGGGCTGACAGCGGGAGTTGAGCCAGCGCGGCGTCACCATCACGGGCAGCTTCTCCACCAGGTCTCGGATAATCTCAAACGAAGCCGAGCCCGAGCCGATGATAATGCTGGCCCGCAGCACCGTAACGGCCGCGTGTCGGGCTTTGCGCAGCACATTTTCCACGGCCTTGCGGGAGCGAAGGTGGGCCGACAGGGCCCGGTCGTTGGCAATGCCGCTGAGGTAGATAACCTGGCGGGCGGTGGTCTGGTCGAGGTAGTCGGTGAAGTGGCGGGCCGACAGCTGTTCGGCCCGAAAGAAATCCTGGTCGTGGCCGCTCATGGAGTGCACCAGATAATAGGCCGCGTCTATGTCGCGGGGCAGGCTCTGCAGGCTCTCGGGTTGCAGCAGGTCGCCCTGGCACACCGTGACCTGGGCGCGCAGCCGCTCGGGCAGCTCGAAGCGGCGCGGGTCGCGCACCAGGCAGACAACCTCGTGCCCGGCTTCGGCCAACAAGGGCAACAAACGGCGGCCGATGTAGCCATTGGCACCAGTGAGCAGGATTTTCATAGAGCGGGCGGAGAGGTACTCAGGTACAACTCCACGCGCCGGGTTTGGTTATGGATGCGCACAGCGGGCCATTGTGGCTACCTTCGTGGCTCGGTATCTCACTTCTTCCTGCCCATGCCCGTTTCCTTTTCCTCCCGTACCTGGCTTTGGTTGTTTGTACTGGTATTGGGCGGCGCACTGCTGCTGGGGTTAGGCAGCTGGGGCGTAGTGGAAAGCAGTGAGGCCCGCTACGCCGAAATCAGCCGCGAAATGCTGGTCTCGCGCGACTGGCTGCACCCGCGGCTGCTGGGCATTCAGCACTTCCACAAGCCCCCGGTAACGTACTGGCTGACGGCGGCGGGCCTGGCCGTGCTGGGCCCCACGGCCACCGGGGCGCGGCTGCCGGCCGTGCTGGCCGTGCTGGGGCAGGTGCTACTGGTGTATGGGCTGGGCCGGCTGCTGTTCCGCCACGACAAGCGCCACGCCCTGGCCGCCGCCGTGGTCTACGGCACGCTGCCGGTGGTGCTCATTTCGGCCCTGAACGTTACCACCGACGCTTACCTGATGCTCTGGGAGCTGGCGGCGGCCTACGGCATTCTGCGCTACTTCCACGGGGGCGGCTGGCGTTGGTTCTACCTGTTTTGGGTGGCCCTGGGCCTGGCCTTCCTTACCAAAGGGCCGGTAGGCGCTGTGCTGCCGCTAATGACGGTGGTCGGGTTTTACTTCCGGCAGGGCCAGGCCCGGCGGCCGTTTACCATCCACCACGTGCTGGGTTTTCTGCTGCTGCTGACCATCGGCCTGGGCTGGTACTTGTATCTGGTAGCCGAAAACCGCGCGTTCCTGGATTACTTCCTGTGGAAGCAGACGGCCGAGCGGTTTGCCAACGCCGACACGTTCAAGCGGGCCAAGCCGTGGTGGTTCTACCTGGTGCTGGCTCCGGTGGGCGCTTTGCCGTGGGCCGTGGCGCTGCTGGTGCAGGTGGCGCGCACGCGCTGGGCGGCCGTGCCCCGGCAGTGGCGCAACGTGCTGGTATTCTGGGTGGTCGTGCCACTGATTTTCTTTTCCCTGGCCAAGTCCAAGCTGCTGCTCTACCTGCTGCCCGTGTACCCCGGCGTGGTCCTGCTCACGGTGTATTACCTGGGCCAGCTGACCGATGCGGCCCTTTACCGCTGGTACGTGGTGATGAGCGGGCTGCTAGCCTTGCTCATGGCCGCCCTCTGCATGCTGCCCGCGCTGAACGGAGCCCTGGGCCTGAGCCTGGAAATTCATCCGCTGACTTCCCTGTGGCCGGCGGCCGGCATCGTGGCTCTGGTGCTGCAGCAAATGCTCTGGAGCCAGGTGCGGGTGGCGCCGCGGCTGTTGGTGCTCACCGTCATTTTCAGCGTCACGCTGCTGCTCACGGCCAAGCCCCTGCTGCGCCAAAACCAGCTCGAAGGCAGCAGCACCCGCCCGCTGGCCCAGTGGCTGCAAGCCCACCAGCTCGACCAGCGCCAAGTGTTGGTCTACGACGAAATGCTGCCGTCCCTGGCCTTCGAGCTGAACACAATGCCCATCACGCTGGTGCACGACAACGACAACCTGAAGCGCGAAACCCAGTTTGAGGCCGATTCCCGCTGGCAGAACCTGCTGATCAACGTCAACGACTCCTCCCGGCAGGTGCAGCTGCGCGGCCTGCTGCGGCAAAGCCCGGTGCTGGTGGTGCGCGGCGAGCTGGAGGATTTCCGGGCCTGGATGCTGCCCTATTTTCCCCAGCAGCACCACCTCGGCCCCTGGACCATCTACTACAGCGGCTGGAAGTAGCTGAAAATTAAAGCAAAAAAGACCGTCATGCTGAGCCAAGTCGAAGCATCTCTACTGCAACACTAAAATTAATTAGTACTGCGGTAGAGATGCTTCGACTGCGCTCAGCATGACGGTCTATTATTCACCGAAAACTACCCCACGTACACCGCTTCCGCCTTTTCGCGCAGGTTGTAGTTGGAAGCCATGACCTCACCATAGGCGCCGGCCGAGCGAATCACAACCAGGTCGCCGCGGCGGGTTTCGGGCATGGCTACTTCGCGGCCAAACGTATCCGATGACTCGCAGATAGGGCCCACCACGTCGTAGAGCTGCTTGGAGCCCTGGCTGCTCAGGTTCTGAATCTGGTGGTAGCTGCCGTAGAGGGCCGGGCGGATTAGCTCGGTCATACCCGCGTCCAGAATGGCGAAATTGGTTTGCTGACTGCGCTTCACATACAGCACTTTGCTCACCAGCGCCCCGCACTGCGCCACGATGGAGCGGCCCAGCTCCACGTGCACCTGCTGGCCGGGCCGGCGCACCAAGTGCTGCTCAAACATGCGAAAATACGCCTCGAAATCGGGTATGGCCTGCGTGTCGGGGTTGTGGTAGTCGATGCCCAGGCCGCCGCCCACGTTGAGGTGGGGCAGGTGGTGGCCCAGCCCTTCCAGCCAGGTTTGCAGCTCGTTCAGCTTGCGGCTCAGCTCCCCGAATACGCTCAGGTTGGTAATCTGGGAGCCGATATGGGCGTGCAGACCCACCAGTTCCAGGTGCGGCAGCGTACCCAACTGCTCAATTACGCCGGCCAGGTCGTTCAGGCCGATTCCGAACTTATTGGCATCCAGGCCGGTGGTGATGTAGTGGTGCGTATGCGCGTCCACGTTGGGGTTGATGCGCAGCGCCACCCGGGCGCGGCGGCCCTGGGCGCCGGCTAGCTCGTTGAGCACCGCCAGCTCTTCCACCGACTCGGCATTAAAGCACCAGATGTCGGCGGCCAGGGCCAGGTTTATTTCCGCATCCGACTTGCCCACGCCAGCAAATACGATGTCCCGGGGCGTGAAGCCGGTATCGAGGGCGCGCTGCACCTCGGGGCCGCTCACGCAGTCGGCGCCCAGGCCGTGCCGGCGGATGCGCTCCAAAATCGGGGCGTTGGCATTGGCTTTCAGGGCGTAATGCACGTGGATGTCGCGCGCCTGGGCCGCCTGCTGCGCTGCCGTGAGGGTGCGGTCCAGCAAAGCCAGGTCGTAGAGGTAGAAGGGCGTCGGGCGGGTTGCCGCGTCGGCCGGAAGGGAAAAACTCATGAATCGGGTACTAAATAACGAAAGAATAGGCCGCGCCAGCCAGGGAGTCTGCGGTAATAGTTGAGGTTAAGCCTCCACGGCTTTCTGGCTAAACAGCCCTTGATTCAGGGCCTGCAGGGCGCGCACCTTGTGGCTGGTATGAATCAGGATGCTGATGTTGTTGGGCGAGCCGCCGTAGGAAATCATGCGCAGCGGAATATCCTTCAGGGCATTAAAGACCAGCCAGGCCGAGCCGTTGTTTTCCTGAATCAGGTTGCCGACCAGGCACACAATGGTTTGCTGCTCATCGACTTCTACTGAGCCGAAGCTGCGCAGCTCCTCCAATATTTCGGGCAGGTGCGTCGCGTCGTCGATGGTCAAGGACACGGCCACTTCCGAGGTGGTAATCATGTCGATGGGGGTGCGGTAACGCTCAAAGACTTCGAATACGCTGCGCAGAAAGCCGTGGGCCAGCAGCATGCGGCTCGACTTGATCTTGATGGCCACCAGCCCGTCTTTAGCCGCCACGGCCTTGATGGCTTCGTCGCCGGTTTTGGTCGAAATCAGCGTGCCGGGCGCTTCGGGCTGCATCGTGTTGAGCAACCGCACCGGAATACCGTGCTTGGCGGCGGGCAGAATGGAGCTGGGGTGCAGAATCTTGGCCCCGAAATAGGCCAGCTCGGCGGCCTCGTCGAACGACAACTCCCGAATCGGGTAGGTGCCTTCCACCACCCGCGGGTCGTTGTTGTGCAGCCCGTCGATGTCGGTCCAGATCTGGATTTCCTCGGCGTGGGCCGCCGCCCCGATCAGCGAAGCGGAGTAGTCGGAGCCGCCGCGCTTAAGGTTGTCGATGTCGCCGTTGGCATTGCGGCAAATGTAGCCCTGGGTAATAAACAGCTGCTGCCCGGCGTGCGGGGCCAGCACCCGGGCCAGGTGCTCTTCGATAAAGTCGCCGTCGGGCTCGTCGTTCTTGTCGAGGCGCATGAAGTCCAAAGCGGGCAGCAACACGGCTTCCTGACCCAGCACGCGGGTGTAATAGCGGTGAAACAGCAGGGTGCTCAGCAGCTCGCCCTGGGCCAGAATTACCCGCTCGCCGGAGGCCGACAGCGGGTGGCGCGTCAGGTTGAAGATTGTTTTGAACGAGGAGTCGAGGTGGGAAATGGCCTCGGCGGCAACTTCCGGGTCGGTGAGCAGCTCCCGGGCCACGATGAGGTAGTGCTGACGCAGGATTTCGGTCTGGTAGGTCGCGGCCGTGGTTTCGCCTTCGAAGAGCAGCTTGGCAATATTGACCAGCGCGTTGGTGGTGCCCGACATAGCCGACAGCACAACGATACGGGGCTCCGGGCCCTGAATGAGAGCGGGCAACGCGCGCATGCGCTCGGCCGAACCGACGGAGGTGCCGCCAAACTTGAGAACTTTCATCAGTGAAAAAATGGGGTTAGCCAAAAAGTGAACGGGCGGAGAGATTAGTACGAAAATGACAAACAAAAAGCGCCGGTCTGGGAGGACCGGCGCTTGATGCTTATGGGGGAGGGAAGCATGAAGAAGTGCGACGGTCAGGTCGAGGGCCGTTTGAAGCATTTCTTCCGCATCACGCGCTTGGCTGCCAGGGGCTGAGCCACGGTGGTACGGCCAGCCGAGGCCACCGAAAACACCGCAGAAAAACCGAAGCAGGAAGTATTCATGAATAAGAAACGGGCCGGGGCAACGCGCCGCCAGCTGCTGTTTGCGGCCGCAAGTACGGGCAGGAATTTTAAAGTATCGATATGAGCTGCCGAAATTTTCTATGCGGTATCATCATCCATTGAAAGTCTGGCTGCCCAACGCCCCGATTTCACCAGTAGATGAGCAGGGCTAAAAACCAAAAAGCCCGAACGAGAATCGTCCGGGCCCTGGGTGCAATAGGTGTGTAAAAGAGCTTGTTTGTACTGTAATACCTTGTCGCCAATGCGGAACCGGTTCCGCTTGGCAAGTGCAAGTTTAGGCAAGCCCAATACCACTTGAAATACCAACATGTGGGTATTTTGCGGCAGTTGGTTACCGCACCGGCTTGGGAATAACCGGCAGGCTTTCGTGGCCCTCGGCATCCACGGCGGCCACGCCGAAGATGAAGTTATCCTTGCTGTGGGGTAAGTCGGCGGTGGTCGTTGTCACGGGGAAGCGCTGCTGCCACACCGGCGAGGAGGTTTCGCGCATCAGCACCACGTAGCCGGCGGGCTTTTCGCCCACTTTGGGCGCATCCCACTTCAGCTCGGTGCGGTTGGTGAGCTTGGCCGTGAGTACGCCCACGTTTTCGGGCGAGGCCGGAGCTAAGGCCAGGCTGGCCATGGTGGCTAGGTTCACGCCGGTATTCTTGCGAAGGTACTCGTAATCGACGAACTCGGGCAAGTCACCGTACTGAATGCCGTTTTCGGTGCGCAGGTCCTGGTGTTGGTGGTTGAAGTTCTCGTTGACTTCCGTGTAGCGCACCGCCGTGAAGCCCTGCTGGTTGAAGGGAGTATGGTCGCCGCCGCGCAGGAAACGGTCGGGGCGGTACTCAATCAGCACCCCGAAGTCGTTGACGTACTGCTCACAGGCGGTTTTGCTGTAGCGGGCCAGCTGGCGGCTGGGCGAGTCATTTTCACTGCTCAGGGTGCGGCGCAGCTTGGCCTCGTCGGGCGTTTCGGTGGCCGGCACGCCCTCACTGAAAATGCGGATGTGCTTATTGTCGGAAATTTCCGGGTCGTAGCCTTTCGAGTTGCCTACGATGTCGTTGTTGAGCATGCCCGTCAGGTTCCAGCCTTCCTTTTTGGCGCGCTTGGCCAGGTGCGTCGAGCCATAGAGGCCTTGCTCTTCGCCCTGCACGGCCACGAAAATCAGCGTGCACGGATACTGCTTCTGCGACATGATGCGGGCCATTTCCATGACCAGGGCCACGCCCGAGGCGTCGTCGTTGGCGCCGGGCGCGTCGGCCGTGGCGTTCATCACATCGGTTACGCGCGAGTCGAGGTGGCCGCTGACGATGAACACGCGCGTATCCGTGGGGTCGGTACCGGGCAGCGTGGCCATGACGTTGGCCATGATGACGGGCTTGTCGATACGGCGGCCGTCGGGCTTCACCAGAAAGGTATCCTGCTCCACTTTGAGGCGGCCCCCGCTGGCTTTGGCGTACTTGCGAAACTCACTTTCCACCCAGTTGCGGGCTGCCCCGATGCCGCGCTTCTTGCTTTTGGTGTCGCTCAGGGTGTGGCGGGTGCCAAACGACACCATCTTGCGGATATCTTCCTCCAGGTTTTTGGCCGATACGGCTTCCACCATCTGCTTGATAGCAGGGTCGGGGGCCGGAGTGGCAGCGGGAGCAGTTTGGGCAAAAACGGTGAAGGGGGCAAGGCTGGCGGAGAGCAGCAGCGCGAAACGTAAATTCATGGAGTGGAAAGGCAAGAAAGAGCAGAACGGCGCGAAATAGTCGCGGTTGGAAATCAGTACGAAAAGTACGGCCCCGCCACCTAAAAAAGGCTGGTGTGCCGAAAACTTACACCACAGACACCACCACGCTGGCCGCGTTGCCTCCGAAGCCCGCCGCATTGATGAGCACGCGCCGTACCAGGCGCGTAGGAGCGGGCGTCAGGTCGGTGGCGAAAGGTGGCGTGGGCCAGGACTGGGTTGTCAGGATATGGCAGGCAAAATCCAGGCTCAAGGCAGCCGAAGCGCCCAGCGTGTGGCCCAGCAGCCATTTGTTGGATACCAGGTCGGGGCGGCTGCCACTGAATACCGCGCGCAGGGCCGCCCGCTCGGCTGCGTCGCCGGCCGGCGTGCCGGGGCTGTGCAGCACCACCGCATCGATGGCCGCGGCGGAGCAGCCTGCAGCCTGCAAGGCGGCGCGCATGGCCGTCTGGAAATGCTGCCCGGCGGCCGAAAGGCCGGTTTTGCTGCTTATAGCTTCAAAGCCAAAACCCACGCCTTCCAGGCAGAAAATAGGCGCGGCCGCAGGCTGGTCGGCGCGCTCAGCCAGTAGTTGCTGCCGGCTCATCTTTTCCAGGACAAATACCGCCGCGCCTTCCCCCAGCACGAACGTCGAGGGCTTGCCCGCACCCGGCCGGCACGGGAAGTCGGCGGCCGCGAAAGGCGAATAAATGCCCAGGGCGTGCATCTGGGCCAGGGTGAAGCTGGTCAGCGGCGCCTCGGTGCCGCCGGCCAGAAACCGCTCGGCCATGCCCGCCCGCAGCCAAGCCAACGCATTGCCCAGGGCCTGAAACGCGCTGCTGCAGGTGCTGGAGTGGCTTAGGGCGGCCCCGCTGGTCGTGCCCGCGTCGTAAGCAACCCAGCTGGCCACGTTGCCCAGGGTAGTAAGGGGTGAGGCGGCAACGGGTACGGTTCCCTCGGTCAGGAACTCCTGGTGAAACTGCTCAAGCCGGCTGGTGGCCCCGCGGGACGAACCGATGCTGACGCCCAGCAGGACCGAGTCCTGCGGAAGCCAGCTTGTCTGCGCGGTAGCGTGGCGCGCCGCCAGCAACGCCAGCAGCACGGTGCGGTCGAGGGCGCGGTAGGCGGGGTTGCTGCGGCGTAGGGTGGCCAGGGCAGTTTCGGCGGCAGCCGGCAGGGCGGCCACGGGCAAGCCGCTGGTATGGGTGGTGAAAGGCGCCGCGCCGCTGCCGGGTGCCGCCTCCACGCCCAGGGCCGACACCCGGCCCCGGCCGCGAATGACAATCAGGGAGTCGGCGGTGGAATTAGTCATGCAGGATTTCGGGCAGGTTGGGCGCCGGAATGAAGTCGAGCACCAACTCGCGCATGCGGCGCAGCACGGTGTAGAGCAGCTCCAGCTCGGTGGGGGTAGTGCAGTAGGGTGGCAGCAGGTACACCACATTGCCCAGGGGGCGCAGCACCACGTGGTGGTCGAGGGCCAGCTGGTAGAAGGCGTCGCGCAGGCGGCTGAAGTAGCTGGTGCCCTCGCCGGGGTCGTACTCCACAGCCAGAATGGTGCCCCGGTGGCGCACGGCCCGAATGCCGGGCTGACCTTCAACTTCCCGGCGGAAAGCAGCGTGCGCTGCCTCGATGCGCTGACGCTGCTCGGTGCACAGGGCCGCCCGCGTCAGCTCCAGGCTGGCCAGGGCAGCGGCGCAGGCCACGGGGTTGGCCGTGTAGGAATGCCCGTGAAACAGGGCCCGCATCTTGTCCTGGCTCAGAAAGGCCGCGTAGATGGGCGCTGCGCAGGTGGTCAGGCCCATGGCCAGGGTGCCGCCGGTGAGGCCCTTGGAAAAGCACATGATGTCGGGCTGCTCACTTAGCAGCTCGGAGGCAAACAGCGGCCCGGTGCGGCCAAAGCCAGTCATGACCTCATCAGCAATGCAAAGCACGCCGCGCTGGTGGCAGCGGCGCAGCATTTCGCTCAGCATGTCGGGCTCGTACATCACCATGCCGGCCGTGCCCAGCACCAGGGGCTCGAAGATGAAGCCGGCCACGTCGGGGCGTAGCAGCAGGGCATCAAGCTGGGCGAGGGTTTCGGCTTCGTGGCCGGGCACGGGCACGTCGAGAAACTCCACGTCGAAGAGCAGGGGCCAGAAGGGCTGGGTGAAGGCCCCGCGGCTGCTCACGGCCATGGCCCCGAAGGTGTCGCCGTGGTAGGAGTTCTGGAAGCAGACAAAGGTGCGCCGCTCGGGCTGGCCCTGGTTGTGAAAGTATTGCAGCACCATTTTCAGGGCCACTTCCACGGCCGTCGAGCCATTGTCGGAGTAGAATACCCGGGCCTGGGTGGTCGGTAGCAGGGAGAGCAGCTCTTCGGCCAGCTCCACGGCGGCAGGGTGGGTGAAGCCGGCAAACAGCACGTGCTCCAGGGTGCTGAGCTGCTGACTCACGCGGGCCGCAATGTGGGGATGGGCATGGCCGTGCAGATTCACCCACCACGACGAAATACCGTCGAGGTAGCGGGTGCCGTCTTCCGCGTAGAGCCACGAGCCTTCACCGCGCACGATGGGAATGGGGAGCGGGGCGGTTTGCATCTGGGTGTAGGGGTGCCAGACGACGGCGTGGTCACGCGCGGCCAGGGAAGAACTGGGTGCTGTTGATTTCACTGTTTTTATTGCTTGATACGCTGCCCGTGAAGGCCGATGGGGGCGGCAAAGCTACAACCGGCCGGGCGGCTGTCGGTTCCGGGTGCTGCACTCCCGGCCGGCGACGGTTCCCGCAGAGGTCTGCATAGGTTCGCCGAACTCTACTGGTTGAACCAGGCGCGGAAGGCGGGGGCGTAGCGACTCACGGTGGCCGGCGAAATTTCTGTTTCGGGCTGCACGCGGGGCATGATGGGCACGCCGGTATGCTGGCTGATGAAGTCTTCAGTGGCCGGGTTGGGTTCCCCGTTGAACACCAGCCCGCGCACCGGCAGGCCGCGTTGGCGCAGGGCTTCCAGCGTGAGTAGCGTGTGGTTGATGCTGCCCAGATAGTGCCGTGAAACCACCACTACGTCCAGTTCGAGAGGCGCAATCAAATCGGCTAGGAGCAGGCCCGGGGCCAGGGGCACGAGCAGGCCGCCGGCGCCTTCCACTACAAGGTGGTTATTGGTAGCGGGCAGCCGGAAAGCCTCGGCGGCAATGGTAACGTGCTCGGCCGCGGCGGCCTTGTGGGGCGAGGCCGGCAGCTGCAACCGGTAGGTTTCGGGGTGAAAAACCGACCGGGAGTTGCTGACCAGGCTCCGCACCGTGGCCGTGTCGGTGGTGGGCTCCAGGCCGGCCTGCACGGGCTTCCAGTAGTCGGCCTGCAGAGCTTCGGTGAGAATGGCGGCCACTACGGTTTTGCCGACGTCGGTGCCGATACCGGTAACAAACAGCCGCTCGGGCCGCAAAGAGGAAACACTCATACAGAAAGAAATACCATAGTCTGGGCCGGTTGTTTGGGCCGCTGCCAGCCAGCTGTCAAATCCGGCTCAGACTGCTCAGCGCGGCAGCCAGCCCGTCCAGCTCAGCCTCCGTGTTGTAGCTGTGCAGAATCAGGCGCAGCCGCTCGGTGCCAGCGGGTACGGTGGGTGCTACGATGGGCCGCACGTCGAAGCCGGCCTGCTGCACGGCGGCGGCCACCGCCCGCACCTGCTGCGGCCCCGGCTGGGTGAAAAAGATGGGGTGAATAATATGGCTGTCGGCCCCGACGTGCAGGCCCGGCACGGCCGCCAGCTTCTGCTTCAGCAACCCGGACAAGGCAAACAGCTGCCGCCGCTCGGCATGCAGGGTGGGCAGCAGCTCGTAAGCCGCCGTCAGGGCCACGATGGACAAGGGTGGCAGGGCCGTGGTGAACATGAAAGGCCGGCTGGTGTTGAGCAGAAAGTCGCGCAGCACGGCCGGCCCGGTAACAGCCGCACCCTGGCTGCCCAGGGCCTTGCCGAAGGTGACGATGCGGGCAAAAACGGCGTGTTCGAGCCCCAGTTCCACTACCAGACCTTCGCCATTGGGGCCGTACACCCCGTTGGTATGGGCTTCATCGACCACCAGATGCAGGCCGCGCGGCTGGCAGAACGCCGCCAGCTCCCGCAACGGGGCCTGGTCGCCATCCATGGAATATAAGGCTTCCACGGCCACGAAAACCTCACCCGTGGCCCGCGCTAGGCGCTTTTCAAGGTCAGCCAAGTCGTTGTGGCGGAAGCTGTAGGCGGTGGCAAAGCTGCTGCGGATGCCGTCCTTTACGGAGGCGTGGCTGGCCGCGTCGTAGAGAATCGTGTCGCCGCGCCGGGGCACGGCCTGGAAAAAGCCCAGGTTGGCCCCGTAGCCCGAGTTGAACAGCAAAGCCGCTTCGGCCCGGTGAAAAGTGGCCAGCTGCGCTTCCAACGTTTCGGTGGCCGCCGAGTTGCCGGTGAGCAGGCGGGAGCCGGTACTGCCGGCCGGCAAAGTCTGATCTTGCAGACTCTGCTGCAAGGCCGTGTGCAACGCCCCGGAACGCGCCAGGCCCAGGTAGTCATTCGAGCTGAAGTCGATGCGGCCGGGCGCGGGCACACTCAGGCGCCGCCGGGTACCCGCGGCTTCCCTTTGGGCCAGCTCCAGGGTGAGGCGGGTCAGCAGGGGAGACGATTCCGGGGGCATCCGCGCTAGTGCTTAGAGTTACACCGCAAACCGATTGGCCGACAGCCACACCGTGCCATCCTGGCCAAACGTGCGGGCCGTAATGACCACCCACTCGAAGTCGACCTCGACCCGGTCGCCGACGGCGGGCAGCACGCCGTGGCGCTGCACGACCAGGTTCAGGGCCGAGCCGATTTTATCCTCCAGGTCGCTGATCAGCTCCTGGGCGGCGTGGGAGCCGTGCTGCTCCCGCAACGATTCGGCGTAGGCGTGGTCTAGGTTTAAGTCGAACGTAATGGTCATAGCAGGGGCCGTAAAGCAGGAAAGAAACCAAGAACCCTGAGCCGGCGGGCCCAGGGCTTGCATGAAGGCTGCGGAAAAACTAAACCAGCTCTTTGCCCAGCACCGTAGCGCCCACGGGCACATCCTTGAACGCCTGGCGGGGCTTGAGGCCCAGCAGGCTGAACATCTGCTTGTCGGCGTCGAAGTCGGGGTTGGGCGTGGTCAGCAGCTTCTCGCCGCTGAAGATGGAGTTGGCACCGGCCAGAAAGCACAGGGCCTGCTCGCTGATGGGCATTTCCTGGCGGCCGGCCGAGAGGCGCACCATCGTGCCGGGCATCAGAATACGGGCCGTGGCAATCATGCGCAGCATTTCCCACACGCTCACGCGGGGCTGCTCGGCCAGGGGCGTGCCTTCCACGGGCACCAGGGCATTCACCGGCACGCTTTCGGGGTGAGCGGGCAGCGTGCAGAGCGTGTGCAGCATGGCAATGCGGTCCTCGTCGGTTTCACCCAGGCCGATGATGCCGCCCGAGCACACCGAAATACCAGCCTTACGCACGTGCTCCAGCGTGTTCAGCCGGTCGTCGTAGGTGCGGGTGGTGATAATTTCGGAGTAGTGCTCGGCGCTGGTATCCAGGTTATGGTTGTAGGCGTAGAGGCCAGCCTGCTTGAGGCGCTCGGCCTGGTACTCGTTCAGCATGCCCAGGGTGCAGCACACTTCCAGGCCCAACTCATTTACCTGCTCCACCATGCCCAGTACCCGGTCGAAGTCGCGGTTGTCGCGGATTTCGCGCCAGGCAGCGCCCATGCAGAAGCGGGTCGAGCCCGAGTCCTTGGCGCGCTGGGCGGCGGCAATTACCTCGGCGTCGGGCAGCAGCTTGTGGGCCTGCACGCCGGTGTGGTAGCGGGCGGCCTGGGGGCAGTAGGCGCAGTCTTCGGGGCAGCCGCCGGTTTTCACGCTCAGCAGCGTGCACACCTGCACTTCGCCCGTGGCCTGGTGCTGCTTGTGCACCTCGGCAGCCTGGGCAACCAGCTCCAGAACGGGCTGGTAATAAATAGCTTTTACTTCGTCTAGGGTCCAGTCGGTACGGAGCATGGGGCGGAAAGAGTTCGGTTGGAAAGGAGGGAAGGCGGCGGCCTGGCGGCCGGCCCGCTGGTGGGATGAAAACTACGCTAGGGGCCGCAAGTTACGCGAGAAGCCGATTATCTGTGCCCGGGCTTGCCTAGCACCGGCAAATTGACTTCTGCCGCCGCCTCCGGGAAACGGCTGGCGGGGGCCTGATACGTCTCGGATGTTTTTCGTTCGGACAGCCCAGGGCTTTGTTCAGCCAGCCGGGGCCGGCATTCGCACAGCCGCCCGGCATCGGCTGCGGGGCCAGCCCTAGGTTTGGGTTTCTGATCTGCTAATACCTCACCGAATGCAACAAATTTATCCTGTTTTGCTGGCTGCAACTCTGCTGCAGACCACTGCCCTGGCAGCCGCGCCGACGAGCGGGGGCGACGCTCCCGTTACGGCTGCTAAAGCCAGCCCAAAAGCCACGGCCAAAGCCAAGCACAAGATTGCGGCTAAGCTGCCCGACCCCGCCGAAGCTACCATTGGCGGCGTTATTCTCACCAATACCGGTGAGCCGCTGCCCGGCGCTACCATCTTCATCAAAGGTACTTTCATTGGCACCAGCACCGACCAGCTCGGCAAGTTCAGCCTGAACGCCAGCTTCGAGAATGGCCCGGTGGAAATTCTGGTGGCCTACGTGGGCTTCGAAACCCAGCTGGTGAAAGTTGCCCAGCCCGATAACCTGCTGAACGTGGTGATGGCCCCCAGCGCCACGCTGCTGAACGAAACCGTGGTATCGGCCTCGCGGGTGGAGGAAAATATCCTGCGCGCCCCGGTAACCATCGATAAAGTATCGGGCCGGCAGATTGAGCGCATTAGCACGCCGGAAGTGCTGGCCGGGCTGGGCCAGCTGCCGGGCGTGGATGTGAACTCGGCCTCGATGCTGTTCACCAGCGTGAGCACCCGGGGCTTCAACACGGCCAAGAGCGAGCGGGTGATTCAGCTGGTCGACTACATGGACACGGCCCTGCCGAGTCTGAACCTGAGCCCGGGCAACCTGGTGGGCATCCCCGAGCTGGACATGGAGAGCATCGAGCTGATTCACGGCCCGGCCTCGGCTTTGTACGGAGCCAATGCCCTGAGCGGGGTCGTGTTGTTCAACAGCAAGGATCCGTTTGTGTATGACGGGCTGAGCGTGCGCCTGCGCGGCGGCCAGCGCGAGCTGCTCGACGGACAACTCCGCTACGCCAAAAAACTGGGCGAGAAATGGGCTATCAAGCTCAATGCCAGCGCCTTTCAGGCCAATGACTGGATTGCCAATAACCGCGACGCGGCCAGCTTCTCCTCCAACCCCGCCGGTTCGCCCCTGGGCTACGATGCGGTGAGCAGCTACGGGGAAATCAGCAACCTGTTTTCGCCCTTCCAGAACCGGCCCGCCACGCCCACTACGCCCGAATACAAGGTGAACCCCGAGCTGTATGGCAAGACGGTGCACATGCCCGGCTTCACGGAGCAGGAACTCATCGGCCCCGACCAGAAAACCAGGTCTTACCGCGTGCAGGGCGCCGTTTCCTACCTGATTAAGGACGACCTGAAGCTGACGGTGGAAGCCAAGCGCGGCGTGGGTACCTCGACCTACCAGAACCAGAGCCGCTTCCGCATCAAAGACCTGGGCACCAACCAGTACCGGGCCGAGCTGAAAAGCAGCAAGGGCTTTATCCGGGCCTATTCCACCGAAGACTTCACCGGCAACAGCTACGAGTTGACTCAGCTCAGCGCCCTGATTCAGAACTCGCCCACGACGGAAGGCGGCAGCACGCGCTACAATCAGCTGTACTTCTACACCTTCAACCAGGCCTACACCCAGGCCCGGGAAGTCAATAAGCTTAGTATTGTTGAGGCCCAGCTGGCGGCCAAAGCTGCGGCTGATGCTACCCAGCTGAAAGGCTCGGATCCGCGCTTTGCCGAGCTGCGCTCCAAGATTATTGCCGACGACCAGCCCGGCCGCGGCGCCCAGCAGAACTTCAACTCCTTCCTCAACGACATCAGCGCCCAGCGCAGCTTCCACCTCTCGGATGCCGGCACCGACCTGATTTTGGGCGGGGCCTACCGCGAATACCGCCTGGGCTCGGGCGGCAAGCTGTTTTCCGACACCGATGGCAGCCGCATCCGCAACTACGAGTACGGCGCTTACGGGCAGCTGACCCAGACCCTGCTGCAGGACCACCTGAAGCTGGCCCTGGCCGGTCGCGTCGATATGTTCCAGAACTTCGACCCCTCGTTTTCGCCCCGGGCCTCGGCCGTGTACTCGTTTGGTAAAGACAAGCAGCACAACTTCCGCGCCTCCTACGGCCAGGCGTTCCGCAGCCCCTCCCAGACTGACCAGTACCTGCGCTCCGACGTGCGGACCTTCATTCTGCTGGGCAACCTGAACGGCTTTGAGGGCTACAACTTCACCAACGCCGAAGGCAAAAGCTACACGCCCGGCGCTTCGCTGGCCGGCTACGAGCTGAGCCTGCACAAGCTGAAGCTGGAGCGCGTAAATACCGTGGAAGTAGGCTACAAAGGCGCTATTGTTCCGAACGTGTACGTGGACGCCAGCTACTTCCGCTCGCGCTACAACGACTTCATCGGCGGCACGGCCTTCGTGGGCCTCGTCGACGGCACCCGCCCCACAAAGGAGCAGGTGAATGCCGGTCTGGCGTCTAACTTCACCAATCCCGCGGCTTCCCCGGCCCGTATCATCTTCGCGGCCCACAACAACAGCCAGGAAGTGCGCACCCAGGGCGCCACGGTGGGCATCACCTATTACCTGCACAAGGCCCTGAACATTGGCGGCAACTACTCGCTCAACGTGCTGGACCGCAGCAACCTGCCCGCCAACTTCCGCACGTACTTCAACACGCCCAAGCACAAGTACAACCTGAACGTGGGTGGCACCGTGCTGCGCAACCTGAGCTACTCGCTGAACTACCGCTGGGTGGAAGGCCACAACCAGGAGCTGCCCTTCGCCAACGGCTACGTGCGCACCTACCGCTCCACCGATGCCTACCTGGGCTACACCGTGCCCAAGCTGGCTACCACGCTGCAGGCCGGGGTTTCGAACCTGTTCGACACGAACAATACCCAGATTATCGGGGGCCCGCAGCTGGGGCGCCTGGCCTACCTGGGCGTGCTCGTGAACGTGAAGTAAGCACCACTAGCGGCCAGAACAGGCTGCCAGTACACAGAAACGGCCCGACTGTATTATACAGTCGGGCCGTTTCTTTTTGTGCGGAATGCTCCCCGAAGCTTAGATGGGGCCACCGGTGCCGTCGCAGGCGCCGCGGGTGTAGGTTGTGACACCGGCTTTGCCCGCGTAGCAGGCATTGGGGTAGGTCACGCCGTTGGCGCACACCGGGGCGTACACATCCGGACATTGGATATTGTCGCCTTTGGCATCGGAGCTGGCTTGCGCCTGTACGGGCTTAGGAGCGGCATTTTCCTTGGAGCAGGAAGCTCCGGCGAAGAGAAGGCAGGCAAAAACGGCTAACTTTTTCATAACAATGAAAGTCGATAGGGTGAATGGATGCCGCAATACTAGCCCCTATTGCCGGTTGAAACCAGGCCATAGTTCCTCTAATTGTGACATGCTATATAGCCTTGCCTCTATAACTTGCAGAGCGGCTTTTACCGCTTGGTGCGGCTGCTGCCCCGGCGGCCGGCGTTGCCTTTGGGGGCCCGATTAAGAGTTTTGGCGGCGGGCCGGAGCTTGCCACCAGCCACGCTGGGCCGGGCAGCTTTGGCTGCTTGCTTTCGGGTAGGCTTGGCGGGCTGGCCGTCGAAGAAGTCCGGATCGGGGGCTGGCTTGCCCTTGCCTTTGCCTTTCGGGGCGGCCGACTTGCTGGCAGGTTTGCGGGGGGCAGGCTTGGCCCCACCAGCCGTTCTGGGGGCGCGTGGGGTGCGGGCGGGCTGCTCGAAAGCGCCTTCCTCGGCCGTGCGCGGGCCTTTCACGTCCCAGCCCAGCTGCTTCACCACGGGGGCGCGGCGCTTGGGAAGGGAGGCTTCCTTGGTGCCCGACGAGTTTTTGGTCATCTCCAGAATGCCGGCCAGCTCCTTCTCCGTTAGCTCGCGCCAGTCGCCCACGCCCAGGCCCTTGAGGGTGATGTTCATCACCCGGATGCGCTCCAGCTGCACGACTTCGTAGCCAAAAGCTTCGCACATCTTGCGAATCTGGCGGTTCATACCTTGGATGAGGGTGATGCGGAAGATATAGTTGGTTTCCTTTTTGACCTCGCACTTCTGGGTCATGATGCCCATGATGGAGACGCCTTTGCTCATGCCCTCGATGAACTCGTCGCGGATGGGCTTGTCGACCATCACGATGTACTCCTTCTCGTGCTTGTTGCCGGCGCGCAGGATTTTGTTGACGATGTCGCCGTTGCTGGTCAGCAGGATCAGGCCCTGGGAATCCTTGTCGAGGCGGCCGATGGGGAAAATCCGCTCACTGTGCTTGATGTAGCGGATGATGTTGTCCTTGACGCTGGTTTCGGTGGTGCTGGTGATGCCCGGCGGCTTGTTGAAGGCAATGTAGATGGCGTCTTCGGGGGCGCGGGGCTCGATAAGGTTGCCGTTGACGATAACCTTATCCTTGCTGCTGACCTGGGTGCCGATAGTGGCGCGCCTGCCGTTCACAAACACGGTGCCCTGCTCAATGAATTTATCGGCCTCGCGGCGGGAGCAGACCCCGCTTTCACTGATGTATTTGTTGAGGCGCGTGGTTTCGGAACTGGGCATAGGGCAAACGGCAGCAAAAAGGTGAAACGCCCGCCGAGGTGGCAAGCGGGCCTGCAAGTTACGCAGAAGCGGGCTGGGTGCCTCACGCCCGGCTCCTCTACGAAAAGGGAGAGGAGAAGCCTGATGACAGATTACGTAGCAATCCGCATTACATGTCAGGTAGGAACATGGACAAGGCTACCCGATAGTTAAGGAGGTATTTCGCTTCGGGCAGGACGGGTTTACGAATGGTCGGAGGGTGTTTCGTGCTGCGCGGGACCTGTTTTGCCTTGCTCGGGAAGTGTTTTCGAATAGTCAGGAGGTGTTTCGCTTTGGCCAGAGGGTGTTTGGGTTTAGTCGTGGGGTGTTTCGTGTCAGTCGAGGAGTGTTTTCTGTTGCTCCAAGGGTGTTTTGCCTTGGTAGCGGAAAACCTCGCCGGGGCTGACGTGCCAGCTATAAACCCTGCAAAAAGGCTTCTACCGCCTTAGCCAGGGGCCGGGGCAGCTCGGTGTGGCGGCCGGCGGCCAGCTGCTGGGTGTGGCCGGTGCTGGCGCTGGTGTAGGCGCCCGTGTGCGGGTCGAAGCGCAGGCTGCCTTGCGCAAACTCGCGCTCCTCGGCCTGGGGCAGGGAGTTCATGGAGCGGAATTCGAGCTGGGTGAGGGCCTGGGCGGCCTTGTCGAACAGGAGCCAGAAGTAGAGCTTGCCGGGTTCCTGCTCGGCGGGCAAATCGAGACGCTTTACTTCCACGATGCTGGTGGTGGCGTTGTCGAGGAAGTAGAGGGTGCGGTAGGGAATGGACATGGGAACGATAAGGAAGAGCAATAGAAATGGGTGCGCGAATGTACAGCAGAGTTGCTCAGGCGTTATGTGGCATAGCCGGGCGAGGGGCTACGGCGTAGCGTCCCGGCCCGCTGAGCGCCACTGAGATGCTGCCCATAAGCATTGCCAGGGGCGCAATATTCTGGGCGAAAGGCAGGCCCTGGTGAACCATGAGCAGGGCCACCAGGAAGTTGACAATCATGACTGCCGCCGCGAACCGGGTAAATAGTCCCAGACCGATAAGCAACCCGCACCCGAGCTGGGCATACACCGACAAGCGGGCCGCCACCGGCGGCAGCGGAAACTGGTGCTGGGCCAGAAACTTCTCAAACTCCATCATCCGCTCGGCGCTGACCACATTATCGAGCACGCCGTAGACCAGCACGCCGCCGAGAAAAAGCCGGAGTACCAGCACCGCCGCGTCGGGGTAGTAGGTTGTCTGCATCAGGAGGAAGTAAGGGGATGAGCTACAGACAGGCAGCCGGCCCGTGGGGCTGCTTCGGGTGGAATACCCGGAGCCCCTGTGAGCGGGCGGCTACGCGCCTAAGGACGTTCATCCGGCATTTCCGGGTTGTGGAAAATGAGCATTTGGGCTAAGTCCTCTACTGGTAGGCCCAGCTCTTTGCCAACCTGGGTAATAGGTGCGGCCAGTATACCTAGCTCCTGAACCGCCTTATCGTAAGCTGCCGCTAATGCCTGGCGGTTAAGTCTGATTTCGGGCGCGGTGTTCGGGTAAAAAGCTTCGTGCTCGTTGTGGCAGTGCAGAATAACTTCGTCGGGTGTGAACGTAGCAACGGGGGCGGGGTGGCCCTCATAATAAGCATCGGTACCACACTTGGCTACGTGCTTCCAATAAATAATATCGGCTAGCTGGCCGCAGCACTGCGGAAATAGCGCGTTTTGGCCGTCGATGCGCAGCACGTACCCGCCATAAAGGCTGAGTTGCTCCTCAAGGGTCGATGTCCCGGCGAAGTAGCTTTGCAGATGCGCTTTGGTCAGGGCCAGAACAGCGCTGGGAGTTAAGTCGGTAGTTCTGTAAAAAGGAAGACCAGGGGAGAAAGGCGTGGCCGAGGCAAATGCTACCGCTTCAATTCGGGTATCTACTTCCACAACGGGTATCAGCTCTACTTTCATGGGAGCGTAATAAGGTCCTTCGCAGGCTCAGGATGACAGATGGGGTGGCAATGACAAGCTACAGCTGCACCTTTTTCTCGCCCTTGTCCACGCCCTTCAGAAACGTAATCAGGCCGCTCATGTAGGTTTGCTGGTCGTCGTAGAAGCTCATGTGGCTGCCTTTGGGGCAAATCAGGGCGGTGCCGTGCTGTACTTTTTGGGCCACCATGCGCATGTGCTCCGGGTCCATGGTGTCGAACTGGCCCCCGATGCTGAGCACGGGCACCGTAAGCTTGGGCAGGTCGGGCACCCGGTTCCAGGTGGTGAGCTTGCCGGAAATGCCAAACTCGCTGGGGCCCTGCATGGTCACGTAGAGCGACTGGTTCATCTTGGCGAAGGAGCGGTTCACGGGTTCGGGCCACTGGTCCAGGGGCAGGCGGCAGATGTGCTCGGCGTAGAAGTTGGGCATGAGCAGCTCCATGTAGCGCGGGTTCTGAAAGTCCTTGCGGGCTTCGATCTGGCGGATTTCGGCCAGCACCTCGGGCTTCATCTGCTTGGCCAGTACTTCCTGGGCGTAGCGGCCGTAGTCGGGGCAGCTCATCATCATGTTGGAAATAATAAGGCCCTTGAGGTTTTGCTGGTACTTGAAGGCGTATTCGGCGGCCAGGATGCCGCCCCAGCTGTGGCCCAGCAGGTAGAAGTTGTCTTTATCGAGCTTGAGGGCCTGGCGCACCTGCTCCACTTCCTCTACGTAGCGCGGCAGGCTCCACATGGCCGTGTCCTTGGGGTTGTCGGAGTTGCCGCAGCCGAGCTGGTCGTAGTAGATAAACTCGATGCCTTCCTTGGGCAGAAAGCTTTCCATGCACTCGAAGTACTCGTGGGTGGCGCCGGGCCCGCCGTTGAGCAGCAGTACCTTAATGGTGGGGTTGTGGCCGAAACGCTTGGTCCAGACGTTGAACGTACCCTTGGGCGTGGTGATGGGAATAACCTGCACGCCGCCGTCTTGCACGCCCGGCTCGGTGGGCTGGAAATAAGCCGCGGCCGGGGCGGCGTCAGCGGCGGTATCGGTAGTTTTAGTTTGCTGGGTGCAGGCGGCGGTGCCGAGGCCGGCCAGCAGCAGGGCGCAGCCGAGTAATTTGCGTGGAGTCATGGCGGGGAAAGAAGGAGGGGGAAACCGGTGCCGCAGGCGCGTCAGGGCTTTAAACCTACCGATAAATCCGGCCTTCCCAAAAGCGGCCCGGCTACTGCGCGGCGGCCCCCACGAGGCCCCGCCGCTCGGTGGCCAGCGGGAAGAAGCTCTCGACTTCCTGCACGCCGCCCGCCGGCAGGCTGCCCAGCTCGATGCCGCCGATGCGCACCCGCACCAGGCGCAGGGTGGGGAAGCCCACGGCGGCCGTCATCTTGCGCACCTGCCGAAACTTGCCCTCCGTCACGATGATGGAAACCCAGCTGGTGGGCCCGTGCCGGTCGTCGCGGATTTTGCGGCCCCGGTCGCCGAAGCTGGGCGCAGTTTCAAGGCGGAAGGCCGCGCAGGGCAGGGTCTGGTACTTCTCGCCGTGCAGGCCGATTTCCACGCCCTGCCGCAGCTGGGCCACCGCTTCGTCGGTTATTAGCCCATCGACCTGGGCGTAGTATTCCTTTTCGATCTTTTTGTCGCGGATCCGCTCACTGGTTTTGCCGTCGGTGGTGAGCAGCAGCAGGCCCTCACTGGCCTCGTCGAGGCGGCCGATGGACATGGTGCCGGCCGGGAAGTCGTGGAGCAGGCCCAGCAGCTTTTTCTTCTTCAGCTCGCACACAAACTGGCTCATGTAGCCCCAGGGCTTGTGCACCATAAAGTGGCGGTGGACGATGGTGGGCTCGGCTTCGGGTTGTTCTTCGGTCATGGGTAATAGTGCTCAGGTTCGTTCTGACGGGGGCCTCACCCCCGGCCCCTCTCCAAAAAAGGAGAGGGGAGCCTGATGATAAAAACAGGCATGTACGCTACGGGCGCTATTTTCCCTCGGCCAGCCACTGCATGGCCTGGTACTGGCCGGGGCCGATGAAAAGGCGCAGGACTCCATCGGTGATGTTAAGGCCGTTGGCGCTGTTGGTCAGGAAGAGCAGCATTTCCTTGGTGTCGGGGAAGGTCATGAAGAAGCCGCGGAAGTCGCCATTGTCGCCCCAGTGCCACTGGGCCGGGCCGTGGCTGGTGGTGGCCAAGCCCACGCCGCAGGCCCAGGCAATGCTGGCATCGGTGGCGGTGCTGGGCGTGGTGCAGCGGTTGGCCTCGTTGGCGGCCGTGGTCAGCAGCCGGGCCGTAGCGGGCTTGAGGCCTTTACCGCTCATAATGGCCAGCAGAAAGCGGCTGTAGTCGGCAGCGGTGGTGAGCAGGCTAAAGCCGCCGTTGGGCTCGGCGAAGCGCTTAATTTCGGTGGGCTGGCCGGCTTTGTCGTGGCCGACAGCGGCGTTTTTCTCGAAGCGCGCTTGCCAGATAAAGGAGCTGTTTTTCATTTTCAGCGGCCCGAATACTTCCGTCTGGGCCAGCTGCTCCAGCGTTTTGCCGGTCAGGTGCTCCAGGGTACGCTGCAGCCACACGTAGCCTTCGCCGGAGTAGCTCCAGCAGCTGTCGGGCGCAAAGTTCAGGCGCAGAGCCGAGGTTTTCCAGCTTTCCGCCAGCGGGTAGCCAGCCCAGTTGGGCAGGCCCGTGGTGTGGCCCAGCACCATGCGGGCCGTGATGCGGGCGGCGCGGGGCTCGTCTGTCACGCGCGGATAGGCGTAGTAGGTCAGCAGGGGCTTGTCCAGATCGAGCCGGCCCTGGTCGTGGAGGCGCAGGGCGGTGTAGGCCAGCACCACTTTGCCCAGGGACGCGGCCTGTACGATGGTAGTGGCCTCCATACCCTGGCTGGTGCCGGCCTGCCGCAGCCCCAGGCTATACTGCTTGATTTCACCCTTTTTGGTGTAGATCAGCTGGATGCCGGTGACGTTTTGCTTGGTGAGCAGGGCCGTCAGCTCGGCTTGCTGGGCCGTGGCCAGAAAGGAGCAGAACAGCAGGGCCAGCGTGAGGATGTTTTTCATTTGAGAGCCGCAAAGAGTAGCGGGTAGCTAGACAGTAGAGAAGCAATGTTAGGGCATGCTAAGCCAAAGAGCCTGGCCAAACAGCAGGACTTCGGCCACGCGCTGGGCCAGACCGCGCCAGGGGAAGCCCGGCAACGAAACGGCCACGAGACAGCCGATAAGCAGCCCGATCTGTGCATTGGCCGGCACTACCTGCTGCAGGAACAGCGCCTTCTGGGCCTGGTTCAGGAAGAAAATACCCCCGATATATTCCACCGCGCCGCCCAGGTTGTGCACGGTCTGCTTGGCCGAACCACCGGAAGGCGAGCCAACGTCGCAGGGAAACACAGCCGCGACTACGTAGCCGATTCCCAGGCACACAAGCAAGCCGCGCAACGGTGGGTTTGTGGTGAGCATAGCACCCAGCAGCAGGCCCACCCCGATTGGGAAGAACAGGCCCCAGCTTACCGTCAGGCGGTTTGGCGCTCCATCCTCACCCAACTCACTGATGGTGTGGCGCAGGTGCGAGTAGCCGGGCCGCCGGAAGCCGAAGTAGATGATGCCCAGCAGCAGGTAAGCCGTCAGCACAGTCAGCAGGATAGAAAGCATGAAACAAAGCTAAGCGCCCGAAAGTCAGGAAGTGACGGCGGCTCCCGCTAAAACCAAACGCGGGACGCCCCAACCGGAGCGGCCCGCGTCTGTACGTTGCTAATCGGCTGTAACCGAAGGCCGGCGCAGCCAATCCGTGGTTTAGCCCAGCGTGTGGTACACGGCCTGCACGTCGTCGTCCTCTTCGAACTTCTCAATCAGGTTCATTACTTCCTCCAGCTGCTCGCCTTCCAGGGTCACGGTCGTGTTGGGGATGCGCTGCAGGTTGGCCGACACTACGTTCAGGTGCTTTTCTTCCAAGGCTTTCTGCATCTGGCCGAAGTCGGTGAAGGCGGTTTCCACCACGATGAAGTCTTTCACCACGCCGTGCTCGTCTTCCTCCTGGTCGGCGTACACGTCCTCGGCACCGGCGTCGATGAGCTCCAGCTCCAGCTCGTCGAGGTCGAGGCCCTCGGCGGCAAGGCGGAACACGCCCTTGCGGGTGAAGGTGTAGTCCGAAGAGCCAGCCGTGCCCAGGGCGCCGTTGCCGCGGTTGAAGTACATGCGCACGTTGGCCACGGTGCGGGTCGGGTTGTCGGTGGCGGTTTCAATCACGACGGCCACGCCGTGGGGCGCGTAGCCCTCGTACACCACTTCCTGATAGTCTTTTTCCTCCTTGCTGCTGGCCCGCTTGATGGCGGCTTCCACGCGGTCCTTGGGCATGTTCACGCCCTTGGCGTTCTGCATAGCCGTGCGCAGGCGGGAGTTGGTATCCGGGTTAGGGCCCGATTCCTTCACGGCCATCACGATTTCCCGGCCGATGCGGGTAAAGTCCTTGGACATCTTGTCCCAGCGCTTCATCTTCCGGCCTTTGCGGAATTCAAATGCTCTTCCCATTTATGTGAATTAGTGAAATGGTGATTTAGTGAGTTGGGTTAGGCGGGCCTGGGCCCGGAAAGGGGGCGCAAGTTAGCAGAAAGGGCGGCGGGGCGCAATTGGGAGGATTGTTGATTGTTAGGAGTTGATTGTTGGAAGTTCTGATGCGTTTTTAACACTCAACTCCTAACAATCAAACTTCAATCCGCCCTGAGCGTGTAAATGCCCTTATTACCGGCCGGGTAGCCGATGAGCGTGAGCGTGAGGGTGCGGGCCTTGGGCTGAAACAGGAAGGTGCCCTGGTCGGTGCGGGCCTGACCCTTGCCGTCGGTGTAGCTGAAGGTGATTTGGTCGCCGGAGAAGGTGAAGCGGCCGTCCTGGCTGAAGTTTATCACCCCGCCGTTGCCCGAGAGCTGCAGGCGTTTCTGGTAGGTGCCGTCGGGGTGCAGGGTGAGGGTACCGCCCACGCCCTGGGCCGCCATCGGCTTGGCGCTGGTTTCCCGGTCCACAATGGCGTAGGAGAGGTAGGTGTAGGACCGGAAAAACGAGGCCGTCAGCACCGGTGCGGCTTTGGGCTTGGGCTTTTGGGCCGCCGCCGGGGCCGCGCCCAGCAGCGCCAGCAGGGTGCAAAAGAGAAAAACACGGGTTAGCATACAGCAAGGTACGAACTACGGGCCCGCAGGGTGGTTTTCGGTGGGCCAGGGTCGGGCAAATGCCGAAGTTCGCCTACATTTCGCCGTTTTCCGTCCTTGCCACCCGCTCTTATGCCTACGTTTCTGCGCGAACTGATCCGCCCCGCCGCCGAGCTGCCCGAAGCCGACCTCTGCCTGGTGGGCCTGCCCCTCGACTTTGGCACCGTACTCGAAGGCGGCCGCGCCGGCGCCGTGCACGCCCCCGACGCCATGCGCCGCGAGCTGCGCCGCTACCACAAAACCTACAACCTGGAGCACAACGTGGACCTCTCAGCCCTGCGCATCGCCGATGCCGGCAACCTGAGTCTTGCAGACCCCAGCCACACCATCAACCACGACACTATCCGCCGCCGCCTCGGCGAGTTGTCACGCCAGTACCCGCGCGTAGTCGTGCTGGGCGGCTCCCACGACGGTACCTACAGCACCGTGCGGGGCCTTTCCGATGCCACGGGTGGGCAGCCCGTGGGCGGTATCAACCTCGATGCCCACGCCGACGTGAAAGACCGGCCCGACCTGATCAGCAGCGGGACGCCCTTCGGTAAGCTGCTGCGCGAAAAGGTGCTGGCCGGGCCTCGCTTCACCGAGCTTGGCCTGCACTCTAACCTCAATACTAAGGAAGACGTCGACTTTCTGCACCAGCAGCAGGCCACCATCGTGCCGCTGGCCCACGTGCAGCAGGATGGCATGCCGCTCTTTATGGAGCGGGCCCTGCACCGCGCTGCCGCCACAGGGCCCGCTTTTGTGAGCTTCGACATCGATGGCTGCGCCGAAGCTTATGCCCCGGCCGTGTCGGCGCCGAGCGCCGATGGCTTCACGCCGCGCCAGGCCGTGGAGGCGGCTTTTCTGGCGGGCCGCCATGCCGGTGTGCGCCTGTTTGAAGTAGTGGAGCTAAACCCCGTCTTCGACCGCGACAATCAGACGGCCCGGCTGGCGGCTACTATTATAACCGCGTTTATAACGGGCGCAGCGAAAGAAATATCGGGAAGGTAATTGTTTGATAAACACGTTTGTAAATCATGGAGTAGAGGCTGCGGGAAAAGAAGTACGAAATAATTCGTGATTAAATACGAAATATTTCGTTGGTTGCGCAGCGGTTCCGCATCGGCGGCGTCTGTTAGCTAAATTCCCTCCCCAATCAGCACTCCCATGAAAAACCTGCTTACCGCCTTATTACTCACCACGGCTGCCCTCTCGGCCGCAGCTCAGTCGGCCCCAGCCTTTACTTCCAGCTGCGGCGAAGACAGAATCTACAACAACGGGCTGGAGCGCCACTGCGAAACCCGCGACCTGACAATGAGTGCGCCCAAGTCGGGCCCGCTGACGGTGGACGGGCAGCGCAACGGCAGTATTTCGGTGAAAAGCTGGGCCGGCAAGGATGTGCGCATCCGGGCCCGTGTCCAGACCTGGGGCTCCGACGAAGCTGCTGCCAAAGCCCAGGCCGCCAACCTGCAGATTTCGACCATCAACAACCGCCTGCAGGTTACGCCGCCCACCGCCGCCCACCAGGAGTGGGCTGTGAGCTACGAGATATTCGTGCCCGAGAAAATGGCTCTGGACCTGAAAACGCACAACGGCAGCATCAGCCTGAAAGACCTGCGCGGGCCCGTCACGTTTGCGGCCCAGAACGGCTCGGTCACCATCAGCGGCTCGGGCGGCGACGTGCGCGGCCGCACCCAGAACGGCGCCCTGAACATCACGCTGGCCGGCAAGAAGTGGGAGGGTAAAGGCCTCGACATAGCCACCCAAAACGGCCGCATTGCCTGGAAGCTGCCCGCCAACTACTCTGCTCAGCTCTACAGCAGCACCCAGCACGGCTCCGTCGATACCGACTTTGATACGGCGGTGAAGGGCAAAATTGGGCGGGAAATAGCCGTAAACCTGGGCCAGGGCGGCGCGTCCATCAAGGCCGTAACCACCAACGGCGGTATTTCCATCAAGCGCGCCCAGTAACCGGCCGCCATTGCGCAAAAATCGGCGCCCGGCCTTTCGTCAGGCAACGCTTTGCTTCTTCCTTGCTTCTACTCAACAGGCCGCCCGCGGGAACTGGCCCTTCGTCAACACTTCACTTTTGCTTTTCTGCGTTATGAAAACCTTCTCCGCCGCCCTGCTGCTGACCCTGGCCTGCTTCTCGGCCCAGGCCCAAACCGCCCCCGCCTTTACCTCGACCTGCACCGAGGGCAGTACCTACAGCAGCCCCAACAGCAACAAGCGCTACTGCGAAACCCGCGACCTGACGCTGCCCAGCCCCGGCAACCAAACCCTGAACATCAACGGGGAAGCCAACGGCGGCATTTCGGTGAAGGGCTGGGATGGCAGCCAAGTGCTGGTGCGCGCCAAGGTGAGCACCTGGGCCAAATCTGACGAGGCCGCCAGTGCGCTGGCCAAGAAAGTAACGGTCAAATCGGCTGGCAACGACCTGCGCGCCGATGGCCCCAACCAGGGCGAAGACGGGTGGGCCGTGAGCTACGAGGTATTCGTGCCCCGCAAAACGGCCCTGGCCCTGCGCACCGTCAACGGCGGCATCACCCTGAAGGACCTGGATTCCACCATCAAGTTCGACGCCGTAAACGGGGGCGTGAACCTGACCAACGTGAGCGGACAGGTGAAAGGCAACACCGTCAATGGCGGGCTGCACATCAAGCTGGCCGGCACCAAGTGGGAAGGCCAGGGCCTCGATGTGGCTACCACCAACGGCGGCATCACCTGGGACTTACCCAAAGACTACTCGGCTCAGTTCTACACCAGCACGACTATCGGCTCCATCTCCTCCGACAAGCTTCCCGTGACCAAGTCCGGCTTTATGCACAAGGAAATAACGGCCAATCTGGGCCGGGGCGGTGCTCCGGTAAAGGCCGTGACCACCAACGGCGGCATCAAGGTAAAGCAGCAGTAGCGCTCAACAAGCACACCTGCCAAGCCGCGTATCCCGTCCGGGGTGCGCGGCTTTTTTGCGCGCGGCCCGCAAATCGGGGCCCGGTTGGCAACTTATTGGCGGCATTTGTGCTTGTGGGCAGCAGCGGCCGTGCGGCCGCATTGGCCTTTCCGCGCTGCTCCCCATGAAAACCCCGTTTCTGGCTCTGCTCCTGAGCCTGTCTGCCACTCTATCGGCCCAGGCCCAGACGGCCCCCGTGTTCACCTCCACCTGCGGCGACGGCACCTTTACCAGCAGCAGCAGTAAGCGCTACTGCGAAACCCGCGACAAAATTCTGCCCGCCCCGGCCGGGCAGGGCATCACCATCGACGGGCGCTCCAACGGCGGTATCACGGTGAAGGGCTGGGACGGCAAAGAGGTGCGGGTGCGGGCCAAGATTCTGGCTTGGGGCAAAACCGACGACGAGGCCCGCAAGCTGGGCAAGAGCGTCACCATCATGGCCAAAGACTACACCCTGCGCGCCGAAAGCTCGGCGCCCGGCGAGCTGGGCTGGGCCGTGAGCTACGAGGTATTCGTGCCCCGCGCCATGGCCCTGACGCTGCGCACACTCAACGGCGGCATCAACCTGAGCGACGTGCAGGGCGACGTTACCTTCGAAGCCGCCAACGGCGGTATCTCCCTGACCAACGTGCAGGGCAACGTGAAGGGCCGCACCGTGAACGGGGGCGTGAAAATCAAGCTGGCCGGCCCCAAATGGGTGGGCGAGGGCCTCGACGTTTCGACCATTAACGGCAGCATCACCTGGGATTTGCCCAAAAACTACTCGGCCCGGCTCTACGCCGCCACCACCGTGGGCTCCATCAGCGCCGGCCGCCTGCCCGTCACCAGCTCCGAAACTTTGCAAAAGGTGGTAACTGCCACGCTGGGCCAGGGCGGCGCGCCGCTCAAAGCCGTAACCACGAAGGGCAGCATCAAACTCACGCAGCTGTAGCACCAGACTATACTACACGCAAAGGCCGCGGCAAGCATGTGCTTGCCGCGGCCTTTTTGAGTTCTAATAGGTTAGTAAAAACCCGTTTCCTAGTCGCCGACGCCGCCCTTGCGCCACTCGGGGCGGCTGGGGCCGGGGCCCACGATGGTGCCGTCGGCCGCCCGCTCGCCGTAGTTGTTCTCGTAGTCGTCGTAGCGGGTTTCGAAGCTGCTGGCGTAGCCATACGAGGCCGGCTGGGTTGGTGTGCGGCGGCCGGACTTCTTTTTCTTCTTTTTGCGGCCCGAAAGCAGGGCTGCGGCCGTTACGGCCAGCCCGATGCCGGCTCCCACCAGGGCCAGCTTGGCGGGCAGCGTGTCGATGGGGGCGTTGGGAATGTATTGCACGCCGCTTTCGTCGGTGCGGGCCGGCTCCAGCACGTAGCGGCCGTATGTAGGCATGGGGAAATTGGCCGCCAGCGCCGACAGCCCTTCCTCCGCTTCGGGGCCCTGAATTACGGGGCCGTGGCCGCAGCCAATGGCCTGGGGCCGCAAGGCTGCCAGCGTCTGCACCGACTCGCGCACCTGCTCCCAGTTATAGTTGAAGGGCGCGCCGGCCACGCTGATGCAGGGCCGCTGCAGCAGCAGCGCCGGCACCGATTCGTGGTTGGCAGTGGCAAAGGCGTCGGCGCCCAGCAGCGTGCGGTCCGACTCGCGGAACAGGGCAATCTGGCCGGGGGCATGGCCGGGCACGTGCAGCACGCGCCAACCCAGCAGGTAGGGCGGTTCATCCGAGCCCGCGGGCAGCGTCTGCACAATGTCGCTCAGCTGAAACGACTGGGGCGGGAAAAACCGGGCGACGAAAGCCAGGGAGCCGCCACCTTCCACGGTCGGGTCGGCGGGCGGATACACGGCTTTGCCAGTCAGAAAGGGCATTTCCAAGGCGTGGGCCACTACCGGCACTTTCCAGTGCTCGGCCAGCTCGCGGGCGTTGCCGGCGTGGTCCATGTGGCCGTGGGTCAGGATAATGGCCTCCGGATGGGTACCGGGGTAGAACAGCTGGTTGGCCGCGGCAATAATGTCCTGGGCCGCGCCGGGCAGGCCGGTATCCACCAGCACCCATTCGCCCGATTTGCCGGTTTCCACGAAATACAGATTGACAAAGCGCTGAATCGTAAGCTGGTGCACACCAGATGCTACTTGTTTCATAGGGTCGAGGAGTTGGTTGGACGGAAATGGAACTACGCATAATTCCGGCCGGAGGATAGCCTTGCCGGATTTTTCACCCTTCCGGCTGCCGGCTTCACGTACTGCTGGCAGAGGCTTTGCCGGGTTACACTTCAGCCCTGGTCACAAAAAAAGCCCCTCGCGAAACGAGGAGCTCTTTTCATATCCAAATGGTGCTGGGCTACTGGCCGCCGGTGGTGCCACCACCCGTGCTGCCCGTGCCACCGGCCGTGCTGCCACCCGCCGTCGAGCCGCTGCCCGCCGTGCTACCGCCCGTCGAACCACTACCGGTAGTAGAGCCGCCGCCCATGTCGTTGCCCGTGCTGCCAGCGGTGCTGCTACCGCCGGTGCTGCCCGAGGTGCTGGTGCCCGAGGTAGTGCCAGTCGCCGTGCCGGCCGTGGTGCCACCTACGCCGCCGCTCATCGAGGTATCGGCGCCCATGTCGGAGTTGGCCCCCATGTCGGAGCTTGCCGCGTCGGAGGAAGCGCCCGTGCCTTCGGTGCCGGCGCCGCTGGTCGAGCCGCCGGCTCCTCCTTCCTGATTGTTGCCGCCGCACGAGGCGAATGTGAGCGAGGCCGCAGCCAGAGCGAAAAACAAGGTCTTTTTCATGATAGAATAATGGTTTGGTGAGGTGTATGGTGGTGATTGGTGCCTCGCAAAGAGGGCTTCGGAAGCTTTATACTGTGGTTTGAGAATCAGTAACCCGTTTTTATAAAGTTTTTTTGATAGGATATGATTAAGCTCATCTGTTGGGCATTGTAGTAAGACTATTCTAATGTTGAGCTTGCTTAATGCCGGTGCCGGTGCACTTCCGGTTTTGCGGAGGAGGTACAGCGCCCGCCCGGTAGTAACGAGCGTCAATCCTGAAAAAGCCGGCCCGGTGCGGAGGACGAACCGCCGTTGAAATACTGCTTTGCGCCGCGCCGAAAACGCTATATTCGCCGTTCCACCCACTTCTTCACCAGACTTTCCACCCATGTCTCAGCACCCCGCCGCCACCGATACGCCCGAACTCAACCTGGAAGCCAACAGCCACTCCGACCACACGCCCGCACCGGTAATGCCCATCCCCAACACCCCCAGCAACGGCCGCCCGATGTACTACGAGTACAAGCCCGAGCAAACGGTGAAGGCCCAGCACGGCACCACGCTGCGCTGCAAAACCTGGGAGGCCGAAGCGGCCCTGCGCATGCTGGAAAACAACCTCGACCCGGCCGTGAGCCTGGTCTACGACGAGCTGATTGTGTACGGCGGGGCCGGCCGCGCCGCCCGCAACTGGAAGGAGTACCAGACCATCGTGCGCACCCTCAAAAACCTGGAGCCCGACGAAACCATGCTGGTGCAGAGTGGCAAGGCGGTGGGCGTATTGCGCACCTGGGCCCACGCCCCGCGGGTGCTCATTGCCAACTCGAACATCGTGCCCGCCTGGAGTACCCAGGAGTACTTTGATGAGCTGGACAAGCTGGGCCTGATGATGTACGGGCAGATGACGGCCGGCTCCTGGATTTACATTGCCACCCAGGGCATTCTGCAGGGTACCTACGAAACCTTCGCCGCAGTAGGAGATAAGCATTTCGGCGGCAGCCTGGCTGGCACCGTCACCGTTACGGCGGGCCTGGGCGGCATGAGCGGCGCCCAGCCCCTGGCCGTGACCATGAACGACGGCGTGTGCCTGGTGATTGAACCCATCGACGAGCGGGTGAAGCAGAAGGTGCGCGAAGGCTACCTCGACGAGCAGGCCCGCGACCTAAGCCACGCCCTGGAGCTGTGCGAGCAGTACAAAGCCGAGCGTAAAGGCTGGAGCATCGGCCTCACCGGCAACGCGGCCACGGTATTGCCCGAGCTGCTGCACCTCGGGTATAAAGTGGACATCGTGACCGACCAGACCTCAGCCCACGACCTGATGGACTACATTCCCGAGGGCGACATTCAGGAGGTGCTGAAGCTACGGGCCCAGAACCCCGAGGAGTTCAAGCGCCAGGCCCTGGCGTCCATCGTGAAGCATTGCCAGGCTATTATCGACATGCAGGCCGCCGGCGCCGTGGCCCTCGACTACGGCAACAACCTGCGCGGACAGGCCGAGAAAGGCGGCCTGAAAGTGCGCGACGACAACGGTCAGTTCCTGTACCCCGGCTTCGTGCCCGGCTACATCCGGCCGCTGTTCTGCGAAGGCAAAGGCCCCTTCCGCTGGTGCGCCCTCAGCGGCGACCCCCAGGATATTCTGCGCATCGACCGGGCCCTGCTCGAAACCTTCCCCGACAACAAGATGCTGGCCCGCTGGATTGAAAAGGCCCAGGCCAAAGTGCCCTTCATCGGCCTGCCCGCCCGTGTGTGCTGGCTGGGCTACGGCGAGCGGGAAAAGTTCGGCCTGGTCATCAACGACCTGGTGGCCCGCGGCGAAGTCTCGGCCCCCATCGTCATCGGCCGCGACCATCTCGACTGCGGCTCGGTGGCTTCGCCCAACCGCGAAACCGAAGGCATGAAGGACGGCTCCGACGCCGTGGCCGACTGGCCCCTGCTCAACGCTCTGGCCAACTGCGCCAGCGGCGCCGACTGGGTGAGCCTGCACAACGGCGGCGGCGTGGGCATCGGCAACAGCACCCACTCCGGCATGGTCATCGTGGCCACCGGCACCCCCGAAAAAGCCGAGCGCTTGCGCCGTGTCCTGACCACCGACCCCGGCATGGGCGTCTTCCGCCACGCCGACGCGGGCTACGAGCTGGCCCAGCAGGTAGCCCAGGAGCGCGGCGTGCAGATTCCGGGTCGGGAATAACTCATTTGATACCAAACTAGCCTATGGAATTCCAGCCGGATACCTTCACCATCCTCATCCTGGTTGTCATGGGCACGGCTGCGGTAGTGGCTTACTCGCGCACCAAAAAGCACAATGCTAGAATGCAGACGCACGGAGTACGTGTCCAAGGAGTCGTGGTGCGCAATAAGATTCAGTGGGGAAGAATCACTACCGTGCGCCCTATTGTGCGGTTTGTAACCCAGGAAGGACAAACAATTGAAGCACTGGCGGCCCACGGAGTGGCCTCTGCCATACCCGGATATTCCGAAGGCGCTACCGTAACGGTGGTGTACGATAGGGAGAATCCTGCTGAATTTGAAATTACGCATGCCAGCCGCAGGTACAGTTAATTCGGGCAACCTAATAGGGCGGCGTGCAGATTTCTGGGGCGGGAGCGGGCCTGTTGGGCTTGTTTCTGCCCTTTTTATCCTTTATTTTGGTGCGTTTACTACTCTTCGTGAAATCCTTTTTCTTCGTTCCCGCGCTGCTCTTGCTGGCCGCCTGCCAAAGCAGCTCTACTACCTCCACTACCGAGGCAGCCACGCCTGAAGTGCCGGCCGCCAAGGCCACCAAGCCAGCTCCAGCCGCTGCCGAGTCGGCCAATGCGGAGTATATCGATCCGAATACGATTACCGTCAACGGCAAGGCGCCGAGGCCGGGCGCTTTGCGACGCTCATTGTCGCTACCGAGGCCCGCTTCGCGGCGTACTTCGGCTACCGCAGCGACGTGAGTACGGGCCTCAGCGCCGGCAAAAGCCAGACACTGACGCTGGAGGCCGCCCGCGGAGCCGTGCGCAAGTGGCTCACGGGCGAGGGGCGCGAATACGTCCACTACAAACTCAAGGACGAAGCCCAGCGCCTGCGCTTCTATCCGAAGGGCGCCTCCGAGTACCACCAGGCCGACTACCCCGAGTGGCCCGGCCTGCTGGAACGCTTAGACAAGGCCCTGGCCGAGCTGGGCACCAAGTTCGAGGCCGACCTGCTCACCCGGCAGCTCACGCGCAACGACCGCCAGCTGGGGCTTACCTTCGATGCGCACCCCGAACAGGCCAGCACCTACTTCGACCGGAAGTACTTCAACCAGCACCAGTCGGCCGCCAAGACTACGGCGGTGAAGCCCGCTAGCCCGGCCTGCCCGCTTGGCGTCACCTCCTTTATCCGTACTATTCTATTGCAGCTATCCGGCGCCCGGTTTCCCAGTAGGGGAGGCCGGGCGCTTGTGTGAGAGACCGGCCAGGTTGCCCGGCCGTATCCCCGCCAAAAAAAGCAAAATCCCGCCGGCGCTGTTTAACCACCTGCACCGGCACGTTGCCGGCGCTGGAACCACGCAAACTATCCCGAGTATGAACATTGGAATTATTGGCGCCGGCCACATCGGCAGCGCCCTGGCCGTGCGGCTCACCAGCCTCGGCCATACGGTCTACATTGCCAACTCCCGCGGTCCCGAGACGCTGACGGACGTGGCTCAGAAAACCGGCGCTACCGCCGTTATGGCCCAGGAAGCCGCCCAGCGCGGCACCGACTTACTCGTGGTGACCATTCCGCTCAAGAACATTCCCGACCTGCCCCAGGACCTGCTGGCGGGCGTGCCGGCCGAGGTGCCCATCATCGATACGAGCAACTACTACCCGCTGCTGCGCGACGGCCAGATGCCCGAGCTGGAAACCGGCGACCAGACCGAAAGCGGCTGGGTGCAGCAGCACCTGGGCCGCCCGGTGGTGAAGGTGTTCAACAACATCCTGGCCGACCACCTCGAAAACAACGGGCAGCCCGCCGGCACCCCCGGCCGCATCGGCCTGCCCGTGGCCTCCGACGATGCCGCGGCCAAGCAGAAAGTAATGGCCCTGGTGGAAGAGCTGGGCTTCGACGCCGTGGACGGCGGCACCATGCGCGAGTCGTGGCGGCAGCAGCCCGGCGGCCCCATCTACTGCAACGATTTGCCCGCCGACCAAGTGAAAGAGCACCTGACCAGCCTCGGTACCGAGCGCACCGAGGCCCAGCACGCCGAGTTCCTGGCCAACCATGCCCAGCAGGAGCAGGCCATGGCCGCCCAGGGCATCTCGCTGAAATAGCCAATAACTCCGGCTGAAAAGGGCCTATGGTCTATTCGGAAGGGCAGGCTGAATGCTGCCCCGCGCAGCCGCAATACGGCAGCTTCCTGCCGGCTATTCGACTAGCCAACCAACGCGCCGTCCCGGATTCCGGGGCGGCGCTTTTCGTTCTGCCTGCTGCCGCTTCATCCTGGTGGTGCAAGCAATGCTCCGCTTGGTCGGTTCCCGGGACTTTGGCCGAGCCTGTCGGAGCGTACCTTTGAGTTCTGACTTTGCGGACAACCTCATGCCCAACGTAAATCCTTTCGACAAGCGCAAGCCCGTGGTGCTGGTAGCCTACCGCCCGGAGTGGGCCACCGAGTTTGCCGTGCTGGCCCGTCGCCTCCGGGCGCTGGTGGGGCCGGCCGTGCTGCGCATCGACCACATTGGCTCCACGGCCGTGCCCGGGCTACGCGCCAAAGACGTGCTGGATCTGCAGCTGACCGTGCCCGACCTGCTGGCCGTCGGGGCCCTCGTGCCGACGCTGCGGCAAGCGGGCTTTCGGCAGGGTGAAGTTCTGCTCCAGGATGTCTACCATTTTCTGCCCGCCGATTCGGCCGAGCTGGGCAAACGCTACATGCGGGAGCCGGGCGGGGAGCGTACTGCGCACCTGCATATTCGGCAGGCCGGCCACTTCAATGCCCGCTACGCTCTGCTGTTTCGCGACTACCTGCGCGCCAGTGAGGTAGCCCGCACCGAGTATGAGCTGCTGAAAGTCCGCGCCGCCGAGCTATTCCCCGACAACATCGACGGGTACCTGCACTTAAAGGAGCCCGTGTTTCACCTGCTCTACGAAGCCGCTTCGCTGTGGGCCGAGAAAGTAGGCTGGCAGCTGCCGGCTCCCGATGCCTGAGCTATTCTTCAGCCAGCCCCGAGCTGCCCATAGGGCGGCCCCATTGAGGGGTGCGCTATTTTGCCAAGCCTTCAGTAGATTTAGGCAGCCCCGCCCGCGCCGGAAGACCATGTGTGTACTTTACTTGCTCCTGCCTTTATGAAACCCGAACTGCAAGACCTCCCGCTTATCGACAACAGCGGCAGCCACCGCTTCGAGCTGACCGTGAACCACGCCACCGCCTTCATGGAGTATGGCGAGCGGGAAGGAGCCCTGGTGCTATTCCACACCGAAGTGCCGGGCCAGCTGGAAGGGCAGGGAGTGGGCTCGGCCCTGGTGGAAAAAGTGCTGGCCGAAGTCGAGCGGCAGCAGCAGCAGCTGATTCCCTTGTGCCCGTTCGTGACCAGCTACCTGAAGCGCCACCCGGAGTGGCAGCGGCTGGTGGCTCCGGCGTATCAGCGCTGGTTTCAGCCGGCGCAGCAGTAGGGGCCGCCCGGGGGCTGTACCTACAACCAGATACCCGCGGCCTGGAAGTCAATAGGGCGGGAGCCGGCCCCCGCCTTCACCAACGACTACCTGCGAACCTGCTGCCCATGCCGTCCATGCTTCCCTCTGTTACTCCTGCTGCCGCTACGCCCCGCGCCGCTACGCCCCGCGTGCAGGCCCTGGACGTTGTGCGGGGCCTGGTCATGGTTATCATGGCCCTCGACCATAGCCGCGACTTCTGGAATGCCACGCCCGTGCGGCCTGAGGATGTGGCCCAGGTCCCGGCGCTGCTGTTTTTCACGCGCTGGATTACGCACTTCTGCGCGCCCACGTTCGTGCTGTTGTCGGGGTGCAGCGTGTATCTGTACGCGCAAAAGCGGCAAAACCTGCCGGCCGTCAGCCGCTTCCTGCTCACCCGGGGCCTGTGGCTGATCCTGCTGGAAGTAGTGTTGCTCACCTTTATTCTCGCCTGGAGCTACCAGCTGACGCTGCTGCTGGTAATCTGGGCCATTGGGGCCGGCATGGTGCTGCTGGCGGGCCTGCTCTGGCTGCCCCGCTGGTTGCTGGTGGCCCTGGCATTCGGTATTCTGGTCGGCCATAATATGGCGCCGCCCTTTCAGCCCATCACGGCCGCCAACGCCGGGTGGGCACTGCTGCACAACGGGCCGTTTGTGCTACCGGTGCTGGGGCAGCCCGTGCTGGTGGCGTATTCGGTGGGGCCGTGGCTGGGCGTGATGCTGGCCGGCTACCTGATAGGGCCGTGGTTTGAGCTGCCCCTGCCCGAGCGGAACCGTCGTCTGCGCTGGGTCGGAGCCGGGCTGCTGGTGCTGTTTGGGCTGCTGCGGGCCACCAACTGGTACGGCGACCCGGGGCCCTGGAGCGAACAGCCGCGGGGCCTGCTATACACGGTGCTGTCTTTTCTCAACGTTACCAAGTCGCCGCCGTCCCTGCTCTTTGTGAGCCTGACCCTGGGCGTAGCGCTGCTGGTGCTCAGTTGGGTAGAAACGGCGGCCGGCCGGCTCAGCCAAATCCTGCGCACCTTTGGGCAGGTGCCATTTTTCTACTACGTGCTGCACTTCGCTCTGATCAGCAGCGCCGCCTGGGTGTGGACGACTCTGGCCTTTGGCCGGGCGGTGAACTTCGCGTTTGCCGACGTCAAGGACTGGCCCCCGACTTACGGGCCCAGCCTGGCCCGGGCCTACCTGGTGTGGGCCCTGGTAGTGCTGACTATGTACTGGCCGTGCCGCTGGTATCAGCGCTTTAAACAGCGGCATACCTACTGGTGGCTGTCGTACCTGTAAGCAGGGCAGTCTGTGAGCCCGGCAAATACAGCGGGGGCCCTACAATTTCTCCCCGCAGTGCCAGCAGAAGTCGGCATCGTCGCGGTGGTCGGTAGCCTGGCACACGTGGCACACGACCCGCTTGTAGCTGGGGCGGCCACCCGCGGGCAGTGCCATCTGGGCCGACACGATGCCGGTGGGTACGGCAATGATGGCATAGCCCAGAATCATCAGCACCGATGCCAGCGTCTGGCCCAGCACCGTGACTGGCGAAATGTCGCCGTAGCCCACCGTCGTCATCGTCACGATGGCCCAGTAGATGCTTTTGGGAATGCTGGTGAAGCCGTTTTGCCCACCTTCCACCACGTACATCAGTGTGCCCACCACCACGGCCAGCGTCACGACGGAACTGAGAAACACCAGAATCTTGAAGCGGCTGGCCCGCAGGGCGCTGATGATGAACTCGCCCTCGCCGATAAACTGGCCCAGTTTGAAGATGCGGAACACCCGCAACAGCCGCAGCGTCCGAATCACGAGCAGGTAGCGGCTGCCGGCCAGCACCAGGGCCGCCAGCGTGGGCACGATGGCCAGAAAGTCGATGATACCCAGCCAGCTCAGGGCGTAGTTCAGGGGGCGGCGCACCACCAGCAGGCGCATCAGGTATTCGAACAAGAACAGGCCCGTAAAGACCCACTCCACCGCCCGCAGGATAGAGCCGTAGCGGGCACTGATGCTGGTTACGCTCTCCAGCATCACGGCTACCACGCTCAGCACAATGGCAATCAGCAGCGCAATATCGAAGAGCTGCCCGGCCCGCGTGTCCGATTCGAAGATGACGCGGTAAGCCTTTTGCTGCCAGGAAGAAGCGTTGTCACGCGGGCGAATGTCCATAGGAAAGTAGCGCGGGTCGTACCTTGCCGGGACCGGGCCGGCAGGTTCAGCGTACGCAAATAAGCCTTTTCAAGACGAATCCGCCCAAGGCTGCAGGCCGGTTGCGCACCAGACCCCGCCCGTCTGAGCCACAAACGCCGACTGCGGCAGGGGGCCGCCGGTGCCTATCTTGCGGCCAAACCGTTTACTTCGCACCCAATGGCCGGGCCTTGGTACCCGGTAGTTGCCCCCTGTCGCCTGATCCTATTTCACCTTTCTTATCCCTGCCGTGAAGCTGCTCTCCGAACGCCTGGCCGCCACCTGCCTGCTGGTCATCTTTGCCTTGACGGTGCTTTTTCACGGCCTGATTATCACGGGCGTCATTCCGTTCGGGATGGTGTGGGGCGGGCGCCTGCAAACCCGGGAGCAGATGCTGGTATTCGAAACCCTGTCGATCCTGCTGAACGGGCTGATGCTGGGTGTGGTAGCCGCCTGGGCCGGGCGCTGGAAAGTAGCTCTGAATCCGCGGATACTCCGCATCGCGCTCTGGCTGATGGCCGGGCTGTTTCTGCTCAACACCGTGGGCAACCTGCTGTCGACCAGCGCCGTGGAAAAAGCCGTCTTTACGCCCGTCACGCTGCTGCTCACGTTGCTCTGCCTGCGCCTGGCACTGGGCATCCGGCCGGTGGCGGCCCGCCCCCAGGCGTAGCAGCACCGGTGCCCCAGCCAGCAGAGTGGCCGGGGGTGGAACTGCGGTAGTCTTTGCAACCGCCGGCCCGTATCGGGGCTGAATACGGGCCGGGGCAATGGGCAGACCTACCTGCTGGGAGCCAATACTTCCCGCACCTTGGTCCACCGGATTTCCGGGTACCGGTCGTTGTCCAGCGACTTCAGCTTGGGCAGGCCCGTGAACATATTGTGCAGGTACTGCATGCCCTGCCAGGGTGGAAACACGTCGTCGGAGGCGGGCATCAGGGTTTTGGTTACCGTAATTACCTTCCCGAACGCGCCCAGGCCACCGACCCGGAACAGCTTGTAGGGCTGGCCTGTGGCCTGCTCGGCCGCCGCCTGCAGCCCCCGGATGCTGGCCACGTCGCCGGCCACGCGCAGGTAGCGGGGCGTGGTGGGGTCCAGGGCGGCAGCAGCCGTAAACTCGGCGGTGTTTACCATCGTGGTGAAGTCAAGGGGCTGGTCGGCGTCGCCCCAGTACACCACCCGCTTGGGGCCCGGCAGCACTACCGGGGCCGTGCCCTTCAGCAGCTCCGAGAACATACCGTTGAGCACGGACGTGGCCTGAATGGGCGCCTGGTCGAGGTGGCGCTGGAACTCACGGCGCAGGTCGAGGTTGCGGTTCGAGCCCTCGGGCAGGCGGGTGAAGTCGATAGAAAAGTCGGAAGGAATAAAGCGCGGCACGCCAGCGGCAACGGCCGCCGCCAGCAGCCGCTTTTGCGTGTCCACAATCACCGCACGCAGCCCCGACACGGTCGACACGACGCAGGAAGCGCCCTGGCAGGCCTTGGTTAGCTCGGCGGCGTTATTATAATCCACGGCTACCACCTCCGCCCCCTGCAGCCGCAGCGACTCGGCCTCCGGACCGGTGCTGGCGGTTGGGCGCACCAGGGCCCGCACCGTGGCCCCGCGCTGGCGCAGGTGGTGGGCAATGAGCAGGCCCAGGGCCCCGGTGGCGCCGGCCAGCACGATAGTGGCAGAATCGGTTGGGTTAGAATGCGGGTGCGTGGGGTTCTGCTCGGCCAAAATAGGGTCTGTAAAGCGGTTGTGGATAGGTCGGTAGCGGCGGGCCCAGCCCGCGTTCTTGCGCAGCAGGCTCATTCCGGCCACTCATCAACAGCTACTAGTACAGTTTCAGCCGGATAAGGTTATCGGCCGGCGCAACAGAACAGTCCGGGGATAGACGAATAAAGGCAGACCTGGCCAGGAAACACGCCGAGCCGCCAGATATAGTCCGGCGGCTCGGCGTTGGGTTTGGGCACGGCGGGCCGAGCTTACGCCACGCTGGGCTCGGGCTGCAGCTGTTGCACCACCTGTTGCAGCAGGGAGTGGTGCGGGAGCCGGGTCGCCAGCATCTGCAGGCTGCCCAGCTGCTGCTCGGTAAGGGGCGTGGGCTGGCCGCCGGTGAAGTGACGGGCGTTGCGCTCGAAGCGGGTGCGGGCGTCGGGGCGCTTGCCGTGGCCTTCCATGCGGAACTGAGCCGGAGCCAGCAGCCCGAAAAACAGCTCCTGAGTCAGTTCGGGGTAGCGGGGCAGGGTGGGAGCCACGCCCATATCAGCCGCCAGCATTTCGGCTACTTCTTGGCAGGTGGCCATGCCCCGAAACTGCTTGAACTGCTCGAACTCGGCCAGGCCGGTGGCCATTTCTGCCTCGGTGGGCGCGGCGCAGGCCCCACTCCAGCAGGCCGCAATCCAGCGGGCCTGCAGCTCGGCCGTCACAAAGTAGGAGCCGATCTGCTGGTAGAGGCCCATAAAGGCGAAATTGGGCAGCGCGGGGTGGAAGGTGAAGTGGTGCAGGTCGAGATGCTCCTCATTGGCGTTAACGGCCCGGCGGATGTCTTCGTGCAGGAAGGGCAGGCTCAGGTCGTAGCCCGTGGCTAGTAGCACCACATCCACGCGCACTTCCCGCCCGTCGGTCAGTACGGCACCGGTGGGCGTGTACTCCTGCACGCCCGGCAGCGTGCGGATACGGCCCGCAGCCACGTGGTCGAGGTAGTCCTGGCACTGCGACACGCCGGCTTCCAGAATGTCGTCGGCCGGCCGCAGCCCGCCATAGTCGGCCGGGTTGCCCACGGCGCTCAGAATCAACTCCTTCAACCCGGCGGCGGCTTCGGCCGGGGGCAGGGCCTGGTTGATGTAGGCTCCGAAACGGCTGAAGGCCAGCTGGTCGGTGGGCAGGCCGTGCATGATCTTGCGGGCAATGTAGCGCGGCTTGCGGCTCGACGACAGCACGGTGGTGTCGTCGTTTTGGGCCAGGTCGCTGGCAATTTCGAGCCCGCTGATGCTGTTACCGACCACCAGCACGCGCTGCCCCCGGAAATCGTGCCGGCCCCGGTAGTCGAAGGAGTGCAGCACCCGGCCCCGGAATTGGTCGAGGCCCGGCGTGCGGGGGTAGCGGGGCTGGTTGTAGCGGCCCGAGGCCACAATCACGCGGGTAAAAAACTCGGTGCGCCGCTCCCCGGCCGGGTTTACCGTCTGGATGATGTACTGCCCGTCGGAGCCCAGGCTGATCATCTCCACCCGGGTGTTGAAGCGCACGTGGGGCAGTACGCCGTAGTGGCGGGCATACTCGGTGAGGTAGGCCAGCACTTCCTGGTTGGTCGGAAACATCTGGGTGCCGGCCGGGTAGTCAAGGTCCGAAAACGACATTTTGATGTGGCAGGAGTTGGCGTGCATGCCGGGCCACTGGCCGCTGTGGGGCGCGCCCTGGTTCCACTGCCCACCCAGGCCGCTGCTTTGCTCAATCAGTACCGGGGTAAGGCCGTCTTCGAGCAGCGACTTGGCGGCGGCAATTCCGGCCGGACCGCCGCCAATAATGGCTACTGTGGGTGAGGGAAAGAAGGGAGATGTTTTCATAGCTGGTAGGAAAGGAGTGGAGAAGGCACCGGGCCGCGGCCGGAATAGTAGGAAACGGCCGGGTTGGTGCCACAAGTTTAATAGGACTTAACCCCTGCGGGATATAGCATTTTAATGTGGTCGATGCCTTCCACCTCGTAAGAATGCGCTTTGCGTGGCCAGGGCCGCCCTCAGCATCACATCATTATGCGGTAAGCCGGTAGTAGCGGGGCCAATACCACCGGAATCGGGCCGGCCTACGTACCAGACAGAAGCAGCAACCGGGCCTTGCCCACCACTCCCATGCTCACCAACCCGCCTGATTCCCTCCCGTTCCGCCTGGGCCGTGCCGTAATGGCCTGGACCGGTGGTCAAAAAACGACACCTTCCCGGCAAGCTCTGCCGCATGTCCTACTGCTGGCCCTGGGCATAACTGCCCTGGTTTCCTGCTCCGATGACGAGGCGCGCCGGCAAAGCTCCGAGCTGCGCGTCGAGTCGCCGGGCAGTGCCCCGCGCCGGCCCAGCGTGATGGAGGCCGAAAACGCGGCGGCCGCGGCGGCCATACCCGCCGGCTCCGGCCGCCGCTACCGGGTGCGGGCCGAAACGGCGTATTTCTACGACTCGCCGGAAAAGGCCAAACCCGGCGGCAGCTACCTGCGGCGCGGCGACGTGCTCTACGGCCAGGACGAAGGCAACGGCTTCGTTAAAACCAATTTCGTGAACCCGCAGGGCAGCACCGTAACGGGCTGGCTGAAAGCGCAGGACCTGAGCGGCCTGACTGAAAGCGCGCCGGAACAGCCCGCCCGTAGTCGGCCGGTAGCGCCCGCGCCGGCTGAGTACGACCCTGAAGTCCCCGCGCCGGCGGCTACGGCCCCGGTTTCTGCGGGGGCGGGGCAAGCAGCCGTTGTGCGGGCGGCCCGGTCCTACTTCTACGCTTCACCCGACCTCGCGCAGCCCCGCAAGGCCCACTGCGTACGGGGCGACAAAGTGCGGCTGGGCCAGGAGCAGGGCGAGGCCGTGTACGTCACTTTCACTAACTGGGAAAAAGTAACGACCCGGGGGTGGATGAAAAAAGACGCGCTGGACCTGGGCGAATAAGGGCCGGTAGTACGGTGCTCAACACGTGGCTGACGAGGCCGCAAATCCCGACAGAAGCTGACAAGCAGGACAGAAGCCAGGGCAGCGGAACTTAGACCGTAGTGCTGCCCGTGCCTGCCAGCAGCACGCGGGTGTGGGGCAGGCAGCCGGGGTAGTTGCGCTGCAGAAACGTAACCAGCTGCTCGCGCACGGCGCAGCGCAGCTCCCACACCGAGCCCGCATCGGCGGCACTTACCAGGGCGCGCAGCTCCAGGGTGCGCTCCTTGGCATCGGTGACGTGCAGCACGGCCACGCGCTTGTCCCAGAGCGGGTGGGATTCCAGAATGCGGCGCAACTCAACCCGCACGGCCTCCACGGGCACGGTATAGTCGGTTTGCAGGTGCACGGCCCCGGTGAGGCGGGCACTGGTGCGGGTCCAGTTCTGGAAGGGCTTTTCGATGAAGTAGTTGAGCGGCAGCACCAGGCGCCGTTCGTCCCAGATGCTGAGCACCACGTAGGTAAAGGTGATTTCTTCGACCCGGCCCCACTCACCCTCCACCACCAGCACGTCGTCGATGCGGATGGGTTGGGTGAAGGCAATCTGGAAGCCGGCCAGCAGGTTGCTGATGGAGCGCTGGGCCGCAAAGCCCACAATAACGCTGGCAATACCGGCCGAGGTGAGCAGGCCCGTGCCCAGGCGGCGCACCGTTTCGAAGCTCATGAGCACCAAACCCACGGCCACGAAGGCAATGAGCGACATGGCCAGCTTCTTAAGAAACTGCAGCTGGGTGAACAGCTTGCGCACCCGCAGGTTGTCGTCGGAGCCCAGCGGGTAGCGGCGCTGCACCAAATCCTGCAGCACGTCCAGGGTTTTAATCAGGCCCCAGGCGAAAGTCAGAATGAGCACAAACTCGACCAAGCGGCGCAGCACCTCGAAGGGCTTGGGCGGCAGCGGCACCAGCGGCAGCAGCAGCGACACGGCCAGCACGGGAAAAAACACGGCGCTGGCCTGGCTCAGGTGCCGCTCCACGGAGCGGGCCAGGGTCGAGTCTTCGCGCCGGGCAAAGGCCCGTAGCACCCGAAAAACAACATATTTGACCACCAAGCCCAGCGCCAGTCCACCCAGCAGAATGCCCAGGGAGGTGAAAATGTCGGGAAAGTGGGAGAGCAGGTGAGCAGCTTGTTCTTTCATGGCAACGGCCGCGCCGGCAGAGCCGCCGGCAGTGGGCAAGTGAACCACGTGTACCCCCGCCACGGCTGAAAGGTTAGCCCGGACCCAAGACGTATGTTTGCGGCCCGGACCCTAACCTCAGCTCTGGCCTGAACCTCATGACCCTGCTGTACCGCAACGCCGACTGGATGTACGACTTTCTGCTCGATGAGCAAACCGGCCGCTATTACCTGCGGGTGGTGTGCGGCACCAGCGCCTGGTATGAGATGTGCCTGCTGCTGACGGCGGCCGAGGCGGCCAGCTTCCGGCAGGAGGTAGCCCGTGGCACCGACGAGCCCCTGACGCTGCTGGCCCGGCAGGTGATGGGCAGTGCCCCCGGCGGCATAGCCCACCGGGAGTACCGCCGCTGAACCGGGCCCCGCGCGTGACTTTCCGGACGAGGTGCCGTATGAGCAGGCATGAATTACTACTATCTGCTGCTGATTCCGGTGGGCATCGGCTTCTTTGTCGGGTTTTGGTGCCTGGTCGTCAAGCTGATTTCCCTGGTAGCCTGGCAGCCGCTGGCCCGGCACTTTGCCGTGGCCGAGCTGCCCGCCGGCCCCCGGTTCGGGCTGGGGCAGGCGCGGCTGGGTGTCGTCAGCTACCGCGGAGCCGTTGACGCGGCCGTAACACCGGAGGGGCTGGGGCTGGCCGCCGTTTCTCTGTTTCGGGTGGGGCATGAGCCCCTGCTGATTCCGTGGTCGGCGCTGGGACCTTTGCAGGCCGAAAAGGTCTTCTGGACGACCTTCTACACCACCCGCATCCAGACCAGCCCCACGGCCTATACTGAGCTTACGTTCAACAACTCCGATATCGTAGCCGCGGTCCGACCCTGGATTCAGGTGGAAGAGCCCCGGTAGAGCAATCTCCCCTGAACGGCGCTTTTGGAGTTGGGCTGGCGGCAATGCGTGGAGTATCAGCTAGTTGGGCTGCCGCTGTCTGGGGTGTCTTGGCTGCCGCTCACGGCAGGGGGCGCCGCGGCCGGCATGGCTATCCTGATGCGGTGCATTGGCCAGCCCATGGCCTTGCTCACCAGCCGCTTTCGTGCGGTCTGGCGGCGGGAGGGGTAGGTGAGCTGCGGCCGGGCCGCCAACCTTGCGTTGGGGTTGCCCGTTTCAGCCTCACTTTCTCCCCAAAGCTCATCCATGAAGTTTCTAACTCCACTCTTGCTTTCCGCCTCTTTGTGCGTTGCCGCTGCCCCGGCTGCTACGGCCCAGGTGTCGCCCCGCTCGCCCTACAAAACCAGCTTTGCCGTCGATGCGCCCATCATTGGGGGGCTGGGCGCCGTCAGCCTGTTTGGCCTGTACCGGGTGCAGCAGAAAGACGGCCTGTCGGAAGCTGAGCAGGCGGCGCTGTCGAAAGCCGACGTGCCCGGGTTCGACCGGTTTTCGGCCGGCAACTACAGCACTTCGGCCCAGACCACCAGTGACCTGTTCTGCTACGGCTCCCTGGCCGTGGCCCCGGGCCTGCTGGCCCTCGACCCCGCCATGCGTAGCAACTACGGTCAGGTGCTGGTGCTCTACCTCGAAACGATGTCGACCACGGCGGCCATTTTCACCTCTACCGTGGGCAACGTGTACCGCTACCGGCCCTTCCTCTACGGCCCCGACGGCACGGAGAGGGAGCGGAGCAGCAAGATTTCCACCAACTCCTTTTTTGCCGGCCACACGGCCCACGCCGCCACCGCCACTTTCTTCGCGGCCAAGGTGTTCCACGACTACAACCCCGACTCGCCGGCTCAGCCCTTTGTGTGGGGGGCTGCGGCCCTGCTACCCGCCGCCGTGGGCTACTACCGCCTCGAAGCCGGCAAGCACTTCCTCTCCGACAATCTGGTGGGCTACGCCATCGGGGCCACCGTGGGCGTAGTGGTGCCGCAGCTGCACAAAACCTCCCGCCGCAGTGGCCTGTCCATCAGCCCGCTGCAAGGGGTAAACGTGAACGGCTACTCCTACGGCGGCGTGCGGGTCGTCAAGCAGCTCTAAGCCGCCCGACTCGCGCCGCGTACCGCTGGCCCACTCCGGTAGGAAATCTCCTGGCGGGGTGGGCCAGCGGCCGTTATGGGCTCCCGTTATCCACCATGTGTTGTTCAAAGCTCAGCATTAGTGGTTTAGCCATGTCACAACGCGGCGTGTTTACTGCCGGAAAGAGCAGCGGAGCAGGGCCGAAAGCTCTGGTCTGGAGGTTGACACCTAAATAAGTTTATTGATTTAAGTATATTATTAATTAAATATTTAATATATATAATTTCGATATATATTTCCTTTCCGGGGATTGGGCTGGGTTCCATATTTGATTATTCCTTATTCTTCCATCCTTTTCCCAACCAATTCCCCATGAGAACAACTACCACTTCCCTGCTGTGGGCAGCCCTGCTCGGCGTGTCCCTGAGTGCCTGCCAGAAAGAGCAGCACAACCTGCCCGAGCCCACTCAGCAGGACAGTAGCGTCCGGGGCCTCGACCCGGTGGTACAGGCCGGCAACCTGCGCATTCAGGGCCAGCTCGACTCGACCATTGCCTTTGCCAACACGAACCCCGCGCTGAACCTGAAGCTGGTGTCCTACTCATTTCGCAACCGGCTGACGAGCGCCCAGGAAGTGGATGCCGCCAAAGCCCGCATCATGGACGCCGGCAGCGTGATTCCGGTGTACGGCGACCTGCAAAAAGCCGGGAAAGGCACCCAGACGCCCTCTTTTGAGCTGGTGAGTCTGCAGGAAAGTGCCCGGCAGGCCGGTAGCAGCGCCAGCAACGCGCAGGCCGGCATCAGCGACTACCTCAGCAAAACAGTGCAGCCCGGTCTGGGCCAGGTCGAGCTGATCTGGGAGCGGGACGGGCAGCAGTTTACCTCGCTCTGCCTCTATAATGAGAAAGGGCTGGTGTACGACAATATCCTGGCTAACCTGTTTACCATCAAGGATGAAATGGGTACGGTAAAGGCCAGTGAGCAGGCCAAAGTCACCACGTCGGCCTTCACGGCCACGGCCGTCAACTTCGATATTAACTGGGTGTGGGGCAGCCAGCGGGGCCACATCACCGTGAAGCACACCATCCTGTACGCCAGCGGCCGAATCACGACGAACTCCGGCACGGCTTCGGCCTGGATGTCGGCCGGTTCGGCCCAGGCCCGGCAGCAGCGCTACGTGCTGCGCGCCACCTACGCCCAGCTGACGTGGGCCTACGGCTGGGCAACGCCCACGGCCAACTTCAGCTTCAGCTACTCGGGCAGCCCGGTCAAAATCGACGCTTCGGTGTCGGGTGTGGGCTCCAAAGGCCAGGGTGAGGGCATCCATACTATCTACCTGTAAGCCCGGCCCCGCCGCGAAATAGCGGCGCCCGACCACCATACACTACTCCGGTAAAGAGGCACGCTTCTTTGCCGGAGTAGTTTTGTTTTCGGCCTGCTTCGGCTGAATGTGGCCCCGCGTTGCTTGGCAGCCGGGCATTTGCCTACTTGCGCGTGTCTGACCCTGCCCATCCCATGCAATCTGCCACCACCGTTTTTCTTGTCCGGCCCGTCCGCTTCTCATTTAATCCCGAAACGGCCGCGTCCAACCATTTCCAGCAGTCCATAGCCGGCCTGACCGACGCGCAGGTGCAGGAAAAGGCGTTTGCTGAGTTTGATGCCCTAGTCGAGAAGCTGCGGGCCAGGGGCATGCGGGTGCTCGTGTTCGATGATACTGTGGAGCCCGCCAAGCCCGACGCGGTGTTTCCCAACAACTGGGGCTCCTTTCACGCCGACGGCCGCGTGCTGCTCTACCCCATGTGCGCCCCCAACCGCCGCCCCGAGCGGCGCCCCGATATTCTGGCCCAACTCAGCCAGGAGTTCGAGCTGGGCGAAGTCGTGGATTTGTCGCACCGCGAGCAGCAGAACCGGTTTCTGGAAGGTACCGGCAGCCTCATTTTCGACCACCAGCACCGCCTCGTCTACGCCTGCCTGTCGGCCCGCACCGAGGCGGGCCTGCTGGCCGAAGCCGCCGCCCGGCTGGGCTATCAGCCCGTGGCTTTTCATGCCCACGACGCGCAGGGGGAGCTTATTTACCACACCAACGTAATGATGTGCATAGGCGCCGAATTCGCCGTGGTGTGCCTCGACAGCATAACCGACGCCGCCGAGCGGGCTACCGTGGTGAATTCCCTGACAGCCACGGGCCACGAAATCGTGGCTATTTCGCTGGCCCAGGTTGGCGAGTTTGCCGGCAATATGCTTACGCTGCAGCCCGCCGGTCCGGCCCGTGAGCTGCTGGCCATGTCGCAGCGCGCTTACGATGCCCTCACGCCGGCGCAGCGCACCACGCTGGGCCGCTACTGCGAGCTGCTGCCGCTGCCTATTCCCACCATCGAAACCATCGGGGGCGGCAGTGCGCGCTGCATGCTGGCGGAGGTGTTTTTGCCGGTAAAATCCTGATTCGAAACGCCTTTTATCTCGCTGCCATGACGACCAGCCCAGATTACCTCGACCTGAACCGCGCCCTCTGGAACGCCCGTACGGCCCCGCACCTGGCCTCCGACTTCTACGCCGTGGAGGCATTCAAAGCGGGTAAATCGTCGTTGAACGGCATCGAGCTGGCCCAGCTGGGCGACGTGGCCGGGCAGCGGATTCTGCACCTGCAGTGCCACTTCGGGCAGGACAGCCTCTCGCTGGCCCGCCTGGGCGCCCAGGTTACCGGCGTCGACTTGTCGGATGCGGCTATTGCGGCGGCCCGCAGCCTGAGTGCCGAGCTGGGTGTGCCAGCCGAGTTCATCTGTTGCGACGTGCACGCGCTGCCCCAGCATTTGCCCGATACTGAGCCGTTTGATATGGTGTATATGACCTACGGCGTGCTGAACTGGTGGCCCGACCTGGCCCGCTGGGCCGCGCTGGTGCACCGCTACTTGCGGCCCGGCGGCCGGCTGGTGCTCGTCGAGTTTCACCCCCTGGTGTGGATGTTCGACAACGACTTTACGCACCTGCAATACAGCTACTTCAACGCCGGGCCCATCGAGGAAACAGAAGTGGGCACCTACGCCGACCCTGCGGCCGGCATCGTGCACCAGTCCGTAACCTGGAACCACGGCCTGGGCGAAGTGCTCGGTAGCCTGCTGCACCAGGGCCTGCAGCTCGTCAGCTTTGCCGAGTACGACTTCTCACCCTACAACTGCTTTGCCCACACCGTCGCCCAGCCCGACGGCACCTTCCGCATCGGCCCGCTCGGCAACCGGGTGCCGCTGGTGTATTCGGTGGTGGCGGTGAAGCCGTGAGGACTGGGTGGAGTGGTATTGCTAAGCCACTGATTACCCAAGAGTCTAGTACGAGAAAAGCCTCCTGACAGAGCGTCAGGAGGCTTTTGCTACTAAAACCAAAAGCCTAATTTCCAGAAGCCGGGGCCGTTTCGGTGAGGCCGAGCACAGTGCTGGTGTGGGCGCGCACCTGCTCCAGCAGCTGGGGGTTGTCGTTGAGCTTTTGGCCGAAGGAAGGAATCATTTCCCTGAACCGGGCCTGCCACTCGGGCGAGGCACCCTGGGCCGGAAAGCACTTCTGGATGAGGCCAACCATAATGGAAACCGCCGTGGAAGCGCCCGGCGAAGCCCCGAGCAAGGCCGCAATGGAGCCATCGGCGGCACTCACGACTTCGGTACCGAACTCCAGCACGCCGCCTTCCTTCTCGTGCTTCTTGATGACCTGCACCCGCTGGCCCGCAATTTCCAGCTCCCAGTCCTGGGAGCGGGCATTGGGCAAATACTCCTTCAGGGCGGCCAGGCGGTCTTCGGGCGACTGGCGTACCTGGTTGATGAGGTAGCGCGTGAGCGGAATGTTCTTGAGGCCGGCAATAATCATGGGGCGCAGGTTGCCGGCCCGGATGGAGGCGGGCAGATCCAGGAATGAGCCTTTTTTCAGGAACTTGGTGCTAAAGCCCGCGTAGGGCCCAAACAGCAGCTCCCGCTGGCCATTAATCATGCGCGAATCGAGGTGGGGCACCGACATGGGCGGCGAGCCCACGGCCGCCTTGCCGTACACTTTGGCCTGATGCCGCGCAATGACTTCGGGGTTGACGCACTTCAGCCACTGCCCGCTCACGGGGAAGCCGCCGAAGCCATGGCCCTCCGGAATATCCGACTTTTCGAGCAGGGTGAGCGAGCCGCCGCCAGCCCCGATGAAGACGAACTTGGCCGTTACTTTCCGGCTCTGGCCCGTGAGGCGGTCGGTGGCTTTCACGCGCCACTGGCCGTCGTCGCGACGCTTTAGCTTGGTGACTTCGTGGTTGAAGTGGAACGTGACGCCCGGCTTTTCTTGCAGCAGGTAGAACATGCCGCGAGTCAGGGAGCCGAAGTTCACGTCGGTGCCCAGGCTCATGTTGGTGGCGGCCACCTGCTGGTTTGGGTCGCGGCCTTCCATCACCAGGGGCATCCACTGGGCTATCTGCTGACGGTCTTCGGAATACTCCATGCCCTCGAACAAGGGCGACTGGGTAAGGGCCGCATGGCGCTTGCGCAGGTACTCCACGTTGTCGGGGCCCCACACGAAGCTCATGTGCGGAATGTGGTTGATGAAGCGCTGGAGCTCCTTCACGGCATATTTCTCGGCCAGGAACGTCCAGAACTGCTTCGATACCTCGAACGACTCGGCAATGCCGATGGCCTTGCTGATGTCGATGGAGCCGTCGGGGCGCTGGGGCGTGTAGTTCAGCTCGCAGAAGGCCGAGTGGCCAGTGCCAGCGTTATTCCAGGCATCGGAGCTTTCGGCGGCGGCCACATCCAGGCGCTCCAGCACGGTAATGGTCAGATCGGGTTGTAACTCCTTGAGCATCATGCCCAGCGTGGCACTCATGATGCCGGCGCCGATGAGCACAACATCGACGGTGCTTTCGGTTGAGTTAGCGGTAGTATTCATAAGGGGGGACGTAGCAAAGAGGTAGGCAAAGGGTATTGACTACGGCGAAAAGCGAAAAAAGGGTCTTTTGTTGCCGAAAAACTCCCGGCCTGCCGCGGCCGAAGCTCCCAAGCGCCTAGCGTTCCGGCTGTTGGTCGGCTTTGCTAAGGCGGTAGCCCACCGTGGCATTCAGCAGCCAGAAGCGGCCCGTGTAGCTGGGCGCATAATAGCCGCCGGTGGAGCCGAGGGAGGTAGGCTCCTGCACGGCCAGCTCATCCTGGTACGCGTTTGCGTAGTGGGCGCGCACATCCAGCGCCGTAGTAAAGCGGTTCTGGCGCAAGCCTACTTCCAGGTAGGGCAGGGAGCTGCCCACGCCATCGAAGCCCCGGAAGGAGTTGTTTCCCTTGTTTACCGCCAAAAAAGCGCCGCTGCCGGGTACCTGCACGCCGCCGGCGCCCGTGCGGGGCTGACCGTCGCCGTAGCGCAGACTGGTTTCGTTCACTTGCATTAGGTCCAGGGCCAGGCCCGTGCCCACGAACAGGCGCCGTGTGGTCTGGCCCAGGGGCACGAAGTAGCGCACACCCAGTCGGGCCGTGTACACAATGCCTTTCCAGCGGTACTCGCCAGCGGGCAGAGGGCCCTGGGCCGCCACCGACCCCGATTTGCCGACCGTATTCACCGTCAGGTCGCCGTGCAGGGCGGTGGTGCGGCTGGCAAACAACAGGTCGGCATACAGGCCCCCGATGGGGTGGGGGCGGCTGGCCACGTTCAGGCCATCGAGCGAGTAGCCTTCCTCCGAGCGTTCATCCTGGCGGTGCAGCACGTAGCTGTTCAGCTGCACCCCGGCCAGCACGCCCGCGTCCAGGGCCACGCTGCGGCGGCGCCTAGTTGGGGTCAGGTAGCTGGCTACGGCCTGTTTCGTGCCCGAGCAGCTCTGGTTGTAAGCCTGTACCACGGCGGCCAGATCGGGAGCAGTGAATCTGGCGGTAGCAACAGCCTGGGTGGCGGCGGGGCAGTCACTGAAAAACACCGCGAGCTGGCTGCGGTAGTTGTTGGCATCCACGTACGTGCGGCGGCCCTGGGCATCTGGCCGCACCAGGCGGCGCTCGGTCAGCTCGATGTAGCCCTGGGTTTCGCGGCGCACGAAATAGTGAGTGGCCCCGGGCGTGACGAGGCGCAGCAGCGGGGCGGGGCCTTCCACCAGCACTTCGGCAAAGATGGTTTCGGGGCGCTGGTCGGGGGCTTTGTCCTGGGTCAGGTAGGTGGCGCGGGTTTCGGCGGTGCGGTCCACGGGCAGCAACTCACTGCGGAAGTAGCGGCCCCCGGTCAGGCGAAACAGGCGCAGCTGCTCGGGCCCGTAGGTGGTGACAGCCGCGGCCGGTGCGTTCCGGAACCGAACCTTTGTGGGCGTTTCCACCCAGTGGCTGTTTTCGATTTCACCCCGCAGGGTATCGTTGGCGACGGTTACGAGCAAGCCGGGCTCAAAGGCCTGGGCCTGGCTGAGCGTTGTGAGAAAGACGAGGGAAACCGTAAGTAACAGAGTGCGCATTGGGGCAAATAGCAGGCGGCGGATAAGAAAAGCCAGGAAATGATTCGGCAAAATTGCCAAGAAAGACGCCCATTACAAAAGCGCCTGAACACCCGCCACCTGGGAGCCAGGCCAACAAAACGGGCGGGCAGCCGGTACTAGAAGTCTGTTTAAATAATCAGCCACGCTACTACTTCCGCAGTATGAACCTAGCCGCAAATACCATTTTGATTACCGGAGGCGCCTCCGGCATTGGCCTGGCCCTGGCCGAGCGTTTTGTGCGGGCCGGCAGTGAGGTTATCGTCGTGGGGCGGCGCGAAGACAAGCTGCGCGAAGCCCAGGCCCAAGTGCCCGGCCTGCACACCCGGGTGTGCGACGTGGCCCAGGCCGCCGAGCGGACCGCCCTGCTGCAGTGGGTGCAACAAGAATTTCCGCAAGTGAACGTGCTGCTCAACAACGCCGGCATCCAGAACCGCCTGCAGCTGGCCGACGACGCGGAGGACTGGGAAGCGCGCCGCCAGGAAATCGTTATCAATCTGGAGGCCCCGATTCACCTGGCCATGCTGTTTACTCCGCACCTGCGCGAGCAGCCCAACCCGGCCATTATAAACGTCACCTCGGGCCTGTCGTTTGCGCCGGCGGCATTTGCGCCCATCTACAGCGCCACCAAAGCGGCTCTGCACTCCTTCACGCTGTCGTTGCGCCACCAGCTGGCCCAGTCCACCCCGATTCAGGTGCTGGAAATCGTGCCGCCGGCCGTGAACACCGACCTGGGCGGGGCGGGCCTGCACACATTCGGCGTACCCGTCGATGCCTTTGCCGACTCCATTATGGAGCGCTTAGCCAACGGGGAGCAGGAAGTGGGCTATGGCACCTCTGAGGAAGCCCGCCAGGCTTCCCGCCAAGAGCTGGACGCCCGTTTCCAGCTGATAAACAACCGCTAACCCTGGTGGCAGCAAAGCCGGAGCAACCCAGAATTCCGAGTTGCTCCGGCTTTGCTGCGTGTTCCAAAAAACCGGCTGTTATTGCAGATTTACCAGTAGTCCCAGGAAAGCCAGCCGGCCAATCTGGGGGCCACCGATGATCTGCACGTTGTTGGCATTGAACAGATTGGACACGCCGGCCTGCAGCGTGGTAGCCAGCGCGGGCAGGGCGTAGCCCAGGTAGGCATCGGTGGAGCTGTAGCTGGCAATGTTGCCCGTGGCAAACGGCAGTTCCTGGCGGTGGCCCTCGGCCCAGCGGTAGTTCAGGGCGTAGGTCAGGTGGTGGAGCACTACCCCGTGGGCGCCCAGGTTGAATTTGTGCCGCGGCGTGTTGAAAAACGTCTGGAAGCCCGCGGGTAGGGTGCGGCGGTCCAGCACGTTGAGCGAGTAGTTGCCGGTCAGGTTCAGGGCCTTGCTCAGTTGGTAAGCCAGGCCCAGCGTGGCGCCCTGGGTGCGCACCTGCCGGGCGTTGTTGTACCAGGTAAAGATGATGCGTGTGGGCTTGGTGCGGTCCGTGAAGCCGGGTAGGCCTTCCTCAATCTGGGCCGGCGTGGGGCGGTTGCCATCCACGTTGCCCGCAAACGGCTGGCCCCCAATAAAGTCGTTGTAGGCGCTGCGGAAGTAGCTCACGTCGGCGTACAGCCGGGGCCGTAGCATGCCTTTGTAGCCGGCCTCCACGGTGGTCGAATGCTCCAGCTTCAGCGTGGGCAGCGCCATGGCAAAGGCCGAAAGCGGGATACCCGGCGTGCCGTACGGGTTGCCGGCCGCATCGGTGAAGCCGTAGCCCTGGAAGCCGTTGCCGATGTTGCCCAGCACGATAAACGAGGTGACGTCGGAGTGGGCGTACTGCTCCAGCTGGGAGGGGCTGCGGTAAGCCCCGGCGTAGCTAACCCGGAAGTTATGGCGCTGCTCGGCCCCGAACGAATACACGGCCGACGCGCGGGGCGACAACGCCGGGGAGAAGTTCTGGAAGTAGTCGGCGCGGCCGGCCAGGGCCAGCTTCAGGTGCTCGTTCAGCAAGGTCTGGGTCAGCTGTCCGTAGGCCCCAGACTCGTAGTTGCGGATGCGCGGCCGGTTGAAGTCGTCGAACAGCTTGCCGCCCGAACCCAGGCGGTATTCGCGGTAGGCCCCGCCCAGAATCAGGTCGGTGCCGAAGTCAGACACCCGGAAGCTGCGCTGGGCGCTGATGTCGTTGAGAAAAGAGTTGAAGTTCTGCCGGGCGCCGCGGCCGGGCTGGTCGTCGGCAATAATCTGGGCGCGCAACGTGGCAAAGCGTGGGTCCGAGCTTTGCAGCTGGGTGGCATTGGCGGCCTGCTGGGCCAGGGCCAGGGCCTGGGGCTGCGTAGTGCCCGGCTGCCGGATGGCCTCCGAATACGCCGAGTTATAGGTACTGAAATACAGCTGCGTATAACTCAAGGGGCCGTAGGGGCTGTTTTCCTGGGCCGTAGCGCCCAGCAGCAGGGCGCCGAGCTGGGCCAGCTCGTAGCTGCTGCCGGTGAAGTCTTCGGTGGAATAGGCCCGGATAAAGCCCCGGTTGCTCTTCAGCTCGGCCCGGTACTGGTTGGTACCCAAGTCTTTCACCCGAAAGCGGCTGATGTTCTGATACGTGGACGTGCCCGTGGCGCGCTTGGCTTCCACCGTCAGCTTCAGGTCGTCCTTAATCAGGTAGGAAACGGCGCCCTGCAGGCGGTAAGACCTGGTTTTCTGGTCGGGACCGATAAGCTCCTGCTCCGTGAAGCCGGGCATATACGCCGTTTTGCCGTACAGGTCGGGGTGGGTGCCGCCGGGCAGCTGCTGCCTGGGGTCGGCCGTAAACTGAAAGCTCATTTCGCCCGAACGGTTTACCGCGTCGTAGCCCAGGGGCGAGCCCTGCGGGTTCAGGGAGGCCGAAGTAGCTTCGAAGTTGCGGGCAACCCAGTCGGTAGCCTGAAAGCCGCTGAGGTTAAATTTCACCGCCAGCTTTTGACCCAGTTTTTTGGCGTAGCGGAGTTGTCCGTCGAGCAGCTCGCGCTGGCCGCCGCGCAGGCGCACGCTCAGCCCGTCATACACAAACGGATCCTTGCTGTTGAACAACACGACCCCGCTCAGGGCGTTGGCTCCGTACAAAGCCGAGGCCGGGCCGTGAATCAGCTCGATGCTCTCCATGTCCAGCTCGGGGATGCCCACCAGGTTGCCCGGGCTCAGGTTCAGACTCGGCAGGGCCGTGTCCATGTAGTCGACCAGCTGAATCACCCGCTCGCTCTTGGCCGTGTTGAAGCCCCGGGTGCTCACGCTGGTGAACAGCATCGAGGCCGAGTTCACATCCACGCCCGGCAGCTGGCCCAGCCCGGCCAGCACTTCCGGCGTGCTAATGCGCTCAATCTGCCGGCCCGATACTTTATCAATCGTAACGGACGTGCGCAGGATGTTTTCCTCTACCCGCGAGGCCGATATTACAGTGGCATTTACGGCCGCCGCGCTGGGCGCCAGGGTCACGACCAGGTCATAGTCGGCTTCACTCAGCGTGATTTCCTGGGATTCGTAGCCCACGAAAGCTACCACCAGCGTCACGGAGCCTTTATCGAAAGCTACAGGCAGGTGGAACCGGCCCAGCTCATTGGTGCTGGTGCCGATGAAAGAGCCTTTTATGAATACCGTGGCACCGGGCAAAACTTCGCCGCTGCTACTGAGTACCGTGCCGCCCACGGCCTCAGCTACCGAAACCGCCGGCTGGGCCGGAATAGGATGTTTTGAGGAAGTAGCGGAGGAGCGGGTTTTACTGGACTGCGCAACCGTAGGTCGGGCGGCTCCGGTAAGCAGCGCCGCCGCGATAAGAAAATAAAGATGTTGCATGCACAGTGTGAGGTAGTTCAGGGCGGGCGAACCTCAAAGCTATTGACGGTTCGGGTAAATTCAATGCGGCTTCTAGCGGAAACGTGCTGCGGTGTTATTCGGTGAAGCCGGGGTTTTTCTTTGGCCAAAAGCGTCCGGCAGCCGACCAAGCAGCCGCACTCAAACTTCGTTCCAGATGCGGAAGTAAAGAATAGAACTAAACTAATATTGCGGTTCTAATCAGCTGGCAAAGGGAAAATCCCGGAGCCACTCCCAAGGGCCGTTGCGGTACGCCCACAGCTGCAGACCGGTGCCGGTGGCAGCAAACGGCGTGAAGTCCGTGGCCAGCTCCTGGTGCAGGGCACGCGCCACCTCGGGCTGCACCTTGTTCTGCACCGTCACGTGGGGGCGCCGCCGCTGCTGATCCTGGGGTGTCAGCTGGGGCCACCACTGCTGCTGCAGGTCGCGGTGCAGGGCTTCAAGGGCCTCACTTTCCACGCGGTAGGCCACGCCCTGCCCCAGAAACTGTACCCCGCTGACCTGCAGCACCAAGGAGGGCTGCTTGCGCACGTAAGCAGCCAGCACCTGCTCGATGGCCGCCCGCTCGGTGCCCGGCAGATGGTGAAACAAGGTGAGGTGAGCCGCCAGAAAGTTGCGGGCCGGCGGAAAATGGTCCCGGCGCAGCTCGTTGAAAAACCGGCTGGTCAGCTCATCCAGGGCCAGGGTCAGAATCAGCGGGGCCTCGGGGGGCGGAGGAGGAGAAGTCATACCGGGGCGGGGTTAGGCAAGCAGGCTGGTGCTCTGCACGATGTGGCCGCCCAGCTGCTGGAGGTCGGCTTTGGCCAGCTCGAAGCCCTCGGGTGAAATCGGGCGGGTGGCATCCTCAATCAGAAACGTGTCGAAGCCTGCCTGCAGGGCATCCTTGGCCGTGAAATACACGCAATAGTCGGCGGCCAGCCCCGCCACGTATACCTGCCGGATGCCCTTGCCGCGCAGGTACTCGGCCAGCCCCGTCGATTTGCGGTGGCCGTTGTCGTAGAAGCCGCTGTAGCTGTCGATTTCTGGGTCGGTGCCCTTGCGGAAGATGGTTTCGATGCGGTTCGTGTCCAGCCCTTCGGCCAGACCCGCGCCGGCCGAGCCCTGCACGCAATGCACAGGCCAGAGCACCTGGCGCAGCCCATTAAGATCAATTTCCTCGAACGGCTGCCGGCCCGGGTGGCTGGCCGCGAAGCTTTTGTGCTGGGGCGGGTGCCAGTCCTGGGTAGCTACTACCAGGTCGAAGTGGGGCTGCAGGGCGTTGGCCAGGGGCACGATGGCGTCGCCTTCGGGCACGGCCAGGGCGCCACCGGGAATAAAATCGGGCTGAATATCAATCAGTAACAGGGCTTTCATACGAAGGGGAATAAGGCAAAGTCGGCCGGTTCAGGGCTTAGGCGGCGTTGCGGGCGTAAGAACTTCGGCCACTAAACGCCAGCCGCGGGCTTCCTGTTGCCACACGTGCAGATAACCGCCCTGGTCGGCTGGGGTTTGGACGGAAAGATAAGTGCCGTAGGTGTAGCCCAACTCGCCGGAGCGGGCTACGCGGCTGCCCTGGGCGGTGAAGCGGCGGGCCGGGTCGGTGGCCAGCACGGCGGCAATGGCGGCGGGTGTAGTGAGGGGCGCGTGGGTTTCGCGCAGCAGCCGCGCCTGGGCGCTCAGCCACGGGGCGTAGCCGGCCGCAACGCCTTGTTTCTCCACGGCCGCCGTCAGCTGCTGGTCCAAGGCGGGCAGGCTGGCGGGGCGGACTTTGCCCGTTCGGGCCGGGCGTGGGGCCGTGGCTACCTGCGCGGGTAGCTCCGACGAAGCCGGGTCTGGGTGCGACACGCCCACGTCGAGCAGGAACTGGAAGCGGCCGTCGGGCTGCCGGCCCCAGAGCGTGAAAAATTGGCCGTGGGCCACGCGCTGCCCGCCGGTTTGCTCAATGTACCACTGGCCGGTGGTGTAGCCCAGCTCGCCCGAAGCGGCCATGCTGGCAAATGCCGGGCCCCAGATCAGCTGGGGCGCATTGGGCTGCTCGGGGCGCTGCTGCCAGGCCGGCTTGCTCAGCTCGGGCTTGCCGTTGGTGAACATGATGGCCGAATCACTCATACTGGCCACGAAGGCCTGTTTGGTGCTGGTTTGCCGGGCCGCCTGGGCAAAGCTGCGCTCGGCGGCTACCATCTCGTCCAGCGCCGACTGCTGGGCGGCGGCCCCGAGGCTGAGCAGGAGCAGGGCGGAAGGGAGGAAAAGTAGTTTCATTGGGCTCAGAGACAACAGAGTACGCACACTGGGTTAGCTAAAAACGGCGGCTTTCCAAAGTAGATGCAACCCGCGGTTCCAATAGATGCCCGGCCCGGTGAGATTTTCACATGAAATCAGTTCGTAACTCGATAAATTGTTGATTTTCAGATAGTAAAATATTGTCTTAAACGCGTGCGGATGGACTTTATGGCCCCCGAAAGGTGTTGTATTCCCGTACCAGCTACCTGACTTGATGCTTGAATCCGGCGCCTTAGTTTCCCTCTCCGATACCCTGCTCACCGACCAGCCCACATCCGCCCCGCAACCCCTGACGCACGCGGCCCGGTTGTGGCTGCCTAAGCGCGTGCTCTTCACCCCCGATGCCCTCCACGAGCCCTTCGGCCAGCAGATGCTGCAGCGGGCCGAGGCCCACAACCTGGATATCGAGCTGCTGAAAAGCAACCGCCTGACCGGCCTGCGCGGCGCCGACGTGCGCGAAACCTACCGCAACGCCAAGAACACCCTGGCCGTGGTGTGCGCCCCGCCCAGCGCCCTGAAGCTGCAGCCCACCCCGCCCTCGGCCGACTGGCAGATGAACCTGGCCGAAGGCTGCCCGGCCCACTGCCAGTACTGCTATTTGGCCGGCAGTCTGCCGGGGCCGCCGGTGGTGCGGGCCTACGCCAACCTGCCCAAATTGCTGGAAGGCACCGCCGCCTACGAACAGGCCGGCCGCCGTACCAGTTTCGAAGTGAGCTGCTACACCGACGTGCTAGGCATCGAGCACCTGACCGGCAGCCTGGCCGAGTGCATCCGCTACTACGGCACCCGCGAAGGGGCCCAGCTGCGCTTTGTGAGCAAGTACAACCAGGTTGATTCGCTACTGGAGCTGCCCCACAACGGCCATACCCGCGCCCGGTTCAGCCTGAATGCCGAGCCCGTGGCGCGGCGGCTCGAAGGGGGCACGGCTTCTATTGAGGCGCGTTTGCAGGCCCTGCGGCAGCTGGCATTGCCGCGGGAGCTGGGCGGGGGCGGCTACCCCGTGGGCGTGGTGCTGGCGCCTATCATGCCCATTCCCAACTGGCGGGAGCAGTACTCGGCCCTGCTCGATAGGCTGGCGGCCACCCTCGACTTCGCCTGCGACCTGACCGTGGAGATGATCAGCCACCGCTTCACGCCCGGCTCCAAGGATGTGCTGCTGCAGTGGTATCCCAATACGAGCTTGGACTTGGCGGAAGAGGGGCGGGCTGTGAAGCGTAACAAGTTCGGGGGTACCAAATACGTATACCAGCCCGAGGATATGCGCACGCTCAAGCAGTTCTTTTTCACGGAATGGCAGCGCCGCTTTCCCCACGCCCCAATTCAGTACTGGACCTAAGACGCTGACCACGAAGCTGGTGACGAGGCTTGCCAGGAAAGGATACGCCGGCCCCTGGCGTATCCTTTTTTTATGTAGTTAGTTTAGCGCCGCGTCCTGTTTCCACCCCGGGCCGCCTTCTTTCCGTGGCATACTCCCTGCTCATCCGCAACTGCGGCCAGCTCCTGACCCTGGCTGGCGGCCCCACCGACCAACCCCTGCGCGGCCCGCACCTGGCCGGCTGGCGCATTCTGGAAAACGCCTTCGTGGCCTGCCAGGACGATAAAATCGTGGCGCTGGGCAGCATAGCCGAGCTGGATGAAGCGCAGATTTCGGCCGAAACCAAAGTGCTGGATGCCGCGGGTAAAGTCGTGATGCCGGGGCTGGTGGAGTGCCATACGCACTTGGTTTTTGCCGGTAACCGGGCCCACGAGTTTCAGCGCAAGCTGCAGGGCGAGTCCTACCTCGATATTCTGGCTTCGGGTGGCGGCATCCTGAGCACGGTGCGCGCCACCCGGGCCGCCGCGGAAGACGAGCTGCTGGCCATTGCTCTGCGCCACCTGCGGGATTTCCGGCGCTACGGCATCACCACCCTGGAAGCCAAGAGCGGCTACGGCCTCGACAAGGAAACTGAGCTGCGCCTGGTGCGCGTGGCCCGCCAGGCCGGCCGCCAGCAGCCCGTGCGGGTGGTACCCACCTTTCTGGGCGCCCACGTGGTGCCGCCCGAGTACAAAGGCCGCCCCGCCGATTACCTCGACTTTCTAACCCGGGAAGTGCTGCCGGAGCTGGCGGGCGAGGCTGATTTCGTGGATATTTTCTGCGAGGAAGGCGCCTTTAGCGTGGCCGACTCGCGCCGCTACCTGCAACGGGCCCAGCAGCTGGGTTTCGGCCTGAAAATTCACGCCGAGCAGCTCCACGACCTGGGCGGCTGCGCTATGGCCGCCGAGTTGGGCGCCATTAGCGTCGACCACTGCGACTACCTCAACGCCGCCGATGCGGCCGGCGTGGCGGCCACCCCCACCGTGGCCGTACTGCTGCCGCTGGTACCGCTGTTTCTGCGTCAGGAGAAGTACGCACCCGGCCGCCAGCTCATCGAGCAGGGTGTGGCCGTGGCCCTCAGCACCGACTTCAACCCCGGCTCCTGTCCGAGCAAAAACCTCTGGCTGGCCTTGTCGGTGGCCTGTCTAAAAATGGGCTTCACGCCGAAAGAAGCCATTGCCGCCGTCACCCTCAACGCGGCCTGGGCCCTGAATCTGGCCCCGGAAATCGGGAGCCTGGCAGTGGGCAAGCGCGCCGACCTGCTGGTGCTGGATGTGGCCGACTACCAGGAAATACCCTACTGGCTGGGCGAAAACCCGGTGCGCAACGTCGTCATTGGCGGGCAGGTGCAGCACGGCTAACCCGGTCCAAAACGCAAAAAGGTGGCCGCTGCTGGCGGCCACCCCTGCTATTGCATAAATATTCTGAATCTAGTCGAATAGGACACGAGCAACCTATCATAAACCCTTTATTCTGGCCACCAGGTCAGCTTCGCTTACTTCCTGCAAGCTGGGGGCCAGTCGCATATTGGTTGTTATGGTCACCTCCTGGCGGGCGAAGTAATATTTGCCGTTAGCTTCCTGAATAACCAGCACCGACAGCGGCTCCTGCTCGGGCATATTGCTGGCCGTGAAGGTTTTGGCCGCTGGGTCGAAGCGGGCGCTCATAACGGCGTTGCGGTTGCGGAATACCAGGTAAACCAGCGTATTGCTCGGCAAGGCCCCGGCCACGGTCACTTCGACTTTGGTCAGCGGGCTCAGGTTCAAAAACCGGTCACAGTTGATCCAGCCCAGCGTATCGTTGGCCACCGTCAGATTGTAGAAGGCGCTATCGATGGCAGTGGAGGTCCATACCCGGGATTGGGTATCGGAAGCCGATGGCAGCAGCCAGTTGAAGCTGCCATCGGCCGCGGTGGTGCCGAAGAAAATCTGCATGCCCGGCAGCGTCTGCCCCCGGCGCACGGGGGTATTAATAAAGATGCTCTTGTTTTTTTTCTGCCGCAGCTCCTTGCCGTTGGAAAAGGCCTTGATATAAAACTCCCCGGCCGACTCGATGGGCTGACCGTTGGACACGGTGGGCGTCCCGCTCAGAATCATATCCGCCTTGTCATAGATTTCCCGGTAGCGGACCTCTAGCTGCGCGGTGGCGGGTAGCGCCTGTCCGTCCTTGAATTCAAAGGAGTTGTCGTTAAACGCAATGACTCCTCCCTTAGGAGTGCGGATGACGTTGTATTGATTGTTTGGAACGTTCACTTTGTGGGTGGGCACGCCGTGCTTGGTGGCCAGGGTTTGCAGCGCGCTGGCTACTACGGGAGGCTCGCAGTCCAGCAGGTCGGCGTCTTTCTGGCAGCCGGCCGACAACAGACCGGTCAGCAGCAGGAGAAAATACAGGGCATAGTTCTTCATGGAATAGGAATAAAAAGGTGAAAAGTGAGAAAGAGAAGCGTTATGGCAGCTGCAGCCGCACGCCGGTTTGCAGGCCCAGGCCGAAGGGGCGGCGGGTATAGACCTCACTGGACCGGGAAACAGGTGTGAGTGAGTAGTGAAAGGTGGGCTGGGCCAGCAGCTGCCAGCGCCCGGTGAGGCGGTACTCGACGCCCAGCCCCGCCAGCAGACCCACGTTGGCCACGCGGAACGGGCTGCCGCTGGGGCCCCAGGTGCGTTGCTCGCAGCGGCAGTCCTCCCCGTTTTGGGTGGTGCGCCCGCCCACGTACAGGTTCAGGCTGGCCCCGAGCACGGCCTGGTAAGAAAACCGCCCCGTGGTGCCCAATCGGTACTGCACCTGCACGGGCACGGTCAGGAAGCGGTACGTGTCGCGCTGCCGCACCAGGCGGCTACTGTCGCGCCGCATCGTCATGGTTGAGTCCGAAACCCGAAGCGTGTCGTAGCGGCCGTTGTTGAAGAAGATTTTGGTGTAGCGGAAAGAGGTGTATTCCGGCTTGTAAGTCGGCACAATCAGGTTGAGGCGGGTCGCAAACTCGGTGTAGCCCGCGCCCAGGCTCAGGGCCAGGCGAGGCGTGGCCGCGTACTGCCCGCTGAGCTGGGCCGAATAGCCCACGGCGGCGCGTTCCAGCGGCGCCACCGGGGGTGAGGAAGTTTCGGGTTGGCCGCTCAATTGCCGGTAAGTGTAAGCCGGGCCGGCCAGCAGCTGCACGGCCCAGCGTCCAGCCACCGCCATCTGGCGCCGTGTCGAATCTAGGAGCACACCCGACAGGGGAGCGGGCAGGGGAAACGACGCGGGTGCGGGCTGCACGGCGCGCAAGTTCAGCGTAGAGGTGAAAGCCGGTTGTGGGCTGGTCGCACTGCTGGGTACTGTTGGTGTGGTGTTGGCAGTAGCTGGTGCAGTGCCCGGCGGCGGTTGGCGGGCCGCAACAGTAGCCGCTTCGGCAAAAGCGGCCGGGCTGCCAGGCAGGTTCGGGGCCGTAATGCGCCCTTCCGCGTCACCGTTGCCCCACGCTACCGAAGCCGGTTCTGCGCCCGGGGAAAGGGCTGGGTCGGCAGTGCGGCGGACCGCTTGCTCTTGCTGATGCAACGTTTCCTGCGTACGGCGCGGAGAGCTGGGGAAAGGCAGTTCGGGCTGAGAAGTGCCGTTTCGCAGGGACTGGCGGCGGGCTGAATGAGCGGCAAGTGTACCTTCCGCAGACAAGGCGCCGGCCACCGCCGGCCGGGGTGCCGAAGCCAGATTCCGGCGGGTAACGCTCTTTTGATTGCCAACGGTTTCGGCTCCTGTCGGTACTGTTGAGCGACGGGCCGGGCCAGTAGCGGCCGGTACCGATGGTGCCTGAGCGTTTGTGGTAGTGGTTGAGGTGGTGGATGCCGAAGCGTTGTTTTTAGCCCTTGAAAGTGGTGCTGGCGTGGCAGTGGTGACTGTTGGGGCGGTGGGATATGTAGTTGCGGAAGGCCGGGAGGAAGCTGTGGCCGCTACCGGGCTTGCTGCGGAAGCTGTTGCGGCGCTTTTCGGCTGGGTTGCGCGCTGAGTCAGCGGCTGCTGAGCCTGGCCGGACCGGCGCCCCTGCCGGGTGCCCAGTACCGTTAAGAATACCGCCAGGCCAACCAGCACCAACGCTGCCACGCTGCGCCACAGCACCCGCCGGCTGCGGCGCGCCGGTACCACCACGGGCATGGCCGGCAGCTGCTGCCGGATGCCGGCCCACACCTCTTCCGAGGGCTGGCTGCCGTAGTCGGCCAGCTTACGCCGCAGCTCCTGGTAGAGGTCTTCTGATTCGTGCTCGGTCATCGTTAGTTGAGTTGAATTCGGTCGTTGGCCAGCAGGCGCTGCTCCAGCAGGTGGCGCGCCCTGGAAAGCTGCGACTTGCTGGTGCCCTCCGAAATGCCCAGCAGCGCCCCGATTTCGGCGTGCGTGTAGCCTTCCACGGCGTAGAGGTTCAGCACCGTGCGGTAGCCCACGGGCAGGGTATTAATCAGGCGCACCAGGTCGTCGGCCGAGAGCTGGTCGAAGGGCGTGCCGTCGGGGTGGGTCAGGTCGTGGGCCTCATCAGCTTCCACCTGCGGCCCCCGCTGGCGGTGCTGCTGGTAGGCGTTCAGGGCCGTTGTCACGGCAATGCGGCGGGCCCAGGCTTCGAACGGGCCCTGCCCGCGGTACTGGTCGAGGCGGGTAAAAATCTTGACGAACGTGTTCTGCAACGCATCTTCGGCTTCGGCCCGGGAGGGGCAGTAGCGCAGGCACACGCCCAGCAGCCGGTAGGCCAGCAGGTCGTAGAGTGCCCGTTGGGAGCTGGGGTTGCCGCGCTTGCAGCCTTGCAAAATGTCGTCGAGGTGCGGCATGCAGGCGCAAAAGGCCAGGGACAAATAGGAGAGGTAAAGAAGGGAGCAGCTGCTTTCTGCCCCCATGACCAGCCGGCCCGGCCAAGCGTTGCGTGGGGGTGGAAATATTTCTGGCCGGCTGCCTAACGCTGAAAACCGCAAATTCTGCGGCTTGGCGGCACATCTTCCTCCAGTTCTTCTTCTACCTTTAGCGGCCACTCCATTTTTTCGCGCTCCTCATGCTGCTTCCGCTCTACCAAATCGACGCTTTCACCGACAAAGTCTTTGCCGGCAACCCCGCCGCCGTGTGCCCGCTCACCGAGTGGCTGCCCGACGAAACCATGCAGGCCATAGCGGCCGAAAACAACCTGGCCGAAACCGCCTACTTCGTGCCCCGGCAAGGCTCCGACTACGAAATCCGCTGGTTTACGCCCACCGCCGAAATTGACCTCTGCGGCCACGCCACCCTGGCCTCGGCCCACGTCTTGTTTCGCCACCTCAACTTTCAGGGCGAGGAAATAACCTTCCACTCCAAAAGCGGCCCGTTGCGCGTGCGCCACGCCGCCGACGGCCGTTTCACCCTCGATTTTCCCTCCCGGCCCCCGCAGGTTCTGGAAACGCACCCCACCGGCCTGCTCGACGCGCTGCGGGCTACTCCGTTGGAAGTGCTGGCCTCCCGCGACCTGGTGGCCCTGTTCAATTCGGAAGCCGAAGTGCTGGCCCTGCACCCGGATATGGCTAAAATAGCGGCCCTGGAGTACGTAGGTGTTATTGCTACCGCCCCCGGCTCCAACGGTATCGACTTCGTGTCGCGGTTTTTCGCCCCTCGCGTGGGCGTGCCCGAAGACCCGGTGACCGGCTCGGCCCATGCCTCCCTGATTCCGTTCTGGGCCGCGCGCCTAGGCAAAACCAAGCTGCGCGCCCGCCAGGTATCAGCCCGGGGCGGCGACCTGTGGTGCGAGCTGCGCGGCGACCGGGCCCTGATGAGCGGTTACGCCGTGACGTATCTGAAGGGTGAAATCGAGCTGGGCAACCAATGAAATCGGCCGGCTGGCTCCGGGCCGGGCTGCGCTACGCCATAGCCGGGGTGTGGCTGGCAAACGGGCTCCTGTGCAAAGTGCTGCACCTAGTGCCCCGCCACGAAACCATTGTGGCCCGCATTCTGGGCCCCACCTACGCCGCGCCCCTTACCTGGCTAATCGGGCTGGGCGAAATCGGCGTGGCTATCTGGGTACTGAGCGGGTACCGGCAGCGGCTGAGCGTAGTCACCCAGATTGGGCTGGTGATGAGCATGAACGCGTTGGAGTTTCTGCTGGCCGCCGATTTGCTGCTGTGGCACCAGTTTAATGCCGTTTTCGCCAGCTTATTTGTCCTGGTGCTGTACTATTACGGCTTCGGGCAGTCGGCCCCTGTTGCCCGTTCCCACTAATTTTTACCTATGGCAGCCTGGCTTGCGCATCATCCTTTCGGCGTCGAGGCCCGGCTGAGCCGCACTACGGTGCTCACGTTTGCCGTGCCCGTAGCCGAGCTGCAGTCCCTGCTGCCGGAGTGCCTCACGCTGGATACCCTGGACGATACCTGGGGCTTTGTGGCCGTGGCGCTGGTTCAAACCCGGGAGCTGCGGCCCCAGGGGCTGCCGGCCTGGCTGGGCCACAACTTCTTCCTGATCGGCTACCGGGTGTTTGTGCGCTATACCACCCCGGCCGGCAAGCGGCTGCGCGGGCTCTTTATTCTGGGCTCGGACACCGACAAGCGCAAGATGCAGTGGCTGGGCAACCTGTTTACCAGCTACGCCTACCGCACCATCGACATCCAGCAAACCGTAGCCGCCGGCCAGCTCGCCTTTCGCTCCGAAAAAGCCGCCCTAAACATTCAGGTGAAACTACTGCCCGCCGATGAGCCGGCCCTGCCCGACGGGTCGCCGTTTGGGAGCTGGCAGCAGGCGCGGCGGTTTGCAGGCCCGTTGCCCTTCACCTTTTCCTACGCGCCCGCCACGCGCCAGGTCGTGATTGTGGAGGGGGTGCGGGAGGACTGGCAGCCCCGGCCCGTGCGGGTGCACTCAGCTGAGGTGGGCTTTTTGCGGGGGCTGGGGTTTCGGGAGTGTCGCCTGGCCAGTGCCTTTACCATGACGGATATTCCCTACAGCTGGAAGAAAGGACGAATGGAAACATGGCCCGCGTGAGGAAGCCCCTGGAAGGCGTCGGGAATGTGGTGCGGTTCAACTGGCCCTTCTACGCCGCGGCCGCGGGCGGGCTGCTGCTGCTGGCATTGCTGGCCGCAGCGGCTCCCGCCGCTTGGCAGCCGTACGCGTGGGGGCTGCTGGCGCTGGCGGCCCTGCCCCTCAGCGCCTCGTTGCTGGCCTCGTACTACGTGTACGACTACTCCGATCTGTACCGCTTTGGCTGGCTGGAACCACCTGCGCCAGCGGCCCGGCAAGTGCTGAACATTCACGCTGGCTTCGACGAAACCAGCCGGCTGCTGGGCCAGCACTTTGCCGGCGCCGAGCTGCGGGTATTCGATTTTTACGACCCCCGGCTGCACACTGAAGCTTCCATTCGCCGGGCCCGGGCGGCTTACCCACCATTTCCGGGCACGGTGGCGGTGCAGCCCCAGGACCTGCCGCTGCCCACCCGTAGCATCGACTGCGTGCTGGTGCTGCTCTCGGCCCACGAAATCCGTGCGCAGGCGCAGCGGGTGGCTTTCTTTCGGGAAGTGCGCCGGGTGGTGCAGCCCCGGGGCCGCGTGGTGGTGGTGGAGCACCTGCGCGATTCGGCCAACTTTTTGGCGTATACCGTGGGCTTTCTGCATTTCTATTCCCGTCGCACCTGGCTGCGGGTATTTGCCCAGGCCGGCTTTCGGGTGGAGCAGGAACAGAAAATTACCCCGTTTGTATCCGCCTTTATGCTCGAAGTAAATGGAGACTCAGCTTAGAATCATTGGTGGCCTGCTAATTCCGCTGGCCTTGCTGCACGCGGGCTTTCCGCGCTACTTTAACTGGCGCGGCGAGCTGCAGACCCTGAGCCTGATTAACCGGCAAATGGTGTACGTGCACACCCTCTTTATTGCCTTGGTGGTGTTGCTCATGGGCCTGCTGTGCCTGCTCTGCGCGCCCGATCTGGTGGGTACGCCGCTGGGGCAAACTATAGCCCTGGGCTTCGGCATCTTCTGGCTGGTGCGGCTGGTGGTGCAGTTCGTGGGCTACTCGGCCGAACTGTGGCGGGGCAAGCGGTTCGAAACCGCCGTGCACACCGGCTTTGTGCTGCTCTGGACGTACCTGACGGTGGTCTTTTTTGCCGTGTACTGGCAGTAGCGCCTGGCTTGCCTAGTAAGCCACGCCAGGCGCTACTTCGCCTTGGCCTTGGCCGGGGCTTTTTTGGTGCCCGAGGCGCTGGCCATCCGCTCGGGGTTGTCGGTGAGGAACTTGTCCCAGCTCTTGGTGCCGGCCTTCACGTTGTTGCCCTTCTGGTAGTGATGGCACATGGCCACGGCCAGGGCGTCGGTGGCATCCAGAAACTTGGGCGCTTCTTCAATGGGCGGCAGCTTCAGGGTTTGGCGCAGCATTTTGGCGACCTGCTCCTTGCTGGCCGAGCCCGAGCCCGTGACAGCCTGCTTTACCTTGGTGGGCGCGTACTCCACGTAGGGAATCTGGCGCGACAGGCAGGCGGCAATGGCCACGCCCTGGGCCCGGCCCAGCTTGAGCATACTCTGCACGTTCACGCCAAAAAACGGGGCTTCGATGGCCAGCTCGTCGGGCAAAAACTCGTCAATCAGCTCCAGCATCCGCTCGAAAATCTTCTTAAGCTTGAGGGCGTGGTTGGTGCCCAGCTTCTTCATGTCGATTACGTCGTAGCGCAGCACCGTCACCCGGGAGCCGGTCACCTCAATGACGGCGTAGCCCATAATCTGGGTGCCGGGGTCTACGCCCATAATAATCTTGGGCAGCAGGTCGGTGGGGGAGGAGGCAGAGGAAAGAAGCATAGACAGACGAAGCGCGGGGACGAAGAAGGGAAGTGGAGTTCCGTTGAATTTTCGTCGGTAACTTGCCGAAGCTAATCAATGCGCCGCCATTTTGCCCCCGCCCAACTTACAAAACTACGTCCAAAAGCCGGAACAACCTGCGCCCGGCCGGCGCGGGCTGGTGGTGGGGGGCAAGCTGCTCATCACCGGGCTTACGCTGGGCCTGCTCTACCACTCCGTTTTTGCCGACGCGGCTACGGCCGCGGCCTGGCGGCAGCTGCTTAGCTCCACGCTCAGCGGCTCGGGCCGCGGGCCGGTGCTGGCGGCCCTGGCCCTGGTACCCGTCAACTGGGGCCTGGAAGCCTGGAAGTGGTGGCGTCTGGCCCGGCACCTCGAGCCGGTTTCGTTCCGGCGCTGCTTCCGGGCCGTGCTGGTGGGCCTCACCCTGGGCTTCGTGACGCCCAACCGCGTGGGCGACTACGCCGGCCGCATCATGGAGCTGAAAAGTCGCCGGCTCGATGCGCTGGGCGCGGTATTTCTGGGGCGCTACTGCCAACTGGTGGCTACCGTTGTAGCTGGCACGGTGGGCTTGCTCTACTTCCTGCTCACGTTTTACCTGCAGGACTTTCCGGCTACCGGTCTGGGCCTGGTGGTGGCGACGCTGCTGCTGAATGCCGGCGTGATTCTGCCCCTCTACCGCTCCCGCCTGCTGCTCTCGGCCCTAACGGTCGTCAGGCCCCTGCGGCGGTTCCGGCGGTTTCTAGCCGTTATGCCCACTTACCCGGCCCACGCCCTGCACGCCATTCTGGCCCTGTCGATGCTGCGCTACGCGGTGTTCTGCGCCCAGTTTGGCCTGTTGCTGTGGGCGTATGGCGCCTCGCCGCCTATCGGGCCGGGGCTGGCCGCCATTGCCGGCACCTTTCTGATGAAGTCGTTGGTGCCCTCGCTCAATGCCCTGGCCGACGTGGGCGTGCGGGAGCTGTCGGCCACCCACCTGTTTGGCCTGCTGCAGGAACCCGTGCTGCCGGTGCTGAGCGCCAGCCTGAGTTTGTGGGTGCTCAATATTGCCCTGCCCAGCGCCGCCGGTTTGCTGTTTGTGCTGCGCCTGAAGGTGTTTCGCAAGAAGGCTGCCGCAACACCGGCTTCGCTATGAGCAGCGCGTGGGTCGGAATAGCGCTGCTGGCGCTGCCGCTCCTGTACGCGGTGCGCATGGTGGCTTTTCATCGGGCCTGGGCGCGGCTGCCCACCGTGCCGCTGACTGCCGCGTCCATTCAGGCCGGTAGTCCGCAGTTTTCGGTCTTGATAGCGGCCCGTAATGAGGCCGCCAATCTGCCCCACTTGCTGGCCGATCTGGCGCGGCAAACGCTGCCAGCTGGTTCCTTCGAGGTGCTTATTGTGGATGACCATTCTACCGACGCCACGACCGAAATCGTGGCCGCGGCGGCTAGCAGCCCGTTTCCCCTGCGGCTGGTGTCGCTCAGGGAGCAGCCCGGTGCGGGCACCGGTAAAAAAGCGGCGCTGCAGGCGGCTTTGTACCACGCCCGCGCCCCCTGGGTGGTTTGCACCGACGCCGACTGCCGCTTCGGCCCCGACTGGCTGCGCAGCTACGCCGCCGTGGTTTCCACCGATCCTGAAGCCCGCTTCATCAGCGGCCCGGTGCTGCTCACCGGCCCTGCTACGCCCTGGCAGCACCTGATGGGTCTCGAATTCGCGGGGCTGATAGGAGTGGGGGCCGCCGGTATCGGGCTGCAAAGTCCTACCATGTGCAACGGGGCCAACCTGGCGTACCGCCGCGACGCCTTTGCCGCCGTGCGGGGCTTTGCCGGCAACGAGCACCTGGCCAGCGGCGACGACGAATTTCTGCTCCACAAGCTGCACGCGGCCTTTCCCGGCAGCATCCGCTTCCTGAAAAACCCGGCCGCTATTGTCTCCACGGCAGCGCCAGCCACGGTTGGAGCCCTGCTCACGCAGCGGGTGCGCTGGGCCAGCAAGTGGCGGCACTACCAGCACGCGGCCTCGCAACAGCTGGCCTTGCTGGTGCTGGGAGCCAACGTGGCGCTGTTTCTGGGGGTGGTGCTGATGGTGGCCTGGCCGGCGCTCTGGCCCTGGGTGCTGGCGGCCTGGGCTGTGAAGCTGGTGGCCGATAGCTGGTTTCTGATGCTGGTGCTGCGGTTTCTGGGGCGGCGGCAGTGGCTGTGGTGGGTGGCGCTGCTGCAGGTGCTCTACGCGCCGTATGCTTTGGCCACCGGGCTGCTGGGGCTGCGGGGGCGCTACACTTGGAAAGAGCGCGCGGTTACGACCTGAGATTTTCGTATTTTCAGGGAAAGACCCGGCAGTGTGGCGGTAAAATAAGAGGCGCTGGGGCTGGGCGAATGATCTTTTCACCTTTGCGAGGTTCGATCATGAAAATCCTGCTTGTGCTATGCCGGCCGGTGCTCTCCCTGCTCTTGTTGGGGCTGGGCTGGGGCTGCACCGAGAAAAAAGCGGTGCCCTCCCGCAAGGCCCTGAACGAGCTGAGCCTGAAAGCGGGCCGGCGCCTGAGCTGCGGGCCCGCCGAGCCCAAGCTGGGTTCGGTGCAGTTTCCCGTGTCGTGCGGCGCCACCACCCAGGCCGATTTCAACCTTGGGCTCAAGCTGCTGCATTCCTTTGAGTATGACGAGGCCGAAAAGGTTTTTGCCGCCATTCTCTACCGCCAGCCCGATTGCCGCATGGCCTACTGGGGCGTGGCCATGAGCAATTTCCATCCGCTCTGGACGCCACCTGCCGAACCCGAGCTGCGCAAGGGTGCCGCCGCCCTGAAGCTGGCCCAGACCCTGCCGGCTTCCTCGCCACGCGAAGCCGATTACGTAGCCGCCCTGACTGCGTTCTACCAGGATTGGGCCACCGTCGCCCACCCGACCCGGTGTCTGCGCTTCGAGCAGGCCATGCAAAAGTTGGCCGCCAAATACCCCACCGATACGGAAGCCACCGTACTGTATGCCCTGGCCCTGACGGCCGCTGCTTCGCCCACCGATACCACGTATGCCCGGCAAAAAAAGGCCGGCACTATTCTCTCGGCCCTCTATGCTGGCAACCCGGCGCATCCGGGGGTGGTGCACTACCTCATTCACGCCTACGACACGCCCACGCTGGCTTCTTTGGCCGTGCCGGCGGCACGGCAGTATGCTTCTCTGGCCCCATCTTCGGCCCACGCCCTGCACATGCCCTCCCATATTTTCACCCGGCTGGGCATGTGGCAGGAGTGCATTGCCTCCAATCTGGCGTCGGTGTCGTCGGCGCAGTGCTATGCCGAGCAGGCGGGAATCGAAGGCCACTGGGATGAGGAGCTGCACGGCCTCGACTACCTCACTTATGCTTACCTGCAAATCGGCGACAACGCCCGGGCCCGGCAGCAGTGGGAGTATCTGAAAACCATCCGCACGGTGTCGCCCGTCAACTTTAAGGTAGCCTACGCCTTTGCCGCTATTCCGGCGCGCTACGTACTGGAAAACAAGCAGTGGCCCGACGCCGCCCGCCTGCAAAGCCACGCAGCCGACTTCCCGTGGCCCCAGTATCCGTGGCAGGCGGCTATGCTGCACTTTACCCGCCTGCTGGGCGCGGCCCGTACCGCCGACCAGCCCGGGGCCGAGGCCGAACTCCGGGAGCTGACCCGTCTGCACGACGAATTAGTGCGGCAGAAGGACGACTACAAAGCCCGGCAGGTAGCTGTTCAACTGACCACCGGCCAGGCCTGGATAAAGCTGATGCAGGGAAAAAACCAGGAGGCGCTGACGCTCATGACCCAGGCCGCCGAGCAGGAAGACGCCACCGAAAAGCACCCTGTGACGCCCAGTGAGCTGCTGCCGGCCCGCGAGCTGCTGGGTGATATGCTGCTGGCCCTGCGCCAACCGGCCAACGCCCTAGTTGCCTACGAAGCCAGCCTGCGCAAGCATCCCAACCGCTTCAACGGCGTGTACGGGGCCGGCCGGGCTGCTGAGGAAAGTGGCAACCAGGCCAAAGCCCGGCGCTACTACCGCCATTTGCTCTCCTTTACCCAACCCACCGGCTCCGCCCGGCCCGAATTGCAGGCCGCCCGGGATTTTCTGACAAAACAGGTAGCTCTGCAGGCCGTTGGGGCCCCGCGGCTGCCCTGGCCGGAGGCGGAAAAAAACCGGCCAAGCTACGACAGAAATACTCCCTAAAACAGGGTGTAATCAGTTGTTTCTCCGTTATTCCTGGGCGTACTTATCTGGTAAAATAATGGGCTCGATGAGCCGCCAACCCGATGCGTAAGTACGACTTTGCCTGGATGTTGCCCGTGTGTATGCTGGCTATTGTAGTGGCTATTGGCAGTTTGCTGCTGAGTGCGGCCGGCCTGATTTCCATTGTGCCCCTGAATAAGCAGCAAGAGACTTATTCGGATGAGCTAGGAGTAACTGGGTGTGGTGTGATGGACACCTCCGTTGCCGACTCACTGGCTCTACAGCAAGCCCTACAGGTTCCATTAAGTGGTGATTCCTCCCAAGTAGCCGTAATTCAGGCCGGACAAGCATTGTTCACACAGAATTGCGCTCAGTGCCACGCCCTGCGGGATGTTGTCGTGGGCCCGGCGCTAATGGGTATCACCGAGCGGCGGCCTATTGCTTGGATCATTCCGTGGGTGAAGAATTCCAGCAAAATGGTAGCTAATGGTGATGAGTACGGTGTGAAAATCTTTAATAAGTATCAGAAGCAACAGATGCCCAGCTTCCAATTATCGGATAAGCAAATCAAGAGTATTGTAGCCTACATTGAGGCGACGACAGATCGGGCCCCATCTGTTGCTTATGCTCCAACGGCTCACTAATGCTGCATGCTAGTTGAGGCAGTGTGCTTATCCGCTCGCCGAACCTGCGCCCGCATTTCCCTTTCCCGCCGCACGGAGTTACATTTGTTTTCTTCACCTGCCCCGCTGCCCCGTGACCGACACCGAATACGATATTCTCGACGAGCTTTACTTCGTTGCTCCCTTCTCAACCCTGAGCGAGAAAACCAAGCTGCCCGCCTCTGAGTTGGAGCGCAACCTGCGCCTGCTGCTGGAGCAGGACTACATCAAGTGCTTCTACCCCGATCCGGATACCGAGCTGGCCTACGAAATCACTTCCTTCGGCGCCCTGGTCCGCGACTGTTACTTCCTGGCCACCAAGCCCGGCCTGCTGGCCCACAACAGCCGCTAAAGGTGGCCACCGCTGCCCCTTCTCGCGCTACGGCCGCCGCGCCGCCGGCCCGGCCGCCGGGCTACTACGTGCGCCAGCGCCTGCTCCAGAACCGCCCCGCCATGCTGGGGCTGGGCTTTATTGTGCTCTGCACCCTGGTGGCGCTGCTGGGCTACTGGGTGCTGCCCGACAACTCGCCCGACGCCAACAACAGCCTGGTGCAGCTGCAAAAGGAGCCGCCCGGCTTCACGGCCACCATTCTGCGCCGGCCCCTGCAGCAAGCCCCCACCGCTCCCGACAATATCTGGCGCACCTGGTGGCAGGGCCGCGGAAACCGGTTTGAGGAGTCTCCCATCGGGGGCTACCGGGGCGTCGGCGACTCGGTCCTGATTCAGCCTTACCAGAACCACAGCGCCCTGGCCGATGCGCCCCAGCGTTACTCACTGGCGGAAGTAGCGGGCCAAACGGGTTCGGTGGCCGAGCTACGCCGCGTAGTGGAGCAGGAGCGGATTATCAAGCGCACCTACTGGCTGGGCACTGACAAGGCCGGGCGCGACACGCTGAGCCGCCTACTGCTGGGCACGCGCATCTCGCTGGGTATCGGCTTGGTGGCGGTGCTTATTTCTCTGGCTCTGGGCATGCTTATCGGGGCCGTGGCCGGCTACGTGGGCGGCTGGGTCGATAGTCTGCTGATGGGCGTGATGACCGTGGTGTGGAGCATTCCGGGCATTATGCTCGTCATTGCCATTTCCCTGGCCCTCGACAGCAAGGGCGTCTGGACGTCATTTGTGGCCGTGGGCCTCACCATGTGGGTGGATGTGGCCCGCGTGGTGCGGGGCCAAATGCTGAGCCTGCGCGAAAAAACCTTCGTGGAGGCCGGACGCGTGCTGGGGCTGCCCCAGAGCCGCCTGATTGCCCGCCACCTGCTGCCCAATATGACCGGCCCGCTGATAGTTATTGCAACCAGTAACTTTGCGGCAGCAATATTGCTGGAAGCCGGCCTGAGCTTTCTGGGTCTGGGCGTGCAGCCGCCGGCTCCCTCGTGGGGGCTGATGGTGAACGAAGGCTTTCAGCTGCTGGGCACTGAGGCCGGCCTGTGGCTGACGCTGCTGCCGGGGCTGGCCATCAGTTTGCTGGTGCTCAGCTTCAACCTGCTCGGCAACGGCCTGCGCGACGCTTACGACCCTAAAACCCCGCTGGAAAGCTGAGTGGTTTTTGGTAATTGGTTCTGGTTTTTGGCTCATGTCAGAATCCTCACAACCAAAAACCAGAAACCAATTACCAAAAACCAACTGAAATGCCTGATTCGAACCACGTTCATCCCGATGTGCTGAGCCTGCGCAAGATGCTGCTGCTGAAAAAGCAGGAGCTCAGTGCGCTGCTGGAAATCACGCAGGCCATTAACCAGGATACGACCGAGGATACACTCTACAAGATCTTCCAGTTTACCCTGCTCGGCCAGCTGAATATCCGGCGCATGGTGCTCTACGTCAAGGATGAGGGCCAGTGGCAGTGCATGGTTTCCTTCGGCCACCAGCTGGCTGATTTTCGCAAGATTGAGCTGCCCGACGAAATTATCGACACCTGCCTGTCGGGCCCCTACCCGGTAGCCAGCCTGCCGCTCGGCCCGGAGTGGCAGAAGCTCGAAACCATCATTCCGGTGGGCCACCAGGATACCGTGTCGGCCTACGTGATGATCGGCAGCGTGCAGGAAGACTATGCCAACGACGAGGCTAATAAGTTTCTGGAAACGCTGAGCAACATCCTCATCGGGGCCATTGAAAACCGCCGCCTGAACCGCCAGCGGATTTCGGCGGCCGCCATGCGCAAGGAAATCGAAATTGCCCAGGAAGTGCAGAACCTGCTCTTTCCCAGCAAGCTGCCCAACGACGAGCAGGTGGCCGTGCACGCCAGCTACGTGCCCCACACCGCCATCGGCGGCGACTATTACGACGTGGTCAGCATCGACAAGGAGCGGTTTCTGTTCTGCGTGGCCGACGTGAGCGGCAAGGGCGTGCCGGCATCGCTGCTGATGTCGAACTTCCAGGCCGGCCTGCGCACCCTGCTGCGGCAGAACGTGGAGCTGGCCACCATTGTGCACGAGCTCAACCACCTGCTGTTCCGCAACTCGGGCGGGGAGAAGTTCATCACCGTGTTCTTTGGCATCTACAACCGCACCACGCGCCACCTGCAGTACGTCAATGCCGGTCACAACGACCCGATTCTGATACCCGATTCGGGCCCGATTCAGTACCTGAAGGAAGGCACCGTCATGCTGGGTATCATGGAAAAGCTGCCCATGCTCACCGTCGGCGAAACCCAGATGCCCCCGCATTCTTTGCTGCTCAGCTACACCGACGGCCTGACCGAAGTGTTCAACGAAGCCGGGGCCGAGTACGGCGAGGAAGGCCTCATCCGGCTAATGACCCGCAACCGCTACCTGCCCCTGACGGCCCTGCACAAGGAAATGCTCCGCGAAATCGAGGAATTCAGCGTTACCAAAAACCAGTTCGCCGACGACATCACCATCCTCAGCTGCCGGTTTAAGTAAGTTAGCGAGTTAGTAATTTAGTGAGTCGTGAAAACGTGTCAAAGGCAGGACGGCTTCGTACGCGTATGACGGGAGGAATAGAACAACAAACTCGCTAACTCACCTTTTCCTCCGCAATCCAGCCTTCGGCGCGCATGAGCAGGGCCAGGGCAATGTAGAAGAAGGAACCTACTTTGTCGACTTCTACCAGTTCGTTGAGCAGCAGGTGGAAGATGATGACGACCAGGGAAAGGCCCGCGGCCAGCACCACGCGCCGGTTCTGGGGCGAGCGGCTACGGTGATAGAGATTCTCGACCGTGACGAGGGCCGTACCGAAAAGCACCGCGAAGAGCAGAAAGCCCGGAAAGCCCTGCTCGGCCAGCTGTAGCAGGAAGTAGTTGTGGGTGGTCGACTTCTCCGGGTTGTCACTCACGTAGGTACGGAAGCTCTTGACCGTGTACTTCTTATACTCGGGATAGAAGGTGCTGGGGCCGCTGCCCGTTACGGGCTTTTCGCTGATCATGCGCGCGGCGGCTACCCAGCGGTACACCCGCTCCATGCCCGATACGTCCTGCAGCTTGTAGGTGGCCTCCAGGTGCTTTTCGAAGTTGTGCCCGTTGAAGACCGTCTTCTCAAAATCCGGCGCATACAGCATGTAGTTGTTGTTGTGCATGTAATACGTGGCCCCCATAGTCGTGACAATAGCCGCCACGGCCAGAATAACGCGGGTGAGCCGCAACCGCAGGGCCAGGTAAAACAGGCCGGCAATGGGCAAAGAGGCCATGGAGGCGCGGGTGTAGGAAAACAGCACCCCGAACAGCAGCACGCCCAGGGCAATGCGCCAGAGCAGACGCCGGGTGCCCTGCGCGTCGCGGGCGGCGTAGAATACGTAGGGAATCAGTAGGGCCTGCACCACCGCGTATATCACGTGGTTGATGTAGAACGGCTGAATGGCCCAGTTGATGGAATCAAAGCTCAGCCCCTTGGTAGCGTGGCGCAGCGTGGTATACACCACCGTAGCCGCCGCCCCGGCCACGTAGAAAGCCACCAGCCGCCACACGTCGGCGGGGCGCCGCACGATGGACACCGTGACAAAGACAAAGGGCACGATGTACCAGGTTTTGGCCAGCAGATACTTCACCGACTTGACGGTACTGACCGAAAACAGCGTCGATACCGTGGACCACAGCAGGGCCAGGCCGATGATGATAACCAGCGGGTGCCGCCAGATATGGAGTGGCACGCCCGTGCGGCCCAGCAGGGCACTCACCCCGAAGCACACGAGCAGAATCAGCATCAGCGGCTCGGAAGGCACGTCCATGCTCAGGCCGCCGGGCAAGGGGATTTCCCGCGAGAAAGCCAGCGTCAGCAACAGGGCGTAATACACCCAGCGCCAGTCGACCAGTAGCACGCCCACGCCCAGGCCCGCCACGGGCAGCGCCAGCCACAGGGGCGCCTCCAGCAGGGCCGCCGCCGTGCCGCTGACCAGCAGAAGCCCAATGAAAGCTACGTACAGGCGTTGGGCCGGGTCGCGGGGGCGCAGGCGCGCCAGCAGGGTAGTAGCGGCCATGAGGAGGTTAATACTGGGGCTCGGAGCCGGGGCGGCCGACGCTCAGGTTGCCGCGGTACAGCTCCAGCAGCGTGATGAAAATGATGGACAGCGCCAGCGTAACGACTACCGACGACACCACAATCAGCCAGCGCACGGGCGCGGTTTTCTTGGTTGCCGGAAAGGCTTTCTGCACGCTGTAAATCGACGAAATCTTGCCGCTGATACCCAGCTTGGCAGTTTCGTAGGCGTTGCGGGCCCCAATCAGGCGTCCCTGAATGTCGGCAAAGCGGGCGTACACGGTGGCCATGCGGTCGGTGCCCTTCACGTAGTTTTCCAGGTTCAGGAAGTTGCCGCCGTCGGCCTGGGTGAGGCCGCGCAGGGCCTTGCGCAAGCCGGCGGCCTTGCTCGTGTTGCCTTCGCCTTCGGCCTGGCGCAGCTTGGTTTCGGTTTCAATAATGGCCCGGCCCAGGTAGCGCGACTCGTTTTCCATGCCGTAGATGCCGTAGCGGCGGCGGCCTGCCAGCAGGCTGTCGTGGGCGGCGCTGTATTCACGTTCCAGAAACTCCTTGCGGCCCTGGTAGAGGTTGATGATGGTACGGCGGTTTTCGAAGGTCAGCTGCTGGTTAATCGAGTCGATGGCGGCCACAATAGCGTTGGCCACGCGGGCGGCCAGTATCTTGTCTCGGTCGAGGAAGTTCACCTCAATAGCATCCCGGTCGTTGTGCACGATGGTGAAGTTGCCGTTGAACTCATCCAGGGCGGCCTGGTCGGCCAGGTCGTCGCCGGCCTTGCCGGTTTTGTAGTGCTTGTGCAGGTCGAAGCGCTTGATAATCAACTCGGCCAGCGTCTGCGACTCGCCGATGGTAATGACCCGGTCCAGGTCTTCGGCCCGGCCGCCCAGCTCCAGCTTGCCCCCGTCCGACACAATCCGGTCGGGGTCGGTGGTGTTGGGGTTGGTGGGGTAGAACACGGCCGTGGACTTATAGATATTCGGCATCATCAGGCTGACAATCACACTGATAATGAGCGCCAATGCTGCGGCCCCGGCAACGAGATATTTCCAGCGGTTAACAACGGGCCAGAGGCCCAGTAGCGAATAGGAGCGGGATGACATGCAACAAGTAAAAGGACAACGGGCACAGTTTCGGCCGTTTTTCGGCCAACTGCATTGGGGGCAAAGCTACTTCAAATTCCGCGCATTGAATAGGGCCGCAGGCGGCGCCGGCTACGAAAAGCGCCCGGCCTGCAAACTGCTGCCCGGCGGGTGAAATGTGCCTGGGGTAACGGCCGAAAACCGGGCTGCCGCAAAGCTTTGCCGTAATTATGGGCCGGCCCCCGGGTTTTTACTTAATTTTGGCCCCCACCTACGCCCAGGCCGTATCAAAAAGTTTTTTGGAAATATCAGCTTCGTCGTGCTGCTCAATCTGCTGGTAAAGCCCGGCTGGGTGGTAGTGGAAAACCTGGTGCAGGACCGGCTGGGCCACGCGGTGTTTGGCACCTTCACGGCGTTACTCAACTGGACGCTGATTGTGGCCTCGGTGTCGGACCTGGGTACCACCCAGCTGACGACCAAGCGGGTAGCGGCCAATCCGGATTTTCTGACGGAGTACTTTCCCACGCTGCTGCCGCTGAAGGGCTGGCTCTCGGTGCTGTTTATGGGGCTGATGGTGGGCAGCGGCTGGCTGCTGGGCTACCGGGGCCACACGCTTACGCTGCTGGCCCTCACCGGCGCCTCCCTGCTCGTGACGCAGTACACGCAGTTTCTGCGCGGCACTTTGCAGGCTCACCAGCGCTTCAATACCGATGCGCTGCTCTCGGTGCTGGAAAAAGCTCTGCTCCTGGTGTTCGTGCTGGCCCTCATTCCGGTGGGCATCACCCTGGACCGCTACGTGGGGGCCCGCTCGGTGGCGGTGCTCTTTACCTTCGTGGTGCTCTACGGCCTCGTGACCAAGCTCTATGGTCGGGTGCGCTTCAAGCTGAAGTGGGACCATGCCCGCGGCCTGCTCAAAGCCAGCTTGCCGCTGGCTCTCATTACGTTAGTATATGGCCTGAACGAGCGGGTGGATATGCTGATGCTGGAGCGCCTGGCCTCGCCGGCCGAGGCGGGCTACTACGCGGCGGCCTACCGCTGGGTCGATGCCATTATGATGTACCTCTGGACGGTGCTGCCGCTGTTTTTCGCCAAGTTTGCCTTTGCCACCGGCAAGCGCGAGGAGCAGCAGGAGCTGCTCTGGTTCGGGCAGCGCGTCGTGACGGTGCCGCTGCTGTTCGTGTGTGCCTTCGTGCTGTTCCGGGGCGAGGTGCTGTTCTGGCAGTTTACCCACAGCACCGGCCCCGAGCTGGCACGCATGACGCTGAGCTTGAAAATCCTGTTCGTGAACGTGCTGGTCCACGCCTTTTTTGCCATCTACAGCACCCTGCTCACCAGCACCAACCAGGAAAAGCCCGTGAGCTGGCTCGTGGCGGGCAGCATCGGGCTGAACGTGGTGCTCAACCTCATTTTCCTGCCCCGCTACGGCGCCGTGGCTGCCGCCCTGAACACGCTGCTCTGCGTCGTGTTCGTCTCGGGGGGCTACTTATGGCTGGTGCAGCGCAGGGCTGGGGTGGCCATTCCCTGGGCTACCATTGCCCGGCTGCTGCTGGCCTTCGGGCTGCTGTGCGGCGTGTTCTGGGGCCTGCGGCTGTGGCTGAATCAGTGGCTGCTGGAGGCGGTGGGAGCGGGGCTGGTGTTCGTGGGCATTCTGTTTGCCACCGGCACTGTGCGGCTGGCCGAGCTCAGGGCTCTGCGCCGCTAAGCGGGCCCCGCCGCCAAATATTTTTCAAAAAACGGGCATCTTAGCGCCTCCGAATCATCCAGCCCGTTGAACATTGCCGTTAACGTCCGCTTCCTGCTGCCCGGCGACAAGCTCGAAGGCATCGGCCGCTTCACCTTCGAAACGCTCAGTCGCCTGGTTCGCCAGCACCCCGAGCATACCTTCCACTTCCTCTTCGACCGCGCCTACGACCCGCGCTACCTGTTTGCCGACAACGTAGTGCCCCACGTGCTGCAGCCCCCGGCCCGCCACCCGTTTCTGTTCGTGGCTTGGTTCGAAGGGGCCGTGGCTGTCTGGCTGAATAAGAACCGCCCGGCCGTGTTTCTGAGCCCCGACGGCTTTACCACGCTGCGTACCCGCGTGCCACGCATCACCGTTATTCACGACCTGGCCTTCGAGCATTTTCCGCAGGATGTGGGCTGGCTGCAGCGCAGGTATTACCATTATTTCACGCCGAAGTTCGTGCAAGCCTCGGCCCGGATCCTGGCCGTATCGGAAGCTACGAAGCAGGACCTGACCCAGACCTACGGCACCAGCCCCGACAAAATCCGGGTGGTGTACAACGCCGCCGACGCCCACTTCCGGCCCTTGCCCGCCGACGAGCAGCAGGACGTCCGCAGCCGCTTCAGCGCCGGCGCGCCGTATTTTCTGTTTGTGGGTGCCCTGCAGCCCCGCAAAAACCTGGTGAGCCTGCTGCGGGCTTTCGACCAGTTCAAGGCCCGCACCGGCTCGGCGGCCAAGCTGCTCATTGTGGGCCGCACGGCCTGGAAAGCCGGTCCCATGTTCGATGCTTACCAGCAGATGCAGCACCGCGCGGCCGTGCACCTCACCGGCCGCGTGACGGATGTGGAGCTGGTGCAGCTCTACGCCGCGGCCCTGGCCACCGTCTACGTGCCGTACTTCGAGGGCTTCGGCATTCCCATCATCGAGGCCCAGGCCTGCGCCTCGCCGGTGCTCACCAGCAACTGTAGCTCCATGCCCGAAGTGGCCGGCGGGGCCGCCCTGCTCGTCGACCCGCTGTCCGTTGATTCTATTGCCACCGGCCTCACGCGCCTCGACGCCGAGCCGGCGCTGCGGGCCGAATTGGTGCGCAAGGGCCTGGAAAACGTGCGCCGGTTTTCGTGGGTGCGCAGCGCGGAGCAAATCTGGCAGAATATTGTTGAGGTAACAGCCCGGCGTCTGCCCGAGTAAAAACACACCATTTCACCACGTCACTATTTCACCGTTTCCCGCATGCATCTGCATCGTCTGCCCGAAGTAATGCACCGCTGGCTGCCCAACACCATCTGGCGCGGCCCGCATGCGGAGGCGGCCACGAAAACGCTGTACCTGACCTTCGACGACGGCCCCATTCCGGAGGAAACGCCCTGGGTACTCGAGCAGTTAGCCCAATTCGACGCCAAAGCCCTGTTTTTCTGCGTTGGCGACAACCTGGAGCGCCACCCCGATATTGCCCGCCAGGCCCTGGCTGCCGGCCACCAGCTCGGCAACCATACCCAGCACCACCTCAGCGGCTGGAGCACTCCGGCTGCTGCTTACTACGCGGATATTGCCCGCTGCCAGCAGGCCCTCAATGCGGTGCTGCCGGCCGGGGCGCCGCGCTTTTTCCGCCCGCCCTACGGCCGCCTCACGCCCGCTTTGAACCGCCACCTGGCGCCCGACTATCGCATCGTCATGTGGGATTTGCTGACCTGCGACTACGACCGGGACTACGCCCCCGAAAAGTGCCTGCGCGACGCGCTGCGCCTCACCCGGCCCGGCTCGGTGGTCGTGTTTCACGACAGCCTGAAGGCCAGCCGCAACCTGCGCTACGTGCTGCCGCGCTACCTGGCGCATTTCGCCGAGCTGGGCTTTCGTTTCGAGCTGCTGTAAACCAGACGGATGGAAGGGTTTCTGACGGGCTATTTCACGCTGTGGTTTCTGGTGCTGGCCACATCCACGCTGCTGTTCTGGGTGCGGCGGCGGCCCGCGCCCGCGCCGCTGGCGGCCCCGCTGCCGCCCGTCAGCATCCTGATTGCGGCCCGCAACGAGGAAGCTGCCATTGCGCGCTGCCTCGCCGCCATCCGGCAGCTGAGCTACCCGCCCGAGCTGGTGGAAGTGCTGCTCGGCGACGATGCCTCCACCGACCAGACCCGCGCCGTGGCCGAACAGGCTATGCAGGGCTACAAAGGCCGGTTCCGTTGCCTTACCATTACCGAAACGCTGGGCTCGGCCCGCGGCAAGGCCAACGTGCTGGCCCACCTGGCCCGGGTAGCTACGTCTGAGTTCTTTTTTATTACCGACGCCGATATTGCCGTGCCCGCCGGCTGGATTCAGGCCCTGCTGCCCTTTGCCCGGCCGGAAGTCGGTACCGTCACGGGCCTGACCGTGGTGCACGGCCCGCGGCTGTTCGACCGGCTGCAGGGGCTCGACTGGCTGCAGTCGTTGGGGTTGGTGCAGGTCGTTTCCGACCTGGGCCGGCCCGTCACGGCGATGGGCAACAACATGCTCGTGACGCGGGCTGCCTACGAAGCTACCGGCGGCTACGAGCAACTGCCGTTTTCCGTCACCGAAGACTTTGAGCTGTTTAGGGCCGTGCTGGCCCGGGGCTTCACGTTTCGCAACGTGTACCGGCCCGAGGCGCTGGCTTTTTCGCTGCCCATCGGCACGCCGCGGCGCCTGCTGCACCAGCGGCGGCGCTGGCTGCGGGGCGTGGAGGCTTTACCGTGGTGGCTACAGAGCGGACTGATTTTTTACGCCATGTTCTACCCGCTGCTGCTGGTTCTGGCCTGGGTGGCCGGGCCGCTGGCCGCGCTCAGCGTGCTGGGTATAAAAATAGCGTTGCAGGGGCTGCTGGCCTATGGCTGCTACCGCCGGGCTGGGCTGCGCATGCCCTGGCACCTGCTGCCGGCTTTCGAGCTGTATACCGTGGCCCTGACCCTGGGGCTGGCCGTATTTCGGCTGCTGCCCGTGTCTTTCGACTGGAAAGGCCGTTTATACCAATAAGAATCTGGCTTTGGCTCTGCTTTTAGCGGCCAAAAGCCAACAACAAACGACCAAAAATCAACCATGCACCTCACCGATTCGCACGCCCATATCTATTCCGAGCAGTTCAAAACGGACCGTGACGAGGCCCTGCACCGCGCCTACGAAGCCGGCGTCACGACCATCGTCATGCCCAACATCGACCACACTAGCATCGATAGCATGCTCGAAACCGAGGCCCGCTTTCCGCAGCAGTGCTTTGCCATGATGGGCTTGCACCCGTGCTCGGTGGGCAAGGACTTCGAGCGGGAGCTGTACCTGGTGGAAGAATGGCTGGGCAAGCGGCCGTTTGCGGCAGTAGGAGAGTGCGGCATTGATTTGTACTGGGACAAAACCACGCTGGCCCAGCAGCAGGAGGCCCTGCGCGTGCAGGTGGCCCTGGCCAAAACCCACAACCTGCCGCTCGTGCTCCACACCCGCGACGCTTTTCAGGAAACCGCCGACATCATCGAAGCCGCCCAGGATGGCTCGTTGCGGGGCGTGTTCCACTACTTTTCCGGTACCAAGGAAGAGGCCGCGCGTGTGCTGCGCCTGGGCTTTAAGCTGGGCATTGGGGGCGTGACAACCTTCAAGAACGGCGGTGCCGACCAGTTTCTGCCCGATATTGCCCTGGAGCACCTGCTGCTCGAAACCGACTGCCCCTACCTGGCCCCCGTGCCCCACCGGGGCAAGCGCAATGAGCCGTCCTACCTGCCCCTGATAGCACGCCGCGTAGCCGAGCTGCTGGGCAAAGACCCCGAGGAAGTTGCCGAAGCCACCACCCGCAACGCCCAAGCGCTTTTCAATATGTGATTTAATGACTTGGTGAGTTCGTGATTTTGATGTTTTAACTGCGCAAAATTGAACGACAACTCACTAAGTCGCTAAATCACCATTTCACCACTTCACCACCTCCCGCCCGTGAATCATCTGCCCGTTACGCTGCCTCTTATTGATATTAAGCCGGTCGACCACGGCACGCCGCCGGCCACTTCCGCGCTGATTATTTACACGGGTGGCACCGTGGGCATGCAGTACAACCGCCGCGGGGAGCTGGTGCCCATGAAGTTCGAGCAGATCCGCAAGAAGATGCCCGAGCTGCGCCAGCTCAACATGAACCTCTCGGTGCTCAGCCTGCCCCAGCCCATCGACTCGTCCAACGTCACGGCTTCCGACTGGCTGGGCCTGGCCGCCCTTATCGAGGAAAACTATGCGCATTACGATGGCTTTGTGGTGCTGCACGGCACCGATACCATGGCCTACTCGGCGGCGGCCCTGAGCTATCTGCTGGAAAACCTGGGCAAAACGGTGGTGTTTACCGGGGCGCAGGTGCCCGTGGGCCGCATCCGCACCGACGCCCGTCGTAACCTGGTCACGGCCCTGGATATTGCCGTGGCCCGCCATTCCAAGGCCGGCACGGTGCGGGTGCCCGAAGTGTGCGTGTTTTTCAACGACCTGCTGATCCGGGGGAATAGAGCCAAAAAGGTGGAGAGTGAGCAGTACAACGCTTTCCGCAGCGAAAATTACCCGCCCCTGGCCCGGGCCGGCATTGAGGTCGAGTTCAACGACAGGCAGGTGCGGCACCTGCCCTCGGCCCCGCTGCACGTGCACCAGAATCTGGACGAGCGGGTCGTGATTCTGAAGCTGTTTCCCGGCATTACGGAGCGCGTGGTGCGGGCTGTGCTGGAGGTAAAGGAGCTGCGCGGCTGCGTGCTCGAAACCTACGGCTCGGGCAATGCGCCCACAGCACCGTGGTTTTTACAGTGCCTGCGCGATGCCCAGGCCCGGGGCGTGCAGATTCTCAACGTGAGCCAGTGCGAGGAGGGCCGCGTGATTCAGGGTCAGTACGAAACCAGTTCCCAACTCACTGATCTAGGCATCATTGGCGGAGAAGACATTACCACCGAAGCGGCCATTACCAAGCTCATGTTTGTGCTCGGGCTGGGCCGCAGCCCCCACGAAACGGCCCTTTTGCTGGCCCAGGATCTGCGCGGCGAAATAACTTCTGGCTAAGCCAAGCGGCCCGGGGCTTGTGTATCCGGAAAAAGGACCGTTACTTTGCACCCGATTACTGACCCAGAGAGGTGTCCGAGTGGTCGAAGGAGCACGCCTGGAAAGTGTGTATGGCCCAAAAGGTCATCGTGGGTTCGAATCCCATCCTCTCTGCACTTTGTGCGAAAAACCCTGAATATCCCGTTTAAACACGGTTTGTTCGGGGTTTTTTATTTGATGTGCGTGTAAGTGTGCGCGTATTCACAACCCAGCCAGCTTCTGGAATAGCACTAAAAAGGCCACCCGGACAAGAAGTAACATAGTTTCGCTAGGGATTGGGCCAAGGTATCCAGTTTGAGATGACCGACGCGCACGCAGACAGCGCAGGAGTGAATCCACGGCTGAGCCAACTCCGACGAGACTGTGTTGTGTTCCCAAGCAGAGCACACATGTTCCCTGCTTTGCCAACGACTGAGTTAAAAAGGGGCGTAGGTTATCGTCTGGTAATATGTCTGCCCCGGACCCAAGTCCTTGCGCAGGTGAACGGAGGTCGCCGTAAGCTCTACGATGTCACCTAGGGTGCTTGACTGATCCGGATAGCTATACCGTAGCTGGGTTTCGTTTTTTTCAAATGCCCAGCCGTAACTGAACACCTGCGGCCCCGACGCGCTGCATTTCACCACCCCTTCATCCACGGAGAGCGTGTTATCGGCATTGAACTGCAAGAAATTGTCCCGGGTGCAGGCCGGGTCCATCGCCAGGTAGTCGACGGTGACGCCGGTTTCTAGATTTACGGATACATTGCTCGTTACTTTCCATTTGATACCAGTAAGCAACGCGGTGCGCACGGTCAGCACGGTAATATCCTGAATGATTGATATGCTGCTGGCCACTGTAGTCAGAGCCTTAGGTGTGGGGGCGGCATATCCGGTTGCGGGCACAAACTTAATATCATATTTACCTAGCGGCAGGCCCTGAAACCGGTACGTTCCCGTTGCGTTTATGGTAGCCACGTACTCGGTGCCCCCACCAACCGGAGTAGCCGTTATTTTGGTAAGTGCCGTTGCTGGGGAGAAAAAGCCGGCCGCATCCTGTGCCGTAACAGGCGATGAGGCTGGGGCGGGGGTGTCCTTTGCAGAGTCGCTGCAGGCAGTAAGAACAACGGTGCTGATACACAGCGCTAAAAGATAGATGCGGAACGGTGTTATCATATAATATTGATGAAAGTAGATACAGTAAAAGTAGTAGCTTAGCAGGAGGTAATGTACAGATATTGTGATACATTCTGAAGTTCAGCCCGGCATTTTTATCGAGTTAACCAGTCGCTTCGCCGCTTCCTCAGAGGAGCGCAGATTATTCTTGGTCGTAGACTGTAAGTGTCTGGTACCCCTGATGCTTCAGGCGAAGCCACTAGGTTGCAAAATCAAGCGAGTTGTCACTTGGTATCTTCCTCAGAATAATAAAAAAGTATAGTCAGGGCATGAGCCATAGGGCTAAGTGGTCAATCTGATGCAGTCGTGGGGTTTTTGTCGTTAAAAAGCTACAATTTTTGGTTGCCATCGGCCCGCTAAACGGCCTGATTTTCGGGGTAATTCGGAACTGCTATAAAATTTTGTGCAAAATTGAGCCTTTCTTGTCCGTATTGTTGTTGCCTTACTATGTCTACTCCTACCAAACGTCCTCGTGTGCGCAAACCTGCGGAAGCTGCGCCACTTCCCGCCGTATCTCACGCCGACAGCCTGCTTGCCCTGCACGAGCGGGAAGAAGGCAAAACCGTGATGTATAAGCAGGATGCCTGGGGACACATCGAAACGCGTTTCGTGCGCACGCAGAACGTTGCCGCCTGGGAAGCCAAAGGCTTCACGGCCCGCTAACCGGCTCCATTGTCGAATCAAGTTTTTTTAGCGAAAACCCTGGCTCATTCTCCTGAAGAATGGCCAGGGTTTTTCGGTTCGTGCTAATGCAGCGACTAGTCCGTCGGCTTAGGCTTCGACGGTAGTTGTGTGCTCTACCGGGTGGCCGGCCGCCCGCAACGCCCCTTTAATGCTTGCCCAGTCGGGGTCGGAGCCAGTGGCGGAGGCCACGTGCGCCTCACCCGGCTCGATGCGGTCGACGACCAGCTGCTGGGCCTGCAGAATACCGCGAATCGTTATCAGATGCTCGGGCTCCACCATTGTGGGAAGCTGCAGGCGGTAGTGAACGAGCTGCGAATTATTGGCGGCGGGTCCGGCGGAGGAAGTAGTCATGGCGCAGAAAAAAGAGGTGGGAAAATCAGCGGGAGGCTTTGCGCATCTTTTTTTGAGCAGGCAAAGGGCTGTATTGGTTTACTTCTTCGGGCCCGGCAGGTTGCAGCGGTAGCGAGAGTTTCTGCCCTCGGGGCAAACAAAACGGTCTGACACCAGCCAAAACCAACGCCGGCCCGGTGCAGCCGTGAGCTTGCTGGCAGAAGATAGTTCCTACAAAGGGTAGAAACCATTTCCCGTTGGGGTCATGGTCAGGACGCAGGCTGTGGGGTATGGCACGGACGCGGAAAGGCCTTTCAGAGCATGTTGAAGCCTGCTGTAGGCAGTAATAAAAAATATTTCCGGCTATGACGTATAAATACTACATAGCATGTCGTATATTTGCGTCATACTAGTTGATATTCGTCATGACCTACGCTAAGACCAGCGAATTTACCCAGGAGCAGCAGGAGCTGGCCCGCGTGGCCAAGGCCCTGGCCCATCCGGCGCGGGTAGCCATTATCCAGCTGCTGGCTTCCCGCCAAACCTGCATTTCGGGCGACATAGCCGCCGAGCTCCCCCTGAGTCGCACCACGGTGTCGCAGCACCTGCAGGAGCTGAAAGCCGTGGACCTGATCCGGGGTGAAATCGAGGGCCTCACGGTGTGCTACTGCCTCAATACCGAGCTGCTGCGCCGCGTGCACCAGCAGTTCACGGGCTTCTTTGTGGAAGCCACTTCGAACGGTGCCTGTGGCCCGGACGCGGGCTGTGCGTGCTGATTTTCTTCTCTCATTTTCTAACAACTCTGCCATGAAAATCTCCGAAATGAAACAGGCCCTGACCGGGCTGGAAGCCGTGAATTTCCGCCTGCCCAGCGGCGAATACCTGCCCGCGCATTTTCACGTGACGGAAGTGGGGCTGGTCCACAAGCATTTTATCGACTGCGGGGGCACCGAGCGCCAGGAAACCGTGGCCAACTTCCAGCTCTGGGAAGCCGGCGACTACGACCACCGGCTGGCTCCCCAGAAATTTCTGCACATCCTCAAGCTGTCGGAAAAGATTCTGGGCCGGGAAGATCTGGACATTGAGGTCGAGTACCAACAGGCCACCATCGGCAAGTTCGGCCTGCGCCTCGACGGCCAGGACTTCGTGCTGACGCCCAAGCAAACCGCCTGCCTAGCCCAGGATGCTTGCGGCATTCCGGCGTCGGAGTTTGCCCTGCCCCAGCTCCAAACGACCGGCTGCACGCCCGGCGGCGGTTGCTGCTAACGCCGTTCTGAGCGGTGCGGCCCCGCGCGGGCCGCGCCGCTTGGTGGCCGTTGTTCCCGACTTCTTTTCCTGCCGATGACCATTGCCTTTTTTTCCGACGTGCACGGCAATCTGCCGGCGCTGGAAGCTGTACTGGCCGATATCGACCAGCACCGGCCCGACATGGTGTTTTGCCTGGGCGACTTGGTGGGCTACGCGCCCTGGCCCAACGAGGTCATTGCCGAAATCCGGCGGCGCGGTATCCCGACCCTGGCCGGTAACTACGACCAGGGCATCGGGCTGAACAGCGCCGAGTGCGGCTGCGCCTACAAAACCGACGAGGACAAAGCCCTGGGCGCTCAGAGCATTGCCTTTACCAACCGGGTGGTGGGCCCCGCCGAGCGGCGCTACCTGCGCCTGCTGCCCAAGCACATGCGCCTCGATTTCGACCAGGAGCCCGCCACGCTGAGCCTGCTGATGGTGCATGGTTCGCCGCGCCGCATCAATGAGTACCTGTTTGAAGACCGTCCGGAGGCCAGCTTCCGGCGGGTGCTGGAAGAGGCCGGGGCCGACGTGCTATTGTTTGGACATACCCATAAGCCCTTTCACCGCACACTGCCCTACGAGCACCAGGGCGAAACGCGCTACCGCCATGCCCTGAACATCGGCTCGGTGGGCAAGCCCAAGGATGGTGACCCGCGCGCCGCCTACCTGCTGCTCCATCTGGGCCCCGAAACCCGGCTGACCCGGCCCGACAGCCTGCGGAGCGAAGTAGTGCGGGTGGCCTACGACGTGGAAAAAGCGGCCCGGGCAGTAGAAGCTTCTCCGCTGCCTAATGCCTACGCCGACATGTTGCGCCGTGCTTATTAACTTACCTACACGATGACTATTCAACTGCACCCCCTGACAGAAGCGCACTGGCCTGCCGTGCGCGCCATCTATGAGCAAGGAATTGCCACCGGCAACGCCACCTTCCAGACCGAAGCGCCCGAGTGGGACGCCTGGAACACCGGCCACCTGGCCCATAGCCGGCTGGTAGCCGAGGCCGCCGACGGACAGATAGTGGGCTGGGCGGCTCTCACGCCGGTTTCGGGCCGTTGCGTATATGCCGGCGTGGCTGAAATTAGCGTGTATGTGGCCGCCGCCGCCCGGGGGCACGGCGTGGGCCGCCAGCTGCTGCAGGCCCTGGTGGCCGAGTCGGAGCAGCACGGTATCTGGACGCTGCAGGCGGGTATTTTTCCCGAAAACGCGGCCAGCGTCCGCCTCCACGAAGCTGCCGGTTTCCGCGTAGTCGGCCAGCGGGAGCGAATCGGGCAGATGCACGGTGTGTGGCGCGACACGGTGCTGCTGGAGCGCCGCAGCGCTACGGTAGGCGCCGAAACGGTGGCTTTGGCTTAGCGCCGGCCCTAAAAAATCAACTACCCAGCTGTCAGGCAGCAGGCCGGCCCGAGATACTTCTGGGGCCGGCCTGCTGCTTGATAATCCGGAATCGTTTGCTCTGTTTTCCGCAGGAGCAGCTGCCGGCCGCCGTAGGGCGTGTAGCACCGAAACCGCCATTGTGCCGAAAATAGCGGCGGGTGCCGGGAAATATGCCTCACTAGGCGCCGATTTGCGCGGCTACATTCGCCAGTTAATGATAAATTTACCGATGCCTGGGCAGCAAGGGCTTATTCCTGAAAACCAGCGGCGGGAGCGGGGCGGTCAGGTGTCTTGCACCAGGAAGTGAGCGAAGTGTCGTATCGGGTTTGAGGAAAAATATACTACTTGCCCTTATACCTCCCAATTGACGATTGTTGTGAAGGAACAATACTCTAGCAAGCTGGCCAGTCATTGGGAGAACGACCTGCAACTACTGCAGCAGGCTTTCGATGCCCTCGTAGTGCTCGATGAGCGGGGCCGCCTCCTGTGGGGCAACGCCGGCCTGACAAACCTGCTGGGTTATTCCCCGCAGGCACTGCACCACCAGGAACCCTGGCAGCTGCTGCGCGGCAGCGGCCCGGGCGCGGTTGCGCTGGCCTACCTAACTCAGCAGCTGAGCACGCGGCAGGCCTTTCGCTACGAGGCCAGCCTCGCCCATCAGGATGGCTCCCCACGCTGGGTCCGGGTCCAGATCCAGCCGCTTCCGGCGGCCCCGGGCGAACCGGCGCAGTTTGTAGGCCTCCTGGAAGATATTGCCGAGGCCAAAGCCACCCAGCAGGCCCTGGCCGAGAGCGAGCAGCGCTGGCAGCTGGCCATGGAGCGTTTCGGCGATGGCGCCTGGGAGTTCAACTACCAGACCGGAGAAGAGTACTTTTCGGCCGCCTACCAAACCATGCTGGGCTACACCGAAGCGGAGTTTGCCCGCACGCCGCAGGGTTGGCTTACCCACGTGCACCCCGATGATATTGCGGCCAGTCTGCAGGCTTCGGCGGCCTATTTGCGCGGAGAGCTGCCGATTTATTCCATCGAGCGGCGCCTGCGCTGCAAAAACGGCGACTACAAGTGGGTGCTGACCCGCGGCCTGGTAACCAAGTATGATGAGCAGGGCCAGCCCCTGATTATGACGGGCGTGCACACCGATATTTCGGCCCTGAAGGCTGCTAATGCCACCATCGAAGCTTCCCGTTTGCGTCTGTCGACCACCATTGCCAACTTTCAGGAGGGCATTCTGCTGGTGGATGAGCACCACCGGGTGGTGCTGGCCAACGAGGCCATTTGCCGGCTGTTTCAGGCCCGCAGCACCCCGCAGGAGCTGGTCGGGCTGGATGCCCGGCAATTTGGGCAGCTTGCCAAAAACCGTTTTAAGGAAGAGGAAGAGTTTCGGGCGCGCTACGAGGCGCTGGTGCTCAACTGCCAGCTGACGACAGGCGAAATCTTTCTGCTCAAAAATGGCCGCTCCCTGCAGTGCGACTTCGTGCCGATTCACGTCGATGCCACCTACATCGGCTACCTCTGGAAGTTTGAGGATATCACCGAGCGCCGCGACAACGAGGAGAACCTGCGCCGCCGGGAGGAAAAATACCGGGGCATCATTGAGAACATGAAGCTGGGCCTGGTCGAGCGCGACCATACCGGGGAAGTGGCCTACGTGAACCAGGCTTTCTGCGACATTACCGGCTTCACGGCCGAGGAGCTGCTGCACCAAAGCGCCATGCAGCACGTGCTGGGTGAGGCCGGGGCGCTTTTCGTGGCCGAAAAAAACACCAACCGGTTCCGGGGTGTCTCGGAAACCTACGAAATGACCATCGTCACCAAAGCCGGGCAGCGCCGCTGGGTGCTGGTGAGCGGGGCCCCCGTCTACGACCAGGAGCGGCGGGTGAGCGGGGCCATCAGCATCACGCTCGACATCACCCACCAGAAGGAGCTGGAGCATAATCTGCGGGCCGCTAAGGAGTCGGCCGAGGAGTCGGCGCGCAGCAAGGAGCTGTTTCTGGCCAACATGAGCCACGAAATCCGCACGCCCATGAACGCCATTCTGGGCATGGGGCAGCTGCTGGCCAAAACTCCGCTCAACGACGAGCAGCAGAACTATCTGCGCGCCATTGCCACGTCCGGCGAAAACCTGCTGGTTATTATCAATGATATTCTGGACCTGTCCAAGATCGGGGCCAGCCAGCTTTCCATCGAGCGGATCGGCTTCAACCTAGCCACGCTGCTGGGGCAGGTCGAGAAAAGCCTGCACTTCAAGGCCGAGGAAAAGGGCCTGCGCTTCCTGGTGAGCAGCGACGCGCACCTGCCCCGCGTGCTGCTCGGCGACCCCTACCGCATCACGCAGGTGCTGCTCAACCTGGCGGGCAATGCCATCAAGTTTACCGAGAAGGGCCACGTTTCTATCACAGCCGAGCTGGTCGGGCAGTACGGTCCGCAAGTCGAGCTGCGCTTCACCGTGGCCGACACCGGCGTGGGCATTGATGCCGACTACCTGGTAGATATCTTCAAGGAGTTCAGCCAGGAAGATTCCTCCGTGACCCGCAAGTTTGGCGGTACGGGCCTGGGCCTGAGCATCAGCCGGAGCCTGGTGAACCTGATGGGCGGCGAAATTGACATTGCCAGCCAGAAAAACGAAGGAACCCGCAGCTCTTTTTCCCTGCTGCTGGCCGTGGGCTCCGAAAAGGATTTGCCCCAGAAAATGGTCGTGACGGCCGACACCCGGGAGCGGCTGCGCGGCAAGCGGGTGCTGCTCACGGAGGACAATGCCTTTAACCGCCAGATAGCCAAGGGGTTTCTGCAGAATGCGGGCCTGCTGGTAACCGAAGCCGAAGACGGAGCCGTGGCCGTGGCCCTGGCCCGTCAGCAGGTATTCGACGTTATCCTGATGGACGTGCAGATGCCGGTGATGAACGGGCTGGAGGCCACCATGCACATCCGACAGAAGCTGGCCCTAAGTCCGCCCATTATTGCCCTGACGGCCAATGCTATTAAAGGCGAGCGGGAAAAATGCCTCGACGCGGGCATGAACGACTACCTGGCCAAGCCTTTTCAGGAGGATGACCTGCTCAAAGTCATCAGCTACTGGACCCTGGGGGAGCGGCCCGCCCTGGCACCTGTATCCACGGCGGCGCCCTACAGCCTGGCCATCATTCAGCAGATAGGGCAGGGGGCTCCCGATTTTATGGTGCTGATGCTGGAGTCCTTTATCGAAAGCGCCACGGAAGCCATTGCCGAGTTGCGGCAGGCCGAGCAGGCCCGCGACGTGCAGCTGCTGCGAGCGGCCACCCACAAGCTGAAGCCCAGCCTGGAGCACCTGCAGGTATGGCACATTCTGCCCCTTGTGCAGCAGCTCGACACCTGGCAGGGCCCGTTCGAACCGCTGCCCCTGCTGCCGCTGCTCGAGCAAGTAGTGGGGCAGTTGCGCGAGTTGCTGGTATTGCTCGACGCCGAGCTGCACGCGGCCCGGCTGAAGCTGACCTCCGCGTAAGGCCGGCCACCGCGTAGCCTGCCGGGCTACGGCCGGTGGGATGGAGGTACCGCATTCTTAAATGGCTCTTCGGAATATTACAATTTGCATCCTATTTGGCCGGGTTAAGGCCCGGTACGATTCACAATTATTTATTGGTATTGTGTTTCAATTTTGTTAACCTTACTCACCGATGCCTGAGTAAGCTGTTTACCAGTACACATCGTGCGGAGTAAAATGCCCGTACGGCCTGGAAAACGAAGTTTTCAACTTTTGCTTTTTTTTTGATGCTTTACACAAACGATTGTGAATCCTGACATTGCACAAACGATTGTGTTATTTTCTCTCCAATTCCCACACTTACTTTTATGAAAAAGCCTGTACCCAAAATAGGCCGGATAACAGTTCCGGCCTTGCTCTGCTGCCTGCCGCTACACGCTGCGCTGGCCGATGCCGCCGGGGCAACGCCAGCAGTTGAGCCCATATCAGTAGCGGCCCTGGCCGACATCAGCGTCACGGGTCGGGTCGTGGATGAGCAGGGAGCCGGTATTCCCGGGGTCAACGTTATTATAAAAGGTACCAGCACCGGCACCCAGACCGACGCCGAGGGACGCTTCAGCCTCACGGCTCCCGACAACGGTACGCTGGTATTCTCCTTCGTGGGTTATGCCTCGCAGGAAGTGCCCGTTAGTGGCCGCACGAGCGTGAACGTAGCCCTGGCCCCCGACAACCGCGCCCTCTCGGAAGTAGTGGTCGTAGGCTACCTCACGGAGAACCGGCAGAACGTGACCAGCTCGGTGAGCAGCCTGGATGTGGCTGAGGCCACCAAGGCTCCGGTGGCTACGGCTACGCAGGCCCTGCAAGGGCGCCTACCCGGCGTGCAGGTAACCGGCTCGGGTGGCCCCGGCGACGCGCCCGTCGTCAACATTCGGGGTATCGGCACGCTGGGTAATGCCAACAGCGGCCCGCTCTACGTAATTGACGGGCTCTGGACCGACAACATCCGGGATTTGAACCCCAACGATATTGAGAGTCTGACGGTGCTCAAAGATGCCTCTTCGACGGCCGTGTACGGCTCGCGCGGGGCCAACGGCGTGGTGCAGATTACAACCAAAAAGGGTCGGGTAGGGGCCCCGGCCATCAGCTTCAATGGCTACCGCGGCATCGACCAGATATACAAGCGCTACAACCTAACCAACGCCAGCGAGTGGGCCGACCGCGCTGTGCAGGCCTACGCCAACGCCAAGATTGACCCTCTAAACGCCGGGCAGAACAGCCTGGCCGGGGCCGTGAAAGGTCCTGGCGGGGCTTTCAACCCCAACGTGGACACGGACTGGCAGGACGAATTTTTCCAGATCGGGACCATTGAGGACTACAACCTGTCGTTTTCGGGGGGCTCGGCCAGCGACAAAAGCGCGACGAACTTCCTGATTTCGGGCGAGTACTTCCACCAGGAAGGCGTGGTGAAGGGTCCGGATTTCAAGCGCTACAGCCTGCGCCTGAACTCGGGCCTGACCCGCGGGCGGTTTAAGTTTCAGGAGAACCTGCAGCTGACCCACCTCGACGTGACGCTGCTCAACGGCGCGCCCTTCATCGACGTGCTGATCATGATTCCGACTATTCCGGTGTACGACCCGGCCAATACCGGGGGCTTCGGCACGGGCTCACCCACTATCAACACCTTCGCAACCAACCCCATCGGGGCCCAGCAGCTGCTGCGCCGCACCCAGTCGGATAACCGCCTGGCGGGCAACGTCAGCACCGATTTCTCCCTCTTTGACTTCCTGACCTACCGGCTGAACCTGGCTATCGACGGGCACACCTACAGCAATGCCGATGCCCAGCAGGCCGGTATTCTGCGGCAGAACTCGCGCATCAATACTTCGTCCCTGAATGAGTTTCTGGGCTACGACATGTTTTTGCTGGCCGAGAACACCCTGAACTTCAACAAGCGCCTGGGCGACCACACTATCAATGCGTTGGGCGGCTACTCGGAGCAAAGCTTCCGGGCGCACAACGTGCAGGCCGGCGCGCAGGGCTTTACCGCGGCGCCGCAGTACTACTTCGAACTGAGCGCGGGCCCGGAAAAGGGTGTCATTCAGGGCAGCTCCTTTAAGTATACCAAGCGTTCCTTCTTCGCGCAGGCTACCTACGACTACAAAAACCGCTACCTGCTGTCGGTCAGCGGCCGCCGCGACGGCTCGTCGCGGTTTGCCAAGCAGAACCGCTGGGGTAACTTCGGCGCCGCTTCCCTCGGCTGGCGCATCAGCGAGGAAAACTTCCTCAAGGACGCGCTGCCCCAGATTAACAACCTGAAGCTGCGGGCCAGCTACGGTGCCAACGGCAACGATGCGCTGAACGGCCCCTACGGCGGTAGCTACCTGCCGTATCCGATTGTGGGTCAGAACGTGAACTACGTTATCGGCACCGGGCAGAACATCGTCAACGGCTCGTCGCAGCTGGCCTTGCCCAGCCCCGACATCCGCTGGGAGGAGCGCTACACCAAGAACATCGGCCTGGACCTGAGCGTGCTGAACAACCGCCTCTCGGTTTCGACGGATTACTACGTTTCCGAAACCCGCAACGCCCTGGCGCCGGTGCAGGTAGTGACTTACCTTGGCCACTTCGGCCAGGACCTCTACCAGAACGCCGGGGATATTGAAAACAAAGGCTTTGAGCTGGCCATCGGCTACCACGATACCAAGCGCGACTTCACCTACGGCGCCGACTTTACGCTGACGACCGTGAAAAACCGGCTGACGCGCGTGCCAGTAGAGGGCCAGGCCTTCGGGGGCGCCGACCTGACGCGCTCCGAAGTGGGCACTTCCCTGGGCGAGTTCTACCTGATTCCCTTCGACGGTATTTTCCAGACCGATGACGAGGCCGCCAACTACAAGAACTCGAAAGGCGTCGTGATTCAGCCCTACGCTTCGGCCGGCGACGTGCGCTACCGGGACGTAAACGACGACGGCAAGATTGACAACACCGACCGCACCTACTCGGGCCGGGCCATTCCGAACCTGCAGATGGGCCTGAACCTGAACGCGGCCTATAAGGGCTTCGACCTGTCGGTATTCCTGAACTCGGTGAGCGGCAACAAGATCTACAACCAGGCCCGCCGCGACCTGGAAAGCTACATCGGCCCCAACAACTACAACGCCGACGTGACGCCCTGGACGCCCCAGAACCCCTCGACCACCACGCCCCGCCTGCTGCAGGGCGCCAGCCCCGACTTCCGGCTGGCCCAGGCTGCCTCGTCGAATGCCTACTTCAATACGACGCGCTGGCTGGAAGACGGCTCCTACATCCGGCTGCGCAACGTGCAGCTGGGCTATACCTTCCCCAAGAACCTGACCGGCAAAGTGCCCAGCCTGGGCAGCGTGCGGGTGTATGTAACGGGCCGCAACCTGCTGACCATCACCGACTACACGGGCTTTGATCCGGAGGTTACCGGCACGGGCTTCTTCAGCCGCGGCGTTGATAACAGCGCGTACCCCAACGTGCGCAGCGTAACGGGCGGCGTGCAGGTCAATTTCTAAGAGCATGGCCTGCGGGCTGCCCCGCCGTGGCCCGCTTTCCTTCCCACCGACTTCACTTTTACGGATATGAAAGTAAATAAACTAGCCATCCTGCTGCTGGCAGGAGCCCTGTTCACGGCCACCGGCTGCGAAAAGGATTTGCTGGACCAACCCAACCCGAACGCGCCCACCACGGACCAGTTCTGGAAAACCGAGGACGACGCCATCAAGGGCGTATTTGCCTGCTACTCGGGCCTGCAGCAGTTTGCCTGCTACTACCGCAGCTGGCACTTTATGGCCCACCGCTCCGACGAGTCGTTCAGCCAAAGCCCGTTTGCGGCCCTGGCCGACTTCACGCGCTTCGTGACGCCGGACAACAACTTCTTCATTTCGTCTTTTGCCTGGAATGACTACTACCGCACGATTTACCGCACCAACCAGGTAATTACCCACGTGCCCGACATTCAGATGAACGAGACGCTGCGCCGCCGCTTGGTGGCCGAAGCGCGGTTTGTGCGGGCCCTGTCGTACTTCGACCTGGTGTACTTCTTCGGCAACGTGCCCCTGATTGTGGTGGAGCCCGTGGTGACGACCCGCGCCCCGCAGGCCACGCCGGCCCAGACCGAGCAGCAGATTATCGACGATTTGCTGGCCGCCATTCCCGACCTGCCCGCCAACTACGGCGACGCCGACAAGGGCCGGGCCACCAAAGGCGCCGCTCAGGCCCTGCTGGCCAAGGTGTATATGCAGCAGAAGAAGTACTCGGAGGCTTCGACCTTGTTTACCCAGATCATCAACTCCACGGAGTATGACCTGGTGCCCAACTACCTGGACAACTTCACCGATACCAACGAAAACAACCGCGAGTCGGTGTTTGAAGTGCAGTTTACCGGCGGTGTGCTGGAAGTAGGGCAGGGGCAGGACAACGCCTCCTCGTCGGAAAGCCACGACCGGCCCAACTTCTTCGGCCCTCCCGGCCCGACCTACGCCGACGTGCAGCCCCGCCGCTGGCTGCTGGACGAGTACAAGGACTCGACCGTGGCCTTCGCGCCGGGCAGCACCACGCGCCGCCGCATCGACCCACGCCGCGACATCAGCATTATTCACGCCGGCAACCCCGACCGGTTCTACGGCAAAACCTTCGCCGAGTGGAACTGGAACCCCAACCAGCAGTACTGGCGCAAGTACCTCAATGACCGCACCCGCCCCGACGAGAACTTCTCTTCCGGCATCAACCACCGCGTCATTCGCTTTGCCGACGTGCTGCTGATGCAGGCCGAAGCCCTCACCGAGCTCAATCAGACCAGTGCCGCCCTGCCCCTGATTAACCGCGTGCGGCAGCGTCCCTCGGTAAACCTGGCCCCCCTGACCGGTACCTACACCCGCGAGCAGCTGCGCCCCATTATCCGCAGCGAGCGGGCCAAGGAGCTGTCGGGCGAAGGCACCCGCTGGTTCGACATTCTGCGCTGGGGCCTGATGGACGACCAGGCCGGCATCGACGAGCTGAAGAGCCGCGACCCGGACTTCTCCAACTTCCGCCTGGGCATCTCCAAGCTGCTGCCCATCCCGCAGCGTGACATCGATATTGACCCCAACATCCGACAGAACCTGGGCTACTAAGCGGTCCGGGCCCGTAGAAGGGAAGACAGCCGTTCCGGAGTACCAGGAGCGGCTGTTCTGTTCTCCGGGCAGGGTCTGCCGAGTTTCGGAGCGTTACTAAAAGCTTGATACCAATGTCTTTGTCGATAAAAAACCTGCGGTGGGTGCCTCTGCTGCTGGCCCTGAGCCTGGCCGGCTGCAACAGCAGTGAGCAGGGCAACAGTCCGCCCAACCCGCCGCCGACTACGGCTACCACCTTCACCAACCCCTTGCTGCCCTCGGGCCCCGACCCGTGGGTGTACCAGAAAGACGGGTTCTACTACTACCTGCACACCACCAACACGAGCCTGCGCATCTGGAAAACCGCCCGGATGTCGGACCTGGGCACTACCCCCAGCGTGCTGGCCTGGTCGCCCACGCCGGGCGGGCCGGCCTCGGGCAACCTGTGGGCCCCGGAGCTGCACTTCCTGGAGGGCAAGTGGTACATCTACTACACCGCCGGTCCGCCCGGCTCCGACCTGGGCCAGCAGCGCACCTGGGTGCTGGAAAACACCGCCGCCGACCCTACCACCGGCACCTGGACCGATAAAGGCCGCATCTTCAACCCTTCCGCCGACTTCTGGGCCATTGACGGCACCGTGCTGGAGCAGAACAACAAGCGCTACTTTATCTGGTCGGGCCACAACGGGCTCGACGGGGTGCAGCGCATCTACATTTCGGAGATGAGCAACCCCTGGACCCTGGTGGGGCCGCGCGTGGAGCTTTCCCGCCCCGAGTTCAACTGGGAAAACGTGGGGCCGCCATACGTGAACGAAGGCCCCGAAATCCTGAAGCGCGGCGACAAAACCTTCCTGGTGTACTCGGCCAGCTTCTGCGGCTCCGACCAGTACGCGCTGGGCATGCTCACGGCCACTAGTACCGCCGACCCGCTGCTGCCCGCCTCCTGGAAGAAGTCGACCACGCCGGTATTTTCGCAAAACCCCGCCAACCGGGCCTATGCCACCGGCCACAACGGCTTCTTCAAGTCCCGCGACGGGCAGGAGGACTGGATTATCTACCACGCCAACTCCAACCCCAACGAAGGCTGCGTGGAGAAGCGCAATCCGCGCATGCAGAAGTTTACCTGGAACGCAGATGGCACGCCCAATTTTGGGGTTCCCGTGGCCATCGGCGTGCCCATCACCAAGCCCAGCGGCGAGTAAGTCTGCCAGCCGCTGCCATTCTCTCCTCACTTCCAAATTCCCCAACGCATGAATTTCTCTTTACTTCTGGGCGCCTGGCGGCGCCTGGCGCTGCTGCTCATCGTTTTCTGGAGCCTGAGCGGCTCCGCAGCCTACGCCCTGCAGGGCCTCACCGGCGTGCACGACCCTTCAACCATCGTGAAGGAGGGCAACAAGTACTGGATTTTTGCCACCGGCCAGGGCATCTACAGCATGTACTCCACCGACCTGGTGAACTGGACGCCGGGTCCCCGGGCCGTGTTTGTGAACAATGCCTACCCGAGCTGGATTAACACCAAGGTACCGGGCTTCCAGGGCAACTTCTGGGCGCCCGAATGTATTTTCATGAACGGGAAATACTACCTGTACTACTCCTGTTCCACGTTCGGCTCCAAGGTGTCGGCCATCGGGCTGGCTACCAACGTGACGCTGGACCCGGCCAGCCCCAACTACCGCTGGGAAGACCAGGGCGAAGTAATATCGAGCAACGCCAACAGCGCGGCCAACGCCATTGACCCGGCTGTATTCCGCGACACGAACAACGACGTGTGGTTTAGCTACGGCTCCTTTTTCGGGGGCCTGCGCGTGCTGCAGCTCAATGCCACTACCGGAAAATCATTGGGCGGCACGAGCTATGCCGTGGCCAACGGCAACGTGGAAGCGGCCTTCCTGACCAAACAGGGAACTTTTTACTACCTGTTTATCAACCGCGGCAGCTGCTGCAATGGCATCAACAGCACCTACCATATTCTGGTGGGCCGCTCGGCCTCGCCCACGGGCCCTTTCCTGGACCAGAGCGGCAACGACCTGAACAGCGGGGGCGGCACCATGCTGCTCAACAGCGGCGGGCGTTTCATCGGGCCGGGCCACGCCGGAATCTTCAGTGAGGGCGGCGTCAATTTCTTCTCCCACCACTACTACGACAACGAGGACAACGGCGCCCCCAAGCTGGGCCTGGCCAAGCTGACGTGGACGGCCGCCGGCTGGCCCGCCGTAACCCGCGACTGGGTGACGACCGGCCGCTACGAAATCAAGGGCGTGAACAGCAACCTCGTGTGGGACGCCTGGGGCTGCACCGGCGCCTCGGGCCAGATGATAGCCCAGGGCCCCTCCGCCGGGCTGGACTGCCAGCGCTGGGACCTGACGGCCCTGGGCAACGGCGAATACAAGATTACCAACGCCCTGGGGGGCCTGGCGGCTGATGTAGCCGGCTGCTCGGCCGCGGCCGGGGCCAAGCTGCAGCTATTTGCCTACAGCGGCGCCGCCTGCCAGCGCTTCCGCATCGACCGTACCAACACGGGCAGCCTAGTGCTGGCTTCGGCCAATGGCAATCGGGTGGTGGAAGTGCCCAACGCTTCGCTAACGCCGGGGCAGCAGCTCGGACTGTGGGACTACAACGGCTGCACTTGCCAGCACTGGTCCCTGACGGCCGTGGGCAGCACCCTGGCCAGCACTTCGCCCGCGCGGCGCAAGAGCCTGAGCGTGTATCCGGTGCCGGCTACCCGCAGTGGCTTCACGGTGGAGCTGGAAAACCGCAGCAGCACTGGAAACACGCAGGTAGAGCTGTTTGACCTCAACGGCCGGGTGCTCTACCGCCACGCATTTGGGGGCCAGCAAACCAGCCTGCGAATCGCTACAGCATTGCAGCCGGGCATGTACGTGGTGCGCGTGCAGCGGGAAAGCGGGACGGAAACCCAGACCATAACGGTGTGGTAGAGGTAGTGCTGGCAGTACAGTACGCTGCGGTAGAGGAAGATAGGGAATAGACCTGCACAAACGATTGTGTAGATCTGAAAATTTTATCTACTTTACCACCCTGTTTGCTGCTGAACAGGTAGGCGCCTGCTATGTTCCACGTAGCTTGGTAGGTTGATATCCTACTGACTAGCAGCTGTATGCCGGATTTTGTGTGGTAGCACAATCCATTGTTTTTCCAATAGGATTCAGCATTCGGCTGCTGCCTTTGCCCGTTCTGTGCCTTTGATCTACTTCCCCTACAGGTTCCCAACTCTATTCTCCATGAAAAAAAATCACCGTGCCGGATTGCTCGTCAGCTTAGCTGGGGCCGCCAGTCTGCTGACTATTGCTGGCTGCAACCAATCGGCTCCCTCCGAGCAGGGCGCTGACACTACCCAGGCCGCCACCGGCACGAGTGCGCCCACGACGGCCTCCTTCGGCAAAACCCAGGACGGCACCGAAGTGCAGCTCTATACTCTGACCAACGCCCACGGGCTGAAGGTGAGTATTACCAACTACGGCGGCACGGTGACCAGCCTGCTGGTGCCCGATAAGAGCGGGCAGCTGGGCGACGTGGTGCTGGGCTTCGACAACGTGAGCGGCTACCAGAGCCCGGAATATCAGAAGTCGGGCCCATACTTCGGGGCGCTGATTGGCCGCTTCGGCAACCGTATCAAGGGTGGCAAATTCACGCTTGATGGCAAGGAGTACACCCTGGCTAAGAACAATGGGGAAAACACGCTGCACGGCGGCAAAAAAGGCTTCGACAAAGTGGTGTGGCAGGCCGAGCCCGGCACCTCGGCCGATGGGCAGACGCTCACGCTCAAGTACCTGAGCAAGGATGGCGAGGAAGGCTACCCCGGCAATCTGAACGTAACGGTGGTCTACACCCTGACCAGCAACGACGCGCTGAAGATTGACTACTCGGCCACCACTGACAAGGCCACGCCCGTCAACCTGACCAACCACGCCTACTTCAACCTGAGCGGTGGCAAAGACGTGCTGGGCCACGAGGTAACCATTCCGGCCGACCGCTACAACGTGGTCGATGCAGGTCTGATTCCGACCGGGGAGCTGCGCCCCGTGAAAGGCACGCCCTTCGACTTTACGACGCCCCACACCATCGGCGAGCGGATTGCGCAGGTGCCCGGCGGCTACGACCACAACTGGATTCTGAACCAGACGGCCGGTATGCACGCTGCCGCTACCGTGTATGAGCCCACTACGGGCCGCACCATGGAAGTAACGACCACTGAGCCCGGTCTGCAGTTCTACACCGGCAATTTCCTGGATGGCACCCTCACGGGTAAAGGCGGCACGGTGTACGGCAAGCACGCGGGCTTCTGCATGGAAACCCAGCACTTCCCCGACTCGCCCAACCAGCCCAAGTTCCCGAGCACCACGCTCAATCCCGGCCAGACGCTGCAGTCGACCACGACCTACACCTTCGGCGTGCGCAAATAGGTGAGGTAGGGAGTTAGCGACTTAGTGAGTCTGATGTTCCGCTGGCGCCACTTGCGCGGATAGAACAACACACTCACTAAACCACTAAGTCGCTAACTCCCTACCTCATTAAATCACCATTTCACTAAATCACCGCTTTCCCCGTGGAAACTCCCTCCTCACCCGAAGCCTACGTTATCGGCATCGACTACGGCACCGACTCCGTGCGGGCCCTGCTGGTGAATGCCCGCACCGGCGCTGAAGTAGCCCAGGCCGTGCATCCCTATGCCCGCTGGAAAGAGCAGCGCTACTGCAACGCGGCCAAAAACCAGTTCCGCCAGCACCCCCTCGACCATATTGAAGGCCTGGAAGCCACTGTGCGCCAGGTAGCCAGCCACGTGCCCGCCGAGCAGATCGTGGGCCTGGCCGTAGATACTACCGGCTCGACGCCCGGCCCCGTGAACGAGCAGGGCGTGTCCCTGGCCCTGCTGCCCGAATTTGCCGAGAATCCCAACGCCATGTTTGTGCTCTGGAAAGACCACACGGCCCTGGCCGAGGCCGCCGAAATCAACCAGAAAGCCCGCAGCTGGGGCGGCGAAGACTACACCAAGTTCGAGGGCGGCATCTACTCCTCGGAGTGGTTCTGGGCCAAGATCATGCACGTGACCCGCGAGGATGAGGCCGTGGCCCAGGCCGCCCATTCCTGGATGGAGCACTGCGACTGGCTCACGCTGCTGCTCACCGGCGCCGACCTGCACACGTTTAAGCGCAGCCGCTGCGCCGCCGGCCACAAGGCCATGTGGCACGAAAGCTGGGGCGGGCTGCCCCTGGAGCAGTTTATCGTGGAGCTGGAACCCAAGCTCACCCTGTTGCGCGGCCACTTGTACCAGGACACGTTTACGGCCGATGAAGTGGCCGGTAACCTCTCTGAGGAGTGGGCCACCCGCCTGGGCCTGACCACCAAAACGGTCGTGGCCGTGGGCTCGTTCGACGCCCACGCCGGCGCCGTGGCCGGTGAAATCGAGGCCTACTCGATGGTAAAAGTAATGGGCACCAGCACCTGTGACATCGTGGTAGCACCCATGGACGAAGTAGGAGGGAAGCTCGTGCCGGGCATCTGCGGACAGGTCGATGGCTCGGTGATTCCGGGCATGCTGGGCCTGGAAGCCGGACAGTCGGCCGTGGGCGACCTGCTGGCTTGGTTCCGGCAGATGCTGGAGTGGCCGCTGAACACGATGCTGAGCAGCTCGAAAGTGCTGAGTGCTGAGCAGCAGCAGGCCCTGCGCCAGGAAATGAGCGACAACATCATGGTGGAGCTCAATAAAGCCGCCGCCGCCGTCGACCCCGAGGAGTCGCAGGTGCTGGCCCTGGACTGGGTGAACGGCCGCCGCACGCCCGACGCCAACCAGGCCCTGAAAGGCGCCCTGATGAACCTGACCATGGGCACTTCGGCCCCGCAGGTTTTCCGGGCGCTGGTCGAGTCCATCTGCTACGGCTCCAAGCAAATCGTGGAGCGCTTCGAGCAGCAGGGCATTCCCATCAAGCAGGTAATCGGCCTGGGCGGCGTGGCCAAGAAGTCGGCCTTTATGATGCAGACCCTGGCCGACGTGCTCAACCGTCCCATTAAAGTAGCCGAGTCGGACCAGGCTCCGGCCCTGGGTTCGGCCATGTACGCGGCCGTCGCCGCCGGCATTCACCCCGACGTAGTGTCGGCCCAGAAGGCTATGGGCAACGGCTTTGCCGAAACCTACGAGCCCAACCCGGCCCGCGTAGCCGACTACCAGCGCCGCTACGAGCAGTATCAGGCCTTTGGCCAGTATGTAGAACACGCCACGGAGCTGCGCGCCGGCGAAGTGGCCGAAACCGAGTTGGTAAGCCACGCATGAGCCAGTTTCAGGAGTTAAAGCAGGCCTGCTACGAGGCCAACATGCAGCTGCCCCAGCTCGGGCTGGTACTCTTCACCTTCGGCAACGCCAGCGTGGTGGACCGGGAAAAGCGGGTGTTTGCCATCAAGCCCAGCGGGGTGCCCTACGCCACGCTCAAGGCTGAGGACATCGTCATCGTGGACTTCGCCAACAACATCGTGGAAGGCTCGAAGCGGCCCTCGTCGGACACAAAAACCCACGCGGTGCTCTACGCGCACTGGGAGCATATCGGGGGCATCGTGCACACGCACAGCACCTACGCTACGGCCTGGGCCCAGGCCCAGCTCGACATACCGATTCTGGGCACCACTCACGCCGACCATCTCACGGCCGACATTCCCTGCGCCCCGCCCATGGACGACCAGATGATAGCCGGCGACTACGAGCACCAGACGGGCTGGCAGATCATCAACGAGTTTCAGCGCCGCGGCCTTTCGCCCGAGGAAGTGGAAATGGTGCTGCTCAGCAACCACGCGCCCTTTACCTGGGGCAAAACCGTGGAAAAAGCCGTCTACCACAGCGCCGTGCTGGAAGAAGTAGCCCGCATGGCCTACCTCAGCTGCACGCTGCGCCCCGACGTGCCCCGCCTCAAGCAGGCCCTGATTCAAAAGCACTACGAGCGCAAACACGGCGTGCATTCCTACTACGGGCAGAGTTAAGCCTGTCTGCGGGGGCTTGCTGCAACAGGTCCCCGCATCTTTTTCGCCTTTACCGACCAGATACTATAACGCGTACCCCAGCCGCTGCCGAGTGCATCACACATAATCGTTTGTGTAACACTTGGATCGGCCCCCTTCCTCATGATTGACATCTCCAACTACGAAGCCTGGTTTATCACTGGCAGCCAGCACCTGTACGGCCCCGAAACCCTGGAGCAGGTAGCCCAGCATTCCCAGCAGATTGCCCAGGCCCTGGGCGCGGCGCTGCCGATTAAAATCGTCTACAAAGATGTGCTGACCGGCCCCGAGGGCATTACCCAGTTGGTGCAGCAGGCCAACACGACCCCGAACTGCGTGGGCCTGATTGCCTGGATGCACACCTTCTCGCCGGCCAAAATGTGGATCAACGGCCTGAAGATTCTGCAGAAGCCCCTGGCTCACCTGCACACCCAGTTCAACCGCGACATTCCGTGGGGCGACATCGACATGGACTTCATGAACACCAACCAGTCGGCGCACGGTGACCGGGAGTTTGGCTTCATCGGAGCCCGCCTGAAGCTCAAGCGCAAAGTCGTAGTAGGTCACTGGGAAAGTGCCGACGTGCACGAGCACCTGAGCATCTGGGCCCGTGCCGCCTGCGCCTGGGCCGACTGGCAGGGCGCGCGCATCGTGCGCTTTGGCGACAACATGCGCTACGTGGCCGTGACGGAAGGCGACAAAGTAGAAGCCGAGCTGAAATTTGGCTACTCGGTGAACACCTATGGCATCGGCGACCTGGTAGCCGTGATTAACGCCGCCACCGACGAGCAGGTAAACGCGCTGCTGGCCACCTACGAGCAGGAATACGAGCTGGGCGACGCGCTGAAAGAAGGCGGCGCGCAGCGGGAGAGTCTGCGCGAGGCCGCCCGCATTGAAGTGGGCATGCGCCAGTTTCTGCAGGACACGAAGGCCATTGGCTTCACCGATACCTTCGAGGACCTGCACGGCATGGCCCAGCTGCCCGGCATTGCCACTCAGCGCCTGATGGCCGAGGGCTACGGCTTCGGCGGGGAAGGTGACTGGAAAACCTCCGCGTTGGTGCGCGCCATGAAGGTAATGGGTGCCGGTCTGCCCGGCGGCAACTCCTTTATGGAAGACTACACCTACCACTTTCAGCCCGGCAACGAGCAGGTACTGGGCTCCCACATGCTGGAAATCTGCCCCAGCATTGCCGAGGGTAAAGTCAAGGTGGAAGTGCACCCGCTGGGCATCGGCGGCAAGGCCGACCCGGCCCGCCTGGTGTTCAACTGCCCCGCCGGCCCGGCCCTGAATGCTACCATCGTGGACTTGGGTCACCGCTTCCGCCTGGTCGTGAATGAAGTGGAGGCCGTGGCGCCCGAGCAGGATTTGCCCAAGCTGCCCGTGGCCCGGGTGCTCTGGAAAGTGAAGCCCAGCCTGAGCGTAGGCGCGGCGGCCTGGATTCTGGCCGGCGGCGCCCACCATACCGGCTACAGCCAGAACCTGACGGCCGAATACCTCGAAGACTTCGCCGAAATGGCCGGCATCGAGTACCTCATCATCGACGACGAAACCAAGCTGCGCACCTTCAAAAACGAGCTGCGCTACAACGACGTGGCCTTCAGCCAGCGCTAAAATCCGGCTTAGGATGGGTTAAACCCAACAAGAGAACGTCATGCTGAGCTTGTCGAAGCATCTCTACCGCAATGGTATTCAGATGCCAGAGCAACGAAGCAGTAGAGATGCTTCGACAAGCTCAGCATGACGTTCTTTTTGTGCCCAAAAGCATTCAGCATACTGCCTCTTTTTCCTCAATTTCCCGCCCCACCTTCATGCGTAATAACCTTACTACGCTCGATCTGCTGGTCTTTTTCGTGTACTTAATCGGGGTTTCGGCCTACGGTTTCTACATCTACAAGAGCAAGCAAAAGGCCGAGCAGAGCACCAAAGACTACTTCCTGGCCGAAGGCTCCCTGACGTGGTGGGCTATTGGGGCAAGTATGATTGCCTCCAATATCTCGGCCGAGCAGTTCATTGGCATGTCGGGCTCGGGCTTCAAGGTAGGCGTGGCCGTGGCTGCCTACGAGTGGGTGGCGGCCGTGGTGCTTATCATCGTGGCCGTGTTCTTTATGCCGGTGTACCTGAAGAACCACATCTTCACGATGCCCCAGTTTCTGGAGCAGCGCTACAACTCGGCTCTCAGCCTGATTATGAGCATTTTCTGGCTGTTTCTCTACGTGCTGGTCAACCTCACTTCGATTCTGTACCTGGGCGCGTTGGCCCTGAGCAACCTCATCGGCGGCGACAGTTTCCACCTGATTATCGTGCTGCTGGCCCTTTTCTCCCTGCTGATTTCCATTGGGGGCATGAAAGTGGTGGGCTACACCGACGTGGTGCAGGTGGTGGTGCTGGTCGTGGGCGGTTTGGTGACTACCTACATTGCCCTCACGCTGGTCAGTGACAAGTTCGGTCTCGGGGGCGGCGCCATTGCGGGCTTCAATGCCCTGCTGGAAAAAGCCCCCGACCATTTCCACATGATTTTCGACAAGCCCACCGAAGGTACGCCCCAGGTGGAAGTCGATAAGTACCTGGCCCTGCCCGGCATTGCCATGTACTTCGCCGGCCAGTGGATTGTGAACCTGAACTACTGGGGCTGCAACCAGTACATTACGCAACGGGCGCTAGGAGCGGACTTGCACACGGCCCGCACCGGTATTCTGTTTGCCGGCCTGCTCAAGCTCATGATGCCGGTCATTGTGATGCTGCCCGGCATTGCGGCCTACGTGCTGTATAAGAACGGCTCGTTGCAGGCCGAAATGTCGAGCACCGGCTCCTTCAACTCCGACAACGCCTACTCGGCCATCCTCACGTTCCTGCCCAACGGCCTGAAGGGTCTGAGCATGGCCGCCCTCACGGCCGCCATTGTGGCTTCTTTGGCGGGCAAGGTGAACTCGATTTCGACCATTTTCACCCTCGACATCTACAAGCGCTACCTCAACCCCGAAGCCACCGAGAAAAAGCAGGTGTGGGTGGGCCGCCTCACGATTCTGGCGGCCGTGGTGCTGAGCGTGGCCTTCACCTGGAAGGATTTGCTGGGCATCGGTGGGGAAGGCGGCTTCCAGTTCATTCAGAAGTACACGGGCTTTATTTCGCCCGGTATTCTGGCTGTGTTCCTGCTGGGCATGTTCTGGAAGCGCACCACGGCCCAGGCCGGCATCGTGGGCATTCTGGCCGGCTTCGCCCTGTCGGTGTTCTTCAACAACTATGCGCCCTCTGTGCTGGGTCCCGAAACCCTGCTCTACACCGCCTTCCGCAACAGCGCCGGCGTTTACGAAATACCCTTCCTGATCTGCATGGGCCTCTCATTTGCCATTACCATGCTGCTGATGGTGGCCGTGAGCCTGGCCGGGCCGGCCATCAACCCCAAGGCCATTGCCCTGCCCGCCGGCATGTTCCGCGTCAGCACCCAGACCATGTCGCTCATCGTGGTGACCATGCTGCTGCTCACGGCTTTGTACGTGCGGTTCTGGTAGCCGCCGGGGTGCAGCCCAGTACCCGATCTGCTTTTCTGAGCTGCTGAAAACCAGCCATCCGCAGAAGCCCGCCGGCCTCTGCCTATTCCACCAAAACGGGGGCGTGAATCGGATTCGCGTCCCCGCTTTTGCTTCCCGACTACTCGCTCTATGTTTCTCCAACCCAATTCCCACAACCATGAAAAACACGCTTACCCTACCGGCGGCCCGGCTTCAGGCCCGCCGCCACCTTTTCGGCGCTGACCCCGGCCGCGCTTTGCGCTACGTGGCCCTGGTGCTCCTGCTTATCGGGCTGAGTCCGCGCGCCCAGGCCCTGCAGGGCAACGACAACTGCCACGACCCGTCCAGCATTATCAAGGACGGCAACAAGTACTGGGTGTTCACCACCGGCCGCGACATCTACGCCATGTATTCCTACGACCTAGTGAAGTGGGAATCGGGGCCGCGCACGGTGTTCAACGGCTTCCGCCCCGCCTGGATAGCCGCCAAAGCGCCTAATTTCCAGGGCGACTACTGGGCCCCGGAGTGCATCTTCCGCAACGGCAAATACTACCTCTACTATTCTCTGACTGACGCCTTCGGCAAGAACATTTCCGCCATCGGCCTGGCGACCAACGTCACGCTGGACCCCAATAACCCCGGCTATAACTGGGTCGACCAGGGCGAGGTGATTTCCAGCAACGCCAGCAGCGCCTACAACGCCATTGACCCGGCCATCATCACCGACGCCAGCGGCGGGCTGTGGATGTCGTTCGGCTCCTTTTTTAAAGGCATCGGCCTGATTCGGCTGGACGGCACCACCGGCAAACGCTCGGGCACGAGCTTCAGCTGGCTGGCCGGCAACGTGGCCGCCGACGGCGTGACGCGCAACACCAGCGGCAGCGAGGCGCCCTTCATCGTGCGCAACGGCAACTACTACTACCTGTTCGTTAATAAGGGTGCCTGCTGCAACGGGGCCAGCAGCACCTACTACATTCAGGTGGGCCGCTCCACCAGCATCACCGGCCCCTACCTCGACAAGAACGGCGTAGATATGAACCGCAACGGTGGCACCACGCTGCTGGCCACCAAAGGCAACTATGTGGGCCCCGGCCACGTGGGCTTGTTCCAGGAAAACGGCGCCAATTACTTCACCCACCATTACTACGACGCGAGTCAGAACGGTCGGGCCCGCCTGAGCGTGGGCAACATGGGCTGGGACGCGGCCGCCTGGCCCTTCCTCACCCGCGACTGGGTGGCCGCCGGCCGCTACACGCTCAGCAACCGCAGCAGCGGTAAAGTGTGGGATGCCTGGGGCTGCACCGGTGCTTCGGGCCAGGCCATAGCCCAGGGCACGGCCTCCGGCCTTACCTGCCAGCAGTGGAACCTGACGCCCGATGGCAACGGCGAGTACAAAATCACTTCGGCGGTGGGCGCGGGGCTTTCGGCCGACGTGGTCAATAACAGCCCTGCTAACGGGGCTAAGCTGCAGCTCTACGCCTACAGTGGCATTGCCGGGCAGCGCTTTAAAATAGAGCGGACCAATGCTGGCAGCTACGTGCTGTCGTCGGTGAACGGGGGGCGCGTGGTGGAAGTGCCGGCCTGCTCGGGCACCGCCGGCGTGCAGCTGGCCCTGTACGACTACCTGGCCAATACCTGCCAGCAGTGGAATGTTGCGCCGGCTACGGCCGCCAGAGCTTTGGCTTCCCGGACGGTTGCTGCGGCCCCGCAATTCAGCGTGTATCCTAATCCGGTGTTGCGGGGCCGCTTCACGGTAGCTGTGAGCGAGCCGCTGGCGGCCGGGCCAGTCACCGTTACGCTTGCGGACCTTAGCGGGCGACAGGTGTATGCCCGCACGTACACCGCGCGGGCCGCAATGCTGGTGGAAGCGGAGTTGAAAGCCGGAGTTTACCTGCTCACAGTCAGCTCGCTGCAGGGCGTGTATACCCAGAAATTGCTCGTGCAGTAGTTGGGGTGTTGCGGAGCGCCAGGCAGGTGTTGCGGAGTATACATCTGCGCGCTTCGTGATTGTTCCGCAACGCACCGCGCGTGTTTCGTAACGAATAGCTATGACTTTTTTCGCTCGTCTGCTTTCCGCAACTGTCCTGCTTGCCAGCGCAACAGCTGTGCCGTGCCGGGCGCAAACGGCCGCGCCCAAAACTGATTTTCACCAGTGGGCGCCCACGCCGCCCATGGGCTGGAACAGTTGGGACTGCTATGGGCCCACCGTCACGGAAGCCGAAGTAAAGGCCAACGCCGATTACATGGCCCAATATCTGAGAAAAAGTGGTTGGGAGTATGTCGTGGTCGATATTCGGTGGTACGTGGGCAACGACACGGCCCACGGCTACAACGAGAAGAACCCCGAATTTAACCTCGACCCGTACGGCCGCTTCGTGCCGGCGGTGAACCGGTTTCCGTCGGCAGCGGGCGGCAAGGGCTTCAAGCCCCTGGCCGATTATATGCACGCCAAAGGCCTCAAATTCGGCATTCACATCATGCGCGGCGTGCCGGTGGTGGCCGTGCAGCGCCAGCTTCCGATTCTGGGCAGCAAGGCCACGGCGGCCGATATTTACTCGCAAGAGGGACAGGCCGGCTGGCTGCGGGATATGTACACGGTGGTGGCCGGCCGGCCCGGCGCCCAGGAATACTACAACTCCCTGTTTCAGCTCTACGCCAACTGGGGCGTTGATTTTGTGAAGGTCGATGACCTATCCTCGCCCTACCACAAGCCCGAGGTGGAGATGATCCGGCGGGCCATTGACCGGTGCGGGCGCAAGATTGTGCTGAGCACCTCGCCGGGCGAAACGCCCATTGCCCAGGCCCGGCACGTGCAGCAGCACGCCAACATGTGGCGCACCGTGGGCGACTTCTGGGACTCCTGGGAACAGCTCAAGGAGCACTTCGCGGTTTGCAGCCGCTGGGCGCCGTTCATCAAGCCCGGCGCTTTCCCGGATGCCGACATGCTGCCGCTGGGCCGCCTGGGCATCCGGGCCGAGCGGGGCGACGATCGGATGACCCGCTTCACCCGCGACGAGCAGATTACGCTGATGAGCCTGTGGAGTATTTTCCGCTCCCCGCTCATGTTTGGCGGTGATTTGCCCAGCAACGACGCTTTCACCCTGTCGTTGCTGACTAATACAAATGTGCTGGCCGTACACCGCAACAGCACTAATAACCGCCAGCTGTTCCGCAAGGACGACCTGATTGCCTGGACCGCCGACGACCCCGCCACCGGCGACAAATTTCTGGCTTTGTTCAACGCCCAGGACCAGGAACTGCTGCCCGAGAGTGAAGCTGCCTGGGCCAGCAAGGTTATTACCCGCCAGACGCCCGGCCACAGCCAAACCCTGGACGTAGATATCAGCGGCAGCACCAAGCTTTACCTGAACGTGCGCGACGGCGCCGACGACATCGCCTGGGACCACGCCGATTGGCTCAGCCCCGTGCTCCGCAACGGCCCCCAAACCGTGCCGCTCAGCTCGATTCCGTGGAAAATGGCCACGGCAGGCTGGGGCAAGGTCACGGCTAACAAGAGCGTATCGGGGGCCGACCTGCTGGTGGCGGGCCGCACCTACGAGCAGGGCATCGGCACGCACGCCAATTCCATGATTGAGTACGACCTGCCGGCCGGCTTCACCCGGTTTCAGGCTACGGTGGGCCTCGATAATGCCGGTGCCGCGCAGAATACCGGCGGCACGGTGCAGTTCCTGGTCTACACTAAAAATCCGTTCCGGCCCATGCCTGCCGACTCGGCCCGCGTGCCCGTGACCCTGGCCCAGCTGGGCCTGCGCGGCGCCTGCACCGTGCAGGATGTGTGGACCGGCAAAGCCCTGGGTCGGGTTACGGGCGAGTTTGCTCCCTATGTGCGTCGGCACGGTGCCAGGCTCTACCGAATTTCCAAAGCGGGAACAGTCCCCGCCAAATAAGCTGTTCCTCAACTACCTGCGCTTTCCTTTTTCAGCTCTTATGAAACACTTTCTTTCTTCTCTGGTGGTAGCCAGCATGCTGAGCACCAGTGGTATAGCCCAGGCGGTGAAACGCTCGGACTACCCGATTCAGGCCGTGTCGTTTACCAAGGTGAAGCTGGCCGACAACTTCTGGCTGCCCCGGCTCAAGACCAACACCGACGTTACCATTCCGGCCTCGTTTCAGCGCTGTGAGGCCACCAACCGGGTCAAGAACTTCGAAATGGCCGCCGCCCGGCAGGGCAAGTTTGCCACCATCTTCCCCTTCGACGACACCGACATTTACAAGACCATCGAAGGCGCTTCGTACTCGCTCAAGCTTTACCCCGACGAGAAGCTGGACCAGTACATGGATGAGCTGATCCGGAAGGTGGGGGCGGCCCAGGAACCCGACGGCTACCTCTACACAGCCCGCACCATCGACCCGGCCCACCCCCACGACTGGGCCGGGCCCGAGCGCTGGGTGAAGGAGCGGGAACTGAGCCACGAGCTTTACAACTCGGGCCATTTGTACGAGGCCGCGGTGGCGCATTACGAGGCCACGGGCAAAAAAAGCCTGCTCAACATCGCCCTGAAAAATGCCGACTTGGTGTGCTCCGTGTTTGGTCCCGGTAAGCGGGCCGTAGCGCCCGGCCACGAAATCGTGGAAATGGGCCTGGTGAAGCTCTACCGCGTGACCGGCAAGCCCGAATACCTGAGCACCGCCAAATTCTTCCTCGACCAGCGGGGCCAGTTTCAGTACGACGCCAAAAGCTCCGACCCGTGGCGCAACGGCTCGTACTGGCAGGATCATAAGCCCGTTGTGGACCAGAAAGAGGCCATTGGCCACGCCGTGCGGGCCGAATACCTGTACTCGGCCATGGCCGACGTGGCCGCCCTTACCGGTGACCAAAAGCTGCTGGCCGCCGTGGACTCCATCTGGCAGAACATGGTCAGCAAGAAGCTCTACGTAACCGGCGGCACCGGTGCGGTGCCGGGCGGGGAGCGGTTTGGGGGCAACTACGAGCTGCCCAACACCACGGCCTACAACGAAACCTGCGCCTCAGTGGCCAACGTGTACTGGAACCAGCGCATGTTCCAGCTCCACGGACACGCGAAGTACGTCGATGTGATGGAGAAAGTGCTCTACAACGGCCTGATTTCGGGCGTGGGCCTCGACGGCAAATCCTTCTTCTACAGCAACGCCATGCAGGTTAAGAGCAGCGCCAGCTTCCCCCAGACCGAGCCCGCCCGGGCCGGCTGGTTCGACTGCTCGTGCTGCCCCACCAACATGGCCCGCCTGATGCCGTCCTTGCCCGGCTACGTGTACGCCCAGAAAGGCAACGACGTGTACGCCAACCTGTTTATCAGCGGCACGACCGATCTGACGGTCAATAAAAAGCCGGTACGCATTGTGCAGCAAAACAACTACCCCTGGCAGGGCGACCTGAAATTCACCGTCAGCCCCGCCGCCACTACCGATTTCAACCTGCTGGTGCGCCTGCCCGGCTGGGCCCGCAACGAGGCTTTGCCCTCGGATTTGTACCGCTTTGCCACGCCGTCCGCGGAGAAAATCAGCATCAAAGTAAACGGCCAGCCGGTGACCTACACTACCCGCAACGGCTACGCGGTGCTGGCCCGCAAGTGGCGCAAAAACGACGTGGTAGAGGTGCAGCTGCCCATGGAAGTGCGCCAGGTGCAGGCCCACGCCAAAGTGCAGGACAACCTGGGCAAAGTAGCCCTGCAGCGCGGTCCGGTGGTGTATTGCGCCGAGTGGAAGGACAACAACGGCAAGGCCACCAACCTGCTGGTGCCGGCCGCTACCAGCTTCACCACCCGCTTTCAGCCCGAGGTACTCAACGGCATCATGCAGCTGCAGGCCACCGTGCCCGCCGTGCAGGTCGATGCGGCCAACACCAGCATCAGCACCACCCGCCAGACGCTGACGGCCATTCCGTACTACGCCTGGGCCAACCGCGGCAAGGGTGAAATGACCGTCTGGTTCCCGCAACAGCTCACCGACGTGGACCTGATTTCGCGTCAGGCTCCGGAAGTAACGGTGGGGAAGTAGCCTTCCGCGCTTCCCACAAAAAGGCCCTGCGGTAGCTACCGCAGGGCCTTTTTACTGTTACTGGTTAGCCGCTGAAGACTACGACAACAGCTCCTTTTGCTCACTCTCGGCGGCCTCGCCCTGCAGTACCCGCTGGGCCTGCTTCACCACGTTCTCGACCGAGAAGCCAAACAGCGCCAGCACCGCCTCGCCCGGCCCCGACTCCCCGAAGCGGTTCATGCCGATGACGGTGCCTTCGTCGGTAACGTACTTGTGCCAGCCCATCGGTGAGCCGGCTTCCACGGCCACGCGCTTGCGCACGGTGGGCGGCAATACCTGCTGCTGGTAGGAGCGGGGCTGCTTTTCGAACAGCTCCCACGATGGCATGCTCACGACGCGGGTAGCCACGCCCTGCTGCTCCAGCACCTGCTGGGCTTGCATAACGAGTGACACTTCCGAGCCCGTCGCCAGCAGAATCAGCTGGGGCTGCCCACCCGTGGCCTCGCTCAGAATGTAAGCGCCCTTGGCTACGCCTTCCCGGGCCGAGCCGTACTTCTGCTGGTCGAGCACGGGCAGCTTTTGGCGCGAGAGAATCAGCACCACCGGCGACTTGGGCGTGGTCATGGCTACGCGCCAAGCTTCCACAGTTTCGTTGGCGTCGGCCGGGCGCAGCACCACAATGTTCGGAATGGTGCGCAGGGCCGCCACGTGCTCTACGGGCTGATGGGTGGGGCCATCTTCACCCAGCCCGATGCTGTCGTGGGTGAAGACGAACGTAGCCTGCGACTCGGCAAGGGCCGTGAGGCGGATGGCACCGCGCATGTAGTCGGAGAAGGTGAGGAAGGTGCCGCCGTAGGTGCGCACCCCGCCGTGGTGAGCCATGCCATTCATGGCGCCGCCCATGGCGTGCTCGCGCACTCCAAACCAGATGTTGTTGTGCTGGTAGGAGCCAGGCTGGAAGCTGACACTGCCGCTGGTGGGCATTTCGTTGGAGCTGGCCAGATCAGCCGAGCCGCCGAACAGGAACGGCACGGATTGCTTCAACGCATTAAGGGCCTTGCCGGAGGCCTGGCGGGTAGCCAAGGCGCCGTCGGCGGGGGTAAAAACGGGCAGCGAGGCGTCCCAGCCCGCGGGCAGCTCACCCGCGAATGAAGTCCGGAACAGCTCTCCCTCTGCCGGATAGTTCTGCTGGTACGCCTCTAATTGCTGCTGCCATTCGGCCTGAAGCTGGGCGCCCCGCTGCCCGGCTTCGGCCAGGTGGGTGCGCACCTGCTCGGGCACGACAAACGTAGCTTCGGGGTCGAAGCCGAAGAATTCCTTGGCTTTTTTCAGGTTGTCGGGGCCCAGGGGCGAGCCGTGCACCTTGCTGGTGCCTTCCTGCGGGCTGCCGTAGCCAATAATGGTTTTCACCGAAATAATGGACGGCCGTCCGGTTTCCTGCTGGGCTGCCTTGATGGCCGCCTCAATGGCGTCGAGGTCGTTGCCATCCGTCACGCGCTGGGTGTGCCAGCCGTAGGCTTCAAAGCGGGCCAGCGCATCCTCGGTGTACGAGAGGTTGGTGGGGCCGTCGAGGCAGATGTCGTTGTCGTCGTAGAGGTAAATCAGCTTGCCCAGCTTGAGGTGGCCGGCCAGCGAAGCGGCTTCGGCGGCTATGCCTTCCATCAGGTCGCCGTCGCTGACGATGGCGTAGGTGTAGTGGTCCTGCAGCGCGAGGCCTTCTTTGTTATAGACGGCTGCCAAGTGGGCCTCCGCCATAGCCATGCCCACGCCGTTGGCGAAGCCCTGGCCCAGCGGCCCGGTGGTTACTTCCACGCCCGGCGTCAGGTGCGACTCGGGGTGGCCCGGGGTTTTGGAGTGCAGCTGCCGGAAAGCTTTCAGATCATCCAGCGTCAAATCGTAGCCATAGAGGTGCAGCAGGCTGTAGAGCAGGGCCGAGCCGTGGCCCGCCGACAACACGAACCGGTCCCGGTTGGGCCACTGCGGGTCCTGGGGATTGAAGCGCAGGAAGCGCGAAAACAGCACGTAGGCCATAGGGGCGGCGCCCATGGGCAAACCCGGGTGGCCCGAGTTGGCGGCCTGCACCATATCCACCGATAGCAGGCGGATGGTGTTTACACTTAGTTCAGCGGGGGAAATGGCTGGCTTGGTCACGAATTGACGGAATAAAGCGGGGAGAAAAGATGCAAAGCAAACCCAGGCCAGCGGCTCAGTTGCGGGACTGGCGGGCGGAAATGGACCATGGTAAGGCCGGTAAGCCACAAGGTCAGGGGAACAGGCAAGGCAGGGCGGAACTAGGTGACACAAACGATTGTGTTGCCATGCACTCTGTACGGATTGCTAAGGCTGTACCACCGGCCAACCCGCCGCATCCCAGCCCAGCTTCTCGAGGCGCAGCTTGGCGTGGCCTTTGTCGGCTGCGTCGTAGCCGTGAAACACGAGGTAGTCGCTATTGTCGAAGGTGTAGACCGAGTTGTGGCCCAGTCCATACCAGTTTTTGTCGCCGGCCAGCACCTGGGTGCCGCCGCCCTGGTCGAGGGCCACGCCGGCCCGGTCGACGTAGGGGCCGGTAATGGATTTGGAGCGGCCGACCATAATCTTGTAGGTGCTCTGGGGGCCGCGGCAGCAGTAGTCGAACGAGGTAAACAGGTAGTAAAACCCGTTTTTGCGGAAGATGAACGGCGCTTCGATGGCCCCGTCGCCGGGCAGGGAGTCGTTGAGCTTCGGGTCGCGGGGGCGGCGGGCCACGGTGCGCCACTGCTCGGGCTGGGCCGGGGCCGTCAGGTCGGGGCGCAGCTTCACCAATTTGATTCCGTCCCAGAACGAGCCGAACGACAGCCAGGGCGTACCGGCCTCGTCCCGAATCAGGTTGGGGTCAATGGCGTTCCACATGTCGCGCCCCGGCACCGACTGCACCACGCGGCCGTGGTCGACCCACTTGTAGTCGGGCGAGTTCGGGTTCAGCGTTTTATTCGTGGCCAGCCCGATGCAGGAAGTGTTTTTGCCAAAGGCCGAAACCGAGTAAAACAGCGAGTACACACCGTTGTGGAAGGAAATATCCGGAGCCCAGATGTGGTTCTTGAAGCCCGGCACGGCCTGCACGGCCCAGGCCGGCGCGGTAGCAAACACGGGTTTCTCCCGCGTCCAGCTGCGGCGGTCCTTCGACGACCACACCGCTATGCCCGGACCCGTACAGAACATGTAGTAAGTGCCATCCTGCCGCATCATCACCGGGTCGTGGGCCGGTATCGGGGCCGGGGCGGCCGGGGTGGTCTGGGCCTGAGCGGCCCGGCCACCCAGCAGCCCGGCCAGCGCCAAGAGGCAAGTAAAGCGGAGGAAGTACATAGACAAGGAAGATGGGTTAAGCCGCTGACGGATGATGTTCAACTACTTGGCGGCCTTCACGCCTTCGGTGGTCATCACCACGCGCTTCATCGTGCCGTCCTTGTTGTATTCCAGCTTGTCGATGCACACGGAGCGGCGGAAAGAGCCGCCGTCGGTCGGGATGCTGCCGTTGTGGTAGATGAAGTAGCTCTGGCCCTTGAAGTCGATGATGGCCTGGTGGTTGGTGTTGGAGTTGCCGGCCACCTCGTTCAGCAGGCCCTTAAACTCCCACGGCCCCTCGATGCTGCGGCTCATGGCGTAGGCAATCTTCTCGGGAAACTGGTAGGCGTAGCTCAGGTAGTACCAGTTGCCGCGCTTGTGCACCCAGGGTGCCTCCGTAAACTTGGGCAGCGTGGTCACCTTGTTGATGGGGCCGTCCAGCTCGGTCATGTTGGCCTTAAGCTTGGCCCAGTAGCAGATCGTGTTGCCCCAGTACAGGTAGGCCTGGCCTTTGTCGTCCACAATCACCGTGGGGTCAATATCGTCCCAGCTGATTTTGGCCTCGGTGGTCATGTCGTTGGTAATCAAGGCCGAGCCGCGGGCGTCTTTGAACGGGCCCGTGGGGCTGTCGGCCACAGCTACGCCAATGGCTTTGCCGGGAATGGTGCCGTGCTCCACGGCCGCGTACCAGTAGAACTTGCCGTTGCGCTCAATCACCTGCGAGGCCCAGGCATCGGCCTTGGCCCAGGCAAAGGCCTTCACGTTGAGCGGGGAGGGGTGCTCTTTCCAGGTCACCATATCCTGCGACGAGTAGCAGAGCCACTCGTTCATCACGTAGCGCTCCTGCCGGGCCGGGGCTTCATCGTGGCCGGCGTACAGGTACACGGTGCCCTTGTGCACCAAAGCGGCGGGGTCGGCCGTGTATTTGTCCTTGATGATGGGGTTGCCGGCCACCGGCTCGGGCAGGGCCTGCCCCCGCGCCCCGAAGGGCGCCAGGGCAGGGGCGGAGGCCAGCAGCAGACCAGCCAGCAGCAAGCGGCCCGTGGGTCGTGAATTAATTTGCATCTTCATGACGGCCAGGGTTTAGCGTTTGCCGGGAATACGCAGCACCGTGAAGGAGTGCGGGGCCAGGGTGTAGGTCACGTTGGCCGACGACACTTTGAACGACGCGTCCTTGGGCGCCACGTTCAGGGGCTGGTCCAGGGTGTTCACGGCATTCAGGTCGTTGCTGGCCAGCACCGTGGCCTTGCCGGCCTTGCCCAGCTTTTTGGCGCCCTGCAGGTTAATAGTCACGGGGCGGGCTTCGGGCGAGTAGTTCACCAGCTTCACGATGATTTCTCCGGTCTTGTCGTCGGCCACGGCGCTGCTGAACAGGTTGTCCTGGCCGTTTTTGGCGTTGTCGGCGCGCTGCATGGGCAGCATGGTGGTGCCGGGGTTGGTGCTGTACATCTTCTGCACGTAGTAGTTAGGCGTGCCGTAGGAGCGCAGGTTGTCAAACCAGATCATGTCGGGCGTCCACTGCCAGGCGTCTACGTGGGCAAACAGCGGGGCGTAGGAGGCCATAATCACCTTGTCGGCGTTGCGCTCCAGCCCGGTCATAAACGCCGCCTCGGAAATGGCGCAGTCCCAGCTGTTCTTGTTGTCGGGGCTGCCGATGGCCACGCTCTGGGCAGCATACTCGCCGGCAAAGATCTTGGTGCCGGTGGTGGGGTAGTTGTCGTACCGGCCCACATTCTGGCGGAACCACTCGGGCTTGGCGTAGTAGTGCTCGTCAATCACCTCGGCCTTCAGCTCGCGCAGCCGCTTGCTGGCCGCGTCAAACAGCTCCCCGTCGGGGCTGGGGCCGGCGCTGCTCACGATGTTCATGGTAGGATACTTAGCCTTCACGGCTTTCATAAACGGCTCGTAGCGTTCCAGGTACTGTGGGCCCCACTGCTCGTTGCCGATGCCGATGTACTTCAGGTTGAAGGGCGTGGGGTGGCCCATGGCCACGCGCTTGGCGCCCCAGGTGCTGCTGGCCGGGCCGTTGGCAAACTCAATCAAGTCCAGCGCGTCCTGAATAAAGGTTTCCAGGGTCGGGTCGTCGTCGGCGTGGTTGTGGCCGCGGGACGCTGCCGGGGCGTTGGGGCCGCCAGCCGTGCTGCCGGCCACCGGGGCCAGCTCGGCCGAGTTGAACTGGCAGGCCATGCCCACATTCAGAATCGGGACGGGCTCGGCGCCAATGTCTTCCGAGAGCTGGAAGTACTCATAGAAGCCCAGGCCAAACGACTGGTAGTAATCGGGCGTCGAGCGGTGCTTGAACTCCATGTTCCAGCGGTTCACCAGCGGCACGCGGGAGGCCACGTCGCCGATGGTTTCCTTCCACTGGTAGCGCTCGGTCAGGTTGCGGCCCTCCACGATGCAGCCGCCGGGAAAGCGCAGAAAGCCAGGGTTCATGTCCTTGAGCAGCTGCACCAGATCGGTGCGCAGGCCGTTTTCGCGCTTGTTCCAGGTGTCTTTCGGAAACAGGCTCACCACATCCACGTCCAGGGTACCGGCGCCTTCCATCGTGAGCTTGAGGCGGGCCCGGGGCGCCGTGCCGGTTGATTTAAGCACCACGCTGTACTTTTTCCACTCGCCCGTCAGGCCCGTAATCCGGGTTTGGGCCAGCACGTTGCCCGAGCCGGCCGCTTCCGGGCCCGCGCCCCGCTGGCCTTCCTCTTCCAGGGTCACGTTCAGGCCGCTCACGCTGCCGGGGCCACGCCGCAGATACACCGAAAACGTGTAGTCGGCGCCCTGCTTGATGCCCATGCCCCGGAAGCCTTCGTTGATGAAGCCGGCATCGGGGCTGGCCGTGGCGGCCGTCATGCGCAGGAAGTGGTTGTTGGCGTTGCTGATGGGTTGCTGGCTCGACACGGTGTAGGTGGAGAGGGCCGCCGCGCCCCGGATGCCGCGCCAGCCCAGCAGGTGCTCATCCAGCTCAAACGACTTGTTTTTCACCAGCTCGGGGTACAGGCCCCCGTCGGCGGCAAAGTTGATGTCCTCGAAAAAGAGGCCGTACATCGTCTTGGCAATCGGGGCGCCGGGCTTGTTGACCTGCACCGTGAGCGTAGTGGCCGCGCCGGGCTTGCTTTGGGCCAGGGCCGGGGCCAGGCCAAGCGTGCTGCAGAAGGCTAGGCCGCTGGCCAGCTGCGCAAATCGGGTGGGAAGGGATGTGGACATGTGGAGAGTTGATGAAATGAGCGAAGCAGGTGGGATAGAAAAGGTGGCGCCCCGGCGAAATTCGGGCAGTTTTTTCCCCGGTCAGGACTCAGCGGAGAGCAACGTCTGTCTGAATTAGGGCACAATCGATTGTGTAAAGTAATAAGAAAAACGCAACATGCTCTGCCAGTCCGGCAAAAAAACCTGCGAATTATTACTCCCGCGGGTATTGAGAGGAGGCGTGACTTTCGTTTTTGTGGTACGAAATCAGCCTGTTAGAATAGTTCAGGCCGGTGCAGTGCCATTGAATATTAGATAATACTATCTTTACACAAAGCATTGTGTAGTGCATTCCCTCTATGGCCCCCCGAAAAAAACAAGCCCCGGCTCCAACTACCACCAGTCCCGTTTCCATGGCCGACCTAGCCCGGGAGCTGGGCGTGTCCATGACCACGATTTCGCGGGCGCTGAGTGACCATCACAGCATCGGGCCGGCCATGAAGCAGAAGGTGCTCAAGCTGGCCAAGAAATACAACTACCAGCCCAACCGCCTGGCCTCGGCCCTGCGCAAGGGGAAAAGTCAGCTGATAGGCATCATTGTGCCCTACATTGAGGGGCGCTTTTTCCCGTCGGTGGTGCACGGCATCGAAACGGCGGCCAGCAAGGCGGGCTACAACGTCATTATCTGCCAGTCGAACGAGGACGTGGCCCAGGAGCGGCGCAACCTCGAAATTCTGCTCAGCGCCCAGGTCGCCGGCATTTTGGTGTCGTTGTCGCGCACCACGCTCGACGTGCGCCACTTCGAGAAAGTACGCAGCCGCGGCCTGCCCCTGGTGTTTTTCGACCGAATTGTGGAGGGCGACAACGTGAATGCCGTAGTGCTCGACGACCAGGAAGGCGGCTACGTTTCGACGCGCCACCTGCTGAGCCAGGGCTGCCGCCGCATTGCCCACCTGGCCGGGCCTCAGCACCTGAACATCTACAAAAACCGCCGCCAGGGCTACCTCGACGCCCTGCGCGAAGCCGGCCTGCCCGAAGACGAAAACCTGATTGTCTACATGGATATGAGCCAGGAGCAGGGCGTGGCGGCCATGCGCCAGCTGCTGGCCCTGCCCGAGCCCCCCGACGCCGTATTTGCCGCCGGCGACTACAGCGCCCTGGGCGCCATGCAGGAAGCCCACCGCCAGGGGCTGCAGGTGCCGCAGGACGTGGCCATCAGCGGCTTCAGCAACGAGATATTCACCGTCATCACCCAGCCCGCCATGACCACCATCGACCAGCGCTGCGAGGAAATGGGGCAGGCCGCCGTGCGGCTGCTGCTCGAAGTCATCGACGCCGCCGGGGCGCCCTTCACCCCCCGGCAGGTGGCTTTGCGGCCCGAGCTGGTGGTGCGCAATTCCTCGGTGCGCGAGCCCGAAACCGAGCTGACGACGAAGAAAAGCCGCATCAGTACCTTCATTCCCTAGGCCGCGCTATTGCTGCTCTAGCCCGCCTTTCCGTTCCCGTTCGGCCTACCTAAAATTCCCCCGTATGAGAAAACTACTCCTCCTGCTATGGTTGTGGCTGGCTGCCACGGGCGGCTTCGGCCAAAAAGCCAAGGTGAAAGTAAAGGGTTCGGCGCAAGCAGTGGCAGCGGCGCAGGTGTGGCCGGCGGCCAAGGCCCAAGCCTGGTACAAAGCCCACCCCTGGATTAGCGGGGCCAACTTCGCACCCAGCACGGCCATCAACCAGCTGGAAATGTGGCAGGCCGCTACCTTCGACCCCGCCACCATCGACCGGGAGCTGGGGCTGGCCGAGGGAATCGGCTTCAACACCATGCGCGTGTTTCTGCACAGCCTGGCCTGGCAGCAGGACCCCAGCGGCTTCAAAAAGCGCCTGAACGAGTATCTGGCCATCAGTGACAAGCACCACATCCAGACCATTTTTGTGTTTTTTGATGACTGCTGGAACAAGGAGCCCAAGGCCGGCCCGCAGCCCGCTCCCAAGCCCGGTATTCACAACTCGGGCTGGGTGCAGGACCCCGGCGACCCGGCCTCGCGCGACTCGGCCACGTTTGTGCAGCTGAAATCCTACGTGCAGGACGTACTGCGCGAATTCCGCAACGATAAGCGCATTCTGTTCTGGGACCTGTTCAATGAGCCCGGCAACTCGGGCAAGCGCACGGCCTCGCTGCCGCTGGTGCGCAACGTGTTTGCCTGGGCCCGGGAGGTAAACCCCGACCAGCCTCTGAGCGTGGGCCTCTGGGCCTGGGATTTTGCCGAGCTCAACGCCCTGCAGCTGCGCAATTCCGACATCATTACCTACCACAGCTACGAGGACGAGGCCTGGCACCTGCGCGTGGTGCAGCTGCTCAAAAGCTACGGCCGCCCGCTCATTTGCACCGAGTACATGGCCCGGCCCCGCAACAGCCGCTTTGCCACCATCATGCCCATGCTCAAGCGCGAAAACGTGGGGGCCATCAACTGGGGCCTGGTGGCGGGCAAAACCAACACCAAGTACGCCTGGGACACGCCCCTGGCCGATGGCAGCGAGCCAACTGAGTGGTTTCATGAGGTGTTTCGCCCCGATGGTACGCCCTACCGGCAGGACGAGGTGGAGCTGATCCGGAAGCTAAACGGCAAGTAAGCGTTATGTCTGCCTCGCTGCGCCTGCCGCTGCTGTTTCTGGTGCTGGAGTTGCTGGTGGGCAGCAGCCCGGCCCAGGCCCAGACCGCGCCCCCGGCTACCTTCACCAACCCCTTGCTGCCCCGCGGCGCCGACCCCTGGACGATTTACCACCGGGGCTATTATTACTACACCCACACCACCGGCGGCAACATCACACTCTGGAAAGTCAGGTCGTTGACGGAGCTGGCCACTACACCGGGCCAGGTCGTCTGGACGCCGCCGGCCGCCGGCGGCAACGCCCACAACATCTGGGCGCCCGAGCTGCACTACCTGCGCCGCAAGTGGTACCTCTACTACGCCGCCGACTCGGGCTCCAACCGGAGCCACCGGCTGTGGGTGCTCGAAAACTCTTCGCCCGACCCCTTGACCGGCACCTGGGTCAGCAAGGGGCAGATAACCGACGCTACCAACAAATGGGCCATCGACGGCTCCGTGTTTAAGCACCGGGGCCGGCTCTACTGGGTGTGGTCGGGGTGGGAGGGCGACACCAACGGGCAGCAAAACATCTACATTGCCCGCCTGAAAAACCCCTGGACGGTAAAGGGGCCGCGCACCCGGATTTCGACGCCCGAATATGCCTGGGAGCGAAACGGCGACCTGAACGACCCACACAACCCGCCCCACGTAGACGTGAACGAAGGCCCGCAGCTGCTGCGCCGCGGCCGCCGGCTGTTCCTAGTGTACTCGGCCAGTGGCTGCTGGACCGATTCCTACGCCCTGGGCATGCTCTCGGCCACCGCCGGCGCCAATCTGCTGCGGGCCTCGGCCTGGACCAAGTCGGCCAAGCCGGTGTTTCGCCAGGACTCGGTGGCGGGCGTGTATGCGCCGGGTCACAATTCCTTTTTTACCTCCCCCGACGGCCGCCAAAGCTGGCTTCTCTACCACGCCAACAGCGCCCCCCGGCAGGGGTGCGGCAACCTGCGCAGCCCGCGCATGCAGCCCTTCACCTGGCAGGCCGATGGCACCCCATACTTTGGGAATCCGGTGCCCACCAGCCAGCCGTTGCCCCGGCCTTCGGGCGAGTAACCTGCGTATCATTAGGCTGCCGCGCTGCGTTGCCAGACCCAGCCCGGCAGTTTTCTCCCACGTTTAGCTTTCTTGCCCATGCGTTGTTTCTCCGCTATTCGCTCCCAGTGCCTGCTGATCTTGGGCGTTGGATTTAGCCTGATTTCGGCCTGCCAGCGTCCGGCTATGACCACCACTGACACCACCACCGCTGCTGGCGCTACTGCGCCAACAGCCGCCGAGCCGGCCACGGCGGCCAGTCTGCCCAACCCGGTGCTGGCCGGCGACTATCCCGACCCGTCGGTAGTGAAGGTGGGCAACGCGTACTGGGCCAGCGCCACGACTTCCAACTGGGGGCCGGCCTTTCCGCTGCTCAAATCGACCAACCTGACGAGCTGGGAACTAGTGGGCCACGTGTTTCCGGATGGCCCGCCCGCCTGGGCCGACTACTATTTCTGGGCCCCGGAAATCAGCCAGGACAACGATAAAATCTACGTTTTCTACTCAGCCCACAAGCGCGGCGGCAACCTGGCCGTGGCCGTAGCCAGCGCCGACCGGCCCGAAGGCCCCTACACCGACCACGGCCCGCTGGTAGCCGAGCCCGACGGCTCGATTGACGGCTTTCCCATGCGCGACGAAAACGGCCAGCTCTACCTCGTCTGGAAAGAAGACGGCAACAGCATTCAGCAGCCCACGCCCATCTGGGCCCAAAAGCTGAATGATGCGCGCACGGCGCTGGTAGGGGAGAAGAAGGAGCTGTTTCGCAACAACCCGGCCTCCTGGGAAGGCAACCTGGTGGAAGGGGTGTCGATGGTGCGCCATGCGGGGTATTTTTACGCCTTTTACGCTGCCAACGGCTGCTGCGGACGGGGCTGCACCTACGCTACCGGCGTGGCCCGCGCCAAAAATCTGCTGGGCCCCTGGGAAAAATACGACCGGAACCCGGTGCTGGTCAACAATGATACCTGGAAGTGCCCGGGCCACGGCACGGCCGTGGAGCACGAAGGCCGCTGGTACATGCTGCACCACGCTTACCAAGCCAATAGTCAGGAATTTGTGGGCCGGCAGGGCGTGCTGAGCGAGTTCACCTGGACCGAGTCGGGCTGGCCACAGTTCCGCGGGGGCAGCACGCCGGTAGCCGCCGCCACGCCCCAGCCGCGCAATATCACCGACGAATTCACAGGTAAAACGCTGGGTCTGACCTGGCAATGGCCCATCGAGCAGCGGCCCAGCTTCAGCCTGGTTTCGGGCCGCCTGCAACTCACTGCCCGCCCCGACCACGCCGGGGCCGCGCTGGGGCTGAGTACCACTGCGCCGGCCTACACGGCCACCACCACGCTGCTCAGCCCCAGTGGTTTGCCCACCGGTAGCCAGGCTGGCCTAGCTGCCCACGGCGACCCCGACAACGTGCTGGCTTTGCTGGCCACGGGCAAAAAGCTCACCCTGACGAAAGTGGAAAAAGGCCAGACCAGCGTATTGGCAGAAGCTCCCTTACCCGCCGGCAAAACCGTGCAGCTCCGCCTGCAGGCCCGCCAGGGCAGCCAGTTTACCTTCGCCTGGAGCACCAACGGTGGCACTACCTGGCAGAATCTGCCGGCCGACGGCGCCGCCATCGACGGGCGCTACCTGCCGCCCTGGGACCGGGGCATTCGGGCCGGCCTGCTCGTGCACGGCCCCGCTACGGCCACGGCCAGCTTCGAGAATTTCAGCCTGAGCGCGCAGCCGTAGCTTCTAAGGCAGAACGCCATGCCGAATGCAGTGAGGCATTTCGCGTGCTGATGTTGAGTTTCTACTCAGACCCCGGCCTACGAGGTGCTTCGCGGTGTGCTGCATGACGGTGCTGGCTGGAAAAGCACTTGCTACCGTGTTGTTGAGTTTTGTCACCAAGGTCGTGCAAGCATATAAGGCTTTGTGGAAGCAGAAGGCGGAAAATTACCGGGCTGGGCTGTTTAGCAAGTGCCTAATTCTTCTAGCTTTAAGGGGGGTAAAGGCGCGTCACAGGACTGGATGAAGCCAGTCTTGGGGTGCCGTAACCTCACTTCCTCCCCCGAAAAGACCCGGTATGATTACGCCTTCGACCCGCCCGACCCCGGCCGCTGACCCCGGCCTCAGCAGTGAAGATTTGGCCCCGATTGCACCGGCCGAGCGGCGCTGGGGCACCGGCAACTACGCGGCCCTCTGGATCAGCATGAGCCTGTGCATTCCGACCTACATGCTGGCCAGCTCCCTGATTGAGGGCGGCATGAACTGGTGGCAGGCACTGCTGACCATCTTCCTGGGCAACAGCATCGTGCTGATTCCTATGCTGCTCAACGGGCGGGCCGGGGCCAAATACGGTATTCCATTTCCGGTCTTGGCCCGGGCCAGCTTCGGGGTGCGCGGGGCCAATATTCCGGCCCTGCTGCGCGCCCTGATTGCCTGCGGCTGGTTTGGCATTCAAACCTGGATTGGCGGTTACGCCCTGTATCAGATGGCGGTGCTGTGGCTGCCTGCCCTGGCTACGCTGCCCGCCGTTTTTCCGGCTTCCTGGGCTCTGGCCACGGGGCCAGCCATTACGTTTGTGCTGTTCTGGGCGCTGAATATGTACGTGGTGCACCTGGGCGTGGAAAGCATCCGGAAGCTGCTGATGTTCAAAGCGTTTTTCCTGCCGGTAGCGGCACTGGCCTTGCTGTGGTGGGCTATTTCGGCCGGCAATGGCCTGGGCCCGATTCTGGCTCAGCCCTCCAAATTCACCAGTAGTGCTGCTTTCTGGGCTTTTTTCTTCCCGTCCCTCACCGGCATGGTCGGCTTCTGGGCAACTCTTTCCCTGAACATTCCCGACTTCACCCGCTACGCTACCAGCCAGCGCGCCCAGCTAGTAGGGCAGGCTCTGGGGCTGCCTACGTCCATGACAGTTTTTTCCTTTGTAGGCGTCGTCGTCACGTCGGCTACCTTCGTGATTTACGGCAAAACCATCTGGGACCCGGTGGTGCTGGCCGGCAAGTTCGACAGCAAGCTGCTGGTGAGCGTGGCCATGCTGGCCGTGGCCCTATCCACGCTGGCTACCAACATTGCGGCCAACATCGTGAGTCCGGCCAACGACTTTGCCAACGTCTCGCCCGAGCGTATCTCCTTCAAAGCCGGCGGCTACATTACCGGCGTGCTGGGCTTGCTGATTTTTCCCTGGAAGCTCATTGCCGATCCTTCGGGCTACATTTTCACCTGGCTCGTGGGCTACTCGGGCCTGCTCGGGCCCATCGGCGGCATCATGCTGGCCGACTATTACCTGCTGCGCAAAGAGCACCTGAACGTGCCGGAGCTGTACCAGTACCAGGGCCAATACGCGTACCGGCACGGCTACAACGTGCGGGCCATCGTAGCGCTCATCCTCGGCATTCTGCCCAATGTGCCGGGCTTTCTGGCGGCCATCGGCGTACTCGACAAGCAAGCAATATGGCCCGGCTTGGCGGCCCTCTACGACTACGCTTGGTTTGTGGGCTTTTGCGTGTCCGGGGGCATTTACCTGTTGCTTATGGCCCAGGAGCAGCGCGCCCCGGCCTGGGAGAGTGGCGAGATAGTGAAACTGTGAGGCGACGCGTGAAACCCGGTTTCAGCCAAACGCCCTGCGCTTGGAGCAGCGCGCCCACTCCGGCAGTACTCTTTCCACTGGCAACCCGAAAGGCTAGATCCACAAATAGTAGCCGCCCACTTTCTTTTCACTTCTGTCTACTCGCCACAAAGTGCTTCCAGTGCATAAAGCAAAAAGCAATTATGTCCTCGGATTGTGAGTAGTTACTTTTCAGCTGTAATCATGTTGCAAAGGAGGCTCTTTATTTGGCTGTCGTATGCGTTAAACCGCCGTAGCAGACAGTTGTAGGCTGTTGATGGAGGACAGCTGCCAGCTTTATTATTTTTCTGGCTTAATAGTAATTAATTGTAAATCAGTGTTGTGTATAAAAGGTGAGTAAGGACTTACTAAAAATTATGCATCATATAGTGCTACTATAAAATTCATCTAGTAATATTGTCACAGTTATCAGCTGGCTAATCCCCCCGGCTGGCTGATAACCAAAAAATTCCCACGCCCTGTTTACCAGATGTAACCCCACCCCATCTGGAAATACTACTGAGAATTCAACCGGCTCTCCCACTCAGCATGTTGACCTATCGGTATCCCAAAATCTATAGTCGGCCGAACTGGTATCCTACCGGTTCGGCCGGTTTGTTTTCTAGGATAGGTGTCTGAGCCAGCCCGAACAAGCGGGCATGATTCGTCGCTTTGAGTGCTGAAGTGAAGCCGTTCGAAGCAATAGCCTGCCACTACCCAAATGCAGGCCAACACCATTCGGCTGGACCTGATGGAGAGTAGAAACGTGGTTTGGAGCGAAACGCGCAGGTTGCCCAGCGCTTGGGCCAATCAGCCGAAACAAAAAAAGGCGCCCCACCCGGAACGCCCTTTCAATGAATCGTGACCAACGAAAATTCCCACCCAACGTTGGCCCGATCCTTTATCATAAGCTACAGACCATTTGGTCCGCAGTACTTGTCTGTGTTTTACGACGTTTCCCGGTTGGTGCTTCCGCTTGAAGCCAGCTAGAGAGAAAGCCAGAAGGAAGCCCTGTTTTTGTGCTTCATTCTATAATACTAAGGTAGGGGCGTAGGAAAGCAATTTCCACTACTATTTTTGCCAATTCTGGTACTATATTGACCACAATTGAAGTCTATAAACGCATTTGGCCTGCAGTACAGCACTAGCATCTCGTAGCACTGAGCGCAACAAGCGCCCTGCTTTTATGTGAAATTATAGGGTAATGGCCTGTTGTAATGGGGGTTATATTTTGAAAAAGTAAGGCTAAGAAAGCCTGATGTGCTAAAGCAGCACCGGATAGCTTGTGGAGTAGACTTTGCACGCGTAGCAGAGTAGCACAAGACTCTGTGCCGCTGCGTAATCAACCCTAATCAGCAGTCGGGGGAGCAGGGAGCGGCATCCAGTGCGTGACGCCTTTCACGTAGCGGTCAACACCGTTGCGGTCGGGCATAACGAACATGTGGGCCGATTTGGAAGCATTGGACGGCTTATAGGTAGCCACCGTTATTTCCAGCCAGGAGGAGGGGACGTACACCAGCACCTGCTGATTGGGTTGGGGCAGCTGCTGGGCGCGCGCAATCCAGGAGGGGGGAACAACCGACGACATAGGCTGGCGAAAGTGTGAGCCGCAAAATAAGGACTATTTGCCCCAGGGTCTGCACCGGGGCGGCAGCGAGCCGGGTTTCCACGGGTCCGGCAGCCACCGTTGCCACGGCTTATTCCCGCTGGCCCGGGTCATTTGTGGCTTCCCTGCAACCTCAACAATGCCCTGTCGTAAGCAATAGGCTGCTGGATTCGGGCTCATAGCTTGAAAAAGAATTTTTTGCTGCCCCGCATAACCTGCGGCCCTATTGGTAGTTAGCTACCTGTGCTGTTGGGCCGGGGCCTGCCAGTCAGGCGCCTTGTGCTGGCCCTGGCTACTGTTGAAGTGGGCTGTTGTCATATCTGTTAGTCATTTGAATCTGCTACTGCCATGAGTCAAGATCTATTCCCTGCTGATTCAGCAGCAACCCCACCCGAGGACGGCTCCCGCCGCTCCTTTATCAAGCAGGCCGGCGGCATTCTGGGCCTGGCGCTGGCGCCCCCGCTGCTCAGCCAGGCCGAGCGGCTGACGGCCTTCTCCAAAACGGTGGAAGGCGTGACGAGCATGACCCTGAAGGTGAACGGCACAGCCCGTACCCTGCAGGCCGAGCCCCGGGTGAGTCTGCTCGACGCCCTGCGCGAAAACCTCGACCTGACCGGTACCAAGAAAGGCTGCGACCATGGGCAGTGTGGCGCCTGCACCGTGCTCGTTGATGGCAAGCGCATCAATTCCTGCCTCACATTGGCCGTAATGAACCAGGGCAAGGAAATCACCACGATTGAGGGCTTGGCGAAAGGCGAGGAGCTGCACCCCATGCAGGCCGCTTTCCTCAAACACGACGGATTTCAGTGCGGCTATTGCACACCCGGCCAGATTATGTCGGGGGTGGCCTGCGTGCAGGAAGGTCACGCCAAAACCGACGACCAGACCCGCGAATGGATGAGCGGCAACCTGTGCCGCTGTGGCGCCTACCCCAACATCGTGGCTGCCGTGCGCGAAGTGGCCGGCAAAGCCTAGTGGTGCATTGGTGAGGTGGTAAACTGGTGCGTTGCTGTTCAGGCGGCGCCCTTGGCGCCAGGCACGCCACCAGAATATCAGACTCGCCAGCTCACTACTTCACCATCTCACTACTGCTCAGATGAACAATTTCAGCTACACCCCGGCCGCTACGGCCAAGGAGGCCATCGGCATCCGGAAAGATAAAAAGGATGCGGCCTACATTGCCGGCGGCACCACGCTGCTGGATTTGATGAAGGCCAACGTGGAGCAGCACCCGCAGCTGGTCGATATCAATATGCTGCCTTTCAAAGGCATTCAGGAAACCACCGACGGGCTGCGCATCGGCTCGATGGAGCGCATGAGCGACGTGGGCGAAAACGCCCTGGTCGTGCAGCAGTATCCGGTTATTTCGGAGGCCCTGCTGCTGAGCGCCTCGCCCCAGCTGCGCAATATGGCCAGCATCGGCGGCAACCTGCTGCAGCGCACCCGCTGCGGCTACTTCCGCGACCCGGCCTTCCCCTGCAACAAGCGTAACCCCGGCTCGGGCTGCCCCGCCCAGCAGGGCGACAACCGCAACCTGGCCATTCTGGGTACCTCAGAGGCCTGCATTGCCACCAACCCCGGCGACCTGGCCGTGGCCCTGGTAGCCCTGGATGCGGTAGTGACGCTGGAAAACGCCAAGGGTAAGCAGCGCCGCGTACCCCTGCTCGACTTTCACCTGCTGCCCGGCACCACGCCCCAGCGTGAAACCGTCATTGAGCCCGACGAGCTGATTGTGGCCGTAACGGTGCCCGCCGCCGCCCACGCCCGCAAGTCGCACTACGTGAAGGTGCGCGACCGGGCCTCCTACGCCTTTGCGCTGGTGTCGGCGGCCGTGGGCCTCGATGTGCAGGGCGGGCAAATCCGCTCGGCGCGTATTGCTCTGGGCGGCGTGGGTACCAAGCCCTGGCGGGCCCAGGAAGCCGAAAAGCTGCTCATTGGCAAGCCGGCTACCGAGGAAAACTTCCGGGCCGCCGCCGCTGCCGCCGTACGCGGCGCCCAGCCCCGGGAGCACAACCGCTTCAAGGTCGAGATGGTCCAGAAAACGGTAGTGCAGGCCCTGCAGGAGCTGATGGCCTGAGCCGGTAATGACATTCTCCTCTCAGTATTCTTATCGTTAACGGAGCATCTGCTTGTAGTATGGATACCACCGAACCAGCATTCTTTGAAACCAATGGCCCCGGTACCGGCGGCGTAGTCGGCCTGCCCCTCGACCGGGTCGACGGCTTTGCCAAAGTAACGGGCCAGGCCAAATATTCGGCCGAGTACAAGCTGCCCGGCCTGACTTACGGCGTGTTGCGCACCAGTGAAATTGCCCGGGGCAAGATTCAAAGCATCGATACGACAGCCGCCGCCAAGGAGCCGGGCGTCATTGCCATCCTGACGCACCTGAACCTGCCCAAGCTGGCCAAAACGCCCAACGACGCGGAAGGCAAAAAGGCCATCGGCGCGCCTATGGGCTTCCTGCCCCTGACTTCGGACCAGATTCACTACGCCGGCCAGCCGGTAGCCCTGGTGGTGGCCGATACCTACGACCGGGCCGTGCACGCGGCTACGCTGGTACGGGTGCAGTATGCCACGGAGAAGCCCATTGTCTCGTTTCTAGACCCCAAGGCCCAGCTGTTTGACCCGCTGAAAGTGCAGGATGGCAAAACGCCCGGCCACACCAAGCGCGGCAACGCCCAGGAGGCTTTTGCCGCTGCCCCGGTGCAGCTCACGGCCACCTACGAGCACGCCATCAACCACCACAACCCCATGGAGCCCGGCGCTACCACCGCCGTGTGGGAAGCAGCCGACCGGCTGACGGTGTACGAGTCGACGCAGGGCGTGACGCGTACCCAGAAAGCTCTTTCTACGATGCTGGGGCTGCCCACCGAGCAGGTGCGCGTGATTACCAAGTACCTCGGCGGCGGCTTTGGCTGCAAAGGCTCCAGCTGGCCCCACACCATTCTGACGGTACAGGCCGCCAAGGCCGTGGGGCGGCCCGTGCGCCTCTCGCTCACCCGTCCGCAGATGTTTACCGGCATGGGCCACCGCGAAGACCAGCACCAGACGCTCAAGCTGGGGGCAACGAAGGACGGCAAGCTCACGGCCCTGATTCACGAGAAAACGTCGACTACTTCGCCCTGGGACAACTACGCCGAGCCCAACAGCCGCATCATCAACCTGCTCTACGCGTGCCCTACTTTCGAGTCGACTTACCAGCTGGCCCGGGCCAATGTGATGACCTCGACCTTTACCCGGGCCCCCGGCGAGGCACCCGGCTCGTTTGCCATCGAGTGCTCGATGGACGATCTGGCCTATCAGCTGGGCATCGACCCGCTGCAGATCCGGTTGCTGAATTACGCCGACAAGGACCCCACCAACGGCAAGCCCTGGAGCAGCAAAAGCCTGAAGCAGTGCTACGCCCGCGGGGCTGAGCTCTTTGGTTGGAGCAAGCGCAACCCTAAAGCCGGTATGACGCGCCAGGGCCGCTACCTCATCGGTTGGGGTATGGCCACCGCTTCCTATCCGGTGCACAACAACCAGGGTACGGCCCGGGTACGCCTCTACGCCGATGGCCACGCCGTGGTGCAGACCGGCGCCACTGACCTGGGTACCGGCACTTACACCGTTATGACGCAGGTAGCTGCCGATTCGCTGGGTATTGCCCCCGATAAAGTACGCTTCGAGCTGGGGGATACCCAGTTGCCCACGGCCCCCAACTCGGGCGGCTCGGTGGCGGCCGGTACGGTGTCGTCGTCCATTTACATGGCGGCCCAGGATGTGTGGCAGAAGCTGACCAAGCTGGCCGTGCAGGACAGCAAGTCGCCGCTGTACCGGGCCAAGGCTGCTGATGTGGTAGTGGAGAAAGGCCGGCTGATGCTCAAGACCGACAAGACGAAAGGCGAAGACTTCATGGCCCTGATGAAGCGCGCCGAAATGGCCGACATCGAAGGTATGGGCAACGGCAAGTACGGCGCGGGCTACGAAACCGGCCGCGCCGCCGGCCCCGCCGACTCGGGCCACCAGGACGACAAGGGCGGCCACTCCATGCACTCCTTCGGCGCCCACTTCTGCGAGGTACGCGTCGACCCTGAGGTGGGCACCGTGCGCGTCACGCGCTGGGTGAGCGTGCACGCGGCCGGCCGCATTCTAAACGCCAAGACAGCTCGCTCCCAGATTATCGGCGGCAGCATCTTTGGTATCGGGGCGGCCCTGATGGAGGAAACCTTCCGGGACCCCAACCTGGCCCGCTACACCAATGCCAGCCTGGGCGAATACCACATTCCCGTCAACGCCGACATTCCGGATATGACCGTGGAGTTTATCGAAGAACACGACCCGTATATCAACGCCATGGGTGTAAAGGGCATCGGCGAAATATCAATGGTGGGCGTGTCGGCTGCCGTGGCTAACGCCATTTTCCACGCCACGGGCAAGCGGATTCGCAGCCTGCCCATCACCCCGGACAAGGTGATGAACAGCCTGGCCGTGTAGGTATGGTATAGAGCTAAGGACAAGAACGAATTCCCCTCCTTCCTTTAAGGAGGGGTGCCCGCAGGGCGGGGTGGTTCAATCGTAAGAACGACGCCAGAGTGTTAGTCCTAGTCCTAGAATTCATTCAATGCTGCTCAACCACCCCTAACCCCGGTCCGCTTGATGCGCGGAGTTATCTGAGGAGGGGAACTAGCCCTTAGCCTTAAATAGCTTCTTCGTAGCCTTAGCCGCCTTCTTTGCGTAGTATCTACCCGCTACGCCTTTAGTATATGACCGAATTACAGCGCCTACTTATTGCCTACGACGAGCACCGCACGGCGGGCCGCGCCTGCGCCCTGGCCTCGGTAGTCGATGTGGCGGGCTCAGCCTACCGCCGGCCCGGAGCCCGCATGCTCGTGACGGAGGAAGGCCAGCTCACCGGGGCCATTAGCGGGGGCTGCCTGGAAGGCGACGCCCGTCGCCGCGCCCGCCAAACGATTCTGCAGGGCCGACCCACCGTGGTTACCTACGACTCCACCGACCCCGACGATGACCTGCAGTTCGGGGCGGCGCTGGGCTGCCAGGGCGTAGTCCAGATCCTGCTCGAGCCGCTCGACTTCCAGAACCCCGACAACCCGCTGGAGCTGTTGCGGCGCTGGGCCGCGGGGGTGGAAGCGCCGGCCGTGGTAGCCACCGTGTTCGGTATGGGCGGTACCGGCGCGGCTGCCCAGATGGGTGAGCGGCTCCTGCTGCTGGCCGACGGTGGGGTGGAGGGCAACCTGACGGCCGGTTCGGAGCTGTACGAGGCAATTCTGAGCGACGCCCGCGCCGCTCTGACCGCCGGGCAGCCCGCCACGCGCCACTACGCCGCCGGGGCGGGCACCGTGCGCGTGTGCCTGGAGATAGTGCGGCCCCCGGTGCGCCTTACCGTGTATGGGGCCGGCAACGACGTGCAGCCCGTAGTGCGCCTGGCGGCCGGCCTGGGCTGGCGGGTGCAGGTCGTGGATGGGCGCCCCAACCAGGCCCAGGCCCTGCGGTTTCCGGAGGCCGAGGACGTACGGGTGCTGCCCCTGGCCCAGATTGAGGCCGAGCCGCACGATACCAGCTTTGCCCTGCTGATGACCCACAACTACTACTACGACCTGGCCGTGCTGCGCCATCTGCTGGCCGCACCCACCCGCTACATCGGGCTGCTGGGGCCGCGCAAGAAGTACGAGCGGCTGCTGGATGAGCTGCAGCAGGACGTGCCCGACGCCGCCCGCCAGCTCGCCGGCCGCCTGTACAGCCCCATCGGGCTGAACCTGGGCGGCGAAACACCGGAGGAAATTGCCCTGTCCATTGTGGCCGAAATTCAGGCGGTGCTGGCCGGGCGTCCCGCCGGTTTCCTGCGCGACTCCCCCGACCCGATTCACCCGCCGCTGCACGCCACCGCGCCGCTGGTAGTGGAAGGCCGGGCCGACGCGGCCTGTAGCCTCTAACGCTCGCCCGCAGTGCCCATGCCCGCCATCCTGTTGTTAGCCGCCGGCGCTTCGTCGCGCCTGGGGCAGCCCAAGCAGCTGCTGGCCTATGAGGGCCGGAGCCTGCTGCGCCGCGCCGCCGAAACGGCCGTAGCTGCCGCGGCCGGCGGGCCGGTCGTCGTCGTCACCGGGGCGCTGCACGAGGAGTTATTGCCGGAGCTTTCGGGCCTGCCGGTGCGGGTGGTGCGCTGCCCGGAGTGGGAGCGGGGCATGGGCGCGTCCCTCAAATGTGGCCTTGCGGCGCTGGAAACGGCCGGGGCGGTGCCAACGCTTACTATCCTGCTCTGCGACCAGCCCCACGTGACGCCCACGCTGCTGCGGCAGCTGCACGAAACCCACACCGCCACCGGCCAGCCCATCGTGGCTGCCGAGTACGAGGGCGTGCGGGGCGTGCCGGTGCTGTTTGCCGGCGCCGCGCTGCCCTTGCTACGCGCCCTGCCCGATGCGGCCGGGGCCGCCCAGCTTTTGCGTCGCCACCCCGAGCTGGTGGCCGCCGTGCCCTTCCCGGCCGCCGCCGTGGACGTGGATACCCCCGCGCAGTACGCGGCCCTGCTGGCTGCCAATTCGGACCAACGGTAAAGCCCTCAGCACACTGTAGAGACGCATATTTGCGTCTCGGCGTCTGTGCCACGTGTGTTTGCTACATCGGCTTGTTTCCGGGAAATCGTTCGACGGGGAGACGCAAGTATGCGTCTCTACAGCAGGCAGCTTGGAACATGTAAACATTGCAAATATTTCAAAATATAGGCTTGAATACGATGTTATTGCTAAATACCTCGGCTATATTACTGCCTCATTCTTAACTCTTTTCAATATGCCTATCGAATATACATTGGTGGAGCGCGGCAAGCCTGGAGCTGTTGCCTCAGCTCCCAAAAAGATTTATGCCAATGCCAAAAGCAGCGGCGAAACTACTGTGCGTGATCTGGCCGAGCGCATCAGCGAGATTTCCACGGTGAGTACCGTCGACGTAATGGCCGTGCTGGAAGCCTTATTTCAGACCGTGCCCCGTGAGCTAACCAGTGGCCGCATCGTGCGCATGGGTGAGTTTGGCTCTTTCCGCGTGACGCTACGCGGCGAAGGAGCCGAATCGGTAAAAGCCTTTGATGCTAGCTTGATTACGGATGTAAATGTGAGCTTCAGCCCAGGCCGCCTCTTCGACCAGGCCATGCAGGGAGCCCAGTTGCGCCGGGCTGAAGCGGATAAAATCAGCGGCGCTAAGTAGCCGGAAAACGGACGGCACCATTTCAAAAACGGACCCGTCTATTTTTAAAATCGTCCCGTCCGTTTCTAAAATGGACGGGACGATTTTGTTAAACGGACGGCTCCTTTATAATACCCGGTTTCTGAATGTCGGCTACTGCCGGCAGCATTATTTTTTAGCGGCCCGCCATGACTTGCCGTGGCGGCTCCAGGGGCGTAGCTTTACCCGGTTTTTATCCTTGTGTATAGCATTCCGGCCGGTGGTTACGTCTCAGAAGTTTGCCCGTTTTATTCTCGTTATACTCAGCAGCCTGGCTTTGGGCAGCTGCGAAAAGAAGGAAGAAGAAGCCCCGGCCCCGCCGCCCGCCAAGAAATACGCGCTGGACGTGCTCAAAGGCACCCGGCAGGTCGACACCATCGGGCATTACACGCACGACAGCGTGGTGGTGCGCTTCCGGTACGGCACCCGGCCGCTGCCCTATCATCAGCTACTCTTTGATTTCGAGACCTGCAAGGGGGCGACTGTCCCGCTCATAAGCTCCGGAACCAACACCAACCGCGCCGGGCGCGGCGGCACGCCGTGGCGCCTCACCAGCCAGGAAGGCCAGCAGCAAATCCGCGTCCGAGCCTACGACTCGCTGGGTGTGGTACGTATCGATACCCTGCTCGCCATCCAGGTGGTGCGGCCCACCGGCCGGGGCTGGCACCCGGCTGCCTGCCTGCCCAGCCCGGCCAAGGCTTTTTACCAGTACCCCAATGGCCGCCTGCTGGCCGGGCTGGCCAATGACTTTCCGCTGTATTCCGACGACAACGGGCAGACCTGGCAGCCGCATCCGTTTGTGTCGCCGGCCTCGACCATCTATAAGTTCATGGCGGCCGGGCCGAGTGAGCTACTGGTGTGGGCCGATACGCCGCTGAGCTTCGACACGGAAATCTATTATTCGGCCGATAACGGGCAAACCTGGCAGATGCGCCCCAACGCCGCCGACGCGCCCAACCAGGAACACGGGGCCGTGCTCTACACCAAGGCCGGGCGGCTGCTGGTGGGGGCTTCCTACAACGGCCTGTTCTACTCCGACGACAAGGGACTGAGCTGGACGAAAGCCCCGATGCCGGTGGGCGCCTTTAACGTGGCTCCCTTCCATCACCTGACCGAGGACGCGGCCGGGCGGCTCTACGTGTTCGACTTCAACTCCCGCCTCTACCGCTCCACCACCGGGGGCACGAGCTGGGAGCTGCTCGGCGCGCCCTCCGACAAGGGCAGCGACCTGCTGGCCGACCCCGCCAGTGGGGCCCTGTACCTGACTACCAATTACGGCGGGATATTCCGCTCGATGAACCAGGGCACTACCTGGCAGCAGGTGTACCAGATAGCGGAAACCAGAGGCGACGCCCGTCTTATCTCGTCCATCTTCAAAGCCAATGGGGCTTTTTATTTCACCACCGGCGGGCAGGGCCTGGTACGCACCCTTGATTTTACCACCTTTACCTACCCCACGCGCTTTGCCGATGGCACCGTCTGGGGCGGCAAGAGCGAGTACGCGTCCTTCGTGACCAGCAGCGGGGCCCTGCTCACCGGCGGCCGGCGGGGCTACCTCTACAGCCCGGATGCTACCTACTATAACCTGCGCCCCTGAGTCCGGGCCGGGCAAGCTCGGCAACGGCAGCGCGGAATTCCCGTTATCTTGCCCAGCACCACACTGCCAACCTCTGCCCGCATGACCACAGCCTCTACTACGCCGGCCGCCGCGCCGGATGCTTCCTTCAGTGACATTCCCAAGGACGACAAGCGCATCACCCGCGGCTGGACCTTCTACGACTGGGCCAACTCGGTCTACCCGCTGGTGATTACCAGCTCCATCTTCCCCATCTACTGGGGCGCGATGGTGAAGCAGGTCACGGGCACCGACAGCGGCAAGAGCCCCGTCGACTTCCTGGGTTTCCAGGTGCCGGGCTCGTCGTTGCTGACCTACGCCATATCGGCCGCCTTCCTGCTTATTGCCCTGATTAGCCCCTTCCTCACGTCGCTGGCCGACTTCTCGGGCCGCAAGAAGCTGTTCATGCAGATCTTCTGCTACCTGGGCGCGGCCTCCTGCACGGCCCTGTTCTTCTTCACCCCGGATACCTTCACGGCCAGCACCTTCGTCTTCATCTCGGCCACGATTGGCTTCTCGGGCTCCATCGTGTTCTACAACTCCTACCTGCCGCTTATTGCTTCGGAGGAGAAGTACGACTCGCTCTCGGCCCGGGGCTTTTCGATGGGTTACATCGGCTCGGTACTGCTGCTCGTTATCTGCCTGGGTTTGATTATGGGCCACGAGACGCTGGGCCTCGAAGAAGGCTTTGCCACCCGCCTGGCCTTTTTGCTGACCGGTATCTGGTGGGCCGGCTTCGCCCAGATTCCCTTCTTCACCCTGCCCGCCGACCCGGGCCGCCCCGCCGGGGCCAACGACGAAGCCGGCTGGCTGCTCAACGGCTTCCGGGAGCTGGGCAAGGTCTGGGACCAGCTTAAGCACCTGCCCAACCTGAAACGGTTTCTGCTGGCCTACTTCACCTACAACATGGGCGTGCAGACGGTGATGTACGTGGCCACCATCTTCGGCGACGAGGAGCTGAAGCTCGAAAGCTCGGCCCTGATTCTGACCATCCTGCTGCTGCAGCTGGTGGGTATTCTGGGCGCCTGGCTGTTCTCCAAGCTCTCGGAGCGCATCGGCAACACCCGGGCCTTGAGCTGGTCGGTGTTCATCTGGATGCTGATCTGCGTGGCGGGCTACTACGTGCAGGCCGGCTGGAGCTTCTACGCCCTGGCCTCGGTTATCGGCCTCACGATGGGCGCCATCCAGAGTTTGTCGCGCAGCACCTACTCCAAGATTATGCCCGAGAATACGCCCAATACTGCCGCCTTCTTCAGCTTCTTCGACGTCACCGAGAAGCTCAGCATCGTCATTGGCACGGCCGTGTTCGGGGTCATTGCCCAGATTACGGGCTCCATGCGCAACAGCATTCTGTCGCTCATCGTGTTCTTCGTGCTGGGCCTGATCTTCCTGCTCACCCTGCGGGGCCGCAAGCTGCGCGACGAGCCGCCACTTGCCGTCAACGCCGTGGGCCCACCGCCGGCCACGCCCAACGTGGGCATGCCGGCCTCGGTAAAGTAGCCGGCCCGCCGTTGCCTGAAAAAGCCCTGCCCCCAGGCGGGGCTTTTTTAGTGGGGTTTCCGGCCGGCGCTTAACTTTTCGGCCGGATTCCGCTTGTAACGTCGTTTCCACCACTCTCAATCCTGCCCGTTATGTCGACACCCGCCACTCAGCCTTCCCTGCAAACTGCCCTTAGCCAGGAGCTCAAGCGCGAACTGCTGCTCACCCGCCGCCTGCTGGAACGGGTGCCCACCGAGCAGTTCGGCTGGCAGCCCCACCCCAAATCCATGAAGCTGGGTACGCTGGCTTCGCACATGGCCAACCTGGTGGGCTTCCTGGAAATGTCGTTGCAGGGTCCCGAAACCGACCTGGCCACCGTCACGCCGCTACCGTCGCCCACCACCACCGACGAAGTACTGGGCCGCTTCGACCTCAACGCCGAGAACATTCACAAAGCCCTGGCCGACGTGGACGATGCCACCTTCCACGACCTGTGGACCATGCGCCGCGGCGAGCAGGTCTTTATGCAGCTGCCCCGCGCCGCCGTGGCCCGCACCCTGGTTTTGAACCACCTGATTCACCACCGCGGCCAGATGAGCGTGTATCTGCGCCTGCTCGATATTCCCGTGCCCGCCATCTACGGCGGCTCCGCCGACGAAGCCCCCGTGCGGTAATGTGCTAATAATCAGCGTGTCCTTGCGAGTATTCTGCGCATGAAGCAGACACGCGGCCATCCGTCCTCTGCGCAGCACGACACGCTCTTTTACCAGAAAGCCCTTTCCTACTCGCGTGGGAAAGGGCTTTTCACTTCAGGGCACTCAGCACGTTTCAGCGGACGAATTGCTTCGTGCTTCGTCCTCGCAAGGACAGAGAATTAGCACATCAGCACATTCTCCACATTATCTCTTATACACTTGCTCGCCGGCAATCCAGGTTTGCTGTACCTGGGCCCCGCGCAGCTCGGCCGCGGGGGCTTTGAGCAGGTCTTTGTTCAGCACCACGAAGTCGGCGGCCATGCCGGGCTTGATGCTGCCTTTCTGTTTATCCTCGAAGCCGGCGTGGGCGGCCCAGGTGGTCATGCCGCGCAGGGCGTCGGGGCGGCTCAGGGCGTTTTCCATCTGGAAGCCGCCGTTGGGGTAGTTCTTGGCATCCTGCCGGGCCACGGCCGAGTGGAAGCCAAACAGCGGGTTGATGTCCTCCACCGGGAAGTCGGAGCCGATGGCCACCTGCCCGTACTGCTTGCGCAGCTCCTCGTAGGCGTAGGCCGTTTTCAGGCGCTGCTGGCCTAGTCGCTCGCCGGCCCAGTACATATCGGAGGTGGCGTGAGTGGGCTGCACCGAGGGCACGATGCCAAACTGCCCGAACTTGGGCATGTCGGCGGGCGTGATGACCTGGGCGTGCTCGATGCGCCAGCGCCGGTCTGTGCGGCCCTTCAGCGCCTCGCCATAAATGCTGAGGATGATGCGGTTGGCCGAGTCGCCGATGGCGTGGGTGTTCATCTGGAACTTGCTGGCCGCAATTTCCCGGGCCAGGGTCCGGTATTCTTTCTCGGTAGACAGCAGGAAGCCCGTTTCCTTGGGCTTATCGTGGTAGGGCTCGACGAGGCAGGCGCCGCGGGAGCCCAGGGCCCCGTCGGCATACACCTTAAAGGAGTTCACCGTGAGCCGGTCCTGAAACACGGGCCCGTTCCTAAAGTAAAACTCCTTGTTGGCCGCCGTCGGGTTGAGCATGGCGTAGAGGCGCAGCTTGAGCTTGCCCTGTTGTTGCAAAGCCGCCATCTGGTCGATGTTGGGCTTGTCGAGGCCGGCATCGGCGAGGCTGGTCAGGCCTACAGCTAGGCACAGCTGCTGGGCCTGCAGAAGCAGGGTGTTGGCTTCGGCCGGGGTTGGCTCCGGAATCTTGACCGATACTAGGTCCACAGCGTTATCCACGAGCAAGCCGGTGAGCTTGCCGTCCGCGGCTTTGGTAATTGTGCCGCCGCTGATGGGCGTAGCGGCCGTGACGCCGGCCAGCTCCAGGGCCTTCTGGTTCACCAGCGCGGCGTGCCCATCGACGCGGATGATGAATACCGGCACGTCGGGAAACAGGCGGTCCAGCTCATCTTTGGTCGGAAACTGCTTGCTGCTCCAGTCGTTCTGGTCCCAGCCGCGGCCCGTGAGCCAGGCGGCCTGCGGGTACTGCTTGCGGTGCTGCTGCAGCTTCTCCAGCACCTGAGCCCAGGAAGTGGTACCCACCAGATCGGCGTCGCGCAGGCCCAGGGCGTAGCGGTAGAAGTGGCAGTGGGCGTCGTAAAAGCCTGGATACACAAACTGGCCCTGGGCATCGACTTCCCGCGCGGCCTGAAACTGCTGCCGTAGCGAATCGGCCGGGCCCACGGCTACAAACTTGCCCTCGCGCACGGCAAAGGCCTGGGCCTGCGAGAAGGTGGAGTCGACGGTGTAGACCGTGGCGTTGTAGACCAGCAGGTCGGCGGGCTGACGGGAGGGGGAGGAGGTGCAGGCCGCAAAGCCCAGCAGCGGCAGCAGTAGAAAGGAGCGCAGAGTTGGAGTCATGGGTGCGAAGGTACGCACCCGCGCCTTGCTGCGCGCAAGGCCTTAGCGGGCTACTTCTTCGAGCTGGTGGCAGTGCTGCAGCCACTCTAGTGCCGCCTCTTTGTCCGTGAACCGCTCGTTGCGGTAGGGCCGCTCGTTGTAGTACGCCGGGTCGGGCACGCGGCCGTCGGCCAGGTCGCCGGCCAGGTGGTGGGGCGCCATCAGGAAGGCCAGATACGCTGGGCGCTTCAGGCGGGGATACACCTGGGGCAAAAACTCGTTCAGCGTCCAGAGCACGTCGGAGGAGTCGATGCAGGCACGGCGCCGAATGTCCAGCAGCCAGAACCGGCAGTCGCGCTCCACGGCTTGGTCGAGCAGGGCATGGTAGCCCCGGTGCAGCTCGAAGGGCATCACGCCGCGCAGCCACTTGGCCGTCAGTATCTGCCGGGGCGCGTCGTGGTAAATTTCCAGATACGGGGTAGAAAACACGGGCATAAGCAGAACAATAATGTGCGGTTAAGAAAGGGCGGAATCCAGGTTTGAGGCCGCAGATTACGAAAAATCCCCGGCACCATTGGCGGTACCGGGGATTTGTTGCAGAGTTACTGCCACTTATAAAATCGTGTGTAGCAACATCTTTCGCTACTCGAAGCGCATGTGCTTCACCGATTCGCCCGAGTTTTGCAGCTCAATCAGCGAGTCAATACCGATTTGCAGGTGGGACGTCACGTAGTCAGACGTCACCTTTTTGTCGCTCTCCGAGGTCTTCACACCCTCGGGGGTCATCGGGTTGTCGCTCACCAGCAGCAGGGCGCCGTGGGGAATCTCATTGACGAAGCCGACGGTGAAAATGGTGGCCGTTTCCATGTCCACGGCCATGGCCCGGATCTGGCGCAGATAGTCCTTGAAGTTCTCGTCGTGCTCCCACACGCGGCGGTTGGTGGTATACACCGTGCCGGTCCAGTAGTCCTTCTCGTGCTTCTTGATCATCGACGACACGGCCCGCTGCAAACGGAACGAGGGCAGGGCCGGAATTTCGGCCGGCAGGTAGTCATCGGAAGTACCTTCGCCCCGGATAGCGGCGATGGGCAGGATGAGGTCACCGAGCTTGGTCTTGTTTTTCAGGCCGCCGCACTTGCCCAGAAACAGGGCCGCTTTGGGCTTGATGGCACCCAGCAAATCCATTACCGTGGCGGCCATAGGGGAGCCCATACCGAAGTTGATAATGGTGATGTTGTTGGCCGTAGCCGTCTGCATGGGCTTGTCGATGCCCCGGATTTCAACGCCGAACTGCTCAGCGAACATGGTTACGTAGTTGATAAAGTTGGTCAGCAGGATGTACTGGCCAAACTCGTTCAGGGGCACGCCGGTGTAGCGGGGCAGCCAGTTCTCGACAATGTCGGCTTTGGTTTTCATATGGTGAGTTAGTGAGTTAGTGATTTAGTGAGCATGTGGTTTGGCGGGTTGTGGAAATAATGGGCTTTCGAACGAAAAACTCGCTAAATCACCGACTCGCTAAATCACCGGGTTGGGTACAAAAAAACCGTCGAACGATTGTACGACGGTACCCGGATGAAAAGCTGGTGCAGAGGCTCCGGGCCGTACCTTTGTAGGTGATGCAAGAACTGAGTCTGCCGCCTTTCGCGTACAAAGTTACCCAATCCGGCGAAAATTTGCTAATCTGGGATATTCTGCGCCGCAAACAAGTGGTGCTGACGCCCGAAGAGTGGGTGCGCCAGCACGTGGTACACTACCTGATTGACCATCTGGGGTATCCGAAAAGCCTGCTGAGCCTGGAGCGGGGCCACGCCTACAACCAGCGCCAGAAGCGCACCGACCTCTGCGCCTTTGATGCTGCCGGCAAGCCCCTGCTGCTGGTGGAATGCAAACGGCCCTCGGTGCCCATTACGGCGGCCGTGGCCCACCAGGCAGCCACCTACAACCTAACCATCGGGGCCCCGCTGCTGCTGCTTACCAATGGCCTGGAGCACTACTGCTGGCGCGTCAACTTCGCCACGCGCACCAACGAGCGACTGGCCGCCATTCCGTCGTATGCCGACGCCGTGCGGGCCTGAGCCAGAGCAGATTTATGCGGCGTCATAGAGTGGCTATCCGCCAATTTTTGTTCTTTCGCCTATGGGCGAACTGCCCCGGCTGGCGGGGGCCAATCGGCTGCTCTGACACGTATTCTTCGGGCTTATGATGAATTCCGCCGCATCTGTGGGTAGCATGCCGTTTGAGCTGAGCCGGACTACGGCCGCCTTCGTGCTAAATGAGCGGGGGGAACTGCTGCACGCCACGGCCGGACTGGCCGAGTGGCTGGGCGAGCCGCCGGGGCAGTTCACGGAAGCTCGCCTGCTGGAGCTGCTGCGGCCCGCCGACCCCGCGCACACGCCGCCCCCGCTGGAGTACGCGGCATCTGGTGGCGTAGTGGGCTACAAGGTGCAGGTAGTGCTGCGGGGCGAAGTGCTGCTGCTCTGGGTGACGCTGCTGCCGCTGCCCGGGGTGGCGGGCCCCCGGGCAGGCGTGTACGGCCTGGTGAAGCCGGCCTCGTCCGATGCAGCGACCAACACGGCGCTGCTGGAACGGGAGCGGTACTTGTCCATCATCTTCAATAACATAGCCGACGTTACCTTCGTGCTGAACGTGGAGGCGGCCGGGCGCTACCGCTTCGGCTTCGTCAATCAGGCCTTCGAGAAAACCACCGGTCTGTCGGTCGAAAAAGTGGTGGGCAGCTACGTGCACGACATTATTCCGGAGCCCTCCCTATCGTTGGTGCTGGAAAAATACCACGAGGCCATTACCACTGGGCAGCGGGTCGTGTGGCTCGAAACTTCCCACTATCCCTCCGGCCGCGTCGTCGGCGAGGTCAGCGTGACGCCCGTGGTAGATGATACGGGTACCTGCCACCGGCTGGTGGGCATCGTGCACGACCAGACCCAGCAGAAGGAGGCGGAAGAAGAGCTGGTGGCCAGCAACGAGCGGTTTCATTTCGCGCTGAAGGCTACCACCGACGCCCTCTACGACTGGAGTGTAGTCGCCGACACGCTGCTCTGGGGGGAGGGCTTCGAGACGCTGTTTGGCTATCAGCTGCCCCATAATCCCACCCCGTTTGATTATTGGGGCGACAAAGTGCACCCCGAAGACTACCAGCGCGTGGTAGCCGGCCTGCGCAAAATAGCGCTGGCCACCGACACCTTTTTCTGGCAGAAAGAGTACCGCTTTGCCCGCGCCGATGGCTCCTGGGCCGTGGTATTCGACCGGGGCTACCTGCTGCGCGACGAGCAAGGCCAGCCCGTGCGCATGATTGGGGCCATGCAGGACATCACCGAGCGCCGGGAGGCTGAGGAATTGCAGCAGCAGATGGCGCGGAAGCTGCTAACCCAGTACACCGACCTGCAGCAGTTCACCTACATCGTGTCGCACAACCTGCGGGCCCCGCTGGCTAATGCCCTGGGCTTTGCCAACCTGCTCACCCGCGTTGATAAGCAGTCCACTGTCTTCGACGACTCGCTGAAAAACCTGCAAACCAGCCTGCAGAAGCTGGATGGCGTGCTCACCGACGTCAACGGTATTCTATCGGTGCGCGACCGTCAGCATGGCTACCGGCCCGAGCCCGTGGCCCTGGCTGCGGTATGCCGACAGGCGCTGCATGGCCTGGAGGAGCTACTGCGCGAGTGTGGCGGTCAGCTGCACATCGATATTCCGCCCGAACTGCGCATACTGGGCAGCCGGGCCTATTTCCACAGTATCTTCCACAACCTGATTTCCAACGCCATCAAATACCGGTCGGATGCGCGGCCCCTGCAGATTAACATTTCGGCCACCACCAGTCCGGCACAGGATACCACTATTGTGGTGGCCGATAATGGCCTGGGCTTCGACCAGGAGCAGGCCGGCGACAACCTGTTTCAGCTCTACCGGCGCTTCCACCCCGACAAACCCGGCCGTGGTATCGGCCTGTTTCTGGTGAAGGCCCACGTCGAATCGATGCACGGACAGGTTACCGTAGAAAGCCGAGTAAACGAGGGAACCCAATTTATTCTCTACTTTAGCCTATATGCCGCTGATGAAAACCTACCTGATTGACGACGACGACCTTGGTATCTACCTCACCGAGCAGTTGTTGCGCGCCGAAGGGTTTTCGAACACCATTTGCACGTTTCAGTCGGCCACCGAGGCGCTGGCGGTGCTGATGCGGGAAAAGGATGCGGCGGCGCCAACGGTGGTTTTTCTGGACCTGAACATGCCGCTGATGAACGGCTGGCAGTTTCTGGATGCGCTGGCGCCCTACCGGGAGGAGCTGCGCGGCCACTGCCACATCTACATTCTCACGTCTTCCCTGGCTCTGGCCGACCTGGAAAGATCCAGGGAATACGAGCTGGTGTCGGGCCTGATTCACAAGCCGATAGACAGGGGAGAAATCCGCGCTATTCAGTCGCAGCTAGTGAACGAGGCCGGCCAGGAGTAGGGCCAGCGGCGGCAACAGCCTTAATATTTGTAGAGGGAGTTGTCGAGCAGGCCGTTGGTGAACAGCTGCAGGCAGGCCTTCAGCTCGTCGCCGTACTGCTTGAGCTTGCGCGGGTCAGGATTCCGGAGCGGCTCGGCCGGCATGCTGTGGGTTTGGTAGGGGTAGAGGCGCACCTCGTTGGTGGCCGTCAGCTCCGTCACGAAGTCGCGGTGCACCAGAAAGTGGGAGTTGTCGCGCAGAAAAATGGCCCGCCCCGTGGTGGTCGAATCAAACACCGAATAGCCAAAGGGCAGCAGCTGCTGGTCGGCCCGAATTCCCAGGTAATCCACCACCGTCGGCGTCACGTCGGCCTGCTGGGTGATGCGGTGCACGTCGGCGGCGGGCAGCGGTCCGCCGGGGCGGTAGAGCAGCAGCGGCGTTTTGAAGGAGCCCAGCACGTTCTGGTACTCGGGGCGCAGGGTCTGGGAGGTGTGGTCGGCCAGCAGAATAAACAGCGTGCGGTTAAACCAGGGCTGCTTGGCGGCTTCCTTGAAAAACTGCCCCAGGGCGAAATCGGTGTAGCCGATGGAGGCGTGAATGGGCAGCTCACCGGCCGCGAACTTGCCTTGGTACTTGGCCGGTACCGGGAACGGCTCGTGGGAAGTCAGGGTGAAGACCGTGGACAGGAATGGCTCCTGCTGCTTGCTCAGCTCCCGGGCAAAGTACTGCAGGTAGGGCTCGTCGAAAATGCCCCAGTGCCCGTCGTAATCCGGGCTTTTAGCCCCGCCGGGGTATTCGTTCAGCCCGAAATAGCGCTGCATTCCCGCCATGCCGGCAAAAGTGTTGAAGCCCATCGTACCGTTCTGGGCCCCGTGAAACACGGAGGTAGCGTAGCCGTGGCGGCCCAGCAGCTCACCCAGGCCGTGCAGCTCGTCGGTCTGGAACTTGGAGGTGATAAAGGAGCTTTCCATCAAACCCGGCAAACCCGCCAGCACCGCCGGCAACGCCTCGATGGAGCGGCGCCCGTTGGCGTAATGCTCCCGAAACAGCAGGCCCTTGGCGGCCAGCGAATCGAAGAAGGGTGTGTAGCCCTTGCCGCCATTTTCGATGCCGTTGTATTCGGAGGAAAAGCTTTCCACCAGCAGAATCACCACGTTGTCGCGCGGGGCCGCAGGGCGTGGGGCCGGCTTATGAATGGCCAGTGCCGCCCGCAGTGCCTCAGCCGACGGGAAGTGCTGGCGCCGCTCCAGCGGCTGGTAGCCGAAGCTTTTCTGGAACGTAAAGGTGCTGTTCAGCGCCACGTGCCCCAGAATCGGGGGGGAGGTCTGCATGAAGGCGTGGCCGGTGCGCAGGGGTTTCAATTGCAGGCCGCCCCGGATGCCCAGCACGGTAAGCGCGGCCAGCATCAGCACTTCCAGAACAGGACGGGCAAAGCGCCGGATGGTGCGTGGCTCCTGGGCGTAGTACTCCGCATCCCGGGCCGTGGGCAGTGGATAGAAATACCACAGCAGCCCAAACAGCACGCAAAACGGGAGCAGCAGAAACCAGTAGTGCCCCACCAGCTGCCCGGCCTGCCGCTGAATGTCGCCGGTGATGGTAAATAACTCGTCGGAGGTGCGGCGCCCGATAAACTTGAAGTAGACGCTGTCGATGATGTTGACGGCCAGGGCCGGGGCATTCAGCACTAGGAACACCCCCCGCAGGGCCCGTTGCCAGCTGCGCCCGAATGCCGGTATCAGGGACAGCAGCAAAAACGGCGTATTCAGCAGCAGGATGGCCGAAATATCAAACCGGAAGCCGTGCCAGAACGCCCACAAGACCTGGCTGGTGCTGGCCTCCAGAAATGCTTCCCGATTGGCCAGGTAAAAGCCTAGGCGCAAGAACACGTAGGCCGCCATCAGCAACGAGAGGCGGCGCAGCAGCAGACGCAACAGCGGGGGAATCATGCGGGCGAAGAAACGTTAATCCTGACTGGGCTTGAGGTGAACGCGCTGTCCGCTGGGCAAGTCCTTGATCTGGCGGTAGAAGTCGGCCAGCCAGGCCAGGCGCTCGGCTACGGGCTGCAGCTTCAGGCGCGGCTTGTTGGCGGCCGAGGCAATGCACACCGGCGGGTACAGGCTCAGCAGCTGGCCGGGCTGCAACGCGCCGCCCCGCTGCTGAAAGCCGCGCAACGGCTCCATGCCCAGGGCGTCGAGCGGAAACTTCTCAATGCCGAACAGGAAGTGCTTGAAGTCGACTTCCAGATCGGCTAGTTCGCCAGTTTCGGTGTCCAGAAACAGCACCGCGTCGCCGCGTAGCAGGAACTGGTTGCCCACGCAGTCCTGGGCAAAGGGAATGTCGGTTTCCAGCACGGCCTCGTAGGTGCGCCAGAAGGCCGTGTCGCCCTGCCAAACGGGGTGCAGGGCGTGCCAGGCCGGCTCGCTCACGCAGCCCCGGATATGGAGCCCGCCGAAGTAAGCCACCACGCCGTTCTGCTCGCGCAAAAAAGCCTGCAGGTAGGAGGGAAGCCGGGCAAAGCTTACTAGGTCGGTCAGCTCGCCGCCGGTATACAGAATTCCTTTCATGGAGTACGTTACAAAAAAGCCTTCCCGACGGTTAGATCGGGAAGGCTTGTTTTGCTTAAAACTTAACTTAGGCGTGCGCTGCTTCCAGTACGGAATCCACGCTTACCAGCGGCAGGTTCCAGGCTTCAGCTACACCGGGGTACACCACTTCGCCGTGCACCACGTTCAGGCCCAGGCGCAGCGAGGCGTCGCGGCGGCAGGCTTCCTGCCAGCCCAGGTTGGCCAGCTTTACGGCGTAGGGCAGCGTAGCGTTGGTCAGCGCCAGGGTAGAGGTGTAAGGTACCGCGCCCGGCATGTTGGCCACGCAGTAGTGCACGATGTCGTCGATGATGTAGGTCGGGTTTTCGTGGGTCGTCGGCTTGCAGGTTTCGATGCAGCCGCCCTGGTCCACGGCCACGTCCACGAGCACGGTGCCGGGGCGCATGGTCTTGAGCATGTCGCGGGTAATCAGGTGGGGAGCCTTGGCGCCGGGAATCAGCACGGCGCCCACCACGAGGTCAGCAGTTTTGATGGCTTCGCGGATGTTGTACTCGTTCGAGTACTGCGTCACCACGTTCTTGGGCATGAAGTCGTCCAGCTCGCGCAGACGGGTCAGGCTGATGTCCATGATGGTTACCTGCGCACCTAAGCCAGCGGCTACTTTGGCGGCCTGCGTGCCCACGATGCCACCACCGAGTACTACCACGTTGGCGGGCTTCACGCCGGGTACGCCGCCGAGCAGAATGCCGCGGCCTTTCAGGGGTTTCTCCAGGTACTTGGCGCCTTCCTGCGGAGCCATGCGGCCGGCCACTTCACTCATCGGAATGAGCAGGGGCAGGGCGCGCGAGGGCAGCTCCACGGTTTCGTAGGCGAGGCACACGGCCTTGCGCTCAATCATGGCGTGGGTCAGCTCTTCACCGGAGGCAAAGTGGAAATAGGTGAACAACAGCTGGTTTTCCTTGATGAGCGGGTACTCCGAGGCAATCGGCTCCTTCACCTTCACAATCATTTCAGCCTTGGCATACACTTCCTCGATGGTGGCGAGGATGGTGGCACCGGCCTGCTCATACTCGGCATCCGGAAAACCGCTGCCTTCGCCGGCAGTAGCCTGCACGAATACCTCGTGGCCATGCTTGCGGAATTCGGCTACGCCAGCAGGGGTGAGGCCGACACGGTTTTCGTTGTTTTTGATTTCTTTCGGTACGCCGATGATCATGGCAGAAACTAAGGTGGGGGTGGAGGAATACACTTGCTGAAAACGGCCGCAAAGATACAAAAGAAGCCGGCTTCGATGGGTGTAAAATGCGGCTATTGACAAGGAAGGTTCCGCCGGGTTGCATTAATGGCGAATCAGCCGCCTGCCTTTCTTATCTGTTTACCCTGTCATCCTTCCTCCGGCGCACGCAAAGTGAAGCACGCTGCTCCTCTGGTTTATAAAAGATGAACAAATGCAAAAAGCCCTTTGCCATGTAGTGGCAAAGGGCTTTTTGCATTGAATGAAGTTTGGCAGAACAAGGAAGAAGTCACTTCTTCACGCTCAGCTTCAGACCAGATGACGGTTGAGAAAGAAGCCCTGCTTCCGGTTTATTTAAACGGTACGGCTACGCCACTCTCCTTCACCATGCTGGCCGCGTTCAGGTCGCGCACCACATTGGCTTTCAGCGTGAGCTTGGTGTCGCCGTTCAGGTCGTTGGAGCTGATGGTTACCACATCGGCCATCTTGCCGACCTGGCGCTGGCCGTAAATCAGCTCGATGGTGCTGCTCTGGCCGGCCTTGATGGTTGGAGGCGTGGTTTTGTAGCCCACGCAGTTGCAGCCCGAGGTGAGCGTGCCGAGCACCAGATCCTGTTTGCCCGTGTTCTTCACCGTGAACTTGGCCACTGGCTGCTGGCCGGCTTCCATCTTGCCGAAATCGTGGGTGGTGCGGTCCAGCACCAGGCGGGGCGACTGCGCCAGCTGGGCCGGCGTCAGGGTGGCCTTCACCTCGTCCTTGTTCAGCACGTTGCCTTTGATGGTCAGCACCGAGCTGGGCGTGGCGGCGTTGCTGGTCACGGTCACAGTCTTGTTGAAGATGCCGGGGCGGCCGGCGCTGCTGTACATGGCCTTGATGATGCCGTTCTTGCCGGGCAGCACGGGCGTTTTGGTCCAGTCGGGGGTGGTGCAGCCGCAGCTGGCCTGCACGTTGGCAATGATAATGGGCTGGTTGCCGGTGTTCTTGAACTTAAACTCGTGCGTGGCCATCGTGCCCTCAGCCACGTTGCCGAAGTCGTGCGTTTCTTTCTCGAAGGTCATCACGCCCTGGGCACGCGCCCCCAGCTGAGCCAGGCCGAGCACTGCGGCCAGGAAAAAAGAGACAAGGTTTTTCATAGGAGGAAGTAGAATAAATACGAATCAGGTGAAACAGCCGGCCGCCAGGCTCTCTGTAACCCAAAGATAGACAAAAACGCGCCTGTTGCGTAGGGGTGGCAAAAAGCTGCCTCGTGAAAGCTCGCGCCCAAATCCGTACTTTTGCGGGCCGGCTTCCGTGCGGGCCTTTTCCCACCCGATTTTTCTGCCTCTAATTCCCGCCTACTTCCTTTCTATATGTCCACTGCTGAATCCCTTGTAGCGGCCACGGCCGCCCTTAGCAAAGAAGAATTGCTCCGCGACTACCGCCTGGGCTGGGAAAGCCGGCATGCTTCCCTGGCCGGCCGCAAGGAAGTATTTATGGGCAAGGCCAAGTTCGGTATCTTCGGCGACGGCAAAGAGCTGCCCCAGCTGGCCATGGCCCGCGCCTTTCAGCCCGGCGACTTCCGCTCGGGCTACTACCGCGACCAAACCTTCATGCTGGCCGCCGGCGAGCTGACCCTGCAGCAGTACTTCGCCCAGCTCTACGCCACCCCCGATGCCGAAGCCGAGCCTGCCACCGCCGGCCGCGCCATGAACGGCCACTTCGCCACCCGCCTGCTCGATGAGGACGGCAACTTCAAGAACCTGGCCGAGCTGAAGAACTCCTCGGCCGATATTTCGCCCACCGCCGGCCAGATGCCCCGCCTCGTGGGCCTGGCCTATGCCTCCAAGCTCTACCGCCAAAACCCCGAGCTGCACGAGCTGACGCAGTTTTCGGTGAACGGCAACGAAGTAGCTTTCGGCACCATCGGCAACGCCAGTACCTCGGAAGGCATGTTCTTCGAGGCCATCAATGCGGCCGGCGTACTCCAGATTCCGATGCTGATTTCGGTGTGGGACGACCACTACGGCATCTCCGTTCCCGCCGAATACCAGACCACCAAGCAGAGCATCAGCGAGATTCTGGCCGGCTTCCAGCGCAACGCGCCCGGCGAGCAGGGCTTCGAAATCTTCGTGGTCAAAGGCTGGGACTACCCGGCCCTGGTCGATACCTACCAGCGGGCCGCCGAGGTGTGCCGCCGCGAGCATGTGCCCGTGCTGATTCACGTGACGGAAGTAACCCAGCCCCAGGGCCATTCCACCTCCGGCTCGCACGAGCGCTACAAGAGCAAGGAGCGCCTGAGCTGGGAGGAAGAGCACGACTGCCTGCGCAAAATGCGGGAGTGGGTGCTCAGCGAAGGCTACGCCACGGCCGAAGAGCTCGACCAGATTGAGAACGAAGCCAAAGACCTGGTGAAAAAGGCCCGCGTGGCCGCCTGGGATGCCTTCTTCAACCCCATCAAGCAGGACCGCGACGAAGCCGTGGCACTGCTGGAAAAGCTGGTAGCCGAAACCGGGGAGGAAAACGCCCTGCACGAGATGGTGGAGCTGCTGCGCCACAACCCGACGCCCATTCGGGCCGACATTGTGCGCACGGTGAAGCGGGCCTTGCGCTTCGTGCGCGACAAGCGCCGCAGCGCCGCCCGCCAGGAACTGAAAGACTATCTGGAGCAGGCTCTGGCCGAAAACGCCGACCGGTATAACTCCTACCTGTTCAGCCAGAGCGAGCAGGCCGCGTTGAATATCGAAGTCGTGCCGGCCGAGTTTGCCGCCGATACGCCCCAGGTGGATGGCCGGGAAGTGCTGCAGGCCTGCTTCGAGGCCAACTTCCGTCGCGACCCGACCATTTTCGCCATTGGCGAGGATGTGGGCAAGATTGGCGACGTAAACCAGGCCTTTGCCGGTCTGCAGGAGAAATTCGGCGAGCTGCGCGTTACCGACACCGGCATCCGGGAGTGCACCATCATCGGGCAGGGCATCGGGGCGGCGCTACGGGGCCTGCGTCCCATTACCGAAATTCAGTACCTGGACTATTTGCTCTACGCTATCCAGATTCTGAGCGACGACGTGGCCTGCCTGCAGTACCGCACCAAAGGCGGCCAGAAAGCCCCGCTGATTGTGCGCACCCGCGGCCACCGGCTGGAAGGCATCTGGCACTCCGGCTCGCCCATCGGCATGATTCTGAGCAGCATCCGCGGTATGCATGTACTAGTGCCCCGCGACATGACCCAGGCGGCCGGCTTCTACAACACGCTGTTGCGCTCCGACGAGCCTGCACTGGTGATTGAGTGCCTGAACGGCTACCGTCTCAAAGAGCGGATTCCGCAGAACGTCGGCGAATTCACGGTGCCCCTGGGCGTGCCCGAAATCCTGCGCGAAGGCCAGGACGTGACCATCGTGACCTACGGCTCGATGTGCCGCATTGTGCAGGACGCCGCCAAGCAGCTGGCCGAAGTTGGTATCTCAGCGGAAATTATTGATGTGCAGTCCTTGCTGCCCTTCGACGTGGAGCACATCATTGCCGACAGCCTGCGCAAAACCAACCGCGTGCTGTTTGCCGACGAAGACGTGCCCGGTGGGGCCACGGCCTACATGATGCAGCACGTGCTGGATGAGCAACTGGGCTACCGCTTCCTCGACTCGCAGCCCCGCTGCCTGGCCGCGCAGGCCCACCGCCCGCCCTACGGCTCCGACGGCGACTATTTCTCGAAGCCCAACGCCGAGGATGTATTCGATGCCGTGTACGAGCTGATGCACGAGGCTGACCCCAAGCGTTTTCCGGCTATTTATTAGCCACGCAAACACAAAAATGCCGGCCGGACGCGTCTGCATCCGGCCGGCATTTTCGTGTGGGCTCCCGCCGAAGCTAGCGGGGCTGCACGATGTAGCTCGACGTGGTAATCTTGTTGCTCTCGTTCAGGGCGCGGTCCATGATGCTGACCTCAAAGCGCAATTCCTCGCCGGGGAAAAACGGGCTGCCCAGCGTCAGGGGCAGTGTGAAGGTGATGCTGCCTTTCAGCGGCCCGGTTTTCCCATCAGGGCTGAAAAGGCGCGGATAGCGGCTGCTATACCCTTGTGTGCTACCACTTTCGTAGGGAACAAATTCTGCAGTCGGACTACTACGGCGAAAGGCTTTGATAAAGTAATTATCAGTCGTGCGGTTGTAGTTGCCGTTGGCGTCGCGCGGGTTGTAGGGGGCGCTTAGCTCGTCGGGTTCCAGGCCCAGGTCGCCATTGCCGTCGGTGAAGTCAACGGTTATTTTCACCGAATCAATCGGGACGAAAACCCCGCCGGGCGCGTTGCGCTCTACCCGTAGCTCCTTGAACTCGATACGGGGCGCGTCGGGATAGTCCGGGGCCTCGATGCAGGAGGGGAGCAGGCCGGCTGTTGCAGCCAGGGCCGCCGCGGTTCCAATCTTAAGAGTACGAAACATGGTCATAGCAAGCAGCAATAGAGGGCGTAAACGGGAGCTGAATCCTGCGGAGGAAGGTACAACTTCTCAACGAAGAGCCACCGCGTTTGTTATACTAATTCGCTAACCACGCCACCATTCAATGAGTTTCCGCGACACCTACCTGCCGGCACTTTCCGCTGTTTCGGCCACCTCGTTCGAGGCCCTGGCCCTGCAGCTGTTCCGGCACCAGGCCCGGCATTGCCCGCCCTACCAGCAGTGGCTGCACCAGCTGGGCTGCCAGCCCGATGCGGTGCAGCAGCTGACCGATATTCCGTTTCTGCCCATCGAGTTTTTCAAAACCCACGAAGTACGCACCGAGCCCGCGGCCTGGGAGCCGCAGGAGGTGTTTCTGAGCAGCGGCACCACTCAGCAGCAGCGCAGCCGCCACCTGTTGCGCGACCCGCAACTCTACCGCCGGAATGCCGCCCGCATCTTCGAGCAGGTGTATGGCCGCCCGCTTACCGGCTGGACGTTTCTGGCCCTGCTGCCCTCGTACTTGGAGCAGGGCCAGTCATCGTTGGTGGCCATGGTCGATTACTTCGCCCGGCAGTCGGGGCAAACCCAGCCCGCCTTCTTCCTGCACGACCACGCCGCCCTGCTGCAAGCTCTGGCCGAGGCTAAACGGGATACGACGCGGCGCGTCATGCTCATTGGCGTGTCTTATGCGTTGCTGGACTTGGTAGCTGAGTATGGGGCCGCGCCCGAATTGCAGAACCTGACGGTGCTCGAAACCGGCGGGATGAAAGGCCGCCGCCGCGAAATGATTCGGGAGGAGCTGCACGCCGAGCTGCAGCAGGCTTTCGGGCCCGCCGGTATTCATTCCGAGTACGGCATGACGGAGCTGCTCTCCCAGGCCTACAGCCTCGGCGACGGCCGTTTTCACTGTCCGGCTCCGCTGCGCATCCTGCTGCGCGACCCTGCCGACCCGTTCTCGGTATCCACCACGCGCCCCGACGGCGGCATCAACGTCATCGACCTGGCCAACGTGGATTCCTGCGCATTTATCGAAACCAAGGACCTGGCCCGCCAGTACTCCGACGGCTCGTTTGAGGTGTTGGGCCGCCTGGACAACTCGGACGTGCGCGGCTGTAATCAGATGGTGTAACCTCACTCCCGGCCCCTCTTCTTGAGGAGAGGGGAGCCTGATGGCGCAACATAATAAAGGCCTCCACTGTGCAGCGGAGGCCTTTATTGATATTATTGAGCGTTATGAAACAGGAAGTGTCAGTTCAATAAACCAACCTAACTCCCTATAACGATGTCGAAAGGCTTCCCTCTCTCAAGGACTCTGTGCATAAAGCAGAGCCGGGCCGGGGGGAGGTTACTTCCCGGCAAAGGCCCGGGCGTCGGCTTCGGTGATGGTTTCGTCGCTCATGATGATGAGGCGCTCGACCACGTTGCGCAGCTCCCGGATGTTGCCGCGCCAGTCGAGGGCTTTGAGGTAGTCGAGGGCGGCCTGGTCGATTTTCTTGGGCTTGTCGCCGTAGTCGCGGGCAATATCCTGCAGGAAGCGCTGCACCAGGTCGGCAATATCGTCGCGCCGGTCGTTCAGGGCCGGTACTTTGATCAGGATGACCGAGAGGCGGTGGTAAAGGTCTTCGCGGAAATTACGGTCGGCAATTTCCTGCTGCAGATCCTTGTTGGTAGCGGCAATCACGCGCACGTTCACCGAAATTTCCTTCTCGCCGCCCACGCGGGTAATCTTGTTTTCCTGCAGGGCGCGCAGCACCTTGGCCTGGGCTGAGAGGCTCATGTCGCCGATTTCGTCCAGGAACAGCGTGCCGCCGTCGGCCTGCTCAAACTTGCCGATGCGCTGCTTCACGGCCGAGGTAAACGACCCTTTCTCGTGACCAAACAGCTCTGATTCGATCAGCTCGGAGGGAATGGCGGCGCAGTTGACTTCCACCATGGGCCCGTTGGCGCGGTTGCTGAGCTCGTGCAGGTTGCGGGCTACCATTTCCTTGCCCGCGCCGTTGGGGCCCGTAATCAGCACCCGGGCGTCGGTGGGGGCTACTTTGGCAATCTGCTTGCGCACGGCTTCCAGCTCGGCCGAGGAGCCAATCATTTCCGAGCTTTTGGCAATCTTCTTTTTCAGCGTCTTGGTTTCGGTCACCAGCTTGGTGCGGTCCAGGGCGTTGCGCACCGTTACCAGCAGCCGGTTCAGATCCGGCGGCTTCTGGATGAAGTCGAACGCGCCTTTCTTGGTGGCATCCACGGCCGTATCGATGTTGCCGTGGGCCGACACCATGATGAAGGCGGCGTCGGGAGAGGCAATCTGGGCACGCTCCAGCACTTCAATGCCGTCCATCTTGGGCATTTTGATGTCGCAGAGCACCACGTCGTACTTGTTCTTGATCAGCATGTCGAGGCCGGTGGGGCCGTCCTCGGCCTGGTCGACGGTGTAGCTCTCGTACTCCAGAATCTCCTTGAGAGTATTCCGAATGGCCTTTTCGTCGTCAATTATCAGGATTCTGGGCATAAGGTTGGAACAGGTGTAGGCAGCGAATGTAACGAAAAGTGTGAGCCGCACAGTGTGGGCCTACGCGAAAAAGGCCGGGCCGCTACGGTTGCGGAGCACGGAAACATTTGTTTCTGTGCTCCGCAACCGTAGCGGCGTCTAAAAACGATTGTTTCTAAGCTCTGCTACGGTTGCGGAGCATAAAACCATTTGTTTCCGAGCCCTGCAACCGTTGCGGGGCTCAGAAACAAATGGTTTTGAGCCCTGTTCCGGTTGCGGGGCATAAAAACAAATGGATCTGGTCTGCGCGGCATCTCTACGAGATTCGCGTAGCCGCACTACACACCAAAACGGCCGCCGCACCCGAAGCTGCGGCGGCCGTCTGAAGCCGGTGATGAGTCTGTAAGCCGGGTTTTGTCCGCCCCTGCGAGCAGGAGCGGCCCCACCATTTATCTAGGCCAGTCCTCGCGGAAAGGCTCCATCAACCTACCCGCTGGCGCCGGACGAGCCGCCCGGTGCAGGCCTTGCGGCTTGCGTACCAGCTTATTTGGTCTTTCAACCCCTGAGGTTTACCCAGCCGGCGTGGTTGCCCAGCCGCTGGTGCGCTCTTACCGCACCTTTTCACCCTTACCGGCCGCCCGAGGGCGACGTAGGCGGTACTTTTCTGTGGCACTGGCTGTCCTGGTTTGCTTTACGCGTGCCAGTCCTTCCCGTTAGGAAGCAGGGTGCTCTGCGTTGCCCGGACTTTCCTCGTCGCCGGAGTTGCCTCCCTTGCCGCGGTGGGGCGACCCATCACTGGGGCAAAGGTAGGGGTTAATAGTTGCTTTCTTCTTCCCCTTCCTCTTCTGGTGTATAAGGATGAAATTGAGTAAGGCTGAGACCTGCTCCTATTTCACCTAAAAGCTTCAATAATTCATTTGGGAACTGATCTTCCTGTAAATAGTCATTAGACATCCTGGTATGGATACAGAAGCAAAAAACATATTCACTGTCAGGCAAACTTGCTTTTAAATCCCCTAAGAGCTTTAGGTCATGCTTATGCTTCTTTATGAAAGCTATTGCATCCTCAATCTGCTGCTGGAAGGAATCGAAATCAGCTTTGCTATAGGTAATTAGGAAGCCTGAATTTGAATAAGGAGGGCCGCCTACATAAAGTGGCTCGCCTTGCTTATGAATCTCTTCTAACTCAAGTTCAAGTCCTCCCCTCAAGGATTCGACATCAAAATTAGTAGCTGAGAACTGAAGGTTGCGGGACATAGGATAGAAAGTGGAAGCCCGAAATTACTTCGCTTCCCACACGTTATTTGCCTTGTTATTATCCGGGGTGTAGGTGTGACCCAGCACTACTTTCTTCACGGCTTTTTTGCCGTCCAGCGGCACCGTGACGGTCTTGCTGCCGTCCTGCCACACGGCAATGGTGCGGTGCAGCTTCTGGGTGGAGTTGTCGGCGAAGGTCACGGTCAGGTCTACCGGCACGGGCTTGCTGCCTTTGGCTTCCACGATGATGCTTTGCTGGGTTACGCTTTGCAGGGCCAGGTCGGGGTGGCCGGCGTCGAAAAACCAGCGTTGCCAGAACCAGTTCAGATTTTGGCCCGCGCCCTCGTTCATCGAGTTGAAGAAGTCGTAGGGCATCGGGTGCTTGCCGTTCCAGTTGCGGATGTAGGTGTGCAGGGCCTTGGTGAACAGCTCGTCGCCGAGCAAATCCCGCACGTAGTAGTAGCCCATGGCGGGCTTGGGGTAGGAGTTGAGGAAGAAGGGCGTACCGTTCTGCTGGGTGGTGAGCGTGACGATGGGCAGGTCGTTTTCCGAGTCGGCGGCGCGGGCGTAGGGCTCCACGCCGTAGTCGTCCACCAGCTTGGGGTCGATAATGCCGGAGATAATCCACTCGCCGATGGTGGCCCAGCCCTCGTCCATCCAGGCGTACTTGGTTTCGTTCACGCCCATGTAGAACGGGAACATCGTGTGGAAAATCTCGTGGTCGGTGAGGGTAATGGCGTCCTCGCGGGTGGCCACCGGGTTGTCGTTCACCATCATCGGGTACTCCATCTGGTCGAGGCCGTCGAAGATGGTTTCGTGGGCGTAGGGGAAGGGCCACTTGGGGAAGGTGTAGCTCATGGCCTCCACCGTTTTGCGGGCGAAATGCACCACTTCCTTATAGTCCTTGTGCTTGGTGTTGTACACGGCATCCACGCGGGTGCGGCGCTTGGTGGCCGGGTCTACCAGCACACTGGTCGATTCCCAGACGTAGTGGTCGGCGGTGGCAAACACGAAGTCCGTCACGTTCTGGGCCTCAAACAGCCAGGTGTTCTGGGCGCTGGCGGCCGTAATGTCCTGGCGCTTGAGGTCAGCTTCGTCGATGATGTGCACCACGGCGTCGTTCTGCTCGGCGTCGGCCAGGCGCTTGGCGTACTTTTTCGTGAGCACCTTGTCGGCGTTTTTCAGGTCGCCGGTGGCCCATACCACAAAGTTGCGGGGCACGGTAATGGCCGCCTTGAAGTTGGCGAAGTCGTTGTAGAACTCCTGCGAGCCGTTGTAGGCGAAGCGGTTCCAGCCGTCAATGTCGTCGTAAACGGCGATGCGCGGAAAAAAGTAGGCGACAAAGGCCGCGCCGGGCTCAATCTCGCCGGTGCGCATGTGGGAGCCTTTGTTCAGGGTGTAGGAGTAGGTAATGGCGACTTTGGCCGTTTGCTTCGGTCCCAGGCCCTTGATGGGTACCGGCATATTGGTGGCGTCGATGCGCAGCTTTTGCACGTCGAAGGCCTGCCCGTTGATGCTCAGGGCCGAAATCTTCACCCCGTCGTGGATGTCCTCGGGCGAAAACGTGGAGGAGCGGGGGGCGCCTTTCTGGTAGAGGTTGGGGTAGAGCTTAAACCAGAGCTGGCGCAGGGAATCGGGGCTGTTGTTGACGTAGCTAATGTTCACGGTGCCGGCCACCACGCGGCTCTGGGGCTCGAAGCTGACCTTGATATCGTAGTCGGCCGTGTTCTGCCAGTACTTCGGGCCGGGCTGCCCATTAGCGGCACGGGTGCCCTGGGCGTAGGTCTTTTGCAGGTTCAGCGGAATGGGCAGGGGCTGCTGGGCAAGGGCCACGGTGCCGAGCAGCAACAGGCAGGCGGTGGCGAGAAACTGGGGAAACGGTAGGCGCATAAAAGGCAGAAGGTTTCTGCAAAGTAACGAGGATGGGCGCAGGGCTGCGTGAAGCATTAATGGGGGTCAGGCTTTCCTATCCCTCTGTTGGCAGCAATAGGGTAATCCACGGTGGCAAGTCTGCCGATGTTGTAACAATTTCCCTTGTAACAAAAAGAAATTGTTACAAGGGAAATTGTTACAACATCGGGAAAAGGCAGGCGCGGCTACCTGCTGGAAGCCAGCTCGCCGGCCACGACCAGATTTTCGGGTCGCAATTCCTTTTCCCCGCTCCAGCGGTAGGCTACCAGCTCGCCGCCCCGGGCCACGCTGTAGTCGAGACACACGGCGTGGGGGCGTAGCACCTGCGGAGTGCCGCGCAGCCAGTAGTGCCCGAAAAACACCGGCGTTTCCTCGGCGTAGTGGTAGGCATCGGGCAGGCTGGCGTGGTCGACGGGGTGGGGGTCGAGGGCCGGAATCCGCTCCAGGTAGTAGTCGGCGTAGGTGCAGCTTTGGGGGTTGCACCACCAGCGGATACGCATTTTGGTACGCTCATTCCGGTCTTTGTCGTGGAAGCTCAGGCCCGGCGGCAGGGTAATTTCCTTGCCCTTGAGCGTTTCCTCAATGGCGTGGTACTCGGGGGTGCGGCGGTCGGCGGCGCGCAGCAGCACCGCATCGGTCAGGCAGCCGTTGGTCAGCACCGAGTTCAGGAAGTCGATGTGGCGCGGGTCCCAGCAGGCGTGCACCACGCGCAGCTGGCCCAGGTCCAAAAACAGGGGCAGGGTCTTAAACCACTGAATGTAGTCCTGCCACTCCTGGTACAGCTCCCGGCCGTTGAACTCCTCGATGGTGCGCAGGTGCTGCAGGATGTTGCGCGGCATATGGGGCCGCAGGTGGCCGCCCTGCGGGTGCGGTTCATAGAAGCAGATGGCGTTGTACTCGTGGTTGCCCATTACGGCCCGGGCCGCGCCCCCATCAACCATAGCCCGCACAATCTGCAATGTCTCCCGGATCTTGGGGCCGCGGTCCACGAAATCACCCACGAAGATAACCTGGCGCGAGGGGTGGCGGTACACGCCGTGCTGGTCGGTGTAGCCCAGCTTGGCCAGCAGCTGGCGCAGCTCGTCGGCATGGCCGTGAATGTCGCCGATAAGATCGTACATAAGGCAGTGAATAAGTAAAAAGCTGTCGTCCTGGGCCTGCGAAGGGTCTTATGGGATACGAACGACTGACGTAACAACGACTCGTGCTCGCATGATAAGGCCCTTCACAAAGCTCAGGATGAGAGACGAAACGGGAAAGATAAAAGCTACAGCTCCCCGCGCACCTGTTCCAGAATCTGGCGCCAGTACTTCAGGAACAGCATGTGGCCCTCGCCGGGCAGCATGCGCAGGGTGGCGTGGGGCAGGCGGGAAGCCAGGTACTGAATAGGCGCGGGGTGCCAGATAAAGTCATCGGTGCCGTGCCAGAGGGTAGTGGGCGCCTGAATGGCGGCCAGCGCAAACTCGGGGCGGCGACACAGGGCGCGGCCGTCGTAATACACGCCCTGGCCGCGGTGGGTGAAGGCGTGCTGGGCCGCGTCGCGCAGCACGATGCGCGACACCGGGTTGTTGGCTTCCTCCTGCTCGGCGGGGCCCAGCATATTCATAAACCGGTCAATCATGCGGTCCGGCTCCAGCGTCCACTGGCGGCTGAGGCGGCGAAACATGGGCTGGGCCAGCCCGGCGGCGTAGTCGTTGAGAAACTTGATGGTTTTCCAGCGCTTCGGCAGGGCCTGGTAGGTTTCGGGTTCACCCAGCGGCAGGCAGGTATTGAGCAGGTGCAGGGCGGCCACGCGCGGGGCAAACAGCGCCGTCTGGGCCTGGGCGTACAGGCCGCCCGCCGACCAGCCCAGCAGGCCCAGGCGCCCCGGAATCTGCAGGGCATCGACGGCAAAAAACACGTCGGCCGCAAACGACTCCAGGGTCATGGCCTTGTGCACATCCGAGCGGCCGGAGCCGGGCCGGTTGGGCGCCAGAATCTGGAGCTGCAGCTGGTCCAGCAGCTCCGCGTTGGGCGGAATGCTCAGGCCCGAGGATGCATAGCCGTGGTGAAACAGCACCGCCGGGTGGGCCGGGTCGCCGTAGCGCAGCACCTCCAGCTGGCGCCCGTCGGGGAGCTTGATAAGAACAGGCTGGGCAAAAACGGCGGGCATGGAGGAAGAAATTCTAATCGACTGTAAAAGCGTCATGCTGAGCTTGCCGAAGTATATCTCCCGCCACAGTAACTAGGATTACTACTGCGGGAAAGATGCTTCGGCAAGCTCAGCATGACAAACGGAAAAAGGAAAGGACGCTACTTCAGGCGTACCAGCGTGGCACCGTAGCCGAACTTCTCCTTCTGGGAGTCCTCGAAGAACTTGATGTCCTTGTTGCGGCTCAGCAGCTTGTGCAGCTCCTTGCGCAGCGTACCGTTGCCGGAGCCGTGGATGTAAATGATTTCGTGCATGTTGGTGGCCAACGCGCGGCTGAGCGTGTCCTCGAAGGCTTCGAGCTGCAGCTTCAGAATGGCCGTGTTGCTCAGCGGCGGCTCGGCTTTGGCCGCTTCAGGGTCCAGGGCCTCCAGGTGCAGGTCTACCTCGTGGGGCGGGGCTACCAGGGCTTTGGCCGGCTCCGGAACGGGGGCCACGGCGGCGGGCTTGGCCGGGGCGTTGCCGCTGAGCTGCTGCTGCAGGGTTTCGGCCAGCTTCTCCGGGGCTACGGCCACCGGCACGGGCGGCTTTTCGTCGAGCTGAAACAAGTAGGCTTCGCGCTGCAGCACGGGCACGGTGGCCTGGCGGCTGGTGTAGAAGCTGTTGGCCTTGAACTGCACCCGCTTGGTGAGCAGCTCGTAGGCCGTCGAGTCGTTCAGCAGGTGGGGAAGCAGCTGGATAACCGGCGCGGGCCACTTGTCGAAGTCCTTCAGGTGCCAGTGGCCCAGGGGCGCGCTCACCGATTTGGCCTTGAGCTTGTCGGCATACAGGGCGCGGTATTTACCCTGCAGCTCTTCGCCGTAGGTGAAGAGTACGTCGCGCTCCGTGTGGTTGATGATGTGCAGGGCCAGCAACTCGGGCGACTGGTGCGTCAGGGCCAGGTAGAGGCCTTTCTGCACTGGGGCGGCTTTGGGCGCGGGCGGAGCCTCGGGGCCTTCGGCTTTTTTAGCGGGGGCCGCCGGGGTAGGGGTGCCCGCGGCTTTGGCCGCTTTGGCGGCCTGTACCGCGCCGTTGGCGGCCATTTTCTTCTCCGCGGCCACGGCACTGGCGCTCAGGCCGAAGGTTTTGGTTTCCTCGGCCGCTACCACCACAATTTCGCGGCGCAGCACGGGAATGGTAAAATCGTTATCAATAGCCACCTCAACCAGCTCGTTATCGAGCAGGCGGGTGACGATGCCTTCTTCGCGGCCGGTCAGTAAACGGACCCGGTCTCCTACGTTCATATCGGAAAGGTTAGTTGCGTGGGTGTTGATGGATAAGGGCTGATGGGGCCGCAGTAGCCGTAAAAACGGCTGAATAAGCGTTGCCGCCTGCCACCGCCCTCAGCCAGGGCCAGGCTGCAAGGTACGCAGAATTGGTCCGTAGCTTTGGGCGGGCCGTAGCCCCGGGAGTAGTCAACACGCCCCGGCGGCCAATTGTGCCCTAGAAGTACAGGCCGTGCAGCACCAGGCCGCGCCGCGAGCTGTATTCCAGGGCCGGGGCCGGCAAATGAAAAATGCTGGCCACGTAAAATACCCGCTTCAGCAGCTTGCTGTGGGTCGGGATGCGGCGCAGGTTCACGTCGAGGCTCAGGTAGTACTGGCGGTAGGAGCGCAAACCCAGCGCGGCATTGGCATCCGGGTCGTTGAACACCATTTCCTGGGCCCCGTAGCCCACGGCCGGCTGCAGCCACTTGGGCCACTTGCTTTCGGGCCGCAGCCAGGCCGCCAGGTCGGCGCAGAGCCAGTAGGTCTGCCCGTTGTAGTCCTTCAGGTGCTGCTCGGCCAGGGACTTGCCCAGCACGTTGGGCCGCAGCTTGGCGTAGCGGGTAGTATGAAACGAGTACTTGGGCATCAGGCGTACCTCGTTCCAGGCCAGCTGCTGGCCGATAAGGGCGGCCGAGCCCAGAAAGTTGGCCGCCAGATCAGTGGCCGACGCGCCGTAGGCCGGGTCGCGGCCGTCGAGCAGCTCGATGGGACTTTGCAGCAGAAAGCCCACGAAGCCGCCGTACCAGGTGGCAGTGCGGTCGGGCACGCCGGCCCAGCGCAGCATATCCACCGCGCCCCGGCTCTGGTGAAACGCGCCCCAGAAGTGCCCTGCCTTATCCAGCTGTTGCCACTCGGGCAGGTCGTCGAACCAGTGAAAGTCGCTGCGCGGGCCCGTGTACCAGCCCTGGTCGAGCACGTAGAGCAGGCCGGTGTAGGTGACGGCCAGGCCTCCGGCCAGCACGGGCAGGCGGCGCAGCAGGCGCGCCGAGTCGGGCGGCGCGGCGCGGGGCAGAGCCGTGGGACGGACGGCCATTGCAGAATCTGCGCTGAGCGGCCCGGCGCCGGGCTGCTGGGCCCGCGCCGGCAGTGCGCTGGTCAGCAGCACGATGAGCCCCAGCAGGCCGGCGCGGAAAAGGGCAGCAAAGACAGGAAACGGAAAGGTCATTCGAAGAGGAAAGCCAGCCACAGCGGTGGGGTGCCAAAGCTACGAACAAATGCCGCCTGCGGACTGCCCGACCCCATAACGAAGGGATAAGCAGGCCGGGGTTTGTCTACGTCAGGATCGTGTTTAACTTGCGTAATATTTTCATGTTTTGCTGGTTTCTGATCTTCCAATAATTCCCACATTCTCAATGAGAAAACTTCGACTCCTGCTGGGGCTGCTTCTGCTCCTGTGCGGCGCCTTCACGACGGCCCAGGCCCAGGTCGTGACGGCCCAGCCCACGTTCTTCCGCGACACGGACCAAGTCACGCTCAGCTTCGATGCCACCCAAGGCAACGCGGCGCTGGCGGGCTTCACCGGCCCGGTCTACATCTGGACCGGCGTTATCACCGACAAAAGCACTTCCAACTCCGACTGGAAGTATGTAAAGAGCCCCTCGTTCGGCCAGCCTGACCCGGCTGCCCTAATGACGCGCAGCACCACCAACCCCAACCTGTACACCATCACCTTCACGCCCCGTACCTTCTACGGCGTGCCCGCAACGGATCAGATTCTGAAGCTGGCCATGATTTTCAAGAGCGGCGACGGCTCGGTAGTCGGCCGCGCGACGGGTGGCGGCGACATTTTCGTTGACGTGGCCCAGGGTGCCCTGTCGGTGCGCATCACGGCGCCGGTAGCCCCGGGCGGCGGCAATCCGCTGTTCGTGAATGCCAACACCCAGATCAGCGTGAGCGGCACGGCTTCGACGGCTTCCACGCTGGCCCTGTACCTGAACAAGACCCTGGTAACCCAGCAGACCAACGCCACCACGCTCAGCGGCACGGTAACGGCCACGCAGCCGGGGCGCAACGTAATTCGCCTGACGGCCACCAGCGGCAGCACCACCGTTTCCGACTCCCTGGTCGTCGTTATCCGCTCGGCGGTGAACGTGGCGGCCTTGCCCGCTGGGGCCAAGGACGGCATCACCTACCTCAACGGCGGCACTTCGGTTATTCTAAACCTGACGGCCCCCGGCAAGCAGTTTGCCTATGTGCTCGGCGAGTTCAACAACTGGCAGCCCACGGAAGCCGGCTACATGAACAAAACGCCCAACGGCAACAACTGGTGGATTCAGATTAACGGTCTGACGCCCGGCCGCGAGTATGGCTACCAGTACCTGGTAGACGGCAACCTGCGCGTGGCCGACCCTTACTCGGAGAAAGTTCTGGACCCCAACAACGACTCGTTTATTCCGGCCGTGACGTACCCCAGCCTGAAGCCGTACCCCACGGGCCTGACTACGGGCATCGTGTCGGTGCTGCAAACCAACCAGACGGCCTACCAGTGGCAGACGACCAACTTTGCCCGCCCGGCCCGCACCGATATGGTGGTGTATGAGCTGCACCTGCGCGACTTCCTGGCCCGCCACGACTACGCCACCCTGCGCGACACGCTCAACTACCTGCAGCGCCTGGGTATCAATACCGTGGAGCTGATGCCCATCAACGAGTTTGAGGGCAACGAAAGCTGGGGCTACAACCCCTCGTTCTACTTCGCCCCCGACAAATACTACGGCACCAAAAACGAGCTGAAGCGCCTCATCGACGAGTGCCACCGCCGCGGTATGGCTGTAGTGCTCGACATGGTGCTGAACCACTCCTTCGGCCAGTCGCCGATGGTGCAGCTCTACTTCCAGGGTGATAAGCCGGCGGCCAACAGCCCCTGGTTTAACCCCGATGCCACGCACCCCTTCAACGTGGGCTACGACTTCAACCACGAAAGTCCCTTCACCAAGTACTTCTCGAAGCGCGTGATGGAGTTCTGGCTGCAGGAATACAAGGTGGATGGCTACCGCTTCGACTTGAGCAAGGGCTTCACCCAGCGCAACACCCCAACCGACGTGGGCGCCTGGGGCAACTTCGACCAGTCGCGCATTGACATCTGGAAGGACTACTACGACTTCATGAAGACCGTAGACCCCAACGTGTACTGCATCCTGGAGCACTTCGCCGACAACACCGAGGAGAAGGTTCTCTCGGACTACGGCATGATGCTGTGGGGCAACATGAGCCACGCCTACAACGAAGCTACGATGGGCTACAACGCCAACTCGGACTTCAGCGGCGTTTATGCCGGGGCCCGCGGCTGGACTACGCCCAACCTGGTCAGCTACATGGAAAGCCACGACGAGGAGCGCCTCATGTTCAAGAACATCACCTACGGCAACCAGACCAACCCCGCCCACAACACGCGCGACCTGAACACGGCCCTGGCCCGCAACGAAGCCGCCGCCGCCTTCTTCTTCACCGTGCCCGGCCCCAAGATGATCTGGCAGTTTGGCGAAGTCGGCTACGACATCAGCATCGACCAGAACGGCCGCGTGGGCAACAAGCCCATCCTCTGGAACTACTACCAGAATGCCAACCGCCGCAAGCTGTATAACACCTACCGGGAGCTGATTGCCCTGAAGAAAACCCAGCCCGTGTTCAAAACCGGCACCTACACCCAGAAGCTGAGCGGCGCTACCAAGTCCATTCACCTCTCGGATGCCAACCTGAAGGTGACCGTCATCGGCAACTTCGACGTGACGGCCCAGCCCATCAACCCCGAGTTCCAGCAAACCGGCAAATGGTACAACTACCTCACCGGCGACTCCATCACCGTGACCAACGCTACGGCCAACATCACGCTGCAGCCCGGCCAGTACGCGGTGTACACCTCGCGCCTGCTCAAGAAATCCACGGTGCTCAGCAACAAGGCCCGCGCCACCGACGCGCTGCGCCTGACGGCCGCCCCGAACCCAACGAGCAGCACGGCCCGCCTGCACTACGAGCTGACGACCCCCGCCGCCGTGACCGTCACGGTGCAGAACCTGCTGGGCGCTACCGTGCGCACCATCAAGGCCACGGCCAAGCAGCCCGCCGGCGCCCACCAGCTGAGCCTGCCCGTGCAGGATCTGGCCAACGGCGTCTACCTCATCCGCCTGAGCACTGGTGAGCAGGTTCAGACCACCCGCCTGGTAGTGCAGCACTAACCGCTGCGCCCAATGCCAACAAAAAGGCCGGCTCCCACTGTGGGAGCCGGCCTTTTTTGGTGCTGGTAGGAAAGCTAAGCTTTCAGCTCTGCTTCGTGGTAGCTCACCAAATCATCGATGGGGGAGCGGATAATCTTGCCGACTTCCATGCTGTGGTGGCGCGCTACCTGGGTCAGGGCGTCGCGGAAGTTGTAGGCCACCGAGCCCACGCAGTTGAAGGAGTAATCCTGGTAGTTGGGGTAATGCAGCACGATGTTCTCGAAGAACGTCTCGAAGCCCTGGAGCACGATTTCGCGGCAGTAGCTGATGTTGTTGTGGTCGTAGGCAAACTTGCCGAAGCTGGCCAGAAACCGGTTGGGCAGGGGCTGGTTGTAGAGCCGGTCCAGAATATCCTCGCGGGTGAGGTTGAACTCCTGGCGGAATATATCCTGCAGGCCATCGGGCAGCAGGCCGCGCAGGTAGTCGCGCATCAGGCGCTTGCCAATAAAGGAGCCGCTGCCTTCGTCGCCCAGGAAGTAGCCCAGCGAATCGACGTTGTAGGTGATTTTCTCGCCGTCGTAGAGGCAAGAATTAGTGCCTGTGCCCAGAATGGCGGCAAAGCCCGGCTTGCGGCCCAGCAGGGCCCGGGCGGCGGCCAGCAGGTCGTGGTCGACGGTGACGTTGGCGTTGGGGAAAATCTGCCGCATGGCCTGGGCAATGACATCCGCCTTTTTCGACGACGACACGCCCGCTCCGTAGTAGTGCACCTCGCGCACCTCGTCGCGGGGCAGGGTCTCGGGCAGGTTTTTGTCGAGGGAAGCGGCAATGGCTTCCGTCTTGATGAAGTCGGGGTTGTAGCCCTCAGTGTTGAAGTACACCCGGTTGCCAGTCTCGTCAAGTTGGCACCAGCTGCTCTTGGTCGAGCCGCCGTCGGCAATGAGAATCATACGGTAGATGATAAGGTATGTGGAGAGTGAAGCCAAAACGACCCCGCAGCCCGCTACAACCCGCAAAGCCGGTCGTTGGTCTACGCTGTCAGTTTCAGCCGATAGCCCGGTCCCGGAGGCTGGCTATTTGGTTGCGAAGCTAGCAGGTTAGCCGAAACGTACGGCACCTTCTGCCGAGTTTAGGTCCGGCGCCGCAGAGCGGGCGGCGGTTGGGAAGTAGGCCTGGGTAGTGTGAAAAGGACGAACGGGGTATTTAAAGACTGTTTTTGGTGGTGGTAACTCATTAATAGTGAGTAATAACTCACGGGTGTTATATTTTATAATTTGCGTAGTATATTTACCTGAATCCGTTCTGCAAGACGGACGAATTCACGCATTCAGGTACCAATTTTTTCTTTCATCCCTCTCCAACCTCCTCGTTTATGAAGAAGATTTTTACTCTCGCCACTCTGGGGCTGCTTTCCGCTGGTGCCTTTGAGGCCCAGGCCCAGGTCACCGTCGACGGTCAGCTGACGACGGCCGAAGTAAGTGCCACGGGCTATACCCTGGTAGGCCGCGACACGGGCCCGCGGGGCTTCGCGCCCTCAGCCACCAACGATGCCGGCCTGATTGCCATGTACGCCGCCGCTGACGCCACCAACCTGTATTTCTTCCTGGTTGCCACGCTGCAGAACGACGGTACGCCCGCCACCATCTCCAACTCCCTGCAGCTGCTCGTGGCCCGGCCCGGCGTAGCGGGTGTGCCCGTTGGCACCCGGCTGCCTAAGCCTACGGGCAGCACGTCCTTCCAGAATTTCGCGCCTTTCCTCGACCAGGCCGGCGACATGGGTATCGGTATTAAAGGCAACGGCACCGCGGCCCAGTTTCAGGTTGATGGAGTCGTCTATACCGGCGGTACCACGCCCGGCGCTACGGCGGCCGTGCTGAGCGGTGCCACCGGCGTGGCCGCCAACGGGACGGTAGCCACCGTTTCGGGGCAGACCGGTAACCTGGCCGTATTCAATGGCGCGCGGGTGGCCTACCGCACGGCGGCCAACCTGAACAGCAACCCCGGCTACGGCACGGCCGGCTCGGGCGCAGTACCGGCTTTCGGCCTCGAAATAGCCATCAGCCGCGCTTCCATTGCACTGGCAGCGGCCGGCGGCAACGTGCGAGTGTTCGGCCTGCAAAACAACGCCGATGGCGGCTACCTGTCCAGCGACTTTATCCCGCAGAACACCGGCCCATTACCGGCTTCTTTCCCCGCCGCGCCCAACCTAGCTACTGACCCCGACTTCCGCACCATTCCCGGCACTCAGTCGGCGACGGTAGTGGTGGGCAGCGCCACCGGCGTAACGGTACTGGGCAGCAAAGCCGCCGATGCCGCCGCCTTGGCTATGGGAGTTTACCCTAACCCGGCCAAAGGCGCCACCACGGTGGTATATAACGTAGGAGCCCGCGCCGAGCAGGTCAACATCGTGCTGACCGACTTGCTGGGCCGTCCGGTGCGCGTAATCGAAAGCGGCCTGAGTCCGGCTGGTTTGCAAACCAAAACCATCAGCACCGCCAGCCTGGCCACAGGCACCTACCTGATGCGCCTGCAGATCGGCGACAAAATGGATACCCGCAAGGTGTTCGTGCAATAGCCGGCCACTCCGGCCACGTCATAAAAAAAGGTGAGCCGCGTGGCTCACCTTTTTTTATGGGCAGATATTGAAGCTGGCCTACAGCCATAAAAAAGGAGCCGCTCGGGTAGAGCGGCTCCTTTTTTATGGCTGTAGGCTGAAACGGTGCCTACTTAACCATCGTGTACTTCTTCGCCGCCAGGTCGAGGGTGATGGTGTACACCCCGGCCGTCGTGACGTTGATGTTTTTGCCATCCTGCTCCAGCGTGCCGTCAGCCCCGTCGTCACCGAAGTTAACCGTCCAGGCCCGGTTGGCGCGGAACTTAAACTCGCCCACGCCCATGGTGCGCGTCAGCTTGTAAGTCTTGGAGTCGCAGTCGTAGGTCATAACAGCGTCCGTGTCCCAGCTGATGGCAGCCGAGCCCACGATGCCCCAGACATCCGAAGTAGGAGCCACGCATACTTTGTAGGGAGTCGCGGTCATCGACACCACAGGCGAATACAGCTGAGCGCTGGGCGAGTAGCTGCCCTTCAGGCGGATTTCAACCGGCGCGGCCACGTTGGGGGCCAGGCCGAGCATGATCAGGCTCTCGTTCAGCTTTTCTACCGTCAGGCTGGTCGTGGGGCCCGCGCCGGCATCAACCGAAACCGGAGCCGCGAAGTTGTTGCCTTTCTTATCAATTTGGAACGTGTACTTGGTTTCCAGATTGTAAGGCTTTTCGGCGTTCGACCAGGTAAACGATTTGATGGGCGACCAGGTGAAAGTAACAGCGTTGTCGCTGCTATTGGCCTGCTGCAGCACCACGGCACTGGTAGAGGCCGAAAAGGCCGGGGCGCCGTCCGGAGTCACGGTTGCCCGGACCTCGTCTTTTTCGCAGGATGCGAGGGTAAAAGTAGCCAGGGTAAATAACCCCAGAACTACTTGAGTAAAGCGAGATTTCATACAACGAAAGTGAAAGTGAGATACCAAGAAAGTTGGGGGAAGACCGGCACGGCGAAGCGCCGGCCTTCCGGAGTCCCGCTTCGATTAATAACCGTCGTTCTGCTTGAGGTTCGGGTTAGCAATCCGGTCGGAGGTAGGAATGGGGAACAGCGTACGGGTGTCGGCTACGCCCCGGCCCTCGGCTACCCCGCCTTTGAATGGCCACAGGTAAGCACCGGTAGTGTATTTGCCGAAACGGATAAGGTCCGTCCGACGGTGGCCTTCCCAGTACAGCTCCCGGCCACGCTCGGCCAGAATATCATCTAGGCTGATGGAGCCCAGCGGCGTAGCACCAGCGCGGGTACGAATAGCATTTACGTAGGTCAGGGCCTGGCCGGCGTCGCCGCCCGTGCCACCGCGCAGCACGGCTTCGGCATACATCAGCTGCACGTCAGCCAAGCGGAACAGGGGGAAGTCCGTGTCGACGAAGTCGCCGTTGCCGCCGCTGCCGTCAGGCTTGGGGTACCACGAGCCGGGCGTGCCGTCCAGCTTCACGTTGCGCCACTTCGTTACGGGGTAGCCCTGGGAGAAGTCGCTGAAGTTGGTGATTTCCTTCGACTGATCCTGGGTGTAGAACATGGCCCGCTTGTCGGTGCTGGTGGCACCGCCGGGGAACAGATCGACCAGGTTTTTCTTGGCCCGCAGACCAAACCAGCCACCATTCACACCGAATTCAGCGGCTTTCATCGAGCCGCCAATCGAGGCGTGCACCAGGAAAGTCGTGCCCCCGAAGTTCTGGGTGTATACGCCGTCGAAAACGATGGGGAAGATCATCTCATTCTTGGCGGCACCTTCGTGGTTGTCGGCCAGGAACAGGGAACGATACTCCGGAGCCAGCGAATAGTTGGCGCTCAAAACCTTTTTGGCGGCCGTAATGGCATCCGTGTAGCGGTTGGTTTTTGCGTATACCTCCGCGTTCAGGTACACCATCGTTTGCAGGGCCCAGAGGGCGCCTTTGTCGGCCCGGCCGTACTGGGTGCGGGGCGCGAGCATGCTGTTTTCGATTTCCTTCAGCTCCGTGTCAATGAAGGCGAAAAGCTCAGCCCGCGACTTTTGCGGGGGCAGGTCGCCGATAACGGAGGCTTCCGTGGTGAACGGTACGTTGCCGTAGAGGTCCATCAGGTGGGTATAGCTCAGCGCGCGCAGGAAGCGGGCTTCGGCCCGGTACTGGCCGATGTTGGCCACTTCGCCGCTGGCGGAGATGCCCCGCTCGGAAAGCTTTTCGGGCGTGGTCTGGCGCAGGAACTCGTTGCAGGCCGAAATCTGGAAGTAGAACCGCTCGTACATGCCCCGGATAAACTGGTTGTCGGGGTTCCAGGTCAGCGTGTTGAAGTCCGGAATGCCGGGGTCACCCCAGGCCAGCGTGGCCTCGTCGGTCGTGATTTCCTGCAGGTTCCAGTAGTTACGGACGTAGTTGGAGTAGTCGGCGTTGATTTTCACCAGGTCGCCGCGTTCGGTGCTCGAGCCTACCTGGCCCTGACCGGCTACGGCCAGGCCCGAATACAGGCGGGTCAGAACCTGGAAAATCTGGGCCGGGTCGCTGTAGATTACGTCGGCGCTAGCACGGTAGCTGGGCTTCTGGTCCAGGTCTTTGGTGCAGGATACGCTGGTGAACAGCGAGGCAGCAAGGGCAAAAGTGCCCAGACTACGGGTAAAGGAAGTATTCATGGGGAATTTGAGGTAAGGGTTAGAAGCCGAAATTCAGCCCAACAGTGAACGTGCGCGGACGGGGGTAAACCGTGTTATCGATACCACTCTCGATTTCCGGATCCAGACCCTGATACTTCGTAATCAGGAACGCATTCTGAACAGCAAACGAGACGCCCAGGTTCGAATTCTCCTTTACCAGGCTGCCGAAATCGTAGCCGATGGTGATGTTCTGCATGCGCAGGAATGAGCCGTTCTCCACGTAGTAGTCGGAGAGGATCTGGTTGGCCGACGTCGTGCCGAAACCGGTTTCCAGTACCTCCGTCGTCGAGTTGCGGTTGAAGCCGCTGGTAGGTACGTAGAGGGAGCGGGAGCGGATGTTGTTGTACACGTAGTTACCCACGTTAGCACGCATCGTGAAAGCCAGGCTGGCTTTGCCGTAGCTCACGTTGGAGCCAAAGCCGAACACGGCCTGCGGACGGGGCGACTTGTAGCGGTAACGGTCGGCCAGGGTGATGGCGCCGTCGCCGTTGCGGTCCACGAACACGCCTTCGATTGGCTTACCATCGGCGCCGTAGGCCTGCTGGTACACGTAGAACGACTGCGCCTGGTAGCCCACCGAGTTTACCTGGATGTCACCGTTGCCGACGTTGTCGAAGTTGTTGATACCACCGGTCAGGAAGTCCACCTGCTGCACGTCGTCGCTGGCGGTCAGCTTCGTGAGCTTGTTGCGGTTGAAGGTCGCGTTGGCATTCACCGACACGTTGAACTTCTCGCTCTTCACGGCGTCCACGTTAGCCGTGATTTCCAGACCCTTGTTGGTCAGCGAGCCTACGTTCAGGGTACCGCCGTTGGAAGGATAGGAGCCAGCGGCTACCAGCACTTCGTTCAGCAGGTCTTTCGTATCGCGCTGGTAAATGTCAACCGAACCGTAGAGACGGCCGTCGAAGAAGCCGTAGTCGATACCGGCGTTGTAGGTCGTCGTGGTTTCCCACTTCAGGTTCGGGTTGTAGAAGTCACCGCGCAGCGTGCGGTATGGCACCCCGTTGATGATGTACTGGGCCGAGTTAACGCTCAGCGTGGAGAAGGGCAGGTAGCCGTAGTAGTTGCCACCCAGGTCCTGCTGGCCGGTCTGGCCGATACCTACGCGCAGCTTCAGGTCGGAGAAGGCCTTCGAGTCTTTCAGGAAGTCTTCGCCCTTAATGCGCCAGGCAACGGCTGCCGAGGGGAAGTAGCCCCAACGGTTGTCTTCGCTGAAGCGCGAGGAGCCGTCGGCGCGTACCGTGGCCGTGAGCAGGTACTTATCGTTGATGTTCAGGTTGGCCCGGGTAAAGTACGAGAGCAGGTTGTACTGGTCGGTGTACTGGTCCTTGTTGTCGTAGGTCCGCTCAGCGGCCTGATACACCGTACCGTTGGCGCGCAGGTCATCGAAGAAGAAGTTCTTGTTCTGGAATTCCTGCCACGAGTAGCCGCCCAGAATGTCAAACTTGGCCGAGCCGAAGTCGCGCTTGTATTTCAGCAAGGCTTCGAGCAGCTGGTTGTTCAGGTCCTGGCGGTACTGCTGGCTCAGGCCCCCGCGGTTGAACTGCGAACCAGCCGTGATGGGCACGTTGGTGGTGCCTTTGCCGCGCTGGATGTCGTAGCCCAGGTTCAGGTTGGCGCTCAGGCCGCTCAGGAAGGGCAGCTTGTAGTCGAATTGGGCGTTGCCGATGCTGCGACGCACGGTGCTCAGGTCGCTGCGCTGCTTGATGGAGCTGATCGGGTTGCGGGGCGCCAGGGTGTTGAGGTTGCCAGCGGCATCCACAAACTCGAAATAGCCGCCGTAGCGCGAAAAGCGCGGGTCATTGGAGGTAATCGGCTGGGTTGGGTCGAAGAAAACGGCCGAGTTCACCGCGCCCTGATCCGAGAAGTTATTCTCAATCTGGGTGCCTTTGATGTTGATGTCGATGCGCAGGTTGTCGTTGAGCAGTAGCGGCGACACGCCGACCGAGCCCGAATAGCGCTTCAGGGTGTTTTCCAGGAGCAAGCCCTGCTGGCCGAGGTAGCCGCCCGATACGCGGAACGGTACTTTGCCCGCCGAGCCCAGCACGCTGACGTTGTTGTCGGTGGTGTAGGCCGTGCGGTAGATTTCGCGCTGCCAATCGGTGTTTTCAGTGCCGAGAGCAGCTTTCTGAGCAGCCGTGCCGCGCTGGTTCACAAGCGCCCGGAACTGGTCACCGTTCAGCACGGGTACGTAGTCGGCGGGAGTAGCCACGGAGAACTGGGTGTTCACGTTCACGCGCAGCGCCTCGCCCTGCAGGCCGCGCTTGGTGGTCACGATGATAACGCCGTTGGAGCCGCGCGAGCCGTAGATGGCCGTCGAGGAGGCATCTTTCAGCACCGTCACGCTCTCAATATCATTGGGGTTGATCAGCGACAGGGGGTTGCTGGCGCCTTTCAGCGTGCTGTTATCCACGGGTACGCCGTCAATTACGATCAGCGGGTCGTTGGAGGCGTTCAGCGAAGAACCACCGCGGATGCGGATTTCCGACTTGGCCCCGGGGGCGCCGCCGGTGGTGATCTGCAGACCCGCCACTTTGCCCTGCACCAGCTGCTCGGGGTTGGTTACCTGCCCTTTCACAAACTGTTTCTCGGAGATCTGCTCAACTGAGCCCGTCACGTCCTGCCGACGCTGGGTGCCGTAGGCTACTACCACTGCCTCGCTGAGCATGGTCGTATTTTCGGCCAGCGCAATGTCGGCCAGAGCCGTGGTCTGACCCGCAGTAATGGTCACGGGCACGCGCTTGGCGTTGTAGCCCACGAAGGAGCTTACTACCGTGTGCGGACCAGCGGGCACGTTCTGAATCAGGTAGGTGCCATCCGCGTTGGTCGAGCTACCCAGTGTGGTGCCTTCAATCAGAACAGTCGCACCGGGAACCCCTTGGCTTTTTTCGTCCAGCACACGGCCGCTCACGGCGCCGGTTTGGGCGAATGCGCCGGTGAAGCCGGCACAGACGAAGAGTAGCAGAAACAGTAGTTTCGCTAGGTAAGTGTGTTTCATTGAAAATGGGTTAGGAGAGGGAATTTTTGAGCTGGCGGGGCCAGTGGTGGGATGCTGCTGCAAGCCGACGGGACAGACGAAATCGATGGTGTTGAAAACATGATTTCGTCTGGTTTTGTCTTCGTGCAACATCACCTTTCTCGTTAATAAACTACGCAAGATAAAGTTTTGAAAACCACAAATACAACACACGCTAATATCCTCCTGAAAATAGTTTTCAGCCTATTTTCAGTGCAAAGGTTTGCACAGGCCTGAAATGTGCCTTAACACGTCCTTAACATAGCCTGAGGCCTTAAAATAAAGCGCAGGCATTTTCCAGAGGGAGCGGGAAAAGCCTTTAGGCGGTAAGTGCGGAGTCACCAACTGCCTTGCGGAGGGGGAAAAGTGGCAAGTCAATCACCTTGTTTTTGTCCTATATTATTCAGCCTCTTTTTGCGGGTAGGCCAAGGGCGGAAAATGCTGTTTTTTTTCACTTGAGCTTTTGCGGACTGAATCCAATTCGACAAGCCAATTTTTTGCGTAGAAAAATTAGCCTTGTATTTGCAAGGCAGCTAGGGCTTTAGGCCGCCTGCGGGCGGCTACTGCCGCCCGGCCAATGGGTTTGTAGAAGGAACTCCGATACTTTAGAGCATGAAACACTTTTTCACGTTCCTGCTGCTGCTGGTTGCCGCCACGGCGCCGGCCCAGGTAACCTTCAAATTGACGGGAGTGCCGGCCAATACGCCCGCCAGCGCCACACTGTATATGGCCGGCTCGTTCAACAACTGGAACCCGGGCAGTGCGGTCCATGCCCTGACCAAAAACGCGGACGGCACCTACCAGCTGACCTTGCCGGCCCAGAGCGGCACTATCGAGTATAAGTTTACCCGCGGCGCCTGGGCCTCCGTGGAAACCAATGCCACCAACGGCTCGGTACCCAACCGCAGCTATACCTTTGGAACGGGACCGGCAACAGTGACGCACACGGTGCTAAACTGGGAAGATCTGGCCGGTGGCGGCAGCTGCCAGTCGTCGGCGCTGCAGCCCAACGTGCGGGTAATGACCACAGCCTTTGCCATGCCGCAACTGGGCCGAGCCCGGCGCGTGTGGGTTTATCTGCCTAACGACTACGCTACCAACTCCACCAAGCGCTACCCCGTGCTGTATGTGCAGGACGGGCAGAATGTGTTCGACAACTGCACCAGCTTCTCGGGCGAGTGGGGCATCGATGAGACTCTGAGCCAGCTGCAGCAGTCGGGCCAGGACCCCACGGGCAGCATCGTGGTGGCAATTGATAACGACGGCGCCCAGCGCCTGAATGAGTATTCGCCCTGGAACAACCCCGCGTACGGTGGCGGCCAGGGCGACGTGTACGTTGATTTCCTGACCCAGACCCTGAAGCCCTACATCGATACGAACTACCGCACCCTGAGCGGCCGCGAGTATACCAGCATTGCCGGCTCCAGCATGGGCGCCTTGATTTCGGTGTACGCGTCCCTGAAATACCCGGCCGTGTACGGCAAAGTGGGCGTATTTTCGCCGGCCTTCTGGTTTGCCGAGCAGCCGCTTTTCCAGTACGTGCAGCAAAATCCGGCCAATCCTGACACGCGCTTTTACTTTGTGAGCGGCACCCAGGAAAGCCAGACCATGGTGCCCCTCATGCAGCGCATGCGCGACGCCCTGCAGAGTGGGGGAGTGCCGGCCGCCAACCTGAGCTTCAACCCGCGTGCCGACGGGCAGCACGCCGAGTGGTTCTGGAAGCGCGAGTTTGGCGCCGCCTACCAGTGGCTGATGGCCCCCGGCAGCGTTACGGCCGCCAAAAGTCCGCAGGCGGCGCTGGCCTTCAGCGCCTATCCCATGCCGGCCAAGGAAGCCCTGACGGTGCAACTGCCCGAACCAGTGAAGGAAGCCCGGCTGGAAGTGCTCGACTCGACGGGCCGCGTGCTGCTGAAGGGCAAAGTGCGCAGCGGGCAGACGGTGGATGTGAGCAGGCTGGCCAAAGGCACGTACTTCATGCGCCTGACGGCTGGCAAGCAGTCAGGCAGCCAGGCACTGATTAAGGAGTAGAATTCGTAATTCCAGGCCTGCTTTTCTGGGGATTCCGCAGGGGCAGTGCGGTTCATGTGCGAATTCGGTAAGAAAAGTTGCGAAAGAGTTGGGAAACCCCAAAACCCATTTATATTTGCAGCATTAGAGCCCGAAAGAAGGAGAGAATTTGCCCCTCATGATGACCTGTCCAGTAGATACTATTCAGCAAGCATGGTGGTGGCCTTTCCGGAAATCTGGACGGGAAACCCTGTGCGTGCGGTAAGGTCATCATTTCAACCTTGCATCAATCATAAAGGAAAGCCCGGCCACTAGCCGGGCTTTTTTATTTTAGCTCGATATCTAGTGCCGCTATTTCCTATCACTTTATCTATAACCTGCCCGTTTTCTCTGGGCAAACCGAATGAAACACGTTCATCTCAAAACCCGCCATGTCCGGCTGCTGGCTGACACGGTGACGCCCGTGGGCCTGTATCTGCGCCTGCGCGACCAGTACACCAACTGCCTGCTGCTGGAAAGCTCCGACTACCACGGCCAGCAAAATGCCTTCAGCTACCTGGCCTTTGAGCCCCTGGCCCGCTTCGAGGTCAGCCGCGGCGAGCTGCGCCAAACCCTGGTGGACGGCTCCGTAACCACCGAAACCCTGGCTGCCCCGCGCTTGGCCCTGACGCGCCTGCAGGAGTTTGCCGACAGCTTCCAAACCGAAGAATCCGGGTTCGACTTTATCACCGGCGGCCTGTTTGGCTACATTGGCTACGAAGGCGTGCAGTACTTCGAGGACCTGACGCTGAATGCTGAGAAGGAAGCAGCGGGGCAGATTCCGGACATCATCTACGGCACCTACCGCTACGTCATTGCCATCAACCACTTCCGCAACGAGCTGTTCGTGTTTGAGCACTCGCCTTCGGATGAGCCCACTGACCACGACGGCCTCAAGCGCCTGGTCAACCTGATCCGCAACCCGAGTCTGCCCGAGTTTGGCTTCGGACTACTAGGCGAGGAGCAGACCAACCAGACCGATGCCGAATTCCTGACGGCGCTGGCCGCCGGGCAGCAGCACTGCCGCCGCGGCGACGTATTTCAGATTGTGTTGTCCCGGCGTTTTCAGCAGGGTTTTGTGGGCGACGAGTTCAACGTATACCGCGCGCTGCGGTCGGTGAACCCGTCGCCCTACCTATTCTATTTCGACTACGGCAACTTCAAGATCTTCGGCTCCTCGCCCGAGACGCAGCTGCTGATTAAAGGGCGGCAGGCTAGCCTGTTTCCCATTGCCGGCACCTTCCGCCGCACCGGCCACGATGCCCAGGACGCCGAGCTGGCCCAGCAGCTGGCCGCCGACCCCAAGGAAAACGCCGAGCACGTGATGCTGGTGGACTTGGCCCGCAACGACCTGGCCCGCCACGGCGACGAGGTGAAAGTGAAGGTGTTCCGCGAAATCCAGTTTTACTCCCACGTCATTCACCTCGTGAGCGAAGTGAATGCCATGCTGGCGCCTGGCGTGGCCCCGCTGCAGGTGGTAGCCGACACGTTCCCGGCCGGTACGCTCTCGGGCGCGCCCAAGCACCGGGCCATGCAGCTCATCGACCAGCTGGAGCCTACGGGCCGCGGCTACTACGGCGGCTGCCTGGGCCATCTGGGCTTCAACGGCGACTTCAACCACGCCATCATGATTCGCTCGTTTTTGAGCACCGGCAACCAGCTGTATTACCAGGCGGGCGCCGGCGTAGTGGCCGCTTCCGACATCAACTCGGAGCTGAATGAGGTGCACCACAAGCTGGCGGCTCTGCGCAAAGCCCTGGAAGCCGCCGAGGCAGTAGGCGAGAAGCTGACGGCCGCTGTTTAACAAGTAGAAGAACGTTCGTAATCAGAACGTCCTGCTTCACTAGCGCCCTCTTGCCGAAGCATTTCTGCTGCCGTGAAACCTGCATACAACCACGGTAAAGATATTCGGCTACACTGCGCTTAGCATGACGGGCGAATTACAACCCAACAGACCAACACCATGAAAATCCTGGTTCTCGATAACTACGACTCCTTTACCTATAACCTCGTGCAGTTGCTGCGCGAACTGGGCTACGGGGCCGCCACCGACGTGGTGCGCAACGATAAAATCAATCTGGACGACATTGAGCAGTACGATGCCATAATGTTGTCTCCCGGGCCCGGCGTACCGTCGGAGGCGGGGCTGATGCCGGCAGTAATTCGCCGCTATGCGCCCACCAAGCGCATGCTGGGCGTGTGCCTGGGCCACCAGGGCATTGCCGAAGCCTTTGGTGGCGAGCTGTACAATCTGCCGGCTGTGCTCCACGGCATTGCCACCGACGCCGACATCGTGGCCGGCGACGACCGGCTGTTCAACGGCCTGCCCGAGCGGTTCAAAGTCGGCCGCTACCATTCCTGGGTGGTGACGCCGGAAAACTTCCCCGAGGAGCTGGAAGTAACGGCCCGCGACACCAACGGGCAGATTCTGGCTTTGCGCCACCGCAACTATGACGTGCGCGGCGTGCAGTTTCACCCCGAATCTATCCTCACTGAGCACGGCCATCAGATGCTGAAAAACTGGCTGGAAGGCTAGCTGTTGTACCTGCGGGGCTGGCCCTGCACCTGCTTTCAAACCAGTCTGCTTTCTTCCTTTCGCACTTCCTCTCTTGAAAAAGTTTCTCACCACCCTTTTCGACCAGCAAACCCTGACCCGGGACGAAGCCCACGAAGCCCTGTCGCAGCTCGGGCAGGGCGAGTCTAACCCGGCCGAAACGGCGGCCTTCATGACCGTGTACCGCATGCGCCCCATCACGGTGCCCGAGCTGGCCGGCTTCCGCGACGCGCTGCTCGACCTGTGCCGCGACCCGCAGCTGGGCACCCGCGACGTGCTCGACATTGTGGGCACCGGCGGCGACGGCAAAGACACGTTCAACATTTCCACCCTGGCTTGCTTCGTGGTGGCCGGCGCGGGCTACAAAGTGGCTAAGCACGGCAACATCGGCGTGTCGTCTATCTGCGGCTCTTCTAACATCCTGGCCCACTTCGGCTACGACTTCGAGGCTTCTTCCGATACCCTGCGGCGGCAGCTGGACGAGGCGGGCATCTGCTTTCTGCACGCCCCGGCCTTTCACCCGGCTATGCGCCACGCCGGGCCCGTGCGGCGGGAACTGGGGGTGCGCACCTTCTTCAATATTCTGGGCCCCTTGGTGAACCCGGCGCGGCCTACGGCCCAGCTGGCGGGCGTGTTCAGCCTGGAGCTGCTGCGCCTCTACAACTACCTGTTTCAGCAAACCACTACCAGCTACACCGTGGTGCACGCCCTGGATGGCTACGATGAGTTGTCGTTGACCGGAGCGGCCAAAACCAGCTCAATTCGCGGGGAGCAGTTTTTCACCGCCGAAGACCTGGGCCTGACTACCTACGCGCCGGAGCAGCTAGCCGGCGGCAGCACCGTGGCCGAGTCGGCGGCGCTGTTTCGCGGGGTGCTGGAAGGCCGGGCCACGGCCGCCCAGCGCGACGTGGTAACGGCCAACGCGGCCCTGGGCATTCAGTGCGTGGTCCCCACCTTATCCTTTGCCGAAGCCCTGGACCAGGCCCGCGAATCCCTGGATTCGGGCCGGGCTAGTCGGGCTTTCAATACCTTGCTTTCTACTTAAATCAGTGTCTTTCAATTGTTAATGGTCAGCCTTTTATATCCGGCGGACATCGATTCGGTTACTTTTTTCACTTTCTAACGGTTCCGGTAGGGGCCACTTCGATTCACTTTCCTATGACTAGTACTCCCACAATGACCACCATCCTGGACAAAATCGTGGCGCACAAGCGCCGTGAGGTAGCCGAGCGCCAGAGCCTGGTGCCCGCCAAGCTGCTCGAGCGCAGCATCTACTTCAACAGCCAGCCTTTGTCGCTGCGCAAGTACCTGCAGCGCGACGATTTGAGCGGTATCATCGCCGAATTCAAGCGCAAGTCGCCCTCCAAGGGCTGGATCAACCAGCATGCGCCGGTAGAGCGCACCACGCTGGGCTACATGCAGGCCGGTGCTTCGGCCCTGTCGGTGCTGACCGATGCCGAGTTTTTTGCCGGCAAGAATGAGGACCTGACCATTGCCCGCCGCTTCAATTATTGCCCGATTCTGCGCAAAGACTTCGTGGTAGACGAGTACCAGATTCTGGAAGCCAAGAGCATCGGCGCCGATGCTATTCTGCTGATTGCTGCCGTGCTGACTCCCGAGGAAGTGCTGCGCTTCGGGCAGCTGGCCCGCTCGTTGGGCCTGGAAGTACTCCTGGAAGTGCATAATGCCGAAGAGCTGGACCGCACCCTGCACCCCGACGCGGTAAATCTGGTGGGTGTGAACAACCGCAATCTGCACGATTTCAGCCTGAGCCTCGACACCTCCCGGGAGCTGGCCGAGCAGATTCCCGCCGAGTTTGTGAAGGTGACGGAAAGCGGCCTGACCTCGGCGGCGGCCATCAATGAGCTGCGCGCCGTGGGCTACCGCGGTTTCCTGATCGGGGAAGCCTTCATGCGCAGCAGCCGCCCCGAAAAAGCCTGCCACGCGCTGGTGCAGGAGCTGCACGCCACCGAGTCGACCACCCTGATTTAGTCGGAACCCCACGTGCTGCCTGCCATGAGCTTTTCCGCTGCTTCATCTGTCCCCGCTGCTACTTTGCGTATCAAGGTGTGCGGCATGCGGCAGCCGGAAAATATTGCGGCCGTCGGGGCGCTGGAACCGGACTTTCTGGGCTTCATCTTCTACCTGAAGTCGGCGCGCTGCGTGCCAGCCACGCTCACGGCCGCGCAGCTCCCGCAGTTGCCGGCCGGCTGCCGCAAAGTAGGCGTGTTCGTCAATGAGTCGACGGCTGTTATCCGGGAGAAAGTGGCCCAGCTGGGCCTCGATTTGGTGCAGCTCCACGGCGACGAAACCCCGGCGCAGTGCGCTGAGCTGCAGGCGGCGGGCATTCCGGTTATCAAAGCCTTTGCGGTAGACGCCGTGTTTGACTTCGACCAGCTGCGGCCCTACGTGAGCAGCTGCACTTACTTTCTGTTCGACACGAAAGGGGAGCAGCCCGGCGGCAACGGCACGGCCTTCGACTGGCGCATTCTGCAAGGCTACGACCTGTCGGTGCCCTACTTTCTGGCCGGCGGCCTGGAGCTGGAACACGCCGCCGCGTTGCAGCAGCTGCAGCTGCCCGGTTTGTACGCCGTCGACCTGAACAGCCGGTTTGAAATCCAGCCCGGCATCAAAGACGCCGCCCGGCTGGCGCCCATGTTCCGCCAGCTCCGGTCCTGACTTCCTCAACCTCCAAGCATTCCACGCGGCCAAACCCGCTGCGCGAATCCCTGCAAAAACCATCATGACTACGACCTTTCAACCCAATGCCCGCGGCTACTACGGCGAATTCGGGGGAGCTTTCATTCCGGAAATGCTTTACCCCAACGTGGAAGAGCTGCGCGAGCAATACCTGCAGATTCTGGCCGACCCCGAGTACCAGGCCGAATACCAGCAGCTGCTGCGCGACTATGTCGGCCGGCCCACGCCGCTGTTTGAAGCCAAACGACTGTCGGCGCGCTACAACACGCGCATCTACCTCAAGCGCGAAGACCTGTGCCACACCGGCGCCCACAAGGTAAACAACACCGTAGGCCAGATTCTGCTGGCCCGGCGGCTGGGCAAAACGCGCATCATTGCCGAAACCGGCGCGGGGCAGCACGGCGTGGCCACGGCTACCGTGTGCGCGCTGATGGGCATGGAGTGCATCGTGTATATGGGCAAAACCGACACCGAGCGGCAGCGGCCCAACGTGGAGCGCATGCGTCTGCTCGGGGCCAAAGTAGTGGCCGTGACCAGCGGCAGCCAGACCCTGAAAGATGCCACTAACGAGGCCATCCGCGACTGGATCGGCAACCCCGTGGATACGCACTACATCATCGGCTCGGTGGTGGGTCCGCACCCGTACCCCGATCTGGTGGCGCGGTTGCAGTCGGTCATCAGTGAGGAAATGCGCAAGCAGCTGCTGGAAAAAGTAGGCCGCGAGCTGCCCGACTACGTGGTGGCCTGCGTGGGCGGCGGCTCCAATGCCGCTGGCGCCTTCTACCACTTCCTGGATGAGCCCTCGGTGCAGCTGGTGGCCGTGGAAGCGGCCGGGCACGGCATTCACTCCGGGCACTCGGCCGCTACCTCAGTGCTGGGCACGCCGGGCATCATTCACGGCAGCCGCACGCTGCTGATGCAGGACGAGCACGGCCAGATTACCGAGCCCTACTCGCTGTCGGCTGGCCTCGACTACCCCGGTATCGGGCCGCTGCACGCGCACTTGGGTGCTTCGGGCCGGGCCCGGTTTATCAGCATCGAGGACGAGCAGGCCCTGAAAGCCGTGGCCGAGCTGAGCCGTTTGGAAGGCATTATTCCGGCCCTCGAAACGGCCCACGCCCTGGCCGCACTGGGGCAGCTGGGCGCCGGGCCCGACGAAGTGGTGGTTATCAACCTCTCGGGCCGCGGCGACAAAGACCTGGAAACTTACATGAAATACGCCGATCAGCTCAAGTAATATGACCAACCGCATTCAAAAAGCCTTTGAGCAGAAAGGTCAAAACCTGCTCAACGTGTATTTCACGGCCGGCTACCCCAAGCTGCAGGACACCGTGCCCCTGATTCAGGCCCTGACCACGGCCGGCGCCGACCTGATTGAAATCGGCATGCCCTTTTCCGACCCGTTGGCCGACGGTCCCGTGATTCAGCAGAGCAGCTCGGTGGCTTTGGCCAACGGTATGAACCTCTATGTGCTGTTCGAGCAGCTTAAAGACATCCGCCAGCAGGTGCCCGACACGCCCTTGCTGCTGATGGGCTACCTGAACCCGATTATGCAGTTCGGCATGGAGAACTTCTGCCGCGAAGCTGCCGCCGCCGGCGTTGATGGCCTGATTTTGCCCGACCTGCCGCTGGTGGAATACGAGCAGGAATACCAGGCCATTTTCAAGCAATACAACCTGCAGCCGGTGTTCCTGATTACGCCCCAGACCGCGCCAGAGCGCATCCGCCACATGGATACCTTAACCGATGCCTTCCTGTATCTGGTATCGGGGCCGGGCACGACGGGCAGCGCCAACACCCAGGAGGCGGGCACGCAGGAAGCGTATTTCGAGCGGATTGCGGCCATGAACCTGCGCAATCCGCGCCTTATCGGCTTCGGCATCGGCGACAAAGCGTCTTTCCAGCGGGCTTCGCAGTATGCCCACGGCGCCATCATCGGCTCGGCCTTCATCCGGGCCCTGGAAGACACGGCCGACGCGCCGCAGGCTGCCCAAAAATTTGTTTCATCTATCTTATCTTAAATTAGTTAGCAGATATTTTCTTCCGCTGACCCCACTCATCCAGCCATGATTATTCAACTCGAAAAAACCACCTCGGCCGAACAAAAGGCCGACATCATTGCCCACGTTAAGGACGCTAAGTTCAAAGTAACCGAGGTCGACACGCAGCGCGCCAGCTACCTGGTGGGCATTGGCAAAGCCGACGTCGATTTGCGCACCCTGGGCCAGCTGCCCGGCATCCTGGACATTCACCGCGTGTCGGACGACTACAAGCTGGTGAGCCGCAAGTGGAGAGTGCGCCCCACCGTGCTCGACCTCGGCGACGGAGTCTACATCGGCGAAGGCCAACTGAGCATTGCCGCTGGCCCCTGCAGCATCGAAAGTGAGGCCCAGATGGAAAAAATCATGGACCACCTCGTCGAAAATGGCGTGCGCCTGATGCGTGGCGGCGTGTTCAAGCCCCGCTCGTCGCCCTATTCGTTCCGCGGCCTGGGCATGGACGGCCTGAAGCTGTTCCACCAGATGGCGCGGGCCCGGGGCATCAAAATCGTGACCGAGGTAATGCAGGTGTCGCAGGTAGAGGAAATGCATGACTACGTGGACGTGTTCCAGGTGGGCGCCCGCAACACCCAGAACTTCAACCTGCTCGATGCCCTGGGCGGCGTTGATAAGCCCGTACTGATTAAGCGCGGCATTTCGGGCACGATTGAGGAGCTGCTCTCGTCGGCTGAGTACGTATTTTCGGGCGGCAACGAGAAGCTGATTCTTTGCGAGCGGGGTATCCGGACCTTCGAAACGGCCTCGCGCAATACTCTTGACCTCAACGCGGTACCGATTCTGAAGGAGAAGACCCACCTGCCCGTGGTGGTTGACCCTTCGCACGGCATTGGCATCCGCGAGTACGTGGCGCCGATGGCGCTGGCGGGCATTATGGCCGGGGCCGACGGCATCCTGTACGAAGCCCACGAGAAGCCCGAAGAAGCCGCTTCCGACGGCCAGCAAACCCTGAATTTTGCGGAGTCGGCGCGCCTGATTCAGAACATGCGCAAGGTGTACGCCCTGCGCCAGGAGCTGGAATAAGCGGCGGGTTTTTAGTTGTTGGTTTTTGGTTGTTAGTTGATGCATTAAACCTGGGCCGTAGTGCCGGGTTTAGACGTCAGCTGGCAACCAAAAACCGTTTTATGCCCTTCACTTTCAGTGCCTACAGTGCGTTGCTGCTGCCGTTTTTCCTGCAGGGTATCGTCGTGAGCATTGTGCTGCTGGGGCGCAGCCGCCGCCACGGCACCGCGGCCGACGCCTGGCTGGCGCTGCTGCTGGTGCTGCACACGGTGCGCCTGGCCCAGTGGATGCTGGGATTTGCCGGCTGGTACGACTCCCACGACGGCTTCTCCACGTTTATGTTTTACTTTCCCTTCAGCAACTGGCTGGCGGTGGGGCCGGCGCTGTACTTCTATTTCCGTAGCCTCACAAACCAGGAATTTCGATTTGCAAGACGCCACTGGCTGCACTTCGTGCCGGCTCTGCTGCCGCTGGCCGAGCACTTGGGCGTTTTTCTTTACGATTTGGGCTGGTGGCATGGGCTGCGGGCGCACCCGTTGCCTGCTCACTTCGGCACCAAAGGTCCGCTGGCGGCGAGGCTCAACGAGTTGCCGCTTGATTACGCGCTGGATGTGGCCGGCTACCTGCTTATCGGCGGCTATGCGCTGCGCACCCTGCGCGAATACCGCGCCTATGCTCATTATCTGAATGACAACTTCTCGGACACCGACCGGATTCGGTTCCGTTGGCTGCGCAACGTGCTGGTGGCCGTGCTCTTCGGAACGGCCGTGACGCTGGTTTTTGGCGTTGTCAACAGCTTCGTCAGCCCACTGAGCTACTATCAAGCCTGGTACGACTACCTCTTCACCGGCCTGCTGATTTATTACCTGAGCATTGCCGGGCTGCTGACCGGGCACCAACTGGCCAGCCTGCACTTCCAGCCGACGCGTGAGCCGGCGGGTGTACCCCAGTCCGTGGCAGCTCCCGAAGTGGTGGCAACGACGACCTCGCCCGGCCTGGTCGTGGCTGCCGAGCAAGAGGCTGGTATCGACGCTGCAGACGTGGCACCTTCGGCCCCCGATGCCGAGCTGACCCGCTGGACCACCCGTCTGCTGCGGCACATGGATACTGCCCGGCCTTATCTAGCGCCCGAGCTGACGCTGGGGGAGCTGGCCGCTCAGCTACAAACGAATACCTCGTGGTTGTCGCGGGTTATCAACGCGGGCTGTGGGCAGAATTTCAACGATTTCATCAATGAGTATCGAGTACGGGAAGCCGAACAGCGCCTGCTCGACCCGCAGTTTCGGCATTACACCTTGCTGGCCGTGGCCCTAGAGGCCGGTTTCAATTCCAAGTCGACTTTCAACCGGGTGTTCAAGAAGCTGCGCGGCATCACGCCGGGCGAAGTAGCGCGCCAGGGGTAGGGAGCCGCAGGTGTCAAACTATAGATTGGGACGTCCCATGCCGTAAATCGGGGCGTTTGGGGAAGAAGCAGTAGCTTCCTTTGGGGCATGGTTTCACTTCACCCCACTGCTATGCTTACTCCTTTCTTCTGCCGCCCCCTGAAGGTGGCGGGCCTGTTACTGGGGCTCACCGGTATCTTATCCTGCGGTTGGGCCGGCATCAAATCCGACTTGTTGATTGAGCCCGGCAAGCAGTTCGTGCTGGGCGGCGGCCAACCCGGCGCTTTCAGAGTAGCGGCCCGCAACGTGGGCAAGGTGGCCGTGGAGTTCAAGGAGCGGCCCCGCAACGGCGGCATCTTCGGAAAAGCCACGCTGCAGCCCGGGCAGTCGGCCACGCTGCGCTACATGGCCGGCTCGTCGGCGGTGCTGCTCAACCCGTCAGCCCAGCGGGCCAACGTGAACCTGCACGTCACCGGCGACACGAACAACCTGAGCATGAATTACGAGCCCAGCGGTAAGCTGTAATCCCGGCGCATCATGAAAAAGCTACTGTTTCCGGCCGCGCCCATGGCGTCCCGGGCCGCTGATGCGGCCTTGCTGCTCTTCCGCCTGCACCTGGGCCTGTCCATTGCCGTTGGGGCCGGCTGGGCCAAGTTGGTGCAGCTCACTTCGGCTACCGAACTAAGCAAGCTGCTAGCGGGGCATGCCATAACCGGCGCGCCCGACTGGTTTGTGCAGCAGGTGGCTGCTCTGGGCTTTACCTTTCCCTCGGCTTACCTGTGGGCTTACCTGTGGGCTTCCCTGGCTATCTGGGGCGAGCTTATCGGCGGCCTGCTCATCGCGCTGGGGTTGCTTACGCGCCTGGGGGCTGCGCAGCTGGCCTTCCAGTTCTTCGTTATTGCCTTTCTGTGGTTCGAGCAGCCCGAGCCGTTGCTGGGCATGTACTACCAGCAGCTGTTGTTCTGGTCTTTTGTGCTCGTGTCCGTGGTCGGCGGGGGGCGCTATTCCCTCGATTATTGGCTGGCTCACCGAGAATGGCCATTAGCAGCAAATGCGCGCCTACTTGCCACTGCTGCAGCCGGCGGGCTCCTGCTGCTCACTAGCCCGTCGGCTCAGGCCCAAACCCAGTTTCCAACCGTTACCATGCAGGAGCTGCTGCCTGTGGCCCGGCAATGGAACGGCACGCTCACCTACCTGGACTACTCGACCAAACAGCCCGTGAGCCTGCCTACCAGCCTCGGTGCCCGGCAGTCGGCTCCCCGGGAGCTGACGCTGCAGTTTGTCTACACCGAGCCCAGCGGCCAGCAAGTGACGGGTGCCGACCAGCTGCGCCTCTCGGCAGATGGCGCTACCGTCGAGTGGGACGATGTTTTGCTGCAAGTCATAAGCAAAACCCCGCTTCCCGACCATACTGCCGAACTGGTGCTGGAAGGGCGGGGGCAGGATGATGGCAAAAGCTGCCTTATCCGCAAAACCCTCGTGCTATCTGCGACGCAATTTTCAGTAAGCAAACAGGTTAAGTATGCCACTAGTGAGGAGTTTGTGACGCGGAATACCTATTCTTTTCATTGGTAGACTTACGCTCGAGCATTCAAGGGCATTAGCTGCTACTTTACTACCCATGATTAAAGTAGGGGTATATATTTTGAGGGGGTAATTGGGTTTTATTGTCTTAATATGCTGCTAACTCCCTCTTGTGGAAGGTGTGTTTGCGTATAGTGTGAAGTATCTATCCATAATGACTGAAAAAAATATAGGGTTTGCATATACAACCTATTTCCATAATTCTATATATTTGCCTTCAGTATGATGAACCAAACCGCGAAATACATGTGCCTAAATATTCGTCCCGTCAAGGACGGAGTCGGGCTGTATTGCCGGTACGGAAGCTAGAAGCACATGCTACTAACCCTCTGAAAATCGTCAAGGCCCGACTCCTACCAGGAGCCGGGCCTTTTTTTTTATGCCTAACGTCATGGTACAACAACACTACGACCGGTACACCACCCAAGACCATTTGGTTTGGAAAGTATTGTTTGACCGCCAAACGGCTCTGCTGCACAAGCGGGCGGCGGCGGCGTTTAGTGTGGGCCTGGCCAAAGCGGGCCTTCACCGCAACGCGCTGCCCCGGTTTGAGGAAATCAGCAAGCGGCTGCAGAAGGCTACGGGCTGGCAGCTGGAGCCCGTCACGGGCATGCTCGACGATGCTACTTTCTTTGGCCTGCTGGCCCAGCGCAAGTTTCCGGCCACCGTCTGGATCCGGTCCATGGAGCAGTTCGACTTCACTGAGGAGCCCGATCTGTTTCACGGTGTGTTCGGCCACGTGCCCCTGCTGATGGATCAGGCCTTTGCCGACTTTCTGCATTTTCTGGGGCGCGTTGCCGCTCAGCACCTGCATGATGCACCCGCTCTGGCCCGCCTGGAGCGGCTGTACGGCTTCACCGTGCAGTTTGGACTGGTGCAGGAGCAGGGGGCCACGCGCATGTACGGCGCCGGTCTGCTCTCATCGTCGGGTGAAATTCACCATTGCGTAGCCGACGAAAGCACGCGCCGTGCCTTCGACCTGGCTACCGTATTGCAAACTGAATACAGCGAAGCGCATCTGCAGGAGCATTATTTTGTGCTCAACAGCTGGGACCAGCTCACGGAAAGCGTGGCGGAACTCGCCGCCTTGCTATCCAGCGGCTGGCAGCTGCAGGTGGCGTAGCCGCTGCTTTTTTCTAGAACCAGCCCCAACAAAAAGGCCGCTTACAGAAGTAAGCGGCCTTTTTAATGAGGTACATCCGGTGTTATTCAGCAATGATAATCTGGTGCGCGGATACCTGCTGACCACTGGTCAGGCGCAGCGTATACACGCCCTTGCTCAGCCCCTGCACCGATAGTACGCCATCCAGAGAGCCGGCCCGGATGGTCAGTGTCTGGTGGCGCACTACCTGGCCGAGGGGGTTGTACAAATGCGCGGCAACCTGCTGGCTTGGGCCGGTCAGGCCGCTGAGCTGAATGCGGAGCTGCCCACCCGTAACCGGGTTCGGAAACAGATTTACCGTGGCAGCCCCCAGGCTTGGCTGGCTGGCCAGGGTCCGGCTCTGGCCGAAGTGCAACACAAAGCGTGAGGTCAGAGCCGCGTTGGCCGTGGCCACGGTAAAGGAATAGGCGGGCTGTTGGCGCAGGTCGTGCCAGGTGCCGGTGAGCTTGTCTTCCAGCAGCACCGGAGTGGCGCTGTTGAAGTTGAGCAGCTGGCCGGCCGTCAGCGTGTAGGTACCGGCCTGGTCAAGCCAGGCGTGGAGGGCTACGCTGGTACCCTGGCTGGAAAGCAGAGGCAAGCCGTTGATGGACAGCTCGGTTTGGCCGGCCACCGTGCTGAGCTGGGCGCCGTTGCTGCCGGGTAGCTTGTAGGCATCAAACTGAGAATCGGCCTGGGCGGTAGCTCCTTGCTGGAAGTAGACGTAGGCCGCGTCGCTCGGCTGAGCCTGGCCGGGAGCCGTCAGGTCGAGGCGGAGCAGGGGGCGGGTTTCGGCCGCGGCGCGGTAAAAGTCCGGATTAGCGTAGGTCGTCAGGCGGGCCGCGTTGGTGAACTGCAGCGTGACGGAAGGCGCTGTGGCCCGCACGAAGAAGGCCTGCATTGCCGGCAGGATGTTGCCCGCACCCACCCCGTTGACGTAGCTCACATACGAGCCGCTGTACTCACCGCTGCTGCGAAACACGTAAGCCGCCGCGTCCAGACCCGCCGGCAGGCTGACCAGGTTCCAGTCGAGCGGGGCGGGGTAGGGGTTGCCCACCAGGTTCCAACCCGACCCGGCCTGCGTACCGGCCGTGAGCGTGCGGGTGATAGTGCCGTTGTTGAGCGTGCCCACAAATGAAATGGGAGAGCCGCCCAGCGAAAACGAGGAAGTATTTACGGTGTAGCCATTGCCGGGCTCAAGCGCATCGGCCGGCACCTGCCAGCCCTGGTCGAAGCCGGGATTAGCCGCGCTCAGCCGCGCCTCATTGTACTCGAAGATGTTGGGAAAAGGCGTAACCGAGCCCGGGTCGGCGGCGGTATTATAGGCTTGGTTGCGCACGGGCACAAACCCGTTGTAGGCCAGAGTGCTGAAGGCGGCATTGCTGACCGGTGAGGAGTAGTGGCGGTACCCTTTGCCCAGGTTCAGGGCCGGGTTGATGTTGCGCTCTACAGTTACGGCTCCGGTTACCACCCCGGTAGGCGTGTTGTTTACGACCATTGCACTGGTCGAATTGGTCGAAACCAGGCGCAGTATCTGTCCATTGGTGGTCAGCGGACCGTTGAGGCGCAGCAGCTGCGTCACGTTCAGCGGGCCCGCCAGGCGGGCGCCGGCCGGGCCTACATCGAGCGTGCTGATAAGGGCATACTCCCGGCTGCCGCTGCTGGTAATGTTTTGCACCTGGCTGCCCCGTGTCCGCAGCGTACCATTGCCCAGCACCATGCCATTGAGCGTGAGGCTGCCCATTGCGGTCAGGGTGCCGGTGGCGGCCAGGGTGAAGGTGGCGCCTTCTTCCACCGTCAGGTTGCGGCTGATGGCGGTAGTCGATAAAACCGGGTAACGCGTCGAGGCTTTGGGAATCAGCACGTTGGTGGCCGTGTCGGCGGGCAGCACGCTGTTGCTCCAGTTCTGGGCGTTATCGTAGGCAGTGCTTACGCTGCCGTTCCACACGCCGTTGGGAAGAGTGCTGGTAGGCACCGCCGAATACCGGGCCAGGGCAAACAGCCAATTCTCCTCCACGGGTGGGGAAGTGGGTAACGGACCTTTCTTGCGGTAATACCCGCCACCCGCTACGATTTTGCCGTCGGGCAACACCACCACACTGGAAGTCCCTGACGTCTGGTAGTAGCCCGGATAAGCGGAGTCGGTGAATTCAGTGCGGATAGTCTGGTCAAAGTTGCTGCCAAAGGAGCTGTCCTTGGTGCCGTCGGGATTCAAGCGTAGCAGGCCAAAGTTGGTGCCATTGCCGCCATTGACGACAATTTTGCCGTCGGCCTGCAACGCCAGTTCCCCGTTGTTGTACCCACCGGCTACGTCATAAGGGCCGTCGTAGAGGGTAGGCTGGGTGGAGTCGTGTTGAAAATTGGCAACCCCATTGACGCCAAAAGTGGTATCAAGGTCGCCGGAGGGCAAAAAGCGTGCAAAGCTGGCGTTGTAGGTAAAGGATGCGCCCAGGCCCAGATTGGTTAAAAACTTGCCATCAGGCAAGAGTAGAATCTGGCGGTTGTTGGCGTAGTAGTTCAACTCTGTGTAGAGCCGACGACCAGCGGTGCCAAATGATGCATCGGGCGTGCCATCGGGGAGCAGGCGTACAAATACCGCCCGGAACGCACTTTGGGAGCTCTGGCCGAAGCGCCCACCCGCCAGAATGGTGCCATTGGGCAAAAGGGCCAGACTGTAGCCATCGGTATCATTCTCCGATGGGAACGTAACGGTGGGCAATATAAAGTTGGTACTGTACTCCATATCCGGAGTGCCGTCGGCATTATAACGAGCCACCAGCAAGTAGTTTTGGGTGCCCGAAGCCGACACTCTTACGTAACGGGAGCCGACTACCACGATTTTTCCGTCGGCCTGCACTTGCGCCGTGCGGAAAACACTGCCGCGCTCCTGGGTGGCCGCCACGGTAGGGCGGGTCACCAGTCCATTGTCGCCGAAGCTCGCATCAATGGTGCCATTCGCGTTGAAGCGGAGTATACCACCCACGGCGGTTTCCGAATCGGCTGGCGCGCCGTTGGGTGCCCCTACTGCCAGCAGCTTACCGTCGGGGAGCAGCTGCAGCTGGGCCAGGGTGAAAGCCGTATTGGGACGTTGCGTGGCTAGGTCATAGCTGATTGCGCCATTGGTGCCATAGGAAGTGTCGATTGAGCCGTTGGCATCGTAGCGCACGGTAACCCACCCGCCCAGCCGGCTGCGGCCCAAGGCAATGATTTTGCCATCGGCTTGCGGGTAGAGCTTGGTAACGTTGTCGTTGGAAGTGGGCGGGGTAAGGGCCGTTGTTACCCGGCCGTCGGCATCGAAGCTAGAGTCTAGTTCGAAGCGCTGGGCCTGGGCCGTAAGGGCGCTGGTAACTAATAAGGCTCCCAGAAACAGGGGGCGGTAGTAGGCGTGTTGCATGTAGGAATAGAGTGAGGGTAGGGGTATAAGCGAGAGGTTAGCAGCCAACGTCGCTCAGCGTCTGAGTGGCCGATGTTACTTAGTCCTGGGGTGGCGTGGCGCGCAGGCGGCGCAGGGTATAGGCCGCGCCAGCCGCTACGAGCAGGCCTACGCCGCCGTCAATAGGCGCGTTGGTAGCACCGGGACGGGGGCCGCCCGTGCCGGGCCCCTGGGCCCGGGCAGGTGAAGCTGAAATAAGTAACAGCAAAAAGGCTGCGACAAAGGCAGCCAGGGGTACGCGTAGGAATACGGTCATTAACGTGAAATAAGTGTGAGAAATGAAACTGTTGCGGGGGTAATGCGGAGCGAGAACGAGCAAATGTAAGCGTGTAGTGTTACTAAAGTATAACTAAATAGAATTATTTAACTAATACTGCAGGAAACCAAGCAAACTTCTCCGGGCAGGGTGGTTGGAGCCCAGGCAGAGGCGGGCCGCAGGGTGCTTGCCAGGCCGCTTAATAGCGCCAGCCCAGGCTTCGGTACACGAAATGCAGCAGCCAGAGCGGGCCAATGAGCAGAAACTGCAGGTCTTTTAAAAAGCTGGGCTTCTTGCCCTCCACCTTGTGGCCCCAGAACTGCCCAATCCAGGCTAGGACAAAAATAATGAGGCAAATAGCCCACAAAGGCAACCCGGCATGCTCGTCGAGCTGGTGCAAACCCACGGCCATCAGCAGGCTGATGAGCACCATGCCCAAAGCCAGCGGCACCGACAGGCGCAGGTAGTACACCACGGCCAGCACCATTACCAGCGTCGCCAGGTTCAGCCAGGGACTAACGCGGGCTAGGGCCCCGGGTAGGGGCACCGACCAGAGCAGCCCCAGCAGGGAAAACATAATCAGGGGCACGCACACCCAGTGCACCAGTTTGTTGGTCGGGTTCTGGTGGCTTTCACCATATTCATCGAGCAGGGCGGGTAAGGTGGTCATGGGGGTAGAGCTAGGATGGAAATAAGGCGCCACGTCTGGCCGGCAGCGGGCAGATTGGCGGCAAATAAAGTAGAGAATAAAACAGAAAAAGCCACCCCGAACGGAGTAGCTTTCTGAATAATTTCCGGGCGGGCCCAGCACCAGCTGTATCAGCCCTTTAGCTTGAAGTTCTTGCGCAGGTATTCGAGTGAGGCCGCGTGGGCCTGGGCGGCAAACTCCCGGCTGTACTTCGGGTTGGAGGGGTTGGCAAAGGCATGGTCGGCATCGTAGCTCTTGATGGTCACCTTCTTCTTGGCTGTGGCCATATCCTTCTGGAACTGGCTGACCACTTCAGGGTTGATCCACTTGTCCTGAGTAGCAAAAATGCCCAGCACGTCGGTGTTCAGGGTTTTGAGCTTGGCTACGTCCTTCTCCGGCATGCCGTAGTACACCACGCTGCCCACCGCCTTGGGGCCGGCCAGCAGAGCCGTCTGCAACGACCAGCCGCCGCCGAAGCACCAGCCCACCGACGATACCTTGGCATTGGGCCCGGCATGCAGCAGCGCTCCTTTGATGATGGCTTCGGCCCGCTCGGTTTTCACGCCCTGCATCAGCTTGCCGGCTTCGTCGGGAGTAGTGGCTACCTGTCCGTCGTAGAGGTCGAGGGCAATGACGTTGACGCCCTTCAGCTCGTTGGCATAGGTGGCGGCTTCCTTCTTGATGTAGTCGTTCAGTCCCCACCACTCGTGAATCACGAACAGGTACTTGTCGGAGCGCACGTTGCTTTTGATTTCAAAGGCCTTGGCCGTCTGCCCATCGGTGGTTTTGAACTCAATCATCTCTCCCTGGCCCTCATAGGTGTAGGGCAGGGGCGCATCGTGGCCACCGGAGAAGTCTTCGTTGGAAGCCAGCATAGCAAATACCTCGGTAGCATTGGTGCCGGCCGCGGGCCGTGAGCAGCACGTCATCTTAGGTTGCGGCGTGCTTACCTGAGCCGAAGCCACGGAAACTACGCTGAGCAAGGCAGCGCACAGAGTCCATATTTTTTTCATAAAAGCAGAACGGTGGTGTAGAGTAGAAAGCCGTTTTTACAGCCGCCAAGGCCCTAAAAACGCGAATTGAAGCTAACAACTGACGAGCTCAAAAATGGTTTAGTCTTTGGCGGTATCATCCGCGCCGGTCTGCACTGAGGCCCGCAGCTCCGTCAGCAGGGCGTAGAGGCCCACGTAGGTACGGTTCAGGTAGATAAAGTGCTCCGAACCCCGGGGCTCCCGCTGCTGCCGCAGCTCGGGCTCCTGCATCAGCTCGTTGCCCAGCTGGTAGAGGGCCGCCATGTACTCCGGGTCGCCGAAGTCGAAGGTAGCCTGGCGGAAGGGGCGGCCTACCAGCTCCAGGGAAGCCTGCATAGTTTGCCGGTAAAAAGCCTGCCGGGCCGGGCTGTCGTCGGGGCGCAGCACACCGGCCCGGGTTAGCAGAGCGGCGAGACGGGCTTCGTCGGCCAGGGTTTCGGGCGTGAGCAGGGCCGTGAACAGCTCGTACACATCGGCTGGAATTTCCTTGACACAGCCAAAATCCAGGACGCCCACCGTACCGCCGTCGTCGACCCGCAGCAGGAAGTTGCCGGGGTGCGGGTCGGCGTGTACGCGGTGCAGCGTGTGCAGCTGAAAGGCGTAGAAGTCCCACAGCGCCTGGCCCAGCTGGTTGCGCACCTGCTGGCTGGGGTCGGTAGCCAGAAACTCTTTCAGGTGCTGCCCCGGCAGCCAGTCCATCGTCAGCACGCGGTTGGTCGACAGCTCTGGGTAGTAGCGCGGAAACTGCAGGTGGGCCAGGTGGGCACACTCGGCGGCTATTTCGGTGCCGCGCTGCAGCTCCAGGGCGTAGTTGGTTTCCTCCAGCAGCCGGGTTTCCACCTCGTCCAGGTAGGGCCGCACCTGGGCTTCATCGAGGCCCAGTACGCGCAGGGCAATGGGTTTTACCAGCCGGATATCGGAGCGGATGCTGTCGGCCACGCCGGGATACTGCACCTTCACGGCCAGCTCCAGGTCGTCCTTGCAGGCCCGGTGCACCTGCCCGATGCTGGCCGCCTGCCGGGCGTTGATGTCAAACTCATCGAACACCTCAAACGGGGAGCGGCCAAAGGCGTCGCGCAGCACCTTGGTTACCAGCGGCCCCGACAGCGGCGGACTTTGGTACTGAGCTTGGGCAAACCGGTCGGAGTAGGCCGTGGGGAGCATGTTTTTCTCCATGGCCAGCATCTGGGCCACTTTCAGCACCGATCCTTTCATTTCGCTCAGGGCCCCGTACAGCTCGGCGGCGTTGGCCGCGTGCAGGTCGTCGGTTTCGCTGGCGACGCCAGCGGCGCGCTTAGCGTAGTGCTTCACGTAGTTGGCGCCTACTTTCAGGCCGGTTTTGGCAAAGCGGGCCGCCCGCGCCACTTTCGTGGTGGGCAACGACGCTAGCTGACGACCCGCGTCAGGGCCGGGCACCGGCGCATCGGGAGTACTGGTGTGGTCACTCATTAGCGGCGGTGCACCAGAAAGCGGGCCAGGTCCAGGGCCGAGTCCAGGGTGTTGCGGCCCACCAGGTCGAAGCTCAGCGTCACGGCCTTTTCAATAGCCGCGTCGGTCCGCTCAAAGTTCAGGGAGTCGTCTTTGGCGAAGAAGCCCAGCACAAACAGCACCTGCTGCCAGAACAGGCGCGGGTACTGACTTTGCACCAACGGCCGCACGGCTACTTCCTCTGTGCGCTTGCCCTCCTGCAGAATGTCCTGCACGAAGACCTCAAAGTCCTGCCGGAAATCGTCGAGTACGCGCGGGGTGAGGCCCGGCAGTACCGTCAAAGAGCGGTGCAGGGAGTTGAGGGCGTAGCTGCGGTTCTGCTTCAGAATCTCCAGCAGCGTGTAGTAGAAGCCCAGCAGCTTTTCGCGGGCCCCGTACTGTTCCCACACCGGCTCGGTGGCCGCGCGCTGCCGCGCCTCCCGGGCAAAGTCGGCCCAGATTTCGCGGTCAATAGCGTCGAAGTTGGCATAGTAACGGTAGAATTCCGCCTCCGGAAGGCTCAGCTTGCTGGTGAGCTTAAACACGGAGGCTGGCGGGGTGCCCTTGCGCAGCACGTAGTCGAGGTAAGCCTGTTTGATGCGGTCCTTATCCATGTTCTTATAACCGTGTTACGCCCTGTAAGTTGCTTTTTCAGCCGATTAATTGCCATCGGCCCGCCGACTACTCCCGGGCCTGGTACGCCGCCCGGAAGGTAGCAATGGCCCGCTCCCGGGCAAACTTATGGTCGACGATGGGCTTGGGGTATTCACAGGTGCCGAACTCGGGAATCCACTGCCAGACGTAGGCAAACGAGGGGTCGTACTGCTCCTGCTGGCTCTGGGGGCTGTAGACGCGAAACCAGGGCGCAGCCACCACTCCCGTACCGGCCATCCACTGCCAGTTGCCCACGTTCTGCGCCATGTCGTAGTCGAGCAGCTTGTCGGCAAAATACCGGTCGCCCCAGCGCCAGTCGATCAGCAGGTGCTTCACCAGAAAGCCCGCCGCGGCAATGCGGGCCCGGTTGGGCATGTAGCCCGTCTGGTTCAATTCCCGCATGCCGGCATCCACCAGCGGGTAGCCCGTGCGGCCCTCGCACCAAGCCTGGAACTCCGCCTCATTGTTACGGTAAGGCACATTCCGTAGCCGTGGGTCGTAGCTTTCGGTGGCCGTGAAGGGGTAATGCCAGAGCAGCATCATGAAGTAGTCGCGCCAGATCAGCTCGTTGAGCAGCTTGGGATTCAGCGCCCGGGCCTGGCGCATCAGCTCCCGCACGCTCAGCGTACCGAAGCGCAGGTGCACCGAGCGGCGCGTGCTGCTGTTAATCAGGCCGGGTTTGTCGCGGGTGTTGTGGTAGTTGCGCACCAGCTCCTCATCGGGCAGCTCGGCGGCGGGCACCTGCTGCTCGTGGCGCACGAAGTTCATCTGCTCCAGCGTGGGGCGCGGTGCCGCCTCGGGCAGCCGGACCAGGTTGGCCTCCCGGTAGAGCTCCTGCGACGGATAAGGTGCCAGGTGCTCGTCCTGCACCGCCGCCAGCCAGGCTTTGCTGTAGGCCCCAAACACCTTGGCCGGCTTGCCCGATTTACCGAGTAGCTCGTTTTTCGCAAAGATGACCTGGTCCTTGAAGCTGTGCAGCCCGGCACCATGCCGCGCCAGTAGCTCGGCCACGGCCGCGTCGCGCACGGCGGCGTAGGGCTCGTAGTCCTCGTTGGTGTACACGGCCGCTACCTCATAGCGGCCCAGCAGTGCTTCGAAAACCGCCAGCGGCCGGCCGTACTCGGCCAGAAACGTGCCGCCGGCCTGCTCCGTCTGCCGGGCCAGGCGCTCCACTTCGTCATAGATAAAAGTGACGCGCGCATCGCGGCGGCTGGGCAGCAAATCCAGGATTTCCCGGTCGTAGATAAACAGCGGCACGACCGGCAAGCCGCTTTGCAGGGCGGCCGTTAGCCCGGCATTGTCGTGCTGCCGCAGGTCGCGCCGGTGCCAGAACAGAACAATCTTAGTCATGAATTACCGAAGCAAGTAACTGCCTATTTTAGGTTCGACATGCCGCCGCTGACGGGCATTACCTGGCCGGTAATGAAGCCGCTGTGGTCGGAAAGCAGGAAGCTGGTCATGTAGGCCATGTCCTGGGGCTGACCCACGCGCTGCAAGGGGTGGCGCTTGGCGCCGGCCTCGGCCTTTTCGGGCGTATTGAGCAGGGGCGCGGCCAGGGGCGTGTCGGTCAGGGAAGGAGCAATGGCATTGACGCGGATGTTGCTGCCCGCGTACTCAGCGGCCAGGGCCCGGGTCAGCCCTTCCACGGCGGCCTTGGCCGTGGCAATACTGGTGTGAAAGCTCATGCCCGTTGTGGCCGCCACCGTGCTGAACAGCACTACCGACGCGCCTTCGGCCTTTTTCAGCCGCTTCATCGTGGCCTGCAGCACTTGCACGGCCCCCAGCACATTTAGCTCAAAGTCGGAGCGGAAATCATCCAGCGGAATCCGCTCGAAAGGGCGCAGCTTGATGCTGCCGGGGCAATACACTACGCCGTGGAGCACTTCGGGCAGCTGGGCCAGCACCTCGGCGGCCAGGGGCTGGGTGGCATCGGCGGCCAGGTGCGTGGTATTCAGCTCGGCCAGCTCGGGCGACAAATGGCGGGAGATGGTAAACAGCTTAGCTTCAAGCGTGTGCAGCAGCCGGGCCGTAGCCAGGCCAATGCCGGAGGAAGCGCCAACGAGCAGGATATTCTTTTCGGAAAAATTCATTGGGGAATGAGGGTCGAGGTTGTGCCTTCACAACTGAGCTAGCTGCCCAAGGTTTTTATATTGTAACCTTAACGGATGGAATAACGAATGTTTGTTTGCGAATTGTAGCGTTTAGCAAAAATTCGCTGCAAAATTCTGGGTTTGCTCTGCCTTTTTCCTAGCTTTCCGCTCTCAACGCTCCTTCCACTGCCAAACACGTCTACCGTAGTCTATGAACATCCGCAAACTGCTGGTCGCCAACCGGGGCGAAATTGCCATTCGAGTGTTACGAGCCGCCACCGAACTGGGCATCCCCACCGTGGCCATCTACACCTACGAGGACCGCTACTCGCTGCACCGCTACAAAGCCGATGAAGCCTACCAGATTGGCCGCGACGACGACCCGCTGAAGCCCTACCTCGACATTGAGGGCATTTTGCGCGTGGCCAAAGACAACGGGGTGGATGCTATTCACCCCGGCTACGGCTTTCTGTCGGAAAATGCCACGCTGGCGCGGCGCTGCGGCGAGGAAGGCATCATCTTCGTGGGTCCGCGCCCCGAGGTAATGGAAGCCCTAGGCGACAAAGTGGCCGCCAAAAAAGTGGCTGTGCAGTGCCAGGTGCCCATCATCGAGAGCAGCATCGAGGACCTCAACGATTTCGAAACCGCCCAGCGCGAGGCCAACCGCATCGGCTACCCGGTGATGCTCAAGGCGGCCAGTGGCGGTGGGGGCCGGGGCATGCGCGTCATCCGCGACGATGAGCAGTTGGAGCGCGGCTTCTTCGAGGCCCGCAACGAGGCCCTGAAAGCCTTCGGCGACGACACAGTGTTCCTGGAGAAGTTCGTGGAGAACCCCAAGCACATCGAGGTGCAGCTCGTGGCCGACACCCACGGCAACATCGTGCACCTGTATGAGCGGGACTGCTCGGTGCAGCGCCGCTACCAAAAGGTGGTAGAAGTAGCGCCTTCGTTGAATCTGCCCGACCACATGCGCCACCTCTTATATGAGTACGCGCTGCGCCTGGGTCGGGCTGTGAACTACAACAACGTGGGTACCGTCGAATTTCTGGTGAACCCGGAAATGGACCGGATTTACTTCATCGAGGTAAACCCCCGCATCCAGGTCGAGCACACCGTCACGGAGATGATTACCGGCATCGACCTGATCAAAACCCAGATCTACATTGCCGACGGCGCCAAGCTCTCGGACCCCGAAATTGGGCTGGAAGTAGGTGGCCGGCCAATGAAAAATGGGTACGCCATTCAGTGCCGAATTACCACCGAAGACCCCGAAAACGACTTCAAGCCCGACTACGGTACCATCGTGGCCTACCGCTCGGCCGGCGGCTTCGGCATCCGCCTCGACCAGGGCTCGGTGTACCAGGGAGCCAAGATTTCGCCCTTCTTCGACTCGCTGCTGGTCAAAGTCTCGGCCCACGCGCCCACGCTGGAAGGAGCGGCCTCCAAGATGGCCCGCACGCTCGACGAGTTCCGGATTCGCGGGGTGCGCACCAACATTCAGTTCCTGCAGAACATCATCGCCAACCCCACCTTCGTGAGCGGGCAGGCCAACGTGGATTTCATCAAGGACCACGCCGAGCTGTTCAAGTTCAAGGTGCGTCAGGACCGGGGCACCAAAATCCTGGGCTTCGTCGGCGACGTTATCGTGAATGGCAACCCCGACGTGAAGGGCCTCACCGACCCCAAGCGGGAGCTGCGCAAGCCCGTATTGCCTAAGTTCGATCTGGACGCCGACTACCAGCCCGGCACCAAAAACAAGCTCACCGAGCTGGGCCCCGAAGGCTTTGCCCAGTGGCTGCGCGAAGACCCACAGATTCACTACACCGACACCACCTTCCGCGACGCCCACCAGAGCCTGCTGGCCACCCGCATGCGCACCTTCGACATGCTGAAGGTGGCCGAGCGCTACGCCAAGATGCACCCCCAGACGTTTTCGATGGAAGTATGGGGCGGCGCGACCTTCGACGTGGCCCTGCGCTTTTTGCACGAAGACCCCTGGGAGCGGCTGGCCAAAATCCGGGAGGCCGTGCCCAATATCCTGCTTCAGATGCTGATCCGGGGGGCCAACGGCGTGGGCTACAAGGCCTATCCGGACAACCTGACCGAGCGGTTTGTGCAGCAGGCCTGGGAAACCGGTGTCGACGTGTTCCGCATCTTCGACTCGCTGAACTGGATGCCGGGCATGGAATCCTGCATCAACTTTGTGCGCAAGAAAACCAAGGGTTTGGCCGAAGCCAGCATCTGCTACACCGGCGACATTCTGGACCCCAAACGCAACCAGAAATACTCCCTCGACTACTACCTGCGCTTGGCCAAGCAGGTCGAGGATGCTGGGGCTCACATCCTCTGCATCAAGGACATGGCCGGCCTGCTGAAGCCCTACGCGGCCACTGAGCTGATTACGGCCCTGCGTGATACGGTCAAGATTCCGATTCACCTGCACACCCACGACACCTCGTCGCTGCAGCCCGCCACCTACCTGAAAGCAGTGGAAGCCGGCGTCGACGTTATCGACGTGGCCATGGGCTCGTTGTCGGGCCTCACCTCCCAGCCCAACTTTAACTCGGTGGTGGAAATGTTCCGCGGCACGCCCCGGCACCGCGAATTCGACCAGGACAGCCTCAACGATTTCTCCAACTACTGGGAAACCGTGCGCGAATACTACTATCCGTTCGAGTCGGGCCTCAAGGCCGGCACTTCGGAGGTGTTCCAGCACGAAATTCCCGGCGGCCAGTATTCCAACCTGCGCCCCCAGGCGGCGGCCCTGGGCCTCGGCGACAAGTTCGAGCAGGTGAAAAAGACCTTTGCCGACGTCAATGAGCTGTTCGGCGACATCGTGAAGGTGACGCCCTCGTCGAAAGTCGTCGGCGACATGGCCCTGTTCATGGTATCCAACAACCTGACCACGGCCGACGTGCTGGAAAAAGGCCAGACGCTGAGCTTCCCCGAGTCGGTACAGAGCCTGTTCCGCGGCGACATCGGGCAGCCCGAGGGCGGCTGGCCCCAGGAGCTGCAAAAGCTGATTCTCAAGGACGAAACGCCCTTCACTGACCGGCCCAACGAGCACCTCAAGCCGGTTGACTTCAAGAAGGAGTGGAAGAAATTTGAGGAGAAGTTCGGCGCGGGCGTCAAGTTCACCGATCTGCTGTCCTACCTGCTTTATCCCAAGGTGTTCGAACAGTACTGGGCCCACTTCCAGCAGTACGGCGACGTGTCGTTGGTGCCCACGCGGGTGTTTTTCTACGGCCTCAAGCCCGGCGAGGAAACCATCATCGACATTGCCCGCGGTAAGTCCGTTATTGTCAAGCTGCGCTCGGTAGGGGAGGTCAACGACGACGGCTGCCGTACAGTGTTTTTCTCCTTCAACGGCCAGACCCGCAACCTGGAAGTGCGCGACCGGTCGGTAGAAGTCAAGACGGTACGCAACCAGAAAATCGACAAGGCCAATCCGCGCCAGGTGGGTGCGCCCCTGCAGGGTATGCTCTCCAAAGTGCTGGTGCAGAGCGGACAGCCCGTGAAACGCAATGCGCCGCTGTTCATTATTGAGGCCATGAAAATGGAAACTACCATCACGGCCCCCGACGACACTACGGTGCAGGGCGTGCAGCTCCCCGAAGGCACTCTGGTCAACGCCGATGACCTGGTCCTGACGCTGGGCTAAACCCGGTGCAAGTCAAAAAAGGCCGGAATGCACCCGCATTCCGGCCTTTTTATGCTCGGACGGCGCTGTTCTACCGCAGGTATACCGCATGCAGCAGCGCCACCGGGGTCGTGGCCGGCTCCGCGTAGAGCCGCAGCGTGTCGCCACTGATTTGGTAGGTGCGCGTATTGGTCAGGGCCGATAGAAAGCCGGTTTCCGTGCTATTGCCCTGCGCATCGGCGCAGGCCATGCGGGTGGAGAGGAGAGCACCGAAGCGCAGCTGCCCGGCAGCCGGCAGCTCAAACGTGCCCCGGAACCGGTTGCAGCCCCCGTGTCCTTCCGCCCGCAGCTCTTCGTTGCGCAGCAGTAGGTAGGCCTCGCCGGCCGCCGGAGTAGCCACGGGCAGCCCATTCAACTGGCGCAGTACCCAGCGCGTGTTGCGCAGCTCGGCCAGTGGCGTGGTAATTGCCTGCGAAGCCGCCGGAGCTGTCGGGGCAGTGGGCGCAGTAGTCTGGCAGCCTGCCAGCAGGGCCACGGAGAGGGTGCCGATGGCAAAAAAGAACGTGCGGATCATGAACAAGAAGAAGGAAAGATGCTTGAAAGGGCGAGGGAGACAGAAAAAATGTGGAAATGCTGCCAGAATTTTATTGAAGACTTTCCAAAAGGCTTAATTTGCGTTATGCAAAAAATCCCTCCCATCGTCTTATTTCTATTTCTGGCGCCTTTTACCCTCTTTGCCCAGAAAAAGGCCGCTGCGACAACTACCGCGCCAACCGTTTCGGCCGCAACGGTTGAGCGCGTAGCCCGGGCACTGGCCGCCGATGACATGGAAGGCCGGGCATCTACGCAGCCGGGAGGGTTGAAAGCCGCCCAGTTTCTGGCGGCCGAGTTTCAGCGCCTGGGCCTGGAAAAGCTGCCCGGTGCTACCAGCTACGAGCAGGTTTTTCCAGTGTATGAGGCCAAGACAGCCGCTTTGTACGTTACTATTAACGGCGTCAATATTCCGGCGGATAAGTCGCTGCTGGTATCGGGACAGCCGCACCTGAACTGGACGGATACCGACGACCCGGCTGCCCGCGTAATGGTTATCGGACCTCAGACGCTGCCGGCTCAGGTATACAACCAGATTCTGGAGCCTACCGAGAACCTGCTCATTATTCTGGACCCCGCCCACGCCGATGCATTCCAGAAGCTGGTAAACTACACCAAGAAAGGCCGCATTCAGGCCGAAAAGCCCGGCCCGTACTCCTGCGTGGCCGTGGTGACGGCCACGCCCAACGCCGGCGTCAAGTTTCGGGTGGCAGCCAACTCTACCGTGCGGCCCATCGAGATTCGCAACGTAGTGGCCGTGCTGCCAGGCCAGGATAAGGCCCGGGCCGAAGAAAAGGTGGTTTTCTCGGCGCACTACGACCATCTGGGCGTCGTGGAGCCGGTAAATAACGACAAGATTGCCAACGGCGCCGATGATGACGCCAGTGGCACTACGGCCGTAGTGGCCCTGGCCGAGTACTTCAAAAAGAGGAACGATAACGCCCGTACCCTCATCTTTGCGGCCTTTACGGCGGAAGAAATCGGCGGCTTCGGTTCCCAGCACTTCTCGCGCCAGCTCGACGCGCAGCAGATTGTGGCCATGTTCAACATCGAGATGATTGGCAAGCAAGCCAAATTCGGCCCCAACACGGCCTTCATCACGGGCTTCGACAAGTCGGATTTTGGCAAACTGCTGCAGCGTAACTTAGTGGGCACGCCTTTCCGCTTCGAACCCGACCCCTATCCAGACCAAAACCTGTTTTACCGCTCCGATAATGCCACGCTGGCCCGCCTGGGCGTGCCGGCCCACACCATCAGCACCGACCAGATTCCGACCGACAAGCGCTACCACACCGTCGACGATGAAATTGAAAGCCTGGATCTGGCGAACATGACAGCTGTTATCAATGCCATTGCCCGCAGCGCTTCTGGCATTGTGGCCGGGCAGCAAACCCCGACCCGCATCAGCGCCGAAACCGCCGGCCAGCGCCCTTAGCCTACACTATATCCTATGTCTTCGGTGGCAAGCAAACGCCCAATCTACCCGCGGTAGATTGGGCGTTTGCTTGCTAAAGAGCTAATAGATAGGTATTTAGTGGTAATATGTAATGCGCAATAGCCTTTAATCAGAGCTTGCGAATGGATAAGGTAGAGTTGGGTAGCGCCCGGGGAGGTGGGGGGCCAGCCGTACGAATCAGGCGCTCCAGGGCTTGCAGCTGGTCGGCCTGCAGGTTGTGCTGCTCCACCAGGCGGCTGTAGGCTTCGGTCAGGGACTTGACCTGTTCCTTCAGCTCCGCTACTTCCACCGTTCCGGCATAGCGCGGATCAGGTAACTCGGGGTCACTGAGGCCGCTGCTGGGCCGGTACTGCACATTCATGGCCATTTGCGCCTGGGCCCCAGAGTAAGCAGTAAGCACCAAAAGAAGGGTAGAGGCAAGTGCGTAGTAGTTTTTCATACAGGGATTTAAGAAGATTTGTTATTGATCAAGTATAATTAAATATTTAATTAATACCAAAAAAATAACCCAAAGAATTTCTGGCCTACACGTGGAGGTCGGAAATTCTTTGGGTTAGCGCTAAAGGCAGATACTTCACTTGGGCAGCCGAATGCTCAAGCCGCCACCAAACGTAGGACCACTGATGACCCCAGAGAAGGTGCGCCCGGCCGTAACATCGAGCCGCAGCCCCGACCAGGGCCGCCAGTACAGCCCCGACGTGACGCCGGGCGCCAGCTTAGCCTGCTGCTGCCAGGTGGCATAGGTTTCGGCGAAAAAGCCAAAGGAGTTGCCCAGGGGGCCGTTCAGGGCCAGAGTGCCCAGGTAGGTGCCCAGCTTGGTGTCGGCGGCCTTAAAGCCGCGCTGCCGGAAGCCCAGGTTGACCTCCAGGCCAAAACGCTCCCCAATCTGCTGCGAAATCAGCAGGCGGCCGGCCGGCTCATAAGCGGTGGTCTGATACGATTTGTCGCCGTTGCGCAAGGTCATTTCGGCCAGCACTACCACCTGGGAGCGGGCATTGGGGTTGGTGGAAGCCAGGAACTTGGCGCCCAGGGTTAGCGGAGTGAGGCCGGAGGGGACCACCGCGCCGCCACTCTCGCCCGTGGTCAGGGTCTTGACGGGGGCCAGATAGCTTTGCGAAGCCCGCAGCTCAATGTTGTTAAAGAAACCGACGCGCAGCAGGCCCGTGGTTAGGGCGCGGTTGCTGAGGCTGCCCGGGTTGAACGGGTCGGGCTGGCTGATACCGGCATCCAGCTGAAACTGGCCGGGATTTAGCATGTTGGTGGTGATGGTCTGCCCGGGCCGGTCGGGGCGAATATTACGCACGAAAGGCGTGTTTTCATTCCCGAAGTTAGGGTCAGTGGTCTGAGCCAGGGTGCGGGCAACGCCGCCGAGCAGAAGCCCGGCGGTAGTCAGCAGAGTGGTCTTACGCATGCCCCCTGACACCGACTATGGCGTTATAGTTCGGTAAAAAGTGCAAAAGCCTCGTTTAAACGCAATTGCTCTTACCAGGTTGCAATTTATTTCTCATTTAGCTTGAATAATACTCGGCATGCAGCGTATTTTGCGGGGCAGTTAGCTAGCTACCATGACAGCAGCCGGTGAAAAGCCAGTCAGCCGTATTTTTTCCAGCCCCGTCTTACTTTCCTCGCCGATGACCGAATCCGTGCCCTGACCCTGAAACCCACGCGTGCAGAAACCGGCCGGCTTACTCGTCTTCGTAGTCGAGGCCGAGCAGCTGGTTCAGGGCCTGCTGAATCTCACTGGCCGCGTGCATCTGCCCGGCTTTGCGGCTCACCTGCAGGCCGCGGCGGTAAACCTTTTCCGCATCTTCCGGATTTTGTAAGTACTCCAGCATCTTGCCGGCGTGGTAATACGTACCCACGTACTCAGGGTGTTCATCCAGGAGCTTTTGATAGTACTCCATAGCCCGTTGGGGCTCCGTCGTCCGATATTCAGTAGCCAGGGCGTAGATGATGAACGGGTCGTTCGGGTCTTCGTTGTAAAAGGTCAGCAGCTGCTGCAGGCGGGTCGGCGTAGTATCCATCGGGAGGGAGTTTTCTGTATCTTCGCCCGAAATTAGGGGCTTTCCCGTAGTTTATCTCCCATCCACAAGCAGCCGTAGATGAAGTTTCTCGTTTGCATCAGCAACGTTCCCGACACGACCACCAAAATCACCTTCACGCCCGATAACAAGGAGTTCAACAAGGCCGGGGTGCAATTCGTGATTAACCCCTGGGATGAATACGCCCTCACCCGCGCCATTGAGCTTAAAGAAGCCCAGGGCAGCGGCACCGTAACCGTCCTCAACGTTGGCGAAGCCGACACCGAGCCTAACATTCGCAAAGCCCTGGCCATCGGCGCCGACGACGCCATCCGCGTAAATGCCGCGCCGAAAGATGCCTATTTCGTGGCCCAGCAGATTGCCGCCATTGCCAAGGAAGGCGCCTACGATGTAATTCTGATGGGCAAGGAAAGCATTGATTATAATGGCTTCCAGGTGCACGGCATGGTGGGCGAAATGCTCGGCATCCCGACCGTGGCCCCGGCCATGAAGCTGGATATGAGCGGCACCACCGCCACGCTGGAGCGTGAAATTGAAGGCGGCAAGGAAATCGTGGAAGTAGCGGCGCCCTTCGTGGCCTCGTGCCAGCAGCCCATGTGCGAGCCCCGCATTCCGAACATGCGCGGCATCATGACGGCCCGCACCAAGCCCCTGAAAGTAGTAGAGCCCGTGGGTGAAGGTGCCCGCACCTCGGTAGCCGAATACGCGCTGCCCCCCAAGAAGCAGGGCGTGAAGCTCATTCCCGCCGAATCGGCCGGTGATTTGATCAAGCTGCTCCGCAACGAAGCCAAGGTTATCTAGTTGGTTTTTGGTCTCTGGTTTTTGGTTGTTGGCCCTGTTCAATTTCCATTAACCAGCCCGTTTGAATTCCCAAAAACCAAGAACCAAACTCAAAAAACCAAAGAAATGTCCGTTCTAGTAGTAGTTGAATGTGATGGCGGCGAGGTTAAAAAATCGTCGTTGGAAGTGGCTTCGTACGGAAGCCAGGTGGCCCAGATGCTCGGCACCACGGCTACGGCCGTAGCCGTGGGCGAGGCCACCGAAGCCAATCTGGCCAAGCTCGGCGAGCAAGGCATCAGCAAAGTGCTGTACGACGCCGAGCCCCGCCTGAAGGACTTCGTAAATGGCGCTTACACCAAGCTGATTGCTGCCGCTGCCGAAAAGGAAAGCGCGCTGGTAATCGTGCTGGCCAACTCGAACATCGGCGCCGCCGTGGGTTCGCGCCTGTCGGTGCGCCTGCAGGCCAGCCTGGCCACCAACGTAGTCGAGCTGCCTAAGAATAATGGCGGCAGCTTTACGGTGAAGCGCGGTGCCTTCTCGGGCAAAGCCTTTGCCGACGTGGTGCTGAGCGGTGACCGGAAGATTCTGGCCGTGAAGAAAAACTCGATTGAAGCCCTGCACGAAGCCGGCAAAACCGCCCAGGTAGAGTCGTTCTCGGCCAGCCTCTCGGATGCCGACTTCACCGATGCGCCCAAGCAGGTCGTGATGCAGGATCAGGCCGGCGGCGTGCTGCTGCCCGAGGCTGACCGCGTGGTATCGGGTGGCCGCGGCATGAAAGGCCCCGAAAACTGGCACCTGATTGAAGAGCTGGCCCAGGCCCTGGGTGCGGCTACGGCCTGCTCCAAGCCCGTGTCGGACGTCGACTGGCGCCCTCACCACGAGCACGTAGGCCAGACGGGTATCACCGTTTCGCCAAACCTGTATATTGCCTGCGGTATTTCGGGCGCTATTCAGCACCTGGCGGGGGTAAACTCCTCGAAAGTGATTGTCGTAATCAACAAAGATCCGGAAGCGCCGTTCTTCAAAGCTGCTGATTATGGCATCGTAGGCGACGTTTTCGAAGTGCTGCCCAAACTCACCCAAGCCGTAAAGGAATTGAATTAGGGTCTTGGGGTCTTGGGTTTCAGAAATGAGAAAGCCTAGCTTTGCCGCTCTGACGCGACCAAGACCCCAAGCTCCCAAGACCCTAAGCTCCTAGATACCTTGAAAAAAATACAGCTCGAAATTCTGGGCCTCTCGTCCAGCCAGTCACAGTCCGGCTCTTTTGCCCTGATTCTGGGAGAGAAAACCGGCAACCGGCGTCTGCCAATCATCATTGGCATGTTCGAAGCTCAAAGTATTGCCATCCAGATTGAAAAAATCAATCCGAACCGGCCGCTCACGCACGACTTGTTCAAGTCGTTTGCCGAGCATGTGCACGTGGCCGTACTGGAGGTGCTGATATCGGATTTGAAAGAGGGGGTATTTTACTCCAAAATCGTGTGCACCGACGGCGCCACGACCTTCGAGCTCGATGCCCGCCCCAGCGACGCCATTGCCATTGGCCTGCGGTTCGGTGTGCCGATTTTCACAGTGGAAAGCGTGCTGAGCGAAGCCGGTATCATCCTGAGCGACCTGGACGAAAACGCCGAAGACGATGCCGACGAGGATGACGAGGACGAGGATGACGACACCAGCGGCAGCTCGAAGCCGGAGCCTACGCCCCGCGACCCCAGCGGCCAGGTGTCCCTGGAAGAGCTCAACAAGATGCTGAGCCAGGCGCTGGCCAACGAAGACTACGAGAAGGCTGCCAAAATTCGGGACGAGCTTAACAAGCGTAACGGATAAGGTGTTCTGCACGACATAAAAAAAGCTCCTCTGGTCCAGAGGAGCTTTTTTTATGGTACTACGGAGCTGGTACTACGGAGCGGCACACAGGCATAGCTGAGCGTTATGCCACTCGGGAAACTCCCCGGTCCGTTTTTATGCCCTGGGGCTGAGTAATTATAGCATAACCTACCGTTAAAATACTGATTTTGGGCCCTGTAGGCTTGTTTTGGTCGACTTGACGGGCGTCGGATTCGTTTGATGAGTGCTTGCTGGCCCACCAGCCCGCACCGTCATCCTCAATCTGAAATGACCACGCCATGAAAAGCAAATCTGTAGTTCCCCAGCACAGTTCGCCCCAGCCAGAAGTGAATCCTTACGAGCGGATGCACTATCACTTCTCCGTCGAAAATGACCCGCTTCCCGGGGAGCAGGACCAGGACTATCTGCCGGTGCGGCTCCGTCGGCCGGAACCCTTGCGCCCCATGGACTTTGACCGGCCCAGCTGGTAGCCGGTAGGGGGAACGCGCCGGGAAAGAAACTGTTTTTTCCACCGGCCAAGCCGCTTTTAGTACCTTGCAGCTCGTCACTTAACCCGTCTGCAATGGACACCACCACCGCTCCCGACCTGCGCTACCCCATTGGCCCGCTGGTATTACCCGAACAAACCCTGAACCAGGGCAGCCGCCTGGCGCTGATAGCCAAAATTGCCGTGCTGCCCGACCAGGTGCGCGCCGCCGTAACCGGCCTGACCCCCGCGCAGCTGGATACGCCCTACCGGCCCGGCGGGTGGACCGTCCGCCAGGTGCTGCACCACCTGCCCGATTCGCACCTGAACTCCTACACGCGCTTCCGCCTGGCCCTGACGGAGGAAACTCCGACCATCTGCCCTTACGACGAGCAGGCCTGGGCCGAGCTGCCCGATGTGCAAGCTACGCCCGTGGCCGTGTCGTTGGCGCTGCTGGAGGCCCTGCACATCCGTTGGACAATCCTGCTGCGTCAGCTTACCGATGCGCAGTGGCTGCGCACGTTCTATCATCCCGGCTCCAAGCGGAGCTTCACCCTGGATGAAGCCCTGACCATGTATGCCTGGCACGGACAGCACCACCTGGCACACATTACCGAGCTACGCCGCCGGGAAGGTTTCTAGAAGCTCACCTGAACCCATAGAAAAGCCCCGCTGACAGCTGTCGGCGGGGCTTTTCTGTGACTGTTAGTAGTACTCAAATATTGATGGCTTCGTCGGAAGTAGCGGCGGCCAAGCCGCCTTCAGTTTCTTCGTCCACTTTCTTGGCGGCGCGTACCAGGCTGCTGCTGAAGATGAACTCCTTGAGCTCGGGCACGGTGGTATTCAGGATTTCGTCCTTGTTGCCGTCCCAGAGCTTCTGGCCCTTGTGCAGGTAAATAATATGGTCCCCGATTTCGACCACCGAGTTCATGTCGTGGGTGATGACGACGGTGGTAATGCCATACTCGTGGGTGATTTCGTAGATCAGCTCGTCAATCTTGATGCTGGTAGCCGGGTCGAGGCCGGAGTTGGGCTCGTCGCAGAAGAGGTAGGTGCAGTTGGGGGCAATGGCCCGGGCAATGCCCACCCGCTTTTTCATACCGCCCGATATTTCGGAGGGCATTTTGGTGCCCGCGTTTTCCAGGCCCACGCGCTTGAGGCAGAACTCGACCCGGTCGCGCCGCTCTTCCTTGCTCATTTCGGGCGTGAGCATCTTGAGCGGAAACTCGGTGTTTTCGAATACCGTCATCGAGTCGAACAGCGCGCCGCCTTGGAACAGCATCCCGATTTTGCGGCGGATTTCCTGCTTGATGTCCACTTTGTTGTTGGTGAACACCAGCCCGTCGAAGGTAATGCTGCCCAGGTCGGGCTTCATCAGCCCTACGATGCACTGCAACAGTACACTTTTGCCCGTACCCGAGCCGCCAAGCAGCAGATTGCACTTGCCCGTTTCGAACGTGCAGGTAATGCCTTTCAGAACCGGATTTCCGTTGAAGGATTTCTGAATGTTATGAACTTCAATCATGCGGATGTGCTGATTTACTAATAGAATTAATGTGCTGATGCGAGGAATGTGAGAAATGTGAGAAATGAAATAATTCATTTGCACAGCAACACCTTCAGCCACATTCGCATACTCTCACCACATTACAGTAGAACCGCGGCCAGCACGTAGTCGGCCAGCAGAATGGCAATAATGGAATTGGTAACGGCGCCGGTGCTGGCGGCCCCAACTTCCAGGGCGCCGCCCTTGGTGTAGTAGCCTTTGTAGGAAGAAATAGCCGACACCAAGAAGGCAAATACCACCGATTTAATCAGGGCAAACACGATGTTGTAGGGCACGAAATCAGTCCGGATGCCTTCCACGTACTCCTGGGCCGACATGGCGCCGGACAACGTACCGGCCAGATAGCCGCCCAGAATGGAAAGAACCATGGCCAGAATAACCAGCAGCGGAAACATGAGCATGGCGGCCACAATCTTGGGCAGCACCAGGTAGGAGGCTGAGTTGATGCCCATCACCTCCAGCGCATCGACCTGCTCGGTGATGCGCATGGTGCCCAGGCCGCCGGCAATGCTGGAGCCGACTTTACCCGCCAGCACGATGCTGGTAATGGTGGGCGCCAGCTCCAGAATGGTCATTTCCCGCACCATAAAGCCGATGGTCGACTTCGGAATCAGGGGGTTAATCAGGTTGTAGGCAATCTGGACGCAGGTAACGGCCCCGATAAAGGCCGAGACGATGGAGACGATAAAGACCGAGTCGATACCGATAAGAATGGCTTCATCCAGCATGCGTTGCCAGAGCACGGCCAACCGCTCCTTCCGAACCAGCATGCTCTGCATGAAGATCAGGAATTCACCAAAGGTTTTAACCATAAAAAGAGAATCAGAAAGGATAAAAGCCCAAACTTGCGACGCTGGCACCGGTGGCTAGCGCCCAGCTCGGAGCTTGCCTACCATACGTAAAAACCAAATCGTCAATCAAAGGAATGCAAAAATATATCGTTGTTACGGGAGGTACGAAAGGAATCGGCCGCGCCATTAGCCAGCGCTTTGCCCGGGCCGGCTTCGGCATCATCACCTGCGCCCGCTCAGCGCGGGACCTGGCCGCCCTCACAACCGCTCTGAGCCAGGAAGTTCCCGGCGCGGTAGTACACACCTTCGCCGCCGATTTGGGTGTGGCTGAGCAGACCCGGCGCTTTACGGATTTCGTGCTGGGCCTGGGCGTGGAAGTCGAGGTGCTGGTGAACAATACCGGTGCCTTCATTCCCGGCCGCCTGCAGGACGAGCCCACCGACGGCTCGCAGCTGCGCCAGATGATAGACGTGAACCTGTATAGCGCCTACGACGTGACCCGTGCCCTGCTGCCGGGCATGATAGCGCGCCGCCAGGGCCACATTTTTAATATGTGCTCCACGGCCAGCATCATGGCTTACCCCAATGGTGGGTCCTACAGCATCGCCAAGTTTGCCCTGTACGGCATGACCAAAGGGCTGCGCGAGGAGCTGAAAGAGCATAATTTGCGCGTAACGGCCATTTTGCCCGGTGCCACGCTCACGGCCAGCTGGGAAGGCGTCGATTTGCCGGCCGAGCGGTTCATAAGGGCCGAAGACGTGGCCGAAGCGGTATTCGGGGCCTATTCCCTGTCGCCGCAGGCCGTTATCGAGGAGCTGCTGATTCGGCCGCAGCTCGGGGACTTGTAGCCGGCGGCCGGAGCCGAACGGCTAGGCCCGGGCCGGACGGTGGATGAAGGTGACGTAGCCGAAGTCGAGCAGGACGGCCCAGAACGCCATACTGCGCAAGCTGTTCAGCCAGCGCAGCACGCCGTGCGCCGAAAAGCCCAGGCCGATAGCCCAGGCGCCCATCGTTACGACCAAGGCCAGCTTTAGAAAATCGAGGCGGGTTTTATTTGTTTTGCGAGCAAACCACAGGCCGTAGCTGCCGATCAGCAGCAGGCCGCTTGCCAGCAGAATGCCCACGGCACTTTCCCGGTGCTGGATCTTAAATAAGAAACCGACAAGCAGGCCTGACAAAGCCAATAGGGTCGCCTGAAAATACGGCCGGCTGTGCCGCAGCGTGCCTTTCCAGACAACAAGCAGCAGGAGCAGCATTGGGACGAGTAGCCCAAGAATGGTAGCCATAGAAAAGAAAACGGGGGAGGAGGGCTACTTCTGCTGAACTACCTGGCCTTTGCCAGTTACCTTGATGTCGGTCTGGGCCGGGCTACCCTGGTAGTAGAGCGTACCCGTGCCGGCATTGGTGCCGCCCAGAAAGTCGGTGGCGCGCACGTAGGCGTTGCCGTTGCTGTCGTGGTTGAATTTGAAGTAGCACTGCCTGGTTTGCAAGCCGCCCGCCTGCAAACTGCCGTTGCCGCCCACCACCAGTGTAAACACCTCGGCCGAGCCCCGCAGGTTGATGTTACCCAGCTCAAACATGTCCAGGTTCAGGTACTTGCTGTTGATGTCCAGATCGTAGTCGCCGGCCCCGACGAGGTGGCAGAACAGGCTGTCGGCCCGGAAAACGCCGGCGGTGCGCACGTTGCCCTGGCCCCGCAGAAACAGGTCGCGCAGGCTGGGTACATGCAGGGTTACCTGGCGGGGCGTGTTGTAGGTACGCACCCAGTTGCAGCGGCTGGTATTGTGAATCGAGAGCTGCCCGTTTTCTACGCGCAGCTCGATATCTTCCTGCAGATTCTCCCCGGCCCGAACTTCGGCGTAGGTTTGCGCGTCCTGCACCAACGTTACGTCCACGTTGTCGTAGGCCATGAGCGTGCGGAAGGGCGCCAGCTCGCGCCGCTCCTTTTTTACGTCGCCGGTGCTTTTCAGGCAGTCCAGCTCGTGACCTTTGCCGCAGCCCGTCAGCAGGGTGGCCGCGGCGGCCACTAGGGCGTAAACACCAAAAACCCGCGGGGTGCGCTTAACTTGCGGGCAAATGCTACTTCGAAACATCTTTACTCTATGGACCTGACAGGCAAGATAGCTATTCTGACGGGCGTCAGCAAAGGCATAGGCCGCGCTACGGCCGAGGCTCTGCTGGCCAAAGGCGCCCTGGTGGCCGGCTGGGGCCGCACCGCGCCGGAAGGCCTGCGGCACGAGCGGTTTCAGTTTTTCGAGTGCGACGTGCGCGACGAAGTGGCCGTGCAGGAAGCCTACGTCAACACGCGCCGGGAGCTGGGTGAGGAAATCCACGTGCTGATCAACAACGCCGGTTTGGGCATCGCCGGGGAAGTCGACGGGTTTTCGTCCGACGACTGGAAGCTGCTGTTTGATACCAACGTGCACGGTACCTTCTACTGCACCAAGGCCGTGCTGCCGCAAATGAAAAAGCAGCAGCTGGGCCATATCGTCAACATTTCGTCTATTGCGGGCACCACCGGCATCGAGAAAATGGCGGGCTACTGCGCCACTAAGTTTGCCGTGCGAGGCTTCTCACAGTCCTTGTTCAAGGAAGTGCGCAACGACGGTATCAAGGTGACGTGCTTCTACCCGGGCTCCACGGAAACCAACTTCTTCGACGACATTCCCGGCACCGAGGCCAACGCCTCGATGATGCAGCCCCGGGACATTGCCGATACTATTGTCTACGCGCTGGAAACGCCGTTCAACTTCCATATCGTGGATATTGAAATGCGCCCCTTGCAGCCGAAAAAATAAACAGCTGTCATTGCGAGGAGGTATGATGAAGCAATCCGTCCTCTGCGCAGTGCAATTTGGCCTTTCACCGAAAGCCCCAACCGTTGGAGCTTGTCATGGTAGAAGGCTCCGCACATCTCAGAGGACGGATTGCTTCGCTCTGCTCGCAATGACACTCGTATTCTATGGTTGAAGTACAACAGCTCAGTAAGGTATTCGGAACGCAGACGGCCGTGAATGACATTTCATTCTCCGTCGGCAAGGGCGAAATTCTGGGCTTTCTGGGGCCCAACGGGGCGGGCAAGTCGACCACGATGAAGATTGCCACGGGCTATCTGCCGCCCAGCCACGGCACCGTGAAGCTGGCTGGCTACGACGTGCAGACCGATGCCCTGGAAGTGCGCCGCCGCGTGGGCTATTTGCCCGAGCACAACCCGCTCTATCTGGATATGTACGTGCACGAGTACCTCGAATTCATCGGCTCGGTACACGGCCTCAAGGGTCAGCAGCGCTGCAGCCGGGTGCAGCAAATGGTGGATAGGGTAGGGCTGGGCCGGGAGCAGAACAAGCTGATCGGGGCTCTGTCGAAAGGCTACCGGCAGCGCGTCGGTTTGGCCCAGGCCCTGATTCACGACCCCGGCGTGCTGATTCTGGACGAGCCCACCACCGGCCTCGACCCCAACCAGATTGGCGAAATCCGGACCCTGATCCGGGAGCTGGGCCAGGACAAGACCGTTATTTTCAGCACCCACATTCTGCCCGAAGTCACGGCCCTGTGCAGCCGGGTGGTTATCATCAACCGCGGCCAGCTCGTGGCCGACTCGCCCGTGGCTGATTTGGGCGCCAAGGCCGCCGGCGAAACCATCATCCGCGCCGAGTTTGAGCAGCCCATCGACGTAGCCCCGCTGCGGGCTTTGCCCGGCATTCTGGGTGTGGAAGCCGAAGCCGGCAACCGCTACCGCATCCGGGCGGCGGCGGGCACGGATATGCGCGGCGCTATTTCCCGCCTGGCCGCCCAGCAGGACTGGATATTGCTCGGCCTGCGCCAAGAGGAGCAGTCCTTGGAGCAGGTGTTTCAGTCGTTGACGAAATGATTGAAAAGAACGCATCTACTTTACTTCTGTCATCCTGAGCAGAGCGAAGGGCCTTATCACGTTGGAACGACACGCTGTTACGATGATCGTTCGTATCCTATTCGGTCCGTCGCTCTGCTCAGGATGACAGACGATTTTTGACTCTATTTCGCACCTGATGTTTGCCATCCTTCGCAAAGAATTCAACGCCTTCCTCAGCTCGCCGGTCGCCTACGTGGTGATTGGGGTGTTTCTAGTGGCTACCGGCCTGTTCGTGTGGGTGTTTCCCGACAGTTCGGTGCTGGACTACGGCTACGCCGACCTGCAGACGCTGTTCAACATGGCGCCCTGGATTTTCCTGTTTCTGATTCCGGCCATTACCATGCGCACCTTCGCCGAGGAGAAAAAGGCCGGCACCATCGAGCTGCTGCTCACCCGCCCGCTCACCGACGGGCAGATCATCGGCGGCAAGTACCTGGCCTGCCTGCTGCTGGCCTTGCTGGCCCTGGTGCCCACGCTGCTCTATTACTACTCGGTATACCAGCTCGGCAACCCGGCCGGTAACATCGACTCGGCCGCGACGGTGGGCTCCTACATCGGGCTGGCGCTGCTAGCGGCGGTGTTTGCCGCCATCGGCATCTTCGCCTCGGCCATTACCCGCGACCAGATCATTGCCTTTCTGGTGGCCGTGGTGGGCTGCTTTCTGGTCTATTCCGGCTTCGATTCCTTGGCTTCGGTCTTCGACGGGGCCCCGGCCTACTACATCAGCCAGCTCGGCATTGCCGCCCACTACCGCGACATCAGCAAAGGCCTCATCGACTCGCGCGACCTGCTCTACTTCTTCAGCCTGATCATCGGCCTGCTGCTGGCTACACGGTTGATATTGCAAAGCCGCAACTGGTAACCAAGAACAAATTCCGCTCCTTCTTTTAAGAAGGGGTGCCCGAAGGGCGGGGTGGTCTAATCGTTCGTTTCGTTGAACAAGGATTAGCACTAGCTTTTAACCACCCCGGCCTCTGGCCACCCCTCCTTGAAAAAAGGAGGGGTGCTTCTAGCTCTAATAGCTCTAAAACTGCTGCCACTCTATGGCTTCCGATACGCCCGAACTTTCTGCTCCCGCTACTTCCCGCAAACGCCGCGACCTGCTCCGCTTTCTGGCGGTAATAGGCGCGCTGCTGCTGCTCAACTTCCTGGCCCAGCAGTTCTTCTTCCGCCTCGATCTGACCCAGGAAAAGCGCTACACCATGGCTCCGGCCACCAAGCAGCTGCTCTCAACCCTGAAGCAGCCCGTGACGGTGACCGTGTACCTGGACGGCGACTTCCCGCCCGGCTTCCGCCGCCTGCAGCAGTCGGTGCGCGAGACGCTGAACGAAATGCAGGTGTACGGCGGCTCCAATCTGCACTACGTATTCGTGGACCCCTCGGCGGCCGGCAGCGAAAAGGCCCGCAACGAGTACTATGCCTCGCTCATCAAGAAAGGGCTGCGGCCCACCAACCTGGGAGCCAACGAAAACGGCAAGCGGGTTGAGAAAATCATCTTTCCCTGGGCCACGGTAGCGGCCGGGGGCAAGGAAGAGCAGGTGCTGCTGCTGCGCGGCAACCAGGCCGCGCCCTCCGACGTGCGCCTCAACCAAAGCATTGAAGGCCTGGAATACGAGCTGGCCAGCGCCGTGCGCAAGCTCAACCCCGGCCAGCGCAAGCGCATCGGGGTGCTCGAAGGCCACGGGGAGCTGAGCAACGCCGAAGCCGGCGACATCATCGGCTCCCTGCAGCAGTACTACGACGTGTTCCGGGTGGATCTGCGCAAAACCCGGCCCCAGGACTTGCGCACGCTCAGCGCCATCGTCGTGGCCAAGCCCAGCACGCCCTACACCGAGCCTGAGAAGTTCAAGCTCGACCAGTTCATTACCCAGGGCGGCAACGCGCTGTTTTTCGTGGATGCCATGCGCGTGAACCTGGACAGTGCCAACCGCGGCGGCATGCTGTCCTTCCCGCTGGATCTAAACCTGGAAGACCAGCTTTTCAAGTACGGCGTGCGCGTGAATCCCGACCTGCTGCTCGACCTCAACTCCGGCGTCATCCCCTTGGTAACCGGCACCGAGGGCGACAAACCCAAGGTGGAGCCTATGCCCTGGCAGTTTTACCCCCTGATCAACTCCTTCAGCAAGCACCCCATCACCCGCAACCTCGACGCGGTGTACACCAAGTTCGTCAGCACCATCGACACGGTAAAGGCCGCCGGCATCCGCAAGACGCCACTCATGTTTACCTCCCGCTATACCCGCGTGCTGCCCGCGCCGGTGCCCATCAACTTCAACGATGCCCGCCTGGAGCCCAACCAGAAGCTCTACAAGGAAAGCTTCAAGCCCGTGGGCTACCTGCTCGAAGGCCAGTTTCAGTCGCTCTACGCCAACCGCGCCGAGCCCGGCACCAGCAACTTTCAGTCGGCTGCTGCCGCCAACGCCAAGCCCTCCAAAGTGCTGGTCATCTCCGACGGCGACTTTATCCGCTCCGAGCTGGACCCCAAAACCGGCAACCCCTACCGCCTGGGCTTCGACCGCCTGGCCAACACCGAATTTGCCAACCGTGAGCTGGTGCTCAACGCGGTGGACTATATGCTCGACGAAAGCGGCCTGATTTCGGTGCGCGGCAAGCAAATCACCCTGCGCCCCTTGGACAAGCTCAAAGTCATCGAGCAGAAAAGCCGCTGGCAGCTTCTGAACCTGGCCGCCCCGCTGGTGCTGCTGGGACTCTTCGGAGCCCTGCGGGCGTGGAGAAGGAAGCGGCGCTACGCGTCGTTCTAAGCTGCGGTGTAGCGGGGGATATTCTCTATATGAGTCATGGGAGGAATTAGATTGCACATTGTTCACTTTGAGTGCAACCCTACCAAGGAAGATATTAAAGAGAAACTAGCCGCCTTGACTGGCTTGCCTTTACAATTCAATGAAGAGTTTGAAAATTGTCTGGATATAATCCACCCAACACATTCAAGGTCAGCCGTTGGCCTGGATTGGATTAACCAAACTGGTCGTCGCTGTATCAGGGTAGAATCGGAAACCCCGAAATGGAATTACGTAGAGGGCTCAGTGCTGTATGTGCTGAATCAACTGGGTGGGATGTCAGAAAACGTATATCAGCTTCCGAAATGGGCTGGTAAGCCTTGGGCAGCAGTTCACCTAGAAGACCTTTAGCTAGCATGCCGTTCATTGCCGTTGGTGCATGTTAAGATAAGTTTGGTAGTAGCGCGAACATTGTAGTTCGCGCACCTGAACGATAATCATTGCTATAACCCAAACGACGCGGAGTACGCAAATAACAAAGTTCCCGCTCCAGCCCCGCAATGCGGGTCTCCAGCAGCTTCTGAGGCCCGGCACCGCAGTCATAGAGCAGGCCGCTGACTGCTTCTCCTTCAAACAAAGCCAGCCAGTTTTCCTCCCGGGCCGGATTCTTTACCTCCCCAGCCCAGGCCCGCAGGGCGGGTAGGGCCACCAGGCGCCTCTCCAGTTGCGCCGCCTTCTTCTGCATGGCTTCCAGGTCGCGGCGCAGGCGCAGCAGCTGATACTGACAGTCGCGGAGCCGCCGTTCCAGAGGCTTGGGTTCGGGGGCGGGGGGCGACAGGGGGGGCACCGTGGCATGCACCCCCGACATGTCCAGCACTTTGCCTTCTCCGGCCAGATATAGTCGCAGGCCTTGCACGCTGGTGCTCAAGTCCGACTTCAGATACTGATGGTTGCGTTCGGCCAGCGCGAGGCTGGCGCGCGGCACGCCCAGCCAGCTGGCCATAAGCTCTTGGGTGAGGCCAAACATGGCGCGGGTTTCCTGAGACATACCGATGGGGGTAACGACCGTAGTAAGTTCAAACAATTTTGGGCAAACAATTTAAATTGTTTGCCCAAAATTGTTTGAGTTGGGTGAGCCCGAATACAATACCAGCTTTGAAAGCTTCTCCGAGCCAAACGTAGCCCCGATCTAGTAGCGAATCTTCTTATCCGTGACAAAGGAAGCCAGCAGCTCGTGCAGGGATGGGGCCTTGGCTTCCGCCACCAGTTGGGCCGGGTTGAGGTAGCCGGCCAGGTGCTCGAAGTCCTCGGGATGCACCGACTTGAAGCCCATCGACCACTGTGAGAAGTTGCGTTGGGTAATGGGCCCGTCGGCCAGTTTGGTGACATCGTAGTGGCGCGGGTCCTGCTCAATCCGGCGGAAGATGTACTCCACTTCGTCTTCGGGACCTTCCAGCACCTGAAGAATGTCGCCGTCGCAGTAGAGCAGCACCCCAGTCAGCTGATGGGCCTGGTTCCAGGCCCGCGACTGCACCAAAAGAGCTTCCAAGTCGTGGTCGGTGAAGCGGGTGGTAGCCGCACTCTGATACACTAAGTGATAGAGGGAGGAGGAAGGCATGCAGCGCAAATAGGTGGTAACAGGAAAACGAGAGGGGTAAGGGCAGCGCAAGGCCCTGACCGAACAGAGCCTATCCGGCGCTCGGGCGCCGGGGCGGTTACCGGCAGCTTAGTACCGGATTTGCTCGTCGGTGATAAAGGCGGCCAGCAGCGTGTGCAGCGACACGCCGCCCTTGCTGGCGTAGAGGGCGGGGTAGGTAGGAGCGGCCGGATTAAGGTAGCCGGCCAGGTGCTCGAAGTCCTCGGGATGCACCGACTTGAAGCCCATCGACCACTGCGAGAAGCTGCGCTGGGCAATGGGCCCGTCGGTGAACTTGGTGACATCGTGGTGCCGTACGTCGCGCTCAATCCGGGCGTAAATCAAGTGCACGTCTTCCTTGCGGCCTTCCAGCACCTGCATGAAACGACCCTCGCAGTAAAGCAGCACCCCGGTGATGTGGTGCGCCAGGTTGGAAGTGCGCGACTGCACCAGCAGTTCCTCCAGATCCTGCTCGGTGGGCAGGCCCGTGGCGGTGCTTTGATAGGCTAAGTGGTGCAGAAGCTGGGGCGGGTGGGAGGACATCGGGTAGAAGTAGCAATATTAAGTAAACGCTATTACGACAGAAACGCAACGCAGGCGGTTCAATAAAATCGGGTGGCGGGGCAGCCAACCTGGGCAGTAGCAGCGCCCAGGCCCACGAAAAGAGGCCCGGGGCACCTGAAACTGCCCGGCAATGGCGCTAGAAAACCCCGCTGCGGTTTCCTATCTTTGTCCTCTTCCTTACAACCGCCAGCCAACCCCGCCTATATGAAGTTTATCGTATCGTCTTCCGCCTTGCTCAAGCAGCTGCAGAGCATCAATGGCGTGGTGACCAACAACCCTGTGGTGCCGATTCTGGAGAACTTTCTCTTTGAAATCGAGGATGGCAAACTGACGATTACGGCCTCTGACCTGGAGACCAGCATGATTACCGAACTGCCCGTGGAAGCCCGCGAGAGTGGCCGCATTGCCGCCCCGGCCCGCATTCTGCTCGATACGCTGAAGAACCTGCCCGACCAGCCCGTGACCTTCACCCTGGACGAGGAAACCTATACCATCGAAATTGCCTCGGCCAACGGCCGCTACAAGCTGGCCGGCGAAAATGCCACCGACTTCCCCCGCGTGCCGGTGGTGAAAGGCTCCTCGCCGATTGAGATTCCCTCCTCGTCGTTGTCGCGCGCTATTACCAAGACCATCTTCGCCGTCAGCACCGACGAGCTGCGCCCCGCCATGACCGGCATCCTGGTGCAGCTGGCCGACTCACAGGTAACCTTTGTGGCCACCGACGGCCACCGCCTGCTGCGCTACCGCCGCTCCGACGTAGGTGCGGGCCAGACGGCCAACCTGATTATTCCGCGCAAGGCCTTTAATCTACTGAAAGGTGCCCTGCCCTCCGAGGCAACTACCGTGCGCGTCGAGTTCAACAATTCCAATGCCTTCTTCAGCTTCAACCAGATGCGCCTCGTGTGCCGCCTGATTGATGAGCGCTACCCCGATTACGAAAACGTAATTCCGGTGAGCAACCCCAATAAGCTCATCATCAGCCGAGCCGAGATTCTGAATTCGGTGAAGCGCATCATGATCTACTCGAACAAGACCACCCACCAGGTGCGCCTGCGCCTGGCCGGTTCCGAGCTGACCATCTCGGCCGAAGACCTTGACTTCAGCAACGAAGCCAACGAGCGGCTGGCCTGCCAGTATGAAGGTGAAGACATGGAAATCGGCTTCAATGCCCGCTTCTTGGCCGAAATGCTGTCCAACATCGACTCCGAGGAAATCACTCTGGAGCTGAGCACGCCCAACCGCGCCGGCCTGCTCATGCCCACCGTCGCCGACGACAACGAAAGCATCCTGATGCTGGTGATGCCGGTGATGCTGAACAACTACGTGTAAGCGCGGTTTAGACAGCGCAGTAGCCCCTTTGCCAACTCAAATCATCTGTCATCCTGAGCCCAGCGAAGGACCTTATCACGACAGAACGAGTCGCTTCAACGACCATCGTTCAACTGCAATAAGGTCCTTCGCTGGGCTCAGGATGACACCTTTTTTACAAGAACACCCAACCGATGAAAAAATCCGAAATCCGCTTCAGCATTGCCCTCGACGATAAGAAAGTGCCCGAGGCCATCAGCTGGACGGCCACCGACGCGGGTCCTGATATTCACTTTGCCAAGGCCATCAACATTGCCCTCTGGGACCGGGACGAGCGGGGCACGATGAAAATCGATTTGTGGACCAAGGAAATGCCCGTTGATGAAATGAAGCGCTTCTGCGTGGACACGATGGGGGCTATGGCCGAAAGCCTGGTAACGGCCACCAATGACACGGAAATGGCCACCAAAATGCGCAACCTTTGCCGCGAGCTGACCGACTACCTGAACAAGCAGGAAGCCGAGCAGCGCTAGTCGGCGCGCGTAGCGACGCAAGTATGCGCCGCTACCTCGTTTAGGTAAGTAAATAGAAAAGCCCCGCCGGACGAATCCGGCGGGGCTTTTCTATGCTGGTACGCTACGTGTTCTAGCGGGTGGTTTCGGTAGTGGAAGTACGGGCTGGCCCGATGGTAGCACCTCGGCTGCTGGCGGGCAGCGGGTTCTGCACCGATTTTACGAATACGGCATTGGTCTGCTTGGCGTAGTCCTTGTCGTACTTGTAGAAATCTTCGCGCGAGTCGTAGTAGGCGCTATACTGGGAGTTGCTCAGTACACCGCGCAGTTCCTGGTCCCGCTCGCGGCACACGGCCCCGCACTGCTCATCAATCAGGCGGGTGTTGCCGGCGTTGCGCTGCTCAATGGCGGCCATTTTAGCAACTTTATCCTCGTTGATGGCCCGAAGGCGGGAAGACTGGTAGCCATTGAGGCGAAGGTCGCGGGCCATCTGGTCGGAGAGGCGTTTGGCGCGCTCCTGCACCGGATTCAGGCGGGCCGTTGGGCGGGTTTTATCCTGGGGCTGAACTATGGCGGGCTTCTGCTGAGCCTGCGCGCCCAGCGTTGCAGCCAGAATCAGCGCGGCGGTGGCAAGTTGATTTCTCATGATGTAGAAGCGTTTGATGTATAGATGGAAGGCTGCCACCGGCTGAAATAAAAGCCTCAGCGCCCGGCAGATGTCATTCCCTAACGAAAAACTGTGCCAGGGAGTTCGTATAAGTTTTAGGGGAAGCTAGCAGGAACCAGGGTTCAGGTGCTACTGCTCGTCTTGTCCTTGCGAGCGAAGCGCGGTCATCCGTCCGCTGAAATGTGCTGAGCTTCCTTCAGTGAAAAGCCCTTTACTCCAGCTGGAATAAAGGGCTTTTCACTGAAGGAGCAGTTGTGACTGCGCAGCGGCCGGATGGCTGCGCTTCACTTGCAAGGACAGGTGCGGAGAACGTCAGGGCGGTAGAGAAACTCTACCAGGTGTTTTTCCACATCATCGACTCCACGGGCTTGTCCGTGCGGTCGTTGTACTTGGCGTTGGCTTTGCGGTTGTAGAAGGTCTGCACGTCGCCCTGCACAGCGAAGTAGATAAGCTGACCGATGGGCATGCCCGGGTACACGCGCACCTGCTGGGTTACCGAGATTTCCAGGGTCCAGGTGTTGCAGAAGCCGACGTCGCCTTTGCCAGCCGTGGCGTGGATATCGATGCCTAGCCGGCCCACGCTCGACTTGCCTTCCAGGAAAGGAACCTGGGCGTGGCTTTCGGTATATTCCTCCGTAACGCCCAGGTACAGCACGCCGGGTTCCAGCACAAAGCCTTCCTCGGCCGATATTTCAAACACGTCGATTTCGTTGTGCTTGCGCGCATCCAGCACTTTGTCGCGGTAGGTAGCCAGGTAGCGGCCCAGGTGCACATCGTAGGAGTTGGTGCCCAGGCAGCTCGGGTCGTAGGGCTCGATGACGATATTGCCGCGCTCAATTTCGGCCAGGATCTGCTGATCGGTAAGAATCATGAAAAGGGTGTTGTTGATTGCTGGTTGTTACTTGCTATTGGGTGGTTGTTGAATGTTCGAGGTTGCTGCCTGCCGAAGCACTTCACGCAAGCAGCAAGTAGCAACCAACACTCAACAACAAGCCTTATTCCGGGTCGTCCTCGTCGCCGTAGCGGTCCTGGGGCAGAGAGCCGGCCGGGCGCTTGCGAGGCCGCATGGCATCGGCAGGCTGACGCTCTTCCAGCTCCTCGGCCAGGCCATCGAGCCGGGCCCGCAGGTCGGGCAGCACGGTGGTGATGATATAGACCAGCAGCAGCGTGGACGTGGCCGACAGGAGCAGGGCCAGATAATCAACCCAGTCGTGGCGCACGGAAATATCCAGGGGCCGGGCCAAGGCCGACGGGGAGCTAAGCGAGGAGCCGACCGCCGCATCGGGCTGGGGCGCAGGGTCTTCCACCGGGTCGGTAGTCGTGGGCACCGCGTCGATGTCGGCCGGGGGCACGGCGGCTTCATCCACGGCCACGTCCTCGGGGTTGGGGTCTTCGGAGGCGTTGAACTGAGCCGAGGCCTGCTTGATGGCCCGCTGCAGGGAGCGAATCAGGGCCACCCGCTCGTCGCGGGGCAGCACGCGGATGAAGAACTCGAAGTTCTTGTCAATCAGCAGGGCGTTGAGCTGCTTCTCGAACTCGGCCAGGTCGGTGCGGCCCCTGCCGAAGCGGCTTTTGAAGCGCTCCGACACGTCGTTGTAATTCAGAAACAGCTTTTTCAGGTTGGCATTGCCACCAAAGCCGTCGAATTCCTTGCGGGCCTTGTGGCTGCGCAGCGTCACGGGAAACTTGTTGCGGGTAAACGACTTGTCGTAGACCGTTTCCATGGTGCGGAAATTCAGCTCGTCCACGGTGCGGTCGAACAGGCGCTTGTTGGCGGCGGCCGGCGCTTCTACCTGGGCATGCAAGGGGCCCAGCGAGGCGACAAGCAGGAAAACGAGGGAGAACAGAAGGCGAAATTGGCGCATGGCAGCAAAGCAGATTGGCCGCAAAGGTAACCAGTTGCCGTCGTGGTTGGGAAAAGGAGCGGAAAAACTGTGGGTGAGGCGGGGAAAGCATGTCCTTGCGGGGCGCTAGCCGAAGCACCCGAAGGTCAGCGCAGCTAATCCGTCCGCTGAAATGGGCGGAGCCTTCTAAACTGAAAAGACCTTTATCGAACTAACGATAAAGGGCTTTCTGTTAAAAGAGCGTCTGTCACTATCAGCGGACGGATTAGCTGCGCTGTCCTTCGGGTGCTTCGTCCTGCGTCCTGGCAAGGACAGGTGCAGGCTTACAAGCCGTGGGCCTCAATCATCGACTCGCGGCAGGCAGTCAGGTAGGTGTCGACCAGCTCGTCGGTAATGGCCGTGGAGATAAACAGGGCCTCGTACTGGGCCGGGGCCAGGTAGATACCGCGGTGCAGCATGGCGCGGAAGTAGCGGCCGAAGGCTTCGGTGTCGGAGGTTTTGGCGTCCTCCAAGTTATTGACGGGCACCGAGGTAAAGAATACGCTGAACATTGAGCCCACTTGGTTCACGGTGTAGTTCAGGCCCAGCTCGGCGGCAATCTGCCGGGTGCCGTCGGCAATGCGGGTGGTGATGCGCTCCAGCTCGGTGTAGAGCTCGGGGTGCTGCTGCAGGTAGGTGAGCTGGGCAATGCCGGCGGCGGTGGCAATGGGGTTGCCCGAGAGCGTGCCGGCCTGATACACCTTGCCGGCCGGGGCCACGCAGTCCATAATATCCCGGCGGCCGCCGTAAGCCCCCACGGGCATGCCGCCGCCAATGATTTTACCCAATGTGGTCATGTCAGGCGTGATGCCGAACCGCTCCTGGGCGCCGCCGCGGGCCAGGCGGAAACCGGTCATTACCTCGTCGAAAATCAGGACGATGCCGTGCTCGGTGCACAAGTCGCGCAGGCCCTGCAAGTAGCCTTCGGCCGGCGCCACGAGGCCCATATTGCCCACCACGGGCTCCAGAATCAGGGCGGCCACCTGGTCTTTATTGGCTTCGATGGCCTGGCGGGTGGCTTCCAAATCGTTGTAGGCAACGGTGATGGTGTCCTGGGCTACGCCGGCAGTTACGCCGGGCGAGTCGGGGGTGCCCAGGGTCAGGGCGCCGCTGCCGGCCGCAATCAGGAAGGAGTCGCCGTGGCCGTGGTAGCAGCCCTCAAACTTGATGATTTTGTTGCGGCCGGTGTAGCCGCGGGCCACCCGGATAGCCGACATAGTGGCTTCGGTGCCCGAGTTTACCAGCCGCACCTTCTCGATGCTAGGCACCATCTGCTTGATCAGCTCGGCCATTTCCACCTCGCGGCGGGTGGGCGCCCCAAACGAGAGAGAAGCTGGAATGGCCTGCTGCACGGCTTCCAGCACCACGTCTGGCGCGTGGCCCAGAATCATCGGGCCCCAGGAGTTGATGAAGTCCAGGTAGCGGTTGCCGTCCACGTCGGTCAGCCAGGCGCCTTTGGCCGACTGCATGAACACGGGGTGGCCGCCCACGGCGCGGAAGGCGCGCACCGGCGAGTTGACGCCGCCGGGAATATGGTCTTTGGCGCGGGTAAATAGCGCGTCGGAAGTAGACAGGTTGAGCGTAGCGGCAGTCGGGGAGGAGTTCATAGAAGAGAAATCGGGTCGGAAATGAAAGCGTTGGGAGTAACCAGCGGCCAGGAACAGACAGTGCTCAAGGGCCGGGGCGTAGCTATAACCTAGCGGATGCCCACGGGGTTCTGTACTTCCACTTCCAGACGTTCGAGCTTGGTGAAAGGCACGTACTGGTTGTCGTGGGCGCCGGCCGGGTAGCCGATGCCCTGAAAGATGGAGCCGGAAACCGGGCCCGAGGCAGCCAGGTTCTGCTGGAAGCCGGGGCCGTGCAGGTGCAGCTGGGAAGCAAAGTAATACAGCAGCTCGAAGCCGGTGAAGGCAAACACGGAGGGCGGCAGGTTCTGGCGCTGAATGTAAAGCTGGCGGAAGCGCCGCACCCCGTAGGCCGTCTTATCGAGGAACTTGGGATGAATGAAAAACACGTCGCGCGCGTCGAGCTGGCCCAGGCTCACCCGGGAATTTTCCAGCCACGATGCGTAGGTGAGCAGCGGGAGCCGGGCGCCCTGAGCCTGCAACACGCCCAGGGTATAGGGCCCGGCCTTGCGGTGGTCGGAGGCAACGACGAGGTGGCCCACGGTTTTCAGGTCGATGCCCGCGAAGCCGGCGCCAATGGATTCCTCCACGTCGGAGTTGACGCGGCGCAGCTGCAGGACCTTGCCGCCCAGGGCTTCGTAGGCCGTTTTGTAGGCTTGGCCGAAGGCGGCTTCATCTTTGGTATCTTCGTAGACGACTACCGCCGTGCGGCTCGTGAAGCGGGAAATGGCAAACTGCGCGGCAGCCTTGGCCTGCGTCACAGTGCTGGGCTCGAACAGGTAGTGCCAGCCGTTATCCAGCACTAGGTCGCCGTCCTGCGACAGTGGATTGATGCAGATAATCTGCCGCTGCTGGGCGTAGCGGGCCAGAATCTTGCTGCCCGACTTGTAGACGGGCCCGATAATCATGTCCATTGAGGCCAGCTCGGGCAGGGCCAATACTTGCTTGAGCTGCAGCGTGTCGGCGCCGGTATCGTAGGAGTAGAGCTGAATGGGGCGGCCTTCGCGCTGGAGAGAGTCCTGGGCCAGGCGCATGCCGGCGTAGAGGTCCGTCACAAACTGGTTTTTGCGCTGCTTTTCCCAGCTGGGGTCATCAAACTCGAAGGGCAGCAGCACGGCCACGTTGTAGCTGCTTTTCTTCTGAGCCCGGGGGCGGGGCGTGTAGCGGGTCCGGTCGAGGCTGAACTGGGTGACGAGCTGGTCGAGTACGGGCTTGTCGGCATCGGTGTACCAGCCGCCGTTCACGAGCTTGTCGGCGTAGGCGCGGGCTACGGCCGCGTCCTGGGGGTAGTGCTGCAGCAGCGTCTGGTAGAGCAGCTTGTCTTTCACCCGGGGCAGATACACGGCTTTCATGGCTTCCCGCTCGGTTTCGAGGCGGCCGGCCGGTATCTGGGTCAACATTTTCAGGGCATTGTCGGCCTCGCCCAGCTCGAAGGAAACCTGGGCCTGCAGGAAAAAGGCCTCGGCCATGTTCGGCCAGGCAGAATACTCGGTACGCAGCAAATTGAGCATCTGCTCGGCCTCGGCCCACTTCTTGGCGCGCGTGGCGGCTACGGCATACAGATACGCAGCTTCGGGCGCGCGCTCAAACCGGGCGGCGGGCGGCGTAAGCGGCTCCAGTTCCTGCATGGCCAGGTCGTAGCGGGTTTGGGTAATCAAAGTCTTGCCGTTCTGGTAGCGCACGGTTGGGTCCGAGGAGCCCAGGTTGGTGGGCAGGGGCGGACCGGCGGGCTTGGCCGGGGCCGTAACCACCGGCTTCGGAGCCGCTGTGGCTGCCGACGTGGCGGGCTTGGCGGGCGCGGTGCTGGTCGGGCTGGGCTTGGCCGATGTAGCCGGGGTTTTGCCGGTCGGGCTGGGTTTGGTGGTCGTAGCGCCGGGCTTGGGAGCAGTGGTGGGCGCGGCCGTTTTGGCGGGCGTCGTGCTGCGGGTAGGCGCGGCCACGGTGCCGGGCTTGCTGACTGCGGGGGTAACGGGGGCTTTCTTGGGCGGTGCTGGTGTGGCAGTGGCCGGCCGCGTAGCAGGCTGTTGGGCCCAGGAAACGCAGCTCACGGCCAGAAGAGAACATAACGCAAATAGTCGCGGGGCGCAAAAATGCCTCATACCAGCGGAACCAAGAGGTAGAATGATGTAAAAGCGGCCAAACTGCCCCAGGGAGACAGCTGGCTTCGCCGGACAAAGGTACGCAGGAACCGCAAGGAAGATTGGGAGAAGGAAGTTGGATATTAAAGCTATTTAATGTGATATTAAAACTATTTAATGTGATAGTATTGCTATCAGAATGAACGCGGCCCCGTATATTTGTGCCGCTGGAGGAAAATAAGCTGGCCGCTGGCCGGTGCATTTCCTCCTGCTGCCAGCCCTGATTGACTGCCGTTGAGCCGTACTTTTTTTCCTGTTTTCCATGACTACTTCCCTGCGCCTCGACCTCAACGCCAAGCTCTACCTGCGCAACCCTCAGGACACGGACCTGGGCCGCCGGCTGGTGGCGGAAAGCGTGAAGCTGATCGACGAAATCGGGTTCGAGCAGTTCACCTTTAAGAAGCTGGCCCAGCGCATCGATTCCACCGAGGCCTCGCTCTACCGCTACTTCGAAAACAAGCACCGCCTGCTGGTTTACCTCGTGTCGTGGTACTGGGCCTCGCTGCGGTTCCAGATTCGTTTTCATACTCACAATGTGGCCGAACCCCGCCAGCGCCTGCGCCTGGTGCTGGAAATCCTCACCCGGGCCCACCACGACGACCCCACCACCACTCCGCTCGACGAGGCGGCCCTGTACCGGGTGGTGGTGAACGAAGCATCCAAGTCGTACCTGACCCGGGACGTGGACGAGGACAACCGGGCCGGCCTGTTTCGGGAGCACAAGAGCCTGGTAGCCGATGTCGCGGCTATTGTCAGTGCCATCAAGCCCGACTACCCGTTCCCCCACGCCTTGGTAAGCACCGTGTTGGAGGCGGCGCGCAAGCAGCTCTTCTACGCCCAGCACCTGCCCTCACTCACCGATACTAAGACCCGCCAGGACGTGGAAGCCGATATTCTGGCCTTTCTCGAGGGCCTGGCTTTCGGCGTGCTGGCGTAAGCCGAGCCCGTTTCGGCGTAACGGCTGCGCACCCGATGGGTGCGGCTGTCTCCCGGTTTTTTTACTCAACTAATTAAGTACCAGCAAGCATGGCTGAGAATTCGTCTTCGCTTACCCCCGGCCAGCGCCTGTTTCGGCTGCTGTCCTTCGAGCGCCGCGACATCACCTACCTCTATGTATACGCGGCCCTGGCCGGCCTCATCAGCCTGACCCTCCCGTTGGGGGTGCAGTCGGTCATTGGCTTCGTGAGCAGCGGGGCCGTCAGCACCTCGCTGATTGTGCTCATCGGCTTTATCGTGCTCGGCACGCTGCTGGTCGGGGCCTTGCAGGTGATGCAGATTTACTTGGTCGAGTTTATGCAGCAGCGCCTGTTTGCCCGCATGGCCCTGGATTTTGCTGTGCGCCTGCCCCGGGTCCGGACCGAGTCCCTGAACGGGCAGTACCTGCCGGAGCTGATGAACCGCCTGCTCGACGTGCCCACCCTGCAGAAGGGCATGGCTACGCTGCTGGTCGAGTTTTCGGCGGCGGCCCTGCAGATTCTCTTCGGCCTGCTGCTGCTCTCGTTCTACCATCCCATCTTTATTGCCTTTGGGGCCCTGCTGGTGGCTCTGCTGGCCTTGCTGCTACGCCTCAGCGGCCCCAAAGGGCTCAGTACCAGCCTGGCCGAGTCGAAATACAAGTACAAGGTGGTGGCCTGGCTCGAAGACGTGGCCCGCACGGTTTACACCTTCCGGCACTCCCCGCGGCAGGAGCTGGCCCATAGCCGCACCGACGAGCTGGTGGAAGGCTACATCACGGCCCGCCAAAGCCACTTTCGGGTGCTGCTCACGCAGTATATGGGCTTCGTGGCCTTCAAAACGCTCATCACCGCAGCTCTGCTTATTCTGGGCTGCTGGCTGCTGATTAACAAGCAAATCAACATCGGCCAGTTCGTTGCCGCCGAAATCATCATCATCATGACGATTTCGGCCATCGAAAAAGTGTTGCTCAAGCTGGACGTGGTCTACGACGCGCTGACCTCCATCGACAAAATCGGTCACGTGCTGGACTTGCCGGTAGTGACGCCTACTCCCGGCGCGGGCCTGACGCTGCCTGAGTCATCGGCGGGCCTGAGCGTGGAGCTGCGCCAGCTGGCCTACGAATATCCGGGCGGCCAGAAAAAGCCCGTGCAGGGTCTGTCATTGGTGCTGGCGCCGGGTGAGCACCTGGGCCTGGCCGGCTTCGACGGCTCGGGCAAAACCACGCTGCTGCGCGTCATGGCCGGGCTGCTGCAGGGCTACACCGGCGTGGTGGCATACGACGGACTGGCGCTCCAGGACATTCAGGCCGAAACCCTGGGCCGCGTGGTGGGCGACAATATCTCGCACCAGAACTTGTTTGAAGGCACCCTGCTGGAAAACCTGACCCTAAAGCAGCCCAACATCAGCGCTGGCGACGTAGCCTGGGCCCTGGAGCTGGTGGGCCTGCGCGACGACATCTACGCCCGCCCCCTGGGCCTGAATACCCCGCTGGGCATCGGCACGCCCCTGGCCGACAGCCTGCGCCAGAAGCTGCTGCTGGCCCGGGCCCTGGTGCGCCGCCCTCGCCTGCTGCTGCTCGACCATTTCCTGCCGGGCGTGGAGCCGGCCGAGGCTCGCCGGATCTTGCAGCGCCTGCTGGAGCCCGCCCAGGCCTGGACGGTGGTGCTGGCCTCCAACGACCTGCGCTTGCTGGCCTACTGCCCACGCTTGGCGCTGCTGCGCGAAGGCGAGCTGGTAGCCGACGGCGCCTACGCCGACATCGTGCAACAAGCCGAGTTTCAGGAGCTGCTGGCCTAAGCCACCGCTTCTCCCGGTTTATCATCCCTTGCTGATTACGAACACAAACACGCCGTATTCCATGCCTTTTGCAGAGAAACCTCTTGACGAAACCAGCCCCTTTACGAGCCGCTTCCGCTCGTATCAGCGGGTGCAGACGCCGGAGGCGGGCCGCACGCTGGCGCGCTGGGCAGCCGGGCTGGGGGTGCTGGTGCTGCTGGCCGGCTTCCTGCCCTGGACCCAGAACATCCGCTCGGCCGGCACGCTTACCACGCTCCGGCCCCAGGACCGGCCCCAGACTGTGCCCAGCACCATCGGGGGCCGCATCGAGCGGTGGCTGGTGCAGGAAGGCCAGTCGGTGAAGAAGGGCGACACGCTGGTGGCCATTGCCGAAATCAAGGAGAAGTACTTCGACCCCGAGCTGCTGCAGCGCACCCAGGAGCAGCTGGAAGCCAAAATGGCCTCTCTGCGCGAAAACCGGGCAAAGGGTGCCGCTCTCGAATCCCAGCAGGTGGCCTTGCGCAGCGGCTTGCAGGTGAGCCTGGAAAAGGCCCGCAACAAAGTCAGCCAGACGCGCCTGAAGGTAAATTCGGAGGAAGCCGAGCTGCGGGCCGCTGCCAACGACTTCGACATTGCCCGCCAGCAACTGGCCCGCCAGGAAAACCTTTACCAGCAGGGCCTCAAGTCGCTGACCGAGCTGGAGCAGCGCCGCCTCAAGTTCCAGGAAAGCACGGCCAAGCGCCAGGCCGTGGAAAACAAGCTGGCCGCCAGCCGCCAGGAGCTTATCAATGCCCAGCTGGAGCTGTCGTCGTTGCAGGCCGAGTACCAGGACAAGCTGGCCAAGTCGGAGTCGGACCGCCGCTCGACTACAGGCTACCAGTTCGACACGGAAGGCCAGATTGCCAAGATGCGCAACGAGCTGGCTAACCTCAGCATCCGGGCCGGCTACTACCATATCACGGCCCCGCAGGATGGCTACGTGGTGCGCGCCCTGAAGGAAGGCCTGGGCGAAATTGTGAAGGAAGGCGAGCCGGTGGTGACGGTGATGCCCAACGCCCCGGCCCTGGCCGCCGAGCTGTACGTGAAGCCCATGGACATTCCGTTGCTGAGCGTGGGCCGCAAGGTGCGCCTGCAGTTCGACGGCTGGCCGGCCCTGGTGTTCAGCGGCTGGCCCGGCACCAGCTTCGGCACGTTCGGCGGGGTAGTATCGGTTATCGACAACATCGACTCCCAGGGACAGTACCGCATTCTGGTAACTCCCGACCCGGCGCTGGAGGCCTGGCCCCGGCCCCTGCGCGTGGGCTCGGGCGTGTACGGCTGGGCCCTGCTCGACGACGTGCCTATCTGGTACGAGCTGTGGCGGCAGCTCAACGGCTTCCCGCCGAACTTCGTGGGCAGCCCCGCCAAGGATGGGAAGTCCGGTCAGGAAAAGAAAGCCGACAAAACCGCAAAAGCGGGTGGCAGTGAGGAGGAGGAAGCCAAATGAGGACGCTCATAATGCTGCTGCTGGGCGGCTTGCTGATAAGTCCGGCTGCCGCCCAGCCCCCGGTTCGGCCCGCCCCCACGGCCGCCGCGCCACCCGATTCGGCCGCGCCGGTTTTTGCCCTGGCTGACCTGCTGACCTTCGTGACGCTGCGCCACCCGGTGGCGCGGCAGGCGGCCCTGCTGCCCGAGCGCGCCCAGCAGGAGGTGCGCTACGCCCGCGGCCTGTTCGACCCCAATGCCACGAGCAAGTACTACGGTAAAACCCTCGGCGGCAAGGAGTATTTCCACGACTGGGACACCCAGCTGCGGGTGCCGCTCTGGTTTGGGGCCGACGTGAAAGCCGGCTTTGAGCGGGGTACGGGCACCTACGTCAACCCCGAAAACTACACGGCCCCGGCCGGCCTGAGCTATTTGGGCGTGTCGGTGCCCCTGGCCCAGGGCCTGTTGATAGATGAGCGGCGGGCCTCCGTGCGGCAGGCCCAGGCCCTGCGCGGGCTGGCCGAAGCCGAGCGGCGCGGCGCCCTGAACAAGCTGGTGCTGCAGGCCGCCAAAGACTACTGGGACTGGAGCCTGAACTACCAGCGCCTGGAATTGCTGCGCACCAACGTCGACCTGGCCCAGGTGCGGTTTCGGGCCGTGCGCGAGCGGGTGCGGCAGGGCGACCTGGCCGCCATCGACTCGGTGGAAGCCCTGACCGAGCTGCAAAACCGGCAGGCCACGCTGGCCCAGGCCCGGGTGCAGTGGCGCAATGCCACGCTGCTGCTGAGCAACTACCTCTGGAACGAGCAAAACCAGCCCGTGGAGCTGCCCGCCGCCGTGCGGCCCCAGCCCTTGCCCGCCACCTGGCCCACGCTGCCCCCCGATTCGGTAGCGGCCCTGAGTGAGCTGGCCCGCCAGATTCACCCCGACCTGCAGAAAAGCCGGGCTAAGCTCAGCCAGCTCAGCATCGAGCGGCGGCTGCTGTCCAACAAGCTGCTGCCCAAACTCTCACTCGACTACAACCTGCTGCAGGCCGGGCAGCCGTTCAGCGCCGAGAAACCCGCCAGCCTGAACGGCAGCTACCTGCAAAACAACTACAAGCTGGGCGTCAGCTTTGCCTATCCGCTGCTGCTGCGCCAGGAGCGCAGCAAGCTGCAGCTCAACCGCTTCAAGCTGCAGGAAACCGAGTTGAGCCTGCAGCAGGACACCCGCACGGTGGAAACTACAGTGCGCACCGTGGCCAACGACTGGGAAGCCCTGCGCGAGCAGCTGAGCCTGCAGGAACAGATTGTGCAGAACGCCGAGCGGATGCGGCGCGGGGAGCAAATCCGGTTTGAGAACGGGGAAAGCTCGGTGTTTTTGCTCAACACCCGGGAAGCCTCCCTCGTGAGTGCCCGGGTGAAGCTGGCGGAGCTGCAGGCCAAATATGCCCAAACCCAGGCCACCCTGCGCTGGGCTGCCGGCGGCGCCCAAGCCGCGCAATAAGGTGCGGCAGCAGGCCGCGCCGTGCGGCCTGCTGCCGCACCGGGGCACAATAGGGGCGGGGCCGTAGCGTAAGGGCAACTTGTCGGCCGCCGCTACAATACGGCCCGCGTCGGTTCGTTTCGTCTGGAATGGCGTACTTGTCTGCGCCCTTAGATCTATAGTTTCGGTAGTGCCTATGTCAACGTCCCCAGCTGCTTTTTCCCAGCCCGAGTTGCGCCAACGCTTCAATCTGCTGCTGGTGCTGGGCGCCTCGCTGGCGCTGAGCGTGGCGCTGGTAGCCTTCCGGGTGTTTCTGACCCAGCAGATATACTTCGTTTTTCTACTCTGGAACCTGTTTCTGGCCTTGATTCCGTTTGGCCTGAGCACCATGCTGGGGCTGGCCGCCGGCCCGGTAAGGGCCCGGGTGCTGCTGCCGGTGGGTGCCGTGTGGCTGCTGTTTTTTCCCAACGCGCCCTACATCCTCACCGACTTATTCCACCTGGAGCCCCGCAACGGCGTGCCTTACTGGTACGACCTGGCCCTGATTCTGAGCTGCGCCTGGAACGGGCTGATGCTGGCCTACGCCTCCTTGCTGGACATGCAGAATCTGGTGCGGCGGCGGCTGGGCCAAGCCGCTAGCTGGGCGTTTGTGGTCGTGGCCCTGCTGCTCAGCAGCTTCGGTATCTATCTGGGCCGCTATCTGCGCTTCAACAGCTGGGACATCATTACCAACCCGCTGAACCTGTTCTACGACATTCTGACGCGCGTACTGCATCCGGTGCAGCACCCCGGCACCTGGGGCGTCACGCTGCTGTTTGGCGTGTTTCTGCTGCTGGGCTACAGCACCGTGCGCCTTATGGGGCGCCTGAGTGCGGTTCCTTCCTAGGGCTAGCAAGCGCCAGCCACAGGCGTGCCAATGCGCCACGCTACCACCGAAGAGGGGCGTCGGAGGCTGTGGTTGGCCCACGCGCAGCGCACAAGTCACGCGGTGACATGCGGCGCCGACGGCTCATCGAAACTCGACAGAAAGCTGTTTCTTGACGAAGTTATTCGTCCCCTCATCTTCCTTCATGCAGCTTCCTTCCCTGCGTCGTGTTACGGCGGAGGCCGCCCGCGTGGCACGCCGCTTCTCCCTGACTTTGCTGTGCAGCCTTGTGTTATGCGGCGTTGGTATCTATGCCCAGCGGCTTAATTCCGAGGAGGAAAACCAACGGGAGTGGCTCTTTCCCACCCTCTCTACCGCCGCGCTGGGCCTTACCCTGACGCTGGCCGTGGCCCTGGCAGCTGAGCGCTACCGCTGGTCGGCGGGACGGAAGCTGGCAGCCAATGCCGGCGCCCTGGCCTTGCTCGGCCTCTGGTACGCCCTCTGCCCGGCCGCTTCGGATACGGTCTGGGAGTTGCGCCTGCTGCTGTTGCTGGTGGCCCAGCACCTGCTGGTGGCCGTGGTGCCGTATCTGCCCGAGTTGCGCCGCCAGGCCGATACGCCGGGTTTTTGGCGCTACAACGAAACACTGTTTCTGCGCATTCTCATTGCGGGGCTCTATTCCGGGGTGCTTTTTGCGGGCTGCGCGCTGGCCCTGGTTGCAGTCGAAAACCTGTTCGACGTCAAGCTGGACCGCTACCTCTACCAGCACCTATTCACGGTGCTGGCCACGGTCTTCAATACCTGGTTTTTCCTGGCTGGCGTGCCCCACGACTTCGCGGCGCTGGAACAGCACGCGCCCTATCCCAAGGGCCTCAAGCTGTTCACGCAGTTTGTGTTGCTGCCGCTGGTGGTGCTGTACCTGGGCATTCTGTACGCCTACATGGGGCGCATTGTGCTGCAGTGGGAGCTGCCCAAGGGCTGGGTGTCGGTGCTGATACTGGCGCTGTCGGTGGCCGGCATCTTCGCCCTGCTCCTGATTCACCCGGTGCGCCACGCGGCCGAAAACACCTGGATCCGCACCTTCGCGCGCTGGTTTTACCGGGCCCTGTTTCCGCTCCTGGGCCTGCTGGCCGTGGCCATCGGCACGCGCATCCGCGCCTACGGCATCACCGAGGAACGCTACTTCGTGCTGCTGCTGGCGGGGTGGCTGGCACTGATGGCCACGTATTTTCTGCGGCGCCGGGGGCAGGGCATTATCTGGATTCCGGCCTCGCTGGCAGTGGTGGCCCTAGTGGCGGCCGGCGGGCCCTGGGGCGCCTTTGCCGTGGCCGAGCGCAGCCAGCTGGGGCAGCTGCGGGAGCTGGTCGGGCAATACCAGCTGCTGCGTAACGGCAAGCTCGATAACATCACGCAGCGCGTCCCGAATCTGGCCCGGCCCGTCAGAAAACGCCTGGCCTCGATTTTTGAGTATTTCCACGACCGGAATGCGCTGGACCAACTCCAGCCGTATTTCACGGCCAGCCTGGCGCTACCCGATTCGATGCGCAGCAAGGAGCGCTGGGAGCAGGAAAGCTGGGTTTCCAGCCATCTGCAGCAGCTAAGCGGCATTAAAACCACTGACAGGTACCACGAGGGCGACGACCAGCAGCTGGCGCATTTCCGCACCGAGCGGCCCGACTTTCAGGCCCTGGGCCAAGGACGCTACTGGGTAAGCTCGGTGAACTCATATCTCTCCGACGAGCCAATGCGGCTGGAAATAAAGGCCCAGGAAGGTACTTTCCGGCTGCGGACTGAAAATCGGGGTAACGTCTTACATCTGGACCAGCTGACTTCTACCGGCAAATGGGCGCGGCAGCTCAGCCTGCCCATCAGCGCCGTCGGCGACTCGCTGGCCCGCCAGCACGGCTCCGACCCGCAGGAGGCCGTGGAAGTGCCCAACGCCAGCCTGACGCTGCACGCCGCTTCCCCGAAGGTGGCGCTAACGTTGTTTCTGCGAACTATCCTGCGGCGGGTGCGGCACGATACGGTTTCCTATGACATCCAAGGGGAGGCGCTCCTGGAAGTGCGTCAATAGGCGGCCGTAAGAAAACAGGGGAGGGGGTACTGCCCATGCCGGCCTTTCAGGGGCTTAAGGAGTTGGGGCGCCCGTCTTGATGCCGTAGAACAGATACAGCAGAAACACGGTGCTACCCACCAGCAGCCCAAACAGCACCCACCGCAGCGAGTAGCTCAGGGGCGTAGTGCCAGCTGTGCGCTGCAACCCCGGCCAGGCCATCCACAGGCTAATAAAAGCAACAACTAAAGCGGCAGCCACCATACACGTTCCAATTTGTAATTCAGGCAAAAGTAGAAACTCCTGCGGCTCCGCAACGATTAAAGCCGGGAACAAAAAAGCTGCTCCAGAATCTCCGGAGCAGCTTTTTTAGGAACTGTAATCAGTTACGAAATCCGACCAACTCAAATAATCCGCCGAATCCGGGGGCTGGATTACTCCCACTCGATGGTTGCCGGGGGCTTGGAGCTGATGTCGTAGACCACGCGGTTGATGCCACGCACCTGGTTGATAATTTTGTTGGACACGTGGGCCAGGAAGTCGTAGGGGAGATGGGCCCAGTCAGCCGTCATGCCGTCCACGCTGGTCACGGCGCGCAGGGCCACTACCTGCTCGTAGGTCCGCTCATCGCCCATTACGCCCACGCTCTGAATCGGGAGCAGCATCACGCCAGCCTGCCATACGTGCTCATACAGGCCAAATTCACGCAGGCCGTCGATGAAAATAGCGTCGGCGCGCTGCAGCAAATCCACTTTGTGCGGGGTCACGTCGCCCAGAATCCGGATGCCCAGGCCGGGGCCGGGGAAGGGGTGGCGGTGCAGAATGTTGTGGGGCAGTTCCAGCGCGTCGCCTACCTGCCGCACCTCGTCCTTGAACAAGGCCCGTAGCGGCTCTACGATTTTCAGGTTCATCTTCTCCGGCAAACCGCCCACGTTGTGGTGACTCTTGATGGTCACGGCCGGCCCTTTCACCGACACCGACTCAATAACGTCCGGATAAATCGTGCCCTGGGCCAGCCACCGGGCGCCTTCCACCTTCTGGGCTTCCTGGTCAAAAATCTCAATGAAAGTGCGGCCAATGGCCTTGCGCTTGCCCTCCGGATCGGAAATGCCGGCCAGGGCCGCGTAGAACTCCTGGGAAGCATCCACGCCGCGCACGTTCAGGCCCAGGTCCTTATAGGAGTGCAGCACGCTCTCGAACTCGTCTTTGCGCAGCAACCCGTTGTTCACGAAAATACCGTGCAAACGTGGCCCGATGGCCCGGTGCAGCAGCAGGGCTGCCACCGACGAATCGACACCGCCCGAAAGGCCCAGAATTACCTTGTCGTCGGGCCCGATGGTGTTTTGCAGGGCCAGCACCATGCTGTCCACGAAGTGCTCGGGCGTCCAGCTTTGGTCGCAGCCGCAGATATCCACCACGAAGTTGCGCATCAGCAGTTTGCCCTCGGTGGAGTGCGTCACCTCGGGGTGAAACTGAATGCCGTAGGTTTGCTGGCCCCGCACGTGGTAGGCGGCCACGTCCACTTCCGGGGTGCTGGCAATAATTTCGAAGCCCGCGGGCAGGGTCTTAATCGTGTCGCCGTGCGACATCCACACCTGCGAACCGCTGGTCAGCTCCCGGGTCAGCGGGTTGCTCTCGTCGAGGTGACTGAGGCGGGCCCGGCCGTACTCCCGGATGGTGGCGGGCAGCACTTCGCCGCCGTGCTGCTGGGCCAGCAGCTGGGCGCCGTAGCACACGCCCAGCACCGGCACTTTGCCCAGGTAGCGGCTCAGATCGGGGTTAGGCGCTTCCGGGTCGCGTACCGAGCAGGGCGAGCCTGAAAGCACAACGCCCCGGATATCCTCAGTGAGGTCCGGGGCGTGCGTAAACGGGTGAATCTCGCAGTAAACGTTCAATTCCCGAATGCGTCGGGCAATGAGCTGCGTGTACTGGGAGCCGAAATCGAGAATTAAAATCTGTTGAGGCATGGGCAAAGGTAGCAACCGCCGCCACGCGCGCCAAACGGTTTTGCATTATCATTTGCCCAAGGCCGAAGTAGCTAGGCTAGCTAAAGACTTGTCACAAATGGTAGGTAAATCAGAGGATTGAGTTATATAAAAGCCGGACCACACCCGGTTAAATAGGTTTTTTGCTATGTAATAGCGGTATTGTTAACTTCACAGTTAAGAGCCTTTTAGCCTTTTCCTGCCAGCATATCGGGGGCATATTTGGAAAAAAAATCGGTTTAACTTCTGCTTCCATGTCCCACCTTCTACGAGTATATGGCCTTTTCTGCCTGCTGGCTTCCGTGGGCACCGCCCAGGCCCAGACTGCCGCCAACCCTTCGCTGATTGCGGCCCAGGTAGAAAAGCAAGCCACCCCGCCGCCGGCCGCCGGCCCGGCCGGCCGCCCTGATTCGCTCGTCACAACGGCGGCCGAAACTGCCCCAGCCACTGCCGCGTCGGCCGAGCTGGTGACGGTGAAAGGCCGGGTGCTGGATGAGCTGAACAAGCCCCTGGCTGGCGTGGTGGTGTTTGCCAAGGATGTGGCCGCCATTGCCAGCACCAACGCCGACGGCGAGTACAGTCTGCTCGTGCCTTCGGGCGTAAACACGCTCACCTTCAGCTACGCCGGCTACGAGGACCAGCAGTTGAAAGCCAGCAACTTTCTGCCCACGGCCGTGCGCATGGTGCCCGCCCCCAACAAGAAGAAGCTGGCCCGCAGCGGCCGGCAATAGCGGGCCCGACGCCAGGCTTTCCTTTGCAGAGGAAGCGTTTTGGCCAAAATCCTGTTGCCTCTGGCTGTATCAGCCAGGGGCTTTTTTGCGTTAAGGGCCGTACTGTCAGCGGTGAAAGGGGCCGGCAGTAGGCGGCTAAGCCATCAGCCGGACTCTTGCGTATACCCCTGGCACTTACCCGAAGGAAAGCCCGGGAGGTAACCTGTTATTCACTTTACCCATCTCTGGATGAAGCACTTGACTCGTTCTGTTTGCAGCTTAGCCTGCGTTTTGTTTCCGTTGCTAGGAGCGGCCCAAACGGCCCCCAAGTCGGGTGCACCCCGGCAAAAAGTAGGTGCCGAAGCGGTAGCCGTGCTCGATCCGGCAGCCAAAGCGGCTCCGGCGGAGGTCGTGAAAAAGGCCCCGGTTGTGAAAAACGCCACCAAAGTGCTGACGGGCTACGTGCTCAACGAGGCGGGCGAGCCCCTGGCCGGGGCCACCATCATGTCGGAGAAAGGGGAGGTAATTACCACCAATGCCGACGGCCAGTTCATGATTCAGTCGACGGCGGCTACGCCCGTGCTGCGGGCCAGCTATGCCGGCTACCAGGAGCTGCAGCTGCCCATCAACTCGCTGCAGCCAACTACTTTTCGCCTGGACCCCATCGAAAACTACGAGCGGCAGCTAAAGAAGCAAAGCAAGGCCGCTACCAAGGCCTGGAAGCACTAAGCAACCGGTAGAAGCCCGCCAAAAGCCGGCTTTGGAAAAATAAAACAGCTGATACTCTGCATCTAAATGGCGTTAAGACAAAAATCTTGACGCCATTTTAGCTTTCTGCCGAATAAGCCGTGTATATTTGCAGCGGCGAGTCAGAACGACCAGCTCCTGCTGAACTCCCCCAGGACCGGAAGGTAGCAAGGGTAGGTGGTTGAGCGGTGCGATTTTGGCTCGCTATTTTTTTGTCCTGTCCCCAACGCTTCCCCGCGCCGCTTTTGCCGGCAATCGGTTAGCTTTGGGGATTCTTTTTTTAACCCAATCCCGCATGAAATTCTTCATTGACACTGCCAATCTCAAGGATATTCAGGAAGCCGTTGACTTAGGCGTACTGGACGGCGTGACGACCAACCCCTCGCTGATGGCCAAGGAAGGCATCAAGGGCGTTGACAACGTAATGGCCCACTACAAGCAGATCTGCGAAATCGTGGACGGCGACGTATCGGCCGAAGTTATTGCCGTCGATTTCGCGGAAATGGTGCGGGAAGGGGAGATGCTGGCCGATCTGCACCCGAACATCGTGGTGAAGGTGCCCATGACGCGCGACGGGGTAAAGGCTATTAAGTACTTCTCCGAAAAAGGCATTAAAACCAACTGCACGCTGATTTTCTCGGCCGGGCAGGCCCTGCTGGCCGCCAAAGCCGGTGCTACCTACGTGTCGCCCTTCGTGGGCCGCCTCGACGACATTGGGCACGACGGCCTGGTGCTGGTGCAGCAGATCGTGGATATTTTCAGCAACTACGGCTACCCTACCCAGGTGCTGGCCGCCTCCGTGCGCCACGTACCCCACCTGATTCAGTGCGCCGAAATCGGGGCTGACGTGGTTACCTGCCCCCTGAACGTCATCACCGGCCTGCTCAAGCACCCGCTGACCGACAACGGCCTGGCTACGTTCCTGGCCGACCACAAGAAGGTTAACTCTTAATGTGCGAATGTGGTTGAATGTGGGAAATGTGGCAAATGCTTTCCAAGCACCATTTTTACATTTCCCACATTCAGCCACATTTTTCACATTTGCCAGATTAGTCTCATGTACATCATCAAGGTAAAAGGCAAGGCCAAGATTCCGGACTACATTCAGCTGCGGGACGAGAATTTCGTGCTCATTGCCTATTTCCGGGCCGACCGGCCGCTGAAAGACCTGCACCGCTACGGCCTGGAAGGCAAGGAAACCGAGCTGGCGGCCGTCATTGAGGGCCTTTTGTTTGGTAAATTGCAGAAGCTGGAGCTGGCTTAACCTTCGGCCTGCCGGCCAGCCGCTGGCTTTTCCCGTTCCTGGTTCAAGCCTGGAGCTGTATTCTCTAAGGTTTTCTTCACAGCATGCCCACTTCTTCCGCGCCGGTAATCGAGCTGCACGATGTTTACGTGATGCAGGATGTTAATACCATTCTGCAGAAAGTCTCTTTCACGCTTGAGAAAGGCGAGTTTGCGTACCTGGTGGGGCGCACCGGCTCGGGCAAAAGCTCCCTGCTGAAAACCCTGTATGCCGACCTGCCCATGGGCGGGGGCGTGGGCACCGTGGCCGGCTACGGCCTGCTGAAGCTGGACACCGACAAAGTGCCCTACCTGCGCCGCAAGCTGGGCATCATCTTCCAAGACTTCCAGCTGCTGTTTGACCGCACCGTGGCCGAAAACCTGCTGTTTGTGCTGAAGGCTACCGGCTGGAGCGGCAAGGCCAAGATTCAGCAGCGCATTTCCGAAGTGCTGATGCGCGTGGGCCTGGCCGGCTCGGCCAGCAAAATGCCTCACCAGCTTTCCGGCGGCGAGCAGCAGCGCGTCGTTATTGCCCGTGCCCTGCTCAATGAGCCCGTGCTGCTGCTGGCCGACGAGCCTACCGGTAACCTCGACCCCGATGTGGCCGACAGCATCATGCGCCTGTTCGTGGAAATCAACAACGCGGGTACGGCCGTGCTCATGGCCACGCACAACTACCAGATTATCCGCCAGTACCCCAAGCGGATTCTCAAGTGCGAAAACGGCCAACTGCTCGACTCAGCCCGGGTAGCCGTGGCTTTGCCCGAGTAACTCTGACTCTATGCCCGCGCCCGGCCTTTCGGTCCTGATTCCGGTGTACAACCGCGACGTAACGCCGCTGGTGAGCACCCTGCTGGAACAGCTGCCGGACTGGGGCGGCCCGGCCGAAATCGTGTGCCTGGACGATGCCTCCACCCCCGACTTTCAGGAGCTGAACCGCCTGCTGTGCGTGTGGCCCGCCGTGCGCTACTGCGAGCTGCCCCGCAACGTGGGCCGGTCGGCAATTCGCAACCAGCTGGCGGCCCGGGCCACGCACTCCTGGCTGCTGCTGCTCGACAACGACAGTCTGCTGCCCGACGACCAGTTTGTGGCCCGCTACGCCCAGGCCCGCACGCTGGCGCCGGTGCTCATCGGGGGCACTACCTACGACCCGGCCCCGCCGCCCGAGCCCGAGCTGCGCCTGCGCTGGCACTACGGCCGGCAGCGGGAGGCCCGCCGGGCCAAAGAGCGGCAGCGCGAGCCCCACGCCCAGCTGACACTCAATAACATGCTCATCCGGGCCGACGTATTCCGGCAGTTTGGCCTTGATGAGAACCTGACGCGCTACGGCCACGAGGATACCAAGTTTGGCTGGCTGCTGCGCGAGGCCCAGGTAGCCGTGCGCCATATCGACAACCCGGTACTGCACGACGGCCTGGAGCCGGCCGACGTATTTCTGGCAAAAACCCACGAGGCCGTCCGCAACCTGGCCCTGCTCTACCAGCGCGAAAAGCTGGGCGGCGACACTCGCCTGATGCGCCTGGCCCTGAAGGTGCGCCAAACCAGGCTGTGCAGGTTTCTGCAGGCTACCGTGCGGCTGGTGCAGCCCGCGCTGCGGCGCAACCTGCTTTCGTCCGCGCCCAACCTGCGGAAGCTGGATCTGCTGAAGCTCTACTGGCTGCTGCAGGAGCTGAGCCAGTCGGCCGAACGTAAAAAAGCCCGCTGAACTGCTTCAGCGGGCTTTTTTACGTTAGATTCAGCAGGCTAGTCGTTGTCGGTGTTCTTTACTTCCGACTTCACTTCTTTGTAGCCTTCCTTGGTTTTTTCACCGACTTTCTGGGCGGCGTTGCCAATTTTCTGGCCTACTGACTTGCCGGCGTTTTTCACGTCAGCTGCCGTGTTGGAGGCGGCGGTGCCAACAGCCTGCCGCTCGTCGCGGGTTTCGGCTTCGGCGTTCTGGGCGCCGCCCTGCACAGCATCAGCACCCTGCGCTACGCGGGCCTCGGTTTTGTCGTACGACTTAAAGGCGGCGTACTTCAGCTTTTCCTTGGCAATTTCAGCCCGGTCGGCCGTGCTTACTTCGTTCTTGATCTGGTCGTAACGGTCGTCCAGGGCTTTCCAGTCGGCATTCACGGCGCGCCAGTCTTCGATGCCGTAGCGGTTCTCGTTCTGCTTGATCTGAGCCGTGAAGGCTTCGTAGGTGCCGCGGATGTTAGCCGCCGTCAGCCCGCCGTACTTACCGGCCGCCGACTCATACAGGCGCGTGGTGGTGCCGCCCGTGGTGCTGGTGCCGGCAACGCTGCCGGGCCGGTTTTTCCAGGCCATGTCGCGCTTGTCGAAGGCCGTGGTGTAGCGGGTGCGCAGCTGCTCGATTTCCTGGCGGCGCGTGTCGTCGTACTGGTCGGCATATTTATCCACGGCCGCTACTTTGGCGTCGAATTCGCTCCGCATCTCCGTGGTTTCCCGCTCGAAGTCAGCTTCAGCCTTGTCGCCAACGTTGTCGGCTTGGGTTTCAGCCGTATTCACGAAGGTTTTGAAGTCTTCGTACGCCTGGTCGCTTTCCTGCGACACTTCCTGCTTATCGGCCTGCGAGCAGCTGGTTTGCGTGAACGTGGCGCCACCCAGCAGCATAATAGCTGCCAGGGCATGTATGGAGAGGTGCTTTTTAAACATGGTGTGGACGGTTGGTGGGAGAAGAATATAGCCCGCTTTTAATACAGGCGTTTGGCCCGCTTAACGCAAGCCTTTCGGTTCAGGTTGCGCCAGCTGCTATTCCGGGCCGGTTTGCCGGGGCCTTCTATCTTTGGGGTTCACCCCGATTTGCCTGTCTGCCTTGCCAACCCTACCTGCGCCCGTCATCCCCGTTCAGCTGCTCGACTTAGCGGCCCAACATGCTCCCATTCAGGCGGAAATGGAGGCGGCCCTGCAGGGGGTGCTACGCGCGGCAGCCTTCATTCAGGGGCCGGCGGTGGGCCAGTTTGCCCAGGAGCTAAGCCAGTATCTGGGAGAGGCCGAAGTAATTCCCTGCGGCAATGGCACCGACGCCCTGCAGCTGGCCCTGATGAGCCTGCGGCTGCCCGCCGGCGCCGAGGTCATCGTGCCAGCCTTCACCTATGTGGCCACGATGGAAGCCGTGGCTATTCTGGGGCTGCGGCCGGTATGCGCCGACGTGCTGCCCGGCACCTTTGGCCTCGACCCGGCGGCCGTAGCGGCGGCCATTACGCCCCGCACCGGCGCCATTATTGCCGTGCACCTGTTTGGTCAGTGCGCCGACCTGGGGGCTCTCACGCGCCTGGCCCGCCAGCATCAGGTGGCCCTTATTGAGGATAATGCCCAGGCCATTGGGGCCACCTACCAACTGGCCGACGGTCCGCCTGCAGTAGCGGGCACGGTAGGGGAAGTGGGCACCACGTCCTTCTTTCCGTCGAAGAACCTTGGGGCCCTCGGCGACGGTGGGGCGCTGTTTACCCGCGACCCGGCCCGCGCCACGTACCTGCGGCAGCTGGCCAACCACGGGCAGACGCGCAAGTACTACCACGAGCACATCGGCCTGAACTCCCGCCTCGACACGCTGCAGGCCGCCGTGCTGCGGGTGAAGCTGCGCCACCTGCCCGCCTGGACGGCGGCCCGGCAGCAGGTAGCCGCTTATTATGATGCTGCTCTGACTGAGCTGCCCGGCCTGCGCATCCCGGTCCGGGACCCGCGCAGCACCCACGTATTTCACCAGTATACCATCACTGTGGCGCCCGACCGGCGCGACGCGCTGCAGGCGTATCTGCGGGAGCAGGGTGTGCCCAGTGTGGTGTATTACCCGGTGCCTACCCACTTGCAGCCGGCCTATCAATACCTGGGGTACCGCGCCGGGCAGTTTCCGGTGGCCGAGCAGCTGTGCCGCACGGTGCTTTCGTTGCCCATTCACCCGTGCCTGGACCAGGAGCAGCAGCAGCGCGTGGTCGAAGCTGTACGGGCGTTCAGCTCGTAGCAGTAGCAGGCAGCTTGGTAGCTATTTACGGGCCGCTATAAAGGCTGGGGAATGAGACAACGGCGCACGTGAGGCAACGGAAGCTGACTTTAAGGGGTGCTGCCGGGCAAAATAATACGCCCCGCCGAAGCAGGCCAGAGCCAACACCAGAAACTGAAGAAACGCAAGAGCTTGTCTGATGGGCATACGCCGAAAGGAGTAAGAATTTGCTGTGCGGATAAGCAAGAGCATGGCTAATCCGCTGCGAAACTCAGAAAAGGCCGGTAGGAATGGAAAAAACTTATCCTATTGGCAGTAGTCGCTGTGTGAATGAACCCAACTGCTGGCTCAGTGACCATTGCGGCCTTGCTCTCGAGCTTTTATTGGGAGCAGTGCCCGGAAAGCAGGGTATTCCGCTACATTCGCAGTCTGTGAATACTGCTGCCCACGTTCATTTTGCCATTTGCGGAGTTGGTCATATCGGCCGCCGCCACGCCACCTTCGTCCAGCACCATGCGGCCGCCCAGCTCGTGGCCCTGATTGACGTGCGGGCCGAGCTGGCCCCAACGCTGGCCGCCGAGTTTGCCGGGGTGCCCTTTTTCACCTCCCTGGAAGACTACCTCGCCCACGGGCCGGCCGCCGACGTGCTGACCGTCGCCACGCCCAATCATCTGCACGCGCCCCAGGCCATTGCCGGGCTGCGCCACGGCCTGCACGTCGTCATTGAAAAACCCATTGCCCTGGGCAAAACCGAGGCCGAAGCCATTGTGCACACCGCCCTGCAAACCGGCCGCCTGGTGTTCGGGGTGATGCAGAACCGCTACTCGCCGCCCGCTGCCTGGCTCAAGCAAGTGTATGAGCAGGGGCGCCTGGGCCAGATTTACCTCGTGCAAATCAACTGCTTCTGGAACCGGGATGCGCGCTACTACCAGGCCGGGGGCTGGAAAGGCACGCAGCAGCAGGACGGCGGCACGCTCTTCACTCAGTTCAGCCACTTCATCGACCTGCTCTACTGGGTGTTTGGCGACATTACCAATATCTCGGCCCGCTTCCGCGACTTCAACCATCAGGACATCACCGAGTTTGAGGACAGCGGCCTGGTGACGTTCGACTTAGTGCGCGGGGGCAGTGGCACGTTGCAGTACAGCACCGCCGTGTGGGACCGGAACCTGGAAAGCAGCCTGACAGTAGTAGCCGAGCACGGCAGCCTCAAGCTGGGCGGGCAGTATATGGACAAGGTAGAATACTGCCACCTGCGCGACTACCAATTGCCCGCGCTGCCGCCCACCAACCCGGCCAACGACTACGGCCCCTACCAGGGCAGCGCCGCCAACCACGTGCAGGTCATTGAAAACGTGGTGGATACTGTGCAGAAGCGCGGCTTCGCCACCACCAATGCCCTGGAAGGCATGAAGGTCGTGGAGATTATCGAGCGGATCTACAGCCTGAAATAGCCCAGCTTACCAACAGCAACGCGTCCGGTCGATTCCCGTGGGAGAATCAGCCGGACGCGTTGCTGTTTTGTTTGGCAGGAGCTATGGAGGCGGTCTATTCGGCCAGCTTCAGGTTGATCCAGTCGAGGACGGTTTGCTGTACCAGGGGCGAGAGGACGGGCTTAGGCTCCGTGCCCATCAGGGGCCACTCCGTGACGGGGGGCTGAAACTGGTGGTTGATGCCCGAGAGGCGCCGCACGTCGACGCGCTTGTTGCCTTTGCTTTTCAGACCTTTTTCCAGCGCCGTCAGGTTGCTGATGTTCACCTGGTTGTCTTCGGTGCCGTGCACGAGCAGTACCGCACCTTTTACTTTGCCCAGTTCCAGCTGCGGGTCAAAATCCAGGTAGGAGCGGTACCAGCGGCTGGTAATAAGGTTGGCGCGGGCCTGTATCTGGGCCTGGTCGAGGCCGGGGTTGGCCTGCGTGAGCATATTCGTGACAATCGGCAGGGCCTGCGTGTTGTCGGCCGTCTGCCGGATAACGTCCAGAATGGCGCGCTGCTGCTTGGCAATAGCCTCCTGCACCTTTTTCTCCTCGGCGCGCTGGCGCATGTTGTACTGAATTTCGAGGGTTTGAATCTGGGCGGTGTTGGCACCTTTGGCCCGCAGCTGCGCAATTTTCTGGTTGAGCAGCCACTGGTCCTGCAGCCGCCGTTTTACCAGCGCCGCCTGCGCGGTATCGGCTTCACCGGCCTTGAGGAAGCCCATGGCCTGCTGGCTGAGTACATCGGTACCACCCATGCCCGAAGCGGCCATCGTCACGACGAAGGCGGGCGGCAGGGGCTGGGCGGCCGTTAGCAGGGCTACGTTGCCGCCTTCCCCGTGCCCGATCAGGCCGAGCTTGCCAAAGTCGATGAGGGGCCGGGTGCGCAGGAAGTTCAGGCTGACCTGGATGTCGCGCACTCGCTCGGCAGTCGTCGTCGTGGTGTAGTCGCCGCCCGACTGGCCCACGCCCCGGTCGTCGAGGCGCAGCACGGCAATACCGTGGCGGGTAAGGAAGTCGGCCAGGGCGCCAAACATCTTGAATTCACCCTGGGTAGCGTCGCGGTCCTGGGGGCCCATGTCGCTGAGCAGCACCACGCCGGGGAAAGGCCCTTCCCCGGGAGGAATCGTAAGCGTGCCGTTGAGCTTGACGTTATCCTGGGGATTGGGGAACGATACTTCCTCGACGCGGTAAGGCGGCGGAAACTTGAAGTTTTTCGACGGGCCGCTCTTGGCCGCGAAGTTCAGCGTGAGGGGCGTCTGGTAGGTTTGCAGCTGCCACATGCCCACCAGCTGCTTGCCATCGGCGGAGCGCTGGCTGGTGAAGTGGCACCCCAGCTCATCGGAGATAAACCGCAGCGTGTCGCCGCGCTGCTGCACGTTCAGAATAGCGTGGCTGATGCGCTGAGCCGGCACGTCGAGCACGGCAAAATAGCCACCGCCCGCCAGGTCAGTAACCGTAATGACAACGGGCAGGCTACCACCGGGAACCGGCAGCTCGCCTTTCCACTGACCATCCAGCACAATTTTGGCGGCCTTTGCTGCCGGGGCGGCCGCGGGAGCCGCGGGTTGGGCAGCCGGGGCCGCAGGCTGATCCTGAGCGGCGGCGGGTCCCGAAACAAGGAGTAGAAGAAGCCAGCTCCACAGCAAGCCGACACAAGTGTTCTTCATGTAAATACAGGTAAGCAGGGCCGCACGCACCACAAACAGTGCCGTTGACCGGGTGACAATAGGATAGCGGAGAGAGCAGAGAAGTTATACTCAACAAGTGCTAGCCAGCTAACTTATAGGGCTATACCTGTGAAATATAGCCGCAAAAGTAGCGTATTTAAGTCAGTTTCTGACCTATGGAAGTAAAATACGGTCGATAACATGCACCACGCCATTGGTGCACTGAATATCGGGAATGACCATGCCGGCCGTTGCCGGGCCGTTGCCGGCGCCCTGCACCGTGAGGACGCCGTCGGTAAACGGGCCAAAGGAGAGGCGGCCACCGCCCAGCGTGGGCAGGGAGGCGCTTTCGGGCAGCTCGGAAGTAAACTGCCGCAGCTGCCCGCCCTGGTTGCTGGCCACTACGTGGTTGAGCAGCACTGCCGTAAGCGTTGCCTTGGCGTTGGGCAGCTTCTCCAGGTCGGCGGGCGTATTGAGCTGAATGCCAAACTGCTGGTACAAATCTTTAAACGCCTGGTCGGTGGGGGCAAACACGGTGAGCTGGGGGCTGCCTTCCGACAGAGCCGCCCCCAGCTCGCAGTACACCACGGCGTACACCAGGTACTGCAGGTCGGGCTTCACAAACACCTTAGACGTGCTCAGGGCCACGGCCGACTGCACCACATCGGCGCCGGTGGCCAGCAGCACTTTGTCGATGACGTGCACCGTGCCGTTGGAGGCTTTCACGTCGGTGGCCACGATGCGGGAGCCGTTCACGTAGCGCAGGCCGTTGCGGCTCACGATGCGCCGGGCCGGGCCCAGGGCCGAGGCCGAGCTGGTGCCGGCCTGCAGGGCGCTGCCCGCCAGCGTGCCGCCGGCTACGTGGTAGAGTAGCGTGCTGGTCAAGAAGCTGGTTTGCAGGGCGTTCAGGTCGGTGGCCTGCGTGAGGCCCAGGCGGGCAAAGGCGAAGTTGTTGGGGGCAAAAACAGTGTAGTTGCCGGCCGGGTCATTGGGGTTTTTATTCGACAGCACTTCTACTACCCCGCCGCGGATGGCCGCGTCTTCCAGCACGCTGAAGTCGGCGTTGGCTACGGCAATACCGGCAATGGAAGGGTCGGCTTCCGTGTCTTTGGAGCAGCCGGTAAACACCAGAGCACTAAGGGCGAGGCCGGCAAAAACAGAGCGTAGAGAGTGGTGCATGGGCAAAGAACGGTGTGTAGCGAGACAAAGAACAGAGGAGCAAAACGGCCGAAGGCGGCATACAAACGAGCTCATCGGCAAAGCGGTTTTCTCTTTTCGGGAATTCCGGTAAACTTTTTTTCAAATCGGGAAATCCGCCCCCGGCGGGTGCGTCGTAGGTGTGCCGCGCCCGGCCGCCAAACCGTTCAGCTTCACCGAAGGTTCTGCTACCGCGCACCATTCCAAGCCCGCTATTTTTCAGCCCCTATGCAACACTCTTACTCGTTTTCCCTGCTACTCGTGGCAGGCTTGTTTTTGGGCACTCAGGCGCGGGCACAAAGCCTGGTCAGTGGGTTTATGGTGGGCAAAGGCCACGGCTCCGTTTCCTTCACCGGCACGGCCGAGAGCTATAAGAGCGTGTACTTGGTGCCGGAGAAGGTGAGCGAAGTGCCGATTTTCAAGCAAATCAAGGTGTCGTCGGTGAGCGTGTATGCCAACTACGGTATCAGCGACAATATTGAAGCCGTGGTCAGCCTGCCCTACATCCGCTCCGAGGGGCAGGGCAACGGGCAGGGGTTCACTAATTCGCGCAGCGGCTTTCAGGACATTTCGGGCCTGCTCAAGTTCAAGGTCTTCTCCACGCCGGTCGGCAACAACGTGCTGGACTTGCTGGGGGTAGTCGGGGTGAGCACGCCGGCCAGCAGCTACGAGTCGAACAAGGGCCTGGAGTACATCATTGCCATCGGCAACCGGGCCACCAAATACAACACCCTGGGCATTGCCCACCTGAAAACTCCTTCGGGCGTGTTCTTTACGGGACAGGCGGGCTACAGCCTGCGCACCCAGCGCGTGCCCAATGCCTTTATTGCCGATGCCAAGGTGGGCTACGCCGGCCTGAAGCTCTACGCCGAAGCCTGGGCCTCGTTTCAGCGGTCCAGCAGGGCGGGCACCGATATTCTGCAGCCGGGCTTCGACTTGTTTTTCCCCGCCACGCGCGTCAACTATTCCCGCATCGGCATCAGCCTGTTCCGGCCCATTGCCAAGGGCTTTGGGGTGGTGTTGGGCGGCAGCCAATACGTATCGGGGCGCAACCTGGGCAAGTCGTCGGGTATATCGGCCGGCGTTTCCTACAACTACTAGCAGGGCAGGGTAGCGCCCCGTACAGCGGCGGCAAAGCTAAAAGTTCGGGCTACTGCCTACCTTGGGGCATGACGCCCTACGAGCAGCAAGCCGCCCAGGAGCTACGCGCGTGGCAGCAGAAAATGCAGCGCACTCCGTCGTATCTGAACCGCTTTGCCCGCCACGTGCAGGTGCGGCTCAATAACCTGCTGCCCGAAAAGGTGCACCGCGCCATTACGGCCGCCATCAAACAGATGGTGCAGGGTGTGCTGCTGGGCTCGCGCTACACCTCGCGCAGTCCGCTGCAGGAGGCCACGCTCGAAGCGCGGGAGGAAGCCGTGCGCCGACAGGTGAAGTATTACCGCAACACGGCCACGGCCGAAGGCGCCGTCACGGGCGCGGGCGGCCTGTTGCTGGGCCTGGCCGATTTTCCGCTGCTGCTCGGCATCAAGCTCAAGCTGCTCTTCGAAATTGCAGCCCTCTACGGCTTCGATGCGCACGACTACACCGAGCGGCTTTACCTGCTGCACGTGTTTCAGCTGGCCTTTTCCAGCCAGCACTCCCGCAATGAGGTATACAAGCGCCTGGCCGACTGGGACGCCTACCGGCAGACGCTGCCCACCGACCCGCAGGCCTTCGACTGGCGCACGTTTCAGCAGGAGTACCGCGACTACATCGACCTGGCCAAGCTGGCCCAGCTGGTGCCCGTCATTGGGGCGGCGGTGGGCGCCGTAGCTAATTACCGCCTGCTTGAGCAACTCGGCGACACGGCCATGAACTGCTACCGGCTGCGCTTGGGCCTGGCTACGGAAGCGTAGCTGTGCACGGCCCGGGCGGCGTTGCGCACCACGCTGGGCCCTTTGCGCCGGTACTGGTAGAAGATGCCCGAGTCCATGGCCGTCCAGAAGCAGGCGCGCTGCCCGCAGTGCTTCAGCCCGCTGTTGGCCCACGTGTTGCAGGTATACAGGAAGCTGTAGGTGCGCTTGGCCTCGTAGAAAGCGTCGTACTGGCCGTAGCTGTGACCCGCAATGTGCATGGGCTGGCCCTGGGCGTCGTAGTCGAAGCTGTTTCGGATAAAGTCAATCAGGCGGGCATACTCGGCTTGGCTGATGCGGATTTTGACGCAGCTCTCCGACTCGCGCATCGACTGGTGAAAGGTGACGTGCATGGCCGAGGTGCTCAAATAGAACATGGCCTTGAAGGCCGTGCTAGGCTTGAGCTCGGCCCAGGTGGGCGTATCGAGGTAGAAGCCTTTGTCGCCCCAGCCGAAGCCCACGTAGGGTGCGGAGGCGTCCTTGGCCGGTGTGTTGTCGAACGGCACCAGCTGGCTCCAGTCGATAAAGCGGCTGCGCACCGGCACCACGATGTCGGTATGCACGCCGTTGGAGAGAATGTAGATTTCCACGTCTTCGGCCGGGTCGGCATCGTGGGCATTCACCGCGATGCGCGACAAGGCAAAGGACGAAGCCGCGTACAGGCCCACAATACCGACGAGGGAAGCGGCCGTGTAGCCGGTAATCTTGAGCGTCTTTTTTACCGCTGGGTGCATAGGGAAGGAACTGCCAAAAGGGGAGGAACGTGGTGGCACCTACTGCTTTTCCGGGCAATTGGTTGAGCTAAAGCGGGTATTCTCATCGGCCGCTGTTGGCACCGGGCTTGCAAATCCGGTGCGGCCCGCCCTACCTTTGCGCCATCAATTCTTTATTGCCCAAAGGATTGTTTTTATACAGAGGCGCTGAGAGACAGGCTCGAAGAAGCGTCGGCAACCATCCGCAACTGCCGGAACGGTGCCAATTCCTGCTCATATAAAAACAAGTTGCCGTGGATTGCTTCCCCAAACTTCCCGTTGCCATTGTTGCCGTTGCCAAAGCCGCCGCGCCCCTGCGCCGCGCGGCCGGGTGTTGTTGCTGTTGTTGAAGCGCCGGGCACTAAGCCCCCGGCTGGCCTGAGGCCGGCCCCTCCCTTTTCCTTCATTTCTCTTTTCTGATTCCCGCGGCTGCTTCGGCCGGGCTGACGGTGCGCCTCGTTGTGCGCGGGCAACCCGGTGTAGGCGGCGCGGGCGTCGCTTATCCGATTCGCGAAGCACGACTTCGCGCTACTACTTTTTATGCTTAAAAAATCACTGGAGCTGCTTCGATTGGAAGCAGCCGAAACGGGGGCCGGCACCCTGAAACGAAGCCTGAACGGCTTCAGCCTGATTGCCATCGGCATCGGGGTTATTATCGGGGCGGGCCTGTTCTCGCTCACCGGCATTGCCGCCGCCAACAACGCCGGCCCGGCCGTGACGCTGTCGTTTCTGGTAGCGGCCGTGGGCTGCGCCTTCTCGGCCTTGTGCTACGCCGAGTTTGCCTCCATGGTGCCCGTGGCCGGCTCGGCCTACACCTACTCCTACGCCACCATGGGCGAACTGTTTGCCTGGATTATCGGCTGGGATTTGATTCTGGAGTACTCGGTGGGCGCGGCTACGGTGGCCATCAGCTGGTCGCAATATCTGGTGCGCTTCCTGAGCAAGTACGACCTGCACATTCCGGCCCAGCTGGTCATGTCGCCCTTCGAGAAGGCCACTATGGCCGATGGCTCGGTGGTGTCGGGCTTCGTAAACGTGCCGGCCATGCTCATCGTGTTGGCTATTACGGCCATCATCGTGCGCGGCACCCAAGGTTCGGCCTGGTTTAATGCCCTGGTGGTAAGTCTCAAGGTGCTGGTGGTGCTGGTGTTCATTGCCCTGGGCTGGCAGTACATCGACCCCGCGAATTACCAACCCTATATTCCGCAGAACACCGGCACGTTCGGCGAGTTTGGCCTGAGCGGCATTCTGCGCGGGGCGGGCGTGGTGTTCTTCGTCTTCATCGGCTTCGACATCGTGGCGACCATGGCCCAGGAAACCAAGAATCCGCAGAAAAACATGCCCATCGGCATCATCGGCTCCCTGCTCGTGTGCACGGTGCTGTTCATGCTTTTCGGCCACGTCATGACCGGCCTGGCCAATTACACCGAGTTCAAGGGCAGCGCCGCGCCGGTGGCCATTGCCATTGAAAAAACGCCCTATGCCTGGCTTAGCTCGGCCATTATCGTGGCTATTCTCATCGGCTACACCTCCGTTATCCTGGTCGATCTGATGGGGCAGAGCCGGGTGTTCTTCTCCATGTCCAAGGACGGGCTTCTGCCCAAGGTCTTCTCCGAAATTCACCCCCGGTTCCGCACGCCGCTGCAGTCCAATCTGCTGCTGGGGCTATTCATCAGCGTGTTTGCCGGCTTCGTGCCGATTGATGTGGTGGGTGAAATGACCAGCATCGGGACGCTGCTGGCCTTCGTGATGGTGTGCCTGGGCGTGCTGATTATGCGCAAGAAAGAACCTGACGCTCCGCGCGGCTTCCGCACCCCGTGGGTGCCCGTAGTTCCCATTCTGGGCATCCTGACCTGCGTGCTGATGATGGTGTCCCTGCCCCTCGACACCTGGATTCGCCTGTTCGTGTGGCTGGCCATCGGCCTGGCTATCTACTATGGCTACGGCAAGAAGCACAGCAAGCTGCGGCAGGCCCAGGAGGCCGCGTAGTCGGCCGCGCCCCCATTTAAAAAGCCCTTGGCGGTTCTTCTTCAGCGCTGAACGGTGGTTGTGCAGGCGGGTTTAATGGCCCTTCACAGATACGGACATTTTGCTGGCACCCGCTGTAGAGACACATATTTGCGTCTCAATCGGTGCTGACGTTGTTACGACGCGTGCCTGATTGTACAACGACCGAGACGCAAATATGCGTCTCTACAGCGGGCAAAGGGGGAACTGCTGTTACGGGCGCCTGAGCACCTTTTGCAGTAGGGGCCGGGCTTCGGGCACCAGCCCCAGCCCGAGCAGGGCGCCGCCGTAGAGGGCCGTGAGCAGAGTGCCGCGCAGTAGCATGGTCAGCAGCTTGGAGGGCAGGGCGGGCAGCAGCCACACCAGCCCGCCGGCGCCGGCCGCCACCACCATAATCAGGGGAATTCGCCAAGTGAAGGGCTGCAGCCGGTAGCTGTACCACACAAACCAGGTCCGGGCCGTGTTGATGGCTACAATGGCAAAGAGCGTGGCCAGGGCCGAGCCCGTAATGCCGAATACCGGAATCAGCAGGCGGTTGAGCACAATAGTAACGCCGGCCAGCGACAGGTTGAAAATCAAATCGAAGCGGTAGCGCGGCGAGGTAACGACGATCAGGCCATTGACGCCGGTGATGCCGTCGTAGAGGCGCCCGGCCAGCAGCAGCAGCACGGCCGTGGTGCCGGTGGCATACACCGGATTCCTGATAAGTGAGTAGATGAAGTCGAGGTTGAGGCTGATGCCCAGGGCCAGATAGCAGCCCAGAATGGTGTTGAGGCGGGTAGTGTCGCGGTAGAAGTCGGCCATCTTGCCCAGGTCCTGATCTTTCCAGTACTGGGCCAGCAGCGGGAAGGCAATCTTGTTGAGCGAGCGGGCCGGGATGGTCAGGGCCGTGCTGATGTTGTAGGCAATGCCGTAGATACCGGCCGCTGCCAGCCCGATCTGGGCACTTACCATCCACGAATCGATAAAGCCCAGGATGCTGCCCGACAGGCTGGAAAGCAGCGCAAACCCGCCGAAGCGCACGATTTCACTGACGGGCCGCACCCGCAGCGCCGCCCGTGTGGGCCGCAGGTGCAGCTCGCCGATGTAGGCCAGATAGCCGGTGAGCAGCAGCGAAATAACGCCGTAGAGCCCGATGTAGCCCAGCACGAACTCATGAAACTGCAGAAAGCCTTTGCCATACAGCAGGGCCAGACTGGCAATAAGCACGCGCAGCACGATATCCTGCAGAAACGAGGAAAAAGCCGTGTGGTAGAGGCCCTTCAGGTAGGCATCCTGCAGCGAATACAGCAGCGTAAACAGCGCCAACAGGCTGCCCCAGGCGTAGAAGGGCTGCAGCAGGGCCACGTCGGCCGGTTCATAGCGGGCCAGAATCAGGGGCTTTGCCAACAAGTAAAAGGCCGTAATCAGGGCGAAGCCGAGCATGGGCAGGCCCAGCAGAAACGGCAGGAAACCATGATGTCCGGCCTCGCGGTTGCGGAAATATGGGAAGAAGCGGATGCCCACGCTGGCAAACCCAAAGGCCGAAAACTGTGCGTACACCGTGGCAATGGACACCAGCAGCGTGGTCAGGCCCAGCTGGGCGGGCGCCAGCAGCGTGGGCAGCACGAAGGCTGTATTGACGAAGCCCAGGGCCAGCCCGAAATAGGAAATAACCGTATTGCGCAGTCCCTGCCGCTGAACGATGCCCAAGAGAGGTGAGTTAGTGAGTTAGTGAGTTAGTGAGTTGGTCATTCTGTGAGTTGAAGCCGCGCTGGCAGAACATTAAACTCACCAAGTCACTAACTCACCATTTCACAGATGTCGAGGCCATTGACGAAAGCCACCTGGCGGCCGCGAAGGTACTGCATGATGGCGTGGAACTGCTGCGGGCCGTTGTGCTCGTTGGCCGGGTCGAAGTTCTCGTTGTGCCACAGCACCGTGCAAACGCCCCCGAACCGCTCGATTTCTTCGAACATGGGTTGCAGAGCCGGCAGGATTTCGCCGGGGGCCAGCCGCAGGTAGTGGGGGTGGTAGAGCGTGGCGTCCATCACATTGAGCGGGATTTCGAGGAAGCGGTACGGGCGGCCCTGCTCGAAATCAAATAAGTGAAACGGCAGGCAATAGGAGTTGCGAAAGCCAAAGTGCTCGGCAAAGCCCAGGGTGGTGTCGTAGCGAAACAGCAGGGAATCGAGCAGGATGGGCGTCATGCGGGGCTCCCAGCTCAGGTAGTGAAACCGGCTGCCCTTCACGTCGTGGCCGGTGCAGCGCTGCAGCCGGTGCTCCTCCCGCTTCAGATTGCCGCCGTGGGTGGCCCGCCCGATGCTCCCGTGCAGCCCCACTTCCGCGTCGCCGATGGCCGGGGCAATCCGGGACCAAGCTTTTTCCACTGCATAATCCGCATTGGGCGTGCCGTTGGCGGCGCTGCGGTGTTCGGGTAGAAAGAAAAACGTGCTTTTAGCCCCGTAGCTGGCCACCGTTTTGTGTACCAACTCCAGGTTGTTCCAAGCATCAGGTTTTGTTACGTGTTGCCAGATCTGCCGCCCGAAGCCGAGCCAGTCGCGGCGCTGTAAGGCGGCTTTGGCCGGCGCTTTCCAGGCACTGCGCAGGTTGTCGATGTCGTGGGTGATGAAGGCGGCAAAAGGCGCTTCGGTGGCCCAGCGCCGGGGCACCAGCACTTGCCCGCTGACGTGCTCTACGGCCGTCTTGAGCACGTCGAAGTAGTAGTTCACCACGGGCACGGCCACGAAGCCGTAGCGGTGCTGCACGCTGGCCGAGTAGGGGAAGCGGCCGTGCTGGTCCCGCTCGTCGGAAAAAAACTCCTGCCAGCCGCTGAGCAGATAGAAAGCCGCCGCAATAATGTCGGCGTGAATCAAGACGCGGTTATTTGGCAGCAGCTCCAGCAGGGGCTGTTCCGGAGCGGCATCAAAGAAAAAAGGAATAGACCGGCCTTGGTAGTCGCGGTAATTGGGGGCGGGTGGATAGGGCTGGCGCAGCTCGAAGAACTGCCCGGCCCCCTCCGCTACGGCTACCGGCAGCTGATTACCAGCGTAGCCAATAAGATGAGTTGGGGCCGCCGGAAAGGCCAGCTGAAAGTGCCGTAGCACGTAGGCCAGGCGGATTTTGGGAGAAACGGGCGGAATAGCAGGCAGAGCAGGCAGCATAGTGGCCGCAAAGTAATGAAAGGCGTTCGGGCCGGGCGGTATTTCCTGCCGTCAGCGCGCCGGAAGCGGCCTGGAATCGAGCCATTCGGCTAAAAGGCGTACGGCGCGCTGCTGGCTGTGGCCTTCCTCGGGCGTGCCCAGCGTGGCGTTGTAGTAGGCCGCGCGCCGGTACAGGTCGGTGGGCTTGTGCTCCTGGTAGCGCCGCAGTAATTCGCCCAGTTCGGGCAGCGAATAGGCGCGCTCACTCAGGCCGTGGGCCACGTAGCCGTAGTAGTCGTCGGCCACGCCGTGGGTGCCGAAGCGGAAGTACAGACTGGCTACGTTCAGCAGCACGGCTTCGAGGTGGGTGCTGGTGTCGGCCGCAATCAAAGCATCCTGCTGCCCCAGAAACTCGAAGACATTTTGCTGCCGGGCGTCGGAAAATTGCAGCTCCGGGTATTGCCGGGTTAGAAAACCAAAGTCGCGCCCGTCGCCGGGGTGGGGGCGCAGCGTGAAGGTAAGGGCCGGAAACTCGCGCAGCAGGTAATGCAGCGCGGCCGTTACCGCCTCGGTTTCATCCAGCGTGTTGATGGCCAAGCCCACGCGCCGCACCTCCGGGCTCCGGTTTTTTTGCGCCAGAAACGTGTCGGCCTTGGGCATGCCCACCAGCTCGACCCGGCCGTGCACGGGGCCGCACTGCCGGTATTTATCCAGCGCGTCCTGGCCTTCCAGCAAGCTCAGATCGAAGCCCAGGGGTGGAAAGTTGGTGCTCACGCTAGCGTGCTGCACGTAGGCCGTAGGTACCCCGCAGGCCCGGGCCGCCAGCAGCAGCGCCCGGGCGTCGTCGTTGTGGTCGTTGGCAAACACAATGGCGCGGGGCTGGTAGTGGCGCAGGGCCCGCACGTACACTTCATAGTAGCCAATGGCGTTGAAAACCAGGTCGAAAAACCGCCAGGCGCGCTGGCCCTCCGTTTTGTGTAGCGCCCACAGCACCGCCGGATACTGCCAGTAGTAGAGCAGCTTGCGCCGCAACGAAAGCCGGTTGACCTGCTGATTATACCGCCCGATTTGTTTGCTCTGCCCGGCCACCAGCACGCTACTCGGCAGCGCCTCCCGGATAAAGTGCAGGGCCTCGTAGTTGTTCTGGCTGACCACGTACAACCACACTGCGCCTTGCAGCTGCTCGGGGTTGCGGATGGGCCGGAACACGTTGCCCACCAGCCGCAGGGCCGCGTAGCCCAGCACTTTGGCCAGGCGCCGCAGCGGGCTGGCCGGGGAAATCTTAGCCAACAAGTGGGCTGGAAACGAAGCAAAATGGTCGGTGAACCGGACGTAGAGAATATCCCGCAAGCGTGCGGTGGGCTTGTCTGTTGCTAAGTTGCCCACCCGCTTATCCAATGTGGCGAATCAGCATAAAAGCCTCAGCAAACGGCTGCCCGATAACTACGCCCCAGCGCTGGGCCTGAATGCGCAGGGCTTCGGGGGAGCGGGGATGGGGGTAGGCCCGCTTCTCAAACTCGTAGGCTTCCATGCCCGCAATTTTGGCTGCCACATCTTCCTCTGTCACGGCCAGAAAGAAGTTAGGCAGGAAAGGGTTGGGGTAGTTGGCCGCCTGCCATTCGGTCGAGGAAGGCGTTTCGCAGGCTATAATAGTGCGCATCGGCTCGCCGGGCAGGGGCCGGGTGCCGGTAATAACAGCCTCGAAGGTGCGGCGGTGGTCAATATTCGTGTCGCCGCCGTGGTGGGTGAAGATGATATCGGGCTGGAATTCCTCCTTTTCCTGTTCTACCACTTTCACTATGTCCAGCAGGTCCACGGAGTCGAAGCGGTTATCGGCAAAGTCGTAGATGCCAGTGGAGGCGTAGCCGATGGCCTCGGCGGCCCGCCGGATGTTGCCGCGGTGCACGCTCAGCTCGGCGGCCCACTTTTCCGGGTCGCGCACGGCACTGCGGGAGGTGATGCCCTCCCCCAGAATCACGGCCCGGGCCGTGCAGCCCTGCCGGTGTACGAGGCGGTGAATAGTGGCGCCCAGGCCCAGCAGCTCATCGTCGGGGTGGGCTACAACCACCAGAATCTTCTTGTTAATCCACTCCATCAGCATCGGGGGAAAAAGCCAGCAGGCGGCGGTACTCGTCGGGCAGAACAGACGAAAACGGCTGGCCGGTGTAAAACTTGATGCCCCGGCGGCGCAGGAAGTCCCGGAAATCCTCTTCCACGGCCGTAAACGCGCCCTGGGTTTTCATCGTGTCGAGGTGAAACACCACGTCGTTGCAGCGCAGCTCGGCCGTGGCCGGCTCGTAGGAAACCCGCACATTCAGCTGCTTGTAGGCTGCCAGCTGCTCGTAGTCCTGCACGATGCGCTGTACCAGCTGCTCGTTGCGGGCCGCATCGTGGCTGGGGTACATGTTTTCCCGCAGTATCTTCACCGGAATGCCGCCGGCCAGGCAGCCGTCGGGCAAATCCTTGTTGATAAGCGAGTTAGTGCCAATCACCACGTTGTTGCCGATGCGGCGGTTAGGCAGCACCGTCGACTTAGCCGGCAGCCACACTTTGTCGCCGATGTGCACGGGGCCAAAGTCGGCGGGGAAGCCTTCCAGAATGGGCAGGTAGGAACCGTGGGTCCACACGGCCACGTCTTCGCCAATGCCCACGTACTCGCCGATGTGAATGGCGTGGTTGACGTTGAGCGTAATCCGGGCGCAAATCATGGAGTAGGACCCCACCCGCAGGTGGGCGTCCTCACTGAACTTGCCGCCGTGTCCCACCACTACGTTCGAGTCCCAGTACACGTACTCGCCCACGTGAATAGTGCGGGCCGTCAGGCTGTTGGCGTTGCCAAAGATGGTCAGGTTGCCGATAGTCAACTCCTGACCCACCAGAAACGTGTTGTTGGCGCCCAGTGTCACGTTGTCGCCGATAACGCAGGAAGCGGCCCGGATGGTGGTGTTGGGGCCAATGCGGAAGTTGCTGCCAATCGAGAGGTGATCGGCAATGATGTAGCTGCCGTGGTCGAATTTCCGGATTTCCATAGCCGTGAAGGTAGTAAATCAGTGGGGCCGGTGAGAAAAAGCCGGATTACAGCACGGCCCAGGTAAGGGCCGTGCCGCGCCGGACGGCCTGGCGCACCGGGCGGCCCAGCACTTCGGGCAGGTAGTGCGGGGCCAGCCCGTGGCCGGGCCGAATCACGCGGATATTCTCGGGCGTCAGCACGTCGCCGGCCTGCAGATCTTCCACCACATAAATGGAGCGGCGGAAGCCCAATGACTTTTTCTCCGCTTCCGTGGGGCCATAAAATACAGTGCCGAGAGCCTGCTGGGCCTGGCGGCACTCCAGCACCAGTCGCTGCATCTCGTCGGGCTCCATCGAAAACGAGGAATCGGGGCCGCCGTCGGCGCGCCGGATGGTGAGGTGCTTTTCAATGACCGTCGCACCCAGCACCGTGGCAGCCACGCTGACGCCGGTGCCCATGGTGTGGTCGGAAAGGCCCACCTGGCAGCCGAACATGGCCCGCAGGTGCGGAATAGTGTGCAGGTTGGTGTTGTGGGGCTGGGCCGGGTAGGTGCTGGTGCACTTGAGCAGCACGAGCTGGTCGTTGCCTTCTTCCTCGCGCACGATGCGCACCATGCGCTCCAAGTCGGCCAAATCGGCCATGCCGGTGGAGATGATGACGGGCTTGCCGGTGCGAGCCGCCCGCCGGATGAGGTCGGGCCAGTTGTTTTCGAACGAGGCAATCTTGTAGGCCGGGCATTTCAGGGTTTCCAGAAAGTCGACGGCCTCGACGGAAAACGGGGAGCTGAACCCCACCATGCCCCGCTCGGCGGCGCGGGCAAAAATGGGCGCGTGCCACTCGAAGGGCGTGTGGTTGGTGGTGTAGAGCTCGTACAACGATTGGCCTTCCCAGTCGTCATTCGCCCCGCGCACGATGAAGTCGGGCTCCCGGCTGTCGAGCGTGAGCATGTCGGGCGTGCTGGTCTGGATTTTCAGGCCCTGGCAGCCCGCGTCGGCGGCGGCATCCACAATAGCCAGGGCTTTTTCCAGGCTCTGGCCGTGGTTGCCCGACATCTCAGCAATGATAAACGGCGGCTGACCCGCGCCAATCTGGTGGTTGCCCAGGATGATATTCTGCATGGATAGGTTCAGGAAACAGCGGCGGAAGCAACTTCCAGCCGAAATACTTCATAGGTTTCGTGGTGCAGCTCGGTGGCTGCCAGTTGGGCAAAGCCTAGGCGTTGAAACACGCGGCAGGAGGGAAGGTTGCCCGTCTTCACCTGCCCCAGCACCGCCCAGCTGCCCGGCTTGTCGTGGCGTAGTTGGCGCAGAGCCCGGCGCAGCACCGCTACTCCCATACCCAGGCCCCGAAACGCCGCGTCCACCGAGTAGTCGATAGTGCCTTCGAAGCCCGTAAACTCGACGCGCACCTGGCCCACGGGCTCATTCGCCCGCTCAAAAATATACAGAAAGGAGTCAGCATCCGTCAGGCGGCGCGAAAACCAGCCCAGGTGGGTGCTCCAATCGATGGGCTCGGGGTGAATGGCATTGCGGCGAACGTCGGCGTCGTTGGCCCAGGTAAAATACTGCTCGGCATCGGCGGGCTGGGCCCGGCGCACCGTGAGCTGAGCCGCCGTGTGCAGGGCCCCAAACACTTGTCGGAAGCGCGGTGCCGCGGCCCCGTCAAATACCTGGCGCTGGCGCTGCACGGCCTCCCGGGCCAGGGTGGGCAGTTGCGCTTCGTCGGCTTCGAGCAGATCGGTATAAGGACGCGCTAAGTTGTTTGCGGTCAGATAGGAGAGCAGTTGGCGCTGATTATCGGCTATGGCGTGTAGAAACAGCAGGCCGCCCACCGCGCAGCATTCATAGGCTATGCCGCTGGGCGGGCACACCAGCAGGCCGCAGCGCCCGAGTATGTCCGCCAGCTGGTCGGCCGTCAGGTTGTGGTGCAAGGTTACTGCGCTCATGTCCTGGGTGTGCTGTTGCAGGGCGGTCTGGTGGGGATAAGCCGCGCCCGTCACCACATCCATAGCCTTAGTCGGGAACCGCTGCCGCAGCTGCGTGAGCAGCGCCAGCGTGTGATTGTCCGGGTCGGCCCCGCCCAGGTTCAGAAAGAGGCGGCTGGTATCGGGTTGGGTTATGGGTAGCCGGGCGGCATGCTGGAATGGAGCCCGCAGCAGCGCATACGCCGGGCCCAAACACAACTCGGCGCCGGGCACCGTCTTGTTGGCGTAGGCTTCTGGGCCAATGCCGCCGGCGTGGTTGATGACCATATCCGCCCACAGGTAGTCCGTGGCCAGATCATCGAGCCAGACGACCGGCTGCTGGCGCACCCAGAAGGCGTGGTCGTAGCCGGGGCCGAAGTGGTAGCCATCCAGCACCAGGATATCGGCGGGCCGTAGTTGGGTTGAAAGCCAGGCGGCTTCCTGCTGGTGGTCGGGAAAAGCCGGAATGCTCCACAGCTCCTGGCAAACAGCCTCCAGCTGGGCCTGTACCTGGGGCTCGGGGGCCCGTATGGCGAAGACGCAGGTGAAGTCGGGCTGCAGCATGGCGGCCAGCGCCAGGCAGCGCACCACGTGGCCCAGGCCCATCGTGGAGTTGCCGTCGGCCCGAAAAACAATCCGTGGAGCGGAATCCGGCATCAGACTTTCTTTTGCTCAATGTGCGCGTTCAGCGCCACCAGCTCGGGGTGGGCATCCAGCAAGTCCAGAAGCGCATCGGTGGGAAGCTGGTGGGCGTGGTGCTGCTCAATCAGTACTTTTAGCAGCTCAAAATCATCGGCCGTGTCCACTGTTAGGCGGTAGGCGCTGCGGTTGGCGGGGCGGGTGAAGTGCCGGAAGCGCACCCGCCCCGAGCGGTTCTGGTGAATAAAGGGCGTCACATGCTCCCGGTCGCTGGGCTGGGTGGCCTGCTGGAAGGCTTCGGCGAGCAGCTCCCGGGAGAAAATCTCGAAATCCAGCCCCCGCGGGTAGGTGCGCTCCAGCACGTTCGAGAGGTACAGGCGCGCATCGCCCTGCCGGATGTACTCCTCCACACCCCGCCGAATCAGCGTACCATCGAGCAACGGGCAGTCGGAGGTAACGCGCACGATAAGGTTCAGCTCGTACTGCTCGGCGCAGCTCCAGTAGCGGCTCAGCACGTCGTCTTCACTGCCCCGCACCAGCGGCAAGGACTGGTCGGCGGCAAAATCAGCCAGCGGATTATCGGTCGTATTTGTGGTAATAGCCAGGTAGATTGGCAGCTCGGCTTCCCGCAGCCGGCTCACGTGGTACTGCAGCATGGGCTGGCCACCAATGGGCATCAGCACCTTGCCCGGCAGGCGGGTGCTGGTCATGCGGGCCTGGGAAATGATGCCGACCCGGGGCACGGAGGGAAAATCAGCCATGTGCTTAGCGCTCAACAAATTCCCGGATGCAGCGGATAACGTACTGCTGCTGCTCGTCGGTCAGGGACGGAAACAAGGGGATACTCAGGCAGTGCGCGTAGTAGTGTTCGGCCCGCGGAAAGTCGCCGGGTTGCCAGCCTAGCTCCTGGTAATAGGGCATGGTATGCACCGGAATGTAATGTACCTGGGCAAACACCTGCTTTTCGCGCAGGAAGTCATAGAGCCCTTTGCGGTCGGCTACCTGTACTACGTAGAGGTGGTAGGCGTGGCCCGGCGCCCCGGCCAGGGCCTGCACCTGGGGCAAGGCGGCAAAGGCCGCGTCGTATTGGGCGGCCAGTTCCCGGCGGCGCGCGAGGCCCTCGTCGGCCCGCTGCAGCTGGCTGATACCCAGAGCGGTGAGCATATCGGGCATGCGGTAGTTGTAGCCGAGCTGCTGCATTTCCATGTACCAGCCCCCGTCGTTGCGGTGCATTTTGGCCGGGTCCTTCGTGATGCCGTGAGTGCGCAGCATCAGGAGCTTCTCGTAAAGGTCAGCGCGGTTGGTGGTTATCATGCCGCCTTCGCCGGTGGCAATGTGCTTGACGGGGTGGAAGGAGAAGATGGCCAGATCGGCAAACTGGCCGTTGCCGCAGCGCTGCTCCCGGCCCTGGGAGTCGGTAAAAAAGCCGCCCGGCGCGTGGCAGGAGTCCTCAATGAGCCAGAGGCCAAACTCGTCGGCCAGTTCGCGGGCCAGCTCCAGATCTACGGCCAGGCCGGCAAAATCCACCGGAATCAGGCCCTGGAAGTAACCTCTGGGGTGGGCTTCGAGCAGGGCGCGCACCTGGGCCAGGTCAATCAGGCCAGTAGCGGGGTCAATGTCGGCGAAGTGCACCTCACCGCCGCAGTAGAGCACGCAGTTGGCCGAGGCGGCGAAGGTGATGGGCGTGGTAATCACGCGTTGGCCGGGGGCCACGCCCAGGGCCAGGGCGCACAGGTGCAGGGCGGCCGTACCGTTGGCCACGGCCACGGCGTACGAGGCCCCGATGTAGGCGGCAAACTTCTGCTCAAACTCTGCCACTTTCGGGCCCTGGGTCAGAAAGTCGGAAAGCAGCGTTTCGGTGACGGCCTGCAAGTCGGCTTCGGTGATGTGCTGACGGCCGTAGGGAATGGGGAGCATAGGAGCGGGGAAAGGCAAAGCACGCAAAGGTCTGAAAACGCGGGCAACTGGCAAGAATAAACCGGAAAGTAATACCTTCGTCGGGCCTATTTCGTCGGCTGCGCCAAACAGTTTTGTGTAAGCCGGTATTTATTTCGCGCCTCCTATTATCCTTGAATGAAACACATCTACAAAGGGGCACTACAGTGCCTGGTATTCATGTTTTGTGCTCTTTTCTGCCTGTCGCCGGCTCAGGCCCAAAAGGAAAGTAGCAACTGGTATTTCGGCAATCAAGCCGGCGTCAGCTTTGCCGGTGGTAGCCCAGCGGCGGTTGCCAGCAGTGCCATGACCTCGTACGAAGGGGCCGCCTCAATTTCGAATGGTGCGGGGCAGCTGCTCATGTACAGCAACGGGGAACAGGTCTGGGATGCTACCCATCAGGTAATGCCCAACGGCGGAGCATTAGGAGGCCACAACTCGTCTTCACAAGGAGCGCTGTTGTTGCGGGCGCCGGGTAGTGCTACTCTGTACTACCTGTTTACCGTGGATGCCATCGACAACAACTTGGCGGGTGGGCTCCGCTACTCTATTATTGATATGTCGTTGCGCAACGGGCTGGGCGATGTGACGGCCACCAAAGCGGTTCGGCTGCCGACGCCGACCTTGACCGGGAAAGTAACGGAAAAGCTCACGGCCGCTTTGCACGCCAACGGCCATGATTACTGGATTGTGGTGCACGGCTGGCAGTCGAACAGCTTCTATAGCTTTTTGCTTTCCTCCGCGGGCATTAGCGCGACGCCCCTGGCCAGCACCGTTGGTCCGGTTCACCAGGGCGGCGGCAGCTTTTTCGGGGCGGCTAATGCCGTAGGCTACATGCGCATTTCGCCCAATGGCTCGAAACTGGCACTGGCGCAGCGTGACAACGGCTTTGAGTTATATGACTTTGATAAAGCCACCGGCACGGTGTCAAACTACCTCGGCTTGTCAGGGTTGAGCACCTATTACTACGGAATAGAGTTTTCGCCCGATAACTCCCGCCTGTATACCACGATGTACTCGGATGGTGGCTTCGACAGCAGCATCTACCAATTCAATTTGCTGGCCGGCTCGGCGGCAGCCATCCAGACTTCGCGCCAGCTAATCGGGTCGGTTTCGGGTCTGTCAGTTGCTATACAGGGGGCTCCTAATGGCAAGATTTATCTTTCCGCCCTCAACAAAACCTATTTAAACTCTATTGAGCAGCCTAATGCCTTCGGCTCTGCCTGTGCGTTCCGGGAAAATACCGTGTCGTTAGGTACGCGGGCTGGGCAAAATGGCCTGCCCAACTTCCCCAACGCCTTCGTGGCAAACGAGTGGACCGGGGCCGTCAGCACCGTCTATACCGACCCGGCGAACTGGAGTGCCGGCTACGTGGCAGGGAGCACCGATGACGTGATTATTAAGTCCTCCGCGGTGCGCATGCCCGTACTCAGCGCCTCAGCTGCCGTGCGCAGCTTCACCGTTGAAAGCGGCGCGTCGATGGTCGTAAACGGTACTTTTTCGGTGGGCGGTAGCCTGCTGAACAGCGGAACCTTCACCGGTAGCGGGGAAGTGCAAATGGTCGGGGCCGGGCCGCACGCCATTGGGGGGCAGCGGATTCTCAGCATCCGAAACCTGACGCTTGCTACGGGCGCAACCACGCAGCTGAATGTGGCGGTAGTGGTTTCGGGCATACTTACCTTGAATGCCAACCTGAATACGCCGCTGGCCGCGGTAGTGCTTGCCTCCTCGGCGAGCGGCACGGCCATGGTGGTCAACAATGGCAGCTTTGCCGTGGTGGGTCGGGCCGTGGTGCAGCGCTACATTGCGCCGGGCCTCAATGGTGGCCTGGGCTACCGCCACTACTCGGCCCCGGTGAGCAATGCCACCTTCGCCAGCTTGCAGACCTCGGGCTTCTCGCCCGTCTTCAACACGGCCTATAACACGGCCGAGTTTCCGGGCACCGTCACGCCTTTTCCCACCGTCTTTGGCTACGACCAGCAGCGCCTCGTGACGGCGGCCACGGCCGGCAACCAGGGCTTCGATGCCGGCTGGTACTCGCCGGGCCGGGCTTCGGAGGCCATGCAGCCCGGGGTGGGCTACACGGTTAATATCGAGGCAAGCCGCCTGGTGGAGTTTGACGGCACGCTCAACAACGGCCCCATCACCCGCAGCGGCCTGACGCGCACTGCCGACGCCGCGGGCGGCTGGCAGCTACTGGGTAATCCCTACCCGGCCCCCATCGACTGGAACCTGACTTTTCCGGGTGCTACCAATCTGCTCAACTCGGTGTACGTGTTTAAGTCGTCGGGGCAGTACGATGGCAGCTACGAGAGCTACGTGAATGGCGTGGGCACGGCCCGCTACATTGGCTCCGGCCAGGGCTTCTTCGTGCGCGTTGCCAGCCCCGGCACCAGCGGCAGCCTGAATTTCACCAATGCGGCTCGCCTGACTTCCTACCTGAGCCCTGATTTCAACCGCGGAGCTACCGCCGAAACCCGCCCCCTGGTACAGCTCGATCTGGTAAGCGGCCCGCGGCACGACGCCGCTTATGTGTACTTTGAGCAGGGTGCCACGGCGGGCTTCGATGCCGCCTTCGACGCCTACAAAATCACGACCGGCGAAGTAGCGGCGCTGGCCGTGCGGGCCGGCGCCGAGCCACTGTCTATCTGCGGCCTGCCCAACACCCTGGGCACTGCCGTCCTGACCGTGCCGCTGAGTGTGTATACCCCGCGCGGCGGCAGCTACTCCTTACAAGCCATGCAGGTGCTCAACCTGCCGGCCGGCACGCCGGTGTACCTGCGCGATACGCAAACCGGAGCCCTGGTAAATCTGCGGGAGCAGCCCGCCTACACGTTCAGCAGCACGGCCGGGTCGCTCGATTCCCGGTTCGAGCTGGTGTTCGGCGCTGGTCAGGTGCTGGCCAGCACGTCGGGGCAGCTCAGCGCGCAGGTCGCGCTGTACCCGAACCCGGCCCGTGCGCAGGCAGCCCTCACGCTGCCCGCAGCTCTACACCAGGCCGGGGCCAGCATAACGGTGGTAAACAGCCTGGGGCAGACGGTACACGCGCAGACTCTGCGGGCCAACCAGCCCCAGGCGCCCGTGCTGCTGCCCCTCACCGGGCTGGCCAAAGGCATCTACACTGTGCGCCTCAGCGGCCCGGCCGGCGTGGCCAGCAAGAAGCTGGTGGTGGAATAAGCGCCGCTTCTCACAAGTTCATAAAAAAGGCTCCGCAGTACTGCGGAGCCTTTTTTATGAACTTGTGAGAAGCGGCCAACGGTAAGATTACACCTCAAAGTCGGCATCCACGTGCCGGCGGATTTCTTCCCGGATCTGCTCGGCGGTCAGCCACTCCTGGTTGTTGGCCGAGTCGTAGTGGAAGCCGTCGGGCACCCGCTTGCCGTCGAAGTGCTTGATGAACTCCTCCACGTCCCAGCGCGGGGTGAAGGGCAGAATCACGTAGTACTTGGCCAGTTCCACGGTGCTCAGCGCGTCGGTTTCCGTAATCATGGCCTCGTGCAGCTTCTCGCCCGGCCGGATGCCCACAATTTCGTGCTTGCACTCGGGGCCGATGGCCTCGGCTACTTCCGTGATTTTATAGGAGGGAATCTTGGGCACGAAGATTTCGCCGCCCCAGGCGTGCTCCAGCGCATACAGCACCAAATCCACGCCCTGCTCCAGCGAGATGTTGAAGCGCGTCATGTCGGGGTGGGTGATGGGCAGCACGCCCGTGGTGCGGCGCTGCAGGAAAAACGGTACTACCGAACCCCGGGAGCCGATTACGTTGCCGTAGCGCACCACCGAAAAGCGCAAATCGCGCGAGCCTTTCATATTGTTGGCCGCCACGAAGAGCTTATCGGAGCACAGCTTGGTGGCCCCGTACAGGTTGATGGGGGCCGCGGCTTTGTCGGTGCTCAGGGCCACCACGTGCTGCACGCCGCAGTCGAGGGCGGCGTTGATGACGTTTTCGGCCCCGAAGATGTTGGTTTTGATGCACTCCATCGGGTTATACTCGGCGGCGGGTACCTGCTTGAGGGCCGCGGCGTGCACAATCACGTCGATGCCTTCGCAGGCGCGCTTGAGCCGCTCCCCGTCGCGCACGTCGCCAATGAAGTAGCGGATGGCCGGGTACTTGGTGTGCGGAAACACCTGCGACATTTCGTACTGCTTCAGCTCGTCACGCGAGTACACCACCAGGCGCTTCACCTGCGGAAACTTCTCGAAGACGGTCTGGACGAATTGTTTGCCGAAAGAACCGGTGCCACCCGTTACCAGGATGGATTTATGATTTAAGTCGAGGCTCATAAGTAGAGGAAATCCGTTGCCGCCCGGCGGGCGAAAGGAGGGCAAAAGTAGGCATTCCCCGCCTAGCTTCCGTACTTTTGTGGCTTGTTGGTGTTTAGAGGTTGATTTCGGTCGTAGTGCTGCTGCCAAACCAGTGTCGGCTAGCTGTAAACCGGGCTGAAATCGACTCAAGCCGAAAAACGAATAACTGCGAATTACCTATGCCCGAGCCCATCAAAGTCGTTATCTGGGACCTGGACGACACGTTCTGGCGGGGCACCCTCTCGGAAGGAGCCGTGGAGGCACTGGCGGACAACCTGCAATTGGTGCGCGACACCGCCGCCCGGGGTATTGTGCACACCATTGTCTCCAAAAACGACTTTGCCCCGGCCGAAGCCCAACTGGTGGAGTTGGGTATCCGCGACCTGTTCGTTTTTCCCCAGATCAGCTGGCAGCCCAAGGGCCCGATTATCAAGGACCTGCTGGAAAAGATGCAGCTGCGGGCACCCAATGCCCTGTTTCTCGACGACAACCCCATCAACCGGGCCGAGGCGCAGTTCTACAACCCCCAGCTGCAGGTAGCCGACCCCGCCGACCTGGCCCAGCTGGCCCCGGTGCTGCGCGCCAGCGGCAAGCCCGACCCCACGTTCAGCCGCCTGGAGCAGTATAAGTTGCTGGAGCGCCAGCAGCAGGCCCGCTCCGGCTACCAGGACAATCTGGCATTCCTGCGCGACTCCCAGGTGCGGATTCAGTTCCGGGAGGGCGCCGAAGTGCTGCCCGACCTCGACCGGCTGGAGGAGCTCATCAACCGCTCCAACCAGCTCAATTTCACCAAGCAGCGCGTCAGCCAGGAAAGCCTGCGGGCCGATTTGCAGAACCCACAGCAGCGCTGGGGCACGGTGCGGGTGCAGGACCGGTTCGGCGACTATGGCCTGGTGGGCGTGTACTGCGTGCAGGTGGCTGAAAACCGGCTGGCGCAGCTCGTGTTTTCCTGCCGCATCCTGCATCTGGGCGTCGAGCAGTTCACCTACGCCTGGCTGGGCTTTCCTACGTTGGAAGTGCAGGGCGACGTTGCTACCAAGCTAAATGGGCACGACAAGCCCGACTGGATAACCATCGAAACCGAGGAAACTGCGGCTGCGGACCCAGCCGAAACGGCGGCCAAACCTGCGGCCAACCGACTGCGCGTGTTGCTTAAGGGCGGCTGCGACCTGGGCCAGCTCACGCCTTTTTTGCAGGCCTACGACCTGACGGTGGAGGAGGAGTTCAACTTCAACAACGAAAACCAGATTCCGGTCCACGTGGAGCACACCGCGCTGCTGCGCCAGGGCCGGGAGCTGCCCGCTCCGGAAAAGCAGCGCCTGGCTACGGAACTGCCTTTTCTGGGTCGGGAGGCTTTCGATACCAAGCTCTGGACCAACGACTACGACGTGCTGGTGTACAGCCCCCTGATGGACTACACCCAGGAGCTGTACCGCGAAAAAGCCACGGGTATTGAGGTGCCGTTTGGCGGCTACCAGAATCTGACGGCCGTGGAGCCCGCCGCCCAGGCCGCGAAATACGCCCAGCGCCGGTTTCGGGGAATGGACGAAGATTTTCTGCGTCGGTTCCAGCGGGAGTTCAGCTTCGAGGGCCAGATTTCCCCGACCCGCTTTCAGCAGAACCTGGCTTGGCTGCGGGCGCAGATACCGCCCGAAATTCCCATCTTCTTGCTCAACGGGGCCGAAATCGACGTGCCCGGGTCGGGCGAAACCGGCGGGCTGCCGCGCCACCAGGCCATGAACCAGGCCCTGGCCGACTTTGTGGCTACGACCGACAACTGCTTCGTCATCGACGTGCGCGACTTCGTGCAAACCCCGGCCGACGTGACCAACAACCTGCGCCACTACCAGCGCCCGCACTACCGCACCCTGGCCCAGCGCACCGCCGAGGCCATCGGGCAGTGGCAGGGCCGACAGCTGGCCCGCTCCGCCTGGGTTGATTTGCGGGCCGAGGTAGCTAGCCGGGTGCTAGCTAAGCTCAAAGGACTGTTGGGGAAGCTGCGCAAGTAGCTCAGAAAGGCCTGCTGAAAGCCCGCCATGCTGAGAAAAGTCGAAGCATCTCGCGAGCTGATGTTGTTGAGAAAGAACGGTCATGCTTCGACTTCGCTCAGCATGACCGTTCTTTCTCAAGATGCTCTCTTCCCCGCAACCATGCCCCGCGGGGCTCGGAATGGCGTTCTAGGATCTGCCAATGAGCTCCACCAGCCGTTTGGTGAGGGCACGACGCGAATAGCGGGCGTGGTTCAGGGCCGGCAAATCCAGGTTGGGGTTTTGCTGCCACTGCGCGGCCAGCTCTTCCAGGTAGCCAAGCATGGTTTCGTAGGCGTCGTAGGCGTAGGCGTGGCCCGCGCTGCATTCCTGCAGCAGATTATCCGCATCCGAACCCACCGGGCCAACGCAGATAATGGGCTTGTTGGCGGCCAGATACTCGAACACCTTGCCGGGCAGAATCCCGAAATTGTGGTCCACGTCGGGAATGGCCATGAGCAGCACCGAGGCCCGCAGCAGGTAGCGCACCGACTCGTCGTGCGGTACAAACGGCACGAGCTCGGTCCGCTCGGTAAGGCCCGCCGCAGCAATCTGCGCCTGCACGCCCGCCGACACCTGGCCCACAAAGCGCAGCCGCAGCGGCACCGCGGGGTGGCGCCGGGCGCACTCGGCGCAGGCCCTAAGGAACTTCTCGATGTGGTAGGTTTCCGAAATCGTGCCGGTGTGGGTTATCAGCAGCGCGTCGTGGGGTGGGGTAGAAGGCGCGCGGAAGTCACTCTCGTCGTAGCCGTTCGGGATGACGTGAAACTTGCCGTCGGTCAGCTGGGGCGACTTGCCCAGAAACAGGCGCTTGGTGTCGGGGCTGGTTATCAGCACCGCGTCGGCCTGCTCCAGCACCTGGCGCTCGTAGCGCGCATCGAGCCAGCGGGCAAAGCGGGTTTTGTTTAGCTCCTTGGTGTAGTAAATATCGGTCCAGGGGTCGCGCATGTCGGCCAGCCAGCGCAGGCCATAGCGTTTCTTCAGCGTCAGGCCAATCAGCTGGGTGGAGTGGGGCGGCGAGCTGGTGAGCACCGCGTCGAAGGTTTCGCCCTGGGCCAGCAACTCGGCCACGGCCCGCAGCACGTGGGAATTCCAGCCCCGGCGCGGGTCGGGAATAAACAGATTGCCGCGCACAAACTTGAAAAACTGCTGCTGCAGGCTGGTCTTGCTTTCGTTGGCGAAGCCCCCGTAGGGAATCTGCTGGCGGCCGGTGAGCTTCTTGTAGGAACCAAAGGGCTCGGACGTGCCGGTGCGGATAACGCGCACCCCGGCCGGAATTTCGGCCGCCAACGACTCGTCCAGCACCGGATAGGCGCCCTTCTCCGGGTCGACGGTAACCACGGTGCACTCCACGCCGAAGCCGGGCAGGTGCTTCACAAACTTCAACGTCCGCTGCACGCCGGCGCCCCCGGAAGGCGGCCAGTAATACGTAATGACGAGCAGGCGCATAGAGTAGAAAGAAAGCTGATTTGAGCGGTTTCGGAGCGCGAAGGTAAGCACCTGTCGGCTTTTGGGGTTTTCTGGCTAATTTTGGGGAGCGAAGCGTCGACGTTTCGCGTACCTTGTTTGTTAAGGTGGAAAAGAGTTGCAGCTGTAACTGGCTGTAAGCCACAGAATTATCGTGGTTTATGGCCGGTTCAAACCGCCTCTTTCAGCTTGCCATCCGCCGACCGGCCGAGCTTCGTAGCTTTGCCGGGGCCTCATTACCCACGCAACTAAGCAGCACATCTACCGATGTTCGATAATTTAAGTACCAAGCTCGACAAAGCCTTTAAAACCCTTAAAGGCCAGGGTAGCATCACCGAAATCAACGTCGCGGCCACCATCAAGGAAATCCGCCGCGCCCTGGTCGATGCCGACGTAAACTACAAGGTGGCCAAGGAAGTCACCGACAAGATTAAGGACGAGGCCATGGGCCGCGACGTGCTGACCACCGTGTCGCCGGGCCAGCTCATGACCAAAATCGTGTACGACGAGCTCACCCAGCTTATGGGCGGCACGAAGGAAGATGTGGTGCTCAAGGGCGACCCGGCCGTGATTCTGCTTTCGGGTTTGCAGGGTTCGGGCAAAACGACCTTCGCCGGCAAGCTGGCTACCTTTATCAAGAAGCAAAACCGCACGGTGCTGCTCGTGGCCTGCGACATTTACCGCCCCGCTGCCATCGACCAGCTCAAGGTGCTGGGCGAGCAGGTGGGCGTAGAAGTGTACTCGGAGCCGGAAAACAAGAATCCGGTCGAGATTTCGCAGAACGCCATTGCCTACGCCAAGAAAAACAACAAGAAAGTAGTCATCATCGACACCGCCGGCCGCCTGGCCGTGGATGAGCAGATGATGCGCGAAATCGAGCAGGTGAAGCGCGCCATCAACCCCTCCGAAACCCTGTTTGTGGTGGATGCCATGACGGGTCAGGACGCGGTAAACACGGCCAAGACCTTCAACGACCGGCTGAACTTCGACGGCGTGGTGCTCACCAAGCTCGACGGTGACGCCCGCGGCGGCGCGGCCCTTTCCATTCGGGCCGTGGTGGAGAAACCCATCAAGTTCATCTCCACGGGTGAAAAGATGGAAGCCCTCGACATGTTCTATCCCGACCGGATGGCGCAGCGGATTCTGGGCATGGGCGACGTAATCTCGCTCGTGGAGCGCGCCCAGCAGCAGTTCGATGAGGACGAGGCCAAGCGCATCAACCAGAAGATCCGCAAAAACCAGTTCAACTTCGACGACTTCCTCTCCCAGCTGGAGCAGATCAAGAAGATGGGCAACCTGAAGGACCTGGTGGGCATGATTCCCGGCATGAGCAAGGCCATCAAGGACGTGGACATCGACGACGACGCCTTCAAGCCTATCGAGGCCATCATCAAGAGCATGACCAAGCAGGAGCGCGCCCAGCCCGAGCTGCTCAACGGCTCGCGCCGCCGCCGCTTGGCCAAGGGCAGCGGCACCGATATTCAGCAGGTAAATAACCTGATGAAGCAGTTTGAGGACATGCGCAAGGTGATGCGCACCATGAACAAGATGAGCACTACCAAAGGCGGCATGCAGCAAATGGCCAAAATGATGGGCATGCGCGGCAAATAGCCCGTTTGAGGACAGAGAAAAGCCCCGGCTCATTTCCAATGGCTCGGGGCTTTTGCTTTTCAGAAGCATCAGGCCTTCGGGTACTGACTACCGGGCAATCAACACTTTCTGACTACTGCCAACTGGTTTGCCGGTGGCGTCCAGGGCCCGCAGAAAGTATAGCCCCGGCGCGAGGTGACGAACAGTGAGCTGCCCCTCACGGCGCACCACCTGCCGCAGCACCGTGCGGCCGTGCTGGTCGATTAGCGTCAGCTGCACGGGCTGTTCGGCGAGGCCCGCCAGGGAAATATGCACAACATCCTGGGCCGGCACCGGGGCTATGCTGAGCGTGGGAGCTACTGTGGCCGGCGCCAGCACGGCCACGGGTGAATACGTGACTTTGCCGTCCTGATCCAGCTGCCTGAGGCGGTAATACACCTGCGCAAGCGGCGCACCCGCGTCCTGAAACCGGTACTGCTGCGGCGCCGTGGCGGTACCTTGGCCGGCCACAAAGCCCACTTGCTGGAACTGACTTTCGCCTTCCGTGCGCCGCTCGATGGCAAAGCCGCGGTTGTTATGCTCCGAAGCCGTTTTCCAGGTGAGCAGTACGGAGGAAGCCTGGCGTACCGCCGCAAACGTCAGCAGCTCGACCGGCAGGACTGCCCCGTTGGCAGCCGGCAGCAGCACCTGGAACTCCGAAGCCTGGGTGAGCGTGATGCTGAGCTGCCGCGTCACGGCGTCGAAGCTAAAGCCTGCCACGCCGGGGCCGGTGACGGCCGTGGGCGCGGTGCTCAGCGGAACAGTCAGCGTGGTGGCCCGGCTGGCGTAGCCCACGTAGCGTCCCGCCTCGGCCCGCTGCCAGCTGAGCGTGGCGCGTTTGGCTGAGCGGATATGGGCCATGTTGCCGTAGTAGAGTACCGTGCCTTGCTCCAGAAACAGCTGGGCAAAGCTGCCGGCCGCATCCGTCGAGTAGAAATTGACCAGCCCATCGGCCTGCACGGCTAGCGGCAGCAGGTTGCTGGCGTCGGAGGTCAGTACCGTATCGGCCTGGGCAAAGACTACGTCCTGGTAGTCGGAGCTGGCAGCCAGAGCGGCCGTGGTGGCCGTGCTGGTGGTGGCGACGCTGAGTGGCGTGGTCGTGAACGGGGCCAGGGCCGCCAGAAACTGCGTCTGGGCTGCACCGCTTTTCTGCACGAGCAGCGTGGTGTGCTTTTCCGACTGGTTGTAGGTCAGCTCGTGGCGGTTGGTGGCTTTGCCGTAGCCGCTGGCCCCGCCGGTAGCCGTGACGTGGGCCAGTAGCCCGGCCCCATTTTTCTGCCAGATGCCTTCTCCAGCTGCCAGCTTATCGGTGAACGAGCCGGTAGCCGCCGGGCCGTTTTCCAGGCCGTAGCCGTGCAGCTGCCAGGTGTAGGTATGCACCGCATTGGACCGGACAAAATCGGCCAGGAGGTAGTAGCTGTTGCGGATAAATAGCGTTTTGCGGGTGATGGTGGCGGTTTGGTAAGTTGTCTGCACTTCGCCGTAGGCCAGCTTGCCGGTCTGGAAGGTATTGCGGATGGTGGCCGGTGCGTCGTTGGGGGCGCTGGGAGCCCCGATGGCCGGACCAGCGTTGTCGACCAGAATCAGGTTGTGGTTCGTGGCCTTGCCCAGGGAGTCGCGGCGGCCGTAGCTGAGGTAGCCGGGGTCCAGGGCCAGCAGCTGCCCATTGGCGTGCAGCTGGAAGCTGCTGGCATCGGCCTGGCTGTGGCCGCCAGAGTTGGTTTGGGCCGCGCCGCTCTTGCCGTACACGTGCAGGTAGCTGGCCAGGGAGTCGTTGCCGGAGCGGAAAACCAGGTTGCCACTCTGGGGCAGGGCCGTCAGCGTCGGGTTGGTGGGGGCCGTGGGGGCAAGGTTGGCAGCCAGATACGCCGCGCGCATATCCACGGTGGCGTCGCGCAGCTGGGTGTTCAGCGAGTTGAGCTGCCTGGTCGACAGATTGCCCAGGTGCAGCGGCTTCACGTAGCGGCTTTTGCCGGTGAGAGCCAGCTCGGGCATGCCCATATCCACGTAGGAATCTTCCAGGGCGGGCAGGCGGCCATCGGGCAGCAGAATGGCCGTAATCCAGTCGTAGAGCTGGTCGTAGCGCGGGTCGTAATACGGGTTGCGAATGGGGCGGGAAACGCCGCCGAAGCTGTAGGTCAGCGTGTTGTCGGGCAGGAAATTGCCCATGGCCCGGAAAAACGGCAGGCAGTTCAGAAATGCGTACTTGAAGTAGTACGGCCCTTCGGCGTAGCCCGCCACGGCGTTCGGGTCCGACTGCCGCTGCGCATCCTGCCAGAGCACGTTGTCGATGTTGAACAGCCCGTGGTTGATCCAGGCCGTGGGCCGGCGGCTTACGTGGGTGGCGCTGCCCACGTCGTTGAGCACCACTGCAGCCATGCCCAGCGCGGCCGCCGTCATCAGCGCGTGGTTGTTCTTGACCTGCTTATAAAACTCGAAGCTGACGAACGACACCGGCCGGAAGGGCTTTACCGACTGCGAATCAAGGTTGCCGACAAACTCCTGCAGCCGCCGCTTGCCCGCAGCCAGGTCAGCATCAGTCTGCCCGGCGCCGCGCAGCAAATCGTAGGCTATCAGGTAGTCAATCAGCTCTTTGGAGCGCCACTGCCACTCGTTGTACGAAGACGGATTGCTGAGCGTGGCGTACACCTCCACGCTGGTGTTGATGCTTTCGAGCAGAGCCTGAGCACTGGCCAGCAAGGCCGCCTTTTCCGCCGCCGATAGCGGCGCGTTGCCAGGCTGGCGGTCCAGCAGGAGCACGAAGGCCGCGTTTTTAGCCAGCGTAGCGCGGGCCCGGCGTCCATCGGCAGAGGTATTGTCAGAAGTGGGCGGGGCCGTGGCGCTTTGGTAGAGGCTGGCGTAGAGGGCCTGCCGCTCGGGCCGGAGCAGAGCCTGCTGCACCTGCGCAACGGCCGAAGCCTTCAGCAAGGTGCGCGGAAACGACGCGTCGGCGCCCGGCGGGTGCCAGCTGCCGGTTTGCGCGACGACGGTTTGAACTACAAGAAATACGAAGAATAGAGTAGCGGCAAGGTGTTTCAAAGGCGGCGGATAAATTGTAATTATACCAACTAAAACGGCCCGCAGGGGCAGCAGGCTACTGGTTGGATAATACTTTAGCGCCGTGAATAGTTTCGTACTGTTTAGGTAAAAAATAAGAAATATCCGTGTTGCATGCGCTGGTAACAGAAGATGTTCCAGGCAAACTACTTGGTGGAAGGCATGACGTTGCCGGCCGTATCGGCGAAGTACACGGCCGTTACCTTTTCCTTCTTGCCGGGCGTGGGCTCCATTTCGAAGGTGTACTCGACCGTGTAGCCCTTGCGGTTGCGGCCGTCGGCATCTTCCTGGTGGCCGGCAAAGGCTTCGGAGTGAACCGGCGTAATGGGAGCGTCAACCTGGGTTTTCACGTATTGCTCCACGGCCGCAATGGCCCGTTGCTCGGCGGCGGGGTCGGCGCTACACGCGGCCAGCAGCAGGGCGCAGGCCGTTTTCAGAAGGAAGTGTTTCATAGCCCTGAAGATAGCAAAAGGCCCCCGAGGAGGCCTTTTGTCAGAGAAGTAAGTGCGAACAAGCGCGGTGGGCCCTGCTTAGTACTCGGTTTTGCCTTCTTTGCTTTCCCAGGCCCGAAAACCGGCCAGGGCCTCGTCGGGCAGCAGCTGGGTCATCGGAATCTGGCGGTCGGACAGGGGCTTTTCGATTTCGTCGTAGATAAACTGGTCGTCGAAGCCGATGGCGGCCGCATCCTGCTTGGTATTGCCGTAGAACACGCGGCGCGGTCGGGCCCAGTAGATGGCGCCCAGGCACATGGGGCAGGGCTCACAGCTGGTGTACAGGTCGCAGTCGTCGAGCTGGAAGGTGCCCAGCTCGCGGCAGGCCTTACGGATGGCATCCACTTCGGCGTGGCAGGTGGGGTCGTTGGTGCTGGTAACCTGGTTGAAGCCGTGGGCGATAATGCGGCCATCCTTCACCACTACGGCCCCGAAAGGACCACCGTGGCCGGCTTGCATTTTTTCAATTGAGAGGCGAATGGCTTCGCGCATGAATTCGTCGCGGGGAGCTTCCATAGGAGAGGAGAATAGGAGGGAAAAGCCCGCAAGATACGGCAAGCCCGGGCCGTTTACCAAACTTGGCAGAATAGCAGTTAAGCGGGAAGTACAGCTCGGTTAGGGAATAAGTGCTTAATTAGTAAATGGTTGCAGGCAACCATCGGCGGCTAGCTGCCGAGTGCGAGAGAGGAAGTGCTTTGTTTTACCTCACCTAATCCCCTTCACCATGTACCCAAAATCTACCCAGCTTTTAGCCGTGCTAGTGTTGCTGCTTGGCCTCACCGGGCGGGTTCAGGCCGACCACCTGCGCGCCCACCTGCTCTTATCGGCCAAACTGGAGGGCGCCCAGGAAGTGCCCGTCGTGACTACCCCGGGGCAGGGCGTGGCCAGCTTCACTCTGAACCCCACCCGCGACACGCTGTTTCTGAACGCCACCTTCAACAACCTGAGCGGACCCATTACCGGGGCCCATACCCACCTGGGCCGCCGGGGCGTGGCCGGCCCCATCGTCACCGATCTGCTGCGCTTTGTGCAGGGCAACCGCCTGCAGGGCTTCCTCACCGGTCCTGACCTCGACAACCTGAAGCTGCGGCGCTACCTGCGCGGCGACTACTACATCAACGTGCACACGGCTGCCAACCCCGGCGGGGAAATCCGGGGGCAGATTGAGGTGGAAACTGAGTTTCTGTACGGCGCCACGCTCACCGGGGCCCAGGAAGTGCCGCCCGTCACGACGCCGGCGCTGGGCGTGGGCAGCTACGTGCTGAGCCAGGACAAAACCCGGCTGAAGTTCCGGACCGTGTTCGACGGGCTCAGCGGGCCGGTTACGGCCACTCACTTCCACAACGGGGCTCCCGGCGTGGCGGGCCCCGTTATCCTGGACTTGGGGCCCTACCTCGCCGGCAAGGTCATTGAGGGCGAGGTGGGTGTCACACCGGCCTTCGTAACGGCCCTGGAAGCGGGCAACATCTATATTAACGTGCACACGGCGGCTAATCCGGGCGGGGAAATCAGGGGGCAGCTGGCCAGCCGGGCCCGGCTTGTGGGCCACGACGCACGCCTCGACGGCGCCCAGATGGTGCCCGCCCTGCCCACCACGGCCAAAGCCGTGGCCCTGGGCGACCTGAATGCCGGCCTGGACACGCTGCGCCTGACGTTGTCGTTTACTGGCTTGAGCGACGCTCCGACCAGCCTGGATGTGTACCTGGCCGAGGCGGGCCAGTCGAATGCCACTGCCACGCGCTTGAATCGGGTGAATCTGGCAACGCTGACTACTAATGCTTTTTCGGTGACCTTTGGTGGGCTGAGCCTCACGGCCGCCAACCGCTTCCTGACCGGCGGCGTGAATCTGGTGTTGAATACGGCGGCCAATCCGGAGGGCGAAATCCGGGGACAGGTCTACCGCGTGGCGCGCGAGGGCTACACTTTCAGTCTGAACGGGGCCCAGGAGCGGCCCGCGCCCACCAACACGCCCGGCCTAGGCTCCGGTCTGGTGTCCATCGACCGGGACCAGAACAACGCCCACTTCATGATGGTGTGGCGCGGCCTGACCGGAGTGCCGACGGGTGGGCACTTCCACACCGGCCGGCGCAACGAGGCCGGGCCGGTGGTTTTCAATCTGGTGCCCTTCTTCGACAATGCCACGGCTCCCACGGCTGCCTATGGCTTCTGGAAGGCCGACAACGCGGCCCAGCCGTTCACGCTGCGCCGCTCCATTCAGTTTCGCACCGATAGTATGTACGTGAACCTGCACACGGCCCAGTTTCCCGGCGGCGAGGTGCGCGGCCAGGTATTCCGGGGGGCCAAAAACCTGACGGCCGTGCTAAGCGCTGCCCCGGCCGTTGCCGCCGAATCCTTCGCCGCCTACCCCAGTCCGTTTTCTACCGCCTTCACCCTGAGCTTCGAAGCCCGCACGGCCGGGGCCGGCAGCGTGCAACTCACCGACTTGCTGGGCCGCGCGGTGCTCACGACGGCCGTACCGGTCCGGACCGGGGCCAACCAAGTACAACTCGACGCGTCGGGCCTGCGCAGCGGTATGTATCTAGTAACGTTACAGGTAAATGAGAGCCGCGTTATTACCCGCGTCCTCAAGCAGGAGTGAACCGCTGAGAGCCAAGCCAACCCATCCTGAACCGCTAGCGGCCCGACAGCATGGTGCTCGCTAAAGGGAGGTGTTGGTGCCGGACTAGAAAAGGTTGTCGGTTCTCGAAAAATAATCAATAAATCTGCGGGCTCTCGGTCTTTGTATTGACTTTCTGGCACAGAAGTTGCCACCATAAATCCTGAAAGAATAGTTTTTTAGGTGTTTTGGTTGTGGAAAAGGGGACGTCGTATCGGCGTCCTTTTTTTATGCCCGGTTTTCTGGTAGCGGGGCGAAATAGTTGCCCTGTAGTAAAGTCCGGCCAATGGCTGCACTGCCGACATTAAAATCTCTGCCCGCGGTGCGTTGAGCTAGAGTAATTGCTTCGTAGCTAGCGTTTTGCCCGCTTGGATAGCCCCAGCCCCAGCAGCTGCCCCAGTACCAGCATAGCGACTGCGGGAGCCAGAATCAGCCCCAGTGCCAGCTGATTGAGGGGCTGCACGCCGAGTAAGGTCCGTAGGGGCGTCACAAAGTAGGTGAGCAGCAGCAAGCCGATGCACAAAGCCAGGGCCAGCCACACGTAGCCGTTGCGCAGTACGTCGTTGTGCCGCAGCGGCGTGCCCACGCCGGCCATGTTGAACACGTGCAGCAGCTGGGCACCGGCCAGCCCGTAGAACAGGATATTGTTGCCCACGGCCGCCGAGGCCAGGCCGTAGTGCCGGGCCGCGTAGTAGCTGGCCAGCAGCACCAGGCTCATCAGTACGGCGTAGGCCGTGGCTAGGCGCCAGTCGCCGGGGCGCATGATGGGGGCCTGCGGGTGGCGGGGTGGGTCGTGCATCACCTTGGGGCTGCCCTTGCCCAAACCCAGGGCCAGGGCCGGAAATACGTCGGTGAGCAGATTCAGGAACAGAATCTGCAGGGGTAGCAGCCCCATGCCGTGTCCGGCCAGGCCGGCGGCCGTCACCACCAGGATTTCACTCAGGTTACAGGACACCAGGTAGAGCACGAAGCGCCGGATGTTGGTGAAAATAATGCGGCCCTGCTCCACGGCCGTCACGATGGAGGCAAAGGAATCGTCGCGCAGGACCAGCGCCGCGGCCTCGGCGGCCACCTGGGTGCCGCGCAGCCCCATGGCCACCCCGATATCGGCTTTCTTCAGGGCCGGCGCGTCGTTTACCCCGTCGCCGGTCATGGCTACCACGTGGCCCTGCTGCTGGTAGAGGCTCACCAAATCGAGCTTCTGGGCCGGGCTCACGCGGGCAAAAACGGCCGTGTGGCGCAGGCGTCGGCGCCCCGCGCCATTGGGGTGAGCCAGCAGATGAACCAGCTCGGTGCCCGTGATGGCGCCGTACTCCGCGTCGAATGGCAAGTGCACCTGCCGGGCCACCGTCAGGGCCGTGGCGGGGTGGTCGCCGGTCACCATAATGACGCGGATACCGGCCCGGTGGCAGGTTTCCAGGGCCGGAATGACCTCCGGGCGCGGCGGGTCCAGGAAGGCCACCAGGCCCAGCCAGCTCAGCTCGTGGGCCCAGTCGGGCTGCCCGGCCGTGGGCACCACGCGGTAGGCCAGGGCCAGGGTGCGCAGGCCGGCCTGGGCCAGCTCGTCTACGCGCTGCAGCCAGCGGGTTTGCTCCTGGGCCGTGAGGGGCTGCAGGCCGTCGGCGGTTTGCACGCTGGTGCAGCTGCGCAGTACTTCTTCGGCCGCGCCCTTCACCGCCACCCAGCCCTGGCCGTCGGTGTGGCGGTGGAGGGTAGCCATCAGGCGGGTGTCGGAGTTGAAGGGCTGCTCGGCCAGGCGGCCCACGGCCAGGGTACCCGCCACGTCGAACTGGCTGCGGTGGGCCAAGGCCAGCAGGGCCACTTCCAGCGGGTCGCCGAGGGCGGCATCCGCGTCGGTGGGGGAATAGGTGGCGTTGTTGCAGAGCACAGCCACGCGCAGCAGGTGCTGGGTAGCGGCATCGTTCAGGCTGTGGCCGGGGCCCAAGGAGGGCGTGCCGGCGGCCAGCTCTACCCGGCCATCGGGCAGCCAGAGGGTGTGCACGGCCATGCGGTTCTGGGTGAGCGTGCCGGTCTTGTCGGTGAAAATAATATCGGTGCTGCCCAGAGTTTCGACGGCGGCCAGGCGCTTGACCAGCACCTGATGGCGGGCCAGGCGCAGCATGCCGTTGGCCAGGGCCAGCGTGGCCACGATGGACATGCCCTCGGGAATGGCAGCCACGGCCAGCACGATGGCCGTTTTGAGCAAGTCAACCACCGAAACTCCCTGCAGCAGGCCCACCACCACAAAGAGCAGAGCCAGGCCCACGGTGATGAAGATAAGCTGGCGGGCCAGGTTTTCCAGCTTGACTTCCAGGGGCGTGGCGGTGTGCCTGGCCTGCTGCACAAGGGTGGTAATGGCCCCCAGCTGGGTGGCGCCGCCCACGCCCGTAACGACGGCCCGGCCGGTGCCATTCACTACGGCGGTGCCCTTGAAGAGGCGGTTTCTCTGCTCGGCCAGGGGTGCCCCGTCGGCGGTAGGAGTCAGCTGCTTGGTTGCCGGCATCGACTCGCCCGTCAGCGCCGACTCATTGACCTGCAGCTGCTGGGCCTCAACTAGCTCGGCGTCGGCGGCCACTACTTCGCCGGCTTCCACCAGCAGCACGTCGCCCACCACCACGGCATCGGCCGGCACGGCCCGCACCTGCCCGTCGCGCAGCACCCGGGCCACGCTCACGCCCAGACGGCGCAGGGCCGCCATGGAGGTCTGGGCATTCCATTCCAGCCAGAAGCCAATCAGGGCGTTGAGCAGGATAACGGCCAGAATAGCAAATCCTTCGGCCCGCTCGTCGAAAGCAAACGAAAACCCCGCCGCGGCGCCCAGCACGGCCACCGTCAGGCTGCGAAACTGCCGGAGCAGCACGCGGCCCCAGTTGTCGCCCGCGGCCGATGCCACCGCGTTGGGCCCGTTTGCCAGCAGGCGGCGCTGGGCTTCGGCTTCGCTAAGACCGGTGACGGGAAGCGGCAGGGAAGTCGGGGGCGGGGAGGGAGCAGGAGCAACGAGCATACGGGCAGGCGTCGGCTTGGAAATCAGGAGAATGCACGCTTCGGCCCCGCGCCGCAGGGTCAGCGGGCCGCCTATGCGGGGCTAAGCCGCCAGGCGGTGGCTGGCCGGGTCCATAAGGTTGAGTGCCACCGGCCGGCGCTGGCCCACTAGTTGCCAATGGGTGCGCATGGTGGCCAGGTTGCGCAGCGCGGCGCGGGCCGCCTGGGTGAGCGGACCGGTGAAGTTGGCCGCCAGCGTATCGTCCAGCAGTTGGCACCAGCGGGCCAGGTGGGCGGCCGTGAGTGGGGTGTCGTGGGTGCCGCTAGTGGGCCGGCCATGGTAGCTGCGGCCGGTCAGGGCCAGCTCCCACCACGCGTATTCGGCGGTGGATGCTTCCTCACGCGCGGGGCTGAAAAGCGGGCCAAGCAGTGTATCGGTGGCCAGGCGGGCCGTGAAAAGGCGCGCGAAGCGGCGGCACTGGGCCGTGCAGGACAGGTCGGAAGCAAGGTGAGCAGGCATGGCAGAAGAGGTTAGGAGCAGGAATCCGACGCGGCCCGGACCGTAGCGGGCACTCGGGTAAAGGTCAGGGCTTCGCCTCAGTGCTGCCGTGACAATAATCACCCGGCAGGTTGATTTCACTCAGCCGGCAGCCGGCCAAGGGGGGGAATTGCCAGCCGCAGCACCGCAAGCAGGTGCTGGCCCTAGCGGGTAGCGGCTGCCTTGCGGGTTACGGGCGCGCCTACCGTCGTCGTGGGCAGTACCAGCACGGGCACCGGGCTTTGGGCCAGCAGCCGGCCCGTGACGCTGCGGTGAAACAGCTCACTGAGGTAGCTCCGCTCCCGGGCCAGCACAAGGACCATATCGGCCTGGGTATCCTGCACGGCCGCGAGCAGGCCCGCGTCGGAGTGGTGGTGCGCGTAGCCGCGCAGCTCGGGTGTAGTCAGCCCATCTACCAGCCCACTAACCTGCACCGCGCGCAGGGCCGCCCCGCAGCCGGCATCGTCCACCACGTTGTCCGACACGTGGGCTACCGCAATGTGGGTGCCCAGGGTAGCGAGCAGCTGGCGCAAGGGCCGGGCGTTTGGTCCCAGGGTGAAGGGTTCCCGGTCGGCGGCAATCAGAAAGCGGCGGGGCGGCTCCTGTCCGGGCGCGGGGCGCGGTACCACCAGCACGGGGTAGTGCAGCGTGCGCAGCAGGTCGGCGCAGCTGGCCTCGACGCTGGTAGAGGCCGCCGCGCCGGGCTCGGGCTGGCCCAGCACAAACAGCACCGGGTGGTGGCGCTTGGCCAAATCCTGGGCCACGACGGGCAGCAGATCGGTCGTAATTTCCACGGTGGCCGGCGTGGAGAGCCCCTCGGCCTGCCGGTAGAGGGCGGCGGCCGTTTCGGTTTGCCGGCTCAGCTCATCCTGCCGGAATTCCTCGCCCAGCATCTCGTAGGGGTCGTACATGGAGGCACGGTTCACGTGCAGCAGCACCAGGCGGGCCTGCAGGGCCTGGGCCAGGGTGTCGGCGTAGCGGACGGCGTGGCGGGCTCCTTCGTAGAAACCAGCAAAGGCAATGATGGTCAGGGACATGGCGGCAATACTGATGGGTGGATGAAAGCAGTGGGAGTAAACAAGCCCGGCCCGGGTGCCGACACGCTCCGTCGCCAGTTACGCTGCCCCTGAAAAACTTGTGCGGCCAGCCTAACCCGCGGCCTCCATTGGGGCATGGGGGGAGGTTGATCAGGCCACTACGCTGGGCTTCGAAGGCAAAGGGAGTGAAGGAGGGCCGGAACCAGGCTTTTTCAGCTCAGACCCGGCATCCAGTCGGGCACCTCGGGGCCGACAGCCGGCAGCAGCAGCACCGGCACGGTAGCCTGGCGCAGCACCTGGGCCGTCACGCTGCGGTGAAACAGCTGGCCCCAGAAGCTGCGCGGCCGGGCAATCAGGATCAGGACTTCGGCCTGGGTGTCGGTAATGGCCTGGAGTATGCCGGCCGCGGCCGCCACCCCCGACTCTTCGTACAACTCCAGGGGCTGGTCGGGCAGCAGCTCGCTCAGGTGCACGTGGGCTAGTGCCCGCTGCCCCGGGAAGGCCTGCCGCTCGCCGGGGTGCGTCACGTGTACCACCGTGGTGGCCGCGTGCCATTCCCGGATCAGCCGGGCCGCCCGCCGGGTAGCGGCGTTGGGCGTAAACGACTCAGCATCGACGGCTATGGCTATGCGGCGGGGCAGCGTGTGCAGCGGCTGGCTCTGCTCGGGCACCAGCAGCAGGGGCCGGAGCGTGCCGCGCAGCACCGGCAAAGCCTGGTTGCGCAGCAGGTGGTCGAGCAGGGTACGCTCGGTACTTAGGCCCATGGCCAACAGCACCGGATTGGCGTAGCGCACGGCCAGAGCTACGGCTTCCGGCAGGTCTTCCACCGCGGCTACCACGGTGGTTTCGACGGGATAGGGCAGGTGGCGGACCATGGCTTCCAACGCCACGGCGGCCTGCGCCTGGTCGGTGGCGTGATTAATCAATACTTCGGCCAGCTCCGGGGCCAGCACCGGGGTGGCACAATGGTGCAGCAGCCGGAGGTGGGGCTGGAGCGGGGAGGTGAGCAGGGCGGCCGTTTGCACAACGTGCTCGGCCGTAGCCGAGAGGCTGCTGAGAACAAGAACAGAGGGGCGCATGGCAAAAATCAGCGGTTAGTCTTCGGCGGGCAGCACCAGTACCGGAATCGGGCCGTCCTGCAGCTGCTGGGCCGTTGCCCTAGAGTGAATAAGCAACGGAAAAGGTCAGGCGGCAGTGGCAGCCGCCAGCCGTGATGCCTCCCCGCTGCGGAATGGCAGTCCGGCACCCGCGGGCCAGTTGTCGACCGTTAAGCAGGCATCAGCTTCCCGGGCCAGTTGCAGCGTGGCCGGGCCGGCAATGCCGGCAAAGGGGCGCATTGCTCCCCGCCGGCTGGGGCGGGAAGTTTGCTTGTAGGCAGAGAGCAAGGCAAAGCGCATAGTTGGGCGGGTCAGGGTGCGGGCGTGGCTACCGGCTAGTGGGCCGCGCGCTGGTGGGTGCCGCGCAAATACATGCTGGTCAGGGCCAGAGCGGCAATGAGCAGGGCGGAGAGCAGGAAGGAGGGCGTTATCATGGCAGTCGAACGGTTCGGGACCAGAAAACCTGGCCGGTGGCAGAAGCAACAGAACTAACTCAAAGGACGGCAATGGCGCCCGCCAACACCCTGACGAACACCAGCCTAGTAGCTGATCTTTGTCATATTGCCCGGTTGGGCCCGCGCAGGCGGTAGTATCCGGCCTGGTCGGCCCTGGTCAGCAGCCCAGTGCGCTTCTTTCGCGGTATATGAATACTATACTCCTGATTTGTAATGCGTTGTCAGGAAAAGGCGGCCCGTGATAGGGAGCTAAAGTCCTGAGCTGCTGCGGTGGAAAGTGGTCAGCAATGGCCTAGCGGACGGGCAGTGCCGGCTGTACATCCGAAGGCGGAGTGAGCGGCTGCGCGTCCAGCTCCTGCGGGGGGCCGTCGAGGCCCGCTTCCTGGTGCGCGGCGAAATACTGGGCCAGGGCTTTTTCGCCCACCAGCCAGAACACCACCGGCGTCACGATGATGTCGAGGAAGGTGGAGGAAAGCAGGCCGCCCAGAATTACGGTGGCCACCGGATACAGAATTTCCTTGCCCGGCGCGTCCTTGGCCAGCGTGAGCGGCACCAAAGCCAGGGCCGCCACCAGGGCCGTCATCAGCACGGGCACCAAGCGCTCCAGGGAGCCCCGCAGAATCATCTCCCGGCCGAACTGCTCACCCTCGTGCTCCACCAGGTGGATGTAGTGCGAAATCATCATGATGCCGTTGCGCGAGGCAATGCCCGTGAGCGTGATAAAGCCCACGAGCGAAGCAATGCTGAAGGTGCCGCCGGTGAGCAGCACGGCTACCACCGAGCCGATGAGGGCCAGCGGAATGTTGAGCATAATTTGGCCCACCATGAGCGTGGATTTGAAGTGCGAAAACAACACCAGGAAAATGCCCGCCAGGGAAAACAGGCTCAGCCAGAGAATCTTCTGGGAGGCCGACTGCTGGCTCTCGAACTGCCCGCCGTAGGTCAGATAGTAGCCCGGCGGCAGCGGCACCTGCTGCTTCACCCGGGCCTGAATTTCCTGGACCGTGGAGCCCAGGTCGCGCCCGGCCACGTTCAGGGAGATGGTGATGCGGCGCTGGGTGTTTTCGTGGTTGACGGTGTTGGGACCGGGCTCATAGCGGATGTCGGCCACCTGACTCACCGGAATCAGGGCGCCGGTGGGCGTTTCAATGCGGGTCTGACTGATGGCGGCAATGTCGTTGCGCTGGGCTTCGGGCAGCTTCACCACCAGGTCGAAGCGCTTCTGCCCGTCGAGCATCTGCGACACCACGGCACCCTGAAACAGGGTTTCCAGGTCGCGTACCACCTCGCCGCGCTCCATACCGTAGGCGCGCAGGGCCTCGTCGCGGGGCCGGATCAGCAGCTGCGGAATCTGTACCTGCTTTTCCACCTGCAAGTCGACCACGCCGGGCACGGCGGCGGCCACGCCGCGAATGTCGTTGGCGTAGCGGCGCAGCTCCAGCAGGTCGTTGCCAAATACCTTGATGGCCACCTGGGCCCGCACGCCCGAAAGCAGGTGGTCGAGGCGGTGGGAAATGGGCTGGCCGATGTTCACGTTTACCCCCGTAATGAGACCGAGCTTCTGGCGCATATCGGCCAGAATTTCGTCGCGGCTCCGCATGGTTTTGCCCTCTTTTTCCAGTTCCTGCTTTGTCTTGAAGGCCACCTCGATTTCCGAGTTGTTTACCGACTCGGCGTGCTCGTCCAACTCGGCGCGGCCGGTGCGACGGGCGGTATAGGCCACCTCCGGAATCTTGAGCATCTGCCGTTCGCCCAGCGTGCCCAGCTTGTTAGACTCACTCAGCGAGGTGCCCGCCGGCGCCGAGAAGTTGACCGTGAGCGAGCCTTCGTTGAAGGGCGGCAGAAACTCGGTGCCGAAGAAGGGCACCAAGGCGGCCGCCAGCCCGAAAAGCAGGGCCGTGGTGGACAGAATCAGCCGGGGATGCCGCAGGCCCCAGTGCAGCAGCCGGGCATCCTTTTTCTTCAGCCAGCGCACCAGCGGCCCGTCGGTTTCGGGGTGGTCCATCTGCTTCATGCGCGGCAGCAGGTAGTAGCACAGCACCGGCGTGACGGTGAGTGACACGAACAGGGAAGCCACGATGCTGGTAATGTAGGCTATGCCCAGGGGCGCGAAAATGCGGCCTTCCATGCCTTCCAGGGCAAACAGGGGCAGAAACACCAGCACCACGATGATGGTGGCGTACACGATAGAGTTGCGCACCTCCGAGGAAGCCGCGTAGATGACCCGGAGCACCGGCTGCGGGTGGGGCTTCTGCTTGTTTTCGCGCAGGCGCCGGTACACGTTTTCCACGTCCACAATGGCATCGTCGACCAGCTCGCCGATGGCAATGGCCAGCCCGCCCAGGGTCATGGTGTTGATGCTGATGCCCGCCAGGCGGAACACCAGGGCCGTTACCAGCAACGACAACGGAATGGCTACCAGGGAAATAAACGTGGTGCGCACGTTCAGCAGAAAGGCAAACAGCACGATAACCACCAGGATGGCCCCGTCGCGCAGGGCTTCCTCCACGTTGGTAATTGAGGACTCGATAAACTCAGACTGCTTGAACAGGCGCGTATTGACGCGCACGTCTTTGGGCAGGGAAGGCGTGAGCTCGACCAGGGCTTTTTCCACGGCTTCGGTTAAGCCCACGGTAGCGGCGCCCGGCTGCTTTTCGATGCTCAGAATCACGGCCGGCTGCCCGTTCACGCTGCCGTCGCCGCGCTTGAAGCGGGCCCCGAATTCCACCTTGGCCACGTCGGCCACCCGAATGGGCGACTGCTCGCGGTAGCCCACGATGATGTTCTCAATGTCCTGCACCGAGCGCAGCCGGCCCAGGTTGCGAATGAGCACCTCCGAGCCGTTGCGGTCGAAGAAGTTGCCGGTGGTGTTCAGGTTGGAGCGGCGCAGGGATTCCTCCACCTGGTTCACCGTGAGGCCGGTAGCATTCAGGCGGGGCATGTCGAGCAGCACCTGGTACTGCAGGTTGTCGCCGCCGATGGGAATAACCTGGGCCACGCCCGGAATGCTAAGCAGGCGCTGCCGCACGGTGTAGTTGGCCAGGGTGCGCAAGTCAGCCGCGTTGGTCTGCTGGCCGCCCGAGAGGCCCACCAGCATAATCTGGCCCATCACCGAGGAAATAGGGCCCAGCACCGGCGTAATGCCCTCGGGCAGCTGCTCGCCGGTCGTTTGCAGCTTTTCGCTCACAATCTGGCGGGCCGTGAAGATGTCGGTGCCGTAGTCGAACTCCACGAACACCATGCCCAGCCCGATGGCCGAGTTGGAGCGCACCGCCGACACGCCGGTGGCCCCGTTCAGGGCGGTTTCCACGGGCAGCGTCACCAGGGCTTCCACCTCCTCGGGGGCCATGCCCGGAGCCTCCAGAAACACCGTGACGCGGGGCCGGTCCAGGTCGGGCAGCACGTCGACGGGCAGCTGCCGGGCCGTGTAGGAGCCCGCAATGAGCAGGCCCACGGCGAAGGCCAGCATCAGCAGGCGGTTTTGCAGGGCGAAGCGAATGATGGTATCGAGCATCCTCTATTGGTTGAGGTAGATTGACTTGAGCTGGTAGGTGCCGGCCGTCACCACCCGGTCGTTTTCATTGACCTGCCCCTGCACCAGCACGGTCTGCTCCCCGCTCACGGCGCCAGGCTGCACAAAGCGGATCTTGAACCGCTCGGGCTCGGTGTGCACAAACACCACGGGCTTGCCGTTGAGGTCGGTGATGGCCGCGGTGGGCACCACGAGCTGGGGCTTGCCGCCGCCCGATTGGCCTACCACCTGCACGTTCACGGCCTGACCGGCGCGGTAGGCGCTGCCCGGCTGCGCGGCCAGCTCCAGCACCAGCTGCCGGGCCTGGTTCACGGGGTTCACCACGTTGCTGAATACCACCAGCCGGGCCGGTATGCCCGGCTGGCCCTGCAGGCCCTCCACCCGAAACACCGCCCCAGGCGTGACCTTGGCCAGATCCTGGGCAAACACCTGGGCTTCCACGCGCAGCTTGCCAGGGTTGATGACCCGAAACAGCTCGTCGCCCTGATTCACCTGCTGGCCCACGGCCAGGTTGAATACATCCACCGTGCCGCTGACCGGCGAAGTAATGCTCACGCGCCGCTGCCGGGCCTGCCCGTTGTAGATGGCGGCGTTCTGGCGGGCCTGACGCAGACGCAGCTCGGCGGCCACCACGTCCTTGCGGGCGGCAATGTCGGCAATGCTCTGCAGGCGGGCGTAGTCCTGCTGGGCGGCGCGCAGCTCGGCCTGAGCATTGGCCCGCTCGGTGCTGAGGCCGATTTGCTGGGTGGCATCCAGGGTTTGCTCAATAACAGCCAGGGGTTGCCCGGCCCGCACCGCCTGGCCTACCTGCGCGGCCAGACTCACGATGCGTCCGGTCTGGGGCACCACGATGCGGCCCTCGCCCCCGGCCGCCGCCGATACGGTACCGAAGAGCGTGGCCCGGCTGTAGGTGGTGGAATAAGCGGCCAGCTGGGTGCGCACCTCGAACAGAAACTGGCTTTCCTTGGGCAGCAGCACCTCGTCGGTCAGGGCTACGCCGGTGCTGGCTGTGGCCTCGTCGCCGTGGTCTTCGCCTCCATGGGCCTGCACCCGGGCCGGTGGAGGCAGCAGTACGCTCATTACCAGGCCAGCCGCGGCCGTAGCGGTCAGAAACTTATGCGTGGTTTTCATAAACTGCGGGAGTAGGGGTGGAAACAGGAGGCGCGGGGCGGCGCCGGCGCAACAGCAGCACCGTCAGGCCGATACCCAGCCCAAAGGCGCCGACCAGGGCCAGAATGGTTTTCCAGGACGAAAACGGCCCGGGCGCGTCGGCTGGCGCCGCCGCGGCTACGGGCAGCTTCTCCCCGACTTTAATGCCTTCGAGCAGTAGCAAATCGGCCCGCTCCCCGGCCACGATGTTGAGGGCAAAACTGTAAGCCTTGTTGGCCGGAAACTCGCCTTCCACCAGGTAGATGCCGGGCTCCTGCTCGGTCACGGCCCATTGCAGGGAGGTATCTTCCGGGTTGGTCAGCGTGAGCTTGGCGCCTTTGATGGGCGCGTTGGTGGCGTAGTCGGAGAGGAACAGGCGCAGGTCGGCGGGCTGGCCGCCTTCCAGGGGCTCGTAGCGCAGCAGCACTTCGAACTGTTCGGACAGCGCCGCCACGGAAAAGGAGGTGGCCCCGGCCGGCGTCGACGCTTTGGCTTCGTCGCCGTGGTCTTCGCCGCCGTGGGCGTGGGCTGCTCCCGTCAGGAGCAGGCCCAGGAGCAAAATGAGTAGCTGTTGCATATTACTGACCCCGGAGGTAGTTGAGTTCGATAAGTGCCTGGCGGAAGTCCCGGATGGTCGTCAGGTAAGTGTTCTGAATGGCAAAGGCCTGGTTCAGGCTCATGATGAGTTGCAGGTAGCTGGCTTCCCCGGCCCGGAACAGGCGCTGCGACTGGCTGATAATAGCCCGCGACTGGGGCAGGCCGGTTTGCTCGTAGTAGCCCAGGGAGGCCGAGAACTTGCGGGTGTCGGCCAGGGCCTGCTGGTACTGGGTGCTGAGCTCCAGGCGCTGAGTTTGCAGCTGGTAGCTGGCCGCCCGGGAGCGGGCCGTAGCCGCCTGCAGTTGCGAGCGGTAGGTCCAGAACCAGATGGGCACCGACACGCCAAACTGAAAGCGGTACTTTAGAGCGGAGTTCTCAAGCGCCTGATTCTGATAGCCTATCGTCAAGGCCGGGGTGCGCCGGGCCCGCACCAGACTGATGCCCGACTGGCTCAGGGCTACGTTCTGGGTGGCGGCCGCCAGCGTGGGGCTGGCCACCAGGGCCGTACTGTCCTCGGCCGGCAGGCTACCCAGCAGGGCCACGCCCGTTTGGGCCAGCTCGGTGCCGGTGCGGCTCAGGTCGGTGCTGGTGGCCAGGGCCTCGGCGGGGCGGCCCAGTAGCAGGCCCAGGCGGCGCTGGGCGGCCTGCCGGTCGGCAGTTGCCTGCTGCAGCAGCACGGTTATCTGCCGGGCTTCGGCGTCGGTGCTGATGCGCTGCAGTGAGGTGACTTCGCCGGCCGCAAACAGCCGCTCGGTGGCCAGGCGCAGCACCCGGAACAGGCTGTCCTGGTAGGTGAGTTGCCGCACCTGGGCCTCGGCAAACTGCAGGCCCAGGTAGGCCAGCCGGGTGTCGCGCAGCACGGTGGCCCGGCTTACGTCGCGGTTGCGCTCGGCCAGGGTAATGCCCGCTTGCGCCACCCGGGCCTGCTGGCGGTAGACGTGGGGCAGGTCGATGGTTTGCACTACGCCCGGCGCCCACATTTCACCCGTGGGCGCCGCAAACAGAAAGTCCGGGTTGGCCGGCGCGAAGGCCCCGCGCTTGAGGGCGCGCTGCTCCTCAATCTCCTGGGCCGACTGCCGCAGCCGCGGGTGCCGGCGCAGGGTTTGGGCTTCGGCGCTGTCCAGGCTCACCACGGTTTGGGCCCACGCGTCGGCTCGCCCCAACCCGAGCAGTAGCCCCAGCAGCGTCAGCAACCAGCAGGTCCCGTTTTTCATTGTCAAAGACTTCATACTATCCGATTAAAACCAGTCCGGGCCACTGCCCGCGCCGGCCGCAGCCAGCGGTCCGGCCATTCAGCGGCCGGGCCGTTGGTTCCGCCTACGACTTTTTCACGAGGTCCATGCCGCACTTGGGGCAGCTGCCGGGCTTAGTGCTGGCGCTGCCTTCGCAGTTCATGGGGCAGGCGTAAGCGGCGGCCGTTGTTTTGCTGGCTTTCGGGGCAGCGTCAAGCTTTTCAAACCGGGCGCTGAGCGAGCTGCCGTTGGCCTTCAGGCTCACGATGGCCGTGCGCAGGGTGGTGCCGGCGGGCACGGTAGCCACGAAATGGTCGCCGGTGGGAGTCAGCTTCACGGTGGTGGTTTTGCCCGCCGTGCTCAGCAGCATGGCCGTGCCGGTAGCCCGGTTCGGGGGCAGCACGTTTTCGTTGGCATCGAGCAGGTACACGAGCACCTGGCCGGCCTGCGGCACCAGCTCCACGTGGTACTTGCCGGCCGTGCGCACGATGCCGCCGTGGGGCGACTTATGGGCGTGGGTTTCGCCGGCGGCTTGGTGGGGGTGGGCGGCCGTGCCGGGCTTGTGGCTGTGCTGGGCCAGCAGGGAAACCGGGGCCGCCAGCACTAGGGCAGCGGCGAGAATGGGCAACAACTTCATGGGGAAGGGAGAAGAGAGAGTGAAAAGTAAGGTGAGCCAGGAGCGGTGCCCCGGGCTACATTTTATCGGCATTCTTCCGGTGCCAGTCCTGGAACTGCTGGATTTCCTTTTGCTGGGCGGTTATCATTTGCTGGGCCATTTCCTTAAGCTTGGTATCCTTGCCGTGGGCCAGCTCGGCCCGGGCCATATCCACGGCGCTCTGGTGGTGCACTGTCATGAGCATGTTGAAGTTCATGTCGGGGTTAGCCACGGGCTGGGGCGTGTTTTTCATCATCACCTCCATCGACGCGTTCATCTTGCTGGTGAAAGGGTCCGCGGGGTCGTTGGGGTTGTAGTTGGTGGGAGCAGTATCCAGGCGGGTGGTCGCGGCTTCCAGCTCCGCTATTTCCCGTTGCTGGTCGGCCTTGATTTGCTCGGCCATGCGGCGCATGGTGGCGTCCTTGCCGTCGCGCAGCTGAATGTCGGCCATGACCACCGCGCCCTTGTGGTGTTCCAGCATGTGGTGGGCAAAGTCGTGGTCGGTATTGCCCTTGGGCTTGGTGGCGTGCATCCGGGTCATCATCTCGTTCATGGCTACCAGCTGGGGCGAGCTGCCGGCCGCGGCCGCGTCGCCGTGGCCCATGGCCGAGTGGTCCATGCCGGCCATGTCATCGGCAGCCGGGGCGCCGGCCGGGGCCGTTTCGGTAGCAGTAGCCGTCGATTCGGCCGTCTGGTCGCTGTTGCAGCTGGCCACGAGCAGGGAGCCCGAGCAAAGGGCGGCGAGGAAGAAAGCAGGCTTTTTCATGGGTTTGGGAGGAAAGGTGTGAGGATTGGAATGGCGCAAAAGCCCTCGGCTAAGCTTTCACGTTGATGGTAAAGTCGCCGGTGTGAATCTTGCCGCCGTGGTTGAACTGCAGGAAAACGCGGTAGAGGCCGGGCTTTTCGAAGTTGGTGTTGAAGCCGATGTTGGGCCCCTTGTCGGCTTGCTCGTTGGGATGCACGTGCAGGTACTGCTCCGTATCCTCGCTGATGACTACCACGTGGCCCAGCGCGCCGAGGTAGTTGGCCAGGTCCGTCACGGGCTGTCCACCCTGGGTGATGTTGATACGCATGCCCAGCAGCTGCCCGACTTTCAGCTCCTTATCGAAGGAAAGCGTGGCCTGGTAGCCGTCCTGGCTCCACTGCATGTCGTCGTTCGTAAACCTGACCGGCGTGTAGGCCGGGCCCTTTACCGTGAGGGGCTGGCGGCCCAATTGGTGGCCGGCGCCGGTGGGGGTGTAGTCCTGAAACAGCACGTACTCGCCACCCTTGGGGAAAGTGTACTGCACCTTGTAGTCGCCGGCGGCGGTGTACTCGGGGTGCTCGTGGTAGAACTGGCCCAGGTCCCTGGACACGATGATGAGGTGAATCTTCTTCTCGTGCACTACGGCCAGCGGCACGGGCGCCGCCTCGTTGCCCGTTTCGCGGGGCGTGAAAGCCAGGGTAGTGGGCTGCCCGGCGGTAACCTCCGTGGGCGTGGGTACGAGCTTCATTTCGTAGCTTTTGCCGTTGGCTACCTGGTCGTTGTGCTCCAGGTTCATGCCGCACTTGGGGCACTTTTCGCCTTCCTTGGTGCTGGTCACTTCGGGGTGCATGGGGCAGGCGTAGGTGTGCCCACCGCCGTGGCCGGCGGTGCCTGCGGCCGGGCCGTTGGTGGGCGTGGTAACGGTGTTGGTGGCGCTGCTGGACTCTGGTTCGGATGAGCAGCCGGGCAGGGTGAGCACGCCGGCTAAAGCCAGCAGGGCAAGCGGTAAACGATACATAGAAGGGAAGTGGAGAGTGAACATGGGCCGGCATGGGGCGAACAGCCCACGGCTTCGGCCAGGAAGAATGAGGTGGTCATTGTCGCACGTCAGCCAGCCGAAAAACAGGCGCTAAGCCAGGACCCGGCCTGCGGCGGAGCCACCACGCTGAGGTGCGGAGCAAGCAAACCAGGAAGAAAAAGGGGAGGGGCACATAAGTGCCGGGCCGCCGCGCAAAAGCAAAGGCCCGCCCCGAGCATAGCACAGCTATGCCGGGGCGAGCCTCGGGCACGTCAAAAAATCAGACCGTCAGGGACTGAATAAAAATGCGGATGTCGGGTATTTTGGGCGGCAGGTGCTCCCGGAGCACCAAAACTACCGCGTGGGTACGGTCCCACTGGCCGGCGGCCGGCCGGAAAAAGAAGTCGTTGCTGGCGGGCAGCAAAGCGGGGGCGTGCGAGAGCAGCTGCTTCTCGGCGGGCACCACGAGCGACTTCAGAATGGCCGCGGAATTATCCTGGCAGCATTCCTGCTTGCCCGCGGGCTGCGACCCGCCCAGGCCGTGGTCGTGGCTGGCGTTGGCTGGCTTCTGCCGGGCTGTGGTCTTGCCGTGGCCGTGGCACCCCGGATGGCTGGGTTTCTTCGCTGCCACCGCTTGGGTTACCGGCGCTGCCAGCGCCGAATTTAGGGTTGCGCACCAGCACTGGCCCACGAACACGTTGACGAAGACGAGCAGGAAGCTCGTCGCCAGCAAACGGCGGAAGGGAAACAGGCTACGGAACATGACAGGCGCTTAGCAACTGCAAAACTACGCTTCTGCGCAGAAAGTGCAGGATGGGTTCTTTACTGCTATTCCCGCCGAAGAGTTCCGAGGCGAGGTTGTTGCTACGAAGTTAATCAGGGGTAAAGACTTGTTAATTAGTCTTATAGGCGGCGTTCTGGGCCAACGCTCCGGTGCGTACGAGCCGGCTGGCCGCAAAATTATACAAGTGTGAAGCGCAATTATAGTGGCAGTGGTACCGGTCTATACAGGCTCAGCGCCCGGAAATTGATAAGCAGACAGCGGAGGGCCTGCGCAAAAACTTAAAGCCGTTTGGGTGGCCACCTGCGTTGGTATGGCGCACGGTGGCAGTCCTTAGTGCAAGCCATATCCACTAGGTTCGGTAGCATTTGAGCAATGCCCTCCCGCGGCGCAGAGCTGCCGGTGCGGCCCCCTCGGAAGCCCATCAAGGCCCCGGCAACCGCAAAGCCAACTGCGCCTCCTTCACATATCAGCCGGGGCGGCGGGAGCTGATGCCCAACCAGGCGTAGAGTGGGCAGAAGCCCACGGCACTGGTCCAGACCAGCACCAAAATCGGCAGGCCGCCAAGAAGCCACGCTCCCGTCAGGCCAGGCCCGATGAGCACGCTAACCAAGTAAAATGCCAGTACTGCGCGCAGCAGCCGGTCGGTGAAGCACAGGTTCGGTTCCATAAGTGAGGGGCAACATAAATGATGGCAGGGAGCATGAGGCAGCTCAGCGAAGAGTCAGGAGGGTGGCAGCATGGCCAGTGGCAACCAGAAGAGAACCAGCCCAAAGGACGGCAATAACGCTCATCAAAGCCCTGATGAACAGTGGCTTGTTAGCTGACCTTTGTCATGGCAGCAGCGGGCGGCGGGCGGGTCCAAACAAGGCGCGCCGCACGGCTTCGTCCTGGTGGTAGATGTCGGGCAGAAAGCGCAGGTGGCCGTTGTCGGCCACGCAGGTGGCGTAGCGCACGTGCAGGGGCAGGGCGCGGCGCAGGCGCACGTCGCGGGGGCGGGGCTGGCGGGCACACTCTTCTTCGCTGGGCAAATTCACGGCGCGGCCCTCGCGGCGCAACAGGTAGGCCGCTAGCTGCATCGGGTGCTGCAGCCGGATGCAGCCGTGGCTCAGGGCGCGGTCGGGCCGGGCGAAAAACTGGCGCATGGGCGTATCGTGCAGGTACACGGCGTGGGGGTTGGCAAAGCGAAATACGATGTTGCCCAGCGCATTCTCGCAGCCCGCCGACTGCCGGATGACGTAGGCAAAGTTGCGGGCCGTGACGGTGCGCCATGCAATGGTAGCGGGGTCCAGCAGCTGGCCCCGGGTGGTATACACGGCCAGGTTGTTGCGCTGCAGGTAGCCCGCGTCGGCTTGCAGGTGGGGTAGCATTTCCCGGGTGGCAATGGAGCGGGGCACGTACCAGTCGGGAGCCAGGGTGAAATGGCTCAGGTGGCTACTGAGCGTAGGCGTTGGCGTTTCGGGCTTGCCCACGATTACGCGGTGGCGGCGCAGTACCGAGTCGCGCCCGACGACCAGCAGCTCGTAGGCCGGCACGTTGATGAGCACGTATTCCGAGTCGGCCGGCAGGGCGTTCCAGCGCCAGCGCTCCAGGTTCAGGGCTGCGTGCTCGAACTGCACCTGGTGGAAATGCGCCGAATCGGGGGCTATGGGGCGGGTCAGCCAGCGGGCCAGGGCCTGCTGCAGCTGCCGGTATTCACGGTGCGCGGGCTGTCCGGCCAGCACGGTTGCCGACACGGTACCGACGGCCAGAGCGGCCCGCAGCTCGGCGGCCGGCTGCCACACCCGGCCCGCCGCTTTTTCCCCCACCGACACGGTGTAGGGCCGCAGGCGGCCCCGGCGCAGGTCACTCATCAGGCGCAGCACGGCATCGGTGAGGTACACCTCCAGCCGGGCCTGCTGCCGGGCGTGCCACGCTGGCTCGTGCGGGTGGCGCAGCGAGTCGCGCAGGGCCCGTAGCGGCAGTTCGTGGTAGTCCGCAGGGCGCAGGCCGTAGTCGGCGGCCCGGGCCAGCAGGCGCAGGGCCGCCCGGGCATTGGCATTGAGGCTATCGGCGGGGGAAGTCCAGGCCGGCTCATAGTCCGGCCCGTAGAAGGCTAGCACCTGAGCCCCGGCCTGCAGGCCCAAGGGCTGCGTGGCGGTGGGCGCGGAGCCGCTGCCGCTGGTGTCCAGCAAAGCCCGAATCAGGGGGGCGACGGTGACGGGTGGCGGGGCCGGGGCGTTGAGCAGCGTCGGCAGGGCCTCTACCACTTGGCTTACCGCATCGGGAGTACAGCGTGGCAGGGCCAGCAGGGGAAAATACCACAGGAAACGGACAAGGGCTGACAGCGGCACCACAGGGGCAGAAAGGTGGGAAAAGTGAAAAGTGAAGTGCTGCCCCTTGGGGTCATGCTTGGAAAACCGGCCCAGGAAACAAGAAACTAGTGCGCCGCGGCCTTCGAGACGGCCGGGCTTTGCTGCGCCACCCGCTCGGCTTCGGCAGCCAGGGCGGCCAGGGCGGCGCGGTCGTACAAACGGCCCCGCAGCACCACGGCCCGCACGTGGCGCAGGTTGCGGATGTCGTCGAGCGGGTTGTTGTCGAGCAGCACTAAGTCGCCGTGGAAGTCGACTTCCACCTGGCCCTGCTCGAAGCGGTGCCCCGTGGCTGCGGCCGGCGCGACGGTAGCGGCCCGTAGCGCCTGCGCGGGGGTGAGGCCGGCGGCTACCAGCTGCTCAAGCTCCGTGAGCAGGCTGCTGCCATGAAACCGGGAAGAGGAGGACCACCCGGCGTCCGAGCCGGCCAGGATGGGTACGCCCTGCCGCTGCAGCGCGGCCACCAGGGCTTTCTGCAGGGAATCCAGCGTAAGGCGCTGGGCCTGCGCCGGGCGCGCCACGGCTGGTCGGGCCTGCTGCCATTTCTGCCGCACACCGGCCGGCACGTAGCGCCAAAGGGGCGAATCGGGGGAGGGGACGGCCGCTGCAGCCAGCAGACTGGTCTGGAGCAGGGGCACGACAAACGTCTTTTCCTGAGCCAGCGCCTCCGCCAGGTGCGTGGCGCGGCTGGGCCTGAAGGTGGAGCCTAGGGCCGCCTGGCGGGTGCGCCCCAGCTCGGTCAGGGCGGCATCAGGCTTGGCTTTGGCTTGGTAGTAAACTTGCGCGGCCACCCATTCCTCTTCGCGGCTGGAGCACCCAAGCAGCAGCTTGTCGGCCGGCTCGATGATGCGCTGCCCGGCGGCTACGGCCTGCAGAGCAGTTACCGACTCGGGAATGGCGCCGACCAGGGGCACGTTCCACGTCTGGGCTGCTTCGGCAATGCCCAGGTAGGCGTCGCGGGAGAGCAGGGGCGACGACTGCAGGGCCCGCCAGCCTTGCTGCAGCCGGGCCGCGGCCCACTCCTGGCCCTGGGCATACGTAGTCGGGAACTGCCCGGCTTCCTCGCCTACGGGGGCTTCGAAGGATGCGCCGGCTAGCTCAATGCGCGGCCCCACCCGCTGCCCGGCTTCCACGGCCCGCACGGTGGCCTGCAGATCGGCGCGGGTGCGGCCCGTGTTCAGCACCCGGATGCTGGTAATGCCGTGGGCCACGTACAGGGGCAAGGCCACCTGCTCTTCGGCGGCCGTGGCCAGGGCGTGCGTGTGCCCGTCCCACAGGCCCGGAATCAGATATTTGCCCCGGCCATCGACGCGCTGCACGGCCCGGCCCGCCGGGGCCCGGGTGCCCACCGACACGATGCAGCCATCCAGAATCACCACCGTGCGGCCTTCCAGCACCCGCTCGCTCACCACGTCCACGATGTTCACGTTGGTAATGACCAGGGAGCCGGCGGCCGGCAGCGGGGTCGTCGGCTTGTCGGTGCGCTGACAGGCGGCCGGCTGCGCAGACAGGTATAGGCCCGTCAGGAGCAGAGAAATAAAAAGCTGTTTCATAAAGCTGTCAGATCAAAGGTGGGTGGGCGGAAATGCGGCGGAAAACAGCCCGGAAGCTTGCCGCTGACGATGGGTCATTCACCCCACGGAAGCGCCAGGAGAATACCAGGGCAAGTTTACTGGGCGCCGGGCGGCGGCCACATGATTAAAATCAGGCGGAAAGCAAACCTTTCGCATGGGTAGGCGGCCGGAAAACCCGGTGCTTTGCCTTGTACTTTTTCCGTTGCATCAGCTCGACTATGGCTCCTTCGCTGCTTATTCTGACCGACTTTTTTCAGGCCGCCAACCGGGCCCTCGATTACGCCAGCAACCTGGCCGGCGCCATCGGGGCTCGCCTAGTGCTGCTGCACGTGCGCCGCGACTCGGCCCTGGACCCGGAGATGTTTACCGGGCAGCTCTCCAACCTGAGTCAGGAGGCCATTGATCTGGCCCTGAGCCGGGTAGCCGGCAACCTGGCGGTGCCCGTGGCGGCCGAAGTCGGCCACGGCCGGGTCGAGTACGCCGTGGCCGATGCCGTGGGCCGCCACCACCCGGCCCTGATTGTGCTGGGCCGCCCCGACTACTCCGACCTGCCCGATGAGCTGGTACAAACCACGTCGTTGGACATTCTGCGCACCTCGCCCTATCCCATGCTGGTGGTGCCCCACACGCTGGCCTCCACCACGCCGCCCCGCCGCCTGCTGCTGGCCGTCGACGGCGAGGAATTCTCGCTCGGTGCGCATGCTGGCGCCGCCCGCCACCTGCTGGCCGCGCTGGGAGCCGAGCTGACGGTGCTGCACGTGGCCGCCTCGCCCTCGGCCACGGAGCCTGACCCGGCCATCTGGGATTCGGTGCTGCAAACCGGCTTGGCCGTCGACCTGCCCACGGAAGTGCACACCCGCACGGTGGTAAGCCCCGACCCGGTAGAGAGCATTCTGCAGGCCGCCCGGCCCGAGAATTTCGATTTGGTGGTGCTCATTGCCCGGCCGCGCAGCTTCTGGGGCCAGCTGTTTCACCACAGCGTCACGGCCCAAGTGCTGCTGCAAAGCCGTATCCCGGTGCTGGTGCTGCCCGCCGCCGAGTAGTACGTGCCCCCGCCTTTTTTTCATCTCCTCTAGCCCCGATTCGCCATGTTGCCTCTCACGATGAAAGCCGCCGTCGCGCGGTTCTATGGTCAGCCCCTGCAGATTGAGCAGGTGCCGGTGCCGGCCGTTACGCCCGGCCGTATTCTGGTAAAAGTAGCCGCCTGCGGCGTGTGCCACACCGATCTGCACGCCCTCAACGGCGACTGGCCTGTGAAGGCCACCCTGCCCCTGATTCCGGGCCACGAAGGCGTGGGCGCGGTGGTAGCGGTGGGCGAGGGCGTCACGCAGGTGAGGGTGGGCGACCGGGTGGGCGTACCGTGGCTCTATACCGCCTGCGGGCACTGTGAGCAGTGCTTTTCGGGCTGGGAAACGCTCTGCCCCAGCCAGCAGAACACGGGCTACTCGGTGCAAGGCAGCTACGCCGAGTATGTGCTGGCCGACCCCAACTACGTGGGCCTCATTCCCGACGCGCTGTCGTTTCAGCAGGCGGCGCCTATTCTATGCGCCGGCGTGACGGTGTACAAGGGCCTGAAGGAAACCGAGGTGAAGCCCGGCCAGTGGGTGGTTATTTCCGGAATTGGGGGCCTGGGCCACCTGGCCGTGCAATACGCCAAGGCCATGGGGATGCGCGTCGCGGCCGTTGATATTCAGGACGATAAGCTGCGCCTGGCTCAGGAAGTAGGCGCCGACCTGGTTGTGAATGCCGCTACCCAGAACCCGGTGGAGGAGATTCAGCAGCGGATTGGCGGGGCTCACGGGGTGCTGGTGACGGCCGTTTCGCGCGCCGCCTTTGCCCAGGGAGTTGGCATGCTGCGCCGCCGCGGCACTCTGGCCCTGGTGGGCCTGCCCCCGGGCGACTTCGACCTGAACATCTTCGACGTGGTGCTGACCCGCAAAACCGTACGCGGCTCCATTGTGGGCACCCGCCAGGATCTGGTGGAAAGCCTGGCCTTCGCCGCCGACGGCAGAGTGAAGGTTCATGCCCACTGCGAAAAGCTGGAAAACATCAACCAGGTACTGGCCGACTTGGCCGCGGGCCGCATCGAGGGCCGGGTGATACTGGATATGGAGCAATAAAAAAAGTAGCCGCCTGCGGCGCAGAAACGAGAGTTGAAAACGTATTTGATTCGGTTGTGGAAAAGAGGGCGTCGATTCGGCGCCCTTTTTTTACGCCTGATTTTTTCCGGCCCGAGAAGCGCTTGTTCGGGGCCGGCCATTGCGCGGAATAGTGGACATGCCAAAAACCAGTTGTTACTTACGCCCTGTGTTGCTTACTGCTACCAACCGTTTTGTATGAAGCCGCCATCCTGCTCTTGTCTCCCCGGGCCCCCTTTTGCCCCGCATCGTAGTGCTGCCCAAGGCCCCGGGCCATGGGTGGCCGCCAGCCTGAAACTGCTGACCAGCCTGTGGCTGCTGGCCCAGGCCGCAACGCCTGCTTCCGCCCAGACTCGCCCACGCGCTGCGGCCGGCCCGGCTGCCAGCCAGGTACGCATTGCCGACGGCGTGCTGGAGGGTAGCACCACGGCGGCCGGCATCCGCACGTTTAAGGGCGTGCCGTTTGGGGCGCCGCCGGTGGGGCCGCTGCGCTGGAAAGAGCCCCAGCCAGTGAAAAAATGGGCGGGGGTGCGGGCCGCCAAGCAGTTCGGGCCCCGGGCCATGCAGCTGCCCCTCTACGGCGACATGAATTTTCGCTCGAATGGGGTGAGCGAAGATTGCCTCTACCTCAACATCTGGACGCCAGCCCAATCGGCTACGGCGGGCCTGCCGGTGCTGGTGTATTTCTACGGCGGCGGGTTCCAGGCCGGCGACGGCTCTGAGCCGCGCTACGACGGCGAAAGCATGGCCCGGCGCGGGATTGTGGCCGTCACGGTCAACTACCGGCTGGGCGTGTTCGGCTTTCTGGCCCACCCCGAGCTGACCCACGAAACCGGGCACCGCTCGTCCGGCAACTACGGCTTCCTGGACCAGCAGGCGGCTTTGCGCTGGGTGCAGCAGAATATTGCCGCTTTCGGCGGCGACCCGCAGCAGGTCACCATTGCCGGCGAGTCGGCCGGCTCCATGTCGGTGAGTGCCCAGATGGTGTCGCCCTTATCCCGCAACCTGTTTGCCCGCGCCATCGGCGAAAGCGGCTCGATGCTGAACACCGGCTTTGGCCCCGTGGTACTGGCCCAGGGGGAGCAGGCCGGCCTGGCCTTTGGGGCCAGCGTGGGCGCTACTTCCCTGGCCGCGCTACGGGCCATGCCGGCCCAGCAGCTGCTGGAAGCAGCCGGCAAGCCCGGCGCGGCGCGGTTTCAACCCACCATCGACGGCTATTTCTTTCTGCTGGAACCGGCCAAAACCTTTGCCGCCGGCCAGCAAAACAAGGTGCCGCTGCTCGTGGGCTGGAACTCCCAGGAAATGAACGCCGGCTTTCTGCTGGGCCCGCAGCCCGCCACGGCAGAAAACTTCCGGGCGGTGGTGCACACGCTCTACGGCAGCCGCGCCGAGGAAACCCTGCAGCTCTACCCGGCCGCCACCGATGCCCAGGCCCAGCAGTCGGCCACTGACCTGGCCGGTGACCGGTTTATTGCCTACAGCACCTGGAAATGTGCCGATGCTCACCGGCAAACCGGCGGCCAGCCCGTGTACCGCTACCTCTACGCCCACCCGCGCCCACCCATGACGGCCGCCATGGGCAATGCCACGGCGGGCCTGGCGGGCGGCGTTATCAAAGGCGCGGCGGCCGCGCAAGTGCCACCTCAGGGCGCGGTGCATTCCGCCGAAATTGAATACGCCCTGGGCAATCTGGCAACCAACAAGGTGTTTGCCTGGATGCCGGCCGACTACAAAGTGTCGGAAACGCTGCAGAGCTACTTCGCCAACTTCGTGAAAACCGGCAACCCCAACAGCCCGGAGCTGCCCGCGTGGCCCGCTTTCGACGGCTCCGGCAACGGGCAGGTGCTGCGCGTAGGCGTGACCACCAAAGCCGAGCCCGAAGCCCACCGCCCCCGCTACCTTTTCCTGGATCAGCTGCCCGCCCGGTAAGCTCCTAAATGATGACGCTGCTGGCCCACTACGACGCGCTCCGGGCGGAAGCGCTCCGGCACTTTGCAAGCGGCACGCCTGCGCTGGACCCCTGGCTCAGGCCGGGCGCGGCCCCTGATACCCGGCGCGGCCTGACGCTGCTGGCCCGCCCGCCCGCGTCGGTTACGGCGGCTATTGAGGCGCTACTGGCCGATTTTCGCGGCCTGGAGCCCGCCCAGTATTACTACCCCGCAACGGATATTCACCTGACGATTCTGTCCCTGATTTCCTGTGCCAGCGGCTTTTCCCTAGACCTGATTGACCCCGCCGCCTACCAGGCCGCCGTGCGGGAAATTCTGCAGTCAGCGCACCCGTTTACTATTCGCTACGCGGGCCTCACGGCCTCGCCGGGCGCCCTCATCGTGCAGGGCTTTCCGCTGGATGAGGGCCTGGAAGAGCTGCGCGGCAAGGTGCGGGAGTACTTTCGCCGCTCCGGCCTGCGGCACTCCATCGACCAGCGCTACCGGCTGCAAACGGCGCATTCCACCGTCGTGCGCTTCCGGAGTACGCTGCAGCAGCCAGTGCGTATGGCCGAGCGAATCCGGCGGGCTGAGCACCAGTTTATCGGCGATTTTGAAGTGGATACCGTGGAGCTGGTATTCAACGACTGGTACCAGCGGGCTGCCAACACGGTGCTGCTCGAACGGGTTGTCCTGAACCGCGCCGCCTCCGGGTAGCCGGGCCAGCTTCGGGGGGCGTTGGTGCTTCTTTTGCCGATATTTGTGGTTCGTAAACAGGGGTGAAGCCTTGCAATATCCCTCGTCTCTCTTTTAGTGATATCCGCTTTTAGCTGTCAACTGTGAACCGTAAGAACCTTCTTTCCTGGCTGCCGCTGGTGTTGCTGGCGGTCGTGCTGCTCACCGATTTACGCCCCGTAGTGCTGGGCACGCTGCAGCGCGGACTGCTGGCTACCGGCCTGTGGCGGGCTGAGGCGCCGGTGGTGCCCGCGCCCGCGCCCAGCGTGCCGACGGGCGGACTTCCCTATCCGCACAACGTGGCGCTGCGCACCCTGGATGGCAAGGCACTCAGCCTGAGCGAGCTGAAGGGCAAGGTGGTGTTCGTGAACCTGTGGGCCAGCTGGTGCCCGCCCTGCGTGGCCGAAATGCCCGGTATTCATGCGCTGTACCAGAAAATGGACCCGGCCAAAGTCGCGTTTGTCATGATTTCCCTGGACGAGAATCCGGCCAGAGCCCAGGCCCTGCTCAGGCGGCGCAGCTACACCTTTCCGGTGTACTTTCCCACCGCCGCGCTGCCCGCGCCCTTCAACTCCAACTCCATTCCTTCCACCGTTATCCTGAGTCCCGATGGGCAGGTAGCCGCCCGCCACAACGGCATGGCCGACTACGACACGCCCGAGTTCAAGGCGGCGCTGGAAAAGCTGGCCGCGCCGCGCCGCTAGCCTCCGGCACTGGCCAGCAGCCACCCCGCGGCCCGCCCGGATTTTCGGCCGGACGAGCCTGCAAGAGTTATTCGCGCATCAGCTTCACGCGGGCGCGCAGGCCGGGGCCTTCGAGCAGCAGGTAATAGAGCCCGGCCGGCGTTTGCTGCGGAGTGAAATCAAATGCGAGGCGGGACGTGGCCGGAGCGCACTGGCGGGTGCCCTGGGCCAAGCGCGCGCCCGTCGCCGACAGCAGCGTGTAGGTCAGGGTGCCCCCAAACTCGGTGGGGAGCAGCACTTCGTAGCGGCCGTCGGCGGATGGATTCGGGTAGGCCTGCACGGGTAGAGCAGTGCGGCTTGGACGGGCAGCGATGGTTTGGGGTCCGTCCGGTTCGGTGCCCTCGGGCAGCGTCAGGGCCGTGCGGGCGGCGGGGTTCTGGCGCCATACCTCAAAGCCCGACAGGTTGGCGTAGCCCCCCGACGTGGTAACGTTGATGGTGCCATCGGTAATGGCCGCCGTGAAGGGCCCGAGCCGGGCCCAGCTGCCCGCGCTGCCGCTGTTGTAGTTGGCCCGCACCACCTGGCCTTCCAGCCGAATGGTGTAGACTTCCGCTTTGTTGTCTTCCCACACATACAGGTACACGCTGTAGGTGCCGGCGGGCACGTTGCTCATCGTGGCCGCAATACTGGGCCCGTAAACCGAGCTGCGGATCATGCCGGCCCGGGTGGCATCGGTAGCCGGCACCAGCGGAATCGTTTGATTCGAGAAGGTGGAGCCCGGAACCTGGAAATTGGCGGCGCCGCTGCTGCCTACCCAATTCTGGCCGTCCAGCACAAGGGCCCCGCCGTTGATGTTCACGGCGCGGTAGAAGGTGGCCGTACCGGCGCTGGCGGTAAACGTAGCCGTAAGGGTCTTGTTCGCCGACATGGTCACTGCCAGCGGATTGGCCGTGCCCGTGGCCTCGC
>NZ_JAJADQ010000009.1 GCF_020447315.1 Hymenobacter nitidus
CCGTAGACCTGACTAGTCAGGTCTACGGGCCCCTCCAGTGCACGGTTTCCGTATCGTGTGATTGCCAATGCTATGCCCTTTCGGATCACTACTTATAGATTGATACCTACGAACCACAGCGAAGAACATACCTAGCCCCTTGGGGCATGTCTCCGAGCAAGTTGATCTGAGGCAACTTTAATGGCTACACATACACGGTGGAGCAGGTTCTACAACCATAGAACAAGGTCTATAGGCAGACGGGGGTTCTATACAGATTTGCTATCTTTTTTATCTATACAAAAATTATTAAAAGTGGCCTACAAGCCTTTAAACAAGGTTTTATAGGATGTTTATTTAAAATTTATTTATTTTTTGGCACGAGTGCATAGCGCCTGTTCTTGTTGGCCCCGCTAGGTTGAAGTATTCCATCTTTCACCATAGCGTAGACTTCACGCCTTATTTCTTCTACTGATAGTTCATCCAAACGCCTTTGCATTTCTGATATAAGGCTACCAGGGTATGCCTTTAGATCCTCTTCGAGCAGTGCCCTAAGTCTGTGGGGCTCGAGAGTTTTCAAGCTAGGTTTGATGTTTAGCTTGGCAGCAGCGTAGACCTTAGGGTTAATAATGTACTCAGTGCCTTTCTTCACACCGCGCATCAGCACTATGTCCCAATCAACTAGACGGCCAACCCAACTACGGGCGCGGTCTTCCTCGCGTAACTGTAGGGCTAAAGCGAGAGCCGTTGCTGAGATATTACGGTGCTGAGCAATGATACCTAATGATATTATCTCTTTCTGAGTAAAGTTATAAAAAGAAGCTAAATAATCTAAAAGCAGCAGCGTATTTGTATCTAACACCTTAGATTGTACCGTTACACGCAAAGTGTTAAACGAACTTTCTATCTCAGGTAGTGGCTTAGCATCTCTACTCAGCTTTTCATATATAAGATCGTAGCCAGACCCTTCACCTTCCATAAGACCAACAGCCTGAAAAGTGAGCATCAAGTGAGGGTTCCGTCGGACTCGCTCATGGAGAATAGTATCCTTGGTAACTCCCATTGGAAGCCCCCCAGGACTCGCTAACTCCATTCTATCAGGATAGACACTTATAGTAATATCATTTGCTGATGTATATAGTCTATGAGCAAGTGCGTTGGCAAGCAATTCACGTATGACTTCAGCAGGATAGTGACGAACCTGCTTACGATAGAGCCCCATAGGCAACTCGTGATAATAGTGCAGTTCTGTTGCCTTAGCAGTAATATCCTCGAGTAAGCGCAAAGGGTTTAGTTGATAATCTAGCCACGTTTCCTTCCTAACCTTCTGCTCGCGCTCGTCATAGACAATGTATTGCACGGCTAACGGATAACGCAAACGTGCGCGCTGAGCTGGTGTTCCAAGCCAGAGTATACCTAAGTTAGTAGCTATGCCATCAGGCTGAATTAAGTTAAAGTATTCTAACAGCTCATTAGCCGTTTTCGTCTTAACAAATTGACTAACACGATCTGACTGACGTGCCCGGACAATGAAGAAGTTGATTTCTTCAGTTGAAAGTTGCTCTAATGTTATACGCTGAGAAGACTGCAGTTCCCATTGAAATGCTCCTTTCTCTGCTGCCATTCGCATTAGGTCTTCACTCCGAATCGGCTGACACTCCTCCCCTAAGCGCATATATATACGCCCATCTGAGGTAGTGGCAATCGAATTCACTGAAGGATGAACTTTGAAATGGAGATACTGTCCCCCATTAGGGCTCGATTCAATTACTGGATCAGCTAAACCTACATTGATTGATCTACTACTCAATGCCCGCAGCAACAAGTTTGCTTCCTCTTGACTTATCACCTGCCCCGCAGGAGCAGACACTTCACCATCTTCAATACCAATAATCAAGGTGCCTCCTTGCGCGTTTGCTAAGCATACACAGGTCTTAGAAAGGTCAGATATGTCAGCCTTGGGACCTATTGCCTTCCGCAAGCTCTTGTATTCTACAACGTGGCTTTCTGTCATGATTGACTAATGTAGCAAAAAGGGCATGAGATAAATTCCAAAATCATATAATAGAATAGATGGCTCAAATACATCAATTCTATTGGCAGAAGTATTGGCAACAAACAAAAAAAGCCCTTCCCGATACCGGGAAGGGCTTTTCAGTGGAGCTGCAGGGAGTCGAACCCTGGTCCAGACAAGGAAACCGTCGAGCTTTCTACGTGTGTATCTACGCTTAGATTTTCGTGAGACTCCGGGCGCGCATCAGGCCCGTAGAGTCTCCTTAGATGCGATTGTTTTTCGCTAGAAAGTCACACCTCCTTCCTAACTATCTTCTACTTACGACGCCCCGAACTCACCCGTGTAAAAGAAAACGGATGCGGGACGATGGCATTACCTAATACCTAGACTAGGCAGCCATGGCGTAGCTATACTCGCCAGTTATTGTTCGGACGAATTGTTAACAAGTGGTTCGCCCAACACTCGACACGCTTACTCGCGACCTGCACATGCTGTCAATTCCGGTCAGCCCCAAATGGTAAAGAACGTTTCCCGCCACACTGTGCGGGGTGCGAATGTACGCATTCAAGGGTAATAACGTTCGGTTATCTGCGTTTTGTTCCCTTCCAAAGACCGTCTTTTCGGGGTATCTTTGCCGACAGGAGTATGGAAAATTTCGTCGTTTCGGCCCGTAAATACCGCCCTGCCACGTTTCTGAGCGTGGTGGGCCAGCAGCACGTGACTACCACGCTGCAGAATGCCATTACCAGCAAGCACCTGGCCCAGGCCTTCCTGTTTTGCGGCCCGCGGGGCGTAGGCAAAACTACCTGCGCCCGGATTCTGGCCAAAACCATCAACTGCGAGTTTGTGGAGGAGCACGTGCGCCAGGGCCGCCCCGTCTCGGAGTTGCTGCGCACTCAGCCCGACATCGTGCCCGCCGCTTTGCGGAAGGCTGCCGACCCCGACAATACGCCGTTCGAGCTCGAAGCCTGCGGGCAGTGTGCCTCCTGCCGGGCCTTCCAGGAAAACGCCTCCTTTAACGTGCACGAGCTGGATGCAGCTTCCAACAACTCGGTGGAAGACATTCGCAGCCTGGTGGAGCAGGTGCGCTACGCCCCGCAGCAGGGCCGCTTCAAGGTGTACATCATCGACGAGGTGCACATGCTCTCGAATGCGGCTTTCAACGCCTTTCTCAAGACGCTGGAGGAACCGCCGAGCTACGCCATCTTCATTCTGGCTACTACCGAGCGGCACAAGATTATTCCCACGATCCTGTCGCGCTGCCAGATTTTCGACTTCAACCGGATTCGGGTCGATGATATCCGCGGGCATTTGCGCCACGTGGCCACCCAGGAGAAAATCCAGGCTGAGGACGACGCCCTGCACCTGCTGGCCCAGAAAGCCGACGGCGGCCTGCGCGACGCCCTGAGCATGTTCGACCAGATGGTGACCTTTTCGGGCCACAATCTGACGTACAAGGATGTGGTGCAGAACCTGCACATCCTGGACTATGAGTACTACTTCCGCCTGATTGATGCCCTGCTGCGGGAGGATCTGTCCCAGACCCTGCTGCTACTGGACGAGGTGATGCAGAACGGCTTTGACCTGCACAACTTCGTGGTGGGCGCCGCCGAGCATCTGCGAGGTTTGCTGGTGTGCAAAGACCCCATAACGGTGCAGCTATTGGAGGTATCGGAAGGCATCCGGGCGCGCTACGTGGAGCAGGCCAAAGCCGCTCCCCTGGCCTTTTTGCTCTCGGCCCTGAACCTGGTCAGCCAATGTGACCGGGAATTCAAGCAGGCCAAAAACCAGCGCCTGCACGTGGAGCTGATGCTGATGAAGCTGGCTTACCTAAACGGGGCGGTGCAATTTGCCCGCGACCTGGGTTCTTCGTCCAACGGCGAGGCTAAAAAAAAAACTAGTGTAGCTCCCGGCACGGCGGGCTCGAATGGCTCGGCAGCTTCGGCTCCGGCCGCAAATGGCGCGGTACCTGCGGCTCCGCCCGCCCACGGCGCGCCCCAGCCCGTGGCCGCGGCCATTACCCAAACCACTCCCCCGCCGCCGGTTTCGGCCACGGTAGCGCCACCCGCACCCATCATGTCGGCCCCGGCCGACCCGGAGCCCATTGTGCCGGTGGAAAGCGGCATCGAAGAGTTGCACGAAACACCCAGCATCGAGGACGAAGCCGCCGATGCGGTAGAGCCCACGCGCCAGTTCCGTGACACGAGCCCGCACGTAGAAATCGGGGCGCCCAGCTTCGAGGGCCACGAGCCGGAAAGTCCGCGCCGCATCGCGCCCATGCTCAAGCCCCTGAACCCGGCCGCCAAGCTCATTCCGAGCATGAAGGACCTTAAGGCCCAGGTGGCCCAGCAGGTTTCGGCCAGCCAAGCCGGGCCGGTAGTGGAAGTGGAGGAGCACACCGGGCCGGTAACGGGCCTGCCGGCAATTGATGAGGAAAAGCTGCTGCGCGTCTGGAACGAAATAAAGGAGGAGAAGCGGCAGGATAAGATGAGCGAGTACATTCTGCTCAACCGCCCGATTCTGGCCGACGAGCAGCACGTGATTCACCTCACGGTGGATAATCCTATCCAGATTGACCAGTTCAACGATTTCCGGGCCGAGCTGCTGACCGAGCTGCGCCGTCGCACCGGCTACCCGCGCCTGAACGTGCAGGTGGTGCTGGCCGAAAAAGCCCCCACCGGCCGCATGCTCTACACCTCGGCCGACAAGTTCGAGTACCTCTCCGAGAAGTTCCCCGCCTTGCTCGCCATGAAGCAGCGCCTGGGCTTGGATACCGACTAATACAGTAAGGGCCGCCCGCAGTAGCGCGAACTGTGTAGTTCGCGTGCCCCACGCCGTTTCAACGGTTGTCGTTCGGGCACGCGAACTACACAGTTCGCGCTACTAGTCTCTTACCCCTTCCCGATCCAGCCCGTCGGCTTCGGCACCGCCGCGTCGGCCGGGCTCCGCACATGTCTAGTCCCTGACTTGCTATCCGCTACCCCAAACCAAGTGTCCTTTCATACTAATTATTCCGGACTTTACGCTCAACTTAAAATCAGCTCATAATCAATCCAATAGCGCATTGTGTTTTTAATTGCAATACTAGCCGCCTATCTTTGAAATCTTGTTCTTACGCTCCGCTTTCTGCCCTGGGAATTTCGTGAAAAAACCCTTTCTGCTTCTATTTCCGGCCATTGCGGCGCTTGGCCTCACTACCCAGTGCCAGACGAGCAAGCCAGCCGCTTCCACTGCGGCGGTTACCAGCGCGGCCCCGGCCACCACAGCTCAGCAGAAAGAATACAAGTACGAAACCGTAGAGGGCGACCCGCTCAAGGCCCGCATCTACACCCTGGACAACGGCCTGACCGTTTACCTATCGGACTACGACGACGCCCCGCGCATCCAGACCTACCTGGCTGTGCGCGCCGGCTCCAAGAACGACCCCAGCACCGCCACCGGCCTGGCCCACTACCTGGAGCACATGGTGTTCAAGGGCACCTCGAAGCTGGGTACTCAGAACTGGGCCGCCGAAAAAGTGGAGCTGGACAAGATTGAGGCGCTCTACGAAGTATACCGCTCCAAAACCGATGCGGCCGAGCGCAAAAAGCTCTACCACCAGATTGACTCGATTTCGAGCGTGGCGGCCAAGTACGCCGTAGCCAACGAGTACGATAAGGTGATGGGCGCCATCGGCTCGAAAGGCTCCAACGCCTATACGTCGGTCGAGCAGACGGTGTACCAGGAGGATATTCCCTCGAACCAGCTAGAGAAGTGGGCCGCCATTCAGAGTGAGCGGCTGGGCGAGTTGGTGCCCCGCCTGTTCCACACCGAGCTGGAAGCCGTGTACGAGGAGAAAAACCGGGGCCTCGACAACGACTTCAGCAAGGAATACGAGGCGCTGAATGCCAGCCTGTACCGCCAGCACCAGTACGGCACCCAGACTACCATCGGGACCATTCAGCACCTGCAAAACCCCTCAATTACCGAAATCAAGCGGTATTTCGACCAGTACTACGTGCCCAACAACGTGGCCCTGTGCCTCTCCGGCGACCTGGACTACGACCAGACCATCCGCATCATCGACCAATACTTCGGCAAGCTGCAAAGCAAGCCGGTGCAGGCCTTTGTTGCCGCCCAGGAAGAGCCTATTGCAGCTTCCATAGTAAAAGAAGTGGTGGGCCCCGATGCCGAAAACGTGATGCTCGGCTTCCGCTTCCCCGGCGCGGCCACTCCCGATGCGCTGGTGCTGCGCATGATCGACAAAATCCTGACCAACGGGCAGGCTGGTTTGATTGATTTGAACCTGAACCAGCAGCAGCGAGTGCTGCAGGCCGCCTCGTTCACGGATATCAACAACGACTACTCTTCCCACATTCTCTACGCCACCCCGCGCCAGGGCCAGACGCTGCCCCAGGTGCGCGACCTGCTGCTGGGCCAGCTCGACAAGGTGAAGAAGGGCGACTTCCCCGACTGGCTGATTCCGGCCATCATCAACAACGAGAAGCTGCAGCGCACCAAAAGCTACGAAAGCAACGAGGCCCGCGCTGGTGCCTTTGTGGCCGCCTTTGTGTCGCGCCAGAGCTGGAAGGACGTGCTGCAGCAGTACGAGAGCTTCGGCAAAATCACGAAAGCCGAGGTGCTGCGCGTGGCCAACCAGTATTACGGCCAGAACTACGCGCTGATTTACAAGAAGACCGGCAAGGACGCCAGCACGCCCAAAGTGGTGAAGCCCGCCATAACGCCGGTGCCCGTGAACCGGGAAGTGGCCTCCAGCTTCTATAAGGAAGTGGTGAGCAAGCCCACGCCCGAGCTGCAGCCGGTGTTCGTCGACTACAAAAAGGATATTCAGGAGCTTAAGCTCGCCTCGGGCGTGCCGGTGTACTACACCCAGAACACCGAAAACGAGCTGTTCAACCTGTACTACATCCTGGACCTGGGCACCAACAACGACCCCAAGCTGGGCCTAGCCGCCGACTACCTCCAGTACCTGGGCACCGACAAGCTCAGCGCGGCTCAGCTCCAGCAGGAGTTCTACAAGCTGGGCTGCTCCTTCGGCGTATCCAGCGGGCAGGACCGCGTCTACGTCAGCCTCAGCGGCCTCGACAGCAACTTCGAGCCGGCCCTGCAGCTGTTTGAAAGCCTGCTGGCCAACCCCAAGCCCGACCCAAAAGCTCTCAAGGATATGGTGGATGGCGTGCTCAAGGCCCGCAAGGATGCCAAGCTGAATAAGCAGGTTATCCTGACCCAGGCTATGCTGAACTTTGCCAAGTACGGCTCGAAAAACCCCTTCACCAGCCAGCTGAGCGAGAAAGAGCTTAAAGCCCTAAAGCCCGCTGACCTTACCGCCCTGACCAGGAAGCTGACCAGCTACCAGCACCGCGTGCTGTATTATGGCCCACGGGAAGCTGCTGGTTTGACGGCAGCGCTGACCACCAACCACCGCACGCCCGCCAAGCTCACGCCCGTACCGGCCAACAAGGACTTTGCCGAGCAACCGCTCAAAGACCGCAAGGTGTACTGGGTCGACTACAACATGGTGCAGGCTGAAATCCTGTTTCTGACCAAGGGCGACGTTTACGACAAGTCTATTGTGCCCACCGTGAGCCTCTACAACGAGTATTTCGGCGGTGGCATGGGCAGCATCGTATTTCAGGAGCTGCGCGAATCCAAAGCCCTGGCCTACTCCGCCTCCTCCCGCTACGCCAACGCCGACAAGCTGGGCCGCTCCAACTACAACCTGAGCTACATCGGCACCCAGAGCGACAAACTCGGTGAGGCCATGGCCGGCATGGAAACCCTACTCAACGACCTGCCCGTGGCCGAAGCCAACCTGCAAATCGCCAAGCAAAGCATCCGCAACAGCATTGCTACCGAGCGCATCACCAAGTCCGACATCCTCTTCAGCTATGAGCGCGCCAAGCGCCTGGGCCTGGACTACGACCTGCGCCGCGACGTGTACGAGCAAACCCAGAACATGAGCTTCGACGACCTGAAGAAGTTTCAGCAAGCCAAGGTCAAGGGCCAAAGCCAGACCATCCTGGTAATCGGCTCTAAGGACCGCCTCAACTTCAAGGAGCTGGCCAAGTACGGCCAGGTCCAGCAACTCACGCTGAAAGAGATTTTCGGCTATTAAAGCATTCGTTATGCCTTTTCGTTTGTCATGCTGAGCTTGCCGAAGCATCTCTACCGCCACAGTAAAATCTGTTTACTACTACGGTAGAGATGCTTCGGCAAGCTCAGCATGACGGGCAAAGAAGCTAAAGCAGGCGGATTTATTACCACTAACACAACTTAAACACCCCAAATAACTGTCAATTCGCAACTGACAACTTTTAACAATGGCAGAGAACAAAATCACCATCAAAGGCGGCAAGCTGAGCGTACCCGACCAACCCGTAATTCCTTTCATTGAGGGCGATGGTACCGGTCCGGACATCTGGGCCGCTTCCGTGCGCGTATTCGACGCGGCGGTAGAAAAGGCCTACGGCGGCTCGCGCAAGCTGATGTGGAAAGAGGTGCTGGCGGGTGAGAAGTCGTTCAAGCAAACCGGCAACTGGCTGCCCAACGAAACCCTCGACGCTTTCCGCGAATACCTGGTGGGCATCAAAGGCCCCCTGACCACGCCCGTGGGCGGCGGTATCCGGAGCCTGAACGTGGCCCTGCGCCAGGAGCTGGACCTCTACGCCTGCCTGCGCCCCGTGCGCTGGTTTGAAGGCGTGCCTTCCCCCGTGAAGCGCCCCGAGCTGACCGACATGGTTATCTTCCGCGAAAACACCGAAGACATCTACGCCGGCATCGAGTACATGAACGGCACGCCCCAGGCGCAGAAAATGCTGGAATTCCTGCAGGACGAGATGGGCGTGAAGAAAATTCGCTTCCCCGAGTCGTCCTCGTTCGGCATCAAGCCCGTGTCGAAGGAAGGCACCGAGCGTCTCGTGCGCGCCGCCATCGAGTACGCTCTGCTGCACAAGAAGCCTTCGGTGACCATCGTGCACAAAGGCAACATCATGAAGTTCACCGAGGGTGCCTTCAAAACCTGGGGCTACGAGCTGGCCGAGCGTGAGTTTGGTGACCGGGTATTCACCTGGGCCCAGTACGACAAAATCGTGGCCAAGCAGGGCCAGGACGTAGCCGACGCCCAGCAGAAAGCAGCCCTGGAAAGCGGCAAGCTGCTCATCAAGGACAGCATCGCCGATGCCTTCCTGCAGCAGATCCTGCTCCGTCCCTCCGAGTACTCGGTAATTGCGACCCTGAACCTGAACGGCGACTATATCTCCGACGCCCTGGCGGCCATCGTGGGTGGTATCGGCATTGCGCCCGGTGCCAATATCAACTACATGACCGGCCACGCCATCTTCGAAGCTACCCACGGCACCGCGCCCAAGTACGCTGGCCTCGATAAGGTGAACCCCGGCTCGGTGATTCTCTCCGGCGCCATGATGCTTGAGCACCTGGGCTGGCAGGAAGCCGCCGACCTGATCTACAAAGGCCTCGAAGCTTCCATCGCCGCCAAGCGCGTAACCTACGACTTCGAACGCCTCATGGAAGGCGCGACCCTGCTGAAATGCTCGGAGTTCGGCGACGAGATTATCGCCCGGATGTAGTAGCTTGGCACTAGCCTAATAAGTAATAACCCCGCGTTGGCTTCGGTCGGCGCGGGGTTATTACTTATTTACTAATTGACAACTTAATTTTTAAGCTTGCATTTTTGTTTTTAATACATGTATTTGCTTTGCATAGATGTTACAACGTTAAATTCAACCTGCTTTTTACATTAAATGAAATACTCTGACGTAGAAATTTCTTCTGTTAGTGACCTAATCACTCAGCTTAAGGATCATATTTCCGATTTTGAGGGGCCAATTTGGTTTAGAGGTCAATCTATATCTGAATGGTCTCTCCAGCCAAGGCTTATGCGAATCAGTTCTAGACCCCCTGAAACACACTATTTCAATCGGTTCAAACAGGATGCTTCACTAATCCTCCAAAGTAGGCCTGGCAGTGAATTTGAATGGTTATTCTTGATGCAACACTATGGCGTACCTACAAGATTGCTTGATTGGTCAGAAAGCGCTTTGGTTGCTCTTTATTTTGCTATAAATAAAGAGCCTGAGCATGAAGGGGCGCTATGGGTACTACAACCAACTGTTTTGAATCAAAAAAATAGGTATAAGCCTGAATTCGAGTTCGAGATACCTTCTTTTGAGGACGAGATACTAATCAATTATCTTCCTTCAACAATAGCGAGAGAAAGCAAATCAAGTTTATTGCCAATGGCCGCTATTGCACCAAGAAATAGCGCCAGAATGCAAGCCCAGCAAGGTGTATTCACAATATCCCACAGAGAGAATATTTTAATTGAAAATGCTGGGGATACTGTTGATCATATTTGGAAGTATAGAATACCTAGCACTCGTAAAGGCGACTTGTTAAAAGAGTTAAAACTCCTAGGAACAAACAAATTTCAACTTTTTCCAGAACTTGACAGTCTTTCAGAAATATTTTCATAGCCATGGCGACAATCAAGACATACCAGCTTCCCAATAGTTCTGTTCTACGGATTTATTCTGATAAGAACATAATAAAAGAGGACCCCGAGTATCAAAGAAAAGGAGATATATGGACTTTAGAAAAGAAGCAACTGCTTATAGACTCAATCCTAAATGAATACGATATACCTAAACTATATTTTCATTTCTTAAATAAAATCCAGCGCGAAGAAACCAATAACAAATATGAATACGCAATTATAGATGGGCGACAGAGACTTCAAGCAATTTACGAGTTTATAGACGGCAAGTTTGCTTTAGCTGATGACTTTGAATACTTAGCTGATGAAAAAATAAAAGCCTCAAACTTAAATTACACTGATTTAGCTGTCCTATACCCAAGATTGAAGATTCGATTTGATTCATTTACGTTACCTATAATAGCAGTTGAAACGGAGGATATTGACTTGATTGAAGACATGTTTTCAAGGCTAAATGAAGCAGTACCATTGAATGCATCGGAAAAAAGAAATGCACTTGGCGGGACAATGTCTAAGCTGATAAGGGATTTAGCAAAGAACGATTTCTTCACAAAAAAAGTAAAGTTTAAAAACAACAGACTACAACACAATGAAGTAGCAACAAAATTGCTTTTCATTGAAAACAGCTTACAATTACAGTCAAAGATTATAGATACCAAGAAGCCATACCTCGATAAAATGGTAATAGATTACAGAGACAACACAAATCATGACCCTTATCCTATATATACAAGTTGTGAATCTGTAATAAACAACATGAACAGTTGTTTCACAGATTCTGACATTCTACTTAGAACACAATCACCAATTACTATTTACTATTTATTATTCAGAGACGCTTTTAATAACAGCAAAACAAACCTACTTACTCGAAATAAAATCAAAAGCTTTTACGATGAATTAGAGAGAAACAGAAAGAGAGCTGAACTAGATATAACAACGGCTAATTATGAATATCTTGAATTTGACCGAATGTCACAACAAGGCACTAATGACGCATCGTCTATTAGAGAAAGAACAAGAATAATGTCTGAATATATTGGTCTATAAAATTTTGTTTCCACATTACTAAGTTTGTAAAACCATTCAGCACAACTTATGAAGTATTCTTAAAAACAAAAAAGGGCACCCCTCTCGGGGTGCCCTTTTTTGTTCTCACGTCCTCCCCTCCTACAGCTTCTCCTCCCGCTCGGTCCGCACGCGCTTCAGCAGCTGTCGAACCGTGTAGTTCGTCCGCGCCTTGACTTTATCGGTGCGGGCGTAGAGGCTTTTGCCGTCGGCCATTACCTCCTGCATCAGCGCGTAGAGGTGATTCAGGGTGTTGATGTTGTCGGCGGTGGCGCTTTGCTGGCTGGTTTGGTGCAGGTCCTGGAGCGTCGTGTCCTGGGTCAGGTCGGTGTAGAGCGTGCGCAGGGCCTGGGTGTCGGCAATGGGGTGGCCCTTGGCTTGCAGGGCCGCCTGGTTGGCGTCCAGGTTCTGGAGTAGGGTGTTGAGTTTGGCTTCCAGGCGCTCCATGTCGCCGGACGTGCGGGCCTGTCGCACCTCCTTGATGCCAAACGAGGCGGCCGGCACCGTGAGCGGCGCGGCCCGGCGCACCCGTGCTTCGAGGTGGTCGAGCAGGCCCGGCAGCTGCGCCTAGGTACTCTTGATGCGCTTCGTAATCAGCTCCCCCTGGGCGCGGGTAGTAGCCGAGCTGACGAGCTTCTCGGCCGCGGCCAGGCGGGCAGCGTAGTCGGGCAGGAAATTCGCGCCATACTCCTCGGGCAGCAGGGCCTTGAAGTCGGCCAGGTCGCGCGCCACGTGGCCTTGCAGCAGGCGGGCCAGGGGCAGCAGTTCTTCCTGGCGAAAACTAAAATCAACGGTAGGTTTACGCATACAACAATAAAGAAATTAAGGGTTTAACATAGCCGTAAGCTACTAGCATTTCTTGCCCGGCCGCTACCTACGGCTCAGTTTATTTTAGCCTGTCCCACGCCGTTTCGAGGCCGCCCGAAAGGACTTCAGGGCTGTCCGAAACTGCTTCGGGATTGTCCGAAATAGCTTCGGGATAGTCGCAAGCCCTGTCACTACCGTCCGAAACCCTTTCAAGAGCGCCCGAAACCAATTTGGGGCGTCCGAAATGCTTTCAGGGCCGTCCGAAACCGGTTCGGGAGCGTCCGAAATGGTTTCGGGACCGACTGATACACTGTTCCTTCGCTGGCATTTCCAGTCACCGACTCGCGCCAGGCTTCAACCAGGCTCTTCGCCCCCGGTGTTCTTCCGTAACGCTACCGCAATAGAACAAACGGAAGCCAGCCTGAAACTATTCTAATGAATTTGCCATAAAATTATCAAAGTCATACTTATATAGTAGGTTTATTGAAATCAACTCCTCTTATTTACCAAACCACTCATCAATCTCCCATTCCTTACCCGTATGAAATTGACCCGTCTCCCCATTCTGGCGCTCTGCGCGACCGTAGGAATGACTGCCTTTTCCAGCTGCTCCAAAGAACAGGATACCGCCGTGCCCACCGGCTCGGCTGCCAATCAGGATGCCAAAGTAGAAGAAGCCTACCCCAACCAGCTGGGCACGCTCCAGAAGGGCAAATTCGGCAGTGAGTCCATCGTTTATCAGCAAATCAACGGCGAGAACATTCTCGAAGGTGACATCATCCTCACCGCCGACCAGGTGAACCCCATCGGCCCGCAGACGGAAAGCGCCGGCCGCAACACCGGCAAGTGGCCCAGCGCCGTGGTGTACTACACCATCGACGCGGCCCTGCCCAGCCAGACCCGCGTTACGTCGGCCATTACCCACTGGCAGACCTACACCCCCATCCGCTTTGTGAAGCGCACCACCCAGGCCAACTACGTGACCTTCCGCGTGGGCTCGGGCTGCTCCTCCAACATCGGCATGATCGGGGGTCGGCAGTACATCAACCTGGCCGCGGGCTGCAGCACGGGTAACACGATTCACGAAATCGGCCACGCCCTGGGCCTGTTCCACGAGCAGACCCGCAACGACCGGGACACGTTCGTGAACATCCTGACCCAGAACATTCAGGCTGGCTACGAGAACAACTTCACCAAATACGGCACCTCGGGCTACAGCGGCACCGACTTCGGCGCCCTCGACTTCGGCTCCATCATGATGTACGGCTCGTTCTCCTTCTCGTCGAACGGCCAGCCGACCATCACCAAGAAAGATGGTTCCACCTTCGACATCCAGCGCAACGGCCTCTCCGCCGGCGACCGGGCTGGTATCGACACGATGTACTAAGCCAAGCATCTTCTCAAACAAAAACAGGGCACCCGGAATCGGGTGCCCTGTTTTTGTTTAGTGCTGCTCGGTCCTGCGCCGCCAGCTTATTCCTGCTTGCCCTGCAGGCGCTGCAGCTCTTTGTAGGTGTTCTGGGAGTGCTGATACTGACGCTCTACGGCTTGGCGCAGCGTACCCGTCAGCGTATTGTCGCTTAGGGCATCTTCGTAGGCTTTCAGGGCCCACTCCTCGCCGTACACGTTGGAACCCAGAATGGCTTTTTCGTCGGCGCCGGTAAGGGCGGCTTTGGCGTCCATCCAGGCACGGTAGAACTTGCCTTTGATGGTGGTGCTTTCCTGACGGCCGCCACCCTGCTGGCGCAGGTAGCCATTCAGCTCGTTGGCAAACTGCTGGCTCTGGCTCACCAACTGCTTGTAGTAGCCGCTCAGCTGCGGATCCTGGCTTTCGTCTACGGCCTTCTGGTAGCCCTCAATCCGGTCGTTTACGAAGTAGAGCAGCTCGTTGAGCGTGTCGGCCTGGGCGGTGTTGGTGCTTGTCTTGCCCGCTTTGCCCGATTTGCTGCCGCGCAGCAATGCGCTGACGCCCACTGCCAGCAAGGCGCCGCCCACCACTTTTTGGGTCGTGGTCATGCGGCCGAGCAAGTCGCCCACGCTGCCTTTGTTGAGCCACTTGCCGGCCTGTCTCAGCAGGGAGCCGTCGGCGTTGGAAGAGCCCAGGGAAGCGGAAGTATAGGAAGAGGAGCCGCCACTGCGGGTTGGTTGTTGGGAGGTGCTCATGGGTACGGAATAGTTTAGTGAATGCCCCAAAGCTTACGGCGCGCTTTATCAATGAGTTAGGTTGAGCTTCCCAATTAGCCGCCGGCAGTCCGGGCCCGGCCCCCGCGCACCGGGCCTGGCAGGCCCACAATTATGCCCCCTGCACACGCACACCGCCGTCGGCGCCGTACCTTGCGGGTCCATTTTATTGCTTCGGTATGCTTTCATCTTTGTTGCGAACGTCATTGGGCCGCCTGCGCGCCGTTGGTTTTCTGGAAGGAGTATCTTTTCTGGTGCTGTTGGGTATTGCCATGCCGCTGAAGTATTTGGCCGGGCAGCCCGAGGCGGTGCGCATGGTGGGCATGGCGCACGGGGTGCTGTTTGTGCTGTACGTACTGCTGGTGCTGCAGGTCAGCATTGCCCAGAGCTGGTCGTGGCGCAAGGCCCTGCTGGCCCTGGCAGTATCAGTGGTACCGTTCGGCACGTTCTGGGCCGATAAAAAGCTGTTTCAGGAGTAGGAGCGGCGGAAGCACTTGGGCTTCGTTTGTCCTGGTTTCCTTATTCTTGCGGCTATGATGACTGCCCCGCCCGTTTCCTTGTCGTTGCCGCTGGCCTCCGTGCGCGTGGGCCAGCCCGAAACCCTCAGCAGCACCGCGGCCGGGCCCACGTCCCGAGCCTGGACTTCCGCCATTCGCAAAGCCGAAATTACCGGCCCCGTGTGGCTGGATGGCCTGAACCTGACCGGCGACGCCCAGGCCGACCTGAAAAACCACGGCGGCCCCGACCAGGCCTTGTGCGTGTACCCGGGAGTTCACTACCCCGCCTGGACCGAGCAGCTGGGCCAACCCATGCTACCCGGCAGCTTCGGCGAAAACCTAACCCTGGCCGGCCCCTGTACCGAGCAGGACGTGTGCCTGGGCGACATTTTTCAGCTGGGGGAAGCCGTAGTACAGATTTCCCAGCCCCGCTCGCCCTGCTACAAGCTGGGCCTGCGCTGGCACACGCCCCTGCTGCCCAAGTGGCTCCAGGATTCGGGCCGCACCGGCTGGTACATGCGCGTGCTGCAGCCCGGCACGGTAGCACCTACCGACACGCTGGAACTGCTGGAGCGCCCCTACCCGCAGTGGCCTCTTCCGCGCGTAAACAGCGCGAAGTACGAGCTGCGCGAAGACTTGAGCCTGGCCCGGCAACTGGCCGACTGCCCGGCGCTGGGCGAGCAATGGCGCCGCAAGATGCTAGGCCGCCTGTCGGGCGTGCTGCCCCTATACGACGACGCCAACCGGCTGCAAGGCCCCGCTCAGAGCTAAAAGGGATTAGCACGCATCAAAAGCGGCATTCCCTTCCTCAGGAATTCCCCAACTACCCTTGTATATTTGGTTAGCGTTGTCGTCGTGAAATTACCGATACCGCAGCCAGAGCTTTGATTCGCCCCTTTCCCGTTTTTCTGCCCCTACTGCTGCTGCCCTTGCTGGCATTGCTAGCCGCCTGCGCACCGCAAAAACAGGTACAGGCTTACCGCATCGGGTTTTCGCAGTGCAGCACCACCGGGCCCTGGCGGCAGGCTATGCTCGACGGCATGAAGCGGGAATTGAGCTTCCACCCCGACGTAGAGCTGCGCGTGGTTAATGCCCACGACAACAGCCAGCAGCAGCAGCAGCAGATTCGGGAGCTGGTCCGCGGCGGCATCGATTTGCTCATCGTGTCGCCCTACGAGGCGGGGCCCGTGACGCCGGCCGTGGAGGAAGCTCACCGCCGTGGGGTGCCCGTGGTGCTGCTCGACCGGCGCACGGCCTCGCAGCAGTACACGGCCTACGTGGGCGGCGACAACCTGGAAGTAGGCCAAACTGCGGCCCGCTACGCCGCCCGCCTGCTCAACCACAAGGGCAGCATCATCGAAGTGCTGGGCACTCCCGGCTCCTCAGCCACCACCGACCGGCACCAGGGCTTTGCCCAGGCGCTGGGCTCCCACCCCGGCCTGCGGGTGGTCAGCCAGGTTACCGGCGACTGGACAGAAAAGACGCTACCCGCGCTGGCTACGGCTCTGAAAGCCCATCCGGACGTGAGCCTCATTTTTGCCCACAACGATGGTATGGGCCGTGGGGCCTACGAAGTGTGCCGGCAACTGGGCCTGGCCAAGAAAATCAACATCATTGGGGTAGATGGCCTGGCGGGCCGCAATGAGGGCCTCGACCTGGTGCAGCGCGGGGTGCTGACGGCCTCAGTGCTCTACTCGCCGGGCGGGGAAGACGCCATCCGGACGGCCCTGGCCATTCTGAACAAGCAGCCTTACAAGCGCGAAAATACCCTGGGCACCATCGTCATCGACTCGACCAACGTGCGGACGATGCAGCAGCAGACCGATAAGATGGTGACCCAGCAAGAGGACATTGAGCGGCAGCAGAGCCTCTTGCAGCGCCTGCAGGCCACTTATGCCAGTCAGCAGACCATTCTCTACGGCTTGCTGGCCACTTTGCTGGGCGCCACGGTGCTGGGCATGATAGCCTGGAATTCGGCCCGCAAAAACCGGCTTATCAACGAGCAGCTGGCCTTGCAGAACGCAGAAAATGACAAGATAAACCGCCAGCTGGTCAGCCAGAACGAGGAAATCAGTCAGCAGCGCAACCAGCTTGAGGCCCTGGCCGAGCAGGCCCGCACCGATACCGAGGCCAAGCTGCGCTTCTTCACCAACTTCAGCCACGAGCTGCGCACCCCGCTCACCCTGATTCTGGGTCCGGTGGAAGAGCTGCTCACCAGCAGCCCCGACCTGAGTTCGGCCCAGCGCCAGGATTTAGCCCTGGTGCGCCGCAACACCCAGCGCCTGCTCCAGCTGGTGAATCAGCTGCTGGACTTCCGCAAAATCGAGGTGGGCAAGATGTCGGTGCGGGCTACGGAGGGCAACCTGGTGGCTTTCGTGCGCGAAATCGTGGATGCCTTCGAGAAGCCGGCCCGTCTGCGGGGCGTGCAGCTGCGGTTTCTGGCCGCCGAGCCGGAATTGAAAGCTTGGTTCGATGGCAACATTCTGGACAAGGTCTTTCTCAACCTGCTCAGCAACGCCCTGAAATTCACCCCCGACCAGGGCCAGATTACCGTGAGCCTGCAGCCCGGTGAGGAGGGCAAAACCGTGCGCATCAGCGTGGCCGACACCGGCCGCGGCATCTCAGACCAGGACCGGGCCCACATCTTCGAGTGGTTTTACCAGGGCGACCAGGGTGCGGTAGCCAAGGGCTCGGGCATGGGGCTGGCCCTAGCCCAGGGGCTGGTACGGCTGCATCAGGGCCAGATGACGTTCAGCAGTCAGGCTGGCCAGGGCAGCACGTTTGTGGTGGTACTCCCGCGCGAATTGCCCGCCGAGCTGCGCTCCATCGAGCCGGCTGCCCCCACCCTGCTCACCCTGGACGAGCCCGAAGCCATTCCCACGGACTTTGGCCTCGAGGCTGATTCGGTGACGACGGAAGCGGGCAGCGAGACGCTGGTACTCGTTATTGAGGACAACTCTGAAGTGAATGACTTTCTGGCCCGCAAGCTGCGCACCGACTTCCGGGTGCAGACGGCCACCGACGGCCACACCGGCTTTCGGATGGCTACCGACCTGATTCCGGACCTAATCGTGTGCGACGTGATGATGCCGGGCCTCAGCGGGTTGGAAGTTGTGACCCAGCTGCGCGCCGACTGGCGCACCAGCCACATTCCGGTGGTGCTGCTTACGGCCCGCAACGCGCCCGAGCAACAGGTAGAAGGTGTGCAGGCCGGCGCCGACCTCTACCTGACCAAGCCCTTCAATCCGACTTTTTTGCTGGAGAGTGTGCGGACCCTGCTGACCAACCGGGCACGGCAGCGCGAGCATTTTCGCCGCGAGCTGAGCGTGGACTTGGCTACGGTGGCGCCCAGCAACCCCGACCAGAAATTCCTGCACGACCTCACGGCCATTGTGGAAGCCAACCTGACCAAAACCGATCTGGCGGTAGAGGATATTGCCCGCAGTCTGGGCATTTCGCGCATGCAGCTCTACCGCAAAGTCAAGGCCGTGCTGGGCACCGGCGTCACCGACTTTATCCAGAGCCTGCGACTGACCAAAGCCCGGGAGCTGCTGCTCGACGGTACGCTGACGATTGCGGAAGTTGCCTACGAGCTGGGCTTCTCCTCGCCCTCCTACTTCTCCACCAGCTTCAAGGCCCGCTACCAGATTTCGCCCTCCGAATTCCGAACCCTGCACATCGCGCCCCAGCACTGAGCTATTCTCAAAAGTGCTGCAAGAAAAGTTAAACCGAGCCTGTAACAGGCTCGGTTTTTTCATTTCTAATCATTTGACAAACAAGCCACTACGGGGAATTTCATCCTTGAACGGATTTTGAAACAAATCAGCAAGTCCAAGCCGGAGCAGTAGCTGAATTTTGTGCCAAGCCGGTGGTTCTGCCGTGTGCTCTAACTGCAAACGTTTGCAGCACAAATCTGGCCCCGCAGGTCATCTGCTGACCTGCTCACGCTCTCCCCTACCCATTTACCCAGGATGCTTCCGACCCGCCCGGCTACTCCGCCAAGGCATCGTACGGAACTTCCGCTCTGCTCCCTCTCCCATCATTTAACCCACTGTACTATGCCGTTTCTACTCCAATTCCCCCACGGCTCCCGGCCTGTCAGATGGCTGCTGACCCCGGCCCTGGGAAGCCTGCTGCTTACGAGCGTGGCCATGGCCCATCCGACGGCGGGCCCCGTAACGGAACACGTGCGGGCCGCGCTGCCCACTCGGGTACTGGCCGCCCACGAAATGTACTCGGCCTTTCTGGCCACCGGCCCGGTGAGTGGCCGGGTGGTAGACTCGAAAGGGGAAGGCATGCCCGGCGTGACCGTGGTAGTAGCCGGTACCACGCTCGGCAGCGCTACCAATACCAATGGTGAATACCTAATTCAGGATGTACCGGCCGGCGCCCAGACGCTGGTTATTTCCTCGGTGGGCTACGTAACGGCGCGCCTGCCGATTACGGTCGTCGACGGCCAGCCTTTGCAGCTAGGCAGCACCACGCTGGGCGAAGACATGCAAGCCCTGAGCGAAGTGGTGGTGGTAGGCTACGGCACCCAGAGCCGCCAGAACCTGACGACGGCTATTTCGTCGGTGAATGCCAAGGCCATTGAGCGCCAAACGGTGGCCGGCTTCGACCAGGCCCTGCAGGGCCAGACGCCGGGCGTGCAGGTGACCTCGCCCAGTGGCGCGCCGGGCTCGGGCATCAACGTGCGCATCCGGGGCAACTCCTCAGTGCAGCTCTCCAACAGCCCGCTCTACGTTATCGACGGGGTGCCCGTGCTGCCCACCTACGAGCGGGAGCTGGATGGCCTGAGCAACCAGTCGCCCAACCCGCTGAACGCCATTAACCCCAACGACATTGAGAGCATCGAAGTACTGAAAGACGGCGCCTCGGCGGCTATTTACGGGGTGCGGGCTTCCAACGGCGTGGTGGTCGTGACGACCAAGCGCGGCAAGGCCGGCAAGGCCCAGGTAGGCCTGAGTATGTACTACGGCCAGCAGCAGCTGCGCAAAAAGCTGGACTTGCTCAACGCCCGCCAGTTTGCCGAATACTACAACGAAGCCCGCATCAACTCGGGTGGCACGGCGGCCTACGCCGACCTGAACAACCTGCCCGCCAACACCGACTGGCAGGACGAGGTGTACGGCCCGGCCTCCATGCAGAACTACCAGCTGAACGTGAGCGGCGGCACCGATAAAACCCGCTACTACGTGTCGGGCGGCTATTTCAAGCAGGAAGGTATTGCGCTGAACTCCGGCTTCGACCGGTTCAGCTTCCGCGTGAACCTGGACCAGGAAGTGGCCAAGCGCTTCCGCATCGGCTCCAACCTGAACCTGAGCCGCACCAACAACAACGGCTCGGTGCGCTCGGAGCGCGGCGCCGGCAACGGCGGCACCGTGGTGGGCACCCTGACGCAGATTCCGACCCTGCCGGTGCGCAACCCCGACGGCACCTACGCCACCAACCCCTTCAACAGCAGCTTCGACAACCCGGTGGGGAACCTGCTGGAAACCCGCAACAAGGCCCTTATCTACCAGGTCATCGGCAACGTGTACGGCGAGGCCGACATCCTGAGCAACCTGCAGCTGCGCTCCTCGCTCGGCATTGATTTCCGCTCGCAGGTGGAGAATGAGTACGTGACGCGCGAATTCCCCGGCAACCGCCAGACCACCACGCCCGACCCGGCCACGCTGGGCCAAGCCCGCACCGGCACCGACCAGCAGGTAATCTGGCTGAATGAGAACACGCTGACCTACAACCTTACCCTGGGCGAAAAGAACCGCCTGACGCTGCTGGCCGGCCAGTCGGTGCAGGCCTCGAACCGTTTCACGTCCAGTGCCCGCGGCACGGGCTTCCCGTCCAACGCCGTACCCTACCTCTACGCGGCCACGGCCAACCGCTCGGTGAGCAGCTACGAGGAAGAGTGGGGCCTCTTCAGCGTGTTCGGCCGCGCCATCTACGACTTCGACGGGCGCTACCTGGCTACTGCCAGCCTGCGCGCCGACGGCTCGTCGCGCTTCGCCAAAAACAACCGCTTCGGCTACTTCCCGGCCGTGAGCCTGGGCTGGAACGTGAGCAAGGAAAGCTTCTTCCCGCAGTCCAGCATAGTATCTAACCTGAAGCTGCGCACTTCCTACGGGGAAAACGGCAACCAGGAAATCGGCAACTACGCCCGCTTCACCACCTACGGCTCGGGGGCGGGCTACCAGGGTGGCGGCGGCAGCATTGCGGGCGGCATTTCGCCCGAGCGCATCGGCAATGCCGACGTGAGCTGGGAGCGGACCAAGCAAACCAACTTCGGCGTAGATCTGAGCCTGCTGCGCGACAAGCTGACTTTCACGGCTGACTTCTACCGCAAGCGCAGCACCGATTTGCTGTTTGAAGTGCCCCTGCCCCTGAGCAGCGGCGCCCAGCCCCAGGGCGGCAACCAAACGGCCGTCATCATCCAGAACCTGGGCGAGGTGGAGAACAAGGGCATCGAGCTGGGCCTGAACACGACCAACGTGCAGGCCGAAAACGGCGGCTTCGCCTGGACGACCCAGCTGAATTTCACCCTGAACCGCAACCAGGTTATCGACATCGGCACCGTGCGCAACGAGCAGGGCGTGGAGTCGGAGCGCCGGATTATCGGTGACTATTCCATTGTGCAGGCTGGTTCGCCGCTGGGTACGTTCTACGGCCTGCAGACCGACGGCATCTTCCAGACCGACGACGAGGCCAAAAAGCAGAACCCTGCGGCCCGGGCCGGCGACATCCGCTTCCGGGACCTGAACGGCGACGGCAAAATCAGTGACGTGGACCGCACGGTGATTGGCAACAGCAACCCCAAATCCATTGCGGGCGTCACCAACACGTTCAGCTTCAAAGGTCTGGAGTTGAGCGTTTTCTTCCAGGGCTCGTTCGGCAACGATATCTACAACGAGAACCGCCGCAGCACCGAGGGCATGTACCAGGCCCTGAACCAGACCACTCGCGTGCTGAACCGCTGGACGCCCACCAACCGGGATACCGACGTGCCGCGCGCCGTGCTCAGCGACCCGGCCGGCAACAACCAGGTATCGAACCGCTTCATTGAGGATGGCACCTACGTGCGCCTCAAAAACCTGACCCTGGCCTACGCCCTGCCCACGGGCCTGATTCAGAAAGCCGGCATCAGCGGCATCCGCCTCTACGTGACGGGCCAGAACCTGCTGACCTGGACCGATTACACCGGCTACGACCCCGAGGTCAGCGCCGACCCCTTCTCCAGCACGGGCTTTGGCCGCGACCTGGGCGTGTACCCCCAGTCGCGCACCTACACGGTAGGTCTGAATGCCACTTTCTAACCGACTCCCACCCATGAAAAAGATAGTATACCCCATTCTGGCCGCCGTGCTGCTCACCACGGGCTGCGACAGTGTCCTGGAAAAACAGCCCCTGCCCAGCGTTACGCCCGTCAACTTCTTCCAGAACCGCGACGACGCCGAAGCCGCCATTACGGCCGCCTACGACGCGCTGCAGCAGGAAGGCACCTACGGCCTGGATTTGATTGCCATCGGCGAAATGCCCTCCGACAACGCCACCAGCAGTAACGACGACGTGATACCCCTGGATAAGTTTATCTGGCGGCCCACTACCAAGCAGGTGCGCACCATCTATACGGCCTCTTTCATTGGCATCAACCGGGCCGATGCGGTTATAAAATATGTGCCGGGCATTGAGATGCCGGCGGCGCGCAAAAACGAGATTCTGGGCGAGGCCCGCTTCCTGCGCGCCCTGCACTTCTTCAACCTGGTGCGCCTCTACGGAGGCGTGCCCCTGCGCCTGGAACCCACCGAAACGGCCGAGCCCGGCGCCCTGAACCTGGGCCGCGCCAGCACGGAGCAGGTGTACCAGCAAATCGTGGACGACCTGACCCAGGCCGCCGAGCTGGCCCCGGCCGGCAGCGCCAACGACCGGAGCCGCGCCACCCGGGGCTCGGCCAACGCCCTGCTGGCCCGCGTGCAGCTCACCCAGCGCAACTGGGGTGCCGCCGCCGCCGCCGCCGAGAAAGTCATCAGCAGCAACCTCTACGTGCTGGCCGGCACGCCCAAGGAGCTGTACCCGGCCAATAATAACCGTGAATCGGTGTTTGAGGTGCAGTTTGCCGGCGCCGACGACGGGGGCAACATTTTCCCCGACGTGGCCCTGCCCGCGCCGCCCGCCACCTTCTCTTTCCCCAAGTTCAACATCCCGACCCCGGAGCTGCTGGGCGGCGCCCCTAACGGAGCCGATACTGCGACTTACCTCGCCACCGACCCGCAGCAGCGGCGCACCGACCGGCGCTGGGCCTTCGTGGGCGTGAAGCCTGGGGGGCGCGACCATGTCAGCTTCATTAATGGCGGCAAGAACGCGTCCAACGACAACGACAAGGGGGCTTTTGTCTACAAGTGGTCGGGCAACCCGAACGGCTTCAATTCGGCCGACAACACCTACGTGCTGCGCTTTGCCGACGTGCTGCTGATGCAGGCCGAAGCCCTGAACGAGCAAAACCAGTCGGCCGCTGCCCTGGTGCCCCTGAACCGGGTGCGGACGCGGGCCGGCCTCACGGAGCTGACTTCGACCTCGCCCGAAGCCGCCAGTCAGACTACGCTGCGCAATGAAATTGACCGGCAGCGCCGCCTGGAGCTGGCCTTCGAGGGCGAGCGGTGGTTTGATTTGCTGCGCTACGCCCGCCACGAAGCGGCCACGCCGTCGGTGAACCACCCTAAGGATGCTTTCGACGAGATTCTGGCCCAGCTGGGCCGGCGCGATGCCAACTACCTGCTGCTGCCCATTCCGCAGCAGGAAACCAATAATAATCCGAACGTGACCCAGAACCCTGGGTATTAATTGCTGGGGGCGCTGTAACGCCCCTGGCTTTGTTTTGCGCGGCCGAGGACAGGCCTGACCGCGCGAAGCCGGGGCCGGTTTCGGTATGGGAGAGAAACGAAACCGGCCCGCAGGCTTCTCCCTTTTTGCCCAATACTGAGGCGCTTTCCGCGCTGATTTACCACCCGCTTTTCTGCTCTCCACCCTCGCTTATGCTTCGAATTCCTGCTTCTGCTTCCTTCCTACTGTTGCTACTGGCCCTGAGCCTGGGTACCGGCTGCCAGCGCCTGCCCCAGGCCGGCACTGCGGCCACGCCGAGCACCGGCGCGGCCTTTTGGCTGACCACGACCGATAAATCAGCCCTGTTTCAGGCTCAGGCCGCGCCTGCCTGGAGCACTGACCAGGCCGCGGCCGGAGCCGTTATTGAAGTAGACGACAAGCAGACATTTCAATCTATCGACGGCTTTGGCTACTGCCTCACCGGGGGCAGCGCCGAATTGCTGCACCGCATGGGCGCCCCCGAGCGCCAGGCTCTGCTGCGGGAGCTGTTTGGTACCGACGGCAACAATATCGGCGTGAGCTACCTCCGCCTGAGCATCGGGGCCTCCGACCTCGATGCCCAGGTGTTTAGTTACAGCGACCTGCCCGCCGGCCAGACCGACCCCACGCTGGTCAAGTTCAGCCTGGCCCCCGACAAGCCCCACCTGATTCCGGTGCTCAAGGAGATTCTGGCCATCAACCCCAGCCTCAAGCTGATGGGCTCCCCCTGGTCGCCGCCGACGTGGATGAAAACCAACGGCAACTCCAAGGGCGGCTCGCTCAAGCCCGAGTTTTACGACGCCTACGCCCGCTATTTCGTGAAATACGTGCAGGGCATGCAGGCCGAGGGCATCCGCATCGACGCCATTACGGTGCAGAACGAGCCCCTGCACCCCGGCAACAATCCCAGCCTGCTGATGCTGGCCGAGCAACAGGCCGAGTTCGTGAAAAAGCACCTCGGCCCGGCCTTCGAGAAAGCGAAGATTAACACGAAAATCATCGTGTATGACCACAACTGCGACAAGCCCGAGTACCCGCTTACGATTCTCAACGACCCCGAAGCCAAGAAGTACATCGACGGCTCGGCCTTCCACATGTACGCCGGCCAGATTGATGCCCTGAGCAAGGTGCACGACGCCCACCCCGACAAGAACCTTTACTTCACGGAGCAGTGGGTGGGCTCGAAAAGCCAGTTTGCCGAAAACCTACCCTGGCACGTGCGCACGCTCATCATCGGGGCCACGCGCAACTGGGCCCGCACGGTGCTGGAGTGGAACCTGGCCGCCGACCCGCAGCAAAACCCGCACACACCCGGCGGCTGCACCGAGTGCCGTGGCGCCCTCACGCTGGATGGCAATAAGGTGACCCGCGAAGACGCCTACTACATCATTGCCCACGCCAGCAAGTTTGCCCGCCCCGGCTCGGTGCGCATTGGCTCCACGCTGCCCGAAAAGCTGCCCAACGTGGCCTTCAAAGCCCCCAACGGCAACAAGGTGCTGGTGGTGCAGAACGACAACTCCACGGCCCAGACTTTCCAGGTGCGCCACCAGGGCCGGGCCTTTGCTACCACGCTGCCGGCCGGCGCCGTGGGCACCTACGTCTGGTAATCCGCCCTTTTTCCCGCCCCTCTTCTTCCGCATGAAAACGACGAACCGAATTCTGACTACCCTGGCCACGGCCCTGCTGCTGCCCGGCCTGCTGAGCGGCTGCACCTCGAAGCCGGGTGACGCGCCGGCCCCGGGCAGTGGGGGTGGCGGCGTCGTGACGCCGCCCACTACCGGTCCCTCGCAGGTAGCACTGTGGCTAACGACAACCGACCAGAGCGCCCTGTTTCACAAGAGCACCCTGGCCCTGAATTTTCAGGCCGCCACTGGCAACAACCCCACGATTGTGGTGGACACCACCCAGACCTACCAGTCCATCGACGGGTTTGGCTACACGCTCACGGGGGGCAGCGCCACGCTGATCAACCAGCTGAACGCGGCCACCCGCACGGCCCTGCTCAAGGAGCTGTTTGCCACCGACGAAACCAACATCGGGGTCAGCTACCTACGCATCAGCATCGGCGCTTCCGACCTGGATGCCAAGGAGTTTACCTACGATGATGTACCCGGCGGCCAGACCGACCCCACGCTGGCCCAGTTCAGTATTGCCCCCGACAAAAAGGATTTGATTCCGGTGCTCCGGGACATTCTGACGCTGAACCCTACTCTCAAGATTCTGGGCTCCCCGTGGTCGGCGCCGGCCTGGATGAAGACTAACAGCAGCCTGAAAGGCGGGTCGCTGAAGCCCGAATACTACGCCGTGTATGCCGAGTACTTCGTCAAATACCTCCGGGCCATGCAGGCCGAGGGCATTACGCTCGACGCTATAACGATTCAGAACGAGCCGCTGAACCCGGACAACAACCCCAGCCTCTACATGACGGCCGCCGAGCAGGGCACCTTCATCAAGAACAACCTGGGCCCTGCGCTGCGGGCGGCCGGGCTCAACACCAAAATCATCCTATACGACCACAACCTTGACCGCACCGATTATCCGCTGGCTATTCTGGCCGATGCGGCGGTGCGGCCCTTCGTGGATGGCTCGGCCTTTCACCTCTACGCGGGCAACATCAGCGCCCTGAACACGGTGCACAATGCCTACCCCAACAAGGATGTGTACTTCACCGAGCAGTGGGTGGGCGGCCCCGGCAACTTTGCCGGTGACTTCAGCTGGCACATCAATAACCTCATCATCGGGGCTACGCGCAACTGGAGCAAGAACGTGCTGGAGTGGAACCTGGCCGCCGACCAGAACTACGGCCCCCACACCCAGGGCGGCTGTTCCAACTGCCTGGGAGCCCTGACCATCAGCGGCAGCAGCGTGTCGCGCAACACGGCCTACTACACCATCGCCCACGCCAGCAAGTTCGTGCGGCCCGGCTCGGTGCGCATTGCCACCAACCTGCCTGCCAACCTGCCCAACGTGGCCTTCAAAGCCCCTAACGGCCGCAAGGTGCTCATCGTGCAGAACAGCGGCGCTACCCAGACTTTCGACATTCAGTACCGCGGCAAGGTGGTCAGCTCGACGCTGGCCGCCGGCGCCGTGGGCACCTACGTGTGGTAGCTCCGCACGCTGCCTTTTCTTCACCTCATTCTCGCTGCCTACCGCCTAAGTACCCGTTTCCCGCCCCGCCTACCCGCTTTTCGCACCTGTTCGCCGCTCTGTTTCCCATTTTTTTCCACAACCAAAATTCCCACAGAACATGAACAAGACTACGCTTTTGGCCGGCCCCGTGCGCCGGCTGCGCAACCTGCTGGTGCTGGCCGCCGGCCTGAGCCTGGCCGAACCTGCTACCGCCCAGAGCTTCCTGCGCGCCGACGGGCAGCGCATCGTGAATGCCAGCAACCAGGAGGTAATTCTGAACGGGATGAACCTGGGCAACTGGGGCGTGCAGGAGGGCTACATGATGAAGTACAACTGGGACGGCATCGGGGGCAAGAAAACCCAGGGCATGGTGAAACGCTCACTCTACAACGCCGGCATGAGCGAGGCGGCCATCGAAACCTTCTACCAAAACTACCGCAATAACTTCATTACCAAGCCCGACCTCGACTACATTGCCTCGAAGGGCTTTAACTGCGTGCGCCTGCCGCTGCATTACGAGCTGTTTCTGACGCCGGCTCAGCGGGCCGTGCGCACCAAGGTGATGCTCGGCACCGTTTCGTACGATTCCTACGTGAGCCAGCTCACCAGCTGGTACAACGCCAATCAGCTCTTTACCGACCCCAACAACATGGAGGCGCTGCGCATGATTGACAACACCCTGGCCTGGGCCCAGGCCAACAACATGTACGTGGTGCTGGACATGCACGCCGTGCCCGGCTCCCAAGGCACCGACGCTAACATTGCCGACCAGATTGTGGCCAACGACCTCTGGAACCGCCAGATCAACCAGGACGTGCTCGACCGGCTCTGGCGCTTCGTGTCGAACCGCTACAAGAACGACGCGCGGGTGGCCATGTACGACCTGATCAACGAGCCCAACAACTACCCCAGCAACCAGAAGATTCACGACGTGTACCAGCGCCTGATTACCTCTATCCGGGGCCAGGGCGACAACCACCTGATTCTGCTCGAAGGCAACGGCTGGGGCAACGACTACAACTACATGGAGCCGTTTACCTTCCCCAACCGTTCCAATCTGGTGTACAACTCGCACCGCTACAGCGGCGATACTTACCTGATGGACAACGGGGTGAACTCGACCGGGGGCAACGCCAACAACATCCGCTTCATCGGCGACCTGCGCAACTTCCGCTCGACCCACAACGTGCCCGTCTGGATTGGGGAAACCGGCGAAAATACCGACACCTGGATGCGCGACGCGGCCCGCAACCTGAACTCCGTCGGCATTGGCTGGTGCCACTGGACCTACAAGCGCTTCGAGGACCGCAGCAACCCGGCCTTCATGCATATCAACCCGCCCTACGTGGTGGATGGGCCGGCCGGCCTGAACCAGGCGCTGATCAACATTCAGTGGGCCAACTGCGTGCCCAATACCACCGTGGCGGCCGTGTCGCCGAACCAGAACGGCATCGTCAACTACCCCGGCGGCGGCAACTACAACGGCACCGGCAGCACGCCCAGCGGCCCGGCCATCGGGCGCATCTACCAGATCAGCTCCAAGAACGGGGGCAAAACGATGGAAATCTCGGCTAACTCTACCGCCAACGGGGGCCGGGTGCAGCAGTGGGGCTGGGCCAACACGGCCAGCCAGAAATGGAAGCTCGTGGACGCCGGCAGCGGCTACGTGCGCATCGTGAACCTGAACAGCAACAAGAGCCTGGACGTGGCCGGCCCCAGCACTGCCGACGGTGCCCTGACCCACCAGTGGGACTGGCTGAGCCAGGACAGCCAGTACTGGCAGATCATCAGCAACGGCGACGGGACCTACCGCATCCTCAACAAGTACAGCGGCAAAGCTCTCGACGTCTCCAACAACTCCACCGCCGACGGCGCGGCCATTCACCAGTGGACCTACGGCGGCGGCAACAACCAGCGCTGGTACTTCTCGGACCAGGGCGCGGCCCGCACCACGCTGGCCACGGCCGGCTCGGCCACCGATGCCCGCCTGCAGCTCTACCCCACTACCGTTGATGCCAGCCTGGCCTTCGAGTACACCGCCGACCAGGCCGCCACAGTAGCCCTACGGCTGGTGGATATGCTGGGCAAAACCGTGCTGCAACGGCCTGAAACGGCAGTGCGCACGGGTCTGAATTCTTTCCGTCTCAGTGTGGCCACGCTGCCGGCCGGCGTGTACGTGCTGCGCCTGGATACGCCCGAAGGGCAGCTCCAGCGCCGCCTCGTTATCAGCCACTAGCCCCGATTTCCCACTACGGCCGGCGCTTCGGTGCCGGCCGTAATAGCGGGCCTGCCCGCGCATATTCTATCATCATGCTCAACAAGCTTCTCCCTTCCTTATTGCTGTCGGCGCTGAGCGTAGGCGGCGCGCTAGCCCAGAAAGCGGCCAGCCCGGCCCGCAACTTCAAAGCCTATTCGGTGGTTGGTAAAAAAGCCCAGGTGTATACCACGGCCGCCGGTACCGACAAGCGCCTGGCCGCCGGCGAAACCCTGGCGTTTCAGCCCAAGCCCCAGCCCCTCGAATCCGAGGTGTGCGTGTTCGTGGACCCCACCAAGACGTTTCAGTCGGTGCTCGGCATTGGCGGCGCCCTGACGGATGCCGCCGCCGAAACCTACGCCAAGCTCACGAAGGACCAGCAGCAGGAGTTCATGCAGGCCTACTACAGTCCCACCAAGGGCATTGGCTACACCCTGGCCCGCACTACCATCCACAGCTCCGACTTCAGCAGCGCGCCCTACACCTACGTGGCCGACAAGGACGAGCAGCTGAAGACCTTCAGCGTGAAGCACGACGAGCAGTACCGCATTCCCTTTATCAAGCAGGCCCAGCAGGCGGCCGGCGGCAAGCTCACGATGTACGTGGCCCCCTGGAGCCCGCCCGCCTGGATGAAGGACAACAACAGCATGCTCAAGGGCGGCAAGCTGCTGCCCCAGTACCGCCAGACCTGGGCCGACTACTTCGTCAGGTTCATCAAGGAGTATGAGCGCCAGGGCATCCCGATCTGGGGCCTGAGCAGCCAGAACGAGCCGATGGCCAAGCAAACCTGGGAATCCTGCCTGTTTACGGCCACCGAGGAGCGCGACTTCATCAAGGAATACCTGGGGCCCACGCTGAAGAAAAACGGCCTGGGCGACCGGAAACTCATTGCCTGGGACCACAACCGCGACCAGATCTACCAGCGCGCCAGCACCATCCTCGACGATCCGCAGGCCGCCCAGTACGTGTGGGGAGTGGGCTACCACTGGTACGAAACCTGGACCGGCAGCGCCATGATGTTCGACAATGTGCGGCGCGTGCACGAAACCTACCCCAATACCAACCTGCTGCTCACCGAGGCCTGCATCGAGAAGTTTGACTTCAATAAAGTGAACGACTGGAGCCTGGGCGAGAAGTACGGCCACTCGATGATCAACGACTTCAACAACGGCAACGTGGGCTGGACCGACTGGAACATCCTGCTCGACGAAAACGGCGGCCCCAACCACGTCAAGAACTACTGCTACGCCCCCATCATCGGCGATACGCGCACCGGCAAGCTGGTGTATACCAACATCTACTACTACATCGGCCACTTCTCCAAGTTCATCCGGCCCGGGGCCCGGCGCATCGTCAGCTCCTCCAACCGCGACCATCTGGAAACCACGGCCTTCCTCAACACCGACGGCAAAGTAGCGGTGGTCGTGATGAACGACGGCGACCAGAAGCAGGATTTCCAGCTCTGGATGCAGGGCCAGGCGGCCACCGTCAGCAGCCAGCCCCACTCCATCATGACGCTGGTGATCAACTAGCCGCAACTGGGCGGCATTGTCACGGCTACCCGATTCCGGCAAAGCAGCCTGGAAGCAGCAATAACCGCGACCAAAGTGCTATCCACCGTAGCCGGATTTTCGCGTCCAACCTGATGCTTACGCCATTTTTTCGGTTATATCAGGTATGCATACACCTCCACAACAACTGGTTGCCCGCTGGTCGTGCGGGTTCCGCCTGCTACTGGCCGCGGCCCTGCTGACGCCGCTGGCCGGGGCAGCGCAGCAGCAGCTCCCTCCCACCGACTGGGCCAAACTGCAACGCTACGCCGACGCTAATCAGCGCCTGCCCGCCCCACCGGCCTCCCCGGCCCGGGTCGTACTCATCGGCAATTCCATTACCGAAGGCTGGGTGAAAGCCGATTCGGCCTTTTTTGCGGGCAAGCCCTACGGCTACATCGGCCGGGGCATCAGCGGGCAGACGTCGGGGCAAATCCTGCTGCGTTTCCGTCAGGACGTCATCCAGCTGCGCCCCGCCGTGGTTGTGATGCTGGTGGGCACCAACGACGTGGCCGAAAACCAGGGCCCCTACGTGCCGCAGCGCACCCTGGACAATATTATGAGCATGGTGGAGCTGGCCCGTGCCCACCGCATTCGGGTGGTGCTGGCCTCGGTGCTGCCCGCCGCCGACTTCTGGTGGCGCAAGGGCCTGAATCCGGGACCCAAAATCGTGGCCCTGAATCAGCAGATCAAAGCTTACGCCGCCCAGCAGGGCCTCGTCTACCTCGACTTCCACTCGGCCATGGCCGACGCGCAGCAGGGCCTGCCGAAAGCTTACGCCGATGACGGCGTGCATCCCAATCTGGCCGGCTACCGCGTGATGGAGCCGCTGCTCAACCAGGCCGTGGCCCGGGCTCTGAAGCGGAAATAGCCCGGCCGGAAATTTCTCACTTTTCTCTCCCTCGTTTCCTATGGCTCTTGTTGCCCCTTCTGCCATCGGCGCCCAGCCGGATACCGGCCACGCCACGCCGCGCTACACCTCGGCCCTGTCGTCCCTGACGGTGCTGTTCTTCATGATGGGTTTCATTACCTGCCTGAACGATATCCTGATTCCGTACCTGAAAGCCATTTTTCAGCTCAGCTACACCCAGGCCAACCTCATCAACTTCTGCTTTTTCGGGGCCTACTTCGTGATGGGAATTCCGGCCGGCCGGCTGGTGCAGCGCATCGGCTACAAGGGCGGCATGCTGGCGGGCTTCGTGGTGGCGGCCGTGGGCTGCTTCCTGTTCTACCCCGCCGCCGACAGCCGCAGCTACGGCTTGTTTCTGGCCGCTTTGTTTGTGCTGGCTACCGGCGTGGTGCTGCTCCAGGTCGCCGGCAACCCCTACGTGGCCATCCTGGGGCCGGCCCGCTCGGCTCCGGCGCGTCTCACGCTCACCCAGGCCTTCAACTCGCTGGGCACCACGGTAGCGCCCCTGCTCGGCGCGGCCGTCATCCTCTCGCACCTCCCCGACCTGGAAACCGCCTCCGCCGCGGCCATCGACGTGCGCGCCGTACAAACGCCCTACCTGGCCATTGGTGGCGTGCTGCTGGTTATCAGCCTGCTGCTGGGCTTACTGAAGCTTCCCAAAATCGTGCACGCCGATGCTGACGCCCAGGCTCCGGCTGGGCAGCAGGCCTGGCACTACCGCCATTTGGTGCTGGGCATGGTGGGCATTTTTGCCTACGTGGGTGGCGAAGTCGCCATTGGCTCCCACATCGTAAGCTACCTGCACTTGCCCGAGGTAATGAACCTGACGCCCAAGCTGGCCGGTAAAATGGTGGCCTACTACTGGGGCGGGGCCATGGTGGGCCGCTTCATCGGGGCCTATCTGCTGAGCCGCTTCAACCCCGGTCGTCTGCTGGCCACCGGGGCCGTGGGCGCCATCGTGCTCATCCTGATTTCCATCAATACTGCGGGGGAAACTGCCATGTGGAGCCTGCTGGCCGTGGGCCTGATGAACTCCATCATGTTTGCCACCATTTTCACGCTGGCCGTGGCCGGGCTGGGTCGGCACACCGAGCAAGCCTCGGGCCTGCTGAACGTAGCCATCGTGGGCGGAGCTGTGGTACCGCTGCTTTTTGCTTTGGTCGCCGATGTCAGCACGCTGCAGCTGGCCTTTATTCTGCCGGTGCTGTGCTACGCATACATCGTCTGGTACGGCCTGAAAGGGCACGTGCCGCAGGCCGGCACGCACTAGCTTATTCCGGGAATCTATTCAACGAAAAAGGCCGCCATATCCCGTATAGCGGCCTTTTTCGTTGTATCAGCTCTGCTCAACGCCCAAACAAAGCGGCCAGAATCGGTTCGTCCTGGCAGTATATATCGGCGTAGAACCGGAGCCGGCCATTGTCGGCCTGGCAGGTGTAGTAGCGAATCTGGATGGGCAGGCCCTGGGCCAGATCGAAGCGGCACTTGTCGCGCTGGGCGATGCTGCGCTTTATGACCGGCAGGGCCGCCTGCTGCTTTTCGCGCTGCAAGAGGTAAGCAGCCAGGGCCAGCGGCTTTTCGACCCGCACGCAGCCGTGGCTGAGGGCACGCTGCGGCTTCTGAAACAGGGAGCGGGCCGGCGTGTCGTGCAGAAACACGCTGTGCTGGTTCGGGAAGTAGAATACGATGTTGCCCAGCGCATTGTGGCGCCCTGCCGTCTGCTTGATGGTGTAGGGAAAGTTGGTGGCGTTGTACTTGCTCCAGCGCACGTGCCAGGGGTTTATGAGGCGGTTGCGGTAGTCGTAGAGCCGGTAGTGGTTGTCGTAGAGGAAGCTGGGGTCGTCCTGCAGCTGGGGCAGCATTTCGTTCACGGCAATGCTGTAGGGCACCCGCCAGTCGGGCGCCGTTACGAACACGATAAGGCGGCTGTTGAGGGTGGGAGTTGGCGTTTCGGGCTTACCTACTACCACCCGGTGCGTCTGCACTACCTTCCCCCCGCGCATTAGCTGCAGCCGAAACGCCGGAATATTGACCAGGGCATATTCGGCCGCCGTATCCAGGGCCGCCGCTTCCCAGCGCAGCCGCTCCAGGTTCACCGCGACGCGCCGAAAGTCTGCTTCGTTACCGCGCGGAGTAGCGGCCGAATCGGGCTGGGCCTGCAGGGTGCGGCTCCAGGCCTGCTGCACCTGCTGGTAGGCCTGGCCAGCCGGCTGAAACCGCAGAAACGAGGGCGCAAACGTGGCCGCGGCCAGGGCTTCTTCCAGGGCCGTAGTGGCCTGCTGGGCAGCCAAGCCTTGCAACGGCGCGGCCACCAGCGTCGTGGCATCGAGCTGCCCGAAGCGCAGGTGGGCCGCGTAGCGCAGCAGGGCATCGGTGAGGCGCAGCTCAAAGCTAGCCAGCTGCCGGCTATGCTGGTCAGCCGAATCTTTTACGCGCAATGAATCAGGCAGGGCCCAGAGGTCGGCGCTGCCGTAGGCAGCGGGCGAAAGGCCAAACTGCCGGGCCTGGCTCAGTAGCTGCAGGGCCTGCCGGGCCGGGGCGTTCCAGCCCGAGTCGGCGCGCGTCCAGGCGGGCACGAAGCTGCGCCCGGCGTAGAAGGATTGTACCACCGAGCCGGCCCGCAGCCCCAGGTGGGCGTAGGTCGCATCGGCCCCCAGGGCGGCCGTGTCGAGCAGGGCGCGCAGGTATAGCACGGCCGTCGAGCCGCGGCGGACGGCAGCACCTGGCTTCTTGCCGCCTCCGGCCACCGCCAGCGGTGACCAGGAAAGCGCGCAGCTGACAAGAAGGAGCCATAAAAAGGCAGGCCGCACACTGCTTCTTATCTGTTGCATCACAAAGCAGTAAGAAGGGTGAGAAAAAGCCGGGCGAGTAACGCTTAGAGCATAGAAGCGCGGTAAAGACAACGTAACTACCAACCGGAGCCCAGCTGGCAGACCAAGCATAAGGTAGCAATTAATTATCTGATAACCAACCCTTATTCCGCCCATTTACCCCAGTGCAGCAGGATGGCGCGTCTGCAGTATTTCCCGGCCGGCTGCTGCTATTCGTCCAGCTGGCTCACCACAATGCGGGCCGTCACCAGCAGTTGGCCCAGGTGGCGCATGGTGTGCTCGGCGGCATGCACCAGCAGCCCGAGCACCGTGGAGGGCACCTGCGCCCGGCCTACACCCCGCGCTTCCCGCAGCGTAGCTTCATCAGTGTGGCGCAGCTGGGCCAGGGCCCGCTCCACCTGGGCAGCAAAAGCCTGCACCAGCTCGGCGGCCGTGCACCCGGGGTGGGGGCTGTGCCCTTCCACGGCCAGGGCTGCCAGCTGTTCCGGCGTGAGGGCTTCGGCACGAGCGTAGGTCAGCAGCCGGTCGAGCACGCCGGTAAGGTGCTGGAGGTGAAACCCGACGGAGGCCACCCCGGCCGGGCGCTGCCACAGTAGAGCGGCCGGAAAATCGGCCAGCTGGGCCTGAATTTCTTCCCGGGCCTGCAGCAGGGCGTGGGCTACGGGTTGCAAGAGGGGCGGCACACCGGGCAGGGGCCCGCGCAGCCATACTTCCAGAGCGTTGGGTGGGTTCATGTTCAGACTAACTAACAATTGTACTTGTTGTTAAAGCCCCAAAATATTTGCTTCTTGCTTAGGCTATTTTAAAGCATAATTTATATTCTTCACTAACTAGTCCTACATTTATCCTAGGCTGGTACTTATTACTTCAGTTATGTTAAAAGTCTCGCAGCGTGGGCTTGCCATGCCCTTGTCGCCCTACCGGCGGCTCACTCCCTTCGCCGATGCGGCCAAACAACGGGGCGTGAAAGTCTTTCACCTCAACATCGGCCAGCCCGATATTGAAACGCCGCCCACCATGCTGGCCGCGGTACAAAAGGCCGATATCCGGGTGCTGGAGTACAGCCCCACGGCCGGCTACCCCAGCTACCGCCGCAAGCTGGCCGACTACTACCACAACGTGGGCATCTCGGTGACGCCCGACGACATTCTGGTGACAGCCGGTGGCAGCGAGGCCATCTTCTTTGCCCTGATGAGCTGCCTGAACCCTGGCGACGAGCTCATTATTCCCGAGCCGTTCTACGGGGCCTACACGGCTTTTTCCGTGGCCACCGGCGTGCACATCGTGCCCGTTACGTCTTACCTGGCCGAGGGCTTTGCCCTGCCGCCCATCGAAGAGTTTGAGCGCCGCATCACGCCCCGCACCAAGGCCCTGCTGCTGTGCACGCCCAACAACCCGACCGGCTACGTGTACAGCCGCGACGAGCTGGAGCAGCTCAAGGAGCTGTGCGTGCGCCACAACCTGTACCTGCTTTCCGACGAAGCCTACCGCGAATTCTGCTACGACAGCGACTACGTGAGTGCCATGCATCTGGAAGGGGCCGACAACAATATTGTGGTGCTCGACACGATTTCGAAGCGCTACAGTGCCTGCGGGGCCCGCATCGGGGCTTTTGTGACCAAGAACAAGGACTTGCAGCAGGCCGCTTTCAAGTTTGCCCAGATGCGCGTGAGTCCGCCCGGCCTGGCCCAGGTGCTGGCTGAGGCGGCCTCGGAGCTGCCCGTGAACTACTTCGACGTGACCAAGGCCGAATACCAGGCGCGTCGCGACCTGATGGTAAGCCGCCTGCGGGCTATTGCCGGGGTGGAATGCCCCGTGCCCGGCGGCGCGTTCTACGTCATGGCCCGGCTGCCGGTCGACAACTGCGAGACGTTCTGCCAGTGGCTGCTCGACTCGTTTACCTACGAAAACCAGACGGTAATGCTTTCACCGGCCAGCGGCTTCTACGCCACGCCGGGCCTGGGTAAGCAGGAAGTGCGCATGGCCTACGTGCTCAACTGCGACGACCTCGACGTGGCCCTCACCTGCCTGGAGCAGGCGCTGGCCGTGTATCCGGGGCGGGAAGTGCCGGTAGCGGAAGTGGCGTTTGCCTAGTCCGGCGGCCGGCTACGTGCCGGCGCAGGCTGTATAAAAAGAGAGGGTTGCGCCGGTTATCTTGCGCAGCCCTCTCTTCCTTTGCTACCCCTTACTCAGTCATGCCCGTTCCTACTTCCCCAGTTCTCGAGCAGCCCGCTGGCAGCAAAAACTCCCTGGCTTTGCGCCTCTGGCACTGGGGCAGCGCGGCCGTCATTTCGAGCCTGCTGACGACTATTCTGTTTCTGCGGGTTATCGTCGACACGCGGGGGCTGGGGCCCTCGTTTCAGGAAGTGATGCTGAAGCAGGGCGTCACAATGAGTACAGAGCAGGTGCGCGGGCTGAGCCGTGTTGTGAGCCACCGCATCTGGGACTGGCACGTCTACCTGGGCATCACGCTTTCATTTTTGCTGCTGTTTCGCCTCGGGCTGGAGTTTTTCCAGACGGGTGGGCAGCGCTTTTCCGTCCGGCTGGCCGTGGCGCGGCGCTACTTCCGCCAGCAGGGCGCCGACCTGCGTGATGCGCGCCACTCTTTGCTGGTAAAGTATTCCTACGTGGCCTTTTACCTCATGCTGGTGGTGATGGTGGGCACCGGGCTGGTGCTGACTTTCGCCGATGACGTGGCGTTTCTGCACGAGCTGGAACACACGATGAAGGAAATACACAACGTGACAATGTACTTGGTCATGGCCTTCATCGTGTTCCACATCGGGGGAGTAGTCTGGTCGGAGCTGAGCAAGGGCAAAGGCATTGTTTCTGACATGATTAACGGCGGCAAATAGGCTTTCCCTAGTCACCACTCCACGGCATATCATGGAAATAAACCGCTTCTGCCCCGAGCAGAAGCGGTTTTCTCGTTTTATAGTGCCAACTTCAAAGTCCGGTGTGGCTGATCCTGAGTAGCAGGGGCGTGCCGGCCTTATTCCGTTGTTATTGCTCCCCTTCCCATGCGCAAGCTTCTCTCCCGGCTCCTGACCGTTTCTGCCCTCACTACCGGCCTGGCCGCCAGCCGGCCCGCCGCGGCGCAGTCGGCAGCTACCCCGAACGCCTTTATGACCGACAGCCTGGACCGCTACATTCAGCGCGGCCTGCGCCAGTGGCAGATTCCGGGCCTGGCTATTGTGGTCGTGAAAAATGGCCAGGTAGTGGTCAATAAGGGCTACGGCGTGCGGGCCGTGGGCAAGCCTGAGCCCGTGGACGCCAACACGCTGTTCATGATTGCCTCGAACACGAAGCTGTTCACGGGCACGGCCATTGCCAAGCTGGAGGCCGACAAGAAACTCTCGCTCGATGACCGGGCCGACAAATACCTGCCCGGCTTCCGCCTCTACGACTCCATCAGCTCCCAGCTCGTGACCGTGCGCGACCTGATGGGCCACCACTTCGGCACTAAGACCTTCCAGGGTGACTTTACCTTCTGGGATTCCAGCCTGAGCCGGGAAGAAGTGGTGCAGCGTATGCGCCTGCTGAAGCCCAGCGGCCAGTTTCGCAAAGACTACGGCTACTGCAACGCCGGCTTCGTGGCCGCGGGCCAAGTGGTGAAGGCCGCTACCGGCGGCACCACCTGGGACGACTACGTGCAGCAGAATTTTCTGCAGCCCCTGGGCATGAGCAACACCTACACCGGCACCACCGGCTACGCCCAGCGGCCCAATATTGCCCTGCCCTACTCCAACACGTTTGGCCCCCTGGCCCAGATGCCCTTCGACAACATCGACAACATCGGGCCCTGCGGCAGCATGGTGTCCAACGTGAATGACCTGGCCAAGTGGCTGCGCTTTCAGCTCGATAGTGGCCGCTACGAGGGCAAGCAGCTGCTGAGCTGGGCGGCCATGCGCAAAACCCGGGACCCCAACACGCTGCTGAACACCCGCAAATCGACGATGCTGCCCACCCACTACATGACCTACGGCCTGGGCGTTTTCTCAGCTGACTATGCCGGCAGCCAGGTGTTCTGGCACACGGGTGGCGCTACCGGCCACGTGAGCAACGTGTGCTTCGTGCCCGAGGAGCAGCTCGGCATTGCCATCCTGACCAACAACGACAACCAGAGCTTTTTTGAGGCTCTGCGCTACCAGATCCTGGACAGCTACCTGGGCGTGCCCTACAAGAACCGCAGCGCCGCCTTCCTGAAAGGGGCCCGCGCCGGCGACCAGGAAACTTACGCCGCCGTAGCCCAGCTCCAGAAGCGCGTCAGCCAGAAGAAGAAGGCACCGCTGAGCCTGGCGGCCTACACCGGACAGTTTACGCACCCGCTGTTCGGCCCCATCAGCATCAGCCAGAAAGGCAAGCAGCTGCTGGTCAACTTCCCGAACCACCCCAACCTGACGGCCACGCTGGACTACATGGACGGGCAGGAATTCCGGGCCACCTACTCCAACCCGACGTATGGTATTTTTCCGGCTGTATTCAAGGTGGAAGGCAAGCAGGTAGCCGGGGTCGAAATGCGTATCAACCCCTTCATCGAATACGATTCTTACCAGTTCAGCCGTTTGTAACCCGGTTTGTGGCGTGGTTTCTGCCACCGGACTCCGCAGACCTGGCTATAATTTTTCCTTTGTATGCGGCTGCGCTTCTTTCTCTTGGCTCTCGGTTTGGGTACTGGCTTAGCCACGGCCCAGGCCCCCGTTTCCGGCCCCGCTCCGGCGCGTACGGCATTGGCGCTGACCCTCAATGGCCAGCCCGTGGCCGTCGACACGGCTTTTTCGCGGCTGGAAGTCAGTACGGGCGTCAATAAGGTGCTGTCCATTAATCTGGTGCGGACCGACAGCCCCGACGACCAGGGCCTGACCATTCTTATCGACCAGTTTCCGCTGGCCCCGGGGCAGTACCGGTTCAAGGAGATTCTGAGCGGGCACGTGCGCGACGCCTCCTACCGCTACGGCACCACCACGGCCTATTCCAACGCCTGCGGCCTCAACGACGGCGTGGTGCAGGTACTGGCCATCGACCCGCAGCGCCGTACTATTCGGGGCACCTTTCGGGCCGTGCTCTGTGAGTCGGAGCCGCGGCCCGGGGCCAAGCGCCGCCGTTTCGCCATGAGCGGCTCGTTTCAGGGCGTGTACTCAGCGCAATAGAAGGATTCGTTACAGCTTCCTAGCTTCCTGTCCAGACAAAAGCCCGTTTGCACAGCTGTGCAAACGGGCTTTTGTCTGGATGCCATTTTGCCGGTCTGTTGCAGCCGCCGCCATACTCACTAGGTGGCCACCGCACTTGCTTATCTTGGCCCGCGTACGGCGCCACAACCGGACCGCGCTACTTTACTCTCGCCGATGCTTACTATCCAACAACCCGCTGCTAAACAGTATCTGGGCTGGCTCCTGGCCTTTGTCGTCGTCAAGATAGCCGTGCAGTATCTGGTGGTGCATCCGGTGTATGAGCTGCACCGCGACGAATTCCTGCACCTCGACCAAGGCAACCACCTGGCGGCGGGCTACGTGTCGGTGCCGCCGCTCTCGGCCTGGGTGGCCCGCCTGATTCAGCTGCTGGGCAACACCGAGTTCTGGGTGCACTTCTTTCCGGCCTTGTTCGGAGCCCTGACGCTGGCTGTGGTCTGGGCCGCGGTGCACGAGCTGGGCGGCGGGCTGTATGCCAAAGCTCTGGCCGCCTCAGCTGTCCTGCTTTCGGCCCTAATGCGCCTGAACCTGCTGTTTCAGCCCAACTCCTTTGACGTGCTGGCCTGGACGGCGGCGTACTACTGCCTGATCCGGATGGTGCGCGACAACCACTGGCAGTGGCCGGCGGCGCTGGGTTTGGCCGTGGGCCTGGGCATGCTCAACAAGTACAACCTCGTGTTCTGGGCGGCGGGCGTGGTGCCGGCCTTGCTGCTTACCTCCCAGCGGCAGCTATTGGCCCGGCCGCGCACCTACCTGGCAGTAGCAGTGGCCCTGCTGGTGTTTCTGCCCAACCTGCTCTGGCAGTATCAGCACGACTGGCCGGTGCTCTGGCACATGCGGGAGCTGCGCGAAAGCCAGCTGGTGCACGTCGAGCGAGCCGATTTCTTCAAGGAGCAGCTGCTGTTTTTCTTCAATAGCCTGGCAGTAATAATAGCCGCTGGGGTAGGCTTGGTGCGGTTTGCGCCGCTGCGCCCCTACCGGTTTGTGGGGCTGGCGGTGCTCTTTACACTGCTCTTATTTGCCGCCATGCGGGCCAAGGCTTACTATGCCATCGGCCTCTACCCTATTCTGCTGGCTTTCGGCAGCTTCTATCTGGAACAGGTACTGCAGCGCGACTGGCGGCGCTACCTGCGGCCGGCCCTGCCTGGGGTTATCGGGCTGCTATTTCTGCCGCTGCTGCGCGTGGCCTTTCCGCTCGAAACACCCGAGAAGATTCGCCGCAACCCGGCCCCGTATGAAAAGCTGGGCCTGCTGCGCTGGGAGGATGGCAAAAACCACGAGCTGCCCCAGGATTTTGCCGACATGATCAGCTGGCGCGAAATGGCGGGGCTGGCCCTGCAGGGCTACCGGCAGCTCACCCCCGACGAGCAGCGTCACCTGATTATCATTACCGACAACTACGGTGAGGCCGGGGCCCTGAACTTCTACAACCACGGCCGCATGCCCGCCGCCGTGTCCTACAATGCCGACTACGTGTACTGGTTTCCCAGGCTCGACAGTCTGCGGGTGGTAATGCTGGTAACCGAGGACGCGCTGGAGGCCGACGACGCCATTCACTTTGCGTCCAGCCAACTGGTCGGGCGGGTGCAGAACCCGCTGGCCCGCGAAAAAGGCACTTTCGTCTACCTATTGCGCCAGCCCGACGCGGCTATTCTGGCCGAAGTGCGGCAGCAGGTACGGCATGAGCAGTATCGGATGCGCGGACTTCGGTAGAGCCCGTTGCCAGCATTTCCACCACCTGCTCGCGCAGCCGCCTGAGCGACTCGTGCGAGAAGCGGCGCTGCAACATGCGTCCAAACAGCTTGAAGCCCAGCCAGTAGAACGGGTTGCGGATGCGGCCCACCTGCGAAAAGGCGTGGATGTGGAAGATGACCCGGCCCGTCGTCAGGTTTTTATGGATGGTAAACTCAATCTGGCCCCGCTCGAAATGGCCTTCCAGGGTGCGGTAGTTGTAGCCCCACACCTGCTCCTGGGTGCCGTCGGGCAGGGTGCGCACTTCGTCGGTAACCCCGCCGATGCGCACCCCAAACCAGAAGGTGAAGAACAGAAACCGCCCGCGCAGCACCATGGTGCGGTTTTCCAGGGGCGCGTCGGGCACGAAGATGCCGGTAATCAGGTCGGAGGGCGGAAAGGTATAGTTGCGCAGAATCTGCTGACCGGCCTTCCAGGAGCCGTGCTCAGCCGGCGGACCGGGTGCCTCGCCGGGCAGCTCGGTTTCGTAGTCGTCGATGCGCCAGCCGTTATCGGCGGTGTACTCAGCCGTGCGCTCCAGGTCGAAGTTGACCTGGGCTTTGCCGAAGGATTCGAGGCGGGCACGCTGCACTTCCCACAGCGGTGGGGCAGAACTGGTGGGCTTAGGCATGGGCGCGGGCTTCGGCAGAGTGTTCGTCGTGCTCGGTGGTTTCAACCTGTACCGGGCCGCGGGCGTGGCCGCCGCTGGCCTGGGCTACTTTCTCACAAAACAGCTCCCAGGTTTGCTGCTGCACCCGTTTGCCCATGCCCAGCGTGTCGTAGGTGAAGGCCACGAGCCCGTCGCGGGAGCGGGCCCAGGAGTGAATCTCGAAGCGTAGCGCATCGTTATCCTTACCGGCCGGACCGATGGAAAACCGGATGCGGCCGGCTTCAGGATGGTTTTCCAGGGTTATCAGCTCGAAGCAGTCGGGGGTAACTTCCGTGACGCGCACCGAGCCGTTCCAGGGCCCCAGAATCTTGATGGAAAACTCGTCGTCCTTGCGCAAGCGGTGGTCCTGGCCTTTCACTTTCTCAAACTGGGCCAGCAAATCGGGCGAGTAGTGCTCCACGTTGCACTGAATGGCCTCCATCAGCTGCTCAGCCGACAGCTCGGGCTGGTCGATATCGATGTAATAGCGCCTCTCAAACAGGGGGCCGGAGCCGGTGCTGGCGGGTTGCTCGGGTTTTTTCATGACGGGTTCGGTGGGCCGGGCGGGTGCAACCGGCTACCTAAGCCCTAACGCGGGCACTCCGGCGCGGGTTGGCTTTTTGGGGCCGGCTAGGGCAGCCCGCGCAAATCCCGCTACTTTTGCCCTACTCCACCAGCCTCGCCCCGCCGCATGCGCACTTCCCGGCTTACCCAGTTTCTGCTCACGCCCCGCTTCGTGGTGGCCCTCTACGCCGTCCTGACGGTGCTCATCAGCTTCCAGCACTTTTTCAAAGGCACGATCAACAACTATTTGATCTTCGTCAAGCCGTTTTTCAACTTGCTGGCGGGCAAAAACCTTTACCTCGAGTACCCCGAGTACTACTACGACACCTACAAGTACAGCCCGGTTTTCGCCCTGTTTATGGGCTTGTTTGCCTGGATGCCCAACTGGCTGGGGCTGCTGCTCTGGAACGTGCTCAACAACGCGGTGCTCTACTTCGCCGGCCGCCGCCTCTTTCCCGATGTGCGCCGGCAGCTGCTGTTTCTGCTGCTGATTTTTATCGACGTAATGACGGCCCTGCACAACAGCCAGGCCAACTGTCTGCTGGTAGGCCTCATGCTCTGGACTTACCTGCACCTGGAAAACCGCAAGCCCGTCTGGGCCGGTCTGTGCATTGCCCTGGCCTTTCTGATCAAGATTTACGGTATCGGCATCGGCCTGATTTTTCTGTTCTACCCCGGCTTTTTCCGCAACAGCTTCTGGGCCGCCCTCTGGATTGTGGTGCTGGGCTTCACGCCGCTGCTGGTCGTTAGCTGGGCCGATTTCCAGATGATTTACGTGGCCTGGTACGACATCGTGCGGGCCTCGGCCACCGGCGTGCAGCTTTCCCTGATGGGCGTGCTCGACACCTGGTTTGGCCTGCACGTCTCGAAAGGCGCCGTGCAGCTGGCCGGCCTGGTGGCGCTGCTCCTGCCCCTGGGCTACTGGCACCGCTGGGGCGAGGCCCACTACCGCCGCCTCTACGTGGCCTCCATTCTGATTTTCGTGGTCATTTTTAACCAGATGGCCGAGTCGCCCACATTCGTTATTGCGGTGGTCGGCTTCGTGTTCTGGTTTCTGCACTACCGCCGCAGCACGCCCCTGGTCTGGCCCCTGTTTATCCTAGTGGCCCTGTTCACCTCCCTATCGGCCACCGATATCTACCCCCACTTCATCCGCAGCGGCGTGTTCGACACCTATAAGATCAAAGCCGTACCGATGATTCTGGCCTGGTTTGTTATCCAGGGCCAGCTGCTGTTCTATCCCCGCTGGAGCGAGCGGCTTGGGGCAGCGGCCGAAGTTAGTGCGCAGGAAAGCTTGGTGGCTGAGGAAGCTTCGGCAACTGCCTAAAGCCCCCTGCAAGTAGCGCGAACTGTGTAGTTCACGCTACTTGCGCCATTCGAGGTAACTGCTAGCGGCGCGGGCCGCGCGAACTACACGGTTCGCGCTACTATGCGCAATGGCACGCGCTAACCCGCACCGCCGCTTTCGAGTACAACAGGGCAACCTTTTCCTTACCTCACCGCCCGTGTACCGCCCCTACCACCCGCCCGCCGACCCGCAGCTTGTGCGCGAGCTGACCCAGACCCAACAGGAGCTGCGTACCCACGTGCGCCTGCTGCCCCTGCTGCGCGAGCCCGAATTTATTGCCGGCTGCGACTCATCGTTTCCCACCCCCGAAACCATTCTGTCGGTGTTCGTGGTACTGCGTTTCCCGTCCCTGGAACTGGTCGAGAAAGTGTGGCACACCGGCCCCGTGGAGGTGCCCTACGTGCCGGGCTTCCTTTCTTTCCGGGAGGCGCCCAACGTGCTGCGCGCCTACGAAAAGCTACAGCAAAAACCCGACATCATTATGGTGGATGGGCACGGCATAGCCCACCCGCGCCGCATGGGTATTGCTGCCCATATCGGGGTAATGCTGGATATGCCCAGCTTCGGGGTGGCCAAGCAAAAGCTGACCGGCAGCTTCACCGAGCCCGCCATTACCAAAGGCAGCATTACGCCCCTCACCGACAAAAGCGGCGAGCTGCTGGGCGAGGTTATCCGCTCCAAAGACAAGGTGCTGCCGCTATTCGTGAGCCCCGGCCACCGCTGCGACCAGACCACCGCCACCCGCCTCACCCTGGCCTGCCTGCGCGGCTACAAGCTGCCCGAGCCCACCCGCCTGGCCGACCACTGGGCCGAAGAATTCAAGAAGGAGTTGCGTTAGGGCCACATTTCATTCCCTGCTCTGCGCGTAAGCCACAACTTACCCAATAGCCGCGTTTTCAAACGCCCCGCGCAGGGCCCGCAACGAGCGGCCGGCTTCCGCGGGCAGCTTCAGCAGCCGGGCTACGGCCTCGTACACGGACCGTGGCGAAGTGGCCTCGGCCATAATACCCCGCTCCAGAGGCTGCTGCTGCGACTTGGAGAGCTTCGTGCCATCGGGGCCGGGCAGCAGCGGGTGGTGCACCAGCCGGGTTTGCAGAAACGGCCGGGTGGCGGCTGTGTACCCGGCCAGCCACCGCTGGGCGGCCGTGCTGGGCAGCAGGTCCACGCCCCGCACGATGAGCGTGATGCCCAGCCGCACATCGTCCACGATGGAGCCGATCTGGTAGGCGGGCACGCCGTCCTTTTTGCGCACCACAAAGTCGCCCAGCTCCCGGGCCAGCTCGATGGCCAGTGGGCCCTGCCACAGGTCGGTGAAGGCCACCAGCGCACGGGAGCACACATGGGCCCGCCAGGCGGCATCGGGCGCGGCGAAGTTTAGGTGCTTGCTCTGGCAGGTGCCGGTATACAGGCCCTCGGGCGAGGCGGCCAGAATCTGGGTGCGCGAGCAGGTGCAGGCATACAGCAGGCCCGGCTGCTGACGCAGCTCGTCCAGAAACTGCTGGTACTCGCCCAGGTGGTGCTGCTGGGAGAAGTTGCGCTCGAAATCCTCGGGGCCGCTGGGGCCGTGGTCATAGTCGATGCCCAGCCACTCGATGGTGCGGAAGATATTCTCCAGGTACGCCGGCCGCAGCCGGGCCCGGTCCAGATCGTCAATGCGCAGGTGCAGCGTGCCGAAGCTCCGGCGCACAATCAGCCAGGTCAGCAGGAAGTTCACGGCATTGCCCAGGTGCAGGTAGCCGCTGGGCGTAGGAGCCAGGCGCGACACAACGGGGGAAGAATACGGCATAAATGGAGTGGCAGCTACGCAAATAGCGCCTGAGCAAGAGCGTAAAATGAATACGGAATAGAAATCGGTCTACTAGTTTACGCTGTCGGTTCTTCCCAAGATTAAACGCACGAGGACGGCATCTGTTTAAGCGGCTTACGGTCTTTGTTATGAAACACCTTTTCTCACTTTGCCTGCTGACGGCCCTGCTGGTTTGGTTTCCGGCTTCGGCGCAGCAGCTCTACTACCCTCCCCTCAGCGGCACTACCTGGGCCACGGTGCCGCCCCAGTCGCTGGGCTGGTGCGCGCCGGCACAGGATTCGCTGCTGGCTTTCCTGGGGCGCAAGAATACAAAGTCGTTTCTGATTCTCAAGGATGGCCGCTTGGCGCTGGAGCACTATTTCGGCACCTATACCCAGGATTCGGTGTGGTACTGGGCCTCGGCGGGCAAGTCGCTGACGGCGGTGCTGGTGGGCTTGGCCCAGCAAGAGGGCTTGCTGAGTACCGACGATACCACTTCCCGCTTTCTGGGCCGGGGCTGGACGGCTGCTCCCGCCGCCAAGGAGCGCCTTATCCGGCTGCGCCACCAGCTCACGATGACCACTGGCCTCGACGACACGCCGCCCGCGCCCTGCGACAACGAAAGCGCTGCCTCCGCCTGCCTGCGCTACCGCACCGATGCCGGCACCCGCTGGGCCTACCATACTGGTCCCTACCGCCTGCTGCAGGATGCAATTGCTGCCGCCAGCGGCCTGACGGCCACGCAATTCACGAACCAACGCCTGGGCAGCCGCATCGGCATGGCAGGCGTGTGGGCCAACTACGTGTACTACAGCCGGGCCCGCGACATGGCCCGCTTTGGGTTGCTGATGCTGGGCCGGGGCAGCTGGAACGGCACGGCTATTCTGCGCGACACCGCCTATTTCCGCCGCATGACCATCCCCTCCCAGAGCTTCAACCGCGCCTACGGCTACTTGTGGTGGCTCAATGGGCAGACCTCGTATATGCTACCGCAGGCCCAGCTCACCTTTTCCGGCCCGCTGGTGCCCACCGCCCCACCGGATATGATAGCCGCATTGGGCAAAAACGACCAGAAAATCTACGTGGTACCTAGTCTGGGCCTGGTGGTCGTGCGCCAGGGCAAGTCGGCGGAGGCTTCCAAGCTGGCCGTATCGTCGTTCGACACCGAGCTGTGGCGCTACATCCGGCAGCTGTATTGCCAGCCGCTGGCTACTCCCAGCGCCTCCAAAGAGGCTCTGGAGCTTTATCCCAACCCGGCTAGCAACTATCTGAGCATTCGGCCGGCTACCACTGGCCACGGCCGGATGCTGCGCTGCACCGACCTGCTGGGCCGCTCAATGGCCCGGCAGCCGCTACCAGCCGCCGGCCTCACCCTTTCCGTGGCGGCGTGGCCGGCGGGCAGTTACTTGGTGCAGGTGCTCGATGCCCAGGGAGCCGTGCACAGCACGCAGCGCTTTCTCAAGCAGGAATAAGCACGTCAGGCTACGCCCGCAGCGTTACTTTTTACCGGCCGCCGCTGGTTTCCTTCCGGCGGCTTTGCTGGTTTTACTCTGCAGTATCACGGCCTGGTTCTGCACGCCCCAGGTTTGAATCGCCCCAATGACCGGCGCCAACGACTGTCCGCACTCCGTTAGAGTATATTCCACGGTGGGCGGCACCGTGGCGTAGGCCGTGCGGCTCACGATGCCGTGGGCTTCCAGCAGCTTCAGCTCCTTGATGAGCATACGGGCCGTGATGCCCTCCACGGCCCGCTCCAGCACCTTGAAGCGCATCGTGCCGTGCAGCAGCAGGCTGTGGATAATGGCAAACTTCCACTTGCCTTCCAGTACGTCCAGGGTTTGCCGGAACGGGCAATCCGAAATTATTTTCTCCTGCGAAAGCGCCATAACCTGTTGATTGTCTGCATTGGTTACAGCCTGTATATTGATATACACGCGAGTAACTACTAGCAAATGTATAGTGAAAAGGTGAACTTTCAGCCCTAATATATGTATGTACATTAGTCAGCCACTGGCTAATATTCCAACTTCCGACTTCACTTCCCTTTTTGCCATGCAAACCGTTCTTCACACCGCCGACTCCCGCGGCCACGCCAGCCACGGCTGGCTCAACTCCTACCATACCTTCAGCTTCGCCGGCTACTCCAACCCCAGCCGCGTGCATTTTGGCGTACTGCGCGTGCTCAACGACGACACCGTTGCGGGCGGCATGGGCTTTGGCGCCCACCCCCACGACAATATGGAAATCATTTCCATTCCGCTCTCCGGCGACCTGGAGCACAAGGACAACATGGGCAACCACGGCATTATCCGGCGCGGCGACGTGCAGGTAATGAGCGCCGGCACGGGCGTGGCCCACAGCGAAAAAAACCACAATAAGGACCAGGAAGTAAAGTTTCTGCAGATCTGGGTGTTTCCCAACAAGAAGGGCGTGCCGCCTCGCTATGCCCAGCAAAGCTTCCGCCCCGAAGACCGCCACAACCAGCTGCAGCAGGTTCTGTCGCCCTCGCCCGACGATGCCGGCGTCTGGATTCACCAGGATGCCTGGTTTAGCCTGGGCGACTTCGACCCGGGTTTCAGCACCGAATACGCGGTGAAAAAGGCCGGCAACGGCGTGTATGCCTTCGTGCTGGAAGGCGACGTGACCATCAACGGCCAGCCCCTACACCGCCGCGACGGGTTCGGCATCTGGGACACCGACACGCTCAGCATTCAGGCCGACAGCCAGGCCCAGCTGCTGCTCATGGATGTGCCCATGTCGCTGTAAAGCGCCCGGTTTCCGTATCTATTTTCTATTAGGCTTGTTATGGCCCTGAAGCCGCCAGCTCATACGGCGGCTTCAGCTCTGTTTTTTCCCTTCTTCATGAAAACTGCCGCCACTACTTACCCCGTCCACGAGCTGATTCGGAACCGCTGGAGCCCCCGCGCCTTCTCGCCCCAGCCCGTGGCACCCGAAACGATGGACCAGCTGTTTGAAGCCGCTTCCTGGGCCGCCAGCGCCATGAACGAGCAGCCCTGGCGCTACATCTACGCCCACCGCGCCGACACCGAAGCCTTCCAGAAACTGGTGGACTGCCTGATGCCTGGCAACCAGCCCTGGGCCAAAAACGCGGCCGTATTGGTACTGGCCCTAGCCAAAACCCAGTACGACAACGGTACGCCCAACGGCGCCGCCCTCCACGACCTGGGCTTGGCCAACGGCAACCTGATTCTGGAAGCCACGGCCCTGGGCCTGCACGGCCATTTCATGGGCGGCTTCCACCGCGACAAAGCCCAGGAGGTGTTTCAGCTGCCCGAGAACCTGCAGCCCGTAGTCATTATTGCGCTGGGGTACCAAGGCGAAGCCGAGCTGCTGGAAGAGCCCTTCCTGAGCCGCGAAAAAGCCCCGCGCCAACGCAAGGGCGTGAGTGAAATTGCCTTCGAAGGCCAGCTGCCGGAGTAATGGTAAATGTTGAGTGTTGAAAAGTTCGGGTTACTCATCCACTGACAAGCAACCCGAACTTTTCAACACCCAATCATTTATACGCCGTGCTGCCGACTCGCGTATCGATTCAGACGGATGCTTATGGCATTACGCTGATCCGGGTGGCCTGCCGGGTAGCCGGGCCAGTTAACACCACCATATACACCCCGGCACCCAGGTCTGCCAGGCTGAGGGTTGTGGCCGTGGTAGCCAAGGCCAAGGTGCGGCGTTGCCGGCCCAGTGCATCAAACACCGTGGCCTGTCGGTAGGCGCCAGCGGCGGGTAGCTGAACGGGCCCGGTAGTCGGGTTAGGATACAGCTCAACCAGCTTGACAGTGGGGATTTTGGCGGCTAATGGCAGACCTGCGTATCTGGAAAGCTGGTGGGGAGCACAGATTGGAGCAAGCTTATCTTGTTTGTTCGTCCAAACCCGGGTTGGGCTACTGGCCGCCACAATGGAGTGGGAGTCCGTGCTTTCTACGGTAGTCCAGGTAGAGCCATCATCGGTGGAAACGGCGGTGCCTGCCGTCGAGCCACTGATGCAGCTACTGAATCCGGCTCCTACGCTGATATAGCCGGCGGATGTACCTGGTAAGGCCACCAGGTAGGTAGTACGGGCCGGGCCGGAAAATACGACCGGTTCCCAGGTCTGGCCGCCGTCGGTGGTGCGGGCGAATTGAGTGCCACCGTAGGCAAGGCCATGCTGGGCGTCGCGAAAGGCGACGCCTCTCAAATTGGCCCCCAGGCCGGTGGCAGCAGTGGCCCAGGTCTGGCCCTGGTCAGCGGTGTAGAGCACATCGCCCGCGGTAGTCGGTATCCAGAGGTGGCTGCCGAGCGTGGTGGTGCGCTGCAGAGTCTGGCCAACCGTGGCCAGTGTCGGCGCTACCGGAACCCAGTTTTGGCCGCCATCGGTGGTGCGCAGAAATCCACTGGCATTGGCCACGCGGGCTACAGCGGTAGTGGCCGAGAAGCCCCGGACGAACTGCAGGTTCATTCCCGCCGGATTGGGTACGGCAGTAAATCCTGCAACCCCGGTCGTGGTTTTTAACAAATCCACGGACGTTCTTGTCTGAGTACTGCTGGGATTGTTGTAGCTGGCAATAACCGCCCAGGCATTTGCTTCATCCAGCGGCGCATAGTCCAGCAGCTCGGTACCCGTTGAGCCTGGCTGATGTCTTGCCAAGCTGTTACTGCTCCAGATTAACCCCTCATTGGTAGAAGTGTACACGACAGAATAGCTCGTGCCACTGGTAGTAGTTCTGCCCTCGACTAAAAGCCGGATGTTGCTGGCCCCATAAAGTGCCATCATGGTCACATTCTGGGTATTGAACGTCTGGGTATCCCACGGCGGGGTAACGGCAGCCCACGGGGCTTGCGCCACTGCGGCCGGTACAGCCGCGCCCAACAGGGTCAGTAACGACAAAGAGTATAAGACAATTTTCATAGGAAAGGGATTGATGGTTACACACCTGAATTAAGGCGAATGCAACTGGACTTCCAAACGGCTTGTCCCATTAGCTGCTGGCTGGCTAAACACCAAAACTGGCCGCCGCAAGAGGCCCTTGAGTTTCAGCACTCGTAAGCTGAGTAACGCGCCCCAGCAGCACAAAGGCGTCACCTAAATTGCCTCAATAGTTATTAGTTGTTAGAAAGTAGGACTAGCTCTTGCACTGAAAACCTGACCTAACAACGGGCAACGAACAACTAAGCCGTATAACCAGTCCTAACAACTGGCAACCAACAAGTAAAAACCATAAAACATGAACTACCGCATCACCCGAGCCCACGAGCGGGGCCTGAAGGATATTGGCTGGCTGCAAAGCAATTTCTCGCTGAGCTTCAGTTCCTATTACAACCCCGAGCGGACGGGCTTCGGCCTGCTGCGCGTGTTCAACGACGACTTCGTGAAGCCCGGCAACGGTTTTGGATTGCACGCTCACGCCAACATGGAAATCATTTCGGTGATGCTGGCCGGCCGCATGAACCACATCGACTCGATGGGCTACCGCGAGGAAGTCGCCACCGATTCGGTGCAGATTATGAGTGCTGGCAGCGGCCTGCGCCACGAGGAGCACAACATCGGCGACGACGAGGTGAACTTCCTGCAGATCTGGATTGAGCCCAAGCTGCAGAACGTGACGCCGCGCTACCAGAAACGTAGCTTCCCGGCCGAAAAGCGCAAAAACCAGCTCACCACCATCGTCTCGAACGAGGAAGGCACGGCCCACGTCTGGATTAATCAGAACGCGCGGCTGTCGTTGGGTTACTTCGAAGCCGGACAGACAGTAGAATACCGCCTGAACCCACTGAATAAGTGCGTGTTCATCTTCGTAACGGAGGGCAGCCTGACGGTGAACGGGCAGCAGCTCGGCCGGCGCGACAGTATCGGACTGTGGGAGGAAGCCCTGGTTACCGTGGAGTGCACTACGGAAAGCCGGTTTATTATCATCGAAGCGCCCATCAACCACTAGCGTTCTGCCCACGCTCAGTGGCCATTAGTTACTGGTCGGCGGGAATTGCGCGGCGGCGAAGTCTAACCGCGTACTACATTTAAGCCTCTTTGCCACCGCGTTGCCGGGGTAGCGAAGAGGCTTTGGCTTTTTCAAAGGCAGCCCGGCCGTACCACCACTTTCGGATAAACCGCGCAAAAAAGTTAATACCCGACGCACCACTTTTTAGAGTCGTTGGAAGGTAGACGCTGGCGAGCTGGGCCGCAACGCTCTATGCGGGCGCCGGCAGCTCATAGCAGTTCCTTACCGGAAAAAGCACGAATACAATATATTATATATCAGTTAATTAACTCATCCAGAGCCCTGCACCGGGCTATCCGCAAGCCGCTCGAAACTACAGCCGGCATTCGGAACTCAACAAGCTCAACACTATGGAAGCTCGCCCGGGGAATAGCTTCGCGGCCAACAGATTAGGATAGAACTCAGAACAGATATAAGGAGCAACAACAACCTTATCTGGCGGCCTCAGGTATATAGCCACACCACCATAGAGAGCATTTGTGCTTTCCAACCTCTGTTCTATCATATGAGACTACACCTAAACTCCCCCAAAGCCTTGGTGCTGGGGCTAACGCTACTGGCTGCCGCTCCGCACGACGGATTCAGCCAGAACGCCGAAAAAAAAACCGGCCTTAGCCTCTACGGTTCCACGCTGCAGTACCACGGCGACCATGGTTCCGAATGGTTCAAAAATGACAAGATTGAGTTCGGCGCGGGCTTCAAGCTCGGCCGCTACATCAATCCGGGCATCGACCTGGGCCTGGACCTGAGCTATGGTGAAATGGCTTACTCGGCCACTCCTCCTAAAAACCGCGCGCAGGCCTTCAGCGGCTTCCGGGCCAATGTGGTCAACATTGGCATTCCCGTTACGCTGAAGCTCAACAACGGCTGGGCCCTGAAGGAAGACGCCTTCTTCGCCCCTTACCTGAGCCTGGCCCCCGGCCTTTTCTTCGCCAGCACCGACCGGTTTAAAGTAAACGGTGGTGCCCCCGACAACCGCGACCTGTACGCCTTCGATATTCACGGTGCCGCTGGTATCCGCCTGAACTTCTCGTCGAGCGTATCGGCCTTCGTGCAAACCGGTCAGCACTACATCCTGACCGACCAGATTGATGGCATTACGCTGAAAGGCAACATCAACGACCGGTACCTGCAGCACACTGCGGGCCTGACCTTCAACTTCGGCAAAACCATTGATACCGATGGTGACGGCGTAAGCGACAAAAAAGACAAATGCCCCGGCACCCCCACGGGTGTAGCCGTGGATGCCAATGGCTGCCCACTGGATGGCGACGGCGACGGTGTGCCGGATTACCAGGATAAGTGCCCCACCGAAAAAGGCCTGGCCGCGCTGGAAGGCTGCCCCGACCGTGACGGTGATGGTGTGCGCGACGGCGACGACGCCTGCCCCGACGTGCCCGGCAAGGCGGAGCTGAAAGGCTGCCCAGATGCTGACAACGACGGCGTAACTGACCTGAGCGACAAGTGCCCCAACACGCCAGCTGGCGTAGCAGTAGATGCAACCGGCTGCCCCTTGGATAAAGACGGCGACGGTGTGCCGGACTATCTGGACCGCTGCCCCAACCGCCCCGGCCCAGCCTCGAACAAAGGCTGCCCAGAAATGAAGGTGGAAGAGAAAAAGCGTCTGCAGGAAGCCACTAAGTACATCCAGTTCGAATTCGACAAGGCTACGCTGAAGCCGATTTCGTTCCCGACCCTGAATGGCCTGGTGCAGATCCTGAACGACTACCCCGACTACTCGCTGGGTATCTCGGCCCACGCCGATAACAAAGGGGATGATGCCTACAACCTGCGTCTGTCGGATGCCCGCGCCGCCTCGGCCCGCACCTACATGCTCAGCAAAGGCATTGCCGCCGACCGTATCGTGTCGCATGGCTACGGCGAAACCAAGCCGATTGCCGACAATGCCAAGGAGTCCGGCCGCGCCATCAACCGCCGCGTAGAGTTCGACGTGTACCTGCCCGGTGACCCGAACCCTGCCGAAACGAAGTATGGCCCGGCTCCCGAAATTCCCGCCGCACCCGTGAAGGCTGCGCCCGTGAAAAAGGCTCCGGTGAAAAAAGCGCCGGTACGCAAAGCTGCTCCGCGCCGCTAGTAAGCCCTGCGGTACCTGCCTGCGGGCAGCGTAAATACCTCCTGAAAATGGCCAGCTCCCGTAGCTGGCCATTTTTTTTGTCCTTGCCGCAGCCTGCCACACGGTAAGTGAGACAGATTAGAATTGCACTTTTCGCTATTCGAGACTTCTGCCCACTAATTTTTTGAATTGGTAAAATCCAGCTTCCGAAAATGCTTAATTTTGTTTTTGCGCCAGAACCGGCTCGGCTAGCAGCTTGTCTTGTCGTATCTTACACAGCTTTTTCCGTTTGCTCTCTGAGGCCCACTTTTAGTTCTCTATGAAAGTATTATACTTTTTCAGTACGCTCCTGTTTTGTAGTCTGACCAGCTCGGCGCAAGACCTGATGTACCAGACACCGCCTAAATCCATTGTAGCTCTGGCCGATGCGCCCAGCACCCCGCGGGTGAGCGTGTCGTCGAATGGCCAGTGGATGTTGCTGCTCGACAATCAGGACATGCCCAGCATTGCGGATCTGTCGCAGCCGGAGTTGCGGATTGGGGGCTTGCGCATCAACCCCAGGACGAACGGACCGAGCCGGGTAAACTACATCACCAAGCTTCGGCTCAAGCACCTGCCCGACGGCAAAGAGCTGCTGGTGCAGGGCCTGCCCGCCAAAGCCCGCATCAGCGAAGTAACATGGTCGCCGGACAACACGAAGGTGGCCTTCACCCACACCTCCGACCGACACGTGGAGCTGTGGCTGCTGGACGTGGCTTCGGCCTCGGCCCGCCTGATGCCCAACCTGTTTCTGAACAGCGTCTTCGGCAAATCCTACGAGTGGGTGTCGGATAGCCAGACGCTGCTGGCCCGCGCCATCGTGGGGGGCCGCGGCGAAACGCCCATTCTGAGCCCGGTGCCCATGGGCCCCACGGTGCAGGAAAACATCGGCCGCAAAGCCCCGGCCCGCACCTATCAGGACCTGCTGAAAAACCCGACCGACGAGAAGCTGTTCGAGTTTTATGCCACGGCTCAGGTCGTGAAAGTAACCGTGACGGGCCGTATGCAGCCCCTGGGCCAGCCCGGGGTGGTGCAGCAGGCGACGCCCTCGCCCAACGGCCGCTACGCCCTGATCAAGACGCGCCACCGGCCCTTTTCCTACACGCTGCCCTACACCGACTTCCCACTCCAGGTCGACATCATGAGCATGGAAGGCCTGCTGGTGAAAACCGTGGCCGATCTGCCCCTGGCTGACAACGTGCCCAGCAGCTTCGACGCGGTGGCTACCGGCCAGCGCAGCCACGGCTGGCGCGCCGACGTGCCCTCGACCCTCTATTGGGTAGAAGCCCAGGACGGCGGCGACCCCAAAACCCAGGCCACCGTGCGCGACAAAATCTTCACGCTGGCCGCACCCTTCGAGAACGAGCCCCAGGAGTTTGCTTCGCTGCCTTTGCGCTTCCGCGACGTTGTCTGGGGTAATGCCAACCTGGCGCTGGTGGAAGGCTACCGCTGGGCCGACCGCAAGGAGATGACCTGGACGCTGAATCCAACGGCCAAAACGCCGCCCGCGGTGCTGTTCGACCGCTCGTCGCAGGATACCTACACGGCGCCGGGCGCGCCCTACACCGTGCGCAACATCACGGGCAACGAGGTACTGGCCACCGATGCCAAGGGCGAAACCCTGTACTTCATCGGTACTGGCGCGTCGGCAGAGGGCGACCGGCCCTTCGTGGATGAGCTGGACGTAGCATCCAAGAAAAGCACCCGCTGGTGGCGCTCCGAGGCTCCTTTCTACGAGGTACCCGTCACCATTCTGGACCTGAACAAGCGCCAGCTTCTTACCCGGCGCGAGTCGCAGCAGGAGGCGCCCAACTACTACCTGCGCGAGGTAAAAAGCGCCAAGCTGACCCCACTGACCAAGTTTACCAACCCCTACGCGGCCGTGGGCAACCTAACCAAGCAGGTGCTCAAGTATAAGCGCGCCGATGGCGTGGACCTGACGGCCAACCTGTACCTGCCCTACGGCTACAAAAAGGAAGACGGCCCGCTGCCCACGCTGATGGAAGCCTACCCCGTCGAGTTCAAGAACAAGGCCAATGCCGGCCAGGTGAAAGGCTCACCCTACGCCTTCACGCGCCTAAGCTGGGGTTCCCCCATTTACTGGGTGACGCAGGGCTACGCCGTGCTGCAGGCCACCAGCATTCCAATTGTGGGCGAAGGCACGAAAGAACCCAACGATACCTACGTGGAGCAGCTTACGGCCAGCGCCAAAGCGGCCATCGACGAGGGAGCCCGACTGGGTGTCGTCGACCGGAAGCGGGTGGCGGTAATGGGCCACTCCTATGGGGCCTTCATGACGGCCAACCTGCTGGCCCACACCGACCTATTTAAGGCCGGTATTGCCCGCAGCGGCGCCTACAACCGCACCCTGACGCCCTTTGGCTTCCAGGCCGAGGAGCGCACTTACTGGGAAGCGCCGGAGGTGTACAATAACATGTCGCCCTTCACTTACGCCGACAAAATCAAGACGCCGCTGCTGCTGATTCACGGGGAGGCCGACAACAATTCGGGCACTTTCCCGCTGCAGAGTGAGCGTTTCTATAACGCCCTGAAGGGCCACGGCGCCACGGTGCGCTACGTGGTGCTGCCCTTTGAGGCCCACGGCTACGCCGCCCGCGAATCGGTGATGCACACGCTCTGGGAAATGAACAGCTGGCTGGACAAGTACGTGAAGCAGCCCGCCGCTGCTGCTCCTGCCGCTCCCGCCACTCCCGACCAAAGCGCGGTAGGCGCCAAGACCGAGGGTAACTGATTAACGATGCTCAACCCAATTAAAGAGGCCCCAACCTGTGCAGGTTGGGGCCTCTTTAATTGTATAGTAGCTCAGCAAAGCCTTCCCGAGACGACCCTAAACCGAGCTCATACTCCGACAATGGCGCGCAACTGCTGGGCGTTGCGGATGGCGGAGGTGTCAATGTCGTTGTTGAAGTAGATATAGGCCTGCTTTACCCCAGACTCCTGCTTTATTCGCTCAGCCAGCTGCACCAGCTCCGGCTCCGAGTACGGTGACTTATACAGCTCGGGCACGCCGTGCAGGCGGTAATAGAGCACCGGAGCATTGGCAATAACATCGGTGGGAAGAGCCGGGTGGCTCTGGCCGCAGAAGCTGATGTTGCGGCGGGCTAGCTCCTGAAACACGGGGCCTTCCCACCAGCTCGGGTGCCGAAACTCCAGCACGTTGGCAAAAGCCGGGTCGAGGCTCTCGACGATGCGCTGCAGCCGCTCCTGGGAGTAGGCCAGGCGCGGGGGCAGCTGAAAGAGCACCGGGCCGAGCTTTTCGCGCAGCCCCTCCTGCATGGTGCCGTAGAAATCGGCCAGTAGCTGGGCGCAGTCGTGAAACTGCTTGTAGTGCGTAATCAGGCGCGGCGCCTTCACCGAGAAGACGAACCCGGCGGGGCTGATGCTGTACCAGTTTTCGACGAAGGAAAGCTGGGGAAACCGGTAGAAGGTCACGTTCAGCTCCAGAGTATTGAAGTGCTGGCTGTAGAATTCAAACCAGCGGCGCTGGGGCAGCTTTTCGGGGTAAAAGGAGCCGCGCCAGTGCCGGTAGTGAAACCCTGAGCAGCCAATAAACCAGGAATTCATGGGCAAATGGTGGCAAGATGGTGCCCCGGCTATACGCAGTTTATTTCCTGGCAGTCAACCATAACCTTGTCTAGCCGAGCTTCGTTTTAGACTCATAGTTCTATTTCATCACCTCTAAATTCAAACGTCATGAAAACGTTCAAGATATATGTTGTCATGCTGCTGGCCTTCTTCATGCTCGGCACTACCGCCAACACGGCCCAGGCCCAGGATGCTCCCAAAAAAGGCTGGAGCAAGAAAGCTAAAGGGGCAGCCATTGGCGGCGGTGCGGGTGTCGTAACGGGCGCCGTAGTGGGTGGTACTAAAGGCGCCATCATCGGAGGCGCGGCCGGCGCAGCTGCCGGCGGTCTGATTGGGCGTAAGAAAGACAAGAAGAAAGACCCCGTGCGTCACGCCGAGTATTCGCGCAAAGACTAATCTGCTAACTTAGCTTGCTGCTACGACAGCCAATAAAAAGGCCCCGGATAATATTATCCGGGGCCTTTTCTGTGCCTCAAATCTAGCGCCTTATGGCTTTATCAGCTTCTGGAAGCTACTGGTGCCGTTGCTTTCGACCCGCAGCAGATACATGCCGCTGCGCCAGCCGCTGGTGGAAAGCTGCACGGCGCCATCAGCGACCCGCACCGCTCGCACCGGCACTGCTTTGCCCAGGGCATCAGCCACGAAAACCTGCTCGGGAAGTAGCGTACCGCCGGCCCGCACCGTCACGATATCAGCCACCGGATTAGGGTATACGCTGATGTTGGCCGCCGCTGATTGGGCGGTGGTGGATAGTGGGGTGCTGAGCTGACTGAGCCGGTAGCGCCGCAGAAAGCGCCACACTTCCCGGCTGGCGCTGATGTCGCGGTTGGTAACGCCGATGTTGACCGGCGCGCCCGGCCAGGTGTGGCCCCCGTCGATGATTTTGTAGTGCTCGACTACGCTGCCATTACGGCCCCCGCTGTATACGTAGCGCTCGGCCGTGCTGCCGTCGGTGGTGTTGGTGTTGGGCACAGCCGTGACGGCGGGCGTGGGCGCGCAGCCATTGAAGCGCACCCAGTAGTCGACCACGGCAGGGATGGGCACGAACAGGATGTTGCCGTTGTAGGGCACGGTACCGTCGGCGGTGCCGTGGATTTCCATGACGGGCACTGGGTGCTGGGGCGTGCAGGCATTCAGGCGGCTTTGCACCATGCTGCCCGTGACGGAGGCCACGGCCGTGACGCGGCTGCTGAGTTTGCAGGCCAGCTCGTAGCTCATAAAGCCGCCGTTGCTCATGCCGGTGCTATACACCCGGTCGGGGTCGATGCTATAGCGGCTTTGCAGATTGGTGAGCAGCTCGGCGAGAAAGGCCACATCATCGACACCCGAGCCGGGGGCCACGAAGGTGTTCCAGAAGCGGCTACCGGTTCCGTCGATAGTGCCGTTCGGGTGCACAATGAGGAAGTTGGCCGTGTCGGCAATGGGCCGGAAGTCGCCGTAGAGCTCCTGCTCCAGGTTGTTGGAGCCGTAGCCGTGCAGATTAAAAAGCAGCGGCACGGCCTTGGCAGGCGAGTAAGCGGCCGGCACATAGAGCCGGTACTCCCGCGTGACGCCGCCGCTGACGATGGTGCCCGTCACGGTGGTTTGGGCCTGAGCGGGGGCCGCAAAGCCCGCCAGCAGGGCGGCTACTGTGCCTAAGCGGAGTAACGTTTTCATAGCGGAGGTAGGGTTAGCGTGAATGAGGCAAAGAGGTAATAACAGATTATAGTGGTGCGGCCCAACGTAATAAAGCTTCTTTTCTTCGTCTGTCATCCTTGATCTGGCGTGCGCAGAGCGAAGGACCTTATAGGATAAGAACGACTGCCGTAACAACGACCCGTGCCAGCGTGACAAGGTTCTTCGCAAAGCGGACGTCAGATCAAGGATGACAGCCGAAGCGGGCATTGAAGTTTACTCTACGTTTGCTCCCCGACCATGAGCTGTTGCATCTTCTTAGCGTCGCCGACACCCACGCCGCCGATGCCGTTATTGAAATACAGATACACCTGCTTCAGGTTGGGAATCACGGCAATTTCCTCGGCAATACGCTGCAAAAACTCTTGGCTGTACTCCGACTTATACAGCTCTGGCACGCCGTGGAAGCGGTAATACAGCAGGTTGGTAGTAGCCACGGCCTCATCGGGCAACGGCAGCGGATGGCTCTGGCTTACGAAGGAAATCCGGTGGCGGCTCAGCTTCTGAAACACCTCCCCTTCCCACCAGCTCGGGTGCCGAAACTCCACCACGTTTTCGAAGCTGGGGTCCAGGTTATCGACCAGGCGCTGAAGCAGCTCCTCGGTATACGCGGCTTTGGGCGGCAGCTGGAACAAAACCGGCCCAAGCTTGTCCTGCAGCCCCTCCCGGATGGTGGCATAGAACTCAGCCAGAATCGGCTCGGCCTCGGCGTTGAACTTCTTGTAATGCGTCACCTGCCGCGGGGCCTTCACGGCAAAGCGAAATTCGGGCGGACTTTGCTGGTAGAGCTTCTCGAAGAAGCTCAGCTCCGGCATGCGGTAGAAGGTCACGTTCAGCTCCAGGGTGTTGAAGTGGGTGCAGTAGTACGCAAACCACTTGCGCGGCGGCACGTCGGGCGGATAAAACACACCCTTCCAGTCGCGGAAGGAGAAGCCGGAGCAGCCGATGTAGGTAGCGGGCATAGCGGGAATCTGGGGTGGAAAGGGCTTCTACGGGCTTTCTTCGGCTTTTGCCGCCCTACTCAAATGAAATAGAGACGCATAGTTGTGCCTATTTGGTGAATGACAGTTATCAAACAAACTCACGTGCTGCAATAGCACCTCAACTCGGGAACCGCCCAGTCTGTTAACCTGTCGTTAGATTAGTTTGAAATTCCTGGCCTCGCTGCCAGCTCAGTAAACCCAGATGTAGTTTTGGGCATATAGTCCAACGGCCTAATTACATAGTATGAAACGCTATTCATCTTTCTCCAAGCTCAAAAAGGCTAGCAATGTGCTGCCTAGCACCCCGCCCGTCTCTCCTCAAGCGGTGGAAAAAATTGATGCTTTTTTAACACGGATAAGAAAATCCATTAAAACCGAGAATGAACGAACGCGCCCAACCCCTTAATAACTCGGCAGAGTTGCAATTACTAAACATCTGCCGAATACTTGCCAAGCACAAAGTAGAGTACCTGATAGTTGGAGGAACAGCAGTAGGAATTTATGGGTACTCCCGAATGACTATAGTTTACTCAGGGGCTATTTCTGATAAATATGACTTCGATTTTTGGTACAATTCATCATATGCCAACCACTACTTACTTTTAGATGCATTAGAAGAAATTGGTGTGAACGTTTCCAAATTTAGAAGTGAGCAGGTCCCTAATCCCAAGAAGTCGTTCTTCCAGCATAGTTTCCCAGACTTCACCCTAGATTTTCTGCCAGAGATTTTAGGCGTTGGTAGATTTGCCGACGCCTTCCGAAGCAAGGTAGTTTCGACAGTATAAGGCTTCGATATTTATGTTATTTCTTTGACTGATCTTATTCGAGGCAAACAGGCTGTTAATAGAATTAAGGACCAAGAAGACATAAAAGTTCTCAAAGCTATGCACAACATAGAGTAAACAAAACGCCCCGAAACCACTCAGGTTCCGGGGCGTTTTGGTTTTGACTTCAGCTACCTATAGCATCAGCTTCTCAATCGAAACCGGTAGGTTGCGGATGCGCTTGCCAGTGGCGTGGTAGGCGGCGTTGGCCACGGCGGCAGCTACGCCCAATAGGCCCACTTCGCCGATGCCTTTAATGCCCAGCGGATTCACCTTATCGTCTTCCTCCTCCACAAAAATCACGTCGATGTCGTGGATGTCGGCGCTGACGGGAATGTGGTACTCGGAGTAGTTGTGGTTTATGTAGCGGCCGAAGCCGTGGTCCATCACACTTTCCTCCATCAGGGCCATGCTGATGCCCCACACTACCGAGCCCAGCACTTGGCTGCGGGCCGTTTTGGGGTTCAGAATGCGGCCGGCGGCTACGGCATTTACCACCCGCGTGACGCGCAGCGTGCCTAGCTCGGGGTCTATTTTCACCTCCACAAACACGGCGTTGTGGGCGTGCAGGGAGTTTTTGAGCTGGTTGACGGGGTTGGGCATCATCGTGTTTTCGGCCTCCAGCTTTTCCTCGCCGTTGGCGGCCAGAATGTCGCGGATAACCACGGCCTGCGTGATGTCGCTGTTCAGCCGAATCTGGCCGTTGACGAACTGCACGTCCTCGTAGCTGGCACCTTTTAGGGGCTGGCCTTCCATTTTCTGGGCCAGCTTGAGTAGCTGCTCGCCCAGCTTGTCACACACCTGCTTCACGGCGTTGCCCACCGAGGCCGCCGTCCAGGATCCGCCCTGTAGCGGAGCTTCAGGCATGGTAGTGTCGCCGAGCTGGAAGGTAACAGCCGCCATGGGCAAGCCCAGGGTTTCGGCCGCAATCTGCGTCATAATGGTGTAGGTGCCGGTGCCGATGTCGTTGGAGCCGCTGAGCACCGTCAGGTGGCCGTCGGCGGTAAGGGTGGCTTTGGCCGCGCACTTCTGAATGCTGGCATCCCAGACGCCGGTAGCCACGCCCCAGCCCACCAGCAGGTCGCCGTCGCGCATGGAGCCGGGCTCGGCGGTGCGTTTGTCCCAGCCGAACTTGGCGGCGCCTTCGTGGTAGCACTCGCGCAGCTTCTTGCTCGAAAAGTCCTTGTTAGCGTTCTGGTCACGCTCGGCGTAGTTGCGCAGGCGGAACTCCAGCGGGTCGATACCGGCGGCGTAGGCCATTTCGTCCATGGCGCACTCCAGGGCAAACGAGCCCGTGGCGGCACCGGGCGCGCGCATATCCTGGGGCGTGGCCACGTCGATTTTGGCCAGCTGGTAGGTCAGCTTCACGTTGTCGCACTGGTAGAGCATGCCCGACCAGTTCACCACGTTTTCGGTGTAGTCCTCATACTGCGAGGTCTCGTGCAGGGCGTGGTGGTGCAGGGCGGCCAGGGAACCGTCGGGGTTGGTACCCAGCTCCACGTACTGCAGCGTGTGCGGGCGGTGGCCCATACTGAACATCTGCTGGCGCGTGAGCGACACGCGCACCGAGCGTTTCAGCTCCAAAGCCGCCAGCACGGCCATAAACAGCTGGTATTGGGGCCGCAAGCCCGAACCAAAGCCGCCGCCGGTAAACTTCGAAATGACGTGGGCTTCATCCTTGTTCAGCCCAAACACCTTCATGATGTACTGCTGGGAGTTGAAGGCACCCTGCGTTTTGTCGTACACCGTCAGCTTTTTGTCGCCGAGAAATTCCACCGTGGAAGCGAACATTTCCATCGGGTTGTGGTGCTGGGCCAGGTGGATGTACTCGGCTTCCACACGGTGAGTGGCGTTTCTCAGCTCCTTGTCGGGGTTGCCGCGGGGCTTGGGCGGGGGCACCCAGCCGGTTTTGCCCCGGCCGGGCTCGAAGCCGTCGTCGCGCTTGGTTTCCAGGTCGGTGTCGTGCTTTTCTACGTCGTAGTCGATGCGGAGCAGGCCTGAGGCGTAGCGGGCCAGCTCGAACGTTTCGGCCACGACCAGAGCCACCGGCTGCATGCTGTACTTCACCTCTGCCCCTTGCAACGGCCGGAACGGTGAGCCACCGGGGGCCACGTCATCCTTGTAGCTACGGTCGAACCAGGCCAGGGAAGGCACGTTTTCGTGGGAGAAAACCTGCAGTACGCCCGGAATTGCCAGAATTTCGTCGGCGTGAATCTTCCTGATTCTGCCTTTGGCAATGGAGCTGCTCACGGCCACCCCGTAGGCCAGATTGGGTACGTTGAATTCGGCGGCGTACTTGGCGCCGCCCGTTACTTTGGCCGGACCATCAACGCGGTTGAGGGGCTTGCCGATATGGTTGGTCATGCTCATGGATTCGAGTTGGTAAAGATGTCGGCAGCATGCTGAGTGCCTTCGGCGGCCTGCTTGAGGGCCCGCACGATGGCGCGCTTGGCTAGCTCAATCTTAAACGTGTTGTGGCCGTAGCCCTGGGCATTTTCGACTACCGCGGCAGCGGCCCGGCGGAAGGTTTCTTCCGTGGCGGGCTGGCCCTTGAGCAGGTCTTCGGCCTGCTGGTCGCGCCAGGGCTTGTGGGCCACGCCACCCAAGGCCAGGCGGGCATCCTTGATGGTGTTGCCGTCCAGCTGCAGAGCCGCCGCCACCGATACCAGCGCAAAAGCGTAGGATTGCCGGTCGCGCAGCTTGAGGTAGCTGAAATGCCGGCTGAAGTCCTCGTTGGGCAGGTCGATGGCCGTCACGACTTCGTCGGGTGCCAGGGTATTATCCAGCTCTGGCTGGTTGCCGGGCAGGCGGTGGAAATCCTCGAACTTAACCGTCCGCTCGCCGTTTTTGCCGGTTACCTGAAGCGTGGCATTCAGGGCCGCCAACGCAATGCACATATCCGAGGGGTGGGTGGCAATGCAGCTGTCGGAAGTGCCCAGAATGGCGTGAATCCGGTTGTAGCCGCCAATGGCCGAGCAGCCCGAGCCAGGCTCCCGCTTGTTGCAGGGCGTGGCCGTGTCGTAGAAGTAGTAGCAGCGGGTGCGCTGAAACAGGTTGCCGCCGTTGGTAGCCATGTTGCGCAGCTGGGGCGAGGCGCCGGCCAGAATAGCCTGGTTTAGCAAGGGGTAGCGCTTTTGCACCTGCTCGTGCCAGGCCGTGTCGGCGTTGGTAGCCAAAGCGCCCAGGCGCAGACCGCCGTCGGGGGCCGCTTCGATGGCCGTCAGCGGCAGGTGGTTCAGGTCGACCAGCCGCGTGGGCCGCTCGACGTTTTCCTTGATCAAATCCAGCAGGTTGGTGCCGCCGGCAATAAACTTGACGCCGTCGTCGGCCGCTTTTTCGCGCACGGCAGCCTCAACGGCCGTAGCGCGGGTGTAGGTAAAGCTATTCATCCGGATTAGGCTTTAGGCTGGTTCAGCACTTCTTCAATGGCCGACACAATGTTGGTGTAGGCCCCGCAGCGGCAGAGGTTGCCGCTCATCATTTCCCGGATTTCGGCCGTGGTTTTGGCCTTGCCCTCGGTGAGCATGCCCACGGCCGAGCAGATCTGGCCGGGCGTGCAGTAGCCGCATTGGAAGGCGTCGTGGTCGACGAAGGCCTGCTGCAGCGGATGCAGGTTGGTTTCGGTGCCCAGGCCTTCGATGGTCGTGATGTCGGCCCCTTCCTTCATCACGGCCAGCGTCAGGCAGGAATTGATGCGCTTGCCATCGACGAGCACGGTGCAGGCGCCGCACTGGCCATGGTCGCAGCCTTTCTTGGTGCCGGTCAGGTCGAGGTATTCGCGCAGAGCGTCGAGCAGGGTAGTCCAGGGGGCAATTTCCAGCTGCCGCTCCACGCCGTTGATCTTCAGCGTGACGGTGCCCAGGGCGGGCGGCGGGGCAATAGCCGGATGGCCCAAGGAGGCTTGGGTTGTGGTAGTACTCATAAACAGCACGGATAAAGAGGGTGAAAGAATAGAGCGGCACGAGAGGTTTGCTGGGTGGCAGCCGGAAAGCGCCTGCTTCTGGCAACCGGGCAAGCTGAACTCTATTCTGCTTACGCCCGGAGCGGAGGCAGTGTTGGGGGCGCCGAACTACTTTTCGTGGTTTTTGTCTTATTTATACTGATTATAGTTTAAACCCGATCCTTCCGGGCCGCCTCTACAATACTGCTGAGCAACAGGCCGAAACCGCCGACGGCCACTGCCGACAACGTTCCCGGCAACGTTTGCATGAATATATATTCTGCTATTCCCCTAAACGGGGCCTCTAAGCCCGACCTTGAGAAACGCAGCGCCGGCAGTAAGCCGTTGCTGCTCAAGGCACCCTACGCACCCGCCATTCAATTCCCACGTTTAGCTTATGAAAAAATCCTTACTCACCGCGCTGCTCGCCCTGGGCAGTGTTGCCCCGGCTGCCTTTGGGCAAACAGCACCCTTCGGCCCCATCGGCTTCGTGACGCAAACCACCGGCATCACCGGCGGGGCGGGCGGCACTTCGGTTACCGTGAGTACCGGCACGGCCCTGATGGCGGCCATTGTGGGCAACCGGAGTAACGCGCCGCTCACGATTTATATCAACGGGGTTATTACGCCGGCCAACACGCCCGCGACCTACGATAAAATCGAAATCAAGGACCGCAATAACATCTCCATTATCGGTGTGGGCACCAGCGGGGAGTTTAACGGCATCGGGCTGTACGTGCGGCGGGCCACCAACATCATCATTCAGAACATCAAGGTGCACCACGTGCAGCTGGGCCCCAAAGACTGCATCGGCATCGAGGGGCCGGCCAACCACGTCTGGGTGGACCACTGTGAGCTGTACAACCAGCACCAGGGCGTGGGCGTGGACGACTACGACGGCCTGCTCGACATTAAGGACGATGCCGAGTACGTGACCTTCTCCTGGAACTACCTGCACGACGCCTGGAAGGCCAGCCTGAGCGGCTTCACCGAAACCGACACCTACAACCGCAAGGTAACCTACCACCACAACCGGTTCGAGAACATCAACTCCCGTCTGCCGCTGTTCCGCGGGGGCACGGGCCACGTGTTCAACAACTACTACAAGGACATTGCCTCAACGGCCATCAACTCGCGCGTCGGGGCCTGCGTCAAGATTGAGAACAACTACTTCCTGAACACCAAAAATCCCTACGTGTCGGCCTACAGCAGCGTGGTGGGCTACGGCGACATCACGGGGAATATGCTCGTGAACAGCCCGTTCCAGTACTCCAGCGACACGTATCAGCTGGGCGCCTGCACCCTGGCCATTCCCTACTCCTACTCGGGCGTGCTAAATACGGCCGCCGACGTGCCCACCGTGGTGCTGGCCGGGGCCGGCGTGGGCAAGCTGGGCAGCGTTACTTCCCTCAAGAAGGCGGAAAAGGGCCAGTTTGAGGTGTTTCCGAATCCGTTTCAGGGCGCCGCTACCTTTGCCCTGACCTTGGCGGGCCCGAGCCGGGTGGGAATCGAGCTGTTTACCCTGGCCGGCCAGAAGGTAGCCGCCGTGACTACCCCCGGCCAGGTGCTGGGCGCCGGCACCCACCGCTTCGACTACCGCAACGCCAGCCTCACGCCGGGCCTGTATTTCTACGTCGTTACCACCGAGAAAGGCTCCTACTCGCAGAAGCTGGTGGTGCAGTAAATTATAACTTCGGATTTTCAGCTCTGCAACGGCCGGTACTGCACGTGCCGGCCGTTGCTGTTTAGAGGCGCAGCCACCGGCCATGAGCAGCTCCGCGCCTGAGCGGCAAGTGCCGCCAGGAAACTCAGCGCTCCTGGTAGCTGGCCGGGTGGGGGCGCAACCAACGCGCAGCCTGGCAGTACACAGTGAAAATCCATTGCGCCGCTACCGGCACTTATTTCGCTTCTCCGACTCGCCATGTACTCCATTGTTACCCTCACCCTGAATCCGACCGTCGACAAGAGCACCACGGCCGACCAGATTGTACCCGACCAGAAGCTGCGGTGCGCCGCCCCCAAGTTTGAGCCCGGCGGCGGTGGCATCAACGTGTCCCGGGCCCTGAAGCGGCTGGGCACCGAGTCGGTGGCCGTGTTTCCGGTGGGTGGCCCCAGCGGCACGCTGCTGCGCGAGCTGCTGGCCCAGGAGCAGATTCAGCAGCAGCCGGTAGAAACCGTAAGCCGCACCCGGGAAAACTTTATTGTGGTAGATGCCTCCACCGGCCAGCAATACCGCTTCGGCATGCCCGGCACCCCACTTTCCGCCGAGGAGCAGCAGCAGATTCTGACGACACTGCGCGACCTGCCCACCGCGCCCGAGTTTCTGGTAATCAGCGGCAGCCTGCCGCCGGGCGTCGAGCCGGAGTTTCTGGTCCGAATTGTGCGGGCCGCCAAGGAGCTGGGCATTAAGGTAGTAGCCGACACGTCGGGCCCGGCCCTGCACCAGGTGCTGGAAGAAGGCGTATTTCTGGCCAAGCCCAACGCGGGCGAGCTAAGCAAGATGGCCGGTGTCGAAGAGCTTGACAACGAAGCCGTGGCTGAGGCCGCTCACAAGCTGGTGCGGGAGGGCAAGTGCGAAATCGTGGTGGTGTCGCTGGGGCCGCAGGGCGCCTGCGTGGTTAGCAAAGACGTGGTAGACCATATTGCGGCCCCGGCCGTGAAAAAGCGCAGCACCGTGGGTGCCGGTGATAGTATGGTGGCGGGCCTCGTGCACGGCCTTTCGACCGGGCTTTCGGTGCGCGAAACCGCACGCTTGGGTGTGGCCTGCGGCACGGCCGCCACCATGAACCCGGGCACCGAGCTGTTCCGCAAAGAAGACGTGGACAAGCTCTACCGCTGGCTGCTGCAGTCGATGCCGGCCGCGGCGGCTTAGTCGGGCCCTATTTGCTACTTTCGCCTGATGCCCCTCGACCTCCAACCCCGGCTGGAAAACCAGCACGTGCTGCTCCTACCCCTGCAAGCAGCTGATTTTGATGCCCTCTACGCGGCCGCCTCCGACCCCAAAGTCTGGGAGCAGCACCCCAACAAAGACCGGTGGCAGCCGGGCGTGTTTCGGACGTTTTTTGAGGGCGCTCTGCAAAGCGGCGGGGCCTTCAAAATCCTGGACAAAGCCACGGGCGAAGTAGCCGGCAGCACCCGCTTCTATGGCTACGACGCAGCGGACGAAAGCATCCTGATCGGCTATACCTTCTACGCCACGCGCTACTGGGGCCGGGGCCTGAACCCGATGGTGAAGGGCCTGATGCTGGACTACATTTTCCAGTTTGTCTCGCGGGTCTATTTCCACATCGGGGCCGACAACCGCCGCTCCCAGATTGCCATTGGCCGCCTGGGCGCGGAAAAGATTGCCGAGGAGGAAATAGCCTACTTCGGCGAAGCGCCCAAGCTCAATTTTGTGTACCAGCTGGAAAAAGACCAGTGGCGCACGCCGGACGCAGCTGCGCCCCGACAGCCCGGGCAGTAGCCCGGAAATTTGCCCCGGGGCAGCGCCGGGCCGGTATTTCTTGGTAATCTTACGGCCGCTCTATTCCGTTGGCCCCGATTATTCCGCTATGAAGCTGCCGCGCATTCCGCTACTTACCCCCCTTCTACTCGGCCTCCTATTCCTTATCACCGCGGGCAGCACGCTGGTGCCGCCGCGCCTGAGTCGGCCGGAAAAGGACTTCGAGAAATTCTGGCAGACCTACAAAGACCATTACGCCTTCTTCGCCCTGCACCACGTCGACTGGGAGCAAACCTACGCCACGTTCCGCCCCACTATTACGGCGCGCACCACGCCTGCCGAGCTGCAGGCCACGCTGGCCCGGATGGTGGAGCCCCTGCGGGACGGGCACATTACCATTGCCCGGGGCGACAAAATCCTGTACAAGGGCACCAGCCAGCGGCATTCCTACAAAACAGACTTCCGGGAGGTGCAGGAAACGTATTGGCAGACGGCCTACCAGAACCTGCAGGCGGCGGGCTTTGAGCCGGTGCGCGGCCTGGGGTCGCAGGTGGGCAAATTCCAGGTGCTGTACCTGAGCAAATCGAGTGGGAATGTGGGCTACCTGCGCCTGAGCCGCTGCTTTGCCGAGCTATCGGGAGTGATGGGCAGCACCCGCCAGGAGCAGCAGGACCAGCAGCGCCTGCTGGGCTTGTTCGATGCGGCCCTGCGCGAGCTAAGCGCCTGCCGCGCCCTGATTGTGGATCTGCGCGGCAACGGCGGCGGCCACAGCGGTAAGGAAATGGCCAGCCGCCTGAGCGTGGGCCGCCACCTCACCCACTTCACGGCCGAGCGCCGCCCCGGCGGCTACGAGCAGTTTACGCCCCTGGCTCCCTACTATCTCACCCCCAACCCCGGCCTGAATTACCAGCAGCCGGTGGTGCTCCTGACCAACGACGGCACGGCCAGTTCGGCCGAGGAATTCGTGCTGGCCCTCTACCGCCAGCCCCACGTCACGACCATCGGCGACAACACGGCCGGTATGCTCTCGGATATGTACCCCGCTCAGCTGTCGGGCAAGGTCACGTTCACCCTGTCCCACCAGCGCTACTACAGTCCCGATTCGGTGCTGCTGGAAGGCCGCGGCGTGCCCGTGCGCCTGCCGGTAGCGTATCCGCGCCAGGCCCTCGACCAGCGCCACGACCCGGTGCTGGCCAGGGCCTTGGCAGTAATTCGCTGATTGGCGGCCGGCGGCCAACAAATTCTGCGGGCTGTGAACCGGCGGCAGGCAGCGGGAACTGGCCGCGGCTGCTTAGCAGGCGGGCTTCTGCGCGCCGGGTCATAATTATCCGGGCCACGAAGCCACCTTTACGGGGTTAATTTGTCTGTTTATCAGTATCTTAAACATTCACCCTAACCCCACTAGCTATGAACGACCAAACTGCCTTGATAACCGGAGCCTCCAGCGGCATTGGCTTCGAGCTGGCCCGCTGCTTTGCCCGCGACGACTACCGGGTGGTGCTTGTGGCGCGCCACGCCGAAGATTTGCAGGAAGCGGCCCGCCTCATTCGCCAGGAGTTCGGGGGCGTCGACATTCTGCTGCTGCCCTACGACTTGAGCCGGCCCGAAACCGCCGAGCAGATTTATGCCGAAACCGACCGGCGTGGTCTGCAGGTAGATGTGCTGGTCAACGATGCGGGCTTCGGCGAAACGGGCTACTTCGCCGACACCGACATTCAGACCGAGCTGAACATGATTCAGGTGAATGCCGCCTCATTGGTGCACCTGACCAAGCTGTACCTGCGCGACATGGTGGAGCGCAACGCGGGCCGGATTCTGCAGGTGGGCTCGGTGGCCTCCTTCTCGCCCAGCCCCTGCCAGGCCGTGTACGCCGCCACCAAGGCCTTCGTGCTCAGCTTCACCGAGGCCGTGCAGCACGAGCTGAAGCAGCAGAAGTCGGCCGTGACGATGACGATTCTCTGCCCGCCGCCCACCGACACCAACTTCTTCAAGGCGGCCCACGCCGAAAACACCCGGGCCGCCGCCCACGCCGCTTCTGCCCGTGAGGTGGCCGAGGAAGGCTATGATGCCCTGATGGACGGTGCGGCCCGCTCCCTGCCCACGCTCGGGGCCAAGGTCAACTTCTTCTCCAGCCTAGTGCTGCCCGACTCTATGCTGGCCACGCTGATGAACACCCAGCTGCACGCGGCCGAAAAGTAGCCGCGGCCGATTGGCAGTACCTGCGCCTTCCTTCTCTGCGACTATCCGGACAGAAGGAAGGCGTATCCTTTAATAGTACCATTACCGTTTTCTCCACGGGTTGAAAATGGCGGAGCCGCTGCTTGTTTTGCCTTGCTTCAAGGGGGTAGCACCCAGCCGGTTACCTGTCCCGTTGAGCTCGTTACCAAATAGTTACTTCTGCTCAAAGGCTTCATTAGCAAGGAATTTACATTAAGTTTGTCGCATATATGCTTTCTTCATTTTTTAGAAAGCGGCGCCATTCTACTCCTTGTCTAATGAAAACATCTTTCCTGCTGAAGTCCATTTTACTGCTTACTGCTGTGCTTGAGACAAGCCCCGGGCAGGCCCGGAATCCGGCGCTGGCATCGGCTGTTGCAGCGCGTAGCAACAGCCTGCGGCGCGCGGCCAACGTGGATGTAACCACCACGCTCAGCGGCCCTGCCACGCTGGGCGCGGGCGTTTCGTCGGGCACCTACACGGCCACCTTTACCAACAACGGCCCCGGCGACGCCTTCGACGTAACCCAGCGCGTAGCCCTGCCCACCGGCGCCACACTCTCGGCGGCTCAGCGGGCGGCCCTGCCCGGCACGGCTACCTTCGATTCTAACACGGCTACCATCAACTTCGGCACCACGGTGCTGGCCAAAGACGGCTTCAAAACCTACTCGTTCAGCTTCACGGTGCCCACCACCCAGGGCCCGGCCTCGCTGACCAGCACCGTGGGCACCAGCTCCAACCAGGCCTCCAACAAAGACCCCGACCAGGCCCGGCTGGACGTGACCATCACGGCCGGTAACTTCTTCGTGACCAACGACGACAGCAACGAGGTGCCGGCCAATGGCACCAAGACCGGCAACATTATCCTCAACGACCCCAACCCGGCCAACCTGCCTAACAGCGCCTTCAGTGTGCAGCTGGTAACGGGGCCCATGAACGGCAACGTGACGCTGAATCCTGACGGCAGCTACAGCTACACGCCCAACAGCGGCTACCTCGGTCCCGACAGCTTCAGCTACCTGATCAACGTGCCCTCCACCACGCCGCCCACTTCCAACGTGTCGACGGTGAGCCTGAACGTGTACGATGCCAGCCTGGTCTGCCTCAGCGGCACGGGCACCAACCTGCTGACCAACTCCAGCTTTACGGCCGGCAACTCGGGCTTCAGCTCGGCCTACGGCTACGCCGGCACGGGTGCTACCAGCCTGCAGCCTGAGGGCAAGTACATGGTGGGCTCCAGCGCGGGTAGCTACCACAACAACTTTGCCGGCACGGGCCGCACCGGCGCCAACGACAACTTCATGATTGTCAACGGCTCGGCCGACCTGAGCGTGGTGTATTCGCAGACCGTGACGGTACAGCCCAACCGCTACTACACGTTTTCAGCCTACGCTTCGAGCGTGAACACCAGCAACCCGGCCCAGCTGGGTTTCGTGATTAATGGCAAGTCCACCTCGTCGGTTACTACCCTCTCGACGGCCGAAAACGACTTCGTGCAGATTACGGACCTCTGGTTTTCGGGTAGCAACACGTCGGCCGTTATTGAAATCCGGGACGTCAACAAAGTGGCCAGCGGCAACGACTTCGGCCTCGACGACATCTACATCGGCACCTGCGCCGTGTCGTTGGTAGTCAACAACGTGCGCAACGCCCGGCTCAACAACGAGGCGGCGGCCCTGGCTATTTCGGCCCTGAGTGCTACCGTAACCAGCGGCCCGGCCGTGGGCAGCTTCACCATCCAGACCCTACCCGCCCCAGCCAGCGGCATCCTGTACCTGAACGGCGCGGCCGTGCTGCCCGGCCAGGTGATTCCCGTGGCCCAGGCCGACCAGCTTTCCTTCGACCCCGCCCCCGGCTACGTGGGCACCGCCACCTTCACCTACACCGGCTCCGACACCAGCGGCTCGGGCAGCAACAACACCGCTACGTTCTCCATTCCGGTGGAAAGCACGCCCCTGCCCGTCGAATTGGCCGCCTTCTCGGCCCGGCCCCTGGGCAACCTCGACGCGCAGCTAGCCTGGAGCACGGCCCAGGAGCTGAACAACGACCATTTCGACATTGAGCGCAGCTTCGACCAGGAGGCCTTCACGGTAGTTGCTACCGTGGCCGGCCAGGGCACCACCAGCGCCGCCACCCACTACCGCTTCACCGACAAAGCCGTGGGCAAGGGCAACAGCCGCACGGTGTACTACCGCCTGCACCAGGTAGACCAGGACGGCACGGGCTCCTACTCGCCCGTGCGCACCGTCTTGTTCGAAGGAGCCAACCTGCTGAGCGTGTATCCCAACCCCACTACCGGCCCGGCTACCCTCGACTTGCGCGCCCTGCCCGCTAACAGCTACCAGGTAACGTTGGTCGATAATGCCGGCCGCCAGCTGCTGAGCACCGCCCTGCCCGGTGGCCAGCAGCACGTGCTGCCCCTCGACGCGCTGCCCCGCGGCACCTACGTGCTGCTCGTGCGCGGCCACAGCACTAAGTTCAGCCAGCGCCTGGTGCGCAACTAAGGCGCAAAGCCCGGCTTTAGTCAGCCACAAAAAAGCCCTTGCCACCGTGGCAAGGGCTTTTTTGTGGCTATAGCCAACGCGCTGACTGCTGACTGTCCGGTATAAAACCCCGGGCTGATTTCGTTTTTGCGGTATTTGAGCTGGCATGTCAATCCGCTGCGCTTCTTCCGTTATTTTTGCCGTTCCCCGGCGGCAACCGGGGCGTTATTCTCTGCTTTTCCTATCTGTTTTGCCACTCCCGGCTTTGCTCCCGGGCGTGCGACCCTGCTTATCCACTGATGCCTATCAAACACCGCTTTACCCTGCCCCTGCTCAGTACGCTCATTTCCTTGCTGCCCGGTTTGGCCCTGGCCCAGTCGCGGGCCAAGGACGTGCCCGGCTACGTCGTGACAACGGCCGGCGACACGCTGCGGGGCCTGATCAGCATTCCACACTTCGTAACGGAGCAGGGCATCAGCGTGCGGCCCGCGGCCAAGGCCCCCGCCCGCCAGCTGAGTGCGGCCGAGGTACGCGTCATTGGCTTGCAGGACCAGCGCCGCTTTCTCCGGCAAACTGTGGCTGCCAGCCGCAACCCCGAAACCGGCGTAGTCGACTCGGCCACCATCCTGGTGCAGCACCTGGTGGGGGGCGCGGCCAACCTCTACCGCTACAACCACAATGCGGCCCGCCACGCCGGCCGCTCGGAGGGGGCCTCGGCCGCGGTGCAGTACTTCATCGACCAGCAAGGCTCCAGCCTGGTGCCCCTGCGCCGCCCCACCTACGAGCCCGTGCTGACGGCCCTGTTTAAAGACTGCCCGCCCGTGGTACAGGCCCTGCTCCGCACCGGTTTCACCGAAGACAAGCTCGGCAACCTGACCCTGCGCTACGACACGCTGTGCCAGGCCACCACCCCCGCCACCGACTACCGCCCGCGCCACGAGCCCCTGTTTGGGCAGCGCCTGCTCAGCGTGCGGGTGGCCGCCCAGCAAACCAAGTTCTACCACCCCTCTTCCTACTATTTCCACCCCGACCAGGCCGAGCGCATCACCCGCCCCGCCCTGGGCCTGGAAATGCGCTTTGCCAACGCCGGCCCCTGGTCCGTCATCGTGGGCGGCACCTACGCCCGGCAGCGCGGCGAGTCGACGCGGACGGAAACGGCCGTGCCCGGTACCCTCAACGCCGGTCAGCCCCTGGTGCTCACCAGCACCATCGACGTGAAAACCCTGCAGGTGCCCGTGCTGGCGCGCTACACCCTAGGCCACGGCCGCCTGCGCCCCTACCTGGCCGGGGGCCTGGTGCTGGGCTGGCTCTTCGACGACCATACCTCCCTGGCCTACGCCAAGCTGACCTACATCGGTACGGCCGAATCCTTCTACCGTGACGACGTAGTGAGCCTGCGCGCCGACCGGGGCCCGCGCTTTACCCTAGGCACGGCCCTGCGGCTGGGCTTGCAAGTGAAAAACGCGGGCCGCATTTCGCCCCTGCTGGAGCTGCAGTACGGCACCGGGCGCGACCGGGAGCAGAATCCCGGTGCCCTCACCAACCTGTATGGCCAACGGGAAAGCATGGGTTACCTGCACTACCAAAGCCTGAGCCTGACCACCGGCATCGAGTTTTAAGCCTGGCTCTAACCCAAGCCGACTGCTCACTTCACCGTCTCCTCTTCCTGCTTTTTCGGCATTCGATGGCACGTATTTTCGGCTGGCTTTTCCTCGTGCTGGCTTCCCTGAGTGCCCGGGCCCAAACCAACTGGCCCACCACCCGCCTCGACGAGCAGGCCACCGTGCAGATGCCCTACGAAGGCACCCTGGAAGAGGACAAGGAGTTTCGGGGCGCTCAGCTGTTCAAAACCACCACCTCGGATAACGACTTTGCAGTGCTGCGGGTAGACCTGCGCTACATTCCCGACTACAACCCCGATGCGGTGCTTACGGAAGCGGGCCTGAGCAAGCTCTACGACAAGCTCGCCCGGCAGTACAACCGCACGGTTTTTAAGGGCAAGCTGGTGTCGCGGGGCAATATTCTGCTGGCCGGCCGCCCGGCCCGGGCCACGCGCTACCGGGGCTTCGACGAGCATTACCAGCTGCCCATCCACATCGAAACCATCTGGGTGTGGCAGGGCGATGCGCTCTACCAGTTTATCTGCTCCTATAGCCTGCCCGAGGAAGCCGGCGCCCAGACCGACAAGCGCCGGTTTTTCTCGTCCGTGCGCTTCGGGCCCGAGGACACGGGCAAAAAGCTCTAACCTAGCCGCGCTTCCGGCCAAGCCAATTCCCCTCCCAGCTTTTACAAAAACCCCTCTCTGCGAAACCTTTAGCACTGGGGTCAGTAAAAAATGCGTGGTTACTTTGAAATACAAAGTTCTTTCATTTGCTTTGTGTCGTTGCTGCTCCCAACCTTTCTGCCGGTGCTCACCGCCCGATAGAGAGCCTCCGGAAAACTCCGCTTGCCTGCTCCGGCCCCACGGCCCGCTTTGCCCGCCCCTGGGGCTTGTTTTTAGACCATTCTCCTGTCCTCATCACCTCAACGCATTTCACTCATGACCTTCTCCCAAAGCATTCTGCGCATTGCGCTGGCTACGGCCCTCATCCTAACGATTCCCCTGGTGGCTATGCAGTTCACCCCGGAAGTGGTCTGGACGCTCTCGGATTTCGTCTTTGCCGGCGTCCTGTTGTTTGGTACGGGCCTCGCCTTTCTGCTGCTGGCCAGCAAGGGTGGCAACCTGGCCTACCGGCTGGCGGCGGGCGTAGCGGTAGCCGCGGGCTTCCTGCTGATCTGGGCGAATATGGCCGTGGGCCTCGTTGGCAGCGAAGACAACCCTGTGAATCTGCTCTACGCCGCGGTACTGGCCGTTGCCATCATCGGGGCCGTGGCGGCGCGCTTCCGGCCCGTGGGCATGTCCAACGCCATGTTTGCCGCCTCCCTGACCTACGTGCTCATCACCATCATTGCCCTGTTTCTGTGGAAGCCCGCCGGCGCGGCCGCCGAGCCCCAGGTGGGTTTGATTAACGTAATAGGCGCCAACGCCCTGTTTGCCGCGCTGTGGGCCGCCGCGGGCCTGCTGTTCCGCCGCGCCGCCACGGCCGGCCCCGATTCGGGCCGCCAGCTGGCCTAGACTACCTGCTCTGCCGCCCGTGCTGCAACGGGTTGACGGAGGGTAAAAAGTGAAGTAAGTAGCTTACCCGGGCCGGGTTCGTCGGTCTGCTCCTGGTTGTTCCGGCAATCAGGCCAGCAGCCCCCGAACCCGGCCTTTCTGTTGCTGTTTGCTCCAAAAACTGTCGCAAATCCCGACCTCCGGCCCCGACGATCCGCGGCCTGGTTTCGAGGCTCCGCGGTACGGTCCCGAGGCTCCGCGGTGCAGCCCCACTCGTTGCGGGTGTGGCCCCGGGCGTCCGCGGTATGGTTTCAGGTCTCCGCGCCCTGGTTTTGGGGTTTTGCGGTGTGGTTTCAATCGTCCGCGGCCCGGTTGCGGCGTTTCGCGGCACGGTCACACTTATTCGGTTCTACTGTCGTGTTAATCCCGCGGAATTCCGCTATTCTTAACGCTCTATTCTGCCCTATTCTATTACGCCCTATTCCAACGCCCGGTATTCTCCTTTTTATCTTTCTACTCCCATCCCAGAATGTTTACCACCAAACAGGATAACCGCCTTACCGCGGCCGAAAACGTAGCCGCCGCCCTCCAGCAGGACGCCAGCCCCTACACCCAGGACAAAGCCCTCCAGCAGATCAGCCAGGAGCTGACCGTCCTGCTCCAGGCCCTGCAGCCCCTGCGCCAACAGGGCGTCCGGACTGCCAGCCAGGGCATCACCAAAACCAAGAGCCAGCGCCGCCAGCAGCTCGCTACCAGCGCCGCCGAAGTAGCCGGCGACCTGTACTCCTACGCCACCGACCAGCAAAACCGCAGCCTCCAAACCAGCGCCGACTACAACTATTCCAGCCTCGTCAAGCTGCGCGCCACCGCCCTCACCGACCTAACGCAGCACATCTACGACGAAGCCCAAACCCACAAAACGGCCCTTCTCGACTACGGCCTCACCCCCGCCCGCCTCCAGGAGCTGAAAGACGCCCTCACCGCCTTCAGCAGCACCAAAAACGACCCGCGCCAGCAAGTCACCGAAGGCAAAGCCGCCCGCATCGCCATCAAGGGCCAGTTCAGCCAGCTCGCCACCCTGCTCGAAGACCGCCTCGACCGCAGCCTGCGCAAGTACGCCCGCTCCGCCCCTGCCTTCTACCACCGCCTCACCGCCGCCCGCCTAGTCATCGACCGGCCGGGCAGCCAAAGAGGCAGCGGAGAAGGTGAAACCCCGAAACCATAGTAAATGACGTTGCCCATCATATTAAACCTACTAAAGTACGTTCATTGCTTCGCACAATAACTTTTCTTAACCCATTGAAAGACCCACACCCTAAATCCCGGTGTGGGCCTTTTTATTACTATAGGGTAAACTAGGGAACTATGTTCGAACTCCGTAATTTTGAACATTAGAATAGCTACTCTACTAGCACCAGCTCGTTATCTAGAAACAGAATTCCCAACTCCTGGAAGTTAGTTAAAATCATCCCCCTCAAAGGCCCCATAAAGAACCATCCAATGAAAAAACCTCTACCAAAAAAGAAAAATCATTCTGAAGGAAAAAAGCCTGACAGCAAGTTTAAATTCAACAAACTACAAAGTATTGGTGCACCCGATGCTGAATCAGACCATAACCTAAACAGAGTATTTATCGAGAATGGTGAGGTGGACGTTCTACGTGATGTAACGGACGCAAAATGCATAATAATTGGCAGAACAGGCTCAGGTAAATCGGCCCTGATAAAAAGACTTGAAGAAGTTGTACCAAAGATTACAAGGATAGAACCGGAGTCTATGTCCCTTAAATTTTTAAGCAATTCCACTATATTAAGATATTTTAGAGAACTAGATGTGAATTTAAGTTTTTTCTATAAAGTTTTATGGAAACATGTTTTCATAGTTGAAATACTTAAATTATATATCGCCGAAGATGGAAAGAAGAAAGAACAATTCTTTGACGGTCTAATAGAAAGAATTACACGCTTTGGCAGGCCTAACCCTTCGAAACGCAAAGCAATTGAATATCTACAAAACTGGTCAGAGTCTTTTTGGCTACAGGCAGAACACAGAGTTAAAGAATTAGAAGAAGAAGTTGGGAGGAAATTCACTGCTGCTACTGGAATAAAGGCAGGTATATCTTCCGTAGATCTTAAACACGAGGGAAATGAATCAGTAAAAACAAAAAGTGAAATAAAGACAAAAGCAGAACAAGTAATAAGTGAAATACAAGCCACCGAGCTAGTTGAAATTATTGGCATATTAAAAACTGATATTCTCAACAATCAACAAAGAAAGTATTTCATTGTAATAGATGATCTAGACAAAGAGTGGGTATCAGCACAAATCGTGTATGACATAATAGCTGCAATGATTGAAGTAATAAAAGAGTTCCAGGTATTTCAAGGCGTCAAAATCATAATTGCATTAAGAGACAACTTACATCAACTAGTATTTTCTGCCCAAGAGCATAGAGGGGGACAAAGGGAAAAATTCGCTAGCCTGTATCTTAATCTCGAATGGGACAATAGGAGTTTAAAAGAATTAATCAATCAAAGATTGAAATTATTATCCGATAATACAGTAGATGTATCTGCGGTTTTTGAAAAATCGCATAAAGGACAAAAGAATGGTTTTGACTATGTTGTCGAAAGAACATTCATGCGTCCTAGAGATGTAATATCATTTGTAAACAAAATTATATCCAAATCAAATTCCAGGTTTTTCTTCGAATCTAGTATAATAAAACAAGCAGAACCGGAATACTCTCTAGAAAGACTACATGCCATTGAAGACGAATGGACTGAGAATTATGGTGACATTAGACGTCTATGGTCATCTTTTCATGGCATTTACAACGGATTTAAGTTATCTAATTTCTCAGACTCAAAGTTGACAGATATATACTGTGATTTAGATATTATAAAAGGCTTTAAAGGTGAGTTATATTACATATTTTTAGCATGGCGAGAGGACAGAATTAAATATAAAGATTTCTTACAAAGCTTTTTCTATATATTATTCAGAATCGGAATTGTTGGAATAAAGAAATCTGGTCAAGAAGCCACTGTATTTTTTTACTCCAAGGACAGCTTTACTATTAAAGCTGATTTTACTTTAGAAAGCAGAATATACATTCACAAAATGTTCTATTCCGCTTTAAAAATAAATACAAAGGCATTGGAAAATGATTATTATGAACAATCATAAGAATGACTTAGTGTCATACTAATAATAGCCTAATACTTCTAAACCCCGCCAAAACGTCAGCAAAACCACTTCTGCACCCCGTTTGCTAGCCCCCTCGTAGAACTTCCTAACCCGAAGCCTACCTAAGACTCTAGCAAGCCATGAACTTTAATAACTATACCATCAAGGCACAGGAGGCCGTGCAGAAGGCCACTGAAATTGCCGGGGGCAACCAGCAGCAGGCCATTGAAACCGGCCACCTGCTCAAGGGCCTCTTTCAGAGCGACGAGAATGTGTTGTCGTTTCTGGCCAAAAAGCTGGGGGTGAATCTTAACATCCACACGCCCCGCCTCGATGCCATCGTGGCCGGCTACCCCAAAGTAAGCGGCGGCTCGCCCTACCTCTCCAACGAAGCCGCCGCCGCGCTGCAGCGCGCCACCGGCTTTCTGAAGGAGTTCGACGATGAATACGTGTCGGTAGAACACCTGCTGCTCGGGCTGCTCGGTGGCAACGACGCCACGGCTACCCTGATGAAGGATGCGGGCTTCAACGAGAAAGACCTCAAAGCCGCTATCAAGGAGCTGCGCGGGGGCCGCAAAGTGACGTCCCAGAGCGCCGAAGACCAGTACCAGAGCCTGAACCGCTACTCGCGCAACCTCAACGAGCAGGTGCGCACCGGCAAGATGGACCCCGTTATCGGCCGTGACGAGGAAATCCGCCGCGTCCTGCAGATTCTGTCCCGCCGCACCAAGAACAACCCCGTGTTACTGGGTGAGCCCGGCGTCGGCAAAACCGCCATTGTCGAGGGCCTGGCTCAGCGCATCGTGGCCGGCGACGTGCCCGAGAACCTCAAGGACAAAATCATCATGTCCCTCGACATGGGCCTGCTCATTGCCGGGGCCAAGTACAAGGGCGAGTTTGAGGAGCGCCTCAAGTCCGTCATCAAGGAAGTAACCGACTCCGAAGGCCAGATCATCCTGTTCATCGACGAGATGCACACCCTGATTGGGGCCGGCGCGGGCGGCGAAGGCGCCATGGACGCGGCCAACCTGCTCAAGCCCGCCCTGGCCCGCGGCGAACTGCACTCCATCGGCGCTACTACCCTCAAGGAGTACCAGAAGTATATCGAGAAGGACAAGGCCCTGGAGCGCCGTTTCCAGGCCGTGATGGTCGATGAGCCCAGCACCGAGGACGCCATCAGCATCATGCGCGGCATCAAGGAAAAGTACGAGCTGCACCACGGCGTGCGGATTACGGACGACGCTGTTATTGCCGCCGTGGAGCTGAGCAGCCGCTACATCACCGACCGGTTCCTGCCCGACAAGGCCATCGACCTCATGGACGAAGCCGCGGCTAAGCTCCGCATCGAACTCAACTCCATGCCCGTGGAATTGGACGAAGTGCAGCGCCGCATCATGCAGCTGGAGATTGAGCGCGAAGCCATCCGCCGCGAGGAAAACCACGACCGGGAAAACGTGCTCAACAAGGACCTGAGCGAGCTGACCGCCAAGCGCGACTCCCTGAAAGCCCAGTGGGAAAACGAGAAGTCCGTCCTGACCAACATTCAGGAGCAGAAGGAAGCCATTGAGCGGTTCAAAGTCGAAGCCGAGCAGGCCGAGCGCCAGGGCGACTACGGCCGGGTGGCCGAGCTGCGCTACGGCAAGATTCAGGAAGCCGAAGCCAAGCTCAAAACCCTGCAGGACGAAGCCAACGCCAACAAGGACGGCGGCTCCATGCTGCAGGAAGTCGTAACCCACGAGGACATTGCCGAGGTAGTCGCCAAGTGGACCGGCATTCCGGTGAGCAAGATGCTGCAGTCGGACCGCGAGAAGCTGCTCAACCTCGAAGCTGAGCTGGGCAAGCGCGTGGCCGGTCAGAGCGAGGCCATTGCCGCCATTTCGGATGCCGTGCGCCGCTCCCGGGCCGGGTTGCAGGACCCCAAGCGCCCCATCGGCTCGTTTATCTTCCTGGGCACCACCGGCGTGGGTAAAACCGAGCTGGCCAAGGCCCTGGCCGAGTACCTGTTCAACGACGAGAACAGCATGGTCCGCATCGACATGAGCGAGTACCAGGAACGCCACGCCGTGTCCCGCCTCATCGGGGCGCCTCCCGGCTACGTGGGCTACGACGAGGGCGGACAGCTGACCGAGGCCGTGCGCCGCAAGCCCTACTCGGTGATTCTGCTCGACGAAATCGAGAAGGCCCACCCCGACGTGTTCAACATCCTCTTGCAGGTGCTTGATGATGGCCGCCTCACCGACAACAAAGGCCGGGTGGCAAACTTCAAGAACACCATCATCATCATGACCTCCAACACGGGCGCCGACATCATTCAGAAGAACTTCAAGGAGCTCAATGAGTACAACCACGACGAGGTGGTAGACCGCACCCGCGAGGAAGTAGTGGAGCGCCTGAAAGGCCACATGCGCCCCGAGTTCCTGAACCGCATCGACGAAATCGTGATGTTCCAGCCCCTGAAGCGCAAGGAAATCCGTCGCATCGTGGACATCCAGTTCAAGCAGATTCAGCAGCGCCTGGAAGAAGCCGGCATCCGCCTCGAAGCCACCGACGAAGTCCTCGACTTCCTGGGCGAGTCCGGCTTCGACCCGCAGTTTGGGGCCCGCCCCTTGAAGCGCGTCATCCAGCGCCTGGTGCTCAACGAGCTGTCGAAAGACATCCTCTCGGGCCGCGTCAGCAAGGATGCCGTGGTAGAAGCGGTGCTGGAAAACGACCAGATCCGCTTCGTGAACGTGGACGTGGAAATCCCCGGCGTGTAAGCGCCGGCTGACTCAACAACGCAAAAGCCCGCCGGTGCATCACTGGCGGGCTTTTTGCGCTCTGTCGCCCACACGCATTCAACCCTATTTCTATGAAGAAGATCTTATTCTTAACCGGTTTAGCCGTCAGCCTTTGGAGCAGCCCGGCCCTAGCTCAAACCAGTTCCGGCAGCACGGCCCTGGTGCGCATCCGCGAATCGGACGGCTGGAGCAACGTGGTAATTACCTACGGGCCGGGCAAAACGGAAATGCTGGAGCTGCTGCAAAACCCCGGCAAGAAGGGCCAGATAGCCAATGCCGAGCAGCTCCAGGCCATTTTTGACAAGCTGCTCGTTGCCGGCTACGTGCTGCAAGGCTCCATCGACTCCCCTACTACCAGCACCCTGATATTCCGCAAACCCTAGGAAAGCGCACCTCCCCAAGCCCTGCCGGCAACTCGTCGACGGGGCTTTTTTATCCTTCCAGAAATCATCATGAAAAAAGCCTTATTCGTCTTAGTACTGGCCGGTGGCCTAAGTTTCTGTACCCAATAGGCCCATGCCCAAAGCCCCAGCAAGACGGTAGTAGTCCGGGTGTATGAGTTTGCGGGCGGCAGTTCCAACCTTATCATCAGCTACGGCAGAGGTAAGAGCGAAGTAATCGATATGAATGGCCCTATTGGCAAAAAGGATCAGCAGCGGAATACCGATAAAGTGCAGGAAGTCCTGGACCGGCTCTATACCGAGGGCTACCACCTCGTTACGTCGGCCGGGGGCAGCACCACCACGGGGCCCGTGGTGACGTTCGTTTTCCGGCGCGACTAATCTTACTCTCACGTCTCATGCAACGCTTCAAACGCACCCTTCGCCTGCTGGGCCTGACGGCTATGCTGCTCTTGGCGGCGGCCGGCGTGGGCCTCACCGGTGCCGCCCCTACTCACCAGAAACGGGAGCGGTTCATCGACACGGGCCCTAGAACGGAGCAAGTGGATGAGCAGGCAACCCGGGCGGATACCGGGCTTGCCCAGGAGTAGTTTCGCCGCTCACCCGAAACGGCAACAGCGGTTTTCCGGCACGCGGACTTAGCGCCGCTCATTTATGCGGCGGGGCCTGGCGAAAAACCGGGGCTTCAGACGGCGGCGCACCCACTTGGGCAGCGGGGTGCCCTGGTGGTAGGCCTGCAGGGTCTGCTCCAGCTTGCCGTTGCTGAAGCGGGCCAGCTTGCTTACCCCGTAGCCCGCGAAAAGCCCCCCGACCAGGATAACCGGGGTGGGGTTGGCATCCCGCTCCTCCACCACTACTCCGTTTACGGTGGTGCTGTAGGCGCCTTGGGCTGCCACCACGCCGCGCACCGTAAACAGGCTGGCCGATACAATCCAGATGGCCCCACCGCCCTGGCGCTTGGCAAACAGGTTGATGACAGCCCGGGCCGTATCGTTTGAGGCGTATTGGGCCAGCATTTTCTGCTTGAAGGTTTGCTTGGATTTGTCCGTGGGCGAGGCCACCGGGGCACGCTGGGCGGCAGAATCGGCGGCGGGGGCTACCGTTTGGGCCGATACCGATAAGGTGCTCAACCCGAGCAAACCGGCCAGCAGACCGGCCCGGAGTACAGATGTAATCATGCAGAAAACAGATAAACGCGAAGGGAATTACTCAGCAATTTTATCTTATTTCTCCTATCTAGAAACACCCCGCAGAACTTCTCCATCAAAAAAAGCCATCTGCCTATTCGGCGGGGCACTACCGGGGCAGCAGTCGAAGGTCAGCTACCGGAAGTAGGCAGGCTTCAGGCGTCGCCTGATTTTGGCCGGCAGCTCCCGCGTAGCCACAAACTCGTCGATGACCTGCTGTTCTCTTTTGCGACTGAAGCGCACCAGCTTGCTGGCACCTACCGACCAGAACGGAGCCGTGTAGAGCGCAGATACGGCCGTAATCAGCACCACATCGGTACCCGGGCCAAAGCCTTCTTCGGAGCTGAGCAGGCCCATAAACGTAGCGACCGTGGCCCCCGACACGCTCAGCAGCACGCCCCCACCAACACGGCGGCGCTGGAACAGCCGATGCAGGGCGGCAACCGTATCAGCCTGCGTTGGCAGCTTGGGGCTTAGCGCGGCAACCGCTGAAGTGACGGGGGGCACCGCCTGGGCACTTACCGGCCCAGCGGCGTTCAGCAGAAAGCCGACACTTATAACGAGCAAGAAAAAGTTGATGGGGCTACTCATGAGCTAGTGGGTGGAAGAGGTCGGGAAAAGTACGGCGCGACTTCGGCTTCGGCGCACTTTTCGGCGGTAGTGCCCGCGCCGTGTAATGTCCTTCTTACAGCTTCTGTCCTGGCTGGCTAATAGGTCCTTTCCGGCCCCAACCTGAGGTTTCCGGCCGCTTTGCCACCCTACTCTAGGCCAGACGAAAAGTCGGATACTACCGCCGATTCCTGTCTGACGGCCGTTGGTGGGGGCGGGCTGTGCTGCTGGTAGGCCGGCAGCTGAAGCAGCTCCGGGTGGCCGCCCGCCGCCGGGCACTGCCAGCCTTTTCAGTGGGCTATTGACCGAATCAGCCGCTCAGAGCCGACGCAAATAGCCTTAATTTCATTCAATCCATTCTGAGTCAGAGTCGTATGCTCGGATAGCTCAACTATTCATGGCTAATGACTGCTCCTATGCTCTTCTCTTCTCTTTTGCGCCAGCCCGTGCTGGTGACCCTGGGCCGCTACGCGCGCCTTACAATCCTACTAGCAACAGTGGCGGGTGCGCTGCCGGGCTGCTCCGACGACGACGAAACCGAATCGGCCCCCACGGCCCCCGACCGAATTACGGTGCCGCAGGCGGGTCTGCACCCCGAAGGCATTCAGTATGACGAAGTCAACAAGCGCTTTTTGGTGAGCTCCCGCACCCAGGGCAAGATTGGCAGCGTGAAGGACGACAGCACCTACACCCAGTTTGCCGATGAGCCGCGCCTGATTTCGACCATTGGCCTGAACCTCGACGCCAGCCGCAACCGCCTGCTAGTGGCCGTTTCCGACAACGGCGCCAACGCCGCCCGCACTACTGCCGCCACGTTGCGCAAGCTGGCGGCCCTGGCTATCTTCAACAGCACCAGCGGAGCGCTGCAGAATTACATTGACCTGGGCAACCTGCGGCCCAATCAGGCGCACTTTGCCAACGACATTGCCGTCGACGCGCAGGGCAATATCTACATCACCGACAGCCTCTCGCCCATTATCTATAAAGTCGATGCGCTGGGCGTTGCGTCGGTATTTCTGGAAAATAACCAGCTGAGCGGGGGCACCGGCTTCGGCCTGAACGGCATCGTATTTCACCCCGACGGCTACCTGCTGGTGGCCAAAGCCAACGACGGCAGCCTGTTTAAAGTCCCGGTGGCTACGCCTGCCAGCTTCACCAAAGTCACGACTCCCGCGGGCCTGAACCTGACGGGAGCCGACGGCCTGCTACTGCTGAACCCGCAGACGCTGCTGCTGGTATCGGGCAGTCAGACCACCGTGTTGCGCCTAAGCAGCACCGACGCCTGGGCCACGACCAACAGCACGGGCAGCTTTGCTACCGGCGCCGTCAGCCCTACGACCATCACCCGCCGTAACACTTCGGATGCCTACGTGCTGTATCCGTTCCAAAGCACCTCACCTCGCTTTGCCATCGTAAAAGCCAAGTTCTAGCACCGTCAGCGGGGTAGGCCGCAATGAGTTACCATTTGTTTGATGACTCAGGCAACGGCGCACCGGCCGCCCGCATCTACTCCCTGATTCCCCGGTTTCGCTCAGGTTACTATCTCAGCGAATAGCAAGGTCTTTATCCTCAACGATTTACTCCTTTTCGTCTTACTCTTCTTCACCCATGAAATCGAAAGTAGTTGCTTATCTGCTGTGGTTCTTTTTTGGCTGGCTTTCCCTGCACCGGTTTTATCTGGGCAAGGTGGGCTCGGGCATTGTGTACCTGCTCACCGGACAGCTGCTGGGCGTGGGCTGGATTATCGACTTGTTTTTGCTTAGCGGCATGGTCGATAATTACAATAACAAGGAGCGGATTGAGCAGTTGGAAGGCAGCCTGGGCCGGCAGCAGTATTCGGCCTAGCTTTTCCGGTTGCTTCCTGTGCCAGAGCCCCTGGGTAGCCCCTGCTGCCCAGGGGCTTTTTCCGTTTTGTCGTCACGCGCAGCTGCTGGCCCAGCGCAAGCAGGTAGTAATCCGTCAGGCTGGTTTCCGCCGGGCTACAGCGTATGCTTCCGCCGGAAAACACACTGGAAGCGGAGCAATGAATGACGGCGAGCAGAGCTCAACTGCTACCGAAACCGGAAATTGACTTAAATACGCTAAAAATTATATATTCTATATCCCTTACTATCGCCGTGACCCGCCGGCATGAACTGGTGGCAGCGGGATTTTTTCGGGCGACTTGTTTTTCGGGCAACCCGTAAAATAGTGCTCCTCAGGTAGCGTCAACACCTTTTTTTCAGCCGCTCTATAATTATTAGCCGACGGCGCACCCTTTCCCGGGCATTGCCGTACTGGCATACGCCCTCTGCCCGCGGCGCCCTGTGTGGCCCGGTACCAAAGAGGATTTTTTCCTTATCCCTGCGTTTAACTCTCCCTCCATTCCCCACTCCTACTTTTAGTCTATTATGGCTGCAAACTTACTTTGCCGCCGCCTGTCTTTGACGGGTGGTATGACTGCCGACACACGACAGCGACGCTTTTCGGGGCTACTATTGGCCTGGTTGATGTTCTTTAGTCTGGCTGCCCTCCCGGGTATGGCCCAAACCACTACCACCGGTAACCTGCAGTGGTGGCCGCTGAAAGTAAACAACCAGGACAGCGCCGCCGTGCGCGCCCCGGGCGTAGTGCCGGCCAGCGCCAGCCTGCGCAACTTCTACCTGTCGGACCCAACACTGGGCACGGCCATCAAGCCTTACTCGTCGCAGTTTGGTATGGCCTTCGGCTCCTCGCCCAGCGGTGATGGCTCCTTTGTTCCGCTGCCCGGCAGCAACCTCAACCGGGCGTATTATGTGCAGTTCACCATCACGGCCGCGGCCAACGCCTCGCTGCGGACCGACTCGCTGGTGTTGTGGTCGGCTTTCAATAACACAGCCAGCAACCTGAAGCTGGCGGTGGTATATTCCAAAACCGGCTTTACCACTGCCGACTCGACGGAAGTAGCCGGCGGCACCGGTCCAATTGGTCCGCTCACGCCCCGCACCGCCACGCCCGGCACCGGCACCGGCACCTTCGCCGACCCTATTTTCCTGCGCAACCAGAATACCAGCTCCAACCAGACCTACCGCCTGGCCCTGAACCGCACGGGCGGCGTGACGCTGGCCGCCGGCCAGACGCTGACCATCCGCTTGTACTACGCCAGCGGCAGCAGCTCTGCCGGCCGCTACGCCCTGCTGCGCGACTTCCGCGTCGTGGGTCAGGCTACTACTACCTCCAACTGCAACGCGTCGTTCACGTATCCGGCCAGCACTTTTTGCAACAATGGCACGAACCCCACCCCCACCGTCAGCGGTTCGGGAGGTGGCACGTTCAGCTCGACTTCGGGCCTGAGCATCAATGCTAACACCGGCGCTATCAACCTGGCTGCCAGCACGCCCGGCACCTACACCATCACCTACAGCACCGGCAGCAACTGCTCGAGCACGGCTTCCGTGACCATCACGGCCGCGCCCACGGCCACCTTTAGCTACCCCAATGCCGCCTACTGCACCGGCGACGGAGCCACGCCCGCTCCCACGGTAGCAGCCGGCTCGACGTCCGGCACGTTCAGCTCGACTTCGGGCCTGAGCATCAATGCTAACACCGGCGCTATTAACCTGGTAACCAGCACACCCGGCACCTACACCGTGACTAACACCGTGGCGGCTTCGGGCAACTGCGCGGCCGTTACGGCCACTACGAGCGTTACCATCAGCCCCGCTACGACGGCCACGTTTGCATACTCGGCTTCGGCTTTTTGCCAGAGCGCGGCGAATCCAACGCCGACCATCACGGGTACCAGCGGCGGCACGTTCAGTTCGACTTCGGGTCTGAGCATTGATGCCAATACTGGCGCCATTAACCTGACGGCTTCCACGCCGGGTACCTACACCGTAACCTACCGCGTGGGCGGCAACTGCCCCTCAACGAGCACCCAGCAGGTAACCATTAATAGCGCTCCGCTGGCTACATTCTCGTATGCCAATGCCGCTTACTGCGTTTCGGGCGCCGCCAACCCCTCGCCGGTCTTTGCCGCAGGGGCCAGCGCCGGCACGTTCAGCTCGACGGCGGGCCTGAGCCTCAATGCTTCGACGGGTGCCATTAACCTGACGGCTTCCACGCCGGGCACTTATACTGTGACTAACACCATTGCGGCCTCGGGCAGCTGCGCCGCTTCTTCGGCCACGGCTCAGGTAACGATTCAGGCGACGCCAACGGCCACACTGACGGCTGGTGGCCCCACAACCTTCTGCCAGGGCGGCTCGGTGGTGCTGACGGCACCAGCCGGTGCGGGCAACACCTACCAGTTCCTGCTCAACGGCTCGCCCATCAGCGGGGCCACGGCAGCTACCTACACGGCTACGGCCGGCGGCAGCTATGCCGTAGTTGTAACCAACGCGGGTGGATGCTCGGCGACTTCCGCGGCCACTACGGTCACGGTAAATCCTGCTGCTTCGGCGGCTTTCAGCTACTCGGCCTCGACCTTCTGCCAGAGCGCGGCTAACCCCACGCCGACCATCACCGGCACCACGGGCGGTACGTTCAGCTCAGCTGCTGGCTTGAGCATTAATGTCAACACCGGTGCTATCAACCTGACGGCTTCGACGCCGGGCACTTACACGGTGACCTACAGCGTGGGCGGCACCTGCCCAGCTTCGGCCACGGCGACGGTGACCATTACCAACTCGCAGTCGGCCAGCTTCTCCTACGCCAGCGCCAACTATTGCGCCGGTTCTACCGCTACGGTTGCTCCAGTCTTTGCTACGGGTGCCAGCGCTGGCACGTTCAGCTCAACTGCGGGTCTGAGCATTAATGCTTCGACGGGCGTAATCAACTTGGCTACCAGCACGGCTGGCACCTACACAGTTACGAACTCTATTGCCGCTTCGGGCAGCTGCGCCGCTACCTCGGCCACTACTACCATCACCATCAACGCGGCCCCAACGGCCACGCTGACGGCTGGTGGCCCCACAACCTTCTGCCAGGGCGGCTCGGTGGTGCTGACGGCACCAGCCGGTGCGGGCAACACCTACCAGTTCCTGCTCAACGGCTCGCCCATCAGCGGGGCCACGGCAGCTACCTACACGGCTACGGCCGGCGGCAGCTATGCCGTAGTTGTAACCAACGCGGGTGGATGCTCGGCGACTTCCGCGGCCACTACGGTCACGGTAAATCCTGCTGCTTCGGCGGCTTTCAGCTACTCGGCCTCGACCTTCTGCCAGAGCGCGGCTAACCCCACGCCGACCATCACCGGCACCACGGGCGGTACGTTTAGCTCAGCTGCTGGCTTGAGCCTCAATGCCTCGACGGGCGCTATCAACCTGACGGCTTCGACGCCGGGCACTTACACGGTGACCTACAGCGTGGGCGGCACCTGCCCAGCTTCGGCCACGGCGACGGTGACCATCACCAACTCGCAGTCGGCCAGCTTCTCCTATGCCAATGCTACGTACTGCGCGGGCGGCTCGACCACCATCAGCCCAACCCTGGGCGCGGGGGCCACGGCCGGCACGTTCAGTTCGACTTCGGGCCTGAGCATCAACGCCAGCACCGGCGTTATTAACCTGGCTACGAGTGCGGCCGGCACCTATACCGTGACCAACACCGTAGCCGCCTCCGGTAGCTGCGCGGCCACCTCGGCTACCGCCTCGGTTACCATTAATGCTCGTCCGGCCACCCCCACGCTGACAGTGCAGTACAACGGCGCGACCACCACGCTGACCTCCAGCGCGGCTACCGGCAACCAGTTCTTCCTGAACGGCGTGGCCATACCGGGTGCTACGGGCCAAACCTACGTGGTGAACTCCTCGGCCCAGTATGGCTCGTATACCGTCGTGACGACGAGTGCAGCGGGCTGCGCCTCGGCTCCTTCGGCGGCCCTAGTGGTAAACTCCAGCGTAAAACCACTGGCCGGCTCTTCGCTGAGCGTGTACCCCAACCCGACCCGCGACGGGAAGCTGAGCGTGGAGCTGATCGGCTACCGCAAGGCCGTGGAGCTGACCGTGCTCAACGCCCTGGGCCAGGTGGTATTTACTACCACGGTGCAGCCCACGCCTAACACCGTGACGCAGGCCATTAACCTGAGCCAACTGCCCGCCGGGGTGTATGTGCTGCGCGCCAAAACCGAAGGCGGCCTCGATACGCGCCGCATTGTGAAGGAGTAATCCGCACAAGTAAGCCACAAAAAAGCCCCGCCAGCATCTGACGGGGCTTTTTTGTGGCTTACTAGCTAGGTCATGGGCCCGCACCAAGGCATGGTAGCGGCAGCCGGCTTGCTCCTGGCTTATCGGGTTATAAGGCAACTCGTCTTAACTTTGGACTATGTCCGTTTTTCAGACGTATCTGCAGTTGGGGTTTTTCCACATCTTCAACCTGCAGGCCTACGACCACCTGGTGTTTTTGCTGGCCCTGTGCGCGCCCTACGTAGCGGCTGAGTGGCGCCGCGTGGTGGCCCTGGTTACCAGCTTCACCCTGGGCCACTCCATCACGCTGGCGCTGGCCACACTGGGCTTTGTGCAGTATAACCCGCGGGTTATCGAAATTCTGATTCCGGTGACCATTCTGCTGACCTGCGCCCTGAACCTGCGCCGGGCCGGCCAGAATACGCGCCTCCAGCCGCTGCTGTGGGCCGTGCCCAACCTGCTGGCGGCCGTGTTTGGCCTGGTGCACGGGCTGGGCTTTTCGAGCTACCTGCGCCAGCTGCTGGGCCAGAGCAGCCGCCCGGTGCTGGAGCTGCTGGCCTTCAACGTGGGCGTGGAACTGGGTCAGCTGCTGATTGTGGCTCTGATTCTGCTGCTGGGCTACGTGGTGCTGCAAGCTGCCCGTGCCCCGCGCCGCGACTGGGTGCTGGTGGTTAGCGGCGCCGCAGCCGGTATTGCGGCGGTGCTACTGCTGCAAAATCTGACCGGCTGAGAAACTATGCCCGGCGCATGCAGCGTTTGGGGCCGCACCAGTGTCCTTGCTTTCTAAGTCGTGTGCGCGGTGGTGTACGGGGCTGTTTTTTTTGATTTTTCGCCTCTCTATTTCGTGTTTCTATGTTCAGAAACTTACTGCTGGCCGCGGGCCTGGCGACGCTGACGGCCGCGCCGCTGCTGGCCCAGACCACCAACTCCGGCACCGACAAATTTCAGCAGCTCGACCAGCTGCTGCCCACGCCCAATGCCTTCCGCACGGCTTCCGGGGCCCCCGGCGCCGACTACTGGCAGCAGCGCGCCGACTACAACATCCGCGTCACGCTGGACGACAATACGCAGTCTATCAAAGGCTCCGAGGACGTTACCTACACCAACCTCTCGCCCGACGTACTGACCTACCTCTGGGTGCAGCTCGACCAGAACATCCTCGACAAGAATTCCATTACCACCAGCACCCAGGTAGCCGAGGTGAAGGACAAGATGTCGTTTCAGGCCATGGACTACCTGATGCGCTCCGATTTCGACGGCGGCTTCAAGATTGAGTCGGTGACGCTGAAGGGCGGCAAGGCGCTGAAGCACACCATCAACCACACCATGATGCGCATCGACCTGCCTACGCCCCTGCGGCCCAAGCAGTCAGTGACGTTCAGCATGGCCTGGCACTACAACATCAACGACCAGCTCAAATTCAGCCAGCGGAGCGGCTACGAGTATTTCCCCGAGGACAAAAACTACCTCTACGAAATAGCCCAGTTCTACCCCCGCATGGCCGTGTATAACGACGTACGCGGCTGGCAGCACAAGCAGTTTCTGGGCAGCGGCGAGTTTACCCTGCCCTTCGGCGACTACCGCGTGAGCATCACCGCTCCCGCCGACCACGTGGTGGGTGCCACGGGCGTGCTCCAGAACCCCGACCAGGTGCTGAGCGCCACCCAGCGCAAGCGCCTGGCCCAGGCCCGGGGAGCCAAGAAGCCGGTACTGATTGTAACCCAAATGGAAGCCGAGCGGGCCGAGCAGAAGCGCGCGTCGGGCACCAAAACCTGGACCTACGCCGCCAAAAACGTGCGCGACTTTGCCTGGGCCTCGTCCCGCAAGTTTATCTGGGACGCCATGGAAATCGAGCAGGCCGGCAACCCGGTGCTTTGCATGAGCTACTACCCCAAGGAAGGCAACCCGCTGTGGGGCAAGTACTCGACGGAAGTAGTGGCCCACACCATCAAAACCTACTCCAAGCACACCATCGACTACGAATATCCCGTGGCCATTTCGGTGCACGGCCCGGTGGGCGGCATGGAATACCCGATGATCTGCTTTAATGGCGGCCGCCCCGAGAAGGACGGCACGTACTCGGCTGAGCGGAAATACGGAATGATTTCGGTGATTATTCACGAAGTAGGCCACAACTTCTTCCCCATGATCATCAACTCCGACGAGCGGCAGTGGTCGTGGATGGACGAGGGCCTGAACACGTTCGTGCAGTTTCTTACCGAGCAGGAATGGGAACGGGGCTACCCCTCGCGCCGCGGCGAGCCCAAGAACATCGTGGAGTATATGCGCACCGATAAGAGCCTGCAAACCCCGATTATGACCAACTCGGAGTCGGTGCTGCAGTTTGGGCCCAATGCCTACGCCAAGCCCGCTACCGGCCTGAATATTCTGCGCGAGACCATCATGGGCCGGGAGCTGTTCGACCACGCCTTCAAAACCTACGCCCAGCGCTGGGCCTACAAGCACCCCGAGCCGGCCGACTTCTTCCGCACGATGGAAGACGCCTCCGGCACCGACCTCGACTGGTTCTGGCGCGGCTGGTTCTACACCACCGACCATTCCGACCTGAGCCTGGAAGGCGTGAAGTGGTACACCGTGGACTCGAAAAACCCCGAAATCGAGAATGCCAAGTCCCGCGAAATGCTCAACAGCGCCCCCCAGACCCTGAGCCAGCAACGCAACCTGCAGGACATCAAAAAGACCGTAGTGGATGAGAAACCCGACCTGAAGGACTTCTACAACAACTACGACCCCACCGCCACCACCGACGCCGACCGGGCCCGCTACCAGAAGTACGTCAGCTCGCTCAAGCCCGAGCAGCAAGCCCGCCTCAACGCCGGTCTGCACTTCTACGAGCTGGACCTGCGCAACGTGGGCGGCCTCACGATGCCGGTTATTGTGCAGATGACCTTCGAGGACGGCAAGACGGAAGTGGTGAATATTCCGGCCGAAATCTGGCGCAAAAACAACGAGCACGTTACCAAGGTGCTCGTTACGCCCAAGCCCGTGGTGAGCTTTATCCTGGACCCATTCCTGGAAACGGCCGATACGGACCTGAGCAACAACAGCTTCCCCCGCAAGCTGGCTCCCTCGCGCTTCGAGCTGTATCAGCAGCAGCAGCAGGCCGCGCCCAACCCCATGCAGCAGCAAAGCACCACCCAGCAGGGTCAGCCCGCGGGCGGTGGCAGCAGCACGGGCGGCACCAACTAAGCGCCGCCTTCTTGCCAGCTTCTTTCAACAGCCGGGCCCACATGGTCCGGCTGTTTTTTTGTGTCTTACTTCTTGTGACGTTTTGGTTTGTGACGTTTTGACTCGTCACAAATCAAAACGTCACAACATACGCGTGGGCTTGGCCCGGCGTGCAACCATTCTTACCCCGGCCAGCTCTTAATACAACAAATCATCATTTTATCCGCACTTACTACCATTCCCATGCGACACTTCTCCTCTGTTCTGCCTGCCTTTACCCTCCTGACGCTGCTGGCCCTGAGCGCCTGCAACGTAGAAGGCTGCATTGACGAAGAGGCCCCGGCCCCGGCTCCGGCCTGTTATCAGGGCACAATCGTGGGCAACGCCTGCATGGACGGCATCTTGATTGAGGTGAACAGCCCGGACGCTATTGGCAAACCGCTCAGCCCCTACGCCAACCTGGTAGCGGCCGTAAATACGCAGCAGAACAACGACGAGCTAATTCTTGCCGGTCAGAAAGTCAAGATGGGGCAGGTTATCTATTTTAATTACACTCCCAGCGACAAAGCCCGTGAGGCATTCTGCCCCCAGAATACGGTGCCGCTGCCCATCCCGCACCTGGTGCTGAGCAACGTGGGCACCACCGGCTGCGCCGCTTACAAGATGCAGTAAGCACGGGCGCAGGTGGCTTAGCAAGCCCGTCACTTGGTCTGCTTGCGGTAAGCTCACATGACTTGCCAGGAACATTCCCAAAGCCTGAAGCATCCGCTTCGGGCTTTTTCCTTTATGTTTCCAGCCGCTTCACTTCCTCTGGCTCCCTCTGCTATGCGCCGCCTGCATCTTGCCATTTTCTGCTTGACTGCTTTAAGCACGGGCTGCGGTCAGGAACGAACGACTCCCGCAGCAGTGGTTGTATCTCCGGCAGCGGAGCCGGCTCCCGAAGCCGCCACTGCTGTAGAGCAATTAATGTTTTTGCGCTGGCCCAGCTGGCTCTACCTAACCGGCAAATCGGCCTGCTAACCCGTGTACCGGGCGTACATGTCTCCAGCCGAATCATTCTTTTTATCTTGAATCAGACGTCGGGCCTGGTTACGGACCAATGTGAGGTAGCGGAAACTTTTGGCGACGCGGGCGACACTTACGTGCGCACCTCTACGCTGAGTTGGGGCCCGCACCAGCGTTTGTTCGTCCACGTTGATCAAAGCAACTGCTCTGCTGTCGATGAAAAGATGAACGACTTTGTCTGCGCCGATTCTACGCTGCTCTACCAGCTGCGCGACGACGGCCGATTTGCGGCGCTAAGCCGCAAGCCCAAAGCCAAACTATTTCCCTTAATTGGTCTGAGCCATGCACGCTACCCTTGTTCCCTTCCAGGTCACCGACTGGACCCACATACCGGCTACCGAGCACCCCGGCGAAACGGGCGTAGCCTACTGGCGCACCCTGCAGCTGGGTAGCCTGCGGGTGCGCATGGTCGAGTACTCGGCGGGGTACAAAGCCGACCACTGGTGTGAGAAAGGCCATTTGCTGTTCGTAACCGAAGGAGAGCTGCTGACCGAGCTGGCCGACGGGCAAACGTTCCGCATGACTGTCGGCATGTCGTACGAAGTATCCGACACGTTAAGCTCCCACCGTTCTTCCACTGCGCACGGGGCCAAGCTCATCATCGTGGATGGGGGGTTTCTGGCCGTTTGACCCCGCCTGGACGGGCTGCCAAGTGAGCGGTCCGCAAAACTATTCGCATCTTTCTTCCTCCTCAATTCACCTAATCTGACTTGCTATGGGACTTCTCGACGGCCTGCTGGGCAATGCTTCCGAAAACGACGCGCAGGAACTCCAGCAGGAGCTCACGCAAATTCTGGCTACCGGGGAGCGGATTGAAAAGGCCTACGCCATCATCCGCGACCAGATCATCTTCACCAACAAGCGCCTGATGATGGTCGATAAGCAGGGCGTAACGGGCAAGAAGCGGGAAATCCTGAGCGTGCCCTACCGTAGCATCGAGCGGTTTTCGATGGAAACCACCGGCCACTTCGACCTCGACGCCGAGCTAAAAATCTGGATTCGGGGCCAGGCCGAGCCCATCAGCAAAACCTTCCGCGACGACCGCAGCATCCACGACATCTGCCGCGCCCTGGCCGAGTATGCCTTGTAAGTGGTGAGATGGTGAGTTTTGTGTATCGGCTGGCAGTTATGACTGTCATCCTTCACTGTCATCCTGAGCTTGCGAAGGACCTTCCTCACCTGTCCCACTGCAGCTTATAACAACGGAAAAAGCCCTTTCCCGCACGAGCAGGAAAGGGCTTTTCAGTGAAGAGAGCTTTCTACATCTCAGAGGACGAATGGCTTCGTGCCTCCCAAGGAAACATTTGGCATATTTAGCACATCAGCGCATTAAGAATTAGCACATTAACCACTACGCCGCGGGCGTTTGAATGGCGGGCGGGGTGGGGTTGTACTGCGGGGTGCTGGTGGCGTGCTCGGCCTTCTTCTTGCCCTGGTCGTCTTTCACGTCGCGGCGGCTAAAGGGGCGGATGATGAGGCGCAGGGCCTGGTCGGAGCTGAAGTAGCTGAAGGCCCAGTCGACGAAGGCTACTACTTTATTGCGGAAGCCCACCAGCGTCATCAGGTGCACAAACAGCCAGGTAAACCAGCCGAAGATGCCGCTGAAATGCACGTCGTTGGGCAAATCCACTACCGCCTTATTGCGGCTCACGATGGCCATTACGCCCTTGTTCTTATACACGAATGGCACCGGCGCCTGGCCTTTGATGAGGCGCTGCAGGTTGTCGCCCAATAGCTCGGCTTGCTGCTGGGCCACGGGCGCCAGCATGGGCAGGCCGCGGGGCATTTCCTCGGTCACCATGTTGGCCACGTCGCCAATGGCAAACACGTTGGGCAGGCCTTCCACCTGGTTCCACTGGTTCACGTTGATGCGCTTGTTGCGGGCCACCAGCTCGGCTGGAATACCGGGCACGGCCGCGCCATTTACCCCAGCAGCCCAAATCAGGTTTTCGGTCGGGATAAAGTCGGTTTCGGAGTAGTAGGCCCGGCAGTTTTCGTAGCCCTTAATGTGAGTGTTGAGCCGCACTTCCACGCCCAGTTCCTGCATGTAGCGCATCGCATCCTGCTGCGACTTCACCGACATGGGGCCCAGCAGCTCCGCTCCGGCTTCCACCAGGATGATTTTCATCTTGCCCAGGTCCAGCTCGGGGTAGTCCTTGGGCAGCACGTGCTTGCGCATCTCGGCCAGTGAGCCACTGATTTCCACGCCCGTGGGGCCGCCTCCCACCACCACAATGTTCATCAAAGCCTGCTTTTCCTCGGGGTTTTCGGTGAGCAGGGCCTTTTCGAAGTTCTGGAAGATAAAGCTGCGCAGGTTCAGGGCATTCGGAATGCTCTTGATCTGCATGGCGTTTTTCTCCAGGCTCTCGATACCGAAAAAGTTGGTGAGGGAGCCCGTGGCCAGCACCAGGTAGTCGTAGTGAATATCACCCACGCTGGTGTGCACCGTATTGCTGGCCGTGTCCACGCGCTGCACGTCGGCCATGCGGTAGAAAAAGTTTTTCTGGCCGGCGAAAATCTTGCGAATCGGGTAGGCAATGCTGTCGGCCTCCAGGGCGCCGGTGGCTACCTGGTAGAGCAGCGGCTGGAAGTTGTGGTAGTTGTTGCGGTCAATAACCACGACCTGCACCGGCGCGTCGCGCAGGGATTTGGCCAGGCGCAGGCCCCCAAAACCACACCCCACGATAACCACGCGGGGCTGAGTTGAAACCGGAAGATTCGTATCCATAGGAGATTTGCTGAAAGGAACGAGCCAAGGTAACCGCTTTTATATAGCGCCCAAGGCATCTTTGGCCTTTACCCCAAAACCGGCTTTCTGGTTACCGTTCAGCTACCCCTTCTATTCTGCACAAACCGCTTAAAAACCAGAAAGTCCGCGTTTCGGCGGGCCTTCTGGTTTGCTAGAGCAAATCGATTAATAATCGACGCCTTCTTTCTTCTTGAACTCGCCCTGCTTGATCTGGTTAATCAGCTGCAGCCAGCTGAAGGGGTTCAGCAGCGGGTTGTTGGTTTGGGGTGTGGGCGCGGTGCCCATGCGGCGGGCCTGGTCGTATTCCTGGTTCTGCATGGTCTGGCGGTAGTTGCCCATGCTGGTTACCGGCGCGTTGTTGAAAATGCGGCGCAGCACCTGCTCGTTCAGGTTATCAGCCATGGCCGAGCCCCGCTCCTTGGGCAGCTTCAGGGCCAGGAAAGCGCGCTTGAACTCCTTTTCGGTGGCGTAGGGAAAGATGCGTACCTCGGGCAGAATCGTGGCGTCTTCCTTGAGCTGCACAATGACGGAGTAACTCTGGCGCTGATAGTCGGGCGGAATAACCACCGTTTGGTTGCGGTAGCCCAGGGAGCGAATCACGATACTGTCGCCGCTGAGTACCGGCAGGGAGAAGTAGCCGTAGGCATTGGTGGCCGTGCCGCGGCCGGCTTTAGGCACAAACACCGTGGCGCCGGGCACGCCCAGCAGCGAGTCGCCGGTGGCAATGATGCCGGTGAACTGCACCACGCGGCGCTGCCCCTGGGCCTGGGCCCGCGAGGGGCGCAGCCCCACCAGGGCCAGAACGACCAGCACCAGGACTAGCCACGAGAAAGGAATTCGAACACTACCAGTCATACAAGGCATTACAGACTACAATAATACGGCTCTTTGAGGGTGGAAGCCCGGGTTGGTGTAAATTTGTTACCAGTCCGGGCCGGGGGCCTGCTTCGCCTTTCAGACAAAAGATGCGCCTAAAACACTTCAGCGTTGCATTTGGTCAACAACTATTCAAAGCTTTTGGCGACGACTCGCGCGTGCGCATCCTGCATTTGCTGTGGCGCAACCAGGAAATGTGCATTTCCGACCTAGAACAGGTGCTCGACTTCACCCAAACCAAAACCTCGCGCCAGTTACTATATCTGAAAAATGCGGGGCTGGTGAGTTTTCGGCGCCTCGACAACTGGGCGTTCTACTTTCTAAAGGACGAAGCCACCGACTTGGTTCAGCAGCTGCTGGCCTTCATGGAGAAAGACCCCCAGCTGGTGCGCGACCAGCAGATTTACCAGACGCTATGGTCGAACCGGGAGCTAGCCGCGTACAAGCTCCAAAACCGCCGCTGGCTGGGCATGCCCTAACCCTGCCCGCCAGTGGCCCTTTCCCTAGCAGCTGCCCTATGAATCTGGCGTATCACTTGTTTGTGTGCAACAACCAAAAAGACGAAATCGGCAAGGACGTGGCCCGCGCCCTGAAGATTGAAATCAAGAAGCAGGGGCTGAAAAGCCTGCTCATCGGCGGCACCAAGCGCAAAACCCGGGTGCAGACCTGCAACTGCCTGGATGTGTGCAAGCACTGCAAGAAAGGCCCCGGCGCGGCCGTCATTATCTACCCCGAAGGCACGCTCTACGGCGACGTGAAGCCCAAGGACGCGGCCGACATCGTGCAGAATCATTTGGTCGACGGCCGGGTTGTCAAACGACTGCTGCTCGACTAGGATGTATTACCTCGCCGGCCATTACCTGGTCATTCCCAAGCGTGAGCGGGGAGTTGTCAATAGCCATGCCTTCGTCAACCGAACATGGTCGGTCAGCACTTACATCAGCCACGTGTATCCCAGCATCTGGGGTTTCAAATGGGACTATAGCAAACGGGACGTCCCCAAATCATTTACTCCCACGCCGACGGAGTTGGCCAGCCTGCACACCTGGATTGAAGCCGAGTTCGAGCAGGGCAACTACGGTTGGCCGGGCTTTTTTCTCAGTCAGGAAAAGGCCTGTGAATTCAAAAACCGATTCTTAACGACATTGCCGGAAGTAAAGCTGCTGGGCATATTTCTTCACGAAGAGCATCATGCTGCCGCTTTAGCGCAGCTTCAACCCAATGATGGTACCGAGTGGACCGATCTGCGCGTCTTACTAGGTCAGCGGGTACCGGAACCCAGTACGGGGGAGGAAATTGGCTTTGATTTGTTAGGACTACTGGACTTTGGTGGGTACGAGCCATTCTCATACTACATCCTGGAGGCCGAATACCAGCATACTTTTGGCATCAAGCTAAATGCGTACGGCTTATTCACCACTGCCGCAGATTGCCAGCGGGTAGCTGCCCACACTGATGCTATTGCCGGCGAACCGGCTGTTTGGCTGCCTTTTAAGGTCAAGCGGTTCGCCTGTCACTCCTGAGCTTTTCCCTGAATATGAAATCCTACCGCCACCTCTTCTTCGACCTCGACCATACGCTCTGGGACTTCGAGAAGAATGCCGACGAAACCCTGCGCACCCTGTTTGTGCAGCACGAGCTAGGCCGCTTCGGCACCTTCACCGTCGACGAGTTCATCGACCGGTACCGCGACGTAAATCACGCCCTGTGGCGCATGTACCAGAACAATAAGATTAGTCAGCAGCAGCTGCGCAGCATCCGGTTTGTGCGCACCCTGGCCAAGCTCGGGGTAGATGAGGCCGATGTGCCCTTCAACATCTCCCAGCAGTTCACCGACCTGCTGCCCCAGAAGTCGGCCGTGTTTCCCTTCACCCACGAGGTGCTCGACTACCTGCAGGCCAAGCAATACACCTTGCACCTGATTACCAACGGCTTCAGGGACATTCAGCACATCAAGCTTACGTCCTCGAACCTGACGGATTACTTCCAGGAAGTCATTACCTCCGAGTGCAGCGGTTACCTCAAGCCCGACGCGCGCATGTTCCGCCACGCCCTGGAGCGCACCGGTGCCACCGCCGCCGAAAGCCTGATGATAGGCGACAACCTGGAGTGCGACGTACTGGGGGCCTACAATGCCGGCATCGACCAGGTGTATTTCAACCCCGACAAGCGGCGCCACTTTGCCAGCATTACCTACGAAATCAGCTGCCTGAGCGAGTTGCGCGAGATTCTGTAGGCAGGCAAGCAGCCAGTTGCGGCCTGGCGCCCACGCCCGGCCCGGCGGGCCCTATCAGAGCAGGAACTGGTCCCAGCGCAGTTCCTCTTCGCTGATGGCGGAAAGAACCACCAGCGCTACCCCAACGAGGCCTTGCTGCACGTCGGCTTCGCGGTGCCGATAAAAGTCGTTTTGCAGCTCGTGGCCCAGCCAGCTGCGCATCTGGGCCAGCCAGAAGGCGTAGCCTTTGTGGTACGCCGCATGCCCACTGATCTGGTAGAGCTTGCGGTACAGGTACGCTACGCCCGCCGCCCCCGAGCCAAACCGGGAGTTGGTAACGGCCGTGGCGCGCACATCCGTGCGCAGCAAGGTATTGAGGCCCACCAGCTCGGCCAACTGCAGCAACTCAGGGTCCTGCAGCAGCTCGTTGCCCCGGTAGAGCAGCAGGGCCTGGGCCATGTCGCCACGGCTCCAGCTGAGCTCATTATCAAAAGTAGCTTCCTGCTGCGAACCAGCTACCTGTCCGGGAAAAATAGAGAATTTCTGCTCTGAGAAGTCGACTTCCCGCTTGGTCGAAAGAATATAGAGTATTCCCTGGCGCACAAGCTCCTTGATGCCGGCCAGCCGCGCGTCCGCCTGGTAGAGCTGCATCAGGAGCAGCAGCTCCCCGGCCAGACCATCGGCCAAACCCAGTTGGGTGGTTTGCTCTGACGAACCGGCGTCAGCTTCGGTATGCAGAAAAGGAAACCAGAAGGCACTTTGTGGCTGCCCGACCAAGGCCGCCAACAAGTCGGTTATCTGCTCCCGGTAAGCCGAAACCAGCTGACCAGGGCGGCGCAGGTAGAAATAGCGCACGATGCGCAGGAACTTCGGGCGTCCCTCGGCCTGCGCCAATCGGTGCAGCTGGCGGGCTTCCGTCAGCAGCTCAGCGTCGAGCGGGGCCAGGGCCTCGGCGGTGCTGGCCGGTGCCTGGGGCGCTTGCTCCAGTTCGGCGTGCAGCCAGGCCAGGGCCACTGCCTGATCGAGCAGCAGCCGTGACCACACCGAGCGGGCCGTATCGGTCAGCCGCTGCAGTAGCTGCTGCTGCAGCTCACGGCTCCGGACTAGGTCTGGCTCCCGGCCGAAGGTTTTGTACACATTATAGTAGTAGATGGCGTAGCCCAGCAAATCGGCTACGGTGCCGGCCTCGATGCTTTTGGAGACAATAACGTGGTGAATATTGCTCCAGCTGGCGACAAGGCTGTCCTTATCCTTATAGAATGATGATAGATAAGGCTGCACCATTGTACTGTTCCGAAAGGAGCACAACAGTCAAGCTTGGCTTTACTACTTCACTCCGAAATAAAGGTATTGTTACGCGTTGTTATCTGCTCACGAAACAGTCCTTGCGCCGGCGCACAAGGACTGTTTTCGTCACCCTGCCCCAGCCACCAGCCATTTGCTGTGTTTGGGTTCAGCAGTACGGAATGAGCAATCCTAGTACCCCATGAAGGAAGTATCGATGTGAGTTGCCACCGTTTTCACCGTCCAGCAATCTATAGAGGAGGTATCATCACCATTGGCAAACTGGACCTGGCCAGCAACTTGCTTATTGAACACAGTGATGGTGGTCTTTTTAAAATTGAATTTGGCGGTGGTGTCGATATTTTTCATACGCGGATTAGAAATTATGTGGTTGATTATGAATTGGTTGAAGCGATGTGCTTAAGAGTGAAACAAACCTACGAATAGGGTTTCAAAACAAATAGAATATTACACCAATCCACGATTTATATACACCAACCCTGAATTTTCGCGGTACCTTCCGGCCCTGTCTCAGTAGCTGTTTCCTTAAGCACCGACTAACTTAACACCTGACAGCTAATAACGAAGTCGTATGTCCTTTCGTCTTGCCGGCGCCAAGTCCATTGTAACTCACCTGCTCATTTGGCTGGGCTACATTTTGTATGAGACTGCCTTTGTTTTTATCATGAGTGATTCTGATATAAGCAACTCAGGCATAAACGTCATCGAAACCGGAATACTGTTTCTCTTCTTTGCGTTTCTGTTCTATGTCAACAGCTTAGTGCTATTGCCGCGCTATTTTGCCAAGCGGGCCTATCTGGAGTATATACTTCTGCTGCTGCTGCTTTTTACCGTTTACGCCCTGCTACGTTACTGCACCATTGTATATATCCTGCCGTGGAGTACGGGAGCTATGGTCAACCCTTACACTACTCAACCGCATTTTTGGGCCATTGCTCTCTACCGGGGTATCTATTTCATCCTACTCAGCTTTGGCTACTGGTTTTCGCGGAACGCTATTCAGCTCGAAAAGCAGAAGCGCGCCCAGGAGCAGGAGCTGCGCACGGCCGAGCGCAGCCTGATGGAAGCCAACCTAGCTTTCCTGAAAAGCCAGATCAACCCGCACTTTCTCTTCAATGCCCTAAACTTCCTCTACGCCCAGGCCTACCCGCATTCGGAAAGCACGGCCAAGGGCATCCTGCTGCTGTCAGATATTATGCGCTACGCCCTCAAGGACGATGACAACAATGGCAAGGTGATGCTGGAAAAAGAGATTCAGCATATACATAACTATATCGCAATAAACCAGTTAAGATTCAGTAATAAGCTGCAGATTCAGTTCCAGATCATCGGCAACCTCCAGTTCCTGATGATTCTGCCGCTGGTGCTTATCACCTTCGTGGAAAACTGTTTTAAGCACGGCGAGCTGCACGATCCGGAAAATCCCTTGGTCATTCAGATCCGGACGGAAAACAACCGCCTGTTTTTTCAGACGCGCAACAAGAAGCGGAACGGCCCCAAGGAGAAGACCACCGGAATCGGACTTGTAAATACTCAGAAAAGATTGGACCTTGTTTACCCCGACCGCTACACGCTGGTCGTAACCAACGAGCCCGATTACTACACCTGCCAACTCACCCTAGACCTCTAACCTGATGATTTCCTGCCTGATAGTAGATGACGAACAAGGTGCCATTGACATCCTGAAGACGTTCATCGACAAGACTCCCTTCCTGACGCTGGCGGGCAGCACCAGCAATCCGCTGGAAGCCTTGGGTATGGTGCAGGCACAACCCATCGACCTGATCTTTCTGGACATTCACATGCCCCAGATTTCCGGCCTCGACTTCATGCGGCTGCTCGACGGTAAAAGCCGGGTAATCCTGACGACGGCCTACAGCGAGTTTGCCGTGGATGGCTTCGAGCTGAACGCCCTCGACTACCTTCTGAAGCCCATATCGTTCGAGCGGTTTCTGAAAGCGGCCCAAAAAGCGCTGAATACCTCGATGGATACTACGGCCCGCTGGCAGCCCGCCGAAAAGGAGGACGACTACATCTTCGTCAAGACCGAAAGCAAGGGCAAGATGACTAAGGTCAACTTCGACGAAATCGTGTTTGTGGAGGGTATGAAGAACTACGTCTCTATCTACACTGGCGAAGACCGCATCATTACGCTGCTCAACATGAAGGACCTGGAAGACCGGCTGCCGCCCAAAAATTTCATGCGGGTTCACAAGTCCTACCTCGTATCCCTGAACAAAATCAAGGCCCTCGACGGCAACCAGATTCTGTTCAAGGATATGAAGGCCTACGTGCCGTTGGGCGAAACTTACCGCACGGCCTTTTTCGAGGCCCTGCAGGAAAAAGTAATGGGCGGCCGCAAGTAGCGCCCTACCCCACTTTCTGCATGGCCTGCTGCGACTGGTACTGCCGGTGCAGGAAGTCGTAGAGCACCATTTCGTGCAGGCGGGCATCCACCGGAATCAGCCGGTTGACCAGCATATGGATGTAGCTGCCCAGCAGGCTGCTCTTGTCAACATCCAGCTGGCCCTGCCGCTCTACTGCTTTGATTTGCTGGGCAATACGGCGAACCCGCTGATTTTCCTGCCCCGTCAAGTCGCCCCCGTGCAGGGTGCGCTGAATGGTCGAGCGGAAGCTGCGGTATTTGGCATCAAGCTGCAATTTCAGGTTCTTATCCATACCGAACTCCTGGGCGAAGCTTTCCTTGAGCTGCTGCAGCAGGGCCAGCTTCTGGGGCAGGGTGCAGTCGAAGGCTTCGAGCAGGGCATCTATCTGCCGGAGCCCCCAGATCCAGGCCGTAGCGCTGTCGTCGTCGCCGGTTTCGTGCATCATGGCCAATACGGCCCGGCTATCCTCGAAAAACCAGGATTCAGACAGCTCCATCGTGTGCTGCCCGTAGCGCTCCAGCTCGCGCCGGTACGTGTCGATCTGGGTTTTCCAGATGTAGCCATTATTGGTATAGGGCTGCACGAAGGTGTTGACCAGGTACACAATTTCACCGATGTGCTTCACGTCGGGCAGGTGCAGGCGCAGGCGGATGTGGTTGTCGGGGTCGCTGTAGCGGATGAAAAACCACTTATCAATCAGCTCCTGCCCGAGCAGCTCCTCGGTCAGGGGCCGGATAACTTCAGTCAGAACCCGGTCGGCCACTTTCTGCCCGCAGTAGAATTTGTAGTAGAGCCACTCCGAACCCAGCGAGAATTCACGCACGATACCGGGCTGGGCGCCCACGTCCGTTTTGCCCAGGCTGGTATAGCAGGGGGCCGTGCGCACGAGCAGGGCCACCAGCTGGTGGGCAAAAACGTGCCCGTCGGCATCACGCACGGGGTTGGTGTGGGTAGCCAGCAGGAACTCGCGGAGCTTGATGGTCGACCGGCGCCGGATGGCATCCAGCCATACCTGCACCGTCGTGGCGTTTTCGGCGTCTACCAGCAGCTCATTGTCGCCGTCGGCCAGGGTGAAGAGGCGCGGCACTTGCCAGCGGCGCCGAAACTCCTCGAAGCGCGTAGCAACGTCGGCAGCGGAGGCGGCCAGCAGCTCTTTCAGCTCGGCTTTGTCGAACTGCCAGGAAGCGGCCTGCAGCACCACGTTCTGAAACGTGAGGCGGGGCAAAAACCGGGCGTAGAGCGAAACCGAGGTCCAGGAAAAGCCCAGATTCGGCTGCAGGCCCTGGGTTTGCAAGTCGCACAGAAACTCGTAGACCGGCAGCGCGTGGTTGCTGTAGTTGTGGGCAGTGCTCAGGCGGGGCACGATAATCTGGTTGGTGAGGCTGGAGCGCAGCACCAGCTGGCGGCCCTGCATCGACAGCACCAGATCCTGCAGCCGAATCTGGCCCTCGACTGGCGCGCCCGACTGGGCCAGGTACGGTATTTCCATCTCCCGGAAAGCGGGCCGCAGTAGGATGTTGCCCACGCGGCTGACCGGCAGGTGGCAGATTTCGGCAAACTTCACGGCCGGGTTCTGCTGCTGCTCCTGGGTGGTTACCTGCCGAATTACCCGCTCAATATCGGCATCGGCGTGGGCAAACCGCCCCAGCAGGTTGACGGCGCTGGAGCCGCCGATGCCTTCGAGCAGAATCTGGCCCTCATCCAGCATACGGAACAGGATGGACAGGGAAGGCGGCAGCGGGTTGGTGAAGGGCACGAAATGGCGCACCTCGTCTTTGGTAATACTCACGCTGTACTGGCCATTGCGGTCCGCCTCACGCAGCTTGTGGTACATAAAAAGCTGCACCTCGTTTTGCCGCAGGGCCCGGCCCGAACCGCCTTGGGCGGCCAGGGCCAGGTCGTGTACGAGCGGCGAATAGCTGCTCTTGCCAAAATCGGAGTAGCGCAGCCCGCTTTCGTTGTCCAGGGCTTCGAGCAGGGGCACGGCCTGCCCCTCGTAGCGAGCCTGAAACCGGTCTTTGAAGCTCTCCAGGCGCTCATTGCGGTGGGGCGTGGTAAGGTAGCGCAGCACGTCCATGGCTTGTAGCAACTGCTCCTGCACGTCCCGGCCCAGGGTAGAAGTGCCCTCGACCCCGCGGATAGAGTCCGTCTGAAACAGCTTATTTTTCTGGATCGGAATACCCAGCGGCTCCAGTACCCGCACAATATCCTGGTAGGCCTGGGCGGGATTCACCAGGTTGCGGTCCAGCGTATCCAGCTGCGTAGCTACCTGCCGCAGCACGTGTTGCAGAACCTGAATGGAGGGCTCCGGCGCGGTGTCATTCATGCGCCCGAGCACGGCCTGAATATGGTGGTAAAACTCGGGGCCCGTAACGGTCGGCTCTAGCTCACTGATGAGCACCTGGGCCCGAATCAGCTCGTCGACGTACGCCAGAGCTTCGCTCAATTCGTCTTCCCCGGCCAGCAAACCCGCTATTTCCAGGCGGGTGAGGCCACTGCGGCTGGCCTCAATGACGTGCTGCATGTAGGGCGAGGCCGCCGCCGAGCTGATCTGGTGCACGCGCTCCTCGTTCTGGTAGTGGTACTCGATGTAGCGGATTTCCTCCCCAATCTGGTACAGGCTGGTATTGGGAAAATAGCGGATCCGCTGTTTGACGGCCTCTATTTCCGAGAGCTGATAGGCCAGCGCGCACAGGTAGTGCATATCCAGGCGGGTGTGGCGGGTATTGTCGGCCGGCGCCAGGGTAATGCGGCTTTCCTCGCCCCAGCTCACCACCGAGCAGCCGGCAAACAGACCAAAGGGCGTGCAGCGGCTCGTCATGCGGGCGTAGTAGCGCGCCAGAGTGCCTTGCAGCTTCTCTATTTTCTTGGGGTCGGTCAGTTCGCCGCTCTGCCATTTCTGACACTCCTGGCACAGATCCGGGGAAGCCAGGTACAGGGCCTCCATAAACGATTCGTCGGTCAGGCGTCTACGCAGCGTCGCCGAATCGAACCCACTGTCGAAGGGCTTGGCAGGCGTACGCAGAATCAGGGTGGGGTGGAATTGGTAGAGGTGTTTCATCGTAGCGAGTGGGGCTCAATGAAGAGTAGAAAAGATGTAAGTAGCAGGCTTTTGAGAAAAGCATGGATTTTGGCAGCAACAAATTGCGTAAAACATAGCTATCAAAAAAGCGTATTCATCAGGTTAAAATACATTCCGATATATATTGTGTTTTACGGACCTGAAGCGTAAAGCCCCAGCCCGGCCGCCGGATGCTTGCTGAATCGGTTTAGGAAGCCGGAAGCTGCTTTTGGGGCCGCGGCTCTGTTTTGCGGCGTCACGCACGGCCCACGCAGAAATTAAACTCCCGATTGGAAGCCAGCAAAACCCGCCGGACCTTGCGGCTTTTCCTTCCGGCCTCTTTCTCCGCCTCTTTCATGGTTCACCTCATTGGCCTTTCCGGCAAGCGCGGCAGCGGTAAAGACACCGTGGCCCGCCTGATTCAGCAGCTGCAGCCCGAGCGCAACTGGCAGATTATGTCTTTCGGCGACGCTATCAAGGCCGTGTGCGCCACGCTGGCCGGCGAAAGCACCCAGCCCTACTACAGCCAAACCGGCAAGGCCGAGCTGCTGCCCGATTTTGGCCGCACCCGCGGCGAGATGCTGCAACAGGTGGGCGCCGCCCTGCGGGCCTGGGACTACGAAATCTGGGTGCAGGCCTTCTTTGCGCGGCTGCCGCCCGGCCAGTGCATCCTGGTGCCCGACGTGCGCTTTCCCAACGAAGCCCAGCCTATCCTGGACCGGGGCGGCCTGATGCTGCGCGTGGAAGGCGACCCGCTGCGCCAGCAGGGCGACGGTACCCGCGACGACAACCACCCCAGCGAAACGGTGATGGATACTTACGGGCAGTTTACCACCGTACTGCACAACGTGGGCTCCCGCGTAGCGCTGGAACAGCAGGTGCGGGCCCAGGTGCTGCCCCTGCTGTAAGCCGGTAAAGCCGATTGTGTGTGAACCGCATTTCAATCAAAGTTTGGAACCGCCTAGATATGTTGCAAAAGCCTATTGCGGCGGAAATCAGCGCCTCGGCCCCAGGGCGGCGCCGGTGGGTGGATATTCACTACGAGTTGAACAGGCAGCCATCCACAGGTCCCCAGCCGCCCCAGCATCTGTACTGTATTATCGACCGGGAGTTTGATACGGCCCTGCTGGAACTGTATGCGCCTGATGGGGACGAAGACCTGGCTCTTATATGTGAAAACGATTACCACGTAGCCGACGAACCCCAGCTGTATGCGGTATTGACTGAGCTTGGCATTGACCCTGGTTCGTTTGATGCTCCCTGGAATGTAGCGCATCCCGTACTGTAGCGCCCGGCTTATCCTGCTTACCTTTGCCCTACCACTCCTTCGAAAACATACCTCCAACTCCTCCCCCGCTATGGCCAACGGCTTTTTCAACGTCCCGACCCCGATCAACGAACCCGTCAAAGGCTACGCGCCCGGCTCCAAGGAGCGCGCCGAGCTGCAGCAGGCCCTGAAAGACCTCAAAAAGCAGCAGGCTGACATTCCGATGCACATCGGCGGCCAGGAAGTCCGGACCGGCAAAACCCAGAAAATCAGCCCGCCCCACGACCACCAGCACGTGCTGGGCCAGTTTCACGAGGGCGACGCCTCGCACGTGCAGCAGGCTATCGATGCGGCCCTGGCAGCCCGTGAGAACTGGGCCGAACTGCCCTGGGAGCACCGCGCCTCTATCTTCCTGAAGGCCGCCGAGCTGCTGGCCGGCCCCTACCGGGCCCGGATTAACGCGGCCACCATGCTGGCCCAGAGCAAGAACGCCTACCAGGCCGAAATCGACGCGGCCTGCGAGCTGATCGACTTTTTCCGCTTCAACGTGTTCTTCATGCAGGAAATCTACAAGCAGCAGCCCGAGAGCCTGCCCGGCATGTGGAACCGCCTGGAGCACCGCCCCCTGGAAGGCTTCGTGTTTGCCCTGACGCCCTTCAACTTCACCTCCATTGCCGCCAACCTGCCCGCCTCGGTAGCCATGATGGGCAACGTGGTGGTGTGGAAGCCCGCTAACACCCAGATCTACTCGGCCCAGGTGCTGATGGAGCTCTTCAAGGAAGCCGGCGTGCCCGACGGCGTTATCAACCTGGTGTATGTGGATGGCCCCACCGCCGGGGAAGTTATCTTCAACCACCGCGACTTTGCCGGTATCCACTTCACCGGCTCGACCGGCGTATTCCAGAACATCTGGAAGACCATCGGCCAGAACATTCACAAGTACAAGAGCTATCCGCGCATCGTGGGCGAAACCGGCGGCAAGGACTTTATCCTGGCCCACCACTCGGCCCACCCGCGCCAGGTAGCTACCGCCATTACCCGCGGCGCCTTCGAATACCAGGGGCAGAAATGCTCGGCCGCCTCGCGCGCCTATATTCCCAGCAACATTTGGGACGAGGTGAAGGGCTACGTGCAGGAAGACCTGAAGTCCATCAAGATGGGCGACGTGGAGGATTTCTCCAACTTCGTCAACGCCGTGATTAGCGAGGCCTCCTTCGACAAGCTGGCCAAGTACATTGATGCCGCCAAAGCCGACGACTCGGTGGAAATCATTGCCGGCGGCAACCACGACAAGAGCAAGGGCTACTTCATCGAGCCCACGGTGATTGTAACCAAGAACCCGCAGTACGTGACCATGTGCGAGGAGCTGTTCGGGCCCGTGCTGACCCTGCACGTCTACGATTCGCAGGAGTTCGAGAAGACCCTGGACCTGGTGGACGGCACCTCGCCCTACGCCCTGACCGGCGCCATCTTCGCCCAGGACCGCTACGCCATCGACCTGGCTACGAAGAAGCTGGTGCACGCGGCCGGCAACTTCTACATCAACGACAAGCCCACCGGCGCGGTAGTTGGGCAGCAGCCCTTCGGCGGCGCCCGCGCCAGCGGTACCAACGATAAGGCGGGCTCCATGCTGAACCTGCTGCGCTGGGTGTCGCCGCGCGCCATCAAGGAAACCTTCGTGACGCCCGTCGACTACCGCTACCCCTTTATGGGCGTCGACACCGGCGAAAACCTGAACGTTACGGGTCAGGGCGGCTTCTAAGCTGATGGGATTGACGCATGAAAAAGGCCGCTTCGGATTTTCGGAGCGGCCTTTTTTGGTTAGATGACAGGCTAGCGTGGGGCATTCCGGAATAAGCCGCAACTTGTTTGCATGAAAGCGTATTGGCTATTTTTATTTCTTGGGCTACTCTGCGCGGGCTGCTCCGCCCCGCAGCCGCACCATCTGCCTGACTTGGATACGTATAAGCAGCAGGAAGATTCGGTACTGGTGGCAATATGTGGTCAGGTCCTGAACCACGGATTCTTTTGGCAGCGGCTTACGGCCAACACCGATACCCTGGCACTGTGTGATTCACTACAGTTTCCTGCTCCATTGCCAAGCCGGGAAATATAGCGCCTGAAAACGGATTCTCATTTACCACCCCGTTTCCTTACGCTCCTAACCGATACTACAAACTGGTCTGAAGCCCGCACCTCCGTCATCCACCCTCCACTTCAGGCTATGAGTAGGCATTTGGCTTTTACGCCAAAGCTTATTGCTCCCAGCAGTTACAAGGAGAATAGGTACCGCCTCTCCCGAGTCGTTTTCAACCAGAATTTCACCCTAGCTTATTTCCGGGCTACGTGGTCCGACCCAGGTGGTGGAACTATGCAATATGTTATATGCCAGAAGGAAAATGGCCATTGGGTCGTGAAGCTGCTGGACCACTGGAATTCTTTCAAAATCTGAGGTCATCAAAAAGGCCGCTCCGAACTTCTGGAGCGGCCTTTTTTCATGCGTGAAGAAAGATAAACCTACTCCACCAGTATAGTCACGGCCTGCCCGGAGTAGCTGACGGTTTGGCCCGTGGTTTTGGTAAGGTCGGCGGGCACGGGGCGGGCTTTGCTGACGACCACCACCCGAAACGTGCGCTGCGTGACCATGCCGGGAAACGCCCCCTTCCGCGCCCCGATGGTCAGGGTTTTGGCCTGCTCGTCGTAGCGCAGCGGAATGGTGGCAAACGCGCCTTTTTCGTAGTTGTAGTTCACGTCCTCGTCCTCGTAGAGCGTAAACTGCCCGTCGCGGCCGGTGTAAACGTAGAGCGTGAGTGGGTCGGCGGGCTTTTCGGCGGCGTACTGAATTTCCGGGCCGAAGGGCAGAATGGCGCCTTCGGGCACGAAGAGCGGCATGCGTTCCAGCGGGGCGGCTTCCACAATCTGCCGGCCGCCGCTCTGGTGCTGACCGGTGTAGAAGTTGTACCACCCCGTGCCGGCCGGCAGATACAGCGGCTTCTCGCGGGCCTGGTACTCGGTGATGGGACTCACGAGCAAGCTGGGGCCGCACATAAACTGGCTGCCGATGCTGCGCACGTTGGGATCGGCGGCGAAATCCATTTGCAGGCCCCGCATCAGGGTGTAGTCTTCGTGGTGCACCCGGCCGGCCAGGGAGTAGAAATAGGGCATCAGGCGGTAGCGCAACTGGTCGTAGTAGAGCATACTTTGGTAGGCCGGGTGCGTCTCCGGCGCGATATTGAACATTTCGCGAAACGGATACTGCCCATGCACCCGAAACAGCGGACAGAAGGCTCCAAACTGAAACCAGCGCGCCTGCAGCTCCCGCCACTCTTCCAGATCAGCAGTATTGGGCTTTTCATAGCGGCGCTCCACGGCAAAGCCGCCGATGTCGGTAGTCCAGTACGGAATGCCGGATAAGGACAGGTTCAGGCCGGCCGGAATCTGGTTTTTAAAGTCTTCCCAGCGGGAACCTATGTCGCCGCTCCAGATGGCCGCTGCGTAGCGCTGGGAGCCGGCGTAGCCCGAGCGGGTCAGCAGAAACACGCGCTGGTTGGGCGCGGTCTGGCGCTGACCCTCGTAGATGCCCTTGGCATTCTGGAGCGGAAAGCCGTTGAAATACTGGGTGGCCGAGCCTAGGAAAGTAGGGGTCATGAGCTCCTTGCGGGTAGCTACTGAGGTATTGGAGTAGATGTCGGGCTCGGAGGCATCCATCCACCAGGCGTCGATGCCTTTGGTGAAGAGCTTGGTGTTCATCAGTTGCCAAAACGCCTGCCGGGCCCGGGGGTTAAAGGCATCGTAGAACGTGGAGGTGTAGCCGGGCGCAATCCAGTCCTTGGTGCGGTTGGCCACGTTGCGCGGGTAGAGATAGCCCTTGCTTTGAAAGTCGCGGTAGACCGGAATGCCCTCGTAGAACTTGGCCCACACCGAAATCATGAAGTGCAGGTTGTGCTCGTCGTGCAGGGTTTTGATGAGGCCCTCCGGACTAGGGAAGCGGCTGGGGTCAAATTCCTGGCTGCCCCACTCGGCCGGCTTCCAGTACGACCAGTCGAGCACGATATTGTCGATGGGAATCCGGCGGCGGCGAAACTCGGCGGCTACGGCCAGCATTTCCGGCTGAGTTTTGTACCGCTCCCGGCTTTGCCACAGCCCCAGGGCCCAGCGCGGCACCATCGGGGCCTTGCCCGTGAGCTGCCGGTAGCCGCTGATAACTTCGTCCAAATTCCGGCCGTGCACGAAGTAGTAATCCAGGCTGGTGCCGGCTTCGGAAGCCAACCCGTATTCGTGCTGGCGCTGGCCCGGCAGCGGCCCCAGCCACTTCAGCCCGATATAAGATTCGTCACCGTCGGGGTTCCACTCGATTTTAATCGGGTATTTCCGCCCCGCTTCCAGGTTGAGGGCCACTACCGAAGTGCCGGGGTTCCAGGCCTGCCGCCACTTATCGACCTGTAGCTTGCCGTCGAGGTAGAACTTCACGTAGCCGGCATTCTTGAGCAGAAAGTGGTGCAGCCCAGCCGTGCCCGATTCAATGGATCCTTCCCACGCAGCCAGCGTTTGACCGAGCTTAAGGCCCGCCGGGAAGTTTTTCTGGTCTTCCAGGTACTCGTAGTTCAGTACCGATTCGGGCCGTTGCACGAGTATTTCCGCGGGCTTGTCCTTGCGGACGTACGTGGCCGTGAGCCAGCCCTGGGTGCCGTCTTTGGCATACAGCCTGAGGCTAGAGAGTGGCTGGTAGTCACGCGTATCCCCGACTTTGGTAATGGAATAATTGTCCCAGAGCAGGCCGTAGTTGCGGCTCGACACGAGAAAGGGCACGGCCACGTCGGTGTTGTTCTGGGCCAGTTCCACCTGCTGGCCGCGGTAGTTCATCGTGCCGTTCTGGTGCTGGCCCAAGCCGTAGAGCCCCTCTCCTTCCGCCGAGTCGAAGACCTGCTCCAGCTGGTAGAGTGGCTGCCCGTCGGCCACTACAGGCCGGAAGGTTTTGCCACCGCCGGGCCGCTCCCGCAGAATAACGCGGCCCTGCAAATCGGTGAAGCTAACCTCGCCGGTACTCAGCGAAACCGTGGCCCGCAGCGTGCCGGTGCTGATGGTGCCGAGGGCTTTCTTTTCCCGGTACTGCCACTTCACGGCGGCAGGCGGCTGCGGCACGACCATTAAACTGGGCCCGGCGGCAATGACCTCCTGCGGACTGGCCTGCACGCGGATAATTCGGTCAGATACGACCTGCAGACGCACCGTGCGGGTTTCGTCGTCGTGGCGGCGGGGCAGGTGCACCTCAATGCCATCGGCCAGCCGCTGCACCGTAGCCTTTTGGGCCCGGGCAACGACTGGCAACAGGCCAGTGGCCGTTAGCAGAAATACGCGGAAATAAGATTTGACCATAGAAAGCGGATAATCACACGGGCCAAAAGGCCGGTTTCTGCCGCGCGACAAGCAAACAAGGGCTTGCCCCGCGGCGGAAAACGGGTAATTGCAGCTGGTTTACAGGGTCACGTTGCCGCTGAGGCGGATGTCGCGGGAGGAGCTGCCCACCAGCACGTCGAACTTGCCGGGCTCCAGCACCCACTGCTTTTTGGCCTCGTCGTAGTACTGAAAGGCGTTCGAGTCGAGGTTCACCGTCACGGTTTTCGACTCGCCGGGCTTGAGGAAGACCTTGTCGAAGCCTTTGAGCTCCTTTTCGGGGCGCTTCACGGCGGCCTGCTCGTCGTGCACGTACACCTGCACCACTTCGGCCCCGGCGGTTTTGCCGGTATTGGTTACTGTGAGCTTCACCGTGGCGCTCTGGTTGCCGGGGGTTACTTGCAGCTTGTCGTACTTGAAGGTGGTGTAGCTCAGGCCGTGGCCGAAGGCAAACTGCGGGGCCACTTTGTAGGTGTCGAAGTAGCGGTAGCCCACGAAGATGTCGTCCTTATAGAACTGCTTGAGCGGGTTGCCGGGCGTGCTGGGGTATTCGCCCAGCTTGTGGGCCGGCGAGTCTTCCAGCTTCACGGGAAACGTCAGGGGCAGTTTACCCGAGGGATTCACGTCGCCAAACAGGATGTGGGCCAGGGCGTTGCCGCCTTCCATACCCGGGTACCAGGCTTCCACAATGCCTTTGGCCTGCCCGGCCCAGGCCGATACGTCAATCGGGCCGCCGCCCATGAGCACCACCACCGTGTTAGGGTTGGCTTTGAGCACGGCCTTCACCAGCTCATCCTGCCCGAAGGGCATGTTCATGTCAGGCTTGTCCACGCTTTCGGCGTCGTAGGCGTTTTCATCCCACTTGCTATAGTCGAAGCCGTGAATCCAGCCACCCACGACGATGGCCACTTCCGCGGCTTTGGCGGCGGCTACGGCTTCGGCAATCAGCTTGGCATCGGCCTGCTGGCCCCGGGCCACCTTGTAGCCGGGCGCGTACGTAATTTTAGCCTTGGTGCCGAGGGCGTTTTTCAGGCCCTGCAGGGGCGTTATTTCATATTTGGCCTTTACCTGGGCACTGCCGCCGCCCATGGCGTTTTCGCGGGTAGCATTAGCCCCGATGACGGCCACGCTTTTCACCGTTTTCTTCAGGGGCAGAATATTGCCGTCATTTTTGAGCAGCACGATGCCTTCCTCGGCTACTTTGAGGGCCGTGGCCTGGTGCTCCTTGCTGTTATAGGCGCCGGGCTTGCGCTTGGCCCCGTCGAGCATGTTGGTGGCGTACATCACCCGCAGAATACGCCGTACTTTCTCGTCGACCAGCGGCTGCAGGCTGGGGTCTTTCTTCACGGCTTCCAGGGCCGGATTGGCCAGAAAAAATCGGTCGTATACCGTTTCGCTGAGCTTGGCCTGGTTGATGCTGCCCGAAGTCTGGGACGTGCCCTGGTAGGCCAGCACCAGGTCGGTACCCATTTCCAGGTCGGTGCCGTTGCGCAGGGCGTTCATCGTGTTGTGCACCGAGCCCCAGTCACTCATCACTACTCCGTTGAAGCCCCACTCCTTTTTGAGAATGTCGTTCATCAGGTAGGCATTTTCGGTAGCCCAGGTGCCCCGAAACTTGTTGTAGGAGCCCATCAGCGTATTCACCCCGGCTTCCTGCACGGCGGCCTTGAAGCCCGGCAGGTAGATTTCGCGCAGGGCCCGTTCGCTCATATCCACGTCGATGTCGTTGCGGTGGATTTCCTGGTTGTTAGCCGCGTAGTGCTTCACGCAAGCCGATACGCCCTGGTCCTGCACACCCTTGATGTAGCCCACCACCATGCGCGACACCAGAAACGGGTCTTCGCTCAGGTACTCAAAGTTGCGGCCGTTCAGCGGGGCCCGGATGATGTTGATGCCCGGGCCCAGAATGACGTCTTTGCCGCGGTAGTTGGCTTCGGCGCCCAGCACGGCGCCGTAGGCGTAGCCCAGGGCCGGATTCCAGGTCGAGGCCAGGGTGTTGTTGGTGGGCAGGTAAGTACCGGCGTCGTCTACGCCTTTTTGGGCCGTCCAGCCCCGGCCGTGCTCAAACCGCACACCGTGGGGCCCATCGGAGGTTTCGAGCTCCGGAATGCCGAGGCGCTCCACGCCGCCCGAATTAAACGACGACACGCCGTGGATCATCTTGATTTTCTCTTCCGGGGTGAGCTTGCTGAGCAGGGCATTGACCTTGTCGTCGTTGGCCGTGAGGCGGGCCTGCTGGTTTTCCTTGGGCGCAGGCTTCTCGGTTGTCGGGCCCGACTTGCTTTGGGCAACGTAGATGCTCATCATAGCGGAACAGACAGTGGTACCCAAGAGGGCCACCAAGCGGGGGAATTTGTAGAGCATAGAAGTAAAGGGTAAGAAGGTAAGCGGAAAGACTGTGGCCCAGCCGGTAGCCAGGCCGCCGACGGGGAAAAGCAACGCCCGTTGCCGGACGCTACTTTTCCCATCAAACGGGACCAGCCAGGGTTAGTAGCCGGGGTTCTGAGTCAGGTTCGGATTCACGTTGCGCTCCGACTGCGGAATGGGCAGCAGGTTGTTGAAGTCCTGAATGGTTTTGCCCTGGGCCCGCATCGTTTCCACGAGCTTGCCGGTGCGCTTCAGGTCGTACCAGCGGTCCATTTCGAAAGCCAGCTCGTAGCGCCGCTCCCGCAGCACGGCGGCGGCAAAATCGGGGGTGGCGGCCGTCAGGTCCTTGGCCGAGGGCGAATTGAGGGGCAGGCCAAAGGCGCGGCGCCGCACCTTGTTGATGGCCTCCAACCCCTCGGCATTAGGCCCTACGGCCTCAGCCAGAATCAGGTACACCTCGGCCAAGCGCAGCACCGGCACGTTCAGGGGCGAGTCCCAGTTGTTCACGTTCACGGTGCCCACAAAGAACTTGCGGATGTTGAAGCCAAACGGGTCCCCGACGAGCGAGGCGGGCTGCACCTGCCCGTCGGGGTATTTGTCGCCGGGCACGAACACCGTGGGGCCCTTGCGCAGGTCGCCGGGCTCGAAGCCGTCCACAAACTCCTTTTCCGGGATGTTGAAGCCATAGCCGCCCGACGACACCACGTACGGGTTGCCAAAGAAACGGGCGCCCCAGAACTCGTTCATCACCGAGCCAGGTCCGTCGGTGGTATAGCTGCTCAGGCCGTTCTTGAACTGCACTTCGAACAGCGACTCCTGCCCGTTCTCGTTTTCTACCTTGAAATTGTCGCCGAAGTTGGTCCACAGGCTTTTGCCGGAGCCGGCAATAACGGCCCGGGCCTGCACAGCAGCCTCCGACATTTTCTTCTGGGTCAGATACACCTTGGCCAGCAGGCCGGTAGCCGACCATTTGGTGGCCCGGCCCACGTCGTCGCCGGTGTAGGAGGCGGGCAGCTTGGCAATGGCGTCGAGCAGGTCTTTCTCAATCTGGGCGTACACCTGCGCGGCGGGCGTCCGGCTCAGGCCGGCCGCTTCGGCGGCCGTGGCGGGCGGGGCCAGCACCAGCGGCACGTCGCCGAAGCCGCGCACGAGGTAGAAGTAGTAGAGGGCCCGCAGGAAGGCCGCCTCTCCCAGGCAGCGGTTCTTGATGGCGGCGTCCATCTCAATGGCCGGCACGCGGGTCAGCACCTGGTTGGCCTGCCCCACGCCCAGGTAGGCCCGTTGCCAATGACTGGTGGTTAGCGGGTTGGTGGCCGGAATGGTGAAGTTGTCGAGCTGCTGGAACTCGATACCGTCGGCGGCCCCGCCCCCACCGAGGTAGGAATTGTCCGACATCACGTCGCCGATACCCCAGAGCGAGTAGTTGTACATCCCGTTCTGGCTCAACTGCGAGTAAACGGCGTTAGTGGCCTGAATGGCGTCGTTCTGGGTTTTGTAGAATATTTCGGTCGTCACCGCATTACGGGGCTGCAGATCCAGGAATTCCTTGCCGCAGCCGCTGAGCAGGCCCAGGGTGCCCAGGGCCAGCAGCAGCGCGTGTTTGGTAAAATGTGGAGTAGTCGATTTTGGGAACATGGTCGTCAGATTTGAGGGAGGGAAAAGGCAACTCGGCGGCCTGGGCGCTTAAAAGCCGATGTTGATGCCGGCCAAAAAGGTGCGGGCCTGCGGATACACGCCCCGGTCGACGCCGAAGCTGCCGCCCTGATTGCCCAATTCGGGGTCGAAGCCCTGGTAGTCGGTGAACGTCAGCAGGTTTTGGCTGCTCACGTAAATGCGCACCCGCTGGGTATAGATCTTCTTGGCCAGATCCAGGGGCAGGGTGTAGCCCAACGTGAGCAGCTTCACCCGCAGGTAAGACCCATCCTCCAGGTAATGCGAGGAGATGCGCAGGTTCTGGTTGGGGTCACCAGCCACGGCCCGCGGAATGTCATTACTCGTGTTTGCGCCGGTCCAGCGGTCCAGCGTAAGGCTGCTGGCGTTGGAGGCGCCGTACAGACCGCCTTCGGTGTAGTAGCGGTTCAGATTGTAGACATCATTGCCCTGGGAGCCCTGCAGGAAGATATTCAGGTCAAAACCCTTGAAGCCCAACGTGTTGTTCAGGCCGTAGGTAAAGTCCGGGTTCGGGTCGCCGATAAACGTGCGGTCGTCGGCATTAATAACCCCGTCCCCGTTCAGGTCCTTGAAGCGGATGTCGCCGGGGGCCGTACTCTTAGCGGGGTCGGTGCCGGCCACCTGCACGGCGTGGTTTTTCACGTCTTCCGGGGTCTGAAACAGGCCGTCGGCCACGTAGCCGTAGAAGGAGCCGAACGGCACGCCCGCCTCGTAACGGACCAGATTGCCGCCGCCCCGGGTATTCTGCCCATCGAAGGGCTTGCCGGCGCCGAGCGAGGTAATTTCGTTGCGGTAGGCACTCACGTTCAGCGAAGTCGACCAGCTCAGGCCGCCGGCTTCCCCCACAAAGTTGTTGGAAGTAATAGCCAGGTCGATACCCCGGTTGGTAGCGGCGGCAGCGTTGGTATTAATGCTCTCACTGGTACCCGACACGTAGGTTACCGGCACGGCCGCAATCAGGTTGGGCGAGGTACGGCGGTACAAGTCAACTGAGCCCGATAGGCGGTTTTTCCACAAGCCGACGTCGATACCCACGTTGATCTGCGCGTTGTTTTCCCAGCGCAGGTCCGCGTTCTGCAACCGAGTGGGGGCTCCCCCAATCACCTGTAGCTGGCTGCCGGTGCCAAACACGTAGCCCGTGCCTGGCACCCCGTTGTTCGACTGCGGCGTCGAGTTGACGGTAGTCAGGTAGGCAAACGTACCCGCGTTGAGCGGATTGCCTACCCGGCCGTAGCCCGCGCGCAGCTTCAGGTTGCTGATGGCGGCGTTGTCTTTGAGGAATTCTTCCTCCGACAGGCGCCAGCCAGCAGAAGCCCCGGGAAAGAAGCCAAACTGGTTGCCGGGCGCAAAAGCCGAGGAGCCGTCGTAGCGCAGAATGGCTTGGAACAAGTACTTCCCGGCAAACTCGTAGTTGGCCCGCCCGAAGTAGCTCGCCAGCCGGGTCCGGCTGTTGCCCCCGTTATTGCTGAGCTGGGAGTTTACCGGTCCCCGATCCAGAATCGTCAGGTTGTTGGTGCTGTAGCCGGTGCGAGCCCCCCCGAGGTAGAAATTGTCGAACTGCTGCGCCGACTGCCCCAGCAGCAAGCTGAACTGGTGGTTGTTGCCGATCAGCTTGTCGTAGGTCAGCGTGTTTTCAATCAGGTAGCTCGGGCTATAGTTGGAGCTGCTGTTGGCCGTGGCCTGCGAAGTAGGGTATTTGGAAGAGCCCACAATAGACGGGAAGAACTGGTCGCCCTGCAAGAACTGCAGGTCGGTGCCTACGTTGGTGCGCAGGCGCAGGCCTTTCAGGGGCTCCAGCTCGGCGTAGAATGTGGACGTGACCCGGTTGCGGTTGTTCTTGATCTGGGGCCGGCGGGCCGCCGTCACCGGGTTTTCCTCCCCGTAGTTGTCGGCACTGGTAAATTCGTAGTACGTCCCGTCGGGGTTGAAGGCTGGGGCCGTGGGCGGGGCCTGCAGCGCCAACTGGATAACGCCCGAAAACTCGTTGTTTTCGTTGTTCAGAGGCTGTTCTTCCTGATGAGTCAGGCCCAGCGTATTGCCGATTTTGAGGGCTTTGCTGAGCTGCACTTCCCCATTGGCCCGCAGCGTGAAGCGCTGAAAGCTGGAGTTGATAATCGTGCCGTCCTGCTGAAAATAGCCGGCACTGGCGGCGTAGCGCGCTTTTTCACTGCCCCCCGTGGCCGACAAGGCGTAGTTCTGAATCTTGGCGGGCCGGAAAATCTCGTCGAGCCAATTGGTACCCGTTCCCAGCGCGCCGGGGTTGGCGTACTTCGGAATTACGTCGAGGCCTCCGTTGCGCCGGGCTTCGTTGTTGAGTTGGGCAAACTCCTGGGCGTTGAGCATATCGGGTTGCCGCCACACCTGCTGGGTGCCTACGTAAGCATCCAGGTTGATGCTGGACACGCCGGCTTTGCCCCGTTTGGTGGTCACAATCACGACGCCGTTGGCCGCCCGTACCCCGTAAATGGCCGTGGCTGAGGCATCTTTGAGCACGTCGATGCTTTCGATGTCGTTGGGGTTGATGCTGTTCAGCTCGTTGCCCGTGGCATTGCCGTTGCCATCTACCGCCGAGGGCAGCGGGAAGCCGTCGACTACGTACAGCGGCGAGTTGTTGCCGGCCGAGGTGATACCACGCACCCGAACCGACGTCCCCCCTGTTCCGGGCGAGCCGGAGTTCGACACCACCTGCACACCCGCCGCCCGGCCCTGCAGGGCCTGGGCCGCGTCGGCCACGGGCTGGGCCGCCACATCCCTCCCCGATACCGAGGCCACCGCCCCCGTCACGCTTTGCCGTTCCTGCGTGCCGTAGCCCACGACCACTACTTCCTTCAGCGCCTGCGCATCTTCGCTGAGGGTAATATTGAAGCTCGTGCTGGCTTCCGTTACCGGTACTTCCCGGCGCGAATAGCCAACAAAGCTGAAGACCAGTACGCTCCCTTCGGGCACTTCCAGGCTGAAGTTGCCAGTAGCATCGGTACTAGTACCCAAGGACGAGCCCTTCACCACGACCGTGACGCCCGGCAGCCCCTCGCCATTGGTTTGGGTCACCCGGCCGGCCACCCGGATATCGGCCTGAGCTAGGGGCTGCTGGCTTGTACCGGGTCCGGACCGCAACGGTGCTGCCGAGGACACAAACGTTTGCAGGCTACTCGCAGTAAGCAGCACCGCTCCTTGTAAAAGGATTTTCCTGTGTGATTGTGAAAGCATAGAGGTGGGATTTTAAATGGGAGTTAGTGGACAAAGCAGGCAAAGAGGTGCCAGCCAAAAGCGGATAGGCTTTTGAATTAGGGGCAGAGTGGAACAGAAATAGATAATAGTATCGCCGGAAAGTTCAATCCTTCGATAAGCAAGGGCACACTGATTCAGGTCAGGAAATTCTGACCATTGCATACAGGCAAACAGGTGCGGGAGGGCCATTTCAGGCCCTAAAAGGCTGTGCTCGACCTCGGCTTCGTAAACTCAGGAGTCAGTCGGGCAGCTAAAAACCGGCGGCTGTGCCAGTCAGCAAGGCGGCCTCAGAGCGGAAATAATACTAATAAGGACTGCGGCTCATCTTCAAGCTTGGCTAGAGCTGGAAGGAGCTGGGTGTCGCCGGAGTAGCCAGCGGAGGGTTCGGCATGCGGTTAGAATTAGCAGTGGGAATTTTGGCAGGTCGGAAGCAGAGGATAAGCAGGAAAACAGGAACTTGCGTATCTAAAAATCGGGCAAGCTTCCACGGTTTTCTGCGCCGTCTACGGGCCGAATATAGAAACATTTGCTTACAATGCGTAAATTCTACGCAATAAACTTTTACCTATGAATACGCGTCAGGAAGTCCTGGATTTTGTGCACCACGGCGCAGAGCGGTTTTTGCCCCATCTTTCCATCGACTGCGCCATTTTCGGCTACCACGACCACGAACTCAAAACCCTGCTGATTCGGCACCACGGGCAGGAAAACTGGAGCCTGCCGGGCGGCTACATTGGCCGGCACGAAACCCTGACCGAGGCGGCCCACCGTATTCTGGCTGAGAAGACCCAGCTTACCGGCCTGTTCCTGCAGCAGTTCTACACCTTCGGCGACAGTGCCACGCGGATGAACAACATCAAGACTGAGCAGACCCATAACACGACTTACTCCAAGGTGGGCGTCAGCCTGAGCCCGGGCCACTGGCTATCGGAGCGCACCCTGTCTATTGGCTACTACGCCTTGGTCGACTACCTGCAGGTGGTCGTGACGCCCGAGTTTTTGGTGGACGAGTACTGCTGGCTGAACGTGGCTGATATCCCTCAGGAACTGGTGTACGACCACAACGAAATCATCCAGAAAGCTCTGCTGACGTTGCGGGCCCACATTTTCCAGCAGCCTATTGGCTACAACCTGCTGCGGGACAAGTTTACCCTGCCCGAAATTCACTCCCTCTACGAAACCATTCTGTGCAAGCAGATCGACCGGCGCAACTTCCGTAAGAAGCTCCTCACACTAGGCCTCATCCGGCAGCTCGACGAGCAGAAAAAAATCGGGCCGCACCGCTCCCCTTTCTTATACGAGTTCGATCTGGAGAATTACAGCCGGGCTCTGGAAGACGGCTCTATCCTGACGTTTTAGTTAGCGACTGGCCGAGCAATTGAACATGACCCGTTGTAGGCAGCGCCGCCCGGGCACCATTCCTGCTACTCTCGTAAGCAAGCCACTGCCAAGATCCGCGGCGGCCTGCTTCGTGTATGCGCTGGTACGCAAGTACAACGCGGCAACCAAGCGTCAGGCCGTCTGGGGCCACCTAAGACGACAGCGGCAACTATAACTACCCGTGCCCTTACTGAGCCCGACTGCTCAGCTTACGCTTGCCAGCCCCGGACTAATCGCCATTCTTACAAAGCCCGGGACCTTGGCAGGGCGGCCTAATCGCCCATAGGGCCTCATACGCATTGCGGTAAGCCCGGCAAAAATCCTGGTATCCGCTATAATACCCTGTGGTTCGGCACAAGGGCGAGGCACATTAAGAAAACCTAATTTGTCCAAATCCGCCCCATTCCGACCCCTACCCGCCAGAACCTTTGTTCCCAACCCACCAAGCGCTACCTTTGCCCCTCAATGCCTGTTTATACGGGCCTTTAACTGCTGAATCGTATGCTTCTCGCTGTAACCACTAATTACCAGCCGGTTGATTTTCTGCCCATTGTGGTGCAATTCGGCCTGGCCATTGCCTTCGTTGCCTTCGCCATGATTGTGTCCCACCTCGTGGGACCCAAGCGCGCCAGCACGGTAAAAGACTCCTCTTTCGAGTGCGGTATCGAGTCGGTGGGCAATGCCCGCACCCCGATTTCGATTAAATACTTCCTCACCGCCATTCTGTTCGTGCTCTTCGACGTGGAGGTAATCTTCATGTATCCCTGGGCCGTGAACTTCCGCACCCTGGGCTGGGACGGCTTCGTGCAGATGATTGTGTTCCTGACGCTGCTGATGGCGGGCTTTGCCTACGTCATCAAGAAGGGCATTCTGAAGTGGACCGGCACCCACGCCTAAGTCCAATTCAACCAAACTTTTGCCGGCTCGCTGGTGTTCGGATAAAGGGCAAACAGCCCCTCCAAACTGACAAATCTCATGAGCGATATTCGTGTTCCTGAAATAAAGATGGTGGACGCGCCCGACGGCGTGGAAGGCGCTGGCTTTTTCGCCACCTCACTGGAATCGGTGGTGGGCATGGCCCGCGCCAACTCCCTGTGGCCCCTGCCTTTTGCTACTTCCTGCTGCGGCATCGAGTTTATGGCTACCATGGGCTCGCACTACGACATCTCCCGCTTCGGCTCGGAGCGCCCCTCCTTCTCGCCCCGGCAGGCCGACCTGCTGATGGTAATGGGCACCATCGCCAAGAAAATGGCGCCCATCGTGAAGCAGGTGTACGAGCAGATGGCCGAGCCCCGCTGGGTGCTGGCCATGGGTGCCTGTGCCTGCTCGGGTGGTATTTTCGACTCCTACTCCGTGCTCCAGGGCATCGACCGGATTATTCCCGTCGATGTGTATGTGCCCGGCTGCCCGCCCCGCCCCGAGCAGGTGCTCGACGGCCTGATGCGCGTGCAGGATCTGGCCCGCACCGAATCGATTCGCCGCCGCAACGCGCCCGAGTACCAGGCGCTGCTGGCTTCTTACAACATCAAGTAGTTTGGACGCTGGCCCTTTCGGTACTCTGCCGAAAGGGCCAGTTTTCGCCTCTTAGCTTCTCGTACAGGAATGGCTGAAAATACCCAAGAATCCGCGGCAGCACCAGAAGAAACGGCGGCCCCGCTAGACCCGCAAGCAGCCAAGAACGCCCAGTTGCTTGCGCTGCTGCACCGCCTGTTCGGCGCCGACACGTTTACCGACGTGCACGAGCCCTACGGCCTGCTGACGGTGACCACGACGCGGGAGCGGATTCACGAAATCATGGCCGGCCTGCAGCAGGATCAGGAGTTGCAGATGAACTTCCTGACCACGATGTGCGGCATTCACTACCCCGAAAACGAGGGCAAGGAGTTGGGCATGATTTACCACGTGCACAGCTTGGTGAACAACCTACGCCTGCGCCTCAAGATTTTCTTCCCCATTGCCGATCCGACGGTTCCTACGCTAACCGACCTCTACGCCACGGCCAACTGGATGGAGCGCGAGGCCTACGACTTCTACGGCATCATCTTCACGGGCCACCCCAACCTCATCCGCATTCTGAATGTGGAAGACATGGACTACCACCCCATGCGCAAGGAGTACGCGCTGGAAGATGGTACCCGCGAAGACAAAACAGACCTTTTCTTCGGCCGCTAGGCCCCTGATTACTATATCATGGCAGTAAACGACACGCTGGAAGGCACCCACAAGATCATCCAGGAAGCTAAGGAACAGCAGCAGAACAGCGGCCTCGTTCCCACGCTCAACGACTTCTCGCAGGAGCTGACGACCCTGAACCTGGGTCCGACGCACCCGGCTACGCACGGCATTTTCCAGAACATCCTGCAAATGGATGGGGAGCGGATTATTTCCGGCGTGCCGACCATCGGCTACATTCACCGGGCTTTTGAGAAGATTGCCGAGCGCCGGCCCTTCTACCAAATCACGCCCCTCACCGACCGGATGAACTACTGTTCGTCGCCCATCAACAATATGGGCTGGCACATGACGGTAGAGAAGCTGCTCGGCGTGACGGTGCCCAAGCGCGCCCAGTACATGCGCGTCATTGCCATGGAACTGGCCCGCATCACCGACCACCTCATCTGTAACTCCATCCTGGGCGTGGACACGGGTGCTTTCACCGGCTTCCTCTACGTGTTCCAGGAGCGCGAGAAGGTGTACGAGATTTACGAGGAAATCTGCGGTGCCCGCCTCACCACCAACATGGGTCGCGTGGGCGGCATGGAGCGCGACTTCTCGGATGTCGCCATCCAGAAGCTGCGCGACTGGCTCAAGACCTTCCCGGCGGTGATGAAGGAGTTTGAGTCCATGTTCAACCGCAACCGCATCTTCATGGACCGCGTGGTGAACGTGGGCCCGATTACGGCGGAAAAAGCGCTGAACTACGGCTTCACCGGCCCCAACCTGCGCGCCGCTGGCGTCGACTACGACGTGCGGGCCATGAACCCCTACTCCAGCTACGAGGACTTCGAGTTCGAAATTCCCGTGGGCACCAAGGGCGACACCTACGACCGGTTCATGGTGCGCAACGAGGAAATCTGGCAGAGCCTGCGCATCATCAACCAGGCCCTGGAAAACCTGCCCGAAGGTCCGTTCCACGCCGATGCGCCGCACTACTACCTGCCCCCCAAGCAGGCCGTGTACAAGAACATGGAGGCCCTGATCTACCACTTCAAAATCATCATGGGTGAGATTGAAGCGCCGGTGGGTGAGGTGTATCACTCCGTGGAAGGCGGCAACGGCGAGTTGGGCTTCTACCTGATTTCCGACGGGGGCCGCACGCCCTACCGCCTGCACTTCCGCCGCCCCTGCTTCATTTACTACCAGGCCTACCCCGAAATGGTGGTGGGCAGCAGCCTCTCCGACGCCATCGTGACCTTGTCGTCGATGAACGTTATTGCCGGCGAGCTGGACGCGTAGTTTTTTGCTGAATTTAACTGTATGGAATCGACAACCGCGCCCGTGAAACCCCAGTTTTCGGAAGCTGCTAAGGCTGAAATAGACCGTATCTGCAAGCAATACCCGGAGGAGCGCCGCAAGTCGGCCATGCTGCCGGTGCTGCACATTGCCCAGGCCGAATTTGGCGGCTGGGTGGCGCCCGAGGTGCAGGACCTGGTGGCCGAGGTATTGGGCGTGAAACCCATCGAGGTGTACGAGGTTTCGACCTTCTACACCATGTTCAACCTCAAGCCGGTGGGCAAGCACGTGCTGGAAATCTGCCGCACGGGTCCCTGCCAGCTACGCGGCTCCGACGAGCTGACCCTGGAGCTGGAGCGTATCACCGGCGCTAAGGTTGGCGGCGGGCCGTCGGCCGACGGCCTGTTTACCTTGAAAGAGGTGGAATGCCTGGCTGCCTGCGGCTTTGCCCCGGTGGTGCAGGTGCGCGAGAAATACTACGAGCAGCTCGACACCGAAGCATCGGTAAACGCCATGCTCTCGGAGCTGCGCACCATGGTGCACCGCCCGGCTCTTCCCTGGGAAGAAAAAGGCCTGCCCAACGCCATAGCCAACAATTAACCTCTTTCAGCTAACCGCTCAGACACTATGGGACGCAAACTGCTGACCGAACATATCAACGTTGAAGGCATCGACACCTTCGAGGTGTACCGCAAGCACGGCGGCTACCGCTCGGTGGAGAAGGCCGTCAAAACCATGACCCCCGACGAGGTGGTGGAAGAGGTGAAGAAGTCGGGCCTGCGCGGCCGCGGCGGCGCCGGTTTTCCCACGGGCCTGAAGTGGAGCTTTCTGGCCAAGCCCGAAGGCGTACCGCGCTACCTCGTCTGCAACGCCGACGAATCGGAGCCGGGCACCTTCAAGGACCGGCAGCTGATGTCGAAACTGCCCCACCTGCTCATCGAGGGCATGATTACGAGTTCCTACGCCCTGGGCGCCAATACCTCGTACATCTACATCCGCGGCGAGTTGTTGTACGTGCTGCGCATCCTGGAAAAGGCCATTGCTGAAGCCTACGCAGCCGGTTTCCTGGGCAAGAACATCCTGGGCTCGGGCTACGACCTGGATTTGTACGTGCATCCCGGTGGGGGCGCTTACATCTGCGGCGAGGAAACGGCTTTGTTGGAATCCTTGGAAGGCAAGCGCGGTAACCCCCGCAACAAGCCCCCATTCCCCGCCGTGCAGGGCCTCTACGCCCGCCCGACGGTGGTGAACAACGTGGAGTCTATTGCGGCTGTGCCGGTTATCGTCAATGACGGGGGCGACGAGTACGCCAAGATTGGTGTGGGTAAGAGCACCGGCACCAAGCTGATTTCGGCCTGCGGCCACCTCAACAAGCCCGGAATTTACGAAATTGAGCTAGGCGTGCCCGTCGAGGAATTCATCTATTCGGATGAGTACTGCGGCGGCATCTGGAAAGGCCGCGACCTGAAGGCCGTGGTGGCCGGCGGTTCGTCGGTGCCGATTCTGCCCAAGGAGCTGATTCTGAAAACTGCCGCCGGCGAAAACCGCCTGATGACCTACGAGTCGTTGTCGGATGGCGGGTTCGTGACGGGCACCATGCTGGGTTCGGGTGGCTTCATTGCCATGGACGAAACCACCTGCATCGTGCGCAACACCTGGAACTTCTCGCGCTTCTACCACCACGAGTCGTGCGGGCAATGCTCGCCCTGCCGTGAGGGCACGGGCTGGCTGGAGAAAATACTGCACCGCCTCGAGCACGGCCACGGTAATGAGCGCGACATCGACGTGCTGGCCAGCGTGGCCAAGCAAATCGAAGGCAACACGATTTGCCCGCTGGGCGAAGCCGCGGCCTGGCCGGTTTCGGCCGCCATTCGTCACTTCCGCGACGAATTCGAGTGGCACGTGCGCTACCCCCAGGAAGCTACCCGCCCCGGCGCCGTGTTTCCCGGCAAAGCGGTACTGGCTTAATTTGTACTAACTGACTTTCACTTCCGCCCTTAGGAAGCTCTGAATAATGGCTAAAATAACATTTGACGGCATCGAGGTTGAAGTTCCGGACGGAACCACCATCCTCAACGCGGCCCGCACCATCGGCGGCGGCATCGTGCCCCCGGCCATGTGCTACTACACGCCGCTGAAAGGCTCGGGCGGCAAGTGCCGCGCCTGCCTCGTGCGCGTAGCCGCCGGTTCGGCCAAAGACCCCCGCCCCATGCCCAAGCTGGTCGCCTCGTGCGTGACGCCGGTGCAGGACGGTATGGTGGTCGAGAATACGACGTCCGAGCAGGTGCTCAACGTGCGCAAGGGCATCGTGGAAATGCTGCTCATCAATCACCCGCTGGACTGCCCCGTGTGCGACCAGGCCGGGGAGTGTGATCTGCAGAACTTCGCCTTTGAGCACGGCGTGAGCACGACTCGCTACGAAGAGGAGCGCCGCACCTTCGAGAAAATTGACATCGGGCCGCTGATTCAGCTGCACATGACGCGCTGCATCCTGTGCTACCGCTGCGTGTACACCGCCGACCAGCTCACCGAGAAGCGCGTGCACGGCGTACTAGGCCGCGGCGACGCCGCCGAAATCGGTACCTACATCGAGAACATCATTGACAACGAGTTCAGCGGCAACGTCATCGACGTGTGCCCGGTGGGCGCTTTGACCGATAAAACCTTCCGCTTCAAGCAGCGGGTGTGGTTTACGAAACCCGTAAATGCCCACCGTGACTGCGAGAATCCCAAGTGCTGCGGCAAAGTGGTGCTCTGGTACAAAGGCAAGGACGTGCTGCGCATAACGGCCCGCAAGGACCAGTACGGCGAGGTAAAGGAGTGGATCTGCAACACCTGCCGCTTCGACAAGAAGGAAACGTCGGACTGGACCATCGAAGGCCCGGCTCACATCGACCGGTCGTCGGTGATTTCGGCCAACCACTACGAGCTGCCCGTGCTCAACGCCCAGGTTATTGCCGACCTGCCCGAAAGCTCCGTCCGCGACCTGGAACAGAATCCTCCCATGCGCTTAGGTAATTAGTTTTTAGGTAGTGGTTTTTGGTTTTTGGCTTTGTTCCGACAGACGCCAGCCCAAAGACCAAAAACCAAAAACGAGAAACCAAAAACCATCCATGATAGAACTACCAACCTTAGGCTGGCAATCCATTGTTATCCTCGTCGTTTTCGGCGTTTCGCTACTGATTGCGACCTACTGCACCTACGCCGAGCGCGTTATTGCGGCCTTTTTGCAGGACCGTGTCGGCCCGGACCGCGCCGGTCCTTTCGGCCTGTTGCAGCCCCTGGCCGATGCCGTAAAGCTCTTTACGAAAGAGGAGTTCTTCCCGGCTGGTGCCAACAAGGCCCTGTTTATCATGGGTCCTTGCCTGGCTATGATTACGGCCCTGATGTCGTCGGCGGTTATTCCATTCGGCAACGTAATCCAGTTCGGCAACAACGTCTTTAACCTGCAGGGTATTGAAGTCAACATCGGCATGCTGTGGGTGTTCGGCATCGTGTCCTTGGGCGTGTATGGCGTGATGATTGGCGGCTGGGCTTCCAACAACAAGTTCTCTTTGCTCGGCGCCATCCGGGCTGGTTCCCAGAACATCAGCTATGAACTAGCTATGGGTATGGCGCTCATTGCCGTACTGATGATTTCGGGCACCTTGTCGCTGCGCGAAATCACGCTGCAGCAGTCGGTAGCGGGCGAGTGGCACTTCTGGAACATCGTGAAACAGCCCCTGGGCTTCATTATTTTCCTGGTCTGCGCCTTTGCCGAAACTAACCGCACGCCCTTCGATTTGCCCGAGTGCGAAACCGAGCTGGTGGGTGGCTACCATACCGAGTATAGCTCCATGAAAATGGGCCTCTACCTGTTTGCCGAGTACGTGAACGTATTCGTGGCTTCGGCCGTGATGAGCGTGCTCTACTTCGGCGGCTTCAACTTCCCCTTCCAGTACGAATTGCGTGACTGGTTGGTATCGGCCCAGGGCTGGGAGCTGATGTCGGCCCAAAACCTGATTTCCGTGCTCGGCCTGCTGGGCTTGTTCGGCAAGATCTTCGCCTTCATCTTCTTTTTCATGTGGGTGCGCTGGACCCTGCCCCGTTTCCGCTACGACCAGCTGATGCGCCTGGGCTGGACCATTCTGATTCCGCTGGCCATCTTCAACATCGTGCTCACCGGCGGCCTGATTCTGGGCGGTATCATTAAGTAACAGAACCTATGCAGTCCTTAAGCAATAGAGCGAAAAAGCTGGAGGCCAAGCCCATGACGCTGGCCGAGCGGGCTTACCTGCCGGCCATCTTTCAGGGTCTGAGCATCACCATGCGCCACTTTTTCCGGGCCGCTACCAAAAAGCAGGTGACGGTTCGGTACCCCGAAGAGCAGCGTCCTTTCTCCCCCATCTTCCGCGGCCTGCACGTGCTCAAGCGCGACGAAGTGGGCCGGGAGCGGTGCACCGCCTGCGGCCTGTGCGCCGTGGCCTGCCCCGCCGAAGCCATTACGATGGTAGCCGGGGAGCGGAAAAAAGGAGAGGAAGGCCTCTACCGCGAGGAGAAGTACGCCGTCAGCTACGAGGTGAACATGCTGCGCTGCATCTTCTGCGGCCTCTGCGAGGAAGCCTGCCCCAAAGCCGCCGTGTACCTGCAGCCCGATAAGATGGCCCCGCCCCGCTTCGAGCGCGACGAGTTTATCTACGGCAAAGACCGGCTCGTGGAGCCGGTTGATCCTGCTGCCCGCAGCATCCGCGGCATCCAGCTGACGCCCGAACAGGCACAGGCGCTGAGCCAGCGCATAGCCCAGTAGAACATCAATTCCCCTCCTTCTTAATGAATGGTGCCCGAAGGGCGGGGTGGTTTGTCGTTGTTTAGCCGGACAATCAGACTCACCGATTATCAACCATCCCTAGCCCCTGCTCATCTGAGGAGGGGAACTAGTTTTCTAGCTTTTAGCAGTAGCTTTCCGCCAATGGCCTCTTCTCCTTCCCTGTTTTTCTTCCTGTCATTTGTGGCCTTGTTTGCGGCCCTGGGCGTAGTGCTGGCCAAAAACCCGGTGCATAGCGTGCTGTTCCTGATCCTGACGTTCTTCTCACTTTCGGGGCACTACCTGATTCTGAACGCGCAGTTTCTGGCCGCCGTGAACATCATCGTATACGCCGGTGCCATCATGGTGCTGTTCCTGTTCGTGATTATGTTCCTGAACCTGAACGCCGACACGGAACCCCACAAATCGACCATGTCGAAGGTAGCAGCGGCCGTAGCAGGCGGCTTGCTGCTGGTGGTAATGGTAGCGGCCCTGCGCGATGTGCAGACGGCTAACACGTTCAACGCCGCCACCTTTGATTCGCAGATCGGCATGGTCAGCCAGCTAGGCATGGTGCTTTACACTAAATACCTGCTGCCCTTCGAGCTGGCCTCGGTACTGTTCCTGGCCGCTATGGTTGGGGCCGTGATGCTGGGCAAGCGCGAAGCCGGAGAGCGAAATTTCTAATGTGAGTCTATAAATGCAATTGCAACAACTTGTCAAGATTCAGCTCCTGATTTCAGGAGCTGTTTTCTTTTTATCGGGGTGTAATCCTTCCGACAAAGAATCTGGCTGGAGCGAAGAAACCCAGATATACAATGCTAATGCAGACGACTCTCTGATGGTTGCTGCTCAGCAGAAGAGCCGCAAGACTGTTGGTGAATTTGTTACTGCTCTGACAAGCGGTGATACAACCATGTATAATTTTGGTGTTAAAGCTGCTTTCCCAGCCGATGGATTCCAAGAACATATTTGGCTTAGCAACCTCACGGTCAAAGGTGATTCTATATACGGAGCAATTGATAATGAGCCAGAATACACAAAAACCGTCAGTATAGGTCAACGTGTAGCTGTACACAAGGACTCGATTACCGATTGGAATTACACGAAGAACAACCGACTGGTTGGTGGTTATTCCATTAGAGTAATCCGTAATCGGATGTCACAAAAGGAAAGAGCCGAATTCGACAAAGCTACCGAGTGGCAATTCTAGAACCGAAAGTGGCGCCTGAAGTATCAGGCGCCACTTTTATGTTTCCGCCAAACTGGGCCGAGATGATGCAAGCCGGAATTCTTGGCCTGCTGCGTTTACCAGGTTATTCACCAAGGATTTGCCGGCACCTACAGAGGAAGCCAACTCGAACATTAAAATTCCTACATCTTTATCCCGCAAATACAGCCCTCACTTACTCGTAATGCATATGAAGCTATTGGCGGCCATTGGTCAGGGAATCCTGCTACTCACGGTTTTAGCCTGCTCGCGGGAGAAAGTACCGTCCGAGGAAATAGAGGGCTACAGCTTCACGCGAAGTCCCAAAGCGGCGTCGGCCCAGGAAACGGTGGGCATGATTCTGGGGCAGGTCAACGGGCAACAAGCCCGGCAGGCGGCCACCGACGGCCAAGACCATTACACGGGCATCGGGCAGGTGCAGGAGGACGGGACGGTGCAAGTAGCCCTTCCTGTCGACACCGACTATCTGGTGGTAGCCGACAGCAGTGCATTCCAGCAGGTGCTGGAGGCTCAGGCATTCGGAGCCTCCCAACCTAATGCTGCCGCCCGCATTGATTTCAAACGCGAGTTTGTGGTGCTGCTTATTCACCCGCCCATGGCATTTTCCGGGGCTACCTTTCTCGATGGAGTGCAAGCGGAAGTAGAAGCGGATAATACCGTGCGGCTGGAGCTGTCGACGACTCCCCTCCCAGCATCCGATCTGCAGCAAAAGGCCTATGGTCAGTACAACTACCAGGTCAGCATGTACAAGCTGGCCCGCAAAGACTTTCAACGGGCCCACATCGTCTTTGCCGGACAGGAAGAGGATGCGCCGGCCTACGTGCCGCTGTAGCGCGTTAGCGCCTCAGTCGCGAAGGAAGGTCCTGGTCTAAACGGGCGGCTCCTGGATTCCCGGAAGCTGCCTTTCTATTCTATCTTTTCCGTCTTATCTACTCACGCTATGCAACGCCGCTCTTTTCTGCTGCTCTGTTCCAAGAAGACCTTTATTACCACGCTGCTCGTGGCAACGGCTACCATCATAGCAGTGTGGTTTGTGGGCCTGAGGCAGGAATGGACGCTGTTCCGGGACTCATTGGTAGCAGCTACTATTCTGACGGCCTCCTTCTCGTCGTTTCTCACCGTGAGCTTGTATGTGGGAGTGAAGCTGCGCGATACGCTTGGCCCTATTGCCACCCGGCAGCGGCTCCTGGCGCTTCCGGAGAATTTACCGGACGTGGATTTGGCAGACCTGGACTTCGATGCGGGAGAAGGGGCCGGGATTCTTATGGCAATTCTATTCTGGCTGCTGGCAGCGGTGGTAGCCGTAGCACTGTTATGGATGTTTGCGGCCATTGCCTGGGCGGCCTTTGTTATCTGCGCGGCTATTCTGTACTGGATATTCTTTCGGGCGCTGCGGCTGGTATTTCGCCATTCGGCCTGGTGCAAAGGCCACCTGCTGCGCAGCCTGCGCTACAGCCTCACCTACACGGCCCTCTATCTGGGCTGGCTCTACGGGATAATTCTGCTGCTACACTACCTGCGGTGAGGCGCTAAGGTAGGTGCCGTTCAATCCGTACTTGCTTTCTTACCCACTTTCTACTGGTCCCGCCCGACGGTATCCAACGCCCGCTTGGGGTACCTGTCCTGGGCATGCACGACCCTTCTCTTCACTATTCGCTGCACTGGCGGCTCCTCGGAAATAGCCTCTGAACGCATAGCTGCCGCCCAGATACTGCTGTCGAGTAGAGTACCTTCTGAGAAAACAGCTGCGCTGTAACAGTCCTGGCGGCACAAGCCCGCCACTCCGCTTGGTTGTTTTACACGAGCGAGCGGAGTGGCGGGCTTGCTCTGTATCAAGCTTTTATGAATCAGGAGAAGCGTATTGCCCAAGATGCTTTATGGGTATTTTTATAAATAATTAGTTTTAAATTAGGCATGCAACTTACCATGTAGCTTATGTGGCAGGATGAAACTGTGCTCGAAGCCGCTAATTCGGCCCTTACGGAAGCTCACCTTCAACACCTGAGCGTGTCGCTCCACCAAAGCCCAACGGTCGTTCAGAATACATTCGCCCGGCTGGTGGCCTTGGTCATCCGGAGCTTGCAGGACCGGGTACGCAAGCCCAATGGCGAAGAGGCGCTCTGGACGCTGACGCGCCAGGCTCAAGAGGCGAAGCTGCTGCCCACGCTCAGTACGCTCGACCCGCACACGCACCGGGGCCGCAACCTGATGCAGGGCCTGCTCGGGGAGCGGTATGCAGACACGACCCGCCAGCTTGCGAGTACCGCTGCCCTGCCCGCAGCGGCCTTCGACCACCTGCTGGAAGTTGCCGTGGCCGCGGTATTGGGCACGCTGGGCCAACGGGCCACCGACCAGCAGCTCGATGCGCCGGCCCTTAGCCAGTGGCTGCAGCAGCAGCCCCGGAGTGCGAATCCCGCGCCTCTGCCCCAGGCAAAACCGGCCGCGCTTCGCCCAGATTCTGACAAGGAAACGATACAGCGCTTTACCGTTGCGGGAGCTGGCACCTGGGAAAAGGTAGGCGGCGGCATCACCTTTACGCCGGGGTCCGGCGCACCGCGCAAAAGCAGCAAAGTGCCGGGCTGGGTGTGGCTGCTGGTGCCCCTGGCCGGATTGGGCTATCTGGGCGGTCAAATGCTGGGCGGCCCGGGTCAGTCCGCAATACAGCCCGGGCAAAGCTACCCCGCGGGTACGCCGGCTATGTCGGTAGCCAATGTGGTACTGCCAACCGAAGCCGCGCGCACAGCAGCACCGCCCACCCTTGCGCCGTCATCTGAGTTGGGGAGCTCTAACGCGGCGGCTATGCCTTATACCCCGCTACCGAACCCCGAGGGCTACACTACCGGTCACGCTTTGCTGCTGACCTTACCCAATGGCAGCCGGCAGCGGGTAACAGCCCACTCGACGGAATACCGCCTCTACCGCTACCTGACTGACCCTACCCAGCAGGCCGATTCGCTGCACCCCACGGCCGGCTGGCTTTCTGCTGACCGGGTGTATTTCACACCCGGAAAGGCTACGCTGACCCGGGAATCGCAGGAGCAGCTACGCAGGCTGGCGGCCATTCTGAAGGCTTTTCCCCAGGCTCAGATTAAGCTGGCAAGCCACGCGGCCCCCACGGGAGATGAGCAGGCAAACCAGCAGCTCAGCCAGCAGCGCGCCCGGGCCGCCATGTACGCCCTGAGCGCGCTGGGCGTAGCCAGAAGCCGGCTGCTGACCGCCGGCTATGGCACCCAGGCCCTATCTGCCACGCATGCTTCCCCCACTGGGCTAGCGCTAAACCAACTGAGCATGCAGGTACTCAACCGGGCTATAGCAGCGGCTGTGCCCGTCAAAGCCAGAGAAGCCGCCGCGAGTGGCCGGCGCCCGGTAGCCTACACCACCCCCGCGAAACCCGGCAAAGCCCGGGAGCTGCGGCCACGGCGCACCAAAGTAGGCCGCTGGCTGCAACGCCTGGGGACGCGCATGCGGAAGAAGCGGCCCAGAAAAGCAAAGTCTCACGCGTTCATGCTGTTTGGGCCGCCGGCCGGCTGCAGGCCCATATCCGGAACCGGGAAAGCACCGATGCGACCCACTGAGGTTAGCATTTGTACTGCATGACATCCGGACCTTCATAAACAAAAGCGGCTCCTGAGAAATCAGGAGCCGCTTTTGTTGGCTACTCAGTTGCTGTCGTCGGGGCCGGTTCGGCGCCGCGCCGCATCCAGGGCGGGCCGCAGCTGGCGCGCATCTTCTGCCGGAATTTCTCCTGCTCCTCCGGCGTCATACTGGCCATGCGGGTTTCCATGCGCTGTTTCCAGTCGTTCTTGTGTTTCTGCCACTTGCGGCTGAAGTTGGGCCGCCCGCCTCCGCCCCGAAAGCCGGTCAGCAGACGCGTGAGCAGCAGCAGACCTAGGGCTTGCCAGAAGCTGATGAAAGGGCCGTGGAAAAGCTCGGGGACCAGCCAGTTCCACAGCGCCCTGGTGCCAAAGCCCATAACGAGGATGAACAGGGCACCGAGGAAGGCAATTTTGAGGCCGCGCAGCAGCCAGAATTTACGATTCATGGGGGTGTTGCTTTTATAAAGGACGTCCGGCTGAAGGTGACCAGGCAGGACGGTCTTTTGTTAGTCGGTAAACAGATTCGTGTAGAGCACTTGCAGGCGCTGGCGCAGGTGCTGCACGGCGTAGTGCTTGCGCGAAATCAGGGTTTTGAGCGGCACGCCGGTTTCCTCGGCCAGCTCCTTGAAGCTCTTGCCCTCCAGCTCGTGCCACACGAACACGTCGCGCTGGTTTTTGGGCAATTCGGCCAGGGCGTCGGCCAGGGCTTCCATCAGGGTTTCGCGCAGCAGGCGGTTTTCGGGCGCATCATCGTCGGCGGGCAGCACGTCGGCCAGCAGTAGGGAGCCTTCCTCGTTGTCGTCGGCGTAGCGCAGCATCTCCTCTTCCAGCGATGCCGTCTTCTTTTTGCGGTAGAGGTCCGTGATGCGGTTGCGGGCCACGCGGAACAGCCAGGAGGCCACTTTTTCCACGGGCTTGAGCATCCGGTAGCTTTCCACCAGCTCCCCGAAGACATCCTGCAGAATATCCTCGGCGTCGGCCGGGTCGGGTACGCGGCGGCGAATGAAGGCCAGCAGCCGACCACGCTGCTGCTGCACGGCCTCCTGAATCTGCCGGTCCTGTCCTCTCATCGTGCCTACGGGTAAGGCGTTTAGTGCAAGTGCGTCCATTCTGACTAAACAGACGCGGAAGGCGGAAAAATACTTTATCGGCGCGAGAATATTTTGCGGGATATATAGCCCAGGCCGCCAGGAAAAAAGAACCGCCTGCCGAGCCCGAGCGAAGTAGCTAGCGGGCAACGGGAAGCAAGGCTGTTCCAACGCCAGCACCCGGGAGGCCGCGCTTTGCCCGGCACGACAGCCAAGTTAAATGTTTCTAATTCTTTCCGGATGGCCCTTCCCTTCGTGCGGCAACGGCCCAAACTGTACTTTTCCCTGTGTATTTACCGATTTTCAGGATACCTTTGCCAGCTAATTCACCCCAGCTGAGCTTTGCTGGGCCTCTTTGCCTTGTCCGCTGACCCCACTGCATGGAACAGACCATCCCGGAAGTCATTCGCACCGTCCCGCTTGAGTATTACATATACTTCGCCACGGCGCTATTTGCCATCGGCGTAACGGGCGTGCTAACCCGGCGCAATGCCATTATCATCTTTATGTGCGTGGAGCTGATGCTCAACGCCGTAAACGTGCTGCTGACGGCCTTTTCTGCCTACCGCTCCGACCCCAACGGGCAAATCTTCGTGTTTTTCATCATGGCCGTGGCCGCCGCCGAAGTTTCGGTGGGCCTGGGCATCATCGTGATGATTTACCGCAACTTCCAGAATACCGACGTCAATCTGCTTAACCGTCTTAAGTGGTAATGATAACTCGCCTGTCATCCTGAGCAGAGCGAAGGACCTTATAGCAGTGGAGCAACTTGTTCTGACGTCATAAGGTCCTTCGCTCTGCTCAGGACGACAGACGGTTTTCTTATAGCATACCTCCTATGCAAGAAACTGTAATACCCGCGGCCAGCGCCCCTTACTCCACGCTGCTGTACGTTCTGATTCCGCTGCTGCCGTTTTTGGGTTTTCTCATCAATGGCCTGCTGAACAAAAAACTCTCGGGCACGGTGGCCGGCGCTATCAGCAGCCTGATGGTGCTGGGCTCCTTCCTGATTTCGGTGTACCTGTTCACCACCTTTCAGTACCAGTACACGGTGAAGCTCTTCGACTGGATTTCGGTCGGCTCGATGCAGATTCCCTTCTCCTACCAGATTGACCAGCTCAGCCTGATTATGCTGCTGCTCGTCACGGGCGTGGGCTTCCTGATTCACGTCTACAGCATCGGCTACATGCACCACGACGAGAACGTGGGCAAGTTTTTCGCCTTCCTGAACCTGTTCGTGTTCAGCATGCTGGTGCTGGTGCTGGGCGCCAACTTCGTGATTCTGTTCATCGGCTGGGAAGGCGTGGGGCTCTGCTCCTACCTGCTTATCGGCTTCTGGAACAAGGACCACGGCAACAACAACGCCGCCAAGAAAGCCTTCATTATCAACCGCGTCGGTGACCTGGGCTTCCTGCTCGGCATCTTCCTGATCTACCTCACCTTCGACTCGGTGCAGTACGCCGAGGTGTTCCAGAAAGCCTCGACCCTGCAAATCGGGACGGGTGTTGTCACGGCCATTACCCTGCTGCTCTTCGTGGGCGCCATGGGTAAGTCGGCCCAGCTGCCGCTCTACACCTGGCTGCCCGACGCCATGGCCGGCCCTACCCCGGTTTCGGCCCTGATTCACGCCGCTACCATGGTAACAGCCGGTATCTACATGGTGCTGCGCTCCAACGTGCTCTTCACCCTGGCCCCCGACACGCTCCACGTCGTGGCCTGGATTGGCGGCCTCACCGCGCTGTTTGCCGCTACCATCGGTCTGGCCCAGAACGACATCAAGAAAGTGCTGGCCTACTCTACCGTTTCGCAGCTGGGCTACATGTTCCTGGCCCTGGGCGTTATGGGCTACAGCACCTCGCTGTTTCACGTCCTGACCCACGCCTTCTTCAAGGCCCTGATGTTCCTGGGCGCCGGTTCCGTGATTCACGCCATGAGCAACGAGCAGGACATTCGCCGCATGGGCGGCCTGCGCAAAGCACTGCCCATCACCTTCCTGACCTTCCTCATCGGCTGCCTCGCCATTTCGGGCATTCCGCCGTTCTCAGGCTTCTTCTCGAAAGATGAAATCCTGGAGCACGTCTACCAGCACAACAAGATTCTGTGGGGCATCGGCATGGTCACGGCCTTCCTGACGGCCTTCTACATGTTCCGCCTGCTGTTCCTGACGTTCTTCGGCGAGTTCCGTGGCACCGAGGCGCAGAAGCACCACCTGCACGAGTCGCCGGCCTCGATGACATTGCCGCTGGTTGTGCTGGCCATTCTGGCCGCCGTGGGTGGCTTTATGGGCGCCCCGATGTTCGTGGGCAAGCATTACCTCGCCGAGTATCTGGCTCCCCTGTTCACTTATTCGCAGCGCCTCAACCCTGAAGCCTTTGCCGGCGAGCTGGACCACGGCACCGAGCTGATGCTCATTGGCCTGTCGGTAGCCGCCGGGGTGCTGGGTATCCTTTTCGCCTACGTGCAGTACGTGAGCCGTCGGGTGCGCCCGGCCGAGGACGACGCTCACCGCTCCGCCCCCGAAAGCCTGGTCTACCACAAATACTACATCGACGAGCTGTACAACACCATCTTCGTGCAGCCCGTCATGGGCCTCTCGAAGGGCCTGTACCGCTTCGTGGAGCAGGGCATCATCGACCCGATTGTGAACGGCTTCGGTCGCGTCACGCTCGGCGGCGGGCAGCTGCTGCGCTATGTGCAAACCGGCTACGTAGGCCTCTACCTGATTCTGATGGTCGTCGGTATCGTGCTGATTCTGGCGCTGAACGTCTTCCAATTCTAACGCTTCCTCTGGACGGCCGGCGTGGAAGATTTCCCCGGCTTCATCTGCATCTGAATAAAGTATGCTGACTGCCTTTTTACTCTTCTTTCCCGTAGCGGCGGCACTTCTGCTGCACTTTGCCAAGGGCAATGCGGCGCGTGTGCTGGCCCTGGGTGCGGCCCTCGTGGAATTTGCCGTGGCGGTATTTACCGCCGTATCCGCGTCGATGAATGTGGCGCCCGGCAACAGCACCGCGGCTTACTCCCGCTTTTCCATCAACATTCCCTGGATTGAGTCGGCTGGCATCAACTTCCACATCGGGCTCGATGGCCTGAGCTTGCTGATGGTGCTGCTCACTACCTTCCTGGTGCCGCTTATCATTCTGGCCTCCTTCCGCCACAACTACCCCAACGCCTCGGCCTTCTACGCCCTGATTCTGTTCATGCAGACCGGCCTGATTGGCGTATTCGTGTCCCTGGATGCTTTTCTGTTCTACTTCTTCTGGGAAGTGGCTCTGATTCCGATTTACTTTATTGCCGGCGTCTGGGGCTCGGAGCGCCGCATTGCCGTCACGTTCAAGTTCTTTCTCTACACCATCATCGGCTCGCTGTTTATGCTGGCCGCCTTCGTGTACCTCTACTTCCAGACCGGGGTTTACGGCGGGGTTCGTTCCTCCGACATTGCCACATTCTACAGCCTGACGCTGTCGGCCTCGCAGCAGGCCTGGCTGTTCTGGCTTATCTTCATTGCCTTCGCCGTGAAGATGCCGATTTTCCCCTTCCACACCTGGCAGCCCGATACCTACACCGAAAGCCCCGTGCCCGCTACCATGCTGCTCTCGGGCATCATGCTTAAGATGGGTATCTACGGTTGTTTGCGGTGGTTGCTGCCCATCGTGCCGCTCGGCGTCAGCCAGTGGAGCAAGCTGGTGATGATTCTCTCGGTTATCGGCATCATCTACGGCGCTGTCATCGCTATTCGTCAGCGCGACATGAAGCGGCTTATTGCCTATTCGTCGCTCTCGCACGTGGGCCTGATGGCTGCCGGCGTGTTCTCGCTCACCTTTATGGGCCTGCAGGGCGCCGTGATTCAGATGCTGGCCCACGGCGTAAACGTGGTCGGCATGTTCTTTATCGGCGACATCATCCAGCGCCGCACCGGCACCCGCCAGATTCCAGAGCTGGGGGGCCTGACCAAGAATACGCCGCTGCTGTCGGTGTGCTTCCTGGTGCTGCTGCTCGGCACGGTGGCGCTGCCGCTCACCAACGGCTTCGTGGGTGAGTTCCTGCTGCTGGCCGGCGTGTATCAGTACAACCCCTGGCTGGGCGCTGTGGCCGGTGTCACCATCATTCTGGCCGCCGTGTACCTGCTGCGCATGTTCCAGCGCGTGATGCTGGGCCCCGAAACCTCCTTTACCGCTACCATTCAGGACTTGACTGGCAGTGAGCTGGCCGTATTGGTGCCCCTGATTGTGCTCGTGTTCTGGATTGGCCTCTTCCCCAATACCTTCCTGCGCATCTCGGAGCCCGCCGTGCTACAGATTCTCACGCTGGTTTCCCGCTCATAAGCCCTGATTCCGACGACATGACTTCTATTATTCTGCTCTCCGTTCTCGGCATCGTTAACCTGTTCTTCGGGTTCCTGAAGTCCAACAAAATCCTGCTGCCCGCCGCCATGGTTATTCTGGCGCTGGCCTTCGGGGTAAACCTGCTCGATTGGAACGCGGCTTCCGAGTCGTACTTCAACAACATGCTCACCATCAACCGGTACTCGGTGGCCTTCACCGGCATCGTGGTCCTGACGACGCTGTTGCTGATTCCCTTCTCCCAGAAATACGTGCGCGACGGCGAGGAAAACCTGGCCGAATACTACTCCCTGCTGCTGTTCTCGCTCGTGGGCGCCATCATGATGGTGAGCTACGACAACCTGCTGATGCTGTTCGTGGGCATCGAGATTCTGAGCGTGTCGATGTACGTGGTAGCCGGCTCCGACAAGCGCAACGTGCGCTCCAACGAAGCGGCACTGAAGTACTTCCTGATGGGCTCGTTTGCCACTGGTATCCTGCTCTTCGGCATTGCCTTGGTCTACGGCGCTACCGGCACGTTCCAGCTCACTCAGATTGATGCTGGCATCGTTAATCCGGTCAATGCTTCGCTGCGGCCCATGCTGTATGTGGGCATGCTGCTGATGTTTATCGGCATCAGCTTCAAGGTGTCGGCGGCCCCGTTCCACTACTGGACGCCCGACGTGTACGAGGGCACCCCGACCTTCTTCGCGGCCTTTATGAGCACGGTGGTGAAAACGGCAGGCTTCGCGGCTTTCTTCAAGCTGCTGATGGCCGCTTTCTACTCCGCCCAGGGCTTCTGGGTACCAACCATTATGTCCATTACCGTCCTGACGCTGCTCATCGGCAACGTGGGCGCCGTGGCCCAGACCAGCATTAAGCGCATGTTGGCCTACTCCAGCATTTCGCACGCGGGCTACCTGTTCATTGGTCTGGTAGCGGTAAACGGCAAGCTGTCGGCCAACGCCATCTTCTTCTACTCCCTGGCCTACTCCATTGCCACGGTAGCCTCCTTTGCAGTGCTCAAGCTGGTATCCGATCAGCGCCAGCGCGAAGACTACGCCAGCTTCAACGGCCTGGCCAAAACCAATCCGCTGCTGGCCTTCGTGATGACGGTAGCCATGCTGTCGTTGGCCGGCATTCCGCTGACGGGGGGCTTTTTCGGCAAGTTTTTCACTTTCGGCGCGGCCATCAACCGGGGCTATATCTGGCTGGTCGTATTCGCCGTGGTGATGTCCATGGTCAGCATCTACTACTACCTGCGGCCCATCATTGCCATGTATATGCAGCCGGCGGAAGATGAGAATGCCGAGCCCATCGTGGTGAGCGGCTTTCAGTCGGCCGTGCTGGTGCTGCTGGCCCTGCTTACAGTGGTGCTCGGCATCTTGCCCGGCCTGCTCAGCGACGTTTTTTAACGGGTTGAGCCGCCTCGGCTTCCTCCCGGACAAAGAAAAAGAGCGGCCCCAAGCCGCTCTTTTTCTTTGCTTCTGCTCCCGGGGCTCAGTCTGGTTTACTTCTGCGTTACCCGGATGCTGATGCGCCGGTTCAGGGCCCGGCCCATGGGCGTCACGTTGCTGGCAATGCCGTGCTTGCCCCCGTAGCCTTTGGCTTCGAGCCGGCTCACCGCAATTCCCATTCCCACCAGCTCCGACATAGCCGTGTTGGCCCGTTCCTCACTGAGTTTAAGATTGGCCATCCAGTTGCCGGTCGTATCGGTGTAGCCCCCAATCTTGACGCGGGCCCCGGGGAAGCTTTTCAGAATGCTGGCCACGTTGCGCAGCTGCTGCTTCGACTCGTCGGTTAGCGTGGCTTTCCGCGCATCGAAGTACACCCGGTCGAAGTTGATCCAGCCCTTGGTGCGGTTGACGGGGTCTACCTGCAGGGCGGGGTCGGCCAGGAAGGTGTAGAGCCGGTTTTCCGTCGAATTTACGCCCACCGTCTGGGTTGTGCCATCCACCATCGTCAGGGTGATGGCCCGGCCGGGGTCGTAGATGTACGTGTCGAGGGCCGCGTCGTAGTGGCCGCCGGTTCCTTCCGCATCCGCTGGGGTTATAGCTGGCGCCGCGCTAGTCCCGGCCTCGTTCGGGGCCAGGGCCGCCACCGATACATCGGCCGGGCTTACCAGCCGTTCATTGCGCATAAAGAAGTACTCGGCCAGAGCCCCCAGCACCACCAAAGCCAATACCCAGGCCCAGCGGCCGGCAGGTGAAGCCGCGGGAGCAGCGGGGGTGGGTGCGCTGTAGGTGTGGCCCCCTCCCACGGCCGCCCACCCCAGCGCACCGGGGCCGGCCTCGGGCACGGGCGCGGCCGCAACGGGTGCCGGACTGCTGAGCGGGCCAGCTTCGACGCCAAACGGCATAGCGCTGCTGCCAGGCAGCATTGCCTCCAGCACCTGGGCCCGCTGACTTTTTAAAAAGGCGAACAGCTCATCCGCGTTCAGACTATGCAGGGCGGCGTAGCTGGCCAGGCGGTGCAGCACGGCCTGGGCCACAATAGCCAGCAGCGTCTCCACGGAAGATGTTTTGGTGCCCGTGGCATTGGCAATCCGGGCCACCGTGGCCGCGTATGCCTCGCCCAGCAGGGCCCGCATCAGGTCGGAGCGCCGCTGCAGGGTATCGGCCGTCAGCAGGTTGGGCAGCACGCCCGATTCGGCGGCTTCGTGGGTCAGGGTCCAGAGGGTTTCCGAACCACCGGGCCGCTCGGCGCGGCCCATGAAACTACTGAGAACAAGTGGGGTAATCTTTCCTAAAGCCTTCCGAACTCCCTCCTCACTCTCGCCCACCACTACGCTGGCCTGGCTTACGGTATTACCCGTAAAGTACGTTTCGACTTCCTCCAGTAGGTTTTGTTGCATCACTGTAGAGTTTAGGCGTGTACGATAGTTAATAGTACTAATTTTTATTTAAATACTACCAATATATTATTACCATAATACTCTATGCTACAACAGATTACCCTCCATAAACAGTCGAAATAAAAAAGCCAGCGCCATTTCCGGGGTGGAAATGGCGCTGGCTTCAGGCAGCCGAAAGGCAGAACTTTATACGCGCTTCATCACGGCGCCCACCGCATCGGCGTAGATTACCGCCTCGTCGGGAAACGGCTCTTCCCCACGGAATTTCTGCACCAGCCGGGCCGTCGTGATAATGTCTTTCTGACAATAGTGGACGATGCGGGGCAGGTCGTTATCGGTGTAGTACACGCGGGCCACATCGGCCCCGGTGATGTCGTCCTTAGGCGTGGGAATGTTGAACATAGCGGCCAGCAACGACAGGGAGGTAAAGGATTTCCGGTCGCCAAACTTCCAGAGCTCCATCGTGTCGAGGTGGGCAATTTCCCAGGGCTTCTTGCCGGCAATATCCAGCTGCGGCGGCAGCGGCAGGCCGTTGATGAGCAGGCGCCGACCCAGGTAGGGAAAGTCGAACTCCTTGCCGTTGTGGGCGCAGAGCAGGTAGTTGGGCTTGCGGGCCAGCAGGGCCGAAAACTCGCGCAGCATCTTCACCTCGTCGTGGTCGGCGAAGCTTTTCACCCGGAAGTTCCACTGCTCTTCCTGCTTGTCGAAGGTGAAGCAGCCCACAGAAATGCACACTACCCGGCCAAACTCGGCGTAGATGCCCGCCTGCTCGAACAAGGAGGCAGCCTCCAGCTGCGAAGGCATGGCCTCCACATCGGCCCGGCTGGAGCTCCAGCCTTTTTCGCGGCGCAGGGCATGGCACTTATGCTCCCAGAGCAGGCGCAGCATGTCATTCAACTCATCATGACAGCCTACACAGGGAACAGTCTCGATGTCGAGGACGAAGATCTGCTCCAGGGAAATATTGCGTAAAATCTGCATAACGAAGCGCTCCAACCAGTATTTGTCTATCGAAGATAGGCCTTTCGGGCGCATGGGCGCACGACCGGGAGCAAGATTTGGCAGAAAAAATCGGGGGCGCCACGCTTTCGGATACCGCCCAAAGCTGCGCCGCCCGCTTTCCGGCGGTGTGTGAACCGGAAAGCGGGCGGCGGGTAGCGGGTGCAGTGGCGCGCGGCAGAACAGCCGCCAGCGGGCTTCTCAGGCCAGGGCCGGGCGGCCCGTCAGCCAAAGGCCCAGCAAAACAATCAGCACTTGGCGACGTGGTTTAGGCATGGCAACCGACAGTTTAGGCACCCTATCCAGTGACTCCGCCTGCCCTCCGCCAGCGCGGATTTGTCGGGGTCATTGGTCGGGTTCAAGATGCAGGTTTCTGGGGCGTTAATCAATCACATGAACATGTGAGACGCCTGCTGCCGGCCTAGGTCAGGCCCTGGCGCAGCGCCTTGGAGACGGCCTCGGTCATGGAGCGCACGTGCAGCTTTTCGTAGATCTTCTTGATGTGGGAGCGCACCGTGTCGATGCTGATGCCGCGGTCGGCAGCTATCATCTTGTAGCTGTAGCCTTCTACCAGCAAACCCAGAATCTCCTGCTCCCGGGCGCTCAGGTTGGCCGGCGACTCATCGGCAGTAGCGACCGGCGGCTTGGAGCGCGGAAACAGGCGCAGCACCTGCCGGGCAATGGCGGGCGTCATGGGGGCGCCGCCCAGCCGTACTTCCCCGATGGCGTCGAGCAGCTTGACGGGTGGGGTTTTCTTGAGCAGGTAGCCGTCGGCCCCGGCGCAAATGGCCTCAAACACCCGGTCGTTGTCCTCGAACACGGTGAGCATCACCACGTTTATCTGGGGGGAGGCTTTCTTGATGCGCTTCAGCCCCTCGATGCCATTGATGCCGGGCATGTCGATGTCCATCAGAATGACGTCGGGGGTGAGGCGGGCCACGTCGGCAGTGGCCTGGGTGCAGTTGCCCAGGGCCCCCACCAGCTCCAGGCCCGGCGAACCGGCAAGCAGCTGGCTGAGGCTGGCCCGCAGGTCAGAGTTGTCTTCGTAAATCAGAACGCGGGTGGGAGTTTCCATGGGCTACTGCTAGGTGTGTTTTGCAACCGTGAAGATACAGGACCCAGCAGCATAGTTGAGCCTACATGAACATGTGAGCCGGGTTTTCAGGGCGGGCAAAACGCTACCTGTGGGCTTCTGAATCAGTGTTTTAGCGGCACATTCAGGCGCAGCACGGTGCCTTTGCCGGGCGCCGTCTGAATGTCGAGCACGCCTTTCATGGCCGCGGCCCGGCTACGCATATTAGTCAGGCCATTGCCGCCGCCCTGGGCCGGGGCGGCCGGGTCGAAGCCCACGCCGTCGTCTTCCACCGTCAGCACCAGCCGGTGGTGTTCGTAGACGAGGGAAATAGCGGCCTGCTGGCACTGGGCGTACTTGGCCAGGTTGTTTACGGCTTCCTTGAAGAGCAGAAAAAACTCGCGCCGGGCCCGCATATTCAGGCGCAGGCCGGCCACCGAAGGGTCGACGCGGAAGGTGAAGTCGATGCCGCGGGCTTCGAGCACATCGGAAGCGAAGCTGCGCATGCGGGCTACCACGTCCTCCATCGAGTCGTGGGCCGGGTTGATGGTCCAGACGATGTCGTCCATGGCGTCGAGCATGCGGCGGGAGCTGTCCCCGATCTGGTCGAGCAGGGCGGTGGCCTGCTCGGTGCGCTGGTTGTGCTGGTGGGTGCGGGCAATCTGGCTCAGGATGGAAATACTGCTGAGCGTGGAGCCCATGTCGTCGTGCAGGTCGCGGGCAATGTTGTGGCGCACCCGCTCCAGGGCCAGTAGCTGGCGCACCCGCAGGCGGTAGGCCAGAAACAGCAGGCCAAACAGCAGCCAGCTGATCAGCACCCGAAACCACCAGGTGCTGTACCAGTGGGGCTGCACCACAATGGTCAGGGCCGTACCCCGCGGATTCCAGATGCCGTCGTTGTTGGTGGCCCGCACCCGGAACGTGTAGGTACCCGGGTCGAGGTTGGTGTAGGTGGCCTCGCGCTTGGTACCGGCCTGCACCCAGTCGGGGTCGAAGTTTTCGAGCATGTAGGCGTAGCGGTTCTTCTCGGGCAGCCGAAAGTTGAGAGCGGCAAATTCGAGGGAGAAGAAATAGTCGCTCGGGGCCAGCTCGACGCGGCGCCGCACCGTGATGCTGGTATCCAGCTCGACGAGCTGGTTGAACTTGCGGAAGCCCGTGAGTACCACGGGCGGCGGCGTGGTATTGGTGCGCACCGCGCCGGGCGTGAAGCTCACCAGCCCCTCCACGCCCCCGAAATACAGCCGGCCCCGGCGCCCCCGGTGGTAGCCGCCGGCGTTGAACTCGTCGAAGGGCAGCCCGTCGCGCGTGTCGAAGGTGTAGAACTGGTTGTTGGCGGGCGTGAAACGGGCCAGGCCCTTGTTGGTCGACAGCCAGAGGTGGGCGCTGGCATCTTCGAGCATACCGTATACCACGTCGTTGGGCAGGCCCTGGGGCTCCCGGAAGGTCGTGAACTGGCCCCGGCTGGGGTCGTCGAGGCGGCATAGGCCGCCGCCTTCGGTGCCAATCCAGAGGCGGCCGGTGTGGTCTTCCAGGATGGAGCGCACGAAGTTGCTGCTCAGACTGCGCGGGTTGTGGTCATCGGCCCGAAACGCCACAAACCGCCCGGTTTCGGGGTTGTAGCGGCACAGTCCGCCCCCGCCGGTGCCCACCCAAATTAGCCCCGAGCGGTCCTGGTGCACCACCCGCACGAAGTTGTTGCTCAGGCTGTGCGGGTTGGCGGGCTCGTGGCGAAAGGCGGTGAAGTTGTTTGCTTCCGGGTTGAACAGGTTCAGGCCGCCCTCGGTCCCCACCCAGAGCCGGCCCTGGGGGTCTTCGTACACGGTCCGGACGAAATCCTCGCTCAGGCTGCCCTTCACGGCCGGGTCGTGGCGGTAGTGCACGAAGCGGGTGGCGCCGGGTTCGAGGCAGTCGAGCCCCTGGCTCTGGGTGCCCACCCAGAGCCGGCCGCGCTTATCCACACACAGGGCCCGGACGAAATCCTCGCTCAGGCTGCCGGGGTCGGCAGGATTGTGCCGGAACGTTTGCCGCTGACCGGTGGCCGCATCGTAGCGCACCACGCCCATGCTTTCGGTGCCCACCCACACGCGGCCGGCCCTGTCTTCGCACACGGCCCACACCGGCCCCTGGGGCTCGGGGTAGGTGGCAAAGGCGCTGGGCCGGCCCTCGAAGCTGCTGATGCCGCCCTCAGTGCCCGTCCAGAGCAGGCCCGAGCGGTCCTGAAAGACCGACAGCACCACGTTGTCGGGCAGGGAATGAGGAGCGTTGCTGTGGTGCTGATAGGTGGTAAACGTGCCGGTGGTAGGCTGGTAGCGCACCAAGCCTTTGTTGGTGCCAACCCACAGCTCGTGCTGCCGGTCCAGAAACAGCGCCCGGATGGTTTCGCCGGGCCCGCCGGGCAGGCGGCCCACGGCCTTGGCGGGACCTTGGGCGGGTAAGTACCACAGCCCGTCGGTTTCGGTACCAATCCAGAGGCCGCCAGCCGCGTCGGGCTGCAGGGCCGTAATGGCGCTGGTGGCCTGCCAGCGCGTATCCGGCGCGAGGTAGCCGGTGCGCGCATCCAGCCAGCTCACGCGCCCTTCACCCGTGCCGACCCACAGCTGGCCGCCGGAAGTTTGGGTAATGGCCCGGACGGAGTTGCGCCGCAGGTTTTCCTTGGGCGTCAGGGGGTGGGTGAAGCGCTGGAAGTGCTTTTTGGCGGGCACAAAGCGGTGCAAGCCGCCTTCCGTACCCGCCCAGATCTGGCCTTTCTGGTCGCAGAACACAACCCGCACAAAGTTGTCGGCCAGGCCGTTGATATCATTCTGCTCGTACTCGAAGGCCTGAAAACGACCCGTTACGGGGTTATAGCGGCACAACCCGCCCCCGCCGGTGCCCACCCAGAGCCGGCCCTGCTGGTCTTCGGCCAGGGAGAGAATGAAGTTGCTGCTCAGGCTGCCCGCCCGCTGGGGGTCGTTGCGAAACACCCGAAACTCGACGCCATCGTAGCGGCTCAGCCCGTCCTGAGTGCCAAACCAGAGAAAGCCCTGCCGATCCTGCACCATGCTGTAAACGCTGTTTTCGGACAGGCCCTGAGCAGCCGTGAGCGTGCGGAAGGTAAGAGAGCCTGGGGTTTGGGCGCGGGCGGTTCCCGTCTTACCGGACACCAAGCCGATAAGCAGCAGGAACAGAAAAATACGGCGTAGACGAACCATGAGCAGAAACCGGCCCCGCACCCGCGCAAAACCGGTTTAAAACTATTGAAAAATAGGATATCGTCTATATCCGGCACTCTTGCGAGGGCAAGTGTTACGAACGGCTTGGCACCTGTTTCGCCGCTCCCATTTCATCTGCCGCCAGCCTACCAAAGTAAGCTCCATTCCAAAAAGGGCCTTTTACTGCTGGCATTTCGATAATTTGTCGTCCTGTTCATCCTACCGCTTCTGCCGAGCTGCCACCACCACTACATGAGCGAACCACTAACCAGCGTCAGTTCCGCCGAAACCGGACAACTCGGGGTGCTGCACCTAAAACGGTACTGGGCCCAGACCCTGGCCAAGCGCACCGGCCGGGGCTTTGAGCCAACCGAAACTGACTGGCGCTTCGACAACCTGCTGCTGAACGGGTTGGGCCTGCCTCTGGAAGAAACCACCCACTACCTGCTCCAAACTGCTCCGGCTTTCGACGAGTTTGAGCGCTGGATTCTAGCCAAAAACGGGGGTACCATTGCGCCCCGGCAGCTTGAGCGGCTAAACAGTACTCTCTCGGGCCAGCCCTACGGGGAAGCCCTGCGGGCGCATTTACGCGAAATGGAGGCCCACGAAGACGTGCTCAGCGCCGAGGACTTACGCTTCTGGGACCAACACGGCTACGTGGTGCTGCGCCAGGCCGTGACGCGGGAGCAGGCCCGGGCCACCGAGCTGGCCGTGTGGGAAGCCCTCGGCATGCACCCCGACGAACCGGCTTCCTGGTATGAAAAGCCGATTGGCAAGGGCATCATGATGGACTTCTACCACCACCCGACGCTACGGGCCAACCGGCAGTCGATGCGGATTCAGAAGGCCTTTGCTCAGCTCTGGCGCACGCCCGACCTGTGGACGACCACCGACCGAACCAGCTTCAACCCGCCCGAAACGGCTAGTCTGCCCTTCCAGGGGCCCCATCTGCACTGGGATATGAGCCTGCAGCCGCCGTTTCACTTCGGCACCCAGGGCTTGCTCTACCTCTGCGACACACCCGCCGAGCAGGGCGCGTTCTGCTGCGTGCCGGGCTTTCACCGCCGGCTGGAGCCCTGGCTGGCCCAGCTGCCCGCCGGCACCGACCCGCGCCAGGTAAACCTGGACGCGCAGGCCGTGCCCATTGCCGCCCAGGCCGGCGACTTCGTTATCTGGCACCACTTTCTGCCCCACGGCAGCAGCCCCAACCGCGGCACCTACCCGCGCATCGTGCAGTACATGAATATGTATCCGGTGGAGTTTAAGGAGAATGTGGCGTGGTTATAATGTAATGAACAAGTGCAAGACGTAAAGAATACCAGTCCATTTGAATACGCCGAATTAATCAACGTTTTCGCCGAAGGGCTACGGCTGGGCATATTCACCAAACAAGAGGTAACGCAATGGGCGGACGGCTTTATCCTACGCGACGCGCAGCCGGACATATTCTTCATTGAGCTGTCTTTAAGCCACGACAAAGAGGCCGCACTCGAGATTCTAAGTGGGGCAGCGCATCAGATGGAGGCTTCTACCAGCCCGCGGCCGCTGTTGGGCGCACTCTATAAAAAGCTGGTAACGACCAAAGAACCAGTGCCCGATGTGACGGATGCATTACTGCCTTTCAACTGGGAGGATGAGCTACTCACCAAGACCGAAAGCGTCTGTCTAAACACCTTGGTGAATGCGGCAGAGCTATTTGAAATAGGTCTTGGCCCAGCCTATGAGCAGCTGCAAGAAGACACCTTGTCATTCCTTTCCCTGTATCAGGAATACACGATTGCAAACTATAGCCACTGGGATGTTCTTGACCAGGAAATTCCGCGGCAGCTCAGCACAAAGCACAATCAGGCTCCTTACCGCAGTCGATACAGTATCTAGAAACGAAAGCAGCAGTGTCGTTAAAAATCCCTGGTGGCAGTTCTGGAAAGCCATATAAACCAAGAGCGGCACCTGACAAATCAGGTACCGCTCTTGGGTTCTGTTATTAAAAGTCAGTTGCTCCTACACTTTCGCAGCAGCGTCCCCATTTCTTTAGAATCAAGGCCCAGAGACATAAGAGCCACTGAATCCAGATGCTCACGAGTAGTGTGGCGCTTGATGCTCAGGTAATAGATGGTTCCAACGTTAAAGCCTGAGGCAGAATCTATTTGCACATGAATTCGCTCCCAGGGCAAAAAGCCGAGCTTGGGCGTCCACAGTCCGGCATGTCCCATTTGGAGCAAAGGCACTTTATTGGCTTGGACTTTTCGACCCTGCCAAAGGGCCACACCACCAATAGCCCAAAACCCGAGAGTAGTACCTACACTACCTGAGCCGCGTAGCGAACCGTAAGTAGCTATCGAAATGAAAAAAAGCCCAAACAGCATACAGGCATAGCCTACCCACTTCGTTTCGTAAAAGACTTGCGGGTACTCCTCGGGCTCCACTTACGCCTTCTTCTCCACCGCCGTAGCAATGCTCAACTCCTTGAGCTGGGCGCCGGAAATGGGCGAGGGCGAGTCAATCATCACGTCGCGGCCCGAGTTGTTCTTGGGGAAGGCAATGAAGTCCCGAATCGAGTCGGCACCGCCGAAGAGGCTGCAGAGCCGGTCGAAGCCGAAGGCAATGCCGCCGTGGGGCGGGGCACCGTACTCGAAGGCGTCGAGCAGGAAGCCGAACTGGGCCTTGGCTTCTTCATCACTGAAGCCCAGCAGGCTGAACATGCGCGCCTGCACGGCCCGGTCGTGGATGCGGATGGAGCCGCCGCCCACTTCCACGCCGTTGATGACCATGTCGTAGGCATTGGCCCGCACCTCGCCAATGGTATCGGGGTTGTCGAGCAGGGCCACGTCCTCGGGCTTGGGCGAGGTGAAGGGGTGGTGCATGGCGAAGTAGCGACCTTCCTCCTCGAGATACTCCAGCAAGGGGAAATCCACCACCCACAGGGGTGAAAACACGTCCTTGTCGCGCAGGCCCATGCGCTGGCCCATTTCCAGGCGCAGCTCGCTCAGGGCCTTGCGGGTTTTGTTCGGCTCCCCGGCCAGAATCAGCAGCAGGTCGCCGGGGTTGGCGTTGAAAGCTGCTTTCCACTTCTGCAGCTCGTCCTGGGAGTAGAACTTATCCACCGACGACTTCACGTTGCCGTCGGGCTCCACGCGGGCGTACACCAGGCCGGTGGCGCCCACCTGGGGCCGCTTCACAAACTCGGTCAGCTCGTCGAGCTGCTTACGCGTGTACATAGCCGAGTTGTGGGCGTTGATGCCGACCACGAGGCCAGCCGCGTCGAACACAGGAAAGCCCTGGCCTTTCACTACGTCGTTCAGCTCCACGAACTTCATTTCGAAGCGCGTGTCGGGCTTGTCGTTACCATAAAAGCGCATGGCGTCGGCGTAGGTCATGCGGGGCAGCGTCCCGATTTCGAGGCCCTTCACCTCCTTAAACAGGTACTGCACCAACCCTTCGAACGTGTTCAGGATATCTTCCTGGGTCACAAACGACATTTCGCAGTCGATCTGGGTAAACTCCGGCTGCCGGTCGGCGCGCAGGTCTTCGTCGCGGAAGCACTTCACGATCTGGAAGTAGCGGTCGAAGCCCGACACCATCAGCAGCTGCTTGAAGGTTTGGGGCGACTGGGGCAGGGCGTAGAATTCGCCGGGGTTCATGCGCGAAGGCACTACAAAGTCGCGGGCTCCCTCGGGCGTGCTCTTGATCAGCACCGGGGTTTCGACTTCGATAAACTGCTGACCGTCGAGGAAGCGGCGCGTGGCCTGGGCCACGCGGTGGCGCAGCTCCAGGTTGCGGCGCACCGGGTTGCGGCGCAGGTCGAGGTAGCGGTACTTCATGCGCAGGTCGTCGCCGCCGTCGGTTTCGTCCTCAATCAGGAAGGGTGGCAGCTTGGCCGCGTTCAGCACCTCCAGCTGCTCGACTCGGATTTCGATGGCGCCGGTCGGGATTTTGTCGTTTTTGGAGTAGCGCTCGGCTACTTTGCCCGTCACGCTAATCACGAATTCGCGGCCCAGCTCCCGGCCTTTGGCCCGCAGCTCCTCACTTTCCACGCCTTCTTCCAGGGCTAGCTGGGTAAGGCCGTACCGGTCGCGCAGCACAATCCAGAAGATGCCGCCCGCGTCGCGGGTGCGCTGCACCCAGCCGGTCAGGGTTACGGTTTGGCCAATATGGTCGGGGCGAAGTTCGCCGCAGGTGTGCGTACGGAGCATAGTAACGGGGATATTCAGATGAAAGAGCCGGGCCGGCCGCCGCAAAGATAGGATTCATGGGCGCCTGCGCCACATGCCCGCCGCAATGCACCTGAATTTGCTGGCCGCGCCCCGGTGCGAGGAAGGGGATTCTGTACCCTTCTCCGGTCATGCGGCGCCTGGCCAAGCAGCTCTCCCGAACGACACACCGAAGCGGGAGAGTTGCTTCGCCAAGCGCCGCATGACGTTCTTTTATACTACTGGCAGCATCTAAGATTATCCCTACCCAAATAGTTAAAATTCACATAGCATATATATTTCCCTATGTTTGTCGATAGTGCCAAGAGTGCCAGACAACTACCGGCGGCATTCTGGTGTCTACTCCCCTACTCCCGACCTTCTACTCTATTTCTTCTCAGAACATGGAACTGGTTATCGACCACCTCTCCAAAACTTACCCCAACGGCACCAAGGCCCTCAACAGCGTGTCGCTGCGCATCGCGCCGGGTATGTTTGGCCTGCTGGGCCCCAACGGCGCCGGCAAATCGTCGCTGATGCGCACGATTTCGACCCTGCAGGAGGCCAACTCGGGCACGATTCAGCTCGGCGACATCAACGTGCTGCAGGAGCCCGAGCGGGTGCGGCAGGTACTGGGCTACCTGCCCCAGGAGTTTGGCGTGTACCCGAAGGTGACGGCCAGTGAGCTGCTGGAGCATTTTGCCGTGCTCAAGGGCATTAGCCACAAGGGCGAGCGGCGGCAGGTGGTGGATGCGCTGCTGCATCAGACCAACCTCTGGGAGGCCCGCAACAAAAACCTGGGCGGCTACTCGGGCGGTATGAAGCAGCGCTTCGGCATTGCCCAGGCCCTGCTCGGCAACCCCAAGCTCATCATCGTGGATGAGCCCACGGCCGGCCTGGACCCTACCGAGCGGAACCGCTTCCACAACCTGCTGGCCGAAATCGGGGAAGACCGTATCGTGATTCTGAGCACTCACATCGTGAGCGACGTGTCGGACCTATGCCGGCAGTTTGCCATCATCAACAAGGGCCGGGTGCTGTACACCGGCGACCCGCTGGTGGCCATCGAGGAAATGCGCGGGCAGATCTGGCGCCGCAGCGTGGCCAAAGCCGAGCTGGCGCAGTATCAGCAGCAGTTTTCCGTGATTTCCTCTCGCCTGTTTGCCGGCCAAACCATCATTCACGTGCACAGCCTGGCCCAGCCCGGCAACGGGTTCGAATCGGTGGAGCCCACGCTGGAAGACGTGTATTTCGCCCGCATTCATACGGCCGAAAAGGTAGCTACGGCCCTGGCAAAAGGCTAAAAGACCGTCCTGCTGACCGCCGGGCCTGTTCCATAACGCCGGCCCACGCGGCGCTTACTCTAGAAAACCACGGACTATGTTCCTCGAAATATTCCTTTTTGAGCTGCGCTACCGCCTGAAGCGGCCGGCTACCTACATCTACTTTGTGCTCATTACGGCCATTGCCTTCCTGCTGATGCTGGCCGTGGGCGGCGTGTTTGGGGCCAACGTGACCATAGGCGGCGGGGGCGGCCGGGTACTGGCCAACTCGCCCTACCAGATATCGGCCATTCTGCTAGTGGTCAGCTTATTCGGCTCCTTCATTACCTCGTCGATGATGGGTACGCCGGTGTACCGCGACTTTGAGCACCGCACTCATTCGCTCTACTACACCAACCCCATCAGCAAAATGGGCTACCTCGGCGGCCGGTTTCTGGGCTCGTTCGTCGTCACGGTCGGCATCTTTCTGGGCGGGGCCCTGGGCTTGTGGCTGGCCACCTTCTGGCCCACGATGATAGCCGATAAGCTGGGCCCGAACCACCTGGCGGCTTACCTGCAGCCTTACCTGCTCATCGTGATTCCCAACCTGTTCCTGACCGGGGCCATCTTCTTCACCGGTGCCACCCTATCACGCTCGGCCCTGGCTATCTACCTGGGCGGCGTGCTGTTTCTGGTGCTTTATACCGTCAGCGCCGGCCTCAAGCAGAACCTGGACAACGAAACGCTCAAGAACCTGCTCGACCCGCTCGGGGGCAGCGCCATCAACCTGACCCAGCGCTACTGGACCGTGGCCGAGCGCAACTCCCAGCTCCTGCCCTGGAGCACATATATGGTCCAAAACCGCCTGCTCTGGTGCGGCGTGGCCCTGCTGACGCTGGTGGCGTGCTACGTATTTTTCCGGTTCTCCTTCGCCAATAAGTCTGACTCCGGCGTCCGGCCCCGGGCCGACAAGCTGGCCGGGGCCGACGTGCCCCAGACCTTGCAGCTGCCGCGGGTGGCGCCGCGCTTCACGCCCGGCCTGGCCTGGGCCCAGCTGGGCCGCTTGGTGCGCCTGGAGTTTTTCAGCACCATCCGCAGCGTCTACTTTATCGGGATTCTGGGCGCGGGCCTGCTGTTTCTGCTGGTAGCGGGTCTGCAGGTCGGCAAGATTTATGGCACCAACACCTACCCCGTCACGCCCGTGGTGGTGCAGCTGCTGGTCGGGTCGTTCAGCATTTTCCAGCTCATCATCATCACCTTCTACTCGGGGGAGCTGGTGTGGCGGGAGCGGGACGCCAACATTCACCAGATCTACGACGCCATGCCCATGCCCTCGTGGGTGCCGTTCGTGGCCAAGCTCACGGCCCTGATGCTGATTCAGGTGCTGCTGCTGGCCCTGGTGATGGTCTGCGGGCTGCTACTGCAAACCGGCATGGGCTACTTCCGCTACGAGCTGGGCGTTTATATCAAGGACCTGTTCGGCTTCCAGCTCATCAGCATGCTGCTGCTCTGCGTGCTGGCCATGCTGATTCAGGTGCTGGTCAACAACAAGTTCATGGGTCATTTCATCATGATCCTCTACTACCTGTTCAACATTTTCAAAAGCCAGCTGGGCCTGGAGCACAACCTCTACAGCTTCAACTCCGACCCCGGCGTGCTGTATTCGGCCATGAACGGCTTCGGCCACTTCGTGCTGCCCTACTTCACCTTCAAGCTGTACTGGGCGGCCTTTGCCGTGGTGCTGGCCATTGCCAGCAGCCTGCTGTGGCCGCGGGGCACCGAAACGCGCTTTTCCTGGCGCTGGCAGCAGTTCCGCTCCAGCTTCTCGCCCGGCCTGCGCGTAGTAGCGGGCCTGGCCCTGTTGGTATTCGCGGGCGTGGGCGGCTATATTTTCTACAACACCAACGTACTGAACGCCTACCGCTCGTCGGATGCCCAGCAAGCCCTGCAGGCCCGCTACGAGAAAACCTACAAGCCCTACGCCCGCCGGCCCCAGCCCAAGGTAGTAGCCGTGAATGTGGCCGTGGATATGTACCCCGAGCAGCGCGACATCCGCTTCCGGGGCTCCTACTGGCTGCTCAACCGCACGGCCCAGCCCATCGACTCGGTGCAGGTAGTGAGCAGCACCCACGCCGAAGTGAAGCAGCTACAGCTGGGCCGCCCGGCCAAAGAAGTACTGCACGACCAGCTCGGCGACCTGGATTTCCGCATCGTGCGCCTGGCCCAGGCCCTGCAGCCGGGCGACTCGGTGCAGCTCAACTTCGACTTGGCCTACACCAATCCGGGTTTCGAAAACAACGGCTCGAATACGGACGTGGTCTACAATGGCACGTTTGTCAACAATTCCGAGCTGCTGCCCCACATCGGCTACCAGGAGGCCGTGGAGCTGGGCGACGATGATGTGCGCAAAGAGCAGGGCCTCAAGCCCCGGCCCCGCATGGCCCCCGTCGGCGACTCGCTGGCCCGGATGAAGCCCTACATCAGCAGCGACGGGGACTGGATTCGGTTTGAAACCACGCTGAGCACCAGCGCCGACCAGGTCGCCATTGCCCCGGGCTACCTGCAGCGGGAATGGACCAAGGACGGCCGCCGCTACTTCCACTACAAGATGGACGCGCCTATACTGAACTTCTACTCGTTTCTGTCGGCCCGCTACGAGGTGTACAAGGACAAGTGGCAGAACGTGCCCATCGAAATCTACTACCAGCCGGGCCACGAGTACAACCTGAAGCGCATGGCCCTGGGCGTGAAAAAGTCGCTGGACTACTACACCACCCGCTTCGGGCCCTACCCGCACCGGCAGGTGCGCATTCTGGAGTTTCCGGGCTACAACAGCTACGCCCAGAGCTTTCCCAACACAATCCCCTTCTCGGAAAGCATCGGCTTCGTGGCGCAGGTCGACTCCACCGACCCCGAGGACATCGACTACCCGACCTACATTACGGCCCACGAGGTGGCCCACCAATGGTTTGGCCACCAGATTGTGAGTGGCAACGTGCAGGGCGGCACGCTGATGTCGGAAACCCTGAGCCAGTACGGAGCCCTGATGGTGATGAAGCAGCTCTACGGCGAACAGAAAATGAAGCGTTTCCTGCGCTTCGAGCTCAACTCCTACCTGACGGGCCGGGCCATGGAGCGCAAGAAGGAAGTGCCGCTTTACCTAGTCGAAAACCAGCCCTACATCCACTACCGCAAAGGCTCGTTGGTGATGTACGCCCTGCAGGACTACCTGGGCGAGCGGGTCGTGAACGAGGCCATCAAGGAGTACCGCGACAAAGTGGCCTACCAACGGGCGCCCTTCACCAACTCGGTGGAGTTTCTGACCACCCTGCGCCGGCACACCCCCGATTCCCTGCAGTACCTGGTCACGGACCTGTTTGAGCGCATCACGCTGTATGAAAACAAGGTCGATTCGGCCTCCTACCACAAGCTGCCCAACGGCCAGTACCGCGTGCAGTTTACCATCGATACCAAGAAGCTCTACGCCGACTCGCTGGGCAACGAAACCGCCGACACCAAGTCGCGCACCCTGATTGACGTGGGCGTGATGGGGCGTAAAAAAGTAAACGGCAGCTGGCAGGATGTGCCCCTGCGGGTGGAAAAGCAGCGCCTGGCCCCGGGGCATCACCGCCTGGAGTTTACCGTGCCCGACAAGCCGGAGCGCGTGGGCATCGACCCCTACAACAAGCTGATTGACCGCAACCCGGACGACAACCTCAAGGCTCCGGATGAGAAAAAGGCGTAGGCCCGCGTAGGGCTTCCGTGCAAAAAGCCCGACCGTAGCCGGCCGGGCTTTTTGCTGGGCGGCAAGTACGCGCCAATCATGCTACCTTCGCGCCCAGAGCGGCCGGCTCGTTGGCGCCGAAAAATTGGCCCGGAATCTGCAATGCGCCTCCCCGACACTGCTATACTGCTTTCTCCCCCTCATCTGCATATGAAACGTACCGTTCTTCTTGCCGCTGCCGCCCTGCTGGCCTTCTCTACCGCCCAGGCCCAAACGGCGCCGACCAAGATCAAAACCAAATCGAAATCGGAAACCGGCGCCTCGGTTAAAACCAAAACTGAAGCCGACACCGAGCCCGTAACCCTGAACGGCCCCATCAAGCGGGTGGAAACCCTTTCGGGCATCGATGTATTCCCCGCTTCCGGCGGGCAGACCATCATGCTCAGCTTCACCCAGCAGTTTACCAAGCCCGGCACGCTGGTGATGACCGACTATAAGAACAAGCCCGTGTATACCACCGAGCTGGACCCGGCCAACAACACCGGTGCCCCCGTGGACCTGGGCCGCATTCCGGCCGGTACGTATATGATTGAGGCCAAAACCGGCAACTACGTGTACTGGAAGAAGGTGCGCATCAAGTATCCTTCGGCTCCGGTGTCGAAAAAGCGTCGCTAGAAACGCTTTACAGCATTTTTCGCCTCCGAAATCGTTCTGGTTTCGGAGGCGTTTTATTTCGGGCCCGGGCCGGAACACTCCGGCGCCGCCCGAGCGTTTTACCCGCTTCTTTCCCTTCTCCCGGCTACCTTGCTGCTGACCTATGAAAACATTCCCTTTTTCCGGCCGCCTGGCCGCCCTGCTGCTGCTAGTGGTGCTGCTTACGGCCTTCGCCGGCCCCAAGCTGACCAAAACCACAGTCGGTAAGAACATCACCATCGGCGTACCCACCGGCTTCTCGGCTTTGCCCGACGACGGTATTGCGGCCAAATACCCAGCCCCGCGCAAGCCATTGGCCGTTTTCACCAACCCCAGTGGCCGCGTCGATTTGAGCGTGGCCCAGAAGCCCACTACCTTCACCGACCGGGACTATGGCCTGCTGCTGAAAATCTACAAGTCCAGCATCCAGAACATGTATTCCAAGGTGGAATTCCTCTCCGAAGACATCCGCACCATCAACAAGCGCGACTTCATTGCCCTGGAGTTCGTCTCGTCGGTGGCCGACAACAAGCGCGGCAGCAACCTGGCCCCCATCCGGCGCTACCAGTTTGTGCAGTACGCCATTCAGGGCGACCAGCTGCTGGTCTTCACCTTCAACTGCCCTGCCGAGGAGCAGCCCCAGTGGCGCCCCACCGCCCAGGCCCTGATGCAGAGTATCACGGTTAAGTAATGTGCTAATGTGTTAATGCCAGTCATTGCGAACGTAAACCGCGGCACCCGCAGGACAGTGTAGTTAACCCGTCCTCTGAATTGTGCCAAGTGCCTTTAAGCGAAAAGCCCTTTCTCATTGTTACGAGGAAGGGCTTTCTGGTAAAAGACAGTAACTACCTTCGCAGAGGACGGATGGCCACGGCCTTCGCTCGCCATTACAGGTGATTAGCACCTTACCCACATTCCTCACAATAGAAAACATGACTCTTTCCCTGTATTCCGACGAGCAGTACATGCGCGAGGCGCTGAAACAGGCGCGCTACGCCCTGCAGGAGGAGGAAATTCCGATTGGGGCGGTAGTCGTGATGGACAAGCAGATCATTGCCCGGGCCTACAACCAGACCGAGAAGCTGCGCGATGTGACGGCTCACGCCGAAATGCTGGCCCTGACGGCAGCGGCCAACTACGTGGGCAACAAGTACCTGGCCGACTGTACGCTCTACGTCACGGTGGAGCCCTGCGTGATGTGCGCCGGGGCCAGCTTCTGGGCCCAGGTGAAGCGCGTGGTATACGGCGCGGCTGAGGAGAAACGCGGGTTTCGGCGCCACGGCAACCTGCTGCACCCGCGCACCGAGCTGGCCACCGGCATTCTGGGCGAGGAAGCTGCCGGGCTGATGCGGGAGTTTTTCGCCCAACGCCGTAAATAAGCTACTTTTGGCCGGCCCCGGTGGGGATGGTCACAACCATAACTGCCGCGGGGGAGTTATTACCTAACCTCTCCACAGCATCCATTCACCCAACTTAACCTCCTACTTATGGCTTTCGAACTGCCCCAACTGCCCTACTCCTACGACGCGCTAGAGCCTTACATCGATGCGCAGACGATGGAAATCCACCACAGCAAGCACCATCAGGCCTACGTTACCAACCTGAACAACGCCATTGCCGGCACCGACCTGGAAGGCAAGTCGCTGGAAGAGCTGATGCACAACGTGGCTTCGGCCCCAGCCGCGGTGCGCAACAACGGCGGCGGCCACTGGAACCACTCCCTGTTCTGGACCATTCTGGGCCCCAACGGCGGCGGTGAGCCCACCGGCGCCATCGGCGAGGCTATTACCTCGGCTTTCGGCTCCTACGAGAAGTTCAAGGAAGAATTCACCAAGGCCGCTACCACACGCTTCGGCTCGGGCTGGGCGTGGCTCTGCAAGCAGGCCGACGGCTCGGTGCAGATCTGCTCAACACCCAACCAGGACAACCCGCTGATGCCCGACACCGGCTGCAAAGGCACCCCCGTACTGGGCCTCGACGTGTGGGAGCACGCCTACTACCTCAAGTACCAGAACAAGCGCCCCGACTACATTGCGGCCTTCTACAACGCCATCAACTGGGACGAGGTAAACCGCCGTTTCAGCGAAGCTGGCTAAGCTGCTTCAGTCAACTAAAAAAGCCTCCCCACTGCTGGGGAGGCTTTTTTTATGCAGTATTAGTACAAGTTTAAGCGGAATCCGGGGGTTTGAGGTAGCGCTGCAGGGCCGCCACATAGGCCTCGAAAGCAGCCACACCCTGGGGCGTGATGGCGCAGCGCGTAAGCGGGTAGCTGCCGCTGAATTCCTTGGTCATGGTCAGGTAGCCGGCGTCCTTGAGCTTGCCGATCTGCACGCTCAGATTGCCGGCCGTGGCCCCGGTTTTTTCCTTCAGGAACGTAAACTCAGCCTCGCGCACACTCAGCAGCAGCGACATGACCGCCAATCGGAGCTGGGAGTGCAGCAGCGGGTCGAGTTCCTCAAACGGCGCGGCCACGGCGGTACTGAATTTTGAGTAGATGCCCCGGGATGATATAGGCCACCAGCACGGCCGCCGCTACCAGCAGCAGCTGCAGGTCGAAGCTCACGCGGAAGGCCACCGTGGCCAGCAGCCAGCAGGTGGCCCCACCCCAGATGAGCGGCCGAAACCGCAGGGCCCCGCCCGTGGCAAAGGTACCCAGGCCGTAGAGCGCAATAATGAGTGGGTAGGCCGTTTTCCAGCCGTAGGCAGCGCCCACGCCCAGCAGCATGCTCATCATCACGCCAAAGCCCGACCAAAGGTATACCATAAAGTCGCCCTGGGCGGTGCGCGTCCGTTCGCGGCGGCCCCGGCGCACCCCATGCACGAAGGCCACCACCGAGCCCAGGCTCATCAGAATGGGCCAGGCCAGCCACGGCTTGTCGTAGTTGGCTTGCAGCAGGCCGTAGTGTACCAGCGTAGATACCAGCACCAGCCAGCCCCAGAGCAGCAGGTCGAAGGAATTGTCGCTCAACTCCTGCTTGGCCTCCCGAATCATCTGGTGAATCAGGTGCAGGCTTTCCGCGCCGGTCAGCGGTTTATCAGTGGTTTCCATAAAGATCGGGAAAGAGGGTAAAAGAGGGAAATACTAGAGGGAAGGCGAGGAAAGCAGCTCGAAGAAGGGGTTGCAGCGAATTTCCCCGGCCGGCTCCCGCTTCGCCGGAGCATTGGATGGCACCGACGCAGCAGACCTGGGTTGAGGTTGGAGGTCCGCCCGGTTTTCGCGCAGCAGCCCCAGCACGCCTAGGCCATACACCACGGCCATGCTCCAGGGCACCACCACGAAGCTGTGGGTGGCAAAGAGCAGCCCGCCGCCATAGGCCACGGCTACCGTGGCAATGGTCAGGAACCAGTAGGTACGGCTGCTGTAGAGCCAGGCGTAGACGAAGAAGTGGGCGCCGGCCACTACGCCTACCAGCATGGGCAGCTGCGGCAGGTGGCGGAAGTAAAACCAGATAAACAGGGGCGTGAAGAACTGCTGCCACACGGCCGCCAGCCCGCCCAGCGTGCCCAATGGGTTGTCTTGGATGAAGAAGTCGATTCCCAGTAGGCGGTTCAGCAGCAGCCCCAGCGGAAAGATGAGGCCCATTCCGCCGAACAGCACCAGGCCCATGGTGCGCTCTGGCAGCCACCAGCCCAGCGCCCCCACCACGGCCAGCACCACGGCGGCAGTGGCAATGATGGTGACGCCCCGGCGGGAGGCCCGAATATTTTCCAGTTGAAGCTCAGCAAGAGAACGAGCAGGCATCATGGCAGTACAGATTAAAGACGTTGAGAAGCGTTTTGGCAGGAATGAAAGCGGTAATCAGCCCATTCTCCGGGCTTCCGCTTAGCGGCGCGAGGCAGCCCGCAGCACCGCGCCGGGTACCAGCAGGGCCGCCGCCGCACCCGCGGCCAGCAGAATCATCTGGTCGGTAGAAGCCGGAAAGCGGAAGGCCAGGGCGCCCAGCATCCAGGCCGCCGCGCCCCCAAAAATCAGGGTGCGCAGTTGCAGAATGCCGCCGGCCACAAAGGTGCGGGTACCCAGGGCAAACAGCATCAACGGCAGCACGGTGGCCCAGCCCAGGCGCGGCACCAAGGCCGGCAGCACGGCCAGCAACACCCACGTAGCCAAACGCAGCAACCGCACCGCCTCGCCCTGCACCGAGCGCGCCGACTGCTTCCAGCCACGATAGAAGTGGAAAGCAAAGGCCGTGAGGCCGGCCCCGGCAATAGCCACTGAGAAAGGCAACCCCTGCAGCGCAGGAACTGCAGCCTGCACGATGGCCGCCGTGCCTACGGCTGTGCCCCACAGCAGGTAATCGGTGGCGTTGGTAGCCAGTTCCTGGGGAGTGGCCGCCAGGGGCTGAGAAGCGGCTGAGGATGCTTGGGCGGCGAATGTGGTGGCAGTTGACATAGCGGTAAGGGTTTGGTTGTGGATGACTGTTTGAACGATACAAACATAAACTAGTTTACAATATAAACTACATCACAACGCAAACTTTATTTTTCGCCAGCCTTTTCCGCGGCTGTATTCTGCCTGCCAGAGTTTCATCCTTTCTGCCTCTTTCCCGGCTCTGCTCCGGCCTGACCGGTGGCCTTTCTGCTCTTCTCGCTGCGCACAAATCCGACTGCCAATGGGTCAGGATCTTCATAATGCGGCCCCAACCCGAAGCTTTTTCCCCCAATTCCTCCGCAAAGAAATCTTGTATCTTTAGGAGCAAAAATTCCCTCCCTCCCTTTCTTTCAATCTGAATTGCATGAGTACCAAGCTTCGCCTCATTATTCTGAGCTTCTTACAGTTTTTCATCTGGGGTTCGTGGCTGATAACAATTGGCGCGTATTGGTTTCAAACCAAACAATGGTCGGGGGGGCAGTTCGGCGCCATCTTCTCGACGATGGGCATTGCCTCCATCTTCATGCCTTCCCTGATGGGCATCGTGGCCGATAAGTGGGTGAATGCCGAGAAACTCTACGGCATACTCCACATCCTGGGCGGCATAGTGCTGTTCACCGTGCCGCTCGTGGCCGACCCCGGCACCATGTTCTGGGTGATGCTGCTGAACATGATTTTCTATATGCCCACGCTGGCTCTGTCCATTGCCGTGTCGTATTCGGTGCTCAAGCGCGAAGGATTTGACGTGGTCAAAAGCTACCCGCCCATCCGGGTGTGGGGCACCATCGGCTTCGTCGTGGCCATGTGGACGGTAAGCTTGCTGGGCTTCGAGAAATCGGCCAGTCAGTTCTATATAGCATCGGGCGCGGCCATTCTGCTGGGTTTCTACTCGTTTACCCTGCCCAAGTGTCCGCCCACGGCTACCAATACGTCCAGCCAGAGCCTGATGGAAGTACTGGGCCTTAAGTCGTTTGCCATCCTGCGCGACACGAAGATGCTGACCTTCTTCCTCTTCGCCATGCTGCTGGGCGCCGCTTTGCAGCTCACCAACGCTTACGGCGACACCTTCCTGCACGATTTCGACAAGGTGCCGGCCTACCAGGACACGTTTGCCGTGAAGTACCCGGCCATCATCATGTCCATCTCCCAGATTTCCGAGACGCTGTTTATCCTGGCTATTCCCTTCTTCCTGCGCCGCTTCGGCATCAAGCAGGTAATGCTGTTCAGCATGATTGCCTGGGTGCTGCGCTTCGGCCTGCTGGCCTACGGTACTCCCGACAACCCCGGCATCTGGCTGATCATCCTCTCGTGCATCGTCTACGGCATGGCTTTCGACTTCTTCAACATCTCCGGCTCCCTGTTCGTCGAAACGCAGACGGCCCCGTCTATTCGCGCCAGCGCCCAGGGCTTGTTTATGATGATGACCAACGGCTTCGGGGCCGTGCTCGGCTCCCTGGTAAGCGGCGTGGTTATCGAGCAATACTTCACCAACGCCGACCAAAGCAAGGACTGGCACGGCATCTGGCTGGCCTTTGCGGGCTACGCCTTGGCTATTGCCTTGTTGTTCGTGGTCCTGTTCCGCCACAAGCACGACCCCGAAGCCGTTTCCGAGCATCACGCGGAGCCCCTGCTGTCGGAAGCTTAGCCATTTGGGCTCCCACATTCCTAGCAAAGCTCCTGAGTCTGGCACTCAGGAGCTTTTTGTTTTCCGGCTTACTTCAACAGCAGCATTACTTGCTCAAGTAGTTCTTATTCTCTTACTTGCTGCTTACTAAGGCGTTGCAGATAACGACAGCGCCAATCCGGAGACAATCAGTCTTTAATTGGTATAACCTCAGTATAAAATAAGTTTGTTTTCAGCACACGAAAAAACCCACTCTGCATTACGCAGAGCGGGTTTTCCTGTTCTAGAAGCTACTGAAAGCCTAGAACTGCTCGTCGGCAGCGAAATAGAAGTCGCCTTCGATCTGCGCGTTTTCGTCGGAGTCCGAACCGTGTACGGCGTTGGCTTCGATGCTCTTGGCGTACTTCTTCCGGATGGTGCCTTCCGCGGCCTGGGCCGGGTTGGTAGCGCCAATCAGGGTACGGAAGTCGGCTACGGCGTTGTCCTTCTCCAGGATAGCGGCTACGATGGGGCCCGACGACATGTACTTCACCAGGTCGCCGTAGAAGGGGCGCTCCTTGTGGACGGCGTAGAACTCACCGGCGCGCTCGGCCGTCAGCTGTACTTTTTTCAGGGAAACGATGCGGAAGCCACCCTCTTCGATCATCTGCAGGATGCCACCAATGTGGTTGTCCTGCACCGCGTCGGGCTTAATCATCGTGAACGTGCGGTTAGTTGCCATTCGGGAGAATTTATAAGGTTATGAAAGTGAAATCAGAGGAAACCGGCCGGCGCCGATTGTGGCCGCAAAAGTAGCCGAATCTTGGCAGCTAAGTACAATACTCCGCAAATTACGCCCCGGCCCGGCCCACGGGGCCGCCGGCTTTTGACAACTTTCTTCTCCCGCGGCCCAAGTTTCGGCGGGGCTACTATTGGCGTTTTCCACCGTGCGTTGCGGCTTTCTTAAGCTCCACATTACCAGCCTGCGCCTGCCCTTCCCACCCTTGGCCGCGCCGAAGAGAACCCAAAGCCCGCGAAGCTTTGTTAGGGCTTCGGCGAATATCTGCGGAATATTTCCGACTTTTGCCGCCTTGCTTCCGGCCTAAACCGCCGAATTTCAGCCACCTATCAGTAGGCAATGTCCACTATCAGCGACCTGAAGGAGCTGCTCGCGCAGCCCCGGCAGATTTTCATCACCACGCACCACAAACCCGACGCTGATGCGCTTGGCTCCTCCCTGGGTTTGGCGGGCTACCTCCGCAAAAAGGGCCACCACGTCACCGTCGTCACGCCCTCCGACTACCCGAGCTTCCTGGCCTGGATGCCCGGCAACGACGAGGTAATCGTGTACGAGCCGCGGCAGAACGACGCGCAGGTCCGGGAGATTATCGGCACGGCCGAGGTTATCTTCTGCCTCGATTTCAGCTGCCTGGGCCGTATCAACGAGATGGGCGAGTACATCCGCTCGGCACCCGGCACCAAGGTCCTGATCGACCACCACCTGGAGCCCGAGCAGTTTGCCGACCTCGACTTCTCGAACCCCAAAGCCGCCGCGACGGCCGAGCTGGTGTTCGAAGTTATCCGCGACCTGGGCGACCAGGACCTGATTGACGTGGGCATCGGCGAGAGCCTCTACGCCGGCATCATGACCGACACGGGCTCGTTCCGCCACCCCAGCACCTCGCGCAACGTGCACCTCATTATTGCCGAGCTGCTCAACGCCGGCATCGATTTGTCGTCGGTGCACCGCCGCATCTACGATTCGCACTCCGAGATGCGCCTGCGCTTCCTGGGCTTTGTGCTCAAGGACAAGCTGGTAGTACTGCGCGAATACAACACGGCCTACATTGCCATTACCCAGGACGAGCTGCGCCAGTACCAGTCCAAAACCGGCGACACCGAAGGCCTGGTAAATTTCGCGCTCAGCATCGAGGGCGTCGTATTCGCGGCCGTGCTCATCGACCGGGGCCAGGCCGTGAAGATTTCCTTCCGCTCGGTGGGCGACTTCTCCGTCAATGAGTTTGCCCGCAAAAATTTCAACGGCGGCGGCCACCACAATGCGGCCGGTGGCATCAGCCACGAGGCCCTGGAGCCCACCGTGCAGCGTTTTCTGGAGCTGCTGCCCCAGTATCAGACCCAGCTTGTTACGGCGCCCTTGGCGGTTGCGCCCCCTTCGGTGTAACTTGCCCCAAATTCAATTTTTCCAACCCTTCCCTTTTCATGTCTTTTCAACGCAATTTTCTGAGCCTGGCCCTCGCTGCCGGCGTTCTGGGCCTGGCCTCCTGCAACAAGGGCGGCGGTGATTTCACCAAGACCAAGTCGGGCATCGAGTACAAAATCTTCAAGAATGAAGGTGGCAAGTACAGCGACAAGTCGGTAGCGGCCGAAGGCGACGCGACCTACAAAGACCGCCTGGGCAAGATTCTGGCGCTGAACGTGGAATACCGCACGGCCAAGGACTCGGTCCTGTTCAACTCGCGCAAGCAGCAGGGCATTCCCATGCGCATCAAGCTGCAGGAAGTGACCACCAAGGGCGGCATTGAAGAGGCCCTGGCCCTGCTGGCCCCCGGCGACTCGGCCGTGTTTAAGTTCAACGTGGACACCATTTTCGCCAAGTCGTTCAAGCAGCCTGTGCCCCCGTTCATGAAGAAGGCCGGCAACACGATGACCATGTTCGTGAAGGCCGACAAGCTGCAGACCGAGGAAGAAGCCAAAGCCGCTCAGGAAACGGAAATGGCCGAGCAGCAGAAGAAGATGATGGCTTACGCCGAGCAGCAGATCAAGAAAGACGATGTGATTCTGCAGGACTACATCAAGAAAAACAACCTCACCGCGCAGAAAGACCCTTCCGGCATCTACTACGTGGTAACCAAGGCCGGCGCGGGCGCCAAGCCGACCCCCGGCCAGACGGTTTCGGTGCTCTACAAAGGCACCCTGCTCGACGGCAAAGTATTCGACTCGTCGGAGAAGATGGGCAACAAGCCAATCGAATTCCCGCTGGGTGTGGGCCAGGTGATTCCGGGCTGGGACAAGGGCATTGCCCTGCTCAACAAAGGCTCGAAAGCTACCCTGCTGATTCCTTCGTCGCTGGCCTACGGGCAGCGCGGTGCCGGCGCCGACATTCCGGCCGATGCGCCCCTGCGCTTCGACGTGGAACTGGTGGACGTGAAGTAAGCTGCCGCACCACATACCCGAGCCGCCGTGCTTGTGCCCTGGGGCCGGGCGCGGCGGTTTTTTTTATTCAGCTCAGCAGCCCCCGTATGCTACAGCACTTTTCATTTCGCCCGCTGGCCAGCCGTCTGCTGGCTATTCTTGGCGCCATCAGCCTGCTTACCGCCTGCAAAGACGAAGAGGTGAAGGACTACACGGCCATCGACGAAGCCATCATCAAGCAGTACGTGGCCGACAATAAGCTGGCCGACGCCCAGCGCCAGGCTTCCGGTCTGTATTTTATTCCGACTTCGACCACGACCGGCGTGCAACCAAAGCAGGGGCAGACAGTCTCCGTATCGTACACCGGAATGTTACTGAACGGAACCGTGTTTGATGCATCATCCCGGCGCAACAATGGGGCTCCCTTCGAGTTTGTGTTGGGCAAAGGCGAGGTTATCAAGGGGTGGGACGAAGGCATTGGCCTGATGACCAAAGGTAGCAAAGCCATCCTGCTGCTGCCCTCGGCCCAGGGCTACGGTGCGCGGCCGGCCGGGGCCATTCCGGCCAACAGCGTGACCCGCTTCGACGTGGAGCTGGTAGACGTGAAGTAAGTCTGCTGGTGCTTTAACCGGTCAACGGTTTGGGCGCAGTTTTTTCAATACAACGACCAAGGTTAAAAGAGATGAAAAGTTTATTGTCGCACTCGCTCGTCACTCGGCTGGTTATTCTGCTGCTGGCGGTGGCCCCTGTATTGTCGGCCTGCAACACGGAAACCGACGCCGTTCGGGACGCGCGCAAGCACGAAGAAGAGTACAAGAAGATTGACGACGCCCTGATTCAGGACTATTTCACCCGCCACGGCATTACCAGCAGCAACTACCAGCGCACCGAGGAAGGCATCTACCTGGTGAATGTGAAGGAAGGCACCGGCAACCTGATTGTGGCCGGCAACACGGTGCAGGTGAAGTACATCGGCAAATACATCAAGAAAGAGTACGAGGACGTTGTGTTCGACAAGTCGTACGGCAACCGCAGCTTGTGCGAGTGTACCGAGGTAGTAGTGGGCAGCAACCGCGTAATTCAGGGCTGGGAAAAGGCCTTGCTGCGCATGAAGCTCGGGGATGAGAAGCGGATTTTCATTCCCTCCTACCTGGCCTACGGTCAGTACGGCAAGGCTCCCATTCCCGGCGACGAGCCCCTGCAGTTCGACATGCTCATCAGCAAAGTTCAGTAGCCGCAAGGCCTCGTTGTGCTGATGAAATACTCCCGGGTTTGGCTGCTGGCGGTGCTGCTGGGTGCCCCCACGGCCGCACTGGCCCAGCAACGACCAGCGCCGACGGCCGTGGCCGATACGGCACTGCAGCAAAGAACAGCCAGCGGGGTGCGCTACACCATCCGGCAGCTGGGCACGGGCCCCAAGGCCCAAACCGGCGACCGGATGCAGGTGCACTACACCGGCTTTCTGCCCGATGGCCACATCTTCGACTCGTCGGTGGCCCAGGGGCGACCCTTGCGGCTGAAGGTAGGCACCGGCGAAGTTATTCCGGGCTGGGACGAAGTGCTGCTACTACTACCGGCCGGCAGCCGGGCCCGGGTCTGGATTCCGGCGGCGCTGGCCTACGGCCCGACCGGCGTCCGCAACCCCGACGACGACAGCCGATTCACGGTACCGCCCAACACCAGCCTCATTTTTGAGCTGGAAGTCGTGAAAGTCCGCTAGCTACTGTCCTAACAACAACGCCTACTGAGGAATCAGCAGGCGTTGTTGTTTTATAAGCCAGGGCGCATTATTCGGCCAGTACTTCCGACAGAATATCCAGGGAGCGAATATCTCCCAGCTTCTCGATGTGGAGCTGGTAGTAGCGAATCACCACGTCGAGCAGCTCGCGGCGGACGCGGCCGTTGGGAATCGTCACGTGGTCGGGAGTGCGCAGCAGCTGGTCGAAGTACTGGTCGAACTCGCGGAAGCGCAGCGCGGCCGGGCCCGTAGCACCCGCCGTGGCCGGAGCTGCCGAAGCAAAGGCCACCTGGCTGGTCAGCTCCTCTCCCGACTCAATGCCGAAGCCCAGGTAGCTGGCAAACTGCAGCAGAAACGTCAGGGCAAAGTTTTCGAAGCCGTCGGGCTGCTGGTCGAAGCGCGTGATGGAGTCGTAGAGAAACTCAAACAGGGGCTCGTTCTCCTCTTCTTCCAGCAGCGTACGGCTCACTACTTCCGACAGAAACAGCACCACGCTGCTTTTGTGCACGTCGTAGGGCAGCGTGCTGAACGGCACCGCGCACCGGTACTCCGACAGGCGTGTGATGCCGCCCTGGCGCGAAGTATAGGCCACTAAGTCGAGCAGGGTGAAGGGCTGAAACAGGGCAATACGGCCCGGCGGCTTGGCCTTGCGCACCCCGTTGATGATATAGGTCTGCAGGCCCAGCCGCTCGGTGTAGATGCGGGCAATGATGGACGTTTCGCGGTACTTGATATAGTTCAGGACAATGCCCCGAGTCTTGATCAGCATAGGGAATGAAAAGCTGGTAGTGGTGCCGGGCCAGCAGGCCCGATCAGGACAGAAACACCACCGCGCGGCTAATGGCTCCCGCCGCCCGGGTGGCCCGCTGGATTATTTCTGCACTACGGCAATTTTGCTTACGCAGCCGTTCTTGCCGTCCGCATCCGCTGACAGCACCAGGTACACGCCCGACTGCACCTTGCGGCCGTTGTAGTCGGCCAGGTTCCAGACGACGGTGCCGCCGCTGGCCGTGGTCTGGTATACGAGCTTGCCGGTGACGTCCGTAATTTTGACCGTCCCGTTGTTGGCCAGCCCACTGATGCCCACCTGCCCGGTGAAATCGGTGCGCACGGGGTTAGGCGACACCTTGGCGCAATCGGGGGTTCCTTCCGTGACGGTAGCCGAGCCGCGGTAAGAGAGCAGCCCCGCGTCGGTTATCACGAACACGTCGCCGGTGCGGTCATTCACTTCCACATCCACGATGTTGCTGGAGGGCAAGGGGCTGTTTTCGGTGGTGAAGTACAGCAGGCTTTCGTCGACCTCTTCGCTGAACAGCCACAGGCCCCGGTCGGTGCCAAACCACTTGCGGTTGGCCCCGTCCACGGCCACCGTTTTCACGACCTCATTGAGCAGGGCCCGGTAGCCGCTGCTGATGCCCTGCCGGATGATGGGCTGCTGGAAGTTGTAGCTGCTGACGCCCGAAAACACCGAGCTGGGGTCACTGAAATACGCAATGCCCTTGGCCGTCGCCACCCAGATATCCCCTTTGCGGTCTTTCACGATGTCGTAGATTTCGTCGGCCGGCAGCTCGCTGTTACCGGTGGAGAAGTAGCGGATGTTCTGCTCCTTGGGGTCGTAGGCGATGATGCCGATGCCGTCTTTGCGCGACTGGGACGCCCACACGAAGCCGTTGTTATCGATGACAATCCGGTCCAGGTTATCGAAGCCCGCGAAGTAAGGCATGGTGCGCCAGGTATTGGACGCGGGCATGTATTGGTGCAGGCCCGAGGTGTTTTTCAGTTCGGGGTGCCGGTTCACGACCCACACGTTGCCCTGGGCATCCGTCGCCAGATCAGTAATGCGGGTATATTCCGGGTCGCTGAGAATGGCACTTTTAAGCGGGCTGCCGGGCGTACCCTGGGTGAATTGCTTGTAGTCGGTGGGGCTTTTCCACTGCAGCAGCCCGTTGCCGTAGGTGGCAATGTAGAGCGTGCCATCGGGGGTGCGTACGCCGCGGGTGATGTCCTTAAAGCGGCGCATCGTGGGCGAAGGCTGGAAGTTCTCGTTGGTGAAATTGGTCCAGCGGCCGTCCTTGTACTCGAAAAAGCCGCCCAGCCAGTCCTGCTGCACGTACCGGTCGAAGTAGCCGCCGCTGAAGACATCCACGGTGTTGGTACGCGCATCGGCCAGCACACTAAACGCCCGGGCATAGGCCGGGGCGTTGGTCGTGAAGTTTTCTGCCTGCTGGCCATCCTTGGTTTTCACCAGGCCTTTGCTGAGGTCGGCAACATAGTAGGCGCCCTCGGCACTCTGTAGGGCCATCAGCGGAAACGGCAGCTGGGCAGCGGTGAGCAGCTGGGTCATGGTTCCGTCGGGCTTGCGCAGCATCACCTTCTGGTCGCCCACAATGAGCAGCCCGGCCGCGCTGCTGTTGAGCTGAGCATACTCGCCGGCGTAGGTGTTCGGCAACGGCTGCCAGGCCGGAGTGCCGCAGTTGTAGCACAGCACGGCGCCCCCGTTGCGGGCCGCATACACGTTTCGGCCCTGCGTGGCCAGAGTGCGGTAGGGGCTGGCACCCGACGTTACCGGCAAGTCTATCGTCCAGCGGCGGTAGTCCAGCAGGTTGTCGGTGAGCTGGCCGCGCATCAGGCCGGCGGAGGTAGCGGCAAACAGCGTATTGTCGAGCACCGTGGTGGCATACACCGTAACGGGCGTGCCGTTGGGCCCGATGTTGCCGTACGTATCCCGGATTTCGCGCTTGGCCATGTCCACCACCACCAAGCCGAAGCTGCAGCTCAGATAAGCCCGGCTCCGGCCGAAGCTGATATGACTGATGGTTTTGCCGCCCGTAATGCTTTTGCGGGCAATGTCGCTGATGTTGATAATCGAGCCATCGGCGGCCAGCACGTCGAGGTTGGCACTGCGGTAGGCAACCAGTACCTGCTTCGTGCCGGGGTCGTAGCCCAGGGTGCTCACGCCCACATCGTTCAGCCCGTCGCGCCGGGAAAGCAGCTGGGTGGTGTTTAGCTCCTTATCGTAGAAGAAAAAGGAGTTTTCGGTAGCTACGTAGATGCGGCTGCCGGCCTCAGCCAGAGCCTGGGCGCGGTTGTTGGGCAGGTGCAGCTGCCAGTCGCCGTAGCCGGCCGTGCCCTGGGCCACGGCGGTGCTGCCACTGAGCACATGAACCAGCAAAAAGAAAAGACCGGACCACCGGCAGGCGCGTAGCAAACGATTCATTGGCAGCGGAATAATAACCCCTAAGATAAGCTCAGCTGGCATAACGCCATTGGCCCGGGTTTAGTGCTTAGCGGCGGCCGCAGCGGTGGGCTCCGTGCTTTTTTCCTTCATGCCTTCCTGGAAGCAGGTGCGGCAGCGGGCTTCGTAGGAGTCGGTTTCGCCGAGCAGAATCTTGTCGCCGGAGGCGGCAATGCGGAAAGAATAGGTAGCCAGTTCGCCGCAGCACACGCACACGGCGTGCACTTTGGTTACGAACTCGGCAATGGCCATAAGCGTGGGCATGGGGCCAAAGGGCTTGCCCATAAAATCCATGTCGAGGCCGGCCACGATAACGCGGGTGCCGCGGTTGGCCAGCTGGGTGCACACGTCGACCAATGACTCATCGAAAAACTGGGCCTCATCCACGCCCACCACGTCGCAGGAGCCGGCCAGCAGCAGCATTTCCTGGGCAATGGGCACGGGCGTCGAGCGGATGCTGTTCGAGTTGTGCGACACCACATTGTGCTCGTGGTAGCGCGTGTCGAGGGCGGGCTTGAAGATTTCGACCCGCTGGCGGGCAATTTTGGCCCGGTTCAGGCGCCGGATCAGCTCTTCGGTTTTGCCCGAAAACATGGAGCCGCATACGACTTCTATCCAGCCCCGGCGGGGCGTGTCGCGGCTCGTGCCGACGCGAGGTTCTATAAACACGGTGGTAGCGGTTGTCGGTGGTCGGGAGCGGGCACGCCGGCTCCGATTGGAACCTCTAAAGTACGGCTTTCGGTGGGTAGCCCCAAAGCCTGCCTGTCGTCTTTGCCTGCAACGACACAAACTCAGACCGTTGTATTTGCAGGTAGTCCGCTGACTTTGCGGATGCTCAGCAGGTCGTACGAAGCTGAGTAGCGCACTTCCACCCTGTCGCCGGGGCTGAGGGACGCATACAGCCGGGCCGGGACGCTCACCCGGTGCGTTTCGTCGGGCGCCAGCTCCAGCCACATAGCGCCCAATACACTCGTTTTGCGGCGCACGTCAAACTCACCGACCAGCTGGTAGCCTGCTTGCCGGTTGCGGTGGGGCTTCAGCAGAAACTGATACACGCCGTAGCCAAAGAGTAGCACCAGCAGCCCCAGGCTCGCCAGCAGCTTAGGGGCGTATTCCTCCATTGTGTCGGGGATTTCGAAGCCGGAGTGCCGGGAAGGAATGAAGGGCAGCACCAGCGCCATCACCACTGCCCCCACTGCAATGAGCACCAGCCGCAGCAGCTGTTCCCCCAGGCTCAGTCCCGCTTCCAGCCACAGCACGCGCCGGTAGAGCTTGCGGTGGTGCGGCAGCAGCGCGGCGCCCAGTTTATTCGGCATCGTCGTAGCGCAGGTGCGGCAGCATGGTAGCCCGCGGCACCCGCCCCAGCACCTCACCCTCGGGCAGCCGCGTTTGGCAGGTGAGGCGCTCGTGGGGCAGCAGGCGGCCGGCCGCGCGGTAGCGCAACTCGGCGTCGGTGGGTGGCGTTAGGGAGTCGAGCCCACCGACCACCTCCAGCCGGCACGTAGTACAGCGGCCCTTGGCCCCGCAGGCGTGCATCCAGTCGTGGCCGGCAGCTTGCAGGGCGGCCAGCAAAGTAGCGCCGGCGGGCACCGAAACTACGGCGCCAGGCAGGTTTTGCACGGTTAGAGTGGGCATCTTTGCTTAAATTGCCCGTTGAACCAGGCTTTCGATGAAAGACAAATATAGCTCAGCAAACCGCGAACAATACGGCCAGCGGCTGGCCACTCAGCTCTGTGACCAGCACTTCGGCCCCGCTCCCACCGCCTCGCTCGACGGCCCCGCCGTGCTGCGCTTCACCCCGATCCGGCAGGTAAACCTGTTTGTGGTGCAGCAGCTGCTGGCCCAGTGGACAAGCGAAATGGCGCGCCTGCGCAGCCCGTATTTCGACTTTGAGGCGCCCGACGTGCGCCAGGCCCTCACCCAGTTCATGAACGTGCTGTCGCGCCGCATCAAGCTCAGCCGGGCCGCCTTCGAGCCCCTGCTGGCCCGCGCCATCAGCGACACGCTCGGCGTGGCCACCGACCCGGTGCTGACGTTTGAGCATAAGCTCATAGGCACGCAGCCCACCACGACGGCCGAGCAGCTACGCGACGCCCTGCGCTACCTCGACCTGGACAAAGCCTTGTTTCAGGGCTTTGTTGATACCCTGACGTCGGGCACTGCCCTGGAGCGGGACTTCGTGCTGAACCGCTTCCGTCTTTACCAGGAGGCGAATTACAAGAGCCACACGCCCCTGGAAAAAGTAGTGGCCGACTTCAACCCGCTACTGCCCCTCACGGTGGCTGACTTGCAAGAATCCGCCGGCGAAGCGCCCAAGCCTCCAGTAGAGACGCCGGCGGTAAAAGCTACCCCCACTCCCACGGCCGCGGAGGCTCCGGCAGCTAGTGCGCCACCGCCTGCCCCCGAAGCTCCGGCGCAGCCGGAACACCTGCCCGAAGCAGCACCAGTAGCTGAAAAATCGGCGCCGGCACCCCTGCCAAGCTTTGTGGCGACGTCGGCTCCGGCTCCCGTGGCACCACCAGTGGCCCCGGCCGAACCGGAAACGGTGCGGCGGCCACTGACCGAAACGGCCGCTCCGGCGGGTGTACCGCTGTACGAAAAGCTGAAGGCCGAACAGCCAGCTGCCGCTTCCCTGAGCGAAACCCTGCGCGGCGGACAGACGACCAGCGCCACCCTGGCCGAAAAGTCGGCACCCAAGGTGGAGTCGCTGCGGGAAGCTATATCCATTAATCAGCGCTTCAGCTTCATCAATGAGCTGTTCAATGGCGAAAACATGGAATACCACACCGCCATTCAGCACCTCGACACGCTGCCCAACGCCGAAGTGGCCAAGCGCTACGTGACGGAAGATCTGGCCCAGAAATACGGCTGGGTGCGCAAGGAAGAGCACATCAACAAGCTGCTCAAGCTCCTGGACCGTAAGTTCGCCTAAGCTGACCGGGGCGTGCATTCGGCGGCAACGAGACTGATTTCCGGGGTGGGCCATTGGCGGCAGCTGCTGCTGGTGTATATCCTGGCCGTGGGCGTGCTGGCGGGAAGCGCCTACACTATGTACGTGCATTACGACTTCTCTCACTCCCTGGACACGCGCAGCTACCTGAGCATGGCCCGGGGCGAGTTTCGGGGCGTCAGCATCACGCGCCGCTACCGGGTGGTAGTGCCGGCCGTAGCCGCAGCCGTGGCCTGGCCCGTCGAACAGGTGTACGCCCGCATCTGGCCCCAGCGCGCCGCCACCGACTGGCCCTTGCGCCTGGCATTTTACCTGGTGAATACCCTGGTGCTAGCCGGGGCCGGCGTATTGCTATTCCGTAGCTGCGTGCTCTACGGGGCCTCGCCGGGCGCGGCGGTGCTGGCCATGCTGGCCGTGCTTACCAGTCGCTGGGCCGTGTATACGGCCGGGCTGCCGCTGGTTGATAGTCTGTATCTGCTGGTGTTTGCGCTGGCGTTTTATGGAGCCCGCAGCGGCTCGGCAATGGCCTTGGCAGCCTGCATTCTGCTGGGGCCGCACGCCAAGGAGTCGTTTATCTTTCTGGTGCCCTGGCTGCTTTGGTTTGGTCACCGGGCCCTGCCCTGGCCCCGGCAAGTGGCCTTGCTGGTCGTGTCGGGCGTGCTGGCCTACGCCGTGCGGCACTGGATAGACGCGCAGGTGGGCGCCCCGCCCCAGGAAAGCCTGAACAACGCCCTGGACCACCTACACAACCTTACCTACTCGCTGCGACGGCTGCTGTCGGTGAAGGGCGCGGGCGAAATCTTCAGCATCTTCGGTTTTTTCTGGCTGCCGCTGCTGGCCGGGTGGCGGGGCGGCGGAGCCCATTGGTGGCAACCAGTGGGGCGTGGGGGGGCGGCCTTGCTGGCGGTAGTGGTGGTACACATGCTGCTTTCCGGCGACCTGGGCCGCATGGGCTACTTGGCGGCGCCAGTATTTGCCGTCGTGCTTTCCCTGCTACTTACCCGGCACCCGCTGTTTCGGTGGCTGTGGGTCACGCCCGCGTCTCAGCTGCCAGCTGAGTCTTAGCGAATTTCAGTCAGGTAATACGGCCCGAAAGCGGTGGGGAAAGAGTCTGCCTTTTCCGTCCGGAAACCCTGGAGCAGCTCCGCGTTTTGGTTGCCGTATACCAGCTGAGCCCGGTCAAGCAGCTGCGGACCGTCGAGCCCGGTGGTGAATACGCGGTGCCCGCTGCGCAGCTGGGTCCGTAGCCACCGGCGAAACTGCGCGGGCGACTGGCCGGGACGCTGCACCAGCAGCGTGGGCGCCGGCAGCACGTTGGGCGGCCCCACGGCCCGGCCGGTGTGGTAGTGCAGCTGGTTCAGCGTCAGGTTGTGGTTGTCGAGCAGAAACCAGCTGGTGGGCTCTTGCTGAATTTGCCGGAGCAACGCACTGCCCGGCTCGATACCCGTATTCGTGAAGCGCAGATAGTGGCTCGGTACCAGGCCAAACGCCAGGTTCCAGCCCAGCAAACCCGCGCCCAGCGTAGCTACGGCCCGACTTGGCAGCCACGGCAGGCCAGCTCCGGCTATAATAGCCAGCAGGGCAGGCATCATGACCATAAACTCGGCATTGCCCTCCGAATACACCGCAAACAGCAGGTGTAACACCAGAATCAGTAGGTGAATGCGTACTAAGACCAGCCCCGCCGCAGTAGCTACAGCCGGCTGGTAGGCACGCTGCCGGAAGCTGCACCCTGTCAGCCAGGCCCCATAGGCTAATAGGCTTAGAAAAGCTACCGCCGCCAGCCACAGCGCCGGATACAGCCGCAGCAACGCCAGTGTGGAGCCGTGGACCTGCCCGAACGTACGCCCCAGGTTCACCACTGACAGGAGCAGACCGTGCCCCGATATGCTACCGGTGGCTGTGCCCGCGTAATAATCGTGGAAGACAAAGCGCCACAGGGCCGGCACCGTGAGCGGCAGGTGCCAGTAGGGCAAGGCGGCCACGTAGGCCGCTGGCACCAGTAGCGCGGGCAAGGTGTACAGCAGCAGGGCACGCAGCTTTGCGCGGCCGGCGTACCACCCGGTACCGAGCAGCAAACCCAGCCACCAGCAAAAGTGAATTTGGTGAAACAGGCAGGCAAGCGCGGCCCAGAAGCCGGCTACCACTAGGTGCCACGGTTTCTGCCCATTCACCTGGTAACGCACCCAGACCAGGCTACCCAGCAAGGAGAGCAGAATGGGCTGAATGTAGGCCTCATTTTCGGTGGCAAAGCGCAGCACCCCGAAACTGGCTCCGGCTAGCAGCAGCCAGAGCCACCGTTTTTTATCAGGCGGCAGCAACAGGCGCAGCAGTTGCCGAAGCACCAGTAGGCTAGCGCCGCCGGCCAGAGCATTCAGGGCCTTTACCGCCGCCAGTATATCCGGGGCAAGCCCGGCGGCCTGGCCGGCCTGCACCCACAGCCAGCCCGCCACGTTGTAGAGCAGGTGGTGGGCCAGCAATAATTCGTGGCCGTGGCGCACGCAGGCCGCGTAGTACCAGGCGTCCAGGGTTGAGTTCTGCGTGGGCAGCAGCAGGTAAATCAGCGTTAGCGCGGCAATGGTGGCGTAGTCCGCCCAACGGTCATTCCGGGCCATGCAGTCGGGGTCGAGTCAGGAGGAGTTACCGCACCAGATCCTGCTTGCGGTAGGCATCAATGGCCAGCAAGATAAACAGCAGCACGGTGAACGACCAGAGCGAAGAGCCGCCGTAGCTGAACAACGGCAGTGGAATGCCTACTACCGGTGCCAGCCCGATGGTCATGCCAATGTTGACGGCGAAGTGGAAAAACAGGATGCTAGCCACGCAGTAGCCGTAGGTACGACCAAACACTGATTTTTGGCGCTCGGCCACGTACAGCACCCGGCCCAGCAGTACCATAAACAACACAATGACCACCGTAGTACCCAGCCAGCCCCATTCTTCGCCGATAGTGCAGAAAATGAAGTCGGTGCTTTGAGCTGGCACAAAGTCGAACTTGGTTTGGGTACCTTGCAAAAAGCCCTTGCCGGTTAGGCCGCCCGAACCAATGGCAATCTTGCTCTGCGTCACGTTCCAGCCCACGCCCAGCGGGTCAGCCGAGGGATTTATGAGTACTTCGATACGCTTACGCTGGTGAGGCTGTAGCACATTGTTAAAGAAAAAATCGACGCCGAAAACCATGCCCACCACCACCGCCCATACCCCCACCGAAACCGGCAAGTGGTGGCGCAGTACTTTATTGTTGAAGGCCAGTATCGCCCCCAGAATGACCGTAAATACCCCCACCAGCCACAGTTTGGGCACCAACAGCGCCAGAATCAGGATGATGGCGGCAGCGGCTAGAATCACCAGAATTAGCGGCGACATTCCCTCGCGGAAGTAGGCCAGCAGGAAGGCGGCAAACACCAGGGCCTGCCCGGTTTCGTTGGCAGCCAGAATGAGCACCGGGGGCAGCAGCGTGAGGCCGGCCAGCACAGCTTGGTCGCGGAAGTTCTGCTGGCGCAGATTGATGCTGGCCATGTAGCGCGACACGGCCAGGGCCGTGACAAACTTGGCAAACTCGGCTGGCTGTAGCCGCATTGGCCCCAGCTCCAGCCAGGAGCGCGACCCGCCGATGGGCCGGGCAATGAAGGGCGTGATGATCAGCAGCAGAATCATGCCGCCGTAGAGCACGAAGGCAAACGTGTCGTAGGCCTTATAGTCGATGACGACGAGCACCACGATGAGCACCACGGCGGTACCGATCCACAGGATTTGCTTGAACCAGTCGAAAGCCATCAGCTCCTGAAAGCTCAGGCCGCTGAACAAGCCCCCGGCCGGGGCCTCGGGCGAGTAGCTGGCGGCATACACATTGAGCCAGCCTAGGCCCACCATCAGGGCGAAGATGGCCACGGTCACCCAATCGAGGCTGCGGCTGTAGCGTGCGGGTAAGGCCATAGTTAGCGGCGTTTTACGAATTTATCGGCGCTGCCCTGCAGCCAGTACTCCCAGTTTTTGCGCACCACTTTGCCCCGGAGGTACTTTTCAATCATGAGTGAGGCCAGCGGAGCCGCCGAGGTACCGCCAAAGCCCGCGTTTTCGATAAAGACGGCAATGGCAATCTTGGGGTCTTCGGCCGGGGCGAAGGCGGCAAATGTGGCGTGGTCGTCGCCGTGGGGGTTTTGCACGGTGCCGGTTTTGCCCGCCACCGAAATACCGAACTGGGCCAGGCTGGCGAAGTTGCCGGTGCCGCCGCGCCCGTCCACTACGGCCTGCATGCCCGGTATCACGGTTTCGAAGTACTTCGGGTCCACGGTGGTTACGTGGCGCTGCAGGTACTCGGCCCGCGGGCCGCCCTGCCCGATGCCGCGCACGAAATGCGGGGTGTAGTAGTAGCCACGGTTGGCAATGGTGGCCATGATATTGGCCATCTGGAGCCCGGTAATACCGATTTCACCCTGCCCGATGCTAAGCGAGTACACCGTTTTATAGCCCCAGCGGTGGTAGCCGTAGGCTTTGTCGTAGAACTCGGGCGAGGGAATCATGCCTTTCTTCTCGCTGGCCATGTCTACGCCCAGCTTGCTGCCCAGGCCAAACGACATAACCTGCCGCCGCCACTCGCCCAGGCCCAGGCGGGCATCTTCGAAGCGGTTGGTGGAGCGGCCGCGCAGCACGCTGGCCCGCATTACCTGGTAGAAATACGGGTTGCAGCTGTTCTTGATGGCCAGGGTTACGTTGCGGGGCGCTTCGTGGCGGTGGGTACAGCGCACCAGCTTCCAGTTGCAGTCGAAAGGCGTGTCGGGCGTGACAACGCCCATCTGCAGGGCCACCAGCTCGTTCACCATCTTAAACACCGAGCCCGGCGGGTACGTCGCCATCAGCGGCCGGTTGAACAGGGGCCGCTCGGGGTTGTTGAGCAGCTCCATGTAGCGGTTGCCCATGCCCTTGCCGGTCAGAATGGAGGGCTCGTACATGGGCGCCGACACCAAAGCCAGGATTTCGCCGGTCTTAGGGTCGAGGGCCACAATGGAGCCCCGCTTGCCCTGCATCAGCAGCTCGCCGTACTTCTGCAGCTCAATGTCGATGCTGGTGTGCAGGTCCTGGCCCGCCACCGAGAGCGTATCAAACTCACCGTTACGAAAGGAGCCTTTTTCGATGCCGCGCACGTTGACCATGCGGTACTGCACGCCGCGCCGGCCCATCAGCACCGACTCGTAGAACGACTCCAGCCCGGTGATGCCCAGGTTGTCGCCGGGCAGGTACTTGGCGTACTTGGGCTTCTCCAGAAAAGCCGGCGTGATGGCGCCCACGTAGCCCAGGGCGTGGGCCATATTTTCGGTTTTGTAGGAGCGCGCCATCCGGGCCTTAATACTGAAGCCGGGAAAGTCAATCAGGTTGTCCTGAATAGTAGCCAGCTCGGGCGTACTCAGGTTCTGCACCAGCGGCGAGGCCTTCACGCGCGAGTAGGCGCGGGCGGTTTGCAGCCCCTCACGTACTTCTTCCAGCGGCAGCTGCAGCAACTGGCAAAAGCGGACGGTATCGAGCTGCTTAACCTCGCGCGGCACCACCATCAAATCGTACACGGGCGTGTTCTGCACCAGCAGCTGCCCGTTGCGGTCGTAAATCAGGCCGCGGTAGGGCACCTGCACAATGCGCTGCAGCGTGTTGCGGTCGGCGGCCAGCTTGTAGCTGCCGTCGAGGACCTGGATGTAGAAGAGTCGGGCCCCAAATACCAGCGCCACGACCAGGAATAAGGCCTGAACGACGTATTTGCGGCCTTCGAGGTATTGCAAAGCAAAAGAAACTGAGGGTACACACCTGCCAGCCCACCGGCCGGATTCACAAAGATACGACGGTGAAATGGGGATTCTGTGAAATGCAAAAACCAAGGGTATGGTTCAGTTGCCCGAAATCAGCCGGCTCCGGTCCTGCTCGCTGCCGGGTATCAGCTGGCTACATTTTTTTCAGTTTTTCAGCCAGCGTTTCGGGCCATTCACATAGCGAATGAATCCATTGGGCGAGAAATCGTGCTACTGCATATAGCTATAGTCAAACCTTGGAACGCATTGTTCAGTTAGTAGCACTCTGCCGGATACCACTGTGCAACACTGTCCGATACTCTACTAATCCTTGGCTTCTGCTTCCGGGCTGTCTTTTTTCCAGTACTATTCTCCGTGGTAATCAGCCACGGAAGCCCTTTCCGACCTACTTTTTCCCACCGTTCTGTTTAGTTGCTATGAAACACTTCTTCTCGCTGCTCACCCTCACTTTTCTTATCAGCTCCCAAGCCTTTGCGCAATCCTCGGATTCGCAGCGCCTGGCCATGGTCGAGGATGAATCCAGCCGGTCGGATACGCCGGTAAGCCCCGTGCGCCTAGCCTGCGCGCCGCTACTGGGGCAGGTAGTCGATGGGGAAGGTCAGCCGCTGACCGGCGCCACGCTGCTCATCAAAGGCACCCAGCACGTGTATATTACCGACAACGATGGGCGCTTTCAGCTGACGGCCCCCGTGTACTACAAGCAGGTAATGGCCGTGGAAGCGGCCGGCTACACTACCCGCCTGATTCCGCTGAACGACTGCAAGCTGCCGGTAGTAGTGCTGGAGCGCGACCCCAGTTCCAAGATCAAGCGCACCGGCAAGCGTGCTGGTCAGGTCACGCGCCGGGGCGACGCATTCATGCAATAGCCGATACACGCCCTGAGCCTCCTTCAAGGGGCTGCCTGCGGCAAGGCAGTGTTGCTCTCTGCTCTATTGTTGAGCTTGCCGTATACCAAGTATAATTATTCTGCTGCCGCTGAATTGACTCTGGCATGAGTACAATTTTGTCCGGGTTTTCCTTAAAAACATGATATGCCATAGTCCTGGGTTTTTCCTAAAGAGGGTGGACCGACCTTGACCGAGCGTTTCCGGTCTTTTAACGAATAGTAATATAGTTAGCCGCTATTTCACTCTAACTTTTTGAGCTCAAAGAGATTATTCGTCCGGTTATAATAACCAAACGACGTTGTTCTTTTTAGCACTCTTCTCTGCCTAATGCACAATTTTCTACGCTTACTCCCGACTCGGGCTTTCGCCGGAGTCATAGTTTCCTTGTTGGCTTTTGCCTCCGCCTGCACGTACTCGCAGGGTGCCGAGCCCAGCCCGTGCAATGACCCCACACCGGTTACGTACGCCAAAGTCATTTCACCCATTTTCGACGCCAACTGCCGGGCCTGCCACGGAGCGGGTGTGTATCAGACCCTGGGTGGCGGCAACGACTATAGCACCTACGAAGGCATCAAGCGGCAGTCGTCGCGCCTGATTCTGGGCTGCATTCAGCACGAGGCCGGCTACAACCCCATGCCCAAGGGCGGGGCCAAGATTGCGGAGTGCGACATCCAGAAAATCAAGACCTGGATTGAAGCCGGCCAGCCCAACGACTAGGCGCGGCCAGCTTCTCTACTTCCCCGGCCCATGCCTGGCCGGGCTCCGTCCTCCCACCACCTTACGCACCCCTTCATGAAGAGGCTGTTGTCCTTTTTGCTTATTCCCATGCTTCTGACGGCTTCCCAGACCGGTTGGGCACAGGGAAAATTCATGACCAAAGCGGGTCGCGTTACCTTTTTTTCCACCAGTATCCTTGAGGACATCGAGGCCCGCAACACGGCGGCGGCGGCCGTGCTCGATCTGGCCGGCGGCCAGCTGGCGTTCAGCGTGCCGATTAAGGAGTTCATGTTTAAGCGCACCCTGATGCAGGAGCACTTCAACGAGAACTACATGGAATCAAACAAATTCCCGAAAGCGACTTTCTCCGGGCGCTTTATCGACCTGAACGTGGCGGCCCTGAATGAGCCCGGCTCGCACGCGGTGAAGGTGGAAGGCGACCTGACGCTGCACGGCGTGACCCACCACATGGTGGTGCCGGCCACGCTAGAGCTGAAGAACAACCAGCTCTCGGCCTTTGCCCTGTTCAGCGTGGCCCCGGCCGACTACAACATCGAAATCCCGCTGTTGGTGCGGGAAAATATCGCCAAAATCGTGAGCATCCGAGTGGGTCTGACCTGTGACCCGGTGGGGGGCGCTGCCGCGCCGGTTACCCGCTCCGCCTCTCCTAACTAAGTTTTTACGCTGCGTTTACCCATATGAAATCACCTCGACACACTTTTTCCTTTCTATTCAGCCTCGCTATTGCCCTGCTGGCCTTCGCCCCTGCTGCCCAGGCCCAGGACGACCTGCTCGGGCAGCTTGAAAAGGAGACTACCGACCCCGGCAAGCGGGAAGTAGTGGCCGCCACCTTCAAGGGCACTCACATCATCAACTCGCAGTCGGTGGAAACGCCGGGCAAGGGCACGATGGCCTTTCTGATTCAGCACCGCTTTGGTACGCTCAACAGCGGAGCCTACAACTTCTTTGGCCTCGACCAGGCCGTGCTGCGCCTGAGCTTCGAATATGGCCTGACCAGCCGCCTGACTGCCGGCATCGGCCGCAGCTCTCAGGAGAAGACGTTCGACGGCTTTTTGAAATACCGGGCCATTCGTCAGACCACTGGGGCCCGGCCCATGCCGGTGTCGGTGACGCTGTTTGCCTCCTCGGCCATTACCACGCTGAAGTTCAACACGCCTTCCGAGCGCACCACGGCCTCTCGCGTGACCTACGCCTACCAGGCCCTGATTGCCCGCAAGTTCAGCCCCGACCTGTCGATTCAGCTGATGCCCACCCTGATTCACCGCAACTTCGTGGCCACGCCCACCGAGCAGAACGACGTGTACGCCCTGGGCGGGGCGCTGCGCCAGAAAATCACTAAGCGCACGGTGCTCACGGCTGATTACTACTACCTGCTGCCGGGCAACACGGCCGACAATTTCCGCAACGCCCTGGGCCTGGGGGTGGACATCGAAACCGGCGGCCACATCTTTCAGCTGCACGTGACCAACTCCTTGGGCATGACCGAGAAGTTCTTTGTGCCCGAAACCACTGGTAAGTTTTTCGAAGGCGACTTGTATTTCGGCTTCACAGTGGCCCGCAACTTCACCATCAAGTCGCAGATTTAATCCGTTTGCCCCGTGTGTAGTTTGTTTCGTTTCCGTGGGTGGCCGCTAGCCCTAGCCATCTTGGTCGTGTCCGTACTTGTCTGGAGCAGCTGGGAGGAACCCAACCTGCACGAGTACGCCCCGCCGGTAGAATTCATTACCCTGAACGCCCCGAACCTGCAACCCGGCCCGGCGGCCCGGCAGCTGCAGATGCAGGCGCAGGCCTTGCCCGGCGTCACGGCCTGCGCCCTGCGGGCCGACAAGCAGCTGCTAATGCTGGCCTTTAACCCCGAGCAGCTTACCGCCGAGCAGATCTGCCGCAAGCTGGCCCTGACCGCCCTGCCGGCCCAGGCCCCCGACCCGACCGTGCGCCAGTGCCCGGTGCCGCCCGGCTACGTCATGGCGCTGGAGCGCCTGCGCTTTGCCCTGAACCTGCGGCGGCTTTTCGTGGTCGTCTAGCCCGGTTGTTCGCCATCTTCCGCCTCTTGCCTTTTCACCTATTCCTTTTTTACGCTTCTTATGAAACACCCTTTACTTATCGCCGCGCTGCTGGCTGGCAGCTTGTTGGTTAGCTCCTGCGGCAGCAACGCCGAAGAACCCGCCCCTACCCTGTACGACCGGCTGGGCAAAACTGAAGGCATTGCCAAAATCGTGGATGGGCTCATTGCCAACGTCGGGGCCGAAACCCAGAAGCCCGGCACGCTGATGCTCCGCTCGCACAAGCCCATGCTCGACGCCGTGAATGGCGTGAACGGCGGCGCCCCCACCGACCCGACCCGTCTGACGCGCCTGCGCAACAACTTCATCGACCAGCTGGGCGAGGCTACCGGCGGCCCATTGAAATACAAGGGTATGAACATGATTACGGCGCATACCGGCATGAAGATCACCCACAACGAATTTGCCGTGTGGCGTGAGCAGCTGGAGGCCTCGCTGGTTTCCAACCAAGTAGCGGATGCCGATAAGGTGGCACTGTATGCCATTATCGACAAAATGCACGGCGACGTCGTAAACCGCTAATCGGTTTTACGCCCGGCTACCAAGTCCGCTTGCCGCCGGCCTCAGTTTCCTCCGTTCTAACAGCTAGAACGAAGGAAACTGAGGCCGGCGTTTTGCTTGCCCGATTTGGAGGGGCAAGAACCAGGGTTATAGATAGCGCTAACCGGCGGGCACGCTACCGGCTGCGGCGGCGTGTGGGGAAGAATACCAACTGGCTGATTAGCAGCGTGAGGCTGGTGTAGAGCGTGCTGATGATGATTTTGGCCAGCGTGAGGCCAAAAAAGTGGAAGCTCCCCAGCTCCAGCAGGAAGAAAGCCGTGTGGTGAATCAGCACCAGCAAGCTCAGGTAGACCACAAACCATTGCCAGCCCATCTGGTGGATACTGGCCGAATCGGCCGAGTCGTACCCGTCGCGCGGGGTGAGCAGGCGCAGCACCCAGGGGCGGCAGTACGTCAGGACCAGGGCCGCCGCGGCATGCAGGCCGCCGGTGTCGAAAAACAGGTCGACGATGAAGCCGACGCCGAAGCCCAGCAGCAGCTGCACCACGATGGGCGTGCTGATGGGCAGAAACAGCAGAAAGCCGATGTAGAGAATGCACCAGCCCAGGTCGAACAGCACGAAGTCGGTGCCGCTGATCAGGAACACGTACAGGCCCACATAGAGCACGAAGCGCAGCAGCTGAATAATGATGTCTCCTACTCCCCTCACGGCTTGTCCTCCTCTTCCGGTTTAATGCCCGACCGCACCTCTACCGTGTCGCGCTCGGCCTTGGGCCGGCTGCTGACTACGTAGACGTAAGTAAGCTTGGTGAAGTCGACGGCCAGGCGTACCCGCACGGTCCAGAAGTTCTTGTCGGGCTCTTTCACAAACGACTCAACTTTGCCAATCATAACGCCCTCGGGGAAAATGGCATTGTAGCCCGAAGTCACGACCGTGTCGCCGCGCACGAGCTTGTTCTGGCGCGGAATGTAGTCGAGCAGCACCTGGGTAGGGTCGTCGCCGAGCCACTTGATGGTGCCGAACGTGCCGTCGCGCTGCAGCTTGGCCGAAATCGAGGTTTTGGAGTGCAGCACGGAGGTCACGGTGGCGTAATGCTCACTGGTCACTTTCACGCGGCCCACCACGCCGTCGGCGGCCAGCACGCCCATGCCGGGCTTCACCCCGTCGATGCTGCCGACGTTCAGCGTAAGATAGTTATCCACTTTTCGGAGCGAATTGTTGATAACTCGGGCCGGAATCAGTGGATAATCCGGGTCGAGGGCCGGTAACTGGCGCAAACCCAGCAGCAGGGAGTCGGGCCGGCCCAGCTTCTGCAGGCGCGCCTGGGTCAGGCTGTCCTTGGCCACGGGCAGGGTATCGGCCGCGCGCCCCATCAGGTCGGGGCGGTAGAGCTGCTGGCGCAGGCGGGCATTTTCGGCCACGAGGCTGCGGTTTACTTCAAACAGCCGGAAGTAGTCGTATACCCGGGTGCGGGCGGCCAGCACTTCGCCGGTGTAGGCATTGGCTGAGTTAAAAAAGGCCGCCTTCTGGTAAGAGCTGTTGCGCACGTACAGATATAAGCTCAACACCTCCAATAGTCCGAACACCAGGATGCCCCGGTAGCGGAAAAGGAAGTTGAGCAGATTGTTCATGCGGTAGTCAGTCGGGAAACAGAGAATGCAGAAGGAGGAATGAAGATGCCGGAGCTGGTTCCGCCTTCATTCCTCCTTCTATATTCCGCCTTATAATTAGGTCAGCAGCACGCCTTTAAAGGCCTGAATATCCTTGATGGCCTTACCGGTGCCGCGCACCACGGCGCGCAGCGGGTCTTCGGCAATATGAATCGGCAGCTTGGTTTTCACAGCCAGGCGCTTGTCGAGGCCGCGCAGCAGGGCACCGCCGCCGGTCAGGTGAATGCCGTTCTCGTAGATATCAGCCGACAATTCGGGCGGCGAAATCTCCAGGGCTTTGAGTACGGCTTCCTCGATTTTGGCCACCGACTTATCCAGGGCAATGGCAATTTCGGAAGAAGTCACCTTGATAACCTTCGGAATACCGGTCATCAAATCCCGGCCGCGCACCTCGAAGTCGGGCGGCGTCACATCGAGCTCGGTCAGGGCCGCGCCCACCTCGATTTTGATGCGCTCAGCGCTCCGTTCGCCAATCAGCAGGTTGTGCTGCCGGCGCATGTAGTCGAGAATATCCTGGTTGAACACGTCGCCGGCCGTCTTGATGGACTGGTCGCAGACGATACCCGACAGGGCAATAACCGCAATTTCGGTAGTGCCCCCCCCGATGTCGATGATCATTGAACCGATAGGCTGCTCCACGTCGATGCCGATGCCGATGGCGGCTGCCATGGGCTCCTGAATCATCCACACTTCCTTGGCTCCGGCGTGCTCGGCGGAGTCACGCACGGCGCGCTTCTCTACTTCCGTGATGCCCGATGGAATACAGATAACCATGCGGTGGGAAGGCTGAAACAGACGCCGACGCGTGTCGATCATCTTGATCATGCCCTTAATCATTTCCTCGGCGGCGTGGAAGTCGGCAATTACGCCGTCCTTCAGGGGCCGGATGGTTTTGATGTTGTCGTGGGTCTTTTCGTGCATCTGCTGCGCTTGCCGGCCCACGGCAATTACTTTATTGGTCGTACGGTCTTTGGCGATGATGCTCGGCTCGTCCACCACGATGATATCGTTGTGGATAATGAGCGTATTGGCCGTCCCCAGGTCAATGGCGATGTCGCTGGTAAGGAAGTTGAAGAAACCCATTGAGTAGCGGCAATTAAAGGAGAATGCACAGGTTAGCTCCGTGCAAAGTGGGCGCAAAAGTACACAAGTTTCGCCGAAGCGCCACCGGTATAATCATGGCATAGCCCGAAGCTGGTGCGCAGAGCCGGAGGCGTTTGCCGGTTCCGGCGGCCAGTAATCCGGGCCTTGAAAGGCACCAAACGCACCTATAACAAAAACATTGCGGCCGAGCTTATTTTTTGTTTGGGCACGGCCAGCAAACCGTGTCATTGCGAGCAGAGCGCGACAATCCATCCTCTGCGCAGTACGACACTTTTTACCAGAAAGCCCTTTCCCGTTAGCAACGAGAAAGGGCTTTCTACTTTTGAATACTCAGCACATTTCAGAGGACGGATTGCTTCGTGCCTCGCAATGACACGGATTTGGCATTAGCACATTCAACCACATTCCCCACATCAGCACATTAAAAAACCCTAGTGCTTGAAGTGGCGCACGCCGGTCATGACCATGGCCATGCCGAGCTGGTCGCAGGCGGCAATGCTGTCGGCATCCTTTATGGAGCCGCCGGGCTGCACCACGGCGCGGATACCGGCGGCCCCGGCAATTTCGACGCAGTCGGGGAAGGGGAAGAAGGCGTCGGAGGCCATAACGGCACCCTGCAGGTCGAAGCCGAAAGCCTTGGCTTTCTCAATGGCCTGCTTGAGCGCATCTACCCGCGAGGTCTGGCCCACGCCGGAGGCCAACAGCTGCCCGGCCCGGGCCAGCACGATGGTATTGCTCTTGGTATGCTTGCAGACTTTGGCGGCAAACACTAACGCTTCCGTTTCTTCGGCCGTCGGGGCCGACTGGGTCACGACTTTGAAATCGGCGGCCGTTTCGGTCTGACGGTCAAAGTCCTGCTCGATTACGCCGTTGAGCAAGGTTTTCACCTGCTTTTTGGGGAATTCCACCGGCTTCTGGCGCAGCAGGATGCGGTTTTTCTTGCTCTGCAGAATGGGCAGGGCCTCGGCCGAAAACTCAGGGGCAATCAGCACTTCGAAAAACAGCTTGTTGAGCTCCTGGGCCGTAGCTTCGTCCACGGGCTGGTTGACGATGATAACGCCGCCGAACGCCGACACCGGGTCACAGGCCAGGGCGTTGGTATAGGCTTCGTGCAGCGTGGCGGCCTGGGCTATACCGCAGGCGTTGGTGTGCTTGAGAATAGCGCAGGCGGGCTGGCCCTCCTGGAATTCCTGCATCAGCAGCACGGCCGCGTCCACATCCACGAGGTTGTTGTAGCTGAGCTGCTTGCCGTGGAGCTGGTCGAAGAGGGCCGACAGGTCGCCGTAGAAGGTGCCGGCCTGGTGGGGGTTTTCGCCGTAGCGCAGCGCCGTGGCGGGCTTCTGGCTTACTTTCAGCGCCGTGCCATCGACAGCGGTGCCCTGGCTGAGGTAGTTGAAAATGTGGGTATCGTAGTGGGAAGTAGCCTCGAAAGCCGCGGCGGCGTAGTGGCGGCGGTCCTCCAAATCAGTGGCGCCGTTCTTCGCACGCAGCAGCTCCGTAACGGCCTCGTACTGGCTGCGGCTGCTCACCACGAGCACGTCGCGGTAGTTTTTGGCCGCAGCCCGCAACAGGGAAATGCCGCCGATGTCGATTTTTTCGATGACGTCGGCTTCCGGAGCGCCTGAGGCGACGGTTTCCTCGAAGGGATACAAGTCTACAATCACCAGGTCGATGGGCGGAATGTCGTGCTGCTCGGCCTGCTCCAGGTCACTGGCTTCGTGTCGGCGGTGCAGAATCCCACCGAATACCTTGGGGTGCAGCGTTTTGACCCGGCCGCCGAATACCTCCGGGAAGCCGGTCAGGCTTTCTACGGCCGTTACTTCCGCGCCCAGCTCCTGGATGAATTTCAGGGTGCCGCCCGTGGAGTACAGCTTCACCCCGTGCTCTTTCAAAAGCGCCACCAGCGGCTCCAGACGGTCTTTGTAATAGACGGAAACAAGGGCGGAGCGAATGGGCTGCGACATAGTAAGAAGGGTTTGGTCTGAACGATTGACGGCGCGAAGGTAACCTGCCCGCCCACGCCGAGCCAACCAGCCGTGTTACCGAATTGTTATGCCGACACATCCGGGGCAGCTCAGCCGTACGTACTAATGTTGAGCTGCCACCGCCCGCCTTGAATAGGTGGCAGAAGTGAAAGCTCAGCCGATTTCCTACTATATCCCGGTGCCTGATGTCCTCTCCTAACGCTACTGTTGCGGCTCCGGCCGGCATTGCTCAGATTCTTACCGAAGCCCCCGAGGCCGCCGCGGCCCGCTTATCCGGCCGCCTCGCGGCGCAGGCCGCTGCCACCGATCAGGAAGGCAACTTTCCTACCGAGGAGTTTCAGTGGCTCCGCGCCGCGGGCCTGCTGGCCGCCCCGTTGGCCCGCAGCCTGGGCGGTGCTGATCTGATGCAGCCGGCCCACACACTCGATTTGCTGCGCACCCTCAAGCACATTGGGCGCGGAAATCTGGCCGTGGGGCGGGTGTACGAGGGGCACGCCAACGCGCTGATGCTTCTGCAGCTCTACGGCCAGCCCGACCAGATCGGGCGCTGGGCCGCCGATGCGCGGGAGGGGCACCTGTTTGGCGTCTGGAACACCGAGGCCCAGGATGGCGTGCAGCTGGAACCGTTGGAAAATGGCCGCTACCGCCTGCTAGGCAGCAAAACGTTCGGTTCGGGGGCCGGCCACCTCACGCGGCCGCTTATCACGGGTAAGCTGCCCGACGGCGGCTGGCAGATGTTTATCCTGCCCACCGACGAGCAGCCCACCGGCCTGGATACCAGCTTCTGGCGGCCCCTGGGCATGCGGGCCACGGCCAGCTTCCGGGTAGACCTGACCAATGCCGAAATCGGGCCGGAAGACTTGCTGGGCCAACCCGGCGACTACTACCACCAACCCGGCTTCAGCGGCGGCGCCATCCGGTTTGCGGCCGTGCAGTTGGGGGCCGCCGAAGCCGTATTCGACGAAACCCGCCGCTTTCTGCGGGCGCTGGGGCGCACCGACGACCCGTACCAGCGCATGCGCCTCGGAGAATTGGCCGTGCTCATCGAAAGCGGCAACCTCTGGCTGCGCGGGGCCGCCGAGCACGCCGCCCGCCCCGCTACCGATGCCGAAGCTACCGTGGCCTACGCCAACCTGATGCGTACGGCCATTGAGGATATCTGCCTGAAGGTGCTGCCGCTGGCTGAGCGCTGCGTGGGGGCCCGCGGCCTGCTGCGGCCCGAGCCCTTCGAGCGGCTGCACCGTGACCTGACTCACTACCTGCGCCAGCCCGCCCCGGACGCGGCAGTGGCCGACGCGGGTCGCTTCGTGCTTCAGCATTCCGAACCCGCTCACTCGCTCTGGAATGCCTGATTTCACCCCCCTGGACTTTACCACACTCCCGCTGAAAGACGCCGATTTTGCCGCCTCGCTCGGCCCGACTGTGGTCATCATCCCCCACCCCGACGACGAAAGTCTGGGCTGCGGCGGGCTGCTGGCGCTACTGGCACAGGCGGGACTGCCCGTGTGGTGCCTGCTCATCAGCGACGGGCGTATGTCGCACCCCCACTCCGTAAAATTCCCTCCTGCGGCCCGACAGGCGCTGCGCGAGCAGGAACTGCGGGACGCGTTGCGGAAACTGGGTCTTGACTCCCACCTGCTGCACACCCTAGCGCTGCCCGACGGCAGCGTACCCGGCCCCGAGCAGGCAACGGGGGCTGCCGCCGTCGGCGAAATTCGCCGTTTCCTCCGGCAGGCGGGAGCCCAAACCATCCTGTGCCCGTGGCGGCGCGACCCCCACCCCGACCACCGGGCCACCAGCCAGCTGGTGCAAGCAGCCCTGCAGGAACTGCCCCAGCCGCCACGGCTGCTGGAATACCTGGTGTGGGCCTGGGAGCGGGCCGCCCCCGCCGACCTGCCCCGCCCGGACGAAGTGGTGGGCTGGCGCCTGGATATCAGGCCGGTGCTGGCGCAAAAGCAGCGGGCCATTGCGGCGCACCACTCCCAGCTGACCAACCTGATTGATGACGACCCAGGCGGCTTTCAGCTTTCGGAGCAGATGCTGGCCCATTTTGCCCAGCCTTTCGAAGTTTACCTGGATTCCCGCTAAACACGCTTACGGCTCCTTTTTTCCTGCTCCCGACCAATGAATCCTAACCAGCCCCACACGCTGCCCGCCGGCTATTTCGACCAGGTATACCAGGCCAACGAAGACCCCTGGCAGTTTGAAACCAGCTCTTACGAGCACGAAAAGTATGCCGCCTCAGTAGCCGCGCTGCCCCGGCCACGCTATGCCCGCGGCTTTGAGGTAGGCTGTTCGTTGGGCGTACTTACCGAGCAGCTGGCCCCGTTCTGCGGGCATTTGCTGGCCATTGATATAGCCCTGGCGCCTTTGGAGAAAGCGCGCCGCCGCTGTGCCCAGCTGCCACAGGTAGAATTCCGGCAGCTGCAGCTGCCCGAGCAGTTTCCGGCCGGGACCAGCTTCGACCTCGTGGTGTTATCGGAAGTGGGTTACTACTGGGCCGCCCCGGACCTGGCACGGGTAGCCAACCAGCTGCTGGCGGCCCTGGAGCCGGGCGGACAGCTGCTGCTGGTGCACTGGACGCCCGCCGTACACGATTATCCGCTGACCGGCGACGAGGTGCACGAGTTTTTTCTGCGGCAGACTAGTCCGCAAGGTCCGCTGCGGCACCTGCACGGCTTTCGGCGCGCAACTTACCGGCTCGACGTGCTGGAGAAAGTGTAGTTCAGTTCGGCTACGGGCTTGCTCAGCAGCTGCCGCAGCTCGTGCAGGGCCTGCGTGAGCGGCACCGGCTGCCAGCGCCGCGACCAGGCCGCCTTGCGCATCGGTCCTTGCTCGACCCACTCCCACAGCGCCCCAAACGAAGCCGCGTGCCGCAGGTGCAGCGCCAGAGTAACCGTGGAAATACTCAGGGAAAACGCCAGGCTCTCGACCAGCGCCTGGCGAGTCGCCAGACTCTCGGCCACAACATCTGCGACGTGAGCCGACTGCCAGAGCTGCCGCAGCTGTCGGCGCAGCGTGTGGGCCGCCACTAGGCTGGGCACCCCGGCTACCAGCGGCTCGTGCTGCCGGGTGCCGAGCGTGGCCCATTCGCGCAGCTGCCACGAAAGGCCGACCGCCACCCGTCCCTCCTGCCGGTCGGAGGTAGAAACGCGGACGGCGGGGCTGTGCCGCACCGATAAATCGTGGCGCAGCAGGGCCTGGAACAGGGCTTCATCTTCCAGATACGGCACCACGGGCAAGCCCCCTACCAGCCGGTAAGCAGCTACAGTAATAGCAAAGCTGGCCCCGAAGTGCTGATGGTGCCGGGGCCAGGGGTCGGCCGCGTTGGGGTCCAGAGCGGCTTCGAGGCGGGCCGACAGGAGGCGGTAAGCCGCGTCGCGCAGCTGGCAGCGCCGCACGCGGCTGGGTTGGCAGGCCTCAGGCGTCAGGATTCGACCACACACGGCGGCAGTCTGGTAGGTTGTCAGCTCGGCCCGGGTGGCGGCCAGCCAGGTGGGTGCCACCTGGGTGTCGCCGTCGGTGCTGGCAATGTAGCCCGTGGTAGCGCCGGCCAGCTCCAGGCGGCGGCAGGCTTCATCCATCAGCAGGCGGCGGGCCCACCCGATGTGGGCCAGGGGCGCGGGCAGCAGGATTTCTGCTACGTGTATCGTCAGGGCCGGATGTGCCTGGGCAAAGCGCCGGGCCACGGCCGCACTCTGATCCAGACAATTGTTGGCCAGCACGATAACCTCAAACGAGCCGGCCGGCAGCGGCTGCCCGGCCAGATCTACCTGCGCAGCCAGCGCAGCCAACGTGAGCGGCAGATTTTCGGCCTCATCTTTCACCGGAATGATAACCACCGCTCCTAGCCCGGAAGCCGGGGAGGCGGCAATGTGCAGGCTGGGTACGGGCGCAGCGTCCGTAGCATCATGAACCGATTGGAAGCGGGCAGGCGTGGCATGTATCATTACAAAAGACGTACGGAATAAGCTCAACCGGTGGATTAATCCCAGTAGCACCTATCCACAAGTATATCAGCCACAACCATTTACTGTGCAGCCACTAAACTACGCCGGCAATACTTCAGCTTATCCCGCACAAAAAAGCCCTGACCAACTCGGTCAGGGCTTGCATTTAAAGCCAGGGCGTGGCGAGCTTAGCTCTCGGTGGTTTTCACTTTCACCTTGCCGTTTTTGGCCTTCATCTTACCACCATCTTTCAGACCGTGGCCTTTGCCACCGTGCTGCTTGCGGCTTTGGGCCAGCTCGGTGTATTTGGTGTACTGCTCAGCCGTGAGGATCTGCTTGAACTGGGCATCGTACTTTTCGCGGTTGGCTTTCATCTGGCTGCCCATCTGCCCCCGAGTAGCGGCGGTAGGCTTGCCCTGGCCCCGCAGGGCCTGCATTTCCTGGTCGCGGGTGAGCAGAATCTGCTTGATACGGCTGCTCTGATCGGCGCTCAGGCCCAGCTCTTTGGTCATTTTTTCAGTGCGGCGGGTGGCACGCTCCTCGGGCGAGACCTGGCGGTACTCACGGCCCGGGCCGGATGGGGCCGCAGCGGGTTGCGTTTGGGCGGCGGCAGTGCCAATGGTGAGGGCGAAAGCGGCCAGCAGGGAAAACAGGGGAGATTTCATAGAAGAGGGAGGAATTAAAACAAGTACTGGGGTTGGACTAAAAGTTGGAGCTAAGGTTTAGCGACGACCGTCGTAGCGGTCATTTTTGTGAGCGGCTTCCCACCGGGCCTTTTCGGCGGCCGTTACGCGGTGGCTGCGGTCGTAGCCGTAGTTAGAATCCCGGTCGTTGCGGTTGTTGCGCTGCCGGGCTTCTTCCTGACGGCGCAGGGTTTCGAGGCGCTCCTGCCGGGCCCGCTCGGCGGAGGTGTAGCTTTCGGAGCGGCCGTTGTTGCGGTCGTTACGGTGGGCAGCTTCCCAGCGGGCTTTCTCGGCCGGGGTCACGCGGTGGTTGCGGTCGTAGCCGTAGTTGAAGTCTTTGTCGTTGCGGTCGTCGCGGCGGCGCTCAGCCTCGCGGCGGGCATTTTCTTTCCAATCGGCGCCGGGAAGAGGAGCGGCAACTGAGGCGGTAGAAGCCAGGAGAGTGAAAGCAGCGGCCAGGGAAAGCAGGGAGGTTTTCATAGAGGAGGATGTAAAAAGAAGGAAAGGAGGAAAGCAGCTGCCGCGTCGCAGGTGGCGGTGGGCAAACCAGTGAAAATCGTGTTTCAAGCGCTTGATTCCCTACTTGCAAGCCCAGTGCCACGTCCGGCTCTGGCTTGGCCCGGTCCCGCTTTCATCGACAGAAACCTGGGTTCCATCGGCGGCCTCCCCCGTTCTCCCGACTGAACTACCGCGGTGGTTGTGGTCACCAACACCCGTTAGCGCGCAACCCGGATGAATTTCCGCCCTATTCGCCGCAGACCGGCCGGCATCAGACCTAAAAAAAAGCGTCATGCCCGGCGGCTGCCCGGCATGACGCACTGCTATTCGTTGGCACCAATACTTAGGTCCAGCGGCTCATAAACTGCATGAACGCCTCCTTGTACTGGTCGCTCACGGCCAGCGTGGCGGTGCCAACCTGCACGGTGTTGCGGCGCACGGCTTCTATCTTATCCAGGGCCACGATAAAGGAGCGGTGAATGCGCAGAAACCGCCGGGCCGGCAGCTTTTCTTCCATGGCCTTCAGGCTCATCAACGACAGAAGCGGCCGGGTGGCGCTGCGCAAATGCACCTTCACGTAGTCTTTGAGGCCTTCCACGTAGAGAATATCATCCAGGGCCACCCGCACCAGCTCGTATTCCACCTTGAGAAACAGAAACTCCTCTTCCGGGGCGGCGGCCGGCGCGGCAGAAGTCGGGGCGTTGTTTAGTTCGGCGTAGGCTTTGGCTTTGGTAGCAGCCCTGAGGAACTCCTCGTAGCTGAAGGGCTTCACCAGGTAGTCGAGGGCATCGACGCGGTAGCCTTCGAGGGCATACTGGTTGAAGGCCGTAGTGAAAATAATGCGCGGCCCCGCGCCGGGCTGGCCCCGGTCGAGCACCCGGGCCAGCTCCAGCCCCGTGAGTTCGGGCATCTGAATATCAAGGAAGAGCAAGTCCAGATCGGGGTGTTCATGCAGGCTGCGCAGGGCTTCCACCCCGCTCGAATACTTGCCCACCAATTCCAGAAAGGGCGTTTTTTCGATAAACGCCGCCACCATGCCCAGGGCCAGGGGCTCGTCGTCGACGGCAATGCATTTGAGCGTAATCATAGTATCTGCAGGGTTAGGTGCACCCGAAACTCTCCTTCGGGTGTGGCCTCGTCTACGGTGAGCGTGTAGCGGCCGGGGTAAAGCAAATCGAGGCGGCGGCGGGTGTTGACCAGCCCAATGCCGCTGCCTTCGTCGAGGCTGGCGGCTGAGGCAGGGAAGAGCGTGTTGCGCACTTCCAGCTCCAGCACCTGGGCCGAAGGCTGGCGTACGGCCACCAGAATACGGCTGGGCTGGGTGGCACTCACGCCGTGCTTGAAGGCATTTTCGACGTAGGGCAAGAGCAGCATGGGCGCCACGGGCACCTCGCGCACGGGCGCGGGCCACTCCAGCTCCACGCGCACCCGCTCGGTGAGGCGCAGCTTCATCAGCGTCACGTAGTCCTGCACGAAGGCCAACTCCTTGCTTAGCTGCGTGGTTTCGACCGTGGTTTCGTAAAGCACGTAGCGCATCATGCGCGAGAGGGTATGGATGGCCTGCTGGGCGGCGCCGGTGTCAAGCACCGTCAGGGCGTAGATGTTGTTGAGCGTGTTGAAGAAGAAGTGCGGATTGATCTGGGCCTTGAGAAACGACAGCTCGGAATTGACTTTCTGCTGCTCCAGCTCCTGGCGGCGCTGGGCATCGGCTTGCCACTTCTGCACGGCCGCAATGCTGGTGCTGATGCCCAGCACGAGCAAGGTGGTGAGCAGGCTCATCATATCGAAGCGGCGCGGGCGGGGCCGGAAGCCTCCCAGCTCGTTACGGAGTCCACCGCCGCTGCCCCGCGGCCGGAAGTTCTGCTCCATCAGCTGCTGCAGGTTCAGCCACGACTCGACCAACTCGGCCAGCAGCAGTACGGCCGCGGCGGTGCCCAGAATAGCCAGCACAAACCAGCCCACGTGCCCGCGCAGCAGCAGGCGCGGCACGCTGATATGGGCCGTCAGGTAAAAGGCGGCAATCCAGAGCCCGAATACCACGGCCTGTTTCACCCAGAACTGGGGCGGCAGGGAAAACCGGCCCAGCACGGGGTTGAGCAACAGCAGGCTCAGGCCAAAGAGCCCCCACATCAGCACATGAATCAGCGGCGTCAGGTAGCGCCGAATCGGAAAAGCAGCCATTGGCAGAATAAGAAAGCTAAACCTAGCACAATGCCGGGCCTTTTTTTCCCGCAATGAACCGGCGGTGGCATTGTCTCGACCGGCCTGCCGCTTTCATCGACCGGCAGCCCGCCGCGCCGGTTGCCAGCATTAGGCGTCGTCGTAGGGCGGCCTTTCTAGCGGACGGAGCGGCTGGTACGCAGCCCGTCCAGGCTCCAGATACCCGGCCCGTGGGCGGCAATAAACAGGAAGATAAAGCAGAACAGCACCGCCGGCTCGCCCTGGTTTTCTATCGGCAGCGGGCCTTTCGGGAAGTGCGCCATGAAGAAGGCCACCGCCATCTGGCCGCTGGCCAGAAAGGCCGCCACGCGGGTAAAAAGGCCCACGGCAATGAGCAGGCCGCCGACCAGTTCGATAATACCCGCCACACCCATCAGGGACGCAACAGGTACGGTAGAACCGTCGCCGGGAAAGCCCAGCAGCTTTTGGCTGCCGTGCATGGCAAACAGCACGCCGGCCACAATGCGTAGCAGGGCAAAAGCATAGGAGGCGTAGGAGGCATTCATGGCACGAGAAAGTGTGGTGAAGTCTTTCTACGGGGCCGTTACGCCTTCAGGCTGATATCGGAGCTGCCAACCAACTGCTTAAAACGCCTCCCCGATGCTGAAATAGAAGCCCGACGAACCGTCGCGGCCGAAGCCGTAGTCGAAGCGGATGTTGAGCCGGTCGCGGCGGTTGTACTTAAAGCGGATGCCGGCCCCGCCGGTGGCCTTCAGCTCGTTGCGGGCCAGGTCGCCCAGTGTGTTGCCCACCTGCCCCAGGCTGCCGAACACCACGCCGTTGAAGCGCCAGAATAGCGGGCGGCGCAGCTCGGTCTGCAGGGCCAGCAGCTGCCGGTCGCGGTAGCGCCCGTCGTAGTAGCCGCGCAGAATTTTTTCCCCGCCCAGGTTGGCCAGCTCCCGGAAGGGCACCCGGCCGCTGTGAAACTGGCCCAGCAGCTGGGCAGCCAGAATGGTTTTGCCGGTCGTGCTCAGGGGCTGAAAGTGGCGGGCGTCGAGCAGAAAGCGGCTGAAGCGGTAGTCGCTGCCCAGGGCCGAGACGTGGAACAGCGACGAGAGCTCCAGGTAGTTGCCCCGAAACGTGCTTAGGATATTGTCGCGGCCGTCGTAGAGCAGCGAAGGACCCAGGCCCGAGGTGAGGGTGTTCTGCCGATACTCCCGCTCGGGGCGCTGCAACAGCAGGCTGGGCCGCTCCTGGGGCGTGCCGTCGGCAATGTCTTGGTTTACCCGCACGTCGCGCAGATTGACCAGCCGGTACTGCAGGCCCGCGAAGAGGTTACGCCGCACCTGCCGCAGCACCCGCTGATTGTAAATCAGAACTTTATACTCGATAACCGACTTATCGTCGCGGCTGGTATTGGGCCCGAAGCCGTAGTAGTTGATGGGAAACTTGTAGTAGTAGCTCAGCTCGCCCGACACCAGGAACTGCTCCCCGGCCGTGAAGATGTTGTGGTTCAGCTGCACCAGGCTCTGGTTGTTCTGGGTGCGCCAGGCCAGCAGCCGTGCATTCGACTTGCGCACCGACGTATCGGAGCCGAAGCGCCACACCGGCAGCATCGTCAGGCCGTAGCCCACCCCGGTTTCGGGCTGCGAAAACACAATCGGGAAGGGCAGAAAGCTGGGCTTATCCTTTTTTAGGGGCTTGGCGGCGGTAGAATCGGGAGCAGATGAGGCGGTGGTTTGCGCGTAAGCGCGCGGCGCCAGGATGCAGCCCAGCAACAGAAGGTAAAGTAGGCGCATAAGGAAAATCAGGGCGGTGGGCTTGTCGCCAAATAAGCAACAAAATACCCCATACTTCCTACGTCCCAAAAACTTCGCCGGCTCCGCCTCCCGGGCTTTGCAGCGCAGGAAGACGGAGCCGACGAAAGGTTAAAACCTGCGGGATGCTAGAACGCCTCGCCTACCGCGAAGTAGATGCTGGGTGGGGTATTGGTGCCGCCGGCGTAATCGAGCCGGATGTTGAGCCGGTCGCGGCGGTTGAAGCGGAAGCGCAGGCCCGCGCCCCCGGCCAGCTTGGTGTCGCGCAGGCTGTATTCGCCCACTTTATCACCCACCTGCCCGGCCCCCAGGAAGGCGGCCCCGTCGATGCGCCAGAACAGGCGCTGACGGATTTCGGCCTGCGTGGTCATCATCTGGCGGCCCCGGAAACGGGATTCGTAGAGGCCGCGCATCAGGCCGGAGTTGTTGTAGAGCGAGCCACCGATGTTGGCGCCCAGGCTACCCAGTTCCCGGAACGGTACGCTGCCGGCGTGAAACTGCCCAAGGTATTGCAGGGCCAGAATAGTATTGGTGGAACCCAGCAGCGGCCGGAAGTAGCGCAAATCCAGCTGGTAGCGCTGAAACTTGTAGTCGCTGCCCAGGCCCTTGCCCATAAACAGCGCGTGCGCATCCAGATACACGCCGCGATAGGTAGCCAGCACATTGTCGCGGCCTTCGTAGAGCAGCGAGGGGCCCACGCCCGACACGATGCCGCCCTTCTGATCCTGCTGGGGCAGCTCGCGCAGCAGGCTCGGGCGCGTTTCACTGATATCCTCGACCACCCGCACATTGGTCGTGTTGGTGAGGCGGTAGCGCACCCCGCCGTAGAGGTTGTGGGCCGTAATACGCGGCATTATCTTCTCATCGAACACGAACAGCTTGTAGCCGATGGTCGACTCGTCGCTCTTCTTGGTGTCGTTGCCCAGCCCGTAGTAGAAAAAGGTGAGGTCGTACTGGCTCAGCTCACCGGCCAGGTAGAACTTTTCATCGGGCGTAAAAATCGTGTGGGTCAGCTGCAGGGTACTCTGCTTTTTCTGGGTGTACCAGGCAATCAGGCGGGCATTGGACTTGCGCACCGTGGTATCCTGGCCGAAGCGCCACACCGGCAGAATGGCGGCCCCGTAGCCGAACCCGGTTTCCTGCTGGTAAAACAGCACCGGCACCGGAATAAAGTTGGGCTTATCTTCTTTGCTGGTCACGGCGGGGGCCAGCGTGGCCCCCACGGCGGCCGGGGTTTCGGGCAGGGCTATATCAGGAATAACAGGCGCGGTTTGGGCGCGGGCGGTGCTGGCCAGCAGCAGGAAGGCCAGCACAGAGTACAGGAAACGCATAGGATAGAGTTGGGCAGAAACAGAAAAAACGCAGCTGAACCTTATAGTTCAGCTGCTCTTTCTTTCCTAACGCAAGGCTCTGCCCTACGGTTTTAGCCCCAGGCCGCCAGAATCATGGATAGTACGCCAGCCAGCATAATCCACTTGCACCAGGCACTGAGGCGGGCAAAGTCGCGGCGCCGATCGGCACGGGCCAGGTAGCGGGCCAGCACCAGGCTGGGCAGCAGCACCGTGAGCACCAGCCAGCCTCCCAGGGCCCGGTGCCCGTCCTGCCAGCTTTGCAAGGCGCCGCCAGCCACTAGCACCACTAGGTTCAGCAGGAAAAATCCGATGGCCCACTTAGTGCGGACTACGCCCCACACAATGGGCAGGGTGCGGCAGTCGTGCTCGGCGTCGCCGCGCATGTCTTCCACGTCCTTCACGATTTCGCGCACCACCGTCAGCAGGAAAGCCGCCAGCGCGTACACCCACACCGTGGTTTGGCCGGTGCGCAGCTGCAGTTCGGGCAACAAGACCAGCGCGGCCGTGAGCAGGGCAATGCTCAGGTTGCCCACCAGAGCCAGGCGCTTGAAGCGGGCCGAGTAGCCCCACAGCAGCAGCGCCGAGCCCAGGTTGACGGCCCCCAGCACCGGCGACAATGCCCCGGCCAGCACCACGCCCACCCCCGACAATACCAGGTGTGCCAGCATGGCGTGCCGCCGGTTTATCACGCGGCCCACCACCAAGCGGTCGGGCCGGTTGATGACGTCAATCTTGACGTCGTAGTAGTCGTTGATGATATAGCCCGCGGCGGCAATGCACAGGGCGGCCACGGCCAGCAGCACAAACCGGCCGGAAAGCAGGGCTACCCAGGGGGCCTCGGGCCGCAGCAGGCCGCTTTGTACCAGGGCTAGGGTCAGGGCCATGATGAGCAGGTTGGGAAAGCGGATCAGGCGCAGCACCGACGCCCAGCCCCCCGACCCGGCCGAGGCCGCCGTACTCTGCCTGGAAGATGAAGAATGTGCCATATACGTACCTAAAGCTAGCCTCCCCGAACCACTCATTCCCCGCGCCCGGGCCGGCCTGCGGGCCCAAGCGCAAAAAGAAAGCCTCTCCTACTGGAGAGGCTTTCTGAAAAGCAAAAAACCTATTCAGGCTAACAGCCTACAGTTTCTTTACATTCACCGCGTTAACACCCTTGCGGCCTTCCTGCGTTTCAAACTCCACGCGGTCATTCTGTTGGATCTGGCCCCCGTTAAGGCCGGTTACATGAACGAAGAAGTCTTCCTTCGTGCCATCTTCTGTAATGAAGCCGTAGCCCTTCGACTCATTATAGAATTTTACGGTTCCTGTTTTCATGTAAAAAATGAAATTAATGAATGGATGATTGGGTAAATATAAAGGGAATTTGGAAAACCACAACCAGGGTTTGGAGCCCCAAATACCAGATATTTACGGCCAATAACCTGGAACAGAAGTTGGTTAGTACCAGGTCTTCTGCGCCTTCATAACGGCCTCTACCAGCTCGCGCACGGCGCCGTGCCCCCCGGGCAAAGCCGCCTTGTAGTTGCAGATTTGCTGCACGTCGGCGGCGGCATCGGTGGGGCAGGCGGCCACGGCGCAGCGGCGCATCACCTCAATGTCGGGCATGTCGTCGCCCATGTAGGCAATGGTCGCCGGGTCGAGGCGGTAGGTGTTGATGTAGTTGTTAAAGATCTTCATCTTGTCGGCCACCCCGAGGTAGATGTCGTGCACGTCCAGCGACTCTAGGCGGCGGCGCACCCCTTCTTCCTCGCGCCCCGAAATGACAATAACCCGGTAGCCGCGGGCCAGCGCGTGCCGAATGGCATAGCCGTCGCGGATGTGGAAGGCCCGCGCCTGCTCCCCGGAATTGAGAGCCAGCAGGGTGCCGTCGGTCAGCACGCCGTCGACGTCGAAGATAAAGGCCTTGATGGCGGCCAAATCGGGGCTGGTGCCGTTGCTACTCATAAATAAACCGCGAAATAAAGCTGAAAATAGAGGGCGGCGCCTAGTTTTGGTTGTCGCGCCATTCGTACACCCATTTGGCCTGAATCTGCTCCAGGTGCCCCTCGTTGGCCTGCTCGCGGGTACCGACGAAGTTGGGCAGGGTCAGGACCCATTCCAGCAGGTCGGTGAAGCGGATGCGGTAGATTTTCGCTTCGTCAAACTCATTCCCGAACTTTTCATAGAGGGCCATAGCAATGTCCTCGTGGTCGTTCCAGTGAATGGGGAGTTCAAAATGAGCCATTATGTCGAATGTGCTAAATGTGAGGAAATGTGCCAAATGTGCCAAATACAGCCTGCGGTGCTTTTCGCACATCAGGCACATTTTCACATTCGTACATTAAAAAGCTAGTGTCCCAGGAATTCCTGGCGGGGAATCAGAATCACGATGTCTTCGTTGCCCTGCATCACGCACTGGCAGCCCAGGCGCGAGTTGATGCGCGGATTCACGGCGCGGTCAATGAAATCCTCTTCTTTGTCGCTGATTTCGGGCAGGTCATTCTCCCCTTTGAGCACATACACGTGGCAGGTGCTGCAGCCGCAGACACCGCCGCAGTTGTGCTGCAACTGAATTCCATTGTTCAGGGCCACGTCCAGCACCGATTCACCTTCCGCTGCTACGTGCGTCTGGTCGGGCTGGCCGTCTTGAAACTGGAAGGTAATATTAACGGCTTTCACGGAGTAGAAACTTGAGCAGGGCAGAATTTGGGGCAAAGGTACGCACCCCGGTCCGTAATCAAAGCCGCAGAGGCTCCTGCTTGTTTGGCGCGGCCGTCATCTGCTGGGCCTGAATGCTGGCTGTTAGCTGGTTATAAATCTGCTGCCACCCCGCGTGGGCCTCCAACATACGCTGGTGCCGCTCCAGCGTGGCCGCGTCGTGGCGCACGGCCGGCCCGGTCTGCGCCGTGAAGGGAGGCTGCGCCAGGGCCTTGTCGACCGTCTCCCGGATCAGGGGGGCGAGCAGCGCAAACGGCAGGTGCGCCTCCTGCAGCAGCGCGTGCCCGATACCGAACAGATGATTGGTGAAGTTGCAGGCAAACACGGCCGCCACGTGCAGCGTCTGGCGCTGGGGCGTCGCCACCACTTCCACCACCTGGCTCAGGCTGCGGGCCACCTGCAACAGCACGTCCTGGTCGGCAGCCGTGGTGGCTTCCACGCACATAGGCACCGCCGGCCAGTCGATGCGGCGGCTGGCGCTGAAGGTCTGCAGCGGATAAAGCACTCCTCCCCGCAGGCTGGCGTAGGGCTCGAACACAGCCAGTGGCAGGGCTCCGGCCGTGTGTGCCACCAGAGCCGCCGCCGGAAACCGGGCCGAGGCCAGCACCGCCGCCACGGCCCCGTCGGGCACGCAGATGATATAGAGGTCGGCCACGGGCAGTGCCGTCAGGTCAAGGCTGGTAATGGGTTTGGCCCCGGGCACCTCCGCGGCTACGGCGGCGGCGCCAGCGTGGGTCCGGCTCCAGACGTGCGTCACGGCGTGGCCCGCCTGCCTCAGGGCCGGGCCGAGGTGCCGGGCTACCTGACCGGCGCCCAGCAGGATAATCTGCCGACAAACAGCGGTTTGGCTCATATTAGAACACGGTGCATCAGAATTCAGGCGAAAAGTACGCAGGCTGCCCGGCTTTCTTTTTTCCGCTTCTGTTTTTCAAGGGAAATTTTAGCACCTTGTACTCGCGAAACTGCCGAGCCCGGGGCTAGGCAGCTTTGCTTCAACTTCATCTGTCCCTTTTCAACATCTTTTTTCCTTACCAACCCTTTTCCTTATGACAAACTGGTACAAAACGGGTCGTACAGCTTCACACTGGCGTCAGCTGGCCTTGGCCGCGCTGCTCTCCATCGGTGGTGCTTCGGCAGCCCAGGCCCAATCCCTGAACTACAACGTGTTCGGGGCCCAGAACGTGGCGGGCACCTATACCGACCTGGCCGCCACCGGCACGGTAATCACCACGGCCAACACGGACGACGCCAACTCGGCCGCTCAGCCCATCGGGTTCACCTTCAACTACAATGGGGTTGCCTTCACGGATTTCGTGCTGAACACCAACGGCTTTATCAAGCTGGGTACGGCCGCTCCTTCGGCCGCCAACCTGTTCTATACGGGCCCTCAGGTAAACACCGGTGGTGCCATCAACAGCACCAACGCCGCCGACGTTAACCTGCTACTGCCCTTCAACCACGACTTGGCCGACGGCACTTCGCCCGCCGAGTACCGCGTGGCCACGACCGGCACGGCCGGCAGCCGCGTGTGCACCATTCAGTGGAAAAACGTGAGCGACAAGCTCGTGTCGGCCGCTACGGGCAAGCAGCACGCCAACATGCAGTTTCAGGTGAAGCTCTACGAAGGCACCAACAATATCGAGTTTGTGTACGGCCCCACCACGGCTGGCCCAGGCCCGGATGTATTCAAATCGGCGGCCGTTGCTATCAAAGGCACTGCTGCCACCGCTACCCAGCTCGTATCCGTTACGAAGGGTTCGGTAACGGCTTGGGGAGCGGCTACGTTCCTGGCTGGCAACTACACCGGCAACGCCCTCAACTTCCGCGTATCGGCCCTGCCTGATGCCGGCCGCACGTTCCGCTTCCGTCCAGCCGTAGCCCAAGACGCGGCCGTACTAGCCGTTTATTCGCTGGGCAAGCTGCCCATTCCAGCCGGCGCCCCCCATACCATTCAGGCCGTGGTGCGCAACGTCGGCACGTCGGCCCTGACCAACGTGAGCGTAACGGCCGCGGTGGCCGGTGCCAACACCTTCACGAGCACCAAAACGGTAGCCTCGCTGGCCGTGGGCGCCTCGTCGCTGGTATCGTTCGACCCCTTCACTCCCACGGCTGTCGGCAACGAGACCATTACGGTAACCTCGGGTGCTGATGATGCCTCGACCAACAATACGCAGACCTACCAGCAGGTAGTAAATGCCACGACCTATGCCGTTGCCGAAGCCGGCCCCAGCACGGGTAGTGTAGGTTTCAACGTGACTGCCACCGGTGAAGCCGGTTCGGGCATTTTCGCCGTGAAATACAACGCTAGCGTGGCTCGTACGGTAAGCGCCGTTACGGTTCGCATCGAAGACACCCGCACGGTAGGCCGCACGGTTTACGCTGTAGTGTGTGACGCTGCCGGCGCCATTCTGGCCCGCACGCCCGACTACGTAGTGCTGGCTTCTGACATTGCCACGACCAAGACCTTCACTCTGACGACGCCCGTAGCTATTCCAGCGGGCAACTTCTATGCTGGTTTCGCCGAGGCGGTATCGCCGGCCGGTACGCCTGGCTACTTCCCCCTGGGCCTGCAGAACGAGACGCCTACCCGCTCGGGCACTTTCTACACGATGACTCTGGCCGGCGGTGCTCCTGCCGATGCTGTAGCCAGCGGCCTGGGCCGTTTCATGATTGAGGCCGTAACCGGTGCTGCTGCTACCTGCGTGGCCCCAACGGGTGTTGCCGTAACCAGCTCCAGCCCCGTATCGGCTACGGTTACCTTCACGGGTCCTGCCAACGGCACGGGCTACACCATCATTTACGGTCCTACGGGCTTCAACCCTAGCACCGGTGGCACAACCGTAACGACGGCTACTTCGCCTTACACCATCACGGGCCTCGCCGCTTCGACGACCTACCAGGTGTATATCCGCTCTAACTGCGGCACTACCGAGCAGAGCGCTCTGGCTGGTCCGTTCTCGGTAACGACTCAGTGCAGCGTAACGTCGGTAACGACTTTCCCCTACTCGGAGAACTTCGACGGCGTGGCTACCGGCCTGCTGCCCTGCGGTTACACCATCCTCGACTCGAACCTGGATGCTATTACCTGGGAAAGCCTTTCGACCATCGGCACGACTCCGATCAGCTCTTCGGCTCCGAACGCCATGGTTTATCAGTACAACGAAGACGGCACGACGGCTGCTAACGACTGGTTCTTCACCACTCCGCTGTTGCTGCGCACCGGCAACCGCTACCAGCTTTCGTTTAAATACCGCGTTGGTCTTGCCACGTTCCCCGAGCGTCTGGAAGTGAAGTATGGCACTACGGCTACTCCCGCCAGCCAGACCACTACCCTGTGGAACAATGCCACCGTAGCCAACACGGTTTACGCCACGGCTAACGCTACCAGCACGATTCCAGTACTGCCCATCGAGCCTACCACGACCGGCAACTACTACATCGGCTTCCACGTGTACAGCGCCGCCGACCAGTTCCTGCTGGCCGTAGACGACCTGCAAATCACGGCTACGACCATCACCGGCACGTCGGCTGCTCTGGACTACGCCATCAACGTATTCCCGAACCCATCAGCTGGTATCTTCAGCGTTGACATCAAAGGCGCTAACGCCAAAGGTGCCATGCAGGTAGAAGTGATGAACTCGCTCGGCCAAATCGTACACTCGGCTTCGGTACGCGACAATCAGCTGAACAAGCTGGACCTGTCGAACCTGTCGGCCGGCATGTACGTGCTGAAAGTGAAGTCGGGCAACGACTTCTCGGTACGCAACCTGTCGATCCAGAAGTAATATCTGCGGTCTGCGGTTATTGAAAAGGGCAGCCATATGGCTGCCCTTTTTTTGTGGCCTATACGTGGCCGCTAGTTGCCTGTCGGGGCCCTGTAGCAACTGCCCGGCAGCCTAAGAGCAAACCTGCCGCGGTTGGAATAAATCAGGTAGAGAAAGGACGAAATACTTTCGATTCTCTACCGTGTTGGAGGGAATGTGAAATAACATTTCACATTCCCTCCAACTATTCTAACACCCTGGAAGCTACTGGCCCGGAATAGGAAGTTGAAGCGCTGACACAAGTCTGTATCACACGGCTACCAGCTGAGTAATTTCATTGGTAGCCGGAAGGAAAGCCCGCCAATGACGGCCTGCCGGCCCGCCCCGAAGCTGGCCCTGGAGCAGAGATATTACGAGCGGCTTAGCACACAAAAAGGCCCTGGCTACGTGTAGCCAGGGCCTTTTTGTGTGCTTGCTATGGGGCAATCTACTATCGTTAAGCAGCCTGGGGCTTAGGTTGCCGAGCTTTCACCTTAGCCGGGGCCGGAGTTTTGGCCTCGGCTACGCGGGCCTCGCGCCGGCGCTTGACCAAGGCCATTCCAAAGCCAAGCGACATGAGCAGTGTACCGCTCCAAAGCAAGTTGATGAAGGGCTTTTCCATGGCCTTCAGAATGATGTAGTCCTTCTGGGTGGTGCTCACGCCAAAGGTGAACTTCTGCTTGGTGGGGTCCACGTTGATAAAGGTCAGGCGCAGGCCCAGGTCTTCTACCTCGTCGGAAACGCGGCCCACCTGGTTGTTGCGTACCACGAACATGGGGTGCACGTGATACTGCTTCTTCTCGCCAAACACCAGGAAGTCGCCCTGAATGGCCAGGTCCCCTTTAGTCAGGCCGAGGCCGGCGGTTTCGTGGGCCGGCTCTACGCCGCGGAACACGGCAAAGTAGTCGTTCAGGTAAATCGTGTCGCCGATGGCCAGCGTGTAGTCTTTCACCTCACTCCAGTCCTTCTCCTTGCTGGGGTCGGGCACGGAGCTGATGTGGGAATAGATGTCATGGTCGAGGAACCGCTTGATGTCGGGCGAGGCCAGCAGGCCGCCCATCTCCTCATTCACCTGGGCCCGGGGGTACAGCGTGAAGCTGTTGCCCGACTCCTTTTCCTTGTATTCGACGCGGTAGTAGGTGTTTTCGGGTAGAATCTCGACCGTGTCGCCGGCTTTGTAGAACACTTTGCCTTCCGACTTGATGTCGGCACGGGCCAGGGCCTTATACTCGTCGTCGGTGCGGAACAGCAGCTCTTTGTTGACGTAGCCGGGCACGCCGGGCACGTCGTAGTACTGGCCGGTGTAGCTGATATCGTAGCCGCCCATCGGGGCCGACTCGTTGCGCCACAGCAGCACGTTGTCACGGTTCAGGTCTTCGGGGAATTCCTTGGAATACACCAGACCCGACACGTTCTTGGAAATGATGTTGGAATAGCCGGCCGAGGCCAGAATACCGAGCAGCATCAGGGAAATACCGATGTGAGCAATGCCCCCGCCCGACAAGGCCACGCGGCGCTTCAGCAGCGTGAGAACCACGCCCAGGTTGGCCAGCACCCCGAATAGGGCGGTAGTCAGCAGCACGATATAGACTGGGGTCATCTGCAGCTTGTTGTAGCGCACCAGCAGAATCACAAGGGCCGCGCTGAGCAACGTAATGATGCCGGGCACCGCCAGGGAGTTGGTGAGCGTCTCCTTGTTGTTTTTCTGCCACCACATGATTTGGGCCAGGCCGGTCAGGAAGGCCACCAGCACGCCCATCCACAGCTGAATTTTGGTGTAGTGCGCAATCTGGTCGGCGGGCAACGCCAGGTTTGACTTGATGCCCAGGAAGCCCAGGAAGGCGTTATACACCGGAATGCTGGTGGTGAACAGTACCTGGAATGCACCCAGGCAGAGCACCGTGGCGCCCACGAACACCCACAGCTCGGGATTGTAGGTGGTCAGCTCTTTCTCCGACACCGGAATCGACTTCCAGCGGGCTACCAGCAGCCAGATGGACAGCACCACAAAGGCCAGCAGGTAAATCAGCAGCTGGCCCGAGAGGCCCAGGTCGGTGAAGGAGTGCACGGAGGCATTGCCCAGCACGCCGCTGCGGGTCAGGAAGGTCGCGTAGAGAATCAGCAGGAAGGAGGCAATAACCAGCACGAAGGACGTGCGCAGGGCCGTGCGACTCCGCTGCCACAATACCATGCCGTGAATAGCGGCCACCAGCACCAACCAGGGAATGTAGACGGCGTTTTCCACCGGGTCCCAGTTCCAGTAGCCGCCGAAGTTCAGCGTTTCGTAAGCCCAGTAGGCGCCCATCATCACCCCGATACCCAGCACCAATGCCCCAAACAGCGCCCAAGGCAATGAGGGCTTAATCCACTTCACCACTTCGCCTTTCCAGAGGCCAGCAATGGCGAAGGCAAAGGGCACCAGGGTAAGCGCAAAGCCCAGGAACAGCGTAGGCGGGTGAATTACCATCCAGTAGTTCTGCAGCAGCGGGTTGAGGCCGGTACCATCCTTGGGCACGAAGTCCGGGTTCATTTTGAACACCGGCAAGTCCACCAGGAAGTCGCGCAGCAGGATAAAAGGCGACGAGCCCAGCTTCATGTCCAGCACCACCACGCCCAGAATCATGGACGTGAGAAACAGCTGCACGAAGGCGAAGACGGCCATTACCGGCGCCTCCCACTTGCGGTGGAAACGCATAATGGCCAGGCCCAGGCACACGTGCCAGAAAATCCAGAGCAGGAAGGAGCCCTCCTGCCCTTCCCAGAAGCAGGAAATCATGTAGTACACCGGCAGGTGGTTGCTGGAGTGGCTCCAGGCGTAATAATACTCGTACCGGTGGGTGTAGATGATGGTAAACAGGCAGGCAATGATGGACACCACCGCCACACTATGCAGCAAAAAGGAGGTGCGGGCAATGCGCAGCCACCCCGCATCGGTTTCCCCGAGCGGCTGGTTGCGGGCCGCCATGAAATAGGAGTACGCCGCTACCGTGGCGGCCACAAATGCCACGATGACGCTCAGGTGCCCCAGGTCGCCGATGAAGGTATTAAGCATGAGCTTGGTATTAGGTAATTGTACTGCGGAAGGAAAACCGGTGAAGCGGGGAAACGTTCCGTTTTAGAACCCGCCCCGTACTGCTCCGTTCCGCTTAGCGCGACGCCGTGGCGCCTTTAATGTCCTTCTCCACGTACTTAGAAGGACACTTCAGCAAAATTTTGTCGGCCACGAACACGTCGTTGCGCATGGCCCCGGTGATGACCACCTGCTCCGACTTGTCGAAGTCCTGGGGCTTGGGGTTGAAGTAAATCACGCGCTGGGCAATGCGGTTGGTGTCCACGAGCGTGAAGGCGAAGTAGTTCGGGTCCAGGGTCGGGTTGTACTCCAGGCCCAGAATGTTCTTCTGCCCGTCGCGCGGGAGGCGGCCCACTACGTGCACTTTGGTCAGGTTACCATCGGCGGCCCGTTCCCGGGCCTCGCGGAACGAGACGTAGACGCTGGCGTCGCCCACAGTGCTCATGATGATGCCGATAGCAACGGCAATGACGGCAATGGCAAGGATATGAGATTTTTTCATGATGCTTCAACAGCGCCGGACTGGTGAGCCGGCTTTACTGAACAACCAAAGGTCCCCGAAAAATCCGTCGGGCCGGAATTCATTTATCAGGCTGCCACCTGATGTTTGTCAGGTAGCGGAATTGTCTTTTTCGCCGCTAGTCTTTCAACTCCCGCTCCAGGCGGCCGACTTTACGGTCCAGGGAAATCAGGAAGGCCAGCAGCCCGGCCAGCACGACGGTGATGACGGCCACGACCACGTAGATCTTACCGTCCTGGCGCATGGTATCGGCCATTTCGGGCGAGTCGGTGGCCACGGACTGGGCGGCGGCGTGCAATACGGGCAGCAGCAGGGCGGCCAGCAGCAAAAAGGCCGAACGAAGCTTACGCAAGCTGTTTTTCATATACTTTTTGTTTGAGCAGAGCAATACGGCTGGCTACCTGCGCCAGCCAGAAAGCTAAAAGGGTCCAGCCAATGACGGCCGGGTAAAAGACCAGCCGCATGTTGTCGTCGAGGTCGTACTTGGCAAAGGCCGGGTTGCCACCTGCACCGGGATGGAGCGAGTCCGTCAGGCGCGGCAGAATGTAGAACAGCGGCATGGCCGTGGCAAAGGCGAAGATGTTGTAGATGGCCGAAATCCGGGCCCGCTGCTGCTCGTCGGTAAAGGAGGAGCGCAGCACCAGATAAGCACCGTAAATCAGCATGGCAATGGCCGCGCCGTTGAGCTTGGGGTCGTTGGTCCACCACGTGCCCCAGGTGTACTTGGCCCAGATGCTGCCCGTGGCCAGCCCCACGACGCCCATCAGAATGCCGGTGCGGGCCGCCTCGTGGGAGCGGATATCCAGCTCGGGCGTCGGGTTGCGCAGGTAGCGGATGGAATAAACGACCGAGGCAATCAGGATGAAGGTCATGCCGAACCACATCGGCACGTGGAAGTACAGGTTACGGATGGTTTCGTTCAGAATAGCCAGCCGGGGCACGGGTACCAGCAGGCCGGCCACTGCGGTATAGAGCAGCAGCACCGCGGCCAGGGCTTTCCACCAGTTATTTTTCATGAGCAGCAAAAAGTAAGCAGCGCCGAGCCACCAGCGCCGAACGGAAGAATAACAGCCAAACCAACTGGTTTGTCACAGCGGTCGGCCGCAAGTTTTGCCCAGGTCGTTAGCTCCGCCATAGGAAAGGAAACAGCAGGTAGGACACGGCACTTACAATCAGGTTGAGGGCCACCAGGGTCAGCAGGGAGCTGCGGCTGGCGTCGAATTCCAGCCCATCCAGGGCGTTTTTCGAGACTTTGATGAGCAGCAGCAGCATGGGTACCATCAGCGGAAAGCCCAGCACGGCCATCAGCGTACTGCTGTTGGTGGCCTTGGCCGCAATACCCGACACGAGCGTCAGCGTGGAGGCAAAGCCCACGGCCCCAAGCACCACGTTGGCCAGAAACAGCGGCATGTTCTGCACGGGGTTGCCCAGCACCACGGCGTAGAGCCCGAAGCCGGCCAGGGCCAGCCCCAGCAGTAGCAGGGCGTTGTAGACGATTTTGGCCATAATCACGGCCTGGGGCTGTACCAGCGTGTAGTAGTAGAGCAGCCGGCCCTGGCTTTCCTGCAGGAAGCCTTTGGCTACGGCATTCACGGCCGTAAACAGCAGGATAATCCAGAACAGGGCATTCCAGGCCGGCACAGGCAACTCACCGCCGCGCAGGGCAAAGCTCAGGTAGCACACGAACACCGTACTGCCCACGTAGAGCAGCATGCCGCTTAGGGCCGCGCGCTGCCGCCACTCCAGGCGGAAGTCCTTCTGAATCAAATACCAAATCTCGCGGAGGAGCAACACGGTACAGCGGCTGGTGAACAGGGCCGCAAAGATACAACCCAACCTCCGGATAGGCCTCACCTAAGTTCATTATTCGCCCCTCCCCTACTCTGGGGCTCTCAAAATCGGCCACAAAAAAGCCTTCCACGGCGAGTAGAAGGCTTTTCAGAAGGCAGCAAGGGTTCTAACGGACGATGCTAAACTTGCCGGTAGCCGTAGCACTTTCCTGGGTCAGGCGGTAGGTATAGAGCCCGGCGGCCAGGGTGCGGGTAGCCAAGCGCAGCCGTCCACTTACGGGCTTGGCGGTGTAGGTAGTCACCACCCGGCCCGTCAGATCGAGCACCTGCAGCGTGGCGGCCGCCTGGGCGTTGGCTAGCTCAAAGGTCAGCCATTCGGTGGCCGGATTGGGGTACACGGCCGTTTGCAGGGTCTGCGGGGCCCGGGCCGCCAGAATCGTGGCGCGGAAAGGCAGGAAATCGACTACGCCGAGGGCCGCGTTGTCGGGCTGATGATACACGTGGGCTTCAATCTGGGCGGCCACGCTGGTGCCCCAGTCGTTGTTTTCAGCCTTGAAGCTCTCGGCCGTGTTGTTGTAGATATCATAGATCTGGCCACCGTTGCCGTTGTCGGCCAGCAGGTTCAGGCCCGCATCCGTAGAGTCGGTGCTGCTCAGGTTGCCGAAGCTGATGCGCGGGGCGGGCGTGCTGGCGTTGGAGCGCTGCAGCGTCACGCCGTAGAGGTTGCGCCGGATGATGTTGCGCGACACGACGCCGGTCTGGGTCTGGGTACCGTTGAAGTTCAATCCGCTGCCGCCGGTCTGGGCATTGGGGTTGATGTTGTTGTCGGTAATGACGTTCTGGGTGATGTAGCTGCTGATGTTGCCCCCCACCACGGCAATGCCGTAGCGGTTGTCGCGCACGATGTTGCGCCGGATCTGCACCTGAGTCAGGTTGCTGGAGCCCAGCAGGTTGGAAACACTGATACCGCCGGCCATCGGAAAGCGCCCCACCACGAGGTTGCCCTGGATGATGGTGGTTGTAGCGCCACCCACGCCCAGGTTTATCTGGGGCCAGTTGCCGTTTTCGGTGCTGTTGGCCACCAGTATATTATTTCTGATGATGGGCGAGGTCGGGCGGTTCGAGGGGCTCAGAATGGCCGAGCGGGCATTGCCGTAGATGCGGCAGTTGGTAATGCGCGGAATACCACCGGAGATATTGATGGCCCCGCTGTTCGTCGCCTTGGTACCAATAGAGGCCACCTGGTAGCGCACCACGCAGCTGTCCATCACCAGGCTTACGTCCACGGCCTTGATGCCACCGCCATACTCCACCACGGTCTTGTGCAGCTCCGAGCCGCCACTGGTACCGGAGAAGGAAATGCTGTGAAAAGGCGCCGTGGGGGTCACCGCCGTGATTTTAACGGAGTCGCGGGGGTGAATGAGCAGTACTCCATCCACGTAGAGCAGCGCCAGCGACGCCATACGAATGGTAGCGTTGCTGCGGATTTCCAGGGTATCCCGGGCCGAGAGCCGGATGGTGTCGTTGATCTGGAAGGCGCCGTTGGCCGTCGTCACGTAGCCTCCCGAGGCGGCCAGCAGCTGCGTCAGGTTCCAGTGGACGCCCGTGCCCGGGGTGCGGTACTGCGCGTGGGCCGCCTGCCAGCCCAACAGGCTCAGGACGAATATAAGTAGGTGTTTTTTCATAGTGAAGCAGCGTAAACGAGCCTGATTGAAGAAGGAAACCGGCAAGGAAGGTAGGAGTAAAAACCCAAAAAAAGCCACCCGGTCGTTCCAGGTGGCTTTTTAGGAGGATGCAGCAATTCTTGAGGCCGGATTCTCTTCTTAGAAGTCGTAGCCGAGCGTGAAGTAGAATTTGGGTCCCTTCTGCACGTAGTCCTCCTGGCCCCAGGCTATGTCAGCTTTGCCGTAGAAGCCCAGCAGCGTGGTGCGCATGCCAAAGCCGTAGCCGATCAGCATGGGGTTGCGGAAGTTGATGACGGTGGCCGTAAAGGCTCCCCCGGCTCCGCCTTTTACCTGCGTGTTGAAGGAGTTGTTTTCATTGAAAGGATTCGAGCCCGAATAGGCCGAGCCGGCATCCGAGAAGGCCGTCAGCTGCAGGTTGCGGAAGAAGCCCGAGTAAATCGGCTTGCGCGAGAGGTACTGGATGATGGGCACCCGCAGCTCGGTATTGAAGAGTACGTAGCGGGGACCGTTGCGCTTGCTGTAGTCGAAGCCGCGCAGATTGGTCACGAACTGCTGGTAGAACACCTGCGTCGGGTCGCTGAACTCGGCGGAGCTAGGCGTGAGGCGGCCGTCATCGTAGCGGGCATTCAGCCAGTTATCCATGCCGCCCAGGCGGAACGTCTGAGCCGCGTTACCGAAGAACGAGCCGAAGCTGGCCCGGTTGGCCCAGATAATCTGCCGGTGCACTTTCTGGTAGTGCCGCAGGTCCACGTAAATCTTGCCGAACCCCTGCTTGCCATCATCAATACCGTTGAGCTTCAGCACTCCTATTTTCATGCGGGTGCCTTCCATCATGTTTACCCCGGTGGAAATGGCATTGTCGAACACCAGTTCCCCGCTCACCCCAAGGTAGCTGCGGTTGATGTCGTTGTCGGTAGTGAACTCGCTGATAATCGTGCGGTTCACGTTCACGAAGCGCGGACCGCCCCGTACGCTCAGGCTGTGCGTAAGCGGGTAGGCAATGGTCGGCGACACTTCGTGGCGGCCAAAGCGCAGGCGTCGGTTTTCGGTGTCGAAGAAGTAAGCCTGCTTCTGGTAGCCGATGCTCCAGTCGTAGCGCTTGCGCAGGTTGGTATACTCGGCGTAAATGTTGCTGGTACGCAGGTCGGTGAGGGCAAAAATACCGGCCCGGATACGGTGGTCCTCAAACAGGTCGGCCATGTTGGCCTGCCCAATCAGGCCCAGTCCCAGCAGTGGGTCGGCATACAGCGACGACACCACATTGTCGATGCTGAAGCGCTTGTCGTATTTCACGGGCCCCAACACAGTCAGGGCATCGGCCGGCGAGGCGGTCGGCAGGGCGGCTACGTCGCTGCGCTTGCGGCGCGGCGCAGGCTGAGCCGGCGCGTCTTCCTCGAACTGGTAGTCGCTGGTGTTAATCTGGCCGTCGTTTTTGCCGGGAGCCGTAGCCGGTGGCGGGGTATCCTGGGTTTCGGTGGCCACCGGTTTGGCGGGTTGGGGCGTGGCAGCCCGCTGCGGCGCGCGCGACCGGTCTTCCAGCGTTTCCTGGCGGGCGGTTTTATAGAGCGTCAGGCTTTCGGGCAGCGCGTAGGTCGGGTACAGGTACACAAAATTGCGGGCCTTGTCGATGGCCACGAAGCCCAATGCCCCGGTCGTGGGGTTGAAGTCGAAACTCTCCAGGTTGGGCTGAAAGCTGCTGACGGGCACGTGCTGCTTGGTTTTGAATGAGTAACGGTAGATGCTGCGCACCCCGCTCTCTTCGCCCAGAAACAGAATCTCGTCGTCGGACATGGCCCGCGGACGGCCTTCGTTGGAAATCGTGCTGACCAGCGTTTCCACCGGCTGAGCCCGCCCGTCGAGGTGGTAGAAGAATAGGTCGTAGTTATTGACCACGCTGCCAAACGAGCCCTTGGCCGTGCCCGCCGAGTCGAGCCAGCGGTTGGAGCTGAACACGATACCCGTGCCGCCCGGCAAGAAGACCGGCTGCACGTCATCAAACACGTCGTTGGTCAGCTTTTCGGGCGTGCGGCTACCAGCGCGCAGTAGGTACAAGTCGTTCTGACCGTTACGTACCCCACTAAACACCAGCGACTTGCCGTCGGGTGAGTAGCTCAGATCCAGCACCTGCGAGAAGGGCCGGAAGACGGTAGAGCCAGCGCTGCCAATAAATGGCAGGCCTTCCTTCAAGCGGGCAAATAGCCCACCGGCGCCGCCATCGGCAGGGCGCAGGCGCAGGCTCATGTTGCCTTTGGCCATTTCGGCCACGGCCACCTGCCCGTTGCCGCGCCAGGCCAGGGCCGGCAGACGGTTTTCAACCTGCTGGTCGGGCGTTTTGTAGCCACCCCGGTGAATTACGCGGCGGCCCGAGCCGCCACGGTTAGTGACCAGCACCCGGTAGCGGCCCCGCTCATTCGACACGTAGGCCAGCTGCTGGCCGTTGGGGCTGAGCACGGGCTGGGTATAGAGGATGCCTTTGCGGTTGTTTTTAGACAGCTGCCGAGCTTCCTCAGGCAGCACGAAAGCCGTTTGGGGCTGGGCATTCAGCTGGCGGTAATAGGCCAGCCAGTCTTTCAGGAAAACCTTGTAGGGCACGTTCAGCGAACTGCTGATGCCCACTTCCACGTCGCGCGTAATGCGCGTCAGGTTCAGAATGTTCTGGATGGTGGTATAGCCGTAGCGCTCGGCAATGTAGTTCCAAATGCTCTGGCCGGCCAGCTCGGGGTTGCGCACGAAGAACTGGGACGACTTGTTCGACTCCACCTTCTGGGTCATGTCGCGCATGTAGTTATCCATGTCCACGCTCCAGCCCTCGGCGGCGTAGGCCGAGGCCCCGGTCACAAACCAGTCGGGCAGCTGCAGCAGGTAGCTGCTCTGAATGACTTCCTTAAGCGAGCCGCCATACATCATGTCGTTGAGCAGCACGCGGGTAATCTGGTAGCTCAGGTCACGCTTAAAAATGGTTTGCTGGCCCTGGAAAGCGAGCTGCACCTTGCTCATGCGCAGCAGCTCGGTTTCGCCGCCGGTCTGGTATTTGTCCGTGTCGAGGCCCACGTTGCTCTGCCGCAGGTCGCCCACGGAGTTGTAGAGCATGATGGTCGTTTTGGAGTACGGGTAGTAGCCAATCAGCGAAGTGATGCGCTGCAGCTCCTTTTCCGCGTACTCGGCCGCCCGACGGGCCGCCACTTCGCCGCCGGCATAGAAATAGATGTTAAAGTTCTGGGTGCTGAGCTGCTGCCAGTCGAAGTCCTTATACTGAATGCGGACCCGCCCAAAAGGCTCCTGCGCCGTCTGGGCCTGGGCTGCGTCTCCTGCCGACAGCACCAGAGCTGCCGATAACGCCACGAGTAAGGATAAGTGCTTCATAGAGAAGGCAAAAAGCGGAGAAATCAGGAAGAAAAGCCGGCCTCGGAAAGGCTAGCTATATATAACGCGGAATACCGCCGAATATTGACCTCGGGCCATAATTCCGCCGTGCCTTCCAGCACGTCGGCAAAATGGGCGGCCAGCCGCGGAGCAATCATTACTCCTTTGGAGCCGAAGCCGTTACATATACTCACAACCGGCCAGGCCGGATGCACTCCTACTAACGGTTTTCGGTCCTGCACGGCCGGCCGGATTCCGATCCGCTGGCCGACCACCGAAAACGGCTGGTCCGTCATGCCCGCCAGCTTTTGGCTGAGCTCCTGCCGGGCCTGCTCCGTAATAGCATCGGCAAACGGGGGCCGCCGGTACGTAGCGCCCACCCGAAACCGCTCCTGCCCCAGCGGCACCACGTAAGCGCCCTTGTTGAGCACCTGCGCCTCCGACAGGCCGGGGCACTCCACGTCGAGCACCTCGCCCTGATTGGGCCGCAGAGGCAGCCAGTTAAAGTACGGATTTTGCGTGGCCGCGCTGCCTTCGCAGAAGATAATATGCTTGGCGCGCACCTCTCCCGCGTACACAACGCCGCTGGCATCGACAACAAGTTGATCCGGGGCAAAAGTTTCGCGCCGGAGCCACCCATTTTGCAGGCCTTCTTCGGCCAGTGCCGTCAGCACTTCGCGCAGGGCCACATACCCCCCGCGCCGGATGGTTACGCCGCCAAATTCCTGGCGCAGACCAGGTTTCGGCGCGGGATTCAGGTTGATTTCCTCCACGAAGTCCTGCCAGGGGCTGTCGGCGCTGCGGGCCAGAATGGCGTTTTGCTCGGCCACCGACGAGAGCAGCTTCAGAATGGGTACTTCAAAGAAGAACTGCTGACCGAAATGCGCTTCTAAACCCTGGTAAAAAGCGGCGGCGGCCGTCATCAGCTCATCGGCCCGCCAGGTGAGGGCGAAGCGCTGCCCGGCCACGGGGTTCATCAGCCCGGCGGCCACGTTGGAAGCCGAGTCGGGGCGGTAGGCATCGAGCACCAGCACGGCCTTGCCGCGGCGCCGTAGCTCGTGGGCCATAGCTGCACCGGCAATGCCGTGGCCGATAATCAGGTAATCATAAGCATTCATAGCGGGCAAGGTAAGATGAAAACGACAGTAGCGCCCCCGGCAGACCCGGACGGCACCCGGTACCGGCGTGGGGGCCGGGCTGTGCATGTTCGCGGCAAGACTCGTAACTTACCTCCCCAATCCGTCTGGCCCGGCGCCAGGTTTATTTCATAAGCTACATGACCGTCTCTGGTTTTACTTTCAACGCTTTTTCCGAAAACACCTACCTGCTGCACGACGCCACGGGCCAGTGCGTGGTCGTCGACCCTGGCTGCTACGACAAGGCCGAGCAGCAGGCCCTACGCGCCTTTATTGAAGCCCAGGGCCTGCAGGTAGTGCTGCTGCTGAACACACATTGCCACATCGACCACGTCTTCGGCAACGCGTTTATCCTCGACACTTATAAGGTACCGTTCCTGATTCACGAGGCCGACCTGGCCACGCTGCGCGCCGTGCCTACTTATGCGCCCAGCTACGGCTTTCCGCACTACAGCCCGGCCGAGCCCACCGGCTTCCTGACGCCCGGCACGCCCGTAACCTTTGGCGACACGGAGCTGGAAGTGCGCTTCGCGCCCGGCCACGCACCCGGCCACGTCGTGTTCTATCATGCCCCGACCCAGGTGGTCATTGGCGGCGACGTGCTGTTTCAGGGCAGCATCGGCCGCACCGACCTGCCCGGTGGCGACTACAACACCCTCCTCGACAGCATCCGCACGCAGCTGCTTACGCTGCCCGATGCCGTAACCGTGTATTCGGGCCACGGCCCGGCTACCACCATTGGCGCTGAGCGACAGTCCAATCCGTTTTTGCGCTAAGTTCGTTTGTCTTTTCCCTTGCATGAAGAATCACCTTCCCAACGCGGTTACCTGTCTTAATCTGTTTGCCGGCTGCCTGGCCCTGTGCAACATCTTCGCCGGCCACCTCGAAATAGCTGCCTACCTGGTGGGCCTGGCCGCTGCTTTCGACTTTGCCGACGGCCTGCTGGCCCGGGCCCTGCACGCCTCCTCCCCCATCGGCAAAGACCTCGACTCGCTGGCCGATATGGTGTCGTTTGGCGTGGTGCCGGGCGCCATTCTGTTTCACTTGCTGCAACAGAGCAGCGGCCTCCCCGAGTGGTTGCCCTACGCGGGCTTCATCGTGACGGTGTTTTCGGCCCTGCGCCTAGCGAAGTTCAACAACGATACGCGCCAGACCAACTCCTTCATTGGTCTGCCCACGCCCGCCTGCACGCTGGTTGTGGCGTCGCTGCCGCTCATTCTGGCCCACGACACTTTCAGCCTGAGCTCGGTTATTTTGAATCCGTGGGTATTGCTGGGCCTCACCCTGCTGCTCTCGGGCCTGCTGGTGGCCGAAATTCCGCTGTTTGCCCTCAAGTTCAAGAACCTGACCTGGCAGGATAACTCCCTGCGCTTCATCTTTCTGCTGCTGGCCGTGGCACTGCTGGTCGTATTGCAGGCGGCCGCCATTCCGCTCATTGTGCTGTTGTATGTAGGACTGTCCGTAATCCGGCCGGCTTACGGCTAAGATTTTGGATGAAAATCTCACAATATTTAGATCTTTTGGTAGTTAAGTAGCCACGGATTGGGTGAACCGCTTTGATAGGGAGCGTGTTGCAAGCTCATCCTTCCGTTTATCTGCCTACTGCCCTGCACAAACCTCTATGCGCTACTCTACTTTCCTGGTTGTTTTATGGTGTCTAACACTAGGTGCTGTCGTGCCGGGAAGGGCGCAGGGGGCCGAACAGGTAGTACGCGGCCAGCTAACGTGGAAGGGTACTGTTCAGGCTCTTAGTAAGACCGGGCAGGTGCGGCGCGTCCCTAATTTCGGGGGTGCCACCTTCCGGCCCGGCGAGCAGGTTCCCAATTACCAGTTGCGCATTCCGGGAGAAGTAAGCCAGGGCCAGGTGCGCAATGCCGTCTACGAGGCCTTTTCCGCCGCCGACGCCAAGCTGTTGGACCTGCCCAGCCTGCCCACCAGCCCCGACGTGCGCCTGACCATCGGCACCGAGCAGCGCCGGCCCGTGACTACGGCGCTGGTGCAGGCCGTGCGCCGCAGCCCCCAGACCGGACAAGCCGAGAAGCTGATTTCCTTTGAGTATGCCTACTCGCTGAGTACCAACCAGAACCGTCGCAAGGCCCGCAAGTACGCCACCTCCTCGGTGCTGAGCCAGGGCAAGTGGGCGAAAGTGGGCGTGGCTACCAGTGGTATGTATAAGCTGGACAAAAAGGCGTTGGAAACCCTGGGCATCGACATGCAGGGCCGTGACCCGCGCCGCCTGAAGATCTATGGCAATGCCATGGGCACCCTGCCCCAGGCCAACAGCGCCTACCGCCCCGACGACCTGGCGGAAAATGCCATTTTTGTATCGGGTGAAAACGACAATTCTTTCGACGACGGCGACTACGTGCTTTTCTACGCCCGGGGGCCGCATACCTGGGAGCTGACCGATCCGAAGAGCGCTACTCCGCGCTTCCGGCACAAGCTGAACGTCTACACCGACACGGCCTATTACTTCGTTACAGTCGGCACTACGCCGGGCCTGCGCGTGGGTGCCCCACGCACAGTGGCCGGCACTCCTACTGCTACCATCAATCAGTTCACGGAGCACGAGTTCCACGAGCAGGAGCTGATTAACCTCGCCAAATCCGGCCGGCAGTGGCTAGGCGAAGGCTTCACCAACAACACGACCTCCCGCGAGGTTACCCTTACCGTGCCGGATATGGTACCGGGCGGCACGCTGCAGCTTACTTCCCAGGTCGCCGGGGCTTCCATCTACGGCACCAGCACCCGGTTTCAGGTAAGCCTAAATGGCACGGCGCTGGGCTCGGGCCAGAACCTGAGCGGCTACAGCCGTACTCCCGACTGGTATCCGGAAGTAGCCAACCTGGATCAGCAGACGTTTACGTATCCTATTCCGAGCACCCCGGCCGCTGATTTGCGCGTCCGGCTCTCGTTTGCTAGCCCCGCTGACCCCTCGGGGCAGGGTTACCTCGACTATCTGGAGGTGAATGCCCCCCGCCGGCTGCGGCTCACCGGTAATCAGCTCAAGTTTAACTCCGTGCCTGGGGAGCCTCTCAGCGAATTCCTGCTGGGCGCTCCGGCTGGCACCGTCGTCTGGGATGTGACCAACCCGCGCCAGCCGCAGTCACTGGCCCTGGCCAGCACCGGCAATTTCGTGGCGCGCACCGACACCGTACGGGAATTTGTGGCCTTCACCGGCTCCAGCTTCGAGGCACCGCCGCGGTTGTTCCGCAACGTCGGCAACCAAAATCTGCATGCCCGCCTCAACCTCGACGGCAACCTGGACCTGGTTATCGTTACCTACCCGCCTTTCAAAGCAGAGGCCGACCGCCTGGCAGCCTACCGCCGCACCCACGACAATCTGCGGGTGGAGGTAGTGACCACCACGGAGGTGTACAACGAGTTCAGCTCCGGGGGGCAGGATGTCACGGCCATCCGGGACATGATGAAGATGGTGTATGACCGCAACACCAGCGGCAAGCGCAATTTCCTGCTGCTGTTTGGCGACGCCTCCTACGATTATAAATCCGACCCGACCAACGACGTCAAAGCACTGCCTGGGTGGTGGGAAAACCGCTCCCCCCTCAACGGCGACAAGATTGCGCAGAACTTTGTGCCTACGTATGAGTCGCGCGAGTCTCTTGCCCTGACTTATACCCGTTACCTGTCTTCTCCCGCTGGCAAGGGTGTTACCTTTTGCTCTGATGACTATTTCGGCCTGCTCGATGATAATGAGGGGGAGTGGGATGAAGACGAGAGCAATGAGCTAATCGACATCGGCATTGGCCGCCTTCCCATCCGGACTCCGCGTGACCAGCCCCGCTCCGCGGCGCAGGCGGCCCTGGTGGTGAATAAAATCATCCGCTACGACGAGCCCGGTAGCTTCGGCAACTGGCGCAACCGCGTCACCTTCGTGGCCGACGATGGCAACGGCTCCATCCACATCAATGACTCGGCCAACCCGCAGTCGGATAGCATTTCGTCCCAGCACCCGGAATATAATGTTCATAAAATCTACCTGGACTTAAACCCCCAGACCATTGCCGCCGCGGGCCAGCGTTCCCCGGAAACGAATAAGGCCATCGACGAATCTATTGAGCAAGGCTCCCTGATTGTGCATTACAGCGGCCACGGCGGCCCCAAAGGCTGGGCCGATGAGCAGATTCTCACCAAGCAGTCGGTATTGGGTTTGCAGAACCGCAACCGGCTTACCTTTATGGTAACCGGCACCTGCGACTTTGGCACCTACGACAACCCGGAGGAAGATTCCGGGGGCGAGTTGGTCTTGACCGATATCGAGGGCGGCGCCGTCGGCCTGCTCACCACTACCCGCCTGGCTTTTGCCGACCGGAGCGCTACGTTGTCCCGCAATTTCTACAACACGGCCTTTGTCCCGGTGAACGGCACAATGCCACGCCTGGGCGAGGTAATCAACTTCGCCAAAAACAACAGCGTTAGCGCCAGCTACAACCGTAACTACGTGCTCCTCGGCGACCCTACCGCCCGCCTGGCCTATCCGGCCCAGGACGTGGCCATCGACTCCATCAACGGCAAACCACTGACGGCGGCCTCGACTGATACTCTGCAGGCGCTGGCCACCGTGAAATTATCAGGGTTGGTGAAAACGGGCCCTGCTCTCAACAAGGACTTCTCGGGTCAGGCCCACGTGACGGTGTATGAGAAGCCCACGGTGGTGTACACGCTAAAAAACGAGTTTGACGACATTGTTCTGCCCGTTACCATTCAGGAAAATATCATCTACGATGGGCAGGCCACCGTGCGCAACGGCCGTTTTCAGCTCAGCTTCGTGGTTCCCAAGGACATTAACTACAGTGTTGGCCTGGGCAAGATTCAACTCTATGCCCAAGACCCCACGCGTATCGTAGATGCCAATGGCTACCACAAGCTCCTGGTAGGTGGTGCCGCCAAAGCCGTAGCCCTAGATACGATTCCACCCTTGGTGAAGCTGTTCATGGACCGGGAGACTTTCGTGTTTGGCGGGCTCACGGGCACCACCACCACGCTGCTGGCGCATCTGTCGGATGATAACGGCATCAACACGGCGGGTTCCGGTATCGGCCACGAAATCACCGCTACGCTCGATAATGACCCCACCAAGCTGTCGGTACTCAACGACTTCTACACCGCCGACGTCGACAGCTACCGGTCGGGCAAAGTAAAGTATTTGTTTAAAGATCTGGCGACCGGCCCCCACGTGCTTCGCCTCAAAGCCTGGGACACGTTTAATAACTCAACCCAGCAGGACATTGAGTTTATTGCGGCCAATACGGAGAAATTAGCGCTGGAGCACGTCTTAAACTATCCCAACCCCTTCGCCAAGACCACAACTTTCCAGTTCGACCACAACCGCACCTCCGACGACCTGGACGTGCAGGTGCAGATCTTTACCATCTCCGGGCGGTTGGTTCGCACGCTTCGGACAACCATTATTGGTAGTGGCCCGCACGTGGGACCCAACCAGAGTGGCTTGGTCTGGAACGGCCGCGACGAGTACGAAGACCAACTTGCGCGCGGCGTTTACGTCTACCGCATCAGCGTCCGGTCTCAGCGCGACAATGCCACGGCCTCGAAGTTCGAGAAACTGGTTATCCTGAATTAATCTGCCTGCTTTTACCGCATTTTCGTTTCCTTTTTCGCTCTTCTTGCTCTTTTTATGACATTGTTGAAGCTGCCTTTGCGATTAGCGCTCCTGCCCGGCCTGCTGGGCATCTCTGTCGCAGCACAGGCTCAGACTGCACCCAACACCATCACCACCGCCGTACCTATCCTGACGCTCAGCCCCGATGCCCGCTCGGCAGCTCTGGGCGAGGCCGGGGTAGCTATTTCGCCCGATGCCAACGCCTCGTATCACAACGCAGGCAAGCTGGGCTTCCTGACCAGCAAGTACGGTGCGTCGCCTTCGTATTCGCCCTGGTTGCGGAACGTGACGGACGATATGGGGTTGGCCTACCTCTCAGGGTTTACCAAAATCGGACAACGTTCGGCTCTGGCAGCGTCACTGATGTATTTCGACTTGGGCAAGATTGAATATCGTGACATCAACAACCGTCCGGGCCCCACGGTGAATCCCAAGGAATATGCCGTGAGCGTTTCCTACGGTCAGAAGCTGACCGACAACTTCGGGGTCGGCATTACGGCGCGTTATATCCGCTCCAACCTCACTGGTGAAACCACCAGTGGCCAGCCCGGCAACTCGGCTGCTGTAGATCTGGGAGCCTACTACACCAAGGACCTTTCCATTGGTCCCGGCGACTATAATCTCGCGCTTGGTGCTACTGTCTCCAACATCGGTAACAAGATGACCTACACCAACGCGCTGCAGGCCGACTTTTTGCCGACGACCTTCAAGCTGGGTACGGCCATCACCCGTGAGCTGGACGCCTACAATAAAATCACGTTCACCATCGACGGCAGCAAGCTCCTGGTCCCGACTCCTTATTACATGGAAGGCGATACAACGGGCTTTGGCAAGAGCATCCGGGCCAAGAACGCTGACATCCGGGCCAAGGGTGTTGTTAGTGGTATCGTTGGCTCCTTCACCGACGCACCCGGAGGCTTCAGCGAAGAGCTGAAAGAAATCAATATTTCTGCCGGCCTCGAATATTGGTACAACGACCTGCTAGCTGCGCGCGTAGGCTATTTCTACGAAAATCCAGTTAAGGGCGACCGGCAATACCTAAGCTTTGGTATCGGAGTCCGTTACCAGGTTTTCGGAGTCGACGGCACATACTTGGTGCCCAACCAGCGGGCCAACCCACTGGCCCAAACTATTCGCGTATCCTTGCACTTTAACTTTAATAAGTCCGAGGAGGCTTTTGGACCCGGCGACGATTCCACTCCTATCAACTAACCCGATTTCATGCTCGACCGTCAAGTCGCTCCTTCTGTTCAGCCGCTGGCTAGCGTTACGCTACCAGCGGCTGACGTGTTTTCGCTCCGTAATGGCGCGCGCCTACACGTAATTCACAACAGCACCCAACCCGTTATTCGCCTGCAGCTCGTTTTCCCTGCGGGTAAATGGTATGAGCCTACCTCAGGCCTGTCGTTGCTGACAGCTCGTATGCTGCTGGAGGGCACCACAACCCGTAATGCCCGGCAAATTGCCGACGAAGTAGCTTTCTATGGCGCTTCCCTGGAGTGCGAGCAAGGTTTCGACCAAGCTACTCTGACGCTCTATTGCCTGGCGCGTCATCTCAGTAATCTGCTACCCTTAGTGGCTGATGTAGTCGTCAACCCCACGTTCCCGGCCACCGAGTTGGCTCAGCTCAAAGCCCGCACGGTTCAGAACATCCGGGTAGAGCGGCAAAAGACCAGCTACCTTGCCTCAGAACGGTTTTCGGCGGCTCTCTACGGTCCGCAGTACCCCTATGGCCGGATGTTCAACGAACTCGAGTTCGAGCCAATAACGGCTGAAGCTATCCATGATTTTCACCATGTTGCTTACCGACTATCTGCGGCCGAAATTTTTCTTTGCGGCGACGTAAGTGAGGAGCATATTCAGCTCATCCAAAACGGTATAGGTGAGTACAAAACCCAGCCAGTTGCCGGTGCCTCTTTCGAACCAACAGTATCCGACCACCTGCCGCATGCGAACAAGGAATATGCAAAGGTTCCGGATGCAATGCAGTCATCCTTAAGGATCGGTCGTACTTGGCCCAACCTGAATCATCCGGATGCCCACAAGCTACAAGTACTGACCAAAGTTCTGGGAGGCTATTTCGGCTCCCGATTGATGAAGAACATCCGGGAAGATAAAGGGCTAACGTATGGCATCTATGCCAGCTCAGGCACGCGGGAGCATATCAACAACTTTGTTATCGGCACCGATGTAAATGCAGGCTCAACTCAACTAGCTATTCAAGAAGTATATCATGAGTTGGAAGTACTGCAAAAGGAGCCCATCCCGCATGACGAGCTGCAAACTGTCAAAAACTACATGACAGGCAAATTTGCCAATGAACTCAGTACCGTATTTGAGCAGTGTGACAAATATAAAAACATCGTATTTCTTCACTTGCCAGCCACCTATTATTCTGACTTCATCACTCAAATCAACCAGGTATCATCGATAGAATTGCAGGAATTAGCTCAGGTCTATCTATCCCCCACAAGTATGATGGAAATAGTAGTTGGCCCCTAATCAGAAAAGCCACTTGCTGATGTCAGCAAGTGGCTTTTTTCTGTCTATAATTATGATAAAAGCTGATCATATAACTCATTCCTTTGACGCCATCAGTCCATTACGCTTACAACAATAACGACCCTCTACATGAAGGTCACGTCATACCTCAGAATCATTGCAGGGGTGATTGGCGGGGCGGGGCGAATCGCGGGCCGAGGCGGCGGGGCCGGGGGGGCCAGAAACGCACACTGCCCCCCGCAGCACGA